>NZ_CP160403.1:4375000-9866886 GCF_040782645.1 Streptomyces sp. HUAS ZL42
GCGGACATCCTGGCGTACGGGACGGACGAGGTGCCGGTCGGGGACGACCAGGCCCAGCACGTCGAGCTGACGCGGGATCTGGCACTGCGGTTCAACCAGCGGTACGGGCACACGTTCGTGGTGCCACGGGCCACGTTTCCGCCGGTCGCCGCGCGGGTCATGAACCTGCAGGATCCGACGTCGAAGATGGGCAAGAGCGACGACGTGGGGCCGGGGATCGTCTATCTGCTGGACGAGCCGGACGCGGTGCGGAAGAAGGTCATGCGGGCCGTCACCGACAGTGGGCGGGAGGTCGTGTACGACCGTGAGGGGCGGCCGGGTGTGGCCAATCTGCTGGAGCTCCTTGCCGCTTGTACGGGTGGGAACCCGGAGGCCTTGGGCGGTGTATATGAGTCGTACGGCTCCTTGAAGAAGGACACCGCGGAGGCGGTGGTCGAGCT
The DNA here is from genome assembly GCF_040782645.1 of Streptomyces sp. HUAS ZL42. Lineage (GTDB taxonomy): Bacteria > Actinomycetota > Actinomycetes > Streptomycetales > Streptomycetaceae > Streptomyces. The sequence continues at coordinate 4,375,441 of NZ_CP160403.1, forward strand.
CCTCAGGCCTGTACAGGAGAGGCACAAGGAGTTGTGCGCGGATCCTGCGTATGTGGAGGGGGTGCTGCGGAATGGTGCGGAGCGGGCTCGGGTCATGGCCCGGCCGACGGTGGATGCGGCTTATCGGGCGATCGGTCTGTTGCCGGCCGCTTCCGAGAGCGATACCGCTGCCTCCGTCGTGCTGAACGCCGCTCGGTAGGCGCGTGGGCTGGTGGCGAGGCGCGATGCGAAGTGCTGGCGCATGGTGACCTCGCTGCCGAAGCCGGCGCGGCGGGCGATCTCCGGCATCGGGAGGTCGGTGCGTTCGAGGAGCTTCTGTGCTGCGGCGATGCGCTGGTCGAGGAGCCAGCGGAGCGGTGTGGTGCCGGTCGCCGCGGTGAAGTGCCGGGCGAAGGAGCGCGCGGACATGCCCGCGCGGGCGGCCAGTTCAGCGACCGTGAGCGGTTCATGGAGATGGCGCAGGGCGTGTTCGCGTACGGCGGCGAGGGCGTCGGCGTCGCGGTCCGTGCGGGGGGTGGGGTGCTCGATGAACTGCGCCTGCGTGCCGGTGCGGAAGGGGGCCGTGACCATGGAGCGGGCGATGGCGGCGGCCGCCTCGGCGCCGTGGGCGCGGCGCACCAGGTGGAGGCAGAGGTCGATGCCGGCGGCTGTGCCGGCCGCGGTCCAGATGTTGTCGTCCTCGATGAAGAGGGCGTCAGGGACGACGTCGACGTGCGGGTGGTGGGTGCGAAGGAGGTCGATCAGGTTCCAGTGGGTGATGGCTCGGCGGCCATCGAGGAGGCCGGCCTGGGCGAGGGTGAACGCTCCGCCGCAGAGGGCGGCGAGGGTGGTGCCGCGGGCGTGGGCGCGGCGGAGGGCGTCGAGGACGGAGGGCGGTGCGGGGGTGAGGTGGTCGTCGAGGCCGGGGACGACGATCAGGTCGGCGCGGGAGAGCCAGGCGAGGGTCCGGTCGGGAAGGAGGGTGAGACCGCCGCGCATCGGAACCGGAGTGGCGGTGTCGGTGGCGACGCGGCGCAGTTCGAAGGCGGGTACGCCGCGGTCGGTGCGGTCCGTACCCCAGACCTCGGTGATGACGGAGACGTCGAAGGCACGGATGCCGGGGAAGGCGACCAGGGCAACGCGGCATGCCTGCTCCATGCCTGGCAGTAAACCATCGATCGCTGTCTTCTGCCCTTCTGGGGTGGGCGTGGACCCGGCGGCAGCATCGTGGTCATGGAGATCGCAGAGAACGCAGCGCTCGTGGTGGTGGACGTCCAGAAGGGCTTCGACGAGCTCGATTACTGGGGGTCCCGGAACAATCCCGGAGCCGATGAGAACGTCGCCGCTCTCATCGACGTGTGGCAGGAGACCGGTCGGCCCGTCGTGTTCGTGCGGCATGACTCGGCGAAGCCGGACTCGCCGCTGCGGCCGGGGTACGAGGGCAACGACTTCAAGGAGTACGTGGGGCAGCGGCGAGGAAAGGGGGCCGGTGGGGCGGAGTTGTTGATCACGAAGACCGTGAACTCGGCCTTCCTCGGAACGCCGGATCTGGGCGGGTGGCTGAAGGCCGAGGGGATCGCGCAGATCGTGGTGGTCGGGATCCAGACCAACATGTGCGTGGAGACGACGGCCCGGATGGGCGGGAACCTCGGGTACGAGGTGGTGGTGGCGTACGACGCGACGTACACCTTTGATCTGGACGGGCCGTTCGGCTGGCGGCGCGGTGCGGACGAGATCGCGCAGGCGTCGGCGGTGTCGCTGCACGGGGGCGGCTTCGCGCGGGTGGTGACCACGAAGGAGGTGGTGGACGCGGCGGGGTGACCGCCCCCGGACGGGCGGGGTCAGCTGTTGTTGCCGGAGGCCAGTTCGCGGCTGCGGTCGCGCGCGGCTTCGAGGGCGGCGATGAGGGCGGCTCGTACGCCGTGGTTCTCGAGTTCGCGGATGGCGCTGATGGTCGTGCCCGCGGGGGACGTGACGTTCTCGCGGAGCTTGACCGGGTGTTCGCCGCTGTCGCGGAGCATGGTCGCCGCGCCGATCGCGGACTGGACGATCAGGTCGTGGGCCTTGTCCCGGGGGAGGCCGAGCAGGATGCCGGCGTCGGTCATGGCCTCGACCAGGTAGAAGAAGTACGCCGGGCCCGAGCCGGAGAGGGCGGTGCAGGCGTCCTGCTGGGACTCGGGGACGCGAAGGGTCTTGCCGACTGCGCCGAAGATTTCCTCGGCGTGGGCGAGGTGTTCCCCGGTGGCGTGGCTGCCGGCCGAGATGACGGACATGGCCTCGTCGACCAGGGCGGGGGTGTTCGTCATGACGCGGACCACCGGGGTACCGGCGGCGAGGCGGGACTCGAAGAAGGAGGTGGGGATGCCGGCGGCTCCGCTGATGACCAGGCGGTCGGCGGGGACGTGTGGGGCGAGTTCGTCGAGGAGGGTGCCCATGTCCTGAGGCTTGACGGTGAGGATCAGGGTGTCGGCGGTCTTGGCGGCTTCGGCGTTGGTCACCGGGTTGACGCCGTAGCGGGTGCGGAGTTCTTCGGCTCGTTCCTGGCGGCGGGCGGTGACCAGAAGGTCGGCCGGGGCCCAGCCTGCTCGGATCATTCCGCTGAGCAGGGCTTCGCCGATCTTGCCGGTGCCGAGGACTGCGACTTTCTGGGTCATGGTGCGGGGCCCTCCGGGGGTGCGTCGTCCTAAGGGCATCCTCGCACCCCGGGGTGCGTGTGCGGCTTGGTTGTCCGGTGGGCGGGACGTCGGTTTCTGGCCGCCCGGGTTGGTGCCGGACGGTGGGTCGTGCAGCCCGGCGCTTGCCGGGTGCCACCCCAGGCGGCACGCATGCCCGCGGACCGACGGAAAGGCTGAGCGCCGCGCCCACCCGCAGACCGACGACATCGCGCAGTGCCGCCGCGCACCCGCGGACCGGCCGAGGTCGTCAAGTCGTCCTGCGCCTCAGCGTGGCCGCTCCCAGGCCCAGTACCAGCAACGCGCAGCCCGCCACGATCAGGGCGTCGCGGATGAAGTTCGCTGTCATGTCCGTGTGTTTCAGGACCTCGTTCATGCCGTCCACCGCGTAGGACATCGGCAGGACGTCGGAGATCGCCTCCAGGACGGGGTGCATGTTGTCGCGGGCGGTGAAGAGGCCGCAGAGGAGGAGTTGGGGGAAGATCACGGCCGGCATGAACTGGACCGCCTGGAATTCCGAGGCGGCGAAGGCCGAGACGAAGAGGCCGAGGGCCGTGCCGAGCAGCGCGTCGAGGAGGGCGACCAGGAGGAGGAGCCAGGGGCTGCCGGTGACGTCCAGGCCCAGGAACCAGAGGGCCAGGCCCGTGGCCAGGGTGGACTGGATGATGGCGAGGGTGCCGAAGGCGAGGGCGTAGCCCGCGATCAGGTCGCCTTTGCCGAGGGGCATGGCGAGGAGGCGTTCGAGGGTTCCGGAGGTGCGTTCGCGCAGGGTGGCGATGGAGGTCACCAGGAACATCGTGATCAGGGGGAAGATCCCGAGCAGCGAGGCGCCGATGCTGTCGAAGGTGCGGGGGCTGCCGTCGAAGACGTAGCGCAGAAGGACCAGCATCAGGCACGGGACGAGGATCATCAGCGCGATCGTGCGCGGGTCGTGGCGGAGCTGGCGGAGGACGCGGGTCGCGGTGGCCAGGGTGCGGGAGGCGTTCAGTGCGCCGGTGGGGGCGGGCGCCGTCGCCGTGTTCGTCGTGCTCATCGCGTCTTCTCCTTCGTCTGGCTTGCCGCGATCGCCTCGTCGACGAGGTGGAGGAACGCCGCTTCGACGGTGTCCGAGCCGGTGCGGGTGCGCAGGGCGTCCGGGGTGTCGTCGGCGAGGATCTCGCCCTCGCGCATCAGCAGGAGGCGGTGGCAGCGCTCGGCCTCGTCCATGACGTGGGAGGAGATGAGGAGGGTGGCGCCTCGGGTCGCGGCGATGTCGTGGAAGAGGTTCCACAGGTCGCGGCGGAGGACGGGGTCCAGGCCGACGGTCGGTTCGTCGAGGACCAGGAGTTCCGGGGTGCCGAGCAGGGCCACGGCCAGGGAGACGCGGCTGCGCTGGCCACCGGAGAGGTTGCCGGCGAGGGCCTCGGCGTCGGTGGTGAGGTCGACGTCGGCGATGGCCCGGGTGACGTTCTCGTGGCGGCGGTCGGCTGCCGTGCGGCCCGGGTCGAGGATCGAGGCGAAGTAGTCCAGATTCTGACGGACCGTCAGGTCGTCATAGACGGAGGGGTCCTGGGTGACATAACCGATGCGGGTGCGCAGGGTGCGGTCGCCGGCGGGGCGGCCGAGGATCTCCAGGGTGCCGGTGACCTTGGCCTGGGTGCCGACGATCGAGCGCATGAGGGTGGTCTTGCCGCAGCCGGAGGGGCCGAGCAGGCCGGTGATCTGGCCGCGCGGGATGGTGAAGTCGAGGCCGTGCAGGACTGTGCGTGGGCCACGGGCGACGGTGAGGCCAAAGGCGCGCACGGCGGGTTCTTGCGAGGCGTCGGTGTCCGTGCGGGGTGGATCGGAAGCATAATTCATCATACGATGAATAATCCTCCTGCGATGGGGAGCCGTCAAGGGGGTGAGTGGTGGCGCGCAGGCATGCGTACGCGGCGGCCCCGGACTGATGGGCCGCCGCGTGAACGGGCGTCAGGAAAAGTGGTGACGATCAGCGAGGAGTTGCAGGGCTCAGCGCGTCGCGAGGATCAGCAGGACGTCGTAGACCTCCTCGACCGTGGCGTCCGGAAAGGTCCGGAGCAGGTGCTCGCGCTCGCGGGCGAGGAAAGCGTTCGTCGCCTCCTCGCCCTGCAGGAGGAAGATCGAATGGCTGCTGAGGTTGGCGAGGTGCGTATCGAGCGGGACCGTCCTGCTCCAGCGGACGACGCGATGCGCGTGGGCGGGGACGACCGGCGCGCCCTCGAAGGAGTCCGTGGCCCTGGTGTCGGACGCGCCCTGCTTGTTGCTGTGCCTGCCGTTGAAGTGCTGCCGGACGCGCTCCGCCTGCTCCATGACCCACGGCACGTCGTGCGGGTCCATGTTCCACCACAGCGCCAGCGCGCCGCCCGGCCGCAGCACACGCAGCGCCTCCGGAACCGAGAGGGCCGGCCGCGTCCAGTGCCAGGACTGCGCGTAGGTGAGGAAGTCGACGGAGGCGGTGGCAAGCGGGAGGGAGTTGCCGTCGCCCCGGACGAGGGGCACGTCCGGGAGGGTGCGGCGGAACTGGGCCGCCATGCCGTCACCGGGCTCGACGGCGATCACATCGGCACCACGAGCTCGCAGGAGCGCGGTCGCTATACCGGTGCCGGCTCCGATGTCCGCGACTCGGGCGCCGGTGAGGGAACGACCGGCCAGCTCCTCGATCGCGTCGAAGAGGGCGGGCGGATACGAGGGACGGTTCTCGGCGTACTGGGCGGCGGCGGCGTTGAAGGACTGGGCTCGCTTGGCGTGGGAGTCGACCGTCATACGTCCATGGTGACGAGCTTGGGTGAGAGGGCGCCGGAAATTCGGTGAGCTTCGGGGGCCCTTTCGCCGGCCCCCCCTACCCCCGGCGCCGCTTCTTCGACGGGTTGCCCGTGCGGCGGGACGTGCGGAGCTCGTGCTGCTTGCGGGCCGCTTCGTACTCCTCGCGGCGCAGCTTCTCACCGGGCGCCTCGATGAGGGAGCGGAAGAAGTAGGCCAGGAGCGAGCCGACGAAGCCGATGGCCAGGAGGCCGCGCAGGGAGGCCTGGCGCTCGGGGTCGGGGCGTTTGCCGAAACCGTCCCAGGTGTGCCGGAAGGCGAGGGCGCTGCAGATGGCGAACATCACGACGACGAGCAGGGTCACGAAGCCGCCGATGTCGGCGATCTGCAGGCCCTCGTAGGCGAAGCGGAGGACGAGGCAGGAGGCGACGGCCGCGGCGAGCGAGCCGACGGCCACGCCTGTGCGGCGGGCCGTGTAGCCGTTGTCGTGATCCACCCAGGTCGTGCCGAAGAAGCGGAGGGGCTCGGGGCGGGGGCCCGAGGAGCCCGCGGGGGTGTCCGGGGTGCCGTTCTCGTCGCTCACGGGTCGATTATGGCTCCGGGACGGCCGCGGGCTCCCTTCCGGGTCAGCCGCAGCGCGAGGCGACGTAGCCGTCACTGCCCGTGAGGACGTAGGCGTCCGAGACGTACTGGCCGTCGCTGATGTTGTCCCAGATGTTCGACGTGCCGTAGGGACCCGACACCGTGGTGCCCGGCGTCTGGCAGTAGATCGGAACGCGGGAGCCCTCGGGCAGTACGCGGACGATCGTGTAGTTGGTGCCCGGGCCGTTGCGGACGTTGAGACGGACGCCGGGAGCGATGGCGTAGGTCTTCACGGTCGTGGCGGCGAAGGCCTCGCCACCCTCGGCTTCTTCCACGTGGTCAACAGACATGAAAATCCTCCCCCGTTGGACCCCATGACGACCATGGGATCCCGTTCATTCCCCTAAAACACGCCATGAAACACATGTGCGCACTTGACACACTGAGGCTAGCAAGCCGCCTCTGTCTCGTACGAGTCATCGACTAGGCTCCGTGCGTCGCGCGCGCGGACGAACAGCACGGGGGTGGTTCCATGGCGCCACAGCACAACACCGGAGCGGGCGCGGAAGCGGAACTTCCCGAATACGCCGGTCACTACCGTCTCGAGTCATGTCTCGGCTCCGGCGGAATGGGCGTCGTCCACCTGGCCCGCAGCACCTCGGGGATGAAGCTCGCGGTGAAGGTCGTACACGCCGAGTTCGCCAGGGATCCCGAGTTCAGGGGCCGTTTCCGGCAGGAGGTGGCCGCCGCGCGGCGGGTGAGCGGGGCCTTCACCGCACCCGTCGTCGACGCCGATCCGGAGGCCGAACGGCCCTGGATGGCCACCCTGTTCATCCCCGGTCCGACCCTCTCCGACCAGGTGAAGCGGAACGGGCCGATGGACGCGGCGCAGCTGCGCCGGCTGATGGCCGGGCTCGCGGAGGCGCTGCGCGACATCCACCGGGTCGGGGTGGTGCACCGGGATCTGAAACCGAGCAACGTGCTGCTCGCCGAGGACGGGCCGAAGGTCATCGACTTCGGCATCTCCCGGCCAAAGGACAGCGAATTGCGCACCGAGACGGGCAAGTTGATCGGCACGCCGCCGTTCATGGCCCCGGAGCAGTTCCGGCGGCCGCGGGAGGTCGGCCCCGCCGCGGACATCTTCGCGCTCGGGTCGGTGATGGTGCACGCGGCGACCGGGCGCGGGCCGTTCGACTCCGACAGCCCGTACATCGTCGCCTACCAGGTCGTGCACGACGAACCCGACCTGACCGGCGTACCGGGGAACCTCGCGCCGCTGGTGCTGCGCTGCCTCGCCAAGGAACCGGAGGACCGGCCGTCCCCGGACGAGTTGATGCGCGAACTGCGCTCGGTGGCGGCCTCGTACGACACGCAGGCGTTCATACCGGCACAGCGCACGGTGGACGTGCCCGCGCCCGAGCCGCGGGAGCCGGAACGGCGGCCCAAGGGACGTTTGCGCGCACGCCGGAAGGTGGTCCTGACCGCCGTCGCGCTCGGTCTCGTGGCGGGCGGCGCGCTCACCACGGTTTCGTTGCTCGACCGGAGAAACGGTACGGAGCAGGGCCCCGGTGGCGGGCCGAGCACGTCGGCCGGGTTCGCCGGGTGGGAGTCGGAGCCCGCGTCGGCGGGCGCGCGTATGCCGCAGTGCTCGTACGGCGCGGAGAAGCTGATCTGTGCCCAGCCAGGGCTCGTCTACGCCCTCGACCCCGCCGACGGAAGCCTGCTGTGGCGGCACTCCGTCACCAAGACGCTCAGAAGCGACCCACCGGTCGTGTCGGGCGGCCTCGTCCAGCCGTTGACGACTCAGGGACCGAGTCTGGAGGCTCTCGACCCCGCTTCGGGCAGGACACGCTGGCAGCGGAACCTGTCCACGAACGGCGGTCTGGAGCCGGCCGGGGGCATGCTCCTGGTCACCGCTGCCGACGGGACGGTCACCGGTGTGGACAGCTCCACGGGCGACACGAAGTGGAAGCGGCGGGTTCCCGGGCAGAGCGCTCCGTACTTCGCCTCGTTCCCCGGCGATCGACTGGCCTACACGACTAGCCCTTCCGGCGCCGGATCCACCCGGGTCACCGCCGTGGACCCGAGCACGGGCGACGTGCGATGGGACGCGCGCCTGAAGGGAACGCTCGAGCCCGTCGGTGCCGAAGGCGGATCGGTCTACTTCCTGTCCCACACCGCCGACACCACGAAGGCCGTGGTCCGCTACACCCCCGGGTCCGAGGCGACGCGCCGGGTGGCGCTGCCCGTCCCGCCGGTGGACGCCCGGGCCTCCGTACGCGGGGACGTCGTCTACCTGATCGCCGCCGGTGGTTCGCTGGAGGCCGTCGACACCGCCACGCGGAAACGGCTGTGGCAGGTCGAGACCTCCGTCAGCCGGGGCTCGTCGCCCGTCGCCGACGACCGCCACGTGTACGTCACCGCACCCGACGGCCGCCTGCTGGCCGTCGACGCCCGTACGGGGGCGTTCCTCGGGCAGACCCCGCCGCGCCTCGGCACGAAGCCGGGTGAGGTGATCGCCGCGCTGCCCGAGCCCGTGGTCGCCGACGGACGCGTCTATGCGGGCGCCCCCGACGGCACGGTCTTCGCCGTCGACGGACGGGACCCGTCGGTCTGGTAGCATGCGAAGGGGCCGCCTCCGCGATGGCTGGAGGCGGCCCCACGCAAGCGATGCCTCAGCCCAGCTTGGACACGTCCCGCACCGCGCCCTTGTCGGCGCTCGTCGCCATCGCCGCGTAGGCGCGCAGCGCGGCCGACACCTTGCGGTCGCGGTTCTTCGGGGCGTACGCACCGTTCAACGCCTGCTCGCGGCGCGCGAGTTCCGTCTCCTCGACGAGCAACTCGATCGAGCGACCCGGGATGTCGATACGGATGCGGTCGCCGTCCTCGACGAGGGCGATCGTGCCGCCGGACGCCGCCTCGGGCGAGGCGTGGCCGATGGACAGGCCGGACGTGCCGCCGGAGAAGCGGCCGTCGGTGATCAGGGCGCAGGTCTTGCCGAGGCCGCGGCCCTTGAGGAAGGACGTCGGGTAGAGCATCTCCTGCATGCCCGGGCCGCCCTTGGGACCCTCGTAGCGGATGACGACGACGTCGCCGTGCGTGACCTGCTTGTTGAGGATCTTCTCGACGGCCTCTTCCTGCGACTCGCAGACGACCGCCGGGCCCTCGAAGGTCCAGATGGACTCGTCGACGCCGGCCGTCTTCACCACGCAGCCGTCGACGGCCAGGTTGCCCCTGAGGACGGCGAGACCGCCGTCCTTGGAGTACGCGAACTCGACCGAGCGGATGCAGCCGTTCTCGGCGTCCTCGTCTAGGGCCTCCCAGCGCTCGGACTGGGAGAAGGCCTCGGCGGAGCGGACGCAGCCGGGGGCCGCGTGCCACAGTTCCACCGCCTCGGGGGACGGGGAGCCGCCGCGCACGTCCCACGTCTTCAGCCAGTCGGCCAGGGACGGGCTGTGGACCGAGTGCACGTCCTCGTTGAGCAGGCCGGCGCGGTGCAACTCGCCGAGCAGGGCCGGGATGCCGCCCGCGCGGTGCACGTCCTCCATGTAGTACGTGCGGTTCTTCGCCACGTTGGGCGCCACCTTCGCCAGGCACGGCACGCGGCGCGAGACCGCGTCGATCTGCTCCAGGCCGAAGGGCACGCCCGCCTCCTGGGCGGCGGCCAGCAGGTGCAGGATCGTGTTCGTGGAGCCGCCCATCGCGATGTCCAGGGCCATCGCGTTCTCGAAGGCCGCGAACGAGGCGATGGAGCGCGGCAGGACCGTGTCGTCGTCCTGCTCGTAGTAGCGGCGGGTGATGTCCATGACCGTGCGGGCCGCGTTCTCGTACAGCGCGCGGCGGGCCGTGTGCGTGGCCAGGACCGAGCCGTTGCCGGGAAGGGACAGGCCGATCGCCTCGGTGAGGCAGTTCATCGAGTTGGCGGTGAACATGCCGGAACAGGAACCGCAGGTCGGACAGGCGTTCTCCTCGATACGGACGATGTCCTCGTCCGAGATCTTGTCGTTCACGGCGTCGGAGATCGCGTCGACCAGGTCGAGCGTGCGGACCGTGCCGTCGACCAGCGTGGCGCGGCCGGACTCCATCGGGCCGCCGGAGACGAAGACCGTGGGGATGTTCAGGCGGAGGGCCGCGTTGAGCATGCCCGGCGTGATCTTGTCGCAGTTGGAGATGCAGACGAGGGCGTCGGCGCAGTGCGCCTCGACCATGTACTCCACGCTGTCCGCGATCAGGTCGCGGGAGGGCAGGGAGTACAGCATGCCGCCGTGGCCCATCGCGATGCCGTCGTCGACGGCGATCGTGTTGAACTCGCGCGGGATACCCCCGGCCTCCTTGATCGCCTCGCTGACGATACGGCCGACCGGCTGCAGGTGGGTGTGGCCCGGGACGAACTCCGTGAAGCTGTTGGCGACCGCGATGATCGGCTTGCGGCCGATGTCCGCACCGGGTACACCGGAGGCGCGCATAAGGGCGCGGGCGCCCGCCATGTTGCGGCCGTGGGTGACAGTGCGGGACCTCAGCTCGGGCATCGTCGCTCGCTCCTTCAGAGACTGCGATCAGAGACTTCTGACTGCCAACGAGCGTACGCCGGTCATCCAGGGGGCGGACGCATCGTCCGGAATGCGGGATGTATGTCTCGGCCCGCGGCCAGGGCTCACGGTCCGGTGAGGTGACCCTGCACCACCGGCGCCACGCGCGCGATGACCTGCTCCATGTCCGCCGACGCCAGCGGCTCCACCTTGATCACGTAACGGAGCATCGCTATGCCCACGAGCTGCGCGGCCGCGAGCTCCACGCGCAGCTCGGCGTCCGGGGCGTCGACCTCCCCTGCGATGCGGCGGAGCAGCTGCGCCGAGACGAGCCGGCGGAAGACGGCGGCCGCGGTCTCGTTGTTCACCGCCGAGCGGACGATCGCGAGCAGCGGCGTCCGGGTCACCGGGTTCTCCCAGAGGCCGAAGAGGAGGCGGGTCATGCGCTCGCCGACGTCGTCGACGGGACCCTCCAGGACCTCGTCCCGCATCTTCAGAGCGGGCGCGAAGGCGACCTCGACGGCCGCCTCGAAGACCTTCTCCTTGGTGCCGAAGTAGTGGTGGACGAGCGCCGAGTCCACGCCGGCGGCCTTGGCGATGCCACGCACGGACGTCTTCTCGTACCCCCGCTCGGAGAACTCCTCGCGGGCCGCGGTCAGGATGCGGTCGCGGGTGTCGGCGGATTCCGTACGAGGAGGTCTGCCGCGTCTGCGGGAGCTCACGCCGGTCATCGCCGGGGCACCCTCGCCGCGGACGCCAGGTGCAGGCGCGTGAACGCCAGGGCCTCCGCCAGGTCGGCCTCGCGCTCGGCGCTGGACATGGCGCGACGGGTGTTGACCTCGATGACGACATGGCCGTCGAAACCGGTCAGGGCGAGACGTTCCAGCAGCTCCGCACAGGGCTGGGTCCCGCGGCCGGGGACGAGGTGCTCGTCCTTCGCCGATCCCCTGCCGTCCGCGAGGTGGACGTGGCCGAGGCGGTCCCCCATGCGGTCGATCATGTGCATCGCGTCCGTGCGGGCTGTGGAAGCGTGGCTGAGGTCGATCGTGAAGTGCCGGTAGTCGTCCTTCGTCACGTCCCAGTCGGGCGCGTACGCGAGCATCTCGCGGTCGCGGTAGCGCCAGGGGTACATGTTCTCGACGGCGAACCGTACGTCCGTCTCGTTCGCCATCCGCCAGATCCCGGCGACGAAGTCCCGCGAGTACTGCCGCTGCCAGCGGAACGGCGGGTGCACGACGACCGTGGTCGCGCCCAGCTTCTCCGCCGCCGCGCGGGCGCGCTGCAGCTTCACCCAGGGGTCCGTGGACCACACGCGCTGCGTGATGAGCAGGCAGGGGGCGTGCACGGCGAGGATCGGCACCTCGTGGTAGTCGCTCAGCCTGCGCAGCGCCTCGATGTCCTGGCTGACCGGGTCGTTCCACACCATGACCTCGACCCCGTCGTACCCGAGGCGCGCCGCGATCTCGAAGGCCGTCGCCGTCGACTCCGGATAGACCGAGGCCGTCGACAGGGCGACCTTCGCATCCGGGATGCGCACCACTGGTTCTGCCACGAGGGACAGCGTACGGGGCCTCGCTTCGCGCCGGGGGTCAGGTCGCTGTGCTCGCGGTGTGCGAGGCACGGCAACCGGCCACGCGCGCGTGGCCGGAATCGAGGGGGTGGCGGCGGTCGTACACGGGCATACGGCCTTGTGGCGGGCCGGACATACGGGGATACGGGCGACGGAGCCGTACGCCGACGGCTGGGCGTGGGTGCCTGCTCCCGGTGACACGCGTCGACCGGGAGGGGTGGCGCACTTCACGCTGCCCGGGGTGGCGCACTTCACGCTCGCGACGGGCGCGTGTGGGCTTCAGGGGGCGCGCACGGGGCGTACGCATCGCGCGGGCCACGCCGTCGATCCGCGGGCCCTCGCGGCGCCCAGCCACCGCTCCGGTCCACGGGGCCCCCGCGACGCCCCGCCACCGCGTAGCCCCGCGAGCAATCGTGCCGCCCAACCAGCGCATCGGTCCGCGGGCAATCGTGCCGCCCGGGGCGATGGGGGTCCCCCGCTCGAGCGAAGCCGAGAGTGGGGGAGGGCGGGCCCGGGCGGCACCCCGTCAGCACCGGCCTGCGCGATCCACCCGGCCCCAGCACCAACTCCGGGCGACCAGCAACGCGGGCCGCGAGCCCCCCTCGCCGCCCCCTCACTCCGTGGACATGTGGTCCAGCCTCCGCAGAATCACGCCCTCCCGCAGCGCCCAGGGACAGATCTCCAGCGTCTCCACGCCGAACAGATCCATCGCCCCCTCCGCCACCAGCGCACCCGCGAGCAACTGCCCCGCCCGCCCGTCGGAGACACCGGGGAGTTCCGCGCGCTGGGCGGTGGTCATGCCCGCCAGCCGGGGCACCCACGCCTCCAGGGACTCCCGCTTGAGATCGCGCTGGACGTACAGGCCCTCGGCGGAACGCGCGGCACCCGCGATCCGGGCGAGTTGCTTGAAGGTCTTCGACGTGGCCACGACGTGGTCCGGGGGGCCGAACCGGCTGAACTCACCCACCGTGCGGGCGATCTGGGCACGGACATGCCGGCGCAGGGCCCTTATGTCCTCGGGATCGGGCGGGTCCCCGGGCAGCCAGCCGACCGTGAGCCGGCCCGCGCCGAGCGGCAGCGAGGCCGCCGCGTCGGGCTCCTCGTCGATGCCGTAGGCGATCTCCAGGGAGCCGCCGCCGATGTCCAGGACCAGCAGCTTGCCGGCGGACCAGCCGAACCAGCGCCGGGCGGCGAGGAAGGTGAGCCGCGCCTCCTCCGCGCCGGTGAGAACCTGCAGTTCGACGCCGGTTTCCTCCTGCACGCGCGCGAGGACGTCATCGGCGTTGCTGGCCTCCCGCACCGCCGAGGTCGCGAACGGCAGCAGATCCTCGACGCCCTTGTCCTCGGCGGCCTGGAGGGCCTCGTGGACGACGCCGATCAGTTTGTCGACCCCTTCGGCACCGACCGCCCCGCTGTCGTCGAGAAGTTCGGCGAGGCGCAGCTCCGCCTTGTGCGAGTGCGCGGGCAGCGGGCGCGCGCCTGGGTGTGCATCCACCACCAGCAGATGCACCGTGTTCGATCCCACGTCGAGGACACCGAGTCTCATGTAAGGAACGCTACTGCCAGCGGCGCTGTCCTCCGTCCCCCCGGCGGTGACGGGAGGGGCATCGGGCGACTTACTCTGGACCCGTGCCAAAGACGAAAAAGGCGAAGGACGAAAAGTCGACCAAGACGGCGAAGGCCGACAAGGTGGCCAAATCCACCCAGGGTTCTTCGCAGGTGAAGTCACCGAAGAGGTCGACGAAGGCCCTGACGGACCCGGCTGCCGACGAGAAGGGCCTCGACTTCGCTCGCGCGTGGGTGGAGTTCCCGGATCCTGCGGACGAAGAGCAGGTCTTCCGGTGCGATCTGACATGGCTGACCTCTCGCTGGAACTGCATCTTCGGCAGCGGCTGCCAGGGCATCCAGGCGGGCCGGGCGGACGACGGCTGCTGCACGCTGGGTGCCCACTTCTCGGACGAGGACGACGAGAAGCGGGTCGCCGAGCATGTGGCGAGGCTCACTCCCGAGATCTGGCAGAACCACGACGAGGGCCTGGAGAACGGCTGGGTCTCGGAGGACGACGAGGGTTCCCGGCAGACCCGCCCGTTCCACGGCTCGTGCATCTTCCAGAACCGTCCCGGCTTCCCCGCCGGGGCGGGCTGCTCGCTGCACATCCTGGCCCTGAAGGAGGGCCGGGAGCCGCTCGAGACCAAGCCGGACGTCTGCTGGCAGCTGCCGATCCGGCGGACGTACGACTGGATCGACCGGCCGGACGACACGCGCGTGCTGCAGGTGTCGATCGGTGAGTACGACCGCCGGGGGTGGGGTCCGGGCGGCCACGACCTGCACTGGTGGTGCACGTCGGCGACCTCGGCGCACGGCGCGGGCGAGCCGGTGTACGTCTCCTACCGGCCCGAGCTGACCGAGCTGATGGGCAAGGCCGGCTACGACCGTCTGGTCGAGCTGTGCGAGGAGCGGCTGGCCTCGCAGCTGCCGCTGCTGGCACCGCACCCGGCGGACCCGGTCGGCTGACGGACTCGGGGGCCCTGTCACGCGGGGCTCGGGTCGTCGCCCTCGCCGGGCGGCGGCGACGAGTTCCCCGGGCCGCCCGTGGACGACTCCGTGGGCTCCGGATCGGGCGGGGCGCTCGGGGTGGGGTCGGAGGTCGCCGACGTCGTGGGGCTCGGCTCGGGCGGGGGCGGATCGCTGGGGCTTCCGGAGCCCGGGCCCGGACCGGGGTCGGACGGGCGGGGCGCGGTGCCGCAGCCCTCGATCGAGACGACGGCTCCGGCGGGCGACACCGCCACGTGCGCGCGCCAGTACCCGGAAGGCTCGCGCAGATGATCGACGTACACCTTGATCGTCAGCGACTCGCCCGGTTCGAGCGTTCCCGAGGACCGGCTCAGGTAGAGCCAGGAGTCCTCGGTGGACGCGGACCAGCGCACTGGTGCATGTCCGGACGCGGTCAACGTGATGAGCGTGGTGTCCCCGCTGTTCCCGGCCGCCACGGCGAGACGCCCCGCGCCCTGCTGGTCGGCGCCCACGACGCTGATGACCTCGACGGAGACCTTGGGTTCGTTGCCCGTGCCGGGGCGGTCGCCCGGCTTGGTGCCGACGTTGCCGGCGTTCTGGTAGACGTCGTCGACCGCCTCGCCGTACAGGCTGTCGGGGCCGTGTGCCTCGCTCGCGCCGGCCGTACGGCCGCCCTCGCCGGCCGGGGGTGTGTCCCGGTACGCGGCCCACAGGGCGAACACCGGTGCGGCGACGACGGTGGCCACGACGGTCGTTGTGACGGCACGCGCGCGCAGGCGGTCCCTGCGGGCGGCGCGGTCCTTGGGGTCCATCGGAAAGCCGCGCCGGTCGAAGCGCGGAACGGCGGCCCCCCGCGCGCGCGGACGGTGCGTCATGGCGACGTGCAGGGCCGCGCGGGGCGCCTCCAGGACGGGCAGTTCGGCGGGCGTGACCATGGCGCCCGGCCAGCGTCCGGGGATCGCCCGCTCGGCGCTGCGCCGGCAGCGCGGGCAGTCGTCGACGTGCCGTACGAGCTCGCGGCGCAGGGCCGAGCCGAGCACGAGCTGGTCGTCCCCGGTCAGGCGGGCCACGCTCGGGCAGGTACCGGTCTCGACGACGACGAGGGCGGCGCGGGTGCGCTCGACCTCACAGGCTGCTGAGGCGAGCAGTTCGCGGGCGGCGGTCGGATCCATGCCGAGGACGGCGGCGACCTCGTGCGCGGCGAGGTGGTGGCGCACGGCGAGTTCCAGCGCCTCCCGCTGCTCGGGGGTCGTGCCGGCCGCCTCCGGCCAGGCGAGCAGGGCGAGTTCGCGCCGCCGCTCCTCCAGGACCTCCTCCGCGACGGCCGGGCCGTCGGCGTGGCCGGCAGGCTGCCGATGGGTGCCGTGGCGCCCGGACGCGTGCGTGCCCTGACGTTTCTGCTTGGCCTCGGCCAGCTTGCGCAGGCACGCCCAGCGGGCCAGCGCGTACAGCCACGCCCTGCGGTCCTCGGCGGAGGGGACCCTTTGCCCGCGCCGCTCGGCGAGCGCGAGCACGTCGCCGAGCGCGGTGGTCGCCGCGTCGTGGTCGCAGAGCACGGACAGGCAGTACGTGAACAGACCGTCCAGGTACGGCTCGTAGCGCGCGGGCGGCCGCTGCGCCAGCGTGCGCGCCCCGGCGCGGTCTCGCGCGTCCCGGGGGGCCCGGTGGGCGCCGGTGGTGCGGGTCGAGGTCTCCGGACTGCTGTTCATCACCTGTGCGACCGTAGGCGGCGCGCGATGACCCCTTCTCCCACCTTGAGCACTTTTAATCCGTACGGGTGAAACGATCCGCCATAAGGGGTCAGGAAGCGGTTGTTCCGCAGCTCGTTCAGCCCAAGGGCGTTCATCGGGCCCATCCCGCGTTGTCAGTGCATGCGGTTACGGTTTCCCCCATGGCTGCGCGCACCAGGACCACCAAGGACCGCCCGTCCTACCGCTGCACTGAATGCGGCTGGCAGACGGCCAAGTGGCTCGGCCGCTGCCCCGAATGCCAGGCATGGGGGACGATCGAGGAGTACGGCGCGGCCGCGGTGCGTACGACGACACCGGGACGCGTCACCACCTCCGCCCTGCCCATCGGCCAGGTCGACGGCCGCCAGGCCACCGCCCGTCCCACCGGCGTGCCCGAGCTGGACCGGGTCCTCGGCGGCGGTCTGGTCCCCGGCGCGGTCGTCCTCCTCGCGGGCGAGCCCGGGGTCGGCAAGTCCACGCTCCTGCTCGACGTGGCGGCCAAGTCGGCGAGCGACGAGCACCGGACGCTGTATGTCACGGGCGAGGAGTCGGCGAGCCAGGTCCGCCTGCGCGCGGACCGCATCAACGCCCTCGACGACCACCTGTATCTCGCCGCCGAGACCGACCTGGCGGCTGTCCTCGGCCACTTGGACGCGGTGAAGCCCTCGCTGCTGATCCTCGACTCCGTGCAGACCGTGGCGTCCCCGGAGATCGACGGCGCGCCCGGAGGCATGGCGCAGGTGCGGGAGGTGGCCGGCGCGCTCATCCGGGCTTCCAAGGAGCGCGGCATGTCCACCCTGCTCGTCGGCCATGTCACGAAGGACGGCGCGATCGCGGGCCCGCGCCTCCTCGAACACCTCGTGGACGTCGTCCTGCACTTCGAGGGCGACCGCCACGCGCGCCTGCGCCTCGTACGCGGCGTCAAGAACCGCTACGGCGCGACGGACGAGGTCGGCTGCTTCGAACTGCACGACGAGGGCATCACGGGACTTGCGGACCCAAGCGGACTTTTCCTGACCCGTCGTGACGAACCGGTCCCGGGCACCTGTCTGACGGTCACCCTGGAAGGCCGCCGCCCGCTGGTCGCCGAAGTGCAGGCACTCACCGTCGACTCGCAGATCCCCTCCCCGCGCCGTACGACCTCCGGCCTGGAGACCTCCCGCGTCTCGATGATGCTCGCGGTGCTGGAGCAGCGGGGCAGGATCAGCGCCCTCGGCAAGCGGGACATCTACTCGGCGACGGTGGGCGGCGTGAAGCTCTCGGAGCCGGCGGCGGACCTGGCGATCGCCCTCGCGCTGGCGAGCGCGGCGAGCGACACCCCCCTGCCCAAGAACCTCGTCGCGATCGGCGAAGTGGGTCTCGCGGGCGAGGTCAGACGGGTCACGGGCGTCCAGCGCCGGCTGTCGGAAGCCCACCGCCTGGGCTTCACGCACGCGCTCGTACCGGGCGATCCGGGCAAGATCCCTCCCGGCATGAAGGTCCTGGAAGTCGCCGACATAGGGGACGCCCTGCGGGTCCTGCCGCGCTCCCGTCGCCGAGAGGCCCCACGGGACGAGGAGGACCGCCGGTAGACTTTGCCCTGGTCTCGCCCGTCCGTACGAACCGAGTGCGCGAAACGGGAGCGCTACAGAACCTGCGACCGGAGGAGTGCAGTGGCAGCCAACGACCGGGCAGCAGCTCCCGGAAAGTCCGGTGGGAGTGCCGGTTCCGATGGCCTGATGCGCGCCTCGCTGAGCGCCGTGGCTCCCGGCACGGCACTGCGTGACGGCCTCGAGCGGGTTCTGCGCGGCAACACCGGCGGACTCATCGTGCTCGGCTCCGACAAGACCGTGGAGACCATGTGCACGGGCGGTTTCGTCCTGGATGTCGAGTTCACGGCGACCCGGCTGCGCGAGCTGTGCAAGCTCGACGGCGGCATCGTGCTGTCGTCGGACCTGTCGAAGATCCTTCGGGCGGGCGTGCAGTTCGTGCCCGACGCGACGATCCCGACGGAGGAGACGGGCACCCGGCACCGTACGGCGGACCGGGTCAGCAAGCAGGTCGGCTTCCCTGTCGTCTCGGTCTCCCAGTCCATGCGCCTGATCGCCCTGTACGTCGACGGCCAGCGCCGCGTCCTGGAGGACTCGGCGGCGATCCTGTCCCGTGCCAACCAGGCCCTGGCGACCCTGGAGCGCTACAAGCTCCGCCTGGACGAGGTCGCGGGAACGTTGTCAGCGCTGGAGATCGAGGACCTGGTGACGGTCCGGGACGTCTCCGCGGTCGCCCAGCGCCTGGAGATGGTGCGCCGCATCGCCACCGAAATCGCCGAATACGTGGTCGAACTGGGCACGGACGGACGTCTGCTCGCCCTCCAGCTCGACGAGTTGATCGCGGGCGTGGAACCCGAGCGCGAACTGGTGGTGCGGGACTACGTCCCCGAGCCGACGGCCAAGCGCTCCCGCACGGTCGACGAGGCCCTGTACGAGCTCGACGCCCTCACCCACGCCGAGCTCCTCGAACTGTCCACGGTGGCCCGCGCCCTGGGCTACACCGGCTCCCCCGAGGCCCTGGACTCGGCGGTCTCCCCGCGCGGCTTCCGCCTGCTGGCGAAGGTGCCGAGGCTGCCGGGCGCCATCATCGACCGTCTCGTCGAGCACTTCGGCGGACTGCAGAAGCTCCTCGCGGCGAGCGTGGACGACCTCCAGACGGTCGACGGCGTCGGCGAGGCCCGCGCCCGAAGCGTCCGGGAGGGCCTGTCAAGGCTGGCGGAGTCGTCGATCCTGGAACGGTACGTCTAGGAAAGCGCAGACCGCAGAGCTGCGGGCAGTCCTGCCGCTGGGGCGATGAGGGTCCCCCGCTCGAGCGAAGCCGAGAGTGGGGGAGACACCCCGCAAGCGCCGGGCTGCGCGACCCACCCCGCGCCGGCCACAAAAACGGCCCGCTAATCGGCCGACAGCACGAACGACGTCTGCGCCTTCTCGAACCCCGGCGCCTTCGCCTCCACCAGATACGTCCCCGCCCCGGCCGCCCCCGCCGAAGGCGTGGCGCACTCGGGCGCACTCGCCTTCCGGTCCCAAGCGACGGTGTACGTCGTGCTGCTCCCCGCAGGCACCCGGTACAGCAGACTCCCGGAAAGCCTGGGGCAGTCGGCCGACGACCAGTAGTCGTCGTCACTCCCGGCCTGAGTGATCGTCAACACCGCACTCTTCGGCCCGAGATCGATCTTGCAGTCGTTCGCGGAGGAGTTCTTCGCCACCAGCTGGAACGTCGGCGTCTGGTCCGGCGAGTAGGTGTTGTGGACACTGCGCAGGGTCAACGTGACCACGCTGGCAGTGCAGTTGGGCAGCGTGGACCCGGCCGGCAGGGCCCCCGTACTGCCGCCGCCGTCACCGTTGGCCCCGTCGTCCGCCCCTCCGGCGGACCCGTCCGATCCACCGCTCGACCCGTCGGTCCCACCGGAGTCCCCGGAGCCCGTCCCGCTGGATTCCCCACCGCCCGACTCGTCACGCCCACCCGGCGCTTGACTGATCGCGGGCCCGGAACTGGACGGCCCCGGCGTGATGGTGGAGGCGGGATTCTTGCCGTTGGCCCCGGTGTCCTTCTTCCCGCCCCCGCCGCCAGCGGTGACGATCCAGGTGATCAACAGCGCCAACAGGGCGAGCACGGACAGCAGTACGGCCCTCCGTCGCCAGTAGATGGAGGAGGGAAGCGGCCCGACCGGATTGCGCAGAGATCCCACGGCGCAAACTGTACGAGAGATCGCGGCGTTCGCTCGCCCCACCCGCCGCCCGGAACCACAACTTTTCCGGATCATCATCACGGCCCGATCGCCGACAGCACCCCTTGAGTCCCCGCGCCGCGACGCGTGTCCGCTCCCCCGCGCACGCGTGCCGCGACGCGCCCCCTGTGAGCGGCCCGATCGCCGAAGGTCGTGGGAGGATCGGAAGGCCATGACTGCGCCCACGAAGCCCCCGCACAGCACGCCCGCCGACGCCGTCTCCGGCCCGCCCCTCGGAGAGCAGTCGTCCCCCGGAGAACACCTGCACTCCGCCGTCATCGACTGGTTCGACGAGAACGCCCGCGACCTGCCCTGGCGGCGTCCGGAGGCCGGTGCCTGGGGCGTGATGGTCAGCGAGTTCATGCTGCAGCAGACGCCGGTGAACCGCGTCCTTCCCGTCTACGAGCAGTGGCTGGCCCGCTGGCCGCGCCCCGCCGACCTCGCCCAGGAGGCCCCCGGGGAGGCCGTACGCGCCTGGGGCCGGCTCGGCTACCCGCGCCGGGCGCTGCGCCTGCACGGCGCCGCGGTCGCCATAGCGGAACGGCACGGCGGCGACGTGCCGGCCGGTCACGCCCAGCTTCTCGCGCTGCCCGGCATCGGTGAGTACACGGCCGCCGCGGTGGCCTCCTTCGCGTACGGACAGCGGCACGCCGTCCTGGACACCAACGTGCGCCGCGTCTTCGCACGGGCGGTGACCGGCGTGCAGTACCCGCCGAACGCCACGACGGCCGCCGAACGCAAGCTCGCCCGTGCCCTCCTCCCCGAGGAGGAGGGCACCGCCGCCCGCTGGGCCGCCGCCTCCATGGAGCTCGGCGCCCTGGTGTGCACGGCCAGGAACGAGACGTGCCACCGCTGCCCGATCGCGGCGCAGTGCGCCTGGCGGCTCGCCGGCAAGCCGGAACACGACGGCCCGCCGCGTCGCGGCCAGACGTACGCGGGCACGGACCGCCAGGTCCGGGGCAAGCTGCTCGCCGTGCTGCGCGAGGCGCACGCGCCCGTACCGCAGTCCGTCCTGGACCGCGTGTGGCACGAGCCGGTCCAGCGCGCGCGTGCCCTGGACGGCCTCGTCGCCGACGGTCTGGTGGAGCCGCTGCCGGGCGCTCTGTACCGGCTGCCGCTGAGCTGACGCACAGACACATCACAGACGCACGGCCTTCATTACGCCCACCAGACCGCTCAAATCGCCTCACATCTCCACAATAAGGCCGGTCGCTTTACCCCTTTCCTGCTTCCGTTACACAACCGACGGACAGCCGAGCGCTAGCCGCAGGCTGCTTCGGACAGCGCCGTGACAACCCCTCCGTAGCTTCATTTGCGTGCCCGACAGGTTCGGGACAGCTACAGACCACAAGCAGTGGGACCGGCAGCACACGGGTCGGGAAACGGGGATCGGAGGCGGTTGATCATGGCGCAGGGCGAGGTGCTCGAATTCGAGGAGTACGTCCGCACCCGGCAGGACGCGCTGCTGCGCAGCGCCCGTCGGCTGGTCCCGGACCCGGTGGACGCCCAGGACCTGCTCCAGACGGCGCTGGCGCGGACGTACGGCCGATGGGACGGCATCGCCGACAAGCGGCTGGCGGACGCCTACCTGCGCCGCGTGATGATCAACACGCGGACCGAGTGGTGGCGGGCCCGCAAGCTGGAGGAGGTGCCGACCGAGCAGCTCCCGGACGCGCAGGTCGACGACTCCACCGAACAGCACGCGGACCGCGCCCTGTTGATGGACGCCATGAAGGTGCTCGCTCCGAAACAGCGCAGCGTCGTCGTGCTGCGACACTGGGAGCAGATGTCCACGGAGGAAACGGCCGCGGCCCTCGGCATGTCGGCCGGAACGGTCAAGAGCACGCTGCACCGGGCGCTCGCCCGGCTCCGCGAGGAGCTGGAGGCCCGCGATCTGGACGCACGCGCGCTGGAGCGTGAGGAGCGGGAGCGTTGCGCGGCGGCCTGACCGAGGCCGGGCCCACACCGG
The DNA here is from genome assembly GCF_040782645.1 of Streptomyces sp. HUAS ZL42. Classification (GTDB taxonomy): domain Bacteria; phylum Actinomycetota; class Actinomycetes; order Streptomycetales; family Streptomycetaceae; genus Streptomyces. The sequence goes on from NZ_CP160403.1 coordinate 4,397,503, forward strand.
CCCGAAGCACCTATCAGGCGGCGATCACGGCAGTGGCCGTGCTCGCCGCCCTCGCCCTTTTCGTTTCCGCCTGCGCCACGGGCGGCACCGGCGCCCGCGACGAGGGCCCCGCGCACTCGGACTCGATGGCGGGCGCGGCCGTGTCCCCCATGTTCTCGCCCTCCGCCGTCCCGGACCGTGTGGACGCCGTCAAGCTCATCAAGGACGACCCGCTGGTCTCGGTGGAGGTGAAGAACGAGCTGAAACCGTGCGTGGCCGACGAGTACCCGGTCGACGTGTCGTACGGCGATCTGACCGGGGGTTCCGCCGACGACGTCGTCGTCAATGTGCTGACCTGCAGTGACGCGGTGGGCGTCGGCAGTTATGTGTACCGGGAGCGGGACGGCGAGTACCAGAACGTGTTCAAGGCGGAGGAGCCCCCGGTCTACGCCGAGATAGACCGCGGCGACCTGGTGGTGACCAAGCAGGTGTACGGGAAGGGCGACCCGGTGTCGAGTCCGTCCGGCGAGAACGTGATCACCTACCGCTGGACCTCGGGCCGCTTCACCGAGGAGTACCGCACGCACAACGAGTACAGCAACGCCGTGGGCGGGGACCCGACGCCCGTGCCCGAGGCGGGCTGACGCATGATTTTCCCGTCCGCGTGAACCGATCGGGCCGCTCGATCCGATCAATGAGTGAACGCACCACGCCCTCCGCGCGTCAATCCATGGGCGGCACCGTCCGATGCTGGACGGCCCACGGACCGCACGACCGAGAAACCACGAGGACTGAGAGCACCGGGATGGCAGAGCAGACCCACGTCCTTTTCGTCGAGGACGACGACGTCATCCGCGAGGCCACCCAGCTCGCCCTGGAGCGGGACGGCTTCGTGGTCACCGCCATGCCCGACGGACTGTCCGGCCTGGATGCCTTCCGGGCCGACCGCCCCGACATCGCGCTGCTGGACGTCATGGTGCCCGGCCTGGACGGGGTGAGCCTGTGCCGGCGCATCCGGGACGAGTCCACCGTGCCGGTGATCATGCTCTCGGCGCGCGCGGACTCCATCGATGTCGTCCTGGGGTTGGAGGCGGGCGCCGACGACTATGTGACCAAGCCGTTCGACGGCGCCGTCCTGGTCGCCCGGATCCGCGCGGTGCTGCGCCGCTTCGGCCACGCCGGCGGCGGCGACCGGGCGGAGGAGTCCGGCTCCGCGACAGCCCGCGGGCTGCTGACCTTCGGCGACCTGGAGGTCGACACCGAGGGCATGGAGGTGCGCAAGGCCGGGGAGCCGGTAGCACTCACACCGACCGAGATGCGCCTGCTGCTGGAGTTCTCCTCCGCGCCGGGCACGGTACTCTCCCGCGACAAGCTGCTGGAGCGTGTATGGGACTACGGCTGGGGCGGGGACACCCGCGTCGTCGACGTCCATGTGCAGCGGCTGCGCACGAAGATCGGCCAGGACCGGATCGAGACGGTCCGCGGCTTCGGCTACAAGTTGAAGGCCTGAGCGGGGCGGCGTCATGCGGGGGATCATCCGGCGCAGGGTTCCGGCGCGCGTGGAGCGCGCGGGAATCCGTACGGGCCTGAGGTGGAAACTGAGTGCGGCGATCGCCCTGGTCGGCGCGCTGGTCGCGATCGCGCTGAGCCTGGTCGTGCACAACGCGGCCCGGGTGTCGATGCTGGACAGCTCGCGCGATCTCGCGGACGAGCGCATCCAGATCGCGCAACGCAACTACGAGCTGTCCGGGCGGCTGAACTTCCCCAACACCTCGATCGACGACCCGCGGTTGCCGGCGGCGCTGCGCGCGAAGGTCGAGGAGGGCCGGCGGGCCACCTATGTGTCCGACCGGGCGAACGGCGTGCCGGACATCTGGGCCGCCGTACCGCTCAAGAACGGCCATGTGATGTCCCTGCACACCGGGTTCACCGACCGCAGCACGGACATCCTCAACGACCTCGACCAGGCCCTGGTCATCGGCTCCATCGCGGTCGTCTTCGGCGGCAGCGCGCTCGGGGTGCTGATCGGCGGGCAGCTGTCGCGCCGGCTGCGCAAGGCGGCGGCCGCGGCGAACCAGGTCGCCAGGGGCGAGACCGACGTCCGGGTGCGGGACGCCATCGGCGGTGTCGTACGGGACGAGACCGACGACCTGGCGCGCGCGGTGGACGCGATGGCGGACACTCTGCAGCAGCGCCTGGAGGCGGAGCGCAGGGTCACCGCCGACATCGCGCACGAGCTGCGCACGCCGGTGACCGGACTGCTGACGGCAGCGGAGCTGCTGCCTCCCGGCCGGCCGACGGAACTGGTGCTGGACCGGGCGAAGGCCATGCGCACCCTCGTCGAGGACGTCCTGGAGGTGGCCCGGCTGGACGGCGCCTCCGAGCGGGCCGAGCTGCAGGACATCGTGCTGGGCGAGTTCGTCGCCCGGCGGGTGGCGGCGAAGGACCCGGACGTCGAGGTGCGGGTGGTGCACGAGTCCGAGGTCACCACCGACCCGCGGCGTCTGGAGCGGGTGCTGTTCAACCTGCTGGCCAACGCCGCGCGGCACGGCAAGCCGCCGATCCGGGTCACGGTGGAGGGCCGGGTGATCCGGGTCCGCGACCACGGCCCCGGCTTTCCCGAGGATCTGCTCGCCGAGGGCCCGAGCCGCTTCCGCACGGGCAGCAAGGACCGCGCGGGGCACGGTCACGGCCTCGGCCTGACCATCGCGGCGGGGCAGGCGCGGGTGCTGGGCGCCCGGCTGACCTTCCGCAACGTACGCCCGGCCGGGGCGCCGGAGCACATACCGGCGGAAGGCGCGGTGGCCGTCCTGTGGCTGCCGGAGCACGCGCCGACGAACACGGGCAGTTATCCGATGCTGCCGTAGCCGTTCACGGCACAAGCGGGCCGGGCGGACGGCCGTCGCTCGGCGGGGTCCATGGGAGAAGGCCCCCGGGGGCGGACAGCTGCCCAGGGGCCTTCGTTCACAGTCGGGTCAGACGGCTTCGACGACCGGTGCCTGCGCCGCCGTACCGTCCGCCGGACCCTCGGACGGCTTCTGCGGTCCGCTCCGCAGGGCGACCTCCTTCACGAACACGGCCGCCACCAGCGCGACCACCGCCACCACGGCCCCCAGCAGGAATGCCGAGTGCGTGCCGGCCGACACCGCGTGCTGGTACGCCTCCCGTGCCACCGCGGGCAGCTTCGCCAGGCTCGCCGCGTCCAGCTGCGCGGACTGCTCGGTCACCTCGGAGCCCAGCGCACCGGCCCGCTCGGCCATGACGTCCTGGACCCGGTTGTTGAACAGCGCGCCCATGATGGCCACACCGAAGGAGGAGCCGAGCGTACGGAACAGGGTGGTGGACGAGGACGCGACGCCCATGTCCTTCATCTCCACGCTGTTCTGCGCGACGAGCATGGTGATCTGCATCAGGCAGCCCATGCCGAGACCGACGACGGCCATGAACACACCGGAGGTCAGGCGGCTGGTACCGGTGTCCATCGTCGACAGCAGATACAGCCCGACGATCATCAGCGCGCTGCCGACGACCGGGAAGATCTTGTAACGGCCCGTGCCGGTGGTCACGCGGCCCGCGACCATCGACGTCACGAGCATCGCGCCGAGCATCGGCAGGAGCAGCAGTCCGGAGTTGGTCGCGGAGGCACCCTGCACGGACTGCTGGTACAGCGGCAGGAAGAGGGTCGCGCCGAACATCACGAAACCGGTGATGAAGCCGATGAGCGACATCAGCGTGAAGTTGCGGCTGCGGAAGATGTGCAGCGGCACGATCGGCTCGGCGGCCCGGGTCTGCCAGAACACGAATCCGACCAGCGCGGCGACACCGATCCCGATGAGCTCCATGATCCGCGCGGAGCTCCACGCGTACTCCGTACCGCCCCAGGTGGTGACGAGCACGATGGAGGTGATGCCGACGGTCAGCAGCGCGGCGCCGAGGTAGTCGATGCGCGCCTCTGCACGCTTCTTCGGCAGGTGCAGGACCACACTGATCAGGGCCAGCGAGACCGCGCCGAGCGGCAGGTTGATGTAGAAGGACCAGCGCCAGCCCCAGTTGTCGGTGATGGTGCCGCCGACGAGCGGTCCGGCGATCATCGCGATCGCCATCACGCCGGCCATCATGCCCTGGTACTTGCCGCGTTCCCGCGGCGGAATCAGGTCACCGATGATCGCCATGACGCCGACCATCAGACCGCCGGCGCCGAGGCCCTGCACGGCGCGGAAGCCGATGAGCTCCCCCATGTTCTGGGCCATGCCGCTCAGCGCGGACCCGATCAGGAAGATCACGATCGACGTCATGAACGAGCCCTTGCGCCCGTACATGTCGCCGAGCTTGCCCCAGATCGGGGTGGCGGCCGCCGTCGCGAGCGTGTAGGCCGTCACCACCCAGGACAGGTGCTCCAGCCCGCCGAGCTCGCCCACGATCGTCGGCATCGCGGTGCCCACGATCATGTTGTCGAGCATCGCGAGCATCATCGTGATCATCAGGGCGAGCAGGACGACCCGCACGCTCCTGACCTGTTTGCCAACAGGCTGTTCGCCCGTGGCTGTCTCTGGTGTCTGTGTGTCCGCCATCGTTCCCACTCCCCCGGCGCTCCTACTTACTTGCCGCCCGGCTAGTTCACTACACTGGGGAAGGTAGACTCCTAACTAGCCGGGCGTCAAGTAAGTTTTCCGGAAAGCGCGGGAGCGGGGAGGATGGGTCACACCATGGACGGCACCAGGCAGCGGCGCCGCGGGAACACCCGCCAGCGCATCCAGGACGTGGCCCTCGAACTCTTCGCCGAGCAGGGCTACGAGAAGACCTCTCTGCGCGAGATCGCCGAGCGCCTCGAGGTCACGAAGGCGGCGCTGTACTACCACTTCAAGACCAAGGAAGAGATCATCGTCAGCATCTTCGAGGATCTGACGAAGCCGATCGAGAACCTGATCGAGTGGGGCAGGCAGCAGCCGCACACGCTCGAGACGAAGCACGAACTCGTACGCCGCTACAGCGAGACCCTGGCCGAGGCGGCCCCGCTCTTCCGCTTCATGCAGGAGAACCAGGCGACGGTACGGGAACTGAGCATCGGCGAGATGTTCAAGAACCGCATGCTGGGCATGCGCGACATCATCATCGATCCCGACGCCGACCTGGTGGACCAGGTGCGCTGCATCAGCGCCCTGTTCACGATGCACGCCGGGATGTTCCTGCTGAAGGACCTCGAAGGCGACCCCGAGGACAAGCGCAAGGCAGTCCTCGAGGTCGCCACGGATCTGGTGACCCAGGCCCATCGGGGCGGGGAACAGCCTTAGAGGGTCACGCCCTTGGAGCGCAGGAAGCGGACCGGGTCGATGGCCGAGCCGTAGTTCGGGCTCGTACGGATCTCGAAGTGCAGGTGGGGCCCGCTGGAGTTGCCGGTGTTGCCCGACCGGGCTATGTGCTGACCGGTCTTGACGACCTGACCGACCTTCACGTCGACGCGGGACAGGTGGGCGTACTGCGAGTAGATCCCGTTGCCGTGCTTGATGACGACGGCGTTGCCGTAGGCGGGGCCGTCGCCGGCGCCGTTGCCGCCGGCCTTGACCACGGTGCCGCCGTGCGCGGCCATCACGTCGGTGCCGCTCGGCACGGCGAAGTCCTGCCCGCTGTGCGTGGACTGCCACATGGCGCCGGACTGGTGGAAGCTGGCGCTCAGCTTGTACTTCTTCACCGGGTCGACCCACGAGGAGGCCGACACGGCCGACTTGGCGGTGGTGGCCTCCGCGGCCGACGCGACCCCGGCTCCCAGCACGACAGACGCACCGAGGGCGGCGGCCACAACAGCCGCGCGGGTGCGGAGGACGGACGTACGGGAAGAACGGGAAGACACGCGCTGGGACATCGAAACCTCAGGGGGTCGGGGGCAGAAGAACCATCCGGCGCACAGCCATTCGCCGGGTGGGCCATCCCTTGGTACCCCCCGGACCCACATACGCCCAAACGTGTGATCTACGACTAAACCTAGTACATCGCCCCGAAATTACGCACTTCTTGACAGAAGTGCCATCGCGGCTAATCCGCCCATGGAGCGGGGATTGCCCACCACATGGGAGGCTAAAATTCCGTTTTGCCCCAGAATCCCCCACCACTATTCAGCCTAGTAACGGACAAATCGCCTGTGCGGCATGTCACCGGGCACCTAGATCAAAGGGCCTCGGAGTGTGACGGGGGCTACGTAAGCCCCAATCGCGGGTGGGTCGCGGGAAGTTGACTGACTGTGAGCCTCACCACAAACGCCGACCGACCCATGTGACCGGCCTCTCATCCGCCGCTACCGTCCAGTAACCCGCTGGTCCCCCTCAAGCCACTCCCACCCATCAGCATGCCCACGACACAGGCAGCGCACGGACGCGAGAGGACCCCCACACATGACCAGACGCACCTGGACGCGCCGCATCGGCATGACCGCCGTTGCCACGGCCGCCGTCACGGCGATGGCCGTTTCCACCGGCGCCCAGGCCGCGACGGCCACCAGCACCTCCACCGTCGCCACCACGGCCGCCGCGGAGGACGTCGACTACGCCACCTGGCAGAACGACTGCCAGACGGTGATGGACCAGGCGCTGCCGTATCTCAAGCAGCGCATCGCCGCCGCCAAGCCGGGCGAGAAGCAGGCGATCGTCTTCGACATCGACAACACCACCCTGGAGACCGACTTCGGCTTCAGCTACCCGCAGCCGGCCAACAAGCCGGTCCTGAACGTCGCCAAGTACGCCCAGGAGCACGGGGTCTCCCTGTTCTTCGTCACCGCTCGGCCGGGCATCATCTACTCGTTCACCGACTACAACCTCAAGTACGTCGGCTACAACGTCTCCGGTCTCTACGTCCGCGGCCTCATCGACCTCTTCAAGGATGTCGCCGCCTACAAGACGGCCCAGCGCGTCGACATCGAGAACAAGGGCTACACGATCATCGCGAACATAGGCAACAGCGCCACCGACCTGTCGGGCGGTCACGCCGAGAAGACCTACAAACTGCCGGACTACAACGGGCAGTTGTCCTGACCCGAAAAAGGGGGCTGCCCCGGGACTTTCCGTCCCGGGGCAGCCCCCTTTTCGTGTTCAGGCCGAGCGAAGCGCCTACGCGTCCTTGCTCAGGTTCGGCCCGGCACCGCCGGCCGCCTGCTCGATCGGCGGGACGTCCGGCAGGGCCGACTTCTCCTCACCCCGGAAGGTGAAGGTCTTGGTCTCGCCCTCGCCCTCGGTGTCCACGACCACGATGTGACCGGGGCGCAGCTCGCCGAAGAGGATCTTCTCCGACAGCGAGTCCTCGATCTCGCGCTGGATCGTGCGGCGCAGCGGCCGGGCGCCCAGCACGGGGTCGTAGCCCTTCTTGGACAGCAGCTCCTTGGCGGACTGGGAGAGCTCGATGCCCATGTCCCGGTCCTTCAGGCGCTCGTCCACCTTGCCGATCATCAGGTCGACGATCCGCAGGATGTCCGCCTGCGTCAGCTGCGGGAAGACGACCACGTCGTCGACGCGGTTGAGGAACTCGGGGCGGAAGTGCTGCTTGAGCTCGTCCGACACCTTGTTCTTCATGCGCTCGTAGTTCGACTTCGTGTCACCGGAGGCCGCGAAGCCCAGGTTGAAGCCCTTGGAGATGTCCCGGGTGCCGAGGTTGGTCGTCATGATGATGACCGTGTTCTTGAAGTCCACGACCCGGCCCTGGGAGTCGGTCAGGCGACCGTCCTCCAGGATCTGCAGCAGCGAGTTGAAGATGTCCGGGTGGGCCTTCTCGACCTCGTCGAAGAGGACGACCGAGAACGGCTTGCGGCGGACCTTCTCCGTCAGCTGGCCACCCTCTTCGTAGCCCACGTAGCCGGGGGGCGAACCGAAGAGACGCGACACCGTGTGCTTCTCGCTGAACTCCGACATGTCGAGGGAGATCAGCGCGTCCTCGTCACCGAAGAGGAACTCCGCCAGAGCCTTCGACAGCTCCGTCTTACCGACACCGGAGGGGCCGGCGAAGATGAACGAGCCACCCGGACGCTTCGGGTCCTTCAGACCGGCGCGCGTACGGCGGATCGCCTTCGACAGCGCCTTGACGGCGTCGTCCTGGCCGATGACCCGCTTGTGGAGCTCTTCCTCCATGCGCAGCAGGCGGCTGGACTCCTCCTCGGTCAGCTTGAAGACCGGGATGCCGGTGGCGGTGGCGAGGACCTCGGCGATCAGCTCGCCGTCGACCTCGGCGACGACGTCCATGTCGCCGGCCTTCCACTCCTTCTCCCGCTTGGCCTTGGCGGCCAGGAGCTGCTTCTCCTTGTCGCGCAGGGAGGCGGCCTTCTCGAAGTCCTGCGAGTCGATCGCGGACTCCTTGTCTCGGCGGACACCGGCGATCTTCTCGTCGAACTCGCGGAGGTCCGGCGGCGCGGTCATCCGGCGGATGCGCATCCGGGAGCCGGCCTCGTCGATCAGGTCGATCGCCTTGTCCGGCAGGAAGCGGTCCGAGATGTACCGGTCGGCCAGGGTGGCCGCCTGGACCAGGGCCTCGTCGGTGATGGAGACGCGGTGGTGGGCCTCGTACCGGTCGCGCAGCCCCTTGAGGATCTCGATCGTGTGCGGCAGGGACGGCTCCGCGACCTGGATCGGCTGGAAGCGGCGCTCGAGGGCCGCGTCCTTCTCCAGGTGCTTGCGGTACTCGTCCAGGGTGGTCGCACCGATGGTCTGCAGCTCACCGCGGGCCAGCATCGGCTTCAGGATGGAGGCGGCGTCGATGGCGCCCTCGGCGGCGCCCGCACCGACCAGCGTGTGGAGCTCGTCGATGAACAGGATGATGTCGCCACGGGTGCGGATCTCCTTGAGCACCTTCTTCAGGCGCTCCTCGAAGTCACCGCGGTAGCGGGAGCCGGCGACCAGGGCGCCGAGGTCCAGGGTGTAGAGGTGCTTGTCCTTGAGGGTCTCGGGCACCTCGCCCTTGACGATGGCCTGCGCGAGGCCCTCGACGACGGCGGTCTTGCCGACGCCGGGCTCACCGATCAGCACCGGGTTGTTCTTGGTACGGCGGGACAGCACCTGCATGACCCGCTCGATCTCCTTCTCGCGCCCGATGACCGGGTCGAGCTTGGACTCACGAGCGGCCTGAGTGAGGTTCCGGCCGAACTGGTCGAGGACCAGGGACGTCGAGGGCGTGCCCTCGGCAGGCCCGCCGGCGGCGGCGGTCTCCTTGCCCTGGTAACCGGAGAGCAGCTGGATCACCTGCTGCCGCACCCGGTTGAGATCTGCGCCCAGCTTGACGAGGACCTGGGCGGCGACGCCCTCGCCCTCGCGGATCAGGCCGAGCAGGATGTGCTCCGTGCCGATGTAGTTGTGGCCCAGCTGGAGGGCCTCGCGGAGCGAAAGCTCCAGGACCTTCTTGGCACGGGGGGTGAAGGGGATGTGCCCGGACGGGGCCTGCTGGCCCTGGCCGATGATCTCCTCCACCTGCTGGCGGACCGCCTCGAGCGAAATCCCGAGGCTCTCAAGGGCCTTGGCGGCGACACCCTCACCCTCGTGGATCAGGCCCAGGAGGATGTGCTCGGTGCCGATGTAGTTGTGGTTGAGCATCCGGGCTTCTTCCTGAGCCAGGACGACAACCCGCCGCGCGCGGTCGGTGAACCTCTCGAACATCGTTAATCGCTCCTCAGAGCGGTCAGGCAGTGGGGGGAACTTCCCCTCCCTGTCCTTCCGCAGCTTAGTCCCGCAAGCGGGGACCGCTCATTCCAACTGCCGACACCGGACCGAGAACCAACACTGCCTCCTGACCCCGAACGCCGACATATGCTCCAACCCGATGGTGCGAGACGATGTTCCCGCAGGCCAGGTGGTTACCCTCACCACCACTACGCCGATGGCGAACGTGAGACGCCCTTCCCTGCGTGTCGCCCCCTCCCACTAGGGATGTCTTACCCGCTGGGACTGACACTCCATGCGGCGCGCACCGGTTCCCTCCGCTACGGGCGAACAACCTTGCGCCTCCCGGCACCCCTGCGCGCCCCCGATTCGGCACTCTGTGCAGTCATGGGTCCACCCAGCGTAACCCGCACGCGCTTCCGGCGGTTGCGACTGGCATGGCCGGCCCAGTCCTCCCGATCATCACGCTCCCCCTGCCCCGCCGTCCGCTCGAGGTGAGCGATCAGGTCCGGCGGTGGTACGAGAACGAACTGGGCTGGGCGACAGTGCCCGCGAGCCCCGGGGATCCCGGAATGCGGATTCGGCTTCGCGTGGGCGTGCGCTTCGACGTGCTGGATGTGCCGGCCGAGGCCGGACTCGTGGGGCTGCGGCGCCTGGGGCCGGACTCTCCGGTGGCCCTGCGGGGGGAGCGGATGCGGCTGCTGGTGGCCGCGGGCAGCGCGGACGAGATGCCGGGACTCCTGGACTGGCTGGAGTGGGGGTCGCTGCCGCTGGACATGGTGGCCGTGGGAGCAGGCGGGACGATGGAAGCGCCGCTGCCTCCCGGTGCCGTGCCTCCTGGCGCGCCCGTGTCTCCCGGCCCCGGGACGGCCGGAACGCGGCCGCTGCCACCGGACCCCGTCACAGACCCCGTCACACCTCTGCAGGGGGCCGCCGTGTGGCTGCGGCCCCCCGTGCCCGGGTGCGAGGTCGAGGCCTCGCTGCCGACGCTGTCGGCCATGGGGGGCGACGGGAGCGCCCCCGATCTCGTACGACTCGTGGACACGATGGCAACGCAGTGCCATCGGATCCGGCTGCGGCGCGGGTGCGCCCAGCCGTCGGCCTTCTCCTAGGCCTCACGCCCCGATCAGGCGTTGGCCTTCTCATAAGCCTCGCGAATGGACGCGGGAACACGGCCGCGGTCGTTGACCTCGTATCCGTTCTCCTTCGCCCATGCGCGGATCTGCGCGGTGTCCTGGCTGCCGCCGGAAGTGGCGGCACGCGCCTTTCCACGCCCACCCGAAGCACGGCCTCCGGTTCGACGACCGCCCTTCACATAGGGCTCGAGAAGGCTGCGCAGCTTGTCCGCATTGCCAGTCGTGAGATCGATCTCGTACGTCTTGCCGTCCAGCGCGAACGTCACGGTCTCGTCTGCCTCGCCGCCGTCGAGGTCGTCGACAAGAAGGACCTGAACCTTCTGTGCCACCGGATTTCCTTTCATCGATAACGTGAGGACCGGGGGGTCTGCGGCGTCCGCCGTTTCGCCGCCCCCTGTTATATGCAGTACTGCAGTACGTCGGAAAGCAAACCGCTTTTGCTGGAAAAACACAAACCCCCGGCAGAGACCGGCAGCCCTCCCCGGTCCGGAAACGTGCGCGTTTCGGACATAGGGTCTTGTCGATCACAGATGCAGAAGCATCCGGCTGTTGCCCAGGGTGTTCGGTTTCACTCGTTCGAGACCGAGGAACTCGGCGACGCCCTCGTCATAGGAACGCAGCAACTCCGCGTAGACATCGGTGTCGACAGGCGTCTCTCCGATCTCCACGAAGCCGTGCTTGCCGAAGAAGTCCACTTCGAAGGTCAGACAGAAAACGCGGCGAACGCCGAGCCAGCGCGCGGTGTGCAGCAACTTCTCCAGCAACTGATGACCGACGCCGGCGCCCTTCAGACCGGGCTTCACGGCGAGAGTGCGCACTTCCGCGAGGTCTTCCCACATGACGTGCAGTGCGCCGCAGCCGACCACCTCGGCGTTGTCGTCGCGTTCCGCCACCCAGAACTCCTGGATGGCCTCGTAAAGCGCCACCGTCGCTTTGTCGAGCAGGATGCCCTCGCGGACGTACGCGTCAAGGAGTCGGCGCACGGCGGGAACATCGCTGGTCCGGGCCCGCCGGACGGTGATGGCTTTAGCCGTGACTTCGGGGCTCTCGGCGGAGGGGCTCTCTGCGGACATGAGCGGACGCTATCGCCCGCCGGCCTCCTGCGCCGAGCCGGGGTTGTCGCTTGCGGTATCGGAGCCGGTATCCCGCGGCGCTTCCGTCGTTTCCGGTCCTTGCACGATGCGTACGGCGTCCCGCAGCGCCTGTCGCTGTTCGTCGCTCATCATGCCGAAGAACGCGACAAGAGCTGCCGCAGGGTTGTCGCTCTGCGCCCAGGCGTCGTTCATCAGGGCGGCGGCGTAGGCGGCGCGGGTGGAGACCGCCTCATATCGATAGGCGCGCCCTTCCGCCTCGCGGCGCACCCAGCCCTTCTGATGGAGATTGTCCAAGACGGTCATCACCGTGGTGTACGCGATGGACCGTTCCCGCTGAAGGTCTTCCAGGACTTCTCGAACGGTCACGGGGCGGTTCCACTTCCACACCCGCGTCATGACCGCGTCTTCGAGTTCTCCCAATGGGCGAGGCACAACTCAGAACAATAGTGGGAGATCTCGGCAATGACGTAGTGAACCTGCGCTTTTAGTGGCAAACAGGAACGAAAAGGGGCGAACTACTCTGCGTTCGAGGCCTGGCGGGTGCTCTCCGCGCGCGCGATGGCGGCGTCGACGGCGGCGTCCTCCTTGGCCTTGTTGGCGCCGCCCTGGGTCTTCACGATCACCCGGATCACACCGATGAAGAACACGGCCATGACGACCGGGGGCACGAGCGCTGAGACGTAGTCCATGGATCCAGGGTAGCCACGGGGGAGCGAGGGCCCGGGGCGGGGGCGGGCCGGGGCGGGGGCGCCCGGCACCGGACGCCCCGGCGACATCGGGGGCTGGGGCGGTGTGGTGATGCCGCCGGGTGCGGGGGCCGGGGGGCGGCTCAGCCCGCGACGAGTTGCTGGGGCGGGTTGGCGGGCGGCGGGGCCGGCTTGCGGCGGGGGAAGACCTCGCCAGGGGTGGGGATGGGACGGCGGGCGGGCTTGGGCTCGGAGGGCGCCGGCTTCGGGGCGGGGGCGGGAGCGGGGGCGGCCGGTTTCTCCGCGGGTTTCTTCTTCGGCTTGTCGGCGGGTTCCTCGGCCGCGCCGGAAAGCCCTCCCGGAAGGGCCAGGAGGCGGGTACGGCAGCCGGGGACGCTCGGCACGGCCTCAGGGGCCTCGTGCGCCGTACGGCCGGCGAGACGGGCGCGTACGCCCTGCTCGGCACGCGTCTGGCAGCGGCTGAGGAGGGCGGCCGCGGCGGGATTGCCACGCAGCGCCCGTAGGGCGGTGAGGTCGTCGGGTTCGGGCCGGCAGCCGGTGGCGAGCACCTCCTCCAGGAGCGCCAGGTAGCCGGCGGCGGCGCCGGGGAGAGCGGCGCGGTACCGGGCGAGGTCGGCCACCAGGAAGGCCCTCAGCCGGGCGCCCTCGCGCATCGCCTCGTCGAGGGACTCGGCGAGACGGTGGCAGTCCTGGACGTCCTCGGCCGAGGCGGGGCCGGGGTGGAGGGCGAGGGCGAGAGCGCGGCGGAGCACACGCAGCTCCTCCGCACCGAACGCCATGCCGCCGCGGGATCCGTATGGCGTGGGCATGCGGCGACGATACGCGCTAATCAGACAAACTCGACATAGGGGGCGGGCGTGGCGCGGGGGTGCCACTCGGGTGGGTGGTTCCTCACGTGCGTGAAACGCTGCGCGGCCTGCGTGGAACCCGGCGCGGCGGCCCCGGGGCCGGCGCCCTCACATCCGCGACACGTTCCGCTCGTACACCAGTCGCAGGCCGACCAGCGTCAGCCACGGCTCGTGCTCGTCGATCACCGACGACTCCCCCAGCACCATCGGCGCCAGCCCGCCCGTGGCGATCACCGTCACGTCTTCGGGATCGTCCGCCAGCTCACGCGCCATCCGGCTCACCACGCCGTCGACCTGCCCCGCGAACCCGTAGATGATTCCGGCCTGCATCGCCTCGACCGTGTTCTTGCCGATCACGCTGCGCGGCCGTGCCACCTCGATCTTCCGCAGCTGAGCGCCCTTGACCCCCAGCGCCTCGACCGAGATCTCGATACCGGGCGCGATGACACCACCGACGTACTCCCCGCGCGCGGAGACCGCGTCGAACGTCGTCGCCGTGCCGAAGTCCACGACGATCGCCGGCCCGCCGTACAGCTCGACCGCCGCGACCGCGTTGATGATGCGGTCCGCGCCGACCTCCTTGGGGTTGTCGGTCAGGATCGGCACACCGGTCTTCACGCCCGGCTCGACGAGCACGGCGGGCACGTCCCCGTAGTACCGCCGGGTCACCTCGCGCAGCTCGTGCAGCACGCTCGGCACCGTCGCGCAGATCGCGATCCCGTCGATGCCGTCCCCCAGCTCCTCTCCGAGGAGCGGGTGCATGCCCATGAGGCCCTGCAGGAGCACCGCGAGTTCGTCGGCCGTACGGCGCGCGTCCGTCGAGATCCGCCAGTGCTCGACGATGTCCTCGCCGTCGAACAGGCCGAGCACGGTGTGCGTGTTCCCTACGTCGATCGTCAGCAGCATGGCCGGCCCGCTCCCTACTCCGCCGCTCGCAGGTCCAGGCCGATGTCCAGGATCGGCGAGGAGTGGGTCAGCGCCCCGACGGCCAGGAAGTCGACGCCCGTGTCCGCGTACGCCTTCGCGTTCTGCAGCGTCAGCCGGCCCGACGCCTCGAGGAGCGCGCGTCCGCCGACGATGCCGACCGCCTCCCCGCACTCGCCGGGCGTGAAGTTGTCCAGCAGGATCAGGTCGGCGCCCGCGTCCACGACCTCGCGCAGCTGGTGCAGGGTGTCGACCTCGACCTCGATCGGCACGTCGGGAAAGGCCTCCCGTACGGCCTTGAAGGCCTGGGCGACACCGCCCGCGGAGACCACGTGGTTGTCCTTGACCAGCGCCGCGTCCGACAGCGACATGCGGTGGTTGATCCCGCCGCCGCACCGGACGGCGTACTTCTCCAGCGAGCGCAGGCCCGGCGTCGTCTTGCGGGTGTCCCGGACGCGGGCCTTGGTGCCCTCCAGGACGTCGGCCCACGCGCGCGTGGCCGTCGCGATGCCGGACAGGCGGCACAGCAGGTTGAGCGCGCTGCGCTCGGCGGTCAGCAGGTCACGGGTGCGCGTGGTGACCGACAGGAGCTTCTGGCCCGCCTCCACCCGGTCGCCGTCCTCCACGTGCCGCTCGACCTCGAACTCGTCGGTGCAGACCACGGAGATCACCGCTTCGGCGACCCTGAGGCCCGCCGCGACGCCCGCCTCACGGGCGGTGAAGTCGGCGGTGGACACGGCGTCCTCGGGGATCGTCGCGACCGTCGTGACGTCCACGCCGTGGTCGAGGTCCTCCTGGATGGCGACGTTGGCGATGTCCTCGACCTCCACGGGGTCGAGTCCGGCATCGGCCAGGAGCTGCGCGAGCGCGGGGTCGAGCCCGCACTCCAGGTACTCCTCGCCGGCGTCCGCACCGCAGGCGCAGCCGTCGCCGCAGCCGCCGCTCCGGGCGAGGGGAAGGTCGGGGGTGCTCACTTCTGTCACTGCTCCTGATGGCGGTGGGACTGCCGGGTCGGGGGGAAGTCTGCGGTGTCCGTGATGTTCACGGCCAGCGATCGGTCGGGGTTCAGTCGTACGACGATGTGGCGGCGCCACTCCGTGTCGTCGCGCCCGGGGCGGTCCTCGCGCCAGTGGCAGCCGCGGGTCTCCTCACGGAGTTCGGCGGCGGCGACCAGGACGCGGGCCACGCACAGGAGGTTGGTGGCCTCCCAGGTGTCGACGCCGGGTTCGGCGGTCTTGCCGTTCTCGGCGAGGGCGTCGCGGGCCTCGCTGTGCAGCTGCCGGAGCTGCTCGGCGGCCTTGGCGAGGGAGTCGGCCGAGCGCAGGACGCCGGCGCCCTCGGTCATGATCCGCTGGATCGCGAACCGGGCCTCCGCCGCGAGCAGGGGGTGCCCGGGCTTCTCGGGGTGCTCGACCGGTGCGGGCACGCGCGCGTGGAGGCCGTTGTCCGCCTGGGCGGCCGCGATGTCCGCCGCGATGCGCTCGGCGTAGACCAGGCCCTCCAGGAGGGAGTTGGAGGCGAGCCGGTTCGCGCCGTGCACGCCGGTGCAGGCGACCTCGCCGCACGCGTACAGGCCCGAAACCGTCGTACGGCCGTGGGAGTCGGTGCGCACACCGCCCGAGGCGTAGTGGGCCGCCGGGGCGATCGGGATGGGCTCGTGGACCGGGTCGATGCCGTGGGCGCGGCAGGCGGCCAGGATCGTCGGGAAGCGGTGCTCCCACATCTCGGCGCCGAAGTGCCGGGCGTCGAGGAACATGTGCTCGGCGTCCTGCTCCTGCATGCGGCGCATGATGCCCTTGGCGACGATGTCCCGGGGCGCGAGCTCGGCCAGTTCGTGCTGCCCGACCATGAACCGCACACCGTCGGCGTCGACCAGGTGGGCGCCCTCGCCGCGTACCGCCTCGGAGACCAGGGGCTGCTGGCCCTCGGCGTCCGGGCCCAGGAAGAGCACGGTGGGGTGGAACTGGACGAACTCGAGGTCGCTCACCTCCGCGCCCGCGCGCAGGGCGAGCGCCACTCCGTCGCCCGTGGACACGGAGGGGTTGGTGGTGGCGGAGAACACCTGGCCCATCCCGCCGGTCGCGAGGACGACCGCCGGGGCGTGCACCGCGCCCACGCCGTCGTGCTGGCCCTCGCCCATGACGTGCAGGGTCACGCCCGCCGTGCGGCCGTCCGCGTCCGACAGCAGGTCGAGGACGAGCGCGTTCTCGATGGTCCGCACGCCACGCGCGCGTGCCGCCTCGACGAGTGCCCGGGAGATCTCCGCGCCGGTCGCGTCGCCGCCGGCGTGCGCGATGCGGCGGCGGTGGTGGCCGCCCTCGCGGGTGAGTTCCAGGCGGCCCTCGGACGACTCGTCGAAGTGCGCGCCGGTCGCGATCAGACGGCGTACGGCGTCGGGGCCCTCGGTGACGAGGATCCGTACCGCCTCCTCGTCACACAGGCCCGCGCCCGCCACCAGCGTGTCGTCCAGGTGCTCTTCGGGGGTGTCGCCCTCCCCGAGGGCCGCGGCGATACCGCCCTGGGCCCAGCGGGTGGAGCCGTCGTCGAGGCGGGCCTTGGTGACGACGACGGTGTGCAGGCCCGCGGCCTCGCAGCGCAGGGCCGCGGTCAGGCCGGCGACGCCGGAGCCGACGACCACCACGTCCGCGGAGATCGACCACCCTGGTGCGGGCGCGTGCAGTCGTATGCCTGTGCTGGTCACGAGGCGGCTCCGAAGGTGAGGGGGATGTTGTCGATCAGCCGGGTCGTCCCGACCCGGGCGGCGACGGCGAGGACGGCCTCGCCGGTGAAGTCGTCCTCGATCTCGGTGAAGTCGGACGGATCGACCAGGGCCAGGTAGTCCAGGACCAGGGGCGGGTCGAGGCGGACGGCGTCGTCCAGGACCAGCCGGGCCGCCGCGCGGACGGCCGACGGGCCGCCGGGCGCGGCCTTGGCGACGGCGTGCGCGTCGGCCGCCGCGCGGGACTCCCCTATGGCGCTGAGCGCCTCGGCACGCGCGTGCGTGGCGGGCACCTCACGCGCCCGCGCGCGCAGTGCCTCCTGTGCCGCGTGCCGGTCGCGGCCCGCGAACAGGGCCTGCGACAGGGCGAGGGCCGTGAGCCGCTCCTCGGGCGAGAGGTAGCGGTTGCGGCTGGACAGGGCGAGGCCGTCCTCCTCGCGCACGGTCGGTACGCCGACGATCTCGACGCCGAAGTTCAGGTCCCGCACCATCCGGCGGATGAGGGCGAGTTGCTGGGCGTCCTTCTGGCCGTACAGGGCGACGTCGGGGCGCGTGAGGTGCAGCAGCTTGGCGACGACGGTGAGCATGCCGTCGAAGTGGCCGGGGCGGAAGGCGCCCTCGAGACGTTCGCCCATCGGGCCCGCGCTGATGCGGACCTGAGGTTCGCCGCCCGGGTAGACCTCCTCGACACCGGGGGCGAACACGACGTCGGCGCCCGACTGTTCGGCGATCTTCAGGTCGGAGTCCAGGGTGCGGGGGTAGCGGTCCAGGTCCTCGCCCTTGCCGAACTGCAGCGGGTTCACGAAGACGGTGACGACGACCTCGCCGTCCGGTCCGGCGATCTCGCGCGCGGTGCTGATCAGGGTGGCGTGGCCCTCGTGCAGGGCGCCCATGGTCATCACCACGGCGCGGCGGCCCGCACGCGCACGTGCGTGGAGTTCACCGGCGGTGCGCAGCAGGGTGGTGGTCATCGGGCGTCTCCCTCGGCGCCGTTGGTCCCGTTGGCGAGTACCCCGAGGAGGTCCTCGGCGAGCTCCGGCTTGAGCAGCCCGTGGGCGAGCGCACGGTCCGCGGTCGCGCGCGCCATGGCCAGGTAGCCGGCGACGGTCTGCGGGGCGTGCCGACGCAACTCGGTCACGTGCGCGGCGACCGTGCCCGCGTCGCCGCGCGCGACGGGGCCGGTGAGCGCCGCGTCGCCGGAGCGCAGCGCGTTGTCCAGGGCGGCGCCGAGCAGCGGGCCGAGCATCCGGTCGGGCGCCGCGACGCCTGCCGTGCGCAGCAGCTCCATGGACTGGGCGACCAGCGTCACCAGGTGGTTGGCGCCGAGCGCGAGCGCCGCGTGGTACAGCGGCCGGTTCTCCTCGGCGATCCACTCGGGTTCGCCGCCCATCTCGATGACGAGGGCCTCGGCGGCCAGCCGCAGCTCGTCGGGGGCGGTGACGCCGAAGGAGCAGCCGGCGAGGCGCTGGACGTCCACGGGGGTGCCCGTGAAGGTCATCGCCGGGTGCAGCGCCAGCGGCAGGGCGCCCGCGCGCAGGGCCGGGTCCAGGACCCTGGCGCCGTACCGCCCCGAGGTGTGCACGAGCAGCTGGCCCGGCCGCACCGCTCCGGTCTCGGCAAGGCCTTCCACGAGCCCGGGCAGGGCGTCGTCGGGGACGGTCAGCAGCACCAGGTCGGCGCGCTGCAGCACGTCGGCGGGCTGGACGACCGGCACGTCGGGCAGCAGGAGCGCGGCCCGCCTTCTGGAGGCGTCCGAGACCCCGGAGACGGCGACCGGGCGGTGCCCGGCGAGCTGGAGGGACGCGGCGAGCGCGGGGCCCACGCGGCCGGCGCCGACGACGCCGACGGTGAGCCGTGCGGGGCGGCCCTTGGGGTCTGGCTGTTGGACTGTACTCACTCGACGGCGGCCTTCCCGTTCCAGTCCGCTCTGGGTACCGGACGATTTCTCGTCATGTTAACGCGAATTCGGGGGGCGCTCGGTTGTCCACAGGCTGTGGGTTTCCCCACGCCGCAAATGCGGATGCCCGCGTGTGCCGTTGCACGCCATGATCCGGGGCATGAGCGATACGGCGGAGCAGGGCACGGAGCTGACGGAGCAGATCTCGGACGAGGAACGGCGCAAGCAGCGCCGTGAGCGACGCCTGAGCGCGAGCAGGAGCGCGGAGCGCATACTCGCGCGCCCCGGTTTCCTGCGCACGCTGCGGGAACGCCTGGCGCTGCTGGAGCGGGCATCGGATCTGTACGACCTCGACGAACTGTCGGACATCTACGGCAGCGGCGTCGTCGCCGCCCTGGAGGAGAAGGTCGCGGGGCTGCTCGGCACGGAGGCCGCCGCCTTCTTCCCGACGGGCACGATGGCCCAGCAGGTCGCCCTGCGCTGCTGGGCGGGCCGCACCGGCAGCCCGACCGTCGCCCTGCATGCGCTGGCCCACCCCGAGGTGCACGAGAAGCACGCGTTCAGCCAGGTCAGCGGGTTGCGCCCGGTCCGCGTGACAAGCGAACCCCGGCTGCCGACCGCCGACGAGGTACGCGACTTCGACGAGCCCTTCGGGACGCTGATGCTCGAACTGCCCCTCAGGGACGCCGGTTTCGTGCTGCCCACCTGGGAGGAGCTCACCGAGGTCGTGCAAGCGGCGCGCGAGCGTGACGCGGTGGTGCACTTCGACGGCGCGCGCCTGTGGGAGTCCACCGTCCACTTCGACCGCCCTCTGGACGAGATCGCGGGTCTGGCGGACAGCGTCTACGTGTCGTTCTACAAGTCACTCGACGGGTTCGGCGGCGCGGCGCTCGCCGGCCCGAAGACGCTGGTGGAGGAGGCGAAGACCTGGCGCCACCGGTACGGCGGCATGATCTTCCAGCAGTTCCCGACGGCGCTGTCGGCGCTCGTCGGGCTGGAGCACGAGCTGCCCCGGCTGCCCGACTACGTGCGCCACGCGCGCGTGGTGGCCGCCGCGCTGCGCGAGGGTTTCGCCGCGGCCGGGCTGCCGTGGACGCGCGTACACCCCGAGGAGCCGCACACGAACGAGTTTCAGGTGTGGCTGCCGTACGACGCCGACGTCGTCTCGGAGGCCGCGGTCCGCACAGCGGAGGAGACCGGGACCGTCCTCTTCGCCAACGGCTGGCTCGGTGGCGGCCCGGGCCTGGCCTTCACCGAGTTGTTCGTACGCGCCGCGGGCCTGGAGTGGACCGCGGACGACGTGAAGGCGGCGGTCGCGGACTTCGTCTCGCGGCTGACGGAGGAGGTCGGCAAGTAGTGCGCGGGCGCCGGTCGTCGGCCGCGACGATTGACGGCGGCCGTCAGTCGAGGCGGCGTTGTCAGTGGCGGGGTGCGGCATGAGCGTGAGCATCGGCATCGCGGGGGTGCGGCCGGGAAAGGGCGCCGTCGTGTGACCGTCAGTCGAAGCGGATGTGCCTGATCCCGACCTTCGCCTGCCGCCACCGTGTCCGCAGCGCGCCCTCCGTGTTGGGCCGGAGCCTCAGCCCGGCCAGGACGGCGATTCGGTCGGCCGTCTTCGGGACGGTCGAGTGGTCGGTCCAGAGATGCTCGGCGAACTCCGGCTCGCTCAGCCGCTCCAGACAGTGGTCGAGCTGCCGCACGGCCCAACTCTCCCTGCCCAGGCCGGCATTCTTCCCGGCGAGCCACTGGGGGAGGCGGCCGAAGCCGCGTTCCCGCAGGCGCCCGAGGACGGTCTCCGGTTGGGCCAGGAGCGTGAAGTGCCGTACGTCGTGGCCGAGTTCGCGCAGATGACCGACGGTCTCCGCGAAGTAGCCGGAGTCCGTGACCGTCATGGGGGCGATGACGACGCCGTCGTGCTTGGTGAGGGCGAGGTCGAGGACTTCGACGACGCCCTGCCGCCAGGAGGTCAGGTCCTGGAAGTCACCGCGCAGTTCGGGCGGCAGCATGCGGCGCAGACCGAAGCCGGCGTGCTCGGGGTCGCAGATGACGCTGCCGGGCAGGCGCCGCTGGATCTCGTGTGCGGTCTGTGTCTTGCCGCCCCCGAAAGGGCCGTTGATCCACAGGAGCATGCGCAGACCCTAGTGGGCGGCGGTCACGCCGGGGTCACGTTCCCCACGGTTCAGCCGTGCCCGCCCGCACGCACCAGCCCGGTCTCGTACGCCAGGACCACCACCTGCACCCGGTCCCGCAGCCCCAGCTTGGTCAGAATGCGGCCCACGTGCGTCTTCACGGTCGCCTCCGACAGCACGAGCCGGGCGGCGATCTCGCCGTTGGACAGGCCCTGCGCGACCAGCACCATGACCTCGCGCTCCCGGTCGGTGAGCCGCTCCAGCTCCTTGTGCCGGGGCTCCTTGCCGGTCGTGGGCAGCATCGGCGCGAACCGGTCGAGGAGGCGGCGGGTGGTGGACGGGGCGACCACGGCGTCGCCGCTGTGCACGGAGCGGATGGCCGAGAGGAGTTCGCCCGGCGGCACATCCTTGAGCATGAAGCCGGAGGCACCCGCCTTCAGCCCGGAGAAGGCGTACTCGTCGAGGTCGAAGGTGGTCAGGATCAGCACCTTCGGCGGGTCGGGCTCCGAACAGATCCGGCGGGTGGTCTCCACACCGTCGAGCTTCGGCATGCGGACGTCCATCAGCACGACGTCCACGGCGGTCGAGCGCAGCACCTGGAGGGCCTCCACCCCGTCGCCCGCCTCCGCGACGACCTCCATGTCCGGCTGGGCGGCGAGCACCATCCGGAACCCGGTGCGCAGCAGCACCTGGTCGTCGACGAGCATCACGCGGATCGTCATCGGGGCCTCTTCCGTCTCTTCGGTGTCCGTGTCGGCAGGGTCGTTACAGGTGTCAACAGGGGGCGTGCGTCGGTGTCAGTGCGCCGGTTTGAGCGGGAGCAGGGCGCTGATGCGGAATCCTCCGCCGGGGCGCGGGCCCGCGTCCAGGGTGCCGCCGACCATGCCGACCCGCTCGCGCATGCCGATCAGGCCGTGACCCCGGCCGTCGGCGCCGCCCTCCTCGTACAGCTCGTGCGGGGCACCCTTGCCGTCGTCCTCGACGAGCAGGCCGAGGCCGTCGTCGAAGTAGACCAGGCGCACGCTCGCACCCGCGTTCGGCCCGCCGTGCTTGCGCGTGTTCGTCAGCGCCTCCTGGACGATGCGGTACGCGGTGAGCTCGACGCCGCTGGGCAGCGGGCGCGGGGTGCCCTCGACCTTGAAGTCGACGGGCAGGCCTGAGGTGCGGCACTGCTCGATCAGCTCGTCGATCTGCTCGACGTCGGGCTGCGGGACGTACTCACCGCCCTCCTGGTGCTCACCGGTGCGCAGCACGCCGAGCAGACGGCGCATCTCGGCGAGGGCCTGGCGGCCGGTGGAGGAGATGGTCTCCAGGGCCTTCTTCGCCTGATCGGGCGCGGCGTCCAGGACGTAGGCGGCGCCGTCGGCCTGCACCACCATCACCGACACGTTGTGCGCGACGACGTCGTGCAGCTCGCGAGCGATGCGGGCGCGTTCGGCGGCGACCGCCACCTTCGCCTGCGCCTCGCGCTCCCTCTCCAGGCGCGCGGCGCGCTCCTCGAGCTGCGCGAAGTAGGCACGGCGGGTGCGGATGGAGTCGCCGAGCACCCAGGCGAGCGCGAACGGCACCGTCAGGATGATCGCCTTCGCGACGTTGCCCAGGGCGCTGGTGTCCTCCTGCGGCCAGCGCAGCTGCGCCACGGGGGCCGCACACAGGCCCACGGTCAGGGCGAGCCTGGACGCCCAGCGGGCGCCGGTCGCGGCGACGGTGTAGACGATCACCAGCAGGGCGAAGTCGGCGGCCGTCGTCACCACGTTCAGCGCGAGCTGCGCCACTCCGAGCCCGATGGCCAGCAGCAACATCTTCTCCGGCATGCGCCGGCGCAGCGCGATCACCAGGCACAGCAGGAGCACGACCGGGACGATCACCGCCGGTGAGTCGGTGCCCACGGCTTCCTGGCGGGCTGTTTCACTCGCCACCGAGATCCCGAAGAGGAAGACGGCCCAGAAGCCGTCGACCAACGTCGGGTGCCTGCGGAGGAAGTCGTAGAGGCGCTGCACGTAACCCAGAGTAGGGAAGCGTGCCGTGTGCAGGGGTCAACCGGAGGGCCGATCCGCACTCGGCGCGCATACTCCGCAAGGTGGATGCCGTGATCACCTGCACGCCTAGTCTGGCCAGGTGACGAAGGTAACGCAGCTCGGCGGCGAGTGGCTCGGATGGCGCGCGGCGACGGAGACGGCTCTCTACGGGCCGGACGGTTTCTACCGGCGGCCGGAGGGGCCTGCCGGGCACTTCCGTACGTCCGTGCACGCCTCGCCGCTGTTCGCCGAGGCCGTGGCCCGGCTCCTGTGCAGGGTGGACGCGGCACTGGGGCGGCCCGGAACGCTGGACCTCGTCGACATGGCGGCCGGCCGGGGCGAACTGGTCACGGGGGTGCTCGCCGCGCTGCCCGCCGAGGTGAGCGCCCGCACGCGCGCGTACGCCGTGGAACTCGCCGGCCGCCCGGAGGGCCTCGATGACCGGATCGGGTGGCTGCCCGAGCCCCCGCGCGGGATCACGGGGCTGCTGTTCGCCAACGAGTGGCTGGACAACGTCCCGGTGGAGGTCGCGGAGGTGGACTCCGAGGGCGTGGCCCGGCTGGTCCTCGTACGGCATGACGGCACCGAGCGGCTTGGCGGGCCGGTCTCCGGTGCGGAGGCGGAGTGGCTCGCGCGGTGGTGGCCGCTCATGGGCGAGGAGGGACTGCGGGCCGAGATCGGCCTGCCCCGGGACTGCGCGTGGGCGTCCGCCGTCTCCTGCGTCGAGCGGGGGCTCGCGGTGGCCGTGGACTACGCGCACGTGGCGGACGCGCGCCCCGCGTTCGGGACGCTCACCGGCTTCCGGGAGGGGCGCGAGACGGCGCCCGTGCCGGACGGGTCGTGCGACATCACGGCGCACGTCGCACTGGACGCGTGCGCGGCGGCGTGCGCGCCCCTCGGCGAACCCGGCGCACCCGGCCCGCGTCTGCTCACGCAACGCGACGCGCTGCGCGCCCTGGGGGTCACAGGCGCACGCCCCCCGCTCGCGCTCGCCTCCACAAATCCTTCGGCCTATGTGCGTGCGCTCGCCGGCGCCGGAGAGGCCGCCGAACTCACCGCGACGGGGGGGCTGGGCGACTTCGGCTGGCTGCTGCGGCCGGTGGGCGTCGCGGACCCGCTCGGCCTGGGCGAGTGACCTACTTGTCGATGTCCCCGACCACGAAGAACAACGACCCCAGGATCGCCACCATGTCCGCGACCAGCGTGCCCGGCAGCAGTTCCACGAGGGCCTGGATGTTGTTGTAGGAGGCCGAGCGCAGCTTCAGCCGGTACGGGGTCTTCTCGCCCTTGCTGACGAGGTAGTAGCCGTTGATGCCGAGCGGGTTCTCGGTCCACGCGTACGTGTGGCCCTCGGGGGCCTTCAGGACCTTCGGCAGCCGCTGGTTGATCGGGCCGGGCGCAAGCTCCGCGAGCCGGTCGAGGCAGGCGTCGGCGAGGTCGAGGGAGTTGTGCGTCTGCTCCAGGAGGCACTCGAAGCGGGCGAGGCAGTCGCCCTCCTGCCGGGTGACGACCTCGAAGGTGTCCTGCAGCTCGCCGTACGCCAGGTACGGCTCGTCCCGGCGCAGGTCGAAGTCGACGCCCGAGGCGCGCGCGATCGGACCGCTCACGCCGTAGGCGTGCACGGTCTCCGGCGCGAGGACGCCCACGCCCCGTGTGCGCCCCCGGAAGATCTCGTTGCCGAGGACCAGGTCGTCGAACCGGTCCATGCGGGAGCGCAGGGAAGCGACGCAGGCACGTGCGCGTGACGTCCATCCCGCGGGCAGGTCCTCCTTGAGACCGCCGACGCGGTTGAACATGTAGTGCATGCGCCCGCCGGAGACCTCCTCCATCACGTGCTGAAGTTCCTCGCGCTCCGTGAAGGCGTAGAAGATCGGGGTGATCCCGCCGAGCTCCAGCGGATACGACCCCAGGAACATCAGGTGGTTGAGCACCCGGTTCAGCTCCGCGAGCAGCGTGCGCGTCCACACCGCGCGCGGGGGGACCTCCATGCCGAGCATCCGCTCCACGGCGAGGACCACGCCCAGCTCGTTCGAGAACGCCGACAGCCAGTCGTGGCGGTTGGCGAGCATGATGATCTGCCGGTAGTCCCGCGCCTCGAAGAGCTTCTCCGCGCCGCGGTGCATGTAGCCGATCACCGGCTCCGCGCGCGTGATGCGCTCTCCGTCCAGCAGGAGCCGCAGCCGCAGCACGCCGTGCGTGGACGGATGCTGGGGTCCGATGTTGAGCACCATGTCGGTGCTCTCCGCGGCACCGCCGATCCCGACCGTGGTCTCCGTCGTAGGAGTCATGGACCAAGTCTCCCCTACGTACGCTGGCGGTATGGAGACGGGGAGCCCGGAGAACCCGGGGGCGGCGGGGACGGCGGGACAGACGGGCACGGAGGGGGACGAACCGGCGTGGACCGGGCTGCCACCGGGTCTGCTGCGGATGCGCCGGCTGCTGCTGGTGGTGTGGCT
Organism: Streptomyces sp. HUAS ZL42; assembly: GCF_040782645.1. Taxonomy (GTDB): domain Bacteria; phylum Actinomycetota; class Actinomycetes; order Streptomycetales; family Streptomycetaceae; genus Streptomyces. The sequence goes on from NZ_CP160403.1 coordinate 4,423,036, forward strand.
GGGGCTGCTGTGCCTGGGCCTGGGACTGCTGCTCGGTCTGCTCGCCGGCCCCGTCTGGGCCGCGTTCGCGCTGCTGCCACTGGCGCTGACGGCGTGGGGCTGGGTGCTGCTCGGGCGCAACTGGCGCTCCTGGCGGTACGCCGAGCGCGCCGACGACCTGCTGATCAGCCGGGGTGTGCTGTGGCGCGAGGAGACCGTCGTGCCGTACGGGCGCATGCAACTGGTCGAGGTCACCTCGGGTCCTGTCGAACGGCACTTCGGGCTTGCCAGCGTGCAGCTGCACACCGCGGCCGCCGCGACCGACGCGACCATCCCGGGCCTCGACCCGGCCGAGGCGGAACGGCTGCGCGACCGGCTCACCGAGCTGGGCGAGGCCCGATCGGCGGGGCTGTGACCGCGCCGGGCGTCGACGACGCCGTACGGGACAAGGAGCCCGTGACCGAGCGGCGGCTGCATCCCGTGACGCCACTCAGGCGGGCGTGGGCGCCGGTCGCCGTCCTCATCGGGTGGGCCGTGCACGACCCGGACCAGGCGCAGCGCCAGCTGACCCGGCTGACGACGACCACGCTGCTGATCGGGCTCGCGGTACTCGTCCCGGCCGCCGCCCTCTACGGCTTCCTGACCTGGTGGTTCACACACTTCGCGGTGACGGAGGCAGAACTGCGCATCCGTACCGGCCTGTTGTTCCGGCGGACCGCGCACATCCGGCTGGAGCGAATCCAGGCCATCGACGTCACGCAGCCGCTCCTCGCGCGCGTGGCGGGGGTCGCGAAACTCAGGCTCGATGTCATAGGCGCCGACAAGAAGGACGAACTCGCTTTCCTGGGCGAGCGCGAGGCGCGCACGCTCCGCGCGGAACTGCTCGCGCGCGCCGCCGGTTTCGCGCCCGAGACGGCGCACGAGGTCGGCGAGGCGCCGTCCCGGCAGCTGCTGCGCGTGCCCCCGGGCGTGCTCGCCGTCTCCCTGGTGCTCACCGGGGCGACCTGGGGCTCGCTGGCCGCCGCGCTCGTCCTACCGCCGGTGCTGTGGTTCGCCACCCACAGCGTGTGGACGGTCCTGGCGACCGGTGTGCCGCTGCTCGGCGGGGCGGGCGCGAGCAGTGTGGGCCGGTTCGTCACGGAGTACGACTGGACGCTGGGCGAGTCCCCGGACGGACTGCGGATCGACCACGGGCTGCTCGACCGCGCGCACGAGACGGTGCCGCCGGGACGCGTGCAGACCGTGCGCATCGTGGAGCCGCTGCTGTGGCGGCGGCGCGACTGGGTGCGGGTCGAGCTGGACGTGGCCGGGTCGTCCAACTCGGTGCTGCTGCCGGTCGCTCCGCGCGAGGTCGCCGAGTCGGTCGTCGCGCGCGTGCTGCCCGGCGTGACCGTCCCGGCGCGCGCGTCCCTGACGCGGCCGCCGCGGCGGGCCGGCCGGTGCATGCCGCTGTGGTGGCGGGGCTACGGGATCGCGGTCACCGATGCGGTGTTCGCCTCGCGGCACGGACTGCTGCGGCGCAGCCTGGCACTCGTGCCGCACGCGAAGGTGCAGAGCGTACGGCTGGCGCAGGGGCCCTGGCAGCGCGTCTGGCGTGTCGCCGACGTGCACGTGGACACCGGGGCCGACAAGACGGTGACGGCGCGGCTGCGGGACGCGGAGGAGGCGGCGGAGCTGTTGCGGGGGCAGGCGGAGAGGTCGCGGACGGGTCGGAAGGGGGCGCGGCCGGACAGGTGGATGGCCTGACGTCCGTTACCACCTGCCCGGCGTCGCCCGCGGCTCGGTCAGGAAACCGCGCTCCGCAGCCCCTGCATGTCGATCTGTTCCGTCTCGTCGTGTGCCGTCAGGTCGATGACCTGGCCGACCCCCCGGGACTCCTCGTCCGCCCGCTTGAACTCCGCCTCCGCTTCGGCCTTGTGCAGGGCGAGCGCCTCCTGGCCGACGACGTCGGCGAGGTCCTCGTTCTGCACGGCCTCCAGCGCGGCGGACGCCGACGAGCTCTTCGTACCGAAGAAGTCGAATCCGCCCTCGACCGAGGGACGCCGTGCGGGCGCTGCCGGTACGACGGCCACCGCGGTCGGCACGGTGAAGTGCCCGGTGGGCTGCTGTGCGGGAAGAGCGGGGCGCGCCGCAGCGACCGTCTCGTCCGGCGGGGCGGGAGCATCGCTCTGCGCGTCCTGCGTGGGGGTGGCGGCCGCGCGCGCGTGCCCGTCGGCCGCCTCGGGCTTCCCCTGCGCCTCGTCCTCCTGCGCGGCCTCCGGCTTCCCGCCCCCGTCGGCGTCACCGGTCGCGGCGACGGCCGAAGCCGCCTCCACGGGCTCCGCCCCCGAGCCCGCCGGTTCCGTCGAGTCCTTCGCGAAGTTCACGTCCTTCGCCGAGTCCACGTCCTCCCCGTTCGGGGAAGCCTCCTCGTCGAACCGGCTCAGCGCCGCCTGCGCCCGCAGGAACAGCTTGGACCCCTCCGGCGAGAACACCGCCACAGCGGCCGCCTTCTCCTCGGCGGCCTCGACCGCCTCCGCCCCCGCCGAGGCAGCCACAGCCTCGGTCTCGCCCTCCTCCGCGACCGGCACGGGCGGCAGCGCACGGGACGGAGCCGCGGCCTCGATCTCCAGCAGCCGGCGGCCCTCGAGGGCGCTCGCGCGCTCGGTCTCCGCGGTGGCGTACCGCCGCAGCAGCGCCGCGTGCTCGTTGCGCAGCCCGGCCAGCTCCGCGCGCTTGGCACGCAGCCGCTGCTCCAGCTTGACGCGCAGTTCGCGGGATTCGTCGAGGTCGGTCTCCAACTCGGCGACGCGTTCCTCGTGCCGCCACTCGTCACTCGCACGCGCGCGCGCGAGGTCGGCGACCTGCTTGCCGGCCTGCGAGTCCCAGCGGCGCATGACGACCGCGCCGACGACTGCCGTCGCCGCGGCGGCCCCGGCCAGACCGCGGAGCACCATCGGCTCCGTGAAGACCCAAGGGGCCAGGGCGCAGACGAGGGAGACGCCGGCGATCGCCGAAGGAGGCAGCAGCCTGTGCAAAGGCGGGGAATGGCGGTGACGTCCACGTGGCATGGCCAGAAACTTACCGCGCGTAGGCGAATCGTGGAGCCCCGCCCCGTAAAAACACAGCCATACCTAGGGCCTTCACACGACCTCGCACGAAATCGGCCAAGATCGAATTCAGCGGTCGCCGAGCCGCCCGCTGATCCACTGCAGGGTCGCCGGGATCTCCCGCCGCCACGTGTTGAAGTTGTGGCCGCCGCTTTCGAGGATGATCGACGAGATCCGCGTCCGGTCCGTGGCCTTCACGAGGTCTATGAACTTCAGCGTGTTCTTGTAGTTCGATTCCCCCTCCTTGCTGCTGGTGACGAGCAGTGAGGTGTCGGGGGCGGGCATGTTCTTGATGTACCAGAGCAGGTCGGCGCGGTGGCGCAATGCCTCGTCGCCGTGGAAGAGGTCGCCCGTCGTCGGGTCGATGGGCGCCTTGTAGTACGCGGACAGGCCCGCTCCGGCCGCGTAGACGGCCGGGTGGTGCATGGCGATCTTCAGTGCGCAGTAACCGCCCGTGGAATCGCCGATGATGCCCCAGCTGCCGGCTTCCCTGGCCACCCGGTAGTGAGCCGTCACGGCCTCGGGCAGATCCTTCGCGAAGAACGTCTCCGTCTGCGGCCCGTCCGGGATGTCCACGCACTCCGTGTCCCGCGGCGGCGCCACCGTCGGCCGCATCATCACCAGGATCATCGGCTGCATACGGCCGTCCTTGGCGAGCTTGTGGGCCGTACGCGGGTAGTGCAGCTTGTCCACCAGCGCCTCGGCCGTGCCCGGGTAGCCCGTGAGGACCACGGCCGCGGGGAACGTACGCGTGCGGTATTCCGGCTGGAAGTACTCCGGCGGCAGATAGATGAACGCGGGGGTGGCGATGTGCGTCGTACGGCCGATGATGTCGACCTTCTGGATCTGCCCGGCCGTGTGCGGCCGCGATCCCCCCACTCCCTCCATGCGCCGTGTGTCGACGACCTGCAGCGGGCCGCCCGAGTCACCGCTCGCCGTGTGGTCGACGACCACACCCTGGCCGGTCTCCTGCCCTAGCAGGTCCGCCCAACTGGCGTAGAAGCCGAAGGCCTGGTTGGCGGCGAGCCCCACCGACGCGAAGAGCGCCAGCTGAGTGGCGAGCAGCAGCCCGACGCGGCCGCTGACGGCCCGCCAGTTCCGTCGCGACAGCCGCGGCCACAGCCACACCGTGCCGACGAACAGCAGCACGGCGACCAGGATCGCCAGCACCAGCACTTTCTTGCTCGTGAGACCCATGGGGGTTTCCTGCCTGCGCTTTCCGCCCGGTCTCCCGTGAGCCCCGCTCCTTCGCGAGGGCTTGTCCCGGACTTTCCTTGGCCTTTGAGCCGGCTTTGACGAGGAGAGTGAACCTCTCTCCCCGAGACACCGTCCTAGAGGGCGCAATGTCGCCGGATGGCCGATCGGCACCGGATTCAAGGTCTCTCGCAGAACTACGGGATGCGATGTCTGTCAGGGAAGATGGGGAAATGTCGGGCGGGGTTCCGAACCGATCAAGCCGGGTACGCCAGTTGCTCCAGGGGCCGCGCCCCGAAGCCGTTCCCGCCCTCGTCGGCCGCGCGTGTGCGATCGTGGGGCTGCTGGACACCGCCGCGGGTGTCTTCCCGCGGTTCCGGCACAGCCGTATGCACACCATGGCCGAGGTGCTGCCCGGCGCGCTCGGCCCGTTCGCGGCCGCGCTGTCGCTGAGCGCGGGCGTCCTGCTGCTGCTGCTCGCCCACGGCCTCAAGCGCGCCAAACGGCGGGCGTGGCGCGCCGCGGTCGCACTGCTGCCGGCCGGCGCGGTGGCGCAGTACACGTACCGGCACTCGATCGTGGGTGCGGTGATCTCCCTGGCGCTCCTGGCGCCCCTGGTCATCCACCGGGACCAGTTCCGGGCCCTGCCCGACCCGCGCAGCCGCTGGCGCGCGCTCGCCAACTTCGTCCTCATGGGTGCCGGTTCCCTCGTCCTGGGGCTGGTCATCGTCAGCGTCCACCCGAAGCGCATGGTCGGCGACCCGAGCCTGGCCGATCGCATTACGCACGTCCTGTACGGCCTGTTCGGCTTCGAGGGCCCGGTCGACTACCAGGGCAACACGTCGTGGACGGTCGCCTTCTCGCTCGGCGCCCTCGGCCTTCTCACCGCGGTCACCACCATTTACCTCGCCTTCCGTCCTGAACACCCGGCGGCGCGCCTGACGGAGGAGGACGAAGCACGCCTGCGGGCCCTGCTGGCCAAGCACGGCGCCCGCGACTCCCTCGGCCACTTCGCGCTCCGCCGCGACAAGGCCGTCGTCTTCTCGCCCAGCGGCAAGGCCGCGGTGACGTACCGCGTCGTCTCCGGCGTGATGCTCGCCAGCGGCGACCCCATCGGCGATGTCGAGGCCTGGCCTGGCGCCATCGAGCGCTTCATGGACGAGGCCAAGGCACACTCCTGGACGCCCGCCGTCATGGGCTGCTCGGAGACCGGCGGCGAGGTGTGGACCCGCGAGACCGGCCTCGACGCCCTCGAACTGGGCGACGAGGCGGTGGTGGACGTGGCGGATTTCTCCCTCGCCGGCCGCGCGATGCGCAACGTGCGCCAGATGGTCAAGCGCATCGAGCGCGCCGGTTACGAAACCCGGGTACGACGTGTCCGTGACCTCGGCGAGGCCGAGCTGGAGCGGATCCGCCGTGCCGCGGAGGACTGGCGCGGCACCGACACCGAGCGCGGCTTCTCGATGGCCCTGGGCCGTGTCGGCGACTCCGCCGACGGCGACTGCCTCATCGCCACGGCCCACAAGGCCGACGCCGAACCGGGTCCGTACGGCGACCTGAAGGCGATCCTGCACTTCGTGCCGTGGGGCACCGACGGCGCGTCCCTCGACCTGATGCGGCGCGACCGCTCCGCCGACCCGGGCATGAACGAGCTGCTGATCGTGGCAGCGCTCCAGGCCGCGCCGAAGTTCGGCATCACGCGCGTGTCGCTGAACTTCGCGATGTTCCGCTCGGCGCTGGCGCGCGGCGAGAAGATCGGCGCGGGTCCGGTGCTGCGCGCCTGGCGCGGACTGCTGGTGTTCCTCTCGCGCTGGTTCCAGATCGAGTCCCTGTACAAGTTCAACGCCAAGTTCCAGCCCCGCTGGGAACCGCGCTTCGTGGTCTACCGCGCCTCCGGCGACCTGCCCCGCATCGGCTTCGCCGCGATGCAGGCAGAGGGCTTCGTCAACCTCGCCCTCCCGCTGCCGCGCTTCCTGCGCCGCCGCACGACCGCCGCCCGCCCGTGCGCCCACGCACTGGCCGAAAGAGACGTGCGCGCGGCCTGACGGCACCACGAGAGCAACCACGCCACCTGAGTAAGACAGCAGGAGCTGAACACCAGCCACATCCGAGACGGGCCCGAGCGGAAGCCCCGCCCCCCCAGCCCTGGGGCTTCCGCTCGGGCCGCGCACGTTGCGGCCCGCCCCCGGGGCCTACGCTGAACGTATGAGCAAGCAGAGCGGACGCGGGCGCGTCGCGGGCCTTCCGGAGTGGGACCGCTGCGCGGTCATGGGAGTCGTGAACGTCACCCCCGATTCCTTCTCGGACGGCGGCCGCTGGTTCGACACGACCGCCGCCGTCAAGCACGGCCTCGAACTGGTCGCCGAGGGCGCGGACCTGGTCGATGTCGGCGGCGAGTCCACCCGCCCCGGCGCCACCCGCGTCGACGAGGCCGAGGAGCTCAGGCGCGTCATCCCCGTCGTCCGCGGCCTGGCCTCCGAAGGCGTCGTCGTCTCCGTCGACACCATGCGCGCCTCCGTCGCCCAGCAGGCCCTCGCCGCCGGCGCCGCCCTCGTCAACGACGTCAGCGGCGGCCTCGCCGACCCCGGCATGATCCGTGTCGTCGCGGAGGCGGGCGCCCCCTTCGTCGTCATGCACTGGCGCGGTTTCCTCGAGGGCGGCAACGTCAAGGGCGTGTACGAGGACGTCGTGACCGAAGTCGTCGACGAACTGCACGCGCGCGTGGAGGCCGTCCTGGAGGGCGGCATCGACCCCGCCCGCATCGTGGTGGACCCCGGCCTCGGTTTCTCCAAGGACGCCGAGCACGACCTCACGCTCCTCGCCCACCTCGACCGCCTGCTCGGCCTCGGCCACCCGCTGCTCGTCGCCGCCTCCCGAAAGCGGTTCCTCGGGCGCGTGCTCGCGGGCACGGAGGGAGCCCCGCCGCCCGCGCGGGAGCGCGACGCGGCCACGGCCGCCGTCTCCGCCCTCGCGGCCCACGCCGGCGCGTGGGCGGTGCGCGTGCACGAGGTGCGCGCCACGGCGGATGCGGTGCGGGTCGCGCACGCCGTCGAAGGGGCACGGACAGGGGAGCGTGCGCCACTTGCAGACGCCGCCGAAGGAGCCCGGTGAGCGCCCCCCACACCGACGTCGAGCAGGTGGAAGCCGCCAACACCGCCTTCTACGAGGCCATGGAACAGGGCGACTTCGAAGAGCTGTCCTCGCTGTGGCTCACGCCGTCCGACCTGGGCGTCGACGAGGAGTACCACGACCCGGCGGACAGCGGCGTGATCTCCTGCGTGCACCCCGGCTGGCCCGTGCTCACCGGCCGCGGCGAGGTCCTCAGGTCGTACGCGCTGATCATGGCGAACACCGACTACATCCAGTTCTTCCTCACCGACGTGCATGTCTCGGTCACTGGCGACACCGCCCTGGTGACCTGCACGGAGAACATCCTCAGCGGCGGTCCGGCCCCCGAGGGCGGAGAGGCGCTCGGCCCGCTCGTCGGCCAGCTCGTGGTCGCCACGAACGTGTTCCGCCGCACACCCGCCGGCTGGAAGCTCTGGTCGCACCACGCCTCCCCGGTCCTGGCCGAAACTGACGAGGGCGAGGACGACGACTCACCCGCCTGAGTGGGTAGGCGACACATGACGGACGTCCGCCGGGACCAAGAAGTGGTTGGAATCACGAATCCCCGGGTATGGGCGGCTACCAGCCCGTGAGCCGCCGGATTCCCCAGGGGAAACACCTGATGAAACCTCTGACCCCGGTGCGGGCCCGCCCCCCGGTGGCCCTGTTCTGTCGCCGCCCGCAGGTAGATTCGTTCGAGGCCGGTGTGTCGCCCGCACACGACACGAAGCGGCCGTTACCGACGATTGCAGGAGTGATTCGCGTGGATCGTGTCGCGCTGCGCGGCCTGAGGGCCCGCGGGTACCACGGCGTGTTCCCCGAGGAACGCGAGGAGGGCCAGGCCTTCGTCGTGGACCTCGTCCTCGGCCTGGACACCCGGCCGGCCGCGGCCGACGACGACCTGGCGAAGACCGTGCACTACGGCATCGTGGCGGAGGAGGTCGTGGCCGTCGTCGAGGGCGAACCGGTCAACCTCATCGAGACGCTCGCCGAGCGCATCGCCCAGGCCTGTCTGAAGCACGAGGGGGTGAAGGAGGTCGAGGTCTGCGTCCACAAACCGGACGCCCCCGTCCCGGTCCCCTTCGACGACGTGACCGTCACCATCACCCGGAGCCGAGTATGACCGCGTCCTTGACCGAGGGTCACAGCGACCCGACCGTACAGCCGGTACCCGCCTCCGTCGTCGAGAAGGTCGACGCCGCCGACACCACCCTGCACAACCCCAAACGCGCCGTGATCTCCCTCGGCTCGAACCTCGGCAACCGCCTGGAGACCCTCCAGGGGGCCGTCGACGCCCTCGAGGACACGCCGGGCGTGCGCATCAAGGCCGTCTCCCCGGTGTACGAGACGGAGCCCTGGGGCGTCGAGCCCGGCAGCCAGCCGTCGTACTTCAACGCGGTCGTGGTCCTGAAGACCACCCTGCCCCCGTCCTCCCTCCTGGAGCGGGCGCACGCCGTCGAGGAGGCCTTCCACCGGGTACGGGACGAGCGCTGGGGCGCGCGCACCCTCGACGTGGACATCGTCGCGTACGCCGACGACGTCTCCGACGACCCGCACCTCACCCTCCCCCACCCGCGCGCCCACCAGCGCGCGTTCGTCCTCGCCCCCTGGTACGACGTGGAGCCGAGCGCCCAGCTGCCCGGCCACGGCGCGGTCGCCGATCTCCTCGGCGCCGTCACCCGGGAAGGCGTGGTTCCCCGCAAGGATCTGGAACTCCGGCTGCCCGAATAGTCGTTAAGGTCGACGACGACCACAGTCCGTGGGATCCGGGGGAGCTGAAGGGACACCGTGAGAGAACTGCGCATCAGGGTGCTGGCCGGCGTGTTCGTCGTGGCCGGGGTCCTGTCCTGGGCGGGTGCCCGCCTCTGGAACTCGATCGGGGAACTCCCCAGCGTCCCCCTCGCCGCGCCCATCGTGCTGGCCGTGATCGCCGTGGTCCTGCTGTCCACGGCGCTCTCGCTGCGCGCCCGCCTCAAGGCCCAGCGCGACCGCCGCCCCGAGGCGAAGGGCGTCGACCCGCTGATGGCCGCCCGCGCGGTCGTCTTCGGCCAGGCCAGCGCCCTGGTCGCCGCCCTGGTCGCCGGCATGTACGGCGGCACGGGCGTCTTCCTCCTGGAGTCCCTCGACGTCCCGGCCCGCCGCGACCAGGCCATCTACGCCGGTTTCTCGGTCCTGGCGGGCATCGCGGTGATAGCGGCGGCCATATTCCTGGAGCGCGTCTGCAAGCTGCCGGAGGACGACGACCACAACCGCACGGGAGCGGAACCGGCGGCGTGAGGCCCCTGGGTCCGTCCGGCGGTCAGCGCGCCAGTATCAGGCTCATCGCCTCGGCGCGGGTCGTGGCGTCCCGAAGCTGACCGCGCACCGCCGACGTCGTGGTCTTGGCGCCGGGCTTGCGAATGCCGCGCACCGACATGCACATGTGCTCGGCCTCTATGACGACGATCACGCCCCGGGCTTCGAGGATCCTCATGAGCGAGTCGGCGATCTGCGTGGTCAGTCGTTCCTGCACCTGCAGACGCCGGGCGAACACCTCGACAAGCCGGGCGAGCTTCGACAAGCCCGTGATCTTGCCGGTCTCAGCCGGGATGTACCCGACATGCGCGACGCCGTGGAACGGCAGCATGTGATGCTCGCAGAGACTCACGATCTCAATGTCCTTCACCAGGACCATCTCGTCGTGCCCGAGATCGAACGTGGTCGTCAGCACGTCCTCGGGTACCTGCGTATGCCCCGCCAGGAGCTCCCGGTACGCCCGCGCCACCCGCGCCGGAGTCTCCCTCAGCCCCTCCCGGTCGGGATCCTCGCCGACCGCGATCAGCAGTTCGCGTACGGCGTTCTCGGCGCGCTTCTCGTCGAACTCGCCGATGGAGCCCTCTCCGTCCAGCGTCACGGGGTCGGTCATGTGGTGCCTCGTTCCTAGGTGACTTGCATGGGCATACGTAAATGCCGCGCCCCCCAGGCTAGAACCAGGGGGGCGCGGCATCCATTCCGGGCCTGGTGGGGCCTCCGGAGCCGGGAGGGTCAGCTCTCGGGCCGCTCCTCGGGGACCGGCTCGGCCGCCGGGGCGGGCTCCGCCGCGGTGGACTTCGCGGTGGAGATGGCCGGCGTCGCGCCGTTGGCACCGTTGGTCAGTGCGAGCTCCTTGGGGGAGAGCACCGGCGGGCGGGTGGACGGCGTGCGCCGCGAGGAACCGGTCCAGGCGGGCCGCGGCGGGCGCTTGACGATGGGGGCGAAGATCTCGGCGATCTCCTCCTTGCCCAGCGTCTCCTTCTCCAGCAGCTGGAGCACCAGGTTGTCGAGGACGTCACGGTTCTCGACCAGGATCTCCCAGGCCTCGTTGTGAGCGTTCTCGATGAGCTTCTTCACTTCCTCGTCCACCAGCGCGGCGACCTCTTCCGAGTAGTCGCGCTGGTGAGCCATCTCACGTCCGAGGAAGGGCTCGGTGTTGTCGCCGCCGAACTTGATCGCGCCGAGACGCTCGGTCATGCCGTACTGCGTGACCATCGCGCGGGCCGTGGCCGTCGCCTTCTCGATGTCGTTCGCGGCACCCGTGGTCGGGTCGTGGAAGACGAGCTCCTCGGCCGCCCGGCCGCCCAGCATGTAGGCCAGCTGGTCCAGCATCTCGTTGCGGGTCGTGGAGTACTTGTCCTCGTCCGGAAGGACCATCGTGTAGCCGAGGGCGCGGCCCCGGGACAGGATCGTGATCTTGTGGACCGGGTCGGAGTTCGGGGAAGCCGCCGCGACCAGGGCGTGGCCGCCCTCGTGGTACGCGGTGATCTTCTTCTCCTTGTCCGACATGATCCGGGTCCGCTTCTGCGGGCCCGCCACGACGCGGTCGATGGCCTCGTCGAGCATCTGGTTGTCGATCAGCTTCCTGTCGCTGCGCGCCGTGAGGAGCGCGGCTTCGTTCAGCACGTTCGACAGGTCGGCGCCCGTGAAGCCCGGGGTGCGGCGGGCGACCGCCGACAGGTCGACGTCCGGAGCGACCGGCTTGCCCTTCTGGTGAACCTTGAGGATCTCCAGACGGCCCTGCATGTCCGGGCGGTCGACCGCGATCTGGCGGTCGAACCGGCCGGGGCGCAGAAGGGCCGGGTCGAGGATGTCGGGACGGTTGGTGGCTGCGATGAGAATCACACCACCCTTGACGTCGAAGCCGTCCATCTCGACGAGCAGCTGGTTCAGCGTCTGCTCGCGCTCGTCGTGACCGCCGCCGAGGCCGGCGCCGCGGTGGCGGCCGACCGCGTCGATCTCGTCGACGAAGACGATTGCCGGGGCGTTCGCCTTGGCCTGCTCGAACAGGTCACGGACCCGGGAGGCACCGACACCGACGAACATCTCGACGAAGTCGGAACCCGAGATCGAGTAGAAGGGGACGCCCGCCTCGCCTGCGACGGCGCGTGCGAGCAGCGTCTTACCGGTGCCGGGAGGGCCGTACAGCAGCACGCCCTTGGGGATCTTGGCGCCGACGGCCTGGAACTTCGCCGGTTCCTGCAGGAACTCCTTGATCTCCTGGAGCTCCTCGACCGCCTCGTCCGAGCCGGCGACGTCCGAGAACGTCGTCTTCGGGGTGTCCTTGGTGATGAGCTTCGCCTTGGACTTCCCGAAGTTCATGACCCGGGAGCCGCCGCCCTGCATCTGATTCATCAGGAACAGGAAGACGACCACGATGAGGACGAAGGGGAGCAGGGACAGCAGGATGCCGACGAACGGGTTCTGCTTGGACGGCGAAACGGTGTAGCCGTCCGGGATCTGCTTGTCCTGGTACTTGGTCTGCAGCGTGTTGGCGATGGTCACGCCCTGGTCGCCGATGTAGCTCGCCTGGATCTTCGAGCTGTCCTCGACCTTTTCGCCGTCCTTGAGCTGGACCTTGATGGTCTGCTCGTCACCGGTGGTCAGCTTGGCCGATTCCACCTTGTTGTCGTTGATCGCTGCGACGACCTGGCCGGTGTCCACCGTCTTGTAGCCGCCGGACGAGCCGACGACCTGCATCAACACGACCACGGCAAGGACGGCCAGCACGATCCACATGACCGGCCCACGGAAGTATCGCTTCACGTCCATCCATACGGAGCGGTGCCGCCCCGTCCCTCCTGCCATAGTGAGTTTGATAAAGACAGTTCTTCTGACGGTACCCCAGCATTGTCGCGCGAAGCCGCATGGGACGGCTGGCAAACCCGTCTGCATGCTCCAACGGCGCGAGGCCCGCCGGGGTTCCCGATCTTCGTACGGTGCTTGGGCCCTTCGGGTCCGGATCCTCGGGACCCCCGGGGTTCAGCCGCCGTAGACGTGGGGCGCGAGCGTACCGACGAACGGAAGATTCCGGTACTTCTCGGCGTAGTCGAGGCCGTAGCCGACGACGAACTCGTTGGGGATGTCGAAGCCGACCCATTCGACGTCGATGGCGACCTTGGCGGCGTCCGGCTTGCGCAGCAGGGTGCAGATCCTCAGGGACTCCGGCTCGCGGGAGCCGAGGTTGTTGATCAGCCAGGACAGGGTCAGGCCGGAGTCGATGATGTCCTCGACGATGAGGACGTGCTTGCCCTTGATGTCGGTGTCGAGGTCCTTGAGGATCCGCACGACGCCGGAGGACTGGGTGCCCGCGCCGTAGGAGGACACGGCCATCCAGTCCATGGTGACCGGGGTGGACAGCGCCCGGGCGAGGTCGGCCATGACCATCACCGCGCCCTTGAGCACGCCGACGATCAGCAGGTCCTTGCCCGCGTACTCCGCGTCGATCTTCGCGGCCAGCTCGACGAGCTTCGCGTCGATCTCTTCCTTGGTGATGAGCACCTGCTTGAGGTCGGCACCCATGTCTTTCGCGTCCACCCGCATCACTTTCGGTCGTCCCGCAATGACGGCTCCGGCTGTCCGGTCCCGCCCCCGGAGGGGAGACCGATCACCTCGCAAAGCGGTGTTTTCTCAGCCTTGCCGAATCACCAGTCTGCCACCCTGCCGCTGAGCCACGACTTTGCCCGGCAGATTGATGGCCCCCTGACCGCGCCAGCCGGTGATCAGCCGGTCCACTTCCTCGATGTGGCGGGCGAACAGGGACCCGGCAGGGGCGCCGGCCTCGATGGCGGCGCGGCGCAGGATGCGGCGGCGCACGGCGGGCGGCAGGGCGTGGAGCTTGGCGCACTCCAGGAGGCCTGTGGCGTCGCGCACGGAGGCCTCGGCCTGGCTGGCCCAGGCGTCGAGGGCGTCGGCGTCGTCGCGGGAGAGCTGGGCCGTACGGGCGAGGGCCTCGACGACGCCCTTGCCGAGGGCCTTCTCCAGGGCCGGCAGGCCCTCGTGGCGCAGTCGCGAGCGGGTGTACGCCGGGTCGGCGTTGTGGGGGTCGTCCCAGACGGGCAGGGACTGGACCATGCAGGCCTTGCGGGCGGTCTGCCGGTCGAGCTGGAGGAAGGGGCGGCGGTAACGGCCGCCGGCCCCCGAGACCGCGGCCATTCCGGACAGGGAGCGGATGCCGGAGCCGCGGGCGAGGCCGAGCAGGACGGTTTCGGCCTGGTCGTCGCGGGTGTGGCCGAGCAGGATGGCGGTGGCTCCGTGGCGGTCGGCGGCGTCGTCGAGCGCGGCGTAGCGGGCGTCGCGGGCGGCGGCCTCGGGGCCGCCCTCGCGGCCCACGGACACGGCGACGGACTCGACCGGGCGCAGGCCGAGTTCGCGCAGGCGCAGCACGACTTCCTCGGCGCGCAGATCGGAGCCGGGCTGGAGGCCGTGGTCGACGGTGACGCCGCCCGCGCGGATGCCGAGTTTGGGGGCCTCGAAGGCGAGGGCGGAGGCAAGGGCCATGGAGTCGGCGCCGCCGGAGCACGCCACGAGCACGAGCGGCGACGGCGGGCGCTCGTGCGGGGTCTGCTCGGGGGTCGCGGAGATCCCGCGGATCGCGGAGATCGCGGCGGGCTGGTGCTCGTTGAGGATGTCGTGGAGGACGCGGCGGACCGCCAGGCGTATCGCCGCGACCGCAGGATGGGGACCCATGTCCGGTTCCCTTCATGAAGTTTTCGGGGGATGAGCCCGATCTCGGTCACTCAGAGTGTGTAGATGGTGACAGAAACGGGCCGTTCCCCGAGCATCGCACGCCTACCCATCGCTCACGGTCCCTCGGACGGGTGATTGGCGGGGCGTCCGCCTGCCGTCGGCCGGATTCGTTTCACGCTGTCCGCTCCGTGGTTCACGTCTCGGACTTGCGGTGCACCCGCGCGACCCAGTCCGCCGGTTTGGAGATCTCCGCCTTGGTCGGGAGGGTGTTCGGAGAGGTCCACACACGGTTGAAGCCGTCCATGCCGACCTGTCCGACGACGGCCCGTACGAAGCGTTCTCCGTCGCGGTACTGCCTGAGCTTGGCGTCCAGACCCAGCAGCCTGCGCAGCGCCATGTCCAGCCGGGAGGCGCCCTTGGCGCGCCGCTGCTGGAACTTCTCGCGGATCTCCGCGACGGTCGGCACGACCTCCGGGCCGACCCCGTCCATCACGAAGTCGGCGTGCCCTTCCAGGAGGGACATCACGGCGGTGAGCCGTCCCAGGATCTCCCGCTGGGCGGGGGTCTGCACCAACTCGACCAGGGACCTGCCACCGTCGTCCTCCTCGCCCTCCGGACGACCCCCGGCCAGCGACTGGGCGGCCTCCCGGATGCGCTCGAGGACGGTCATGGGGTCGACGTCGGTCTCCCCCAGGAACGACTGGATTTCGCCCTCGATGTGGTCGCGCAGCCAGGGCACCGCCGAGAACTGCGTGCGGTGCGTCTCCTCGTGCAGGCACACCCACAGGCGGAAGTCGTGGGGCTGTACGTCGAGTTCGCGCTCCACGTGGACGATGTTCGGGGCGACGAGCAGCAGGCGGCCGCCGCCGTTCTCACCGGCCGGCAGTTCGCGGGTGGCCGGGGCGAAGGTCTCGTACTGGCCGAGGACCCGGGAGGCCAGGAAGGACAGCAGCATCCCCAGCTCCACGCCGGTGACCTTGCCGCCGACGGCGCCGAGGACCGCGCCACCGGGGGTGTTGCCGCGCCGCTCCTGCATCTTGTCGAGCAGCGGTTTGAGGATCTCCCGGAACCCGGCGACGTTCGCCCGGATCCAGCCCGGGCGGTCCACCACGAGGACCGGGGTGTCGTGGATGTCCTCGCTGCCCAAACGAGTGAAGCCCCCGACGTGTTCCTCCGAGGCCTTGGCATGCCGGCGCAGCTCCGCGACGACGGACCGGGCCTCGTCGCGGCTCACCTCGGGGCCCGGCCGTACGAGCCGGGTCGCGGTCGCCACCGCGAGATTCCAGTCGACCATCTCCGCACCACCGATGCTCGTCATGCGTCAACCGTACGTGAGCACTGCCGCTTGGGGCAGGGCTGACCCGTTTGGCGTGGGTGAGGTGACGGGTGGGTCGGCGGGGCTGGGGCGGGTTTCCGCTCACCGGCACCCGCACGCCGCAAGCGCCGTGGCCGCCCTGTCCAGTGCGGTCTGCGCTGCCGTCGGGTCCGTCGTGTCCGACGTCAGGAAGGCGAAGGCCAGGAGTCGGCCGTCCTGGTCGACGACGGTGCCCGCGAGGGTGTTCACGCCGGTCAGGGTGCCCGTCTTCGCTCGTACGATGCCGGCCGCGCCGTCCGCGTAACGGCTGGTCAGCGTGCCGGTGAAGCCGGCCACCGGGAGCCCGGTGAGGACGGGGCGCAGTTCGGGGTGGGCGGTGTCGCCCGCCGTCGCCAGAAGGGCCGTCAGCAGGTTCGCCGTCAGTCTGTCGGCGCGGTTGAGGCCGCTGCCGTCCTTGAAAAGGGCGCCGGACAGCGGCAGTCCGAGCTTCTTCAGCTGGGCCCGGATCGCCTGGCCGCCGCCGTCGAAGTCGGCGCGGGCGCTCATGGCGGCGGCGGTCTGGCGGGCGAGGGCCTCGGCGATGTCGTTGTCGCTGTTGGTGAGCATGCGTTCGACCAGGTCCGACAGCGGGGGTGAGGAGACCGTCGCGAGGGTTTCCGCGCGGGCCGTCGCCTTCGACGGGCCCGGGGCCGTCGACTTGATGCCGTTGTCCCTGAGGAGGTCCGCGAATCTGCGGGCCGCGTGCGCCGCCGGGTCCGTCACGCGGAGGGCCGGGCCGCTGGTCGAGTTGTCGGTGCGGCCCTCGTCGACCATCAGGGCGCTGACGGGGGCGAGGTTGGGGTTGTGGCCGATGGGATGCAGTTCCGAGCCGGCGTACAGGGTGGTGTCGTACGACAGCGTCACCGAGCCGACGCCGCGCTTCTTCAGCGCGGTGGCCGTGTCCGCGGCCAGGGTGCGCAGGCTCGCCCAGCCGGCGGCGTCCTTGCGGGCGGTCAGTGTGGGGTCCCCGCCGCCGACCAGGACGAGCTCGTCGGTGTCGGGGTCCAGGGCGGCGCGAGTGGTGAGGCGGTGGTCGGGGCCCATCGCGGAGAGCGCGGCGACGGCCGTGGCGATCTTCGTCGTCGAGGCGGGCGTCAGCGCCGCACCGGCGCCGAAGCCGTACAGACGCCTGCCGGTGGCCACGTCGACGACCGACGCGGTGTGGCGGGCGCCGAGCGCCTCGTCTCCCAGGAGTCCGTCCAGGATGTCGGTGAGGGCGGGGCCGTTCGGTGCCGACTTCACGGCGCTGGAGCCGCCGCCGAGGCCGGTCAGGACGGACGCGGCGCTGGGTGCGGGCAGGGGCGCGCTCGCCGCCGTATCGGACGTACCGGATTTACGACCGTGATCTGTGCCACCCGTGTGCCCCAGGGCGGCGGCCCGGTCCCGCTCGGCCGTACGCTGACCGGAGGAGTCCCAGGGACCGGCGGCGGTCACCACACCGGCGGCCAGCGCGAGCCCGGCCGTGGCGGCGCCCGCGGTGTACTGCCAGGTCTTGCCGGCCTTCGGCCTCGTGATCCGTGTGAGCTGCGGTTTCGCGGCCTGCGTGAGCCGCGCGACGCGCGGTCTCGCGGCGGCCACGGCCCGTGCGAGATGCGGTCGTACGGCGGTCGCGACCCGCACCACATGGGGTCTCGCTGCCCGCCAAGGCCTCAGCTCTGGCACGAACACCAGCCCCTTTCGCGATCACACACCTGCGTGAGGGACACTTAACCACCAGAACTATGTGCTGATCATGGAGGAGCCACCGGTGGAGTTCGACGTCACGATCGAGATCCCGAAGGGTTCGCGGAACAAGTACGAGGTGGACCACGAGACCGGTCGGATCCGCCTGGACCGTCGACTCTTCACCTCGACCGCCTACCCGACCGACTACGGCTTCGTCGAGAACACCCTCGGCGAGGACGGCGACCCGCTGGACGCGCTGGTCATCCTCGACGAGCCGACGTTCCCCGGCTGCCTGATCAAGTGCCGCGCCATCGGCATGTTCCGGATGACGGACGAGGCCGGCGGCGACGACAAGCTGCTGTGCGTGCCGGCGACGGACCCGCGTGTGGAGCACCTGCGTGACATCCACCACGTGTCCGAGTTCGACCGCCTGGAGATCCAGCACTTCTTCGAGGTGTACAAGGACCTGGAGCCCGGCAAGTCCGTCGAGGGTGCCGACTGGGTGGGCCGCACCGAGGCCGAGGCCGAGATCGAGCGGTCGTACAAGCGCTTCAAGGACCAGGGCGGCCACTGAGCTCCCGCTGTGCCGAACGGGCCGTACGCGCACGCGTGCGGCCCGTTCGGCATGTGTGCGCATACTGAGGCTGCCGAGCGTGTCGTACAGGGAGCGTTTCTCAAGTGACGGAGGCGGAGGACCGCAAGCCGCGGTCGGACGAGGCCAGGGGCACGTTCGAGTCCGAGATCACCTCGGAGTTCGCCGTTCCCGAAGGGCTCGCCGTCCCCCGGGGCGGCGGTGAGTCCGAGACCACGTCGGAGTTCGCCGTCCCGGAGGGGCTGGCCGTGCCCCAGCAGGCGTCCGCGGAGGCCGAGGGGTCGGCGTTCAGTCCGCCGCGCACCTACCGGGCCAAGGACGCCCCGCCCGCGTTCACGCCGCCGACCGGCATCCCGGCGGTCAGCCTGGCCAAGGACGTGCCCTGGCAGGACCGGATGCGCACGATGCTGCGCATGCCGGTGGCCGAGCGGCCGGCGCCGGAGCCGGTGCAGAAGGCCGAGGAGGGCGGACCCGCCGTCCCGCGTGTGCTCGACCTGACGTTGCGTATCGGCGAGTTGCTGCTGGCGGGCGGTGAGGGCGCCGAGGACGTCGAGGCGGCGATGTTCGCGGTCTGCCGGTCCTACGGCCTCGACCGCTGCGAGCCGAACGTCACCTTCACCCTGCTGTCGATCTCCTACCAGCCGTCCCTGGTGGACGACCCGGTGTCCGCGGCGCGGACCGTGCGGCGCCGCGGCACCGACTACACGCGCCTCGCGGCCGTCTTCCGGCTCGTCGACGACCTCAGCGACCCGGAGACCCACATCTCCCTGGAGGAGGCCTACCGGCGGCTCGCGGAGATCCGCCGCAACCGGCACCCGTACCCCACCTGGGTGCTGACCTCCGCCAGCGGGCTGCTCGCGGGCGCGGCCTCCGTGCTCGTCGGCGGTGATCTCATCGTGTTCGTGGCGGCGGCGCTCGGCGCGATGCTCGGCGACCGGCTGGCCTGGCTGTGCGCGGGGCGCGGGCTGCCGGAGTTCTACCAGTTCACGGCGGCCGCGATGCCGCCCGCGGCGATGGGTGTCGCGCTGACGCTGGCCCATGTCGACGTGAAGGCGTCAGCGGTCATCACCGGTGGGCTGTTCGCGCTGCTGCCCGGTCGGGCGCTGGTGGCGGGCGTGCAGGACGGGCTGACCGGCTTCTACATCACCGCGGCCGCCCGCCTGCTGGAGGTCATGTACTTCTTCGTGGGCATCGTCGTCGGGGTGCTGCTGATCCTCTATCTCGGCGTGAAGCTCGGCGCCCACCTCAACCCCGACGCCGCCCTCGGCATCGCCGAGCGGCCGCTGTGGCAGATCGGCGCGTCGATGCTGCTGTCGCTGACCTTCGCGGTGCTGTTGCAGCAGGAACGGTCCACGGTGCTGGCGGTGACGCTGAACGGGGGTGTCGCCTGGGCGGTGTACGGCGCGATGCACTACGCCGGGGACATCTCGCCGGTCGCGTCCACTGCCGTGGCGGCGGGCCTGGTGGGGCTGTTCGGGCAGTTGCTGTCGCGGTACCGGTTCGCGTCGGCGTTGCCGTACACGACGGCGGCGATCGGCCCACTGTTGCCGGGGTCCGCCGTGTACTTCGGGCTGTTGTCGATCGCGCAGAACGATGTCGACGAGGGGCTGGTGTCGTTGACGAAGGCCGCGGCGCTGTCGATGGCCATCGCCATCGGGGTGAACCTGGGATCGGAGATCTCGCGGCTGTTCTTGAGGATCCCGGGGGCGAGCGCGGCGGGGCGCAGGGCGGCGAAGCGGACGCGGGGGTTCTGAGCGCCGGGCGCCCACGAGCTCGGGGCATTCTGTCCGACGGCGACTGCCGGCTGTCCGTGGCTTGTCGCGCCCACGCGGCGGAGCCGCAGATCGGCACGGCCCCGCGCCCCCTTGGGGCGCTTCTAATACCCCTCGTTGTACGGGTACTGCTGCTGCCCCTGCTGGTAGCCGCCCTGCTGTGCGCCGTACGGCTGTTGCGCGTAGCCCTGGTTCTGGGGGTGCTGCCGGCCGTAGTACTGCTGGTCGTATTGGCCGTTGTTCTGGCCCTGACCGTAGTGCTGCTGGTCCTGGTCGGTCGGCGGGATGCGGCGGAGCTGGGTCGTCGCGTCGTCCATCGCCGGGGGCTGCTGGGCCGGGGCCTCGGGGCCAGTGGTGCCGCGCTGTTCCTTGCGGGCCTTCAGGACCTCGATGATCACCGGGATGACCGAGATGAGGACGATGAGCACGAGGATGGCCTCGATGTTGTTCCTGATGAGGCCGATCTGGCCGAGGAAGTAGCCCGCGACGGTGACGCCGGTGCCCCACAGGATGCCGCCGACCACGTTGTACATGATGAACGTGCGGTACTTCATACGGCCGGCGCCGGCGATGATCGGGGCGAAGGTGCGCACGATCGGCACGAAGCGGGCGAGGACGATGGCCTTCGGGCCGTACTTCTCGACGAACTCGTGGGCCTTCTCCAGGTTCTCCTGCTTGAAGATCTTGGAGTTGGGGCGGTTGAAGAGCTTCGGTCCGAAGAACTTGCCGATCAGGAAGCCCACTTGGTCACCGAGCACCGCGGCGACCACGATGAGGGTGCACACGAGCCACAGCGGCTGGTGGATCCACTTGCCGTCGGCGACCAGCAGGCCCGCCGTGAACAGCAGGGAGTCGCCGGGCAGGAACGCGAACAGGCCCGACTCGGCGAAGACGATGACCAGGATGCCGATCAGGCCGAAGGTCGAGATCAGATAGTCCGGGGTGATCCACTCGGGGCCGAGGGCGATGTTGGTCACGGGTTCCGGGCTCCTGACGGTGAAGGCGGTGCGGCGTCCTGCTACGGCCGGACAAAGTTATCAACGCAATGTGTCCGCCCCAGGTTCCACGGGTGTCTCCAGGATGCACTGTGTGCCGACTGGGACAAAGCTGTGAGCCATGGGCATTGACGACTACGGCGGCGGCCAGGGCCCTAAGCCCGATGTGCTCGTCGTCACCACGAACGACGTACCCGGTTACCGCGTCCAGGAAGTTCTCGGCGAGGTCTTCGGACTGACCGTGCGGTCCAGGCACCTGGGCAGCCAGATCGGCGCCGGCCTGAAGTCGATGATCGGCGGTGAGCTCAAGGGGCTCACCAAGACCCTGGTGCAGACCCGCAACCAGGCCATGGAGCGGCTCGTCGAGCAGGCACGCGCGCGTGGCGCGAACGCCGTGCTGATGTTCCGCTTCGACGTCACGGAGGCGGCGGACGTGGGCACGGAGGTGTGCGCGTACGGGACGGCGGTGGTCGTGGCCCGGGAGTGAGCCCCCGGGCCACGACGATCACGTCGTCCGCCGGGCCGCGTTCGCCGCGACGGCCTCCTTGAGGTGCTCGGCGAGACCCGGTCGCATGGAGTCGTGGAAGGCCTTGAAGCGCTCGTCGGAGACGTACATCCCGGCGAGGCCCTGGTGCATCTCGTAGGTGCATGCGTAGAACCACCGGGTGATGTGCTGCCGGTGTTCCTCGGCCAGGTCCATGGCCCGCTCGCCGGTCGGCGGCTCGCCGGCCGCCATCAGGGCGTCGTAGCGCTCGCCCCAGGAGGCCACCTCGGCCTGCATGCGCTTCCAGTCGTCCTTGGTGTAGCGGGCCGCGCGGCGCTGGGACTCGGCGTACGCCTCAGTGCCGCCCCAGCGCTGCTCGGCCTCCTCGGCGTACTGCTCGGGGTCCTTGTCGCCGAAGACCTCGAACTTCTCTTCGGGCGTGAGGTTGATGCCCATCTTGCGTGCCTCCATGGCGTGCTCCACGGCCGCGGCCATGTTCTGCAGCTTCTCGATCCGGGCGGTCAGCAGTTCGTGCCGGCGGCGCAGGTGTGCGCGCGGGTCCGCATCCGGGTCGTCGAGCAGGGCGGCGACCTCGTCGAGCGGGAAGCCGAGCTCCCGGTAGAACAGGATCTGCTGCAGCCGGTCGAGGTCGGCGTCGCTGTAACGCCGGTGCCCCGCGTGGCTGCGCTCGCTCGGAGCGAGCAGGCCGATGTCGTCGTAGTGGTGCAGGGTGCGCACCGTGACTCCGGCGAAGCCTGCGACCTGTCCCACGGAGTAGCTCACTTCGTCCGCTCCCTTCTCGGTACGTCGTCCACGCTGCGCCCTCACGCCACGTGAGGTGCAAGCCCCTTCCGCTCGAGATGTTCCAAGCGTTTTGCCCGCTTATGGTGAGGCCGTGGCTCAGGACACCGCGCCGCAGGCGCCCACCGCCCCGGCGACCCCGGCACGCGTCCTGTTGCCCTTGATCCTCCCCGCCCTCGTCGTGGGCGTGGCCGCGGGCCTGCTGTTCTTAGGGGTGAGCGAGGCCGCCGAGCAACTCGAGGGCGTGCTGTGGGAGGACCTGCCGGACGCGCTGGGCGTCGGCCGGTACTCCGCGGCGTGGATGCTCATCATGCTCACCGCGACCGGCGTCGCCGTGGGCCTCGTGGTGTGGAAGGTGCCGGGGCACGCGGGGCCCGACCCGGCCACCACGGGGCTGGAGGCGCCGGTGCTCCCGCCCGTGGTGCTTCCCGGTCTGCTGCTCGCCGCCGCGCTGATGCTGGCGGGCGGGCCCAGCCTCGGCCCGGAGAACCCGATCATCGCGGTGAACGTCGGGCTGGCGTTCTGGCTGGGCAGCCGGCTGCTTCCCCGGACGCCGGGCCCGCTGTGGGCGATGCTGGCGGAGGCGGCGACGATCGGTGCGCTGTTCGGTACGCCGGTGGCGGCGGCGCTGGTCATCTCCGAGGCCTTCGCCGGACGGCAGCTCAGGGGGCGGCTGTGGGACAACGTGTTCGCGCCGCTGGTCTCGGCCGCCGCGGGCGCCATCACGACCGACCTCGTGGCGCATCCGACGTTCGACCTGGACCTGCCCGCGTTCCACGGGCCCCGCTGGAGCGACCTGCTGGCGGCGGTCGTGGTCGCGTCCGTGGCGGCGCTGCTCGGCATGTGCGCGGTCCGCGCCTTCCCGTACGTGCACGGCGCGTTCGCGCGACTGCGGCATCCGATGCTGGCGCTTCCGGCGGGTGGGCTCGTCCTGGGCCTGCTGGGGGCCCTGGGCGGCCATCTGACGCTCTTCAAGGGGCTGGACGAGGTCGCGGAGCTGGCGCGCGATCCCGACGGCTGGTCGGCCGGGGAGTTCGCCACGATGACGGTGGTGAAGCTGGCCGCGCTGGTCGTCGCCGCGTCCTGCGGCTTCCGGGGCGGGCGCATCTTCCCTGCCGTGTTCATCGGCACCGCCCTCGGCCTGTGCGCGCACGCCCTCGTACCCGAGGTCCATCCGGCGCTCGGTGTGGCGACCGGTGTGCTCGGCGTCCTCCTCGCCATCACCCGGCAGGGCTGGCTGAGCCTGTTCACGGCCGCCGTGCTGGTCGCCTCACCCCCGATCTTCGCCCTGCTCTGCATCGCCTCGCTGCCGGCCTGGCTCCTGGTGACGGGGCGGCAGCAGATGCAGTTGCGGGAGGACGGGACTCCGATCCGCTGACCCCTTCTACCCGATCCGCTGATCCTTTCGGCCCACTCAGGAAGGCACGTCCATGGCACTCCACAAAGGCCCCGAGAAGCCCGACGAGCGGCCCCTGTCCCTGAACCCCTTCTACGGGGAGGCGAACCCCGTGGGCGGCATGACCGAGGCACCGCCCAAGCACCGGCTGCCGGACGCCCCGCTTCCGCCCTCGACGGCGTATCAGGTCGTGCACGACGAGCTGATGCTGGACGGCAACTCCCGGCTGAACCTGGCGACGTTCGTCACCACCTGGATGGAGCCGCTGGCCGGGGTCCTGATGGCGGAGTGCCGGGACAAGAACATGATCGACAAGGACGAGTACCCGCGCACCGCGGAGCTGGAGCGGCGCTGCGTGGCGATGCTCGCCAACCTGTGGAACGCGCCCGATCCGTCGGCGGCCGTGGGCTGTTCGACGACCGGCTCGAGCGAGGCGTGCATGCTCGCCGGCATGGCGCTGAAGCGGCGCTGGGCGCGGCGCAACGCCGACCGGTACCCCGCGCGGGACGTGCGCCCGAATCTCGTCATGGGGGTCAACGTCCAGGTCTGCTGGGAGAAGTTCTGCAACTTCTGGGAGGTGGAGGCCCGCCTGGTGCCCATGGAGGGCGAGCGGTTCCACCTCGATCCGCAGGCCGCGGCCGAGATGTGCGACGAGAACACCATCGGGGTCGTGGGTGTCCTGGGCTCCACCTTCGACGGGTCGTACGAGCCGATCGCACAGTTGTGCGCCGCCCTCGACGCGCTCCAGGAGCGGACCGGCCTCGACGTCCCGGTGCACGTGGACGGCGCGTCGGGCGCCATGGTCGCGCCGTTCCTCGACGAGGACCTGGTGTGGGACTTCCGCCTGCCGAGGGTCGCCTCCATCAACACCTCGGGGCACAAGTACGGGCTGGTCTATCCCGGCGTCGGATGGGCGCTGTGGCGGGACAAGGCGGCGCTGCCGGACGAACTCGTCTTCCGCGTCAACTATCTGGGCGGCGACATGCCGACGTTCGCCCTCAACTTCTCCCGGCCGGGTGCCCAGGTGGCCGCGCAGTACTACACGTTCCTGCGGCTGGGGCGCGACGGCTACCGGGCCGTGCAGCAGTCCACGCGGGACGTGGCGCGAAGCGTCGCCGAGCGCGTGGCGGCACTCGGCGACTTCCGGCTGCTCACCCGGGGCGACGAGTTGCCGGTCTTCGCCTTCACCACGGCACCCGATGTGACGGCGTACGACGTCTTCGACGTCTCCCGGCGGCTGCGCGAGAGCGGCTGGCTGGTGCCCGCCTACACGTTCCCCCCGAACCGCGAGGACCTGTCCGTCCTGCGGGTCGTGTGCCGCAACGGCTTCTCGACCGACCTCGCCGACCTGTTCGTGGAGGACCTGACCCGCCTGCTGCCGGAGCTGCGCCGGCAGTCGGAGCCGCTGACGCGGGACAAGGGGGCGGCGACGGGCTTCCACCACTGAGGCCC
Source organism: Streptomyces sp. HUAS ZL42 (assembly GCF_040782645.1). GTDB lineage: Bacteria > Actinomycetota > Actinomycetes > Streptomycetales > Streptomycetaceae > Streptomyces. The sequence continues at coordinate 4,447,898 of NZ_CP160403.1, forward strand.
CCTTAGTCACTCAGCCGGGCGAACCGCCGTACCGCCAGCGGGAAGAACAGCGCGAGCAGCGCCAGCGGCCAGACGACGGCCGCCCACACATGCCCCGGCTCCCCGCCCGGGCCGCCGAGCAGGTCCCGTACGGCGGTCGCGGTCCGGGACATGGGGTTCCACTGGACCACCGTGCCCAGCCAGTCCGGCATGGAGTCGGGCGTGGCGAACGCGTTGGAGAGGAAGCCGACCGGCCAGACGAGGATCTGGACTGCCTGCACCAGCTCCGGTTTGCCCGCCACCAGCGCCAGTTCGATGCCGATCCACAGCATCGCGAAGCGGAACAACAGCAGGAGGCCCATGGCTGCGAGGAAGCCGGCGAAACCGCCGTGCGCCCGCCAGCCCAGCGCATACCCGACGCCGACCAGCACGGCCAGCCCCAGCGCCGACTGCAGCATGTCGGCGGTCGCGCGGCCCACGAGTACGGCCCCGTCGGCCATGGGCATGGAGCGGAACCGGTCGATCACGCCCTTCTCGAGGTCCCGGGTGACCGCGAGCATCGTGCCCTCCAGGCCGAAGGCCATGGTGAGCGCGAGCATGCCGGGCACGAGGTAGTCGAGGTAGTCGCCGGTCACCCCGCGGCCGCCGCCGACCAGATAGCCGAACATCAGCAGCAGCATGACGGGGAAGACCAGTCCGACGAGCACCTGGACCGGCTGCCGGGCCCAGTGGGCGAGTTCACGGCGGGTCATGGTCCAGGAGTCGGTGAGTGCGTACGTACTCATGCGGCGTCCTCCGTACGGTCGCCCCGTCCCGTCAGATGCAGAAACACCTCGTCCAGCGTCGGGCGGCGCAGGGCGATGTCCTCGGCCTCGATGCCGGCCCGCTCCAGGGCCCGTACGACGCCGGAGAGCGCGGCCATGCGGTCGGTGACCGGGGCGCTGAGCAGGCGGCGGTCGACGTCGACGGAGACGCCCGTGGCGGGGACGGGCAGCAGGGCGACCGCCGCGCCCAGTTGGCCTCCGTCGCGCAGGACGACGTCGATGCGGTCGCCGCCGGTGGCCGCCTTCAGCGCGTCCGCCGTGCCGTCGGCGATGACACGGCCGTGCTCGACCACCGAGATGCGGTCGGCGAGTTGGTCGGCCTCCTCCAGGTACTGGGTGGTGAGCAGGACCGTCGTACCGCCGCCGACCAGGGAGCGGACGGCCGCCCAGACCTCGGCGCGGCCGCGCGGGTCGAGGCCCGTGGTCGGTTCGTCGAGGAACAGCACCTCCGGTTCGGTGCTGTGCTTGTCACCGATGAGCGAGGCCGCGAGGTCCAGTCGGCGCCGCATACCTCCGCTGTAGGAGCGCACCGGCTTGCGGCCTGTGTCGCTCAGCCCGAAGCGCTCCAGGAGCTCGCAGGCCCGCACGCGCGCACGGCGGCCGCCCAGGTGGTACAGGCGAGCGAACATCTCCAGGTTCTGCCGGCCGCTGAGTTCCTCGTCGAGGGCCGCGTGCTGGCCGAGCAGACCGATGCGGAAGCGGACCTCGCGGGCCCGGGCCACCACGTCGTACCCGGCCACCTCGATGCGGCCGGCGTCGGGCCGCAGCAGGGTGGACAGGACACGGACCAGGGTCGTCTTGCCCGCGCCGTTGGGGCCGAGCACCGCGTGCACCGTGCCGCGGGTGACCGTCAGGTCGAGCCCGTCCAGTGCGTGCTTGTCGCCGTACGCCTTCCGTGCGCCTTCGACGGTGATCGCCGTGTCGGCCACTGTTCGCCACTCCCCTCTAGTCAAACTTGACTACGCGCCCAAGCTACTGCGCCCGACCTCATTGGTCAAACTTGATTAGTGCGCATCTCCCGGGTGCCGCTCCCCCGTCCCGTACGGGTTCTCCTCACCCTCCGCCAGCACCCCGACGAAAGGCTCGCCCTCCCCCGAGAACGTGTACGCCCCGCCCTCGATCCGCTCGATCAGACCACTGGTCCACTCGGCCTCCGCATCGGCCGTGTGGATCCACAGGTTCATGATCTCCCCGATGTGGCCGAGTTGTTCGGGGCCGTCCTCGGGGACGTAGTGCTCGGTGACCGCGGAGCGCCACTCCTCGATGCGGCGGATCCGCTCCTTCAGGAGAGCCACCGCCTCGCCGCGCGGGAGGTCGACCATGAAGCCGATGGCCGCCGACTTGACGTCCATCTTCTGGTCGTACGAGGTCAGCGCCTCGCGCACCAGCCTGAGGTACTCCTCGGTGCCCGTGTCGGTGATCTCGTACTCCGTGCGCGGCGGGCCGCCGGCCGTGGACGGCGCGATCTCGTGCGCGTGCAGCAGGCCCTGCTTGGCCAGCTGCTTGAGCGCGTGGTAGATCGAGCCGGGCTTGGCATTGGACCACTCGTGCGCGCCCCAGTACTCCAGGTCGTTGCGCACCTGGTAGCCGTGGGCCCGCCCGTGCTGGCGGACCGCGCCGAGCACCAGGAGACGGATCGCTGACATGCGGTCCAGCGTAGGACCCCGGGCGTCACCCCCAGGAGGTGCCCTGCTCCTCTGCCACCAGCTCGAACGCCGTCTTCCCGTCCACGGACTCCCGGATGATGTCGGCGTGGCCCGCGTGCCGGGCCGTCTCGCGGATCAGGTGCAGCACCAGCCAGCGCACCGAGACACGCTCGTCCGGCGGAAACCAGGGGTCGTTCGGCAGCGCGAAGGTGACGTCGAGGCTCGGCACCGAGCGAACGAACGCCTCCGTCTCGGCGGCGACCTTCTCCCAGTAGGAGAGCTGCGCCTCGACGGTCTCGCCGTCGAGGAGGACGAAGCACTCGTGCCAGTTCGACGGATCGCGCTTGACCGCGGGCGCCTCGCCCCTGGCCCGGGCCACCCAGCCCTGCTCGGTCTCCGCCACGTGCTTGACCAGCCCGGCCAGGGACAGCTCGCTGGCGCTGGGGCGGGAGGAGGCCTGTTCCTCCGTCAGGCCGAGCACGGCCCGCCGGATGCCGCCGCGCTGTTCCGCGAGGAAGGAGAGCAGCGCTCCGCGCTCGTCGCCCTGTGCCTCGGCTCGCACGTGAGTGACCATGACCGGCCGCCTTTCATCGGGATCCACGGCCTCCGCCGTCTGCACCGATGAAGTTACGGACCCTTGCGGTCAGGTTCTGTCCTCAATGAACGGCCGCGGGGTCGGAGATCTCCGGAAACCGCAGATCCCTAGAAGGGGAACGCGGTCCGCCCGTGCTGCACCGAGATCCACTTCAGCGTGGTGAAGGCGTCCAGGGTGGTCTCGCCGTTCAGCCGGCCGATGCCGGAGTGCTTCTCGCCGCCGAAGGGGACCAGTGGCTCGTCGTGGATGGTGCCGTCGTTCACGTGGAACATGCCGGTGTCGATCCGCTTGGCGAAGGCGACGCCCCGTTCGACGTCGGCCGTGTGGACGGCGCCGCTCAGGCCGTACGGGGTGTCGTTGACGATGCGGATCGCCTCCTCCTCGCCGTCGAAGGGGACGAGGAGGGCGACGGGGCCGAAGATCTCCTTGTGCAGGAGGGAGGAGTCGGCGGGCACGTCCGTGAGGACGGAGGGCTCCACCAGGTTGTCGTTGGTCGCGCCGCGCACGAGGACCGTGGCGCCCTCGGCGACGGCCTGGTCGACGGCGGCCGAAACGGCGTTGGCCTGAAGGGAGTTGATGACCGGACCGATGACCGTCTGCGGATCGCTCGGGTCGCCGGCCTTGAGGGTCTTGACCTTGGCGACGAACTTCTCGGTGAACTCGTCCGCGACGGAGCGGTCCACCAGGACACGGTTCGCGGCCATGCAGACCTGGCCCTGGTCGACGTACCGGCTGAAGACCGCCGCGTCGACCGCGTAGTCGATGTCGGCGTCGTCGAGGACGACCAGCGCGCTGTTGCCGCCGAGTTCGAGGACGGTGCGCTTGAGCTGCGCGGCGCAGACGGTGGCGATGTGCCGGCCGACCTTGTCGGAACCGGTGAAGGAGATGACCTTCGGGACCGGGTGTTCGATGAACGCGTCGCCGATCTCCGCGATGTCGGTGAGGACGACGTTCAGCAGGCCGGGCGGGAGGCCCGCGTCCTCGAAGAGCTTCGCGATCACGGTGCCGCCGACGAGCGGGGTGTCCTGGTGCGGTTTGAGGACGACGGCGTTGCCGAGGGCGAGGGCGGAGGCGACGGGCTTGATCGAGAGCAGGAACGGCGAGTTGAACGGGCTGATCACACCGACGACACCGACGGGCTCGCGGTAGAGGCGGTTCTCCTTGCCCTCCACCGGCGAGGGCAGGATCCGGCCCTCGGAGCGCAGCGTCAGCTGGGCCGCCTCACGCAGGAACTCCTTGGCGAGATGGATCTCGAAGCCGGCCTTCAGACGTGTACCGCCGAGTTCCGCGATGATCGCCTCGGTGATCTCCTGCCGGCGCTCGTCCACCAGACGCAGGGCTCTGTCGAAGACGTCGCGGCGGGTGTACGGGTTGGTCACCGCCCATTCCCGCTGGGCACGGGCGGCCGCACGGTAGGCCTGATCGACCTCGTCGACCGTGGCTATGGTGATCGACGCCAGCTTCTCGCCGTCGTACGGATTGAAGTCGATGATGTCCCAGGAGCCGGTGCCCGGGCGCCATTCGCCGTCGATGTACTGCAGGGCCAGGTCGGTGAACCAGGACGACATGTGATCCCTCAATCCCTTGCCGCCGAAGCAGTCGAGGCAGACACCGGTCAACCTCCGATCAGCGTTCGCAGACTGATCAAGTGTCATCGTACTGACGTTTTACGCGAGTTGGGTGGAACGTCTCCGGATAGGCAGGCACTCCGGCCCATGCGAAGGGTTATCCCTACGCCGCCCCGCCCCTACGACAGCTGCAGCAGCCCCCGCAGCAGGTCCCGGCTCTCGTCCGGTCCCGGACTGTCCTGCTGCAGCTCCGTCAGCGCCTGCTCGTACTGGGCGACGTCCTCGCGCTTGTCCAGGTAGAGCGCGCTGGTGAGCTGCTCGAGGTAGACGACGTCCGAGAGGTCGGACTCCGGGAAACTGAGGATGGTGAAGGCGCCGCTCTCCCCTGAGTGCCCGCCGAAGCTGAACGGCATGATCTGCAGCCGTACGTTGGGGCGTTCGGAGAACTCGATCAGATGCTGGAGCTGACCGCGCATCACCTCGCGGTCGCCGTACGGGCGGCGCAGCGAGGCCTCGTCCAGGACGATGTGGAAGTCGGGGGCGTTCTCCGAGACCAGGTACTTCTGGCGTTCCAGGCGCAGCGCCACGCGCCGGTCGATATCGGCGGTGCTCGCGCCCTTCATGCCGCGGCTGACGACTGCGTGGGCGTACGCCTCGGTCTGCAGCAGGCCGTGCACGAACTGCACCTCGTACGCCCGGATCAGCGAGGCCGCGCCCTCCAGGCCGACATAGGTGGGGAACCAGTTCGGCAGGACGTCCGAGTAACTGTGCCACCAGCCGGCCACGTTGGCCTCGAGCGCGAGACCGACCAGCGCGGCGCGCTCCGCCTCGTCCGTGATGCCGTAGAGCGTCAGCAGGTCTTCGACATCCCTCGTTTTGAAGCTCACCCGGCCCAACTCCATCCGGCTGATCTTCGACTCCGAGGCACGGATCGAGTACCCCGCAGCCTCACGCGTGATCCCGCGCGACTCACGCAGTCGCCTGAGTTGCGAGCCGAGCAGCATGCGTCGCACCACCGATCCGGGCTCTCCCGCGCTCACGTTCGCCAGCCTCCCCAACCGTCCTAGGGGCCGCAGTCTGCCACTAAAACACTCCGAGCAGTACTCGTCCGATTACAGAGACGGAAAGAAGCCAAAGGTTTCCCACAGGACGGAGCAAGGGCACGGCAAGAGAAGCGCCACTATCGGGCGAGAAGATGGCGGAAAAAATGACCAAGAAGCGGTACGGGAGGGCCCATTCCGGTCACGTGCACGTGCATCTGCCCTTGCATCTGCTGTACGCATCCGAAACCATGGTCCCGCGCCACCGCTGCATCGCAACGACCGCGAATTCCCGGGAGTGCCTCGCATGGGGACGAATGGATCGACCATGCTCGAGCCGTTACGGCAGGGCCTTCCGCCGCTGGATCCCGCGGCCGTGTCCAGTGCCGCCTCGTGTGCCCTGCCCGCCCGCTACGAAGCGGTGCGCGAAGCACGGCAGTTCACCCGCAGAACCCTCGAACAGTGGGACATAGAGGACCGTTTCGACGACATCTGTCTGGTCGTCTCGGAACTGGTCACCAACGCCCTGCGGCACGGTCTGCCCGCCGACGTGCCGTGCTGCACGCCCGACCGGAGCCCGATCGTGCGGCTGCATCTGATGCGCTGGACCGAGCGGCTCGTGTGCGCGGTGCGCGACCCCAGCCACGACACCCCGGTCGCGCGCAAGGCGGACGACTTCTCGGCGGAGTCGGGCCGCGGCCTGTTCCTCGTCGACTCCTTCAGCGACAGCTGGGGCTGGCACCCGCTCGCCGGCACGCTCAACGGCAAGGTCGTGTGGGCACTGTTCCGGCTGCACAGCACCCCCGCCGAATGACGAACCGCGGCGTCGACCGACGTCGCGGTTCTACGCGCGTTACGGCGCGCTTCGTCCGCAATTGCCCTGACCTGCAAGGAATCCGAGTGGCCGTCAACCTGCTATCAGGTGGTCGAACTCGCCGTCCTTGATGCCCAGCAGCATCGCCTCGATCTCGGCCCGCGTGTAGACGAGCGCCGGCCCGTCAGGGAAACGCGAGTTGCGCACGGCCACGTCTCCGCCCGGCAGCCGCGCGAACTCCACGCAGGAACCCTGCGAATTGCTGTGCCGGCTCTTCTGCCAGGCCACTCCGTGCAGCTGCGTGGCCGCGATGCCGTTGTACACGTCCTGCCCCCCGTCAACGTCGTGGTCCACAGGTAGCTCCCTGGTGGTGCACTGGCTGATGTGGCCATTGATGCAAAGGTCAACTGACCCGGATCATAACCCCGTTCATGTGCAGACGCATGAGCAGATGCACGTGCACGCCGGGTGTTCCCGCGATTACAGCTTTGACGACCGCTTTACCGAAGCCGTTCCGTCACCCGAGCCGTTCCAGCGTCTGCCCCGACGTCCGCAGGACATGCGATCGCCGTGCCCGTAGGAACAGACGCGCACTGTGCCCTCCGTGTTCCGGCATCCATGTGGTGGTCCAGTCCGCAGGGTTGGCCGGATCGGGGTCGCGCCGGCGGACTGACAGCATCCGTTCCATGTCGGGAGCGAGAACCTCCGCCTCGACTTGGCGCCGGAAATCCTCCGACTCCGGGCATCTGCCTCTGCCCCAACAGGGCGGGCCCGGTCAGGGGACGCAAGACGTGGTGGGACGACTGCGGGAAGCAGTGGTGCACACGAAGGAGGCCCACATCGCCCTCGGGGCGGGGTCGGTATGGGCCCGAGCGCGCGGCTCATGTCATGTCACGGTCGGGCATACGGCTGAGCAGGCCGCCGACGCCCTTCGGACGGTCGCGCCGGAATCGTTCGTACGAATGGAGCCTGTCCTGTACGTCGGCGAGCGGGGCCGTCGCCGAGCGGTGGAAGCGCTGTCTGCCGGATCAGTGCTCGATCGCGAAGGGCTCGCCGGGGCCTGCAAAAGACGGCACGTCGGCTCCGCCCGGGAAAGGTGAACCTCCGGGCGGAGCCGACGTGGCGGGCCGCGGCTGTCAGCGGCCCGAGTACGGCAGCAGCGCCATCTCCCGTGCGTTCTTGACGGCCCGCGCCAGCTGTCGCTGCTGCTGGGAGGTCACCCGGGTCACGCGGCGGCTGCGGATCTTGCCGCGGTCGGAGATGAACTTCCGCAGCAGGTCGGTGTCCTTGTAGTCGATGTACGTCACTCCGGCCTGGTCCAGCGGGTTGGGCCGGTCCTTCGCGGGCTTGCGGTCGCTCTTGCGGGACATGGCGGGTCAGACCTCCAGCAGGGTGTCGAAGGCGGGCGGCAGCCGCTTCCAGGCGTCGCGCCCGGCGGCGTACTCGGCCTCGGTCAGCAGGCAGGACTCCAGCAGCTGCTCGAGTCCGTCGCGGTCGAGGCCGGGGGACGTGAACACCAGGTGCTGGCAGCAGTCGCCGTGCTCCGGGTGCCAGTCCAGCGCGGCGGCTGCGCGGCGCACCGGCGGGACCATCTCCCAGGCCGCGTCGGGCAGGGCGGCCAGCCACGGGCCGGCGCTCTCGACGCACAGCGCCCCGCCGGCCGCGTCCCAGTGCAGCAGCGTGTCGGGACGGTCGGCGAGCCAGAACCGGCCCCGGCTGCGGGCGGCGGCGCAGGTCAGGTCCTCCAGGGCCTGGTAGAGCCGCTCCGGATGGAAGGGGCGGCGGCGATGCCAGACCAGGGTGGACACACCGTGCGCGTCGGCCTCGGCGGGCAGCAGCGCACAGGCCGGGTGCTGTGCGGCGGCGGCCGCCTCGACGTCGAAACCGGCGAGTGCCGCGCCTGCGAGCCCTTCGTGACCGACGACGACCTGGCGGGCCGTCGGATGCAGCTGGGCGAGCAGTTCGCGGTCCTCGTCGTCGGCCTCCTCGGACTCGGTGACGGCGAGGACGGGGGCGTACTCCAGCTGCCGTGCGAAGGTGTCCGCGACCGTGCGCCGGTCGGTGGCGGCCGCGGCGAGGCCGCGCTCGGCGAGGTCGTCGCCGTTGCCGAGGTACGGCAGCAGCAGTGCCGGGTCGACGGCGGTGATCACGCCGGTCACCGTCAGCCCACCGGCCGTGACCACCTCGGCCATGGCCTTGGGCTCGACGGAGTCCCACAGTTCGACGACCGCGAGGCCGGTGCTTCCCGCGTCCGCGAGTCGGCGCAGTTCCGGCACCAGGTCCTCGCGCAGGGCGCAGCACGCGCAGTCGTTGACCAGGGGTGCCTCGCCCGCGGACAGGATGCCGGTGGCGTCGCGGATCGTGCGTGCGACCGTGCCGGCCACCGCCGTGGCCAGGTCGTGGTGGAGTACGACGCTGCCGGGCACGTCGGCGAGCAGCTGCGCCACGGCCGCCCTGCGCGCGTCGGCGTGCAGCCCGCCGACGATCACGACCGGCAGACTCACGCCTCGCCCCGCTTCCCGTACCGGCGCTCGAAGCGCTCCACCCGCCCGGCGGTGTCCAGGACGCGGGCGGTGCCCGTGTAGAAGGGGTGGCTGACGTCGGAGATCTCGACGTCCACGACCGGGTAGGTGTTGCCGTCCTCCCACTCGATCGTCTTGTTGCCGGTCATCGTCGAGCGGGTCAGGAAGGCGTGGTTCGCGGCGCGGTCACGGAAGACGACGGGACCGTAGGCGGGGTGGATTCCCTTGCGCATGGCGGTGGTTCAGCGCTCCTCTCGGAAGTCGACGTGACGGCCGGCGACCGGGTCGTACTTGCGCAGGGTCATGCGGTCCGGGTCGTTGCGGCGGTTCTTGCGGGTGACGTACGTGTAGCCCGTACCGGCTGTGGACCGGAGCTTCACGACGGGGCGGAGTTCGTTGCGAGCCATGCTGCTATCTTACTGAAAATGAATTCCATTAACACTTCCACTCGAGGAGAGGTACGTCACCCCGTGTCCGCGCATTGCATGCTGACCGGCGCCCGGCCCGGCTTCGGCAACCGTGTCTCCCACTCCCACCGGCGCACCTCACGCCGCTTCGACCCGAACATCCAGTCCAAGCGGTACTGGCTGCCGAGCGAGGGCCGGTACGTACGGCTGCGCCTCAGCGCGAGGGGCATCAAGACCGTCGACGCGATCGGCGTCGAGGCTGCGGTGGCCCGGATCCGTGCCCGGGGGGTGCGCGTCTGATGGCGAAGAAGAGCAAGATCGCGAAGAACGAGAAGCGGCAGGAGGTCGTCGCGCGCCACGCCGAGCGACGGGCCGAGCTGAAGGAGATCATCCGGCGGCCCTCCTCGACGGAGGCCGAACGGCTCGCCGCCCAACGGGAGTTGCGCAGGCAGCCACGGGACGCGAGTGCCACGCGCGTACGCAACCGTGATCAGGTGGACGGTCGGCCGCGCGGCTACTTCCGGGCGTTCGGGCTGTCCCGGGTGAGTCTGCGGGAGCAGGCACACGCCGGGTATCTGCCGGGGGTGCGCAAGGCCTCCTGGTAGGTCGACAGGTTCTCCCAGGCGGTCCTCATGGTTCTCCTGGGCCGTCCTGGTAGCTTGCTGCGGTCCTCGCGGCCACCGGCCGACCGGCTACAGCTTGGGAGCTTCCAGTGACTTCGGCCACCTTCCCGCGTACCTCACGCAGGGCGTCCCGCCGGCAGCTGCGGATCGCTGCCGCCGCCGCGCTGGCTGGCGCGCTCGCGCTGACCGCGTGCAGCTCGGACGGCGGCTCCGAGGACGAACCCTCGGCCGGCGCGAGCACCGGCACGTCCGCCACCGCCGGCACCGGCGGTGGCGACGGCGGCGAAAGCGGGGTGACGTCGGCGTCGGACGAGCTGGTGGGCAGCTGGCTGGCCACGACCGACGGCAAGGCCGTGGCCCTGGTGATCAACGGCACGCAGGCCGGGCTCTTCGCCACGGGCGGGACCGTGTGCAGCGGAACGGCGGGCGAGGAGGCGGGCATGAAGATGATCCACCTCAAGTGCACCAACGGCAGCAAGGACCGCGCGACGGGCATGGTCGACTCCGTCAGCAAGAGCACACTGCAGGTCACCTGGTCCGGCGCGCTCGGCAAGGAGACGTACACCAAGGCGGAGGGCGGACAGCTGCCGACGGGGTTGCCCACGGCGAGTCTCGAATCGTAGACGCCCGTCATTCCGGGGGGCGCGCAACGGCGCGCACGGCTCATACGTGATGATCCATGAGCACCGTCACGACCTCAGGGGAACCATCCATGCGCGCCGTTCCGATCACCGTCACCGCCCTCGCCGCGACCCTCCTGCTCACCGCCTGCGACAGCGGCTCCGGGAGCCACTCCGCCGGCAGCTCGGCGAGTAGCTCCTCCAGCAGCTCCTCGGGGAAGCAGAAGAGCGGCGGCGCCTGCGCCGTCGACCAGCTCGGTGCGGAGGTCGGGCCCGTCAACGCCGCACCCGCCGCCGGGGACAGCGGCAACGTCACGGTCACGCTCACCAACCGCGGTTCGGCGTGCACCCTGGAGGGCTTCCCCGGCGTCGATCTCCACGCAGGCGACACCTCCGCCGCCGTTCCCGCGGACGAGGCCGCGCAAGCGCAGAAGCTGACGCTCGCCGCGAACGGCACCACGTCCTTCACCATCACCTACGTACGGGGCGAGGCGGGCGGATCCAAGAGCCTCGCCGTGAAGACGGTGAAGTACAGCCTGCCGGGTGCCGACACCGAAGAGAGCTTCACGTGGTCGTACGGCGAGGTGGCGCTGAAGGGTGACGGGGGCGAGCCGGACGCGTCGGTGAGCGCCTTCCAGCAGTCGGGCGACTGACGCTCTCTCAGGGGAGCCGGGGCCGGGCCTGCACCCGGGCCCGGTCCGCCGCCTCGGCGCCCTCGTTCCAGCCGGCCGCGTCCGAGACTCCGCGCAGGCGGGTCGTGACGGTCTCCGGGAACATGCGGTCCGTCGCCGCCGTGACCGCGACCTCGCGGGAGGCGAGAACGGGGAGCAGGTCGTCGCTCACCTGGGTCTCGGCGGCGGCGACGAGACGGGTGCCGATGCGGTGGGCGTAGGCGGCGAGGAAGGACTGCCGGAACGTCTTCGTACGTTTGCGGCCGCCCGCCCTCTGGGCCGCCTCCGCCTTCGTCATGGCGGACTGGGCCTGCACCAGGAGTGAGGTGTAGAGGAGCTCCACCGCTTCGAGGTCCGCCTCGAAACCCACGACCGTGGAGAAGCAGAGGGGTTCGTTCCACACGGCCTTGCAGTGGTTCGCGCCTGCCACCGCGTCCAGGAGGACCGCCTTGGCCTGTTCGTACGGCGGCTCGACGCCGATCCGGCAGGCGCCGGGCGCGTCGGGGGCGGGGGCCTGTGCGGCGAGCAGCGCCTCGTCGACGCTGTGCCGGGCCATCAGCTCCTGCGCCTTGGCGGTGAGCGCCTCCGCCTCCTCCGGGTACCCGGTCGCTTCCGCCTTGGCGAGCAGCGCGCGGATCCGGGTGAGCATGCGGGAGTCGGAGCGGGGGGCCGGGGCGGACTCCTGGAGCGGTTCGAGGTGGGGGAGGCGGAGCAGGAGACGGTACAGCTGCAGGGTTGCGGTGGCGTGGGAGAAGCGGTCGGGGCGGGGCGGGGTGTGCGGGGTCAGCTCGTCGAGTTGCGCTCGCCAGCGGGGGCCGCGGGGGCGGTCGTTGCGCGCCTGTGCGTGGATCAGGGTGGTGACGAGCGTCACGTGTACGTCGTCCAGTTCGCGCCGGACGATCCGTACGACGTCGGCGGGCTGCCAGCCTCGTCGCCAGGCGGCCGCGACGAACTCCTCGCCGCGCCGCGCCAGTTCCGCGTCCGCTGAGGGGTCGGCGGCGAGAAGGGATGCGCCGGTGTCGAGGGCGGTGTCGGCGGGGTCGTAGAGGGCGGTCCGGAAGGCGCGGTCGACGGTGCGGGGCGTGCTGCTCACCCTGCGATCGTGTCATGGGGTGGGCGTTCGTCGGCAGGGCGGCCGCCGCTGGTGCCGGGTGCCTGCGTCGGCAGGGCGGCCGCCGCTGGTGCCGTGGGGTGGGTCGCGCGGCCCGGCGCTTGCGGGGTGCCGCCCGCGGTCGGGCGGGACGGGCTGCTGCCCGCGGTTGGGCGACGTCGGTCGTCCGCGTCTCACTCAGCGAAACTCGGTCGACCCTCTCCTGGGCCGGTTCAAGCATGGCCTCATGGTGGATCTGTCTCTTTACGCGGCCTTCCTCGTGGCCGCGTTCGCGCTCTGTATCACTCCCGGCCCCGACATGATGTTCATCGTGGCGATGGGCGGCCGCGGTGGACCCGCCACGGGGGTGATGGCCGCGGCCGGGGTGGCCTGCGCGATGCTCGTGCACTCGGTCGCCGCGGCGCTCGGGCTGTCGGCTCTGTTCCTGGCCCTGCCGACGCTCTACCACGTGCTGCGATGGGTCGGCGCGGCCTATCTGCTGTACCTCGCGCTGAAGGCCTTCCGGGACCGTGCGGTGCCCGTCGAGGCGGACGGGAAGGCCGGTTCCGGACGGCGGCGGGCCTTCTGGCAGGGAGCCGTCACCAACCTGCTCAACCCCAAGGTGATCCTCTTCAACGTCTCCTTCCTGCCGCAGTTCGTCGACCCCGGACTGGGGCACGTGCGGGAGCAGTTCCTGCTTCTCGGGGCCACGATCACCGTCATGGGCCTCGCGGTGGACGGTTCGATCGGACTGCTCTCCGGGAAGCTCTCCGCGCTGCTGCGCCGCAGCCGGCGGGTGGCGCGCGGGCTCAACGTCTTCAGCGGGACGGTGTTCACGGGGCTGGCGGTGCGGCTTGTGGCGTCCTCGCCGAAGTAGCCGAGGGGGTGTCAACTCGGGGTTGACGCCTCCCGCCTGTCAACCTAGGGTTGACACATGACGACGAACCCTTCTCCCATCACGTCATCCGTCCGCCTCGACGACCTCATCGCGGCGATCAAGAAGGTTCACAGCGACGCCCTCGAGCAGCTCCAGGACGCGGTGATCGCCGGCGAGCACCTGGGTGAGGTGGCAGACCACCTCATCGGTCACTTCGTCGACCAGGCCCGGCGTTCGGGCGCCTCCTGGACGGACATCGGCAAGAGCATGGGCGTCACGCGGCAGGCCGCCCAGAAGCGGTTCGTGCCGAAGGAGTCGACGGACCTCGACCCCAGCCAGGGCTTCAGCCGCTACACGCCCCGCGCGCGCAACGTGGTGATGGCCGCCCACAACGAGGCCCTCGCCGCCCGCAACCCCGAGGGCCGCCCCGAGCATCTGGTCCTCGGCCTGCTGGCCGAGCCCGAGGGCCTGGCCGCCAAGGCGATCACGGCCCAGGGCGTCCTCCTCGACACCGTGCGCCAGGCGGCCACCGCCGCACTGCCGCCCGCCGCCGAGGAGGTCCCGGAGCTCGTCCCCTACGGCTCCGGCGCCAAGAAGGTCCTGGAGCTCACCTTCCGCGAGGCCCTTCGCCTCGGCCACAACTACATCGGCACCGAGCACATCCTGCTCGCCCTGCTGGAGTTCGAGAACGGCCAGGGCGTCCTGTCGGACCTGGGCATCGCGAAGGCGGCCACGGAGGCGGAGGTCGCCGAGGCGCTGTCGGCGTACGTGAGGAACCAGGGCGGGCAGGCCGGGGACGAGCAGGGCTGAGTCGCCCGTCAAGTCTGTGTATCCGCAGCTCAGGGCCGTTGTCAGAGCCGCCTGCGACACTCGCGGCATGACCGACCGGTGGGCTCTCGCACCGGCCGAGGACCGTGGCGTGGAGCTCGCCCCCCTCGGCCGGGACGGGCTGCCCGCCGGACCGGTGCTGCAGGAGGCGGACCTGACGGAGGCGGTACGCTCCCGACCGCACGTGACCCGCTGGGTCTGGCGCTCGACGGCCGAGGTCTACCCGCGTCTGCTCGCCACGGGGGTGCGAGTCGAGCGGTGCTACGACATCGAGGACGCCGAGACCCTCCTCCTGGGCCACGAGGGGCGATACGGCGAACCCCGCTCGGCGGCAGCCGCCCTGGCCCGGCTGCGCGGCGGTCCCGTACCGCCGGACCCGCCGCAGCGGTCCGCCGAACCAGGCTCGCAGTCACCCCTCTTCGAACCGCAGACCGTCCGTCTGCCCCTGGCCGACCTCCTGGAGGTGTACGCCGACCAGCAGCGGCGCCATGACACCACGGCCCATCCCGACCGCATGCGGCTGCTGACGGCCGCCGAGTCGGCGGGAATGCTGGTGGCCGCCGAGATGAACCGCGCGGGGCTGCCCTGGAGCGCGGACGTCCACCGCGAGGTGCTGCACGAGCTGCTCGGCGAGCGGTACGCGGGCGGCGGTGAGCCGCGCCGCCTGGCCGAGCTCGCGGACGAGGTGTCGGCGGCCTTCGGCCGCCGGGTCCGCCCCGACCTGCCGAACGACGTCATCAAGGCCTTCGCACAGGCCGGGATCAAGGTCCGGTCCACCCGCCGCTGGGAGATCGAGTCCGTCGACCACCCGGCGGTGAAGCCGCTGATCGAGTACAAGAAGCTGTACCGCATCTGGGTGGCCCATGGCTGGTCCTGGCTCCAGGACTGGGTTCGCGACGGCCGTTTCCGGCCCGAGTTCCTCGCCGGCGGTACCGTCACCGGCCGCTGGGTGACCAACGGCGGCGGTGCGCTGCAGATCCCCAAGGTGATCCGGCGGGCCGTGGTCGCCGAGCCGGGATGGCGGCTCGTCGTCGCCGACGCCGACCAGATGGAGCCGCGCGTGCTGGCGGCGATCTCCCGTGACCCCGGTCTGATGGAGGTGGCGGCCCGGCAGACCGATCTGTACCAGTCCGTCTCCGACCGCGCCTTCTCCGGCGACCGCGCCCAGGCCAAGCTCGCCGTCCTCGGCGCGGTCTACGGCCAGACCTCCGGCGACGGCCTGAAGAACCTCGCCGCGCTCAGACGCCGCTTCCCCAAGGCGGTGGCGTACGTCGACGACGCGGCCCGCGCCGGTGAGGAGGGGCGGCTCGTACGGACGTGGCTGGGGCGGACGTGCCCGCCGGCGGCCGGGGTGGGCGACGACGCCTCCGAGGAGGCCGGCATCCCCCAGGAGGGCCCGGCGGCCGACGACCCCGGCGGCCAGGAGTGGGTCCCCGGCTACGCCTCCACCAACTCCCGCGCCCGCGGCCGCTTCGCCCGCAACTTCGTCGTCCAGGGCAGCGCCGCCGACTGGGCTCTGCTGTTGCTCGCCGCACTGCGGCGGACGTGCGCGGACATGGCGGCCGAGCTGGTCTTCTTCCAGCACGACGAGGTGATCGTGCACTGCCCGAAGGAGGAGGCGGACACAGTGGTCGCGGCCATCCGGGAGGCATCCGACCTGGCAGGCCGCCTGACGTTCGGGGAGACACCGGTGCGCTTCCCGTTCACGACGGCGGTGGTGGAGTGCTACGCGGACGCGAAGTGAGCGCACAAGTGGGCTCAGCTGCGGGCCGTCCTGATCAGCGTCCGGCCAGCAGCTCCCGTAGCTCTCCCACAACCATCTTCTCGTCCGTCCCGTCCAGCGCATCCAGCGCCGCACGCCACTCCTCGTACGCCTCCCGCACCTGCCCCTTCTCCCGCAGCACAAGCCCGAGTTGGTGGCGGGCGAGACCACCCGTATAGCGATCCGCACGGGCATCCGCCCGCCCCAGCAGCTCGTCGCACTCCCGACCCGCCCGCTCCACGCGGCCGAGCAGCCGCAGCGCCCGCACCAGACCGAGCCGTGTCTGCGACTCGCCGTGCCAGTCGCCGTGACTGCCCAGGATGCGCAGGCTCTCCTCGAAGTGGGGCACGGCGGCGGCCGGTTCGCCGAGGGCCAGGTGGGCGTAGCCGATGTTGCAGTGCGCGGAGTGCTGCACGATGACCGCGCCGATCTCGTCCCCGATCGCGAGTGAGCGCCGGTGCTGCTCGATGGCGGCTCGCGGGTCGGTGTGCTCGTACAGGTTCCCCAGGTGGCTGTGGGTGACGGCCTGTCCATGTGGGTCGTCGAGCTGCCGCGAGTACTCCAGGCTCTGCAGCAGTGCGTCGCGGGACTCGTCGTACCGGCCGAGCCCTTCGAGCAGCAGCCCGCGGTTGTTGAGGCAGCGCCGGATCCAGGAGAGGCGGTCGAGGCTTCGCCAGAGCGCCAGGGCCTGGTCGTTGAAGGCGAGGGCGTCGTTCTGGCGGCCGGTCAGGAAGTGCAGTCCGGCGAGGTCACCCAGCGCGTACGCCTCGGCCGCCTCGTCCCCGAGCCGCCTCGCCACACGCAGGGCGATCCGACCGAGCACCTCCATCTCGGCGACACGGCCGCTGCGCTGGACGTAGGGGAAGATAAGCCGGACGAGGGTGGAGACGTGGGCGGCCATGCGGTCGTCGGGCGCCTCCGCGTACCGCTCGGCGAGAGCCACGATGTTCTCCAGCTCCAAGTCACCCCAGGCGAAGGCGGCTTCGGGAGCGGTGAAGGACGGCACCGTCGTCACGTGGGCTGCGTGGTCGGGCGGTTGGGCCGCGGTCGGGCGGCGCCGGTCGTCCTGGTCGAGGCCCGGCTCGACGATCGCGGTGAGGGTGCGTTCGGCGACGGCGGTGTACCAGCGGAGGGCGGCCTCGGCGGCGTCTGCGGCGCCCTCGCCGACCGCGAGCTCACGGGCGAAGTCACGGACGAGGTCGTGGGGTGCGTAGCGGCCGTACGCCGTCTCCTCCAGAAGGGCCACATCGACGAGACGGTCGAGGGCGGCCTCGGCGCGGCGCTCGCCGATGCCCGCGAGACGGGCGAGGAGGGGTGCCCCGTAGGCCGGGAGGTCGAACGCGCCGATGCGGCGCAGCACAAGGGCGGCGTCCCGGTCGGCCGCACGGTCGGACGCGGCGAGTGCGTCCTGGGCGACGGCCAGGGAGCGGCGCACGCTCAGGTCGTCGTACTCAAGGTGGTGCAACCGCCCTTCCGTGGCGGTGAGCTAGCCGGCCAGTACGTCGGGGGTGAGGGCGCTGCGGGCGGCGAGGCGGGCGGCGGCGACGCGGAGGGCGAGCGGGAGCCGGCCGGTGAGTTCGACAAGGGGGTGGGTGGCGTCGAGACCGTCCCGTCCCGACACGGCCCGCAGCAGCTGGGCGCTCTCCTCGTCCGACAGCGGCGCGAGGGGGAAACGGTGGGCGCCGTCGAGGGCGGTCAGCGGGGAGCGGCCGGTGACGATCACCGCGCAGCCTGGGCCGGCCGGCAGCAGCGGTCGTACCTGGGCGGCGTTCGCGGCATCGTCCAGGACCATGAGCGTGCGGGTCGGCGCGAGCAGGGAACGCAGCAGCGCTGCTGCCGCGTCCGGGTGTTCGGGGATGCGGCGGGGCTCGGTGCCGAGGTCGCGCAGCAGGGCGGTGAGTGCCTGGCCGGGGGTGAGGGGGGTCATGCCCGGGGTGGCGCCGTGCAGGTTGATGTACAGCTGGCCGTCGGGGAAACGTTCCCGCAGTCCGTGCGCCAGGTGCAGCGCGAGCGCGCTCTTGCCCACCCCGGCCATGCCGCTGATGACGGCGGCGGGGGCACCCGTGGCCGTGGTCAGGGCTCGGCGCAGAAGCCGGCCCACCTCGGCCCGGCCAATGAAATGGACCGGGGCCGGAGGAAGTTGGGCGGGTCGCGGTGAGGGCGGTGCGCTGTACGCGTGCGGGTGCTCGGAGAGGGCGCCGACGGAGGAGGCACGGACGTCCTGGCCGACCGTGTCCCCGGCTTCACGGGTCTCCCCCGTCTCCCCGGCTTCTCCGGCCTCTCCGGCCTCTCCGGCCTCTCCGGCCTCTCCGGCCTCTCCGGTCTCCCCCACCGAGCCCTGCAGCACCTCCACGTGCGCCTCCCGCACCGCGGGCCCCGGGTCGATGCCGAGCTCCTCCACGAGGCGGCTGCGCAGATCGCGGTGTACTGCCAGGGCCTCGGCCTGTCGGCCGGTCCGGTGCAGCGCGAGCATCAGCTGGCGGTGGTACGCCTCCCGCAGCGGATGTTCGGCGGCCAGCGCCGCCAGCTCCGGTACGACACCGTCGAGGCGTGCGCCCCTGACGGCGAGTTCGGCGTCGTACCGCCACTCCAGCAGCAGCAGTCGCGCCTCCTGGAGGCGCTGCACGAACGCGTACCCGACCTGCTCGGCGGGCAGTCCGCTCAGCGGCACACCCCGCCACAACGCGAGCGCCGCCGCGCATTCGTCCACGACGCGCGCCCAGTTGCGGGCGGCGTACGCGCCCCGGGCCGCGGCGACATGCCGCTCGAACACGTGGACGTCCAGCTCGCCCTGTTCGACGCGCAGCAGGTACCCGGGCGGCACCGCCCGCAGCCGCTCCGGATCGTCGAGCAGCCGGCGCAGCCGGGTCACGTGGTTGTGCAGCGAGGCCTGCGCGGACGCGGGCGGCGCGCCGCCCCACAGCGCGTCCTTGAGCGAGGCGACCGGAACGACGCGGCCGGCCTCCAGCAGCAGCGCGGCCAGCAGGGCGCGCACCTTGGGGCTGCCGACACTGCGGACACTGTGGACACTGCGGAGCGCGTGCGCGCCACCACTGGCGCCGCCCTCGGTGTCGTACGCGACATCGGGCTCGTACAGGACCGGCGGTCCCAGCAGTCCGAACCGCAGCGCGCTCCTCATCACGCCGCCCCACTGCCTTCCCGCGTTCCCGCGCCCGACCGCGCTCCCGGCGGCGGTTCTCCGCCACCTCGCTCTCGACGGCCCGCACCGGATTCCGCTACCGTGCCGCCCATTTCCCGCAGTCACCCGAAGTCCTCGGGTCGACCGTCCGGCTCCCGCACGGAGAACCATTGGCCATATGTTAGCGATTTGGCGTGATCGCGACGCCGGGATGCCCCCTGACCTGCGACGGAGCCGCTGGCCAGGGGGGTCCTCATGCTGCCTGGGCCGTCTGTGGGCCGTGATCATGGGAAGCGGCCGCCCGGAACACGTTGTCGACCGCTCGGCGGGTGCGCCCCTCGCTGCTCGGCATGAGGTGTGTGTAGACCCGAAGCGTGAAACCGGGATCGCTGTGTCCCAGGTAGGCGCTCAGGGCCTTGATGTTCTCGCCGGCGTCCAGGAGAACGGACGCGTAGAAGTGCCTCAGGGCATGCATGCCGTGTTCACGGGCCGCCGCGTGCCGCTCGCCCTTCTCTGGCTTGGGGATGACGCCGGCGGCGGCGAGGGCGGGCTTCCAGGCATAGGTGTTGAAGACGTCGCGCCAGACCGCATTGCCCCCGGGTGCCACGAACAGCAGCTTCTTTGTGATCGGGTCGCCGTCCGGCGTCAGCCAGGGCAAGGTGACGTCGGTCGGCGGGAAGCGTCGGATGTGATCCGCCAGTTCCTTCCCCACCTCCGCCGGCAGAGGGACGTCACGCACCTTCCCGCGCTTAGGGGGCGCGAACACCAGCCTGCTGCGCACCTGCTTGACCTGGAAACCGACGTGAACCCAGCCCTTCAGGAAGTCGATTTCGTCGAGCGGAAGCCCGAAGATCTCGCCCTGTCGCAGTCCACACCCCGCTCCGAGGTCGACCATCGCGCGATAGCGCTCGGGGAGCGCGGCGCGCACCGCGAATGTCCGCTCAGGACTCCAGGGCTTCACGCGAATCGGCACAGGCTGAGGCGCCTTGACCGATGCCGCCCGGCACGGGTTGAGGCGCAGCATGCCGTCATCACGGGCCGCGTTCATCACCGACGACACGCTTTCGAAGATGAGGCGCCGGTGAGTCAGGTTCGGTACGGCCTGCTTCAGTTCACCCAACCAATCCCTGATGTGCTCAGGCTTGAACGAACCGAGTGGGCGCGAGCCGATGTACGGATAGGCGTACAGGCGGAGCCGAGTTTCGACGGCCGCGCCGCTGTTCTCGTCTGAGGTCAGGCTCTTGGCCCACTTCGCCGCGTACTGCTGGAACGTGGTCTTGGCCTGGCGCGGGTCGACGTAGTCACCGCTGTTCATGTCGGTCTCGGTCTTTGCCAGCCACTTCTCGGCGATGCGCTTCTGTCCGTCGGGGAAGCTCTTGGACTTCTCGGTTCCGTCGGGGCCGATGTAGCGGGCCCGGTAGCGCAGGCCGATGCCATACCGGTCAGTCTTGACGCGGATGGTCTTGCCGTTGGCGTCCTTCTCCGTCTTGAACCAGCGGTCTTGGATGTGGCCAGCCATGTGGGGCGTAGTCCCTTCTGGGATGGGGCGGGGAGGGCACGGTGTGCCCCTCCCCGGGAGTTGTGTTGTGCGGGGTGCGGCAGGCTCAGGCGGTGTCTTCAAGGGCGGTGCGTTCGGCCTCCCACGCCTGTACGGCGGCGGGGTTGAAGCGGAGGTAGCGGCCGACGCGGAATCCGGCCGGGCCTATGCGCTTGCGTCGCCACTGGTAGACGGTCTCGACACTGGGGAGGCTGAACATGGTGACCAGGTCTTCCGGGGTGAGGTAGCGGTCCGGGAGGCCGCCGCGCAGGAGGGCGCGCGGGTCGTTCGGCTCTTGCGTGGCCATAGCTGGTGACTCCTCATGTCCGTCGCGGGGTGGGGTGAGGTGTCCTGCGGTGAGTCCGTACTGCGGGCAAGAGTGTGAGCCTGCGTGTGTCCGAAGCTCGGATCTCTGCGTCATCGCGTCACGCCCGTCATTTATGCGCCTGAACTGCGGTTATGCGGTGACGCGGACAGTCCGGGGCTTGTCACACGGCGGGACGGTGCTCTGTCACCTGTGACGCGGATGACGGGCGGTGACGCAGGTTTCGGCCGTCTGCGTCACGGTTATAACCGCTGGTCAGCGGCCGGGTTCGGGTGGCTGGTGACGTGGGTGACGCAGGATCTCTTCTCTTAGGAAAAGAGAGGGTGGTGTCGGTGGTGGTTTGGCTCGGCTCAGAACACGAATGAGGAGCCGCTTCGCGGCACGTCTTGTGCAGCGGCGGCGTGCCGCCGGAACAACAAGAGGAGCACCCTGCGCCGGGCGGGGTGCTCCTCTTGCTTGTCGCGTCGGCGCGGTCAGAACGCCGCTTCCTGCTCGTGCGGGGCGAGTGCGGCGGCGCGGGTCATCTCGATGTAGCGGGCGGCGCTGGTGCGTCCCCAGTCAATGAGCACGCCGCGTGCGGCAAGGGTCGGCTGTAGCCGCTTGAGACGGTCGGAGAGGACCTTGCCGGTGGTGGGCCAGCCCTTGGGCAGGGGACGGCACTCCTCACCGCTGTAGAGGGTGGTGAGGCAGTGCAGCCACTCCGAGGAGGTCATGCGGACTTCCGTTCCCGCTTCGAGCTCGGCGGCGTGCTTCAGGACCGTCTGTGCCAGCAGGTCACCTTCGATGACGTCGTCGTTGAGGTCATCGAGGCTGGCCCGGTAGGCGGCCAGCGAGCCGAAGCCGGTCGCCGCATCGAGCTGTGCGCACAGGTGGGCGAAGTCGGCCATGCGCAGGTCGGTGGGGGTGTCCGCTTGAGCGGCCCGCACCTTGACTGTGAGGTCCAGCAGGGAGCCGAGAACGACCGGCAGGATCTCCGCGTACTCCCCCCACAGCTCCGCCTCAGTGCGCCGCACCCGGGGCCGCACGAGACGCAGCGGGAGGAGGCGTTCGGCGAGGTCCGGGCGGATGACGCCGACGTCGATGCCGGTCAGCAGCATGGGGCGCCGGTAGCGGGAGCGGACGACGTCGCCGTCGGTGAACAGGGCGCGCTTGATGCTCTCCGCGCCGGTCACGATGCAGCACATCAGGTCGGACAGGTCCGGGGGCAGGTGGGAGAGGTTGTCCAGGGCGGTGACCCACCCGGCGGCAACGGCCGTAATCATGTTCTCCTCGTCCTTCGGCGGCCGGCGCAGGTCACCGCTCATCCCCTCGATGATCCGCACCAGCATCCGGCCACCGGTGGACTTGCCCGCCCCCTGGGGGCCGGTGAGGAAGGGGGCGGGCACGGGCACGGAGGGTTCCAGGCAGCCGATCAACCAGGCCAGGGCCAGGCATTCGGTCTCGGCACCGGCGAAGTTGCACAGGCGCAGCAGGAGGTCGATGCCCTTGCCGTTGGTGTCCTTGGCAGGCAGGGGCAGTTCCCCGGTGAGCTGGGTGCGCCGCCAGCACACTTCCTGCGGGTCGGGGGTGCGGACGTCCCAGCCGGTGGGGTGTATGCGAACGGACTTTCCGTCGGCGCGGCCCAGGTCCAGCCAGGTCGCACCGTCGAACCCGGGCGCCACGCGGATGTGGGTGGGCTGTACGTCCTCGGTCAGCGCGAGTGCTTCGATCAAGTCCAACGCCTCCTTGAGTGCCGTACCGTTGAACACGCCGACCCCGTCCTTGAACAGGCCGACCATGAGTTCCTGCCGGTGGCTGCCGGTGGTGCCCTGGGAGCGGATCGGGCGGGCGACGGGGTGGCCGTTCTTCTGCGCGTAGACGGTGCCGTCGACGGTGCGGAAGTACCGGAAGTGCGCTTGCGCGTAGTCGGTGATGATCTGGCGGGCCGGAGTCTTGTCGTCCTCGGTCACGGTCACATCCCCAGTGCGGTGCGGGCGTTGGTCCACGCGTCGGTGCAGTGCCGGACGGTTTCACCCTTGGCCTGCGCGGCGGCGAACAGGCGGGCGACGTGGGCGTCGGTGAGGCAGCCGCACCGGCCGTGCGTCGACAGCACCGCGAGGAAGGTGCGGTAGACGGTCGCGTGGATGCTGCTGCGGGCCTCGGTGATGCGCTGTTCCGCCATGGCGATGCCACGTTCCAGGAACACGGGCGTGCGGTGTCGGCACTCGCCCCCACGGCCCCCGGGGGGCACTGAGAGCGTCTGTGGCGCCCTGCGAACGGGCGACGGGTCCTTTACTGCCAGAGCGCGGACAGCGTGCGGGAGAGCGGCAGTGGCGCCCATGCCCGGACCGAGCCAACGGGCGTACTGCATCAGGGACTTGATGTCGACGCCGGGCCGTACCGCGTTCGCCGACGGCATGGTGCCCCGGTAGGTCCAGTGCTCTCCCCGCGTTGTCGGCACGGTGCGGGTGGCGGGCAGGGTCGCGCGGGCCCACGCGATCGCGTCCGCGTTGTCGAGGTCGACCACGGTCAGGCCGGCGCCGCCGGGGTGGTAGGCCACCGCCGCCGCCTCGCGCCACGCCCGCGCCCACTCTGGGGAGCGTACGACGGCAGGGTCGGTGGTGGCGGCGGCCCAACCGTGGCACGGCGCCGGGCAGGCGCAGGGGCCCGGGGTCTTCATGTTCGGCCGGCCCCCGCACGCATTCCGCGCGCAGGCCGGGCAGTTCCCGAACGGCAGCTTCCCCCTGCGCAGCGGCAGAGGCGGGATGCCGGACGCTGCGAGCCGCAGCGCGGTGCGCAGATGCTCGCTCACGCCGCCACCTCCCATGCTGCCTGCGCGAGGAAGGCACGGCCGATGTGCTCGCTGAAGGCGGGAGGGATGGTCTCGGTCAGTTCCTCACGCACGACCGTCCAGTCGATGCCGAGAGCGGCCTGCAGCTCCGGGATGGACGGTTTGCCGCCGCCGCCGGCGCAGGAGAACACGTCCAGCAGACGCGGCCTTAAGCCGCGGGCTCGCCGGATGTCAGTGGGTTGGGTCATGCTGGGAGACCTCCACAGGTCTGCTGAGGGCAGGTGGATTGGCGGCGGCCCCGGTCATTGGCGTGAGGGGGGCCGCCGTTGTCGTTCGCGGGAGCGGTCAGGCCGCTTCCTGGCCGGGCAGGAGCATGCCGTCGTCGCTCTTGACCAGGGCGCCGGTACCGGTGAGGGCCTTGATCTCGCGGGAGACGGTGCCCTTATTGATGCCGGTGCGGTCGGTGATGTCCCGCAGGGTCCGCGCCCCGTCGTGCACGGCCCGCAGCACCCGGTCCCGGTTCGACTCCGACGCGGGCGCGGGCACCGTGGCGGCGGTCGGCTCCTTGACCAGGCGAAGCGTGTTCCCGGAGGGCCGGGATGATGCGCGCTGCCATACCGGCCGCTCGGGCAGAGCGATCACGTCCGCAGGAGAGAACGCCCGGGTGTTGATCGGATGGGGTGGCACCTTCGGTCCGGACCGCAGGAGCGCCACGCCAGGCATGGGCAGTTCGTGGGCGTGCCAGCCCTTCTCGGTGGCGTCGTCGCCGAACACCACCCGGGCCTCACCGGCCGTCGACAGCGCAAGCGACGCCCGGTAGGTGATCTGGCCACTGACCTGCGCGTCGATGCCGCCCTTGGCGTCCATGGTCGGCTTCTGCGTGGCCCAGATCAGGATGATCTCCGCCGCGCGCGCCATGCGGGCCAGGGTGCGCAGGTTCTCCATGATCTGCTCGTAGCCCTTGGCCCGCGCCATGAAGATCACCTCGGCCCCCTCGTCCACGAACACCGTGATCCGGGGCCGCTCCGGGCTGATCTCGATGACGTCCTGGCCGCGCGGCACCAGCGCCAGCCGCTCGTACATCTCAGCGACCAGCTCATCGGTCACCGCCAGCACCTCATCCGGCGAGATGGCGGTGCGGGCACGGTGCTCCCAGTTGATCGCTTCCACCCGCTTGGGGTCGATCACCACCAGGCAGTGATCCTCCGCCTCCGAACCCTCCGCCAACAGGGCCCGGGTCGACCAGGACTTGCCCGACCCCGAGGTGCCCGCGATCAGCATCCGGCGCCCAAGCGGAACCATGACCGGCTCACCCGTGACCGTGTCGACGCCCCACGGGGCGCCGGGTGTCCAGCCGGTCAGGTCAATGCCGTCGGCCGCGCTACGGGTGCGCAGCATGATCGTGGCCCGGTCCCCGTGACTGCCCGACGTGATCTCCATGCGCAGATCCGTACGCGCCCCGAGCAGGGCCCGAATCTCGTCCGCCTTCGCCCGGAACGTCTTCGGCGTCCACCGGCCATCCAGGCGCACGTGCGAGACCAGACCGGCCGGGGTGAGCTTCGCCGGCGTCGGCACCGTGCCCGCCAGACCCCGGGCATCCGCGTTGGTGACCCAGAACGAGGGATCGAGACGCGAGGCGAGGCGCCGTTCCTCCGCCGTCATCCCGTCATCGAGCCGCACCGACGGCTGCCGGCGGCCTAGCCACAGCCCGGCGACGTTCAGGCCGATGAGTCCGGCGGAGACGGACGCGGGCCACAGCGTGAGCGCGTGGGTGGCCTCCGTCATAAGCCACGAGGCCAGCCCGCTCGGCACGCTGTGCGCGGCGTGCGTCTGCACGGCGCGGGCCGCGAGGGTGGCCGGGTAGTTCTTCCGCGCCGCCTTGAGCACCGCACGCGCCTGGCTGTGATGCTGCCGGGCCGCCTTGTCCGCCGTGCGCGCGGCCCGACGGGTCGCCGACAGCGGATTGTTCGACGCCTTACGGGCCGCGCTGCGCTGATTGCGGGCCATCGCCGCCGTGGAACGGGCGGAGTTGTGCTCCCGCTGCGCCGCCATCAGCGCCTTCAAATTCTCCGGCGTCCGCAACTGCACGCGGCGCTCGGCCTCGCGGTCCCAACGGGCCGCAAACGGCGCGCACATCGGCGCGAGCGCGTCCAACGCGGTGTTGGTCGTTGCGGTGGTGGTCGACCATGCTTGCTTCCAGTCCACGAAAGGGTCCTCCAAGACCGTGGATAAGGGCCGGTGCGCCGTTGCGTGGCGTCACCGGCCCGCCCGAATTGGGATGGTTGGTGCCGCCGGTTGCGTCGACAGCACGGGTTGAGCCCCCGCAACCACCTCTGACCTGCGAAGTTGCGGGGTTGCGCCGTTCCGGGGAGAGGGGCCTACGCGCACGCGCGCGTAGAGGGCCCGAAAACGCGGTCACAGAGCGTCTCTGTGGGACCGTGGGCGGCCGTTCGGGGCCCTGGGGGTCTTCCACCCCGCGCAAGGGGGTCCGGATGCTCTGCGGGCCGCCTACGGCTTTCGCCCCGCTCGGGGTGAAGTGCCGTGGGCGGGGCGGTGGTTGAGGCAGGGTCAGCGTCCGCGCCGCAGCCGCTTGGCGGCGGCCTTGCCCTCGGTGCCGCCCACAGAGCGGACGACGGTGACCACACCCCAGGCCATGACGGCGGCCAGGAAGGCGAGCATCGCGAGGTTGGCGGCCATCGCGGTCAGCACGCCGACCAGCAGCGGGCCGAAGTACACGCCGGCGGCCACCGCGCCGGCGCCGACGCCGGAACCGAGCGCGATGCGCTGCACCGTGCGGTCCGGCGGGGCGTGGTGGATGTGCTGCACCACCATCGGCGGCGCAGCCTGCGGCGGCGCCATCGAGGTGAGATTGGCGGGGGTGTCGTTGTAGACGTAGCGGCCGTCCGGGAGACGGACGATGCCGGGCACGGGCAGGTTGTCGGAGTCCACCAGGGACCTCCCAAGGCAGTCGGAGTCGGCGCAGGCCGCGCCGGAAGGGTGCGGGTCAGCGGCCCTGGCGGGCGCGGTTCTCGATCTCGCAGAGCTGCGAGGGCTCGGTGCGCGGGCCGTCGACCCAGCCGAACGGGCGGATCCCGGCGGCTGCCGTGAAGACACGGATCGCGGCGCCCTCGGGTGCGTCCGGGAGGGCGTAGACACGACCGCCAGCGAGCGAGGCCAGGAGGCGGGCGCCGTGGTGCTCGCACCCGTCGGCGCCGGCGTTGACGGCGTCCAGCACGGTCACCACGGGCGGACCGACGCAGGGCGTCGGGTCGTCGGGGTGCGCGGCAGGGCAACGGCGGTCCATGCTCAACTCCCCTCCCGCGCAGTGGCGTTGACGTCGATGCAGATCCCGCACAGGCCGTATCGGCGGGAGATGCAGTAGCTGTAGGTGATCCGGCAGGCCGGGCAGGTGCGGCGGGCCAGCATCGCCAGCGCGAGCGCCCCCCACTTCCGCGACGTCATCGGCCGCACCGGCAGCGCGAGGTCCTCGCGGTAGAGGTACGCGACGCGCGGCCCGCCGGTGCGGCGGTTGATCCGCATGACCTGCGCGGCTATGGGCTGACCGCCCGGACGAAGCCCTTGGGCCCGTAACTGCCGGCGCGTGGCGTATCCGTCCGGGGCGAGTCGCCACGGGTAGGTGGGGACGCCGTAGCGGGCGCCGGTCGGGTCGAAGCACTTGCCCCACGCGGCGGACATCACGGCGCCCCAACCGGCGCACCGGCCCGCTCCGCGAGCAGGGTGTCGCGCAGCATCCGGGCATTGGCCGGTGAGGTGTGCACCGTGCGGCGGATGCCCTCAGCGGTGATCTGAGCATCCGACCAACCGGCCGTCACGGTCCGCGCCTCCTCCAGCAACTCAGCCGAAGTACGCTTCGGTCGGGCCGACTTGGCGGCCTCCGGTACCCGACCGGTCGCCCGACGCGGACGCGACGACGTCGCCTCCACCGCCCGCGCGATCGGCTTGACCGGGGCGGGCGCGATGGACGGGTTCGGCTTGAGGGCCAGCGTCGACTTCGCGAAGTCGACCGCCACCGGATCGGGCATCCGCAGCCGGGTCACCGTGATCGGCGTGGGGATCGATTCCGGCAGGTCACCCGTAGACCGATTCCTCATGGTCTCGGTGGATTCATCCTGATTCGCGTCTGCGGTGGGGATCGGGGCGGGGCGGTGGTGCAGCACCTTGGCGACCAGGTCGGAACCGAAGTAGATCGACCCGACCGGCAGCGACGTGGCCAGCAACACCAGCGCCCAGTTCGCCGGGTCCCAGTCCGCGAGGCGTCCCCAGTCGACCGACGCGCCGTGCAGCGCGGGCACCAGACCATGGACGTAGTTGAGGACGAGCGAGGCGGCGGTGTAGGTGCCCAGCACCCGCAGCGCGAACCTGCGGTCCTGGTCGACCAGGACGAGGGTGGCGACCAGGGCCAGGGCCATCAGGCCGTCGACCACGAACGGGTAGAGGGTGGCGGCGGTGTGGTCGGCGCCGATGGCGTTGGCGATGTCGCGCAGCGCGTTCCACGAGACGCGGAACGCCATGCCGACGACGCCGACCAGCGCGGCCACCAGCAGGATGCGTCCGGGGCGGTTCATGCGGCACCGCCCGCCGTTCCAGAGGTGCGGTTGGCCAGGATGAGCCGTTCGGCCAGTACCCGGCGGCGGGCGCGGCGGATGCGCCGCGCGTCCAGCTCGTTTGGGGTGCGGTCAAGGGTGATGATCTGCGCGTCCAACAGGTCGACATCCGCGAGGATCGCGGGCATCTCCAGCTCGATGGCGTCCAGCTCGGTGTCCGTCGGCTCCATGAAGTCGGCGAACGCGGTAACAGCGTCCTGAACAGTGACGATGTGTTCCATTGGGTCGTGTTCTCCCTTGCAGGTGGAACGGCCCGAACAGCGGTCCCGGGTCTAGCCACCCGGGGCCGCGCGCCGTTGGAGTCGAGCACTTCGGCTCCCCGCGCTCCTGCCCGTCGCCCTCCGCATAGCGGGCCGGGTACGGGCAGGAGAGGCAGCCGGCCGCAGCCAACCCGGGGCGGGTCTGCGGCGGAGTGGTAGAGCGCACGACCGGTGGCCGCGCGGGCGTCTTTTCGAGTTGGGCAGACGCAGCCCGCGATCTTTGCCCTTGTCTCACCTGAGCGTGGGATCTCTGTCCGCTCCGTGAGGAGCGGCATTGGAAAAGGTGCGTGCGAGTGGCACAGGCAGGGCCTACGGCTTGTCGCTGTTGCCTGGATCCCGGGTGACCAGAGGACGCAACCTGGGCGACGCCCCTCCGCAGATCTCTTGCTCGGAGGCGCCGGCGCGTCGTAGCTCCGGGGACATCTGTTCAATTTTCAAGCGAACGAGCCCAGCTGGGCATATGTCAGCGCAAGCAAGCACACTCAATGGTGTTGCACCACCTGCTCAGCTTGTTGGTACAAGCTGATGCAGTGATGCTGCACCCACGGACGGTGAGCCGTCAAGAGGATTGGACCCGCATGTACCAACAAGTTGCGCGAGTGCGTCATGATGAGGGCATGAGCAAGCAGCCGAAGTACCGACAGGTCGCGGACGTCCTTCGTCGCGAGATCGCCCACGGCATCTACGCGCCAGGCGCTCGGCTGCCTTCCGAGAACGACCTACAGCAGAGGTTCGACGCGTCGCGGAACACCATCAGAAACGGCCTTAGCCTGCTGGTCGGCGAGGGCCTCATCTCGTCCAGCCAGGGGCTTGGTTACGAGGTGAAGTCGCAAGAGGTGTTCGAGCTCAACGCCTCCCGCTTCGAGAACCTGACCTTCCCGCAGAACGGCGACGCCTACAGCACGGACGTGACAAACGCGGGGCGACGGCCACATCAGACGTTCCGAGTCGAGATGCTCCCAACGCCCCAAGAGATCGCTGAGCGGCTGAAGGTCGAGCCCGGTACGACGGCAGTGTTGCGCTTCTGTCATCGCTATGTGGACGACGTCCCTTGGTCGACCCAGGCGACCTACTATCCATCGTGGCTGGTCGACGCATCACCGCGATTGGCTGAGCCTGGAGACATCGAAGAGGGCACAACCCGGTACCTGGCTGCGCAAGGTATCGAGCAGATTGGGTACTTCGACGAAATCGCCGCGCGGATGCCAACCCCGGAGGAGGCGCGGCTGTTGGAGGTCGGAGCAGGCGTACCGGTCCTGCTCTGGACCCGAACCGGCTACTCGGCAGACCGCCCGATCCGGTGCACCATCACTACCTTCCGGGGCGACTTGAACCGAATGAACTACGAGATCGGCAATCTGGCCGCCCGGAGCGAGAACACGTGATCATCACGCTTGCTGAGCCGCACGACGTAGCCAAGCTGTTGGCCTTCCGCGAGGAGGCCGCCGCATGGCTCCGTGGTCTCGGCTCTGACCAGTGGAGCCGTCCGTATCCAGCCGACAAGCTGCTCGCCACGATCGAAGCGGGCACGGTATTCATGCTTCGTGATGGACACACAACCGCCGGCACCATCACGCTTACCCCAGACGCCGAAGAAGGTCTCTGGACAGACGATGAATTGACCGAACCGTCGATGTTCATCAACAAGCTGACTGTCGCCCGCGAGTACGCCGGGCAGAACCTTGGCGGTCGACTGCTCGATTGGGCGGGTGATCGGGCGCGGCGTGCGGGAGCCCGATGGATTCGGTTGGACGCCTGGACGACGAACGACGCGCTCCAGCGGTACTACCTAGAGCAGGGCTTCAGGCACATTCGCACGGTCCGGGAGGGGTCGGCGGTGAACGGTGGCCCACGGGTCTCCGGTTGGCTCGCACAGCGCCCAGCACGGCCGGCAGATCACGGATTCACAGACCGCACACCACCCCCGTCACGACTCACGTTCGCGGCCTGAAGGAGAAAGTCCCATTGGGCGATAGGAATCCCTGCATCATCAGGGGTGGATCGCTCCGCTCACCGATGCGGCCCCGCCCGGCAGGGCCTGCGCTCCCGCCTTCGCCCGTTCCGGGTGCGAGTTACAGACCGTCCCCCCAGGACAGCAGACTTCTTCCAGCTAAGGCTTCTGACCAGGCAGCACCCTACCCGATTGGCCCCACCTCAAATAGAAGGCAAAATACGGGTCTGAGACATGAAGAGTGGACAATCCCTCGTCGTAATCGACGACAGGCTCCCCCTGGATATCCTCTTTAGCGATCTTAGTCATTTGATCCAGAACCCGAGTCACTTCATGCCGTTGAGGGACCTCGTTAGCAAGCACTTCCCTCAGAGATGTCCTTAGCTGATCGTAGCCAATCGCGAGACTGGGTCCCGTATGTGCAATTGCTTCAAGAACAGCGCCGTAGATGTCGACAGTCCGACCGTCTTTTAGTTCACGCTGAAGTCGGTCAGTACGACGCCTTGGCCCCTGCGCCAATAGATCGAATGCGGCTTTGGACGTGTCGGCGGCACTCTGACTGAAGAAGTCAGCCCACGATTCTGGCGGCGCAAGAACTAGAGGCTCATCCATGGTCTTGCTCACACCATTCTCTCTGCAAAGACGCTTGCAAAATTGCTGCATCAAATGTGGGCTTGAGAAGCTCTCCCGCGAAAGGCGATGCGCTAGCCTGGATTCTTGGTCCACGAGGGCGAGCGCAGCGAAACCCTTTTTAGCAATACTAAGCAGATCTTCGTCATCCCAGGGCGAGATGGAGAGGTGGGCTACACGTCCCGTCATTTCCTTCTCGACGCGCACAGCATCATAAGCCCGATGCGGAACAGAGGCTACAATCGCAGGAAGGCCATCGAACACTAGGTCCTTCAGGGACCGTACAATTTCGAGCTGAATCGATTGATCAATGTAATGAAAGTCATCCACCACAAGGCAACGATCGGAAGCAACGAGGTCGCGCCTGATTGTTCCTACGCTCTGCTTGGCAGCTTCTTCGCTCTCTTCATAGATACCTTCTCCGACTGCGCGCCAAAATT
The DNA here is from genome assembly GCF_040782645.1 of Streptomyces sp. HUAS ZL42. GTDB lineage: Bacteria > Actinomycetota > Actinomycetes > Streptomycetales > Streptomycetaceae > Streptomyces. The sequence continues at coordinate 4,479,441 of NZ_CP160403.1, forward strand.
CCTCTTTTGACGCCACGGCACCACCAGAAAGCCAAACGCCCGAAGCTGCCACGCTGCGCAGTAGCGTCGTCTTTCCAGTCTTAGTTGGGCCAGAGACTGAAAGTAGGGCGCCACGATCCTCAAGGTATTCTTGCAGCTGTGGTTCAAGGCCCAGCCTCTCACGGGGGTTATACGTAACCGTAGGAAGTCGCCCGACAACAAAGACACTCCCAACCGTGCTTGAGTTACCGATCGGCATTCTATCCTCCTACTTTATTGCCGTCAGGCCTGCCGAGTTGAGCCAATTTTTTCTCAACTGATTGCAGGTAAGAAATGACGTCTGGTGCACTCTTTTCGAACGCGGCGCGTGCGCGATCCTCGTCAGCCTCAATCCAGTCGAGTACCGCGTGCAAGAGTTCTTTCTTAGCCTCTCTAACCTCAGCCTTGTCCTCCTTGGAAAAAGCCTCCTTGACTTTCTCTTGGAAAATCTCTGGGTAGTAGTCCTCGAACCTCGGCTTAGTCCAAGTTACGAAGCGGTCCTTCGGCCAGTTCCGAAACTTTCCCTTGAGCTGTGAAATCACCTCAACACCACTATCATCGCCGTCAACCACTACCCACGCTCGATCCTTATACATGGGTTCAAGGTGCGCAAAGAGAAGCATCTCATTAAAGTCAGCAAAGATCGGTTCCACGCGGCTTGTGCCACCAGCAGCGACAGTGCGGATGCTACGCAGCCCTGGAGCGAACCATGGGATGAAGTACTGTCGCACCAGACGCTCAGCACTGGACTCCTCAAAAATCATCCACCCGTCACTGAGGTGCAGGTCGGATATTTCATATCCAAGTTCCCGCAATACCTCCACTCTCCGAACAGGCGTCGAAACGACCTCGTAGGAAGTCGACGGAGGAATCTGTCCATCTGTAGACGCATGGAGGACAATAGACGTCTCCAGGCTCCCAAGCTTCGTAAGCACGATGCTGCTATGTGTGCTAATAATGAACTGATTAAATTCGCTAGCTTTCAAAATGGCATCCAAAAGCGCTTTGAGTGCGTGTGGATGCAAATCGTTCTCTAGTTCCTCAATCAAAAAGACCTTACCTCGGGCCCCGCAAAGACTAACGATAAGGTTAAGCACGGCGGCAACGCCGGTACCCATCGAGTCGATATTGATGCTAGTAAACCTGTCGACCTGAATTCCGAGGTGTTGGCCATGCTCCCCAGGAATTACGTTAATTTCAAAGCCCAGCACTTCCCGACACAGCTGGCGAAATTGCACGGCTTCTGGAAACTGTGCCGTGGCAAGCGAGGCGACACGGGCGACGATGTTTGCATCGTGCGGCCAAACAGCGAGCATGCTCTCGCGATCAACCTGACTACCGCTACCCCTTTGAATGCGGCCAGAAAAGACCGGATAGATGAGGTTTTCCGGGGCTTTCCCCGGAGCAGGCCCTGCAACATAGCCACTATTTTCATCCGTCGCAGCGCGCTCAATTTGGCCAGCAGTCAAAACGATCCGGATGGTTTTATTCTCTAGAGCCCCGGCTACTTGAGCATTACGCAAAACAGGTACAGGGAGTTTCCCCTCGAATGACATTAGGACCTGCGATGATTCCTTGCCTACTCGCACGTCTGATTGCCGATGTTCGCTTCCCTCTTGGAGTAGGTAGATTGCGCGCAGGAGGGATGATTTTCCGGTATTGTTTCGGCCAATTATTAGCGTGATGGGTCCGAGTGGTAGCTTCCCGCTGCTCTCGATGGATCTAAAGTTCACAACGTCGATCGACTTGAAGATCACAAGCTCCCCCGTCCAGGCACAGCAATAGAGACGCATTCTAAGGGCTCGTGCAGCCGGTGACCATGCGAGTGCATAACTTGCACCTGCGCGGACGTGCTCCTAGAGGCCGGCTTGTCGGCGAGCACCCCCGCCTGCCTACGGCGCAGCTAGGACCGGAACGCTATCGCTCTCCCAAATTATATGGATGGTGTACTTGTCAGGCCGCCAATCGGTGCCGCACCGGGACACAGGCTCCGCCATAGGGCGTGTGTCGAGGTGAGCGCCGCGCTGCCCATCCTTCGACCGTTGGATCTCAGACAGGTGCGGACTGAGACTCGCCCAATGCGCCAGCCTCAGTGATCTCAAGCGGGCCGGAGGACTGATCACTCCTGGTGACGCGCTCTCAGCTGTAGCGGCAGCAACCAACCTGCTGCATCCCGCGATTCAGCAGGTCACCCCCCTGTCTCGGGCCGTCTGTGGGCCGTCCGAGGAGGGCCGATAACGACGAATGACGACCGGCAACGACAGGTATCGGGTGAAGCCTCCGGCATCCCGCCGCAGGTCGGGCCCCATCGACCATGCGGGACCCTCGCAGGAGGAAACCGCGCCCCAAGATGTTAGCGATCTGTTGGCGCGGCCTGATGAGATCACTTCATCGGATCTGGCCCGACGGCGCGCGCGTACGACGCGTCGCTCGGGGGAGTGTCGTCGCCGCACTCGGGGGAGTGTCGCCGCCGCGGTCGGATCCGGGGACGCGAGAAGGCCTTGGTCGGCGGAGGTGAACGGCCGAGGCCTTCGTCCCGCTCGCGACGCGGGACCCGGGTCAGATGACGGGTGGACGCCCGAGCCGCGTCAGCCGCCACACCGTCCGCCACCGCATCGCCCGCCGCTCACCGGCCGGCTCCCGCAGCCCCTCGGCGAACCCGGAGAACCAGGCTCTCAGGCCTGCCACGGACCGGTTCCTCAGTACGGTGAGGAGCATCCAGACTCCCAGATGCACGGGGATCAGCGGCAGGGGCAGCCGACGCCGGACCAGCCAGACCCTGTTGCGGGCCGTGACCCGGTGGTAGATGGCGTGCCGGGCGGGTGAGGTCCTCGGGTGCTGGAGCAGCAGCTCGGGTGCGTACAGGATGCGCCACCCGGCATCCGCGGCGCGCCAGGCCAGATCGGTCTCCTCGTGCGCGAAGAAGAACTCTGCGGGCCAGTCGCCGGTCTCCTCGAGCATCGCCATGCGCAGCGCGTGCCCGCCGCCGAGGAACCCGGTCACGTAACCGCCGCGCATCGGATCGGACGCGCCGACCCGGGGCACGTGCCTGCGCTGCGTCTCGCCGTTCTCGTCCGCGATACGGAAGCCGACGATGCCGAGGCCGGGGTCCGCGGCGTACAGGTCGCGTACCCGGCGCAGCACGTCGGCGTCGACGAGGAGCCCGTCGTCGTCGAGTTCGACCACGACGTCCACGTCACCGAACTCCCGCAGCCGCGCGATCGCCACGTTGCGTCCGCCCGGGCAGCCGAGGTTCTCGTCGGTCTCGATGTTCGTGACCTCACCGGGCAGGGAGAGGCGGTGGGCGAACTCGGGCAGCGGGGTGCCGTTCCCGACGATCACGATGCGGGCGGGGGCGAGGTCCTGTTTGGCCACGGACTCCAGCAGGGCGTCGACCTCGGCGGGCCTGTTCCCCATGGTCACCACGGCGACGGCGATCCTCGGCTCCACCAACGTCCTTCACCTCATCCGGCCGACGGCGACGTCCGCGTCCCGTTGCGAGACGTTCACCGTTCACCAAGATGTTGCCCGACGTCGGGAGGTTGCTTGGGCGTGACTTCACTTCCCGTCAGGTTTCGCGGCGATTTTCCTTACGTCGGACGAACTTGAGCCCCGACCAGTCCTCGCCCAGCGCGGCGACCTTCACATCGACGACACCGAGGGGCAGGAAGAGGTCACGCAGGGCGTTCTCGGTGATGTCGCTGACGTGACCGGCGGCCTTGCGGGGCCAGGCGATCCAGAGCATGGCGTGGTCGGCGAGCGCGTCGACGAGGGCCGGGCCCTCCGCCACCAGGTCCGCGTGCTCCCGGTAGAAGGCGACGGTGACGTCCGTGTCCCGATCGGGCCTGCCGGCTGCGACGTCACAACCGTCGGGCAGCCCTGGGATCTCCCACGGGTCCGGTGCGTGCGTGAGCCGCACTCGCTGCCCCGCCCTGATTCCGATCTTCTTGGCCGGCGGCGTACCGGAGTACCCGCCGTCGCTCACCGATCCGGCTCCGCCCATCCCGGCCTCCTCGCCTTCGCCCAGCCGACGTGCCCAGGGCTTCAGAAATACCGCCCCGCGCACGGCTCCCTGTGATGCGCTGTCGAAAGGCGTCTGCCCACCGGCTGTCCACCGGTGGGCCTGTCATCGGCCTGCCAGCGAGACTGCCTGGGCTGACAGCGATACTGTCGACCGGCCGGAGAGGCGAGCGGAGTCACTGGGGGACCTCTACAAGCCATCCGCCGGTGGGTGCCTCCACCGATGCCTCGCTGGTAGCACCTCACCCTAGCCTCTACCTGCCCGATCCTGGCACGGATGTGTTCCGCCGGGGTTGCCGTCGGGTCCTGGTTGATCCAGCCCAGGCCGCCGATGTCGAGTCGGTGGCAGGCGCGGGTGCCGGCGACGTCCCGCATCGGCATCGCGCCCGACGTGGCGCTCCTCGTCCAGCACGGCACCGTCGTCGGCTGGAGCCTCACCGACCCCGCGCGGTACCTGACCGCCACGTACGCCGACCCCGACACCAACCCGCCGTCGCCTGCCACCCGTCGGCTGCTCGCCGAGTGCCTGGACCTGATCACCACGCCGGTGGTCGACGACGTGGTGGACGGCGAACCGGCCGCTCTGGCCCGGCTCCGGGCCGCTGACGAGGCTCTGCGCGCCCAGCGCGAGGACCGGCACCGGGCCGACGCCCTGCTCTCGCTGATCGCCACCTTGGTGGAGGACTACGGGGACTGGTAACGGTCAGCCACGGCTACACGGCTCCGACGGAGCAGATCAGATGATGCGGCTCGGCATGAAGATCACCCTCGACGACGGCTGGACCGCGACGGTGACGGGCGATTGGTGACGGGCGATCCACTGCTCATCACTCCGCGCTTCGACCTCCCGGGCCAATGTGGGCGCATTGCGGAGTACGCGGACCTGAAGAAATGGCAACAGTTTCTCGTTGACACTTTCGGCAGCCAGGAACGGCTGTGGGACGCTCCCGACGAACTCCGGTTCGGCCAGGCCACCCGGGAACTGGTCGGCGCAGGATTCCAATTGCGCTATGAGTCCGCTCCTGCCGAAGACTCTGCCCGCGTTCCCGCCGCACCCCTCGTCCACCCGGGCGGTCTTCGCGGGGACGAGGCCCACCGACAGGTCGTGCACCTCCGCGGCGCCGTCAGTCGTCCCCCGCACCGTCCTCGCCGTGCGGGCGCGCCGCCTTCGCCTCCCACTGGGCCAGCCGCTCCGCCGAGAGGCGCTTGGGTACGACCATCGACCAGGCGCCGACGACGAGTTCGGTCAGTTCGTCCTCGTCCAGGGGCTCCAGCCACACCTGCACCCAGTTGTAGCGTTCGTCGGAGGGAACCGGCATGAAGAACTTCTCCGGCTCCGAGGCGATCAGCGCGGCGCGTTCCTCCCGTGGAAAGGCGAAGCCCATGGACTGCTCGTCCCGGGACAGCGCCACGTAGACGATCCTGCCGACCCGGAACCTGACCTGGTCCCGGACAAGCGCCTCCTCCGTGCGGGCCAGGGTGAGCGCCAACTTCCGGACATCCTGCGCCTGTGCCATCGTCTCCGCCTCGTCTTCGTCCTGTTCAGCTCCGCCCCTGACGGAGCTCCAGCGTGCAGCACTTGACGCTGCCGCCCGCCTTGAGCAGCTCGGCGACATCCACCCCGACGGGGTTGAGGCCCCGGCCCTTCAGCGTCTCGACCAGGCCCACCGCGGCCTGCGGGAGTACCACGTTGCAGCCGTCGGAGAACGCGTTCAGTCCGAACACGTCCGCGTCCGCCTTCGTCACCTCGACAGCCCCCGGGAACGTCTCGCGCAGGACCGACAGGCTTCCGGGTGAGAAAGCGTCAGGGTAGTACATGATCTCGTCCGGCGACAGGACGGCCAGGGCGGTGTCCAGGTGGTAGAGGTTTCGGGTTCACCAGGGTCGGGCTCAGCACGGGCAGGCCGAAGAACTCCTGTGCCTCGGCGTGCGACCGGGGGTCGGAGCGGAAGCCCGTCCCGGCCAGGATGCGGCGGCCCGCCAGGAGGAAGTCGCCCTCGCCGATCGATCGTGACGGTCGCTGACCTGTGATCACGCTCGATCCGTTTTTCCTGGTCGGAGTCTTGCAGAGCTCGATGGCATGACGCTTGATCCCATGGGTGCTGAACCATCCGCTCACGCATCGCTCACGCATTCGGCTTGCCTGGCCGGGACCCCGGAGGCGACTTCCGAGGCAGCGGCCCACTCGCCATGGGCGGCCGACCGCGAACTCGGTCGGGGACGAGAAGCAGATCGAGAACCAGGTCGAGCGCTGCCTCCTCGGGATCGTCGGCCGCCTGATCATGAGGGCCGAGGCTCAGTCGTCGTAGCACTCGGTGACGACGAACCGCGTCCCCTCGAGCAGCCCTCCGACACGCGTCTCGGCCCACTTGTCAAGCAAGTCCGCCTGACTTTCGACCCGAGTCAACAGATCGGCGATCTCATCAGCGCCCGGCGACGTGGGGAGTGGACTCGCAGCCGTCGCCGGTGCCGCAGTCCTCGGTCACCGACACCGGCAAGTCCGTGATCGCGATGGTGAGCTGCCGGTCGTCGCCGGTGATCGGCGCCGTCACGGTCGTCGCGGTTGCCATTCCAACACCTCCGAGGGGTGGGCGGGGCCGCCCCTCGGAAAGCGGATGATGGAGCGCGGGCCCCCGCAGCCAGCTCTACGGCTTGTGTGCAGCAGAGTGCGCGGAGACCGCGTTCGGGCGCAGAAGGCCATTGTCTCCGCGTGGGCTGGTGGCCCGTGTCTCCGCGTGGGCTGGTGGCCCGCCCTCTGCAGGGACTTTGCGGCTGGGGGGCCGTTGAAGGGGAGCGCGGTCACTACCCGAGAGCTGCGGGCTGTCGGTCGGGGCTCTCACCCGACAGAGCAGGCCATCTGCCCTCTTCGAGACCGACAACGACCCGTTGTCCCGGGAAGAGATCGAAGCGGCCCGCGCCGTACTGCGCCATGATCAGCACGACTCGAGCGGTGCCGCAGTCTGATGCCCGGCACGCTCCTCCTCGACAGCGAGGGCCTGTCCAAGCTCTACCTCAAGGACCGCACCGTCCTGGCTCTCGTCCAAGCAGCCTCGGAAGAAGGCACCCGAGTGGCCACGACCGCCATGACCACGCTTGAGGCGGACTACGAGCGCATCCACCCCGCCCGCATCCGGTGGGTACTCTCCCGGATCGAAGTCCATGACGTCACCAAGAGCGTCACCGACCAAGCAGCAGCACTGTTGCGCAACCACCACCTCAGCGGCCACAAGTACGCCATCGACGCCGTCCTTGCAGCCATTGCACGCTTGGCGCCAAGACCAGTCGTCGTCCTCACCTCCGACCCTGAGGACATCAGTCTGCTCTGTGGACCCGCCGTCGAGGTCATCAAAGCCTGACGCGTGCAGATCGCGGGCACACCCGCTCACGCATGACACCGTGCAAGCCCTCGACCGCGCACGGCAATCAGCCAACGGAACGCAAAAAGCCCAGGTCACAAGCCATGGGACCTGGGCTTCTCAGAGCCGCCTTCGGGATTCGAACCCAAGACCTACGCATCACGAGACCATGAGCGATCATGTTGTCTGCTGACGCGTCATGCCGCCCAATGACGTTTCTCCTGATCAGGACACATGCAGCAGGCCGATCCACGCCATCCCGTGATGCACTGTCCACAGGCGTCTGTCCACCGGCTGTCCACCGGTAGGACCACTTGACCAGGCCCCTCTCGCCGTCCCATCGCTTCTGGCGAGACCCCTGGCAGGGGCGGAACCTGACGCAAGCCACGGCTGTCCATTTCAGACAAGGAGCCGCGCAGCACTTCACCACGAACGTCGCAGCCTCCACTCGCGACGAGATCTCCGACCGAAACGACATCTATTTTGGACAATAAGAGGTATCATTTCACTGACAGGGCTAGCAGCGGAGGAAGCACCCACATGGCCAGAACAGTCATCGACCTCGACGAAGACATGGTCACCGAGGCCATGCGCATCTTCGGCACCAAGACCAAGGCCAAAGCCGTCCGCCTCGCCATGGAAGACGCCGTCAAGAGGCACCTTCGTCAAGAGGGCTTCGACGCCATGGAGGCCGGCGAGCTCGACTTCAGCGAGATCGTCGAGAACACCGGGCCCCGCAACGCGGACGGCTCCCTCAAGCGCGACGGCGACCGGGACGGAGGCCGGGCCGCCTGATGCAGGACCGCTACCTGATCGACAAGTCCGCCCTCGCCCGCTGGACGAAGCCGAACGTCAAGGACGTACTCAAGCCCCTGCACGAGCGCTACCTCCTCGCCGTGTGCCAGCCCACCGAGTACGAGATGATCCACTCAGCACGGGACAGCTCGGAGGCGACACGGATCAGCACCTGGCTCCACGCCTTCGACTACCTCCACGCCGACGACCGCGCCTTCGCCCGCGCCCTGGAAGTCCAGCGCCACGCTCTCAACGCGGGCTTCCACCGCGCCCTGTCCCTCTGCGATCTACTGATCGCCGCCACGGCAGAACTGCACCGGCGGACGGTCCTCCACTACGACGGCGACTTCGACATGATCGCCTCCTTCACCGGCCAACCCACCGAATGGGTCGTCTCGCCCGGCAGCGCCGACCGATGAGAACACCCTGTACAGCCTGGCTCTGCGTGGATCCCTGCGGGTCCTGGGCTGGACCGCCGGGGTAAGCCTCGTCGAACTGGCCCTCGCCATCTTCTTCCCGGCACCGCCGAGAACCGCGATTCCCGTCACGGGGACGGGTTCGTCGCCGTGGGTCGGCTTGCGCGGCACCGCCGGAAGACTCTTCACCGGGGCCGGGTCAGCCACCGCTCGTGCACGCAGCAGCTCCGTCGTACGGCCGTCGGAAGCGCCGGAGGATCTGGGGGCGTGGTGCCGCGCCAGCCCCACCTGACCGTCGTCTCCCAGCACCGGTACCCGAGACCTACGCATTACGAGGACTGCCGGGGCCGTGCTGAGTGGTGTCGGCGCGTGCCGCACGGTGCTGATCTTTCGCAGATCAGCACCGTGCGGCAGGTTTCCGCGTCCAGCCCGGGATGGCCCGTGCCACGCCGGCCGCTCACGCATCGCTCACGCAGATCGGATTATCTGTGGGAGGCGGCCATGGAACACCGCCGACAAGCCCACAGAGGGCGGTACCGGCCCTCCAAGTCGGCGCAGGCCGGTCCAGTGACCGAGGACACAGGCTCTGGCCGGGTACGTTTGCCGCCGCTAGGGTGCGCCGTACTCGGCGGGTCGCTCCCCCTGAGGGAGGTGGGAATGAGGCTCATGGATGCGGACCACGCTGGGCTGGTCGTCGCGGCGCAGGCCGGTGACGACCGGGCGCGCGAGGAGCTGATCGCCTCGTACCTGCCGTTGCTCTACAACATCGTCGGGCGATCGTTGAGTGGACATGCCGACGTCGACGACGTCGTCCAGGAAACGCTGCTGCGCGTGGTGCGCGACCTGCCTGCCCTGCGTGCCCCGGAGAGCTTCCGGTCCTGGCTGGTGTCGATCACGCTCCGCCAGATCAATACCCACTGGCAACGGCAACGCACCTTCGCCGACCGCACCACGGTCCTCGACGAGGCACACCGGATACCGGATGCCGCCGCACACGAGGACATGACGATCCTGCGTCTGCACGTCTCGGACGAGCGCCGTCAGGTTGCCGAAGCCGGCCGGTGGCTCGACCCCGACCATCGGGTGCTGCTGTCGCTGTGGTGGCAGGAATGCGCCGGCTCGCTGAGCCGTGACGACATCGCCGCCGCAACGGGGCTCACGGTCGCCCACGTCGGAGTGCGCCTGCAACGCATGCGCGAGCAGTTGGAACTGAGCCGGACGATCGTCGCCGCGCTGGAGGCCGACCCGCGCTGTCCGCAGTTGGACGAGACCGTCGTCGGCTGGGACGGCCTCCGTACATCGGTGTGGCGCAAGCGGATCGCGCGGCACACCCGCGACTGCCCGGGCTGCACGGCGATGACGACAGAACGGGTTCCGGCCGAACGACTGCTCCTCAGCCTCGCGCCGCTGACCGTCCCGGCCGGGCTCATCGCCGCACTGGCCGCCAAGGGCCTGCTGTCGGGTACGGCCGCGAGCGCGAGCGCCGCCGGACTGGCCGCGGCACCCGTCGCCGTCGCCAAGGCGACGGGTGCCGGCAGTCTGCACAGCTCGCTGATCGGCAAACTCTCCGTGCTGACCGCTCATCCGCTGGTGGGGCTCGCCACCGGCGCGGTGGTCATCGCCGGGACCGCCACCTACACGGCCTGGCCCGAGCCGGCACATCGGACGCCCGGCGCCGTCGCCGCTCCCACGGTCGGCGAACCCACGCCGACCCCGTCGCGCACCACGTGGGCCGGACCGTCACCGGTAAGTCCGTCCGCCGTCGCGGGCGCTGTTCCGCTGGGCGCACAGTCACTGTGGTCCGTGGACGAGCCCGCCCTGTACGTCACGTATGCCGGCGACTTCGCGACGCTCGGCCGGGTCTCCGCGTCCCAGAGCGCGCAGACCCGCGAGCGGGCCACCTTCATGGTCGTCCGGGGGCTGGCCGAGAAACGGTGCGTCACCTTCCGTGCCGCCGACGGCCGCTATCTGCGCCATCGTGACCTGCGGCTGCAGCTGAGCACCAACGACGGCAGCGAACTGTTCCGGGAAGACGCCACGTTCTGTCCGAGCCCAGGGGTGGTCGCCGGGTCCGTGACCCTGCATGCGCACAACTATCCCGGATCTGTCATCCGCCACCGCGACGGTGGCATCTGGCTGGATGGCTTCGACGGTACGAGGGCCTTCGCCGGCCAGGCTTCCTTCATCGTACGCAGGGCCCGGGCTTGAGAACCGCTCCTTGAACGTTGCGGACCGAGTCGCGCAGTGACAGCTGACGGTCCTGCGCCACGCCGTTCTCAACCCGGCAGTGAGCCGAGCGCGGCGCCGAATCCAGCTTCGATCCGCATTCATTCAGGTCTGCCTCGCCGAGGCCGACCTGACGGCTGGCATGCCCTTTCCCCGTGGACGACCAGACTGCGGGGCTTGGCGTAACGCTTTCTGCCTGCGAGATGCATCACTGAGCAATCGTCCGAACGGCGCGACTTTTTTGTTATGAGGCCGCGAGTTCAGAGGCCTCCACTTCATGGGACGCCTTTCCCGCCGCTCACCATGGCGTGCCGGCGTGGCAGGCCCCCGACTTTCCCCGTTGACGTATCCCAGATCCCCCGAAGAAAGCCGCTCCAATGACCCGACACACCTACGAAACGTGGGCGACCGGTACGCAGGAACGCCCCCACGTCCTGCACCGCACCCAACCCGGGACGGATCAGGCCGTACCGGCCGATGCGCGCACGATCACGGCACCCAGGGTGACCCGCGACCATCGAGGAGAATCATGAAGGGCCTGCACCGGCTCGGCCCGCGTCGACGGGCAGTGGCGATAGGACTGTCGGCCGCGGCGGCGGTGGCCGGTGCCGTGACGCTACTGCCCAGCTCCGCCGGAGCCGCCACCCTGGGTACGCAGGCCTCCCCCTCTGGCAGGTACTTCGGCACCGCCGTGGCCGCCGGAAGGCTCGGTGACTCGACGTACGCCACGATCCTGGACCGGGAATTCAACATGATCACCCCGGAGAACGAGATGAAGTGGGACGCCACGGAACCCTCCCGGGGATCGTTCAACTTCGGTCCGGCCGACCAGATCGTCAGCCACGCGACCTCCCACGGGCAGCAGCTACGCGGGCACACTCTTGTCTGGCACTCCCAGTTGCCCACCTGGGTCAGCGGCATCAGCGACGCTGCCACGCTGCGCAGCGTGATGAACAACCACATCACCACCGAGATGACCCATTTCAAGGGCAAGATCCACTCTTGGGACGTGGTCAACGAGGCGTTCGCCGACGGATCCACCCAGCTCCGCAGCTCGGTGTTCCAGAAGGTGCTGGGCGACGGGTTCATCGAGGAGGCGTTCCGCACCGCCCGGGCGGCCGACCCGGCGGCAAAGCTGTGCTACAACGACTACAACATCGAGAACTGGACCGACGCCAAGACTCAGGGCGTGTACGCGATGGTCCGCGACTTCAAGTCCCGTGGTGTACCCATCGACTGTGTCGGGCTCCAGAGCCACTTCGGCACGAGCGGGCCGCCGGCCGGCTTCGGCACCACGCTGGCGAACTTCGCGGCGCTGGGCGTGGACGTGCAGATCACCGAGCTGGACATCGCCACCGCCCCGCCGACCGCGTACGCCGACACCGTCAAGGCATGCCTGAACGTGTCGCGGTGCACCGGCATCACTGTGTGGGGCATCCGCGACAGCGACTCGTGGCGGAGCGCGGAGACCCCGCTGCTGTTCGACAGCGGCGGCAACCCGAAGCCGGCCTACGACGCCGTGATCAGCGCCCTGGGCGCCGGCACAGGCTCGTCCGCCGGCCCGTCAGCAGGCCCGTCCGCAGGCCCGTCCGCAGGCCCGTCCACCAGTTCACCGTCGACTGATCAACCGCGCGCAAAGACCCGCCGACTCCGCCCAACGGCCGAGGGGACCACCACGTCCCCCTCCCCGTCCGCCACCGGTTCCCTGCCGTCGACGTTCCAATGGAGTTCCAGCGGGGCGCTGATCGCACCGAAGTCGGATGCGAGCCACAACATCGCCGGGATCAAGGACCCGTCGGTGGTGTACTACGGCGGCAAGTACCACGTGTTCGCCAGCGTGGCCGACTCGTCCGGGTACAGCATGGTGTACCTGAGCTTCACCGACTGGTCGCAGGCGGGTTCAGCCACCCAGCACTACCTGGACCAATCGCCGATCGGCAAGGGGTACCGGGCCGCGCCGCAGGTGTTCTACTTCGCACCACAGAAGCTGTGGTACCTGGTGTACCAGACCGGCGACAACGCGTCCTACTCGACCAATGCGGATATCAGCAACCCGAACGGGTGGAGCGCCCCGAAGGGCTTCTACTCCTCCATGCCGACGATCATTTCGCAGAACATCGGCAACGGGTACTGGGTGGACATGTGGGTGATCTGCGATTCGGCGAACTGCTACCTGTTCTCCTCCGACGACAACGGACAGCTGTACCGGTCGCAGACCACGCTGTCGCAGTTCCCCAACGGGATGACCAACACCGTCATCGCCGCGCAGGACGCCAACCGCAACAACCTCTTCGAGGCCGGCAACATCTACAAGGTCCAGGGCAAGAACCAGTACCTGCTGCTCGTGGAGGCGATCGGATCGGACGGCCGACGCTACTTCCGATCCTGGACGTCGGGCAGCCTCGACGGCTCGTGGACCGCGCTGGCGGCCAGTGAGAGCAACCCGTTCGCCGGGGCCAGCAACGTCACCTTCCCCGCGGGCGCGTGGACCAAGGACATCAGCCACGGGGAGATGATCCGTGCCGGGTACGACCAGACCCTGACCATCAGCCCCTGCGGGATGCAGTACCTCTACCAAGGCAGAGACCCCGACTCCAGCACCGACTACAACAGCCTGCCCTGGCGACTCGGGCTGTTGACTCAGTCGAACTCCGCCTGCTGATACTCCGGTCCGACTTCGCGATCTTGCGCCGGGCCGGGCAGGAACGGAGCGGCCACCGCGTGATCGACGGGGGTTGTGTGGACTCCCGAAGATCGTGCGGTGGCTGCGGGCCGTAGCGCGGACCCCGTCCGTTGGCGGCCGATGTTCATGACGACGGCGTCCGCCCCGGCCGTCAGCCGCGTGGCGTCCCCCCGCACCACGAGTACGGCAACCGGCCCGAGGCGGCGCCGAGCATTCCATCAGCCATGGTCCACCGGTCAAAGGGGGACTTCCGTTGCTCCCCATGCTCGATCAGCCAGTCCTCGAGCGATCGAAGTCGCAGGTTGATCGTCTGGATCAGGTCGCGATCGCGATTGCCGACGAACGTTTCGGCCGCGTCGGTGAAGAACTGGAACATGCTGCCCAGTTCCTCGGCCTCCGGGAATCCGGCGGGGCAGGCAATGTCATCACGGCTTACGGACCGTCCGGCATCAGGGGCGACTCCGGCGTGAGGGCGCTTGGCGGCCTCCCCACCGATCCCGGTGGGCCGATTACCCACGCGGACGTGGTGGAGGGCAGGATTCCAGCCAAGAACGGCTACATGGCTCCCGGAGTGCAGATTCGATGAGGCGGCATTCACCATGAGACTCACCCTCGACGGCGACTGGAATGCGACGGTGACGGGCGATCCACTGCCCATCACCCCGCGATTCGACTTCCCGGGCCAATCTGTGCGCATTGCGGAGTACGCGGACGTGGAGGAATGGCAGCGGTTCCTCGTGGATACTTTCGGCAGCCAGGAATGGCTGTGGGACGATCCCGACGAGCTCCGGTTCGACCCGGACAGCCGGGAACTGATTGGCGCCGGGTTCCGATTGCCCTATGAGTCCGCTCCCGCCGAAGACTGTGCCCGCGTTCCCGTCCCGCCGGCGGTACGCCCGGGCGGGCTTCGCGCGGACGAGGCCCGAGACTTCCGCCTGGAGGCGACCACAGAACTCTGCCGCGTCCCCGGGGACGCCGTGCTGACCTGCCTGCGCGACCTCGACGTCCTGGACGAGCCGCTGGAGGCCCGCATCGGCATCGCCCCCGACCTGGCGCTCCTCGTTCAGCACGGCACCGTCGTCGGCTGGAGCCTGAACGACCCGGCCCGGTACCTGACCACGGGGTTCGCCGCCCCCGACCCCAACCCGCCCTCCCCCGCCACCCGTCGGCTGCTCACCGAATGCCTGGACCTGATCACCACACCGCTGCTCTACGAGGTGAGGAACCGGAACCCGGCCACCCTGGCCCGCCTCCGGGCGCTCGACGAGGCCCTGCGCAACCAGCGCGAGGACCGGCACCGAGCCGACGCTCTGCTCGCGCTCGTCAGCAACCTGGTCGAGGACTACGCCGACCGGCCAACCGGGCAGAAGCCGTGAACCACCGGCCTGCCCCGCCCATGGCAACGACGCGGACGACGGACGACACGACGCCGTCCGGATCCGGTGAGGGTACGCGCATGTGAACCTACTGCTGAAGACCTGAGCGTCCAGGTGACGGACACTCCGCTGCCCGTCACCCCACGCCTCGCTCTCGACATCTCCAAGGTGATCGTCGGGGACTTCACTGACCGGTCGGGATTCGAGCGGCAGCTGCCCGACCTTCGGAAGCCAACATTGGTTGTGGTCGGACGACGACGGCCTCCTGTTCGACAAGGAGAGCCGGGGGCTGCAGTATGCCGTGCTAATGCCCGTTTGCCGCTCGTCGCCCGGCACGATAACGGGCCGCGCGCGCCTGGGAGCCAGGGAGTCGAGAGCACCGAAACTGAAGAGCTGATCTCTCTCTGAATGGGACGACACTCCCGCATGCACCGACGCAGCCGCTCCTTCGCTGCCCTTGCCCCGATCGGTCACTGCGTGCACTCACGGCCAATCACTGCCAACCGAACCGGACGTTTGATCTGTCCGGACCGGACAGTCCCGACGACGCCTGTCGTCCCGTCGGAGACCGGTGGATTTCACCCATGACCCAGGGGCAGCAAGAGTCCCCTGATGGAGTGTCACGCACGGCTGTCCACCGGTTGTCCACCGAGCCCCTTCGCGCAAGCATGATCCATCCCATACGAACAAGTAAAAAGAGCAGTTCAGAGCGTTAGGCCGTCAATCTCGCCACAGAGACCAAACCTCTGACCTACGCATTACGATGCACAGACAGACAGTGCCCGATTTGCCGATACTCCAAGGTCACCCGAAACAAAAAACCCCAGGTCAGAAGCCTGACCTGGGGTTCGCCATAGAGCCGCCTTCGGGATTCGAACCCGAGACCTACGCATTACGAGTGCGTTGCTCTGGCCATCTGAGCTAAGGCGGCGCGCTGTCCGCACTATGGTGCGATCAGCAACGTCGGTAAGTCTACACAGTTTCCGGGGTGCTCCGTGCCAACCCCCGGAGCACCCCGGCCCCGCATCGCGATCAAGGCTGTGAGCAGCGCTTTCCGTTCTTCGGTGGGGTGCCGCGGACCAGGTACGCGTCGATCGTCGAGTCGATGCAGTCGCTGCCGCGGCCGTAGGCGGTGTGGCCGTCGCCGTCGTAGGTGAGGAGGCGGGCGGAGGAGAGCTGGCGGGAGAGGGACTGGGCCCAGGTGTAGGGAGTCGCGGGGTCGCGTGTGGTGCCGACCACGACGATCGGGGCCGCGCCCTCCGCCACGATGCGGCGGGGCTCGCCCGTGGGCTTCACAGGCCAGTACGCGCAGTTCAGGGAGGCCCAGGCGAGGCCCTCGCCGAAGACCGGGGACGCCTTCTCGAAGGCCGGGAGGGCTTCCTCCACCTGGTGCGGGGAGGCGAAGGCCGCCGGGAGGTCCAGGCAGTTGACGGCCGCGTTGGCGAACATGAGGTTCGTGTAACGGCCGTCGCCGTCACGCTCGTAGTAGCTGTCGGACAGGACGAGCAGGCCCGCGCCGTCGTTCTCCTTCATCGCCGAGGTCAGCGCCTCGCGCAGCTGTTCCCAGGAACTCTCGTCGTACATCGCCGCGATCACGCCCGTGGTCGCGAGGGACTCGCCGAGCTTGCGGCCGTCCACGTCGCCGGCGGGGATGGGGTGCGCGTCGAGTTTCCGGAAGAAGGCCTTCAGGTTCCTGCCGACCTGGGCCGGTGTCGTGCCCGGCCCGCCGAGCGGGCAGTCGCGCTGCCGCACGCAGTCCTTCGCGAACGACTGGAACGCGGTCTCGAAGCCCTTCGTCTGGTCGAGGTTCATCCGGCGCGCGGGCAGCGAGGGGTCCATCGCGCCGTCCAGGACGAGCCGACCCACCCGGTCCGGGAAGAGGCCCGCATACGTAGCCCCGAGGTACGTCCCGTACGACGCCCCCACATACGTCAGTTTCCGGTCTCCCAGCGCCGCCCGCACGATGTCCATGTCCCGAGCCGCCTCGACGGTGGAGACGTGGCGCAGCAGGCCGGGAGAGTCCGCCCCGCAGCCCTCCGCGAACTTCCTGTACGCGCCGACGAGCCCGTCGATCTCCTTCTGGTCGTCGGGCGTCATGTCGGTCTGCGTGTACGTGTCCATGTGCGGCCCGTCGAGGCATTCCACGGGCTCGCTGCGGGCCACGCCCCTCGGGTCGACGGCGACCATGTCGTAGCGGGCCCGGACCTCGGCCGGGTAGCCGATGCCGGCGTACATCTGCAGGTACGCCACCGCCGAGCCGCCCGGCCCGCCCGGGTTGACGAGCAGTGAGCCCAGGGGTTTGCCCCGGCCCGTGGCCTTCTTGCGGGCGACGGCGAGCCGGACGTCACCGGCGCCGGGCCTGTCGTAGTCCAGCGGCGCCTTGACCGTGGCGCACTCGAAGCCGGGGACGCCGCAGGTGCGCCAGGCCGGCTTCTGCCCGTAGTACGGCGCGAGGGCGGACGGCGTGGCGCTCGGGAGCGCCGCCAGAGCCGCCTCCGCCTGCGAACTCGCGGAACCCTTGGAGCTCCCGGAGGAACAGGCGGAGACGAGCAGTACGGCAGCGGAGAGGAGGGTCACGCCGGTACGGGACCTGCGGAGAGTGCGCCTGATGTACATCTTGCGAGCGTAACTCTGCGCGACGACATGGATGCTGTGCGTGCTCGATGTGCCACGGACGAGTTACGTCGTCAACCTGAGTCGTCAAGCCGGCAGGTCAGCAGGTCAGCCCGCTCTCAGTGCCATCGTCATCGCCTCCACCGCGAGCAGCGGCGCCACATTGCGGTCGAGGGCCTCGCGGCAGGCCGCGATGGCCTCGATGCGTCGGAGGGTGGACTCCGGTGGGGTGCCGCGAGCGATCCGCTCCAGGGCGTCCTCGGCGTCCGCGTTGGCGATCGCGACACGGGAGCCGAGCTGGAGGGCCAGGACGTCGCGGTAGAAGGCGGTGAGGTCGGTGAGGGCGAGGTCGAGGCTGTCGCGCTGGGTGCGCGTTCTGCGGCGCTTCTGCTTGTCCTCCAGATCCTTGATCACGCCTGCCGTGCCGCGCGGCATCCGGCCGCCCTGGGCCGCGCCCAGCGCGGCCTTCAGCTCCTCGGTCTCCTTGGCGTCCATCTCCTCGGCGAGCTGCCTGGCGTCCTCCGTGGCCGCGTCCACGAGTTCCTGCGCCGCCTTGAGGCAGCCGCCGACGTCGTCGACACGTAGGGGCAGTTTGAGGACGGCGGCACGGCGCTCCCGGGCCGCCGGGTCGGTGGCGAGGCGCCGGGCGCGGTCGACGTGGCCCTGCGTGGCACGCGCGGCGGCCGCGGCGACGTCGGGTTCGATGCCTTCCCGGCGGACGAGCATGTCGGCGACGGCGGCGACGGAGGGGGTGCGCAGATTCAGGTGGCGGCAACGGGAGCGGATGGTGGGCAGGACGTCCTCCAGCGAGGGCGCGCACAGCAGCCAGACGGTGCGGGGGGCGGGCTCCTCGACGGCCTTCAGGACGGCGTTGGCGGACTTCTCGTTCAGCCGCTCGGCGTCCTCGACGAGGATGACCTGCCAGCGGCCGTTCGCCGGTGAGGTGAACGACTTGCGGACCGTGTCCCGCATGTCCTCGGCGAGGATCTGTGTGCCTACGGCGGCGACCGTGGTGACGTCGGCGTGCGTGCCGACGAGCGCCGTATGGCATCCGTCGCAGAAGCCGCACCCGGGAGTGCCACCGAGTGCGCGGTCGGGGCTCACGCACTGCAGGGCGGCGGCGAAGGCCCGCGCCGCCTGCGTGCGCCCCGCGCCGGGCGGTCCCGTGAACAGCCACGCATGGGTCATCTTCGACCCTTCGGGCGGCGGGGCGTCGGCCGCGGCGGCGGTGACGAGGGCGTCGGCGTCCCGAGCAGCGGCATCGAGCTGCTCGCTCACCTTCTCCTGCCCGACCAGGTCGTCCCAGACGGTCATCCCTCACCCCGCCCCTTCGTCACGTCTCGCGTTGCGGGATCCATTGTGCGGGTGCCCACTGACAGCGGGTGCCCGCCGAGAGCGCGGTGCCTCCGGCAGTGGGAAAGCCCGAGGCCGACCGGCGTCAGAGCCCCCGACCCCTGCGGCGCCCCCGCTTGTCGTCGGCTTCCTCGTCGTCCCGGTGGGGCCCGAGCAGTTCGTCCGCCAGCGTCGGCAGATCGTCCAGCGGCGTCTCCTCGGCCCAGTCCGAGCGCTCCCGCCGACGCGGCTCCCCCGCCTCGTCGACCTGCGGCATCTCCCGCGTACGGTCCTCGGAACCATCCGGCCCGGCCCCCGCCCGCTCGTCCCGGAAGAACCCGGGCGGCACCCGATTCGCAGGGTCGTCACCACGTACGGGCGGCAGCACCGCGGTCTCGTCGGCCGCGCCCGGCGGAACCGGCGGCAGCACCGCCGTCTCGTCGGCCGCCCCCGGCGGCACCGGCGGCAGCACCGCCGTCTCGTCGGCCGCGCCCGGCGGAACCGGCGGCAGCACCGCCGTCTCGTCGGCCGCCCCCGGCGGTTGCGGCAGCTCCGCCGTCACCTCGGAGTCGGGTCCGGCAAAGGCCCGCTCACCGGCACCCTTCCCGTCCCGCACCGGCGGCAGCACCGCCGTCTCCTCCACCGGCCCGCCCGACGCGTTCGTCGGCGTCACCACCGGCGTCGGCACGGTCGCCGCGTCCGACGGGACCGCGGGAGCCGCAGGCGCCGCGGGCTGCCTCGGCCCGGCCTCCGCGGCGGCAGCCGCCTGCTCCGCCGCCCGGCGCGCCTCCTCGGCCCGCAGGAGCGCCTCCTCGGCCTTCCGCTGCTTCTCCAGGCGCCGCGCATCGGCCTCGGCACGCAGCCGGGCCTCGTCCTCGGCCTGCTTGCGCCGCCGCTCCTCCTCGGCCTTGCGGCGGGCTTCCTCCTCGGCCCGGGCCTTCTCCTCCGCGAGGAGCCGCTGCCGCTCCTCCTCGGCACGCCTGCGCGCCTCCTCGGCCCGCTGCCGGGCCTCCTCCGCCTGCCGTTCGGCCTCGCGCCGCTGCGCCTCCTCCAGCTCGCGCCGCTTGCGCTCCTCCTCCTCGGCTCGCAGCCGCGCGAGCTGCTCCTGGCGCTCCCGCTCCAGGCGCTCCTCCTCGGCCTTGCGCCTGGCCTCCTCCTCGGCCTTCTTCCGCGCCTCTTCCTCGGCCTTCTTGCGTGCCTCCTCCTGGGCCTTCACCTCGGCCTCGGACAGCGGCAGCGTCTGGTCGAGCCGGTGGCGGATCACGGTCGTCACGGCCTCGGGCTCCTGCCCGGCGTCGACGACCAGGTACCGGCCCGGATCGGCGGAGGCCAGCGTCAGGAAACCGGACCGCACACGCGCGTGGAACTCGGCGGGCTCCGACTCCAGGCGGTCCGGCGCCTCCGTGAACCGTTCACGGGCGATCTCCGGCGAGACGTCCAGCAGCACCGTCAGATGAGGCACGAGCCCGTTCGTCGCCCAGCGGTTGATACGGGCGATCTCCGTCGGCGACAGGTCACGACCCGCTCCCTGGTAGGCCACGGACGAGTCGATGTACCGGTCGGAGATCACCACCGCGCCCCGCTCCAGAGCCGGGCGCACCACCGTGTCGACGTGCTCCGCGCGGTCCGCCGCGTACAGCAGCGCCTCCGCGCGGTGCGAGAGTCCCGCCGACGACACGTCCAGCAGGATCGACCGCAGCCGCTTGCCCACGGGGGTGGCTCCCGGCTCGCGCGTGAGCACGACCTCGTGGCCCTTGGCCCTTATCCACTCGGCGAGCGCCTCGGCCTGCGTGGACTTCCCCGCCCCGTCGCCGCCCTCCAGTGCGATGAAGAAGCCGGAGGCGGCGGGCACGGTCGCCGGGTCGTCGCCGCCGAGCACCGCGTCCCGCAGGTCCTGTCGCAGCGGCACACCGGAGCGGTCGTCGACCTTGGCCAGCACCAGCGCGGCCACCGGCAGCAGCAGCGCGCCGACCAGCATCAGCGTGAACGCCGCCCCGCCGTGCGCGAACACGAACTTGCCGTTCTCCAGCCGGTGCGGCCCGATGCCCGCCGCCACCACGGGCGCGAGCAGCGCGCCCAGGGCCACGAAGACCCGTACGACCGCGTGCAGGTGCTCGGTCGTTCGCGGCCGCCGGTAGTCCTCGGCCTCCTGGTCGAGCAGCGTGTGGCCCGTGTTGGCGGCGACGCCCGCGGCGACACCGGCCAGCGCGACGATCAGCAGCACGGTGGTGACGTCCGGGACCAGCCCGGCGGCCAGCAGCGCGATGCCGGCCAGGGCGATCGCCAGCGCGAGCAGCCGGCGCCGCGACAGGGCGGGCAGAATCGAGGGCGCCGTACGGATGCCGGCCACGACACCGCCGGTCAGGGCGAACACCAGCAGCCCGTACAGCACGGGTCCGCCGCCCAGGTCCTTGGCGTGCAGCACCGCCACGGCGACGGCCGCGGCGACCGCTCCGGCGACGGCCGCGCAGGCGAGCACCAGCAGCGGGATCGCGCCCGTACGGCCCTTGTCGACGCCCGTGCCGGTCTTGGGCCGGCGCAGCCCCTCGAGCGGCGACCGCGCGCGCGGGGTGCGCGTGTCGGGCAGTTCCACGAAGGTCAGCACGGACAGGGACGCGGCGAACAGCCCGGCCCCGATGTACGAGGCGAGTGCCGCCTGGTGCTGGGCGAACCAGTCGATGCCGACGCCCAGCAGGTTGTTGAGCAGCGATGCCGCGACGAGGGCGGCCGCCGCGAGCGGGATCGCCGCGAAGCCCGTACGCAGCGACAGGCGGCGCAGGGCGTCCATGTGGTCCGGCAGCGGTCGTACCGTCGCGCCCTCCGGGGGCGGGGCCGGCAGCAGCGCGGGGGCCGCGCTCTCGCGGCACACCGACCAGAAGCGCTCGGCGACACCGGTCACGAAGGCGGTGACCAGGACGACGGCCAGTGCGTCGTCCGGCGTCCAGTCGATCCACAGCGGCGCGACGATCAGCAGGGCGGCGCGCAAGGCGTCCGCGCCGACCATGGTCCAGCGGCGGTCGAGCGGCCCGTCCTGGGAGGTGAGCGAGGTGAGCGGACCGAGGAGGACGGCTCCGAAGAGGAGAGTGGCCAGGATGCGCGCCCCGAAGACGCTCGCCACTGCGAACGCCACACCCCGGTAGCCACCGCCGAACGAGCCCTCGGCGATGGCCGCCTGGAGGGCGAGGACGACCAGCACCAGAAGGGCCAGCGTGTCTCCGACACCGCCCACGAGCTGGGCGCTCCACAGCCGTTTGAGCTGCGGCTGGCGCAGCAGCGCGCGGACGGCGCGCTCACGGGAGTCCGCCACCAGGGCGTCGTCAGGGGCCGGGTTGTGGGCCGTTGGCTGCTCGGCTCGCGTCATGCCTGCAGCCTATCGGGCGGCACCGACAGCCCGCGGGGCCCGTCCGAACGTGCGCACGCCCCGACACCAAAGTGTTGCCGGGGCGTTCGTTTCGCGAACCGGACGTGAAGAACCGGGCGGCTGGAAACCGCCGCGGAACTCAGTCCTCCGCCGACTTCGAAGCCGTCGCCTTCTTCGCGGCCGTCTTCTTCGCCGTGGTCGTCTTCTTCACAGCCGTCGTCGTCTTCTTCGCCGCCGTCTTCTTGGCGGCGGTGGCCTTCTTGGCCGGGGCCGCCTTCTTCGCGGGCGCCTTCTTCGCCGTCTTCTTGGCGGGCCCCTTCGCACGCTTCTCGGCGAGCAGCTCGAAGCCGCGCTCCGGGGTGATCGTCTCGACGCTGTCGCCGGAGCGCAGGGTCGCGTTGGTCTCGCCGTCGGTGACATACGGGCCGAAGCGGCCGTCCTTGACGACGACCGGCTTCCCGCTGACCGGGTCCTCGCCCAGTTCCTTCAGCGGCGGCTTGGCGGCCGCGCGGCCACGCTGCTTCGGCTGGGCGTAGATCGCCTGCGCCTCCTCCAGCGTGATCGTGAAGAGCTGCTCCTCGGACTGCAGGGAACGCGAGTCCGTGCCCTTCTTCAGATAGGGCCCGTAGCGGCCGTTCTGCGCGGTGATCTCCGCGCCGTCCGCGTCCGTACCGACGACACGCGGCAGCGACATCAGCTGCAGCGCGTCCTCGAGCGTCACCGTGTCCAGCGACATCGAGTTGAACAGCGAGGCCGTACGCGGCTTGACGGCGTTCTTGCCCGTCTTCGGGGTGCCCTCGGGGAGCACCTCGGTGACGTACGGGCCGTAGCGGCCGTCCTTGGCCACGATGGGGTGGTGCGGCGGCTCCGGGTCGGTCCCGAGCACGCGCTCACCGCTCGGCTTGGCCAGCAGTTCCTCGGCCAGCTCGACCGTCAGCTCGTCGGGCGCCAGGTCCGCCGGAACATCCTTGGACTGGTACTGCTCGGTGCCCTTCTCGCCGCGCTCGACGTAGGGGCCGAAGCGGCCGACCCGCAGCACGATGTCGTTGCCGACGGGGAACGACGACACCTCGCGCGCGTCGATCGCGCCCAGGTCGGTCACCAGCTCCTTGAGGCCGCCGAGGTGGTCCCCGTCGCCGTTGCCGGCGTCGGCCGCGGTGCCGTTGGCGGTGCCCTCACCGAAGTAGAAGCGCTTCAGCCACGGCACGGCCTGCGCCTCGCCGCGCGCGATGCGGTCGAGGTCGTCCTCCATCTTGGCGGTGAAGTCGTAGTCGACGAGCCGCCCGAAGTGCTTCTCCAGGAGGTTGACCACGGCGAAGGACAGGAAGGACGGGACGAGCGCCGTGCCCTTCTTGAACACATAGCCGCGGTCGAGGATCGTGCCGATGATCGACGCGTACGTCGAGGGGCGGCCGATCTCGCGCTCCTCGAGCTCCTTGACCAGGGAGGCCTCGGTGTAGCGGGCCGGGGGCTTGGTGGCGTGCCCGTCGACCGTGATCTCCTCGGCCGTGAGGGCGTCGCCCTCGTTCACCTGCGGCAGCCGGCGCTCGCGGTCGTCCAGCTCGGCGTTCGGGTCGTCCGCGCCCTCGACGTACGCCTTCAGGAAGCCGTGGAAGGTGATCGTCTTGCCCGACGCGCTGAACTCGACGTCCCGGCCGTCGGTGGCGGTGCCACCGATCTTTACCGTCACGCTGTTGCCGGTCGCGTCCTTCATCTGGGAGGCGACCGTCCGCTTCCAGATCAGCTCGTAGAGCTTGAACTGGTCGCCGGTCAGACCGGTCTCGGCAGGGGTGCGGAAGCGGTCACCTGAGGGGCGGATCGCCTCGTGCGCCTCCTGCGCGTTCTTGACCTTCCCGGCGTAGGTGCGCGGCTGGGGCGGCAGGTAGTCGGCGCCGTACAGCTGCGTGACCTGGGCGCGGGCGGCGGCCACGGCGGTGTCGCTCAGCGTCGTGGAGTCCGTACGCATGTAGGTGATGTAGCCGTTCTCGTACAGCTTCTGCGCGACCTGCATGGTGGCCTTCGCGCCGAAGCCGAGCTTGCGGCTGGCCTCCTGCTGCAGCGTCGTCGTACGGAACGGGGCGTACGGCGAGCGGCGGTACGGCTTGGACTCGACGGAGCGGACGGAGAACCGCGTGTCCTGGAGTGCGGCGGCCAGGGCGCGGGCGTTCGCCTCGTCGAGGTGGAGGATGTTCGCGCTCTTGAGTTGTCCCAGGGAGTCGAAGTCACGGCCCTGCGCGACCCGCCTGCCGTCGACGGTCTGCAGGCGGGCGACCAGCGACGACGGGTCCGACGAGTCCCCCGCGCGGCCGGTCGCGAAGGTGCCCGTCAGGTCCCAGTACTCGGCAGAACGAAACGCGATGCGCTCGCGTTCCCGCTCCACGACGAGGCGTGTGGCGACCGACTGGACACGGCCTGCCGACAGACGCGGCATGACCTTCTTCCACAGGACCGGCGAGACCTCGTAGCCGTAGAGGCGGTCGAGGATGCGGCGGGTCTCCTGGGCGTCGACCATGCGCTGGTTGAGATCGCGCGGGTTGGCGACGGCCTCACGGATCGCGTCCTTGGTGATCTCGTGGAACACCATCCGCTTGACGGGCACCTTCGGCTTCAGGACCTCCAGGAGGTGCCACGCGATGGCCTCGCCCTCGCGGTCCTCATCGGTGGCGAGGAAGAGCTCGTCGGAGTCCTTCAGCAGGTCCTTGAGCTTCTTGACCTGGGCCCTCTTGTCGGCGTTGACGACATAGATCGGCTCGAAGTCGTGTTCGACGTCCACGCCGAGGCGGCGGACCTCGCCGGTGTACTTCTCGGGCACCTCCGCGGCGCCGTTGGGAAGGTCGCGGATGTGCCCGACGCTCGCCTCGACGGTGTAGCCGGGGCCGAGATAGCCCTTGATCGTCTTCGCCTTGGCAGGCGACTCGACGATGACGAGTCGGCGGCCGCCGTGTGCGGTCTCGCTGGTCGGGGACAACTTCGCTCTTCTCTCCGGTCGACGCTGGGGCCTCCCCAGGCCTACGTCCCGGGGTCAGTTAGGTCACGCTGCGGAGTGTGACGGTACATCCCGCCCCCGTGTCAAACGGGAAAAGTCCACAACGGCCACTCGAACGGTAACCCGACTACCGCCATTCCTGCCGCCCGGAGTGCTCAGCAGTCCTTTCCCGCCCATCCGGAGCGTGACCTCTCAGTTACTGTCGCGGCGGTCCTGCCAGGGGTTCGGCGGGGAGCTCCGACCGGTCCCTCAAAGGCTGTTGAAGCACCACGCGGCGAGGGCCAGGGCGACCGTCGCGGCGAGGGTCGCGACGGTCGCCGATGCGACGGGGCTCACACCGTGGGCGACGGGTTCGCGGTGCCGTACGCGGGCCACGGTCCACACCAGCAGCCCGCCTCCGAACAGGGCGAACACCACTCCCGTGAAGATCGCCGGTCCCGTCTCCATGGCCGTCCGCGCCCCTCTTTCTCCCGCCTGCGAGTGCCCAGCCCAGGGAGGCTGACACGCGCGGGCGACGTCCGGGCGAACCTGAGGTGAACGCGCGGCCGACGGCCCTGTGCACCCGCTCTGCGCTCCCGCCCCGGCCGGTCTCAGACCGAGCCGGGCACGGGTATCTTTCCGGCCGTCTTCGTGTTGTCGGCGCGGCTCACCGTGCACACCACCTTGTTGAAGCCGGCTTTCCAGTCGTCCTCGTCGCTCACCCAGCCGATCACGATGCGCTCGGAGCCCGGTGCCCAGGTCGACTCGAACTTGTTGGCGCACAGCTTGGTCGCGTTGTCGGTGCCGTTCTTGTAGCTCATCGTGGCCGGAGCCTGAACGGTTCCGATCACTTGATCCGTGTGCGGTTTGGCGCAATCCGTGAGGGGCGCCTCGTAGCTGTCCTCCTTCTCCTCGTAGACCCAGCAGTCGCCGACGCTCATCTGCCCGACCCACAGGTCGGTGCCCGCGTCACGGAAGCGGCCCACCTCGCCGCCTATCGCGGCATGGCTGCCGAGTACGAGACATGCCGTACCGCTGTTGGCCGCGGTGAAGCCCTCCTTCGTCGGCACGACGGCGTACCCGCCCGCGTCCGGGAGTGCCTGGACGACGGCCCGGCTCAGGTCCTCGCACCGTTTCGCGCCCTGTGCCCGGGCGTCCGCGTAGTCGGTGGCCGTGTCGACCGCCACGACCTGGCCGTCGGGCCAGTCCTCGGCGCAGTCCACCACCCCGAGGTTCGGTGCCGACTTGAACGGCGCCCCCGACCAGACCGCCTTCACACAGTCCCCCGTCTCCAGCGGCTCGGTGAGCCCGACCAGGTCGCCGTACGGATACACGGGTCCGGTCGGCGACGGAGACGGTGAAGGACTCGCGGGGGGAGACTTCTTCGTGGCGGCGCTGTTCTTGCCGCCGCCGTCGTCGTCGCCGGTCAGTGACACGGCCGCCCAGGCACCGCCCGCGATCACGAGGACGAGACCGACGACGAGGGCGACGATCGCCACGCGCTTCCTGCCGCCGGGGGGCGGGCCGTCGCCGCGCTGGCCGGGAACAGTGGGCCCGCCACCGTAGCCGCCGCTCCCGTATGCCGCCGAGGGGTACGCCGACGGCGCACCCCTGCCCGCGTACGGCCCAGGGCTGCTTCCCGCGTAGGGAGGCGCAGGGTTGCTGCCGCCGGCGAACGGCGGCCGGCTGCTGCTCTCGGCGTGTGGCGGCGGGCTGCCGCTCCCCGCGTACGGTGACGGTGTGGACCCTCCCGCGTACGGCGGCGCGCCGGAACCTCCGCCATACGGCGGCGACTGCGCCCCGCCGCTCCCGTAGGGGGATCCGGGCGCCCGCGCGTACGGGTTGTCGGGGGCGAAGGGACGCTGCGCCGTCGGCGGCGGCCATGCGTCGTACGGCGGTGAGCCGGGCGTCGCCCCGGCCGCCCCGCCGGGCGTGGCAGGCCCGAGGCCGCCCAGGGCCGGATCAGCGCCGCTCCGGCCGGCGCCGGACGGTCCACCACCGCCCGGTCCGCCTCCGCCCGGGTCACCCGCTCCCGGGGTGGCCGGACCCCCGCTTCCGGGACCACCGGCTCCGGGTACACCGGAACCGCCCGCACCCGGGCTTCCCGGCGCCCTGTCCGGAGTGTGCGGCGTCGGCGGCGTGTTCGGCGTGGGTGGGGCCCCGGGGGTCGGCGGTGTGCCCGGCGTCTGCGGGGTGCCCGGTGCTGCGGAGCCGCTCCAGCCGGCGGGCGCTCCCGCGGGGTGGCCGCCCGGCGTGCTCGCGCCGTTCCCGCCCGACCCCACCCCGAATCCCTCGGGCGGCGGGCCGAAGCTCCCTTGCGGCGGGCCGGCGGCCCCCTGCCCCGCCCCGGCCGAAGGCGCCGCTCGCCACCCCGGCGAGCCGCCGACCGCCGTCCCGGCCGCCCCCTGCACCACACGCTCCAGGCCACGCGCCACCGCCTCCGGCGAGGATCTGCGCACGGGGTCCTTGACGAGCAACCCCTGCAACACGGGCGCCAGTTCGCCCGCGCGCACCGGCGGTGTCGGCTCCTCGCCGAGCAGGGCGGTCAAGGTCGCGTACTCGCCCTGGCGGTCGAAGGGCCCTCGGCCCTCCACGGTGGCGTACAGCGTGGCGCCCAGCGAGAACATGTCGGCGGCCGGGGTGGGCGGCTCGCCCCGTGCGCGCTCCGGGGCGAGGTAGCCGGGCGTGCCGAGGATGCCGGCGGTGGCGGTGAGCCGGGGCTCGCGCGACTCGGGCTGGAGCGCGATGCCGTAGTCGGTGAGCAGCACGCGCGCGTAGGGATCGCCCGAAGCGTCCGACGCCAGAAGGATGTTGGCCGGTTTGACGTCCCGGTGGAGGATGCCGACGCGGTGCCCGGCGGTGAGCGCGTCGAGGACGGCGAGCCCGATGCGGGCGACCTCGGCGGGAGGCAGTGGCCCCGACCGTCGTACGACCGCCTGGAGGTCCACGGCGTCCGGCACGTACTCCATGACGATCCAGGGCAGCCCCTCGTGCACCACCACGTCGTGCACCGTCGCCACGTGCGGGTGGCCGCGCAACCGCGCCGCGTGCCGGGCTTCGCTGCGGGCTCGTGCGATGCGCTGTGCGGGCTCGCTCGCATCCATCGGCGTGTCCGGAAGCGCGATCTCCTTCATCGCGACTTCGCAGGCCAACTCCTGGTCGTACGCGAGCCACACGCGGCCCATGCCGCCCGCGCCGAGCGTCCGCAGCAGCCGGTAACGGCCGTTGATGACCCTGCCTTCACCCTGTTCCGGCGTCTCCCCCGCCATCGCGCCTCCCCCCGAGACAGCGCGCCTCCCCCGAGAACGCGCGAAGTTCGTCCCTCGAAGGTAGCTTCGCACCCACCACTGACAGGAGACCTTTTCAGCGTCAATCCCATCAATCCCGCCAGATCGGACACAGGGGCATCAGGGGTACGGGGGTGTACCAGGAGTGACTCGACGGCGCGGCGGCCTGCGGGCTCAGGCCGGCTCGAGGAACCCCTGCTCCACCAGAAGCCGGATCTGCGCCGGCGTGCGGTCGCGCAGCAACACCGGATCCTCGCCCATCAATTGGGCGATCGCGTCCAGGATGCGGCCGGCGCTCAGCGAACCGTCGCAGACGCCCGCGAATCCCGCGCCGATCGTGTCCACCTTGGTGGCCCGGCGCATGCCGCGGTGCTGGCGCAGCACGACGTGCTCGGGGTCCTCGGCGCCGGGCAGCCCGACCTGCTCCTGGATCACCTCGGCGGCCAGCTTGAAGTGCCCTGCGAGCAGCGCCGCGTCGTCGTTCGCCCGCAGGTAGTCGAGGCGGTCGAAGTGGGCCCGGACCGTGTCGCCGAGCGGCTGTTCGACCGGGTGCGGCCACTCCTCGACGGTGACGCAGGGCTCCGCGGCGTCCGTCCTGCGCAGCGTGATCCAGCCGAAGCCCACGGCCCTCACCTTGCGCGCCTCGAACTCGTCCAGCCAAGCGTCGTACCGCGCCTCGTACTCGGCCGGGTCGCCCCGGTGGTCACCTGCGTCCCTGAGCCACAGCTCGGCGTACTGCGTGATGTCCTGCACCTCGCGCTGCACGATCCACGCGTCGCACCCGCGCGGCACCCACGACCTGAGCCTGTCCTGCCAGTCCTCCCCCTCCACGTGCTGCCAGTTGGCGAGGAACTGCGCGAACCCGCCCTCGTTCAGCCGCTCCCCCGCCTGCTGAACGATCGTGCGGCACAGATCGTCCCCGCCCATCCCGCCGTCGCGGTACGTCAGCCGCGCACCCGGTGAGATCACGAACGGCGGGTTGGACACGATCAGGTCGTACGTCTCGTCATCCCGGACCGGCTCGAACAGCGAGCCCGCGCGCAGGTCCGCGGCCGGGGCGCCGGACAGCGCCAGGGTGAGCGCGGTGATGTGCAGGGCGCGCGCGTTGATGTCGGTCGCCGTCACGCGCGTGGCGTGCTGCGCCGCGTGCAGCGCCTGGATTCCGGAGCCCGTACCGAGGTCGAGGGCGGAGGTGACGGGGGTACGGACGGTGATGCCCGCGAGGGTCGTGGAGGCGCCGCCGACACCGAGGACCACGCTCTCGTCGCGGCTGCCGATGCCCCCCGCACCGCCGACCGCGCACCCCAGGTCGGACACGATGAACCAGTCCTCGCCGCCGAGCCCGCCGTACGGTCGTACGTCCACCGTCGCGGCCACTTCGGCTGCCGAGTCCCCGCCGACGCGCACCAGCCATCCGCTCTCCACGCACGCGCCGACGGGCAGAACGTCCGCCACGCGCGCGTGCGGCACGGGCTGCTGCAGCAGGAACAGCCGTACGAGCAGTTCCAGCGGCGAGTCCCCGCGTGTCGCCCGGAGCGCGGGCACGGTCTCGCTGCGCGCCAGCGCCGCGTAAGCGGGGGCGCCGAGCAGCTCGAGCAGTCCGTCGGCGGTGAAGCCGGCCCCGAGCAGGGCCTCCCGGAGCCGGGCGGCGACCTCGGGGCGGTCGGAGGAGGGCAGGGGCGAGAGGATGGCGTTACTCACGCCCCCCATTGTGTCCCGCGGCATGCCCCGGGTGCGCCCCGGCATGCGCCGCGGTCCCCCTCGACCGCCGGGCGGCTGGATCAGCCCTGCGTCGAACTCGCCGACGCGGAGGCGGCGACCTTCTTGCAGCTGGCCTGCTCGGCCATGGCGTCCTTGACGTCGCCCTTCTCCAGGTTCTTCAGCGCGGTGTTGCTGCTCTGGCTGAGCTTGCCGAGCTTGGTGGCGATCTCCTGCAGACCGTCGGCGAACTTCCCCTGGTCCTTCGTGTCGAGCGCGTCCACCTCCTTCTTCAGGGCGGCGTACGACGCGGAGAGGGCGGTGAGCTCCTTGACGGCGGCCTGCTGCTTCTTCGCGCCGTCCTCGACGCCGGGAGGCGCCCCCGCGTTGTCGACGGCGGTCGCGAGCGCCTTGTAGGCGTCGGACATGTCCTGGAAGGCCTTGGAGTCGGTCTGCTTGACGGTCTCCGGCGCCTTGTTGTCGGCGGCGGCCTGCCTGATCGCCTCGTTGGCGGCGTCGACCTTCGAGTCCTGTGCGGGCAGCGTGTCACAGACCTGCTTGGCCCAGGCATCCAGTTCGGCGTTGCCGTCGTCGCTGGAGCATCCTGACAGCGCCAGTACCAGTACCGCACCGCCGGACAGTGCGGCCGCGAGCTTCTTGTTCACCGGATTGGTCCCTTCCATGGCTCTCGGCCCCGGAACATACACGGGACGCGCGCGACAGCCATGTGACAGATGACTGCTTTGCCGCGACTTGCAGCCGTTTGCACCATGTGAGACAAGGCTCACGATGAAGGAGTGCACACGAACGGGGCGGGCGGACGGCACGACAATGCGCGCCGCCCGCCCGCCCCGTGAGCTGGGCCTCGTAGGACGGACTACGAAACCACCGCGGGATCCGGCGACTTGGACACCCGATCGGCGTTGTCTTCGTCACCCACGGCGATGCCACGCCGCTTGGAGACGTACACCGCGCCGACGATGACGAGAAGCGCGAGGACCGCGATGAGGATCCGGACGCCGATGCTCTTGTCCTCGCCGTAGCTGAACTTGATCACCGCGGGCGCGATGAGCAGCGACACCAGGTTCATCACCTTCAGCAGCGGGTTGATCGCGGGGCCCGCGGTGTCCTTGAAGGGGTCGCCGACCGTGTCGCCGATCACCGTCGCGGCGTGGGCATCGCTGCCCTTGCCGCCGTGGTGGCCGTCCTCGACGAGCTTCTTGGCGTTGTCCCAGGCGCCGCCGGAGTTGGCGAGGAACACCGCCATCAGCGTGCCGGCGCCGATCGCACCCGCCAGGAACGCGCCGAGGGCGCCGACCCCGAGCGTGAACCCGACGAAGATGGGCGCCAGCACCGCGAGCAGACCGGGTGTGGCGAGTTCGCGCAGGGCGTCCCTGGTGCAGATGTCGACGACCTTGCCGTACTCCGGCGTCTCGCTGTAGTCCATGATCCCGGGCTTCTCGCGGAACTGCCGCCGCACCTCGAAGACCACGGAACCCGCCGACCGCGACACCGCGTTGATCGCCAGCCCCGAGAAGAGGAAGACGACCGCGGCACCGGCGATCAGGCCGACGAGGTTGTTGGGCTGCGAGATGTCCATCATCAGGCTCATCGGCGCGCCGGCTCCGGAGAGCTTCTCTCCGACGTCGTGCGCGCCGGTGGTGATGGCGTCGCGGTACGAACCGAAGAGCGCCGACGCCGCCAGGACGGCGGTGGCGATGGCGATGCCCTTGGTGATGGCCTTGGTGGTGTTGCCGACCGCGTCCAGGTTGGTGAGCACCTGCGCGCCGGCGCCCTCGACATCGCCGGACATCTCGGCGATGCCCTGCGCGTTGTCGGAGACCGGCCCGAAGGTGTCCATCGCGACGATCACGCCGACCGTGGTGAGCAGGCCGGTGCCGGCCAGGGCCACCGCGAACAGCGCCAGCATGATCGACGCACCGCCGAGCAGGAACGCCCCGTACACGCCGAGGCCGATCAGCAGGGCGGTGTAGACGGCCGACTCGAGGCCGACGGAGATACCGGCCAGGACGACGGTGGCCGGGCCGGTGAGCGAGGTCTTGCCGATGTCCTTGACCGGACGGCGATTGGTCTCGGTGAAGTAGCCGGTCAGCTGCTGGATGACGGCGGCCAGCAGGATGCCGATCGCCACCGCGACGAGCGCGAGGATCCGCGGATCGCCGTCCTTGGCCTGGATCGCCGCGTCGGTGACGCCGTCCAGGTCGGCGTACTTGCCGGGGAGATACACGAAGACGGCCACGGCGACCAGCGCGAGCGAGATCACCGCGGAGATGAAGAAGCCGCGGTTGATCGCCGTCATGCCGCTGCGGTCGGCGCGGCGCGGGGCCACGGCGAAGATGCCGACCATCGCGGTCAGGACGCCGATCGCCGGCACGAGCAGCGGGAACGCCAGGCCGGCGTCGCCGAAGGCCGCCTTGCCGAGGATCAGCGCGGCGACCAGGGTCACGGCGTACGACTCGAAGAGGTCGGCCGCCATGCCCGCGCAGTCGCCGACGTTGTCGCCCACATTGTCGGCGATGGTCGCGGCATTGCGCGGATCGTCCTCCGGAATGCCCTGCTCGACCTTGCCGACCAGGTCGGCGCCGACGTCGGCGGCCTTGGTGAAGATGCCGCCTCCGACACGCATGAACATGGCGATCAGGGCGGCCCCGAGGCCGAAGCCCTCGAGCACCTTCGGCGCGTCGGCCGCGTACACCAGCACCACACAGGAGGCGCCCAGCAGACCGAGGCCCACCGTGAACATGCCGACGACGCCGCCCGTTCGGAAAGCGATCTTCATGGCTTTGTGCGAGACGGCGGTGAGATCCTTTTCCGGTTCACCCGCCGCGGGGGTCGCTTCCCGGGCCGCCGCGGCGACGCGCACATTGCTGCGCACGGCGAGCCACATGCCGATATAGCCGGTGGCCGCCGAGAACGCCGCGCCGATCAAGAAGAAGACGGATCGACCGGCACGCTGATTCCAGTCGTCCGCGGGCAGCAGCATGAGCAGGAAGAACACCACGACGGCGAAGACGCCGAGCGTGCGCAGCTGCCGGGCCAGATAGGCGTTCGCGCCTTCCTGGACCGCCGCTGCGATCTTCTTCATGCTGTCGGTGCCTTCGCCCGCCGCGAGCACCTGGCGCAACAGCACGCCCGCGACCACGAGGGCGGCCAGCGCCACGACCCCGATGACCGTCACGAGGATGCGGTTGTCGTCGGTCAGCACTGCAGCTGCGAAGGCTGTGGGATGGTCCAACTGATGAGGGGTAGAAAGCCCCGCCATTCGTCCTCCTTGACGCTTGGGCTGAGCTCAAGATGTGGACGGATTGTAGGTACCGGAACCTGATCAAAACAGTACGCCGTAAATGGAATTGGCCTCCACATGCTCTTCAGCAAATGATCGCCCACAGGTCACTGAACCCGAAAGCGGTAATGCCCCAAAGGCATTGACGCTTGATCAAATTATCGGCCGATTGATCGTGAATTCTTTCACGAGTTCGGCGCGCCATCCATATAAAACGTGGAAGGGCCCTGCTCAGCAGGGCCCTTCCACGTGAGACGGGTGAGGTCAGGCGAGCGCCACGGCCGGCGGTGTGGTCGGCCACCTCATGCGGATCAGCCCGCCGTGGAGCCCGGCGGTCACCTCCACGTCGTCCACGAGCCCGCTGATGACCGCGAGGCCCATGTCGTCCTCCTCGGCCTCGGCGTCGTCGGCTGCGGCGCCGGGCGCCCGGTCTCCGGGGGCCGAGCGGGGAGCCTCGTCGCCGACCTCGATGGAGAACTGTTTCTCCTCCTCGATCAGCAGCACCTTCACCGGCGCCGTGATGCCGCCGCTCTGGTGCAGTCCGACGGCGCGGGTGCAGGCCTCACCGACGGCGAGCCTGACCTCGTCGAGGGCGGCCTCGTCCACTCCGGCCCTGCGCGCCACCGCTGCCGCCACCAACCGGGCGGTCCTGACGTGCTCGGGCAGCGCGCTGAAGCGGAGTTCAACGGTGGCCATGCATCCCCCTCCGAACTACGGGCGTGCTGTATGGGGGCCGGACCACCGAACGTCCGGACCCCGTCGTTCTTCACTTCGGCCGAACTG
Organism: Streptomyces sp. HUAS ZL42; assembly: GCF_040782645.1. Classification (GTDB taxonomy): domain Bacteria; phylum Actinomycetota; class Actinomycetes; order Streptomycetales; family Streptomycetaceae; genus Streptomyces. The sequence continues at coordinate 4,513,674 of NZ_CP160403.1, forward strand.
GTGCCGCCCGGGCCCATGGCCCGGGACGGCGATCAGTCGGTGGCCGCCACCGCTTCCTCGACCGAGGTGTGGATCGGGAACACCTTGGTGAGACCGGTAATGCGGAAGATCTTCAGAATGCGCTCCTGGTTGCAGACCAGGCGCAGCGAGCCCTCATGGGCTCGTACCCGCTTCAGGCCGCCGACCAGCACGCCGAGCCCGGTGGAGTCGAGGAAGTCCACGCCCTCCATGTCGACGACGAGGTGGAAATTCCCGTCGTTCACCAGCTCGACCAGCTGCTCGCGCAGCTTGGGCGCGGTATATACGTCGATTTCGCCACCGACCTCGACGACCGTACGATCGCCGACGGTACGGGTCGACAGGGACAGGTCCACGGATCCTCCAGCACCTTGCTATCGAGCGGTCGCCCCTCGGGACACCTCGGCTTGGAGCCCCCGGGACGGTTCGCCAGCCGCGATGGCATTCAATCACTTACCGGCAGGCGTGCACGACGCCTTGACTCCATTGTCCGTCACGCCAGTGACACACTCGGTGCCGATGGCCAAGAATCACCGATCCGATCGAACCTCGACGGACCCCGCGTACAGCCCCTCGCCGGGCACGGTCCTGGACCGGCTCGCCTCGGGGCCCAGCCGGGCGTCGCGCATCACTCATACGGAGCACTTGCCCCCGCGCGAGGGCCGCCATGCCGTCTGGCCTGATCGGATTCGCCCGGAAGTCGTGGCGGCCGTCCAGGCGGCGGGCATCGAGCATCCCTGGGCCCACCAGGCACGGGCCGCCGAGCACGCCCTGGACGGCGACTCGGTCGTCGTCGCCACAGGCACGGCCTCAGGAAAGTCCCTGGCGTACCTCGTCCCGGCCCTGTCGACGCTCCTGGACGGCTCCGAGGCCGCGAACGGCCGCGGCGCCACCACCCTCTACCTGGCCCCCACCAAGGCCCTGGCGGCGGACCAGTGCCGCTCGGTGAAGGAACTTTCACAACCGCTGGGCAATTCCGTGCGCCCCGCGGTGTACGACGGCGACACTCCGTTCGAGGAACGTGAGTGGATCCGCCAGTACGCCAACTACGTCCTCACCAACCCGGACATGCTGCACCGCGGCATACTCCCGTCCCACCCCCGCTGGTCCTCCTTCCTCAAGGCCCTCAGGTACGTCGTCATCGACGAGTGCCACACCTACCGCGGTGTCTTCGGCTCCCATGTCGCCCAGGTGCTGCGCCGCCTGCGCCGGCTGTGCGCGCGCTACGGCGCCTCCCCGGTCTTCCTGCTGGCCTCGGCGACTGCGGCGGAGCCCGCGGTCGCCGCACGCCGTCTCACCGGTCTGCGGGTCGTCGAGGTCGCCGACGACGCCTCCCCGCGCGGGGAACTGGTGTTCGCCCTCTGGGAGCCCCCGCTCACGGAGCTGCAGGGCGAAAAGGGCGCCCCCGTCCGCCGCACCGCCACCGCCGAGACGGCCGACCTGCTGACCGACCTCACCGTCCAGGGCGTACGCACGGTCGCCTTCGTCCGCTCCCGGCGCGGCGCCGAGCTGATCTCGGTGATCGCCCAGGAGCGGCTCGCCGAGGTCGACCGGTCGCTGGCCCGGCGTGTCGCGGCGTACCGCGGCGGCTACCTCCCCGAGGAACGCCGCGCCCTGGAGCGCGCCCTCCACTCGGGCGAACTCCTCGGCCTCGCGGCCACGACCGCGCTGGAGCTCGGCGTCGACGTGTCGGGCCTGGACGCCGTACTGATCGCCGGCTATCCGGGCAGGCGCGCGTCCTTGTGGCAGCAGGCGGGCCGGGCAGGCCGCTCGGGGCAGGGTGCCCTGGCCGTCCTGGTCGCCCGCGACGACCCGCTGGACACCTTCCTCGTCCACCACCCGGAGGCCCTGTTCGACCAGCCGGTGGAGTCGACGGTCCTGGACCCCGACAACCCCTACGTCCTGGCCCCGCACCTGTGCGCGGCGGCCGCCGAGCTGCCCCTCGTCGACGAGGACCTGGAGCTCTTCGGCCCCGCCTGCGAGGAGCTGCTCCCCCAGCTGGAGGCGGCGAAGCTGCTGCGCCGCCGCACCCGGGCATGGCACTGGACGCGCCGGGAACGGGCCGCCGACCTCACCGACATCCGCGGCGAGGGCGGCCGACCGGTCCAGATCGTCGAGGCCGGCACGGGCCGCCTGCTGGGCACGGTCGACGCGGGGTCCTCGCACGCGACCGTCCACGAGGGCGCCGTCCACCTCCACCAGGGCCGTACGTATCTCGTCCGCGCCCTCGATCTGGAGGAGTCGGTCGCCCTGGTCGAGGAGGCCGATCCGCCGTACTCGACGGTCGCCCGCGACACGACGTCGATCTCCGTTCTGGAGACCGACATCGAGATCCCCTGGGGCGACGGGCGGCTGTGCTACGGATCCGTGGAAGTCACCAACCAGGTGGTCTCCTTTCTGCGCCGACGGCTCATCACCGGTGAAGTGCTGGGCGAGACGAAACTCGATCTCCCGCCTCGTACGCTCCGCACCCGCGCGGTGTGGTGGACGGTCACCGAGGACCAGCTGGACGAGGCCGGGATCGGCCCCGAGATCCTCGGCGGCGCCCTGCACGCCGCCGAGCACGCGTCCATCGGCATGCTGCCGCTGTTCGCGACCTGCGACCGCTGGGACATCGGCGGTGTGTCGATCCCGCTCCACCCCGACACGCTCCTGCCGACGGTCTTCGTCTACGACGGCCATCCGGGCGGCGCGGGCTTCGCGGAGCGCGCCTTCCACACCGCCCGCGCCTGGCTCACCGCCACCCGTCAGGCCATCGCCTCCTGCGAGTGCGACGCCGGCTGTCCGTCCTGCATCCAGTCCCCGAAGTGCGGTAACGGCAACGACCCGCTGCACAAGAGGGGCGCCGTGCGGCTGCTCACGGTGCTGCTGCGTGGGGCGCCCGAGGAGAAGGCGGCTCCCCACGAGGAAGCCTCGGCGCAGGCGGAGGGGCAGCCTGCGGGACCGGCCCCGCAGGGCCCGCCCGGGCCCTGACCTCCGCCGCGAACGGTCCTCCTCCCGCCGCCGCCGTCACGTCCGAGATCTCGCCCACGATCGCGCACCGCACCAGCCGCGCACCCTGGGCCCGCGCCACCCGGTCCGCCCGGGCACAGGCCGCCGTGGTCCCCTCGGCCCAGTGGTCCGCCGCGGCCAGCGCCGCGAGGTCCGCGCCGCCGGCCGCGCGATGCCGGGCCACTACTGCCTGCCCGAGGGCGAGCACGACCCCGAACACCACGCACAGCACGGCGATCGCACCGACGGTCCAGACAGTGGCGGAGCCGCGGTCCCCCTCGGCCCTGTCACCGACGGTCCGGACCGTGGCGGAGCCGCGGGCCCCCTCGGCCCCGTCTCTCATGAGCCCACCACCTCCTCGGCCGCCGCCACGGCTTCCTCCCGCACCTCGAAGGGCAGCCCGTCCAGCATCGGGAGTTTGGCCACGACCTCCACCCGGACCTGGTCCCCGTCCCGTCCCACCGTGACCTCCGCACCCGGCGGCGCCGCCTCGCGGGCCACCCGGACCACCGCGTCCCGCGGATCCTGGCGAGCCGCCGCCCGGGCGCCCGCCCTGGCCGCGTCCACACACTGGATCCGCGCGGCCACGACAAGCAGCCCCAGCACCAACGCCATGGCAAAGGCCACCAGCACGGGCAGCACCACGGCGGACTCCGCCGTCACGAACCCGCGGTCCCCGCCCCTGCCCCGCTCACATCCGCACACTGAGCGCTCGCTTCACCATGGCCAGCAACTCCGCCTTGACCTGCCCGCTGGTGATCACCTCGTAGAGCAGCACGGCGAACCCCACTGCCGCGATGATCCCCGTCGCGTACTCGGACGTGACCATCCCCGCGTCCTGTCGCGCCGCACGCGCCCGGCGCACCACCCCGCACATCAGGGCACGCAACCGCGCCCGTACCGCCTTGTACATCTCAACCCCCGTAAGGTTCGGTTCAGTTGTTCCGTTGAGTCGGTTTGCTCTTTTTGTTCTCCGGCTGTACCGCTCCGTCATCCACCACCCCCTCCCAGCGCCTCGCCCGCGAGTCCGATCACGACGGGCAGTACGCCGATCGCGATGAACGCGGGCAGGAAGCACAGCCCCACGGGTGCGGTGACCATGACGGCCGCCCGGCGTGCCCGTGCCGTCGCGGCGCGCGACCGGTCGGCGCGGGCGTCCGAGGCGAGCCGGGTGACCGGTCCGGCCGCGGGAAGCCCGGACACTCCGGCCCGCTCCAGCAGCCGTGCCAGGGGCCCGGCTCCCGGCAGTTGAGCCAGCCTCCGCCAGGCCTCGCACGGTTCGCCGCCGAGCCGTACCTCCGCCGCGCCTCTCGCCAGTCCCTCCCCGACGGGGCCGCCCAGAGCCTCGCCCACGGCCTGCGCCGCGATCACCGGACCGGCACCGGCCGCGACACAAGCGGCCAGCAGGTCGGCGGCGAGCGGGAGTTGACGGGCCGCCGCCGGGCCATCGGCCTCCGAGGCGTGTCCGGTCGCCGTCTGCCGGGCTCTCCATCGCCACAGCACCGCCGCGACGGCCGGCCCCACCACGACGCCCGCGACACCGCCGACCAGCAGGCAGCCCGCGGCCGCCACTCCCACGAGGGGCAGCCACCGCCGCACGGCACCCCCGATCTCGGAGCGGGAGCCCGCCGACACCATCTGCAGGGCCAGCAACCCGGCCAGCCTCCGCCGCACCTTCACTTCCCGGCGCACCACCAGCCACCAGCGCATCAACCAGCCGAGAACGAGCACCACCCCGACGGCTGCCCACAGGCTGTGGAAAACTTCCGTGCTCATGGCGTCTCCGCTCCCCGCACGATCCGCAGCGCCCACCACAACCCGGCCGCCTCCAGCAGTCCGCCGATCAGCAGACAGCCCAGCCCCGGCCCGGTGTGCAGCAGCACGTGCAGTGGGTCGGCGCCGAGGGCCGTGCCGAGGAGGAGGCCGAGCGCCGGCAGCGCGGCGAGCATCACCGCCGTGGAACGAGCGCCCGCCAACTGGGCGCGGAGGTCGGCGCGTTGGTCGCGTTCGGTGCGCAATGCCCCCTCCAGGCGGTCGAGTCCGGCAGCGAGACCGGCGCCCTGGTCGACGGCGACCCGCCAGCACGCCGCGAGACCCAGTAGTCCGTCGGCCCCCGGCTGCCGTGCCGCGACCGCGAGCGCCGCGGGGACGTCCCCACCGAAGCGCGCCGCCGCGAGCACCGCCGCCTGCGCGTCGCCGAGCCCTCCGGAGTCCTGAGCCGCACGCAGCAGGGCCTCCCCCGGCTGCCGGCCGGCGCGCACCTCCCCGGCGAGCGCCCCGCACAGCGCGATCACCGCGTCGCCGCGGCTCTCCCGCGCGAGCCGTGTCTCCCGGGCCCGCAGCGCTCTCCGGAGCACCGGCACTCCGGCCGCCCCGGCGACGACCGGCAGCACCGAGGCGCCCAGCACCGCGAGCGTCAGTCCGACGGCCAACGACCACCACTCCGCCCGCCACCGCCCCCGGAGCCACCGCACCTGCCCGGCCACCTGCCGCCACGATGGCGGCCCGGTCCCCGCCGTTCCGCCGCCCGCCAGCAGCAGCTGCGCCCGCCGTGCCCCGGGGTGCCGCCCGCCCGACAGCCACACCGCCGCCCCGATGAACGCCGTGGCCGCCGCCATCGTCGTCTCACTCATCCCACCCTCCGCTTCCCCGGTGCCGGACGGCATGCAGGTCGGAGTACTCGTCCCGGAGCAGCCCCCGCAGCCGCTCCCAGCCCCGCTCACGCACGAACGCCGTCGCTCCCCACCGCAGCGCCGGCATCGTCCTGACCAGCCCCGAAGGATCCCGTTCCAGCACGTGCACCTCGGCGATGCGCCGCCGCCCCGCGTGGTCGCGCACGAGATGCAGTACGACCGACAGCGCGGCCGCCACCTGGCTGTGCAGCGCCGCCCGGTCCAGCCCCGCCGCCGTACCGAGCGCCTCCAGCCGGGCCGGTACGTCCGCACCGGCATTGGCATGGACAGTCCCGCAGCCGCCTTCATGACCGGTGTTCAACGCGGCCAGCAGATGGACCACTTCGGGCCCCCGCACCTCGCCCACCACCAGACGGTCCGGCCGCATCCGCAGAGCCTGACGCACCAGGTCCTCGAGGGTGACGAGGCCCGCGCCCTCCTGGTTGGCCGGTCTGGCCTCCAGACGCACGACGTGCGGGTGATCCGGCCGCAGCTCCGCGGAGTCCTCGGCGAGCACGATCCGCTCACCCGGCCCGACCAGCCCGAGCAGCGCGCTGAGCAGGGTCGTCTTGCCGCTGCCGGTACCGCCGCTGATGAGGAAGGACAGCCGCGCCCGCAACAGGGCCCGCAGCACCAGGTCCCCGCCCGGGGGCACCGTGCCCGCCGCCACCAGTTCGTCGAGCGTGAACGCGCGCGGTCGTACCACCCGCAGCGACAGGCAGGTGCAGCCGACGGCGACCGGGGGCAGCACCGCGTGCAGCCGGGTCCCGTCCGGCAGCCGGGCGTCGACCCACGGCCGGGCGTCGTCCAACCTCCGGCCCGCCACCGCGGCCAGGCGCTGCGCAAGCCGTCGTACGGCCGCGGCGTCCGGGAAGGACACGGAGGTCAGCTCCAGTCCGCCGCCGTGGTCCACCCAGACCCGGTCCGGGGCCGAAACCAGCACATCGGTCACCGACGGGTCGGCCAGCAGTGGCTCCAGTGGCCCGCTGCCGACCAGTTCGGAACGCAACTGCTCGGCCGCACCGAGGACTTCCGCGTCTCCGAGCACCCGCCCCTGCTCCCGCAGCGCCTGTGCCACGCGCGCGGGCGTCGGTTCGGCCCCGCTCTCGGCCAGCCACTGCCGTACGCCGTCGAGAAGCGCCGGATCGCCGGCCAGCCGTTCGAAACCGGGGAACGGCCCCTGCCGTACACCGGCCGGCCCGGCCCGATCACCGCCCAGCCGCCCGGCCCCAGCAACCGACCCCTGCCGTACGTCGTCGAACCCCGTCCGACCCTCGCCCGGCCGCCCAAGCGCAGAAAGCGCCCCCTGTCGTACGTCCTCGAGCCGGACCCGATCAGCCGCCACCCGCTCAAGTCCCGGAAGGGTCCTCATGCGCCACCCGCCTCGACCAGGGCCCGCTCCCAGAACTCCTTGCAGAAGCGGGCGAGAGGCCCGCGCGCCGCCGCGCCCGGCGGTGTCCTGCCGCCGTCCGGGCGCAGCAAGGCCGACTCGACGGGAACCTCACCGGCCAGCGGCAGTTGGAGCAGCCGGGCCACCTCGCGGTCGTCGAGACCCGGCGCGTACGGCCCACGTACCGCGACTCGAACATCGCGCAGGACCATCCCGACGGCGGAGGCCACCCGGCCGGCCGCCGCAACGGCGCGCAGCTCTGCCGGGACCACGAGGAGCCCCATGTCGAGCTGGGCGAGTGCCTCGGCGACCCCGTCGTCGATACGACGGGGCAGGTCGACGACGACCGTTCCGCCGCGGCGCCGGGCCGCTGCGAGCACCGCGCGTACGGCCGGGGGCGGGATGGCGATTCGGTCGCCGCGGTCCCAGCTGAGCACCCGCAGCGAGTGCAACTTCGGGAGCGACTCCTCCAGGGCGCCGCCGCCGACCCGCCCGCGCGAGGCGGCGAAGGCGGGCCAGCGCAGGCCCTCTGCCGTCTCGCCACCGAGGAGTACGTCGAGTCCGCCGCCCAGTGGATCGGCGTCCACCAGCAGGGTGCGCAGACCCTCGCGCGCGGAGGTGACGGCGAGGGCGCACGCGAGCGTGGACGCGCCGGCGCCGCCGCGGCCGCCGATGACTCCGACGGTGAGCGCGGGCCGCCCCACGCCCTCGGCGACGTCGGCGATGCGGTCGACCAGCCACTGTTCCCCGTCGGGGAGCATCAGGACATGGTCGGCGCCGATCTCGACGGCCCGCTTCCACACGCCGGAGTCGTCCTGGTCGCGGCCGACCAGCACTACTCCGCGTCTGCGTGCGGCTGCGCGCACGCGTCGTGCGGCGTCGTCGCCGACCAGGACGAGCGGTGCGGCCTCCCAACTGCCCCTGGGTTCCGGCACTCCGGGGTGAACCTCGGGTGTGGCGCCCGCGGCGGCGCACAGGCGCAGCAGGTCGTCGAGGAGTTCTGCGTCCTCCGTGACGATCAGTGGTTTGCCCTGCCGCCCTCCGGCGGTCGGCGGCGGGTCGTGCGTGACGGTTCCGGACACGCTTTCCATCCCCCTTCGCTGCATGTCGCGCAGCCTCTGCGGCCCCGCGATTCCCAAACGTGTGAAGAACCGGCAACCGGCCTCCATATGAACGGCCGACAGAAACCGGCCAAACACGCCCACAAACGGAACCGGCCATGAACTCGCCGCGAGCGGACGCGTTGGGAATGACGGTGCAGCGATCCGGGAAATCGTGTGGATCTTGGTCGATAACTGTGGACAACGCGGCGCCTGTGAATATCGCCATCACCCATACCGGTGACCTCTGTACTGGCGTCTGTACGACTTCCACAGCGCAGTCCGACGACTACGTACCGTGACGGATCATGCGCACACGAAAGGGGCGGCCACAGCCGCCCCGGAACGGCACGAAAGCCGCGAGCAGAAAGGAAAACCCACCCGGACATGCGACGACCCCCGCCGGGGGGGAGAGCGGGGGTCGTCCCCACGGCCGACTCGGGGGGGGAGGAGTCGGACCGGGTTAGCACGGTCGCGAACGATCCGTGACTTCCATGGTGTACCCGAGAGCCCTCTCAGGCAAACCCACGCGCCCCACCTTACGCCGAATGGGCTGCGCCTATGCTCGGGGTCGTGGAAAACCACTCGTTGCCCCGCACAGCGGCCTTCTTTGACCTGGACAAGACGGTCATTGCGAAGTCGAGCACGCTCACGTTCAGCAAGTCGTTCTACCAAGGCGGTCTGATCAACCGCAGAGCGGCCTTGCGAACCGCATATGCCCAGTTCGTCTTCCGTATGGGCGGCATGGACCACGACCAGATGGAGCGCATGCGCGAGTACCTGTCCGCGCTCTGCCGCGGCTGGAACGTACAACAAGTGAAGGATCTCGTGGCCGAGACCCTTCACGACCTGATCGACCCGATCATCTACGACGAGGCCGCCTCCCTCATCGAGGAGCACCACACCGCCGGCCGCGACGTGGTGATCGTGTCCACGTCGGGTGCCGAGGTGGTCGAGCCGATCGGCGAGCTGCTCGGCGCGGACCGTGTGATCGCCACCCGCATGGTCGTGGGCGACGACGGCTGCTTCACCGGAGAGGTGGAGTACTACGCATACGGACCGACGAAAGCCGAGGCGATCAAGGAACTCGCCGAGTCCGAGGGGTACGACCTCGACCGCTGCTACGCCTACAGCGACTCGGCGACGGACCTTCCCATGCTTCGGGCCGTCGGGCATCCGCATGCCGTGAACCCGGACCGTGCGCTGCGGCGCGAGGCCCTCGCCTCCGGGTGGCCGATTCTCGACTTCCACCGGCCGGTGCGGCTCAAGCAGCGGCTTCCCGCCTTCTCCGTCCCGCCCCGTCCGGTACTCGTCGCCGCCGCGGCGATAGGGGCCGCGGCCGCCACCGCCGGCCTCGTCTGGTACGCCAGCCGACGCAGATCCATGCCCGTTTAACACCTGTTTGTGATCAAAAGTAAAGAACTGCAGCCAGGACTTCCGCTTGCTGGGGTCCTGGAGTACAAAGGACTCAACGGCCCGCGAGACCAAGGACATCCGAGAGGATCACCTTTAATAACGCATTTGGCCCCACGGACCGCGCATGAACACCGGGCACCCACGCGACGTCGACCCGTCGATTACGGGCCAGCCACACCAGGTGACGGGCAAAGTTCCCGACCTGATGGGCAACATATCGAGGACGCTTGGTAACCCGGTGGTCGTGCCAGCGGCGGTACGAGAACTCGTACCGCCGCAACCCTTTTTCGGGCCCCTTCGCGGGGGCCTTTTTCGTGCCTCACGCGCGCGGGAAGCGGTCCACGCGCGCGTGCGTCACGCCGCGCCGCGCTGCAGGGCCTCGCACACCGCCGTCGACTCGCGGGCGCCCAGTTCGACCGCCTTGCCGCAGTGGGCGATCCAGGCCGCCACACCCTCCGCAGTGCCGGAGACATAACCGTCGAGAGCCGCCAGGTAGGCCGCACGGCCCAGTTCGGCGTGGCCCACCTCGGCCGGGCAGACCGACTTGGGGTCGAGGCCGCTGCCGATCAGGACGATGCGCTCGGCCGTGCGCGCGATCAGGCCGTTCGCCGAGGCGAAGGGACGCAGCGCCAGCAACTCGCCGTGGACGACGGCGGCAGTCACCAAAGCAGGTGCGGAGCTGCCCGCGATGATCAGCTCGGCCAGTCCCTCCAGGCGGCCGGAGAGCTCGCCCGCGCTCGGCAGCGGCAGTTCGATCAGCGGCTCGTCGACGGATTCGCCTTCCTGACGCGGCCGTCCGACCCGGCCGTCCTGGGCCGCCGCGGCGACCAGGTGCAGCCGGGCCAGCACCCGCAGGGGCGACTGCCGCCAGATCGACAGCAGCTGGCCCGCCTCGGCGGTCAGGCGCAGGGCCGCACCCATCACCCGGGCCTCGTCGTCGACGCCGAAGTCGGAACGCCGGCGCACCTCTTCCAGCGCCCAGTCGGCGCCGGACAGCGCGGCAGAGCCGCGGGCGCCGCGCAGAGCCGCCTCGGAGGTGATCTCGTTGCTGCGGCGTCGCATGACGCGGTGCCCGTAGACCCGGTCCACGGCCTTGCGCACGGACTCCACGGACTCGGCCACCCCGGGCAGGGAGCCCAGAGCCGCGAGCGGATCGGCGGTCGCACCTGTCGTACTCATGAGTACGACATTACGCGGCCACCTCTCACCCGAACCGCCGCCCCCTCACCCGAACCGCGACCCTCGTCGGTCTCCGCGTCCCGTTCGGCGGCGCGCACCCCACGATCGGGTGGCCTTACCCCGCCCGGTTGCCACGCACAGCGATCTCCGCACTACGCTTTGTGAACATGAAAATTGCTTTCGTCGGGAAGGGCGGCAGCGGCAAGACCACCCTGTCCTCCCTGTTCGTCCGTCACCTCGCGATGACCGGCGCGCCGGTCGTCGCGGTCGATGCCGACATCAACCAGCACCTCGGAACCGCGCTCGGCCTGGACGAGGCGGAGGCCGCCGCACTGCCCGCGATGGGCGACCGCCTGCCGCTGATCAAGGACTACCTGCGCGGTTCCAACCCGCGCATCAGCTCCGCCAAGACGATGATCAAGACGACCCCGCCCGGCGAGGGCTCGCGGCTGCTGCGGGTGCGCGAGCACAATCCGGTGTACGACGCCTGCGCCCGGACGGTGGAACTCGGCGACGGCACCGTCCGTTTGATGGTCACCGGCCCTTTCACGGAAGCCGACCTGGGGGTCGCCTGCTACCACTCCAAGACGGGAGCGGTGGAGCTGTGCCTGAACCACCTGGTGGACGGGCGCGACGAGTACGTCGTGGTCGACATGACGGCGGGCTCGGACTCCTTCGCCTCCGGCATGTTCACCCGCTTCGACATCACGTTCCTCGTCGCCGAGCCGACCCGGAAGGGGGTTTCGGTCTATCGCCAGTACAAGGAGTACGCCCGCGACTTCGGCGTCGTCCTGAAGGTCGTCGGCAACAAGGTCCAGGGGCCTGACGACCTCGACTTCCTGCGCGCCGAGGTCGGGGACGACCTGCTGGTGACGGTGGGGCACTCGGACTGGGTGCGCTCCATGGAGAAGGGCCTGCCGCCCCGGTTCGAGCTCCTGGAGGACGCCAACCGCCGCGCACTGCGCCTGCTGCACACGGCCGTCGACGCGACGTACGAACTGCGCGACTGGGAGCGCTACACGCGCCAGATGGTGCTCTTCCATCTGAAGAACGCCCGGTCGTGGGGCAACGAGCGCACCGGGGCCGACCTGGCGGCGCAGGTCGACCCCGGGTTCGTTCTCGGCGAGGGCGTCGCCACGCCCGCGTGACGACGACTACCGCATGATGACGACTACTTGACGGCGACTACCGCTTGTCCGCCGGTGCCCCGGGCACCCCCTTCGGGGCCGGGGCGGAGCGGGCCGACAGGAAAGACGCCCAGCCCTCCTTCGGGGCCTCGCCCACCCCCAGGGTGCGGAGCTTGGCCAGGGTCTTCGGGTCCTGCGCGTCGAGCCAGTCGGCGAGCTGCCGGAAGGAGACACAGCGCACGTCCGGCTTGTTGCAGACGGTCTCGACGACCTCCTCGACGGCGCGCATGTAGGTGCCGCCGTTCCAGGACTCGAAGTGGTTGCCGATGATCAGGGGCGCACGGTTGCCCTCGTAGGCGCGGTCAAAGCCCTTGAGCAGGCCATCACGCATCTGGTCGCCCCAGAAGTCGTACTTGCCGGGGTCGCCCTGGGTCCTGGTTCCGGACTGGTTGACCATGAAGTTGTAGTCCATGGTGAGTTGCTCGTAGGAGTGGCCGGGGAAGGGCACGAGCTGCATCGACAGGTCCCACAGGCCTTCCTTCTTCTGCGGCCAGAGCTGCTGGTTGACACCGCTGGTGTCGTAGCGGAAGCCGAGTTCGCGGGCCGCCGCCATGAAGTTCTCCTGGCCCTCGAGGCAGGGGGTGCGAGCGCCGACGAGTTCCTTTTCGTAGTCGAAGGGCAGCGGGGCCGCCTTCCTCATACCGGTGTTGGTCTTCCAGGTCTTCACGAACTGCTTCGCCTGGGCGATCTCGTCCTTCCAGTCCTCGACCGTCCACTCGCCGACGCCGTTCTTGCCGCAGAAGTGGCCGTTGAAGTGGGTGCCGATCTCGTTGCCCTCCAACCACGCCAGGCGCAACTGCTTGACGGTGTCGGCGACGCCCTGCTCGTCGTTGAAGCCGATGTCGGAGCGGCCCGGCGAGTGCTCCGGCGGCTTGTACAGGTCGCGCTTCTCCTCGGGCAGCATGTACACACCGCTGAGGAAGTACGTCATCGTCGCGTGGTTGGCCTTGGCGACCTTGCGGAAGTGGGAGAACAGCTTCTGGCCGTCCTCGCCCGCGCCGTCCCAGGAGAACACCACGAACTGCGGCGGCTGCTGGCCGGGCCTGAGCCGCTCGGGTCTGGGCAGGTGCGGCTGCGCTCCGGTGAACGCGGTGGAGCCGTCGCCGATCAGCCGGACCACGCTCTTGGGTGCCGGGGCCGGCTTCGCTCTCTGCGGGCCGGGTGCGCCTTGCTTGGAGCCGTGGGCACCATCGGCGCCCGTCCCGCAACCGGTGAGCGACGCGGCAACGGCCGCGGCGAGAGCGGCGCCCGCGGTGATCCTTCGGGTGGCGGCCATGTCCGCCCACCTTCTTCCTTCTCTCAGGCCAACGCAGATGAGGGCGATTTCTGGTGATGCGCCGGGGATGAGCCGACAGCGCCGCCAAGTTCGCACGGGACCGAGAAGGAATTAGTACGACAAGCCGATCAATGGATCACTTCACCTATTGGGGTCATTGATTGACCCATTTGCCATAAAAATCCATGCTTGCCCTTTACTCTGCATTACGATTCGTTTACCGAGAGTTGAACCATCCCGCCGCTGTACGCCGTGACCCACGGCCGCGACCCCTCCCCGCCTCGAGCGGGGACCACCAGTTCCGCGACCGCGCTGCCCCGGAGGAGACGGGAAACATGTCAGCCTGCGTTCCCACCCGCGCCACCGACCCGACTGGGACCGGGCGCGTCCACCAGCCCCACAGCCCGCCGCCCGCCCCGCCCCGTCGCTTCCGCGTCGCGGGCGCCGACCTGTCCGCGTCGATCGCGGTCTTCCTGATCGCCCTTCCCCTGTCCCTCGGCATCGCCCTCGCCACCGGCGCGCCCCTCCAGGCCGGCCTGGTCGCCGCCGCCGTGGGCGGACTCGTCGTCGGCCGGCTCGGTGGCTCCCCGCTCCAGGTCAGCGGCCCCGCCGCCGGCCTCACGGTCGTCACCGCCGAGCTCATCCAGCGCTACGGATGGCGCACGACCTGCGCCATCACCGTGCTCGCCGGACTCACCCAACTCGGACTGGGCTGCCTGCGCGTGGCGCGCACCGCGCTCGCCGTCAGTCCCGCCATCGTGCACGGCATGCTGTCCGGCATCGGCGTCACCATCGCCGTCGCCCAGCTGCACATCGTCCTCGGCGGCAGCCCGCAGAGTTCGGTCCTCGACAACCTCCGTTCACTGCCCGCCCAGTTGGCCCGCCTGCAGCCGGCCGCCGTGTCCATGAGCGCCCTGACTCTGGCACTGCTGCTGCTCTGGCCCCGGATGCCCGGCCGGGCCGGCCGCCTCCTGCGCAGGGTCCCCGCCCCGCTCGTCGCCGTGGCCGCCGCCACCGCGACGGCCGCACTCACCGGGCTGACCCTGCCCAAGGTCGACCTGCCGTCCTGGAGCAGCCACGCCCTGGCCGGAATGCCCGAGGGCCGGGCGCTCGGCCTCGTCGCCGCCGTCCTCACCATCACGCTGGTGTGCAGCGTCCAGTCGCTGCTCGGCGCGGTCGCCGTGGACAAGCTGGTCGCCTCCCGCCCGGGCCTGACCGGCCGCGTCGGCCGCTCCGACCTGGACCGCGAACTGCTCGGGCAGGGCGCCGCCAACATCGCCTCAGGCGCGCTCGGCGGACTGCCGGTCGCGGGCGTGGCCGTGCGGAGTTCGGCGAATGTGCAAGCCGGTGCCGTGAGCCGGAACTCCACGATGCTGCACGGCGTTTTCGTAGTAGTCGCCGCGCTGCTGATGGTCCCGATCCTGGAGCTCATCCCGCTCGCCTCGCTCGCCGCCCTGGTGATGGCCGTCGGCATCCAGATGGTGTCCCTGCACCACATCCGCACGGTGACCCGCCACCGGGAAGTGCTCGCCTACGCCGCCACCACACTCGGCGTGGTGCTCCTCGGCGTCCTGCAGGGCGTGGCGCTGGGGATCGCCGTGGCCGTCGCCCTCGCCCTGCACCGTCTCTCGCACACCCGCATCACGCACGACGAGAAGGAAGGAGTCCATCACGTACACGTCCGAGGACAGTTGACGTTCCTCGCGGTGCCGCGGCTCAGCCGCACCCTGCATCTCGTACCCCAGGGCGCCCCCGCCGTCGTGGAGTTGGACGGATCGTTCATGGACCACGCGGCCTACGAGACCCTGCAGGACTGGCAGAACACGCACGCCGCGCAGGGCGGCTCCGTGGAAGTGACCGGCCGGCGCGCCGGGGTCCGGATCGCCGAGCCCGCCGGTGCCGCCGACTGCCGCTGCCGACCCTGGACGCCCTGGCGCAACCACCAGTGCGAGCGCACACAGTCGGCGCCACCCGCCGGACACCCGGATACGGCGGACGGACCGACCGGGCACCAACTCGCGCGCGGGATCAGCGCCTTCCAGCGCCACACCGCTCCCCTGGTACGGGGCGAGCTGGCCCGGCTGGCACGCGAGGGGCAGCGCCCGGCTCAGCTCTTCCTCACCTGCGCCGACTCGCGGCTGGTCACCTCGATGATCACCTCCAGTGGTCCGGGCGACCTCTTCGTGGTGCGCAACGTGGGCAACCTCGTGCCGCTGCCCGGCGAGGAGAGCGGGGACGACTCGGTGGCGGCCGCGATCGAGTACGCGGTGGATGTGCTGAAGGTGCGGTCCATCACGGTGTGCGGGCACTCCGGGTGCGGAGCCATGCAGGCACTGCTCAACTCCGAGCCCGGCGGGGCCCGGACGCCGCTCAAGCGGTGGCTGCGGCACGGGCTGCCCAGCCTGGAGCGCATGGCCGACGACACACGGCCCTGGGCGCGCCTGGCCGGGCGCCGGCCCGCGGACGCGGTCGAGCAGCTGTGCCTGACCAACGTGGTCCAGCAGCTGGAGCACCTGCGCGCCCATGAGTCGGTGACCCGTGCCCTGCGGGCCGGGGCACTGGAGCTGCACGGGATGTACTTCCACGTGGGTGAGGCCCAGGCGTACCTGCTCGCCGGGACGGACACGGACGAGGACGGGGTGTTCGAGCATGTGAGGGAGGCGGACCTGTCGGCGTGATCCGTTGTGAAACGCACAACAGAGGCTGAACTGCCGCGCACCGGCGTACGTGGGTACCGATGACCACGGCCGCCGGTGCGGGGCCGGATCAAGCAGCGCCAAGCCCCAGACAGGTCTAAACCAATTTCCCGGCGACCCTTGTCATCGGCCCCTCGGGTCTGATGAGCTGTGGCCTGGGACACAACGGACACCCTTCGAGAGGGAGATGTCGTGAGCAACGAAAGCCTGGCCAACCTGCTCAAGGAAGAGCGCAGGTTCGCGCCCCCCGCCGACCTGGCCGCCGGCGCCAATGTCACGGCGGAGGCGTACGAACAGGCCAAGGCTGACAGGCTCGGCTTCTGGGCCGAGCAGGCCCGTCGGCTGACCTGGGCCAAGGAGCCGACCGAGACGCTGGACTGGTCGAACCCGCCGTTCGCCAAGTGGTTCCAGGACGGCGAGCTCAACGTCGCGTACAACTGCGTCGACCGGCATGTCGAGGCCGGGCTCGGCGACCGGGTCGCCATCCACTTCGAGGGCGAGCCGGGCGACAGCCGCGCCATCACCTACGCCGAGCTCAAGGACGAGGTCTCCAAGGCCGCGAACGCCTTGCTGGAGCTCGGAGTTCGCAAGGGCGACCGGGTCGCCGTCTACATGCCGATGATCCCCGAGACCGCGGTCGCCATGCTGGCCTGCGCCCGGATCGGCGCCGCGCACTCCGTCGTCTTCGGCGGCTTCTCGGCGGACGCGCTCGCCACCCGTATCCAGGACGCCGACGCCAAGGTCGTCATCACCTCCGACGGCGGCTACCGGCGCGGCAAGCCCTCCGCCCTCAAGCCGGCGGTCGACGACGCGATCGCGCGCGTGGACAACGTCGAGCACGTGCTCGTGGTGCGCCGTACGGGCCAGGAGGTCGCCTGGACCGAGGGACGCGACGTGTGGTGGGACGACATCGTCGAGCGGCAGTCCGCCGAGCACACGCCGGAGGCGTTCGAGGCCGAGCACCCGCTGTTCATCCTCTACACGTCCGGTACGACGGGTAAGCCGAAGGGCATCCTGCACACCTCCGGCGGATACCTCACGCAGGCCGCGTACACGCACCACGCGGTCTTCGACCTCAAGCCGGAGACGGACGTGTACTGGTGCACCGCCGACGTCGGCTGGGTCACCGGGCACTCGTACATCGTGTACGGGCCACTGGCGAACGGCGCGACCCAGGTGATGTACGAGGGCACGCCGGACACCCCGCACCAGGGCCGGTTCTGGGAGATCGTGCAGAAGTACGGGGTCACGATCCTGTACACGGCGCCGACGGCCATCCGTACGTTCATGAAGTGGGGCGACGACATCCCCGCCAAGTTCGACCTCACCAGCCTGCGGGTCCTGGGCTCGGTCGGCGAGCCGATCAACCCCGAGGCATGGATCTGGTACCGCAAGCACATCGGGGCCGACCGGACCCCCGTCGTCGACACATGGTGGCAGACCGAGACCGGCGCGATGATGATCTCGCCGCTGCCGGGCGTCACCGAGACAAAGCCCGGCTCCGCCCAGACGCCGCTGCCCGGCATCTCCGCGACCGTCGTCGACGACGAGGCGAACGAGGTGCCCAACGGCGGTGGCGGCTACCTGGTGCTGACCGAGCCGTGGCCGTCGATGCTGCGCACCATCTGGGGTGACGACCAGCGGTTCATCGACACGTACTGGTCGCGGTTCGAGGGCAAGTACTTCGCCGGTGACGGGGCGAAGAAGGACGACGACGGGGACATCTGGCTGCTGGGCCGGGTCGACGACGTGATGCTCGTGTCCGGGCACAACATCTCCACGACCGAGGTCGAGTCGGCCCTCGTCTCCCATCCCTCGGTGGCCGAGGCGGCCGTGGTCGGGGCGGCGGACGAGACGACCGGGCAGGCGATCGTCGCCTTCGTCATCCTGCGGGGCACGGCCTCCGAGGACGACGACCTCGTCAACGAGCTGCGAGGCCACGTCGGGGCGACCCTGGGGCCGATCGCCAAGCCGAAGCGGATCCTGCCGGTGGCGGAGCTGCCGAAGACCCGGTCCGGGAAGATCATGCGGCGACTGCTGCGGGACATCGCGGAGAACCGGCAGCTCGGTGACGTCACCACGCTCACCGACTCGACGGTCATGGACCTCATCCAGGCGAAGCTCCCGGCGGCGCCGAGCGAGGACTGAGTACGGCACAAAGGGGCGCCCCGCACCGGCGGGGCGCCCCTTTCGCGCATAACGTGAGATTCACCGGATGCCTCTCCGTGCACCTTAGGTAAACTAAGCAAAACATCGTGATCCCCGAGGTGCGCCGGGAAGTCTGGTCGGCATGTGCTCCGTCCTGCCCACCGACCGGAGGTCTCCCCCGTGGCCGCGCCCCGCACCACCGCCCCCCGCAAAGTCCTCGGACGTCTGTCGCTGCCGGAGCGGACGTTCGTGGCGGACGCCCTGCGCACCGAGACCGTCGGCGGTGTACTGCTGCTCCTGGCCGCGATCGTCGCGCTGCTCTGGGCGAACGTACCGGCGCTGCACGACAGCTACGAGAGCGTCAGCCACTTCCACATCGGGCCCGAGGCCCTCGGTCTGAACCTGTCGATCGAGCACTGGGCCGCCGACGGACTGCTCGCGGTCTTCTTCTTCGTCGCCGGGATCGAACTCAAGCGCGAACTGGTCGCCGGGGATCTGCGGGACCCGCGGGCCGCCGTCCTGCCCGTGGTCGCCGCGCTGTGCGGGATGGCCGTGCCGGCGGTGGTGTACGCCCTCACGAACGTCACCGGAGGAGGCTCCCTGGCGGGCTGGGCGGTGCCGACCGCCACGGACATCGCCTTCGCGCTCGCCGTCCTGGCGGTCATCGGGACGTCCCTGCCGAGCGCCCTGCGCGCCTTCCTGCTCACCCTCGCCGTCGTCGACGACCTGTTCGCCATCCTGATCATCGCGGTCTTCTTCACGGACGAACTGGACTTCGCCGCACTGGGCGGCGCCGCGATCGGTCTCGTCGTCTTCTGGCTGCTGCTGCGCAAGGGCGTGCGCGGTTGGTACGTGTACGTTCCGCTCGCCCTGGTCATCTGGGCGCTCATGTACAGCAGCGGCGTTCACGCGACCGTCGCGGGCGTCGCCATGGGCCTGATGCTGCGCTGCACGACTCGGGAGGGCGAGGAGCACTCCCCCGGCGGACGGATCGAACATCTCGTGCGGCCCCTCTCGGCGGGCCTGGCCGTACCGCTGTTCGCGCTGTTCAACGCCGGTGTCGTGGTCTCCGGCGGCGCGCTCCGGGACGTGTTCACCAAACCGGAGACACTCGGAGTCGTCCTGGGCCTGGTCGTCGGCAAGACGGTCGGCATCTTCTGCGGGACGTGGCTGACGGCCCGCTTCACCCGGGCCTCGCTCAGTGACGACCTCGCCTGGGCGGACGTGTTCGCCGTGGCCTCCCTTTCCGGCATCGGCTTCACCGTCTCGCTGCTCATCGGCGAACTCGCCTTCGACGGCGACGCTGTGCTGACGGACGAGGTCAAGGCCGCCGTCCTCACGGGCTCCCTCGCCGCGGCGGCCCTGGCGACCGCGCTACTCAAGATCCGCAACAGCAGGTACCGCAGGATGTGCGAGGCCGAGGAGCGCGACGAGGACAGCGACGGCATCCCCGACATCTACGCGGAGGACGACCCGGCGTACCACCTTCGGATGGCCGCCATCCACGAACGCAGGGCCGCCGAGCACCGCCGGATCGCCGAGGAGAAGGCCGCGGCGCGCCACGGGCTTGCCGAAGTGGCGGGCGGGGCAGGCGAGGACGCGGACGGTCCGGCATGATCTGACGGGACGTACAAATGACGGAACAGTACGCACTTACGCAGAAGAGGGAGACCGCGATGAGCGCACCCGACGGCAGCCCGGTCGGCGCCGAACGCAGCATCGGCCAGCTGTTCGCCTCGGCGACGACCGAGATGTCGGCGCTGGTGCACGACGAGATCGCGCTGGCCAAGGCGCAGCTCAAGCAGGACGTCAAGCGTGGTGCGATGAGCGGGGGGGCGTTCTCGGTCGCCGGCGCCGTGCTGGTGTTCTCCCTGCCGATGCTGAACTTCGCGCTGGCGTACGGCATCCGGACGTGGAGCGACTGGAACCTCGCGATCTGTTTCCTGCTGTCGTTCGCGGCCAACGTCCTCGTCGCCGTCCTCCTCGCGCTGATCGGCGTCGGCTTCGCGAAGAAGGCCAAGAAGAGCAAGGGCCCGCAGAAGGTCGCCGCGTCGGTGAAGGAGACGGCGGGCGTCCTGCAGAAGGCCAAGCCGCACCCGCGTCCGGAGCTCCCGCAGGACCGGCTCCCGGAGGCCATCGAGGCTGTGGCACGCTCGTCGTCATGACGGACCCCGCCGCCACTTCGGCGCAACCCGCTTCGGTCGTACGGCTGGAAGGCCCCTGGACGCACAAGGATGTCGCCGCCAACGGTGCCCGCTTCCACATCGCGGAACTGGGCGACGGACCGCTGGTCATGCTGGTGCACGGTTTCCCGCAGTTCTGGTGGGCCTGGCGGCACCAGCTGGTCGCGCTTGCCGACGCGGGCTTCCGGGCCGTCGCCATGGACCTGCGGGGCGTCGGCGGCAGCGACCGCACCCCTCGCGGCTACGACCCCGCCAACCTCGCCCTCGACATCACCGGCGTGATCCGCTCGCTGGGCGAGCCCGACGCGGCCCTCGTCGGGCACGACCTGGGCGGCTATCTGGCGTGGACGGCGGCTGTGATGCGCCCGAAGCTGGTACGGCGGCTCGTGGTCGCCTCGATGCCGCACCCCCGGCGCTGGCGCTCCGCGATGCTCGCGGACGTCAAGCAGACACGCGCGGGCTCCTACATCTGGGGGTTCCAGCGGCCCTGGATCCCGGAGCGGCAGCTCACCGCCGACGACGGGGCGCTCGTGGGCCGTCTCGTGCGGGACTGGTCGGGGCCGCGGCTGCCGGACGACGACGCGGTGGAGACGTACCGCCGCGCGATGTGCATCCCGTCGACCGCGCACTGCTCGGTCGAGCCGTACCGGTGGCTGGTGCGGTCTCTGGCCCGCCCGGACGGCATCCAGTTCAACCGGCGCATGAAGCGCCCGGTGCGCGTGCCGACGCTCCACCTCCACGGCTCGCTCGACCCGGTGATGCGCACGCGAAGCGCGGCCGGTTCCGGGGAGTACGTCGAGGCGCCGTACCGCTGGCGACTGTTCGACGGACTCGGGCATTTTCCGCACGAAGAGGATCCGGTCGCATTCTCGGCCGAGCTGATCAACTGGCTCAAGGACCCCGAACCCGACCGGTGAAACTCGGTCACGTCGAGCGCCGCCGGGGGTCCGGGGGTCAGCCCCCGGGACAGCGCAGCCCGCACGAAGAGGACCCGGTCGCATTCCCGGCCGAGCTGATCAACTGGCTCAAGGACCCCGAACCCGACCGGTGAAACTCGGTCACGTCGAGCGCTGACGGCTGAAAGATCCCGAACCCTGACGGTGACCAGGTCGATGCGCCCGGTATCCGGATCTGAACACGTGTACTACGAACAGCCAATTGCCTGGCGCATAGGCCAATTGGGGGGCCCGAGGGCGGTTATCGACCTTGGGGCAGGGGCAGACGTCGGGGTATGGGCTGGACGCACGACTACAGTGACGCAGCACGCAATCGCCGCTCGGCCTCAGGCCCGAGCTCCCACCAGCGAGGTACCCCGCAGTTGCCGGGCAGCGACCTCAGGGTGGGCATCCCGCGCATCCTGCGCCGCCGGGCCCGCTGGGTCTCGGTACGTCTGCGTCACCCGCGCGGCTGACACCCTTTCCCGAGGGGCCTCACAGGGCACAGTTGTCGCTGTCCACCTGCTGGTTCGCGGTGCGCCCCTGGGCGATGTCCTGCTGGATCTCGTCCGCGGTGAGCGCGTAGCCGGTGTCGGCGTCGTCGAGGGACTTCGCGAAGACCACGCCGTAGACCTTGCCCTCGGGCGTCAGCAGCGGGCCGCCGGAGTTGCCCTGACGGACGGTCGCGTAGAGCGAGTAGACGTCGCGGCGGACCGTGCCGCGGTGGTAGATGTCCGGGCCGTTGGCCGTGATGCGGCCGCGTACGCGCGCGGCACGGACGTCGTACGACCCGTTCTCCGGGAAGCCGGCGACGATGGCGCTGTCACCGCTCGCCGCGTCCTTGGTCGTGAACTGCAGCGCGGGTGCCTTCAGGTTCGGTACGTCGAGTACGGCGATGTCGCGCTTCCAGTCGTAGAGGACGACCGTCGCGTCGTACTTGCGGCCCACGCCGCCTATCTGGACGGTGGGCTCGTCGACGCCACCCACGACGTGCGCGTTGGTCATGACACGGCGGTCGCCGAAGACGAAGCCGGTCCCCTCCAGGACCTTGCCGCAGCTCTGCGCGGTGCCCATGACCTTGACGATGGAGCGCTGGGCCCTGGTGGCGACGGCGCTGTTCGCGAGGGCCGGGTCGGGCGGCTGGACGTCCTTGATGGGCTCGTTGGCGAACGGGCTGAAGACCTGCGGGAAGCCGTTCTGCGCGAGCACGGAGGAGAAGTCGGCGAACCAGGTGTCGGCCTGGTCGGGCAGCGCCCGGGACACGCCGAGCAGCACCTTGGAGTTGCGGACCTCCTTGCCGAGCGTCGGCAGGGTGGTGCCGGCGAGAGCCGAACCGATCAGCCACGCCACGAGCAGCATGGCGACCACGTTGACGAGGGCCCCGCCCGTCGCGTCCAGGGCGCGGGCCGGGGACCAGGTGATGTACCGGCGCAGCTTGTTGCCGAGGTGGGTGGTCAGGGCCTGGCCGACCGAGGCGCAGACGATGACGACGACGACCGCCACGACGGCGGCGGTCGTGCTCACCTCCGCGTTGTCGGTCAGCGCGTCCCAGATGACGGGCAGCAGGTACACGGCGACGAGACCGCCGCCCATGAAACCGATCACCGACAAAATGCCGACGACGAAGCCCTGGCGGTAGCCGACGATCGCGAACCACACGGCGGCGACCAGCAACAGGATGTCCAGCACGTTCACCGCTTCGAGCCTCGCCTCATCACTTCACGGTCACTTCGGGTCGGCCGGCCGGAGGACCGGCCCGCCGCGCAGCGGCAGGCGGACACAGCGCCCCCGGAGAAGACACACCACGGCAGACACCCTGTCATGACCGCCAGTCGAGCGGGACCTGCTTGTCCCGGTCCCAGGGGCGCTCCCAGCCCGCGTAGTGCAGCAGACGGTCGATCACTCCGGCCGTGAAGCCCCAGACCAGGGCTGATTCGACCAGAAATGCCGGACCTCGGTGGCCACTGGGGTGGACGGTGGTGGCCCTGTTGCCAGGATTCGTGAGATCCGCCACGGGGACCGTGAAGACACGCGCGGTCTCGTTCGGGTCGACGACACCCACCGGGCTCGGTTCGCGCCACCAGCCCAGGACGGGCGTCACGACGAAGCCGCTGACCGGGATGTACAGCTTGGGCAGCACGCCGAAGAGCTGGACTCCGGCAGGGTCGAGCCCGGTCTCCTCCTCGGCCTCGCGGAGGGCGGCCCGCAGCGGCCCCTCGGCCTTCGGGTCGCCGTCCTCGGGGTCCAGGGCGCCGCCCGGGAACGAGGGCTGCCCGGCGTGGGAGCGCAGCGACCCGGCCCGCTCCATGAGCAGCACCTCGGGGCCTCGCTCACCCTCCCCGAAGAGGATGAGGACGGCCGACTGGCGCCCCGCCCCGTTCTCCGGGGGCAGGAAGCGGCTCAGCTGGAGCGGCTCGACCGTCTCCGCCGCGTGCACCACCGGGTCGAGCCAGGCGGGCAGGCCCTCCTTGCTGAGCGTCACCGGACCGCCCTGTGTGTTGCTCGCGCGCGTCATCGCCACCCCCGTCGTTCTTCCCGATCCAACGCCCGGTGGCCCTGAGATCGTTCCCAGCGGCCGCGGCGGGGCGGTGGGCTGGTACGGGCTGTGGTCATCCCGCCCCCAGCGGCGGGGCGGGTTTGCCGCCCGCGTCCAGGTATGCCTGCGGGGGGTTCAATCGCTGGCCCGGGAAGCCGCCCTTCTCGTACTTGAGCAGCTTCTTCGCCTTCTCCGGGTCCGTCTCGCCCTCGCCGTACGCGGGGCAGAGCGGGGCGATCGGGCAGGCGCCGCAGGCGGGCTTGCGGGCGTGGCAGATGCGGCGGCCGTGCCAGATCACATGGTGCGAGAGGTCCGTCCAGTCGCTCTTGGGGAAGAGCGCGCCGACGGTCGCCTCGATCTTGTCCGGGTCGGTCTCGTCGGTCCACTGCCAGCGCCGCACCAGCCGCTGGAAGTGTGTGTCCACGGTGATCCCGGGCCGCCCGAAGGCGTTGCCGAGGACGACGAAGGCGGTCTTGCGCCCGACGCCGGGCAGTTTGACGAGGTCCTCGAGGCGGCCGGGAACCTCGCCTCCGAAGTCCTCGGCGAGGGCCTTGGAGAGCCCCATGACCGACCTGGTCTTGGCCCGGAAGAAACCGCACGGCCGGAGGATCTCCTCCACTTCCTGCGGGTTGGCGGCGGCCAGGTCCTCCGGGGTGGGGTACTTGGCGAAGAGGGCCGGGGTGGTCTGGTTGACCCGGAGGTCGGTCGTCTGGGCCGACAGGACCGTGGCGACGACCAGCTGGAAGGGGTTTTCGAAGTCCAGTTCGGGGTGCGCGTACGGATAGACCTCGGCGAGCTCGCGGTTGATGCGGCGGGCGCGGCGGACCAGGGCCGTGCGCGACTCGTTCTTCGCCGGCTTCACCGCGACGGTCTTCTCGGGAGCGGCCTTCTTCACCCTGGCCGTGGCCTTCTTCGGAGCCACTACCGCCTTTTTCGTTACTTTTGTCGTTTTCCTCACCTTGCCTGGGCCCTGTTCGCCCACAGCGGAATCTCGACGTACAACCACCCGCCCAGCCCCCTTGGCCTGTGCTCTCACCGGCGATTTGGACACCCGGCCAGCCTAAAGCCCGGCACCGACATCCGCCCCGGACCTCGAAGATCAGCCCCCAATTGGCCCCCTGCCGCTTACCTCGGGACACGTGTGCGGCATCCTTGTGACAGATCACACTGTTTGGACCGTCCGGCAAAATGGGGAACACGGTCCCCTGGTACCAAGGGGGAGCAAGATCCCCTGAGCAGGTCGACAAGGAGAGAACTCGTGGACGACGTTCTGCGGCGCAACCCGCTCTTCGCGGCTCTCGACGACGAGCAGGCCGCGGAGCTCCGCGCCTCCATGAGTGAGGTGACCCTCGCACGCGGCGACTCCCTTTTCCACGAGGGCGACCCGGGCGACCGGCTTTACGTCGTCACCGAGGGCAAGGTCAAGCTCCACCGCACATCCCCCGACGGCCGCGAGAACATGCTGGCCGTGGTGGGTCCCGGTGAGCTCATCGGCGAGCTGTCGCTCTTCGACCCGGGCCCGCGCACGGCGACGGCGACCGCGCTGACCGAGGTCAAGCTGCTGGGGCTCGGGCACGGCGATCTGCAGCCCTGGCTGAACGCGCGTCCCGAGGTGGCCGCCGCGCTTCTGCGCGCCGTCGCCCGGCGCCTGCGCAAGACCAACGACGCGATGTCCGACCTCGTCTTCTCGGACGTGCCGGGGCGTGTGGCTCGTGCCCTGCTGGACCTCTCCCGCCGCTTCGGCGTGCAGTCGGAGGAGGGCATCCACGTCGTCCACGATCTGACGCAGGAGGAGTTGGCGCAGCTGGTGGGCGCGTCGCGCGAGACGGTCAACAAGGCGCTGGCGGACTTCGCGCAGCGAGGGTGGCTGCGGCTGGAGGCTCGGGCCGTGATCCTGCTGGACGTGGAGCGGCTCGCGAAGCGGTCGCGCTAGCGGTATCCGGCCGTACGACGACGGGTCCCGTCTCTCTGCGAGGCGGGGCCCGTTGTGGTTGCCGCCAGCCTGTTCTCGCCCCCGCCGCCCCTACCCGTCCCATCCCAGGGGCTCCGCCCCTGGACCCCGATCGGCCGGCCTCGTCCTCAAGCGCCGGGCGGGCTGGATCGGGTGACCGTTCATGGACCGTAAGCGCATGACCGAAACCGTTCCTCGCCCGGGGCTCGACGCTCAGGGGTGCATCGAGCGCGAGGGGGCCCTCTCGCGCATCCCCCACGACTTCCGTCCCGTCGTCGCCGTCGCGTGCGACCGGCTGCCGGTCGTGTTCGGGGTGCGGCTGCACAGCGCGTACCTCTACGGGTCGATTCCACGCGGCACCGCGCGCGTGGGGCGCAGTGATCTGGATCTGCTGGTCGCGTTGCGGGACGAGCCCGAAGACGCGGACAGGGAGGGGGCTCGGGCGCTCGGTGAAGCGCTGAACAAGGACTTTCCGCAGATCGACGGGGTCGGGACACTGCTGTTCAGCCGGGCGCGGCTGCTGAGCGAGGAGGAGCGGTACGACCTCGGGTGGTTCGTCGCCTGCCTGTGCACACCGCTGCTCGGCGAGGACCTCGCCGAGCATCTGCCGCGCTACCGGCCCGACTCCCTGCTCTCCCGGGAGACCAACGGGGACCTCGCCCGGCTCCTCCCCCGCTGGCGGGAGCGGATCGCCGGGGCCGACGACACGGACGAGGCCCGGCGGCCCCTCGTGCGGTTCATGTCCCGGCATCTCGTCCGCACCGGCTTCACACTGGTCATGCCCCGCTGGAACGGCTGGACCAGTGATCTCACGGAGATGGCCGAGGCCTTCGGCACGTACTACCCGCAGCGCGCGAAGCAGATGCGGGCGGCGGCAGTCCTCGGGTACGAGCCGACGGGCGACGAGAACGTCCTGCGGTCGTACGTCCACGATCTCGGGCCCTGGCTCGCCGCGGAGTACGCGCGCGTGCACGGCGTGAAGGCCCGCCCACCCGACTAGGAACAGGCTCTAGATCAGGCCGTGTTCCTCCAGGTACTCCAGCTGCGCCCGGACGGACAGTTCGGCCGCGGGCCACAGGGAGCGGTCGACATCGCAATACACGTGGGCGACGACCTCGGCGGGGGTGCGGAAGCCGTCCTCGACGGCCGTCTCGACCTGGGCGAGGCGGTGGGCGCGGTGGGCCAGGTAGAACTCGACGGCGCCCTGCGCGTCCTCCAGGACCGGGCCGTGGCCGGGGAGGACCGTGTCGACGCCGTCGTCGACCGTCAGCGACCTGAGCCGCCGCAGGGAGTCCAGATAGTCGCCCAGGCGGCCGTCCGGGTGCGCCACGACCGTCGTACCGCGGCCCAGGACGGTGTCACCGGTCAGGACGGCACGATCGGCCGGGAGGTGGAAGCAGAGGGAGTCCGCGGTGTGCCCGGGGGTCGGTACGACCCTCAGCTCCAGGCCGCCGACGGTGATCACGTCCCCGGCCGCCAGGCCCTCGTCGCCGAGGCGCAGCGCCGGGTCCAGGGCCCGCACCTTCGTGCCGGTCAGCTCGGCGAAGCGGGCGGCGCCCTCGGCGTGGTCGGGGTGGCCGTGGGTCAGCAGGGTCAGGGCGACGCGTATGCCGGCCTTCTCAGCGGTGTCCACGACGGTGCGCAGGTGACCCTCGTCCAGCGGGCCCGGATCGACGACGACGGCCTGGTCGGAGCCGGGCTCCGAGAGGATCCAGGTGTTCGTGCCGTCCAGGGTCATCGCGGAGGCGTTGGGCGCGAGGACGTTGACCGCGCGGGAGGTGGCCGGGCCGGAGAGGACGCCGCCCCGTGGCTGGCCGGGAAGGGCTGCTGCGTCCGTCATGCGGGAGCTCCACCGGTCGGGAGGTCGGTCGGGATGTGCTTCGTGAACTCGTCGTGGCCCGGCCACGACAGCACGATCTCGCCGTCCTCGAGACGGGCCTGCGCCAGGA
This sequence comes from Streptomyces sp. HUAS ZL42, assembly GCF_040782645.1. Taxonomy (GTDB): domain Bacteria; phylum Actinomycetota; class Actinomycetes; order Streptomycetales; family Streptomycetaceae; genus Streptomyces. Next base: position 4,541,301 of record NZ_CP160403.1, read on the forward strand.
CGGGGCTCAGATCGCGGTCGGGTGCGGCGGCGAGCGCCCCGGCGGCCGTGCCGTACGCCGTCAGCTGGCGCAGTGTCGCGATGGTGGGCGGCATCATCATCAGTTCGCCCTTGTCGTACCCGGCCGCGGCGTCCTCCGGGCGGATCCACACCGTACGGTCGGCCTCCGTGGAGGCGTTGCGCGTGCGCTGGCCCTCGGGGAGGGCGGCCACGAAGAACCAGGTGTCGTAGCGGCGGGGCTCGAACTCCGGGGTGATCCAGCGCGTCCAGGCGCCCAGCAGGTCCGAGCGCAGGACCAGGCCGCGGCGGTCGAGGAACTCGGCGAAGGAGAAGTCGCGGGCGACGATGGCCTCGCGGTCGGCCTCCCACTCCTCACCCGTGATGTCGCCGACGACGGTGTCGGGGGTCGGCCCCGCCAGGAGAACGCCTGCCTCCTCGTACGTCTCCCGTACGGCCGCGCAGACGATCGCCTGGGCCGCCGACTCGTCGACACCGAGCCGTGCGGCCCACCACGCGCGCGTGGGGCCCGCCCAGCGGACGTGGTGGTCGTCGCGGGGGTCCACACCGCCGCCCGGGTACGCGTACGCGCCTCCGGCGAAGGCCATGGAGGCGCGTCTGCGCAGCATGTGTACGGCGGGGCCGGTGCCGGTGTCCTTCAGCAGCATCACGGTGGCCGCTCGCTTGGGGGTCACCGGCGTGAGGGTGCCTTCCGCGAGCGCGCGGATGCGTTCCGGCCACTCCGGGGGGTACCACTGCCCATTCGCCATGGGCGCGAGGCTATCTCGTGGTGAGCGGATGTTCGAGGGGCACGAGGGCCTGCGGCGGGCAAGAACCCCTGCACAGGTGCCCTGCGCCGGGGCCGGCGCCGGATGGGTCGCGCGACCCGGCGCCGACGAGGCTGCCGAGCCGTCCGGACAGACCGCTGCCCTACTCCCCCGTCAGCTCCACCTGCACCTCGACCTCCACCGGCGCGTCCAGCGGCAGTACGGCGACCCCCACCGCGCTCCGTGCGTGCACGCCCTTCTCGCCGAGGACCTCGCCGAGGAGCTCGCTCGCGCCGTTCACGACGCCCGGCTGGCCCGTGAAGTCCGTGGCCGAGGCCACGAAACCCACGACCTTCACCACGCGCGCGATGCGGTCCAGATCACCGGCCACCGACTTGACCGCGGCGAGCGCGTTCAACGCGCACGTGCGGGCCAGGTCCTTGGCCTCCTCCGGCGTGACCTCCGCGCCCACCTTGCCGGTCACCGGAAGCTTGCCGTCCACCATCGGCAGCTGGCCGGAGGTGTAGACGTACACACCCGACTGCACGGCCGGCTGGTACGCGGCCAGCGGCGGCACGACGGACGGCAGCGTCAGGCCCAGTTCGGCAAGGCGCGCCTCGACCGCGCTCACGCCTGCTTCTCGCGCTTCAGGTAGGCCACCAGCTGCTCGGGGTTGTTCGGCCCGGGCACGACCTGGACGAGCTCCCAGCCGTCCTCGCCCCAGGTGTCCAGAATCTGCTTCGTGGCATGGACGAGCAGCGGCACGGTTGCGTATTCCCACTTGGTCATGCGGCCGACTTTAGCCGCTGGCCCGCCCGCCTCAAGCGGCGACCGCGTCGCGTTGTCCACAGCCTGCCGCGTGAGGCGCGCGGCGACTGGTTACGCTCGAAGACGTGAGCAGGCTCCAGGTCGTCAGCGGCAAGGGCGGGACCGGAAAGACGACGGTCGCCGCGGCACTAGCGCTCGCCCTCGCGACAGAGGGGAAGCGGACGCTTCTCGTCGAGGTCGAGGGCAGGCAGGGCATCGCACAACTCTTCGAAACGGAGGCGCTGCCCTATGAGGAACGGAAGATCGCCGTCGCTCCGGGTGGCGGCGAGGTCTTCGCCCTCGCCATAGATCCCGAACTGGCCCTTCTGGACTACCTCCAGATGTTCTACAAACTGGGGGGAGCCGGTCGGGCCCTGAAGAAACTCGGTGCGATCGACTTCGCCACCACCATCGCGCCCGGGTTGAGAGACGTACTCCTCACCGGCAAGGCGTGCGAGGCGGTACGGCGCAAGGACAGGTCCGGCCGGTTCGTCTACGACTACATCGTCATGGACGCGCCACCCACCGGTCGCGTCACGCGCTTCCTCAACGTCAACGACGAGGTCGCGGGACTCGCCAAGATCGGACCGATACACAATCAGGCGCAGGCGGTCATGCGAGTGCTCAAGTCGGCCGAGACGGCCGTGCACCTGGTGACCCTCCTCGAGGAGATGCCCGTCCAGGAGACCGCGGACGGCATCGCCGAGCTGCGGGCGGCGCGGCTGCCGGTGGGGCGGATCATCGTGAACATGGTCCGGCCCGAGGTGTTGAACGCGGCCGAGCTGGAACTCGTACGCAGCACACCGCGCGCTGCCGTCGCGCAGTCCCTGTCGGCCGCGGGGCTCGGCGGGGCGCGGCGTGGCGGGCACGCCGAGCGGCTGGTGGACCCGCTCCTCGGGCAGGCCGAGGAGTACGCCGAGCGGTACTTGCTGGAGCACGAACAGCGCGCCGTCCTGGGCGAGCTGGGCCTGCCGTTGCACGAACTGCCACTGCTCGCCGAGGGCATGGACCTGGCGGGTCTGTACGAACTGGCCACCGAGCTGCGGAAGCAGGGGATGTCATGAGTCCGGACGCGGCCCCGTCCCAGGGTCACTCCCACGCCCACCACCGACTCTCCCCCTCACGCGTGCTCGGCCTGGATCCCCTGCTCGACGATCCGGCGACCCGCATCATCGTGTGCTGCGGCTCCGGAGGGGTCGGCAAGACGACGACCGCCGCCGCACTCGGCCTGCGAGCGGCCGAGCGCGGCCGCAAGGTCGTCGTCCTCACCATCGACCCGGCCCGCCGGCTGGCGCAGTCCATGGGCATCGACTCGCTCGACAACACTCCGCGCCGGGTGAAGGGCGTCGAGGGGGACGGCGAACTGCACGCCATGATGCTCGACATGAAGCGCACCTTCGACGAGATCGTCGAGGCGCACGCGGACCCCGAGCGGGCTGCCACGATCCTGAACAACCCCTTCTACCAGTCGCTTTCGGCGGGCTTCGCGGGCACGCAGGAGTACATGGCGATGGAGAAGCTGGGCCAGCTGCGGGCCAGGGACGAGTGGGACCTCATCGTCGTCGACACACCGCCGTCCCGCTCGGCGCTCGACTTCCTGGACGCGCCGAAGCGGCTGGGGTCCTTCCTGGACGGACGGTTGATCCGGCTGCTGACCGCCCCGGCGAAGCTGGGCGGGCGCGCGGGCATGGCGTTCCTGAACGTCGGGATGTCGATGATGACCGGCACCCTGGGCAAGCTGCTGGGCGGTCAACTGCTCAAGGACGTCCAGACGTTCGTGGCCGCGATGGACACCACCTTCGGCGGGTTCCGGACGCGTGCGGACGCGACGTACAAACTGCTGCAGGCGCCCGGGACGGCGTTCCTGGTGGTGGCGGCGCCGGAGCGGGACGCGCTGCGGGAGGCCGCGTACTTCGTGGAACGGCTGGCCGCCGAGGACATGCCGCTGGCCGGACTCGTGCTCAACCGGGTGCATGGCAGTGGCGCCGCCCAGCTGTCTGCCGAGCGGGCGCTCGCCGCCGCGGAAAGTCTTGACCTCGTCGATCCCGGTTCTGCGGAAAATCTTGCGGAGTCCCGCATTGTGGATCAGGAGGACGGGAAAGCTGGATTTCGTAACTCTCCCGACACGTACGGCAGTTCAGAATCTCCCGCATCCGGGTCCGGCTCCCCCACCAGCGCGGACCGGACCGTGGACGACATCACGGCAGGCCTGTTGAGGCTGCACGCCGAGCGTATGCAGCTGCTCTCCCGCGAGCAGCGCACGCGTGACCGCTTCACCGCGCTCCACCCCGAGGTGGCGGTGGCCGAAGTGGCCGCGCTGCCCGGCGATGTGCACGACCTCGCGGGGCTGCGGGACATCGGAAACCGGCTCGCGGCCAACCGGCCGGAGCTGCCTGAGACTTCCGACACCTGAGCTCGGACAGCTGAGGCTTCGGACCACAGGCTTCGGACAGCTGAGGCTTCCGACAGCTGAGCCGAGGGCTCCCCTCAGCTCACCGCCGCGTAGTTCTCGTACACCTCGTCGTCGTCGAGGGGCACGATACCCACCCCGCGCTCGTACTCCGTGCGCGCGGTCTCGAGCAGCCGACGCCAGGAGGTCACAGTGGGCCGCCTGCGCAACAGTGCGCGGCGCTCCCGCTCCGTCATGCCTCCCCACACGCCGAACTCGACGCGGTTGTCCAGCGCGTCGGCCAGGCATTCGGTGCGTACCGGGCATCCGGTGCACACCGCCTTGGCCCTGTTCTGCGCTGCTCCCTGAACGAACAGTTCATCCGGATCGGTAGTGCGGCAGGCCGCCTGCGCACTCCAGTCGACTACCCAGCCCATACCGGCGCCGTCCTCTCCCGAATCGAGGCTCCCCCACGGCGGCAGCGGCATATTCACCGCCGCCAGTTGAGGACGTTACGGAAGGTGGGCACAGCGCAACACCCCCTTCGGGCCCAATCTTGAATGGTCCGAACGGACTATGGGTAAACGGCAGATCACCCGGGGGAGTGAGCTGGCGACATGCGTGACTTTCCCGGCAAAACGGGACAGTTGCATTGCGTCACAACGGGCGCCAGGTGACACACGAGGCGGATTCGGACACGCCCCCAGAAAAAAATTGGGGTACGACCAGAACGATTCGGGGTCGCCGGACGTATTGATACGTGGCCCTACTGCCGTGACAGTTGAGAGCAGCTTAGGCCAATGCCTATACGCGTGTCCGGCGAATGAGAACGTAGGCTGCCCTCATGCCAAAGAAGCGCTCGGGCGGTGGTCTGTCGGCAACGCAGCAGGCCGCCAAGTTCCTCGGTGTCAGTGTGCTCGCGGGAGCCGTCCTGGCCGGTATCGCGCTGCCCGCGTTCGGCGCGCTCGGTCTCGCGGCGAAGGGATCGGTGGAGAGCTTCGACGAGCTCCCGGCCAATCTCAAGACGCCACCACTGAGCCAGCGCACCACGATCCTCGACGCGGACGGCGGGCAGATCGCCACGGTCTACTCGCGCGACCGCACGGTGGTCGAGCTCAAGGACGTCTCGCCCTACATGCAGAAGGCGATCGTCGCGATCGAGGACTCGCGCTTCTACCAGCACGGCGCGGTCGACCTGAAGGGCATCCTGCGCGCGCTCAACAAGAACGCCCAGAGCGGCGGTGTCTCGCAGGGCGCGTCCACGCTGACGCAGCAGTACGTCAAGAACGTCTTCGTCGAGGAGGCCGGCGACGACCCGACGAAGGTCGCCGAGGCCACCCAGCAGACCCTCGGCCGGAAGATCAAGGAGCTGAAGTACGCGATCCAGGTGGAGGAGGAGCTCGGCAAGAAGAAGATCCTCGAGAACTACCTGAACATCACGTTCTTCGGCGAGCAGGCATACGGCGTCGAGGCCGCCGCCCAGCGCTACTTCTCCAAGCGCGCCAAGGACCTCACCCTGCCGCAGGCGGCGCTCCTCGCGGGCATCGTCCAGTCGCCCAGCCGGTACGACCCGGTGAACGACGAGAAGGAGGCCACCACGCGGCGCAACACCGTGCTGCAGCGCATGGCCGAGGTCGGCGACGTCTCCCAGGCCGAGGCGGACAAGGCCAAGGAGACACCGCTGGGCCTGAAGATCAGCCAGCCGAAGAACGGCTGCATCACCGCGGTCAAGGGCGCCAGCTTCTTCTGCAAGTACGTGGAGAAGGTCTTCCTCAGCGACCCGGTCTTCGGCAAGACCAAGGAGGACCGGGCGAAGGTCTGGAACCAGGGCGGCCTGACCATCACCACGACGCTCGAGCCGCAGGCCCAGAAGTCGGTTCAGTCCTCCCTCAAGGAGCACGTCTACAAGTCCGACAAGGTCGCCGCGGCCGCCACCCTGGTCGAGCCCGGCACCGGCAAGATCCTGGGGATGGGCCAGTCGAAGCCGTACGGCTACGGCAAGAACGAGACCGAGATCAACTACTCGGTCGGCTCCAACATGGGCGGCTCCAACTTCGGCTTCCCGACCGGTTCGACGTTCAAGCCGTACGTGGCCGCGGCCGCGCTGGAGGAGGGCCGGCCCGCGACACAGGCGTACTCGTCGCCGTACGAGATGAACTACCCGAGCCCCGTCCAGACCTGCGACAGCAGCCCGTGGGTCAACCAGGACGGCGCGACCGTGGAGAACGAGAGCGCGTCGGAGAAGGGGCCGTACCGGCTGAAGGAGGCGATGGCCAAGTCGGTCAACACCTACTTCGTGCAGATGATCTCCGACATCGGCCTCTGCCCGGTGGTGAAGATGACCGACGCGCTGCACGTGGTGCAGGGCAACGGTGACAAGCTCCCCGAGGTGCCCGCCATCGCGCTCGGTTCGAAGGGCATCTCCCCGCTGACGATGGCGACCGCGTACGCCGCCTTCGCCTCCCGGGGCATGTACTGCACGCCGATCGCCATCGAGTCGATCACGCAGAAGGTCGGCAACCAGCAGAAGTCGCTGCAGGTGCCGAAGTCGACGTGCTCGCGCGCGATGAGCGAGAAGACCGCGGACACCGTCAACACGCTGCTGCGCGGCGTGGTCGACTCCGGTACGGGCCAGCAGGCCGGCCTCACCGACCGCGAGAGCGCCGGTAAGACGGGTACGACGGACGAGCGCAAGAACGCCTGGTTCGTCGGCTACACCCCGAACCTCTCCGGCGCCGTCTGGGTCGGCAGCGCCACCCAGAAGGTCAAGATGACCCAGATCACCATCGGCGGCGTCTACCACGAGCTCGTCTACGGCGGCCAGGTCCCCGGCCCGATCTGGAAGGACGCCATGAGCGGCGCCCTTTCCGGCAAGCCGGCCGAGTCCTTCAACCTCGTCTCCATCCCCGACATCGACGACAAGGACAAGGGCAGGGGCGACGACGACGGGAACAACGGCGGCAACGGCGGAGGTCTCGGCGGCCTGCTCAACGGCGGCACGGGCGACGGCACGACGCCGAACCCCAGCTTCTCCATCCCGGAGGGCTGGATCCAGGGCGGCGACAACGCCGGCAACAACGGGAACGGGAACGGCGGCAACTTCCCGTGATGTAGCGGGTCCGCCGGTCCGCTCGCCGGTCCGGCGCATACGGCGATGGGGCACCCCTCCGAAGAGGGGCGCCCCATCGCCGTATGGCCGTATGGCCGTATGGCCGTATGGCCGTATGGCCGTAAGAGGGTGCGGCTCGTAAGAGGGGTGTGGCTCAGCCGCCGTAAAGCGGTAAGGGCGTCCCTCAGCCGGCCAGAAGCTTCTTGACCGCGGCGGCGACCCGGCCGCCCTCGGCCTGCCCGGCCACCTTCGGGTTCACGATCTTCATGACCGCACCCATGGCACGCGGCCCCTCGGCACCGGCCGCCTTCGCGTCCTCGACGGCCTGGGCCACGATCGCGTTCAGCTCGTCGTCGCTGAGCTGCTTGGGCAGGTACGCGGCGAGGACCTCGCCCTCGGCGTTCTCCCGCGCGGACTGCTCGGCACGACCACCCTGCGCGAAGGCGTCCGCGGCCTCACGGCGCTTCTTCGCCTCCTTGGCGATCACTTTCTGCACCTCGTCGTCGGAGAGCTCGCGCTTCTCCTTGCCCGCGACCTCCTCCTTGGTGATCGCGGCGAGCGTCAGCCGGAGCGTCGAGGAGCGGAGCTCGTCGCGCTCCTTGATCGCGGCGTTGAGGTCTTCCTGCAGCTTCGACTTGAGCGTGGTCATGGGTTTGATTGTCGCAGGTGTGGGGGGCGGGACGCCCGCGGATTTGGCGGGCGCCGCTTCGATGGGCGGCCGGGCACGGGAGTTGGGCGCCGTCTGACACGATGGACGTATGCGCGCGCGATACGGAGTACCTCTGGGAATCGCGGCGGCTGGAGCCGCCGGTCTGGTGTACGCGGCGGGTTTCGAGACCCGCTCCTTCCGTCTGCGAAGGGTGACGGTCCCGGTCCTCCCGGCCGGGATGCCTCCGCTGCGCGTCCTGCAGGTCTCCGACATCCACATGGTCGGCGGCCAGCGCAAGAAGCAGCGCTGGCTGCGCTCGCTGGCCGGCCTGCGCCCCGACTTCGTGATCAACACGGGCGACAACCTGTCCGACACGGAGGGCGTGCCGGAGGTCCTGGACGCGCTGGGCCCCCTGATGGAGTTCCCTGGCGCGTACGTCTTCGGTTCGAACGACTACTACGGCCCGAAACTCCGCAACCCGGCCCGCTACCTGCTGGAAAAGGCCCAGGGCCGCCACGGCCTGAACGGCAACCCGCCCGCGGTCGACGTCGTCCACAACCCGTGGGAGGACCTGCGTGACGGCTTCGACGCGGCGGGCTGGCTCAACCTGACGAACACACGCGGGACGCTGAAGGTCGAGGGCGGCGTGTCGATCGAGCTGACCGGCCTGGACGACCCCCACATCAAGAGGGACCGCTACACGGAGGTGGCCGGCGGCCCTTCGAGGTCGGCGGACCTCTCGATAGGCGTCGTGCACGCGCCGTACCTGCGGGTGCTGGACGCGTTCGCGGCGGACGACTACCCCCTGGTCCTGGCCGGCCACACCCACGGCGGCCAGCTGTGCATCCCCTTCTACGGAGCGCTGGTCACCAACTGCGACCTGGACACGGACCGTGTGAAGGGCCTGTCCACACACACGGCGGAGGGCAGGACGGCGTACCTGCACGTGTCGGCGGGCTGCGGGACGAACAGGTACACACCGGTACGGTTCGCGTGCCCACCGGAGGCGACGCTGCTGACGCTGGTGGAGCGGGGACAGGAAGTAGGGGGTCGGGAGTAGGGACCAGGCCGGGTCGCCAGACGGTGGGGGGTAACCCACACGGATCGTCCGCATCGCCCTCTTTGTCCGCCCCGCCTAGCGTGAGGGCATGATCGCCCCGATACCCAGGGACATCCCGGACCTCCCCGCGGTCCCGGGCAGACCCAAGCGACCACCCTCCCGCGTCCCGGCCTCGGCGGTGGTGGCCCCAGCGCGCCGCCCCCTGGTCGCCGCGTTCCGCCTGCTGACAGCGGCGGCGGCTGCGGGAGCCGTGGCGGTAGACCTGACGCTCGGCTCCCCTCTCCGCGTCCTGAGCCACTTCTCGGTCCAGAGCGGCATCCTGCTGGCCGTGGTCCTCGCCCTCTCCGCCCGCCGCGCCTGGACGGCCCGCCGCCCCCTGCCGTCGGCCCTGACAGGCGCAACGCTGCTGTACGCCGTGATCACGATGCTCGGCCACCACCTGCTGCCGGCGACGCCCGCGTACTCGATCACGGGCACGTCAGCGGCGGGCTGGGAGTCACTGGCGGATCCGATCCTCCATACGGCCGCCCCCGTGGCGGCGATCCTGGACTGGCTGCTCCTGACCGCCCCCGACCACCTGCACCTGCGCCAGGCGGGCAAGTGGCTGCTCTACCCCGCGGCGTACCTGGCGTTCACGTTGGTCCGAGCGGAGCTCCTCCTGCCCGGCACGCCGGGCCGCTACCTCTACCCCCTCCTCGACGTGGACCGGCACGGCTATCAGGCCGTCCTGACCAACGCCCTCCTTCTCAGCCTCGCCCTCTACGCCCTGGCACTCCTCCTGGTAGCCCTGGACCACACCCGCCCGAACCCCGTCCGCCCCCGCCCGAAAACCGGATTTCGTCTCCGGCCACCGGTGGGCTAAAGTAAACGTCGTCGCCGCGACAAGCAGCGACATCGGGGTGTGGCGCAGCTTGGCAGCGCGCTTCGTTCGGGACGAAGAGGTCGTGGGTTCAAATCCCGCCACCCCGACAGAGAAACACCAGGTCAGGGCCGGTTTCCCTTCACGGGAACCGGCCCTGACTCGTTTCTCGGGGCCTCTGGGGAGTGAGCGGGGAGTGGATCAAGGAAATCCGCTCCCCGAGCTTCACCCCTGGCGCGCTCTCAGCAAGGCATCGAGCGCGCACCGGTGACCGCGGGTGCATGGCAGACCGTGCCGCCAACGACTCCTCCCACTGCTCGGTCAGTTCGTCCATAAGCCGGTTCCTCATCCGCGACGTGATGTGCGAGTAGCGGGCTCGCACCGAGCCATCCTCGTGCCCCATGCGTTCGTCCATGAGTTTGGGTGGGGTCCCGAGTTCCTCCATGACTGTCTTGTGGGAGTGCCTGAGCCCGTGCGGAGTGAGGCCTCGTGCGATCGGCAGCCAGCATGCATCGGCACGGCCTGAGGCATTCCGGCCCCGTGCTGGCACCCCTGGCCAAGGGTGCGCCATCACGGGTACGGGGCGCGCCTCTGCTACCGCAGGCTCGACAGCCAAGTATGCCGCTAATTCGATGGCACGCATCGAACGGTGCCCTCACGCTGGTCACCGTGGCAGAACCCAAGCACCAGATCCGCGCCCTTTACACGGCTTCCACGGTCACCGTCTACCAGGCGTACGGGCCGGAGATCGGCCATCCCGCGGCCCGGGACGGTCGCTTCCCGGCAGCCTGGCAGCGGGACCGGATGACGTGGATCAAGCCCTCCTTCCTCTGGATGATGTACCGCTGCGGATGGGGCTCCAAGGACGGCCAGGAAACTGTCCTCGCCATAGAGATCACCCGTGAAGGCTTCGAATGGGCACTGGAACATGCCTGCCTGGCCCACTATGAGCACGGGTTGCACCCTGACCGCGCAACCTGGAAACGCCAGTTGAAGCGGTCTCCGGCTCGGGTCCAGTGGGACCCGGAACGTGACCTGCACCTGCAGCCGCTTCCTCACCGCTCGCTGCAACTGGGTCTCACAGGAGAAGCCGCACACCGCTACGCGGACGAGTGGACGGTCTCCATCACCGACATCACCACACTTGCGCACACGATTCACGACCACGTACGGGATGGCGACCTGACTGCAGCACGACGCCTCCTACCCGCAGAGCATTCCTACCCAGTGCCCGTAGGGGGCTTGGACCACTTGCACCGGTGAGAAGAGCCGCCAATTGAGATGACCTCTCAATGCCAGGTGGGTTGGTGACCCTCGAGCGGGTCGGGCGCCGACCGCGGCCGCCCTGTTGAGCGCGATCGCCGGTGGTCGCCGGGCCGTGGGCGAGGCACCGCCCTGCCGTATGGTGATCAGGGGGCGACGGCCCCGCCGCCGAGTTCTCGGTCGAGTCCGCTGCCGAGCCACCCGGCATACGTGTGCGAATGCGTATTTCCCCCGAGGCGGCCAAGGGGGCCGTCTGGGAAACTCCCAGGTGAAACGGGCGATCGGCTACGGCTCGAAGGACGGGCTCTGCGGCGCGCGGTGTTCACGGTTGGCGATGGCGGGGGATGCGGCGATGAGCGCGGAAGAGTGGATCGCTCTGTCTCTCCTCCCGTCGGTCCTGTGGGTGGCGACTGGCCCCTTGGTCATGGCCGCCCTGGGAGTGTGGTGTGACGTCTTCGTCATGGGCCTCGCCCCGCCGCCCTGGCCGCTCGGCCACGGGATCACGCGGGTGACGCGCGCCGTGCGCGCCCGCCGCAAACGCCGCGTGATTCGCTTCGTCAGGGTGACGCCCAGGCTGATGCCCAGGGCTTGGGGGTTTCAGTAATGGTTCTGCAGCCGAGTCCGAAGCCCACCCCTCCAGCGCCCGGCGGGAAGTGGTCGCACCTGGCGACCGGGGCAGAGCTGGCCTTCATGGCGCAGCTCGTCGTCACGGGAGCGATCTTCCTCGCCACCGCCGGCATGCGCGACGACCACGGCCTCGGCTTCGCCGGTGGCGCCCTTGCCTATGCGCCCAGGGTGCTCCTCCTCGTGGTCCTCGCCGGGTATCTGCACTGGCTGCTGTTCAGCCTGCCCGCCATGGCGCTGGCCCGGCTCCTGGCGGCCCCGCCATGGGCGGCGCTGCGGGCGGTGCTCGGGGCCGCCGCGGTCACCGCGGTCCACATGGCGTGGGCGGTCTCCGTGTGGGACGTCCCGGTCGGGTGGACGGTGGCCTGGATCGCGGGCACCGGGCTACTCCCGGTAACGGCAGCCTGGTACGCGCACCACCGGTCGCTCGGGTGGGGCGCGATGGCGGCCCGGATCGGCGCTGTCACCGGAGCTGCCCTGCTCCTCGCCGTGGTCGGCGGGTTCCTCCAGAAGTGGACCGGCTGGCACGCGTACGAGCCGCCCCGGCTCGACCGGAGCCAGTACGTCGGGGACTGGATCGGCAGCGGCGGCGCGTATCGGCTGCGGCTGGGCGAGAACGGCGAGGCCGAGGGCGACAACTTGCCGCTGGTCGACGAGAACGCCAACCCGTGGCCGTGCTCGGGTACCGGGACGTGGACCTTCATACCGCAGCCCGAGGCCGGCCGCCCGGCCCACGGCGGACCGCGGGACCGCATCACGCTCACGATCCCGGGCTGCGGCGCCCTCCGTGACTGGCAGGCGGCCGGCACGGTCGACCAGCCGCAGATGTTCGTCGTCACGGGAGACCCGGGCACCCCCTCGGTCATCACCCTGCACCGCCCCTGAGCTTGATCATTAACCTCGCTGCTGTTTTCCCCGCTGATAGGTGACTGGGCCGACCGCTCAGCCTCGAACAGAACAAGGATCGCAATGCCTCGTTGGATGAAGGCTCTCGCCGTAAGCGCCGTCCTGACGCTGGGGCTTACAGGCTGTGGGGCGACAGCCGTCCCCAGGCACTCGGGGTCACCCTCCCCGGCAAGCCCCACGCCCACGCCCAGTGAGGTCGAAGAGGTCGCCGTGCGATGGAACGCGGCTCGGCTCGGTCAGGCGCTGCCCAGCGAGTCCCACGCCCCCCAGGGGTGGGAACGCATGGAGAAGACCACATCCGTGAATGGCTGCGACATCGACAAAGGCTGCCCGTTGGCAGGTGTGACCGCCAAAGCGGAAAACCTCTTCGGCCAGTCGTCCACGGAGTCGAGGTTTACGCTGCTGGCTTTCGACACCGAGGACCACGCCTCGGCAGGGTTCAAGTCGTATGTCGCGGTAGAAGAGGACAGAGGGGGACAGACGCGGGTTCCGCTGTCGGTCCAGGCCGACGCCGATGACACCCTCGCTTACGACGACGGGTACAACATTCACGTGTTCCTGCGCGTCGGGGGGGTCGTCGCCCATCTGCTGATCTTCGATCACGAGGGCGAGCACATCTCCACCTACGAGGTACAGACGCTCGCCACGTGGCAGGTCCACCGGATCAGGACTTTGGCCGGTGGATAGGACCGCCACGGCACGGCCAGCATCCGTTGGTTCGTGTTTTCGATCCGGCCCACCGTGAAGCCGAGGAATTCGAGCTGGCGCACGTGGTTGCGTTTCCGTCGCTCGGGTCGATGCGGGAGTTCTACAGATCGCTGAGAGGCGTTTCCGCCCACCTATGCACTCAAGTAGCTCTACTGATGCTGGCATTGGGCCGGTACAGGTCTGGTCAGCGCCATCACGACGCACCCGACTCAAAGGATTCAACCGTGAGCGACCCGAGACCCACGCCGCCGTCGGCCTTTCCGCAAGCGGGCCACCGCGGGTTCGGGGTTCCGCGTGGGCCCGTCTACGCCCCCGGTGCCGGACCGCAGCGCAAACGCAGGGGCGGGCGAGTGAGCGTGGCAGTCATGCTGGTGGTCGGGCTGCTCGCCGCTATCGCGCCCCTCGCGTACACGCAGGTGCGCCATATCCTGGGCTTGTACAAGCCCACCGCGTCGTCCGACGGCGTGACGCTGCGGACGTTGCCGTTGAGCGGCCCGGTGGCGTACTCGCCCGACGGGCACACCCTGGCTGCCTGGGGTGACAAGGGCACTGTGGAATTGTGGGATGTCGACAGCGGCACGCGTCGACACATCCTGCGGTTCGCCGTCAGTACCAATGCGCCGGGGTACTCCAACGGCGAGGTGGTTTTCGCACCGGACGGCGGCACGGTGGCGATGGAGCTGAACGACGGGCAGACGATCCAGATCTGGGATACGCAGACCGGTGCCACGCGCACCGTGATCAAGGTCCCGGTCGCCCATCCCGACGGGTTGGTGCCGCTGCGCGCCAGCAAGCTGGTGTATTCACCCGACAGTCGTACGATCGCGACCACCGGTGACCATCTGCAGCTCTGGGACGTGGCCACCGGCGCGCTCCGCCACAAGATCGACATCGCAGCCAGCGATGCGGCATTCGCGCCGGACAGCAGGACCATCGCCGCCGTGGCCCACCGGCAGGGCGGCATCTGGGACGTCGCCACCGGTGCCCAGGTACACCCGCTCGACCCGCCTGGAGGGTATTTCGACTGGACGGTCGGGTTCGCGCCGGACGGACGGACTGTGGTCACCGATGGTCAAAGGGTTCAAGCCTGGGACACGGAGACAGGTGCTGCGCGGTGGTCGTCATGGGGAAGCCATCCGGTCTACGCCCCGGACGGGAGCTTGCTGGCGGAGCGCAGCGGCGACGACGTCTGGCTGGTCGATCCGGCGAGCGGCAAAACGCTCCGAACGCTACGTGGCCTGCATGGTCTCCTGATACGGGGGCAGGTGCGACAGGTTGCCTGGGCCCCGGACAGCCACACCCTGGTGGTTAGTCACCACGCCGAAAACGAGTCCTGGGCAAACACTTTGCAGGTCTGGGATGTCGAGACAGGTACCGCACTCCAGCTCCTCAAGGGACACAAAGATTACGTTTACGATGTCGCGTACTCCCCGGACGGCCGCACCATCACCACCGTCAGCAGTGACGGGACCGCCCGGATCTGGCGCGCGCCCCCTTGAGCGAGGAAGGAATCCCAACCGGTCCACCGGTTTCAGCAGGGCGGCGAAGCCGCGTACGAGATCGGCGAGTGCGGTCATCTCCGGGCAGGCCGCCGCAGTCTTCTCCAGCAGAGCGGCCTCCGTCGGGCGCAGATCTTCGGCGTTGGCGAGGAGGAGCCGGCCGGCATGGCGCGGGGTGGCCACGGGGCGGCCGCCCTCGGCGCGGCCCTGGTTGAGGCATTCCGGCCGCGTCGTGGTGGGCCCGGGCGCAGCCAGGACGCCCCCATCGCACCCCGAACCCTCAGAGCCTCCATCAGACCCGGTCAGCGGTTCACCACCAACGCGTAATCAGGCAGCGCGGACGCCGCCCCGCCGCGCAACCGAGCCTCACGACCTTCCCGGGGCCCAGCGCGGCGACCGATGTGCCGAGCCGGTTTGCCGGCGTTCGGGACCGTGGCGCGAGCCGATGCCTTCGTCCTCGCAACCGGCCCACATCGAGGGATCGTACGGAGTACGGGGGATGAAGACGATCTGCGGCTGCGCGGGATCCGGAGTCGGTGTCTCGGCCACCGCGTTCTGCCGCAACAGTTCGAGGTCCTCCCGCAGGTGGTCGGCGTCTGCCCGGGCCCGGCGGACGTCCGGGCCGTTCCCGAGGCGGATCTGGAGTCGATCCACCGCTCGGAGCAAGTCGTCGAGAGCATGCCGGGCATGCACCAACTCGTCGTGAACCGACATCGGCCCCTCACCTCCGGACGTGTTCGTGGCGGAACGTTGCACGGTCCGCCGCGGCGCGCTTGAGCATCGTCCTTCCATGCTGTCCGGGTCGGCGGACTCCGTGTATGGGCCGTCAGGCCCCTGGGCGAAGGCCGAACAGCCGGGCCAAAACATCGTCAGGTGCGGGTCGGCTCGGGGTGCAGCGCGGTTGCAGCGTTGCCTGTTCTAGCGTCCCGGTATCGGACGTGAAAGGAGCCCAGGACCATGTCCGCATCAGTGACCCTGCGCAGCCTGCTCGGCCTGACCGGCCGGCCGGCGGCGCTGAAGGACTCCGTACTGATCATGATTGACTGTCAGAACACCTACCGGCGGGGTGTCATGAGGCTGGAGGGCGTCGAGGACGCGCTGGCCGAAGCGGCCCGAATGCTGTCCCGGGCACGCGCGGCCGGCGTCCCGGTCGTCCACGTCAGGCACGACGCGGGCGAGGGGTCGCCCTACGATCTCGGTGCCGACATCGGCCGGATCAGCGCCGAGGTGGCGCCCGCTCCGGGTGAGCCCGTCATCACGAAGGATCACCCCAGCTCGTTCTTCGGGACCGATCTGGACACGCGGCTGCGGCAGACGGGCCGCCAGGACCTCGTCCTTGTCGGCTTCATGACGCACATATGCGTCAACTCCACCGCACGTGACGCCTTCAACCTCGGTTACCGGCCGACGGTCGTGGCCGCCGCGACCGCCACCCGCGAGCTCGCGGGAGCGGACGGCAGGCCGGTGACGGCCACGGAGCTGCAGGAAGCCTCGCTCGCGGGGATGGCCGACCTCTTCGCCATCGTGGTGGGAAAGGCCGACGACGTCCCGGACTGAGGCCCGGGACGTACTGCAACGGACGCTGGGCCCCGCGCCCTCGGAGGTGACGGCCGAGGTGCACGAGGGGAATCCCCATCATCGAACAGCTGTATGGGCCGGCCGGCGGCCGGTGGAGACTCCCGGATTGGCCGCAGGCGCCGCGCGCCCGGCCTGCCGGGCGCGCGGCAGCCGGGCAGCGGCATCGGACGGCACTCGCCCGGGCCGTGTCCTCGCGCGGGTACGGCGCCGCCGACCGTGACCTCGTACGGGCCGGTGGTCGTCGTGCCGGGCATCGGCCTCACTTCCGCACGTCCCCTGTTCATGACCGGACGCCGGTAACGCCCGGTCACGGGGCCGAAGGTCCTCAGTGGCAGGCCCCATGGGAGTCGCCGCCAGGGTCTGTGGCACTCATGATGGAGAAAGAGACACCTGGCTCTCCGGCCACACGTTCGCGGAGTTGTCCTGCGGCGCACCACGTCGTGATCGAAGGTCGGCCTCCGCCCGGGGAGATAGGGAGGAAGCCATGAAGATCGCAGTGCTGACAGGCGGCGGTGACTGCCCCGGTCTCAACGCCGTGATCCGCAGCGTCGTCCGCAAGGGCGTCCAGGAGTACGGCTTCGAATGCGTCGGCCTGCTCGACGGCTGGCTCGGCGCCCTCCGCGGCAAGGTGATGCCGCTGGACATCGCCGACGTGCGAGGGATCCTGCCACGCGGCGGAACCATCCTCGGTTCCTCCCGCACCAACCCCCTCAAGCACGAGGACGGAGTGCGGCGCATCCAGGACACCCTGGCCGCGCACCAGATCGACGCGCTCATCGTGATCGGCGGCGAGGACACCCTCGGCGCGGCCACGGAGCTGAGCCGCCAGGGGGTCAAGCTGGTCGGCGTACCCAAGACCATCGACAACGACGTGGCCGGCACCGACTGCACCTTCGGCTTCGACACGGCCGTCGGCATCGCCACCGAGGCCATCGACCGCCTGCACACCACCGCCGAGTCGCACATGCGGACCCTGGTGGTGGAGGTGATGGGCCGCCACTCCGGGTGGATCGCCCTGCACGCCGGCGTCGCGGGCGGCGCCAACGTGATCCTCGTCCCGGAGCGGCCGTTCGACATCGACCAGGTCTGTGCGTGGGTGAAGAACCGCTTCAAGATCAACTACGCGCCGATCGTCGTGGCCGCCGAGGGAGCCGTGCCCAAGGAGGGACAGATGATCCTCAAGGACCGGTCGCTGGACGAGTACGGCCATGTGCGGTTGTCCGGCATCGGTGAGTGGCTGGCGCAGGAGATCGAGGGGCGCACGGGCACGGAAGCCCGCACCACGGTTCTCGGCCATGTCCAGCGCGGCGGCACCCCGAGCGCCTTCGACCGGTGGCTGGCCACGCGCTTCGGGCTGCATGCCGTCGACGCGGTGAAGGACGGCGCCTTCGGCACGATGGTCGCCCTCCGCGGCACCGAGATCGTCCGTGTCCCCCTCGACGAAACCCGGGGCAGGACCAAGGTGGTGGATCCGTCGCTGTACGACGAGTTCGAGGTGTTCTTCGGCTGACGCGAGGGTCGCTCGACCCCCGTCAGGGGTCCAACGGGCTCTGTCAGACGATCACGCCGCACCGCACGGTGGGCAGTGAACCGAGAGAAGGCCGTACGTACCTCCTGGGGGTGCAACGATGACGGACATCCAAGGCTTGCTGGGCGACGACGCCAAGGACCTGCTGGGCCACACCGCCCAGGGGATTCCCGGGGAAGACCTGGTCCTGCCGGGCCCCGACTTCGTCGACCGGGTGGTGGCCGCGACCGACCGCTCGCCCCGGGTGCTGCGCAACCTGCAGGCCCTCTTCGACCACGGTCGGCTGGCCGGCACCGGGTACGTGTCGATCCTGCCGGTCGACCAGGGCATCGAGCACTCCGCGGCGTCCGCGTTCGCCGCCAACCCGCGCTACCTCGACCCCGCCAACATCGTCGAACTCGCCGTCGAGGGCGGCTGCAACGCCGTCGCCAGCACACTCGGCGTGCTCGGAGCCGTCTCCCGGCGCTACGCGCACCGGATCCCCTTCATAGTGAAGCTCAACCACAACGAACTGCTGACCTACCCGAACCACTACGACCAGATCCTGTTCGGCGGTGTCCAGCAGTGCTTCGACCTCGGCGCGGCCGGCGTCGGCGCCACCGTCTACTTCGGTTCCGAGCAGTCGGACCGGCAGTTGCAGGAGGTCAGCGAAGTCTTCGCACGCGCCCACGAACTCGGCATGTTCACCGTCCTGTGGTGCTACCTGCGCAACCCGGCATTCAAGAAGGACGGCACGGACTACTCGGTGTCGGCCGACCTCACCGGCCAGGCCAACCACCTCGGCGTGACCATCGAGGCAGACATCGTCAAGCAGAAGCAGGCCGAGAACAACGGCGGCTACCCCGCGCTCGGCTTCGGCCGCACCGATCCGCTCGTGTACGACAGGCTCACCTCCGACCACCCGATCGACCTCACCCGCTGGCAGGTGGCCAACTGCTACATGGGCCGCGTCGGGCTGATCAACAGCGGCGGCGCCTCGTCCGGTCAGGGCGACCTCGCCCAGGCCGTCCGCACCGCGGTGATCAACAAGCGGGCCGGCGGCACCGGCCTCATCACCGGTCGCAAAGCCTTCCAGCGCCCCACCGGCGAGGGCATCGAACTCCTCCACGCCGTCCAGGACGTCTACCTCGACGACAGCGTCACCATCGCCTGATACCCGGGCCCGGACGGGGGGCGCCTCACGCGTTCCGTGCGCAGCCAGGTGGCGCAGCTGTCGCCGTCTCGCGGAGTCGTGAACTCTCGCACCACGTCCGGTTTCCGGGGACGGGGCGAACGACTCTCGACATCGTTGCCCGCAGATCCGGGTTCGTCCTCACATGTGTCCCGACGCCCCAACGGCGGACCGTGCCCGAGTGCTGGTCCGGTGATGGGTGAGGCGGCTGGTGACCGCCACCACGCCGTCCACGTGACCGGCGATCCGCGCCGCGAGTTCGGCGTCGTCGCGCCGTTCCAGATGCCCCCTCAGTGTCACCACTCCCGCGTCGACCCCGACGTCCACCACGTAGCGGGGAACATCGAGCCCCAGGGCCACCCGTCGGGTCACCTCGCGGCGGATCTCCTCGTCCGTGCGCAGGAAGACCCGCAGCAGGTCACCGCGGGTGACGATGCCGACCAGACGGTCCTTGTCGTCCACCACGGGCAGCCGTTCCACGCGATGCTCGCGCATGATCTGCGCGGCCTCCGTGACGTAGTGGTCCGGAGTGGCGGTGATCGCGGGCCGGGTCATCAGGTGATCCGCGGTCCTGGCGCGGGCCTTGGCCGCGGCCGTGCGGGCCGCGCGAGTCAGCTTCGGCCGACGGACGTGCCTGCGCTCGTGACCCTCGACCTGTTGCGCCTGATGCTGCAGGAGATCGGTCTCGGAGATCACCCCGAGGACCCTCTCCTCGTCGTCCACGACGGGCAACCCGCTGATGCGGTTGTCCGACAGCAGCCGGACGACCGCCTTGAACGGCGTCTCGCCGTGGGCGCGCACGACCTCGTGGGTCATGACGTCCTTGATCCTGCAGTACATCATCGCCCTTTCCTCCCTTCGTCCTTCGGCTTGCGGTCCCGTCAGTCGTCCTCGGCCGACGGGTGCGAGAACGACCGGGCAGTGCGCCCCGTGCAGCAACGCGTACGTGGACGAGCCGACCTGGGACCGAGCCTTCGCCTGTGCCGGCGGCCCGCTCGGCCGCTCCACACGGTGTCGATCCGCACTCCGACCTCCGGGAACTTCTCCCGGTAGCGCGGCGCGCGCAGGCTGCCCGACGGCCATCGACGAGAACATCGGGGAGAACGGGCACGTCCAGGCCGGCGTCGACGGCCACGACGCCGGCGCCCCTCGGCTGGAGCACCGCCCGGCTCTCCGTGAGGACGTCGGCCGTGAAACAGCGGATGCCCGCGCCCCGTTCCGCCCCTGCCAAGTGCGCGACCAGCAGGGTGCCGACTCCGCGGTCATGCCAGTCGTCCGCCACGGCCGGGGCGGTCTCCGCACTGGCCGGCTCGGGCGACCGGTCGACGGCGGTGCCGTACTCCGCGATGCCCACGATCCGCTCACCGGCCCGGGCCACCAGCGCCAGGTAGCCGGCGCGCGGCGGCGAGCACGTCTCGGCGGCAGCCTGACCCGCCGAGCGCCGGCCGGCGGCGAAGAACCGCAACCGCAGACTCTCCGGCGACAGTTCCCGGTACAAGCAGAGCGCGCGTGGTCATCCGCGCGCGCCGGCCCGATCAGCAGCGTGGTGCCGGCTGCCGGCAGCGTGTGACGCTGGGGTGTGGACAGCGTGCTCGGCATCGCCGTTCGACTCTTTTCTCCTCCTCGGCCGGTTGACGTCTGGTCAACTCCTCATTCACTCCCATCCTTTGACGGTGCGCCGCACGACGCTTGAGCCCAACGGGTCACAGATCACGCCTACCGGCCCATTACCGCCGAGCCGGTCAGACGTTCGCCGTCCCCGCCCCTTCCTCAACCACGCCGCCGCTGACCGCGCATGGGCCGATCGGCCCGGAGCCGGGGCCTTCGAGTCCCTGCGGGCGGTGCTCCCCACCGCCGATGCTCGGTGGTGAGCCCGCGAGGCGGTCGTGTGGCCTCTCCGCGCGAAGTGGGTCACAACCGGAGCTCCCGCACGACGCCCTCCCATGAGCCGTTCTCATGCCAACGACTCCGGGAAGGCGGCCGCCTCGCGGGTGCGCGCCGATGAGTACGAATCCGACGACGGAACGGCGGTACCGGCCATGACCGCTCTGCGCTCACCCGCCGATCACGCACCCCATTACCTGGTCCGCGCGGCCGTCATGGCGCCCTCCCTCTACAACACCCAGCCCTGGCGCTTCGTCAGCCAGGACGGCGAGGTGCAGTTGCACGCCGACACCTCTCGTCGGCTTCCGGTCACGGACCCCGTCGGCCGGGAGCTGGTCATCGGCTGCGGCGCCGCCCTGTTCAACATGCGGATCGCCATGCGGCATCTCGGCTTCCTGCCCCGGGTCCGCGTCTTCCCGGACACGGCCGCCCCCTGGCATCTGGCGACCGTCCGCTGGGGACCGTATCTGCGGCCGGAAGCGGCCGAGGAGGCGATGTACGCCGCTCTGACCCGCCGGCACACCCACCGCGGCCCGTTCCAGCCGGACCCGCTGCCCGTCACGCTGATCCGGGAGCTGCAACAGCACGCTCGCCACGAGGGCACCGAGCTGTCGCCCCTCAGCAGCACCGAAGATCTGCGCAGGGCCGCCGAACTGATCCGTACGGCCGAGGCCGTACGCCGCAGCCACCCCGCCTACAGCCTCGAGCTGACCAACTGGACCACCCCACGGGGTAGCGCCCGCCACGACGGCCTGCCCTCCGACACCTTTCCGCGCGACCCCGACACCACCGCCTTCGCCGGACGCGACTACGCCGCGCACGCCCGCCTGGGCTACGGGAAGGACATCTCACCCCGGCCCGCTCGTCCGACCCTCGGTCTGGCCGCCCTGCTGAACACCGGGCAGGATCTCCCCGAGGACTGGCTGCGGGCCGGACAGGGCCTGCAGCGGGTTCTGCTGCACGCCGCCGCCCACCACGTGTGCGCGGCCCTGCACACCCAGCCACTCGAACTGCCGGCGCTGCGCGAGCAGTTGCGCCGCACGTCCGCGGCCGGACGCCACCCGCAGATCGTCCTGCGGTTCGGCTACGTCGGCCTCGTGCGCCCCACGCCCCGGCGCCCGGTCCGGGAGGTCCTCTCCCGTCGCTCGCCCCTGGCCCTGTGATCATCGTCCCGCGCGGAGGCGTCCCGGTCGCCCACGAGATCGCCCGGCGCCTCGCACCGGACGGGCCCCGGCTGCGTGAACTTGCGCGGGAGACCGAGGACTGGACCGGCCCGGCGCGGACGGTGACGTCGTCCTCGTGGACGACGGCATCGTCACCGGCGCGGTGACAAATGTGTCCGGCCGGCGTCCCCCTCCCGCCGCCGGCCGGACACCGGATCCCCGCCCACCACGCGGGAGGAAGCCGGGCAGGGAAAGCCGGTCCGAGATCGGCGTGCAGGGGTCGGCCCACATTCGGCCGGGGTCCTGGGCTTGGCACAAGACGTTAAACCACCGTCAGCCGACCCAGGAGAGCCGAAGGAGACACCTGAGGAGGCGTACCGGCCTATTGACGTATACGACACATCACCAGCCGGTGAGAACGTACGGGGTCGGACGCCCTCGAAGCGCGTGAGCCGTTCCGCCGGCATCCGCGGGCCCGGTACCAGGCGGCTGAAGGAACTGGCGGCGGACTGTCGTCCGCTGAGGTTCGTGCCACAGCCGTGCCGGATGCATGACCTCACCGGTCTCGAAACACCAGGTCAGCGGCGTGACGCGGTTGTTCCCGTCTGGATCTGTGCCGACGGCCACAGCGAGCGGGATGCACGTAGGCCCATACTGAGCCATGACAAAGCCCGTGACACCGAAGCGTCATTTGCCTACCAGCCCCTTCAAGGCCCCGGTCACACCGGCTCCCAAGCACTTCGCCATGGGGGACCAGGTCACACACGACGTGTACGGCCTCGGCCGGGTGGTCGGCATCGAGGACGGAATCGCGGCTCTCGTGGATTTCGGCTCGGCGCAGATGCGGATCTTGAGCCCGTACGCCAAGATGACCAAGCTGTAGGACCGCTGTGCCCGGTCACGGCACGCCAGGCCCTATCAGGGACCTGTAACGAAAGGCAGACCCATCATCGACCCGACGTCGCTGTTCTCCGCTCTGGAAGGGCAACCCCGCCGTTCCACCGCAGTATCGCCGCCTCCGACGACAGAGCCCTTCCAGGCCCCGGACTTCGGAGAGGACGAGATCTCCTGGTCCGAGGATGCACAGGAGCCCGCCCCGCGCACGCGTGCGGCGCGACCCAAGGCCGCCTAGCGGTCGCTAGCGGTGGTTTCGGCAGCTGCCCGCGGGCTGTCCGGTTTGCTCCCAGCCGCGTCCCGCCGCCCATCGGTGCGACGGGCGGCGGGTCGGCGGGGCGTCAGGTCGAGGTGGGCGGCGCCGGGCGCGTGCCGGGGACGGCTCCGTAACCCATCTGCCCCGGGGTGTCGCCGTCCTGGCCGTAGACCTGTACGCGGTAATGGGAGGTGGCCCCGGCCGGTGCGGCGGTGTCCAGGTAGGACACGGCGGTGCCGGGCAGGGTCGAGGTCAGCTCGTCCCACACCTGGGTGGCGGGGTTCCAGCGCTGGACCGCGACCGAGGACGGTTCCGGGCACCACTCGCTCTGGCAGAACCACGTCCAGGTGAGCAGCACACCGTCCGCGGAGCCGCTCGCGGCCAAGGCCATGGAGGCGCCGTAGCCGTCGCCCACCCACGGCAGCACCGCCGCCTCGGAGCGCACCCCGGCGGCGTCCACGGCCACCACCGCGTAATAGGCGTTGGAGGACGGGTGGGGCGCGGCGGTGTCGGTCACGGTGGTGCCCGTCACGGGCTGGTCCTGGATCCGTGTACCGGGGTTTGCGGCGTCACCCCAGTAGCGGTGGACCAGGTATCCGGTGGCGCCGGAGACGGGCTGCCAGGACAGCACCGCGTGGTCGCCGTCCTGCCGGGCGGCCAGCCCTGCCGGCCAGGAAAGGACCGCCCCCGCCGAAGCTGCGGCGCATGGTCCAGCGGACGCCGAAGCGGTCGTTGGGCAGGGATATCCCGGCGGGGTGGCCCCTGCCCCAGTTCTCGTTGACGGATGTGTCGCACAGTGACTTGCGGGGTGTGCCGGTGAGGGTGGCGTTGGGGTAGTAATCGGCTTTCCACACCCCGTTGGAGCAGCTCAGGGACGCGACCGGCGCTGCGTCCGGCCGGGCCTGGGACGGAGTCCGCACGGTACCGGCGATGAGCGCGGCTCCTGCCGCGGCCGCGGTGACCGGCCACAGCAGCCGATGCGGCGCCCGGACACGGGATTGCGGGGGAACGGGTCTGCCCATCTGGGGCGTCATCCTTCCTCAAGCCCGGTGCGCCACCTGCGACTTGACGGCTCGGATGATCCAGCGGGTGATCGCTTTCTGCCCTTGGGATGATCGCATGCGAACTGGTGTTCCCGTGCGAAATCGTGCAGAAATCGCACAGATATCGTGCCCGACACCGGAGGCGCTCGCCGTTTCGAGGGGCGCAACTGCTGGAACTGCACACGCGATTGAGGTGCACTGTTCCTGCTGAGCGGGACCCCGGGAGTGCATTCCGGCCGCGACACGGGGGATCATGGGGTGGGAGGCAGACCGTGACCGCTGAACCGACGCGCATCGTCCCGCTCACCGAGGCGCACGCCGAAGAGGTGCTGGAGATCTATCGTTCGGGCATCGAGGAGGGCGACGCCACCTTCGAGACCGAGCCTCCGACCTGGGCCGCCTTCGACAAGGCCAAGCTGCCCGGCCACCGCTTCGCCGCCCTCGGCACCCTCGGCGGCAAAGCGGAGCGGGTCCTGGGCTGGGTGGCCGTGAGCGGCGTCTCGGACCGGTGTGCGTACGCCGGGGTCGTCGAGCACTCGGTGTACGTCCACCCCTGCGCCCGCGGCCGGGGCGTGGCCCGCGCCCTCCTGGACGCGTTGATCGACTCGACCGAGCGGGCCGGCATCTGGACCATCCAGTCCGGGATCTTCCCCGAGAACACCGCCAGCCTCGCCCTGCACGAACGCGTGGGCTTCCGCGTCATCGGCACCCGTGAGCGCATCGGCCGGCACCACGGCCGCTGGCGCGACGTCGTCCTCGTCGAACGCCGCAGCCCGCGGATCGGCTGAGCCGGGGCGCGGACGCCGTCGTCAGTTGTTCCACGTCTCGTCGTACGGATCCCGAGGCGTCGCCACCGGTTCGGCGCGGGTGACCTCGATGAACGGGATGGGGCCGTTGTTGACCGGGTCCTTGGTCTGCTTGGCCGTGTAGGTGCCGGTGACGCGGAGCCAGGTGTCCGGCTGCAGGACCGGGGGGATCTGCCCGGTCAGGCCGATCTTGACCGGCTGGGCGTCGGCGGCACAGCAGCTGAGGGCCATGCGGACAAGGTAGGGCGTGCCGTCGTGGTCCAGGGCGACGAAGCCGGTGAGCTGGATGCGGCGGCCGGCGAGGGTGCGGCCGTGGTCGTAGACCGCGCGGCCCGCGTAGTCGACCACGCCGAGGCGCAGGGGGTCGGCGGACGGCAGGGCGGGGTAGGCGAGCGGCGGCTGCAGGGCCGTACCGGTGCGGGTCGCGCTGTAGGAGCCGAGGGCCGGCGGGGCGACGAGGATCAGGGCGAAAAGAGGGAGGACCAGGAGCCAGGAGACGCGGGGTTCGCGGTGAGGGTGCGCGGCCTGTTCTGCGTCGTGTCCGGCCTCCCCGTGGGACTCCTGCTCGGGCGCCTCCGTCCTCGTCCCGCGCCGCTCGTACCAGGCCGTCGCCAGCGCAGCCGCTATCAGTACCGCACCGGACGCCAGGAGCAGCGGTTGCAGGCCCGCCTTGACGTAGCGCAGGTAGAGATCGGTCGTGCCCGCGTGCAGCAGGGCCGCGCCGAGGAGGAACAGGACCGCCGCCTGTGCCTGGCGGTTCACAGGAGCACCGCCCCGGTCAGCACCGCCACCACGACGGCGAGCACGAAGGTGGCGGGGGCGAAGCGCAGCGCGAAGCCGCGGCCGAACGTGCCCGCCTGCATCGCGAACAGCTTCAGGTCGATCATCGGGCCGACGACCAGGAAGGCGAGCCGGGCCGTGAGCGAGAACTGGGAGAGCGACGCCGCGACGAACGCGTCCGCCTCGGAGCAGATCGACAGGATCACGGCGAGGACCGCCAGGGCCAGGACCGAGACCACCGGGTTGTCGGCCGCGGTGCGCAGCCAGCTCGCCGGGGCGATGGCCTTCAGGGTCGCCGCCGCCATCGCGCCCACGACGAGGAAGCCGCCCGCGTGCATCACGTCGTGCCGGACCGACCCCCAGAACGCCGCGCCCTTGCCCTGACCGTCGTCGTGCGCGTGGGTCGGCGGGCGCAGCCAGTCCGTGCGGCCGAGGCGGTGCCACAGCCAGCCCATCGCGCACGCCACCAGCAGGCTCGCCACGAAACGGGCCAGAACCATCTCCGGGTCGCGGGGGAAGGCGACGGCGGTCGCCGTCAGCACGATGGGGTTGATCGCCGGCGCGGAGAGCAGGAAGGCGAGCGCCGCGGCCGGGGTGACGCCCCGCCGGACCAGCGCCCCGGCCACCGGGACCGACGCGCACTCGCAGCCCGGCAGCACCGCGCCCGCCATCCCCGCGACCGGCACCGCCAGCGCGGGGCGGCTCGGCAGGGCGCGGGCGAAGAAGGACGGCGGGACGAAGACGGCGATGGCCGCCGACAGCAGCACGCCCAGGACCAGGAAGGGAAATGCCTGCACGACCACCGCCACGAACACCGTCATCCAGCTCTGCATGACGGGCGCGGAGAGGGCTTCGCGGATCGGTCCCTGGAGCAGGACGACGAGGACCAGCACCAGTGTCAGGGCGAGGGGGGAGGTGAGCCTACGGCCGTCCGCGTCGGGGGGCTCTGTGTTCCGGTCGGCCCGCGGCGGGGCTTCTTCGGTGATGGCCACGGGTCGGGTACCTCCGGGTCGCCGTGTTCTCCCTGGTTCTCCCTCCCCTTTCATACGGGATGGCGGAAAAGGGCGTTCATCCGGGACGGCGGGAAGCGACGATGATTCACATCCCCACGTGCCCTTTGGAACCTCCCGTCCCGGTGGGGCAGTCTTCTCCCTCGTGGGGAGCGTTCCGAATCAGGGTCTGCCGACCGATGTCGGCGCGCACATGGTGGTCTGCGGCGACGACGGGCTCGCGCACCGGCTGGCCGCCGAACTGCGTGGGGTGTACCGCGAACAGGTCATGCTGGTCGTACCGCCCTCCGAGCGCGCGGTACGTCCGCCGGTCGTCGGGCGGGCCCGGGCGGTGTCGGCGGCGCTGCTCGACAGGGTGGTGAGCGCGGCGGTCAACCGGGCGGCGGGGAACGGCGGTAACGGTGGTGGTGGTGATGAACCCGCCGGGAATGAGCGGGTGATCGAGGCCGACGAGCCGACCGAGGCCGTGCTCGCCGAGGCGGGTGTGCATCGGGCGGCCGCGCTCGCGCTCGTGTACGACGACGACGAGGCCAACATCCGCGCCGCCCTCACCGCCCGCCGGCTCAACCCTCGGCTGCGGCTCGTGTTGCGGCTGTACAACCGGCGCTTGGGGCAGCACATCGAGGAACTGCTGGACCAGACGGCCGCGTTGGCCATCGGGATCGGGGAGGGCGACGGAAGCGAGGGCGGGGCGGCGGGCTCCGGGGACGGCGACGCGTCCACGACCGTCCTGTCCGACGCCGACACCGCCGCGCCCGCGCTGGCCGCGGCCGCCGTCGCCGGTACCACCAAGGTCGTCCAGACGGACGGCCTGCTGCTGCGCGCGGTCGAGCGGCCGCCGCCGGGTCCCGGCCAGGTCGCCGATCCCGGCCTTGCCACGCTCGCGCTGCTCTCCGCGACCGGCAACGACCCGGCCGGCGCGGACGGTTCGGAGAGCAGCGGCGAGCAGGGGCCGCGGCTGCTGCCGGACGCGGCGGCGGTACGCAACGCCACGGGGCGTGGGACCGTCGTCCTGGAGCAGGTGTCGTACTCCGCCGGACCCGCACTGCCGACCGGGCGGGGCGTCGGGGTCGTGGCGCCGTTCGCCTCGCTGTTCTCGCGGCGGCTGCGGCTGTCGCTGGCGGGTCTGGTCGGGTGTGTGCTCGGGCTGGCGGTGGCGCTGTGGGCGGTGACGGGGGTGCATCCGCTGGGCGCGCTGTATCTGACGCTGCTGGATCTCTTCGCCGTCAACGATCCCGCGATCGGGGCGTCCACCGAGCGGCAGGTGCTGCAACTCCTGTCCGGACTCGTCGGGTTGCTGCTGCTGCCGGTGCTGCTGGCCGCGGTGCTCGAGGCGCTGGGGACGTTCCGCGGCGCGGGCTCGCTGCGGAAGCCGCCGCGCGGGCTCGGGGGGCATGTGGTGCTGCTCGGGCTGGGGAAGATCGGCACGCGTGTGCTGACGCGGCTGCGTGAGCTGAACATCCCCGTGGTGTGCGTCGAGTCCGGACCCGAGGCGCGCGGGCTCGCGGTCGCGCGGCGGCTGCGGGTGCCGGTGGTGCTCGGGGACGTCACGCAGGAGGGCGTCCTGGAGGCCGCCAAGATCCACCGGGCGCATGCCCTGCTCGCGGTGACGAGCTCGGACACGACGAACCTGGAGGCCGCGCTGTACGCACGGTCCGTGCGGCCCGATCTGCGGGTGGTACTGCGGTTGTACGACGACGACTTCGCGACCGCCGTGTACCGGACCCTGCGGGCCGCGCATCCGCATGCATCCACCCGGAGCCGGAGCGTGTCCCATCTGGCGGCGCCCGCGTTCGCCGGGGCGATGCTGGGGCGCCAGATCCTGGGGGCGATTCCGGTGGAGCGGCGGGTGCTGTTGTTCGCGGCCCTGGAGGTGGGCGGCCATCCGCAGCTGGAGGGGCGGACGGTGGCGGAGGCGTTCCGTGCGGGGGCGTGGCGGGTGCTGGCGCTGGACGCGGTGACGGACGAGGGCGCGGGCGCGGGCGCGGGCGGTGAGGAGGTACGGCCTTCCGGGCTGGTCTGGGATCTCCCCGACACGTATGTCCTGCGGAGCGAGGACCGGGTGGTGCTGGCGGCCACCCGGCGGGGGTTGGCGGAGTTGCTGGGGCGGCGGGGGCGGGAGGCGCGGGTATAGGCGAGGCGGCCTGCGTTCCTCGCACCGCCCAGGGGGCTCTCCGCCCCCTGGGCCCCCGGCCTTTGCCCACCACCACCCGACTCGGTCGGCTGAAGAGGCGCCCTCGAGGGTCACCTCCTGGCCTGTCTACTTCGGCAAGTGGCGGTCCGCGAAGTCCAGTTCCAGGCGGACCTGTTTGATCCGTTCGTCCACGACCAGGGAGCCGTGGCCCGCGTCGTACCTGTAGACCTCGTGGACCGCGCCCCGTGCCTCCAGGCGCTTGACGTAGTTCTCGATCTGGCGGATGGGGCAACGGGGGTCGTTGACACCCGCGGAGATGTAGACCGGCGACCGGACCTCGTCGACGTAGGTCAGCGGGGACGACGCCTCGAAGCGTTCCGGGACCTCCTCCGGCGTGCCGCCGAGGAGCGTGCGGTCCATCGCCTTCAGCGCCTCCATCTCGTCGTGGTAGGCCGTGACGTAGTCGGCGACGGGGACCGCCGCGATGCCCAGCGTCCACGCGTCCGGCTGGGTGCCGAGGCCGAGGAGGGTGAGGTAGCCGCCCCAGGAGCCACCGGTGAGGATGAGCCGGGCGGGATCGGCGAGGCCGGAGGTGATCGCCCAGTCCCGTACCGCCGCGATGTCCTCCAGTTCGATCAGGCCGACCCGGTGCTTCAGCGCGTCCGTCCACGCCCGGCCGTACCCCGTCGAGCCGCGGTAGTTGACCCTGATGACCGCGTAGCCGTGGTCCACCCACGCCGCCGGGCCCGCTGCGAAGGAGTCGCTGTCGTGCCAGGTCGGGCCGCCGTGGATGTCGAAGACCGTGGGGAGGGGGCCGGTCGCCCCGGCCGGTTTCTGGACCAGGGCGTGGATGCGGCCGCCGGGGCCCTCCACCCATACGTCCTCCACCGGCACCGAGCCCGGGGACTTCAGGCCGGGCGGGTCCAGCACCACGTGGCCCGTCGTCGAGCGCACCGCCGACGGTGCGGCCGCGGACGACCAGAGGTACTCCACGCTGCCGTCCGGGCGGGCGGTCGCCCCCGACACCGAGCCCGCCGGAGTCGCGATCTTCTCCAGCGCGCGGGCGGCGAGGTCGTAGCGGAAGAGTTCGCTGCGGGCCTCGAAGCTGTGCGCGATCAGCAGCCCCGTACCGTCCGGGTACCACTCCGCGCTCACGTCGCCCGGCAGCTCCAGCGCCAGGTCGGTCTCCTCGCCGGTGGCCACGTCCCACACGAGCGGCTCCCAGCGGCCGCGCCTCTGGTGGCCGATGAGCAGCCGGGTGTCCCCGTCGACGGGGGCGAAGCCCAGGACCTCCAGGCCAAGTTCCTCGGTGCCGCCCTTGGTGTCGTCCAGCTCGGCGACCGCCGTGCCGTCGGGACGCAGGACACGCAGCGCCGAGTGCATGGCGTCGCCGTGCTCGGTGTGTTCGACGGCGACGAGTGTGCCGTCGTGCGACAGGTCCCCCACAGCCGCCGACTCGCGGTGGCGGTAGATCTCCACGGGCGGCTCACCGGTGCGGGCCAGGTGAATCGTCGTCCCCTCCTCGTCCGTCGAGCGGCCCACCACCGCCGTACGGCCGTCGCGGCCGAGCGCCAGGCCGGCCGGGTACGAGGGGTCGAGGCCCGGTGTCGCGAGCTCGTCCTCGCCGCCCGCGAACGGCTGGCGGCGCCAGACGCCGAACTCGTCGCCGTCCTTGTCGTCGAACCACCAGATCCAGGCGCCGTCCGGGGAGAGCACACCGTCCGTCGTGCCGTTCGGCCGGGCCGTCACCTGGCGCTGCTCGCCCGTCGAGCGGTCCCAGGCGTACAGCTCGTACGTCCCCGTCGCGTTCGACACGAACAAGGATCGGTCCGGCGAGTCCTCCGCCCAGTCGGGCAGCGACACCCGGGGCGCCCGGAAGCGCTTCTCCCAGTCCGGCATCTCCTCGTGCCGCTCCGGCGCGGCGGACCCGTTGCTCTCAGTCATGCCCCCATACTGCCTGGCCCTGCCGACAATTCGCTGGCCAGGTCCCCAGCTTGTGGATAACTGCCGCCCATGCCGACCTACGCTCCCGACGACTGGCACGAAGCAAACCGCGCCCACTGGGACGAGAGGGTCCCCCTTCACGCCGCAGGCGCTTTCTACGACCTGGACGGGTTCCGGGCGGGCGCCGACCCCCTCCGCGACTTCGAGCTCGCCGAGGTCGGGGACGTCACAGGCCGGTCCCTGCTGCACCTTCAGTGCCACACGGGCCTGGACACCCTGTCCTGGGCCCGGCGCGGGGCCGCCCGGGTCGTCGGGCTCGACTTCTCCGCACCGGCCGTGGAGACCGCCCGCGCCCTCGCCACCGACCTGGGCTTCGGCCAGGACCGGGCCGCCTTCGTCACCGCCGACGTCTACGACGCGGCGGAAGCGGTGCCCGACCCCGCGTACGACATCGTCTACACCGGTGTCGGCGCGCTGTGCTGGCTGCCCGACGTCCGGCGCTGGGCCGAGACGGCCGCCTCGCTCGTCGCCCCCGGCGGCTTCCTCTATCTCTCCGAGTTCCATCCGGTCACCGAGGTCCTCGACGACGAGACCGGCTCACGGGTGGTCCGCGACTACTTCACGCGCGACGCCCAGATATGGGACTACCCCGGTACGTACGCGTCCGAGGTGACCGGCACCGTCCACAACCGCAGCGTGGAGTGGCAGCATCCGATCGGCGAGGTCGTCTCCGCCCTCGCCGCGGCAGGACTGCGCATCGAGTTCCTGCACGAGCACGCCGTCTCGGTGTTCCAGCGGTTCGAGACCTTCGAGCAGCGGGACGGCTACTACCGCTTCCCGGCGGACCGGCCGGGCCTTCCGCTGATGTACTCCCTGAAGGCGACCAAGACTTGAGAACCTGCCCCCGATCCGGCGTTTGCGCAGTTCAAGGCGATTGTCAGTGGCGGCGGGCACACTGCTTGGCATGACCGACACGACTGATCTGCGCAAGACCGTCGAGAGCTTCTGGGCCGCCGCCGAGGCCCGGGACTGGGATGCGTTCGCGGGCACCCTGGCCGAGGACGTCGTCTACACGCTGCCGCAGACCCGGGAGCGGATCCGGGGGCGTGAGATGTTCGTCCGGTTCAACCGGGAGTACCCGGGCGACTGGCACCTGCGGATCGAGCGGATCGTCGCGGAGCCGGGGCAGGTGGTCAGCTGGATCCACTTCACGGTGGGGCTGGAGGAGATGTACGGCATCTCGTTCTTCACCGGGGACGGCAACGGGCGCATATCCGCGATGACCGACTTCTGGCCGGAGCCGTACGAGCCGCCGGCGGGCCGGGACCACCTCACCGAGCGGTACTGACTCACCGAACAGCTCACCGAAGGGTGCCGACCCGGCTGCGACCCCGCGGCCGCACGCCGTATCCGCGCCCCGTACCGTTGAGGGCGTGTACCGGTTTCTGCTGACGCCCCGCTGGTGGGGCATCAACGTCTTCGTGCTGCTGGCCATCCCCTTCTGCGTCTTCATGGGGTCGTGGCAGCTGAGCCGGTTCGAGGCGCGGGTCGACGACCACCGCGAGGCGAGCGCGCAGGCCGCGTCGGACGAACGGGAGGCCGCTCGTCCGCTGGCGGAGCTGCTGCCGGTGGACAAGGCGACCTCGGGCGAACAGGCCACCACGACCGGGCGGTACGACAAGCAGTTCCTCGTACCGGACCGCGAGCTGGACGGCAGGAGTGGGTACTACGTGCTGACGCTGCTGCGGACCGACGGTGGCAAGGCGCTTCCGGTGGTGCGGGGGTGGCTGCCCGGCGACGCCGACGCGGCGAAGGCGCCCGCTCCGCCCTCCGGTGAGGTCACCGTCACCGGAGCGCTGCAGGCTTCCGAGTCGCCGGGGAACAACGGCGGGCGTGGCGCCGGGGGCCTGCCGGCCGGGCAGACAGCGGCGATCAGTGCGGCGTCGCTGGTGAACCTCGTGCCGTACGACGTGTACGACGCGTGGGTCACGCTGAACGAGGGCGACTCGGGGATGAAGGCGGTGCCCGCGAGCGCACCGGCCGGCTCGGGCCTGGACCTGAAGGCGTTCCAGAACCTCGGCTACACCGGGGAGTGGTTCGTCTTCGCCGGGTTCGTGGTGTTCATGTGGTTCCGGCTGCTGCGCCGGGAGATGGAGTTCCAGCGGGACGCGGAGCTGGGGCTCGTTCCGGACGGGGAGAGCCCCTCGGCTCAGGACGCCGTCAGCACACCAGTCCGGTAGATCTTCCCCGAGCACGCGTTCGGCACGGTCGCCGTGACCGTCGGGGAACCCGTGTCCGCGGTGTGGGAGACGACGACGCTGCCGTCGGCCGTGCCGTCCGCCGTGACCAGCTGGGTGGAGGTGCCGGTGTCGCCGCCGGTGGACGTGCCGGTGCCGGCACTGGCGTCCTGGGTCGGGCTCGGGCTGGCCGTCGTACCACCGCTGTCGCCGCCGCCACCGGTGGTGGGGCAGGTCTCCGAGGGAACCCAGGCGAACTTCACCTCGTAGGCCGAGCCGGGGCTGAGGACGAGCTGGGAGACGTAGAGGGAGGGGTCGGGCAGCGCGGCCGCCGTGTCCCCGGCGGTGTGCTCCACCACGCTGATCTTCGTGGCGTCGGCGGCGCCCTGCGTGGCGAAACTCACGGTGCCCTGACCGCCGACGGTACAGCCGGCGTCGGAGACGTTGGCGACGCGGAACGTGCCGTAGACGGTGCCGGCCGAGTCGGCGGCTTCGACACTGGAGGCGGTCGAACCGAGCTGATCGGCGGTGCAGGCGGGGGCGTTCTTGGAGCTGGTGGCCGAGGGGTCCTCGCTCGCGCCGCTGCCGCTGCCGCTGCCCGTGTCCTTGTCGTCGCCCTTCGTGCCCCCCTGGCCCTTGTCCGTGGCCGTGCCCGAGGAGCCCCCTGAGGTGCTCTCACCGCCGTCGGGACCCTTGCCCTCGCTCACACCGCCCTGCATCTGCGAGCTGTGCCCGGCGTTGGACGTGTTGGCGCTGGAGCCGGTGGCGTTGGAGACGTGCACGAGGGCGGGGACGGCGGTGCCGATGAACAGGGCCGCGGCCGCCATGCCGACGGCGGCCTGTCGCTTGCGCACCCGCCGTGCGGGTACCGCCCGCTGGAGGTGCTCCAGTGTGCCGTCGCGCGGCTCGATCTCCTGGACCGCCTGGTGCAGCATCCGGCGCAGTGCCAGCTCGTCCGAGTCGAGCCCGGCGGGGCCCTGGTCGTCGAGGTGGTGGTTCACGGTTTCGTTCCCAGCGTGCGATTGCTTCGGCTCTTGCTTGTGCGACCACGTCGGCTCGTGCCACGCGTACGGCTCGTGCCGCTCGTGGGAGTCCCGTCCCTCGGCTTCCCCGGTCACGCCGGCGCCTCCATCGCGGTGCGCAGGGCGGCGATGCCCCGGGAGCCGTACGCCTTGACCGACCCGAGCGAGATACCGAGGGTCTCGGCGACCTGCGCCTCGGTCATGTCCGCGAAATAGCGCAGGACGAGGACCTCGCGCTGGCGGCGCTGCAGGCCCTTCATCGCCTTGATCAGGGAGTCGCGCTCCAGCTGGTCGTAGGCCCCCTCCTCGGCGCTGGCCATGTCCGGCATCGGCTTGGACAGCAGCTTGAGGCCGAGGATGCGGCGGCGCAGGGCGGAGCGGGAGAGGTTGACGACGGTCTGGCGCAGGTACGCGAGGGTCTTCTCCGGGTCGCGGACGCGCTTGCGGGCGGAGTGGACGCGGATGAAGGCCTCCTGGACGACGTCCTCGCAGGAGGCGGTGTCGTCGAGGAGGAGGGCGGCGAGACCGAGCAGCGAGCGGTAGTGCGCCCGGTAGGTCTCGGTGAGGTGGTCGACGGTGGTACCGGCCGCCGCTACGTCCTCGACGCCGTTACGTTGCTGGGGTACGCGGGTGGGCCGCGCCGCGGGCATGGGCGCGATCACCGGCATGCCACCGGGCGCCCCGGCCAAGCGGGGCCGGGCGGCCCGGCGGGGCGGCCGCAGGGCCGTACCGCGGGTAGCCGATGGGGGTCCCCCCGCTCGAGCGAAGTCGAGAGTGGGGGAGAAGTCGAGTACCTGTGCCACGCCAGTTGGACACGTTCCCCCCTGCGAGGGTTGTACGTGCCGAGCGTCACTTTTGCGTCACACGAGCCCCGCGACGCAGCCCACGTGACTGACAACGATCTCGCGTCAGGCAGCACAACTGACGACGTCTCACATACCCTCATCAGTCCCGCTCTTCCCCTATGTCCCATATGAACGGGCGTCCCCACGCCCGGACCACGGCGCCCCCTATGCGCCAGGATCACGCGTCTCCACACCCCGAAGGGTGACCGCAAAGACGCTCCCCGCCCTCCGCACGGTTGCGGATGGCGGGGAGAAAATCTTCGGATGCCGACCGGGTCCGATACAAGTGGTCCGGACCATCGGTCGACTCACATTCCTGCCCGAGATCCTACCGAGCCCCCCTGCCCCGGCCAGCGGTTTTCCGGTGTCACCGCAGCCTCACGACAACTCCGCCGCCACCAGCTCCGCGATCTGCGCGGTGTTGAGCGCGGCCCCTTTGCGCAGGTTGTCGCCGCAAACGAAGAGTTCGAGGGCCGTGGGGTCGTCGAGCGCCCGGCGCACCCGCCCGACCCACGTGGGGTCGGTGCCGACCACGTCGGCGGGCGTGGGGAACTCCCCGGCGGCCGGATCGTCGAAAAGGACCACACCGGGTGCTGTGGCGAGGATCTCCCTGGCCCCGCCGACCGTGACCTCGCCCTGGAAGCGGGCGTGGACGGTCAGCGAGTGCGTGGTGACCACCGGCACGCGCACGCACGTCACGGCGACGGGCAGGTCGGGCAGTCCGAGGATCTTGCGGGACTCGTCCCGCACCTTCATCTCCTCCGACGACCAGCCGTCCGCCCTGAGCGACCCGGCCCACGGCACGACGTTCAGCGCGACCGGCTCCGGGAACGGTCCGGTGTTGTCGCCGACGGCCCGCCGTACGTCACCGGGGCTGGTCCCCAGTTCCGTACCGGCGACCAGGGACAGCTGCTGGCGCAGCGTCTCCACACCGGCGCGCCCGGCCCCGCTCACCGCCTGGTACGACGACACCACCAGCTCGCGCAGCCCGAACTCGGCGTGCAGCGCGCCCAGGGCGACGATCATCGACATGGTCGTGCAGTTGGGGTTGGCGACGATGCCCCGCGGCCGGATGCGGGCCGCGTGCGGATTGACCTCGGGCACGACGAGCGGCACATCGGGTTCCATCCGGAACGCGCCGGAGTTGTCGACGACCACCGCGCCCTTGGCGGCGGCGATCGGCGCCCACTGCGCCGAGACCTCGTCGGGCACGTCGAACATGGCGACGTCGACCCCGTCGAAGGCCTCCTCCGCCAGCGCCAGTACCTCGACCTCCTCGCCGCGCACGGCCAGCTTGCGGCCGGCCGAGCGCGGCGAGGCGATCAGACGGATCTCGCCCCAGATGTCCGCGCGCTGGGACAGGATCTGGAGCATGACCGTGCCGACGGCACCGGTCGCTCCCACGACCGCGAGGGTCGGTCGCCCGGTCCGCGCCATCAGCGGCCTGTGCCTCCGTAGACGACGGCCTCGTCGCTGTCGGAGTCGAGCCCGAACGCGGTGTGCACGGCGCGGACGGCCTCGCCCACGTCGTCGGCGCGCGTGACGACCGAGATACGGATCTCGGAGGTCGAGATCAGCTCGATGTTCACACCGGCGTCGGACAGGGCCGTGAAGAAGTCGGCCGTGACGCCCGGGTTCGTCTTCATGCCCGCGCCGACCAGGGAGATCTTGCCGATCTGGTCGTCGTAGCGCAGCGATTCGAAGCCGATGCCGGCCTTGTTCTTCTCCAGGGCGTCGATGGCCTTGCGGCCCTCGGCCTTGGGGAGCGTGAAGGAGATGTCCGTCAGCCCGGTGGAGGCGGCGGACACGTTCTGCACGATCATGTCGATGTTGATCTCGGCGTCGGAGACCGTGCGGAAGATCGCGGCGGCCTCGCCCGGCTTGTCCGGCACGCCCACGACCGTGATCTTGGCCTCGGAGGTGTCGTGCGCGACACCGGAGATGATGGCCTGCTCCACCTGCTTGTCCCCTTGCTTCTGAACGACTGGCTCGCTGCTGACCCACGTGCCCTGCAGCCCGCTGAAGGACGAGCGGACGTGGATCGGGATGTTGTAGCGGCGGGCGTACTCCACACAGCGGTGGAGCAGCACCTTGGACCCGGACGAGGCCAGCTCGAGCATGTCCTCGAAGGAGATCCAGTCGATCTTCCGGGCCTTCTTCACCACACGCGGGTCGGCGGTGAACACCCCGTCGACGTCGGTGTAGATCTCGCAGACCTCGGCGTCGAGCGCGGCGGCCAATGCGACGGCCGTGGTGTCGGAGCCGCCGCGCCCGAGGGTGGTGATGTCCTTGGAGTCCTGGCTGACGCCCTGGAAACCGGCGACGATGGCGATGTTGCCCTCGTCCAGCGAGTCACGGATCCGGCCCGGCGTCACGTCGATGATCCGCGCTTTGTTGTGGACCGAGTCGGTGATGACACCTGCCTGGCTGCCGGTGAAGCTCTGGGCCTGGTGGCCCAGGTTTTTGATCGCCATGGCCAGCAGGGCCATGGAGATCCGCTCCCCGGCGGTCAGCAGCATGTCGAGCTCGCGCCCGGCAGGCATCGGGGAAACCTGCCCGGCGAGATCGATCAGCTCGTCCGTCGTGTCGCCCATCGCGGAAACGACGGCCACCACCTGGTGACCGTTCTTCTTCGCTTCCACGATCCGCTTGGCGACGCGCTTGATGCCCTCGGCATCGGCTACGGAGGAGCCTCCGTACTTCTGCACGACAAGGCCCACGTGCGCTCCTCGCTCAGTCTGTCTGTTTTCCGCATATACGCCGGTGTACTGCGGGTCGGCTCAGTCTAACGAGCGCCCGAATTTCGCCTCCGCGATGCCGCATGGTGAGATGCCGGCCGCTCGTCCAGAACAGTCCCTTCCCACTGGGGCCGAAGTGATAGCTGTGAATTAAATTTCAAGCACTATCGTGCGGCTGTGCGCGTACTCCTGGTGGAAGACGATGAGCCGGTGGCCGAGTCGCTCCGGCGCGGCCTGATCCGCTACGGATTCGAGGTCGACTGGGTGACGACGGGCGCCGCCGCCCTCGACCACGCCGGTCCCTACGACGTCGTGCTCCTCGACCTCGGGCTGCCCGACACCGACGGCCTGGACATCTGCAAGGCGCTGCGGGAACGCGGCGAGGTGCCGATCATCGTGATCAGCGCACGCAGCGACGAGACGGACCGGGTGGTCGGCCTCGAGCTCGGCGCGGACGACTATGTGTCCAAGCCGTTCGGGGTGCGGGAGGTCATAGCGCGCATACGGGCGGTGATGCGGCGCGTCCAGCCTCGTACGTCCGCCGCCGAGAGCGGCCCGGACCGCTACGGCACCCTTCAGATTCGCCTCACACCGGTCAGGGCCCGTGCAGGCGGCGTACAGCGGACGTCCAAGGACGGTCCAATTCCGCGAACTCCCGGGTGAGCGGCCTTACTTCGCTCTCTCCCGGACGAGGCTGACCCCCGCGCCGAGCGACACGGCACCCATGCCGACGGCGGTCATCACGCCCTGGGCCCCGTCGGCCACGAAGTCCTTCGCATCGGAGGGGCCGTTGACCTGGCAAGTTCAACGATTCCTTCTCCGGCCTGCGGGAACGAGGGAGTGCTCTCCCGAGCCGATGGTGTAGGGAGGTACACCATGACGGGGGGATGGACGGGCGACGCGCTCCTGGCCGGCATCGTGCTGCTGGGCTCCTGCGTGCAGTGGCTCACCGGGATGGGGTTCGCGCTGGTCGCCGTACCGGCACTGGTGCTGCTGCTGGGCCCGGCCGAGGGAGTCGTCCTGGCCAACTGCGCGGCGGGCGCCATCAGTGTCGTCGGGCTGGCGGGCGGCTGGCGGCGCGTGCGGGCGGGCGCGATGGTCCCGCTGTGCGCGGCGGCGGCGTGCACGGTGCCGGCGGGAGCCTGGCTCACCCGCCAACTGCCGGAACCTGCCCTGCTGTTGGTGATGGGCGGCCTGGTGACGGCCGCCGTCCTGCTGGTCATGCGAGGCGCCCGGGTACCCGCCTTGGGGGGCACGAAGGGGGCGGTCGCGGCAGGAGCGTTGGGCGGGTTCATGAACTCGGCGGCGGGGGTCGGGGGGCCACCGGTGTCGCTGTATGCCATCAACGCGGGCTGGACGGTACGGGAGTTCGTGCCGAACGCGCAGTTCTACGGGGTGGTGGTGAACGCGTTCTCGGTGGCGGCGAACGGGGTGCCGGAGCTGAGCGCGCCCGGATGGACGTCCGTCGTGGCCGCGATCGCCGCGGGGGCGTTGATCGGCAGGGGGCTTGCGGGACGGATACCGGAGAAGCAAGCCCGACTGCTGGTGCTGTCGCTGGCGTTGGGGGGTGGGGTGACGGCCGTGGGGAAGGGCGTGTGGGGGCTGTGACCGTGGGCGTGACCCCGCCGGCCGTCAGCCGCCCACGGCCCTACTTCGTCTTCGCCGCCCGCAGGCCCAGGGGTCCCGCGATCTCCTCCTGCATGACCTTTCCGGCCTCGAACTCCAGCGTGTCGTCGCCCATGCCCTGGTCCGTGTCCAGGCCGTCCAGTTCCTCCAGGGGCTGGTTCAGGCGGACGTGGGCGAGGACCGAGTGCAGGGCGCGCAGGGTCGCCGACGCCGTCGTGCCCCAGTTGGAGAAGTACGAGAACTGCCACCACCACAGGGCCTCCGTCGTGCGCCCGGCGCGGTAGTGGGCCATGCCGTGGCGGAGGTCGGAGATGACGTCCGTCAGGTCGTCGGAGATGCGGGCCGGTACGGGCGCCTTGCGGGGCTCGTACGGGTCGAAGACCTCCGAGTAGACGTCGATCGGTTCCAGGATGCGGGCGAGGTTCTCGCGGAGTTCGTCCACGTCCGCCTCCGGGCCCGGGTCGGGCTCGTAGCGCTCGTCGGGGACGATGTCCTCGTGCGCGCCGAGGCGGCCGCCGGCCAGGAGGAGCTGGGAGACCTCCAGGAGGAGGAAGGGGACGGCCGAGTCGGGCTCGGTCCCCTTGGCTACTTCCGTCACAGCCACCAGGAAGCTCTCCACCTGGTCCGCGATCTGGACCGCGAAGTCGTCCGGGTTCTGGTCGGTCGCGTGCAGCGTGGCGTCAGACATCTAGGAGTCGTCTCCCCTCGAAGGCGCGGCCGAGGGTGACCTCGTCCGCGTATTCCAGGTCGCCACCCACCGGGAGGCCGCTGGCCAGGCGGGTGACCTTGAGGCCCATGGGCTTGATCATGCGGGCAAGGTACGTCGCCGTCGCCTCGCCCTCCAGATTCGGGTCCGTGGCCAGGATCAGTTCGGTGACCGTGCCGTCGGCCAGGCGCGCCAGCAGCTCCCTTATGCGCAGGTCGTCGGGGCCCACGCCCTCGATCGGGCTGATCGCTCCGCCCAGGACGTGGTAGCGGCCCCGGAACTCGCGGGTGCGCTCGATGGCCACGACGTCCTTGGGCTCCTCCACGACACAGATGACGGAAGCGTCGCGGCGGGTGTCGCGGCAGATGTTGCACAGTTCCTCCTGTGCCACGTTGCCGCAGGTCGCACAGAAGCGGACCTTCGCCTTGACCTCCATGAGGGCCTGTGCGAGCCGCCGTACGTCGGTCGGTTCCGCCTGGAGGATGTGGAAGGCGATCCGCTGCGCGCTCTTGGGACCGACGCCGGGCAGCCGACCCAGCTCGTCGATGAGGTCCTGAACCACGCCTTCGTACAACGGACTGCCGTCCTTCCTGGGGTTCCTTGCAGTACGTACCGTAGTTGGCCGGTGCCCGTCTTAGAAAGGCAGACCGGTCTAGAACGGCAGGCCGGGGATTCCGCTGCCGCCGCCCAGGCCCTGGGCGAGGGGGCCCAGCTTCTGCTGCTGCAGTGTCTGGGCGTTCTCGTTCGCCGCGTGGACCGCCGCCACGATCAGATCCGCCAGGGTCTCGGTGTCTTCCGGGTCCACCGCCTTCGGGTCGATCCTGAGCGCGCGCAGCTCGCCCGCGCCCGTCACCGTCGCCCTCACCAGGCCGCCGCCGGCCTGGCCGTCGACCTCCGTGTTCGCCAGCTCCTCCTGTGCCCGCGCCAGGTCCTGCTGCATCTTCTGGGCCTGCTGGAGCAGCTGCTGCATGTTGGGCTGGCCACCACCGGGAATCACGATCGGCTCCTGTTTCGTACGGCTGTCGGGACGGGTTTTTCCCGCCTGGCACGAGCCTACGTGGTCCTCGCGGGCGTCGCCCCAGCACTCTTTCGAGTGAGTCGATCGTGCGGCGTATACCTGATCAAGGCCCTCTTCCGGGCGGAAAAGCGATGAAAGCTACGCCTTCGCCACCCATTGGGCGGTAGGAAGGGTGCGGCGCATCAGCATCACGCGCCACTCGGTCACGCACTGTCATCGTTCGCCGTCAGCGCGTCATCGGATCGCCGTCAGCTCGTTGTCAGGCTTGTGATCAGTAGGGAGTGCCGGGTGGGTCAGCAGCCGGAGATGCAGCCCGAGGGTCCGCCTCAGGACGGGCGGGGCGAGGGCGCGGCCGGGCTGCGGCCGGGCGATCTGACCGGGCGGACGTTTCCGCTCGGCGACTGGGGGGAGCCGGCGGATCGGTTGCACGAGCTGTACCGGTGGGTGGAGCGCGGCGCGCTGGAGACCGCGGACTGGTATCTCGCGGACCGGGTGTGGAAGCGGCGGGCGGCGCGGGCACTGAGGGGCGGTGCCGCGGCGGGGGCTGTCGTGGGGGCGGCACTGCCGGTGCTGGATCTCACGGGGGTCGTGGGCGGCGGTGCGCCCTGGGGGTATCTCGCGGTCCTGGTGGCGGTGGCGTGCGTGGCCGGGGATCGGTTCTTCGGGGTCACGTCCGGGTGGATAAGGGATGTCGCCACTGCTCAGGCCGTGCAGCGGCGGCTTCAGGTGCTGCAGTTCGACTGGGCCTCGGAGAGTGTGCGGGAGGTGCTGGGGCCTGCGGAGGGGACGGCGAGTGAGGCGGTGGAGCGGTGTCTGGCGGTGTTGCGGCGGTTCTCGGAGGATGTGACGGAGCTGGTGCGGGTGGAGACCGCGGACTGGATGGTGGAGTTTCGGAACGGGGGTGCGCCCATGGGGATTCAGGGGGCGGTGGCTGCCCCTTCCAGGCAGGACGCGGTCGGTTCGCAGGGGAGGCTCGCGCTGCCGCCGGGGGCTGCCGCGCGGCCGAACATGCCTCGGCAGCGGCCGCCGGAGCCGCGGTGAGGTTGGCCCGGTGTGCTGGTGATCCGGGGTCGGTGCTGGGGGGTGGGTCGCGCAGCCCGGCGCTTGCGGGGTGCCGCCTGCGCCCACCCGTGCCGCCCCAGGCGGCACGCATGCCCGCAGACTGACGGGACGGCCGGGGTCGCGACTACGCGCAGGCGTTGCGGCACGGGTGGCCGCAGACTGACGGGACGGCCGGGGTCGCGACTACGCGCAGGCGTTGCGGCACGCATGGCCGCAGACTGACGGGACGGCCGGGGTCGCGACTACGCGCAGGCGTTGCGGCACTCACGCCC
This sequence comes from Streptomyces sp. HUAS ZL42, assembly GCF_040782645.1. Lineage (GTDB taxonomy): Bacteria > Actinomycetota > Actinomycetes > Streptomycetales > Streptomycetaceae > Streptomyces. Next base: position 4,583,654 of record NZ_CP160403.1, read on the forward strand.
GCAGACTGACGGGACGGCTGGGGTCAGGACTGTGCGCAGAGTTTCAGGCCCTCTGGGGTCCAGCACGGGATGTGGCCGTGGGTGCGGACGACGTCCTGGCCGTTTCCGCGGGAGAGGTATGTCAGGAAGCTCGACGCCAGTGAATCGGCCGGGGGTTGGCCGTAGGTGTAGGCGTACTCGATCTCGCGGTAGGGGTAGTCGTTCGTGCCGTGCTCGATGGCGTCGACGGACGGGGTGTCGCCGTCGAGGCGGAGGAGGTGGAGGCCCTTGGAGCCGGCGGCGGCGTTGAGTTCGCTGTAGCCGATCGCGCCGGGGAGTTGGGCGACCGTCGACAGCACCTGGTCCGTGGAGTCGAGTTCACAGCGGATGACGGGTGCCGTCGGGTCGTCCTTGTGCACGCAGTCGACAGAGGAATTGGCGATTTCGCCCCGGCCCAGCACCCGGCGCTGGAACACCTGCCGCGTACCCGAGTTGGCGTCCCGGCTGACCAGGTGCACCGCCAGATCGGGGCCGCCCAGCTGACGCCAGTTCCTGATCTCGCCGCGATACAGGCGCCGTACGTCCTGCGTCGACAGGTTCCGCAGCTTGACGTCGTCGTTCACCACCAGCGCGAAGACCGACAGCGCCACCCGGTTCTCCCGCAGCTGGGGCAGGCCGCTCGGCTTGGGGCCGTCCGACAGGGCGACGACCGGCGGCGAGCCCTTCTTGTTCTGCGCCCCGATCGCCGCCAGCTCCCGCACCCCCGCCGTCGAACCGTGCGGATCCACCGTGATCGCCGAACCCTCGCAGTCCCCCTCGTACTTGTCCGCCACCTCCCGCAGGACCGGCGCGAAGGCCGTCGAACCGGTGATCGTCAGCGTGCCCCGCGCGCAGCCGATGGGCGGGCGGGTGTCGTCGCCGGTGACGACGATCGCGGCGAGCGTGACCACGCTGGCCGTCAGCATGATGCTGATCAGGCGCGCGGCCCGGCTGAAGAGGGGCGGGGTGTCGTCCGGGGTCGCACTGCGGTTGGGGTGCACCTCGCCGTCGCGGATGCCGCCCCGCAGCCGTATCTCGCTGCCGACGTCACCGCCCGACAGCAGTACGAGCAGCTTGAAGTGGTCCGCGCGGTTGAGCGGCACGCGCGGGATGCGCAGCGTGTTGCCGTCGTAGCCGAAGCCCCTCGCCGCGGTGAAGTGGTCCATGAGGTGGTCGGTGTCGGACGGCTGAGTGACCGAGACGCCGCGAATGGTCCGGTCGGAGAACACCACGGTCAGGCCGTGGAGTTCGGGGCCTGTGTAGTCGTCGCGTGCGATGCCCTGCGAGCCGTCGTTCTCGACGCGCAGCAGGACGAGGGTCGCGTCGGACATGCCGGGCGCCTCGTCGAAGATCCCGAGCCGGACGTTGGCCCGGCCCAGCCGCACGTCGTCGCCGATCGGGTTGTCCATCTGGACGCGGTAGCCGACACGTTTGCGGCGCGGCACCCGGCGCTCGTACCAGACCATCACGCCGGACGCGACGATGCCGATGACCGCCGTCCCGACGGCCACCACGTTCTCAGCGCTCAGCCACTCCACGTGGGTGCCCCCGCCACTCCCCGGAGCCGGATCGTGGGGTCACCGTACGTCTGCCCGGGCGGACATTCCGGACTGGTCGGCCGGAATTCGCCGTACGTTCAACTAGCCGGTGGACCAGGGCACTTCATCACTCCTTCGTGTAAGTCAGCTTCTCCCCCGTGTCCGTGTTCACGCGCCGCAGCCTGCCGTCGGACAGCAGGGTGATCTCGGTGGCGGCCCCCGGGCTGCAGGAGGAGAGCGGCTCGCCGGTCGTGACCTTGGAGGGGCCGATCTCCAACGGGCCGCCGGTGCCGGGCTGTTCGGCGAGCTCGGCCGCGAACTCGCAGTGGTATGTGCCGTTGTCCGTGGGCCCGTCCGCCACGAGGGTCAGGACCGTGTCGCCCACCTCGCCCTGGGTGAGGGTGAGTTCGCGGGTGTTGCGGCCGGTGGCGTTGTCGATCGTCGTGGTCCAGGTACCGAGGTAGGAGGCCGGGACCGCGCCGTCCGCCGGGGCGGACGAGCCGGGTTGCGAGGTCGTCGGGGACGGCTCGGGGGCGGTGGGGCCGGGCGTCGTGGGCGGCCCGGTGGTGACGGTCGGGGAGGCGGTGGGGCCCGCCTGGGTGCTGCCGTCACCGTTCATCAGCGCGTAGACCGAGCCGCCGGCGCCCAGCGCGACGATCAGCGCGACGGCGACCAGGAGCACCGTGGAGCGGCCGCTTCTGCGCTGCGGTTCCTCGGGGTCGTCGGGCCCTGCGGGGCCATAGGGGCCGTACGGCGCGGTCGCACCGGCCGGCGGGGGCGGCGGGGCGGAGCCGGGACCGTCGCCGTACGGGTTGTACGACGGCGGTGTCCCGGATGGCACGTGCCAGGCGCCGGGCTGCTGTTGCGGGTAGCCGTGGGCCGAAGGCTGGGGGTGCTGCTGCGGGTAGCCGTACGCGGGGTGCCCGGGGGCGGAGGCCGGAGCGTGCGCACGCCCCGGGGGTGCACCGGGCGGCGGCGCGGCCTGGGTCCCGCCCGGCCCCGCGACCACCGTCGGCAGGTGGTTCACCGCCGGCGGCGGAGCGGCGGCCGCCCGGCCGGGAACGGAGGCGCCGTCGGCCACGGGAGCGTGCTCCGGGGCGGCCTCGGGAGCAGGGCCGGCCTGTGGCCCGTCCGCCCCTTGCGGATCCTCCGTGTCCAGCAACCGCACCGCGTGCCGCCCCAGTTGGGCAACGAGCGCGCTCGGCAGCCAGGGGTCCCGTGAGCGTCCCCCGGAGACGGTGTCCTCCGCGCCCGTCCGCTCCAGGATCCGGGCGAGGGAGGGCCGGGTGGCCGGGTCCTTGCGCAGGCAGTCGCGTACGAGGTCGGCGATGCCCTCGGGCACGCCCCGCAGGTCGGGTTCCTCCTCGGCGATGCGGAACATCAGGACGTGCACCCCGCTCTCGGTGCTGCCGAAGGGGAGGGTGCCGGTGGCGGCGTACGCGAGCACGGAGCCGAGACAGAAGACGTCGCTCGCGGACGTGATCCGCTCGCCCCGCACCTGCTCGGGAGCCATGAACCCGGGCGAGCCGATCATCGCGCCGGTGCTGGTCAGCCCCGCGTCCCCGACGGTCTCCAGGGCCCGCGCTATGCCGAAGTCGATGACACGGGGCCCCTCGATGGTGATCATCACGTTGGACGGCTTGAGGTCGCGATGGACGATCCCGGCCGCGTGGATGTTGGTGAGGGCGTGGGCGAGGCCGGCGGCGAGTATCCGCACCGAGCGCTCGGGCAGCGGGCCGTGGTCGTGGCCGACGACCTGCTGGAGGCTCGGCCCGGCGACATAGCCGGTGGCGACCCAGGGCACGTCGGCCTCGGTGTCGGCGTCGAGGACGGGCGCGGTCCAGAATCCACCGACCTTCTGGGCGTTGCGCACCTCCTGCCGGAACCGCGCGCGGAACTCCTCCCGCGCCGCGAGCTCCCGCCGGACCTGTTTCACGGCAACGGTCCGCCCCCGGTCCGAGCGGGCGAGATAGACCTGCCCCATCCCGCCGGCGCCCAGCCGCGCGAGCAGCCGGTATCCGCCGATGCGCTGCGGATCCCCCGGGCCCAGTTTCTCCATGGCCTCGCCGCCCTTCCCCCACATATGTGATCGAGCCGAGAATAATCCGGCCGTTCCGGGAGTCGAGCGGCGCGCTGTCTACGGTTCCGTAACAGGTACCCGCAGCGGTGCCATCGTGCGGGAGGGCACCGGTTACGCGATACGTCTCGCGGAGGACGCGGTCGACGCCTGGCGGTTCGAACGGCTGCTCGGGCAGGCCGGTGGGTCCGTGCCGCCGGGTCCGGAGACGGTGGCTCTGCTCACCGAGGCGCTCGCCCTCTGGCGGGGCCCGGCCTTCGCCGGGTTCACGGACGGGCCCCGGGCGCGGAGGGAGGCGGCGCGCCCGGTCCCAGCTCGTCCAGCACCTTGGACAGCCGTTCCAGTACGGCCACCGCCTGGGCGAGCTCCGCCTCCCCGTACGCCTGCGCCAGCCGGTCGGCGAAGGCGGCGTGCCCCGGGTCGATGCGGGCGATCGCGGCCCGCCCCTCCCCCGTCGGCGCGAGCAGCTTGGCGCGGCGGTGCGCGGGGTTGGGCCGGTACTCGGCGAGCCCCTTCTCCACCAGCAGGTCGGCGATGCGCTGCACGCTCTGCCGGGTGATGCCCATGGCCCGGGCGATCCCCGCCACGGACAGGGGCTCACCCAGCACCGCCCCCAGCACCTGCCACCAGGCCGCGGTGAGGCCTGCGGGCCCGGCCAGTTCCTCCGCCACCGCCAGGAACCGGCCGTTGAGCCGGAAGACACCCAGCGCGCTGCGGCTGAGCAGGTCCTGGCGTTCACGGCTCACTGCGCTGCCGCCTTCTCGAGCACGGCGTACGCCTCGGGGTCGGAGTCGTGGAACAGCCGGTACCAGGCGTCCAGCACCTCACCCTCGTACACCCCGAGGAGCCGGAAGATCTCCCGGGCGAAGGCGACGGGCTCGGTGGGCCCGGCGGTGATCAGGTTTCCGTCGGTGACGGCGTCGGCGTCGACGTACCGCCCGCCGCCCGCGTATCCCGTGGCGGCGAGGTAGAAGGAGACCGCGCTGGTGTGGTCCCGATCGTCGAGCAGCCCCTCGCGGGCGAGCCCCGCGGTGGCGCCGCAGATCGCCGCGACCGGCACCCCGGCGTCCAGGAAGGAGCGGGCGGCGCGCGCGAAGGGGGCGAGGTCATCCGTCGTGTCCCAGCGGTCCGCGCCCGGGAGGATCAGCAGGGAGCTGTCCTGCGGCCGTACGTCGTCCAGGGCCAGGTCGGGCTGGACGCGCAGGCCGCCGATGCTGCGGACGGGGTCGGTCGACGGACCGACGGTGCGGATCTCGTGGCCGGCGCGGGCGAGGTGGGCGGTCGCGTGGCCGGTCTCCCAGTCGGCGTAGGTGTCGTAGACGGCGAGATGCACGGGCTTGCGCGCGGGACTGCTGTTCATGACTCCTCCTCGACCGAAAGGATTATGACAGTAGCCTGTCATGAAGACAACATGCTGTCAATGCCGGATGGGACAGACCGGCCGATGGACAACCTGTCGCGGAAAGCCCGCAACCCGCAGACAGGGCGCCGATATCGCCCCCGCGTCGCGGACACCTACGGTCGGCCGCATGACCCCTCAGCCCAATCCCCAGGCCGGCGCCGTCGTGAAGGCCGCGGACCGTGCTCATGTGTTCCATTCCTGGTCCGCGCAGGAGCTCATCGACCCGCTCGCCGTCGCCGGCGCGGAAGGGTCGTACTTCTGGGACTACGAAGGCAAGCGCTACCTCGACTTCACCAGCGGGCTCGTCTACACGAACATCGGCTACCAGCACCCGAAGGTCGTCGCCGCGATCCAGGAGCAGGCGGCGACGCTGACCACCTTCGCGCCCGCCTTCGCCGTCGAGGCCCGGTCTCAGGCCGCGCGGCTGATCGCCGAGCGGACGCCGGGCGACCTGGACAAGATCTTCTTCACCAACGGCGGCGCGGACGCCGTGGAGCACGCGGTGCGCATGGCGCGGCTGCACACCGGCCGCGCGAAGGTGCTGTCGGCGTACCGCTCCTACCACGGCGGTACGCAGCAGGCCGTGAACATCACGGGGGACCCGCGCCGCTGGGCCTCCGACAGCGCCTCCGCCGGTGTCGTCCACTTCTGGGCGCCCTTCCTGTACCGCTCCCGTTTCTACGCGGAGACCGAGGAGCAGGAGTGCGCGCGGGCGCTCGAGCACCTGGAGACGACGATCGCCTTCGAGGGGCCGGGGACGATCGCCGCGATCGTCCTCGAGACCGTGCCGGGCACGGCGGGGATCATGGTCCCGCCGCCCGGCTATCTGGCCGGGGTGCGGGAGCTGTGCGACACGTACGGGATCGTGTTCGTCCTGGACGAGGTGATGGCCGGGTTCGGGCGGACCGGTGAGTGGTTCGCGGCGGACCTCTTCGACGTCGTGCCCGACCTGATGACCTTCGCCAAGGGTGTGAACTCGGGGTACGTGCCGCTCGGCGGTGTCGCGATCTCCGGGGAGATCGCGGAGACGTTCGGGAAGCGGGCGTACCCGGGCGGGCTGACGTACTCGGGGCATCCGCTGGCGTGTGCGGCGGCCGTCGCGACGATCGACGTCATGGCCGAGGAGGGCATCGTCGAGAACGCGGCGGACCTCGGGGCGTCCGTCGTCGAGCCCGGGCTGCGGGCGCTCGCCGAGCGGCACCCGAGCGTGGGTGATGTGCGGGGTGTCGGCATGTTCTGGGCGCTCGACCTGGTGAAGAACCGCGAGACCCGCGAACCGCTGGTGCCGTACAACGCGGCGGGCGAGGCCAATGCGCCGATGGCCGCGTTCGGCGCCGCGGCGAAGCGGCACGGCATCTGGCCCTTCGTCAACATGAACCGCACCCACGTCGTGCCCCCGTGCAACGTGACGGAGTCCGAACTGAAGGAGGGCCTGGCGGCGCTGGACGCGGCGCTGTCGGTGGCGGACGAGTACACGCAGTAGCCGGGTGGGGTGGGGCGGGTCGCACAACCCGGCGCCTGCGAAAGCTACCCACCGGTATCGGGCGAGAGGCCCGTGGCTACGCGTGTAGGGCCTTCATGAAATCGAACGCGTAAGGTGGCGTGCTCGTAGGTATAGACGAGCGCGCCACGCACAGGCGTGGAGCGCACCGCACGCGACGCGACGAGGAGACTCCCGACCATGCCCGGCTCCACCGGCAACGGCGCCGTCACTCGCAGCACCCTGCGGCAGCAGATCGCCGACGCGCTTCGTGACGAGGTGCTGGCGGGGCGGCTGCAGCCGGGGCAGGAGTTCACGGTGAAGGAGATAGCCGAGCAGTACGGCGTGTCCGCCACCCCCGTCCGCGAGGCGCTCGTCGACCTGTCCGCGCAGGGGCTGCTCGAGGCCGACCAGCACCGCGGCTTCCGGGTACAGGAGTACTCCGTCGAGGACTACCGCGGCATGATCGAGGCCCGCACGCTGATCATCGAGGGGATGTTCCTCGCCCTCGAGCAGGGCAGCAGGGGGTTCTCCAGCCTGGACGAGCCCCGCACGGCCGCCGCCGTCGCGGCCGTGCGCCGGCGCGGTGAGGAGGCGCAGCGCGCCGCCGCCGCCGGTGACCTGACCGTCCTCATCGGCTACGACCTGCGCTTCTGGCGCGAGCTCAGCGCGTTCTTCGGCAACCCCTACCTCGCCGATTTCCTGCACCGGCTGCGCGTGCAGTCCTGGGTGTGCGCGGTGCAGCATCTGCGCCGGCTGACCGACCTCCGCGGCCACCTGTGGTCCAGCCACACCGAACTCGTCGACGCCCTGTCGCGCCGCGACACCGCGACCGCCCGCTCGATCCTCGACGCGTACAACGCGCATGCGCTGGCCCTCGTCGAGCGGCTGGCCGCCGGATGAGACCAGCCGTCGAGCCATCCATCGGTCAACCACTGGATCCGCCCGTCGAGCTGTCCGTCGTCATCCCCGCCTACAACGAGGAACTGCGCCTCGGCCGCACCCTCGACGCCATCACGAAGTACCTGGGTGCCCACGAGGAACGCTGGGGCACCTGGGAGGTCGTCGTCGCCGACGACGGTTCCACGGACGGCACCCGCGAGATCGTCACGGCCCGCCGGGACCCGCGCCTCCGGCTCGTCACCGGCCCCCGCAACCGAGGCAAGGGCCATGCCCTGCGCCTGGCCGTCGCCGCGACGAGCGGCCGCCGCTTACTCGTCACGGACGCCGACCTGGCGGCCCCGGTCGAGGAGCTGGAGCACCTGGACAAAGCCCTCGCCCATGACCACGCGGCGGCGATCGGCTCCCGCGCCGTGCCCGGCGCGACGCTGGGCAACCGCCAGCACCGGGTGCGGGAGCTGCTCGGCCGTGCGGGCAACCTGGTCATACGCGCGGCCGTCGTCCCCGGGATACGCGACACCCAGTGCGGCTTCAAGCTGTACGACGGCGACAGGGCCCGCGAGGCCTACGCGGCCTCCCGCCTCAACGGCTACGGAATCGACGTGGAGGTACTGCACCACTTCCACCGCACCGGCCGGCCCGTCGCAGAGGTCCCCGTGCACTGGTCCCACCAGACCGGCTCGAAGCTGCGGGCCCTGGACTACCCGCGGGTCCTGGCCGAGCTGACCCTCCTCAAGATCCGCGCCCTGCGCCCGGCGGACGCCGTCGCCGCCGCCCTGTTCCTGTTACTGTCCCTGGCCCTCTACTCCGGCCGCGCCTTCGACCCCGCCCACCGCTACCTCACCGACTCCCTCCGCGACCAGGACCAGTGGGAGTGGTTCTTCGCGGTGACGGCCGACAACGTCGCCCACCTCCGCAACCCCCTCTTCAGCGACCTCCAGGGCTTCCCGGACGGCGTGAACCTCATGGCCAACACGGTCATGCTGGGCCTGTCCGTCCCGCTCACCCCCGTCACCCTGGCGTTCGGCCCCGCGGTCGCCCTGAGCCTGTGCATGACGCTGGGCCTCGCCGTCACCGCGGCCGCCTGGTACTGGCTGCTGGTGAAACGGGTCGTACGCCACCGCCCGGCGGCCTTCCTGGGCGCGGCGCTCGCCGCCTTCGCGCCCCCGATGGTCAGCCACGCCAACGCGCACCCCAACTTCGTCGTCCTGTTCATGATCCCGCTGATCATCGACCGCGCCCTGCGCCTCTGCTCGGGCACCCGGGTCGGGCGGGACGCGGTGATCCTGGGCCTGATGGCGGCGTACCAGGTGTCCCTGGGCGAGGAGTCCCTGCTGCTGGCGGCCATGGGGATGCTGCTCTTCGCCGCCGCCTACGGGGCCGTACGACGTGACCTGGCCCGGCAGGCGTGGCGGCCGCTGCTGCGGGGCCTGCTCATCGCCGCGGCCGTCTGTCTGCCACTGATCTGCTACCCGCTGGCCTGGCAGTTCGCGGGCCCGCAGAGCTACGACGCGATCCGGCACGGCGACTGGGCGGCGAACAGCCCCCTCGCCCTGTTCTCCTTCGCGGAACGCTCCCTGATCGCGGGCGACGCGGCACGGGCGAACGCCCTCTCCTTCAACCCGACCGAGCAGAACGCCTTCTACGGCTGGCCGCTCGCCCTGCTCGCCCTCGCGATCGTCGTACGGCTGTGGAAACGGCCCCTGGTCAGGGCGCTGGCGTTCACGGCGGCGGGCGCGGCGGTGCTGTCGCTGGGTCCGAGGATCCGCATCCCGCTGACGGACACCGACGTCCCCGGCCCCTGGGCGCTGCTCGCCCACCGCCCCCTCTTCGAGTCGGTCATGGAGAGCCGGGTGGCGATGGTCTGCGCCCCGGCGTTGGGCATGCTGGTGGCGCTGGCGGTCGAACGGCTGGCGAGCACGCGCCGGACGAGCGTGCGCCACGCCGGCCTGCTCGCCGTCTGTGCGGCCCTGCTCCCCCTCGTCCCCGCCCCGCTGAAGGCCGAGGACCGCACCGAGGTGCCCGCCTTCATCGCGGACGGGACCTGGAAGTCGTACGTCCGCGGCGACGAGACCCTTGCACCCGTGCCGCTGCCCGATCCGGACGACGCGCGGGCCCTGCACTGGCAGACCGCCGCCCACCTGGGCTTCAAGCTCCCGGGCGGTTACTTCAACGGCCCCTACAGCGAGGACGACCGCACCGGTGTCTACGGTGTCCCCCTGCGCTACACCGCCGGTGTCCTCAGTGACGTCCGCTACACGGGCGTGGTCCCGCCGATCGACGCGGTCGCGCGGGAGCAGGCGAGAGCGGACTTCGCCTTCTGGAAGGCGGGCGTGCTGGTGCTGGCCCCACAGCCCCGCGAGGGCCCGCTGCGCGAGGCTGTGGAAAAGCTGGTGGGCCGGCCCGGTAAGTGGGTGGGCGGGGTGTGGGTATGGGACCTGCACGAGGGGAGCTGAGCCCGGGCCGCACCGACTACGCTGCCCTGACCACCGCGCCGTGCGCGCTTACGTGCTGATGTACTGATGTGCCGATGCGAGGAGCCCTCTTTTGGCCTGTGACCTGTGGCTGGTACCGCTCGTCGATGTGTTGTGCCACACCCCCGACAACCCGTTCGCCGAGGAACTCGCGCAGTACAACAAGGTGCTCGCCGAGGCCGGGCTGCCACCGGTGCCGGTGTACCAGTACATGCCGGGCCTGTCCGGCGAGGTCGCCCCGGTGGCCGGCTTCGACTACGACGCCCTGCACTTCCTGCGCCGCGCCTACCTGCTGCAGGTGTGCGGCCTGCCGGTGACCCCGGTGGACGAGCTGGGCGGCGACTACGAGCAGCTCCTCGAGATGTTCGAGACGACGGCCCAGCAGTCGCACCTGGTCTGGCACTACGACCACGCGGGCGCGTACGTCCCGGTCGACTTCCCGCAGCCGCTGTCGAACGACGAACTCCTCGCGGGCGGCGGCCCGCTGGGCTCGTCGCAGGCCCTGCTGCGGGAGCTGGAGTTCGTGGCCCAGTCGATCGGCATCGACCCCGCCAACCCCCCGGCGGCCCCCCAACCGCCGCTCGCACCCACCGAGTTGGAGGAGCCGGCCGTCCCCGCGCCGTACGATCCCAGCCCCTTCGCCCGGGAACGCCACGTCTGGCTTGGCCTGCACGCGGCGGCGACGCGGAGCCTGGCGCAGGGGTCAATGATCATTTTCAGCTGACGGCACGCGATCAGCTGATCTGGGACAGCCCCTTCTGCAGGTCCTGCCAGTTCATCACCGGCGTGAAGTCCAGCTCGGCATCCCCTTCGAGGAAGAACGGCTCGGCGATCACCGGCATCTGGGCGCTGTCCTCCATGTCGAAGACCATGTAGCACGTACGCTCGCCGTGGTCCGTGGTGAAGTAGGCGGCCTCAGGCTTGATCTTCTCCAGCGCGCCCTGGAGCAGCTCGGGCAGCTTGCCGCTGCGTATGAGCTCGTTCGTCTTGTCCGTGTCGAAGGACGCCTTGAGCAACACGCGCATCCCACTCACCCCTGTTCTCACGATGCACACACACCTGCTCCAGAATATGCCCGTTTGGGACTTTTCTCCTGCGGATCATGCGGCAGGCGCCGGGGAACGACGCCGGGGAGGGCACCCACGGGCACCCTCCCCTTCGTTCACCGCGTACGGCTCAGAACTTGCCCGCGTTGAGGGCCCGTTGGATGTGGGACGGGTGGTGTCCGGACCCCACTGGCCGTCGACGCCCGAACCCACCTTCTTCTGCAGGGCCTTGATCGTGTTCGGGCCGACGACGCCGTCCACGGCCAGCTTCGCACCGTGCGAATTGAGCGCGCGTGAAAAGGTGAGGGGACGGGGCAACCCTTCCCCCGCCTCATGAGTCACACGGGCGGCACCTGTTTCACATGTTTTCCTTTGGTCCGGAAGGGGCCCCGCTCTCTGTGATGACTCGTACCCGGCTGACCGCGACGGCGGCGACGGCCGCCCTCGCCGCCACCGTCGGCCTGATGACCGCCGCCCCTGCCTCCGCGGCAGTCACCTGCACCTCTCCCGTCTGGAGGGCGCAGTACTTCGGCAACTCCACCTTCAGCGGCACGCCGAAGCTGACCGCCTGCGACTCCGCCATCGCCGAGAACTACGGGTACGGCGACCCGGCTGGCGTCACGCTGCCCAAGGACAACTTCTCCGTCCGCTGGTCCCTCACCCGGGACTTCGGCTCGGGCGGTCCCTTCCGGCTCTCCGCCGCCACGCAGGACGGCATGCGCGTCTACCTCGACGGTGTGCGGAAGATCGACCTGTGGAAGAACGTCTCCACCACCGCCCGCAAGACCGTCGACCTGAGCATCCCGGCCGGCAAGCACACGCTCCGCGTGGACTACGTTGCCTGGACCGGCTACGCCTACGCCGGGTTCACGTACGCCCCGCGTACCGAGGCCGCCGTCGACACGGTCAAGCCGCTCGCCCCGACCGGCCTCACCGCCGCGTACAACGGGGACACCACGAAGACCACCCTGCGCTGGGCCGCGAACAAGGAGATGGACCTCGCCGGTTACCGCGTGTACCGCCGGCTGAGCACCACTCAGTGGGCGAAGGTCAGCGGCTCGTCGCTGCTCACCTCCCCGTCCTTCGTGGACGCGACGCCCGCCACCGGCCAGACCTTCCTGTACGAGGTCCGCGCCGTCGACAAGGCGGGCCGCGAGTCCGCCGGCAGCCTCGACGTCACCGCTGCGACCGTGGACCGCACGGGCCCGGCGGCGCCGACCGGTCTCACGGTCGTCAGCGACGCCTGGTGGGCCACCCTGGCCTGGCAGGGGGCCGCCGACGCCGCGAAGTACGAGGTGTACGCCGCCTCCGCGGCCACCGGCCCGTTCGAGCTGCTGGGCACGACGACCACGACGTCGTACCGCACCAGCGCACCCGAGAACACCGCCCGCTACTACCGGGTCCGCGCCCTCGACGCGCTCGGCAACCCGTCGGCGTACGCCGCCGTCACCGGCGACGGCGTCGACCGGACACCGCCGAAGTCCCCGACCTCCCTCGAAGCCATCGCCGAAGTCGGCTACACCCACCTGTACTGGAAGCAGCCCGACGGCTTCTACGAGGACTTCGACAACGGCGGGACCTACCACGTCTACCGCTCGCCCGGCAAGACCCTCGACCCGGCCGCGCTCACCCGCGTGACCTGCGCCGCCGAGGAGAGCGACGAGACCAGCACCGGCGGCGTCTGCCACGACCTGGACATGCCCGAGGGCACGTACGTGACGTATGCGGTCGCGGCGGTGGACCCGGCCGGCAACGAGTCGGCGCTGTCCGCCCCGCTGGTCGTGCGCACCGGCGACCGCGTCGCGCCCGGCCCGGTCACCGGCGTGAAGGCCACCCCGCGCGCCGACGGCGTGCTGATGAGCTGGGCGGCCTCGCCCGAGGACGACGTCGAGCGGTACGTGGGCTGGACCGGCACCCGGCAGGCCGACGGCACGGTCGAGTGGCTCACCGTGGCCTCCTGCCGGGAGGGCACGAGCGACCCGCTCGCGGTCCTCTGCGGCGAACTGCCGGACGGCGAGACGTACGTGTACGCGATCGTTGCCAAGGACCGCTGGGGCAACGTGCTGCCCCCGAGCGACCCGAAGGTCACGGTCGTCGAGGCCACCGAGCTGGACGTCCGGCCGTCCGTGACGGTCACCCGGGACTGGAACCTCGGCAGCATGGGCTACGGCACCGTGATCGGCGGACCCGACCAGGACGGGCCGTCCATCAGCTGGCGGTGCGACAATACGGCCGAGTGCGACACCGTCGCGGGCTACCGGGTCAGCCGGTGGAACGCGGACACGAAGGCGTACGAGCCGCTGCACGCCGGACTGCTGCCGGCGGAGACCCGTGCCTACACGGACACCACGGCCGCGCGGGGGGCCACGTACTTCTACACGCTGGAGGCGGTGCGCGCCGACGGCAGCGTCGCGGGGACGCACGTGTGGAGCTGCGTCTTCCAGGACCGCGTCTAGTAGTTCGTCTTCCACGGCACCTCACCGTCGCCGCGCTCTGGTTCCGGCTTCGTCCGTGATCCGCCGGCCAGAACCTGACGGTGAGGTGCTCGAAAACCGGTGGAGCAGCGCCGCTGTGCGCCATTACCGTGCTGCCGAACCAAGTCGTCTGGTCAAGGACGTGCCGTTGTACACCCTGTGAGACCTCCCAAGCGCTGATCTGTCGCGCGTCGCGCATGTGCGCCGCGCTGCTTTTTGCTGCGGACTTCTCACTGAAACCGGTGTACTTCTGTGCTCGAAAACTGGGTGGTCGTACCCATCTGCCTGCCGCTTGTTCTGCGCCGTTGCCACGCCTGCGCGTCCGAGCGCTTCCGGGCCAACGGCAAATTCCGCGTCAACGCCAACCACAAGCTCATCGACGCCTGGCTCCTCGCGCTCTGCACCGCTTGCGGGGCAACCACGAAGCTCACGGTCCTGGAGCGGATGAACGTGCGCTCCGTACGACCCGAGCTGCTGGACCGGCTGCATGACAACGACCCTGGTCTGGCCGCCGAGTTGCTCCAGGATCCGGTCGTGCGGCGCCGTAATCGCATCGCCCTCGACTGGGACGACGCCTGGCGTCTCGACACCGGCGGATCGGATCACCCGGACCGTGAGGTGATCGACGTCTCGGTCCGCTTCGCGGCGCGGATCCCTGTCCGGCCGGTGCGGCTGGTCGCCGAAGGCTGCGGTCTTTCGCGGGCCGAGGTCGAGAGACTGATCACGGAGGGGAAGCTCGTTTCGGCAGTCCGGCTGAGCGGCAAGCTCTCCGGCGACTTCACCTTCACGCTCAAGCGCTGACCCCTCCTCGGAACCAGGGGCCTGTCCGGCGAGATCCGCCGGGCAGGTCCTAGGGGCGGCCCTGCCGCGCGGCCGTGCGCAGCGCTGCGATGACGGCCGTGGTCGTCGGGTTCGCGGTCTCGGTGTGACGCGTCGCGGCGAACAGCAGGCGCAGGATCGGGCGATCCTCGATGGGCGCCGTGCGGATTCCGGGCGTGGCCGGGTCGATTGCGGTCCGGGGGACGAGCGCGGTGGCGAGGCCGGCCCGTGCGAGGGTGAGCTGGGCGACGATGTCGGCCGTGATGTAGCGCGCCGTGGGTGTGAAGCCGGCCTGGTGGCAGGCCTGCAGGATGGCCTGCCCGCACTCCGTGGTCGGCGGCGGCACGGCGAGGCTGTGCGTTGCGAGTTCCCGCAGAGTGACGGACCGCCCGTCGGATCGGTCCGCAGCGGTGACGACGAGCAGCGGATCGTCGAGCAGTGGGGAGAGCTCGATGCCGCTGGGTGTGGCATCGGGCAGGTGGTGATACCGCTGCCCCAGCACCACATCGACGGTACCGAGGGCGAGTTCCCGCAGTTGCGCCTGGTCGGTGACCAGGCAGGTCACGGTGAGCTGCGGGTGGGCTGAGCCCAGTGCGGTCAGTGCGGGGGCGACGATCCGGGCGACGGTCGACGGCAAAGCGGCGAGCGTGGCGGTGGCACCGACGGTGCCCTTGACCGCCGCGACGGCGCTCTCGGCCTCCTGCACGGCGGCGAGGATCCGGTCGGTGTGTTCGAGGAGCACCCGGCCCGCCTCAGTCAGTGCCACGGTTCGCCCGTCGGGGCGCAGCAGATCGACTCCCACGTCACGCCGCAGCGCGGACAACTGCTGGGACACGGCACCCGCGGAAAGGGCCAGTGACTGGGCGGCCGCGGCGATGGAGCCGCGGGCGGCAACGGTCTTGAGCATGTGCAGTCGGCGGACATCCAGCATGACTCGATAGTTTACCTAATGGGTACCATGAGAAATCATCCCCTTGACCTGTTGAGTCATGGTGGGCGATCTTCGGCGCATGGAGATCTTCGACTGCGTCACCGCTGTTGCCCGGCCCATCCACGATTTCGGTGACGAGTTCATGTCCGACGAGGCGACCGCCGCCGTGGGCGTGCGTGCCGGGTTTCCGCCTGGGCGCGGCTTCTACTGCCGCGGCCGGTTCGGGGTGCTCGGCGAGGCATCGGTCCCGGTGGTCCAAGCTGTACAGGGCTTCCTCGGCCCCCACCTGGTCACCACGGGCTGGCTGGCGGGACGACCCGTGATGCCGGCGGAGGAAGCCGCCGCCTGCTATGCGCAGGCTGTCCGGAAGTGGGGTCGGGCCAACATCCCCGCCGACGTCGACGTCGAGCACTTCAACCGCTTGGCACAGCAGCTGATCGACGCCGCCGACGCCGAGGCACTGCCCCTCTTCGCCGGCTGGCGCGCGCAGCCCAGCCCTGCCGACGACCCGGTCGGTGCGGCCATGCAGCGCATCCACGTCCTGCGGGAACACCGCGGCGCCTGCCATCTGGCTGCGGTGCGCCTGTGCGGGCTGAGCGCCCGGGACGCCATGGTCATCAACCTCGGCGTCGAGCAGGCAACCCGCTATGGCTGGCCGGAGCCGCAACCCGTCGCAGCGACCCTGATCCCCCGATGGCACCGGGCCGAGCAACTCACCGACGAGTTGCAGGCGCCGCTCTACGCCACACTGACCGATCGGCAACGCACCGAATTCGCCCATCTCGTCAAGGCGTTGACCGGCTCCCCGACCCCGTGACGAGACGTCGAGAACGCCAACAGGAACCGGCAGACAGCCTCGGAACACCGCCGTCCGTCGTGCACCGGCCACCGGTGCGTCCGGGTTCGGCGCTGTTGCTTCCCGTGGCGGGATCAGTCGTTCCTCCGGGCCATGGATCGGAAAGAGCCGGTCAACGGAGCACCGTCGTCCGCGTGTTGCGCGGCTGTGGCATGATCGCTGGTCATGCGCAGCTCCCGGATCGGACGGTGGGCGGCCGCCGCCGTCGTACCCGCGTTCGCCGTTCTGTCGCTGACCGTCGGGCCCCGTTTCCTGGAGGACGTCATGGGAATCGGAACCGACGAGGTTGCGGGCTCCGCGGCCTTCGCCGGTGCCTGGAAGGCGGGTCTGGACGAGGACAGCCCTCTGGTGAGCATCCGGCTGGACGTCCTCCCCGGCGCCCGTGCGGGCGAGAAGGGCGCCACGGTCCTCTCGGCCACCCGCGACACGGTCTGTTCGGGCCGCGCGACGGTGAAGTCCCGGTCCGAGGACACGCTGGTGCTCGGCGGGTTCGACATGCGCCGGATCGGGCCGGGGGCCACCTCCGGGTCGTACGCCTGCGGGCTCCCCGCCACCATGAAGCTGGTGTCGGATCCCCACGGCGGAATCATGTGGGAGCCGGCGGCCCTGACCTCTGTCGAGGTCGATCGCGCCCTGCCCGCGTCGGTCCAGGTCCCCGACGCCTTCCTGGGTGAGTGGTACGCCTCCCGGGGCAGCCTGCAGGTGACCGTCCGCCGTGGTGCGGCGGGCTCGCTCGCCGTCCACGGCGTCGACGAGCGGGACGGGCGGCACTGCGAGTGGGAGGCCGCGCTCCTGGACGTCGGTCGCCGGACGATCGCCACGACCGGAGCGCACGTCATCAAGGAGGAGTCGGACGCGGCGTGCGCCTCCGCGAACCACGCGTACCTCTACGACATCGAGGGCAGCGGCGACACCGCCACCCTCAGCCGGCACTCCGACGCCGAGCCCGACGCGCTGACGCTCCGCCGCCGACCCTGACCGGCGCCCCGTCGGCTCAGGTGGACTCCCGCACCACCAGCCGGCACGGCACCGTGTGCTGGTCCTCGCACAGCGCTACGTGGCCGCGGGTGTGACCGCGGGCGCGGTGAAGGACTGATCGCCAACTACAACAGCGGCCTGCTGCTGGGCGTCAACGGCATGAGCACGTCGTCGGGCGCCCAGGTCCTGCAGTGGTCGGACAACGGCACCGCGGACCATCTGTGGAGGCTGACGGCGCGCTGGTCCGCGTAGAGGCACCTGTGCCCCTGGCCGATGTCGGTGGCCAGGGGCACAGGCATGTCCTGAGGCGGATCCGTGACTATCCGCTACTCATCGCGACTATCCATGACTAAAGGAACGAGTTGATCTCGATCGTCTCGTCGCGGCCCGGTCCCACGCCGATCGCGGAGATCGGGGCGCCGGACATCTCCTCGAGCGCCTTGACGTAGTCCTGGGCGTTCTTGGGGAGGTCGGAGAACGTCTTGGCCTTCGAGATGTCCTCGTTCCAGCCCGGCAGGTACTCGTAGACCGGCTTCGCGTGGTGGAAGTCCGTCTGGGAGTACGGGAGCTCCTCGACGCGCCTGCCGTCGATCTCGTACGCCACGCAGACCGGGATCTGCTCCCAGCCGGTGAGGACGTCGAGCTTCGTCAGGAAGAAGTCCGTCAGACCGTTGACCCTCGTCGCGTACCGCGCGATCACCGCGTCGAACCAGCCGCAGCGGCGGTCACGGCCGGTGGTGACACCCCGCTCGCCGCCGATGCGGCGCAGGGCCTCGCCGTCCTTGTCGAACAGCTCGGTGGGGAACGGGCCCGAGCCGACGCGGGTCGTGTACGCCTTCAGGATGCCGATGACCCGGCTGATCTTCGTCGGGCCGACGCCGGCGCCGGTGCAGGCACCGCCAGCGGTGGGGTTGCTGGAGGTGACGAAGGGGTACGTTCCGTGGTCGATGTCGAGCAGCGTGCCCTGGCCGCCCTCGAACAGGACCACCTTGCCGTCCTCGAGCGCCTGGTTGAGCACGAGAACCGTGTCGGCGACGTACGGCGCGAGCTTGTCGGCGTAGGTCAGCAGCTCCTCGACTACCTGGTCGACGGCGATCGCGCGCCGGTTGTAGAGCTTGGTGAGGATCTGGTTCTTGACGTCGAGGGCCGCCTCGACCTTCTGCGTGAGGATCGACTCGTCGTACAGGTCCTGGACCCGGATACCGACGCGGTTGATCTTGTCGGCGTAGGTCGGTCCGATGCCCCGCCCGGTCGTGCCGATCTTGCGCTTCCCGAGGAAGCGTTCCGTCACCTTGTCGACGGTGACGTTGTACGGCGTGATGATGTGGGCGTTTCCGCTGATCAGGAGCTTGGACGTGTCGACGCCTCGCTCGTTCAGCCCACTCAGCTCGGAGAGCAGGACCGACGGGTCGACGACGACGCCGTTGCCGATGACCGGGATGCACCCCGGGGACAGGATTCCGGAAGGGAGGAGGTGCAGTGCATACTTCTGGTCGCCCACGACCACCGTGTGGCCGGCGTTGTTGCCGCCCTGGTATCGCACTACATAGTCCACCGAGCCACCGAGTAGATCGGTCGCCTTTCCCTTGCCTTCGTCACCCCACTGAGCACCGAGCAGCACAAGTGCGGGCACGCGCGTACACCCCTTCCGGGCGGGGCATGTCCAAGGTCAGGGGCGTACGTGGCACGGCTCGTGCCTCGTACACCGGCGACCTTCGTTGGCCGCAACCCGTCGGACCGGATGCCCCGGAATAGACGAAGCCCCTGGCGCAATAGCGCAAGGGGCTCTTGCACAAAGATGCTACCCGAGGAAGCGAGGCAGGACCGAGGTGGCGACTTTCACGGCTTCCGATCAGCTGTTGGTGATCATCGATCCGGTCGCCCGGCAGACGGACGGAGAGTCCGTACGAATCGTGAAAGACGTGCTCAGCGCGGGTGCGACCACGAAGGTCTGTCTGCCGGACGGCCCCGAGGAATTCGCCCGCGCACTGGCGCGACGAGGGTCTCGGCGGCCCGTGGTCGTCGGCGACGACCGGGCGCTGATACGTGCGGTGTCCCTGCTGCACCGGCAGCGGGAGCTGGCCGGATGCATGCTGTCGGCGGTGCCGGTGGGGGGTGCGCTGTCCCTGGCCGCGGCCCTGGGGCTGCCGACGGGGCCGGTGGCGGCCGCGCGGGCGGTGCTGGACGGGGTCGAACGGCGGCTGGATCTGCTGGTGGACGACAGCGACGGGGTGGTGCTGGGGGCGCTGCGGATACCTCCGGTGGGCGTGGCGGAGGCGGCGACGGCGGACTCCGGTACGGGGCGCCCTTGGCTGCGGACCTGTCAGTCCCTCGTACGGACCCTGGTGCCGTCGCGGCCTCCTCGGGTGCCCTCGGTTCCGGGGGCCGGGCCCTCGCGGCTGCGGGTGGAGGTCGACGGGGTGACGCTGGTGGATCTCGACCAGCCGGTGGAGGGGGTGTCGGTGACGCCGGGCGACTCGGGCGTGGCCGAGGTGGAGGTGCGACCGGCGTCGGTGGGAGCGGAGGCGTCGCCGTTGCTGGCTGCCGGGAAGACGGTGACTGTGGCCGGGGCGGACTTCAGGTACCGGGCGGACGCGGCGGTGGCGGGCCCGGTGCGCAGGCGGACGTGGACGGTGTGGGAGGGGGCGTGGGGTCTGACGGTGCCGGTGTCTTCCTGAGCGGTGTGGGTGAGCGGTGCTTGCAGGTGCCGCGCTGCTGCGGGCGCCGGCGGCCGGAGGTCCAGGGGCGCAGCCCCTGGTGGCGCCCGCACCCGTGCCGGGTGCGCTACGTCAGAGGGACCAGTGCCGGCCTCGGGCTCTTCTTCGCCGGTACCGGTTCAAGACCTTCACCGCACCGATCGTCGGCGGTGCAGCGATGCTCGCGGTGGCCGGCATCGGCTACGCGCAGTACCTCAAGCGGCGCGTGCCGGAGCGGTAGGCGCTGCTGGGGCCGACGGTGCTGGAGGAAACCAAGGAGCGGTAGCCGTCCGGGAGTCGGTGGACGCGGTCAGCCGGGACCGAAGGTCTTCTCCCGGTGGATCCGCCAACGCTCCATCATGGCCGCGATCTCGCCGTCGACGAACTCGAAGAAGGCGAGCGTCTCGGCCATGCGGCGTCCCGCGGGGGTCCGGGCGCCGAGACTGGTGACGCCCTCGCGCAGGGCGGCCTCCCAGCGCTTGAGGACGGCCTCGCGGTTGGTGAGGGCCTCGTACCACTGGTTGCTGTGCACCCGGTAGCGCTCGCGCCGCGAACCGGGCTCGCGCTCCCGGGACACCATGTGCTGCTGGGCCAGGTAGCGCACCCCGCCGGAGACGGCGGCGGGGCTGATCTGCAGCTGTTCGCCCAGCTCGGCGGAGGTCATCGCGCCCTCGTCGGAGGAGAGGAGCGCGGCGAAGATCCGGGCGGGCATCCGCTGCATCCCGGCCTCGACGAGCTGCGCCGCGAAGGACTCGACGAACCTCGACACGGCCTCCGTGTCGCGTCCGTCACGAGCTGCTTCCGTCATGCGCTCATCCTAACGACGATTCATGCACTTCCTTAACTTCACAAATTTCTGAAAGAAGCGTACGTTCTGAGGCATGACGAAGGCCATCACCGTCTCCGGACTGCACAAGTCCTTCGGTCGCACGCACGCGCTCGACGGCCTCGACCTCGAAGTCGAGTCCGGCGAGGTCCACGGGTTCCTCGGCCCGAACGGCGCCGGCAAGTCCACCACCATCCGCGTCCTGCTCGGCCTGCTGCGAGCGGATTCGGGCGCGGCGCGGGTGCTGGGCCGCGACCCGTGGGCGGACGCGGTGGAGGTGCATCGGCGCATCGCGTACGTGCCCGGGGACGTGACCCTGTGGCGGAATCTGTCGGGCGGCGAGGTCATCGACCTGTACGGCAGGCTCCGCGGCGGACTCGACAAGGCGCGCCGCGCCGAGCTGATCGAACGGTTCGAGCTGGACCCGACGAAGAAGGGCCGGACGTACTCCAAGGGCAACCGGCAGAAGGTCGCCCTCGTCGCCGCCTTCGCCTCGGACGTCGACCTGCTGATCCTCGACGAGCCGACGTCGGGGCTGGACCCGTTGATGGAGGAGGTCTTCCAGAAGTGTGTCGAGGAGGAGCGCAGCCGGGGCCGGACGATCCTGCTGTCCTCGCACATCCTGAGTGAGGTCGAGGAACTCTGCGACCGGGTCAGCATCATCCGTAAGGGCCGTACGGTCGAGAGCGGCTCCCTCACAGACCTGCGGCATCTGACACGCACGAGCGTCACGGCCGAACTGGCCGGTCCGCCCAACGGGCTTGGGCACCTGCCGGGCGTCCACGACCTCGACGTACAGGGCCGTCGCGTGCGGCTCCAGGTCGACACCGACAAACTCGACGCCGTACTGCGGTCGCTGAGCGAGTCGGGCGTGCGGTCGCTGACGTCGACGCCGCCGACGCTGGAGGAGCTCTTCCTGCGGCACTACCAGGACGAGGTGGCGGCCCGGTGACCGCAGCATTCGCCGTACGGGGCGCGGGGACCCGCCAACTGGCCGGCACCGGAACCCTGTTGCGCTTCGCCCTGCGACGCGACCGGGCGATGATCCCGATCTGGGTCGGCGTGAACGCCCTGATGGTCCTGTCCATGCCGAACACGCTCAAGGGCCTGTACGGCACCCCGGCCGAACGGGCCGACCTGCTGCGGCAGATGGAGACCAACGCCTCGTTCCGGGCCCTGATCGGCCCGGTCTTCGGCGACTCGCTCGGCGCGCTCACGGCCTGGCGGGTCGGCGTGTACGCGGGTGCGCTCGCGGCCGTGATGAGTCTGCTGATCGTCGTACGGCACACCCGGGACGAGGAGGAGAGCGGCCGCCAGGAACTGCTGGCGTCCGGGATGGTGGGCCGCAGGGCCTCGCTGACGGCTGCGCTGCTCGCGGCGGTGGTCGCGAATGCCGTACTGTCCCTGCTGGTCACGGCCGGTCTCGCCGGACAGGGGGCGCCGGGCGCGTTGGCCTTCGGGCTCGGAATCGCGGGCGTGGGCCTGGTCTTCGCCACGATGGCGGCGATCCTCGCGCAGCTGACGGAGAGCGCGCGCCTGGCCCGCGGGCTGACGGCGGCGGTCCTCGGAGCCGCCTTCGTGCTGCGGGCTGCGGGCGACTCGGCGACGGACGACGGCTCGTCGGTGCTGACGTGGCTGTCGCCGATCGGCTGGCTGGAGAACCTGCGGGCGTTCGCGGACGAGCGATGGTGGGTGCTGCTGCTGTTCGTCGCGGCGGCGGTGGTCCAGGGCGCGGTGGCGTACGAGCTCGCCGGGCGCCGGGACGTCGGGATGAGTTTCCTGCCGACGCGGCCCGGACCGGCGGTCGGCCGCCTGGGCACGGCGGGCGCGCTGGCCCGGCGGCTGCAGCGCGGCAGCGTGCTCGGCTGGAGCGTCGGCTTCTTCCTCGCGGGTGTCGTCTACGGCGGGATGACGGAGGGTGCGGCCGATCTGGTCGGCGACAACGAACGGGCCCGGGAGATCTTCGAGCGGATGGGCGGGCAAAGCGGTCTGACGGACGCGTTCCTCGCCTCGATGGTGGCGATGCTGGGGCTGGTCGCGGCCCTGTACGTGGTGGCGTCCGTCCTGCGGCTGCACGGTGAGGAGACCTCGGGGCGGGCGGAACCGGTGCTGGCGAACGCCGTGGGGCGGCTGCGGTGGGCCGCCGGCCATCTGGTGATCGCCTTCGGCGGGGCCGCTCTGATCATGCTGCTGGCCGGTCTGGGCCTCGCCGCCGGCTACGGCAAGGAGGCCGGGCCGATCCTGGGGGCGTCCTTGGTGCAGCTGCCGGCGGTGTGGGTCGTCGGCGGGGTGGCGGTGCTGCTGTACGGAGTGTGGCCGCGGGCGGCGGTGGCGGCGTGGGGTGTGGCCGGGGCGGTGCTGCTGATCGGGTGGGTGGGGCCGGCCTTGGATGCGCCGCAGGTGGTGCTGGATCTGTCGCCGTTCGGCCATCTGCCGAAATTGCCGGGCGCGGAGATGGCGTGGGGGCCGGTGGTGCTCCTCACGTTGCTGGCGTCGGCGCTTGTGGGGGCGGGGCTGGTGGGGTTGCGGCGGCGGGACCTGACCAACTGAGGGGGCTCGTCAGTCGACGTACTGCTTGAGCTCGTCGGTGTCGAGGGAAATGCCGACGGGATCGGGGAGGGCGATCTCGGCGCCCAGCTTCTCGGTGTGGATGTTGCGGTAGCCGACCTCCGGATCCGGGTCGCTGTGCACCAGGATCGAGAGGTTTTCGCGGTCGATCAACAAGTAGACGGGGATACCCGCCTCGGCGTATGCCCGCGGTTTCTCCACGCGGTCGCGGTTGTGGGTGTCGGAGTCGTACGAGGTGATCTCGACGGCCATCAGGACGCCGTCGGGGTCAACCCAGTCGCCCTGGCGGTTGAAGTAACCCACTGGTGCAAGCACAGCGTCGGGCCGCGCACGACCCTTGCGATACGCCTCCACCTCCAACCCTTGGTTCGCGGTGTAGAGGGTGAGTTCGGGCCGGGCTTGCTTGCACTGAAAGACCAACCACATCGCGATCTCGCCGTGGCTGCCGTTCGTCACCTTTTTGACCCCGATCCGTCCGCCGATGAACTCGAAGCTGACGGTCTCGTCCTCACGGGCGGCGAATTCGGCGATCCGCTCGAACACATCCACGGACAACTGGGACGACTCGCGCTCTGCCATAACCGTCATGGTGCCTCCCTTCGCAGGCAGGCACCAGCTTGACGAGCCGCCAGCGGCCATGGATCGGAATCGCTCGCCGATCAGCCGAACGGGTGATCACCCCACCTCCACGCTCAGCCCCTCCAACCCCCGGATCACAAAGTTCGGCTTCCGCTTCGGCTCCGCCGCCAGGCTCAGTGCCGGGGCCTTCTCCAGCAGTGCGGTCATGGAGGCCGCCAGCTCGATGCGGGCCAGCGGGGCGCCGATGCAGTAGTGGATGCCCGCGCTGAAGGAGATGTGCGGGTTGTCCTTGCGGCTGAGGTCCAGGTTCTCGGGGTTTGTGAACACCGCCGGGTCGTGGTTGGCGGAGCCGAAGAGCATCGCGATCTCCGCGCCCCTCGGGATCACCGTGCCGTCGATCTCGACCTCGTCCAGAACCCAGCGTTCGAAGAGCTGGAGCGGGGTGTCGTAGCGCATCAGCTCCTCGATGGCGGAAGGGATCAGGGAGTGGTCCTCGCGCAGGGACGCCAGCTGGGCCGGGTTGCGGAACAGGGCCCACCAGCCGTTGACCGTGGCGTTCACGGTGGCCTCGTGGCCGGCGTTCAGGAGCAGGACCGCCGTCGAGATCATCTCCTGCTCGGTGAGGCGGTCGCCCTCGTCGTGCGCCGCGATCAGGCCGGAGATGAGATCCTCGCCGGGCTCCTTGCGGCGGGCCGCGATCAGCTCGCGCAGGTAGTCGGAGAACTCGACCGACGCCCGGACCGCCTTCGCCGCCGTCTCCTCCGACGGGTTCAGCTCGTACATCCCGCAGATGTCCGACGACCAGGGGCGCAGTTGGCCCCGGTCGGACTCCGGGATGCCCAGCATCTCCGCGATCACCGCGACCGGCAGCGGCTCCGCGACGTCCGTCAGCAGATCACCGCCGCCCGCCTCCACCAGACGGGACACCAGCTCGCCGGCCAGCCCGTGCACATACGGCTTGAGCTGCTCCACGGTCCGCGGTGTGAACGCCTTCGACACCAGACGCCGGATGCGCGTGTGGTCCGGCGGCTCCAGGTCGAGCATCCCGTGGTCGTTCAGCACGTGGAACGGCTCGTGCTCCGGCGGCGGCGCCGTGCGCCCGAAGTCCTCGTGCGTGAACCGGTGCTGGTACGTCCGCCCCAGACGGCGGTCGCGCAGCAGCGCCGAGACGTCCGCGTGGTGCGGGACCAGCCACTGGTCGGTCGGCTCGTAGTAGATCACGCGGCCCCGGCCACGCAGCTCGGCGTAGGCGGGGTACGGGTCCGCGACGAACGCCGGGTCCCAGGGGTCGAACGCGAGGTCGGAAACAGGTGCCATGACCGGACGCTAGCCCGGCAGCCCCCTCGCTGACCAGGGGGTCTCAGCCCGGCGTGACCAGGCGTGCCTCGTACGCGAACACCGCCGCCTGGGTCCGGTCCCGTAGGCCCAGCTTCACCAGGATCCGGCTGACGTGGGTCTTGATCGTGGACTCGGCCACCACCAGGTGCTCGGCTATCTCCCCGTTCGACAGGCCCTGGGCGATGAGGACGAGTACCTCCGTCTCCCGCTCGGTGAGGTCGCCGTACGCCGCGTGGGCGGTGGGGCTCAGGCGCGGGGCCTCGGACAGCTTCGAGAACTCGGTGATCAGCCGTCTGGTGACGGAGGGGGCGAGGAGGGCCTCGCCGGACGCCACCACCCGCACGCCCTCGGCGAGTTGGCGGGCCGAGGCGTCCTTCAGGAGGAAGCCGGAGGCTCCGGCGCGCAGCGCCTGGTACACGTACTCGTCGAGGTCGAAGGTGGTGAGCACCAGCACCTTCGCCGTACTGTCCGCGGCGACGATCTCCCGGGTCGCCTCGATGCCGTTCAGCTCGGGCATACGGATGTCCATCAGCACGACGTCCGGGGAGAGTTCGCGGACCCGGTCCACCGCCTCGCGTCCGTTGACCGCCTCGCCGACGACCTCGATGTCCGGCATCGCGTTCAGCAGGACCGAGAAGCCCTCGCGCACCATCATCTGGTCGTCCGCGATCAGTACGCGGATCGTGCCCCGCGTCATGCGTCACCTTCGCTCGCCTGGGGCACGGGCAGGAACACGGTCACCTCGTAGCCGCCGTCCTGCGCCGGTCCCGCCGTCATCTCGCCGTTCAGCATCGAGACACGCTCCCGCATTCCTGTGATGCCGTGGCCGGCGCCCGGCGAGGGCTTCACCAGGGACGGCTCGGGCGGCGGGGCGTTGACTATGCGCAGGCCCAGACCGCCGAGGACGTACCCGATCTCGACGCGGGCGTTCGCCCCCGGCGCGTGCCGCAGGGTGTTGCTCAGCGCCTCCTGGACGATGCGGTACGCCGACAGCTCCACGCCCTGCGGCAGTTCGCGCACCGCTCCGGTGACCGCCTTCTCGACGCTCAGGCCCGCGTCCCGCACATTGGCGAGCAGCCCGTCGATGTCGGCGAGGGTGGGCTGCGGGGCGTCCGGGGCCTCGTAGTCCTCGGCGCGGACCACGCCGAGGACGCGGCGCAGTTCGGTGAGCGCGGCCACCGCGTTCTCCCGGATCGTGGCGAACGCGCGCTCCAGCTCCTCCGGCGGGTTCTCCACCCGGTAGGGGGCGGCCTCCGCCTGGATGGCCACGACCGACATGTGGTGGGCCACCACGTCGTGCAGTTCGCGGGCGATCGTGGTGCGCTCCTCGAGCAGCGTGCGCCGCGAACGTTCGTGCGCGGTCACCGACTGCTGGGCGGTCACCTCCTGCGCGGCCTCCCGGCGGATGTGCCAGACGGTGACGGCGAGGAGGGCGAAAGCGGAGACGAAGAGCATCTGGGCGGTGTTGGTGGAGAAGTGGCCGCCACCGAAGAAGGACTCGGAGACGAAGGCGTAGGCCGCGGTCACCAGCCACATCCAGGCGGCCGTGCGCGGCCGGGTCCGTATCGCCACGACCGTCAGCACCACCAGGTGGGAGACGAAACTGCCGGGCAGCCACGGCCAGTTGGACCAGGTGGAGCCCAGGACGGCGACGGCCATGGTCGACAGGAAGGACAGCCAGAAGGCTCCGACCGGCCGGATCAGCGTGAGCAGGACCGGGGCCAGGGCCAGGAGACCGCACAGCATCGCAGGTGTGCTGTTCCCGCCGCTCCCCCACGCGACGAGCATGGCCAGCACGCCGACCGCGGTCACCACGATGTGCGGGCCCCACGCCGCGTACTCCCGCATACGGCCGCGCAGTCGACGGGCGATCGGCCCGTCCACGCGCCTGCGGGGCAGCGGGCGGTAGGCGAAGGCCTCGTGGAACAGGTCCTGCCGCAGCCCGCGCAGGGCGTCCGCGGCCAGCCGGAACTCCGGACTGCGCGGCTTGTACGGCTCGAATGCGCCGTCCGGCGGCGTCGGCTGCGTCTGGGTCGTCTCGGTCACGTTCGAAACGGTAGGCGGAGGAGGGGGCCGCCGTCGTCACCAGTGAGGCGGGTCCTTCGGGATCCGTCTCAGGTACTACGGGTTTGCTCAGTATCCCGACGGCCGTACCAGGCCCGACTCGTACGCGAACACCGCCGCCTGTGTGCGGCACGCGCCGCCCCCCGCGGCCAGCGACTGGTCCGCGGCCGCGCGGTGGGCGTCGCCGTGGGCCGCGGCCAAACGGGACGCCTGCGCGGCGTTGGCGCGGTCGGCGGCGTACGCGGCTCCCAGCGTGGCCGCCGTCGGCGGGGCCAGGGCGGCGGGGGCCGGGGCGGGAATGCGCGGCCGGGCCGCGGCGGAGAGAGGGACGGATCCGGCGGTGTCGTCCGCGTCGTGCCAGGGAGCTCACCTGCGAAGCAGCTCCCAGGCATTACGGGTATGACAGTGCCGGTCTCACCACGCCAACTGCGCGATCTCCTCCACGACCACCGCGCACGCGTCCGCCGCCGGGTCGATCAGCGGGAAGTGGCCGACGTCCTCGAGGAGCGTCAGGCCCACGACCTCGCCCGACTTCGCCGCGGCCTCCGCGTACGACTCGGCGACCGCCTGCGGGACGACAAGGTCCGTACGGCCCTGCACCAGCGTGGTGGCGATGCCGGTCGGCAGGAGGAGCGCCGGGTCGGCGTACGGCCGGCGCTCGGCGAACTTCTCCGCGCCGCCCAGGAGTTGGTGCGAGGCGCCGGCGCAGACGTCCAGTTTCTCGGCGACCGCGAAGTCGGCGATCGGGGCGAGGGCGACCACGCCGCGCAGCGGGGCCGGGCCGGTGGTGCGCCAGGGGGCGTCGGCGGGCAGTACATGGCGGGCCGCCGCCCACAGGGCCAGATGGCCGCCGGCGGAGTGGCCGGTGAGCACCGTGCGGCGCGGGTCGGCCTTCGGGAGGGCCTCCCGCACGAGCGCGGGGAGCGCGTCCAGCGCGGTCGCGACGTCGTCGAAGGTGTCCGGCCAGCGGCCTGCGACGGGGCCGAGACCGGGGCCCCCGGGCTCCGCCGACCCTCGTCGGTACTCGACGTTGGCCACGGCGAAGCCCTGCCGGGCCAGGAAGTCCGCGAGCGGCGTGATGTGCAGGCGGTCGTACGGCGCACGCCATGCGCCACCGTGCAGGACGACGATCAGGGGGGCGGTGCCGCCGCCCGGGCCGGTCTCGCCACGGGGGGCGTAGAAGTCGATCACCTGGTCGGGGTGCTCGCCGTAGGCGGCGGTGGCGTCGGGGTCGACCGGCGGGTGGGAGAAGGCCGACTCCTCCTCGGCGGCGGCCCGGGCTGCTGCGGCGTCGTCCGGCATGCTCCAACCTCTCAGCGACGAAACGTAATTGGACGGGGCGGGGGTGGCTGACCAGGTGAGGGCTCGGCCGTTGGCCGGGACGCTATCAGGCCGGTGACGTGGGCGGACATGGGGATGTCACGCTCGGTGAGGTGTAACGGTTCTGCGGGTTTGTTGAGTACGTCCGTTTCGTCGTGACCGTGCGCTGGTGCTGCGGCCGGGTGGGTGCGCAACCCGGCGCTGCGGCTGGCGCCGGGCAGTCGCGCAACCCGGCGCTGACGGGGTGCCGCCCGCGCCCACCCTCCCACGCCCTTAAGGCAGTGGGGGAGGCACGACTGCCCGCGGCTCGGCGGAACTGACTTGCCCGCGGACCAGCGGTGCGGCTGCAGGACGGGCAAGCACCCCGCCCCGCCCTCGCCCGGCGCTAGCCGGCCACCACCTCCCCCAGCACCCTCGCCGCGCGTTCCACGTCGCCGAAGCCCACGTACAGCGGGGTGAAGCCGAAGCGCAGTACGTCGGGGTGGCGGAAGTCGCCGACCACGCCTCGGTCGATCAGGCGTTTCATCACGTCGCCTGCGTCCTCGCAGCGCAGGGCCACCTGGCTCCCGCGCCGATGGTGCGGCGCCGGGGTCAGGGACTCCACCCGGCCCGGTGGGACGTACTGCGTCACGCACTCCAGGAAGAAGTCCGTCAGCGCGAGGGACTTGGCGCGTACGGCCTCGATCGACACGTCGTTCCAGACCTCCAGGGCCGCCTCGAGGGCGAGCATGGAGAGGATGTCCGGCGTGCCGACGCGGCCACGCAGTGCGCCGGACGCCGGTTCGTAGGCGGGGCGCATACCGAAGGGCTCGGCGTGGGAGTTCCAGCCGGGGAGCGGGGAGTCGAAGCGTTCCTGCAGGTCACGGCGTACGTACAGGTACGCCGGGGATCCCGGGCCGCCGTTCAGGTACTTGTAGGTGCAGCCGACCGCCAGGTCGACGCCGTGCTCGTCGAGCCCGACCGGCAGCGCGCCCGCGCTGTGGCACAGGTCCCACACCGCGACCGCGCCCGCCGCGTGCACGGCGGCGGTGAGGGACGGCAGGTCGTGCAGCCGGCCCGTGCGGTAGTCGACATGGTTGAGGAGGACGGCCGCGGTGCGGTCGCCCAGCGCCTCCGGGACCTCGCCGGGTGCCACCGGCCGCAGCGTACGGCCGGTCATCCGGGCCGCCGACTCGGCGATGTACCCGTCCGTGGGGAAGGTCGTCGCGTCGACCAGGATCTCGTCCCGGCCAGAACCGGTCGACTCCGCCATCCGTACGGCCGCCACAAGTGCCTTGAAAACGTTGACACTTGTCGAGTCGCCCACCACGATCTGGCCCGGCGCCGCCCCGACCAGCGGGGCGATCCGGTCACCGATCCGCTCGGGCGCGGTCCACCAGCCGCTCTCGTCCCAGGAGCGGATGCGCAGCTCACCCCACTGGCGGCCGACGACGTCCGCCACGCGTCCCGGGACGTTCGCGGGCAGCGCGCCAAGCGAGTTTCCGTCGAGGTAGACCACCTCGTCGAGCACGAACTGCTTGCGCAGCCCGGCCAGTTCGTCGGCCGCGTCGAGCTCCCCTGCCCTGACCGTGAGCTCAGACATGGGACCTCGCCGTCCACAGCTCGGGGAACACGTTCTTCTGCGCGCGCTTCTCCAGCCAGGCCACCCCGGCCGAACCGCCCGTCCCGGCCTTCGCGCCCATCGCGCGCCGGGTGGCGACGAGATGGTCGTTGCGCCAGCGCCACACCAGCTCGGCGACATCGGTCAACGCCTCACCGAGCCGGGCGAGTTCGTCACCGGGATCCCCCGAGTAGACGGCCGTCCAGGCGGCCTCGACCTCCGCAGAGGGCTCGTAGCGCAGTGCCGCGTCACGCCCCAGCACCTCGTCCGGGATCGCGTGCCCGCGCCTCGCCAGCAGCCGCAGCACCTCGTCGTACAGGCTCGGCTCGTGCAGCGCCTTCTCCAGCTCCGCGTGGACGCGGGGCGCGCCGCGGTGCGGGACCAGCATGGACGCGGACTTCTCGCCGAGCAGGAACTCCATGCGGCGGTACATCGCCGACTGGAAGCCGGAACCCTCGCCGAGCGCGGAGCGGTACGCGTTGAACTGGGCCGGAGTGAGCCGGCCGAGCGGCTTCCAGGAGGCGTTCAGCGCCTCCAGCTCCCTGACGGACCGCTTCAGCGCGTCGACCGCGACCGGCACCCGGTCCTCGCGGAGGGCCCTGGCGGCGGTCTCCCACTCGTGGACGATGACGGTGAACCACAGCTCCATGACCTGGGTCGTGACCAGGAAGACCATCTCTCCGGGATCGTCGGAGAGGGTGTGCTGGAGATGGGTGAGCACGTCCGCCTTGACGTAGTCCTCGTACGGCGTCGTGCCTTGGAAGTCGAGATGCGGGGTCTCGGGCTCGTGAGCCTCGTGGGACATCGCTGTCTCCTGTTGTACTCCGGGTAGCGGTCCGCCCCTGCCGATGCCGACACGGGGGCCCCGGTCCCCGCTGGAAATCCTCTTCGATGGTCCTCCGAAAAGGCAAGGCCCGCCTGATCACACCAGGCGGGCCCGTACGACGGCGGCGGACAGGCCCTAGCCCAGGGTCTGGGCCGCCGTCGGGGAGGAGTCCTTCAGGAACTGGGTGCAGCGCTCGTACTCCTCCTGCTCGCCGATCGCCTGCGCGGCGCGGGCGAGGGCGTGCAGGGCGCGCAGGAAGCCGCGGTTCGGCTCGTGCTCCCAGGGGATGGGGCCGTGGCCCTTCCATCCGTTGCGGCGCAGGGCGTCCAGACCGCGGTGGTAGCAGGTACGGGCATAGGCGTACGACTCCACGACGCTGCCCCGCTCGAACGCGTCGTCGGCCAGCTGCGCCCAGGCCAGCGAGGACGTCGGGTACTTGCCGGCGACGTCGGCCGGCGCCGTGCCGTTCGCGAGGAGCTCGCGGGGGGCCGGGTCGTCGGGGAGGTGGGTCGGGGGCGGGCCCCCGAGGAGGTTTTCGTGAATCGTCATAAGGCCAAGTCTGCGCCATGTCCTCCGGGGGTGCGGGGGCGCGTTGGGCGCGTGGTCGTCCGTGTACAGGTGGCCCAGGGTTGGTGCCGGCCAGGGCGGCTCACGCAACCCGGCACCGACGCGGTACCGCCCGCACCCACAAGTGCCTGCGGCCTGCAAGCACCCCAGGTACCCCGCGTTGCGGCAGACGCAGGGCGGCTCACGCAACCCGGCACCGACGCGGTACCGCCCGCACCCACAAGTGCCTGCGGCCTGCAAGCACCCCAGGTACCCCGCGTTGCGGCAGACGCAGGGCGGCTCACGCAACCCGGCACCGACGCGGTACCGCCCGCACCCACAAGTGCCTGCGGCCTGCAAGCACCCCAGGTACCCCGCGTTGCGGCAGACGCAGGGCGGCTCACGCAACCCGGCACCAACGGGGTACCGCCCGCACCCACAAGTGCCTGCGGCCTGCAAGCACCGATGACCAGGCGCCCGGCGTTGCGGCAGACGCGGCCGCGCAACCCCGCGCCGACGGGGTGCCTCCCGTGCCCACCCTCGGCTTCGCTCGAGCGGGGGACCCTCATCGCCCCAGGCGGCACGCATGCCCGCGGCTGGGTGGGCCGACTGCCCGCGGGCCGACGGACCCCCCTACGAAATCCTCCCCCGCACCCGCTCCCCCTCCAGCGGCGGCGCCAATACGCTCCCGTGGGTTCTGCACTCCGGGCGTCGGCAGTCCGGCCCCGGGCGCCGTACCGTCGCGAACGCCACCCCCGCGCCCGTCACCAGCACGCCCGCACACCACACCATCGCCTGCCCGAACGCGTCGTCGAACGCCGCCGGCGAGCGATACGCCTCCGCCCCCATCCCGGTCACCAGCGGCAACGCCGCCACCGCCACCAGCCCCGCCGCCCGGGCCGCCGCGTTGTTGATCCCGCTGGCCAGTCCGGCCCGGGCGACGTCGACGGACGCGAGGACGGTCGCCGTCAGGGGCGCGACCAGCGTGACCATGCCGAGGCCCAGCACCAGCACGGCCGGCAGGACGTCCGCCGCGTACGAGGCGTCGGGCCCCACGCGGAGCATCAGCAGCATCCCGGCCGCGCACAGCAGGGGGCCCACGGTGAGCGGAATCCGGGGTCCGATCCGGTCCGCCAGCTCGCCGGAGCGGGCGGAGAGGAGCAGCATCAGGGCGGTCGTCGGCAGCAGTGCCGTACCCGCGCCGAGCGCGGAGTATCCGGCGACGACCTGCAACTGGAGCGCGGAGAGGAAGAAGAAGCCGCCGAAGGCCGCGTACACGCACAGCGTGACGAGGTTGACCGCGGTGAACTGGCGTGACGCGAAGATGCCGAGGGGCAGCATCGGATCGGGGCTTCGGCGCTCGACGTACACGAAGGCCACCCCGGCCGCCACGCCCATGACCGCGGTGAGGACGACAACCGGCGAACCGCTCCGGGCCTCGATCAGCGCGTACGTGACCAGGGCGAGGGCGAGCGCGCCGAGGGCCGCGCCGAGGACGTCGAAGCGGCCGTGGGTGCGGCTGTCGGAGGACTCGGGGACGTGCCGCAGCGCGACCGGCACGCAGATCAGCGCCAGCGGGACGTTGAGGAGGAAGACCCAGCGCCAGCCCGGGCCGTCCACCAGCCAGCCGCCCAGGAACGGGCCGACGGCCGCGCCGATGCCGCCGAACCCGGACCACAGGCCCACGGCCCTCCCCCGGTCGTCGGGGTGGAAGGAGGCCTGGATGAGGGCGAGGGAGCCCGGGGTGAGGAGGGCGCCGCCGATGCCCTGCAGGGCCCGGGCCGCGATCAGGACACCCGCGTTCGGGGCGAGCCCGCACAGCAGGGAGGCCGCGGCGAACCACACCACCCCGAGGACGAAGATCTTGCGGCGGCCGTAGTGGTCGCCCAGGGAGCCGCCGAGGAGGATCAGACCGGCCAGCGTGAGCATGTACGCGTTGACCGTCCACTGCAGGGCGGCGAGGTTCGCATCGAGGTCGCGGCCGATGCGGGGGAGGGCGACGTTGACGACGGTCGAGTCCAGCATCGCCATGCTGGAGCCGAGCACGGTGGTCAGCAGGAGCCACTTGCCTTGCGGCGAGGCCAGCCGGACGTCGGGCATGACCACAGGTATACAGCGAGCCCGGTGCCGAGGCGCCGGGCTCGCTGGAAACCGCCGTGAACCGCCGGTTACTTGATCTTCGTGCCCGTGGACCGCAGGTTGGCGCAGGCCTCGAGGACACGCGCGGCCATGCTCGCCTCGGCCAGCTTGCCCCAGGTGCGCGGGTCGTAGGTCTTCTTGGAGCCGACCTCGCCGTCGACCTTCAGGACGCCGTCGTAGTTCTTGAACATGTGGTCGGCGACCGGGCGGGTGAAGGCGTACTGGGTGTCCGTGTCGATGTTCATCTTCACGACGCCGTTCTCCAGCGCGGTCGCGATCTCCTGCTCGGTGGAGCCGGAGCCGCCGTGGAAGACGAAGTCGAAGGGACCGGGAGACGCGGCCTTGCCGAACTTGGCGGCCACGCCCTCGTTGAGCTCCTTCAGCAGCTCGGGGCGGAGGACGACGTTGCCCGGCTTGTAGACACCGTGGACGTTGCCGAAGGACGCGGCGAGCAGGTAGCGGCCCTTCTCACCGAGGCCGAGCGCCTCGGCCGTGCGGATCGCGTCGTCGACCGTCGTGTACAGGGAGTCGTTGATCTCGTGGGAGACGCCGTCCTCCTCGCCACCGGTCGGGGTGATCTCCACCTCGAGGATGATCTTCGCGGCGGCGGCGCGGGCCAGCAGCTCCTGCGCGATCGCGAGGTTGTCGGCCAGGGTCTCCGCGGAACCGTCCCACATGTGCGACTGGAACAGCGGGTTCTCGCCGCGGGCGACGCGCTCCTCGGAGACGGCCAGCAGCGGACGTACGTACCCGTCGAGCTTGTCCTTCGGGCAGTGGTCCGTGTGCAGGGCGACCGTGATGTCGTACTTCTTGGCGACGATGTGCGCGAACTCGGCCAGGGCCACCGCACCCGTGACCATGTCCTTGCTGTGCTGGCCGCCCAGGAACTCGGCACCACCGGTCGAGATCTGGATGATGCCGTCGCTCTCGGCCTCGGCGAAGCCACGCAGAGCCGCGTGCAGGGTCTGGGACGAGGTGACGTTGATGGCCGGGTAGGCGAACTTGCCTGCCTTCGCCCGGTCGAGCATCTCGTTGTAGACCTCGGGGGTTGCGATGGGCATCTGTCCGCTCCTTGTATGTGCGGGTTGGCGTTCTACGTCTTACGGCCCTGACCTAGACCTTGGGGTTGACGTCGTCGTCGGCCCCATCTTTCCAGACTTGGCCGGATGATCCCGCCCCCGTGTCCACCCTGTGGATAACTCGATCAGGTGGTCAGTCCAGACCCAGGTCGTCCTTCGAGTACGCGAAGAGGTACGGCACGCCCGCCTGCTCCGCGATCGCCTCGGCCGCGCCCGTCGCACGGTCCACGATCGTGGCCACGGCGACGACCTCCGCCCCGGCCTCACGCAGCGCCTCGACGGCGGTCAGCACCGAGCCGCCGGTGGTGGAGGTGTCCTCGACGGCCAGGACGCGGCGGCCCTTCACCTCCGCGCCCTCGATACGGCGCTGCAGCCCGTGCGCCTTGCCGGCCTTGCGCACCACGAACGCGTCCAGCGTGCTGCCGCGGGCGGCGGAGGCGTGCAGCATCGCGGTCGCCACCGGGTCGGCGCCCAGGGTCAGCCCGCCGACCGCCTCGTAGTCCAGCTCGGCGGTCAGGTCGAGCATGACCTGACCGACCAGCGGGGCGGCCTCGCCGTCCAGCGTGATCCGGCGGAGGTCGATGTAGTAGTCGGCTTCCTTGCCCGACGACAGGGTCACCTTGCCGTGCACCACGGCCTTGTCCTTGATCTGCTGCAGCAGCGCGCCGCGTACGTCCGTCATGCCTGTCAGCTTAAAGGGCCTCTTCAGAGGCGACGCCAGGTCCAGGTGGTGGTGGCCTCGAGCGGCTCGAGCGGTGTGACCAGCCGGGGCAGCGAGTTGAGCCCGTCGGGCGGACCGGTCTGCGGCTCCACGCAGACGGCGGCGTCCTGTTCGTCGTACACGACGACCCACTCCTCGGGGCTGGTCACCTTCAGCTCCAGTTGCCCCGGCCAGGTGAGGGTCACGTCGATGCCGCCGGGCATCCCGAAGCAGTCGTCCCAGGGGCCGGGCTCGGGGTCGATGCGGTTGCCGGTGGGGAGGTGGTCGTCGCCGCGCTCCTCCTGCCAGGCGGGCGCGAAGTCGAGTCGGACGTCCTGGGCGCCCTCTCCCCCGAGGTTCCGGTTGAACCACGGGTGCCAGCCGATCTGGGCCGGGAAGGAGGAGTCGTACGTCTCCACGGACATCGCCAGCGTGAGGGAGTCCGGCGTGAGGGTGACCTGCTGGGTGACCCGGCCGGAGTAGGGCCAGGGGTCGACCAGGTCGTACGTGATGACCGCCTCGTCGGCGGTGGCGCGGGCGGTGCGCCAGGCGCCGTCGCGGACGGTGCCGTGGATGGCGTGCGGTGGGGTGTTGAGCGGCATCTGGTGCACCGTCGCGCCGTCCCGGAAGCGTCCGTCCCGGATCCGTCCGCACCAGGGGACCATCGGGAAGCACCCGAACCGCTCCCCCTGCCGGAGCAGCTCGACCCCTCCGACACGGAGCCCACCGATCCGACCGCCGTTCCCCGCCTGCACGGTCACTTCCGCTTCACCCGCGGCCAGCGTGATGTCTTCGTTACTCACGGCTCGACCCTACTGGGCCGACGGTTCCCGAGGACTCCGCCCCTGGATCCCCATGCCGGTCAACGGCGCGATCAACGGCGCCTTCGCAACGCCCGCCCCACCACCACCGCCGACGCCACCGCCAGCGCGGCGACCGGTACCGCCCAGCGCAGCGCGGTGCTCGGCGCAACGGTCTGCGGCGCCGGGACGGGTGCGTAACGGCCCCGCGGCGGAGCATGGTCAACTTCCTCCGCGCTGCGCCCGATCATCGTCCGCCGCGCGTGCGCCGCCTCGGCGGGCGGTTCGGCGGACTCGGCGAAGTCCTCCGAGGCCGGCGGATGCACGGAAGGAGGCACCGGTGCGTCGTCGGCGTCCGGCGCCGCCCCGAACTCGGCGCTCGCCGAGGGTTCGAAGTCCTCCGTGCCGAGGGACTCTGGTGTCTCGGGCGGGCCCGGGAGCTCCGGGGACTCGGGCGCCTCGGCCTCGACCGCCTCGGCACCCGCGCCGAGATTCTCCGCGAACCGGGTCAGCAGCCGCTGCACGGCCGAGCCGAGCGCCTCCTGCGGAAACTCCGTGGCGCGCCCGTCCACGGAGGCGGACCCGTCGAACGTGAGGACGGAACCGCCCTCCGCGTCCCGAACGCGCAGCGTGAGCGCGAGTTTGACCGAGCCGGTGCCGCGGGCTTCGGTCGCGTCGCCCTCCACGGCGTACGTGCCGTCGTCCCGCGCGGAGATCCGCACAGAGCCGCGGTAGGTGATGGAGTGGCTGCCGACGCGCACCTTCAGCCGCCCGGCGACGGGTTCGGTACCTGCGTCCTGCTGGAGCCCGGGGACGGCCCGGGCAACCTGCGCGGGGTCGGCGAGCGCCGCCCTCAGCTGCTCGGCCGGAACCGGAACGAAGACCTCATGCTCCATGCTTCGGAGCCTACCTAGTCGGGGGGTGGCTGCACCCTCGTTGGTTCAAAGTGACCGCGCGTTGGTGTGGCCGTCACCGGGGCCGAAGAGTGCGCCCCGAAATCCTCAGTACCGCGGATGCACCAACGTGGAAGCCACCAGCCCCCGGATCCGCAGCCGTGCCGCCGCCCTGGCATCCGCCGTCAGTGCGGCCTGGGTCAGAGTCCGTGGGGGCGGGGCGTCGTGGTCCAGGCGGAGGGGTGGGCGGGTGCCGGGGGCGGCCAGGACGAAGCCCCAGTCGTGGGGGGCGGGGGACGTGCCGGCGGAGCGGTCCGGGCCGCCGGCGAAACCCGCGTCGCCGCCCGCCACGCGGTAGGGGGCGGTCCGCAGGCCCGCGGCCCGTATCGTCGCCTCGACCGTCCAGTAGACGCGCGGGCGTGTGGCGAGGGGGCCCGCGTGGACCACCAGACGGCCACCGGCGGCCAGTGCGCGCCGGGCGAGGCCGTAGAACTCCTGGGAGTACAGCTTGGTGCTCGCGGTGATGCCGGGGTCGGGCAGGTCCGCGATCACGACGTCGTACGTCGCCGGCGGCAGCTCCCGCAGGCTGCGGAACGCGTCCGCCGTGGTGACGTGGACGCGTCCGTCGTCGTAGACGTGCCCGTTCAGCCGGGAGAGCGCCGGATCGGTGCGGGCCAACCGCGCCACGCCCGCGTCGAGTTCGACGATGTCGACGCGGTGCACGCCGGGGTGCGTCAGCACCTCCCGTGCGGCCAGTCCGTCGCCGCCGCCGAGGACGAGCACGCGCGCGTGGGGGCCGTTCATCGCGGGGTGGACCAGTGCCTCGTGGTAGCGGCGTTCGTCGTGGCCGCCGAAGCGCAGCCGGCCGTCGAGGTAGAGGTTGAGGGGGTGGCCGGGTGTGCCGCCGGTGAGGACCACGTCCTGCACTTCGGTCTGTTCGGCCACGCGTACGTCCTCGCCGTACACCGCGTGGCGGGCGGCCCGTTCGAAGTCGTCGACGAGGGCGGCCGCGGAGGCGAGGACGCCGAGAACGGTCAGGTTGGCGATCACGAGCAGCCAGCGGGCACGGCGGGTGAGGTCCCGCCGGAACAGGCCCAGGACAAGGGCCCCGCCGGCGATCACATTGACCGTGCCCGTGAGCAGCGAACTCGTCAGCTGGCCCAGCAGTGGCAGGAGCAGGAACGGGAAGGCCAGGCCCCCCACCAGCGCGCCCACGTAGTCCGCCGCGAACAGGTCGGCCACCGCGCCGCCCGCGTCCTGGCGGCGGATGCGCTGGATCAGCTCCATGAGCAACGGGACTTCCGCGCCGATCAGGAGACCGATGGCCAGGGAGAAGGCGACCAGGAGGCAGCGCGGGCCGTTCGCCCACAGGCCGCCCCAGTCGCCGGTCCAGGCGAAGACCGCGTACAGCGCGAGCGCGCTGCAGCCGCCGACGAGCGCGAGTGTCGCCTCGATCGCGCCGAAGGCGGCCGCCGCGAGGAGGCACAGTCGTTTCGCGGCGAGCGAGCCGATGCCCATCGCGAAGACCATGACCGAGAGGACCACGGAGGCCTGGGTGACCGAGTCGCCCATCAAGTATGAGGCGAGGGCGACGAGTTCGAGTTCGTACACCAGTCCGCAGGCCGCGCAGACGAAGACGCCCGCGAGGACCAGGAACCGTCCCGTTCCCGGCCGGACGGGGAGCCGCGCGGGTCCGCGCCAGGGCGGCGGGGCGCATGGCGGGGCCGGTGCGTGCGGTTCGATCACGAGGCGACGTTACGTCACCGGTACGGAGCTCTTCGTCACCCACACGTGTGGAACTGGCGTGCTCTCAAACGCCAGTTGGACTGAGCTCACCCGAACCTGCGTTCACCGTGACCGGCACTCTTACGCCCACTCTCGTCCGGGTCGCCACCAACTGCCCGTCCTGCGGGTACGCGTGCCATGTCCGCCAGTGCACATGCCCGTCGTGCCGCTGGGCCAGCATCGCCGTGAAGGCGTGCGGGCTGCCGGGGAAGACTCCGGCGAGGCCGTTGGGGTGGTCGGAGACGAGGGCGAGCAACTCCTGGGCGCGGCCCGCGAAGGAGCCGGGCGAGAGGACCTCGACCCGTGCCGCGAACTCGTACTCCCAGTCGCCCACCCGCTTGGCGACGCCCAGCGGCAGGGGTGTGCTGCTGCCCGAAATACACGCCACCGTCTCCGAACAAGTGCCCTGCTTGTCTTCCAGCAGTACTTGGTGAGACGCCCCCAGCAGTCTCAACTGAAGTCGGGCACCGGCCAGTTCGAGATCGAGAGTGGCCAGTGCGGGCAGCGGCTCACGCCCAAGGGCCCAGGCGAGGTCGGCCGCGCGCGTGTCGGTGTAGGAGGTGTTCAGGGTTGTGAGCATGCATTGGCTCCGCTAGCGCACAAGGAAAGAGGATGTGGGTCCGGCGCACACCCCGGTCGACACCGGGAGATTCGGCCCGGTCAGCCCAGTCGGGTAGGGGGGTGGTCCGCAGGACGCCCGAGGGCTGCTTGGTGATTTAGAGGGAATCATGAACTGTGGCGGCGCCACAGTGTTTTTACCCAAGTTCGTGGGGTTTCCATCCCTCAGAGGGCTCCACAGCTCAACTGTTCAACTACGGCGTGCGCCGGGGCGCTTCGGGCCTATTCATCGGGCCTATGCGCCCGCGGGGTCCGTGCCAGGCACGGACCCCGCGGTGCGGATGCGGTTTCCCCTCGGAGCTCGGGTCGGACCGCCCGGTGAGAGACGCCCCCTCAGGGCCTGCCCTAGCTGCTTCCACCGCATCCGCCGCCGCCCCCGCACGACGACCCGCCGCCCCCGCAGGAGGAGCCGCCGCCGCAGGAGTGGCCGCTCGAGCCGCAGGACGAGCCGCTGTCTCCCCCGCCGGCCCACCAGCTGCTGCCGCTGTCGCTGCTCCCGCGGTGGCCGCCGACCCGCCCGGACCGGCCCCG
The DNA here is from genome assembly GCF_040782645.1 of Streptomyces sp. HUAS ZL42. Taxonomy (GTDB): domain Bacteria; phylum Actinomycetota; class Actinomycetes; order Streptomycetales; family Streptomycetaceae; genus Streptomyces. Next base: position 4,623,555 of record NZ_CP160403.1, read on the forward strand.
GTACCGCTTGGCGTACCGGTCCTTGCGCGCGGCGGACACCAGTGCTCCCACGAAGAGGACCGCGACGACCGCCAGGATGATGCCGATGACCATGGCGTCACCCTCCTTCCGATTCCCCCGAAGCGGCCCCCCGTGGGCGCTCCGCTCGTTGCGTGACCGGGGGATGCCCGGCCGCCCCACGGGCCAAAGCAGAGTTGAGGAACTCCAGAGCTTCGGCGCAGGATGGCCGGCATGACCTCCAGCGCACGCCCCTTCCTGAACCGCCGCCTCGCCGAGTTCGGGACGACGATCTTCGCCGAGATGTCCGCCCTGGCGGTGCGGACCGGGTCCATCAACCTGGGCCAGGGCTTCCCCGACACGGACGGCCCCGAGGAGGTCCGGGAGGCTGCCGTGCGCGCCCTGCGCGACGGGCGCGGCAACCAGTACCCGCCGGGCCCGGGCGTCCCCGAGCTGCGCACAGCGGTCGCCGGGCACCAGCAGCGCCTCTACGGGCTGACGTACGACCCGGACACGGAGGTCCTGGTCACGGCGGGGGCGACGGAGGCGATCGCGGCCTCGCTGCTGGCGCTGGTGGAGCCCGGTGACGAGGTCGTCGCCCTCGAGCCGTACTACGACTCGTACGCGGCCTGCATCGCGATGGCGGGCGGCAGGCGGGTGCCGGTCACCCTGCGGCCGCACGAGGGAAGTTTCCGGCTGGACCTGGACGAGCTGCGCGACGCCGTCACCGACCGCACCCGGCTGCTGCTGATCAACACCCCGCACAACCCGACCGGGACCGTCCTCACCCGTGCGGAGCTGACCGCGGTCGCCGAGCTGGCCGTCGAGCGGGACCTGCTGGTCGTCACGGACGAGGTGTACGAGCACCTGGTCTTCGACGGCGTGGAGCACGTGCCGCTCGCCACCCTCCCCGGCATGCGGGAGCGGACGGTCACGATCGGCTCGGCCGGCAAGACGTTCTCGTTCACCGGCTGGAAGGTGGGGTGGGTTACCGGCGCCCCCGATCTCGTCGCCGCTGCCCGCTCGGCCAAGCAGTACCTGACGTACGTCGCCTCCGGGCCCTTCCAGTACGCCGTGGCCGAGGCCCTGCGCCTGCCCGACTCATACTTCGCCGACTTCCGCGCGGACATGCTGGCCAAACGGAACCTGCTCGCGGGCGGCCTGGAACAGGCAGGCTTCAAGGTCTTCCGCCCGGCCGGCACGTACTTCATCACCACCGACATCCGCCCCCTCGGCGAAAGCGACGGCTTTGCCTTCTGCCGCGCCCTGCCCGAACGGGCCGGTGTCGTCGCCATCCCCAACGCGGTCTTCTACGACCACCGGGAGGCGGGCGCGCCCTTCGTCAGATTCGCCTTCTGCAAACGCACCGAGGTGCTGACGGACGCGGCGGAACGGCTCCGCAAGGCATTCGCGCACTGATCGCTCCCCGTGAGGCCGGCCGTCCTTAGCACGCCGCCCTCAGATTCCAGTCGGCCCGCCGCCAGTACGGCAAGACCCCATCGCAGCCCGCGCCCCGGTTCGCTCCGCCCTCTGCAGGGGCGAAGCGCCGCATACTATTCGGTGTCCTTCGGGTGCCGCGGGGAGGCGTACACCAGGATCACGGACGAGGTATCCGGGCTGACCAGGTAGCGAACCCGACCGCCGCTGGTGATCTCGTACTCCCACTGCTCCAGCTCGGAGCCCTTCCATTCCCTGGTGGCGTGCCTGCCTCGTAGCTGGTGCTGACGGTTCCAGTTGGCGCGCGACAGCGGGTCTGTGCGGAGGGCTTCCAGGCAGCGATGCGCGTTCGGCAACGCCACCCGGCACAGCTCCTCCCAACCGGTCGCGGCCTCCGTCGTCCCGTGGATGACGTTCCAGCCGCTCAGCGGAGGGACGCTGACCCGATCGCCTTTCTTCGGGCTCACTCGTGCACCTCGACCGGGCCGAGGTCGACGCCACCAAGCGGACGGAGCGCTTCCCTCAGCTGGTCAGGGTCGGCGTTGATGCGGGCGGTGGCCCGCCACGAGACGATCGCTCGGTGCACGGCTTCCCTGGCGCCCAGCTCAGCGGCGTCGGACAGCGCCTCCAGAAGCTCGACAGTGAATTCCCGAACCTCCTCAGCGTCCAGGTGGCGCACCCACGGGAACACCTCGGGCAGCGCGAGCAAAAGCGACTTGGCGCCGTCGTCCTGCTTCAACAGCGCAAGGAACAGCCGGGACGCCGTGGTCAGGTTCTCCTCGGCGCGCTCTGCGTATATGGCCGTGGTCAACACCATGTCGGGCGCGTCTCGGTGCGTGACTCGCAGGCATCCCAGGGCAGCAGCCCTGGCCGCGACGGCCTTCGGGTTCCGCGACAGATCGGTGAACGAGACAGACTCCGATTCGAATGCCAAGGGTGCGATGCTCATACTCAGACTGTACTCTGATTGTGCTCTGATTTCTATCGCGCGAAGCGGGTAGCAGCTGGAGGTCCACTCCTGCGGCAGGACCCACCGCCCGCCGAAGCCGCCGCTCCTGCTGCCGCGCCGGCAACGAGTTCACCGGGGGTCGACCTGGGCCGACGCGGAGCCAGGAGACAAATAGGTGCATGAACACGGGGTCGCCTGGGTGACGGCGCCCCCCGAGCTGGTCGCGGCGGTGCGCTCGGCGAAGCAGTTCCTGACGTACGTCGCGTCGGGGCCGTTCCAGTACGCGGTCGCCGAGGCCCTCGCCCTGCCGGAGAGCTACTTCTCCGCCTTCCGCGCGGACATGCTGGCCAAACGGGACCTGCTGGCCGCGGGGCTCGCGGAGGCGGGCTTCGAGGTGTTCAGGACCGCGGGCACCTACTTCATCACCACCGACATCCGCCCCCTCGGCGAGAACGACGGCTTCGCCTTCTGCCGCGCCCTGCCGGAACGTGCGGGGGTCGTGGCCATCCCGAACGCCGTCTTCTACGACCACCGGGAGGCGGGCGCGCCCTTCGTCCGGTTCGCGTTCTGCAAGCGCTCGGAGGTGCTGGAGGAGGCGGTGAAGCGGCTGAAGTCGCTCGCGTAGACCGCCGCGAAGTCACGCCGCCACGCCGGGCACCGCGAATCACACCCACCCGGGTGTGTATTGCTCGCGTATGCACCCTTTCCACTGCAATGTGCCGGTGTGACGCACGCCAGCACTTTCGCTCCGCCCACCGTACCCACGCAGTCCGGGCCGCCTCCCCCCACTCGCCGCAGGCCCGCCGTCACCGCGGCGACCGCGCTCGCCGTCTTCGCCGCCGCCCGGATCGCGGGAGCGGCCGTGCTCGCGGCGGTCGCCCGGGCCGACGGGAAACAGCCGCTCGCGCTGCTCGGCCGCTCCTGGGACTCCATGTGGTACCTGGGGATCGCCGCGCACGGGTACGGCCGCACCCTGCGCTTCCCGCCGGACGCCGTCCAGAGCGACCTGGCGTTCTTCCCGCTCTACCCGGCGCTGGTCCGGGCGGCGACCACGCTCGCCCCGCTCAGCGGTGGCGCGGCGGGACTGCTCGTGTCGTGGACGGCGGCCGCGGTCGCCGCCTGCGGGATCCACGCCGTCGGGACGAGGCTGCACGGACCGGCGGTCGGCACCGCCCTCGTGCTGCTCTGGGGACTGCTGCCGCACTCCGTGGTGCTGACGATGGCGTACACGGAACCCTTGCTCACCGCCTTCGCCGCCTGGTCGCTGTACGCCGTGCTGAACCGCCACTGGCTGTGGGCGGGCGCCCTCGCCGCGCTGGCGGGGCTGGCCCGCCCCAACGGGCTGGCGGTCGCGGCGGCGGTGCTCGCGGCGGCCGCGTGCGAGATCTGGCGCGAGCGGAAGGGGATGCGCCGCATTACCCACAGGCTGTGGACGGGCGCCGCGCTCGCCCCGCTCGGCTGGGCCGCGTACGTGCTGTGGGTGGGCCGCAGGAAGGGCGACCTCCTCGGCGGGTACTTCGAGGTGCAGCGCATGTGGGGCTCGCGCTTCGACCTCGGGCGCGGCTCGCTCGGCTTCGTCCGCCACGTGCTGCTGAACGGGGAGCGCTTCGTCTTCCCCATGACGATGGTGATCGTCGCGGCGGCCCTCCTGCTGTACGCCCTCCTCCTCGCCGACCGCGCCCCGCTGCCGCTCCTCGTCCACAGCGGCGTCCTGCTGCTGATCACGCTCGGCGGCTCCGGCTACTTCGAGTGCAAGCCCCGCTTCCTGCTGCCTGCCTTCCCGCTGCTGCTGCCGCTGGCAAGGGCGCTGGTGCGAACGGCCAGAGCCCGACCCTGGCACGCGACCCTGGTGGTCGGCGCCCTGGCCGGGCTCTCGTTCGTGTACGGCGCGTATCTGGTCGTGGTGGCAGGCACGCCGCTGTGAGGGTTCCGGGGACTACTCCTCGTCGTCCTCGGGCTTCTCCGCTTCGTTGATCTCCTGCTCGAGGCCGAGTTGTTCGACGAGCCACTTGTCGAACTCGATGGCCGCGCGCACCCAGCTGACGGTGGACGAGACGAAGTGCTCAAGGCTGACACCCGTGCCGATCAGCATCTGCGCCTCGCCGATGAGGCGGACGGTGCCGTCGTCGTGGGTGTGCGTGTAGACCTTGGGCCACAGGGTCCGGCGGTTCCAGTCGTCGACGGACTCCAGCAGCTGGGGCTTCTCGTCGATCTTGTGGGGCCGGTCGTAGAACGTCCGCACCGAGAAGACCTGCTGGTCACCCTCGCCGCGGAACATGAAGTACGTACGGAACTGCTCCCACGGCGCCGCGAGGTCACCCTCTTCGTCGACGACGTACTTCAGCTCCATCTGGTCGAGGAGCTGTTTCACAAGGTCCTGATCCGGGACGACGGGGCCCGCCGGTCCTTGGGGCTGCGGCTCGGGCTGGCCCCCGAAGTTCGGAATCGAGGACGGGTCGATGGTCACCGTGAATTTCCCTTCATGCGGATCCCGCCATCCTCCCCCATGCGGGGAGGGGGGTGGCAAGCCCGACGGGTCCGGTCGGCCGTCGGCTGACATGATCTGGCCGGTAGGGAACGGACGTACGCGGAGGTGGGGGGGCTCATGGCGCTGACACGCGACGTAACCACGGGGCGTACCAGATGGGGGGTGGTGGCCGCCATCCTGGCACTGCCCGCTCTGGGAGTGATCGGTTTCGCCGTCCTGATCGCGGCCTGGATCTTCTCCGACGACCCGTTCGGGGCGGAGCCCAAGCCGGTCCCGTGCGCCGAGGCCCTGCACTACGGCGGCGCCGCCCTGCCCGCCGGCGCGCAAACCGTGGGCTGCACCGAGCAGGGCTTTCAGGACACCGAGTACAGCGCCACCTTCCGGATGCCCCGCGCCGACGTCGGCTCCTGGCTGAGCGGCACCTATCCGGACGCCCCGGCACCCGGGACGGCGTACTGCGCCGACGAGGACGCCGACCTGTGTCTCGCCCTGGACGCCACCAAGGGTCTGCCCGACGGCGTGTCCGCCGACGCCGTACGGATGAGCGTGGTGTACGAGGACGCCGACACCGCGCTGGTGCGCTTCTCGGCGTTCACCATGTGACCCGGGCGGTGCGCGACCCGCACCGCCCGTGCCGCACGGTCACCCCGGTCACAGCGTCTTGCCGGTCGCCGGACCCACGATCAGCCCGTCGCCGAAGGCGTCCACCCGGACCGTGTCGCCGTCCTTGACCTCGCCGGCCAGGATCTCCTTGGCGAGGCGGTCGCCGATGGTGGTCTGGACGAGGCGGCGCAGCGGCCGGGCTCCGTACGCCGGGTCGTTGCCCTCGTCGGCGAGCCAGGCCAGGGCCTCGGGCGTGATCTCCAGGGTGAGTCGCCGCTCTGCCAGCCGCTTGGCCAGCCGGTCGATCTGGAGCCGCGCGATACGGCCCAGCTCGTCCTTCGACAGGGCCGAGAAGACGACCAGGTCGTCGAGCCGGTTGAGGAACTCCGGCTTGAAGGAGGCCCGGACGACCTCCAGGACCTGCTCCTTCTTCTCCGCCTCGCTGGTGATCGGATCGACCAGGAACTGGCTGCCCAGGTTGGAGGTGAGGACCAGGATGGTGTTGCGGAAGTCGACCGTCCGGCCCTGACCGTCCGTCAGCCGCCCGTCGTCCAGCACCTGCAGAAGGATGTCGAAGACCTCGGGGTGCGCCTTCTCCACCTCGTCGAGCAGGATGACGCTGTACGGCCGCCGCCGCACCGCCTCCGTGAGCTGGCCGCCCTCCTCGTAACCGACGTACCCGGGAGGCGCGCCGACGAGCCGGGCCACGCTGTGCTTCTCGCCGTACTCCGACATGTCGATGCGGACCATGGCCCGCTCGTCGTCGAAGAGGAAGTCCGCGAGTGCCTTGGCCAGTTCGGTCTTGCCGACGCCGGTGGGGCCGAGGAAGAGGAAGGATCCGGTGGGCCGGTCCGGGTCGGCGATCCCGGCGCGGCTGCGGCGCACCGCGTCCGACACCGCGCGCACGGCCTCGGTCTGCCCGATGAGCCGCTTGCCGATCTCGTCCTCCATGCGCAGCAGCTTCTGCGTCTCGCCCTCCAGGAGGCGGCCGGCCGGGATCCCGGTCCAGGAGGCCACGACGTCGGCGATGTCGTCGGAGCCGACCTCCTCCTTGACCATCGTGTCCCTGGAGACCTCCTCCTCGGCCTCGGAGGCGGCCTCAAGGTCGCGCTCCAGGGCCGGGATCTCGCCGTACAGCAGCTTGGAGGCGGTGTCGAAGTCGCCGTCGCGCTGGGCGCGTTCGGCCTGCCCGCGCAGATCGTCGAGCCGCTCCTTCAGCTCGCCCACCCGGTTGAGGGACTGCTTCTCCTTCTCCCAGCGGGCGGTGAGGCCCCGCAACTCCTCCTCCTTGTCGGCGAGGTCGCGGCGCAGCTTCTCCAGGCGCTCGCGGGAGGCCGGGTCGGTCTCCTTGCCGATCGCCAGTTCCTCCATCTTCAACCGGTCCACGGCGCGCTGGAGTTCGTCGATCTCGACGGGGGACGAGTCGATCTCCATGCGCAGCCGGGAGGCCGCCTCGTCGACGAGGTCGATGGCCTTGTCGGGGAGGAAGCGGGAGGTGATGTACCGGTCGGAGAGGGTCGCGGCCGCGACCAGCGCGCTGTCCGCGATCTGCACCTTGTGGTGGGCCTCGTAGCGGCCCTTGAGCCCGCGCAGGATGGCGATGGTGTCCTCGACCGTCGGCTCGGCGACCAGCACCTGCTGGAAACGCCGCTCCAGGGCGGGATCCTTCTCGATCCGCTCCCGGTACTCGTCGAGCGTCGTGGCACCGACCATGCGCAGCTCGCCGCGGGCGAGCATGGGCTTGAGCATGTTCCCGGCGTCCATGGCGGAGTCGCCGCCGGCGCCGGCGCCCACGACGGTGTGCAGCTCGTCGATGAAGGTGATGATCTGCCCGTCGGAGTTCTTGATCTCGGCGAGGACGGTCTTCAGCCGCTCCTCGAACTCACCGCGGTACTTGGCGCCCGCGACCATGGCGCCCAGGTCGAGCGCGACGAGCCGCTTGTCCTTGAGGGACTCGGGCACGTCGCCCTTCACGATGCGCTGGGCGAGCCCCTCGACGACGGCGGTCTTGCCGACGCCGGGCTCCCCGATGAGGACGGGGTTGTTCTTGGTGCGGCGGGAGAGGACCTGCACCACGCGCCGGATCTCCTGGTCCCGCCCGATGACGGGGTCGAGCCTGCCCTCCCGCGCGGCGGCGGTGAAGTCCGTCCCGAACTTCTCCAGGGCCTTGTACTGCCCCTCGGGGTCGGCGCTGGTCACCCGGCGCGCTCCCCTGGCCTTCTGGAAGGCGTCGAGCAGCTTCCTGGCGGTCGCTCCCTGCTGTGTGAGCACGTCGCCCGCCTGGCCGCCCTTGGCGGCGATGCCGATGAGGAGGTGCTCGGTGGAGAGGTACTCGTCGCCGAGCTCCTGAGCGCGCGTCTGCGCGTCGGCGATGACGGCGAGCAGATCGCGGTTGGGCTGCGGGGGCGCGACGGTCGACCCGGTCACGCTGGGCAGCGAGGCGAGCACCTTCTCCGCGCCCGCGCGTACGGCGGCCTGGTCGGCGTCGACGGCGGCGAGCAGATCGACAATGTTCTCGTTGTCCTGGCCCTGGAGCAGAGCGAGGAGCAGGTGGGCGGGGGTGAGGTCCGGGTGCCCCTCCGTCACGGCGCGGTTGCTTGCCGCGTTGATCGCGTCCCGGCTCCGGTTGGTCAGCTCGGCGTCCACGTTCGCGTTCTCCTCCTTGTACCGGCCGTCGATGGCGCGTCTTCCAGCGCTGACTCAATCAGCGTACACAAAGTTGAGTCTATTCCACTCAAGGTGGCCGTGGGAGGTGTACGGCGGCTAGGTTCCGGGCCCATGGCGGCATACCCCCAAGATCCCGGCGCGCCGGACGCGCCGTACCTCTCCTTCTGGCGGGAGAGGCACCTGTGCACCCTGACGACCCCGCGGCCGGACGGCACTCCGCACGTGGTACCCGTCGGAGTGACGTACGACCCCGGGGCGCGGCTGGCTCGGGTGATCGCGAACAAGGCGAGCGCGAAGGTGGGGAACGTCCTGGCGGCCGGCCCGGACGGGGCGCGGGTCGCGGTCTGCCAGGTGGACGGGCGACGCTGGGCCACGCTGGAGGGCCGCGCACGGGTCCGCGCCGAGCGGGAGCGGGTCGCGGAGGCGGAGCGGCGGTACGAGGAGCGGTACGGGCGTGCCCCGGCGCCGAATCCCGACCGGGTGGTGATCGAGATCGAACTGACGCGGGCGATGGGGCGAGGGTGACACAGGGTGCCGAGGCGCTTGTTTCCAGCCAGTACCTGTCGGCGCCCGATTGTGTCGATACCCGGAAATGTCCCGCAAAACTGCAGCGGCGTCACCGTGTTCAGGTCACGGTGACGCCGCTGCGGGGGGAAGCACCTGAGCGATCTGTTACGACGGGGGAATCGCGTCAGGCACTGCGGGGGGTGGCTATGGTCTGTGGGGCGGCCGGCGCGGCCGGTTCCGCCAGTGCGTGGTCCCGCTGGTCGAGATTGACGAAGATCATTCCGTACCGGATGGCACACCGTACGGGCTGCGGCGCCCCCCGAGGCCGCCGCAGACACCGGTAGGCCCGCACGTCTCCGTCCTCGTCCCGCGTGACGACGACCGGCTCACCGAACACGGTCACCATCAGCGAGTCACCGCTGTGGGGGATGGCGGTGACCAGGTCGATGAAGTGCCAGCCGGAGCGGTAGGCGGTGGCCATTTCGCGGCGGAAGGAGCGGTCGTCGGGTGGTGTGGTCATCGAGATCAGTCCCACCTCGTGTCAAGAGGGATGACCGGCGTGCCGTCACCGTCCGCCGCGACGGTCACAGACTGTTCGCCACCCACCTTGTGCACGTCGCTCTTCGCACCGGAGAGGCCAGCCAGCGTTCCGAAGGCCACAACGGCGGAGACGGCGGCAACAAGCATCGAGCGAAGCATTCTCTTACGCATAGTCGGCTTCGTCCTCACTTGAAGGTCCCCTCGTTCCCCCGTCGGATAAGACGATGGCTCATTCAGGCACGTCATGGCCACACAATCGGTGCATCATGTTCCTGCATGTTCAGGACCCTGGGGGGTGGAGATTTGGCAACAAATGGGACTAAGGCGACACATCCCCATGCGGTGACCGAGCTGTGCGAAGACGGAAGCCGCCTCTACGCGAACGCCCTGCGCACCGGACGCATCCTGCGAACGGATGTCGAGCCCGCTCCTTGCCTCATGGAGTTCGCCCTCCTCCACCCCGATCCCGACGACGCGAACTGGCTGCGCCCGGTTCCGCCGTCGGTCGCCCTGGCCCAGCGGCTCAACCCGATAGAGCGCGAGATCGCCGAGCAGCGACGGCTGTCGATCACGCTCTCCGAGATCTTCGAACCGTTCATGGCCCTCAGCGCCCAGGAGACCGCCCCCACTCACTCCATCACGGTGCTCGAGGGCCTCGACCGCATCAACGCGGCGCTCGACCTGGCGACCGCCCAGTGCCAGACCGAGGTACTCGCGGTCCAGCCGGGCGGCCGCCGCAGTCCGGAGAACAGGCTCCTCGAGGCGCTGGAACGCGACCGGCCGCTGATCGAACGCGGGGTGCGGATCCGCACCCTCTACCAGCACACGGCCAGGTACGTGCCCGACCGGCTGGCCTACGTCGACCAGTTCACCGACGGCAAGGTGGAGTACCGCACCATCGACGAGCTCGTCGAACGGCTCATCATCTGCGACGAGGCCGTCGCGTTCATCCCGATACGGGACGACCGGCAGGTCGCCCTGGAACTCCGTCACCCCGGACTGGTCCGCTACCTGATCAAGGTGTTCGAGTTCATGTGGAACCGCGCGGTGCCGCTGAGCGCCGGCGCGCCCTACGAAACCGCTCCCGACGGCATCACCGACATCCAGCACTCCATAGCCAAGCTCCTCGTGGAGGGCCACGTCGACGAGGCCATAGCCCGCCGCCTGGGCATGAACGTACGCACCTGCCGGGCGCACATAGCCAAGCTGGCATCCGCCCTGGGCAGCGGGAGCCGCGCCCAACTCGGCTACCTCATAGCCCAGTCGGGAATGCTGAACCCGGATCAGTGAGAGCCTGTGACTGAACCCCGGCCGGACCAGCGCGCGTCGTCCGATGCGTGCGATCGCACGGCGCCGGAAGGTCCTCGACGGGGGTCCCCCCGCTCGAGCGAAGCCAAGAGTGGCGGAGGAGCTACTGGGGCCGTGCGGCAACGCGGTGAGCGTGCGTGCCAGGCGGCGGCGCCCGGCCGGAGTTCAGACACAGGCTCCTGAGTCCGGATCAGTGAGTCGTCCGAGGGAAGAAGGCCGCGCGTGACATCACAGGCGCACATGCACGGACCGGAGGCGCTGTGCGAGGCGGGTCTGGATCTGTACACCCGCGCCCTGCGCGAAGGCCGGATCCACCGTGCGGACGCCGAAGGGGCCACCTGCCTCGTCGACCTGGGCCTGCTGCACCCGGCCGTCGACGACCTGGCCTGGCTGGAGCCCGTGGCACCGGTCGTCGCCCTCCACCGGCACCTGCGGACCTCGGAGGACCTGATAGCGCGTGAGCGCCGCCGCGAGGCCCAGCTCGTCGACGCGTTCGAACCCCTCCTGCGGCTGGGTGCCGACCGTACGACGGCGCCGGACACCACGGCCATCAGCCTCATCAGCGGCCGGCCGGCCATCAACCTGGCCATCACGCAGAGCATGGCGGAGGCGTCCACGGAACTCCTCGCCATCCACCCGCACACCAGCCACGTGGGCAAGCCCCCGGGCATCCATGCCGAAGCCCTGGCCCGCGACCAGTCCATGCTGGACCGCGGCGGCCGTATCCGCACCCTCTACCAGCACACCCTCCGCCACGCGCCCACCGTCCTGGCCCGGTACGAGCGGCTCGAGGGCGACGTGCAGGCGCGCACGCTGGACGAGGTGACCGAGCGCCTCCTCGTCATCGACCGGACCGTGGCCTTCGTCCCCGCCACCGCCGACCGCACGCTCGCCCTGGAGATCCGTCAGCCCGCCCTCGTCAACTTCCTGGCCACCACCTTCGACCGGCTGTGGCGCCTGGCCACCCCGATGTACCCCCAGGCCGTCCAGCAGCCCACCCTCAACGGCATCACCCCCCGCCAGCGCGCCATCGCCGCCCTCCTCGTCGAGGGCCACACGGACAACGTCATCGCCGACCGCCTCGGCATGAACGTGCGCACGGCCCGCGTGCACATCGCGAAGCTCGCCGCGACGCTGGGCAGTGACAGCCGGGCCCAACTCGGCTATCTCATCGCGCGGTCGGAGATCCTTGATCCGGAAGGCTGACCGAGGCGACCTCGGCCGCCAGCGTCGATCCCGCCAGGCCGGCCTGCGCTATCCGCACGCCCAGCTGCGTCCGGCTGGCCGCCCCCAGCGTCTCCGACAGCCGGGCGATGTACGCCCGGCAGGTCCGCACACTGATCCCCAGCCGCTCCGCGATGACCGCGTCCTGGTGGCCCTCCGCCAGCAGGGCCGCAATGGACTGCTCGCGGTGGGAGATGCCGTCGATACCGGTGGCGGGGATCGGGGCCGTCAGCGGGATCGCCAGCCGCCACAGGCGTTCGAAGACGGTGACCAGGTAGGCGATCAGCGCGGGGTGGCGCAGTTCGAGGGCCATGGTGCGGTCGGCGTTCGCGGGGACGAAGGCGACCGTGCGGTCGAAGAGGATCAGACGGTCGATGACCTCGTCCAGGGTGCGGGCCTCCACCGCGTCGCCCATCAGGTCCAGGTAGTTGAGCAGGCCCTGGCCGTGGCGCGCCACGTGGTTGTAGAGGTCGCGCATGCGCACGCCCCGGCCGCGCAGTTCGAGCGCCCGGTGCAGGCCCTCGGAGAGTTCGTGCTCGCGGCGGATGCCGCCCGGCTGGACCGTCAGCACCTCCGTCGTGCACGCCTCCGTCGCCTCGTCCAGGGCCGCCTGGATACGGGAGGAACCGTCCAGGACACGGATCGCCGTGCCCTCCCAGGCGCCGGAGGACGGGACCCGGCCGCGCAGGCCGGCGAAGCGTTCGACTGCCTCCACCGCCGAACCCACCCGGCGCTGGCTCGCGCTGACCTCGTCGTACACCCCGCGCAGGAGGCGGGTCATGACCTCCTGCGGGGACGTGGGCACCAGCCAGTCCATGTCGTCGGGATCGGGGTGCAGCAGGGCGAGTTCGAGCAGACAGGGGACCGGTTCGGCGTCGTGGCGCGGCACCCTGCCCCGCCGTACAGCGCGGGAATACACGCGATCCCCGGCGTCGCACAGTCGGTCAGCACCATGTGGATGCTCGTCCGTCCCGTGCCCGGCCATCGCCCATCCCACCCCGGTTTCCGCCTCTTCCGCAGCGCCACTATGCGCGGCCCGGAACTGCTCCGCAACACGGCTCTCCCGGCCAGAACCGGGGAAAACCACCTGTATGCGGGAGTTTCTCCAGGCCTCCGTCCGTCGCGTTGCAACAAGCTGATGGTGGTGGACCGTACCCGCCGAGGGCATGGTGGAACCCGCTTCCCCACCGGGCCGCGCTTGCCCGGTGACGGCCCGGCCGGACAACCCCCGTCCGGCCGGGCTGCCGGCCACGTGACGGCAACATCGGCCGTACGCACGTGAGCTGCCGGAAATCACCGAGTGACCGGCCTGTTACGAGCCGCACTTAACGTCCCCTCATGGCGGACATATTTGACGCATACGCGTTGGCCGATGCGTGGGACGAGATGTTCGAGCGGCCGGGTGAGGTCAGGACCGCCTATGAGCCGGTGCTGGCGGCACTTCAGCCGATCGAGCCGAGTGAACTGCGCTTCCGGGCCGACCAGATGGCCCGGGCGTTCACCGACCGGGGCGTGACCTACGCCTTCGCGGGCGAGGAGCGACCGTGGCCGCTGGATCTCGTGCCCAGGATCCTCGACGCCCTCGAATGGGATTTCATACAACGGGGAGTGGCGCAGCGGGTCAGAGCTCTCGAGGCGTACCTCGCGGACGCCTACGGGCCCTGCCGTGCGTTCGAGGACGGGGTCGTGCCCTGGCGGCTGCTGCTGTCCTCACCGCACTTCCACAGAGCCGCGCACGGCATGGAACCACCCGGCGGGGTGCGCATCCATGTCTCCGGCATCGACCTCGTACGGGACGAGGCCGGCGACTTCCGGGTGCTCGAGGACAACGTGCGTGTGCCCAGCGGCGTTTCGTACGTCATCGAGAACCGGCGGGCCATGACCCGGGTGTTCCCCTCGCTCTTCGCGGAGCAGCACGTGCTGCCCGTCGACGGGTACGCCCAGCGGCTCCTGGCCGCCCTGCGCGCCGCCGCACCCGACGGGACCCGGGATCCGCGGGTCGTGGTCCTCACCCCCGGCCCCAGCAACGCGGCCTACTTCGAACACGCCCTGCTCGCCCGGCTGATGGGCGTCCAGCTGGTCGAAGGGCACGACCTGGTCTGCCGCGCCAACCGGGTGTGGATGCGCACCACGCGCGGCGAGGTGCCCGTGCACGTCGTCTACCGGCGACTGGACGACGACTTCCTCGATCCGCTGCACTTCCGCCCCGACTCGGTGATCGGCTGCCCGGGCATCCTGAGCGCGGCCATGGCGGGGCACGTGACCCTCGCCAACGCGGTCGGCAACGGGATCGCCGACGACAAGCTGCTCTACACGTACGTACCGGACCTGATCCGCTACTACCTCTCCGAGGAACCGATCCTGCCCAACGTCGAGTCCTACCGGCCGGACGAGCCGGGACAGTTGGAGGCCGTCCTCGACCAGATCGACCAGCTGGTCGTCAAGCCCGTCGACGGCGCCGGCGGCTCCGGCATCGTCATCGGTCCGAAGGCCGACGCCGGGACCCTGGAACGAACCCGCAAGGCCGTCGCCGCCGACCCGCGCGGCTTCATCGCCCAGCGCCCCGTCGCCCTGTCGACCTCCCCCACCCTCGTCGGCGAGGGCATGGCGCCGCGCCACATCGACCTGCGGCCGTTCGCCGTCAACGACGGCAACGACGTCTGGGTACTGCCCGGCGGCCTCACCCGTGTCGCCCTGCAGGAGGGCAATTTGATCGTCAACTCCAGCCAGGGCGGCGGCTCCAAGGACACCTGGGTGCTCGCCGAGGGCCCCGCCGAAGGGCCCGGCCTGCAGCCGGCCGACGACGCGCCGCCGGCCGTCGCCCCGCGCCAGCTCGGTCCCGACGGCAACCGTACGGTCGTACAGGAAGGGGCGCAGCAGCAGTGAACGACGTGATCCTCTCCCGGATAGCGGAGGCTCTGACCTGGACCGGCCGCTATGTCGAGCGCGCGGACGCCACCGCGCGGATCCTCGACGCGTACCTGCACCGCATGCTGGAGGACCCCTGGCGCGACGAGGACGCGGCCTGCCGGTCGCTGTACGCGATCCTCGGCATGGACGCGGGCGGCGAGCCCGTCGACATGCAGCAGGTCCTCGACCAGCTCGCCTTCGACGCCCGCTCGACCGGCTCCATCGAGGGCGCCCTGGGCGCGGCGCGGCTGAACGCCCGCAGCGCCCGGGAGGCCGTCTCCTCCGAGATGTGGGAGTGCCTCAACGCCACCTGGCACGCGCTCGCCGACCAGCGGCGCGCGGCCCGCCGTACCGGCCCGTACGCGTATCTGGAGCTGGTCCGCAGCCGTGCGGCCCTCTTCTTCGGACTCGCCGACTCGACGATGAGCCGGGACGACAGCTGGCGGTTCGTCGTCCTCGGCCGGAGCCTGGAGCGGGTGGACATGACGGTACGTCTGCTGTCGGTCCGGGTGCTGGACGCGGTGCACGCCCCCGACTGGCCGACGCTGCTCAGCGCGTCCGGAGCCGACGAGGCGTACGCCCGCGTGTACAGCGGCTTCGGCGACACCCCGCGGGTGGCCGAATTCCTGCTCCTGGACCGGGACTTCCCGCGCTCGGCCCTGCACGCCCTGACGACGGCCGAGGAGTGCCTGTCCGCCCTCGGCCGCCCCCGCCAGGACCCTGCCCGCCGCCCGATCGGCCGGCTGCGCACCCGCCTCGAATACCTGGACTCGCACACCCTTGAGGACCACCTCCCCGTGCTGCTGCGGGATCTGCAGCAGGCCTGCATGGCCTCTGCGGAGGCGGTCGCGGAGCGGTTCTTCCCGTACCAGGGGCCCGTTGAGTGGGCCCAGGAAGGAGCATGAGATGACCCGCAGGCTCCGTATCCGTCACACCACCCACGTCTCCTACGCACAGGCCGCGGTCTCCTCGCACAACGAGGTCCGCATGACCCCTCTCACCCTCCCCGGCCAGACGACGCTGGACGCCCGGGTGACGATCAGTCCGACCGCCACGACCTGGTCGTACTGGGACTACTGGGGCACGCAGGTCACCGGGTTCGAGCTGATGGACCCGCACGCGGATCTCACGATCACGGCGTCGAGCCTGGTGGAGACGTCCCCGCCGGGCGAGCTGCCGCCGGCGCCGACGTGGGACGAGGTGGCCGGACACACCGCGAACTCACGCCTGCTGGAGTTCCTGACACCGACGGCCCGTACGACGGTCCCGGCAAAGCTGGTGAGGAAGGCGAGGAAGGCTGTGGCGGGCCTGGACCCGCACGAGACGGCGGTCGCCGTGTCGTCGCTGGTCGCGGACCGGGTGGCGTACCTCCCCGGCACCACCGGCGTGACCACCTCCGCCGCCGAGGCGTGGGACCAGGGCGCCGGCGTCTGCCAGGACATCGCCCACGTCACCATCGCGCTGCTGCGGGGCCTTGGCCTGCCGACCCGTTACGTCTCCGGCTATCTGCACCCGGAGCGGGAGGCGGAGCTGCACCGGCCGGTGGCGGGCCAGAGTCACGCCTGGATCGAGTACTGGGCGGGCGACTGGTGCGGCTACGACCCCACCAACCGCAACCGGGCCGACGAGTCCCACGTCGTGGTCGGCCGTGGCCGGGACTACGACGACGTCACCCCGCACAAGGGGGTGTACCGGGGAGTGGCCGGCGGCCCGCCGGAGGTGACGGTGGAGTTCACGCGGGTGGCATGACGCGACCCACTACTTCAGGTTGATCGCCTGGCAGTCCGCCTTGTACTTGTTCGTGCAGATGTCGGACACCTTGTAGATGCCGTCCGCGATCACCGTCTGCTTGATGTTGTCCTTCTGCAGGGCGACCACGGTGACCAGCTGGGCGGGGATCTTCTTGTTGGTGGGGCTGTCGACCCGGTCCGGGACGAGGGCGTCGAACTGGATGTTGTGGCCCTGGACCTTGGCGACGGCCATCTCCGCGGCGGCCTCGGCGAGGTCCGGGTACGGCTTGTAGACGCTCATGAACTGCTCGCCGGCGACGATCCGCTGCACCGCCGGCAGCTCCGCGTCCTGGCCGGTGATGGGCGGCAGGTCGGTCACACCCGCGGACTGGAAGGCCTTGATGATGGCGCCCGCCATGGCGTCGTTGGCGGAGTAGACGGCGGCGATGTTCTTCTTGCCGAGCTTCTTGATCGCCTCGGTCATCTCCTTCTCGGCGGTGTCCGGGCTCCAGGCGGCGGTGTCGTAGGACGCCGCGACGGTCACCTTGCCGTTCAGCTCGGAGAGCGCGCCCGTCTTGAACACCTTGGCGTTCGGGTCGGTGGGCGAACCGTTGATCATGACGATCTTGTCGGAGGTGTCCGCGCTTGAGCCCAGCGCCTCGAGCAGGGAGCGGCCCTGCACCTCGCCGACGAGCTCGCCGTCGAAGGAGACGTACGCGTCGATCGGGCCCTCGGCCAGCCGGTCGTAGGCGATGACCGGAATGCCCGCGTCCTTGGCCTTCGTCACCGTCTCGGCGATGGCGTGGGAGTCGACCGCGTCGAGGACGATGACGTCGACCTTGTCGTCGATCATCTTCTCCATCTGGGTCTTCTGCTTCTTCGCGTCGGACTCGGCGTTGGCGTACTCCGTCTTGCCGCGGTTGCCGGTGAGGGAGGCGATCTTCTCCTTCATGATGGGGTAGTCGAACTGCTCGTACCGGGTGTTGGTCTTCTCCGGCATCAGAACGCCCACGGTGACGTCGCTGCCCTTGGTCGGGCCGGCGTCGCTGCTGGTCTCCGTCGCGTTCAGCATGCTGCAGCCGGCGAGCGAGAGGGTCATCGTGGTTGCGGCCACAACTATGGCGATACGACGCATGCGGGGGCTCACTTCAGGTGCGTTTCGGACATGGGTACGGCGTGGTGGCCCATGTGTCAGAAAAGCCAACGCGGCGGCAACCTCCGGCGTCAAGCCAAACTACTTAACGAGATAGCAACATCACACTCCGCATAACGCATGTCGCCGCGCCGGTGAGTTGTGCAGGTCATATGGAGAAGAACGGAAATCTCTCCGAACAACCCTTACGAATTGTTCACCCGACGACAGTTCACAGACTGCCGGGGATCCGCATCAAGAGGCCGCCCACCAGGCCTACAACCATTCCCGCGCCTCAAGTGTCTTGATCGCCGACGGCTGCACCCTGCCGTCGGCGATCAGGACCGAAGGAACGTATGTACCCAGCCAGACGCACGACCGCCGCGGTCTCCACCGCCGTCGTGCTCGCCACCGCGGGCGGCCTGCTCACCATGGCCTCCGCGCCCGCCTCCGCCGCCACGACGTGCACCTCGCCCGTCTACAAGCGGCAGTTCTTCGCCAACACGGCGTTCTCCGGCACGCCGAAGAAGACCGACTGCGACACCGCCGTCAACGAGAGCTGGGGCACCGGCGCCCCCGCCTCCGGCCTGCCGAGCAACTACTTCGGCGTCCGCTGGACGGTGACGCGCGACTTCGGCTCCGGCGGCCCCTTCTCCTTCGCGGTCTCCGGCCAGGACGGCATCCGCGTCTATCTCGACGGCGTCCGCAAGGTCGACCTCTGGAAGAACGTCTCGACGACCGTCTCCAAGACCGTCAACGTCACGATCCCCTCCGGCAGGCACACCCTCCGGATCGACTACGTCAACTGGACCGGCTCCGCCGTCGTCAAGTTCGGCTACACGCCTCGCACTTCGGCGACCGTCGACACCGTCAAGCCGCTCACCCCGACGGGCATGGCGGTCTCGTACGACACGGTCCTCGGCCAGGCGAAGCTGACCTGGGCCAGGAACAAGGAGATGGACCTCGCCGGGTACAAGGTCTACCGGCGCCTCAACGGCACCTCGTTCGGCGGCACGCCGCTGGTGTCGACGGTCTCCACCTCGTTCACCGACACCCCGCCGAAGACCGGCGAGACGTTCTACTACGAGGTCCGCGCCTACGACAAGGCCGGCAACGTCTCGACGGGCACGGCCGACATGCCCGTCACCACCGTCGACCGGACCGCCCCCGCCGTGCCCACAGGCCTGAGTACCGACTCCGAACCGGAGGGGCTGTCGGTCGGGTGGAGCGGGGTCGCGGGAGCGGCGTCGTACCGGGTGTACCGGGCGGCGACCGCGGACGGCACGTACACACAGGTCGGCGGTACGACGGATCAGGTCGTGTACGTCGACACCTCGGCCGCCGAGGACGTCACCTACTACTACCGGGTGACCTCCCTCGACGCGGCGGGCAACGAGTCCCCGCGGTCTGCCGCCGTCAGCGGCGAGCGCCAGGACCTCACACCGCCGTCCGCCGTGACCGGGGTGACCGTCACCCCCACCGAGTACGGCTTCGAGGTGCACTGGGACGCCAACCCCACCGCCGACCTGGCGAGCTATGTCGTGCGCCGCGGTGAGCTGCTCGGGGACGAGGAGGAGCGGGTCTGCTCCCTCTACCCGGGCTACTACGTGTCGGCCGACACCACCTCGTACGCGTACACCACCCTCCCGGACGGCGAGGAGTCCTGCTTCATCGTCGATGCCGTCGACGACGCCGGGAACTCCTCCTTCAAGTGGACCGGCGAGGCCCAGATCGTGATCGCGACCGAACTCGACACCCCGCCGAGCGTGGCGACGCCGGAGGGTTCGCCGCTGACGCTCAACGCGACCGGCGCGGAGGGCGACGAGGGCAACCTGCTCGAGTGGTACGGGCTGGGCGAGGGCGCGCCGGAGCAGGCGGGCGGCTACCGCATCTACCGGTGGAACCCCGACACCTCGGCTTACGAGAAGATCGCCGACGCCGCTCCCGGCGCCTTCCAGTACTTCGACACCGGCGCCCGCCGCGGCACCACGTCGTACTACTGGGTGACCGCCGTGGCCGAGGACGGCACCGAGTCACTCCCGGCGGGCGACTGGGCGGTCACCGCGCCGGCCGCCTGATCCGAACAGCACGAAGGGGCCGGGAGGTTCGCCTCCCGGCCCCTTTCGTCTGCGTGTGGCCGTCAGTCCGACGGCCCCGGCCGCTTGGGCCGCCACACCACCAACGCGCCGGTCTGCTGCACCTCCTGGTACGGAACCAGGTCACGGCGGTAGGAGGCATGCACCGCCGCCTCCCGCTGCTGCATCGCCACGGCGGCACCCTCCAGCGCCGCCTCCAGCTCCGCGACACGGGACTGCAGCGCGACCACCTGGTTCTCCAGTTCGATGATCCGCTTGATGCCGGCCAGGTTGATGCCCTCGTCCTGCGACAACGCCTGCACCTGGCGGAGCAGTTCGATGTCGCGGGCCGAGTAGCGGCGGCCCCGGCCGGCGGTGCGGTCGGGGGAGACCAGGCCCAGCCGGTCGTACTGCCGCAGCGTCTGCGGGTGCAGGCCGGAGAGCTGGGCCGCCACCGAGATGACGTAGACCGGGGTCTCCTCGGTCAGTTCATACGGGTTACGTCGACGGCCATCCATCTCTGTCAAGCTCCCTTCGCGGCCTCGAACAGCTCCGCCCGCGGATCCTCGCCCACCGTCGCCTCGCGATACGCCTCGAGCGCGTCACGAGCCTTCCCCGTCAGGTCCTTGGGAACACTCACCTCGACGGTGACCAGCAGGTCTCCGCGGGTGCCGTCCTTGCGGACCGCGCCCTTGCCCCGGGCGCGCATGGTGCGGCCGTTGGGCGTGCCCGGCGGCAGCTTCAGGGTCAGCGCCGGTCCGCCCAGCGTGGGCACCCTGACCTCGCCGCCCAGAGCCGCCTCCGCGAAGGTCACCGGCACGGTCACCGTCAGGTTGTCGCCCTTGCGGCCGAACACCGGGTGCGCGTCGACGTGCACCACCACGTACAGGTCGCCCGCCGGGCCGCCCCGCTCGCCGGGCGCGCCCTTGCCGCGCAGACGGATGCGCTGGCTGTCGGTGACGCCCGCCGGGATGCGGACCTGCATCGTGCGGGACGACTTCGCCCGCCCGCTGCCCTTGCACTCCAGGCAGGGGTGCTCGGCGATGAGGCCGCGGCCCTTGCAGTCCGGGCACGGGTCGGTCAGCGAGAAGCCACCGCCCGAGCCGCGGGCCACCTGGCCCGTGCCCACGCAGGTCGGGCACACCCTCGGCGTGCCGTTCTTGTCGCCGGTGCCCGAGCAGGCCTTGCACGGTGCCTGCGAGGACATCCTGAGCGGGACCGTCGCGCCCTCGATCGCCTCGGTGAAGCTGAGCGTGACCTCGGACTCGATGTCCTGGCCCCGGCGCGGCTGGGTCCGTGTGCCGGTGGTACCGCCGCGGTTGAACAGGCCCCCGAAGACGTCACCGAGACCGCCGCCGAAGCCGCCGGACCCGCCCCCCTGGGCGCCGCCTCCGAAGAGGTCGCCCAGGTCGAAGTTGAAGGAGCCGCCGCCCGCGCCCGGCCCCGGACGGAAGCCGCCGTTGCCGAAGAGGGTGCGGGCCTCGTCGTACTCCTTGCGCTTCTTGGGGTCACCGAGGACGTCGTTCGCCTCGGAGATCTCCTTGAAGCGCTCCTCCGCCTTGACGTTGCCCTTGTTGGCGTCCGGGTGGAACTCGCGGGCGAGCTTCCGGTACGCCTTCTTGATCTCGGCCTCGGTGGCGTCCTTGGGGACGCCGAGGACCTTGTAGTAGTCCTTCTCGATGAAGTCCTTGGTGCTCATCCTCGACGTCCCTCCTCCCTCGTTGGTTCAAGCTCAGCCCTCGTCCGGGCCACCGCTCTCCTTGTCGTCGGCCGACTCGGTCTCGTCGGTCTTCACCGTCTGCGCTCCCGGCTGCGGCTCGGCCACCGCCACCCGCGCGGGGCGGATGGTGCGCTCGCCGATCCGATACCCGGGCTGCAGAATCGCCACGCACGTCGTCTCGCTGACGTCCGGTGCGTACGAGTGCATCAGGGCCTCGTGGATCGTCGGGTCGAAGGGCTCGCCCTCCTTGCCGAACTGCTGCAGTCCCATCTTCGCCGCCACGGTCTCCAGCGACTCCGCCACGGACTTGAATCCGCCGACGAGTTCGCCGTGCTCCCGTGCACGGCCGATGTCGTCGAGCACGGGCAGGAGCTCGGTCAGGAGGTTCGCGATGGCGATCTCCTTGACCGCGATCCGGTCGCGCTCGACGCGCCGGCGGTAGTTCTGGAACTCGGCCTGGAGGCGCTGGAGGTCCGTCGTGCGCTCGTTGAGCGCCGTGCGTGCCTGGTCCAGCTGGGCCACCAGGGCCACCTCTGCTGTTCCGTCCCCGGCCGGGGCCGCCCCCTCCTGGGGTGCGGCCTTCGGCTCGGCGTCGTCGGGGGTCGCGCCGGAGGGGACGTCGGGCTTCTCCTCGAAGCCCGGGGTCTCCTCCGTCATGCAGCACCGTCCTTGCGCTCGTCGTCCACGATCTCGGCGTCGACGACATCGTCGTCGGCCTTGGCCTCGGCACCGCCGGCGGTCGCGCCGCTCGGGCCGCCCTGCGCCGCCTGGGCGTCGGCGTACATGGCCTGGCCCAGCTTCTGGGAGACGGCCGCGACCTTCTCCGTGGCGGTGCGGATCTCGGCGGTGTCGTCGCCCTTGAGCTTCTCCTTCAGCTCGGCGACGGCGGCCTCGACCTCGGTCTTGATCTCGCCCGGGACCTTGTCCTCGTTGTCCTTGAGGAACTTCTCGGTCTGGTAGACCAGCTGCTCGCCCTGGTTGCGGGCCTCGGCGGCCTCGCGGCGGCGGTGGTCCTCCTCCGCGTACTGCTCGGCCTCCTGGCGCATGCGGTCGACCTCGTCCTTCGGCAGCGAGGAGCCGCCGGTGACGGTCATCTTCTGCTCCTTGCCGGTGCCGAGGTCCTTCGCCGTGACGTGCATGATGCCGTTGGCGTCGATGTCGAAGGAGACCTCGATCTGCGGGACGCCGCGGGGCGCCGGCGGCAGACCGGTCAGCTCGAACATGCCGAGCTTCTTGTTGTAGGCCGCGATCTCGCGCTCGCCCTGGTAGACCTGGATCTGCACGGACGGCTGGTTGTCCTCGGCCGTCGTGAAGATCTCCGAACGCTTCGTCGGGATCGTGGTGTTGCGCTCGATCAGCTTGGTCATGATGCCGCCCTTGGTCTCGATGCCGAGGGACAGCGGGGTGACGTCGAGGAGCAGGACGTCCTTGACCTCGCCCTTGAGGACACCGGCCTGGAGCGAGGCGCCGATGGCGACGACCTCGTCCGGGTTCACACCCTTGTTGGCCTCCTTGCCGCCGGTCAGCTCCTTGACGAGCTCGGCGACGGCGGGCATACGGGTGGAGCCACCGACGAGGACGACATGGTCGATCTCGCCGAGCTGGATGCCGGCGTCCTTGATGACGTTGTGGAACGGCGTCTTGCAGCGCTCCAGCAGGTCGGCCGTCAGCTGCTGGAACTGAGCCCGGGTGAGCTTCTCGTCCAGGTGCAGCGGGCCCTCCGCGGAGGCCGTGATGTAGGGCAGGTTGATCGAGGTCTCGGTGGACGAGGACAGCTCGATCTTGGCCTTCTCGGCGGCCTCACGGAGGCGCTGGAGGGCCATCTTGTCCTTGCCGAGGTCCACGCCGTGACCGGCCGCGAACTGCTTGACCAGGTAGTCGACGATGCGCTGGTCCCAGTCGTCACCACCGAGGTGGTTGTCGCCGTTGGTGGCCTTCACCTCGACGACGCCGTCACCGATCTCCAGGAGGGACACGTCGAAGGTGCCGCCACCGAGGTCGAAGACGAGGATCGTCTGGTCGTCCTTGTCGAGGCCGTAGGCGAGCGCGGCCGCGGTGGGCTCGTTGACGATGCGCAGCACGTTCAGACCGGCGATCTCGCCGGCCTCCTTCGTGGCCTGACGCTCGGAGTCGTTGAAGTACGCCGGGACGGTGATGACCGCGTCCGTGACCTTCTCGCCCAGGTAGGCCTCGGCGTCCCGCTTCAGCTTCTGCAGGATGAAGGCGGAGATCTGCTGCGGGTTGAAGTCCTTCCCGTCCAGCTGGATCTTCCAGTCGGTGCCCATGTGGCGCTTCACGGACCGGATGGTCCGGTCCACGTTGGTGACGGCCTGACGCTTGGCCACCTCACCGACGAGCACCTCGCCGTTCTTGGCGAAGGCGACGACGGAAGGCGTGGTCCTGGCGCCCTCGGCGTTGGTGATGACGGTGGGCTCGCCGCCTTCGAGAACGCTGACGACGGAGTTAGTCGTGCCCAGGTCGATGCCGACCGCACGTGCCATGGTTGATTCCTCCAGCTGACTTGAGTGGAACAGACTCAAGTGTGCACGACGGCTCCCACCCGGTCAACAGAGCTGAGTCGAGGGGACTCAACTCTTATCCGTTCCTTACACGCAACTGGGGACTGACCTGCGACGATGTAACGCGGCGAGTGCCGTAACGGGGTCCCAGAGGCTTGACGCGCAGCAGTGCGAACACGACGACGAGGGCTCCCCCCGCCACCCAGAACAACGCGGACGCCCCCACCCATCCCATGTGCACGAGGACGCCCACGCCTACCCCGCAGAACGCTCCGATGCCCAGCAGGACCGTCGCCCCCTGCGGAGTCAGCCCGATCCGCCGCAGCCGGTGCGCGAGATGGTCGCTGCCGCCGCGCAGCAGGGGGCGCCCGGCCAGCCGCCGCGACAGCACGACGAGCACGACGTCGGCGCTCGCGACGGCGGTGAGCGCGAACAGCACCCCCGCACTGGAGGCGAGCCCGTGCCCGGCCCGGGTGAGCACGGCCGCCGAGGCGAGTACGAAGCCGGTGAACATCGACCCGCACGCGCCGAGCGCCACGCGCGCGGGAGGCCAGTTGTGCATGAGGAACCCGGTCAGCGCGGCCGCCAGCACGCTCAGCAGCACCTCGAGGCCGTCCATCACCTCCGCGGCGGCACAGGCGCCCACCCCGAAGGCGGTGACGACGCCGACGGTGCCCGCGAGCGCATCGGCGTGGTCGAGCGCCCTGAATCCGACGACCACGAAGACGATCCAGCCGACGGCCAGCAGCCCGGCGGGCAGCCCGGTCTCGTCGTACGGCACCACACAGGCCGCCGCGACCGCCGTACCGCCGGCCAGGACCCGCGTTCCGACCCGCCGCACGTCGGCCATCAGCCCGAGGCCGGCGACGGCCGCCCCGGCGACCAGCAGTTCCCTGATGGCGGACCCCAGGGGCGCCACACCCGTCCAGTCGCCCGCCGCCGTCACGAGACAGGTGGCGAGCACGACGGCGGCCCCGCACACCGGAAGGGGCCGCTGCCGCCGCGGCCGGCGGTCGGCGTCCCGCAGGCGCCGGGCGGGCAGGCTTCGCACGGCCGTGAGCACGGCGGAGAGCAGCAGGGCGGCGGTGGCGGCGGTGATCCCGTAGAGCACAGCTATAAATTAAGCGGGATGTCATGATTTGCGGTGAATAACACCACCCACTCGGCGCGCCGCCCGCGCACCCAGACTGAGGGCCGCCTCAGTAGCACAGATCACCGACCACCCGGCTACAGTGCAGCGCAAGATGGGGGTAGTCTCAGAGGACCGCATAAGTTACCGCTTAGTAATCTCGAGGGCTCACCGCGGATCGCCTCCGCGGACACCCTCGACGAACCCCTCGCAGGCCCGAGGAGCCCCGAAATGCAACTCGCCGCGATCATCGTGTCGCTGGTCCTGACCGTGGTCGGCGTTGCGCTGCTCGCACGCGCCATCGGCCAGTTCGTCCGGTACTTCAAGCTCGGCCAGCCGATGCCGGCCGGCGCCCGGACCGACAACCCCTACCAGCGCAGCGTGACGCTCGTGAAGGAGTTCCTCGGCCACACGCGGATGAACCGCTGGGGCATCGTGGGCGTCGCCCACTGGTTCGTGGCGATCGGCTTCCTGACGCTGCCGCCGACCCTGGCGCAGGCGTTCGGCCAGCTCTTCCAGGCCGACTGGACACTGCCGGTCATCGGCGAGTTCCTGCCGTTCGAGATGTACATCGAGTTCATCGGCGTGATGACGGTCCTGGGCATCGCCGTCCTGATGGTGATCCGCCTGCTGAACCTGCCGTCGCGCCCGGGCCGCAAGTCCCGGTTCGCGGGCTCCAAGGCCGGCCAGGCGTACTTCGTCGAGTACGTCATCCTCACCATCGGCCTGGCCATCTACGTCCTGCGCGGCCTCGAGGGCGCGCTGCACCACGTGGAGGGCTACGAGGCCGGGTACTTCGCGTCGTACCCGCTGGTCCTGGCCTTCAAGGGCCTGAGCGTCACCGCGCTTCAGAACCTCGTCTACCTGACCGCGATGGTCAAGATCGGCACCTCGTTCGTCTGGATGATCGTGGTCTCGCTGAACACCAACATGGGTGTGGCCTGGCACCGCTTCCTGGCCTTCCCGAACATCTGGTTCAAGCGCAACGCGACCGGCGAGACGGCCCTCGGCGCCCTGCAGCCGATGACCTCGGGCGGCAAGCCCATCGACTTCACCGACCCCGGCGACGACGACGTCTTCGGCGTCTCCCAGGTCGAGCAGTTCTCCTGGAAGGGCCTGCTGGACTTCTCCACCTGCACGGAGTGCGGCCGCTGCCAGTCGCAGTGCCCCGCCTGGAACACGGGCAAGCCCCTCTCCCCCAAGCTGCTGATCATGTCGCTGCGGGACCACGCCCACGCCAAGGCGCCCTACCTGCTGGCGGGCGGCGGCAAGACGATGGAGGGCGAGGAGAAGGCGTCGGCCGAGGCTTTGAAGGACGTCCCGGCGCCGGCGCTGGCCGAGGCCGAGCGCCCGCTGATCGGCACCGCCGAGGACAACGGCGTCATCGACCCTGACGTCCTGTGGTCCTGCACCACCTGCGGCGCCTGCGTCGAGCAGTGCCCGGTGGACATCGAGCACGTCGACCACATCGTCGACATGCGCCGCTACCAGGTCATGATCGAGAGCTCCTTCCCGTCCGAGGCGGGCACGATGCTCAAGAACCTGGAGAAGAAGGGCAACCCCTGGGGCCTGGCCAAGAAGCAGCGCCTGGAGTGGCTGAAGGAAGTCGACTTCGAGGTGCCGGTCGTCGGCCAGGACATCGAGGACCTCACCGAGGTCGAGTACCTGTACTGGGTCGGCTGCGCGGGCGCCCTGGAGGACCGCGCCAAGAAGACCACCAAGGCCTTCGCGGAACTCCTCCACATCGCGGGCGTGAAGTTCGCGATCATGGGCGGCGACGAGAAGTGCACCGGTGACTCCGCCCGCCGCCTCGGCAACGAGCCCCTGTTCCAGGAGCTCGGCATGGAGAACGTCATGGCCCTGAACATGGCGTTCGGCGAGGAGCTGGACGACGACGGCAAGGTCGTTCCCGAGTCGGCGAAGCCCAGGTCGGCCAAGAAGATCGTCGCCACCTGCCCGCACTGCCTCAACACCATCGGCAACGAGTACCCGCAGCTCGGCGGCGACTACGAGGTCATCCACCACACCCAGCTGCTCCAGCACCTGGTGGACGAGGGCAAGCTGATCCCCGTCACCCCGGTCGAGGGCATCATCACCTACCACGACCCCTGCTACCTGGGCCGCCACAACAAGATCTACACGCCCCCGCGCGAGATCATCGCAGGCGTCCCCGGACTGCGCAACGAGGAGATGCACCGCCACAAGGAGCGCGGCTTCTGCTGCGGCGCCGGCGGCGCGCGCATGTGGATGGAGGAGCGGATCGGCAAGCGCATCAACGACGAGCGCGTCGACGAGGCCCTCTCCCTCAACCCCGACATCGTCTCCACCGCCTGCCCCTTCTGCCTGGTCATGCTCACGGACTCCGTGAACGGCAAGAAGAACGACGGCAAGGCGAAGGAGTCCATCCAGGTCGTGGACGTCGCCCAGCTGCTCCTCGAGTCCGTCAAGACACCGGCCACGGACGACGAGCCCCCGGCGGGCTCGTCGGAGACGGAGAGCGAGCCGGAGCCCGCGCCCGCGAAGTAGTCCTCACGGCGGTCCGACGCCCCCGGGTTCGATCCTGAACCCGGGGGCGTCGCCGTACGCATGGACCTGGCGGTCCCGCGGTGGTCCTGCTGTTCTCCCGCTGCTGCGCGCGGTGGGGGGAGGCTCCACACGTTCCTGGGGGCTCCGAGCACGCCGACCTGGTCGCCCGTGACGGCAGCGGTGTGCTGTGGCTCTACCGCGGCAACGGCACCGGTGGCTTCGCGAGCCGCATCAAGATCGGCGGCGGCTGGCAGATCTACAACAAGATCACCGGTGGCACCGACTACACCAGGGACGGCCGGGCCGACCTGCTCGCCACCGACACCTCCGGGGTGCTCTGGCTGTACAAGGGCACCGGCAACTACGCCGCTCCCTTCGCGACCAGGGTGAAGATCAGCGGCGGCTGGGGCGTCTACAACAAGATCACCGCTGTGGGGAACGTCGGCGGCACCGCCGCGGGCGACCTGATCGCCCGTGACAGCAGCGGTGTGCTGTGGCTCTACCCCGGCTACGGCAGTGGCACATTCTCCCCGCGCGTCAGGATCGGCAGCGGCTGGAACATCTACAGCGACCTCATCGGCATCGGCGACGCCAACCGTGACGGCCGCCCCGACCTGTTCGCATACGACAAGAGCACGAACTGGACGTACCTCTACCGCGGCACCGGCAACTCCGCGGCGCCTTTCGCTACGCGGTTCGCCTGCACGACCCCCGACCCCCTCGGCAATCCCTACCCCTACAACCTCATGGCCTGACACCTCCGTGGCCGGAAGGGACCGCCCGGGACCGCTCGTCCGGCGACACGGTGAAATCGACGACGTACGGGGGCGTGGAAGGCCCTGCACTTCTCCAACTGGGCCCCCTACGCGCCCCTTAGACATCCCGTAAGGGATGTCACAGCTCGGCAGCAAAGCCGGGCCCGGAAGGCCAGGCCCGGCCCACCGCTCCCCGGGACCAGGTACGTTCGAGAACGTGGCTGGATTCAGGATCGGACGCGGCGGCCGGGACGACCGCGCCCCGCAAGCGCGACCGCAACACCCCCCATACCGGCAGCAGGCGCCCCAGGGCCCGTCGCACGGCTACCCGCCCGCGCCTCAGCCGTACCCGCAGCAGCAACCGCAGTACCGGGGCGGGCAGCAGCCGCCCTACGGCGGTGGCGGCGGAGGCGGCGGGCGGTGGCCGCAGTCGAACGGCGGCGGTTACGGCGGCGAGCCGGAGTACTTCGGCGACGGCGGCGACCACCCGCCGGGGCACGGCGCCCCGGACCCGTACGCGGCCAACAATCCCGGCCACACCCAGGCCTTCTCCATCGACGAGCAGGCCCCCTACAACCAGGGCGGGACCTACCACGCCGGCTCGACGCCCCCGCCGGGCCCGATCGGCCCGCGCCTGCACTGGAAGGAACTGCTGCGCGGGATCGTCCTGGCCCCCAGCCAGACGTTCCTCCAGATGCGCGACTACGCGATGTGGGCCCCCGCCCTGATCGTGACGTTCCTCTACGGCCTGCTGGCGGTCTTCGGCTTCGACGGCGCGCGGGAAGAAGCGATCAACGCGACGCTCTCGAACGCGATACCGATCGTCCTGACGACGGCCGTCGCGATGGTGCTGAGCGCCTTCGTCCTGGGCGTGGTCACCCACACCCTGGCCCGCCAGCTCGGCGGCGACGGCGCGTGGCAGCCCACGGTGGGCCTCTCCATGCTGATCATGTCCATCACGGACGCCCCCCGCCTCGTCTTCGCCATGTTCTTCGGCGGCGACGCGACCTTCGTCCAGGGCCTGGGCTGGGCGACCTGGGTGGCGGCCGGAGCCCTCCTGACCATGATGGTCAGCCGCTCCCACGACCTGCCCTGGCCGAAGGCACTGGGCGCGTCGTCGATCCAGCTGATCGCGCTGCTGTCGATCGTGAAGCTGGGCACGTTCTAGAAGCTGGGCACGTTCCAGCGGCTTTCGCCGTACGACACGAGGGGCTCCCGGGTTCGCCCGGGAGCCCTTTGGTTCATGCCTCGGCTCTTGCGCCTCGGCTCTTGCGCCTCGGCTCGAACGGCGTACGAGGACAGGCGGCCGACGACGGAGGTCGCTCTACTGGGACGGGACGGAAAGCCGAACCGAGGAGGGATTCCCATGGCCGTTGTCTTGTCCTTGCGCTGGGCAGGGGTGACGCCCGAGCAGTACGACGCCGTGCGGGACGCGGTGGGCTGGGAGGAACAGGCACCGGAGGGTGCCGTCCTGCACGCGGCCTGGTTCGAGGGCGGCGCCCTGCACGTGATCGATGTGTGGAACGCCCAGACGGACTTCGAGCGCTTCTTCGCCGAGCGGCTCACGCCGGCGGTCAAGGAAGCCGGCATCACCGGTGAGCCCGAGGCCCGGTTCTCGCCCCTCCACCGGCGCTTCGTCGCACCTGGCGTCAGCGGAGCCGCCTGATCCCGCAGGTCAGCAGATCAGGAGGTCAGAGGGCTTCCTTGGACGGAGTGACCGGCTCGCCGGACCTGCGCACCGTAGGCAGCACACTCCACGGGAAGTTGATCCAGGCGTCCGTCCGGCTCCACACGTACTCGCACTTCACGAGCGAGTGGGACTTCTCGTAGATCACCGCGGTGCGCACCTCGGCGACGGTGTCGAGGCAGAAGTCGCGGACGAGTTTGAGCGTCTTGCCGGTGTCGGCGACGTCGTCGGTGATGAGGACCTTCTTGTCGGAGAAGTCGATGACGTTCGGGACGGGCGCGAGCATGACGGGCATGTCGAGGGTGGTGCCGACGCCCGTATAGAACTCCACGTTGACCAGGTGGATGTTCTTGCAGTCCAGGGCGTAGGCGATCCCGCCGGCGACGAAGACGCCCCCGCGGGCGATGCTGAGCACTATGTCGGGCTCGTACCCGTCGTCGGCGATGACCTGCGCAAGCTCGCGCACCGCGTCCCCGAACCGCTCGTAGGTCAGGTTCTCCCGTATGTCGCTCATGCCACCCGTCCCCGTGCCCCGGCGGTTGCTCAGACCTGCGTCCGATGGAAGTTGATGAAGGACCGGGAGGCGGTGGGCCCGCGCTGCCCCTGGTAGCGGGAGCCGTACCGCTCACTGCCGTACGGGAACTCGGCCGGCGAGCTCAGCCGGAACATGCACAGCTGGCCGATCTTCATGCCGGGCCAGAGCTTGATGGGCAGGGTGGCGAGGTTGGACAGCTCGAGCGTCACGTGCCCGGAGAAGCCGGGGTCGATGAAGCCGGCCGTGGAGTGGGTGACGAGCCCGAGCCGCCCGAGCGAGCTCTTCCCCTCGAGCCGCGAGGCAAGATCCTCGGGGAGCGTGATGACCTCGTACGTCGAGGCGAGGACGAACTCCCCGGGATGCAGGATGAACGGCTCGTCGCCCTCGGGCTCGACGAGCCGCGTGAGGTCCGGCTGCTCGACGGAGGGGTCGATGTGCGGGTACCGGTGGTTCTCGAACACCCGGAAGTAGCGGTCGAGGCGCACGTCGATACTCGACGGCTGCACCATGGATTCGTCGTAGGGATCGATCACGACCCGCCCGGCGTCGATCTCGGCCCGGATGTCCTTGTCTGAGAGAAGCACGCCCCGAGGATACGCAAGGCGCGCGGACCCGCCACAATCGCGACGGCTCCGCGCGCCAGCCACCTGCTGCTGTCCGTCCCTACCGCTTCTCGAGGGTCACCGGCACCACACTGCGGAGCCGGGCACACCGAGGACACCGGACGAGACGTCCGGGGCCGAGTCGCTCGGCCTGCTGCATCGGGAACGAAGCGGTGCTGAACACGTGCCCATCGGCACAGCGGACGACGGTGCGTTCCATCAAGTCCAAGAGTCCCTTCCCCAAGAGCCGCGTCTGGCTGCTGCTCGCCCGACGACGAAATCCACATTACGGGATGAAAGGGACGGCCCTCCAGGCGGCACTCCGACCTCTCCCGGACCCTCGCCCACCCCACACCGTACGCCCCAACTCCCGCCCCCCGCAGCCCCATCACTCCCCCGAAACACGGTCGGGCCCCACGGCGTCAGCGCCGGGGACCCGGGATGAGGTACACTGACCAGGCGATCGAACACCGGCCCAGCCGGCGTCTTACGCGGGTGTAGTTTAATGGTAGAACATCAGCTTCCCAAGCTGAGAGCGCGAGTTCGATTCTCGTCACCCGCTCCACGCGAAACCCCCAGGTCGGAGACCCGGGGGTTCTTTGTTGTCTAGACCGGTGTGCGGCGCGTGCACCACAACCGCACCATAAGGCCGCCGTCAACTGCCGGTGGGCTTCTCCTTGTGGTGCGCGGTCGCCGCTGTCGTGCTTCGCCCTCTCGGCACGAACCGTGTCGTCGAGCCCGGCCGCCACGTCACGCTGCCGCTCCTCGTCGGAGTGCTGATAGATCAGCGCGGCCTTCTCAGTGGACTGGCCCGCGCGAACCATCGTGTCCTTCAGGGTGGCCCCCGAGCGGGTCGAAAGAGTGTGTCCGGTATGACGAAGGTCGTAGAACCTGAACCCGTCCGGAAGACCGACGGCAGCGCGTGCACGCTTCCACTTCCGACCGAAGGAGGTCCGCCGAAACGGCGCGCCTTTCTCACCGACGAAGACCAGCCGCCAGGCCCCTTCTCTGAGAACCAGGCGAGATGCTGCTTCACCTCCTTGTGGAGAAAGCCTGGCAGGACGACGGCACGGACGCCCGCGTCCGACTTGGTCTCGCCCGGAGCCCGCTTGCCGTTTGTCCGCTCCGGCTCGGCCACATGGACACGGATCACCATGTTGTCGACGTCGACGTCCCGTCGGCGAAGGCCGGCCAGCTCTTCAGGCCGCATCGGACCGTACGCGCCGAGGTAGACCATCAAGCGCCAGCGAATACCGATCGCGTCGGCGAGTGCGTCGACCTGGGCGACGGTGGCGATCCGCCGCTCAGCAGCGGACTCCTTGCCTGCGCCCTTGATCCGGCACGGATTGCGGCTGATCAGTTCGTCGTCGACGGCTGTCTCAAGGATGCCCTTTAGGAGGCGGTAGGCCTTGACAACGGCGGTCTTGGCCTGCGTGGTGCGAAGCCGCTCGGCACGCCACTCACGGACGCGAGGGGCCGTGATCTCGTCGAGGTCGAGCGCGCCGAAGGTGGGAAGGATGTAGAGCCGCAGGAGATGCTTGTACAGGTCCTCGGTGCGAACGGCCAGCTCCCGCTCTTCGACCCACTTCTCGGCGTAGACACGGAAATTGACGGCCCCGGCATCGGGAGCGCGCCAGTCACCGCGGGTCAGGTCCGCCTCAACCTGGGACAGCCAGACCTCTGCATCCTTCTTGGTCTCGAAGGTCTCCTCCGCACGGATGCGCTCACCGTCGGGCCCGAGGTACGACGCCGTCCAACGGCCGGACCGATACTGCCGCACCGCGCCAAAGCGCCGACGCCTGCCTTTCTTGTTGGCCATCAGGCGGCCCTCCGGAGTCCACTACTACGGAGCCTGATCGGCTGGACCGTGCGCGCGGCGATGTACTCGTCCACGGCGCTCTGCGGGATGCGGACGTGTCGGCCGACCTTCACGTACCGGATGCGCCGCTCCTCGATCAGCCGCCGCGGGAAGCGGGCGGAGGTGCCGAGCAGCTCGGCGACCTCGTCGACGGACAGGTAGCGATCGGTCATGTGGTGGGCTCTCCTTCCGTTCCGGGGGCGGGTTCAAGTGAGGCGGTGAGCCACCTCTCGGCGGTGCTGAGGCCCGTTCCGGCGAACACCCAGTGGGCGAGCACGAGCGTGGTTTCGCCGTCCTGCGGGACGGTCGGTGTGGCTTGGGCACGCCGCCAGTCGGCACGGGCGTCACGGAGGGCACCGAGGGTCGTCGAGTAGCGGCGGGACTTGGTCGAGAAATGGCCGCGGAAGCCGAGCATGTGGGCCCAGGCCCGAAGGCGGAGGTCTGCCAGCTCGGGGCGAGCGCCGAGAGCCACGCGGTACGGATCATGCGCTGGGCATGATCGGTGATCCGAGCTTGCGCTAGCTCGGCCAGGAAGCGAATCGAGCGATCCAGGGTGCCCGTCGCCGTCTCGGCGCCCTTGGTGGCGTACTTGGCGATATACGCCGCTACGGCCCGCTCGGTCAGTTCCTGGCTGTCGTCGAAGTCCGCGGAACGGATCGGGCGAACGTCGAGCTGTCGGCCGAAGACGAAGATGTGGGCCCGGCCGTCGACATCCGGCCCGTTGACGCGCGCGGCGGTGGTAGCGGAGCGGATGGCGTCCGTCAGCAGCTCGGCCGACGCCCATGGCGGGGGTGTGGTGTCTGCGCCCTCCGGGCCGTCCAGGCGGATGACAGCGTGGAAGTGGACGGCACCGCGCTTCTGGTACTCGGCCACCTTCGCGAAGGAGATCCGAGCGTGATCGCGGAACTCTCGTTGGGTGAGGCCGGCGCGCTTGGCGACTTCCCGGCGGAGGTAGATGGAGAAGCGCCGCCACAGGGCACCGGCGTGTGCGTTCCAGAGGACGGCCGCTTCGTAGTCGTACGAGTCCGGGTCGAGTGGCGTGCCCAGCTTGGGATCCTGCTCGTCGTGGCGGATGCCGCAGCGGCAATCCCGGCCGCTGGAGGGGCGGTTGTGGACCGGCCCGAAGCTCGGGGCGGTGAAGGTGGCGAAGACGCGCGGGTGGGTTGCGACCTGTTCCGACGTGCCCTTGCCGCCGCGCAGTCCGGCGGTGATCAGGTGGTAGGTGTCGCGGCGGTACGTCTCGGCGCAGGCCGCACACCGCGTTGCACGGCGGTTGTTGCAGCGGACGAGGAGCTGACCTGCGGGGAGGGTGGCGGAGTCCAGGTGATGCAGGACTCGGCCGATCTCGCCGGTTGCCGTGTCGACTTCGTATTCGGTGCGGTGGCCGTCGAGGCGGACGGGGTGGGTACAGCCGCCCAGGCCGGAGAGTTGGCGAGCCAGCTCGGGCATGTTGCCGAGTGAGGCCAGCATGGAGAGTTCCGCCAGCGGGGGCGGAGTCTGCCGGGTGAAGATGGAAGTCCTTTCGGCTGTTTCAGCAGTTGGAAGGGACGGCCCCGGGGCGGCGGGATGCTTGGCGGCTTTTGCCGCCCCGGAGGCCGGTCAGCGCTTGTTGGCGCCGTTGAGCAGGGAGCGCAGGACTACGGCGGCGATGGCCACGGACACGGCCGATATGGCGATGGCCGCAAGGAGCGCGGTGAGGACGATGCCGACGACGACCAGGGCGGCGACCGTGGCCACATAAGGCGTGAGCGACCGGCCCGTGGAGGGCACCGGAGCCTGCACCTGGTGCTGGTTGGTGAGGGTCGTGGGAACGTTCGGAGCGTCGGGAAGCTGGGGGCGGAACAACACGGCGTGCCTCCTGGTCACTTGTCGGTGCCGTTGACGACGCCGACCCCCGGTGCGGGTGCCGGTCTCAATGGCGGGGGCGAGGAAGGTGTGCGAGAGCCAGAAGCCGAACAGCGCGATCACGACGGCGACCCAGAGCCGAACGCCGAGGAACTTGATCGCGGCCCAGGCAATGACGCCCAGGACGAAGACGAGCGGGAGCGAGACGGTCACGGGATCTCCTCAGCGGACGCGGCATCGGTGAGTGCGGGCGGCCAGCTCGGTGGCGGCTCGGCTCTCGTAGTCGGCGGAGAAGCCGCAGCGCGGAGCCGTGCAGACCGCGGCGTGTTTCTCGCGGCCCCGACCGTCGTAGTACGTGCCGACCTGGACGGGTCCGATCCGGACGACCCGGCGGAAGCGGGGGTTGGCGGGCATCAGGGCAGCTCCTTCGAGTCCTGGAGGTTTTCGCCGGTGAAGTCGGCGACGTGGTCGAGCAGCCACCGCCGGATCTCCTCGCCCTCGACGAAGTCCGCGGTGAGGATCACGGGTTCGGCGATGAGCATCGCTTCGGTGAGGCGGTGCTGGCGGGTCAGCTCGGCGGCGCGTTTCAGCGCACGGAGCGTGGTCGGGCGCATTTGCGGAAGTTGGTCCGGATCAAGCGAGTTGGGCGGCGATGGCTTCGGCGAGCGGCAGCGGGACGCCGAGCCGGGCGCGAAGCGTCAAGGCGTCGATGGGTGTTCCGGTCCGGGCCCGGTGTTCGTCGGCGACCTTGTGGGCGTGGGCGACGAGAGCGGGCGGCACGGGAGTTGTGGAGGGCAGAGCCAGTTGCGGTGCCGGTTCTGCGACGGGCGGTTGAGCCGTCTGAGCCGCTGTTTCGGGCTCTGCCGGTGCGCCGTGGGCGAGGAGCGTTCCGCCGAGGAAGGCGACGGCGGGCCATCCGGCGACGAGGATGCGCAGCCAG
This sequence comes from Streptomyces sp. HUAS ZL42, assembly GCF_040782645.1. Taxonomy (GTDB): domain Bacteria; phylum Actinomycetota; class Actinomycetes; order Streptomycetales; family Streptomycetaceae; genus Streptomyces. The sequence goes on from NZ_CP160403.1 coordinate 4,659,238, forward strand.
GCCGGTACGGCGTCGAGTGCGAGCAGTCCGGCCGTGGCGACGTTGGCGCCGAGGGACGCGGTCAGCGCCACGAGGAACCAGCACCACCCGGCCGCTTTCGACCCGCCGGTGCGCAGCCGCCGCCAGGCCGCCACCAACAGCAGGTACGCCGCCCTCTACGGCGACGACGACCAGGCGGTGATCCTCACGTATGCGTGGGACCGCTTGCTGATCGACCCGGTACCAGGCCCTCGAGGGACAGACGACTTCACCGGTCTCGAACCAATCATCCCAGCCGTCTGGAAAGTGCCGGGGGAAGCCCGCCCGATTGCTCCAGCCGGTTCCACGCTCCCCCGACTCGCAGCAGAGCTCCCGCACACGTTCGCGCTGATCGATCCGCGGCACGGCGCCCAGGGCGTCACACACGAACTCGAAGATCTCATCAGCCACTTGCAGCCAAGCTCGCTTGATCTCCTGGACGTAGGCGGAGATGTACTGGCGCGAGGAAACGAGCCAGCGCTGAAGAGCCCGCTTGCCGACGCCCTCACGCTGGCGGCGTGCGCCCAGGCGAACGCACCGATCCGACTGTTGATTGCAGGCCCCAGCCTGGACGGCGAACTTCCGCTCAAGGACTTGCACGGCATACTCGGCCCGCTTGTCCACACCTTCACGGCGAAGGACGTTGAGCCGGTCAGCTCGGTCCTGGAGTGGCACCCCTCCGAAGCAACCGGGATGCTCGCGGCGACGGCCCGAGGGGTACGAGACACGTGCGAGGTCCGGGATGCAGGACTTCCCATCCCCCTCACCGACGAGGGCCCGACGGTCCACGAAGTCGACCTGGACGAGGCGCTGAGCCGCAACGAACTGGCTCGCGCAGTCATGGCGACGACCACGCTGGACGAGGTGGAAGCACTGAGCCGCGAAATCTGTGGCTTCTCGGAGATCGACTACGAACGCAACAAGGCCCTTTGGCTCAAGGAGCAACCGCCGGCCAAGCTCGACGCCGAGTCAGTGCTGCCCCAGCTCGACCAGTTCGAGACCGAGGCCCGAAGCCGCGGAGTCACCCACACAACGTTCCGCCACCTCACCGAGGTCCTGCACCTCGACGGCTCACAGCTCGACGACTTGCGCCAACTCCTGATCCACAGCCGTCGAGAACAGTACACAGCGCCGCTGTGGCGAATCGCCTAGGAAGCTAGTTGTATTTGCTACTCGGCTGTCACAGCCATTGTGCCTTCGTAGGCGGTGCTCGCTGTGGTACCGATCGGGTGGTCGTTTATCACTGCTCCGTAACCGGCACCGGATGCGACGGTCATCGTCATCGTGGAGCGTGAGGCATCCAAACTTCCAACGATCTCAACGAAGGAACGGTTGCCGCCGATCGCCACTGAGTTGTTCCCTATGAAGTCCCATTGCGAGCCTGACACTGTAAACGTTCCTTGTACCGGAAGTAGGTCAGTTCGAAAACCCTCGGTTGACCACGCAAACGTACCGTCGGGATTGAACTGCCAGACCGAGTTGGACAGGTACTGCTGCTGCTGCTCAACCCATTGGGGCTTACCTTCTAGTTGCTTGAACTTGGTCAGCTGCACGACGCGAACTGTCACCGCCCCTGAGGGCTGCGAGAGAGTCGCGTGAGAGCCAATCAATGCGGTGCCGGTGTCGACCGTCGCGCCAGTGGCTGCAGGAGCGCCGATCACGACACCCGTGCACAGAAGCAAGCCGATACAGGGTCCAGCTCCATAACGCCGAAAGCGTCTTGGTTCGTGAAGTGCCATTGTTTTCCCCTCACAACTTGCGTGGGGCAAATCTGTTTCGACCGGTCTAGCGTTGCCGAACACAGCGTCCTGGCATTGCTTCCTCAACCTATCCGAAGCGGCCAGGAGTCAGTGCTCATGCCCTGAACTCGCCATCATGATACGGCCAAGGGGTTTCCTGGTCAGACCTGTCGCCGTACATAGATACCAAATCCATTATGCTCCGGCCTGTTCTCTCGTGTCGAACGGAGCCAGGACGGCAGGGCTTCGGCATAGCCAGCCGCTTGACCCATGGACGCAAGCCCCATACCGGGCCGCAACTCTGTCTTCGACGCGCCAGCGGCCTCCACGTCCATGACCACGTGGCTGCTCGACCACGCTCAACTCCACCAGCACGCCCCCTCACTGCACGCGCCGATCAGACGCGCACAGCCAAGCCGAGGCAAGCCGTGTTAAGCATCAGGTGAAGCCGCAGTGTCAACCATCAACCGAGACAGGACAGACCCACGCGACCGTGTCGAGTCTCAGTTGATGCTTGACGGGTTGGCGTCGGGTGATGCTTGACGTCTGCCCTAGACGATCAAGTGACGTAATTGCCTCCCTTCATAACCAGCGGTTCGGCATGCTTGCAGGTGTGAGCGCCTTCAGCAGCGACAAGGACCTGTCCGCCACCGACGTGACGGGCAATGGTGTGGAGGTGGATGTCGCTACCAACCTCCTCAACGGCACCGTCCGGCTGTCGCTGCTGTGGACGCAGGAAATCCATCTGACCCCCGATGATGCGGAACAGGTGGCCTTTGCTCTGCTGCGGGCAGCCGAACGGGGCCGTGGGCTGGGGCCCGCGCCAGCGTGAGGAGTCCGCCCGTCTGGTCATCACACGACCTTGCGGCGATGGTGCTCACCGGACTTCTGCACCACCAGGTCTTTGCGCGTGGTGCGGGGAACGGTGGTGATCAGGGCCTCGCCCTGGAAGATGCGGACCACGTCTTCGCCCAGGTGGACGGTGACGACCTGGTGGGCATAGCCACGGCCGAGCTGGATGCGCTGTCCGGCGACTATGAAGCCGTCGACACTGCTGACCGTCCGCTCGGCGATCTGCTCACCGGGCGGAGGCAGCAATGGTGACGGCCCGGCCGGACGGGCTCCTTGCAGACGGCCGCAGGCGGAGGCCGGCAGCGGGCTGGGCAAGGTGGCCTGCAGGACACGCTGCTCGTTCAGGACCTGGAGGACTCTGCCGTCCAGCCGCAGGGTGACCCGCTGCCCGGCGAACGGCCAGCCGATCAGCACCTTGTCGCCGCCCAGGCCGACGTAGCCGACCGCGTTGACTGTGCGGTCCACCTCCACCGCCCCACTCGTGTCCTTTGCTGGGCCGGGGTCGTCCGCCCATGACGCGGCGGGACGAGCGCCGCCGCCCGCCAGCAGGGCTTTGAGGTCCCGGCCGGACAGCTTCGAGGGCAGGGTTTTGTGCCGGCCGCCGCCGATGAGCACGTGCAGCCGGTTCACGTCGACCCGCAAGGTCACCGTGATGCCGGCCAGGGCCGGGCCGAACCAGATCTGCTGCCCGCGCAGGCTCAGGTTCCCCGACGCGGGAACCACCCGTTCCAGCTCGATCGCACCAACCTCCCCCTCCGCCATCGGCCAGACCATGGCGACCGGCTCGGGCGGAGGCTGCTCAGGCGGCGCTGGTGTCGGCGGCGTGAGCAGATCGAGGCGGGCGGGCAGGACCACCGGCAGCGCATTCTGCTCGGACCGCGGCTTGGGCACGAACCTGCTGGCCGGGACCGCCATGTCCAGGGCTTGATGCGGCCGCATCCGGTTGTAGTCCTCCAACCAGCCGTCCACCGCCGCCTGCGCGGCCACGACATCGGCGAACGGGTCGCAGTCATCAAGGAGTTCACGTCGCAACGTCTGATGGAACCGCTCGATCTTCCCCGTGGTGGTCGGAGACTGCGGCCGGGTGAGCCGGTGGGCTATGCCGTTCTCCCGGCAGATCCGGTCGAACATCGTCTCTCCCGGCTTGCCGGATCCGAACCGGGCGGTGAACTGCTTGCCGTTGTCCGTCAGCACCTCTTCGGGCACTCCGAACCGCATCAGCGCTTCCCCGAAGGCCAGACACACCGCTCGGCCAGTGGCTCGCTGCACCACCTTCGCGATCACCACGAACCGCGAGTGGTCGTCGATGCCAGTGACCATCTTGCACTCGCCGCCACCGGCCAGCAGCACGCCGCCGACGATGTCCATCTGCCACAGCTCCATCGCCGCCGACCGCTCCCACCTGCGGTAATCCGACCGGCGTCGCCTGCGCACCCCCGGCTCGATGAGCCCGTTGCGCACCAGCACCCGATAGACCGTCGCCCGCGAAGGCACCGGGGACAAACCCCGACGCTCCAGCTCGTGCACCAACCGACGCGGACCCCAGCCGGGATGCCGACGCCGAAGCTCACACACCACCGCCTCCACCTCCCCGGCGATCCGGTGCGGACACGAGGCCGGCCGAGCGACCGATCCGCCAACCCCGCCAGACCCGACTGCTCGTACTTGCGCACCCAGGAATGCACCGACTGCCGTGACACCCCATACCGGGCCGCGACCTGAGTGACCGGAACCCCCGCGGCGACCTCCATGACCGCGTGATACCGCTGCTCGACCACGCTCAACTCCACCAGCACGGCCACGGCCCTCCCTGCACGCGCCGATCAGACGCGCACAGCCAAGCCGAGGCAAGCGGTGTCAAGCATCAGGTGAAGCCACAACGTCAAGCATCAACCGAGACAAGACAAGACCCACGCGACCGACTGAGTAACAACCTTCTCTACGGGTTCAAGGCCCGCGCACGGCGCGGGCGCGCGCCGCCTCTGCGGCGCGGCCTGCCTCCTAATGGCGCGGTAAGACGATGGGCTTCTCATGCCGAGCGTCTTGGGCGGGTCTGTATGTGGTGATCCGTAATCGCTCCTGAGGCCTGACCTCTCAAGACAGAGTCGGCCCCCACGTGCCTGCTCGCCCATGTGCAGCATCGCGGGGGTGGCGGGGCCGGTCCGCGCTCATGCCTTCGTCCCGCGCGGACCGGCACCGCCACCCCCGCTCGCACACAAGCAGCGGCATCGTTGGCTCTCGTGGTCCAAGCCGCCGCCAGGGAACACCTCTCACCGCTCGGCGAACGCCCCAGTTCCGCAGCTGACCGAGACCCCTGACGGCCGCTGGGATTGCGAACGGCTAATCGGATGACGGGCCCGTGAGCCCTGCCATTAGGGAGACGCGCAACCCCGCCACGGCGACCACCACACCACCGGCACCCACCCAAGGACACCCCTATGACCAGCGTGTTCTGCGGCATCGACTGGGCCACCGACCACCACGACATCGCACTGCTCGACGAGGCCGGCACCCTCCTGGACAAGCTCCGCATCGACGACACCCCAGCCGGCCTGAGCCAGCTCCTTCAGCTGCTGGCCCAACACGGCGACAGCCCAGACAACCCGATCCCCGTCGCCATCGAGACCTCTCACGGCCTCCTGGTCGCCTGCTTACGCACCACCAGCAGACCCATCTACGTGATCAACCCGCTCACCGCCGCCCGCTACCGCGACCGCTACGCCCTCAGCCGCAAGAAGTCCGACCACCTCGACGCCAAGGTCCTGGCCCACATCCTGCGCACCGACCCCGCAGAACACCGCCCTCTGCCCGCAGACAGCCACCTTGCCCAGGCCGTCGCCGTCCTGGCCCGAGCCCAGCAGGACGCCGTCTGGGACCGCGTCCAGACCGGCAACCGCCTCCGCTCCCACCTGCGCCAGTACTTCCCCGGCTTCCTCACCGTCTTCAAGCACTTCCGCGAAGGCCTCGCCTCACCCGTCACCCGCACCCTGCTCGCCGCGGCCCCCACGCCCACCCAGGCCGCCCAGCTCACCCGCCCCCAACTGCGAGCCATCCTCAAAAAGGCCGGCCGCCAACGCGAGATCACCGGCGAAGTCGAACGCCTCCACACCTTGCTGCGCGAACCCCAGATGCAGCAACCGCCCCTGGTCGAGCAGGCCATGGGCACCAAAGCCCTTGCTCTGCTGCGGCAGTTCGACGCCGCCTGCACCAGCGCCGACGAGCTCGAAGCCGCCACCACAGCCGCCTTCACCACCCACCCAGACGCCGAAATCATCACCAGCTTCCCCGGCCTCGGCGCCCTCACCGGCGCCCGCATCCTGGCCGAACTCGGCGACGACCACACCCGTTTCCCCACCGCCCGCGCACTTAAGGCCTACGCCGGATCAGCCCCCATCACCAGATCCTCCGGACGCAAGACCACCGTCCTGGCCCGCCACATCAAGAACCAGCGCCTCGCCTCAGCCGGCTACATCTGGGCCTTCGCCGCCCTCACCGCATCCACCGGAGCCCGAGCCCACTACGACCGCCGCCGAGCGGCCGAAGAACGACACGTCGCAGCCCAACGCAACCTCTTCAACCGCCTACTCGGCTGCCTCCACCACTGCCTCACCCACCACATCCCCTACGACGAACAGACCGCCTTCCCCGACACGGCTTGACTGATCAACCGCATCGGATGTCTGTCTTCGCCCCGGCTGGCCGCGCCAGGCGGCGCGCTGGCGAGCTGCGGGCACGTAGTGGGAGACACCCTCCGTGGCTGGGGCGGTCGGTTCCATGGCTTTAGGCAGCCACTTTGGCGCGAGCCTCGAAGATCATGGCCCCCACGTCGCGCTTTACCGGGCAGGTCCACAGACTGCCCGACGCGCCGGAAGCTTACGGGGCCATGATCACTCACGCCAAGGCAGCTCCAGCCCAAAGCCGCTCCGCCGACCTCGTTCATACGTTTGGGCCGTTCGACCCCTTTCCAGGCGACGAGTGGCCTGGCAGTGTGAACAGGATTCTGGGTTCTCATCACTCGAAATCGATCAACATGGGCCGGGGGGAGGGACGATGGTCTCCGATAAACCGAGATCCTCCTACGGTGGTTCCAAAGAACCTAAACGCGAGCGTCCTATCGAGGGTACGGGGAGCGTCCAAGCGTTCTACATAAAGGGGGATAAGTTTTCAACTCGGATATCCGATTCCAGCAATCTGGGAATACTCCTCTCGGAATCCGCGCACCCCGAGGACTCCAGAGAGCGTTCCAACGAGTATGAGGAAAAGCCCATCCAGCGCGAGAATCGCGAACAAGGACCCGAGGGACGTGGTGAAGTCCGTCAAGAACAACTTGCGGTCGCCCGCGAGCACGCGGAGCGCGCGAAGGCGTCCCTCTCTGAGATGCGTAAGTGTATGGACGAGAACCCTGCGGCCTGGGAGGAGCTGGCACGGGAACCGGGTATGTCTCAGCAGTTCATCCCGCAGCTCAAGAGTTCCACGGACGATATCATGAGGGACATCGAACGCATAACCGGTGATGGATACGCGCCCACACCGCAAGATGGCCTCATCATGGTGACGACGGTGACCGCCGTGCGGGGAGACGTGGACACGGCGCAGCGAGTGGCCGCCGAATCGGGCAAGCCCCGGATTGCCAAGATAGTTGCGAAGATTAGGGCTCTCCTTGATCGGGCGGCGGAGTGGATCCAAAGTCTGATATCTCGACTGCTCACACCAAAGGAGTGGACAATCTCTGGAGGGATAACTTTCGCAGGCATGGCCAACGCCAGCATTTCGATCACGTTCGGAGAGTAATTCGTCGCCCTCGGTCGACATCCGATGCGTGGACTACACGCCTCCCCGAATTAGTACCTTGCTTGGCCATGCATCGACAGGGCGGTCTTCTCCTCAAAACACGGGTGTTGCTTGCCCCGTTGGGACGTCGTGGACCATCCGCGGACAGGCCCCACTCAACCACTCGCACACCTGGCCCTGACCAGCGACGTTTCCTGGGCCCGAAGCGGCCTCCGGAGCCGTGTGCCCGGACTGCTGCAGGGTTAGGGGTTCCCCGTAGGTTCACCGCCGGAAGCCGCTACGGGCGATGGCCAAGCTCGAGCAACGCGCCCCCACGTCTCATTTGGCATGTAATCAGTGATCTTCAGGGCTGACATCCAAGCCGTCACGAAGTGCATATTCAAGTGAGCAACAAGGGGCATCAGCATCTCCTGGGGTGTCGCTTCAATTGCAACAAGACCCGCCTTCGGTTCGGGAGAAACGTCAACATTATCGTTATGCGGACAGCACCAGTTAACGAAGCCCTTATTCAATACCCAGACACTATCGACCCGCAACTCGGGAGGCCGAGTCTCGGAAATATCTCTCAGCGCTTCAGCCAAGCTATCAATATTCGCTCCATCGTAGGCAAATATGATGCCTACTGTTGGCACGTAATGCCACGACCTACCATAGACCCATCGCGTCTGGCCAACCTTATCCCAGTGATAAGCCGTCTTCGGGAAGGCCTTTAGCCGCGCAATTTTCTCGCAAGCCGAGCGCAGCTCTTCACGGTCCAAGAACGACTTGACTTCGATCACCCCGTAGAGGCATTCGACAGGGACGATTCGATAATCCTCTTCATCCCAAAACGGGGGCGTACTGGGATCCATTATGAGAATGTCACATTGTCCGGACACTTCTCCATTCGTAGCAACTACCTCGCCACTGTGTTCTGCAATAACTGTGCGAGGCAGGTACTTCCGCAGAAAGGTACTCAAGAGTTGAGCTTCCCGGACGGTTCCCTTTGAACCTCGATGCTTAGCAATGCCACTTGCTTTAAAGTCAGCCAACATCCTGTCGGCAACGGACGCGAGGATCTTTGCGAGCGCGGAAGGCGGAGGATCAGACACGGCAACAGTGTGCCATCAAGACGGGGCGGCCCCTGTACATGCGAAGGCGCCCTCCCGGGCCTTCCTCGGGCCGTGGAAGGGCGCTCAACGATGACCAACGCCGACAACTGCCGACAGCTCGATAGCAGGTCAAGACGTTGATCGCTAAGGCGGCCGCAGGTCACGGCCAGCAGTGATCAGTTGTGGCTGCTCTGAGACAGAGGCGCCTGCGGCCGTGCAGTGGCCGGATCGCTCCCTTGTGAGCTCTTCGTGTGCGTGTCACACAGTTGAAAGGCGGGGTGATCTGGGGGAGGGGGACGCTGCATGTCCGTGTTTGGTGGCGATCCGGGCGCGCCGTCGGCCTGGGCGGTCGAGCGGTTCGGGCAGCAGGCCGGCAGACTCGCGGCCGCGGTTCCGATGCAACTGGCCAAGGCTCATGCGACAGCTCACGCCGCGCACCTCGCAGCTGGGCTGAAGAAGCGAAGCCCGTACGGTGTCACCCTGGCGGAGGCCGTGCGCGAGGGCCTGGCGGACCTGGCGCGCGAGCTGGACGAGTCCGTGCGGGAAGTACTGGGGTACGAGTACGCCGTGATCAACGATCACGCTCTCTTCCCCTTCAAGTACGCAGACAAGCCGAGGCCGCTCGATCGTGCTCGGTTGCCCGCCAAGGCTTCCTACACGCGACGCCGGATGTTCCGGGCGCACGGGCCGAAGGCACGGCCCGCGTTGTTCGACCTCGACGACGACCTGACAACAGAGGAGTACCTACAGCTCCACGAAGCCTTCGAGGAGCTGGGGGCCTCGACGCAACTCGTGTGCCTGTTCTTCACGGCCGACGTCGAGAGCGGCATCCACGCCATCTACTGGGGGCAAGCCCACCTCGAACCCGACCGCACCTTCGACTGGCTCCACAGCGAACAGCTCCCAGTCGCTACCCAACCGCTTGAGTGATCGGCGAGCCGTGACGGCGGCTCCGGTGCGAGGGCGAGCGGCCGATTCCTGGGCCGTCCCTGGGCCGTCCGCGGGCCCCCGAGGCCGACCAATGACGACCGACAGCGACAGTCGAGCTACCGCAGCGATCACTGAAACACCAGGTCAGAGCCGCTCGACCATACGGGTTTCCCCCAAGGGGTAGCCGTCCGGCAAGATGGGGTGTTGTCGCCAGTCGGCGCCCCCGGAAACGCCGCCGCATCGTCCGTGTCCCGTCGATAGGCTCGGCGCCGTGAGCAAAGACGCCCGTCTCATAGCAAACCATCGAGTCCACGTCGTACCCGCGGTCCTGGCTCTGGCCAATCCACCCTGGCAGCGGAACGTCTGGCTCGACCCATCGGCGTTCGAGAACCTGGACCACGTCGTCCACACGCTCTTTGACGACTTCTGTGACGCCGACGAGCCCGAGCGATTCCTCGGCGTCAGCCTGAGAACTGAGGAAGAGGTCACTCTCATGCGCGAGTTGGGCGTCGCGCTCAACGCCGCAGCGGCCCAGGCGTCCAACGACACGGACGAGGCGTATCTAAAGTCGCCCTCTTGGCCAGAGGTCGTTGCCGTCGCCGGGCGCCTCGCTCAGGTCATGGTCGCGAACGACCTGGAGGAACTCGCTGCGCTGTACGAGTCCACCTGAGCCCCGAAACTCGACATGAGCCGCAGCATTGAGCGTCTAACTGCGCGACAAAGCGGACGGACAGCGGCGGACACGCACGGACACCTACGGACCATCGCAGCGGTCTGATGCGCAGTGGCCCAAGGTCTGCAGCCCGCCCCAGTTGCTTCGGGACGAAAACTCAGTCATCCATGTCTTCTGGACCGACGTCGCGGAAGACAATTCTGTAGTCACCGCTCCGAACAAGGTCATCGACGACCTCGACCATCCCGGCTATGCCTCGATCGCGGACGATCAGTCCATCCCAGACGTAGAAGTATTTGTCGCCAAGGCATTCACCGGTCTGTCGCCAACGGTCCATGGTGCGGTGGACATTGTCCAGGGTGTAGATCGTCCCCGACCAGCGTTCCCCGTTGTCGAAGACCACCCACATGTCGACGTCATCGACCTCGTCGAGGGGTACCCCGCCATCGGGGACGAAGCAGATCTCATAGCCGTCACGTTGAACGCGGTAGAACGCCCCGTCCCACACCAGGTTGGCTCCCCACCACTTGGCCGCTCAAAGCGGATGTCAGCCCACCTGGCCGGCTCGAACAGGCTGGCCCCCTCCACAACGGGCCAGTGCTGCGGGTCTACAGCTGCCGGCAGACGCAGGCAGAGCGATCGTAGAGCAGCGTTGCGCGCCACCGCATTGCGGTTTCCTGCGAAGTCAGCCCCAGCCCGGGCCGTCCCTGGGCCGTGCGAGGTCGCCCGACGTCGACCGACAACGACGGAAGCTCACGGCATATGAACTGGTCAGAGTCGTGGGCTCCTTCAGCCTTGCTGGTCAGCCGGAGGGATGTTTAGTACGCCGGCTACTGATCACCCTTGGCGGCGCTTGACTCTCCCATTGAGACTGCGCCCACCTGTGCATCATGTTCCTGCTACAGCAGCTTCCTGATCCCCCTGCCACCGTGAAACCCGACAGGCCGTCAGCCACACTCGACAGAGGTGAACGAAAAGCCCACCTAGTCACGCAGGCTTCCCAGCGAGAGTGACGAGGTGGGCACGAACCTTCTGGAGGCTCAACATGAGTGTGACTCTGTCCCCGTGGGGTCTGTCAAACCCTGGTCTCAAACCGGGGGTGATCACAGTGGTCATCATCGTTGTGCTCACGTGGGGCGCAGCGGGGGAGGTGGTAAGTGCGTGCTCCGACATCCTCGGACTGGTAGCAGTCCTCTTCGCCGGACACGTACAGCAGCGGAGTACAGCAACCACCCCGATCGTCAGCGAGCGTCGATAAACATCAAGGGCTGACTGATCAGGCCTGCAGACCTGAGCGACCTTCGTGCCTGTAGTTCGCATCGAGGGGCATACCTCGACACCCCCGCTCGGGCCGTCTGTGGGCCGTGCGGGGGTGCTCGACGATGACCAACGCTGACAACCACCGACGGCTAAGTCGCAGGTCGCAGCGCTGATCCAATATGTGGCCGCAGGTCAGAGACCCGGCCCTTCACTTCTTCGGCTACTAACCTGCTGTGCCAAGGGCTGTCCACCAGTGGAGGCACGATGGAACCCGGAGAACTCGTAGCAGCTGTTCGTCGCGGAACCCCTTTGGTCGCTGCCTGCTCTGCTGTGGAACCGGCGTGGCAGGCCTGGGTCGCTGCGACTCCCGCCATCCGCGTCGAAGATCGCCCTGGCCTACGGAACGCTCAACTGGACCTAATCTGGGTCATCCGCGAATGGCACCCCCACTACATAGCCAACGATCTCTGTTGGGCGGAAGGCGACGGCATGCACACGCTCCGCCGCTCCACCTCACGAGGAGAGGATGAGCTCTGGGCGGCGCTGGCGCAGTTCGGCGGCGTCGAAGCCTTCGACTATCCCTGGCGCACCGACTACCCGGGATGACCGTGCCCCATCCGTGCCCGATCTGCCGGGGAATCACGGGTAACGACGGTTGGCGACGGTCATTCGACAGCAGAACGACCCCCGACCATTTCACCTGGTCAGGGGTCGTTCACCTGCGCGGTGGGTGTGGGATTTGAACCCACGGTGGCTTGCGCCACGACGGTTTTCAAGACTGCTCACGAGCTTGACTCGCCCATCGAGAATTCACCGACCCTACCGCCGCGCCGGGCATTACACTTGCCTCCAGTTCATTCGCGTACCCGTCTCATCGGTTTGAGCTTCCAGGTGGCGCGCTGGACTCAGCACATCATGCGGAAACTGTCGCTCTGCCCATGGATTGTCGAATCGCAACAGAGTCGGAAGATCCTGCGCACCAGGGCGCCATCCGCGCATGAGAACAAAAACACAGCTCAGGCGCCTGTTTCGACCCTCCGGATGTGCGGCCGAGATCGAAAAGACGCCGTTTCTCTTTCGTATCGGCGTCACCGCATCGGGGTTTGCCAAGTCGATAGCGATTGCATCATCTCCGTACAAGGCATTAATGACATCCTCAGTGTCACAAAGAGCGTCTCGTACGCTAACCAAGACAGCAAAAGGCTTGTCGCGGTGCTCGTACCTTCCCCCCGCCTTACTGCTGACTGCGGAACGCAGCCTACGATCAGATGCCACAAACCCTCCGACGCTCGGGCCAGCAGCCACGATCGGTTCGCTATCTGTAGGCGGCTCGGCCCGACGCCTGGGAACGAACGTGAATACAAGCTCGACGGCGGGCGTGGAGTATTGAGCCTTGGGAAAATATCCCGGAGTCATCTCAGGAGGAGGATCGGGAAGCGCATCAATCTCACTCTGCAGCCATCGGGCCAAATCGTTAAGGCTAGGTTGTCGATTCCAAGCCACAACCTCCGGCGTCACGTACCACTTGTTCGGTCGAACTCGACGGTTTATCTCCTTCACGAAAGAGCTGTTCCTTGAGATTTCAGAGGCGAAGCCCTTCTCCATGAACAGCGTCATGAGCTCGACACCGGCAACGTATTCCCCGCCCCGATAGAGACGGAAATCCGGACTACCTTCATCTTCTTCATATCGAGCCAGACAATTACGCGAGAACAGGTCATGCGCGTACAGCTCATCCAGAGCCTGGAGTAGCCCGATTTCATCTTCACCTCGAAGGCGACTGAGGACCATCGAGCTACGGTCGGTGAAAGTGGAATACCAGGCGTTAATCAGCCCCCGTGCACCGACTGCTTCAGGCGCCCCGGCGCTGCGCAGCCAGGATGACAGGCCGTCAAAAGGGCCAGTGCTTGGCTCCTCGGGTTCGGGGAAAACCCACTGTGAACTCATCCTTAGAGACTATTGAGCCCCTGCGCTCAAGAATCAAGGCGTTTGCGCGTGGATCATGCGGCGAGTGATCGGCCGTGTCGGCGGCCTGCCCCTGTCCAACCATGCTGCGACAAGCAGCCGTCAGAGCGGACACCATCAGTGCCCCTAGACCCCCCTAGACCACGACTGGGCTGCGCCGCTCAAGCCAGCTGACCAGCTCACCGGGCCTCAACGACCACCCCGCCGTAGTTCGGGACGAGGCCATGCCAGATGCGTGCAAGATCGTACAGGGCACCGCGGGGAACACCGGGGAATCAGAGGACCCGTCACCAAGAGTCGACGCCCTTCCGCTCCAGGTCAGTCCCCAAGCGAGGTCCGAGTCACCTCAGCTTCCCAAGCTCAGATGCTCGTGGTCAGGCGGACAGTTCCAGTTCGCCTCGCATCCTCGTCGACGGCGGCGCAGTCTGAAGGAAGTAAGCCTCATGCCGTGAGGTGAGGCCCATGAACCGCCTCGTTCATGTGGGAGTAGTGCCGCTGCTGGTAGCCGCAGTGATCGGCACGAGCGGCTGTGGAGGCACAGACTCAACGCCCGCGCAGACCCCGACCACAGTGACCAAGACAGTCACCGAGTCCACGACATCGGCATCCGAGCCATCAACGCCGGCGCCCGTGTCCTCCCGGCCGACGGCTCCATCGACGGTCGCCGACGCGTCATCCGTCGTCCGCGAGTACTTCGCTGCCATCAACGCTCACGACTACCGACGGGCCTGGGACCTCGGGGGCAAGAACCTCTCGGGCTCCTACACAGCCTTCGTTGACGGGTTCGCCACCACGGCCCACGACACAGTTCACATCCTCGGTGCGGACAGCGATACCGTCTCGATCGGGTTGGAGGCCGCACAAACCGACGGCTCACTGCGAATCTTCGAAGGCACCTACACCGTTCACAGCGGCACAATCGTCGCGGCGGACGTACGCGAGGTGACGGGCCCGGAGCCACGACCCAGCGGGGCCTCGCCCTACTACGAAAACTGCGACGAAGTGCGAGCCGCAGGCGCCGCTCCCCTCTATTGGTGGGAGCCTGGCTACGCGCCACATCTTGACCGAGACGGCGACGGAGTGGCATGCGAATAGCCACTGTGAGCCACACAGTGTCGCCGTCCGCGGCCATCGTACGGCCGACTGACCAGTTCAGTAGATCAATGAGCGCACCACAACCGCACCAGATCGAGCGGGGAACAGCGGGGAATCACGGTGAACGCAGTAGCCTAATGCGCCCAAACCAGCGAACACGACCCTCACCTGATGGCCGCCATGCGCATCCGCATCGACGCCGTCGACCTGCCCGGCCTAGCCTGCCCAGCCTCCGTCGATGGCACGGTCCCGGCGTACGGCGACATCCACGTCGCCGTGCAACGCCGCCACCGTCCGGCCGAACTTCTCGCGGCGCAGCCCGGCGACGCACCGTCCGCGACATGGACCCTGGAGTGCACCACGAGCGCTTCGCCGACGGGCACCGAGGTCAAAGGCCCCACGTGCAGGACCGTTTGGGCCGGCGGTTCATCTACCTGTCGTGGGGCACGGTCGACGAGTCGGGCACCTTCACGATGTTCCGCCGCGCCAAGCTCCTGCTCGACGTCATACCCGCCGACGTACTCGCCGCCGCCGCACGCGACGGGCTGCTGGTCGGACGCCTCGGCCTGACCGACGCGCAGGGCGGGCCCCTGTGCGCACGAGTCGAGCCCCCGCACATCACTTGGACCGCCGAACGCGCCGGCTGGGAGAGGTTGCACGCCGCCCCCGGCCCCTCAGAGTGCAGGAGTCGTGATGTGGCGCTCTCTCGTCTCTCCGATGCCGCACACGAAGGACGACGTGACACGGTGCCATCGGCGAACAAGCCGACCGAGCCGGGACCGCGCGCTGCCATCGGCGTCGTCTCTTCGGGGCCGATGTGACCTTCATCGCGATAGTGAGGTCTCGGCGCGTTCGCCGTTGTCCCGTCCGTTGATGACGATGGCAGCGGCGCACAGCTCATTGACGGAGGTCATGACCCTGTGACCGGAAACATTCGGCAGGAACACTACATCCGCGCGGATCAATATCTATATCCGTGAAGTGAGAAATAGGTTCGGCACACGGCGAGTATTCCTGGACCGCCAACCCGAGCGGAATTATTGACCACGCAGAGCCGACCGCGTCATGCTAATGTCGATCTCAGTTGCAGGTGTGGTTGCCAGAAGGTTCATTTTCCGACGGGGTAATCAGCACGGCGACGCGGGATCCGCACAGGGCGAATTCCGGACATCGTCTCCGAAGGAGAAATGACATGGCTACTGGCACCGTTAAGTGGTTCAACGCGGAAAAGGGATTCGGCTTCATCGAGCAGGACGGCGGCGGCGCCGACGTCTTCGCCCACTACTCGAACATCGCCACCCAGGGCTTCCGCGAGCTGCTGGAAGGCCAGAAGGTGTCGTTCGACATCACGCAGGGCCAGAAGGGCCCGACGGCGGAGAACATCGTTCCGGCCTGACACCGGCAGCAACGCATACTTCGCAGCTGGGGCCCGCACCTTGGGGTGCGGGCCCCAGCTCGCTGCATTTCAGGGCGTGTGACAGGAAGGCCCCGCCACATCACCGAAGGGTGACGCATTCCCCGGTCGATACGACTCGGCGCCCATCAACCCCGGCTCGTTCTCGCGATTCTCTGCGCCGTTCATCTTGCTGCGGAAATTCCTTGCTACGTGCCTACGTGCTCACATCGAGGAAAGGTTCCGCTTGAACCGCGCACGCACCACGCGCACGACCCGTACCAACGACCGCTCCCGGGGTTTTGCCGCCAAGCGCTCGGGGGCTCACCGGCGTTCCAGGGGCAACGATCGCCGGCAGACCGCACCCCAGGGCGAGTTCGCGCTGCCGGTGACGGTCACGCCCGCGCTGCCCGCCGTCGACTCGTTCGCCGACCTCGTCCTGCCGGCCTCGTTGCTGACCGCGCTGGGTCGTCAGGGCGTGACGACGCCGTTCCCAATCCAGGGGGCGACCCTGCCGAACTCCCTCGCCGGACGTGACGTGCTCGGCCGTGGCCGCACCGGATCGGGCAAGACCCTCGCCTTCGGCCTGGCCGTGCTGACCCGTACAGCGGGCCGGCGCGCCGAGCCACGGCAGCCACTGGCCCTCGTCCTCGTACCCACCCGAGAGCTCGCCCAGCAGGTCACCGACGCGCTCGCTCCGTACGCCCGTGCCGTGAAGCTGCGGCTGGCCACCGTGGTCGGCGGGATGTCGATCGGCAAGCAGGCCGGTGCACTCCGCGCCGGCGCGGAGGTCGTCGTCGCGACCCCGGGGCGCCTCAAGGACCTCATCGTCCGGGGCGACTGCCGGCTGGACGACGTCGACATCACTGTCCTCGACGAGGCAGACCAGATGGCCGACATGGGCTTCATGCCCCAGGTCACCGCCCTGCTCGACCAGGTCCGCCCCGCAGGACAGCGCTTGCTCTTCTCCGCCACCCTGGACGGCAACGTCGACCTGCTGGTCCGCCGCTACCTGATCGACCCGGTGGTCCACTCCGTCGACCCGTCCGCGGGCGCGGTCACCACCATGGAACACCACGTCCTCCACGTGCACGAAGCAGACAAGCACCGGACGACCACCGAGATCGCGGCACGAGACGGCCGCGTGATCATGTTCCTGGACACCAAGCACGCCGTGGACCGGCTGACCAAGCACCTGCTGAACAGCGGCGTCCGCGCCGCGGCCCTGCACGGTGGCAAGTCCCAACCGCAGCGCACGCAGACCCTCGCCCAGTTCAAGACCGGACACGTGACGGTACTGGTGGCGACCAACGTCGCGGCCCGCGGCATCCACATCGCGGGCCTCGACCTCGTCGTCAACGTCGATCCGCCCACCGACCACAAGGACTACCTGCACCGCGGCGGCCGTACCGCTCGCGCCGGGGAGTCCGGCAGCGTCGTCACCCTGGTGACCCCCGGCCAGCGTCGCGGCATGAACCGGCTGATGGCTTCGGCCGGCATCACCCCGCAGATCATCGCCGTACGGTCCGGTGAGGCGGAGCTGACCCGCATCACAGGCGCCCAGGCCCCTTCCGGTGTCCCCGTCGTCATCACCGCACCGGCCGTGCGGCGTCCCCGCCGCGCCGTGTCCTCCGCGACTCCCTCACCCGAGGCCGCCGCGACCGCTCCGCCCAAGGGCGCCCCACCGGACAAGCGAAGCGGCGCAGGGCACAGCGGCCCGCCTTCGACTCGGCGGGCTAGGGGCATCGATCAGAAGCTCACCCAACTCCGAGGAGGCAGCTTTGACACCGGTTCAGACGCAGCGACAACAGGCGGTTCGCTCCCCCATGAGCGCGGTCGACGACATGGAGGCAGCCGGACCCCGGGTCAGTGACGACATGACCGTCGAGGTCGCCCTGTCCGTCATGGCCAGTGCCCGTGTCGAGTACCTCCTCCTGTCCGACGGAGACGACCAGTGCACGGGCTCGATCACCCTGCCCGAACTCGCCGTCCACTGCGGCAGTTCCACGTACACGGACCAGATCCAGCTGCGGGACGTCCTCGCTGATCGCCTCCCCCGATCAGCCAGTTTTCCTTCTCCCAGCCCATGCGCTGTGTCATCGCCCGGTACCCGTTCGACCTGACCGAGAGCGGAGTGCTGGCCTCGTTGAAGGGCGTCACGCCCGAGCTCATCACGGGTGAGTCCGTGACCATCGGCCGCCGCCGCCACCCCGTCAAGCAAGTAGGTCAAGCCATCACCCGACAGGACCGCCGCGACTTCACCAGCGGCGAAGTCGTCCGGGCCATGACCCGCCTCGGCTTCACCTGCCACGCCCACCCCGACGCCACGCCCGTGCGTGTCCCCTCTCCCCTCCAGTCCGCGTCGGCAGTGCTCGGCGCCGCCTCCCTGGACGGATGAGGACGGGCGGCAAACCGCCATCACGATCCCGGTGAGGGCCCTGCCGACAGGTGTCGACAGGGTCCTCACGGCTGTCTCGCCGTCCGTTCTCCGCGGCTGGACCGCGGGCCGCGACACTCAGTGACACCTGACGGCCTGACCCGGATTGCACGCGCGTAAGGCGACTCACGACGACTGCGCCATCCGTTGCTGCAGGTCGGAGGCTATCTGTTCCCCCACAGGACTTAAATCTGTTCTTGTCAGAGTAGACATTGAGCTCTGACACGGTTAGCCTTTTTCTCGTTGACACCGGTCAAGCGAAGCCCGGCAGACACGAACTGGCGGGTTGCAGTACATGAAGTTCGCAGGCCAGTGCGGTTCTGAAGTCCCGAAGCCAAGGTGTTCGCAGGACGGTGACGGGGCTGGGGACCGCACTGGCGCCTGGCAGGCCAAAGGGCCGCCAGCAGCACCACCGAGCAGTACCGCAAGTACCAGTTCACCAAGTTCAGAGAAAGGACGGAGGAGCAGACGCCATCAGGATCGCCCGGTCCGAGAAGCACTCGCCCCGGGTACCGCAAGACCCCGGATTGGAAGGTGGTCCCCGGTCACGCAGCCGCGATCCCCGCACTCCCCTGTCTGCAGGGCTGGTAGCGGAAACAGAAGGTCGGCACAGCATTAGGGCCGACAGATGGTGTTGAATTTCCTTCGGGGCCCTGGTGCCGTACGGCACCAGGGCCCCTCGACGCGTTGCACAACGAGGTGACATGACAGCAGATATCCCCCTCAGTGATCGTCTGGACGACGACGACTACCCCGCATACACGATGGGGCGGGCCGCCGAGATGCTTGGCACCACCCCGGCCTTCCTCCGAGCCATCGGTGAGGCTCGTCTGATCACGCCGCTGCGCTCGGAGGGCGGACACCGCCGGTACTCCCGCTACCAGCTCCGTATCGCGGCGCGCGCCCGCGAGCTCGTCGACAGGGGCACCCCGATCGAGGCCGCTTGCCGCATCGTCATCCTTGAGGACCAACTCGAGGAAGCTCAGCGCATCAACGCCGAGTACCGCCGGGCCGGGCATGAAGCGCCCGGCAATTCCGCGAGACGGTAAGCCGCAACTTCGTCCACGAACGTGCCGAGCCACTCGCCCACTAGGGGATCACCGGTAGACAGACGTTGATCCAGCAGACGGCAAAGCGCCTCCCGCCCCGTGTCTTCGCCTGCTCGGCAGAAGAAAGACAGCCGATACGCCCCTGGTCCGCCTCCTGACAATCCAAAGTCGATGTCCTGCGCTCGCTGAGGTCAAGTCAGGGCAGGCATGAAGCCGCCGCGGGCGGTGCCCGCGGACAGCAAGGCAGACCAGTCGAGCACTTCAGGCAGTTGGTCCAAGGACAGGACGACTGCTCCGCCGGCCTGCTCGACATCCATGCACCAGGCCGCCATGTCACCCGATGCCGCGCCCCCGTCGGCGCCGCCGAGCACCGGCGCAGCGAGAGCGGGGACGACGACTCCGTGTTCCCCGGGTCCGTCCACGACACACAGGGTGAGTCGTGGGACGATGCTCCACCCCTCGCACTGGGGCACCGCCCCGTCGGGGGCCGTCAGGAGCGGCAGGGCATCCTGGACAGGCGCGTCGGCCAGCAGGAGCACCGGCGTGACACCACGGACGAACAGAGTGTTCTCAGGATCCAGCAGCACGGGACCACTCTCGCAGGCTGGGGCACAGGAGCGGCAGGCAGGTGCCGTGAAGGGCAGCGAGCACGCATTGGCCACGGCCCTCGAACCAACGCCTGACGTCCATCGTTGACATCAACGACCGCGGACAGCGGCGTACCTGCTGGAAACCGACGTACGACGCGCGGCAGCAAGACACCGAGTCCGCAGAGGTCTGATCGAACTCCTGAAGCGGGTCTCGCAGGTTCGAATCCTGTCGGGGCACCAGGGAAAGGGCCCCGGACCTATCAAGGTCTGGGGCCCTTTGGAACCAAGGTCTGACATGCCTCAACCAGCGGCCTTGGCGATGATGCGATCCATCTCTTCTCGGCCAAAGGCCCGCAGGGTCGTGGTGCGGACGTTGCCCACCCCGCCGAGCTGCAGAAGCGCCGCGGTGGCGGTTTCGTCGTCGGGTGCCTCGACAACGGCCACGAGGTCGTACGAACCGACGGTCCAGTACAGGTTCAGGAGCTTCGCCCCGAGCTTCTGTGCCGCTGCGGTGAAGGCCTCGGCGCGCTTTGCGGTGTCCTTGTAGTTTCTGATCCCTTGATCGGTCCAGTTCAGCAACGTGACATACGTCGGCATGGTCTTTCACCTTCATGAGGGAACACATCTCGAGATCAATCCTGGGCAAGATGGCCGAAACCTGCACAAGGTGTGCACCCGAATGAGCAACAAGCAGACCGTTTCTGGTATCCGGACCGGGATTCACGGCCGGCAAGCACGCAGGATGCCTTGGACGCGGCCCGCACGTATTTGGCCAAGGTCCCCGTGATGGTGCCGATCTCACGGAACCCAACCGCTCCCCGGCCGAGGCCGCGTCCGCGCACACCACGTATGCCCTTGCCCCGCCTGGTCCTCACCCAGGGCGTCGGTCACGGCCCGCCGGACGGAGCCTGGTCGCCTCGCTGCGACGCGCTGGAACTGCCCTCGTTCTTCGCCTCGTTGCAGCTGGGGTGGGACACGGCCGTGCGCGTCACCGTGGACGCCGCCCAATGGCCCGACGCACCGCCCACGGTCATGGCACCCGGCCGCGTGATCACCGTGGAGCCGGCCGGATCCGCCGACGAAGCGCACTGATCACACTGGACTGCGACACCGCGGGAGGTTGGGTGCTCCTGGTCGACGGTCCGGGGAGCCCGCCGACACGGTCGTCCCGCTGCCGGCCGCCGCATGACGGTAAAAGCGTGCCGAACAAGAAGCGTGCGGAAAATGCTCCCGGCTCGTGATCGAGCACGCCGTGCTACTGTCGAGACGGGTTGCAGTTGTGGTTGCCAAAAGGGTTCGTTTTCCGACGGGTTGATCATCACGGCGACACGGAGTCCGCACCAGGCGGACTCCGAGCACCGTTTCCGAAGGAGAAATGACATGGCTACCGGCACTGTGAAGTGGTTCAACGCCGAAAAGGGCTTCGGCTTCATCGCGCAGGACGGCGGCGGCGCCGACGTCTTCGCCCACTACTCGAACATCGCCACCCAGGGCTTCCGCGAGCTGCAGGAAGGCCAGAAGGTGTCATTCGACGTCGCCCAGGGCCAGAAGGGCCCCACCGCCGAGAACATCGTTCCGGCCTGACACCGGCTCCGACGCATATTTCGCAGCTGGGGCCCGCACCTTGGGGTGCGGGCCCCGGCTCGCAGCATTTCCAGGGGGATTCACCCCTGTTGTCTTCGGCCCGTTCTCGCGATTCTCAGCGCCGTTCATCGTGCTGCGGGAATTCCTTGATACGCGCCTGCATCGAGGAAGGTCCCGCATGAACCGAGCACGCCCGTCACGCAGTTCACGCACCACCCGCACCTATGAACGCTCCGAGGGCTCCGCCGCAGGCAGCTCCGGCACGCGGCACCGGCTCAAGTCCAAGCCCGAGCCCAAGCCCAAGGGCCACGGTGGCCGATCCACCACGCCCGGCGCCGAGTTCACGCCACCGAACACGATCGAGCCCGCGTTGCCCGCCGTAGGGTCGTTCGCCGAACTCGCCATGCCGGCACCACTGCTGGCCGTACTCGGCCACGAGGGCGTGACCGTGCCCTTCCCGATCCAGGGGGCCACCCTGCCGAACTCCCTGGCCGGCCGCGACGTACTCGGCCGTGGCCGTACCGGTTCCGGCAAGACCCTCGCCTTCGGCCTCCCGCTGCTGGCCCGTACGACGGGCCGGCGCGCCGAACCGCAGCAGCCGCTGGCCCTCGTCCTGGTACCCACCCGCGAACTCGCCCAGCAGGTCACCGACGCACTCACGCCGTACGCCCGCGCCGTACAGCTGCGGCTGGCCGCCGTGGTCGGCGGGATGTCGATCGGCAGGCAGGCGCATGCGCTGCGGAACGGGGCAGAGATCGTCGTGGCAACGCCGGGGCGGCTCAAGGACCTCATCGACCGAGGTGACTGCCGATTGCGCGACGTCGCCATCACCGTCCTGGACGAGGCGGACCAGATGACCGACATGGGGTTCATGCCCCAGGTAACCGCACTGCTGGACCAGGTGCGGCCCGGCGGCCAGCGGATGCTCTTCTCGGCCACCCTGGACCGCAACGTCGACCTGCTCGTCCGCCGCTACCTGAGCGACCCGGTTGTTCACTCCGTCGACCCGTCGGCGGGTGCCGTCATCACGATGGAGCATCACGTCCTCCATGTACACGAGGCGGACAAGTACCGCACGACCACCGAGATCGCGGCACGGGACGGCCGGGTGATCATGTTCCTGGACACCAAGCACGCGGTGGACCGGCTGACCAAGCACCTCCTCAGCAGTGGCGTCCCTGCCGCAGCACTGCACGGCGGCAGGTCCCAGCCGCAGCGCACCCGGACTCTCGCTCAGTTCAAGAGCGGGCAGGTGACGGTGCTGGTGGCGACCAATGTCGCGGCGCGCGGCATCCACGTCGACGATCTCGACCTGGTCGTCAACGTGGATCCGCCCGGCGACCACAAGGACTACCTGCACCGCGGTGGCCGTACGGCCCGCGCCGGCGCGTCCGGCAGCGTCGTCACCCTCGTGACCCCCGGCCAACGCCGCGACGTGGCCCGGCTGATGGCCACGGCCGGCATCAATCCGACGATCACCGCCGTCCGTTCGGGCGAGGCGGAGCTGAGCCGCATCACGGGCGCCAAGGCCCCGTCCGGTGTCCCGGTCGTCATCGCCGCGCCGACCGCGGAGCCGCCCCGCAAGGCGGCCGCGACCCGGAGCCGTCGAGGGCGCACCGCTCGGGGCCGGTCCGCGGGGCGGCGCCGCGCCGCGTGACGTATCGGTGGTCCGCCGTCGATGCGGCGACCTGTCCGGAGCCATCTCGACCAGAACATCCGCCCGTACTGCAGGAGGCGACCGTGACACCGGTTCAGACGCAGCGAAGCCCGACCGCTCCCGACCACACGACCCGGGCCGGCCACCCGGACACGACCGAGCTGCGGGTCGGTGAGGACATGACGGTCGAGGTCGCCCTGTCCGTCATGGCCGGTGCCGATGTGGAGCACCTGCTCCTGTGCGACGGGGACGACGAGCGCATCGGCTCGGTCACCCGGGCCGAACTCGTCGTGCACCGCGACAGCCCCGCCTACACGGACCGCGTCCGCCTGCGGGACGTCCTCGGCGCGCTGTGCCCGGTCGCCGGCCTGCCCTGCCTCCCACTGTGATGCGTCAGCGCCGGATACCCGTTCGAACCAGCGCTCACCGGACCGGCATCATCGATCGTGAATCGGAGCAGGCTCTCGCCGGAGCCGTCGACCAACGTCCGCTGCAGATCGTGCAGTTCCCCGAAGTGGGCTCCGTCGTACCGGCTCGCGGCCACCACGATCCGATCGATGCCGTCCGGGATCGCGGTCAGGTCGAAGCTGATCCGGTCCTTGTTGCCGCTGCCGTGGGCGTCTTGCAGCCCACACCACACCAGAACGACCTCATGGCCGCGATCAGTACGGCCAACACCGCAAGCGAGATGGTGCGCTCGGCCACGAGCACCGCGTTGCGGGTGGCTGCGCGCGAGCCGGAGCTCTACGACACTGGCAACCTCGCCGGGGCGGACAAGATGTTCGCCCCAGATGTGATCGACCACAACCCCGCTGCCGATCCCGAGGCCGCCTCGGGCATCGACAGCATGCGGGCGTCGATCGCCGCGGTCCGCGACGGGTTCACCGACACACAGCACCGGGGCCCGTAGACATCCGCGCGCAGTTCCGTGCCATCAGGCATCTGCGCCGGAGCGTCGACCTCGATCTGGATCTCCGCCATGCGCTGCTCCTCAGGTCAGTGGTCCCGGCGGGTCAGGCCACCGGGTTCAACAGGTCGGCCAGCACGTCGGGCCGTTCCAGGGCGATGAAGTGGCCTGCCTTGGGGACCTGTGTGAACTCGGAGGCCGGCAGCAGCCGCTTGTTGGCTTCCCGGTCAGAGGGCCGGGACCAGTCCTTCTCCCCGTAGACGAGGTGGACGGGCGCCTTGACCTCGGGGTAGCGCGAGCGGGCGGCGATGAGGCTGGGCAGGGACTGGTACACGGCCCGGGCGACGGTCGGGTAGCCGGGGCGGCCGCCCACCCGGAGGAGCTCGTCCACGTAGTCCGCCCGCAGTGCGCTCTTGTCGCCGAGGCCGCCCTGCAGGATCTTGCGGAGGGCGGGCTTGGGCTCCACCCCGGCGATCACCGGGCCCACTCCGGGCGTGAGGACACCGGTGACCACCACACGGGCGAGGAGACCGGAGCGGGCGATTCCGCCGCGGAAGTCGTAGGTGTTGACCGCGACGACGCGTCGTACCCGCTCCGGGATATCGGCTGCGGTGGTCAGGGCGAGCACCGCCCCCATGGATTCCCCGGCCAACGTCACGTCATGGAGGTCGAGTTCGGTGAGGAGCCGCTTGACGCCTGCGCGCATGGCCGGTTCGTCGTACGAGGCGCCGGGCACGATCTCGGAGTAGCCCATCCCCGGCAGGTCGAGGGCGTACACGGTGTAGTGGTCCGCGATCAACGGTATGAGGTGGCGGAAATGCTCGGCCTGCGTGCGCACGGTGTGCAGCAGGACCAGGGGGGCACCGGTGCCCGCCTTGAGGTAGCGCAGCGTTCCCTCGCGGCCGTCAAGTCCCGCGCGCTGGGCGATGGTGTGGCTGGTGGTCCCCGGAATGTGGATCGTGGGACGTGACTCGTGGCTGGGCATCTCGCCGACTCCCTGGGTGTGCAGTGGTTACTTGGCCAGCTGGGCGTACAGCCCAGCCAGGTCGCCGGCCAGGCCCGCCTTGACCTGCCGCGAGATGTCGTCGGCAAGCACCTCGTACGCGCCCGTCTCGACTCCGTCGAGGGCGAGTGCGGCGACGTCACGGGGGTCGGACTTGGGTGCGTCGACGTCCGCCGCCAGGTCCGTGTCCACGTACCCCACGTGCAGTCCGGTGACAGCGATGCCGCGCGGCTGCAGCTCCAGGCGCAGGGAGTTGGTCTGCGACCACAGGGCGGCCTTGGAGGCGCTGTAGGAGCCGCCCAGTGCCAGCCAGGAGAGCACGGAGTGCACGTTGAGGAGGTGGCCGCCGCCGTTGCGCTCGATGACCGGTACGAAGGCCCGGGTGACCAGCAGCGGGCCGTAGAAGTTGGTCTCGAACTCCCGGCGTACGTCGTCGACCGGGGAGTCGAGGAAGGACGCGCCGACCGCGGCGCCGGCGTTGTTGATCAGTACGGTGACGTCTCCCGCCTGCGCTGCGGCGGCCGCCACGGAGGCCGGGTCGGTGACCTCCAGCGCGACCGGGACGGCGTCGGGGTGCGTCACGCCGCGCGGGTCGCGGGCCGTGGCGTAGACCTTGCCGGCACCGCGCGCGTACAGCTCCTCCACCAGCGCCTTGCCTATGCCTCGGCTGCCGCCGGTGACGAAGACGTTCGCGCCCTTCAATGCGGTCATGACTCTCTCCACAAAATGAGAAACCGATCGGTTTCCACCACAGTAAACCGATCGGTTTCCAGGCGCAAGCCGGGCAGGGACCAGGCCGGGTTGGTGCTTGAGGCCGAGCTTCCCAACCGCGCCGTAGAGCCACTCCGGGACGGCGTCGGGCGTGAGGTGGAATCGGAGGACCGGGGCAGGGGGTCGCCGAAGCGCCAGTCAGGTGTTCGTGCACCGTCCATGCGACGCCCTCGGCGCACACCGATCGGCTTCCGGCGCACCCCGATCGGTTTCCTACCGTGACCCGGCGGGCTCGCGGAACAGTGCGAGACCGTTCCCGCAAGTCGCCGCCAGCTCCGTGACGGCGGCAAGTGCACAGCCGACCCCTTTCGCCGGGCGGCGAGGTGCGGGTCGAGGGGGCGGACCCACCCTTGGCCTTGCAAGCGAAAACCGATCGGTTTACGGTGGTGAAACTGATCGGTTTCTCGCCGTTGGGCGAGTCTCGCCACCAGACTCACGAGGAGCATTGGATGACTACCGCGCGCGACGTCGAGGGGCAGTCGGCGAATCCCAGGCTTCCGGCGAAGCTGGCTGCGCACCCGTCGGTGCAGGCCGTGCTGGCCCGGCGCGCGGCGGGCGACGTAACGAGCCCGCCGGCCCCGATCGACGCGGCCTGGCTGCGCGAGCTGTGTCTGGCGGCCGGTGCGGACGACGCGGCCGCGGTCAGCCTGGACCACCCCGACCTGGCCGGCGAGCGCGAGTCCGTGCAGTCCGCGCTGCCCGGTACCCGCACCCTGATCGCGATGGCGGTCCGGATGAACCGCGACAGCTGCCGCTCCCCCGCCCGCAGCGTGGCCAACCAGGAATTCCACCAGGCCGACGAGCAGGCCAACCACGCCGCCCGCAGCGTCACCCAGGCCCTGCAGGACGCCGGCCACCGCGCACTCAATCCCTCCGTCGGCTTCCCCCAGGAGATGGACCGCTTCCCCAGCGAGCGGATCTGGGTGGTGGCGCACAAGACGGTCGCGGTGGCCGCGGGGCTCGGCGTGATGGGCCTGCACCGCAACGTCATCCACCCGAAGTTCGGCAGCTTCATCCTGCTCGTGACCGTCCTGGTGGACGCGGAGGTGAGCGCGTACGGGCAGGCGCTGGACTACAACCCCTGCATCGACTGCAAGTTGTGCGTCGCCGCCTGCCCGGTCGGCGCCATCGCCAAGGACGGCGCCTTCGACGCGCTGGCCTGCACCACGCACAACTACCGCGAGTTCATGAGCGGGTTCACCGACTGGGCGCAGACCGTGGCCGACAGCGAGGACGCCGCCGACTACCGTTCCCGGGTCACCGATTCCGAGAACGCGTCGCTGTGGCAGAGCCTGGCCTACCCTCCCGGCTACAAGTCCGGCTACTGCCTTGCCGTCTGCCCCGGCGGCGAAGACGTCCTGGGTCCCTACCTGGACGACCGCAAGACCTTCATGGACACCGTCCTGCGACCGCTCCAGGACAAGAAGGAACCTCTCTACGTCCTACCAGGCTCACACGCGCAGGAATACGCCCAGCGGCGCTTCCCCCACAAACCCGTCAAGGAAGTCACCGGCGGCTGGCGGCCCCCGGTAAAGCGCTCCTAGATGTTGATGAACGTTCCGAGAGCCGCCGGCCCGCAACGACGCCGTCCGCCCGAGGCTGGGTGATGACGGCGGCCGGCCTCGTGGCGGCCGGACTGTTCAGCTTCGGCGTACTGGGGCGGGAAGACCGCAAGGGACCGCACCGCATCCCGGCGGAGACGAAGCCCGAGAAGACCGCCGTCCCGGCGTGGCGGCAGGTCACCCAGAACGGGCCGTTACTCGGAGTGACCCCGGCGTGCGTCGCCCTGCCGGGGACGACAGGCGCGCACACCGTCATGACTCGGCGACGGTCTTTCCCCCAGGCCGCCGGGAAACCGATCGGTTTTCATTTCGTCCGCTTCGGGTTAACCTCGCGGTATGACCACCGAAGTGAAACCAAGCCCCAGGGAGCGACTGCTGGAGGCGGCGGCCACGCTCACCTACCGAGACGGTGTCAGCATCGGCGTCGAGGCGCTGTGCAAGGCGGCGGGGGTTTCGAAGCGCTCCATGTACCAGCTGTTCGAGAGCAAGGACGAACTCCTGGCAGTAAGCCTGAAGGAGCGCGCCTCCGCCTACGTGGCAACTCTCCTGCCTGCGACGGACGACGGCCGGTCACCCCGCGAGCGGATCATGCACGTCTTCGAGCAGGTGCAATCTCAGGCACGGGCGCCCGAGTTCCGAGGCTGCCGGTACCTGGCCGTGCAGATCGAGCTCAAGGATCAGAGTCACCCCGCGAGCCGGGTGGCCCATCAGGTCAAGGCGAATCTGACGGCCTTCTTCCGCGCCGAGGCCGAGCAGGGCGGGGCGGGTGATCCCGATCTGCTGGCCCGGCAGCTCAGCCTGGTCTTCGACGGCGCCACCGCCCGCGCGGGAATCGGAGCCGACAAACTGACGGGGCTCGTCGCACCCACGGTGACCACCCTGCTCGACGCGGCAGGCGTGCGCTGACGCATCGCCCGCCCGGAGAACTCCTTCACTTCCCGGCACTCGGGGGAGCCAGATGGCCGCAAGCGTGTTGGCGAGCATGCCGCAAGCGAAGAAGCTTGCCGTCTTGTCGGCATCGGCGCCCAGCGGCAGGTGCACGGTTTCCCAGATCCTCATCCAGCCGGCCCGGACGACCTCGCCGATCAGGTCATCGCCCTGCGCCTCGGCGGCCGCCACGGTGGCGTGTCCCTGCATCTGCATCAGGAGCGTTTCGGGGCGCGTCGAGATCAGCTGCGCGTAAGCGTTCGCCATTGCCTGGAGGGCCTGCGCGCCGTCCTCCACCCCGCCCTCCACCTCGTCGGCCGCCCTCTCGAAAGCCAGGCGGGTGTCTTCCATGCTCCGCACCAGAGCGGTGACGAAGATCGCCTTCTTGTCCGGGAAGAGTCGGAAGAGATACGGCTAGGGCGGATCGTAGGCTCGATGGGTGCGGCCGAGGAAACCTCCCTCGCGCAGGCCCAGGCCGGGGGTGGGGTGTCGCCGCCGTCCGGGCCGTCGAGGCGGATGACCGCGCGGAAGTGGACGGCGCCTCGCATGTGGTACTCGGCGACCTTGGCGAAGGAGACGCGGGGGTAGTCGGGATGTGTGCAGTCAGTCCGGCGGTTCGGTGCGAGGTGCAGCCGCCAATTGGAGGGTGAAGAGCGCGCCGCCGTCAGGGTGGTTCGCGGCACGCACGGTACCGCCGCACTGGTGGACGATCTGCTGCGCGATGGCGAGGCCGAGCCCGGAGCCGGTCACCGCGCGGGCGTCGACGGCGCGATAGAAGCGGTCGAAGACATGCGGAAGATCCGCCGGGTCGATGCCCGGCCCGTGATCGCGTACGTCGATCCGGCCAGGGCGGACAGTGACCTCGATCGATGTGCCGCGGGGGGTGAACTTGACGGCGTTGTCAAGGAGGTTGCCGACGGCGCGCAGCAGTTGCCCCGGCTTGGCCACGACCCTGGCCGGGGTGGCATCGACGACGATGCGCCGGTCGCTGCGGCGCCGGGCCCGCTCGGCCGCGCGTTCGACGAGGGCGGCCAGGTCGACGTGCTGCTCGTCCTCATCCTCGTACTGCTCGACAGCGAGGGCGACGAGCTCGTCGACGAGGGCGGACAGCTCCGTCACCTCGCTGTCGAGGTCGCTCAGGACGCGATCACGCAGACCTTCGTTGAGCTCGGGGTAGCGTCGCAGCGTGTCCACGTTGGCGCGAACGCTGGTCAGCGGTGTCCGTAGCTCATGGCCGGCGTTCTGGACGAGTTGTTGCTGCTGCTCACGGGAGCGGGTGAGGGCACCGAGCATCTCCGCGAAGGCGCGCGCCAGTCGGCCGACCTCGTCTCGGCGGCCGGTCGGCACGTCGATGCCCAGGTCACCTGTTGTCGCGATCACCTCGGCCGTGGAGGTGAGCCGTGTCACCGGTCCACTGGTCCAACGGGCGATGAGCACGCCCGCCCCCGCCGCCAGCACGGTGATCGCAAGACCGGCCGTCGCCGAGCGAGCCCGCACCGAGGCGAGCACGCTGTGCGTCTCGGCCAGGCTCCGGGCGATCCGCAGTTCCGACCCGTCGAGTTTGATCACCATGACGCGGTAGTCATGCCCGCCCGCGGTCTCGGT
Organism: Streptomyces sp. HUAS ZL42; assembly: GCF_040782645.1. Lineage (GTDB taxonomy): Bacteria > Actinomycetota > Actinomycetes > Streptomycetales > Streptomycetaceae > Streptomyces. The sequence goes on from NZ_CP160403.1 coordinate 4,689,137, forward strand.
CCAGGGACCCCGCAATCCGCCGCCGGCGTCCACACCCGCGGCAGGCTGTCTCAGCCGGACGCCCTCGGTGCCGAACAACGAGGTGACCTGTCCGTCCGGATGGACGCACTCCACGATGTCGGGCACACCGACGACGGGTGGCAGGCTGGCGATGCCGACCCCGCCGGCATCCTCGGACTGGCCGCCGGGGCAGATCGCGCTGTCGGTGGCGCCGGACGTGACCGCTGCCGCGAAGCCCTTCAGGCCGGTGTCGACCGCCTCGTAGAGGCGCCGCTCGGTGACCGCGTAGTTGACCCAACTGGCCGCCACAACGGCGAGGGCGACGAGCGTGGCGAGAGCGAGAGCGAGGCGCGCGCGCAGGTTCACGGTTCCCGCAAGGTGTAGCCGACGCCCCGAACGGTGTGGATGAGGCGGGGCATTCCGTCGGCTTCGAGCTTGCGCCGGAGGTACCCGACGTAGACCGCGAGAGCCTTCGAATTGGGGCCGAAGTCGTAATCCCATATCCGGCTGTAGATGGTCGAACGGCTGAGCACCACACCGGTTTTGTGGACCAGTAACTGAAGCAGGTCGAACTCGGTCTTGCTCAGCGCCAGTTCGCGCTCTCCCCGCCAGGCCCGCCTCGCCGCCTCATCCACGCGCAGATCCGCCACGCGCAACTCGCGCTCCGGCTCGTCGTAGCTGGCTCGGCGCAGCAGCGCACGGACCCGCGCCAGCAGTTCGTCCAGGTGGAAGGGCTTGGGCAGATAGTCGTCCGCACCGGCGTCCAGACCGGAGACACGATCCGACACATCCATACGGGCGGTAAGGATCAAGATAGGTGTCCGGTCGTTACGCGCCCGCATCCGCCGACAGACGGTGAGCCCGCCGACACGCGGCATCATGACGTCGAGCACGACCAGGTCGGGTGCCTGAGCTTCGATGGCCCCGAACGCCGCCTCGCCGTCTGCGACCGCCGTGACCTCGTAGCCCTCCAGTTCGAGGACACGCGTGACCGACTCGCGCGTAGCGCGGTCGTCCTCGGCATACAGAATCCGTTGCGACATACCGTTCAGGTGATACCTCTCGCAGTACAGGGAGTTGCAGCATAAGCGGAGCCGCGAACGGACCCGGCCGCGCGGCATCGTGACTCTTCCGCAGAGGAAGTTGCGGGCGCCGACCGGACCCTGACACCCGGCCCGGCCCGGCCCGGTCCGCTTTCGGTTCCGGTTCCGGTTCCGGTTCCGGTTCCGGTAACGGTCAAGCGATCGGGGCAGGGCACCCGGGGGGACTGCGCTGACGCTCCCGGGGCGACCCGCACGGCCGCCCCGGACAGCGCCGCAACACCGGTGACGATCACGACCAGCCTGCGGCCTCGCCGCACGCAGGTTCTCGCAATCGTGTCGACCTTCTCGGTCTGCCGACTGAGTCAGTGGCCGGACCCACCGAGCCCACCACTGCCCTTCACAGACCCACCGACCCCACCGTCGCCGATGCAGGTGTCGCTCTTCTTCCCATCCGCGCGCTTCAGTTCGTCAGTTGCCTTGCCGTGACCACCTGCAGCGGTGCCGCTCAAGCCCTGGACGCCGGTCTCGCCCACCTTCCCGCACTCGTCGTTGACAGCCTGCTGGACCGGCGCCTTGGGCGCCGGAGGGTTGCTGGCATTGGCGGCGGCCGCGAACCCGCCGGCCAGAACTGCCCCGCCCGCCACGGCCGCGATCATCATCTTGCGCATGTGAACTCCTTGAGTGTTGAGGACTGTTCATCCGCTTTCACCCCGTGCGTTTGGGGCTACCAGGAGACTGGCCGACACTCGGTAAGACCAACGCCCCAGGAATTCCTAGGGGAAGGTAAGAAAGCAACCGCAACCCCGCGCGGTCACCACAACGACTCCAGCCCCACCTCACGGTGCAGCCCCGGGGTGCGTCCTCGCGGGCGCTCAGCCGGCCCCACGTCGCGGGGCCGCAGGGTCTCGCAACGACCGGCAGATCAGAGTCTGCAGCGTGGACCCGGCATTTTGTGATCTTCCGAACCAGGGCCGGGCTGATCGCCATGGTCGGCGGCGCGCTGAAGCCGGCTGCGCTGCCGCACCGGACGACCGTCTGGCCGGCCGTGTTTCGGGGCGGTGTCCGTGTGTGGTTCCAGCCCCTCGTGGGCCTGTTCCAGCAGGGTCCGGATCCTCCCGCGACGGACCGCCACGGAGGGCCGAACCGCAGCAACGGCCGGCCAGAGCAGAGCGGTGGCCACGGAGCCCTTGCCCGTTGTCCTGACGAATTCGCTCCCAGATATGACCAATTCCGCCCAGATATTCGGTATCCGATGTCGAAGCGCGATATCCACTGCCCCGCGGAGAGGCGGAGAGCTTGGAGATGAACAACCGGCTCCGGCATAGAATCGAGGTCCGATATCGGTTTCGTCACTGCCGGGGACGGCGGTCCGGAGGTGGGCGGAGTGCGGGAGTTCCAGCGGGGCGCGGTGCGGCTGCACATCCTGCACCACGCGGCCGAGGGGGAGATCCACGGTGCGTGGATGACCGAGGAGCTGGCCGAGCACGGCTACAACATCAGCCCCGGCACGCTGTATCCGACGCTGCACCGGCTGGAGGCGGACGGGCTGCTGGTCTCCGAGCAACGGGTGGTCGGCGGGCGCGCCCGCCGGGTGTACCGGGCGACCGAGGCCGGAAGGAAGGCGCTGGCCGAGGACCGCAGGGCACTGGCCGAGCTGGCCCGCGAGGTCCTCGGTGACTGAGCGCTCCGCGTAAGTGCCGTGCTGTGCCGTCGTTCGTCCGCGGCTCCGTCGTGGCCGGTGGCGCCCGCAGGCGGCGGAACCGCAGACGGATACGGCCCCGCTGGACACGGCTCCGCGCTCCCTCAGAGCGCTGCCGGACCGCAGGGGACTTCACCCGGCGTGCACAGAGCGCCGAGACCTGACTCGCCCGGCAGTCCTGTGTGCGATCGCAGACCCGCCCTGCCGATCGCGCCGCGTCCGAGGCCGAGCCGATGACCGTCCGGCCCGGTCTCGGCCGATTCTCATGTGCCGCTCCCACAGTGGCCGCCCCGATACGGCCCGGCCGGATCGGCCGGATCGGCCGGTGGACTGCCTCTGAGTGAGCAGGAGGACGGCCATATGGCCGGCGAGGTTACGATCCCCAGCGCTCCGGCGTCGAGCAGCGCGCGGATAACGCCCCGGCCGGCGGCCACACAGCGGCGGCGGCCAGTACAGCGCACTGCCACCCGTTCTCCAGGGCCGGCACCAGCTGGATCGCCGCCCCGGCGATCGCACCGATCACCGTGGGGCCGGCGCCGTTGAATGACGCCTGCACCCCGGCATTCGACCGGATCCGGTCGAGCCTCGGGCCCCCTCCGATCACCATCAGGAACGGGGGATGGTCCCTGCTGCGCCCGCCGGTCTTCCTCAAGGTCAGGACGTCGAGTCCGCCGGGCGGGGCAGCGGCAGCAGCCGGTGGTCGGCGGTGAACAGGCGGTGGACCAGGCCGAGGGCCACCACCACCGTGGTCGTAGCCACCGAGGCGAGGACGAGGAACATCACCACGGCCTGCACCAGCACGGCCTGGACGGGAGAGACACCAGCGAGGATCAGGCCGGTCATCGCGCCCGGGAGGAAGACCAGACCGGTGGCCTTGGTCGTCTCGATCTGCGGGGAGAGCGCCGAGCGAAGCGCGGCCCGTACATAGGGAGTGGCCGCCTGCCGGGACGGCTGCCCGAGAGCGAGCCGGGCCTCGACCTCGTCCCGCTTGTCGCGCAGCTCCTCCACCAGGCGGCGGGCTGCGAGCACGGTGGCGGTCATGGAGTTGCCGACCATCATCCCGGCCACCGGAACCAGGGTGCGTGCTTCGAGGGGCAGCACTCCGAGCCCGAACACCACGCCGAGGGTGATGGCCGCGGCGGCCGCGAACGCGGCGACGACCAGCGGCGCGATCCGCGGCACCTCGGCAGCCCGCCGCCGGGCGACGTCACCGGCGTAGGCAACCACGGCGACCACCCACAGCACGGACCACCACAGCGACCGACCGGGCTCGACCAGCAGCGCCAACGCCGCGCCCACCAGCAGGAGTTGGACCAGGGCCCGAGCCGCGGCCCAGACCACCTGCCGCTCCAGGCCCAGCCGTTGCCACAGCGAGACCATCGCCGCGACCGCCACGAGCGCGAGCGAGACGGCGAGACCGCCCATGCTCACCATGTCGTTCACGGCGTCACCTCCTCCACCCGCGACGGGCGGGCGACCGGTTCGATGCCGACGCACCGGCCGTGCTCGATGTGCAGGACCCGGTCCGCGATCCGCCGTACCTGGGCCATGTCGTGGGTGACCCACAGCGCGGTCAGGCCGCCCTCCACGAGACGGCGTACGGCCTGTTCGAGCGCGTCGGTGGCGGACGCGTCCAACGCGGAGGTGGGCTCGTCCAGCAGCAGCGCCTCCGGCTGCGTGATGAGCGTGCGGGCCATGCACACCCGCTGGGCCTCGCCGCCGGACAGCTCGGTCACGTCCCGCCCCAGCCACGAGCCGTCCAGCGCGGCACCGGCCAGGGCCTTCTCCATCCCGGCCCCATCCGCGTCCGGCACGGCGGCGCGCAGGTTGTCCTCGACGCTGCCGGGGAACGGCGTGGGCCGCTGGAAGACCATGCCCACCCGTCTGCGCAGCCGCAGCGGATCGAGGCCGGCGAGGTCGTCTCCCCGGAACGACACCCGGCCCTCTGCCGGTACCTCCAGGCGGTTGCACAGCCTCAGCAGCGTGGACTTGCCGGACCCGGACGGCCCGAACACCGCGGTCACGCCCTGTCCGGGGATCTCCGCCGAGAACCCGTCCAGGGCGCGCACGCCACCGCGCTCCACCACGACCCCGTCGAAGACGAAGCCGCCGCCGTCCGGTTCCATCACGCCTCCCCGAAGCTCGCGGCCCCCCATCATATCGGTAGACGATATCGTCACCCGATATTTGGCTCGGCGGTACAGCTCCTTTGCATGCTGCCGGGGGTCGTCGGCCCGCCTACTCGGGTGCGAACAGCTGGAAGAACGTCGGGAAGGTGCCCAGGACGCCGAGCCCGAGCAGCACCAGCGCCACCGTCAGAGCACGCCCGGTCTCGTGTTCCTTGTTCCTGAGGGCGAGGTGGAGCACCGCCCAGGACACCAGCCAGACGACCACTGCCATGACGGTCTTGCCCGACAGCGGGCCGACCCGCTCGCTCCACTGCAACCAGTCCGCCACGTCCTTGCTGGCCTCCGCCAGCGTCGTGAACAGCCCCAGAGCCGCCGCACCCGCGCCGGCTGCGATGATCGCGGCCGAGATCGCCCCTTCCGGCCGGTCGCCGTCCACCGGGGTGTTCTCCGCCGTGGGGCCCGGACCGTGCCCCTCGTCGACGTGCGACGCGTGTTCCTCGTGCTGGGTCATGTCGCTCACTCCCTCTCCGTCTACTCGACCGGTGCGACCTTGGTGATGAAGGCGCCGAACGCCCCGGCGATCGCGGCGAAGGCGAAGGCGAGCACGAACAGCAACAGGGTGGTGCGCCGTACCCGCTCATGACGGATGAGCGTGTTGCCGTAATAGAGGACGATGAAGGCGACCACGGTGGCCAGGATCGGACTGATCCAGGCGATGTGTTCCTTCCACTCCATGCCGAAGTCGTGCCAGTCCGCGGTGCCCGGATCGGCCAGCAGCTGCGACTTGGGGCTGCCCGGGGTCTTCTCCCGGTACCACGGGTAGACGACCCAGGTACCGGTGATCACCGTTCCCCAGGCGGCCACCGCCATCGCCGTCACGCCGACCTTCAGCCGGCGCATCCGCTCGACGATCCCGGTGCCGGTGACCAGCGCCGCCCGTAGCCCGTAGAGGTCGGCCAGCCCGCCGGCGAACGCCAGCAGGAACACCACCCCCAGGACCATGCCGTGGATCAGCCCCCACACCTCGCGGTTCGTGAAGCTCATCCCCCACCTCCCTGTGGGTTTCCTGTGTGTTCGACTGGCCGAAAAGATAGGACCCGGTACCGGCGTGGAATATGGGCCGAACAGCCCCTCCATGACCGCAAGCCGCACCCGACGCTTCCCGACAGCCGGTACAGCCCCGCCGCCAGGAGGAACGCCATGGCGGACGGCGGGTTGCCCGCCTTCCGGGTCCGTGAGGTGCCGTTCGTCGAACGGGCGCTCAGGTGTCACCTGTTGGTGGCGTCGCTCATCGACTGCTGCCGTACGTGACCTTGATCGAGTCGTCGATGTAGGCGCCCTTGGCAGGCAGCGACGGGTGGGCGGCGGCACCGACGTTCCCGCTCATGAAGCGACCGTGACATTTGATGACGAGGGGGACGTCGTCAGGCGCTGCGGGCGGGCGGAAGGGGCTGTCTGCTCAAGGACCTGCCGGCCGAGGAACTCGCGCACGCAATCCGCCCGGCGCACGCGGGAGTCACCCAGCTCGACTCCTCGGTGGTCGGCCGCCCCGCCGCCCGCTCCGGCCGCAGCGACAGCCGTCGCCCTCGGCCCACGCGAGATCGATCACGTCAAAGCGGTTCCGCAACCCTTTCCTCACAGGGCTTCCACAGAGTACGTTCCCCTGGCTGCCCCCCGTGCCTTCTTCACTCTCAGACCAAGGAGAGCCATGGGAAGAGCCATGGGCAGAGCGAGGCTCCGCGTACGCATCGTGGGCTGTCTCGCCGCCGTTGGACTCGTCGCCGGTGCGTTCGCCGGTGTCGCCCACGCACATGACGGTGTCTCCGCCGACGACGGCGGTATCGACAACGCCGGGGCCACACACGATCACCACAGCCAACAGCACGGTGGTGACGAGGGCCATCTCCCCGCCGGAAGCGAGAACGTCCGGCTCGTCAGCAAACTCGGCCTGAAGAACGTCGAACCCGAGAAGATCGCCGACGTCGGCGTCTTCAAGGGGTATTCCTACCTCGCCGCCTGGGGCGGCGCCACCTGCAAGTACAACGGCGTGCACGTGGTGGACATCCGCAAGCCCGCCACGCCCAAGGAGGTCGCCTTCATCCAGGCGAAGGAGGGCAGTTACCCCGGCGAGGGCATCCAGGCCCTGCACATCGACACTCCGTACTTCAACGGCGATTTGCTGGTCAGCAACAACGAGAAGTGCAAGGAGAACGCCGGCTTCGGCGGAATGAACCTCTACGACGTGACCGACCCGGCGCATCCGACCCCGCTCGCCGAGGGCGTCGGCGACCACACGGTCATGGGCCAGGGAAAGAAGGACGCCAACGACATCCACAGCGTCTTCGCCTGGGACGCGGGCGACAAGGCGTACGCGGTGATCGTCGACAACGAAGAGGGCCCGGACGTCGACATCGTCGACATCACCAACCCCAAGAAGGCCAAGGTCATCGCCGAGTACGACCTCGACGAAACCTTCCCGCAGATCGTCCAGGACGCCCCGGCCAACCTCAGCGAGATCTTCCTGCACGACATGGTCGTCAAGGAGATCGGCGGTCGGCAGATCATGCTCGCCTCCTACTGGGACGGCGGGTACGTCACCCTCGACGTGACCGACCCGACCAAGGCCGCCTACCTCGGCGACAGCGACTTCGCCGCGCTCGACCCCGAGGCGCTGGAGAGCGGATTCCGGGTGGCGCCCGAAGGCAACGCCCACCAGGCGGAGTTCACGGGCGACAACAAGTACATCGTCGGCGCCGACGAGGACTTCGGGCCGTACGCGCTCAGCGCCCGCAACCTCACCGACGACACCGCACTCACGGCGAGCCAGGGCAGCAACACCAAGCGCCTGGAGGAGGGCCAGACCATCACGGGCGACTCCGTGTTCGTGGGCCGTGCCTGCCCGGGTGACCCGGCGGTTCCCGCCGGTGACCCGAACGCCGTGGACATCGCCGTCGTCGAGCGCGGCGTGTGTACCTTCACGGAGAAGGTCGCAGGCGTCATCGCCGCGGGCGGCTACGACGCCGTGCTCGTCTTCAACCGCACCGGCACGGACGCCTGCGACCAGACGCTCGGCATGAGCGTCGAGGGCGACATCCCGACGTTCGGCGTCGCTCCGCGCGGCCAGGGCTTCGCCATCTTCGGACAGCCCTACGACGACGCGGCCTGCATGGCTGGAACCGGTCCGGCGCAACTGCCCGTGCCGCTCGGCACCAAGGGCGACCGGCTGACCTTCTCCTCGTACTTCGACGGCTGGGGCTACGCGCACCTCTACCGCAACGAGAGCGGCAAGTTCACCGAGTTGGACACGTACGCGGTTCCCGAGGCGCACGACCCGGCCCACGCGACCGGATTCGGTGACCTGTCCATCCACGAGGTGGCCGCCTCCGAGAAGCGGAGCGACCTGCTCTACTTCTCGTACTACGCGGCCGGTCTGCGGGTCGCGAAGATCGTCGACGACGAGATCGTCGAGGTTGGTCACTACATCGACGCAGGCGGCAACAACTTCTGGGGCGCCCAGGTCTTCGAGTCCGGCGGCAAGGAGTACGTCGCCGCCTCCGACCGCGACCACGGGCTCTACATCTTCGAGTACACCGGAGGACTGTGAGCAGCAGGCACGGTCCGGAACGGGGCCGCTGACAGCGGGTCCGGAACGGGACCACTGACAACGCGGGGCCGCACCGATGAGGGTGCGGCCCCGCATGTCGCGCTGTGACCACCTTGAGAACGAGAACTCAGTCGCGTACGGGGTCTGCGGGCCGCCGTGGCTGGACCGGGCCATGCGGGCTCGTCGTTGTGCTGCTCAGCACGCTCGGCCGCGCCCCATCCCGTCCGGACGCGCTTCGGTCGCCGTGCATCCCGTACCGCTCTGCCGGCTTCCGCTCTCCCTGGTCGCCACCTTCGCCAGATGTCGGCGTGGCGGAAACACGCAAACCGCGCAAGGTCACGGATGGAGGCATGGCTCTCAGCTCCCTTGGCCGACGACGAGGCCAGGGCGCACGGCGCTGCAGTCACGCTGCATGCCGGTGCGCGGGCGAGCCCACCACAAGCCCGTGCGCGGCCACTCGGCCATCCCCAGGGACCTTCGGGCCCTGTCCGCCGGGACCCGCGCGGCGCTGCATGGAGTCATGAGGAACCCACGAAGCACGCCACATCCACGAGTCACGCCACCGCGGATCGCGGGGCCCGAGGGCCGCCGCGCGGCAGGCCGCTGGGTGACCCTGGCCGTGCTCTGCGTGTCCCTTCTGATCGTGACCCTGGACAACACCATCCTGAACGTCGCGCTGCCCACCCTCGTGAAGGAACTCGGCGCGACGACGACCCAGTTGCAGTGGATCGTGGACGCCTACGCGCTGGCATTCGCCGGGCTGATGCTCGTCGCGGGCAGCGGCGCCGACCGGTTCGGCCGGCGGCGCGTCTTCACGAGCGGGCTCGCCGTGTTCGGGGCCACGTCGGCGTGGGCCGCGTACTCCGGCTCCGTGGGCATGCTCATCGCGGCGCGCGCCGGTATGGGTGTGGGCGCGGCGATGATGATGCCGGCCACCCTGTCGATCATCACCGACGTGTTCCGCGACCCCGGCGAACGGCGCCGGGCGATCGGCGTGTGGGCGGCCACCAGCGGGCTCGGCATCGCCATCGGCCCGGTGGCGGGCGGGCTGCTGCTGGAGCACTTCTGGTGGGGATCGGTCTTCTGGGTCAACATCCCCTTCGCCCTCGCCGGCCTGGTCTGCGCGCGGCTGCTGGTGCCGGAGTCCCGCAACGCGGCCGCGCTGCGGCCCGACCCACTCGGGTCGGTCCTGTCGATCGCGGGCCTGGGGCTGCTCCTCTGGTCGATCATCGAGGCACCGGTACGCGGCTGGACGTCGGGGATCGTGCTCGGCGCGGGCGGGGCGGGACTGGCGGTGCTGGCGTGCTTCGCGCTGTGGGAGCGAACCACCTCCCACCCGATGCTGAACCTCGGCTTCTTCGACAACCGGCGCTTCTCGTTCGCCACGTCCTCCGTGGCCCTGGCGATGTTCGGGTTGTTCGGCGCCCTGTTCGTGCTGACCCAGTACCTGCAGTTCAGCCTCGGATACAGCGCCCTGGCCACCGGCGCGCGCATCCTGCCGGTGGCCGGACTGCTCGCACTGGTGGCCCCGCTGTCGCCCCTGCTGGTGCGCGCGGCGGGCACCAAGGTGGTCGTCGGCACGGGCCTGCTGGTCGTCGCGGGCGGGCTGTGGCAACTGTCCCGCGCGGACGTCTCCGCGGTGTACGGGGACGTGATCGCCGGCATGCTGCTGCTCGGACTCGGCGCCGGACTGGTCGTCCCGGCCGCACTCGACTCCCTGATGGGCACGCTGCCGCCCGGGGACACAGGTGTCGGCTCGGCGTCGAACGGTGTCTCCGTCCAACTGGGCGGGGCACTCGGTGTCGCGGTCGTCGGCAGCCTGCTGACGACTCGTTACCAGGACCGCATGGGCCCGCCGTTGGCCCCGTACGATCTGCCGGACAGCCTGTCGGACACCGTCCTCGGCTCCCTCGGCGGCGCCCTCGAACTGGCCGCCCGGGTGGGCGGCACATCGGGCCGCCTGCTCGCGGACCTGGCCCGCTCTGCGTTCGTCAGCGGCATGGGCCTCGGGCTGACCGTGGGTGCCGCGGTCGCCGTGGGCGGAGCCGTACTGGCGTTCGTGGCCCTGCCGTCCAGGCCGCCCGCCGAGTCCAGTGCTCCGGTTGACCCGCCGGAGCACTGATCGTCACCACAAGGAGACCCGCATGCCCGCACTGGATCTTCTCAAGGACCTCAAGGACATCTACCGGCCGCCAGTCGGCAAGCCCGTGCTCGCGGAGATTCCCGAGCAGAACTTCCTGATGATCGACGGCACGGGTGACCCCAACACGTCCCCCGACTACCGGGCGGCCGTCGAGGCGCTGTACACGGCGTCGTACGCCCTGAAGTTCGCGGTGAAGCGCGGCCCGTCCGGGTTCGACTACAAGGTCATGCCCCTGGAGGGACTGTGGTGGACGCCGGACATGGCCGAGTTCTCCGTGGACCGCAAGCAGGACTGGCAGTGGACGATGATGATCGCCCAACCGCCGGCCGTCACGGCCGACCTCGTCACGCGCGCGCTCGCCGACCCCAAGCACCTCAAGAAGGCCGAGGCCCTGCCCCGGCTCCGGTTCGAGCCGTTCGCCGAAGGGCTCGTGGCGCAGGTCATGCACATCGGCCCGTACGCGGCCGAGGGGCCCACGATCGCGGCCCTGCACGCCTTCATCGCCGAACAGGGCTACGCGCTGTCCGGGAAACATCACGAGATCTACCTGGGCGATCCGCGGCGTACGGCGCCCGAGCGGCTCAGGACCGCCCTGCGTCAGCCGATCGCCGCCCGCTGACACGCCCTGAGCCGCTGGGGGCCGCGGCGCGCCGGCCGTGCGATGCGATGCCGTCGAGGACCAGGTCGACCACGCCGTCCAGAAAGGTGTCCTCGAGCGGCTCCCGGGTCAGCAGCAGCCGCATGTGAAGCGGGCCCATGAGCGCTTCGAACACGAGGCGGTGGTCGATGCCGGGGTGCAGCTCGCCCCGCTGCTCGGCGCGGGCGAGCACCGCGGATCCTGCCGCGAAACGGTGATTCCAGAACTGCTCGCGAGCATCCTCGTACTCGGCCATGTCCTCCCGCAGCGCCATCCTCACCAGCAGTGCGCCGAGGGGGGTCCGCACGAACGCGGCGGCCCCGTGCAGCAACGCGCTCAGGTCCCCGCGCAGGGAGCCCGTGTCCGGGACCGGGATCTCCGTCCCGGTCCTGTCGAGTACGGCGTCGAGGGCCAGGGCGGCCCTGGTCCCCCACCTTCGGTAGATCGAGGTCTCGTGCACTCCGGCGCGGCGGGCGACCTCCCCGATGGAGAAGGTCTCCAGCCCTCCGTCGAGCAGCACGTCCACCGTCGCGGCCAGCACCGCGGCGCGTACGCGGGTGCTGCGGCCGCCTGGTCGGCGTACGGGCGGATGGCTGCGGGCCGGCACCGTGCCAACGTAGCGCAGGACAGGGCAGCCGGTTCCGGCCGTGCGGGTTGCCGGGTTCAGCTCGCCTTCGGGTAGCCGGCCCGGGAGCGATGCGGAAGCCGTGGGACTTCCGCCGTCGCGTTGGCTCCCGGACGGTGCGTGGCGGTGTGCCGGGACGTGATCGCCGAGATCAGTACGGCGGCAGCTGTCGTCGCGGCCATTCCGGCCAGGACGATCAGAGTGAACAGTGTCCAGAAGCCGTCGGGGAACAGCATCTCCCTCGCCTCCCCAAACGCAGGGAACCTTGCATTAACCAGTCTCCTCCTTGCTTTGTCCTGCAGCAAGTCATCCCGTTTCGGGAGTAGTTGGCTCGTGCTCCCGGACGCCGCCCGGGCGGTGGTGGCGTTCGCGCACGGCAGCGGTGGTGGCGTTCGCGCACGGCAGCGGTGGTGGCGTTCGCGCACGGCAGCGGCGGCGGCGTTCGCGCACGGCAGCGGCGGCGGCAGCAGCCGGCACAGCCCCCGCAACCGCTGCTCGACCTGCTCACCGGGGACGAGGAACACACACGCACCAATGTCTTCGACGTCCTCCTGCCCGCCCGGCGTCTGCAGGCCGCCACCGGCTGGCTGCACCGCGAACCCGCCCTGCCCGTGGCCCACTTCGGGGCCGGCACCGGGGCGGCCGCGGCGCCGGACGCCGGCATCCGCGCCGTCGGCAGCCGCGACACCCGGGTGCTCAGCCTCAACCGGCTCGCCGCCGACCGGTTGCACTGCGAGCACCGGCTCGCCGTCGTCCCCGGTGCCACCCATCTCTTCGAGGAGCCCGGCGTCCGTCCCACCCTCGCCCAGCCGGCCCGCGACTGGTTCACCAGCCACCCCTCTCCCGGCCGACGGAGGGCGGGCCCCACAGCCGGGCGGCATGACCACTGCCGCTGTCGGCGGACACGGCCGATGACCGGACCTGTGGCAGCCGGTCGTCCCCCCGACAAGGGCCGAGTGGCCCAACCCCCCGCCGTCTGCCGCGTCCGACGATGAGAGTGCGGCGCACAAAGCGGGGATGCGCCGTGCACCGATGGCCGTCAGGGAGGGAAGGCGCTCGGCCCCGCACCCGGCGGGACGGGACCACGGGCCCCCGGGCCGAGCGCCCCGAGTAGGTGAGCCCGATGAAGGAGACGTTGTCCCTGGGCCGGATCGCCGGTGTCCGCGTCGGCCTCAACTGGAGCGTGCTGGTCATCGTCGGTCTGGTGACCGTCATGCTCGCCGAAGGCCGCTTCCCGGACGTCCACCCCGGTCACTCCACCTGGGAATACTGGGCACTGGCGCTGCTCGCGGCCGTCGTGTTCCTGGCCTCGCTGCTGGCCCACGAACTCGCGCACGCCGTCGTCGCCCGCCGCAACGGCGTCGAGGTCGACGGCATCACGCTGTGGATGCTCGGCGGTGTCGCCCGACTGCACAGCGAGGCGCGTACGCCCGGCGCGGAACTGCGCATCGCGGCGGTGGGACCGCTGACGAGTGCCGCCGCGGGCGGGGCGTTCCTGGGCCTGGCCGTGTGGCTGGACATCCTGCACGCCTCGGGGCTCGTCGTCGAGGCGGTCGCCTGGCTGGCCGGCATCAACATCGTGCTGGCCGTCTTCAACTCCATACCCGCGGCCCCGCTGGACGGCGGACGCCTCCTGCGCGCGTACATCTGGCACCGCACCGGCGATCCGCTGCGAGCCACCCGCGGGGCCACAGCCGCGGGCCGCATGCTCGGCTGGTTCATGATCGTGACCGGGTTCGCGGCGACGTTCCTCGTCGGTGACCTGTCCGGACTGTGGCCCGCCCTGATCGGCTGGTTCCTGATCGCCACCGCGACCGGCGAGGAGCGCCAGGCCGAGCTGCGCGGTGTCCTGGACGACATCCCCGTAAGCCGTGTCATGACCCGCGACCCGGTCACCGTCCCGACCACCACGACCCTCGCGGCCTTCCTGGCCGAGGGCCCCTTCGGCCACTACCGCCACTCCGCCTTCCCCGCTGTCGGCCCGGACGGCACGGCAGCCGGTCTGGTCACTGTCCGCCTCATCAACCACACCCCCTTCCGGGCGCGTTCCACCACCACGATCGGCGACGTGATGCGCCCGCTGCCGGACGTGCCCACGGCAGGCCCCGACGACCTGGTCGTGGACCTGCTGCCACGCCTGGAGGCGAGCCGGGACCGCCGGGCCCTCGTCCTCGACGACGATCACCTGATCGGCATCGTCACCCTCGCCGACATCACCCGCGCCCTGTCCTGGCTCACCACGACCAGCCGGCCCCGGACCTGACCGGGCGATTGCCGAGCCCGGGGCGGATCGAGGTCATCCACGTCGCCGACCGAGCCTTCGCCCTGTCCGTACGTGACCCCGAACTCACCGTCGACCAGCCCGTCGGGGCCGGCGGAGACAACGACGGCCCCACACCGGTGGAGCTGTTCGTCGCCGCCCTCGCCTCGTGCGTCGCCTGCGACGCGGTCCGCTTCCTGCAGCTCCTGCCCGGCGCCTCGAAGCCTCATCAGGCCACAGAACCCACCGGAGCGTTGAACCTCCGCTCCGCCGACAAGGAACTCAGCCGCCTCGACGAGGTGTCCCGCGACTGGCGGCGGTTGATATCCGTGCCGAACCGGCCGCCGTTCTCCGGCCAACCAGCGCTCGAAATGGCCAGTTGAAGGGCTTCGACCGCGCATGCATGACGACTGGTCCGGGACCACGGCGGCTGCATCCACGGTGCCTCTCGGACGTCCTCGTGATCGCACCAGCCGCGCTCGGCCGCCGCCTCGATCAGGCGACACGTTGCCAAAGCCGGTCCACGCCGCCCGGTCGGGTCGCTCACCCGCCGGCCATGGCCGTCCCCGGCCGTTCGGGGGACACACGGGCCACCTCCGGCGCGTTTCCCACCCCGCGGGGCATCCCTTGGTGAAAGGAAAGGGAGAACACGATGCCGCTCTATCTGTCGAGGTTCAGTTACACGCCGGAGACCTGGGCGAGGCTGATCGGCCACCCGGAGGACCGCGCGAAGGCCGCTCAGTCGTACATCGAGTCCGTGGGCGGGAAGCTCCACGGGTTCTGGTATGCCTTCGGCACGCACGACGGCTACAACCTGTGGGAGGCTCCCGACAACGTGTCCATGGCCGCGGTTTCCCTGGCGATCAGTGGAGGCGGCGCGCTCAGCTCGTTCGAGACGACTGTTCTCCTGACCGTCGATGAAACATTGGAGGCCCTGCGCAAAGCCGAGCAAGTCCGGTACCGGGCTCCTGGCGCGTAGACCGTCCCATGCGGGGAAAGCCGGCGCACCCCGCGGTGGCGCGTCGTGCAACCTTCCTCCCAGCTCATGGGTCTCCACGCTGTACGTCTTGCCCGCACAGCGCGAAAGGCCCCCGTGCCCCCGAAGAGTCTCCTCGCTGCCCGGACCGGTGGTGTCATGTCCGCCGTTGTCCTCGGCAGCCTGCTGGCCGCCGTCCCGCAGGCAGCAGCCGCCGACGTCACCTGCTCGACCAACGTGTACAAGCGGACGTTCTACAAGAACACTTCCTTCTCCGGCTCCCCGGTGAGGACCGACTGCGACAGCAGCATCGACCAGAGTTGGTCCGGCAGCCCGGTTTCCGGCGTGCCGTCGAACAACTTCGGTGTCCGCTGGTCGGTGACCCGCGACTTCGGCTCCGGCGGACCCTTCACGTTCACCGTCTCCGCCACCGACGGGGTCCGTGTCTACCTGGACGGCTACCGCCAGATCGACATGTGGTACGGCACCGGTGACACCGCCCGCTCCACCGGCCTCAGCCTCACCATCCCCTCCGGCAAGCACACCCTCCGCGTCGACTACGTGAACTGGACCGGCGCCGCGAAGGTCAAGTTCACGTACACGCCCCGGACTTCGGCCACCGTCGACCACACCAAGCCGCTCGCCCCCACCGGCGTCAGGACCGCCTACAACACCACGACCCGTAGGACGACCGTCTCCTGGTCCGCCAACAAGGAGATGGACCTGGCGAGTTACTCCCTCTACCGGCGGCCCGTCGGCTCCAGCACCTGGACGAAGGTCACTACGACCACCGCCCGCAGCTTCACCGACCCCCTCGTGAACCCCGACGACCGCACGCCCTACTACTACGAGGTCCGCGCCAAGGACAAGGCGGGCAACACCTCGTCGGGCAGTACGGACACCATCGTGCGCCCGCTGCCCGTGGTGGCCGACCTGACGGGCACGTACGACAGGGCGACCGGCAAGGTCACCCTGAACTGGCCGCTCAACACCGAGCCGCACTTCGACCACTACACGGTCCTGAGCAACGACGAGGTGGACGGCTACTGGGTCTGGGTCCCGCTCGGCACCACCAAGGGCAACACCTGGACCACCGGCCCCGTCACCGCCGACGGTGAGACCCGCCACTACCGCGTCCTCGTCACCAATGACGGCGGCACCACCACCTACAACCCGAACTGGCTCGACGCCTACGCCACCAATGAGCTTTGGCTCGCCGTCCCCGACGGCATCGCGCCCTACTACGCCCCCGAGCTGACCCTGGGCACCTGCGCGAGCGGCGTCCAGGCGACCGCCGGCGACAGCACGCCGGCCCCGATCCGCGACTTCACCGGCTTCGAGATCGAGCGTCGCGAGGCCGGGACGGACGCCTGGTCGGTCGCCCTGCACCAGGGCTTCGACCCACGTCTCGCCACCGCCACGGCCACCGTCTGCGACCCGCTGCCCTCCGACGGGCGCACCTACGAGTACCGGGCCCGTACCTATGACTCGGCCGGGAACTACTCGCCGTACAGCGAGATCCGTGCCATGACCGTGCCGGTCGGCTGACGGTCGCCCTGTACATCGAGCTGCGAGGGCAAGGGTGCCGGTCCCGTGGGCGCGATCGGCTCCCTGCTGGTTAATCTGCAGGCGTGACAACCGAGTTGGCCCTGCTGTCCCGAGTCGCCTGTCGCGGGCGAGAGATCACCGCGCCCCGGCTGCGCGGGCTGTTGGCGTTGCTCGCGGTGGATCCGCGCGCCGGCTGCAGCACGGGTCGGCTGGTGGAGGGTCTGTGGCCGGACAAGCTGCCGGAGCGGCCGGGCAAGGCGGTGCAGATCCTGGTGTCGCGGCTCAGGGCGCACATCGGTGCCGACCTGATCGTGAGCACACCGACGGGGTACCGGCTGGCGCTGGACGAGGCGCAGGTCGACAGTTCCGCCCTGCTGCTGCACGAGGCGGCGAGCGCCGAGCGCGCGAGGGCGGGCGATCACGCGGGCTCGCTGGAGCAGGCCGAGGCGGGCTTGGCTCTGTGGGACGGAAGCGTGGGGGCCGCGGCGGGAGAGGATCTGCACGATCCGGTGCTGGCGCTGCGGGCCGATCGGGTCCGGGCGCGCCGTTCGCTGGTCCGTTCGCGGGCGCTCGCACTCGCCCGGGTGGGGCGGAAGGAGGAGGCGACGGCCCCGCTGGCCGAGCTGGCCCGGGAACTGCCTCGGGACGAGGAGCTGCTGGCGGAGCTGCTGCGCTGCGAGGCCGCCACGACGGGCCAGGCCGCGGCGCTGGCCCGGTACGACGGCTATCGGCGCAGGCTGCGCGAGGAGCTGGGGACCGATCCCGGGCCCGGACTGCGGTCCCTGTACCAGGAGTTGCTGAACGCGGATGTGGCGCCGGTCCGCCACGGCGTGACGCACGAGCCGAACCCTCTGCTGGGGCGGGACGACGACATCGCCGCAGTGGCCGGGCTGCTGCGCGAGGCCCGGGTGGTCACCGTCGTCGGTCCCGGCGGGCTGGGCAAGACCCGCCTGTCCCACGCGGTGAGCCGGGCGGCCGCGCAGCCCGTGGTGCACTTCGTCACCCTGGCCGGTGTCACCGACGAAGACGACGTGGCCGGTGAAGTGGCGTCGGCGGTCGGCGCCGGGGAGGGCCGGCAGTTCACCGGCGGCACGGACAAGGACGCCGTGAGCCGCATCGTCGGCGCGCTGGGTCCGGGCCCCGCCCTGCTGGTACTGGACAACTGCGAGCACCTGATCGCCGGCGCGGCCGATCTCGTACAGGCGCTGGTGTCGCGGTCCAAGGAGCTGCGGGTACTGGCCACCAGCCGGGCCCCGCTGGGGCTGACCTCGGAGTCGGTGTACGCCCTGCCGGAGCTGTCCCTGGCGACGTCGGTCGAACTCTTCGAGCAGCGGGCGCGGGCGGCCAGGCCCGGCGTGGACCTGCCCGCCGACGGGGTGGCCGAGATCTGCCGCCACCTGGACGGCCTGCCGCTCGCCGTGGAGCTTGCCGCGGCCCGGGTGCGGGTGCTCTCCGTGGCCGACATCTCACGGCGGCTGCGGGACCGGTTCGCACTGCTGCGCGGCGGCGCTCGTGACGCACCCCAGCGGCATCGCACGCTGCAGGCGGTGGTCGAGTGGAGCTGGAATCTGCTGGAGCCCGACGGCCGGGCGGCGCTGCGCGCGCTGTCGGTGTTCCCCGGGGGTTTCACCGAGGACGCGGCGGAGTGCGTACTCGGCGAAACGGTGGACGCGCTGGGCCTGCTGGAGCAGCTGGCGGGCCAGTCCCTGATCAAGGTGGGCGACAGCCCTTCCGGGGTGCGCTTCCACATGCTGGAGACGCTGCGGGAGTTCAGTGCCGCCCGGCGCGCCGAAGCGGGCGAGGAGGAGGCCGTCACCGACCGGTTCCTCTCCTGGGCCGGGGACTTCGGCCGTGCGCACCACGACGTGCTGTTCAGCGGCGACCCGCGGCGCCCGTGGATCCGCATCCGCGCCGAGCAGGACAACCTTGTCTTGGCCCTGCGGTACGCGCTGGTCCGCGCCGACGGGCCCACCACCGCGGCTCTCACCGCCGCGCTGGGCTCGTTGTGGGCCACGGACTCCGACTACGCCCGGCTCGCCGGCCTCGCCGACGAGACCGGTGGGCCGCTGTCCCATTTCCGTCCCGGCCCCGAGAACCCCGAGGACGTGGAGGTGGCGCGCAGCGCGGCGACGGTGTGCACGGCCAGCCTCTTCATGGGCCGCGGCCCGTACGCGGCCCGCCATCTCGTCACACTGCGCCGACTGCCGCCCGCCCCGCCGGACACTCTGGGGCGGGCGCTGGCCATCGTGCTGTGTGCCGTCCCGGAGATGCACCCGCCGCGCTACACGCGGCTGCAGGAACTCTGCGACGCCGACGCGCCCATGCTGGCGGGCATGGCGGCGGGCGTCGCCAGTTACGTGTGGGAAGCCGAGCACGAGACGGAGCGCGCGCTGGCGTGCGCCCGCCTGATGCTCGACGCGCTGGGGCCGCTCGGGAATCCGGCCATGCTGCTGCTCAGTCACGGTCGGATCAGCGAGTTGTGCCTGAAGTCCGCGCACGGCGCGGAGGCGTACGACCATCTGCGGGCCGCGCTGAGCGCGCTCGACGAGGTCGGCGGCTGGACGGACTCGATCGGCGTCCGCTGGGGGCTGGTGCTCGCGTGTCTGCAGCGCGGCGAGGTCGACGAGGCGGAGTACTGGCTGGGACTCGCGGCCCTGGAGCAGCAGCCAGGGTCCGCCGAGATCTTCGGCACCGATCTGCCCGCCCGCGCGGAGATCGCGCTGGCCCGCGGGCTGACCGAGGTCGGGCTCGGGCTGTGGCGCCAGGCGGTGGAGCGGATACGGGAGGGCAGCCTGCTGCACGCCGACGATCCGTTCGTGGATCCGTGGTCACTGGAGATTCAGTCGGCCGCGCTGGCGGCGCACGCGCAGTGCGGCCGGCTCGAGCCGGTGGCCGGGCTGGCCGAGCAGCTGCGGGAACGGCTGCTCGGGATGCTGTCCGGCTCCTCGGGCGACGGCTCTCCGGCGGAACTGCCGGTGTACGGCACGGTGTTGCTGGCGCTCGGATTCGCCGGGCTGGCCGGGGGCGACACGGCGGCCGTACGGCTGGTGGCGCTGGCGGAGCGGATGCCGGCGGTGCGGGAGTTCCCCACTCTGTCCTTGACCCGGTCCCGGCAGGCGGCCGAGAACGCCGACAGGGCGGCGTACGCCGACGCGAGGTCGAGGTACGCCGCCCTGGGGCGGGAGGAGCTGCGGGCGGCGGCCCTGCGCGAACTCACTGCCGCGGTTCGCGGTTGAACTGTGCCTTGGACCACAGGTAGCCCAGCAGGGAAAGCCCCAGGCACCAGGCGACGGCCAGGACCGCGCTCGTGGTGCCGATCCCGCTGCCCAGCAGCAGTCCGCGCAGGGTCTCGATGGCGGGTGTGAACGGCTGGTACTCGGCGAACCAGCGGAACCAGCCCGGCATCGCGTCCACCGGCACGAACGCGCTGGACAGGAACGGCAGCATCACCAGCGGCGTCCCGATGTTGCTGGCCCCCTCGGGGTTGGGGCTGATCAGACCGATGCCGACCGCGAGCCAGGTCAGCGCGAGGCTGACCCCCGCCAGCAGAGCGGCCGCCGCGATCCACTCCACCGGCGTCGCGTCGGGCCGGAAGCCGATGGCCAGCCCGATGCCCAGGACCACCACCAGAGCCAGCAACGTCTGGATCACGCTGCCGATCACATGGCCGATCAGCACGGAGGCGCGGGAGATCGCCATGGTGCGGAACCGGGCCATGATGCCCTCGGTCATGTCGCTGCACACGGACACCGCGGTGCCGAGCGAGGTCATGGCCACGGTCAGGAGAAGAATGCCGGGGACGAGGTAGGCGACGTAGTCGGCACGGTCCGCGTGACCGCCGGTGATGCCGGCGCTCATCACGCCGCCGAAGACGTAGACGAACAGCAGCAGCAGGATGACCGGGGTGAGCAGGAGGTTCAGGGTGAGGGAGGGGTAGCGGCGGGCGTGCAGGAGGTTGCGCCGCAGCATGGTGAGGTTGTCGCGGACGGCGTGGGTGGCGGCGCTCATCGGACGGTCTCCTTGTCGGTGGAGTCGGTGGAGTCGGTGGAGTCGGTGGAGTCGGTGGACTGGGCGGAGGCGGGGCTGCCGGTCAGGGCGAAGAACACGTCGTCCAGGTCCGGGGTGTGCACGGACAGTTCGTCGGATTCGATGCCGGCGGCGTCGAGCCAGTCGAGGATGGCGCGCAGCTCGCGCTGGGTTCCGTCGCTGGGGATCTGCAGGGTGAGCGCCTGGTCGTCGCGGGTGGTTTCGCGCAGTGCGGTGGCTGCCTGTTCGTAGGCGACCGGGTCGGAGAAGCGCAGCCGCACATGGCCGCCGGGGACGAGCCGCTTGAGCTCCTCGGCGCTGCCCTGCGCGACGAGCTTGCCGCCGTTGAGCACGGCGATACGGTCGGCGAGCTGGTCGGCCTCCTCCAGGTACTGGGTGGTGAGGAAGACGGTCGTACCGCCGGAGACCAGCTCACGGATGATCTGCCACATGGTGTGGCGGGAGCGCGGGTCGAGGCCGGTGGTCGGCTCGTCGAGGAAGATGATCCGCGGGTTGCCGACCAGGGTCATGGCGATGTCGAGGCGGCGCTTCATTCCGCCGGAGTAGGTGGAGGCGGGCTTCTTCGCGGCCTCCACCAGGTCGAAGCGTTCCAGCAGTTCGGCGGTGGCCTGTCGGCCCTCGCCACGGGAGAGGTGGTGCAGGTCGGCCATCAGGAGCATGTTCTCCTCGCCGGTGATCAGTCCGTCCACGGCGGAGAACTGGCCGGTGACCCCGATGGCCGCCCTTACCGCCTGGGCCTCGGCGGTGAGGTCGTGTCCGGCGATCCGCGCCTGTCCGCCGTCGGCGGAGATCAGGGTGGACAGGATGTTGACCGCCGTGGTCTTGCCCGCGCCGTTCGGCCCGAGGAGGGAGAAGATCGTGCCGGCGGGCACATGGAAGTCGATGCCGTCGAGGACGGTCTTGTCGCCGTAGGACTTGCGCAGCCCGGTGGCTGCGATCGCGAGTTCGTGGTTCGTTGTGGTCATGCCGCAGAGCTTGCGGCCGGGGCGGTTCAGAAGGGCTTCAAACCGGTTTCAGCCTCTCCGCGAGGGCTTCAGAGCACTGAAACTCGCCTTCACCTCGCTGCCGGTGAGTTGGGTGCGGCGACATGGATACTGTGAAGCAGGGCGGTCCCCCGGGGGTGAGGAGAGCCTCTTGGCGGTTCATCGTGCACATGGCGTCCCGGCGGGTGCGGGTGCGGTCGAGGTCGCGCGGCTCGGTGGTCTGTGGCGGGTCACGCGGCCCTGGCATCCGGGACTGCGGCCGTTCCTGCGCAGCTATGTCGGCTATGGGGAAGCGGTGACCTCGCCGTATGAGGCGCGGTTGGTGCCGACTGGCCGTGCGACCCTGGTGATCAGCCTCGCGGAGCCGTTCACCCAGGTTCGGCGGCTGGGTGTACCGGGCGGGGACAGCGGGACCATCGGGTCGCTGGTCGTGGGACTGGAGGACCGGCCCGCGATCTGCGTGCATCCCGGTGGCCAGGAGGCGATCCGGGTCGAGTTCACGCCACTGGGCGCCTACCGGCTGTTCGGCATGCCCATGAGCGAGTTGACGAACCTGGCCATCGAGGTCCGGGACGTGCTGGGGCCCGCGGCCGGGACGCTGGTGGAGAGGCTGGCGTCCACCGGGGACTGGGCGGCGAGGTTCGACCTGCTGGACGCGGCGTTGCTCGCCCGGCTCGGACGCGGCCCGGAGCCCGCGCCCGAGGTCGGTCACGCCTGGCGACTGCTCTCCGCCAGTGCGGGGGCGGTTCCGATCTCTCGTATCGCTGCCGAAGTGGGGTGGAGCCAGGGGTACTTGATCCGGCGGTTCACCCAGCAGATCGGGCTGACGCCGAAGGCGTCCGCCCGGGTGCTGCGCTTCCGCCACGCCGTGGCGATGCTCAACCGCGGAACCGCGAGTCTCACCGAGATCTCGACGGCCTGCGGCTTCTACGACCAGGCGCACCTCAACCGCGAGTTTCGGGCCATCGCCGGTACCACACCCGGCCAGATGGTGGCCTCTCGCCGGGTGGAAGGGGCACTGGCTCTCTGAGCGAGTGCAAATTCGTCCAAGACCGGGTCGCCCGCCGGCCGCTAGCGTCCCCGCGTGCACCACCGATGGCCGGTCGGGCGGTGCGGGGGACCGTCCGACCGGTTCGGCCTTGTGCGGTCAGTCCGAGGCGCCGGACATCGCGGAGCCGTAGGCTGCCGTCCGGCGGGGTCGCGACGGTGGGTGCCGGTGAACTTCCCGGTGCAGGTGGCGTCCTCGCGGGTGGCAGCGATCGGCGGTGCGCCGCTTCGATTCTCGTCACCCGTTCCATGGCCAAGGCCCGGGTCGCAGACCCGGGCCTTTTGCTGTCCATCGTGATCAGTTGCACGTTCCCGCAGTCGGCGTGTTCAGACCCTGGGGCGGCGTCGGCGGACTCCCGCCTCCTCCGGCAGGTGGCCTGTGCCGCCCAGGACGATCACCTGGAAGGCCGCGCCGACGTAGGCGGTCACGAAGCGGGAGATGCTGCGGGTGCTGCGCATGATGGTCACCTGCCTGCTCTGGTCCGTGGGCTTGTTCTTCGAGTACGCGCTCAGGTGTCACCAGTTGACGGCGTCATCCATCGACTGCTGCCAGTACGTGACCTTGAGCGAATCGTCGACGTAGACGCCCTTCGCGGGCAGCGCCGGGCGAGCGGCCGCACCGACGCTCTCGTTGCCGGAGCGGCCGTGGAAGTAGACGGTCAGGGAGTTCACGGTGTGGCCGTTCGAGCCGCTGCCGTCGGTGGCGGACAGGTTCACCGAGGCGTAACCGGACTCGCCGGGCGCGAGCGTGACGACCGCCTGCGGCTGCGACTCCTCGATGACCGGAGGCACGGCCTGGGCCTCGCCGAAGCGGACGTCCGGGTAGTAGTAGAGGAAGCAGCTCTTGCTACCGGTGTTGGTCACCGTGAGCAGCATGTGGTTCACGGGGCGGTTCAACGGGGCCGCGACCGTCTTGGTGTTGGAACCCTCGCAGGTGACCGGCTTGCTGGACGAGGCCGGCGCCTTCGATGCAGGGGTGTCCGCGGCGGGCCTTGTGGTGCCGGTGGCGGGACTGGCCTGCGGGGAGGAGGAGTTGGAGCCGGAGCCGGAAGGCGAATCGCCGGAAGTGGGGTTCGCGGTCGGCGTGGTGGCCGCCGAGGCACCCTCGTCGTGGACGCCTGCGCCGTCGTTGCAGGCGGTCAGGGAGAGCGCGGCGAGAACGACGGTCGCGGCGGCGGTGACGAGACGAGTGCGGGAGGTGCGGAGGTTGGACATGTGGCTGTGCCCCTTCGGTGTTCGGGTGGGGGTGGTGATTGGATGACCGAAGCTTGTGCGGCGATCTGTCCCAACCGCCACGTACGGCGGGCAGTTGGGGACGCTGGAACGCCGAAACGCCCTCTGACCAGGGAGAAGGCAGTCGCCCTGGAACGCGGGAATGGGACACGAGGGGATGGGGGAACGGGTGGCAGGGGCAACAGGGGCCGGCGGAACGGAAGCGTTCGCGCAGTTGCTGCGGGAGCTCAAGGACCGCTCGGGACTGAGCTACGGGGCGCTTGCCAAGCGGATGCACATGAGCACGTCGACGCTGCACCGCTACTGCAACGGCACAGCGGTGCCCGTGGAGTACGCACCGGTGGAGCGCCTCGCAAGGGTCTGCCGGGCAACGCCGCAGGAGCTGGTGGAGTTGCACCGGGGCTGGATCCTGGCGGACGCGGCACGAGGGAGCAGGGCGGATCAGGTCGCGGCAACGGGTTCGGCCCAGGGGGCCGGTTCGGCTGGTGCGACTGATGCAGCTGATGCAGCTGATGCGATTGCCGTTGAGGCAGTTGAGGCAGTTGAGGCGATGCCATCGCACGGACCTGGCGAGGGCGGGGGCGAGGACGACGAGCCGCTCGTCGTCGACTTGCCCCGCGAACTCGCGCCGCCACGTCGTCGCCGTATCGCGCTGATCGCCTCCGTCGCGGTGGCCGCCGTACTGGGAGCCGTCGTGCTCACCGTGCGTCCGTTCGGCGGCGGGAACGACACGGGCGACCAGCTGGTGGCCGGTGCCACCGCCACGGCGGACGCCGGGAAGCCGTCCGCCTCCCCGTCCCCGGGCGTGAAGGGACACACGCCGTCCGCATCGGTCTCCGCAGCCGCCACCGAGTCCGAGGGGTCCGGGTCCGGCACTTCGAAGGACGGCGGCAAGCAGGGCGGGGCCCAGCGCACCGACGGCAGCGCCACCGACGCCGTCCCGCTCACTGTCGGCACCCGTCCCTACGTCTACGACAGCCCGTGCAGCCAGCACTTCCTCGTCAACAGCGAACCCGAGCAGGTCGGCCCGCCGGCGCAAGAGCAGGACGCCCCGCGCTGGGCAGCCGCGTACGGGGCGGTGTCCTCGGACCTGCAGGAGGTCGCCCTCACCGTCCAGGGCACCGGCGAGGACACCGTCGTCCTGGAGGCGTTGCACGTACGCGTCCTCACCAAGGGCGCGCCGCTCGCCTGGAACGACTATGCGATGGGCGTCGGCTGCGGCGGTGGCGTCGAGACCAAGGCGTTCGACATCGACCTCGACAACGGCAGTCCCACGGTCACCGTCAAGGGGGGCCAGCGCGACTTCCCGTACAAGGTCAGCGAGTCCGACCCGGAGGTCTTCTACGTCACCGCCCACACCAAGGCCCACGACGTTCGCTGGGACCTCACCCTGGACTGGTCCAGCGGCAGCCGACGCGGGACCATCCACATCGACAACGACGGCACCCCGTTCCGCACCAGCGCCGACGTGGGCCGGCCGGGCTACGACTACCCGCTGGGCGGCAGCGAGTGGATCGAGCGCGAGAGCTGACGGGATCCGGGGTGAGCGGCTGGTGCCCAGTCGTGGTCAGCCGGCCTGGGCGAGCTGGTCCACCCTTGCGTGCAGGTGCTCGACGTGGTGTTCGGACTCCGGCTTCATCAGCACGCTCCGGAGGATCCGGGCGCCGTCGGCGTCTGCGGTGATCTTGGGGTGGCGTACGGCGAACGCCTCGCGGCTCGCCTTGAGCGTGCTCAGGAACACCGGGTCGGGGCCGGTCATGCCGTCGGTGAGAACGCGGGCGGAGGCTGAGTCGATGCCGGTCAGGGCCGCCGGTTCGACGGTGGGGAAGTAGCTGACGATGTCCAACTCGGGCTTCTGGTAGAGCTCCAGGGTGTCGGACGCGTCGATCAGGTCCGCCCACGTCAGTGCCGCCCGCCGGCCGGCTGCCAGGACCTGGCCGAGGCCGTCGCGAGTGGGCGGGAGGAGCCGGAAGGTGAGCCACAGGGCGGCGGCGGACGCGCCGGCGCGTGAGCACTCCAGGCTGATCTCGCCGAGGTGGAGTTCGGCAGAGGTGAAGTAGGTGTACGGCGAGTCGTGGAGGTAGAAGCGGCCCACCTCGGGGTCGCGGAAGAGGACCGCCCCGCAGCCGTAGGGCTGCAGACCGTGCTTGTGCGGGTCGACCACGACCGAGTCGCACCGCGCGACGGCCCGCCAGGGCTCGGGTGGGAGCCCCTCGGGGCCGTCGGCGCCGGCAAGCAGGGTGAAGAAGCCGCCGTAGGCGGCGTCGACGTGGATGCGGACGCCGTGGCGCTCGGCCATGGGCAGGATCTCGTGCACGGGGTCGACGGCACCCAGTCCGGTGGTGCCCGTGGTGACGACGACGGTGCCGACCTCGCCGGTGCGCAGTACGGCCTCCAGCGCGTCGAGGTCGATGCGGCCCCGGCTGTCGGTGCGTACGGGGTGGCCCTTCATACCGAGGACGTGGCACATGCGGCCGTGCGTGTAGTGGGCGTCCTCGCTGTAGGCGACGCCCCGGCCGGGGTGGAGTTCACGGGCCACGAAGAGGGCTTCGAGGTTGGCGATCGTGCCGCTGGTGGTGAGGTGCCCGAGGTGGGTCTCGTAGCCGAACATCGCGGCGAGGCCGGCGACGGCCTCGCGTTCCATCGCCGCGGTGGCGGGGCCGCCGTCCAGGGCATGGTTGTTGGGGTTGATCAGCATGGTGGTGAGGTAGCCGGCCACCGCGGCGGGGTGCGGGGGCTTGAGCATCTGACCCGCGTAACGCGGATGGAAGAAGGGGTAGTTGTCCCGCAGCCGTCCGGTGAACTCCTCGAAGGCTGCGGCGAAGCGGTCGTCGTCCACCTGGAGGGACGGGTGGGGCCGGTAGGGGCCGAAGGTGTCGGCCCAGTCCTGTATCGCGTCGGTGGCTCGGCCGAGCCAGTGCTGCAGATCCACGGGTCCTCCCTCGCGTCGGTGAGGCACCCACCATAGGATATTGTTGACTGATCAGCAATTGACTACTCAGCGATTGAGTCAGCAATAGGTGAGACCGCAGTAAACTCACGACGATGAACGCCACGCCGCAGCAGAGCACCGAAGCCGCCGCCCGCGCCGCCGGCAGTGCGCTCGTCCGGGACTTCGGCCTGCTGATCAAGTCCGCCACCCGCCTCGAACAGCGGATCGACGCCGCACTGCGACGGGAGTGCGGGATCAGCCACACCATGCTGGAAGTGCTGATCCGGCTCTGCAGGCAGCCCGGCGAGGAGATCTCGCAGCGGCAACTGGCCGACGACCTCACGCTCACCAGCAGCGGCACGACCCGCCTGCTCGACCGCATGGAAGAGGCTCGCCTGGTCCGCCGCGTACCGTCTCCCGAAGACCGGCGCGTGGCCCTGGTGGAGCCCACCGAAGAGGGCCGTACGACATTCCTGGGCGCCGCGGCCGTGCACGCCCGGGTGGTGGAGGAGTACTTCGTCAAGCCGCTGGCGGCCGACGACTACACCCGACTCACCAGCGCCCTGAGCGAGATCGACAAGGCGCTTCGCGAAGGCGCCGAGTAGGGATCCGGCGGGCCGCTCCGCCGTGCCCGAACCAACGGCCGGCGCAGGGACGCCCCCGGCTCGGGCACAGATCGGCAGCCGAGCCGGGGGCGCCGTCGATGGGGAGTCCTGCTCCCGGGTGCTAGTCGGCTTGTGGGGCCAGGTCGGCTGCGACTTGATCCGCCGGACAGGCCCTATCTATCCGGTCGCCGCTTCGGAGAACTGGTTGGTGTCGAAGAGCTCGTTGATGTGTCCGCCGAGCTCGGACCAGTGGTGTCCGGAGAGTTCGGCGGCGGCGCGGGCGTCGCCGCCGGCGCAGACGTCGATGAGTTCGTCGTGGTGTTCGATGGTGTTGCGGCCCCCGAGCAGGGTGGAGAACTTGCGGTAGAGGATGCGGTGGATCTGCGGGTGGAGCTGCTCGACGATCCTGCTGAGCACGGGGTTGTCCGCGGCCGCGATGGGAACGGCGTGGAAGCGGTCGTCGGCGGCGAGTGCGGCGGTGGTGTCGTTGGCGGCGACGGCCCGTTCGAAGTCCCGGTTGGCCTCGCGCATGCGCCACAGGTCCTGCTCGGTCATGACCGGAACGGCCGTCTCGATGGCGAGTTGGTCGAGGGAGCGCAGAACGGCGAGGGTCTTTGCGACGTCGCGGCGGTTGAGGGTGGTGATGCGGGTGTAGACGCCGGGCTTGGCTTCGACCAGGCCGATGTCGGCGAGCCGGGCGAGAGCCTCGCGCACCGGGGTGCGGCTGAGGCCGAGGCGCTCGGCGAGCTCACCGTCCTTGACCTTCTCGCCGGGGACGAGTTCGCCGCGCACGATGGAGTCGCGCAGACGGTCGAAGACCTCGTCACTGAGGAGTCGGCGAGAGACAGGGCGGTCGAGTGACATATTGCGTACAGTACATCGCCCATTCGCGTCCTATCCGGCGGTGTTCCCGGTTGTGGCCCGGCGGACCAGGGCCTGCGCCAGGACGAGCGCCGGGTCGACGAGGGGGACGTCCACGGCGTCGGCGGGCAGACCGAGGGGGATTTCGGTGCAGCCTGCGATGACCGCCTGTGCGCCTTGCCGGGTCAGGCGCCGGGCGGCGCGGGTCAGCAGCGCGGTCGTCGTGTCGTCGTGAGTGCCTGCCTTCACCGCGTGGATGGCGGTCATGACCTCGTTGTCCTGGCCGGTGGCGTCGGGGAGCACGAGGCGGATGCCGTAGCGGTCCAGCCACTCCTGGTACAGGCCGGCGCGGACGGTGCCGGTGGTGGCGAGCAGTCCTGCGGTGCTGATGGGAGGGCTCAGCGTGGTGAGATACCGGGCGACCTCGCCGATCATGTGGACGATGGGCAGGCCGACGTGGTCCGCGATACGCGGGACGAAGGCGTGCGCGGTGTTGCACGGAATGGCGATGACGGTGGCGCCGGCCTCGCGCAGGACGCGGCTGCCGTCGAGCAGCCAGGGGGTGGGGTCGGGGCCGTCGCCCAGCAGGGCCTCGGTGCGGTCGGGGATGGTGGGGTCGGACCAGATGACCGTCCGGAGGTGGTCCTGGTCGCCGGCGACGGGGGTCGTCGAGACGAGCTTGGCGTAGAAGTCGGCGGTGGCGGCGGGGCCCATGCCGCCGAGGATGCCGATGATCTCGCGGGTGGCCGTGCGGGTGCGGGGGGTCACTGCGCGGGTTCCTTCTGGAGGGGCGCGGGCTCGGCGGCCGGGATGTGGGGGGTTTCGCGGCTGCCGCGTTTGGCTTCGCGCCGGTTCTCGGAGCTGTCGATGACGGCGGCGGCGAGCGAGTTGCCGATGACGTTCACACCGGTGCGGGCCATGTCGACGATGAAGTCCACGCCGAGGAGCAGGGCGATGCCTTCGGCGGGCAGGCCGATGGAGTTGCCGGCGGCGATGAGGACGACGATCGAGGCGGAGGCGACGCCGGCCATGCCCTTGGAGAGGATCACCAGCACGCCGACCATGAGGAGCAGGGCGGGCAGGGACGTGTCGGCGCCGTAGGCGTTGGCGAGGAAGACCAGGGCGGCCGCCTGGTAGAGGACGGAGCCGTCGGTGTTGAAGGAGTAGCCGAGGGGGACGACGAACGAGGTCGTCGACCTGCTGAGGCCGAACCCTTCGAGCTTGCCCATCAGCGGGGCCAGCACCGACTCGGAGCTGCGGGTGACGAAGGCGATCCCGGCGAGCCCCGCGATGGACCTGAGCAGGTCGACGTAGCGGATGCGGTAGATCGCGGCGATGAGCGGGAAGAGCACCCCGACGACGATGGCCAGGCCCGCGTAGACCACCGCGATGAAGCCCATCAGGCTGCGCAGGTTGCCGAAGCCGTAGTGGGCGACGTCGTAGGAGACGAAGCCGAGCACGCCCAGCGGCGCGATGCGGATGACGTAGCCGACGACCTTGAACATCACGGCCGCAACCGACTCCAGTACGGAGGCGAAGGGCTCGGACTTCTCCCCGATCGCGGCCATGGCGACGCCCACGAGGAGGGCGAAGGCGATCGCGCCGAGCAGGTTGCCCTCGCCGAACGCGGCGAAGATGTTCTTCGGTACGGCGTGCAGGAGCAGTTCGTGGAAGTCGATGCCCTGGCTCAGGCCGTCCAGGTCCTTGGCGTCGGCCCCGTGGACGGGGGCGCCCTCGCCGATACCGGTGAACTTGGCCAGGGCGACCGCGATCAGCAGGATGACGGTGGTGACGATCTCGAAGTAGAGGATGGCCTTGCCGGCGATCCGGCCGACCTTCTTGACCGACTCCATGCGGGCGATGCCCAGCACGATGAGCGGGAAGACCAGGGGCAGGACGACGACCTGCACCAGGTTCAGGAACACCTCTCCGAGGATCTTCATCTGCTCGCCCGCGGACGGGGCGAGGGATCCGATCAGGGCTCCGAGACCGACGGCGATGATCGACTGGATTCCGATCGGC
Source organism: Streptomyces sp. HUAS ZL42 (assembly GCF_040782645.1). GTDB lineage: Bacteria > Actinomycetota > Actinomycetes > Streptomycetales > Streptomycetaceae > Streptomyces. The sequence goes on from NZ_CP160403.1 coordinate 4,719,531, forward strand.
ATCCGAAGACATCGCCGCAGGAACCCTGAGGGCCGGGTCGGTGGGGTGTCTGCGCTGGTGGGGCGGGGGTGAGCGGTGTCCATGAGACCTCCTGCCATATGCAATATATTGCGTTCTGCATGTTGGGCGGTAACACTGCTGCCGGAGGCGGTGGCCTGTCAAGGGCCCGCAAGGAAGAGGAGCATCGGATGACACAGGCCACACGCATCGAGCACGACCTGGTCGGAGACAAGGGGGTCCGCTCCGACGCCTACTACGGCGTGCACACCGTGCGGGCCGTGGAGAACTTCACGATCACCGGGTCGACGATCGCCGGATGGGCGGCACCCAGCTCCAGGACGCCGTGCCCATGGCCCTCGGCCAGGAATTCACCGCCTACGCCGTCATGATCGAGGAGGACCGCCAGCGCCTCACCGAGGCCGCCGCCCAGCTGGAGTCCAACCTCGGCGGCACGGCCATCGGCACCGGCATCAACGGCCACCCCCGCTACGCCGAACTCGCCTGCGCGTATCTCGCCGGGATCAGCGGCGAACCCGTCCGGCCCGCGGGCGACTTCATCGAGGCCACCCAGGACTGCGGCGCCTTCGTCCAGCTCTCCGGTGTCCTCAAGCGCGTCGCCGTGAAACTCTCCAGGTCGCCTTCGAGCCCGTCATCGCCTACGGCCTGCTGCGCTCCCTTGCCCATCCGCGCGCGGCCTGCGACACCCTGGCCACCCGCTGCGTCCCCGGCACACCGCCAACACCTCCACGGCAGCGTCCACCGCTCCATCGGACTGGTCACCGCACTCGCCCCGCACGTCGGCTACGCCGCCGGCACCACCCTCGCCCGCCGGGCCCTGGCCACCGGCCGCGCCATCAAGGACCTCGCCGCCGAAGCCGGCCTGCTCACCGCCGACCCACTGGACACGATCCTGCGCCCCGAGAACCTCACCGGACACTCCGCCCGGCCCTCGGCGGCGTCCGTTCGGTGACACATGTGCCGGGCACGGCCCGCCCTCCGGATCGCCCGTCGTAGCTTGTGGCCGAGGGCCTGGGTGTCGGCCCATCCCGCCGGGTTCGAGCAGGACGGGGAAGATCGTGGACAAGGTGTTCGACGCGGCAGGGGAAGCACTGTGCTGCGCCGCGGCCGTCCGGCTGGGCGGGGCCCTGTGCGTGCTCGCCGCCCGTGCGGGGCTGTCCGACCGCTACGAGAAGGTCGCGGTGGGGGTGGGGAACCTCGTGGCCTTTCTCGATGGTCAGGAACGCGACGACGACGTGCTTGCCGAAGCCTTCGTCGCCAACTGGTCCCTGGGCACCAGATACCGGGACGAACTTCCGGGGGCGGCCTTCTTCCGGGCCGGGCTGAGGATCGTGGACGTCGCGATCATCGTCGCCAGGACGGAACAGCCGGTGTCACCCGTCCAGGGGCTGAGCCATGCCCTGGAGGCAGCCTCCGGCTGGCCGGCCGAGGTCCGCATCGGCTCCTTCACGCGGCTCGCCGACTTTGAGTCGGCCTGCCAGACGGAGGCGGAGGAGCGGCTCGGAACGGATGGCCTGCCGGCGCTGCGGAAGCTCGCCGAGGCGCAGGCCGATCACTACCGCCGGGCGGCTGCGTCGCTGGTCGGATAGCCGGTGCACCAGGTGTTTCTCAGGCAAGCCTGGCGTTGGTGGGCGGCATGCGGAGGGTGGACAGAAGCCGCTGGTGCGTCTCGTCGAGGGACTTTTCATTCTTCTTGGGGCCGATGGTCGCCATGAAGACCATGTGCTCGCCGTCATCGATGATGCGAATGGCACCGACCGGGCCGCGGCTGCTCTAAGGTCCGCATCGAGGGCCGGCCGACCGCCGATGGTGGACTTGTGGACACCCGCACTGGCGACCTTGCCCCCGGACACCCTGCTGGCGCCGTCCAGGAAACCCGGTGATCGACGTGGCGGTCATGGACGGGGACTGGCGCCGGGAGGTCCGGGCCCGACGTCATCGCACGCGTCCTGGCCGCATTGGCCGAAGCCTGTGGGCTGCCGGAGCCGTCGCCGGCCTGGTGGGTGAACTTCCGGGTGATCGAGGAAGGCAGCTGGGGTGCCGGCGGCGGCGTTCTGTCGATCCTCTCCCTGCTCGACAGCGGTGTGTTCACCGAGGAGAAGGCCAAGGCGATCCGCGCGGCGATCGGCACCTGAACCCGGACGCCCGCGACAACGTCCGGGGCCACATCCCCGACGCCCTCGACCTCGCCCGCTCCGGCGAGGTCGACCCCGCACGGGTCGTCTCCCACGTCCTCGACTGGGAGCAACTCCCCCACGCCCTGCCCGAGAAGCACCTCAAACCCGTCTTCGTCCGGGCGGACGTCTGACGGCGGACATCTGACACGCGCCGACCGCCGCGTATGTACGCATGGTCGGTGTGGAGGGCGGCGCCTCCCAGTTCAGCTGGTCGAAGGAGACGGGCTTCTTCTGCTTGCCGTTGCAGCGGCTCCAGTCGTAGCCCTCGACACGCACCTGCATGTAGACGTGGTGCCCGTCGCCGTTTTCCGCACGCTCGAGGCTTCGTACCCCCCTCTCCAACCGCGGCGCCGGGCACTATAAAGGGGGCGCACGACCGACAGTGAGTGGGTACGTATGGAGCACGCCGGCGGAGAGGGGCCCAGACCGGGGCTGAGGGTCGGTGTTCTCGGTGAACTGACCGTGACGCACGACGGGCGGCCACTGAGCCTCGGCGGGCCCCGGCCGCGTACGGTGTTCGCGCTGCTGGTGCTGGCGCGGGGCGGTGTGGTCACCTGCGACCGGCTGATCGACGTCGTGTGGGGCGAGGAGCCGCCGCCGAGCGCGCTCGGTGCCCTGCAGGCGTACGTCTCGCGGCTGCGTCGGGAGCTGGAACCGGCCCGGACGGCGGGTGCCCGCAGCGGTGTCATCGTGCGGGAGGGCGCCGGTTACGCGATACGTCTCGCGGAGGACGCGGTCGACGCCTGGCGGTTCGAACGCCTTCTCGGGCAGGCCGGTCGGTCCGTGCCGCCGGGTCCGGAGACGGTGGCTCTGCTCACCGAGGCGCTCGCCCTCTGGCGGGGCCCGGCCTTCGCCGGGTTCACGGAAGGGCCCTGGGCGCGGACGGAGGCGGCGCGGCTGGGAGAACTGCGTGAGGTCGTACGGGAACGGCTGCTGGCCGCCCGCCTGGAGCGCGGGGAACATGCCGAGGAGCTGCTCGCCGATGCCGAAGGCCTCGTCGCCGAACAGCCCCTGCGCGAGGAGCGCTGGTCCCTCCTGGCCCTCGCCCACCATCGCGCCCACGGCCAGGCCGACGCCCTCTCCGTACTGCGCCGTGCCCGCCGCACCCTCGCCGACCGGCTGGGCATCGACCCCGGCCCGGCCCTGCGCGGCGTCGAGGCCGAGATCCTGTCCCATGCGCCACGCCTCGCCGCGCCCGTAGTGCCCGCGGCGCCCGCTCCTGCGTCTGCCTCCACCGCCCCCGTCGGCCAACTCGTCGAACGCGAGAAGGAGTTGGCCGAGCTGCGGCACTGCCTGTCGGACGCGGTGGCGGGCCGCGGGGGGCTGGTGTGCGTCGCGGGCCCGGCCGGGATCGGCCGGAGCGCACTGCTGGCCGAGGCGGGGCGGCTGGGCAGGGAGTGGGGCGTACGCGTGCTGGACGTCGGTGACGGTCCCATGGCTTTCCCGGGCACCCGCCCCCGCGAACCCCGTGACGTCGTACGCCGGTTGCTCCGCGCGGTGGCCGACGGGCAGGGCGGCACCCTGCCGGCCATGGCACCGCCGGAGTTCGACAGCCGGGCCGTCGGCGGGCCCGCCGGCTTCGACGTCCTGCACGGGCTGTACCGGATCGTCGAGCGCCTGGTCACCGCCGACCACCCCGCACGGCCCCTGCTCCTCCTCGTGGACGACGTGCAGGCGTGTGATGCGGCGTCCCTTCGCTTCCTGGCCCATCTGCTGCCGCGCATCCAGAACCTGCCGGTCCTCGTCGTCACCGCGTTGCGCAGCGGCGAACCTCCTGCGCAGCGCGAGATCGAGCAGGTGCTTGCCGACATCGCGCAGGACCCGACGGTGGTGCACATCCGGCCCGAGCCGTTGAGCGCGGCGGGTGTCGCCCTGCTCGTACGCCGGCTGCTCGGCGCCGCGGCGGACGAGGAGGTCGAACGTGCCTGTCACCGGGCGTCGGCAGGGCTGCCGCTGCTGCTGACCCATGTGCTCGGGGCGCTGGAGACGGCGGGGGCGAGGCCGGACCCGCGCTCCCTGGAGGAGTCGGGCGTCCTTGCCGTCTCCGACCTCGTGCTCACCGTGCTGGACCGGCTGCCGCCCGCCGCCACGGCCGTCGTACGCGCGGTCGCGGTCCTCGACGCAGGCGACGGCGACGGCGGGGCCTCGCTGCCCGCGGTCGCCGCCTACACGGAGCTGTCCGAGCAGGACGTGGCCACGGCGACGGCGGCGCTCGTCCGGGCGGGCGTGGTCCGTGACCAGTACCCGTTGGCCTTCGTCCATCCCCTGACCGGCGAGGCCGTGCTGCGGACGGTGTCGCCGCGGGAGCGTCCGGCGCTGCACGAAAGGGCGGCCAGGATCCTCGACGGTGCGGGTGCGACGCCGGAGAGGACGGCCGCTCATCTGCTCCTGGTTCCCTACCGGGGCGATGCCTGGGTGGTCGGCGTCCTGCGCGCCGCCGCGGCCCACGCGCGTGCCCGCGGTGCGAACGACGCGGCCGCGACCCTGCTCACCCGGGCGCTGCTGGAGCCTCCCGCGCGGGACGTACGGCCCGAGGTGCTGCTGGAGCTCGGCCGCGCCGAAGCGCTCGTCGACGGACCCGCGGCGGCACGGCACCTGCGGGAGGCGTACGAGACGTCGCCGCCGGGTTCGAGCGACGCGCGCCTGCTCGCGCAGACGCTGATCTACACCGGCAGTCCCGGCGAGGCGGCCGAGTTCGCGGCCCGGGCGGCGGCGGAGCTGCCCACCGGGCGGGCCGGCGCGGACGATACGGCCGACGATCGGCAGGGACTGCTGGCCCTGGCGCGGCTCGGCGCCTTCGCGCACGGGCTGTACACCGTGAGCGCCGGCGACACGGACGTCCCGGTGCCCTCCCCCGTCGGAGAGGGGCCCGGCGCCCGCATGCTCGCCGCCGAGGCGGCGAGGGAGGCCACCGTGTGGGGACTCGACCGGGCCGCGGCCGTCGCCTCGGCCCGGTTCGCGCTCACGGACCGGGTACTGCTGCACGGCGGAGAGGTGCTCTCATGGTGCACGGCGGGCGTCGTGCTGCACCTGGCGGGCGAGGACGTCAGGCTGCTCTGGGACGAGACGCTGGCCTACGCCGGGCAGCGGGGGTCGCTGATCGGGACACTCTCGGCGCACCTGTGGAAAGGGTTCACGCAGTGGCGGCACGGCGAGTTGGACCAGGCCCGCCGGTCACTCGAGACCGCGCTGGAACAGTTCGTCGCGTGGGGGGTCACGCCCGGTGCCCCGCAGTGCCGCGCGTTCCTGACCGGGGTGCTGCTGGACCTCGGGGACATCGCCGGGGCGCGTGCCTGTCTGGAGCGGATGCGGGTACGGGGCGGAGGCGCCGAGGGGGCGCGGTTGCGCGGGGAGAGCGAGGCGCGGGTCCTGATCACCGAGGGCCGGTACGTGGAGGCGCTGGCCGTGCTCGACGGCGTACGGCACCTCCAGCCGGACGTGGTGAACCCGGTGTGGTGGGACGCGGACCTGCTGACGGTCCGCGCGCTGACCGGGCTGGGTGAGCGGGACCGGGCCGAACGGCTCGCCCGGGAACAGCTGCTGATGGCCCGTACATGGGGCGCGCACGACATCGTCGGCCGGGTGCTGCGGCTGCTCGGCGAGGCACGCGGGCCCGACGGCGGACCCGAACTCCTGGAGGCGCTCGGCCTGCTGGCCGACGGCCCGGCCCGCCTCGAGCATGCGCGCGCCCAGCAGTCACTGCACGCCTTGACCTGCGGTGACACCGCTCAGGACAGCGCCGGACGCCGATTCCCCCCGGAATGACCGGCGTACGACGGGCTGTCGCGACGAGCATCCGACGGCCGACTTGCGATCGGCTTGCAAGCGGTTCGCAAGACCGGTGGCGCATCATGCGTTGCTCAACCGAATCAGACGTACCGCGCATCAGACGTACCGCATCAGACGCATCACGCAGAACGAACGGGGGCGGCCCGGGGGACGGGCCGGGGGGCGAAGGACATGAGCGAACCGATACGCGACGGGGACCAGTGGGCGGTCCCCGGCTACACACAGATCAAGGAGCTGGGGTCCGGGGCCAGCGGCCGGGTGGTGCTGGCCACGCACGAGACGACCGGCACCCCGGTGGCGATCAAGTACCTCGCCGAACAGCTCCGTGACGACCCCGCGTTCCGCGAGGTCTTCCGCGCCGAGGCCCGGCTGCTGGCCGAGCTGCGCTCCCCCCATGTCGTGGAGCTCTACGAGTACGTGGAGAGCCCGCGCGGCGCCGCCATCGTCATGGAGCTCGTGGACGGCATACCGCTGCGCAAGCTGCTGCTGGAGCACGGCGCCACGACCCCCGAGGCCGCGCTCGTCGTCCTCAAGGGCTCGCTGCTCGGCCTCGCGGCCGCCCACGCGGCGGGTGTCGTGCACCGCGACTACAAGCCGGACAACGTCCTGGTCGCCGCCGACGGTTCCTCCAAGCTCGTGGACTTCGGCATCGCCGTGCCGAGCGGGGTGGCCGCCAACGCCTCGGGCACCCCGATCTACATGGCGCCCGAGCAGTGGACCGGCGGTGCGGCCGGACCGGCGACCGACGTGTACGCGGCGACCGCGACCTTCTTCGAGTGCCTCACCGGAATGAGGCCCTATCCGGGCCGGACGCTGGCCGAGCTGGCCGTCCAGCACATCGAGGCGCCGATCCCGGACGAACTGGCTCCCGAACCGGTGCGTCCGCTGATCCGCAGGGGCCTGGCCAAGACGCCCGAGGAGCGCCCCGAGAGCGCGGCGGCGTTCGTCGAGGAGCTCGAAGCCGTCGCCACGGCCGCGTACGGCGAGGAGTGGGAGGAGCGCGGCAGGCGCGAACTCGCCGCGCTCGCCGCGCTGTTCCTCCTCCTCTTCCCGCTGGCGGACGGTACGGCCTCGGGTACGACGGCGCTGGCCACCACCACCCTCGGGCCGGGCGCCCGTCGGCTGCCCGGCCGGAGGGGGAAGGTGCTGGCCGGACTGGCGGCGGGGGTTCTGCTGGTGGTCGGCGGGGTCGCGGTGACCGCCGTCGCCACCGGCGCGGGCGGCGGAGACCGCACGACGAACGGGGCCGGGTCCGGTACGGGGACGAGCGGCTCCGGCGACACGACGGGTCCGGCCGACTCCCCGGACGGGGACGCCTCCGCGTCGGCCGTCTCCTCCTCGCCCTCCGGGACGGGGTCGCCCTCCGCGTCCGCGTCCGGGTCCGCTGCCGCCTCGCCCACCGGGGACGCGACTTCCGGCGGGTCCGGTGGCACGGGCGGCACGGGCGGCGGATCGTCCGGAGGAACGACCACGACGGGCGGCGGCACGAGCACGACGGGCGGTACGAGCAGCACGGGCGGCACGGGAACCACCGGCGGCACCACCACGACGAGCGGCGGCTCCTCGAGCAGCGGCGGTACGACGACGAGCGGCGGCGGCACCTCCTCACCCTCACCCACCCCCACCCTCGACGTGACCTCCGTACGGATCAACGCGGTGGGCCCGACCTCGGCCGCCTGCACCATCGTGGCCTCCGTCAGCGCGACGACGGACGGCGCCGCCGACGGCACGATGTACCTCAGCTGGTACGTCAGCAACTCGAGCGGCGCCGTCGGGACCGTCGTAGCCACCGACTCGGTTGCGCTGCCCAAGGGGAAGACGCTGATCTCGGGCCGCTACACCCACTCCTTCGCCATCCCGACGCGCTACGACTACCTCGGCGTCAGGGTCACCACCGACCCGGCCGCCGACTCGGGCAACGGTTCCTTCCAGTCCACCGCCGCACCCGTCGATTGCGACCCGCCCCGATGAGCACACCTCCCGACGACCCCAGACTGCGGTTCGCCCGCACCGACCCGCAGGTCCGGCCCGACGACCCCGATCTCACCGCCACCCTCCCACCGCCGGATCCGGCCGCGACCCTTCATCTCCCGGAATCCGGGGCCGCGGAGGGGGAGACCCGTTTCGGGCCCGGGGTGCCGGGTGCGCCGAGCACGGCCGACGACCGGGCGACGGGCATCTGGCGGGGCACGCTCACCCCGGACCCACCGTCAACGGTGACCGCCCGCCGCCCCAAGCCGTGGTGGCGGCGCGAACTGCGGTCCCTGCTGGTGGTGGCCGCCGTCGTCGTGGCCGTCGTGGTGGGCCTGCGCTCCTGCTCGGCGGCCGATGCCCTGCACGTGGTGGACGCCTCGGTCAGCGCGCCCGACGTCGGCCGCTGCGCGAAGACGGTCGTCGTCACCGGCGTCCTCGAGACCGACGGCCGGCCCGGCACCGTCGACTACCGCTGGAAGCGCAGTGACGGCACGGCCTCCGAAGTCCTCCACCAGAAGGTCGGCAGGAACGTCAAGCGCTCCGAGGTCGTCCTGCGCTGGAGCTTCGACGGCCGGGGCACGATGAAGGCCACCGCCACCCTCGAAGTGCTGTCTCCGGACAAGGTGACGGCCTCGACCAGCTTCACGTACGCCTGCTCCTGACCGCGCAGGCGACGACCGCCGTGCGGCGACCTGCCCGCGCCGTCCCGCCGGGCGACGGCGGCCGCGCCCCGGAGCGGGGGCAGAGGTGCGGGACGCGGCCCTCCCGTACCGGAGGCCGGCCGCCTCCAGGTCGGCGGCCGCCTCCCCCGGCGGCCGCCGACCTGGAGGCGGCATTCGCGCGGGCCGCACAGGCCGGGTGTTCACCCGGACCGTGGCGGGCCCCCGCCACGGGTCTGGCGGGGCGCGGCCGCGACTCGGCGGTTTCCCGGGCGGCCGTCCAGGTCACGACGGCTCGTGGTCACGGCCGTGTGGTTCGAGGCCGTGCTGGGCGAGACCCGCCGCCCCGCACTCCAGCGCGATGCGCCGCCCCCGGTTCAGCAAAGCGCCGGCCTCGTCCTCCGGCGCGTACCCGGCGAGGGCGTACAGCGCGCGGGCGTGCTCCAGGCGGGCGGGACCGGTCGCGAGGAGGGTGACGGCCTCGCGGAGTTCGGGCTCGCCCTCGGGGCCGCGCAGCTCCCCGACGATCCGCAGCACCCGCCCCAGCGTGCTGGGCGCTCCCCACCCCCGGGCGACCTTCAGCTGTTCCTCGGCCAGGTCCAGCGCCTCGGCCACCCGCCCGGTGCCCGCGAGTGCCTGCACCCGCAGCAGCGGCCACGGCCACCACGCCGGGTTGGCCACGGCGGGCTGGAGGTGCCGCACGCCGTCGAGGGCGGCCAGCGCCTCCTCGTACCGTCCCTCCGCGTTCAGCACCCGCGCTTCGCTCTCCCCGAGCAGCCGCTGGCCCTCCGCGCCCCGGATCCAGCCGCGCATCCGCTCCAGGCAGGCGCGGGCTCCGGCGATGTCGCCCAGGTCCAGCAGGACGGCGGTCAGGAAGGTGCGGCCCTGTGGGGCGCCGGGTGCGAGGCCCCAGATCTCCGACTGCCCGACCGCGTTCTCCAGTGACCGCCGGGCCCCGGTCAGGTCCCCGTGGTTCCACTGGGTGAAGCCGCGCCACAGATGCGTGGCGAGCACGGAGAACAGCGAGCCGCGCTCCACCGCGCGGGCCACCGCGGTGTCCCAGAGCTCGCCGACCTCCTCGTCCGCGAGGTGCAGCACGATGCCGGCGGTGTACCAGAGCATCTCCTCCCCGGCGGCCCGGAGGACTCCGTCGGCGACGGCGAAGCGGGCGAGCTCGACGGCCCGCTCCCGGTTACTGCCGTCCGACGCGGCCTCCCTGGCGAGGTTGGCGGCAAGCATCCGGGCACCGGGCCCCTCGCCCTCGACGACCGGGTCCTCGACGGTCCGCCACAGCTTCTGGTCCAGGCCGTGCATGAAACCGCTGATGCGCTCCAGCGCCAGCAGCCCCTGCCGCTCGTCGCTCAGCCCGGCGGGCAGCTCCACCGCCGCCCGGCGGGCGAACTCGGTCGCCTGCCCGTGGCCGCCGGCGAAAACCAGGATCCGGGCGAGCCACAGGGCGGCAAGCGCCTTGCGGCTCGGGTCGGCGAGTGTGTCGTACGCCTGGCGCAGGTGTTCCACGGCGGCCGGACCGTTGCCGAGTGTCTCGGCGCGCCCCAGTTCGAGCAGCACGTCGGGGCGGCGTTCGGGGGAGGGCGGTTCGTCGAGGGCGCGGGTGAAGTACGTCGCCGCGGCGTCGGGGGCGCCCCGGCCCACGGCCTCCCTGGCCGCCGCGCAGAGGATGTCCACGACGCCCGGATCGCCCCGGTGGGGGGCGAGCAGCAGCTGGGCCGCCGTCCGCTCGGGCGGCGCGCCGGCGGCGGACAGCGCGCGGGCCGCCCGCTCGTGGTGCAACTGCCGCTCTCCGGGAGCCAGTTCGCGGTAGACGGCTTCCCCGACAAGGGGGTGCACAAAGCCGTAGGGGTGGCCCTCGCGCAGGATCTCGGCCTGTACGAGCGGCACGATCGCCCGTGCCGCCTCCGTCTCCGGCCGCTCCATGAGCGCCGCCACCTCGGCGAGCGTCGCCGCCCCGTCCCCGAGCACGGCCACGGCCTGCGCCGCGGCCTGTGCCTCCTCGGGCAGCCGCGCGATCCGGCCCAGCACCAGCCCGGACACCGCCCGCGCCCCGGTCTCCGCGACCGCGCCGCTGTGCGCGGCGTCGGGCCGTGTCCCCCGTGAGTGCAGCGCCCGCAACAACTGCCGCAGCAGGAGCGGGTTCCCGGCCGTGGCGCGATGGCAGGCCTCGGTGAACTCCGCGTGCGGCTCCTCGCCGAGCGTCTCCCGTACGAGACCGGCGATCCCAGCCGCCGTCAGCGGCGTGGGCCTGATCCGCACCACCGAGGGACCCGTGGTCAGACTCTCCGGCAACTCGCTGCCGTGCTGCGTCTCCCCTGTCCGCAGGGTGACGGCGATGAGCACCGGCAGCCCTTCCAGCCGGCCCGCCAGATACGCCAGGAACCGCACCGAGCCGCTGTCGCACCACTGCACGTCGTCCACGGCCAGCACCAGCGGCCCGCGGGCTCGCACCAGCTTCCGCGTCAGCTCGTACAGCCCGTTCAGCACCGCGAAACTCTGCGGTTGCGGCCCCGGCACCGCTCCGAACACCGCCCCCGCCGCGACGGCGGAGCCGGTGAGGAGCGACTCCTCGCTGTCGCTCACCACCCGCTCGAACAGCTGCCGGACGCCCCCGAAGCCGTAGTCCTTCTCGCGCTGGCTGCCCCTCGCGGTCAGGGTGGTCACCCGTTCCGCGGCCGCCAAGTCGGCCACCTCTTCCAGCAGGCGGCTCTTGCCCATGCCGGCCGGACCTTCGACGATCACCACGCGAGGTCTGCCGTCCAGGGCCGAGCGCAGGCTGTCACGCAGCTCGGCGAGCTGGAGGTCGCGGTCCACGAGCAGGTCGGCGCGCCGGGCGGGGCGGGGCACCGGTCCCGTCGGTCCCGCCCCGGGCCCGGCGGACATCCCGGCGGGCGCGGGGGTGATGTCCTGCACCCTTCGGACGGGAGCGTCGAGGGCAGGGGACTGGGCCAGGATCTCGGACTCCAGGTCGCGCAGGGCGGCCCCCGGGGCGTTGCCCGCTCCGGCGGGCAGCTGCCGCCTCGCGCGGCGGAGCGCGTCGAGCGCGTCGGCCTGGCGGTGGGCGCGATAGAGAGCGAGGGCGAGAAGACGCCAGCGTTCCTCACGGAGAGGTTCCTGGGAGACCAGGGATTCGAGTTCGGGCACGAGGACGGCGTCCTCTCCCCGGGCGAGGCGGGCGGCGAGCAGCCGTTCACGGGCCAGCTCGCGCAGTCCGGCGAGGCGGTCCGACTCCCGGTGGGCCCAGGGCTCGGCGGCGTACTCCGCGTAGGCCGGGCCCCGCCACAGCGCGAGCCCGGCCTCCAGCACGGACACGGCCTGCGAAGCCCGGCCCCCGTCGGTGTGCACGGCCGCGGACCGCAGCGCCTCCTCGAACCGCCAGGCGTCCACCGCGTCGGCCGGCAGCCGCAACGCGTACCCCGCGCCCTCGCTGACGATGACGCCCCCGCGCGCCCTCGCCTCCCGCTCGGGCTCCACACAGCGCCTCAGATGGGAGACATGGGCATGCAGCGAGGCGGCGGCGCTCCGCGGCGGGACGCCGCCCCACACCCCTTCGACCAGCCGGTCCCGGGTGACGACCGAGCCCCGGGCGACGATCAGCAGGGCGAGCACGGCCCGCTGCCGTCGCCCGCCCAGCTCGAGCGGCCGGGACCGGAACGCGGCCCCGACCTCACCGAGCACTGTCATGCGCAGTTCGTGTAGCGACACACAGCGCATCAAACCAGACCATCGCCTCACCGAGTACGGATCGCACGGCAAGGGATGGTCACGGCAGAGGTCAGCTCCAGGTGGCCTTGAGCTTCGCGGCGTAGCCCTTCGTGTAGCCCGCCGCGTTGGGGTGGGAACAGTTGGCCAGGTACTGAGTTGTAGCGCGCTTGAGTGAGCGGGGGTGAGCGCACAGTGTCCGAGCGGTACCGCGGTGGGGCCTGGCTTGCGGGCTGACTGCCGGGTGTGGTGCGGGTCCGGGACTCCATACAGCGGGGAACAGCGGTTCCTTCATCCCGCAGCACGCGTCGCAGCCGCGCGGTTCACCGACCGACTACTCCCACGGGACCTCGGACCCTGCGCCGGATGCCTTTCGGTGTACGGGTCCTGCGGAGGGGCCCCGTACCAGTGCCAGCGGGTCGGTGGGGATACCGAAGCGCTGGCGCAGTGCCTGCCGCGCGGCGTACAGTCCGCACATTCCGTGGACGGCCGGGCCCGGTGGGGTCGACGCCGAGCACAGGTACACGCCGGGGAGCGGGGTGGCGTACGGGTCCCTGCCCGGCGCCGGGCGCATTGCCGTCTGCCACGCGGACAGTGCGCCGCCTGTGATGTCGCCACCGACGTAGTTGCGGTTGTGGTCCGGCAGCCCGGCGGCGGGGATGGCATGGTGGGCGAGCACGAGCTCGCGGAAGCCAGGCGCGAACCGTTCCACCTGCGCGATCACCGCCTCCCCCATGTCCAGGGGTGAGCCGTGCGGAACGTGCGCGTAGGTGTACAGGGTGTGGCGGCCGACCGGTGCGCGGGTCGGGTCCACGACGCCGGGCTGGACGGCGAGGACGTAGGGACGCTCGGGGTGTCGGCCGTCGGCGACCTCGCGTTCGGCGGCCAGGGCCTCTGCACGGCTGCCCACCAGGTGCAGCGTGCCCGCGAGTTCGCAGCCGTGCGCCCTCCACGGCACCGGCCCGGAAAGCGCGAAGTCGACCTTGCAGACGGCCCCGCCGTACCGGTAGGACCGCAGGCGGCGGGCGTACCGGCCGGGGAGCGCGTCCCCGGCGATGCGCAGCAGTCCGGCCGGGGTCACATCCAGCAGGACGGCGCGGGAGCGTGGCAGCTCGGAGAGGCTGTCGATGTGCCGACCGGTGATGATCCGCCCGCCGCGGCGGCGCAGTTCGGCGGCCATTGCGTCCGCGATGGCCTGGCTGCCACCGAGGGGGATCGGCCAGCCCACGGCATGTCCCAGGGCAGCCAGGACCAGTCCGACACCCGCCGGGACGGGGGCGCGCGGCGGGGCGATGGCGTGCGCGCTCACTCCGGTGAGCAGCGCCGGGGCGACGGATCCGCGGAAGCGCGCCCCCCACAGCGGTGAGCCCTGCTCCACGACGCGCAGTGCGAGACGGGCCGCCGTGCCGAGGTCCGGCGGGAGGCTTCGCAAGTCCGACATGGCGGCGCCTGTCAGCCCCTGCCAGCGATCAACCAGCGGGCCGAGCAGCGAACGCCAGGCCGGTCCGTCCTGTCCGAGTCCGTCGACCGTGCGGTCCAGGTCCCGCCAGGCGAGTCCCGCCCGGCCCTCGTCGAGGGGGTGGGCGTACGACACCGCGGGGCACAGCATCCGCACCCCGTGCGCCGCGAGGTCGAAGGCGCGGAAGAAGGGCGAGGCCAGGCCCATGGGGTGGGCCGCAGAGCACACGTCGTGGCGGAAACCGGGCAGGGTCAGCTCGGCGGTGCGGGTGCCGCCACCGATGGTGGGCGTGGCCTCGTACACCTCGACCTCCAGCCCGGCACCGGCGAGGACGATCGCCGCGGCCAGGCCGTTCGGCCCGGCGCCGACGACGACGGCATCCACCTCGCCGTTGGCTGCACGGCTCATGTGCCCGTTGCCGCAATGGTCTGGCCGTCGGCGGGGACACCCCCAGCGGGCTCCCGGCCGTCGACGCTGACATCGGAGAACACGAACGGCACCCCGGCGGCGACGAGTGGGGAGGGATGGTCCATCAGCTGGAAGTGCAGGTGCGGCTCACTGGAGTTGCCGGAGTTGCCGCAGCGGCCGATCACCTGGCTGCGGTGGACCAGTTGACCGGGGCGGACCATGGCCGACCCGCGTTGGAGGTGCGCGAAGACCGCGTAGGTGTGGTCGCCGAGGTCCAGGATGATGTGGTTCCCGAGTACGCCCCGGGGGCCTGCGAGTTCCCGGACCATGCCTTCCAGGATCATGTAGGCGAACGCTTGCCGGGTCGAACGGCTGCGGTGGTCCTTTGCCCGGTCCCGGACTGTCACGACCCGCCCGTCGCAGGGCGCCACCAGCTCGCGGCCGAAGGCGGGGAAATCCTCGGGCGGCCGGAAGCCAGGGGCTTCACCGAACTTCGGGCGTGAACCGTTCTCGGGCTCGTGTACCAAGTCGATCGCGAACGTCTGGCCATAAGCATGCGTGCGATGACTCGGCACCCTGGTGCCTGGGCTGTTGACAGCAGACCAGCGACCGGTGACAGGCGCGCCCAGGGAGCGCGGCGTGACCCGCGGTGCAGCCGGCAGGAAGGACAGCGCCAGCCCCAGTACCAGCACCGCGGATCCGGCCAGCCACAGGCCGGACGCCAGCGCCGGGGTGAACACGGATGGCAGTGCCGAGGGGCCCATCACGCCGCTGATCAGTACCGCGGGACCCACTGGGGTGGCGATCCCCCTGACCCGGGCGCTGATCCGGAACCATGCCGGCAGTGCCTGCGGCGTGTCCTCCGCATCCCGCACGCCGCTCATGACGCCTGGCCCGTGGGAACGAACGGGGACAGGAACACATAGTCCGGGTCGTGGCTCTGATCATGCCCGGTATGTCTGGCGATCAGGAACTGAAACCCCTGCGGCGGTGACTCTTGACCAGCACACGCGTCCCGCACGGCCAGCGCCACGAAGTCCCGCAGCACCCGGTACACGGGGAACCGTACGATCTCCAGGCCCGGCCTGTTCATGAGCGTGATCAGTTCGGCGCACACGTCGAACAGTGCCTTCTCGCGGCGGCGGTGCGGGAACCACAGGAGCTGGTTCCAGGCCCGGGGGGTGATCCGCGTGGTCTCCTCCCAGGGGGTCTGGATGCCGTCCGCCGTCAGCACGCGGTGCAGTACGTGGAAGTCGTGCTGGGCGGGCTCGGGGGCGAAGAACTTCCAGTTCGGTATGAGCAGTCCGGTCCTGTCACGGTTGCGGACACGGTCGAATGTGCTGTGCGGATGCTGGCCGGCGGTGGTCGCGCCGAGCCACACCGCGAGCCCGCCGAGGAGCAGCAGGGTGAGGGCGCCACGCGACTCCGTCCGTACGGCGCCGCCGTCAACTCGGTCGGAGGCCATGGGAATCCCCTTTCTTCTCGGTCCTCGCCGCTTCCTCGCCGAGGTCCGCGACGAAGTCAGACATCAGCTTGACGACGTACTCGGCCGTGTCCCTGTTCGTGAGTACGGAGTCGTGGTCGGCGTTGTCGATGATGTGGTGCGCGGCATGCGGAGCCGATTCGGCGAGCTCGGCGTGGAGTTCGGTCTGGACCGGGTCCTGGGAGGCGGTGTGTCCGGCCGTCATGACGAGCAGGGGGACGCCAGGGTCCGGCATCGTCCCGTCGAAGGATGTGAACTCCTCCTGCACGGCCCGCCACTCGCGGCGTCCGGCCACCCACATCCGCGGGTCCCGGTATTGCGCCACCAGCAGTTCCCTTACTTCCCCGGGCAGCCGGTCGACCCAATCGGGGTGGGTCATCAGTGCGCCCATGCCCAGCTTCAGCGAAGTGGTCATGTTCGAGAGCGAGCTGCTGAACAGCTCCGCGCCCCGTGCCTGGCGGGACGAGCGCTGGAGCTCGGCGGGATGACTGGAGTCGAGCAGTCCGGCTCCGAGAATCTGGTCCGGGAGCCTGTCGGCCGCCCTCAGCGCCAGATAGCCGCCCAGGGAGTGGCCGGCCACAACGACCGGGCGGTCGCCGGCCGTGTGCCTGATCAGGTCGACGAGATCGTCCACGGCGGTGTCGAGGCCGTACTCGTCGCCCTCGCGCCCGGCGTAGGTGCTGCGGCCGTAGCCCGCCCGGTGGTAGGTCACGACGGGGAACCGCTGCGAGAGCCCCCGGACGATCCACTCCCAGTGCTCGGCGGTGGCGACGAGTCCGTTCTCCAGGATGACGACCGGCTGTGTGCCGTCGTCGGCCGCACCGTCCGGACCGGTGCGGCGGTAGGAGATCGTGTTCCCGGATGAAGCCGTGAACTCCTGCTCGTCGCCCCGGCCCCGTAGCACCCTGCGGTTCTGGCGGACCTTCTCCGCTTGGAGGGCGCCCAGTCCGGCTGCCAGCATCCCCAGCGCCAGCACCGGCAGGGCGTCGTCGCGTCGCTCCACCCGGCCCTCGGCCCCGGTGTGCTCGCGCGGACCCGCGGTGTACAGAACGGCCGGGTGCATGGAGACGAACGACCACAGGAAGCGGCCGAGTCCCATCACCCGGGCGTTGGCGAGGTGGAAGACGGCAGCCGAACCCAACATCAGCGGAGCCGGCCGCCCCTTGGCGAGGAACACGACCGGGAACGCGCACTCCAGTGCCAGCACACCGGCGCAGACCACGTGCGCGGCACGCGGGTGACGGCGCGCCAGTTCCCATGCGGTCCGGTCCCCATAGGTCAGGGTCCGCATCACCCCGGGCAGCGCCCGGCCGCTGCGCCAGGTCGGGCTGACCACCTTGACCCAGCCGGACACGGCGTACGACAACGTCGACTGCAATGCGACGAACCACAGGCAGGCGTCCACGACCTGCGGGTTCCGCTCACCCGCCCGGGCGACCGTGGTGACCGACTGGACCAGGAAGGACACCTGGTCGGAACCGTCGGTGCCGTAGTGGTTGATCGGGTACAGCAGCAGAGAGGTACCCGACAGCACGGCGTTCGCTGCGACACGCACCGGGCGGGGCGACGGCGCCAACAGCCCCGCCGCGGCACCCACCCGGGCGACATGCAGCGCGCGGGTGACGCCTGGACGGGCGGCGAAGTCGAGCACTTTGACGAGCCGCGGCGACCACGTCGAGAATGCCTCCCGGTTGACCTCCCAGTTGTTCAGCCCGCCCTGCCGCCGGTCGCGGTCGGTCGTCAGATACTCCAGACTCGACGCGAGGTGCGTCACGGCGCTCAGCCGCTCACTGAGTGACAGGGCCTTGGCCCGGCTCACGGACGGCGGCGACAGGACGGCACGCATCAGTTTCGACAACCGTGCCACGATGCGGACCCCCTTCCTCGGTTGGTGTGGGTGGTGACGCTGGTCATGAATGCGGCAACTGACACGGGCCGCCGTGGTTCTCAGCCGAGCAGCTGGTGCGAGGTGAGTTCGGCGTACAGGGCGTCGTCGCGCAGCAGCGCGTCGTGCGTGCCGACGGACCGCAGCCCGCCGTCCTGGAGCACGGCGATGCGGTCGGCCGAGCGCACGGTCGACAGCCGGTGGGCGACGACCACGACCGTGGTCCGCGTGGACAGGTCCTCGACGACCTCGCGCAGCGCCGCCTCGTTCACCGCGTCGAGCTGTGAGGTCGCCTCGTCGAGGAGGAGCAGGCGTGGGCGGCGCAGCAGGGCCCGCGCGATGGCGATGCGCTGGCGTTCGCCGCCGGACAGTGAGGTGCCGTGGTGGTCGATGGTGGCGTCGAGGTCGCCGCCGAGGCGTTCCAGCAGCGGCAGGAGGCGGGTGGTGGACAGCGCCGCGTGCAGCTCGTCGTCCGTCGCGGTGGGGGCGGCGTAGGCGAGGTTGTCGCGCAGCGTGCCCGCCATCACCGGGGCGTCCTGCTCGACGTAGCCGATGCCGGCCCGCAGGTCCTTCAGGTCCCAGTCGCGCAGATCGCGCCCGTCGAGGAGGACGCGGCCCCGGTCCGGGTCGTAGAAGCGCTCGATGAGGCTCAGCGCGGTGGACTTGCCGGCGCCGGAAGGGCCCACCAGGGCCGTGAGCCCGGCGGCCGGGATCCGGAGAGAGAAGCCGTCCAGTGCGGGATCGGTGCGTCCCGGATAGGTGAAGGAGACGTCCTCGAAACGCAGGTCGCCTGCGCTCGTGCGGCGCCCGTCTGTCGTGTGCAGCGGTGAAGGGGCCGGGTCGACGGGCTCGATGGGCAGCCGGGTGACCTCGGCCAGGCGTTGCACGGCAGCCCGCGCGGCCTGGAAGTAGGTGCCGACATCGGTGAGCGACATGACCGGCTGCGCGAGATAGAGGACGTACAGCAGGAACGCCGTGAGCGTGGCGACGGAGATGGCGCCGCTGCTGACCCGGGCACCGCCCACGCCGAGTACGACGAGAAAGGCCACCTGCATCGCGAGCCCGGCGGTGGTACCCGCCACCGAGCCCCAGCGGGCGAGGACGACACCCTCGTCGTACGCGTCCCGCGCCGCCGCGTCGATGCGTTCGGCCTCGACCTCCTCCGCTCCGGAGGCCTTGACCGTGGTGAAGGCACTCAGCGCACGCTCCAGGGCCGAGCCCATCAACCCGACCGACTCCTGCGCCCGCAGCGCCGCACGCCGGATCCGCGGCAGGATGACGCCGACCACGGCTCCGAGGAGCACGATCACACCGACGGTGACGGCGAGCAGCACGGCGTCGACGATCGCCATCATCACCAGCGTGCCGACGATCATCACCACCCCGGTGAGGGCCTGCACCAGTGTCTGCGTGACGATCTGCCGCAGCAGCGAGGTGTCGCCCGCGGTCCGGGCGAGCAGATCGCCCGGCGCCTGGCCTCGCATGGCCTTCATCGGCAGCCGCAGGATGTGACGCACCAGCCCGCGGCGCCCGGCGAGCACCACGCGCTCGGCCGCACGCAGCAGCAGGAAGTCACCGACGGCCAGGGCCACCGCTGCGGCCAGGACCAGAGCGACGAGCTTCAGCAGGCCCGGCGCCACCTCGTTGCCCTGTGCGTACGCGGTGAGGACGTCCTCCACCACGAGTGGCTGGAGCAGGCCGAGCACGCCCGCTCCCACCAGCAGCAGGCTCGCCACCGCGATCTCCCGCCAGTGCGGGCGCACATACCCGCGAAAGGCCATGAGCGTCTCCCGCAGGGAGAGCTCGTCGCCCGACGCCGCGACAGTGCCGGAGAGGTCCGCGTACGGCTCCGGCTCGTCCGAGATCGTCTTCCCGTCCGAGACCTCGGTGTTCAGTGAAGTGCTTGCCATCGCGGCGTCCTCACCACTCCCAGCCCGAGGCCGTGGAACCGGCCCGCTCGTCGGGACCCGGGTCAGCGCTCCTGTCCGCGCTCCGGTACACGCAGATCGTCATCGGCTCGACGCCGGTGAACGGCGACCCTTGCCAGTCCCCATAACGCGCCTCCAGGCGCAGGCCGGCGCGCTCGGCGTACGCGTCGATCTCTTCCGGTGTCGTCAGCCGGCTGGTCTCCGACGCGAGGCGGGTGCCGCCGCCCTCGTGCCAGATATGCGAGAGGTGCCACAGCCGCTGGGCCGGGTCGATGGCGGAATACGACTGCAGACCGGCGTCCTCCCCGCAGGGGATGAAGAACGTGTCACGCAGGCGTCCCTCGTGCATCGCCTCCACGAAGGCCGGATTGTGCGTCTCGATGACCACCGCGCCGCCGGGTGCGAGAGCCAGTGCGCAGGTCTCCAGCACCCGCTGCTGCTCCGCCGGATCGAGCAGCATCGACAGCGTTCCGCACACGCAGAAGACCAGCCCGTGCCTGCGATCGCTCCGGTAGGTCCGGATGTCACCGTGCACAGCGGTGACCGGACGCGGCTCACGGGCCAGGGTGCCACGCAGCACCCCCAGCATCTCCAAGGAGGAATCGACACCCACCACCTCACCGGCCTGATCCGCCAACGGCAGGGCGATGCGTCCCGTTCCGACGCCGAGTTCCAGCGCCGCCGTCCCGTCTGCGGGACGGAGACCGGCGAGCCATTTCGCCGTGTCGTCCCCCGGCGGGAATATCCGATGGTAGAAGTCGGCGAACTGGCGTCCGTAGCCAAGGTCCTGAATAGCACTCATCTGACCTGCTCGATAGACGATGGTGTGGAGATCGCGCAGAGGGAGAACTCCCTCTTCTGAGCAACACGGGGAGGGCGCACGGGTGCAGGCCCGGTACGCCCTCCCCTGACGCGCTAGTGCGGCTGGTTCCTGCCTGCGGCGCCGAGACCGGCCCCGAACGCCCCGGTGACCTGAACGCCGACGGCCACTCCGGCGGCGAAGGCCACGGCGGCGGCGGGGGTCGCGAGGACCGGCGCGAGTTCACCCATCTGCCGGGCCCGGTCGGACCTCAGCTGGAACTCCGCCAGCTCGCTGCTGGCATTCACGCGTTCTGTCAGAACGGACACGAGTGCTCCTGACGTCATGTCATGGTTGAGGGATTGGTTCGGCCGCGCAGCGGCGGGGCCATGGACCCGCTTCACTTCGGTTGGTTCTTGCCAAGGGCACCGACGGCATAGCCGGCGCCGTAGGCCGCCACCGAGACGGCCACTCCGGCGGCGAAGGCCGCGGGAGTGGCCATGACGGGAGTCAGATCCGAAAGGTGACGGGCTCTGCCCGCCGTCGTCAGCTCGCCGAACAGCGTCGGCGTCACGGCATTGACCCGATCGGAGATACTGGTCATCGGGTGCTTCCTTTCTTCCAGAGGAACGAGCGCCGTGCGGGCCTCATTCCGAATGCAGATCTTTCATGGACATGTGCCACGACGGCCGGCCACGCTGCCAGACAGGGATGGCCACGGGTTCGGGCACACCGAGCGCTGCGGCAGCCGAACGTGGGCAGCGCGCGGGTACAGGGGCGGCTCGCACCGGTTCACGGCGCGGTGCAGGTGCCGGGGATCGGGCTGAGGTACTTCTCCAGGAAGGCGACTGTCGGGCAGAACGCGTCGGAGCTGTAGTCCAAACCGTGTCGGTCGCCCGGCAGCACCAGCGTCTTCGACTCCACATCGGCCTTTGCCAGGGCGGCTGCCATGACCTTGAGCTGGTTGAGTGGGATCGGATCGTCGACCGAGTTCGCCAGCATCATGGGCGGGGTGGTGGAGGCGACGTGGGATGCGGGGGAGGCGTCCACGGCAGTGGCCATGCAGGTCCGGGTCCTTCTCGGGTCGCACCCGAGGTAGTTGAGGGACGTCAGGATGTTCCCCGGGCTGGAACCGGTGAAGTCGGTGAAGTCATAGGCGCCCGACCATCCGACCGCGGCCGTGACCGAGACCTCAGCCTGCCCCTTGCCGGTCAACGCCGCCGCATGGGTCGCGAGGGTGGCCCCTGCGGATGCGCCCCAGACCGCGATGCGGCTCGGATCGACCCGGTAGGTAGAGGCGTTCTCCGTGAAGAACTCGAGGGCGGCCTGGACGTTTTGCACCTCGACCGGAAAGCCGGCCGTGCCGCGAGGCGGCATGCAGTAGTCGATGGAGAAGACAGCCCAGCCCTTCGACGCCAGATACGTCCCGGTATTCACGAACCATTCAGAGTTCCGTACTCCTGACACGAAGCCTCCGCCGTGCACGAGAATCACCGCAGGCGCAGCACTCTGCAGCGGCGGCGACGGCAGATACGCGTCGGCACGCTGGACCTGCATACCCTCGCGCGGACACTCGTCCGTGAGGTAGGTGATGTTCTTGACGACCCTGACACCGGTGTCGCTCGGCTTCACGTCCGTCGCACCTGCGCGGCTCAGAGGCAAGTAGGCGAGCAGGGCGAGCGCGGTCACCCCCGCCATCAACAAGCCGACCGCGTGGTGCCGCCTCCGTCGGCGAGTGTGCAAAACTCGCGTTACCAACAACGTTCCTCCCTTGACAAGGCGCCACAGCGGCGACCGGTTCCGCCTTTGCTCCTGCCGCGTGTCTTCCAGCAGGGCTGCCCACGAGGTGGAGAAGGACGACGTAATCGGCCCCGGGCTCACGACCATCAGTGTCCGTACGGTGCGTCCAGATCTGGTCGGCCGACGGTTCAGAACCGGCATGTCCGCTGCTCGCACGGGGCGGCCCGCCCTCCGGACCGGCCGACGGCGCCGGGCTGTCGCGCTCACCCGCCACGTCCGCCTGCTGGCCTGGCATGCCATTCCCCGGAGGGACGTGCGACCGGGTCGGTCACGCGTCCCCGCCGAGCGGCTACACCCGCTCCGCCATCGCCGACTGGACCGCCATCTCGCCGGCGTAGAGGCGGGTCAGGTACGACACGGCATACAGCGCGTCGGCTGAGGCGATCTCGCCCGCGGGAAGAGCGACCACCCCCAGCTCGATCAGGCGTTCTACCGTCCGCAGTGCCAGCCTCTTCTCACAGCGAAGCGCCGTGGCGGCCTCGTCCAGAGTGAACAGCGCGGACAACGGTCCGAGTCGGAGGAGGGCGGAGCGGCTGGAGGCGTCCAAGTGCCGCCACTGGTCGGCGACATGGCGTCGCACCGCGATGTCGCCCGCGGAGAGCTCGTCCAGTGCTGTCGCGGGGTCGTCCAGCCGGGCCGCGTACTCGCCGAGCGGCAGGTGCCGCAGCACCGCGAGTTTGAGGCCCGCGGCCCGGACCGCCAGCGGCAGCATCCCGCAGGCCGTGACGATCCGCTCGGCGGCGGCCTGGTCGAACCGCATCCGGCCCAGGCCGATGACCCGGCCGAGCAGTTCCAGCGCCTCTGTCGTGGACAACGGCGGCACCTCGACCCGTACGGCCGGGGCGAGCCCGGCGAGCTGAGTCCTGGCGGTCACGATGGCCGAGCTCGGCCCGGTACCCGGCAGCAGCAGTCGGACGCAGGACTCGTCGGGGGCGTCGTCGAGCACCAGGAGAGCCTTGTTCGCGGCCAGCCAGGCGCGCCAGAGCGCGGCGGCCCGCTCCGGATCCCCGGGCCTGCTCCCGGCCAGGCCGGCGGACGACCACAGCTCGGCCGTCAGCGCTGCGAGGGACCGAGGCTTCCCGCTGTTTTCGCGGAGCCGCACGAAAATCTGCCCGCCGGGGAACTCGTTGCGCAGGCGGTGTGCGACATGGACGGCGAGCGCGGTCTTCCCTGCGCCGACCGGCCCGACGGTGACAGCGACCGTACTGCCGCTCGCGAGGGCCTCCCGCAGTTCCCGCACATGGTCCTTGCGACCGGTGAAGTCGGCAGTGTCCGGCGGCAGCAGGGCTGACCTGCCCGACTCAGCGGTTTCGCTCCGGCGGGCCGGCCCGGTGCCGGGCAGGAAGGCCACTCCTGTTGTCTCCTCGGCCAGGATCGAGTGGTACAGCGACTCCAGCGCCGGGCTCGGTGACAGTCCCAGCTCGCGCGACAGATGCTGCCGCAGCCCCTCGTACGCCCCCAGTGCCTCGGTGCGGCGTCCCGACCGGTGCAGGGCTGTCATCTGAGCGGCCCTCAGCCGCTCCCGCATCGGATGCTGCTCCACGAGGTCACCGACGGCTTCGACGACCTCGTGGGCATGCCCGAGCCCGAGTGCGGCCTCGGCCCAGTCCTCACAGACAGTCAGGTAACGGCTGACCAGGCGGTCGGCCTCCGCCCTGATGGGTTGCGAGCTGCTCAACTCGGGTAACGGAGCCGCCCCGGCCCAGAGCTCTCGTGCTTGTTGGAGCAGCCGGGCAGCCGGTTCGAAGTCACCGCTCGCGGCGGCCTCACGCCCGGCCCGGGCCAGGGCCTGGAACCGCAAGGAGTCGAGGTTGGTCTCGGCCAGCCGGAGCAGATAGCCCCCCGACTGGTGGACGAGCCGGTCCACTTCCCCCGCTTCGGCCAGGAGCTTGCGCAGCGCCGAGACATACATCTGCAGGTTCTTGCGCGCGGTTCTGGGCGGTTCGCCCTCCCACACCGCCTCCGTCAGCAGGTCGACGGAAACCAACGCGTTCGGGCGGCACAGCAGCATCGCGAGGACCAACTGCTGCTTGTGAGGGCCGAGCGGCAGCATCAGGCCGTCGACATCGGCCGACAGGTGCCCGAGGACACGGAACCGCACGGCTCCCGTCCGCGGTCCACACCCGGGGCCCGATGCCTCAGGCATGGACCGGGCCCGGAATGACGCCGCCTCGCCGGCCCCACTGGCCAAGGAGGTGACCTCGGTTCATACTCCGTGCCCGGGTTCCGCCCCGTGTTGCCGGAGCGCCCAGGCGAGCCGGGTGTTCCGCGCGGCCGGCCCGGCCGGCACCCCCGCCGCGGACACCTGCCGGGGCTTCCGCCTCAAGCAGCCCGCCGGGGGCCACCCCTTCGCTCCGCCGGTCGTACGAGGCACATGTCCCAGCCATGGAGACTCCTTCCTACAGGCGCAAAGGCACGTCGGGAGCGGAGGCTAGGAACCATGATTGTGAAAATCCTGTGGCCGAGCGGTGACCCGGGCGTGGTGGTTTCGAGCCCAGGTGCCCGTCCGCGTGAAGACGGGCAGAGGACCCCAACGATCAATTGTCGTTCGCAGTATCGGATTCCACGGCGGCGGCCGCGCTCTCGGGTCGTCCAAGGTGCGGGCCGGCTCCGCGAGGTCGGTGACGGCAGGATCCGGTGCGACCGACCCCGAGGCCGTGGTGGCCGGATCCGGCGTGCCGGTCACGGAGACGGTGACGGGGCTACCGGCTGCCGGCTGTGCCGTCCGACAACCTGATCCTGAGCGCCGAATCGCACGACAACGCCGCCTCCGACGGCGAGGACGCGGACGGCTTCGCCGCGAAGCTGACCACCGGAACCGGGAACGTCTTCCGTTACGCCGTGTCCCACAACAACATCGACGACGGCTGGGGCCTCTACACCAAGACGGACACGGGCGCGATCGGCCCGGTGACCATCGAGTACTCGCTGTCCTACAACAACGGCACGCTCGGCGACGGCACGGTGAACGCCAACGGCGACCGCAACGGCCACAAGCTCGGCGGCGACGACATCGCGGTCAACCACGTCGTCCAGCACAGCATCGCCTACCGCAACGGCAAGCACGGGTTCACCTACAACAGCAACCCCGGCACGATGACGGTCTCCAGTAACGTCAGCGTCGACAACACCCAGCGCAGCTTCTCCTGGGACGCGGGGACTTCGGTGTTCCGGAACAACACCTCGTGCCGGTTCGCCGTCAGCGGGTCGAACGACAAGACCGTCGGTGACGCCGACAGCTCGAACCAGTTCTGGACCGGCTCGAACGGTTCCCGGTGCTCCTCGTACTCCGGCGCCCTGGGCTGGTCCTTCGCATCGGACGGCCACCTCGTCGTCACCTTCGGCGGCAAGGTCGTGACACTGTAAGGACGGCCGTACAGACGCCGGCGAGGGCGCCCGGAGCCCCCTCGCCGGCGCGTGCGGCTTTCAGGGCCGGTGGCGCTCCCGGTGATCGCGTCCGTCCGGGCGGGAGGGTGGCCAGTGGTCGAGGGTCTCGTCCGGTGCCAGCCGGGACAGCGCCTCCGTCAGTCGCTCGCAGGCCTCCGCGATCTCCCGGAGGGTGTGGTTCCGCTCGGTGATGACCGCCGAGAGCAGCAGGGCCGTCAGTGACACGGTGCCGTTGAAGGCCTGCAGGATGACCATCTGGGCCAGGAGATCGTGACCGGAGAACGGCCCCGCCCCGTCGGCGCCCGCGTCGATCGCGATCACGGACGCGATCAGCACACAGGGCGCGGCGCCTGCCAGCTGGAAACGGACGGCCGCCCAGATCAGGAAGGGGACGACGAGGAAGAGCAGGCTGACCGAGCTGTGCGTGGCCCCGATGGTGACCACTGCCGTGCCGGCCGGCAGGGCCGCCGCCTCGGCCCAGCGCAGGGGCGGGGCGTCACGGGGCCAACGGGCGCCGCGCAGGGCCAGCAGGAAGGGCGCGACGATCAGGACCCCCATCGCGTCGCCCGTCCACCACACGGACCAGGTCGGCCAGAAATCCTCGCCGGCCAGCGCGCCGGACGCCACCAGGACACCGGCGCCCACCGTCGCGCTGATCAGCATTCCGGCCAGCGCCCCGAGGAAGACCAGCGCGAGAGCGTCCCGCAGCCGGTCGAGCGCGGTATGGAATCCCACACGGCGCAGGAGCAGGTAGGCGAAGAGCGGGGCGAGCGTGTTGCCGACCGCGATGGCGAGAACGGCGAGGATCGACGGCCCGAGCGTCACGTTCACCAGGAACGCCCCGAGGGCGATACCCGGCCACACGCGAGGGCCCCGCAGCAGCAGGACGACCAGGGCGATGCCGGTGGGTGGCCAGAACGGCGTGACCTGCCCTCGCACCAGTTGCTGCTGCAGCCCGATCTCGGCGCTGAGGTAGTAGGCGGCAGCGACGGCGGCCTGCCACAGCCCCTCGGCGGCGTACCGCCGGAGCCGTTCGCTGCGCGCCACAGCGGTCATGCCCGTCCACCCCGGCGGGCGTACGGGGCGGGACGTCCCGCACCGGGGTCGTGGGGGCCGTACACGCCGCTCACCCCTCGGCCTGCGGCTGCTCCCGCAGCTCTCCGTAGCGAAGGACGAGGACCGCGGCGTCGTCGCTGTGGCCGGTGAGATCCGCCACCCTGATCACCTGGGCGGCGAGCTCGTCCGGCTCGGCGCGGCAGGCGTCGCAGGCCAGCTCCGCCACCCGCTTGAGCCCTTCCTCGATCGGGTAGCCGGGGCCTTCCACCACGCCGTCGGTGAGCAGCACGAAGGCGCCCACCCCGGTCAGTGAGCGGCGGGTCGACGGGTAGCTCTCACCGGCGCGGATACCCAGCGGCAGACCGCCCTCGTTCAGGACGACGTCGCAGCGGCCGTCGTCCGTGGCCCAGACGGCGGGGACGTGCCCGGCCCGGGCGTCGACGAGCTCGCTCGTGACCGGGTCGAAGCGCAGGAAAGAGCAGGTCACGAAGCGCCCGGAGTCCATGCCGACGAGCAGGTCGTTGGTGCGCCCGAGGACCTCCGCAGGGTCGGTGGTGGCGGTCGCGACGGCGCGCAGACAGACATCCGATGCGGTTGATCAGTCAAGCCGTGTCGGGGAAGGCGGTCTGTTCGTCGTAGGGGATGTGGTGGGTGAGGCAGTGGTGGAGGCAGCCGAGTAGGCGGTTGAAGAGGTTGCGTTGGGCTGCGACGTGTCGTTCTTCGGCCGCTCGGCGGCGGTCGTAGTGGGCTCGGGCTCCGGTGGATGCGGTGAGGGCGGCGAAGGCCCAGATGTAGCCGGCTGAGGCGAGGCGCTGGTTCTTGATGT
Organism: Streptomyces sp. HUAS ZL42; assembly: GCF_040782645.1. Taxonomy (GTDB): domain Bacteria; phylum Actinomycetota; class Actinomycetes; order Streptomycetales; family Streptomycetaceae; genus Streptomyces. Next base: position 4,746,893 of record NZ_CP160403.1, read on the forward strand.
GGCGGGCCAGGACGGTGGTCTTGCGTCCGGAGGATCTGGTGATGGGGGCTGATCCGGCGTAGGCCTTAAGTGCGCGGGCGGTGGGGAAACGGGTGTGGTCGTCGCCGAGTTCGGCCAGGATGCGGGCGCCGGTGAGGGCGCCGAGGCCGGGGAAGCTGGTGATGATTTCGGCGTCTGGGTGGGTGGTGAAGGCGGCTGTGGTGGCGGCTTCGAGCTCGTCGGCGCTGGTGCAGGCGGCGTCGAACTGCCGCAGCAGAGCAAGGGCTTTGGTGCCCATGGCCTGCTCGACCAGGGGCGGTTGCTGCATCTGGGGTTCGCGCAGCAAGGTGTGGAGGCGTTCGACTTCGCCGGTGATCTCGCGTTGGCGGCCGGCCTTTTTGAGGATGGCTCGCAGTTGGGGGCGGGTGAGCTGGGCGGCCTGGGTGGGCGTGGGGGCCGCGGCGAGCAGGGTGCGGGTGACGGGTGAGGCGAGGCCTTCGCGGAAGTGCTTGAAGACGGTGAGGAAGCCGGGGAAGTACTGGCGCAGGTGGGAGCGGAGGCGGTTGCCGGTCTGGACGCGGTCCCAGACGGCGTCCTGCTGGGCTCGGGCCAGGACGGCGACGGCCTGGGCAAGGTGGCTGTCTGCGGGCAGAGGGCGGTGTTCTGCGGGGTCGGTGCGCAGGATGTGGGCCAGGACCTTGGCGTCGAGGTGGTCGGACTTCTTGCGGCTGAGGGCGTAGCGGTCGCGGTAGCGGGCGGCGGTGAGCGGGTTGATCACGTAGATGGGTCTGCTGGTGGTGCGTAAGCAGGCGACCAGGAGGCCGTGAGAGGTCTCGATGGCGACGGGGATCGGGTTGTCTGGGCTGTCGCCGTGTTGGGCCAGCAGCTGAAGGAGCTGGCTCAGGCCGGCTGGGGTGTCGTCGATGCGGAGCTTGTCCAGGAGGGTGCCGGCCTCGTCGAGCAGTGCGATGTCGTGGTGGTCGGTGGCCCAGTCGATGCCGCAGAACACGCTGGTCATAGGGGTGTCCTTGGGTGGGTGCCGGTGGTGTGGTGGTCGCCGTGGCGGGGTTGCGCGTCTCCCTAATGGCAGGGCTCACGGGCCCGTCATCCGATTAGCCGTTCGCAATCCCAGCGGCCGTCAGGGGTCTCGGTCAGCTGCGGAACTGGGGCGTTCGCCGAGCGGTGAGAGGTGTTCCCTGGCGGCGGCTTGGACCACGAGAGCCAACGATGCCGCTGCTTGTGTGCGAGCGGGGGTGGCGGTGCCGGTCCGCGCGGGACGAAGGCATGAGCGCGGACCGGCCCCGCCACCCCCGCGATGCTGCACATGGGCGAGCAGGCACGTGGGGGCCGACTCTGTCTTGAGAGGTCAGGCCTCAGGAGCGATTACGGATCACCACATACAGACCCGCCCAAGACGCTCGGCATGAGAAGCCCATCGTCTTACCGCGCCATTAGGTGCGCACCTGCCCCATGAGCGCCGCGGCCTCGACGTCGTGGCCCTGTACGTCTCCGATCACGAACCCCACCGAGCCGTCCGGCATGAGGAATCCGTCGTACCAGTCGCCCCCGATGTCCAGCCCGGTCCGCGCGGGGGCGTACCGTCCCGCCGCCTGCAGACAGGGCAGGACCGGCAGCTCGGCGGCGAGAACCTGGCGCTGCAGAGCGCTGGCGAGCTCGATGCGCGCCTGCTGGAACTTGATCCGGTCGAGTATGCGGCCGGTGAGATCATCGAGCGTCCGCAGCAGCTCTCCGCTGCCGCTGGGCGAAGCGATACGTCGTCGAGGCATGGCATCACACTCCGCGTGCTTTCGGAGTTGCGCCATATATCACCTTTTTACGGTACCCCGCGGGAATGGATGCCTGAGGCCACCGGGCCGCGTACGGCGGCACTCGACGAGGTACGCCGAGCGGCCAACGGCAGTGGCGAGCCCGGCCTTTGACCACTGGGGGACGGAACGTTGCCGGGGCTTGTCATCCGTCTGCCAGGATCACGACGGCGGCCCTCCCGCCAGTACGCCAGGCCCGGCACCCGCGCCGCGACCGACATCCACCCCGAGATCCTGGGAGGACCCTTCGGAGCCGACTCGATCCCGGCAGCCGCCGCCAGCCCTGGAGCACGGGGTGGACCCCGACCCCCCGTTCGCCGGGACCCTCGCCCTCGGGCCGACTCCCGGCGGCGGGCGTACGAGTTGGTGGACGCGTTCCTGCGCCGTCTGCCCGAGCTCAGCTCGGCGTGAGGACGATCGCCTGGCCGCCCGCACTCGCCATGGCCACGTCCACCGTGGTCTCCGAGGTGACGGTCTGGGTACTGACCACGACCGGCGTCCGGCGCGAGCACTGGCAGTCCGCGGGCTCGGCGACGGCCGCCTACGTGGTGACCTGCGCCGCGATGTTCGGCCTGCACCTGGTGCAGCCGTCACCGGGGCTGCTGACCGAGCAGATGGTCTTCCTCGGCGCCTCCGGTCTCGCCGGCATCTGCCGCTTCGTGGTCCTGCGGTCGTACGTCTTCGCCACCCGCCGCGACGCCGGAACCGCGCCGGCGCGGGCGCGTGCGAAGAGCGCGGCGACGGTGCCCGTCCTGGCTCCGGCGTAGGGCATGAGCGGCGAGGCGATGCGTCAGCCGGCGGCCTTCAGTCCCGTGGCCCGGCCCTCCTCGTCCCACCGCACTTCCAGGATCCGCTCGACCGCGTCGCGGTCGATGGGTCCGAACACGTGCGGAAACAGGGTGCCCTCGGCGACACCGGGCGGGGGAGCGGGGATCGCCGCCTCCCATTCGCACCTCGCGGTGAGCCGGTCCTCGTCCAGCAGCAGCGCCAGCAGCGGCCTCGACGCATCCCGGTAGAACGCGTTGACGACGGCCAGCGTGGTCTCCTCGTCGGGAGAACAGTGCACGAAACCCTCCTCCGCGAGGGAAGCGGGTGCGTACGACTGCCCTGAACCGGCGTTCCAGACCACGCTCGGCACGACGTGATAGATCATGTCCCGGTTATACAGCGTCAGGACCCCTCCGGCTGACACCGCGGGCACCACACCGTCCCACGGCCTGCCATGCGGGACCGGCTCAGGGAGTGGCCACAGCGCGGGCAGATCGGGACGGGGTCGTCGCGGCGGCCGGTGATCCAGGAGTCGCGCGGAGGGACGCAGCCGGCGCTGACCGCGGAACGCAGGGTGCGGCGCATCTGTGTGTACAGGCGACGGCGTTCGGCCTCGCTCAGATCGCTCGCCCGGCTGCTGGGGCGCAGCCTCGCGCGCCACAGGATCTCGTCGGCGAGCAGATTGCCCAGTCCGGCGAGGACGTGCTGGTCGGTGAGGACGGTCTTGACCTTGCCGCGGTGTGAAACGAGCGCGGCCTCGAACTCCCTCCGGTCCACCGCCATCGCGTCGGGGCCCTGGCGGGCCAGCATCCGTTCGACGTCGGAGTCGTCGTCGGCCAGCCAGAGACCCTGCAGCTTGCGCTGGTCGCGGAAGCGGAGCTGACGGCCGCCGCTCAGGGTGAACAGGACCCGGTCGTGGGGCTCGACCGCGCAGTCGGGACGGCAGCACACCAGTTGACCGGTCATGCCGAAGTGCAGCATGAGGGTGGGACCACCCGTGCGGGCGAGCAGCCACTTCCCGTGCCGCTCGGGCTCGGTGAAGCGCCGGCCCTCCAGCGCCTCGCGCAGCCGCCGCGCGCTCACCTCGTGCAGCACGCCCGAGTCGCGCACCTGGACGCGTCGGACGACCCTGCCCTTCGCACAGGACTCGAGGACCTTCCGGAATCCCTCGACGTCTGGCAGCTCAGGCATGGGGAGCCTCCTTCAGCCGGCCGACGTTCGACGCGTCCGGAATCCATCCTCGCCGAGGTGGCGCCGAGGCGCGGCTGGAGGACCGGAGGGACTGACGGCGTTCCGCTGCCGGCCCGCTGGCCCAGTCCCTGCTCCCCGCCGACCGAACGACGACACCGCCTCCCGCCGGCCCGGAGGCGCCCGGTGCTGCGGCCGGCGCGGGGTGGGTCGCGCAACCCGGCGTTGACGGGTGCCCCGCCCGCGTCCCCCGGGCACGACTGCCCGTGGCTGGGGCTTTCGGCCGGGCCCTCGGGCCGTGTGCGGCGGATCGGTCGCACGGCCACCGTGACCGTGGTGAGGGTGTCGGACTCGCGTCACTCGGAGATGCGAGCGCCGAGGCACAGCCCTGGCCCTGTTCGTCTGGACACAGGACCAGGGCCGGATGCCTACGGAGCGTTGATCAGGTCGTACGGCGGGACGGTCACCGTGCGGGCGCCCGGGGTGCCTCCCAGGATCACCTTGCGCAGGGCGACGTTGTTGTTCAGGTTGGTCTCCTGCAGGCGCTTCGCCGGGTTGGCGCGGACCTCGATGTAGTACGTGCCGTTGGGCAGGTCGGTGATCTCGAAGGACTGGCCGGGACGGTACTGCGTGTACGTGTCGCCGGAGCCGACGTCGAGGACCTCACGCACGGAGATCGAGTTCTGCTGCCCGCACGCCGTCGACAGATCGGTGTTGTACGGGTGCCAGTTGGCGTTCTTCACCGTGTAGTCGATGGCGTCGGTGTTGGCCAGGCAGAACGCCTCCTTGCCGCTGCGCACCTCCTTGGTCTTGTCCTCGCTCAGCAGCCGGTAGCTGGCGAAGTCCGTGAAGTGCCAGTGCTCGTGGCCCGACCGCGGGTCCCACTCCATGGTGCCGGAGGGGGTGTAGCCGACCTGCTTGCCCTTCGCGTCGTAGAAGTACTGGTACGCGTCCATCTTGTCCTTGCCGGGACTGCGGAAGCCGTCCACGACGAGCGGAGCCGGGCCCGCGTTCCAGACGTTGGCGCTGAAGGCGAGGTAGTCCTTGCCCGGGACGTCCCCTTCCTCGCCGTCGGTGATGGCGATTCCCCAGGCCGGCAGCGAACGCAGGTCGGGCTTGGGCACGTTGGCCGGGACACCCGCGCGGCCGGCGGGCCGCTTGGAGTTCGGCCGCAGCGCGGGCGCGATGCGGGAGCCGTCGGTGTGCCCGGTCCCGTCGCCGAGGTGGTGGGCCAGGCCGCGGTCCTCGAGAGCGTGGGAGAGGGCGGGCGGGGTGGGGGCGTCGGCACCGCGCGGGCCGTAGTGGCCGGCGGCGTGCGGAGCGTGTCCGCCGGCGTGGTGGGCGGAGTGGGAGGCGGTCAGCCCCACGCCACCACCCCCGTCGGCGATCTGACGTACCGTCACCTTGATGGTCGGCCGGTCGTCGGGGATGCCGAACAGGTCGCGGTACTTCTTGGCGACGCCGACCTTGGCGGTGTAGTCGCCGGCCGGCAGGTCCACGGGCTTGTCGTAGTCGACGGTGCTGGAGTTGGCCGCCCACCCCTTCTCGACGCCCCACACCGAGCCCAGCGTGAACGGGTTGGTGGAGCAGCTCTCCGGGTAGTGCGAGGTGGCCGGGGCGTCCGGACGAAGACGCCCGGAGGCGTTGTTCGGGCAGAAGGTCCCGCTGGTCTTCGACACCTCCTGACCGGACGCGTTCTTGATCGACACCTCGAGGAAGCCGGGCAGGCCGGAGAAGTCCTTCACCAGGCCGGCGGGCAGTGACTTCGTCTGCGTACGGCTTCCGTTGCGGATGATCTGCTGGGCGACGACGGGGTCCTTGTACGACTTCCGGGTCACCTTGAGCTCGAGCGGCCCGTTGTCGACAGTGACGTACGTGCCGAGGTCCAGGAAGACCCCGGGCTCCCCCTCCCAGCGGTCGAGCGTCACCGAGTTCGACGCGGCGATCAGCTTGAGCTTGGGCGTTCCGGCCGGGCTCGCCGGCGCGGCTCCGGCCCCCGGAGCGGCCCCTGCTCCGGCGACGACGACGGTGAGCACGGCGGTGGCGGCCAGCACCGAGCGTTTGGTTCTGTCCCGGCGCAACTGGCTGGTCATGCGGTGTAACTGACTGGTCATCGGTTCCTCGTCTGCGAGTGCCATGGTCAGTGGCATCGGACTGGACAGCCCACGACCGCCCCACGCTGCGGACGCACCCCACGCGCCCCGGGACCGGTCTGTGAGCACCCCGTGAGACAGGTGAAAGGGGTGTGGGGGTTGCCTGTTGAGCGGGAATTCAACTGGGTGGGCGCGTTCCGGATAGGTCCGTGCGGTGTTCCTTGGCCCACTTGAGGTGGACGGCGGTCTCCTGGAAGCCGAGACGGCGGTAGAAGGCGGCCGCCCTGCGGGTCGGGACGGTGACCTCCACATCACGCGCCGCCAGGGCCCTGGCCTGGCAGGCCCGGACGAGTGCCGTGCCCGTGCCCTGGCCGCGCAGGTGCGCGTCCACGGTGAGTTCGAGCAGTTCCAGGACCGTCCCGCCCGCGAAGAGAGTGGGCATACGCACCGCGAGTACGTATCCAGCCACGCGCGACTCGCGCTCGGCGACCAGGAACTCGGCCCTGCCCTCCGCCGCCGCCCGCAGGACGTGCGGGAACGTCACCTCGTCGAAGACCGCACGGTCGGGGCGATGACTGGTCACGAAGGCGCTGAGGAGGCGGTGGACGTCGTCCGCGTCCGCAGACACGGCCGGACGGACGGTCATGCCGGCTCGTCCGGTGGGGCAGCGGCGATCGGGGCGGTTCTGGCCGACGGGAGTACGGCCATCAGGTCTGCCGCGTCCATCTCGACGGTGAGGTCGGGGTGGCCGCTGCCGCAGTGGATGCGGCCCAGTTCGGGCACGCTGTCGTCGAAGACGACCACGGCCGTCGGGTCCGCGGAGACGGGGCAGATGCCGCCGGGTCGCATGCCGATCCTCGCCAGCCGGCCGGCGTCCGCCGGAGAGAGGTCGGTGCGGCGGATTCCGGCTGCCCTCGCCAACGGGCCGTAGCGCAGCCGGGCGTGACCCGGGAGTGCGGCCAGGACGAGGCGGTCCTCGGGTGTGACGAAGGCCAGGGTCTTCACGGTCCGCTCCAGCGGAACACCCAACGCGGCGCACACGTCCCGGGGTTCGACCGCGCCGGGGTGCTCGTGCAGACGGAAACGCGCACCGAGCGCCACGAGCGTGTCCACCGGGCCGGGCAGTGCGGGATCGTCCACGTTGCCGAGATTACCGCGTACGCGGCCTCAACCCCTCCGACGTGCGAGAACGGCATTCCCTGTGACGCACAACACAAAGCAGGGTGCAAAAATTACCCTGCGCAATGATGGATCGGCCCGTCTCGTCCGTACCTCCTGGCGTACACGCCGTTCGCACAGGAGGCCGCATGCCCATCTTCTCGCGCAACAAGGTGGGAACCGTCGTGGTGGTCGGTGCACTGGGTCTGACCCTCACCGCCCTCGCCTACCCCGCCATGCTCGGGGTGCAGACAACGTCCAGTTCCCAGGACCGCATCATCGCCAACACCCGTTACGGACCGCTCACCGAGGCGGACCGGGACTTCGTGGTGAAGGTGCGCGCGGCGGGGCTCTGGGAGTACCCGCTCGGGGAGATCGTCATGCAGCGGGGCACGACACCGGCGATGAAGGAGGCCGGTGCGCACCTGATCGTCGGTCACGCCGGCCTCGACGACCTGTGCCGCAAGGTCGCGCCCGAGCTCGGCATCACCCTGCCGAACCAGGCGAGCCCGCAGCAGCAGCAGTTCGTGGCGACGGTGAGCAGCAGCCAGGGCAAGGAGTTCGACTCCACCGCGGTCGGCATCATGCGCGTGACCCACGGCTCGATCTTCTCGACCATCGCCAAGATCCGCGCCAACACCAGGAACAGCCTGGTCCGCGAGCTCGCCGACCTGGCCAACGACACCGTTCTCGACCACATGACCGTGCTCGAGAAGACCGGCCTGGTCAATCAGGAGCAGGTCAACTTCCAGCAGACCACCCCGCCGAAGCTCCCCGCGGACCAGCTCACACCGCCCCCGCCCCAGGCCGGCGCCCCGGTCGTCGTCCTCACCCCGCGCCCCGACCTCAACATCAACACCCGCAACCCCACGCCCACCCCGTCGGCGGGCGCGACCGGACAGGCAGGCTGACCGACGCTCACGCGCAGGCCGCGCGGTGCGGCCCCAAGCCAACCGCGCCGCCTGCCCACCGGGGCAGGCAGGGACCGACGGATTTCCGGGCCGCCCCGTAGAAGAATCCGGATAACCCACCGACCAGTTCAGCCCGTTACTCGCGCAGCAGCCGCGCGACGATCCCACAACCCCACGCCCACCCCCTCGGCGAGCGCCGGCGGACAGGCAGGCTGACCGACGCTCACGCGCAGGCCGCGCGGTGCGGCCCCAAGCCAACCGCGCCGCCTGCCCACCGGGGCAGACAGGGACCGGCGCATTTCCAGCCGCCCCGTAGCACCCGGATAACCCACCGACCAGTTCCGCCCGTTACTCGCGCAGCAGCCGCGCGACGATCCCGCAGCGGGGCGCCTGCGGACAGGGGCTGACCCCGGGTCACGCGTGCCGCGTCGGCGCGGCGTCCTCCCAGCCGAGCGGATGCGGCTCCAGGTCTTCCGCCACGAGAGCGGGCGGTTCCCCGCCCGCCTCGTTGAAGGCGGTGAGGGCGCCCACGAGTTCCGCGCGCTGCTCACGGGGGAGCCGTGCGACGATTCCGGCGATTTCGGCGCGGCGGCGGGCGGTGACGTCCGCGACGGTGCGCCGGCCCTCGTCCGTGAGCCGCAGAAGCGTCTCGCGCCGGTTGTCCGGGTTGGTCTGCCGGTCGGCGAGTCCGGCCGCGATGAGCCGGTCCACCATGCGCATCGCCGTGGAGGGCGCGACCTGGAGCAGGTCGGCGAGCACGACGAGCTTGGTGGCGCCCCGCGCCGACAGCACGACCAGCATCCGGAACTGGGGAAGCGTCACCCGCTCCTCGACCGCGGAGAGGGACCGCGCGGCGACCGCCACCAGCAGCCGCGAGGCGGTCAGCACCGCGTGCGTCACCGCGTCGACGTCGTCCATGCTCCCCACGGGGGCCCCGGGCTCCGGCATGGGTCCTTTCTACCGCGCCGGACTGTGCGCCCACCGGCCCGACCAGAACAGATTTTCCCCTACCATGACCGTCCCCATGACCGTCCCGACGACCGTCCGTCTTACGGACCTGTGACGTGCAGGGCGCGGTCCTGCGGCACGGCCCGCGCGCGGGCCTAGCGTGAGGGCATGCGCGTACTGGTCACCGGCGGTGCCGGGTTCATCGGGTCCCATGTCGTCGAGGCCCTGTCGGCACACGGGCACGAGCCCGTCGTCCTCGACGTGCGCGAGGACGCCGGCGCGGACGTGCGCGACCGGGCGGCGGTCGAGCGCGCCCTGGCCGGTGTGGACGCCGTCTGCCACCAGGCGGCCATGGTCGGCCTCGGCACCGCTTTCGCCGACGCCCCGGAGTACGTCTCCCGCAACGACCTCGGTACGGCCGTCCTGCTCGCCGCCATGGCCGAGGCGGGCGTACGACGGCTCGTGCTGGCCGGGTCGATGGTGGTGTACGGCGAAGGCCGGTACACATGCCGAACCCATGGGCCGGTGCGGCCCGGGCCGAGAGACGTCCAGGATCTCGCCGCCGGACGCTTCGAGCCCACCTGCCCCGTGTGCGGCAGCGAGTTGACGCCCGGCCTGGTCGGCGAGGACGCGCCCGTGGATCCGCGGAACGTGTACGCCACCACCAAGCTCGCCCAGGAGCACCTGGCGGCCGCCTGGGCGCGGACGACGGGCGGTTCGGCCGTGTCACTGCGCTACCACAACGTGTACGGGCCCCGGATGCCCCGCGACACCCCGTACGCCGGTGTCGCCTCCTTCTTCCGGTCCGCGCTCGCCCGTGGCGAGGCCCCGCGTGTCTTCGAGGACGGCCTGCAACGGCGGGACTTCGTGCACGTAAGGGACGTGGCGGCGGCCAACCTGGCGGCGCTGGAGGCGGACGGCGCCGACGGCGCGCTCACGGTGTACAACACCGGCAGCGGCGAACCGCACACCGTCGGGGAGATGGCCCGGGCGCTGGCCTCGGCGTACGGCGGTCCCGAGCCCGTCGTGACCGGGGAGTACCGCCTCGGCGACGTACGGCACATCACCGCGGACTCGTCGCGACTGCGGGCCGAGCTGGGCTGGAAGGCCGAGGTCGGGTTCGCGGAGGGGATGCGGGAGTTCGCGCGGGCCGGGCTTCGGGGGGAGTGAGCCCCCGGCCACCCGATCACCCGGCCACCCGGCCACCCGGCCACCCGATCGCCCGGCCACCCGATCACCCGGCCACCCGATCACCCCGTCAGGACCGCACCGTCGGCAGCGTCACCTCGAAGCGGCACCCCCCGGGAATGTTCCGCACGGCGGCCCGCCCCTGGTGCGCCTCGACGATCCCGCGCACGATGGCCAGTCCCAGTCCCGCCCCGGCCGGGGGCGTTCGGGCGTCGCTGCCGCGCCAGCCGGTGTCGAAGACTCGCGGCAGGTCCTCCTCGGGGATGCCTCCGCAGCCGTCGGTGACGGACAGGACGACCCCGTCGGGGCAGCGCTCGGCGGCGACGGCGACCGTGCCGTCGGCCGGGGTGCGGCGGATCGCGTTGACGAGCAGGTTGCCCAGGACGCGGCTCATCTCCTTGCCGTCCACCTCGACGGGGACGGCTTCGATGCGGTCGCCGACCAGCTTCACCCCGTGCTCCCGAGCGAGCGGGTCCGCACCGGCGAGGGCGTCGCCGACCAGGTCGTACAGGGACATGCGGGAGAGGGACAGCGACAGCGTGCCCGCGTGGATGCGGGAGAGTTCGAAGAGGTCGCCGACCATGCCGTTGAGGCGCTCGACCTCGGTGCGGATCTGCCGCAGATAGCGCTGCGGGTCGGCGGCGACCCCGTCCTCCAGTGCCTCGGACATGGCGCGCAGGCCGGCCAGCGGGGTGCGCAGGTCGTGCGAGATCCAGGCGACGAGCTCGCGCCGGGAGGACTCCAACGCGCGCTCGCGTTCGCGGGATTCGGCGAGTCTGGCGCTGGTCGCCGCCAACTCGCGGCTCAGTGCCTCGAGTTCGGCGGTCGCCGGGCCGTCGGGAGCCGTGAAGGCGCCGCCCTCGCCGAACGAACGGGCTGCGCGGGCGAGTTCACGGCTGCGGGCGACGACCCAGCGGCCAAGGAGCAGGGCGGTGACGAGGGACACAACGGCGGCCATCGCGACGACGGTCGTGACGACGCTCAGGTCGTGCCCGGACAGGAACATCGCCTGCGCCACGGCGAGTGTGCCCGCGAGCATCGCGGTCACCGCGACCGCGGCGACCACGGTGAGCGACGTGGTCAGCGAGCGGCGGCGCAGAAGCCACAGCGCTCCCGCACCGAGGAGCCCGGCGGCCGCGGCGCCGAGGAAGGCGAACAGGGCGATGAGGAGGGTGTCCCGCATGGTCACTCCCCGCCGTGTTCGGTGCCGGCTTCGAAGCGGTAGCCCACGCCCCACACGGTCTGGATGAGCCGGGGGCGGGCCGGGTCGTCCTCGACCTTGCCCCGCAGCCGGCGGACGTGGACCGTCACGGTCGACAGGTCCCCGAAGTCCCAGCCCCACACCTCCCGCATCAGGTCCTCGCGGCCGAAGGCCCGTCCCGGGTGCCGCAGGAAGAAGGCGAGCAGGTCGAACTCCCGCAGCGTCAGGGCCAGTTCCGTACCGTTCTTGGTGGCGCGGCGGGCCGCGGGATCGACGGCAAGTCCGGCCGCGCTCAGGGGACGCGAGCCCGCCGCGGGCCGCGTACGGCGCAGGACCGACTCGACCCGCAGCACCAGCTCCCTCGGGCTGAACGGTTTGGTGACGTAGTCGTCGGCGCCCACCTCCAGGCCGAGGATGCGGTCATCCTCGTCGCCGCGGGCGGTGAGCATGATGACCGGCACCGGGCCGTGTCCGCGCATCCGGCGGCACACTTCGAGGCCGTCCATGCCCGGCAGCATCAGGTCGAGGACCACCAGGTCCGGCCAGTGGGCGGCGGCCCTGGCCAGCGCGGCCGGCCCGTCCCCGGCGCGGTCCACCAGGTACCCGGCGCGGTCGAGGTATCCGGCGACCACCTCGGCGACCGTGGGGTCGTCGTCGACCACGAGGACGCGGGCGGCGACCGGCTCCCGCGTCGGCTTGTACGGCTCCTGCTCCATAGGGCCAGCCTCGCACCACGCCCGCTCCCGTGCCGCCCTCCAGGTCCCCGGGGCCCCTGACGTCCGCGTTTCGTAAGGAGCGGGAGACCGATATGCCCTTTTCACGCTCGTAGGGTGAGAGCCGTGACGACCTCTCCCACACCACCGTCCCGCCCGCCGGACGTCGACGTCGTACTCCCCTGTCTGAACGAGGCGGAGGCCCTCCCCTGGGTCCTGGCACGCATCCCGCCCGGCTGGCGTGCGCTCGTCGTGGACAACGGCTCCACCGACGGCTCGGCCGGCCTCGCCCGCGCCCTGGGCGCGACCGTCGTCCACGAGCCGCGCCGCGGGTTCGGCGCCGCGTGCCACGCAGGGCTGAGTGCCGCCACCGCCGACATCGTCTGCTTCTGCGACTGCGACGCCTCGCTCGACCCGTCCTTGCTGATCCCCTTCGTGCGCGAAGTGCGGGACGGCGCGGCCGACCTGGTGCTGGGGCGACGGCGCCCGAGCGGCCGGGGCGCCTGGCCCGCCCACGCCCGGGCCGGCAACCTCGCGCTCGCCCGGATGCTGCGCCGCCGCACCGGCCTGCGCCTGCGCGACCTCGGCCCCCTGCGCGCCGCCCGCCGCGAGCCGCTCCTCGCCCTCGGCCTCACCGACCGGCGCAGCGGCTACCCCCTGCAGATGGTCGTCCGCGCGGCCGACGCCGGCTGGCGGATCACCGAGCACGACGTGCCGTACCTGCCGCGTTCCGGTGCCTCCAAGGTGACCGGCACCTGGCGCGGCACCTGGCAGGCGGTGCGGGACATGAGCCGGGTGCTCGCGGAGGCGCCCGTACCGGAGGAGGCCCGACGTTGACCACCCTCCTCGTCATCGCCAAGGAGCCCCGCCCTGGCCGGGTGAAGACCCGGCTCACGCCGCCGTTCACCCCGTGGGAGGCGGCCGCGCTCGCCGAGGCGTCCCTCGCCGACACCCTGCGCACGGTCGCGGCGACCCCCGCCCGGCGCCGGGTGCTGGTGCTCGAAGGAAACCCGGGCCCCTGGCTGCCGGCCGGCTTCGACGTCGTGCGGCAGTGCGCGGGCGGCCTGGACGAACGGCTGGCCGCCGCCTTCGCCGACTGCGACGGCGGCCCCGCGCTCCTCATCGGCATGGACACCCCGCAGGTGACCACGAGCCTGCTCACCGTGGACTTCACCGACTGCGACGCGTACTTCGGTCCGGCCGAGGACGGCGGCTTCTGGGCCCTGGGCCTGGCCGTACCCGACCCCGGACTCCTGCGGGGCGTGCCGATGTCGACGCCCGCCACCGGCGCCGTACAGCGTGCGCGGCTGGTCGACTCGGGCCTGCGGGTCCGTGATCTGCCGCGACTGCGGGACGTCGACACCGCCGCCGACGCGGATGCCGTGGCCGCGAGCGTGCCGCACGGGCGGTTCGCGGCGGAGCTGGCGCGCCTGCGGGCGGGCGCGGGCCGGTGAGCACCGTACGGGACCCCGCCTGGTCCGCCGACCCCTACTCCGCCGCCCTGCACACCGGCCGCGGCCCGCTCTTCCTCAGCCGCCCCGACGGCTGGCTGCTCCCGCTGGAGGTGGAGCGGTGGTGCGCACGGGCGGACGCCGTGGACCTGGAGGTGCTGGCGCGCTGCGAGGGTGCCGTGCTGGACGTGGGGTGCGGGCCGGGGCGGCTGGTCGCGGAACTCGCCGCGCACGGCCGGATCGTCCTCGGCATCGACGTCAGCGAAGCGGCCGTCGCCCACACGGTAAGGCTCGGCGGCCAGGCACTGCGACGCTCGGTCTTCGACCCGCTGCCCGCCGAGGGCCGCTGGGGCACGGCCCTCCTCCTCGACGGAAACGTCGGCATCGGCGGCGACCCGCGCGCCCTGCTCGCCCGCCTGACCCAACTCCTCGCCCCCGGCGGCCTGCTGATCGCGGAGACGGTCCCGCTGGACGTGGACGAACGGGTGCAGGTCCGGGTCACCGACGCCCGGGGCGGCACGAGCGCCCCCTTCCCCTGGGCGCGGCTGGGCACGCGGGCCCTGCTGCGCCACGCCCGCCGGCAGGGCTGGCGGATCCCGGCTCAGTGGTCGGCGGGCGGCCGTTCCTTCGTCGCCCTGCGCAGCCGCAGCGCCAGCAGCACCGCGGAGCCGGCGAACAGGACGGCCGTGATCAGCAGCCAGCGGGCCAGGAAGCCGTCGGCCGACAGCCCGGCGCCCGACCGGTAGCGGTCCGCCACCCGCCCGCTGATCAGCGGGAACCACACGAGCAGCAGCAGCCCGGACAGGGCGGCCGGGACACGGACGTACATCGTCCACCGCCTGCGGCCGGCCGCACCGAGCCCCCGCACGACCACCCGGTCCGCCACCCCGTACAGCGGCAGCAGCACCAGGTCGTGCAGCACGGCCGCACCCACGAGCCACAGCGCCACGCCGAGCCAGTCGTCCGCGAGCAGTCGTACGCCGGCGTAGGCGGCGAGGGCGAAGGAGGCGGCGAGGAGGAGGATCTGGAAGGGGCTGCCCACCGGGATCCGGCGCGTGCTGTGCGGCATCACAGGTCTCCGAACGTCATCCGGGCCACCCACTTGGTGTTGAGCACACCGGGCGCCGCGGGCACGATGACACGGGCCGGGTGGCCGTGGTCGGGGGTCAGCTCCTCGCCGTTGACGTACAGGGCAAGGAGAGAGCGGGGGTCGCGCACCTGGTTGGCGCGCAGGGCGGCCCGGCGGAAGGCGCCGTGCCGCTGCAGCGACTCCACGAACACGTCGGGTACGTCCCGCGGGTCGTCGTACCCGACGAGTGCGGCGAGATCCCGCAGCCGCACCCCCCGCCACCACTGGTCGGAGGTTGACCAGCCCTCGACGCAGGCGATGGGCAACGCCGAGCTGTGCAGGGGGAGTCGGGCCAGTTCGGACCGGCTGAGGCGTACGGTGCCGGAACGCCCGACGACGACCAGCCGCCAGGCCTCCTCGCTCGTCTCCGCCGCGCTGATCCCGGCGTACGAGGCCGTCTTGTTGATCTGGAAGCCGTTCGGTCCGCTGCCCGGTTCCGCTCCCCCGTGCGGGGTGAGTACGGCGGTCTGTCTGAGCACCCCGTCGAAACTGCGCCCCACGGACGTGCCGAACAGCAGCAGCGATCCGCCCCCGACGAACCACAGGGCGCCGCGCCGGGAGACGGTGGGCGGGTCGGGCCGGGGGGACACCAGCTCACGGGGCTCTTCCTTCAGATGCCGCAGGTTCCGTAGTGCGACGGGCACCTTCAGCACCGCATGCGCGACGAACGCGGCGAAGAACACCCACGCCCCGTAGAAGTGGAGCGGATAGAAGGAGCCGGGGAAGATGTAGTCCAGCTGGACGTTGAGAACGCCGGTGACGAACTCGAACAGGGCGCCCCCGACGAGCAGCAGCAGCGAGATCCGCTCCAGGGCGTGGGCGAGCGAGCGGGCCGGCGGCAGCTGGAACAGCCGCGGCACGACCGACCACAGCTTGGCCAGCAGGACGGGGATCAGGGTGATCCCGAGGGTGACGTGGACGCCCTGGGTGAGCCGGTACAGCCAGTGGGGATCGGTCGGCCAGGAGAACAGATAGAAGCCGAGCACCCCCTTGTCCGGGGTCTTGTCGTTCACCGGGGACAGGTTCGGGTTGTAGGCGGCGTACGACAGCAGTCCGGTCACGAACAGCACCGTGATCCCGGCGAGCAGGACCACGCCGAGCACCGAGGTGAACCAGGGACCGCGCAGCGGGCTGCGCCAGAAACCCGGGGAGGACGGGGAGACCCGGGAGTCCGGGGAGAGGGGAGACCGTGCCATGCCCCGACCGTAGGCCCGGGTGACCCGCCCGGCGGGCCCGCGACCCATGACGAAACGCTGACGTCCGCGCCTGTCGGGGCTGTGGCGGCGGCCGTCCGGCCTAGCGTGCGGACGTGACCCGCGATCTCGCCCGCGACCTGTGCGCCGTAGTGGGTGCCGCCCTGCTCGTCCTGGCGGCCGTACTGATCGGCACCCACCTCGAGGACTCGTACGGCAGTCTCCATGTCGGATGGCCGCCCCTGTACGCCCACTGGCTGCCGCACACCGGCCCAGGCACCCCGGCCGCGCTCGCCGTGGCGGCCGCGGTGGTGGCGTTCGGCCCACGGCTCGCCGCCCGTCTGCCCTGGCGCGCGCTCCTGTGCACGGTCTGGGCCACGACCACGGCCTGGACGTTCTCCCTCGCCCTGATCGACGGCTGGTACCGGGGAATCGCCCAGCGCCTGACGACCAAATACGAATACCTCCAGGTCATCGACCGCTTCGACGACATCCCCGCGACTCTGCGGGACTTCACGCACCACATCCTCATCGGCACCCCCGACAACTGGCCCGCCCACGTCGCCGGCCACCCCCCGGCCGCCACCCTCACCTTCGTCCTGCTCGACCGGATCGGGCTGGGAGGCGGGGCCTGGGCCGGCGTCTGGTGCATCGCGGTCGGCGGTTCGGCAGGGGTGGCCGTGCTGGTGACGGTGCGTCTGCTGGCCGGGGAGGAGTGGGCGCGACGGGCGGCGCCGTTTCTGGTTCTGGCCCCGGCGGCGGTGTGGGCGGGTACGTCGGCGGACGGGTACTTCGCGGCTGTCGCGGGGTGGTCGGTGGCGCTGCTGACGTGGGCCGTGACCGGGCAGCGGGGGGCGCGGGCCGCGATGTTCGGATCGGGCCTGCTGTTCGGGTTGACGTGCTACCTGTCGTACGGGCTGACGTTGTTCGCGCTGGTGGGTGTGGCCGTGCTGGTGACGGTGCGGAGGCCCGTCCGCCCGCTCCGGGTCGTCCCCTTCTTCCTGACCGGACTGGCGGTCGTACCCACGGCGTTCACCCTCGCCGGCTTCGACTGGTGGGAGGCGTACCGCCTGCTGGTCGAGCGCTACTACCAAGGGGCGGGCGGCATCCGGCCGTACGGCTACTGGGTGTGGGCGAACCTGGCGTGCACGGTGCTGGTGGTGGGCCCGGCGACGGTGGCGGGGCTACGCCGGACGGGGGCGGTGCTGGTCGGTGGACGCGGGCGGGTGCTGCGAGCCGGCTCGGGCCGGTCCCCGGAACTCCGCCTGGCCCTGCTCGTCCTGGCCGCGTTCGTCGCGCTCCTCGCCGCGGACCTGTCCGGGATGAGCAAGGCGGAGACGGAACGGATCTGGCTGCCGTTCGCGGTGTGGCTGCTCGCGGCGGGCGCGTTCCTGCCGCGCGCGCGGGGGTGGCTGGCGGGACAGGCGGTACTGGCGCTTGCCCTGAACAGCTTCCTGCTGACGGGGTGGTGAAACCCTGGCCGGTGTACCGACCGAGGTCAGTCGCCTGCCTGGACGGCCGGCCAGGACGTCGCGTCGACGGTCGACGGGAGTTGCGGGGGCGCGGCGTGACAGGTGAAGCCGAGGCGGGTCAGCGCCCGGGTCATCTCCCCGCTGGTGAAGTCGCGGCGGTCCTGACCGGTGATCACCTCACCCACTTGCTTGACCGGATACACACGGCGGCCGATGACGACGCAGGCCCCCGTGACGGGCTCGGGCCGGATGCCCTCCATCGACGTCTCCACCTCCGTCTTCACCAGGTCGAAGGGGTATCGGGCGATCACGCAGCGCATGGTGCCTCACCAAGGGTCGGGGCCGGACGGAACGGCGGCGGGAGGATTCGAAAACGCGTGTTCTCCGGTGAAGAAAATGACGGAAACGAACAGGGGCCCGCACCCAAGGTGCGGGCCCCTGTTCGTCGTACGCGTCTACGAAATTTCAGACGCGAATGTCACGAGTGTCGCGCATATCAGGCGGGAGTGATGTTCTCCGCCTGGGGGCCCTTCTGGCCCTGCGTGACGTCGAAGTTCACCCGCTGGCCTTCCTGCAGCTCGCGGAAGCCCTGGGTGGCGATGTTCGAGTAGTGGGCGAAGACGTCGGCGCCGCCGCCGTCCTGCGCGATGAAGCCGAAGCCCTTTTCCGCGTTGAACCACTTCACAGTACCGGTGGCCATGTCAATTCTCCTGAGGCAGTGCTGGAGACCCCGCACCTCGCGGGGCTCCTCATCGCTGCGATGATCACCTGCCCGGGAATCCGGAAAAATGGCAACCACAACTGCAATTCGCACCCAGCCTAGCATGATGCGAATCGGCAACGCGGAACGATTCCGCCAGGAAAACACCCGGATTAACGGACACAAAAGCCTTTGGCGACCCCGACCGAATTTCTGCGCCGGCGCTGTCAGGTTTTCACTCGCCGCCCTCTCCCGGACCCCGCAGTTCCTCGTTGGCGCGCAGGGCCTCCTCCAGCCGGTCCTCGAGTCCGATGATCCGGCAGGCGGCCTCGATCGGGGTCCCCTGGTCGACCAGCTCCCGGGCCCGGGCGGCGAGGCGCAGCTGGTGTCGCGAGTAGCGCCGGTGGCCGCCCTCCGACCTCGTCGGCGTGATCAGTCCCGCCTCGCCGAGGGCCCGGAGGAACCCGGGCGTGGCACCGATCACCTCGGCGGCCCGGCCCATCGTGTACGCCGGGTGTTGCTCGTCGTCGAGCCGGTCGGCAGCGGGCGGCCGGTCTTCCGAGGGCATGTACGCCTTCCCGCGAGCCGGCGAGTCCGCGGCCCGCATCAGGGGAGCTGGTTCCCCGTACGGGAACTCTAGTCGCCCCCGCGGAATCCCTGCCGTCGCGGACACAGATTGTCCGCCGGCGTCGCGTCAGCGGAACACCAGGACGCGGCAGGGAGCGCACAGGAGCGCCCGCCGGGCCTCCGCCGGTACGTACTGCCACCCCCACGACCGCAGCGCATCCAGGGTGTCGGTGTCGCCGCGGTTCACCACCATGACGCCGAGCGCCGCGGCGTGGTCGCCGAGCAGCCGCTTCTGCAGGCGCCGGGCGAGGTTCCAGTCGCGGTCCTGGTCCTGTGTGCGCACCCGGCGCCCGACCAGGATCTCGGAGATCGCGAAAAGCCTTCCGGAGGCGGCCATGCGGAGCAGGCTCTCCGGAAGGTATCCGTCGAGGCCCTGCCACCAGGGCCCGTCGCCGCGCACGGGGAAGCCGTGGGCGCATCCCGTCAGGACCGTGGTGCCTGGAGGAACGGTGGTCTCGGCGGCCACCAGCGCGAACCCCGGTCGCCGCACGTCGCCCGCGAGCCGGTGCAGAAAGGCGGAACGGGCCTGGTTCCACGCCCATGGCTCGCCGCCGGAGATCTGCGCGTACAGATCGCCGATCTCCGGCATCCGGTCCTCGACCTGACGGCGGGTCAGTGGGCGAAGACGTTCGCCCGCCATGGGCGACGGTCCCCGTCGGCGCCTCGACGGGTCTGGCTGCTCAGGGCGCCCGTGATCCGGCACGTTCACAGTCATGTGGCGAGCCCTGCCCCGGGCGCGGACGGGTCCGGCCCGGCGTCGTCGTGCGCCGAGAACGGCACCGGCGTGGAAGCCGACACGCGAGGAACCCTCGGTGCCTTCAGCCTACGCCCGGCCACCCGGGCGCAGGCGGCGCGAGCGGCCGGAACGGGCCTTCGGTCATACGATTGCTGAATGCACCTCGCGCAGACAGGGAGCCGGGCATGATCCGTTCAGCCGACATCCGCGAGTGGCGCAACCATGACGTGATCGATCCGAAGCAGCGCAAGATCGGCATGCTCGAAGCGGTCTACGTGGACACGGCCACCGACGAACCGGCCGTGGCCACCGTCCGGACCGGACTGCCCACCCGCCACCGACTGGTTTTCGTCCCCCTCGACGAGGCGGTCCTCGGGCCGGACTACGTCAGGGTCTCCTACGCCAGGGGACAGGTGCGGAAAGCGCCGTCGATCGGGACGGACGACGTACTGCCCGCCGAGCGGGAGGAAGCGATCTTCCGGCATTACGGCCTGACGTACGAGCCGGGCGCCGGCGGCGAACGCCGGCTCGCCCGCCGCTGACCGAGCCGGGGCAGAACAAGGAGGCTGGTTGCGGTGCTGTCGCTCTTCCTGGTTCTCCTCCTGGTGGCCGTCGCGCTGGGAATCATCGGCGCGGCGGCGGACGGCCTGGGTTATCTGCTGGCCATCGGCATCGTGCTCTTCGTCGCCGATGTCACCTTCTTCGCGCTGCGAGGGTTCCGGCGCGCCAGGCGGCGCCCCGTCCGCTGACGGCGGCGTTCGTGAGCCTCGGCCTCGGCCGATCGGGCGGCCTCAGAGGCCGTACCGGCTCTTCAGGTGCCGCCAGAAGTCCCGCAGCATCCACTTGTCGAACTCCGTGCCCTGGAAGCCGTTCGTCAGCCAGAGCGACTGGTCGTAGTGGCGGGCGGTGCCGCCGGGGCACTTGGAGTAGTTGCCGTCCTGGTGGAAGAAGCGGCGGCGGTCGGGGGCGCACTGCGGGGCGCCGCCACCGTCGAGGACACGTGCCGTAGATGTCGACCGAGTTGTCCGTCCACTGGAGGGTGGAGCGGTTCTTCACCGCCCGGCCGACGATGTTGACGGGGACGGACGTGTACGGCCAGGCGTTGTGGCCCGTGCCGTTGTCCACCATCGCCGCCATCCACTTCGCGAACTGCCGCTGCCAGGACGGTGAGCAGTCGCGCGAGATGCCTGCGCATGATCGTGAACTCCTCGTGTGGGGAACGGGACTTCATCAACCCCTGGTCGCCGCCGCGCCCGGCACGGTTGCCCCGCACCGCCGTTCACCCGAACGGGCGCACCCTCCCATGAGCCCGACCGGAGGAATGTGGGGGACATACGGCGCGTATGCCTTCGCCGGCACGGCGTCGGGTACGACCATCCGAAGATGCGACGCGTACGACACCGCCCCGGCATCCGGCTCCCGCTTCTCGGCGCCGCCATCGTCGCCGTCCTGCTGTCCCTCTTCGCCGCGCCGTCCGCCGGTGCCGGGGAGGGCGGCTCGTACCGCTACGGGTCCGCCCGGGCGGCGGTCCGTGCGCATGAGAAGGCCCGGATGCGCGTGGAGCGGCTGCGGAACGACCGGGTGCCGGCCGCGAGGGTGCGTGCCGCCGAGCGGCGGCGGAAGGCGATCCGCAGCCTCCTGTGGAACCGACTGCGGGCGAAACAGCGTGCGGTCCGGGATCCGGTGGCGGTCGATTCACGGGGGCGGCGCGGGGGCTGCGCCGTCAAACGGCTCAAACGCGTGCGAAGGACAGCGGGCGTGGTGCCGTCCTTCCGAGGGCGCCGCGACGATTCATGGACTGCACCCATCCGGCACTACAGGCTGTCCGCCCGGTACGGCGCCCGCGGCGGCCGCTGGGCCCACCGCCACACCGGCCAGGACTTCGCCGTACCCACCGGCACGCCGGTCTACGCCGTCGGGCCCGGCACGGTACGGGCCACCACCTGCGGCGACGGCTTCGGCAACCAGATCGTCGTCCGGCATCGCGACGGCTACTTCACCCAGTACGCCCACCTGTCCCGCATCTACGTGCGGCGCGGGCAGCGGGTCGTCGCCGGCCAGCGCATCGGCCTGTCCGGCGCGAGCGGCAACGTCACCGGCCCGCACCTGCACTTCGAGGTGCGGATCACTCCGTACATGGGCTCCGACGTGGCGCCGTTGACCTGGCTGCGGAGGAAGCACGTCCGGGTGGCCGGGGTGCCCGGGAAGTAGGGGCCGTCGGGCCTCAGGGCCGTGCCCTGTCCGGCCGCAGGCCCGTTGATGACCGCCGGTCGCACGGTGACTCGCGCGGACCGGGGCTTGGCCAGGACGCCGAGGAGCCGGCGGGCCACGTGGTCGGGGCCGTGCAGCGGACGGCGGGCGGCGGTGCCCGTGCAGCCGGCGCCGAGGACGACGATGCGGTGGTCTTTGACAACGCGCCGATGTGACCTGCCTCGCACTTGCCGCAGCAGTTCGCCGACCGCCTGCTGAGACCGAGCTCGCGCGCCCCGGCAGCCCGGCAAGGTCGCCTGCTTCACCGTTGCACGCGACCCGGCCGGGGGGGCACCTGACAGTGCGGTTCCGCCGTACGGGCGGCTCGGCGTGCGGCCGAGCGGTCGCCGACTTTCACTGGAGAGGCACCACAGCTCACCGGTTCGGAGGCGACATGACCGCTCACCGCAGGCGCTGGGCGACGGGGGTCGCCCTCGCCGTGCTGGCGCTCCTGACCGGCTGCTCGGACGACGAGAGCCCCTCGTCCGTGGCCAGCAAGGCCGCGTCCGCCGCGGAGTCACTGGGCTCGCGCGCCGGGGAGGCGCTGGAGTCGGCGACCGCGGAGGCGGGGCGCAGACTCGACGAGGTGCAGAACGGCGTCGACGCGAAGGACGAGATCACGCTCGGCACCCCGGCCACCGACGGCGACGGGCGCACCACCGTCGAGGTCACCGCGGACAACACCGCCGACTCGACGAAGTCCTTCGCCGTCCAGGTCGACTTCGAGGACCCCGGCGGCAATCTGCTCGACACGGTCGTCGTCACGGTGTCCGACGTGCCGGCCGGGAAGAGTGCCAAGGCCACCGCGCGCAGCACACACGCCCTGTCGGGCGAGGTGAAGGCGAAGGTGGAGAGGGCGTTGCGGTACTGACGGGCCCGGGTCAGGCCATCCAGAAGAAGACCGCCGTCATCCGCTTGTCCTCCAGCGTCGTACCGGAGTAACCGGTCGCGCTGTGCACGAGGTTGGCGTTGTAGAGCAGCAGCCGGTTGTACTTGTGCGGGACGCGGACGTCCTCCTCGAAGGCGTCCGGCGCCACGAACCGGGTGCCGAGGGCCTCGACGAGGTTGTTGTGCGGGGCCTGGACGACGTTGCCGCCGAGGCGGCCGCCGGGGAGGGACTGGCGGTAGAAGCTCGTCCCGCAGTCCTTGGGGACGCCGGGATTGAGGTAGAGGACGGCCGCGTACCGGCACAGTGCGCGCGAGTCGGTGTGCGGGCGGGGCGTGCTCTCCCCCTCCCCCACCACCTGGACGCAGTTGTGGTTGAGGGTGCCGCCGCCCGGCGCCTGCTGCACCCACAGCTCCTTCGCGCCGGTCGCCTTCTTCACCAGCCGCTCGACGCGGGCGAGTTCGGCCGGCTCCAGACCGGGCATGGTGCGCAGGCCCGGCCAGGTCTCCGAGGTGTACGGGTACCCCTGCACCCAGTCGTCCTTGGCGAGGCAGCGCTCCCGTACCGCGTCCGCGTCGGGCAGGACGTCGTCCAGCACCCAGTAGTCACGGCCCTTGGTGGGCTTGCGGTAGGGGAGGACGGGGAGCGCGGTGGGGACGCGCTGGGGCTGTGGGGGCATGCGGCCGAATGTAGGGCCGGGGTTCGTCAGGACTCTCCCGCCGAATGGCCATGAGTCTGCCGTGAAGTGGTCAACGTTTCGTCAACCCCGGTCGGGCTCGTCCTCTGACTCATCCCGTCGAGCCGAGTGGCAGAAAGTCTTTACGAAAGCCAAAGGTTTCCCTCGGCCTCCGTCTCCGTACTTCCCCCCGGACGAACCCGCCTCCTCGGCGGGAAGCCCCGACCGGGCAGGAGGCACGGTGCTCGTTTCGCGGACCGCGATGGGAACCCTCTTCGTGGGCGGCGCCCTGAGCATGACTCTCGTGGCGCTCGCCTACCCCTCGATGCTCGGAGTGAGCACGGTGTCCAGCTCACCCGACAGGATCATCGCCCAGCCCTCCTCCGGCCCCCTGACCGAGGCGGACCGGGACTTCGTGGTGAAGGTGCGGGCGGCGGGGCTGTGGGAGTACCCGGTGGGGCAGTTGGCACTGCAGAAGGGGACGACCCAGGCGGTCAAGACCGCCGGACAGCACTTGGTCGACGGACACGCGGGCCTGGACGCCACCGTCCGCAGGATCGCCCCCGAGCTGGGCATCACGATCCCCAACCTGCCGAGCCCCCAGCAACAGCAGTTCATCTCGACGCTGAACGCCGACAGCGGCAAGCAGTTCGACACCGACTTCGCCAACATCCTGCGCGTGACGCACGGGCAGATCTTCAACACGGTCTCGAAGATCCGCTCCACCACGCGCAACAAGCTGGTGCGCCAACTCGCCGACCAGGCCAACGACACCGTCCTGGACCACATCACGGTCATGGAGAAGACCGGCCTGGTCGACTTCGACCAGGTCCTCTTCCAGGAGACGACCCCACCGAAGCTGCCCGCCTCGGACATGACCCCGCCGCCCCCGGCGGCCGGTCAGCCGCAGGTCGTGCTCACCCCGCCGCCGAACAGCACCGAGACCCCGCAGGCCACGCCGACCGGCTGACCCTCACGCGCCGAGCCACACGGTCGTGTCCGGCCCCAGCCGGCCCTCCTCCTCCAGCGGCACGCTGCTCAGCAGGACCTCGCCCGCAGGCAGCGGGACCGGCGCGGACGACAGGTTCGTGACACACCGCCAGCCTTCACCGCGGGAGAAGTGCAGCACGCCCGCGGGCGCGTCCTCCGCCCACGTCAGCGACTCGCCCACCAGCAGCTTGCGGCGCAGTTTCAGGGCCGCGCGGTAGAGCTCCAGGGTCGAGCCCTCCCTTCCGTCCTGCGCCTCCACGGCGTACGCCGCGAAGCCCGCCGGCTGCGGCAGCCAGGCACCGCCGGCCCCGAAGCCGTACGACGGGCCGGTCGTCGTCCACGGCAGCGGCACCCGGCAGCCGTCGCGGCCCTTGCGGACACGGCCCGTCTGCTCCCAGACGGGGTCCTGCAGGACCTCGACGGGCAGGTCGGCGACCTCGGGCAGGCCGAGTTCCTCGCCCTGGTAGACGTACGACGATCCGGGCAGCGCCAGCATCAGCAGCGTCGCCGCGCGGGCCCGGCGCAGGCCGGCCGCCTCGTCGACGGGCGGTGCGTGGCCGCCGGACAGCAGCCAGGTGT
This sequence comes from Streptomyces sp. HUAS ZL42, assembly GCF_040782645.1. Classification (GTDB taxonomy): domain Bacteria; phylum Actinomycetota; class Actinomycetes; order Streptomycetales; family Streptomycetaceae; genus Streptomyces. The sequence goes on from NZ_CP160403.1 coordinate 4,771,555, forward strand.
TCTCGTCCGTGCCCGGCGGGAGCATCAGACGGGAGGCGTGGCGGACGACGTCGTGGTTGGAGAGGACCCAGGTGGCGGAGGCGCCGGCCGCGTGTGCCGTCGCCAGGGACTCGGTGACGACCTGGCGCAGTTCGGCCGCGTCCCAGCCCGTCTGCAGGTACTCGAAGTTGAAGGCCTGCCCCAGTTCGTCCGGGCGGGCGTACAGCGCGCGGCGGGCGCCGCTCGGCACCCAGGCCTCGGCCACCGCCATGCGGGGCGGGGAGTAGTCGTCGAGGACCGTGCGCCAGTCGCGGTAGATCTCGTGGACCTCGTCGCGGTCGTAGAAGGGGTGTGTGCCGGGCGGGACGGCGCCGAGGACGTCCTCGGCGGTCGCCGGGACGTCGCCGAGGTCGCGCAGCGGCTCGCTCAGGTCCTTGGCGAGGGCGTGGGCGACGTCCACGCGGAAGCCGTCGACGCCGCGGTCGGACCAGAAGCGCAGGGTGGTGCGGAAGTCGGCGCGGACCTCCTCGTCGCCCCAGTCGAGATCGGGCTGCTCCGGGGCGAACAGATGCAGGTACCACTGCCCGTCCGGGACCCGGCGCCACGCGCTGCCGCCGAAGACCGACTGCCAGTCGGTGGGCGGGAGTTCGCCGTGCTCCCCGCGGCCGTCACGGAAGACGTACCGGGCGCGGGCACGGGAGCCGGGGCCCGCGCCGAGCGCCTCCCGGAACCAGGGGTGCTGGTGCGAGGTGTGGTTGGGGACCAGGTCGACGATCACCTTCAGGCCCAGGCGGTGGGCCTCCTCCACCATGGCGTCGAAGTCGTCCAGTGTGCCGAGGCGCGGGTCGACGTCGCGGTGGTCGGCGACGTCGTAGCCGCCGTCGGCGAGTTCGGACGGGTAGAACGGGCTGAGCCACAGGGCGTCGACGCCGAGCGCGGCGAGGTGGCCGAGGCGCTGGGTGACGCCCCGGATGTCACCGAGTCCGTCGCCGTCGGCGTCGGCGAAGCTACGGGGATAGACCTGGTAGACGACGGCCTGCCGCCACCAGTTCGGGTCCCTGGACGAGAGGTCGGGCGTGGTGCGGACGGTCACGCGGTCTCCTCTGCGGTGAGTACGAGTTCCCATGGCGCGAGTTCCCATGGCGCGGGCGACAAAGGGGAATCTGTCCACATCACCGGAAACGTGAACCTCGCAGGAGGACGGAACGACTCGTCCCCTGCGTGAAGAAATTGTGATGACGAAGTAAGTCACTTTGCATCGCCGCAGGTTGACAGCGTTCCGCCAGGAGATCCACCATGAGGTCACACTGTGGCGCATGTGACCAATGGGCCTGGTGTTCCTTCAACCATGCATCCCCGGTACGGCCCGGTAGCGCCGCGCTGCCCTCCCGCCGTCACCCGGGTCCTGCACACGCTGAGATGGGATCCGCATGTCCATAGCGAGTCGTGTCACCGTGAGCCGCCTGCTGGGGACGGGCGCCGCTTCGCTCGTCCTGTGCGCCGCCTCCGTCGCCGCCGCCTCCGGCGCCTGGGCCACCGGTACGCCCGGTGGTGACGGCTGGAAGTCCGGCGGGCACTACAAGCCCGGCACCGGTGCGGGCACGGAGACCGTGACCGACCGCTGCCAGTTCTCGATCGACGGCATCAACTTCTACGACTCCGTCAAGGTCGACGACCAGAACCTGAAGGTCAGCGGCGACGGCAAGGTCCACATCAAGGTCCGCGCCGCCGCCGACGCCGGCACCTGCACCGCCTCCCTGGCCTCCTACCTGGCCCACGGCGCCACCTTCGCCACCTCCGGCGAGCAGGTCTTCGTCGACTTCGACTCCGTCACGGTCAAGCAGGGCCAGACCGACTCGCTCGACATCGCGGTGCCCGACGCGGGCTGCTTCGCGCAGATCGACCTCTACCGCGGTGCGGTCAAGTTCGACGGCAAGCTCGACGCGAACGACGGCTTCCAGCACGGTCAGCTGCCCAAGGGGCCGGACCGGCCGGTCATCAAGGACAAGCTGATCGCCGCGTGGAACGGCGGGACGAAGGACTGCACGACGACGGAGTCGCAGCCGCCGTCCTCGCCGCCGGCGTCCGAGTCGACGTCGCCGTCGCCGTCCGCGTCCACGCCGGAGGAGACGGAGAGCACGTCCCCGTCGCCGTCGGAGTCGGGCTCCACGACTCCCACCCCGTCCACGTCCTCGTCCACCACCGCGCCGGCCGCCACGCCGAACGGCGGCGGTGACCTCGCGGAGACGGGGGCGAGCAGCAACACGCCTCTGGTCGCCGGTGGGGCTGCGGCGCTGCTGGTGGGCGGTGCGGCGATCGTGGTCGCGACGAAGCGGCGCCGCTCCGCTCGGTCGTAGGGGGTAGGGGCTCCGCCCCTACGACCCCGCCGGGGGGCTCCGCCCCCTGGACCCCCTTGCCCACCACTCCCACCCGTCTCGGTCGGCCGAGAGGTGCGGGTGGTGGGTGGGCATAGGCCGGGGGTCTGGGGGCGGAGCCCCCACTGACGTCGGCACCGGCGCCGGTGCCGTAGTACTACGCCCGCTCCACAACCTCCACGTACAGCTTCACGTACCGCTCCACGTCAACATCCAACCCCACGTCCACAAGCGCCTGTTCGCGCCCACCGCCGTGGATCTCGGACTCGCCGGCCCGCACGCGGCGGTCGACGATCGTCTGGCCGCGGGTGGGGCCGGGGGCGAGGGAGACCTCGACGGGGAGAAGGCGGGTGGTCAGGCCGGCCGGGTCGGCGACCGCGCAGACCGCGCCCGCGTCGCCGAGGCCCCCGGAGGGATCGTCACCGTCGGGGTCCGGAGCGGACGGGCGGTGGGCCAGCAGTTCGCCCGCCAGGCGGGTGCCGGGTTCGGTGCTCGCCCGCAGCCGTCGTACGACGTCCCCCGGGACCACGACCCGCTGGAACACGTCCAGGCCGTACATCGTGATCGGCACCCCCGCCGTGAGCAGGATCGCCGCCGCCTCCGGGTCGTGCCACACGTTGAACTCGGCGACCGGCGTGGCGTTCCCGGTGGCCACCGCCCCGCCCATGAACACGATCCGCTCGATGTTGCGGACCACCTCCGGGTGTGTACGCAGCAGCAGGGCGATGTTCGTGAGGGGGGCCGTCGGGATCAGCGTGACCGGACGCGGGGAGGCGAGGATCTCGCGGCGCAGCAGCGTCACCGCGTCCACGTCGGCCGGGGCGCGGGTCGGCGCGGGCAGCCCGATGTCGCCCATGCCGTCCTCTCCGTGTACATGCCGGGCGGCCCGCGCCGGCTCGATCAGGGGTCGCTCGGCACCCCGGGCGACCGGGATGTCGGGGGCGCCCGCCTGCTCCAGCACGGTCAGCGTGTTGCGGACGACGCCCGCCACGTCCGTGTTCCCGGCGACACAGGTGACCGCGCGCAGGTCGAGCCCCGGGTGCCGTACGGCGAACAGCAGCGCCAGCGCGTCGTCGACGCCGGTGTCGCAGTCCATGATCACCGGAATGGGTCGGCCGTTCCCGTTCGTCACGACGAGGCTCCTCTCACCGGCCGTACAGGCCCTACGGCCCCTCTGACAGGGACTCTACGACCTCACGCGTACTCCCATAGTCCGGTGCCTCGCTCCCCGACCCGGGCGGCGATCCGGTGCAGGAGTTCCGCGGCGGGCACGGGTCCGGGACGGTGTCCGTCCCGCAGCCGTACGGCCACCAGGTCGTCCTCGGCCTCCCGTTCGCCGATCACCGCCTGGTAGGGGACGAGGCGCGCCGCGCGGATCCGGGCGCCGAGGGCGCCGTGCTCGGGGCCGTGGAGCTCGGCCCGCAGCCCGCGCCCGTCGGCCCGCCGTACCAGCTCCGCGGCCCGTTCGGCCTGCGCCTCCGACACCGGCAGCACGGCCAGCTGAACGGGCGCGAGCCAGGCGGGGAAGGCTCCGCCGTGCTCCTCGAGGAGGTGCGCGACGGCGCGCTCGACGCTGCCGACGATGCTGCGGTGCACCATGACCGGCCGGTGCCTGGCTCCGTCCGCGCCGATGTAGTGCAGGTCGAAGCGTTCGGGCTGGTGGAAGTCGATCTGCACGGTGGAGAGGGTGGCCTCGCGGCCGGCCCGGTCGGTGATCTGCACGTCGATCTTGGGGCCGTAGAAGGCGGCCTCGCCCTCCACGGCGTCGTACTCCAGGCCCGAACTGGCGAGGACCTCCCTGAGCAGTGCGGTGGCCCGCTGCCACAGTGCGGGGTCGGCGACGTACTTGCCGCCCTCGCCGGGCAGCGACAGTCGGTACCGGGAGGCGCGGATGCCGAGGTCGGCGTAGGCGCGGGCGATGAGGGCGAGGGCCGCGCGCGCTTCGTCCACCGCCTGGTCCAGGGTGCAGAAGACATGGGCGTCGTTGAGCTGGATGGCCCGGACGCGGGTGAGGCCGCCGAGCACCCCCGACAGCTCGGAGCGGTACATGCCGCCCAACTCGGCCATGCGCAGGGGTAGTTCGCGGTAACTGCGGGAGCGGGAGCGGTAGATGAGGGCGTGGTGGGGGCAGAGGCTGGGGCGCAGCACGACCTGTTCCGCGCCGAGTCGCATCGGGGGGAACATGTCGTCGCTGTAGTGGTGCCAGTGGCCGGAGATCTCGTACAGCTCGCGTTTGCCGAGGACGGGCGAGTACACGTGGCGGTAGCCCGCCGCGCGCTCCTTCTCCCGGACGTACTCCTCCAGGACGTGCCGGACGACCGCGCCGTCCGGCAGCCAATACGGCAGTCCCGCGCCCATCAGCGGGTCGGTGTCGAACAGGCCGAGTTCGCGGCCGAGACGGCGGTGGTCGTGCATGGTGCTCTCCTCTCGTCTCCCTCGGGCGAGCACCCCTGTCATGACGAAGCCCCGGGGCACTCGCCCCGGGGCTTCGGATCTGGGTCACAGGTCAGCGCGCCGGGACACTCTCCGGCGTCGTCGTGCGGGACACGTGGGCGCGCTGCATGGGGGGACCGTAGCAAGGGGGTGGACGGGGTGCGACCGGTTTTGTGCCCGCGGCCGGGCGGACAACCCCGCTCACCCGGACGGGCCACCGCGCTGGTCCCTCGCCGAACCCGATGGTGCCGTGGGAAAAGCGCACCCCGCCGTCCAGGAGGCCCCCGATGACCCGATCCCGCGCCGCCCTCGTCGCCTCGGTCCTCTCCACGAGTGCCCTGCTGACCGCGACCGCCTGCTCGGGCCTCACCGCGGACAGACCCCCGAAGACCCCGGCCGGGACGGCTTCCCCGTCCGCCGGCCCCGTCCTCACCGACGCCCAGGTCCACGCCGCCCTCATCACCGAAGCCGACCTGGGCGCACCGTGGATCCCCACCCGTGGCATCGCGACCTGGCGGGACGGCCTGCTGAAGGCCGCCGTCGACGCGCGCGGCACCGCCACCGCCCCCGACTGCCAGCGGCTCCTCGACGGCCTCTACACCGACGAGTTCCTCGGCACCCCGCCCCGCGCGGTCATCACCCTCGACGACGCCGACACCGACGCCCAGCTCCGCTACCAGGTCACCGAGCAGCGGCCCGCCGACACGGACCGCACGCTCGCGTGGCTGCGCACGCTGCCGACGAAGTGCGCCCGCTTCACGGCCACCACCGCCGGCGGAACCGTGCAGGACGTCGCGGTCGCCGACGCGCCGCTCCCGGAGGTCGGCGACGCGAGACAGGGGCTGCGGGTGACCCTGACGGGCGAGACGGCCGACGGCGAGTACACCGTCCTCACTCTCGACGTCGCCGCCGTCCGCGTCGGCGAGGACACGATCGGCCTGACCCACGGCAGCCTCGGTGACGTGTCCTTCGATGCCACCCAGGCGTTCGTGCAACTGGGAGCCCAGCGCCTGACGGACGTCCGCAAGCAGGGCAGGGTCCAGGTCTGAGGCGTCCCGCCTCACCGCCCCCGGGACTGTCAGTCGTAGTCCAGCGTCCACCGCAGGGCGACGACGTCGTGCGCCACGTCCAGCACCGTCCGGTCGTGCGCGAACGCGTACCCCCGCAGCCGCGCCAGCGCCTCCTCGGCCCCGACGCCCAGCTGAGCCATGATCATGCCCATGGCCTGGTAGATCTCGTCGTGGTCCGAGGCCAGCCAGTCCAGCGCGGGTTCGTCCGTGGGGTCGCCGTCCTCGTCCCGGTGCGAAAGCCCCGTGAGGGCCACCGTCATCACGCCGGCGACCAGCCGCGCGGTGCGCAGGTCCCTGGCGTCGAGTTCGCCGGGTGCCTCGCGGTAGAGGTCGAGCGTGCCCACGCACACCGCCCGGTTGCCGAGGGGCAGCGCGTACACGGCCCGTACGCCGGCCGCCGCGGCCTGCTGCGCGTACACCGGCCATCGGACGGCGTCCCGGCCGGCCGTCAGGTCGGAGGCGAGGACGGGCGCGCCGGTCTCGGCGGCCTGCAGACACGGTCCGTCGCCCAGGGTGGCCTGGATCTCCATCAGCCGGGCGGCCTGCTCACTGCTCGCACCCAGCGGTACGGGGACGCCGTCGCCGGACAGCGACACGCTCGCGCCCGTCACCGGCAGCAGCCTGACGGCGACGGCGCAGAGGCGTTCCGGGATCTCGCCGGGGACGGCTCCCCGCACCTCCTCGGCGATCACGTCGGCGACCCGGTCCAGGTCGCACACGACCACCACCTCCGGGCCAGGCATCAATCCCTGTTCCGGCGCCCGCGTACCCGCCCGACCCCCGCCGAAACCGGTCCGCGCACTCCCTTCGCTCGCCGCGTCGAGGACCGGCGGCCAGGCGGCGTCGGAGCCGAGTGCTCCCTCGGGGTGCCAGATGCCGGTGACGGTGACCCAGGTGTCCGTGGCCGGGGCGGCCGCGCCGCGGATCTCGACCTTGCCGGTCGTGGCGTCGGCGGCGCAGCAGGTGACGAGCAGGCGGGTGACGTACCAGGCGCCGTCGTCGCCGTGGGTGACGAAGCCGGTCATGCGGACGGTACGGCCCTTCAGGGACCGTCCGCTGTCGTAGATCGCACGGGAGCCGAACTCGCCGAGCGTGAGCTCGACGGGGTCTGCGGCCGGCAGTGCCGGGAAGGTGCCGACTCCCTGTGCGGCGCGCTGGGCGGTCTCGCGTTCGGCGCTGTAGGAGCCGAGGGCGGGCGGCGGGAAGAGGAGCAGCGCGAGGGCGGGGAGAGCGAGAAGCCAGGCGACGCGGGGGCCGGCGGGGCCGTGGGTGTGCCCGTGGCTCTCGTCTTCGTCCCCGTGGTCGTGGTGTTCCTCGGGCATGTGGGCCGTACGCCGCCGGAGCACCGCCGTCATGAGTCCCAGCAGGACCAGCACGACCCCCGAAACGACCAGGTAGGGACGCAACCCCGCCCGCACGTACCGCAGATACAGATCGCTGAACAGCGTGATCCGCAGGACCGCCGCGCCTGTCAGGAGCAGCAGTACCGCCGGTCCGTGGCGCCTCACAGCAGCCACCACCCCACCAGGACGCTCGCCGTCACCGCCACCACCCAGGTCGTCGACGCGAACCGGACGGCGAAGGACCGGCCGAACGTCCCCGCCTGAAGCGCTATCAGCTTCAGGTCCACCATCGGGCCCACCACCATGAACGCCAGCCGGGCGGTGGCCGGGAAGGCGCTCAGCGAGGCGGCCACGAAGGCGTCGGCCTCGCTGCACACGCACAACACGACGGCGAGGACCGCCAGCAGTAGCACCGACAGCCAGGCGGACCCCGTGAACGCGTCGAGGACGGACCGCGGCACCGCGATGTCGAAGGTCGCCGCGGCCGCCGCGCCCAGCACCAGGAAGCCGCCGGCGTGCAGGAAGTCGTGCTGGAGGCCGGAGACGAAGGCCCGCGCACCCGTCGTCCGGGAGACCCGCGTCTTCGGCGGCCGCAGCCACTCCGCGCGCCCGAAGCGCGCCCACAGCCAGCCCATGACCACGGCGGTGGCGAGCGAGGCCACGAGCCGCGCGAGGACCATCCCCGGCTGGCCGGGGAAGGCGATGGAGGTCGCGACGAGCACGACCGGGTTGATGGCTGGCGCCGAGAGGAGGAACGCGAGGGCGGCGGCCGGGGCGACCCCGCGGCGCATCAGGCTCCCGGCCACCGGCACCGACGCGCACTCGCACCCGGGGAGGACCACGCCCGCCACGCCGGCCACCGGGACGGCGAGCGCCTGGTTGCGGGGGAGGAGGCGCCGGAAGACCCGCTCCGGCACGAAGGCGCCGATCGCCGCGGAGACGACCGTGCCGAGCAGCAGGAACGGCACGCCCTGGACGGCGACGGCCGTGAAGACGGTCCACCAGGCGGCCACGGGCGGGGTGTAGAGGTCGAGCGCGAGCATCGGCCCGAGGACGGACACGACGGTCACGACGGCGACGAGCGCGGCACCGCCGAGGACGGCGTACACGAGCGCCCGCACGGCGAACCGGAGGCCGTCGGCCACGGTCCGCCGGTCGTCCACGCGCACGTCCCGCCAGTCGGTCACCCGCGCAGGCTAGCGGCCCGGCCTGTGCGCCACCCCGGGTTCGTCACAGGGGAGGCTGTGCGGGCGCCGGCCCCAGCGTCGTCGTGCCCGGTGCCGTACGGTGCCTGAGCCCCGTCCGGTAGGCGTCCAGGGCGGCCTCCACGCGCCCCGTCCGCCGCAGCAAGTCCCCGAGCAGCCGGCACAGGTCGGCCAGGTCACCGGCGGCACCCGCCCGCTCCAGCAGGCTCAGCGCGCGTACGTAGTGCTCCTCGGCCCGCTCGGTGTCGCGGGCGTCCTCTGCGATGATGCCGAGCAGGCGGTGGGCGGCGGCGGAGTGCAGGGCGCCGCGTTCGGCGCTGAAGTCGCTGAGTACCTGGTGGAGCAGCGCGGCGGCCTCATCGGACTTGCCGCGCCGGTGCAGTACGTCGGCGAGCTCGACGGCGACCTGACTGGTGTAGAGGGCTGCGCGCTTGGCGGAGAGCATGGTCTGGGCGGCCCGCAACTCCTCCTCCGCGCGCTCCAGTTCGCCGTTCTGCGCGCACACGTACCCGCGCATCCAGTGGCAGTTGGCGAGCTCGGTGCTGATCTGGAGCTGCCGGTACAGCTCGGCCGCCTTCGCCAGCGACGCGTCGGCCTCGGCCATCCGCCCCTCGGCGAGCAGGGTGCGGGCGACGGAGCGGTGCATCCGGGCGACCAGTGCGGGGTCGGCGACCTGGGGCGCCAGGGCGAGGGCGAACTCGGCGGCCTGGGCGGCGCGGGCCTGCGCCCCCATGTCCATGTAGGGCCCGATGACGGAGGCGTACAGGAGCAGCAGGGCTTCGGGGTCGTGCAGCCCGCTCCGGTTCAGCTCGTCGAGAGTGGACTCCAGCAGGTAGACGGCGTAACGGAGTTCCCCCGCGAGGTAGTGGGAGACGGCGCGCCCGCGCAGCGCGGGGACACGGGCGGGAAGGGGCGCCTCGCCGAGGCATGCCTCGGCCCGCTCGAAGAACTCCCGGGCGACCTCCAGATCACCCGTCTCGACGGCGCACTCCCCGAGTCCGAGCAGCGCGGTGGCCTCCACCTCGACCAGTGCGTGCGTCCGAGCCTCTCCCAGCAGCCGGGCGTACTGCTCGGCCGCCACCTCCGCCTCACCGGTCGCGAGCGTGCGCTGGGCCTCGGTGAGCCTCAGCCGCAGATCGGTGACGAGCCGGGCGGAACGCCCGGTGGCCAGTTCCTCGAAGTCGACACCGAGCCGCTCGGCGATGTACTTCAGCGCCTCGTCGGAGGGCCGGACCCGGCCCGCCTCCAAGGTGGAGATGTAGGCGGGTGTGTACGTCGGTTCCGCCAACTGCCGCTGCGTCAGCCCGCGTTCGACCCGCAACCGCTGCACCCGCCGCCCGATGACCTCGGGCCCGTCCCGCTCGACCACGCGCCGACTCCCCCAACTCCCCTTGGCCCTCTTGCCGTTGGCCTCCGTCAACCCCTACGTTAATCGGCGAATTAAGCGTGCTTAACACATTGCTGTAATTTCCCGTCGTCACCGTCGTCACCGCCGTTGCGAGGTAGCCGTGCCCGGACGCACATCCACCCGCTACGCCAGGAGCGTCGCCGCAGCCGTGGTGGCCGTCGCGGCCCTGATCATCGCGGCGAACGCGGGACCCGCGAGAGCGGCGGCCGACGACACGCCCCCGCACACGCCTTCCGCCGCGTCCGGCCTCCATGTCCCATCCTCATTCGGCTGACGTTCAGCCCTGCGTCTGCAGTTGACGCAGATGCCGCCGCACATGGTCCAGGGCGCCCTGCCGGCGCCCCGGCACCCGCATCCGCAAGTCCGCGAGCGCGGATCCGAGTTCCTGGACCCGCGCCGCGTCATCGATACGCCCCCACTGGTGGTGCGCCCGGTCGACGGCCGCCTCCACGGCAGGCGCGTCGGGCTGCTGCCCCGCGGCCAGCCGCGCACTCGCCACCGCCAGCCAGGCCCGGCAACTCCGCTCGGCGTCTCCCGCGAACATCGCCAGATCGGCCCGCACCTCGGTCCAGTGCAGCGCTTCCTCGGAGGCGGGTCCATGGGCCTGTACGGCGGCCTTTTCCCACTGGGCGGCCAGGACATCGGCGTCACCGTGCCGACCGGACTGGACGGCGGTGGCGATGACGGCGTGGGGATCGGCGCCTCCGAGCGGGCCCGGCGCGCGACGAGCGGCTGGTTCCGCAACCCCGGGTGCCCCCAGCAACAGGTCCGCGTACCCCTCGCTGCCCAGACGCCCCACCGCCTGCTGGTGCAACTGCTCCACCGGCGGACGCCACCCGCTGCGCAGAATCGTCGCGACCGCCTTCATGTACGACGGCTGCGCCACCGTCCGCCGGGACGGCGGCGGCGCGATGCGACCGTAAACGGCGTTGTTGCGGCCGCAGTCGAGGGGGTTGGCACGCAGCTGCTCCCAGCTCTCCGCGTCCGCGTGCAGGTCGAGCACCAGCGTCGTCGCCCCGGTCGCCCGCAGTCGCAGTTCCTCCCGGAACCAGTGCCAGGGGAACGCCGTGTAGCGGACCGTCGCCGGGGTCGTGCGAGCCAGGGCCAGGTGGGGCAGGCGCTGCCGGCGGTCGAGTTGCAGCTGGCCGGTGACGAAGACGGTCAGCGGGCCGGGAGCGGCCGCGGCGGCGCGCAGCCGGGTCAGTACGGCCTGCGGCTCGAGCGGGTCGGCGAGTTCGACGACGTTCGCGGTGTCCGTGCCGGCCAGCACGGCGGGCGGCACCGCGGCGAGCACGGGCAGCACGGAGGCCGCGTCCACCAGACACCCCTTGCCCACGGGCGAGGCCGCGAGCAGCAGCACGGTTCCGGGCATCGTCCCCCCTGGTGTCACGGTCGGTCGCGTCGATCACGTACGTCAGCACCGTAACCGCTGCGGCTGCAAAGGAGGGTCTCAGGACCGCAAACGTCCATCTACGGGGGCTTCGTGCCCCGCGAAAGTCCGGGCGCCCGACTTGCCACCGCCCCTCCCCAGGTGTGCCCTGGAAGGGGCGGGCGTCGAGAGAGAGGAGTGCCCTCATGGCTCATGCGGCACCCGCGTCCGGAATGCGCCGCACACCGGACGTCTTCAGCGAGCGCGTCCACACAGTGGCCGACTGGGCCGTACCCGTCGGGCTCGGCCTCGTCTACGGCTACTGGGCCGCGGCCAACCGCCGCGACGGCGGCCCCATCACCGGCTGGAACGTGCTGTTCGGCTTCGTGGCCGCAGCCGTGTTCGCGGCGCTCTGGATCGCCGTGCACGCCCTGGCCCCGCACATGAAGCGCGAGTTGCACGCGCTGCTGTGGACCGCCTTCGCCGGTATCGCCTTCGGCTTCCTCTACAGCCAGACGGGCGCGACCGCCCTGCGCTCCACGGGCATGGCGCTGGCAATCGCGGCGAGCGTGTTCGCGGTGCTGTTCTACCGCTACTACACGCACGAGGACGCGGAGGGCCACCGCATCAGGTGAGCAGGAACGGAGCGTGGGCCCCGGCCTGGTCGCCGGGGCCCACGCCTTCCCTCATCCCTCCACCCCTCGGGCGCCCCGGAGCGGGGCGCGGTCGCCCGGCTCAGCCGCCCGAGGAGGATCCGGAAACACTCCAGCTCCACGAACCCGAAAAGCTCCACGAGACGGAACCCGAAGCGCTCCAGGAGTCGTTCCAGAACGGGTCGTCCCAGTTGGTCCAGCTGCCGTCCTTCCACCGCGGGCAGGGGTCCGCGCAGGCGGGGACCCGCGCTCCGCCGGTGTCGACGAAGGCGGCGCTCGCCCATGCCCGGGCGCCGGCGAGCCAGTACCAGTTCGGGTTGCCGTGCACGCTCTCCCCCTGGACCATGCACTGCACGCGGTCCTTGCTGCCGGGCGCGAGCGAGCCGACGACGGGTGCGTGGGTGGAGGGCGCCTGCCGGAGGTTGAGGTCCGTACGGGAGACGACGGTGCCCCAGACGGCGCCGCCGTGTCCGTCCGCGTGGGTCGACGGGGCCGCCGCAGCGGTGGTGCCCGCCGCCGCGACGGCGAGAGTGCCACCGGTGAGCAGGGCCGCGGCCAGGGTTCGCGCCGCCGGAGTGGTGCGCATGATCGGCCTCCTTCTCCCCAGAACCATGAGACACCCGTTCGGGTGAACCCTCCACCGGAGGGCGGAATCCCCAGCTCCGGCCGCGTGCACCCGTACGGCCGACCAGCACTCGCGCGCCCCGCCCCCGCCCTCTTGCCTGGAAGCGTGTCCCGACGTCTGCGGACCGCCCTGTCGGCCGCCCTGATCGCCCTGGCGTGCCTCCTCGTGCCGTTCGGGGCGCTGGCGGCCTGGGCGGCGTACGGGCTCGCCGACACCGGCCGGTACGTCACCACGATGGCGCCGCTGGCCTCCGACCCGGACGTGCGGAACGCGGTCGCCGACACGGTGGGCGCGGGCATCATGCGCGAGGTCGACGCCCGCCGCGCCGTGCCCCCCGTCGTGGCCCCCTTCGTGCACGACGCGGTGCGCTCGTTCACCCAGACGCGGGCCTTCCGCACCGCGTGGGACGCGGGCAACCGGGCCACGCACCACGCCTTCATGGACGCGCTGCGCGACGAGCGCTCCCGCCCGGTCACCGTCGACCTCGCCCCCGTCACCGCCCAGGTCAAACTCCAGCTCGCCCAGGACAACGTGCCGTTGGCGAACCGCATCCCCGTCGAGCACACCGCTCTCGCCGTGCTCCCGGCCCAGGACCTTGCTCCGCTCCGGAAGGGGTACCACGTGCTCGAAGTCGCCGGTTTCTGGCTGCCCGTCGCGTCCGTCGTCTTCGCCGTCGCCGGCATCGCCCTCGCCGTCCACCGCCGCCGCGCGATCACCGCGACCGCGCTGGGCACGGCCCTCGGCGGCGCGCTCCTCGGCCTCGCCGTGGCCATCGGCCGCCGGCTCACCCTGGCCGACCTGCCCGAAGAGCTCCACCGGCCGGCGGCGGGCGCCGTCTACGACGCCCTCACGGCCACCCTGCGCACGGCATCCTGGCTCCTCCTCACCCTCGGTCTGACGGTCGCGGCGGCCACGTGGCTCACTCGGTACGTACGGGTCCTGCGCGTCGTACGACGCCGCCGAGCATCGGCAGCACCTCCGACACGAGTCCGAGCCTGAGGCAAAGGGCAACGCCCGTACTCGTCCCGCGAGACTCCGCGCAACCCCCGGCCCACCCGCCTCGTCTTATGAGGGAGGATTCGGGCATCCTCACCCGAAGCGGGGGAGCGCAGGAGCGGAGGGCCTGGCCTTGGACACTGCGGAGGCTGAGCGGACGACAGCCGACGGCACCCGGCGAACCGGCTCACGCCGCCTCGCAGCCTGGTGCGCCGCCCTGATGCTGGCCGGCGTGAGCACGGTCGTCGGATGCCGTGCCGCCGACACCGACGGCATCACCCCCGTCCCACAGCTCCTCGCCTTCCTGCCCTGGCTGCTCGTACCCACCGGCGCCGCACTCCTCCTGGGCCTGCTCGCACGATGGTGGACCGGCGTGGCGTGGGGCGTCGTCGTCCTCGGCCTGCTCGCGTGGTTCATCGAGCCGTACGCCACAAGCGACGAGCCCACCGGCGCCCCGCTCACCGAGCTGCGCGTGCTGACCTCGAACGTCGAGTTCGGGCGGGCGACCGACGCCCTGATCACCGCCGTGCGGCGCGAGAAACCCGACGTGGTGTTCGTGCAGGAGTGCGAGTACCGCTGCGACGCGGCACTCAAGCAGGCCTTCGACACCACGTACCCGTACCGTCAGGCCGTCGAGGCCCCCGGCTCCTCGGGCTCCGTGGTCCTCAGCCGCTTCCCCCTCAAGGGCACGGACGGCGTCACCGGCACCATGGGCATGCCCGGCGCCGTCGCCGACGTCCGCGGCCACACCGTACGGCTCCAGCTCGCGCACCCCATGCCCCCGCTGCCCGGCCAGGTCAGCGTCTGGCGCCGCGAGCTGCGCGCACTGCGCGACTTCGCCGCCGCCGACCGGCGCACCCCCACCATCGTCGCCGGCGACTTCAACGCCTCCCAGGACCACGCCGCCTTCCGCCGCATCCTCGACGCCGGCCTGCGCGACGCCGCCCGCCTGGCCGGCCACGACCGCACGCCCAGCTGGCCGGCCCGCACCACCCCCGCGCTCGGTGCCCAGATCGACCACGTGCTCCTGTCGGAGGACTTCTCCGCGAGCCGTGTCCGCTTCCTCGACCTGACCGGCTCCGACCACCGCGCGCTGCTCGCCGACATCACGCTCCACCAGCGCGAATGAGGAGGAAAGCGGAAACCCCGACGGCCTGATGAGCTGGACAACGTGCTCATAATGGGCCCATGCCCCGCGAGTTCCCGATCGGCCTCACTCCTCCCGACTGGCTGGTCCGGAACCTCCAACCGCAGCAGGCCCCCGTCAACCGGTCCGCCGTCGCCCGCGCCGCGCTCGCGATGACCCTGCCCCTGGTGCTCGGACTCATGGCCGGCAAGCCCGAGTACGGGGCCCTCGCCTCCATGGGCGCCCTGTCCGGCGTCATCGGCGACACCGCGGACGCCTACCGCATGCGGCTGCTCAACATCGCGATCCCCCAGGCCTTCGGCGCGGTCGGCATCGCCCTCGGCTCGCTGGTGTACGGCCACGGCTGGATCGCCGTCGCCGTCGTCACCGGCGTGGCACTCGTCTCGGGGATGATCTCGACGATCGGCGCGGTGGCCTCGGTGTCCGGCCTGCTGCTGTTGCTGAACTCCGTGGTGGGCGCGGGACTGCCGATGCCGGGCGACTGGTGGCTGGCCCCCGTCCTGATGACCGGCGGCGGACTGCTCGTGCTCGCCCTGGCACTGCTCGCCTGGCCGCTGCGCTCCGGGGTGCCGGAACGGACGGCCGTCGCGGACACGTACCGGACGGTGGCCGCCCTGCTCGCCGCCTGCGGCAGCGAGATACCCGGGGAGTACGACGAGGCCCGGCACACCGTCACCCAGTCGCTGAACCAGTCGTACGACCTCGTCCTCGCCCGGCGCGCCCGCCACCACGGCCGCAGCCCCGAACTCACCCGCCTGCTCGCCCAGTTGAACGCGATCACGCCGGTCGTGGAGGCCGCCCCCGCCGCCAACCTGAGCGGCCGGCCCCTGCCCGCCGAGATCCCCGCGGCCGTACACCACCTCGCCCGCGCCGTGGAGACCGGCTACACCGGCCCGATAGGTCTCGACCTGCCCGAGCCGACCGGCGAGACGTCCCGCGTGGTGAACCACGCCCTGCGCCACGCGGCCGAGGTGGTCAGGGCCCCCGACGTGGACCCGCGCGGCATCGACGACCGCCTGGGCCGCCCCGCCGCCCTCGGTGTCCGCGCCGCCCACGCCGCCCGCAACGTCGCCCTGTCCGCCGCCTCCTGGCGCTACGGCCTGCGCCTGGCCCTGTGCATCGGGCTGGCCCAGGTTTTGGTCTCGATCATCACAGTCCCACGCTCCTACTGGGTGGCCCTGACGATCACTTTCGTCCTGAAGCCCGACTTCGGCTCGGTGTTCTCACGGGCACTGCTGCGGGCGCTGGGCACGGTTGCGGGCCTGGTCGTCGCGGCGGCCGTACTGGCCGAAGTCCCGCGAGGCTGGTGGGACGTACCGGCGATGCTGCTGCTGGCCCCGTTGATCCCGGCGCTGACGCCGAGGGGCTACGGCTACCAGACGGCCGCCATCACCCCGGTGATCCTGCTTCTGTCGGACATCCTGAACCACCAGGGCACGGCCCTGCTGCTGCCCCGCCTCGTGGACTCCCTGATGGGTTGCGCGATCGCGCTGGTCGCGGGCTATCTGCTGTGGCCGGAGAGCTGGCACACGCGCGTCGGCGACCGCCTGGCGGACGCGGTCGCGGACACCGCCCGCTACGTGGAGTCCGCGTTCGGCGAGGCCACGGACCCGGCGGCCCGCGCGCGCATGCGGCGCCGTCTGTACCGCGATCTGTCCGTCATCCGTACGGAGTTCCAGCGCGCCCTGACAGAACCGCCGCCCACCGGCCGCCGGGCCGCGGCCTGGTGGCCCCTGGTCGTCGCGGTGGAACGCATCGTGGACGCGACGACGGCGGCGAGGGTCCGCGTGAAACACGGAGCCTCGCCGCCGTCGGAGGCGGAAATTACCCATGTCGCCCTGCAACTTCGGGATTTGTCCGAAGGCGTACGGGAGGCCGAAACCCTGTACGCCGTCCGCACGGACCTCACGGGCCCGGCCAACAGCGTCCTGGAACCACTCCGCCAGGAGGTGGCAGCAGCGAGGGCGATAGCGTCACCGCACTGACGCTCTTCAGCCACCGAGCGTTGGTCCGCGGGCATGCGGGCAACTAGATCCCGATGTCGCAGCCGTCCTCACGCCAGACAGCCACCACCGCAGGCCGCACGATCTTGCCGGGCCCGTCGGGCCAGACACTCGCCGGGTTCTCCACCGACGCCCCGTCGATCTCCCCCGGGTGCTGCACGGCAACCAGCACGCGCCGGTCCTGGATGATGGGACCGCAGGTCTCCGCACCGGTCGGCACCGTCAGGAACTGCTTCAGCTCACCCCGCCGCTCCCCCCGCGTGGCCACGCCGAACAACCCGTCGTGCGATCCGAGCTGGTTGCCGTCCGTGGAGATCCACAGGTTGCCGTACGGGTCGAAGGCCACGTTGTCCGGGCAGGAGATCGGGCTGACGTCGTCCTTGGGGAAGCCCGCGAAGTACGTCGCGGGGTCGTTCGGGTCACCGGCGACGAGGAACAGCGACCAGGCGAACTTCGTGCTCTCGGGCCGGTTCCAGCGCTCGGTCAGCTCGAGGACGTGCCCGTGCTTGTTGGAGTTGCGCGGGTTGGCCTCGTCGGCCGCCGCGAAGCCGGTCTTGCCGCGGTTGGAGTTGTTGGTGAGGACGACGTACACCTTGCCGGTCTGCGGGGACGGCTGGATGTCCTCGGGACGGTCCATCTTCGTCGCGCCGACCTTGTCACCGGCGAGCCGGGTGAAGACGAACACCTCCTCGGCCGTCATGCCCTCGACGTGGGACACGGCACCGTCGGCGGTGGCGGTGGCGAGCGGAATCCACTCACCGCTGCCGTCGAACTCACCGTCGGAGGGCAGCTTGCCCGACCCGTCGATCTCGATCGCCGGGGAGTCACCGGTGAGCCTGGCGACGTAGAGCGTGCCTTCGTCGAGCAGCGAGAGATTGTGCTCGCGCACGGCACGGGAGGTCCCGTGCTTGACGCGCTTGCTGCTGACGAACTTGTAGAAGTAGTCGAAGCGCTCGTCGTCACCGGAGTACACGACGGGGCGGCCGTCCGCGGTGAGCCGGACGGTGGCGGCCTCGTGCTTGAAGCGGCCCAGGGCGGTGTGCTTGCGCGGGGTCGAGGTCGGGTCGTACGGATCGAACTCCACGACGTACCCGAACCGGTGCACCTCGTTGGGCTCCTGCGCGACGTCGAAGCGCTTGTCGAACCGCTCCCACTTGCGCTCGGTGGCCCCGGTCCCGATCCCGTACCGCTTGTCGGTGGCCCGGCTGCTGTTGGCGAAGTACTGGTTGAAGTTCTCCTCGCCGTGGAGGGTGGTGCCCCACGGGGTGGTGCCGCCGGAGCAGTTGTTGAGGGTGCCGAGAACCTTCGTGCCGGTCGGGTCGGCGGACGTCTTCAGCAGGTCGGAGCCGGCGGCGGGCCCGGTCAGCCGGAACTCGGTGGTGGCGGTGACGCGCCGGTTGAGCGGGTGCCGGGGCACGGCGACGAGCTTGCCGGTCTTCCGGTCGCCCTCCACCACGACTGCGGTGAGCCCGTGGGCGGCCCAGGCGACCTCGACCTGCTGCCGGGTCGGGTTGGCGGGGTCGTACCCGCGGAACATGAGCACTTCGTCGGTGTACTCGTGGTTGGCCACGAGGAGCTGCCTGTCGCACTCACCGGGGAGGGGCAGCAGGGCCAGGAAGTCGTTGTTGTACCCGAACTGTCCGGCCTGGGCGGCGGCCGTCTGGTTCTCCGGGTCGAAGGCGGGGGCGCCGCGCAGGATGGGCTCGCCCCAGCGGATGACGACGTTCTGCTCGTAGCCGTCGGGGGTGACGACCGCGTCGGTGGTGTTGGGGGCGACCGGCGTGAAGCGGAGCCCACGCGCACCCTTGGGGGTGCTGGTCTTGGAGGACGCCTCGGCCGCCCTGGCCTGCGGGGCGGCGACTGCGGCGCCGGCGCCGGTGGCGGCGACCACCGTGACGACGGCGGCGGCCTGCATCATCGAGCGGCGCCCGATCGCGCCGGCGATGACGTCGCCCACGTACTCGTTGTCGCTGGTGTTGGGCACCTCGTGGAAGCAGGCGTCACCACACCGGAAACGACAGGTCATGGCGGACCGGCCGCCGGGATGCGAACCGGACGACGTTCTGATGATGGGCAGCTGAATGCGCATTGTGCTCTCCCCTTGCTTCCCCGAGGTCTCCCCTTGAATCCAGCTCGACGGACGGTAGGGGCACGTTTGTGCGGGAACGGGGCGCCGTGGTGAACCATGGGTGAACCCGGGGTGTCCGTCGGGAAGTTGGGGTCCTGTCGGGTGACGGCGGGAGCACGCGGAACGATGACTGAACGGCGCTCTTGACGGCGACCGGGTCCTATGGGCCATCCCTCCCCAAGATCGTCACCAGGGGCGGCTAACCTTACGTGTCCGTCCTGGCCAGGGATTGACGGGCTTCAACTCACGCGAAGGGTTGCGCACATGGGCATTCTCACTCTCCTGCGGAATGCGTTCGGTCGGTCACGCAAGGGGCGTGCCGCCGAAGCAGAGGGTGCGGAACGGGCATCTTCGCAGGTGGCGGAGGGGACGGTACCGTCCCCGGCGACCGAACCGGAGCCGACTTCCACCGCCCCGGTCCCGGAGCCGCGCAGGTCCGTGGAGCCCGCCGAGGACGACGAGCACGAGCTGGTCTCGGCGGCCTTCGACAACGTGACGGTACCGAAGCAGACGCCGCCGGCGGACGAGCCGGTGGCCGAGGTCATGCCGGAGGAGCCGTCCGCCGAGCCCGAGCCGGTGGAACCTGTGAAGGCGCAGGAGGTCTTCGAGGCGCTGGAGGTACTGGACACCCTGGAAGCGGCGACGGAGCCGACGGCGGAAGCCGTCCCGCCCACCGACGCGGAGTCCGAGCCCCTCTCCGAGCCGCAGCCGACCGCAACGGAAACGGAACCGGAGCCCGCAGCCACCGAGCCGGCGCCGGTGGCCGCTGAGCCCGAGACCGAACCGGAGCCGGCCGCCGCGGAAGCGGAACCGGAGCCCGCAGCCACCGAGCCCGAGCCCGAGCCGGTGGCCGCTACGACCGAGGCCGAGCCGGAGCCGACCACAACGGAAACGGAACCGGAGCCCGCAGCCACCGAGACCGAACCGGTGGCCGCTGAGCCCGAGACCGAACCGGAGCCGGCCGCCGCGGAAGCGGAACCGGAGCCCGCAGCCACCGAGACCGTGCCGGTCGCCGCTGAGCCCGAGACCGAAGTGGAGCCGGAGCCGGCCGCCGCGGAGCCGGAGCCCGTAGCCGCCGAGCCCGAGCCCGAGCCGGTCGCCGCTGCGGCGGCGACCGAACCCGCAGCCGCCGACGGCGAGGACGCCCCACTGGGGCCACCCGCACCCGACGACGAAAGCAGCACGGGCGGTGCGGGTGGGAACGACTCGGCCGAAGGCGAAGCCGAGACCGAGACCGAGACCGAACCGGTAGCCGCCGGGACGGCCACCCCCGCCCTGACCCTCGCCCGCCTCAAGACCCGCGCCCCCGGCCTCGCAACCGCCTACAAGGCCGCGACAGCCACCCTCACGGAAAAGAACCTCACCGGCGCCCGAGCGAAGCTCTACCTCGTCCTCGACCGCTCCGCGAGCATGCGCCCGTACTACAAGGACGGCTCCGCACAGGCCCTCGCCGAGCAGACCCTCGCCCTCGCCGCGCACCTCGACCCCGAGGCCACGGTCCACGTCGTCTTCTTCTCCACGGAAGTGGACGGCACCGCGGACCTCACCCTCACCGATCACGAGAACAAGATCGACGAGGTCCACGCCGGCCTCGGCCGCATGGGCCGTACGAGCTACCACGCGGCGGTCGAAGCGGTCATCACCCACCACGAGAAGTCCGCGGAGCCCCACGCCCCGGCCCTCGTCGTCTTCCAGACGGACGGCGCCCCGGACGCCAAGACCCCCGCCACCCAGTCCCTCACCGACGCCGCGAAGAACCACCCCTCCGTCTTCTTCTCCTTCGTCGCTTTCGGTGAGCACGACAACAAGGCCTTCGACTACCTCCGCAGACTGAAGACCGACAACGCGTCGTTCTTCCACGCGGGCCCGACCCCCCGCGAGCTCACGGACACCGAGCTCTACGAGGGCGTACTCGCGACCTGGCGCCCGTAACACCCGAAGAACCGAAGAACCGAAGAACCGAAACAACCCGAAGATCAACCCTGGGCCGCCCCCTTCCACCCCTCAATACGGAAGGCGGGCGGCCCACCCATGTCGGCTACGATTTCAAGGTTCGTAAGACGACCGACCTGGGAGCAGCCCCCCGATGGCTCGACACCTCATCACCAGCGCCCTTCCGTACATCAACGGGATCAAGCACCTGGGCAACATGGTGGGGTCCATGCTCCCGGCGGACGTGTACTCCCGGTACCTGCGCCAGCGCGGCCACGACGTCCTCTACATCTGCGCGACCGACGAGCACGGCACCCCCGCCGAGCTGGCGGCGAAGGAGCAGGGACTCCCGGTCGACGAGTTCTGCGCGCAGGCGCACGACGCCCAGAAGGCGGTCTACGACGGCTTCGCACTGGCTTTCGACTACTTCGGCCGGAGCTCCAGCCCCCAGAACGTCGAGATCACCCAGCACTTCGCCCGCCGCCTCAACGAGAACGGCTTCATCGAAGAGCGCGCCATCCGCCAGGTCTACAGCCCGACCGACGGCCGTTTCCTCCCCGACCGCTACGTCGAGGGCACCTGCCCCCACTGCGGCTACGACAAGGCCCGCGGCGACCAGTGCGAGAACTGCACCCGGGTGCTCGACCCCACCGACCTGATCAACCCGCGCTCCGCGATCTCCGGCTCCACCGACCTGGAGGTCCGCGAGACCAAGCACCTCTTCCTCCTCCAGTCGAAGCTCCAGAGCGAGGTGCGGGAGTGGGTGGCCCGCCACGACAACGACTGGCCGCAGCTGGCGTCCTCCATCGCCCACAAGTGGCTTAACGAGGGCCTGCACGACCGTGCGATCACCCGTGACCTGGACTGGGGCGTCCCGGTACCGGCCGACACCTGGCCGGAGCTGGCGGCGGAGGGCAAGGTCTTCTACGTCTGGTTCGACGCCCCGATCGAGTACCTGGGCTCCACCAAGGAGTGGTCCGACAAGGACCCGCAGAACCGTGACTGGAAGTCCTGGTGGTACGACGTCGACACCGACGTCCGCTACACGCAGTTCATGGCCAAGGACAACGTCCCGTTCCACACGGTGATGTTCCCGGCCACCGAGCTCGGCGTCCGCGAGCCGTGGAAGAAGGTCGACTACGTCAAGGCCTTCAACTGGCTGACGTACTACGGCGGCAAGTTCTCCACGTCCCAGAAGCGCGGCGTCTTCACCGACCAGGCCCTGGAGATCCTGCCGGCGGACTACTGGCGCTACTTCCTGATCGCCAACGCCCCGGAGTCCGACGACTCGTCCTTCACGTGGGAGCACTTCACCGCGACCGTCAACAAGGACCTCGCCGACACCCTCGGCAACTTCGTCAACCGCGTCCTGTCCTTCTCCCGCAAGCGCTTCGGCGACGACGTCCCCGCGGGCGGCGAGCCGGGCGCACCGGAGGCGAAGCTGGGCGAGGAGATCGCCGGACTCCTGGCCGAGTACGAGTCGCACATGGAGTCCCTCCAGTTCCGCAAGGCGGCCGCGGCCCTGCGCGCCCTGTGGTCCGCGGGCAACTCCTACCTCGAGGAGAAGGCCCCCTGGCTGGAGATCAAGACCGACAAGGACGGCGCGGCCCTCACCCTCCGCACGGCGATGAACCTGATCCACCTGTACGCGGTGGTCTCGGAGCCCTTCATCCCGGCCACGGCGGCCACGATGCGCGCGGCCTTCGCCCTGAAGGACGACGTGGCCACCTGGGTCACGGCCGACGAGGCGAAGTCCCTGACCACGGTCCCGTCCGGCACCCCCTTCACGGTCCCCCCGGTCCTCTTCGCCAAGCTCACCGACGAGGACCTGGCGGCGTACAAGGAGCGCTTCGGCGGCGAGCCCGCGGAGTAGTCCGTACGCAACCCCGCACCCCGCGTTCGGCGTCCCCCCGTACATGGCACTGTTCGGAAACGCCCACACCGTCAATCCCGGCAAGGCCCAGCAGGACTACCAGCGCCTGCTGGGTCACGGGGAGCAGGTGCAGGCCGCGTACCTGCTCATCCGCGACACCATCCTGTTCACCGACCGGCGCCTGATCCTGGTCGACAAGCAGGGGCTCACCGGCAAGAAGGTGGAGTACCACTCCGTCCCGTACCGCAGCATCACGCACTTCTCGGTCGAGACGGCCGGCCATTTCGACCTCGACGCCGAGCTCAAGATCTGGATCTCCGGAACGCACGAACCGATCGAGAAGACGTTCACCAAGGGCGTCGACATCTACGAGGTCCAGGCGATCCTCACGCAGTTCGTGGCGAGGTAGACGGCGCGAACAGGTGACGCGAGGGCCGGGGCTCGTGGTCTCCCGGCCCTCGCGTGTCTCGGGTCCTACTTGAGCACGCCCGCGCCGGTCGTCGTGGACAGCGTCGTGGGCAGATTCCTCGCCGAGGACTCCAGGCCCGCCGTGAGCGTCGGCGTCCAGTTGACGGTCGTCTTCAGGTCCTTCGACGAGGCGGCGTTGTACGCGGCGACCAGGTCGGTCGGCGTGCCGTTGACGAGGTTGCCGCTGCCCTTGACGGCGCCGGTGCCGTCGCCGCTGAGCAGCTTGGCGACCTTGCCGCCGGACGGCAGCTTCCAGTAGTTGTTCTCCGCGACGACCTGGGCCTTGGCGCGGGAGTTGATGCTGTACTGCGTCGTGTAGCCGTTGAGGGCGGCGGCGTCGTAGAAGTCGTGCTCCCCTGGCCCGCGTCGGCCAGCTGTGCACCGCTGCCGCCGCCGCCTCCGCCGCCCGGCCCGCGTAGGAATCCGTGTCGCCCAGACTGTTCTCGCTGCCGTCGGCAAGGATCACCGTCACCTCCTCCGCGTCGGTGGCCGCGATCGCCGCGCCGGAGGAACTGGAGACGTCGGCGCCGTGACCATCGGGGAAGAGTCTTTGAGACTGCTGTCGGATCCCTTAAGCGACTTTGAGAAGTACGGGGAGTGGCCCTGCGGTGAACTGGGCACGGTGGGCGCCAGAGCTCAACCACGGGGCCGGACGGCTCCCCGTACGGGCGTCAGCTCGCCGAAGACGAGGGCGAGGCCGTGTCCGAGGCGGACGCGGACGCTCCCGGCTGGACCGCGTCGTCGGTGCCGTCGTGCGTCACGTCCGGGTCGACGCCCATCGTGAGGAAGCCGAGAACGCCCTTCGCGATGTTCTTCCTGTCGTACTTCAGCTTGAGCAGGCCGCCCTGCGTGCCGCTCTGGTCGTAGATGGTGTCCTCGGTGAGCGTGGTGCGTTCGGTGGTGCTGGTGGAGTACGGCTCCACCTCGGCGGAGGCGAGGACGGACTCCTCGTCGAAGAAGAACTGTCCGGTGTGGCAGGTGTGCCCGCCCTCGTAGCCGGCGTCCGTCCACTCGCCGTCCACATGCACCTTGGTGTGGATGTGGACGGTACGGCCGCGGTACCAGCCGGGGAAGATCGTCTTGAAGGTGACGCGTCCCTGCTTGTCGGTCTTCCAGGTGCCGCGCAGGTAGCGCTCGTCGTCGGTGGGCTCCTCGTGCTGACCGCCGCCACCGGTCCCGCCGGAGGGCGCACCGGACGGCGGCTCGCCGGTGGGCGTGCCGGTCGGGCTGCCGGAGGGGGCGTCGGTCGGCGCACCGCCGCCGCCACCGCTGGACATGCTCTCGTAGCCGGAGTAGATGCCCAGCGCGTCGCAGTGCCAGATGTCGACGGCCGCGTTGCCGATGGGCTTGCAGGTCTCCGAGTCGATCACCTTGAGGCTGAGGGTGAGCGGAATGCCCTCCTTGTCCTCGGTGATGTCCTGGCGGATCTTGTCCGCGTCGATGTAGTAGGGGCCCTCCGTGGTCTCCGAGGTGAGCTTGTAGCAGGCCTCCGCGCTGCTGCTCGCCGAGGCGGTGGCCCCGGCGCCCTTCCCCTTGGTCTCACCTGCGAAGGCACCGGCGGCGAGCGTGCCGCCCACGCCCACCGCGGCGGCCGCGCCCGCACCGGCGACGACGACCTTGCGGCGAGTGAGGTCCCGCTTGTGTTTCGGCCCTTGGGCCGGCTGGTTTCCCGTCATGGGCAGGGAAGCTAGGGAGGAAGGCTGTCAACGACGTGGGAAAGGCCTGTGCTTTCCCACGCAAAGGCAAAGGCAGTCCGAAATCATGGCCTGTTCCGAGCCTCCTTCCAGCCATGGGCCCCGGCTTCACCCCTGGGTCTGCAGAACGGCTCCGGCGCCCAGCGCCGCACGCGCCGTCCGGAGGTGGTCCAGCCCCTCCCGGGCCGTTCGCGTCACCTCCGCGTACTCCGCCACCGTGCGGGCTTCGGCCAGCTGGGCGCGGGCGGCGCGGTGGCACTCCGCGGCGCTTGTCAGCGCGCGTGCCGCGCTCTCGTCCGCCGCCGCCCAGGTCCGCGGGTCGGGCGGGACCAGGCTTCCGCCCAGCCGCACCAGCCAGTGGTTGGCCTCGGCCTCCGCGTCCAGATCGGACAGGCCCGGCTTGCGCCGCGAACGCCGTCGTACGACGACGCCGAAGACCGCTCCTGCGATCAGCAGCACTGCGAGCACGATCATGTACACCATGGCGGCTCCTCTTCCTGTCTTCCGGCGAATCCCGGCCGTGCGGGGCCGTCTCACCCCGTACGTCCCATCACACGCCCTCGCGCTGTGCGCATCCGACGAGAAACCTGTGCGCCCGCTGATGACTTCCCAGGAGGCCCGGAACCCGAGAGCGAGGCCGATGTGCTCGGCTGGGGCGGCGCGTCCTGCCCTCTTCTCCGCGTATGCAAAAGGGACCGGAAATCGACGGGCGATTTCCGGTCCCTCTGCGATCCCGCCTTCAAGGGCGGTTTGCCTTACTTCGGCTGCGGCTTCCGCACCGACAGGTGCAGCTCCTTCAGCCGCGCCTCCTCCAGCTCCGTCGGAGCGCCCATCATCAGGTCCTGGGCGTTGCCGTTGAGCGGGAAGGCGATCGTCTCGCGGATGTTGGGCTCGTCCGCGAGGAGCATCACGATGCGGTCGACACCGGGCGCGATACCACCGTGCGGCGGGGCGCCGAAGCGGAAGGCGCGCAGCATGCCGGCGAACTTCTCCTCGACGGTCGCCCGGTCGTAGCCCGCGATCTCGAAGGCCTTGAGCATGATCTCCGGCTCGTGGTTCCGGATCGCGCCGGAGGACAGCTCGACACCGTTGCAGACGATGTCGTACTGCCAGCCCAGGATGTCCAGCGGGTCCTGGGTCTCAAGGGCCTCCAGACCGCCCTGCGGCATGGAGAACGGGTTGTGCGAGAAGTCGATCGCGCCGGTCTCCTCGTCCTTCTCGTACATCGGGAAGTCGACGATCCAGCAGAAGCGGAACACGCCCTCCTCGAAGTGGCCGGCGCGCTTCGCGGCCTCGACCCGCACCGCACCCATGACCTTCGAGACCTCGTCGAACTCGCCCGCGCCGAAGAACACGGCGTGCCCGGCTGCCAGCGACAGGCGCTTGGTCAGCTCGGCGACGTTCTCCTCGGTCAGGAACTTCGCGATCGGTCCGGTCAGCGAGCCGTCCTCGGCGACCCGGACCCACGCCAGGCCCTTCGCGCCCAGCGACACCGCGAACTCGCCGAGCTGGTCGAAGAACTTGCGCGGCTGCGACGCGACGTCCGGCACCGGCAGCGCCCGCACGTGCTTGCCCGCGAACGCCTTGAACTCGGAGCCCTCGAAGACGTCCGTGATGTCCACCAGCTCCAGCTGGGCGCGCAGGTCCGGCTTGTCGGAGCCGTACTTCAGCATCGCCTCGCGGAACGGGATCCGCGGGAACGGGGACGTGACATGACGGCCGTTGCCGAACTCCTCGAACAGTTCGGTCATCAGCGTCTCGACCGGCTGGAAGACGTCCTCCTGCTCGACGAAGGACATCTCGATGTCGAGCTGGTAGAACTCGCCGGGCGAGCGGTCCGCGCGCGCGTCCTCGTCGCGGAAGCAGGGCGCGATCTGGAAGTAGCGGTCGAAGCCGGAGATCATCAGCAGCTGCTTGAACTGCTGAGGGGCCTGCGGCAGGGCGTAGAACTTGCCCGGGTTCAGACGGGAGGGGACCACGAAGTCGCGGGCGCCCTCCGGGGAGGTGGCGGACAGGATCGGCGTCGCCATCTCGTTGAAGCCCAGCGCCGTCATCTTGTGGCGGATCGCCGAGATGACCGCCGTACGCAGCAGGATGTTGCGGTGCATGCGCTCGCGGCGCAGGTCCAGGAAGCGGTACTCCAGGCGCCGCTCCTCGTTGACCCCGTCCTCGGTGTTGATCGTGAAGGGGAGCGGCGCGGCCGCGCCCAGCACCTCGACCTCGCCGACCTCGATCTCGATCTCGCCGGTGGGCAGGTCCGGGTTGATGTTCTCCGTGCCGCGGGAGACGACCTGGCCGTCGACGCGGACCACCGTCTCCTTGGAGAGCTTGTCCAGGGTCTCGTACGCCGTCGTGCCCGGGCGGGCGACGAGCTGCGTGATGCCGTAGTGGTCGCGCAGATCGATGAAGAGGATGCCGCCCAGGTCGCGCCGATTGTGCAGCCAGCCACTCAGCCGGACGTCGGTGCCGACGTCAGAGGCGCGGAGCTCGCCGCAGGTGTGGGACCTGTACCGATGCATCGTCGTTCATCCAGTCTTCGCGGATCGGGGCGTTGTTTCACGTGAAACTCCCCCAAGGGTACCGGGCACCCCAAGATCGGCTCCCCACCATTACGGGCGGCCACGGCCCGACCGACGACACCCTCCGTCGTGCACTATCGGTGGCATCCCTCGATCTCCTGTTCTTAAAGTGGGGCAATGCGCACTGGCGAGCATCTGCCCGCCGTGGGGGAGGTCCTCGCCACCCTCGCGACGGGCGTCTGGCACTGGGACACCGCCACCGAGCTGGTCACTGTCGACGCCGAGGCGGCTCGACTGCTCGGCCTGCCCGCGAAGGAGACGGCTCTGACACAGGCCCAGGCACGGGCCCGCCTGCACCCCGTCGACTGGAACGAGATCACCGGAGTGATCCAGCTCGCCGTCGCCGAGGGCACCCTCGCCGAGGTGCGGGTGCGGATCATGGACGACCAGGGGCGGATCGTGCGGGTCGCGCGCAGCCGGTCCAAGCCGGCCTTCGATCCCGTGACCAAGACGTACGAGGTGATCGGCACCCTCCAGGAGGTCACCGAGCCGTCGCCGGGAACCCCGGCGGGCCGCAGCGCGGTCACCGGCGACTGGCGGCGCTCCCGGGAGGCGTTCCTGCTGGACGCGGGCCGGGCACTGGCGGAGGCACGGTCCACGGCGGAGGTGCTGCGGGTCGCGGCAGGCCTCGCGATGCCGGGCTTCTCACCGGACGGGCTCGCGGTCTTCGGGGTGGAGGGCGACCGGCTGACGGTCATAGGCCACCACGGGCAGCAGCCGGGCGACGAGGGTCCCTTCACACACATGTCCCTGGCGACCGACTATCCGGCCGCCGAGGTCGTCCGCACCGGCCGGGCCGTCTATCTCCCCTCGCCCGACCAGTACAAGGCCCGCTACCCCCTCACCTGGCCCCTTGCGGCGCACTTCGGCCGGCAGTCCTGGGCCTTCCTGCCGCTGACCGTGGCCGGACGCACGATCGGCGCGTGGATGGCGGCCTTCGCCTACCCGGTGACGTTCAACCCGGACGAGCGCTCCGTGCTGACGACCGTCGCCCGCATGCTCGCGCAGGCCCTGTCGCGGGCCGAGGCCGCCGAGTCGGCGCGCGAGCTCACCGACGGGCTGCAGCGCTCGATGCTCCCCACTCTCGGCCCCGAGATACCGGGCATGAGCATCGCCGCCCGCTACATACCGACCGGCGGCGGGCTCCAGGTCGGCGGCGACTGGTACGACATGATCCCGCTGCCTGGGGGCACCTCCCGAACGGAGTTTGGGGGAGGACGGTTCGCCCTGGTCATCGGCGACGTGCAGGGGCACGACGTGCGGGCGGCGGGCCTGATGGGCCAGCTGCGCATCGCCCTGCGGGCATACGCCGCCGAGGGCCACCGGCCCGACGCGGTGCTCTCCCGCGCCTCCCGCTTCTTCTACGGCCTCACACACTCCGACGACGGCAAGGGTCCGGCCGACCTGCGCTTCGCGACCTGTCTGTACGTCGAGGTAGACCCGGTGACCGGGGTCCTGGAGGCCGCTCGGGCCGGCCATCTGGACCCGGTGATCCGCATGGCGGACGGGACGGTGCTCGTCCGGGCCACGGACGGCGGCCTGCCCCTGGGCATCGACCCGGACGGCGACTACCCCACCACCCGGCTCGCCCTGGAACCCGGCGAGTCCATGATGATCTGCACCGACGGCCTCCTCGAGACCGGCGGCCACGACATCGACACCGGGTGGAAACGCATCCGCATGATCCTCGAGGAGCACGACGGCGACCTGGAAGGGCTCGCCGACGCGCTTGTCCAGGCGGTGCACGGCCCCTCCTCGCACCACACCACCGGCCCCCTGGCCGACCGCCGCGAGGACGACATCGCGGTGCTGCTGCTGGGCCGGCAGGGGGAGGGCTGCGGGTGCGGGGACACCGTGTCCGTACGGCCCACGGTGCGGCGCACGATGCTGACCGTCGCGCAGGTCGAGCACGAGCGGGTCTCCGTGGCCCGGCAGCAACTGCGCGAACTGCTGCACGACTGGGCCAGCGAGGACCAGCTCGACTCGGCGGTGCTCCTGGTCTCCGAGATGCTCACCAACGTCCTCGTGCACACCGACGCCGACGCCCTCCTGGTCGCCGAGGTGACCGGCGCACCCGGCGAGCGCCGGATGAGGGTCGAGGTCACCGACACCAGCGACGACCTCCCGCACAAGCGCAGCCCGGGGGAACTGGCCTCGTCGGGCCGCGGCCTCGTACTCGTCGAACTCCTCGCGGACGCATGGGGGGTGGCGCCGCGCGGGGAGGGCAAGAGCATCTGGTTCGAGCTCTTCGAGAGGAACGGATCCGAGTAAGCAGCCGGATTTTCCGCCAGAATCCATATTCCGCCTTTCAGGTACTTCTTGATCAAGAGCTCTCTTTTCTCCCAGGCAATTCCCTACCCTGCTCCCAGGATGTCCGCAGGATTCCCCCGATGCGCGGCTGCCGTGCAACCGCGCACACTCGAAATGAGGACCTGCTTTGGCATCCAGAAGGAGAACTCGTCTGGTTCTGCCTGCCCTGCTGGCAGCACTGGCGCTGAGTTCCGGCCTGGCGCAGTCGGCGGTCGGTGCTCCGGCGCACCAGGGCGACCCCCCGTCCGCCATCGTGGCGAATGACCACATCAGCGCGTCCACCGCGAAAGTCGTGACCCCCAGCGGTCAGGCCGCGCCCGACAGGGAGACTCCGGTGCCCCCGCCGCGGCTCACCGCCACCTCCAAGCAGTTGCAGGAGTCGCAGGCGCTCAGGCCTCCCAAGCGCCCTGACGTCAAGGGGCGGTCTGCTGCCCTTGCCCCGCCCGCGATCCAGGCCAACTTCGAGGGGCTGAACCAGGGCACCTCCACCCTGCGGCCACCGGACACCCACGGCGCGGCGGGACTCAACCACTTCGTGGAGGTCACTAACGGCCGTGGCGTCGGGGTGTTCCGCAAGTCGGACGGCGCGTTGGTGAAGAACGTGTCGTTCGCCAGCTTCTTCGGCTACACAGCACAGACGATCTTCGACCCGCGGGTCGTCTACGACAAGAAGTGGAACCGCTGGGTCATCGTCGCCGAGGCGTTCCAGGAGAGCTCCACCGTCCAGAACGTCTTCGTCGCGGTGTCCACGACCTCCGACCCCACCGGCTCCTTCTTCGTCTACCGGTTCGACGCACCGGAACCCGCGGGTGATTTCTTCGACTACCCGCAGCTCGGTCTCGACCAGGACGCCGTGATCGTCACAGCCAACATCTTCACGGGGAACACGTACGTCCGCTCCCGGGTGTTCGGCATCTCCAAGTCGGACATCTACAACGGACGCGGTTTCAGTGTCCCGTACATCAACCTTGGTGCGTACGGCACCGTGGCACCCCCGATCGTCGAGGACAACAACGCGAACGACTTCCTCGTCGCGGCCAACGCCGGCACGCCCAGCACACTGAAGCTGTTCCGTGCCACCGGCTTCGGCCGGAGCAACGCGACCGTCTTCTCCCCCGTCAACGTCCCCGTCGGGACGTGGGGTGTGCCGCCGGACGCCCGTCAGCCGGGAACCACGGACCGTCTCGACAGCCTGGACGGCCGTTTCCAGAACGCCAGCACGCAGATCGGCAACCGGCTGCTCAACGTCCACACCATCAACGCGGGCGGCTTCGCCACCCCGCGCTGGTACTCGATCAACACCAGCACCAACGCGGTCTCCGAGAGCGGAGTGTTCTTCGAGGCTTCGGACTCGGACGACTTCAACCCCTCGATCGTCGGTTCAGGCGTCGGTGCCCCCTCAGGGAACCCCATCGGAAGGATGTTCTTCACCTGGTCCTCGACCGACG
Source organism: Streptomyces sp. HUAS ZL42 (assembly GCF_040782645.1). Lineage (GTDB taxonomy): Bacteria > Actinomycetota > Actinomycetes > Streptomycetales > Streptomycetaceae > Streptomyces. The sequence continues at coordinate 4,802,593 of NZ_CP160403.1, forward strand.
CGGTCGGGACGGGTCAGCACCAGGCCCGGGTCAAGGGCAGTGGTCGCCTGGCCACGGACCCCGCCAACCTCACGGGTGGCACGACCTTCACCACTGCAACGGTCGCGTACAACCCGTCGTCCAGCACCGTCGAGCGCTGGGGCGACTACTCCGCGGTCACGATCGATCCGGTCGCGTCCGGCACCTGCGCCGTCGGCCAGCGCGCCTGGATCGTGAACGAGCGGCAGACCAGCTCCACCCTGTGGGGTTCGAGGTTCGGACGGCTCGGCTTCTGCTGACCGCCGACTCCCTCCGCTGACCAGCACGTCTACGGTGGAGGGAAACAGGGTCCGGGTGGACGGCTTGGCCACCCGGACCCGAAGGGGTGAGTGCCATGCCGGAGCTGTCCTACCAGCCTCTTCACCGCCCCGCCCCGCGGGGAAGGCCTGCACGGCAGCGCCGCGCGGCAGCAGCGGCCCCGCTGGTCCTCCTGATCCTGCTCGTCACCGCGTGCCAGGGGTCACTCGGCCCCGAGTCCAGCACCTCCGCGACGCCGCAGTCCGGGGTGAAGGGTGTCGTCGTCGTGTATCCCACCTGCCCTGTCGAGGGCCTTCCGGCCGACGACGGCCAGTCCTGCGAGCCGGTCCCCACCCGGGCGGCCGTGCAGGCTTACGGCGCCTCCGGCAGCGTGGTGGCGACCGAGCGCAGTGGTCATGACGGCAGGTTCCAACTGGCCCTGCGGCCCGGGGCATACGTCCTGCGGGCCACGGCCGGGCCGGGCACCACATGTCATCCGATCGACGTCACCGTCTCGCCGGGCACCTTCACGGATGTGACGGTCCACTGCGACACGGGCATCCGCTGACGGCCCACGGAACGCGGTGGGACTACGGGTGGTGAGGAGACCGCGTTGCCCACCGCTTCCACCCACTCGGCGCCCACGCTCGGCTTCTCGCACATCACACGACAGCACGGACCTTCGACCGGCTACGAGTCCGCAGACACGTCCGCCCCGTACCGGGCACGGAATTCGTGGAGCACCCCGAAGGCGGCCGCGGTCAGCGGCACGGCGAGCAGCATCCCCAGAATCCCCGCGACGGACGCCCCCGCCGTGATCGCGAGCATGACGACCGCGGGGTGCATCTGCACGGTCCGGCTCTGGATCATCGGCTGCAGCACATGCCCCTCGAGGACCTGCACGGCGAGGACGATCCCGAACGTCCACAGGGCGATGACGAACCCACGGTCGGCGAGCGCGACCAGCACGGACACGGCGCCTGAGAGGAACGCGCCGAGGTAGGGGATGTAGGCGCCCACGAAGACGAGCGCGCCCAGGCCGACGGCGCCCCGGACGTCGAGGATCAGCAGGCCGACGGTGATGCAGATCGCGTCGATGAAGGCGATGAGGGTGGTCCCGCGCATGAAGCCCTCGACCGCCCGGTAGGCGCGGCGGGCCATGGCCTCCACGGTTTCGCCGGTCCCGTGCGGTGCGAGGGAGCGCAGGGCGTCGGCGGCCTTGTGCGAGTCCCGCAGGAAGAAGAAGACGAGCAGCAGCGCCAGGACGGCCATCGCGATGCTCTCGCCGACGACGCTGACCCCGCTGATGACGTTGGACGCGGCGGTGCCGCCGAACTTGCTCAGCAGCTCCTTGGAGTTGGAGGCCAGGTCGTCCAGCGAGGTCCCGGCCGCCCCGAAGTGGTCGGCCAGGCCCTCAGCCGCGTCCTTGAGCGAGGCGACGATCTGGCCTCCGGTGTCGATCAGCGCGGCGACGACGATGTAGACGGCCCCGCCGACCACCGCGACGACGGCGACGCAGGTCACGGCCGCGGCGACGGACCGCTGGACCTTCGCCCTGACCAGCCGCCGGTGGACGGGCCCGAGGAGCGCTGTCCCGAGGAGGGCGAGCAGCACCGGCGTGACGGCGGTCCGCAACTCCACGCACAGGCGGATCCCCACGAAACCGACCCCGGCCACGAGCAGCGCCACCGCACACCAGGCGGCAAGACGTCGCACGGGCTCGGGCAGCAACTGCACGTGTCCAGCGGATCACGCACGGGCCGCCCTGTCCTGCCCGGACGGCCCGCGAGGGTGACGGAACGTCAGCACCGTGCGGACAGGGCTGTCAGAGACCGCCCTCGGACATCCCGTGCACCGCCGGGATCGTGCCCAGCCGGCCCTTCTGGAAGTCCTCGAAGGCCTGCATGAGCTCCTCCTTGGTGTTCATCACGAAGGGGCCGTAGTGGGCCATGGGCTCGCGGATGGGCTGCCCGCCGAGGAGGACGACCTCCAGGTCCGGGGTGTGCGAGTCCTGCTTCTCGTCCGCGCGGACGGTCAGCGAGGAACCGGCACCGAAGACGGCGGTCTGCCCGAGGTGGATCGGACGCCGCTCGGTGCCGACCGCACCGCGCCCGGCGAGGACGTACGCGAGACCGTTGAAGTCCTCGCGCCACGGCAGGGTGATCTCCGCACCCGGCGCCAGCGTGGCGTGGATCATCGTGATCGGCGTGTGCGTGATGCCGGGACCCTGGTGACCGTCCAGCTCACCGGCGATGACGCGGAGCAGCGCGCCGCCGTCGGGGGAGCTGAGCAGCTGGACGTTGCCACCGCGGATGTCCTGGTAGCGCGGGTCCATCATCTTGTCCTTGGCCGGGAGGTTCACCCACAGCTGCAGACCGTGGAAGAGACCGCCGGACATGACGAGGGACTCCGGCGGCGCCTCGATGTGCAGCAGGCCGGAGCCCGCGGTCATCCACTGGGTGTCGCCGTTGGTGATGGTGCCGCCGCCACCGTTGGAGTCCTGGTGGTCGAAGATCCCGTCGATGATGTAGGTGACGGTCTCGAAGCCCCGGTGCGGGTGCCAGGGGGTGCCCTTGGGCTCGCCCGGCGCGTACTCCACCTCGCCCATCTGGTCCATCATGATGAACGGGTCGAGGTGGCGGTAGTGGATCCCGGCGAACGCACGGCGCACCGGGAAGCCCTCGCCCTCGAAGCCGCTGGGCGCGGTCGTGACGCCGAGCACGGGACGTGCCACGGAGTCGGCTGGCGCGGTCACGCGCGGCAGCGTCAGCGGGTTCTCGACGGTCACTGCAGGCATGTCGGTACCTCCTTGTACGGCCAGTTTAGTTGAGCATTGAACTTTCTGCCACCCTCAACAGAAGAAGCCCGGAGGGCATTCCCTCCGGGCTCCGGGTTCCGGGCTCCGCGCCCACGCACGCAAGCGTCAGCCGCCATACATCCTGCGCATCGCGAACTCGACCATCTGCTCGACCGCCTTCGCGTCGAAGACCATCCGGTGCTCACCCTCCATGTCGAGGACGAAGCCGTAGCCGGTGGGCAGCAGATCGATCACCTCGGCGCCGGTGATCACGAAGTACTTGGACTCCTTGCCCGCGTACCGGCGCAGTTCCTTCAGCGAGGTGAACATCGGGATCACCGGCTGCTGGGTGTTGTGCAGGGCGAGGAAGCCGGGGTTGTCGCCCCGCGGGCAGTACACCTTGGAGGTCGCGAAGACCTGCTGGAAGTCCTCGGCGGTCACCTGCCCGGTGGTGAAGGCGCGCACCGCGTCCGCGAGCGAGGGCGGGGACGGCTCCGGGTAGAGCGGCGGCTGCTGCCCGTACCCGCCGAGGCCGCCGGCCATCTGCTGCTGCGACGAGGCGTACTGCTGCTGTGCACCGACGTTCTGGTCATAGCCGTACATGGGCGCAAGCGTACCGAGACGAAGGGCGCGGGCGGGGCGGTACGGCGCCTGCGCACGGTCCATGGGGAGCTCACAGGTGCCCCCCTGGCTTCGCACAGCGGGCCCCCATAGCGTCCCTCACATCAAAGAAAGCCCCACGGGACGGCAAAGCCAGGACCATCTGCCGCAAGGAGACACAGCCATGCACGGACACCACCACGACGAGGACCACGAGCACGACAGAGGCCTCTCCTACGACCTCCCCGTCCTCGCCCGCCGGCGGATGATCCGGCTGATGGCCGGGGCGAGCCTGGTCCCGCTGGTGGGCTGCAGCTCGCAGGAGCAGACGTCGGCCTCGTCCGCCTCCTCCTCGGCGGCCGCGTCCTCCGGCAGCTCGTCCGGCTCGTCGCCATCGTCCTCCTCGTCCTCCGAGTGCGCGACGATCCCGAACGAGACGGCCGGCCCCTACCCGGGAGACGGCTCGAACGGCGTGAACGTCCTGAAGGAGAGCGGTGTCGTGCGCGGCGACATCACCAGGAGCTTCGGCGACTCCGCGGGCGGCACCGCCGAGGGCGTGCCCCTGACCGTCACGCTCACCGTCGTGGACGCCGCCTCCGGCTGCGGCACCCCGAAGAAGGGCGCCGCCGTCTACCTGTGGCACTGCGACCGCGACGGCAACTACTCCCTCTACTCCGAGGGCGTCACCGACGAGAACTACCTGCGGGGCGTGCAGGAGACGGACGACAAGGGCCAGGTCACCTTCAAGAGCATCTTCCCCGCGTGCTACTCGGGCCGCTGGCCGCACATCCACTTCGAGGTCTATGGCAGCCTGGAGGACGCCACCGCGGCCACCTCCATCACGAACACCTCCCAGCTCGCGCTGCCGAAGGACGTCTGCGACACCGTGTACGCCACGGACGGCTACAGCCAGAGCGTGCGGAACCTGGGTCAGCTCTCCCTGGAGACGGACAACATCTTCAGCGACGGCCACGAGCAGCAGCTGGCGACGGTGAAGGGCAGCGTCGAGGAGGGATACACGGCGACACTGACGGTTCCGGTGTGAGTCGTCACAGATGCCGGATCGGGGTTGCTTCTTATTACCGACGGGTAGCATCATCGTAGCTACTTGTTGGTATGTGAACTAGCCGCGAGGAGTCGATGCCTCGCCGATCCCTCTACGGAGCCGTCACCATGGGGCACTACAAGCCGAATCTCCGCGACATCGAGTTCAACCTCTTCGAAGTACTCGGACGCGACAAGCTGTACGGCACCGGCCCGTTCGAGGAGATGGACACCGACACCGCGAAGAGCGTTCTCGAGGAGCTGACGCGTCTCGCGGAGAACGAGCTGGCCGAGTCCTTCGCGGACGCCGACCGCAACCCGCCGGTCTTCGACCCGGAGACGAACACCGCGCCGGTCCCGGCGTCCTTCAAGAAGAGCTACAAGGCCTTCATGGACTCCGAGTACTGGCGGCTCGGCCTGCCCGAGGGGATCGGCGGCACGACGGCTCCGCCGTCCCTGATCTGGTCGTACGCGGAGCTGATCCTCGGCTCGAACCCGGCCGTGTGGATGTACTCCTCCGGCCCGGCGTTCGCCGGGATCCTCTACGACGAGGGCAACGACGTCCAGAAGAAGATCGCCCAGATCGCCGTGGAGAAGACCTGGGGCTCGACCATGGTGCTCACCGAGCCGGACGCCGGCTCGGACGTCGGTGCCGGTCGCACCAAGGCCGTCCAGCAGGAGGACGGCTCCTGGCACATCGAGGGCGTGAAGCGCTTCATCACGTCCGGTGAGCACGACATGGAGGAGAACATCCTCCACTACGTCCTCGCGCGTCCCGAGGGCGCGGGCCCCGGCACCAAGGGCCTGTCCCTCTTCCTCGTCCCGAAGTACCTCTTCGACTTCGAGACCGGCGAGCTGGGCGAGCGCAACGGCGTCTACGCCACCAACGTCGAGCACAAGATGGGCCTCAAGGCCTCCAACACCTGCGAGATGACCTTCGGCGACCGCCACCCGGCCAAGGGCTGGCTGATCGGCGACAAGCACGACGGCATCCGCCAGATGTTCCGGATCATCGAGTTCGCCCGCATGATGGTCGGCACGAAGGCGATCTCCACTCTCTCGACGGGCTACCTCAACGCCCTCGAGTACGCCAAGGAGCGCGTCCAGGGCCCGGACCTCGCGAACTTCATGGACAAGACCGCGCCCAAGGTCACCATCACGCACCACCCCGACGTCCGCCGCTCGCTGATGACGCAGAAGGCGTACGCCGAGGGCATGCGCGCGCTGGTGCTCTACACGGCGTCGGTGCAGGACTCGATCGCGGTGAAGGAGGCGGCGGGCGAGGACTCGTCGGCGGAGCACGCGCTCAACGACCTCCTCCTCCCGATCGTCAAGGGCTACGGCTCGGAGAAGGGCTACGAGCAGCTGGCCCAGTCGCTGCAGACCTTCGGCGGCTCCGGCTTCCTGCAGGAGTACCCGATCGAGCAGTACATCCGCGACGCCAAGATCGACACGCTCTACGAGGGCACGACCGCGATCCAGGGCCAGGACTTCTTCTTCCGGAAGATCGTCCGCAACCAGGGCGCGGCGCTGAACTCCCTCGCCGAGGACATCAAGAAGTTCCTGGCGCTGGGCGAGGGCGGCGAGGACCTGGCGGGCGCCCGCGAGCACCTGGCCAAGGCGGCCGTGGAGCTGGAGGCCATCGTCGGCCTCATGCTCACGGACCTCGCGGCCACCGAGCAGGACGTCAAGAACATCTACAAGGTGGGCCTCAACACCAGCCGCCTGCTGCTCGCCTCCGGCGACGTCATCGTCGGCTACCTGCTGCTCAAGGGCGCCGCGGTGGCGGCGGACAAGCTGCAGACGGCGTCCGCCAAGGACAAGGCGTTCTACACGGGCAAGATCGCGGCAGCGAAGTTCTTCGCCGCCAACGTCCTCCCGGGCGTCACCCTGGCCCGCAAGATCGCCGAGGGCGTCGACCTGGACCTGATGGAACTGGACGAGGCGGCGTTCTAGGACGAGGCGGCGTTCCAGAAGGAAGAAGTCGCACGGCGGCCGGGCACGCCGTCAGTCCGCGGGCATGAGTTCCGCCCTGGGCCGACCGCCCCGCCGTCGAAGACACCCCCCACACGAGGGCCCCCTCCCCTTCCACAGGGAGGGGGCCCTCGTACGTCGTTAAGGTGAACTCCATGAGCGAACCCCACCGCTTCGACCGCGGCCACACCGACGACCTCATGTCCTTCCTCGCGGCGAGCCCCTCCCCGTACCACGCCGTGGCGAACGCCGCCGAACGGCTGGAGAAGGCCGGCTTCCGCCAGGTCGCCGAGACGGACGCCTGGGACGGGACGAGCGGCGGCAAGTACGTGATCCGCGGCGGCGCGATCGTGGCCTGGTACGTCCCGGAGGGCGCCGCACCGCACACCCCCTTCCGCATCATCGGCGCGCACACCGACTCCCCCAACCTGCGTGTCAAGCCGCTGCCCGACAGCGGAGCGCACGGCTGGCGTCAGGTGGCCGTGGAGATCTACGGCGGACCGCTGCTCAACTCCTGGCTCGACCGCGACCTGGGCCTGGCCGGCCGGCTCACCCTGCGCGACGGCTCGACGCGCCTGGTGAACGTCGACCGGCCCCTGCTGCGCGTCCCCCAGCTCGCCGTGCACCTCGACCGTTCGGTGAACACGGAGGGGCTCAAGCTCGACAAGCAGCGCCACCTGCAGCCGGTCTGGGGCCTCGGCAACGACGTCCGCGACGGCGACCTGATCGCCTTCCTGGAGGAGACCGCAGGCATCCCAGCCGGCGAGGTCGCCGGCTGGGACCTGATGGTGCACTCCGTGGAGCCGCCGGCGTACCTCGGCCGGGACAAGGAACTGGTCGCGGCCCCCCGCATGGACAACCTGCTCTCCGTTCACGCCGCTGCGGCGGCCCTGGCCGCGGTGGCGACGAGCGGCGCGGGCCTGCCGTACGTCCCCGTCCTCGCCGCCTTCGACCACGAGGAGAACGGCTCGCAGTCGGACACCGGCGCGGACGGCCCGCTGCTCGGCAGCGTGCTGGAGCGTTCGGTGTTCGCGCGCGGAGGGTCGTACGAGGACCGGGCCCGTGCCTTCGCCGGCACCGTCTGTCTGTCCTCCGACACCGGTCACGCCGTCCACCCCAACTACGCGGAGCGGCACGACCCGACGCACCACCCGCGCGTCAACGGCGGGCCGATCCTGAAGGTCAACGTCAACAACCGCTATGCCACGGACGGTTCGGGCCGCGCCGCCTTCGCCGCCGCCTGCGAGAAGGCCGACGTGCCCTTCCAGTCGTTCGTCTCCAACAACTCCATGCCGTGCGGTACGACGATCGGCCCGATCACCGCCGCCCGGCACGGCATCAGGACCGTCGACATCGGCGTGGCCATCCTGTCGATGCACAGCGCCCGCGAACTGTGCGGCGCGGCCGACCCGTTCCTGCTGGCGAACACGCTGGTGGCGTTCCTGGAGGGGTAGAACGGGCGAGCCCCGCATGGCTGTTGCCCGCCTGGGTACCCGGGTCGCGGACCGGAACGACCGGACCGCACAGGGAGGCGACACTCATGGGCCTCGGCGGATGCATCATCCTCATCGCCGTGGGAGCCATCCTCACGTTCGCGACCGACTGGAACATGGAGGGGGTCAACCTCGACCTGGTCGGCATCATCCTGATGATCGTCGGCCTGATCGGCGTCAGCACGTTCAGCAGCATCGCCCGCCGCAGGCGCGTGGTGGTGCCGCCCGCGACGCCGGTCATCGACGAGGAGGGCCACCACCATCGCCACCGCGACGGCTACAGCGACGGGTACGGGGTGTGAGCACGCCACCCCAACCCGGACACATCCGCCGGAGCGGCACAGGTGCCCCGACGCCGTACGCACAGGGCGACGACAGACAACCTTGAGCAATCCGTGATCGAAAGCACCCTGTCCATTTGTGTGAATGCAGTGAAGATTCTCGCCGAGGGCGGGACGGACCGGCTGCCCCTGGTGCCGACGGGCATGGGAGTCGCTGACCGTGGCGACCCTGGCGGCCGTGGGCCCGGGGCCCCTGCACCGGCGCTTCCGCGTGCGGCTCGGCACGACTCCGCCGGCCCGGCTGACGCGCCGGCCGGGACTCAGCCCGTCGGCCTACCGTCGGCGTTCCGGACCGGCGGTCGGGGAAGCGGTAACGGCATGAGATTCCTCGTACGCGACCGGCTCCTGGGCATCGGCGACGACTACTGGATCGAGGACGACCGCGGCGCCAAGGTGTTCCTCGTCGACGGCAAGGCGATGCGGCTGCGCGACACCTTCGAGCTGAAGGACATGCACGGGCGCGTGCTCGTCGACATCCGCCGGAAGATGTTCGCCGTGCGGGACACCATGGTGATCGAGCGGGACGGCGAGCCCCTGGCGACGATCCGCCGCAAACGGCTCTCGCTGTTGCGCAACCACTACCGGGTCAGCCTGGTGGACGGCACCGAACTCGACGTCAGCGGCAAGATCCTCGACCGGGAGTTCGCCGTCGAGTACGACGGTGAACTGCTGGCCGTCGTCTCGCGCCGCTGGCTGCACGTGCGCGAGACGTACGGCGTGGACGTCGTCCGGGAGGACGCGGATCCGGCACTGCTGATCGCGGTGACGGTGTGCGTGATCCACCTGGCGGAGAAGGAGCGGGAGTCGGAGTAGGCGCAGGAGACCTGGTCAGCGGCGAGGCGGCTCCAGCCCCAGCACCCGGTCCTTCAGCGCCGGGAACTGCTCCCGGGTCACCCCGACCCTCGACGGGTCGAACTCCACCGTGAGGACCTCCTCGCCGGCGCCGGCCTCCGCCAGCACCTCCCCCCACGGATCCACCACGATCGAGTGACCCGCCTGCGGAACTCCCGCATGCGTCCCGGCCGTTCCACACGCAAGCACGAACGCCTGGTTCTCCACCGCCCGCGCCTGGGCCAGCAGCGTCCAGTGCGCCCGCCGCCGCTCGGGCCAGCCCGCCGGGAGGACCAGGGTCTGAGCGCCGGCATCGACGAGCCCACGGAACAACTCGGGGAATCGGAGGTCGTAACAGGTCGCGAGGCCCAGAGTGGTCTCCGCCAGACGAACCGTCACCAGGTCCCGCCCCGCCCCCATCAGCACGGCCTCGCCCTTGTCGAAGCCGAAGCGGTGGATCTTGCGGTAGGAGGCCACCAGATCACCGGAGGGAGAGAAGACGAGCGACGTGTTGTACAGCGTCCCCTGGGGGGCACGCTCCGGAATCGACCCGGCGTGCAGCCACACGCCCGCATCGCTCGCGGCCTTGGCCATCGCCTCGTGCGTCGGCCCCTCGAGCGGCTCGGCCTCGCTTCCGAACGCCTCGTACGCGAACGCTCCCGTGGTCCACAGCTCCGGCAACACGACGAGATCGGTTCCGGCCTGATCCCGTACCAGCGCCGCCACCCGCCGCCGACGCGATTCGACCGATTCGCCCTCGTCTACGGCGATCTGGATCAGAGAGGCGCGCACACTACCACCGTCCTGGCATTCGAGCCGTCCACACGGGCCTACGATCGTCACACGAAAGCACTGCCGGGGTGCCTCACAGCAGCGTAACTTAGCGTTCCGAGACACCCGCCGACAGCAGCCACCTCCCACTGGCAACGCCGCCGCAACCCGCCCGTGTACCGACCGCCGAGGGGCCCCGTTCCGTGAGTCTGCATCCCACCCTCCAGCCCTACGCCGACGCCTGGACCCACTCCATCGAAGCCATATCCGAGCTGGTGCAGCCGCTTGTGGAGGGTGAGTGGAACCGGCGCACCCCGTGCCCCGGCTGGTCTGTCCGCGACATCGTCTCCCATGTCATCGGCCTGGACTGCGAGATGCTCGGCGACCCGCGCCCCATCCACACGCTCCCGCGCGACCTGTTCCACGTCACCAACGACCACCAGCGCTACATGGAGATGCAGGTCGACGTCCGCCGCCATCACACGGCACCCGAGATGACGTCCGAGCTGGAGTACACGGTCATCCGCCGCAACCGCCAGCTGCGCAACGAGTCGCGCGATCCCGGTACGAAGGTGCGCGGCCCCCTCGGCAGCGAGCTCACCCTCGAGGAGGCCATGCGGGGCCACGCGTTCAACGTGTGGGTGCACGAGCAGGACCTGCGCGCGGCCCTCGGCCGCCCCGGCAACCTCGACTCGCCCGGCGCACACATCGCCCGCGACGTGCTCCTCGCCGACCTGCCCCGCGTCGTCGCCGACGAAGCGGGCGCGCCCCGCAGCTCGGCGGTCGTCTTCGACGTCCACGGCCCGGTGGAGTTCCTGCGCACCATCCGCGTCGACATCCAGGGCCGCGGCACCCTCGAAACGGCGCCCGCGCTAGGCCCCGCCGCCACCCTCGCCCTCGACTGGGAGACCTACGTCCGCCTGGCCTGCGGCCGCGTGACCCCGGACGCGGTGACGGACCGGGTGAAGACGGAGGGAGACCCGGAACTGACGGCGGCGATCCTGAGGAACTTCACGGTGACGCAGTAGTCCGGTGGCTTGCGCAGCCTGCGGTCAGCGCCATGGCGGCACCCCGCCGGCGCCGGGCTGCGCGACCCACCCCACACAGACCCCGGCACGGGGCACCGTCACGCAGGAACGTGCACCGTCTCCACCCGGCTGGCGACCAGCCGCTCCCGCTCCCGCCGGGCCGCCCGCCTCCGCAACCGCAGAATCTGACTCACGCCGAGCGCCTGCAGCACGAACACCACGGAGAACGCGACGGTGTAGTCGTCCCCGGTCACATCCAGCAGCACCCCGACCGCGAACAACGTCGTCATGGAGGCGACGAAGCCACCCATGTTGGTGATGCCGGAGGCGGTCCCCTGCCGCTCCGCGGGATTGGCCGGCCGGGCGAAGTCGAACCCGATCATCGAGGCCGGCCCGCACGCCCCCAGCACCGCGCACAGCACCACAAGGAGCCACATCGGCGCCCGGTCGGCGGGGTAGAACAGGGTGACGGCCCATACCGAGGCCGTCGCCCCCACCGTCCCCAGCGCGAGCGGCAGCCGCGCCCCGTGGTGCCGGGCGACGATCTGGCCGTACACCAGCCCGATCACCATGTTGGCCAGCACGACGAGGGTCAGCAGTTCCCCGGCCGTGGCCCGCGACAGCCCCTGGGCCTCCACCAGGAACGGCAGCCCCCACAGCAGCAGGAAGACCATCGCCGGGAACTGGGTCGTGAAGTGGACCCACAGCCCGAGCCGCGTCCCCGGCTCCCGCCAGGACGCGGCGATCTGCCGGCGCACGTACGCCGCGCCCCGGTGCGGGAAGGGCTCGGGCTCGTGCCCCTCGGGGTGGTCCTTCAGGAACAACAGCAGCAGCACCAGCACCACCACACCCGCCAGCGCGCTGCCCGCGAACGCCGCCGTCCATCCGACGCCGTGCAGCAGCCGGGCCAGTACGAGCGTGGAGACCAGGTTGCCCGCCATCCCGGCCAGCCCCGCGAGCTGCGCGACCAGGGGCCCGCGCCGGGCCGGGAACCAGCGCGTGCCCAGCCGCAGCACGCTGATGAAGGTCATCGCGTCACCGCATCCGAGCAGCGCGCGCGAGGCGAGCGCCATGCCGTACGTGGGTGAGAGGGCGAAGCCGAGCTGGCCCGCCGTGAACAGGACGACCCCGATGCCCAGCACCTTCTTCGTGCCGAGCCGGTCGACGAGCAGGCCGACGGGGATCTGCATGCCCGCGTACACGAGCAGCTGCAGGATCGAGAACGTCGCCAGGGCGGAGGCGTTCACATGGAAACGGTCCGCCGCGTCGAGACCGGCCACCCCGAGGGACGTACGGAAGATGACGGCGACGAAGTAGACCGAGACGCCGACGCCCCAGACGGCGACGGCGCGCCCGCCGCCCGGAGGGTCTCCCGGCAGCGCGGCCGAGGAGGAGCTCATCGGACCTCACCCCGCGCCAGGTGCGAGAACCAGCTGATGTGCCGGTGCACCACTCCGACGGCCGCCTCCGCGTCGCCGGAGCGCAGCGCTTCGAGGATCTCCTCGTGCTCGACGAGGCCCTTGGCGATCCGGTCGGGGTGGGAGTGCAGGACGGCGACTCCCATGCGCAGCTGGCGGTCGCGGAGTTGGTCGTACAGCCGCGAAAGGATCTCGTTGCCGCCGCTGCGGACGATCTCCGCGTGGAAGCAGCGGTCGGTGACGGCGGCCGCGGCCAGGTCACCGGCGGCGGCCTGTTCCTTCTGCCGCTCGAGCAGTTCCTCGAGCCGTTCGATGAGCCCGCGGGGCGCGGGTACGGCCTTGCGGGCGGCGTGCTCCTCGACCAGCAGCCGGGTCTCCACCACGTCCGCGATCTCCTGCGCGGAGACGGGCAGGACCAGCGCGCCCTTCTTCGGGTAGAGCTTGATCAGCCCCTCCACCTCGAGCCGCAGCAGCGCCTCGCGCACGGGGGTGCGTGACACCCCGACCGCCTCGGCGAGCTCTCCTTCGGTGAGCAGCGTTCCGCCCTCGTAACGGCGGTCCAGGACGCCCTGCTTGACGTGGGTGTAGACGCGGTCGGCGGCGGGGGGTTGCTTGGTGGTCGGCTTCACGGGCGCGGGTGGGGCGGACGGCATGCGAACAGGATAGATACAACACGCACTTATGAGGCGTCACCATCCACCATGCGGACCGGTGACGGACGCCACACGCGGAACTCCGAATTTGCGTACGACTGTCGCACAACCTCTCGTGCTACTTACGTGTCACACACGTGCGGCCCCACCTTCTTCTCTCCAACTCGGCCGCATTTCCGGGGCATTCGACGTATTCGGGGTATTTGAGTTGATAACCGCCACCAAGGGTTTCCGTGTCCGCAGGGCCGCCGCCGTCGCCGTGACGACCGCCGCAGTGCTCGCCACCGGAGCTCTCACCGCGGCACCCGCGCAAGCTCTCACGACGCCCACCATCACCGCCAAGGGCGGGTTCCTGATGAACAGCGCGACCGGCACGACGCTCTACGCCAAGGGCGCCGACACGAAGAGGCTCACCGCCTCCACGACGAAGATCATGACCGCGAAGGTCGTCCTCTCGCAGTCGAACCTGAACCTGGACGCCAAGGTCACCATCAAGAAGGCGTACAGCGACTACATCGTCTCCAAGGGCGCCTCGTCGGCACACCTGATCGTCGGCGACAAGGTCACCGTCCGCCAGCTGCTCTACGGGATGATGCTGCCGTCCGGCTGCGACGCCGCGATGGCCCTCGCCGACAAGTTCGGTACCGGCACGACCGTGTCCGCGCGCACGAAGTCGTTCATCTCGAAGATGAACACGATGGCCACGAGCCTCGGCATGACGAACACGCACTTCGACTCGTTCGACGGCATCAGCAACGGCTCCAACTACTCGACGCCGCGCGATCTGACGAAGCTCGCCCGGAGCGCCATGAAGAGCACCACGTTCAAGAGCGTCGTGAAGACCAAGTCGTACACGGCCAAGACGATCACCAGCACCGGCTCCACCCGCACGATGGCCGCGTGGGCCAACACCAACACGCTGCTCGGCTGGAACGGCACGCTCGGCGTGAAGACCGGTTCCGGCACCTCGGCCCAGTACTGCCTCGTCTTCGCCGCCACGCTCAACGGCGAGTCGGTGATGGGCACCGTCCTCGCCTCGTCCTCCGCGGCCAACCGCACGACGGACGTGAAGAAGCTGATCACCTACGGCTACGCCAAGATCAGCTGACGCCGCGCACTCCGTGAACGGGCCCGCCGCGACTCTGCGGCGGGCCCGTTGCCACTCATCGGTACGCGTCCGCGGTGATGGCCGCGAGCGCCTCGGCCAGGGCGGAGCGGAGTTTGTCGTGGGCCGGTCCCGGGCTGTGTTCGGGGGCCGTGCGCTCCTCGCCGTAGAGCCACACCGGGGCGCGCCGGCGCTCCTGAGGCTCCCAGTGGTAGCGGGCGTGGACGTGCGCGTGCAGATGGTTCCAGAAGTTGCCGAGGATCTCGTAGTTGACGCGGTAGAACTCCGGGTCGGCTGCCGAGCAGACCTGCTGGACCGCTTCGCCCAGCAGGGAAAGATCCATCAGGAAGCCGGCCCGGTCGGCACGCGAGAGGTCGGTCAGATGGTCCGCGCTCTCGTGGACCAGCAGGCAGTAGCCGGGCAGGAACTGCGTGCTGCCCAGGACGGCCCAGCCGGTCCGCATCCGGTGCAGGACGTTGGGTTCGTCGCCCTGTCTGAGTACGTCGATCCAGTCGGTGTCCGACACCCTGTTCCGCCTTCCCCTTTTTCGGCTGTGGTGCTCCCGGAAACGCCGGTCGCCCCGCCGCGCCGGAGGCGGGACGGGGCGACCGTGGCTCACCGGGTCAGGCCCAGGTGATCAGCTTCTTCGGCTGCTCCAGGATCGCCGCCACGTCCGCCAGCACCTTGGAGCCCAGCTCGCCGTCCACCAAGCGGTGGTCGAAGGACAGCGCCAGGGTGGTCACCTGACGCGGCTTCACCTTGCCCTTGTGGACCCACGGCTGGAGCCTGATCGCACCGACCGCGAGGATCGCGGACTCGCCGGGGTTGAGGATCGGCGTGCCGGTGTCGACGCCGAAGACGCCGACGTTGGTGATGGTGACGGTGCCGCCCTGCATGGCCGCCGGGGACGTTTTGCCCTCGCGCGCCGTGCCCACCAACTCGCCCAGCGCCTCCGCCAGCTGCGGAAGGGTCTTGTCGTGCGCGTCCTTGACGTTCGGGACGATCAGGCCGCGGGGGGTCGCCGCCGCGATGCCCAGGTTGACGTAGTGCTTGACCACGATCTCCTGGTTCGCCTCGTCCCAGGACGCGTTGATCTCCGGATGGCGCTTGATCGCGACGAGCAGGGCCTTGGCGATCAGCAGGAGCGGGTTCACCCGCAGGCCCTGCATGTCCTTGTCCTGCTTCAGCTCCTCGACGAGCTTCAGCGTGCGCGTCACGTCGACCGTCACGAACTCCGTGACGTGCGGCGCCGTGAACGCCGAGCCGACCATCGCCGCGGCCGTGACCTTGCGGACACCCTTGACGGGGATACGGGTCTCACGGGCCGTGTCGTACGTCGGTACGGGCGCGGGAGGCGCGGAAACAGCCGGCTCCGCCACCGTCACCGGCTCGGGGGCCTGCGGCGGGGCCGCCGCCGCGTGGACGTCCTCGCGCGTGATGATGCCGTCGGGGCCCGACGGGGTGATCGTCGCCAGGTCGACGCCGAGGTCCTTCGCCAGCTTGCGCACCGGCGGCTTCGCCAGCGGGCGCGGCTTGGCCTGACCGTGGCCGTTCAGCTCGGACTGCAGCGCGGCGGAGGCCTCCTGCACCGGGACCTCCGGGCCCTTGCGCGGACGGCGCTTGGTGGAGGAGGTGGCCACGCCGTAGCCGACGAGGACGGGCGTGCGGCCCGTGCTCTCGGGCTTCGGCTCCTCATTCGGGGGCTCCGCCGTCTTCGGTGCGGGTGCCTCCGCCGGGGCCCCGCCGCCCGTCACGTCCACCGCGATGATCGGCGTGCCCACGTCGACCGTGGTGCCCTCGGGGAAGTGGAGGTCGCGGACCACACCGTCGTACGGGATGGGGAGTTCCACGGCCGCCTTGGCCGTCTCGACCTCGCAGACCACCTGGCCGTCCGTCACCGTGTCGCCGGGCTGCACGTACCACTTGAGGATCTCGGCCTCGGTGAGTCCCTCGCCCACGTCGGGCATCCTGAACTCCCGAACGGACGCTTCAGTCATCGTCGTCACGACCTTCTCCTCAGTACGCCAGGGCACGGTCGACGGCGTCGAGCACCCGGTCCAGGCCCGGCAGGTACTCCTCCTCCAGGCGGGCCGGCGGGTACGGGGCGTGGTAGCCGCCGACCCTGAGCACCGGGGCCTCCAGGTGGTAGAAGCAGCGCTCCGTGATCCGGGCGGCGATCTCCGCGCCGGAGCCGAAGAACACGGGGGCCTCGTGGACGACGACCAGCCGGCGGGTCTTCTCCACCGAGGTCTGGATCGAGTCGAAGTCGAGCGGTGAGACCGAGCGCAGGTCCAGGACCTCCAGGGACTTGCCCTCCTCGGCGGCCGCGTCGGCGACCTCCTGGCAGAGTTTGACCATCGGGCCGTAGGCGGCGAGGGTCAGGTCGGTGCCCTCGCGGACCACACGTGCCTTGTGCAGGGGGCCGGGGATCGCCTCGGTGTTGACCTCGGCCTTGTCCCAGTAGCGCCGCTTGGGCTCGAAGAAGATCACCGGGTCGTCGCTCTGGATGGCCTGCTGCATCATCCAGTACGCGTCGGAGGCGTTCGACGGGGAGACGACCTTCAGACCCGACACATGCGCGAAGAGCGCCTCCGGGGACTCCGAGTGGTGCTCGACCGCGCCGATGCCGCCGCCGTAGGGGATGCGGACGACGACCGGGAGCTTGACCTTGCCCAGCGAGCGCGCGTGCATCTTCGCGAGCTGCGTGACGATCTGGTCGTACGCCGGGAAGACGAAGCCGTCGAACTGGATCTCCACCACGGGGCGGTAGCCGCGCAGGGCGAGACCGATCGCCGTGCCGACGATGCCCGACTCCGCGAGGGGCGTGTCGATGACGCGGCTCTCGCCGAAGTCCTTCTGCAGACCGTCCGTCACACGGAAGACGCCGCCGAGCTTGCCGACGTCCTCGCCCATGACGAGGACCTTGGGGTCGGCCTCCAGGGCGCTGCGCAGCGACTCGTTGATCGCCTTGGCCAGGGCCATCTTCTCCGCTGCCATGATCAGGCCCCCTCTACATCTGCGAACGACGCCTGGTAGGCGGCGAACTGGGCTCGCTCCTCGTCGACGAGCGCATGCCCGTCCGCGTACACGTTCTCGAACATGGCGAAGTGGTCCGGGTCCGGCATGGCACGGACCGCTTCGCGCACTCGCCTGCCCAACGCCTCGCTCTCGGCCTCGAGTTCCGCGAAAAATCCCTCGTCCGCGTGGTTTGAGGCCTCCAGGTAGCGGCGAAGCCGCAGGATCGGGTCCTTCGCCTCCCAGGCCAGCCGCTCCTCGTCGCCCCGGTAGCGGGTGGGGTCGTCGGAGGTGGTGTGGGCGCCCATGCGGTAGGTGTACGCCTCGACCAGGGTCGGGCCCTCGCCGCTGCGGGCACGCTCGAGGGCCCACTTGGTGACGGCCAGGGACGCCAGGACGTCGTTGCCGTCCACCCGTACGCCCGGGAAGCCGAAGCCCTGCGCGCGCTGGTAGAGCGGCACACGGGTCTGCTTCTCGGTCGGCTCGGAGATCGCCCACTGGTTGTTCTGGCAGAAGAACACGACCGGGGCGTTGTAGACCGCGGAGAACGTGAACGACTCGGCCACGTCGCCCTGGCTGGAGGCGCCGTCGCCGAAGTAGGCGATGACCGCGCTGTCCGCGCCGTCCTTGGCGATGCCCATCGCGTAGCCCGTGGCGTGCAGCGTCTGGGAGCCGATGACGATCGTGTAGAGGTGGAAGTTGTTGCCGTTCGGGTCCCAGCCGCCGTTGTTCACGCCGCGGAACATGCCGAGCAGGTTGGTCGGGTCGACGCCACGGCACCAGGCGACGCCGTGCTCGCGGTAGGTCGGGAAGACGTAGTCGTCGTCGCGCAGGGCCCGGCCGGAGCCGATCTGGGCGGCCTCCTGGCCCAGCAGCGACGCCCACAGGCCCAGCTCGCCCTGGCGCTGCAGGGAGGTGGCCTCGGCGTCGAAGCGACGGGTGAGCACCATGTCGCGGTACAGGCCGCGGAGCTCTTCGGGGGTGATGCCGGCGACGTACTTGTCGTACTCGGCGTTCTCGACACGCTCGCCCTCGGGCGTCAGCAGCTGTACGAGCTCGGGCTCGGCGTGTGGCGATTTCCTTGCGGTCGTGCGCTTGCCGGCCGTGCTCTTGGTACCGGCGCTGCGTCGCGGCTTGCGCGGGGCAGTGCTCTCCACGGTCACTCGTGCTCCTCCGTCGGTCCGGCTACCCGGGTTCGCCGGGTGCCAGTGCGGCTCACCTGAGGCCCCACGGACGCACAGGGTGGGTGCGGCCCGTGGGAAACAGGCGTGACAGGTGCCCCGGCGAGCGCCCTGCAGTAGGCACGTTACCCAGTGCTCCACATTTCTGTGAAACCCCTCCTGACCTGCGTTTTTGCTTGGATTTCCAAGTAAATCGCGAAAGCCGGGAACAGTTGCTGGTCACAGCCTTGCAGGGGGCCGGAACAACGGCACGTTATCTCGGTGACCCAGGTCACCGGAAGAGTTCACCTCGGGCGGGTCTCGAGCATCACCCGCTACCGAAAGCGACCGACGGTTACTTTCTGTGACAGTAGTGAACCGGCCGAACGCTCAGCCGAGGCTCCCGAGCCCTGTCGCACCGCCGTTGCCGGTGCCGCCGTCGGCCGGGTTCGATCCGCCCGGGTCGGACGGCTCGGACGCCGGGTCGGAAGGGGACGCCGTCTGGGAAGCGCTCGCCCCGTCCGACGGCTCGTCACTCGGCTCGCTGCTGGCGGTCTCTGACGGCGTGTACGAGGGCGTGTAGGACGGCGAGTAGTGCGACCCGTCGTCCGAACCGGTGCCGTTGTCCGTCGAGTCGCCCGTCTCCTCGTCGGACGGCTCCTCGCTCGGCGTCGCGCTGGACTGCTCGTCCGTGGCGGTCTGCGAGGTGGTCGGCGACTGCGTCGTGCCTTTCCCCCCGCCACCGTTGCCCCCGTTGTTCAGGGCCAGCGCCACACCCGCGGCAATGGCGATCACCGCGAGCACCGCGAGGACCCACAGCTTGCCGCGGCCGCTGCCCTTGTTGCCGTGGCCCTCGAAGCCGCCGTCGTCCCCGCCGCCGTACCCGCCGGGCAGCATCGGCTGCGGGATCTGCGTGGTGCCGGCGCCGTCGCCCGGGTGCGGCAGCACCGTCGTGTTCGCGAAGCCGCCCGCCGGGGTGTGCCGGCCGTCGTGCATCGTGACCGGGCCGGTGTTCCAGGTACCGGTGTGCCCGCCCTGGTCGTACAGCATGGTCAGCCCGTACTGGACGAGGCCGCGCATCTCCTCGGCGGTCTGGAAACGGTCGTCCGGCTCCTTGGCGAGCGAGCGCATGACCAGACCGTCCAGCTCCGGCGGGGAGGCGTCCGAGACCTCCGACGGGGGCGTCGGGATGTCCTGAACATGCTGGTAGACCACCGACAGCGGGGTCTCGCCGACGAACGGCGGCCGCAGCGCGAGGAGTTCGTACAGCAGACAGCCCGTGGCGTACAGGTCGGAGCGGTGGTCGACCGCCTTGCCGAGGGCCTGCTCCGGCGACAGGTACTGCGGGGTGCCCATGACCATGCCGGTCTGCGTCATCGTCGTGGACGCGCCGTGCAGGGCGCGGGCGATGCCGAAGTCCATCACCTTCACGGCGCCGTTGTCGGTGATGATGACGTTCGCCGGCTTGATGTCGCGGTGCACGATGCCGTGCTGGTGCGAGTAGGCGAGCGCCTCGAGCACACCGGAGACGATGATCAGGGCCTGTTCCGGGCCCGGCGCCTCGGCGTTGATCAGCAGGTCGCGGATGGTGCGGCCCTCGACGATCTCCATCACGATGTACGGCACCGACTGGCCGCCCACGAAGTCCTCGCCGGAGTCGTAAACGGCGACGATGGCATGGTGGTTGAGCCCCGCCACCGACTGGGCCTCGCGCGTGAAGCGGGCCTTGGAGACCGGGTCCTCGGCGAGGTCGGCGCGCAGCAGCTTGACCGCCACGGTCCGCCCGAGGCGCACGTCCTCGGCGGCGAACACCTCGGCCATGCCGCCCCGGCCGAGTCTGCGGGTCAGCCGGTACCGGCCGTCACCGACAAGCCCGCCGTTACCCCACAGCTCCGGCGCGTCTGACATCCCGCCGCCAGTCGCCTCGGGGTCGGACGGGCCCTGAGCGCGCTGCTGCTGTGCCATCGGTCCTCGCCGTCGTTTCTGCCCGCGGTGCGCGCGGTGTTGTTACGGTCTCCGTCGGCCACGCTACAGCCTCCACGCAAGCCGCCGGACCGGGACGACCCCGGCAACAGGTGCCGGGCCGACCGGCCATCACATCCGTAGCACGCGCTCTCGTGCAAATTCTGTGTACCGCCCGTACGCCCCCTGTAACGCTTGCGCGACGCTTCTTTCGCGTACGGTCACGGAACGGGCACCGAGCTTGACGTGTCAGTGCCCTGGGGCAGACTTGGCCGGGAATAGCACTTTCGATCAATGGCTGATCGATGACTTCGATCGATGGCTTCGGTCAACGGCTTTCGAGCAGCGGCATCGGTCAACGGCTGGGCAAGGGCGGTCAACGGCGCCTGAAGGCCTATGGGGGACGCGGAACATGAGCCAGGACGGCGCACAGGGCCGGTTTGCGGGGCGGGCGCTCGCCGGTGGCCGCTATCAGCTGCGCGACTTGCTCGGCGAGGGCGGCATGGCCTCGGTGCACCTCGCCTACGACTCCGTGCTCGACCGCCAGGTCGCGATCAAGACACTCCACACCGAACTGGGCCGCGAGCAGGCCTTCCGCGAGCGCTTCCGCCGCGAGGCCCAGGCCGTGGCCAAGCTCACGCACACCAACATCGTCTCGGTCTTCGACACCGGCGAGGACACCCTCGAGGGGATGACGACGCCGTACATCGTCATGGAGTACGTCGAGGGCCGCCCGCTCGGCTCCGTGCTCGACGAGGACGTACGGCAGTTCGGCGCGATGCCCGCCGACAAGGCCCTGAAGATCACCGCGGACGTGCTCGCCGCGCTGGAGATCAGCCACGAGATGGGCCTGGTCCACCGGGACATCAAGCCGGGCAACGTGATGATGACCAAGCGCGGCGTCGTCAAGGTGATGGACTTCGGCATCGCCCGCGCCATGCAGTCCGGTGTGACGTCCATGACGCAGACCGGCATGGTCGTCGGCACCCCGCAGTACCTGTCGCCGGAGCAGGCGCTCGGCCGGGGCGTGGACGCGCGCTCCGACCTCTACTCGGTCGGCATCATGCTGTTCCAACTGGTCACCGGGCGGCTGCCGTTCGACGCGGACTCGCCGCTGGCGATCGCGTACGCGCATGTGCAGGAGGAGCCGGTCGCGCCCTCCTCGGTCAACCGCGCGCTTCCGCCGGCCGTGGACGCGCTGGTCGCCCGTGCCCTGCGGAAGAACCCGAACGAGCGCTTCCCGACGGCCGTGTCCATGCGTGACGAATGCCTGCGGGTGGCGGCGTCCTTCCAGGCGGCCCCGCCGAGCATCGTCCCCGGCGCCCGGACGTCGAGCGGCGCGGGCGTCGGCTCAGCGGTGTTCCCGCCGGTCGACCAGTCGACCCCGGCGCCCACGGGGCCCGTGCAGACGCCGTACCAGCCGACGCCGAACCCGTACAGCACCCCGTCGCCCGCACCCGCGTACGGCTACCCGCAGCAGGGCGGCTACCAGACGCCGAATCCGGCCCCGTACACCCCGCAGACGCCTCCGCCGTACAACATCACCCCGCAGACCGCCGTCTCGTCGCCCCCGGGCGGCGGGAAGAGCAACAAGCCGGTCGTCATCGGCTCGGCCGTCGTCGCGGTCGCCGCGGTCGGCGCGCTGATCGCGGCCCTGATGATGAACGGGGACAACACCGGCAACGAGGGCGGCAGCGGCGGATCGAGCCAGTCGGCGTCGGCGTCCGCCACCAAGGCGGCGGGCTACCGGGGCCCCGACACGTCGAAGACGATCGACTCGACCGAGTGCAGCGAGCCGCAGGAGTCGTACAACGACCCCGACAAGATCCGGATCCCTGACTTCAAGTTCAAGTACATCGCGTCGGTCAAGGAGTGCTTCCAGGCCGCGGGATGGAAGATGAAGATCAAGGACTACGAGGAGAACACGTACGGCGAGGGCGCCGTCATGGACCAGTTCCCCTCCGCCGGCACGGACGTCGACCCGAAGGACATGCCGGAGATCGAACTCAGCGTGTCGACGGGCAACCCGCCGTCCTGATCCGCAGGTCGTCGGCAAAGCTGTCAGAAAGGGGCCCGGCGCCGGCGCCGGGCCCCTTTTGCACCCCGCCGCTTACAGGTACGGACCGCCCGAACGGCCGCCCGGGCGCTGCTCCTCGGAGCCATCGTGGCCCACACCCGGCGGGAGGGCGCGGCGCATCTGCTCCAACTGGGCACGCGCGGCCATCTGCTGGGCGAACAGCGTGGTCTGGATGCCGTGGAACAGGCCCTCCAGCCAGCCGACCAACTGGGCCTGCGCGATACGCAGTTCGGCGTCGCTAGGCGTCGCCTCGTCATTGAACGGCAGGGAGAGCCGCTCCAGCTCCGCCACGAGCTCCGGCGCCAGACCGTCCTCCAGCTCCTTCACCGAGCTGGCGTGGATCTCCTTGAGCCGGGCCCGGCTCGCCTCGTCGAGGGGAGCGGCGCGCACCTCCTCGAGGAGCTGCTTGATCATGCTGCCGATCCGCATGACCTTGGCCGGCTGCTCGACCTGCTCCGTCAGCGGGGTCTCGTGGGAGTCCTCGTCTGGTTCGATGCCGGCGAGTGCCATGCCGTCCTGGCCCACGACCAGGATCTTCTGGGCGTTCTCCGGCGATCTGTCGTTCCTCGGCATCTCCATGCCGCCATTCTCTCGCACGCGTACACCTCATCACCGTGGTGCCCCCGGTGGAGGGTGATCCACCGTGCACGAGGACCGGGTTCGCGTCACGTCTCCTCGTCCGGCTCATGCGACTCGTCCGGCTCGTCCGGGCTTCCCCCGCGGGTGAGGCGCAGCAGCCGGACCTCGCACAGGTCCAGCCAGCGCACCTCGGCCTCCGCGTGGCAGACCAGCTGCTCCAGGACGAGCAGCCGGGTGATCTCGTCCGGGTGCTCCGGCACCTCGGCGAGCAGCCGCGCACGCTGCCGTACGTAGGTGTGCAGCGCCTCCGCCACATGCCGGCGCTGGGTCTCCACGACCTCCCGTACGTCCACGCCGGCCGCGTGGACCGCCATCACCAGCTTGATCGCCAACTCGTCACGCGGCGGGGTCGCCCGCTCCACGGGCCGTGTGAACCATGCCCGCAGCTCGGCCCGGCCCGGCTCCGTCAACGCGTACAGCACCCGTCCCGCCTCGTCCACGCCTTGCTGCACGACCATTCCGTCCCGTTCCAGCCGCGCGAGGGTCGTGTAGACCTGGCCGATGTTCAGCGGCCAGGTCGCGGCGGTACGCGCCTCGAAGTCGGTGCGCAGCCGGGAGCCGTAGCGGGGGCCGCGCTCCAGGAGCGCCAGCAGCCCGTGTCGTATCGACATAACCGGATTGTGCAGTGGGATCGCCTTCTCGGCGGAGTATGCAATGCCGGGATTGTTATCTCATGTGAAGCTTGTGACGTCTTTCTTCCTCGGCGACCGGGCTCCGAAAGGGGGTCACCGGTGTGACTCCATGGCGGCGAGCGGTGTGCATGACGGGGGTGGTGGTGCTGTCGGCGTTCGGGGGCGTCGCGTCGTACAGCAGCCTTGCGCCGTACGGGAGCGTTTCGACGCACGGCAGCGTTTCGGCGTACGCCGCATCGGCGTCCGTCACTCCCTCCGCCTCCGCATCCGACGACGGACCGAACCGCGCCGGAAGCCGGGCGGGTGAAGGTCGGCAGCGGCCGGGACGGGACGACGAGGAGGGGAGCGACTTCACCGATACCGACGCTCCCGCCGACGACACCGATACAGGCACCGACGATTCCACCGTCGTACCCGAACCGCCCGGCGAGGCCGGTCTCGTGCCCTCCGCGCCGCCCGAGCCCATGCAGCATGCCGCCTCGCAGGAGGAGCAGCCCGCCGTACGGGTCCTGCGGATCCTGCCGCTCGGCAGCGGGCTGCTCCTCATCGGCCTGGGCCTCGGAACCGCCTTCCTCGCCCTGCGTCTGCGGCGTGGCTAGGGCCCTTCTGATGGATCTCCGTGGGAGAGGGAGCGGCGTCTGCTGCGTGCGCTCGGCGTGCGGCGTGGAGGGTCATGTGACGGAGCCACCTGTCCCTTCGCGCCGCACGCCGAGCGTGCGTGCCGGGCGTCGCGACGCCGCGGAGATCCGTCAGAAGAGGCCTTAGGGCTTCGCGACCAGCAGGACCTTGCCGACGTGGCCGCTGTCCTCCACGACCCGGTGGGCGGCGGGGGCGTCGCTCATCGGGAGTTCGCGGTCGACGACCGGGCGGACGTGGCCTGCGGCGATCAGGGGCCAGACGTGTTCGCGTACGGCCGCCACGATGGCCGCCTTCTCGCCGAGCGGGCGCGCCCGCAGCGAGGTCGCGCTGATCGCGGCGCGCTTGCCCAGCAGCGCGGCGATGTTCAGCTCGCCCTTGATGCCGCCCTGCATGCCGATGATCGCGAGGCGGCCGTTGACGGCGAGGGTCTGGACGTTGCGGTCCAGGTACTTGGCGCCCATGTTGTCGAGGATGACGTCCGCACCCGCCCCGTCGGTGGCCTTCCTGACCTCGGCCACGAAGTCCTGCTCCCGGTAGTTGATCAGGATGTCGGCACCCAGTTCGGCGCACCGCTCCAGCTTCTCCTCGGTGCCCGCCGTGACGGCGACCTTCGCACCGACGGCCTTGGCCAGCTGGATCGCCATGGTGCCGATACCGCTGGAGCCGCCGTGGACGAGCAGCGTCTCGCCCGGCCGCAGGTGGGCGACCATGAAGACGTTCGACCAGACCGTGCACACCACCTCGGGCAGCGCCGCGGCCTGCCTGAGGCCGACGCCCTCGGGCACGGGCAGCAACTGGCCGGCCGGCACGGCGACCTTCTCGGCGTAGCCGCCGCCCGCGAGCAGCGCGCACACCTCGTCGCCGACGGCCCAGCCGGAGACGCCCGGGCCGAGTTCGGCGATGCGCCCGGAGACCTCGAGGCCGGGGTAGGGGGACGTGCCGGGCGGCGGGTCGTAGAAGCCCTGACGCTGCAGGATGTCGGCACGGTTGACCGCGCCCGCCACCACCTCGACCAGGACCTCGCCCTCACCGGCCACCGGGTCGGGGACCTCGTCCCACACCAGCGCCTCGGGCCCACCAGGTTCGGGAATCGTGATCGCATGCATGGGCAGGACGCTACTCCTCCCCCCCGAATCGGGATTCCCCGGGAAATTCACGTGCGCCGACCGATGAGTTCGCGCGACGGTAAAGGTCTCCCCATGCGTAACCCATGTACGCGGAAGGACACCCCACCATGAGCCAGCACACCGCCGGCCTGGCCATCGAGACCGCGGGCCTGGTGAAGACGTTCGGCGACACCAGGGCCGTCGACGGAGTCGACCTGGCCGTGCCGACCGGCACGGTCTACGGCGTCCTCGGCCCGAACGGCGCCGGCAAGACCACCACCGTGAAGATGCTCGCCACGCTGCTCAGGCCCGACGGAGGCGAGGCCCATGTCTTCGGCCACGACGTCGTCCGGGAGGCCGACGAGGTACGCGGGCGCGTGAGCCTCACCGGCCAGTACGCCTCCGTCGACGAGGACCTCACCGGCACCGAGAACCTGGTCCTGCTCGGCCGTCTCCTCGGCCACGGCAAGAAGGCCGCCCGGCAGCGGTCCGGCCGGCTGCTGGAGGCCTTCGGCCTGAGCGAGGCGGCCGGGAAGCAGGTCAAGCACTACTCCGGCGGTATGCGGCGGCGCATCGACATCGCCGCGTCCATCCTCAACACGCCCGACCTGCTCTTCCTCGATGAGCCGACGACCGGTCTGGACCCGCGCAGCCGCAACCAGGTGTGGGACATCGTGCGGGCCGTGGTCGCCCAGGGCACGACGGTGCTGCTGACCACGCAGTACCTCGACGAGGCCGACCAGTTGGCCTCCCGGATCGCCGTCATCGACCACGGCCGGGTGATCGCCGAGGGCACCAAGGGCGAGCTGAAGGCGTCCGTCGGCGCCGGAACCGTACATCTGCGGCTGCGGGACGCCGAGCAGCGGCCCCTCGCCGCGGAGGTGCTGCGCCGGACGCTCGACGCCCATGTGCAGCCGGAGCCCGATCCGGTCGCGCTGACCGCGCGCGTGGGTGCGGCCGCGAGCGGAGCCGCCGCCGAGCAGGCCGCCCGGGCGCTCGGGGAACTGGCCCGGGCCGGCGTCACCGTCGACAACTTCTCGCTCGGCCAGCCCAGCCTCGACGAGGTGTTCCTCGCCCTCACCGGACACGACACGCACGACGCCCGCGAAGACGCTCCCGACGCGAACAACGAGGTGATGGCATGAGCACCGCGACGACGACCGAGACCCATGACCTCGCCCCCGTCAGCACCGAGTCGCTGGCCGAACTGCTGATCGCCAAGGAGCGGCCGCCCCGACCCAGCGCGTGGTCGGCCTGTCTGACCTACGGCTGGCGCGCGATGCTCAAGATCAAGCATGTGCCGGAGCAGCTCTTCGACGTCACCGCGTTCCCGATCATGATGGTGCTGATGTACACCTATCTGTTCGGGGGCGCCCTGGCCGGCTCCCCGGGCGAGTACATCCAGTTCCTGCTGCCGGGCATCCTCGTGATGTCGGTCGTGATGATCACGATGTACACCGGCGTCTCGGTCAACACCGACATCGAGAAGGGCGTCTTCGACCGGTTCCGCTCGCTGCCCGTCTGGCGGCCGGCGACGATGGTCGGCTATCTGCTCGGCGACGCCCTGCGGTACACGATCGCGTCCGTCGTGATGCTCACCGTCGGGCTCATCCTCGGTTACCGCCCGGACGGCGGCGTCCTGGGCGTGCTTGCCGGGATCGCCCTGCTGGTGGTGTTCTCGTTCGCGTTCTCGTGGATCTGGACCATGTTCGGCCTGCTGCTGCGCACCGAGAAGTCGGTGATGGGCGTCAGCATGATGGTGATCTTCCCGCTCACCTTCCTGTCCAACGTCTTCGTGGACCCGAGGACCATGCCGGGCTGGCTGCAGGCGTTCGTCAACAACAGCCCGATCACCCATCTGTCGTCCGCGGTGCGGGGACTGATGGCGGGCGACTGGCCGGCCGCCGAGGTCGCCTGGTCGCTGGGGTGGGCGGGCCTGTTCGTGCTGGTCTTCGGGCCGGTCACGATGCGGCTGTACAACCGCAAGTAGCGCTCGGTCCGCCCCTTCCCGGGGCGGACCCGACGTTTCACGTGAAACAGACCCCGATTCCGGCGCTCGCCCACGGCAGGTCGAGGAGTTCCGTCTCCTGACCGGGGCGGGCGCCGCCCGGTGGTACGACCGCGAGGGCGTCGGCCGCCGCGATGCCGCGCAGCATCGCCGGGCCGTTGTAGTGCAGGGGAACGGCACGGTCGCCGCGCAGGACGACAGGGACGAGCCGGGTGTCGTGCGGGTGCCCGTGCGCCCCGTCCTGGAGGGGCAGTGTGTACGGCTCCGGGGCAGGGTGTGCGGCGAGCGTGCGCAGCAGGGGTTCGGCGAGCGTCAGCAGGCCGGAGACGGCCGCGAGGGGGTTGCCGGGCAGGCCGACGAGGTGCTGGTTCTCCTTGATGCGGGCCAGCAGCATGGGGTGGCCGGGGCGGACGTCGGCCCCGTTCACGAGGAGCTCGGCTCCGATCCGCCGCAGGGTGGGGTGCACATGGTCGACGGGACCCGCGGCGGTGCCGCCGGTGGTGACGATCAGGTCGGCGTCGGAGGCGGTGATCGCCTTGCGGAGCGCCTTGGCGTCGTCGCCCAGCCTGCGGACACCGGTGACCTCGGCGCCCAGCGCGCGCAGCCAGGGCGGGAGCATCGGACCGAGCGCGTCCCGGATGAGCCCATCGTGCGGCAGACCCTCGGTGAGCAGCTCGTCGCCGAGGACGAGTACTTCGGTGCGGGGGCGGGGAACGGCGGTGAGGGTGTCGTACCCGGCGGCCGCGGCGAGACCGAGCACGGCCGGTGTGACCAGGGTGCCCACGGGGAGGAGCTGGTCACCGCTGCGGCATTCCTGGCCCCGCGGGCGGATGTCCTGGCCGTGTGCGACTTCGCGGGCGGCGTGCAGACGGCCCTTGGCGTCGGTGCGTCCGTGCTCGCTGCGCAGGACCGCTGTGGTGTCCGGCGGGATCCGGGCGCCGGTGGCGATGCGGACGGCCTCGCCGTCCTCGAGGGCCCCCGGCCCAGCGTGCCCGGCCAGCACACCCGTGTCCCGTACGTCCCAGGGGCCGGGTCCGGCGACGGCCCACCCGTCCATCGCCGAGGTGTCGAAGGAGGGCAGGTCGGTCAGGGCGGTGAGGGGGGCGGCCAACACGAGACCGAGGGCGTCGTCGAGGGGCACGGAGACGGGGGCACGACGGGAGCCGGCACGGGCGGCGCGTGCGGCGATCGCCCGGGCCTCGGGCCACGCGGTGCCCGGATGGCGGCCGCCGTGGGAGGTGCCCTGCGCGGCGGGTGCGTGCGCCGGTCGTGCGGAGCCGTTGCCGTCCTTCACGAGGGCCAGCACCTCCTCGACGTCGAGGTCCTCGGCGTCCTGGTCGTCCCGGACACCAGGGGCGCTCATCCGGCGTCCGGGCGCTTGTCGGGCGTGGCATCGGGAGCCACATCGGGCTCGGCGTCGCCGGGCCCGGCGGACTCGGCCCCGCCCGACTCGTCCGCCCAGCGCAGCGCCAGGGCCGCGGCCTTGCGGGTGGCCTCGGCGACGGCCTGAGGCCCTCCCTGCGCCTGGGCGGCCGCGTAGCCGACAAGGAAGGTGGTCAGCGGCGCGGCGGGCCGTGCCACGCCGTGGGCGGCGTCCCGGGCGAGATCGAGCAGCGCCTTGGTGTCGACGTCCAGGTCGATGCCCAGCTCGTCCTTGACTGCGGAAATCCATTCATCCAACACGTGCCCATGCTCCCTGATCCGTGTCCTGGCTGTGGCGATGTCGTCCCAGGTGTCGCAGTCGAAGGACGCGACGGGGTCCGGAACGCGCATGAGGCGAAGCCCCGCGGTCAGCCGGCGCAGGGGCAGCCCCGTGAGGCCGCCGTCCGCGGCGGAGCCGCTGGTGGACGCGGCATGGCTGAGGGCCGCGAGTCCGCGACGCAGTGCGGGTGCGCGATACGCGGCGACGAGCGGCTGGTCGCGGCCGTCGGCGTCGGTGAGCAGCACACCGTCGGCGTCGGCGCTCGCGCGCAGGGCGGTGCTCAGCCGCCGTACCGTGTCCGCTTCGAGAAACGGCAGGTCGGCGGAGAGGACGACGACCACCTCGGCCGTGGTGCGGCGCAGCCCGGCGTCGAGCGCGGCGACCGGTCCCGCGCCGGGCGGCTCCTCGCGCGCCCACAGCACGGGCCGGGCGGTGGGGCGAGGGTCGGCGACGACCACGGTGGTGCGCGCTTCGGCGCAGGCACCGAGCACCCGGTCGAGCAGGGCACGCCCGCCCACCCACAGCCCGGGCTTGTCCGCGCCGCCGAGCCGCCGCGCGGCGCCGCCGGCGAGCACGACGGCGTCGTACACGGCGGCGTCGGGGCCGGCGGCTCCGGGGGGCTCGTACGAGGTCACCCCACGAGTATGCGTGCCGTCACGATCACGGGGAACGGCGCCCGGTCACAGGGTGCGCAGCAGCACCGCGGGCTGTTCCACGCAGTCCGCCACGTACCGCAGGAAGCCGCCCGCCGTGCCGCCGTCGCACACCCGGTGGTCGAAGGTGAGCGAGAGCTGCACGACCTGCCGCACCGCCAGTTCGCCTTCGTGCACCCACGGCTTGGGGACGATACGGCCGACGCCGAGCATGGCCGCCTCGGGGTGGTTGATGATCGGTGTGGAGCCGTCGACGCCGAACACCCCGTAGTTGTTCAGCGTGAACGTGCCGCCGGTGAGATCCGCGGGAGTGAGGGTGCCCGCGTGGGCGGCCTCGGTCAGCCTGGCGAACTCTGCGGTCAGCGACTCGGCGTTGCGCGCGTGCGCGTCCCGTACGACGGGGACGACGAGCCCCCGATCGGTCTGGGCGGCGAAACCGAGGTGGACGTGATCCAGCCGTACGACCTCCCTGGCCTCCATGTCGACCATGGAGTTCAGCTCGGGGAACCGGGCGAGGGCCGCCGTGCAGATACGGGCGAGAAGGGCGAGCAGGGAGATCTTCGGTCCTCCCGCTGCGGGGGTCTGGGGGTGTCCCCCGGAAAAACGCTGCATGACGGCCCGCGCGCGCATGAGCTCCGTGGCGTCGGCGTCCACCCAGCAGGTCGCGTCCGGAATCTCGCGGCGGCTGCGGGAGAGCTTGTCGGCGACGGCACCCCGGACACCCTTGAGCGGGATGCGGGTGCCGCCGGGGGCGGCTGCGGCAGGGGCGGCGGCCGGTGCGGGTACCGGTGCCGCCACGTGCTCGTGGGGCGCCGTCGACGGCTGGGCCGCCCTTCCCTGCGCGGCGGCGGCCCGCAACGCGTACTCCACGTCCGCCCGCAGAATCAGTCCGTCGGGGCCGGAGCCCGTCAACTCCCGCAGATCGAGGCCGTTCTCGCGGGCGAGCCTGCGCACGAGCGGGGAGATCACCGGCACGGGGCCCTCGGCGCCGAGGCCGTTCGCGGCAGGCACGTCGGGCGCCGTGGGAGCAGCCGTGGGCGCCGTGGGAGCAGCCGTGGGCGCCGAAGCCGTCCGGGGCGTCGGCCCCGTCGGTGCTGCCGGCCGCACCCGCCGGCGTCGGGCCGGAGGCGCGCCCGTGCCGTAGCCCACGAGGACGTTGCCCGAGCTCTCGCCCGACGCCTCGGTGTCACCGCCGGAGGCCGGCGCGCCCACGGCCACCGTCAGCAGCGGGGCTCCGACGGGCAGTTCCGTGCCCTCCTCGCCGAAGCGGGCGGTGACGACACCGCCGTAGGGGCAGGGCACGTCGACCAGCGCCTTGGCCGTCTCGACCTCGACGACCGGCTGGTCGACGGCGACGACGTCGCCGACCTGGACCAGCCAGCGGACGATCTCCGCCTCGGTGAGCCCCTCCCCGAGGTCGGGGAGCTTGAACTCCAGCACCTGTGCCATCAGCTCTCGGCCTCCCATTGCAGACGCGCCACGGCGTCCAGGATCCGGTCGACGCCGGGCAGGTGGTGGCGCTCCAGCATCGGCGGCGGGTACGGGACGTCGAACCCGGCCACACGCAGCACCGGTGCCTCCAGGTGGTGGAAGCAGCGCTCCGTGACCCGGGCCGCGATCTCCCCGCCCGGCCCGCCGAACCCACCCGACTCGTGCACGACGACCGCGCGCCCGGTCCGCCGCACCGAAGCGCCGACCGTCTCGTCGTCGAACGGCACCAGGGAGCGCAGGTCGACGACTTCGAGGTCCCAGCCCTCGGCCCGCGCGGCCTCGGCGGCTTCGAGGCAGACGGGCACGGACGGACCGTACGTGATCAGCGTGGCGCTCCGGCCGGGGCGCCGCACCACGGCACGGCCGATGGGTTCAACGTCCGTGGGGTGCTCCGGGTTCCAGGAGTCCTTCGACCAGTACAGGCGCTTGGGCTCCAGGAAGACGACCGGGTCGTCGGAGGCGATGGCGGCGCGCAGCAGCCCGTAGGCGTCGGCGACGGTCGCGGGCGTGACGACATGGAGCCCCGGAGTCGCCATGTAGTACGCCTCGGAGGAGTCGCTGTGGTGCTCCACACCGCCGATGCCGCCGCCGTAGGGGACGCGGATGGTGATCGGGAGCGGCATCGTGCCGCGCGTGCGGTTGCGCATGCGGGACACGTGCGAGATCAGCTGCTCGAACGCCGGGTAGGCGAACGCGTCGAACTGCATCTCCACGACCGGCCGCAGACCGTACATGGCCATGCCCACGGCCGTGCCCAGGATGCCCGCCTCGGCCAGCGGCGTGTCCGTGCAGCGGTCCTCGCCGAACTCCTTGGCGAGACCGTCGGTGACGCGGAAGACACCGCCGAGGGTGCCGACGTCCTCGCCCATGACGTGCACGCTCGGGTCGGCGGCCATGGCGTCGCGCAACGCGCGCGTGAGGGCCTGCGCCATGGTGGCCGGCTTCACGGCGACAGTGGTCATCGGGCCGTACCCTCCTCGACGCCGTGCTCGGCCTCCAGCTCGGCCCTCAACTGGGCGCGCTGCTCGAGCAGTTGCGGGGTGGGCTCGGCATACACATGGGCGAACAGATCCATGGGGTCGAGCACCGGGTCCTGGTTCATGCGCTCGCGCAGGTCGGCGGCCATGGCCTCCGCGGCCTGCCGCGCGGCCTGCTTGCCGTCCTCGTCGAGCAGCCCTCGCGCGGTCAGCTCGCGTTCCAGCAGCAGGATCGGGTCGTGTTCGCGCCAGGTCTCGATCTCGGCGTCGCCGCGGTAGCGGGTCGCGTCGTCGGCGTTGGTGTGCGCGTCGATGCGGTAGGTCACGGCCTCGATCAGCGTGGGACCGCCGCCCGCGCGTGCGCGGCGCACGGCGTCGGTGATCACCTCGTGCATCGCGGCCGCGTCGTTGCCGTCGACCAGCCGGCCCGGCATGCCGTATCCGACGGCCTTGTGGGCCAGGGAGGGGGCCGCGGTCTGCTTGGCGAGCGGGACGGAGATGGCGAAGCCGTTGTTCTGGACCAGGAAGACGACCGGGGCCTGCCAGACGGCGGCGAAGTTCAGCGCCTCGTGGAAGTCGCCCTCGCTGGTGCCGCCGTCGCCGACGATCGCCAGCGCGACCACGTCGTCGCCCTTGAGGCGGGCGGCGTGCGCCAGGCCGACGGCATGCGGCAGCTGGGTGGCGAGCGGGGTGCACAGGGGGGCGACGCGGTGCGCGTGGGGGTCGTAGCCGGTGTGCCAGTCACCGCGCAGGAGCGTGAGCGCCTCGACGGGGTCCACACCGCGGGCGACGGCGGCGAGCGTGTCGCGGTAGCTGGGGAAGAGCCAGTCCCGCTCCTCCAGGGCGAGTGCGGCGGCGACCTCGCAGGCCTCCTGACCGGTACTGGAGGGGTAGACGGCCAGTCGGCCCTGCTTGGTGAGCGCGGTGGCCTGCGCGTTGTAGCGGCGGCCGCGCACCAGCTCGGCGTACAGCCGGCGCAGCAGGGCCGGGTCGGCCTTCGCGGCCGCCTCCGTGCCGAGAACGCGGTAGGGCTCCGCGTCGGGCAGCAGGGGCGCGGGGTCGGTACGGGGCTGCCAGGCGGGCGGCGGCGTAGGCCGGTAAGCGCCCCGCTGCTCCATGACCGTCATGACGGCACCTCCTTGTGGGAGCTTCGGGAGGCGCTGCGGTGTGGTGCGCCTCACCTACCGATTGTTCGGTTCGCCGGCACATTTTGGCTACAGGCGCCTCAGCGCTGTGGACAAACGGTTCTCCACAACCTCCAATGAACGCAGTACGTCCATGGTAGAGAGGCGGGGGGACATGGCATCTGAACAAATGGCCGAGGGCCCGGAAGCCGACTCGGCCCTGCCGCCCTCCCGCCCGCTGGACGCCATTGATCAGGACATCCTGCGGATGCTGCAGGTGGACGGCAGGGCCTCGATACGGTCGGTCGCCGAACGGGTCCACGTCTCGCGCGCCAACGCCTACGCCCGGATCAACCGGCTCGTCGAGGACGGCGTCATCCGCGGTTTCGGCGCCCGCGTCGACCACGAACGCGCAGGCCAGGGCACCTCGGCGTACATCACGTTGAAGATCGTCCAGAACACCTGGCGCACGGTGCGCGAACAGCTCGTCCGGCTCCCCGGCGCCGCCCACATCGCGTTGGTGGGTGGCGACTTCGACGTACTGCTCCTGGTGCACACGCCCGACAACCGGGCGCTGCGCGAGCTGGTGCTCACCCGGCTCCAGGCGATCCCCGAGGTGCTCAGCACACGCACGCTGCTGGTGTTCGAGGAGGAGGACCTGGAACCGCAGGGGTGAGGCCTGCCCCGTCACCCGGACTGGCGCAGTCCTCCGAACACCAACTGCACCACCGCGTCCGCCACTTCGCGCTCGTTCATGCCGCGCCCGTCCGGCCGGTACCACTCGACGATCGAGTTGATCATTCCGAAGACCAGCCGGGTGGCGAGGCGCACCTCGACGTCGCCGCGCACGTCCCCCTCGGCGGCGGCCGCCTTCAGCAGCTCGGCCACCCGGTGGTCGAAGTCGCGGCGCCGCTCCAGGGCCCACCGCTCGGTGTCCGTGTTGCCGCGCACGCGCAGCAGCAGCGTCACGTACGGCAGTTCGGCGATGAGCACCTCGACCATGCGCCGCACGACGTACTCCAGGCGCTCGGCGGCATGCCCCACGCGCGCGTGCTCCTCCTCGAGGATCCCGAACAGGCCGTCCAGTGCCCGGCTCACCGCGCGCCGCAGCAGCTCCTCCTTGCCCGTGACGTGGTGGTAGATCGACGACTTGGAGATGCCGGCCGCCTTGGAGAGGTGCTCCATGGAGGTGCCGTCGTAGCCGCGATCGTTGAAGACCTGGACCGCGACGGACAGCAGTGTCTCCGGGGTGTAGGTGTCGCGCTTGGCGGTCGTCATGGGGTGCCCTCCCGCTTCTCGGTGGCGTACGCGTGGCGGTAGAGCGCGAGGGACGGCGCATAGCGGCCGGAGGGGTCGCGCTGGTGCAGGTCGTCGAGGAGGGCGCAGGCCCAGCCGCGGCCGAGCCTGCGACTCCACTCGAAGGGACCGAGCGGGTAGTTCACGCCCAGGCGCATCGCGGTGTCGATGTCCTCCTCCGTGGCCACGCCCTTGGCGACGGCGTCGTGCGCCAGGTCGACGATCCGCGCCACCGTGCGGGCGACGATCATGCCGGGGACGTCACCGATGACGCTGACGGCCTTGCCGAGCGCCTGGAAGAGGCCGGTGGCCTCGGCGAGGGTGTGCGGGGAGGTGTCCTGGGATGCGGACAGGGCTATCCGGGTGGCCCTGCGGTAGTCGAGGGCGAGGTCGAAGTAGACGACGTCCCGGAACTCGACCGAGGTCTGGCCGTCGGCGAGCGCCAACTGGCCGCCGCCGGGCAGCACCAGGCGGGTGCCGTGGTCCTCTTCCTCCTCGCGGACCTGGATGCCCGCCTCGCGGATCAGGGCGAGCAGTTCGGAGGCGGGGCCCAGGTCACCCTCGGCGACCACGTACGCGGGCGGCCGGGCCTGCTCCGCGGTGTGCGGCTCGGAGCGCTCGGCACCCTCACAGTAGTCGTACCAGCCCTGTCCGCTCTTGCGGCCGAGCCGCCCCGACTCCACCAGCCGCCGCTGGGCGAGCGACGGCGTGAAGCGCACGTCCTGGAAGAAGGACTGCCACACGGAGTGCGTGACGGACTCGTTGACGTCCTGCCCGATGAGGTCGGTCAGCTCGAAGGCGCCCATCCGGAAGCCGCCCGACTCACGCAGGACCGCGTCGATCGTGGCGGGGTCGGCGCCCTGGGCCTCGTACACCGCGAATGCCTCGCCGTAGAAGGGCCGCGCGATGCGGTTGACGATGAAGCCGGGGGTGTCGGCGCAGGCGACCGGGCTCTTCCCCCAGGCGCGGGCCGTCTCGTACGCGCGCGTGGCCGACGTGACGTCGGTGGCGAACCCGGAGACGACCTCGACCAGCGGCAGCAGCGGGGCGGGGTTGAAGAAGTGCAGGCCCACGAATCGGCCGGGGTTGCGCAGGACGCCGCCGATGGCGGTCACCGACAGCGACGAGGTGTTGGTGGCGAGCAGGCAGTCCTCGGCGACGATGCCCTCCAGCTCGCGCAGCAGCTCCTGTTTGACGTCCAGCCGCTCCAGGACGGCCTCGACGACCAGTGCGCAGTCCGCAAGGTCGGCGAGGCTCTCGGCGGGCGTGAGCCGGGCGCGTGCCGCGTCCCGGTCGGCCCCCGTGAGCCGGTCCTTCTCGACGAGCCGGTCGAGGCGTGCGCCGATCGCGGCCGCCGCTTCCCGGGCCCGCCCCGGGAGGGCGTCGTACAGCCGTACGGGATGGCCCGCCACCAGCGCGACCTGGGCGATGCCCTGGCCCATGGTGCCGGTGCCGACCACGGCCACGGGGCTGCTGAGGTCGAGTGCTGTCATGTGCGCGATCCTCCCGCACGGGGTTTTCCACAGATGCGGCAGGCCCCCTTGTCCCGACCGATCGTTCGGTTACTCTAACTCTGTCCACCCGTTCCTGCCCATGGTTCCGCCCAGGTCATGAGCTCAACGAAGAGTTTCTTGAAACGAGGAGTTGGTCCCGCATGGCCGCCGAACTGACCACGCACGACCTGATCGCCAAGCATCGGCCCACCCTCGACCAGGCGCTGGAAGCGATCCGTACACGCGCGTACTGGTCCCCGCACCCCGAGCATCCGAAGGCCTACGGCGAGAACGGCAGCCTGGACGCCGCGGCGGGCAGGGCCGCCTTCGACGCCCTTCTGGGCAACCGCCTCGACCTCGGCCAGCCCGGCACGGACGACTGGGTGGGCGGCGAGGTCTCGCCGTACGGCATCGAACTGGGCGTCGAGTACCCGCACGCGGACATCGACGTGCTGCTGCCCGCCATGAAGTCGGGGCAGCGGGAGTGGCGGGACGCGGGCGCGGAGATGCGCGCGGTGGTCTGTCTGGAGATCCTCAAGCGGATCAGCGACCGGACGCACGAGTTCGCGCACGCGGTCATGCACACCTCGGGCCAGGCCTTCATGATGGCGTTCCAGGCTGGCGGCCCGCACGCGCAGGACCGCGGCCTGGAGGCGGTGGCGTACGCGTACGTGGAGCAGGTCCGCACGCCCGACACGGCCGAGTGGACCAAGCCGCAGGGCAAGCGCGACCCGCTGGCGCTCACCAAGCAGTTCACGCCCGTCCCCAGGGGCATCGCACTTGTCATCGGCTGCAACACCTTCCCGACCTGGAACGGCTATCCGGGCCTCTTCGCGTCGCTGGCCACCGGCAACGCGGTCCTCGTCAAGCCCCACCCGCGCGCGGTGCTGCCGCTCGCGCTGACCGTGCAGGTCGCGCGCGAGGTGCTCGCCGAGGCCGGCTTCGACGCGAACCTGGTCGCGCTGGCCGCCGAGCGGCCCGGCGAGGGCATCGCCAAGACGCTCGCCATGCGCCCCGAGATCCGGATCATCGACTACACGGGTTCGACCGTGTTCGGCGACTGGCTGGAGGCCAACGCCCGCCAGGCGCAGGTCTACACGGAGAAGGCCGGCGTCAACACGGTGGTCGTGGAGTCGACGGGCAACTACAAGGGCATGCTGTCCAACCTGGCCTTCTCGCTGTCGCTGTACAGCGGCCAGATGTGCACCACCCCGCAGAACCTGCTGATCCCCCGCGACGGCATCCGCACCGACGAGGGTCCCAGGACCTTCGACGAGGTGGTCGCCGACCTCGCCCGCTCCGTCGACGGCCTCCTCGGCGACGACGCGCGCGCGAACGCCCTGCTCGGCGCCATCGTCAACCCCGACGTCAAGGCCCGTCTTGAGGCCGCTTCGGGACTCGGCGAAGTCGCCCTCGCCTCCCGGGAGGTCGCCAACCCGGAGTACCCGGACGCGGTGGTCCGCACTCCGGTGATCGTCAAGCTGGACGGCGCCAAGCCGGACGACGAGGCCGCCTACATGAGCGAGTGCTTCGGCCCCGTCTCCTTCGCCGTCGCGGTCGACTCGGCGACCCACGCGGTGGAGCTGCTGCGGCGGACGGTCCGCGAGAAGGGGGCGATGACGGTCGGCGCGTACACCACCGACGAGGAGGTCGAGCGGATCGTCCAGGAGGTCTGCCTCGAGGAGGCGGCCCAGCTGTCGCTGAACCTCACCGGCGGGGTGTACGTCAACCAGACCGCCGCCTTCTCCGACTTCCACGGCTCGGGCGGCAACCCGGCGGCCAACTCGGCACTCACGGACGGGGCGTTCGTGGCCAACCGCTTCCGGGTGATCGAGGTCCGCCGGGAGGCTTAGGGCCCGTCCGGCGGATCAAGTCGCAGGAAAGCAGCGGCATCTGATCAGCGCGGGTGAGCGGGGCCCGGTGCGTCCGGTTGCGGGGCGGAGGAGGGAGCCGACACGATGGGGGAGTCGGCGACCGACGACAACGCGGCAGATGGGCGTGCCAGGTCCCGCGTCTGCGGCATGATCCGCTGGGCATGCGGGCATGCACCTGCCGGTCGTCACCACGCTCCCTCAGGACGCCGGCGCGCCCCCGGTCGCGCTCCAGTGGTACAGCGTCATGGCCACGCTGGTCGCGAGGTTGTAGCTGGAGACCTGGGGGCGCATCGGCAGGGACAGCAAATGGTCGGCACGCGCGCGTAGTTCGGCCGAAAGGCCGCTGCGCTCCGAACCGAAGGCGAGGAGGGCGTCGTCCGGGAGCTTGACGCCCCGGATGTCGTCGCCCTCCGGGTCGAGCGCGAACACCGGCCCGGGCGGCAGCTCGTCGACGGCGAGCCGCTCCACGGCGGTCGCGAAGTGCAGGCCCGCCCCGCCGCGTACGACCGTCGGGTGCCAGGGGTCGAGGGTGCCGGTGGTGACGACACCGGTCGCACCGAATCCGGCGGCCAGGCGGATCACGGCACCCGCGTTGCCCAGGTTGCGCGGGTTGTCGAGGACCACGACGGGGGCCGAGCGGGGGATGTGCCGCAGCTTCTCCAGATGGGCCGCGCGTGAGGGACGTACGGCCAGTGCGGCCACCGCGGTGGGGTGCGGGCGCGGCACGAGGGACGTGTATGTCGCCTCCGGGATCTCGGCCAGGAGCGCGTCCAGCGTGTCCCGTACGTCGGGTGCCAGCTCGTCGGCCAGGGCGAGCGCGGCCCGCCGGTCGGCCGCGACCGCCACCGGCACCTCCGCCCCGAAGCGCACGGCGTGCTTGAGGGCGTGGAAGCCGTCGAGCAGTACACAGGTGCTGGCGAGCCGTCGCCAGGCGCTCACGGGATCGGGGGCGGTCATGCCGTGAAGCCTACGTGCGCGTGCTCGGAGTCCCCACGGGCGTGTGCCCGGCGTCCTCGGGGGCGCGCGGGGCGGGCAGCGGCGTACGGTCACCGCGCGATTGCAGCCGCCGAAGTGCCCGCCCACGCGCGCGTGCGGCCAGGTCGCCCAGACGGCGCAGGAACGGCGTGGGCAGGAAGACGGAGTCCGCGGCGATCATCGCCAGCGAGAAGAACGGCAGCCCGAGGACCACCGCGATCACGGCGTGCTCGGTCATCATCACCGCCAGCAGGACGTTCTTGACCCGCCGGTTGAACAGCGTGAACGGGAAGGCGACCTGCGCGGCCACCGTGCCGTAGGTCACGACCAGGACCATGGTGCCGCTGATCGTCAGCAGGTCGGCGAGGGCGGGCCAGGGCGTGAAGTAGTCGAGGTGCAGGGGGTAGTAGACCGCGGTGCCGTCCTGCCAGCGCGAACCCTGGATCTTGTACCAGCCTGCCGTGGCGTAGATCAGACACGCCTCGGCCATGATCACGAGCAGGGCGCCGTTGTGCATGATGTTGGCGATCACGTCGAGCAGGATCCGCGGTTCGGCGGTCTTCGCACGGCGCCCGACGAACCACCACAGACCCTGCGCCGCCCATGCGCCCCAAAGGATCGTCGGCAGCAGCCCGTGACCGCCGATGCCCGCCGCCAGGGCCAGCACGATGCCGACCGCCTTCGGCCGCCCGGAATCGTCGGCGTCCGTGAGCCAGTCCGCGCCGAGCTTCCCGGTCACGGTGGCGACGAGCAGGAGGAGGCCGAACACGGCCCACAGGACCGGGCCGACCCGGTCCGCCACCCGCTCCCCACGCGCGCGTGCCGTATCCGCGAGCCGCTCGCGCCGCGCGTCCAGCGACCACACCCGGCCGCAGCGCGTGAACAGGAGGTAGAGGGACATCAGATGCAGGACGTTGTCGCCGCCGTCGCCCATGAAGACGCTGCGGTTCTGCAGCGACAGCACGCCCACCATGAAAAGCACGGACATCGTGCGGGTGCGCCAGCCCAGCAGAAGCAGCAGGCTCGACAGGACGGCGAGGGCGTACACGGCCTCGAACCAGACCTGGCCGTCGGACCACATCAGGACCGTGAAGGCGCCGTTCGTCCCGATCAGCTGCTGGGCCAGGCCGAAGCTCCACGGGCCGTCGGGGCCGTACAGCTCCTGGCGGTGCGGGAACTCGCGCAGCAGGAACAGCAGCCAGGTGGCGCTGAGACCGATGCGGACCACCGCCGTCTGGTACGGCCCGAGGGCCGACTCGGTGACTCGGGCGATGCCGGCGGAGACCGACAGGGAGAACCGGTTCACTGCGCGCCTCCCCGGGCCTCGTCCGCCGGAACCGACCACCAGGACAGCAGGCGGTACACCGGCTTGAGCGATATCCGCTCCCCGCTCCAGTCGGGCGGGGGCACGCTGGTGGTGCGGGAGCGCACCTGTACCCGCTCGACGACGCCGCCCTCGCCGGCCGCGTCCAGCCGGTCGAGGCGCATCACCACGATGCGGCGCAGATACGTCTCCGACAGGGCGCCGCGCAGGCCCACCGGGCGGTTGTCGTTGCCGTGCGTCCCGGAGAAGAAGTCCCAGGCGCGGCGCAGTTCGTTCTGCTGGGTGTGGCTGGGCAGCAGATTGCCGTCTATGGCCCGGCCGTCCGCGGCGGACAGGTCGTACCAGCCGGTGGTGCGGATCTCTCCGTCCGCCGAGCGGACGTCGGCGCGGACCTCGACCGCGATGTTCTGCTGCAGCGGGTTCGGCGCGAACAGCTTCCAGTTCTGCTCGAACTCCGGATAGATCCAGTCGTCGATCGCCTTGCCGTGCTTCTTGGTGATCGTGTTCGACGGCGCGACGTGCAGAAACACCATGCCTATGTGCACACAGACGGTGATCGCGACGACCGCGAGCGCCAGGGCGGCGCCGATCTGGTAGCGGGGGGAGAGGGCGGCGACTCCGGTACGGGGTTGGGTCTGGGGCGCGCCAGGGGGCTGCACAGCCGCGGCGGACTCTGCGCCGACCCGGGCCTCGGGTGGGGTCGCGGGTGCGTCCGGCCCACGCGGGGCGTCCGCGCCCCCCTCGCTGGCCTCCGTTCCGCCGTGCGCTTCCATTCCGCCCCGTCTCCCCGATTCCGGTCCGTCGTCCGGCTGCCCGGCCGTGAGGCGCCGCACCGCCCCGGAGCACCGCCGTGCGGCGCTCGCACGGAACGGTACTCAGGCCCACCCGCCCGGCACAGCCCCCGCCGGTCCGGCACGGTACGCACCGCGGCCCGTTTGTCCACATCCGGGAGGTTGTCCACAGCACCGGCCCGCGGGTCGTCCACAGCGGGTGACACCTTACGACAGCCCCTCGCCCGAGCCGCCGCACACCGTTCCCTTCTTCTAGAACCTGTTCTATCTTGACGATCCGTCAGATCAGGCATCGGGCCGGTGTGCGTGTGGGAGGGCGGGACCGTGGACTTCACCTTCACCGAGGAGCAGCAGGCGGCGGCCGAGGCGGCACGGGGGGTGTTCGCCGGGGTCGCGCCCGACGGTGTCCCCAGCCCGGCGCTCACCAGGGGAGCCGTCGCCGACCACTTCGACCGTGCGCTGTGGGCCAGGCTCGCCGAGGCGGACCTGCTGAGCCTGCTGCTCGATGAGGAGGCCGGCGGGGCGGGCCTCGACCCCATCGCGCTGTGCCTGGTGCTGCGCGAGTCGGCGAAGGTGCTGGCCCGGGTGCCGCTGCTGGAGAACAGCGCGGCCGCCGCGGCCGTACAGGCCTACGGCGGCCCGGAGCTGAGGTCCTCGCTGCTCGCCCGGGCGGGCCGCGGCGAGGTCGTGCTGACCGTCGCCGCGCACGGCCGCACCGGCCACGACCCGGCTGAACTGGCCGTGACCGCACGGCAGGAAGGCGACGTGTGGGTGCTGGACGGGGTGCAGACCGCGGTGCCCTGGGCGTACGACGCCGACTTCGTCCTCGTACCCGCGCACACCGGCGACGACCGCAGCGTCCTCGCCCTGGTCGCCCGCGGCCACGACAGGGCCGAACTCGCCGAGCAGACGTCCACCAGCGGCGAGCGGCTCGGCGAGCTGCGGCTGGAGTCCGCGCGGGTCGCGGACCGGGACGTCATCGACGCCGACGGGGCGTGGGAGTGGCTGCGGGAGCTCCTGGCCACGGGGACGTGTGCGCTGGCGCTCGGGGTGGGTGAGCAGGTCCTGCGGATGACCGGGGAGTACACGAGCAAACGGGAGCAGTTCGGGCACCCCGTCGCCACCTTCCAGGCCGTCGCCGTGCAGGCCGCCGACCGTTACATCGACCTGCGAGCGATGGAGGCCACCCTGTGGCAGGCCGCGTGGCGGATCGGCTCCGGGACGCAGGGTGCGCTGCCCGCCTCCG
The DNA here is from genome assembly GCF_040782645.1 of Streptomyces sp. HUAS ZL42. Lineage (GTDB taxonomy): Bacteria > Actinomycetota > Actinomycetes > Streptomycetales > Streptomycetaceae > Streptomyces. The sequence goes on from NZ_CP160403.1 coordinate 4,845,108, forward strand.
GGGACGTGGCCGTCGCCAAGATCTGGGCGGCGGAGGGCGTACGGCGGACCGTGCAGACGGCACAGCATCTGCACGGCGGATTCGGCGCGGACGTCGACTACCCGCTGCACCGCTACCACGCCTGGGCCAAACACCTGGAGCTGTCGCTCGGCCCGGCCGCGGCACACGAGGAGGCGCTGGGGGACCTGCTCGCGGCTCACCCGCTGAGCTGAGGGCCGCGATGCTCGGTGCGCTCAGAGGACGTAGCCGGACTGGCCTTCGTCGGTCACCACGGGCCGGCCCGCTGCCGCCCACACCTGCATGCCCCCGTCCACGTTCACGGCGTCGATGCCCTGCTGGACGAGGTACATCGCGACCTGGGCCGAACGGCCGCCGGAACGGCAGATCACATGGACGCGGCCGTCCTGCGGCGCGGCCTCGGTCAGCTCGCCGTACCGGGCGACGAACTCACTGATGGGGATGTGCAGCGCCCCTTCGGCGTGACCCGCCTGCCACTCGTCGTCCTCACGGACGTCCAGCAGGAAGTCGTCGTCCTTGAGGTCCGTGACCTCGACCGTGGGCACACCAGCTCCAAAATGCATGCCTCCGACGCTACCCGACACGACCCCGGCCCGAAGAAGGCCCAGGGCAGGCCTAGGGCCGGCCTAGGCCTCTTCCGGCGGCGGATCCTGCCGCAGCTCCTCCGCCAGTTCCGCCTCCCGCTCGGCGACCTGCGCCAGGAGCTGGTCGGCGATCTCGTCCAGGAGACGGTCGGGGTCGTCCGGGGCCAGGCGGAGCATCGCGCCGATCGCACTCTCCTCCAGCTCCCGCGCGACCAGCGTGAGCAGTTCCTTGCGCTGGGCGAGCCACTCGAGACGGGCGTAGAGCTCCTCGCTGCGGCTCGGACCCCGCTCCTCGGGCGCCGGCCCCGCGGCCCACTCCTCGGCGAGCTCGCGCAGCATGGCCTCGTCGCCACGGCCGTAGGCGGCGTTGACGCGCGTGATGAACTCCTCGCGCCGCGCCCGCTCGCCCTCGTCCTGCGCCAGATCGGGGTGGGCCTTGCGGGCCAGCTCCCGGTAGAGCTTGCGGGCCTCGTCGCTGGGGCGCACCCGCTGTGGGGGCCGTACCGGTTGGTCCGTGAGCATCGCCGCGGCCTCCGGAAACAGTCCGTCGCCGTCCATCCAGCCGTGGAACAGCTCCTCGACGCCGGGCATGGGCAGCACCCGGGCCCGGGCCTCGTCCGCCTTGCGCACATCCTCGGCGTCGCCGGTGCGGGCGGCCCTGGCCTCCGCGATCTGTGCCTCCAGCTCGTCGAGCCGGGCGTACATCGGGCCGAGCTTCTGGTGGTGCAGACGCGAGAAGTTCTCGACCTCGATACGGAAGGTCTCCACCGCGATCTCGTACTCGATCAGCGCCTGCTCGGCGGCCCGCACGGCCCGCTCCAGTCGCTCCTCGGGCCGGGGCGCACCGTCCTCGGGCGTCGCCCGGGTCCCACCGGCGACACCCTCCTGCTCAGCTTCCGGGCTCGTCACCCGACCAGCGTAGGCCACCGCCCGCCCGGGCCCGCTCCCGAACTCCTCCCCCTGCCCGCCCATCTCACCGACCGAGCTCGGGGCAGTCCGCCACGACCCACTCCGCCCGCAGGTCCCGGCAGGCCACGACCAGCGTCCCCGGCCGGCAGGCGATCTCGTGGGTGCAGCCCTCGGCGTGCGGGAGCACCTCGTCGAGGATCACGTCCCCGAGGGCCGCCACGTCACAGACGTCCAGGACGTCCACCTGGAACCGCGAGATGCCCGTGTACCGGATGAGCAGGTCCTCGTCGTGCTGCCGGCAGTTGTGACCGAAGCGGATCTCGATCTCGTCGTCACCGCTCCGGCGTACCGCCTGCGGTTTGAGGTCCTTCACACACCGCTTGCCGGAGAAGTCGTAGTGCCCGGGGGCGGTGGCGAAGGCACGCGCCCCCGGCGGCAGCTGCTCCGCCAGGAGGGGCAGTCGCTCCAGATAGGGCCGCGGATCGATGACACCGGCCGGCCCACCGACCTCTCCGTCGAGATCCACGTACTTCATCGCACGCACCACGCCAGGAGCACCATGCCCCTCACACCCCCATCTCCGCCGCGATCCGCCCCGCCCGCACCGCCGCGACCAGATCCGCGTGGTCCGCTTCCGTGCGGTCGGCGTAGGCGACGGCGAACGCGGCGATGGCCTCGTCCAGTTCCTCGTTCTTGCCGCAGTAGCCGGCGACCAGACGCGGGTCGGCGCTGTGGGAGTGGGCGCGGGCCAGCAGCGCACCGGTCATGCGGCCGTAGTCGTCGATCTGGTCGGCGGCGAGCGCTGCCGGGTCGACGCTGCCCTTGCGGTTGCGGAACTGCCGTACCTGGAAGGGCCGTCCGTCGACCGTCGTCCAGCCCAGCAGGATGTCGCTGACGACCTGCATGCGCTTCTGGCCGAGCACCACCCGGCGCCCCTCGTGGTCCGTCTCCGGCGCCTCGAAGCCCGCGCTCACCAGGTGTGGCACCAGGGCGGACGGCCGTGCCTCCTTCACCTGGAGGATCAGCGGCTCACCGCGGTGGTCCAGCAGCAGGACGACGTACGACCGGGTGCCCACGCTGCCCGTGCCGACGATGCGGAAGGCGACATCGTGCACCGCGTGGCGGGACAGCAGGGGGTGGCGGTCCTCGGCGAGCGTGGTCAGGTACTGCTCCAGAGAGGCGGCCACCGCCGCGGCGTCCGCGTCCGGGACGCGCCGCAGCACCGGCGGGGCGTCCAGGAAGCGGCGCCCGCCGTCCTCGGTGGCCTCGGTCGACTTCGCGGCGAAGCGCCCGCTGGTGTTGGCCCGCGCCTTCTCCGAGACCCGTGCCAGCGTGCCGACCAGGTCGTGGGCGTCGGTGTGGGACACGAGCTCCTCGTCCGCGATGGCGTTCCACGCGTCCAGGGCCGGGAGCTTGGCCAGCAGCCGCATGGTGCGGCGGTAGGAGCCCACCGCCCCGTGCGCCGCCCGGCGGCAGGTGTCCTCGTCCGCGCCGGCCTCCCGGCCCGCCAGCACGAGGGAGGCGGCGAGCCGCTTCAGGTCCCACTCCCAGGGACCGTGGACCGTCTCGTCGAAGTCGTTCAGGTCGATGACCAGGCCGCCGCGGGCGTCGGCGTACAGACCGAAGTTGGCCGCGTGCGCGTCGCCACAGATCTGGGCGCGGATCCGGGTCATGGGGGTGCGGGCCAGGTCGTACGCCATGAGGCCCGCCGAGCCGCGCAGGAACGCGAACGGCGTGGCCGCCATCCTGCCGACCCTTATCGGCGTGAGCTCGGGGATTCTGCCCCGGTTGGACTCCTCGACCGCCGCGACGGCGTCCGGGCGGGAGCCGTCCAGGTCGAGGGCGGCATGCCCCCTGCGGGACACCTTGCTGCGCAGCGCCCTGCCCTCCTCCTTGGGCGAGCCCGCCGGGGGCCACTCGGAGAAGCCCCGGACCCGGGGAAGCCGACGCACCGGACCCACGTCCGCCCCGGCGCCCGTCACTCCGGAGTCCGACCCTCCAGAATCCCCCACTGCCGCGCCGACCTCGGTCATGTCGACCGCCTCCCCCTCGCACATACGCACGAACTTCAATACGGACACGAACGCCGACTTCAGCACCGAATCCGACGCGAACATCAACTCGTGCAGACCGTACAGCCGGTGGCCGAAACGCGTCAGACCCTGTGGACAACTCCACTGCTGTGGAAAACCCTCGCGAGAACGCCCGAACCATCGCATGGGACAGTGCCGTATGCCCACCCTCCTGATCACCGGCGCCACAGGGTTCGTCGGCACCCACGTCACGCGTGAGGCACAGCGCGGGCAGGCCGAGGTACGGCTCATGTCGCACCGCCGGCCGCTCGAGGGCCCCGGTCGCTCAGTCGTCCGCGCCGATCTTTCGGATCCCGAGTCGCTGCGCGGGGTGTGCGACGGGGTCGACGTCCTGATCCACTGCGCCGCACAGATAGGCGGCACCGACGAGGCCAACGAGGCCGTCAACGCCCGCGGCACCGCCGCCCTGGTCGCGGAGGCGGCCCGCGCGGGCGTCTCCCGCATCGTCCAGCTGAGCACGGCGTCCGTCTACAGCCGCGGCACCTTCCGGGGCAGCCTCCCCGAAGACCTCACCCGCAACCCCGGCTCACCCACCTCCCGCACCCGCGCGGCCGCCGAGGACGCCGTCCTCGCCGGCGGTGGGGTCGTGCTGCGGCCGCATCTCGTCTACGGGGAGGGCGACGCCTGGGTGGTCCCGGGCATCACCCGGCTCCTGCGCAACCTGCCCGGCACCGTGGCGGGCTGGACGTCCAAGACGTCACTGATATCGGTCACCGCCCTCGCCCGGCTCCTGATGGCGACCGCGCTCGCCCCCGCCACGGACCTGACCGCAAACGTCTACCACGCCGCCCACCCGGAGCCCGTCACCGTGGAGACGCTGCTTCGCACCGCCGCCGCATGCACTGACATCCCCTGGCCGGAAGAAGATCTCACGGTGGACCAGGCGCGCAGGAGTCTCGAAGAACAGGGTCAAGGAACCTCCGCCCTCGACATGCTGACGACCGATCACTTCTTCGACAGCTCCCCGATCTGGACCGACCTCCGCATCGACCCCGGCCCCGCCTTCACCACCGACTTCGCACGCGTGGCGCCCTGGTACCGCCGGGCCCTGGGCAGCATCTGACCGGCCACCGCTGTTTCACGTGAAACACCAGCCTTCGCCGACCAGTACAACCACGCCACCGGCGGACGGGACGCCAAGGACGACTCCTGCCAAAAGCCCTCCCCGATCACGGCAACCTTTGTATGCGTGGCGGCAACTGGCACGTAACTGGGTCCCAGACCAAGGCCCACTGCGCCAGAAGGACAAGCCGTTGCCAGATCAAAACCGCTCTCATCGCCGTCCTCCGGCAACCCGCCGCGTGCTCGCCGCCGCCGTGGCTCTCGCCGCCGCGGGTGCTGCCGTACCGCTGGTCGCCCTCGCCGCACGCACGCCGGAGGCCCGCACGCCGACCACGGCCGCCGAAGCAGCGGCCGGCAGCGGCCGCTACTTCGGCACGGCAGTGGCCACGGGCAGGCTCGGGGACTCGGCGTACTCCACCATTCTCGACCGGGAATTCAAGATGATCACCCCGGAGAACGAGATGAAGTGGGACGCCATCGAACCCTCCCGCGGGTCGTTCAACTTCGCCGCCGCCGACTCGATCGTCAGCCACGCCTCCGCGCACGGCCAGCGAATGCGCGGCCACACCCTGGTCTGGCACTCCCAGTTGCCCGGCTGGGTCCGCTCCATCACCGACGCCAACACCCTGCGCAGTGTGATGAAGAACCACATCACCACCGAGATGACCCACTACAAGGGCAAGATCTACGCCTGGGACGTGGTCAACGAGGCGTTCGCCGACGGCGGCGGCGGCCGGCACCGCAGCTCGGTGTTCCAGGACGTGCTGGGCGACGGGTTCATCGAGGAGGCCTTCCGCACCGCCCGGAACGCCGACTCCTCGGCCAAGCTCTGCTACAACGACTACAACATCGAGAACTGGTCCGACGCCAAGACCCAGGGCGTCTACCGCATGGTCAAGGACTTCAAGTCCCGCGGCGTGCCCATCGACTGCGTCGGCTTCCAGAGCCACTTCGGCGCCGGCGGCCCGCCGGCCAGCTTCCAGACCACCCTGTCCAACTTCGCCGCGCTCGGCGTGGACGTCCAGATAACCGAACTCGACATCGCCCAGGCATCCGCCACCGCGTACACCAACGCCGTCAAGGCCTGCGTCAACGTCGCTCGCTGCACGGGCATCACGGTGTGGGGCATCCGCGACAGCGACTCCTGGCGCACCGGTGAGAACCCCCTGCTGTTCGACGCGGGCGGCAACAAGAAGCCCGCCTACAGCGCCGTGCTCACCGCCCTGGGCAGCACCAGCAGCGGCGGCACGCAGGCCGGGGGCATCACCTCCGGCACCGTCTACACGCTCTCCAACGCGGCCGCCGGACGCGTTCTCGACGAGCCCGCGGGACAGAACGGCAACGGCACCCCGCTCCAGGTGTGGGACGCCAGCGGCGCCTCCAACCAGCAGTGGCGAGCCAGCCGGAACAGCGACGGCTCCTACACGCTCACCAACGTCGCCAGCGGCCGGGTACTGGACGAGCCGGTCAACCAGACGGCCAACGGGACGAGGATGACGGTCTGGGACGCCAACGGCGGCGCCCACCAGCACTGGAAGGCCAGCCGGAACAGCGACGGCTCCTACACGCTCACCAACGTCGCCAGCGGCCGGGCGCTGGAGATCCCCGGCGGTCGGACCGCCAACGGCACTCCCGTCCAGATCTGGGACTCCAACGGCGGCGGCGCCAACCAGCACTGGAACTTCAAGCCGACCGCGGCGCCGAAGAGCGACACGTGTGCTCTTCCGTCGACGTACCGGTGGACCTCGACGGGCGCGCTGGCGCAGCCGGCGAACGGGTGGGCCTCGTTGAAGGACTTCACCAACGTGACGTACAACGGCAAGCACCTGGTCTACGGGACGAACTACTCGGGATCGGCCTACGGCTCCATGGCGTTCAGCCCCTTCACGAACTGGTCGGACATGGCGTCGGCCCGCCAGACCGGCATGAGCCAGAAAGCGGTGGCGCCCACACTGTTCTACTTCGCGCCCAAGAACATCTGGGTGCTGGCGTACCAGTGGGGTTCGTGGCCCTTCAGCTACCGCACCTCCAGCGACCCCACCAACCCCAACGGCTGGTCCGCGCCGCAGCCGCTGTTCACCGGCAGCATCCCCCGCACCGAGTCCCCCACCGGCCCGATCGACCAGACCCTGATCGCCGACGACCAGAACATGTACCTGTTCTTCGCCGGTGACAACGGCAAGATCTACAAGTCGACCATGCCGATCGGGAACTTCCCCGGCAACTTCGGCTCGTCGTACACGACGGTCATGAGCGACACGGTGAAGAACCTGTTCGAGGCGCCGCAGGTCTACAAGGTCAAGGGCCAGAACCAGTACCTCATGATCGTCGAGGCGCGGGGTGCGAGCGAGCAGCGCTACTTCCGCTCGTTCACGGCCTCCAGCCTGAACGGTCCGTGGACCCCGCAGGCCGCAAGCGAGAGCAACCCCTTCGCCGGCAAGGCCAACAGCGGCGCCACCTGGACCAACGACATCAGCCACGGCGACCTGGTCCGCAACAACCCCGACCAGACCATGACCATCGACCCCTGCAACCTGCAGTTCCTCTACCAGGGCAAGTCCCCCAACACACCGCCGAACACCACCTACGACAAGCTGCCGTACCGGCCCGGCATCCTCACCCTGAAGCGCTGACCCGCCTGATCGACACTCACCACCTCGAGGAACCCCAGCCGTGCGTCGGGCTGGGGTTCCTCTCTTTTGTGGACTTTCATCGCGGATGACGGCCGCGGAACCGCCGCCCGTGCCGCGCGTCAATGCGGCCGACCCGCACCAGGAACTCCGCCTTCCCCTGGGCGAAGTCGATGCCCGTGGGGTTGGTGAACCGCGGCCCGGTCAGCGCCTTGGCGGGGACCTTGGTCAGGTCGTCGTTCCGGAACCCACTGACATCGCCGAGCGCGCTGATCAGCGGGAGGCCGGAAGGCTTGATCAGTCCGAGCGTCACGGTCTCCTCCAGGCCCTTGGCCGGGGAACCATCCAGTGCGTCGCCCGCCCGCTGTCCGCCGCGGTCACGTCGGTGCTGTCCCACATGCCCGATCCGGTGCCGTACAGACGTTGCCCGGAGTCGAAGGGGTTGATGGCCGGCGCGCCCATCCATTGCCCGATGCCGGTACCCACGTACGGCGCCGCGGAGTCGTTGCGCACCGAGGTCGCGCCGAGCGTCTTCCAGGTGGCGCCGCCGTCGGTCGAACGGTGGAGCTCGTCGGAAGGCCACCAGCGATCCAGGGTGGTGACCATCACCGTGGCCGGGTGCTGCGGGTCGACCGTGCGGCCGGCGAAGCCGTCACCGCCGCTGGACGACGAGATGTTCCTCCGGGCGCCCCGGTGGCCGTCGTCAGTTGCCGTACGGGAGGGCCAGACGTTCCTGATCAGGCCGGAGGGCGAGTATGTCGTCCTGTCGAGACGTGGGCGGGGCGGCCCGGAGTGTCTGCTCCGGGCCGCCCCGCCCATGCGACGTCAGCGTGCGGCGGGGGAACGGGTTCGTGCCGCGACACCGCCGCGGCACGAACCCCCTGACACCAACACCGGATCACGCCCACCGGTCACGGCACCGTCGCGCTCACCGCCGCCAATCCAGGCCCCGCGCACCGGTGTTGGACGCGGGCAACGGGCGGCGACAAGCAACCCTGGCCATGCGTTGGGTTCGTGATCTGGAAGGAGTACTCCGCGCGTCCGTCACGCCACCACGCGCCCCCGATCAGTGCGAGTACCCGGCCGACCACCCACACCAGCCCCCTGACCAGCGAATTCAAGGTGGCAGATCATCATTGATTGAGCGCTCGGAATTGATCACCCCCTGGATCTGACTGCCTGATCAACCACCCGCCCCCGAGATTCGGTTGTGCCCGAACCCAACACTGGGGTGAGCGCGGGATCCTCGGCGGGCCTGGCGGCATCGGTTCAGCAGCCGCGCCCGCGACGACGGTGTTGCTGAGGGTGCCAATCCACCCCACCGTCATGGTGACCGTGTCTCCGGAGGCCGGCGGAGATGGATCCAGCCGCCCCCTGCGGGCCCCAGAACTCGGCGAGGCACCCGTGCCGCAGGTTGCCGGAGCCGAGGACGTCTCCGGGCCGAACCTCGGTGCCTCGGGAGGCGTACGCGGCCGGCCCACGGCATGTAGGCGAGGCTGTCCCGGCCGAGGGTGGTGCCTTGACCTCGACACGGAGTCTGCGGCCCAAGCCTTCGCCGTCGCGAGGGGCGTCCAGCTCGTCGGCGGTCACGAGCCACGGGCGGGCGGCACGCGCACACCGTCGTGGGTTCCGAGGACGGCGTAGGGGTTGGTGAAGAAGAAGGCGGACTGGGCGTACCACTCGCTGGGACCATGTCGGCCGCGAGTCGGACGCTGTGCTGTGTAGGGGCCGTCCGGACAGCCCGGCGCCAGGAGCTCGTGCAGGACGAAGCGAGCTCCTTCAGCCCGGGCGGGGCCGCAGGCCGTTGTGGCTGCGGCCCCGCCCGGGCGCCTGGGTCAGGACGGGTCGCCGTACTGGAGGCCGCGTCCGTTGGTGCCGATGTAGACGCGGCCGTAGGTGTCGGGGTCGCCGGTGATGATGCCGACGCTGCCGATGGCGCCCCACTGGTGGGCGTCGTCATTGACGCGGAGCCAGGTGGTGCCCTTGTCGGTGGAGCGGAAGACTCCGGTGACGTTGTCGACGGTGCCGATCAGGTAGAGGGCCTGGTAGTTGGTGCCGGGTGCGGCCTTGCCGAAGCCGAGGGCGGAGGCGGACTGCACTGTCTTGAGTGTGGTGAAGGTGCGGCCGCCGTCGGTGGAGTGCAGCAGCCCGTTGCCGCCGCCGGCGATCCACAGGTCCCCGTTGATGCCGGGGACGGCGGTGAGTCGGCCGGCGGGCAGGCTGGTGGCGCGGGGGGTGAAGGTCGCGCCGCCGTCGGTGCTGGCGTGGAGCGTGCCGCCGGTGAGTGAGTAGAAGGTGTTGGCCGAGGAGCGGTCGGCGACGACCACGGCGTCGGTGCCCAGGCCGCTGACCTTCGACCAGCTCGCTCCCTTGTCGGTCGAGCGGTACGGGGCCTGGCCGGCCTCGGTCCATACGATGGTGGAGCCGTCCGCCGCGAGCGCGACATGGCCGCTGTTCGCGCTGGCGACCGGTTCTGCCGTGAAGCCGTTCCAGCTGCTGCCGCCGTCGGTGGAGTAGGCGCCGTCCTGCGCGCCGCCCGTGCCGACGCGGACCATCATCGCGGGGGCCGACTGGGCGAAGTCGATGTCGGTGCTGCTGCTCATCAGCGGGTTCTTCAGCCGTCCGGCGGGCACCTCGGTCAGGGAGTCGTGGCGGAAGCCGCCCTGGTCGCCCATGGAGGTGATGACGGTGGCGCCGCCGGGAGGGGCGATCGCGTCCGCCAGCGAGGTCTCCTCCAGCCCGCGGGCCCCGGAGGTCCAGTGGCTGGTGTTGCCGCTGTCGGAGGCGCCCGCGTCCTTGCTGCGCCAGATGCCGTTGCCGGTGCCGTACAGCACGTGCCCGGAGTCGAAGGGATCGATGGCCAGCGCGGTCATCCAGTGCCCGGTGCCGCTGCCGACGTAAGGAGCGCCGGAGGCATCACGCTGCGACTTGTCCGCCAGTGCCTTCCAGGTCGTGCCGCCGTCGGTGGTCCGGTAGACCTCGTCCTCGGGCCACCAGCGGTCCAGGGTGGTGACCATCACCGTGGACGGCTTCTGCGGGTCGACGGCCAGACCGGAGAACCCGTAACCGCCCTGGGAGGGGGAGATGTTCTTCCACGCGCCGCCGGACGGCGTGTACTTCCACACCGAGCCCGCCGTCGCGTCCATGGGGCCGATGCTGTTGCTGTAGGACAGGTACAGCGAGCCGTCACCGGAGACCACGCCGTGCTGCGGCATCTGGCCGGTGGGCTGCCCGGAGACGGCCTGCCAGCTGCTGCCGCCGTCGGTGGAGCGGTACAGGGACGTGGACTTGTCGTTGACGCCGGCGTAGACCGTGTTGCTGCCGGCCGGGCCGTACGTCACGAAGGAGATGCCCGCGCCGCTGCCCGCCCCGTCCTTGACGGGGAACGAGGAGACCTGAGCCCATGTCGTGCCGTAGTCGGTGCTGCGCCACAGGCCGTTCTTGCGGGTGCCCAGCAGCAGGGTGGCGTGGTTCGCGGGGTCGATCACGAGCCGTTCGCCCGCGCCGCGGCCGGGTTCGTTGCCGCCCAGCTTGAACGGCAGATCGGTGCGCTGGAAGGTGCGGCCCCGGTCGGTGGAGCGCAGGATCGCGCCGTTGCCGGCCCACTCGTTGGTGTAGGTGCCCGTCGCGAGGTAGAGCCGGTTGGGGTCGACGGGGTCGGTGGCCAGCGCGTCGATGCCCAGAAGGTTCCAGTCCTTCTCACCGAGCCAGTCGGTCAGCGGGATCCACTGCTCGGCCCCGGTGTCCCAGCGGTAGGCGCCGCCCATGTCGGTACGCGCGTACAGCAGGCCCTTCTCCTTCGGGTTGAACACCAACCCGGTGACGTAACCGCCGCCCACCACCTGGGCGTTCTTCCACACATACGGTCCGGCCGCGGCCGTGGTCTGTGCCTCGCCGGTCCCGGAGGTCTGGGTCTCGGCCGTCTTCACCAGCTTCCACTGCTGGTTGGTGCTGCCCAGGCTCGGATACTGGATGATGGCCGCGCCCTGGGCCGTGGAGCCCCCGGAGACGTCCAGGACCTGGCCGCTCCTGCGGGAGGTGAAGGTGACGGCGTCGGAACCACTCACCTCGCTGATCCGCCACTCCTGAGCGGTGGACGAGCTGTCGGTCTGCTGCTCGGCGGCGGCGGCCTTGGCGGTCGAACCGCCCTCTATGCCCAGCACCTTGCCGCTGTTGCGGTTCACCAGCTCGTAGTAGCCGTCCCCGGCGGCCTTCAGCTTCCACTGCTGGTTGGCGGTGTTCTGGTCGGTCCACTGCTGGATACGGGTGCCGTCGGCGGTGGAGAAACCGTTGACGTCCAGCACCTTGCCACTGCGCACCGAGACCAGCCGGTAATAGGCACTGCCGTCGATCGTCGCGGCCTGCGAGTCCTCCTGCGCGAACAGGAAATACGGCACGACGATGGCGGGCACGCCGACCAGCAGACCGGTCGCGGTCCAGCGACGACGATGACGCCCGCGGCGCCCGCCATTCGTGGGGTTGTCCATGAGGGGAGGCTCTCCTTGCACGCGGTTCATGAGAGGAAATCCGGATCCCGGCCACCGGAACTGACCGGATCCGCTCCCTTGTCGCCACAGGCCCCGCACAAGGTTGCCTCGGGCCGGAAACTTTTTTCGGGGCACCTCGTGGTGCGGAAGGCGTTGATCAGCGTCTGGGCAGACCGATGCAGCGCACCAGAACCTGGCCCGGCTGCGCGCGGAGCACCCAACCTGCCGGCCGAGCCCTTGGGCCGACACTGGTGCGCGGGCGGCTGCCTCAGTGAGGGGCGCCGCCATTTCGGGCGGGCGCTCGCCGCAGCGCCCGAGCCCAGCCCGGAGCGGGCCCCGCGTTCCTGGCCGCCGTCTGGGTGGCGCAGACGCAGGGGACGGGGTAGCCGCGAGAGTCGCGTGGGCGGGCGGCACTCGCCGCGAACCCCGTTGCCCAGGAAGGTCCTCCACATCCACTCGTCACATCGATGCCTCACTCCCACGCCGCAAGCCCGGATCGGCGTTGCGGAAAGAACCCGCCGTGCCTTGCGGCCACCTCAAAGAGGGGCCCGTGACCCGTGGGAACCGTGCGATGCGACCAGAACCAAAAGGGGAGACAGCGTGTCGGCCATCCGCCAGTGGATGCACCAGGTGCTGCTCGCCACCTGGACAATCCTGTGGTTCGCCGTGGTCCAGCCGCACGGGGCTTTCCCTGGCACTACCTGCGCATGGGTGGGGAGTTGCTCTACGCGGACTCGGGCAGGGCGGGGGAGCTCCCCTGACATCCACGCCCACACGTGGGAGTCGTGGCGACGCGCGGCCCGGCCCATGGCCGTCGCTTCAGGCGACGGGGGGTTGACCGTACTCCGCCTGGGCCGACGCCATCGCCCTGAACGGAGACCGGCCACGCCGCCGTCCGACCCGGCGCCGCAAGACCAAGCCGATCGGCACCTGGACCCCGAAGGTCACCTCACCCAGCCCTGAGACCTTCCTCACAGAGAGCAAGCCCTGGAGCCACCCAACCGAAGATCCAGGAACACAACGCGGACCGCCGAAGGCCACCCAGCCCTCGACGGTCCGCTCCGGCATGCCCAGAGACAAGCGTCACAGCACGCAGAAACAGGAATGGGCGGCATCGTGATCACGATGCCGCCCATTCCGTCGGTGCAACCAGAGCACTTTCGTCGGTGCTCCGCTGTGCGCGAGGGGGGAGTTGAACCCCCACGCCCTTGCGGGCACTGGAACCTGAATCCAGCGCGTCTGCCTATTCCGCCACCCGCGCATTGGGTGTGTCCTCCGGCTCCTTCCCCGTGGGGTTGGGCGCCTTCCGACATCCAGAACATTAGCACGCTGGCGGGGGTGGGTTCACATCCCTTATTCACGGGCAGTGGAGGCCTACCGACCCCCGGCATCCCCGGCTACGTATCAACGTGTGCCGGTTCACGTATCAACCTCGTACCGGTCCCGGTCATCTCCCCAGGAGCCGGACGAGGTCCACAGTCAGGTGCGGGACACTGGTCTGCGGCCCCCTCTACGATCCTGGGCAGAAGTACGTACAGCAGTGGCCGTCGACACCCGTCGACCAAGCCGACAGGGGGAACCAGCCGATTTCCCGGCGCGTGGATACGATCAGTAAGCAGTATCAGGCAAGGCAGTACCCGCCCAGCGGGCAGCAGGACGGCAGCAGCTACGGAGGAGGTGCCCCATGGGAGTCCTGAAGAAGTTCGAGCAGCGTCTCGAAGGTCTGGTCAACGGCACCTTCGCCAAAGTCTTCAAGTCAGAGGTCCAGCCCGTGGAGATCGCGGGAGCGCTCCAGCGGGAGTGCGACAACAACGCGACCATCTGGAACCGGGACCGGACCGTCGTCCCCAACGACTTCATCGTGGAGCTGAGCGCGCCGGACTACGAGCGCCTCAGCCCCTACTCGGGCCAGCTCGGCGACGAGCTCGCCGGCATGGTGCGCGACTACGCCAAGCAGCAGCGCTACACCTTCATGGGACCGATCAAGGTCAACCTGGAGAAGGCGGACGACCTCGACACCGGCCTGTACCGGGTGCGCAGCCGTACGCTCGCCTCCACCAGCAGCCAGCAGGGGCCCACGGGCGCCGCCCCGGGCGCGCGTCCCGGCGGCTACCCGCCGGCCGCCGCTCCCGGCGGTGCCCCGCCCATGCCGACCGCGCCGCCCCCGGGCGGCGGCCGTCCCGGCGGCTACGGCTACCCGCAGCCCGTGGGCCAGCGGCCCCCGGCCGCGCCCGCGGCGGGCGGACGCACCCGCTACTGGATCGAGATCAACGGCACCCGCCACCAGATCTCCCGCGCGACGCTGGTGCTGGGCCGCAGCACCGAAGCCGATGTGCGGATCGACGACCCCGGCGTCTCCCGCCGGCACTGCGAGATCCGGACCGGAACGCCCTCGACGATCCAGGATCTCGGGTCCACCAACGGCATCGTGGTGGACGGGCAGCACACCACCCGCGCTACGCTCCGCGACGGCTCGCGGATCGTCGTGGGCAGCACCACCGTTATCTATAGGCAAGCCGAAGGGTGAAGCGGGGGCAATGTCAGAGCTGACCCTCACGGTCATGCGGCTGGGTTTCCTGGCCGTCCTGTGGCTGTTCGTGATCGTGGCCGTGCAGGTCATCCGCAGCGACCTGTTCGGTACGCGCGTCACCCAGCGCGGCTCGCGCCGGGAGAGCGCCCGGCCACAGCAGGCCCAGCGCCAGCAGGCGCCCCCGCAGCAACGCCAGCAGTCCGCGGGCGGCCGCCAGCGCCGCAACGCGCCCACCAAGCTGGTCGTGACCGAGGGGACCCTCACCGGCACCACCGTCGCGCTCCAGTCCCAGACGATCACCCTGGGCCGGGCGCACGACAGCACGATCGTGCTGGACGACGACTACGCCTCCAGCCGGCATGCCAGGATCTACCCGGACCGGAACGGTCAGTGGATCGTCGAGGACCTGGGCTCCACCAACGGCACGTACCTCGACCGAACGCGGCTGACGACCCCGACGCCGATTCCGCTGGGTTCGCCGATCCGCATCGGCAAGACCGCCATCGAGCTGCGGAAGTAGTACGACAATGAGCGAGCGGAGCGAGCACGCAACGGCGGCCGTCACCCAGGGCCCCGGCGCGCTCCCGACCGGAGGGTGGGCAGTGTGGCTCGACACGACCGGCTGTACCCGGAGCCGACGGGCGAGGTGGGCATGAGTCTGTCACTGCGCTTCGCCGCCGGATCGCACAAGGGCATGATCCGGGAGGGCAACGAGGACTCCGGTTACGCCGGTCCGCGCCTGCTCGCCATCGCCGACGGCATGGGTGGCGCGGCCGCCGGCGAGGTCGCCTCCTCCGAGGCCATCTCCACCATCGTCGCCCTCGACGACGACATCCCCGGCTCCGACGTCCTCACCTCGCTCGGCGCCGCCGTCCAGCGCGCCAACGACCAGCTGCGCGCGATGGTCGAGGAGGACCCCCAGCTCGAAGGCATGGGGACCACCCTGACCGCGCTGCTGTGGACGGGCCAGCGGCTGGGACTCGTGCACGTGGGCGACTCGCGCGCCTATCTGCTGCGCGACGGCGTCCTCACACAGATCACGCAGGACCACACCTGGGTGCAGCGGCTCGTCGACGAGGGCCGCATCACCGAGGAAGAGGCCACCACCCACCCGCAGCGCTCCCTGCTGATGCGCGCGCTGGGCAGCGGCGACCACGTCGAGCCCGACCTCTCCATCCGCGAAGTCCGCGCCGGCGACCGCTACTTGATCTGTTCCGACGGCCTCTCCGGCGTCGTCTCCCACCAGACCCTCGAGGACACCCTCGCCAGCTACCAGGGCCCCCAGGAGACCGTCCAGGAGCTCATCCAGCTCGCGCTGCGCGGCGGCGGCCCCGACAACATCACCGTCATCATCGCCGACGTCCTCGACCTCGACACCGGCGACACTCTCGCCGGGCAGCTGCACGACACCCCGGTCGTGGTCGGCGCGGTCGCCGAGAACCAGCACCAGCTGCACGACAACGGCATCATGCAGACCCCCGCCGGCCGTGCCTCCGGACTCGGCCGCCAGGGCCACGGACAGGGCGGCGGCGAGTTCGGCCCGCCCGGCTCCGGCGACACCACCGGCTTCATCCCCACGGGCGGTTTCGGCGGCTACACGGATGACGACTTCGTCAAGCCACGGCGCGGCCGCAAATGGCTGAAGAGATCCCTCTACAGCGCGCTCACACTCGCCGTCATCGGCGGCGGCATGTACGGCGGCTGGCGCTGGACGCAGACGCAGTACTTCGTCGGCACCAAGGGCGAGCACGTCGCGCTGTACCGCGGCATCAGCCAGGACCTGGCCTGGGTTTCGCTGTCGAAGGTGGAGAAGGACCACCCCGAGATCGAACTCAAGTACCTGCCGCCGTACCAGCAGAAGCTGGTCGAGGCGACGATCGCCGAGGGCAGCCTGAAGACCGCGCAGAAGAAGATCGACGAGCTGGCCGTCCAGGCGTCCGCGTGCAAGAAGCAGGCCTCGGCCACCGCCACCGAGAGCGAGAAGAACTCCAAGACCGGCCAGGGCGAGGCCGGAGGCACCACGGGAACCACCCCGGCCTCCTTCGCGTCCAAGGCATCACCGAGTCCCTCGGCGACCTCGACCCCGAACCCGTCCACGTCCCCGACCGCTCCTACTCCCAGCCCCGGTCCCACCCTCTCGGAGGACGAGCAGAAGGTCGTCTCGCTGTGCGGTAAGCAGTAGGCGAGCCGTGAGAGGCCCTGTCACACGATGAGCAGTTCTACCAACACGTCGACGCACCAGACGTCCACGATCGGCTCGATCGGCACGCCGAGCCGGCGCAACACCGAGCTCGCGCTTCTGGTGTTCGCCGTCGCCATCCCGGTCTTCGCCTACGCCAACGTGGGCCTCGCCATCAACGACCAGGTGCCCGCCGGCCTGCTGAGCTACGGCCTCGGCCTCGGCCTCCTGGCCGGCGTCGCCCATATCGTCGTACGCAAGTTCGCCCCATACGCGGACCCGCTGCTGCTGCCGCTGGCCACGCTGCTGAACGGACTCGGGCTCGTCGTCATCTGGCGGCTCGACCAGTCCAAGCTGCTGCAGCAGATCGGGCAGGCAGGCTCGGCCGCGCCGCGGCAGCTGATGTACACGGCACTGGGCGTCGCCCTGTTCATCGTGGTGCTGATCTTCCTCAAGGACCACCGCGTCCTGCAGCGCTACACCTACATCTCGATGGTCGGCGCGCTGTTCCTGCTGCTCCTGCCGCTCGTCCCGGGCCTCGGCAAGAACCTGTACGGTGCCAAGATCTGGATCTCGGTCGCCGGATTCTCCATTCAGCCCGGTGAGTTCGCGAAGATCGTGCTGGCGGTGTTCTTCGCCGGCTATCTGATGGTGAAGCGCGACGCCCTCGCCTTGGCCAGCCGCCGCTTCATCGGCCTGTACCTGCCGCGCGGCCGTGACCTGGGCCCGATCATCGTCGTCTGGATGATCTCGATCCTGATCCTGGTCTTCGAGACCGACCTCGGAACGTCGCTGCTGTTCTTCGGCATGTTCGTCATCATGCTGTACGTCGCCACCGAACGAACCAGCTGGATCGTCTTCGGTCTGCTGATGTCCGCGGTCGGCGCCGTCGGCGTGGCCAGCTTCGAACCGCACGTCCAGCAGCGTGTCCAGGCCTGGCTCGACCCGATGAAGGAGTACACGCTCTCCCGGCAGGGCGTCGGCGGCCACTCCGAGCAGGCCATGCAGGCACTGTGGGCGTTCGGCTCCGGCGGGACCCTCGGCACCGGCCTCGGCCAGGGCCACTCCGAGCTCATCCGGTTCGCCGCCAACTCCGACTTCATCCTCGCCACCTTCGGCGAGGAACTGGGCCTCGCGGGCATCATGGCCATCCTGCTGATCTACGGCCTGCTCGTGGAGCGCGGCGTGCGCACCGCCCTCGCCGCCCGCGACCCGTTCGGCAAACTGCTCGCCATCGGCCTCTCCGGCGCCTTCGCCCTGCAGGTGTTCGTCGTCGCCGGCGGTGTCATGGGCCTCATCCCGCTGACCGGCATGACGATGCCCTTCCTGGCGTCCGGAGGTTCCTCCGTCATCGCCAACTGGGCCCTGGTCGGCATCCTGATCAGAATCAGCGACACCGCACGCCGTCCGGCGCCCGCCCCCGCCACCAACCCCGACGCCGAGATGACCCAGGTGGTCCGCCCGTCATGAACAAGCCCCTGCGCCGGATCGCGATCTTCTGCGGCCTCCTGGTCCTCACCCTGCTCATCCGCGACAACTGGCTTCAGTACGTCAAGGCCGACTCCCTGGCCGACGACAAGAACAACCGCCGCGTGGCCATCGCCCGTTATGCCACCCCGCGCGGCGACATCATCGTCGACGGCAAGGCGATCACCGGGCACGTGGAGTCGAAGTCGGGCGACTTCAAGTACAAGCGCACTTACACGGACGGCGCCATGTGGGCGCCCGTCACCGGCTTCGTCTCGCAGGTCTACGGCGCCAACCAGCTGGAGTCCATCGAGGACGGCATCCTCACCGGCAACGACGACCGGCTCTTCTTCCGCAACACCCTCGACATGATCACGGGCAAGCAGCGGGAGGGCGGCAACGTCGTCACCACGCTCAGCGCCGCCGCGCAGAAGGCCGCGTACAACGGCCTGAAGAAGCAGGGCGGCAAGGGCGCCGTCGTCGCCCTCGAGCCCTCCACCGGCAAGATCCTCGCGCTGGCCTCCTACCCGTCGTACGACCCCTCGAAGATCGCCGGCGACGACGACGCGGACGCCGAGGCCTGGACGAGCCTGCAGAAGAAGAACAACAAGAACGACCCGATGCTCAACCGGGCGCTGCGCGACGCCTACCCGCCCGGCTCCACCTTCAAGGTGGTCACCGCGGCCGCCGCGCTGGAGAACGGCCTGTACGACTCCGCGGACGAGAAGACGAACTCGCCGCTGCCGTACAACCTTCCGACCACGAAGACCGAGCTGAAGAACGAGGGCAACATCCCCTGCGAGAACGCCACCATGCGTGAGGCGCTGCGGGTGTCCTGCAACACCGTCTTCGGCAAGATCGGCGCCGACCTCGGCAGGGACAAGATGCTCGAGGAGGCCAAGAAATTCGGCTTCAACGAGGAGCAGTTCACGCCGGTCCGCTCCACCAAGTCCAACTTCCCCGAGACCATGGACCAGCCGCAGACCGCGCTGAGCTCCATCGGCCAGTTCGAGACGGCGGCGACCCCGCTGCAGATGGCCATGGTCGCCTCCGCCGTCGCCAACGACGGCAAGCTGATGAAGCCGTACATGGTCGACGAGCTGCAGGCGCCGAACCTGGACCCGATCGCCAAGACCGACCCGGAGCAGATGAGCGAGCCCCTGTCGGCGAAGAACGCGCAGATCCTGCAGTCGATGATGGAGACGGTCGTCCAGCAGGGCACCGGCCAGAAGGCTCAGATCGGCGGCGGCGTGACGGTGGGCGGCAAGACCGGTACCGCCCAGCACGGCCTCAACAACAGCGAGAACCCGTACGCGTGGTTCATCTCGTACGCCAAGCTCAGCGACGGCAGCTCGCCGGTCGCGGTGGCCGTGGTGATCGAGGACGAGAACGCCAACCGCGACGACATCTCCGGCGGCGGCCTCGCGGCGCCGATCGCGAAGAGCGTGATGGAGGCGGTCATCAACAAGAAGTGACCCCGCTCACGTCCCCTTCACATCGGTGCACGTTGCGATACCGGTCCTGTATCGGGTGACGGGCTTGGCCAGGTCACACAACGCGATCCGGGTACCGTATGCCCGGACGGCAGCCTCCGCCGGCACACACGTGCCGGTCGGGACCGACGGAGAGGGCTGGTAGGAAGCTATGGAAGAGCCGCGTCGCCTCGGCGGCCGGTACGAGCTGGGCCAGGTGCTCGGCCGTGGTGGCATGGCGGAGGTCTACCTCGCGCACGACACGCGCCTCGGCCGCACCGTGGCGGTGAAGACGCTGCGCGCGGACCTCGCGCGCGACCCGTCCTTCCAGGCCCGGTTCCGCCGGGAGGCCCAGTCGGCCGCCTCGCTCAACCATCCCGCGATCGTCGCGGTCTACGACACGGGCGAGGACTACATCGACGGGGTCTCGATCCCGTACATCGTCATGGAGTACGTCGACGGCTCCACGCTCCGTGAGCTCCTTCACAGCGGCCGCAAGCTGCTGCCGGAGCGCGCCATGGAGATGACCATCGGCATCCTCCAGGCCCTGGAGTACTCGCACCGCAACGGCATCGTGCACCGCGACATCAAGCCGGCAAACGTCATGCTGACGCGCAACGGCCAGGTCAAGGTGATGGACTTCGGCATCGCCCGTGCGATGGGCGACTCCGGCATGACGATGACGCAGACGTCCGCGGTCATCGGCACCGCCCAGTACCTCTCGCCCGAGCAGGCCAAGGGCGAGCAGGTGGATGCCCGCTCCGACCTGTACTCGACGGGCTGCCTGCTGTACGAGCTCCTGACCGTCCGCCCGCCCTTCGTGGGCGACTCCCCGGTCGCGGTGGCCTACCAGCACGTACGGGAGGAACCGCAGTCCCCGAGCGTCTTCGACCCCGAGATCACGCCGGAGATGGACGCCATCGTCCTGAAGGCGCTGGTCAAGGACCCGAACTACCGCTACCAGTCCGCCGACGAGATGCGCGTCGACATCGAGGCCTGCCTCGACGGCCAGCCGGTCGCGGCGACGGCTGCGATGGGCTCCGTGGGCTACGGCGGCTACCCGGACGACCAGCCGACGACGGCCCTGCGCGCCGACCCGGGCGCGGGTGCCACGACGATGCTGCCGCCCATGAACCCGGACGACGGCGGCTACGGCTACGACGACCGGCCCGACCGACGCCGCCAGAAGAAGTCGAACACCTCGACGATCCTGCTGGTGGTGGCCGCGGTCCTGGTGCTCGTGGGCGCGATCCTGATCGGGAAGTGGGCGTTCGGCGGGGGCGGGGTCGGCAACGACAAGGTCGCGGTCCCGAACTTCGTGGGACAGACCCTCGACGACGCCAAGAAGCTGGCCGTCAACGCAGAGCTGCAGGTCACCACCACACAGAAGGCCTGCGAGGACCAGCCGAAGGGCAACGTCTGCGATCAGGACCCGAAGTTGGGCACCGAGGTCGAGAAGGGCTCCACCGTCACGCTGACGGTGTCCACCGGGGCACCGAAGGTCGCGGTGCCGAGCGTCGTGGGCGACAGCCTCGAGGACGCCAAGGCGACCCTGGAGGGCGACAAGTACCAGTTCGTCGTCAAGACGAAGGAAAAGGAGTCCGGGGAAGAACCCGGAACCGTCCTGGAGCAGGATCCGGCCCTCGGCGAGGAGGTCGAGAAGGGCTCCACCATCACCCTCACCGTCGCCAAGGCCGAGGCGAAGTCCACGGTCCCCGATGTCGTCGGCAAGTCCTGTGACGAGGCCAAGGCGCAGATGCAGGCCAACAACCTGAACGGCAACTGCGTCGAGGTCGACACCCAGGACCCGAACCTGGTCGGCAAGGTCGTCTCGACCACCCCGCAGGCGAACAGCCAGCTCGACAAGGGCTCCACGGTCCAGATCCAGATCGGCCGGCAGGCCCAGAACCAGGCCCAGGTCCCGAGCGTCGTCGGCCAGACGGTGAAGAACGCCAGGCAGATCCTGAAGCAGAACGGCTTCAACAACATCCAGTTCGCGAACGGTAGCTCGCAGGACGACAACGCCCTCGTGAGCAATCAGGATCCCGGCGGCGGTACCCAGGCCGACCCGAACAGCACCACGATCACGCTCACGACGGTCAGTTTCGGCGGCGACAACGGAGGCAACAACAACGGCGGCGTCTTCGGCTGACCCGACGGCGGCCCGCACGCACGCAGGAGTGACCCGCCCCGCTCACGACAAGAGCCCCGGCCCCTCGAAAGGGGGCCGGGCTCGGTCGTGAAGCGGCTGCGGTCAGCGCAGTTCCCTCGGCGGCGTCCGCTTGCTGTCCACCCTCTGCACGCGCTCCAGCTCGCCCCACACGATGTAGCGGTAGCGGCTCGTGTAGACCGGCGTGCACGTCGTGAGGGTGATGTAGCGGCCCGCCTTCTTCTTGCCGGACTCCTCCGGGACGGCGCTCAGTACGTCGACGTTGTACTTCGAGGTCTCCGGGAGGATCGCGTAGACCTTGTAGACGTACCAGTTGTCCCTCGTCTCGAAGACGATCGGGTCGCCCTTCTTCAGCTTGTCGATGTTGTGGAACTTCGCGCCGTGGCCGTCGCGGTGCGCGGCCAGGGTGAAGTTGCCGTTCTTGCCCGACATCGGGAGTGTCGCCTCGACCGGGTCCATGTAGTAGCCGGCGACCCCGTCGTTCAGGATCTCCGTCTCCGTGCCCTTCTCGACCAGGACCTCGCCGTTGTTCATCGCGGGGACATGGAGGAAGCCGATGCCGTTCTTGGTGTCCAGCGCGCCCGGGCCGGTGTCCTCCTGGGCCCAGCCGTCGCGGACCCGGTCGCTCTGCTTGTTCGCCTCACGGTCGGCGATGACGTTCGTCCACCAGAGTGAGTAGACGACGAACAGGCCGAGTACCAGGCCCGCCGTGATGAGGAGTTCACCGAAGACGCTGACTGCCGTCGCGAGCCCCCCGCCCCGGCGCCGCGGCGGGGGCGGGGACGCGGACGCGTCGATGTGCTCTGCGGTGCCGTCGGTGGTCGCTGACACTGTTCATCTGCCCTTACTCGACGAGCGCATCCGGCTTCCCCTTGCTGCGCGGCCGTTCCTCGACCATCTTGCCCCAGACGATCAACCGGTACTTGCTGGTGAACTCCGGCGTGCACGTCGTAAGAGTGATGTAGCGGCCCGGACCGGTGAAACCTGAGCCCGGTGGGACGGGATCGAGGACGCTCGTGTTGCTCGGCGGCGTCACCGGCAGCATCGACATCATTTTGTACACGTAGTACTTGTCCTGCGTCTCGACGACGATCGCGTCGCCCGTCTGCAGCTTGTTGATGTACCGGAACGGCTCACCGTGCGTGTTGCGGTGGCCCGCCAGCCCGAAGTTGCCGGTCTTGGCCTCGGGCATCGCCGTCTTCAGCGCGCCCTCGCCGTAGTGCCCGACCATGCCCTTGTCGAGGACCTTCTTGTTGCTGACGCCCTCCGCGATCGGCACGACCACGTCCAGCTTGGGGATGTGCAGGATGGCGAAGCCCTGCCCCGGCTCGAAGACCCCCGGTGCGCGCTTGCCGTTCGCCCAGTCGTCCTGGAGCTTGTTCTCCACGCTGCCGGCCTGCGCGTGCGCGCGCACGTTCGTCCACCACAGCTGGTAGGTGACGAACAGCAGCATCAGCACGCCGGTCGTGATGAACACCTCGCCGATCGCCCGGCTCGCCACGACGGCCGCGCCCGGCTTACGGGCCCGCGCCTGCCGCCGGGCCTCGACACGCGAGAGGGGAGCCTGAGCGGAGGATTCCGCGGATCCGGCGGGCTCCTCCTTCGGCGCGCCGCCATGACGCCCGTGGCGGCGCTTGGCGGCCTTTCTGCGGGCCGCACGTCCACCGGGTGGGGTTCCAGTGGCGGAAGATGCAGATGAGGCCGCAGAAGGGGACGCAGCCCCGCCCCCGGCCATCCGCTCCGGCGGCTCGGGCAGCCGAAGCGCCACCGTCTCCTCGTCGATGGGGGTCGGCCGGTACGGCGGTGAGGCGTCGTAGGACTCGTACGACTCGTACGACTCGTACGGCACGCCGTCGCCGTACGACTCCCCGAAAGCACCGGAAGCCCCGTACGCCTGGTCGTCGTACGAGGCACCGGACTCGCGCTCGGGGCGCAGCGCTGTCACGCCGTGGCCCTGCCCACCACCGGGGCCAACCCCGCCGACCTCGCCACCGCACCCTCGTCGCCGCACTCCACCAGCCAGTTGGCCAGCATCCGGTGCCCGTGCTCGGTGAGCACCGACTCGGGGTGGAACTGCACGCCCTCGACCGGCAGTTCACGGTGCCTGAGGCCCATGATGATGCCGTCGTGCGTGCGGGCCGTGACCTCCAGCTCGGCCGGCACGGTCGCCGGCTCGGCCGCCAGGGAGTGGTAGCGGGTGGCCGTGAAGGGAGAGGGCAGCCCGGCGAAGACGCCCCTGCCCTCGTGCTCGACCAGCGAGGTCTTGCCGTGCAGCAGCTCCGGCGCCCGGTCCACCACACCGCCGTACGCCACCTGCATCGACTGCATGCCCAGGCAGACCCCGAACACCGGCACCCCGGTCGTCGCGCAGTGCCGCACCATCTCGATGCAGACCCCGGCCTCCTCCGGTGTGCCCGGACCCGGCGACAGCAGCACGCCGGCGAAACCGTCCTGAGCGTGCGCCGTCGACACCTCGTCGTTGCGCAGCACCTCGCACTCGGCGCCCAGCTGGTACAGGTACTGGACCAGGTTGAAGACGAAGCTGTCGTAGTTGTCGACGACGAGGATGCGCGCGCTCACTGGTTGTCCACCGTCACATCGTTGAAGGGAAGCAGCGGTTCGGCCCACGGGAAGACGTACTGGAACAGGACGTAGACCGCGGCCACGACCAGCACGAGTGAGATCGACGCCTTCACCCACACGTTTCCCGGCAGATGCCGCCAGATCCAGCCGTACATGCCGTCCCTTTCTTAGAACCACGGCACCGGACACACGCCGTACCGCACCAGACTAACGGCGCAGCGCCTCGGGTTTACCTGCCTCCACGGGCTGTGTGGAGTCCAGATGCGCCCAGACGATCAGCCGGTGGCTGTGCCCCCACTCCGGATCGCACGTGGTCAGTGTCAGATAACGGCCTGTACGCGTGTACCCCGACTTACGTGGCACAGGGTCGATCACCTCAACGTCCGTGGGCACGGTTTTGTAGGGCCCTTTGTCGATCCGATACGTGAACCAGGTCGTGCCGTCCGTCAATACGACCGCGTCCCCCCGCCGCAGCCTGGGGAAGTCCTTGAACGGATCACCGTAGGTGCGCCGGTGCCCGGCGACCGAGAAGTTGCCGCTCTGGCCCAGCTGCGCCGTGTTCGCGTAGTGGCCCAGCCCCTTCTTCAGCGTGTCGGTGGCGGTGCCCTCGAGGACGGGCTTGTTCCACGTGAAACCAAGACGCGGGATGTACATGATCGCGAAGGGCCTGCCGCTACTGTACGGAGCCGGCCTCTCGGGGCTCGCGGTGGTGCCCGGGGCACCGGCCGACGGCGCCGGCTGCACGGTCCCCTTCGACCACTGGTCCTGTAACTGGTCGATCTGGTCGTCCATGACGTGGTCCGCCTTCACGCCGGTCCAGAACAGCACGTAGACCACGAAGAGGACGATGACGGCGCCGACGGTGATGCACAGTTCGCTGACGGTCCTGACGATCACGCGCACCGGCGGCTCCTGAAAGCACTCGTCGAAGAACCACTACGGCGGGACCGCTACTCCACGGGCTTCGCGTAGTGCAGATCCACTGTGCCCGAGTAGCCGGGCAGAGTCACCGTCCCGTCCTCGGTGACTTTCCAGCCGAGCCCGTAGACATTCACGTACACCATGTAGTTCTGGATCGCCGGCGAGTCCGAGAGAGCCTTCTCCAGCTTCTCCGGGTCGCCGACCGCCGTGATCCTGTAGGGCGGCGAGTAGACGCGGCCCTGCAGGATCAGCGTGTTGCCGACGCAGCGCACCGCGCTGGTGGAGATCAGCCGCTGGTCCATCACCTTGATGCCCTTGGCACCGCCCTGCCACAGCGCGTTCACCACGGCCTGCAGGTCCTGCTGGTGGATGACCAGGTAGTCGGGCTGTGGCTCGGGGTAGCCGGGTAGCTTGGCGGTCGCGTTCGGCGGGGCGTCGTTGAGGGTCACCGTGATCGCCTTGCCCGAGAGCTTCTGTGTGCCCGCGCTCTTCTCCAGCCGCGCCAGCTTCTCGTCCTCGGCCGACGTACTGCCGTCGTCGCCCTCGGCCAGCGCGTCGACGTCGTCGCGCAGGGCGGCGTTGGCCTCGTCCAGTTCGCCGTTCTTGCGGCTGCGTTCCTGAATGAGGTCGGAAAGCTTGAGAAGGGACGCGTCCGTACGGATATTGGTGCCCTTGGCCGTGTTGAAACTGGTGAAGAAAATGAGCCCGGCGAGAGCGAAGACGCCCACCGTGAGCACCCGCACGGGCCGGAAACGGCGATCCCGGGCAGGACTGGATCCCGTCCCGGGGGAGTCGGCAGAATTGCTCAACGTACCCTTATCTCCTTCGGCGCCGCGGAAGCACTACGCTAACGGACGCCCGGGGGAGCACTAAGTGTCCCCTTGTACGCTGCCCCGAGCCCGACCCAGTTCCCTGCGCGGCCACGCAGCGCATCGACAGGAGAGACCCTCGTGCCGAAGTCACGTATCCGCAAGAAGGCCGACTACACGCCGCCGCCGGCGAAGCAGGCGACCAACATCAAGCTGCACAGCCGCGCCTGGGTCGCGCCCGTCATGCTGGCCATGTTCGTCATCGGGCTCGCCTGGATCGTCGTGTTCTACGTCACTGACGGCTCGCTGCCCATCGACAAGCTCGACAACTGGAACATCGTGGTCGGCTTCGGCTTCATCGCGGCCGGATTCGGTGTCTCCACGCAGTGGAAGTAGCGGCCACCAGGCAGTGAACACAGCTCTGCCCAGGGCTATCCAGTGAGTTATCCACAGGTGTTTTCCACATGGGGAAAAGAAAGACGATCTGTGGATAACCCGCTGAGTGTTGACGCCGGTGTGACGGAACTACCGGCGACCGAAAACCTGTTCGCCCCCTGTCTGACCTGCGCAAACGCGGGCCGGTGACAGGGGGCACAGTTGTTCCCGCACCGTATGCACAAGATCCGCCACACGCTGTGGACAACACGCGCCAGGTGAGCGCTAGGTGAGCTGTGTGGTCCTCAGCAGGGTCATGCCCACGACCAGGGTCAGGACCAGGGCACATGTGCCGTACTGGACGAGGAGGCGGCGCCCGCGCGGGGCGTGGACCATGCCGTAACCGACGGCGACGCCGGCCACCAGGCCGCCGATATGGGCCTGCCAGGCGATGTTGAAGCCCGGGCTGAACGTGAAGATCAGGTTGATCACCAGCAGCGCGATCATCGGTCGCATGTCGTATCGCTGCCGGCGCATGAGGACGGCCATCGCACCGAAGAGGCCGAAGATGGCGCCGGACGCCCCGAGCGAGGGCTGGTTGGCGGCGGCGAGAAGGTACGTCAGCGCACTGCCCGCGAGGCCGGAGACGACGTAGAGCGCGATGTAGCGAGCGCGGCCGAGGGCGGCCTCCAGGGGGCCGCCGATCCACCACAGGCTGAGCATGTTGAACAGGATGTGGATGTAGCTGCCGTGCAGGAACATCGACGTCAGCAGCCGGTACCACTGTCCCTCCGCGACGCCCTCGACATCGCCGAGCAGCGGGACATAGGCCCGTCCGATGAGGTCGAAGCTGTCGGTGAAGCGGTCGCCCACCGACAGCTGGACGAGGAAGACGGCCAGACAGACGCCGATCAGGACCTTGGTGACGAGACGGGGGTCGGCGCTGACGGTGCCGCCGGCGAGGGTGCGCGGCTGTGCGGCCGCGGGTGGGTGTCCCGTGCCGGAGCCGGTGCGGACGCACTCCGGGCACTGGAAGCCGACGGAGGCGCTGACCATGCACTCGGGGCAGATGGGACGCTCGCAGCGCGTGCAGCGGACGCCGCTCTCACGGTCGGGGTGGCGATAGCACACGGGCAGGCTGCTCTGGGCGTCCTGCTGACTGCCGGGAGCCTGGTCCATGAGATCCCCTAGGTCGTCGTGTGCAATGCGATGCCCCGCCCATCCTTACGGACGAGCGGGGCAATAGGTTCCCTGCCGGGAAATTCCGGCGTCCGGAGCAGGGGTCCTGGCGTCCCAGGGCCTGTCCTAGCGCTTCTCGACGACGACCGACTCGATGACCACGTCGTTGAGCGGGCGGTCGGTGCGCGGGTTGGTCCGGGTCTCCGCGATGGCGTCGATGACCTTCTGGCTCGCCGCGTCGGTGACCTCGCCGAAGATGCTGTGCTTGCGGTTCAGCCAGGCCGTCGGGGAGACGGTGATGAAGAACTGCGAGCCGTTGGTGCCCGGGCCGGCGTTGGCCATGGCCAGCAGGTACGGCTTGTCGAAGCGCAGGTCCGGGTGGAACTCGTCCTCGAACTGGTAGCCGGGACCACCGGTGCCGTTGCCCAGGGGGTCGCCGCCCTGAATCATGAATCCGCTAATCACCCGGTGGAAGACCGTACCGTCGTAGAGCTTTGCCGTGGAACGCTCGCCGGTGGCGGGGTTGGTCCACTCGCGCTGGCCCGTGGCGAGGTCGACGAAGTTCTTGACCGTCTTCGGGGCGTGGTCCGGGAACAGCCGGACCTCGATGTCGCCATGGTTGGTCTTCAGGGTGGCGTAGAGCTGCTCGGCCACGATCTGCCTTCCGTTGTCTTCCTGTGACGCTCCGATCCTCGCACGGTCCACGCCGTGCGTCGCCCGACGACCGCTTATGAGCGGAGAAACGGGACGAGTACTGCCGCGGCGCGGGCGCGGAGCGACGATCCGTGGCATTGTCGACGACAAGCTCCTGTTGCCCCGCATTCACCCTATTGCGCGTGATCGGTTCATGAACGGCTCTTGATCGGAGATGGCCGTGAGTCGGGTCTCATGACCCGGATGCCCGTCCTCGCATGCCACCGGGCTCGTTGACAGGCATGATCCGTAAAAGCGTGGAAAGTCGAAATACCGTACGCCACCGAGGAGGAGGATCCCGTGACCCGCATCGACAGCGTGCGCGCCGCGACCGGCTCGGCGAAGGACAGCGTGCTGCACGCCGCGGAAGTGGTGGCGCCCTACGCCGACACGGCCAAGGACAGGGCCGCGCACTACGCGCACGAGGCACGCGTACGACTCGCGCCCAAGGTGTCGCAGGCCGCAGAGCAGGCCCGCGCCCAGTACGGCGTCCTTGTCGTGCCGCGTCTGGAACAGGCGCGGACGCATGTGCCGCCGAAGGTCGACCAGGCAGCGCACGAGGCGGCCGTGCGCACCCGCAAGGCCGCCCGGCAGGCGGCCGAGTACTCGCGGCCGAGGATCGAGCAGGCGGTGGCCGCGGCCGGACCCGTCAGGGACGAGGCCGCGGCTCGAGGTGCCGCCGCGCTGGCCGCTCTGCGCGGCCAGGTGACGCCCAAGGAGATCGAGAAACTGGCCCGCAAGCACGCCCGCCGGGCCAGGGCCGGCCGGGTCGCGAAGACGCTGGCGGTGCTCGGCGCCCTCGCGGGCGGCGCTTTCGCCGCCTGGAAGTGGTGGGACAAGCAGGCCAACCCGGACTGGCTGGTCGAGCCCCCCGCCGCGACAGAAGTGCCCGAGTCCGGCCGGCTGACCTCGGTCGACGGCAGCGGCGAGTCCGTACTCGACCCCGAGGTGCAGGCGAAGGAGGCCGAGGAGGACGCGGCTAAGCGCGAGGACCGCGACTGACCGGCCCTTCCCGACCACGAAGAGAAGGACCCCTCTGACCTGTTTACCCAGGTCAGAGGGGTCCTTCTGATGTGGAGCCTAGGGGAGTCGAACCCCTGACATCTGCCATGCAAAGACAGCGCTCTACCAACTGAGCTAAGGCCCCGGGAAGAGAGACGTCCGGCCGGAGAGATCCCTCACCGGTGGGCGCCGCAGACCAGAGTACCGGGTCACCCCCCGTATCCCGCAAAAAGATTGGGGGTCCCCGCGAACGACCACTCTCCGTAAGATGCTCGGCGTGGTTCGCTACCGCGAACCGCGGTTTTTTGGGGAAGCGATGGGGAGACGCAATGGACGCCGCACAGCAGGAAGCGACCGCAAGAGCGCGGGAACTGCAGCGGAACTGGTACGGGGAGCCGCTGGGGGCGCTCTTCCGTAAGCTCATCGACGATCTTGGTCTCAACCAGGCTCGTCTCGCGGGGGTGCTGGGACTGTCCGCACCGATGCTGTCCCAGCTGATGAGCGGTCAGCGGGCGAAGATCGGCAATCCGGCCGTGGTGCAGCGGGTGCAGCTGCTGCAGGAGCTCTCGGCGCAGGTCGCGGACGGCAGCGTCAGCGCGGCCGAGGCGACCGAGCGCATGGACGAGATCAAGAAGTCGCAGGGGGGCTCGGTGCTCAGCAACACCACTCAGACGACGAGCAGTTCGGGGGCGCCCACGGTCAAGCGGGTGGTCCGCGAGATCCAGTCGCTGCTGCGCTCGGTGGCCGCTGCCGGCGACATCATCGAGGCGGCGGACACTCTCGCGCCGTCCCACCCCGAACTGGCGGAGTTCCTGCGGGTGTACGGCGCCGGCCGCACCTCCGACGCCGTCGCGCACTACCAGTCCCACCAGAGCTGATCCCCCGGCCCGGCGACCGAAGGGGGTTCGGCAGCCGGGCCGACAGCCGAGGAGGACGCGAGCAGGGTCGTATCACTCATCCACCAGCTCGTATCAGTCATCGCGGGGGTCGCGAGGGGGTCGCGTCCCCCGCCGAGGGGAAGGGGGGCACCGGGGCTTGTCTCCGGCAGTAAGGGCTCGGGGGCGTGTCCCCGGCAGGAGGGTCTTCGGCGGCTCGGTGACCGCCGAAGGGTCCGTCCTTGACGAAGGGGGGCGGGAAAGGGGTCGTATCGCTCTACGAGGGGGAAGCAAGGGGGTAACCCAAGGGGGAGGAGCAACGCGCAGCCATGGGTGAGGTGTTCGCCGGCCGGTACGAACTGGCCGACCCGATCGGACGCGGCGGAGTCGGCGCCGTCTGGCGCGCCTGGGACCACCGCCGCCGCCGCTATGTCGCCGCCAAGGTCCTGCAGCAGAGCGACGCCCACTCGCTTCTGCGCTTCGTCCGGGAACAGGCGCTGCGCATCGACCACCCTCATGTACTCGCCCCCGCCAGCTGGGCGGCCGACGACGACAAGGTCCTGTTCACCATGGATCTGGTCGCCGGTGGCTCGCTGGTCCACCTGGTCGGCGACTACGGGCCCCTTCCGCCCGCGTTCGTCTGCACTCTGCTCGACCAGCTCCTCGCCGGACTCTCCGCGGTGCACGCGGAGGGCGTCGTGCACCGTGACATCAAGCCCGCCAACCTGCTGCTGGAGGCCACCGGGACGGGCCGGCCGCGGCTGCGGCTGTCCGACTTCGGCATCGCGATGCGGCTGGGCGAGCCGCGGCTGACCGAGACCAACCTCGTGGTGGGAACGCCCGGTTACCTCGCGCCCGAGCAGATGATGGGCGCGGAGCCGGACTTCCCCGCCGATCTGTTCGCCGTCGGCCTGGTCGCGCTGTATCTGCTGGAGGGCGCCAAGCCGGACGCCAAGGCGCTCGTCCAGTACTTCGCGGAGCACGGCACACCCGGTGCGCCCAAGGGCATTCCCGACCCGCTCTGGCAGGTCGTGGCCATGCTGCTGCAGCCCGATCCGCAGGCCCGCTTCCGCACGGCCACGGGGGCACGCAAGGCCCTCGGCTCCGCCGCGGAGCTTCTGCCCGAGCCCGGTCCCGACGACGAGCTGATCGAGATCTTCGACCAACTCGGCCCGCTCCCGGCGGGGTTCGGCCCCGAGGGGCCTCTCAAACCGGCGCCGGGCGTACGGACGGGAACGACTGCCACCCGCCCGGAGAGCCGCCCCGACGGGGGTGACGCTCCGTCGCCATGGCCCGGCACCGGTTCCGTACACTCGCCCCTCTTCGGCACAGGCTCCACGCCGCCATCCCATTCCGGCACCGGCCCCACGCCGCCCTACTCCAACTCGGGCTCCACGCCGACGCCTTACTCCGGCACCGGATCCGTACGATCCGACGCGGGCGCAGGCGTCGTACCGGCTGCCGGCCATCGGCAGGCCACCGGCGGCGTGCCGGACGATCCGCGTCAGAGCGGGGGGTGGCTGCCGCAGCCGCCCGCCCCTCCGCAGCCCTCCACCATGTCGGACACCGGCAGCTTCCACCTGCCGCCTCCGTCGGCCACCGTCACCTCCTTCCCGCAGGCCCCCGCCCCCGGCCCGCAGACCGAGGCCCAGGCCGCGAAACCACACCCCGCACCGGCTCAGGTACCGGACCCACCTCAGGCTCGTCCCCACGTCTCCCCCTACGACCTCACCTACGCACTGCCCGCCCACAGGCATCGCGACGATGCCTCTACTGCTTCGTACACCGCTCAGGTCCCGCAGGTTCCGCCTTCTGCGTCGGCAATTTCGCACCGCGCCGACCGCTCCCGGGCGCGCCGCCGTCCCGGCCCGCCCGCCAAGGTGGCGATCCCGCTCCTGCTTCTGGCGCTGGCCTGCTACGCCGTGGGTTTCTGGGCGCTCGCCCGTATCTGAGTCCGAGCCGAGGCGTCGCGCCGAGCTGTCAGGCCGAAGCCCTGCGCCGAGCCGTGACCGTCCATACGCCGAGCACCGCCAGCAGCACGGTGCCGGCGCCGATTCCGCCCACGGCGGTCACCGTCATCGCCGTGTCGCCGCGCGCGGCTGCGCCCTCGGCCACGGCCTCCCGGTCACCCTCGGTGACCTCGAAGACGTCCCGAGGCACGGGCTGCCCGGCGTATCCGGGCCCGGACTCCCCCACTCCGCCGACCCGCACGCGCAGCATCAGCCCGAACGGTCCGTCGCCGAAGCGGTCGGCCATCTGCGCGGAAAGGTGCACGGCGAGGTAGTACGAACCCGCGAACCGCATACCGTTCACGGAGTCGGTGGTGCTGTAGCGGTTGACGTAGGCGACCGGTGGCAGGGGGGCCAGTGAGGCGGATCTCTGACTGCCGTTGTAGTTGATGTTCGCGTCGTCGACGTCGGCGCGCACGGGGTTGTACAGGGCGAGGTCCAGGGCGTGGACCACATAGCCGCTTCCCTGGCCTGTGCTGCCCAGGTCGGCGGTGGCGTACAGCTGCCGGCCCCAGCCGACGGGCACCTTGTAGAAGAGCGTCTGTCCGGGCGTGATGTCGGCGCGCCACACGCCCTGGCCGACGGGGGTCGCCGTGGCGAAGCCCGCGCCGCCTGCGCGGTCCACGGGGTCGCCGGTAAGGGGCGCGGGCGAGGAGGAGTCCCAGACCTCGGGCGCGTTCGTAGCTGCGGCCTTCCGCAGGGGCGGTTCCAGGACGGGCAGGAGTTCGAGGTCCCAGGCGTCCGGTGAGGACGACGAGGAGGCCGAGGAACCCGCCGTACCGACGCGCTCGACGACCACGTAGTACGTGCCGGCCTCCTGGCAGGAGTTCCTGCGGCGCCCGGCATCGCGCGCACCCCATGCCGTGATGGGGCGCGGGCTGCGGGCGGCGCCGAAGGTCGTGGTCTCGACGGAGCAGGTGCGGCTGTCGCCGTCCTGCACGGAGACCCTGATCCCGTCGCTCGCGGAGACCGTGGCGCCGGGGCGGGGGACGGCGGTGGCGGAGAAGTAGGCGTTCGACGTGGCGTCGAGTTCGAGGCGGTAGTAGACCTCCGCCTGGTCGGGGAGGGTGCTCCGGTACGTCGTCCCGGGCTCGAGCAGTTCGGCGTCGGTGGTGCTCGTCGCTGCCCGGACGGACTTGGCGTCGTCGGCGAAGGCGTACGAGCCGGGCGTTCCGGCGTCGGACGCCGCCACCGTCGAGGCCGCCTGCGCGGTGGAGGCCGGATGCGCGGCGGAGGCCGGATGCGCGGGCAGGACGTGTAATGCCCCTGTCGCACACAGCACCGCGCCGGCGACGGCCACGCGCGCGTGCGACGAGGTACGGCCCGGCAGGAGAGCGGACAGGCGACGCGGCAGGCGGAGCGACACGCGGCCCGACGGACGATCACGTCGTCCCCCCGAGCGCCACCACGTCGTACGCCGCCCCATCACGCGCCACCCCTCGCCTTCGCCCCGTCCCGCCCCGAACTGACCGGACCGTGGCCCATCCTGCCCCGCCGGGCGGCTTGTCGTCCGTGCATCCGAACGAGCCGTCCGAAACACCCGGCTCGGTGGCACCGCGCCCCACCGAGCCCGGGAACGCGAAACCCCGACCGCGTGGGCGGCCGGGGTCGGTTCAATATCCGGTGTCGGTACTCACGAACCCGTGGGCACGGAGTCAGTCGCCTCCGTCCACAGATCCTGCTCGGCGCGATCCGCCTGGATCTGGCGGTACACGAGGAGCCCGCCGATGGCGGCCAGTGCGACCAGGAGAAGCTTCTTCACCGCGCGACCTCGTCTTTCCTTGACGTAGGGGACCTCTGGCGCCCGACTATACACACCGACCGATATCGATCGGTGACCTGCGGCCGTCCCCAACTCCTGTCCGGAACAGCGCAGTAGAAGCGGATCGCTCCGCTCCGATCAGAGAGTGATCACACCCCCCACGGGCGGCGACTTTGCTCGCCTTCCTCCACTCTCCTCCACTTCTGACTCCTCTTGCACCCATCCGTGTGGTGTTGATCTGAAGATCGACGCGCCACGGGCGTAGGTCCACCACTTCGCGGCCCCCATACACATCATGAGGAAAGTACGCAAATCGACCGGACCCGAAAGTGAGGGGCCATGACCAAGAACCAGGTCATGAAGCTGTGGACCATCATCGTCAGCGCCTTCTTCGCGCTCTGCACGGCGCTCGGACTCGTCACCACGACCGCCGCCACGGCGGTAGCGCAGACCGAGGCGAGCCGCAACAGCAGCGAGGGCATCGCCCTCCTGACCGCGCCGTCGGTGTCGCCCTGGGCCTGGTCCCTACCGCCCACGATGAAGCAGCGCATCCGCGCCGAGGCCCACGGCAAGTCCCCCAACTGCCGCCACCGCCCCCTCACGGACGCAGAACCGGCGACGCTCACTGAGGCCTCCTGCGCCCCCGCCACACCGGCCGAGCCCGCGACCCCCCTCCGACGCTGACAACGCCGCCCCCACCGCACATCACGTGCCCTGCCCCGCCCCATGACGTAACCGGCGAACTTGCGTACAGCACGGCACAGCCGAAGGCCCGGCCACTCCGACGAGTGGCCGGGCCTTCGACGTCCAGGAGAAACGCCGGCACAGGTGAGCAATCAGCTCCACCGCGCCCGCAACGCCGAAGGCCCCCGATCCTGCCGGACCGGGGGCCTTCGTGCTGGTGGGGCTAACAGGATTTGAACCTGTGGCCTCATCCTTATCAGGGATGCGCTCTAACCAACTGAGCTATAGCCCCGCCGCGCTCTGCGGTGTATGTCCCGCGCGCTGACTCCTGAAGATTAGCGCACGAGGTGGGCAGTCCCAAAATCGGTTGTCGGGGGACCGTCAGGGGAAAATTGAAAGCGTCCCTGAACGGCAACGGTCACTCGTCCTCGGCCAGCGTCAGCTCGATGCCGCCCACGAAACCCGCGGAGAGGTTGTAGATGAACGCGCCGAGGGTCGCAAGCGCCGTCGCGAGGACGACGTCGATGACCGCGATGATCGACGTGAACATGAGGACGTGGGGCAGGGACAGGAAGGACTGCAGGTCGAAGCCGTTCGACTCGTTCGAGCCGGTCGCCTCGGAGATCGTGCCGCCGACCGTGGAGAAGACCCCCATCGCGTCCATGACCATCCACAGCACGGCCGACGCGACGATCGTGCAGATACCCAGCGCGATGGAGAGCAGGAAGCTGACCTTCATCACCGACCACGGGTCGGCCTTGGCCACCCGCAGACGTGCCTTGCGGGTGCGGGGCATGGTGCGCGCGCCCGTGCGGGGACGGCGTACGGCCTCCGCCGGCGCCTGCGTCGGGTAGGCCTGCGGCGGGTGGTAGGGCCCCGCGGCCTGCTGCGGCTGCCGTTCCCCGGGCAGCGGCGAGGCCGGCTGCTGTGCGGCCCCCTGCGGTGGTGCCGTCGGCTGGGCCGGCGGCTGCGCCTGGGCGCCCGCAGCGGCCGGGCCCGCCCCAGCCGCGTACTGCTGGGTCTGCGGACCTCGGGTGTCCGTCACAGTTCCCCCCTGGGATCCATGCGTGTCGGGCGAGGATGAATCCTTCGCGCCTGCGTCGAACTTGCGCAGCTGAGTCGTGTGCGGATCCGTCGCCCGCGCGTCGGTCGAACGCGCGTCAGCCGCACGCGTGGCGGAGCCACGGTCGCCGTCGTCCGATTGCTTACCGGCAGAGGTACCGGTCGAGCTGCCGACCGAACCGGCGCCCGTGGCTCCGCTCACGATGACTCACTCCTCGTGCTACTCGGCCGAGGGCGACTCACCCTCGTCCGTGCCGATGGGCGTGGCGTTTTCGGCGGTCTCGTCCACGGCCTCGTCGCCGTCGACCTCCTCCGCCTCCCGCCCCGCCTCGGCGTTACGTGCGATGCCGACCACGGCATCGCGCTTGCCCAGGTTGATCAGTTGGACGCCCATGGTGTCACGGCCCGTCTCCCTGACCTCGTTGACTCGCGTACGAATCACACCGCCGCCCAGCGTGATGGCGAGGATCTCGTCGTTCTCCTCGACCACCAACGCGCCCACGAGGGAACCGCGGTCCTCCACGATCTTGGCGGCCTTGATGCCGAGGCCGCCGCGACCCTGGACGCGGTACTCGTCGACGCGGGTCCGCTTCGCGTACCCACCGTCTGTGGCAGTGAACACGAACGTACCGGGTCGAACAACATTCATCGAGAGCAGCTCGTCTCCCTCACGGAAACTCATGCCCTTGACACCCGAGGTGGCACGGCCCATCGGCCGCAGCGAATCGTCTGTGGCGGTGAACCTGATCGACTGCGCCTTCTTGCTGATCAGAAGCAGATCGTCGTCGGCCGAAACAAGCTCGGCTCCGATCAGTTCGTCGTCGGAACCGTCCTCCCGCTCACGGAGGTTGATGGCGATGACACCACCGGAACGCGGCGAATCGTAATCCTTGAGAGGCGTCTTCTTGACCAGGCCGCCCTTGGTGGCCAGGACCAGGTACGGCGCGGCCTCGTAGTCGCGGATCGCGAGGATCTCGGCGATCGCCTCGTCCGGCTGGAAGGCCAGCAGGTTGGCGACGTGCTGGCCCCGCGCGTCACGGCCGGCGTCGGGAAGTTCGTACGCCTTGGCACGGTAGACGCGGCCCTTGTTGGTGAAGAACAGCAGCCAGTGGTGCGTCGTCGAGACGAAGAAGTGGTCGACGATGTCGTCTTCCTTCAGCTTCGTGCCGCGCACGCCCTTGCCGCCGCGCTTCTGCGCCCTGTAGTCGTCCGTTTTTGTGCGCTTGACGTAGCCACCGCGCGTGACGGTGACCACGATGTCCTCTTCGGCGATGAGGTCCTCGATGGACATGTCGCCGTCGTAGGGCACCAGCATGGTCTTGCGGTCGTCGCCGTACTTCTCGACGATCGCGGCCAGTTCCTCGCTCACGATACCGCGCTGGCGGACCGGCGAGGCGAGGATCTCGTTGTACTCGTTGATCTTCGCCTGGAGTTCGTCGTGCTCCTGGACGATCTTCTGGCGCTCCAGGGCGGCCAGTCGGCGCAGCTGCATCTCGAGGATGGCGTTGGCCTGGATCTCGTCGATCTCCAGGAGGCCCATCAGACCCGTGCGTGCGATCTCGACGGTCTCACTGCGCCGGATCAGCGCGATGACCTCGTCGATGGCGTCCAGGGCCTTCAGCAGACCGCGCAGAATGTGCGCCCGCTCCTCGGCCTTGCGCAGCCGGAAACGCGTACGGCGGACGATGACCTCGATCTGGTGCGTCACCCAGTGACGGATGAACGCGTCGAGGGAGAGCGTCCGGGGCACACCGTCCACCAGCGCCAGCATGTTGGCGCCGAAGTTCGTCTGCAGGTCGGTGTGCTTGTAGAGGTTGTTCAGGACGACCTTGGCCACCGCGTCCCGCTTGAGGACGATGACCAGGCGCTGGCCCGTGCGGGACGACGTCTCGTCGCGGACGTCCGCGATGCCGCCGATCTTGCCGTCCTTCACCAGGTCGGCGATCTTCTGCGCGAGGTTGTCGGGGTTCACCTGGTACGGCAGTTCCGTCACCACCAGGCACTGGCGGTTCTGGATCTCCTCGACCTCGACGACCGCGCGCATGGTGATGGAGCCGCGACCGGTGCGGTACGCCTCCTCGATGCCCTTGCGGCCCACGACGAGCGCGCCGGTCGGGAAGTCGGGGCCCTTGATGCGCTCGATCAGCGCGTCCAGGAGCTCCTCGTGCGAGGCATCCGGGTTCTCCAGGTACCACTGGGCACCGGCCGCGACCTCGCGCAGGTTGTGCGACGGGATGTTGGTCGCCATGCCGACCGCGATACCGGCCGAGCCGTTGATCAGCAGGTTCGGGAAGCGGGCGGGCAGGACGGTCGGCTCCTGGGAGCGGCCGTCGTAGTTGTCCGTGAAGTCGACGGTCTCCTCGTCGATGTCACGCACCATCTCCATCGACAGCGGCGCCATCTTGCACTCGGTGTACCGCATGGCCGCCGCCGGGTCGTTGCCCGGGGAGCCGAAGTTGCCGTTGGAGTCCACGAGCGGCATGCGCATCGACCACGGCTGCGCGAGGCGGACCAGCGCGTCGTAGATCGAGGAGTCGCCGTGGGGGTGGTAGTTGCCCATGACGTCGCCGACGACGCGGGCGCACTTGTAGAAGCCGCGCTCGGGGCGGTAGCCGCCGTCGTACATCGCGTACAGCACCCGGCGGTGGACGGGCTTGAGGCCGTCCCGGACGTCCGGCAGCGCACGCGAGACGATGACGGACATGGCGTAGTCGAGGTACGAGCGCTGCATCTCCGTCTCGAGCCCGACGGGCTCGATGCGCATGGCGATGTCGCCGCCCTCTTCAGGGGTGACGGGAGTGTTCTCGTCGGTCATTGCTGGTGGGGATCCTTCCTGGTGCGGTCAGCTGAGACCGACTCAGATGTCGAGGAAGCGGACGTCCTTGGCGTTGCGCTGGATGAAGGCACGGCGCGCTTCGACGTCCTCGCCCATCAGGACCGAGAACAGGTCGTCGGCCTGGGCCGCGTCGTCGAGGGTGACCTGGCCGAGGACGCGGTGCTCCTGGTCCATCGTCGTGACCCGCAGCTCCTCGGCGTTCATCTCGCCGAGACCCTTGAAGCGCTGGATCGAGTCCTCGCGCACCCGCTTGCCGCGCTGACGGCCCATCTCGATCAGCGCGTCGCGCTCGCGGTCGGAGTACGCGTACTCGATGTCGTCCCGACCCCACTTGAGCTTGTAGAGCGGGGGACGGGAGAGGTACACGTGCCCGGCCTCGACCAGCGGCCGCATGAAGCGGAACAGGAAGGTCAGCAGCAGGGTGCTGATGTGCTGGCCGTCGACGTCGGCGTCCGCCATCAGGATGATCTTGTGATAGCGCAGCTTCTCGATGTCGAAGTCCTCGTGCACACCCGTGCCGAAGGCGGAGATCAGCGCCTGGATCTCCTGGTTCTGCAGGATCTTGTCGATCCGCGCCTTCTCGACGTTGAGGATCTTGCCCCGGATCGGAAGGATCGCCTGGTACTGCGGGTTGCGGCCGGACTTGGCCGAGCCGCCGGCGGAGTCACCCTCGACGATGAAGATCTCGCACTTGGTGGGATCGTTCGACTGGCAGTCGGAGAGCTTGCCCGGCAGCGAGGCCGACTCCAGCAGACCCTTGCGACGGGTCAGATCGCGCGCCTTGCGGGCCGCCACGCGCGCGGTGGCCGCCTGGATGCCCTTGCGCACGATGTCCGCGGCCTCGTTCGGGTTGCGGTCCAGCCAGTCGTTGAGGTGCTCGTAGACGGCCTTCTGCACGAAGGTCTTCGCCTCCGTGTTGCCCAGCTTGGTCTTCGTCTGGCCCTCGAACTGCGGCTCGCTGAGCTTCACCGAGATGATCGCCGTCAGACCCTCGCGGATGTCGTCACCCGTGAGGTTGTCGTCCTTCTCGCGCAGCAGCTTCTTGTCGCGCGCGTACTTGTTGATCAGGTTGGTGAGCGCCGCGCGGAAGCCCTCTTCGTGGGTACCGCCCTCGTGCGTGTGGATGATGTTGGCGAAGGAGTACACGCCCTCGCTGTAACCGCTGTTCCACTGCATGGCGACCTCGAGGGACAGGCTCTTGTCCCTGTCCTCCGCCTCCAGGTCGATGACGGTGGGGTGCACCACGTCCCCCTTGCGGGAGTTGAGGTACTTCACGAAGTCGACGATGCCGCCCTCGTAGTGGTACGTGACGGTCTTGACCTCGTCCTTCTCGTCCGCACCCGCCTCGTCCGCACCGGCGGTCGCCTTCGCCGACTCGCGCTCGTCGGTGAGTTTGATCGTCAAACCCTTGTTGAGGAACGCCATCTCCTGGAAGCGCCGCGAAAGCGTCTCGAAGGAGTAGTCCGTGGTCTCGAAGATGTCGCCGTCGGCCCAGAAGGTGACCGACGTCCCCGTCTCGTCCGTGGCCTCGTTCTTGGTCAGCGCAGCCGTCGGGACGCCCATCTTGTAGTCCTGCGTCCAGCGGTGACCGTCGGTCTTGACCTCGACGGCGACCTTCGACGACAGCGCGTTCACGACGGACACACCCACGCCGTGCAGACCACCGGAGACCGCGTAGCCGCCGCCGCCGAACTTGCCGCCCGCGTGCAGCACGGTCAGCACGACTTCGACGGCCGGCTTGCCCTCGGACGGGACGATGCCGACCGGGATGCCACGGCCGTTGTCGACGACGCGCACGCCGCCGTCGGACAGGATCGTCACATCGATGGTGTCCGCGTGGCCGGCCAGTGCCTCGTCGACCGAGTTGTCGACCACCTCGTACACGAGGTGGTGCAGACCGCGCTCACCGGTCGAGCCGATGTACATACCGGGTCGCTTGCGGACCGCGTCCAGACCCTCGAGGACGGTGATGGCACTGGCGTCGTACGACACCGTGACTGAGGCCTCGGCGTTTGCGGCCGGAGCCTCGGTGGACGGGATGTTCTCGTTGGGGTTGCCGGAATCGGCCACGAAGCGCCCTTTCTGGCACAGCACAAGCCAGGCTCGTCGGCGGGTTGCCGGAGCGGCTGCGGCATGTTGCGTTGGTAAGCCTTGATCAGCGTTGCTCAGCTTCTCCCGGGCGGTCCCCACGTTTGGGGCGGGATTGGCTTCCAGTCTACCGGTAGCGCCGACAGTGATGGGGGTTTGCCGGTACCTGAGTCCTCATGTGGCGCCCTCAACCGGTCTCGGCCGGGTCCCCATATACGGAACGGGGCTCCAAGAGGCTCACAGCGGCACTCAGCGCTTCCGGCTGTCAACCCTTGGCTACTTGGGAGTCAGGTCCGGATTCGCAACCGCGTGCGGTTGTACGACGAGACCCGCGCCGGCCCGATGAGACGAGTCTCGACGTGATGTACGTCACCCATAGGTGTCGCCGGGACCAGTGCTGCCAGGGGCACGCAAGGGGCCGTAGCGACGGGTGGGACCACCGGGTCCCAGCACCTTGATCTGCTTGACCATGCCGTGGCCCAGGTCCTCGTTGAGGCGTGCGACGAGCGCGGGGGCGAGCAGCCTCAGGTTCGTCGCCCACGCCGTGGAGTCGCAGCGCACGACCAGCACGTGCTCGTCCTCGTCGTACCTCTCCGGCACGCAGTGCTTGGCCACGTCCTCGCCGACGATCTGCGGCCAGCGGCCCATGACCCCACCCACCGCGGCCGGCGCCTCCCAGCCGCGCTCGGTCAGGAGCCGGTTGATCGCGGCGCCGAGCGCCATGGGGTCGCGACCGTCGGCACGCGCGCCGGAGCGCAGTCCTCCGCGCCGCGCCTGCTTCTTCTGCTGCGCCGCGTCCCCACGCGCGCGTGCCGCTTCCTTCGCCGCGCGCAACGCCACGCGCGCCAGGTCGACGCCGGAAGGCTCGGGGGTCTTGTCCGAAGTGGGTTCCTCTGTGGTCACGCGCGCTCCACCGTCCCGTCGGACACGGTGTACCGCGCCCCCGTCAGCACATGCGGTACGTCGTCGTCGACCGCGGCCGTCACCAGGACCTGCTCACCCGGAGCGACCAGCTCGGCCAGCCGCTCGCGACGGCGCGTGTCCAACTCGGCGAAGACGTCGTCGAGGATCAGCACCGGCTCGTTGCCCTCGGCCCGCAGCAGGTCGTACGAGGCCAGGCGCAGCGCCAGCGCGTAGGACCAGGACTCGCCGTGGGAGGCGTAGCCCTTGGCGGGCAGCTGACCGAGCTTGAGCAGCAGATCGTCCCGATGCGGCCCCACGAGCGTCACGCCCCGCTCGATCTCCTGCTTGCGCGCCTCGGCGAGCGCGGCCATCAGCTGCTCGAAGAGGTCCTCACGCGTGTGCCCCTCACCGGGAGCCGACGGCTTGTACTCCAGGGCGACCGGGCCACCGCCCGGCGCCAGCTGCTCGTACGCCTTGTCGGCCAGCGGCTGGATCGCCGCGATCAGGTCGAGCCGCTGCGCCAGCAGTTCGGCACCCGCGCGCGCGAGGTGCTGATCCCATACGTCGAGAGTGGACAGGTCCATGGAGCGGCCGCCGTGCCGCCGGGCCAGCGCGGCGCTCTTCAACAGGGTGTTGCGCTGCCTCAGCACCCGCTCGTAGTCGGAGCGCACGCCGGCCATGCGGGGGGCACGCGCGGTGATCAGCTCGTCGAGGAAGCGGCGCCGCTCACCGGGATCGCCCTTGACCAGGGCGAGGTCCTCCGGCGCGAACAGCACGGTCCGTACGATTCCCAGCACGTCACGAGGCCTGACCTGCGAGGACCTGTTGATGCGGGCCCGGTTGGCCTTGCCGGGGTTCAGCTCCAGCTCGACCAGCTGCTGCCGCTCGCCCTGCCGGACCTGCGCCCGGATGACCGCCCGGTCGGCGCCCATCCGCACGAGCGGCGCGTCGGAGGCGACGCGGTGGCTGCCGAGCGTGGCGAGATAGCCGACGGCCTCGACGAGGTTCGTCTTGCCCTGCCCGTTCGGGCCGACGAAGGCCGTGACGGCAGGGTCGAGCGGGACTTCGACCCGGGCGTACGAGCGGAAGTCGGCCAGCGACAGATGCGTGACGTGCATGGTCGTTCGCCGACCTCCCCCAGCGTTGTGGACCGACGGGCGGTCCTGTGGACTACTTCTTCTCGACCGCGTGGCCGCCGAACTGGTTCCGCAGCGCGGCGATCATCTTCATCTGCGGCGATTCCTCCTGGCGCGAGGCGAACCGCGCGAAGAGCGAGGCCGTGATCGCGGGCAGCGGCACGGCATTGTCGATGGCGGCTTCCACAGTCCAGCGGCCCTCGCCGGAGTCCTGTGCATAACCCTTCAGCTCGTCCAGGTGCTCGTCCTGGTCGAGGGCGTTCACCGCGAGGTCCAGCAGCCAGGAGCGGATGACGGTGCCCTCCTGCCAGGAGCGGAAGACCTCGCGCACATCCGTGACGGAGTCCACCTTCTCGAGCAGCTCCCAGCCCTCG
Organism: Streptomyces sp. HUAS ZL42; assembly: GCF_040782645.1. GTDB lineage: Bacteria > Actinomycetota > Actinomycetes > Streptomycetales > Streptomycetaceae > Streptomyces. The sequence goes on from NZ_CP160403.1 coordinate 4,888,000, forward strand.
GCGTAGGCCTGCATCATCGCGTACTCGATGCCGTTGTGGACCATCTTCGCGAAGTGGCCCGCGCCGACCTTTCCGGCGTGCACCGCGCCGAGTTCGCCCTTGGGCTTGAGGGCGTCGAAGACCGGCTGCACCTTGGCCACGTTCTCCGCGGTGCCGCCGTACATCAGCGCGTAGCCGTTCTCCAGGCCCCACACGCCCCCGGAGACACCGCAGTCGACGAAGCCTATGCCCTTGGCGGCCAGCTCCTCGGCGTGCTTCTCGTCGTCCGTCCAGCGGGAGTTGCCGCCGTCCACGACGACGTCACCGGGCTCCAGCAGCTCGGCCAGTTCGTCGATGGTCGACTGCGTCGGGCCACCGGCCGGGACCATCACCCATACGACGCGCGGGCCCTGGAGTTTGCCCACAAGCTCTTCAAGGCTGTGGACATCGGCGAGGTCCGGGTTGCGGTCGTATCCGACGACGGTGTGGCCCGCGCGGCGTATCCGCTCGCGCATGTTGCCGCCCATCTTGCCGAGGCCGACGAGACCGAGCTCCATCAGTTGTTCCTTAGGTTTGCGACGTGGCGTTACGGCACTTCCGTGCCTGTGTCCGAGCCTAAACCCGGACGCTCACGCACATCTGTGGGCATACGCGCTCAGACGCACGCCCTCACCTGCGGGTTCGCCCGACGGGTCGCTGATCCACAGGCTTCGGGGCACTGTGGATTGCCGTCTGCGGCGCGGGCAGGTTGTCCACCGACCTCGCGCCACTGTGGACGGCTGGCGGACTCGGATCGCTCAGCCGCTCAGCCGCACAGGCATGATCAGGTACTTGTAGGCCTCGTCCGCCTCCGCGTCCACCGCCGGCTTGCCGCTCAGCAGCGCGGGCTTCGTGGACGTCGTGAACGACAGCTGGGCCACCGGGGAGTCGATGGCGCTCAGGCCGTCCAGGAGGAACGTCGGGTTGAAGGCGATGGAGATGTCGTCGCCCTCGAGCTGGGCGTCGACCCTTTCCACAGCCTGTGCGTCGTCGCTGGAACCGGCCTCCAGGATGAGCACGCCCTGCTCGAAGCTGAGCCGCACCGGGGTGTTGCGCTCGGCGACCAGGGCCACGCGCTTGACGGCCTCCACGAAGGGGGCGGTCTCGATCACCGCGACGCTGTTGAACTCGGTCGGGAACAGCGTGCGGTACTTCGGGAGGTCGCCCTCCAGCAGACGGGTCGTCGTACGGCGCCCGGCGCCCTCGAAACCGATCAGACCCTCACCCGCGCCCGAGCCGGACAGGGCCAGGATCACGCTGTCGCCGCTGGTGAGCGCCTTGGCGGTGTCCAGGAGCGTCTTGGCGGGCACCAGGGCGACCGCGGACGCCTCCGGGTTCTCCGGCTTCCACAGGAACTCACGGACCGCGAAGCGGTACCGGTCGGTGGAGGCCAGCGTCACCGTGTCGCCCTCGATCTCGATGCGCACGCCCGTGAGGACGGGGAGCGTGTCGTCACGGCCGGCGGCGATGGCGACCTGCTGCACTGCGGAGGCGAAGACCTCGCCCGGAACCGTGCCCGTGGCGTTCGGCATCTGCGGGAGCGCCGGATACTCCTCCACAGGCAGGGTGTGGAGTGTGAACCGCGAGGAGCCGCAGACCACGGTCGCCCGTACACCGTCTGTGGAAATCTCCACCGGACGGTTGGGCAGGGCGCGGGAGATGTCCGCCAGCAGGCGACCCGAGACGAGGACCGTGCCCTCCTCCTCGACCTCCGCCTCCACGGACACGCGCGCGGAGACCTCGTAGTCGAAGCTGGACAGGCTCAGCTGACCGTCGTCCGCCTTCAGCAGGAGGCCGGCGAGGACAGGCGCCGGCGGACGGGCCGGGAGGCTGCGTGCCGCCCAGGCCACTGCCTCCGCGAGTACGTCGCGTTCCACCCGGATCTTCACTGTTGCCGCCTCCTGCTGTTGCCGGCGCTTCTCGCCCTGCCTGGCTTCGTCGTCTGTCTCGGTGTCGCCGATCCCTGTGAGGGGAAGGACACCGGGGACCAGTCTGACGCACGGCACTGACAGTAGGTGCCTCTCGGGGTCAAGTCGTGACGAGGGGCAGCCGGGAGCCGGGCGGCGAGTTGTGCACAGGACCCGCTTCGAAACGAATTCCCCGCTCTCTCTAGTCGGGAGTAGTAGTAGGGGCTGTGGAAACCGTGGATAACGATGTTTTCGCAGCTCAGAGCGGAGATTTTGTCCACGGGCCCTGTGGGCGGCGACGGTGGACAACCGAGGGTTTCTGTGGAGAACGGAAAGTTCTGCACACCCCGTGCACAGCCTGGGGCGACTTCTCCCCAGCGCCGTCCCCAGCTTTACCCACGTTTCCCACAACCCAACCAGGCACCTTCATGTGACGCCTTTCACTCGGGACGGTGAGAGGGCGCGTCACGTTGCCGAACAGTGGACAGAGGTGTGGAGAAGCAGAGGATCGCTGGGGACAACGGCTGCCGTTCTGTGGGTTGCCGGTGGACAACTTCGTGCACAGCTTGTGGATCATCTCGCTGTCCACAGTCTGTGGAGATCCTTCGTCCACCAATCCACAAGCAGCTGAGCTGGTCTGATGGTCTTTCGACAGGGGACTCTGTGGACACGATCTGGACAACTTCGCAGTCCCCAGGATGTGGACGGGAAAAACTCGCCGAATCTGTGGAGAGTGGCCGTAACCCGGCAGGCAATCGAACAGCAGGTGACCGCGGGTACGGCTGTGGACGGCCGGCGGGCAGGCGGGCAGGCGGCCGCGGAACGACCGAGGGCGCCCCGGGATGTGTCCCGGGGCGCCCTCAACGACGTGTGGCTGCGGCCGTCAGCCGTTCTTGATGCGGTTGGTCAGCTCGGTGACCTGGTTGTAGATGGAGCGTCGCTCGGCCATCAGATTGCGGATCTTGCGGTCTGCGTGCATCACCGTCGTGTGGTCGCGGCCACCGAACAGCGCGCCGATCTTCGGCAGCGAGAGGTCCGTCAGCTCGCGGCACAGGTACATGGCGATCTGGCGGGCGGTGACCAGCGCGCGGCCGCGTGAGGTGCCGCACAGGTCCTCGACGGTGAGGCCGAAGTAGTCGGCGGTCGCGCTCATGATGGCCGTAGAGGTGATCTCGGGTGCCGAGTCGTCGCCGCCGGGGATGAGGTCCTTGAGGACGATCTCCGTGAGGCCGAGGTCCACCGGCTGCCGGTTGAGCGACGCGAACGCCGTCACCCGGATCAGCGCACCCTCCAGCTCGCGGATGTTGCGCGAGATGCGCGACGCGATGAACTCCAGCACCTCCGGCGGAGCGTTGAGCTGCTCCTGCACCGCCTTCTTCCGGAGAATCGCGATGCGCGTCTCCAGCTCCGGCGGCTGGACATCGGTGATCAGGCCCCACTCGAAACGGTTCCGCAGCCGGTCCTCCAGTGTGACCAGCTGCTTCGGCGGCCGGTCACTGCTGAGGACGATCTGCTTGTTGGCGTTGTGGAGCGTGTTGAAGGTGTGGAAGAACTCCTCCTGCGTCGACTCCTTGTCCGCCAGGAACTGGATGTCGTCGACGAGCAGGATGTCCATTTCGCGGTAGCGCTTGCGGAAGCTGTCGCCCTTGCCGTCGCGGATGGAGTTGATGAACTCGTTGGTGAACTCCTCCGAGCTCACGTACCGCACGCGCGTGCCCGGGTAAAGGCTGCGCGCGTAGTGCCCGATGGCGTGCAGCAGGTGCGTCTTGCCGAGCCCCGACTCCCCATAGATGAACAGGGGGTTGTACGCCTTCGCGGGTGCCTCGGCGACGGCGACCGCTGCCGCGTGGGCGAAGCGGTTGGACGCGCCGATGACGAACGTGTCGAAGAGGTACTTGGGGTTCAGGCGCGCGGTCGGCTCACCGGGGCCGGTCGCAGGCGCGGGCTGCGCGGCCAGCGGGCCGGGGGCGCCGGTGGTGGGCAGGCTGGAGCCCACGGGGCCGCCGCGGTGTACGTGACCGGAGCCGGCCGGCGGCTCGGGCAGATCGCGCCGGGTGCCGTCGCGCTGGTCGTAGTCGCGCTCGTAGTCGCCCCGGGGCGTGTCGTAGTCGGTGTGCTGCTGGTCGTACGACGGGCGTTCCATCGGCTGCGGGCGGTAGTCGTGCGACGGCGAGCCGTACGACTCCTGGGAGGGGGAGCCGTAGGAGTCCTGGGATCCGTAGGAGTCCTGCGACGACGGCGAGGCGTAGGGGTCGCGCTCGGGAAAGCCGAGCCGCTGTTGCTGCCAGCCGTAGTCGTCCTGCGACGGGCGCGGCCAGGCCCCGGGCTCGGGGCGCTGGTATTCGGAAGGGTACGCGGGGCGCGGGGTGGGAAGCTGGTCCGCGCGAGGGGCCGGGAGCTGGTCGCCGGCCGGTCCCGGGCGGCGGTCGGCGCGGTGGCGGCCGTATCCCTCGTACTGACCGGTGGGGAGCTCGGGCTCCTCGTAGCGCGGCTGGGGCTGCGTGGGGAGTGCCGGCGGGGCCGGGGGCTCGCCCGCGGAGTCGTCGACGGTGATGGCGATCCGGATCGGGCGGCCGCACTCGCGGCTCAGGGTCTCGCTGACGATGGGGGCGAGACGGCCTTCCAGTACGCCCTTCGCAAACTCGTTCGGCACGGCGAGCAGGGCGGTGTCCGCCACCAGCGCGAGCGGCTGGCAGCGCCGGATCCAGTGCTCGTCCTTCGTCTCGACACCCTGTCCGCGGCCCTCACCGAGAAGCTGCTCCAGTACTCGTGGCCACACTGCGGCAAGATCGGCAGGTACGTCAGCCACAGGGCACGCTCTCTCACAGGTCCCTCGAACGTGTGGTTCGGGGACGGGTCGGGTTGTAACTCGGGTGGGTCGGGGCGAATCGGAGTTCAGCCACGGTAGTCAGGGCGGCGGGTGCGGTTCAAGTTGTTGTCCCCAGGCTGTGGATAGTGTCTCTGCGTGACCCCTGGTTTGACCGGATGGCGTAGCCGCGCGTACCGTAACCAGGTCGAGTTGTCGATGGCTGCTGCCGCCTGCCTCCGATGGGCACAGATCGCATTGGGTGATCGGGAAGCGGTGCACTCGGGCGTTAACGCGAGCTACTCGTGGGCGCACGGTGACAGCCAGGACGGCACCCCGCCACTACCGATTGATTTCTGGAGCCCCCGAGTGAGCAAGCGCACCTTCCAGCCGAACAACCGTCGTCGCGCGAAGACCCACGGCTTCCGGCTGCGTATGCGCACCCGTGCCGGCCGCGCGATCCTCGCGTCCCGCCGTAGCAAGGGTCGCGCCCGCCTGTCCGCCTGATCCCGATCAGGTCATGACATCGTGCTGCCCACCGAGAACCGGCTGAGGCGGCGCGAGGACTTCGCGACCGCGGTACGACGGGGCCGCCGGGCAGGCCGCCCGCTCCTCGTCGTCCACCTTCGTAGCGGTGCCACGGACCCGCACGCGCCTGGGGAGAGCGCTCCCCCGACGCGTGCGGGTTTCGTCGTGAGCAAGGCCGTGGGTGGCGCTGTCGTACGGAACAAAGTGAAGCGCAGGCTTCGCCATCTGATGCGTGACCGAGTCGCCCTGTTTGCCCCCGGTAGCCTGGTAGTCGTACGAGCGCTGCCCGGTGCGGGTGACGCCGACCATGCACAGCTGGCCCAAGACCTTGATGCCGCCCTTCAACGGCTGCTGGGAGGGGGCGCGCGATGAAGTACCCGCTGCTGGCTCTGATCAAGCTGTACCAGTGGACGATCAGTCCACTGCTCGGGCCGGTGTGCAAGTACTACCCGTCGTGTTCCCACTACGGCTACACGGCCATCGACCGGCACGGTGCGATCAAGGGCACGGCGCTCACCGCCTGGCGCATCCTGCGGTGCAATCCGTGGTCGCTGGGTGGTGTGGACCATGTTCCGCCGCGCAAGCGTCCGCGGTGGCACGAAATGCTGCGCGACGCCTGGCGCGCACGCAAGGGCGGGCCCTCCGCCGCCGAAACGGCCACCGAAGAGAATCCTCCTCCGAGCCCGGCCGCAGAGACCCCGCCCCATGCCCAAGGAGCATGATTAGTGGACACGATTGCCAGCCTCTTCAGCTTCATCACGACACCTGTCTCCTGGGTCATCGTCCAGTTCCACACGGTGTACGGCGCCATCTTCGGCCCTGACACCGGGTGGGCCTGGGGCCTGTCCATCGTGTCCCTGGTGATTCTGATCCGTATCTGCCTGATTCCGCTCTTCGTGAAGCAGATCAAGGCGACCCGGGCCATGCAGACACTGCAGCCCGAGATGAAGAAGATCCAGGAGCGCTACAAGAACGACAAGCAGCGCCAGTCCGAAGAGATGATGAAGCTGTACAAGGAGACGGGCACCAACCCGCTCTCCTCGTGCCTTCCCATCCTGGCGCAGTCCCCGTTCTTCTTCGCCCTGTACCACGTGCTCAACAGCATCGCGTCCGGTGACACCATCGGCGTGATCAACGAGAGCCTGCTGGCGAGCGCGCAGAAGGCGCACATCTTCGGCGCCCCGCTCGCGTCCAAGTTCTTCAGCAGCGAGGCCGAAGTCCAGGCGCTCGGTGCCTCGCTCACCGATGTCCGCATCGTGACCGCGGTCATGATCGTCCTGATGTCGGCGTCGCAGTTCTACACGCAGCGACAGCTGATGACGAAGAACGTCGACACGACGGTGAAGACGCCGTTCATGCAGCAGCAGAAGATGCTGATGTACGTCTTCCCCGTCATGTTCGCCGTCTTCGGTGTGAACTTCCCCGTCGGTGTCCTCGTCTACTGGCTGACCACCAACGTGTGGACCATGGGCCAGCAGATGTACGTCATCCACAACAATCCGACCCCGGGTTCCAAGGCCCAGGCCGCGTACCTGGAGCGCCTGTCGAAGCACGTCACGCACCACGGCAAGACCCGCAACCGCCGTGAGAAGGCCATCGTCAAGGCCATCGTGGCCAAGGGCCGCGACCGCAACGAGTTCGAGCGCAAGTTCATCAACGGTCTGAACAAGGCGGGCCTCGCGGCCCAGACCGACGGCACCGTGGTGCAGAGCGAGAGCCAGGCCGTCGCCCAGACCGAGGACGGTACGCCGATCACCGGCACCCCGAAGCGTCAGCAGCCCAAGCGGCAGAGCAAGGCCCAGCGCCAGTCCGGTGGCTCGAAGCCGGCCGGTGACGCCGAGCCGGAGTCTGCCGGTGACGCCGAGCCGAAGCAGGCCACGTCGCTGAGCAAGTCCGACGCGCCCGAGGACGCCAAGCCCGCCGCCGCTCAGAAGCCCGCCTCGAAGCCGGGCTCCGGCGGCCGCAGCAAGGCCCAGTCCGGCCAGCGCAAGGGCGGCCAGCAGCGCCCCAAGTCCCCCTCCAAGAAGTAAGAAGGAGCCCATCCCGTGACGGAAGGCACCACCTCCGCCGCTGCCGAGGGTGCAGACACCCTGACCCGCCTGGAGCAGGAGGGCGAGATCGCGGCGGACTACCTCGAGGGTCTGCTGGACATCGCCGATCTCGACGGCGACATCGACATGGACGTCGAGGCCGACCGCGCCTCTGTGTCGATCATCAGCGACACGGGCACCCGCGACCTGCAGAAGCTGGTCGGCCGTGACGGCGAGGTGCTGGAGGCCTTGCAGGAGCTGACGCGTCTGGCGGTTCACCGGGAGACCGGCGACCGGAGCCGGCTGATGCTGGACATCGCGGGCTACCGTGCCAAGAAGCGCGCCGAACTCTCTGAGCTGGGCGCCAAGGCCGCGGCCGATGCGAAGAACAGCGGTGAGCCGGTGAAGCTGAAGCCGATGACGCCGTTCGAGCGCAAGGTCGTGCACGACGCGGTCAAGGCCGCGGGCCTGCGCAGCGAGTCCGAGGGCGAGGAGCCGCAGCGGTTCGTCGTCGTCCTGCCCAACTGATTCGGTACGTACGTTCCTCCGGCCCCGTCTGTTGCGCAGGCGGGGCCGAACTTTGTCAGCCTGGTAGTTCTGGTGGTCGGCGCTCGGTGCGCTGATGCGGTACGGAAGGACGGTCCCCGTGACGGAGGCAGCGGAGCTCCCCCCTGCGCCCGAACAGGCACGTGACGTATTCGGTGATCGCTTCGCGGATGCGGTCCGGTACGCCGAGCTCCTGGCCGAGGCCGGAGTGAAGCGGGGACTCATCGGCCCGCGAGAGGTGCCCCGGCTGTGGGAGAGGCACCTGCTGAACTGCGCGGTGCTCTCCGAGGTCGTGCCCGAGGGCGTGACGGTGTGCGACGTCGGTTCGGGGGCGGGGCTGCCCGGTATCCCCCTGGCACTCGTGCGCGAGGACCTGAAGATCACTCTTCTGGAGCCGCTGCTGCGGCGCACGAACTTCCTGACCGAGGTCGTCGAGTTGCTGGGACTGGATCATGTGACGGTCGTCCGGGGTCGGGCCGAGGAGGTCATGGGCAAGTTGCCGCCGGTCCACGTGGTGACGGCCCGCGCCGTGGCCCCGCTGGACCGGCTGGCCACCTGGGGTATCCCGCTGCTGCGGCCGTACGGTGAGATGCTCGCGCTCAAGGGCGACACCGCTGAGGACGAGCTGAAGAGCGCGGCCACCGCGCTGAGCAAGCTCGGGGCAGTGGGAACGTCGATCCTTCACGTCGGCGAAGGTGTCGTGGACCCGTTGTCCACCGTTGTGCGAGTCGAGGTCGGGGAGAGTCCGGGGGGCGTGCGCTTCGCCGCGAAGAGGGCGAAGGCGGCTCGAACTGGACGTGCCCGTCGACGTCGCTGATCCGTCCTGACGACGAGCCGTACTCCACACAAGCTGCCAAACCTACGCATGCCGGAGTGTCGCGACAGATCGGCCACGGCTGCTGTGCATCGTGTTTCACGTGAAACGTCGCTCACTGCTGCACGGGATCATCAGCCGGGGCCGCGCTGCGGCCGAACCCCGCGACCGAAAGCCTCTCGGTTCACTCGGAGAGGGTGTGGAGTTGTCCACAGAGGTGGAATTCTCCACAGAACACCAGGCCTCACTGGTTCGCGACCCCGAAGACATGGCAGGCTCTGTTCATTGCGAGCCTGAAGTCGAGGAGAGTGAATCCTTGCGGTCCGACGCCAACATCGCGGGACCGATGACCGATCCGGTCCCCGGTCCCCGTACCGAGTCGATGGGGGAGGATGTTTCACGTGAAACACCGCCCCCTATGGACGACACTCCCATCGGTCGTGCTGCCCAACTGGCGGTGGAGGCTCTGGGCCGCGCCGGCGAGGGCCTTCCACGGCCCGAGCAGACCCGCGTCATCGTGGTTGCCAACCAGAAGGGCGGCGTGGGCAAGACGACAACCACCGTCAACCTTGCCGCTTCGCTGGCCCTGCATGGTGGCCGTGTCCTGGTGATCGACCTCGATCCCCAGGGCAATGCATCCACGGCGCTGGGTATCGACCATCACGCCGAAGTCCCATCCATCTACGATGTGTTGGTCGAGAGCAAACCTCTCGCGGAGGTCGTCCAACCGGTCCCTGATGTCGAGGGTCTCTTCTGTGCCCCCGCCACAATCGATCTCGCCGGTGCGGAGATCGAGCTGGTGTCCCTGGTGGCTCGGGAGAGTCGGCTGCAGCGGGCGATCCAGGCGTATGAGCAGCCCTTGGACTACATCCTCATCGACTGCCCGCCCTCGCTCGGCCTGCTGACGGTCAATGCACTGGTGGCCGGAGCCGAAGTCCTCATCCCGATCCAGTGCGAGTACTACGCGCTGGAGGGCCTGGGCCAGTTGCTGCGCAATGTCGACCTGGTCCGCGGGCACCTCAACCCCACGCTGCATGTGTCCACCATCCTGCTCACCATGTACGACGGCCGGACGCGCCTCGCGTCGCAGGTCGCGGACGAGGTGCGCAACCACTTCGGCGACGAGGTACTGCGGACGAGCATTCCTCGCTCGGTCCGCATCTCCGAGGCGCCGAGCTATGGGCAGACGGTGTTGACCTACGATCCAGGATCGAGTGGTGCCCTCTCCTATCTTGAGGCGGCACGAGAAATCGCGCTGAAGGGCGTGGGCATCAGTTACGACCCGATGCAGGCCCACATCGGCGCACAGAGCAACCCGAACATGGTGGAGGGGATTCAGTGAGCGAGCGACGGAGGGGGCTGGGCCGTGGTCTAGGCGCACTGATCCCTGCTGCCCCGACGGAGAAGACGCCGGCTCCGGCCGCGGTGGGGGGCGCCGCTTCAGCGTCCCCGGCAGCGGTCCCGGTGCTGACGACCGACCGAGGGGTGGCCGCAGCGAAGGTGGCCACACTGCCACCTGTTTCACGTGAAACCGAGGAGTCGTCTCTCAACGGCGCCGTGGAGGCACCCGCCGCTCCGGTCGGTGCCCACTTCGCCGAGATCCCGCTGGACTCCATCACGCCGAACCCGCGCCAGCCGCGTGAGGTCTTCGACGAGGATGCGCTGCAGGAACTCATCACCTCCATCAAAGAGGTCGGCCTCCTCCAGCCGGTGGTCGTACGGCAGCTGGGTCCTGGGCGCTACGAGCTCATCATGGGCGAACGGCGCTGGCGGGCGTGCCGTGAGGCGGGGCTCGAGGCGATCCCGGCGATCGTGCGGGCCACGGAGGACGAGAAGCTTCTCCTGGACGCGCTGCTGGAGAACCTCCACCGGGCACAGTTGAACCCGCTGGAAGAGGCAGCCGCCTACGACCAGCTTCTGCAGGACTTCAATTGCACGCACGACCAGCTTGCCGACCGCATCGGACGGTCCCGTCCGCAGGTCTCCAACACCCTGCGTCTGCTGAAGCTCTCGCCGGCGGTCCAGCGCCGCGTCGCCGCCGGAGTCCTTTCCGCCGGGCATGCTCGGGCTCTGCTCGCCGTCGAAGACTCGGAGGAGCAGGATCGGCTGGCTCACCGGATCGTGGCCGAGGGGCTTTCGGTGCGGGCGGTCGAGGAGATCGTGACCCTGATGGGATCGCGGCCGCAGAAGACCCAGCGTTCCAGGGGGCCGCGGGCCGGTGCCAGGGTCTCTCCGGCGCTGTCCGATCTCGCGAGCCGTCTCTCGGACCGTTTCGAGACGAGAGTAAAGGTCGACCTGGGGCAGAAGAAGGGCAAGATCACGGTCGAGTTCGCCTCCATGGAGGACCTCGAGCGCATCCTCGGCTCCCTCGCCCCGGGCGAGGGACCCGTTCTGCAGAAGAGCCTCCTGGATCCTGACTCCGAGGACTCCGAGGACTGAGCCCCGCGGGTCTGGGCGGAGCGCTTTCGCTCCGTGAGCCGCCGCCAGAGCGGGCCGTGTCCGGGGCACACCGGACACGGCCCGCTCTTTGCGTGCAGACGGTATCGATGGAATCGCATCGTGGATACGATGCGTTGGGGTTATGGCGCATCCATTTGGCAGCACCTCTGAGTGGGAGGCGGGGGCCATGCGAACGATGAGCCGGACCGGACTGGTGAGCGCGGGACTGGGCTTGGGCGCGGTCGGCGGGTTCGTCGGCAGCCTGCTCAGGGAACGGAGCGCTCTGACAGCCGCCCGCGATGCCGCGGGCGAAGGAAGCGAGGAACAGCCTTCATGGGGCGTCGGCTCGTACCGCTCACGCTGGACAACCTTCAGGACCTTCCCAAGCGCTGTCGCACGTGCGTCTTCTGGGAACTGGACCCAGTCAGTGGTGAGGCCGCGCTGAAGGCGGGAACGTCGGCCCTCGAGAAGGAAGCCTGGATCTCAGCGGTTCTGCTCGACTGGGGATCCTGTGGGCGGGTCGTCTACGTCGATGACGTGCCGGTGGGCTTCGTGCTCTATGCCCCTCCTGCCTACGTCCCCCGCTCCACGGCGTTCCCCACGAGCCCCGTGGCGCCGGATGCAGTCCAGCTGATGACCTCCTTCATCATGCCGGGCTACCAGGGGCAGGGACTGGGCCGGGTGATGGTCCAGACGGTGGCAAAGGATCTGTTGCGTCGGGGCTTCAAAGCGATCGAGGCCTTCGGTGACGCGCGCTGGAAGGAGCCGGCCTGTCTGCTGCCCGCCGACCATCTGCTGGCAGTCGGCTTCAAGACGGTCAGGCCCCATCCTGCGTACCCGCGGCTGCGCCTGGAGCTGCGGACGACACTGTCCTGGAAGGAAGACGTGGAACTGGCGCTCGACCGGCTGCTGGGGGCCGTGCAGAAGGAACCGGCGCTCCGGCCTCTTTAAGCTGCGGCTGCCCTTAAGCGAATGGGCCAACCCAGAAGGGTTGGCCCATTCGTGTTTCACGTGAAACGTGCAGCGTCGGCTCGACGGCTCAGAACGTCACTCGGCGATGAAGTCCTCGAGGTCGCGGACGATCGCGGCCTTCGGCTTGGCGCCGACGATGGTCTTGGCGACCTCGCCGTTCTGGTAGACGTTCAGCGTCGGGATGGACATGACGCCGTACTTGGCGGCCGTACCCGGGTTCTCGTCGATGTTGAGCTTGACGACCTCGATCTTGTCGCCGTACTCGGCGGCGATCGCCTCGAGGGACGGCGCGATCTGGCGGCACGGACCGCACCAGGCGGCCCAGAAGTCCACCAGGACGGGCTTGTCGCTCTTGAGCACGTCCTGCTCGAAGGAGTCGTCGGTCACGTTCTTCAGGGTGCCGGCCACTGCGGGCTCCTTAAATGTTGGTGCGTGGGGCGGATGGGGGTCAGACAGAGGTCTTCTCGGGCTCGGCCTTCTCCTCGTCCGCGAGAGCGGCGAGGAAGCGCTCGGCGTCCAGCGCGGCGGAGCAGCCGGTGCCGGCCGCGGTGATGGCCTGGCGGTAGGTGTGGTCGACCACGTCACCGGCGCCGAAGACACCGGTCAGGTTCGTCCGGGTGGAAGGGGCGTCCACCTTCAGGTAGCCCTCCTCGTCGAGGTCCAGCTGGCCCTTGAAGAGCTCCGTGCGCGGGTCGTGGCCGATCGCGATGAACAGGCCGGTCACCGGGAGGTCGGAGAGCTCGCCGGTCTTGACGTTGCGCAGCTTCAGGCCAGCCAGCTTCGGGTCACCCTGGATTTCGGCGACCTCGCTGTCCCAGACGAATTTGATCTTCGGATCGGCGAAGGCGCGCTCCTGCATCGCCTTGGATGCGCGCAGGGTGTCGCGGCGGTGGACGACGGTGACGGACTTGGCGAACCGGGAGAGGAAGGTGGCTTCCTCCATCGCGGTGTCGCCGCCGCCGATCACGGCGATGTCCTGATCCTTGAAGAAGAAGCCATCACAAGTGGCGCACCAGGAGACGCCTCGGCCGGAGAGAGCGTCCTCGTTGGGGAGGCCGAGCTTGCGGTGCTGCGAGCCGGTGGTGACAATGACGGCCTTCGCCTTGTGGACCGAGCCCGAGGTGTCCGTGACGGTCTTGATCTCACCAGACAGGTCGACGGAGACGACGTCGTCCGGGATGAGCTCGGCACCGAAGCGCTCGGCCTGGGCGCGCATGTTGTCCATGAGCTCGGGGCCCATGATGCCGTCCCGGAAGCCGGGGAAGTTTTCCACGTCGGTGGTGTTCATCAGCGCGCCGCCCGCGGTGACGGCGCCCTCGAACACCAGCGGCTTCAGCGACGCGCGCGCGGTGTAGAGCGCCGCCGTGTAGCCGGCGGGCCCGGAGCCGATGATGATCACGTTACGGACGTCGCTCACGGCTTGTTTCCTCGTCTCTGGTCTGCGTAGTTCGACCGGTGAGAGCCTCTCTGAACTCTCACCCCACCCAACGGATCCTAAGGGGCGCGCATTCCCGGTGTGTCCGGGCACACGAAGAGGCGACAGCGTACGAGAAGACCACGCAGGACAGAGGCGAAGCTCCAGCCGTCAGGGACGCGCGTAGGTGTCCGTCAGCAGGACCTCGGCCTTCGAGGTGGAGGGGTGCTCCACACAGGTCGCGTCCACGATGTATGCGGTGACCCGGGTGCTGTCCGAGGCGTCGGGGAGTACGACGAGGAGAGCGTGTGTCCCCTTGTAGCGGCCCTCCTTGGTGGCGAGCGCCGCATCGTTGCGACCGATGCCGTTCTGGACACAGGCAGGAACCGTCGGCTGCTTGAGCACCTTGGGCTTCTCGGTGCCGACGCCACGCTCCACACCCAGGCTGTGCGGGGTGCGTGAGCCACCCCCTGGGCTCCTGCCCTCCCCGAGTAGATCCGTGACCTGCTTCTCCAGCTGCGCTGCGGAGAAGGTGTCGGCAGCGGTGGTCTGCCCACCCTCGGCGCCAGGACCGGACGAGCCGCCCATCAGTGACGTCAAAAGCACGGAGCCGAGCCCCAGAGCCGCGGCCGTGAAGGCGGTGCCGAGGACGACGGTCCTGCGGCGCTTCTCCCGTCGGCTGTCCTTTCGGCCCGGGCCGGTGGAGGAGCCCCGGGCGTGGCCTGCAGGACGGTCCGCCGCTGTCGATGTTTCACGTGAAACACGCGGACTGTCGTGCCCGCCCGAGACGGAGTGGGCCGCGCCGACCGGCTCCCCGGAATCCGTGGCCCCGGGGGACGTGGCGCTCAGCAGAGCCTCGGCGGCGAGTGCGGCGTCGATACGACCTGCGACATCGGCCGGCATGCGCGGTGGGCCCGGGAGCGTACCGAGCAGGCCACGGATCTCCTCCAGCGAGGCGTGGACGTCCGCGCAGAGCTCGCAGATGTCCAGATGCCGTCGTACATCCGCAGTCCGCGACGGCGGCAGCAGGCCCTCGGTGAGGTCGGAGATCTCAGCGACGTCCGGGTGTCCGGCCGTGTCCGTCGTGGATGTCACGCTCGCCCACCTCCGCCCTTCACAGCAGCTGAATCGCTTGATCCTGGATCGCGGGGACCCTCGGCATGCGGCCCCGCTGCCGGTGGGACGGATGTCCCCTGCGCCCGGTTCCGTCCGTCGCCCGGTGGCGAGTCGTCATCGTTGGTTTCCGGCCGCAGATGGGTGAGCAGCGGCAGGAGCCTGGCTCTGCCGCGGGCACAGCGGCTCTTCACCGTCCCTGTCGGCACATCGAGCATCCGGGCGGCTTCGGCGACCGGGTAGCCCTGCATGTCCACCAGGACGAGGGCCGCCCGCTGGTCGGGGGGCAGGGTGCCGAGCGCCTCGAGGAGCTGGCGGTGCAGGTCGTTGCGCTCCGCCGGGGCCGAAGCCGACTCGTGCGGCTCCAGCAGCTGCTCCAGGCGCTCGGTGTCGTCGACGGGGGAGGTCTTCCGGGAGGCCGCCTTGCGGGCGCGGTCCAGGCAGGCGTTCACCGTGATCCGGTGCAGCCACGTCGTGACGGCCGATTGGCCGCGGAAGGTGTGGGCGGCCCGGTATGCGGAGACGAGGGCGTCCTGGACGGCGTCAGCGGCCTCCTCACGGTCTCCCAGCGTGCGCAGCGCCACCGCCCACAGTCGGTCGCGGTGACGCCGTACGAGCTCACCGAAGGCGTCGGGGTCACCCTCGACGTGGCGGGCGAGCAGATCCTGATCGCTCACTCCGTCGTATCCGGCGCCTTCGGCCATCGGACCCCCTCCCCCTCGCCCTCAGCTGGTGATCTTGATGTCTGCCACCCGCGCGCGATAGTTGCCGTCGTCCGTCAGCGGCAGCTTCGTCAGCCAGATCAGAAGGTAGCGGGACTTGAGAGACGTGTTCGGCGTGAGCGTGACACTCTCGCCGGAGCCCCCGGCGACCTTCGTGTAGGCACCGAAGGATGTGGGCTTCGAGCTCGCGTCACTGGATGCGGAGAGCAGCTCGACGGACGTGTCACCCATGAGGGAAACGGTCATCTTGCCGATCTGCTGGACCTTGCCGAGATCGAGGATGATGCCGAGTCCCGGCTTCAGGTTTCCGAAGTCGGCGCCCCTGTAGTAGTCCGTCTGCCAGTAGGTTCCGGGGTTGTTGTCGTAGGTCTTGCTTATGTCGGACGGTTTCTCGGATCCGTCACCGTACGGGTCGAAGTCGTAAGCCTTGCTGATCGTGATCGGCTGGCTGGCCGGCTTCGTCGGGCTCTTGTCGCCGTCGTCCGTCGTCTGCGTCTGGTTCGTGTCTTCGGACTTGTTGCCCTGGTCCATGAGCGCGTCCGCCAGCTGCCAGCTGCCGAGGCCCAGGGCGGCGATGAGGAGCGCAGAGACTGCCCACTTCAGGGCCTTGCCGGTACGGCTCTGCAGCGGGGGAGGCGGGGTCGGCAGTACCTGGGTGGCGCCCACGGGCGGTGTGGGGCGCCCGTACGTGCCCTGCTGGTACGTAGTGCGCTGGTACTCGGGGGGAGCGGTGAACGCGGGCTCCGGCGGGCGGATGCGGGGCATCTCGCCGATTGCCTTCACCAGTTCCTCCGGCGTGGTGCACGGGGCTTCGTGACGCGAGGCGGTCGCGCCGTCGTTGGCGAGCGCCCGCATGGCGAGCTCCGACAGGCCACGGTGGACGCCGGCGCGCACCTGGTCGGGGGCGATCAGGCCGATGTCCTTGGGCAGCCCGGACAGACCGTAGGCGTCGTTCTCGTACGGCCAGCGCTGGGTCAGCGCCGCGTACAGCAGCGCGCCGATCGCCTCGGTGTCGGCGCGCTGCGGGGTGTCGGAACTGATGCCGCGCAGCGCGGCGTTCACGGCGAGGCCGCGGATGCGCCACTGACCGCTGGAGGTACGCAGCACGGCGTTGGGGTTCAGCCGCAGATGGGCCAGGCCTTCACGGTGCGCGGCGGCCATCGCCGAGGCGATCTGACTGACCATCTGGTAGGCGTCGTGCGGCTCCAGCGGTCCGGAGGCCAGCAGAGTGGTCAGCTCGACGGCGTCGGGAAGCCACTCGTGGACGACGTAGACGAGGTCGTTCTCCTCGACCGCGTCCAGGACCTGGACGAAGCGGGGGTCGCCGAGCAGCGCGGAGGAGCGGGCTGCGGCCAGCACGGAACGGGCCCGAGTGTGGTCCGCGGGCAGTACGTGGACGCCGACGGCGCGACGCAGCTTCTCGTCGACCGCACGCCAGCTGCTGAAACCGTCCAGACGGGTGACGCACTCCTCGAGGCGGTAGCGTCTGGCGAGTTTGTGGCCGCTGTGCAGCTCGGGCGGTGAGGCCTTCTCGGGACCCTGGGTCCCGCCACTCCCCTGTGCCTCGTCGTTGTCCGTTTCCCGCTCCCGGTTCTGGGCCACCCCGTCGGCCGTGGACTGGTCCGCCTGTGCGGTCAGCGGCTCGTCGCCGCTGTTGTCTGCCACGTCGACGGCAGCCGTGCTACGTTCCGCCACCGTCGTTCCTGCCTCCCCATCCGTTGCGCGCCGTTCGACTGCCGTGCGCGCCGTCCGACGCCGATCCAATTGTGCCCACAGCCCGCCGCTATGCACGACACACGGTGGCGGACGATGGTTGTGCGCGTACCCCCGTCTCAGCGACCCAGCCGCCCGCGCACCATGCCGACGAGCGAGTTGAGCTCCTCGATGCGCATGCGACGGGCCGCGACGTAGAAGATCCCGAGCAGAACGGCACCGCCCACCAGCAACGCGGCAAAGGAGCCTGCGACTCCCTGGCCCAGAGTGTGGCCGATGCCGTAGCAGGCCGCACCGCT
Source organism: Streptomyces sp. HUAS ZL42 (assembly GCF_040782645.1). GTDB lineage: Bacteria > Actinomycetota > Actinomycetes > Streptomycetales > Streptomycetaceae > Streptomyces. The sequence continues at coordinate 4,905,321 of NZ_CP160403.1, forward strand.
GAGCAGCGCGGCCGGTACCGAAGCGATGCAGAGCCGTGCGTATGTCCGCATGACACGGGCGCCGTCCAGATCCCCGCTCAGCCGCTTGCGCAGCCGGCTCCATGCGACGCCGACGCCGATCGCGTAGGCCAGGCCGTAGGAGGCGGACATGCCGACCACGGCCCAGCGGGCCGGGAGCACGAAGTAACACAGCGTCGAGGCGCTCGCGTTGACCGCGGCCACGATGACCGTGTTGTAGAACGGCGTCCGCGTGTCCTCGTAGGCGTAGAAGGCGCGCAGGACGACGTACTGCACCGAGTACGGGATCAGACCGAGGCCGAAGGCCATCAGCATGATGCCCATGTTCGTGGCCTCGCTGGTGCCCGAGGAGCCGAAGATCAGCGTGCACATCGGGATGCCGAGAGACACGAACCCGAAGGCGATCGGCACAATCGCGACGGCAGTTGTGCGCAGACCCTGGGAGATGTCGTCGCGGACCGCACCGGCGTCGTCCTCGGCTGCCGAGCGAGAGATGCGGGGCAGCAGGGCGGCCATCAGGGACACGGTGATGATGGCCTGTGGCAGGCCCCAGATCAGCTGGGCGTTGGCGTAGGCGGCGAAGCCCGTGCCGTCGACGGGCGACTCCTTGCCCGCGGCGGTGGAGAGCTGCGACACGACGAGCGCGCCCGCCTGGTTGGCGAGGACGAACAGGAAGGTCCACTTGGCGAGCGTGACGGCCTTGCCGAGGCCGTGGCCCTTCCAGTCGAAGCGCAGCCGCAGCCGGAAGCCGGTCTCGCGCAGGTACGGGATCATCGCCAGGGCCTGCACGACGAGACCCAGCAGCACGCCGATGCCGAGCAGCCGCTGGCCCTCCGGCGGGATTGTCGTGACCTTCATCCCGGAGTCGGCCGCAGTGCCGTACACCCAGATGAACATTCCCAGTGTCACGATGATGACGATGTTGTTCAGGACCGGGGTCCACATCATCGCGCCGAACTTGCCGCGCGCGTTGAGGATCTGCCCCATCACGACATGGATGCCCATGAAGAAGATCGAGGGCAGGAAGTACTGGACGAAGGTGACGGCGACGTCGTTGGCCGCCGGGTCGCTGGCGACCGAGTCCGACAGCAGGCGGATCAGGATCGGTGCGCCGAAGACCGAGACCACGGTGAGCGCTCCGAGGGCCACCATGACCAGGGTCAGCAGCCGGTTGGCGTACGCCTCGCCGCCGTCCTCGTCCTCCTTCATGGCCCGCACGAGCTGCGGCACGAACACCGAGTTGAGGCCCCCGCCGACGGTGAGGATGTAGATCATCGTCGGCAGCTGGTAGGCGACCTGGAAGGTGTCGCCGAGGAGGCCGACGCCGAGGGCCGACACGATCAGCGCGGAGCGGATGAAGCCCGTCAGACGGGAGACCATCGTGCCCGCCGCCATCACGGCGCTCGACTTCAGCAGACCCGCGGCCCGTCCGCCCTTCCTGGCGGCAGGGGCAGGGGCAGGGGCAGGTGCGGGAGCGGGGACCTCGGATGCGGGCGGCGCAGGCGTCGCCGGGTACTGGCCAGCGGGTGGTGACGGGGAGGGACCGGGGACCGACGGGGCCTCGTACGCGGGGTGTCCACTGCCCTGCTGCTGGTCCCGGAAGAGATGCGCGAAGGCGTCCGGCTCGCGGGGCTCCTCGCCGGCCTGGGTGACCAGGTCGTCGACGCCCACGAACTGGGTGGTACGGGGGTCCTCGCCGTACGGCAGGTACTGGGTCGGGCCCGCCGGCTCCGGCGCGGGGGTCTGGGCCCACACACGCGGGTCGGGAGCGTACGGGGACTGGGGCGGCTGGGCGTACAGGGGCTGCTGCGGCGGCTGGTACGTGCCCATAGGCGGCGGGGGGTGCGCGGCACGGTCGTAGAGCGCCTCGGCGACCGGGTCCTGCGCGGAGAGGTCCTGCGCCCGGTAGGGGTCCTGATCGTAGGCGTCCTGGAGGTACATGTCCGCGGGGTGCTGCGGCGGCACCTGGCCGTGCTCGGGCCGCGGGCCCTCGGGGTGGCCCGAGCTGCCCGCGGCCTGGCCGCGGTCACCGTCGTGCGGCGCGTTCATGGTTACCCCACCTCATCGTCCCGGGCCCACCGGCCACGACATCCTCAACGGTCCACTCTCTCACCCGTGCCGGACGGGTCGGCGTTTTCCGCTGCGGTGTCCGGTGCCAGGTCACTCTGCTGCTCCGGGTCGTCTGCCCCGGGCAACGCGCCCGACTCTTCCTTGAGACGGTCCTCGGTGCCCTCGGGGTTCTCCGCGGCGCCGCCTGTCTCGTCCGTCTCGTCGGATCCGCCCTCCGCGGCCTCCCGGGCCGCCGCGCGCTTGCGCTGGGTGTACATCCGGAATCCGGCGAGGACGAGCAGCAGCACACCGCCACCGATGACCAGCATGACGGTGGCCGTGATCTCGGTGACCTTCACGTCGAAGGTGACGGGCGCGCCGTACGCCTGGCCGTCCTCCGTGTACAGCTGGGCGACCACCGTCGCCCGGCCGTTGGCGTTGGCGGACGTGGTGAACTTCACTGTCTGGCTGTGCCCGCCGGAGACGGTCACCGGCTGGTCCGCGTAGTCGTGGCCGCCGATCTCGAGGCGGGTCGGATTCGTCGACCTGAGCCGCAGAACCAGGTGGCCGACGCCCTGCACCAGGTTGTTCTGGACGGTGACCGGGATCGTGGCGCTGCGGCCGGAAAGCTTCGTCTCGGACTTGTCGATCAGCTTGACCTGATCGGCGAGTTCGTCCAGATAGCCCTCCACGCTCTGGCGGAAGCTGCTTGCGTCGGTGGACCGGCCGCGCCACGACATCGACATCTCACGGTTGACGGCCCGCCCGAAGGGCGTCACCACCCGGGACTCGTCGGTGAGGATCACCCGGAAGTTGTCGAGCTTGTCCTGCGTGGTCGCCATCTGCTCGAAGGCCGACCGCGGCAGTTCCTTCTTGCGTAGCGAGGACGGGTACTTCGACGTCGAGGGGACCTTCGTGGTGGCTCCCGGGTCCGGCTTCGCCTTGGCGGCCGCCGTGAGGCCCTGGGACTGGGACCAGGTCCCGCCCTGGAGCGCGGTCAGCGCGTCGGCCATCGCCTGCGCCTGGCTCCCGGTCGGCATGCGTTGCGGGGCGACCACGATGCTGCGCTGCTTGTTCGTCTGCAGGTTCAGCGCCAGGCTCTGGGCGAGGAACTGCTGCACCGCGAGCGTGGACGTGGACGCCTTCGTCAGATCGCCCTGGAACACCGTCGACAGCCGCTTGTCCGCGACCACCGCCGTCGTACCGCCGCCGATGGGGCGGGCCGCGGAGGGCGTGTACGTCAGCCCGCCGGTCTCCTGCAGGCTGTCGTTGCGCGCAATCACCTTGTCGGCGCCGGCCGAGGTGGCGACCTTGACGATCGACGGGTCGACTGCGCCCTCCACAGGCCAGGTGAAGTCGGTGCTCGGGGTCACGTGGAGCACCGTCTCCACCGTGGTGGCGGCGACATCGGTCGCTGCCTTGAGCTGACTCAGCGAGCCGGCGACGGTGGTGCCGTTGTGGGCAAGGGAGGCCAGGTCCGGATCGGCGAAGGGCAGGGCGACGACCTCTCTGTCCGCCACCGCGTCCTGGAGTTCGGCGAGCCACCGCTTGGCGACCGCCTGGTCGGTGCCCGCCGTGGTGGTTTCGCCCTCGCCCCGGACGCGATAGCCGTCCGTCATCGCGTCGACGGACGCCAGCAGGTCCGGGTCGATCACCCATGTGACGTCGAGGTTCCTGCCCAGCGACACCATCTGGTCGAGGCGACCGCCCGGGGAGATCTCCTCGGCGAGGTCGTCGTTGAGGAAGACCGGTGTCTGCTGTTCGTTCGAACCGGTCTCGGCCGTCATATGGACAGTGGAGACCAGCGGCCACAGGAACGTCGTCCTCGTCCTCGTATCCGCGGCGTCCGGCTGCCACGGCAGGAAGGTCCGCTGGAAGCCCAGCACCTGCTCCCACGGCTGCGCGGACGTCTCGCCGGAGAGCGAGACACCGAGCGGGTACACCCCGTCCTTTCCGAGGTCCAGCTCGTCGACCGGTACGGAGATGCTGAACGGCTCCGCGACGCCAGGAGTGAGCTTGGAGAACTCCTGGACGTACTTGCCGCCGACCTCGGAGCCGTCGGTACCCGACTCGTAGTCGGTGCGCTCGGCGGTGGTGTCGATCGCCGAACGTGTGGTCAGGGCGGAGCCGACGCGCAGGCCGACATGGGCGTCGGTCACCGTCTGCTTGCCCTTGTTCGTCACCGTGCCGGAGACAGTCAGGGTGCCCCCCTCGGTGGGGACGCTCGGGGTGAGCGAGTCGAGGGCGACGGCTACCGTGCTCGATCCGGAGGCGGTCCGCGCGGAGTCCTCGCCCGCGGCCTGCGCGGACGTGGCGGCGGGCAGCTGGAGCAGACCGGCCAGCAGGGGCGCAGCGGCGAGCAGTGCGCCGGTGCGCCGAAGCCACCGGCGGGCAGGTGAGGGACTCATCCCCTGGAAGTCTGCCGCCTCGGCCACGCGCTCGCCCGTCCCTCGTCGTCGTCAGTGGTCGTCGGAATGTGCGTCCACGCATGGTAACGATGCGCGCTGAGGGGAAGTGCCGCGGTCTCCTGGACAAGATCGGGGGACACCGTCGGGCCGCCCTGTATGTGCAGGTATGACGAGGAGCGATTCATACGTCGTCGTGAGTGCTGATCTTGTGCGGCTGCCGACGGAGATGCCTGCCCGCGCGAAATCCAGGCGCTCGCGGCTTCGTGAGCCACGTACCCTCTTCTGTTGTGCCGAACGCCAACGAAGACAACCTCAGCGCCCTGAGCCAGGTGCAGCACCGCGCGGTGCGTGAACTGCTGCGGGTGGCCCCTGTCGCCGACGACCTGGCCCGCCGCTTTCAGGAGGCCGGGTTCTCACTCGCCCTGGTCGGCGGCTCGGTCCGGGACGCGCTGCTTGGCCGACTCGGCAACGACCTCGACTTCACGACCGACGCCCGCCCCGAGGACGTCCTCAAGATCGTGCGTCCGTGGGCGGACTCGGTCTGGGAGGTCGGGATCGCCTTCGGCACGGTGGGGATGCAGAAGGACGCCCGCGTCGGAGACGCTGATCGACGCTTTCAGATCGAGGTGACCACCTACCGGTCAGAGGCGTACGACCGCTCCTCGCGCAAGCCCGAGGTGTCGTACGGCGACTCCATCGAGGAGGACCTGGTCCGGCGTGACTTCACCGTCAACGCGATGGCCGTGGCACTTCCGGAGAAGGAGTTCATCGACCCGCACGGCGGTCTCGACGACCTCGCTGCGCGGGTGCTGCGTACGCCGGGGACTCCGGAGGAGTCCTTCTCGGACGACCCGCTGCGGATGATGCGGGCCGCCCGCTTCGCCGCACAGCTCGACTTCGAGGTGGCCCCCGAAGTCGTCACTGCCATGAAGGGGATGTCCGGCCGGATCGAGATCGTCTCGGCCGAGCGTGTCCGGGACGAACTGAACAAGCTGCTCCTGTCCGCGTACCCGCGCAAGGGCCTCTCGCTGCTCGTGGACACCGGGCTCGCGGATCATGTGCTGCCCGAGCTGCCCGCTCTGCGCCTGGAGAGCGACGAGCACCACCGGCACAAGGACGTCTACGAGCACAGTCTGATCGTCCTGGAGCAGGCGATCGCACTGGAGGAGAACAGTCCCGACCTGACCCTTCGTATCGCCGCACTGCTCCACGACATCGGCAAGCCGCGCACGCGCCGCTTCGAGAAGGACGGCCGTGTCTCGTTCCACCACCACGAGGTGGTCGGGGCGAAGATGACCAAGAAGCGCATGACGGCCCTCAAGTACTCCAACGAGCTGGTGAAGGACGTCTCACGTCTGGTCGAGCTCCACCTGCGCTTCCACGGGTACGGCACCGGCGAGTGGACGGACTCCGCGGTGCGCCGCTATGTCCGGGACGCCGGACCACTCCTCGAGCGGCTCCACAAGCTCACCCGCTCCGACTGCACGACCCGCAACAAGCGCAAGGCGGCCGCGCTGTCACGGGCGTACGACGGTCTTGAGGAGCGCATCGCTCAACTCAAGGAGCAGGAGGAGCTGGACTCGATCCGCCCCGACCTGGACGGCAACCAGATCATGGAGATCCTGGGCGTCGGCCCCGGCCCCGTAGTCGGCCGCGCGTACAAGCATCTCCTGGAGCTGCGCCTGGAGCACGGACCGATGGAGCACGACGCGGTCGTGGCAGCCCTCAAGGAGTGGTGGGCAGAGCAGAGCTGAATCCGTGAAACGGGGTCATGTTTCACGTGAAACATGACCCCGAAGCGCGGAGGGTGCGCTCCCAGAACATGCGGAGGGGCGGTGTTTCACGTGAAACACCGCCCCTCCGCATGTTCGCCCTACTTCGAGTAGTCCTTCAGGCAGAGCAGGAAGTCGCTGCCGTCACCCGACTCGGTGTACGAGTACTGGAAGTCCTTGGCCTTCTCCGCGCACTTGCTCTCGGCCGTAAGAGCGGAGTACGAACCCTCGATCTTGGCCAGCACCACGTACTGCGCCTTCGAGGACTTGCAGTCGACGACCTCGAGGTCCGGGTTGTTGTCGTCGCTGTTGCCACGGTGCATGCAGTCGCCGACCTTCGCCGTGTTGGCGTCGTCCCGGCTGGCTATGTAACCGCCGATGGCCACACCGATGACCGCGATGACAATGACGATGTTCTTGATCGTCTTGAAGCCCAGCTTGCGGCGGGGCTGCTCCGGCGGGACCGGCGCGTACGGAGCGGCACCCTGGGGCGGAAAGCCGGGCTGGCCGGGCTGCTGGGGGTAGCCGCCCTGGGGCGGGTACGGGGCCTGGCCCTGGGGCTGGCCGTAAGGCTGCTGGCCCTGAGCGAACGGGTTGCCCTGGGGCGGCGGAGTGGTCACTTGGGGATCCCCCTAGAAACGTGGGTGCGCGGGGCGCGAGATAAGACGCACGTAAGTTACCGGCCGCCACCGACAACGCTGAAGTTCGGGGGGAGTCTGTGGCATTGATGTGACACTTATCGGCGCTCAAATCGGGACATAGTCATAGCAACTGCCGCGTAGATAACGGCGACTGTGACCACCAGCGGCGTTGAGCGGCCGTCCGGCGGCAGCATGAGGGCGGCCACAGCGGCGGCTCCGACGAAGGCGACGTTGAACAGCACGTCGTAGACGGAGAAGATCCGGCCGCGGAAGCCGTCCTCCACGGAGGACTGGACGATGGTGTCCGTGGCGATCTTCGCACCTTGCGTGGTGAGCCCCAGGACGAAGGTCGCAACCAGCATGGGAGCGGTGGCGAACGGGAGCCCCAGCGAGGGCTCGAGGACTGCTGCGGCCGCGGCGCACACGACGATCCAGTGGCCGGGGCCGAGCCGCCCCGCGAACCACGGTGTCACCACGGCGGCCGCGAAGAAGCCGGCGGCGGAGACCCCCAACGCCAGTCCCAGCAGGGCGAGTCCGTCATCGGTGGTCGAGGAGAAGGTGTACCGGCAGAGCATCAGCAGCATGACCAGCAGGGCGCCGTAGCAGAACCGCATCAGCGTCATCGTGACGAGCGCCCAGGCGGCCTCCCGGCGCGCGGGCGCCGCGAGATGGCGTACCCCCGCCACCAGGTCGCGTACGGTTCCGGAGAGCGCCGCTGCCAGCCGTGGTTGCACCAACTCGCGTTCGGGCCCCAGCAGTTCCCGCGACATGCTCAGCGACGCCAGTGCCGCGCAGAGGTACAGGGCGGCGCCCAGGAGCACCACGGCGGCGTCGGAGTCCGCCACCACCAGTCGTACGACGAAGGCGAGACCGCCGCCCGCGGCCGCGGCGAGTGTGCCGGCGGTCGGGGACAGCGAGTTGGCGATCACGAGGCGCTCGGTGTCGACCACGCGCGGCAGGGCGGCGGAAAGACCGGACAGGACGAAGCGGTTGACGGCCGTGACGCACAAGGCGGAGGCGTAGAACAGCCAGTCCGGGACGTTGCTGATCATCAGGACGGCCGTCCCCGAGGCCAGCAGGGCGCGCAGCAGGCTGCCGTACAGGAGGACCTGACGGCGGCGCCAGCGGTCCAGCAGAACGCCGGAGAAAGGACCCACCAGCGAGTACGGGAGCAGCAGCACCGCCATCGCGGAGGCGACCGCGGCGGCCGAGGTCTCCTTCTCCGGGGAGAAGACGACGTACGTGGCGAGCGCGACCTGGTAGACGCCGTCGGCGCCCTGCGAGAGAAGTCGTACGGAGAGCAGACGTCGAAAGTCCCGGAAGCGCAGGAGGACCCGCAGATCGCGTACGACGGACATGGGGCACAGCCTCACATACGGGAGGGTCCCCGGGTCGTACGACCCGGGGACCCTCACAGCCCTGGCAGGAGCAGTGTGTGTCGAGCTATCGCTCGACCTCCCCGTTGATGAACTTCTCGACGTTCTCGCGGGCCTCGTCGTCGAAGTACTGGACCGGCGGGGACTTCATGAAGTAGCTGGACGCCGACAGGATCGGACCGCCGATGCCGCGGTCCTTGGCGATCTTCGCGGCGCGCAGGGCGTCGATGATGACGCCGGCGGAGTTCGGGGAGTCCCAGACCTCGAGCTTGTACTCCAGGTTCAGCGGGACGTCACCGAAGGCGCGGCCCTCGAGGCGGACGTACGCCCACTTGCGGTCGTCGAGCCAGGCGACGTAGTCGGAGGGGCCGATGTGGACGTTCTTCTCGCCGAGGTCCCGGTCGGGGATCTGGGAGGTGACGGCCTGCGTCTTGGAGATCTTCTTGGACTCCAGGCGGTCGCGCTCGAGCATGTTCTTGAAGTCCATGTTGCCGCCGACGTTCAGCTGCATCGTGCGGTCCAGGATGACGCCGCGGTCCTCGAACAGCTTCGCCATGACGCGGTGCGTGATGGTGGCGCCGACCTGCGACTTGATGTCGTCACCGACGATCGGCACGCCGGCCTCGGTGAACTTGTCCGCCCACGCCTTGGTGCCTGCGATGAAGACCGGAAGGGCGTTGACGAAGGCGACCTTGGCGTCGATGGCGCACTGGGCGTAGAACTTCGCCGCGTCCTCGGAGCCCACGGGCAGATAGCAGACCAGGACGTCGACCTGCTTGTCCTTGAGGACCTGGACGACGTCGACCGGCTCCTCCGCGGACTCCTCGATGGTCTGGCGGTAGTACTTGCCGAGGCCGTCGAGGGTGTGGCCGCGCTGGACGGTCACGCCCGTGCTGGGCACGTCGCAGATCTTGATCGTGTTGTTCTCTGAGGCGCCGATGGCGTCCGCGAGGTCGAGGCCGACCTTCTTCGCGTCGACATCGAAGGCGGCGACGAACTCGACGTCACGGACGTGGTAGTCACCGAACTGCACGTGCATCAGGCCGGGGACCTTGGACGCCGGGTCGGCGTCCTTGTAGTACTCGACTCCCTGCACCAGCGACGCGGCGCAGTTGCCCACGCCGACGATGGCTACGCGAACCGAACCCATTCCGGTTGCTCCCTGTGTGTACGAGTGAGGCCCTGAGTGGGCTCTCACGTGGCGGTGTCGTCGGGCGTATCCGGCCGGGGGGTGTCCCCGGACCGGGGCAGGCCGCCCGGCGCTCCAGATGTGGTGTCCTGCTGAGCGGACCCCCCGGAGGCGGAACCCTTGAGGTCCCGTCCGGCCCGCTCGCTCTCGATGAGCTCGTTCAGCCAGCGCACTTCGCGCTCCACGGACTCCATCCCGTGGCGCTGGAGCTCAAGCGTGTAGTCGTCGAGGCGCTCCCGGGTGCGGGCCAAGGAGGCTCGCATCTTCTCCAGGCGCTCCTCCAGCCGGCTGCGGCGGCCCTCGAGCACGCGCATGCGTACGTCACGCGACGTCTGCCCGAAGAAGGCGAAGCGGGCGGCGAAGTGCTCATCCTCGTACGCATCGGGGCCGGTCTGTGAGAGCAGCTCCTCGAAGTGCTCCTTACCCTCCGCCGTCAACCGGTAGACGATCTTGGCGCGACGCCCGGTCAGAGGAGCGGCGAGGGCGTCCTCGGGTTCCTGCCCCGGCTCTTCGATCAACCAGCCGTTGGCGACCAGCGTCTTGAGGCACGGGTAGAGCGTCCCGTAGCTGAACGCACGGAACACACCCAGTGACGTATTGAGTCGTTTGCGCAGCTCATAGCCGTGCATCGGGGATTCGCGGAGCAGGCCGAGGACGGCGAACTCAAGGATCCCGGAACGACGGCTCATCCTCGCGCCTCCTCGTCTTTATCTCGCGCTGATGTATCGACTCGATACATCAAGACGATAGAACGGCCTTCCGGATGCGACAAGAGGGGGGACGGTGAACGGGATCACATCACCGAATCGTCGGAAGCAAGTTGCACGATTTGGAGTGACCTTCGGGCCTCGGGGGTTTTGCCAGTGCGTAGTCTGTGCGCCATGCACACCACCGGGAGCCACGTGACGTATGGGGATGTCATCGTTCTCGGTGCAGTACGGGTGAATGCGGGACCGACCGCATCCGTACTTCGGGGGGACCGGAAACCAGCCGTCGTCTCCAGGCGCGCAAGGGCGCGCCTGCCCGAGGAGTAATCGTTCGATGAGCGAGCACCGTCGCAAACCGCCGCAGCCGCAGGGAGGCGGACGTGCCGCGGCCAGACGTGGTCAGTCCGGCTCGTCCTCCGGCCGCCGTGCGGCCCCGCGAGGCGCCACCGGGTCTCCTTCCGACTACGGGTTGGGATACGGGTCGGGAGAAGAGGAGCGGCCGCTCGGCGGCCGCGCCGAGGCCCGGCGCGCGGCCCAGAGAAGCGTGGGTGGCCGCCGCAGAGCAGCCGAACCCGGCCGGGGTCACCGCACCGGTCCCGGCGGCCCGAACGGGCCCGGGCGAGGCAGAGGGCGCGCCGCACCACCCGGCAGGAAACGGTTGATCGACTATCCGCGCGCCGGCAAGGACGGCTGGCGGCGCTGGGTGCCGTCCTGGAAGTTCGTCTCCGCGCTGGCGGTCATGTTCTTCGGCAGCCTGGTGGCCGTCGCGGGCATCGGCTACGCCATGGTGGGCGTCCCGGACATCCAGAAGACCGCGACGGCGCAGAACAACGTCTACTACTGGTCCGACGGCAGCCAGATGGTTGCCACCGGTGGTGAGACGAACCGACAGATCATCGACTACGCGCAGATCCCCGCCGCGTTGCGGTACGCAGTCATCTCGCAGGAGAACAAGACCTTCGAGACCGACAGCGGCATCGACCCGAAGGGCATCGCCCGCGCCGTGTTCAACATGGCCAGGGGCGGCGACACGCAGGGTGGCTCCACCATCACCCAGCAGTACGTGAAGAACGCGATGCTGAACGACCAGTCGCAGACGATCTCCCGGAAGTTCAAGGAGATCTTCGTCGCGATAAAGGTGGGTGCCACGGTCCCCAAGGACCAGATCATGGCGGGCTATCTGAACTCCGCGTACTACGGGCGGGACGACTACGGGGCTCAGGCGGCCGCGCGCGGGTACTTCAACAAGGACGCCGTCGACCTGAACCCGGGTGAGTGCGCCTTCCTCGCGGCGATGCTCAAGGGCGCCACGTACTACGACCCGGCGGGCGCGACCTCCATCGACCCGGCCGCCACCCCGCAGGCCAACCAGAAGCGTGCCCTGACGCAGATGCAGGACACCCTGAACAAGATGGTCGAGTACGGCCACCTGAGCCCTGCCGAGCGGGCCAAGTACACCACGCTCCCCAAGGTGCAGAACCCGCGGTCGAACAGCGCGCTGAGCGGCCAGACCGGCTATCTCGTCGACCTTGCCAAGGCGTACCTGATCAACAACAAGATCATCACCGCCGACGACCTGCAGCAGGGCGGCTACTCGATCTACACGACCTTCGACAAGACCAAGGTCAACGAGCTCAAGGCCGCGGTCCAGAAGGTCCAGAAGGCCAACATCAAGCCCAAGGAACGTCCTAAGACGGACACCCACGTCCAGTTCGGCGGGGCCTCCGTGGACCCGGCGACGGGCGCCATCAAGGCCATCTACGGCGGTGAGGACGCGACCAAGCACTTCACCAACAATGCCGACGCGACTGGCGCGCAGATGGGTTCGACCATGAAGCCCTTCGTGCTCGCGGCCGCGATGACCTGGGGTGTGCGCGACAAGGATCTGGGCCCGTCGCAGGCGCAGGACGAGCGCACCATCGTCTCCCCGAAGAGCCTGTACAGCGGTAAGAACAAGCTCAAGATCAAGGACTACGACGGGTCGATCTGGAAGAACGAGAAGCAGGAGGAGTGGCTGCAGACCAACGACGACAACGAGTCGTACGGCTCTCCCCCGAACTACCAGATCGACCTCCGTGAGGCGATGAGGGAGTCGGTGAACTCCGCCTTCGTGCAGCTCGGCATGGACGTCGGTCTGGACAAGGTCAAGGAGGCCGCCATGAACGCAGGCCTCAAGGAGAACAGCCTGACGGGCACCAGCTTCCCGTCCTTCTCCATCGGTATCTCGGACCCCAGCGCGATCCGTATGGCGGGGGCCTACGCCACTTTCGCGGCCAGTGGGGAGCAGCGTGACCCGTTCTCCGTCCAGAGGGTCACGAGCAAGGACGGCGAGATCTTCAAGCACAAGGACCAGACGAAGCAGGCGTTCACCAAGCAGGTCGCCGACAACGTCACGGACGTCCTGAAGACCGTGGTCGAGAAGGGCACGGGTACCAGCGCCCAGCTGCCCGGGCGTGACGTGGCCGGCAAGACGGGTACCACCGACGGCAACAAGTCGGCCTGGTTCGTGGGCTACACACCGCAGCTGTCGACGTCGATCACCATGTTCCGGATGGACGACGACGAGACCAACAAGAACCGCACGTTCCTCGAGATGTACGGAACGGGCGGCAAGGAGAAGATCCATGGTGCGTCGTTCCCGGCCGAGATCTGGCACGACTACATGGAGGACGCACTCAAGGATGAGCCGGCGGAGAAGTTCCCGACCCCTGAGGACATCGGTGTGGTCGTGAACGACGTCCCGTCCCCGAGTGCCACTCCCTCGGCCACCGAGACCGGTGACCCGACGCCGAGCCCGACGCCCAGCAAGACGCGGGGCAAGCCCACGCCGACGGCGACCGAGACCTGCGGCAGTTTCAGCTGGCAGTGCACCACCGGAGGAACGGACACGGGCGGTACCACCGGCGGCACGGACGGTGGTGTGACGTCCGATCCGACCGCCACGGAGTCGAGCGGCAACAGCAAAGGCAACGGCAATGGAGGCCTCTTCGGAGGTTCGACCGGTTAGGCGCCGTATCGCCCTCCGCGGGTGTTTCACGTGAAACAAGGGCCGCCGCACTGCCCAGGTGCGGCGGCCCTCGGCGTATTCCTAGACTCGTACGGCAGGATGTGCGACATGCCCAGTGCAGAATCGACGCAAGCGAGCGTGCACCAGCCGGAACCGGTGCGGCCGACGAAGGACGACAGCGTCGCCGCTGTCGGCAGTGAACTGATCGGCGGCCCCATCGGGCGGCGCGCCCTGCTCGGGACGTCCTGGTGGACCCCGGTACGGGTCGTCGCGCTTGTGGCGATCGGCGTCTTCGCCCTCGGCCTGGTCCAGAAGGCGCCTTGCTACAACGGAGCCTGGTTCTTCGGCGCCAGTTCTCAGTACACCCACGCGTGCTACTCGGACATCCCGCATCTGTATTCGGGGCGCGGTTTCGCCGATGGCCTGGTGCCGTACTTCGACAAGCTGCCGGGCGACATGCAGTACCTCGAGTACCCGGTGCTGACCGGTGTGTTCATGGAGGTGGCCTCCTGGCTGACACCCAACAGCGGCAGCATCCAGCACCAGGAGCAGTGGTACTGGATGGTCAACGCCGGGATGCTGATGCTGTGCGCGGCTGTCATCGCCATCTGCGTGTCCCGCACCCACGCCCGGCGTCCCTGGGACGGGCTGCTGGTCGCCCTGGCGCCCGCCTTCGCGCTGACCGCCACCATCAACTGGGACCTGCTGGCGGTCGCTCTGACGGCCGCCGCGATGCTGATGTGGTCGCGTGGCCGCTCACTGGCGTTCGGTGTCCTGCTCGGGCTCGCCACGGCCGCCAAGCTCTATCCCGTCTTCCTGCTCGGGCCGCTGTTCCTGCTGTGCTGGCGAGCGGGCAAATGGCGGGACTTCGGCAAGGCCCTGGGCGGTGCGGCCGTCGCCTGGCTCGTGGTGAACCTGCCCGTGATGTTCTTCGCCTTCGACGGCTGGTCGAAGTTCTACACGTTCAGTCAGGAGCGGGGCGTCGACTTCGGGTCCTTCTGGCTGATCATGGCCCAGAACTCCACCGACCCGCTCAGCACCGACACGGTCAACACACTGGCCACGGTCCTCATGCTGCTGTGCTGCGCGGGCATCGCGGCGCTGACCTTCACGGCTCCCCGCAGGCCGCGCTTCGCCCAACTCGCCTTCCTGATCATCGCCGCGTTCATAGTCACCAACAAGGTCTACTCGCCGCAGTACGTCCTGTGGCTGGTGCCGCTCGCCGTGCTGGCCCGTCCGAAATGGCGGGACTTCCTGATCTGGCAGGCGTGCGAGGTGGCGTACTTCCTCGGCATCTGGATGTACCTCGCGTACACGACCAGCGGAGACGCCCACAAGGGCCTGCCGACCGACGGCTACCACTGGGCGATCGGCGTGCACTTGCTGGGCACGCTCTACCTGTGCGCCGTCGTCGTACGGGACATCTTCATGCCGGAGCGCGACGTCGTGCGCCTGGCCGGCGACGACGACCCTTCGGGTGGGGTGCTCGACGGGGCGGAGGACGTGTTCGTGTTCGGACCCGCGGCCCATCCGGCGCGGCACGCGGCCCACTTCGACGGACCACAGGTGGAGTGGGGAAGCAAGGGAGGAACAGCGCCTTCCGCGGACAGTTCGCTCTGAGCGAACAGCCCTGAAAGGGGCTACGGAGAAGGGCAGTACACGGGGCCTCCGTGTACTGCCCTTCTCCGCTTCAGCGGTCCTGGGAGCCCGAGTTGCCGAGGGGCGGCCGCTCAGCGGTCCACGAGCCGGTCGAACTGCGTGGTGGTGTGCCGCAGATGGGCCACCAGTTCCTCACCCACCTTCGGCTCCGGGGCGTCCGCGGGCACGAAAAGGATGGACACCTGCATGTGCGGCGGCTCGGCGAACCAGCGCTGCTTGCCGCCCCAGACGAACGGAGAAAGGTTCCGGTTCACCGTGGCGAGCCCGGCGCGGGCGACGCCCTTGGCACGCGGCATGACGCCGTGCAGCGCCTTGGGGGCCTCCAGACCCACCCCGTGCGACGTACCGCCCGCCACGACCACCAGGAAGCCGTCGGAAGCCGCCTTCTGCTGGCGGTAGCCGAAGCGGTCGCCCTTGGCCACGCGCGTGACGTCCAGGACCGCACCGCGGTACTCGGTGGCCTCGTGGTCCCCCAGCCACAGCCGGGTGCCGATGCGGGCGCGGAACCGGGTTTGCGGGAACTGCTGCTGAAGCCGCGCGAGTTCCTCCGCCTTGAGGTGGCTGACGAACATCGTGTGCAGCGGCAGCCGGGCGGCCCGCAGCCGGTCCATCCAGCCGATGACCTCCTCGACGGCGTCCGAGCCGTCGGTACGGTCGAGCGGCAGATGGATCGCGAAGCCCTCGAGACGGACGTTCTCTATGGCGGAGTGCAGCAGCGGCAGGTCCTGCTCGCTGATGCCGTGCCGCCTCATCGAGGACATCACCTCGACGACCACGCGGGCACCCACGAGGCCGTACACCCCGTCGACCGACGAGACCGAGCGGACGACCCGGTCCGGCAGCGGCACGGGCTCCTCGCCGCGCCGGTATGGCGTCAGTACCAGCAGGTCGCCGCTGAAGAAGTCCTTGATGCGCGCGGCCTCGTAGGTGGTGCCGACGGCGAGGATGTCCGAGCCGAGCCGCGTCGCCTCCTCCGCCAGGCGCTCGTGTCCGAAGCCGTAGCCGTTGCCCTTGCAGACCGGGACCAGCCCCGGGAACTGCTCCTGCACGTGCTTGTGGTGCGCCCGCCAGCGCGCGGTGTCGACGTAGAGCGTGAGCGCCATGGCCGGACCCGGAACCTTTCTCGTGGCTGCGGTGTATCAGAGATGTGGAAGCTATCGACGGTATCGAAGCGAAGAACGCGGAATCAGCGGCGCGACATGTAGATGTCGAGCGCCTTGTGGAGCAGCTTGTTCAGCGGGAAGTCCCACTCGCCGAGGTATTCGGCGGCCTGTCCGCCCGTGCCGACCTTGAACTGGATCAGGCCGAAGAGGTGGTCGGTCTCGTCCAGCGAGTCGGAGATGCCCCGCAGGTCGTAGACGGTGGCCCCGAGCGCGTAGGCGTCCCGCAGCATCCGCCACTGCATCGCGTTCGACGGGCGGAACTCCCGGCCGATGTTGTCCGAGGCACCGTAGGAGTACCAGACGTGCCCACCGACGATCAGCATCGTCGCCGCCGACAGGTTCACGCCGTTGTGGCGGGCGAAATACAGCCGCATGCGGTTGGGGTCCTCGGTGTTGAGGGCCGTCCACATGCGCTGGAAGTACGACAGCGGGCGGGGCCGGAAGTGGTCGCGCACGGCCGTGATCTCGTACAGCCGCTGCCACTCCTCGAGATCGTGGTAGCCGCCCTGGACGACCTCGACGCCGGCCTTCTCGGCCTTCTTGATGTTGCGGCGCCACAGCTGGTTGAAGTTCTTGTGGACCTCTTCGAGGGAGCGGTTCGCCAGCGGCACCTGGAACACATAACGGGGCTGCACATCACCGAAGCCGGCCCCGCCGTCCTCCCCCTGCTGCCAGCCCATGCGGCGCAGCTTGTCGGCCACCTCGAAGGCGCGCGGCTCGATGAAGTCGGCCTCGATGTCGCGCAGGCGCTTCACATCCGGGTTCTGGATGCCCTGCTTGATGGAGGCGGCCTCCCAGCGCCGGATGATGACCGGCGGGCCCATCTTCACGGAGAAGGCGCCCTGCTGCTTGAGGTGCGCGAGCATCGGTTCCAGCCACTCGGTCAGATTTGGCGCGTACCAGTTGATGACCGGGCCCTCGGGCAGATAGGCGAGGTAGCGCTTGATCTTGGGGAGCTGCCGGTAGAGGACGAGGCCCGCACCGACCAGTTCACCGGTCCTGCCGTCGAACCAACCGAGGCTCTCCGAGCGCCACTCCGCCTTGACGTCCGCCCAGGCCGGAACCTGCATGTGACTCGCCGACGGCAGGCTCTGGATGTAGGCCAGATGCTGCTCGCGGCTGATGGTCCTCAGGGTCAGGCTCATTCGGGGCGCTCCTCGGGCTGGTGTGTCCCCCTGGGTACAGGGGCTCCGGCTCTCGCGCCGAAGCCTACTGCGCCTTGGGAGCGCCCCGGCCGGGCGCACGGGACCTTCGCCCCGGCCTGTGGGCCGCCGAGGCGTTGCATGGTGTTCACAGGGAGGGCCGGACGACTGCTTCCGGAGAACACGGCGGCTTGTGACCGCATCCCCCGTCCGTGCGTCGGCATCCGGCTCCCTGTCGGTCAGCCGGTGACGGCGGCGGTCAGCCGAAGAGGCCGCCGTGCGCCATGCCGAGGAAGAAACCGACGCCCGAGGCACCGAGACCCAGGATCAGACCGAAGCGCTCACGGGTGGTCTCCGAGATCCACTGTCCGTACGCGCCAGTGAAGATCCCCACCAGACCCGTCCAGGAGCTGAGCAGGTGGAGGCTGTGGAACATCGCCGTGACGAACGACGTCACTCCGAGCACCAGGGTCACCGCGAGCAGGGCGTCCTGGAGGGGATGCGGTTTGTCGTCCGTGGCGAAGAGGGAGCCGACTGCGGTGTTGGGTCGCAATGCCTGTGCCATGGGGCACCTCCTGCGAAAGGCGGCGCATCGTAGCGCCATACACACCCGATGTGTACAGATTGGCGGTCCCGGCGACCGGATTTCAACCGCACGCCGCTGTGCGGGTACTCTGTACCGTCTGCACCGGTGTCTGCCCAGGCACAGCCGGGGACTCCGCCCAGGTCAGTGCGGGGACGTCGCCAGCCGACCCCCGATTGTCAGTGGCGGCCGATACCGTTGCGTACGCATCACAACCCTCCTGCCACGGAACGACCGTGGCCGCTGAGTCCAAAGGAGGTGGGTTCCACATGCGTCACTACGAGGTGATGGTCATCCTCGACCCCGATCTCGAGGAGCGCGCTGTCTCCCCGCTGATCGAGAACTTCCTCTCCGTCGTCCGTGAGGGCAACGGAAAGGTGGAGAAGGTCGACACCTGGGGCCGTCGTCGTCTCGCGTACGAGATCAAGAAGAAGCCCGAGGGCATCTACTCGGTCATCGACCTGCAGGCCGAGCCTGCGGTCGTCAAGGAGCTCGACCGCCAGATGAACCTGAACGAGTCGGTCCTCCGGACCAAGGTCCTCCGCCCCGAGACCCACTGAGCTCTCCCGCTCAGCGGATCCCGGGATTCGAGTAGCAGCCAAGCAGCCAGCAGCAAACCCGCCGAGAGGTTCCCCCATGGCAGGCGAGACCGTCATCACGGTCGTCGGCAATCTTGTCGACGACCCCGAGCTGCGCTTCACCCCCTCCGGTGCGGCAGTCGCGAAGTTCCGCGTCGCGTCCACGCCCCGCACCTTCGACCGTCAGACGAACGAGTGGAAGGACGGCGAGAGCCTGTTCCTGACCTGCTCGGTCTGGCGTCAGGCGGCGGAGAACGTCGCCGAGTCGCTCCAGCGAGGCATGCGCGTCATCGTGCAGGGCCGGCTGAAGCAGCGGTCCTATGAGGACCGTGAGGGCGTCAAGCGCACGGTCTACGAGCTGGACGTCGAGGAAGTCGGCGCCAGCCTGCGCAACGCCACGGCCAAGGTCACCAAGACCGCCGGCCGTAGTGGCCAGGGCGGTTACGGCGGCGGTGGCGGCCAGGGTGGCGGCGGCTGGGGCGGCGGCCCCGGTGGCGGTCAGCAGGGCGGCGGGGCTCCCGCCGACGACCCGTGGGCGACCGGTGCTCCCGCCGGTGGCAACCAGGGCGGCGGTGGCGGCGGCTGGGGTGGAAACTCCGGCGGCAGCGGTGGCGGCTACTCGGACGAGCCCCCCTTCTAGGGCGGGCTCGCACCCAAACTTCTTGATCACACAGGAGAAACACCATGGCGAAGCCGCCTGTGCGCAAGCCGAAGAAGAAGGTCTGCGCTTTCTGCAAGGACAAGGTCACGTACGTGGACTACAAGGACACGAACATGCTGCGGAAGTTCATTTCCGACCGCGGCAAGATCCGTGCCCGCCGCGTGACCGGCAACTGCACGCAGCACCAGCGTGATGTCGCCACGGCCGTCAAGAACAGCCGTGAGATGGCGCTGCTGCCCTACACCTCCACCGCGCGCTAAGGGAAGGGTGACCGACACATGAAGATCATCCTCACCCACGAGGTCTCCGGCCTCGGTGCCGCGGGCGACGTCGTCGATGTCAAGGACGGCTACGCTCGCAACTACCTGATCCCGCGGAAGTTCGCGATCCGCTGGACCAAGGGTGGCGAGAAGGACGTCGAGCAGATCCGTCGTGCTCGCAAGATCCACGAGATCCAGACCATCGAGCAGGCCAACGCTGTGAAGGCCCAGCTCGAGGGTGTGAAGGTCCGTCTGGCCGTCCGCTCCGGCGACGCCGGTCGTCTCTTCGGTTCCGTCACCCCGGCCGACATCGCCTCGGCGATCAAGGCTGCCGGCGGCCCCGAGGTCGACAAGCGCCGCATCGAGCTCGGTGCTCCCATCAAGACCCTGGGCGCCCACGAGACGTCCGTGCGTCTGCACCCCGAGGTTGCCGCCAAGGTCAACATCGAGGTCGTCGCGGCCTGATCGCCGCGCTCGGCTTGAACAGCTGAGAGAAGGGCCGTACCCGCAGGGCACGGCCCTTCTTCGTGTCCGGGGCCGTCCAGAGGTCGCAGCGTGTTTCACGTGAAACCCCGCGAACCAGGGCGCTGTTTCACGTGAAACGCTCCGCCGTCGACACCGACCGCACGCTCAGCGGGCGGCGCCCGTGACAATCCAGCGGCCCGAGCGGGCACGGAGCCATAGAGTCAGCATCCGTACCCCCATCATGAGCGTCATGGCTCCCCAGAGCGCGGTGAGCCCGCCACCGACTGCAGGTACGAGGAGCGCTGCGGGGGCGAAGACCGCCAGGGTGAGCAGCATTGCCCAGGCCAGATAGGGGCCGTCTCCTGCACCCATCAGGACGCCGTCCAGGACGAAGACCACTCCGCAGATCGGTTGGGAGAGAGCCACCATCAGCAGCGCGGGCAGAGCGGTGTCCTTCACCACCGAGTCGCTCGTGAACAGGGGCAGGAAGAACGGACGGGACAGGATCACCAGCAGGCCGAGGGCGACGCCGACGGTGAGGCCCCATTGCACCATGCGGCCGCAGGCGTCGCGCGCGCCCTGAGCATCATCGGCACCGAGGTAGCGTCCGATGATGGCTTGCCCGGCGATGGCGATGGCGTCGAGCGCGAAGGCGAGCAGACTCCACAAGGACAGGATGATCTGGTGCGCCGCTATGTCTGCGTCGCCGAGGCGCGCCGCGACAGCCGTGGCGATCATCAGGATCGCCCGCAGCGAGAGGGTGCGGACCAGCAGGGGCACGCCGGCCTGAGCTGAGGCCCTGATCCCGGCGGCGTCGGGACGCAGTGAGGCACTGTGCTTGCGAGCACCACGGACGACCACCGCGAGGTAGACCGCCGCCATTCCACACTGGGCGATGACAGTGCCCCAGGCGGAGCCTGCGATACCGAGGCCGACGCCGTAGACAAGGCCCGCATTGAGGGCGGCGTTGGCGATGAAGCCCGCAATGGCGACATAGAGCGGTGTCCTCGTGTCCTGCAGGCCGCGCAGGACACCGGTGGCGGCGAGCACGACGAGCATGGCCGGGATGCCGAGGGAGGAGATCCGCAGGTATGTGGTCGCGTAGGGTGCGGCGGTGTCCGAAGCGCCGAAGAGGTCCACGAGAGCCGGTGCTGTGGGCAGGACGGCAGCGATGACGGTGGCGCCGAGCAGCAGTGCCAGCCAGATGCCGTCCATGCCCTGGCGTATGGCTGCCTGGAGTTCGCCTGCGCCCACGCGGCGGGCAACAGCCGCCGTGGTGGCGTAGGCCAAGAACACGAAGACGCTGACTGCGGTCGTCAGGAGGGCTGCGGCGACGCCGAGCCCGGCCAGTTGCGCGGTGCCGAGATGGCCCACGATTGCGCTGTCGACCATGACGAAAAGCGGCTCGGCGACCAGAGCGCCGAAGGCGGGGACGGCAAGCGCGACGATCTCCCGGTCGTGCCGTCGTCGGGCGGCCCTGGGGCTCGCGGAAGCCTGTGTCATGTGCACCAATCTAATCGTCCACAGGTAAGAGATGCAATTGCCTAATGCCCCTTACCTCATTTCCTGGGGTGTGCGCTTTCGTGCACCGTTCGTCGCGATCTTGGTCCGACTGGGGAAGTTTTTCTTCTGCACAGCCGGTGGACGGGAAAAGCGCAGCTCGGAGTGGGTGCAGTGGGGATCTCGGGAGCTTGTTCACAGGCCTGTCCACCGGCTCGTGCACAGGTTTTGCGGAGTTCTCCACAGCATCCGGGCCGTCGTCCACATGGCCTGTGGATAACCAGATTGGCTGACGGTGCCTGCGGGCCTAACGTGGTCCGGCGCCCGCTCCGTCCGCCGGATGTGAAACCGTCACAAAACCGGCGTGCATGAACCGGAGTTGGGCCTCTCATTTGTCAGTGCCGTGCCGTAGAAAAGAGGGGCACGGCGAGGTCCGCTCGGCGGACGGGAGGAGGTGGCTCGGTGAGTATTTCCGAGCCCTTGGACGACCCGTGGGCCGACAGCGGTCCCAGTGATCGTCTGCCTGCTTCCCGCCGACGCGGCGACGGAGGCCGGGGCCGCGACGAACAGCACGACCGCGGACGGGACAACGGCGAATGGGACGGCGGGGGCACGTCCTTCGAGCGTGTTCCGCCGCAGGACCTCGATGCCGAGCAGTCCGTACTCGGCGGCATGCTCCTGTCCAAGGACGCCATCGCCGATGTCGTCGAGGTCCTCAAGGGCCACGACTTCTACAAGCCGGCACACGAAACGATCTTCCAGGCGATCCTCGACGTCTATGCCAAGGGGGAGCCGGCCGACCCCATCACCATCGCCGCTGAGCTCACCAAGCGCGGCGAGATCAACAAGGTCGGCGGCGCCTCGTATCTGCACTCGCTCGTTCAGACCGTGCCCACGGCAGCCAACGCCGAGTACTACGCGGAGATCGTCCACGAGCGTGCGGTCCTGCGCCGCCTGGTGGAGGCCGGAACCCGCATCACACAGATGGGATACGCGGCCGACGACGACGTGGACGAGATCGTCAACCGGGCCCAGGCCGAGATCTACGCGGTCACCGAGCAGCGCACCAGCGAGGACTATCTGCCGCTCGGCGACATCATGGAGGGCGCGCTCGACGAGATCGAGGCGATCGGCTCGCGCAGTGGCGAGATGACCGGTGTGCCCACGGGATTCACCGACTTCGACTCGCTCACCAACGGTCTGCACCCGGGCCAGATGATCGTCATCGCCGCGCGTCCCGCCATGGGCAAGTCGACCCTCGCGCTGGACTTCGCGCGGGCTGCGTCGATCAAGCACAATCTGCCCAGCGTGATCTTCTCGCTCGAAATGGGCCGCAACGAGATCGCGATGCGTCTGCTGTCCGCCGAGGCCCGCGTCGCGCTGCACCACATGCGATCCGGCACGATGACCGACGAGGACTGGACGCGTCTGGCCCGTCGTATGCCGGACGTCTCGGCCGCCCCGCTCTTCATCGACGACTCTCCGAACCTGTCGATGATGGAGATCCGCGCCAAGTGCCGCCGCCTCAAGCAGCGCAACGACATCAGGCTGGTCGTCATCGACTATCTCCAACTGATGCAGTCCGGCGGCTCCAAGCGTGCCGAGAACCGTCAGCAGGAGGTCTCGGACATGTCCCGTAACCTCAAGCTGCTGGCGAAGGAGCTGGAGATCCCGGTCATCGCGCTCTCCCAGCTCAACCGAGGTCCCGAGCAGCGCACCGACAAGAAGCCGATGGTCTCCGACCTTCGTGAGTCCGGCTCCATCGAGCAGGACGCCGACATGGTCATCCTGCTTCACCGCGAAGACGCCTACGAGAAGGAGTCGCCCCGGGCGGGCGAGGCAGATCTGATCGTGGCCAAGCACCGAAACGGCCCGACGGCGACGATCACGGTCGCCTTCCAGGGCCACTACTCACGGTTCGTGGACATGGCACAGACCTGAGGCACGGTTGCGTGTGCCGCGCGGCGCCATCCATGCGATGGGGACACCGGGGAAATCTGCTCGACGCGTGGTGAACCAGGGGATGGACTGGGCGCATGACGACACCTCAGGATGATCTGCTTCCCAGTACGCGGCGGGCGTTGCTGCACAGGATCGCCGTGGCACAGGCCGAAGGTCGGGCGCCGTCGCTGGTCGCGGCGGTCGTACGGGACGGACGGGCGGTGTGGCACGGGGCACGGTCCTCGGTCGACGGGCATGCTCCGGACGAGAACGTGCAGTACCGGATCGGCTCGATCACCAAGACCTTCACGGCTGTCCTGGTGCTGCGGCTGCGGGACGAGAGCCTGCTCGACCTCGCTGACCCGCTGGAGAAGCACCTCCCGGGTACCGGCGCTGGGGAGGCGACCATCGCCGACCTGCTCGCGCACACGAGCGGTCTGGCGGCGGAGTCGCCCGCGCCGTGGTGGGAGCGGACGCCGGGTACGCTGCGGCCCGAGCTCGGCGATGTGCTGGGGGAGCAGCCGTTCCTGCATCCGGTCGGCCGGCGGTTCCACTACTCGAACCCCGGTTACACCCTGCTCGGCGCGCTCGTGGAGCAACTGCGGGGCGCCTCCTGGGAGGACGTTCTTCGGCGGGAAGTACTCGAACCCTTGGGTCTGGACCGTACTGGTGCGCGACCACAGGCGCCGCACGCGGGCGGCTGGGCAGTCCATCCCTGGGCGGATGTGCTGCTGCCCGAGCCCACGGAGGATCTCGGACGGATGGCACCTGCAGGTCAACTCTGGTCGACTACCGGCGACTTGGCACGGTTTGCCGCCTTCCTGGTTCAGGGGGACGACCGGGTGCTGAGGGCGGAGACGGTGCGGGAGATGCGGACGCCCGCCGCGCCGGCCGAGGCGACAGACGTGGCGGACGGTGTGACGTATGGCCTCGGCATGCAGATCCAGCACCGGCACGGACGACTGCTCGTGGGGCACGGCGGATCACTGCCGGGCTTCCTTGCGAGCCTCACCGTCAGCGTGGAGGACGACGTCGCGGCCGTCGTGCTGGCCAACTGCACTTCCGGCCCGCTGGTCTCGGTGGTCGCCGCCGATCTCGTGCGTATCGTCGCCGAGGCCGAGCCGCCGATCCCCGTTCCATGGCGACCCCTGCGCGAAGTCGACCAATCGGTACTGGAGTTGGCGGGACAGTGGTACTGGGGAACCAACGCGTTCGCGTTGCGGCTCACATCCGACGGACTGGTCTCGCTCGGACCGCTGTCCGGGAACGGTCGGAGTTCGCGGTTCCGGGCGAACAGCGACGGTACCTGGACGGGGCTGGAGGGCTACTTCGCGGGAGAGCTTCTGCGGGCCGTACGACGCCCTGACGGGTCCGTGGACCATCTGGACCTCGGGTCGTTCGTGTTCACGCGCCAGCCGTACGACGAAACGGCGTCGGTGCCGGGTGGAGCCGACCCGGAGGGGTGGCGAGGGATCGGCTAACGGCCCTCGGAGCGGGCTGGGCGCGTCGATGCCCGGAAGGCGTCCTGTTTCACGTCCTGTTTCACGTGAAACAGGACGCTTCTCGTCTGCGGGACTTCCCGCAACACCCTCAGAGCTGGAGCTTGAAGCCCACGTGTGACGCCACGAAACCGAGCCGCTCGTAGAATCGGTGCGCGTCGGTGCGGGTGCTGTCGGAGGTCAGCTGCACCAACTGGCAGCCCTGGCGCCGGGATTCTTCGATCGCCCACTCGATGAGCCGTGTGCCCAGGCCACTTCCTCGTTCGTCGGCGTGAACGCGGACGCCCTCGACGACCGACCGGGTGGAGCCGCGCCGGGAGAGCCCGGGAATGATCGTGAGCTGGAGTGTTCCGGCGACGCGACCCTCGCGAACGGCCACGACCAGATGCTGGTTCGGGTCGGAGCTGAGCCGTTCAAGTGCGGTGAGGTACGGGGTGAGGTCCTGGGGTGACTCGCGCTGCGCGCCCAACGGATCGTCCGCGAGCATGGCGACGATGGCGGGGACGTCGTCGGAAACGGCGGGGCGTATCTCAAGATCTCCCATGCCTGCACCCTATGCGGGCACCTTCAAACCCTTCACGATCCGGACGAGCGGGGCCAGTTCGGGGTTGCTGGCCGCCTCGTCGAGCGCCTCCCGCAGAGCGGCGTCGTTGGTGGGCCGGGCCTCTTCGAGCAACTCGAGGCCGGCGGGGGTGACGTTGGTGTAGATGCCACGGCGGTCGGTGGGACACAGGTAGCGCTCGAGCAGCCCGCGGTCCTCGAGCCGGGTCACCAAGCGGGTCGTGGCGCTCTGGCTGAGGACGACCGCGTCGGAGACCTGCTTCATCTGCAGATGGCCCCCGTCACCGTCGTGCTGACGGCTGAGCACGTCGAGCAGGGAGTACTCGCGCACGCTCAGCTCGTGCTTCGCCTGCAGGGCGCGCTCGATGTGCGCTTCGATCCGCCCATGAAGCAAGGAGAGGGCGCACCAGCCCTGGGCGAGGGCGGTGAGCGAGGGATCCGTCGCTGTCATGGGCGTTTCCTCCGTCCCGGAGCTGCCGAAACCAGGATAGAGCCTGGATGCAATAGACGGCTGTTGCAGTTAACCCGCGTAAACAACTATTGCTAACGCAGGTAAAGCGCACCGGCAACCTCGTGACTGCACGTTCGCCGACCGCCTCTGATGCCCATGCTGCACATCTCCCTGGGCGCCCTGGCACTGGTCATCGCGCACTTCACGCTCACCGGGCACCGCAAGGTTCCTCGCGGCCGTAACGTCGCGCTGATCGGCGCACTGGGCTTCGCCACCGTCCCGCCGCACCAGAAGCGCGTCCTCGCCCAGGCGCACAGCGCCCCGACACTGGCCTCCGCCGTCGACATCGGCGCCTTCAAGCAACCCACTCTCCGCCCGGCTCGGCGGTCTCGTCATCGCGGCCGGCCTCGGCCACACCACCCCGAACTCGGGCGGCGCCGCACTCGCCGCGGCGGCTCTCGTCCTGGCGTTCCTCTCAGCCGCGCTGGAGCGCCGCGAGACCTCCTCCAGCGCCGTCGTCGTGGGTGCCGCCCCTGCCGCACAGCGGGCCACCGCCCACCACACTGAGCCGACTTGAGTGCGGGGCCGTCTCCGCGCGCGGATTCTCCGCGCCGGGTCAGCCCGCCGCCACCGTCAGTGGAGCGAACCGTCGGGTCCAGTCCCCGGGCAGTTCCGCGATCCCGTACGTCATGACCGCGTTGAAAGCGACGGACGCCATGCCGTGCTCCTTCGCCCACGCC
Organism: Streptomyces sp. HUAS ZL42; assembly: GCF_040782645.1. Lineage (GTDB taxonomy): Bacteria > Actinomycetota > Actinomycetes > Streptomycetales > Streptomycetaceae > Streptomyces. The sequence goes on from NZ_CP160403.1 coordinate 4,931,691, forward strand.
AACAGCTCCTCGTGCCGTACGTCGATGTCGGTGCGCAGCGGTCGGTCGGTACCGGCGGCGAGAGAGGCGATGAGCGCCTTCGCCGTCTCCGTGTCACGGGCGATCAGAGGACCCACGACTTGGGTGTCCATGTTGGGCCACGCCCCCGCGTACCCGATGATCCGGCCGTTCTCCTCGGCGACGCGCAGTTGGTCGGCGAAGGCCGGCAGCCTGGTGACGATGTGCGTGCGATCGCTGCCGAACACCTCCTCGTCGAGCCGGAGGATCGCGGTGAGGTCCTCGGCGGTGGCCGCGCGGGTGGCGATCCCGGATTCCGGACCGCGGGACGTGAAGCGGCCGCGCAGCATCTCCGCCTGTCCCGTCACCTTGAAGCCGAGTTCCTCGTAGAGCGGGCGGCCGTACGGCGTGGCGTGCAGCGTCAGAGGTGTGGGGCCCATCGCCGAGACGACGTGCTGCATCAACCGGCGTCCGACGCCCTGACGGGCGTGCCGCTCCGCGACCAGCACCATGCCGACGGCCCCGAGGTCGGGTCGGTCGTGCGGACCGTACTCGGTGACGACGCAGACGCTGACGAGGCCGCCGGCGGGGTCGTCGATGCCGTAGCCCTTCCCGGCCGTGAGGAGGAATCCCCACTTGTGCTCCTCACGCGGCCACCCCCGGTCCTCGGAGAGGTCGGCGCACGCGGTGAGATCGCGAAACGTCAGACGGCGGATGGGGAGAGCGGCGAGGGAAGGAATCGGCACGCAGGTCAGGCTGTCCGACAGCCCGCCTCCACGTCCACCTGTTTCGAGGAGACGCACGTGCTTTTGGCCATGTCGTGGCCTGCCGCACAACCTGTGGATTCAGGGGAGGGACGTTTCACGTGAAACACGGGCGGCCCGCTAGCGTCGGGGTCCATGACGCGACTTCATCTCTTCGATCTCGACGGCACGCTGCTGTACGGAACCACCTCACCGGTGGAGATCTCCCGGCAGCTCGGTTTGGAGGAAGAGACGGTGGCGCTGGACCAGGCGATCTCCGCCGGGTTGATCGGGCCGCCCGAGTATGCGGAACAGGTGTACGCGCTCTGGTCCGATCTCACCCCGGAGCATGTGGCGGCGGCTTTTGAGGGGGCCCCTTGGCTGACCCGCATCCGTGAGGTGTGGGCCGAGATCAGACAGCAGGGCGACTACTGCGCCGTCGTGTCGCTCTCCCCTTCCTTCTTTGTGCAGCGGCTCCTGGACTGGGGCGCACATGCGGCACACGGGTCCCGATTTCCCGCCATACCGTTCACCGAGCCCGTGGATCCGGCAGGGGTGCTGAGCGCGGCTGCCAAGGTGCGGATCGCCGATCGGCTCTGTGAGGAGTTCGGGGTGACGCGGGCCGACTGCGTCGCCTATGGCGACTCGTTGTCGGACAAGGACCTTTTCGGCGTTGTCCCGGTCTCCGTCGCCGTCAACGCGGATCGTCATCTGGCCGGGCTCGCGACCCACACCTACGCGGGGGAAGATCTGTGGGATGCCTATGAATTGGTGCGCCGCGCCCGGTAATTGGAGGAATTGACGGTTCGCCCCGCGGCCGATTCGTGACGGCGGAAGGGGGGACTTGTGCACGGAGCGGTGGCCGGTATGGTCGACTCCGGTTCGTCGCAGTGAGGTGCACACATCCTGCCCGGGCCGAGCGCAAGGCAAGGCAGCCTAACGGGACGGAGAGATCGAAGACCCGCATTTCCGGTTATGCGGTGGGGACGTCCGCATGCGGTGGGATGCTGCGGTGAGAGCACTGCGGTCAATGTCACACTCTCGCCTTACTTGTCCGTACTGAGCGGGAATGCAGGTTGAATGTGGCCGCATTGGCCACGGCACCGACGGGGAAAAGCAAGCCGTCCGCGGGGGAAAGCAGGCACCTTCCGATCGAGGAAGTGCGCAGTCCGACCGAAAGATGTTCGAGGCGAGGCAGACCATGGACGCTCCGACCACCACGTCGGCCGACAACGGCACTTCCGGCGGCGGGGCCGGCTGGTTCACGCCACACAAGCAGCCGGAGTCGGCTCCCGGCAGCGAACAGGACGCCGCCGACGGCCGCCGCCTGGCGGCGCTGCGCCCGGTGGGCAGGGCCGCGCCGAGTGCCGAAGGGAACCAGTCGGCGCACGACGCCCCGGACCCGAGCACCGGCATATCACCGGCCGCGACCGATACCCCCCAGCCCGTCACCTCCGAGTCCGTCACCCCTGAGCCCGAGGCTCCCCAGCCCGCCACGTCGAGCGGGACGCCGTCCACCGACGCTCCGCCGTCCGAGCCGGGCGTGCCCACCCAGCGGCCCACCCCGTTCCAGGACGCGTCCCCCGACGCCGTCCTGATCCGCCGGACCATGGCCGAGATCGCCCCCGTGGCGGACAAGGTCACGTCGTACTTCTACGCGCTGCTCTTCGTACGCCACCCCGATCTGCGCTCGCTCTTCCCCGCCGCGATGGACACACAGCGGGACCGGCTGCTCAAGGCCCTGCTCACCGCGGCCGAGCACATCGACAACACCCCCGTCCTCGTCGACTACCTGCAGAACCTCGGCCGTGGCCACCGCAAGTACGGCACGCGCGCCGGGCACTATCCGGCGGTGGGCGAGTGCCTGATCGGCGCCCTGAGCAAATACGCCGAGTCGGTCTGGGACTCGGAGACGGAGGCGGCCTGGGTCCGGGTGTACACGACGATCTCGCAAGTCATGATCGACGCGGCGGCCGCAGACGAGATACGCGCCCCGGCCTGGTGGTACGCGGAAGTCGTCTCGCACGACCTGAGAACCTCGGACGTCGCTGTCGTCACCGTCCGCCCCGACCAGCCCTATCCCTTCCTCGCCGGGCAGTACACGAGCGTGGAGACGCCCTGGTGGCCGCGGGTCTGGAGGCACTACTCGTTCGCCTCGGCACCCCGCACCGACGGACTGCTCACGTTCCATGTGAAGGCCGTCCCCGCCGGCTGGGTCTCCAACGCCCTGGTCCACCGCGCCCGCCCGGGCGACATCATCCGGCTCGGCCCACCGGCCGGCTCGATGACCGTGGACCACACCACCGACAGCGGACTGCTCTGTCTGGGCGGCGGCACCGGCATAGCGCCCATCAAGGCGCTGGTCGAGGACGTCGCCGAGCACGGCGAGCGGCGCCCGGTCGAGGTGTTCTACGGCGCACGCACCGACCACGACCTGTACGACATCGACACGATGCTCCGGCTCCAGCAGTCCCACCCATGGCTGGCGGTGCGCCCCGTGGTGGACCGGCACGGGCTGCTCCAGTTGCCCGACGCCATTCGGACCCACGGACCCTGGACCGAGTACGACGCCTATGTCTCAGGCCCGCCCGGCATGATCCGCAGCGGGGTGGACGCGCTGCGGGACAGCGGCATACCGCCGCAGCGCATTCGCCACGACTCGGTGGAGGAACTCGTCGTCACCGGGAACTGACGGATCACCCCAGGTCCGGGGCGTGCATGGCCCGTACACCCTCGATGTTGCCGTCCAGATAGTGGCGCAGCGACAGCGGCACGAGGTGGACGGAGGCGATCCCGACCCGGGTGAACGGCACCCTGACGATCTCGTATTCGCCGATGGGCTCGTCCACCTCGGGACCGTGCCGCCGGGCCGGGTCCATGGACTCCAGACGGCAGACGAAGAAGTGCTGCACCTTCACGCCGGTCGCGCCGCCGTCCTCACCGATGTGCTCGACGGTGTCGACGAAGCAGGGGACCACGTCGGTGATCTTGGCGCCGAGTTCCTCGTACACCTCGCGATGCAGCGCGTCGACGACGGTTGTGTCCCCCGGCTCGACCCCACCGCCGGGAGTGACCCAGTAGGGATCCACGCCGGGCTTGGTGCGCTTGATCAGAATCAGGTCATCGCCGTCCAGAAGGACGGCTCGGGCGGTGCGCTTGACCACGGGTCGGACGGTCATGGGAGAAATGTGGCCCGGCTGGTTCCACGTGAAACATCGCGAAACGTCACGGGGTGACCTCACCGCGTGACCCCGCCGGAGAACAGGGCTCACCACCAGTCGGCGGCAGCACGCAGCAGCCACTCGTGGGCCCGTGCGATGTGCGGCATCGCCAGCGTGCCGGTACGCACCACCAGGAAGTACGTCCGCAACGGCGGTACCGCGGGCTCGTGCAGCGCGACGACGTCACCGCGCTCCAGAGCGGCCGCGCACAGATAACGAGGCAGCACCGCGAGACCGGCGCCTGACGCCGCGCAGGCGAGTACGGCGCGCAGGTCCGGGACGATGACGGTGCCCGAGGCGGCCGGGCGGGAGTCGAAGACGGAGGCCCAGTAGCGCGAGACGAAGGGCAGCGACTCATGGACCTCGATGACGGGGAGGTTCTCCAGCGAGGGGGCACCCTTCCGGCGCGGTTTCCCGGTGCGGATCCGGTCGGCCCGGTGCGGGGCGGCGACCAGGACGTGCTCCTCGTCGCACAGCGCGGTGGCCGTGAGCAGGGCGCCGCGCGGCCGGGCCGTGCTGATGGCCAGATCGTGGTGTCCGGCGGCCAGGCCCTCCAGGGTCTCCTCGGCGTTCCCGAAGGAGGCGCGCAGGGCGAGGCCCTGTCCGTCGTCGCCCGTCAGCTCCGTGAGGGCGGGCAGCGCCCGCTCGGCGGTGAACTCGGGCGGCCCGGCCAGATGGAGCGTGCGTAAGGAGGAGTCGTCGTCGAGTCCCGTCTCGGCGATCTCCACCAGGGCGTCGAGATGCGGCGCGGCCTTGTGGGCGAGTTCGTCGCCGATGGTCGTCGGTGTGACGCCGCGGGCCTGTCGCAGGAACAGGGGTCGGCCCAGCTGGCGTTCCAGCGTGCGGATCTGCGAGGTGACGGCCGGCTGGGAGAGCCCCAGGAGGGCGGCGGCGCGGGTGAAGGAGCCGGCTCGGTGCACGGTCACGAAGGTGCGCAGCAAGGCCAGATCCATGGCTCGCCCACCCCTTTCCCTGCCCTTCTCCCGGCCCCCGGGCAGGGCCCAACTATAAATAAGTCGATAGGTCTCTGTCGCTACTGTGATTGGACACTGACACAGAGTCAACTAGCCTTGGTCGCGCGGTTCTTAGCGCGCAGAACCGAGGACGGTCCGAGCCACGAGGGGGGAGGCTCGGACCGTCCGTTGTACGTAGCAGGACACCGACCGGCGGTCCGTAAACCGGTCATCGTGCCGACTCCTCCAGCGCACGCAGCACATCGGCCACCAGGTCATCCGGGTCCTCGGCACCGACCGACAGGCGAATGAACCCCTCCGGCACCGCGTCTCCGCCCCAGCGGCCGCGCCGCTCGGCGGTGGACCGTACCCCGCCGAAGCTCGTGGCGTCGTCCACGAGCCGCAGCGCGCCGAGAAAACGCTCGGCACGCGCGCGCGTGGGCAGCGTGAAGGAGACCACGCATCCATAGCGCCGCATCTGCCGCGCGGCGACCTCGTGCGAAGGGTCGTCGGGAAGCCCCGGGTACCGCAGTCCGGTCACCTCGGACCGATTCCGCAGCGCCTCGGCGAGCGCGAGGGCGGTCGCGTTCTGCCGGTCGACACGCAACTGGAGCGTGGCGATGGACCGATGAGCGAGCCAGGCCTCCATCGGCCCCGGGATCGCCCCGACGATCTTGCGCCAGCGCCGTACGGAGGCCATGGCCTCGGCGTCGCGGCCGACGACGTACCCCAGGAGGACGTCGCCGTGTCCCGTGAGCTGCTTGGTGCCGCTGGCCACGGAGAAGTCGGCGCCGAGCGCCAGCGGGCGCTGTCCGAGCGGTGTCGCGAGGGTGTTGTCGACGGCGGCCAGGGCCCCGCATGCGTGGGCCGCCTCGGCGAGGCGCCTGATGTCGCACACGTCGAGCCCGGGGTTCGACGGCGACTCGATCCACAGCAGCTTCGCGCCGTCGAGCACGTCGAGCTGGGCGTCGCCCGGGGTGGGCGCGGTGCGCACCTCGATGCCGTACGCCTCGAGTTGGCCGCGCACCAGGGGCAGCGCCTGGTAGCCGTCGCTGGGGAGCACGACGGCGTCCCCGGCACGCAGCTGCGAGAAGAGGACCGACGAGACGGCGGCCATCCCGGACGCGAACGTGAGCGTCTCCACGCCGTCGTTCCCGGGCGCCTCGAGCTCGCCGATGGCCCGCTCCAGATGGGCCCAGGTCGGATTCTCGTCGCGGCCGTAGGTGTACGGCCCTGTGGCCTCGCCCGGCAGATGGAAGTGGGCGGCGAACACCGGACCGGGCAGGGTCGGTTCGTACCTGACCGGCTCGGGGAGTCCCGCGCGAACCGCGCGCGTGCCCTCACCGCCACCGGCGGGGAAGCCTCCGTCGGCCGGGCCGCTCATGCCGCCCGCCCTTCCACTTGCTCACGTACGGCGGCGACCAGCCCGGTGCTCGCCGCCTCCACCATCTCCAGGCACTCCTCGAAGCCGTCCAGACCCCCGTAGTACGGGTCCGGAACGTCGAGGTCGTCACCGGCGGACGGGTCGTACGAGCGCAGCAGCCGCACCTTCGCGGCGTCCTCCTCGGTGGGCGCGAGGCGGCGCAGCGCCTTGAGATGTCCGGTGTCCAGGGCGATCACCAGGTCGAGGCGCGAGAACCAGGACGGCTGGAACTGCCGGGCCGTGTGCGCGCTGCCATAGCCGTTCTCCTCGAGAACGGACGCAGTGCGCGGGTCGGCGCCGTCGCCCTCGTGCCAGCCACCCGTGCCGGCGCTGTCGACCTCGACCAGGCCGTCGAGCCCGGCCTCTTCCGCACGCGCACGGAAGACGGACTCGGCCATCGGGGAGCGGCAGATGTTGCCGGTGCAGACGAAGCAGACGCGGTAGGTCATCGCAGACTCAGTCCCCGTCGGGCAGGACGACGTTCAGCGCCCAGGAGACGACGGAAATGATCAGGCCGCCGAGCACCGCGGTCCAGAAGCCCTCGACGTGGAAGCTCAGGTCGAACTTGTCGGCCAGCCACGAGGTCAGCAGCAGCATCAGCGCGTTGACCACCAGGGTGATCAGGCCGAGCGTCAGGATGAACAGCGGGAAGGTCAGCACCTTCACGATGGGCTTGACCAGGAAGTTCACCAGGCCGAAGAGCAGCGCGACGAGTATCAGGGTGCCGACCTTCTTGCCCGTGCTGTCACCGGTCAGAGTGATCTTGTCGAGCAGCCATACGGCGACCGCCAGGGCACCCGCGTTGGCGATCGTCTTGACTACGAAATTCTTCATGTGTCTGATCGTGGCAGACGAGATCGGATACGAGCAGTGGTACGAGGGCGGACAAGGGCGATGAAGGCATTCCGGCTGGACGAACTGGAGGCGGAACGCACCGCCAACGAAGGCGCCTACCTTCAGTTTCTGCGGGAGCGGAACATGTCGGTCGGGCTCTACGCGCTCAACGCCGGGGAGCACGACCCGCAGACGCCGCACAACCAGGACGAGGTGTACTTCGTCGTGAGCGGCCGCGCCTCGATCACCGTGGGCCTGGAGACCACCCAGGTGGCGCGTGGGAGCGTAGTGTACGTGCCGGCCGGGGTCGCCCACAAGTTCCACCACATCAGCGAGGACCTGCGGGTCCTGGTCGTGTTCTCTCCGCCGGAGGCGTGACCCTGGGCCTCGGGGTTCCCTAGGGGTTCGGTCAGGGGAGGACAAGGGATGCGAGGCCCCCGTCGACCCCCCTCCCGGCCCTAGCATCGAGAGCGGGACACACCAGAAGGATCTGGCACCTGCAGTACGGGACCGACAGGCCCCGGCACCAGGAGCACAGGTCGTCGACAAGACCCGGCACCAGTACGGGCGGAGAGGTGAGGACAGGGCGATGGGAGAGATTTTCGCGGGACTGCCGTGGTGGGTGAAGTGGATCGCGGTGCCGGTCATCGCCCTCGTCGTGTTCGGTGGACTGATAGCCAGCGTCGTCGGCTTCGTGATCGGCCTGCTCTTCAAGGTGCTGGTCTTCGTGGCCCTGGTCGGCGGACTGATCTACGTCGTACGGAAGTTCACCTCGAGCTCCTCGTCGCGCAGCGACTGGTGAGAGACACGGGCAACCGGTGACCGGGAACGGGAATCACCGGTTCCCTCGGGCGAGGGAAGTTTTCCGGACAGCCCGTCTGCGAGCGGTGGCGGGCGGTTAGAGTCCGGAATTCGACGCGGGGAACGACCCCACGAGCGGCGTACACCCCCACCCCACCCGTGTTCCCCCTGCACGGGCTGCCCCCTCGCGCTTCGGGAGTGACCCTTGGCAACGGTAGACACCGCACCCGCAGAACCACAGACGCTCCCCGGGCGACCGCGCTCCTGCGCACCTCCGGTACAACGGCAGGCCTCCTCGGCACCCGTCGAACAGACGCACTCCGCGACGACCCTCATCGGATCGGTCCAGCGTGCGATGCGCCTCCTGGAGGCCGTGGCCGGGCACGAGCACGGAGCCCCCGCCAAACAACTCGCCCGCGAGACCGGCCTCGCACTCCCCACGGCCTACCACCTGCTGCGCACCCTGGCGCACGAGGGCTATCTACGCCGTGACAAGGGGCTGTTCTTCCTCGGCGAGGCGGCTGAGCGGCTGAGCGGCAGCGGAGCGGCGCAGAATCGTCGCAGCACGATCGCCGACGTGCTCGCACAGTGGCGCGATTCCATCGGTGTGCCCGTGTACTACGCGATGTACCGGGACGGCGAGATCGAGGTCATGGGCGTCTCCGACACCCCGGACAATCCGGCGGTCGAGGAGTGGGCCGACTTCCGCGAGACGGGGCACGCGCACGCCATCGGGCAGTGCCTGCTGTCCCAGCTGGACGAGGAGGCCCGCCGCGATCACCTCGCCCGCTACCCCGTGCAGTCGATCACCCCGTACACGGTGCGCGACAGTCACTCCCTGACGTGGCGCCTGGACCGGTTGCGGCGGACGGAACCGGTGGTCGAACGGCAGGAGTACGCGCTGGGCACGGTGTGCGCGGCGATTCCGGTCACGGTGGGCACCACGGCCGCGACCGTGGCCATCTCACTGCCCTGGCAACAGGCCGAGCGGCTGCTTCCCGCGGCCCGGCGCTTGCAGAGCGAGATGGGGCAGCTCCTGGGGTCACTCGCGATCTCTATCAGTATCTGAAAACTCACTCCTTGTGATCTGTCGTGTACGTTCAGCAAGATGCCACCAAGTATCAGGGGTTTGATTCCCGGCCAGTCGACGGCAATGACGGGGTAGGCGATGCGCGAGTCCGTACAGGCGGAGGTCATGATGAGCTTTCTCGTGTCCGAGGAGCTCTCGTTCCGCATCCCGGTGGAGCTGAGCTACGAGACCGCCGATCCCTATGCCGTACGGCTGACCTTTCATCTTCCCGGCGATGCCCCGGTGACCTGGGCCTTCGGGCGCGAGCTGCTCATCGACGGGGTGGGCCGGCCGTGCGGTGAGGGGGACGTGCGGGTCTCACCCGTCGAACCCGACTCGCTGGGCGCGGTTCTGATCCGGCTTCAGGTCGGCGGTGATCAGGCGCTGTTCCGCTCTTCGGCCGCATCGCTCGTGGCTTTCCTGGACCGCACCGACAAGCTGGTACCTCTGGGCCAGGAGGCCTCGCTCGCCGACTTCGACGCCCATCTCGACGAGGCGCTGGACCGGATCCTGGCGGAGGAGCAGAGCGCCGGCTGAGGCGCAAGACGGCCAGGAGGCGGAGGTGTTCGTCGTCGGCGGATGGCGCTGCGCAGGAACGCTTCTTCTTGGGGGCCGGTGCGGAACACCCGCCCCCTCACCGCTTGCGCCGCCGGCCCTTCCCACCGCGCGCCGGGACCGGACCGGTGCCCGCGGTCGCCGCCGCCGTCATGCCTGCCGTCTCCTGCCCCGGCCGGTCGGCCGCGACCACCAGGGCCGCCAGGGCCGTGGTGACCGGCACGGAGGCGACCAGGCCGATCGAGCCCACCAGCGTGCGCACGATCTCCTCCGCCACGAGCTCGCTGTTGGCGACCCCGCCGACGCTGCTCTGCGCGATCGAGAAAAGCAGCAGCAGCGGCAGCGCGGCGCCCGCGTAGGCGAGGACGAGCGTGTTGACGACGGACGCGATGTGGTCGCGGCCGATGCGGATGCCGGCGCGGTACAGCCCGCGCCAGCCCATCGACGGATTGGCCTCGTGCAGCTCCCAGACCGCGGACGTCTGCGTCACCGTCACGTCGTCGAGGACACCGAGCGAGCCGATGATGACTCCCGCGAGCAGCAGACCGCTCATGTCGATCGACGGATACAGGCCATGGATCAGGCCGGTGTTGTCGTCGGTGTTGCCGGTGAGCGCGGCCCAGTCGATGAACACCGAGCCGAGGATGCCGATCAGCAGCAGTGAGATCAGGGTGCCGAGTACCGCGACGGACGTACGCGCCGAGAGGCCGTGGCACAGATACAGGGCGATCAGCATGATGGCGCTCGCCCCCACCACCGCCACGACCAGCGGATTCGAGCCCTGCAGGATCGCCGGAAGGATGAAGAAGTTGAGCACCAGGAAGCTGATCGCCAGCGCGACCAGCGCCATGACACCGCGCAATCGCCCGACGACCACGACGGCGAGTGCGAAGATCCCGGCGAGCAGCGCCATCGGCAGACGCCGGTTCACGTCGGTGACCGAGTACTGCAGCTCCTTCGGCGCCGAGGGCTCGTAGGCGACCACTACCTTCTCGCCCTCGTGCAACTGCCGTGACTGGTCCGGCTGGACGATCTCGGTGAACGTACGGCCCTTGTCCTTGCCGGTGTCGACTCGGATCGTCGCCTTCTTGCAGGTGCCGTTCGCCTCCTGCTGGGCCGAGGAACCCTCGGCCGTGGACGTGTCGCCGGTCGGGGTGTCCCCCGAGGCGTTGACGGACTTGCAGCTCACCTCGACCACCTTGGTGACCGTGGCCTGCTGGGTCTGCCGGTCGAAGCCGACCCCGGTGCGCTCGTGCGACGGGGCACCACCCGGCCACAGCACCGCCAGACCGACCACCACCGCGGCGGCGAACGGGATCAGGATCGCGGCGATGACCTTGCGCAGGTGCTTGGAGACGGGCGCGGCGGGGCCGTGACTGTGGCTGTGCGAGTGGCCGCCGCCGCTGGGCCCGGGCCCGCCGTGTCCCTGTCCGCCCCCGGAGCCGTGTCCGTGGCTGCGGGGACCGTGATCGTGCCCTTCGGGGCCATGACCGTGCCCGCCAGGTGCGGGAATACCGTGCCCGCTGGGTGCGGGAATGTGGCCGTGCCCGTCATCGAACGCACGGCCGTCGCCCTGAGCGCCGTCGTCACCGTTGCCCTGTCCCGCAGCCGCGCCCGCCGTCGGCCTGCGAGGCGGCTCGGGAGGCGGGAACGGGTACCGCTGTGTCGTGGTCACCGCCCGATCATCGCAAGAACGACGGGGGCCCACTGTTCACCGCGCCACAAATAACGCTAGCGTGGGGGCACCTTTGCACACGCGGGAGCTCGGAGCACCGGGCTGAGAGGGCGCTGACCTCCGTCTTTGCGATGTTTCACGTGGAACACGTGATGCTCCACACGAAACGTCGGCAGACGGTGATCGCTGCGTCGACCGCCGAACCTGTTACCGGGTAATGCCGGCGTAGGGAGTAGGTCTCATGACCAACAAGGACGCACGCACGCCTGCCTCCGTACAGAGCTCCAGCAACGGGGAGGCCGGGAAGTCCATCGGCTGGCACAAGGCGTACGTCGAGGGCTCACGCCCCGATCTACGGGTGCCGGTCCGGCAGGTGCACCTCACCAACGGGCAGTCGGTCACGCTGTACGACACCTCAGGCCCGTACACCGACCCACTCGTCGACACCGATGTCCGCAGGGGCCTGTCGCCACTGCGTGAGAACTGGATCATCGCCCGCGGCGACACCGAGGAGTACGCGGGCCGTCCCGTCCGCCCCGAGGACGACGGCATCAAGCACACGTCGCCGCGCGGTGGCCTGCGCAACCTCGACGCGGTCTTCCCCGGGCGGCCACGCCAGCCGCGCCGAAGCCGCGACGGCAAGGCGGTCACGCAGCTCGCGTACGCGCGCCGGGGTGAGATCACGCCCGAGATGGAGTACGTGGCCGTCCGGGAGAACGTTTCTCCGGAAGTGGTCCGAGAAGAGATCGCGGCGGGCCGCGCGGTACTGCCGGCCAACGTCAACCACCCGGAGATCGAGCCGATGATCATCGGCAAGCGTTTCCTGGTGAAGGTCAACGCCAACATCGGCAACTCGGCGGTGACGTCCTCCATCGAGGAGGAGGTCGAGAAGATGACGTGGGCGACCCGCTGGGGCGCCGACACGGTCATGGACCTGTCCACCGGCCGCAACATCCACACGACCCGCGAGTGGGTGCTGCGCAACTCCCCCGTCCCCATCGGTACGGTGCCGCTCTACCAAGCACTGGAGAAGGTGGACGGCAAGGCCGAGGAACTGACCTGGGAGATCTACAAGGACACCGTCATCGAGCAGGCCGAGCAGGGCGTGGACTACATGACCGTCCACGCGGGCGTCCGCCTGCCGTACGTGCCGCTCACCGCCAACCGCAAGACCGGCATCGTCTCCCGCGGCGGCTCGATCATGGCCGCGTGGTGCCTGGCGCACCACAAGGAGAGCTTCCTGTACGAGAACTTCGAGGAACTGTGCGAGATCCTCGCCGCCTACGACGTCACGTACTCGCTGGGCGACGGCCTGCGGCCGGGTTCGATCGCCGACGCCAACGACGAGGCGCAGTTCGCGGAGCTCCGGACTCTCGGGGAACTCAACCGCATCGCGAAGCGTTTCAACGTGCAGACCATGATCGAGGGCCCGGGACACGTCCCGATGCACAAGATCAAGGAGAACATCGACCTTCAGCAGGAGATCTGCGATGAAGCTCCGTTCTATACGCTCGGCCCGCTGACGACGGACGTCGCGCCGGCGTACGACCACATCACCTCCGGCATCGGTGCCGCGATGATCGCCTGGTGGGGCACGGCCATGCTCTGCTACGTCACGCCCAAGGAACACCTGGGCCTGCCCAACCGTGACGACGTCAAGACGGGCGTCATCACCTACAAGATCGCCGCCCATGCAGCCGACCTCGCCAAGGGGCACCCAGGTGCGCAGGAATGGGACGACGCGCTGTCCGACGCCCGCTTCGAGTTCCGCTGGGAGGACCAGTTCAACCTGGCCCTCGACCCGGACACGGCACGCGAGTTCCACGACGAGACGCTGCCGGCCGAGCCCGCCAAGACGGCTCACTTCTGCTCAATGTGCGGACCGAAGTTCTGCTCGATGAAGATCTCCCAGGACATCCGCCGCGAACACGGCGGCAGTCGGGAGGAGATCGAGGAGGGCATGGCCCAGAAGTCCGTGGAGTTCGCGGCCGCGGGCAACCGGGTGTACCTGCCGATCGCCGACTGAGCACATGGCGAGACGCCCCGGCTCGCCACCGGGGCGTCGCGCTCGGCCGGGTCGGCGGGCCCGACTCCTCGCGAGGGTCTGCCCTGCGCCGCCGTACGGTCGGCAGACTGGGCCCATGACTGGGAGAGCACTGAGCAAGGGCGCCAACCTACCCGTCGACTCGGCGGCCGTGCGCGTCGAGTTGACCTGGTCCGCGGGGCCCGGCGTGCCTGATGTCGACGCCTCGGCGCTGCTGCTGACCGAGGCCGGGCGGGTCCGTGACGACGGTGACTTCGTCTTCTACAACCAGCCGCACCATGCCTCCGGTGCTGTGAGGCACGCGGGAAAGGAGAGCGCCGCCGGTGTCTCGACCGACACGGTCGAGGTGGACCTGGGCTCGCTGGAGCCGGCCGTGGAACGGGTCGTGCTGTGCGCGTCGGCCGACGGCGGCCCGTTCGGTCAGGTGCCCGGGCTGACGCTGCGGCTGCTGGACTCAGGGACACGGGCAGAGCTCGCCCGGTTCGACATGGCGGCCGAGACCGAGACCGCGTTCATCGGCGGTGAACTGTATCTGCGACAAGGGAGGTGGAAGTTCCGCGCGGTCGGGCAGGGGTATGCCTCCGGCCTCGCGGGGTTGGCGACGGACTTCGGCATCACCGTGGACGACGGGCCCGCGGACACGGCTGCGCAGCCGCCGACGCCGGCTCAGCCACCTCCTCCGGCGCCCGTCCGGGCGGCGGCTCGACCGGTCGTGCCGCCGGCCGCCCCCGTCCCGCCCTCGGCGCCTCCTGTCTCTCCAGGCCCTCGCCTGACCAAGGGCGAGGAGCGGCTGCCCGTGGACATGCGCAAGCGGCTGTCCCTGCGCAAGGAGCAGGTGGCGGTGAGCCTGAGCAAGCACGGAGCGGCGGGGGTGACGGCACGCGTCGTCCTGGTTCTGGACGCCTCCGGTTCGATGTCCTTCCTGTACTCCAAGGGTGTGGTGGCCGATGTCGTGGAGCGTATGGCCGCGGTGGCCGCGCAGCTCGACGACGACGGTGAGATGCAGGCGTGGACGTTCGCCTCGAACCCGGCGCGGCTGCCCGACCTACGCCTCGGCGAACTTCCCGAGTGGCTGAGGCTGCACGTCCGGGTCGGGGAGCTGAGCCTCTTCCGCCGCAAGAAGGCGAAGAAGGCACTGCAGGCCGGCCAGGTCGACATGCGGGACGTCGGCATCCAGAACGAGGAACAGAAGGTGATCGCCCAAGTTCGTACATACGTCCGGGAGAACCCGGCGGCCGTGCCCACACTGGTGTTGTTCTTCTCCGACGGGGGCGTCTATCGCAACAAGGAGATCGAGCGGGAGCTGCGGGAGGCGGTGGAGGAACCGATCTTCTGGCAGTTCGTGGGGCTGGGACGGTCCAACTACGGTGTCCTGGAGCGGTTCGACACCTTGACCGGCCGCCGTGTCGACAACGTCGGATTCTTCGCGGTGGACGACATCAGCACGGTCCCCGACCCGGAGCTCTACGACCGGCTGCTGTCCGAGTTCCCTATGTGGATGGCTGCTGCCCGCCGGGCAGGCATCCTCTGACGTACGGCAGCCACCGGCCGTGTCCGGCTTGCGCACCCTCGTCGGGGGCGCAAGCCGAGGGTCACTCCGGCTGGTGTTCCGGCCCTCCGAAGTCCGGGCTCGTGTAGTCCGGGCTGGTGAAGCTCGGACGTGGGCCCCGGGCGGGGCCGTCGTCCGGGCTCGTGAAACCCGGGCGGTCGTAGCCGAGGGAGGGCATGCGGCCGGTGGGCGCCGGTGGCGCCGTGTGGTGCAGGGCGGCCGCCGTGCCGGGGTCGGCCAGGGCTTCCTGGAGGAAGGGCAGGATGCCGCGCTCCAGCAGGGCCTCGCGCCAGGTCTCCCTGGCCCGGGCCACCTCCTCGCCGAGGGCGCCGTACGGGCCGGTGTCGAGCGAGGGCCGGTTGCGCAGTGCCGTGAGCAGCAGCCCGACGGTGGCGACGAGGATCGCCGCCGCGGCTATGGCGCCGAACACCCATCCGGTGGTGAGCATGGTCTGGGCGAACGCCGGCTGCGGGTCGAGCATTTTCAGGATGTAGCCGACGAGCAGGAAGATCGCCGCGGCGGTTCCGGCGAGGACGGGCGCCAGGACCGCGACGAGCGGTGCGGCGCCCGCGCCGGTGGTCTCGGCGACCTCTCCCATGGTGGTGGCGAGCCCCATCGCGCCGGTGCCCGGCTCCCCGGAGCCGGATTCACGGGCGGACGACGGGGTGGACGGCGCCGGCCGGCGCAGTTCCTCGCGGACCTTCACATAGTGCTGGTACTCGGTCGCCGCGGCCGCCGTGATGAGTGCGGTGGCGTTGAGCGCCATGGTGCGCAGCTGTTCTGGGTTGAGCCGCTGTCCCACAGCGGCCAGTTCCGGGCGGTGTGGTGCGGAGCGCAGCGCCTCATCGAGGATCCGCTCGTACTCCTGGCGGTCCTCACTGTGCAGGTGCTGCGGAACGCTGTTCATGTGCATCCCCCGATGCTCCGTAGGGCTTGGGGCTCGCATGCCAACGAGCCGTCGGGCAGAAACGGAGGGGAGCCTGCTACGGATAAGCCGATGGTAGAGCGGCGACGGCACAGGTTGACAGGGGGTCACCGAAATTGGCACCTGGCCTGCGCCGTCGTGAGGGGGTTCTCCGTGGGAGACGCCTGCCCTGTGAACGTTCAGATGTCCAGCGGAAGTTGCTGGACCAGTAGCTTTCCGGCCATGGTCACTCCGCCGTCCATCGCGATGGCGAGACCGTCGGCGTACACGTGCGGCCCCTCGACCACCGGGCCGGACTCCTCTTCGCCGTCCTCGGACCCGACGTCGCCCAGCAGGTACGGGATGGGGCTGTGGCCGTGAACGATGCGGGTGCCGCCGTACGTGTCGAGCAGGGAGCGCACGGCGTCGGCGCCGCCCTCGTCGCGGAAGGAGAAGCGCTTGGTCAACTTGCGGAACAGGTCCCACACTTCGTCCGCGTCGTTGCGTGTCAGCGTCTCGCGGATGGTGTCGTTGACCGCCTCGATCGAGTCGCCGTAGTCGAGGTACGCGGTGGTGTCGGAGTGGACGAGCAGATGGCCGTCGACCTCCTCGACGGCGTCGAGGCGGGCCATCCACTGCAGGTGGTGGTCCTGGAGGCGGTCCATGTCGGTCTTCTGGCCGCCGTTCAGCAGCCAGGCCGCCTGGAAGGTGGCGGTGCCTGCGCCGGAGTTGACGGGGGTGTCGCCGAACCGCTTGGCGCCGAGCAGCAGCAGTTCGTGGTTGCCCATGAGGGCCTTGCAGTAGCCGCCGGCCGCGGCTGCCTCGGCGGACAACCGCATCACCAGGTCGATGACGCCGATGCCGTCCGGCCCGCGGTCGGTGAAGTCGCCGAGGAACCACAGCCGCGCGGTGCCGGAGCACCAGTTGCCCGCCTCGTCGATCAGGCCCTTCTCCTGCAGCGCGGCGACCAGTTCGTCGAGGTAGCCGTGCACGTCGCCGACGACGTACAGCGGACCGGAGCCGGTCGAGGGCTGCGGGTCCGGTTCGGCCGCCGGGTCGACGGTCACCTGAAGTGTGTCACCGCGGTTGATGACGGGCAGGTCGCGCCGGGTGGGCGTGTACCCCTCCGGGTGGGTCTCCTCCAGCGGCGGGGCGACGTCACCCGGGTGCGTGCTGTTGGCATACGGACCGGTCTCGTGGACATACGCCGGTACCCGGAAGTCGCGCAACGTCGCCGTCCGCTCCACCTCGGGTCCCTGACCGGCCCCCTGAGTCATCAGACCCCTCCACCATCGCGCCGCATCTGCACCGCATCGGACTGCCTGGTCGCAGCGGCCCGCGGTGTCGTGGGCCCATCATAGGAATGCGGATCGCGCCGTGTGATGACCCAGGGGTGGTGAATCGGAGCGGGACTCCACTTCACCGCGGCATTCGCCCCGATTGGGCCCGGCTTCGACCGCCCGGCGAAGCGTCCTCGTTCACTTCTCCTCGGGTGACCGGGGCGGGCTGACCGTCGTCCGGGGCAGACGTCGCTGGGACGAGGTACGCACGATCAGTTCGGTCGGTATCACCTGCTCGACCGGTTGATCCGATTCGACGCCCTCGATGGCGTCGATGAGGAGCTGGACCACCGCGGTGCCGATCCGGCGCGGTTTCAGCGAGAGGGTCGTGACGGGCGGCTCGGTGTTGGCGTACACGGTGGACTCGCTGCAGCAGACCAGCAGCAGGTCCTCCGGGACGCGTAGCCCGTAGCGGCGGGCGGCGGCGAGCAGGTCGGTGCCGTTGGGGTCGAACAGGCCGTACACGGCGTCGGGCCGGTCGGGCCGGGCGAGCAGCCGGTCGGCGGCGACGGCGCCCGCGCACGGGTCGTGGGCGGGGTAGGCCTCGTACACCGGGTCCTGGCCGACGCGCTCGCACCAGCGCAGGTACGCCGTGGTCGACAGACGGGTGTAGGTGTCGGTGGTCGTCCCCGTCAGCAGGCCGATGCGGCGTGCGCCGGCGTCGGCCAGGTGGTCGAGGATGCCGAGGACGGCGGCCTCGTGGTCGTTGTCGACCCAGGCCGTGACCGGCAGCGAGCCGGCCGGGCGGCCGTCGGAGACCACCGGTAAACCCTGCCTGACCAGTTCGCTGACGACCGGGTCCTGGTCGGACGGGTCGATGACGACCGTGCCGTCCAGGGCCACGTTCGACCACACGTCGTGGCGCGAGGTCGCGGGCAGGATGACGAGCGCGTAGCCGCGGGCGAGCGCGGCCGAGGTGGCGGCGCGCGCCATCTCGGCGAAGTACGCGAATTCGGTGAAGGTGAAAGGTTCATCCCCGTACGTCGTCACGGTCAGGCCGATGAGGCCCGACTTGCCCGTGCGGAGGGTCCGGGCCGCGGCCGAGGGGCGGTAGCCCAGCCGGTCGGCGACCTCGCGGACATGGCGTCGGGTGGCGTCCGGGAGCCGCCCCTTACCGTTGAGGGCATCGGAGACGGTCGTGATGGAGACTCCGGCGGCGGCGGCCACGTCTCTGATGCCCGCCCGGCCCGGCCGGCTTCCTCGCCTGGAGGCTTCCCCGCGGCTCACCTGGTGCTTCCCTGCTGCTGTCATGGCGAGCCGATAGTAGGGCTCATGCGGTGGGGTAGGGCGGACGCATATGCGCGCGTTGACAGACACGTTTCTGCAAGGTCATCAAGGGTCAACTGCCTTGGAATTTAAGCCAGTTGGGCGATTCAATGCTAGGACGTGGCGTGCCGACACGCATGAGCCTGCCAAGTCTCGGAAGTCTCGAAGAGGTCTCAACTCACCTTCACGGGCGATGCGCGCCACGGCGTAAGCCACCGGCGCATAGATATATGTGCAGCGCGCCCCCTGATTCGTACGCCTTCGTACGGTGATGCCCCTGATGCCAGTGGGGCTGATGAGGTTTGCTGTCTCGCCTGTACGCAGCCGCGCCGAATCCTCATAAGGTGAGAAGTATTGGAAGCCGGCGGCAGCGATGGGCCGCCGGTGGTCGCGAGGAGGACTGCGGTGAGCGAGACGAGCCCCAAGCTGCGCGCCGAGCTGGAGGGTATCCCCACCTACAAGCCGGGCAAGCCGGCCGCGGCCGGTGGCCCGGTGGCCTACAAGCTGTCCTCCAACGAGAACCCCTATCCGCCGCTGCCCGGCGTGATGGAGACCGTGACGGCGACCGCCTCGTCCTTCAACCGCTACCCGGACATGGCATGCACGGGCCTCATGAACGAGCTGTCCGAGCGCTTCGCCGTCCCGCTCTCCCACCTGTCCACCGGCACCGGCTCGGTCGGCGTCGCCCAGCAGCTGCTGCAGGCCACTTCCGGACCCGGGGACGAGGTCATCTACGCCTGGCGCTCCTTCGAGGCCTACCCGATCATCACGCAGATCAGCGGCGCCAGGTCGGTGCAGGTGCCGCTGACGCCGGGCGACGTGCACGACCTGGACGCGATGGCGGACGCGGTCACCGAGCGGACCCGGCTGATCTTCGTGTGCAACCCGAACAACCCGACGGGTACGGTCGTGAAGCGGGCCGAGCTGGAGCGGTTCCTCGACCGGGTGCCCGGCGATGTGCTGGTGGTGCTCGACGAGGCGTACCGCGAGTTCATCCGCGACCCCGAGGTGCCCGACGGCGTCGAGATCTACCGTGACCGGCCGAACGTCTGCGTGCTGCGTACGTTTTCGAAGGCGTACGGTCTTGCCGGCCTGCGCGTCGGCTTCGCGATCGCCCACGAGCCGGTCGCGGCGGCGCTGCGCAAGACGGCGGTGCCCTTCGGGGTGAGCCAGCTCGCGCAGGACGCCGCGATCGCCTCGCTGCGCGCCGAGGACGAGCTGCTCGGCCGGGTCGGTTCCCTGGTGTGCGAGCGCAATCGAGTGGTCGACGGCCTGCGGGCCCAGGGCTGGACGGTGCCCGAGACCCAGGCGAACTTCGTGTGGCTGCGGCTGGGGGAGCACACGATCTCGTTCGCGGCGGCGTGCGAGAAGGCCGGTGTCGTGGTCCGGCCGTTCCCGGGTGAGGGCGTGCGGGTGACGGTCGGGGAGAACGAGGCGAACGACATCTTCCTGAGGGTGGCGGAAGGATTCCGCAAGGAGCTGTAGCCCCCGCTCGTCGAGCGGGAACGCCCTGGGCGGGGCTCACCTGGTAGCAGGTGGGTCCCGCCGAGCCGCACCAGGGTCTACCGGTCCACAAGTACCGGGACCTGCGTCTTTTCCTTCGGGACCCCCCGCCTCTCCAGCATCGAACGAGTATGCGTCATAATTGCTTGTGAATGTGAACGCTTTCACAAGCGCGGAGTAAGGAGCGGCAGCGTGGACCTGGCTTTGGCGCCGGAGACTCTGGCGCGCTGGCAGTTCGGCATCACGACCGTCTACCACTTCCTGTTCGTCCCCCTGACGATCTCGCTGGCCGCTCTCACGGCCGGCCTGCAGACCGCCTGGGTGCGCACGGAGAAGGAGAAGTACCTCAGGGCGACCAAGTTCTGGGGCAAGCTCTTCCTGATCAACATCGCGATGGGCGTCGTCACCGGCATTGTGCAGGAGTTCCAGTTCGGCATGAACTGGTCCGACTACTCGCGCTTCGTCGGCGACATCTTCGGCGCACCGCTCGCCTTCGAGGCCCTCATCGCCTTCTTCTTCGAGTCCACCTTCATCGGCCTGTGGATCTTCGGCTGGGACAAGCTGCCCAAGAAGATCCACCTGGCCTGCATCTGGATGGTCTCGATCGGCACGATCCTGTCGGCCTACTTCATCCTCGCGGCCAACTCGTGGATGCAGCACCCGGTGGGCTATCGGATCAACGAGGAGAAGGGCCGCGCCGAACTCACCGACTTCTGGGCCGTCCTGACCCAGAACACCACGCTCAGCCAGGTCTTCCACACCCTCTCCGCGGCCTTCCTCACCGGCGGCGCCTTCATGGTCGGCATCGCCGCATTCCACCTGGCTCGCAAGAAGCACGTGCGCGAGATGAAGACCTCGCTGCGGCTGGGCCTGGTCACCGTGGTCATCGCGGGCCTGCTCACGGCGGTCAGCGGCGATGTCCTGGGCAAGGTCATGTTCAAGCAGCAGCCGATGAAGATGGCCGCCGCCGAGGCGCTGTGGGACGGCGAGGACTCCGCGCCCTTCTCGATCTTCGCGTACGGCGATGTGGAAAAGGGCCACAACAGCGTCGCGATCGAGATCCCGGGACTGCTGTCCTTCCTCGCCAACGACGACTTCACCTCGCACGTCCCCGGCATCAACGACGTCAACAAGGCCGAGCAGGAGAAGTACGGGCCGGGCGACTACCGGCCCAACATCCCGGTCACCTTCTGGGGCTTCCGCTGGATGATCGGCTTCGGCATGGCGTCCTTCGCCATCGGCCTGGCCGGACTGTGGCTGACCCGCAAGAAGTTCATGCTGCCGCAGCA
Source organism: Streptomyces sp. HUAS ZL42 (assembly GCF_040782645.1). GTDB lineage: Bacteria > Actinomycetota > Actinomycetes > Streptomycetales > Streptomycetaceae > Streptomyces. The sequence continues at coordinate 4,952,857 of NZ_CP160403.1, forward strand.
CCTGCGGGTGGGTGAGGACGAGGTGCCGCATCTGGTCCTGTTCAGGAACAAGGCGCTCGGCCCGAAGCTCACCACCTGGTACTGGCGGATCGCGATCTGGACCCTGGCCTTCCCGCTGATCGCCAACTCCTGGGGCTGGATCTTCACCGAGATGGGCCGCCAGCCGTGGGTCGTCTACGGCGTGCTGCAGACCCGCGACGCGGTCTCCCCCGGTGTCTCCCAGGGCGAGGTACTCACCTCGATGATCGTCTTCACGGCCCTCTACGCCATTCTCGCCGTCGTCGAGGTCAGGCTGCTCCTCAAGTACGTCAAGGCCGGCCCGCCCGAGCTCACCGAGGCCGACCTCAATCCGCCCACGAAGATCGGCGGCGACTCCCGTGACGCCGACAAGCCGATGGCCTTCTCGTACTAGGCCGAGGGAGCTGCACTGTCATGGAACTGCACGACGTCTGGTTCGTCCTGATCGCCGTCCTGTGGACCGGCTACTTCTTCCTCGAGGGCTTCGACTTCGGGGTCGGCATCCTCACCAAGCTGCTCGCCCGCGACCGGCCCGAGCGGCGGGTGCTCATCAACACCATCGGACCCGTCTGGGACGGCAACGAGGTATGGCTGCTCACAGCGGGCGGCGCGACCTTCGCCGCCTTCCCGGAGTGGTACGCCACGCTCTTCTCCGGCTTCTACCTTCCCCTCCTGATCATCCTGGTCTGCCTGATCGTCCGCGGCGTCGCCTTCGAGTACCGCGCGAAGCGGCCCGAGGAGAACTGGCAGCGCAACTGGGAGACCGCGATCTTCTGGACCTCGCTGATCCCCGCGCTCCTGTGGGGCGTGGCGTTCGGCAACATCGTGCGCGGCGTGAAGATCGACGAGCACTTCGAGTACGCCGGCAACTTCTGGGATCTGCTCAACCCGTACGCGCTCCTCGGCGGCCTGGTGACGCTGACGCTGTTCACCTTCCACGGGGCGGTGTTCACGGCGCTCAAGACCGTCGGGGACATCCGGGAGCGGGCCCGCAGGCTGGCGCTCCAGGTCGGCCTGGTGACCGCCGTGCTGGCGCTGGTCTTCCTGCTCTGGACGCAGATCGACAGCGGTGACGGTGAGAGCCTGGTCGCCCTGGTCGTCGCCGTCGCGGCACTCGTCGCGGCGCTCGTGGCCAACCAGGCGGGACGGGAAGGCTGGTCGTTCGCCCTCTCCGGCGTCACCATCGTGGCCGCCGTGGCGATGCTCTTCCTCACGCTCTTCCCGAACGTCATGCCGTCCACGCTCAATGAGGAGTGGAGCCTCACGGTCACCAACGCCTCGTCCAGCCCGTACACCCTGAAGATCATGACCTGGTGCGCGGCGGTCGCCACGCCGATCGTGCTGCTGTACCAGGGGTGGACCTACTGGGTGTTCCGGAAGCGGATCGGCACACAGCACATCGCTGAAGCAGTGCACTGAGGTGCGTTTCACGTGAAACCAATCGATCCGCGTCTGCTGCGGTACGCCCGGACCACCCGGGTCTTCCTGGGAGCGGTCGTCGCCCTGGGCGCCGTCGGAGCGCTGCTGGTCATCGCTCAGGCGATGCTCATCGCCGAGGTGGTGGTCGGCGCCTTCCAGCACGGGATGTCGGTCGGTGAACTCCGTACCCCCCTGCTGTTGCTGGTGTCGGTGGCGGGTGGCCGGGCTCTGATCGCCTGGCTCACGGAGCTCGCCGCCCACCGGGCGAGCGCCGCCGTGAAGTCGGAGCTGCGGGGGCGCTTGCTGGAGCGTGCCGCCGAGCTCGGCCCTGGCTGGCTCGCAGGGCAGCGGACCGGATCGCTGGTTGCCCTCGCCACACGGGGCGTTGACGCCCTCGACGACTACTTCTCGCGCTATCTGCCGCAGTTGGGGCTCGCGGTGGTCGTGCCGGTGGCGGTGCTGGCGCGGATCGTGACGGAGGACTGGGTGTCCGCGGCGATCATCGTCGGCACCCTTCCGCTCATCCCGGTCTTCATGATGCTGATCGGCTGGGCCACTCAGTCCCGGATGGACCGTCAGTGGCGGCTGCTGTCCCGGCTGTCCGGGCACTTCCTGGACGTCGTGGCGGGGCTGCCCACGCTGAAGGTGTTCGGGCGGGCCAAGGCGCAGGCCGAGTCGATCCGGCGCATCACCGGCGAGTACCGGCAGGCCACCATGCGCACCCTGCGCATCGCCTTCCTCTCCTCCTTCGCTCTCGAGCTGCTCTCGACGCTCTCGGTGGCCCTGGTCGCCGTGACCATCGGCATGCGGCTCGTCCACGGTGAGATGGATCTGTACATCGGCCTGGTCATCCTTGTGCTCGCGCCCGAGGCGTATCTGCCATTGCGTCAGGTGGGCGCGCAGTACCACGCGGCGGCGGAAGGGCTCGCGGCGGCCGAGGAGATCTTCGCGGTCCTGGAGACGCCTCTGCCGGAGTCGGGCACCAGGGCCGTAGCCGCCGGGAGCCTGGCCTTCGACGGGGTGACGGTTCGCTATCCCGGGCGTTCCGGGGACGCCGTGTCGGACGTGTCCTTCGCCGTCGAGCCCGGTGAGACGGTCGCCCTCGTCGGACCGAGCGGAGCCGGCAAGTCGACGCTGCTGAACGTCCTGCTGGGTTTCGTCCGGCCCGCCGGGGGCCGGGTGCGCGTCGGGGGAGTCGATCTCGCCGAGGCCGACCTGGAGCAGTGGCGGTCGCGGATCGCCTGGGTGCCGCAGCGGCCGCACCTGTACGCCGGGACGATCGCGGAGAACGTACGGCTGGCGCGTCCCGACGCCGACGACGCCGCCGTACGCCGGGCGCTGGCGGACGCCGGAGCGCTGGAGTACGTGGACGCCCTGCCCGCCGGAGTCGACACCGTGCTGGGCGAGGACGGGACCGGGCTGTCCGCCGGACAGCGGCAGCGGCTCGCGCTGGCCCGGGCGTTCCTCGCGGACCGGCCCGTACTGCTGCTCGACGAGCCGACGGCCGCGCTGGACGGGGCGACCGAGGCCGGGGTCGTGGCGGCGGTGCGGCGCTTGGCGGCCGGGCGGACGGTGCTGCTCGTGGTGCACCGGCCGGCGCTGCTGGCGGCGGCGGACCGGGTCGTGCGGCTGGAGGAGCCCGCGGTCCCTGCTGCTCACGTCGATGCCCGGACCAAGGGCCCGGAGCCACATCCAGTCGAGGCCGAAGCCCTCGGCACCTCCCCTGCCGTACCGCAGGCCCTCCGCACGACCGCCGGTGGGGTTCTCGCCCGGGTCCGCTCCATTTCCGGCGCCCGGCGCGGACGGCTCGCGCTCGCCCTGCTGCTCGGCAGTCTCGCCCTCGGCAGTGCCGTCGGGCTCATGGCCACCTCGGGGTGGCTGATCTCGCGGGCCTCGCAGCAGCCGCCCGTGCTGTATCTGATGGTGGCCGTGACGGCGACGCGGGCCTTCGGGATCGGGCGGGCCGTCTTCCGGTACGGCGAGCGGCTCGTGTCGCACGACGCCGTGCTGCGCATGCTGGCCGACACCCGAGTCGCGGTGTACCGGAGGCTGGAGCGGCTGGCACCCGCCGGACTGCGCGGGGCTCGCCGGGGCGACCTGCTCGCGCGGCTCGTCGCCGACGTGGACGCCCTGCAGGACTACTGGCTGCGCTGGCTGCTGCCCGCGGGTGCCGCAGCCGTCGTGGGCGCCGGATCCGTCGGCTTCACCGCCTGGCTGCTGCCCGAGGCCGGTGGCGTCCTCGCGGCGGGACTGCTGGCAGCGGGCGTCGGCGTCCCGTTGCTCACCGGTGCCGTCGCCCGGCGCGCCGAACGCCGGCTGGCCCCCGCCCGAGGGGTGCTCGCCACCCATGTGGCCGACCTGCTCACCGGCACCGCGGAGCTGACCGTCGCCGGTGCCCTGCCCGCCCGTACCGCCGAGGCACGGAGAGCCGATACCGCGCTCACCCGCATCGCGTCGCGGGCCGCCACCGCCACCGCGCTCGGCGACGGGCTCACCGCGCTGATCTCCGGCCTGACCGTGGCGGCCGCGGCCCTCGTCGGCGCCCAGGCGGTCGCCGCCGGCCGGCTCGGCGGCGTGGCCATGGCCGTGGTCGTCCTCACACCGCTGGCCGCCTTCGAGGCCGTCCTCGGGCTGCCGCTCGCCGCGCAGTACCGGCACCGGGTGCGCAGGAGCGCGGAGCGCGTCTTCGAGGTCCTGGACTCCCCCGAGCCCGTCCGCGAGCCCGAGCGGCCCCGGCAGGCGCCCGCGTCGCCGTTCCCGCTGGCCGTCAAGGGGCTGGCCGCCCGGCACGACGGGCAGGACCGGGACGCGCTCGCCGGGCTCGACCTGACCCTCCGGGAAGGGCGCAGGATCGCCGTGGTCGGCCCCTCCGGCTCCGGCAAGACGACGCTCGCCCAGGTGCTGCTGCGGTTCCTGGACGCGGACGCGGGCTCGTACACGCTGGGCGGCGTGGACGCGTACGCGCTGGACGGCGACGACGTACGTCGGCTCGTCGGGCTGTGCGCACAGGACGCGCACCTCTTCGACAGCTCGGTGCGCGAGAACCTGCTCCTTGCGAGGAAGGACGCGACCGAGGACGACCTGCGCCGCGCGCTCGCGCGGGCCCGGCTGCTGGATTGGGCGGACAGCCTGCCGGACGGGCTCGACACGCTGATCGGGGAGCACGGGGCCCGGCTGTCCGGCGGGCAGCGGCAGCGGCTGGCACTGGCCCGCGCGCTGCTCGCCGACTTCCCCGTCCTCGTCCTCGACGAGCCCGCCGAGCACCTCGACCTGCCCACGGCCGACGCCCTCACCGCCGACCTGCTGGCCGCCACAAAGGGCCGTACCACGTTGCTCATCACCCACCGGCTGGCCGGTCTGGAGGCCGTGGACGAAGTGATCGTGCTGGGCGAGGGCCGGGTGGTGCAGCGCGGTCCCTACGCCGAACTGGCCGCGGGGGACGGGCCGCTGCGGCGGATGGCCGAGCGGGAGAAGGCCTCGGAGGAGTTGCTGCCGGCGACGCGGTGAGGAGAACTCGGCCCGGCGCTCCGTGTCCGGGCCGGCACCGGGCCGACGAATGGGCCATCCGTGGTGGATGGTCCCCCAGGCGTACGACTTGAACAGGACCCGGGCCGCACAGCCGCGACACGATCGCTGACATGCGCTCACCTCGCCGTCATCCGCTGCTCGTTCCGGCACTGCTGTGCGCACTGGTGGTGCTCACGGCACGGCCCGCGGCAGCCGACGGGACGACCGGTGACGGTCCCGGTGGGGAAGCGAGCCTCAGCGCCCGGGTGGCGCAGCTGTACGAGGACGCGGCGGTGGCGACGCAGCAGTACGAGGCGGGCCGACGGGAGGCCGAGGCGCAGCTGGCGCGAGCCAGGCAGGCCGAGGCGCTCCTCGTTCGCGAACGGCGCGAGCTCGCCGTCCTGCACGAGGATCTGGGCCGTATCGCGCGCGCCCAGTACCGCAGCGGCGGCGGGCTCCCGCTGGCCGCGCAGATCATCCTTGCGGACGGGCCTGACGAGCTGATGCGCAATCAGCACGTCCTCTCCCAGGTGGATCTGGCCGTGAACAACGCCATCGGCAAGAGCAGCCGTGCCGAGGCCAGGCTTGCCGCGGACGAGGCGGAGGCCACGGCCGAGTGGCAGGCACTGGAGCAACGGAGCGCAGAGCTCGCCGAGAAGAAGCAGGACATCGAGAAAAAGCTCGAAGAGGCGCGGCGGCAGCTGCAGACGCAGGCCAACGCCTCCGTCACCGCCGGGGCCTGCCGCGGCGCCGTCCAGCTCGCTCAGCCGCAGACGGTCTCCACGAGCGCGTGGGTCGCGCCGGTGGAGCACTACGTCCTGTCCGCGGGATTCGGCAGCGGGGGCAAGCACTGGGCGAACCGGCACACCGGGCAGGACTTCGCGGTCCCCATCGGGACTCCCGTGCGCGCTGTCGGTGCGGGGCGCGTCGTGAGGGTCTCGTGCGGCGGCGCGTTCGGCATGGAGATCGTGATCGAGCACGCGGACGGCTACTACACGCAGTACGCCCATCTCGCCGCCGTCGCCGTCGGCCGGGGCGACCGCGTGGCCACCGGCCAGTGGATCGCGCAGTCGGGCACAAGCGGCAACTCGACCGGTCCGCACCTGCACTTCGAGGTCCGGGTCACGCCGGAGATGGGCTCGGCCGTGGACCCGGTGCCCTGGCTCGCGGCACGAGGGGTGCCGGTCCGCTAGGGCCGCGCCCATTCCGTCAGCATGCGTTCGATGACCACCGCCACCCCGTCGGCGTTGTTGGCGACCGTCCGCCCCGACGCCGCCGCGATCACGTCCGGATGTGCGTTGCCCATGGCGTACGAGCGGCCCGCCCACGTCAGCATCTCGACATCGTTCGGCATGTCGCCGAACGCGACGACCTCCTCGTGCGAGATACCGCGTTCGGCACAGCACAGGGCGAGCGTGCTGGCCTTGGAGACACCGGGGCCGCTGATCTCCAGCAGGGCGCTGGGGCTGGACCGGGTGACGTTGGCGCGGTCGTCGATGGCCAGGCGCGCCAGGGTCAGAAAAGCGTCCGGGTCGAGCGTGGGGTGGTAGGCGAGGATCTTCAGCACCGGCTCGTCGGCCCCGGGGGCGTCCGGTGCCAGGAGATCCTCGGCGGGCGCGAGGTCGTCGGGTATCTCCATGTGCATCTTCGGGTAGTCCGGCTCCTGGTAGAAGCCGTACGTCTGCTCGACCGCGTACATGGTCCCGGGTGCCGCGTCGCGCAGCAGCCGTACGGCGTCGAGCGCGTTCTCCCGTGCCAGCTCGCGCACCTTCACGAACCGGTGGGCGCCGGGACCGCCGTGCAGATCGACCACCGCCGCGCCGTTCCCGCAGATCGCCAGGCCGTGACCGTGGACGTGTTCGCTGACGACGTCCATCCAGCGGGCCGGGCGCCCCGTGACGAAGAAGACCTCGATGCCCGCCTCCTCGGCGGCGGCGAGGGCGGCGACCGTTCGCGGAGACACGGACTTGTCGTCGCGCAGCAGAGTACCGTCGAGATCGGTGGCGATCAGTCGCGGCGGGAGAGCGGCGGACGGGGTCTCGGGCTGTCGAGTCGCTGAGGTCACCCAGCCATTCTCGCGCATATGCCCGCACGGCCGTGCGGGGGTCCGCACGGATGAGGGGCTCCCGACCCATGTGCCGAGGTCGGCGCTGAGGGCACGGCGCGACGGTCAACGCAGCTGCGCGGGGGCCTCCATGGCGATCTGTTCGAAGACCTTCTCGTCCGCGGCGAAGTCCGAGCCGGGGATGGGCCAGTGCAGCACGAGCTCGGTGAAGCCCAGTTCCTGGTGCCGGCCCGCGAAATCGACGAAGGCGTCCAGGGACTCCAGCGGCCGGGCGCGGTCGGGGGTGAAACCGGTGAGGAGGATCTTGTCCAGCTCGCCGGTGTTCCGCCCGAGCTCGGCGCAGGTGTCGGCCAGCCTCTCCGCCTGCCCGCGAAGGGCATGGACGGACTGCTCGGGGGTGCCGTTCTCGTACAGCTTGGGATCGCCGGTGGTCACCCACGCCTGGCCGTACCGCGCGGCCAGCCGCAGCCCGCGGGGTCCTGTCGCGGCCACCGCGAAGGGCAGCCGGGGACGCTGTACACAGCCCGGGATGTTGCGTGCCTCGTGCGCCGAGTAGAAGTCGCCCTCGTACGACACCGAGTCCTGGGTCAGCAGCCGGTCGAGCAGCGGGACGAACTCGGCGAACCGGTCGGCCCGCTCGCGCGGGGTCCACGGCTCCTGGCCGAGAGCGGTGGCGTCGAAGCCGGTGCCGCCCGCGCCGACGCCGAGGATGACACGGCCGCCGGAGATGTCGTCCAGGGAGATCAGCTCCTTGGCGAGGTTCACCGGGTGCCGGAAGTTCGGCGAGGTCACGAGCGTGCCGAGGCGCAGACGGTCGGTGACCGAGGCGGCGGCCGTCAGCGTCGGAATCGCGCCGAACCACGGGCCGTCCCGGAAGCTGCGCCAGGACAGGTGGTCGTACGTGTACGCGGTGTGGAAGCCGAGCTGCTCGGCACGCATCCAGGTCGAACGGCCGCCCTCGTGCCAGCGGCGGTACGGGAGGATCACTGTGCTCAGACGCAGACTCATGCCTTGAGCGTATGCGGCCGAATAGGTTTCACGTGAAACGGTCACCGACGGTCAGCGCACACGGGCGCTCAGCCATGGGCTGAGGCCGACCATCGGCATGTACTCGCGGTGCGTACGGTCGCCGGGCAGAGGCACGATCAGGAAGTAGCCCGGCGGGAAGCGGCGACCCTTGACGTAGGCGAGGCCGTCGAAGACGGAGCGGAGGAAGGCGGGGACGTCGTCGCGCGGAACGTCGGGGCACTCGACGCCCTCGACGGTGATCAGTGCGTCGTCCTCCGGGTAGAGCCGCACGCTCACCCGGGGAAGTCCGCCGAACTCGGCGTAGGCCTCGTGGGGCATGGAGCCGTCCGGGTCGGTGGTGACACCGATGCCCGCGGCGGTGCGGCGCGAGGTCTGGTCGGCGCCGATGTCATGAGTCACCTCGATCTCCCGCGCGTACTCTGCGGCGATGGCCCGGAGGGCGGCGACGGCGGCCTCGGTGGTGGGAAAGTGGTCCATACCACTGATCATGCAGTGTCAGTGGCTCTCCGGGAACCTCAGGTACTGCGGCGGCACTGCCTGGGTGAGCCACACGCCGTTCGCGCTGACGTGGAAGACATGGCCGTCGCGATGCATGGCACCGGCGTCCACCGAGAGCACGACGGGGCGGCCGCGCCGGGCGCCGACTCGGGTGGCGGTCTCGCGGTCGGGCGAGAGGTGCACGTCGTGGCGGTTCATGGGGCGCAGCCCCTCGGTGCGGATCGCCTCCAGGTAGCGGGCGACGGTGCCGTGGTAGAGGTACGCCGGCGGGGCCGCCGAGGGCAGGCCGAGGTCGACTTCGATGCTGTGGCCCTGGCTGGCGCGGATCCGGGTGCCCTCGACAGCGAAGCGCTTCTTGTCGTTGTTGGCGACGACGTGGTCCAGTTCGTCGCGGGTGAAGTGGAAGCCGTGCGCCGCGCACGCCGCGATGAGCACGTCGATCTCGGCCCAGCCGGCCTCGTCGAGTTCGAGACCGATGCGTTCGGGCTGGTGGCGGAGGTGTTTCGAGAGGTACTTCGACACCTTCACGGTGCGTCTTTCGTCCATCCCTCCAGGATGCCGGGCGAGGCGTGAGTCACGCATTTTGTTTTGCCGCCGAGGTTTGATCCACAGCCAACTGTTGTTATCCACAGGCCAATTGGCAGTTCTGTGGACAACTGCCGGGAGAATCAAGGGGTTTCGTCAAGATTGGTTGACTCGACGGCCGGATGTGGGCGGTGCCCCCGGGCTCACAGGCGCGGCTCCACCCGAGCGAGCGCCCTCAGCGCTGCCGGCAGGAACCGCGACAGCACATGCGCCCCTCGTGCCTCCGGGGTGACCGCGACGACCGCCTCGTCGCGTGCCACCGCCCGCAGGATCGCGTTCGCGACCTTCTCCGGGGGATAGTTGCGCAGACCGTACAGACGGGAGGCGCGCTTCTGGCGGCGCTTCTCCTCCTCCGCGTCGACTCCGGCGAAGCGCGCCGTCGACGTGATGTTGGTGTTGACGAAGCCGGGGCAGATCGCCGTGACGCCGATGCCCTGACCGGCCAGCTCCGCCCGCAGGCATTCGCTGAGCATCAGGACAGCCGCCTTGGAGGTGCTGTAGGCGGGCAGCGCCTTGGAGGGCTGGTACGCGGCGGCCGACGCCGTGTTGACGATGTGGCCGCCCTGGCCGCGTTCGGCCATCCGCCGGCCGAAGAGACGGCAGCCGTGGATCACGCCCCAGAGGTTGACGTCCAGGACGTTGCGCCAGTCGTCGGGCGTCGTGTCGAAGAAGGAGCCGGACAGGCCGATTCCGGCGTTGTTCACCAGCACGTCCACCACGCCGTAGTCGGTGTGTACCTTCCCCGCGAGCTTCTCCATCGCCCGCTCGTCGGAGACGTCCACCGCCTCCGCCCAGGCCTCGGGCGCGCCGATCCGGCGGGCCCTCTCGGCGGTGCGGGCCGCGCCCTCCCCGTCCCGGTCGACGGCGATCACACGTGCGCCGGCCTCGGCGAACGCGAGTGCCGTGGCGCGACCGATGCCGCTGCCCGCACCGGTGACCAGCACGAGCTGTCCGCCGAAGCGGTCGGCGTACCGGCCACGGCCCGCGGTTGCAGGACCTGTTCCACCCCCTTCGACCGACGTGACGAACTCCGATATCCACCAAGAGAGTTGATCGGGTCGCGTGCGCGGTATCCAGTGCCCGGCCGGGAGCGTGCGGCGGGTCAGCTGCGGGGCCCACCGCTCCAGTTCGTCGTACAGCTTCTCCGACAGGTACGCGTCCCCCAGGGGGGTGATGAGCTGCACGGGCACGTGCGCGTATGCGTTGGGACGTGGGCGGCGCAGCCTCACCCGTACGTTGTCCCGGTACAGCCACGCTCCGTGCGCCGCGTCCGAGGGGAGCGAGGAGGCTGGATGGGCGCCCCCGGGCACCTTCTCGAGCCGCCCGAGGATCCTGGCCCAGTGCTTGCCCAGCGGGCCGCGCCAAGCGAGTTCGGGGACGACGGGCGTGTGCAGCAGGTACACGTACCAGGACCTGGCGCCCTGGCCGAGCAGCTGGCCGACCCGGCGGGGAGTGGGACGGCCGACGCGCTTGCCGATCCAGTGGCCCAAGTGGTCGAGGGACGGGCCGGACATCGAGGTGAAGGACGCGATGCGGCCCTCGGTGCGCGGGACGGTCACGAACTCCCAGGCCTGGACGGACCCCCAGTCGTGACCCACCAGGTGCACCGGTTTCCCGGGGCTGACCGCGTCCGCGACGGCGAGGAAGTCGTCCGTCAGCTTCTCCAGGGTGAAGCCGCCGCGCAGGGGCCGCGGTGCCGTGGAGCGGCCATGGCCCCGGACGTCGTACAGCACGACGTGGAAGCGGCCGGCCAGCCGTGCCGCGACCTCGGACCACACCTCCTTGCTGTCCGGATAGCCGTGCACCAGGATCACCGTCGGCCGCTGCGGATCCCCCGACTCGGCCACGCACAGCTCTAGGCCACCGGTCCGCACCCAGCGTTCCCTCATGCCACCGTCCCCTGTCCGCACCGATCGCGGTACGTGCCCGTAACTTGACATCGGCGACGAATGTGGCAGTTGTTAGAAGCTTCGTCAACAGGCCCGGCCCGGCTGTGGAAAAGCGGCCGATGTGGAAAACCACGGGCCCGTTGTTCGACCTGAGGGTGACCCTTAGGGCCCCGTACGCCTGGAGTCTGATGCCAAGACGGCTCTGCGGTCTGACGACGGGAGTGGTCCGCGTCACTACTGTCGACGACGTGACTGTGATCGCGACCGAAAGCCTGAGCAAGCGGTTCCCCCGGGTGACCGCGCTTGACCGGCTCTCCGTGGACGTCGGACCCGGTGTGACGGGGCTCGTCGGTGCCAACGGAGCCGGCAAGTCCACACTGATCAAGATCCTGCTGGGTCTGTCCCCCGCCACCGAAGGCCGTGCCGAGGTGCTCGGACTGGATGTCGCCACCAAGGGCGCCGCCATCCGGGAGCGGGTCGGCTACATGCCGGAGCACGACTGCCTGCCGCCCGACGTCTCGGCCACCGAGTTCGTCGTCCACATGGCACGCATGTCCGGCCTTCCGCCGACCGCCGCGCGGGAGCGCACCGCGGACACGCTGCGCCACGTCGGCCTGTACGAGGAGCGCTACCGCCCCATCGGCGGCTACTCCACCGGCATGAAGCAGCGCGTGAAGCTCGCCCAGGCCCTCGTCCACGACCCGCAACTGGTCTTCCTGGACGAGCCGACCAACGGCCTCGACCCCGTCGGCCGCGACGAGATGCTCGGCCTCATCCGCCGCATCCACACCGACTTCGGCATCTCGGTCCTGGTCACCTCGCACCTGCTCGGCGAGCTGGAGCGCACCTGCGACCACGTGGTCGTCATCGACGGCGGAAAGCTCCTGCGGTCCAGCTCCACCACGGACTTCACACAGACCACCACGACCCTCGCGATCGAGGTCACCGACACCGACGAGCACCCGGACGGCACCCGCGCGATGCGCGACGCGCTCCACGCGCGCGGGGTGACCGTCGAGGCCGGCAGCGGCCTGCCCGGAGCCGGCCACATCCTGCTGCTCACCGCGCAGGGCGAGGAGACGTACGACCTCGTGCGCGACATCGTCGCCGACCTGGGACTCGGCCTGGTGCGCATGGAGCAGCGCAGGCACCACATCTCGGAGGTCTTCACGAGCGAGGAAGAGCAGAGGAAGGAGGCGGTCGGCCATGGCGGTTGAGCACCCCGCAGCCACGTCGTCGGGTGACCAGACCCGCATCCACAACATCGGCTACCGCAACTACGACGGCCCCCGCCTCGGCCGCTCCTACGCCACCCGCTCCCTCTACTCGCAGTCCCTGCGCGGCGCCTACGGCCTCGGCCGTTCGATCAAGTCCAAGGTGCTGCCGATGCTGCTGTTCGTGGTGATGTGCGTGCCCGCGGCCATCATGGTCGCCGTCGCGGTCGCCACCAAGGCCAAGGACCTGCCCCTCGACTACACGCGCTACGCGATCGTCATGCAGGCCGTCATCAGCCTGTACGTCGCCTCGCAGGCACCCCAGTCCGTCTCGCGCGACCTGCGCTTCAAGACCGTCCCGCTGTACTTCTCGCGGCCGATCGAGACCGCCGACTACGTGCGCGCCAAGTACGCGGCGCTGGCGTCGGCGATGTTCATCCTGACGGCCGCCCCGCTGCTCGTGCTCTACGTGGGCGCGTTGCTGGCCAAGCTCGACTTCGCCGACCAGACCAAGGGATTCGCACAGGGGCTGGTCTCCGTGGCATTGCTCTCACTGCTCTTCGCCGGAATCGGCCTGGTCATCGCGTCGGTGACGCCCCGCCGTGGCTTCGGTATCGCGGCCGTCATCGCCGTCCTGACCATCTCCTACGGAGCCGTCTCCACCCTCCAGGCCATCGCCGACGCGCAGTCCCTCGGTGACGGCGGCGGCAGCAGCGGCGCCATCGCATGGATCGGCCTCTTCTCGCCCGTCACGCTCATCGACGGGGTGCAGTCCGCCTTCCTGGGGGCCTCCTCCGCCTTCCCCGGCGGGATCGGACCGTCCCAAGGGGAGGGCGTGGTCTACGTCCTTGTCACCCTGGGCCTGATCGCCGCCTCCTACGGCCTTCTGATGCGCCGCTACCGAAAGGTCGGACTGTGACCACGCTCACCATCGACCACGTCTCCCGCTGGTTCGGCAACGTGGTCGCCGTCAACGACATCACCATGACCATCGGCCCCGGCGTCACCGGCCTGCTCGGCCCCAACGGCGCCGGGAAGTCCACCCTCATCAACATGATGGGCGGCTTCCTGGCCCCCTCCACCGGCACCGTCACCCTCGACGGACAGCAGGTGTGGCGCAACGAGGCGATCTACAAGCACATCGGCATCGTCCCCGAGCGCGAGGCGATGTACGACTTCCTCACCGGCCGCGAATTCGTCGTCGCCAACGCCGAGTTGCACGGCCTGGGCGCGAAGGCGGCCCAGAAGGCGCTCGCCACCGTCGAGATGGAGTACGCGCAGGACCGCAAGATCTCCACGTACTCCAAGGGCATGCGGCAGCGCGTGAAGATGGCCTCCGCGCTCGTCCACGAGCCGTCGCTGCTCCTGCTCGACGAGCCCTTCAACGGCATGGACCCGCGCCAGCGCATGCAGCTCATGGAACTGCTCAGGCGCATGGGCGACGAGGGCCGCACGGTGCTGTTCTCGTCGCACATCCTCGAAGAGGTCGAGCAGCTCGCCTGGCACATCGAGGTCGTCGTCGCCGGGCGGCACGCGGCCAGCGGCGACTTCCGCAAGATCCGCCGTCTGATGACCGACCGCCCGCACCGCTACCTGGTGCGCTCCAGCGACGACCGCGCGCTCGCGGCCGCGCTGATCGCCGACCCGTCGACGTCCGGCATCGAAGTCGACCTGGCGGAGGGCGCCCTGCGCATCCAGGCCGTCGACTTCGGCCGCTTCACGACCCTGCTGCCGCGGGTGGCCAGGGACCACGGCATCCGGCTGCTCACGGTCTCGCCGTCCGACGAGTCCCTCGAGTCCGTCTTCTCGTATCTGGTCGCGGCGTAGGAGGCCGAAGATGTACGACCCCACAGTCGCCCGGCTCACCTACCGGGCCCTGCTCGGCCGTCGCCGGGCCCTCATCCTGGGCGCACTGCCGCTCCTGCTGATCGCCATCTCCGTAGTCGTCCGCGGCCTCGCCGGCGCCGACGACCAGACGGCGTCGGACCTGCTGGGCGGGCTCGCCCTCGCCACGATGGTGCCGATCATCGGCGTCATCGCGGGGACGGGCGCGATCGGGCCGGAGATCGACGACGGTTCGGTGGTGTACCTGCTGTCCAAGCCGCTGAAGCGGCCGACGATCATCTTCACCAAGCTGATCGTGGCGATCGCGGTGACGATGGTGTTCTCGGCGCTGCCGACGCTGCTCGCCGGGTTCATCCTCAACGGCAACGGCCAGCAGATCGCCGTCGCCTACACGGTGGCCGCGCTGGTCTCCTCCATCGCGTACGCGGCGCTCTTCCTGCTCCTGGGCACGGTCTCGCGGCACGCGGTGGTGTTCGGCCTCGTCTACGCGCTGGTCTGGGAGGCGCTGTTCGGCTCCCTGGTGCCGGGTGCGCGCACGCTGAGCGTCCAGCAGTGGTCGCTGGCCATCGCGCACAAGGTGTCCGGCGGGGAACTGGTCACCTCGGACGTCGGACTGACCACCGCGACGGTGCTGCTGGTCGCGGTGACCGTGCTGGCCACCTGGTACGCCGGGCAGAAGCTGCGGTCGCTGACCCTCGCCGGTGAGGAGTGAGCGTCCGGTCTTGACGGGGGCTTCACGTCTCTCCGGGCACACTGGGCAAAGCGGATAGGGCTGGGAGGACGGGAATGGCGGACGACATTCCGGTGAGCGGCGGTCGCGGATGGGCCGGGGACGAGGTCTGGGACGACCTCGTCCTGGACGAGGACTTCGTACGGGCCGCCGAGACGGCCGAGCCGTCCGCCCGGGCCCGGATGCTCGCCGCGCGCTGGCGCGCGGAGGAGCCCGAGCCGCAGCCGTGGCGCTCGGACGAGCCGCCCGCCGGATGGTTCTTCAGCAAGGCCCGTCGGCGCAGGTGGCGCCGCAGGTGAGTGCGCTCGCGGCCGCCCTTTAATCAGTGGCGCCGAACTCGCCGTACAGGCACAGTGGTTGTGTCCACGACGCCGGACGGACCGAGTCGGCGCCACGTACTGGGAGAGGAGCCGGACGATGTCCATGCACGACAGTACGTCCAGCTCCCGCCAGGGCAGCCCGCGGCGGACTCCGGAGTAACTACCCGCTCCGTACGAGCCCGCCCCACACGGGGAGCTGCCCGGGGCGGCCGCTTCGAGCACGCGATGTCGCTCTCGCGTGGGCCGCCCACCCGGAGGATTGGCCGAGTGGTAAGGCACCGGTTTGCGCTGTGTTCAATGAAGAGCAAGCCGTGGTCGGGCCTGGAAAGCCCGCGCACGTTCGATCCGTGCATCCTCCGCAAGCAAGGCGCCACAGGGGCGCAGAATCCACGGAGTTCAGCTCAGCGTCCGCTCCAGCACCACCGCGATCCCGTCCTCCTCGTTGGAGGACGTCACCTCGTCCGCCACCGCCTTCAGGCCCTCGTGGGCGTTGGCCATGGCCACGCCTCGGGACGCCCAGGCGAACATCGGAATGTCGTTGGGCATGTCGCCGAAGGCGAGCGTGTCGGCGGACTTCAGGCCCAGTCGGCGGGCTGCCAGGGACAGGCCCGTGGCCTTGGACAGTCCGAGCGGAAGAATCTCGACGATGCCCTCGCCCGCCATCGTGACGGAGACGAAGCCGCCCGCGGCCCGCGTGGCCACATCGGCGAGTTCGTCGTCCGTGAGCGTGGGGTGCTGGATGTAGATCTTGTTCAGCGGGGCGGTCCACAGGTCCGACGCGTCCGTGAACGGAGTCGCCGGGAGAGGGCCTGTCACCGCATAACCGGGGCCCACCAGCACCTCGCCGTCGAGACCGTCGCGGCTCGCCGCCAGGAACAGCGGGCCGACCTCCGCCTCGATCTTGGCCAGGGCCACGCCCGCCAGTTGGCGGTCCAGGGTCACCGAGGTCAGCAGGCGGTGCTCGCCGGCGTCGTACACCTGTGCGCCCTGGCCGCACACCGCGAGCCCCCGGTAGCCGAGGTCGTCGAGGATGTGCCGGGTCCACGGGACGCCGCGCCCCGTCACGACGATGTGCGCGGCGCCCGCCGCCGTCGCCGAGGCGAGCGCCTCACGGGTGCGCGGCGAGACCGACCCGTCGGAGCGCAGGAGCGTTCCGTCGAGGTCGGTCGCGATCAGCCTGTACGGGAAGCCGGCGCTCACTTCGCGACCGGCTCCAGGACCTCCCGGCCGCCCAGGTACGGACGCAGCACCTCGGGCACACGCACGGAGCCGTCGGCCTGCTGGTGGTTCTCCAGGATCGCCACGATCGTGCGCGGTACGGCGCACAGCGTCCCGTTGAGCGTCGCCAGCGGCTTGACCTGCTTGCCGTCGCGGACGCGGATCTGCAGGCGGCGGGACTGGAACTCGGTGCAGTCCGAGGTCGACGTCAGCTCGCGGTACTTGCCCTGCGTCGGGATCCACGCCTCGCAGTCGAACTTGCGGGAGGCGGAGGCGCCGAGGTCACCCGAGGCGACGTCGATGACGCGGAACGGCAGCTCCAGCGACGTCAGCCACTGCTTCTCCCACTCCAGCAGGCGCTGGTGCTCGGCCTGCGAGTCCTCGGGAGCGACGTACGAGAACATCTCGACCTTGTCGAACTGGTGCACGCGGAAGATGCCCCGCGTGTCCTTGCCGTGCGAGCCGGCCTCGCGGCGGAAGCAGGGCGAGAAGCCCGCGTAGCGCAGGGGGAGGCGGTCGGCGTCGAGGATCTCGTCCATGTGGTACGCGGCCAGCGCGACCTCGGACGTGCCGACCAGGTACAGGTCGTCCTTGTCGAGTTGGTAGACGTCCTGGGCCGCCTGGCCGAGGAAGCCGGTGCCCGCCATCGCCTGGGGGCGGACCAGCGCCGGGGTCAGCATCGGCGTGAAGCCGGCCGCCGTGGCCTGGGCCATCGCCGCGTTCACCAGGGCCAGCTCCAGCAGGGCGCCGACGCCGGTGAGGAAGTAGAAGCGGGAGCCGGAGACCTTGGCGCCGCGCTCGACGTCGATCGCGCCGAGGATCGTGCCGAGCTCCAGGTGGTCCTTCGGTTCGAAGCCCTCGGCCCCGAAGTCGCGGATCTCGCCGTGCGTCTCCAGCGTGACAAAGTCCTCCTCGCCGCCGACGGGCACGTCGGGGTGGACGAGGTTGCCCAGCCGGACGAGGAGTTCCTGGGTCTCGGTGTCGGCGGCGTCTCGCTCGGCGTCGGCGGCCTTGACGTCGGCCTTGAGCTGCTCTGCCTTCTTCAGCAGCTCGGCCTTCTCGTCTCCGGCGGCCTTGGGGATGAGCTTGCCGAGCTGCTTCTGCTCGGCACGCAGCTCGTCGAAGCGGACGCCGGACGACCTGCGCCGCTCGTCGGCAGACAGGAGAGCGTCGACGAGCGCGACGTCCTCTCCACGGGCACGCTGGGACGCGCGCACACGGTCGGGGTCCTCACGGAGCAGGCGAAGGTCAATCACGCGGCCAAGGCTACCGGTGCGGGGCCACGGCCCACGACTCACTATTCCGAACAGTCCAGAAATGTGCCTTACGTTGCGTTACACGCCAATTGCCCAGCGTGTCAATAAAAAGTGTCTCACTCCCCGGGACGGGTAGCGCCGTGGGCGCCCGGTTGACTCGATTCCCTTGTGGAGAACGGAACTTGGGGCAGTGGTTGTCCACAGGGATCCACACCCTCGGAAGAGTTATCCACAGGCTGTGCGGAAGATCTGTGGACTTCGGAATTGATCACTCCGAAACGCCGGGGTCACCCGGAGGATTCCCCGCACAAACCCGCCTTTACCACTGCTTTCGAGTGGAAAGGGGTCGCTCCGAAGGATTGCCTAAAGGAAAAGAGTGGACGAACGGTGATGTGCGCGCCGGTGGATGCGATGCCGAGCCGCAGACCGATTTGTCGACAGAGTGGCGCTATGTTGTCGACTTGTCCCCAGGTCGAGATGCCAGCCTGTGGACAACGCCTGTGGATAACGAAAATATGCAGGTAGGGGCGGCTGAAAAGTCCTAGAAACGCCCGTCCTGGCACCGAGCCACCCAGTCCGCCGCCGACGCGAACTCCTCGTCCGAGGTCCCCGGCAGTGGAGCACCGACCCCGTCCGGCTTGATGTCCGCCCTCGGGTAGGACCCCAGGAAGCGCACCTGGAGGCAGATCCGCTTGAGCCCCGTGAGTGCCTCGGCGACACGGCGGTCCGAGATGTGGCCCTCGGCGTCGATGCAGAAGCAGTAGTTGCCGATGCCCGCGCCCGTCGGGCGGGACTGCAACAGCATCAGGTTGATGCCCCGGGTGGCGAACTCGCCGAGGAGATCGCGCAGCCCGCCGGGGTGGTCGTCGCGCTGCCACAGCACGACGGACGTCTTGTCCGCGCCGGTCGGCGCCGCGGGCCGGGCGGGCCTGCCGACCAGCACGAACCGCGTCTGCGCGTTCTCGGCGTCGTGGATCCCGGTCTCCAGGGCCTGAAGGCCGTACCGGGCGGCAGCGAACTCGCCGGCGAACGCGGCGTCGTACCGGCCTTCCTGCACCAGGCGGGCACCGTCCGCGTTGGAGGCGGCCGACTCCCAGACCGCGTCCGGGAGGTTCCTCTTCAGCCAGTTGCGCACCTGAGGCTGGGCCGCCGGGTGGGCGGTGACCGTCTTGATCTCCGACAGCTTGGTGCCGGGCCGGACCAGCAGTGCGAAGGTGATCGACAGCAGCACCTCGCGGTAGATCATCAGCGGCGCGCCCGCGACCAGTTCGTCCAGGGTCGTCGTGATCCCGCCCTCGACGGAGTTCTCGATCGGCACGAACGCGGCCTCGGCCTCGCCGGCTCGTACCGCATCGAGCGCGGACTGCACGGACACGTACGGGATCAGCTGCCGGGTGGCGGTCTCAGGAAGCGTGCGCAGGGCGACTTCGGTGAAGGTGCCCTCGGGGCCGAGATAGGCATAGCTCGCTGGCATGACCTCACCCTAATGGCCCTTTCCCCGCACAGCGCACACTTCCCGTCCCGGCCACCCCACAGGGCGACGGGGTCACCCCTCCAGCAAGCCCTGCCCCACGTACTCCCCGTCCTTCGCCCCGCCCGGCACCGCGAAGAGCCCGCTCGCCTCGTGCCGGATGTACTTCGACAGGGCGTCACCGCGGTCCAGCTTGCGCTGCACGGTGACGAAGCCGCGCAGCGGATCCGCCTGCCAGCAGATGAAGAGGAGCCCCGCGTCGGGCGTCCCGTCCGCGTCGATCCCGTCGTGGTACGAGAACGGCCGCCGCAGCATCGCCGCGCCCCCGTTCTGGTCGGGCCGGGTGATCCGGGCGTGAGCGTTGATGGGGACGACGAGATCACCCCGGGAGTCGGTCTTCTCCAGGTCCATCTCGGTCGTCTCGGTGCCCCCGGACAGCGGCGCCCCGTCGGACTTGCGGCGCCCGATGACGTCCTCCTGCTCCTTGACCGAGAGCTGCTCCCAGTCGTCGAGGAGCATGCGGATACGGCGTACGACGGCGTAGGAGCCGCCCGCCATCCACGACGGCTCCCCCGAAGAGGGCACGAAGATCCGCCGGTCGAAGTCGGATTCCGTCGGCTTCGGATTGCGCGTGCCGTCCATCTGCCCCATCAGGTTGCGCGCCGTCATGGGGTGGGCGGTGGCCCCTGGCGACCGGTTGAAGCCGTTCATCTGCCAGCGGACACGGGCCGCGCTGCCCGCGTCCTTCTGGATCGCCCGCAGGGCGTGGAAGGCGACGAGGGCGTCGTTCGCGCCGATCTGCACCCACAGGTCCCCGTTGCTGCGGGCCTTGTCCAGGTGGTCGGAGGAGAAGTCGGGCAGCGGGTCGAGGGCGACCGGCCGCTGCTTCTCCAGGCCGGTGCGCGCGAAGAAGCTGTTGCCGAAGCCGAAGGTGATCGTCAGCGACGACGGCCCGGCGTCCCGCGCCACGTCCGTGTCGTCCTGAGCCGCGCCCTCGCCCGCCATCAGCCGCCGGGCCGTCTCCGACCAGCGGCGCAGCAGCGCGGCCGCCTCCTTGCGGCCCGCTCCCGCCGCCAGGTCGAAGGCGACGACGTGACCGCGCGCCTGAAGGGCCTCGGTGATGCCGGGCTGATGTTTCCCGTGAAACATCGCCCGGTCCGAACCCAGCGACGTGAGCGGGGTCGCCGTGGCGGGCGCGGCGGCATACCCCACGGCCCCGCCGGCCGCGCCGAGTACCAGCCCGGTCGCGCCGGCGGTGCCGAGCAACTTCCGCCGCGAAAGGCCCTCGACAGTGGGGGACTTCGGGGGCAGACCCTCCTCGACAGGGGTACGAGCCTCGGGAATGGACTGGTCAGCCATGGTGCGGTTCAGCCGATCTGCGCGTTCTTGGAGACGGTCACCTGGTCGATGTCGGAGGTCCGCACGGTCACGGCGATCTTCCAGTCGCCGGCCATGGGGATCTGCACTCCGTTCGCCGCCCAGTGTCCGGTCGTGATGTGGTCGGGTGCGACGGGCAGCGGCCCGATTTTCTTGGCCTCGAGAGTGAAGGCGACCTTCACCTCGGGGACGTCGAAGGCGCGGCCGTTGGGCCGCTCCACATAGACGTGCATCTCGTTGCCGCCCACGCGCGCGGGGTCGAGGTCGACGCTGACCACGCCCTTGCCGTCCTTGCCACCGGTGTCGAACGACATGTCGAGCGTCAGGGCACCGGAGCCGGTCGCGGACGACGACGAGGAGGACGTAGTGGCCTTGGCGGCCTCCTCCTGCGTACGCCCCGGCTCGGTGGACGTCAGCGCGGTGGTGACCGCGAGCAGGACGACGGCGACGCACGCCTCGGCGAGTACCGAGCGGCGCAGACCGAAGCGGCCGGGGTCGGCGTCGCGGAGCTTCTTCTGCCGGGCGGTGTCCACGGCGGCCCGTTGCCGGGCGAGCTGTTCGGCGCGCTCGGAGCCACCGGAGCCGGTCGCGGAGCCCTTCCGCACGGCGGCGGGCTCCTTCTCCTTCACGCCCGCGTCGGCCCGCTGCTTCACCCCGGTCCTGGCTGCGGCCTTCGCCGCCACCGTCTCCGACAGCTGGCCCGTCCACCGCCGCGAGATCCACGCGATGCCGACGAGCAGCACCACGAGCCCGATCTTGACGCACAGCAGTTGCCCGTACCTCGTCCCGGTGAGCGCCGACCAGGAGCCGACCTGACGCCACGACTGGTAGGTCCCGGTCGCGACCAGGGCGAGCACGCTGCCGAAGGCGAGGCGCGAGAACCGCCGTACGGCCGAGGCCTCGACGGGGGCGTCCGCCGGCGCCCGGTACAGCGCGACGAGGAGTGCCGCGAGGCCGCCGAGCCATGCGGCCACGGCCAGCAGGTGGACGACGTCGACGGGCATGGCGATGCCCGCCTGGAGTCCGGCCGAGGCGTGCTCCGCCATGGCCCAGCTCGCGGCGAGTCCCGCGGCCACCACGATCCCGCCGAAGGCGAGCCCGAACGTCAGGTCCCGCTTCTCCTCGTCCTCCCGCTTGTCATAGGCCCCGAAGAGCACGGCGACGAACAGCGCCGCCGCGGCGAGCAGCAGCAGCCGGGACACCAGTGCAGCGCCCGTCTTGGTCTGCAGCACCTGCCCGAGCAGGTCGAGGTCGAAGACGTCGGCGACCTTGCCGGAGCCGGTGTAGGAGCCGCGCAGGAGCAGCAGCATCAGCGTGGCCGCGGTGAGCGTGAGCCATCCGCCGACGACGAGCCGCTGCAGGGCCCGTACACCGCTGCCGCGCTGCCAGCACGCGAGCACGAAGGCGGCACCGCCGACCAGGACGATGAAGCCGGCGTACGACATGTAGCGCCCGAACCCGTACAGCCGGCCGACCACTCCGCCGCCCGCCTCCTGCCCGGAGACCGAGACGGTGGTCTTGGAGGGGGCGCCGACGGAGAAGGTGTAGGCACCGGCGACGGGGTGGCTGTCCGCCGAGACCACCTGGTAGCTGACGGTGTACGTGCCGTCGGGCAGCCCGCTGTGCAGCGCCACGGAGTACGTCGTGCCGCTGACGTTGGACGGTTGGCCGGTGTCGACGCGCTTGCCCTTGGGATCGAGGACGCGCAGCGAGTCGTCGCTCATCGCGACCTTCTCGGAGAAGGTCAGCGACACCTGGGTCGGCGCCTTGTCGACCACCACCCCCTGCGAGGGGTCGCTGCCGGTCAGCGCGGCATGCGCGGAGGCCGGCCCGGCGCAGGCGAGGAGCACGCCGGTGACGGCCAGGAGCAGCAGCACCAGGGTCCGGACCCGGGGGGCGATGGTCTGCGTCAAGGTGGTCCTCCCTCAGTGCCCGGTCGTCGGGTTGTACGTCGCCGGTTTCACCGGCATCTCCACCTTCACGGCACCGGACTCGGCGAAGTGCAGCGTAACGATCACGTCCTCGCCCTGCTTCGGCTTCCGCTTCAGCTTCTCGAACATCAGGTGGCTGCCCCCGCTCTTGAACACCAGTTGACCGTGTGCGGGTACA
Organism: Streptomyces sp. HUAS ZL42; assembly: GCF_040782645.1. Lineage (GTDB taxonomy): Bacteria > Actinomycetota > Actinomycetes > Streptomycetales > Streptomycetaceae > Streptomyces. The sequence goes on from NZ_CP160403.1 coordinate 4,975,407, forward strand.
TCGAGGGACTCGACCTCCTCCATCGACGACCCGACGGTCTCGTGGACGGTGACGCTGCCGGCGACGTCACTGGTGACGGAGGTCAACTCGTCCTTGGTACCGCCCTTGTTGGCGATGGTCAGAAAGCCCGCGGCCATGGTGTCGGAGACCGGTTGCGGCATGTAGGCGGAGCCCACGGACAGGTCGGGACCGCCGTCGTCCGAGCCGCAGCCCGCGAGGAGGAGGGCTGCGCTCAGCACCGCGGCAGGCACGACGAGATGCCTCACGGGTTCTCTCCCTTGATGATCTTGGGGAGGTCCTTGATGTAGTCGTCGACGGTGGCCTCCTCGGTGTAGAGGAGGTAGCCCCCGTCCGTCTTCGGCGAGAAGACGACGACCTGCGTGCCGTGCGTCGAGACCATCTTTCCGTTCTTGTCCTTGTGCGGCGGCTCGATGGTGATGCCCAGGGTGCGGGCGCCCGCCTGGATGGTGGCGAAGTCGCCGGTCAGCCCGACAACCTGCGGGTCGATGCCCTTGAGCCACTTGCCGAGCGCGGCCGGGGTGTCCCGGTCCGGGTCGGTGGTGACGAACACGACGCGTAGCTCGTCCTGGTCGGCCCTGGACAGCTGCTTCTTGGCGACGGCGATGTTGTTCATCGTCAGGGGGCAGACGTCGGGGCAGTTGGTGTATCCGAAGTAGACCAGCGTCGGGTGGCCCGCGGTCTCCTTCGGGAGGTCGTACTTCTTGCCCTGCGTGTCGGTGAGGACCAGGTCCGGCTTCTCGAAGGGCTGGTCGAGAACGATCGCGGCCTTCTGCGAGGTCTCCTCGGAGACGGCGGCGACGGGGCTGTTGCTGTCCCCCCCACTGCCGCAGGCGGACAGAGCGAGGGTGGCGGCGGCGAACAGTGCGGCCACGGCGAACGTCTTCTTGCGCATAGAAAAATGTCCCAGATGTGTGAGCTCCGGCGCGCACGGGGGTCCGTGGGGACTCCCGTCTGCAAACCCCAGTGCGCGCCGCGGACGAGCGGGGCGTCAGGCGTCGGTGCGTCGCCGGCCGGCGGTCACGCCGTAGGCAACGCCCGCCGCACCGACGACGATGCCCACCACGCCGAGAACGCGGGCGGTGGTGTCACCGCTGTCGGAATCGGCGGCGGCCTCCGTGGTCGACGCGGCGGCCTTGGCGTCGTCCGACTCGTCGGAGGCGTCCGCGGCGGTCGTCGAGCCGTGGGAGTGCCCGTCCTCGGAGGCGGCGGACAGTGCGAGGACCGGGGCGGGGTTCTCCGGCTCCTTCGCACCGTCCTCCTGGACCTCGATCCAGCGCACGACCTCGTTGTTGGAGTACGTCTGGATCGCCTTGAAGACCAGTTCGTCGGCGTCCTCGGGCAGGGGGCCGACCGAGACCGGGAACTTCTGGAAGTAGCCGGGCTCGACGCCCTTGCCGGTGGCGGTCCAGGTGACCTTGGAGACGGCCTCGGAGATCTTCTCGCCGTGCAGCTCGAGCGGCTTGGCCGGCTTCGACTTGGTGACCTCGATCTTCCAGCCGGTGATCGGCTCCGGCATCACCGAGGCGACCGGGTGGTCGGTCGGGAAGGTCACCTCGAGCTTGGTCGTCGAGGCGTTGTCGCGCTCGTTGGGGACCTTGAAGTCGACGACCGCGTAACCGCCCTTGGCGGCCGTCCCCTCCGCGGCCACGGTGACGTGCGCGAAGGCGGGGGAGGACAGGACGAGGACGGCCGAGCCGGCGACGGCAGCGGCGGCGGCGATATGAGAAGCCTTCATGGCGGGAAGCACTCCACTTTGAGTGAGTTCTGATGGTGAAGAGGGACAGGCGTGCGCAGGCGTGATCCGTCGGTCGGGATCTCGGGCACGCGCGCGTGCCGCACGACGGCGGCCGCCCCCCCCACGAGGTGGAGTGCTGGTCGCGTCGCGTCAGGCTGCGAGAACGAGAGCTGCGGTGGCCGGCGGGCCGCGCCTGATCACCGTGTGCTGGAGTGCGCAGGTCCGCGGGACCGGGGGCGCGAGCAGAGCGGTACGTGGGACGCGCAGGCCCGCCTCGGGCGCGGCCGGCAGCCCGGTGAGCAGGGCGCGCACCAGCGCGAGCGCGCCGCGCAGGGATCGTACGAGCGTACCCTCGGCCACTCCGTGCGCGGACAGTTCGAGCAGCCGCAGCAGGGCCGACTCGCCGCGCCGCAGCAGCCATCCGGCAGCCAGAGCCGCGAGGACGTGGCCGAGCAGCATCGGCAGGGACGGCAGCAGAGACGCCGAGGAACCGGAGGCGGTGGACAGGGCGTCCGCCGGGTGGTGCATCGCGCTCATGTCCATGCTGCCCTTGTAGACCCGCGCGTTGACGAGGATCTGCTGGGCCTGCGCGGGGCTGATCGTCCCCGCCGCGGCCCCGCACACCAGCCGCGCGGCCTGCGCGACCAGTGTGGTGTCGGAGGTGGATCCCATGGACATCGCGGCGGACGAGGAGGCGGTGTGCTGGCCCAGCCCGAACAGCGTGTGCAGCATGGTCTGTCCGACGGCGAGCAGTGCCGCGATGCCCGGCAGCGACCGCTCGCGTCCCGCGAGCGGCGCCACGACCAGGAAGGCCCCCACAAAACCCGCGCCCAGTGTCCACAGCGGAACGGTGGCGCAGGAGGCGAGCGTGTGACCGGCCGCGGCCAGCACGACGCAGACCGCGGCGAACACCGCGGCCCGCAGCAGCCGGAGGTCGTCTCCGGAGTGCGCCCTGCGTCTGTGGGGGACAGTCATGGCGGGCTCATCATCGCACTGCCCCCGCGGGCGCCATGCGGCAGGTCCGCAAGGTTCGGTACGGAGCGGAAGATCACCCTCTGCCACCGCTGATGCGGCTGAGCCCCACATACACCGTTTCCTGCTCCGAGCGCATCCACCATATGGGCGGCATCACGTCCAAAGTGCGCTTACACAACGGCTCGGGCGGCAATACGTAAACGTATGTCGAGCCGCGGCCGGGAGGCTGGAGCATGAGCATCTGGTGGTCACTCCATCTGCGGCGCGAAGCTGCGAGCGTTCCCCTCGCCCGGCGCCTGCTGCTCGGCACGATGGAGACGGCGGGGGTCGATCCCGATGTCTCCTACGACCTGTCGGTCGCCCTCAGCGAAGCCTGTGCCAACGCCGTCGAGCACGGCGGGGACACCGCGCTCGGCGGTTACTCGGAGGCCTACCGCGTGACCGCCTACCTCGACGGCGAGAAGTGCCGCATCGAAGTCGCCGACGCGGGCCCGGGTTTCACGGGCGGCGACCGGATCGCCCGCCCCGTGTACGGCGAGGCGGAGCACGGCAGGGGGCTGTATCTCATCCAGGAACTCGCCGACCACGTCCACATCGGCAACAAGCCGGGACGTGGCGGCGCGGTGGTGGCCTTCGACAAGATCCTGAAGTGGCGGAAGGACGCGCCGCTGATGGCGGTGTAGCGACCGAGACAGGTGCGAATTTCGGTTTCCACGGCATTCACAGCCTGCTCTCAGCGCACCCAAAAGCCACTGACGGTTGGCCTTCCTACCTTCCCGATCATGACGGGAATCCACAGAAAAACGATCACCCGGCGTCGTGCGATCGCGGTGACCGGAGGCACGGTCGCGGCCGGCGGAATCGCCGTCGCCGGTTACCGGTCGGCCTTCGCCGACACGGCCACGGAGGCCGGGGCGAGCGCGACCGCCTCGGCGACCTCGACCAGCAGCGAGTGCATGACGCTGATGACGAGCGTCACGGAAGGGCCGTACTACCTCGATGGTGCTTTGGTGCGCAAGGACATCACCGAGGGCAAGAACGGCGTCCCGCTGGCCCTGCGTCTCACCGTCGTGGACGCCACCGACGGCTGCACCCCGGTCCCCGGCGCGGCCGTGGAGATCTGGCACTGCGACGCCTGGGGCTACTACTCGGGCTACACCACCGCCAACCCCGGCGGCTCCGCGCCCGCCGAGAGCGAGGACGGCTCCACCGCCGACGACAGCACCTATCTGCGCGGTTACCAGATCGCCAACGCCAACGGGGTCGTCAAGTTCGAGACGATCTTCCCCGGCTGGTACACCCCGCGCACCTGCCACATCCACGTGAAGGTGCACACCGGCGGCGAGAAGGAGGACGGCACCTACGAGGGCGGCAAGGTCAACTACACCGGCCAGTTGTTCTTCGACGACGCGATCGCCGAGGAGATCTTCACGCTGGAGCCGTACTCGAAGCACAGCGGCAGCTACACCACCCTCGACAACGACATGGTGTACGACGGCGGTGGTGCCTCCAGCGGGCTGCTGACCCTCGAGGCCGTGCACAAGAAGGACCCGTCCAAGGGCTACAAGGGCTTCCTCACCCTCGGTGTCGACCCCGACGCCGAGAACACCGGCGCGGGCAGCGGCGGTGGCGGTGGCGGTACGCCGCCGAGCGGTGCCCCGAGCGACGCCCCGACGGGTACGCCGCCGAGCGGTGCCCCGACCGACGGCGCAAGCCCCTCGGCATCCTCGTAAGGCACGACCATGACAAGCCGCGAGGACGAGAGGCTTGCCGAGGCCGCGGTGGCCGCGCTGACCGGTCAGCTGGCCCTGACGCCCAAGCCCGGACTGCCGGACCGGCGCGACCTCACCGCCCGTGCCACCCGCGTCGACCACAGTGCACTGCGCTGGTCGGCCAAGGCGCTCGCGCCCGGCTTCGCGGCGATGGCCGCCTCCGCCCGCCGCACCGGCGAACCCACGCGGGCGCTGCGGGCGGAACTCGGGGCCATCGGACGGTGCACCGAGCACTCGCTGACCCTGGCGGGCGGCGGCCACCGGGGCGCCCTGTGGGCACTCGGCCTGCTGGTCGCCGCCGCCGCCCTCGACCCCCGCGCGAAGGCCCGTGAGATCGCGTCGACGGCCCGGCGGATCGCGGCTTTCACCGACCGCGGCGCCCCACGCCGGCCGTCGCGCGGGTCCACCATCTCGGCCAAGTACGGTGCCGCCGGTGCCCGCGGCGAGGGCAGGGCCGGATTCCCGCACGTACGGCGGGCGTTGGACACGCTCGCTGCGGCGCGCTCCGCCGGCGCGAACGAGGCTCAGGCCCGCCTCGACGCCCTCCTCACCGTGATGTCCACGCTCCAGGACACGGAGTTGCTGTACACGGCGGGCCCGCTCGGTCTGCGGCATGTCCAGGCGGGCGCCCGGGGTGTGCTGGAGGCGGGCGGTACGGCGACGCCCGCCGGTGCGGAGGCGCTGGCCGCTTTCGACGCCGACCTGCACGCGCGCGCGTGGAGTCCGCGGGGGAGTGCGGGGTTGCTGGCGGGGGCGTTGTTCCTGGACTCGTTGCCGGTTGTGGTGGGGGCGGGTGTGCGGGCTGCCTGAAGGGTGCCCTGCGCCGGGGTCCGACCCGGTTCAGGGCCCTTCCAGTACCCGCCCCAGCACCTCCAACGCCTCCGGATAGACCCGCTCCCGAGGCGTCCCGTACCCCACGACCAGCCCCTGCGGCCGCCCCTCGCCGCCTGGCGCGTGCCAGTGCTCCCCCAGGCGCCCCACCGCGAGCCCTTCCGCTTCCGCCCGCGCGAGCACTTCCCCCTCGTCGTCCACCTCCACCAGCGCGTGCAGCCCGGCCGCGATCCCGCGCACACTGTGCCGCGCCCCCAAACGGCCGAGGAGCTGGTCCCTGCGGCGGCGGTAGCGCAACCGGCACGCGCGCACGTGACGGTCGTACGCATGGCTGTCGATCAGCTCCGCGAGTGCCAACTGGCCGATGGACTCGGTGTGGTGGTCGCTGTGCAGCTTGGCGTCGGCCACCGCGTCGACCAGGTGGGGCGGCAGCACCAGCCAGCCGAGCCGCAGCGCCGGGCCCAGCGTCTTGGAGGCGGTGCCCACGTGGACGACCTGTCGCGGGGCCATGCCCTGGAGCGCACCGACGGGCTGCCGGTCGTAGCGGAACTCCCCGTCGTAGTCGTCCTCTACGATCAACGCCCCACACCCGCGTGCCCAGTCCGTGAGCGCTCGTCGCCGCTCGGGGTGCAGGGTCACGCCCGTCGGGTACTGGTGCGCGGCCGTGACGACGACGGCCGACACGTCCCCCAAGTCCTCGACACGCACGCCGCCTTCATCGACCCGCGCGGGCACCACGCTGCCGCCGTTGCGCCGTACGACCTCCCGGTGGAAGGGCAGCCCGGGATCCTCCATGGCGACCGTACCGCCCCCCAGCACACGTGTGAGAAGGGCAAGACCCTGCACGTACCCGGAGGTGACCACGATCCGCTCGGGCGGCGCGACCACCCCGCGAGCCCGCCCCAGGTACCCCGACAGCGCCGTGCGCAGCTCGATCCGGCCGCGCGGATCGCCGTAGTCGTACGCCTGGGAGGGCGCCGTGGCGATGGCACGGCGCAGCGCCCGCAGCCAGGCCGCCGCCGGGAACACCCCGACGTCCGGGCTGCCGGGCCGCAGATCGAAACGCGGCGCACACGCGCGTGCGGAGGCCTCCGGCGGCTCGGCGTCGACGAAAGGCAGGGAGGCAACCTCGGTACCGGATCCCTGCCGGGCGGTGAGGTACCCCTCGGCGACGAGTTGGTCGTACGCCGCTTTCACCGTCCCCCGCGAGACCCCCAGCTCGGCCGCGAGCCGCCGCGTGGCGGGCAACCGCGCCCCAGGTGCCAGCCGCCCGTCGCGCACGGCGTCACGCAGGGCGTGTTCAAGCCCTGCGCGACGCCCTTCAGCCGCGACGACTTCCAGATGCAGGTCCACACCAACGCCCTCAGGGGCGCGGGGCTGGGACATCATGCGGCCCTGCCGCGGGGCGCGACCAGCCACGGCCTACCCGCGGACGCAACTCAGCCCTGGGACCCTTTGACCTCAGCCATCCACGCCTCGACCTCGTCGGACCGCCGGGGCAGCCCGGCCGACAGATTCCGGTTCCCGTCCTCCGTCACGAGGATGTCGTCCTCGATCCGCACACCGATCCCCCGGTACTCCTCGGGAACCGTCAGATCATCGGCCTGGAAGTACAGCCCCGGCTCGACGGTCAGCACCACGCCGGGCTCGAGAACGCCGTCCACATACGTCTCCACCCGCGCGGCAGCGCAGTCGTGCACGTCCATGCCGAGCATGTGCCCGGTCCCGTGCAGCGTCCACCGCCGCTGCAGGCCGAGCTCCAGCACCCGCTCCACGGGCCCCTCGACCAGCCCCCACTCCACGAGCCGCTCGGCCAGCACGCGCTGCGCGGCGTCGTGGAAGTCCCGGTACTTCGCGCCCGGCTTCACCGCCGCGATACCGGCCTCCTGGGCGTCGTACACGGCGTCGTAGATCTTCTTCTGGATCTCGCTGAAGCGGCCGTTGATCGGCAGGGTGCGCGTGACGTCGGCGGTGTAGTACGTGTGCGTCTCGACGCCCGCGTCCAGCAGCAGCAGGTCACCCGGGCGCACCGGCCCGTCGTTGCGCACCCAGTGCAGCGTGCAGGCGTGCGGTCCTGCGGCGCAGATGGAGCCGTAGCCGACGTCGTTGCCCTCCACGCGCGCGCGGAGGAAGAACGTGCCCTCGATGTAGCGCTCGGACGTGGCCTCCGCCTTGTCGAGGACGCGGACGACGTCCTCGAAGCCGCGGACCGTCGAGTCGACGGCCTTCTGCAGCTCGCCGATCTCGAAGTCGTCCTTGACCAGCCGGGCCTCGGAGAGGAAGACGCGCAGCTCCTCGTCCCGTTCGGCGGTGACCTTGTCGGTCAGGGCCGCCTCGATGCCCGCGTCGTGGCCACGGACGACCCGCACCGGGCCCGACGCCTCGCGCAGCTTGCCGGCGAGTTCGCGCACATCGGAGGCCGGGATGCCGTACAGCGCCTCGGACTCGGTGAGCGAGTGCCGGCGGCCGACCCACAGCTCGCCCTGGCCGGAGAGCCAGAACTCGCCGTTCTCGCGGTCGGAGCGCGGCAGGAGGTAGATCGTCTCCTTGTGGCCGTCCGCGGTGGGCTCCAGGACGAGGACGCCGTCCTCGGTCTGGTTGCCCGTGAGGTACGCGTACTCGACCGATGCCCGGAAGGGGTACTCCGTGTCGTTCGAGCGGGTCTTGAGGTTGCCCGCCGGGATCACCAGGCGCTCGCCGGGGAAGCGCGCCGACAGCGCGGCACGGCGGGCGGCCGTCTCGGCGGCCTGGGGGATCGGCTGCAGGTCGCGCAGCTCGGTGTCGGCCCAGCCCGACTTCATGTTCTCCGCCAGCTCGTCGGACACGCCCGGGTACAGGCCGTTCTTGCGCTGCTTGATGGGCTCCTCGGTCTCCTCCGGGGTCTCCGGGGTGAGCTCCTCGGCCACGGTCATCCTCCTCGATACGGCACTGGACCCCCTCCATCGTACGGTCGTACGGAAGGGGGCCCAGGGCGGAAAGACCTCTTACCTCATACCCACGCGTTACTCGAAGCGCGCCGCCAGCAGCACCACGTCCTCCGGGCTGTCCTGCGCGTCCAGTCCGTCCGGCAGCACCGTCCGCAGGACGTGGTCGGCGATCGCGCCCGGGTCGTGGCGCAGCGCCCTCGGCAGGCCGGCGGCCGCCGCGTGCAGCCGGGCGAAGGCGCGGTCCGTGGGGTCGCCGGTGCGGTGCAGCAGCCCGTCGGTGTAGAGCAGAACCGTCTCTCCTGCCGCGGCCTGGATCTCCACGCTCGGCGCTTCCCAGCAGGCCAGCATGCCGAGCGGCGCCGACACGGACGTCTCGACGAACTCCGTGCGCCGCTCGCCGATCAGCAGCGGCGGGCTGTGCCCGGCCCCGGCGAGGGTGATCTTGCGCAGGGCGGGCTCGCAGTAAGCGAAGAGGGCGGTGGCGGAACGGGCGGGCTCGGTGAGGCGCAGCAGCAGCTCCAGGTCGGACAGCACGGCGACCGGGTCCTCGCCCTCCATCACGGCGTACGCGCGCAGGGAGGCACGCAGCCGCCCCATGGCGGCGATGGCGCTGGGACCGGAACCGGTCACCGAGCCGACCGCGAGGCCCAGCGCCGCGTCCGGCAGCGGGAGTGCGTCGTACCAGTCACCGCCCCCGCGCGGGCCGGTACGGTGCCGGGCGGCGAGCTGGACGCCGGCGACCCGGGGCAGCCGCGAGGGCAGCAGTTCCTCGGCCATCGTCGCCATGCACGCGCGCGTGCGCTCGACTTCGAGGAGCCGTGCCAGGTGCTCGCCGGCGTGGGTGGCGTACAGGCCGACGAGATGCCGCCGGCGCTCGGTGGGTTCGGCGGGCTCGTCGTAGAGCCATACGGCGGCGCCCAGACGGCCGGGGGTCTCGGCGGACAGGGGGAGCGCGTAGCTGGCGGCGTAACCGAGGCGGGCGGCCACCTCGCGGTGCCGGGGGTCGAGGCCGTCCTCGCCGAGCAGGTCGGGTTGCGCGATCTCGCCGTCTCCGCCCGGCAGTCCGTCGAGGATCCTGCCGTACGACATGGCGCTGCGCGGCACGGTCTCGATGTGGCCGAGATCGGCCCTGCCGAGGCCCAGGCCGATGGTGGTGGACGGTCCGAGGCCGTCGGCCGGTTCCAGTACGACGAGACCGCGCCGGGCGCCCACCAGGGCGGCTCCGGCGTGCAGCAGTTCCTGGAGTGCGTCGGTCAGTGAGTCCGTACGGGCCAGGCGTTCGGTGAGTTCGTGAAGGGTCGTGAGGTCCGAGACCCAGCCGGCGAGGCGGTCCTGGAGCAGGGCCCCAGGGCCGGAGGGGACCGATGAGGCGGCCGAGGCGGCGGTCGCGGGCGCGACAGTGTGTGCGGGCGAGGGAACCGTTGAATCGATTCCAGCCACTTTCGGAGCGTGAGGGGCGTTCATGGTGTCCGGCTTTCCGACCGGTGCGTATTGCTCAAAAGCATCGCAAACCCCCATGTCATTCTGCGCCGCTAGCAGTGTCTCCACATGTACACGCACTCGTGAGGAGATGTCCAGCATTGTCCTGCTGGGATTCCTGGTGTCCGCGGGACTCAAGGGACTTTCTTCCGGAGAACTCGTGAACCTCTTGCGTAATGGCAAAGTTGGCTTAAAACTGCCTCAGGTAACGGGTGTTTGCGGTCGACTGGGCTTGTTCCACGGAGCGTCACAGCGGTTGTGATGGGTACGTACTCGGTAAGGACCAGGGGTGGTTGACGGCCACCCGGAACCTGGTGGCCGACCCGGGCGTCTTAGCCACCGACGACCGTGCCCCATCCTCCCGTGGCGGAGGCGGAGAGAAATACGCGGGACGGCAAAACGCCATACTTCGCCACCCCCCACGCCACGCCATGCTTTTGATAGACGCAGTATGGACGGACCGGCCGCGGATGCAGCCAATGCTCGGCCCATAGGGGTTCCCCTTGTCTTCGACAGGGGTGTGATGCGCCATCAGGTACGCACAGTGAAGTGATCGACACATGGTGTGATGTGGTCCACGGTGTTGCCAGCGGTGCAACGGAAAGGAACGAGCGCTCATGCGCGAGATCCTCGGAAGGCGACGCAGGCTCCTGTCCCAGCGCAGCGACGGGAGGCCTGAGTTGATCAGCGCGGCCCTGACCTTCGCGACGGAATGGCAGTGGCCCGTACTCCCGGGCGTGGCGGCCGACCCGCAGGGGCGTGCCCGCTGCGGCTGCCCCGACCCCGAGTGCACGGTGCCCGGCGCGCATCCCTTCGACCCCGGCCTCCTCGCGGCCACCACTGACGAGCGCATGGTGCGCTGGTGGTGGACCAACCGGCCGACGGCGCCGATCATCCTGGCCACCGGAGGCAGGGCGCCGTGCGCGGTCACCCTGCCGGCCCTCGCGGCCTCCCGCGCCCTGGCCGCGCTCGACCGCCAGGGGATGCGCCTCGGCCCGGTGATCGCCTCGCCGACGCGCTGGGCCCTGCTCGTGCGGCCGTACTCCATGGAACAGCTGGGCGAACTGCTCTACGCCCAGGACTTCGTGCCCGGCTCCCTCCGTTTCCACGGCGAGGGCGGCTACCTGGCTCTGCCTCCCTCCGAGACCGGCCAGGGCGAGATCCGCTGGGAGCGCGCTCCGCTGCCCGGCTCGGCCTCGCCGTGGGTGCCCGACGTGGAGGCCGTGGTGGACACGGTGGTCGAGGCCCTCACTCGTACGGGTGTGAGCGCGCCCGAGTTGTAGGGGTGTCGGGCGCGCGCGGAACCGGGTGCGCCTCTGACGTCGTTATCTTCCGGTACATGCCGCGTCATTCCGGGCGACACAGCGCCCCATTGCCGCTCCGCGGCGGGCCGGACCCCCGAAGAGTCCGCCTCCTCGCCCTGGTGGGCGTCGTGTTGTGTGCGGCCGCGCTGCCCCTGGCCGTGGCGTCCGCGGGACCGGCGGACGACCGGGACCGCTCCGTCGGACGTCCCTCTCCGCGTGACGACGCCAAGGCCTCCTCCGCCCGGCCGGCCCGTTCCTCCCTGCTGCTCGGCCTGGGCCTGACCACCGCCGCCCGCTGCGGCCCCGAGCTCTCCTCCCCCGACGGCGTTGAGGCGCAGACCTGCGTGCTGTCCCGGGGCGAGTACACCTGGGCGCGTACTTACTACCGCAACGCCACCGGCGGCGACCTGGACTCCGTGCTGAGCCTCATGGGGCCCGGTGGGCGCACGGTGCAGATGCGCTGCGCGGTGGGAGCCGACGACGAGCCGGGGACCTGCGAGACGCCCCACGAACGCACACGGGGGAACCTGGCGGCCTACACGGCGGTCACGGAGTTCGCCGCGCGGGCCGGGCGTGGACCGCTGCTGCTGCGGTCGGGGAGCAACTCCGGGGCGCCTACGGGCAGTTGACGTGTGGCTGCAGTGGGTGGACGGAGCCGCACATGGAAAGACCCGGTTGCTGGCGACGGGGGATGCACCAGCAACCGGGCTACTGGAACGGTAACAAGAGATCGGCTGTACGCAAATTCGATCTCCTCGTTCCGTGGCCTATTCGGACACCGTTGCCATCGGGGTCGCGGCGCCGACCGGACTGCTGGAGCGGGGAGTTGTGAACGGAGTCACCGACTCCGGAGCATGCGGTTGTGCTGACCGGCCAGTCAGCACAACCGCGTCTGCGCCCTGTGCGTCAGCTGAGCGTGACCTGCCGGTTGGTGAGGCCGCCGCGCGCCCGACGCTCGTCGGCGGTGAGCGGTGCGTCCGAGGCCAGCGCGGTGGCGAGGCGCTCGGCGAACTCGGCGGCCGGCTTCTCCACGTCCTGCGCGCCGACCTCGCTCGGCAGGTCCCAGACCGGCACGGTCAGACCGTGGGCGCGGAAGGAGCCCACCAGACGCGTGCCCTCGCCGAGGCTCGACCTGCCCGCCGCGTGCAGCCGCGCGAGAGCGTCCAGAAGCTGCTCCTCCGGGTGCGGCATGACCCAGCGCAGGTGGTTCTTGTCCGGCGTCTCGCACCAGTAGGCGGCGTCCACGCCGGTCAGCTTCACCGTCGGGATGGCGGCGGCGTTGGCCCGCTCCAGGGAGGCGGTCACGTCCGGCGTGGCGCTCTCCACGTCCGGCACCCAGAACTCGAAGCCGCTGTGCACAACTGGCTCGAACGCGCCTTCGCGGTCGAGGAGATCCTGCAGACGAGGCCCCTCGGCCGGTGCGCGGCGGCCCTGCACCGGCGTGCCCGGCTCCGCTTCCAGGGCCCGCTGCAGGGTGTCGGCGAGGTCGCGGCTGATGTCGCCCGACGCCGTGTCGTTCTGCAGGCCGATCAGGACCGAGCCGTCGTCGCGGCGCAGCGCCGGCCACGCCATCGGCAGGACCGTGGCGAGCGTGACCGACGGGACGCCTTCGGGAAGGCCGTCCTTGAGCGTCAGTTCGACCGTGGCGGCAGGCACCAGCTCGCGCAGTGCCACCCAGTCGCACTCACCGGGCAGCCCTTCGAACGGGCGGTGCACCAGCTCGGTCACCGCGTGGGCGGCGGCCCGGCCGTGGCACGCCTTGTAGCGGCGGCCGCTGCCGCAGGGGCAGGGCTCACGGGCGCCGACAACCGGAACGTCTCCATCGGCGCCTGCGGCGCTGGCCGCACCGCTGATCTGCGGGCGCTTGGCCTTCGTCTGGGGTCGCTTCTTGGCCATCGTGGCTGTCTCCCGGTTACGGCTCTTCTGGTACGGGCGGGAGCCTAGCCGTTCGCACGGGAAGCCACGGGACCCTGTGGACAACGTGCCGGGTCGTCCCGAACCGGCGGTTCAGTCCAGGTCGTCGAAGGCGTCCGCGAAGCGCAGGTCCGGTAGGGCCGGCACGGCCGGAGCCATGGGACTGCCTCCCGCTCGAGCGACGTCGAGGCTGGAGGAGCGTGTGACGAGGTCGCCGGGCCGGCACCCGGCGTCCGGATCGTGGACGTCCTCGTGCACGACGACCCACACCGTGACCTCGCCGCGCACGTCGTCCCGTACGCCCCAGTCGTCGGCCAGCGCCGTGATGATGTTCAGCCCCCGGCCGCCGTGTGCGGTGACCGAGGGCGTGGCCGGAGCCGGGCGGGTCGGACCACCGCCGTCCGTCACCTCGACGACCAGCCGGCCGCTCGTGTCCACGCGCCATGCCGCCCGGACGTCGCCGTCCCCGGCCAGGGCGTCGCCCAATGGCCGACCGTGTTTGCACGCATTGCTCAAAAGTTCGGAAAGGATCAGTACGGCGTCGTCGATGACCGATTCCGCCACGCCACCGCTGCGCAGCTGAGCGCGCATGCGATGTCTCGCTTCCCCCACGCCCGCAGGGCCATGGGGTACGGCCATGCTCGACGACGTGGGCACCTCCTGTGCCACCACCAACGCCACCCCCGAGACCTCCTTCGCCCCACGCCACGGTGTGGATGCCCCATTGGCCTGTACCGGAAACCGGCCAATGCAGGTCCGGTGACGCATTCGCAACGATCGAATACGCATCGAACGCGCCGGAGCACTCCCTGTAGTCGCGTGGCTGGATTTCGCTGGTGTGGCCGAGATCGGAGGATGCTGCAACGGAGCTGGGGGGTCAAGAGGTACTGATGGGTCTCTTGTGACTTTTGAGGTCTTCCTGATCCAGTTGTGATCTTCTACGGTCGGTTACGACCTTCTCTGCCTTCTCTGCTTCTTTTCTCTGTGCAGATGTGATCGTCTCCGCTCCGGATCATCGGCCGAGCTGACGCAGCACCGCGCGCGGGCGGTTGGTGATGATGGCGTCGACGCCCAGATCGACACAGAGATCGACGTCCTCGGGCTCGTTGACGGTCCACACATGCACCTGGTGACCGGCCTGCTTCAGACGTTCGACGTACGCCGGCTGATTGCGCAGGATACGGATCGACGGTCCCGCGATCCGGACCCCCGCGGGCAGCCGTCCGTCGCGCAGCCGGGGCGAGACGAATTGCATCAGGTAGACCGTCGGCAGGGTCGGAGAAGCGGCGCGCACCCGGTGCAGCGAGCGTGCCGAGAAGCTCATGACGCGCACCTGCGACTCGGCGGCTGAGGCCGGATTGTCCAGCCCGAACCGCTTCAGGAGCAGCAGCAGGCGCTCCTCGACCTGTCCCGCCCAGCGCGTCGGATGCTTCGTCTCGATCGCCATCTCCACCCGCCGTCCCGCGTCGGCGACGAGCTCGAGCAGCCGCTCCAGGGTGAGGACGGAGGTGTCCTCACGGTCCTCGGGGCGGTACTCCCAGTCGGGTTCCTCGTCGCGTGTGCGCCAGAAGTCGCGCGTCTTGCGGGAACTGAAGTCCAGGGAGGCGAGATCGGCGAGTTCCAGCGCCGAGACCGCCCCGCGGCCGTTGGAGGTGCGGTTGACGCGGCGGTCGTGCACACAGACGAGATGGCCGTCCGCGGTCAGGCGAACATCGCACTCGAGGGCGTCCGCACCGTCCTCGATCGCCTTCTTGTACGCGGTCAGGGTGTGCTCGGGGGCCTCTTCCGAGGCGCCACGGTGGGCGACGACTTGGATGTGGTGCTGCCGTGCGTGGGTCACCGCGTCATGGTGCCACCGGGGCGGGGTACACGTCGGGCCGGACGGGTCACCGAGGGGCTGTGATGGCATCGCGGACGCTCCGGAGAGGAGTCTGAGAACCGTCTGAGATGTTCCGAGGATGCGCACGATTCTTCCCTCATGTCACATATAAGGAGTGGTCGTGGACCCACAGCCACCGCTTATGGTGCTCTGACGGCCCGTGGGAAAAGCTGAGGGCATACAAAAGCACATGCACAGCTTTCAGCGCGCCGGGTCGACGAGCGTGAACAAGCGTGACCGAGTGCGACCGAGGACAAACAGCCGTGGATCGAGGAGAAGAGCTGTGAGCACCGAGAACGAGGGCACCGCGGTACCCCCGGCCCCGTCCGCACCCCCCGTGCCGGTGGCATCTCCCGCGACCTCCCCGCAGACCGACGCGCCCCAGGACGGGGCGCCGACGACCCCGCTCCCGGCGGCACCACCGGCCGCCCCCGGCGCGCGCCCGGAGCAGGAACTGGTGCACGCGGGCCAGAGCCAGACGCCGGCGTACGCGTCGACGGGTCCCCAGGAGGGAGCACCGGGTTCCGGACACCCGCAGGAGGGTGCGGGTGCGGGGCAGGGCCCCGGCTTCCCGCACGAGGCTCCGGCACAGGGCGCCGGATTCCCCCACGCGGGCCAGGCCCAGGGCTCGCCGCACGAGGGTGCGGCACCGTGGTCGGGATCCCCGCACCAGCCTGCGGCAACCGGCTCCGGGCCTGCGCCGGAAGGCGCCGCGGCTGCGTGGCCGCCCCCGCCGCCCGCCACGCCCTCGTACGCCGACGGGGGCGGCGGGGCGGGATCGGGCTGGGGATCGTCCTACGCGCAGCAGCCGCCGCCGAAGTCCGGTGGTGGCCGTGGCGGTCTCGTCGCCGCGGTCCTGGTGGCCGCGCTGGTCGCGGGCGGCCTGGGCGGCGGCATCGGCTACACGCTGGCCAAGGACAACGACACCACCGGCTCCACCACCGTCTCCGCCTCCACCAGCGGTGGCGACGTCAAGCGCGACCCGGGCACGGTCGCGGGGGTGGCCGCCAAGGCGCTGCCGAGCACCGTCACCATCGAGGCCGAGTCCAGCAACGGCGAGGGCGGCACCGGCACGGGCTTCGTCTTCGACACCCAGGGCCACATCGTCACCAACAACCACGTCGTCGCGGACGCGGTCGACGGCGGCAAGGTGACGGCCACGTTCCCCACCGGCAAGAAGTACGACGCCGAGGTGGTCGGCCACGCCCAGGGCTACGACGTCGCGGTCATCAAGCTCAAGAACGCCCCGTCGGACCTGAAGCCGCTGACGCTCGGCGACTCCGACAAGGTGGCCGTCGGCGACTCCACGATCGCCATCGGCGCGCCCTTCGGCCTCTCCAACACGGTCACCACGGGCATCATCAGCGCGAAGAACCGCCCGGTGGCCTCCAGCGACGGCAGCGGCAGCAACGCCTCCTACATGAGCGCCCTGCAGACGGACGCTTCGATCAACCCGGGCAACTCGGGCGGCCCGCTGCTCGACGCGGCGGGCAACGTCATCGGCATCAACTCCGCGATCCAGTCCACCGGCAGCGGCGGTCTCGGCGGCTCCGGCCAGTCCGGTTCGATCGGCCTGGGCTTCGCCATCCCGATCAACCAGGCCAAGTTCGTCGCCCAGCAGCTGATCAAGACCGGCAAGCCGGTGTACGCCAAGATCGGCGCGTCCGTCTCCCTGGAGGACTCCACGGACGGCGCGAAGATCACCGACCAGGGTTCCGGCGGCTCCGCCGCGGTCGAGTCCGGTGGCCCCGCCGACAAGGCGGGCCTCAAGCCCGGCGACGTCATCACCAAGCTGGACGACACGGTCGTCGACTCAGGCCCGACCCTGATCGGCGAGATCTGGACCCACAAGCCCGGCGACAAGGTCACGATCACCTACGAGCGAGGCGGCCAGACCCACACGGTCGAACTCACCCTGGGTTCACGCGAGGGCGACAGCTGACGCACGCGCGCGTGCACCGAAACCTGGTGAGCGGGGGTGCCGGAGGAGTCCGGCGCCCCCGTCTTCACGCGCCTCGGGTGTTCAGTTCGTGAGAAACGAGCTTGGCCGGACACCGGTGCACCGGCGATCTGACGAGTACGGCGGGCCGATCTCATGGCCGAGCGACGGCCCAACGCCCCGTGATCCCCGCACCGCCCGGTACGCTGTACCCGCTCCGCCCCAGGTGGGCAGAGCAAGGGTGGGTTGCCCGAGCGGCCTAAGGGAACGGTCTTGAAAACCGTCGTGGCAGCGATGTCACCGTGGGTTCAAATCCCACACCCACCGCGCAGGTGAACGGCCCCCTGACCAGGTAAATCGGTCAGGGGCCGTTGTTCTCCGCACCGCCCGTTGGTGCCCGTAATTCCCCGGTGTTCCCCGCTCGATCGGGCACGACTGGGGCACGGAGCCCTCTGATCCGTAGCTCTAGCCCGATCGCGCGTCCGCGGTCCTTTGCGTCCGCCGCTCCCGGAGAAAGCTGACCGCGTGGCGAGTGGCAGCGATCAGTATGGAGAGCACGACGGCGGCGTAGAGAACTCGCCTCCAACCTGGGCCGTCCGAGTAAGCGACTTCTCCCGCGCACCATAGGGCTACAAACGTCCACCATGTGAGGGCTCGCCAGCGCCGCCGCTTCGTGATCACTGTCGGGCCACCTCTCTTGGAGTGTCTGGACCCCCGTCGGATCATGCCGTAGCCACGTCCTGCCCACACCCCACACGCGGCCCGTCACACCCGTCCGCATCCGGCGACGACCCTGTCCCGGGTCTGTGACATCGGCCGTTTCCGTGCTGTGGCGCGGCGACGCCGTTGCTACGGTCCCGCTCCGGGATGCGGCCGATCGGGCCGCCCGTGAACAGGGGGACGTACCAGATGAACGCCAACCGGCTCAGACCCGCTCTCGTCGCGCTCGCGGCAGTCGCGCTGACCGCTGTGCTCACCGGGTGCCAGAAGGGCGGGTCCGCCGCCGCGGCCGACGTGGCGGCCGGGGCGAGTGCCACGGCCGGGGCGAGTGCCACGCCCGGCACGTCCGGCGGTACGCCGAGCGCGGGCGCCACGGCCCCTTCGTCGTCCGGTACGTCCGGCAGCAGCGGTGGGTCCGCCGGGAAGGCCGGCGCCAAGCCGGCCGCGTCGGCCGGGACGAGCGCGCCCAAGAGCGACTGCGCCAGTGAGCCGCCGACCCCGGACGAGGTCGACCCCGACGAACTCGCCGTGTACCGCGTCGAGGAACTCGACGGCAGCACCGGCAAGGTGAACCTCGTCATCCAGCACGGTGCCTGGGGATGTCCCGGGAAGGACACCGACGGCGCGCCCTTCGTCGTCACCGGCGAGGACAGCCGCTGGGCCCTCGACCAGGCCGCGTACGTCACCGCCACCAACCCGATCACCGACAGCACCGAGAACCGGCGGATCGGCGTGCAGGAGCTGATCGACTGGATCGACGCGCATCCCGACTCCGGCCTCGTGTTCCGGTACGAGACCGGCGACGACGGCGCCATCCACCGGCTGGAGCAGGTCTTCATGCCGTAGCCGTCGCGTGGCCGCGGATGAGAAGGGGTGCCCCGGCACGGGACACCCCTTCCGTGTGCCTGCCTGCTAGAGCTCGTAGTCCCGTGCCAGCTCCTCCCACGCGATCTCCCGCAGTGCCGCCTCCGCATCGCACCCGGCGGGAATCTGCGGGGTGGGCTGGAACCAGATGATCGCGAGGGCCGAGCGGTACAGGACCGGATCGTGGGCCGGGTCGATCGCCGTGGACCGGAAGGCGCCCACGCAGGCCACGGCCGGCAGGACCTCGACGGGGCCGAAGGCGCCCGCGTACTGGTCGGGGTGTTCGCGAGGGGGCGGTACGAGGTGGACCGGGGTGGCGGGAAAAGCACGTTCGGCGGTGCCTAGGAGGTACTTGATCTGCATGTCGTTGACCGGACGGCACGGGTAGCCCTCCAGCATCCCGCCGTACGTCGACGAGAGCCGCAGCTCGGAGAGTTCGATCGGGCGGCCGGAGGTGAGGACGACACGTGTGAGGGACATGGTCGGCACCTTAGGGCGAGGTCTCACCCGGCTCCCCCGGATTTTCCGGGCGGTGCCGGGTCATGCGTGCCGCCGAGGCGATCGTGGAGCGGGCCTCGCGTTCGGGCAGGCCGGTGCGGACGGCGGCCGCCACGAGGTCGTCGCACAGCTCGGGCCCGATGCCGTCCTCGTACGCGCGGCAGGCCGCCCAGAACAGGCGGGTGTTGCGCTGACCCTCGTGCGCGGCGAGGACGAACTGGACCAGGCCCTGGCCGTGGCCGCCGCCCGACGACGGCGTCGAGGGGTGGGGTGTGCGGGGCGGTGGGAGCAGGAGGCGGAGCAGGGCGGGCGGGCAGGCGGCGGGGGCGATGTGCGAGGTGCCCGGGGCGGTGGCGTAGACGCCGTGGTCGGTGCGGGATCCGGGCCCGACGAGGTAGCCGCCGGCGCCCCGGACGTCGATGCCCGGCGCGAGTCGGCTCGCCGAATTGGGGACGACGACGTCCGACGGGCCGGTCAGCCACAGATGGCGGCCGCCGCTGGGGGTGAGGACGACCACGGTGGGCGGGATCGTGAACAGGTGCCGCAGGGCCAGTTCGCGCAGGGCCGCTGTGGAGTCCGTGCCGGATTTCGTGTCGAGGTCGATGCCGATCAGGTGGTGCGGGGGCAGGCCGCAGGCGATGCCGTAGCCGGTGGCCCAGGGGGCGGCGGCGAAGAGTTCACGGATGCGGACCGGGTCGGTGGAGGCGTCGTACACACCGTGCCCGAACCGGCCGCACTCGCCGTGGCAGGCGGGCGAGGACGGTTCGTCGCGGTGGGGGGAGCGCAGGGCCGGGAGCTTCGTACGGGACAGGGGGATGACCGCCAGGCCGCGTTCGGCGGCTGACAGTGCGTGTGCCAGGGCCAGCGTCGTGGCCTGCCGGGGGTGCCGGTCGGTGGTGGCCATGACTCCATTTTCGTACGAATGTTCGATAGAGGGAAGAGGGTTTTGCGGGCGCCCTTGGCGAGTGGGCATGGCGAAACGGGTTTATCGACCATTCGACACGCTTAAGGGCGAATCACGACTTACAGCGCGGTTCAGTGCGGTTTCCGTGGGCAACTCTGATCCCGCGACGTCGTGCACAACCGCCGGGGCGGTCGGCCAACTTCCCTGGCAGCAGTCGTACTTCACGCATCGTTCGAACCAAGAGGCCGGTGCGTACCCCCGTTCTGGAGGAACAACATGGCAAGCATCCGTACCGCCCGCGTTCTCGCCGCCGTCTCCGCCCTCCCCCTCACCGCCGCCCTGTTCGGCGGCGTCGCGGCGGCGGACAACGGTGCCTTCGCGGACGACGGATCGAACGCGGCCGCCGCGAGCGTCATCGGCATCGGTGCCGGGCGCGACAACAGCGGCAACTCGGCCACCACGCAGCAGCAGGCGGTCGGCTCGGGCGCCTCGAACCAGAGCAATACCGCCCAGCTCAAAGACTCCGCGTTCTCACCCGTCAACCAGGGCAACGAGAACGTCGCGATCAGTTTCACCCCGCTGTGGTGGTGAGCTGAAGGGCCGGCCGGGGCCCTCGACTCCCGTGCCAGGTGTGCTCTGAGGGATGTCACGCGTCTGCGCGGCGGTGCTTCGGCGTCGCCGCGCAGACGTTTCCGGGTGCGGGGCCCGGGTGGCCCGGTGACCTTGACAGTGCACCTCATCTGACGGACAGTCAGAAACTCTCGCGGAGGACATGGGAACCCGAGCGGGGCGGGCGGTGTACCAGGAATGTACGAGCGATGCGCGAGGCGGGACGAGGGGGCGGTGGTGAACGATGGACGACGAGCTGGCGGTACACCTGAAGACGTACGAGGGGCGGGCGGCCACCATCGCCGGCATCGGCAAGGACCCCGTCAACGTGCCCATGATCCGGCACTGGTGCGAGGCGATGGGAGACACCAATCCTTCGTACGTCGGGCCGGACGCCGTCGCCCCGCCCACCATGCTCCAGGTGTGGACCATGGGCGGCCTGTCCGGGCACGGGGGGCGCGCGAAGGCGTACGACGAGCTCCTCGGCCTGCTCGACGGCGCCGGCTACACCTCGGTGGTCGCCACCGACTGCGAGCAGGAGTACGTGCGGCCCCTGCGCCCCGGCGACGAGATCACCTTCGACTCGGTGATCGAGTCGGTGTCGGAGCGCAAGACGACCAGGCTCGGGACCGGGTACTTCGTGACCAGCCGCATGGACGTCCGGGTGGGCGAGGACCTCGTCGGCACACACCGCTTCCGCATCCTCAAGTACGCACCCGCGCGCCGGAAACCCAAGGAGCGCCGCCCCCGCCCGGTCGTCAACCGCGACAACGCCGGCTTCTGGGCGGGAGTGCGGCAGCACAGACTGCTCATCCAGCGCTGCGCTGACTGCGGCATCCTCCGCTTTCCCTGGCTGCCCGGCTGCAACAGCTGCGGCTCCCTGGACTGGGACCCCCTCGAGGCGTGCGGTGAGGGGACGGTCTTTTCGTACGTCGTGATGCACCACCCGCCCTTCCCGGCGTTCACGGCATCCGATCACGGCGCCGACGCGGCGGGGCCCTACGCGGTCGCGCTGATCGAACTGGCCGAGGGAGTGCGGATGATCAGCAACGTCGTGGGGGTGCCGTACGACAAGGTCCGCATAGGACTGCCGGTGCGAGTCGAATTCCGGGCGTACGACGACGAGTTGGTGCTGCCCGTGTTCCGAACCCGGGAGGGGGTCGCATGAGGGCCGGTGACAAGCTGCCCCCGCTGGAGATCGAGATCACCCGCACCCTGATCGTCGCCGGCGCCCTCGCCTCGCGCGACTACCAGGACGTGCATCACGACCCGGAGCCGGCACGCGAGAAGGGCTCGCCGGACATCTTCATGAACATCCTGACCACCAACGGCCTGGTCGGCCGCTACATCACCGACCACTTCGGCCCTGCCGCCCTCCTCCGCAGGGTCGCCATACGGCTCGGTGCCCCCAACTACCCCGGCGACACGATGGTGCTGCGGGGCACGGTCGAGGAGGTCGACGGGGACACGGCCGTCGTGAAGGTCACCGGGGAGAACGGGATCGGTACGCATGTGACCGGAAGGGTGACGGTCACTGTTCCCGCGGAGGTCACGTCATGAGTTTACGGACGGCCGACGTCCTCGGCGGACGCGCCGCGATCGCCGGTATCGGGGCCACGGAGTTCTCCAAGGACTCCGGGCGCAGTGAACTGCGGCTGGCGGCGGAGGCGGTGCGGGCCGCCCTCGACGACGCGGGCCTCAGGCCCGGGGACGTGGACGGGATGGTCACGTTCACGATGGACACCAGCCCGGAGATCACCGTGGCGCAGGCCTGCGGCATGGGCGAGCTGTCCTTCTTCTCCCGCGTCCATTACGGCGGCGGGGCGGCCTGCGCCACGGTCCAGCAGGCGGCGCTGGCCGTGGCGACGGGAGTGGCAGAGGTCGTCGTCTGCTACCGCGCCTTCAACGAGCGGTCGGGCCGCCGCTTCGGCTCAGGGGTCCAGCACCGGGAGCCGTCCGCGGAGGGCGCCGCGCTCGGCTGGTCGCTGCCGTTCGGGCTGCTCACCCCGGCGTCCTGGGTGGCGATGGCGGCCCAGCGGTACCTGTACACCTACGGGCTGACACCGGAGGCGTTCGGGCACGTGGCCGTCGTGGACCGAAAGTACGCGGCGACCAACCCGGCGGCCTACTTCCACGGCAGACCGATCACCCTCGCCGACCACGCCGCGTCCCGCTGGATAGCCGAACCCCTGCGGCTCCTGGACTGCTGCCAGGAGACGGACGGCGGCCAGGCCCTCGTCGTCACATCGGTGGAGCGGGCCCGCGACCTGCCGCACCCGCCCGCGGTCGTCGCGGCGGCCGCCCAGGGCGCGGGCAGGGCCCAGGAGCAGATGACCAGCTTCTACCGCGACGACCTGACAGGACTGCCCGAGATGGGCGTGGTGGCCCGCCAGTTGTGGCGGACCTCCGGCCTCGCGCCTGCCGACATCGACGTGGGGATCGTGTACGACCACTTCACCCCCTTCGTGCTGATGCAGCTGGAGGAGTTCGGCTTCTGCGCGCCCGGCGAGGCGGCCGGCTTCGTGGCCGAGGAGCGGCTGCCGCTGAACACGCACGGGGGGCAGCTCGGGGAGGCATACCTCCATGGGATGAACGGCATAGCGGAAGGGGTACGACAGGTGCGCGGGACGGCGGTGAACCGGATACCGGGGGCGGAGTGCGTCCTGGTGACGGCGGGGACGGGTGTGCCGACGTCGGGGCTGGTCCTGACTGCGCAGGGATGACCCCCCAGGGGTGATCCCGCAGTAGGGACGGCTCTCCCGTCCACCTTCAGGAGGTGGAGCCAGCCCCACCCCTACAACCTGAGGCGGACGCTGCTTCGGGACCTGGGGCCGATCCGCCGGAGGTGCCCCCACTCCTAGCGTGGAGCCATGACCACACCCGTCTGCACCAGCGCCTCCGACGCCGCCACCTCAGCGAGGCGGACCCGCGTGCACGCGACGTACCCCTCCTTCTCGTCGTACGTC
Source organism: Streptomyces sp. HUAS ZL42 (assembly GCF_040782645.1). Taxonomy (GTDB): domain Bacteria; phylum Actinomycetota; class Actinomycetes; order Streptomycetales; family Streptomycetaceae; genus Streptomyces. The sequence goes on from NZ_CP160403.1 coordinate 4,998,744, forward strand.
AGGGCTCGCCAGCCCGTGCTGCTGCGTACCGCCCGGTCGCTCACCGCGAACCCGAGCGACGCGGAGGACCTGCTGCAGACGGCGCTCACCAAGACGTACGTCGCCTGGGAGCGGATCGAGGACCACCGGGCCCTCGACGGCTATGTGCGCCGGGCGCTGCTGAACACGCGGACGTCGCAGTGGCGCAAACGCAAGGTCGACGAGTTCACGTGCGACGAGCTGCCCGAGCCGGAGCCTGTGCCCGGCGAGGACGACCCGGCGGAGCAGCAGGCGCTGCACGACGCGATGTGGCGGGCGATCATGAAGCTGCCGGCCCGGCAGCGGGCGATGGTCGTCCTCAGGTACTACGAGGACCTGAGCGAGGTGCAGACGGCCGAGGTGCTCGGCGTGTCGGTGGGCACGGTGAAGTCGGCGGTGTCGCGTGCGCTGGGGAAGCTGCGCGAGGATCCTGAACTGGGGCTTGTTCGATAGTGGGCCGTAGTGGGGATTTGACCCGCGCTTTAACGTGACCTGATCGATCGTCGCTCCCTAGTGACATACCGCGCGGTATGTGAGCAGAATCAGCGCAACCATTACCACCGCGTAGGCAATGTCGCCCGGGAGGACGCCGTGCAGAGCACCATGCAGGACGTACCGCTGCTGATCTCGAGGATTCTGACCCACGGGTCACGGATCCACAGCACATCGCAGGTGACCACCTGGACCGGCGAGGAGGAACCCCACCGCCGCTCCTACGCCGAGATCGGCGCCCGCACGGCCCAGCTGGCGCACGCCCTGCGCGAGGACCTCGGGGTCGTGGCGGACGACCGGGTCGCGACGCTCATGTGGAACAACGCCGAGCACGTCGAGGCCTACTTCGCGATCCCCTCCATGGGCGCGGTCCTGCACACCCTCAATCTGCGCCTGCCCCCCGAGCAGCTGGCGTGGATCGTGAACCACGCGGCCGACAAGGTCGTGATCGCCAACGGTTCGCTGCTGCCGCTGCTCGCCCCGCTGCTGCCGCACCTCAAGACGCTCGAGCATGTCGTGGTCTCCGGGCCGGGCGACCGTTCCCTGCTGGCGGACGCCGCCGCGCAGGTGCACGAGTACGAGGACCTGATCGCCGGGAAGCCGACCGAGTACGACTGGCCCGAGCTGGACGAACGCCAGGCCGCCGCGATGTGTTACACCTCCGGCACCACCGGCGACCCCAAGGGCGTGGTGTACAGCCACCGTTCGATCTACCTGCACTCCATGCAGGTGAACATGGCCCAGTCGATGGGACTGACGGACCAGGACACCTCGCTGGTCGTGGTCCCGCAGTTCCACGTCAACGCCTGGGGCCTGCCGCACGCCACCTTCATGACCGGCGTGAACCTGCTGATGCCGGACCGCTTCCTGCAGCCCGGGCCCCTCGCCGAGATGATCGAGTCCGAGCGCCCGACCCACGCGGCCGCCGTCCCCACCATCTGGCAGGGCCTGCTGGCCGAGCTGACCGCCAAGCCGCGTGACGTCTCCTCCCTCGGCCAGGTCACGATCGGCGGCTCCGCCTGCCCGCCCTCCCTCATGGAGGCCTTCGACAAGCTCGGCATGCGGGTGTGCCACGCCTGGGGCATGACGGAGACCTCTCCGCTCGGCACGATCGCCCGCCCGCCTGCCCATGTGGTCGGCACGGACGAGGAGTTCGCCTACCGCCTCACCCAGGGCCGCTTCCCGACCAGCGTCGAGGCCCGCCTCACCGGCCCCGGCGGCGAACGCCTTCCCTGGGACGGCGAGTCGGCCGGCGAGCTGGAGGTGCGCGGCCCCTGGATCGCGGGCGCCTACTACAACGGCCCCGACGGTGAACCGCTGCGCCCCGCCGACAAGTTCAGCGAGGACGGCTGGCTCAAGACCGGTGACGTCGGCACCATCAGCCCCGACGGCTTCCTCACCCTCACCGACCGCGCCAAGGACGTCATCAAGTCCGGCGGCGAGTGGATCTCCTCGGTCGAGCTGGAGAACGCCCTGATGTCCCACCCGGACGTCACCGAGGCGGCCGTCGTCGCCGTCCCCGACGAGAAGTGGGGCGAGCGTCCGCTGGCCACCGTGGTCCTCAAGGAGGGCTCCACCGCCGACTTCGAGTCCCTGCGCGCCTTCCTCGCCGACGAGGGCAAGATCGCCAAGTGGCAGCTCCCGGAGCGCTGGACGATCATCGAGGCGGTTCCCAAGACGAGCGTCGGCAAGTTCGACAAGAAGGTGCTGCGCAGGAAGTACGCGGACGGGCAGCTGGACGTCACCAAGCTCTGACCGGCGCGGGCCCACGTCACCGGCGTACTCCCACGTCCTCACCGCCGTACGACATCCCCTCACCGTCGTACGGCGGTCGCCCCCCACCCCAGCAGCAGCCACACCCCCGCTCCGGCCCGCGTGGCTCAGGCGAGGCCCGCCAGGGCCGAGGCGAGGGCTCCGCCAGCGAGACCGGAGACCACGTGCGCGCTGTCGGCGGTGGCCGGGATGGAGGTGGTGGTCAGGGCCAGGGGCTGGTTGGCGACGGGGAGGCCACCAGGGCGGCGTGGAGCGCGATCGCCGCCACGAACAGGGCGACCGGCACCTGCCCGCCCAGCCAGAACAGCGGCGCGGACGCGGCGGCCAGCAGGTGGGCGGACCGTACGACCTTGGCGGCGCCGAAGCGGTCGACCAGACCGCCCGCGAGCGGTGCCGCCGCCCTGGCCGCGAGACCGAACAGGCCGAAGAGCCCGGCGGTCGCGGTCGACAGGCCGTACGTCCGGCCCGTCAGCAGCAGGGCCGACGAGGTCCACAGGGCGCTCCACGCGCCGTACATCCCGGCCTGGCGCACGCATGCGCGCCAGAGCTCGGGCGAGCGGCGTACCAGGCCCCGGCATGGGGTCGAGGCCCGAGAAGAGCCCGCCTGCGCGCCGAGGGCGTTCCGCCGGCAGGACGGAGACGGTCAGCAGACCCAGGACCGCGCTGAGGGCGGCCGCGCCTACGAAGACCCGGCGCCGGCCGAAGGCCTGGCCCGCCAGGCGGCCCAGGACCCGGGCCGCGACGATGCCGCTGCCGCGCCGGCTCTTCTGGGAGGGCATCCCCACGCCCGCGCCGAACCGCCCGACGAGGCCGAGCGCCGGAACCACTACGCCGGCAAGGCCGTCGCCCTCGAGCACGGACAGGCCCGGGGCGTCATCACCGTCGCGATCCCGACCGGCGAGGACACGGACCGCGAGCGCCTGTGTGCCTCCATCAAGGAGGTGGCACGCGGGCTGGTGGTGAAGTAGCCGCTGCGCGGGACGAGACGTGTGAGCTAGTTGGTGCCGATCCGCGCCAGCAGGTCGACGATCCGGCTCTGCACATCGCCGCTGGTCGACCGTTCCGCCAGGAACAGCACCGTCTCCCCCGACGCCAGCCGCGGCAGGTCCGCCTGGTCGACGGCCGCGGTGTAGACGACCAGCGGGGTGCGGTTGAGCTGCCCGTTCGCGCGCAGCCAGTCCACGATCCCGGCCTGCCGCCGGTGCACCTGCAGCAGGTCCATCACCACGAGGTTCGGCCGCAGCTGCCCGGCGAGCGTGACGGCGTCCGCGTCGCTCGCCGCCCGCGCCACCTGCATTCCGCGCCGCTCCAGCGTCGACGTCAGCGCCAGCGCGATCTCCGCGTGCTCCTCGATGAGCAGCACCCGCGGCGGATGCTGCTCGCTGTCGCGCGGAGCGAGCGCCTTCAGCAGTACGGCCGGGTCGGCGCCGTACGCCGCCTCGCGCGTCGCCTGCCCGAGTCCCGCTGTGACCATCACCGGCACCTCGGCGGCCACGGCCGCCTGCCGCAGCGACTGCAGCGCGGTGCGCGTGATCGGCCCGGTCAGCGGGTCCACGAACAGCGCGGCGGGGAAGGCCGCGATCTGCGCGTCGACCTCCTCGCGCGAGTGCACGATGACGGGCCGGTATCCGCGGTCGCTCAGCGCCTGCTGGGTGCTCACGTCGGGCGCGGGCCACACCAGAAGCCGGCGCGGGTTGTCCAGCGGCTCCGGCGGCAGCTCGTCGTCCATGGGCTGCGGCCGAGGTGTGTCGGCGACTTCGACCGCCCCCCCGGGACCGTCCAACGGTTCGGGTCCCTCGGCGGCGTTCTCGTCCGGCGCGCCGATGGCGTACGACCGTCCGGCCCCCTCCGTCGCCTGCGCGAGCCGGGACTGGCCGGTCGGCGCGGGCTGGGGTTGCGGCTGCTGCTGTGGCTGCGGTTGCGCCGAGGTGGGCGCGGGGGGCTGCTCGGTCGCCGGGTGCGGGCGGGCCGTCTGCTCCGGGCGTGCGGCGGCCGGGTCCGGCGGCGTCCCCAGCTTGCGTCGGCGGCCCGAGCCGCCCGGCTGCTGCGGGGGCGGCGTGGCGGCCACCGGCTGCTGCACCTGCGCGGCCTGCCGGGTGAACGGCACACCCTGCCCCAGCGTGCGCACGCTGATCGCCCGCCCCTGCGTGGAGTTCGGATCCACGGGTGCGGCGACCGCGGCCTCGGCGGGCAACGGCTGCGCCGTACGCGTCTGCGCCACGGCGGACTCCGGGGGGAGGGGAGTGCCGGGGGCCGGGGTCGGGTGCGGGTTCTGGGGTTGCGGCTGAGCGGGTGCGACGGCAGCGGGAGGCAGGTGGGCGGGGATCGCCGGGGGCGCGAGCGCGGGCGCCGCGGCGGGCGCGGTGGCGCCCGGCGGTACGGGTGCGCCCGCGCCGGAGGTGCCGTCCGCGGGGTTGCCGACCGGTGCGGGCTGGGCCTGGGGGGCCTGGGCCTGCGCGGCCTGAAGCTGCGGAGACGCGACCTGCTGGGCCTGCGCCGGAAGCGCCTGCGCGGGAACACCTGGCGAGGGGACCCCCTGTGCCGGCGTTCCGATTGCCTCCGCAGGCTGGGCCACGGCTCGTCGACGGCGGCCCGTCGGGGCGCTCGTGGGATGCGGCTGCGGCGGAGTGTGGTCCTCGGACTGGTCGTGCGCCACCGCGTCGTGGCGGCCCTGGTCGACCAGGGCGTCACCCGGGGCGCTCGGGCCGGGGATCTGGGCCGGCACCTGTGCCTGAGCCGGCGGCTGAGGCAGGGGCCCCTGCGTACCGTCGGCAGCACCCGTACCACGGGCACCCGCCGTCCCGTCCGCCGACCGGTCCTGGTCGGCCTCGGCGGGCGGAAGGGCGAACACCGTACGGGGCGCGGCCTCCTGTGCGGCGGCGCGTTCGTTCGCGGCCGCCAGGGCACGTCGGCGCCGCCCGGACGGCTGCGCGTCGTCGGCCGGGACGACGCCGCCCGCGGCGGACGGGTCGGGGGTGGCGGGCAGGGCCGGCGGCAACGCGTGCTGTTCGTCGGCGACGCGCCGGGCGCGCCGTCCGGCGGGCGCGGGCACGCCCTGCGGCGGGACCGTGCCGCCGAGTCCCGTCCCCGAGGCCGCGGTTCCGGCAGCGTGCTCGGCGGCGGTGACGACGGCACCCTCGGCGGGCGCGCCGGGCGCACCCTCAGCCGCGTCCCCGTCCTCGGCGGGCCGTCCGCGCCGCCGTCCCGTGCCGCCGGAGACCTCGCCGGCCTCGGCGGGGGCGGCTTCCTCGGCGGCGGCACCCGCCCGCCTCCGCCGTCGCCCGGTGGGAGCGGCCGCATCCCCGTCCGGGCCACCGGATCCCTGGGAACCGTCGGCACCCTGTTCGCCGGGGACGTCGCTCTCCAGGAACGCGTCGACGGAGGACCGCCGGGCGCGCCGCCTGCCGGGGGCCTGCTCGAGGGCCGGGGCACCCCCGGCGGCACCGCCGTCCGCGGCGGCCGGAGCCTGGGCCGCGACGGCGCCCGCGCCTTCCCCGAGGGGGACCTCGAGGACGTACGCACTGCCGCTCATGCCCGGCACCTCGTGCGTCTGGAGCACACCGCCGTGCGCCCGCACGATCCCGCGGACGATCGGCTCGTGCACCGGGTCTCCCCCGGCGTACGGCCCGCGCACCTCGATCCGTACGACCTCACCGCGCTGCGCGGCCGCCACCACGACGGTGTTGTCCATGTAACCGCCCGCCGACACGGGGGCGTTGCCGGTCGCGTCGACCCCGGCCACATCCGCGACGAGATGCGCGAGCGCGGTGGCCAGGAGCCGCGAGTCGACCTCGGCCTCGATGGGCGGCGCGTGCACGGCGAACTGGACACGCCCCGGCCCGATGAGTTCCACCGCGCCGTCGACGCCCGCGGCGACGACGGCGTCGAGCATCACCTTCGTACGGACGATCTCCTCAGTGCCCGTGTCGAGCCGCTGATAACCGAGCACGTTGTCGATGAGCGTGGTGATCCGCGAGTAACCCGCCGACAGGTGGTGGAGCACCTGGTTGGCCTCGGGCCACAGCTGCCCGGCGTCGTCCGCGGCCAGCGCGGCCAGATCACGGCGCAGCTCGTCGAGGGGCCCGCGCAGCGACCGCCCGAGCAGCGTCAGCAGCTGCTCGTGCCGTGCGGCCAGCGCCTCGTACCGGTCCTTCTCCCGCTCCCCGAGCGCGGCGTACCGCTCCTCACCCGCGGCGAGTTCCTCCTCGTGCCGCTCCTGCAGCTCCTCGAGCTCGGTCACGTGCTTCTGGCGCAGCGCGGTGAGCTCGGAGGCGTGCTCCTCGTCGATCCGCTCCAGCTCTTCCTCGTGCTGCTTCTGCGCGGCGGCCTTCTCGTCGGCGAGGGTGTCGTACGGCCGTCGGTCGGTGAAGGTCATGACGGCACCGACGAGCTGGTCGCCGTCACGCACCGGTGCGGTGGTCAGATCGACCGGAACCTTGTCCCCGCTCTTGGACCACAGCACCTGTCCGCGCACCCGGTGCTTGCGCCCGGAGCGCAGGGTGTCGGCGAGCGGCGACTCCTCGTACGGGAAGGGCGAGCCGTCGGCCCGCGAGTGCACGACGAGGGTGTGCAGCTCCTTGCCGCCGAGGTCGCTGGCCCGATAGCCCAGTATCTGAGCGGCGGCCGGATTGACGAGGACGATGCGCCCGTCCGTGTCCGTCCCCACGACACCCTCGGCCGCGGCCCGCAGGATCATTTCGGTCTGACGCTGCGAGCGGGCCAGTTCGGCCTCGGTGTCGACGGTCCCGGACAGGTCGCGTACGACGAGCATCAGCAGCTCGTCGGAGGCGTAGCCGTAACCGTCGTAGGCCTGCTGCCCGTTCTCGAGGTTCGCGCTGGTGACCTCGACGGGGAACTCGCTCCCGTCGGTGCGCCGGGCGATCATCCGCGTCGGCTTGGTCCGCGCCCGCGGGTCGAGGTGATCGGGCCGCCGCATCGAGCCCGGGATGAGCTTGGAGTCGAACTGCGGCAGCAGATCGAGCAGCCCGCGCCCCACCAGAGCGGTCCCCGGCGCCTCGAAGGCCTCCAGGGCGATGGTGTTGGCGTTGACGACGGTCCCATTGGCGTTGACCAGCACCAACGCGTCGGGAAGCGCGTCCAGTATGGCTGCGAGGCGAGCAGCGCCTCGGGATGGCCTGCTGCTCACGAGTCGCTTCCTCCCTGTTACCGCATCTTGCCGACCGCTCGGGCCATCTTGCCAACCGGCCCGCAACGTGTCACGCGAGGGAGTCTAAGCGCTGCGGTTGCGCTCGCGACGCCGGATGAGAGGGAGCTCGCACGACGAAGTGATGTGGAACGTGTGACCGGGTGGCCCGGCCTGCGCGGGACCTTCGCGGGACGTTCACGGAGTCTCTGTGACCGCCGTGAGACGCCTGTGCCGGGGCCGGCCTGTACCGACGGACCGGGACCTGTGCCCGCAGGTCGGGAAGGAGCGGCACGAGCCGGTCCCAGCGGGCGGTCTCGCATCCGTCGCTCCGGTCGTACGTCGCGTCGACGGGACGTCCGGCCCACGTCCCGGTGACGTGCGCGGTGGCGGGCCCGCCGTACTGCATGGTGCAGACGTCCCCTTCGGGCGCGGGCGCGAAGGGGTCCGTCCCCCAACGGGTGCCCCGGTCGAGGACCCGGCAGGCCCGACGCACGTGCGGGTGACTGCCACCACCGGGATGGCAGTACAGCTCGTACGTCCCGTCCTTCCCGCGGCCGGCGTCCCGGACGGTGACGGTGAGGTGGTCGCCGGACGTCCGGTCCTCGTCGCGGAGGGGCGGGGGCATGCGGGAGGGGAAGGAGAAAGGACCGGCACCGGAGGCTTCGGGGCCGGGGCCTGTGCCGGTGCCGCGGGCGTACGCCACGGTGGGCGCCGCGGACCACGACGAGACCACGACGACGGAGGCGGCGGCGCCGACGAGGAACCGGCGCAGCCCGCGGGAGGTGATCTGCAACATGCCCTGACTAACGCCGCGCGTCCGTGGACGTTGCGCGAGAGAGGGGCAGGCGGCTCACCGGCGCAAAGGGCTTTGCCCTCCGCCCCGCCTGCCTAGTACCGTGGAGGCCGATTGGTGACACGACGCTCGACTGTGTCATCATCTGCACGCACCACTCGCGCTCGCGCGAGCGGCTGTGCTGGAGGCGTCGCCTAGTCCGGTCTATGGCGCCGCACTGCTAATGCGGTTTGGGCCTTAAAGCCCATCGAGGGTTCAAATCCCTCCGCCTCCGCGCGATCATCGAGGCCCCGGTCGACCCGACCGGGGCTTCGTCGTTTCCGAAGATCACCCCACCCCGCGCACTGCCTCACCGGATCATCACCCCGGATGGCCCCAGAATCACGTTTCCGCAGCTCACAAGGGCTACGGCAAACGGATTTCACATGTCGGCGGCAGTCATGTAATGTTCTTCCTGTCGCCGCGAGCGGGCCGGAAGGCAGGGAGCGGGACAAAAACAAAACAAGCACTCGTAGCTTAACGGATAGAGCATCTGACTACGGATCAGAAGGTTGCAGGTTCGAATCCTGCCGAGTGCGCACAGGCCAGAGGCCCCGGATCACTCCGGGGCCTCTGGTGTTTTTGGGGCGGGTACGGCAGCGAAGTGCCGCCGCGTTCACTGGCGTTCGGTCAGGGTTTTCCCGCTCGGGTCAGAGCGTCCTCGGCCTGGGTGGCCAGGGTGGCGACGAGGTCCGCTGCCGGGGGTAGGTCGTTGACGAGATCGACGGCCTCGCCGGCCCAGACCGGCAGCGGGGGCACCTCGCCTCGTGCGACGTCGTCCTGGTAGTCCCGCTGGGCCTGCGTATCCGCGGCGAGTTCCGCTTCCCGGCCTCGCCATTGGTCGAGGTAGCGATGGCCCAGGGTGCGAGCGGTGTAACGGGAGGGCCAGCTCGAGCCGCGGGCGATGTCCAGTACGCGGTTGCGCTCGGTGTCCTCCCCGCGTCCCTCGAGGATCGCGGCGGTGATGGAGGGGTGGACCAGGGCCTCGGCCGTGGCCTGGAAGCGGGTGCCGATGACTGCCCCCGCGGCGCCCAGGGCCAGGGCCGCCGCCAGGCCGCGGCCGTCGGCGATCCCGCCGGCCGCCAGCACCGGCACCGGGGCCGCCAGGTCCACCACGACCGGCACGAACGGCAAGGCGGACCTGCCGTTCCGGGCGCCGTGCCCACCGCTCTCGGTGCCCTGCGCCACGATGACATCGGCACCCACGTCCACCGCCCGCCTGGCCTCCTCCAGGTCGGTGACCTGGAGGATCAGTGCCACGCCCGCCCGGCGGATCCGCTCGGCGAAGGGGCTCGGGTCGCCGAAGGACAGCATCACCGCCGTGGGACGGTGCTCCAGCGCCCGCTCGACCGCGGCGGCATCGATTCGCCACGTCAGAAAGCCGATGCCCCAGGGCTTGTCGGTGCCGTTTGCGAGGATGGGCAGTTCGCGGGCCAGCCAGTCCGGATCCCCGCCCCCGGAGCCCAGCAGCCCGAGCCCGCCGGCGCGCGAGACAGCCGCAGCGAGCGCACCACCGGCCGACCCGCCCATCGGCGCCGACGCGATCGGATGCCGCACACCGAACAACTTCGTGAACGCCGTCGACAACGCCATGACCGACATCATCGCTCCTGCCGGCGCGCAGGGGCATCGCGAGATCAAAGGAGGGGCGGGGGGAGGGCTCTCTCGGCACAATTAGCCGGCCGGTGAAGGGACTTCAGGTCCTTGCGCCGACAGTGGAGTTCCGCTGCCCAGGAGAGGGAGGCAGGTAAGTGAGCGCGCATGACGAAGGCCACACGGTCGCAGGATGGACCGGGTTCGGGATCGCGACCATCGGGGCCGCTGTGGTCGGGCTGGGGGTGTGTACGGTCTCGGCCGTGGCGCTGGGGGGTGGGCTCGCGATCGTGGTCGTGAGCGCGCTCGTCACCTGGGCGCTGCATCTGGGCGGGTGGGGCAAGCCGCCGGGGGTGCGGCCGCGGGAGCAGTGGGGGATGCGGGTCCGGGACGACCTGGCACGGGAGGGGCATGCCGGGTGCGTGGCGTGCCGACTGGCGGGGCGGGGGCGGCAGAGGGCCGTGGTGGTCGTGCCGGCGGAGGGCCGTCCCGCAGAGGTCGCGCCGGAGAGCGTGTCGTAGTCGGCGTGGTCCGCCAGGGGGCAGAATCGATACGTCTGTCCCCTTTCGGGTGAACATGCTTTCTCCGCACGGGAGTTGCGTACGTGTGTGCCTAGCTTCCGGTGTGGAGGTGATGCTCGATGTACGAGCAGGACAACACGCCGCCGGACCCCTCGGCGGCAGAGTCACAGGATGCGATCGACATCAACGACTTCGTGTTCGCGGCCACGGGGGCTCGGGTGCGGAGGCTGACTCTGCCGGATGGGGAGCACTGGTTTCCGGCGGCGGACGTGGCCACGAACCTTGGCTATGCAAACACGCGTCAGGCGCTGTTGTGGCATGTTGCAGCAGATTGCACGAGGCGGCTCAGTGAGATTGCACAAGGCGTCTATCCAGTAGACGCCTTGAGCAAACTTGCAGGTCACAGGCTTCAGAAGTCGATGAAGATGGTGAACCTGCGCGGCCTGGTCGCCCTCGTCAACGGCTGCACCAAGCCCGAGTGCGCACCCTTCAAGACCTGGGTCTGCGAGGTCATCGCAACCTTGCAGCGCGACGGTTCCTACAGTCTCGAACCGGCCCCCGTACAGCCCGCCCCCAGCGGTGGCACGGCGTATCTCATGCCGCAGCAGGTCGCCGACGCGATCGTCCGGCTCGAGGAGCGGAACATCCGGGCGGACGAGGCGTCGATCGTCGCTCAGGCGGAGCGCATCGAGGAGATGCGTCGTACCAACGAGCAGTTGAGCCGCACCAACGACCTCCTCGCCGACTCCCACCGCGCCCAGACCTCCATGGCCGACGCCCTCCACCGGATCGCCGACACCCTGGATCGCGTTGCCGATCGTTTCCAGCCCGCTGCGGCCGAGGGCGGCAAGCCTTCCATGACACCGCAGGAACTCCTCGCCGTGTGGCGGGCGAAGAACCTCGTCGTCGCGGATGACGTGCATGCCGTGGCGGCGTACCTCGCCCCCGCGCTGGTGCGGGGCGCGGTGCGGTGCCGGATGGAGGAGGTCGCCACGCGGACGGGGCTGACCCTGGAGCGCGTCCGGGACTGTGTGCGGATGCTGCTCAAGAGGGGCTGCACGCGGCAGAGCGGGTGTACCGCCGACGGCACGCCGGTGTACGTGTTGCCGTAGCCCCGGGTGGGGGAGAGACAGAGGGCCCGAAGCCGCAAAACAAGGTTGCGGCTTCGGGCCCTTCGTACCGTACCGCTCCCTGGGTTGGGCGATGGCGTTGTCAGACCCAACGCCTACCCTCGCGAGTGATGGCACAGGCATGGACGTGCTCGGGACTGACATGGTCGGCAAACGGTCCCGAGCTGAAGTGGGACGGTGGACGGCGCAGTGCGCTGACCTGGGGGAAGCGGGTGGCCTTCCGGGTCGTGGAGGGGGGTGTGCGCAGGTGTGTGGGGGCACGTGGGCACCCGTGTCCGGTGCGGGCGGTTGTGCCGGGGCGCAGTACGGGCGCGCGTTGCGAGGCGTGCGCGCGTCTGGATCGGGCGCACTCCGTCGCGGCGGACACCTTCGCGGACGATCCGCGGCCGTACCACGTGTATCTGGCGTGGTTCGGGCCCGGCATGGTGAAGGTCGGGATCACGGCGGTGGAGCGGGGGTCGGCGCGGCTGCTGGAGCAGGGCGCCGTCTGCTTCAGCTGGCTCGGCGCCGGGCCGTTGATGGCTGCCCGCCGGACCGAGGAGTTGTTGCGCGCGGCGCTCGGGGTCCCCGACCGGATTCCGTACGCCGATAAGCGGGCCGTGCGGTCCGCGTTGCCCGCGACGGAGGCGGAGCGGACGGCTGAGATCTCCGAACTGCATGCGCGGGCGGTGGTGTTGGGCGGGTGGCCGGAGTCGCTCGCGCGAGAGCCGTTCCAGCCCGTGGACCATGTGCGCGTTTTCGGGCTCGCGGGGCTGCCCGCCGCCGTCGGGGCGGTGAGCGAGCTCGTCGCCGGCGGGGTGGTCAACGGCGCGCTGGTCGCGGCGGCGGGGCCTGATCTCCATCTCGAGGCCGGAGGCGGAGGCGGGGGCGGAGGCGAGGTCGTCGTGCTCGACACACGGTTGATGAGCGGGTGGGGGCTGGTTCCGGTCGGGGGTGGTGAAGCGGACGGTGCTGCAGGCGAAGTAACCCTTCCTCTTCGTGAGTTCAGGGAGGACGGCCACCTTCAGGACGGGCTGTTCTAAGGACGCGAGGTCGCGAGGCATGAGGTCGCGAGGCCACGAGGTAAAGAGTCGGATCCCTGTGGGATCCCTTTCGGTAAGGCCGCTGGACGCCGTCCGCCCGCCGGCCTGATCGTGGATGACATGAGCGAACAGCACATCGCACCTGTCGCGGCACATCAACCGCCGTACTACGTCGTCGTCTTCACCTCCGTTCGTACCGAGGGAGACCACGGATACGGCGAGACCGCCCAGCGGCTGGAGGAACTCGTGAAGGACATCCCCGGGTTCCTGGGGATGGACGCCGCCCGTGCCCCTGGCGGGCTCGGGATCACCGTCGGCTACTTCCGGGATCTGGCCGGCATCGAGCAGTGGCGGTCCCATGCCGAGCACCGGGCGGCCAAGGCGCAGGGACGTGCGCACTGGTACGAGCGGTACTCCCTGCACATCGCCAAGGTGGAGCACAGTCACGGATTCGAGCGGGCGGATACGCCCTGAAGATCAACGTGGAGTGAAGGCTTCCCAGGCGTTCCCTGAGAGGTGCCTGTGCATTTCTCAGGGAAATCACAGATAGGTGAAAGCGTGTTCTCAGAGGACACCGACAAGGTGTCCATCATGACCACGACCTCGCCCCAGGGGCGCACCGAACTGCTGAGGCCGGACGGGAGCCCCGTCCGAGTGCTTGTGGTGGACGACGAGCTGTCGATCACCGAACTGCTGTCCATGGCCCTTCGCTATGAGGGTTGGCAGATCCGCAGCGCGGGTGACGGTACGGGCGCGATCCAGACCGCGCGCGAGTTCCGTCCCGACGCCGTCGTCCTCGACATGATGCTGCCCGACATGGACGGGCTGACCGTCCTCGGCCGGCTGCGCCGCGAGCTGCCCGACGTGCCGGTTCTCTTCCTGACCGCGAAGGACGCGGTCGAGGACCGGATCGCGGGTCTCACGGCCGGTGGCGACGACTACGTCACCAAGCCGTTCTCCCTCGAAGAGGTCGTGGCACGGCTGCGCGGGCTCATCCGGCGCTCCGGTGCCGCCGACCGGCGTTCCGACTCCGTCCTCGTCGTAGGCGACCTCACCCTCGACGAGGACAGCCACGAGGTCTCGCGGGCAGGGGAGGGCATCCACCTCACCGCCACCGAGTTCGAGCTGCTGCGCTTCCTCATGCGCAACCCGCGGCGCGTACTCAGCAAGGCGCAGATCCTCGATCGTGTGTGGTCGTACGACTTCGGCGGGCAGGCCAACGTGGTCGAGCTCTACATCTCGTACCTGCGCAGGAAGATCGACGCGGGCCGCGAGCCGATGATCCACACCCGGCGTGGTGCCGGCTACCTGATCAAGCCCGCGGCGTCATGAGCGGGCGACGACGGCCGCGTCCGCAGAAGAGACGAGCGGGAAAGCCGCGCACCCTGCGGACCCGGCTCGTCGTCGCGTCCGTGGTGCTGATTGCCGTGGTCTGTGCCGTGATCGGCACGGTGACGACGCTCGCGCTGCGATCCCATCTGTACGAGCAGCTGGACGGCCAGCTGAACGAGGTCGCGAAGCGCGCATCCGGTCGGTTCGGGCCGCCCGGCGGGCCCAACAAGACCGGCAGCGGTGAGAGCACCAAGGGCACCGGCACCGGCGACCCCCAGCAGCCGAACCAGACGTCGACCGACATCAGCGAGTTCGTGCAGGGCCCGCAGCCCCAGCGCACGATCGCGGCGAAGGTCGAGAAGGGCTCGATCACCTCAGCCGTGGTCGGCAAGAAGTCCTCGGACGACCTGTCGATGAAGGCGCAGGAACTCTCCGACGCCGCGATCAAGGTGCTCGGCTCCGTGGCCCAGGACAGCAAGGCGCACACCGTGGACCTCCCTGGGTACGGCGAGTACCGCGTCGAGTACATGAGCGGCGACAGGGGCAGCTACTACGTCGCCGTCCCGACCACCGACGTCAACAGCACCATCAACACGCTCATCCTCGTCGAGGTCAGCGTCACCGCCGCCGGCCTGATCGCCGCCTCCCTGGCCGGGACGGTCATCGTCGGCGTGGCCACGCGCCCCCTCCGCAAGGTAGCCGCGACCGCCACCCGCGTCTCCGAACTCCCCCTGCACACCGGCGAGGTCAACCTCAGTGAGCGTGTGCCCGAGTCCGAGACCGACCCGCACACCGAGGTCGGCCAGGTCGGTGCCGCGCTCAACCGGATGCTGAACCACGTCCACGGCGCCCTGCACGCGCGCCAGGAGAGCGAGATGCGGGTCCGGCAGTTCGTCGCGGACGCCAGCCACGAGCTCCGTACGCCTCTCGCGTCCATCCGCGGGTACGCCGAGCTGACCAGGCGAGGCCGTGAAGAGGTGGGGCCCGACACCCGGCACGCCCTCGGCCGTATCGAGTCCGAGGCCGGCCGGATGACCTTCCTCGTCGAGGACCTGCTGCTGCTCGCCCGCCTCGACGCGGGCCGTCCGCTGCAGTTCGAGCAGACCGACCTCGTACCGCTGGTCATCGACACCATCAGCGACGCCCGCGCCGCCGGACCGGACCACGTGTGGCGCCTCGAACTCCCCGACGAGCCGGCCCTGGTGTCCGCGGACGCGGCACGCCTGCAGCAGGTGCTCGTCAATCTGCTGGCCAACGCCCGTACGCACACACCACCGGGTACGACCGTCACCGCACGCGTGCAAAGACGCGGACCGTGGCTGTGCGTGGACGTCCAGGACAACGGCCAGGGCATCCCGCCGGACCTGCTCCCGCACGTCTTCGAACGGTTCGCCCGCGGCGACTCCGCGCGCTCCCGCGCCACCGGTTCCACCGGTCTGGGGCTGGCGATCGTGCAGGCCGTGGCGACCGCGCACGGCGGTGCCGTGACCGTGGACAGCGTGCCCGGGCGGACCGTGTTCACGGTGCACCTGCCCGCGCTCGCGCCTGCCGCGCCGCAGCCCGCGCCCGAAACGAACTGGCAACTGGACTCACAGGTACAGCACAGTGCCACCACATGGGTGCAACAGGGCGCCTGACCAGAGTCGGTGCCATGCGAACCGACTCTTCTCCCGGCACCCTGCCGGCGCGGGAGCACCTCCCGGCCGGAGACGCCGGTACGCCTGTCCTGGACGTAGTGATCCCCGTCTACAACGAGGAGAAGGACCTCCAGCCGTGTGTGCTGAGACTGCATGATCACCTCAAGCGCACCTTCCCGTACGCGTTCCGCATCACGATCGCGGACAACGCGTCGACGGACACCACCCCGCTGGTGGCGTCGCGGCTGGAGGCGGAGATCCCGGAGGTCACGTCCTTCCGGCTCGAGCAGAAGGGCCGCGGCCGTGCGCTGCGGACCGTCTGGTCGGCTTCGGACGCCCCGATCCTCGCCTACATGGACGTGGACCTGTCCACCGACCTCAACGCGCTGCTGCCGCTGGTGGCGCCGCTGATCTCGGGTCACTCCGACCTGGCGATCGGTTCCCGGCTGGCTCGCAGCTCCCGCGTGGTCCGCGGGCCCAAGCGGGAGCTCATCAGCCGTGCGTACAACCTGATCCTGCGGGGCTCGCTGCAGGCCCGCTTCTCCGACGCGCAGTGCGGCTTCAAGGCGATCCGCAGGGACGTGGCCCAGGTGCTGCTGCCCCTGGTGGAGGACACCGGCTGGTTCTTCGACACCGAGATGCTGGTGGTCGCGGAGCGGGCCGGGCTGCGGATCCACGAGGTGCCCGTCGACTGGGTGGACGATCCGAACTCCACCGTCCACATCGTGAAGACGGCGACCGACGACCTCAAGGGGGTGTGGCGCGTGGGCAAGGCCCTCGCCTCCGGTTCGCTTCCGCTGGACCGGCTCACCCGCCCGTTCGGCGACGATCCGCGCGACCGTGAGATCGAGGACGTGCCCAAGGGGCTGGCCCGCCAGCTCGTCGGGTTCTGCGTCATCGGCGGTCTGTCGACCCTCTTCTATCTGCTGCTCTACAGCGGCTTCCGGGTCTTCACCGGCTCGCAGGTCGCCAACGCGCTCGCCCTGCTCGTGTCGGCGATCGCCAACACGGCGGCCAACCGGCGCCTGACCTTCGGGGTGCGGGGCAGCGGCGGCGCCGTCAAGCACCAGGCACAGGGCCTGGTCGTCTTCGGCATCGGCCTCGCCCTCACCAGCGGCTCCCTCGCCGCCCTCGGCGCGGCCACCAGCGATCCCGCGCACTCGACCGAACTGGCGGTCCTCATCGCCGCCAACCTCGCGGCGACGGTTCTGCGGTTCCTCCTCTTCCGCGCCTGGGTCTTCTCGGACCGCCGGGAGAGCACCTCGACGGTGGTCGCCTCGCACACCCCGTCCTCGCCGGCCTACACCACGGCGGGAGCACCGCAGCAGCCCGGCGGCCCGTACGCGCCGCTGCCGCAGCGCCCGGTGGCGCAGCACGCGCCCCACTACTCGTACGACACCACCCGGTTCCGCGCCGGTGAAGCCGCGGACGGCACCTGGCGGGACGCCACCATGCGGCTCCAGCCGGTGCGCCCCTACGACACCGACACGGGGGATTCCCGATGACAACCCACTACGACCGGACGACCGTTCAGGCCGACGCGGCCAGTACGACGAATACGGCACCCATCTCCTGGGGCCCGCCCCCGACAGCACCGCCGCAGGAACCGGCCGTGCCGGCGCCGGAGTCCGGCGAGCCCCAGCAGCCCTTCGTACGGAGACTGTGGCGCGGCCGCCCCGAGGACCCTCGCTGGGTGCGCCCCGGGTTCCTCCTCACGCTGCTGGTGATCGGCGGCCTCTACACCTGGAACCTCACGGCTTCCGGTTACGCCAACTCCTTCTACTCGGCGGCCGTCCAGGCGGGCAGCCAGTCCTGGAAGGCATTCTTCTTCGGCTCCCTCGACGCGGCCAACGCCATCACCGTCGACAAGCCCCCGGCCTCACTGTGGCCGATGGCCCTCTCGGTTCGGCTCTTCGGTCTGAACTCCTTCGCGATCCTGTTCCCGCAGGTGCTGATGGCGGTCGCCACGGCTGCCGTGCTCTACGCGTCCGTCCGCCGACGGTTCAGTGCGGCGGCCGGGTTCATCACCATGGCGGTGTTCGCGCTCACGCCCGTCGCCGCGCTGATGTTCCGCTTCAACAACCCGGACGCGGCCCTCGCGCTGCTGATGGCTGCCTCGGTCTACTGCACTCAGCGCGCCATGGAGAGGGCGCAGACGAAGTGGCTGATGTGGGCCGGCGTCGCGATCGGCCTCGCCTTCCTGGTCAAGACCCTGCAGGCCTTCCTGATCCTGCCGGTCCTCGCCCTCGTCTACGTCGTCTTCGCGCCGGCGAGCTGGAAGAAGCGCGTCGGCCAGGTGCTGCTCGCCGGGCTCGCGATGGTCGTCGCGGGCGGCTGGTGGGTCGCGATCGTCGAGCTGTGGCCGGCGTCCTCCCGTCCCTACATCGGCGGCTCGCAGAACAACTCCTTCCTGGAGCTGACCTTCGGCTACAACGGCCTCGGCCGCATCAACGGTGAGGAGACCGGCAGTGTCGGCGGCGGTGGCGGCAACGGCGGCGGCAACTGGGGCGAGACCGGCTGGGACCGGATGTTCAGCTCCAACATCGGCGGCCAGATCTCCTGGCTGATCCCGGCCGCGCTGATCCTGCTGGCGGCCGCCGTCTGGGCCACCCTCCCCCACTCTCGGCTTCGCTCGAGCGGGGGGACCCCCATGGCGAAGCGCACCGACAGCACCCGAGCGGACTTCCTCCTCTGGGGCGGCTCGCTGCTGATCACCATGGTGGTCTTCAGCTTCATGCAGGGCATCTTCCACGAGTACTACACCGTGGCCCTCGCCCCCTACATCGCGCCGCTGATCGGCATGGGCTCGGCGCTGCTCTGGAAGGAGCGGGACAAGGTCTGGGCGTCGCTGACGCTGGCGGGCGCCATGACGGCCACCGCGGTGTGGGGTTACGTCCTCCTCAACCGCTCCTCGGACTACCTGCCGTGGCTGAAGTGGCTCGTGCTGGTCGGCGGTCTGGTCGCCGCGCTCGGCCTGGTCTTCGTGAACAGGCTGGGTCGCCAACTGGCCATGGGCGTCGTCGGGTTGAGCTTCGTCGCCGCGCTGGCCGGCCCGACGGCGTACACGCTCACCACACTGAACGAGGCCCACACCGGCTCGATCGTCACCGCCGGTCCCGCCGTCGCGGGCGGTCGCGGTGGCCCTGGCGGCGGTGGCGGCCCCGGTGGGGGCGGCTTCCCGGGTGGTGCCCAGAACCAGCAGGGTCAGAACCAGCAGGGTCAGAACCAGCAGGGTCAGAACCAGCAGGGCAACGGCAACGGCTTCCCCGGTGGCGGTATGCCGGGCCGGCAGGGCCAGAACCAGCAGAACGGCAACGGCAGCACCCAGGGTCAGGGCCAGAACCAGCAGGGCGGCCCCGGCGGGGGAGGTTCGGCCCTCGGCGACGGTGGCGGCACGGGCGGTGGCGGTGGCGTCGGCGGCCTGCTCAACGGGGCCAACGTCTCCTCCGAGGCCAAGAACTTGCTGGAGACCGACGCCGACGACTACACCTGGGCCGCGGCGGCCATCGGCGCGCAGAACGCCGCGAGCTACCAGCTGTCCACCGGCCAGCCGGTGATGGCGATCGGCGGCTTCAACGGCACCGACCCGTCGCCGACGCTGGCCGAGTTCCAGAAGTACGTGGCGGACGGAAAGATCCACTACTTCATCTCCAGTGGCACCGGCGGTGGCATGGGCGGCAGCAGCAACGGCACGTCCTCGCAGATCACCGCGTGGGTCGAGGCCAACTTCAAGCAGGTCACGGTCGGTACGGCCACCTTCTACGACCTCACGCAGAAGGCGAGCAGCAGCAGCTGACGGTCGGCTGAGAAGAGCCGAGAAGAGCCGAGAAGAGCCGAGGAGAGAAGGGCGGTGACCACAGTCACCGCCCTTCTTCGTGTCTCCGCATCACCGTTGTACGCCGTATAAGAACTGTTCTACGGTGTACGGCATGACGACCTCCCAGGGCCATCCCCAGCGCTGGCTCATCCTCGGTGTCATCTGTCTCGCGCAGCTGACCGTGCTGCTCGACAACACCGTCCTGAACGTGGCGATCCCCTCGCTCACCCGCGAACTGGGCGCGGCCACCTCCGACATCCAGTGGATGATCAACGCGTACTCCCTGGTCCAGTCCGGCCTGCTGCTCACCGCGGGCAGCGCCGCCGACCGTTACGGCCGCAAGCGGATGCTGATCGCGGGCCTGGCCCTGTTCGGCGCGGGGTCGCTGGTCGCCGGACTCGCCGACTCGACGGGCCGGTTGATCGCGGCGCGAGCCGGCATGGGCGTCGGCGGCGCGCTGCTGCTGACCACCACCCTCGCCGTGGCGATGCAGATCTTCGCGTCCGAGGAGCAGCCCAGGGCGATCGGCATCTGGAGCGCGGTGAACGCACTGGGCTTCGCCGCGGGCCCGCTGATCGGCGGTTTCATGCTGAACCACTTCTGGTGGGGCGCGATCTTCCTGATCAACCTGCCGGTCGCCGCGCTGGGGCTGGCGGCGGTCGTGGTCCTGGTCCCGGAGTCCAGGAACCCCCGCGGAGACCGGCCCGACCTGCTCGGTGCGCTGCTCTCGACGGTCGGTATGGGATCGCTGGTGTACGCGGTCATCTCCGGGCCGGAGCACGGCTGGACGGCGGGGCGGGTACTGGTGCCGGCGGCGGTGGCGGTCGTGGTCCTCGCGGTGTTCGCTTACTGGGAGAGCCGCATCCCGTACCCCATGCTCGACCTGCAGTTCTTCAAGGACCGCCGGTTCACGGGCGCGGTCGCGGGTGCGGTGCTGATCACCTTCGGGATGGGCGGGGCGTTGTTCCTGCTGACGCAGCACCTGCAGTTCGTGCTCGGGTACGGCCCACTGGAGGCGGGGCTGCGTACGGCACCCCTTGCACTGTCGGTGGTGGCGTTGAACTTCTCGGGGCTGTCGGCGAAGTGGACGGCGAAGCTCGGTACGCCCCTGTCGATCCTGCTCGGCATGGGGCTCATGTCGGCCGGCCTCGCGTCGATCGCGACGACCGCCTCCGGCGGTTACGCGGGCACACTGCTGGGGCTGCTCCTCATCGGTGCGGGGTGCGCGGTCGCCAACCCCGCGATGGCGCATGCGATCATGAGTGCGATTCCGCCCGCGAAGGCGGGGGTGGGGGCCGGGATCAACGGGACGTTGGCGGAATTCGGCAACGGGCTCGGTGTGGCTGTGCTCGGGGCGGTGCTCAACTCCCGTTTCGCCGCGTTGATTCCGGTGGCCGCGTCATCTTTGCCGGCGGCGCTGGCTGCTGCGGGGTCGGCAAAGGAGAAGTCACACATCACCGACGCGTTCTCCTCCGGGCTGGAGACCAGTCAGTTGGTGGGGGCGTTGGCCGTGTTGCTCGGGGGGTTGGCCGCGGCCGCGTTGTTGCGGAGGGCTGAGCGGGCAGACTCGGAGGTGGTGGTCGCCTGAGAGGGTGGGGGCCGGGCAGTCGTGCGGCTGCGGGTCCGTTGTGGCCGGCCGCGCCCGCGCGGCGGAGCCCATATGCACCGCACCGCGCCCCTTTGGGCCTGCTTATGCTGACCGGCGTGGAAGAGTCGAGGAAGGTACGCCATGGTGAAGGCAGCCGAGCGGGCCCCCCGGTCCAGCGTCTGGCTGGAGGGCAAGGCGCGCCGGGGTGGGCGTGGCGGGCAGCCGTCGGGGCTTGACCGGGAGCGGATCACTCAGGTGACCGTGCGGCTGCTGGACGCCGAGGGGCTGGCCAAGTTCTCCATGCGCAGGCTCGCCGCCGAGCTGAACGTCACCGCGATGTCCGTCTACTGGTACGTCGACACCAAGGACGACCTGCTCGAACTCGCCCTGGACGCGGTCTTCGGCGAGCTGAGCCTGCCCGACCCGGACGCGGCGCACGAGGACTGGCGCGACCAGCTGCGGATGATGGCCACGGAGTACCGGACGCTGCTGGTCCGCCATCCGTGGCTGTCGCCGCTCGTGGGCCGTTACCTCAACATCGGCCCCAACGCGCTCGCCTTCTCCCGCCTGGTCCAGCGCGTCATCCGCCGCACCGGACTGCCCGCGCACGGGGTGACCGGCGCGATCTCGGCCGTCTTCCAGTTCGTGTACGGGTACGGCACGATCGAGGGCCACTTCTTCACCCGCGTCGCGGACGCCGGCATGACCCCGGACGACTACTTCCAGCAGGCCATGACCTCGGTGATGACCGAGGCCGCCCCGGAGGCCGCGGAGGTTCTCGAGGAGGCCCAGGACATCATGGCGGCCCGCGGCGGGGACACGGTCGCGGAGATGCTGGACCGGGACTTCACCTTCGCCCTGGACCTGCTGGTGGCGGGGATCGAGGCGATGGTGGAGCGGGGCTGACCCGGCCTACCGGTCGGCCACCAGCCGCGCGGGGAATCCTCCCGTCGCTACCGGCCCCCACCGCTCCGGCGTGATCCGGATGATCGACTTCCCCTGCTTGACCATGGCCGCCCGGTACTCGTCCCAGTCGGGGTGCTCGCCGGCGATGTTGCGGTAGTACTCCACGAGCGGCTCCACGGAGTCCGGTGTGTCGATGACCTCGGCGGTTCCGTCGACCTGCACCCAGGGCCCGTTCCAGTCGTCGCTCAGCACGATGACGCTGACCCGGGGATCCCGCTTGGCGTTGCGCGTCTTGGCGCGCTCCGGGTAAGTGGAGATCACGATCCGTCCGGAGTCGTCGACTCCGCAGGTCAGCGGCGATGCCTGGGGGCTGCCGTCGGTCCGCCGGGTCAGCAGGAGGGCGTGGTGGCGGGGTCGTACGAAGTCCAGCAGCTCGTCCAGGGATACCTTGGTGTTCGTCGCGATGTTCGGTGCCATGACCGCAGCCTAGGGCTTGGCGAGGGCCACGTCGGTGACCCTGTCGGGCCTATGCCTGTGGCTGTCGGGGAAGGTCCTCCTACTGTGACGAGTATGAGTGGCGACGAGCTCGACCCCGCAGACCAGTGGCCGCTGCCGCCCGCCTGGATGTGGGACTGCGCCGAATGCGTGCGGATGTACGAGGCGATGAGAGGCATCCAGGCCGAGATCGCGGGGCTGGTGGCCGAGGATCCCACGGTGGACTGGGACTTCACGGACAGCATCGTGGGGACGCAGATCCGCCTCAGCCGGCATCTGGCCGACGCCCACGCCGAGTCGCTGCCCGACTGGGACCCGTCGTGCCGTACGTGCGCCGAGCACCGGGAGCGGCTGTCGAAGGCGGAGCGGACGCCGGACCCGAGGGCCGGGGCGGTCATGGTGGCCGAGGAGCACCGGGCCCGCCATCTGTTCGCCCCGCCCCGCACCGTCGGCCTCATGTAGGGCCGCGCAGGTCCGCGGCAGCGACTCCCCCTGCACCGCCTGGTGGTCGGAGCCGGTCCCGATGTGGGCGAGGTCGAGGGCCACGGCCGTACGATCCCGTGCATCCCCAGCTCCCCGAGGACCGTCCAGCGGTCGGCGCCCGCCGCGGTCCGGCCGGTGGGGCGGTAGGGGATCTCGGGGTACGCGTCGACGTCCAGGAAGTCCACGGAGCGCAGGTGGGTGGCACGCGTGCCGTTGCCGGTGTCGACGGAGACTGCCCGGACGACCACGGCCACCCGGGACTTGGTGACGTACGGCGCGACCTCGATGGCGCCCGCGAACTCCGTGAACCGCCCGCGCACGCTGGAGATGCGCGGCCCGGGCGGCGGCAGCTCCGTTCCGCCCTGCCGGGCCGGCGTCACCGTCCCGACCCGGTCCGGCGGCGGGCGCGTAGCCGACGTCCGTGACGACGACGGTGTACGCGCCGACGGCCAGGGTGGTGTCGTTCCGCACCACGCCCTCCGCGTCGTCCCGGCGTCCGCACCGTCACGGTGACGAGCGCGTGCGACACGGCCCATCCGTCCCGGCTCGGCGAGGTCCTTCGCGATCACCATCTCGTCCGCGCCCTGGCGTGCCACCGAGACTCCGCAGAGCCGGCCTCCCGCGTCCTGCACGCCGTCGGCGACCACCTTCATCAGGCCGACGTCCGAACCGCCCCGGACGAGGGTGTGACCGCCCTTGCCCAGCAGGTGCGGATCCTCGCGGTCAGTGCCGTCTCACACAACTCCTCACAAGTGACCGGCCCGTGGCGAGGGCATGCCTCCGCTCGGAGCGCGCCGCCCGCCACGGGCCGGGGCCGTACTACTCGCCGGGGTGGGCGAGTTCGATGTCGTGGTCGTCGACGCCGCCGCCGAGGTTCAGCGCGGTGGCCACCGGCGGATAGCCCGTCGCGATGACCGTGTACTCGCCGCGGTCCAGGTCGGCGAAGGCGTACGCCCCGTCCGTGCCGGTCGTCGCCGTGCCGACGACGTTGCCCGCCCCGTCGACCAGCGTCACGCGGGCGTCGGCCAGCGGACCGTGCGGCGACCGTACGACGCCCTGGACGCGGGCTCCGGCGTCGAGCTCGACCTCGATCCGGGTGACCCCGGTGCCGCCCACCTCGACGGGCAGGGCGCGTGGCCGGAACCCGGCGGCGTTCACCGCGACGGTCACGGCACCCGGCACCAGTTCGGCGAAGGAGAACTCCCCCTGTTCTCCGGAGAAGCCGGTGGCCAGCAGGTCCCCGCGCACGTCGGTGACGATCACCATCGCGTCCTTGACCGGCCCGCCCGTCTCCGCGGCCCGCACGACACCGCCCAGCCCGCTGGTGCCGCTGAACAGGATGTCGTACGCCACCGGCTCGTCGCCGTCCACGACGACCGTGGACGCCTGCGGCTGGAACCCGTCGGCGGAGGCGATCAGGACGTACGAACCCGCGCCCGGCGCGTCCACCGCGTACGAGCCGTCGGCCTGCGCGATCGAGCGCCCCAGCCGGCGCCCCGCGAGCGAGACGAGGGTGACCGCGGCCCGCGGGACGGGCGCGCTCTCGGTGCCGCGGACGAAGCCGCGCACCGGGATGCCGCCGGATCCGGCGCTCTCCTCGGGACGGGCCACCGTGGTGACCGCTGCGATCCGCTTGCCCTCCGGACCGGTGGGGACGTCGGCGGTGACGGCCCAGCTCGGGACCCTCTCGGCCACCGGGCCGACCGTGGGCTCCGCGGTCGCCGGGGCCTCCTCCGCCGCCGCCTGTGCCATCGCACCCTTCGTCCTCAGCGGGACCTCCTTGATGAACAGCGTGATCAGGAAGGCGAGCAGGGCCAGGCCCCCCGCGATCAGGAACACGTCCGCGATGCCGTGGCCGTACGCGCTCTCCATCACCGTGCGCAGCGGCGCGGGCAGCTTGTCCATGTCCGGGATCTCGCCGGTGGAGCTCGAACCGGACGCCAGAGCGGCGTACTTGGGGCCGAGACCGGCGATGCCGTCCTTGGCGTAGTCGGTGATGCGGTTGGCCATGACGGCACCCAGCGCCGAGACGCCCATCGCACCGCCGAGGGACCGGAAGAAGGTGACGGTGGAGCTGGCCGAGCCGAGGTCGCTCGGGTCCACCTGGTTCTGCGTGGACAGCACCAGGTTCTGCATCATCATGCCGACGCCGAGACCGAGCAGGGCCATGAAGACGGCGGTCTTCCAGTACTCGGTGTCGTAGCGGATGGTGCCCAGCAGCCCGAGGCCCGCCGTGATGAGCACACCACCGCCGACCAGCCAGGCCTTCCACTTCCCTGTGCGGGTGATGAGCTGCCCGGAGACGGTGGAGGAGACGAACAGACCGCCGATCATCGGGATCGTCAGGACGCCGGACATGGTTGGGGACTCGTTGCGGGCCAGCTGGAAGTACTGGGCGAAGAAGACCGTGCCGGAGAACATCGCGACGCCCACGAACATCGAGGCGAGCGACGACAGGGTGATGGTGCGGTTGCGGAACAGCCGCAGCGGGATGATCGGCTCACCGGCCTTCGACTCGACGAGCACGAAGATCAGCCCCAGCACGACCGAGCCCGCGAGCATCGAGTACGTCTGCCACGACAGCCAGTCGTACTTGTCACCCGCGAAGGTGACCCAGACCAGCAGCAGCGAGACCGCCGCCGAGATGAAGAACGCGCCGGCCCAGTCGACCTTCACGTCCCGCTTCACGACCGGCAGATGCAGGGTCTTCTGCAGCACGATGAGCGCGATGACGGCGAACGGCACACCGACGTAGAAGCACCAGCGCCAGCCCAGCCACGAGGTGTCGGTGATGACACCGCCGAGCAGCGGGCCACCGACGGTGGCGACGGCGAAGGTCGCGCCGAGGTAGCCGGAGTAACGGCCGCGCTCCCGCGGGGAGATCATCGCCGCCATCACGATCTGCGCGAGGGCGGACAGACCGCCGACGCCGATGCCCTGCACGACACGGCAGGCGATCAGCATCCCGGCGTTCTGCGACAGACCGGCGGCCGCCGATCCGAGCACGTAGATCACCAGCGCGGTCTGGACGAGCGCCTTCTTGTTGTACAGGTCGGCGAGCTTGCCCCACAGGGGTGTGGCCGCCGTCATCGCCAGCAGCGTGGCGGTGACGACCCAGGTGTAGGCGGACTGGCCGCCGCCGAGGTCGCCGATGATCTGCGGGAGGGCGTTCGAGACGATCGTGGACGACAGGATCGCCACGAACATCCCGAGCAGCAGCCCGGAGAGCGCCTCCATGATCTGCCGGTGGGTCATCCGGACGCCGTCGGAGGAGCCTGTGGAGCCTCTCCCGTGCTTGGCGTGGGCCCGCACACCGGCTGGTGTGGTCGTTGCCATGGGCTTCCTTCTCTTAGGTGCTTGCGGGTGTACGGGTGGTCGGTTCTTCGCTCGCCGCAGTGGTGGGAGGCGACAGCCGGTGCGCGGCGGAACGGCAGTCGTCGAAGCTCGACCTGAGTCGTGCCATGAGCCGGGTGAGCTGGCCGACCTCGTCGTCGGTCCAGCCGGCGAGGCGCTCGGCGAGCATCCGTGAGGTCCGCCGGGACAGCTCGTCGAGCTGCGCCAGCCCGGCGGGGGTGAGGCGCAGGATGCGCGAGCGCTTGTCCGCCGGATCCGGGGAGCGCTCGATCCAGCCGCGCTCGGCGACGTGGGCGACATGGCGGCTGGTGACCGACATGTCCACGGCCAGCAGCTCGGCGAGCCTGCTCATGCGCATGTCGCCGTGGCGGGCGAGCAGCGTCAGGACGGCGGCGGAGCCGCTGGAGCAGTCGGTCGGCAGGATCCGTCCCATCTCCCGTTTCACGGCGCCGAAGGCGCTGAACTGACGGACCAGTTCCTCGTACTGCGCCTGCTCGGCCATCGCACCTCCCAAGTTTGTTGCTTAGGGCAACCATAAGCTGGTTGGTTGCTGCAGGCAAACAAAGGGGAGGGGTCCGGTACAAAAACTTGGCAAAGGCAAGTATTGCGAGCGTAAACAGCCAGGTGAGGACGGCCGGGATTCCGGGTCGCCCCCCACTTGGGCCACAACCGCGGATTCGCTAGTGTCTCGAGCCATGGCTAACACCCAGGACCCCCAGGGCAACTACGACCCCGCAGGCAGCACCCAGATGTTCCGCGCCTTCGTCGACGAGGGTCCCCAGGGCCGTCAGCAGGCGGCCGCGCCGGCCGGTCCCCGCGTAGGGCTGATCGTCGGCGTCATCGCCGTCGTGGCGATCGTCGCGGCCGTCGCCTGGCTGGCGCTGAAGTAGCGCGCGAGACGCATCGTCACTCGTACGGCGTCATTACTCCCATCGGACGGACACGTCCCGCGTCTCGACATGCATGCCCAGCGGCACGCGCCATGCGTCGACGCACACCGTCCAGGTCTTCTCCTCCGTTGCGCCGGCCGCGATCGGCGCGGGGAGTTCGCCGGTCGACTCGATCGTCGCCCAGTCGATGCCGAGCGCGCCGATGACGTGCGTCCCGAAGATCACCGTGCCCGAACGCACCGCGGCTCCCCCGGTGTTGCGGAACTCCAGGGTCACCTTCTCGCACCACCGCTTGTCCGTGGGTTCCCGAACGGGGTCGCTCACGCTGAGGGCGGCGGGCCCAGCAGGTGCCGTGGGAGCGCCCGTTGGTGTCGGAGAGGGTGACGTCCCGCTCGTGGCGGCGGGTGTGGCGCCGTCGTCCGGGGCGGCGGCGCTCCCGGTCGTACGGGGCACGCCGGGCGAGGGATCCGGGCCGTGTGGGGAACTGCCTTCCGGGGCAGGGGAGGTGTCCGGGCCGTCGGCCGGGTCGAGCGGCACCAGACGCACCCCGCCCGTCGGCGTCACCGCGGGGCCCCGTGGGGACGGACCGCCCGCCGCGCCCACGGCGACATAGCCGTCGTCGCCCCCGCCGCCCCCGCACGCGGCCAGAACCCCGCCCAGACAGAGGACGGCCGCCGACGCACCGAGTACGGCGCCCCGACGGCCATGTGTCCACGTCGTCGCCCGAAGCATCGCGCCATGGTGGCTGACGCTCCGTCAAATGGGAAGCCCCGAAGGGCGCTCCGTCAGTCCGAGATGAGGCCCTCGCGCAGCTGCGCCAGCGTCCGGGTCAGCAGCCGGGAGACGTGCATCTGGGAGATGCCGACCTCCTCGCCGATCTGCGACTGGGTCATGTTGGCGAAGAAGCGCAGCATGATGATGCGCCGCTCACGGGGCGGGAGCTTGGCGAGCAGGGGCTTCAGGGACTCGCGGTACTCGACGCCCTCCAGGGCGGTGTCCTCGTAGCCGAGGCGGTCCGCCAGGGAGCCCTCGCCGCCGTCGTCCTCCGGCGCCGGGGAGTCCAGCGAGGAGGCCGTGTACGCGTTGCCGACCGCGAGGCCGTCGACGACGTCCTCCTCCGACACGCCCAGGACCGCGGCGAGTTCGGTGACCGTCGGGGAGCGGTCCAGCTTCTGGGACAGCTCGTCGCTGGCCTTCGTCAGCGCCAGCCGCAGCTCCTGCAGTCGGCGGGGCACGCGCACCGACCACGAGGTGTCGCGGAAGAACCGCTTGATCTCGCCGACGACCGTCGGCATCGCGAACGTCGGGAACTCGACGCCCCGTTCGCAGTCGAAGCGGTCGATCGCCTTGATCAGGCCGATGGTGCCGACCTGGACGATGTCCTCCATCGGCTCGTTGCGGGAGCGGAAGCGGGCGGCGGCGTACCGCACCAGGGGGAGGTTGAGCTCGATCAGTGTGTCCCGGACGTACGCGCGCTCGGGGCTGTCCTCGTCGAGAGCGGCGAGCCGCAGGAAGAGGGAGCGGGACAGGGTGCGGGTGTCGATGGCTTCCGAGGAGAGGGCCGGGGCCGGCGCCGCCTCGAGGGCCGTAACTGCGTCGAACGCGGCGTCGGGCGCGGACTCGCTCTTCGTGAGCGTGAGCACCTTCGAGCTGCCCTGGTCTGCGGACATGCCACCCCCTTTGGGTCGCGGGACGGTCGTGGCGAACGCTCCTGCGAGGAACGCCAGCCTTCACCTGAATACCGGAGCCGAAGCCCCGGCAAACGCGCTTCCGGCAGAATGTCACATGTCGGCAACACGCTGTAGTGACATGTCGACATGAGAGTAACGAAACAGCCCTGGAAAGAGGGGGTGTGACGGTATTTCAGCCCAGATCTGTCGGGAACATCCCTGGTGAGCGATTCGCTCGTGCCGGTTACTACTCGATCCCGCGTGCGATAGTCCGTGTGTTCAGGCGTCGATCCGGTTCGCCGACCGGAGCCGCTGAAAGCTACGTGCCAGTAGCCGGGAAACATGCATCTGGGAGACGCCGAGTTCCGCGCTGATTTGCGACTGGGTGAGATTGCTGTAGTAGCGCAGGAGAAGGATTCTCTGCTCGCGTTCGGGAAGCTGGACGAGCAGGTGCCGAACGAGGTCCCGGTGCTCGACACCGTCCAGCGCGGGGTCCTCGTAGCCGAGCCGGTCGAGGAGGCCCGGCAGTCCGTCGCCCTCCTGCGCGGCCTCCAGCGAGGTCGCGTGGTACGACCGTCCGGCCTCGATGCAGGACATCACCTCCTCCTCGGTGATGCGCAGCCGGTCGGCGATCTCGGCGGTGGTCGGGGTACGGCCGAAGGCGGTCGTCAGGTCCTCGGTCGCGCCGTTCACCTGCACCCACAGCTCGTGCAGCCGGCGCGGGACGTGGATCGTGCGGACGTTGTCGCGGAAGTAGCGCTTGATCTCGCCGACGACCGTCGGCATCGCGAACGTCGGGAACTGCACACCCCGGTCCGGGTCGAAGCGGTCGATGGCGTTGATGAGCCCGATGGTGCCGACCTGGACCACGTCCTCCATCGGCTCGTTGCGGGAGCGAAAGCGGGCGGCGGCGTAGCGCACGAGCGGGAGGTTGGCCTCGATGAGCGCCGCGCGCACGCGGGTGTGCTCCGGCGTGCCCGGCTTGAGCTCCTTGAGCTGACCGAAGAGCACCTGGGTGAGGGCGCGGGTGTCGGCGCCGCGGCTGCGCTGCGGAGTGGTCGGTGCGGCAGACGGTGTTTCGAGGGGCAGTGCTTGAGGCGCAGTACTGGCCGACACGGTCAACTCCACCTCATGATCCATCAACTCATCCGTCAAAAGCGGTCATAGCATCACAAGACATGTGCACTGTGTGCAAGCACCGCATAACAACGTGTTGTGGGCAATGTGGTGTATAGGGGCGTGAAACGGCCCCGCACCATTCCGGTACGGGGCCGTTCGTGTGCGGTACGGCTCAGACCTCGTAGTCGGCGACCACCCAGGTGGCGAACTCCCGCCACAGGGCGACGCCCGCCTGGTGCGCCGGGTGCTCGAGGTAGCGCTTCAGGGCGTCCGCGTCGTCGACCGCCGAGTTGATGGCGAAGTCGTACGCGATGGGCCGGTCGCTGATGTTCCAGCCCAGCTCCCAGAAGCGCAGCTCCTCGATCCGGTCGCCGAGCGCCCGGAAGGCCGCTTCGCCCTCCGCGACGCGTGGGTCGTCGCGCTCGATGCCCTCGTTGAGCTTGAAGAGGACCAGGTGGCGGATCATGTGCACTCCTAGCTGCGGACTGCGGCGGGCCCTAGTTCGGCGCCCCGTTGGCGATCCACGTCATGAAGTCGCCGATGGCCTTGGCCGCGTCCGATATGCCCTCGAACCCTATCTGGACGTAGTCGGCGGCCTTGGCCGGGTTTGTGATGATCACGTACAGCGCGAAGACCACGAGTACGTAGACGGCGATCTTCTTCGCGTTCACCGCCATCGCGGCCTCCTCCGTCACTGATGCACCAAAAAAGACGGCCCATGATCGCACAAAGGGCCCCGTCTCTCGACGGGGCCCTTCTCCAGCGGTAGCGGAGGGATTTGAACCCTCGGTGACTTGCGCCACACTCGCTTTCGAGGCGAGCTCCTTCGGCCGCTCGGACACGCTACCGAGGGAGACCCTACAGCAAGGTGGGGCATGGTTTGAAATCGGTATTCGGCAACCCCGCCAGGGGTTCCGGAGACGTCAGCGGTTCCGGAAGAAGTCGGTGAGGAGGCGGGCGCAGTCCTCGGCGAGCACGCCCTCGATCACCTCGGGCCGGTGGTTGAGCCGCCGGTCCCGCAGGACGTCCCAGAGGGAGCCGACCGCGCCCGCCTTGTCGTCGCGGGCGCCGTAGACCACGCGGTCCACCCGGGACTGGACGATCGCGCCCGCGCACATCGTGCAGGGCTCGAGGGTGACCACCAGCGTGCAGCCGGACAGCCGCCACCCGCCCAGCTCCTCGGCCGCCCGCCGGATCGCCAGCACCTCGGCGTGGGCCGTCGGGTCGCCGGTGACCTCGCGCTCGTTGTGCCCGGCCGCGAGCAGGGTCGTACCGTCCGGGGCCAGGACGACGGCCCCGACGGGGACGTCCCCGCCCCGGAGGGCCAGCCCGGCCTCGTCCAGGGCACGCCGCATAGCGACCCGCCAGCGGTCGCGTACCGGGTCGGGGGCGGGGTTCGCCGTCAGCGGACGGTCTCCAGGACCTCCGAGGCGCCGAGCGCCTCGGCGATCTCGCCGAGCGCGTCCTCCGACAGCGACTTCAGCTCCTTCTCGCCGACACCCAGGTCGTCGAGGATCGCGGCGTCGCCGACCGGGCCGTGCGGCACCGCCTCCGCGGTGGAGCCGCCGTCCTCGGCGTCGTCGTCCTCGTCCTCACCGTCCTCGGTGCCGTCGAGGTCGAGGGAGTCCAGGTCGGCGTCGTCGTCGCCGGGCTCCCTCCCGAGCAGTTCGTCCGTGAGCAGGATCTCGCCGTACGAGCTGCGGGCTGCGGCCGCGGCGTCGGAGACGTAGATGCGAGGGTCTTCCTCGCCGTCGATGCGGACGACGCCGAACCACGAGTCCTCCTGCTCGATGAGCACAAGCACCGTGTCCTCGTCGGGAGAGGCTTCCCGGGCCAGGTCGGCCAGATCCGACAGGGTCTCCACATCGTCGAGCTCTGTGTCGCTCGCTTCCCACCCGTCTTCGGTGCGCGCGAGCAGTGCGGCGAAGTACACCGTGACTCTCCCACTGGTCATAGGCGTGCCGGTTGGGGGTCCCCCCGGCGGAGGTTACGGGCGGGGAGAGCTGTGCTCCGAGCCCCGCCCACTCGGAATCGTGGCAGAAACAAGGCGTTCAGGGGACGTCTTCGGCTCCCTGTGTCTGGCAGTTTTGATCGCGTGTCCGTGAGCACGTCAGTGACACGTCCGCAAGGGACTCACCAGCACACTCGTTGCCGCCACCTGCGGATCGTACGCGGCTTTCCAGTGCGACCACGCACGCCCACCCCCGCAACACCCGTGCCGTCGGGGATCTTCCCGGTATGCGCGGCTACCAGCGGAACGTCCTCATCCGCATCGCGTGTCGCAGCCGGGCCGTCTTCGCGCGGCGGGGCTGGACGCGGTCGCGCAACTCCCGCGCCTCGGCGAGTTCGCGCAGGAACTGGGCGCGGCGGCGCCGGCGCTCGGCGTCGCTCTCCCGCGGCGAGGTTTCCTCTTGCGGCTCAGGCAGATCGGGCATGGACGCACCTCCCCCGTCCGTCCTGACCACTTTCCCTCCGATGGGCGGTTTGACGCCAGCAGACGGCCCAATCCCGCGGCACGGGCTCAGCCGGGGCGTGTCCGGCGGATCAAGTCGCAGGAAAGCGGGGACCTGGTGCGGGGGCGTCCGGCCGATCCGACCCGGCTACTGTTGTGGACATGCGTCTCCACGTCGTCGACCACCCCCTGGTCGCCCACAAGCTCACCGCGCTGCGCGACCAGCGCACGGACTCCGCGACCTTCCGCCGTCTCGCCGACGAGCTGGTCACCCTGCTCGCCTACGAGGCCACGCGTGACGTGCGCACCGAGCAGGCCGACATCACCACGCCGGTCGCCCCGACCACCGGCGTCAAGCTCTCCCACCCGCGCCCGCTGGTGGTGCCGATCCTGCGGGCCGGCCTCGGCATGCTGGACGGCATGGTCCGGCTGCTGCCGACCGCCGAGGTGGGCTTCCTGGGCATGATCCGCAACGAGGAGACGCTACAGGCCTCCACGTACGCCACGCGCATGCCGGAGGACCTCTCGGGCCGTCAGGTGTACGTCCTGGACCCGATGCTCGCCACCGGCGGCACCCTGGTCGCGGCGATCCGCGAGCTGATCAAGCGCGGCGCCGACGACGTGACCGCGGTGGTGCTGCTCGCCGCCCCCGAGGGTGTCGAGGTCATGGAGCGCGAACTCGCGGGCACACCGGTCACGGTCGTCACGGCCGCGGTCGACGACCACCTCAACGAGCACGGCTACATCGTCCCCGGCCTGGGGGACGCGGGGGACCGGCTGTACGGCGCGGCGGAGTAGCGGCACCCCGCCGGCGCCGGATTGCGCGACCCACCTCCTGCGAGGCTCAGCAGCTCTTCTTCGTCGTGCTGGCCGTCGGCTGCGGCGCGCTGAGTGCGGCCAGCGCCTTCTCGGCATCCGCCTGCGCCGTGAGGTTCTTGAAGCCGGTGCCGAGGATGAGGTCGATCGCGGTGCCCTTGCGGGCCGCGTCGGTGCGGCGCTCGGCGGTGGTCAGTTGGGTGGCCAGGACCGGCAGCGAGGTGTTCAGGGAGGACGCGGGGCCGAGCAGTATCCCGGTGCCGGGGACCTTCTTGTCGTACTGCGCGGTCGCGTTCCCCACCTCGCCGATGCGGAAGCCGCGCTTCTTGAGTTCGTCGGCCGTCAGCTTGGCGAGCCCGCTGCGGGGCGTGGCGTTGAAGACATTGACGGTGATCTGCGCCGGCTTGGGCAGGGCGGCGGCCGTCGCACCGGCCGAGGGGCTCGCCGTCGTCGTGCAGTCCGCCGTGGGACCGGCCGCCGAGGCCGTCTTTCCACCACCGGTGAAGACGTCGATGAGCTGCAGGGTGCCCCAGCCGATGACACCGACCACGGCGGCGCACGCGACGGTGAGGAACACGAGCCTGCCGCGGCGCCGGGGAGGGCGCATCCGTGGGTACTTGTCCCCCGTGATCCGGTACTTGCCGCCCATGCCTGGGGGAGTCAGCATGCTCATGAGCGCAGCGTAGTGCGCTCGGGCGGCCATGCCTACTAGATGATCATTCGGTGCCGCGCAGGAGAACCCGAAAGGGCCAATCCTGGGGGTCAGTCCAGCTCGAGCACGCGCGCGTGCAGCACCTGGCGCTGTTGCAGGGCCGCCCGTACCGCGCGGTGCAGCCCGTCCTCGAGGTACAGGTCGCCCTGCCACTTCACGACGTGCGCGAAGAGGTCGCCGTAGAACGTGGAGTCCTCGGCGAGGAGTGTTTCCAGGTCGAGCTGCTGCTTGGTGGTCACCAGCTGATCGAGGCGGACCGGGCGCGGCGCGACGTCCGCCCACTGCCGGGTGCTTTCCCGGCCGTGGTCGGGGTACGGCCGGCCGTTTCCGATGCGCTTGAAGATCACACGGAAAGCCTACCGGTCCGCACGTTCCGGGCGCAGCCTCACTGCCCGGGCCGGGCGAGTCAAGTACGCGCAGATCTCGAGTGATACCGGTCAAAAGGGTGGATGTGGCTGGGGCTCACTCGCTGGGAGGCGTCGGCGAGCCGGACGCCGTCGCGCGGCGTCCGGCTCCCGGTCAGCCGCGTTTGTCCGGCTTCGCCGGTTGCGGCTTCGGTTCCTCCACCTGCGGCTTCGGTGTGCTGCGGACGGCCTCCGCGCGCAGCAGGGCGCGCAGGACCGCATACGGGTCCGATGGCATGGTCGTGCTCCTTGCGTCGTACTGACAGGCCGCAATTCCGGGTCTGTCAGCAGCGCAGGACCACCGTGCGCACGGTGTGCAGCGCGTACGGCGGACGCGGCGACTCCGGAAGGGGCCTGCCCTGCGGGACGCCGGGCGCGGGGTCCGGGAGGGGCGCCGGGCGCGCGGGTACGGCGGGACGGTCGGCGGCGCGGGCCGCCGGCCGTAGGGCCGTTTCGAGGACGCCGCACTCGGCGACCTCGCCGGACGCGACCGGGGCCGCGTGCGCCTGGGTGTGCGTGGCGGGCACCAGCAGCGCGAGCAGCAGCACGAGCACCCGCAGCCAGGCGCGGCTGCGCGGGAGGCCGGATGCGGTGCTCATGAAGGTTCGTCTCCCCGTTCGGCGGGTGCCGGGCAACGCCGCGGCCCCGAGATCCGCCCGCACGGGGGATGGCACGCGTGCGAACGGACGTCACAGCGTCTGCGGGACCTGGCGGGCCCGCCCGCGGATCGTGATCGCGACGACGATCTCGACGACGCCGACCACGACCAGCCAGATACCGCCGACCAGGGTGAGCACGGCGACCGATTCGAAGGGCGAGTCGATGAGCACGATCCCGGCGACGAAGGTGAGGATCCCGAGGAAGATCTGCCAGCCGCGGGCGGGCATGGACGCGTCGGAGGCGGCGGCCAGCGTCTGGGTGATCCCGCGGATGAGCCAGCCGATGCCGATCCACAGGGCGAGCAGCAGGATCGACTGCATGGAGCCGCGGAAGCAGAACAGGCCGAGCAGGATCGACAGCGCGCCGCTGGTGAAGGCGAGCACGCGCAGTGAGGTCGTCCGGTGTGTGCCGAAGGCGGAGGCCAGTTGGAACACGCCGCTGATCACGAGGTAGAGGCCGAAGAGGATGCCCGCGGCAAACAGGGAGGCGCCCGGCCACACCAGGACCAGGACGCCCAGGACCAGTGAGGCGACGCCGGTGGCCAGGATCACCTGCCAGGCGGCGCGGGAAAGGGCGTGCAGGGGGCCCTCGAACGGCGGTTCGGGTTCGTGCCGGCCGGGTGGGCGCTCGGCGTGGACCTTGCGGTCGTCGTAGTCCGGGCCCCAGGGGGAGCCGCTCGGTGGCTCGGTCATGGTCCATGCTTGGACCGTCCGCGACGGGCCCGCCACCGGGGGCGGGCCACCCGACTTACCTTCTGGCGGCCTTCGAGGCCGCTGTCACTTCCGGGCTGCCTTCGCCGCCTTGGTCGCCGCCTTCATCTCCTGTTTGTGCGCGCGCACCTTGGCCAGCGACTCGGGGCCGGTGATGTCGGCGACGGAGCGGAAGGACTTCGGCTCGCCGTAGGCGCCCGCGGCCTCCTGCCACCCCTCGGGCCGGACGCCGAGCTGCTTGCCCAGCAGGGCGAGGAAGATCTGTGCCTTCTGCTTGCCGAACCCGGGCAGTCCCTGGAGGCGTCGCAGCAGTTCCCGTCCCTCGCCGACGCCCTTCCAGACGAGTTCGGCGTTCCCGTCGTAGTGCTCGACGAGGTACTGGCACAGCTGCTGGATCCGCTTGGCCATCGAGCCGGGGTAGCGGTGGACGGCCGGCTTCTCCGACAGCAGGGCGGCGAAGGCCTCCGGGTCCTGGGCGGCGATCTCGTGCGCGTCCAGGTCGTCGGTGCCCATCCGCTTCGCGATGGTCGACGGCCCCTTGAACGCCCACTCCATCGGAACCTGCTGGTCGAGCAGCATCCCGACGAGCGCGGCGAGCGGGGAGCGCCCGAGGAGCTCGTCGGCATCGGGGTCCTGGGCGAGGTGAAGGGTGACGTTCATGGGTCGATGATCCCGCGTGCGGGGGCGTGCCGCGCGATGTGGGGTGGCGCGATGTGCGGGGTCAGGTCGCGCGCCAGTACCCCAGCGCGTGCACGCGCTGCCTGGGGACGCCCAGGTCCTTGCGGACGTACGAGGCCAGGGTGCGGGTCGTGGCGGTGTCGCAGGCCATCCACACGTACGGGTCCGAGGCGCCCTCGATCAGGCCGGGGAGGTCCTTGCGCACGTGCTCGACAAGGAGCGCGCCCGCGTCCCGCCGGGGGATGTGCCGCACCTCGTGCAGGGCCGGGTCGGCGCGGAAGGGCAGTCCGTCGAAGGAGCCCTCGAACCAGACGGTCGCCGGGACGGAGCGGAACTCCCCGAGCAGGGAGTTGAGTGCGGGCAGCGACGCCGGGTCGCCGATCGCGAAGACGTGCGAGGGCTCGGGCCGGGGCCGCTGGAAGCCCGTGCCCTGGACCGTCGCCTCGATGGTGTCGCCGGGCTTCGCCGCCCGTGCCCAGTCGCCGGCGCATCCCTCGTGGAGTGCGAACTCGAGGCTGAAGGTGCCGGCCGCCGGATCCGGGTCGACCAGCGTGTAGGCGCGCTGGTGCGGCCGGCCCGCGTTGACGAACCACAGCCGGACCCACATCGTCGGGTGGACGCCGACGGCCTCGAGCAGGCCGCCATCGGTGAGGTGCAGCCGCCGGTAGTCCGGGGTGACGTCCTCGGCGCCGGTGACGGTGAGGGTGAAGTCCTTGGCGCGCATCAGCCGGAGGACCGCGCCCTCCCATCCGCGACCCTGCGCCATCGTTTCTCCACCCCTCGCGTACGATTCCGGCAAACGTCTACTTAGGCAAGGCTAACCTAAAGCAAAGAGGGGCCGCAGGGTGACCACCGAGATCCACAGAGATGCCTGGGGTGTCCCGCACCTGCGCGCGGACGACGTTCTCGCGCTCGCCCGCGCCCAGGGCCGGGTCACCGCCCGTGACCGGGCCTGGCAGCTGGAGGTCGAGCGGCACCGGGCGCAGGGCACGTCGGCGGCCTTCCTCGGTACCGAGGCCCTGTCCTGGGACCGGTTCGCCCGCCGCGCCCGCATCGACGACACGGCCCGGCGCTGCTGGGCGGCCCTGGAGGAACGGGACCCGGAGACGGCGGAGTGGGTCCGGGCGTACGCCGACGGCGTCAACGAGGGGCTGGCTGAGGCCGAGGCCCCGGAGTTCGGCACCACCGGCCTCGCGCCCGGCGGTTGGGAGCCCTGGACCCCGCTCGGCGTCTGGCTGTCCACGCACATCCTGTTCGCCGGCTTCCCCGCCAAGCTGTGGCGCGAGGAGGCCGTCCGTCACCTGGGCCCCGGGGCGGTCGGGCTGTTCGCCACCGACGGCCCCGGCACCTCCGGCAGCAACGGCTGGCTGGTCGGCGGGGAGCGCACGGTCACCGGACAGGCCGTCATCGCGGGCGACCCGCACCGCTTCATCGAGGATCCCGGCGTCTACCAGCAGATCCGCCTGGCCTGCCCCGAGTTCGACGTCGTCGGCCTCGCCGTGCCCGGCGTCCCGGGCATCGCCCACTTCGGCCACACCGGCACGGTCGCCTGGGCCATCACCAACGCCATGGCCGACTACCAGGATCTCTATCGGGAGCGCCTGCGGCGCACCGGCGCGGGCGTGGAGGCCCTCGGCCCGGACGGGGCCTGGCACCGGGCCGCCCGGCACACGGAGCCGGTCGAGGTGGCGGGGGAGGGGACGGTCGAGGTCGAGGTGATCGAGACCGCGCGGGGACCGGTGATCGCCGGCGGCCCGGAGGGGCTCGACGACGGCACGCCGGTCGCCCTGAGCCTGCGCTACCCGCCCCGCGTGACCGGGGACCTCGGCTTCGGCGCCCTGCTGCCGTTGCTGCGCGCCCGCCGGGTCGCCGACGTGGACCGTGCCTTCGACGCCTGGTCCGAGCCGGTCAACGTCGTCCAGGCCGCCGACACGGAGGGCGGCCTGCTGCACCGGGTCGCGGGCAGGGTGCCGGTCCGCTCCACGGCCAACCGCACCCGCGCGGTGCCCGCCTGGGAGCCCGGCCACGACTGGAACGGCTGGCACGAGATGCCCCGCGCCGGTCTGACCGACGGCATCGCGGTGATGGCCAACCAGCGCGGCCCTGCCGCCCCGCTCGGCGTCGAGTTCGCCCCGCCGCACCGCGCCGACCGCATCCGCGCGCTCCTCGACGAGCGCGAGGAGTGGTCGGCGGCGGACATGCCCGCGATCCACACCGACACGCATCTCGCCTCCGCAGCGCCCCTGCTGAACCATGTGGCGGACCTGGAGAACCTGTCCGACGACGCCGCCCGGGTCAGGGACCGCCTGGTGGGCTGGAACCGCCGTATGGACGCGGACAGCCAGGAGGCGGCGCTGTACGCGGCGGTGCGCGGTGCGGTCGTACGCCGTCTCGCGGCCGAGCCCGCCTTCGCCGCGCTGACGACGCCGCCCGCCTACCCGGAGGTCCTCCTCCCCTGGCTCGCCCTCGTCCCGCGGATCGCCTTCGCGCTCGAACACCTGCTGGCGGCGGAGGAGCTGTACGGCATCGACCGTCCGGCGATCGTCCGTGCGGCCCTCG
This sequence comes from Streptomyces sp. HUAS ZL42, assembly GCF_040782645.1. Classification (GTDB taxonomy): domain Bacteria; phylum Actinomycetota; class Actinomycetes; order Streptomycetales; family Streptomycetaceae; genus Streptomyces. Next base: position 5,037,553 of record NZ_CP160403.1, read on the forward strand.
AGGAGGTGGCCGGGAAGCCGGCCGCCCGGTGGGGCGACACCCACCGCCTCGCACCCTGGCGCGCGCTCGGCGACCCGGCGTACGACGCTCCGGCTCTGTCCGGCGACCACGACTGCGTGCTGTCCACCTCCGCCGTGCCCGGGTACACCGACCTCGCCGCGCGCGGCCCGGCCGCCCGCTACGTGTGGGACCTGGCCCGGCGCGAGGACAGCCGGTGGGTGGTGCCGTTCGGTGCGTCCGGCGTGCCCGGCACACCCCACCACCGCGACCAACTCCCCCTGTGGCTGGAGGGAAAGCTCGTCCCGGTCGTCACCGACTGGGACCGTCTCACGAAGGAGACCGATGTCTGACCGGCACAGCCCCGTCCACGAGCAGGTGCTCGACGGTTTCGGCACCGTGAGCATCCGCCCCCTCGACGCCCGCTCCGACGCCGAGGTGGTCCACGGCTGGGTGAGCGAGGAGCGGGCCGTCTTCTGGGGCATGAACGGCCTCACCAGGGACCAAGTGGCCGAGATCTACGCCCACATGGACACGCTCGACACCCATCACGCCTTCCTGGTGCTGAAGGACGGCGAACCGGTCGCTCTTCTGCAGACCTACGAGCCGGAGGCCGACCGGGTCGGCGAGTGCTACGAGATCGAGGTCGGGGACATCGGCGTCCACCTGCTCCTCGCCCCCGCCGGGCCTCGGGGCGCGCGTCCGGGCTGGACGGCGGCACTGCTGGACGCCCTCGCGTCGTACGTCCTGCTGGGCCTGGACCGGCGCCGGATCGTGGTCGACCCCGACGTGCGCAACGAGAAGGCGGTCGCCCGCTTCCTCCGGCAGGGCTTCGAGGCCGGCGAGGTCATCACCCTGCCGGAGATCGACCTTCCCGACGTGTACCTGCCGGAGAAGAAGGCACAACTGGCATTCCTCAGGCGGGCGGTAGCCTTCCCGGGGTGACTCCCGAAGAGCTCATCGCCCTGTACGGCCTGGAGCCGATCCCGCGCGAGGGCGGCCTGTTCCGCCAGACCTGGGCGGGACCCGAGCGCCCGGACGGCCGCCCGGAGGGCACCGCGATCGTCGCCCTGCTCACCGCCGACGACTTCTCCGCGCTGCACCGCCTGCCCACCGACGAGGTCTGGCACCACTACCTCGGCGACCCGCTGCGGCTGCTTCTGCTGGCCCCCGACGGCGCCTCCCGGACGGCCGTGCTGGGGCCGGACGTACTCGGCGGCCAGCACGTCCAGTTCACCGTGCCCGCGGGCACCTGGATGGGCGCGCGGGTCCTCGACGGCGGCGCGTGGACGTTCTTCGGCTGCACGATGGCGCCGGGGTTCACGTTCGAGGGCTACGAGCACGGGGACGCGGCGGAGCTCACGGCGCGTTATCCGGAGGAGGCGGACCGGATCGCGGGGCTGTGCCGTCCGTGACGGTGACCCCGGTGAGCTCCGCCGCGCTTTCGTCCGTAGGTATCCGAGAACGGCGAGTCCGGATACGGAGAAGTGACGTGGACGAAGGGCGCGATGGCGGACGAAACGGTCGTACAGGAACCCGGCGGCTTCAAGGGCTGGTGCTGCTGGGCACCCTGCTGGTCCTGCTCCTCCTCGGCGGCGCGGGACAGGCGTCGGCCCACGCGGCACTCCGCGACAGCGACCCCGCCGACGGAACCGTCCTCAAGTCGGCCCCCCGCGCCCTCACCCTCACCTTCACCGAGTCCGTAGGCCTGCTGGACGACTCCTTCCGCATCCTCGACCCGGACAACCGGCGGGTGAAGACGGGCGAGGCACAGCATCCGTCGGGCCGCTCGGACACCGCGCGGGTCACCCTGCCGGCCAAGCTCGGCACCGGCACCTATGTCGTGGCCTGGCGGGTGGTGTCGGCCGACAGCCACCCCGTCTCCGGCGCGTTCACCTTCTCGGTCGGCAAGCCCTCCCCGACCCCGGCGGCGGTGCCCACCGGCCCGGCCGAGGACCCGCTCACCGGCAGCCTCCACGACATCGCCCGCTACGTCGCCTACCTCGCCGCGGCCCTCCTCGTCGGCACCGCCGTGTTCGCCCTCGCCTGCCGCCCGCCCGACCCCGGCCCGCTCAAGAAGCCGCTGGTGGCGGGCTGGTGGGCACTGCTCGCCTCCACCGTCGTCCTGCTGCTGCTCCGCGCCCCGTACGAGACCGGGACCGGCCCGGCCACGGCCCTCGACCCGTCCGCGCTGAGCCGCACCCTGACCGGCCGCCCCGGTCTGGCGCTGCTGGCCCGGCTGCTGCTGTTGCTGCTCACGGCCCTGTTCCTGGTACGTCTGCGGCGGCGGGAGCGTCCCTCCCGGCCGGCCCTGGTCACCGGGGCCGCCCTGGCCGTCGGTCTGGCCCTGACCTGGGCGGCCGCCGAGCACGCGTCGGCCGGCATCCAGGTTCCCCTGGCGATGACGGCCTCCGTGCTGCACCTGCTGGCGATGGCGGTGTGGCTGGGCGGCCTTGCGGCACTGCTCACGACCCTCCACCGCGGCACGCTTCCGGCGCCCGTGATCACCCGCTACTCCCGGCTGGCCTTCGCCTCCGTGACCGTCCTGGTCGTCACCGGGGTCTACCAGTCGTGGCGCGGGCTCGGCTCCCTCGTCGCGCTGACCGGCACGTCGTACGGCCGCCTCCTGCTCGCCAAGCTGGCCGCGGTGACGCTGCTGCTGGCGGTGGCGGCTTGCTCGCGGCGCTGGACGGCGCGGGCGGCGACGGCCGAGACGGAGTCGGTGGTACGGGAGAAGGTGCCGGAGACGGTGGGCGCGGCGCGGGGGTCCGCGAGTGAGGGGTTGCCGGCGCCGGCGAGTCAGGAGGCGCCGGAGAAGCCGGGGTCGCCCGGTGCCGATCCCGGCACCGCCTCCGACGCGCACCGTCGTGCCCTGCGCCGCTCCGTGCTGGTCGAAGTGGCCGTCTCCTTCGTGGTGTTGCTGATCACGACGGTGCTCTCCAGCACCCTCCCGGGCCGTGCGGAGGCCGAGGCGCAGGCGGCGGCCCCGGCCGCCGGACTCCCGGCCACCTCCGTCACCACCGTCCCGTTCGACGTGGGCACGCCGAGCGGGCGCGGCAAGGTGCAGGTCACCCTGGACTCCGGCCGGGTCGGCGACAGCACTGTCGAGGCCGTGGTCTTCGGCCCCGACGACGGCATCACCACCGTCCCCGAACTGCGTATCTCCTTCACGCTCCCCAGCCAGAAGCTCGGCCCGATCGACGCCGAGGTGACCGACCGGGGCGGTTACTGGGCCGGCGACGACCTCACCCTGCCGATCGCCGGAACCTGGGAGATGAAGGTGACGGTCAGGACGTCGGACGTGGACCAGGTGAGCGTGACGCGTCCGGTGCGGATCACCCGCTGAGCGGCATCGCGTACGGCGGCGCCGTCAGGACTCCCAGACGGTGAGCCGCTGCAGGGCGGCGGCGGTCCGTACGAATCCCTGATCTCCGAGCAGGGTGCGCAACTCGGCGTTGAGACGGTCGATCTCGGGCCGGGCGGCCACGAGCGCGGCCTCGCCGTCGCCGGTCAGCTCCAGCACCACCGCCCGGTGCTCGTGCGGATGCGCCCGCCGGGTGACGAGACCGGCCTTGGTCAGCCGTGCGACCAGCCCGGTGACGGCGGACTCGCCCAGCCCCAGCACCCGGGCGAGCTCCTGCTGTGTGATGCCCGGCTGGTCGTGCACGGCGAACAGCGCGCCGAGCTGCGCCGCGGTGACCCCGGCGGCGGTCAGGAAGCGGCGGTCCGCGGACATGCGGAGGCGGTGCGCGGCCTGCTGGAGGAGGAAGTACAGGCGCTGGTCGGGCTCGGGCTCGGGCTCGTGCTCGTGCTGGGGCATGGGGCGAATCTTGACAGGTGCGGCGGGTGCGAGGGATGGTCGGGGGAACTTCACTTCACTAGTGAAGTGAAAAGGTCGCGGAGAGATGAGGCAAGGCGTGAACGGCATTGCGGACCTGGCGGCCGCGCAGAAGATCCTGGAGGCCCAGCCCTTCAGCCGGCTGCTCGGCGCCCGACTGACGGCCTTCGGCGCGGGCGAGGTGACGCTGGAGCTGGATGCCCGCGACGACCTGCGTCAGCAGCACGGATTCCTGCACGGCGGTGTCCTCGCCTACGCGGCGGACAACGCGCTGAGCTTCGCGGCGGGTGCGGCGGTCGGCCCCCGGCTGCTCGCCGCCGGGCTCACCATCGAGTACCTGCGCCCGGCCGCCGGCACGCTCCTGAGGGCCCACGCCCGGGTCGTCCGCGCCGGTCGCAGCCGCGTGGTGTGCCGCTGCGACCTGTCGTCCGTCGGCGCCGACGGCGTGGAGACGCTGTGCGCCGTGGCCCAGGGGTCGATCGCCGTGCCCGAGGTGACTCCGGGCTCCTGACGGCCGGCACCGATCAGGCGGCGGGCTCCAGCTTGACGCAGCAGCGGCCGGGGGCGGGCGCGAGATGTGCCTCCAGCCCGTCCTCGCCCAGCCCGTGCAGCATCCCGCGCAGCAAGTGGAGGTTCATGCCGCACACCGTTCGGGTGTGCTCGCGGGCCAGTGCGTGGAAGGGGCAGTTGGCCAGTACGACGGCATCGCCTTCGTGCCGCGGCTCGAATCCGTACCGCCCCAGCACCTCGAAGACGCCCGCGTCATGCCCTGCACCGACCTGCGCGCCGAGTTCCTCGGCCTTTCGGTGCAGCACCTCCCGCACCGGCTCACCGGTCGCGTCGGACTCCTCCACGGCCTGGGCGAGCAGCCGTCCGGCCAGTTCGTAGCGCCGGTCGGGGAGACTGACCGCGATCTGCCGCGAGGAGCGCCGGTAGAGCTTGGCCGGTCGGCCCGCGCCCGGCCCGGTGCGGCCGCTGCGGCGCTCGTAGACCACGTCGAGCAGTGCCGCGTCGGCCAGTCGGTCCAGGTGGAACGCCGCCGTCTGCCGCGCCAGCCCCAGGGCGGCCGCCGCCTCGTCCCGGCTGACCGGGGCCGGCCGGCTCACCACATGGTCGTACAGCCTCCTGCGGGTCGGCTCGTCGAGGGCGGCGACGGCGGAGACGTCGGCGTCGGGTGCTTCCTTCGGGGCGTCCACGAGCACAAGTGTAAAACCCATGGCTCTTGACTAAAGAACAATCACGCGCTTCTATCGTTAATGAGAGTTGTCTATAGAAAGAAGGGCGCCATGTCGTCCGCAACCACCACCCCCACGCCCGGCACCGGCTCGCGGCGGGCGATTCTCGGCGACCCCGGCTACCAGGCGTTCGTGATCCTGCGCACCGGTTTCACGGTGGCGCCGATCCTGTTCGGGCTGGACAAGTTCGCCAACCTGCTCGTGGACTGGCCCGGCTACCTCGCGCCGTGGATCGACGACGTCGTGCCGGGCAGCGCCCAGGACGCCATGTACGCCGTGGGCGTGATCGAGATCGTGGCAGGGCTCGTCGTGGCCCTGGCACCCCGCTTCGGAGGCTGGCTGGTCGCCGCCTGGCTGGGCGGCATCATCGTCAACCTGCTGAGCATCCCGGACTACTACGACATCGCACTGCGCGACTTCGGCCTGCTTCTCGGCGCGGTCGCACTCGCGCGGCTCGCGGAGCGCTACCGCGGCAAGCGGCAGCGGTCGTGAGGACGCATTCCGGTCAGCCGAGGAGCCTGCGCTTCTGCTCCTCGAACTCGGCCTCCGTGAGCACGCCCTGTGCTTTGAGTTCGCCCAGCTGCTTGAGCTGGTCGAGCGTGCTGCCCATGTCGTCGGCCGGCGCTGCGGCCTGCTGAGGCTGCGCGTAGGAGTCGGGCCGGGGTTCCTGGTAGCCCTGCTGGGCGGCCCATCGTCCCTGCTGGCGGCGCGACACCCGGTTGGAGACCGCCGTCGCCGTTCCCGCGACGACGGCCGTGCGGGCGACTCCGCGAAGAAGACCTGGCATGGCGATCCCCTTTCCTGTGCGCACACCCCGCCCCTCCATTGCAGCATTTCCCGGATTTCGCTGCATCCGGGAAGGGGTGTGGCCAGGGCGAATTCCTGCCGATCTGCCGACTGCGGCTCCTCGTGGCAGGGTGGAAGTGTGTGCCTGCCGGGCATTCCGCCCGGCGGTGAGGCCTAGCACAGAGGAGCCCGAAATGGCCACGCATGGCACGAGAATGTCGCGTACCGCCGTCGGCGAGGGAATGGCCGTGTCCGGCTGGACGGTATTCGCCGCAATCATGATGATCTTCGGCGGCGTCATGGCGATATTCGAGGGAATAGCCGCCATCGCCGAGGACGACGTGTTCGTCGCGACCCGCAATTTCACTTTCGAGTGGAGTCTGACGGGGTGGGGCTGGATGCATCTCATCATCGGCATCGTGGTGGTGCTGGCGGGGTTCGCCCTGTTCACCGGAACGATGTGGGCCCGCGTCATCGGCATCACCATCGCCGGGCTGTCGATGATCGCCAACTTCGCGTGGCTGCCCTGGTACCCCTTCTGGGCCATCACGCTGATGGTCGTGGACGGCTTCGTCATCTGGGCGCTGGCCGCCCGAACCGGCCCCGGCGCCGAAACCGCAATGTAGCCCACGGAGCCAATCGGGTCGCGGGGCGGCACGTGATTGCGTGCCGCCGGGCCACAGGGATCGGCTGATGCTTTCTTGGTGGGGCGGATTTCCCCGGTAACGGGTTGCACCCATAGGGAGTCATCAGTGGAGACCAGCGGCACCGACGGCGGTCGGCCGATTGCCTATCCCCTCCTCAAAGGTCAGAAGGCGCTCGTCACGGGCGCGAATTCCGGCATCGGAAAGGCGACCGCGATCGCCCTCGGACGGGTGGGCGCCGACGTCGTGGTGAACTACGTCGCGGGACGCGACGCGGCGGAAGACGTGGTGCGCGAGATCGAGGAATTCGGCGTCCACGCGTACGCGCACGAGGCGGACGTCTCCGACGAGGACCAGGTCGTCGACATGGTCTCCCGCATGGTCAAGGAGTTCGGGACCATCGACGTCATGGTGGCGAACGCGGGCCTGCAGCGGGACGCGCCCATCACCGACATGACGACGGCGCAGTGGCACAAGGTGCTGGACGTCAACCTCACCGGCCAGTTCCTGTGCGCCCGCGAGGCGACCAAGGAGTTCCTGCGCCGGGGCGTCGTCCCCGAGGTGTCACAGTCGGCAGGGAAGATCATCTGCATGAGCTCGGTGCACCAGCTCATCCCCTGGGCAGGGCACGCCAACTACGCGGCGTCCAAGGGCGGTGTGCTGATGCTCATGACCACGCTCGCGCAGGAGCTCGCGCCGCACCGGATCCGGGTCAACGCGGTGGCCCCCGGCGCGATTCGCACGCCCATCAACCGCAGCGCGTGGGACACCCCCGAGGCCGAGGACGACCTGCTGCGGCTCATTCCCTACCGCCGTGTCGGCGACCCCGCCGACGTCGCGAAGGCCGTCGCCGTGCTGGCCTCGGACCTGCTCGACTACGTCGTGGGCACCACGCTGTACGTCGACGGCGGCATGACGCTGTTCCCCGGCTTCGCCACGGGCGGCTGAGCGGATCCGATCCGCCGCCCGTCCCGACGACCAGCGAGGCCCTGCGTGACGAACGCGATCGACGTCCTGGCGGCCACACCGCCCCAGCTCCTGCCCGCACGCGAACTGATGGCCTTCACCCTGGCCGCGCACATCCTGCTCGTGCCCTTCGGCGTCGCCCTGCCCGCCCTCACCCTGCTCATGCACTACCGCGGGCTGCGCAAGGGCGACGAGGTCGCGCTGCGCCTCGCGCGCCGCTGGTCGGCGGTGATGGCCGTGCAGTTCGCCATCGGCATCGTGACCGGAACCGTGCTGTCCTTCGAGTTCGGGCTGCTGTGGCCCGGCATGATGGGGCGCTGGGGAGACGTCTTCGGACTCGCCTTCGGCATCGAGGGGTGGGCCTTCTTCCTGGAGGCGATCCTCATCGCCATCTATCTGTACGGCTGGCGCACGCTCAGGCCGTGGCCGCACTTCTGGGCCGGCGTTCCGCTGTGCGCGTCCGCGCTGCTCGGGGCGTTCGGGATCATCGCCGCGAACTCGTGGATGAACACGCCCCGGGGCTTCACCTTCGACTCGTCCGGCGACGTGGCGGGCGTCGATGTCCGGCGGGCGATCTTCACCCCGATCTTCGGCCCCGAGTACTGGCACTTCCTCGGCGCCGCCTACATGACCGCCGCGTATGTCGTGGCCGGCGTGTACGCGGTCGGCTGGCTGCGCGGCCGCAGGGACCGCTACCACCGGCTCGGCTTCACCCTCCCCTTCACCGTGGCGGCCGTCCTCACCCCGGTGCAGTTCGTGCTCGGGGACTCCCTGGCCCGCGCCGTCTTCCACAAGCAGCCGGTGAAGTTCTCCGCCATGGAGATCGTCTGGAAGACCGGCACCCATATGCCGGAGTACCTGTTCGGGCGGCTGAACTCCGACGGGAGCATCTCCGGCGGCATCAAGATCCCCCAACTGGACTCGATCCTGGCCGGCTTCAGCCCCGACACCGAGGTGCCCGGACTCACGGCGGTCGCCGCGAGCGACCGTCCCACGACCACCCAGGCCACCATCGTCCACTGGGCGTTCGACATCATGGTGATCGTCGGGAGCCTGCTGATCCTGCTCGCGCTCTGGTACGGCTGGTGCCGGCTGCGCCGCGGCGGCCTGCCCAGGTCACCCTGGTTCTTCCGGTGCGCGGCCGTTTCCGGCGCCGCGTGTCTTCTCACCCTCGAATGCGGCTGGATCACCACGGAGGTGGGCCGCCAACCCTGGATCGTCTACGGGCACATGCGGGTCTCGGAGGCGGTCACCGGCACCCACGCCTACGGGCTGTGGACCATGTTCGGCATCGTGGTCGTCGTGTACACGTGCGCCTTCGCCGCGTTCCTGGCGGTCGTACGGAAGATGAGCGCCACGTGGCGGGAGGCGGACTCCGGCGCGGCCGCCGAAGCCGCCGTGGAGGGGCCGGAGAGCGAGATCCCCTACGGGCCGCGGGCGATGTCCGGCGCCGACGACGGCACCGGGCACGGAAGCGGGGGCCGCGCATGACCGTCGAGGACCTCATCGCCTGGGTTCTGCTGATCCTGGTGGCCGCCTATGCCTGCGCCGGGGGCACGGACTACGGTGCCGGGTTCTGGGATCTCATGGCCGGCGGCGCCGAGCGCGGCAGACGTCCCCGATGGCTGGTCGACCACGCCATGGCGCCGGTCTGGGAGGTCAACAACGTCTGGCTCATCTTCATCCTGGTCGTCATGTGGACGGGCTTCCCGATCCTGTTCGAGACGATCTTCTCGGCCATGTGGCTCCCGCTGGCCCTCGCGGCCGTGGGACTGGTCCTGCGCGGTGCGGGCTTCGCCCTGCGCAAACCCACCCGGCGGCTCGCCGGACGCAGGATCTACGGCGCGATGTTCGCCGTCTCCTCGCTCCTGACCCCGTTCTTCCTCGGCGCGGTGGTCGGAGGCCTGGCCACCGGCCGGGTGGCACCGGGGACGCCGGCGTCGGCCGAGGCGTGGTCCAACGGGACGTCCGTGATCGCGGGCCTGCTCACCGTCGCGGCGACCGCGTTCCTCGGCGCGGTGTTCCTCACCGCCGACGCCCTCCGGTTCGGGGAGACCGGCCTCGTCGGCTACTTCCGGCTGCGGGCCTGGGCCAGTCTCGGCGTCGTCGCCGTCCTCGCGCTCATCGGTCTCGGCGTGACGCACAACGACGCGCGGTACGTGTACGACGGTCTCACCAGCGGGACCGGGCTGGTACTGGTGCTCCTGGCAGCCGTCTGCGCACTGGCCACGGCGGGCCTGCTGCACCGCTCGGCCACCGGATGGGCACGGCTCACGGCGACCGCCTGCGTGGCCCTCGTCGTCTTCGCGTGGGGGCTGGCCCAGCGGCCGTATCTCATTCCCACCTCACTGACCGTCTCCGAGGCGGCGGGGTCCTCGACGACACTCCGCTGGCTCGCCCTGGTCACGCTGATCGCGGTGGTCCTGGTCGGCCCGGCCCTGTTCCTGCTCTACAGACTCGACACCCGCGGCGCCCTGCAGTCCCTCACCGACGCGGATCTGCGTGCGGCGCCGGCACGCGGATCAGGCCAGGACGACCCCCTCTGATCGTCGGTGCCGTCACTCAGGAAGCGGCCTCCGCTGCTTCCAGTGAAGCGAGGACGTCCTGCACGGACAGGCGGCCGGAGGCGACAAGCTGGCCTCCGCCGCGGCGCAGGGCGGCGGCGAACGGGGCGGCCCACACGTTCTCGTAGATCAGCAGGCCCGCGGAGTTGCCGGGCTTCACCGCGGCGGCGGCCTCCTCGAGGTCGTCCTGGCCCAGCAGGCCCGAGCGGGCGCCCTCGAAGACGGTGAGATCGAGTTTGCCGTCACCGGTGAGATCGGCGATCTCCAGGGCGGTCACCGTGCCGTCCTCCTCCTTCCTGATGAACATCAGGTCGAGGATCCGGATGATGCCGCGGTCCACCAGATCGACGAGCAGCGGGAAGCCCTCGCCCGTCATGCGGTTGCCGGGGAACTCCACCACCACGTAGTCGATGGGTCCCATCTCGTCGAATGGCTCGGTCACGGCGTCACCTCTGGTGCTCGTGGGCCCCTGAGTGCCATTGCATCACCGGACACCGGCCGTCGCACCCGGTGCGGGCGTCACCACGTCGGCCCCTCCCGCCTCGCGCATCGGCTTACGCCGGGATCTCCTCGAAGGCATGACAGGCAGCGACACGCCCCCATCGGACAGCGAACTGGACGAACTGCGGCACAGGGTGAGCGAGCTGGAGGCCGCCCGGCGCGAGCCGAAGCACCGGCTCCGGGCGCTGGGCTCGGTCGTGCTGATCGTCCTCGCGTCCTTGCTTGCACTTCTCGCCGTGGTCGCGGTCTGGGCGAACAGCATCATCCGGGACACCGACCGTTACGTCGCGACCGTGGGCCCGCTCGCCTCCAACCCCGACATCCAGCAGGCCGTCACGACCCGGGTCACCGACGCCGTGCTCAGGCAGATCGACGTGGACGGCCTGGTCGCGGAACTGAGCAAGGCGGCGGAGGAGAAGGGCGTGCCCCCGAGGGCGGCCGGCCTCATCGGCGATCTGAGCGGCCCCATCAACAGCGGTCTGAAGGAGCTGGTGAGCTCCACCGTGCGGCGGGTGGTCTCCAGCGACGCCTTCGAGACGGCCTGGACGAACGCCAACCGCCGGGCCCACAACGCGGTGGACAAGGCGCTGACGGGCACGTCCGGCGGTGTGGTGGTGCTGAAGAACAACCAGGTCGCCGTCGACCTCGGGCCGATCGTGGCCCAAGTGAAGGAGCGGCTGGTCGATCGGGGACTCAAGGTGGCCGCGAAGATCCCCGAGGTGCACACCAGTTTCGTCGTGATCGAGGGGAAGGACGTCGGCAAGATCAAGTCGTATCTGAGGGTGCTGCAGATCATCGGCAACTGGCTGCCGATCATCGCGGTGCTGATCGCCGCCGCGGGCGTGTTCGTGGCGTTCCATCGCAGGAGGGCGCTGATCGGGGCCGCGATCGGGATCTTCCTCGCCATGGTTCTGCTGGGCGTGGTCCTCACCGTCTTCCGCGCCGTCTATCTGGACCATCTGCCGCCGGGGGCGAACGCGGACGCCGCGGGCGCCATCTACGACTCGCTGGTGAAGTTCCTGCGCTCCAGTGTGCGGGCGGTCGGGGCGTTGGCCCTGGTCACCGGCCTCGGAGCCTTCTTCGTCGGCCCGTCCCGGGTCGCCGTGTTCACCCGTCGCTTCTGCAGCCGGAGTATCGGCTCCGGGCGGGACGTGGCGACCTCGGCGGGGTTGCGGCTGGGCCCTGTGGGCCGTTTCGTACACCGCTTCAAGCCGTGGATCGGGGCCGCGATCCTGGCGGTGGCCGCGGTCGTCCTGTTCACCTGGAGCTACCCGACCATGATGGTCGTGATCTGGACGGCGGTGATCGTGCTGGTCGCCTTCGCGATCCGCGAGTTCCTGGACACCGCGCCCGCGTGACCCCGGGTCGGCCCGGCGGTGCCCGGTGTGCCGCGCGCTCTGTGGAGCAGCAGTTGCAGCAGTGAGCCCCGTGCCGCGTCCCCGGCCGCCCGTCCCTTGGCCGCAGTGACACCGGGTTTCCGGCAAATCGGGACGATCCGTTCCGGCTGGCTCCGCGCGCGAGGATCCACGCCCTGCCGCATGGTGGGAGCGTGCCGACCTCCCACGAGCTCACCGAGACCGGCTTCCGGTCGCTGTACCGGCGGCTGCGGAGTACGGCCCCCGGCGCCATGTCGCCCCGGGGCGCCCTGGACACCCTCACGCCCGAGCGCGTACTGGCCGCCGTGCACGAGGTGCGGTCGGGCCGCAGCATCTCGCTGGCCGCCCCGGTGAACACGGTGGCCGGGCCCGACGACCCGCAGCCCGCCGAGCACCGGCTCACGGCACCACCCGGCGGTGTCCCGGCACCGGGCGGCGGGCTGGACTTCGCACGCGACCGCTTCGCCATGGACGTCCACGGCGACGCCGACACCCACCTCGACGCCCTGTGCCACGTCATCTACGACGGCACGCTGCACGGCGGCGTCTCGGCCGCCGACACCCTGTCCCCCGACGGCGCGAATGCCCTCTCCGTCGACCTGGCCCGGGACGGCATCGTGGGCCGCGGCGTGCTGCTGGACATCCCGGGACTGCACGGCCTGCCCTGGCTCGAGCCCGGAGCCCACGTCACCGCGGACGACCTCGCCGCAGCAGAGGCCCGGCAGGGCGTCCGGGCCGGCCCCGGCGACATCGTGCTCGTCAGGGTGGGACATCGGCGGCGCCGCGAGGAGCTCGGGCCGTGGGACGTGGCCCATGCCCGGGCCGGGCTGCATCCGGCCGCCCTGGAGTTCCTGGCCGAGCGGCAGGTGTCGGTGCTCGGCAGCGACGGCAACAACGACACCGCGCCCAGCGCGGTGCGGGACGTGGCCTTCCCCGTGCATGTGCTCGCCGTGCACGCCATGGGGCTGCACCTGCTGGACTGGCTGCGACTCGAGGAACTCGCGCCGGTCTGCGCCGACGAGGACCGCTGGTCGTTCCTGTGCGTGATCGCCCCGCTGCGACTGCCGTCCGCGACGGGCTCCCCGGTCAATCCGCTCGCCGTCCTGTGAGCGCGGTCTGCCGGACTCAGGACGTCATCCGGTGGATCCGGTAGATGCGGCCGAGCCGGACTCGGGCGGAGCCGGGGGCCGCCGTCGCATGGATCTCCATCGCCGGCAGACTGCCGGTGGCCAGGAGGCAGTAGCCGAACAGGACCACCCGGGAGGAGGCGTGGGACAGGTCGGCATGGTGGGGGTTCGTGGCGGCGGGCGCGGCGACGGTGGTGGCGCGGTCCACAGCGAGATCCTGCCGAGCCGCGCCGTCATCCTGCCGGAGGGTTTGTGCCGTGCCGCTGCGGGCGGGGTGGCGTGGTCTCCGGCATCGCGCGAGTGACGTGTGGCGGTCGCCTTGTCCGGCCGTGCTGTGCCCCCACGGGTCGCGGTTGGGTCGCGAGCCCGCCGTGATGTGGCCGGGGCGAGTGCCGCCGCCCGTGCTGCGTGGCCGTTGGGCCCCGCCTGGCTGTCACCCGACCGGCCCCCGTCGTGCCTGCGCCACGGGCCGCGAGGGCGCCGCGGCGGCACGCTGGCAGCATGCAGTCAGGCGCAGGAGACGGAAGCGAGCACCCGGCTCCGCCGCCCCGTCGGAAGCGGTGGCGCGGGCGGCTGCTCGGGCTGCGTGGCCGCGCCGAGTCACGGTTTCCGGTGATCACCCACCTCCTGACGCATCTGATCTCGGTGAACGTGCTCGACTCCGCGACCCGGCTCGCCGCCCAGGTGTTCCTCACGGCGGTACCGCTGCTCTTCGTGTTGGCGTCCGTCGCACCGCAGGCGCTGCGTGACCAGTTCGCCACCTCCCTGCGCGACGTCTTCGGACTGACCGGAAGCGCGAACGACCAGTGGCAGCAGCTCTTCCAGACGGACACCTCCGAACTGCGTCAGACCACCGGCGTCGTCGGCGGGCTGATGGTGCTGATCTCGGCCACCGCGTGCAGCCGGGCCATGCAGCGGCTCTGCGAGCGCGCGTGGCTCGTTCCGAAAGCGGGTGCGCGGATGGCCGCCTGGCGCTGGATCGCCTGGATCACCGCGTGGCTCGTCATGTTCGGGCTGCAGGGAGCCCTGCGGGACGGCCTCGGCCTCGGGCTGTGGCTCGGGCTGCCGCTCCTGCTGGTCACCCAGTCCGGCATTTGGTGGTGGACACAGCACCTGCTGCTGACCGGCCGCATGCCCTGGGCCCCGCTGCTGCCGGGTGCCCTCCTGACGGGAGTGGCCCTGAGCGTCCTCACGTCGCTCGCCGACCTCTACGTGCCCAGGGCTCTCAACAAGAGCCTCGAGAGGTACGGATCGCTGGGCGCGGTCTTCACCCTGCTGTCGTGGCTCATCGCGCTGTGCGTGGTCGTGACCCTGTGCCTCACCGCCGGCGCGGTCGTCGCACGTGAACCCGCGGTGGCGCGGCGCCTGGGCACACCCGAGTCGCCCCGAGCACCGTCCGGCGATACCTTGGCAAAAGGGGATTAGGCTACCAATTCGCCACATTCACCCGGCAGGACGGAGCGTGCTCCGAGAACGGCGGCCGGTATGCGCGACGCGCGGCACTACGACGTCATCATCATCGGCACCGGCGCGGGCGGCGGAACCCTTGCCCATCGGCTGGCGCCCAGTGGGAAACGCATCCTCATTCTCGAACGGGGCGACTATCTCCCCCGCGAACGGGACAACTGGGATTCCACGGCGGTCTTCGTCAAGGGAAAGTACCGAGCCCCGGAATTCTGGTACGACAAACACGGCAATCAGTTCCCCCCGGAGGTCAATTACTACGTGGGCGGGAACACCAAGTTCTACGGAGCCGCGCTGTTCCGGCTGCGCCCGGAGGACTTCGGCGAACTCCGCCACCACGACGGCGTCTCGCCCGCCTGGCCCCTGCGCTACGAGGACCTGGAGCCGTACTACACGCAGGCCGAGCACCTCTATCTGGTGCACGGCAGGCACGGCGAGGATCCCACCGAGGGGCCCACGAGCGCCCAGTACGCCTATGAGCCCGTCCAACACGAGCCGCGCATCCAGCAGTTGAGCGACGACCTGGAGAAGCAGGGGCTGCACCCGTTCCACCTCCCGATCGGCGTGAACCTCACCCAGGACGACCGGGGCCGGGCCACCCACGACAGCGTGTGCATCCGCTGCGACCGCGTCGACGGCTTCCCCTGCCTGTTGGGCGCGAAGTCGGACGCCCAGGTCATCTGCGTCGACCCCGCGCTGCGCCACGACAACGTCGAGCTGGTCACCGGCGCCGAGGTCCGGCGCCTCGTCACGGACCCGGCCGGCCGCAGCGTCACCTCGGTCGTCGCGGCCCTGCGGGACGGTTCGACGGCGGAGTTCGGCGCGGACATCGTGGTCGTCGCCTGCGGCGCGGTCAACTCCGCCGTCCTGCTGCTGCGTTCGGCGGGCGACCGGCATCCGAACGGCCTGGCCAACAGCTCGGGCGTGGTGGGCCGTCACTACATGCGGCACAACAACCTGGCGCTGATGGCCGTGTCCAGGGAGCCGAACGACACCAGGTTCCAGAAGACGCTCGCCCTGCACGACTGGTACCTGGGATCCGACGACTGGGACTACCCACTCGGCGGCATCCAGATGCTCGGCAAGTCGGACTCCGACCAGATCCACGGGGAGGCGCCTCGCTGGGCCGGCGCCGTCTCCCCCGACATGCCCTTCGAGGTACTCGCCCACCACGCGGTCGACTTCTGGCTGTGCGGCGAGGATCTGCCCGCGCCGGACAACCGCGTCACCCTCGACCGGGACGGCGCCGTGCACCTGGCCCTGGACGAGAAGAACAACATCGCCGGGCTCAGGCGGCTGCGGCACAAGCTGCAGACGATGCTCGGCCACCTCGGGATGCACGAACACCATCTGCTTCCGCACAGCATCTACCTGCACAAGGGGATGCCCATCGGCGCCACGGCACACCAGGCGGGCACGGTCCGCTTCGGCAGCGACCCCGCGAGCTCCGCGCTCGACGTCAACTGCAAGGCCCACGACCTCGACAACCTCTACGTCGTCGACACGAGCTTCTTCCCGAGCATCGGGGCGGTCAATCCGTCGCTGACGGCCATCGCCAACGCGCTGCGCGTCGGCGACCACATCGCGGAGCGTCTGCAATGAACGAGCACCCGACCGGCCACGACATGCGGCACCGCACTCCGGACGAACGGGCCGCGTTCGGCAAGGCCGCCCGGTCCGCGGCCCCTCGGTCCGCGCACGGTGATTTCACACCCCCGCCGAAGCGCACCGATCCGGTGGACGTCATCGAGGCCCAGTCGGCGAAGCGGGTCCCGGAACTCGTACCGATCCGCTACGGCAGGATGAGCGAATCGCCGTTCCGCTTCTACCGCGGAGCCGCCGCCATCATGGCGGCGGACCTCGCCGACACTCCCCGCACCGGCATCAGGGCGCAGTTGTGCGGCGACGCGCACATGCTGAACTTCCGGCTGCTGGCCTCTCCGGAGCGCCGGCTGATGTTCGACATCAACGACTTCGACGAGACGCTGCCCGGTCCCTGGGAGTGGGACGTCAAGCGCCTGTCGGCCAGCCTGGTCATCGCCGGCCGGGCGAACGGCTTCAGCGCCAAGGAGCGGGCCACGGTGGTGCGGGCGACCGTGCGGTCGTACCGCGAGCGGATGCGTGAATTCGCGGCGATGGGCAACCTCGAGGTCTGGTACACCCGCTTTGAGGCCGACGAACTGGAGAAGCGGTTCCCCGTCGAGCTCGGGGCCAGGACCCGTGAGCGCTGGGCGCAGACCCGGGAGCGGGCCCGCGCGCACGACACGCTCCAGGTCTTCGACAAGCTCACTCACGTCGTCGGCGGAAGGCGCCTGATCGCCCCCGACCCGCCGCTCGTGGTGCGACTGGAGGACCTGCTTCCGCAGGCGCCGCGTGGCGCGCTGGAGAAGGAGATCAACCGGCTCATCGAGAACTACGGCCGGAGTCTGCCGTCCGACCGCCGGTTCCTCCTGCAGAGCTACCGCGTCGCCGACATCGCGCGCAAGGTCGTCGGGGTGGGCAGCGTGGGAACCCGCTGCTGGATCGTGCTGCTGCTCGGCCGGGACTCCGGGGACCCGCTGTTCCTGCAGGCCAAGGAGGCCGACGAGTCGGTGCTCGCGCCCTACGCCGGCGCCGGTACCTTCCCCACCCAGGGCGAGCGCGTCGTGGCCGGCCAGCGGCTGATGCAGGCCACCAGCGACATCTTCCTGGGCTGGGAACGAGCCACGGGCATCGACGGCCGGCGCCGCGACTTCTATGTGCGCCAACTGCGGGACTGGAAGGGCATCGCCGTCGCCGAGAACATGTCACCGAACCGGATGGGCCTGTTCGGGCAGCTGTGCGGCGCCACGCTGGCCCGCGCCCACGCCAGGTCCGGCGACCGGATCGCGATCGCCGCGTACCTCGGCAGCGGCGATGTCTTCGACCGCGCGCTGGCGACGTTCGCCGAGCTGTACGCGGACCAGAACGAGAAGGACCACCAGGCCCTCGTCCAGGCCGTCCGGGCGGGCCGGGTCCGCGCCGAAGCGGCCTGAAGGGAGACTGCCGTGCGCCGTTACCCGCCCATCGCGGACCACGGGCTGATCGGGGACCTGCAGACAGCGGCCCTGGTTTCCTCGGAAGGGGTCATCGACTGGTTCGCGGCACCGCGCTTCGACTCGCCCAGCATCTTCGCGTCCCTGCTGGACCACGACGGCGGTGGACACTTCCAGTTCGCGCCCACCTCCTCCGAGGTGACGCGCCGGCAGCTCTACTACCCCGACAGCGCCATCGTCGTGACCCGCTTCATGTCCCCTGACGGGGTCGGCGAGGTGATCGACCACATGCCGGTCATCGAGTCGCAGACACCGTCCGACCGGCACACGGTCGTGCGCATTGTGCGGACGGTGCGCGGCACCGTGCGCTTCGCCCTGGAGTGCCGCCCGCGCTTCGACTACGCCCGGGCCGAGCACCAACTCGACATGACCGACGGGACCGCCACCTTCCGGGCCCCTGGTACGACCGCGTATCTGCAGGCGACCTTCCCGCTGGAGTGGGACGGCCGGGACGTCCGGGGCTCGGTCACACTGCAGGCGGGTCAGCGGGCCGCCGCCGTGTTCACCGTGTGCGGCCGGGACGGTGAGGCACCGCAGCCGCCGACCGTCGAAACGATCGCCCCGGCGCTGCGGGACAACGTCGAGTTCTGGCAGCGCTGGGTGCGCACCTCGCGGTACCGCGGCCGCTGGCCGGACATGGTGAACCGCTCGGCCATCACCCTCAAACTGCTGACCTACGCGCCGACCGGTGCCCCGGTCGCCGCCGCGACGATGGGTCTGCCGGAGCAGGTCGGTGGCGAGCGCAACTGGGACTACCGGTACACATGGGTACGGGACGGCTCGCTTTCGGTCCGGGCGCTGCTCGACCTGGGATTCCTCGAGGAGGCCGCCCAGTTCGTCCGCTGGCTCGGAGACCGGCTGCGGGCCCGCGACGGACAGGGAGGGGAACCGCTGCAGATCATGTACCGGGTCGACGGTGATCCCCATCTGTCGGAGGAGGTCCTCGACCACTTCGAGGGCTACCGCGGTTCGGGTCCGGTGCGGGCCGGCAACGCCGCCGCCGACCAGCTGCAGCTCGACATCTACGGCGAGGTCCTCTACGCCATGTCCGAGGGCATCGAGGAGATCGGCCAGCAGGTGGGCTACCACGGTTGGAAGGGAATCACGCGGCTGCTGGACTGGCTCGCGGACCACTGGGACCGGCCGGACGAGGGCATCTGGGAGACCCGTGGCGGGCGGAAGGACTTCACCTTCAGCCGCGTGATGTGCTGGGCGGCCCTGGACAACTGCCTGAAAATGGCCCACGAGTTCAGACGGCCGGCCAACACGGAGCTCTGGACCCGGGCCCGCGACACGATCCTGGAGCAGGTCATGGAGCGCGGCTGGAGCGAGAAGGAGCAGGCGCTGGTCCAGCACTACGGCGGCGACGTACTGGACGCCTCACTCCTGATCGCACCCCGGGTGGGTTTCATCGCCCCGCGCAGCCCCGGCTGGCTGTCCACCCTCGACGCCATGGACCACCGGCTCGTCTCCGACAGCCTGGTCTACCGCTACGACCCCGCGGCCTCCCCCGACGGACTGCGCGGCTCGGAGGGCACGTTCAGCCTCTGCACCTTCCTGTACGTCGACGCCCTCGCGCGGGCCGGCCGGCTCCCGCAGGCGCGGTACACCTTCGAGAAGATGCAGACGTACGCCAACCACGTCGGGCTGTTCGCGGAGGAGATCGGACCCAGCGGCGAGCAGTTGGGCAACTTTCCGCAGGCCTTCACCCACCTGTCGCTCATCATGGCCGCGACGACTCTGGACGACGCGCTCGACCGGCTGGCGGCACGCTGAACGCGGGGATCCGGGGCCCCTGCGGCAACAGCTGCGTCACGACGAACGACACGACCGACGCCAGCACCACGACCGCGACCGTGTCCACGTTGCCCAGCAGCAGGACGACCAGCATCACGCTGCTGACCGGCAGTCGCAGAGCCGCGGTCACCGACGCCGCCATCCCGGCCGCCATGGCCGGCACCAGACCGAAGCCGGGCAGCGGCGCCAGCAGGACGCCGGCCGCTCCGCCCAGGAACAGCGCGGGGAAGACGGGACCGCCCCGCAGGCTGCCCAGACAGAGCGCGTAGGCGAGGGCCTTGAACACCAGAATCCCCACCAGGGCGCCCACCGACCAGGCATGCGGGTCCCTGGCCAGCTCCCCCAGGGTGGTCTGGCCGGACAGGGCGACCTCGGACGGCGAACGGCCGGTCGCGACTGTGTAGAGGGCGACGCAGCCGGCCACTCCGAGGGCGCAGAGCGTGGTGTTCCGTACCGTCCACGACGACACGAAGACGGCCGCGAACCGCCCGCCCACGAAGACCCCGTGGATCAGGAGGGCGATGGCCGGGGCCATCAGCAGCGCCCACAGGACGTCCCCCGCGTCGAGCAGCGGCGCCTTGGGCAGCCCGATGTCCAGACTGCCGGTCTGCAGACCGGTCCAGTGCCCGAACCCGGTGAACATCACGTCCCCGACCCCGCTGGACAGCAGGGCCGGCAGCATCACCGCGTAGAGCTGCGGCCCGCCCACTCCGGCCACCTCCATCAGGAGCACCGCGCCCACCAGCGGGTTCCCGAACAACGCGGAGATGGCCGCCGCGGAGCCGGCCGCACCGAGCAACGCCCTGCTCGCCTGCGTGTCCGGCGCCCGTACAAGGCTTCCGAAGAGCAGGGCGAGACTGCCGCCCAGGGCGATCAGGGGCGCCTCCGGGCCGAGCACGGCGCCGAGGGGCAGGCTGAAGAACGCGGCGATGACGACACCGGGCAGCGCGTTCCTCGTGATCCCGCCCGAGTGCAGGCCGCCCGCAGGGATGTGCCCGCCCCGCCCGGGCAGCCGGCCGACGACCAGGCCGACGGCCGCTCCGGCCACCAGCAGCAGGGGGAAACCCCACCACCAGGGGGCATGGTCCCAGCCCAGGTCCTCGGGCCAGTCCGTCCAGATCAGCTGCTCCAGTTCCTCCAGCGCGACGAGGAACCAGAACGCGATCAGCGACACGGGGATGCCGATCAGCCCGCAGAACACCAGCGCCCTGCGGTACTCGGGCCGGTTCAGCATGGTCCGCAGCTGATCGGCCTCCGGGGGCTGGCTCACCGGCGCGGCCGCGGCGCCCTCCGACTTCGTCCCGGTGATGGAGTCCTCCTGGGCTCGGCGACTCGGCACCCGATTCCCTCCCATAACGGGACGAGATTATCCGCCCGGCCGTGCGGGACCCGTCGCCACGCCGCCGACCGCGGTGCAGGAGACTGTGCTGCACACGCCGACTCGGGAAGGACCGACAACGTGATCATCCTCTTTGGCACCAAGGGGTACCTGTACCAGCTCGCGATACTGACGCTGGTGTGCGGCCGGTGCGGCAATCCCGCGGCGCACACGCTCAGGAAGCGCGTCACGAAGTTCACGCTGTTCTTCGTGCCGCTGTTCCCGATCTCGACGAAGTACCAGACGCAGTGCACCTTCTGCGGCGCGGAACAGCAGCTGACCAAGGAGCAGGCGGAGCAGCTGCAGGCACAGGGGGCGAGCGGCCACGGCGGTCACGTCCATGGGCAGCCGCAGCAGCAGCCGTACCAGCACTGAGCAGGGCCCTCAGGTCGCCGTCAGGCCGGTCTCAGCGGGTGGCTCCTCTGCGCAGGACCTTGTCGACACCGACCGCGACGATGACGAGGGTTCCGGTCGCGACGTCCTGATAGAGGCTGTCGATGCCCGCCTGGGTGAGGCCCGACCGGAGCACCGTGACGATGAGCGTTCCGATGAGGGTTCCCGCGACGCTGCCCCGGCCGCCGAAGAGGCTGGTCCCGCCGATGACCACGGCGGTGATGCTCTCCAGGTTCGCCGTCTGGTACGAGTTGGGGTCCGCGTTGGGGATGCGGCCGAGGGCCTGCCAGGCGGCGATGCCGTAGAGGAGACCTGCGGTGATGTAGACCCACAGGACCGTGCTCCGTACGTTGATGCCGGTCAGGCGCGCGGACTCGGGAGCGTTGCCGACGGCGTAGAGGTGCCGGCCCCAGGCCGTCTTGGTGAGCACGTACCAGAAGAACGCGTACAGCCCCACGAGCAGGAACGTCCCCCAGGTGACGAGAACCCCCCCGAGATGGACGCCGTTGCCCCAGAAGACGAGCAGTTCGTCCGTCACCGGAAAGCTGCGGGAGTCCGAGTAGAGCCTGCTCACCGCGTAGACGACGGTCAGTGCGCCCAGGGTCACGATGAAGGGGGGCAGACCCAGCCGGGCCACGAGCAGTCCGTTGACGAGCCCGAGGAAGGTCGCCACGGCCAGGCCGAGCAGCAGCGCTCCCGCGGGGCTCTCTCCCTCGAAGGCGAGTTTGGCCATGACGATCGTCCCCAGGACCGCGATGGCCCCGTTCGCCAGGTCGATGCCCGCGGTGAGGATGATCAGGGTCTGGCCCAGTGCCAGGGTGCCGATCACGATGGACTGCTGCAGCACCAGGGAGAGGTTTCGCGGGGTCAGGAACGTGTCCGTCGTGAGCGAGAAGACCAGTACGGCGAGGGCCAGGGCCGCGAGGGGGCCGACGGTCGGTGTGCGCAGGGCGTAGCGCAGCGCGTCCCGCAGCGCGGTGCCCGGTTCGCCGTCGGCGGCGGGACTGGTCGCGACCGGAGATCTCATGATCCGTTACTGATCCCTTCGCCCGATCGGCGCCGGAAGGTCACCCCCAGCAGCGCCGGAGTCCCCAGTCCGTGTTCTGGGACGCCAGTCCCCGCACCGGCTTGTCGGTGATGAGTTGCGTGCCCGTGTCCGTGAAGCCGGACGGTTTCTTCCCCTCCCTGACGAAGGCGGTGACCGCGGCCACACCCAGGTCGGCCATCCGGACCGGGAACTGCATGACGGTGGCCGCGTACTTGCCGGCTCTGACGTCGCGCACGCCCTCGCATCCGCCGTCGATGGTGCCGATGGTCACCTCCTGGGCGAGGCCGCGTTCGGTGAGGGCCGTGTAGGCGCCATTGGCGACCGGCTCGTTGATGGCGTAGAGCGAGTTCACGTCGGTCGTGCGCTGCAGCAGGTTCTCCGTCGCGGTCTGCGCCCGGTTGCGGTCCCCGTTGGTGATCGCCTGCCCGCGGATCACCGGTGAGTCGTCGTCGATCCCGAAGCCCTGGAGGAAGCCGTCGTGACGCTGCTGGCTGACCGTGGAGCCCTCCGTGCCGTCGAGCATGAACAGCTTGGGGTCGCGGCCTGCGAGCACGGCCCTGACGTAGGTGCCCTGGAGGCGTCCGGCCTTGAGGTTGTCGGTCGCGTACGTGGCGTCCGCGGCGTTCTCCGGGTCCGTCGCGGTGTCGAGCGCGATCACCAGGATGCCCTGCCGGCGGGCCTCCGCGATGGCGCCCAGGATCCCCGTCGTGTTCGACGGTGTGATCAGGATTCCCTGCACATCGCGGGCGATGAGGCTCTCCACCGCGGCGACCTGGCCCTCGTTGTCGCCGTCGAACTTGCCGGACAGGGCGATGAGCTCGGCGTCGTGCTTCTTCGCCGAGGCCTGGGCGGCCTTGCGCAGGGTCACGAAGAACGGGTTGGTCTCGGTCTTGGTCACCAGGCCGATCGTGACCTTCTGCTTCCCGTCGTCACCCGTGGAGTCCTGACTCCCGCCGCAGGCGGCGGCGCCGAGCAGCAGTGTGCCCGCCATGAGGAGTCGGACGGCGTGGTGGCGTGCCATCGATGACACCCTCCTCCGACCGGGTCCAGAGTCGTTCGAACCCCCTACGATCTACACCATGTGTCCAGATTGTTGATAAATACCGCGCCGTGCCACTTCAGTCTGCTCTTCCACGGTTCGGTGCGCCCTGCGTTGCGTCCATCCCGATCGGGACGAAAGATGGTGATCGGGAGAAGGTGAGGTTCGCGTGACTGGGCCGCCCCTGCTGGCGCTGCGCGGGATCTCCAAGCGGTTCGGCGCGGTTCAGGCCCTCAAGGACGTCGACCTTGAGGTCCACGAGGGTGAGGTCGTCGCCCTTCTGGGTGACAACGGCGCGGGCAAGTCCACCCTCATCAAGGTCATCGCGGGTGTCGATCCCGCGGACAAGGGCGTCATCGAGTGGGAGGGCCGGGTCGTCCAGATCAGGACCCCCCGGATCGCCCAGCGCCTGGGCATCGCGACCGTGTACCAGAACCTGGGGCTGTGCGACGACCTCGATGTCGCCGAGAACCTCTTCCTGGGGCGGGAGCGGCGGCGCGCCGGTCTGCGGGGCCGCCTGTTCCGGTTGATGGACAACGGCGGCATGCGCAGGGAGGCACGCGAACAGCTCGACGCGCTGGGCATCCGCGTCCCCGACGTGCGTGCTCCGGTGGCCGCGCTGTCCGCGGGCCAGCGGCAGACCGTCGCGATCTCCCGCGCGCTCCTGGGCCGCCCGAAGGCCGTCCTCCTGGACGAGCCCACCGCGGCGCTCGGCGCCCCCCACGCCAGCCACGTCCTCGACCTGGTCGACGAGCTCCGCGACCAGGGCATCGGGGTGATCCTCATCAGTCACAACCTGGGCGACGTCAAGGCTGTCGCGGACGAGGCGGCGGTGCTGCGGCTCGGCTGCAACAACGGCTTCTTCCATGTACCGACCACCCCGCAGGAGCGGATCTTCTCCGCCATCGTCGGCGTCACGAGCAACGTCTGACTCCCGGGCCATGGGATACGGAACCTCGTCGATGATCTAGAGCTGGTCCCGCCACCAGGGCGCGCCGAGGTCGTCGACCTGGATGACCTTCGCCCTCCTCAGAATCCTGTCGTCGAGGGGTGCCACGAGGGCGCGCAGCTCGCGCGCGCTCTTCTTGGGCAGGGCGTCCAACGCCGGAACGCCTCCGCCGTTTCCTCGAGCGGGAAGCGGGAGCGTTCGAGCCGGCGCAGATCGGCCATGCAGGATCCTGACAGGCCGTCGATGAACGGATACCGCCGCCGGCTCGCATTGCGGACAGGGAGTTCGCCCCGCAGGGCTGATGGGCGCCTACGCGGCATTACCCCTTCGGCAGTCGGGGGTTGCAGGCGGCCGGCGTACAGCAGATCTCAACGCCGCGCGGCAGCGCCGCTCACGTCCCCGACGGCCGCGGCTGCTCCGGCGGAACCGAGCTCTCGGCCACCGCCATCCACTGGTCCAGGTCGGCCTGGGTGAACTCTGCCCACGGTGGGATTTCGGGGAGCTGGCGAAGGAGGTCGTAGGCCTCGGGGATCTGGGGGCCGCGGAGAACCGGGCAGTGGCAGCCCGCGATGACCTCGGCGTTCAGGTGTTGGAAGCCGGTGACGACCGTCCCGAACTTCTGGGCGTCCAGCAGGGCGACCCAGGGGGAGACCAGGCTTCCGCCGAAGAACTGGCCGTCGCGGAATTCGTCCGGCGACAGCGCTCCCGTTTCGGGCATGGGGGTCGGCACGTTCGTGGCAAAGGTGTCGACGGCCCAGAGGACGTTGGTCTTCGGGTCGAAGAGGGCGCGGGTTGTGGGGTTGTCGTACAGGGGTGGTCGCTTGGCGACCAGGGTGCGGTCGCCCGCGTCGATCGTGTCGCCGTCGGTCATGAAGCGGCACCGGTTGATGGGAGTCTCCCACTCCTCGGCCATGCGGCCGATGGAGAACCATGTCGTCAGCAGGGTCGCGTTCGGGCATTCCGCGAGGACCGCCAGGAGGTTGCCGGCGTGGTCGCGGTCGTCGTGGGTGAGGAAGATCCACCGTACGTCCAGGGGATCCACGACGGACCAGGCCGCCTCCAGCCACTGGGAGCGCACTGCGGGCGCCCCGGTGTCCACGAGGACCGGTTCGGCTCCCCGGATCACCATCGAATTCATCGGGAAGTGGCCGACCGGCGGGGCCTCAAGGGCCCACGGGATGACGAACGTCTCCTCGGCGACCTTGTACGGCTGCAGAAGGTTGAAACTTTCCATGGTTGTCATCGCTGCTCTCCCAGGACGCAGTCGCCGCAGCCTCCATGAATCCAGTGCAGTCCCGTGCCGGGCTGTCGTCAAACGCAGAACGGGTGACGGCCGGCTTCGGTGAGCGACGAGGGGTGCGCGGTCGCCGCCGGCAGGTCTCGCCCCGGCCATCGGCTGAGCGCGACCGTCGGTTCTTCGCTCCGGGTACTCGACCGGGGCCGGTGCCGGCCGTGGGCGCCCGTGGGTGCCGTGCGGAACACCCCTAGGGCGAGCGTGGCCGGTACGAGGGTGAGCGCGGCACCCCGCAGAGGTGCGCCCGGCGTGATGAAGGCGTGCGCCACGAGGAGCGCCGCCCCGGCCGCCAGGAGCGGCAGCGCGGTCAGGGCGAAGCCCGTCATGCCGTACATCGCCCGCCAGTACGCGCCCCGCGGCGGGCGTTCCTCGGGCCGGTTGCGCTTGGCCTTGCCGAGCTTGACCGCGGGCGCCCCCACCCAGTGCTGACCGGTGGGAATCTGCCCGGTGACGGCCGAACCCGGCGCCACCTCGGCCACGGCTCCCGTGGTCATCGCTTTCCGTGGCTCGGAAGATCTGGGCCGCGATCTGGGGCGCCCCGGAGACAGCCCTCGTGGACAAAGACCAGGACAACGAGGCCCTGAGAAAACGTCGAAGGGCCCCACCGCAAGCGGTGGGGCCCTTCGACAACATGCCCGGTGAGGCACTGGCGGAGGATACGAGATTCGAACTCGTGAGGGGTTGCCCCCAACACGCTTTCCAAGCGTGCGCCCTAGGCCTCTAGGCGAATCCTCCGCCGGAAACATTACATGACCGAGAGGAGTGCTCGCGAACTCGTTCCCTGCCCCTGGCATCGGGTAACCTTGGCGCAGCCCCTCACGCGGCGCTATCTGACTGAACTCCCCCAGGGCCGGAAGGCAGCAAGGGTAGGTTGGCTCTGGCGGGTGCGTGGGGGGCGTTCGCGTTGTCGGGGGTCTTGTGCGCGGGACTCGATGTCAGTGGGCGCCTATAACCTCGTATGTGTGTCGTCTCTCGCGCTGTACCGCCGCTATCGCCCGGAGTCGTTCGCCGAGGTCATCGGGCAGGAGCATGTCACCGACCCGCTGCAGCAGGCGCTGCGGAACAACCGGGTCAATCACGCGTACCTGTTCAGCGGGCCGCGTGGCTGCGGCAAGACGACCAGCGCGCGGATCCTGGCGCGATGCCTGAACTGCGAGCAGGGGCCCACGCCGACTCCCTGCGGGGAGTGCCAGTCCTGTCGTGATCTCGCTCGCAACGGGCCGGGTTCCATCGACGTCATCGAGATCGACGCCGCTTCGCACGGAGGTGTGGACGACGCGCGTGAGCTCCGGGAGAAGGCCTTCTTCGGGCCCGCCGCCAGTCGCTACAAGATCTACATCATCGACGAGGCCCACATGGTCACGTCGGCCGGCTTCAACGCGCTCCTCAAGGTCGTCGAGGAGCCGCCGGAGCACCTCAAGTTCATCTTCGCCACCACCGAGCCGGAGAAGGTCATCGGGACGATTCGGTCCCGGACCCACCACTACCCGTTCCGGCTGGTGCCGCCGGGGACCCTGCGGGACTACCTCGGCGAGGTGTGCCAGAAGGAGAAGATCCCCGTCGAGGACGGCGTGCTGCCGCTGGTGGTGAGGGCCGGCGCGGGATCCGTGCGTGACTCCATGTCGGTCATGGACCAGTTGCTCGCCGGTGCCGCCGCGGACGGTGTGACGTACGCGATGGCCACCTCCCTGCTCGGGTACACCGACGGGTCGCTGCTCGACTCCGTCGTCGAGGCATTCGCCTCCGGCGAGGGGGCCGCCGCCTTCGAGGTCGTGGACCGGGTCATCGAGGGAGGCAACGACCCTCGGCGGTTCGTCGCCGATCTCCTTGAGCGACTGCGGGACCTGGTGATTCTCGCCGCCGTCCCGGATGCGGCCGCCAAGGGGCTCATCGACGCTCCCGCCGACGTCCTCGAACGCATGCAGGCCCAGGCCGGCTCGTTCGGGGCCGCCGAACTCAGCCGCGCCGCCGATCTCGTCAACGAAGGGCTGACCGAGATGCGGGGGGCCACCTCGCCCCGCCTTCAGCTCGAACTTATTTGCGCGCGCGTACTGCTGCCCGCCGCCTATGCCGACGAGCGCTCCGTCATGGCCCGCATCGACCGGCTTGAGCGGGGGGTGAACTTCTCCGCGGGGGCGTCCGGGATGCCTGCCATGGGATACGTTCCCGGCCCCGACGCGCATGGACAGGCGCACGGGGGCGCGGCTGTGCCTCCCCTCTCGACGGGTGGTGGTGCTGCGGCGGCCCGGGCGGCGGTTCGCGGGGCGGCACCCGCTCCGACCCCGGCTCCGGTACAGGCCCAGCCCCCGGCGCAGGCTCCGGTACAGGCCCAGCCCCCGGCGCAGGCTCCGGTACGGGCCCAGCCCCCGACTCCGGCTGCGGCTCCGTCACCGGCTCCTGCCGCGGCCCCGCCTCCCCCTGCTCCCGCGGAGGAGGCGCCCCAGGCACCGACTCCCGCGCCGGCCGAAGCTCCCGCCCCGGGCGCCTGGCCCACCGCCACCGCCGCGGGCAGTGGACGTCGGCCCGGCGGCTGGCCCACCGCGGCGCCCGCGGGCGGAGGCGCCCGACCGCCGGCCACGCCCACCCCGGCCGGCCCGCCCGCTTCCACCCCGCCGGCCCCGGCCCCTGCCCAGGCCGCCGCCCAGGCGCCGGCGGCCGCCGCATACGCACCGCCCGCCGGTGGCCTCGACCCGCGCATGCTCTGGCCGAACATCCTCGAGGCCGTGAAGAACCGCCGACGGTTCACCTGGATCCTCCTCAGCCAGAACGCCCACGTCGCCGGCTTCGACGGCACCACCCTCCAACTCGGCTTCGTCAACGCGGGCGCCCGCGACAACTTCGCGAGCAGCGGCAGCGAGGACGTGCTGCGGCAAGCGCTGGCCGAGCAGTTCAACGTCCACTGGAAGATCGAGGCCGTCATCGATCCCTCGGGCGGCTCGGCACCCCCGACCGGCGGCTCCTCGGGTTTCGGCGGCGGGTACGGCGGAGGCGGCGCCCCGGGCGGCTACGGCGGCGCCGGCGGCAGTGGCGGTACCGGCGGTGGCACGCCCGCCCCCCGCCCCGCGCCCACCCGGACCGCGCCCTCCGCTCCCACCCCGCCGACGGCGACGGCTCCGCCCACCCCCGCCCCCCGCCCCTCCGCCCCCGAGCCGGTCGCCCCCGAGGACGACATCCCCGAGGACGACGACCCCGACCTCAACGAGTCGGCCCTCTCCGGCCACGAGCTGATCGTGCGGGAGCTGGGGGCCACCGTGGTGGAGGAGTTCCAGAACGAGTAGCGCGTGACTTTTTGGTGTCGGCCGGCATCATCCAGCCCGTCCGGCGATCGAGGACCAGGCCCGTTCGGGGCCGAAGCGGGGGTCTGGGCGCGGCAGTCCCCAGGGAGGGGCACCGCCGCAGTGCAGGCCCACGTTTCGGAGGAACCTACGAACAGCCGAGCCCCCGGCCTTCAGAAGCCCGCACAAAACACCCCGGCCCACGCCCGTTAGGCTGACCCCGTGAACGTCCTCGTCATCGGCAGCGGCGCCCGCGAACACGCCCTGTGCCGCTCCCTGTCCCTCGACCCCGCCGTCACCGCGCTGCACTGCGCCCCCGGCAACGCCGGCATCGCCGAGGTCGCCGAGCTGCACCAGGTCGACGCCCTGGACGGCAAGGCCGTATCCGCGCTGGCCACGGAGCTCGGCGCGGAGCTCGTGGTCGTAGGCCCGGAGGCACCCCTCGTAGCCGGGGTCGCCGACGCCGTGCGCGAGGCGGGGATCCCGGTCTTCGGCCCCTCCCGGGAGGCCGCACAGCTCGAAGGCTCCAAGGCGTTCGCCAAGGACGTGATGGCCGCTGCCGGGGTGCCGACCGCCCGCTCCTACGTCTGTACGACCCCGGACGAGGTGGAGGAGGCCCTCGACGCCTTCGGCGCACCGTACGTCGTGAAGGACGACGGGCTCGCCGCAGGCAAGGGAGTCGTCGTCACCAGCGACGTCGAGGTCGCCAAGGCGCACGCCGCCGCCTGTGAGCGGGTCGTCATCGAGGAGTTCCTCGACGGCCCGGAGGTCTCCCTCTTCGCCGTCACCGACGGCGAGACCGTCGTCCCCCTCCAGCCCGCCCAGGACTTCAAGCGCGCCCTGGACGGCGACGAGGGCCCGAACACCGGCGGCATGGGCGCGTACTCCCCGCTGCCCTGGGCCGACCCGAAGCTGGTGGAAGAGGTCCTCGAGACCGTCCTCCAGCCGACCGTCGACGAGATGCGCCGCCGCGGCACCCCGTTCTCCGGCCTGCTCTACGCCGGCCTCGCGATCACCTCCCGCGGCGTCCGCGTCATCGAGTTCAACGCCCGCTTCGGCGACCCGGAGACCCAGGTCGTCCTGGCCCGTCTGAAGACCCCGCTGGCCGGCGTCCTGCTCGCCGCCGCGAACGGCACGCTCGACATCCTGGAGCCCCTGCGCTGGAGCGACGACGCCGCGGTCACCGTCGTCGTCGCGTCGCACAACTACCCCGGCACCCCGCGCACCGGCGACCCGATCACCGGCCTCGACGAGGTGGCCGGCCAGGACGCCCCGCACGCGTACGTCCTGCACGCAGGGACGAAGCGCGACGGCGACGCGGTCGTCAGCGCCGGTGGCCGCGTCCTGTCCGTCACGGCGACCGGAAAGGACCTCACCAAGGCCCGCGAGCGCGCCTACCGGGCCGTCGAGCGCATCCGGCTCGAGGGTTCCCAGCACCGTACGGACATCGCGGCGAAGGCTGCGGGGGCGTAGTCCTCAGGCTTTTCCGATGAACCCCGCAGGCCCCGGATCCGTCTCAGGAACCGGGGCCTGATCCTTGCCCTCCGTCATCCACCTCTCCCAAACCCATTCCATCGAGTGACCGATGCCCCATACGGCTGACGGGGGCGCAGGCCCCAACTATGGTGCGGCGCAAGTGTTCCGGCACTTGGCCCACCGGCATTGCGATGTCTGTGGTGGGTGCCACAGTGGGGGAGTGAGCAACGCCAGGAAAGCGACAGGACAGCAGGGAGGGGGTGTGGTCCGGTCGTGACGGGCATGGGTGTGGAAGCGGGTGCGCACGCCGCGCGTGCCCGGGCCCTCGCCGTGCTGCGCATCCGCAGCCGGGCGCTGGCCGTCGCCGTGCTGCCCGCGGCCGCCGCCGTGATCCTGCTCGCCGGCGGCTCCACCGGCCATCTGCTCGGCCATGGCTGGGACGTCGCCCGCTGGGTGGTGTCCGTCGCGGCGGTCCTCGTACTGCTCGCGGCCGGCGTGATCGCCCTCGTCGTCGCCCGGGCCCGCCCCGCCGTGAGCCCCACGGTCCCGATCGCCGAGGAAGCGGCCCCCGATCTGTACCGGCTGGTGCGCGACCTCGCCGACCGCCTCGACGTGCCCGCCCCGTCGGCCATAGCGCTCACCCCGGACTGCGACAGCTGGCTCGAGGACCGCACCCACCCGGCCCACGGCCCGCCCCCGCCCGAGCACCGCGACGAGATAGCGGGCATCGGATCGGGCGGCGGTCTGCACCACCGTCGTACGACCACAGCGCCCGTCCTCGTCATCGGCTCCCCCTTCCTGTGGTGGATGCGCGTCGGCGAGCTGCGCGCCGTCCTCGCCCCGGTGGTCGCCGGTACGGGACCGTCCGCGCACCCGGACATAGCCGCCGCCCGCCGCTTCGTCCGCGGGCTGGACGCGGCGGTGGCCGTGGCCGCCACGCCCGGCCGCTGCCCCGGCATCCGCCTGGCCTGCGCGGGCGTCGGCTGGGTCGCCCGTCTGCTGTTGCGCAGTTGCCGGGTGCACGCGGCCGAGATGGAGCGGGGGGTGGCCGCGGCGGCCGCCGAGCGTGCACAGGCTGTGGACTACGGTCTGCGGATCGTCGCGCAGGAGCAAGTGGGACTGGCGTACGCGGGCTGGGACCGTCTGCTCACCCGGGTCGCGCTGCCCGCCTGGCGGATGGGCCGCTGGCCGTCCCGGCTGGACGCGGGCGTCGTGGCCGCCCTCACCGAGCTGTCCCGCCGCGACCGTCTGGCCGAGGGCTTCGCCTCCCGGCTGGGCGAGCGTCCCGCCTGCGACCTGCTCGAAGAGCCCGGCGCGGTCGACGAGGCCGCCTCGCTCCTCGCCGCCCGGCTCTTCCACGGCGGCCCCGCCGAGCACGGCCCGGACTGGTCCCCGGTGGACTGGCAGGAGTACCCGGACGAGGTCGTCGACCGCAAGTGGCGTACGGACGCCGCCCGTCTCCACCGCGTCCTGGACGCCCTCGGCGTCCGGCGCTCCGCCGGCCCCGCCTCCCCGCACGCCCCCACCCTGGCCCGGGTCATGGACCACCTGACCGCCCCGGAGGCCCCGGCCGGCCCCCACCCGCGCACGGAGGACCAGGACGACCTCCCGCGCACAGACGACCAGACCGACGACCAGACCGACGACGAAGCCTCCGCCGGCAGCGGACACAGCGCCGCCCTCGCCGCCGGCCTCACCGCGGAGCTCGCCCGCGAGGAGTCCGCACCGTCCGCAAGCGCGCCCCCGCCAGGCTCACCCGGCCAGGGCAGCGGCCCCGACACCGCCCTCTGGGACGACGGCGCGCTCCCCCTGTTCCCGCTCCAGCCCCCACGCACCCCCCGCGAGCTCCTGGCCGACCACGTCACGGCGATGGTGTGCTGCGCCGCGATGGACACCGTCGGCGCGACCCCGGGCCTCGACTGGCTCGACGGCCCGTCCCTTCTCGTCAACGGCGAGCGCGCGGCCGATCTGGGCCCCAGAGTCCTGAGCCTCATAGAGGAGGGGGACCCGGCCCCGCTGCGGGCCTGGCTGGTCAAGCTGGGTGTACGGCCGGAGAAGCCGGTACGTCTCGTCTGACGCGGTTGACCGGACCCCCCGCTTCCACTTTCGGCCAATTCGCAACGAACAGTGACAGTGTGCGTGCGGAATGTGATGTGCTGGGACCGATCGCGCCCATGGCAAGGGCTTGCGACAGACGACGGGCGCACGGCAAAAGGCCGCGGGGGTTCGAGGGAGGGGGGCGACCATGGGGTCGGAACACATCCGCCGCTGGGAGTCGGGAGCGCTGGCGCACGCGGTGACGGATCCCTTCGGCCAGGGCCCCGTCCCGTGGCTCCGCGGCGGCGAGACCTATTTCGACGACAACGGCCAGGTCGTCCCCTGGTACGTGGACCCGGCCCCAGGTCACACGGCCCCAGGTCACACGGCCACCGCCCCCAGGGTCCCTGCCCCGCGTTCCGCCGGAGGCCCGCGCTCCGCCGACGACGTCCGCCGCCAGATCAAGGGCTTCACCTCCACCGGCGCGGTCGCCCCCGGCGAGGCCGTCGACTTCCACATCACCGTCGACCCGCCCCAGGAATTCAGCGTCGACATCTACCGCATCGGCCACTACGGCGGTGACGGGGCCGCCAAGATCACCACCAGCCCCCGCCTCTCCGGCATCGTCCAGCCCCCGCCGCTGACCGCCGACCGCACGGTCTCCTGCCACCACTGGTGGCTGTCGTGGCGCCTGCAGATCCCGTCGTACTGGAACATCGGCGCGTACGTCGCCGTCCTGACCACCGCCGACGGCTACCGCTCCCACATCCCCTTCACGGTCCGCGACAACCACCCGGCGGACCTGCTCCTCCTGCTGCCCGACATCACCTGGCAGGCCTACAACCTCTACCCGGAGGACGGCCACACCGGCGCCAGCCTCTACCACGCGTGGGACGAGGAGGGCCGTCTGCTGGGCGAGGCCGACGCCGCGACCACGGTCTCCTTCGACCGCCCGTACGCGGGCGCGGGCCTGCCCCTGCACGTCGGCCACGCCTACGACGTCATCCGCTTCGCCGAGCGCTACGGCTACGACCTCGCCTATGCCGACGCCCGCGACCTGCACGCCGGCCGCGTCGACCCCACCCGCTACCGCGGCCTGGTCTTCCCCGGCCACGACGAGTACTGGTCGACGCAGATGCGCCGCACCGTCGAACTCGCCCGCGAGCACGGCACGTCCCTCGTCTTCCTCTCCTCCAACGCCATGTACTGGCAGGTGGAGCTGGGCCCGTCACCGTCCGGCACCCCGGACCGGCTGCTCACCTGCCGCAAGCGCAAGGGGCCCGGCAGGCCCGTCCTGTGGCGTGAGATCGACCGCCCCGAGCAGCAGGTCATCGGAATCCAGTACGCCGGCCGGGTCCCCGAACCCCATCCCATGATCGTCCGAAACGCAGGCCACTGGCTGTGGGAGGCGACGGGCGCGCACGAGGGGGACGGGATCGAAGGCCTGGTCGCGGGCGAGGCCGACCGCTACTTCCCGCGCACGCCGCTCCCCGAGCACGAGGAGCGCATCCTGCTCGCCCACTCCCCGTACACCGACGGCGAGGGCGCCCGGCGCCACCACGAGACCTCCCTCTACCGCGCCCCCTCCGGCGCCCTGGTCTTCGCGTCCGGAACCTTCGCCTGGTCACCGGCCCTGGACCGCCCGGGCTGCGTCGACCCCCGCATCCAGCGGGCCACCGCAAACCTGTTGGACCGCATCTGCAAACGCGACTGACCCCCAGTCCGCGGCTCGGTCGCTCATACGGGACAATCAAGCCACTTGGGCCCACCCGTCGCCCACCACCACCCTATTCGGGCCCTACGGGCGCCTTGTTGTCTTCAACCACGGGGAGGAACCGTGTCCGGATTCGTCGAAAAGCCCGAGCCGATCCAGGTGCCGGGCCTGGTGCATCTGCACACCGGCAAGGTGCGCGAGCTGTACCAGAACGAGGCGGGCGACCTCGTGATGGTCGCCAGCGACCGCTTGTCCGCCTTCGACTGGGTGCTGCCGACCGAGATCCCGGACAAGGGCCGCATCCTCACCCAGCTCTCCGTGTGGTGGTTCGACCAGCTCGCCGATCTCGTCCCCAACCACGTCCTGAGCACGGAACTGCCCGCCGACGCCCCCGCCGACTGGGCCGGCCGCACGCTGGTCTGCAAGTCCCTGCAGATGGCCCCCGTGGAGTGCGTGGCCCGCGGCTACCTCACCGGCTCCGGCCTGCTCGAGTACAACGAGTCCCGCACGGTCTGCGGCCTCGCCCTCCCCGAAGGCCTGGTCGACGGCTCCGAACTCCCCGCCGCGATCTTCACCCCGGCCACCAAGGCAGCGGTCGGCGAACACGACGAGAACGTCTCCTACGAGGAGGTCGCCCGCCAGGTCGGCGCCGACACCGCGGCCCAGCTGCGCCAGGCCACCCTCGCCGTGTACTCCCGCGGCCGGGACATCGCCCGCGAACGCGGGATCATCCTCGCGGACACCAAGTTCGAGTTCGGCTTCGACGGCGACACCCTGGTCATCGCCGACGAGGTCCTCACCCCCGACTCCTCCCGCTTCTGGCCGGCCGACCAGTGGCAGCCGGGCCGCGCGCAGCCGTCGTACGACAAGCAGTTCGTCCGCGACTGGCTGACCTCGCCCGCCTCCGGCTGGGACCGGGGGAGTGAGCAGCCCCCGCCGCAGCTGCCGCAGCAGGTCGTCGACGCGACCCGCGCGAAGTACGTGGAGGCGTACGAGCGTCTGACGGGCACGAGCTGGAGCTAGGGATGCGAAAGACCCCGGTCCGGTGGACCGGGGTCTTCTTCCCGAGCGGACGACGAGGCTCGAACTCGCGACCTCAACCTTGGCAAGGTTGCGCTCTACCAACTGAGCTACGTCCGCATTGCGCCGTGGCGCGAGAGCAACTATACCGCCCCTGGCGTCGTTGGCCAGCACAGGCCGAATCGCCCGATCGGCCAACCATGGCCCGCTTCCGGCTGGTCTGCTTCCGGCCGGTGCACACGGAGGCTGCAAATGGTGATCTCGATCACGTGCTCGTGCCTGCCTGTGTCGACAGTCACTGCGTTCCCGTATACGGCACAAGAACATTGGACAACAAGCGAGACCCCGGTCCACTGGACCGGGGTCTCATTCCTGAGCGGACGACGAGGCTCGAACTCGCGACCTCAACCTTGGCAAGGTTGCGCTCTACCAACTGAGCTACGTCCGCATTGCCCCCGACCGGCTCCCACCGATCGGTGCGAGCACCAGCCTACCTGATCCACAACAGTGGTCATGACGGCGGTCCAGAGCGGGTGACAGGAATCGCACACTGCGCCTTCCCCCTGGAAGGGGGATGTTCTGCTACTGAACTACACCCGCGTGGCCTCCGTGAGCTGGGCTTTGCGGCCCCGCCCGGCGGCGTGCTCCAGACACTAGCTGATCAGCAGGGGGGTAGCGCAAGTCGGTTGTTCCGGAGGTCCCGACGGCAGCCAAGTCGGCTGTCCTCAGGGCCCGCTGACGGACCCTGAGGACCTGCCGCAAGGCACGCTCACTGTGCCTCGGCGAACGCCTCGTAGACCTTCTTCGGGATCCGCCCGCGCGCGGGAACGTCCATCTTGTTGGCCTGGGCCCAGGCCCGGACGGCCGCCGGGTCCGGGGCGACCTCCGTCTGCTTGTACGCCTTGCCCGACTTCGACCGCTTGCGGCCGGCCTCCACGTAGGGCGCGAGCACCTTACGCAGTTTCTTGGCATTGGCTTCATTCAGGTCGATCTCGTACGACTTGCCGTCGAGTCCGAAGGCGATCGTTTCCGCCGCTTCCGAGCCGTCGATGTCGTCAAAGAGAGTGACCACGACCTTCTGCGCCACGAATATCGGTCCCTTCGTGCGACACCTCTATCCGTGATGACGTGCCAAGACGTCCGGGAGATGTCGACTATCCGCCTGTTATTGGGCAAAGTATCGGCTATTGCCAATTCATTTGTACAGTGCCCGGCATTGCAATGTGAAGCCCGACTAAATCTGTCCGCGTGTCCCAGCGCAATAGGTGCGACGCATCGATCCGGGATCTTTCCCTGAACTTTTCGTGAAGACCCCCGCCCGATACCTGATCGTGACAGGGGTCACGTAGTTTCCTACAACTCTACCCGCGTAGAAATTTCGTGCGGGTAGTCTGAAGGAACCTGCTCAGCACCACACACCGGGAGTGCCAGTGGCACGCGTCGTAGTCGACGTCATGCTCAAGCCGGAGATCCTCGACCCCCAGGGCCAGGCGGTGCAGCGCGCACTGCCGCGCCTGGGTTTCGACGGCATCTCCGACGTACGTCAGGGAAAGCGATTCGAACTGGAAGTTGACGGGCCGGTCGACGAGGCCGCCCTCGCCCGCATCCATGATCTTGCGGAATCCTTCCTCGCCAACACCGTGATCGAGGACTTCACCGTCAAGGTGGAGGAAGTCGCGGAGGCCGCGAAGTGACCGCTCGTATTGGCGTCGTCACTTTCCCGGGCAGCCTCGACGACCGGGACACGCAGCGCGCGATCCGCCTCGCGGGTGCCGAACCGGTCGCCCTCTGGCACAAGGACAAGGACCTCCACCAGGTCGACGCGGTCGTCCTCCCCGGTGGTTTCTCCTACGGCGACTATCTGCGCGCCGGCGCCATCTCCCGCTTCTCGCCGGTGATGGAGACCGTCATCGAGCAGGCGAAGGCCGGCCTTCCGGTCCTCGGCATCTGCAACGGCTTCCAGATCCTCACCGAGGCCCACCTCCTCCCGGGTGGAATGCTCGGCAACGACCACCTGCACTTCATCTGCCGCGACCAGAAGCTGCGGGTGGAGAACGCCTCCACGTCCTGGACCAGCGACTACAGCGAGGGCCAGGAGATCCACATCCCGCTGAAGAACATGGACGGCCGGTACGTCGCCGACCAGTACACGCTGGACGAGCTGGAGGCCGAGGGCCGGGTCGCGTTCCGGTACCTGGACTTCAACCCGAACGGCTCGCTCAACGACATCGCCGGCATCACCAACGAGGCCGGCAACGTCGTGGGCCTGATGCCGCACCCGGAGCACGCCGTGGAGCCGCTCATCGGCACCGGCCGCACGGACGGCCTCCCCTTCTTCACCTCGATCCTCAAGAAGCTGGTCAACGCATGAGCCGGACGCCTCTGGACACGGTCGAGCACGCGGCCGCGACCCCCGACGTCGAGCTGCCCTGGGCCGAACTCGGCCTGAAGAAGGACGAGTACGAGCGGATCGTCGAGATCCTGGGGCGCCGACCGACCGGCGCCGAGCTCGCCATGTACTCGGTCATGTGGTCCGAGCACTGCTCGTACAAGAGCAGCAAGGTCCACCTGCGCCAGTTCGGCGAGAAGGCCCCTCAGTCCGACGCCCTGCTCGTGGGCATCGGCGAGAACGCCGGTGTCGTCGACGTCGGCCAGGGCTACGCGGTCACCTTCAAGGTCGAGTCGCACAACCACCCTTCGTACGTGGAGCCCTACCAGGGCGCCGCGACCGGCGTCGGCGGCATCGTGCGCGACATCATCGCGATGGGCGCGCGCCCGGTGGCCGTGGTCGACCCGCTGCGCTTCGGTGCGGCCGACCACCCCGACACCAAGCGCGTCCTGCCGGGTGTCGTCGCCGGCATCGGCGGCTACGGCAACTGCCTGGGCCTGCCCAACATCGGCGGCGAGGTCGTCTTCGACGCCTGCTACCAGGGCAACCCGCTGGTCAACGCCGGTGCCATCGGCGTCATGCGGCACGAGGACATCCACCTCGCGAAGGCGTCCGGCGCGGGCAACAAGGTCATCCTGTACGGGGCCCGGACCGGCGGCGACGGCATCGGTGGCGCTTCGATCCTCGCCTCCGAGACATTCGACGACGCCAAGCCCTCCAAGCGCCCCGCCGTGCAGGTCGGCGACCCGTTCCAGGAGAAGCTCCTCATCGAGTGCACCCTGGAGGCGTTCAAGGAGAAGCTGGTCGTCGGCATCCAGGACCTCGGCGCGGCCGGCCTGTCCTGCGCCACCTCCGAACTCGCCTCCAACGGCTCCGGCGGCATGCGCGTGACGCTGGACGACGTCCCCCTGCGCGACTCGACGCTCTCGCCCGAGGAGATCCTCATGAGCGAGTCGCAGGAACGCATGTGCGCGGTCGTCGAGCCGGAGAAGGTCGACCGCTTCCTGGAGATCTGCGCGAAGTGGGACGTCATCGCCACCGTCATCGGTGAGGTGACCGACGGCGACCGCCTCGAGATCTACTGGCACGGCGGCAAGATCGTCGACGTCGACCCGCGGACCGTGGCGCACGAGGGCCCGGTGTACGAGCGTCCGTACGCCCGCCCGTCCTGGCAGGACGAGCTGCAGGCCGACGACGCGAAGAAGCTGCCGCGGCCGCAGAGCTCCGAGGAGCTGAAGGGCCAGGTCCTGAAGCTGGTGGCCTCTCCCAACCAGGCCTCCAAGAAGTGGATCACGTCGCAGTACGACCACTTCGTGCAGGGCAACACGGTCCTCGCCCAGCCCGAGGACTCCGGCATGATCCGCGTCGACGAGGCCACGGGCCTCGGCGTGGCGATCGCGACCGACGGCAACGGCAGGTACGCCAAGCTCGACCCGTACGCGGGCGCGCAGCTGGCCCTCGCCGAGGCGTACCGCAACGTCGCCACGACCGGCGCCAAGCCGCTCGCCGTCTCCGACTGCCTGAACTTCGGCTCGCCCGAGGACCCGGCGGTGATGTGGCAGTTCGCGGAGGCCGTCCGTGGTCTCGCCGACGCCTGTCAGCAGCTCGGCACGCCGGTGACCGGCGGCAACGTCTCCCTGTACAACCAGACCGGCGAGGCGGCCATCCACCCCACGCCGGTGGTGGCGGTCCTCGGCGTGATCGACGACGTCGCGCGCCGCACGCCCGTCGCCTTCCAGGAGGAGGGCCAGCTGCTGTACCTCCTCGGCGACACGCGTGAGGAGTTCGGCGGTTCGGCCTGGTCGCAGGTCGTCCACGACCACCTCGGCGGCCTGCCGCCGGAGGTCGACCTGGAGCGCGAGCGGCTGCTCGCCGAGATCCTGATCTCGGCCTCCCGCGACGGCATGATCGACTCGGCGCACGACCTGTCCGACGGCGGCCTCGTCCAGGCGGTCGTCGAATCCGCCCTGCTGGGCG
The DNA here is from genome assembly GCF_040782645.1 of Streptomyces sp. HUAS ZL42. Lineage (GTDB taxonomy): Bacteria > Actinomycetota > Actinomycetes > Streptomycetales > Streptomycetaceae > Streptomyces. Next base: position 5,076,911 of record NZ_CP160403.1, read on the forward strand.
GCAAGGGCGCGCGTCTGGTCGTACCGGACGGGCTCGACGCCTTCACCTTCCTCTTCTCGGAGTCGGCGGGACGCGCGATCGTCGCCGTGCCGCGCTCCGAGGAGGTCCGCTTCAACGACATGTGCGGGGCACGGGGTCTGCCGGCCACCCGCATCGGTGTGGTGGACGGTGACGCGGTGGACATCCAGGGCGAGTTCGCGCTCTCCCTGGCGGAGCTGCGCAAGGCCCACGAGGAGACCATCCCGGCACTCCTCGTCTGACGCACGGCATCCGTACGACGGTGAAGGCCCCGCCCGTTCCGACGGGCGGGGCCTTGCTCGGGTGACCGCCCGGGCCACAACGCCCCCCAGCGAGAAGCCAATAGGCTCACCGTCATGCCCCCGGCGAAGAAACGCACCCGTACGTACGACCCCGCCAAGATCCGCGCCGCGGTTCTCGCCCAGTTCGGGAACGTCCGGGACGCCGTACGCACGCTCACCCCCGAGCAACTCGCCCTGCCCACGCGCCTGGGCGACTGGACCGTCCGTGACCTCGCCGCGCACGTGACCATGGCCGTGGAGACGGTCAGCCGCAACATCGACCGGGACGAGCCGCCGAAGGCGGAACTCACCCTCCTCGACTGGCCCTTCGCCACCGCCGCACGGGCCGGCGACATCGCCGGCGGCACGCGTGAGCTGGCCGCGGCCAACCCCGACCTCGACGCGCTCTACGCCCGCACCGAGCAGCGCCTCACCGAGCGTCTCGCCACCGCCCCCGGCACCCGCCTGCTCGCCGCCCGCACCGGAGCCATGCGCCTCGACGACTACCTCGTCACCCGCACCGTCGAACTCGTCGTCCACACCGACGACCTCAACGCCGCCGTCCCGGGCCTGGACGTCCCGTACGACCGCCAGGCCCTCGCCGCCTGCACCCGCCTCCTCGCCGACGCGCTCGCCGCCAGGGCGCCCGGCGGCTCCACCGAGGTGCGGATCCCGCCGTACGCCGTCGTGCAGTGCGTCGAGGGCCCCCGGCACACCCGGGGCACCCCGCCCAACGTCGTCGAGACCGACCCGCTGACCTGGATCCGGCTCGCCACCGGGCGGGTGGCGTGGCAGGACGCGGTCGAGGCGGCCGAGGTCAGCGCGAGCGGGGAGCGGGCGGACCTGGGCGGGTTGCTGCCGCTGATGTCGTAAAGGGAACCGGACACCCCGTGTGCCCCGTCGAAACGACATGTACAGGCACAGGCAAGGCAGGATCCTGACGGCCGTCGCGGCCCTCGTCCCGCTCGCGGTGGCCTGCGGCAGCGAACAGGCCGGCGGCAGCGGGTCCGTCGCACCCGAGCGACCCGTCACCGGCGTGCAGTGGAACATCGACAGCGTCACCGTGGACGGCAGGGCGCAGCGCGTCGAAGGCGACGCGTATCTCACCTTCGACGACAAGACCGGCAAGGTCGGCGGCAGGCTCGGCTGCAATCACGTCAACGCCAGGGCCACCGTGAGCGACGGACATATCACCCTGGGCAGCCCATCCACCACCCGAATGATGTGCGACACCTCACTCATGACCACCGAACGGAGCCTGCTGACCCTGTTCAACAGCACGCTCAGTTATCGAGTGGATCAGGACACTCTCGCTCTGACCAGCGAAAACGGCGACAGCCTGCACGCCGTCGCCGACGAGTGATCCATTACGGTCGCGTATCCCCAATTCGGACCAGTGGTCGATCTCGCCTACACTCGGTGCCGTGCCACGTGGTGACGGACGACTCAACCACGACCTGCTCCCCGGTGAGAAGGGCCCCCAGGACGCTTGCGGCGTCTTCGGTGTCTGGGCTCCGGGCGAAGAGGTCGCCAAGCTCACGTACTTCGGGCTCTACGCCCTCCAGCATCGGGGTCAGGAATCCGCGGGTATCGCGGTCAGCAACGGCTCCCAGATCCTCGTCTTCAAGGACATGGGCCTGGTGTCCCAGGTCTTCGACGAGACCTCGCTCGGTTCGCTCCAGGGTCACATCGCGGTCGGTCACGCCCGCTACTCGACCACCGGCGCCTCCGTGTGGGAGAACGCCCAGCCGACGTTCCGCGCCACAGCGCACGGCTCCATCGCGCTCGGCCACAACGGCAACCTGGTCAACACGGCGCAGCTCGCCGACATGGTCGCCGACCTCCCGAAGGACACCAACGGGCGCTCGACCCGGGTGGCCGCCACCAACGACACCGACCTGCTCACCGCACTGCTTGCGGCCCAGGTCGACGCCGACGGCAAGCCGCTGACCATCGAGGAGGCCGCTCACGCGGTCCTTCCCCAGGTCAAGGGCGCCTTCTCGCTCGTCTTCATGGACGAGCACACCCTGTACGCCGCCCGCGACCCGCAGGGCATCCGCCCACTGGTCCTCGGCCGCCTCGAGCGTGGCTGGGTCGTCGCCTCCGAGACTGCCGCCCTCGACATCACGGGCGCCAGCTTCGTCCGCGAGATCGAGCCGGGCGAGTTCGTGGCGATCGACGAGAACGGCCTGCGTACCTCCCGGTTCGCGGACGCGAAGCCCAAGGGCTGTGTCTTCGAGTACGTGTACCTGGCCCGCCCGGACACCGACATCGCCGGGCGCAACGTCTACCTCTCCCGCGTGGAGATGGGCCGCCGCCTCGCCAAGGAGGCCCCGGTCGAGGCCGACCTGGTCATAGCGACTCCGGAGTCCGGCACCCCCGCCGCCATCGGCTACGCGGAGGCCTCGGGCATCCCCTTCGGCGCGGGTCTCGTCAAGAACGCCTACGTCGGCCGCACGTTCATCCAGCCCTCGCAGACCATCCGGCAGCTCGGCATCCGCCTCAAGCTGAACCCGCTGAAGGAAGTCATCAAGGGCAAGCGCCTGGTCGTGGTCGACGACTCGATCGTGCGCGGCAACACCCAGCGCGCGCTGGTCCGCATGCTGCGCGAGGCGGGCGCGGCCGAGGTCCACATCCGGATCTCCTCGCCGCCCGTGAAGTGGCCCTGCTTCTTCGGCATCGACTTCGCCACCCGCGCCGAGCTCATCGCCAACGGCATGACGATCGACGAGATCGGCACCTCGCTGGGCGCCGACTCCCTGGCGTACATCTCCCTCGACGGCATGATCGAGGCGACCACCATCGCCAAGCCGAACCTGTGCCGCGCCTGCTTCGACGGCGAGTACCCGATGGAGCTCCCGGACCCCGAGCTGCTCGGTAAGCAGCTCCTGGAGACCGAGCTGGCGGCCGGCACGGCCGCTCCGGCCGCGGTCGACGCGATCCGTCGCCCGTAAGACCGCCGTACGACACGAAAGTTCTCACCGTCATGTCTGAGACAACTGGTGCCAGCTACGCAGCCGCGGGCGTCGACATCGAAGCGGGCGACCGCGCCGTCGAGCTGATGAAGGAGTGGGTGAAGAAGACCCAGCGCCCCGAGGTCCTCGGCGGCCTCGGCGGCTTCGCCGGCCTCTTCGACGCCTCCGCCCTCAAGCGCTACGAGCGCCCCCTGCTCGCCTCCGCCACCGACGGCGTCGGCACGAAGGTCGACATCGCACGTCAGCTGGGCGTCTACGACACCATCGGCCACGACCTGGTCGCCATGGTGATGGACGACATCGTGGTGTGCGGTGCCGAGCCGCTGTTCATGACCGACTACATCTGCGTCGGCAAGGTCCACCCCGAGCGTGTGGCCGCCATCGTCAAGGGCATCGCGGAGGGCTGCGTGCTGGCCGGCTGCGCCCTGGTGGGCGGCGAGACGGCCGAACACCCGGGGCTGCTGGGCGAGGACGACTTCGACGTGGCCGGCGCCGGTACGGGCGTCGTGGAGGCCGACCGGCTGCTCGGCCCGGATCGCATCCGCAAGGGTGACACCGTGATCGCCATGGCCGCGTCCGGGCTTCACTCGAACGGGTACTCCCTGGTCCGCCACGTTCTGCTCAACCGGGCGGGCCTGGCGCTGGACGCCCACATCGAGGAGTTCGGCCGCACCCTCGGCGAGGAGCTGCTGGAGCCGACCAAGATCTACTCGCTGGACTGCCTGGCGCTGACCCGAACCACGGATGTGCACGCCTTCAGCCACGTGACCGGCGGCGGACTCGCCGCCAACCTGGCCCGGGTCATCCCCGACGAACTGCACGCGACAGTCGACCGCTCCACCTGGACGCCCGCGCCGGTCTTCGACCTCGTCGGGAAGACGGGACAGGTCGAACGCCTGGAGCTGGAGAAGACCCTCAACATGGGCGTCGGCATGATCGCGATCGTGCCGGAGGAGTCGGCGGACGTGGCACTCGCGACGCTGGCGGACCGCGGGGTCGAGGCCTGGGTGGCCGGCGAGATCACGGACCGGGGCGACCACGCGACGGGCGCGGCACTGATCAGCGACTACGCCGGCTGAGACGCGCAAAGGCAGCGCAAAACCCGGTCCGGCGGAGAACCGCTCAGGACCGGGTCGGGCACTGCTGAATCGTCAAGCGCCGCGGCGTTGTGACGTGGGACCGGACTCGTCGTCCTCGTCCTCATCGTCATCGTTGTAGAGATCCGCGTACTGGGCGTACGGGTCATCGTCTTCGTCGTCCTCGAACGGCTCGCCGTTCGGAGGCTGGCTCGAAGTCGAAGCGCCCAGCTCGCTGGCCAGACGCGACAGGTCAGTCCCGCCGCTGTTGTACTTCAGCTGGCGGGCGACCTTCGTCTGCTTGGCCTTGGCCCGGCCGCGCCCCATGGCTCGACCCCCTCGGTGACGGGGCTCGACGGCCCCAGAGTCTTGACACGCGTTCATGATCCGGAACGGGCTCTCCGTGGAGAGACCGGTCCGTAGGGCTTCCACGGTACCTGAGCCCACGCCCATACGGTACGTCGCCCGCATGACGTGCCTGGACCCAGAACCTGCGAGGCGCCCTGTCCCCGCTGGTCAACCGCGATTTTAACCACTTCTTGGCAGGCGACCCGCCGATGGAAGTGAGAGTTCTCTCTAACTGCCCACCGGCGGGTACCGGTCAAACCCCTGGCGCCCCTCCGCGGAACGTCACCAACCGCGCGCCCGGGCCGCCTCGTGCATGCGCTGCTCGGCGATCCGGTCGGCCGCCGCGGCGGGCGGAATACCGTCTGCCTTCGCACGTGCGAATATGGCCAGCGTGGTGTCGAAGATCTTCGCGGCCTTCGCCTTGCACCGCTCGAAGTCGAACCCGTGCAGCTCGTCGGCCACCTGGATGACCCCGCCCGCGTTCACCACGTAGTCCGGGGCGTAGAGGATCCCGCGATCGGCGAGGTCCTTCTCCACGCCCGGGTGGGCGAGCTGGTTGTTGGCCGCGCCGCAGACCACCTTGGCGGTCAGCACTGGCACGGTGTCGTCGTCCAGGGCCCCGCCCAGCGCGCAGGGGGCGTAGATGTCGAGGCCCTCCACCCGGATCAGCGCATCGGTGTCGGCGACGGCGGACACACCCGTCGGGTGCCGGTCGAGGATCCGCTGGACGGCCTCCTCGCGCACGTCGGTGATCACCACCTCGGCCCCCTCGGCCCGCAGGTGCTCCACCAGGTGGTGGCCGACCTTTCCGACGCCCGCGATGCCGACCGTGCGGCCGCGCAGTGAGGGGTCGCCCCACAGGTGCTGGGCGGAGGCCCGCATGCCCTGGTAGACGCCGTAGGCGGTGAGGACGGAGGAGTCGCCGGCGCCGCCGTTCTCGGGGGAGCGCCCGGTGGTCCAGCGGCACTCGCGGGCCACGACGTCCATGTCGGCGACGTACGTACCGACGTCGCAGGCGGTCACGTAACGCCCGCCGAGCGAGGCGACGAACCGGCCGTAGGCGAGCAGCAGCTCCTCGGTCTTGATCTTGTCGGGGTCACCGATGATCACGGCCTTGCCGCCGCCGTGGTCCAGTCCGGCCATGGCGTTCTTGTACGACATCCCGCGCGCGAGGTTCAGCGCGTCGGCGACGGCCTCCGCCTCGTTCGCGTACGGATAGAAGCGCGTCCCGCCGAGTGCGGGGCCCAGCGCGGTGGAGTGGATGGCGATCACGGCCTTGAGGCCGCTGGAGCGGTCCTGGCAGAGCACGACTTGCTCATGACCCCCCTGGTCCGAGTGGAACAGGGTGTGCAGGACGCCGTCGGTTACGTCGGTCACGGTGGTGACTCCTGAAGTAAAAAAGCGGCGGTTGGAGACGGGCTCCCGTGCGGGTGGCGGGGCCCGTTGGCATGAGACTAGAGCCTGTCTGTGCCCACCGGCCGCACTGTGCTCAGGATCTTCCACTCACGGAGTATGTCCGTGCGACGATTTGCATAGTTTTCCCGCGTGTCTGTGGTCGGGTTCCCCCAGGTTTCCCGGTCGGCCCGCGGGGGAGGGAGCAGGCGTGCCCAAGGTGTCCTCGGTGATCGTTCCGTACGCGACCTATCTGCGCGTGTACGAGCCGCTGGCCGCCTTCCCGGAGCCGGAGCGCACCCACTGGGCGCGCTACGCCCGCCGCCCCGAGCGCCCCTCCTACCAGGACGAGCTGCGCCGGTCCCTGGCGGACCTGCTGCCCACCCCGCCCGTCCCGGTGCCGGTGCACGAGTCCGGCGATGCCTTCGTGCTCGACGTGGACGGGGTGCTGTGCGTGTGCCCCTGGCGCACCCGGCTGCGCGGCTGGCAGGCCCTGGGGGAGCTGGCGGAGGAGCTGCCGAGGCCGGTCCTGGACGCGGTCCTGCCCGAGGTCGTACGCCGCCAGGCCGCCCAGGACTACGAGCGCTGGCTCGCCCGCAACCCCGACGCCCGCCCCTGGATCCGCACCGCGACCTGGCAGGTGCCGCTGAACTGGTTCGTGCTGGTCGCCGACGAGGAGCGCGAGTACGACAAGGGGTCGGGCGACGAGGCTCCCGTGCTGCGCTACCGCACGCCGATGGTGCAGGCGCGCCGCCGGGTGGCGCGGGGCCTGCGGGCGCTGAAGGACGCCATCGACGAGGGGCCGCTCATCGACGGCCTGGTGGACGTGGGGCGCTGGCTGGAGGAGTTCCACCCGCGCTCCCTGGTGGAGCTGGACTACGGCGGCCTGGTGCACACGCTGCCGGCCGGCGAGCTGGAGGGCGACCACTCGGCGGCCGACGTGGCCGAGGGCATCGCGGCGCTGCGGAGCGGTGACGGGGCGGCGGCGGGCGAGGCGTACGGGCGGCTTGTGGAGCGGTGGCGGGCGGTACGGGACCGGCGGTCGGCGAACTGACGCAGAAACCGTCGCGCTGACGGTGTGACACACGCGACAGGCAGAGCGGTGCGTGACGTACGTCACGGCCGGGACGGCCGCTATCGGCGTACGGTCTACGCCACTTCCTGGAACTGACGGGACGTAGATCCCTGATCCGGGCTTTTGCCCCAAGGGTGATGGACGGCACGTACGCGGCCCTTGCGCCCCTTGCCCACCCTCATGTCAAAATAGGACAAGGAGTCCGGGGAGGACTCCTTCCGCCCAACTGTGTTCCAGCGTGGGCGGAATCTCAGCATTGCACGCTTTGGGGGGTCTGGTGACTCCTGATCGCCCTGTGACTGATCGTCACAGTGGCGTGACTGTCCGCTATGGCATGGTCCATCGGCTTCCGTCGCTGATGAACACCTGGGGGGCAATTCCATCAGTTTGGCCGACGCGGCTGGACAGATGGTGTAGTTGTAGTGCCGAGGACAAGCCGTTCGTCCTATAACCGACTCGACCCGCGTCCACCATTTCGGGCAACGCGGGTCAAGGTGCAGAATTTAGAGGAAAGAACCGAGAAGGTTCGGTTCTCCCGAGGAGGCCGCTCATGACCGCTCGCACCCCTGATGCCGAGCCGCTGCTGACCCCGGCTGAGGTCGCCACGATGTTCCGCGTTGACCCCAAGACGGTCACGCGGTGGGCGAAGGCCGGCAAGCTCACTTCCATCCGCACGCTCGGCGGGCACCGCCGCTACCGCGAGGCCGAGGTCCGCGCACTGCTCGCGGGCATTCCGCAGCAGCGCAGCGAGGCCTGAACAACTGAATACCGGACGAACCGGCAGGTCCCCAACGTGCCGAGGCGCCCGGAACCCTAGCTCCAAGCGACGCGGGGTACTGCCCCAACAGGCCCCACGCCCAACAGATCTAGAGCTCTCTAGGCAAGCGACAGGGTGCGTCGTCGATCGCGCTGGACTCCGCCGAGTCCAGCGCGATCTTTTTTGTGCGTCTGTGGCAGGTCCGCCAGGGGGCTCCGTGAGCGGCCTTGTCGGAGTCTGGGGAGGGGTGTCGGATCTCCTGTGGATGCGCCCTGGATGCCCTTGGGACGGTCCTGGGCACCTCTCCCCGGATGGTGCAATTGCACATATAAAATTGACCAGTTGTAGGAGATGGGTAAGAACCGCGGTTTCAGAAACTCATGCGGTGACACCCGTCACATGCCAGAGTCCTTGTTAGTGCCGGTGCGTGTGCGCTAAAAGGACCGCGGGCTTCACAACGGTCATGCGGGAGAGGGGCTTTCGTCATCGAGGGCCTCGTCGCAGACCTCGGACGCCCGCGGTCCCGCCGAGTCCATCGCCAGCCGCAGCAGGTGATGGCAGATCGGGCAGCGGCGGGTCAGATGCCCGTAGGACGACGCGGCCGACAGATGCGCGCGGAGCAGGGCCCGCGTCTCGTGCCTAGCCGATGCCGCCATACGCCACCTCCAGGGGGCCCTGCGGAGAACGGGGCCTGATTTCTGGGTACCGGGCGAATGTGACGCCGTCAAGGGCGCGGTGGGCTTCGCCGGGGGCCGAGGCTTCAGTCCCCTCGGCTGCGACTTGTCCGGCGTCGGGTGACCGTTGCCGGGGGCTGCCGCCCTGGACCCCTGCTTCGGCCTGAACGGCCGTTTGACGGGTGACCTCTTGTCCGACCGAGACGGGTGGTGGGTGGGCGAAGGGCCGGGGGTCTGGGGGCGGAGCCTCCAGACGACGCGGGAAGGGCCCGCAACCCTTGTCGGGTGCGGGCCCTTCTTCTCACTGCGGTCCTGACGGGATTTGAACCCGCGGCCTCCACCTTGACAGGGTGGCGAGCACTCCAAACTGCTCCACAGGACCAGGTTTTGCGGCGCCCCCGCGACTGAGTCGCATATTGGATACCGCGTGCGTTGCGCTGCGAGAAGAGACTGTACAGGAGGGTGAGCCCCTGGTCGAACTCACCCTGCGTACAGCTCCCGTCACGGGACCGCCGCGTCGATCGCCTTCACGATCCGTTTGTCGGAGACGGGGTACGCCGTGCCGAGCGCGTGGGCGAAGTAGCTGACCCGAAGCTCCTCGATCATCCAGCGGATGTCCAGGACCGACGAGGGGACGGGCCGCCCCCGCGGCATCTGCTCGAGCAGCCACGCGTACTCGTCCTGCATCTCCTGGACCTTCTCCATACGCGTCGTGTCCCGCTGGACGTTCGCCGGCATTTGCTGCAGACGCCGGTCCGCGGCCACCAGGTAACGCATCAGGTCCGGCAGCCGCCGCAGCCCCGCCTCCGTCACGAAGCCGGGCTTCACGAGGGCGTCCAGCTGCTTGCGTACGTCCGTGAGGTTCGCGAGCAGCGCAGGGCTCCGTACGGCCTTCAGACGGCGCTCACAGGCCTGCCAGGCGGCGAGCACCTGCTGCACCTGCGCCACCGTACGGACCGTCGTGTCGACGATCTCCGCGCGCACCTTGTCGTACAGCTTCCGGTACGACTCCTCGTCCCACGCCGGTCCCCCGAAGTCCGCGATCAGCCGGTCCGCCGCCGCCATCGCGCAGTCGTCGAACAGAGCCTGGATCGAACCGTGGGGATTCGCCGACAACGCCAGCTTCTGAGCGTTGGTCAGCTTTTCGGACGCGAACTTCGCGGGGTTCACCGGGATGTTGCGCAGGATGAGCCGCCGCGTACCCTTCCACATCGCCTCCGCCTGCTCGGCCTCCGTGTCGTAGAGGCGTACGGAAACGGTGTTCGCCGTCGGTCCGTCGTCGACCAGCGCCGGGTACGCCTTCACCGGCTGGCCGGCCCGGCGGGTCTCGAAGACACGGGTGAGCGTGCCGATGGTCCAGTCGGTGAGGCCCTTGCGTTCCAGGGACTCACCGCCCTGCCGCTCGGCGGTGGCGGCCGCCGCCTGCGAGAGGGCCTTCCGCGCCCTCGGCTTCAGCTGGAGCCGAAGTGTCTCCAGGTCCTTGTCCTCGGCCAGCTTGCGGCGCCGCTCGTCGACGATCCGGAAGGTGACGCGCAGATGTTCGGGGACCTTGGCCCAGTCGAAGTCGGACGCCTCGAACGGGACGCCCACCATGCGCTTCAGCTCGCGGGCCATGGTCGTGGTGAGCGGCTCCTGCAGCGGGGCCGCCTTCTCCAGGAACGCCTTCGCGTAGTTGGGAGCGGGCACGTAGTTGCGCCTGATCGGCTTCGGGAGGGAGCGGATCAGCTCGGTGACCAGTTCCTCCCTCAGCCCCGGGATCTGCCAGTCGAAGCCCTCGTCGGTGACCTGGTTGAGCACCTGCAGCGGGATGTGGACGGTCACGCCGTCCGCGTCCGCACCCGGCTCGAACTGGTACGTCACACGGAACTTGAGGTTGCCCTGGCGCCACGAGTCCGGATAGTCCGCCTTGGTGACCGCCTCCGCCGACTCCCGGATGAGCATCTCCCGCTCGAAGTCCAGGAAGTCCGGCTGCTCGTGCCGCTTGCGCTTCCACCAGGAGTCGAAGTGGGCGCCGGACACCACGTGTTCCGGGACCCTCTCGTCGTAGAAGTCGAACAGCGTCTCGTCGTCGACCAGGATGTCCCGGCGCCGGGCGCGGTGCTCCAGCTCCTCGACCTCGGTGAGGAGCTTGCGGTTGTCGGCGAAGAACTTGTGGTGCGTGCGCCAGTCGCCCTCGACGAGCGCGTTGCGGATGAACAGCTCGCGGCTGGTCTCCGGGTCGATACGCCCGTAGTTGACCTTCCGCTGGGCGACGATCGGCACGCCGTACAGCGTGACCTTCTCGTACGCCACCACCGCCGCCTGGTCCTTCTCCCAGTGCGGTTCGCTGTACGTCCGCTTGAGGAGGTGCTCGGCCAGGGGCTCGACCCACTCCGGCTCGATCTTCGCGTTGACGCGGGCCCAGAGGCGGGAGGTCTCGACGAGTTCGGCGGACATCACGAAGCGCGGTGGCTTCTTGAACAGGGTCGAGCCGGGGAAGATCGCGAACTTGGCGTTGCGGGCGCCGAGGTACTCGCCTCGGCCGCCGTCCCTGCGTCCGCCGGAGTCCTTGCTCTCCTTCGACTCCTTCACGTCCTTCATCCCGATGTGCGAGAGCAGGCCGGCGAGGAGGGAGACGTGGATGCTGTCGGCGGGCGCGTCCTCTTCGTTGAGATGGATGCCCATCTGCTTCGCGACCGTGCGCAGCTGGGTGTAGATGTCCTGCCACTCGCGGATGCGCAGGAAGTTGAGGTACTCCTGCTTGCACATCCGGCGGAAGGACGACGAGCCGCGCTCCTTCTGCTGCTCGCGGATGTAGCGCCAGAGGTTGAGGTAGGCGAGGAAGTCGCTCGTCTCGTCCCGGAAGCGGGCGTGCTGCTGGTCGGCCTGGGCCTGCTTGTCGGCGGGGCGCTCGCGCGGGTCCTGGATGGAGAGCGCGGCCGCTATGACCATGACCTCGCGGACACAGCCGTTCCTGTCGGCCTCCAGGACCATGCGGGCCAGGCGCGGGTCGACGGGCAGCTGGGCCAGCTTGCGGCCGGTCTGCGTGAGCCGTTTGCGGGGGTCCTTCTGGTCCGGGTCGAGCGCCCCGAGCTCCTGCAGCAACTGGACGCCGTCGCGGATGTTGCGGTGGTCCGGCGGGTCGATGAAGGGGAACTTCTCGATGTCGCCGAGGCCCGCGGCGGTCATCTGGAGGATGACGCTCGCCAGGTTCGTACGGAGGATCTCCGCGTCCGTGAACTCCGGCCGTGTGACGAAGTCGTCCTCGCTGTAGAGGCGGACGCAGATGCCGTCGCTGGTACGTCCGCAGCGGCCCTTGCGCTGGTTGGCGCTGGCCTGGGAGATCGGCTCGATGGGGAGCCGCTGCACCTTGGTGCGGTGGCTGTACCGGCTGATCCGGGCGAAGCCGGGATCGATGACGTACTTGATGCCCGGGACCGTGAGGGAGGTCTCGGCGACGTTGGTCGCCAGAACGATCCTGCGGCCGGTGTGGGGCTGGAAGACGCGGTGCTGCTCGGCGTGGGAGAGCCGGGCGTACAGGGGCAGGACCTCGGTGGCCTGCCAATCGGCGCCTCCGGCGCGGGTGTACTGCTTCTTGGTGAGCGCGTCGGCGGTGTCGCGGATCTCCCTCTCCCCGGAGAGGAAGACGAGGATGTCGCCCTGGCCCTCGGCCATGAGCTCCTCGACGGCGTCCGTGATGGCGGTGATCTGGTCCCGGTCGGAGTCGTCGGAGTCCTCTTCGAGAAGAGGGCGGTAGCGGACCTCGACGGGGTAGGTACGGCCGCTGACCTCGACGATGGGCGCGTCGCCGAAGTGCCGGGAGAAGCGCTCGGGGTCGATGGTCGCGGAGGTGATGACGACCTTGAGGTCGGGCCGCTTCGGGAGCAGCTGGGCGAGATAGCCCAGCAGGAAGTCGATGTTGAGGGACCGCTCGTGGGCCTCGTCGATGATGATCGTGTCGTAGGCGCGCAGCTCGCGGTCGGTCTGGATCTCGGCGAGCAGGATGCCGTCGGTCATGAGCTTGATGAAGGTGGCGTCCGGGTTCACCTGGTCGGTGAACCGCACCTTCCAGCCGACGGCCTCGCCCAGCGCGGTACTCAGCTCCTCGGCGACCCGCTCGGCGACGGTACGGGCGGCGATACGGCGGGGCTGGGTGTGCCCGATCATGCCGCGCACGCCGCGCCCGAGCTCCAGACAGATCTTGGGGATCTGGGTCGTCTTGCCGGAGCCGGTCTCACCGGCCACGATGACGACTTGATGATCGCGGATGGCCTCGGCGATCTCGCTCTTCTTCTGGCTGACGGGGAGCTGCTCGGGGTACTTGACGGCGGGCACGCGTCCGCGCCGTTCGCCCATGCGCTCCTCGGCCCTCTCGATCTCGGCGTCGATCTCGGCGAGGACGGCGGCGCGGGCCTCCGGCTTACGGATCTTGCGCGCGCCCTCGAGCCGCCGGCCGAGTCGGTGCGCGTCGCGCAGGGAGAGCTCGGTCAGGCGGGGGGCGAGGGTGCCGAGGGCGGAGGCAGGATGCGTAGACATACGCGGTCCAGGATCTCATCCCACGGAAATCCGTGGCGAACGCTTTTGCCCCGGCGTTTGGGCGGCTGATTCGCCCGCGGCCGGAGGGCGACTCACTGACTCCGCTGAGCCGGAGGTGTCGTCGGTGCCGCCTGCTCGCGCCGCCTGTTCGCGCTGCTGCCCAGGGCTATCGACTTCGCGGTGTTGGAGACGGCCTTGATGCCCAGGTAGGCGGTGGTCATGCTGCTCACCGCGGTGAACGCGGCGGTCAGCACGCCGACGATCACCGCCTTGTCGCCGTCCAGCCGCCAGACCCCGAAGATCGCGACGCCGGAGATCGCGAGATTGCTGATGATCACGGCGAGCAGCCCGTACCGCGCCCGGTCCTTCTCCAGCTCGGCATCCCGAATGGCCCCGGCGTCGTCCCGGCTCATCGTCCCCCGCTTCCCCCGCCCTGTGGGCCTTCGGCCCTTCATCGACCAGCCAGAACGTAGCGCCGCAGCGAGGCGCTGCCAAGCGGAACTGTTGTTCACCTTTTAGTACAGGATTAGCGGTTTTGTCTTGACGGTTACTGCGACCGAAACAAGCACGGCGCATCTGTGATCCGCGCGCGTCCACGGATCACGCAGGACACCGAGAACCAGAACCCGGCGGGCCACGCCCCGCCAGGACAGAACTAGTCTGAGTGCCTGTTGGGGTACCGACACGAGAACGGCCCGACCGAAGATCTTCGGTCGGGCCGTTTCTGCCCTGGTGGGCTGCGGTGGCTGGGGCCGGGGTCGAACCGGCGACCTTCCGCTTTTCAGGCGGACGCTCGTACCAACTGAGCTACCCAGCCACGAGGCTCCGGAGAGCCTCAGCGGTCCTGACGGGATTTGAACCCGCGGCCTCCACCTTGACAGGGTGGCGAGCACTCCAAACTGCTCCACAGGACCAAGCGATGTGTACGACAGTGTCGCACATGTTCTTGCGTGCCCCCAACGGGATTCGAACCCGTGCTACCGCCTTGAAAGGGCGGCGTCCTAGGCCGCTAGACGATGAGGGCTATCGGCCCGCCTGGGCGCTTCTCAGCGCGTCGGGGACGTGAGAAGCATATGGGATGGCGGGAGGTATCGCCAAAACGGTTTACGGGGTGCTGGGGGACGGGGTGCCGGCCGTGCGGGAGGGAGGGCTGGGGGAAGGGGTCGGGGCGGGGGTGGGGGACGGGCTCGCTCCCGGTTGGTTCTCCTCCGGGAGGTGGCGGCTCACCTCCGCCGTCGTCAGACCCAGGCCGCCCAGTTTGATCTCGTCCCAGGCCTGGAGGCGGCGGGTGTCGCGGTCGAAGTAGAGGATCGACGCCTCGATCGGGTCGGGGTACTTGCCTTCCACGGCCCGCAGGCCGCTGCCGCCCGTCGATCCCTCCAAACGCAGGCGTGTGCCCTTCTCCATGACCTCCATCTCCGCGTGGTGCAGGTGGCCCGCCAGGACCATCGGCACCTCGCCGTCCGTCTCCCGCGCGGCGGAGGGCTCGTGGGCGATGGCCACGTCCACCGGCGTGCCCGCGGCGCGCTGCTCGCGCAGGGCCGCGGCCAGGCGGGCGCCCGCCGCCTCCTCCGACTCCTCGGCGCCCGGGGTGGTCGAGCGGTCGGGCGTGAACTGCGGGTCGCCGATGCCCGCGAAGCGCAGTCCCGCGATCGTCTGCGCCCGGCCGTCGTCGAGGACGTGCACGTTCTTCATGCGCTCCAGGTAGCGCTGGGTGACCCTCGAGTCGTGGTTGCCCCTGACCCAGACGTACGGGGCTCCGAGGTCCTGGATCGGATCAAGGAACCCGTTCTCCGCCGCCGTGCCGTGGTCCATCGTGTCGCCGGAGTCGACGATCACGTTGACCTCGTACTGCTCCACCAGCGACGCGATGATCTTCCAGCTCGCCGGGTTGAGGTGGATGTCCGAGACGTGCAGGACGCGGATGGTCGTCGGGTCCGGCTGGTAGGTGGGGAGCGTGGAGGTGACGTCGTACAGCTTTGTCACGTTCGTCACCAGGCGTGCCAACTCCTTCTGGTAGACGTCGAATTCGGTGACGATGTTGCGGGCGTTGCCGACGAGGGACGGGGCCGAGGAGAGCAGGCCCGAGAAGCGCGGCTCCAGGACCGACTTCGGGTTCCAGGTGGCGTACGCCGTCGCTCCGGAGGCGGTGAGCAGGGCGAGGGCGAGGCCGCCCGCGGCCAGGGCGCGTCGTGGGCGGCGGTAGACGGCCAGGCCGAGAGCCGTCGCGCCCGTTATCACTGCCACGCAGGAGCGGACGGCGAGGTCGAAGGTGCCGTGTTCCACGTCGCGGGCGACCTCGTCCTGGAGGCCGGAGAGGCGTTCGGGGTGGTCGACGAGGGCCTGGGAACGGACCGGGTCGAGTTGGTCGACGTTGACGTCCAGGCGGACGGGGGCGATGTGGCTGTCCAGTTGCAGGGCGCCGAGGGGCGAGACGTTGATCTTCGTGCCGCCGGTGAGGGAGGGGCGCAGGGTCATCGTCGTGTCCATGGGGCCGACGGGGGTTCGTACGTTCCCGACGACCAGCAGGCCGAGCCAGGCGCCGAGCAGGACGACGGCGAACATGCCGCACGCGCGGGCCAGGGGGTGGGGCTGGTGGACGAGTTCGAGGGTCGGCTGGGGGCGGCGGCGCGGGGTCAGGGCGCGCGGGGCTCTGCGTGTCCGGTTCAGGACGTTCAGGACGGCAGCGGGGACGCGGACGCGGACCATTGGTCCCGTATGCCCAAATGAGTGGGTCGATATGCCGGGCGTCGGCGACTCTCCTCCGGGCGGCCCGTACCGGAGAATGGGCCTGTGCTGGAGATGACGCGCGAGGAGTTCGAGGAACTGGTCGCCGAGGCGCTGGACCGGATTCCGTCGGAGTTGACACGGCTGATGGACAACGTCGCGGTGTTCGTCGAGGACGAGCCCCCGACGGACGATCCCGAGCTGCTCGGGCTGTACGAGGGGACTCCGCTCACCGATCGTGGCGAGTGGTACGCCGGAGTACTGCCCGACCGCATCACGATCTACCGCGGTCCCACGCTGCGGATGTGCGAGACGCGTGAGGACGTGGTCGCGGAGACCGAGGTGACGGTGGTGCACGAGATCGCCCATCACTTCGGGATCGACGACGCGCGGCTGCACGCACTCGGATACGGCTGATTCCCGTCGAACGGGCCGCGTGTCCTCTTGCGGGCGGCGGGAGTTGAGCATGTTGACTCGCTCACCCGCCCCCGGAGGTGGCTCCGTGCGCACCTTGTACGTACCCGTTCGTCTGGCCGCCATGGTCATGGCCGTCGCCGCTGCCGCCGGCTGCATGAGCGTGGGGGACGGCGACGGCAACGGGGCCGGGCCCTCGCAGTCGGCGGGGCGGCCGGGCGCGGCGGCGCCGGACGGGGGCTCGGCGGTGTCCGGTGGAGGCGCCGGGTTCGGCGGGGCGGCGGGCCGGGGAGAGCACGGCGACGGAAAGCACGGCAAGGGGAAGGACGGGGAGTCCGCCTCCCCCTCCGCCCTGCCCTCGGCGGGCGTGAGCGGGAGGGCGCCGGCCGGGGTGGTGCCGGGCCGGACCGTCCCGGGTGCGCCGGAGCCGACCAACGAGCCGCCGGCGCCGCCCCCGGGAGCCACCGAGCCGGACCCCACCCCGACCGAACAGCCGACGTCCGCCACCCCGGAGCCGACGGCCGCGGAGCCGTCGTCCTCCGCGCACGAGGACACCTCTCCGCAACTGGTGCAACGGGAGCCGGCTCCGGAGGCGGGGGCGGCGGCTTGAGTGAGGCGGGCCCCGGATCGCTTGAGCTGTTGGCCCTGTCGGTATGAGCGGTCGGCGCCTCGGCGCCTCGGCAACCCACGGGCCGTGACCTGCGGCTATGGGCTCAATTTGCTTCGAGGGGTGCAGGGTGCGTATGGTGGTAGATCGTTTGATCCCATTTGCCCGGCGCCACCGCAGAGCGCGCCGTGTGGCGCGTACTCTCCCTTGCCGTGGCGGACCGCATAGAGGCGGTCGTATTGCGAATCACGGAGTTGACGGGCGCGTGCCGACGAGACTCCGGAAGGTTTCGCATACGCATGTCCATTTCCAGTACTGATCACGTCGTCGTGCCCGAGAACGGCGAGAACGACTCCGTCGAGGAGACCCCCGAGGTCACCTTCGCGGACCTCGGTCTCCCCGAGGGCGTCGTGCGCAAGCTCGCGCAGAACGGCGTGACGGTCCCCTTCCCGATCCAGGCCGCGACCATTCCGGACGCCCTGGCCGGAAAGGACGTCCTCGGCCGTGGCCGCACCGGCTCCGGCAAGACCCTCTCCTTCGGTCTGCCGACCCTGGCCACGCTGGCCGGCGGTCGCACCGAGAAGCACAAGCCGCGCGCCGTGATCCTCACGCCGACCCGTGAGCTCGCCATGCAGGTCGCCGACGCGCTGCAGCCGTACGGCGACGTCCTCGGCCTGAAGATGAAGGTCGTCTGCGGCGGTACCTCCATGGGCAACCAGATCTACGCCCTCGAGCGCGGCGTCGACATCCTCGTCGCCACCCCCGGCCGCCTCCGCGACATCATCAACCGCGGCGCCTGCTCCCTGGAGAACGTGCAGATCGCCGTCCTCGACGAGGCCGACCAGATGTCCGACCTGGGCTTCCTGCCCGAGGTGACGGAGCTGCTCGACCAGGTCCCGGCGGGCGGCCAGCGCATGCTCTTCTCCGCGACGATGGAGAACGAGATCAAGACCCTCGTCGACCGGTACCTCGACGAGCCCGTCTCGCACGAGGTCGACGCCGCCCAGGGCGCCGTCACGACGATGTCCCACCACATCCTCATCGTGAAGCCCAAGGACAAGGCGCCGGTCACGGCCGCGATCGCCTCCCGCAAGGGCCGCACCATCATCTTCGTCCGCACCCAGCTGGGCGCCGACCGCGTCGCCGAGCAGCTGCGCGACGCGGGCGTGAAGGCCGACGCGCTGCACGGCGGCATGACCCAGGGCGCGCGGACGCGGACGCTGGCGGACTTCAAGGACGGGTACGTCAACGTCCTGGTCGCGACGGACGTCGCCGCCCGCGGTATCCACGTGGACGGCATCGACCTGGTCCTGAACGTGGACCCGGCCGGCGACCACAAGGACTATCTGCACCGGGCGGGCCGTACGGCGCGCGCGGGCCGCACCGGCACGGTCGTGTCCCTGTCCCTCCCGCACCAGCGCCGCACGATCTTCCGCCTGATGGAGGACGCCGGCGTCGACGCCGCACGCCACATCATCCAGAGCAGCGCCGCGTTCGACCCGGAGGTCGCCGAGATCACCGGCGCCCGGTCCATGACCGAGGTCCAGGCCGAGTCCGTGGGCAACGCCGCCCAGCAGGCCGAGCGCGAGGTCGCCCACCTCACCAAGCAACTGGAGCGCGCACAGCGGCGTGCCACCGAGCTGCGCGAGGAGGCGGACCGGCTGGTCGCCAGGGTCGCGCGCGAGCGTGGTGAGGACCCGGAGGCCGCGGTTGCGCAGGCGCAGACGGAGTCGGTCGAGACGGTGGAGTCCACCAAGTCCGCCGAGTCCGCGGAGACGCGGGTCGAGGCCGAGGTCTCCGTGCCGGAGCAGCGGGCCGCGCAGGACGTCGAGCGGGTGGAGCGTACGGAGCGTCGGGAGCGCCGCGACGACCGGGGCGGGCGCCCCTTCGACCGTGACCGTGACCGTGGTTTCGAGCGTCGTGACGACCGGGGTGGCTTCCGCCGCGACGACCGGGGCGGGTTCAACCGCGACCGGGACAACGACCGCCGTTCGTTCGAGCGCCGCGACGACCGTGGCGGCTTCCGCCGCGACGACCGTCGTGACGACCGCCGTCCGGCCGACCGCGACCGCGCCCGCGGCTTCGAGCGCCGGGACGGCGACCGCCGTTCGTTCGAGCGTCGTGACGACCGTGGTGGCTTCCGCCGCGACGACCGTCGTGACGACCGCCGTCCGGCCGACCGCGAGCGTGGCTTCAACCGTGACGAGCGTGGCGGCCGTTCCCACGACCGCCGTGACGACCGGGGCGGTTTCCGCCGGGACGACCGTGCCGGCCACCGTGGCAGCGACCGCCCCTTCAACCGCGACCGCCGCGACGACCGCCCGGGCTTCCGTTCCGGCGGCCACGAGCGCCCGTACGGCCGCCGCGACGACCACCGCGGCAACGGCTCCTTCGGCGGCGGCCGCCGCGAGGACAAGCCGCGCTGGAAGCGCAACGGCTGACGGCCCGTCGCCCGAGGTGACTGAACACTGAGCGCCGTGACCCCCACTGCGGGGTCACGGCGCTGAGTCGTGTCCGGTCTCGTCGCTGCACACCGGTCAGAAAACGCTCTCCGATGATTCTGTGAAGTGACTGTAAGATCAGTCGACTTGTGAGACGGATGCGATGGCCGGGGGGCCAGGGGCACTGGTGAACGGCTTCGGGGAGGGTTCCTTGGCTCGTCATGGCTTCGTACGTCTGCGTTTGGTAGCCGCCTCGGCGGTACTGGCGGCCGGGCTGGGCCCGCTGCTGCCGTCGACCGCGGTCGCCGACGTGCCGCAGGAGACGGTTGTGCCGGCGGCGTTGCGCAGTACGTACACCTCGGGCGCGCTCTACGGCGGGTCCACGTACTCCGGGCACGACGGCGCCGGTTCCCAGGGCGTGTTCCACAGCCTGGAGGGATCCGGGCTGGTCTGGACGCGGTACGCGGACGGCACATCCGTCAAGGTCGTCCATCCGACGGGATTCACCACCTACTACACGACCGGTGGTGACGTTCTCGCGTATCGCTACGCCGACGGCCGGGTCGATCTGTGGAACGCGGCCGACGGCACCACACGCACCGTCCGGACCCCCGAGGGCCTGACCCTGCTCACCGCCTACGGCGACCTGGCTGTCGCCTACCGGCAGGTGAAGGACGAGAGCGGGACGACGATCCAGCGGGACATGCACCTGCTGTTCCCTGAGGCCGACGGCAGCACGCGTGACGTACAGGTGACCGGGCTGCCCGAGGGGTACATCCTCGGGCAGCCCAAGGGCGGTGACGCCGACGGGCTGTTGTTCAGTGCTGGACGGCCGGGTGGTGGCACGTATCTGTCGGTCATGGTCGACCGCAGGACGGGACAGGTACAGAGCTGGACGCCGCCGGGCTCCAAGGTCTACAAGAATGCTCAGGTCACCGGCGACCACGTGGTCCTCTTCAACCTCAGCGAAGCGGCCGTCCAGGTCTTCTCCCGCTCCGACCTGTCCGCCGCCCCGGTCGAGGTCACGCTGGACGGCGGCGGCACGAACCCGGCGCAGGACCTCGCTGTGGTCGGCGACTGGCTGGTCACCCGGCCCGGCACGGCAGTGATCGCCAAGCCCATCGCGAGTGGTCCCTCGACGACCCTGATGCCCGCGTCGAACGTCCACACCTCCGCCGTCTCCGACGGCAGCGCCGTGGCCGTCGGCCGCACCGCCGCCGCCGAGGACGACTGGGGCGTCCAGCGCATCCAGCCGGGCCCCGACGGCAGCCCGCTCGTCACCCAGGTCAAGGCGCTGCCCAAACCGCCGTACAAGATCCAGGGGCTCGCCCTGGACCAGGGGAAGCTCGTCGTCGCCGATCCCAGTTACGCCGGATACCGCGACACCTACGGGCGGACCGTCGCCGCGACGGGGACGCCGACGTTCGGGGAGCGCTCGTCGTACGACGGGAGGGAAACGTTCCTGGCCTCGTGCCCGGTGACGGACGTCGGGTGCTCCCAACTGTTCGGTACGGCCGACGGGCGGGCCGCCTGGCTGGAGCGCGGGTCGGGCCAGTACGACTGGCTCAGGACCAACGGGCCCGGTGACTACGACTATTGGGAGAGCGCCGTCCCGGCCGGTGGACGGATCACCGACGTCTCCGGCGCGTACGTGGTCTACACGACGCCCGCCGAGCAGTACGTCTACAAGATCGGCAACGGCGGCGCGGTTGTCACCCGCACGCCTGGCCCGGCTGCCCTCTCCGGCGACGTCCTGTGGACCGCGGGCGCGGCTCCTGGCACCGTCACCGCGTACAACCTGACGACGAAGAAGACCACCGAGACCCTCACCACCGACGCCGACTGCACGCCCACGGAGCTCCAGGCGCTGGGCCGCTGGCTCTACTGGAACTGCGGCGACAAGGCCGGGGTCTACGACCGTACGGCGAAGAAGTCCGTGCCCGTCCCGGCCGACGAGGCCAAGCTCGGCGACGGGTACGTCGTCACGCACGACAAGCAGGCCGGGAAGCTGACGCTGACGACGGTCGCGGACGGCACGGCTGCGAGCCGGGTGATCGGCGATCTGCCCGACACCGGGGTCTCGCAGCGGGACGTGCGCTGGACGGTCGACGAGTCCGGGGCCAATGCCGCCTACGTCGACGGCCGGGAGCGCGTGCACCTCGTCCCGTCCGGTGTGCCGCAGCAGCAGCTGGGGCTGCTGGAGCCGGCGCAGAGCGTGCCGGGGATCGACGTGACGCAGCCCGGCAACCTCACGACCGTACTGCTGTCGAAGCCGGCGGCGAGCTGGCGGTTGACCGTGCGGGACAAGGCGACCGGCAAGTTCGTCGACGGCATGGACGGCGGCGGCGTGCGGGGCGAGCTGAAGGTCGGGTGGGACGGCGTCAACGGCATCACGGTCCTCCCCAACGGCACGTACGACTGGACGCTCACGGTCACTCCCGCGGACGGCGTCGGCGCTCCGCTGGAGGTGCGGGGCACGGTCCGACTGGTCAGAGGCAGCGCTGTGTTCCACGACTACGTGGGTCCCGCGTCGCTCCCGGACGGCGTCGGCGACCTCCTCACCCTCAACTCCTCGGGCGCCCTGACCTACCAGCAGGGCACCGGCAAGGGCACGTTCTCCGGGAAGGTCACCGGCACCGGTTGGCCCACGACGATCAGGGCGGTGCCCATCGGGGATCTGAGCGGTGACCGCTGCAACGACGTCCTGGTCCGGCTGAGCAGCGGTGTCCTGCGCCTGTACAAGCCGTCCTGCGGGGCGGCGCTGAAGCCGTCGACGCCGTACACGACGCTCGGCCCCGGCTGGAACCAGTACGACGTCCTGACGTCGCCCGGCGATGTGACCAAGGACGGTCGCCCGGACCTGATCGCCCGCAACCCGTCGACCGGCGCGGTGTACCTGTACAAGGGCACCAGCACGGGCACGCTGGCCGCGCGCGTGAAGCTCTACGACAACTGGAAGGCCTACAAGAAGGTCGTCGGCGTCGGTGATCTGAACGGTGACGGTGTCGGTGATCTGCTGGCGCAGGACAAGTCGAACAACCTTTACCGGTATCTCGGGACGGGCAAGGGCACGTTCTCCGGGCGGGTGAGGCTGTTCGCCAACTGGGGCGGTTCGTACAACGTGGTCGTGGGTGTCGGGGACATCACCGGGGACGGGAAGGCCGACCTGGTGGCGCGGGACACCGCGGGTGTGCTGTACCGGATCCCGGGCACCGGGACGGGCACGTTCGGGTCCCGGGTGAAGATCGCTACCGGGTGGCAGGGCTACAAGGGCCTTTTCTAGCCAAGTTGTGACGTGTGTCACGGCACCAGTGTGGGAATCGCTGGGGGCATGACAGATGACGCCATAGCGAGTGGGCAGTCGGGCCTCTCCGACGAAGAACGGCTTGCCCAGCTCGGCTACACGCAGGTCCTTGCCCGCCGCATGTCGGCGTTCTCCAACTACGCGGTCTCCTTCACGATCATCTCGGTCCTGTCGGGCTGCCTGACGCTGTACCTCTTCGGTATGAACACGGGCGGCCCGGCCGTGATCACCTGGGGTTGGGTGGCCGTAGGCCTGATGACCCTCTTCGTCGGCCTGTCGATGGCCGAGATCTGTTCGGCGTACCCGACGTCGGCGGGCCTGTACTTCTGGGCGCACCGGCTCGCGCCCCCGCGTTCGGCCGCCGCGTGGGCGTGGTTCACGGGCTGGTTCAACGTGCTGGGCCAGGTCGCGGTGACCGCGGGCATCGACTTCGGGGCTGCGTCCTTCCTCGGTGCGTACCTGAACCTGCAGTTCGACTTCGAGGTGACACCGGGCCGTACGGTCCTGCTCTTCGCGGCGATCCTCCTGCTGCACGGCCTGCTGAACACGTTCGGCGTACGGATCGTCGCCCTCCTGAACAGCGTGAGCGTGTGGTGGCACGTGCTGGGGGTCGCCGTGATCGTCGGCGCGCTGACCTTCGTACCGGACAAGCACCAGTCGGCGTCCTTCGTCTTCGGCGAGTTCGTGAACAACACCGGCTGGGGCAGCGGGGTGTACGTGGTGCTGCTGGGCCTGCTGATGGCCCAGTACACCTTCACGGGCTACGACGCCTCGGCCCACATGACGGAGGAGACGCACGACGCGTCGACGGCGGGCCCGAAGGGCATCGTGCAGTCCATCTGGACGTCATGGATCGCCGGATTCGTCCTCCTGCTCGGCTTCACCTTCGCGATCCAGTCCTACGACGGTGCCCTCAACTCCCCGACCGGCGCCCCGCCCGCGCAGATCCTGCTCGACGCACTGGGCGCGACGGCGGGCAAGCTGCTCCTGCTGATCGTGATCGGCGCGCAGCTGTTCTGCGGAATGGCGTCGGTGACGGCCAACAGCCGCATGATCTACGCGTTTTCACGCGACGGGGCGCTGCCCTTCTCGCACGTGTGGCACACGGTGAGTCCGCGCACCCGTACGCCGGTGGCGGCCGTGTGGCTGGCGGCGGGCGGAGCCCTGGTGCTCGGTCTCCCCTACCTGATCAATGTCACGGCTTACGCGGCTGTCACGTCCATCGCCGTCATCGGCCTCTACATCGCGTACGTCATCCCGACGCTGCTGCGGGTGCGAAAGGGTGACGGCTTCCAGCGCGGGCCCTGGCATCTGGGCCGCTGGTCGAAGGCGATCGGTGTGGTGTCGGTGGCGTGGGTCGGCGTGATCACGGTGCTGTTCATGCTGCCCCAGGTCTCCCCCGTCACGTGGGAGACCTTCAACTACGCCCCGGTCGCCGTCCTGGTCGTCCTCGGCTTCGCGGCGATCTGGTGGCTGGCCTCGGCCCGGAAGTGGTTCCTCAACCCCGACCACGAACGCACCCGCGCCCGCGAGGCGGCCCGCAAGGGCGCACCCGAACCGGTCGATCCCTGACGTTCCCGCCCTGTCACCCCCCTGACGCGGCCGTGTCCACCGATACCCGATCGGAGAGACGGCCGCGTCCGGCTATGCTCGGGGAGGCAACATCGCCTGGGCCCTTAGCTCAATTGGCAGAGCAGTGGACTTTTAATCCATTGGTTGTGGGTTCGAGTCCCACAGGGCCTACGGAAGAGCCCCCGCACCAGATGGTTCTGGTGCGGGGGCTCAGGCGTTCTCCAGGGCCGCGGCCGTCCCGTCAGTGGTATTGGCCGACCTCGTAGTCGCCGGCGGGCTGCTGGGTGATGACGTTTCCGCGGTTGAAGGCGTTGATGACGGCGATCTGGGTCACCAAGGCGGCGAGCTGGTCCTCGTCGTAGTGCTTGGCGGCGTTGGCCCACACCTCGTCCGAGACGCCGCCGGCCGCGTCCGCGAGGCGCGTGCCCTCCTCG
This sequence comes from Streptomyces sp. HUAS ZL42, assembly GCF_040782645.1. Taxonomy (GTDB): domain Bacteria; phylum Actinomycetota; class Actinomycetes; order Streptomycetales; family Streptomycetaceae; genus Streptomyces. The sequence continues at coordinate 5,101,521 of NZ_CP160403.1, forward strand.
GTCAGCTCCAGGGCGGCGCGCTCGGCCTCGCTGAAGACCTTGGCCTCGCGCCAGGCAGCGACCAGGTTGATGCGCACCGCGCTCTCCCCGGCGTGCGCGAGTTCCTTGGTGTGCATGTCGATGCATCCGGCGCAGCCGTTGATCTGGCTGGCGCGGAGGTTGACCAGTTCCCGCGTCGCGAACGGCAGCGTCGACTCCCCGAGCGCCCTGCTCGCGGCGGCGATGTGCTTGAAGGCCTTGGCCGCGACCGGGATTGCCATGAGGTTCAACCGAGCTTCCACGATGCACTCCTGTGTCGTTGTTGGCGGTTACACCTCTTGGACAGGACAGCTCCCGCAGGTTGTGACACGTACGAGTGTGATCCGTGTCTCAGCCTTGGACGCGCGGCCAGGTTCGTCGCACGGAATCCGCGTCTCTACTTGCGCATCCGCGCCGTGAGTTGGAGGTCTTCCGGGACTGCCTCGGTGGTGATCTGTCCGCCTGCCCGGGGTGACCGGCAGACCGGCCGACGGGTTCTGGCGGGTCCCCTGACGCCCTGATCGGCCATCAGACCCCGCCGAACAGCGACATGAGGCCCTCGTCCAGGGCCGGTTCCAGGGACTCGTCGCCCGGAGGGACCGCGGCGTACGAGCGGAGGAGGAAGCGGTGGAGGGCGGTCGTGTCGAAGCGGATCATGGCCAGGCCCTGGGGTGAGGCGAACTCCACGATCGTGTGCGACGGTCCGCAGGGCCAGATGTGTACGTCGCCGATTCCGGCGGGGGTCCCCAGCCCCTCCTCGAGGAGGGTCCGGGCGAAGGTCCACGTCACCGCCTCTCCGCCGAGCGAGAACCGGGCCGGGAAGGTGATGTGCACGGCGAGGGGGTCGGTGGAGGCGTAGCGGAGGGTGGCGGACACCGCGATCTCCCGGGTGCGGGTGATCACGTGGGCGCGGGTGGGGTGCTCCAGGACGACGTGCATGAGCTGTCTCCGAATTCCGGTGAGGTGCCACCGGCCCGGTCCGGCCGATGTGTCTTCTCGACCTCGTGGAGGGCCCGCGCATTACGCGAGATCGCGAGACATGTGTTGTGACCTGTATCACCTTCCCCGATTCCTTGCGATTTTTGTCATCTACGCTTACAAACTGGCGCTCGCCACATCAGCATCACTTGCCCCATCACCATCCGCAGGGAACTGGAGCGTTCCTGCCCATGAATGACGGCCCCGTCGCCGCGCCGACACCGGCGTCCGCGTCCACCACCGCCGAGTACGCGCGGATCTACGAGGAGCAGCAGCCCCGCCTCGTCGCCTTCGCGCGCTCGCTCACCAGGAACTCCTGGGCCGCCGAGGACCTCGTCGCCGAGGCGCACTTCCGTGTGTGGCGGCGGCTGTCCGCGGGACACGAGATCGACAACGTGCCGGCGTACCTCATGACGACGGTGCGCCATCTCGCGGCCGCCGCCGGGACCGCCGTACGCGAGACCCCGCAGGACCCGCAGGACCCGCAGACCGCCGAACGGACCGAGGACGCCGTTCGCGGCGACGACCCTGCCGAGCAGGTGTCCTCGGTGGATCTCCTGGTGCGCGTGCTCGGCCAACTGCCCGACCGCTGGGTGAAGGCGCTGTGGCTGGCGGAGGCGGAGGGGCAGCCGCTGGCGGCGATCGGTCCGCAGATCGGCATCAAGCAGGGCGCCACGGCGGTGCTGCTGCACCGGGCGCGGGAGGGTATGCGCCAGGCCTTCCTGCGTGAGCAGCTCGGCGCCCCGGACGATCCCGCGTGCGAGGTCCACTGGGTGCGCATGCCCGCGTACGTCCGCGGCTCTGCGACGGCGCGGCAGTCCGAGCGGCTGCTCGGCCACGTCGACGCGTGCGAAGACTGCCGCGGGCGGCTCGCCGTTCTGATGCGCACCAACGACCGGCTGCCCGCACTCGTCGGTCCGGCTCTGCTCGTGTTCGCGCTCGGCGGCGCCGGCAAGTTCCTCCTGTCGTTCGCCGCGGGTTCCGCAGGTGCGGCGACCGCGGTGGGCGGGAAGGGTGGCGGGCTACTGCAGTCCGTACGCGGTGGCGTGAACGGTGGCTCGAAGGTGCCGACGACGGTGGTCTCGGTCGGCGCGGCCGTGGTGGCCGCCGCCGCGATCTTCATCACGCTCGCCTCGATCGACCCCCACACGGTTCCGATCGAGCGGACGCCGGTGGCGGAGGCTCCGGTCGCGGAGGTCCCGGTGACCCGGCAGCCCACGGAGGCCGGACCCGGCACCGAGGACGTGACCCAGGACCGCGGTACGTCCGCCGCCTCGAGCCGGAACGGTGGCGACCAGGGCGAACAGGCCGTCAGGGGCAGCGCCGGTCGTGCGTCTTCGGGCGGCACCGGCGGGGCGGGACCCGTGGTTGTTCCGGCGCAGGGCGGTGGCGCCGCGACGGGCGGCTCCGAGCCGGAACCCGCCGTGGACGAGCAGCCGGATGGCCAGGATCAAGACCAGGACCAGGGCCAAGGGCAAGGCCAGGGTCACGGGCAGGACCAGGATCAGGACCAGGGCCAAGGGCAAGGCCAGGATCAGGACCAGGACCAGGACCAGGATCACGGCGACGATCAGGACCAGGATCACGGGGACGACCAGGACCAGGATCACCCCGGGGAGGAACCGGAAACCCCCGGTACCGAGAACCCCGGCACCCAGAACCCGGGCGCCGAAACCCCCGGTTCCGGGACTCCGGCTACGCCCTCGCCCGCCCCCGCGCCGGAGCCGGTTCCCCCGACTCCCGCGGAACCCACCCCGGTTGAGGAGCCTCCCACCCCTCCGGAGACGTCCGAACCGACCCCGGCCGACCCCGCTCCGGCGTATCCGTCACCGGACGACCCCACACCCGCGGACCCCACACCCGCGGACCCCACACCCGCGGACCCCACACCCCCGGACCCGGCACCGGCCGATCCCGGCCCCGCTCCCACCCCCGACGAGCCGCCCGCTCCCCCCGGAGGCGGCTGCGGGGACTGACGAGGCTTACCCCACGCTCAGTTCCGTCAGTTCGCCCAACGGCAGCGTGTGCTGCGTCTGCAGGACCTTCGCCCGCAGATAGCGGACGTTGTGGGCGGTGGTGAAGACGCCCGTCGGGACGCGGTCGTTGACGTCGATGCCCAGGTCGCGGAGCTGGTCGGCCTTGTCGGGGTTGTTGGAGAGCAGGTCCAGTTCCCGGATCCCCAGGGCCTGGAGCATCTGCGCCGCCGCCGTGTAGTCGCGGGCGTCCTCGGGCAGGCCCAGGGCCGCGTTCGCCTCGTAGGTGTCCAGGCCCTGGTCCTGGAGGGCGTACGCGTCGAGCTTGTTGTACAGGCCGATGCCGCGGCCCTCCTGGCGGAGGTAGAGCAGGACGCCGCCGCGGGCCGCGATGCGTTCGACCGCCTCGCGCAGCTGGGGACCGCAGTCGCAGCGTGCGGAGCCGAAGACGTCACCGGTCAGGCACTCGGAGTGCAGGCGGACCAGTGGGGTCGCGCCGGGGTCCGGGTCGCCGAGGACCACGGCCACGTGTTCCTGGCCGTCGGCGAGGCCGTGGAAGGTGACCATTTCGGCGTCGACGCTGTAGCCGTCGTGGAAGCGCAGCGGTACCCGGACGCGGGCGCGCGGCGTGGCGGCGGGGAAGTCGGGCATGCGGGTTCTCCGGGTTCCGTTCCGTACCGGTGCCGCCCGCCTCGGGCGGACGGCATCTGCTTCACACACCTGCTTCAGATTTGAAGCAGATCTACGGTTCGAGACCCTACCTCATGCTTGAAATTTGAAGCAATGGGTTTGTGGTGCGGCTCATGGGGCCGGCGGTGTCATGAACAGGTCCCGGACGAACGGCGCCGCCACGGCACGTCCTCCGCCGCACTCCCGGCGTCGTCCCCCTCCAGCGCCTGCGCGACGCCGGTGCAGATCTCCTCGAGCTGCGTCACCTGCTCCGGGGTCAGCCGGTCGAAGAGATGGGTGCGGACGGTCTCGACGTGGCCCGGGGCCGAGCGCTCCAGGACGGCCATCCCCTCGTCCGTCAGCGCGGCGATGCGGCCGCGCTTGTCCCACCGGCAGCTCTCGGTGCGCAGCAGGCCGTCCTTCTCTAGGCGCGTCACCGCATACGTCAGCCGACTGCGGGTGATCTTCAGTTTCTCGGCGAGATCGGTCATGCGCAGGGCACGGTGCGGGGTCTCGGAGAGATTGGCGAGGATGGAGTAGTAGAGATGGGGCATGCCGGCGTCCTGCTGGAGCTGCCGGTCGATCGCGTCCTCCAGGAGGTGCGTCGCGGCGATGTATGCGCGCCAGGCGCGCTGCTCCTCGGGCGTGAGCCAGCGGGTCGTCATACAGCCAGTGTAAGTTTGTTTCAAACTTGAACCAAGACCCACCTTCATCCACCCGCCACCACACACCGCCGGGGAGCGCGTCGATGCCCCACCCGTACGTCCTGCTGTCCGCCGCCGTCTCCCTCGACGGCTACCTCGACGACACCGGCCCGGAGCGGCTGCTGCTCTCCAGCCCCGGCGACTTCGACCGGGTCGACGAGGTGCGGGCGTCCGTCGACGCCATCCTCGTCGGCGCCGGCACGATCCGCGCCGACAACCCCCGGCTCCTGGTCAACTCGCCCGAGCGGCGGGCCGCCCGGGTCGCCGCGGGACAGCCGGAGTACCCACTGAAGGTCACGGTCAGCGGATCCGGTGAGCTGGACCCCACGGCGAACTTCTGGCACACGGGCGGCGAGAAGGTCGTCTATACGACGGAAAAGGGCGCGGAACGGGCACGGTCACTGCGCCTCGGGGCCGACGTCGTCTCCCTCGGCCCCGATCTCGACTGGCGGCGACTGCTGGAACACCTCCACGACGTGCGCGGTGTACGACGGCTCATGGTCGAGGGCGGCGGCACCGTCCACACCCAGCTGCTCCAGCAGGGGCTGGCGGACGAGCTGCAGCTCGTGCTCGCGCCGCTGTTCGTCGGCGAGCCGGACGCGCCCCGGCTGTTCGGCCCGGGCGGGTACCAGGGCGGGCGGCTGCGGCTGGTGGAGACCCGGCGGATCGAGGACGTCGTCCTGATGCGGTACGAGCCGACCGCACCCGGCAGCGGGGGGTCCGCCTCGGCGGCCGACCGGCACTGGCTGGCGCTCGCGTGTGAGCTGGCGGCGCAGTGTCCGCCGTCGGAGACCGCGTTCAGCGTGGGGGCGGTGGTCGTGGCGGCCGACGGGACCGAGCTGGCGCGGGGGTACTCACGGGAGGGGGGTGACACCGTGGTGCACGCGGAGGAGGCGGCGCTGGCCAAGGTGTCCGCGACGGACCCGCGGCTCGGCTCCGCGACGGTGTACAGCAGCCTGGAACCGTGCGCACGGCGGTCGTCCCGGCCCGCGCCGTGCGCACGGCTGATCCTCGACGCCGGGGTACGGCGGGTCGTGACGGCGTGGCGTGAGCCTGACACCTTCGTCGAGAGTGCCGACGGGAGCGGGGTGCTGGCGGCCGAGGGCGCGGAGGTCGTCGTACTCCCGGAATACGAGGAGCGGGCCAAGGCGCCCAACCGCCATCTGCCGGCGTGAGCGGTCCGGCCGCAGGTGCGCGAGTGGCGTCCGGGACTCCCCCCGGACAAACCCTTGTGCTTCGTGTCCCGCGCATGGCGTACACTGGTGTCACACCGACGCGGGGTGGAGCAGCTCGGTAGCTCGCTGGGCTCATAACCCAGAGGTCGCAGGTTCAAATCCTGTCCCCGCTACTGAAGGCCGAGGGCCGGGACCCATGAGGGTCCCGGCCCTCGGTGTGTTTCGGCTCGCCGTATGACTCTCTTGATCGTTGTTACCGGGGGTGAGCGCGCGACCGCCCTCCGCATAACAATTGATACACCGTCAAAACCTGTGGGAATCCTGAGGCACGGCCAACTCGCCCGATTTAAGACGGTCATGGCCCGTTGGTCCGGGCCAAAAAAGTTAATGATCAAGTGGAACAGCTTGGAATCCGGTGTCCACGTCTATTAACGTTCGATAACGCAGCGCGGTCGTCCCAGCCGTCACAAGAGGCGGCTCCGTGCTCACGTGCCGAATCCCGCAAGGGAACCGGGGAACCACCAACTTGGGGTGAATCGCGCGGAATGCCGCCGGTGACTACCGGCTGGTATACGCGCGTAGGAGACCTTCCCGCTCCGAACCCGTCAGCTAACCCGGTAGGCGACGGAAGGAAAGGAGTACGCCTTCGTGGCGTCCAACCGGCCTGCCCCACAAGCCCCGTTCGTGCCGAGCCAGCGCACTCCCGAGACCTTCGGCTACGGCAGCTACCGCACCGACGAGGGCCCCTGGGAGGAGTGGAACCCCACCGAGGAGTCCATTCAGCCGGTACGCGGCCGGCATCGCGTCAGCAAGCAGCGCGGCGGGGGACTCGCCCGCAGCTCCACCGTTCTGGGCGTCGGCGTCATCGCCGCCGTCGGCGCGGGCGGCATGGCCAGCGCCAACACCGGCAAGCCGCCGGTGTCCATCTCCATGCCCGACCTGCCCTCGTTCCTCTCGGACGACGCCTCGGACGCCAAGCCGGCCACGGCCGCGCTCAGCAGCGTCGTGAGCGCCGACGACACCACCGAGGGCACCAACGGCGCCGGCGACGCGCTGCGCGACCGGATCATGGCGCAGGCCCAGTCGCAGAAGGTCCAGGTCGACACCAAGGCCCAGCTGGCCACCGAGGCCGCCGTGGCCAAGCAGGCCGCCGAGGCGGCGGCGCAGGCGGAGAAGGAGGCCGCGGAGGCGGCCGCCGCCGCCAAGAAGAAGGCGGAGGAGGAGGCCGCGCGGAAGGCGGAGGCCGAGCGCCTCGCCGAGCTGGCCAGGCAGTACACGCTGCCGACCTCCTCGTACACCATCACCTCGACCTTCGGTCAGGCCGGCTCCATGTGGTCCTCCGGCTACCACACGGGCCTCGACTTCGCCGCTCCCACGGGCACGCCGATCAAGGCGATCCACAGTGGCACGATCACCGAGGCGGGCTGGTCCGGCTCCTACGGCTACCGCACGATCCTCACCCTCGACGACGGCACCGAGCTGTGGTTCTGCCACCAGTCGTCGATCAGCGTGAGCGTGGGACAGAAGGTCAGCACCGGCGACGTCATCGGCCGCGTGGGCGCGACGGGCAACGTGACCGGGCCGCACCTGCACCTCGAGGTCCACCCGAACGGCCAGGCCGACGGGATCGACCCCATGGCGTGGCTGCGGAGCAGGGGCCTCAACCCCTGACGCACACCCCATCCGACCCCGGCGGTCCTGACGAAAACCCCCCACGTCAGGGCTGCCGGTCCGGCGTTTTCCGCTTCCGGAACCTTAACTTCCGCACGTTTACGGGAACTTTGCGGCTGTCTCGGAAGAGGGGCCTCCGTCGCGGCTGTTGACGTTGAGCATGACTTCTCTTCGCAAGCTCGGCTCATCCGACCTCGAGGTCTTCCCGCTCGCCCTCGGCGGCAACGTCTTCGGCTGGACCGCCGACGAGACGGCCTCCTTCGCCGTCCTCGACGCCTACGCGCCCGTCGGCGGCAACTTCGTCGACACCGCCGACTCCTACTCGGCGTGGGCCGCCGGCAACCAGGGCGGCGAGTCCGAGACGATCATCGGATGGGGATCCCCCCGCTCGAGCGAAGCCGAGAGTGGGGGAGGGTCAGGGCGTGCGGCAACCGCTCGGACGTCGTCATCGCCACCAAGGTCAGCCAGCATCCGGAGTACCAGGGCCTGACCGCCGCCAACATCAAGGCGGCCGCCGACGCCTCCCTGCGCCGCCTCGGCACCGACTACATAGACCTCTACTACACGCACTTCGACAAGCCCGAGGTGCCCGTCGAGGAGATCGTCGGCGCCCTCGACGAACTGGTGAAGGCGGGCAAGGTGCGGCACATCGCGGCCTCCAACATCTCGCCGGAGCGCCTGCGGGCGTCCCTCGAGTTCTCCGACCGCGAGGGCCTGGCCCGCTACGTGGCCCTCCAGCCCCACTACAACCTGGTCTCACGCGACACCTACGAGGGCGACCTCCAGGACCTCGCCGCCCGCTCCGGCCTCGCCACCGTCCCGTACTACGCGCTCGCCTCCGGCTTCCTCACCGGCAAGTACCGCCCCGGTACGACGGTCGAGAGCCCGCGCGCCCAGGGCGCCGGCAAGCATCTGGACACCGAGCGCGGCGCCCGGGTCCTCACCGCCCTGGACGAGATCGCCGCGGCCCACGACGCCCCGGCCGCCACGGTCGCCCTGGCCTGGCTCGCAAGCCGCCCGACGGTGGCGGCACCGATCGCCTCCGCGAGGACGCCGGCCCAGCTTCCGGCGCTGCTGGGGGTGGCGGAGCTGGAGCTGACGGAGGCGCAGGCGGCGAAGCTGACGGAGGCCTCGGCCTGGGCCAGGCCTGTCCGGCGGATCAGGTCGCAGAGAATCAACGGCATCTGATCAGCCCAGGTGAGCGGGGCGACGGGGGAGTCGGCAACCGACGACAACGCGGCAGACGGGCGTGCCATGCCCCGAGTCTGCGGCATGATCCGCCGGACTCAGGCCCTAGGAGTTCCCCTCGCCGCAGCGGCGCTCAGCGGCGGCGATCCGTCCCGGCGGTGCCGGACTCTCCGCAACCCATGTGCCTACCACTGGTACGGGTTGTACATGGGATACGGCACCGCCGAATGCGTGTACCCCGGCCAGACCGCCGGAGCCACCCGTGCCGCGTAGTCCAGCGCGGGCCGTGCCACCTCCCGCCGCCACCACAGCTCCTGCAGCAGCTCCCCTTCCCGTACGACGAAGTCGGCCCCCGCCCGGCCCCGGCGCCCCCGGTGCCGCAGGAACGCCAGGGACGTCGCGTACGCCTCGTACTGCGCCACGGCCCGCGCGGCCGGCTTTCCGAAGTGTTGTGCGGCGTACTCCCGCGCCAGCCGCCGGGCCCGCATCGAGCCGAGCACGAACGGCTCGGCCGGCATCAGCCAGCCGGCGACGGCATAGGCGGGCAACTCCTCGCGCACGGTCCGCAGCTCACGCTGCCGTGTCCAGATGACCAGCCAGGTCAGCAGCCCGAACGCGGGCACCATGAACGCCCCGTACACGGCGAAGAACCCGTACTCGCCGAAGGTCGACGAGCCGTTCCAGAAGGCGTGCATGCCCATCGCGAGCAGCAGCCCGGACAGCGGGAGCAGGACGCGCCGCAGGTGCTGCCGGTCCCCGGAGAGCGCGGCGACGCCGAAGCCGATGCCGGTGAGGACGGTGAACAGGGGGTGCGCGAACGGGGACATGATGACGCGGACGAAGAAGGTCGCCGCGGTGACGGAGGCGATGCCGCTGTCGCCGGTGAGCTGGTCGGTACCGAAGGCGGTACCGAGGTAGAGGATGTTCTCGGTGAAGGCGAAGCCGGTGGCCGTGACCCCCGCTATCACCACCCCGTCGACGATCCCGGTGAAGTCCCGTCTGCGGAAGAGGAAGACCAGTAAGACGGCGGCGGCCTTGGCCGACTCCTCGACGACGGGCGCGATGACGGTGGCGCCGAGGGTGTCGGCGCTGGACGGGTCGGCGGTGGCCGTCGCTATCCACTTCGTGGCGAAGCTGTTGGCGACGATGGCGATCAGCGCGGCGGCACAGGCGCCCCAGGCGAAGGCGAACAGCAGGTTGCGCCAGGGCCCGGGCTCCACGCGGTCGAGCCAGCGGAAGGCGGCGATGAGCAGCGGCACGGGCAGGACCGCGAGCCCGAGCCCGACGAGGAACCCCTCCGTGCCGGTCTGCCTCCGCACGAGCGCGAGGATGACGAGCCCCGAGAGCGAGAGGAGGGTGATCAGTGCCCCGTACCGAACCCACGTCCGCTGCCACCAGTGTGCGTGCCGAAGCGCACCGCCGGTGAGGCCGCTGTGGTGTGTCGGGTACGGGGGACAGGTGGCCACGGCATCGACCCTAACGAGGGAGTGCGCCGCCCGCGACGGTGCCTCGTGCGTCAGTCGCCGGCGGGACGATCGGGGGAGGGCTGGTCTGCGAGGTGCGGTTGTCGCTGCTCGTCCGACTGCCCCCGGTGCTGTACGCGGCGGAAGAGCAGATCGTTCACCACATGACCCTTGTCCAGTCCCTGGCCCTCGAAACGGGTCAGCGGCCGGAAGTCGGGGCGCGGCGCGAAACCGCCGCCGGCCTGGGTGTTCTCGAAGTCGGGATGCGCGCTGAGCACCTCGAGCATCTGCTGGGCGTACGGCTCCCAGTCCGTCGCACAGTGCAGGATCGCCCCCGGCTTCAGCCGCGTGGCGGCGAGGCTGAGGAACAGCGGCTGGATGAGCCGTCGCTTGTGGTGCCGCTTCTTGGGCCAGGGGTCGGGAAAGTAGACACGCAACCCGTCCAGCGAGTCGGGGCCGAGCATCTCGCGGAGCAGGATGATCGCGTCCCCGTTCGCCACCCGGATGTTGGTCAGCCCGCTCCTGTCCGCCAGATTGAGCAGATTGCCCTGTCCAGGGGTGTGCACGTCCACGGCGAGGATGTTGGTGCCGGGATCGGCGGCGGCCATCTGAGCGGTGGCCTCTCCCATCCCGAACCCGATCTCGAGCACGACGGGATTGCCGTTCCCGAACAGCTCGGCCGGATCCACGACCTGCTGCCCGTCGATGTCGAGCCCCCACTTGGCCCACAGTCGCTGCAACGCGTCCGCCTGCCCGGCTGTCACCCGGCTGCGGCGCGGCTGAAAACTCCGGATCCGCCGCTCGAAGTGCGACCCGGCAGGATCAGCCTTCGGCCCGTCGGGAAACCGCGGCTCCCCCTTGGCGCGCGTATGCCGAACGGACACACCGGGCACATGCCGGGGCGTCTCCACAGGGGCGGACCGGGGGGCTTCGGGGGTGTTCACGGAGTCAGACACAGTGAGTCGATTTTACGGCGGCCCGGACGCCGTCAGTCCGCGGGCACCGCGGCCTTTCACGCGGATCCCAGCACGGCCAACGCCCTCCTCGCCACCTCCCGCCCGATCGGCAGCGAAGCGGTCGCCGCAGGCGACGGGGCATTGAGCACATGCACGGCCCGCGCCCCCTCCTGGATCAGGAAGTCGTCCACCAGCCCCCCGTCCCGCCCCACCGCTTGCGCCCGCACCCCCGCGGCCGCCGCCACCAGGTCTCCCTCCTCAACGGCCGGCAGCAGCCTGCGCACCGCCGCCACGAACGCCCCCTTGGACACCGACCGCCGCAGCTCCCCCACCCCGTACCGCCAGTGCCGCCGCCCCATCCGCCACACCCCGGGCCAGGCCACCGTCGCCGCCACCTCCCGCGGCCGTACGACCCCCCACGCGTACCCCTCCCGGGCCAGCGCCGGCACCGCATTGGGCCCGACGTGCACCTCTCCGTCGATCCCTCGCGTCAGATGCACCCCGAGGAACGGAAACGCCGGGTCCGGCACCGGATACACCAGCCCCCGCACCAGCTCCGGCCGCGCCAGCTCGTAGTACTCGCCCCGGAACGGCACGATTCGCACCCCGGGTTCGTCCCCCGTCATCCGGGCCAGGTCGTCGCAGTACAGCCCGGCGCAGTTCACCAGCACCCGCGCGCGTACGACCTCGCCGCGCTCCGTCCGCACGGCGACCCCCAGCTCCGGCCGCCGGTCCACCTGTACGACCCGGGCCCCGTACCGGATCTCCGCCCCCGACGCCTCGCCGAGCTGCCGCGCGACCCCGGCGAAGTCGCACACGCCCGTCGTCCCGACGTGGATCGCGGCGAGCCCCCGCACCTCCGGCTCGTACTCGGCGATCTGGGCGGTGCCCAGTTCCCGTACCGGAATCCCGTTCTCCCGCCCGCGCTGGACGAGCGCGTGCAGCCGCGGCAGTTCCTCCCGCTCCGTCGCCACGATCAGCTTGCCGGTGACCGCGTGCGTGATGCCGAACTCGGCGCAGAACTTGACCATCTCGGCGGCACCCCGCACCGCGTACCGCGCCTTCAGCGACCCCGGCCGGTAGTAGATCCCGCTGTGGATGACGCCGCTGTTGCGCCCCGTCTGATGCCGGGCCGGCCCCGGCTCCTTCTCCAGCACCGTCACCCGCGTGCCCGGCGCGGCCCGCGTGATCGCGAACGCCGTGGACAGCCCGACGATGCCACCACCGACGACGAGCACGTCACAGTCGTAGGCGACCACCTGCACCACCTCCCACTCCGATAGTGCACTGCGCCACTGACAGCGACTTCAAACCCAGGGGAGGGCAGCACAGGCAAGGACACCCGGCGCTCCGAGCGGAACGCTTACGCCGGGGCCACCAGCAGTGGCCGCGCCCGCTCCCGCAACTCCACCACCCGCGGCTCGTCGCCGTACGGCTCCAGCCGGTGGAGAAGATCCTTCACGTACTCGGTGGTACGCGCCGACGATATGCGCCCCGCGACCTCCACCGCCCGCACGCCCTGCTCGCATGCCGCATCGAGGTTGCCGGACTCCAGTTCGGCGACCGCCGACACGACGAGACGCAGCCCGTGCGAGCGCACGAACTCCTCCGTCGGCTTCGACAGCGCCTGCTCCGTGAAGCGGCGCACCTGCCGCGGTGCCTTCAGGTCGCGGTAGCACTCGGCTGCGTCGGCGGCGAAGCGGTCGTAGGAGTAGAAGCCGAGCCAGGAGGGGTCGTTGTCGCCGTCCCTGGACCGCTCCAGCCAGCCCTCGGCCGCCTTCAGGGCCGCGCCCGCCGCATGCGCGTCACCCGCGCGCGCGTGCGCGCGTGCCTCGACCAGGCGGAAGAAGCTCATGGTGCGGGCCGTGGCCAGACCGCGGTTGCGTTCCAGGGCGGCCTGGGCGAGGTCGACGCCCTCGTCGCCGAAGCCGCGGTAGGTGGCCTGCAGCGACATGGAGGCCAGCACGTACCCCCCGAGGGGTACGTCGGCTGCCGCGCGCGCGAGGCGAAGCGCCTGTATGTAGTACCTCTGCGCGGCCTCCTGCTGGCCCGTGTCGAAGGCCATCCAGCCCGCGAGGCGGGTGAGTTCGGCGCTCGCCCCGAAGAGCGCTCTGCCGACTTCGTCGGAGTACGAGCCGAGCAGCAGCGGCGCCGCCTCGACCCTCAGGCACTCCGGCACCATCGACGAACGCCAGTCGCCGCCTCCGTACTTGGAGTCCCAGCGCCTGGCGTCCTCGGCGGCCTCCCGCAGTTTCTGCACATCGCTGTGGCCGACTTTGAGCGGTGCGCCCGAGCCCTCCGCGGGGTTCGCCTCGCGCGCGACCGAACTGTCGGCCGGGGTTATCAGCCACCGTGAGGCGGGCGTTGCGTACGCGCTCACTGCGAACGATCCGGCCAGCGACTGCCAGATGCCGCCGGAGCCGGCGCGGCGTCCGGCGAGGTCGAGACGGTACAGCTCCGTCGCCGACTTCACCGCCTGTCCGACGTCCCGGGGGAAGGCGAGGCCCACTTCGGGTGCGGGATCCGCGTCCGCCAGACCGATCTCGTGGAGCGGTACCGGGCGGCCGAGCTTCTGGGCGATGGCCGCGGCGATGAGGTGCGGCGCGGCGCCCTGCGGCACCATGCCCTTCGACACCCAGCGCGCCACCGACGTCTTGTCGTAGCGAAGAGTCAACCCGCGTTGAGCGCCAAGGTCGTTGACGCGTCGCGCGAGTCCTGCGTTGCTGATTCCCGCGAGGGCGAGAACGGCGCCGAGCTTTTCGTTCGGCCCGCGTTGCTCCCTGGACATGCGCCACCCCTCGACACAGACGGCTGCCGCGCTGGCATAACCACGCGGCATTCGTAAACCCAGCGTAGTTCGCCGCATCCCAAGCGTTAAGAGGCATTATTCCGGATGGCGGGATTGTGGTCCGTACTGAAGTTTGGCCTTACGTACGGACTGTTGCGTTGTGCTCCCGCTGTGTGGCTGTGCGCCCGCCCGTGCGCTCTTCTCCGGCCACCCGGGGAGCGGTTCCATGGGCCGTGCGTGGGTCGGCCCGCTGTACTGGATCCAGTGGGCTGGGGGACACCGCCGCCTCCATCCCCGCGGGCGGCGGACCGGTCCGGGGGGTGGACTCCACCTCCCGGGCTGCGCGCGCGAGTTGCGCCGCGGAGGGCGTGTACGGAGCGTGCGCGCGCTCGCCCCTGCCGCTGTCGCGTGCCCTCGATTTGGCCGAAAATCGACCCCGCCCTTCGCGGTTGATTACCGCTCCCACCACGGAAATTGAGGGCGCGAAGGGTGTTTTCAGGGAGCGTTTCGGGGGCGCATTCACGTCGCAGTCGCCATGCCTCGCCCGGGTGTTCGGGTCGGCGCGCAGCCGTTCGCAAGGATTCGCGACGGCGCACTCCTGGGATCGCAAGCGGCGCCGACGCCCTCTGAGAGGCGTTCTTCGTGGCAGCATGTGAACCGTTCGTACGGTGCACTGGTTGTCCACAGCCTGTGGAGGCGGCGATGCGGTGGTTGGTGGGATGGAGCAGCACCGCCGCGGCGGCCGTCGAGGCCGGCTCCGGCGGAGCCACCGGATTCGACGGCGAGACCGTGCACCCGGTGGGCTCCCAGCTCCTGTGGGGCGACCCCGACCCCCTGTGGGCGGTCGGGGACTGGCGCCCCGACGAGGTGCGGGTGATCAGGGCCGACGCCCGGACCCGGATCGCCGTCCTCGGCACCTGCGGAGCATCCGACGAGCAGCTGCGGGTCGGGCTGTTCGCCGCGCGCGGAGGCGCACTCCGGCATCTGACCACCTGGCCGGGCAGTTACACGGCCGTCGTCCAGGTCGGGCGGCGAATCACCGTCTGCGGTGATCTGGCGGGCGCCCGCCCGGTCTTCTACACCCCCTGGGCGGACGGTACGGCGTACGCGACGGCCGCCCTGCCGCTCGCCGACCTCATCGAGGCCAACCTCGACTTCGGCCACCTCGCCGCGCTGCTCGCGGCCCCCGACGTACCGGCCGCACTGCACGACTCCACTCCCTACGACGGCGTACGGCGCATTCCGCCGGGGCACGCGCTGATCCTGCGCACCGGGGCGCGAGAGATCGCCGGGTACGAGCCGGTCGCCTCCCTCGCGGTGGCGGCACCCTCGGCCGACCCGGACAGCGCGGTCGACGCCGTGCGCGACGCGCTCGTGGAGGCGGTGCGCGCGCGCCTCTCCGCTCCCCGGCACGTCCCCGAGATCGACCCCGGTCCCGTACCCGGGATGGGACCGGCCGAGCGCCGCGCCGCGCGCGGGATGCCGGTTCCGGGCATCGGGGCGGACCTGTCCGGCGGCCCGGCGTCGGGCACGCTGGCGCTCCTCGCCGCCGGTCTCCCCGGGGCGCCCGGCACGGTCCTGGGCCACGGCACGGGCGCGGGGGAGCGGCTGCTCGCCGTCACGTTCAACGACCTCGTCGTGAGCGGCCGGGAGGCCGAGCTGGAGCGGGCGGGGACGCTCGCGGCCAACCCCCGTCTGCACCATGTGGTGGTGGCGGGCGGCGAGGAGACCCTCCCGTACGCCGACCTGGACGGCCCGCTGACGGACGAACCGGGACCGAGCCTGGTCATGGCGGCCCGCCACAGGGCGCGCCTGGTGTCCGGCAGTGCGGACCACTTCACGGGATACGGCGCCCGGCAGGTGCTGGACGCCCACCCCGCTCGCCTCGCGGACCTCCTCATGGACCGCAAGCGGCGCCATCTCGTACGCCCCGTCGCCGCGCTGGCCAAGGCGGACGGTTCGGTGCTGGTCCCCGCGCGCGTGTACGGCGCGGCACGCCGACTGGCCCGTACGCCGTACCGGACGGGCGTGGAGGCCCTCGCCGACCGCCTGCTCCACCGCCGCTTCGACGAGCCCGGGGGCGCGGTGGGAGCGTCCCTGGCGGCGCTCACCTGGGCCAGACCGGGGCCGGCGGCGCGCTGGCTGACAGGCGAGGCCCTCGCTGAAGTATCGGTTCTGCTGCAGGGCTCGACGAACCGCTCCGCAGTCGGCCCGGGCCAGCGGCCCGGCGACTACCGTGCGCGTGCGGCGCTGGCGAGGTACGCGGCGGACCTGCGGATCCTGGAACAGGCGGCCGAGATCCGCTCCCAGCGCCTGCACGCCCCCTTCCTCGACAACCAGGTCGTACGGGCCTGCCGCGCCCTTCCCGAGACACTGCGCGTCCAGCCGGGTGCGCGGGCCGCCATCCTGCGCACCGTCCTGGAGGGCGCGGGAGTGGCCGACCTCCCGCCCGGCTGGGGCGCCCCCTCGCACGCCTCCGCCGCGGCAGCCGCGCGCACCGGCCTGCGGGTGGCCGCCGACTCCCTCATCGGGCTCTTCGACACCCCGCTCCTTGCGGAGGCGGGCCTGGTCGAAGCCCGCGTCGTCCGCAAGGCCCTGCGCGCCGCCGCCCAGGGCGAACCACTCCCCCTGGACGGCCTGGCCGACCTGGTCTCCCTCGAGCTCTGGCTGCGCCGCCTCCTGGCCCGCCGCGGCACCTGCTGGACAGGAACCCCGGCCCGCGCCCGCGCGGTACCGGCGGGAATCGCACCGCGCAGGGGGGCACTGGCCTCCGGCGGTTGAGCGGGGGTGCGGTGCGAGTGCATCCGGCCAGCCGGCACCCGTTCCCGCCCAGCCGCGGCAGCGGTCCCGCCCAACGATGGGTGGCCAGTCTCGCCCAGCCCGCGGGCAGCCCGTCCCACCCAACCGCGGGCATGCGTGCCGCCTGGGGTGCTGGGGTCGCCCCCCGCTCGAGCGAGGCCGGGAGTGGGGGAGGGTGGGAGCGGGTGGCACCTCGTCAGTGCAGGGTTGCGCGTTCCACCTCCGGTAGGCGCAGCGCCGGGCGTCTGTTCATCGGTCCTCGTCGGCCGCAGGCCCTTGCGGCGCCTCGTCAGTGCAGGGTTGCGCGTCCCACCCCGCGCCACGCCGGGTGCCCCTGACTGCATCGGCTCACGGTCTGATGTCGATGCTCACCGAGGATCGGCCCTGCAGGGTCACACCGTGCGTGTACTGCTCCCCGCCGACCGACAGACTGTGGCACTGCCACACCCAGCCGCTCTCACCGAGCCGGACCCCGGGCTCGGTGCACACGTCGGCGACATCGTGCGACAGCCGGCTCCGCTGCCGGTCGACGGTGGGCGGTGGAGAGGGGGACGGCGTCGGGGACAGTGCGCGCGCCGGAAGCACGGTGGCCGACCGTGCACGGGGCGGCGGCGATGCCTGCTCCACCGTGGGCGGGACCGCCGACGGCGGTGCGGGCGTCGCCGCGAGGACCGGCTGTTGCGGTGCCGGCGCCTCCCTCGGGGGCGCCGGCACCGGGTCCGAGGGCTGGACGACCGGAGGGGCCGAGGCCGGCTGCGCCACCGGCTTCTCGGCCGACCCGTCGTCGCCACTGACCGCGAACGCCACCGCCGCGGCGGCCGCAGCCGTCACGGCGACGACTCCCGCCGCGATCCCTGTCCGCACCGGCCGGCCACCGGCGCCCACCCCGCCCGACGAGCCACCGCCCGCCGCGGCGGCCGTACTCGCCGCACCCGCCCCGGCGGCGCCGGCGACGAGACCGAGCGCCTTGGCGTACCCCGCGGCGCCGAACCAGCCGACGACCGCGACCGGCACGACCGCGGGAATGCCGCTCGCGACTTCCTCGAGCTGGCTGACGGCCAGCCGGCACTTGGCGCACTCCTCCAGGTGCTTGCGCAGACCCCGCTCGGCGCGGGTGCGCAGTCTGCGGCGGGCGTACGTGCCGAGCTGGTCGGCGTGACGGGCGCACTCCTCGTCGCCGGCGAGCCCGGCGCTGACGTGCGCCTGGAGGTACGCCTGCTTGAGGCCCTCTCGGGCGCGGCTGGCGAGCACGCGTGTGCCGTTGGCGTCGAGCCCGAAGAGCACCGCCACCTCGCTCGGCGACTCCTCCTCGACCTCGGTGTGCCACAGCACGGCCTGCCAGCGCTCGGGCAGCGACCGGAAGGCCCGCATGGCCATGGACTGCTCGGCCTCGTGCATCGCCCGCACGTCCGCGCCGAGGTCCAGAGCGGCGTCGTCGGACGCCTCCGACGTGCGCGCGGCCTGTGTGGCGAAGACGGCGAAGTCGTCGACGAGCTGCTCCCGCCGCGCCGACTGCGTCCAGCTCGCGGCGACACGGCGCACGGAGGTGAGCAGGTAGGCGCGTACGGCGTGTTCGGGCCCGGAGCCGCCGCGTACGGCCTGGAGCATGCGGGCGAAGACCTCGGCGGTGAGGTCGTCCGCGGTGTGGGCGTCCCGGCAGCAGGTGCGCGCGTACCGGCGCACGGCGGCCGCGTGGCGCCGGTAGAGCTCCTCGTACGCCGTGTCGTCGCCCGAACGCATCCGTCCGATCAGCACCGCGTCGGAGCGGGGCGTGTCGACGGGCGGCGGCAGGGCGCTGTCCTCGTGCCACTCACGCTGTGCCGGGATGCCGCCCGCCGCCGGAGCGGGGGTACCGCCCCGCGGGATGCCGTCCCGCGGTGTGCCGCCCCGCCCGCCCTGACTCGGAATGTGCGGTGTGCGGCCGCCGGCCCTCGCGTCACCGTCACCCAGTGACCCGTCCTGCCCGTCAACGCTCATCGCGGTAAGCCCCCGCCGCCTGCCCAACCAGTCCCGAACACCGGGTCAGAGTGCCATAGCGGCCCTTTGGCCAGACCCCCCGCCGGGCATGATCCACTCGTCCGGGCGGACTTGCCGTAGGGGGTTACCGGCCCTCACCCGTACGGGGCAGGCCCAACCGGCATCACGGCGGCGAGAGTTGGTCAACGCCCGAAATGCCCGAAGGTTCCGAGTGTCGGTCGATGCGCGGGCGGCGCAGCGCCCACGCTCCACAGTCACCCTTTCGAGCTACCCCAGCCGGGGGACGGACCCGGCACGGCTCCGGGCAGCTCACCTCTACCGCGACCGCAGTCCCTCCAGCAGGATGTCCAGCAGCCGGGCCGAGGCCGCCGCCTGCTGTGCCGCATCGGGCAGCGAAGGCGCCGCCGTCGCTATCACCAGCAGCACGTCCGACACCGACACATCGGGCCGCAGCTCACCCGCCGCGCGCGCCCGCTCCACGAGCTGGCCCACGACGCCGAGCAGCGCCGCCGCCCCGGCGTCGTCGTCCACACCGGCCGCAGCGCCCTGTTCCGCCACCAGTCGCAGCTCCCCGCCGCCCGGCTGGGTCCGCTGCTGCGGCACCCGCGCCTCGTCGACCAGGGCGCCGTCGGCGCCACCGTCGGGGACTCCGACCTGCAGCACCTGAGGCGGCAGCAGCCGCCCGGCGCCCGAGGCCACCGAGGTGCGCAGGAAGCGCGACAGGGCCGACCACGGCTCGTCCTCCTGGCCGAGCGCGGCACGCGCCTGGTCGGTGAGCCGTGAGGTCTCCTCCTCGGCTATCCGCCGCACCAGCACGTCCTTGCTCGGAAAACGCCTGTACACCGTGCCGACGCCGACCCGCGCGCGCCGCGCCACGTCCTCCATCGGCGCGCCGTAGCCCAGCTCGCCGAAGACCTCGCGCGCCGCACGCAGCACGTGCTCAAGATTGCGCTGTGCGTCCACGCGCAGCGGCGTCGTACGCGCCCCGTCCCCGCGTCCGTTGCCCGCCGCCGCGCTCATCGCTCCGCCCCCGGATGCGAGGGCCGAAGCGGATGACCAATGAGAGTCCTGAATGTGCATAAATGATCCCCCGGTAATGACGTCTCCCCCCGGAGACTCTCCCCGCCATCGAGTGCCGGGGCGTGTGGAACAGGCCCGGGTCCCCGGATCCGACCGTCGCGGACCCTGATGAGCTCTCCCCCTACACCCCGTCGACACACGAACATAGTTGAGAGGCAGTCAATTCAGAAGGGGCAGGTTCCGCACGGAGCGCCCCTCGATCGGACTACGGGTCGTATACGTCCTGAATGCACCCCCTCCCGCACCCCGACACAACCCCCTGACCTGCACACCTGTCCGAACGTCGACGATTCGGCCAACCCTGCGTGCACCGGGCTCACGGTCACACAAATTGTCGAGCCTGTGGACAAAATCAAGCGCTGGGTGCGTCATGGGATGGTGAAGGAACGTGCGCGCATTCTAGTTGTCGGCGGTGGCTACGTCGGGATGTACACGGCGCTGCAGCTTCAGCAGAAGCTGAAACAGGAACTCAGGCGGGGCGAGGCCGAGATCACCGTCGTCACGCCCGATCCGTACATGACGTATCAGCCGTTCCTGCCGGAGGCGGCCGCGGGCGCCATCTCCCCGCGCCATGTCGTCGTACCGCTGCGCCGCGTCCTGCCCCATTGCCGGATCCTCATCGGCGAGGCCACGGCCATCGACCACGCCAAGCGCACCGCGACCCTCACCACCCTCGCCACCGAGGAGGAGGGCACGGGCGCCGAGCAGCTGACGTACGACGAGCTGGTCCTCGCACCCGGCTCGATCTCGCGCACACTGCCCATCCCCGGCCTGGCCGCGCACGGCATCGGTTTCAAGACGGTCGAGGAGGCCATCGGCCTGCGCAACCACGTCATCGAGCAGATGGACATCGCCTCCTCCACCCGCGACCCCGCGATCCGCGACGCGGCCCTGACCTTCGTCTTCGTCGGCGGCGGATTCGCCGGCGTGGAGGCGCTCGGCGAACTCGAGGACATGGCCCGCTACACCGCGCGCTACTACCACAACATCAAGCCCGAGGACATGAAGTGGATCCTCGTCGAGGCCTCGGACCGCATCCTGCCCGAGGTCGGCGAGGAGATGGGCCGCTACACGGTCACCGAACTGCGCCGCCGCAACATCGACGTACGCCTGAAGACCCGCCTCGAGTCCTGCGCGGACCGCGTCGCCGTCCTCAGCGACGGAGCCCGCTTCCCGACCCGTACCGTCGTGTGGACGGCGGGCGTGAAACCCCACCCGATCCTCGCCGCCACCGATCTGCCCCTCAACGAGCGTGGTCGGCTGAAGTGCACCGCCGAGCTGACCATCGAGGGCACCACGCACGCGTGGGCGGCCGGCGACGCCGCCGCCGTGCCCGACGTGACCGCCGGGGAACCCGGCGCGCAGACCGCCCCCAACGCCCAGCACGCGGTCCGCCAGGCCAAGCTCCTCGGCGACAACATCGCCCACTCCCTGCGCGGCGAGCCCCTCGAGACGTACGCCCACAAATACGTCGGCTCGGTGGCCTCCCTGGGCCTGCACAAGGGTGTCGCCCACATCTACGGGCGCAAGCTGAAGGGCTACCCGGCCTGGTTCATGCACCGCACCTACCACCTCAGCCGGGTGCCGACCTTCAACCGCAAGGCGCGCGTGCTCGCCGAATGGACCCTGGCGGGACTCTTCAAGAGGGAGATCGTCTCGCTCGGTTCGCTCGAACATCCCCGGGCGGAGTTCGAACTGGCTGCCGGTGGAAAGCCTTCAGACGACCCGAAGGGGTCGTCCTGACCGGACCGAGGAACTCCACAGGCCGGACCGGCGTCTGACGAATGTCGGCCGCACGGCCACCCTGCCAGACTGATCCCCGTGCCCGGGCGGGCCGCCCGCCCACCACGCGAACCCACGAGGCTGTTCCCTAGTGCTGCATTTCCCGGGTGCTGCAACAATGTGCGGCCACCGGAGCCCTGGCCGGGTCCGGAGCCGGCCGACGACGACTACACGAGGCAAGGATTCGTGAACTTCACGCGCTGGAGCGCCCGGCTCCCCGGAACGCAGCGCCGCACCGCTGCGCGGACCGAGCACACGGCCTCCCCGGACCGGCGGGGCGATGGCTCCGTGCCCGCGGCCCGCGCCGAACAACTGACCGACGACGCACCTCCCGTGCGTGCCGTCGACGACCTGCCGGTCCGCGAGGTCCTCGACCGCGTCCCCGCCCTGGTCGCGCTCGTCCACGGCCCCGACCACCGCCTCGCCCACGTCAACGACGCCTACGTCTCGGCCTTCGGCGTACGCCCGCCCGGCGCACCGGCCGGCGAAGCCCTCCCGGAATTCAGGGAACTGGGCCTGCTCCCGCTCCTGGACCAGGTCCTGCGCAGCAAGAAGCCCCGCACACTCAAGTCCCGCAAGGCCCCCGACGGCCGCTCCTACACCTTCACCTGCACCCCGGTCGCGCAGGACGGCGACGGCGGAGTCCTGATCTTCGCCACCGACGTCACCGACCACGCCGAAGCCGCCGAACGCCTCAGGGCCAGCGAACGCCGCCAGCGCGAAACAGCCGTGACACTGCAGAGGTCACTGCTCCCCCAGGAACTCGAAGAACCCGACGACCTCCGCATCGCCGCCACCTACCAGCCCGGTGGCACCGAATCCGCGGTGGGCGGCGACTGGTACGACGTGATCACCCTCGGCGGCGGCCGTACGGCGCTGGTGATCGGCGACGTCATGGGCAGGGGCGTGCGGGCAGCCGCGGTCATGGGCCAACTCCGTACGGCGGTCCGCGCGTACGCCCGCCTCGACCTCCCGCCGCACGAGGTGCTGCAACTCCTCGACGGGCTGGCCACGGAGATCGACGCCAACCAGATCGCCACCTGCGTGTACGCCGTCCACGACCCGAACGAGGGCCGGCTGGTGTACGCCTCCGCTGGCCACCTTCCCATCCTGGTCCGCGACGAAAGCGGCGCGGTGCTGCGCGCGGACGAACCGACGGGCCCGCCCCTGGGCACGGGCGGCTGGATGCACGCGTCGGGCTCCGTCCCTCTGGGCCCCGGCTCGACGGCGGTCCTCTACACGGACGGCCTGGTGGAACGGCGCGACGAGGATCTGGACGAGGGCATCGAGGCGCTGCAACGAGCCCTGGCCGGCGCCACCGGCACCCCCCAGGTCATCTGCGACCGCCTGGTCCGCTCGGCCGGCGTGACGGCGGACCACGACGACGACGTGGCCGTCCTCGTCCTCCAGCAACCGGCCCGCACGGGCCCGGACGGCGAGCTCTTCCGCAACGCGGCGCTGGAGCTGCTGGGCGGCGTGGAGGCGGCCCCACGCGCGCGTGCGTTCGCCTCCGGCGTGCTGACGAGTTGGCGGTTCCCTCCCGACCTGCACGACCTGGGCGTGCTGGCGGCCAGCGAACTCGTCGCCAACTCCCTCCAACACGGCACCCCACCCATGCGGTTGCGCCTGCGCCGCACCGACCGCCGCCTGATCATCGAGGTCACCGACGGCGACGACCACCTGCCACGCAGACGACGCGCTGAGCCGGCGGACGAGTCCGGACGCGGAATCGCCATCGTCGCGACGATCGCCTCCAACTGGGGGTGCAGGAGGACACCGGGGGGCGGGAAGGCGGTGTGGTGCGAGTTCGTGCTGCCGGGGGGTTCCGGCTGACGGCCTTCACCGGGCACCGCTGTGGGGACGAAAACCCTCAGGCGTTGGCCCGAGCATGCCCAGCCGCAGCCGCACCCCGCTGCACCACCACCCGGCTCCTCCCCAGCCACGGCCGATCCTGCACTGAGGTGAGCTGCCTCCCCAACCGCACCGCCAGAACCGAAATCCCCAGCGAGAACAGCAAGAACGTGACGACATACGGCGCATGCAGTGACGCGCCCATGGGCCCACCCACCGCCGGCCCCACAGCCAACGCCAACTGCTTCACCAGCGCGAACGCGGAGTTGTACTGCCCGGCCATCCCAGCAGGAGCAAGATCCGCCACCAACGGCGCCACCGTCGGCGACAACATCGCCTCACCCAGCCCGAACAGCGCATACGTCGACACGAAGGCCGCCGTCGCCATCTCCTGGCTCCCGTGCCCCAGCCCCGCATATCCCGCCGCGACCCACGCCACGGCCCAGATCAGCCCCACGGAAGCGATCACCCGCGACCGCCTCTGCCGCTCCACGAACCTCAGCACCGCGAACTGCGCGACCACGATCACCGCAGTGTTCGCAGCCAGCGCCGTCCCGAGCGCGGACGTGGAGATCCCGGCAGCCTCCACACCGTACGCACTCAGCCCGGACTCGAACTGCCCGTAGCAGGCGAAGAACAACACGAACCCCAGCACACACAACTGCACCATGGCCCGGTTCCGGAGCAACTGCTTCCAGCTCCCCTTCGCCGCCCCCGAGCCCGACCCCGCGGCCTCGATCCGAGGCGAACGCGGCACCCGCACGGTCGCCATGACCACGACGAGCAGCAGGAACATCGCCGCCTCGATCGAGAACAGCAGAGTGAAGGAGGAGACGCGAGCCGTGTCGACGACATGACCACCGATGAGGCCACCGACGCCGAGCCCGAGGTTCTGCAGGAAGAACTGCGTCGCGAACGCCCGCGAGCGCGTCTCCGCGGACGAGCAGTCCACGATCATCGTCGCGAGCGCCGGCTGCATCACGGCCTGCCCCGCTCCGAGCGCGGCCGCCGCCGGCAGCACGCCGATCGCACTGGTGGCGAGCCCCAAGCTCAGCGCACCCAGCGCGGCGGTGACCAGAGCGGCGAGCAGCACCGGCAGCGGGCCGCGCCGCACGATCGCCCTGCCGGCGAACGGCAGCACGATCAGCGCGGCCACGGCGAAGACGGCGAGCAGCAGCCCCGCCGTCGTGGCCCCCAGCCCCCGCACCTGCGCCACATAGACGTACAGGTAGGGGACGGTGAAGCCGAGCCCGAACGCGCTGAGTGCATTGCCCACGTGGATCCGGCGCATCGCTGCGCCCATCGCCCTGGTCACGTTCACCTCTCTCGAGTAGTCGTTAGTTCTGAAGACTTCAATACTAAATTTCGAAGCTAAACAGTACACCTCGAAGGACTTCGACGCCAAGCGGCCCCATGCGATACTGCGACCATGGGCGACAACCCCGGCAGCATCAGCACCGAGCCGACACTCGACGAGCAGATCGCCGCCTATCAACGCGAGTTCCGGGACCTCGACCCCCAGGTCGAGAAGATCGTCTCGGCACTGTCCCGTCTGAACCGCCGTATGAACGTCGCCTACGGACGCCAGACCGCGGCTCTCGGGATCAGCAACGCCGAGTGGGAGGTCCTCAAGGCGCTCGTCCTCTCCGGCGCCCCCTACCGCATGGGTCCCAGTGACCTCGCCAAGCGCCTCGGCCTGACGCCGGCCGCGATGACCCACCGGATCGACCGCATGGTCGCCGAGGGTCTGGTGACCCGAGAGCGCGACGAGGCCAACCGCGTACGGGTGATCGTCGAGCTCACGCCCGAAGGCCGGACGAAGTGGCTGGAGGCGATGCGCCTCGCGTCGGTATTCGAGGAAGATCTGCTCCAGGACCTGTCGCCCGAGGAACGCACGACCCTGGGCGAGGTCCTGACCAGGCTCCTGCGCCGGGTGGAGCACGCCCAGCCGGACTCGGGCGGACGCCTCAGCGACCTCGACTGAGCCGAAGTAAAAGATCTTGACGAGCGGCGGTTGACAGCCCTCTGCCGGATCCGTAAAGTTCTTCGGGTTGTCGCGGAGCCGTAACGGTTCTCCGGCAGCACTCCCGCCGCACAAGCGGCACTCAAACCACCAGCACGATCACCTCCAACGGGGTTGAATTCGGCATGCCCGAAATTCAATTCGAATGGGGGCTCGACGGCCCGATTGGGAATCGCCGAGAGAATCCGCTAAGGTTTGGGACGTCGGAACGGCCCAACGGCCGTGAAGGCAAACCCCGCTGACTGGGGATCAGGTCGGAAAAGGATCTGATAGAGTCGGAAACGCAAGACCGAAGGGAAGCGCCCGGAGGAAAGCCCGAGAGGGTGAGTACGAAGGAAGCGTCCGTTCCTTGAGAACTCAACAGCGTGCCAAAAATCAACGCCAGATATGTTGATACCCCGTCTCCGGCCGTCATTGGCTGGGGCGAGGTTCCTTTGAAATAACACAGCGAGGACGCTGTGTGCGAGGGGACTATTCCTCCTCTCGCACCGCTCTCGTGGTGTCATCCCGATTACGGGAGAACATTCACGGAGAGTTTGATCCTGGCTCAGGACGAACGCTGGCGGCGTGCTTAACACATGCAAGTCGAACGATGAAGCCCTTCGGGGTGGATTAGTGGCGAACGGGTGAGTAACACGTGGGCAATCTGCCCTGCACTCTGGGACAAGCCCTGGAAACGGGGTCTAATACCGGATATCACTTCCACGGGCATCTGTGGGGGTCGAAAGCTCCGGCGGTGCAGGATGAGCCCGCGGCCTATCAGCTTGTTGGTGAGGTAACGGCTCACCAAGGCGACGACGGGTAGCCGGCCTGAGAGGGCGACCGGCCACACTGGGACTGAGACACGGCCCAGACTCCTACGGGAGGCAGCAGTGGGGAATATTGCACAATGGGCGCAAGCCTGATGCAGCGACGCCGCGTGAGGGATGACGGCCTTCGGGTTGTAAACCTCTTTCAGCAGGGAAGAAGCGCAAGTGACGGTACCTGCAGAAGAAGCGCCGGCTAACTACGTGCCAGCAGCCGCGGTAATACGTAGGGCGCAAGCGTTGTCCGGAATTATTGGGCGTAAAGAGCTCGTAGGCGGCTTGTCACGTCGGGTGTGAAAGCCCGGGGCTTAACCCCGGGTCTGCATTCGATACGGGCTAGCTAGAGTGTGGTAGGGGAGATCGGAATTCCTGGTGTAGCGGTGAAATGCGCAGATATCAGGAGGAACACCGGTGGCGAAGGCGGATCTCTGGGCCATTACTGACGCTGAGGAGCGAAAGCGTGGGGAGCGAACAGGATTAGATACCCTGGTAGTCCACGCCGTAAACGGTGGGAACTAGGTGTTGGCGACATTCCACGTCGTCGGTGCCGCAGCTAACGCATTAAGTTCCCCGCCTGGGGAGTACGGCCGCAAGGCTAAAACTCAAAGGAATTGACGGGGGCCCGCACAAGCAGCGGAGCATGTGGCTTAATTCGACGCAACGCGAAGAACCTTACCAAGGCTTGACATACGCCGGAAAACCGTGGAGACACGGTCCCCCTTGTGGTCGGTGTACAGGTGGTGCATGGCTGTCGTCAGCTCGTGTCGTGAGATGTTGGGTTAAGTCCCGCAACGAGCGCAACCCTTGTCCTGTGTTGCCAGCATGCCCTTCGGGGTGATGGGGACTCACAGGAGACCGCCGGGGTCAACTCGGAGGAAGGTGGGGACGACGTCAAGTCATCATGCCCCTTATGT
The DNA here is from genome assembly GCF_040782645.1 of Streptomyces sp. HUAS ZL42. Taxonomy (GTDB): domain Bacteria; phylum Actinomycetota; class Actinomycetes; order Streptomycetales; family Streptomycetaceae; genus Streptomyces. The sequence continues at coordinate 5,128,336 of NZ_CP160403.1, forward strand.
CTTGGGCTGCACACGTGCTACAATGGCAGGTACAATGAGCTGCGATACCGTGAGGTGGAGCGAATCTCAAAAAGCCTGTCTCAGTTCGGATTGGGGTCTGCAACTCGACCCCATGAAGTCGGAGTTGCTAGTAATCGCAGATCAGCATTGCTGCGGTGAATACGTTCCCGGGCCTTGTACACACCGCCCGTCACGTCACGAAAGTCGGTAACACCCGAAGCCGGTGGCCCAACCCCTTGTGGGAGGGAGCTGTCGAAGGTGGGACTGGCGATTGGGACGAAGTCGTAACAAGGTAGCCGTACCGGAAGGTGCGGCTGGATCACCTCCTTTCTAAGGAGCATCTAGCTGCCGCAAGGCAGCCAGAGCCACTACGCCGGCGCGTGTCCGGCGGTGGTCAGCTCATGGGTGGAACGTTGATTATTCGGCGCTCTTGGTCATCTCTTCATTCCCAGTACTGCTTCGGCGTGGAACGGAACGAGGAGGGGCGAGGGTGTCGGGCACGCTGTTGGGTGTCTGAGGGAATGAACCCTCGACGTTGCCGGGGTCCGAGTGGTTGGCGGACGACTGGTCGTTGTTTGAGAACTGCACAGTGGACGCGAGCATCTGTGGCCAAGTTTTTAAGGGCGCACGGTGGATGCCTTGGCACCAGGAACCGATGAAGGACGTGGGAGGCCACGATAGTCCCCGGGGAGTCGTCAACCAGGCTTTGATCCGGGGGTTTCCGAATGGGGAAACCCGGCAGTCGTCATGGGCTGTCACCCGCTGCTGAACACATAGGCAGTGTGGAGGGAACGCGGGGAAGTGAAACATCTCAGTACCCGCAGGAAGAGAAAACAACCGTGATTCCGGGAGTAGTGGCGAGCGAAACCGGATGAGGCTAAACCTACGACGTGTGAGACCCGGCAGGGGTTGCGTCGTGGGGGTTGTGGGATCTCTTTTCCACGGTCTGCCGGCCGTGGGGCGAGTGAGAAACCGTTGATGTAGGCGAAGGACATGCGAAAGGTCCGGCGTAGAGGGTAAGACCCCCGTAGTCGAAACGTCAGCGGCTCGTTTGAGAGACACCCAAGTAGCACGGGGCCCGAGAAATCCCGTGTGAATCTGGCGGGACCACCCGCTAAGCCTAAATATTCCCTGGTGACCGATAGCGGATAGTACCGTGAGGGAATGGTGAAAAGTACCCCGGGAGGGGAGTGAAATAGTACCTGAAACCGTGTGCCTACAAGCCGTGGGAGCGTCGGACGAGGACTTGTCCTTGTCTCGTGACTGCGTGCCTTTTGAAGAATGAGCCTGCGAGTTTGCGGTGTGTTGCGAGGTTAACCCGGGTGGGGTAGCCGTAGCGAAAGCGAGTCCGAAGAGGGCGGTGGAGTAGCACGCTCAAGACCCGAAGCGGAGTGATCTAGCCATGGGCAGGTTGAAGCGGAGGTAAGACTTCGTGGAGGACCGAACCCACCAGGGTTGAAAACCTGGGGGATGACCTGTGGTTAGGGGTGAAAGGCCAATCAAACTCCGTGATAGCTGGTTCTCCCCGAAATGCATTTAGGTGCAGCGTCGTGTGTTTCTTGCCGGAGGTAGAGCACTGGATAGGCGATGGGCCCTACCGGGTTACTGACCTTAGCCAAACTCCGAATGCCGGTAAGTGAGAGCGCGGCAGTGAGACTGTGGGGGATAAGCTCCATGGTCGAGAGGGAAACAGCCCAGAGCATCGACTAAGGCCCCTAAGCGTACGCTAAGTGGGAAAGGATGTGGAGTCGCAGAGACAACCAGGAGGTTGGCTTAGAAGCAGCCACCCTTGAAAGAGTGCGTAATAGCTCACTGGTCTAGTGATTCCGCGCCGACAATGTAGCGGGGCTCAAGCGTACCGCCGAAGTCGTGTCATTGCGATATTGACCCCCAACGGGGATCGTGATGGGTAGGGGAGCGTCGTCTGCCGGGTGAAGCAGCACCGGAAGGTAGTTGTGGACGGTTGACGAGTGAGAATGCAGGCATGAGTAGCGATTCACACGTGGGAAACGTGTGCGCCGATTGACTAAGGGTTCCTGGGTCAAGCTGATCTGCCCAGGGTAAGTCGGGACCTAAGGCGAGGCCGACAGGCGTAGTCGATGGATAACCGGTTGATATTCCGGTACCCGCTGTGAAGCGTCAAACATCGAACCTTCTGATGCTAAGGCCGTGAAGCCGCCCCGGAGCCTTCGGGCAAGGGGGAGTGGTGGAGCCGCCGGACCAAGGTGGTAGTAGGTGAGTGATGGGGTGACGCAGGAAGGTAGTCCATCCCGGGCGGTGGTTGTCCCGGGGTAAGGGTGTAGCCCGAGTGGTAGGCAAATCCGCCACTCATGCAGGGTGAGACCTGATGCCGAGCCGATTGTGGTGAAGTGGATGATCCTATGCTGTCGAGAAAAGCCTCTAGCGAGTTTCATGGCGGCCCGTACCCTAAACCGACTCAGGTGGTCAGGTAGAGAATACCGAGGCGTTCGGGTGAACTATGGTTAAGGAACTCGGCAAAATGCCCCCGTAACTTCGGGAGAAGGGGGGCCACACCTGGTGAAGGGTCTTGCACTCTGAGCTGGGGGTGGCCGCAGAGACCAGCGAGAAGCGACTGTTTACTAAAAACACAGGTCCGTGCGAAGCCGTAAGGCGATGTATACGGACTGACGCCTGCCCGGTGCTGGAACGTTAAGGGGACCGGTTAGCTCACTTTCGGGTGGGCGAAGCTGAGAACTTAAGCGCCAGTAAACGGCGGTGGTAACTATAACCATCCTAAGGTAGCGAAATTCCTTGTCGGGTAAGTTCCGACCTGCACGAATGGCGTAACGACTTCTCGACTGTCTCAACCATAGGCCCGGTGAAATTGCACTACGAGTAAAGATGCTCGTTTCGCGCAGCAGGACGGAAAGACCCCGGGACCTTTACTACAGTTTGATATTGGTGTTCGGTTCGGCTTGTGTAGGATAGCTGGGAGACTGTGAAAGCCATACGCCAGTATGGTGGGAGTCGTCGTTGAAATACCAGTCTGGTCGTGCTGGATGTCTAACCTGGGTCCGTGATCCGGATCAGGGACAGTGTCTGATGGGTAGTTTAACTGGGGCGGTTGCCTCCTAAAGGGTAACGGAGGCGCCCAAAGGTTCCCTCAGCCTGGTTGGCAATCAGGTGTTGAGTGTAAGTGCACAAGGGAGCTTGACTGTGAGACCGACGGGTCGAGCAGGGACGAAAGTCGGGACTAGTGATCCGGCGGTGGCTTGTGGAAGCGCCGTCGCTCAACGGATAAAAGGTACCCCGGGGATAACAGGCTGATCTTCCCCAAGAGTCCATATCGACGGGATGGTTTGGCACCTCGATGTCGGCTCGTCGCATCCTGGGGCTGGAGTCGGTCCCAAGGGTTGGGCTGTTCGCCCATTAAAGCGGTACGCGAGCTGGGTTTAGAACGTCGTGAGACAGTTCGGTCCCTATCCGCTGTGCGCGTAGGAGTCTTGAGAAGGGCTGTCCCTAGTACGAGAGGACCGGGACGGACGAACCTCTGGTGTGCCAGTTGTTCTGCCAAGGGCATGGCTGGTTGGCTACGTTCGGGAGGGATAACCGCTGAAAGCATCTAAGCGGGAAGCCTGCTTCGAGATGAGGACTCCCACCCACTTGATGGGGTAAGGCTCCCAGTAGACGACTGGGTTGATAGGCCGGATATGGAAGCACGGTAACGTGTGGAGTTGACCGGTACTAATAGGCCGAGGGCTTGTCCTCAGTTGCTCGCGTCCACTGTGTTAGTTCTGAGGCAACGACCCCGTATGTGTGTGTACGGTCCGGTCGAACTTCATAGTGTTTCGGTGGTCATAGCGTGAGGGAAACGCCCGGTTACATTCCGAACCCGGAAGCTAAGCCTTACAGCGCCGATGGTACTGCAGGGGGGACCCTGTGGGAGAGTAGGACACCGCCGAACAATTCTTGGGAAAACCCCCGTACCAGAAATTGGTACGGGGGTTTTCTGCGTTCCGCTACGGTGGCCGATATGAACTACAGGGTTCGTTCCGTACGCGCCGACGAGTGGCTCGCGGCGAAGGAGCTGCGGCTTGCCTCCCTGCAGGATCCCGTGGCGCATCTTGCCTTTCTGGAGACCTACGCGGAGGCCCTGACCCACCCGGACTCCTTCTGGAAGGAGCGGACCGCCGGCGGTGCCGAGGGTGCGCTCGGTGCGCAGCAGTTCATCGCCGAGGGGCCCGACGGGGACTGGGTGGGGACCCTTACCGTGCTGATCGAGGAGCCCGGGGCCATCGACTGGGCCGGGTTCCCGGTCGAGCGGAAGCAGGGACATGTGGTCGGGGTGTTCGTGCGTCCCGAGGACCGCGGGATCGGTCTCACCGAGGTGCTGTTCGACGCCGGTCTGGAGTGGGCGTGGGGGCGCGGTGTCGAGCGGGTGCGACTCATCGTGCACGAGGACAACGGGCGGGCTCAGGCCTTCTACCGCAGGGCAGGGTTCGCGTTCAGTGGGCGGACCGTGCCGCTTGCGCAGCGCCCCGGAGAGGTGGAGCTGGAGTTCGTCCTGGAGCGCGACTGACCGGTTACACCGGCAGTTCGTCATGCGGCCAGCGGGCGCGGCCCTGTTCCCGTGAGCGGAGCAGGGCCAGGGTCGGCAGGCCCCGGTCCGCTCCGGTGGCCAGCAGCTCCGGGAGCTGGGGAAGCGGAGCCACGGCGGCGATGTCGTCCAGCACGAGGGTCAGTGGTGGGTCGAGCCGACCGGAGGATGACCGTTCGGCCATGCGCCGGCCGCGCTCGACCACGCTGGATACGAGGGCCGTCAGGAGTGGCATGGCCCCCGGGTTTGTCCTGGGATCCTCGATGGATTGACCCACCACATAAAGCGTGCCCCCTTCGTGGACGAAGGAATCCAAGGCGAGGGCATCACTTCGGTTTGGAGTGCATGCTTCGCGGATGTTGACGGTGAAGAGGGCGGACAGGGCACGGGTCGTCAGCTCCTGGGCCATGTCCTTGCGCTCGGGGTGCGCGGTGAGGGCTCCTTCCAGTTCGCCCGCGGATCCCGGTGCCGCCTTCGGGTTCGTACGGAGGATGCGCACGGCGTCCTGGATCTGGGTGCCCTGGGACCAGCGGTGGACGTGGCGGATGGTGCGGCCGTCGATGGCGGCGGCGTGGAGGTAGCTGCGGAGGAGCGTTTCCGCGGTGTCGCTGAGAGCTTGGTCCAGCCGGGAGCTTGGCTTGACGGGGGTCAGGAGGGCGACCGCTCTCTGTGTTGCTGTCTGCTTGTCCTCGCAGCCTGTGGTGGGGGACCAGTGCAGGCGGGCCGGGGTGTCGCAGAGGTGGGTGGGGTCGTAGAGGAGGGCCGGGCCGAGTTTGGCTCTGGCGTCCTTTGTGTCCTGCCAGAGGGATTGGTTCGAGGTGACTACGAGGGTGGGGCCTTCGGCGTCGCGTACTGCTTGGGTTGCGGTTGCCTGGCGGGCTGCGGGTGGGCCGTAGTGCACCGCGCCTTCGGCGCGGTTCGTTTCCCACCCACCCACCTGTTCACCGCCAACCACAGAAGTAGGCGGCTCAGGCTGGCTCGGCGTTGCGCGGAGTAGTTCCGTCGGCTGCTGTGGGGTGGGGATGTTCATTGTCGGCCCCGGCGAACTCTCCAACGCCGGCGCCTCATCCTGTACCTGCGGCACGTCCGCCGTCGCCGCCGCCGTAGCCCGTTCGATCGACGCCCTCCGTTCCGCTTGCCGCCTCGCGCGTACCGCCTTCCAGCGGGCCAGGGTGCCCATCACGAACACCGTGAGGACGAACAGGACCATCAGCTGGCTGATGAACAGGCCCCAGAACAGCCCGTATCCGGAGAGCTGGTCCGGTGGTGTGTCGGGCCAGGCGCCGGTGATGTCGTGAGGCCTGCTGACGAGGCGGCGCATGGCCATGGGTGTGCGGGTGAAGGTGACACCATGGGGCCAGGAGCCGTGGGAGAACCAGCCGGCCAGGCCCGTTGCCGTCCATACCAGCAGGGTCATGCCGATCAGGAAAGCCAGAATGCCGATCAGCAGGCCGTCGGGAATGCCGCCCTGGCCTTCGCGCCGGTCACGGTCGTCCGGTCTCATGTCTTGCCACCGCCCGTTCACGCCACCGTGGACTCGGAGGAGTCGTCGAGGTCGCCGATGTGCTGTTCCATGAAGGCCGCCGCCCGCTGTTCCGCCTCCAGCTCGGCGGCGCGCAGAGCGTCGTGGGAGGCGAGGTCGCTGGACGACTCTGTCATCGCGCGGTCGGTGAAGACCAGGGGGCGTTCGGTCTCCGTGACCAGGTGTTTGACCACCTGGACGTTGCCGTTGACGTCCCACACCGCGATGCCGGGGCTGAGGGTCGGGATGATTTCCACGGCCCAGCGCGGCAGGCCCAGGACGCGGCCCGTCGCCCTCGCCTCGTCCGCCTTCTGGGCGTAGATCGTCCGCGTCGACGCCATCTTGAGGATGGCAGCGGCTTCCTTCGCCGCCGCGCCGTCGACCACGTCGGACAGGTGGTGCACGACCGCCACGAAGGACAGGCCCAGTCGTCGGCCGAACTTCAGCAGCCGCTGGAACAGCTGGGCCACGAACGGGCTGTTGATGATGTGCCAGGCCTCCTCGACCAGGAAGATGCGCTTCTTCCGGTCGGGGCGGATCCAGGTGTGCTCCAGCCAGACGCCGACGATCGCCATCAGGATCGGCATGGCGATCGAGTTCCGGTCGATGTGGGACAGATCGAACACGATGAGCGGTGCGTCGAGGTCGATGCCGACGGTGGTCGGACCGTCGAACATGCCGCGCAGGTCACCGTCGACCAACCGGTCCAGCACCAGCGCCACGTCCAGGCCCCAGGCACGTACGTCGTCTATGGCGACGTTCATCGCCTCGGCCGACTCCGGCTCGGGGTGCCGTAGCTGCTCCACGATGTCGGTCAGGACGGGCTGGCGTTCGACGATGGTCTCGTTGACGTACGCGTGCGCCACCTTGAGGGCGAAGCCCGAGCGTTCGTCGAGGCCGTGGCCCATCGCGACCTCGATGATCGTCCGGAGCAGCGCCAGCTGGCCCGTGGTGGTGATCGCGGGGTCCAGGGGGTTCAGGCGGATGCCGTGGTCCAGGGCCGCCGTCGGGTCGAGGCGGATGGGTGTTATCCCCAGCTCCTGGGCGATCAGGTTCCATTCGCCGACGCCGTCCTCGCCCTGTGCGTCCAGTACGACGACCTGGCGGTCGCGGAAGCGCAGCTGGCGCAGGACGTACGTCTTCTCCAGGGCCGACTTGCCGTTGCCGGACTCGCCGAGGACCAGCCAGTGCGGGGCGGGGAGTTGCTGGCCGTACAGCTGGAAGGGGTCGTAGATGTAGCCCTTTCCGGAGTAGACCTCGCGGCCGATGATGACGCCGGAGTCGCCGAGGCCGGGGGCGGCGGTCGGCAGGTAGACCGCCTGGGCCTGGCCCGTCGACGTGCGGACCGGGAGCCGGGTCGTCTCGACCTTCCCGAAGAGGAAGGACGTGAAGGCGTCGGTGAGGACGGACAGCGGGTCCCGCATCAGGTCCTACCTCCGAATGCCGGTGGCGAAGGGAAGCGTGTTCACGAAGGCCCGGTGGTGCTCGCGGTCGCACCACTCCAGCTTCAGATACGACTTGCCGGCCGAGGCCCTGATGGTCCGCTTGTCCCGGGCGAGGGCCTCGGGGGAGCGGGAGGAGACGGTGATGTAGCCGACCAGGTTGACGCCGGCGGCGCCGCTGGCGAGGTCCTCGCCGCGCTGGTCGAGTCGGGTGTGGGCGGCCACGTCCCGGGGGTCGACGGTCCGGTTCATCTTGGCGGCGCGGGACGCCTCCGCCTCGTCGTTCGTCTTCTCGGTCAGCATGCGTTCGATGGCGACCTCGGTGGGTTCGAGGTCCATCGTGACGGCGACCGTGCGGATGACGTCCGGGGTGTGGACGAGGAGCGGTGCGAGGAAGTTGACGCCGACCGGCGTCATCGGCCACTCCTTCACCCAGGCGGTGGCGTGGCACCAGGGCGCGCGCGTGGACGACTCGCGGGTCTTCGCCTGGAGGTACGTGGGCTCCATGGCGTCCAGCTCGGCCGGCCAGGCGTTGCGCTTCGTCATCGCCTGGATGTGGTCGATGGGGTGGTCGGGGTCGTACATGGAGTGGATGAGCGAGGCGAGGCGGCCCTGGCCCAGCGGCTGGCGGACGCGGATGTCCGCCTCCTGCAGGCGGGAGCAGATGTCGGTCAGCTCGCGGGCCATGACGACGGCCAGTCCCGCGTCCCGGTCCAGCTTGCGGCCCGACTGGGGCCGCGCGGCACGGGCCATGGCCTGCGCCTCGGCGGCGAGTTCGCGCGTGTAGTGCATGCAGGCGACGAGGTACGCGCGGTGCTGCTCGCTGCTCGTGGACACCATGGACTGCAGCTGGTCGTACGACTGCTGCAGCCACCCGGGGGCCTTCTCGGCGCCGCGCAGCGCGACGTCCTTGGCGTGGGCGTCGGGGTCGGCCGGGAGGGTGCGGGCGAGCATCTGGAGGCGGGTGACGAAGCCGTCGCCGTTCGCCACGTGCTTGAGGAGGGTGCCGAAGCGGTCGACGAGGGCTTCCTGGTCCTCGGAGTCGCGCAGACCGACGCCGGGGCCCTCGATCTCGATCGCGGCCGTGACCGTGCGGCGGTCGGCGTGCAGCAGTACGGCGATCTCGTCGGGGCCGAAGGGGGCGGCCAGCCAGCTGATGCGGCCGATGCCGGGCGGCGGCCCGATCTCCACCTCCCGCCCGTCGAGGCGGGTGCCGGCCTCGATGGCTGCCGAGCGGTAGACGGTGCCCTGTCGCAGGGTCCGCTTGTAGCTGCGGTTGATCTCGAACCACTTGTAGAACGTGCGGTGCTTGTACGGCACGTAGACCGCGGCCAGCGCGAGCAGCGGGAAGCCCGTCAGCAGCACGATGCGCAGGGACAGGACGGGGACGAGGAGCCCGCACATCATGCCGAGGAACGCGCCCGCGATGATCAGGGCGATCTCGCCGGACTCGCGGTTGCGGCCGACGATCGCGTTCGGCCGGGCGCGGCCGATCAGATATGTACGGCGGGGCGTGACCGCATGGGACACGTGGGACTCGGTCGTCAACGCCCTTCACCTCCCGTGCGGTTGGTACTGCTGTTGCGGGTGTTGCTTGCGTGGGGAGTGTTGACGGGGCTGGAGCGGGGCGGAGGCGCCGCGGAGGGGACGGATCCGCCGCCGTTGGAGGTGCGGGTGCCGTGTGCGGCGACGCCGCCGGAGGCCGGGTTGGCCGGGCGGGGGCCGCTGGATGCGGACTGGCCGCCGCCGTTGTTGTCGGCGCGGGAGCTGTGCGTCTTGATGCCCTGTGCGACCAGGGTCGCGGGGGAGCTGATGACGGCCGCGGCCTTGTCCTGTGCGCCCTGCATGATGCGGTTGTTGCGGGAGTGGGCGATCTCGTCGCCGAAGCCGGGGACGAAGCGGTAGATCATCGCGCTGGCGAAGATGGCGAGCAGGATGATCGCGAGGCCGGAGACGACGGCGGAGAAGGCGTTCGGGCCGTCGTCGGCGGAGAGGGCTCCCGCGAGGCCGAGGACGATGACGATCACCGGCTTGACCAGGATGACGGCGATCATGATGCCCGCCCAGCGGCGGACGTGGCCCCACAGGTTCTTGTCGACGAGGCCGGCGTAGACGACCGTGCCGAGGAGCGCGCCCACGTAGAGGAGGGCGGCGCGCAGGACGAGTTCGAGCCAGAGGACTCCGGCCGCGAGGATCGAGACCAGGGAGACGACGATCAGCATGATCGGGCCGCCGCCGATGTTCTCGCCCTTCTTGAGAGCTTCGGAGAACGTGCCGAAGAACGTGTCCGCCTGGTTGCCGGTGGTCTTGGCGAGGATGTCGCTGACGCCGTCCGTGGCCGACACGACCGTGTAGAGGATCAGCGGTGTGAAGGCGGAGGCCAGCACGGTGAGCCACAGGAAGCCGATCGCCTCCGAGATGGCGGTGCTCAGCGGGACGCCGCGGACGGCTCGCTTGGCGACGGCCAGCAGCCACAGGAGGAGCGTGAGGATCGTCGATGCGGCGAAGACCACGGCGTACTGCTGGAGGAACTTGGCGTTGGTGAAGTCGACGTTCGCGGTGTCCTTGACGGCTTCGCTCAGCTTGTCGACGGTCCAGGAGGCGGCTTCGGCGCAGCCCTTGGCGAGGGAGGAGAGGGGGTCGAGGGTGGCGGTGGTGCCGGGGGTGGTGGCGTCGGAGGGGTTGTTGCCCTTCTCGCAGTACTTCTTGGCCTCCCCGACGATGGCGTCGCAGACGTTGTCACTGCCGGTGGGCGATGGGGTGGGGCTGGGCGCTGCGAAGGCGCGGGTGGCCAGCAGCACGGCCGATGTCTGTACGGCGGCGACGACTCCGGCGAGCCTGAGCACGCGGTGGGGGTTACCGGGCATAAGTGAACCCTCCGTACTCCTCGATGGCCTTGCTGATCTCGTCGGAGGTGGCGGCCTGGTCGTCGCCGGGGACCGGGGCGGGGCCGTCCTTCTGTGAGTCGGTGACGATCTTCCAGTCGCCGCCGGACCACGTCAGATCGAAGGTCCAGGTCTTCCAGGACGAGGTCACGGGGTCGGTCGAGCTCTCCCCGGACATGCCGATGAGGCCCATGTACCAGACCGCGACCGTGGCTCTGCCGGCGCTGTATCCCTGGACGGTGGTGCCCACCGGGACCACGCGCGAGACAAACGTGCTGCCCTCGGGCGCCTTGCCGTCGGTGTCGAGGCCGAGCTTGGCGAGGAAGTCGGCCGAATAGGCCTGGTCCATCGCGCTCTGCAGCTTGGCCGCGGCAGCGGATGTGTAGAGGGCGCCCACGATGTCGTGCCGGCTGGCCTTCTGGAACATGCCCGTCGAGCCGAGTGCCACCGAGTAGTTCGCCGCAGCAGACTGCGCACCCTGCTCGGTGCGGGCGTACCCCGTAGGGATCCCCCCCGTCCTCGACTCCACCGGCTTCGTCCCGCTTGCCGCGGTCGTCGCCGTCTTCGGCTTGCTTCCTGTTCCGTCCGCCGTTGACGATGAAGTGGAATCGTCACCTCCACGGTTCGCGAAGGCGATCGCCGCGATGAGGAGGACGACCACGCCGACCACCGTGATCAGGCTGCGTGACGAGGAGCGGCCGCCGCGCCGGGCGCCGCCGTAGGGGTCGCCCTCGGGCAGGCGGGTGCGGGTCTGGCCGCTGCCGCCGTACCGGGTGCCGTGCTCGTCGGCTCGCACGGGATCGCCGTAACCCTGCTCGTCCCCGAGACTCATGCCGCGTACGCCCCCTCGCCGTCGTACGAAAACGCGTAGGAGTACGACGGTAGCCGTGCTGGTTCCCGCGCGGGCGCGGTGTGGTGACTCGACATCAGGGAAACGCAACCTCTGCCGGTGGGCACGACGGGCGGGTGGGGGTGGAGGGGGACCGGGCACGCCCGGAGAGGACGGAGGGGACGGAGGAGACGGGGCGGGCTAGACCGCCATGCCGTACACGATCGTGAACAGCGTGCCCAGGGAGCCGATGATGAAGACTCCGGTGAGGCCGGCGATGATGAGGCCTTTGCCCTGTTCCGCGCTGAAGGTGTCCCGGAGGGCGGTCGCGCCGATGCGTTGCTTCGCCGCGCCCCAGATGGCGATGGCGAGGCAGAGCAGGATGGCCACCGCCATCACGACCTCGATCATCACCTTCGCCTCGTTGCCCAGGCTGCCGAAGGGGCCCCAGTCCGGAGCGATACCGCCGATGATGGTGTTGATGTCTCCCTTGTCGGCCGCAAAGAGCATGTAAGTCACCGCCCCTGGTGGGTAGTTCCGCAGTCCCCTGCGGTGCGCAGAGGTCAGGCCTCATTCTCGCCGACAATGTCGCTGTCGTATGTCGACTTTGGCGCCATTGATGGGCGGGATTCGTACGAATACCTCGGTATGGTCACTCTGTGTATCACGGCAGGTCACGCCGGGCAATGAGGCCGGAGCGGAACCTGTCGTGTGGTTCCGTCGTTGACCCCTTTCACGGCCGGGGGCCGTTTTTGACGGCTGGTCGGGTGAGTGGTCGTCCCGATGTTCTCATGTCGCGCGACGCGAACGGGCCGCGGCTGGATGCCGCGGCCCGTTCGTCCCCTTGCCACGCGTGGCCCCCACGGCCTACGGAGTGGCGTCCTGGTGACGGAAAGTCAGTCGGTGAAGGCGGGCGTTCCCTCTGGGGTGCCCCAGCCGGTGGGGCCGTCGTAGCCGGACTCGGCGGTGCACAGGTAGCCGGCGCCGCAGCTGCCGTTGCTGCCGCTGGTCACGTCGTTGAGGGCGGACGTGCCGGCCGCGTTGTAGATGTACTCGGACGGGTAGTCGCTGCTGCCCGGGGTGCCGGCGAGGGCGTACACGCCCGCGATGATCGGGGCCGAGGCGCTGGTGCCGCCGAAGGTGTACCAGCCGGCGGTGACGCCGTAGGAGTCGTAGACGGAGACGCCGGTCGCCGGGTCGGCCACGGCCGAGGTGTCGGCGATGGTGCGCTCGGAGCAGCCGGTGTCGGTCTGCCAGTTCGGCTTGGCGTCGTAGGCGGAGCAGCCGGAGCCCGTGCCCTCGGTGCTGCTGGTGTTCCACACGGTCTCGGTCCAGCCGCGGGAGTTGGAGGACGTGGAGAGCGCGGTGCCGCCGACGGCCGTCACGTACTTGGAGGCGGCCGGGTACTCGGCGCCGTAGCCCTCGTCGCCGGCGCTGACGGTGATGGCGACGCCGGGGTGGTTGAAGTAGGAGGAGTCGTAGCTGGTGTCCGAGGAGGACTCCGAGCCGCCGTAGCTGTTGGAGACGAACCTGGCGCCGAGGCTGACCGCCTCGTTCACGGCCTTGCCGAGGTTGGCCATGGTGGCGGACTTGGCCTCGACGAGCAGGATGTTGCAGTTCGGGCAGACGGCGCTGGCCATGTCGAGGTCGAGGGACTCCTCCTCGGCCCAGCCGCTGTCGGCGGTGGGCAGGGAGGTGGTGGAGCCGGTCTGGCCGACCTTCTTGAAGCAGCCGTTGGACGTGGTGCAGGAGGGCAGACCGTAGTACGAGCGGTACTTCGCCAGGTCGGCCGCGGCGTTCGGGTCGTCGTAGGCGTCGACGACGGCGATGGTCTCGCCGGCACCGTTGCTCGCCGCGGCGGCGGTCAGGCCGTAGGCGTCCTGGAGGTCGGAGGGGCCGTAGCCGGAGGGTGTGGAGGCGTCGGCGGCCCTGGGCGTGACGCCGTCCGTGGCTGCTTCGTGCTTCTGGAAGGCGGTGAGGCCGCCGGTGACGCGGAGGGAGTTGCAGGCCAGTTCGCCCTGGTGTTTGGGCGTGGCGCAGGGGGTGGCCGCCCAGGTCACCTTGGAAAAGGCGGACTTGGCGGTGGTGGCGGGGGTTCGCTCGCGTGGGCCGCGGTGCCGAGTCCGGCGAGGACGAGCGCGGCGGTGCCGATGAGGGCGGAGCCGATACGGCTGATGCGGTGCCGTCTGCCGGGTGTGGCGGGGGAGTCGGTGGGTGTCGTACGCAACGTACAGCCTCCTGAGAGTGGGGTGGACAGGGGCAGTGCGGGTGGGCGGCCACCGGTACGAGGTCCCCGGCAGCGGGCGGCGGCCCGCTGCCGACTGTCGCTTGTTGAGTACGTGACAACAAGGAGGGTTTCGGAATCCTGACGTCCGCCTTACTGACAGGGGTTGGGGGATTGCGGATCAATGGCGGGGCGATGGCGGGGGCATGGGTGGGGCTTGACCCGGCGCACAGGCGGGTCACAGGCTCCCGGGGAGGGGCGGGCTCAGCGCGGTTTCAGTCCGTGCAGCAAGTGGTGCACGTGCTCGTCCAGGCCGGCGAGGGCCTCCTCCGGGGGGAGGGCGCAGGCGGCGACGAGGGCGGCCAGGCCGTGCAGGCTCGCGGCGGCGACGAGGCTGATGCGCTCGGGATCGCCCGCGGCGATTTCACCCCGCTTCTGGGCGTCGACGATCAGCCGGTGGAAGGACCCCACGGACCGGTCGATTCCGGCCATCAACTGCTCGGAGATGTCGGGGTCGTGCTTGCGGGCGAACATGAGCTCCAGCAGCGCGGGGTTGTCGATCGCGAACCCCAGGTAGGCCCTGGCCAGTCCGGTGAGCCGCCGCTCGAAGGGCAGGCCGGGGTCGTCGGCGGCCTCCAGCGACTGGGCCAGCCGCTCGTATCCGGCGAGCGTGAGGGCGTCGATCAGGGCCTGCTTGTCCTTGAAGTGCCGGCCCGGAGCGGCGTGGCTGACGCCGATGTCACGGGCCAGCTCGCGCAGGGAGAGCGCGGCCGTCCCCTTCTCCCGCAGGGTGCGCTCCGCGCTCGCGAGGAGGGCGGAGCGCAGGTCTCCGTGGTGATAGGGGCGGCTGGCGTGCATGTGCGCCATCGTATCCCGATGTAGGCGCCGTCATCATTGTTGGCATTGACAGCATTGTTGTCGGTGCCTACATTGGGGGCATGGCTGATACGAAGAAGAGCAAGACGTGGGACGCGACCCGCCTCCCCGACCTCACCGGCCGCACGGCGGTCGTCACCGGCGCCAACAGCGGCATCGGCTTCCGGGCGGCGGAGGCGCTGGCCGGTGCGGGGGCGCACGTGGTGTTCGCCGTACGAGACCTGGAGCGGGGCCGAGCGGCGGCGGCGAGGGTCGACGGCAGCACGGAGGTACGGCGCCTGGACCTCGCGGACCTGTCGTCGGTGCGGGAGTTCGCGCAGGGCTGGGAGGGGCCGCTGAGCCTGCTGATCAACAACGCGGGCGTGATGATGCTCCCGCGGCAGCGGACGCGGGACGGCTTCGAGATGCAGTTCGGCACGAACCATCTGGGCCACTTCGCCCTGACGAACCTGCTCCTGCCGTACGTGACCGACCGAGTGGTCACGCTCTCCTCGAGCGCCCACCGCTGGGGCGACAAGAAGATCCACTTCGACGACCTGAACCTGGCGGCCGACTACGACCCGGTCCGCGCATACGCCCAGTCCAAGCTGGCGAACCTCCTGTTCACCCTGGAACTCCAGCGGCGCCTGACGGAGTCGGGTTCCCCGGTCCGTGCACTGGCGGCCCACCCCGGGTGGTCGGCCACCAACCTCCAGAGCCACACGGCGAACCCGGTGAGCCGCGCCTTCATGACGCTCGGCAACAGGGTCATCGCGCAGGACGACAGGGCGGGTGCGCTGCCGACGCTGTTCGCGGCGACGCAGGACCTTCCGGGCGCGAGCTACGTCGGCCCCGACGGGCTGGCGGAGATGCGGGGCGCTCCGACGCTGGTGGGGCGGTCGGTCGCGGCCAGCGACACGGTGACGGCGCGGCGGTTGTGGAAGGCGTCGGAGGAACTGACGGGGGTGAGTTTCCCGCTGGGTGTGGGGGCGGCGCCGGTGGCGTGACGCGGGGCGATTGTGGGGCGCGCTTGACGGTTCTCTCACCTTCGTCCGTCACAGTGGGCTCCGATGAAGCGCACCTCCTTCCCCCTGCGCCCCCGTAGACACGCGCTGCTCGGTGCGGTCGTGCTGCTGGCCGTCACGTCCGCCTCCGCGGCCGCCGCCGACGACGGGCCCGGTCCCCTCGGGGTGACCGTCGTGGCCGCGGCGGGCGCGCAGTCCGCCCGGGTCGGGGCACTGTTCACCGCGGACCGGGCCGGCAGGCTCGCCGGCGGGCACTACTGCACCGCCTCCGTCGTGCACAGTCCCCATCACAACCTCATCGTCACCGCCGCGCACTGCCTCGCCGCGAGCCAGGGGAGCGACCTCCTCTTCGTGCCGGGGTACCGGGACGGAAAGGCGCCCCACGGGGTGTGGAAGGTCCGGCGCCGGTTTCTGCCCGACGGGTGGGCCCGGGGGCAGGACGAGGACAGCGACGTCGCCTTCGCGGTCGTCGCCGAGCAGGGTGGCGACGGACCCGAGGATGCCGTCGGCGCCTTTCGTCTCGTCGACGGCATGGCCACCGGAGCCACCGCAGTGACCGTCACCGGCTACCCCGACGCCCGTGACGTGCCCATCCGCTGCACCAACAAGCCCGTCGCCCACAGCCGTACGCAGCAGCGCATCGCGTGTCCCGACTTCACCGGCGGGACGAGCGGGAGCCCCTGGGTCAACGGGGACGGGGACATCGTGGGCGTGCTCGGCGGGCACGAGCAGGGCGGGGCCACCGCCGACATCTCGTACAGCGTGGTACTGGGGACCGAGGCCGCCGAGTTGTACCGGGACGCGGCTGCTGATCCCTAGTCGGCCGCCCCCTGTTCCCTGGCTCGACGCCCCGGTCCGGATCTGATGCCTCGTTTGGCGTGTAATCCCCTTGCGGGCCGCCCCGGTTGCCCTGGCCTGGTTCCGAGGCGGAAAACAGGTCGCCACGTGCGGTTTCCTCTTCCGCGTGATCGCCCCGGAGCGCGGGGGCCGCCTCTACACTGACGGGGGCGGATTCCCGGGCGGCGAGGGGCGGTTGACGGTGCGTAGGGCATGGATCGTAGCGACCGCTGCTGTCGGTGCCGGGCTCGCCTTCCTGATGCTGCTCGTCGCCGGTGTGTACGTCGTCGCCGGCAACCTCGCCAACGGCGTGGGAGGAGCAACCAAGGCGCTGGCCAAGGGGTCGGTGCCCGCTGCCTATCAGGCGCTCGTGCAGAAGTGGGGCAATCTCTGCTCCGCCCTCAACCCCGCACTGCTGGCCGCCCAGCTCTACCAGGAGAGCGGGTTCAATCCGAAGGCGCAGAGCGCCGCTGCGGCCCAGGGGATAGCGCAGTTCATTCCGGGGACCTGGGCCACGCACGGTGTCGACGGCGACGGGGACGGCGATCGCGACGTCTGGGATCCGAATGACGCGATTCCGTCGGCCGCGTCCTACGACTGCGAGCTCGCGAAGTACGTCAGGGACGTGCCGGGTGACGCGACGAAGAACATGCTCGCCGCCTACAACGCGGGGGCGTACGCGGTCATCAAGTACGGGGGCGTACCGCCCTACAAGGAGACCCAGAACTACGTGAAGACGATCACGACGCTCGAGGACTCCTTCGCCGCGCCCGTCACCCGCGTCGACCCGTCCAAGCAGGCCGCGGGGGCCATTTACTACGCCCAGAAGAAGCTCGGCACGCCCTACCTGTGGGGTGGCGACGGTACTGCTCAGGACGGTGGGCGGTTCGACTGCTCGGGGCTGACCAAGGCCGCGTACGAGAGTGTCGGGATCACGTTGCCCCGGGTCGCCAACGATCAGTACAACGCGGGGCCGCATCCAGAACGCGACGAGTTGCTGCCCGGGGACCTCGTGTTCTTCTCCGACGACCTCACCAACTCACGCGCCATCCGCCATGTGGGGATCTACGTGGGTGGCGGATACATGATCGACGCCCCGAGAACGGGTGCCGTGATCCGGTTCGACCCGATCGACACCCCGGACTACTTCGGGGCCACCCGGGTCACCGAAGATGGCGCGAAAGCGCTCCCCACGACGGTGTGAACCGAGTGTGAACCCACCCCCTGAGCTGGGGAGATGAGTCTCTCTTCGATAACGTCTGCGTGATCATTCGGTGGAGAGTGGAACGTATCAAGCGGGGCCGTGCGTTCCTGTTGGAGTAGCCGAGCAAAGCCTGTCCGGAGGAAGGCGGAAGCGGATCTACGAACCGACCACGGGGGCGGCAGGAGCGGCGCATGTGAGATGTGCCGGGTGGAACACGACGAAGGGGCCGCAGCACCATGGCTGGACTCGCCGAATCCGGGTCGAACCCCGACGTCGACCTGCTCTATGACATCAACGGTCTGGCCGGGGACGCGCCGCGGTGGTTCGACCGGATCGTCGAATTCGTGGGTGAGTACGGGCTGTTGCTGGCCATGGTGCTGCTCGTGGTGTGGTGCTGGTGGAGCGTGCGGCGGCGGGGAACAGGCGCGGACGAGGCGGCCTCGGGCGTTGCGGCACTCGTGTGGGCGCCACTCGCGGCTGCGCTCGCGGTGCTGGTCAACGTGCCGATACGGGGGTTCGTCGAGCGGCCCCGGCCTTTTCTCGATCATCAGGGGCTCGATGTCCTCGTCTCCGGCAAGACCGACTACTCGTTCGTGAGCGACCACGCGACGATCACCATGGCGATGGCGGTGGGACTGTTCGTCGCCAACCGCAGGTTCGGGCTCCTTGGGATCGGGCTGGCGCTGCTCGAGGGTTTCTGCCGTGTGTACATGGGCGTGCACTATCCGACGGACGTCGTCGGCGGGTTCGCGCTGGGTACGGCGGTGGCGTTGCTGTTGTCGCCGGTCGCCATGGCGCTGCTCACGCCGGTGATGAAGGCCGTGGAGCGGTCGCCGAGGGTGGGGTGGCTGATCCGGAGCCGGTCAGGGACCGGTGAGGGGACGGGGGACACGCTGCTCCCCGGGGCGCGGGCCGCGGCGGCGTCCGAGGAGCGGGATCTGGCGGCGTAGAGCGGCTGCTACAGAGCCTGCGGGTAGGTGAAGAAGCGGTTCGGGTCGTAGCGCTTTTTCAGGGTTGTCAGGCGGGCCGCGGCGTCGCCGTAGTACGCCTTGCGCCAGTTCGTCAGGGTCGGGTCCGTGTAGTTCTGGTACGCCGCACCGGAGGCGTACGGCTTCATCGCCGCGTGGGCCGCCGTCAGCCAGGACTGGGCGGTCGTACCGGTCGTGCCGGCACGCCAGGACGCGATGTACTGGGCCAGCATCCGGGAACGGCGGTGGACGAACGCCGTCGCCGTGGGGGAGACGCGGTTGACGGCTCCGCCGAGGGCCGTGAGCGCGATGCTGCCGGACCCGCCCTGTACCGACTCGATCTGTTCGAGCAGGGTCTGGATGCCCGCCGCCTGGATCGAGCGGTCGAAGAAGTCCGAGCGGGCCGCGTACGTCTCCCGGCCCAGCGCGCCCTGCGGGGAGCGGCCCGGGGTCGAGCCCGGCAGGTGGCACTGGGCGTCCGTCGAGAAGGAGGAGCAGCCGGCGTAGATCTCCATCGCCTCCTGGTACGAGCGGCGGCGCAGCGAGACGTTGATCGCCGGTGCGCCCACGCTGTCCGCCAGGCGGTCCACCGCGTTCTGCAACTCGCCGTACGTACCCAGGGAGAAGGCCGCGACCGAGACCGTGGGGGTGCCCCCGGCGGCGTTCGCGAGATGGAGGGACGACCAGATCTCGTCGGGCTGGTTCGGGCCCCACTCCTGCCAGGCCTTGACCACCGCGGCTGCCCTTGACCAGGGCCAGGTGAGGTAACCCGTCACGGCCTGAGGGGCAGGGTGCGTCTTGAAGTGCAGCTCCGTCACGACGCCGAAGTTGCCGTTGCCCGCGCCGCGCAGGGCCCAGAAGAGGTCCTTGTTCTCGGTCGCGCCGGCCGTGAGCTGCTTGCCGTCGGCTGTGATCAGGGTCGCCTGGGTGAGGCTGTCGCAGGTCAGGCCGTACGCCCGGGAGACCACGCCGTGGCCGCCGCCGAGGACGAGACCGGAGACGCCGACGGTGGGGCAGGAGCCGGCGGGGATCGTCACGCCCTTCGCGGTGAGGCCGCGGTAGACGTCGATCAGCTTGGCGCCGGCGCCCACGACCGCCGTCGTGCCGGAGACGCGGAGGCGGTTGAGCTTGGAGACGTCGACGATCAGGCGGCCGTTGCCGGAGGACCAGCCGGCGTAGGAGTGGCCGCCGTTGCGGATCGCGACCTGGACGCCGTGGGCCTGGGCGTAGGAGAGGACCGTGCGGATGTCGGCGGTGTGGGCGACGTAGGCGACCGCTGCGGGCTTCAGGGAGTCGAAGCGGGTGTTGTAGAGCTGGCGGGCCGCGGGCCAGGCCGCTTCGCCGGGGCGGACGAGGGAGCCGTCCAGGTCTCGGGCGAGGGCGGTCCAGTTGGCGGGGGTTGCGGCGGAGGCGGATTTGAGGGGGGTGCGGGAGGACGTGGCCGTGTCCGTGGAGGCGGCGCCGGAGGTGTCGTCCGTGCTGCTGCTCTTGCAGGCGGCTGTCGTGACCGCTGCGAGGGCGGCCGCGCCGCCGCCGATGAACGTGCGCCGTTCCATGTCCTGTGCCTTCCGTCGGGCGTCATGGAGCGAGACGGGTTGGTGGAGGTGGGGGTTCCATTTTGGTGGGTGGGTGTGCGGACCCTCTCGGCTTCGCTCCAGCGGGGGGACCCCCATCGCCCCGGGCGGCACGCATGCCCGCGGACTGGCGGCCGCTACGCCGGTGTCGTGTGGTTCTCTGCGTCTGTTCTTGCCAGGCTTCTCGCTCGGCGGGCCGGCCCGCGCCAGCCGCAGGTGCAGAGGGCCAGGCAGAAGCGGCCACGTTCGACCGTCGTTGTGCGGTGTTCCCGGTCCGGTCCGGGGACCTCGGGGCCGTCCTGCTGCGTCACGGCGACAACGTTACCCAGGCCCGGTAAAGGGCTCGTATGCCCCTCGCAAGCCTTCGGCGCGCGTGACGGGCCCACCTACTCGTCGTTAACCGGAACGACAGGGGGTCCGTGACGAACGTACCGGCTGGGGGTCGGCAGGCGATGGCGCAGGGGCAGCGGGAGCAGCGGCGGTACAGGCGGACGGCGGGTGGGGCAGTCGCCACGGCGGGGCTGGTGGCCCTTGTCTGTGCCGGGGCCACCGGGTGTTCATGGAGCGGGGCCGCCGCCGAGGACGCGAGGGGTGCGGGCGATCCGGTCGAGACCCTGCGGCGCGCCGCCGACCGGCTTGTGGACGCCGGCAGTTCCAAGGCCCGTACGTCGATGGAGATGGCCACCGGTGGGACGAGGGTGACCATCCGCGGCGAAGGGGTCTATGACTACCGGAAGCAGCTCGGGGAGCTGAAGGTGGTCCTGCCGCAGGATCCGGCCGGCACGAGTGAGCATCAGCCGATCACCGAACTCCTCGCGCCGGGAGCTCTGTTCATGAAGAACAGGGGGGCGGGGGTGCCGGACGACAAGTGGGTGCGGGTGGAGACCGCCACCCTGTCCGACGGGAATCTCGTGACCGGTGGGGCCACCGACCCGTTCGCCGCCGCCGAGCTGCTGCGGGGGACGCGGACGGCGACGTACGTGGGGAGGACCGAGGTCGCCGGGACGCGGGTGCGGCACTACCGCGGTACGGCCGATCTCACCGACGCCGCGAAGGGCGCCTCGGCCGGTGGCCGGGAATCGCTGGCCGCGGCGGCGAAAGGGTTCGCCACCTCCCGGGTTCCGTTCGACGTCTACCTCGACGACCAGGGGCGCATCCGCAAGATCCGGCACCGGTTCAGTTTCGTCAACGGGCAGCGGAAGACCCCGGTGGCGGTCGCGTCGACGACACTGCTGTACGACTTCGGGGCCCCCGTGGACGTACGGCTGCCGCAGCCGGAGGACATCTACGCCGGCCGGATCGCGGAGGAGTGAGCCAGCCCGGTGGGCCCATCCCGGTGGGCGAGAACTAGCCCTTCCGTGCCATGCGCGGTGTGTAGGCCCGTCCCTACTCTAGGAAGTCGGTAACGGCAGAGAAGAGGTGATGCACGTGGCTCCGGTCGGCGGTACGGCAGTTCAGGACCACGTGGCCCTCGCCGAGATCGAGCTGTGCGGCGACCTGATCATCGCGGCCTCGGCCGCCGAGGACCGGCTCAGCCTGGAGAGCATCGACGAGGTGCTGAAAGTGGCCGAAGAGCGAGCCCGAGGGGACAGGGAAGCGTAGGCCCTCATACCCGGAGGCGCGGCAGGGTCCGCCGCGCCTCACTTCGTCGACCTCGGATCGCGGGGCATCAGGTCCGCAACAGCCGCCCGATCGCCTTCGTCGCCTCCTCCACCTTCGCGTCGATCTCGGCGCCGCCCTTGAGGGTCGCGTCCGCCACGCAGTGGCGCAGGTGCTCCTCCAGCAGCTGCAGGGCGAAGGACTGCAGGGCCTTGGTGGAAGCGGACACCTGGGTGAGTATGTCGATGCAGTAGACGTCCTCGTCGACCATGCGCTGCAGACCGCGGATCTGGCCCTCGATCCGGCGCAGGCGTTTGAGGTGTTCGTCCTTCTGCTTGTGGTATCCGTGCACACCACGGTCGTGATCCGTCACGATGTCAACTGCGTTTTCGGTCACATCAGCGGCGGCCGTGGAGGGCGCACCCGCGCCGGCCTCGGTGGTCGTCATCGCGTCCTCCAGAGATATACCCCTACTGGGTATATCGTACCGAACTCTGCTGGGTATAGGGCCCTTGGCCGATGCCTGGCGCTGAGGCCGGGGACGTGCTGTGGACTGGACCACCGGGCGGCCCCCGTGTCGACCGCCCTGTCCGATGGGCGACACTGGGGGCGGCCCGATAGCCCTGGCCGGATGATGCGCCTAGCATCAGCCTGACCGAAACCGATGCATACCGAGGACCCCACGTGCGCTTTCGTCTGACCCCCAGGGAGACGAGCTTCTACGACATGTTCGCCGCATCCGCGGACAACATCGTCACCGGCTCGAAACTCCTGATGGAACTGCTCGGGGCGGACGCCTCCGCCCGGGCCGAGATCGCAGAGCGTATGCGGGCCGCGGAACACGCAGGTGACGATGCCACGCACGCGATCTTCCACCAGCTGAACTCCTCGTTCATCACGCCGTTCGACCGTGAGGACATCTACGCGCTCGCGTCGTCCCTCGACGACATCATGGACTTCATGGAGGAGGCCGTCGACCTGGTCGTCCTCTACAACGTCGAGGAACTGCCGAAGGGCGTCGAGCAGCAGATCGAGGTGCTGGCCCGGGCCGCCGAACTGACGGCGGAGGCGATGCCGAATCTGCGGACGATGGAGAACCTGACCGAGTACTGGATCGAGGTCAACCGGCTCGAGAACCAGGCCGACCAGATCCACCGCAAGCTGCTCGCCCACCTCTTCAACGGCAAGTACGACGCCATAGAGGTGCTGAAGCTCAAGCAGATCGTGGATGTGCTGGAGGAGGCGGCGGACGCCTTCGAGCACGTGGCGAACACGGTGGAGACCATCGCCGTCAAGGAGTCCTGAGGCCCGTCCATGGACACCTTCGCTCTGGTCGTGACCATCATGGTCGCGCTGTTCTTCACGTACACCAACGGCTTCCACGACTCGGCGAACGCGATCGCCACGTCCGTGTCGACGCGGGCACTGACGCCGCGGGCCGCGCTGCTCATGGCCGCGGTGATGAATCTCGGCGGTGCCTTTCTGGGGTCCGGGGTCGCCAAGACCGTCAGTGAGGGGCTGATCGAGACGCCCCACGGGTCGAAGGGGATGGGGATCCTCTTCGCCGCGCTCGTCGGCGCGATCACGTGGAACCTCATCACCTGGTACTTCGGTCTGCCCTCGTCGTCCTCGCACGCGTTGTTCGGCGGCATGGTGGGGGCCGCCCTCGCGGGGGGTACGACCGTGTACTGGGACGGGGTGCTGGAGAAGATCGTCATTCCGATGTTCGTGTCGCCGGTGGTGGGTCTGGTCGTGGGCTACCTGGTGATGACGGCGATCCTGTGGATCTTCCGGAAGGCGAATCCGCACAAGGCGAAGCGCGGGTTTCGGATAGCGCAGACGGTGTCGGCCGCGGGGATGGCGCTGGGGCACGGTCTGCAGGACGCGCAGAAGACGATGGGCATCGTGGTGATGGCGCTGGTCATCGCGGATGTCGAGACGTACGGGGATCCGATCCCGGTGTGGGTGAAGATCGCGTGCGCGGTGATGCTCTCGCTGGGGACGTATGCCGGTGGGTGGCGGATCATGCGGACGCTGGGGCGGAAGATCATCGAGCTGGATCCGCCGCAGGGGTTTGCGGCGGAGACGACGGGGGCGTCGATCATGTTCACCACGGCGTTCCTGTTCAAGGCGCCGATCTCGACGACGCATGTGATCACGTCGGCGATCATGGGTGTGGGGGCGACGAAGCGGGTGAACGCCGTGCGGTGGGGCGTCGCCAAGAACATCGTGCTGGGGTGGTTCATCACGATGCCGGCGGCCGCGGTGGTGGCTGCGCTGGCCTTCGGCGTTGTGAACCTGGCGTTCCTCTAGCCGTCGTACGAGGGGCTCCCGCCCCTGGACCCCCGGCTTGTGCCCACCCACACCCGACTAGGTCGGCCCAGAAGTGGGCGACTGATCTGCGGGTCGGCTCCGTTGGGCAGGAAGTGTGGGGTCGGGGCGGCGGTGGATTCGGTCGGTCAAGGGGTGAGCCCTCGGACCCGCGACCGTTTCGGTCGGTCAGGGGGTTTACGACCGGCCTGCACCGGACTTGGTCGGCGGAGAAGTGGGCGGCTGTGCGCGGGTCGGCTCGGTTGGGCGAGGTGTGGGTCGGTTGTGAGCCGTCGGTTTGGTCGGTCGGGGGGTGGGTGGGATGGTGTCCCGCCGAGTGGTGTAGCGCCTATCACGGCGAAAGACCAGGTCATAGCTCGAATTCAGCGCCCGCCGACCACCCAGACCTGACGGCGCGTCATTCGATGGTGCCGGCGGCCCAGCGTTGCCGACGGTGACACGGCGTTCGCCAAGACCAGGGCCGTGGGCCTCCGTGCCGGCTGTGGCGACCGCAACTCCCATCTGATGGTGAGTCAGAGGCTAGTGCCGAGCCGACCGACGACGTGTACGACCTGCATCTTCGTCGTGATCGCGGCTACACCACTTGGCGGGACACGACCGTGGGCGGCTGTGCTGCCGGCATCGGGGACGGGATCGCAGCGGCTTGGCCGCTGGTTCGCTTGGTCGGTCGAGGTGTGGGCCCCCGAAGCGCCACCGGCTCGGGCGGTCGAGGCGTGGGCCGGCTGTGAGCCGCCGGCCTGGTCGGTCGAGGAGAAGTGAGTCGGCAACCTTCGACTCGGTCGGACAGGGAGCGGGGCGTCCCGAACCTGCCTTCCGACTCCGGTGGCCGCGAAATGAGCAGCAAGACGACGGGCCCGCCCCCGGGAGCCAGGGGCGGGCCCTTTATCGGCCTCGCGGTGGCACCGCCATGCAGCACCGCGAGGGGTTGGTGGAGGCCTAGCCGAAGCGGCCCGAGATGTAGTCCTCCGTCGCCTGGACCGACGGGTTGGAGAAGATGCGTTCCGTGTCGTCGATCTCGATCAGCTTGCCGGGCTGGCCGACCGCCGCGAGGTTGAAGAAGGCCGTGCGGTCCGAGACACGCGCCGCCTGCTGCATGTTGTGCGTGACGATGACGATCGTGAAGCGTTCCTTCAGCTCGCCGATCAGGTCCTCGATGGCGAGGGTGGAGATCGGGTCCAGGGCGGAGCAGGGCTCGTCCATCAGCAGGACCTTCGGCTCGACCGCGATGGCACGGGCGATGCACAGACGCTGCTGCTGGCCGCCGGACAGGCCGGAGCCCGGCTTGTTCAGGCGGTCCTTCACCTCGTTCCAGAGGTTCGCGCCCTTGAGGGACCTCTCGACGATGTCCGACAGTTCGCTCTTCTTGTAGCTGCCGTTGAGGCGCAGACCCGCCGCCACGTTGTCGAAGATCGACATCGTGGGGAACGGGTTCGGGCGCTGGAACACCATGCCCACCTCGCGGCGGACCGCCACCGGGTCGATGCCGGCGCCGTACAGGTCCTCGTCGTCGAGGAGGACCTTGCCCTCCACCCGGCCGCCCGAGGTGACCTCGTGCATACGGTTCAGGGTGCGCAGGAACGTCGACTTACCGCAGCCGGAGGGGCCGATGAAGGCCGTCACCGAGCGGGGCTCGACGGTCATCGAGATGTCCTCGATCGCCTTGTGGGAGCCGTAATAGGCGGTCAGTCCGCTGACGTCAATTCGCTTGGCCATGTCTTCTACTTCACTTCCGGGATCAGTCGCTGTGGCCGCGTCAGCGACCGGTCTTCGGGGCCTTCCAGCGGGCGATGCCGCGGGCCACCAGGTTGAGGATCATCACGAAGGCGATCAGCGTGAGTGACGCCGCCCAGGCACGGTCGTACGCCGGTTGCGAACCCGCGCTCTGCGCGTACTGCTGATAGATGTACAGCGGCAGCGACGCCTGCGCACCCTCGAAGGGGTTGTTGTTGATGAACGGGTTGCCGAAGACGAGCAGCAGTACCGGAGCCGTCTCGCCGGCGATTCGGGCGACGGCCAGCATGACGCCGGTGATGATGCCGCCGATGGAGGTCGGCACGACCACCTTCAGGATCGTGCGCCACTTCGGGACGCCCAGGGCGAGGGAGGCCTCGCGCAGCTCGTTCGGCACGAGCTTGAGCATCTCCTCCGTGGAGCGGACGACCACCGGCATCATCAGGATCGCCAGGGCGAGCGAGCCGGCGAAGCCGAAGGGCTGCATGTCGAAGATCAGCATGATGCTGAGGATGAACAGACCCGCGACGATCGACGGGATGCCGGTCATGACGTCGACGAAGAAGGTGACGGCCCGGGCGAGGTTGCCGCGCCCGTACTCCACCAGGTAGATGGCGGTGAGCACGCCGATGGGCGCGCCGATCACGGTGGCGAGGCCGACCTGCTCGAGGCTGCCGATGATGGCGTGGTAGATGCCGCCGCCCGGCTCGCTGTCGGCGACGACGCCCATGGAGTGGGTCAGGAAGTAGACGTCGAGGACCTTCACACCGCGCTGCACGGTCGCCCACACCAGGGAGGCGAGCGGCACGACGGCCAGCAGGAAGGCGACCCAGACGAGGCTGGTCGCGATGCGGTCCTTCGCCTGGCGGCGGCCTTCGACGCGGGCCGCGATGACGTAGGTGCCGAGGACGAAGAGCACGCCGGCGATCAGGGCCCACTGGATGTTGCTGCCCAGGCCGGCGGCGGCGCTGATGCCGAGGCCCAGCGCGATCGAACCGGCTGCGATGGCCCACGGGCTCCACTTCGGGAGGCTGGCGCCCTGCAGGGTGCTGGGGCGCTTGTCGGTGACGGCTGCGTGGCTCATGCGTTGGCCCCCGAGTACTCCTTGCGGCGGGCGATGATCGCGCGGGCCGCGCCGTTGACCAGCAGGGTGATGACGAACAGGACCAGGCCGGAGGCGATGAGCGCGTCACGGCCGAACTCCGTCGCCTCGCTGAACTTGCTGGCGATGTTCTGGGCGAAGGTGCCGCCGCCCGGGTTGAGCAGGCTGGCGTGGATCAGGAAGTCCGGGGAGAGGACGGTGGCGACGGCCATCGTCTCGCCGAGTGCGCGGCCCAGGCCGAGCATCGAGGCGGAGATCACGCCGGAGCGGCCGAAGGGCAGGACCGCCATGCGGATCACTTCCCAGCGGGTGGCGCCGAGGGCCAGGGCCGCCTCCTCGTGCATCTGCGGGACCTGGCGGAAGACCTCGCGGCTGACGTTGGTGATGACCGGCAGGATCATGATCGCCAGCAGGATGCCCACGGTGAACATCGAGCGCGGGGCGCCTTCGTCCCAGGAGAAGATGCCGGTCCAGCCGAGGTAGTCGTTCAGCCAGCCGAACAGGCCGTCGAGGTGCGGTACGAGGATCAGGGCGCCCCACAGGCCGTACACGATGGACGGAACGGCGGCGAGCAGGTCGATCACGTACGCGATGGGGCCGCTCAGCCGGCGCGGGGCGTAGTGCGTGAGGAACAGCGCGATGGCGACGGCGATGGGGACCGCGATGACCATGGCGATGACCGAGGAGACGATCGTGCCGAAGGCCAGCACGGCAATGCCGAACTTCGGCGGGTTCACGCCGGTGTTCCACTCGAAGGTGGTCAGGAAGTTGGCGTCGTCCTTGCTGATGGCGACGGCGGCTCGCCAGGTGAGGAAGACCGCGATCGCGGCCATGATCACCAGCAGCAGAATGCCCGACCCTCGGGTGAGACCGAGGAAGACACGGTCACCGGGCCGGGTGGTGCCGCGGGCCGCGCGCTTCTGCTCGGCTTCCGTCGCCCGGGGCGTGGGGGGAGATTGTGTGTTCTGTGTCGATATGTCCATCGGGTTCTCCGGTCTGCGGAGCCACACGGTGTGAGCGGCTCGATGGAGCCGTACGCCATGTACGGCTCCTGGCGGCGGTGCACCGGACGGTGCGGTCCGATGCCGGTTTCCCGGATCGGACCGCACCTTCAGATCAGCTCAGGCCCTCGATGGTGGTGCGGACCTTGGCGATGATGTCGGCCGGGATCGGGGCGTAGCCGATCCCGGAGAGGATGCTCTGACCCTGCTCGCTGGCGATGTAGCGCAGGAACGCCTTGGTGCCCGGCAGGGTGGCGGCCTTGTTGCCCTTGTCGCAGACGATCTCGTACGTGACCAGGGTGATCGGGTAGGCGCCCTCGGCCTTGGTCGCGTAGTTGATCTTCAGGGACAGGTCGCTGCCGGTGCCGACGACCTGGGCGTCCGCGATGGCCTTGGTGGCACCGTCGGTGGAGGCCTTGACCGGGGTGGCGGCGCCCGTGTTGAGGGCGACCACGGACAGGTCCTTGGCGTAGGACAGCTCCATGTAGCCGA
The DNA here is from genome assembly GCF_040782645.1 of Streptomyces sp. HUAS ZL42. GTDB lineage: Bacteria > Actinomycetota > Actinomycetes > Streptomycetales > Streptomycetaceae > Streptomyces. The sequence continues at coordinate 5,156,515 of NZ_CP160403.1, forward strand.
TCGCGCCGTTGGTGGACTTCACACCCTGGGCGACGCCGGAGGAGCCCGACGCGGCCTGGCCGCCCTTGGCCTGCCAGGCCTTGCCGCCCTCGTACTTCCAGTTGTCCGGGGTGGTGGCGATCAGGTACTTGGTGAAGTTGTCCGTGGTGCCGGACTCGTCCGAGCGGTGGAACGCCTGGATCTTCAGGTCGGGGAGCTTCGCGTCGGGGTTCAGCTTCGCGATCGCCGGGTCGTTCCACTTGGTGATCTTGCTGTCGAAGATCTTGGCGATGGTCGGGGCGTCCAGGACCAGGTTGTCCACGCCGTCCAGCTTGTAGGCGACGGCGATCGGGCCGCCGACCATCGGGAGGTCGATGCCCTGACCGCCGGAGCAGACGGACTTGGACTCGGTGACCTGCTCGGGCTTCAGCGCGGAGTCCGAGCCGGCGAAGGCGACCTGGCCCTGCGTGAACGCGGTGACGCCGGCGCCGGAGCCGCCGCCCTTGTAGTTGATCTGGACGCCGGAGCAGGCCTGGGTGAAGTTCTTGACCCAGGCGTCGATCGCGTTCTTCTGCGCGGACGAGCCGTCGGCGAGCAGCTGGCCCTTGGCGTCGTCACACTTGATGTCGCTCGCGCCCGCGGTCGCGGAGGCCGTGTTGCCGCCGCTGTTGCCGCCGGTGTCGTCGGAGCCGCACGCCGTGAGGGCCAGGGCGCCGGAGACGGCGAGAGCACCGAGAGCGAGGGCCCGCCGGTTCATGCGCTGAAGCTTCACTTGAGGGAGATCCTTCCAGGAGCCGCCGGCCTGATTCGGCGGCGTGCGATGTCTGGGTTGTGCGGACGCGTCCTGCAGGTCGCGGTCCGCACCGCGTAAGGCCGAAATTAGGCAGATCAGGTGAAGGCGCCTACGGCCGTAAGTGAACGGGGGGTGAACCCCTGAGGACGGTGTGGTTAGGTCACGGAACGCTTACGTCGAGGACACGGCGTTGTCCCGGGCCGTGACCGGACTATGTCAGGTGCAGGGCATCCAGCAGAGCGTCCACGAGGTCGCGGTCCCTCGGTTGGGTGAGGCGGTTTCGTGCGGCCGTGGGAGGGAGCCACAGGATGCGGTCCACCTCGGTGTTCGGGGTGAAGGAGCCCTCGACGGCCTGGGCCGCCCAGTAGCGGACCTCCTTCGGGCGGCCGCTCGCCGGATAGCGGAGGGTGGGCAGCTCGGCGCCGAGCACGGCCCGGTAGCCGGTCTCCTCCTCGACCTCGCGCACCGCCCCGGCGACGGGGTCCTCGCCGCGCTTGAGCTTGCCCTTCGGGTGGGACCAGTCGTCGTATTTCGGTCGGTGGACGAGACAGACCTCCAACTCGCCGTCGACCGGGGAGCGCCGCCACAGAACGCAGCCGGACGCGAGGACGGTGGTGTCGTTCGCATGAGTCACCGGTGGTCACCCTTTCTGGATGCGGGGTCCTTGTGGGTGGTGGTGCGCGGTGAGGTCGGTCAGGAGGTGCTCACCGCCTGCTTCTGCCAGCACTGCTGGAACGCGAACCGTGCCGCCTCCACCTCGTGGCGCTGGTCCGCGTGGAGCACGCCGAGCGCGTAGGCCGTCGCCGGGGCGATGCGGGGCGTACGGGCCGCCTGGGCCGCGGCGCCCGCAGCCTCCGAGGCGTCGCGATGGCGGTTCAGGGCCTGGCCGGCCGTGAGCAGACGTATGTCGGCGGGCGTGTTGCCGCCGTACAGGACCTCACGGGTGTACCGGTGCAGGCGCAGCAGGAGGCGGACCTGGTGCCAGGGCGCGTCCTGCGGGTGCGGGGACGGGTCCGGGGAGAGGCCGTGGATCAGCGCCTCCGCGTTGTAGGGGTGGCCGGCGGTGACGAGGGGGAGCGCGGTGACGGCGTCGGTGAGGCGGTCCTCGGCCGCGGCGGCCAGGGGGTTGAGGTCGGTGGTGAGGGCCGTGGGGGTGAGAGGGACTTCGCTGGCCAGTACGGCGACCTTGTCCGCGACGGCGTGGAAGCGGGAGGAGCCGAGAGCCGTGAGGGCGGTGGAGTGGGCTCGGGTCCGGGCCAGCGTCAGCTGGCGTTCGAGCAGGGCGCCGGCTTTTGCCGCGCCGACCGTCAGGTTGCCCCGTTCCGTCGTGGGCGGGTGGGTCGGGGGGCCGGCGGTGCCGGGAGCCGCCGGCGGTGGGACGGGCGCCGCCCCGGCGGCACGACTGCCCACGGCTACGTCCGCCACGTCCCCTTGTGCGGGCAGTACCACCGAGCCCGACAACCGGTGCAGTGCCAGCAACAGCCGTTCCAGTCGGGCCCCGTACGCGTGTTCCAGTGCCAACGTGCCCGAAAGCCAGGCCAGTTCGGGGCGGATCTCCTCGGACCAGGCCGCATCCAGCAGGGGGCGGAAGGTGTGCAGGCTGCCGCTGATGCGGCGGGCCGAGCGGCGCAGGGCGCGGGTCGCGTCGACGGACCCCTCCGCGCCGTTCGACGAGCCGCCGGTCTCCCGGTGCAGCCGCAGCGCGCGGAGGAACTCCGTGGCCTGGGCCCGCAGGTAGGCCGCGAGGGCGTCCCCGGTGACAGCCCCGGCCGTGGGATCCGTCGGGTCAAGGTGTTGCTGTGCCACGCCGGCGCCTCCGGGCGTCTATGAGCATCTCCTGAACGTTGCGCAGGGGCTGTCCGTCCGCGTCGGTCGCGTGCCGGTTCCACTCGCCGTCCGGGCCCAGGTGCCAGGACGCGGTGCTGTCGGACATGCCGGTTTCGAGGAGCCGGTTGAGGGCGGCTCGGTGGGCCGGGTCGGTGACCCGGACCAGGGCCTCGATACGGCGGTCGAGGTTGCGGTGCATCATGTCGGCGCTGCCGAACCACACCTCGGGCTCGCCGCCGTTGCCGAAGGCGAACACGCGGGAGTGCTCGAGGAAGCGGCCGAGGATGGAGCGGACCCGGATGTTCTCCGACAGGCCCGTGACGCCGGGGCGCACCGCGCAGATGCCGCGCACCCAGATGTCGACCGGCACTCCCGCCTGGGACGCGCTGTACAGGGCGTCGATGGTCGCCTCGTCGACCATCGAGTTGACCTTGATGCGGATGAAGGCGGGACGCCCGGCGCGGTGGTGCTGGGCCTCCTTGTTGATCCGCGCGATCAGGCCGTCCCGGAGCGACTTGGGGGCGACCAGGAGCCGGCGGTAGGTCTCGCGGCGCGAGTAGCCGGACAGGCGGTTGAAGAGGTCCGAGAGGTCCGCGCCGACCTGCTGGTCCGCCGTGAGCAGGCCGAGGTCCTCGTAGAGGCGGGCCGTCTTCGGGTGGTAGTTGCCGGTGCCGACGTGGCTGTAGCGCTGGAGCGTGTCGCCCTCCTGCCGCACCACCAGCGACAGCTTGCAGTGGGTCTTCAGCCCGACCAGGCCGTATACGACGTGACAGCCGGCCTCCTCCAGTTTGCGCGCCCACTTGATGTTGGCGTGCTCGTCGAAGCGGGCCTTGATCTCGACCAGGACGAGGACCTGCTTGCCGGACTCGGCGGCCTCGATCAGCGCGTCGACTATGGGGGAGTCGCCGGAGGTCCGGTACAGCGTCTGCTTGATCGCGAGGACGTCCGGGTCGTTCGCCGCCTGCTCCAGGAAGGCCTGGACGGAGGTGGAGAAGGAGTCGTAGGGGTGGTGCAGCAGCACGTCCCGGCTGCGCAGGGCCGCGAAGATGTCGGGCGGGGACGCCGACTCGACCTCGGCGAGGTCGCGGTGGGTGCCCGCGATGAACTTCGGGTACTTCAGCTCGGGACGGTCGAGGCCGTGGATGCGGAAGAGGCCGGTGAGGTCCAGGGGCCCCGGCAGCGGGTACACCTCTGCCTCGCTGATCTTCAGCTCCCGCACCAGCAGGTCGAGCACCTCGCGGTCGATGGACTCCTCGACCTCCAGGCGCACCGGCGGCCCGAAGCGGCGCCGCATGAGCTCCTTCTCCAGGGCCTGGAGCAGGTTCTCGGCGTCGTCCTCCTCGACCTCCAGGTCCTCGTTGCGGGTGAGGCGGAAGGCGTGGTGCTCCAGGACCTCCATGCCCGGGAACAGCTCTTCCAGGTGCGCGGCGATGACGTCCTCGAGCGGCACGTACCGGCCGGGCGCGGCCTCCAGGAAGCGGGACAGCAGCGGCGGCACCTTGACGCGCGCGAAGTGCTTGTGGCCGCTGACCGGGTTGCGTACGACGACCGCGAGGTTCAGCGACAGACCCGAGATGTACGGGAAGGGGTGCGCGGGGTCGACGGCGAGCGGGGTGAGCACCGGGAAGATCTGGTGCCGGAACAGGGTGAACAGGCGGGCCTGCTCCTTCTCCGTCAGCTCGCTCCAGCGGACCAGGTGGATGCCCTCCTCCGCGAGGGCGGGGGCGACGTCCTCGTGGTAGCAGGCGGCGTGCCGGGCCATCAGCTCGCGGGAGCGGGCCCAGATCATCTCCAGTACTTCGCGCGGCTGCAGACCGGAGGCGGAGCGGGTCGCCACGCCGGTGGCGATACGGCGCTTCAGGCCGGCCACCCGGACCATGAAGAACTCGTCCAGGTTGCTGGCGAAGATCGCCAGGAAGTTCGCCCGTTCGAGGAGGGGCGTGTTCGGGTCCTCGGCCAGTTCGAGGACGCGCTCGTTGAACGCGAGCCAGCTGCGTTCCCGGTCGAGGAAACGGCCCTGGGGCAGCTGCAAGCCCTCGACGTGCGACTCCTCGTAGGCATCGAGGTCGGCGTCGATGTCGGGTTCCAGGTCGGAGACCACGGCCGCCGACACGGTGTGCGGACGGTGCGCGGCTATGGAGCCCACGGAGGGCTGGGGGTGCTGGACCGTTGCCTGGGCATCTGACTGGCTCATGGACCCATTCTTCCGCGCCGCGAGCATGATGGGCGCGTCGGAGAGTGCGGGCGGGAGCGCGGCGGCGTTCCCCACGGGGGGCGGCGAGGGCTCGGGCACGGCGGGGTTCATTGGCCGAGCGTCGCAAGCCCGTCTTAACCGGCGGTTACGGAGACATGGCGTGCGGGATAGCGGGGGGCGGCTCGCGGGGGTCTACGCGCGGGGCCGGTCCGTCGCTCTGCGCAGGCGGGAATACCGCCGTACGACTGTGACGGGACGGCACCACCGTACGACTCTGACAGTACGACCGTACGCCCCTCCCCTCGGTGGAGGGGCGTACGGGAGTGACGGGACCTCAGGCGGCGGTGCGGCGGCGCAGCAGCCGGAAGGCGAGGGCGACCGTCAGGGCGGCCACGGCCAGGACGATGCCGGTCTCCTCGAGGTGGAGGGGCCAGAAGTCGGACTGCGGCGGGTGGGTACGGGTCGCCGTCGGCCACTGGGCCTCGCGCCGGCGCTCCAGGAGGAAGTTGAGCGTCCACATCACGGCGAGGGAGACGCCCAGGGCGGGCAGGGCACGGCGCAGCACGAGCCCGGTGAGGGTGCCGACCGCGAGGGCGCACAGCGCGTACGCCACCGTCGCCGGGCCGCGCGCCACGAACACGTCGGGGAAGGTCCAGTCGTCGCCCATCAGGTCGCGGTGGGCGGCCCAGCCCCAGCGGAACGCCAGCACCAGGGCCGTGCCGCCGAGGGTGAGCGCCAGCGCGGGCAGGGCGAGCTTGGCGGCGAGCCAGCGGGTGGGGGTGACGGCCTGGGTCCAGGCGAGCTGTGCGGTGCCGAGCTCCAGCTCGCGGCCTATCAGGGCGGCGCCCGCCCAGGCGGCGACGGCGAGGAAGCTGTAGCAGATGAACGTGCTGATCCAGCTGGTCGGCCGGCTGTAGTCGAGGAAGGTGAACGGGTCGCAGGTCTCGACGGCACGGCATGCTGCCTGCGCCGCGTGGACGGAGACCGCGGTCACGTCGTTGAGCCACACCAGCCAGGCGACCATGCCGGCGACGAAGGCGCCCCAGACGATCAGGGCCGTACGGTGCAGGCGCAGGATCGTCCGGGACAGTCCACGGCCTGCTGCGGCGCTCATGCGGCGGCCCTCCGGGGGGCGGGGACGCCGGTGCGGCGGCGCAGCAGGGCGAACGCGGTCACGGCCAGCAGGGCGGCGACGGCAAGGAGGAGGCCGGTCGCGGTGAGCTGCAGGGGCCAGAAGTGTGACCTCGGGTGGTAGTCGTGGTAGTAGCTCACGGCGTCGAGCCGGGCGTACGTGTCGCGGCACTCCGGGATGATGCTGCTGCCGCACTGCGGGTCGGCGATGCGGGCACCGCTCGACGTGATCAGGCCCGTGCCGACGTCGATGCCCTCGCCCGAGGGGTCGTACTGGAGGCTGCTGACGGTGGTGGCGGCGGGCCAGAGGTGGGGCAGGGCCACCGCGAGGGCGGTCCACAGCCCCGCCACGGCGATGACGGCGGTGACGAGCGCGGCCAGGGAGCGGCGCAGGAGCACCCCCGCGAGGGCTCCGGCGGCGAGGCCCGCGAGGGCCAGGGCGACCGTGATGGGGCCGTTGGCGTAGAAGGTCGCGGAGTCGTACCAGGTCTTGGCGTGGTCGATGGGGCCGTCGCCCGCCGACCACGCCAGGTGGTGCAGCAGGACCAACAGACCGGTGCCCCCGGTGATCAGCGTCGCCGGCACGGCGAGCTTCGCGGCCAGCCAGCGGGTCGGCGAGACGGCCTGGGTCCAGGCGAGCTGCGCTGTGCCGGTCTCCAGTTCGCGGCCGGTCAGCGCGGCGCCCGCCCAGGCGGCGACCAGGAACGGGACGGCGAGGACGAACATGGTCGTGTACTGGTATACGTCCTTGAAGCGGATGATCGCGGCCTGGTCGTACCGGCAGGCCTTCTGGCTCTCGATGCAGGCGTTGTACTGCCGCCAGGCCTCCGCCGCCGCGTCGGTGAGCGGACCCCAAAGCCACAGCAGCGCGGCCGCGACCACGACGAGGGCACCCGTCCACAGGTACAGGGCCGGACGGTGCAGGCGCAGCAGCCAGCGGACCGTGTGCGGTGCGGGAGCCTTCCGCAGTCGGGGTGCGGGTGCGGGGGCGGTCAGCGTGGTCACGCGAGCGTCTCCTCGGTGTCGGCGGGAACCGGCGTCAGGGCGGGGGCCTGGGGGCTGCGCAGGTACGACAGGACGAGTTCCTCCAGGGAGGGCGCGGACGCCCGCCAGCCGCCGCCGAGGGGGCCCGCCGGGCGCACGAGGGCGGTCAGCTGGCGGCCGGTCGTGCGGGACTCGACGACGGTGTGCGGCTCGAGGTCGGTGTCCGCGGGGCCGGACACGCGCGCGTGCGCGGCAAGAAGGTCGTCGATCTCGCCCGCGAGGCGGACCCTGCCGCCGCCGATCAGCAGCAGGTGGTCGCAGGAGTCCTCCAGTTCGGCGACCACGTGCGAGGACATCACGATCGTGGTGCCGAACTCGGCCGCCTGCGCCATCAGCCCGGCCATCAGCTCGTGCCGGGCCAGCGGGTCGAGATCGGCCATCGGCTCGTCCAGGAGCAGCAGTTCGGGCCGCTTGGCGAGGGCCAGGGCGAGGGCGACCCGGGTGCGCTGGCCGCCGGAGAGCGTGCGGATCCTCGCCTTCGAGGAGAACTCGCCTCCCGCGACGACGCGTTCGGCGGCGGCCGCGTCCCAGCGGCCGGGATTGAGATCGGCACCCGTGCGCAGTGTCTCGGCGACGGTGAGCTGCGGGTACAGCGGCTTGTCCTGGGCGACGAAGCCCACGCGCGCGCGTGCCGACGCCGGGTCCGTGCCCAGCACGGTGACCGTGCCCTCGGTGGGGGCCAGCAGGCCCGCGGCCAGCGCGAGGAGCGTGGACTTGCCGGCCCCGTTGGGCCCGACGACGGCACAGACGCGCCCGGCGGGCAGCCGGAACGTGCAGTCGCGCAGCGCCCAGCCTCCGCGCCGGCCGAAGCGCTTGCCGAGGGCGGCTGCCTCTAGGGCCGTGTCGGTCATGACGGGTCTCCCTGGGATCGCTTGTCGAGTACGGCAGTGAAGAGTGCGGCCACGTCGTCCCGGTCCAGGCCTGCCTTGCGGGCCTTGTCCACCCATGCGTCCAACTCGGCCAGCAGGGGGGAGTCGTCGGCGGGTGCGGTGCCCAGTGTGCGCCGCACGAAGGTGCCGAGCCCGCGCCGTGCCTCGACCAACCCTTCGCGTTCCAGCTCGCGGTAGGCCTTCAGCACGGTGTTGGGGTTGATCGCGGTCGCCTCCACCACCTCCCGGGCCGTGGGCAGCTTGTCGCCGGGCTCGAGCAGGCCCAGGCGCAGGGCCTGCTTGGTCTGCTGGACGATCTGGACGTAGGTGGCCACGCCGCTGTGCCGGTCGATGCGGTACTCGACCATCGGACAACCACCCTTTCACTAATTGAGTAGTGAAAGGGTGTTGCCAACTGCTCGGAAAGTCAAGCGTGTTTGTGTGAACCGATCGGCGGGGCTCGTCCGATGAGGAGATGTGAGCGAAACGAGAAGCGACGGGGAGCTGCTGCGATCCATCGCGGCGGACGGGGACCGTCACGCCTTCGAGGAGCTGTACCGGCGGTACGCGCCGTGGCTGACGGCGCGCATGCGCAGCCGCTGCGCCGACGCCGGGATAGTCGACGACGTCGTCCAGGAGACGTTCCTCGCGGTGTGGCGGGGGACCGCCCGCTATCGCGAAGAAGGCGACGCGGCTGGTTGGTTGTGGCGCATCGGCTCGCGCCGCCTGGTCGACGCGCTGCGCGGCGACGGGGCGCGGGGCCGGCTGAAGCAGGCCCTGGCGCGGCTGCGCCACCGGGACGAGGCCTCGGCGGAGGAACGCGTGCTCGCGGGGGTGGAGCACGGGGACCTCGCCGGCGCCCTCACCCGGCTCTCGCCGGAGTTGCGGGCGGTGCTGCAGGCGACGGTCATCGACGGGCTCACCACTCGGGAAGCGGCCGTCCTGCTCGGCATTCCGCCCGGCACGGTCAAGACGCGGGCCCAGCGTGCCCGCAAGCAACTGCGGGAGGCGCTGGCATGACGTGGCACGTGGCCGAAGAAGACCTGCGTGCGTACACGCGGGGCGAACTGGCACCGCCCCTGCTGTGGTCGGCCGACACGCATCTCACCGCGTGCGCCGACTGCCGGGCTCGTCTCGCGGAGTTCAGCGACCCGGTCGCGCTGGACGCCGGCTGGGAGCGGCTCGACGCCGAACTGGACGCGCCGCGGCCCGGACTGTTCGAGGGTCTGCTGACGCGGCTCGGCGTGGCCGAGCACACGGCTCGGCTGCTGACCGCGACACCAGTGCTGCGCCGCTCCTGGCTGCTGGCGGTGACGTCGGTCCTGGCCGTGACGGTGCTGGCGGTGCACGTGGTCGACTCGCCCGCGCTGTTCCTCGCGCTCGCCCCGCTGCTGCCACTCCTCGGGGTCGCGCTGTCGTACGGCTCCGCGTTCGACCCGGCGTACGAGATGGCCGTCGTCGCTCCGCTGCACGGATTCCGGCTGCTGATGATCCGCACCGTTGCCGTGCTGACCGCCGGTCTCGCGCTCAACGGCCTGGCGACTCTGGCCCTTCCGGCGTACGGGCTGCTCGCCCTGGCCTGGCTGCTCCCCGCCCTCGCCCTCACCGTGACCGGCCTCGCGCTGACCGCCCGGCTGGGCCCGGTCCTCGCGCCCGCCCTGGTCGGCGGCGCGTGGCTGACCCTGCTGATCGTGGCGCAGGCCCGAGCGCACAGCACGCCCGCCCCCTACACGACGGCCGGCCAGGCGACCGCGGCAGCAGTCGCGGTCCTCGCCACCCTGCTGCTCTACCGCACCCGGGACCGCTTCGACACCCGGCCGGTCGCGGGCTTCCGGGACGTGGGCGCCGCATGACCACGACCCTCGCCCCGCCCGCCGACCGGACCTTCAGGAGCCTCACATGACCACCGAATCCACCACCGGCCCCAGCACGGTCTCGGCGACCGGCCTGAGCCTCCGCTACGGCGGCACCCGGGCCCTCGACGGTGTCTCGTTGCAGCTCACCCGGGGCGTCACGGGTCTGCTCGGCCCCAACGGGGCGGGGAAGACCACCCTGTTGCGCGTGCTGGCCACGGCCGTACCGCCCGACCGGGGCGGGTTCACGGCCCTCGGCCACGACCCCGGCACCGCCTCCGGCCGCCTGGCCCTGCGCCGCACCCTCGGCTACCTCCCGCAAACACCCGGTTTCCACCCGGACTTCACGGCCTTCGACTTCGTCGACTACGTGGCGATCCTCAAGGAGCTGACAGATCGAGGAGCCCGGCACCGCGAGGTGGCGCGCGTGCTCGAGGCGGTCGACCTCGGGGCCGTGCGCGGCAAGCGCATCAAGCGGCTGTCCGGCGGGATGCGGCAGCGCGTCGCCCTGGCCGCCGCGCTCGTCGGCGACCCCGGCTTCCTCGTCCTGGACGAGCCGACGGTCGGCCTGGACCCGGAACAGCGGATGCGTTTCCGCGAGTTGATCGCCCAGGCGGGCGAGGGCCGCACGGTGCTGCTCTCCACCCACCAGACGGAGGACGTGGCGATGCTCTGCCACCGTGTCGTGGTCCTGGCCCACGGCCGCGTCCACTTCGAGGGAACCCCCGCCGAACTGACCGCCCGCGCGAACGGCCGGGTGTGGAGCAGTACAGAACGGCAGCCGGGCGCGCGGGCGGGCTGGCGCACCGGCACCGGCACGTTCCGCAACATCGGCGACCCGCCGGCGGGAGCCGACCTGCTCGAACCCACGCTGGAGGACGGCTACCTGCTCGTCCTCGACGGCGAGACCGCGGAGGCACGGGCATGACGACGACGATCACACAGCCGGCGCCCACGGCCACGGAGCCCGCACCCGTGGGCCGCCGCGCCTCGGCCGTCCTGGCTCTCGCCCGCTTCGAGGCCCGCGAACTCCTGCTCCAGATCCCGGTGCTGCTGATCTTCGCCCTCTACGTCGTCCTCGTCGTCTGGCGGCTGCTGCACCAGGAGGGCATGGACGACTTTCCCGTCCTGAACACGGTCGACCGCAGCACCCAGGGGGAACCCCTCCTGTTCGCCGTCGCCCTGCTCATCTGCACCAACGCGGCCGCGCTGCGCTCACGGAAGAACGGCACGGCCCAGCAGTTCGACGTCCTGGCCATGGACCCCTGGCGGCGCACCCTCGCCCACGTACTGTCCGTGGTCCCGTACGCGGCACTCACCGCGGTCGTCGTCGCCGCCCAGTTCCTCCGGGAGGCGCTGAAGCCGGGCGCGATCGGCCACGGCTCGCTCGGTGAACTGGCCGTCGGCCCTCTGACCGTGCTGCTGGCCGGCGTCACGGGAGTGCTGCTGGCCCGTCTGCTGCCCACCGCCTTCGTCCTCGCACCCTTCGTGCTCGCCGTGTACCTGCTCATCGCCGTCGCCTCCGCGGCCGCGTCCGAGGGCGCATGGACGGGCTGGCTCTCACCGGTCGTCTTCTCCGGCACTTCCGGCGGCGACCCGGTCCCGTCGGATCTGCTCGGCCGCTCCGCCGGCTGGCACGCGCTGTACGTGGCCGCGCTGTGCGCCCTGGTGATCTGCGCGGCGCTGCTGCTGTCAGGCGGCCGCACCCGCGCCATCAGAACGGCGACCGCCCTTGCCCTCGCGGCGACCGCGGCTGGTGTGATCGGCCAGCTCCCGCGCGACGACGGGGCCCTGGAGGCGGCGCGCAGGACGGCGTCCGAGGCGCCCCAGAAGGTCCAGTCGTGCACCGTGTACGGCGGGTCGACGTACTGCTCCTTCCCCGAGTGGAACGGCGTGCGGTCCGACTGGGCCGGGGTCGTCGACCGCGTCCGGTCCGCGGCGGGAGGCACGGCGGCGGAAGCGGCACTGACGATCCGTCAGCGCATAGACACCAGCAGCGGCGTGGAGGCCGACAGCGCCCTGAGCCCCTCCGTCACGCCCCACCAGGTGACCGTCGGCACCCATTGGGGCGGCAACCGCGTCCCCGAGTTCGCGGTCGGAGTCGCCTCGGTCCTCGTGACCGGCTCGGAGGAAGCGGCGGCGCAGGAGCTGTGCGACGCCCGAGCAGTGACGATCATGTGGCTGGTCCTGGGCACCGACCCCACCCCGCTGACGACCTTCCAGAACCTGCGCCTCGACGACAGCACCGATGGCTCAGGCGTGATCCTGGCCCCCACGGAGCCGCTGAGCCTGACGGCGCACCAGACGACGGTGCTCCGCGAGCTGCTGGCCCGCCCGCGGGCCGAGGAGACCGCCCGCGTCAAGGCCCACTGGACGGAGCTGACGTCCCCGAACACATCGACTGCGGAGGCGGCGAAGCTGCTGGGGGTCGCGGTGCCGAAGGGGGCGGAATCATGCGAGGAGTAGAAGAGAGGCAGGTGCCCGACTCGGGTGCGCTGCTCCGATCCCTGGTACCGCCGGTGTGGCGCACCCTCCCCCGCCGAGTGCTGCCGGCGACCGGAGCAGTGGGCCTGCTGCTCGCGGCGTGCACCCGCCTGCCGGAACGGGCTCCGGGCGACGACGTCGGCCTCGTGGTCCTCCGGCTCACCGCACTGACCGGCGCGCTCGGAGTGGCCTTCCTGCTCGACGACCCCGCCCGCAACACCAGCGCGACGACACCGGTGGCGCGCCCGGCCCGAACCGTCCTGCGCCTGGCCCTCATGGTGCCGCTCGCGGCCCTGTGGTGGACCGCGGCCGTCCTCCTCATACCCGGCCCGACCCGCCCATCCCTCGGCCCGGCCACGCTGGAGGCAGCGGCGATGGCAGCCTGCGCCCTGTCCCTCTCGACGCTCGCCGTCCGCTTCACGGACGGGGCGAAAGTGGGGAGGCAGGCGGCGACTTGGCTGGCGACCGCAGCCGCGGTCGTGATAGTCGTCCCGGAACGCTGGGGACTCCTGGGAACCCCGGGCGAGCCCTGGTGGGAGGAGATCCAGGTGAGATGGGCGGCCGTGCTGGGGGTGACGGTGGCGGTGAGCGCGATGTACACACCGGAGCCGTTGCGACGCAGGCCGTCGATACTCAGCCGGTCGGGGGCGGCTTGAAAAGGGGAGACGGTTTCCTTCGCTGGTACCGGGAGTCGGGGACGTCCTCCCGTGGTGCCGTCGACTCGTTCGATCGCGAGCCAGACCGCCTTCTCGGAGAGTGCCGAGGAGGCTCCGGCGAGGGGTCGGCGTGATGGCCGGTGAGGACAGGGCCGCGATTGCCGAATACCTCCGGTCTGGCACGCCCGCGAGGAACCGCGGGGCTGGGACCGTTGAATCGTGAGCGCTCTCTCGAAGGACTCGAACGCGACCGCTGGCCGGCTCCGTCGGCCGACGCGTCCCGTCTTGTTACTACTCTGCACGCCCTGCGGCGTCGGCCGGTCGGCGAGCTGACCGTCGAGGACCTGCGCTTGTTGATAGGGCAGGACGTGGGGCTGCCCTACCTCCTGCCACTGGCCCTGGAAGTCCTCCGGGACAACCCGATGGCAGAGGGGGACATGTACGAGGGTGATCTGCTGGCCGCAGTCCTCACCAGGAGCCCAGCAGTCTGGGCCGAGTCTTCCGGACTCGGCCGAGAGCTTCGCGCGATCGTCTTGCAGCTGACCGACCTGCCGCCTGATCTGCAACAGAAGGTCGAGAGGTTCCTGGCGCCGTAGGTCACGTCTCCGTCCGGTACATCAGGTCCGTCTCGTGCGTCACGAATCCCAACCGCTCATACACGGACACCGCCGCCTTGTTGTCGGCATCGACATACAGCATCGCCGTCGGCAGCCCCTGCGCCGCCAAGTGGCGCAGGCCGATCGTGGTGAGGGCCTTGCCGAGGCCGGTGCCCTGTGCGCCGGGGGCGACGCCGAGGACGTACACCTCCCCGAGTTGTTCCTCGGCGTGGACCTTGGTCCAGTGGAAGCCGATCAGTTCGTCGCCGCGGAAGGCGAGGAAGAACCCGGCGGGGTCGAACCACGGCTCGGTCATGCGGTCGACGAGGTCCCGCTGCGTCAACGACCCCTGTTCGGGATGGTGGGCGAACGCGGCCGCGTTGACGGCGACCCAGGCCGCGTCGTCGGTTCCGGGGACGAAGGTACGTACGGTCACGCCCTCGGGAAGGACCGTGTCGGGCAGCTCCAGCCCGGCCAACGGCCTGCGCATCTGACGGAGTTCACGGAACAGCGTCAGCCCGAGGACCTGGGCGAGATGCCGGGCGGCGGAGTGGCCGCCGTGGGCCCACACCCGCAGCCGCTTCCCGGATGCCGCGAGGAGCGCCGCGCCGAGCGCCCGCCCGTGCCCGTGCCCGCGGTGCGAAGGGTGGACGACCAGCTCGGCGGCCGGCGCCTCCACCGGGTCGGTGTCCTCCAGCTGGGCGTAGCCGACGAGTTCACCGCCGACCATCAGCAGCAGATGGGAGACGCCCTCTCGCGCGCCGCCGCGAAGTTGCAGCCGTCCCTGCTCGGACACCGCCTGCTGGCCGTCGTTCCGGGCGGCGTCGGCGAGCAGTGCGAGGACGGCCTCGGTCTGCTCCGGGGAGAGCGCTGAGTAGGTCTCGATGGATCGGGAGCCGGAGGGCCGTGCGGTGTCGTCGCTGGTCATGCGTATGAGGGTAAGGGGCGGGCGCGGCAAAGTGGCGGCAAAGGGTACGGCAAAGGGAAACCAGGATGTAACCATGAACCCCCTGTCGCGCTACGCGCGTTGACCCTAGGCTGCGCCGGGACGGGGCCACTTCCTCAGCAGAACCGCAGGGCCGGCGCGGCCCGGAGGACGCAGACACACCACAGGGGGGCGTATGCCAGCCATATCCCAGCAGCACCCGAGCCGCAGACGCCGTACACACCGGCTTCTCGCGGCCGCCGCCGGACTCGCCACCGTCGGCGCGCTCGCCGCCGCCATGCCGGCGGACGCGCACGACGCCAAGTACGGCCACCCGCTGCCCAGCCGTTACCAGGACGTCCAGCTCCTGTCCTTCAACGACCTGCACGGCAACCTCGAGCCGCCGTCCGGTTCCTCCGGCCGGGTCACCGAGCTGCAGGCGGACGGCACGACGAAGACGATCGACGCGGGCGGCGTCGAGTACCTCGCCACGCACCTGCGCGAGGCGCGCAAGGGCAAGGCGTACTCCATCACCGCGGCGGGCGGCGACATGGTCGGCGCCTCCCCGCTGATCTCGGGCCTGTTCCACGACGAGCCCACCATCGAGGCGCTGAACAAGCTCGACCTCGATGTGACGAGCGTCGGCAACCACGAGTTCGACGAGGGCGCCAAGGAACTGACCCGTCTGCAGAACGGCGGCTGTCACCCGACGGCCGGCTGCTACACGGACGAGGAGTTCGGGGGCGCCGACTTCCCCTACCTCGCGGCGAACGTCCTGAACGAGAAGACCGGCAAGCCGATCCTCAAGCCGTACTGGGTGTGGAAGAAGAAGGACGTCAAGATCGGCTTCATCGGCGTCACTCTGGAGGGCACCCCGGGCATCGTCTCCGCTGACGGCGTCAAGGGCCTCACCTTCAAGGACGAGGTCGAGACGATCAACAAGTACGCCAAGGTGCTGCAGGCGCAGGGCGTGAAGTCGATCGTCGCCCTGATCCACGAGGGCGGATTCCCGGCGTCGACGTCGTACAACTACAACTGCGACTCCCCGGGTGCCGGTGACGGCATCTCCGGCCCGATCGTCGACATCGCGAAGAACATCACCCCGGCGGTGGACGCGCTGGTGACGGGCCACACCCACACCGCGTACGTCTGCACCGTCAACGACCCGTCGGGCAAGCCGCGCATGGTCACGTCGGCGGCGTCCTTCGGCCGTCTCTACACGGACACCACGCTGACCTACGACCGTTGGACGGGTGACATCGCCCGTACGGCGGTGAAGTCGGCGAACCACGTGGTCACCCGGACCGTCGCCAAGGCGCCGGACATGACCGAGCTGATCAGCAAGTGGAACACCCTGGCCGCGCCCATCGGCAACCGCCCCATCGGCTACATCTCGGCCGACATCACCAACTCCGGCACCGAGTCCCCGATGGGCGACCTGATCGCGGACGCGCAACTGGCGTACGGCAGGCAGCTCGACCCGGAGACGGACCTCGCGCTGATGAACCCGGGCGGTGTGCGGGCCGGTCTGACCTACGCGGCCAAGGGCGCCGAGGGCGACGGCGTGGTGACGTACGCCGAGGGCTTCACGGTGCAGCCCTTCGCCAATACGGTGAACCTGCAGGACTTCACCGGCGCCCAGCTGATCCAGGTCCTCAAGGAGCAGGTGAGCGGCACGAACACGGCCGCCCCGAAGATCCTGCAGCCCTCCTCGGGCCTGACGTACACGCTGGACCTGACGAAGACCGGCGCCGACCGCGTCGTCACGGACTCCATCAAGCTGAACGGCACGGCCATCGACCCGGCGGCCACCTACCGCGTCGCGACGAACAGCTTCCTCGCGGGCGGCGGCGACGGCTTCACCACGCTGGGCCTGGGCACCAACGACCTGGTCGGCACCGACGACCTGGCGGCCCTGGAGCAGTACCTGACGGCCAACTCCTCGGCCACGAACCCGATCGCACCGCCGGTGACGAACCGGATCACGATCGTTCAGTGATCCGGCCGGTCTCCGGCATCTGAAGGACGACAGGGCTTGCGCTCCCCGGGGCGCAAGCCCTGTGCCGTTCGCGGTTCACGGGCCGGTGTGGCCGGGCCTCACACCACCGCCGGTCGGCCGGCCGTGCAACGAGAGCCCGCCGTCGGCGTGGATCCGGTTCTGCCCCTCACCCATCGGTCGCAAGAGCTTCCGTCAATCGGTATACGGCGCTCAGGTCCGGCACGTCCCGCAGCGAGGCGACGACCTGTTTGCTCGCGAACTCGCGCTGCTCAGCGGTCACGGTCGGATCGATTGCGCATTCCGCCTGGACGTGGACGAAGTTCAGGACCGTTGCGAAAAGCATCGAGAAGGAGTGCGGGCTCTCGATGACCGCGCGGCCACCGGCACCCGCATACGCCCGCATCAGTCGCCGGGCGGAATCGGCACGGAACTCGTTCCCGCCCGCCCATACATACACGGCACGTGCGAGTTCGCGTTCCGCCGATATGGATCCGGCATTGTCCCAGTCGAGCAGAACCGGCCCCGCCGGACCGACCAGGACATTCTGCGGCTGCATGTCGAGATGTGACGTCACCACGTCGCCGGGTCCGGACGGAGTGACATGGTCCGCCAGCGCCGCCGCCGAGGTGTCGATGAAACGGCCCAGCAGGTCCGCCCACGGCATGCCGGCCCGGCGAACCGCCTCATGCAGCTTCGCCCAGTCGGCATCCTGCGGGCACTGTTCGTACCAGGAGTCCGGTGTCCCGCTCGCGCCCTCTCCGGCCGTGTGCAGGATGGCCAGGGTCCGGCCGCACCAGTTGAGGATCTCCGGATCGGAAGGGTCAGCCTTGGTGCCGTCGACCCAGTCGTACAGCTTCACATACGACCCGCCCAGTGAGGCCGGGAGCTGCGACACGTATGTCTCGGCGCGGTTCGGCATGAGCCGGGGCGCGGAAATGCCCAGCTTCTCCGCGGCATTGCGCAGTGCGGATTCCCGGTCGACCTGCCGCTCGTCACAGCCGAAGAGCAGTTCCTTCACCGCCCACGAGGTGCCGTTCCCGGACAACTTCCAGATCTGTCCCAGCGCGCCACGGGTGACGGGTGTCATCGTCCAGGATCCGTTGCCGAGTGCGTACGTGTCCGCGATGAAGTCGCCCGTGCTCCGCATGCAGTCGTCCCATCGGCTCGGCCGTGCTCGTCATGGTCAAACTAACGCCTGGGCGGCAGCGGCCGAGCCGAATTATGGGGTCAGCGGGATCAGGAAGCCGAAGGTGTCCAGTCCCCCAGCCAGTCCGCGACCTCCTGCTGCGCCGCCTGAGCGTCGGTCAGCTGCGGGCGGTTGCTGCTCGCGCTGCCCGCGCCCGCGCCCGCGCCCGTGTTCTTGTACTCGGCGAAGCGGTCGTCCTTCCAGGAGAAGCCGCCCATGTCGGACCAGGGGGTGGACTTGATCGCCGCGCTCAGGGTGGAGTTGCGGACCGTGGTCTGCGGGTCGACCGTGGTGTCGCCGCCCGGGTGCCAGTTGCGGCCGAGGAAGAAGGAGCCCGCGGACACATCGCCGTTGACGGTGGAACGGTTGATCAGGATGCCCTTGCGGTTCGCCGGGGTGCTGGGGGCCGTGACGTACCCCGCCGAGGTGCCGTTCCAGCGCTTCTTCAGCGTGATGACGGACTTGTCGATCACGACCGTCGCCCGGCCGAAGACGAAGTCGACGTTGCCCGTGATGTAGGAGTTGGTGACGTAGACGCGGCCGAGCTTGTCCTTGGCGGCGGTCTCCATCTCGAGGGTGTCCTGGTCGCCGTTGACGATGACCCCGTCCAGCACGATCTTGTCGGCCTGCGTCAGCAGGGCCACCGCCTGGTTGGCGATGTCCTGGTGCTTCGCCTCGTCGAAGTCGTTGGTGACGGTGAGGTTGCGGAGCTGGGAGTCGTCGGACTGGACGGAGACGGTCGCGCTGCCCGGAGTGCCGTACGTGCCCGAGCCGTCCGGCTTCTGCGTGCCCGCCGCGTTGTTGTAGACGATCACCGTGTCCTTGCGGCTGGCGCCCGAGCCCTGGATGGTCACGTGCGGCTTGTCGGCCGGGACCTTGACGATCTCGCGGTACGTGCCCGGCTTGACGGAGATCACGACGCGGGAGGCGTTGTTCGCGGGTACGGCGTTCACCGCGGCCTGCACTGACTTGTACTGTCCGCTGCCGTCCTGCGCGACGGTGAGCGTCCTGGCGGCCGCTGTGGTGGTCGCCGTGGTCGTCGTACCGATCGAACTGCGCGGGCCCACACCGGACTTCAGCAGGGACGGCACGTCCGCCGCCTTGTCGAGCGTGTAGGGGTAGTACGTCTTCGGGTTCCAGGACGCGCCCGTCCCCCCGCTCTCGTTCTTGCCGGTGGTGCCGGAGAACACGTTGCCGCGCTGGACGAGGGTGGCCGTGGCGTCCCGGACGACCGGGTTGGTCATGCCCTGGAAGTACGAGTTCTCCAGCAGCATGTTCGTCTTGCCGCGCGAGTAGTTCCCGTACGAGGACTTGATGTCCGTCCCCGCCACGTCCTCCAGGAAGTTGTTGTAGAGGTGGGCGTGGGCGACGTTGTCCGTGGACGGGTTGCGCTGCTCGGTCTCGCGGATCCAGTTGTGGTGGATCGTGATGTTCGCGGTGACGTTGTCGGTCCAGCCGATGCCGAAGGCCTTGTTCTCCTGGCTCAGCTTGTTCCAGGACACGGTCAGGTACGTCGTGTCCTTGCGGCTGTCGATCAGGCCGTCGGCCATGTGCCGGATGTCGTTGTGGTCGATCCAGACGTGGTGGGCGCCGTCCATCTGGATGCCGTCGTAGTCGTGTTCCTTGTCGTTCCAGACACCCTGGTACGCGTCCCGGATGGTGAGGTTCCGGATGATCACGTTGTGGACGCCCTGGCCGAGGAAGAAACCGCCGCCGACGATGTGGCCGGAGGTCCCGGAGCCCACGATCGTCTTGTTCGAGGCGACCTTGATCTCCTTGCCGACCGGATTCATGTTGATCGACGCCGCGACGACGATGACGTACGGCTCGGACGCGGTCGCGTACTTCTCCAGGTCGGCGAGCGTCTTCACGGTGACGGTCCTGCCGTCCCGGCCGCCGTAAGTGCCGTTCTGGCCGAGGGCGTTGACGGAGGCGAAGCCGTCGGCGGTGGCGGTGGCCCAGGCGGGGGCGGCGGAGGTGGCGGCGGACGCCTTCTGCTGGGCGTCCGCGCCGAAGAGGCCGAGGTCCGTGCCGTAGGCGAGGGTTCCGGCGGCGGTCAGGGCGAGGGGGACACCGACCGCCACCGCCGTCTTCCTTCTGCGGTGGCGGGGCTTGGCTGTCGTCTGGCGGCGGTGCTCGCTCATGCGGGCGAACCTTTCCATGCGGGGGGTCGGACCGGTGATCAGTCGCCGCCCCGCACGGAAAGGTTGCCGGGAATCTGTGAGTCCGCCTGAATCCGCCTACTGGGCGCAGGTCTTCGGATCCAGCTTCTGCTCCACCTTGTCCTCACGGCCGTCGGGGTGGCCATTGGGCAGGAGCTTGTCCGAGATGCCGTCGATGTAGTAGCCGTACGAGTAGATCGTCTTCCACTCGGCGTCGCGGCCGCGCCATGTGTTCACGGTGGACTTGTTGCCGTTCCCCTTGTCCCAGCTGTACTCCTCCACCTGGAAGACGGGGTTGACCCGCACCACGCGCTGGTACGGCGTCCAGGTCACGGCGACCTGGGTGCACGGCGGGATGGTCTTCTCGCTGCGGCGCTCGAAGGACGAGGTCTTCTCCCACCCCCACTCGTATCCGGCGCTGCCGCCCACGGTGCCCGAGAAGATGCTCTTGGCCAGGGAAAGGCTGATCGAGGCACCGACGCTCTTCTTGGCGAACGTCTTGGTGCTGTAGCTGCTGACGAAGGTCTCCTTGTCGTCCTTCGAGCCCCGGTTGCCGATCCAGGGCGAGGTGCGGATCGTCTCGCCCTTGATGGACCACGTCGAGGCCTGCGCATAGCCGCACCAGCCGCGGAACACCTCCCACGGCCCGGCGGGCATCCACAGCGGGACCACGTCCCGCAGGTACTCGTCCCGGGTCTTGAACTCGCCGGTCTGGACGTTGTACGCGCCGTAGACCCCGGTCAGGCTCGTCTTCTGGCTGCAGAGCCGCTCGATCATCAGGTCGGTGTCGCCCGGGTCGACGCCCCGGAGGTTCTGCGCGCCGCCGGGTCCGGCCTGCGCCGAGCCGGCTCCTGCCAGCACCCCGGTTATGGCGAGCGCGGCGGAGGCGCCGACCAGGGCGGCTTTCTTGAGAATTGACGTGCGAATGAGTCGCATGGGGGGTGGCTCACTCCTGTCTGCGTTCGCAGGTGCCTCAGCGGCACCTGTCTGACAGCCAGGAAGATTGCAGAATACGCACGAGTAGGGTCGAAAAGAAGGTAGGGATGACAGGACATTGACAGGTTCTGCTCAGACGGCTCCCGCCGTCACGGCATCTCCGGCGGCGGCGTCGGCGCCCCCGGCAGCCGTACCGTCGCCACCGTGCCGCCGCCCTCCGCACGGGCCAACGTGACCTCGCCGCCCGCCTGCTGGACCGTGCGCGCCACGATGGACAGACCCAGGCCGGAGCCCGGAAGCGCCCGCGCGCTGGGCGAGCGCCAGAAACGGTCGAAGACGTGCGGGAGTTCGTCGGCGGGGATGCCGGGGCCGTGGTCGCGCACGGTCAGGACGCCACCGTCGAGCTGCACCTCGATCGCTCCGCCGCCGGGGCTGAACTTCACCGCGTTGTCCAGGATGTTGACCACCGCGCGCTCCAGCGCCGCCGGTTCCGCCCGTACGTACCAGGGCTCCAGCGCCGCCGTGATCGTCAGCTCCGGCCCGCGCAGACGGGCACGGCGCAACGCGGCCTCGACGGTCTCCTCGAACGACACGACCTGGACGCGCTCACCCCGCTGCCCCTCCGAACGCGACAGCTCCTGCAGGTCGCCTATCAGGGCCGCCAGTTCGGTCATCTGCGCCTTCACCGACGCCAGCAGCGCCTTGCGGTCCGCCTCGGGGATCGGGCGGCCCGTCTCCTCGCTGCGGGTGAGGAGTTCGATGTTCGTCCGCAGGGAGGTGAGCGGCGTACGGAGCTCGTGGCCGGCGTCCGCGATCAGCTGCTGCTGGAGCTCGCGGGAGTTGGCCAGGGACGACGTCATCGAGTTGAACGAGCGGGAGAGACGGGCCACCTCGTCCTCACTGTCCTCGCCCACCGGGATACGGACGCTCAGGTCCTCGGTGCGGGCGATGTGCTCGGCGGTCTCGGTGAGCTTGTCGACGGGGCGCAGGCCCGCGCGGGCGACAGCGAGGCCGGCGGCGCCGGCGCCGATGACTCCGATACCGGAGACGAGGAGGAGGATCAGGGCGAGTTCGTTGAGGGTGGACTGGGTGTTCTTCAGGGGGAGGGCGATGACGAGGGCGGCGTTGGACGTGGTCAGCGTGTTGGGGTCGGTGACGGTCACAGGCAGGGCCAGGACGCGTACGTCGTTGCCGTCGGAATCGGTGCCGTTGTGGAAGATTCCCTGAGCGTTGTCCTTGTCCGCGGTCTTGATGACGTCCTCGTCGGCCTGGGTGACCTTGACCACGCCGGCGGAGTACGGCAGGACGCAGGGCTTCCCGTCCTCCGTGACCACCTGGAAGTAGGTGTTCCGGGGGCCGTTGCCGAGATCCTGCGACACCTGCTGAGTGCAGTTGTTGACGGCGGCCGTGGCCTGGGACTCGAGCCTCGGCATGCCCATCGACTTCTGCAGGTCGTTGTCGACCTGGTCGTACAGCTTCCCCTGCACGATGAACCAGCACGTCACCGAAACCGCCGCCACCGCGAACGCCACCGCCGCCGCCACCAGCAGCGACAGCCGTGTCCGGATCGGCAGTGACCGGAACCGGCGGGCGATCCTGTTCACTCGGCCCCACCCTGCCGCAGCACGTACCCGACGCCCCGCACGGTGTGCACGAGGCGCGGCTCGCCGCCCGCCTCGGTCTTGCGGCGCAGGTACATGACGTACACGTCCAGCGAGTTCGACGAGGGTTCGAAGTCGAAGCCCCAGACCGCCTTCAGGATCTGCTCACGCGTGAGGACCTGGCGCGGGTGCGCCATGAACATCTCGAGCAGCGTGAACTCGGTGCGCGTCAGCTCGACCGGCCGGCCGGCCCGCGTCACCTCCCGGGTCGCGAGGTCCATGCGCAGGTCGGCGAAGGTGAGGGCCTCGTCCTCCTCGACGGCGCTCGCTCCGGCCGCCGCCGCGTACGAGCTGCGGCGCAGCAGCGCGCGGACACGGGCGAACAGCTCGTCCAGCTCGAAGGGCTTCACCAGGTAGTCGTCGGCCCCGGCGTCCAGCCCCGTGACCCGGTCGCCGACCGTGTCGCGGGCCGTCAGCATCAGGATCGGTGTGGTGTCGCCTGCACCGCGGATGCGGCGGGCCGCGGTCAGGCCGTCCATACGCGGCATCTGGATGTCGAGGACGACCAGGTCGGGCCGGTACGCGGTCGCCTTCTCCAGGGCGTCGGCGCCGTCCACGGCGACCTCGGTGTCGTACCCCTCGAAGGCGAGGCTGCGCTGGAGGGCTTCGCGCACCGCCGGCTCGTCGTCGACGATCAGGATGCGCTGGGTGTCACGGTCGCCTTCGGCGGGGCTCATGGGCGTGGGTTCCTCGGGTGCGGTGGGACGACGGGGGCGGGCGGTGCTGAACGCCTTCAGCCTCGCACGCCTTCCGGTCGGCGCGTAAAGAGTCGCTGGGGGACGAGATCGCCGCGGATCAGCCGCGGACCGTCGTACGACGGCGGGTGCGGACGGTGGCGCGGCGGGCGGCCGTCATGCCGGTGGCCACCTCCGGCGCGCGCACGACCGTCGGCTCGTGCAGCGCGTACGCCACGTCGAGGGCCAGGGCGAAGTCGGCCGGGCCGGTGCCCGTCACCGTGTGCGAAACCTGCTTGATCATGACGTACTCCTCGCTGGTCGTCTGTGGTCGTCTGTGGTCGTCTGTGGTCGTCTCTGGTCGTCGGGGTCAGTTGTCGGAGCCGCCGGCCCGAAGCGTGGCCAGGTCGGACTTGACGGTGTTGATCGGGATGGCGAAGCCGAGGCCGACGCTGCCGGCGTCGCCCGAGGAGCCGGCACTGGCGGAGTACATCGCGGAGTTGATGCCGATGACGTTGCCGTTCATGTCGATCAGCGCGCCGCCGGAGTTGCCGGGGTTCAGGGACGCGTCCGTCTGGATCGCCTTGTACGTCGTCGTGGACGAGCCCGTGTCGCCGTTGAACTGCCGGCCGCCGAACTCGAACGGCCATCCGCCGCCCTGCTGCTGTTGCTGCTGGCCCTCGTCCGTCGAGACGGTCACGTCACGGTTCAGGGCGGAGACGATGCCGCTGGTGACGGTGCCGGTCAGACCCTCGGGGGAGCCGATCGCCACGACGGTGTCGCCGACGTTCACGCCGGAGGAGTCGCCGAGGGTGGCCGCCTGCAGACCGGAGGCGCCCTGCAGCTTGATCAGCGCTAGGTCCTTCTTGCTGTCGGTGCCGACGACCTGCGCGGTGTACTCCTTGCCGTCGCTGGTCTTCACCTTGATCGACGAGGCGCCGGAGACGACGTGGTTGTTGGTGATGATCTCGCCGTCGCTGGTGATGATCACGCCGGAGCCGGTGGACTCGCCGGAGTTCGAGGTCGCGTTGATCTCGACGATGCTCGGGCTGACCGCCGCCGCGATCGCCGCGATGTCCCCCTTCTTGCCGGCGGGCACCACGCTGGTGGTGGCGGTACTGGTGGCGACCTCGTTCTTGCCGGTCAGCTCCTGGACGGCGTAGGCGGTGCCGCCGCCGATGGCCGCGGCGACGATCGCCACGGCGGCGAGCAGCGCCACCGGGCCGCGCGTGCGCTTCTTCTTCGGCGCGGGCTCGGCCGGTACGGCGGTGAGGAGAGCCGTGCCGCCGCCGGTGCCGCCGCCGTGGCCGTCACCGGCGCCCTCCGCCGCGAAGGCGGCCTGGGCGGGCTGACCCGGCCACACCGTGGTGCCCGGTTCGACGGTGACCGGCTCGGCCTGCTGGGGCTGCGGCGCGGGCTGGTACGCCGGCGGGGGCGGCCACTCCGGGTTCACGGGGGAGGAGGCGTGCTGCTGCTGGGGGTACGCGTGCTGCTGCTCGTCCTGGTAGGGGTTCTCGTACTCGCCGCTGCGGCGGATGCTCTCGGTCATGGCAATGAGCTTGTCGCCCGACCATGAGAGCTCCCTGAGTGCTCCCTGAGAAGCCCGGCAGAACCTCGTATGCCCGAAATAAAGCCGGTGCTCGCGGTGTGGCCGCGTCTCTCAGACGGTCTTCACAGAGGCTGGTGCCGACCCGCGGACAGCGACGTACAGCCCCTACACACAGCCGCAGGACGTCCGCACGACCAGCCGCGACGGGAACGTCTTGAGCCGCTCGCGCCGCGACCCGGCCACCCGCACACCGTCGTCCAGGACGAGGTCCACGGCCGCGCGGGCCATCGCGGACCGGTCCGAGGCGATCGTCGTCAGGGGCGGATCGGCGAGGGCCGCTTCCTTGATGTCGTCGAAGCCGGCGACCGCCAGCTCCCCCGGCACGTCGAGGCGCAGCTCTCGCGCCGCGCGCAGCAGGCCGATGGCCTGGTCGTCGGTGGAGCAGAAGATCGCGGGCGGGCGGTCCGGGCCCGAGAGGATCTCCAGGGCGACCCGGTAGGCGTCGTAGCGGTTGTACGGCGCTTCGAACAGGCGCCCCTCCGTCGATATCCCCGCCTCGGCCATGGCCCGTCGCCAGCCCTCGACGTGGTCGGAGACGGGGTCGCCGACCGCGGGGGTCTCGGCGGTGCCGCCCATACAGGCGACGTAGTCGTAGCCGTGCTCGAGGAGGTGGCGTACGGCGAGCTGGGCGCCGCCCAGGTCGTCGGTGACGACGGCGACGTCGTCGATGGCCTCGGGCCGCTCGTGGAGGAGGACCACGCGGGCGTCCCATGCGTCGATCTCGGCGGCGGCCAGGTCGTTCAGCGCGTGGCTGACGAGGATGAGCCCCGAGACGCGCATGCCGAGGAACGCGCGCAGGTAGTGAACCTCGCGTTCGCCGACGTAGTCGGAGTTGCCGACGAGCACCATCTTTCCGCGCTCGGACGCGGCCTGCTCGACCGCGTGTGCCATCTCCCCGAAGAAGGGCTGGCGCGCGTCCGGCACGATCAGGCCTATGAGATCCGTACGGCGGGACGCCATCGCCTGGGCCACCCGGTCGGGCCGGTAGCCCAGCTCCTTGATGGCGGCGAGGACACGCTCGCGCGTGGCCGGGGCGACCGGCCGGGGTCCGTTGTTGATGACGTAGCTGACGACGGCGGTGGAAGTCCCCGCCAAGCGCGCCACGTCGTCCCGAGTCACCTTTGCCACGCGCGGAGTCTACGCGGATGGACCTGCTCTGGGCAGGGCGTGAAGATGCTTACCTGTGGCGTTACTGTGCGGTAGCAACGCCCTGCCCGAGCGTTCACTAGGCCTCTGCGGTGACCTCGGAGCCGACCGGAGCGGCCTCGATGTCCATATCGTCCAGTTTTGCCTGGTCCACCTTGGTCTTTGCGTCCTCGGTGGCGCGGTCCGCCTTCTCGGGCGTAACGAATCGATAACCGACGTTCCGGACGGTTCCGATCAGCGCCTCGTGCTCGGGGCCGAGCTTGGCGCGCAGCCTTCGTACGTGCACGTCGACCGTCCGGGTGCCACCGAAGTAGTCGTAGCCCCAGACCTCCTGCAGCAACTGTGCGCGCGTGAAGACGCGGCCCGGATGCTGGGCGAGGTACTTCAGGAGCTCGAACTCCTTGAAAGTGAGGTCGAGGACCCGTCCCTTGAGCTTGGCGGAGTAGGTCGCCTCGTCGACCGAGAGGTCGCCGTTGCGGATCTCCATGGGGGAGTCGTCGTTGACGATCTGCTGCCGGCCCATGGCCAGACGCAGCCGTGCCTCGACCTCCGCCGGACCGGCGGTGTCGAGGAGGACGTCGTCGATGCCCCAGTCGGCGGTGACGGCCGCGAGACCGCCCTCGGTCACTACGAGGATCAGGGGGCAGCCCGGCCCGGTGGACCGCAGCAGCTGGCACAGGCTGCGGACCTGGGGCAGATCCCGCCGTCCGTCGATCAGGATGACGTCGGCACCCGGGGTGTCGACGAGGGCCGGGCCTTCCGCCGGAGCCACTCGCACGTTGTGCAGCAACAGGCCGAGGGCCGGAAGCACCTCCGTCGACGGCTGGAGGGCGTTGGTCAGGAGCAGCAGAGAACTCATACGTCTGGTTCCTCCTCGGTCCCTGCGAGGACGTGTGTGGTGCGGAACTGCTCTGCGATCCCGAAGGCCCCGTACACCTGCGGTTTCCCGCTTCGTATACAACGCTTCCGAAAGCACAAAAGGACCCGGGGGCGTCGCTGCCCGAGTCCTCTGCCCAGCAGAATAGCCCACATGAGCACTGGTCCGGCAGGTCATGTGGCCCGATCCACCGTTCGTCCGAACTCTGAGACACCCAGACGTGCACCTTTGCGGACGTTTCTGCGCACCGACGACGGGGTGACGATCGATTCCGTATACGACCCGGCCGCGGTTGTATACGACGCCTCCGCGCCACCCTCCGTTGACCTGGTGTTCGTCGTCGCTCACGGGTTCACGGGCGATGTGGACCGGCCGCACGTCCGGCGAGTGGCCGAGGCCCTCACCCGGCACGGAGCCGTGGTCACGTTCTCCTTCCGGGGCCACGGGGAGTCCGGCGGCCGGTCCACCGTGGGTGACCGGGAGGTGTACGACCTGGCGGCCGCGGTGCGGTGGGCGCGGGAACTCGGGCACGCGCGCGTGGCGACCGTCGGCTTCTCCATGGGCGGCTCCGTGGTGCTGCGGCACGCGGCCCTGCACGGCACCGCGAGCGGGGCCCGCACGGACGTGGTCGTGTCGGTGAGCGCGCCGGCTCGCTGGTACTACCGGGGCACGGCCCCCATGCGACGGCTCCACTGGCTGGTCACGCGCCCCGAGGGCCGCCTGGTCGGCCGCTACGGATTCCGTACGAGGATCCACCACCGGGAGTGGAACCCCGTGCCCATGTCCCCTGTGGAGGCGGTACCGCGGATCGCTCCGACCCCGCTGCTGATCGTGCACGGCGACCGGGACGGCTACTTCCCCGTCGACCACCCCCGGATGCTCGCCACGGCCGCCGGTGACCACGGCGAACTCTGGCTGGAGCCCGGGATGGGCCACGCCGAACACGCGTCGGACGAGGCGCTGCTGGCCCGGATCGGGGACTGGGCCGTCTCACGGGCGAGCTAGCCTGACGGTGTTCAACGCCGATCGATTCGAGGGACGGGATGGCAAAGGTCACGGTGCGCTACTGGGCCGCCGCCAAGGCCGCGGCCGAAGTCGCCGAGGAGCCGTACGACGCGGCCACCCTCGCCGAGGCGCTCGACGCGGTGCGCGAGCGACACCCCGGTGAACTCGTACGCGTCCTGCAGCGATGCTCGTTCCTCATCGACGGCGACCCCGTGGGCACCCGCGGGCATGAGACGGTACGGCTGGCCGAGGGCGGCACGGTTGAGGTGCTCCCGCCGTTCGCAGGAGGATGAACGCAGCGATGAGCAACCAGCCGTACGAGGGGTCGTACGACGGGTACGACGACGGCTACAACGGGGCCTACGACGGGGCGTACGCCGGGTACGAGGGGCACGCGCGGCAGTCGCAGGCCTGGCCGGGGCAGCATCAGCCGCAGCCCCAGATCCATGAGGACCCGCAGTACACGCAGCGGTGGCAGGGGCAGACCTGGGAGACACAGGTGCCGGCGGGGCCGACGGTGACCGAGACGGCGTATCTGCCGCAGCAGGGGTACGACGCCGTATATACGGGGCCCGGCCCTACGGAGCCCGGCGCTGTGGACGGCAGCGGCGGCCACCAGGCCACCGCCCCCGAGTACGGTCCCGCCACCCTCGGCGGAAATTCCCGTGTGACCGACGCCCAGCGCGCCCGCATCGAAGGACGCTCGCCGATCATCGAGCCCGGGATGCAGCCGGGCGCGCTCACCGCGGTGCTCGGGCTGCTGCTCTCCGGAACGGCGGCGATCGGGTCGTACGCCCTCCTCGTACCGCTCGTCCTTCTGCAGGCCGTCACGGCGGCGGGCTGGTTCCGGCTGAACGGGATGTGGCCCGCCCGGCAGGGCATCGCGCTGGCGTTCCTGGGGGCGCTGGTGTCGGACGTCGCCCTGCTCGCGGCCGGCCGGGAGAACGCGCCCGCCGCGATCCTCGGCACGCTCGGTGTGTGGGTGCTGCTCTGTCTCGTACTGCAGCTTCGTTCGCACGCGGACCCGGACGAGCGGATGTACGGCCTGATGGCGACCGTCGCCTCGGCGGCGCTGGCGATCGTGGCGGCGGGGTATCTCGGGGCGGACGGCGACGCGGTGTCGGTCGGTGCCGCGGCTGTCGGGGTGGCCGTCCTGGCACGTGCGCTGCCGCTGCCCACTCCGGCCTCGGTGGTCGTCTCCCTGCTGGCCGCGGCGGGTGCGGGTGTCGCGGTCGGGGGGATGACGGGGCTGGGTGCGCAGGGTGCGCTGCTGGGGGCGGGCTCGGCGGTGTGCGCGCTGATCGGCCACCGCGTCGCGAGCTACGACTACCCCTCCCGCTTCGTCCACTTCACGGCGGGCGTGGCCCTGCCACTCGCGGCGGCCGCGCCGGTGGTGTACGTGCTGGGGCGGGCGCTGGGCTGACGCCACGCGGCGCGCGCCGACGGGTTCTGCCTCCCGGGCAGCGTCCCGTGCCTCCCCTGTCACAGCTGGTCGACAATCCCCCGGCGGACCCACCCCCCGGCGTTACCGTGGGTCGTCATCGACCGCCGAGGTGGGGGAACACCGCATGCGCGCACTGCGAATACTTCTGATCGTCGTCGTGATCCTGGGCGGCCTCTTCGTGATCGCGGACCGTGTCGCCCTGCACTTCGCCGAGGGCGAGGCCGCGGACAGGCTGAAGAGCACCGAGAACCTCGCCTCCACCCCGGACGTGTCCATCAAGGGCTTCCCGTTCCTCACCCAGGTCGCCGGCGGCGAGTTCGACGACGTGGAGGTCGGTATGAGGGACTACGAGGCCGCCACCGGCACCGGCTCCCAGAAGATCCGCATCGACGCGCTGACGGCGAACATGAAGGGCGTCGTGTTCTCCGGCGACTACAGCTCCGCCACCGCGGCCACGGCCACCGGCACCGCGACCATCGCCTACGACGAGCTGTTGAAGACGGCGAAGTCCGAGCCCACCCGGATCGCCCCCGGCGTCACCGCCAACGTCGTCGGCCTCTCCGACGGCGGCAACGGCAAGATCAAGGTCTTGGTCGAGGCCACCGTCCTCGGCACGGAGCTGCCCAAGCCGGTCTCCGTGCTCAGCTCGGTCACGGTGGCCGACGGCGACACCGTGCGGGTGCACGCCGACTCCCTGCCCGACCTCGGCGTCGATCTCGCCGAGAACGCGATGCGGTCGGTCACCGACTTCGGGCAGAAGATAAACGGCCTGCCCGGCGGCATCCAGCTCGACAAGGTGGAAGCCGCGACGAACGGTGTGGAGATCATGGTGAAGGGTTCCGACGTCCGGCTGGTGGGGTAGGACGACCTGCGGTCCTGGTGGACGCGCAATGTCCGAGACGTGAGACGCCGTCGTCCGCAGCGTAGATGTGCCGACGGGAACAGGCGCCCGAATCCCTGGGGAAGGGGCTCCCAGGCCATTACCATCTCGCATTTCGGACGATCCCATCTCAACATGCGACACGCCGGTGACATGTCCGCCTGTCCGTCCCTACGATCGACCTCATGAAGCGACAGGCGGATCTCACGAAGCGGCGGGCAGTCGACCTGTGCCGCGTCGCCGCCATGCTCTGTCGCACCACTCTCTGAGCGGCGGGCGACACCCGCCTCCGCGCTCTCCCCCCGCGCCCTCGATCGAGGGCATCCGTGCGCCGTCGGCAATGCCCGGCCGCGTACTCACTCTCTACGCACACCCCTCGCCGTAACTGCCCCGGAGGAGAAGAAGCATGAGCCGCAGCGACGTCCTGGTCGACGCCGACTGGGTCCAGGAACACCTGGACGACCCGAGCATCGCCATCGTCGAGGTGGACGAGGACACGTCCGCGTACGAGAAGAACCACATCAAGAACGCGATCCGCATCGACTGGACCAAGGACCTCCAGGACCCGGTCCGCCGTGACTTCATCGACCAGGAGGGCTTCGAGAAGCTCCTGTCGGCGAAGGGCATCGCCAACGACACGCTGGTGATCCTCTACGGCGGCAACAACAACTGGTTCGCGTCCTACGCCTACTGGTACTTCAAGCTCTACGGCCACGAGAACGTCAAGCTCCTCGACGGCGGCCGCAAGAAGTGGGAGCTGGACGCCCGCGAGCTGGTCGAGGAGGTCCCGGAGCGGGCCACGACCGACTACAAGGCCAAGGCGCAGGACACGTCCATCCGGGCCTTCCGCGACGAAGTCGTCGCCGCGATCGGCTCGAACAACCTGGTCGACGTCCGCTCGCCCGACGAGTTCTCCGGCAAGCTGCTCGCCCCCGCGCACCTGCCGCAGGAGCAGTCGCAGCGTCCGGGCCACGTCCCGACCGCCCGCAACATCCCGTGGTCGAAGAACGCCAACGACGACGGCACCTTCAAGTCGGACGACGAGCTCAAGGAGCTCTACGCCGAGGAGAACGTCGACCTCGCCAAGGACACCATCGCCTACTGCCGCATCGGTGAGCGCTCGGCCCTGACCTGGTTCGTCCTGCACGAGCTGCTCGGTGTCGAGAACGTCAAGAACTACGACGGCTCGTGGACCGAGTACGGCTCCCTGGTGGGCGTGCCGATCGAGCTCGGCGCCAACAAGTAACCAACCCCGACCGACCTTTCAAGACCTCTTCAGGAGTTACGACATGTGTGGAGCGAAGGCCGGCGGCCCGGACCCCTCGACGATCAAGCCCGGTGAGACCACGATCCAGGGTCAGGTGACCCGCGACGGCGAGCCGGTGGTCGGCTACGTCCGTCTGCTGGACTCGACCGGCGAGTTCACCGCGGAGGTCCCCACCTCCGCCACGGGCCAGTTCCGCTTCTACGCGGCCGAGGGCACCTGGACCGTCCGTGCCCTCGTACCCGGCGCCACCGCCGACCGCACGGTCGTCGCCCAGAAGGGCGGCCTCGCGGAGGTCGCGATCGCCGTCTGACGGCAAGCCCGGCCGAAGGGCCGCACCCCGGGTCTCCGACCCGGGGTGCGGCCCTTCGGCATGCCGGGAGCACGCGCCCTACCCTGGAGGTATGTACGCACGGCGACGTCACGTGTACTTCGCCATGATGGGGACGTGCCTGGCCCTCTTCATCCTGGCCTGGGGAGTCGTACGCATCTGGTCGGTCCCGGTCGCGGTCGGCATGTGTGTGGTCGCGATGGTCATCCCGCCGCTGGCCGCGATGGTCGCCAACCGCCGGGGACCCGAGGACCGCTGGTGGGACGACCCGTCCGGTGACCCGAAGTCCGACGAGTGGTGGGACGAGCTGGACGGGAAGAAGCGGCCGCAGTAGGAAGACGTGCATGTCGCCCACGAGACTGTCGACCGTCGTACTGGACGCGCACGACGCGCATGAGCTGGCCGGCTTCTACATGCGGCTGCTGGGGTACGAGGTGCGCCGCGAGGAGCCGGACTGGGTGCTCGTCGGCCCGCCGCCCGGCACCGACGGCACGGCGCTGTCCTTCGAGACCGAACGCGAGTACGTGCCACCCGTCTGGCCGACGCGGAAGCCCGGCGACCAGCAGATGATGCTGCACCTCGACATCGAGGTCGACGACCTGGAGGGCGAGACCGCGCGGGCCGTCGCCGAGGGGGCGCGCCTCGCCGAGTACCAGCCCCAGGACGACGTACGGGTGCTGTTCGACCCGGCGGGCCACCCGTTCTGCCTGTGGGTCGAGGAAGCCCGAGTAGCACCTCAGTAGACGAGGGCCTGCGTCTCGTCCCCCAGCGCCTCCTGCACGAACACCTGCGCGCCCGCGATCCGTACGCCCTCGAGCACGTCCTTCTCCGTGATGTCCCGGCGGGCCGCGCACTGCGTGCACAGCGTGAGGCGGCCGCCGGCCAGGATCGAGTCGAGCAGGTCGGGCAGCGGTGCCGCGTGCGGCAACTCGAACTCGGCGGCGCGGCCCGGCAGCGCGAACCACGCGGACTCCCCGGTCAGCCACACGGAGACGTCCACGCCGCTGGCCACCGCCACCGCCGCGACCGTGAACGCCTGCGAGCAGCGCTCGGGGGCATCGGCCCCCGCCGTCACCTTGATCACGAGCTTCTTAGCCATGTCCGAATCGTAATCAACTCCCTTACAACTCATGGTGTTGGCCATGAGTCTCCTGTGGAGCGCGAATACGGAACAAACCATTCACGTTCTGTGGGGGGACGTCTTGGAAGGACCCGAAGTAGTAGGCGGCGCATCCGGCGCGCCGGATATACCGAGTGAGCCGGTTGCGCCGCTTGCGGACGTGCCGCGGGCGCGCCGGCGCGGCCGTACGGCCCTGCTGATCGCCGGAGCCGCCGTGCTCGGCGTGGTGGCCGGCACCTGTGGCGGTTATCTCGTTCAGGCCGACCGCGAGCCGACGAAGCTGCCGCCGCTCTCCCAGCCGGTGCTGGAGCAGGCGAAGGGCGCCGGTCCCGAGCCGCTGTCGGCCGCGCAGGACCGGAAGGTGAAGACCGACGGCGACCTGCGCAAGCTGCTGCTGAAGAAGCCGAAGGGGACCAAGGACGCCGAGTGGCTCGAGGGCTCCGACGGCTGGATGGACCTGGCGGCGTACGCCGAGGACTTCGAGCACCCCGCCGGCGCGTTCGAGGAACTCGTCACCGACGACTTCCGCCGGGCGGCCGTCGTCGGCTGGGAGGTCGGCAGCACGTACACGGTGGAGATCCGGCTGGTGCAGTACCGGCAGGACGAGACCCTGGCGGCCTCCGACGCCAGTGACAACGGCCAGTACTGGGCCGAGGAGGAGGACGCCACCGACAGCTGGGACATACCCGGGACCGGGGACGGCATGGCGTACGTCCACAAGAAGCCCGACACCGAGCCCGGCTACCTGCCGCTGTACAGCGCGGAGGCGCACGCCTGGCGCGACGACATCGCCATGGAGATCTGGATCTACGGCAGCAAGCCGGTCTCCAAGAAGACGATCATGGACCTGGCCAAGCGGCAGATGGAGCGGCTGTGAGCGAGAACGAGACGGAGCCGGCCGAGGCCGTCGAACCGGCCGGGGTCGCCGAGCCGGAGGCTGCCTGGTCCGACTCCCAGGTGGTCGCATCGCCCGTCGCCGACGCCTCCGTGCCGGAATCCGCGCCGGGCGAGAAGCCCCGCCGCCGGGGTTGTATCGCCGCTGTGGCGGGCTCCGTGGTGCTGGTCGGTGCCCTCGTCGCGGGGGTGGGGTACACCGTGGTGACCGTGAACGGGGCCGATCGGGACGCGGGTGCGCCCGTCTGGAAGTTCCCCAAGGCCAAGGCCGAGGACGCGAAGACGGCACCCGCGACGGGGCTCGCCGGGATGCTCGTGCCGTACGGGACCGATGGCTGGACGCCGGGGCCGGACCTCGCGGAGTTCGGCTCCGACACCCGGCTCAGCGGCGCCCAGGCCACGGCCCTCCAGAAGGAGGCACTGCGCGACCTGCCCCGTTCCCAGCGCAAGCGGCTGGAGAAGCAGATCGACAAGCAGCGCGTCAAGGGCATGGCGATGCGCAGCTACTTCAGCGGGGAGGCCCGCTCCTACGGCAACGAGGGCATCTACACGGTGAGCATCGTGCTGTCCCAGATGGACAACAAGGCCGCCGTACGGGACATCGCGACGTTCCAGCACGAGTTCCTCGATGCCCTGGACGTCTTCCGCAAGGGCCCGGCGGTCAAGGGCCACAAGAACGCCAAGTGCTTCCTGCCGCCCAAGGACGACGACGCGGACCTCGACACGATGTTCTGCTCCGCCTACCAGGGCGACGTCCTCGTGACCGCCACCGCGGACGGGATCAAGCCACTCGACACCGACGGAGTCGCGATGCTGCTCGCCACGCAACTCGACCGCATCGCAGAGCCGGGGGAGGCGGTATGACCGACCAGAACCAGACGACGGACCCGGAGACACCCCAGGCGCCGGAACCGACCCCTGCCCCCGAGCCGGCCGAAGAACCGACCCCCGCGCCCGATTCGGCCGCCGAGCCGGTTCCTGCTTCCGCGGCGATTCCGGTCCCTGCGCCTGTGCCCGCCACCGAGCCGGTGCCTGCTGCTCCGGTCCCTGTGGCCGGGCGGGTTACGGAGTCGGTCCCTGCGCTCGGGTCGGACGCTGAGCCGGTGTCTGCTTCCGAGGCTGCTCCGGTTCCTGTGGCCGGGTCTGCTACGGAGTCGGCCCTTGCGCCTGTGCCCGCCGCCGAGCCGGTTCCTGCTGCTCCGGTCCCTGTGGCCGGGCTTGCCAAGGAGTCGGTCCCTGCGCCTGTGCCCGTCACCGAATCGGTTCCTGCTGCTCCGGTTTCTGTGGCCGGGCGGGTTACGGAGTCGGTCCCTGCGCTCGGGTCGGACGCTGAGCCGGTGTCTGCTTCCGGGGCTGCTCCGGTCCCTGTGGCCGGGCCTGCCACGGAGTCGGCCCTTGCGCCTGTGCCCGCCGCCGAGCCGGTGCCTGCTGCTCCGGTTCCTGTGGCCGGGCTTGCCAAGGAGTCGGTCCCTGCGCTCGGGTCGGCCGCTGAGCCGGTGTCTGCTTCCGGGGCTGCTCCGGTCCCTGTGGCCGGGCCTGCCACGGAGTCGGCCCCTGCGCCTGTGCCCGCCGCCGAGCCGGAGGCTGCTGCTCCGGTCCCTGTGGCCGGGCTCGCCAAGGAGTCGGTCCCTGCGCTCGTGCCCGTCACCGAACCGGTTCCTGCTCCCTTGGCCGCCGATGGCGGGATCGCGTCACAGGGGCCGCCCGCACCCGGCCACGAAAGCAGCACGGGAGCTGCGGGTGGGGGCCTCCCCGCCGCAGCCGGAGTCCCGGCCGCTCGAACCGCCCGCATCCCGAAGGGCCTGCGCACGGCCCTCCGCTGGACCGCCGCCGTGCTCGTCTTCGCGGCGGCGGGGGCGGCCACGGCGTACGGGATCACGGGGATGGAGCGGACGGACGTACCGGGCCTGGCGACGGAGTCGGACGGGCGCTGGGACTACCCGGAGCTGAAGAAGCCGCCGCTGCCGTCCGGCAGCCCCGGGCCGTTCGCCGAGTCGAACCGGGCCGGCGCCCACTACGCCGACCTGCGCGCCCTCGTCCTGCCCGCCCCCGCGGGCGCGACGCAGGACAAGGCGCTCCGCGGCTCGGACGGCTGGCTGGCGACCAAGGACTTCCTGGCGGAGTACGCGGACGCCGACGAGCGGACCGAGCTCGGGCAGAGGCTCGTCGACAACGGCCTGCGGCACATCGCGGCCCGCGGCTGGACCACCCAGGACGGCACGCGGACCCGGGTCTACCTGCTCCAGTTCGGCACCGGGGCTGTCGTGGACAGCGTGTTCGGCCGGATCTCCCCGTACAGCAGCCCGACCTACCGGGTGCAGGGCACCGACGAGTCCAAGTACGACGAGGACTTTCCGGCCGTGACCCAGCTCACGGGTATCCAGCGCTCCACCTACGTCGAGGTCAAGCCGTACGGCCCCGAGCAGGTACGCCAGGCGTACCTCGCCGCCGGTGACGTCCTCGCCGTGGTGCTGCAGACCAGGAAGGGCACCGCCGACGCCGTGCCCTTCCAGCAGACGGTGGTCCTGCAGAGCCAGCTTCTCGGCTGACCCCGCGAAGGCCCACCTCACACGGAACACCGGGCCCCGGCCGCGTAAGCTGGGGCCCGGCCCTGTACACGTACCGCACCACGCTTGTCCCGAGGAGCACCCCGTGGAGATCTTCTTCGAAATCCTGCTGGTCCTGGTCTGCGTCGGCGTCCTCGCCTTCGCCGGACTGACCGTGAAGAAGCTGTACCAGGGCCAGCGCTGACCGACCATTCCAGGAACTGCCAACCATGATCGAGATCCCGTCCGACCTCCACAAGGACCTCGTCCCCCTCGCCTTCCTGCTCGGCAACTGGGCCGGCGCGGGTGTGCACGACTTCCCCGGTTCCGAGAAGTGCAACTTCGGGCAGGAGGTCGCCTTCACGCACGACGGCCGGGACTTCCTGGAGTACCGCTCCCAGACCTGGGTCCTCGACAAGGACGGCAACAAGGTGCGGCCGCTCGAGTCCGAGTTCGGCTATTGGCGCATCGACGCCGACCGCAAGGTCGAGGTCACCATGACCCGCGACGACGGGGTGGTCGAGATCTGGTACGGCGAGCTCGCCGCCAAGAAGCCCCAGATCGACCTGGTGACGGACACCGTGGCGCGCACGGCCGCCGCCCGCCCCTACAGCGGCGGCCAGCGGCTGTACGGCTACGTCAACAGCGACCTGATGTGGGTCGGCGAGAAGCAGACCCCCGAGGTCGAGCTGCGCCCCTACATGTCGGCGCAGCTGAAGAAGGTCGTCACCCCGGAGGACGTCGAGCGCTGGGCGAAGGCCCTGCCGGACGACCTTCCGGACGACGGGATCGCCTTCTTCAAGTAGGCATCCGTTCCAGTGGTCCTAGACTTTCTGGTGTGGTGAGCACCGACTGGAAGAGCGACCTCAGGCAGCGCGGCTACCGGCTGACGCCGCAGCGCCAGCTTGTCCTCGAAGCCGTGGACACCCTGGAGCACGCGACCCCCGACGACATCCTCGTGGAAGTGAGGAAGACGGCGTCGGGGGTCAACATTTCCACCGTGTACCGGACGCTGGAGCTGCTGGAGGAACTCGGGCTGGTCAGCCACGCCCACCTCGGGCACGGCGCCCCCACCTATCACCTCGCCGACCGTCACCACCACATCCACCTGGTCTGCCGCGACTGCACGAACGTCATCGAGGCGGACCTGGCCGTCGCCGCGGAGTTCACCGCCAAGCTGCGCGAGACCTTCGGCTTCGAGACGGACATGAAGCACTTCGCGATCTTCGGCCGTTGCAAGGACTGCTCTCTGAAGAGTTCAACTACCGAGTCGTAGGCTTGTGTCCATGAAGAGCCCCCTGCTGTCCCTGCCCGGAGCCGTCGCCGCCGAGGGCGTGGACGAAGGCGTCGCCGCACACTACGGCGACCTGTTCCGCGAGCAGCGCGCCCTCGCCGACGGCTCCGGCTTCGTCGACCTCTCCCACCGCGGGGTCGTCGCCGTCTCCGGTGAGGACCGCCTCAGCTGGCTGCACCTCCTGCTCACCCAGCACGTCAGCGAACTCCCGCCCGGCCAGGCCACCGAGGCGCTGATCCTCTCCGCGCACGGCCACATCGAGCACGCCCTGTACCTCGTGGACGACGGAGCGACGGTCTGGGCGCACGTGGAGCCCGGCACTCAGGACGCGCTGCTCGCGTACCTGGAGTCGATGAAGTTCTTCTACCGCGTCGAGGTCGCCGACCGCACGGCCGACTTCGCGGTGGTGCACCTGCCGGCCGGTTCCATCGCCGAGGTGCC
Source organism: Streptomyces sp. HUAS ZL42 (assembly GCF_040782645.1). Taxonomy (GTDB): domain Bacteria; phylum Actinomycetota; class Actinomycetes; order Streptomycetales; family Streptomycetaceae; genus Streptomyces. The sequence continues at coordinate 5,194,335 of NZ_CP160403.1, forward strand.
GGAGGGCGTGGTCGTCCGCGAGACGCCGTACGGCCGTGACCTCTTCCTCCCCCGCGCGGACCTGGAGTCGTACGCCGAGAAGGCGGGTCCGGCGGCCGGGATCCTGGCGTACGAAGCCCTCCGCGTCGAGAACCACCGCCCGCGCCTCGGCTTCGAGACCGACCACCGCACGATCCCCCACGAGCTGGGCTGGGTCGGCACGGCGGTGCACCTGCAGAAGGGCTGCTACCGCGGCCAGGAGACGGTGGCCCGGGTGCAGAACCTCGGGAAGCCGCCCCGCCGCCTGGTCTTCCTCCACCTGGACGGCAGCGAGGTCCACCTCCCCACCCACGGCACGGAGATCCACCTCGCCGACGACGGCCCCGACGGCCGGAAGATCGGCTTCATCACCACCTCCGTACGCCACCACGAACTGGGCCCGGTCGCCCTGGCGTTGGTCAAGCGGAACGTGGCGGTCGACGCAAGGCTGGTGGCGGGCGACACGGCAGCGGCCCAGGAGACCGTGGTCGAGCCGTAGGGGGTCGACGGTCGGCCCGCGGGCGGCACCTCTCACATCTCGAGCAGCACCGTAAACGGCCCGTCGTTCGTCAGAGACACCCTCATCCGCGCACCGAACCGCCCCGTGGCCACCGTCGCCCCCAACGCCCGAAGCTGCGCGACGACCTCGTCGACCAGGGGCTCGGCCACATCACCGGGAGCCGCCGCGTTCCACGTCGGCCGACGCCCCTTCCGCGCATCCCCGTACAACGTGAACTGGCTGATCACCAGCAGCGGCGCATCGACGTCACTGCACGACTTCTCGTCGTGCAGCATCCGGATCGACCACAGCTTGCGAGCCAGCTGCGCAGCCTTCTCCTTCGTGTCCTCGTGCGTCACCCCGACGAGGACGCACAGCCCCTCGCCGGCGATCTCCCCGACCGTCTCGCCGTCCACGACGACACTCGCACCCTCGACCCTCTGCACCACTGCACGCATGCCGCCATCATGCCGTGCGCCCGCACCCGCTCCACGGGTGGCCCGTACCGGCCCCGTGCACGGCTTCTTATTGATCCCTAACCCCCCATCTGGGGCCGATCGGGGGCACTCGGTCACATAGCGGCCACTTGGGGTGGCACGATGCTGCCACACGCCGGTCGAGGGGACGGTAGAGGCACATGAGCACACCGAGTACCGGGCAGCCCCATGGGGCTGTCTCGCTGACCCGTACGGGACTGACCACCCCTGCGGGACAGCTGAACACGGCAGAGCTGGGGACGCCCCGGCCGCCGCTGCAACGCACCGACAGCCCGCCCATGCCCGGGGAATCGCCCGGGCACGACCTGGCTGTGCTGAGCCTGCCAGAGCTGCGCACGCTGCGCCGGGACGCCCAGCGCGACGAGGCCGACCTCAGCTATGTACGGCGGCTGCTGCAGGGCCGTATCGACATCCTGCGGGCGGAGCTCACCCGGCGCGGCCCGGCGGCCGTCCCGGACCACCCGGACGAGGCCTCCGTGGTCGACCGGCTCCCGGAGATCCTCACCGACGCCCCGGCCCGGTACCGCTCCTCGGCCCGCCATGTGACCCTGGGCACCCCGCACAGCGAGGAGTACCGGCGGCTGGCCGCGGAGATGCTCGCCGAGGTCGAACTGTCCGACCTGGACGCGCGGACCGACCCGGAGCTGACGGAGGCGATGGGGCGGCTCGTACGGTACGAGCAGCAGGTGTCACGGCAGCGGCAGCGGCTGCAGCGGACGGCCGACGACTGCAGTGCGGAGATCGCCCGCCGGTACCGCGAGGGGGAAGCGCAGGTCGACGACCTGCTGATGTGACGCCTCCGGAAGGCACCGCAGCTGCCCGCGGCCACCACCGGGCCGCACCGCCCGTCCTCGCCGAAGCCGTACGATCCGGCTTCGTCGAGGGCCGGCACCGGGGGCAGCCTGGTGCTGCCGGCCGCGGACAGGCCGGTCGAGCTCGCGCTCGCGGACGTGACGTCCCCGTCTTCCCGCGTTCCTCCAACAGGCCGATGCAGGCGGCGGGCGTCCTGCGCGCGGTCCTCGACCTGACCGGGGAGCGGCCGGCGCCGGCCGCCGCGAGCCTCCCCAGGTCTCGGAGGAGTCCATCCCCACCGCGACCTGGTCCGCAGGATGCCCGACGAGCCCTCGCGGGGGCGAAGGGGCAGAGTCCCTGGAGACGGGACGGTAGGGGCGGAGGGGCGCGAAAAATCCCCGCGACACCACCCCGGCGCAGACCTACCGTGACCTCATGACCCCCCGAGCCGCCATCGACGTCCGCCCGATCACCGAAGCCGAGTTCCCCGACTGGACCCGTGCCCTGAACATCGGTTTCCTCCGCCAACCGACCCCCTCGGAGGAAGAGCTCGAAGCCCGCCGCAACCACTTCGCACCGGGCCGCCTCCTCGGCGCCTTCGACAACGGCCGCTGTGTCGCCACCTTCCGCTCCTTCACCCAGGAGCTCACAGCAGTGGGCGGCAGCCCCGTCCCCGCCGACGCCATCTCCAACGTCACCGTCAGCCCCACCCACCGCCGCCGCGGCCTGCTCACCCGCATGATGGCCCACGACCTCGCCGCCGCGAAGGCCCGCGGGGACGTCGTCGCGACGCTCATCGCCGCGGAGTACCCGATCTACGGCCGCTACGGCTTCGGCCCCGCCACCACGATGACCGAGTGGACGGTCGACGTACCCCGCGCGGGCCTCGACCCCCGCTGGGCGGGCCCCCAGGACGGCGCCACGATCGATCTCGTGGACGCCGAGGACGTTCGCAAGCTCGGCCCCGAACTGCACGAGCGCCTGCGCCGCATTCGGCCGGGCGCCGTCAGCCGCACCGACCTGTGGTGGCGGGTGAACACGGGCGCCGTACGCTTCGGCAAGGACTGGACCGAGCCCTTCTACGCCGTCTACCGCTCGGCGGACGGCGAGGTGGAGGGCCTGGTGTCGTACGAGGCCGACGAGAAGTGGGGCGACGGCAAACAGCCGCTGAACACGGCCGAGGTGAACTGGCTGATCGCGGTGACCCCGGCCGCCGAGCGCGAACTGTGGCACTACGTCTGCTCGATCGACTGGGTCGTGAGGGTGAAGAGCGGCTGGCGTGCTCCCGACGATCTGCTGCCACTCCTCCTGCCGGACCCGCGGGCGGCGGTCGTCACCACGCAGGCGGACTGGCTGTGGGTGCGGATCCTGGATGTCGTACGTGCTCTGGAGGCGCGTACGTACGGGGGGCCGGGCGCACTGGTGCTGGACGTCGTCGACGGGGACGGACTCGCCGGCGGCCGTTACCGGCTGGAGGCGGCGGAGGACGGCCGGGCGACCTGCACTCCGACCACGGCGAACGCGGAACTCACGCTGGACATAGCCGAGTTGGCGAGGCTGTGGCTGGGCGACGAGTCGGTGGTACGGCTCGCGGCGGCGGGCCGGGTGCGGGAAGAACGAGCGGGCGCCGCCCGAGTGGCCGACGCCCTGCTGCGTACGTCCAGGCGACCGTGGTGCCCGGACATCTTCTGAGCTCCTCCCTGCCGACGACGGGGACCGTGGTGACCTGTCCGTAGCTCATCCGTAGCTATGGCTGTTGAGTTGTGACTGTGCACTGTCGCTGTTCAGTTGTCGGTGTGGAGTTGTGACTGTGCTGTTGGTGCTGACTGATCGAGCTCCCGGCTCCCCTCCGGAAGGGAGCCCGATCAGCCGGACTGGGCGAGCAGCATCACGAGGATCACCGCGCCGATGCCGCCGATCATGCTGTTCTTGGCCTTGATCCCGATGGAGAACGCGAGGAACCCGATGATGCCCATCGGCCCGTACTTCCACTGGACGAGCTGCTCGAATCCGAAGGCGAGTGCTGCGACGAGGATGGCGATGAGCGGCATAGCGGTTCCTCCGGTTCCTCCTAGGGGATAGGCCCCTCCAAGTCCGACCATGTTGTAGAAGTTGGCTACCAACTTCACTGTACTTATCTCCGCTTGGGAGCGTCTCATAACCACCTTCCCATGAACTGCCAAAAGATGGCGGGAAGTTGTAGTGTTTTGGTCGTGGACCCGGAACACGCCTCCGTCAATGGACGGAAGACGCCCCAGCGGCCACGGCCGACCCAGAGGACACACCACGACGTGGCCGACGAGCTGCGCACCCGGATCAGGTCCGGCGTGCTGCGGCCAGGTCAGCGCATGCCCACGCAGGCCAGGCTGGCCGACGAATTCGGCGTCGAGCGCGGTGCCGTACGCGAAGCCCTGCGGATCCTGCAGGCGGAGCACCTGCTGACCGGCGTTTCCAAGGGGAGCCCGGCGACGGTGGCGCCGGATCCGGGCCTCACCAGGCCCGTCACCGGGCCGGGGGCTCCGCCGCTGCCCACCACGGTGGCTCTCGCCCCGCGCATCGCGGCCGCCTTCGCGTCCTCGCACGTCGAGATCGACGCCCTCTGCCTGACCTCGGTCTCCCTCACGCTCGCCATCGGCGAACCGCTGCGCCGGATCCACGCGGGGGAGCTGAAACCGGCCAAGGTCGACGTCCGCGTCCTGCTGCCGTCCCGCGACATAGACCTCGCGTTCCCGACCCCGGTGGACGCCCCGGCCGAGCACGGTCGGCTGCAGCGCCGCTGGCTCGCCCACCGCAACGCGCAGGGTCAGGTACTGCAGCACAACCTGCAGTCCCTGCACGCGACGCACGGCATAGACGTCCACATCACGTTTCGCGCACTGCCCTTCACGCCACCCGTGAAGCTGTACCTTCTCAACGGTACGGAGGCGTTGTTCGCCTACTACACGCTCACGCGCCGCGAGCAGGAGATCGACCACAAGCACCTGCAGATGTACGACGCCGAGGGCACGCAGTCGATGCTGTTCGCCTTCGACCAGGGCGCCGGGCTGCGCGACACGACGTTCGTCGAGCAGTCCCATCTGTGGTTCAACGCACTGTGGGAGACGATCAGTTCGGAGCTGGTGCTCACGAGCTGATCGTCTCCCACGGCGGCTGACCTGGTGCGTCCGGCTCATAGTGCCGGCCTCGTCACCAGGAGGGCCAGAATGACGGCCCCGATCGAACTGACCGCCGGACTCTTGGCCTTGATGCCGACGCTGAGCAGCACCAGACCGATGACGCCGACGGCTCCGTACTTCCACTTGAGCGTCTGCTCCAGGCCGACGACGAAGACCGTGGAGAGGAGGGCGATGGCAGGCATGGTGTTCCCCCTTCTGGCTGCCGGACGGAACGGTCGTGGGGGGTTACGAGAGGAAGCAAACCTTCCGCCAACTCTCTCAAGTTGGCAACCAACTCTTACTATGTTGTCCCCACTTGGCTACTACTCATAAACAACTTTCAAACAACTCCCCATAGATGGATCAGAGTTGTAGCGTTTGGTCGTGACCCAGGAGAGCGTGGCAGTGAACGGCAGCAGAAGGCTGACACCCCAGGAGATCGCGGACGTCCTGCGCGAACGCATCCGCGTCGGCGACCTCAAGGCGGGTGACCGCCTGCCCACCCAGGCCGAACTCGCGGAGGAGTTCGGCGTGGAACGCGGCACGGTCCGCCAGGCCCTGCGGGCATTGCAGGGCGACGGTCTCCTCACCAATGTGAGCAAGGGCAGTCCACCGCGGATCGCGGAACCGGCACCGGTGCGAGGCGAGCCCCAGCCGACGATGGTGGGCCTGGCGCCGCGGTTGACGCAGGCGTTCTCCGTGCCTCGGGTACGGATCGATGTCGTGTGCCACACGGCCGAGACCCTGATGCTGGCCACCGGTGAGCCACTGCGCCTGATCCATGAGGGGCGCATACGGCCCCAGTCGATCGACGTCCGCATCCTGGTTCCCTCCCGCGACATCGAGCTCGCCTTTCCTGTACTGGTCGAAGCCCCCGGCGACGCCAACCCGGTGCACCAGCGCTGGCTGGCGATGCGCAACGCCCAGGGCCAAGTGCTCCAGCACAACCTGCTGTCCCTCCGCTCCACGCACGGCATCGACGTCAGCGTCACTTTCCGGGCGCTGCCGTTCACTCCGCCCGTGAAGCTCTACCTGCTCAACGGTGAGGAAGCGTTGATCGGGTACTACATGCTCACCAGGCGGGAAGAGGAGTACGGGAGCCAGACCCTGGACATGTACGACGCGCTCGGCTCGCAGTCCCTGCTCTTCTCGTTCCTCAAACAGGCCGGCCAGCGCGACGCCGCGTTCGTGGAGGAATCCCAGAAGTGGTTCGACGCCCTCTGGGAAACCATCACGACGGACCTGACACTCTCCTAGTGACCTCTGAGACGACGCACACTGAACCGGTGGCTGCTGAGACAGAACAACTGGGTTCACTGATAGCCCCCGTTCGGTACGTGCTCTGGGACCTGGACGGGCCCATGTGCCGACTGTTCGCCGGCTACCCGGCGGACGGGATCGCCCATGAGTTGGTGGAGTTGATCGACAGGCTGGGGATGGGAAGCCTGTTGACCGAGGAGGAACGATCCGGCACCGACCCGCATTTCGTTCTGCCGGGCGTCCACAGGCGGCATCGGGGGAGCGACCTCGTCTTTGAGCTCGAGGCGTGGCTCACTCGGCGTGAGCTGGAGGCCGTGCCCCGCGCGCTGCCCACTCCGTACGCGGACCCGCTGATCAGGACCTGGTCGGCACTCGGGGCCAGGTTCGCGATCACAACCAACAACTCCGCGCTCGCGGCAACGGCCTATATAGAGAGCCGTCGGCTGACCGACTGCTTTCCCTACGTCTACGGCCGGACGCAGAACCTCGACCTCATGAAACCGAACCCGTACTGCCTGGAGCAGGCTGTCAAGGCCATGGGCGCCACACCCTCCGCCACCCTGATGATCGGCGACTCTCCAACGGACCTCGAGGCTGCGCAACGTGCCGGCGTCTCGTTTCTCGGCTATGCGTGCAACGAGCGCAAGGATCGGCTGCTTCGGGAGGCCGGGGCCACGTCGATCGTGGGTTCTCTGGAGGAGGTCCTGAAACTGCTCCGTGGCAAGGACTGAGTCATCAGGAGCAGCGGCATCAGAGCTGGGAGTGATCACCGGCCCCCCTTGGAATCCGTCAACGTGCGGGACAATTGGACTGGTTGACTCGGATTGGACTTCCCCGGCGCTGGAGATCCTTAATCATCAGTCCAATTGACAGTTCGTCGGTGGCGGTAAGTTGCCTGAACACGGGTGTACCTCCGGCCGGACGGCGGTAGGTTCTGAGGGTGGAAACCTCAGCAGCTGCGGAAGGCTTGGGCCGGGAGTCCGCCCGGGTGGCGGAGTTCCTGCGGGAGCGGATCACGGACGGGACGTATCCCAGGGGCCACCTGCTCCCCACGCAGCGGCAGCTGGCGGCGGAGCTCAAGGTCTCCCGGGACACGGTTCAGCGCGCACTCAGGCAGCTCGTCGAAGCCGGTCTGATCGAAGCCCGCCAGGGCAGCGGCAGCCGGGTCGTGCGGGTGCCCTCCCTCGGTCCCCTGAAGGCGCCCGGCGCGCTGCCGGGCGTGCCCTCGCTCGAGCCGCTGATCCGGCAGGCCTTCGAGGAGCGGAAGGTGAGCCTGGATGTCTTTACGCTGACCTCGGAGACCCTGGTCAGCCACCTCGCGGTGCAGGAAGACCGCATCCTTCGCGCGCGTGAGATCCGACCTGAGGAGTTGCGCATCCGCATGCTGCTGCCGGCGGAGGACGCACCGCTCGCCTACCCCCGGGCCAAGGACCCGGACGACCCCCGGATCTGGGTGCGCTGGAGGACGATGGCCCGTCGGCACACCAGGAAGGTGCGTCAGGTGGTCGACCGGCTCGCCGATGCGGGCGTGGACGCCCGGCTGGAGATCCAGCGCGTGCCGATGACCCCGCAGTTCAAGCTGTACATACTCAACGACGCCCACATGCTCTTCGGCCCGTACGAGGTGATCGACACCGTCATCCCGCTCGAGGACGAGGACGAGACCCAGGTGGATTCCTACGACGTACTGGGCGCGCACTCGGCACTCACGTACCACGGCATGTCCGAAGGCGACCATGCTGCCGCCTTCTTCGAGAGTATGCGTGGCTGGTTCGATTCGAATTGGGACATTCTGAGCGAGGCCTCGAGTCGTAAGAGGTGAGATGTCGGGACACGGCCTGATACGGAGGGTGAGAGGGCGTGTCCAAATAGTGACACGGCGTGAGGAACCTCGAGTCTCGTACTACTCTGTGCGCCCATGTCGTCCCCTCTGCACCGCAGAGCGTTCCATTCCTTGGTACGCCGACTCGCGGAGGCGCGGCGCCGCAGCCCCGACGGGGAGGTGGTTTCCGGCCATCACAACACGAACCTCATCCTGCCCCTGGGCCGTCCGCTGGCCTTCTTGCTGGGGGAGTCGTCGGGGCACGTTCTCGCCAAGTTCCGCACCCCCCTTCAGGCGGTGGAGGTAGTGCCGCGGATCTGGCGTCGCGAGTCGGAGGTGCTGGGGGCGCTGCGCGGGCGGCTGAGCCAAGTGCCACGCTGTCTCGCGGACTTCGGAGAATGGTCTCTGCACGACTATCTGCCGGGCCGCGCCCTGGCTGACGAGGTGCCCGCCGGGAGGATCGGCGAGGCCCGGGTGGCCGCGCTCGCCGAGTTCTTCGCCGGCCTGGCCGGTGTGCGTGAGGCCGACCTGCCCCCGTTGCCCGCCGACTGGCCGGTCGACGGCGACAGCCGGGGCTTCCTGGGCTGGCTCGCCCGGTTTGCGGAGCAGAAGGTGCACCAGGCCAATCGGCCGCGCTTCGGCAGGCTCTTCGACGATGTCGGCATTCCATTCGATGCCGTCGAGCGTTTCATGGCCTCCGTGCCCAAGTTGACCGCACGTCCGTTCGTGCTCCTGCATACGGACGTGCACCGGGCCAATGTGCTGATTGTGGACGACCCGGAGACACTGGACGAGCGTCTCGCGGTCATCGACTGGGAACTCGCCCTGTACGGCGATCCGCTGCACGATCTGGCGACCCACCTGGTCCGGATGGACTACGACGAGTCCGAGTACGACCTGATGCTCGAGCTGTGGACGAAGGCGATGCTCGACGCGGGCCACGCCGACATGACCGCTGACCAGGAACGCGACCTGGACGCCTACCTCGGCTTCGAGTACGTCCAGTCGCTGTACCCCGACGTGATGCGGGCCGCGCTGTACCTGCCGGACGACCCCGGCGAGCAGGACCTGGCCGCTGCGGCGGGCCGTGTCCGCCGCGCCCTGAGCCGGGCGATGCAGCCGCTGTCCCTCGCGGGTGAGCCGTTTGACGAGCAGCAGATCCGCGAGGCGCTGCGTCGTTGGCACTCGGCAGACGGGGAGTGGCGGACCCGCGCCGACGACGGCGGGGAAGGGGCGGCGCAAGGGGAGATAGCGGGGCCGGCCGAGGTGCGGAAGTGGAGGACGTACCGCTCCCGCACGGAGCGTGCGGAGCGTCCGGCGCCCGATCGGCAGAGGGAGCCCACGGGCGTGCACAGCTGACGGGATGCGCGGAAGCGCACGGAGGCAAGGGGACACGGAGGAACGGCATGGCTGTTGACCTCGACGACGTCACGGGCGTTCGGAAACTGCTGGCCGGTGCCGGCAGCGTTCTGTTCGACTTCGACGGGCCGATCTGCCGCCTCTTCCCCGACGGCTCCTCGAAGTCGGTGGCCGACGAACTCCGTGAGACGGTGGACCGGTTCGGAGCAGGGGACGTCCTCTCGGTGGATGAGCGCACCCATATCGATCCCCACGTGGTGCTCCGTGCCGTGCACCGGGCGGCGCGGCGCGACCCGCGCCTGAGCCGCATGGTGTCCCTGCTGGAGGCGCAGGTGACGGCGGGCGAAGTGGCTGCCGCGAGTACCGCCGAGCTGACACTGCACGTGGACACGGTGGTCGAGCTGCTGTTCGGGCGGGGTGTACGGCTCGCAGTGGTCACGAACAACTCCCCCGTGGCGGCCCACGCCTATCTCCGGGACCACGGCCTGATCCGCTACTTCAGCGCTGTCGAGGGCCGGCGGCCGAACGACCCCGGCCTGATGAAGCCCCACCCCGATGTCGTCCTCCGGGCTCTGGACGGTCTGCACCTCCCGCCCCGGCGGGCGGTGATGATCGGGGACACCGGGACGGACCTGCAGGCGGCGTCACGGGCGGGCGTCTCCTTCATCGGGTACGGGCGCAACGACCAGAAGGCGGAGAAGCTGCGGGACGCGGGCGCCGAGGTCGTGGTGGGCTCGTATCTTCCGGTGCTGGAAGGGGAGCGCGGGCATGGTTCTTGAGGCGGTCGTGTCGGACATCGCCGTCCGGCTGTTCCTGGAGAAGGGCTTCGACGCCGTGTCCGTCGCCGAGGTCGCCGCCGCCGCGGAGATCTCCAAGCCGACGCTCTTCCGGTACTTCCCGGCCAAGGAGGACCTCGTCCTGTACCGGATCACCGATCACGAAGGGGAGGCCGCCCGGGTGGTGGCCGGGGCGTCCGGGGCGCCGTTGGGCAGGAGGGTTCCGTCGGCGTCGTCGCCGCCGACGCCGACACGGACCGGGTGCGCGAGGCGGTCGCCGCGGCCGGGATCGCTGCCGCGGGGTCGGAGGACCCCGTCCCCCGGGTCACCGTGGTGCCCGCGAGCCTCGTCAAGGGACTCGAGTACGACCATGTCGTCGCCGTCGAGCCGGCGGCGATCGCGGAGGCGGAGGAGCGGGGACCGCACCGGCTGTACGTGGTGCTGACGCGGGCGGTGTCACGGCTGGAGGTGGTGCACGGCCAGCCGTTGCCGTTCTGGGCGACGACCGCCCGCCAGGACGGTCAGCCGGCGTCGAGGAGCGGGATCAACTGCTCCTCCTCGTACGTCAGATGCGCCTCCAGCTCCGCCGTCAGACGGTCGACCTCGCTGCGGGCGGCGGCCAGGTCCCCCTGGGCGGACAGCACCCGGCGCAGTTCCTCCACCAGGGCCGCGATCCGCTCGTGCTCCTCGCGCAGGCGGGCCAGGGCAGGGGCGGACTCGGGACGGCGGTCGGCGAGGAACGGGAACAGGGCCATGTCCTCGCCGGTGTGGTGGTTGTGCAGGCCCTGGCAGAAGGTCAGGCAGTTGACGCGCAGTTGGGCGCCCAGGGTGGTGCCCTTGCCCATCTCCTGCCGGATCAGGGCGAGTTCGCGGCGGAACCCGTCGTGGACCACCTTGATCGCCTCGCCGGGCGAACCGGCGTTGATGTTCGGCGGGCCGCCCTGGGCGATCTCGTACAGGGCGACCACCGGGATCACGCGGTCCGTCTTGTCCTGGTACGCCGCCCAGCCCGGGTCCGCCTCCACCGCCCGCGCGAAAGCCCGGTCGCGTTCCTCGCCCGCGAGGGCGACGGCCCGCGCCTCGTACGTGAACGCGCCGCTCTCGACGGTCACCTGGGGATGTACGAGGAGGTTGCGGTACCAGTCCGGGTGCTTCGGCGAGCCGCCGGCCGAGGCGATGACCAGGACGCGGTCGCCGCCGTCGGGGAGATAGCCGACGGGGGTGGTGTGCGGGGTGCCGGTGCGGGCGCCGGTGGTGGTGAGGAGGATCAGCCGGGCGCCTTCGAACCAGCCGCCCACGCGGCCCTTGTTGGCGCGGAACTCTTCGATGATCTGTTGATTGAAGTCGTTGGGCACTCTCTCTTCTTTCTCTGTCGCTCACGTCCGTCCGTGTGCTGTGCTCGCGGAAAACGCAGAGAAAGAGGCGGGCTCCTGGCCCGCCACGGCCTCACTCGGAGGCCGGGCACCCAACTCGCTCACGGCCCGAGGCCGACCCGGCAGTCATGGGAAGGGACGCTACCTTCATGCTCATGACTGACGCCACCGAGTTCCAGGGCTTCCAGGACATCCCCACGACCACCCTCGCCGACCTCCTGGGCCGCGCCCAGGTCATGGACATCGGCATCCGCCCCCTGTGGGGGCCTGTCGGCCGGGTCGCCGGTCCCGCCTTCACCGTCAGCTGCCCGCCCGGCGACAACCTCATGCTGCACGCGGCGATCTACCGCGCGCAGCCGGGCTCGGTCGTGGTCGTGGAGTCCGGCGACCTGGACTACGCGCTGGCCGGCGGGAACGTCTGCGCGGTCGCCCAGCGCCGCGGCATCACGGCCTTCGTCCTCGACGGCCTCATCCGTGACCTCGCCGAGGCACGCGAGGCGGGATTCCCCGTCTTCGGCCGCGGTGTCATCCCGATTCCGGGTGCCAAGTCCGTCGTACGACCGCTGGGCGAGCGCGTGCGGTGCGGTGGCGTGGCGGTCGACGCGGGCGATGTGGTCGTGGCCGACGAGGAGGGCGTCGTGGTCGTGCCCGCCGCCGGCCGGGAGGAGGTGCTGGCGGCCGCCCGGGCCAGGCTCGCCAAGGAGGCGGCCGAGACCCTCGACGCGTGGGAGGAGGCACACCGGGCCCGCGTCGACAAGATCCTGGCCGAGAACGGCTTCGAGGGCTGACCCTGGCCCTGATGGCTGCGATGCTGCTTTTCCTCGACGTCGACGGGACGCTGCTGCCGTTCGGCGGGCCGGGGCCGTATCCGGCGTACGACGCGCCGCCCGCGTCCGACGCCCTGCCCGCCGTACATCCCCTGCTGGACCGCATCGACCCCGCGCTCGGCCCACGGCTGCGGGCGCTGGGGTGCGAGCTGGTGTGGGCGACGACCTGGCTGGACGACGCGAACGCGTGCGTCGCGCCCTGGCTCGGCCTGCCCGCGCTGCCGGTGGTGGACTGGCCGGAGGAGCCGCGGGACGCACCGTTGTACAGCGGGCCGCACTGGAAGACGCGGCCCCTCGTCGCCTGGGCGGGCGGCCGCCCCTTCGTCTGGCTGGACGACGAGATCACCACCGCCGACCGCATCTGGGTCGCCGCCCACCATCCCGGCCGAGCACTGCTGCACCGCGTGGATCACCGCTCGGGGCTCACCGAGGCGGACTTCGCGGCGGTGCGGGAGTGGCTGACGGGTACGGACGGCAGCGGCTAACTGACTTCCGGTGAGAAGTCGTACGCCGCCCAGTCGGTGAGCGTGCGATAGCCGAGGCGCTGGTAGAGGGCGTTGCTGGTGGGGTTGGACAGGTCCGCGAAGAGCACGACCTCCCTCGCGCCCGCGGCCAGGGCGGCCCGGCTCACCTCCGCCGTCACGGCGCCCGCGTAGCCGCGGCCGCGCAGGTGGGCCGGGGTGTGGACGACGTCCACCTGGACCTGGCCGCCGATCACCGGGTTCATGCCCGCGACGGAGACGGGAGTGCCGTCCGGGGTCTCCCAGACGGTATAGCGCTTGTCGGCGAAGCGCGTGTTCGCCCAGGAGCCGGCGTCGATGGAGACGACTTCCCCGACGGCCTTGGCGAACTCGCCGCACCAGAACATGACCTGCTCGAGGTCCTGCTCGCCCAGGACGCGGCCCCGGCCCGCCGGCATCGGCTCCGGCGGGGTGAGTGTGCCGAGGCGGTACAGACGCAGCCGCGTGTCGCGGATTCTCGGCCTCGCGCCGGTGTGCCGCTGCCAGGCCCGGGCGAAAGCGGTGGCGGTGTTGTGGTCCGCGCTGACGGAGGGAAGGGAGTGCCCGACGGCGGCCAGGTGGGCGGCGAGGGTGTCGGCCTGCTCAGGCGTGAGCGGGGTGAGGACCAGAGCACGGGGAGGGAGGCGGTAGAAGGCGGCGCGGACCTCGCCCGCTCGCTCCAGCACGCCGAAGACGGGGGCTTCGGTGCCGAACGCGTGCGCCCCACGTGCTCGCAGTCTCGCGGCCCACGTCAGCGGCATGACGTGCAGGCCGGGCCGCGAGCGCAGGAAGTCCCCGGCTCGGGCGACAAAGTCGTCCAGGTCTTCGGTGAGGTGCCAGTCGTCCGCGCGCATGCTTCATGATTCCCCACGCTGTGGGTGTGCCCCGAACTTTTCGGCCACCGCCGCTCTTGGCCGAATGCCGCGTGTCGTTATGGGCTCAGGTGTCCGCGGTCGTGGCGTCGAGGGCGGCCGCGTCGAAGCCGGCCTCGGCCAGCATGTCGGCGGCGACTCCGCGGCCGACCTGGGCGAGTCCGATCAGCAGGTGGTCGCAGCCGATGCGCTCGGAGCCGTTCGGGACCGGTGGACCGTCTCCGGTGAGAGACCGGAGGACCGCAGGAGCCGGGTGGCGCGGTTGTCCTGCGCGGTCGGTCCCCAGAGCAGGTGCTCGGTGCCGACGTAGTTGGCGCGGTGCTGGACTGCCGCCTGCTTGACGTGGGTCATCGCCTGGCGGAGGCCGTCGGTCATCGTCTCGGGGCCGTAGCGCTTGTGCGGGGCGTGGAAGCGCTGCTGGACCGCCTGCCGGGTCACGCCCAGCCGGCCTGCGACGGCGACCGTGAGGAGGGCGAGCCAGTCGGGCTGTTCCCGGCTGCCGGGGCGGCGCGCGGTGTCGCACCTGCGGCGGCCGATCGGCGTCCACCATCAGGGCCGTGCCGACTCGAACCGGACCGACCGCAGTGCTCCAGCGGCCCCGCACTCACGGACCCCCACCCGCGCCGACGTATCTCCGCACGGAGACAGGACAACAGTCACGCCACTGACACCCATGCGTGGCGCGGAACACTTTTGCAAGCGGGTGCTTGCAATAGTTAGCGGAGTTGGTGCACAGTGGAGGCATGGCATCGCTCAACGTCGGCAATCTCGGTGAGTACCTGCGCGAGCAGCGGCGCAACGCGCAGCTGTCGCTGCGGCAGCTCGCCGACGCCGCCGGGGTGTCCAATCCGTATCTGAGCCAGATCGAGCGCGGCCTGCGCAAGCCGAGCGCGGAGGTGCTGCAGCAGGTCGCCAAGGCGCTGCGGATCTCCGCGGAGACGCTGTACGTGCGCGCGGGCATCCTCGACGCCGAGCGGGACCGGGACGAGGTGGAGACACGCGCCGTCATCCTCGCCGATCCCACGCTGAACGAGCAGCAGAAGCAGGTCCTGCTCCAGATCTACGAGTCCTTCCGCAAGGAGAACGGGTTCGGGGCCGACGTGGCAGCGGACGGCGCGGCCGAGCACAGCGCCGACGACGGCGACAAGAGCGGCAAGACCAGCAAGAGCAGTACGAACACCGAGAAGTCGACCGCCCCGCGCCGTTCCCGTACGGCCGGCGGCGGCGAAGCCGATCCGCAGCGGACGGCTGGCTGAGCCGGACCAGGGCACCGGCCGTCCCACTGCGGACCACAAACCCTCAACCGAAATCGAAACCGGGAGGACCATCACCATGGCCATCACCGACGACCTGCGCAAGACCTTCAGCGACCCGACTCCGCTCTATTTCGCCGCCGGCACCGCCGACCTGGCATTCCAGCAGGCCAAGAAGGTGCCCGGTCTGGTGGAGCAGCTGCGCGCCGAGGCTCCGGCCCGTATCGAGGCCGTGCGCAGCACCGACCCCAAGGTTGTCCAGGAGAAGGCCGCCGCGCGCGCCAAGGAGGCGGGCGCCAAGGCCAAGGAGGCGCAGGAGAGCATCCAGGCCAGGGTCAACGAGTTCATCACGACCCTCGACGGCGACATCAAGAAGCTCGGCAGCACCCTCGACGCCGACCTGAAGAAGCTCGGCGAGACCGCCCAGGACCTCGCCCTGCGCGGCGTCGGCGTCGCCGCCGAGTACGCCGTGAAGGCCCGGGAGACCTACGAGAAGGTCGCCGAGCACGGTGAGCAGGCCGTGCGGACCTGGCGTGGCGAGGCCGCCGAGGAGATCGAGGAGATCGCCGTGGCCGTCGAGCCGAATGCCAAGCCGGTCGAGGCCAAGGAGGAGCCGGCGCCGGCGAAGCCCGCCCAGGCCGAGTCCGCCGCGGCCAAGAAGGCCACCCCCGCCAAGAAGACCACGCCGCGCAAGCCCGCCGCGAAGAAGACGACGCCGCCCGCCAAGTGAACCGGGCGAGCGGTACCCGGACGGGCCGGGCACTCCTGGAGTGCCCGGCCCGTTCTTCGGGTAGCGGGCTTCCGGGAGCGGGTACGGTGACCGCGTGGATACGAACCGAGTCTGGTGGTGGACGTTGTGCTGATGCAGGGGTTCGCAGGGTTCATGTGGCTGCTGAGCATGGCCCTGATCCTTTTCAGCGGCTTCGCGCTGATCGACGCCGCCGTTCGCCGCGAGGACGCCTATCGGGCGGCGGACAAGCAGACCAAGCCGTTCTGGCTGATCATCCTCGGGATCGCCTTCGTGGTGAACCTGATCTTCAACATCCTGTCGTTCCTGCCGATCATCGGCCTGATCGCGACCATTGTGTACATGGTCGACGTACGGCCGGCACTGCGGGGGCTCCCGGGCGGCGGTCGCAGCCGACGGGGCGGCTCGAGCAGCGACGGGCCGTACGGGCCGTACAACGGCGGGCGCTGAGCCCTTACGGCGACCGGGGCGCGGCTATGGCACCCGGTCCAGCAGCACCACCGCGACGTCGTCCGTCAGCTCGCCCCCGTTCAGCTCGCGGACCTCGTTGACCGCGGCCCGCAGCAGGTCCTCGCCGCGCAGGCCGGCCTCGAACTGGCGGCGCACCATCTCCACCATGCCGTCCTGGCCGAGCCGCTCCCGGCCCTCGCCGACGCGGCCCTCGATCAGACCGTCGGTGTAGAGCATCAGGCTCCACTCGGCGCCCAGCTCGACCTGCATCCGCGGCCAGCGCGCGCCCGGCAGCAGGCCGAGGGCGGGGCCGTTGTTGTCGTACGGCAGGAGCTTCGCGGGCCGGCCGGGGCGGGCGATCAGCGGGGACGGGTGTCCGGCGAGGCAGAGGCCCGCGCGTCGGCCGTCGGGGGCGATGTCGATCGTGCAGAGGGTCGCGAAGATCTCGTCGTTGGCCCGCTCGTGTTCGAGGACCTGCTGCAGGGTGCCGAGGAGTTCGTCCCCGCACAGGCCGGCCAGCGTCAGCGCCCGCCAGGCGATGCGCAGCTCCACGCCGAGCGCGGCCTCGTCGGGGCCGTGGCCGCAGACGTCACCGATCATGGCGTGCACGGTGCCGTCGGGCGTGCGGACGGTGTCGTAGAAGTCGCCACCGAGCAGCGCGCGCGAGCGGCCGGGGCGGTAGCGGGCGGCGAAGCGGAGCGAGGAGCCTTCGAGCAGCGGTGTCGGCAGCAGGCCGCGCTCCAGTCGGCGGTTCTCCTGCGCGCGCACGCGCCCCTCGGCGAGTCGGCGCTCGGCCGTGTCGGAACGTTTCCTCTCCACCGCGTACCGGATGGCCCGGCTCAGCAGTCGCCCGTCCAGTTCGTCCCGGAAAAGATAGTCCTGGGCGCCCACGCGCACCGCCTCGGCCCCGCGCTCGGCGTCGGAGGACGCGGTGAGCGCCAGCACCGCGTGCCGGGGCGCGAGCTCCAGTACGTGCTTGAGTACGGCGAGCTCGTCGTCGTCACCGGTCCGGCCGGGCGCCGACAGCGCCAGGTCGAGCAGGATGCAGTGCACGTCGTCGGTCAGCAGCCGCTCGGCCTCGGTGAGGTTGCGGGCGGTGCGGACACGGATCGGCTTGCCGGCCGGGTCGAGCAGATCGGGGACGATCGGCGAGCCGCCGGGGTCGTCCTCGATGAGCAGCAGCGTCAGGTTGGTGTGCGGGACGCTGCCGACGTTATGGGTGTTGTTGCCGGCGGGAGCGGCGCTGTTGGTGCTGTTCTCGGCTGTGCCGTCCTTGCGCGGGGCTTCTTCCTTGGAGGGGCCGCCGGCTGCGGGTGCGGCCTGCGCCTGACCACTCTCCGCGGCCGGGATCGCTCTCTGCCGCGGTACGGGTACGGGCATTGTCCTGGTTCCTTCCCTCCCCCCGAGGGCACGGTGGGGCGAGGGGACCTCGACCCACCGACCGGGACCATAGCGGTAGTCGGCGCCGCAACGGAATGGCGTAAGACACGCTGCTTGGCGGCTCGCCAGTGTCATATGCCGCGTTCCCTACCGCAGTTGGACAGGATGCCCGTCGTGCGGTAATGACGAACGTCACGTCCGTCAAGGGTTTGGGGAACCATCGTGCGTGCCGTGGGTCACGTGGCCCGCGTCTCACTTCGGGTGGCATATCCGGTATTTCATGCATCGGGCCTGACCACGCCCAGGATCGGCATGGAGCCCGCCCCCGCGATCGTCACCGTCCGCCCCGGCCGCGGGGCGTGCACGATGGCCCCGTCGCCGATGTACATCCCGACATGGCTGGCGTCGTCGAAGTAGATGATCAGATCGCCGGGGCGCATGTCCTTGACGGCGATGTGCTTCAGCTGCTTCCACTGCTCCTGCGAGGTGCGCGGGATGCCGTGGCCGGCGGCCAGCCAGGCCTGTGAGGTCAGGCCCGAGCAGTCGTACGAGCCGGGGCCCTCGGCGCCCCATACGTACGGCTTGCCCATCTGGTCGGTGGCGAACTTCACGGCCTTCTTGCCCTGTTCGGACGCCTTGCCGTTGATTTCGTCGAGTATGCCCGAGTCCAGCCAGGCCGTCTGCGCCTTGTACGCGGCCTCCGCCTCAAGCTCGGCGAGGCGCTCCTTCTCCTCCTTCTCCAGCTGAGCCTCGAGCTTCTCGGCCGCCGCGATCTGCTTCTCGATCTTCTTCTGGGCCTCGGCCTTGGCCTGGCGGTTGGCCTCCAGTTGCTGCCACTGGGCGGAGGCGTCCTTGGCGTACTGCTCCAAGTCCTGCTGGGTGCGGGTCATTTCCGCGATCAGGCCCTTGGTCGCCTTCTCGCCCTGCAGGACCCGGCCGGCGCCGTCGAGGAACTCCCGCGGGTCGTCGCTCAGCATCAGCTTGGCCTCGTCCGGCAGCCCGCCGGTGCGGTACTGCGCGGCGGCCGCGGAGCCCGCGCGGTCCTTCAACTCGTCCAGTTTCTCCTGGCCCTTGACGATCTTCTTGGCCAGTTCGACGATCTCGGCGGACTGCTGCTCGGCCTTCTCCTCGGCGGCGTTGTAGGCGTCCGTGGCCACGGCCGCGTCGTGGTAGAGCGCGTCGAGCTTCTCGCGTACGGCCTCAAGGTCCTTGCCGGCCCGGATGGTCGGGGTGGCCGTCGGGGTCGGGGTGGGGCTAGGGCTCGCGAACGCCGTGCCCGGTACCGCCAGCACCGTGACCGCGCAGACCACGGTCACAGCCGCCGCGATCAGGCCGCGCTTGCCCGTACCCATACTTCCCCCAAAACTGATTTACCGTCAGTAACTTACGGGTGCCTGGGGGATCGTGCCACGTTGTGCCACAAAACGACAGAGGGAGCCTTCCCCCCGTTCCCTCCCCGGCATGACCATCTCCCCGCCTTTGTGACGAACGACTCACGTAGATCGTTCCCTGCGGGCCAGGGCCGGGGTGTGCGGTCAGGGGATGCGCGGCGCCAACGCGTCCCACCGCACCGACACTTCGCCCTGCCGCCATCGCACGGGCCCGTCCGTCACCGGCCAGTCGGCGGTGAGGTCGCGCACCGCGCGTATCCAGCGCTGACGGGCGCCGTAGGAGGCGTAGGGCGCGGCCGCGGCCCATGCGCGGTCGAAGTCGCGCAGGAAGGCGTGCACGGGTTCGCCCGGGACGTTGCGGTGGATGAGCGCCTTCGGCAGGCGCTCCGCCAGGTCGGAGGGGCGGTCGAGCGACCCGAGCCGCGTCGCGAAGGTGACCGTGCGCGGTCCCTCCGGGCCGAGTGCGACCCACACGTGCCGCCGTCCGATCTCGTCGCACGTCCCCTCGACCAGCAGCCCGCCCCGCGCGCCGGTCGCCGGGTCGGCCGGTGCGAGCCGCGCGCACAGCCGCTGCCAGACCGCGGCGACCTCGGCCTCGTCGTACTGCCGCAGGACGTTGGCGGCACGGACGAGATGGGGCCGCTGGGGGATGGGGATCTCGAAACCGCCGTGCCGGAAGACGAGTCCCTCCCGCTCGAACGGCCGCGCGGCCGCGACCCGCGCCGGTTCGATCTCGACGCCCACCACGCGCGCGTGCGGTGCGACCGAGCGGAGCCGGGCGAGAAGTTCGACCGCCGTCCAGGGAGCGGCGCCGTAGCCGAGGTCGACGGCGACCGGCGCGCCGGCCCGGCGCAGCTCGGCGCCGTACGTCGCCGCGATCCAGCGGTCCATGCGGCGCAGGCGGTTGGGGTTGGTGGTCCCGCGCGTGACTGTGCCCACGGGGCGGGCGGCGCGGGATGTCATGGGTACGAGGGTATGGGCGGCGCCCGGGCCGGTGGCGATCGGGCCTCCACTGAGGATCGGGCCTCCACGCACCCGGCCATCGAACGGTTGAGCGGACATCGGTAATGGCTCGGTAAAAAACACCCCGCACGGAACCCGCACGGAATGGGAACCCTTCCCTCCGGTGTTGCCGCACTTTGGAGGGCACCCCACTCCCTCCGTCCGGCATGCCCGCAGCAAGGAGGAACGCCACGTGAGCCAGTACGTCAGCAGGCTCGGGCGTCGCTCCCCGGCGGCACCCCACCGGCTGCGCCTGCACCGCCGTCCTCGCCGCATCGCCATGCTCTCGGTGCACACCTCACCGCTCCACCAGCCCGGCACCGGCGACGCCGGCGGAATGAACGTATACATCGTGGAGCTCGCGCAGCGCCTCGCCGCGATCAACATCGAGGTCGAGATCTTCACGCGCGCCACCACGGCCGCCCTCCCCGCCACCGTCGAGCTGGCCCCCGGCGTCCTGGTTCGCCACATCGACGCCGGCCCCTACGAGGGCCTGGCGAAAGAAGAGCTCCCGGCCCAGCTGTGCGCCTTCACCCACGGCGTGATGCAGGCCTGGGCGGGCCACCGCCCCGGCTACTACGACCTCGTCCACTCGCACTACTGGCTCTCCGGCCACGTCGGCTGGCTCGCCGCCCAGCGTTGGGGCGCTCCCCTGGTGCACGCCATGCACACCATGGCCAAGGTCAAGAACGCCGCGCTCGCCGAGGGCGACACCCCCGAGCCCGCCGCCCGCGTCATCGGCGAGACCCAGATCGTCGCGGCCGCCGACCGCCTCATCGCCAACACCGCCGAGGAGGCCGACGAGCTGGTCCGGCACTACGCCGCCGACCTCGACAAGGTCGCCGTCGTCCACCCCGGCGTGAACCTCGCCCGCTTCAGCCCCGCGGACGGCCGCGCCGCGGCCCGAGCCCGCCTGGACCTCCCCCAGGACGCGCTGATCCCGCTGTTCGCGGGCCGCATCCAGCCCCTGAAGGCACCCGACGTGCTCCTGCGCGCGGTCGCCGTGTTGCTGGGCGAGCGGCCCGACCTGCGCTCCCGCATCGTCGTACCGATCGTCGGCGGTCCCAGCGGAAGCGGCCTCGCCAAGCCGGAGGGCCTGCAGAAGCTGGCGGCCCGGCTCGGCATCGCGGACGTCGTACGGTTCCGTCCGCCCGTCGGCCAGGAGCAGCTGGCGGACTGGTTCCGCGCCGCGTCCGTCCTCGTCGTCCCCTCCTACAGCGAATCGTTCGGCCTCGTCGCCATAGAGGCGCAGGCGACCGGTACGCCGGTGCTCGCGGCCGCGGTCGGCGGGCTGCCGGTGGCCGTGCGCGACGGCGAGACCGGCGTCCTCGTCCAGGGCCACGATCCCGCCGCGTACGCGCGCGTGCTCGCCGGCTTCGCCGACCGCCCGGAGCTGCCGTCCCGCATGGGCGCGGCCGCAGCCCGGCACGCCCAGTCCTTCGGCTGGGACACCGCCGCCGCGGCGACGGCAGACGTCTACACGGCCGCGATGCACGCCCACCGTCGTCGCGTACGCTCCCACCATGGGTGAGCAGCAGCGCGCGTCGCAGGTCATCGAGGCCGTCCTGAAGGACGCCGAACTGGAGTGGGAGAGCCCCGAACCCGGCAACTACGTCGTGAAACTCCCCGGCACCCGCAAGCTGTCGACAACGGTCTCGCTGCTGGTGGGCCGCCACTCCCTCTCCCTCAACGCCTTCGTCATCCGCCACCCCGACGAGAACGAGGCGGGCGTCCACCGCTGGCTCCTCGAGCGCAACCTCAAGCTGTACGGCGTGAGTTACGCCGTGGACCGGCTCGGCGACGTCTACGTCACCGCGAAGCTGCCCGTCTCGGCCGTCACGGCCGACGAGATCGACCGCCTCCTCGGCCAGGTCCTGGAGGCCGCCGACGGCAGCTTCAACACCCTCCTGGAACTGGGCTTCGCGGGCGCCATCCGCCGGGAGTACGCGTGGCGGGTGTCCCGGGGCGAGCCGACACGGAACCTGGACGCGTTCGCGCACCTCACACAGCGCCCGGCGGACTGAGGACGGCCCCCGGAGGGGCGGTCAAGCGCGCGCGTACCGGGCGTACCGCCCCGGTGTCACTCCCACCAACTTCCTGAAGTGCCGGGTGAGATGGGCCTGGTCGTAGAACCCGGTCAGGGCCGCCGTCTCACCCGGTGTCCGGCCCTCGAGCAGCAGCCGGCGCGCCCGGTCCACCCGGCGGGACGTCAGGTACTGGTGCGGTGCGATGCCGTACGCGCCGCTGAACGCACGTACCAGATGGGCGGGATGCGCCTGGACGAGCGTGGCGGCCTCCTCCAGGGTGAGGCCCTCGGTGACGCGTTCGTCGAGGAGTTCGCGCAGCCGGCGCGCGAGAGCGGGATCGCGCCGCGGACCCGGCGCGGAGACTCCCGGCCGCAGATGCGCCCGCAGCCGCTCGCCGACGAACGTCAGCCGGCTGCCCGCCTCCAGCTCGTCGCCGGGCTGAGCGAGCGCCGTGTGCAACTGCCCCACGCGCTGCCGCAGCAGGGGATCACGCAGGTCGGGACCGTCGACGGCGGGCCCGATGAGGTCGTCGCCGAGGTGGGTGCCGTCGAGATAGAGGACGCGTTTGCGGAAACCGTGCGGGGTGGCCGGGGAGCCGTTGTGCGGGACGTGCGGCGGCAGCAGCGACACGGTGTCGTGCGGGGTGCCGTGCTCGTGCCGGTCGAGGTCGTACCGTACGGCGCCGTCGTCGACGATCAGCAGCGTCCAGGCCTCGTGTACGTGCATCGGGTAGGCGTACTCGGTGAAGTGGGCGTGGAAGACCTCGACGACGCCGGGGACACGGGGACGCCACGCGGAGACTTCGTCCACTTCGCCCTGAGCACGCTGAGCGGCCATGCAAAGAACGTACAAGACGGCGTCGTGCGCCGGTCGGCAGTCTCTTCCCATGAGTGAGGCGAGTGAGGCACCCATCCGTTTCGACACCAAGATCGCCGTGCTGCTGCGCGAGGACCTGGAGACATGGCAGCGGCTGAACGTGACCGCGTTCCTGGTCAGCGGCCTGGGCGCACAGCTCCCCGAACTGATCGGGGAGCCCTACGAGGACGGGGACGGGGTGCCGTACCTGCCCA
This sequence comes from Streptomyces sp. HUAS ZL42, assembly GCF_040782645.1. Taxonomy (GTDB): domain Bacteria; phylum Actinomycetota; class Actinomycetes; order Streptomycetales; family Streptomycetaceae; genus Streptomyces. The sequence continues at coordinate 5,217,406 of NZ_CP160403.1, forward strand.
TGTTCCGGCAGCCGGTGCTGGTCTTCGAGGCCACGAAGGAGACGTTGACGACGGCGCACGCGCGCGCGTTGAGCCGTGCACTCCCGCGCGCGGTCTTCACCCACGACCTGTTCACCACGGGCAACGACCGGGACAACCGGGCGGCGGTACGGGCGGTGCCGACGGGGGAGCTGGATCTGGTGGGGCTGGCGGTGTACGGGCCGAGGAACGCGGTGGACAAGGTGGTGAAGGGGGCGCGGATGCATCCGTGAGGAGGATTGGGCAGGCGGCGCGAGTGGGCCTCAGCGGCGGAACAGCTCCGGATGGGGGCACGGCTCGAGCGGAGCCTCCGGCCGGTCTGCCCAGGCCCACCACAGGTGGCGACGGGAGCAGCGCCACAGCGTGCGGCAGACGCGTCGGCCGTCGTCCTCGCGGCCGCAGAGGACGAGGCCGCCGTACTTCATGGCGGTGCGGCACCGCGGACAGGTGGGCGGTGGCGAGGTCATGGTCGTCACCGTAGTGGCTCAGGCCGCGCTGACCTCGGGCTTCGCCGCGGCAGAGGCGTCGCCGCCCGCCGCGCCCGCCACCGGGAGGCGCCGCATGAGCGCCTCGTACCCCACCGCGGCCGCCGTACCGACGACCGCGCACAGCCCCCACAACCACACCGCGCCGAACCGGTCGATGACGAAGCCGGACATCAGCGGGGCGACGAGGGCGGCGACCGACCAGGACATGGTGTACATCCCCTGGTAGCGGCCGCGCCCGTGCGTGGGGGAGAGGCGGACGACGAGCCCCGTCTGCGTCGGCGCGTTGACGATCTCGGCGAGCGTCCACACGCACACGGTGAGCGCGAAGACGCCGACCGATCCGGCGAAGGCGGTGAGCCCGAAGCCGTAACCCGCGAGGAGGGCGGAGAGCACGAGCAGCCGCCGCGGATCGCGGTGCTCGATGAAACGGGTTACCGGGATCTGGAGCGCGACGATGAGCACACCGTTGACGGCGATGGCCATGCCGTAGTCGGCGGGGGTGAAGCCCGCCGCGCCCATCGCCACGGGCAGTCCGACCGACCCCTGCTGGAAGACGAGCGCGATGAGGAAGGACAGCCCGACGACACCCATGAACCGCCCGTCACGCAGCACCGTCCCGAGCCCGACCCCTTCCTCCCCGGCCTTCTCGGTGGCCGTGCGCCGGGGCCGCGACTCCGGCAGCTTCAGGAAGACGAGGACGGCACAGGCCATCGTCATACCGGCCTCGATCAGGAACCCGGCGAGGTAGCTGACCTCGGCGATGAACCCGGCGGCCATGGCGGAGACGGCGAAGCCGAGGTTGATGGCCCAGTAGTTGAGGGAGAAGGCGCGCACGCGGTCCTCGGGCCGCACGATGTCGGCCATCATCGCCTGCACGGCGGGCCGGGAGGCGTTGCTCGCCATCCCCACCAGGAAGGCGACCGCGGCGATGGCGGCGGGATCCCGTACGAACCCGAGCAGCGCCACGGCCACGGCGGTGGAGGCCTGGGCGACGAGCAGGGTCGGCCGCCGCCCGAGCCGGTCGGCCATGACCCCCGCCCCGAGGGAGGAGACGACCCCGCCGAGGCCGTGCAGGGAGGCGACGAGACCGGCGTACGAGGCGGAGTAGCCGCGGTCGAGGGTCAGGTACAGCGCCATGAAGGTGGCCACGAAGGCGCCGAGCCGGTTGACGAGGGTGCTGGTCCACAGCCACCAGAACTCACGGGGAAGCCCGGAGACGGAGTCCCGGGCGGCACGTCTGAGGGCGGCGACGGACAAGACGGATCCCCCCACGGATGTCAGCGGCTGTAGGCAGCTACAAAGGCCTGTAAGTGCCTCTGGCGGCAGGCACAACTTACAAAGCCGGGTCCGTGGAAGGCCACCGAATTAACAGATCCCGTCAACTGTCCGCCCCTCGGGCAGGGGGCGGACGGCACGAAAGGCGTGGATTAGGCTCATCGCATGGCCGACGCACCGTACAAGCTGATCCTCCTCCGCCACGGCGAGAGCGAATGGAACGCGAAGAACCTGTTCACCGGCTGGGTGGACGTCAACCTCAACGAGAAGGGCGAGAAGGAGGCAGTCCGCGGCGGTGAGCTGCTGAAGGACGCCGGCCTGCTGCCCGACGTGGTCCACACGTCCCTCCAGAAGCGCGCGATCCGCACAGCGCAGCTGGCCCTCGAGGCCGCGGACCGCCACTGGATCCCCGTCCACCGCAGCTGGCGCCTGAACGAACGCCACTACGGCGCCCTCCAGGGCAAGGACAAGGCGCAGACCCTGGCCGAGTTCGGCGAGGAGCAGTTCATGCTGTGGCGCCGCTCGTACGACACCCCGCCGCCCCCGCTCGAGGACGGCACGGAGTTCTCGCAGAGCGACGACCCCCGCTACGCCTCGATCCCCCCGGAGCTGCGCCCCCGCACGGAGTGCCTGAAGGATGTCGTCGTCCGCATGCTCCCGTACTGGTACGACGGCATCGTCCCCGACCTCCTGGCCGGCCGCACGGTCCTGATCGCCGCCCACGGCAACAGCCTCCGCGCCCTGGTCAAGCACCTCGACGGCATCTCCGACGCCGACATCGCGGGCCTGAACATCCCGACAGGCATCCCGCTCGCCTACGAACTCGACGCCGACTTCAAGCCGCTCACGCCGGGCGGCCGCTACCTCGACCCGGATGCGGCCGCGGCAGCGATCGAGGCGGTCAAGAACCAGGGCAAGAAGAAGTAAGCCCGACTGATCAAGCCCCCTGCCTGCGGGTTCGCTTCAGGCAGGGGGCTTCTTGGTGGGTCGGGGCCCTCTGTGGGTCCGTCAGGGCATCGATCAGTGCCCAGAAGCCGGCCCAGGTCATCACGGGTGCCGCACCACTTGTCAGGGGAGCTTCCTCATCGCTCGCAGCCCTACCCAGTACGCGAGGAATGTGATGGCCAAGCTGGCGAGGGCAGCGGCCACCTGGTCGTACTCCTGGTTCAGCTTCTTCGCCGCTTCATGAAGTGGATCAGAAACGAACAGAAAAGCTGTCGTGGCGGCCAGGGTGGCTCCAGCCTCGTCCTTGGTCCACCGAGCTTTCGGCTCGGAGTCGTTTGTCACCCGATGGTTGTATCGGGGACTCGGACGGTGTGCAAGATCGGCTGGTTCTTCAAGCGTGGCTCTGGCCCGCCGCAGCCAGGTGGTAGACCCCTGCGCCCGCGCTCGGCGCAGGCGCAGGGGTCGGCTCCGACAGGGGATCACCAGATCGACAGCGGTACCGGATGGACCTCGTCCGCCTTGTGGCCCGCGCGTTCGTGGACGCGTTGGACCGCTTCGGCCGAGGGGCCTTGGGAGAGGCAGTAGACGGTTCCCGACTCCGGGTCCGCCCAGGCGCGCTCGAAGTGCACGCCCTCGTCCCCTTCTACCGCGAGGTCGGCCTGGTGGGCTTCCCTCAGTTGTTCGGCCGTGATGCCCTTCATATCGTGGTGGACGTCCATGAACTGGGCCATGGCCTCGCACCCCCTTTCGGTGCGCTCGCCTCTTCTTTCCGCGTCCGCTTCCATCCTGCTCCCGAGTCGCCGCCCGGTCGAGCCGGGGCCCATGCGCCACCGGGCGGGCCGGTCGGCACGCGCACAGGCCAAGGGCCCCGGCTTCCGCCGGGGCCCTTCAGCGTCGTACGAGGTCTGATGCGTCGTACGCCCTCAACCGCACTGGCAGGGGTTGCCCGACTGGCAGCCGCAGCCGCAGCCCGAACCGCAGCCGCAGGCGCCGATGAGCATCAGGTTCCTGATCTCGGCAGGCTGCTCGGTCTCGCGCTCCTGCGTGGGGTCGGGCGTCGTGCTGGGGGATTCGGCCATGGGCCCTCCTCGAGACTGGTGCCTTGCCGCCTTTGCCCATTGGATGCCCGGTCCGCTGGGCGCATCAACGGCGCACAGAGGCTCGGGCGCGCTCCGCACCGTCCCTTTCACTCCCTGGCCGTCAGGCTCCTTCGCCCCCGGTCACCGGCTGGATCTCCGGCTGCAGGTCCTGCTGGAGATCGTCCGCGTGCTCGCCCGTCACCAGGAACACCACGCGCTTGGCGACCGCCACCGCGTGGTCGGCGAAGCGCTCGTAGTAACGGCCGAGGAGCGTGACGTCCACCGCCGTCTCGATGCCGTGCTTCCAGCGCTCGTCGATCAGGTGCTGGAAGAGGGTGCGGTGGAGGAGGTCCATCGCGTCGTCGTCCGTCTCCAGCTGGAGGGCCAGGTCGACGTCCTTGGTGATGATGCACTCGGCCGCCTTCGCCATCAGGCGCTGCGCGAGCTGGCCCATCTCCAGGATGGTGGCGTGCAGGTCCTGCGGGATCGCCCGCTCCGGAAAGCGCAGCCGGGCGAGCTTCGCCACATGCTGGGCCAGGTCGCCGGAGCGCTCCAGGTCCGCGGACATACGCAGCGACGTGACGACGATCCGGAGGTCCGTGGCGACCGGCTGCTGCCGGGCCAGGAGCGCTATGGCGCGCGCCTCAAGGTCGTGCTGCAGATCGTCGACCTTCTTGTCGGCCTCGATCACGCTCTCGGCCAGCTTCAGGTCGGAGTCGAGGATCGCCGTCGTGGCGCGCCCGATCGCCGAGCCGACCAGCCGGGCCATCTCCACCAGACCGTCGCCGATCGAATCCAGTTCCTCGTGGTACGCGTCCCGCATCAGGGTTCCCTCTCGTACGTCATTCTTGGGGGCTCCGGGGGCCAGAACCGGCCGTGAGACCGGCGCTGCGAACCCCACGCTCCCACGTTCCGGCCCGTACGCGTCGGTTTCCGTCACCCCAAATGAACCACTACTGGCTCCAAGGTGAACTCTGGGCGACGAGTGTTCGAGCTCGCACCTCGACGGCTGTGGCCGGGCCGTATCCCATGCCTAACCTGGACGCATGGACGTGAACGCGGCGGTCGCCGCAGCGGCAGCGATCGCCGGGGTGCTCACCGGCGTGATCGCTGCGCTGGCGTTCCGCTGGAGCGAGCGGGAGCAGAAGCGCCCGACCCGCACCTCCCTGCACACGGACCCCGTGCTCCCGCCGGGCGTGGACACCGTGCTGTCCGTGCTGCGGTCCTCCGCCGTCGTCCTCGACGAAGCCGACGCCGTGGTCAAGGCCAGCTCCGCCGCGTACGCCCTCGGGCTGGTACGGGGCGGCAAGCTCGCCGTCGAGCCCATGCTGCAGATGGCGCGGGACACCCGCAGGGACGGCGAGATACGCCAGGTCGAACTGGACCTTCCCCGGCGCGGGACCGGACGCGGCGAGGCCCTCGCCGTCTCCGCGCGCGTCGCGCCCCTCGGCTCCCGGCTCGTGCTCCTCCTCGTCGAGGACCTCACCGAGGCCCGGCGCATCGAGGCCGTTCGCCGCGACTTCGTGGCGAACGTCAGCCATGAGCTCAAGACCCCGGTCGGGGCGCTCTCCCTGCTGTCCGAGGCCGTCATGGACGCCGCCGACGACCCGGAGGCCGTCGAGCGCTTCGCCGGACGGATGCAGATCGAGGCCACCCGGCTCACCAACCTGGTGCAGGAGCTCATCGACCTGTCCCGGGTGCAGAACGACGATCCCCTCGAGGACGCGGAGCCCGTCCGCGTCGACGAGCTCGTCGCCGAGGCCATCGACCGCTGCCGGCAAGCGGCGGGCACGAAACAGATCACGATGGCCGCCGGCGGCACGGCCGACCTGCACGTCTGGGGCCACCGCGGCCAGCTCGCCGCCGCCCTCGGCAACCTCGTCGAGAACGCCGTCAACTACTCGCCCGCCCGCACCCGCGTCGGCATAGCCGCCCGCCGGGTGACCGCGCCCGGCGGGGAGCACATCGAGATCGCCGTCACCGACCAGGGCATCGGGATCTCCGACAAGGACAAGGAGCGCATCTTCGAGCGCTTCTACCGTGTCGACCCGGCCCGCTCCCGTGCCACGGGTGGTACGGGCCTCGGCCTGGCGATCGTCAAGCACGTGGCCGCCTCGCACGGCGGGGAGGTCACGGTGTGGAGCTCGGAGGGACAGGGCTCCACCTTCACCCTGCGGCTGCCGGAGGCGGGTGCCGCCCGAGAGCGGGCACACCAGCATCCCGACCTCGACGAAGAGGACGGGCAGCCCACCGAGACACCCCCCGAGTCAACCGCGTACCAAACGCTTTCCGCCCCGGAGGTCCTTCCGTGACCCGTGTGCTCGTCGTCGAGGACGAGGAGTCCTTCTCCGACGCCCTGTCGTACATGCTCCGCAAGGAGGGCTTCGAGGTCGCCGTCGCGACTACCGGGCCCGACGGACTCGACGAGTTCGAGCGCAACGGCGCCGACCTCGTCCTCCTCGACCTGATGCTGCCGGGCCTGCCCGGCACGGAGGTGTGCCGCCAGCTGCGCGGCCGCTCCAATGTCCCCGTGATCATGGTGACCGCCAAGGACAGCGAGATCGACAAGGTCGTCGGCCTGGAAATAGGAGCCGACGACTACGTCACCAAGCCGTTCTCCTCGCGCGAACTGGTCGCCCGCATCCGCGCCGTGCTGCGCCGCCGTGGCGAGCCGGAGGAGGTCGCCCCGGCGGCCCTGGAGGCCGGCCCGGTCCGCATGGACGTCGACCGCCACGTGGTGACGGTGTCCGGATCGAAGGTGGACCTGCCGCTCAAGGAGTTCGACCTCCTCGAGATGCTGCTGCGCAACGCCGGCCGCGTGCTCACCCGCATGCAGCTCATCGACCGCGTGTGGGGCGCCGACTACGTCGGCGACACCAAGACCCTCGACGTCCACGTGAAGCGGCTGCGCGCGAAGATCGAGCCCGACCCGGGTGCGCCGCGGTACCTGGTGACGGTGCGGGGCCTCGGCTACAAGTTCGAGCCGTAAACCGCTGGGCGCACATCGCCCCTGCGTCGGGCGTACGTGACGAAGGGCGGGACCTCCCGGTGAGGTCCCGCCCTTCTCGTCCACGGCCGGATGCCGTCGTACGACCGGACAGCCGTCGTACGACCGCTCAGTGGCCGGCGGCCGAGCCCGACGGCGAGGCCTCGCCCGAGGCGGACTCGGACGGCGAGCCCGCGGTGCCCTCGCCCGGCTCCCCGCTCGCGCTTTCGCTCGCGCTCTCGCTCGGCGAGGCGCCCGGCGCGGCCGGCATCTCGCTGGGGCCCCACTTGGAGAAGTAGCCCTTGGCGGGGACGACGAAGGCGCGCAGGCTCACCTCGCCGGTCTCGCTGAAGGTGAAGGTGAGCTTCTGGGCGTTGCCGTCCTGGACCGCCTCGCGGCCGCGCGGCAGCACCGCGGAGGCGTTGTTCTCACCGCCGATGACGACCGAGCCGCCGGCCGGGATGGTCAGCTCGCCCTTGCCCTTGGCGGGCGAGATGTCGGCGGACTCACCACCGTCCAAGGTGATGGAGTCCAGCGTCTGGGCGGTGCGGCCGGTGTTGAAGACGGTCGCGGAGATCACCGCGGGGCCCGTCGACTCCAGGTCGGGCTGGGTGATGACCAGCACGTTCTGCAGCTTGATGTCGCCGACCGAGGTGGCGGCGTTGTCCGGCTTGATCTCCAGTGTCTGAGAGTCGTTGCCGGCGGCGCAGCCAGCGAGCGAGGCGATCGAGAACGCGAGGGCGGAAGCGGCGAGGGCGCCGCGTCGAAGGCTGCTGCTCACGGCGGCGGCAACTCCTTGAACGCAGGGGCGGCTCTCCTTAATAAAGCCGCCCTAAGTGTCTGTCAGCGGCCTTAGGCTACCGAGCCGTTCCCGGGCTGCCGCACCCGACCCTCCCCCGAGCCCCTGGCTTCGCTCATGCAGGGGTGTGTACCGGCTCTCCCTCACCGGTCTCGCGTGACTCCGGAGTCCCATTGGACTCGTACTCGTACGGCATTCACATAAGCCTCCCCGAGTCTCCGTGGTGACGGCGCGCAAAAATTTCCGTGAAGGAATGCGCGACCGCCCGGAGAATTGATCACATCGGCGATCACGGAGGTGATCGCGACAGTGATCACGACGGATCGGTCGGCTGTTCCGGGAGCCCCTGTGATCAATTCCGGATTCGTCTCGTATCCGACTCCGCGCACCGAACGGAGTAGCGGAAGTCGATCACTTGGAACCGGACATTTGTGGATGTTCGGCCGCCTGGAGGGGTCTCCGGATGTGTGTAACGGGTGCGTTTCACCCTCCCCGAAGAGCCGCTCCGACCTGCGAATACCTGCTTCCGGTCGGCCCGCGCAGCACGTTCCTGTTGCTGTTGTCAAGCCCCGAGATATGCCCTGACCTGCGAAAACGCCATTCAGAAGACGCCGTATCCGTGTTACCCTGGATAGCCACGGAAGGGGTACCTGTCACATGACGTTCAAGGTTGGCGACACCGTGGTCTATCCCCATCACGGGGCCGCGCTGATCGAGGCCATCGAAACTCGCCAGATCAAAGGCGTGGACAAGACCTACTTGGTGCTGAAGGTCGCCCAGGGTGACCTGACGGTGCGTGTGCCAGCGGACAATGCGGAGTTCGTCGGCGTGCGTGATGTGGTCGGTCAGGACGGGCTGGACCGGGTCTTCGAGGTGCTGCGCGCGCCGTACGCCGAGGAGCCCACGAACTGGTCTCGTCGTTACAAGGCAAATCTGGAGAAGCTCGCCTCCGGCGATGTCATCAAGGTCGCGGAAGTCGTGCGTGACCTGTGGCGTCGTGAGCGCGAGCGCGGACTCTCCGCAGGTGAGAAGCGCATGCTCGCCAAGGCTCGGCAGATCCTGGTGAGCGAGCTCGCCCTCGCGGAGAACACGAACGAGGACAAGGCCGAGGCTCTGCTCGACGAGGTTCTCGCGTCCTGAGCGTCCCTGTGCAGGCAGCCTGCCCGCCCAGCTCAGTACATTGAAATGCCGCGGTGCCCGATGACGCATTCCCGTCGCCGGGCGCTGCGGCATGTTCGCGCTCGGACGCCGCGAGTACGTTCATCTCGGGGGAACTCCCCCCGATACTTGGCGTGCCGGGCCCGGGCAGCTGTCTCGACCGGTGTCACGGAAGGGTCCGGTCAAGGCGTCGCGCCCGGCACGCTGTGGCCATACCCACGTAGGCCGAGCACACAAACCTGACAGGAACCGATGTCTGACGATTCGCGCCCTTCGCCCGCACCTTCGCGCACCGCTGCGGTGATCCCGGCCGCCGGTCGGGGCGTACGCCTCGGCCCGGGCGCCCCCAAGGCGCTACGCGCGCTGAACGGTACTCCCATGCTGATCCACGCGGTGCGCGCCATGGCCGCGTCGCGGGCCGTCTCGCTGGTCGTCGTCGTGGCCCCGCCCGACGGCGCGGGTGAGGTCAAGTCCCTGCTCGACGCGCACGCGCTGCCCGAACGGACGGACTTCCTGGTCGTCCCTGGAGGGGAGTCGCGGCAGGAGTCCGTGAAGCTGGGGCTGGACACGCTGCCGCCGGAGTACGACATCGTGCTCGTGCACGACGCCGCGCGGCCGCTGGTGCCGGTGGACACGGTGGACGCCGTGATCGAGGCGGTACGGGAGGGCGCTGCGGCCGTGGTGCCGGCGCTGCCGCTCGCGGACACCGTCAAGGAGGTCGAACCGGCGGGGGTCGTGGGTGACCCCGAGCCGGTCGTCGCCACGCCCGAGCGGGCGCGGCTGCGGGCGGTGCAGACGCCGCAGGGCTTCGACCGGGCGACGCTGATCCGGGCGCACGAGACGGTGACCGAGAACGTCACCGACGACGCGAGCATGGTCGAGCAGCTCGGGCAGCGGGTGGTGGTCGTGCCGGGACACGAGGAGGCCTTCAAGGTCACGCGCCCGCTGGACCTGGTGCTGGCGGAGGCCGTGCTGGCGCGCAGGAGGCTGAACGATGGCTTCTGAGCCGCCCGAGTCGCTGCCCGTGCTGCCCCAGGTGGGCATCGGTACGGACATCCACGCCTTCGAGGAGGGCCGCGAGCTGTGGTGCGCCGGCCTGAAGTGGGAGGGCGAGGGGCCCGGACTGGCCGGTCACTCCGACGCGGACGTCGTCGCACACGCCGCCTGCAACGCGCTGTTCTCGGCGGCGGGGCTCGGTGATCTGGGGCAGCACTTCGGCACGGGGCGGCCGGAGTGGTCCGGTGCGTCGGGAGTCGTGCTGCTGACGGAGGCCGCGCGGATCGTGCGGGCGGCCGGCTTCCGGATCGGGAACATCGCGGTGCAGGTCGTCGGCCCCAGGCCGAAGATCGGCAAGCGGCGGGACGAGGCGCAGAAGGTCCTGTCGGAGGCGGCGGGGGCACCGGTGTCGGTGTCCGGGGCGACGACGGACGGGCTGGGGTTCCCCGGACGGGGAGAGGGGCTGATGGCGGTGGCCACGGCGCTGGTGGTACGGGTCGTCTGACGCCGCGTTCTTCTGCCCACCCGCCTTCCCGACCCGGCGGGGTGAGGGGCTGCCGTTCCTGGGGCTCCGCCCCGGACCCGGCGGGGCTTCGCCCGTGCGCCCCTGGCGGGGCTTCGCCCGGGACCCCGGTAGGGACGCGTCCCCCCGCACCCTGGTGGGGCTGCGCCCCTGCACCCCGGTCGTGCCCGCCCATCCGCCCGGCACGGTGGGGAGTGACCCTCGTCCTGGGGGTTAGCCCCGGACCTCGGTGGGGACGCGTCCCCTGCACCCCGGGTGGGGCTCCGCCCGGACCCGGCGGGGCTTCGCCCGTGCGCCCCTGGCGGGGCTTCGCCCGGGACCCCGGTGGGGACGCGTCCCCCCGCACCCTGGCGGGGCTGCGCCCCTGCACCCCGGTCGTGCCCGCCCATCCGCCCGGCACGGTGGGGAGTGACCCTCGTCCTGGGGGTCCGCCCCGGACCTCGGTGGGGACGCGTCCCCTGCACCCCGGGTGGGGCTCCGCCCGGACCCGGCGGGGCTTCGCCCGTACGCCCCTGGCGGGGCTTCGCCCGTACGCCCCTGGCGGGGCTTCGCCCGTGCGCCCCTGGCGGGGCTTCGCCCGTGCGCCCCTGGCGGGGCTTCGCCCGTGCGCCCCTGGCGGGGCTTCGCCCGTGCGCCCCTGGCGGGGCTTCGCCCGTGCGCCCCTGGCGGGGCTTCGCCCGTGCGCCCCTGGCGGGGCTTCGCCCGTGCGCCCCTGGCGGGGCTTCGCCCGGAACCCTGGTAGGGACGCGTCCCCCGCACCCCTGGCGGGGCTTCGCCCGTGCACCCCTGGGCTTGGCCGGCTCGGTCGGCGAGTGCCCCTTGGTGAACGGCGTTCCCGGAGCTCGGCGGTGTCCGCGGGGCTTCGCCCCTGCGCCGCGGCTTGCCTGCCCGGCGCCCGGCTGGGAGACGTGTACCTGCCTCGTGCAGTCGGTCGGCTCCGCCGTTGGGTTGGTCCTGAGGCTTTGCCCACAGCGCGGCGGGGCTCCGCCCTGGACTTCCGGGCCCTTGCCCAGTCGCCGCCCGACTCGGGCGGACACGTCACGCCGGCCCGAGCGCCGCAGGTCGACGTCACGAATGCGTCCCCCTTGGGCCGGAGGTCGCAAGGCACTCCCCTCTGCCCACTACCCTGGACACGTGACTATTCGCCTGTACGACACCAGCGCCCGGCAGATCCGTGACTTCTCCCCGCTCACGCCGGGTTGTGTCTCGATCTACCTGTGTGGTGCCACCGTGCAGGCCGCGCCCCACATCGGGCACATCCGGTCGGGGCTGAACTTCGACATCATGCGGCGGTGGTTCGAGTACCGCGGCTATGACGTGACGTTCATCAGGAACGTCACGGACATCGACGACAAGATCATCACCAAGTCCGCCGACCAGGGCCGCCCCTGGTGGTCGATCGGGTACGAGAACGAGCGGGCCTTCACCGACGGGTACGAGGCCCTCGGCTGCCTGCCGCCGACGTACGAACCGCGTGCGACCGGGCACGTGCCCGAGATGATCGAGATGATGCGGGGGCTCATCGAGCGCGGGCACGCCTACGAGGCCGACGGCAACGTCTACTTCGACGTGCGCTCCTTCGCCGACTACCTCCAGCTCTCCAACCAGGAGCTGGAGAACCTGCGTCAGCCCGAGAGCGAGGGCGAGACCGGCAAGCGGGACCAGCGCGACTTCGCCATGTGGAAGGCCGCCAAGCCGGGGGAGCCGAGCTGGGAGACGCCGTGGGGGCGGGGACGCCCGGGCTGGCACCTCGAGTGCTCCGCCATGGCCCACAAGTACCTGGGTGCCGCATTCGACATCCACGGGGGCGGGCTCGATCTGATCTTCCCCCACCACGAGAACGAGATCGCCCAGGCCAAGGCGTTCGGCGACGACTTCGCCCAGTACTGGGTGCACAACGCCTGGGTCACCATGAGCGGCGAGAAGATGTCCAAGTCCCTGGGCAACTCCGTGCTCGTGAGCGAGATGGTCAAGCAGTGGCGACCCATCGTCCTGCGCTACTACCTCGGCACCCCCCACTACCGCTCCATGATCGAGTACAGCGAGGAGGCCCTGCGCGAGGCCGAGTCCGCCTTCGCGCGGATCGAGGGCTTCGTGCAGCGCGTCGTGGAGAAGGCCGGCGGAGCCGTCGAACCCGCCGCCGAGGTCCCGCTCGCCTTCGCCGAGGCCATGGACGACGACCTCGGCGTACCGCAGGCACTCGCCGTCGTGCACACGACGGTCCGGCAGGGCAACAGCGCACTGGCCGCCGACGACAAGGAAGCCGCCGTCGCCCGCCTCGCCGAGGTACGCGCCATGCTCGGCGTCCTCGGACTCGACCCGCTCGACCCGCGCTGGGCCGGTGAGGCCGACCGCGGCGACGATCTGCACGGCGTCGTCGACAGCCTCGTACGCCTCGTCCTCGACCAGCGCGAGTCCGCCCGCGCCCGCAAGGACTGGGCCACCGCGGACGCCATCCGCGACCAGCTCAACCAGTCCGGACTCGTCATCGAGGACAGCCCACAGGGACCGCGCTGGAGCCTCGGCCCGCGCTGAGTCGTCCAGGATTCCAGGAGTCCCAAAGTCCGGGATTCCGGTGATCGATTGTGCCGCCCGGCTCCCCGGGCGGCACACTTCATAGACGTACGTACGCACGCTTCACAGAGACAGGTAGGTCATGGCCGCGAACAACCGCCGCATGTCCGGCAAGAAGGGCGCGCAGGTCGGCAGCGGCGGCCAGCGGCGCCGGGGCCTCGAGGGCAAGGGGCCGACGCCGCCCGCCGAGATGCGCAAGGGGCACGCCAAGCAGCGCGCCGCGCAGGCGAAGGCGCGCCGCGCGCAGGGCCGTCCGCAGCAGCGGCGGGGCGGCGGCAAGTCGTCGTCCGAGCTCGTCGTCGGCCGTAATCCCGTCGTCGAGGCACTGCGCGAGGGCGTACCCGCCTCCACGCTCTACGTCCAGCAGTTCATCGACAACGACGAGCGGGTCCGGGAGGCGCTCCAGCTCGCCGCCGAGCGCGGTGGCATCAACCTGATGGAGGCCCCGCGGCCCGAACTCGACCGCATGACCAACGGGCTCAACCACCAGGGGCTCGTGCTCCAGGTCCCGCCGTACGAGTACGCCCACCCCGAGGACCTCGCCGACGCCGCCCACGACGCGGGCGAGGACCCGCTCATCGTCGCCCTCGACGGCGTGACCGACCCGCGCAACCTGGGTGCGGTCGTACGGTCCGTCTCCGCCTTCGGCGGGCACGGCGTCGTCGTACCGGAGCGGCGCGCGGCCGGCATGACCGCCGGTGCCTGGAAGACGTCCGCCGGCACGGCTGCCCGTACGCCCGTCGCCCGTGCCACCAACCTGACGCGCGCCCTGGAGACGTACAAGAAGGCCGGCATCACGGTCGTGGGTCTCGCCGCCGACGGGGAAGCCGAACTCGGCGAGCTGGAAGCCCTCGAGGGCCCGGTCGTCATCGTCGTCGGCAGCGAGGGCAAGGGGCTGTCCCGGCTCGTCGGCGAGACCTGCGACTTCCGGGTGCGCATTCCGATGCCGGGTGGTGCGGAGTCCCTCAACGCCGGTGTGGCGGCGGGGATCGTGCTGTACGAGGCGGCTCGCCGACGGGGCTGAACACGCGTCCGTAGAGTCACCTGTACGGGTCAATCTGGGCGTCCAGGACAAGCTTGACGCGGTCCGGACACATCCGGCGAGTCACAGCAGTGTCCTAAGGACACGTCACTCGGTTAGATGAGTGTGGACACCAGAACACCCCGCACGCCCACGGGGGACCGCTCGTCGGGATTCGACGACGCTCCCGCGCTGAGCATGGTGAAGGTGCCGAGCGATCCGGCGCAGGTCATCGTCAATCACGCGAGTTTCCGCGTGCAGTTGGGCGCGTCGACGCGGCGCGCCCAGTCCCCGCGGATCGCCCGGTACTCCAACGCCGCCGAGAACGGTGCGCGCATGCCCTTCGCCGACGCGCCGGGGAGAGCGGCGGCGGCCACGGGCACACGCCGCCGGCCCGTCGTCTGGAGCGGCAGGTCCGCCCCCGACGACACCGGCGCCCACCGACTGCTCCAAGCCGTGCGGGCCGGCACCGTCGGCCACGTCGACCAGCCCCTCGCCGACGCCGGAGCCACCCAGGTCATCCCCCGCTTCGGCATGGGCGGCGGCTACGACGACCTGGACCAGACCGTCGAAACACCCGTCGTCGGCGCCCAGCGCACCCACGACGACCCCACCGGCCACCGGCTCCTGCCCCACATGCGCACCGTCGGCAGCGCCTACGACGAGCCCGCCTACGACGAACTCGCCTACAGCGAGCCCGCTTACGGCGATCCTGCTCACGGCGATCCTGCTTACGGCGACGGACGCTCGTACGGCGGACTCGACTACGACGGACGCACATACGGCGGACGCGACGCATACGGCGGACGCGACTACGGCGGCCGGGACTACGACCGCCGCGACTACGACGAACGCGCCTACGCCGACCCCGACTTCGAGGACTACGAGGAGACAGGCGAGCCCTGCACCGGCACCGGCCGGCGCAGCAGGCGCCACGGCGACGACCCCGCCCGGCACGCCTACTACCCCGGCCGCCGCATGAACCTCGGCGTGGTCCTCCTCCCGCTCCGCATTTTCCTCGGCTTCATCTCCATCTACGCCGGCATGGGCAAACTCTGCGACCCCGTCTACTTCGACGGCGGCAAACGCGGCTCCATGGTCAAGTGGCTCAACACCCTCCACCCCTGGGAAGTCGCCGAACCACTGCGCCAGTTCGCCCTCCACCATCCCGTCGGCTCCGGGCTCGTCATCGCCTTCCTCCAGGTCATCGTCGGCGTCCTCACGGTCCTCGGATGCTGGCAGCGGGTCGCGGCCGTGGGCGGGGCGCTCCTGTCCGCCGCGCTCATCGTCACCGTCAGCTGGAAGACCCTCCCCGTCTACGACGCCCCCGACATCATCTTCCTCGCCGCCTGGTCCCCCCTCGTCATCGCCGGCGCCCCCGTCTACTCGATCGACGGCCGCCTCGCCGCAAGCGCCTGGCGACGGCTCGGCCCGCGCTCCGACATCTGGGAGCTGCGCTCCTACGTCCTGCGCCGCGGCGCCCTCGTCACCACCATCGTCACCGGCCTCACCCTCCTCGTCGGCTCGATGCTCGGGGGCGCCGTCCGGGACGCCGACCGCGTGGTCGTCCCTGGCCCCGGCGAGGCCCCGCGCAACGAACTCCCCGGCTCGCCGCTCCCGGAGGACACCGGCAAACGGCACCAGACCCCGGGAACGTCGACCTCACCCACCCAGGGCGCGAGCGCCGGTTCCAGCCCCTCCGGCGCCGAGACCACCCCGGGCGCCACCCGCGACAGCGTCACCGGCGGCTCGCCCAGCCAGACGCAGGGCACCGCCGGCCAGGCCCCGCCCCAGCACTCCTCCCCGGCCGACCAGGCACCGAGCACCAGTTCCGGACCCAGCTCCGGCGGCAGCTCGAGCAGCGGCGGCACGAGCGGCGGCTCCGGCGGCGGAGGCTCCTCCTCCGGCCAGCCGGGCCTGGTGGGCGGCCTGTTGGGGTAGATCGGCCGGTGGGCGACATCTTGGGCGAGCCCACCGGCTGAACCTCCTGGCCCATACGTCGAAGGGGTCCCGCACGTTGTTCGTGCGGGACCCCTTCGACGTATGGGCGATGACCACCCCGGTAAGGGGCGCGGGGCTGTGACATACGCGGCTCCGGCGCGTGGGCGCGGCCAGCCACCGACGGGCCGCAGCCGTACGACGGCCTGTCCTACCGAGCTCTCAACGCCCCAGCGCCGCCAGCTCCTTCGCCGCCTCCGTCAAATCCTTCGCCGTATCGATCGCCCGCCAGTACGCCCCCTGCGGGATCGGAAACCCGGCCAGCCGCCGCTCCCGAGCCAGATGCGGAAACGTCGTCCGCTCATGGTCCCCCCGCTCCGGAAGCAACCCGGCGAACTCCGGCGAGAAGACGTAGACGCCCGCATTGATCTCGTATGTCGTGGGCGGCGCCTCGATGAAGTCCGTGATGTGCCCGAACCCGTCCGTCTTCACCGCCCCCCACGGAATGCGCGGACGCGCCAACGCAAGGGTCGCGACCGCGTCGCGCTCGGTGTGGAAGTCCGCCATGTCGCGCAGCGAGAAGCGGGTCCAGATGTCGCCGTTGGTGGCGTACCAGGGCCGGTCCGGGTGGGGCAGACGGGCGGCGGCGTACTTGAGGCCGCCGCCACGGCCCAGGGGCTCCGTCTCGACCACAGTCGTGACACGCACGGGCAGTTCGGCCGTCTGCAGCCACTTCTGCAGGACCTCGGCGAGGTGGCCGCAGGAGACGACCACGTCCGTCACGCCCTCCTCGGCGAGCCAGACAAGCTGATGGCCGATGATCGGAGTCCCCGTGCCGGGGATCTCGACCATCGGCTTGGGCCGGTCGTCGGTGTACGGGCGCAGCCGGGAACCCTGGCCCCCGGCCAGGATGACGGCTTGCGTGGGGCGGGACGCGGCGTGCGGATGGGTCATGCCCGAACTGTACGCGGCGTCCCGTCAGCCGTTTCTTCCGGCGTGCTCAGCCGAGCGCGCCCGCCACCCCGGACGCGAAGGCCGTGTCGCAGACCGGGCGGGAGTACGACTGGGCGCGCGAGGGGCCGTACACGCGCACCGCGGCCTTGCCCAGCGCACGGGCCAGGGACGCACAGTGCTTCGCCAGCGACGGGCGCTCGTCGACCGCCTCCTGGAGGTGCGTCAGCGCCACGCCCGGGTCCTTCTCCTGCAGCTCGGTCAGGAGCTGGTCGCGCAGCACGTCCTGAGGGGCGCGGGAGACGGTGTGCGAGGTGCGGCCGGCCGCGGAGACGTCGGAGGCGGTGAGCACCGAGTCCGAGGGGTTCCCCGACCAGTTGACGCGGGTGACCGCGAGGGTCCCGGAGAGCACCAGGACGACGGGCAGGACGAGGGCGAGTGAGCGGCCGATCCGGCGGACTGGGCCCCGGCCGCCTCGCGGCTGTTGAGTGGTGGAGTGCTTCACGGAGTGCTTCACGCGTGTGAGGGTAGCGCGGGGTGATGATTTGGCGACATTGAGTCACCGGTTCGGGGGATGGAGAAATGCCGATTTCCGGGTAGTGGGTTGACGCACACTGCTCGAAATGACCGGTCTGCCGGGGTATTTGTCGACAAGGAAAAAGGCCCCGCGGCTGGTCGCGGGGCCTTCTTCGTCAACCTGGGTGAATTACCCGGATCGGGTGTTTCGGATCAGTCGGAGAGACGCTCGCCCGTGGAGGTCGAGAACACGTGGGTCTCGCCGGCGCGCGGGACGACGTGCAGCGAGCTGCCCTTCTCCGGGACGTCACGGCCGCTCACGCGGACGACCAGGTCCTTGGAGCCGTCGCCGACCTTGGCGGTGCCGTAGACGTACGCGTCGGCGCCCAGCTCCTCGACCACGTTCACGGTGACCGCGAGGCCCTGGTCCGAGTCCGCGCCGGCCACGTCGAAGTGCTCGGGGCGGACACCGACGGTGACCGTCTTGTCGGTAGTGCCGGCGAGCGCCTCGCGCTGGACCGGGACGACGCTGTTACCGAACTTCACGCCGCCGTCGGTGATCGGGACCTCGACGAGGTTCATCGCCGGGGAGCCGATGAAGCCGGCCACGAAGAGGTTGGCGGGCTTGTCGTACATGTTGCGCGGGGTGTCGATCTGCTGGAGCAGACCGTCCTTGAGGACCGCCACACGGTCGCCCATCGTCATGGCCTCGACCTGGTCGTGGGTGACGTAGACGGTGGTGATGCCGAGACGGCGCTGCAGCGACGCGATCTGCGTACGGGTTGACACACGGAGCTTCGCGTCCAGGTTGGACAGCGGCTCGTCCATGAGGAACACCTGCGGCTCACGCACGATGGCGCGGCCCATGGCGACACGCTGACGCTGACCACCGGAGAGCGCCTTCGGCTTGCGGTCCAGGTACTCGGTCAGGTCGAGGATCTTCGCGGCCTCCTCGACCTTCTGCCGGATCTCCGCCTTGTTGACGCCGGCGATCTTGAGCGCGAAGCCCATGTTGTCGGCGACGGACATGTGCGGGTAGAGCGCGTAGTTCTGGAACACCATGGCGATGTCCCGGTCCTTCGGCGGCAGGTGCGTGACGTCGCGGTCACCGATGCGGATGGCGCCGGCGTTCACGTCCTCGAGCCCCGCGAGCATCCGGAGCGAGGTGGACTTGCCGCAGCCGGACGGGCCGACCAGAACGAGGAACTCTCCGTCCTCGATCTCGATGTCGAGTGCGTCAACGGCGGGCTTGGTGGAACCCGGGTAGATCCGGGTCGCCTTGTCGAACGAGACAGTGGCCATGGTGAATGGGCCCCCTTCTACCGGCAGGAACGTGCCGGACGATCCGTTGTAGGAAGGTGGTGTGCAACGACGGAACGTTCCGCCGTGGTGTAGTCCACGTGAGAGCGGACTGGCTCTGGACGGTACCTGGCGTTTGCCTGATCTGTCAGTACCCCCGGGGTTGTGAACTTCGCGGAAATTTTCGACGGGGCAGAGCAACGCACTTTTGGCCTTGCCTCGAGCTTCCTGCTTCATCGCCCACCGCCGACCACGCACAGCCCTGCTGAGCTGTGCCCGACCGGTCTTACGCGGGCTCCACAGGCATTCCGGCCGACGGCCCGTCGGTCCGTACCGCATCGGCTGGTCCTATGCAGCCAGCAAGCGCATGCCTTCATCCCGGAGGTTAGCGGCCGCATTCACATCCCGGTCATGGAGCACGCCACACTCGGCGCACGTCCATTCCCGGACCGAGACGTCCATCTTTGGCCCCACGGCGTGACAGGCCGAGCACCGTCGGGTCGAGGGGAAGAAGCGGCCGACGACCACAAGCGTCCGGCCGTACCACTCGCACTTGTAGCGCAGCTGGCGCAGCAGCTCACCCCACGCGGCGTCCAGGATGGACTGGTTCAGCTTCGCCTTGCGCCGCTTCCCCTTGCCGCGCGCCGCGCGCAGCAGAGTCACGACGGACAGGTCCTCCACCACGAGCACTTGGTTCTCGCGCACGAGGTGGGTGGTGAACTGGTCCAGCGCGTCCCTGCGGACGTCACTGATCAGCGCGTAGAGGCGCGCGATCTTCTGTCTGACCTTGTTCCGGTTCTTCGACCCCTTCACCTTCTTGTGCAACTCCCGCTGCAACCACGCCAGCTTCTCCGCGTACCGCTTCAGCAGCCGCGGATGATCAAGCTTCGTGCCGTCGTCCAGGGTGACGAGCGAGGCCAGACCCAGATCAAGCCCGACGGCTTTCGGAGCCCGCGACCCAGGCTCGAAGACAGGTGGCAGCGGTGCCATCCGCTCCTCCACGAGGGTCGACAGGAAGTGACGGCCGGCTCGATCCCGCCTCACCGACAACCGCACCGGAACCATCCCGGCAGGCAGTGCCCTCGACCACCGGATGTCCAGCGGCTGAGACTGCTTGGCAAGCGTGATCAGCCCCGTACCCGGCCGCTCCGGATCCTGGACCCACCTGAAGCCTGTACGCACGTAGGTCGCCGTATCCCGCGACCGCCCCTTCTTCTTCCGCTTCGGATACTCCGCCTCCCCCTTGAAGAACCGCCCGTACGCCTGGTCGAGATGCCGCAGCGACTGCTGGAGGACGGTCGATGACACATCCCTCAGCCATGTCGTCTCCTCAGCCTGCTTCCAGCCCGTCAGGGCTCGGCACGTCTCCGCGAACCCCACATTCACCCGGTGCTGCTTCCAAGCCCCGGACCGCAGCGCCAGCCCCTCGTTGTAGACCCACCGACAGGCACCGAACGTCCGCTCCAACTGCTCGGCCTGCGCCTCCGTCGGATAGAAGCGGAACCGGTAAAGGCGGTGGTGGGTGTCGGGCGTCTTGGCATGGGACTTCAGTTGAGTCGCCTTGCGGTCGTGGTGCTTGCGGCGGTCGCCGATGCCGAGAACCTCGCGCTTGATGCGCTCGGCCTCCTCGCCCTTCACCGCTGTCGGCTTCGGTTTCTCCGTCGCCTTCCCCATGAACCCCTCCCCGACGATCCGATCTTCGGAACAGCACGTCAGACCGATCAACGAACGGGTGCGCGGATGGTTACGCACAGTTTTGGGATCGCGTGGAGTGCAGAACTTCGTGGCTTGGGGAAACCAGGGCTGTGTACAGTGGATCCGCCTTCGCGTACGGCGTTGTAGTACGCGACGCCTCCTTAGCTCAGTCCGGCCCAGAGCAGCTGTCTTGTAAACAGCAGGTCGTCGGTTCGAATCCGACAGGGGGCTCTGCCAGCCCGGGTCAGAACCGATCTGACCCGGGCTTCCTCATACCCCCAGGCCGCCCGCGCCCTCTCCGGCCGGCTCAGCACATACGTGTTGTCCCTGGGTCAAGGATTCAAACAAGTGCCGCAAGTGCTTCGTCGGTGAGCCGGTACACGGTCCATTCGTCCTGGGGGCGGGCGCCGAGGGATTCGTAGAAGTCGATCGCGGGGCGGTTCCAGTTCAGGACCGACCACTCCAGGCGTTCGTAGCCGCGCTCCACGCAGATGCGGGCGAGCGTCGTGAGCAGGGCTTTGCCGTGGCCGCCGCCTCGGGCTTCGGGGCGGACGTAGAGGTCCTCGAGGTAGATGCCGTGTACGCCGCGCCAGGTGGAGAAGTTGAGGAACCACAGTGCGAAGCCGACGGGCTCGCCGGTGGTGTCGTCGGCCGCGATGTGGGCGTGGGCGGCGGGGTGCTCCCCGAACAGTGCCGCGTGGAGTTGCTCCTCCGTCGCCTTGGCTTCCTGCGGGGCTTTCTCGTACTCCGCGAGTTCGCGGATCAGGGTGTGGATGACGGGGATGTCGTCGGGGGTCGCGGTGCGGATCATGCGGTGAGGTTAGCGCCGCGCAGCTTTCGTGCGATTTCCAGTTGTTCGTCCTGGAGCGGGCGGCCGTCCTCGATGTCCCACAGGCAGTTCTGCAGGACCCGGCCCAGGGACCAGGCCCTCGCCCGTGCCCGGTCCAGGCCCAGGACGCCGGTCATCGCGTCGAAGCGCCAGAGGATGTCGTCGGCGTCGAAGCGGTTCCGGATGGCGGGGAGCAGGTCGAAGCCCGGGTCGCCGGCGAGGGGTTTGGGGTCGATGGCGAGCCAGGGGGAGCGACGGGAGGCGAGGACGTTGTCGTAGTGGAGGTCCCAGTGGAGGAGGCGGTCGCCCGGCTCCGCAACGACTTCGCGTACGGCGGCGGCGCAGTCGGCGATCAGGCGGCGGGCCTCGGGGTCCGGGATGTGCTCCAGCGCCCGGGGGGTCTGTTCGAGCATGGCCCGGGCGATGTCGCCGAGCCGTCGCATCCCGGCGGGTGCCGGTGTGGACGTCAGGTGGGCGAGCAGGCGGGCGGTGATCAGGACGGCCTCATGGGTGTCCGCCATCCCGGACAGCATCCGGGTCGGGTCGAGGCGTTCGAGGAGCATGGTTCCCGTCGCCTCTTCGTGCGCCAGCAGCCGTACCGCTCCGTCGCCGTCCCACACGCGCAGCGCGACCGGCTCGCCCGCGCTCTCGTCGTCGAGGAGCTGGAGCTTGAGGACGGCCGGGGTGCCGTCGGCGCGGGTGACGGGCACGACCAGGGCGGTGACGCCGTGCATGGGGGTCCCGTCCAGGCGCAGTTCCCAGCGGTTCAGCAAGTCCGCCGTCAGTTCCGGGAGCCCGGCGACGAAGGATCGCCCCGCCTCGCCGTTGTACTTCTCCTGTGACGCCGCCAACTCGGCCGGGATGTCGATCACATACCGGACCATACTTGCGTGCGTGAATCGCCTCATGCGAATCAACCGGCACCCGGGCATGGTGGTGAGGTACGTCCGCAGCGCCCCCGGTACGTATGTCTGGCTGGCGATGCTGTTCGTCACCACGGTTGCGGTGCATCACATGTCGCCGGAGTTCGAGAGGGAGTTCCTGCGGGAGCGGTCGACGAACATCGAGGGGTTGTCGGAGAACCCGGTGCGGGTTCTGTTCGCGAGTGCGTTGCTGATCGACGGCGGGATCTGGCTGCCGTACGTCTTTCTGTACAGCGTGTTCCACGCGCAGGCGGAGCGTTGGCTGGGGACGTTGCGCTGGCTGGTGGTGTGTGTGACCGCGCATGTGCTGGCGACGCTGATCAGTGAGAGTGCCGTACTCCTTGCGATGTGGGACGGGAGGGCTCCGGCTTCGACGGCGGGCACGCAGGACATCGGGGTGAGTTATGCGCTCGCGGGGGTGGTGGGGGTGCTGGTGTATCGCATCGCGCGGCCGTGGCGGTTCTGGTATCTGGCGGGGGTGCTGCTCGTCTACGGGGTTCCGCTGGTTGTGGGGCGGACGTTCACGGACTTCGGTCATTTCGTGTCGCTGTTGATCGGGTTTGCCTGTCATCCATTGACCCGGGGGCGTGGGGAGGCATGGAATCCGAAGGAGACACTGGCCGCTCTCAGAGCCCGGCTGGCGGACCGGGTGGCCGGTCGTCACTGAGGGACGAAGTGCGGGCCGTGCTCAGGCCACCGTTTCCGGAAGCGGCTCGTCCGCCGGGGCTCCGCGTGGCGGTTTCGACGTCACCATGAGGCCTGCGATGAGGCCTGCCAGCAGCATGATGCCGGCCGCCCACCAGATGGCGACGGTGTAGCCGTGCACGGTGCCTTCCGCCGTGATCTGCGCGTTGCGGGCTGGGTCGGCGGTCAGGTGTGCGGTGATGTAGGTGGTGCTGCTGGTGGTGGCGATCGTGTTGAGAAGTGCGGTGCCGATGGAGCCGCCGACCTGCTGTGAGGTGTTCAGGGTCGCGGAGGTGACGCCGGAGTCCTGGGGTGCGACTCCGGCGGTCGCGGTGGAGAACACGGGCATGAAGGTCAGGCCCATGCCGAGGCCCATCAGGATCAGGGCGGGCAGGATCTCGGTGGCGTAGGAGGAGTCCACTCTCATCCGGGTGAGGATCAGCATGCCGCTCGCGGCGAGGATCATGCCGGGGACCATCAGCATGCGGGGTCCGACGCGGGGCAGCAGCCGGGCCGAGATCTGGGTTGAGCCGGTGATGATCGAGGCGGTCAGCGGCAGGAAGGCCAGGCCTGTCTTGACGGGCGAGTACCGGAGGATGACCTGCAGGTAGTAGGTCATGAACAGGAACAGGCCGAACATGCCGACGATGGCGAGCGCCATGGTCAGGAAGCAGCCGGCGCGGTTGCGGTCCTTGATGACGTGCAGGGGGAGCAGGGGGACGGGTGCCCTGGTCTGCCACCACACGAAGGCCGTGAGGAGGGCGATGCCCACCGCGAACAGGGTGAGCACGAGCCCGTCGGTCCAGCCGCGGGGTTCGGCCTCGCTGAAGCCGTAGACGATGGCGACGAGTCCGCCGCAGCCGAGGAGTACGCCGGGTACGTCCAGGCGGGCGCCGGGGTGGCCGGGGCGCGCGTGGAGCAGGGCGAGCGCGCCGAAGACGGCGACGATCGCGATGGGGACGTTGACGTAGAGGCACCAGCGCCAGCCCAGGTATTCGGTGATGAGGCCGCCGAGGATGAAGCCGATCGCGGCGCCGCTGCCGGCGAGGGCGCCGTAGATGCCGAAGGCCTTTCCGCGTTCCTTGGGGTCGGTGAAGGTCGTGGTGAGCAGGCTGAGTGCGGAGGGGGCCAGTAGGGCGGCGAAGGCGCCCTGGAGGGCGCGGGCGCCGAAGAGCATGCCGGGGGTGACGGCGGCGCCGCCGAGTGCGGAGGCGGCGGCGAAGCCGATGAGCCCGATGACGAACGTGCGTTTGCGGCCGACCAGGTCGGCGATGCGGCCGCCGAGCAGGAGGAGGCCGCCGAAGGCCAGGGTGTAGGCGGTGATGACCCACTGGCGGTTGCCGTCGGACATGCCCAGATCGCGCTGTGCGGAGGGGAGCGCGATGTTCACGATCGTCGCGTCGAGTACGACCATGAGCTGGGCGAGCGCGATGATCACCAGGCCCCACCAGCGGCGGGGATCGGCGCCGGTGGAGGTTTCACCTGTCCGGGTGACGGTCACGTGGTCAGAAGACCATGAAACAGGGCGTATCGCATCTTCGGGATCGCCTTTCCGGTCATGGCTCCAGCACCACCTTTCCCGTCGTCCCGCGGGTCTCCAGGGCCCGGTGTGCGGCGGCCGCCTCGGCGAGCGGGAAGCGCTGCACGGCCGGGGTGAGGCGGCCCGCGGCGGCCTCGGCGAGGGCGCGCAGTTCGAGGGTGCGTACGGCGTTGGGGCCGCCCGCCTTCTGCAGCATCACGGGGCCCAGGACCTGTTCGGAGAGGCCCTCGACGAGGTAGCCGCTGCCGTCGCGGATGCCTTCCGCCGACCAGCCGAACACGAGGTGCTGCCCGCCCGGTCCGAGGAGGGCGACGGCCTCGCGGGCGACGTCGCCGCCGACGCCGTCGAAGACGACGGTGGCCCGGCGTCCGCCGAGGTAGGCGCGGATCTTGCCGGGCCAGGAGGGGTCGTTGTAGTCGATGGCGAGGTCGGCGCCGTTGGCCTGGACGCGGGCTGTCTTGTCGGGGCCGCCGGCGAGACCGATGACGGTGGCGCCGGCGTGTTTGGCGTACTGCACGAGGAGGGTGCCGATGCCGCCCGCGGCCGCCGGGATCACGGCCACGGAGTCCGGGCCGAGCTCGGTGAACTGCAGGATCCCCATCGCCGTACGGCCTGTGCCGATCATGGCGACGGCCTGGGCGGGGTCGAGGTTCGCCGGGATCTCGTGGACGCGTTCGACCTCGGTGACGGCCAGTTCGGCGTAGCCGCCGGGGGCGAAGCCGAGGTGGGCGACGACGCGCTTGCCGAGCCACAGGTCGGCGACGCCCTCGCCGAGGGATTCGACGACTCCGGCGACCTCGCGGCCGGGGATGGTGGGCAGGGCCGGCGGTTCGGGCAGGGGTCCCTGCAGGCCTTCGCGCAGGGCGGTGTCCAGGAGGTGGACGCCGGCCGCGGCGACGGCGATACGGACCTGGCCGGGGCCGGGCAAGGGGTCGTCGACCTGTTCGTAGGTCAGGTTCTCGGCCGGGCCGAAGGCGTGCAGGCGGATGGCGTGCATGGTGGTCCCCCAGTTCGATGTCCGTACGGTCTGGTGTCCGTGCGGTTCGATGTCCGTCGTGAAACCCCACCCTTCAACCTCAAGCATGCTTGAGGTCAAGCGTGTGCCGGCCGAGCGCCAGGGACACCGCGGTGAGCGCGCTGTTGAAGGACACCTCGGAGAGGACGCCGGGTGCCGCCACCTGGTCGCCCGCGAGGTAGACGCCGTCGCCGCGGTCGACGGCCGGGCGGTCGCGCCAGCTGGTGCCGGGCAGGTCGACGGCGCCGGTGCGGCCGTTGGCGGTGGATTCGCGCCGCCAGGTGACGCGGTCGCGCCAGCCGTCGAAGGCGAGGTCGAGGAGTTGTTCGGCGCGGGCGATGCCGTCGGCGCGGGACTCGTGCGGGGCGATCGGGATCTGCCCCTGGATGAGCTGTTCGCCCGCGGGTGCGAGGGTGCGGTCCTGCGCGGTGAACCGTTCGAGCCAGCCGGGGGAGTCCAGGTCGGAGACGGCGAAGGCGTCCCCGCGCCGTGTCCGCAGGGCGAGGTCGATGAGCGCCGTGCGGCCGCTGGTCCAGGTGAGGGAGTCGTCGTCGAGGAGGCGGCGGGCGGCGTCGAGGGAGGTGGCGACGATCACGGGGGTGTCGGTCGGGAGCGTGTCGACACGGGACAGGGTCTCCATGCGCACGCCGAGGTTCCACGCGCGTGCGGCCATCCGGTCGATGACGCTCGCCCAGCCGCCGCGGGGGTAGTGCGCCTCCGGCGGGAGCTTGGTGGCGCGGCGCAGCCGCTCCTGCACGAACGCGGCGGACAGGACGCCGGGGTCGTGGTGGAAGAGGGCGACGGCGGAGTAGTGGGCGGCGGCGCGGGCGGCTTCCTCGCCGGCCTGCCGCGTGGCCCAGGTCATGAAGTCGACGTCGACGGGTGCCTGCTGTGCGGTACGGCGCAGCAGCTTGAGCATCGCGAAGGGCGGCGTGCGGCGCAGGACGCCCTTGTGGCGGAGCCTGAGCCGGGCCGCCTCCAGGGGTGGCAGCGGGGCGAGCGGGCCGATGAGGTCGCGCTGTGCGAGCCAGGTCCAGTGCGGGCCGCCGTTGTAGAGGGCGTGCGGGCCCTCGTTCGTCCGGTAGGGGCCTTCGGCGGTCCGGGCCCGGCCCCCGAGGGTGTGGTGGGCTTCGTGCACGGTGACCTTGGCGCCCGCCTCGGCCGCGGTGATCGCCGCGGTGAGGCCGGCGAAGCCGCCGCCGATGACGGTGATGCGGTGCATGGCTGGGGGTCTCCCTCCGGTTGGGGTCGCCTTCCTGTGAGTAGGACCGTTTGGGGTCCCGGAATGTGACAGCGGGGACGTCTTCGCAGGTCACGCCGATTGTCAGTGGCGGGGTGCAGCATGGGGGCATGGCGAGGAGAGCGTCGGGCGGGACCGGTGGGGGCGGAGTGAAGGGGGCGCGGCGGCCGGAGGTGCGGCTGCCGGCGCTGGAGCGGTTCGGGGGAGGCGAGCTGGAGCCGGACGGGGACTATGACGGGCTGGAGTTCCGGGAGGAGGACTTCGCCGGGCAGGACGGCGGGGGTGCCCGCTTCATGGACTGCGCGCTGACGGAGTGTGCGCTGGACGAGACGCGGCTGCACCACGCGCGGATCCTCGACTCGGTCCTCACCGGCATACGGGGTGTCGGCACGGACCTCGCCGAGTCGACGCTGCGTGACGTCGAGCTGGTCGACGCCCGCCTGGGCGGGGTGCAGCTGCACGGCGCCGTCCTGGAGCGGGTGCTGGTCCGCGGCGGCAAGATCGACTACCTGAATCTGCGCGGGGCGAAGGTCAGGGATGTCGTCTTCGAGAGCTGTGTCCTGGTCGAGCCGGACTTCGGGGGCGCCCGTCTGGAGCGGGTGGAGTTCGTGGACTGCGTCCTCAAGGGGGCGGATCTGAGCGCGGCGACCCTGACGGACGTGGATCTGCGCGGGGCCGCTTCGCTGGAGATCGCGCAGGGGGTGGACCGGCTGGCCGGGGCGGTGATCAGCGCGGGGCAGCTGCTGGATCTTGCGCCGGCGCTGGCGGCGGAGATGGGGATCAGAGTGGAGGGGTGAGCGCGGCGGCGCCGCCACGGCCGGCTTCCGGCCGGGTGTTCATGCCACGCGTGGGAAGCGTGCCTGCAGCGTCCAGATCGCCGGGTTCTCGCCCAGGTCCTCGTGCAGGTCGACCAGATCGGCGATCAGGTCGTTCAGGAAGTCCCGGGCCTCCCGGCGGAGTTCGGCGTGAGAGAAGGTGAGCGGGGGCTCCTCCGCCGGCATCCAGTCCGACTCGATGTCCACCCACCCGAAGCGGCGCTCGAACAGCATGCGGTCGGTGGACTCGGTGAAGTCCAGTTCCGCGCGCTGCGGGCGGGAGGCGCGCGAACCGGCGGGGTCCTGGTCGATGCGTTCCACGATGTCGCACAGCGCCCACGCGAAGTCGAGCACCGGCACCCATCCCCAGGCTGTGGACAGCTCCCGGTCCGCCTTGGTGTCGGCGAGGTAGACGTCACCGCAGAACAGATCGTGGCGCAGGGCGTGGACGTCCGCGCGGCGGTAGTCGGTCTGCGGGGGGTCGGGGAAGCGGTTGGAGAGGGCGTAACCGATGTCGAGCACGAGGTGATGGTGTCATGCCCCGAATAGGATCTCCGACGTGTCCCGTTTACCGCGCCTTGTCCCGGCCGTCCTCATTGCCGTAGCCCTGACCGCCTGTACCGGCGACGCCGGCGGCACGTCCGGCGACTCCGGCGTCGGAGACCCGTACTTCCCGAAGGCGGGCAACGGCGGGTACGACGTCACGCACTACGACCTGAAGCTCGCCTACGACCCCGGCGGCGCCCACCGCCTCACGGGGACGGCCACGCTCACCGCGCGCGCCACCGAGGACCTCTCCGCCTTCGACCTGGACCTGAAGGGCCTGGACGTCGCATCGGTCGGCGTCGAGGGCAAGGAAGCCCGCTTCAGCCGCGACGGCCAGGAGCTGACCGTCCGCCCCCGCGCCGAACTCGACAAGGGCGAGACCTTCCGCGTGATCGTCCGGTACTCCGGCAACCCGCAGACCATCACCGACGCCGACGCCTCGAAGGAGGGCTGGCTGCCCACCGCCGACGGCGCGCTGGCCCTCGGCGAGCCGACCGGTTCCATGGCCTGGTTCCCCGGAAACCACCACCCCTCCGACAAGGCGTCGTACGACATCGCGGTGACCGTCCCGAAGGGGCTGCAGGCCGTCTCCAACGGGGAGTTGAAGAGCGCGAAGAGCAGCGGCGGCCGCACGACGTTCGTCTGGCACACCGCCGAACCCATGGCGAGCTACGTCGCCACGCTCGCCGTCGGCCGCTACACGGTCACCCGCTCCACCGCCGGCGAGACGGGTCTGCCCGCGTACGTCGCCGTCGACCCGGCCCAGACGGAGAACAGCCGCAGGGTTCTCGCCCGGCTGCCCGAGATCATGGAGTGGGCGGAGTACAACTTCGGCCCGTACCCGTTCTCCTCCACCGGCGCGATCGTGGACCGCCCCGAGGACTCCGGCTACGCCCTGGAGACCCAGAACCGCCCCGTCTTCCCCGGCGCCCCGGACACCGAGACCTTCGTCCACGAGATCGCCCACCAGTGGTTCGGCAACTCCGTCACACCGAAGACCTGGCGGGACATGTGGCTCAGCGAGAGCTTCGCGACGTACGCGGAGTGGCTGTGGCAGGAGGACAACGGCGGCGACAGCGCCCAGAAGACCTTCGACGAGCTCTACGACCACGGCGAGGACAGCTACGAGGACCTCTGGGACTTCCCGCCCGCGGAGCCGACGAGCGCCGCGCACATCTCCGGCAACCCCGTCTACCAGCGCGGCGCGATGGTTCTGCACAAGATCCGCCAGGCCGTCGGCGACGACACCTTCTACGACATCGTCCAGGGCTGGGCGGCCGCCCACCGGCACGGCAACGCCGACACCGACGACTTCACCGAGTTCGTCGAGGAGCAGGCGCCGGACGTGGACTTCGACGGGATCTGGGAGGACTGGCTGTACGGCGACGGGAAGCCGGACCACCCGTGACGGGCGGTCCGGCTCCCTGCGGCGTCAGTTGACGTTCACGGCCTTCCAGGCGGCCGCCACCGCCTGGTACTCCGCGCTGCCCGCCCCGTACAGGTCGCTCGCCGCCTGCAGGGTGCCGGTGCGGGCGGCCGCGTAGTCGGTCGAGGAGGTGAAGTACGTCGTCAGGGCCTTGTACCAGATCTGGTAGGCCTTGGTGCGGCCGATGCCGGTGACCGTGGAGCCGTCGTAGGTCGGGGAGTTGTAGGAGACCCCGTTGACGGTCTTCGCGCCGCTGCCCTCGCTGAGCAGGTAGAAGAAGTGGTTGGCGACGCCCGACGAGTAGTGCACGTCGAGGCGGCCGACCGAACGGGACCAGTAGTCGGCGGAGTTGCCGTCCTTGCTGGGCTGGTCCATGTAGCGCAGCGGCTTGCCGGTGCCGAAGATGTCGATCTTCTCACCGATGAGGTAGTCACCCGGGTCGGCGGAGTTGTTGGCGAAGAACTCCACCGAGGTGCCGAAGATGTCGGACGTCGCCTCGTTCAGGCCGCCGGACTCCCGGCTGTACTTCAGGCCGGCCGTGGCGGCGGTCAGCCCGTGGCTCATCTCGTGGCCGGCCACGTCGAGCGAGGTGAGGGGCTTCAGGTTGCCCTCGCCGTCGCCGTACGTCATGCAGAAGCACTGGTCGGACCAGAAGGCGTTGACGTACGCGTTGCCGTAGTGGACGCGGGAGTAGGCCGCCTGGCCGTCGCCGCGGATGCCGTTCCGGTTGAACGCGCTCTTGTAGAAGTCCCAGGTGACGGCGGCGCCGTAGGCGGCGTCGACGGCGGCGGTCTGGCGGTTGGCCGGGGTGCCGTCGCCCCAGGCGTCGTCGGCGTCGTGGAAGAGGGTGCCGGTGCCGGAGGTGCCGCCGTTCAGGTCGTACGTCTTGTGGCCGCCGCGTCCGCCGTCGATCAGGTCGTACCCGCCGGAGGCCGAGGCGGTGGTGCCCAGCGGGACCGAGCCGCTGTACTGGGCGGTGCCCGTGCCGGTGTCGATGGCCTCGTAGGAGTAGAGCTCCTTGCCGGTGCCGGCGTCCGTGACGACGTGCAGTTCGCTCGGGGTGCCGTCGTGCTGCAGACCCTTGACGACGGACTCGTAGGCGAGGACGGGCTTGGCGCCGGCGGCCCAGATCACCTTGCGCGCGGTGGCGGAGGTGCCCTCGCCTGCGGCCTGCAGTGCCGTCTTCTTCGCGGTGGCGGCGGATATCGCGGCGTCGGTGGACGCCACGGATATCCGGGCGGTCGTCGCCTTGCTGACGCCCTTGAGGGAGCCGCTCTTGCGGGCGTGTGTGACCAGGTCGCCGCCGAGGACGGGCAGACCGGCGTAGGTGCGCTCGTAGCGGGTGTGCACGGTGCCGTCGGCGTCCTTGATCACATCACGGACGACGAGCTTCTCCTGGGCACCCAGGCCGAGTTCGCGGGCGGTGGAGCCGGCGGACTCCTGGGCCGACGCGATGGCGGCTGCGCGGGCCGAGGCGCTGAGGGGGAGGGCGGTGGCGCCGGTCGTCTGCTCGGGTGCCGCGGTGGCGGGCCCGTTCTGCATCGCCAGGACGACCATCGCCGCGGAGCCGATCAGGGCGGCGGCGCGCAGGGTGGTCTTGCGGGAGGTGCGGGTGGCGCGGGACTGCAGTCTCACTCGATCTCCTTCATCACTGACCTCGGGGTTCGAGGCGCAGGACTGGCCTCATGGTTGAGGCACAGGTGGGGTACAGAGTTGCGGCGAGCGAGGAGAGGGTGGCACTCCGACCGGCCTTTTTGACAGAGCGCAGTCAAGATTTTACGTGTTTGTATCCGAAAGTCGTTACATGAGATCCGTTATACGGACGGGGTGGGGTGGCTCAACTCCACATCGAATCCAGCGGAGTTGACGCACGATTCGTCACACCCGGCGGTCGGTGCCGAGGTCGAGATCGAGATCGCGGCGCATCGCGGCGCGCGCGGCCCAGACGGCTCGGCCGTGACGGAGGCGGTGCTCCTGGAACTCGGGTGAGTCGAGCGGAGGGTCGCCCGCGGCCAGCACCTCCAGCAGTTCCCGCAGGGTCGCGTAGACGGCCTC
The DNA here is from genome assembly GCF_040782645.1 of Streptomyces sp. HUAS ZL42. GTDB lineage: Bacteria > Actinomycetota > Actinomycetes > Streptomycetales > Streptomycetaceae > Streptomyces. The sequence goes on from NZ_CP160403.1 coordinate 5,248,740, forward strand.
GAGCAGGTCGGACAGCTCCCGCGGGGCGCAGATCAGCGCGGACTCGCGGACCTCGTCGCAGCCGGAGGCGCGGAAGGCCTCACGTACGGAGGCGTCCCGGCCCGTTCCCTCCGGGGGCCGGGCCGAGGCCGCGTACATGTCCTCGTACGCCTGCCGGTACTTGGTCAGGCAGGTCACGTATATCGCCTTGCGTTCCTGCCTGTTCCGCTCCGCGAGGTCACGGCGCCAGCGCATCCGGTCGGCGAGCAGGGTGGAACCGACGCCGACGAGTGCGCCGAGGCCGGTCGCGGCGAGGGTCGCCCACTCCACGGTGGTCAGGCCTCGTCCAACTCGTCGAGGAGCCGGGCCAGATCGGGCGGCCGGATCGGCTCCGGCGCTTCGGCGAGCTCCTGTTCGGTGAGGAGGGGTGCGGGGATGCCGTGGTCGGGGGTGAGGGTGAGGGGGGCGAGGATCATGGGCGCAGGTTAGCCGCGGGCGCCGAGGTGGCAGGCCGCGGAGGCGTTCGAGGGCCGGACTCAGGCGACCGGGGAATGCCCGCCCGGTGTTGCGTCGTCCGGTCGCTGATTGTCGTGGGCGGTGAAGGCGAGGACCGAACTGTCGCCGTCCAGGTCGATCGTCAGCGACGCGTCCAGCGCCTCGGCAAGCCGGGTGAGCAGCGGAAGGGGCGGCACGGCGTCGCCGCCCTCGATGTCGGCGATCCGCCGCTCGGGAGCGAGCAGGTAAGTGATGCGGACCGCACTCCCGTCCATGGTGAAGCGCAGCAGCGAGCATGTCGGCGGCATGCTCGGCCTTGTCGTACGGGCCGTCCGGGAGGAGTGTGCTGTGGCGGATCCGCCCCTGACGCCGAACTGCCCCGTGCCAGGGCGGGCCTGGCGCGGGGCAGAAGGCGTTCGGGTTCAGGTGTGTCAGACGTTGACGCCGAAGTCCTGGGCGATGCCGACCAGGCCCGAGGCGTAGCCCTGGCCGACCGCGCGGAACTTCCACTCGGCGCCGTTGCGGTACAGCTCGCCGAAGACCATCGCCGTCTCCGTCGCCGCGTCCTCCGACAGGTCGTAGCGGGCGATCTCCGCGCCGCCGGCCTGGTTGACGATGCGGATGTAGGCGTTGCGGACCTGGCCGAAGTTCTGCGAACGGTTCTCGGCGTCGTAGATCGAGACCGGGAAGACGATCTTGTCGATGTCGGCCGGGAGGGCCGCCAGGTTGACGTTGATCGCCTCGTCGTCGCCCGCGCCCTCACCGGTGCGGTTGTCGCCGGTGTGGACGATCGTGTTGTCCGGGGTCTGCTTGTTGTTGAAGAAGACGAAGTGGGCGTCGGAGTAGACCTTGCCCTGGGTGTTGACCGCGATCGCGGAGGCGTCGAGGTCGAAGTCCGTGCCGGTGGTGGTGCGGACGTCCCAGCCGAGACCCACGGTGACGGCGGTCAGGCCCGGAGCCTCCTTGGTGAGCGAGACGTTGCCACCCTTGGACAGGCTTACAGCCATTGTTGGGAGTCCCTTCCCTCGTTGCGGTACGGCAAGAAGCTACAGCTACCCGTATGAACGCCGAGAGAGGTATCAAAGGTTCCAGGTGTCTTTACTCTCTTTACCAAGTGACTCCGGGGGAGGGACACGCCCTCGGATATTCGGGTGACGTGGACCGGACAGACGCGCGACCATGGACGGCATGTCCGGTCCTTACGTCATCCGTGGCTCCGTCTCGCTTCCCGAGGCCGAGCTCATGTGGCGTTTCTCGCGGTCGTCGGGTCCCGGCGGACAGCACGTCAACACCAGCGACTCCCAGGTCGAGCTGCGCTTCGACCTCGCGCGGACCGAGGCGCTGCCCGAGGTGTGGAAGCAGCGGGCCCTCGAACGGCTCGCGTCCCGTCTCGTGGACGGCGTCGTCAGCGTCCGCGCCTCCGAGCACCGCTCCCAGTGGCGCAACCGCGAGGCCGCCGCGGTACGCCTCGCCGCCCTCCTCGCCGAGGCGACGGCCCCGCCGCCCAGGCCGCGCCGGCCGACCCGCATCCCGCGGGGCATCAACGAACGCCGGCTCCGTGAGAAGAAGCAGCGCTCCGACACCAAGCGGGGGCGGTCCGGGCGGGACTGGGCGTAGCGGCGTGTTCCTGGTCGGCGCGGACCGTTGACCTGTCGCCGCGTCGAATTCCGGGGTGCTATTTCCTCGCGGCGCGGTGAAGAAAGTCCGTACGGACGAGGAATTATCCCAACTGCCGGTACCGGCCCCGGAAATACACCAGCGGCCCGCCCTCCGCGTTCGGCACCCGCGCGGTCAGCACGCGCCCGATCACCAGCGTGTGGTCGCCCGCCGTCACCCGCTGCTCGGTGCGGCACTCCAGGGTGGCGAGGGCGCCGTCCACCAACGGGGCCCCGGTGACCCGGCCCCGGACGTACGGGAGGTCGGCGAAGAGCAGCCGGTCGCTGATGCGGCCCTTCATCGCGAAGCGGCCGGCGATCTGCCGCTGGTGCTCGGAGAGGACGGAGACCGCCCACAGGGGCTGCTCGGCGAGCAGGTCGTCCATCCGGGAGCCCTCACGCAGGCTGACCAGCACCAGCGGCGGGTCCAGGGACACGGACAGGAAGGCCGTCGCCGTCATGCCGACGTCCTCGCCGGCCGGGGCCCGCGGGTCGTCCGGGTCGAGCGGCGGCTCCTGCGCGGTCACCAGGACCACGCCGTCGGCCAGCCGCGACATGGCGGCGCGGAACTCGTCGTTGCTCACGCCCTCAGCATGCCCGGACACGGTTGTGGGGAGCGTGGGGGACGGGGCAGGGGGTGTCTTCGGCACGCCCGAAACGCTAGTGTCCGCCTTCCGTGTGCCGCATCGGACCTCCGCCCGAGCCGGGTCCTACGACTCCGGACCGACCGGGCGGGCGGTCGTGCATGATGGCCACACACCCACAAAGTTTGCGCTCGGTAAACACACAGGAAAAAAGCAGAAACCCCACTCAATTGTTCACGTTTTCCTGTGACTTGAGTCACAAGGGCCGGGAATTGTTGACCCTGTGTACCGAGTGGGCAGCGCGCTGTGATTCAGTGGCGGGGACGTAGTAACGGCATCACACCGAAAGTAGCGCCGAAGACAACCCTTGATTCGCTGCGAAGTCTCGGGGGGAGGGCGAGCATGGAGACCGAGTCGGAGCCCTATGTCCGTCTTGCGTCCCTGCGACAGCTGCACCAGGTCATGGCCGACATGAACACGGCACGCAGCCTGGCGGACACACTGCAGACCGTGGCGGACGGCGTGGTGACCGCGCTCGGCTACGAGCTGGCGTGCGTCAACCTCGTCCGCCCCGACGGTGACCTCGTCGTGGCCGCCTTCGCCGGCAATCCGGCCGCCGAGGCCCTGATCACCGGCCGCGTGGGCTCACGCGAGTCGTGGGAGCGCCGGCTCGGCATGGGCGAGAACTGGGGCGACCTGGTCTTCATCCCGCACACCGAGGGCTGGGTCCTCGACGACGACGACGTCCCGCAGTGGTACACCGACGGGCCCGCACCCCGCTTCGAGGACGAGTGGCATCCGTCGGACCGGCTCTTCGCCCCGATGTACACACCCTCCGTGCCCGGCGGTTCGTGCGGCGAGCTGATCGGCGTGCTGTCCGTGGACCGGCCGCGCAACGGGCGGCTGCCGGGAGCGTGGGGGCGCGAGGCGCTCCAGATGTACGCGTTCCAGGCAGCCATCGCGATCAGCAACGCGCGTCTACGTGCGAACATGCAGCGCGCGCTGGTCCGCCTCGAACGCGAGCAGCAGGCCCTTCGCGCCAGCGAGGAAAGCTTCCGGCAGGCGTTCGAGTACGCCCCCTCCGGCATGGCCATCGCCGAGATGGGCGGCGACCAGCACGGCCGGATCCTGCGCACCAACGACGCCCTGTGCCGCCTGCTCGGCCGCCCCGCCTCCGCGATGCGCCGCTACTCGTTCTCCGACCTCGTGCACCCGGAGGACATAGGCACGCTGCTGAGAACCTCGGCCGAGGGCGGGCGGGCCGAACTGCGCCTCGGGCGCCGCGACGGCAGCTATGTGTGGGTGTCCCTGCGCAACTCCGTCGTCGCCGACGCCGCCGACGGCCCCCGCTTCCTGCTCACCCACGTCGAGGACATCGAGGAGCGCAAGCGCCGCGAGCTGCAGCTCGCCCACCGCGCCTCCCACGACTCGCTGACCGGCCTGCCCAACTCCGCCGAGCTGCGCTCCCGCCTCTCCTCGCGCCTGTGTCAACGCGCGCAGTCGGCTCACCCCGCGCTCGACTCGTACGACTCGCAGGACGCCTCCTACGGCCACCCGGCGGTCTACGACGCCAACGGCCACGGTTTCGACTTCCGGCCCGCCACGGCGGCGTACGACGCCTTCGACCACCATGTGCACACCGTCGCCCCGGAGGACGGCCGGGACGACGGCACCAAGGGGCTCGCGGTCCTCTTCTGCGACCTCGACGGCTTCAAGTCGATCAACGACCGGTTCGGGCACAACGCGGGCGACGCGGTCCTCATCGAGGTCGCCCGGCGGCTGTCGCGCGGCGTGCGCGACGGCGACACCGTGGCCAGGCTCGGCGGCGACGAGTTCGTGATCCTCGCCGACGGACTCGGCCGGGCCGACGCCCAGGACCTGGCCGTACGCCTGCGCAACGAGATCATCCAGCCGATCCGGGCCGAGGGCCGGGCCGTGCGCGTCGGCGCCAGCTTCGGTATCGGCTGGGCCCACTGCGGCATGACGGCGGACGAGGTTCTGAAGTCAGCTGACGAACGGATGTACGTCGAGAAACGATCTCGTCCCAAACAGCACAGGCGTGCGGGGTGAACCGCAGGTCAGCAGGGCGGTCATCAAGGTGATGCGGCGTGAGTCACCCGTTCGGGGCAGACGGAGCGGGTAGGCTCGCCCTTTGCCACACGTACACACACCCGTACCGCATCCGCCCCGCACCTGTTGAGGAGTTCGAAGGTATGACGCCCGGCAACAACGGCGCGAGCACGCCGGAGGACGACGACCCGTTCGGCTACCTCTACGCCGACGGACAGGCCAACGGAGCACAGCCGCCGTCCGGTGGTTACGGCTACCCGAACTCGGTCAGCCGGGTGCGGGCGGTCGGCGAGCGGCAGTACGGGCAGGGCGCCGCCCCCGGCCAGCAGCCGACCGCGCAGTACGGCCAGACCCAGCCGACCATGCCCCAGCAGGGTGCGTACGGCCAGCCGAACGCGCACTACGCCGCACCCGAGACGTTCCCCGGCGGCGCGCCGACCACCCAGCAGCGGGCGTACGGCGAGGGCGGGGGCGGCGGTGGCCGTGGCCCCAACACCAAGGGTCTGCTGATCGGCGCGATCGCGGTGGTCGCCGCGGTCGTGATCGGCATCGGCGTCGCCATGATGAACGGCGACTCGAACGACAAGGCGGGCTCCGACGCCGCCTCGTCGCCGGCCGCGTCGCAGAGCGCCTCGCCGAGCAAGCCCGAGGCGAGCAGCAGCGCCTCCGGCGCGGCGGAGCTGCCGCCGATCGACGCGAAGGCGCTCCGGCTGGACGGGGGCGCCACGCTCGCGTCCGACGTCAAGGGCGCCCAGGCCGACGGCGGCATCTACGTGACGGGCCTCAACACCACCGGCGCCACGGTCACCTGGACCGTGAACGGCATCCCCGAGGACGGCACCTACACCCTCTTCGCGCACTACAGCGCCGCGGGTGAGGACGGGAAGATGACGCTCACGATCAACGGCAAGACGTTCGGCACCAAGCTGAGCATGAAGAACTACGCCAAGGCCGCCAAGGACGACTTCGCGAAGGGCTGGACGACCACGTTCGCGTGGCCCACCCTCACCAAGGGCACCAACACGATCAGCCTCTCCTGCCAGGACGGCGACAGCTGCAACGTCCTGCTGGACCAGCTGTGGCTGAAGCAGGGGCAGGTCGAGAAGTAGCGGGGGCACAGGGCTCAGGCCGCGGTGACCTCCCCGGTCACCGCTATCCGGCCCACCAGCTCCTCGTACGCCGACCGGTCGAAGTCGCCCGCCGTGGGGGCCAGGACCGTCGCCGCGGACAGGGCGGCCGCGCGGGCCAGCCGGTCCTGCCACGGCAGGTGCTCGACCAGGCCGGACAGCAGGCCCGCGACCGCCGAGTCGCCGGCGCCCGCCGGATTGCCGTGGACGCGGGCGGGCGGGGTGGCGCGCCAGCGTCCCTCCGCGGTCGCCGCGAGGAGGCCCTGGGCGCCCAGCGAGGCGACGACGGCCGATGCGCCGCGCCGGCGGGCGTCCTGGGTGGCGCGAAGCGGCTCGTGGGAGCCGGTGAGTTCGGCGAGTTCGTCGGCGTTGGGCTTGATGAGGTCCGGCCGGGCTGCGACCCCGCGGCGCAGCGGCTCGCCGCTCGTGTCGAGGAGGACGGGCACCTGCGCGGCGCGCGCCGTGCGGACGAGCCCCGCGTACGCCCCGACCGGCACCCCCGGCGGCAGGCTGCCGCACAGGGCCACCGCGGACGCGGACGCGACCAGATCCTCGTACGCCTCCTGGAAGGCGGACCACTCGAGGGGCGCTATGACCGGCCCCGGCTCGTTCAGCTGGGTCGTGTCTCCGGTGAGCTCGTCGACGACGGCGATCGTGCGCCGGGTCGCACCGGCGACGGGGACGAGCGCGTCCACCACCCCGGGGATGCCGGTGAGTCGCTCCTGGACGACGCGCCCGGTGGCGCCGCCCACGAAGCCGGTGACCGTCACCTCGTGCCCGAGCGCGGCCAGCACGCGGGCCACGTTCAGCCCCTTGCCACCGGGCCGTTCCGTCACGTCGGAGACCCGGTGGGACGCGTGCGGCCGAAGTGCCCGTACCCGATAGGTGATGTCGAGAGCGGTGTTCAGCGTGACCGTCAGGATCACCCGGGCCGACCTCCCCCGAAATGCGCTTTCTGCCGTGTGGTTTCCGGAGGCTCGATCATGCCAAAGAGACGGTGGTTGGCCTAGGGCCTGCAGCCGGCCACCGTCTCTCCGAGTGCGGGACGTCTCAGCCCAGTTGGGGATCGACCACCCACTCGCCGCGGCGCATCACACCCTTGAGGTCGAAGCCGGCGTCAAGGAGGACCAGGTCGGCGTCCTTGCCGGGGTCGAGGGAGCCGATCCGGTCGTACAGGCCGAGTACGCGGGCCGGGCTGGCGGAGAGCGCGGCCACCACGTCCTCCACCGGCAGCCCGTCGAGCGTCACCGCCCGCTTGAACGCGCGGTCCAGGGTCAGGGTGGAGCCCGCGATCGAGCCGCCTTCGACGAGACGCGCCACGCCCTCCGTCACGTCCACCTCCAGCGGGCCGAGCATGTACCGCCCGTCGCCGATGCCGGCCGCGTCCATCGCGTCCGTGATGAACGCCACACGGTCGGCGCCCGCGTGATGGAACGCCAGCTTCAGGGAGGCCGGGTGGAGATGCGTGCCGTCGTTGATGAGCTCGACCGTGACGCGCTCGTCCTCGAGGAGGGCGGCGATCGGGCCGGGGGAGCGGTGGCCGAGCGTGGGCATCGCGTTGTAGAGGTGGGTCGCGACGGTCGCGCCCGCCTCGATGGCCTCCACCGTCTGCTCGTACGTCGCGTCCGTGTGCCCGATCGCCGCGATCACCCCCTGCTCCGCGAGCAGCCGTACGGAGTCGATGCCGCCCGGCAGTTCGGTCGCCAGGGTCACCATCTTCGCCTTGCCGCGCGCCGCGTCGATCAGCTTGCGCACCTCCGCCGGATCCGGGTCGCGCAGCAGCTCCTCGGAGTGCGCGCCCTTGCGGCACGGTGAGATGAACGGCCCCTCGAAGTGGATGCCGGCGATCTCGCCCTGCTCGGCCAGCTCGGAGAGCAGGCCCGCCCGCTGGGCCAGGAAGTCCATGTCGACCGTGACGGTCGACGCCACCAGGGTGGTCGTGCCGTGCCGGCGGTGGGTGCGGACGCCGTTCAGGACCTCGTCGACCGTCCCGGAGGTGAAGGACGCGCCGCCGCCGCCGTGGTTGTGGATGTCGACGAAGCCCGGGACCAGCCAGTGGCCCCGTACGTCGACGACCTCGGCGTCCTCGGGGGCGCTCCCGGCGATCCGCGTGCCCTCGACGATCACGCGGCCGCCGTCCACGATCCCCGTGGGCAGCACCACCCGAGCACCGGCGAGTACCAAGCTAGGAGCCATCAGGTGGTTACCTCCGAGGGGTCAGGGGTCGTAGGACGGTCGGTTGCCGCAGGCGCGGCAGGAGACGGCGTTTCGAGGAGATCCCAGGCGAGGAGACCCGCACCGAGGCATCCCGCGGAGTCCCCCAGGGCCGCGGGGACGATGGCCGGCAGCTTCTGGAAGGTCACGCGCCGCCGCACGGCGTCCCGCAGCGGTGTGAACAACGTCTCCCCCGCCTCGGCGAGCCCGCCACCGACGATGAGTGTGCGCGGATCCAGCAGGGTGAGCGCGGTGACCAGGCCGTCGGCGAGGGCGTCGACGGCGTCCTGCCACACTCGTACGGCGTTCGGGTCCCCGGACGCGACGGCCTTCGCGCAGTCGGCCGCGTCCGCCTGCGGGTCCCCGCAGGCCGCCGCCCATGCCTCGCTCACCGCCGCCGCGGACGCGAACCGCTCCAGACACCCCCGTTGCCCGCACGGACACGGCGTGCCCCCGGGCCGTACGACGATGTGGCCGATCTCGCCCGCGAAGCCGTGCGCGCCCGCCTCCACCCGGCCGTCGATGCCGATGGCGCCCGCGATCCCGGTGCCGAGGGGCACGAAGAGGAAGCGGTCGGCTCCCTGCCCCGCGCCGATCCGGCCCTCCGCCAGCCCTCCGGTGCGCACGTCGTGGCCGAGGGCGACCGGGATGCCGCCGAGCCGGTCGGCGAGCAGGTCGCGCAGGGGTACGTCGGTCCAGCCCAGGTTGGCGGCGTAGACGGCGATGCCGCGCGCCTCGTCGACGATGCCGGGGACGGCGACGCCGGCGGCGGCCGCGGGCTCGCCGAGGTGCCGCTCGCCGTACGCGCGCAGGTCGGCGGCGAAGTCGAGGATGCCCTCGACGACCGCCTCGGGGCCGCGTTCGCGTCCGGTGGACCGGCGGGCCTGGTGCAGCAGCACGGGGCTCCCGGGGGGTGTGCCCCCGGCCGTCGCCGTGCCGGCCCCTACCAGGGCGGCCTTCATCCCGGTGCCGCCCACGTCGAGGGCGATGACATGTCTCACGGGAACAGTGTGGCCCGATTACCTGTAAGAGGTCTAGTCCACTTGCGTGGTATAGACCATAATCGCGAGGCAATGGACGGCGAGTCGAGATGGCTGGGGTGACGGCGATGCAGGGGCGGAGAGCAAGAACGATCGCGGTGGTGTCCGCGCTGGGGATGACGGCGGCCCTCGGCGGCTTCCGGCTCATCGGCAGCGGCGGAGCGAGCGAGGTGACACTCCGGCTGGTCGCCGCGGACTACGGCGACAGCGCCGCGAACAGCTCGAAGAAGTACTGGGACGAGCTGGTCGAGGAGTACGAGGCCGAGCACCCGGACGTGACGGTCGACGTCACCGTGTACTCCTGGAACGACGTCGACCGCAAGGTCAAGGAGATGGTCGCCGCCGGCGAGGCGCCCGACATGGCCCAGATCGGCGCGTACTCCGACTACGCGGCGAAGGGGCTGCTCTACAAGGCCGACGACGTGCTCTCCATACCCGTCCAGGCCGACTTCGCCCCCCAGCTCGTCGCGGCGGGACAGGTGCACGGGGTGCAGTACGGCATGCCGTTCGCGGCTTCCACGCGCCTGCTCTTCTACAACAAGAGCCTCTTCAAGCGGGCCGGGCTCACCCCGCCGAAGACCTGGGACCAGCTCGCCGCCGACGCGAAGGCGCTGAAGGCGGAGGGCGTGAAGTACCCGTACGCGCTGCCGCTCGGGCCGGAGGAGGCGCAGGCCGAGACGATGCAGTGGCTGCTCAGCGGCGGAGGCGGCTACACCGAGACCGCCGGCAGCTACCGGATCGACGACCCCGAGAACGTCCGGACCTTCACCTGGCTCAGGGACAAGCTGGTCGGCAAGGGGCTGACCGGGCCGGTCGCGCCGGGGAAGCTGAACCGTGCGGACGCGTTCGCGGCGTTCGCGAGCGGGGAGGTCGGCATGCTGAACGGCCACCCCACGCTGATGAAGCTCGCCGAGCAGAAGGGCGTGCAGGTCGGCATGGTGCCGATGCCGGGCCGCAGCGGGGAGAGCAAGGCGACGATGGGGGTCGCCGACTGGATGATGGCGTTCAAGCGGAGCGGGCACGGCGAGCAGATCGGCGACTTCCTCGACTTCGTCTACAGCGAGCAGAACGTGCTGGACTTCTCGCGTGAGTACGACCTGCTGCCGGTCACCAACTCGGCGTCCGAGGTGATGAGTTCGGCCGCGCAGGACAAGGCGCTGGAGCCGTTCCTCGAGGAACTCCCCGTCGCCGAGCTCTATCCCGTGGGGCGAACGTCGTGGGCGGCGGTCAGTGCGGCGGTGAAGCGGAGCATCGGGCAGGCGGTGACGGCGACGGGCGATCCGGCAGGGGTGCTGGGGAAGTTGCAGATGACGGCGACGAAGGCGGAGCGCGGGCAGTAGGCGGTGTCGGTGGTTGGGGCTACGGTGCGGGGATGGACGAGGAGCAGTCGGAGCTGGGCGTGCGGGAGAAGGGGATCCTCGCGCTGGAACGCAGGGGGTTTCCGGGGCCCGGCGCGAAGGAACGGGCCATACGTGAGGAACTCGGCCTTGCTCCTGTCCGCTACTACCAGCTCCTGAACGCCCTGCTTGACGACCCTCGGGCGCTGGCGCACGACCCGGTGACGGTGAACAGGCTGCGGCGGATACGGGAGAGACGGCGGGCGGACCGATAGGTCACCCGACTCGGTTTCCTGCCGGGTTCACCTCTTGTCCGAGGTCCGCCGATAAGGTCGCTCCATGGGCAGCCACCCCTTCCCGACCCCCGTCACCCAACAAGGCCGCGACGGACTGGACGCCATCCTCCGTCGGCCGGCGCACGCCGTCGTCGCCCTCGACTTCGACGGCACCCTCGCCCCCATCGTCGCCGACCCCGAGCAGGCCCGGGCGCACCCGGACGCCGTGCCCGCGCTCGCCGCGCTCGCGCCGAAGGTCGCCTCCGTGGCCGTGATCACGGGACGCCCCGCCGGCACAGCCGTGCAGCACGGCGGCTTCGCCGGAGCTGCGGGGCTCGAGCACCTCGTCGTACTCGGGCACTACGGTGCCGAGCGCTGGGAGGCCCGCACCGGCAGTCTCACGGCCCCCGACCCCCACCCCGGCGTCGCCGCCGTCCGCGCCGAGCTACCGGGGTTTCTCGACGAGATCGGAGCCGGGGCGGGCGTCTGGGTCGAGGAGAAGGGCCGGGCCGTCGCCGTCCACACACGCCGCGCCGAGGACCCGCAGGCCGCCTTCGAGGCACTCAAGAGCCCCCTCGCCGACCTCGCCGCCCGGCACGGGCTGATCGTCGAGCCGGGGCGGATGGTCCTGGAGCTGCGGCCGCCCGGCATGGACAAGGGCGTCGCCCTGCTCGAGTACGTCCGTGAGATCGGCGCCCAGGCCGTGCTCTACGCCGGTGACGACCTCGGCGACCTGCCCGCCTTCGCCGCCGTCGACAAGCTCCGCTCCGACGGCATCCCCGGCCTGCTGGTGTGCAGCGGCAGCGAGGAGGTCACGGAGCTCGCCCAGCGCGCCGACGTCGTGGTCGACGGCCCCGCGGGGGTCGTACGGCTGCTCGCCGCGCTCGCGGCTCAGCTCGGCTGATCGCCCTCCAGCGCCTGCAACTGCTCCAGGAACCACTGCTGCGGCGGCAACGCGGTCGCCGCCGCGGCCAGCCTCTTCGTCCGCTCCGCCCGTTCCTCCGGCCGCATGGTCAACGCCTCGTACAGGGCCGCCGCGGTCTGCATCACGTCGTACGGATTGACGGTGAGCGCGTCCTCGCGCAGCTCCCAGTACGCCCCCGCCTCCCGTGACAGCACCAGCGCGCAGCCCTCGTCGGAGACGACCGGCATCTCCTTGGCGACCAGGTTCATGCCGTCCCGGATGGGGTTCACCAGCGCCACGTCGGCCAGCCGGTAGGCGGCCAGTGACCTCGCGAAGTCGTCCTTCACATGCAGCACGACCGGGGTCCAGCCGGGCGTGCCGTACCGGCCGTTGATCTCCTCCGACAGCCGCTGAACCTCGGCGGTGTAGTCGCGGTACACCGCCAGGTCCTGCCGCGACGGGTACGCGAACGCCACGTGCACCACCCGTTCGCGCCACTCGGGGTGGTCGTCGAGCAGCTGCCGGTAGGCCAGCAGGCCGCGCACGATGTTCTTCGAGAGTTCCGTGCGGTCGACGCGGACGATGGTCCTGCGTCCCTCGCCGATCTCCTCGCGCAGTGCCGTCATCCGCTCCTCGACGTCCGGCTGGTGGGAGCGGGCGCGCAGGAAGTCGGCGTCGGCCCCGAGGCCGTGGACACCGACCCTGGTGGTGCCGAGGCCCCCGGTGAACTCCGTGCAGCACGCGGTGAACGCGTCCGCCCAGCGGCGCGTCAGGAAACCGAGCCGGTCCGCGCCGAGCATTCCGCCCAGCAGCCGCAGTCGGATGTCCTCCGGGAGGATCCCGAAGTAGTCCACCGGCGCCCACGGCGTGTGCGAGAAATGGCCGATGCGCAGGTCCGGGCGCAGCTCACGGAGCATCCCCGGGACCAGGCACAGGTGGTAGTCCTGCACCAGGACCGCGGCACCCTCGGCCGCCTCCTCGGCCAGCGCCTCGGCGAAGGCCCGGTTGTACGTCTCGTACGACGCCCACTGGCGCCGGAACTCCGCGTCGAAGACCGGCTCCAGCGGCGTCTGGTACAGCATGTGGTGGACGAACCACAGCACGGAGTTGGCGATGCCGTTGTAGGCGTCGGCGTGCACGTCGGCCGGAACGGGCAGCATGCGCACGCCCTCCTCGCCGACCCCGCGCCGGACGGCCTCCCGGTCGCCGTCGGAAAGCGCCGAGCACACCCACAGCGCACCGGCCTCCGGGCCGATGGCCGACAGACCGGAGACCAGCCCGCCGCCGCCCCGTTTGGCGAGCAGCGAGCCGTCCTCCCGAACCTCGTACGACACCGGGCCGCGATTGGACGCGACCAGCACCTGGGCAGCACCGAAGGTTGAAGCCATACGCCTCAACCTAGCCCGGCGCGGAAACGCTCAAACGTACGGACAGGCCAAACACGGAGGGGACTGATCCGTATACGACCGGCGGGATTCGTCACTGTATGCGTGCGTTATGCCACCTTGCGTGACGCGTATTCCGTGATCTCCACCATCGGCGGACGCTCCTCCGTGTCCACGGAGTAGGTGCGCGGTTCGAACCCGTCCTCGCCCCGCTCGAACTGGGTGAGGGAGGGGCGGATCAGATGACCGCGGGCCATCCGGAGCTGGGCGGTGCGGTAGATCGCGGCCGCCATGCGGCCCAGCGCCTGCCCGTCCTGGTGGCGGTGCTTGCGCACGCCGACGTCGACCTGGGCGAGCGCGTCCAGGCCCACCAGGTGCAGGGAGTCGACCAGCATGCCCAGCTCCACGCCGTAGCCGACGGGGAAGGGCAGCTGTTCGAGCAGGGAGCGGCGGGCCGCGTACTCGCCGCCGAGCGGCTGCACGAAACCGGCCAGCTGCGGCCAGTGCATGTTGAGCAGCGGGCGCGCCATGAGTTCGGTGACCCGGCCCCCTTGGCCCGCCGCCCCACCGAGCGGGCGGTCGTACATCGCCTTGACCAGGTCGACCTCCGGCTCGGTGAGCAGCGGGCCCACGATCCCGGAGACGAAGTCGGAGGAGAAGTCCTTCAGGTCGGCGTCGATGAAACAGACGATGTCCCCCGTGGTGACCAGCAAGGACCGCCACAGGACCTCGCCCTTGCCGGGAACGGCCGGGACGCGCGGCAGGATGTCGTCGCGGTGGACGACCCGGGCGCCCGCGGCGGCGGCCACCGCGGAGGTGCGGTCGGTGGACCCGGAGTCGACGACGACGATCTCGTCGACCAGCGGGACCTGCTGCATCAGGTCGTGGCGGATGATCGCGACGATGTCGCCGACCGTCTCCTCCTCGTTGAGCGCAGGCAGCACGACACTGACCGACTGGCCCGTGGAGCGTTTCGCTGCGAGGATCTTGTGGAGCGGACGATCGGTCACGGACCAGGACCGGGTGCTCAGCCAGCGCTCGACTTCTTCCAGCACAGTGGCGGCTCCTCTACGTTCTCGCGGCGAGTGATCCTAAGCCCGGTCCCGGGTTCGGTTCCCGGCCTGTGATCCATCTCGCGGTTCGGACGGCTATCTCAACTGTCCTGGCCTTCGGTTACAGTCTTGAACAACGCGGATGACCATCGCATGTCCGGGGTCGCCCGCCGTTTACAACCACATACAGCTCATCCAGAGGGGCAGAGGGATACGGCCCGATGAAGCCCCGGCAACCCTCCAGTCGGTACTCGTAGATCAGTGTTGATCGTCCGCGAGGCTCCCCGGCTAGGGAAGGTGCCAAATCCGTCTCACGGCGAGATGCGTCGTGAGGAAGATGAGGAGAAAGGGCCTCGCCTCACATGGCTGCGCAGACTGTTGCAAGCACCACCGATTCCACCGTAGACCTCGGGCCGGCCGCTGCCCTGAGCTGCCGCGAGTGCGGTCACCGGGTACCGCTCGGCCCCGTCTTCGCGTGCGAGGAGTGTTTCGGCCCGCTCGAGATCGCGTACGACTTCTCGTCCTACGAAACCGAGGAGCTCCGCAAGCGTATCGAGGCGGGACCCGCGAACATCTGGCGTTACGCGCCGCTGCTGCCCGTCCCCGCGGACGTGGCCGACAAGCCGAACCTCAACCCCGGCTGGACCGAGCTCGTCAAGGCCGACAACCTGGCGCGCGAGCTCGGCGTGACCGGCGGGTTGTATGTGAAGGACGACTCCGGTAACCCGACGCACTCCTTCAAGGACCGCGTCGTCGCCCAGGCCCTCGAGGCCGCCCGCGCCTTCGGCTTCACCACCCTCTCCTGCTCCTCCACCGGCAATCTCGCCGGTGCCGTCGGCGCCGCCGCCGCCCGCGCCGGCTTCCGCTCCTGCGTGTTCATCCCGCACGACCTCGAGCAGGGCAAGGTCGTCATGGCCGCCATCTACGGCGGCGACCTCGTCGGCATCGAGGGCAACTACGACGACGTGAACCGCTTCTGCTCCGAGCTGATCGGCGACCCGGCCGGCGAGGGCTGGGGCTTCGTCAACGTCAACCTGCGGCCGTACTACGCGGAGGGGTCCAAGACCCTGGCGTACGAGGTCTGCGAACAGCTCGGCTGGCGGCTGCCCGACCAGATCGTCATCCCCATCGCCTCCGGCTCGCAGCTCACCAAGGTCGACAAGGGCCTGCAGGAGCTGATCAAGCTCGGTCTCGTCGAGGACAAGCCGTACAAGATCTTCGGCGCGCAGGCCGAGGGCTGCTCGCCGGTGTCGACCGCGTACAAGGCGGGCCACGACGTCGTCCGGCCGCAGAAGCCGAACACCATCGCCAAGTCGCTGGCCATCGGCAACCCCGCGGACGGTCCGTACGTCCTCGACATCGCGCGCCGTACGGGCGGCGCTGTGGAGGACGTGACGGACGAGCAGGTGGTCGACGCGATCAAGCTGCTCGCCCGCACCGAGGGCATCTTCGCGGAGACCGCCGGTGGTGTGACCGTCGGCGTGACGAAGAAGCTGATCGAGAACGGTGAGCTCGACCCGACGAAGTCGACCGTTGTGTTCAACACGGGGGACGGTCTCAAGACGCTGGATGCGGTGGCGGGTACGGGGCTGACTGCGACCATTCGTCCCAACCTGGACTCGTTCCGTCAGGCCGGGCTCGTCTAGCCCCGCGCCCCTTAGTCCTGTCACCCGACCGGAGGTTTTCATCGTGAGCGTCACCGTCCGCATCCCCACCATCCTGCGCACCTACACCGGCGGCCAGGCCGAGGTCGCCGCCGAGGGAGCGACCCTCGGCGAGGTCATCGCCGACCTCGAGAAGAACCACACCGGTATCGCGGCGCGTGTGCTCGACGACCAGGGCAAGCTGCGTCGGTTCGTCAACGTGTACGTGAACGACGACGACGTCCGTTTCGAGCAGGGTCTGGAGACCGCGACCCCGGACGGCGCGGGTGTCTCCATCATCCCGGCGGTCGCGGGCGGCTGATCATTACCTTCGGTAACATCAGTTACCGAGAGTTCATCGAATTGCCCCTTCCGTGAGAGAAGCGGAGGGGGCAATTCTGTGTGGTTGAGCGCGGTACAGTTGGGGAACCCGACCTCGATCGACGGGTCGGTAGCCTTTGATTTCTGCCTTACACCCGACAAGAAGCAGCCAAAGTGCGTGCTCCTTTCGCGGCTTTTGTTCCTTTTGCGGGGCCCGACTTGCCCTGAATTCAGGCGAATTCTCGCCACATTCCGGATCGCGTGCGTCCAGAATTCTCGTCCGATTGACCTGTTGCAGACGGCAGTTGGGCAGATACATTCAGCCGCGGTCGACGCGTTCCGGCGCACGCCCCCGACCGATGGGGGGTGAGGTCTGACCCGGATCCGCGAAGTGTGGATCTGTGCAAGGGCCAGTAATAGGGGAGTTAGGCATGGCTCAGGGCACCGTCAAGTGGTTCAACGCGGAGAAGGGGTACGGCTTCATCGCGGTCGACGGTGGTGCGGATGTTTTCGTCCACTACAGCGCGATCCAGATGGACGGATACCGCACCCTGGAAGAGGGTCAGCGGGTCGATTTCGAGATCTCGCAGGGCCAGAAGGGGCCGCAGGCGGACATGGTCCGTCTGGCGACCAGCTGAAGCACGCGCCGACTTACTGCAGCGACGTTCTTCTGTTCATCTTCGAAGGGCTCGTACCTCACGGGGTACGAGCCCTTCGGCCTGTCCGGGGCGCCTGGAGCGCCCCGCCCGATCCCCGAGAGCCGCTTGCACTCGGCATGGCCGAGTGCTAATCATTGGCGTTAGCACTCTGAAGGTGAGAGTGACAAAGATGGACCGGGTCGGTGAGGCCCGCAGGCCAGGTGGGGCAAGGAACCACAGGTCGGCGAGCCGTCCGTCGCGGGCGCGGGCGCGGTCCGAAGGAATCACCCCCAGTCCTGGAGGGACCACTTCACATGGCCAAGATCATCGCGTTCGACGAGGAGGCGCGGCGCGGCCTCGAGCGCGGCATGAACCAGCTCGCGGACGCCGTCAAGGTGACCCTCGGCCCCAAGGGCCGCAACGTCGTCCTCGAGAAGAAGTGGGGCGCCCCCACGATCACCAACGACGGTGTCTCCATCGCCAAGGAGATCGAGCTCGAGGACCCGTACGAGAAGATCGGCGCCGAGCTGGTCAAGGAAGTCGCCAAGAAGACGGACGACGTCGCCGGTGACGGTACGACCACCGCGACCGTTCTCGCCCAGGCCCTGGTCAAGGAGGGTCTGCGCAACGTAGCCGCCGGCGCCAACCCGATGGCCCTCAAGCGCGGTATCGAGAAGGCCGTCGAGGCCGTCTCCGCCGCCCTGCTCGAGCAGGCCAAGGACGTCGAGACCAAGGAGCAGATCGCCTCCACGGCCTCCATCTCCGCCGCCGACACCCAGATCGGCGAGCTCATCGCCGAGGCGATGGACAAGGTCGGCAAGGAAGGCGTCATCACCGTCGAGGAGTCGCAGACCTTCGGTCTGGAGCTCGAGCTCACCGAGGGCATGCGCTTCGACAAGGGTTACATCTCGGCGTACTTCGCGACCGACATGGAGCGTATGGAGGCCGTCCTCGACGACCCGTACATCCTGATCGCGAACTCCAAGATCTCCTCGGTCAAGGACCTGCTTCCGCTCCTGGAGAAGGTCATGCAGTCGGGCAAGCCGCTGCTGATCATCGCCGAGGACGTCGAGGGCGAGGCCCTGTCGACCCTGGTCGTCAACAAGATCCGCGGCACCTTCAAGTCCGTCGCGGTCAAGGCCCCGGGCTTCGGTGACCGCCGCAAGGCGATGCTGAACGACATCGCCATCCTCACCGGCGGCGAGGTCATCTCCGAGGAGGTCGGTCTCAAGCTCGAGAACACCTCCCTGGACCTGCTGGGCAAGGCCCGCAAGGTCGTCATCACCAAGGACGAGACCACCATCGTCGACGGTGCCGGCTCCTCCGACCAGGTCGCGGGCCGCGTGAACCAGATCCGCGCCGAGATCGAGAACAGCGACTCCGACTACGACCGCGAGAAGCTGCAGGAGCGCCTGGCGAAGCTGGCCGGCGGCGTGGCCGTCATCAAGGCCGGTGCCGCCACCGAGGTGGAGCTCAAGGAGCGCAAGCACCGCATCGAGGACGCCGTCCGCAACGCCAAGGCGGCCGTCGAGGAGGGCATCGTCGCCGGTGGTGGCGTGGCCCTGCTGCAGACCACCAACGTCTTCGAGAAGCTGGAGCTCGAGGGTGACGAGGCGACCGGCGCCCAGGCCGTGAAGCTCGCGCTCGAGGCCCCGCTGAAGCAGATCGCCGTCAACGCCGGCCTCGAGGGCGGCGTCGTGGTGGAGAAGGTGCGCAACCTGACCCCGGGTCACGGCCTGAACGCCGCGACCGGCGAGTACGTCGACCTGGTCAAGGAAGGCATCATCGACCCGGCGAAGGTGACCCGCTCTGCCCTGCAGAACGCCGCCTCCATCGCCGCGCTCTTCCTCACCACCGAGGCCGTCATCGCCGACAAGCCGGAGAAGGCCGCGGCCCCGGCCGGCGGCGGCATGCCGGGCGGTGACATGGACTTCTGATCCTTCCGAGGATCGGGTCCGTCCGCAGTACCGAGGGCGGCACCCCCTGTTCGACAGGGGGTGCCGCCCTCGGGCTTTTGCGGGTGCGCGGTCAGCAGGAGGTGTAGCGGTCAGCAGGAGGTGTAGTAGGAGCCGACCGCGGGCTGGCCCGTGTAGTTGGGACCGGCGCCGGGGTCGGCGCCGACGTAGCGGAGGGGGAGGGTCACGGCCCGTCCGCCTTCGAGAGTGATCCGGTGGTGGCGGGCGCTGTAGCGGAACCCCGCCGTCCGCAGTGCCGACACGGCCGCCCGTCCCGCCGCCGAGCCGTCGGGCCGACGGACCGAATCCGGGTCGAAGTGCGCGGCCAGCAGCCCGTCGGGGGCGAGCCAGGAGGCGGCACGCGCCAGCAGACCCAGCTGGTCGCCGACGTAGTGCAGACCGTGCACGCAGGTGATCAGGTCGTACGTCCGCACCGGGGCCCAGGACGAGACGGAGCCGACGACCTCCTCCAGGGCGGGCGGAGCCGGTGCGGGGACGAGCGGGCCGACCAGGTCGACGCCGGTGAGCACGGCGTCGGCCGGGAGGCCGGCAGCCGCCTCGCGCAGGGCGCGGCCCTCACCGCTGCACAGGTCCAGCCACGAGGGGGCGGGGCGGCCCGCCAGCCGGGCGAGGGGATCGAAGCCCAGCTCACGGGCGTAGCTGTTCACCCCGGCGAGACCGCGTTCGCGGTTCATCGTGTTGTTGGCGACCACGGAGGACCGCTCCAGCTCGCTCGAGGAGACCAGCGAAGGCTTTGTCATACGGACATTCTCGGGAGGCGAGCGGGTGTCCCGGATCACAGGGCGAGCGGGATGGCAGGGGTGGGCGGGGCGGTTGACGCTGACGTAGTGTCCATGCGCCTGCACATACCAGCTGGTCTCTTCGAGGAGCTCCCCCCAGTGACCGTTTCCACCGCCGAGTCCGCGTCCCGCGCCGCCCGGATCCTGTCCCGCCCGGTCTCGATCAACGGCCTCACCGTTCCCAACCGCATCGTGATGGCGCCGATGACCCGCCAGTTCTCCCCGGGCGGCATCCCCGGCGAGGACGTCGTGTCGTACTACTCCCGCCGCGCCGCGGCCGGCGTCGGTCTCATCGTCACCGAGGGCACCTACGTGGGGCACGAGTCGGCCGGGCAGAGCGACCGTGTGCCGCGGTTCCACGGCGAGGAGCAGCTGGCGGGCTGGGCGAAGGTCGCCGAGGCCGTGCACGCGGCGGGCGGGACGATCGTGCCGCAGCTCTGGCACATCGGGATGGTGCGCAAGCAGGGCCAGCCGCCGTACGCCGACGCGCCCGCCGTCGGCCCTTCCGGCATCCGCACCGACGGCACCGAGGGAGCCGGCAAGGCGATGACCCAGGGCGACCTGGACGACGTCATCGGCGCGTTCGCCGAGGCGGCGGCCGCCGCGGAGCGCGCCGGCTTCGACGGCGTCGAGCTGCACGGCGCCCACGGCTACCTCATCGACCAGTTCCTGTGGTCCGGCACCAACCGCCGTACCGACGCCTACGGCGGCGACCCCGTCGCCCGTACGAGGTTCGCGGCCGAGATCGTGGCCGCCGTACGGGAGAAGATCTCGCCGGACTTCCCCGTGCTCTTCCGGTACTCGCAGTGGAAGCAGGACGCCTACGACGCGAAGCTCGCCGAGACCCCGGAGGAGCTGGAGGCCATCCTCACCCCGCTCGCCGCGGCCGGCGTCGACGCCTTCCACGCCTCCACGCGGCGCTACTGGCTCCCGGAGTTCGAGGGTTCCGACCTCAACCTCGCGGGCTGGACGAAGAAGCTCACCGGCAAGCAGGCCATCACCGTCGGCTCGGTCGGCCTCGACGGCGACTTCATCCGGGGCTTCATGGGCGAGGGTTCCCCGGTCAAGGGCATCGACGACCTCCTCGACCGTCTGGAGCGCGACGAGTTCGACATGGTGGCCGTCGGCCGCGCCCTCCTCCAGGACCCGGAGTGGGCGGCGAAGGTCCTCGGCGACCGCTGGGCGGAGCTGAAGCCGTACGACGCGGCTGCGCTGAAGACGCTGAGCTGAGTCCCGACTGCCGGGTGGGGTCCGGGAAATGAGGGCCTCTCACCTCTCGGACACCATCTGGAACGCTCCCTCACGTGGCGGCCTGGCACTTTCTTCACCGCCCCACCGTTCACCCGGCAGCCCCCCACGATGAGGAGTCGACGATGACGACAGCCGAGCCGCGTGAGTCCGCGACCGAACCCGTGGCCCGCACCGCTGCCGGAGCCGTGCGCGGGAGCCGGGAGGACGGTCTGACCGTCTTCCGCGGCATCCCGTACGCCGAACCCCCGGTGGGAGAGGCCCGCTTCCAGGCCCCGCGCCCCGTCGGGGCCTGGGAGGGCACCCGGGACGCGTACGCCTTCGGCCCGCCGCCCCCGCAGGAGACGTCCTTCATGGGTCTCACGGGCCGGCTGGAGGCACCTACCGGGGACGACTGGCTGACCGTCAACGTCTGGACGCCGGAGGTGGATCCGGCGCCTTTCGCCCTGCGCCCGGTGATGGTGTGGATCCACGGCGGCGCCTACAAGCTCGGCCACTCCGGGAGCCCCGGCTACGACGCGCAGCACATAGCCCGCGCCGGCGACCTGGTGGTGGTGACCCTGAACTACCGCCTGGGCGTGGAGGGTTTCGCCCGTATCGAGGGCGCCCCCGCCAACCGGGGGCTGCTCGACCAGGTCGCCGCGCTTGAGTGGGTGCGGGACAACATCGCGGCGTTCGGCGGCGATCCCGGCCAGGTCACCGTCTTCGGCGAGTCGGCGGGCGCGGGTTCGGTCGCGGCCCTGCTCGCCATGCCGAGCGCGAGGGGTCTCTTCCGGCGGGCGATCGCGCAGAGCGTGCCGGGCACGTACTTCTCCGACGAGCTGGCCCGGGACATGGCGGTGGCGATGGCCGCCGAGGTGGGCCTGCGCCCCACGGCCGCCGACCTGTCGACCGTGGACCCGCGCGAGCTGCCCTCGGCCGGGGCGGCCCTGGGCGCCAAGATGATGACGTACGCCGACAGATGGGGCCAGGCCGCCCCGACCCTCACCCCCTTCTCCCCGGTCGTCGACGGAGAGGTCCTGCCGGTGACTCCCTGGCAGGCGCTGGAGTCGGGCGCTGCCCGGGACATCGAACTGGTCGTCGGGCACAACGCCGACGAGTTCCGCCTGTTCCTGGCGCTCGGTGACCGACTCGGAAAGATCACGGAGGAGCAGGCGGCCTGGGCTCTGCGCCTGTTCGCCCCGGGCGGCGGTGAGGCGGGTGAACGCGCCTACCGTGCGGCATTTCCACAGGCCACGCCGGACTGGCTGTTCGAACGCGTCCAGTCGGACTGGCTGTTCCACATGCCGAGCCTGCACCTGGCCGAGGCGCAGGTCGCGGGCGGCGGCCGCGCCCATGTCTACGAACTGACCTGGCCGGCCCCGGGCAACGGCGGCGGCCTGGGCGCCTGCCACGGCCTGGACATCCCGCTGCTGTTCGGCACGTTCACGGCGGACCTCGCCCTGCTGCTGTTCGCGGGAGTTGCGGTGTCCGCGGAGGCCGAGGCGCTGTCGTCCCGTTTCCGGTCGTCCTGGACGGCGTTCGCGAGGACGGGCGACCCGGGCTGGCCGGCGTACGACGGGGAACGGCGGCTGGTGCAGGTGCTGGACGCGCGGCCGGAGGTGCGGGCCTATCCGGAGGAGGCCTCGCGGCGGCTGTGGGAGGGCTACGACTTCGCACCGCTCCCGCTGCTCCGCTGAGGGTGCTTACAGGTTGCCCATCGGCTCGATGTCGACCTGTACCGGCGTGCCCCACACCCGGAGCACCTCGTAGTCGGTGAACTCGTGCACGAGCCGGTAGGCCATCGCCGGCCGGGATCCGCGCCGCTGGGCGGCGAGATACAGCTCGGCCTCCCGGCGGTCCCGGCGCGGGGTGCCGCACAGCTGCCACTCCCGGCCGTTCCACAGCTCCGGCAGCCAGCGCTGCTGGGGCTGCGGGCGGTCGGCGCGGATGCCGTAGCGGGAGGGGGAGGACGCGGCGGGCTCCTCCGGGCGCGGGTGGAGGGAGCCGTTGAACTCGGCGCGCCGGGCGGCACGTCGCCGCGTCTCGCACAACAGGCACCGGTCGTGCGCACCCTCGTCGACGGGCCCGTTGGGATGCTCGGCGCAGCGGGTGTTGGGCGCGGTGGAGGTGACGCTCTCCTCCAACAGGTCCAGAGCCCGCCGCAGATCCGCCTTCACCTCGTGCAGCCGCGCGTCGGGCGTCTCGGCGGTGAGGGCCTCGCCGTGTTCACCGAGGAGACGGAGGGCGCGGCCGAGGGCGGTGAGCTGAGCGTGGTTCATGCCGCGCGTCTCCGTTCCCGTGGGTCGTGTTCCCGCAACTCTTGCGGACCTCCACGGTCGCACACCCCACTGACAGCCCACCGCCGGGAGTCCTACTAGTGCCAGTCGCCGATCCGCACGTCGTCGGGTGCCGGCCTGCCGTGGCCGGTTTCCGTGAACTCCTTGAGGCTCATCAGGAAGGTCGCCCACTTCGTGCTGCAGTGGTGCATGAACTCGACGGGCTCGCGCCAGCCTTCGTGCTTGAACAGGACGATCGTGTACTCGTCGCGTCGGCTGAGGTTCCAGTCGATCTCGGTCCCGATCCACTCCGCGGGGCCGTCCGTGACGCGCCAGCGCACCCGGCCGGCGGGGTCGAGCTCCAGGATCTCCATGTCGAAGCCGCCGAGGTCGCCGAAGCGGAACGCCAGCCGGCCGCCGACCTCGCTCTTGCCGGTGGTGTCGGTGGTCCACCAGCCGGCGATGCCCTCGGGTGTGGCGACCGCGTTGTAGACGTCGTCCAGGGGCGCGACGACGCCGATCCGATGCAGAATGTCGGCCATTTTCATGCTCCTTCGTTGCCGTTGTTGTTGCGGCTTCGTTGGATCGCCTCCGCGATGTGCTTGATCCGGCGGAGCCGGGCGTCCCAGGTGGCGCCGACCGCGGCCAGTTGCGCGGCGGCGCGGGCGAGTTGCGCCTCGTCGACGTGGTAGCGCCGCTCGCGGCCGGCCGGTTCGGCGCGGACCAGCCCCACCCGGTCGAGGACGGCGAGGTGTTTCGACACGGCCTGCCGCGTGACCGGAAGGCCCGCGCTCAGGGAGGTGGCCGTTCCGGGTCCGGAGGCGAGGAGCAGGTCGATCAGGGCGCGCCGGGTCGGGTCGCCGATCGCCGACCACAACTCGTCGTCGACCGGCGTGCTCATGGGGCCGACACCAGCCGTGCGACGTACGCGCCGAGCCGGGGGATGTAGTGGTTCCAGCCGCTCTCGTGATCGCGGTACTGCTCCTCGAGGACGGCGATCTCCCAGCCCATCTCGCGGAACCCGGTCTCGGTCATCCGCACGAGGGTGCCCTGCTCCGTCGGCGCCAGGTCGAAGGTGACCAGCAGCGAGTCCCCGCCTCGTTTCTCGCCGTCCGTGTAGCACCACCGGAACGAGAACCGCGACGGCGGCTCGACCTCGACGACGGTGAGCGCGACGGTCATGGTCTCGCCGGTCGCCTCGTCGCGCCAGAAGAGCTCACCGGGCGCTCCTTCGGTGGGCTCGAACCGGGCCTCGTCCGGCCACCACTCCCGCATGTGCTCCGGCCGGCTGATGACCTCGAAGACCACCTCGGGGGATGCGTCGACGTGGATGTCGCGCTCGATGCTGCCGTACTCCATACGGGGCTCCCATTCGCAACGTTTGGTTGCGTGTCACTCTACGACGGGATCCGGCCATGTGCAACTCTTGGTTGCGTGTTGTGTGTCCCGGGCCGGACCTCAGCGGCCGTAGCGGCGGTCGCGGGCCGCGTACGAGCGCAGCGCCCGCAGCAGGTCGATCTGGCGGAAGGCCGGCCACAGGACGTCCACGAAGTGGACCTCGGCGTAGGCGGACTGCCACAGGAGGAAACCGGAGAGGCGCTGCTCACCGGAGGTGCGGATGATGAAGTCCGTGTCGTGCCCGGTCGGTGAGTACAGGTTGTCCGTGATGTGCTCGACGTCGAAGTTCGCCGCCAGCTCCGCCGGGTCGCCGCCGGCTCCGAGGTGCTTGTCGAAGGCGGACCTCACCGCGTCGACGATCTCGCGACGGCCGCCGTAGCCCACGGCGACGTCCACCTTGAGTCCGCCCCGGCCGGCGGTGCCCGCGGCCGCCTCCTTCAGGACGCGTGCCGTCGTCCCGGGCAGGAGGTCGAGCGCGCCGATGACCTCGATCTCCCAGGGATCGTCCGTCGTGCAGATGCGCTGCACGGTCTCCTCGATTATCTCCAGCAGGGGACCGAGTTCGTTCGCGGGCCGGTGGAGGTTGTCGTCGGACAGCATCCACAGCGTGACGTGCTCGATGCCGGCGGCGGTGCACCAGTGCAGGAAGTCGGTGACCCTGGCGCCGCCGACGCGGTAGCCCTCGCGCACGTCGTCGTGCCCCGCGCCCCTGGCCCAGCGGCGGTTGCCGTCGAGCATGATCGCCACATGCCGCGGCTTCGGCATCCCCTCCAGCTTGCGGGCGAGACGCCGCACGTACACCGCTTCCAACGCCGAAAGCAGGGCTTTCAGAGCCACGCCAACTTCCCTTTCACCTACTGGGGTTCGTGCGCGCCAACCTATACGCCGCCGTCCTCGGAACTCACTCCCGTGGGCCGGTTGTCCACGGTGTCCGGTGCGAATGATCCGGCGAGTGGGGGAAACGGCCGGCCTTCGGCGCCGGGGCCCGGCGGGACGCCGGCCAGGGTCGCCGACCTGGATCCCGCCGACTTCATCAAGTGGATCGGGGAGAGGCGGGAGCAGCCGCCAGCGCGGCTCGCAGACGGCCGCCGGACTCCTGGAGCAGGCGGGCGGCCGTCGGGCCGTCCACACCGGCGAGGAGGATGAGGATCGCGTGCTTCACCTCGCCGTCCGTGGCCGCCAGCGCCGCCTCGATCTCCTCGTCCCCGGCACCCGTCGCGAGCGCGACGATACGGCGTGAGCGGGCCCGCAGCTTGTCGTTCGCGGCGCGTACGTCGACCATCAGGTTCCCGTACGTCTTGCCCAGCCGGATCATCGTGATCGTCGACAGCATGTTGAGCACCAGCTTCTGCGCGGTGCCGGCCTTGAGACGGGTCGAGCCGGTGATCAGCTCCGGCCCGACGACGATCTCGATGCCGTGTTCGGCGGCGGCCGCGAGCGCGCTGTCCGCGTTGCAGGCCAGCCCCACGGTCAGCGCGCCCCGGGCGCGGGCGTGTTCGACGGCACCGATGGCGTACGGGGTGCGCCCGGAGGCGGAGACGCCGACCACCGTGTCGTCGGCGGTGAGCGCGAGCGCGTCGAGGTCGCCGCGCGCCAGCTCCTTCGAGTCCTCGGCCCCCTCGACGGAGGTCACCATGGCCTGC
Organism: Streptomyces sp. HUAS ZL42; assembly: GCF_040782645.1. GTDB lineage: Bacteria > Actinomycetota > Actinomycetes > Streptomycetales > Streptomycetaceae > Streptomyces. Next base: position 5,274,761 of record NZ_CP160403.1, read on the forward strand.
GGCCCGCCCGCGACGATCCCGACGACCTGGGACGGGTCGGTGTTGAACGTGGGAGGACACTCGGAGGCGTCCAGCACACCGAGCCGGCCGGCGGTGCCGGCACCCGCGTAGACGAGCCGCCCGCCCCGGGCCATGCGTTCGGCGATGGCGTCGACGGCGGCGGCGATCTGCGGGAGCCGCCGGGCGACGGCGGCGGGCACGGAGGTGTCCTCGCCGTTCATGAGGCGGGCGATGTCGAGCGTGGGCAGCCGGTCGATGTCGGCGAGGTCCGGCCGGAAGGCCTCGGTGGTGAGCGATTCCAACTCGGCACGGAGACCACGGGGGTTGGAGATGGAGGTCATGGCGAGACGGTTCTTTCCACTTCGGTGTGATGTCCTGCCTCGGGGCCCTGCGGTCTAACGCCGGTGCCGATGCGCCAGCGCCTCGTAGGAGGCGGCGAGCGCGGGCGCCGCTGTCTCGTACGTCCGCTGGGCCACCCCCACGAACAGACAGTCCACCACCAGCAACTGACTGGTCCGCGACGACATCGCCGCCGGACGCAGTTCACTCTCGCGGGCCGTGGATGTCGTGAGCACCTGATCGGCGTACTGGGCGACGCGCCCGTCCGGCCGCCCGGTGATCGCGACCGTCGTGGCGCCGTGCTCGAAGGCCACCCGCAAGGGCTCGACCACATCACCGGTCGAACCCGAATGGGTGATCGCGACGGCGACATCACCCGCGCGCAGCTGCACCGCGTTCGTCACCGCGAGATGGGGGTCGCTGTGCGCATGGGCCATCAGCCCTATCCGCAGCAGCTTCTGGGCGAGGTCCTGCGCGACGAGCCCCGAGGCCCCGACCCCGTACACGTCGACACGACGGGCCGCCGCCACCGCGGCGACCGCCGCGCCGAGCTGCACCGTGTCGAGCCCGGCCGCGGTGTCCGCGAGGGTCTGCTGCTCGTCGTAGGCGAGTTTGGCCACGACGTCGGCGAGGGGATCGTCGACCGCGATGTCCGTCGTGATGGCGGGCGCGCGCCCGGACTGCTGCTGCGCGGCCAACCCGGCGAGGGCCAGGCGCAGGTCGCGGTAGCCGGGGTAGCCGAGGATCCGGGCCGTCCGGACGACGGTTGCCTCGCTGGTGCCGGTGAGTTCGGCGAGTCCGGTGACCGTGAGGGCCGCGCAGCCGGCGGGGTCGCTCGCGACGGCTTCGGCGACGCGCTGCATGGAGCGGGTCATGGAGGGGGCGAGGGTGCGCACCTTGGCCGCGAGGGCGGCGGGCGCGGGCGGGTTGTTCGCGGAGCTACCGCCTCCGCCGCTGCCCCTGCCTCTGCTTCCGAAAATTTCCTTCACCTCCCGGTTCACATTTGAAAGATATTTTCGACTCGGTGTTGTGGTCAAGACCGCGCACAATGGGTCCATGGAACCCATCAGTCCGCTGGAACAGGCGTTGCACGCTGCCCGCGCCCTCGTGCTCGCCGACCTGGTCGCGGGTCAGGTCGCCGAGGCGGACGTCGTCTCGCTGGTGGAGGACTCCGTCGTACAGCGGCGCTGGTGGGTGGAGCAGTGGCCGGACGGCGTGCACTTCGTGGCCGGGCTGGTCGCGCAGGACGTGCAGGACGCGCTGCTCGAGCGCTACGGCCGCTGGCCGCTGTGCCCCGTCTGCGGGCACGGCGACCCGCACGCCCTGGACGTCGAGCCGGAACTCGGGCCCGACCCGCACTGGGTGTGCAGCAAGGCGGGTGTGAAGGTCGCGGCGGTCGGGTCGCTGGGGCACGCGACCGGCGGAATGCCGTCGTCGTGACGGTCTACATCGACCCGCCCACCTGGCCGGGTCACGGCCGCATGTGGTCCCACCTCGTCAGCGACGCCTCCTACGACGAACTGCACACGTTCGCCGAGGAACTGGGCGTGCCCCGGCGGGCCTTCGAGCGCGACCACTACGACATTCCGGCGCACCGGTACGCGGATGCCGTGCGCGCGGGCGCGGTGGAGGTCAGCAGCCGCGAGGTGGTGCGGCTGCTGACGGCGTCCGGGCTGCGCCGGCCGAAAGGGCGCAGGACGGCCTGAGGCCGTCCGTCACCGGGCGGCGTCGGGCCGGGCGTGTACGGCCTTCCGGGTGTCGTACCAGGTCTCGCCGGCCGGTTCGCCCTTCAGGTTCCAACTCCAGGAGACCGTGGGCGTGATGCGCAGGTAGTAACCCCGGCCGACCATTCCCTCCCGCTCCACGGGACCGTCCGCCTCGCCGTACACGCGGATGCCGCGGGCGACGAACGGATCGATGGAGTCGAGGTCGTCCACGACGAAGGCGACCTTGCGGCGGCCGCCGGCGATGTTGCGGAACTTGCGGGTCCGCAGGACTTCCGCGCGTGGGCCGCCCACCCAGAAGTGGGTTCCGTCGAACTCGAGGGCGACCGGAACCACGTCCGGCTGCTCCTCCGCGCAGAGACTGGCCAGCCGGGCCAGCGAGTGCGACCGCAGGTAGGTGATCTCCTCGTCGCTGAACGACATCGGCGGCTCCTTCGGGCGGGGCGGATCGCCTCAGGCTAGGACTGGCGGCCCTCCTCGCCGAGCACATACAGCCGCAGCGCCCCGTCCATGTCGTGCGCCTCGCGCGATGTGCGCTCCTGCTCCACCGTCGCCCGGGTGAAGCCGGCCCGCGCCACGACGCGCTGGGACGGGGCGTTGTCGTGCTCGATCGTCGCGAGGAGCGTGCGTACGTCGTCCCGGGCGAGCGCCCACTGGGACAGCGTGCGCAGGGCCTCGGTCGCGTAGCCGTGGCCGCGCGCGGACTCGACGAGGTCGTAGCCGACCTCCGCGCGGCCGTCCTCGTCCGGGGCGCCGTGGAAGCCGATGCCGCCGATCGCGCGGCCGTCGTCGTGCCGGACGAGGACGAACAGCCCGAACTCCGGGCGGTGCACCCCCGCCTCGTACGCCTTGACGGCCATGCCGGCGGCCTCCCGCGTGCCCTCGAACGGGCCGCCCTCGATCCACTCGAAGCCGCCGTCGCCGCCCGCCTGCAGATCGGCGGCCGCGGCCGGGGTGACGCCCTCGAGGGTCAGCCGGTCGGCGGGGAGGACGAGGTTGTTGTTCCAGCGCCACTCGGTGACCGGGGCGCGGCCGGGCAGCTCGCCGCGGCCGGTGGCCCACAGGAGGGTCGGCCAGGGGGAGGGGCCGGGTTGGATGTGCGGGAAGATCCGGGTCAGGACGGAGTCGGCGAGTTCGGCGGCCGGTTCGTAGGACAGGCCAAGTCCCTCGGCGATGTCGTGGGTGTGCAGCAGGACCTCGGCGACGCCCATCGCGGCGAAGCCCTCGCGGTTGGCGCTGCGGAACGGGTAAGGGTGGAAGGCGCGGACCTCGCGCGGGGTGGTGCGGACGGCCGCGGCGAGCAGGGTGCCGGTCGTCTCGATCACCTGGAGGATGCCCGCGTTGTCGGCGGGGTCGAGGCCGTCCTCGGTGCCGTCGAGGGTGATCTCGAAGGGCACGTACGCGTCCTGTGCCCGGCCGGCCAGCTGACCGGCGTACGCGATGAGGTCGCTCGCGATGTGCCCGGCCGTCTTCCGGCAACTCCACTCCAGTCGCCCGGCCTTCACCCCCTCCCAGTCCCGGTCCACCGCCGTCCGCAGCGCGGCCACACAGCCGGCCACGGCCTCCTCCACCTGATCCCCACCCGTTGAGCGCATGCGGGCAGGGTAGGGGGCGGGCTCCCCGGAGGCCATCCGTTTTCCAACGTTCCCTGCAGGCGAATTCCAGATGAAGAATTGACGGACCGGCACTTTCGTATTCTGCTGCCCGATAATTTCAGTGTGAATGCGGTGCTAGGTTCGCGGGCGTGACCGACATATCCACCTCCGCTCCGCCTGCCGAGGACGGGCAGAGCTCACGCGGACCGGCTTCGGCGCCTGCTCCCCGCCCGCTGCGCTTCGCCTCCCCAGCGGGGTGGACCACCGCCGTCACAGCCGCCGCGCTGCTCACCTACACCACGCTCACGGCCGGTGTCTTCCTCGACATCCGTTATGTGCTAGCCGCGCTGCGGACCACCGGGCAGAGCGGCATCTCCCCCTCGGAGACATTCGCCCACCGGCCCTTCTTCTACCGCTGGACCATCGAGGGGCTCGACTTCGTCACGCCCGGCTCGTTCGCGGTCGGCGAGGGCCTCATGCGGCTCGTCGGCATCGTCCTGTGCGCCCTCGCCGGTCTGCTGCTGCACCGGGCACTGCGCCGCCGTATGCCGGAGCGGGACGCCGTTCTCGTCGCCGGACTGTCGGCACTGACCCTCGCCTTCGCGCCGGTCATCGACTACCTCCAGCCGGAATGGTTCGCGATCGTCCTCGCGACGGTCGGCATCGCCGCCGCGCTCGGTGTGCGCGGCCGCCTGCCGGCGGCCGTTCTCGGCGCCCTCCCGCTCGGGCTGGCCGTGCTGATGAAGTACTCCACCGCGGGCACCGCAGCGGCGGCGCTGCTGGCGATCTTCGCCGTGGACCGTGTGCGGGCCCTGCTGGTCGCCGCGGCGACCGCCGCCGTCACCGGTCTGCTGTTCGGCCTCAGCGCCTGGGCGGGCTCGCGTGAGCTGCAGTGGCTGCGCGACATGCCGCACATCAACGCGCACGCGCTGGGCAACGAGCCCGTCGTCGCCTCCGACCTGCTGCAGCGGACCGCCGACTATCTGGGCGACCGGATCGCACTCACGCCTGTGCTCGCGCTGCTGCCCGGCGCGCTGCTGCTGTTCGCCGCGACCCTCCCCTCGCGCCGGCAGCGTGCCGAGGCCGTGGGCGTCACCCTGCTGCTCCTCGTCGTCGGCCTGGCCGTCGTGGTCTACCAGGGCAACTGGTTCGCGTACCACGGCGAGACCCTGCCCGTGGTGGCCGCGGCCCTGACCGGACTCGCGATCGGCCGCTGGTACGGCAAGCACGGCAGGCCCCCGCTGTGCCTCACCGTGCTCGCCCTTCTGTACGGGGTGCTGACCCCGCTGCTCTCCCATGTCCGCGCGGACGTCGACCTGGACGTGCTCGCGTGGCTCGCCTCGGCCGCGGCTCTCCTCGCCGGCGTGGTGGACCTGCTGCGGGCGCGGACACGGCGACCGCGCGCCGGCCGCATTCCGGTGGCGCTGCCCGTCCTCGCGCTCGTGGTGTGCCTGGCCGCGACCGTGTGGCCCACGGCCGGGGTCCGGATCATCCTCGGGAACCTCGTCACCACCAACGCGGAGCTGAAGGAGCAGGCCCGGTCGGCGGAGGCCGCCGCCGAGCAGGTGAACGCCGAACTCCCGAAGGGGGTACCGGTCCTGTATCTGACCTTCGGCCAGCAGGCGTACTACATCGACCACCCGACCGGCTGCCGGTACCCCTTCCCCACGTTCATCAACGTGCCCAAGCAGCTCACCGAGGTCCCCTCGCTCACGTCGACCCGGGAGAACGTGCGCTGCGTCACGCAGGAGCACCCGGCCGCCTACGCCGTCTACCAGCCCAGCTGGCTGTCGCTGGGCGTGATCGACCCGCGTATCGCCGCCGCGATCCGGAACACGTACAACTGCCCCAAGCCGGAGGGGCGGCAGCTCGTGGTGTGCACCCTGCGCTGAGACGCGTACGGCTCGAGCGGAGGCTCATGAGAACAGGCCCCGGCGGGAACTCCTGCGCCGGGGCCTGTTCCGCTGAGCGTCGGTCAGACCGTGCCCGCGATCCGCGCCGCCTTGTGGCCCAGCTCCACCGAGTAGCTCTGCCCGCGGTCCTGCGGGTAGATCTGCGCCATCGTCGCGAGCGTCACCCGGCTGAGGTGGGTTCGGTGGCCGGGGATCAGCGCTTTGTACTCGGGCGTGACCACGGGCTGGGCGAAGGGCGCCCGCGAGAAGTGCCAGTCCTGGATCCAGCTGCGGTCGAACTCCGGGTTGATGCGCTTCAGCCACGGCAGATACCGCTCCAGCAGCTCGGCCGGCTCGGTGGTGAAACGCCAGTCGTCCCGCTCGACGTAGTTGCCTACGTAGAGGATGTGGCGGCCCCCGTACTGGGCCGGGTCGATCATCTGCGTGTGCTCGACGACCGCGAGGAACGGGAACTCGGGCTCGTTGATGTTGAGCCAGTAGTACGGGATGGCGCTGCGGTCCAGCTCCAGGACGAAGCAGGTCGCGCCCAGGTACTGGTTGCGCCAGACGGCGTCGTCGGCGGGCGCGTCGGCGGCCTTGGCGAAGGCGGGCTGCGGGGTCGTGACGATCAGACGGTCGAAGGTGTACGAGGCGCCGTCCGCGGTGCGCACGGTGACCGGACCGTCGTCGCCGTCCTGGCGCACCGTCTCCATCCGCTTGCCGAACTCGACCTTGCCGCCGCGCTCGGCGATCCGGTCGCGCAGCGTCGCGTACACCCGGTCGAACCCGCCGTCCAGATAGCCGAGTTCGAAGGTGCGGCAGTGGACGCGCGCCCACAGCCAGGCCATGGACACCTCGTCGGCGCGGTCGCCGAACTTGCCGCGCAGCAGCGGCTCCCAGACGGCCTCCGTGGCACGCCGCCCGGCCCACTTGTCGAGCCAGCTCAGGGCGGTGCGGTCGGTGAACCGCTCCCCGTCACGCACGATCTTCAGCCACGCCGACGACAGCCCGAAGCGGATACCGGCCGGCAGGCCGAACAGCGGGGAGGTCAGCATCTCCAGCGGGGTGCTGAAGGGGTGCGTCCGACCGCCCCGGAACACACCGGTGGTGGTCTTGTGGAAGCGCAGGTCTCCGCCGAGCCCGAGCTCCTCGATGAGCTCGATCATCTGGCGGTCGCTGCGGAAGATGTGGTGGTAATAGCGCTCCAGCGGCACACCCCCGACGGGGATCGACGCGGCCAGCCCGCCCAGTTCGTCGGCGGCCTCCAGGACGGTGACCGTGTGGCCCTGCTTGACCGCGTCGTACGCGGCGGTGAGGCCGGTCGCTCCCGCGCCGATGACCCCGAGATTCATGCGAAACTCCACTTTCTGTTGAGCGCGAACTGGAAGACCAGCACCACCGGCAGCGAGCCGGCCTTCACCAGGTTCGGGTCGATGCCGAGCCCTTGGGAGAACACCGCGAGCAGCACGAAGGTCAGGCCGATGCCGGTCAGGCCGACGGCGTAGAAGCGCAGATAGCGCATGAGCAGACGGTCGCGCTTGCTGAAGGTGAACAGGGCGTTGAGGACGAAGTTGTTGGTGATGCCGAGGCTGGTGGAGATGACGTTCGCCACCTGCTCGTGCAGCCCGACGACGTTGTAGAGGAGCACGAACGCGCCCAGGTCCAGCAGCACGCCGGTGCCCCCGACGAGGGCGTACGTGATCAGCTGCCGCAGGTCGCGGGCGCGCGAGGTGCGCACCGGGGATTCGGTGCGCACGACGTTCTCAGTGGTCATCGTCATCGTCACCGTCACCGTCGACGCCGTCACCGTTGACGCCGTCGCCGACGGCGGTGTCGTGCTGGATGATCTGCCGGACCGTGTACAGGGGCCGGCCCTGCACCTCGCTGTAGGTACGGCCGATGTAGCTGCCCAGTACGCCGAGCGACAGCATCTGCACCCCGCCGAGGAACAGGACGACCACCATCAGCATCGTCCAGCCGGAGACGGTGATGTCGGGCCGCACGACCTTCATGGTGAGCGCGTAGCAGATGCCGACGAGCGACAGCGCGAGCACGATGAAACCGAGCTTGGTGATCATCCGCAGGGGTGCGGTCGAGAAGCCGGTGAGGCCGTCGATCGCCAGTCGAGCCATCTTGCGCAGCGGGTACTTGGTCTCCCCGGCGAACCGTTCGTCGCGGTCGAAGTGCACCTCGGTCTGGCGGAACCCCATCGAGGCGACCATGCCGCGCACGAACCGGCTGCGCTCGCGGAAGCGCCGCAGCTCGTCGGCGGCGCGGCGGTCCATCAGCCGGAAGTCGCCGGTGTCCAGCGGGATGTCCACGTCGGTGGACGAGCGCAGCATCCGGTAGTAGGCGTGGGCGGTGGCCCGCTTGAACAGGGTGTCCTGCCGGGTGCGCCGGCGGGCGTGCACGATCTCCGCCCCGTCCCGCCAGGCGTGGATCAGCTCCAGGCTGACCCGCGGCGGGTCCTGAAGGTCGGTGTCCATGACGATGACGGCGTCACCGCGTGCCGCGTCGATACCGGCCGTGATGGCCATCTGGTGCCCGAAGTTGCGCGCGAAGTCGACGATCCGGACGCGCGGGTCGTTCTTCGCGATGTCCTCGAGGATGCGAAGCGTGCCGTCGGCGGAGCCGTCGTTCACGTACACCAATTCGTAGGTGTACTCCGGCAGTTCCAGCAGAGCCTCGACGAGCTCCTCGTGGAAGTGACGTATCCCGTCCGCTTCGTTGAAGACAGGCAACACATAGGAGACGAGCGCGGCGCCACCATGCTGGCGGGGCACCTGGGGCACCCGCGCACGACTGGATATGTCTGGCATTCTGCGAAGCTAGGGAGGCGAGGTGAACGCACCCCCAACGCTCAATGTGCTCTGCGATGCGACCAGTCGACGTATGGGCCGCCGGGACCGTCTCTCAGGCCGACAGCAGGTCCAGCTCGGCGCCGATGTTGTACCGGGCGGTCGCCTCCCAGTGCTCCGTCCCGTACGGCGTCCTGAACAGCCTCGGCAGCTCGAGGAGTTGTCGGAGGACCGCGGCGCGACCCTCCCGGAAGGCGTCATTGGGGACGAAGTGGTACTCCTCCCGGACGGCCGCCGTGTAGGCGGCGTACGCGGACGGGGGAGAGGCCAGGATCGCGAGGTCTGCGTCGCACAGCACCTGGCCGTCGGGGTCGTCGTCGGCCGGGTCGTGGGTGACGGTGAGGCGGACCAGACGGGCGACCTCGCCCGTCTTCGCGGCGGGCACGCCCGCTTCGGGGAGGGCGCGTTCGGCCAGGCGCGCCGAGCGCTCCTCGTTCTCGGAGCGGTCGGGGAGGTAGACCGCGTCGTGGAACCAGGCGGCGAGACGGACGACGTCCGGGTCGGCCGCGTACGCCTCGAGTTCGTCGATGCGGTCCAGGACCGCGGCGAGATGCGCGAGCGTGTGGTACCTGCGCTGCGGTTCCTGCCAGCGGGCGAGGAGATTGTCGGCGTACGGCACCGGGTCGGGGCCGGTACCGGGTGCCCGGGCTCCTTCCAGGGCGCTGGTCCAGCGGGCGCGCAGGGCGTCGGGATCGGCCATGCGCTCATTCTCCCCCGGTGCGTCGCACGGCCCCTAGTTTGGAGCTCATGACTGCTGCTGATGTACACGAGGCACGCGACCCCGAACTGCCCGGACGGCTGCTGACCGTCGAGCGCGAGGCACTGATCCCGCTGCTGCGGGCCAGGCCCGACGCGGACTTCGCGCTGCCGACCGAGGCATGTCCGGGGTGGACCGTGCGGGACGTGCTGGCGCACTGCTCGTCCGCGCTGATGCGGGTGGTGGAGAGCCGCTACGAGAAGGGAGTGTTCTCGCCCGAGTCGAACGACCGGGACATCGCCGAGCGGGCCGACTGGTCGAACGCGCAGGTCGTGGACGAGCTGGAGCGCGGGATGACCGAGGCGGGGCCGGTGATCGCGAAGGCGGGCGGGGTGCTGGACATGATCGCGCTCGGTGAGTGGGTGCACGCCGGGGATGTGCGGGAGGTCCTCGGGGAACCGGGGGCCTATGCGGGGGCGGGGCTGCCGGACGCGCTGGTGCTGCTCGCCCGGATCACCCGGGAGAAGGGCCATGTGCCGTTGCACGCCGACCTCGACGACGTGGACGAGCCGCTGCGGCTCGGGGACGTGAGCGGGGAGCGGCCTCCGGCCCGGTTCATCGGGGACGCCGCGACCCTCGTACGGCTGTATGCGGGGCGGCCGGTGCGGGGAGCGTCGTACGAGCTGGCCGGGGTGGAGCCGGGGGAGCTGAACATCTTCGGGTGAGGGGGCCCTGTTCCGGCGGGATGCGGGCGTAGTCTTGAATTGGACTAGACCTGTTGTCGTCGATGAATGGGGTCCCATGAGCAAGCGTGCAGTCCTGGAGGTGATCGCCCTCGACGTCGAGGACGCGATCGCCGCCCAGGCCGGAGGCGCGGACCGCCTCGAACTGGTCACCGACATCGCGGCCGACGGGCTCACCCCGTCGGTCGGGACGTTCGCCGCGATCCGCGCCGCCGTCGACATCTCGCTGCGCGTGATGGTGCGGTCGGCGGACGGGTTCGTGGCTGGGGACGTGGACCGGCTGGTGGCGGTCGCCCGTGAGCTGCGGGCGGCCGGGGCCGAGGAGTTCGTGCTCGGGTTCCTCGACGCGGAGGGGGCGGTGGATCTCGGGGCTGTGGAGCGGGTGGTGGATTCGCTGGACGGGGGGCGGTGGACGTTTCACCGGGCGATCGACCATGCGGGGGATCGGGATGCGTTGCGCAAGCAGCTGGACGCGCTGCCGGGGCTGGACACGTATCTGACGGCGGGGGCGGCCGGCGGTGTCGACGACGGGCTCCCCACGTTGGTCGCGGAGGCGGGGCGGTCGGGGGAGCCGGGATATGAGCAGCGGCTCCTCATCGGCGGCGGCCTCCGCCTTGACCACGTACCGCTCCTGCGCGCGGCCGGCGTCGACGCGTTTCACATCGGCGGGGCGGCTCGGCCCGGGGGCTGGTCCGCGCCGGTGTCGGTGGCTGCGGTGGCGGAGTGGCGGAGGGTGCTGGACGGGGACTGAACCGGGTTCGGTCCCGCTTCTTGTCCGACCGAGTCGGGTGGTGGGTGGGCATAGGCCCGGGGGTCCAGGGGGCGGAGCCCCCTGGAGGGGTCCGGGGCAGCGCCCCGGGGGCGAAACCCCTACCCCAGCTGCTGCGGCAGCGGGGCCGCGTGGGTCACGATCAGGCCGGAGACCGCTCGGGTCAGGGCCACGTACAGGCGGCGCAGGCCCGTGCGCTCGTCCGGCTCGCCGTCCACCACCGCCTGCGGCTCGTCCAGGACCACGTAGTCGTACTCCAGGCCCTTCGCGAGGGACGCCGGGACCAGCGTGAGCCGCGTCTCCCGGGTCGTCTCCTCGCCGGGGGCGAGATACGCCATGCCCGTTGCCGCGAGTGCCTCGGCCAGCGCGGGGATGCGGGCGTCGGCCGCGATCAGGCCCGTCGAGCCCTCGTTGCGGAGCAACTCCTCGCAGGCGGCGACGACTTCGGCGGTGCCGGTGATGGGGCGCAGGTCGAAGAAGCCCGGGTTCTCACGGACCGACGCGACCGGGGTGAGGCCCGGTGCGATGTGCGGGAGCAGGCGGGACGCGTACGTGATGACGTCCGTCGGCACGCGGAAACCGGCCGTCAGCTCCTCGATCACCGCGTCGGACTTGCCGAGATGGGCGAGGGCGTCGTCCCAGCTCCGCGTCGCCCACGGCGTGGTCCCCTGCGCCAGATCGCCGAGGACGGTCGCGGAACCGGTGGTGCAGCGGCGGCCGACCGCCCGGTACTGCATCGGGGAGAGGTCCTGCGCCTCGTCGAGCACGACATGGCCCAGGGAGTGCGTCCGCTCGACGATGTCGGTCGCCTCGTCGATCAGCACCGCGTCCGCCGGGGCCCACTTGGCGGACTTCACGCTCCGCACCGGCTTCGCCCACAGGATCGTCTTCTGCTCGTCCTCGGTGAGGACGCCTTCCGCGTGCACGGCGAGGAAGTCCGCGTCCGTCAGCAGCCGCAGGACGAGTTTCGCCGGGTCGACGGGCGGCCAGATCGCCTTCACGGCCGCCTTGACCGCGCTGTTGCGGGCCACCGCGTCCTGCACGCGGTCGTCCGGGGCCTCGCCCGAGCGCTCCATCTGCACCAGCACGGCGTGCGCGATGCGCTGCGGGAGGGCCTCGCGGGCGGCGCCGTAGCGGATGTCGCGGTCCAGCAACTCACGGACGATGTCCTCGAGTTCGTACGCCGGCACCCGCCAGCGACGCGAGCCGCGCACCACGACGACCGGCTCGGTGGGCGGGGTCACGTGCGAGTAGACGGCCCTCTTCAGCACCTCCGCCATCCGCGCGTCGCCCTTCACGACCGCGGCCGCCGCCTCGTCCGTGCCCCGGACCTCCACATGCCCGACGAGGTCGTCGACGGTGGCCTGCTCGACCGCCAACTCGCCCAGCGCCGGGAGCACCTGCTCGATGTAGTGCAGGAAGGACCTGTTCGGTCCGATGACGAGGGTGCCGGTGCGGGCGAGGCGCTCGCGATGGGCGTAGAGGAGGTAGGCGACGCGGTGGAGACCGACGGCCGTCTTTCCGGTCCCCGGACCCCCCTGCACACAGACGGTCCCGCCCAGCCCGCTGCGTACGATCTCGTCCTGCTCGGGCTGGATGGTGGCGACGATGTCGCGCATCGGGCCGACACGCGGCCGCTCGATCTCCTGCTGGAGCAGCTTGCTGGTCTTCGCGGCCTCGGCCGGGTCGGAGAGGTGCTCGTCCTCGTACGCCGTGAGGTCGCCGCCCGTGTACCCGAAGCGGCGGCGCAGCGCGATGTCCATCGGGTCCTTCTTGGACGCCCGGTAGAACGGCTGCGAGACCGGCGCACGCCAGTCGACGACCATCGGGTCGCCCTCGGCGTCGTGCACGTGCCGGCGCCCGATGTGCAGTGTCTGATAAGCGGCCTCCGGCCGCGGGCGTTCGCCCTCGCCGCCCTCCGCCCGTTCGGCACCGGGAGCGTGCAGGTAGTCGAGCCTGCCGAAGAACAGCGGGGTGTCGGTGAGGTCGGCCAGCGCCTTGATCCGCTCGCCGATCTGGTGGGCGAGGACCTCGGCGTTGACCCAGTTCGCGGTGACGTCGCTGATGTCGAGGGACTCGACGTCCTCGCGCATGGCGCGGAGCGCCGCGCGGGAGCGCGCGAGGTGGGAGCGCTCTCGGGACAGGGGATCGTCGACGGGCGTGGACAAGGGGGTGCCTCCGGAGGGACCTGCTGGACAGGTGGATGAATCGCTGCGGGATGCCGACCGGTTTCCGTCCGGTCGGCGGCGCTCCGAGAGGGAGGCGGGCAAGAGCGGAGATCTTAGGTGAGCGGAGGACGGGGAGGCCAACGGTTTTCTTCCGCCCCCGTCGCTTGTCTCCTACCTCAGTCCCATCCCCTAGGGGATGAGCCTTCCACCCCGGGGGTAACGGGTCAGTCCGAAGTACTACGCGCCGGCGACGGAGGTTGGCCCCGGAGACCGATGACCTCCGTACCCGCGGAGAGCGACCATGGAGACATGAGCGCAGCAACCATCACCCCGGGCCCCGGCCGCCCGCCCGGCGCCACCGCCGTCCTCGGCAGCCACCGTCACCGCCTCGGCGAGGCCCTGCGCGCCGTCAAGGTGTTCGCGGGCGCGGCGTTCGACGTGATCATCCTCGGCGAGTACGGCGAGGAAGCCGGCGTACGCCGCAAGTGACCCGCCGGGGTCAGTCCCCGGCGAGGATCTCGTCCGCGTCGATGATCCGGTACGCGTAGCCCTGCTCGGCCAGGAACCGCTGCCGATGCGCCGCGAAGTCCTGGTCGATGGTGTCCCGCGCGACCACCGAGTAGAAGTGGGCCTGGTGACCGTCGGCCTTCGGCCGCAGCACCCGTCCCAGCCGCTGTGCCTCCTCCTGCCGCGACCCGAAGGTGCCCGACACCTGGATGGCGACCGTCGCCTCCGGCAGGTCGATCGAGAAGTTCGCGACCTTGGACACGACCAGCACGCTGATCTCGCCCTCACGGAAGGCGTCGAAGAGCTTCTCGCGCTGGGCGTTGCTCGTCTCCCCCTTGATCACGGGCGCGTTCAGATGCTCGCCGAGCTCGTCGAGCTGGTCGATGTACTGCCCGATGACGAGGATCTGCTGGCCCGCGAAGCGCCGCACGATCGCCTCGGTCACCTTCCGCTTCGTGTCGGTCGTCGCGCAGTAGCGGTACTTCTCCTCGGTCTCGGCGGTGGCGTACGCGAGCCGCTCGGAGTCCGTCAGGTTCACCCGGACCTCGACGCAGTCGGCGGGCGCGATGTAGCCCTGCGCCTCGATCTCCTTCCAGGGCGCGTCGAACCGCTTGGGCCCGATCAGCGAGAACACGTCCGACTCCCGCCCGTCCTCGCGCACCAGCGTGGCCGTCAGACCGAGTCGCCGCCGCGCCTGCAGATCCGCGGTGAACTTGAAGACCGGCGCCGGCAGCAGGTGCACCTCGTCGTAGACGATGAGCCCCCAGTCCCGCGAGTCGAACAGCTCGAGGTGGGGATAGACGCCTTTCCGCTTGGTGGTCAGCACCTGGTACGTGGCGATGGTGACGGGCCGGATCTCCTTCCGCGTCCCGCTGTACTCGCCGATCTCGTCCTCGTTCAGCGAGGTCCGCCTGACCAGCTCGTGCTTCCACTGCCGGGCGGAGACGGTGTTGGTGACGAGGATGAGCGTGGTCGACTTGGCCTGGGCCATCGACCCGGCCCCGACCAGCGTCTTCCCGGCCCCGCACGGCAGCACGACGACCCCGCTCCCGCCGTGCCAGAAGTTCTCCACGGCCTGCTTCTGGTACGGCCTGAGCGCCCACCCGTCCTCGCGCAGCTCGATCGGGTGCGCCTCGCCGTCGACGTACCCCGCGAGGTCCTCGGCGGGCCAGCCCAGCTTCAGCAGCACCTGCTTGATCTGTCCGCGCTCGGACGGATGCACGGCGACGGTGTCCTGATCGATCCGGGCGCCCACGAGCGGAATGATCCGCTTGGAGCGCAGGATCTCCTCGAGGACGGGCCGGTCGGTGGTGGTGAGCACGAGACCGTGGGCCGGATGCTTGCTGAGCGTCAGCCGCCCGTAGCGGTCCATCGTGTCGGCGATGTCGACGAGCAAAGCGTGCGGCACGGGATACCGGCTGTACTGCACGAGGGCGTCGACCACCTGCTCGGCGTCGTGTCCCGCCGCCCGCGCGTTCCACAGCCCCAGCGGCGTCACCCGGTACGTGTGGATGTGCTCCGGCGCCCGCTCCAGCTCCGCGAAGGGCGCGATGGCCCGACGGCAGTCGTCGGCCTGCTCGTGGTCGACTTCCAGGAGCAGGGTCTTGTCGGACTGGACGATCAGCGGACCATTCACGCGCGGCACACCCTTTCCCTACGGCCAAACGTCCAGTGTGCCCTACCGCCGGACGATCACGGCTGGTCGTCGGCCAGCTCGGCCACCCCGGTGATCCGGTGCAGCGGGTACGTGCGCACCTCGTCCGCCGTGTGGTCGTACGCCGTCACGAACCCGCCCTCGACCCGCACCGGTGCGATCACGCGCTGGCTGGCGGCGCCGTCGGCGTTGACGTAGCCGATCCAGAGGGCCTCGCCGGTGAGGACGGCGGCCTGCATGGTGGCGAGGGTTTCGGCGGCGGTGGTGCGCGGCAGGGCGCCGGAGGCCGGCGAGGTGGCGTTCGTCGGCTTGCGGGGGGTGGTCGAGGCCAGGTCGCCCGCGCGGATCGCTCGGATGGCGGCCGCGAGGAGCGTGGAGTCGGGGACCGGTGGACCCTCCGGGACCGGCTCGGGGGCCGTGCGGGGCGGGGTGCGGTGGGCGTGCGCGCGGGTGATCAGGACGTCGCCCTCCGCGGACTCGGCGGCGGGGGCGTAGCCCATCGCGCGCAGGCCGTCGAGGAGGGTCGCGGGGTCGGCCTGGGCCGCCAGCACCGTGGGGGCGAGACGGCGCAGGCGCAGGGCGGCGGCGCGCTTGTCGGCGAGGATCTCGTTCAGGAGGGTGTCGTCGTCGCACCGGACGTAGGCCGAGGCCGCGCCGATCCGCAGGTGGCCGTGCCTGCGGGCCACGTCGTCGATCAGGTACGTCAGCGGCTGGGGCACCGGTGTGCGGGAGTGCGCGGCCAGGAAGGCATGCAGGTCGGCGGCGGCCCGGCCGGCGTCCAGGGCGCGGCGCACCGAGCCGGGGGTGAAGCGGTAGACCGTCGCCCCGCCCTTCGACTCGACGTCCGCGAGGACGTCCAGCATGTCGGCCAGCGGGCGCCTGAGCGGGCCGGGGGCCACCGCGGTCAGGTCCGCCTGGAGCAGGACGTGGTCCAGGGGCTCGGGCAGGAGGGGGGTGAGAAGGCGCGCGGCGGTGGCGGAGGCGACGGCCTGTTCGGCGGGGGAGAGGGGGTCGAGGGGCGCCGGGCGGTGGTGGACGGGGAGCTTGTCGCCCGGACCCTCGGGTTCCGTCTGCGGTGGCTTCGCCGCGGGGGCGCCGAGCAGGGCCCGTCCCTGGGCGGACAGTGCGCCCCGGCCGGTGATCCCCAGGAGCTCCGCCTCCGACAGGGTCCACCGGGCGAGACGGCTGCGCAGGTCGTCGTCGCGCTGCGGCCCCCGCAACGGGCGCTCCCAGCGCAGCCGGGCGAGGACCGACTCGGCGGACGGGGCGGCACCCTCCGGCAGCGCGGCCAGCAGGGTGAGCACACGGTGGCGCACCTCGGGCGCGGCCGAGCGGTCGAGGCCAGGACCCAGCGCCGACAGCGCACGGTCCTTCGCGTCCCGCCCCCCGACCAGGCCGGACGTGCGCGTCGCCGCGAGCCAGGCCTCCGCGAGCCGTGTCCACCGCTCGGCGGCCGGCCGCTCCAGCCACTCGTCCCACGCGGGTGTCGCCGCGTACCGCTCGTCTGCCTCCCCGTCGGACGCCAACAGCCCGGCCGCGTAGGCGAGTTCGACCCAGAAGGCGGCCACCGGCTCCGGTACGTCGAGGGCGACGGCGGTCCGCTTCAGGTCCCGGACGCTGAGCCCGCCCGCCCGCAGCACCTGCGGGCCGCCCTCGTCCCAGTCCTTCAGCAGCTCCTCGACGGTCGCGAGCGCGGTGTACGCCTGCCCGGCCGCCGTCGCGTCCACAACCTGTGGACGGTGCGCCGCCGCGGGCTCGACAGCGGGCGGCACGGGCTCGGCCTCGCGGTGGGCGCGGCCGTCGCGCAGGTGCAGGGCGACTTCGCGTGCGAGGACGACCGTGCCGGGCGCCGTCGGCAGCAGCAGGCCGCGGTCGAGGAGCCAGCGCAGGTGGACGGCCGGGTCGGCGGTGACCTGCCCGTACGGCGGCCCCCAGACCAGCCGGGACAGGACCTCCCGCGACTCGGCCGGGGCCCCGGCGAGCAGCGCGGCCATGCGTTCGCGGTCCCTGAAGAGGCCGGTCAGCGAGGCGACGGCCGAGACGGAGTCGTGCGTCGAGGCCAGCCCGGCGGTGGTGACGATCTCCTGGATACGGCCCGGCGACATGCCCGCGGTGGCTTCCTGGACCGTCGGGCCGAGCCCCGTCGGGGACGGGTGCTGCGGGGAGGGCGCGAGCAGTTCGCGGGCGGTGCGGACCAGGCGGAGACGGTCGTCGGCGCCCCAGAGCAGTGCCTGCTCGCGGAGGGCCGCCACGGCGCCGGGCAGCGCGGCGACGACGGCCGGGTCCGGCCGGTCCCCGGCCATCAGCCCGAGCAACTCGTCGTACGGTGCCGGGTCCGCGGCGACGGCCAGGGCCTCCGCAGTCTGCAGGGCGAACCGGTCCAGCCGCTCCAGGGCACGGAGGACCGAGGCGCGGGTACCGGCGCGGGTGGCGAGCTGGGTGAGGTCCGTGGGGACGGGGGTGATGAGGTCGGGACGGCTGCGCAGGAGGGCGGCCAGCGAGACGTCGTCCCTCGCGCGGAGCGCTTCCGCGAGGGAGCGGGGGGCCGGGGGGTCCTCGGTGCTCATCTGAACCACGGTAGCGGGTGGGTGTGACGGGGGGCTCGCCTGTGTTTCGGGGTGGGCGCGGCCGGCAACGGTGCCCTCCTGTCCGACCGAGTCGGGTGGTGGGTGGGCGAAGGTCGGGGTGCAGGGGCGGAGCCCCTGTTCGGCGCGTGCGGTTACGGGCGCTTCATGGGCTCGCGATACCTTCGTGCAGCGGGGTTTCCATGCGCCAACCCCCGGAGGGACTTCGTGGGGATCGAGAGCGACCAAGTCGTCTACGAGTACCTGAGCCGCGTCGGAGACGTCGCTCAGCAGCGGCAGTTGCCGTCGGGCACGCGCATGCGGCTCGTCTCGGAGTTGCGCAACGAGATCGACCGCCGACGCGCCAAGGCGCCCGTCGACAGCCCCGCCGCCGTCCGCCGCATCATCGCCCGCCTCGGCAGCCCGGACGACGTGGTCGCGGCAGCGGCCGACGGCACCCCGGGCACCCCGCAGGCGCCGGCCGCCTCCGTTCCCGTACAGCGGGACGGGGAGGACGAGCAACGGCCGAAGGGGCTGCGGCGCGTCGTACCACGCTCCAGGCCTCGTTCCGACACGAGCGGCCCCCCGCCCTCCGACGCGCCGTCCCCACCGCATCTCGCGAGTGCCGACGAGTTGGGGGGCAGCGCGACCCGACCCGACTGGTGGCGGACGCCGACGGACGGCAGCGCCTTCGGGCTCGGGGACGAGGTGCCCGGCTTCGTCGGTGGCGTCGAGATCCCGGACCTGCTCAAGCCCCCACCGCCGAAGGAGAAGCAGGCGGAGAAGCGGGCGGAGAAGGAGACGGCCGAGGAGCCCGAGCCGGTCGCCGACGAGGAGTTCGCCGACGGTCCCGACCCCGCCCGCCGCCGTCTCCTGCCCCTGCGCGCCGCCGCGGGATGGAGCAACCCTCTCCTCCTGATCGCCGCGGGCTGTCTCGTCGTCGGCGCGGTCCTCGGCAACTGGTTCGCGCTGATCCTCGGCTGGCTCATCGCCTACGCCTCCCGCCGGCTCACCCAGGCGGAGACGAAGTGGGCGGTCATGGGCCTGCCGGGACTCGCGGTCACGGCCGGGCTGGTGTGGCTGTGGGGCCGCAACGAGGGCCGGTGGGGCGACCCCATCGCCCAGGGCCACATGAACGAGGCCGTCGCCCAGACCTGGCCGTGGGTGGTACGCGGCGCCGCCGTGGCATCGGCACTGTTCCTGGTGTGGCGATCACAAAGACAGCGGTGACAGAAGACAGCGGTGACAGAAGACAGCGGTGACAAAAGACAGCGGTGACGAAAGGCAGCGGTGACAAAAGACAGCCGGTGGCCGTACGACCGCCGGTCACCCCGCCGTCGTACGGCCTGGGCAGAATGACCCCCATGGCCTTCACGACCCGTCCCGCGCTCACCGTCGGCTTCGACCTGGACATGACCCTCATCGACTCCCGGCCGGGCATCCACGCCTGCTACACGGCGCTGTCCGAGCGGACGGGGACGTACATCGACGCCGACCTGGCCATCACGCGGCTCGGGCCGCCGCTCGCCGATGAGTTGGTCAACTGGTTCCCGGCGGACGAGATCGAGGCCATGGGCGACCTCTACCGGCAGATGTATCCGGCCACCGCCATCGCCGCGACGCCCGCCATGCCCGGCGCCCGCGACGCGATCGCCGCCGTACGGGCGGCCGGGGGCCGGGCGATCGTGGTCACCGCCAAGTACGAGCCGAACGCCGAACTCCACCTGGAGCACCTCGGCATCGAGCCGGACGCCGTCGTCGGCGATCTGTGGGCCGAGCAGAAAGCGGAGGCCCTGCGCGAGCA
The DNA here is from genome assembly GCF_040782645.1 of Streptomyces sp. HUAS ZL42. Taxonomy (GTDB): domain Bacteria; phylum Actinomycetota; class Actinomycetes; order Streptomycetales; family Streptomycetaceae; genus Streptomyces. Next base: position 5,294,075 of record NZ_CP160403.1, read on the forward strand.
CGGCGCGAGTGTCTACGTCGGCGACCACGTGGGTGACGTGCGCGGGGCGCGGACCGCGGGCACGCTCTCGGTCACCGTGCCGACCGGGCCGTGCGGCCCGGACGAACTGCGGGCGGCGGGGGCGGACGTCGTCCTCGACGACCTGACCGCCTTCCCGGCCTGGCTCACCGGCTACCTCGACGCGCCGCGCGCCTGACGCCGCCCCGCCGCGATCGACCGCAGCACGCCCGCGCCGGCCAGCAGGAACCCGACGCCCATGAGCATGCTCAATCCGAACATGTACGTCGGAAAAGGCGTCGTACCGAGGAAGAGCGGGGCCATCGTGACAAGCGTGGCCACGGCGCCGGCGAAGAACACGATGGCACCGGCACGGATCAGTCGGTCACCCGGAGCGGCGGAATTCGTTTGGGTTTTGTCACGCACCGGACCAGGGTAGTTCCCAGCCCGAAGGAACAACCGGGCGACGTCTTGTCACCCGCCCGAAGAGCATTAGCCTTGGTACCGGCGGGTCCCGACGACCCGCTCTAGTGTTATCAAGAGCCGTTTTCAGAAGCAGTTTTCCGACGAGTACGAGGACGAGGACAGACGTGCCTACCGGCAAGGTCAAGTGGTTCAACAGTGAGAAGGGCTTCGGCTTTCTCTCCCGCGACGACGGCGGTGACGTCTTCGTCCATTCCTCGGTCCTCCCCGCCGGAGTCGAGACGCTCAAGCCCGGACAGCGAGTGGAGTTCGGGGTCGTCGCCGGACAGCGCGGCGACCAGGCCCTTTCCGTGACCATCCTGGACCCGACCCCCTCGGTCGCGGCCGCGACCCGCAAGAAGCCGGACGAGCTGGCCTCCATCGTCCAGGACCTGACGACCCTCCTCGAGAACATCACGCCGATGCTCGAGAAGGGCCGTTACCCCGACAAGGCCTCCGGTAAGAAGATCGCGGGTCTGTTGCGCGCGGTCGCCGACCAGTTGGACGTCTGACCCGCCGGATCTACGGGAAGTCGAGCGCGTTCGGGCCGAGGGGCGGTACCAGCCCCTCGGCCGCCGCACGCGTGAGCAGTCCCCGGACGGCCGCGTAGCCGTCGTCGCCGAGGCCGGCGGTGAACTCGTTGACGTACAGCCCGATGTGCTGGTCGGCGACGGCCGGGTCCATCTCCTGGGCGTGCTCCATGACGTAGGGGCGGGAGGCCTCGGGGTCGTCCCAGGCCGCCCGTACGGACGTACGGATCGACTCGGCGAGCAGCGTCAGCGTCTCCGCGCCCAGCGACCGCTTCGCGATGATCGCGCCCAGTGGGATCGGCAGCCCGGTCGTGTCCTCCCAGTGCTCGCCCATGTCGGCGAGCTTGTGCAGCCCGTAGCTCTGGTACGTGAAGCGCGCCTCGTGGATCACCAGTCCCGCGTCGACCTTCCCGTCCCGCACGGCCGGCATGATCTCGTGGAAGGGCATCACGACGATCTCGCCGACCCCGCCGGGCAGCGTGTCCGCGGCCCAGAGCCGGAACAGCAGGTACGCCGTCGACTTCTCGCTCGGCACGGCGACGGTACGGCCGGTGAGGTCGACCCCCGCCTCGCTGGTCAGCACGAGCGGCCCGCACCCCCGCCCCAGCGCGCCCCCGCAGGGCAGCAGCGCGTACTCGTCGAGGACGTACGGCAGCACGGCGTACGACACCTTCAGCACGTCGAACTCGCCGCGCTCGGCCATGCCGTTGGTGATGTCGATGTCCGCGAACGTCACATCGAGGGCGGGCGCGCCCTGGACGCGGCCGTGCGCGAGGGCGTCGAAGACGAAGGTGTCGTTGGGGCAGGGGGAGTAGGCGATCTGCAGGGGCTGCACGGGCTCACGGGTCATGTGGGTTCCAACTCTCCAGTACGGGCGTGAGCTTCCCGAAGGCCGCCGTGAGGGCGGTGAGCGCGTCGCCGATGCGCCAGGCCGCACGGTCGCGCGGGCCGACGGGATTGGAGACCGCGCGTACCTCGGCGACGGGAGTGCGGTGCGCGGCGGCGGCCTCGGCGACCCCGAAGCCCTCCATCGCCTCGGCGAGGGCGGTGGGGTGACGGGCGCGGAGGGCGGCGGCGCGCCCGGCGGTGCCGGTCACCGTGGAGACGGTCAGTACCGCGCCGGTGCGTGCCCCGGTCGCGGCCGCGATGTCTCGTACGAGTGGTTCCGGTGGACGGTGGGTGACGGTCCCGAACCCCAGCTCGGTGACGGGCACGAATCCGTCGGCGGTCTCGGCGCCCAGATCGGCCGCGGTGATCTCGTCGGCGACGACGAGGGATCCGACGGGGGCGTCCGGCGCGAAGCCGCCCGCGATTCCGGCGGAGACCACCAGGCCGTAGGGGGCGCCCTCGATGGCGGCTGTGGTGAGGGCGGTGGCCGTGGAGGCGGCGGCCAGGGCGGGGCCGACGCCGACGGCCAGGACATCGACGGTCACCGCCGCGGACGGGCCGCTCTCCGGCCCCGTGAAGGCCCGCGCCACCGCGTCCCTCTCCACGGGGACCGCGGTGGCCACAAGTACGCGAAGCCCAGCGGCAGCGATCAGTCGTCCTTCTTCAGCTTGAAGGACCACAGGCCGGTGACCGTCTGGCTGTCCTTCTTGCCGTCCCCGGCCTTGATGGAGACCAGCGTGGAGTCGCCCTGGGCGCCGTACTGGGCGTTGAAGAAGACGCTGCCCGGGATGGTGCGGTACGTCTTGTCGCTGTCCTCGGTGAGCGGCTGACCGTTCATCAGGATCGTCCAGCGCTTGTCGGCGATTTCCGGGTCGACGCCGAAGCGGACCGTTTCGTCCGGGTCGACCTTGATGGACTTGATGTCCGTGTCCTTCAGGCACTTCGTCAGGTCCGTGGCGTTGAGGGAGTCGCCCTCGCCGCCGCAGGTGGCCTCCTCGCTGACCGAGGTGCGGCCGACCGTGAGCGTGGACAGCGGAGTCGGCTTGTCGCATGCCGACAGGACGAGCAGTCCGGCGGAAACGGCGCCGGCGGCGGCGACGGCGCGGCGGCGTCGCACAACGGATTGCATCCAGGTCATGGCCGAAGGCTATCTGGCACCTCCGACGGGCTCCCCACGTGGGGTGCGGCATGCGTGTGTGTTACGCCACGTGGGTCGGCGCACCACCGTGCCGGACCGAGCGCAGCAGCCCCCGTACGGTGGTCAGCCAGCCCGCCGCCACGATGCCGGCGGCCACCGACAGGCCCGCCGTGCCGTTCAGCGGCATCACGATGCCGACCGCGCCGCCGAACACCCAGGCCATCTGCAGCAGCGTCTCGGACCGGGCGAACGCCGACGTCCGCACCAGTTCGGGCACGTCCCGCTGGATCAGCGCGTCCAGGGACAGTTTGGCCAGGGCCTGCGCGAACCCGGCGATCGCCGCGAGGCACACCACGAGGAACGCGCCGAAGAAGATCGCGGCGACGATCGCCGTGCCCAGGACGAAGGCGACGACGGTCACGATGATGATCTCGGGCGCCCGGGATCGCAGGGCCGCTCCCACCGCCGTACCGAGCGCGTTGCCCACGCCCGCCGCGACGGCCACCATGCCCAGCGACACGGCGGCGCTCTGGCCGCTCAGCGGGTGCTCGCGCAGCAGGAACGCGAGGAAGAAGATCAGGAAGCCGGACAGACAGCGCAGCGCGGCGTTGGCGCCGAGGGCGTGGGTGACGGCGATGCCGACCGTCCGCAGGCCGGGCCGCTTGACCGGCCGCCGGTGCGGTCCGTGCAGATGCTGCTCGTCCGCGGCCAGCAGTGCCGTGTCCTCGCCCTTGGCCGAGTCGACCTTGTGCGGCAGGGAGAAGGACAGGAACATTCCCACCATGAAGATCACGAAGGCGCCGTAGAGGGGCCAGCGCGGCCCGATGGCCTGCAGCCCCGCCCCGACCGGCGCGGCGACGCCGGTGGCCAGCAGCCCCCCGAGCGTGACCCGGGAATTTGCTCTCACCAGGGAGAACCGGGGTGGCAGCAGCCGTGGCACGACCGCGCTGCGCACCACGCCGTACGCCTTCGACGCGACGAGCACGCCGAGCGCCGCCGGATACAGCTGGATACTGCCGGTGACGACCGCCCCGGACAGCACCAGCGCGAGCAGCGCCCGGGCGAACATGGCGCCCGCCATGGCCGCACGGCGGCCGTGCGGCAGCCGGTCGAGGAGGGGCCCGATCACCGGTGCGAGGACGGTGAAGGGCGCCATGGTGATGGCGAGGTAGAGCGCGACGCGTCCGCGCGCCTCGTCGGTGGGGACGGAGAAGAAGACGGTGGAGGCGAGGGCGACGGTGATCATGACGTCGCCGGCACCGTTCACACCGTGCAGTTCGATCAGCTTTCCCAGCCCGGACTCGCCCGCGCCGTGCGCATGGGTCGCCTTGCGGATGCCGCGGGCCGTCCCCGTCACCGGGAAGTGCAGGGCACGGCCGACCGCGCGGACGGCGCCGTTGACCCGGCCCGAACCGCCGCCTCGACTGCTCCCCTTGACCCCACCGGACCCGGTGGTGCCCTGGGGCGACCTCGCGGTTGCCACGACGTCATAGTGCCCCGAGAGGGGCGTTGATAGTGCGGTTACGGCACGTATGGCCGTGCAGTTTGTCGGTGAGAGTCACGGGTGGGCGGCGAAGAAGCCCGTCGGTGTAGGCCGAGCGCCGCCGAACAGGTAGCGTGCGTATCTCAGCCATCCCGCAGAATGGATGGCAGAGGTGCGCCCATCGCGAACGGGCGCGGACGTCGACGCGGCCCTCTGGTCCGCTCCGTCCGCTCCGTCGCCGAAGGCAGCGGCACCCGAGAGACGGCGTAGGAGAGAAGCGATACCTGTGAGCGCAGCGACAACGCGAAGCCGCACCCCCGACCGCCTGTGCGCCGAGGCCGTCGACCTCGCCCGCGCCGCGGCGGAGGAGGCCGCCGCACCAGGAGTGGTCGGCGAGCACGTGGGCCTGGTGTCCGAGGGCGACCGCGTTGTCACGCACTTCTTCGAGTGCAAGGAGCTCGGGTACCGGGGCTGGCGCTGGGCCGCCACGGTGGCGAGGGCCTCCCGCGCGAAGTTCGTGACGCTGGACGAGGTGGTCCTGCTGCCCGGCCCGGACGCCGTGCTGGCGCCGGAGTGGGTGCCGTGGAGCGAGCGCCTGCGCCCCGGCGACATGGGACCGGGAGACCTGCTCCCGACCGACGCCGAGGACCTCCGCCTGGAGCCGGGCTACTCGGGCGAGGACGAACCCGTGGCGAGCTCGGCCGTCTCGTCGGAGATGGCCGAGCTGGTCGAGGCGGAGGACGCGGAGGTCACGGCGGGCCCGCCCGCGAAGCTCACGACCGTTCCGTCCCGCGGCTCGATCGCGGCGCTCGCGGAGGAACTGGGCATGCGCCGCGCGCGCGTCCTGTCCCGCTACGGCCTGCACGTCGCCGCGGACCGCTGGGAAGAGAGCTTCGGTGCGAAGACCCCGATGGCCCAGGCGGCCCCGGCGTCCTGCGTGACCTGCGGCTTCCTGGTGCCCCTCGGTGGCTCCCTCGGTCAGGCGTTCGGACTCTGCGCCAACGAGTTCTCCCCGGCGGACGGCCGGGTCGTGTCCTTGGCGTACGGCTGCGGCGGCCACTCCGAAGCGGCGGTCATGCCGAAGCCGCCGCGGCCGGCTCCGCCGGTGATCGACGAGACCCGCGTCGACCCGTTCCCGCTGCGGCCGGCGCCGGATTCGGGCTCGGTACCGGTCGTCTCCGACGAGGATGCGGCGGAGTTGGGGCACTCGTAAGGCTGCGACGGTGTGGGGGTTCGCGTCCCCGGGGGGCTCCGCCCCCGGACCCCCGGCCTGTGCCACCCACCACCCGACTCGTCGAGTTGCGGTCACTCCACCGCGCGGTACCTTCAGTCGTCGCCGATGAGGAGAGTGAACGTGAGCAAGTTCGTGCGGCCCGCAACCGAGGGCGCGGACCCCTTCGGCACGGCCCGTCTGCGGCGAGGCGTACTGGACGCCTGGGCCACCAGCCCCGCCCGCTTCCGCGAGGACGCCAACGCCGAGGAGGACCTGGTTCTGGGCGGCTACCGGGACCGCCTCGTCGTCGAGCTCGCCCAGAACGCCGCCGACGCCGCCGCCCGCGCAGGGGTACCCGGCCGCCTCCGTCTCACTCTCCGCGACGGCGTCCTCGTCGCCGCCAACACCGGCGCCCCCCTCGACGCGGTCGGTGTCGAGTCCCTCTCCACCCTCCGCGCCTCCGCGAAGCGCGACGCCGAGGCGGACCGGGCGACAGGCACCGTGGGCCGCTTCGGCGTCGGCTTCGCCGCTGTCCTCGCCGTCACCGACGAACCCGCGGTCGTCGGCCGGCACGGCGGCGTCCGCTGGTCCCTCGCCGAGGCCCGCGAGCTGGCCGCCGACACGGCACTCCACAGTCCCGGCCTCGGAGACGAGATCCGGCGCCGAGACGGTCATGTCCCCCTCCTGCGGCTCCCGTTCGCCGCCGAGGGCACCGCTCCGGACCCGTACGACACGGTCGTCATCCTGCCGCTGCGGGACACGGCCGCCACCGACCTCGCCGAACGCCTCCTCGACGCCGTGGACGACGCCCTGCTCCTCGCCCTGCCGGGCCTGGAAGAGGTCGTGATCGAGACCACGGGAAGCGGCGAGCCCCGCACCCTGCGCCGCCGTACCGCAGGCGCCCACACGGTCGTGGAGGACTCCCGCGAGGGCACGACCTACTGGCGTACCGTCTCCGCGCACGGCCCCCTCACCCCTGACCTCCTCGCCGACCGGCCCGTGGAGGAGCGGCTGCGCCCCCACTGGTCCGTCACCTGGGCCGTGCCGGCCGACCCCGACGGCGCCCCGGTCCGCCCCGGCACCAGCCCCGTCGTACACGCCCCCACCCCCAGCGACGAGCCGCTCGGCGTGCCCGCACTGCTCATCGCCTCCTTCCCCCTCGACACCACCCGCCGGCACGCCGCGCCGGGCCCCCTCACCGACTTCCTCGTGCAGCGCGCGGCGGACGCGTACGCCGAACTCCTCGCTGACTGGCGGCCGGTGACGACCGGCGTCATCGACCTCGTCCCCGGCCCGCTCGGCAAGGGCGAGCTCGACGGCGTCCTGCGCCAGGCGATCCTCGAGCGGCTGCCCCGCACCTCCTTCCTCCCTCCCGCCGCCGAGCCGGGACAGGACCACGACGACGACCTGCCCGAGTCCCTCCGCCCCAGGGACGCGGAGATCGTGGAAGGCGCGGGCGCCGACACCGTCCACGTCCTGGCCGAAGTACTCCCCACCCTCCTGCCCGCCGGCCTCGAACGCCGCGTCGAGCTGCGCACCCTCGGCGTGGCCCGGGTCCCGCTCACCGACGCGATCGACCGGCTGGCCGGTCTGGAGAAGCAGCCCGGCTGGTGGCGACGGCTGTACGACAGCCTCGCCGGCGTCGACCCCGACCGGCTCTCCGGCCTGCCCGTGCCGCTGGCTGGGGGCACCTCCCAGGCGTTTAGCACTGGGGGAGGGCGGACCACCATCGGGCCCCGCCAGGTCCTGCTCCCCACCCCGGACGCCGCCCGCATCGACCCCGAGGTCCTCGCCCGGCTCGGCCTCAAGGTCGCCCACCCGGACGCCGCCCACCCGCTCCTGGAGAAGCTCGGCGCGCTGCCCGCGACGCCGCGGGCCGTCCTCACCACGCCCCAGGTGCGCGCCGCCGTCGCCGCCTCCCTCGACGACGAGGGCGCCACCGCCTGGGAGGAGGACACACTCGACGCGGAGGAGCTGGCGGACGCCGTCCTCGCCCTCGTCCGGGACGCGGGCCTGGAACCCGGTGACGAGCCCTGGCTCGGCGCCCTCGCCCTCCCCGACGAGGACGGGGAGTTGGCCCCGGCGGGCGAACTCGTCCTGCCCGGCAGCCCGTTCGCCCAGGTCATCCGGGCGGGCGAACTCGCGGAAGTCGACGCCGACCTGGCCGGGAAGTGGGGCGAACAACCCCTCGCCGCCTGCGGCGTCCTCGCCGACTTCGCCCTCGTCCGCGCCACCGACGTCGTCCTCGACCCGGACGAACTCGAGCCCCGCGAAGGCGACTTCCCCGAGCCCGACGACGCCGGGCTGCTCGACGCCGTGGACGTGTGGTGCGAGGACATCCTCGACCGCTTCCCCGACAGCCCCGTGCCCCCCGTCGCGACGGAACTCGTCGCCGTACGCGACCTGGACCTTGTCGACGACGACAAGTGGGCGAGAGCTCTTTCGCTGCTGTCGAAACCCCCCTTGCGTGACGCGCTCGTTCAGCCGTTGCGCATCCTGCTGCCGGACGGCACCCACGAGGTCGTACGGCCGTACACGGCGTGGTGGCTGCGCGGGCACCACGTCCTCGACGGCCGCCGTCCGGCCGGTCTCCTCGCCGCCGGCGGGGATCCGCTGCTGCGCGGCCTGTACGACGAGGCCGACGCGACCGGCTTCGACGACGAGCAGGTGCTGCGGGCGCTGGGCGTACGCACCTCACTGGCCGCGCTGCTCGACGAGCCGGGCGGCGCCGCCGAACTGCTCGACCGGCTCGCCGACCCGGACCGCTCCGTTACCGGCGCCCAACTGCACGGCCTGTACGGCGCGCTGGCCGAGCTGGACCCGGAGCAGGTGACCCTGCCGGACGAACTGCGGGCCGTCGTCGACGGCCGGGTCGAGGTCGTGGACGCGGCCGACGCCGTGGTCGTCGACTCGCCCGACCTGCTGCCGTTCACCGAGGGTGTCCCGCTGCTGCCCGTGCGCCCCACGCGCGCCGCGGAGCTGGCCGAGCTGTTCCAGGTGCGGCGGCTGAGCGAGTCCGTCACCGGCCGGGTGGACTCCGACGGCACCGAGCACGACGTACCGGAGCCGGTACGCGTGCTGCTCGGGCCGCGGACGCCGGACACGTACGTCGAACACGAGGAACTCCTCGTCGACGGCGTGGAGATCGACTGGCGTCTCACCGACGACGGTGTTCTGCACGCCTCGACGCTGGAGGGCGTCGCCGCCGGGCTCGCCTGGGCGGCCGGCCAGTGGCCGCGCCGCTTCGAGGTGGCGGCGTTGCTGGAAGACCCTTCGCGGACACAGGAGTTGGCGCGGGACCGCTGGTTCGACCAGTACTGAACATCCGTCAGAGGATCTTGGGATTTTCCCCACGGAATTTTCACGGTTCGTACAACCCTTCGCTCCCCTCGCGAATCTGATCGATTGAGTCAACAGACTCCACGATCACTTGGGCCCCGGACGTGACCACCGCGAGCCGTGCACCACGACGACCGCCGGGGCCCCTCTCCACTTGGGGAACGCATGCGTATACGAGCCACCGTGGCCGCCGTGTCCGGCGCCCTGGCCCTCTCCGCCTTCGTCGTGCCGGCCGCGCAGGCCGCCGACCCGAATGTCCCCGCGGACATCGCCGCCGCCAGCGACGCCCTCCACTCGGCCACCGACGACAAGTCGGCGGTCGCCGCCGCCCCGGCGGACGGCACGCCGTACGCCCTGAACGCCACCTTCTCCAACGTCAAGGTCAACAAGGGCAAGAACATCGTCGTCGGCACCACCGCCGTGGTGAAGGTGCCGGTCTCCTTCACGCTGACGCACGGCGCGGACGTCAACATCCAGGCCTCCGACTTCTTCACGGGCGTCGAGCTGTACCGCGGCACTTCGTCCGAGGACGCGATCTACTGGATCGACAGCAGCGACGCGAAGTGCACCGCCACGTCCACGACCGTCGCCAACTGCACGGCCACCGTCGCCGTCGACCCGTACGAGCTGCTGAACGAGGACGCCGGCTCCTGGAAGGCCGCCGCCTTCGCCGTCGCCTTCAACGGCGAGGACCCCGAGAACCCGAACCTGGACAACGTCGGCGTCGCAGTGAAGGACCCGACCAACTCCTTCAAGCTGCAGCGCGCCTCCAAGCTGACCGTCAACGCCTCGCCGGAGCCGGTGAAGAAGGGCAAGACCATCACGGTCACCGGCAAGCTCTCCCGCGCCAACTGGGAGGACGGGCTGTACCACGGCTACACGGGCCAGCCGGTGAAGCTGCAGTTCCGCAAGAAGGGCAGCAACACCTACACCACCGTCAAGACCATCAAGACCAACTCGACGGGCAACCTGAGCACCACGGTCAAGGCCACCGTCGACGGCTACTACCGCTACAGCTTCGCGGGCACCTCGACCACCCCGGCGGTCAACGCCGCGGGTGACTTCGTCGACGTGAAGTAGCACTCCCGTCAGGCGTGAAAGCGGCGGTCGACCCACTTCCACAGGAATTCCAGGGCGACCGCCGCCACCGCCGCGATGCCCACCGCGATCCACGGCATCGTCATTCCGACCAGTTTCAGCGCGAAGAAGTGCTGCAGCCAGGGCACGACCAGGACGAGCAGGAACGCCCCGCCCATCGCGGCCACCAGCGCGATCCGCCACCAGGTGTACGGGCGGGCGATGATCGCCAGCACCCACATCGAGATCAGGAACAGCGTCAGCGTCGCGGCACTGGTCTCCGCATCCAGCGCCCCCTCACCCGTGTAGTAGTGCCGGGCGATCAGATACGTCACGAAGGTCGCCGCTCCGGCCAGCACCCCGCCCGGGATCGAGTACCGCATGACCCGCCGTACGAAATGGGGCCGGGCCCGCTCCTTGTTGGGGGCCAGGGCCAGGAAGAACGCCGGGACGCCGATGGTGAGGGTGGAGAGCAGGGTCAGGTGCCGGGGCAGGAAGGGATACTCGACCCGCCAGCAGACCACCAGGACGGCCAGCAGCACCGAGTAGACGGTCTTGACCAGGAACAGCGTGGCCACCCGGGTGATGTTGCCGATGACCCGCCGTCCCTCCGCCACCACCGACGGCAGTGTGGCGAAGCTGTTGTTGAGCAGCACGATCTGCGCGACGGCCCGGGTCGCCTCCGACCCCGACCCCATGGACACGCCGATGTCGGCGTCCTTCAGGGCGAGCACGTCGTTCACGCCGTCACCGGTCATCGCGACCGTGTGCCCGTGCGACTGCAGGGCCCCCACCATGTCCCGCTTCTGCTGCGGGGTGACCCGCCCGAACACCGTGCCCTCGTCGAGGGCCCGCGCCATCCCGTCCCGGTCGCCGGGCATCCGGCGCGCGTCCACGGTGGCCCCGGTGAGCCCGAGCTTGCCCGCCACCGCGCCCACCGAGACGGCGTTGTCGCCGGAGATGACCTTGGCGTGGACGTTCTGCTCGGCGAAGTAGCGCAGGGTGTCGCCCGCGTCCGGCCGCAGCCGCTGCTCCAGTACGACGAGGGCGGCGGGCCGGGCTCCCGAGCCGACCTCGGGATCGTCGAGGGCGCGGTCGGTCCGGGCGAGCAGCAGCACGCGCAGACCCTGCTCGTTGAGCCGGTCCGTCTCGGCGAGGGCGGGATCGTCCGAGGGGAGCAGCACGTCGGGCGCCCCGAGCAGCCACGTACTGCTCTCCCCGTCGCCCTCGCTGAAGGAGGCGCCGCTGTACTTGCGGGCGGAGGAAAAGGGGAGCGCCTCGGTGCAGCGCCAGTCGTCGGAGTCCGGGTAGGCGTCGATGATCGCCCGCAGGGAGGCGTTGGGCCGCGGATCGGCCTCACCGAGGGCCCCCAGGACCTTCCGTACGTACGGCTCGTCGCTGCCGTTGAGGGGGCGCAGCTCCGTGACGTCCATGCCGCCCTCGGTGAGGGTGCCGGTCTTGTCGAGGCAGACGGTGTCGACGCGGGCGAGCCCCTCGATGGCCGGGAGCTCCTGCACGAGGCACTGCTTCCTGCCCAGCCGGATGACACCGATGGCGAAGGCGACGGAGGTGAGCAGGACGAGCCCTTCCGGGACCATGGGGACGATCCCGCCGACCGTGCGCGCGACGGAGTCCTTGAGGTCGTTCTCCTTGACGATCAGCTGGGTGATCACCAGGCCGAGGGCGGCCGGGATCATCATCCACGTGACGTACTTGAGGATCGTGGAGATGCCGGTGCGCAGCTCCGAGTGGACCAGGGTGAAGCGGGAGGCCTCCTCGGCGAGCTGGGCGGCGTAGGCCTCGCGGCCGACCTTGGTGGCGGTGAAGGCGCCGCCGCCGGCGACGACGAAGCTGCCGGACATGAGCTGGTCGCCCGGCTGTTTCAGGACGGGGTCCGCCTCGCCGGTGAGGAGGGACTCGTCGATCTCGAGCCCGTCGGCCTCCACGCAGACGCCGTCGACGACGACCTTGTCCCCCGGCCCGATCTCGATCAGATCGTCGAGCACGATGTCGCTGGTGCCGACCTGGGCGGAGGTGCCGTCGCGGCGGACGGTCGGCCGGGCCTCGCCGATGACGGCGAGTGAGTCCAGGGTCTTCTTCGCCCGCCACTCCTGGATGATGCCGATGCCGGTGTTGGCGAGGATCACGAAGCCGAACAGGCCGTCCTGGATCGGGGCGACGAAGAACATGATCAGCCAGAGCACGCCGATGATCGCGTTGAAGCGGGTGAAGACGTTCGCGCGGACGATCTCGGCCGTGGAGCGGCTGCTGCGCACCGGGACGTCGTTGACCTCGCCGCGCGCGACGCGCTCCGCGACCTGGGCCGCGGTGAGGCCGGTCGGCCGGGGCGAGGGGGCGGGCACGGGGTGCCCGGGCTCCAACTGGGCGCCCGCGTCGATGTGCGTCATGCATTCGACGGTACGTGCGGATTTGGGGCTTCACCCGCTGAGGGGGCGGAAGTTCCGACTTGGGGAGGACGGATGTCGTGCGGTGGTTGTAGCCGACGGATCTTTTTGCCCCTCAGCCCCGGCCCGGCAAATCTCCCAGCGACGCCCGCAGCAGTGCCGGGGTGTCTATTCAGCCGGCGTTCGCTGCTCCGGAGGAGTCCGCTCGCGCAGAGTTGCCGCTTGCTTGATCGCCGCGTCCCGCTTGCGGACGTAATAGATGCCGATGAGTCCGAGCCCCCCGCCCGCGAGGCATGTCCACACCCACCACGTGTGGCCGTGGTCGTCGAACCAGGCGTAGAAGGGGAGCTGGGCGAGGAAGAGGACGAACCAGACGATCGTTCCGCCGGTGATGGTGGCGACCACGGGGCCCTCCAGGGGCTCCGGCGCCTCGTGCTTGGGGGTCCACTTCGCCATGGGCACAGCTTACGAGGCGGGTTCCGGGGGTTGGGAGCCAAGGGGCGGCGCCACGATCTACGCGCGGAGATCGGTCGCCGGCATCTTCGGCCTTCCACTGCCTGATGCCGGCGCTCGGCCTCACGTGAGGCCGTAGAACTTCTCGGTCTCCTCGACGGCGGCCTGGAACCGCTCGTCGAAGTCGTCGCGAACGAGCGTCTGGATCACATAGTCCTGGACGCTCATTCCCCGTTTGGCGGCGTGGTGCCGGAGCCGTTCCAGCAGGTCGTGGTCTATTCGCAGGCTGAGCACGCTGGTCCCCATGCATACGAGGGTCGCGGCACGCTTCGGGGTCGCGCGGGGCGTTCCGCTGTGGGATCACCCGTATGAGTGATGCTGAGTTATGCCGGGATCCAGTGGCCGGTATCACGCGTCCCCGGCGTGTCGCCGGTGTTCTTTAGCGAGGGTAATGAGTTACCCTAAAGAACATGCCGGACCTTACCCATGGCGACGACGCTGCCGCCGTGAACTCCCTGCGATCCGCCGTGATGCGGTTGTCCCGTCGGCTCAAGCACCAGCGTGTCGACGAGTCGCTGAGCCCCACCGAGATGTCGGTGCTGGGCACCCTGTCCATCTGCGGTAGCGCCACCCCGGGCGAGCTCGCCCGCAAGGAGCACGTGCAGCCGCCCTCCATGACCCGGATCGTGGCGCTGCTCGAGGCCAAGGGCCTGGTACGGCTGGAGCCGCACCCCGAGGACCGGCGCCAGAAGGTCGTCACCAAGACCGAGCAGGCCGAGGCCATGCTCGAGGAGAGCCGCCGCAAGCGGAACGCTTTCCTGGCGACCCTGGTCGACGGCCTCGACGAGGACGAGTGGGCGAAACTGCGCGCCGCCGCCCCCGTGCTGGAGAGGCTCGCGCACCTGTAAGAGCCCCCGGCGTCCGCCGCAGTCGCAGTCGCCGGCTGAAAGCGCCCTGAAGGCGAATGAGCGATCAACAAGGAGGCGAAACCCTTTGAGTACGGGAACCGGAGCAGCTTCCGCCCCCGCACCTACCACTCCTCACACCGGTAAGTCCTCGATGTTCAGCTCGCTGAAGATCCGGAACTACCGCCTTTTCTTCCTCGGCCAGGTCGTCTCCAACATCGGCACCTGGATGCAGCGCATCGCCCAGGACTGGCTGGTCCTCAGCCTCACCGGCTCCGCGACCGCCGTCGGTGTCACGACGGCCCTGCAGTTCCTGCCGATGCTGCTCTTCGGCCTGTACGGCGGTGTCCTCGTCGATCGCCTGCCCAAGCGCCGCACGCTGCTCGTCACGCAGACGGCGCTGGCCGTCACCGGCATCGCGCTCGCCGTGCTCACCCTCACCGGCCACGTCCAGGTCTGGCACGTGTACGTCGCCGCCCTCGCCGTCGGCCTCGCCACGGTCGTCGACAACCCGGCCCGCCAGTCGTTCGTCTCCGAGATGGTCGGCCCGCGGCAGCTGCAGAACGCGGTCAGCCTGAACTCGGCGAACTTCCAGTCGGCCCGTCTGGTCGGCCCGGCCGCCGCGGGCCTGCTGATCACCGGCGTGGGCACCGGCTGGGCGTTCCTCTTCAACGGGCTGTCCTTCGTCGCGCCCATCGCGGGGCTGCTGCTGATGCGTGCGCGTGAGCTGCACGTCGTCGAGCGCGCCCCGCGCGGAAAGGGGCAGCTGCGGGAGGGACTGCAGTACGTCGCCGGGCGGCCCGAGCTGATCTGGACGATCGCCCTGGTCGGGTTCATCGGCACCTTCGGCTTCAACTTCCCCGTCTATCTCTCCGCCTTCGCGGACGACGTCTTCCACGCGGGCGCGGGCTCCTACAGCCTCTTCAACACGCTCATGGCGATCGGCTCCCTGGCGGGCGCCCTGCTCGCCGCACGGCGGGGCACGGCCCGGATGCGGGTGATGATCGCGGCCGCGCTGCTGTTCGGAGCGGTGGAGCTGGTGGCGGCGACGGCGCCCTCGCTGTGGCTGTTCGCCCTGCTCATGGTCCCGATCGGGATGTTCGGCATGACGGTCAACGTCACCGCCAACACCAGCGTCCAGATGAGCACCGACCCGGCCATGCGCGGCCGGGTCATGGCTCTGTACATGATGGTGTTCATGGGCGGTTCGCCGGTGGGCGCACCGATCGCCGGCTGGATCACGGACGTGTACGGCGTCCGGGCGGGCCTGGCCGTCGGCGGCGCGATCTCGGCCGCCGCGGCCGTCACGATCGGGCTGCTCCTGGCCCGCGTCGGCGGACTGCGCCTCTCGGTCGGCTGGAACCACGGCCACCCGCATGTCCGCTTCGTCCCCAGGGAGCGGCAGGAGCAGCTGGCGCCCGCGTGAGCGGGACACGAGGGGTGGGCGGCGCGGCGCGACCCTAGGGTGACGGTATGAGACTCTTCGCCGCCGTGCTTCCCCCGGACGACGTGATCGGCGAACTCGCCGCCGAGGTGGCCCGGTTGAAGAAACTGCCCGGTTCGGGTGGGCTGCGCTGGACCGGGCGGCCCGGGTGGCATTTCACGCTGGCCTTCTACGGGGAGGTCGACGACGACGTCGTACCGGACCTGTCGGCGAGGCTGGAGCGCGCCGCGCACCGGTCCGCACCCTTCGCGCTGGCCTTGAGCGGCGGTGGCCAGTTCGGGCACGGCAGCGTGTTGTGGGCGGGGGCGGAAGGGGATCTGACCGCCCTGGGGCACCTCGCCGACCGGGCGGAGGCGGCGGCGCGGAAGGCGGGCGTGCCGATGGGAGAGCACCGCCGGTACAAGGCCCACCTGACGGTGGCGCGCAGCCGGGGGGCGGTGGACGTACGGCCGCACGTCGAGGCCCTGCACGGCTTCGCCGGCCGCACCTGGACGGTGGCGGACCTGGCGCTGGTGCGCAGCAACCTGCCGCGTTCCGGGACGCCAGGAGAGCAGCCGCGGTACGAGACGGTCGCCAGCTGGCCTCTCGAAGGCGCCGGTTAGGCTCGGACGCGTGGACCCGAAGACCCGGAACCGGATCATGGCCGGTGCGCTTGTGCTGATGTTCGTCGTCGTTGCCCTGGCGGCCGCGCTCGGTAAGTAGTCGCCGAGCGGGGCGCGCCGGGGAACTGCGCGGTGTTCGCCGGGTGCGGGCCGTGTGTGGCTGGTCGCGCCCCCGCGGCGGAGCCGCATGTGTACACAGCCCCGCGCTCCTCAGGGCGCTACCAGGCGAAGGCCTCCGGGGACGGCCCCGGGCCCGGGAAGATCTCGTCCAGGGACTGAAGGAGCTCCTCGGACAGCTCCAGCTCCACCGCCCGGATCGCCGACTCGAGCTGCTCGGCGGTGCGCGGGCCGACGATCGGGCCCGTTACCCCCGGCCGGGTGAGCAGCCAGGCCAGGGCGGCCTCGCCGGGTTCCACGCCGTGCTTGTCGAGCAGGTCCTCGTACGCCTGGATCTGGGCGCGGACGCTGGTGTTGGCGAGGGAGTCGGCGGCCCGGCCGCCCGCCCGGCGCCCGCCCTCGACCTCCTTCTTGATCACGCCGCCGAGCAGCCCGCCGTGCAGCGGCGACCAGGGGATGACCCCGAGCCCGTACTCCTGCGCGGCCGGGATGACCTCCATCTCGGCGCGGCGCTCGGCGAGGTTGTAGAGGCACTGCTCGCTGACCAGGCCGATCGTGCCGCCGCGGCGGGCGGCGATCTCGTTGGCCTGGGCGATCTTGTAGCCGGGGAAGTTGGAGGACCCCACGTAGAGGATCTTCCCCTGCTGGACCAGGACGTCGATCGCCTGCCAGATCTCCTCGAAGGGAGTGCTGCGGTCGATGTGGTGGAACTGGTAGACGTCGATGTAGTCGGTCTGCAGCCGCTTCAGGCTGGCCTCGACCGCCCGCCTGATGTTCAGCGCGGAGAGCTTGTCGTGGTTGGGCCAGGCCTCGCCGTCCGGGGCCATGTTGGCGTACACCTTGGTGGCGAGCACGACCTTGTCGCGCCGCTCGCCGCCCTTGGCGAACCAGTTGCCGATGATCGTCTCGGTACGGCCCTTGTTCTCGCCCCAGCCGTACACGTTCGCGGTGTCGAAGAAGTTGATGCCCGAGTCCAGGGCCGAGTCCATGATCGCGTGACTGTCGGCTTCGTCGGTCTGCGGGCCGAAGTTCATGGTGCCGAGGACGAGTCGGCTGACCTTGAGTCCGGTGCGTCCGAGCTGCGTGTACTTCATGGCACTCAAGCCAACGGCTTGGAGTGCGCTCTATGCAAGGGGGTTCAGTCGCGGGGGAAGTCGTCGGTTTTGAGGGTGAGGCCGAGGGGGGTGGTTGTCATGTCGACGTCGCTTCCGTAGTCGACGCGGAGCTCACATCGGTAGTCGCCGTTCTTGGGCTCGGTGTAGACGGTGCACCTGTGCTTGTAGGGGTCGGCAATGAGGTACACCGGGATCTCGGCGACTGCGTATGCCGCCTTCTTGGGACCGTAGTCGTTGGGTGCCGTCCCCTTTGAGATGACCTCTGCGACGAACTCGATGTCCTCGTACCGCCAGCGGCCCCCTTCGTCCTTCGTCGCACCGTCACGAAACTTGGCCACGTCGGGGCAGAAGCCGTTCTGATCGCCGGGGAGGTCGATCCGGACGTCCGAGAAAAGCCGCACGCGCCGCCTTCCGAAGTGGTCCTCGAGAGCCCAGAGAATCTCGCGGATGGTTTCCCAGTGGATGTCCCGCTGCGGAGTCATGTAGACGTGGCCCCCGACGATCTCAGCCTTGTATCCCTCGGGGACGGGCAGTCGCTCAAGCCGCTCGAACCACTCGTCCAAGCGCTCGGTGTTCTCGTCGGCCATGTCGATCTCGATCCTGTCTTCCAGGACGGTCATCTGGCGCTCCTCCCCGGCTGCCCCCATGGACGAGCACAGTCGCGCAGTACAACGATACGCACGGTGACCAGGAGACGCGGATGAACGCACAGGCCGGTCAACTGTAGGGCTCGCCCAGGTCCCACGCCTGGTACATCGCCTCCGCGAACGCCCCCGCGATCTTGTGCTCGCCGCTCGCGTTGGGATGCGTGCCGTCGTACGTGTCGGCGTGGATGTCGTACGACGGGGGAGAGGAGGCCAGGAGCAGGGGTGAGCGTGGCTCGTCCAGGTCGGCCACCGCCTTGGCCAGCAGCTCGTTGAAGCGGGCGACCTGCGCGGCGAAGGGGGCGTCCGACGTGGCACGGACGTTCGGAATCACCGGGAGCAGGGCCATCCGGATGCGCGGGCGGGCCGCGCGGGCCTCGGCGACGAAGCGGCGCACGTTGTCCGCCGTCTGTTCCGCGTTCGTGTAGAAGCCCAGGTCGATCAGGCCCAGGGAGACCAGGAGGACGTCCGCTCGTGTCTCACGCACCGCCTCGCCTATGAGCGGCGCCATGTGCAGCCAGCCCTCGCCCCAGCCGGCCAGGTGGGCGCGCGGGAAGTCCGGGTCGGCGTACTCGTACGACGTGGGCGCGTCCGTTGCCTTGTCGTACAGCGTCTCGCGCGGGCCGACCAGGGCGAACGGGCCGCCGTACGTGTCACGCAGGTGCTGCCACATCCGGTAACGCCAAGTGTGTTCGCCCGCGCTTCCGATCGTCATGGAGTCGCCGACGGGCATGAACCTGAGCATCCGCTCATGATGGAGGATCAAGGGGGCCGGTGGGGTGTGAGGCCTGCCACGCGCGCGTGAACCACCGGCCGGGATGGCAGGCTTGGGAGCATGCGTCGACCGTTCGCTCTTCTCGCCGGGGCCCTCCTCGTGGGCGCGCTCGCCCTGCCCGCCTCCGCCGCGGACGGCGACCAGGGGTTCACCATCAAGGACCCGCGCATCACCGAGTCCAGCGGCCTGGCCGCCTCGCATCTGCACCCCGGCGTCTACTGGACGCACAACGACAGCGACGACGGGCCGTACCTGTACGCCGTCGACAGCAGCACCGGGGAGACCGTCGCCCGCATCACCCTGACCGGCGTCGGCACGCCCCGTGACGTCGAGGCGATCTCCATCGGGCCCGGCAACCAGATCTACGTCGGCGACATCGGTGACAACCTCGGCGGCAAGTGGCCGTATGTCTGGGTCTACCGGCTGCCTGAGCCGAAGCAGTTGAAGGACCAAACGATCCGCGCCACCCAGTACGTCGTGAAGTACTCCGACGGCCCACGCGACGCCGAGTCGCTGATCGTGCACCCCCGGACCGGGCGCGTGTACATCATCGACAAGAACGAGGACGGCGGACATCTGTACGAGGGACCGGCGACCCTCTCCCCCTCGGGGACGAACATCTTCAAGCCCGTCGCCGCCGTCGACCTGTGGGCCACGGACGCCGCGCTCTCGCCCGACGGCAAGCAGCTCGCCGTACGCGGCTACCTGGGCGGTATCCGCTATGACTGGAACGGCGGGAAGATCAAGCGGGAGGGCCGGCTCGACGTGCCCCTGCAGGGGCAGGGGGAGTCCGTCAGCTACTCCGCCGACGGGACGAAGCTCATGTACGGCACGGAGGGCACCGAGAGCCCGGTGAAGGCCGAGGACGCACCCGGGGCCGGCGGGGCGTCGGAGTCGCCGTCCGGGAGCGGGAGTTCGGCCGTCTCCGGGGACGACGACGGTGACGGCGCGAACGACGGAGTCAAGACCGGCGCCATCGCGGTGGCCGTCGTCTGCGCCGCCTTCCTCGGTCTGCGGCGGCTGCGGCGCCGGGGCTGATCCGCTAGGACCTGTCCGGCCGGACCTCGTAGTGCAGCGTCCTCGTCCGCATCACCTTGTGCGCCAGGGGCACGAACACGCCGTGCATGAAAGGGTATTTGCGCCGCAGCAGCTGCGCCGCGTGCCTGTCCTCCTGGCTGCCGTGGTCCAGCAGCCGCGCCCGCGCGTGGATCTCGGGGCCGGTCGGGGCGCCGCGGACGGTTGAAGGGGCGATCTCCACCTCGGGGTTGTTGCGCAGCCGCTTGGCCTTCCAGGCGCTGCCGGGGCTGCGGAAGTAGGCGTGGTCGCCCTCGACGGCGATGTTCACGGGGGTGCCGACGCCCGTGCCGTCTTTCTTGTGGCTGGTGAGGAGGACGGCCCACTGCTTGACGAAGGGCTTGAGCTCGGGGCTCGTACTCGGAGTGCGCATGACTCCATACAGGCACCGATGGATCCGGCGCACAAGCTGATGCCGTACGGCTTGACGTGCTCATGCGACACGGCTTCCATGAAAGGTGCGAGGTGATGGGAGCGCTCCCATCGGTTCCGGGCCCGCGCCTCCCCGAGAGGAAGCAGCGACATGTTCCGCAGCTTGCGAAGAGCGCTGTGTGCTGTGGCCGCGGCGCTTGTGCTACCGCTGGCGGGCGTCCATTCGGCGCATGCCGCCGACGCCCCCGGCGCCGGCTACTGGCACACCAGCGGCAGACAGATCCTGGACGCGGCCGGGCAGCCGGTCCGGATCGCCGGCATCAACTGGTTCGGCTTCGAGACCGGCAACTACGTCGTCCACGGCCTCTGGTCACGCGACTACAAGAGCATGATCGACCAGATGAAGTCGCTCGGCTACAACACCATCCGGCTCCCCTACAGCGACGACATATTCAAGAGCACCACCGTCCCGAACAGCATCGACTTCTCGGGGGGCAAGAACGCCGACCTGCAGGGCCTGAACTCCCTGCAGATCCTGGACAGGATCGTCGCGTACGCCGGTCAGGACGGCCTGAAGGTCATCCTCGACCGGCACCGCCCGGACGCGGACGGCCAGTCGGCGCTCTGGTACACCGCGTCGGTGCCGGAGTCGACGTGGATCGCCGACCTGAGGGCGCTGGCGACGCGCTACAAGGGCCAGGACACCGTCGTCGGCATCGACCTGCACAACGAGCCCCACGACCCGGCCTGCTGGGGCTGCGGCGACACGACGAGGGACTGGCGTTTTGCCGCCCAGCGGGCGGGCAACGCGGTGCTCTCGGTCAACCCCGACCTGCTGGTCTTCGTCGAGGGCGTGCAGACCTTCAACGGCGTCTCGGGCTGGTGGGGCGGCAACCTGATGGGCGTCGCGCAGTACCCCGTACAGCTCGACGTCCCGAACCGGGTGGTGTACTCCGCCCACGACTACGCCACGAGCGTCGCCCAGCAGAGCTGGTTCAGCGACCCGGCGTTCCCCGACAACATGCCCGGCATCTGGGACAAGTACTGGGGCTACGTCTTCAAGCAGAACATCGCCCCCGTGTGGATCGGCGAGTTCGGTACGACGCTCCAGTCGACGGTGGACCAGAAGTGGCTGGCGGCGCTGGTGAGTTACCTGCGGCCGACATCGACGTACGGGGCCGACAGCTTCCACTGGACCTTCTGGTCGTGGAACCCCAACTCCGGGGACACGGGCGGAATCCTGAAGGACGACTGGGTGACCGTGGACACCGTGAAGGACGGGTATCTGGCGAGTGTGAAGGCGCCGGGATTCCCGGGGAACGGCGGCGGGGGAGGGGGCGGCGGTGGATCCACCGCGAGCTGCGCCGCCGCCTACACCGTCAGCAGTGACTGGGGCAGCGGCTTCAACGCCGAGGTGAAGGTGACCAACACCGGTTCGACGGCGATCGCGTCCTGGAAGGTGACCTGGACGTGGAGCGGGTCCCAGCAGATCACGAACATGTGGAACGCGACGTACACGCAGAGCGGTTCGACGGTCACGGCGGTGAACGCCGCGCACAACGGGAGTGTGCCGGTGGGTGGTTCGGCGAGCTTCGGGTTCGGGGGCGCGCCCGGGGGCGGGGCTGCGCCGAGTGTGAGCTGTACGGCGGCATGACGGTGGCACGAGAAAGGGGGCGCCCTGCCTCTTCGTCTCGTTGACACCTGGCCGACCGAAGAGCGGCGACCCTACACTCCTGAATCTACGTGCGATGCACAGGTGTTCCGGGGGGTATGGGATGTCCGGCAAGGCGCATGAGGAACCCGAGGAATCGCAGTCGGGGGCGGAGAACGTACCGCAGCGGCCGGAGGCAGTGCCGCCGCCCCCGCACATGTCACAACCGGCCCCCCACCTCCCGCCGTTACCGCCCCACGCCCCGCCGACACCCCCCGGGCCGGGCGCGATACAGCCCCACCCCGGCACGCCACCTCCATGGCCGCCCCCGACGCCACCCGGCCTCCCGCCGTCCGGGCGGCGCCGCCGGCCGTGGATCG
Organism: Streptomyces sp. HUAS ZL42; assembly: GCF_040782645.1. Classification (GTDB taxonomy): domain Bacteria; phylum Actinomycetota; class Actinomycetes; order Streptomycetales; family Streptomycetaceae; genus Streptomyces. The sequence continues at coordinate 5,316,139 of NZ_CP160403.1, forward strand.
CCGGTGCCGGGCTCGGACTGGCCGGTCTGGTCGCCGGGCTCGTCGTCGCCCTCGGTTCGGACGGGGAGGACGGGCCGGACCGCGGCCCCTTCGAGCGGGCGATCGTCCAACTGTCGTCCACCCCCGTGATCCGCTACGAAACGGCCGCAGGCGGAGCCGGCGCGTTCACCTCGGACTTACGCGTAACCGCCCGGGGTGCCGCGCTCGGCACGTACAGTCTGGCCGGGCAGACCCTCCGCACCCTGACGGTCGACGGCAAGACCTACACCCGCTGGGACTCGGCAACCCGACTCACCGGGACCGAGGACAAGTGGATCGCCGAGGACAGCTCGGCGAGCGCCGCGCTGGGCCTGACACAGGCACAGACCGAGCCGCAGACCCCGGCCGCCTTCGCCCGTTCCCTCCTCACCCAGCTCAACCACAAGTCGACCACCCTGCCCGAACCGGGCGACCCCGCAACCGAGATCGACGGAGTGCCCGCGCTCAGGGCGACCACGCCGACCAGCGACCTGTACGTGGCGAAGGAACCGCCGTACCGCGTGCTGCGGGTCGCACCGCGCACCGGAACGGCCGGCCCCTCCGTCCCTCCGCTCCCCTCCCTGTCGATCCCCTCGCTGCCCTCCCTGCCGAGCGACCTGCCCACCCCGTCCTTCTCCCTCCCCTCCCTGCCGGAGTTGCCGTCTCTGCCCTCCCTTTCCCTGCCGGCTCTCCCCGCCGCCCAGGGGTACGCCGCCCGGCCGGCCGCGGCCCGGGCCGCCCCCGCCGCCCCGAGCGTCGGAACCGTCGACGTGGCCGCTCTCCCGCAGGACGAGATCGACAAGCTGTTCCGCGAAATCACCGACTCCGTCAAGGAGTTGAAGAACGCGGTGGACGGCGGCATCCAGTTCGACCTGACCGGCAGCGCGGACCTCAAGTGCTCCGGCGGCGGCTGTCGGGTCACCGCCCGGGTCACCAGCGAGGTGAGCAGCAGCAAGGGCAAGATCACCGGCGGCAGGGCCTCGGCCACCCTCGACGCCCAGGTGCAGATCGAGGGCCGGCCGGCGGGCGCCTGCACGTCCGTCGCGGAACTGCCCCTGAAGGGCACGAGCTCCATCTCCTGCTACGACGCTGCGGCGGGACCGGTCTTCAGCGCGGTGGAGGCCCAGAAGAAGGTCGCGGCCGAGGCGCAGTCCAGGGCCCAGGGCGGCAGGCCGGTGCCGTACACGATCTCCGGCACGGCCCAGGCGATGGTGACGGCGCTCGCCCGGGTCAACGTCGCCGTCCTCCTCGAACAGGTGGATCTCGACCACTGGCTCAGCAACCTGGACGCGAACGGCGATCCGGGCACCGGCACACAGCAACGCCCCACCGCCACGGCCGGGCCCTCGGCCTCACCCTCGCCGACCCCGTCCGGCCGCCCCTCTGCCGTCCCGACACCGTCCCCCAGCGAGCCGTCCCCCGACTGCTCCGAGGGACGTCCGGCGGGGGCGACGACGCTCGGCGGCGGCTGGCTGCTCAACTCCTCCGGGAACGGCGGCCGTACCGAGACGGGCCGGGCCTGCCTGCGCAAGCCCTTCGTCAAGCACCCGTCCGCCCCCAGCGTGGACCCCGTCGGCTACAAGGAGGCGCAGGACAAGATGAGGACCGTGTTCAAGGTCGATCCGGCCGTGGAACTCGCCCGCTGCCACATCATCCCCGCCGTCCTCGGCGGCCCGAACAACAAGAGGGACAATCTCAGCCCCGGTTGGCAGCGAGGGACGAACACCGGCCCCGTCTCGATGCGGGCGTTCGAGACGGGTGCGCAGCGGGAGCTGGAGAGCCATCCGGACTGGACGATGCTCTACACCGTGGAGCCGGTCTACCGAACGGCGAGCAGCACGATTCCCGAGGTCTTCGTCATGCACTATCTGTCCTACGACGCCGAAGGCAACCTCGCCTCACTCGACAACGCCACGGTGAGCAACACCGTCCTCAGCGGCTCGGGCCGGCCGCTCAACCTCGCCAACTGACCGACCCGGCAACCGAATCGCCCGCTCCGAGAACAGCCTCTTCGAGACAGCCCCAAAAGGACCCATGCACCCCTTGGTCAGCCGCCTCACCGCTCTCCTGCCGCCACCCACCGATCCCCCGACGACCGGGCCGCCCTGGGAGGAGATGCCCACAGCGACGGGCTTCCCCCTGCCCCAGGACTACCGCGACTTCGTGGACGTCTACGGCGGGGGCCAGATCGACGACCAGCTGACCGTCCTCAGCCCCACCCTGGAACCTCCGTTCCCGGGCTTTCCCGGAGGGATGACCGGCTTCGCCCGGTACACCCTGGAACGGATCGGCGGCACCTTCGCCGAACTGCACGCCCGCGACCCGGAGGCGTACCCCTTCCCGGTGTATCCGGCCAACGGTGGCCTGCTGCCGTGGGGCCTGACCTCCGACTCCGACCACCTCTTCTGGCGCACCGGCCCCGCCGACCCGGAGGACTGGCCCGTGGTGATCTGGTTCCGGCATGCCGGTCCGCCCGACTGGGCCCACTTCGACGGAGGCATGGCTGCTTTCCTGCTGAGCCTCGTCGACGACACGTCGCCGTACCGCGACACGCTCCTGCCCCCGCGCGCGGGCCACCTCTGGACGCGAACCCGGGACTGGTCGCACGACTACGTGTGATCAGGGCCGCGCCTGCCCTCCGAAACGAGAAGGGCGCCCGGTGTTCGCCGGGCGCCCTTCTCGTACGTGGACTGCTAGAGCTTCTCGATCACGTAGTCGATGCACTTCGTCAGCGCCTCGACGTCCGCCGGGTCGATCGCCGGGAACATCGCGACACGGAGCTGGTTGCGGCCGAGCTTGCGGTAGGGCTCGGTGTCGACGATGCCGTTTGCGCGCAGGGCCTTGGCGACGGCGGCGGCGTCGATCTCGTCGGTGAAGTCGATCGTGCCGATGACCTGGGAGCGCTTGGCCGGGTCGGTGACGAACGGGGTCGCGTACTTCGACTCCTCGGCCCAGCCGTACAGGCGGGTCGACGAGTCCTTGGTGCGGGCCGTGGACCAGGCGAGGCCGCCCTGGCCGTTGATCCACTCCAGCTGCTGCTCGAGCAGGAAGAGGGTGGCGAGGGCCGGGGTGTTGTACGTCTGGTTCTTGCGGGAGTTGTCGATCGCGGTGGGGAGCGAGAAGAACTCCGGGACGTGGCGGCCGGACGCGTGGACACGCTCCGCGCGCTCGATCGCCGCCGGGGAGAAGACGCCGATCCACAGGCCGCCGTCGGAGGCGAAGGACTTCTGCGGGGCGAAGTAGTAGACGTCGGTCTCGGCGATGTCGACGGGGAGGCCGCCGGCGCCGCTCGTCGCGTCCACCAGCACCAGCGCGCCCTCGTCGGCTCCGGCGACCCGCTTGATGGGGGCGGCGACGCCGGTGGACGTCTCGTTGTGCGTGAAGGCGTAGACGTCGACGCCGGCCTCGGCCTGCGGCTCGGGGTGGGTACCGGGGTCGCTGGCGATCACGGTCGGCTCGGCCAGCCACGGGGCGAGCTTGGCGGCCTTCGCGAACTTCGAGCTGAACTCACCGAAGCTGAGGTGCTGCGACTTGTTCTCGATCAGGCCGTGGGTCGCGATGTCCCAGAACGCGGTGGAGCCGCCGTTGCCGAGGATGACCTCGTAGCCGTCGGGCAGCCGGAACAGCTCGGAGATGCCCTCGCGGACCTTGCCGACCAGGTTCTTGACCGGGGCCTGGCGGTGCGAGGTACCGAGCAGGGACGTACCGGTTGCGGCCAGCGCGTCCAGCGCTTCCGTCCGCACCTTGGAGGGACCCGCGCCGAATCGACCGTCCGCGGGCTTGATGTCAGCAGGAATCTGGATCTCAGCCACGAGCCGGAGGGTATCCCTTCGGCGAAACCGGACGGAAACGTGTCCGTCCGATGAGACGAGTTCTCCACCTCTTGGACCTGTGCAGATCTACGAAGCGGACAGAGGTTCGTCGCTGTCAGTGGCCGGATGCATCCTGGGACGCATGACGGATCTCGAGGCGGAGCTGCGCGGGGTCGTCCGGGGCGATGTCGGCTTCGACGTCACCTCCCGGGCGCTGGTCACCATGGACGCGTCCAACTACCGGCGCGTTCCGCTCGGTGTCGTGGCTCCGCGCGACGCCGACGACGTCGCGGCGGTCCTCGCGGTGTGCCGGGAGCGCCGGGTGCCGGTCGTGGCGCGCGGCGGGGGCACGTCGATCGCGGGGCAGGCGACGGGGACGGGCGTGGTGCTGGACTTCACCCGGCACATGAACGGGATCCTGTCGCTCGACCCGGAGACCCGCACGGCGGTCGTGCAGCCGGGACTCGTCCTCGACCGGCTCCAGGACGCCGCCGCCCCGCACGGGCTGCGTTTCGGGCCCGACCCCTCCACCCACAGCCGCTGCACCCTCGGCGGAATGATCGGCAACAACTCGTGCGGCTCCCACTCGGTGGCGTGGGGGACGACCGCGGACAGTGTGCGGGAGCTGGACGTGGTCACCGGGCGCGGGGAGCGGTTGCGGCTGGGGCAGGGGTGGGCCGGCGCCCCGGACGGGCTGCGGGCGCTCGCCGAGGGCGAACTGGCGCGGCTGCGCACCGGCTTCCCCGCGCTGCCCCGCCGCATCTCCGGCTACGCGCTGGATGCCTTGCTGCCCGAGAAGGACACCGACGTGGCCCGCTCCTTCTGCGGCTCGGAGGGCACCCTGGGCGTGCTGACCGAGGCGGTCGTACGTCTTGTGGAGGCGCCCGGGGCGTGTGCGCTGGCCGTGCTCGGGTACGCCGACGAGGGCGCGGCCGCGGAGGCGGCGGCGGGACTTCTGGCTTTCGGGCCGCTGACGGTGGAGGGCATGGCGGCCGATCTGGTGCCGTCCGCGGCCGAGTTGCCCCGCGGTGGCGCCTGGCTGTTCGTGGAGACGGGCGGCGACTCGGAGAGGGAGGCACGCGCGCGTGCGGAGGCGATCGTGCGCGCCGCGGATGTCGTCGACGCGCTGGTGGTGACCGACCCGGCCGGGCAGCGGGCGCTGTGGCGGATCCGGGAGGACGCGAGCGGTACGGCCACGCGCATGCCGGACGGCTCCGAGGCCTGGCCCGGCTGGGAGGACTGCGCGGTGCCGCCGGCCCGGCTGGGCGCCTATCTGCGGGACTTCCGGGGCCTGCTGGCCGCCCTTGGCCTGCGCGGCACGCCGTACGGCCACTTCGGGGACGGCTGCATCCACGTCCGCATCGACTTCGACCTGATGACGCAGGCGGGCGTCGGCCGCTTCCGCCGCTTCTCGGAGGAGCTCGCCGAGGTGGTCGTCGCGCACGGCGGCTCACTGTCCGGGGAGCACGGGGACGGGCAGGCGCGGGCCGAGCTGCTGCCGAAGATGTACGGCGAGGAGATGGTGGCCCTCTTCGAGCGGGTGAAGGGGATCTGGGACCCGGACGACCTGCTCAACCCGGGGATGCTGGTGCGTCCTGCCCCACTGGACTCGAACCTCCGCTTCTCGGTTCTGCCGCGGGAGCCCGTGGACGTGACCTTCGGCTACCCCTCCGACGCCGGTGACTTCTCGGCGGCGGTCCGCCGCTGCGTGGGGGTCGCCAAGTGCCGTACGACGTCGGTGTCGGGGCCGGCCGTCATGTGCCCGTCGTTCCGGGCGACCGGTGAGGAGGAGCACTCCACGCGCGGGCGCGCCCGGTTGCTGCACGAGATGCTCGCGGGCGAGCTGGTGACCGACGGCTGGCGGTCGACGGAGGTCCGGGACGCGCTGGACCTGTGCCTGTCCTGCAAGGGCTGCCGTTCCGACTGTCCGGTCGGGGTCGACATGGCCACGTACAAGGCGGAGTTCCTGCACCACCACTACGAGGGACGCCGCCGCCCGGCCGCCCACTACAGCATGGGGTGGCTGCCGGTGTGGCTGCGGCTGGTGGATCGTACGCGCACGGCGTGGCTGGTCAACTCCCTCGCCTCTGTACGGCCTTTGGCGGCGATCGCCAAGCGGTTCGGCGGGATCGCGTCCGAGCGGGAGATCCCGCGGGTGGCCGGGGTGACGTTCAGCCGGTGGTGGGGGCGCGGGGCCAGGGCGAAGGCACGGACGGGAATGCGTGCGGGTGTGGAGTACGAGGAGTACCCCGGCGGCGGTCTGCCCAAGCCGGTGTTCATCTGGCCGGACACCTTCACGGAGCACCTCTCGCCGTCCGTCGGGAAGGCGGCCGCGCGGGTCCTGGAGGCGGCGGGGTTGCGGGTGGTGCCGATACCCGCGACGCCCATGCGGTGGGCGGGCCGTCGTGGCCGGGTCTGCTGCGGACTGACGTATGTGTCGACGGGTCAACTGGACCGCGCCCGGGCGGTGCTGCGCCGCACACTGGACCTGATGGAGCCGTTCCTGCTCCCGGAGCCGGGCTCCGGCTCCCCGGCCCTGGTCGTCCTGGAGCCGAGCTGCGCGGCCTCGCTCCGCACGGACCTGCCGGAGCTGCTGCCCGACGACCCGCGCGCCCGCCGCCTCGCCGACCGGATCCTCACCTTCGCGGAGGCCCTGGAGCGTCTTGCCCCCGACTGGACTCCACCTGCCCTGAACCGCCCTGTCACCGGCCAGACCCACTGCCACCAGCACGCGGTCCTCGGCGACGCCCCCGACCGGCGCCTGCGCGCGGCCGCCGGCCTCACGGGCGAGCTGTCCGGCGGCTGCTGCGGCCTGGCGGGCAACTTCGGCTTCGAGAAGGGGCACTACGAGGTGTCGGCGGCGTGCGCGGAGGAGCAGCTGCTGCCGGCGGTGCGGGGGGCGGCGGACGGGGCGGTGGTCCTGGCGGACGGGTTCTCGTGCCGTACGCAGCTGGAGCAGTTGGCGGGGGTGCGGGGGAGGCATCTGGCGGAGGTGTTGGCGGAGGGGCTGGATGACTGACGTCCGCGCCGGGGCCGTACGTCACATGGCAGCCCGGCCGCGCCGCGGCTGACGGTCATGGGCTTAGTGATGCCGTCCGGTATCCGAGACGCCGAAGGGACAGTGGCATAAATCCTTCACACACCTGACAGGAGTCCACTACTCTGGACCCAGTAGTGCATCGTGATGAACACTCCCCGAGTCGATCCCAGGACCGCCAGTGAGCACCCCCGACACCGCCACGCCCACCCTGTCCGACACGGCAGCCAGGACAGTGCACGGCCCCGGCCGCTGGGGCTCCCTCGGCCCTGTCGGCCTGGTGCTCGCCGGAGGCATCTCGGTCCAGTTCGGCGGCGCGCTCGCGGTGACGTTGATGCCGCGGGCGGGCGCACTGGGGGTGGTGGCGCTGCGGCTGCTGGTGGCGGCGGTGGTGCTGCTCGTGGTCTGCCGGCCGCGGCTGCGCGGTCACACCCGTGCCGACTGGGGCACGGTCGTCGTCTTCGGCATCACCATGGCCGCGATGAACGGCCTCTTCTACCAGTCCCTCGCCCGTATCCCCCTGGGCCCGGCCGTCACGCTGGAGGTCCTCGGCCCCCTCGCCCTGTCCGTCCTGGCCTCGCGCCGTGCGGTCAACCTGGTGTGGGCCGGGCTGGCCCTCGCGGGCGTCTTCCTGCTCGGCGGCGGCGGCTTCGGCGACCTCGACCCGATCGGGGTCGCGTTCGCGCTGGGCGCGGGCGCGATGTGGGCGGCGTACATCGTCTTCAGCGCGCGCACGGGCCGCCGCTTCCCCCAGGCCGACGGACTCGCCCTGGCGATGGCGGTGGGGGCGCTGCTCTTCCTGCCGCTGGGCATCGCCGAGTCCGGGGTGAAACTCGCCGACCCGGTGACGCTGGGACTCGGAGCGGCGGTGGCCCTCCTCTCCTCCGTCCTCCCCTACACCCTCGAACTCCTCGCGCTGCGCCGCCTGCCCGCCTCCACCTTCGCCATCCTCATGAGCCTGGAACCGGCCATCGCGGCGACAGCCGGCTTCCTGATCCTCGGCCAGGCCCTGTCCGCCACGGAGGCCGCCGCGATCGCGCTCGTCATCGCGGCGAGCATGGGAGCGGTGCGGACGCAGGTCGGGCGGGGGAAGGCGGCGGTACCGGAGGCCTGAGGCCCTGAACCGGGGGTGCCGGAGTCAGCCGGCCGGCTTCTCCCACACCGAGACGTGCTTGCGGCTCTCACCGGTGAACGGCAGCCGACTCCAGTCCTCCCACCGGTCGCGCAGCCGCATCCCGGCCAGCCGGGCCATGAGGTCCAGCTCGGCGGGCCAGACGTACCGGAAGGGGATGGACCAGAACGAGCCGCGTCCGTCCTCGACCCTCACGTGGTGCGAACTCATCGCCTGGGTGGCGAGATCGTACGTGTCGAAACCCACCCGATTGTCGCCCACATGGAACGGCACCGCGTTCTGCCCGGGCGGCAGCCGGCGCAGGTCGGGCACCATCACCTCGACGACGAAGCAGCCGCCCGGCGCCAGATGCTCGGCGACATTGCGGAAGCAGTCCACCTGGGCGTTCTGCGAAGTCAGGTTCATGATCGTGTTGAAGACCAGATACGCCACTGAGAAGGAGCCGACAAGACCGTCGACCTTCGTCGTCGCGAAGTCCCCGACGGCCACCCGGATCGCGTCCCCGCCGGGCTTCTCCCGCAGCCTGGCCAGCATCGCCCGTGACAGGTCGATGCCGTGTACCTCCACCCCGCGCCGTGCCAACGGCAGGGCGATGCGTCCCGTGCCGATGCCCAGCTCCAGCGCCCGGCTGTCGCCGGCCAGCTCCGCCAGGACCTCCACGGCCGGCTCCACCACGCCCGGCTGGAACATCTCCGCCGACGACTCGTCGTACCCAGCAGCTACGGACTCTCCGAAGTAACCGTCCTCATCGACCATCGGCCGACCGTACTGCGGAGCGGGTTCGGGACGCGCGCGATTTTCCGGGCGCGGGTGGGGCGGACGAAGGCGGTGGCGAGGGCGGTTTCCCGGCTGTCTTCGCGGTACGGCCGAGACTCAGTGGGACTAGAGTCGGGCCCATGAATGGGCCGCTGATCCCGTGCTCGGAGCGCAGTCCAGGTGCACTGCGCGCCGCGTGCGCGGTCGTGGCCCCGCAGCTTCTGGCCGCCTACGACCAAGCCAAGGACCAGGCACTCGCGGAAGCGGTGGAGCACGGCTCGCTCAGCCCGGTCCATGCCTACCTCGCCCACTGGGCGGCTCTGCTGGAGATCGAGCGGCATCCCGAAACGGCGAGGGCTTATCACCGGGCCGAGTATCTGGCGCAGATCGCGACCTTGCCAGAGGAGGCGCGTGAGCATTTGGCCAAGGTCGCCGCCATCTACCGTGACGCCGCTTGGGCGGTACGCGCGGAGTGACGGCTCTTCGTTTACATGGTCACGCCACGCTCGGAGCTCGTCAGTATCTGGCAGGTCACGCCCGATCCGCTTCCCTCACGCCCAGTTCGCGTGACGGCCGGTCACTCAGTCCAGAGGATTCGTGGCAGCGGTCGCTGCCACGAAGGCGGCGAAGGCCTCCGGGCTGACGGTGAAGGCCCCCGCGGCGGGGTTCTTGGAGTCGCGGATGGCGATGTGGGGGGTGAGGCCGGCGACCTCGACGCATTCGCCGCCGCTGCTACCGCTGTAGGACGACTTACGCCACCGCGCGCGCGTCAGGTCCAGGTTGCTCCCCATAGCGTTCCTCCATCACGCGGGCGATCAGGACGGCCGACTCCCTCGGGGAGAGGGCTTCGGCCTGCAGGCGAGCGTAACCGACGGAACGTTCCCTGATCACCTGCGGATTGGCCGTCATGTGGCCTGAGTCGTAGCTCTCGCTGTAGTGCACGTCTGGGTGATCGTCGAAGCGCAGGAGCGTGAACGAGCCCATCAGCCCCGTGTGCTGACCCGCCGAGAACGGCAGCACCTGGAGCTCCATCCACGGCTTCCCGAAGAGGCCCAACAGGTGGGCGAGTTGCTCGTGCATGACTTCCCGGCCGCCGATCTTCCGATGCAGCACCGCCTCGTCCAGCACCACCCACAACACTGCCGGTTGCTCCCCTGCAAGGACACGCTGGCGTTCCAGACGTGCCGCCACCATCTCGTCGAGCCGTTCCGCCTGCTCGACACCGAGCACCGCCCGTGCGTACGCCTCCGTCTGGAGAAGGCCGTACACCAGCTGGCACTGGTAGGTGGAAATGTACGTCGCCTTGGCCTCCAGCTCGGCGAACGTCTGGAACCAACCCGGCAACTGACTCCGCAGCACCAGCCCCACCAGCCGCGAGAACGTCCCGTCCGTCCCCAGCGCCGCGTCCACCCGCTCCGCGAACTCCCGTTGCGGCACCCTCGCCCCGGTCTCGATCTGCCCGATCAGCGACCCCGTGCAGAACACGATCGACCCCAGTTGCGCCAGGGTGAGCCCCGCGGCCTCCCGCTTGCGGCGCAGCTCGAACCCGAAGTAGTCCAACGGTGACGCACTGGGGTCCAGTTCACGACTTCGCATGTCAGCCACCTCCGATCACCGAGAGTAGCCATACGTAAGCAGACAGGTGGGGCAGTTGTGGAAAACAAAATAATGCAAGCACGCTTGCTTGTTTCCTGGCGTGCTGCCATGCTCCCCTCATGGCCGACCCGACCCCCGTGATCGACGACCTGCGCGACGAGGGAGACGAACTCGACGCGCTCGTAGCCGAGTTGCCGCCGGAGCAGTGGGCGCTCACCACCCCTGCGCCCCGCTGGACCGTTGCCCACCAGATCGCGCACCTCGCCTGGACCGACCATTCCTCCCTGCTCGCCGTGACCGATCAGGACGCCTTCGCCCGTGAGGTCGAGAAGGCGCTGGCCGCGCCCGGGGACTTCGTGGACAACGGCGCGGAGGAGGGGGCGGAGAAGCCGCCGGCGCAGCTGCTCGCGGACTGGCGGGACGGGCGCAAGGCCTTGGAGGACGCCCTGCGGGCCGCGCCCGACGGCGCTCGGTTCCCCTGGTACGGGCCGCCCATGTCCACCGCCTCCATGGCCAGTGCGCGGCTGATGGAGACCTGGGCCCACGGACAGGACGTCGCCGACGCGCTGGGAGTGGTGCGCACCCCCACCGACCGGCTCCGGCACGTCGTACGCCTCGGCGTCCGCACCCGTGACTTCGCCTTCGGAGTGCACGGACTGCCCGCGCCGTTCGAGGAGTTCCGCGTCGAACTGACCGCGCCGTCCGGTGAGCCGTGGGTGTACGGCCCCGAGGACGCCGTGGACCGCGTCACCGGCGGCGCCCTCGACTTCTGTCTCCTGGTCACTCAGCGCGCCCACCGCTCCGACCTCGCCCTGCGCGCCGAGGGCCCGGACGCCGACCGCTGGCTGGACATCGCCCAGGCCTTCGCCGGCCCGCCGGGAGCGGGCCGTCCGGAGAAGGGAGCCGCCGGATGACTCTCCGTGTCGGCAACGCCTCCGGCTTCTACGGCGACCGCTTCGACGCGATGCGCGAGATGCTCACCGGCGGTGAACTCGACGTCCTCACCGGCGACTATCTCGCCGAGCTGACCATGCTCATCCTGGGCCGCGATCGGCTGAAGGACCCCGCCGCCGGGTACGCCCGTACCTTCCTGCGTCAGCTCGAGGAGTGCCTGGGCCTCGCCCATGAGCGCGGAGTCCGGATCGTCGCCAACGCCGGTGGCCTCAACCCGGCCGGACTCGCCGACGCCGTACGGCAGTTGGCCGACCGGCTCGGCATCCCCGTACGCGTCGCGCACGTCGAGGGCGACGACCTCAAGCCCCGGTACGCGGACAGCCTCACCGCCCATGCCTACCTCGGCGGCTTCGGTGTCGCGGCCTGTCTGCGCTCCGGTGCGGACGTGGTCGTCACCGGCCGGGTCACCGATGCGGCCCTCGTCACCGGGCCCGCCGCCGCCCACTTCGGCTGGCAGCCGACCGACCACGACCGGCTCGCGGGAGCCGTCATCGCCGGGCACGTCCTGGAGTGCGGGGCGCAGGCGACCGGCGGCAACTACGCCTTCTTCGGCGACGGGGACATCCGCCGGCCGGGCTTCCCGCTCGCCGAGATCCACGAGGACGGCAGCTGCGTCATCACCAAGCACGACGGCACCGGTGGGTTCGTCGACGTCGGCACGGTCACCGCCCAGCTGCTGTACGAGACGGCCGGCGCCCGGTACGCGGGCCCCGACGTCACCGCCCGCCTGGACACCGTACGGCTGACCCAGGACGGCCCGGACCGCGTCCGTATCGACGGCGTGCGTGGCGAGGCCCCGCCCCCGACCCTCAAGGTCGGTCTCAACCGGCTCGGCGGCTTCCGCAACGAGGTCGTGTTCGTCCTGACCGGCCTCGACATCGAGGCGAAGGCCGCGCTCGTGCGCGAGCAGCTGGAGGCGGCCCTCGCCAAGGTCAGCGAGGTGCGCTGGGAGCTGGTCCGCACCGACCGGCCCGACGCCGACACGGAGGAGACCGCGAGCGCGCTGCTTCGGCTCGTCGTACGGGACCCGGAGCAGGAGGCGGTGGGGCGGGCGCTGAGCGGGGCGGCCGTGGAGCTGGCGCTGGCCAGTTACCCCGGTTTCCATGTGCTCGCGCCACCCGGAAAGGGCTCTCCCTATGGGGTCTTCGAGGCGGTCTACGTCCCTCAGGGCGCCGTCGACCACACGGCGGTCCTCGACGACGGGCGCCGGGTGGCGGTGTCCCCGGCCGCCGACACCCTCGTACTGGACCATGTACCGGAACCGCACCTGCCGGAGCCGCTGCCACCGGGGCCCGTACGGCGTGCCCCGCTCGGCGTCGTCGCCGGCGCCCGCAGCGGAGACAAGGGCGGGAACGCCAACGTGGGCGTGTGGGCCCGTACCGACGAAGCCTGGCGGTGGCTCGCCCACGAGCTGACGGCTGAGCGGTTCCGGGAGCTGATCCCCGAGAGCCGCGAACTGCCCGTGACCCGGCACGTGCTGCCCAACCTGCGCGCGCTGAACTTCGTCGTCGAGGGGATCCTCGGGGCGGGCGTCGCCGCCCAGTACCGCTTCGACCCGCAGGCCAAGGCCCTCGGCGAATGGCTGCGCTCCCGCCACCTGGACATCCCGGAGGCTGTGCTGTGACGGTTCTTCCGACCACCCTGGACACCGCGGGCCCGGACTACCGGGCCAACCGCGAGGCCATGCTCGCCAAGCTCGCCGAACTGGACGCAGAACACGCGAAGGCGCTGGCCGGCGGCGGCGAGAAGTACGTGGCCAGGCACAGGAAGCGCGGCAAGCTCCTCGCCCGCGAGCGCATCGAGCTGCTCCTCGACCCCGACACGCCGTTCCTGGAGCTGTCGCCGCTGGCCGCCTGGGGCAGCGACTACACGGTCGGCGCGTCCCTCGTCACCGGCATCGGTGTCGTCGAGGGCGTGGAGTGCCTGATCACCGCCAACGACCCGACGGTACGCGGGGGCGCGAGCAATCCCTGGTCGCTGAAGAAGGCCCTGCGCGCCAACGACATCGCGCTCGCCAATCGGCTGCCCTGCATCAGCCTTGTCGAGTCCGGGGGCGCCGACCTGCCGTCCCAGAAGGAGATCTTCATCCCGGGCGGCGCCATCTTCCGCGATCTGACCCGGCTGTCGGCCGCCGGGATTCCCACCGTCGCCGTCGTGTTCGGGAACTCGACCGCGGGCGGGGCCTACATCCCCGGCATGTCCGACCACGTGATCATGGTCAAGGAGCGTGCGAAGGTGTTCCTCGGCGGGCCGCCGCTGGTGAAGATGGCCACCGGCGAGGAGAGCGACGACGAGTCGCTCGGCGGTGCCGGGATGCACGCGCGCGTGTCGGGTCTCGCCGACTACTTCGCCGTCGACGAGCAGGACGCGCTGCGGCAGGCGCGCCGCGTGGTCGCCCGACTCAACCACCGCAAGGCCTGCGGCGATCCGGGCCCGGCGGCACCTCCCAAGTACGACGAGGAGGAGCTGCTGGGCATCGTCCCGGGGGACTTGAAGACCCCCTTCGACCCGCGCGAGGTGATCGCCCGGATCGTCGACGGCTCCGACTTCGACGAGTTCAAGCCGCTGTACGGGACGAGCCTGACGACCGGCTGGGCGACGCTCCACGGTTATCCGGTGGGCGTGCTGGCGAACGCACAGGGTGTGCTGTTCAGCGAGGAGTCCCAGAAGGCCGCCCAGTTCATCCAGCTCGCCAACCAGCGCGACATCCCGCTGCTCTTCCTTCACAACACCACCGGCTACATGGTCGGCAAGGAGTACGAGCAGGGCGGCATCATCAAGCACGGCGCGATGATGATCAACGCGGTGAGCAACTCGAAGGTCCCGCATGTGTCGGTGCTCATGGGGGCGTCGTACGGCGCCGGTCACTACGGCATGTGCGGCCGCGCCTACGACCCGCGCTTCCTGTTCGCCTGGCCCAGCGCCAAGTCCGCCGTCATGGGCCCGCAGCAGCTCGCCGGCGTGCTCTCCATCGTCGCCCGCCAGTCGGCGGCCGCGAAGGGACAGCCGTACGACGAGGAGGCGGACGCGGCCCTGCGCGCCATGGTGGAGCAGCAGATCGAGTCCGAGTCGCTGCCCATGTTCCTGTCCGGGCGCCTGTACGACGACGGCGTCATCGACCCGCGCGACACCCGAACCGTCCTCGGCCTGTGCCTGTCCGCCATCCACACGGCCCCCTACGAGGGCGCGCGTGGCGGCTTCGGCGTCTTCCGGATGTGAGGCTCATGATTACTTCCGTTCTGGTGGCGAACCGCGGCGAGATCGCCTGCCGTGTCTTCCGCACATGCCGTGAGCTGGGCATCCGGACGGTCGCGGTGCACTCGGACGCCGACGAGAACGCCCTGCACGCGCGCGTGGCCGACACGGCGGTGCGACTGCCAGGGGCGGCGCCCGCGGAGACGTATCTGCGCGGCGACCTGATCGTGAAGGCGGCGATCGCGGCCGGCGCGGACGCCGTGCACCCGGGCTACGGCTTCCTCTCCGAGAACGCCGACTTCGCGCGGGCCGTCCTGGACGCGGGCCTGGTGTGGATCGGGCCGCCGCCGGAGGCGATCGAAGCGATGGCGTCCAAGACGCGCGCGAAGGAGCTGATGGGGATCTCGTCGCTGCACGAGGTCACCGAGGCCGACCTGCCGGTCCTGGTGAAGGCGGCCGCGGGCGGCGGGGGGCGCGGAATGCGGATCGTGCGCCGTCTGGAGGAGCTCGACGCCGCGCTGGAGGGCGCGCGCGCCGAGGCGGCGAGCGCCTTCGGCGACGGCGAGGTCTTCCTCGAGCCCTACGTCGAGAACGGCCGCCACGTCGAGGTGCAGATCCTCGCCGACACACACGGCACGGTGTGGGCCCTCGGCACCCGGGACTGCTCCCTGCAACGCCGCCACCAGAAGGTGATCGAGGAGGCACCGGCGCCCGGACTGTCCGAGCAGCTTGAGGAGGAGTTGCGTGCGCTGTCCGCCCGCGCCGCCCGCGCCGTCGACTACGTCGGCGCCGGCACCGTCGAGTTCCTGGTAGCCGACGACAAGGCCCACTTCCTGGAGATGAACACCCGCCTCCAGGTGGAACACCCCGTCACGGAGGCCGTGTTCGGCATCGACCTGGTAGCGGAACAGATCCGCGTCGCCGAGGGCCACGCCCTCGCCGATGACCCCCCACGCGCGCGTGGTCACGCCGTCGAGGCCCGCCTCTACGCCGAGGACCCGGCGAGCGGCTGGACCCCGCAGACCGGCACCGTGCACCGCCTGTCCGTGCCCGGCGTCCGCCTGGACACCGGCTACGAGGACGGTGACGAGATCGGCGTCCATTTCGACCCCATGCTCGCCAAGGCCGTCGCGCACGCCCCCACGCGCGCGGAGGCGCTCCGCAAGCTCGCGGGCGCCCTGGAACGAGCGGCGCTCCACGGCCCGGTCACCAACCGGGACCTCCTCGTACGCTCCCTGCGGCACGAGGAGTTCACGACCGCCCGCATGGACACGGGCTTCTACGACCGCCACCGCACCGAGCTCACCAGCCGGGGACCGGCCGACCCGCACGCTCCCCTCGCCGCCGCCCTGGCCGACGCCCACGGCCGCTCCCGCTTCGGCGGCTGGCGCAACCTGCCGTCCCAGCCGCAGGTCAAGCGGTACGCGATGGCGGGTGACGAACACGAGGTGCACTACTGGAGCGCCCGGGAGGGCCTGACCGCCGACGGGGTACGGGTGGTGCACGCCGACGCGTGTCTGGTCGTACTGGAAGTGGACGGCGTACAGCGAAGGTTCGAGGTGGCGCGCTATGGCGACGACCAGGTGTACGTGAACGCCACGGCCCTCACCGCCCTGCCCCGCTTCCCCGACCCGGTGGCCCAGCATGCCCCGGGCTCCCTGCTCGCCCCGATGCCGGGGACGGTCGTACGGGTGGCTGAGGGCCTGGAGACCGGATCCGCCGTGAAGGCGGGTGAACCGATCGTGTGGCTCGAAGCGATGAAGATGCAGCACCGCATTTCGGCACCGGTCACGGGAACACTGAGTGCCTTGCATGCAGTGCCTGGCCAGCAGGTGGAGGTCGGCATGTTGCTGGCGGTAGTGCAAGCCACCTAAGGGGCGCGGGGAACTGCGCGATCAACCACATACAACCCGCACCCGAAGGAGCCACAGTGACGACCCTCATCGAATCCGAAGAACACAAGGACCTCCGAGCCGCAGTAGCCGCCTTCGCCAAGCGCTACGGCCGCGACTACATCACCCGAGTCGTAGAAGAACGCACCTACCCCACCGAGCTCTGGCAGGAAGCCGCCAAGCTCGGCTACATCGGCGTCAACCTGCCGGAGGCATACGGCGGCGGAGGCGGCGGCATCGCAGAACTCTCCATCGTCCTGGAAGAACTGGGCGCGGCAGGAGCCCCCCTCCTGATGATGATCGTGTCGCCCGCGATCTGCGGCACGGTGATCGCCCGCTTCGGCACGGACGCCCAAAAACAGCACTGGCTCCCCGCCCTGGCGGACGGCACCCGCACCATGGCCTTCGGCATCACCGAACCCGACGCCGGCTCCAACTCCCACCGCATCACCACCACCGCCCGCCGCGACGGCGACAGCGGCGACTGGCTGCTCACGGGCCGCAAAGTCTTCGTCTCCGGCGTCGACATCGCCGACGCCACCCTCATCGTCGGCCGCACCGAAGACGCTCGCACCGGCACCCTCAAGCCCTGCCTGTTCATCGTCCCGCGCGACGCGGACGGCTTCACCCGCCGCCCCATCGACATGGAACTCAACGCGGCGGAGAAGCAGTTCGAGCTGGTCCTGGACGACGTACGGCTGCCCGCCGACGCGCTGGTCGGCGACGAGGACGCGGGTCTGCTCCAGCTGTTCGCAGGCCTCAACCCCGAGCGCATCATGACCGCGGCCTTCGCGATCGGCATGGGGCGGTACGCCCTCGCACGGGCCGTCGAGTACGCCCGCGACCGCACCGTCTGGAAGACCCCCATCGGCGCCCACCAGGCCATCGCGCACCCCCTCGCCCAGGCCCACATCGATCTCGAACTGGCCCGTCTGATGATGCAGAAAGCGGCGCACCTGTACGACGCCGGGGACGACGTGGGGGCCGGTGAGGCCGCCAACATGGCGAAGTACGCGGCCGGGGAGGCCTGCGTGAAGGCGGTCGACCAGGCCGTGCAGACCCTCGGCGGCAACGGCCTCACGCGCGAGTTCGGCCTCGCCTCGTTGATAACGGCGTCCCGCGTGGCTCGTATAGCTCCGGTGAGCCGGGAGATGATTCTCAACTACGTCTCCCACCAGACCCTGGGCCTGCCCAAGTCGTACTAGGCCGTTGCCGCAGGCCGCGATTCGGCGCACACCGTCGTGCGAGGAGGAACCGATGTTCCGCAGCGAGTACGCAGACGTCCAGCCCGTAGAACTCCCCATCCATGACGCCGTCCTCGGCCGGGCCGCCGAGTTCGGTGACGCGCCCGCGCTGATCGACGGCACGGACGGCACCACCCTCACGTACGAACAACTCGACCGGTTCCACCGGCGGATCGCCGCCGCGCTCGCCGAGGCGGGCGTGCGCAAGGGAGACGTTCTCGCCCTGCACAGCCCGAACACGATCGCCTTCCCGGCCGCCTTCTACGCGGCCACGCGCGCGGGTGCCTCCGTCACCACCGTGCACCCGCTGGCCACGCCCGAGGAGTTCGCCAAGCAGCTCGGCGACTCCGCCGCCCGCTGGATCGTCACCGTCTCACCGCTGCTCGAGACCGCCCGCAGGGCCGCCGAACTCGCGGGCGGCGTCGAGGAGATCTTCGTCTGCGACAGCGCGCCCGGACACCGCTCGCTGATCGACATGCTGGCGTCGGCCGCCCCCGAACCGCAGGTCGACATCGACCCCGTGGAGGACGTGGCCGCACTCCCGTACTCGTCGGGGACCACCGGCATCCCCAAGGGCGTGATGCTCACGCACCGGCAGATAGCCACCAACCTCGCCCAGCTCGAACCCGCCATCTCCGCCGGGCCCGGCGACCGCATCCTCGCCGTGCTGCCGTTCTTCCACATCTACGGCCTGACGGCACTGATGAACGCGCCCCTCCGGCGCGGCGCCACCGTCGTCGTACTGACCCGCTTCGAGCTGGAGACCTTCCTCGCGGCCATCCAGAACCACCGCATCACCGGCCTGTACGTGGCCCCGCCGATCGTCCTCGCCCTGGCCAAGCACCCGGCCGTCGCGCAGTACGACCTGTCGTCGCTGAAGTACATCATCAGCGCCGCCGCCCCGCTGGACGCCGAGCTCGCGGCCGCCTGCTCGAGCCGCCTCGACCTGCCGCCCGTCGGACAGGCCTACGGCATGACGGAACTGTCGCCCGGCACGCACGTCGTACCGCTCGACGCCATGCGCGACGCCCCTCCCGGCACGGTCGGCAGGCTCATCGCCGGCACCGAGATGCGCATCGTCTCCCTCGACGACCCCGACAAGGACCTCGGCGTCGGCGAGGCCGGAGAGATCCTCATCCGCGGCCCCCAGGTCATGAAGGGCTACCTGAACCGCCCCGACGCCACCGCCGGGATGATCGACCCGGACGGCTGGCTGCACACCGGCGACGTCGGCCATGTCGACGCCGGCGGCTGGCTGTTCGTCGTCGACAGGGTCAAGGAACTCATCAAGTACAAGGGCTTCCAGGTGGCCCCGGCGGAGCTCGAAGCCCTGCTCCTCACCCACCCCGGAATCGCCGACGCCGCCGTCATCGGCGTCTACAACGACGAGGGCAACGAAGTCCCGCGCGCGTACGTCGTCCGCCAGCCCTCCGCGACCGACCTCTCCGAGGGAGAGGTCATGATGTACGTCGCCGAACGCGTCGCCCCCTACAAGCGGATCCGGCAGGTCACCTTCATCGACGGGGTGCCGCGGGCCGCCTCCGGGAAGATCCTGCGCCGGCAACTCCGGGAGCTCACGTGACGACACTGATCGGCCGCACGCGCGCGCGGGGCATCGAGACCCTCGGCCTCGACTCGCCGGACAACCGCAACGCCCTGTCCGCGGCGCTCGTCGGCGAACTGGCCGACGCCCTGGCCGACTGCGGCAAGGACACCGACGTGCGCGCGGTCGTCCTCACCCACACCGGCAACACCTTCTGCGCGGGCGCCGACCTGCGCGACCCCCCGCACCCCGACGCCCTGGTGGGGCTGCTCCGGCAGATCGTCGAACTGCGCAAACCCGTCGTCGCCCGGGTCGCCGGGCACGTCCGCGCGGGCGGCCTCGGCCTGCTGGGCGCCTGCGACATCGCGGCCGCGTCGGCGGCGTCCACGTTCGCGTTCACGGAGGTACGGATCGGGGTGGCCCCGGCGGTGATCTCACTGCCGCTGCTGCCCCGCACCGACCCGCGGGCCCTCGCCCGCTACTACCTCACCGGCGAGCGCTTCGACGCGGCCGAGGCCGCCCGCATCGGCCTGATCACGGCGGCGGCGAAGGACCCGGACGACGTGGACGCCGTACTGGCCCCCGTCCTCGACGGCTTGCGCAAGGCCGCCCCCCAGGGCCTGGCCGAGACGAAACAGCTGCTCACGGCTAGGGTGCTGGAGGCATTCGACCGGGACGCGGCCGACCTCACCGCGCTCTCGGCCCGGCTGTTCTCCTCCCCGCAGGCACGCGAGGGGATGACGGCCTTCCTTGAACGACGGGATCCCACATGGGTGCTGTGACCACAGAAGAGCGCGTCGAGCGCGTCCCCAAGCAGGACCGCAGCCGGGCCACCCGGCAGCGGCTCCTGGAGGCCGCCGTGGCCTGCCTCGCCGAACACGGCTGGGCGGGCTCCACGGTCTCCGTCGTCGCCGAACGCGCCGGCGTCTCCCGCGGTGCCGCCCAGCACCACTTCCCGACTCGCGAGGACCTCTTCACGGCCGCCGTGGAGTACGTCGCCGAGGAACGCTCCACCGCCCTGCGCGCCCTGTTCCCGCAGGGCGCGGCCGGGGACCGGCGGGCGGTGGTGGCGGCCCTCGTCGACCTCTACACCGGCCCGCTCTTCCGCGCCGCCCTGCACCTGTGGGTCGCCGCCTCCAACGAGGAGCAGCTGCGGCCGCGCGTCACGGAACTTGAGGCCCGCGTCGGCCGCGAGACCCACCGCATAGCCGTGGACCTGCTGGGCGCCGACGAGTCCAGACCCGGCGTGCGGGAGACGGTGCAGGGAGTGCTGGACATGGCCCGGGGGCTCGGCCTGGCGAACCTGCTCACGGACGACGGGGCGAGGCGGGAGCGGGTGGTGACGCAGTGGGCGGCGCTGCTGGAGGAGACGCTGGGCTGAGGTGTGGCCGTGCAGGGTCCGGCCAGGCAGGGTCCGGCACGTCCCGGCTCATGGGCTTTCCCGGCTCATGGGCTTTCCCGGCTATGGACTTTCCCGGCTCATGGACTGAGCCGCTCCACCCGCCAGCTCCCGTCCGCCTCCGCGACGTACCGCAGTCGGTCGTGCAGCCGGTTCTCGCGCCCCTGCCAGAACTCCACCGACTGCGGGGCCACCCGGAAACCGCCCCAGTGCGGCGGCACCGGCACCTGCTCGCCCTCCGGATAGCGGGCTTCGAGTTCGGCATACGCGGCGTCGAGGTCGGTGCGCGTGGCGATCACCGAGGACTGGGCGCTGGCCCAGGCGCCGAGCTGGGAGCCGTGCGGCCGGGTGCGGAAGTAGGCGGCGGTCTCGTCGCGGCCGGTGCGCCGGGCGACGCCCAGGACGATGACCTGGCGGGCCATCGGGTGCCAGGGGAACAGCAGCGAGACGTACGGGTTCTCGGCGAGGTCGCGGGCCTTGCGGGAGTCGTAGTTGGTGTAGAAGACGAAGCCCTGCTCGTCGAACTGCTTCAGCAGCACCGTACGGGAGCTGGGCCGGCCCTCGGCGTCCGCCGTGGAGACGACCATGGCGTTCGGCTCGAACAGGTGTGCCTCCGTCGCGGCCTGCTTGAACCAGCGCGCGAACTGCTCCACCGGAGTGGCGGCCAGGTCGGACTCGGCGAGGCCCTCGGCCCGGTAGTGCTTGCGCATGGAAGCGGGATCGAAGGCGAGGGCGTCGTGGTCGTTCACGTGGTCATCTTGCCGTATGAGCGCGCCCCGGCGGGGCCGTGTTCCGCAGCACACGGGTGGCACTCAGTGCCGCAAACTCTCCCCAAACGTGGCACTCGGGGATTATGGTGCTGTGGCCATCCCGGTTGGATGACCACCAGCCGCACCGGGCATCACCGGGGTGACCGCCCTCGACCGCGAGTCCTCGGCCGTGAGACCTCGACAACACGAGGCTTCGGACCCGACCGTGGATCCACGGGGCGCCATCCGTCGCACACAGCATGAGGAGCCGCCTGATGTCCGACTTCGTACCCGGACTCGAAGGAGTCATCGCGTTCGAAACGGAGATCGCCGAACCGGACAAGGAAGGCGGCGCACTCCGGTACCGGGGCGTCGACATCGAGGACCTCGTCGGCCACGTCTCGTTCGGCAACGTCTGGGGCCTGCTCGTCGACGGCGCCTTCAACCCCGGCCTGCCGCCCGCCGAACCGTTCCCGATCCCGGTGCACTCCGGCGACATCCGGGTCGACGTGCAGTCGGCACTGGCCATGCTGGCGCCCGTCTGGGGCCTGCGCCCCCTCCTCGACATCGACGAGGCCCAGGCCCGCGAGGACCTCGCCCGCGCCGCCGTCATGGCCCTCTCCTACGTCGCCCAGTCCGCCCGCGGCCAGGGCCTGCCCATGGTCCCGCAGCGCGAGATCGACAAGGCCCAGTCCGTCGTCGAACGCTTCATGATCCGCTGGCGCGGGGAGCCGGACCCCAAGCACGTGGCCGCCGTGGATGCCTACTGGACGTCCGCCGCCGAGCACGGCATGAACGCCTCCACCTTCACGGCCCGCGTCATCGCCTCCACCGGCGCCGACGTCGCGGCCGCACTGTCGGGCGCCGTGGGAGCCATGTCCGGCCCCCTGCACGGCGGCGCCCCCTCCCGCGTCCTCGGCATGATCGAGGAGATCGAACGTACCGGCGACGCCGAGGCGTACGTCAAACAGGCCCTGGACCGCGGCGAACGCCTCATGGGCTTCGGCCACCGCGTCTACCGCGCCGAGGACCCCCGCGCACGGGTCCTGCGCCGCACCGCCCGCGAACTCGGCGCTCCCCGCTTCGAGATCGCCGAGGCCCTGGAGAAGGCAGCCCTGGAGGAACTCCACAACCGCCGCCCGGACCGCGTCCTCGCGACGAACGTCGAGTTCTGGGCGGCCATCGTCCTGGACTTCGCGGAGGTCCCGGCCCACATGTTCACGTCCATGTTCACCTGCGCCCGCACGGCAGGCTGGTCGGCCCACATCCTGGAACAGAAGCGCACAGGCCGCCTGGTCCGCCCCTCGGCCCGTTACGTCGGCCCGAGCGCCCGCGACCCGAGGGACATCGAGGGCTACGGGGACATCGCGCACTGACGCTTAGTCCCGCGGCATGCAGACGGCCCGTGGGCTTGGGTCCTCGCGAGGAGGAGCCGGCCGGACGTACCGGCAAGCCCACGGGCCGGGTGACTGCGTTGGATTGGCCGGCTGCGTGTGTCTCGCACACGCTGGTCCGGCGCCGAACCGAGTACGACGGCGGGCCGCTAGCCCGCAGCCACCTCTTCCGTCCGGTATGCATACATCTGCCGAACCACCTCCTCTCCGAAGTACCAGCCACCTTAAGAACCGTTCTCCGGCCGATCAACCGTTTTTCGGAACGTTGACGCGCGCGGGCGTGCGCGGTTCGCTTTCGGGGTGACTGATCTTCGTATCGAGGCCGTGGTTGGCGACAGCATGCTCGAGGAGTGGCGGCACGTGCACAACGTGATCGTGCCGCCCGCCGCGATGTCCCTCGACGAGGTGCGTGCGCGCGGCGGGCGCAATCACCTGGTGAACGCGTACTTCGGTGACGTGCTCGTCGGGTGTTCGACGGTGCGGCCGCTCCAGGGGGAGGAGGCGGTGGCGACGGTCATCGCGCGGGTGCTGCCCGGGTTCCGGAGACGCGGATACGGCACGGCCCTGTACGAGAGAGGACTGGAGCACGCGCGCGTGCTCGGTGCGCGGGCGGTCGAGACCTGCGTGCTGGCCGTCAACGAGGACGGCTTGAACTTCGCCCGAGCGCGCGGTTTCGTCGAGACCGAGCGGTATGTGCTGCCCGGGGAGAGCGATCTGTGGATCGACCTGCGGTTGGCGGCCGAGGAGCCGTAGGCGGGAGCCGTCCCGGTGACGCGATCTACAACGATTCCCCGGCAATCTTGCGGGAACCATGTGTGTGCTGCGTCACGTTCGAGTTGAATGATTGCAAGTGAGTGAACCGACGCGCAGTAGGTGCGGACGCAGCCTGCAGGGGGTTCAGGTGAGTGCTTCCCGGCGTAGTGGGACCACCGACGAGCTGGGGCCGGACGAGCCCGAGCAGCCCGAGCGGGATGCTTCGGACGGCTCCGGCTCGGACCTGCTCGCCGCGCTCCTCGACGGCATGGACGCGGCGCTGTGCGCCTTCGACGCCGACGGTGTCGTGACCCATTGGAACCGCGAGGCCGAGCGGATCCTCGGCTGGGCCGCGGACGAGGCGGTCGGGCGCCAGGGGTTCGCGGGCTGGGCCGTGCGCAGCGCGGACGCCGCGGAGGTCGAGGGGCGGCTCATGTCCGCCATGCAGTCGCCCGGCCGGCAGGTGCACGAGTTCGCGTTGCTGACGAAGGACGGCGGGCGCGTGCTCGTACGGACCCAGTCCGCTGCCGTGCACGGACCCGACGGGAAGCCCGCGGGCGTTTACTGCGCGTTCAGCGAGGTGCACGCGCAGATCGACCTGGAGCGGTCCATCGCGCTGAGCGAGGCGCTGTTCGAGGACGCGAGCTGGGGTGTCGTACTCGTCGATGTCGACCTGCGGCCCGCTGTCGTCAACGCGCACGCTGCGCGGGCGCTCGGCACGGGGCGTACGGCCGTACTGGGCCGGCCGCTGGGCGAACTGCTCTCGCAGGGCGTCGAGGAGCTCGAGAACGCCCTCACGCACGTCCTCGCGGAGGGCGCGCCGCCCGCGCCCGCCGAGATCTGGGTGAGCGTGCGCAGCCCTGAGGGCGAGAAGCGGCGCTGCTGGCGCAGCGGGTTCCTGCGGCTGGCCTCACCGCTCGCGGAGGAGCCGGTGCCGCTCGGGGTCGGCTGGCTGTTCCAGGACATCACCGAGACCAAGCAGGGCGAGCAGGACGCGGCGCTGCTGCGCTTCCGCAGCAATCAGCTGCACCGCGCGGCGCGTGCCGCCGCCGAGTGCGAGGACCCGGGGGAGGCGGCCACCGTCCACCTCGACTTCGCGCTCGCCGGGTTCGCCGACCACGCCCTCGTCGACCGTGTGGCGGGCGCCGCGGTGGCCGACGGGGAGGCGAGCGGGCCGGTACGGCTGGTGCGGATCGCGGCCACCCCGTCCGGGGCGCCGGGGCCGAGCACTCTCGACGGCCGGGCCGGGCTGCCCGTGCGGTACGGCGACGGGCATCCGGCGCTGCAGTGCGTGGAGCGCGCCGGGTCCGTCCGGGCCAGCATCGGCACCGTGCCGGCCGAGCACGCGCGGGAGTGGGCCAAGGCCCGGCAGTGGCCGCAGGACACGGTGCACGCCTTGTGCGCGGTGCTGCGCAGCCGGGGGCGGACGCTCGGCGTCGTGACGTTCCTGCGCGGCGGCGGACGCAGCGCGTTCGAACGGTCCGACACGACGTACGCCGAGGACGTCGCCGTACGGATCGCGGTGGCGCTGGATCTGGCGGGGCTGGTGGAGCGGGAGTAGGGCGGCCGGCGGCGGGGCGGGTCGAAGCAGGTCGAGCGAAGGTCACTGCGGTTCGGCAGCGCCCTGAAGGGGCGCGGGGAACTGCGCGACCAGCCACGACGGTGCGGCAGACGATCGACGGCACATCGCGGCGATTCCGGCGGAGCGCTCAGCGCTGGTAGAAGATCCGGTCGCCGTACTCCTCCATCACGCGGCGGTTCCACTCGTGGCCGCCGTCGACGTTGCCGGAGCGCAGGAGCGGGGGTTCGATGCCGCGGTCGGCCAGGATGCCTGCCGTGGTGGCCATGACCGCCTGGAGGAGGGCCGAGGTGACGACCGTGGAGGCGGGGGCGAAGGGGGCCGGGATGGTGTCGTGGGTGAGTTCCGCGTCGCCGATCGCGATCTTCGAGTCGAGGACGATGTCGCAGTGGTCCTTGAGATACGTGCCCGAGACGTGACGGGACTCCGTCTCCGTGGCGTACGCCGCCGATGTCACGCCGATGACCCGCACACCGAGCTCGCCGGCCTTCATGGCCATCTCGACGGGGAGGGCGTTGCGGCCGGACAGGGAGATGATCACGAGGGCGTCGCCGGCGCGGAGGGGCGAGGTGGCGAGGACGGCGCTCGCGAGGCCGTCGACCCGCTCCAGGGCGGACCCGAGGGTGGCGGGCATGACGTCGACGCCCACGGCGCCGGGGACTGCGAGCAGGTTCATCAGGGCGAGGCCGCCGGCGCGGTAGACGACGTCCTGGGCGGCGAGGGAGGAGTGGCCGGCGCCGAAGGCGAAGAGGCGGCCGCCGGTGGTGACGGTGTCGGCGAGGAGTGTGCCGGCTGCCTCGATGGTGTCGGCTTCCTCGTCGCGGGCCCGTTGCAGGAGGGTGATCGCGGCGTCGAAGAACTGGCCGGCGAGCGTGCGGTCGGTCATCCGCGGGGCCCCTTCACTGTCTTCGGTGGGTGGGCGTGGTCTGTGTTGCGGATCACTGTGTGGTCTGGACCAGTGCCGTGTCAATACGGCCGTCGGGGGTCGGGCGCAGTCCGACGGCCCTGACTTGACCGCCTCGTTTCACCGGCGCGGCACGGTTGTCAGTGGTATGCGTCAGAATTGGCTTCAGGGCCAGCGCACGCGCCGGAGAGCCGTCTGGTTTTCGGCAGAGCTAATCGAGGGGCACGTATGTCCGGACTGATCGACACCACGGAGATGTATCTCCGCACCATCCTCGAGCTGGAGGAGGAAGGTGTGGTCCCCATGCGCGCCCGTATCGCGGAGCGGCTCGACCAGAGCGGGCCGACCGTCAGCCAGACCGTGGCGCGGATGGAGCGCGACGGCCTGGTCTCCGTGGCCAGCGACCGGCACCTGGAGCTGACGGACGAGGGGCGTCGGCTGGCCACGCGTGTCATGCGCAAGCACCGGCTCGCGGAGTGTCTGCTCGTCGACGTGATCGGGCTGGAGTGGGAGCAGGTGCACGCCGAGGCGTGCCGCTGGGAGCACGTGATGAGCGAGGCCGTGGAGCGGCGCGTGCTGGAGCTGCTGCGGCACCCGACCGAGTCGCCGTACGGCAACCCGATCCCGGGCCTCGAGGAGCTGGGTGAGAAGGACGGCGCCGACCCCTTCCTGGACGAGGGCATGGTCTCGCTGGCCGAGCTCGACCCGGGCACCGACGGCAAGACGGTCGTCGTCCGCCGTATCGGTGAGCCGATCCAGACGGACGCGCAGCTGATGTACACGCTGCGGCGGGCCGGCGTGCAGCCCGGTTCGGTGGTCAGTGTGACGGAGTCCGCTGGCGGGGTGCTGGTCGGCAGCGGTGGCGAGGCCGCCGAGCTGGAGTCGGGCGTCGCCTCGCACGTGTTCGTCGCCAAGCGCTGAGCGTTCGCCCGTCAACTCCCGGGACTGCGGGGGGAGTTGTGGCGTCCCTTCGTTCTCGTCGAATCCAAGATTCACTGTGCCGAATCGCAGCGCTCCGGCCCTTCCCGTGCGAGGCTGTCGCGTGAGGCATATGACCTGAGGGGGGCGGGAGGATGTGCCGCAGACGAGGAGATGGCCCCGGTGCCGTGTGGCACCGGGGCCTGTCCTCCCCTGTGTTGACCCGGAGCCCCGAGCTCTCAGGGTCAACCCCCTCGGACCGGTTTCCCCGAGCGGTCCGCCTCCCGTTGAAGATCTCCCCTGGGCGGCGGCGATCATTCCTTGAGCGGGGTCACTCGAACGAGGGGTGTTGCTCGCGGAGACCGGCATTTTCGAATGTGCATTCGATAGTCTGGGGAGTGACGGGCACCGCGTAACGTGCGCTGCAGGGGGTGGGCACGCAGCCGCGACGATGCCGGGAATCACCCGTGAATGGACGCGGCCGCCCGAGACGGTCGCACGGCAGCACCAGAGCAAGGGCAGGACACAGGACAGCGGTACGACGGCAGACACGACACGTTTCACCGGACCGGCCGGCTCGACGAGCGGTGGCGAGCGGTCCGAGCGGAGCTAGGGGGGTGCCAGTACGGATGGCGCGGCGCATCGACGTGACCGGGGCGGGCGGCGTACGCCTGGCGGCCTGGGAGTTCGGGGACCCTCCCAAGAGCGACCCGGTGAAGCTCGTACCGGAACAGCCGGGTCCGCACCCGGAGCCCCCGGCCGTGGACCCGCACCCGCAGCCCCCCGAGCACGAACACACGCCCGGAGTGCTGTTACTGCACGGCCTGATGGGCCGCGCCTCGCACTGGGCGTCCACCGCCCGCTGGCTCTCCGAGCGGCACCGTGCGGTCGCGCTCGACCAGCGCGGCCACGGCCAGAGCGACAAGCCCCCGCAGGCCTCCTTCACCCGTGAGGCGTACGTCGAGGACGCCGAGGCCGCCCTCGAACAGCTCGGCCTCTCCCCGACGGTCCTCATCGGCCACGCCATGGGCGCGCTGACCGCGTGGCAGCTCGCCGCCAAGCGCCCCGATCTGGTGAGCGGCCTGATCATCTGCGACATGCGGGCGTCCGCGCTCGGCGCGGCCTCGCAGCGCGAGTGGGCCGACTGGTTCAAGTCCTGGCCCGTCCCCTTCGCCACGCTCGCCGACGTACGCAAGTGGTTCGGCGAGGACGACCCCTGGGTGGAGCGGCCGAACCCGGCCCGCGGTGAGTTCTACGCCGAGGTGATGCACGAGTCGCCCGACGGCTGGCGTCCCGTCTTCGAGCCGGAGCAGATGCTGAAGTCCCGCGAGACCTGGGTGTACGACGCGCACTGGGAGGAGCTCACCCAGGTCCAGTGCCCCGCCCTCGTCGTGCGTGGCCTCGACGGCGAACTCGGCCGCGCCGAAGCCCAGGAGATGGTGCGTGTGCTGCCCCGCGGGGAGTACGCGGAGGTGGCCGACGCCGGTCACCTCGTCCACTATGACCAGCCGGAGGCCTGGCGGGCGGCGATCGAACCGTTCCTGGACGCGGTGCGCTTCGCTGGATAGCGCCAGGGGCCTGTGAGCTCGGGGGGTTCCGTCTCGTGGCGGGTGCGGGTTGGGTGTGGCTTGTCGCGCAGCTCCCCGCGCCCCCAAGGGGGTGGGTCCGCCCGTACGTCACATTGTCCCGTCAGGCCTTGCTCACCGCTGTGAGGATCTCCGGTAGTCGGGCTGCCGTGCGGGGAGCCGCCAGCCGGAGGCCGAGCAGGGTGATCGCCGCGCCGTAGGCCGTCCCCGTCGGCAGCAGCACCCAGCTCCACTCGTCGCCGCCCGCGCTCACGTTCAGCCAGATCGTCAGGGCGATGACGGGGGCGCACAGCAGGGCCGCCGCCACCATGCCGCCGAAGATCGCTATCCAGGCGAGGCCGGTCTGCCCGGGGGCCACGTTCTTGTAGCCCTCCTGCGGAATGGAGTAGGGGAAGCGGGCCGACGTCCACGCGCCGGTGGACAGCATCGCGCCGAGCAGTGCGAAGGACAGCCCCAGCACCTCGGGCAGCTTGGCCCAGTCCCCCAGCAGCGCCGTCGTCACCACCGTCACCAGCGTGGCGTACGGCAGGGTGATCACCAGCAGGGCCAGGGCCCGGGCGCGCAGCTCGACGTAGGCGTCCCGGCTGGAGGAGATGGTCATCGCGACGCTCCAGAACGCGGACGTGTCCTGACCGAACTGGTTGTACATCTGGATGCCGAGCATTCCGGCGGCGAAGCAGGCGAAGTAGATCGAGCCGGTGCCCTGCAGCGCGTTGAACACGGGCACGATCAGGCCGATCGCCAGGGACGTCACCCAGGCCGCCTTGGTCTTGGGATCGCGCCAGATGTAGCGCAGGCTGCGCTCCATGACCGTCCCGGTACGGCCGGCGGGGAGTAGCCGCCCGAGTCGCGTCGTCGACGTACCGCGGTCGCGGGTGGCCGTCTCGGCGGCCTGCAGCGTCGATCCGTCGGGTGCGGTCATCAGCCGCGTAAGACTGCGCGACCACACGGTCACCAGCAGCACCAGCGCACCTGCCGTCAGGGCGATCTGGGTGGCCGCCACGCCGTACGACCCCTCGCTCGCCGAGTCCACGGCGCCGATCGCCGCCGCGGGCGGCACCCACCGCAACACGTCGTACACAGGGTCGAGTTGGGCCAGCCCGGACGACCCCAGCCGCTGCACGCCGAAGTTGACGACCTGCGCCCCGATCGCGATGACCAGGCCGCTCAGGACGGCCAGATCGCGGCCTCTGCGGCTGGTCAGCAGCCGGATGTTGGCGGCGGCGACGGCCCGCGCGAGGGCCACGCACACGAGCAGCGCGAGGACGACGGCGACGACGGACACGACGTAGGCGGCCGCACCGTCCGCCACGGCGACCACCGACCCGGCCACCATCAACAGGGTGAACAGCGGACCGATTCCGACCAGCGAGGCCGCGAGCAGCGCCCGCACCAGCGGCCGTGGCCGCAGCGGCAGCATCACCAGCCGGGTCGGGTCCAGTGTCTCGTCGCCGCTCGGGAAGAACAGCGGCATGACCGCCCAGCCGAGGCCCAGCACGGCCACCAGCAGCACGACGAGGGAGGCGGCGTGGGCGTGCCCGCGCAGGGCGATCAGCCCGAGCAGTTGCAGCGCGGCGAACAGCAGGGTGACGACGGCCGAGGCGATGTAGGCGGCCCGTCGGCCTCCCGACTGCCGCAGCCCGTTCCTGAGCAGCGACAGCTTCAGCCGCACGACGGTGGAGGTCACGCTCGTCATCGCGCCCCGCCACCCAGCCAGTCCAGGTCGGAACCGGTGTCGCGGCCGTTCGCGCCGACGAGTTCGAGGAAGGCCTTCTGCAGGGTCGGGGCCGAGCCGCGCACCTCAGCGAGTGTGCCGTGCGCCCGGATGCGGCCGGCGGCCATGACGGCCACCCAGTCGCACAACGACTCGACGAGCTCCATGACGTGCGAGGAGAAGACGACGGTGGCGCCGGAGGCGGTGTACCGCTCGAGCACACCCCGGATCGTCTGGGCGGACACCGGGTCGACGCCCTCGAACGGCTCGTCGAGGAAGAGCACTTCGGGGTTGTGGAGGAGGGCCGCGGCCAGCCCGATCTTCTTGCGCATGCCGGTCGAGTAGTCCACGACCAGCTTGTGCTGGGCACCGGCCAGGTCCAGTACGTCGAGCAGCTGAGTGGCCCGTTTGTCGACCTCGGCGCCGGGCAGTCCGCGCAACCGCCCGGAATAGGCGAGCAGTTCCCGCCCCGACAGCCGCTCGAACAGCCGCAGCCCCTCCGGCAGTACCCCGATCCGCGCCTTCACCTCGACCGGGTCCCGCCACACGTCGTGCCCGACGACCTCGACGGACCCCTGATCGGGCCGCAGCAGCCCGGTCACCATCGACAGCGTGGTGGTCTTCCCGGCCCCGTTCGGCCCGACGAGCCCGATGAACTTGCCCGCGGGCAACTCCAGATCGATCCCGGCAACAGCCACCTGCTGCCCGAACCGCTTCCAGAGTCCTTGAACACGCACGGCACTTGAACCCACCACTGCTCCCTCCGTCATGTTGAACCCTACGGCGGGACAACATCCCCAGGGGCGCGGGGAACTGCGCGACAGACCACGAACAACCCGCAGCGGCCGAACAAACGCACACCACGCAGGACAGAAGGCGCCGCCTACCGATCCCGACCGCACGCATATGCCAAGGGCGAGATCAACTCCTCCGCATCCGGCAACCACCGATTCACCGCTGTAGGCCGGCAGGCCCACTGCACGGCCCCCCGAGACCCGAACCGCGTAGGCGGCGCAGCCACATACGCCCCCTCCCCGAGCGGCACCAGATCAAGGGACGCCAGCGACCACCCCAGCTTCCGCACCAGCTCCGGCACCTTCACCGCCCCACCCGGCAACACGAGGAACTGCATCCGGCGATCGGGCGTCAACGTCACCGGCCCGAGCGTCAGCTCCATCCGCTCCATACGGGCCAGCGCGAGAAACCCCGCGGTCTCCGGCACGGACACCGCGTCGAACGTACGCCCCGTCGGCAGCAGGATCGACGCCGTCGGCTGCTTCTGCCACATCCGGCGGGCGACCGTCGCACTGCCGGTGGCCTGCGCCGCCCAGTCCCCGCGCGCCGCATGCGCGCCGGGCGCGCCGCACGCGGCGTCGCCGCACGAGCAGCGCTGCACACCGTCGACGGCTTCCAGCCAGGTGCCGGGAAACACGTCCCAGTGACGCTCCTCGGCGTAGCGAACGGCGGTCTCCAGCAGCGAATCCCCGCGCTGCTTCGGAATCTGGGCGGCTTCGGTGGCCGGGATCGTCTTTTCCACGCTGAACACAACTCCCGCATCCACCTGGAGTTACGGGCCTCCGAGGCGTGCGGGGAGGAGCATCGATTCGTCATCTGGGGCGCATGGATGCACGTGAGGGGGCGCGCGGGAGGATCCGGGGCGGGAGAGGGGTAGTCACGGGTGGGGTCGGCTTCCGCCTTTACCCCGGCAATCCTCGCATGCCTCGCATTTTCGTTATGTCCGTGGGGCATTGATCTTCAGGGCCGGATCCTTTCGGCGCACCAGCCGGTGCCCGAGGAGGTCCAGCCGTGGAAGACACGTCAACTCGGTGCGCGGGCAGGCACCGCAGCCACAGGGGGTACGCCATGGCCGCAAGGCCTCTCGTCGCGCGGCAGCCGAACGAACGGCTGCAGGCGCTCATCCAGGAGGCGGGGTGCTCCAACGCGGGGCTCGCCCGCCGGGTCAACATGTGCGGCGCCGAGCACGGTCTCGACCTGCGCTACGACAAGACGTCCGTGGCGCGCTGGCTGCGCGGGCAGCAGCCGCGCGGACGGGCCCCGGCGATCATCGCCGAGGCGCTGGGCCGCAAGCTGGGCCGTACGGTCACGATCGACGAGATCGGCATGGCCAACGGCAAGAACCTCGCGTCGGGTGTCGGTCTCCAGTTCTCGCCGACCGTACTGGGGGCCATCGAGCAGGTGTGTGAGCTGTGGCGCAGCGACGTGGGGCGCCGCGACTTCCTCTCCGGCTCGTCCGTCGCGGCGTCCGCGCTGGTCGAACCGAGCCGCGACTGGCTGATCTCCTCGCCCGACGCGCAGGTGGCACGCTCCGCGGGGCCGCGGGTGGGGCTGTCCGACGTGGCGGCCGTACGGGCGATGACACAGGCGCTCACCGACCTGGACCACCAGTACGGCAGCGGGCATGTGCGCCCGGTCGTCGTGCACTACCTGAACAGTGTCGTCTCGGGACTGCTGGCGGGCTCCTACCGGGAGGCCGTGGGGCGTGAACTCTTCGCCGCGGTGGCGCGGTTGACCGAGCTCGCCGGATACATGGCCGTCGACACCGGGCAGCCCGGACTCGCCCAGCGCTACTACATCCAGGCCCTGCGCCTGGCCCAGGCAGCGGGCGACCGCGGCTACGGCGGCTACGTCCTCGCCGCCTCCATGAGCCATCTCGCCGCGCAGCTCGGCAACCCCCGGGAGATCGCGCAGTTGGCGCGCGCGGCGCAGGAGGGGGCGCGCGGGCGCGTGACACCGCGGGCGGAGGCGATGTTCTTCGCGGCGGAGGCACGCGGGCACGCGCTGATGGGCGACGCCCGGTCGGCCCAGGCGGCCTCCGGGCGGGCGGTGAGCGCCCTGGAACAGGCCGACCCGGCCTCCGGGGACGACCCGGCGTGGATCGCGCACTTCGACGAGGCCTATCTGGCCGACGAGTTGGCGCACTGCCACCGCGACCTCGGGCAGGCCGAGGCGGCGGCCCGGCGCGCGCAGGAGTCGCTGGACGGGCACCCGGAGTCGCGGGCGCGCAGGCGGGCCATCGGCTATGTGCTGCTCGCCACCGCCCAGGTGCAGCAGCGGGAGATCGAACAGGCCTGCAGTACGGGGATGAAGGCGGTGGAACTGCTGGACACCCTCCGCTCCAACCGCGGCGCCGAGTATCTGGAGGACTTCCAGCAGCGGCTGGAGCCGTACCGGGACGAGCCGGTGGTGCGGGAGTTCGGGGCGCGGCTGGAGGTGCAGGCGGCGGCGTGAAACCAGGGCGTACGAGGGCGTGAACGAGAGGAGAACGAAAGCTCCGGCTGCGAAAGGAGCGCGTATGTGGCGGATGGGGGACCGGATCTGTTACTGCGGTCACAGGGACGCAGCTCACGCCCTGAGCTGCGTAGCACCCGGCTCAGGGGACCCGGTAGCGTGAGCCGACGATTCCGACAGTCCCCCATTCGTAGGAGTCCCGGTGACGCAGAGTGGACAGGGCGAGGAGCCCTCGGCGCGGCCCGCGCGCGAAGGCATCGTGCTGCCCTCCGACGGTGGCGAACCTCTGCTGCCGGGCATGACGGGCGGACACGGCGGTCAGCAGCCCGGCGGTGCGCCGGCGGAGCAGCAACCCGGCGCGCAATTCCCGCCGTTGTACGGCCGGCAGACCTCCACCGGGACACCGGCGGGCGGCCAGGCCTGGGGCCGGCCGTGGGGCCCCGACCAGCAGCAGACCTCGGCCCCGCCGCCGGGACAGGACTGGCCGGCCCCGCCCGACCAGGCGTGGGGGGAGCCCGCGGACCAGTCCTGGGGCACACCGCAACCGGCGGGCGGCACCCCCTCCCTGCCGGGCCCCGGCCCCCTGCCGCCTGAGGGCGCGCACGCCCCGGCGTACGGCACGGGTATGCCGGGCGCGCAGCCCTCCTACGCCGCCAGTGACCCGTACGCTCCCGGGGCGGGCGGCCTGCCCTCCGCCGGGCACGGGGTCCCGAGCGCCCCCCTGCCCCTCGCCGACGAGGGCGCCACCCAGTACCTGCCTCCGGTCCCGGCCGCGCCCTTCGACGAGGGCGCGACCCAGTACATCCCTCCGGTGGGCCCGGGCGCCCTGCCGCCCGAGGTGCCGTCCGAGGAGACGCAGTATCTCGGCCGGTCGCCACAGGCCGGACCGGGACCGCTGCCTCCCGCCGGACCCCACCCCGGTGTCGCCGACCCCGACGCCCAGGCCACCCAGTACATCCCGCCCGTGACCGGCCACCCCGGCGGCGGGGCGCCCTACGGGGAGCGGCGGACGCCCGCCGAGTTCGAGAACCTGTTCCGCAGCGGGCCGGCCGGTGACGGGCCGGCCGGGGCCACCCAGCTGCTGCCGAGCTTCCAGCAGGAGAGCGGATACGGCGGTTACGGGGCCCAGCCCGCGTACGCCCCGCCGACCCGGCCGGGCGGGCAGCGCGGGGTCAGGGACGAGGACGACGGCGGCCGCCGTACCGGCTCGCGTGTGCCGCTGATCGCCGCCATCGGCGTGTGCATCGTCGTCGTCGGCATCGGCGCGGGCGCACTGCTGGGCGGCGGGGGCGACGACCAGAGCGACAACAACAAGACGGTGGCCGCGTCGGCTCCCGCGACCGACGGCTCCGCCTCGGCGGCCGCCGATCCGGCCGAGCAGCAGGCGATCGCCCTGGACAAGCTGCTGTCCGACAGCGGCAGCAGCCGGGCCAGCGTGATCAGCGCGGTGGCCGACGTGAAGGCCTGCCGCAACCTCGACCAGGCGGCCTCGGACCTGCGCGACGCGGCGGGGCAGCGCACCGGCCTGGTCACCAAGCTGTCCGGCCTGTCCGTGGACAAGCTCCCGAACCACGCCGAGCTGACCGCCGCCCTCACCAAGGCGTGGCAGGCGTCCGCGTCGGCCGACAACCACTACGCGGCCTGGGCGGACCAGGTCGCCGGCAACAAGAAGCTGTGCGGGAAGGGCCAGGCCCGCTCCACCGGTCAGACCCAGGCCGGCAACCGCGACAGCGGTATCGCGAGCACCCAGAAGAAGACGGCCGCCCGGCTGTGGAACGCGATCGCGAAGACGTACGGCCTGACCCAGCGCCAGCCGACCCAGCTGTGAGGCCGGCCGGGCGGGCCCGCGGCCTGTCCGGCCGCCCCGCCCGGCTCAGGTGATGTCCGCCTCCTCGAGGGTCTTCGCCGTGTCGACGAAGCCGTTCTTGGCCGCCGTGAGCCGTCCCTGCTTCACGACCTGCAGGGTCACCTCGGCATTGACCATGCGCGGGAAGCCGGCCGTGGCGAGCTGGTCCGAGGACTTCCAGCGCAGCGTCGGCGTGAGCCCGCCGGTGCCGACCTTCAGCCCGCCGTCCAGGGTCTTGCGCACGCTGTTGGCGGTCACGTCCTCGCCGTCGAGCGACTCGACGACCTGCCGGAGCACGGTGTACGCGATGTACGTGGTCTGCACCCCGGCGTCCGCCGCGTCGATGCGGTTGTCGGAGAAGGCCTGCTCGCTGATGACCTTCTTCATCTCGTCCCAGCGCGAGTCGGTCGCCACCGGGTACCAACCGGTGATGTACGCCCCCTCGTACGGCCCCGCGCCTCCGCCGGACGCGTTGATCACCGTCTGGTCGACGCTGCCGAGGTTGGTGGCGGTGCGCACCGCGGGGTAGTCCTCGCGGATGCGCCGGAAGGAGTCCATGAAGGTGCTGGTGCGGTCCCCGAGCGCGGGCACCACGCAGCCCTTGCGCGACGGTTCGCCGGTGGCGTGCTCCAGAGCGCGCTCCGACGGCGCGGAGTACTCGGTGGCGTCCTCCTGGGCCAGCTGGTCGCTCGCGGCCTTGTGCTTGCCCGCCTTCAGACCGGAGTCGAGCAGTCCGGGCAGTTCGTCGCCCGCGATGCTGTCCGGGCGGATCAGCGAGACGGGCCCGCAGTTCGCGGCGAGCTCCTTGCCGAGACCGGCCATCAGCGCGGGCTGGCCGCCGTTGACGGGGTAGGACAGCGGGCTGATGAACTCGTTGTTGGTGATGCCGTAGCCGCCGATGTAGGGGATGCCGGCGCTCTCCAGCGGCGGGAAGTACGCGTCGGAGTACTGGCTGTAGGAGCCCACGACCGCGACGGCCTTCTCCTTCACGGCGGTCCGGGCGCACTTCGCGGCGCCCACGCTGTCGTTGTGGTCGTTGCAGACCAGGACCTTGAGCTCGCGGCCGTTGATGCCGCCGTGTGCGTTGATCCAGCGGGCGTAGGCCAGCGCGAAGGCGGGCATGCCGGGCTTGTTGGTGGCGGCCGTGCCGTTCGGCGCCCAGGTCATGACGGTGATCGGGTCGTCCCCGGAGCCCCCCGTCGTCCCGGGGACGACCCCGCATCCGGCAGCGAGCGAAGCACACGCCACCAGAGCGCCCGCGACGCGGACGCCGGCCCGTCTGCCCGGCCGGGTGAACCTGGGGAGGAAGGTTGTACGCATGCTTCGCCTGCCACTCATGGACCCACACGCTTCCGCCACATCGCTAACCCGGGCATGACCCTTGGTTAGTGACAGGTGACGCAGAAGTGAATTACAGGGGTCGGTGAGACAGCCGGGACGGAGAACGTACGATCGATGACCGTGCAAGGTTCGGAGAACTCTTCCCGTCGCGGCCGTAGCTCATCCACCATGGGCGGCATGCCACTGAACGACATGCCGTGGTGGCGCTGGCGCAGCAATGTGCGCTCCGCGCTGCACATGCTCTCCGATCCGGTGTTCCAGCGGGACGTCTGGCTGGCCGGCGTCGACGGGTACGGGGACGTCACCGACGCCGTGTACCGCCTCGTCGAGGACACCTGGCTGGACAGCTGGTCCGCCGAGAAGTACGTCGGCACGATCTTCCGGGACTCCCAGGAGGCGGCCCTCGTCGACACCGCCGTCCTGCGCGTGCTGCGGATCATGCACCAGGTCGGCCCGGACGCGCCGGTCTCCGCCTACCTCGACCACCACGGGTGGCCGGAGGCGGTGCGGGCGGCGCGGGACGCGCATGTGCGGCTGTCCATGAGCGACGGGGAGGACCCGGACGCGCCGCCGCGCACGCTCGAGGTGCTGCGGATACTCACGCGGTCCGCGTAGCGGGACGGGCACCCGGTGAGGGTCGTACTTATGGGACCCTGTCCTGCATGAACGAGCAGTCCACCCGAACCGCGCCGGGCCCGGCCGACCAGTACGTCCTCACGCTCTCCTGCCCCGACAAAAAGGGCATCGTGCACGCCGTGTCGAGCTACCTGTTCATGACCGGGTGCAACATCGAGGACAGCCAGCAGTTCGGCGACCACGACACGGGACTGTTCTTCATGCGCGTCCACTTCTCGGCGGACGCGCCCGTGACGGTGGACAAGCTGCGGGCCAGTTTCGCGGCGATCGGTGACTCCTTCCAGATGGACTGGCAGATCAACCGGGCCGACGAGAAGATGCGCATCGTGCTGATGGTCAGCAAGTTCGGCCACTGTCTGAACGATCTTCTCTTCCGTGCCCGCATAGGCGCCCTGCCGGTGGAGATCGCGGCGGTGGTGTCCAACCACACGGACTTCGCCGAGCTCGTGTCGTCGTACAACATCCCCTTCCACCACATCCCGGTGACGAAGGACACGAAGGCGGCGGCAGAGGGGCGGCTGCTCGAGATCGTCCGTGAGGAGAACGTCGAGCTGGTCGTGCTGGCCCGCTACATGCAGGTCCTCTCCGACGATCTGTGCAAGCAGCTCAGCGGCCGGATCATCAACATCCACCACTCCTTCCTGCCGAGCTTCAAGGGCGCGAAGCCGTACCACCAGGCGCATACGCGGGGCGTGAAGCTGATCGGAGCGACGGCGCACTATGTGACGGCCGACCTCGACGAGGGCCCGATCATCGAGCAGGAGGTCGAGCGGGTGAGCCATGACGTGACGCCGGACCAGCTGGTGGCGGTGGGGCGGGACGTGGAGTGCCAGGCGCTGGCGCGGGCCGTGAAGTGGCATGCGGAGCGGCGGATTCTGCTGAACGGCCGACGGACGGTCGTCTTCGCGTAGGTTGTCCGGCTCCCGGCGTCGGTGCTGAGGGGTGGGTCGCGCAACGGCTCCTGCGGGGTGCCGCCTGCGCCCACCCTCCCCCCTTACATCCGGCTCAGCGACGCCGCTGCGAACAGTACGTCCCTGATCGCCTCCCGGTCCCCTAGCTGGCCGGCGGCGGCATCCTCCGGGGGCACATGGCCCGCGGCCAGCTTGCAGAACTCCACGCCGTCCAACGCGACGTGCGCCACCTCGTGTTCGGCGGAGCCCACCGCGCCGGGTGAGTCCAGCGGGATCAGCCACTCGCCCCCGGCCGGCCCCTCGATCTCCAGCCGCAGGCTGCGGCCGGGCTCCCCGGCCGGGACCAGGTGACGGTGGGCGCCCGGCGACGCCAGCCCGGCACGGCGGCGTGCGGCCAGCGCGTGCGGCAGCATACGGGCGCCCAGATCGATCATCCGGTGCAGATGCCGCGGGGCGGGCGGCGCGTACGGGTAGTCCACCGCCTCCGCGATGTCCTCCGCGTGCACCCAGCACTCGAACGCCCGGTCCAGCAGCGCGTCGTGCAGCGGCAGCTCGAAGTCTCCGTACGACACCGCCGATGCCGACGAGCTCTGGCCCGTGAAGGACACCGTCCGCACGAGGCCGTGGGTCTGCTCCCGCCACGGTGCCCGTACGGAGCGGGTGGGCGGGAAGTGCGAGGTCTCCCAGTACGCCTCCGTGCGCCCGGCCGGGGTCGCAGGCGTGCCCTCGGGGAGATCGCCCAGCGGATCCTCCAGGCCGAGCGCGAGCGCGACCAGCCCGTCGACCGCGAGCAGGTGCGCGATGACCCCGGCGACTGTCGTACGGCGGCTCGTCGCCTCGTCGCCCTGGAACCAGCGCAGCCGCACGGGGGCGTGCCACTCGGCGTCCCCGAAGTCCTGCAGCAGCGCGTCCAGGCGCGCGGACTCGGCATCGTAGGAGGCGGCCCACGCGGGCACCGGGACGCGCGGCGGCCGCCGGTCGAGGCAGCCCTCCAGGACGCGGGTGCGCAGGGCGGGATCGAGGTCGAGGCTCTGGGGGCGCTGCAGCAGGCCGACCGCCTCGCGCAGCCGCCGGGCCTCGTCGGCGCAGGCGCCGCAGCCGCCGAGGTGCTCCTCCACGGCCGCCGCCTCCTCGGGCGAGCAGGCCGCCAGGGCCCACGCGCCGAGCAGTGACTTCAGCACCCGGTGCTCGAGGACCAGTGGGGCCGGGCCGGCGGGATCCACCAGGTCCGCCGCCGCGGGCAGCGGCATCCCGCTGTCCTCGACCGAGGCGCGCGGCATGGGGATGCGGGGCGGGTCGGGCTTCCGGCCGTCGCCGTCCCGGCGGTCGCCGCCCGGGACGTCGGGGCCGCCCGGGTTGTCCGGACCCTCGGCGTCGCTCTCCGGCTCCTCTGCGGAGTTCGGGCCGCCGCCGTCCCCCTGCTCCTGCCCGTCCTTGTCGTACTCCTCGTGTTCGCCGTACTCCTCGTGCTCGTCGTACGCCTCGAACCGGTCCGCTCCGTTCACGCGACACCTCCGTATCCGGGAGGCGCCCCGGGTGCTCCGGCGTCGTGGGCCGTGGACAGCAGTTGCAGGCCGAGACGGAGCCGGCGGCGGGCCTCGTCCTCGGTGACGCCGAGGTCGACGGCGGTCTGGCGGTAGTCGCGGCGCTGGAAGTAGGCCAGTTCAAGGGCGGCGCGCAGCGGGGTCGGCATGGACTGGACGATGTAGTCGGCGCGGGCGGCGACGGACGCGTGCCGCACCCTGCGTTCGAGGTCCTCGGTGGATCCGTGGCCGTCGCGGGCGAGGGCCGCGGTCTCGGTGGCGCGCAGTTGTTGCACGGCGAGGCGGTGGGTCAGCGTGGCGAGCCAGGTGCGCAGGGGCCCCGACTTCGGGTCGTACGTGTCCGGATGCTCCCAGACGTGGGCGAAGACCTCGCGGGTGATGCCGTCGGCGGCCTGTTCGTCTCCGAGCACGCGGTGGGCAAGCGCGTACACGAGCGAAGCGAAGCGGTCGTAGAGCTCGCCGAGGGCGGCTGCCTCACCGCGGGCGAGTCGCTGCTGCATTTTGCGGTCCCAGCGGGGCGGTGCGTCCTTCGTCGCCATGCGGCCCCCTCAGCCTGCCCGTGCCCAAGTCAAGCGTGCTCCCACCGTCTTCTCGAATGTAGTCGGCACCTCCCACGGCGCACGCCCCTTTGTGTCAATGTGCGCCCCCCGGGAGGCGTCAGGTGGTAGTGGACCTTGAGGCACTCGCCCCATGCATCTGTCCGTCGTGTGACGGCGCTTACCCTCCATCTTGCGTTCAGACTCGATCGAACAGGATCGAATGCGACTGAAACAAGCCTCTTTTGAGTTGTTTCCGTTTCTCGGGCGGTGTTTCAGGGAACGGCCGGTGGGCAGCCGCGCTGCAAGGAAGCGTAGGCAAGGCTTCCGTTTGCGTTCCGGCGAGCGAAGGGCATGGTCGTGGCGTTCAACGTGACCAGCGGCGAGCAGGGTGAGTGGGGCGTGCTCCGTGTGTCGGGCGAGCTGGACCTGGTGTCGTCGCCGGTGCTGCGCCAGCGGGTGCACGACGCGGTGGCGGAGGGCCGCCACAGCCTCGTCCTCGACCTCTCCGAGGTCCTGTTCTGCGACTCCAGCGGCGTCGGCGTCCTGGTCGCCGCCCGCCGCCTGATCCGCTCCTGCCAGGGCAGGCTCCGCCTGATCCTCCCGGCCGAGGGCGCGGCCGAGGGCTCCTACGTCAACCGCGTCCTGGGCGCGCTCGGCGTCCGCCGGCTGTTCGACGTGTACGCGGACCTCGACGAGGCGGTCACGGAGGAGGCGGGACCGCTGTCGGCGTAGGGTCAGGGCCTGCCCTGGTCCAGCCTTGGTCCAGCATGCCCTTCGCCGTGGTCACGAACTCGGTGACGAGAGTCCGCGTGGTGTCACGGCGCTCGTCCAGTTCGGCGCGGTCGGCCGCCTTGTGGACCTGGTCGATCTGCCACAGGGCCTGCCACGTCCGCTCCACGAGGGTTTCGTCCGGTGCCAGCATCTGTACCCGGAACAGTGCCTCGTTGGCCACGGACCGCAGGTCGTAGCCCTGCATCCGGGCCTGCGTGATCTCCTCCTGCGACCGCCCCTCGTGCTCGCAGAACCAGCGGTGCACCAGGGCCCGGCGGTAGTTGACGAGTGCCGCCGCATACGCGCAGTACGCGTCGAGCCGCTCCTGCCTGAGCTTCTCGTCGCGCATGAACCGTTCCGTCCGTGCGGCCGCACGCGACTGGAAGCCGTGGGTCACCCCCGCACCGAGCAGGGTCCCCAGTACCGCTATGACACTCGCCGCCACCGCTTCCACGCCCCACAGTGGATCACATCACGGCTGTGCCACACGGTTGTCCCAAAATTCCCCCGGTCTTGGTGCAACCGCCGCTTTCCCGCTCCCGGACGGCGTCCGGCGTCGTACGCTCCGTGCGAGATGCACCCGACGTGACGTAAGGCGGCCCAAAAAGACATGGTCAGCACCGAGTACGAGCGGAGGATCGCCGCCCGGTTCGCCACCTTCGACCAGGACGGCAACGGCTACATCGACCGGGAGGACTTCAGCGCGGCGGCCAAGGCGCTGCTCGCCGAGTTCGGCACGGCTGCCCGGTCGGACAAGGGGCAGGCCCTGTATGCGGGTGCCGAGGCCTTCTGGCAGGGCATGGCGGGGATCGCGGACCGGGACGGCGACCAGCGCATCACCCGCGAGGAGTTCGTGACCGGCGCGGTCAAGCGCCTGCGCGACAACCCCGAGCGGTTCGCCGAGATCGCCCGCCCCTTCCTGCACGCGGCTCTGGACGTCGCGGACACGGACGGCGACGGGGCGGCCACGGTCGCGGACACCGCGCGCATCCTCAGGAACCTGGGCGTGAGCGAGGACGTCGCCCTCGCGGCGGCCACCGCGCTCGACTCCGACGGCGACGGCAAGGTGGGCGAGGCCGCGATCGTGCCCGCGTTCGCCCGCTGGTTCACCGTACCCGAGTAGCCGCTACCGCTCCGCGCCCGAATAGCGTTCGCGGAGCTTGTACTTGAGCACCTTCCGCAGGGTCTCGTTGCGCGGAAGGGCGTCCACCACCTCCAGCTGCTCCGGCAGCTTGTGCACCGACAGCCCTTCCCCGCGCAGATACGACGTCACCGCCTCCAGGGTCAGCTCCCCGGCGCCGGCGGGCTGTTCGACCACCGCGCACACCCGCTCCCCGCGCTCGGCGTCCGGCAGCCCTATGACCGCCACGTCCGCGACGCCCGGGTGCCGGTGCAGCAGGTCCTCGATCTCCTTCGCCGAGATGTTTTCGCCCTTGCGGATGATCACGTCCTTGAGGCGGCCGGTGAGCACCAGATGCCCGCTCTCCGTCACATGCCCGAGGTCACCGGTGCGCAGGAACCCCTCCTCGTCGAAGGCCTCCGCCGTCTGCGCCGGATCCAGATACCCCTGACAGACGGCCTCCCCCTTCAACCGCACCTCCCCGTCGACGATCCGTATCTCCATCCCGTCCGGCGGCCGCCCCTCCGTCGTCGCCAGGTTCTCCGCCGTGTCGTCCGGCGAGCCCATCGTGATCATCGGCACCTCGGTCATGCCGTACCCGTGGGTGAGCTGCACGCCCATCTCCCGTACGACGCAGTGGTAGACCTCGGGCGGCTTGGGCGCCCCGCCGCCCGCGAGCAGCCGCAGCGTCGGGATGACCTTCCGGCCGGGCTGTTTGCGCTGCTCGGCCAGGAACATCGAGTAGAAGGCGGTCGACCCGCCCGCCACCGTCACCCCGTGCTTGCGGTAGCCCTCCAGCGCGTCCGGCAGCGCGAACTGCTCGAACATCACCGCGGGGAAGCCGTACAGCAGCAGCATCACCGTGTAGTCGGGCCCGGCGATGTGGGCGTACGGGAAGGCCATGGAGCCCACGTCGGCGGCGGACAGGTGCAGCGCGTGGGCGAGGCAGGAGCCCCCCGCGATCAGTGAACGGTCCGTGTGCAGGACGCCCTTGGGGTCGGAGGTCGTGCCCGAGGTCCAGTAGATCCAGCGGACGGAGGTGCCTTCGGCGGGCGGGGCGGGCAGCACGGCCGGGTCGCCCTCCGGGAGGCCGTCGTACGCCTCGAAGATCCCCTTGGCGCCGAGCCGCCGTGCCATCGCCGTGTGGTCGAAGCCGCGCCAGGTCCCCGGCACCGCGAAGAACTCCGCCCGGGACTCGCGCAGGGCGAAGCCGACCTCCCGGTCCCGGTAGAAGGGGATGACCGGTGTCTGCACGGCACCCAGGCGGGCCAGCGCGAAGGAGAGCACGGCCGTCTCGAGGCGGGTGGGCAGCTGCCAGGCGACGA
The DNA here is from genome assembly GCF_040782645.1 of Streptomyces sp. HUAS ZL42. Lineage (GTDB taxonomy): Bacteria > Actinomycetota > Actinomycetes > Streptomycetales > Streptomycetaceae > Streptomyces. The sequence goes on from NZ_CP160403.1 coordinate 5,359,596, forward strand.
CCGTTTTGGGGCGTACGCCCATGCCGTACAGCCCGGCGGCCACCCGCTCGGCGCGGTCGCGCAGTTCACCGAAGGTCAGGGAGCGGTCCTCCTGGAGGAGGACGGGGCGGTCCGGGGTGAGGTCGGCACGGCGGGCGGCCAGCTCCCAGAGGGTGCGGGACTCGCTCAGCGTGTGGGCGGTGTCGTTCACGGCGGCCCCCTTGTCAACTGACGGATAGTCAGATCGTGGGCAGAGCGTAGGGCTCCGCGCCTTGTCGGTCCAGGGGTGCGCGGCTAGCCTGCTGGGCATAACGGAATCTGACGACCCATCAGATAACAGCGGTCAGGCGGAGGGGATCCATGACGGAGACGACCGAACTGCCCCGCATCATCAGCGTCGACGACCACGTGATCGAGCCCGCGCACCTCTTCGAGACCTGGCTGCCCAGGAAGTACCGGGACCGCGGTCCCAAGCCCCTGACGGCCGGCATCGGCGAGCTCGCCTACGTCGGCGGGAAGTACCGCATCACCATGGACCCGGACGGCCCGCCCACCGACTGGTGGATCTACGAGGACCTGCAGTTCCCGTACAAGCGCAACATCGCCGCCGTCGGCTTCGACCGCGACGAGATGACCCTGGAGGGCATCACCCGCGCGGAGATGCGGCGCGGCTGCTGGGACCCGGTCGAGCGGCTGAAGGACATGGACCTCAACCACGTCGAGGGCAGCCTCTGCTTCCCGACCTTCCCCCGCTTCTGCGGGCAGACCTTCGCCGAGGCGCACGACAAGGAGGTCGCGCTGGCCTGCGTGCGCGCCTACAACGACTGGATGGTCGAGGAGTGGTGCGGCGACAGCGGCGGGCGGCTCATCCCGCTGTGCCTGATCCCGCTGTGGGACATCGACCTGGCGGTGGCGGAGATCCGGCGCAACGCGGCCCGCGGGGTGCGGGCGGTGACCTTCTCCGAGATCCCCACCCACCTGGGGCTGCCGTCCATCCACTCCGGCCACTGGGACCCGTTCTTCGCGGTCTGCGAGGAAACGGGGACGGTCGTCAACATGCACATCGGCTCGTCCTCGCAGATGCCGGCGGCCTCCCCGGACGCCCCGCCCGCCGTCCAGGCGTCGCTGAGCTTCAACAACGCCATGGCCTCGATGATGGACTTCCTCTTCAGCGGCGTGCTGGTCAAGTTCCCGGCCCTCAAACTCGCCTACTCCGAGGGGCAGATGGGCTGGATCCCGTACGCCCTGGAGCGCGCCGACGACGTCTGGGAGGAGCACCGCGCCTGGGGCGGCGTCCGCGACCTGATCCCGGAGCCCCCTTCGACGTACTACTACCGGCAGATCTTCTGCTGCTTCTTCCGCGACAAGCACGGCGTGGCGTCCCTCGACGTGGTGGGCAGGGACAACGCGACCTTCGAGACCGACTACCCGCACGTCGACTCGACCTTCCCGCACACCAAGCAGGTCGCCCTCGACCATGTGAAGGGCCTGGACGAGCAGACGGTCCACAAGCTGATGCGGGGCAACGCGATCCGCATGCTGGGCCTGGACCTCGACAAGTAGCCGCCATGGACCTGTCCTGTACGCCCGAGGAGGAGCAGTTCCGGGCGAGGCTGCGGCAGTGGCTGGGCGACGTGCTCCCGACACTGCCGCCGAAGCCGTCCCCCGACGACTGGCCCGCCCGCCGCGTCTACGACCTCGGCTGGCAGCGCCTGCTGTACGACGCCGGGTACGCGGGGCTGCACTGGCCCGCCGACGCCGGCGGGCGGGGCGCCACCCCCACCCAGCACCTGATCTTCCTGGAGGAGACGGAGCGGGCGGGCGCACCCTACGTGGGCGCGGGCTTCGTCGGGCTGCTGCACGCGGGGCCCACGATCGCCGCCGAGGGGAGCGCGGAGCAGCGGGCACGCTGGCTGCCGCCGATCCTGCGCGGCGAGCAGGTCTGGTGCCAGGGCTTCAGTGAGCCGGACGCGGGGTCCGACCTCGCGGCGCTGCGCACGCGCGCGTGGCGGGACGGCGACGACTACGTGGTGAGCGGCTCCAAGATCTGGACCTCGCACGCCGAGGTCGCCGACTGGTGCGAACTACTGGTCCGTACGGACCCGTCCGCGCCCAAGCACCGCGGCATCACCTGGCTGGCCATGCCCATGGACGCGCCGGGCATCACCGTACGGCCGCTGAGGACCCTCGCCGGATCGGCCGAGTTCGCCGAGGTGTTCCTCGACGAGGTGCGGGTGCCGGTCGCCAACCGGGTGGGGGAGGAGAACGACGGCTGGCGGGTCACGATGGTGACGCTGTCCTTCGAGCGCGGTACGGCGTTCGTGGGCGAGGTGGTGGCCTGCCGGCGTGTGCTCGGCGAACTGGCGCGCGAGGCGCGGAAGAACGGACGCTGGGACGATCCGCTGTTACGGCGGCGGCTCGGCCGGCTGAACGCCGAGTTCCGTGCGCTGTGGCGGCTGACGCAGTGGAACGTGAGCGAGGCGGAGGCCTCGGGCGGGGTGCCGGGCGTCGGCGGCTCGGTGTTCAAACTGAGGTACTCGCACGCGCGTCAGGAGCTGTACGACGCCGCGGCCTGCGTCCTGGGCGACGAGGCCCTCGACCTCGACCGGCCGTGGGTGCTCGACCGGCTGTCCTCCCTGTCGTACACCATCGCGGCGGGCACCTCGCAGATCCAGCGCGACATCGTGGCCGAGCGGATCCTGGGGCTGCCGAAGGGGCGGTGACCATTCGGAATGCGAAACGGCGGTGACGTTGCGGCATGCGTTTCCAACTGACCAAGGACCAGCGGGCGTTGCGGGACGGAGTACGGCAGCTGCTGGCGCGTCGCTTCGACCGCGAGGCCCTGCGCACGGCCGTGCAGCGGCCGGGGCTCGACCGGGCGCTGTGGCGGGAGCTGGGGGAGGTGGGGTTCTTCGCGCTGCGGCTGCCGGAGACGGACGGCGGGGTTGGACTCGGGCTGCCCGAGGCGGTCCTGGCCTTCGAGGAGGCGGGCCGGGCGCTGCTGCCGGGGCCGTTGGTGGCCACGCACCTCGCGGCCGGCACGGTGCCGGGGGCGGCCACCGGGGAGACGGTCGTGGCGGCCGTCTCCGGTGGGCTCGTGGAGTGGCTGACCGAGGCGGACGTGGTCGTAGGGGACGCCTCCGGTGCCGTACCGCTGCGGTCGGTGGACCCGCTGACACCCCTGCACCGGGTGCCCGCCGCGGCAGCACCGGATCCCGTAGCCGTCCTCCTCACCGCCGCCGAACAGCTCGGCACGGCCACACGCGCGTGTGACCTGGCGGTGCAACACGCCCGGGTGCGCGAGCAGTTCGGACAGCCCGTCGGGGCCTTCCAGGCGGTCAAGCACCTGTGCGCGGAGCTGCTGGTACGCGTGGAGGTCGCCCGAGCGGCGGTGTACGCGGCCGCCGTCACCGCCGACCCGGCCGACATCGCCGCGGCCCGGCTGCTCGCCGACGAGGCCGCCGTGCGCGGCGCGCGCGACTGCCTGCAGGTGCACGGCGGCATGGGCTTCACCTGGGAATCCGAGGTGCACCTGCTTCTCAAGCGGGCGTGGGTGCGGACGCGACGTGCGGGTGCCGACACGGAGAGTGAGGAACTTCTGGCGGCGGAGCTGATGGCCTGAGGGTGCGAAAGGTCGCTGCGCTGCGGCGTCCCGGAAGCTCTCGGGAACGATGTCACGGATCGTGGCATACCGGAATCACGGAGCGTCGATACCGGCTTGTGTCCTGCGGATGACTCGTCACGGCCCGGAGTCGCCCTTCCCCTCCGGTACCTTGTGTGGGATGCGAGTGGTTCCGAGGACGAGCCATGCCGGTGTTGCCCCAGGGGCGGCGCCGGGTCCGGTGGTGCGCGCCCCAGCTCGCAGGTCGGAAGCGGCTTCGACCCCCACCTGTTCGACTCCCCCCGATGAGCGTCGCACAGTATGCCGCACGGGTACTCCTTCGCGTTGGAATATGCCCGAAGCTCTTGTTGGGGTGACTGTACGTCAACCATGCTTTCCCGTAAGGGACTCACGTTCCGTGACCCGGCTTCTGGTCGTTGTTCTGGTCATGCAGAAAATGGTTACGATCGTGGCCCTCGTCCCAGCCCTCGTCATGGCGCTCGTCGTGGCGCTCGCATGCCGCGAGGTCATGTGTCCGCCGGTTCGGATGGTGTGAGCGGTGCAGGTGCTTCAAGTGCAGCTGGAGATCCGGCCCGACCCCGCTGAGGTGGGGCGCGCCCGGCGGTGGGCCCGCTCGAGGCTCGCCGGGTCCGGGATACAGGCCGACGAGCCGCTCGCCGAGACCCTGATCCTGCTCGTCTCCGAGCTGGTCACCAACGCCGTGGTACACACCGGCTGTCCGGCCGTGCTGCGGCTGTCCCTGCCCGGTGTGACGGCCGCCGAGTCGGCAACCGAGTCGGCCACCGTCCGCCTGGAGGTGGCCGACACCAGCGACCGGGTCCCCGTGCCCCGGTGCGCGGACGGCGACGCCACAGGCGGGCGCGGACTGGCCCTGGTCGACGGCCTCGCCGACCGCTGGGGCTGGAGCCGGGAGGGCGCCGGCAAGCGCATCTGGTGCGAACTGGACCGCTGCGACCGGCCCGAGGAGCCGGCGGCGGGCTGCGGCGGTGCCGTCTCGGCGTACGAGGGTCTGGCGTACGAGGCGGTGTGACCGGCGCACGGGGTGCGGGGAGGGCCTGAACTCCCATGGATGCGTCGCATGGACGCAGAAAGCGCTGTCTCCCCTGGTGGGCCGTGGATCTGTGCGCCCGGCGTGCTTCCGCGTGCGCCTGCGGCAAACAGGGCGTAAGTAATAAATCCCCGATCGGGTGTTGACGTGGTGTGCCCGTTTGATCACGCTTGTGGTTCAGCGATTCGCCGTGAGGGGACGGCAAGGGCTTCGGTGACGGAAGCCCTCGGCGAGTGCGGGTCGTTGGTTCGGCGTCGGATCCCTCAGGGCCGAAGGGGATCCGATGAGCCGGAGTCGGATGGCGGCGCGCGGTGCCGTGCTCGGGGGCAGGTAGCGGCGCGCCGTCAGCCGGGCTCTCACAGAACCGCCACGGGGGCGACCGGAGTTCCCGTGCCGCCGACGAACGGCTCGGGCATCGCCGACAGCAGGAAGGCGTAGCGGCCCGTTTCTCCACAGGCTGTGGACAACTCTTCGAGATTCCAGTTCTGGCCCTGCATCATGCCCATTTCCACCAGGTCGAGCGCGTGCACGGGCAGCCACAGATCCTCGATCTCGGGCGGAAATATCTCGAAGGTGAGGGTGTCGTTCGCGACGGCCGCCACATCGCGCGCGTGGAACCACTCCGGCGTACGCAGCGACAGCCCCGGCGACGGATAGCCGTACCCGTGCTTGTCGCCGGCGAGACAGACCTGGATCTGCCCGGTCCGCACGAGCACGACGTCACCGGCACGCACGCGCGTCCCGGCGAGTTCCTCGGCGGCGTCGAGATCCTCGGGCGTGACGGCATGGCCCCCGTCGAGCCGTTCCACGCCGTGCACGCGCGCGACGTCCAGCAGCACCCCGCGCGAGACGATGTGCAGCGCCTTGTCGATGCCGCTGAACTCGGCGCCGCCGTGCGCGGTGATGGTGTGGGCCGGGCGCCCGTTGTAGAGCTTTCCCGAGTGCGAGACATGGGCCAGCGCGTCCCAGTGGGTGGCCGCCTGCAGCCCCATGGTCACGGCGTCGTCGCTGCACGCCACCGTCCCCGGCCCGAAGATCTCCTGGTTGATCTGCACCATCGCGTGCAGGGGGTTGACCCGCCCCGGGATCATCCCGGTCTGCACGCCGTCCTCCTCGAGGGGCAGGGCGAGCGGAACACGGCGGCCGCTGCGGACGGTCGCCGCGGCCTCGCGCACGACCTCGTCGGTGATCAGGTTGAGCGTCCCGATCTCGTCGTCCGCACCCCAGCGTCCCCAGTTGCTGACGCGCTTGGCGATGTCGTGGAACTCGGGATGGAGCGTCGGCAGTGACATCCGGTGCCTCCCCGGGGCTTGTCCTGGCCCGTCTGACGGGACATAGAATCTAACGATCCGTCAGAAACCGCGGGAAGGGGCCGGGCGTGGGGAACTTCTTGGCAGGCAAGGTCGTCGCCGTGACGGGCGCCGGGCGGGGGATCGGCCGGGCGGTGGCGCTCGCGGCGGCGGCGGAGGGCGCGCGGGTCGTCGTCAACGACTACGGCGTGTCCGTGGACGGGGCCTCACCGGCCGGCGAGGTCGCCGACACCGTGGTCAAGGAGATCGAGGCGGCGGGCGGCGAGGCGGTCGCGGTGGCCGACGACATCTCCACGATGGCGGGCGGACAGCGGGTCGTCGACACGGCGCTGTCGTCGTACGGCCGGCTCGACGGAGTGGTGTGCGTGGCCGGGATCCTGCGCGAACGGATGCTGTTCAACATGTCCGAGGAGGAGTGGGACCCGGTGGTGGCGACCCACCTGAAAGGCACGTTCACGGTGTTCCGCGCGGCATCGGCGGTGATGCGGGGGCAGCGCTCCGGCACGCTGATCGGCTTCACCAGCGGCAACCACCAGGGGTCGGTCTCGCAGGCCAACTACAGCGCGGCGAAGGGCGGGATCATCTCGCTCGTCCGCAGCGCCGCGCTGGGCCTGCACAAGTACGGGGTGACCGCCAACGCGGTGGCGCCGGTCGCGCGGACGCGGATGTCGGCGAACGTGCCCGTGGAGCTCAAGGAGATCGGCGAGCCGGAGGATGTGGCCGCGCTGGTGGTGTACCTGCTCTCCGACAGTGCGAGGGAGCAGGGGATCACCGGGCAGGTGTACACGATCGCCGGCCCCAAGATCGCGGTCTGGGCCCAGCCGAGGGAGTTGCGGGCCGCGTACGCCTCCGGCGGGTGGACGCCGGAACAGATCGCGGAGTTTCTGCCGGGGAGTGTGGGGGTGGATCCGATGCCGTTGCTTGTGCAGTTGGAGGAGATGTCGCGAGCCGCCCAGCGGGGGGAGCGGCCCAACGCCTGATAGCTCGGGGGGATGCGTTGTGTGGCGGCTGCGGGTTCGTCGTGGTTTGTCGCGCCCACGCGGCGGAGCCGCAAATCGATGCAGCCCCGCGCCCCTGGGGTGGCTGATGTGACCGGTGCTTGAGGAGGCCCCGTGGATTTTGGATTCGCCGCCGAGGACGAGGCGTTCCGGTCAGAAGCGAGGGCGTGGCTGGCCGCACATGCCAACGACGCTCAAGACCGCCGCGCCTGGGAGCGCACCCTCGGTAAAGCCGGCTGGATCGGGCTCGGCTGGAGCGAAGGCGGGTACGGCAACCGGACCGCCACGCTCACCCAGCAGGTCGCCTGGGCCGAGGAGTACGCCCGTTCGCCCGCGCCCCCGCGCTCCGGCCACATCGGGGAGAACCTCCTCGCCCCCACCCTCCTCGCCCACGGCACCGAACAGCAGAAGGCCCGCTTTCTGCCCCCGATCGCCGCCGGCGACGAACTCTGGTGCCAGGGCTACAGCGAGCCGGGCGCGGGCTCGGACCTGGCCGGCGTGCGCACCGCGGCCGTGCGCGAGCCGCAGGGGCCGTACTACCGGATCACGGGTCAGAAGATCTGGACGTCGCTCGCACACGAGGCGGAGTGGTGCTTCGTGCTGGCCCGCACCGAGCCCGGCTCCCGCCGCCACCACGGTCTGAGCTTCCTGCTCGTCCCCATGGACCAGCCGGGCCGGATCGAGGTCCGCCCCATCCGCCAGATGACCGGCACCAGCGACTTCAACGAGGTCTTCTTCGACGGTGCACGCGCGCGCGTGGAGCACGTCGTCGGCGGCGAGGGCGACGGCTGGCGTGTGGCGATGAGCCTGCTCGGCTTCGAGCGGGGGGTCTCGACGCTCGCCCAGCAGATCGGTTTCGCCGAGGAGCTGGGGCGGGTGCTGCGTACGGCCGTCGAGACGGGCGCGGTCGCCGATCCCGTCGTACGCGACCGGCTCGTCCGCCAGTGGGCCGAGCTGCGCACGATGCGCTGGAACGCCCTGCGCACGCTGGGGAGTTCCGGTGGGCCGGGCGCGCCCAGCGTGGCCAAGCTCCTGTGGGCCGGCTGGCACCAGCGGCTGGGTGAGCTGGCGACGCAGGTGCGCGGGGCGGCGGCGGGGGCGGGTCCGTCGGACTGGTCGCCGTCCGCGCCGTACGAACTCGACGCCCTGCAGCACCTGTTCCTGTTCTCCCGGGCCGACACGATCTACGGCGGCTCGGACCAGGTCCAGCGCACGATCATCGCCGAGCGCGTGCTCGGTCTGCCCAAGGAAGCCAGGGGATAGAAGCCAGGGGACAGAGGAGTCGCCGTGATGCGAGGCGTGGTGTTCGACGGCAGGCGGATCGAGGTCGTGGACGATCTGGTCGTACGCGATCCGGGGCCCGGAGAAGTGCAGGTGGCGATCTCCGCTGCGGGGCTGTGCCACAGCGATCTGTCGGTCGTCGACGGGACGATTCCCTTCCCCGTGCCCGTGGTGCTCGGGCACGAGGGGGCAGGGGTCGTGGAGGCGGTGGGCGCGGGCGTCACGCATGTGGCACCCGGGGACCACGTCTCGCTGTCCACGCTCGCGAACTGCGGTACGTGTGCGCAGTGCGGGCGCGGCCGGCCGACGATGTGCCCGCAGGCCATCGGCCGCCCGGGACAGCCCTTCTCACAGGGGGGCGGCCCGGTGTACCAGTTCGCCTCCAACTCGGCCTTCGCGGAACGCACGGTGGTGAAGGCCGTGCAGGCCGTCCGCATCCCGAAGGACATCCCCATGCCGTCCGCCGCGCTCATCGGATGCGGCGTGCTGACGGGCGTCGGGGCGGTGCTCAACCGCGCGCGCGTGGACCGCGGGGACAGCGTCCTGGTCATCGGCACCGGCGGGATCGGCCTCAACGTCCTCCAGGGCGCGCGGATCGCGGGCGCCCTGCGGATCGTGGCCGTCGACGCCAATCCGGCGAAGGAGGAGGTGGCGCGGCGGTTCGGGGCGACGGACTTCCTGACGTCCACGGAGGGGGTGCGGGACCTCCTGCCCACGGGCGTGGACCACGCCTTCGAGTGCGTCGGACGCGTCGAACTCGTCCGCGAGGCCGTCGACCTGCTGGACCGCCACGGCCAGGCGGTGCTTCTGGGCGTGCCGCCAGCGACGGCCGAGGCGTCCTTCCGCGTCTCCTCCATGTACCTGGACAAGTCCATCCTGGGCTGCCGCTACGGCTCGTCGCGCCCGCAGCGGGACATCGCCCTCTACGCCGACCTGTACCGGCAGGGCCGCCTGCTGCTCGACGAGTTGGTGACGGAGACGTATCCGGTCGAGGACTTCGAGAAGGCGGCGGCGGACGCGGCGGCGGGGCGGGTGGCCAGGGGAGTGCTGACGTTCTGAGCGAGTCCGCGCTCGCGGGAGTTGTCCACAGGCCCGGGAAAACCCGTGAGTCGTTGTCGGTGCCGCCCCCCACCGTCGTCGCATGAGCCACCGCGACGTCGCCTCCAAACGGGTCCTGGCCTGGGCCTGTGTGTCCATCGGCGCCCGTATGCCGGTGGTTCAGCGCAGGGCGGCGTCCACGCCGTCGTGGCCCCCGGAGCGGCCGCTCTCGGAGACGCCCCCGGCCCGGAAGGTCCGCCGATAGGCGGTCGGCGTGACACCGAGCGCGGCCTGTAGGTGCTGCCGCATCGACTGGGCCGTGCCGAAACCCGCGTCCCGGGCGACCTGGTCGACGGAGAGCTCGGTGGACTCCAGCAGATGCCGGGCCCGTTCGACGCGCTGCTGGGTGAGCCACTGGCCGGGGCTGATGCCGGTCTCCTCGCGGAAGCGGCGCGTGAAGGTGCGTACGGACATGGCCTCCTGTGCGGCCATGTCGCGCAGCTGGATCGGCTCGTCCAGGCGGCCGAGCGCCCATACGCGCGCCGCGGTCGTGGTCGACTGCTGCGGGTCGGGCACGGGCCGCTGGATGTACTGCGCCTGCCCGCCGTCGCGGTGCGGCGGTACGACCGTGCGGCGGGCCACCTCGTTGGCGACCGCCGTGCCGTGGTCGCGGCGGACGATGTGCAGGCACAGGTCGATGCCGGCCGCGACGCCCGCGGAGGTCAGTACGTCGCCGTCGTCGATGAACAGGACGTCCGCGTCGACCTTGATCTGCGGGAACAGCCGCTGGAAGTGCTCGGCGTCGGCCCAGTGCGTGGTGGCGGGGCGGCCGTCGAGACGGCCGGCGGCGGCGAGGACGTACACGCCGGTGCAGATGGAGGCGAGCCGGGTGCCGGGCCGGATGTGCGCGAGCGCGGCTGCCAGCTCGTCGGTGAGCACCCCCTCGTCGAAGAGCGGGCCGAGCTCGTAGGACGCCGGGACGATGACGGTGTCGGCGGTGGCGAGGGCCTCCGGGCCGTGCTGGACGTGGATGGCGAAGTCGGCGTCGGTCTCGACGGGGCCCGGCGGGCGGACCGAGCAGGTCACGACCTCGTACAGATGCCGTCCCCGGGCGTCCTTCGGGCGCCCGAAGATGCGGTGCGGGATGCCCAGCTCGAAGGGGAGCAGGCCGTCGAGGGCGAGGACGACTACGCGGTGCGGGCGGAAGTCTGTGGCCGAGTCCATGGCCCGATCCTAACGAATGCTGTCCTTCGGGCCACTCGTTCGGGAGGAGCCCATATCGGAAGCTTCATGGCGTGACCCAGACAACCGAAGCCGCCGCAGTCGTCGAGTCCCCCAGGCGTAAGCCGTCGTCTCGTATCCACCGGGCGTGGTTCGTCGCCGCCGTCACCTTCGTGACGATCATCGGCGCGGCCGCCTTCCGTTCCCTGCCCGGACTGCTCATCGACCCGCTGCACCAGGACTTCGGCTGGTCGCGCGGCACGATCGGGGCCGCGGTCTCGATCAACCTCGCGCTGTACGGCCTCACCGCCCCCTTCGCGGCGGCGCTGATGGACCGCTTCGGCATCCGCCGGGTGGTCGCCGTGGCGCTGACCGTGATCGCGGTCGGCTCGGGCCTGACCGTGTGGATGACGGCGGCCTGGCAGCTACTGCTGTGCTGGGGCCTGCTGGTCGGTCTGGGGTCGGGCTCGATGGCCCTGGCCTTCGCCGCGACGGTCACCAACCGCTGGTTCACCGAGCGCCGCGGCCTGGTCAGCGGCATCCTCACCGCCGCGTCCGCCTCCGGCCAGCTGATCTTCCTGCCGCTGCTGTCCTGGATGGTGTCGCGGTACGACTGGCGGCCGGCGGCCGTGACGGTGGCCCTCGCGGCCCTCGCCGTCGTGCCCTTCGTCTGGCTGCTGCTGCGCGACCACCCGGCGGACGTGGGCCTGAAGCCCTACGGCGCGCAGGAGTTCGTACCGAAGCCGGCCCCTGTCCCGGGCGCCGCCCGCCGCGCCGTGACGGTCCTCCTCTCGGCGGTCCGCACCGGCCCCTTCTGGCTGCTGGCCGGCACCTTCGCGATCTGCGGCGCCTCCACGAACGGCCTGATCCAGACCCACTTCGTGCCCGCCGCCCACGACCACGGCATGCCCATCACGGCGGCGGCCTCGCTGCTCGCGGTGATCGGCGTGTTCGACGTCGTCGGCACGATCGCTTCCGGCTGGTTCACCGACCGCTTCGAACCGCGCCGCCTGCTGGCGGTGTACTACGCGCTGCGGGGCATCTCGTTGCTGTTCCTCCCGATGCTGCTGGCCCCGAGCGTCCACCCGCCGATGATCTTCTTCATCGTCTTCTACGGCCTCGACTGGGTCGCCACCGTGCCGCCCACCCTGGCCCTGTGCCGCGAGCAGTACGGCGACGACAGCGCGATCGTCTTCGGCTGGGTCCTCGCCTCCCACCAGGTCGGCGCGGCGCTGGTCGCCTTCCTGGGCGGTGTCGCACGGGACGTCTTCGGGTCGTACGACGTGGTCTGGTACGCGTCGGGCGCCCTCTGCGCCGCGGCGGCGCTGATGGCACTGGTGATCCGGCGCCGGCCCGCCTCCGTCCATGTGGCTTTGGCCTAGAGGACGGTAGGCGCGCCCTGGGCTCAGCTCGCGTGGTCAAGTGGTTCGAAACCGACGTGCAGACGCATGCCCGGGGCCGTGGCAAGGCGCTCCAGGAGGGGCAGCGTCGGCATCGTGCCCCCGGCCTCGATCGCCGTGGGTGCACTCGATCGAGTGGCGGACGGCACTCGGCGTGAGGCGTGGCATCGAGCTGGGCGTCAGGTGCCGAGGACCCCGAACCGGCCCCGGTGGAACAGCAGCGGCGCCGCCTCTTCCTCGTCCGTTCCCAGTGCGTCCACCCGGCCCACCACGATCAGGTGGTCGCCTCCGGTGTGCACCGCGTGGATCGTGCAGTCGATCCACGCGAGTGTGCCGTCGAGGCGGGGGGAGCCGGACACGGGTGCCGTGTCGTACGCGACGCCCGTGAACTTGTCGGCGCCGCTCACCGCGAAGGCGCGGCACAGGCCGCCCTGGTGCTCGCTGAGGACGTTGACGCAGAAGACGCCGGCGCGGGCGACGCGGGGCCATGTCGTCGACGTACGGCCCACCATGAAGGCGACGAGGGGCGGGTCGAGGGACAGGGAGGAGAAGGACTGGCAGGCGAAGCCGGCGGGGGAGGCCTCCCCGTCGGCGGCCGGGGCCGTGACAACGGTGACGCCGGTCGCGAAGTTCCCCAGGACTCGGCGGAATTCAAGCTGGTCGACCGGTGCGCGCTCGTCCTCGCGGACGCATCGCAGCTCGGGGCGTGGCAGTGCCGTGACCGGCTTGGCCGCCCTGAGGTAGCGGACTGCGGCTTCCGCGGTTCCTGCTTGTCCCATCACGTCTTCATTGAAGCTGACGGCATGTCAGATTGGAAGGGTCAGCGTCCGTGGAACTCGGGGCTCCGGCGCTCCACGAAGCTTTGTACACCCTCCCGCGCGTCCGCCGTCGTCATGTTGATCTCCTGCGCCGCGGCCTCGGCGGCGAAGGCCGTGGCGCGGTCGGTGTCGAGGGACGCGTTGACGAGCTGCTTGGTGAGGGCGAGGGCGCGGGTGGGGCCGGCTGCGAGGCGGCCGGCCCATTCGGTTGCCGTCTTGGCCAACTCGCCGTCCGGCACGACCCGGTTGACGAGGCCGAGGCGTTCGGCGTCCGTCGCGGTGAGCGCGTCGCCGAAGAACATCAGTTCCTTGGCGCGCTGCGGGCCGACGAGCCGGGGGAGGAGGTACGCACCGCCGCCGTCCGGCACCAGCCCCCGGCGCACGAACACCTCGATGAACCTGGCGGATTCGGCGGCGAGCACGAGGTCGCAGGCGAGGGCCAGGTGCGCCCCGAGGCCCGCCGCCGTGCCGTTCACCGCCGCGATCACCGGCTTCTCGCAGTCGAGGACGGCGGCGATCAGGCGCTGCGCGCCCAGGCGCAGGGTGCGGGCCACGTCACCGGCCACCGGTTGCGTGTTCGTGGCCGCTCCCCGCAGGTCCGCGCCCGCGCAGAAGCCGCGGCCGGTTCCGGTGAGCACGACGGCTCGTACGTCCGGGTCGGCGGAGGCGTCGCCGAGCCGTCGGATGAGGCGTTCGCGCTGGTCAGGGGCGAGGGCGTTGAGGGCATCGGGGCGGTTGAGGGTGATGCGGCACACCTGATCGTCGACGGAGTGCAGTATCTCGCTCATATCAGCCACACACCGCCAGCGCGTCCAGCGCCACGGCTCCCTGCCCCCTGGGCAGCACCATCAGCGGGTTGATGTCGAGTTCGGAGAGCTGGTCGCCGAGTTCGAGCGCCATGCGCTGCACACGCAGGACGACCTCGACGAGCGCGTCGAGGTCGGCCGGCGGCCGCCCCCGGACGCCGTCCAGCAGGGCCCGCCCGCGCAGTTCGGCCAGCATGTCCCGGGCCTGCTCCTCACCGAAGGGCGGCACGCGTACGGCCGTATCGCGCAGCACCTCGACGAGCACCCCGCCCAGTCCGACGGTCACCGTCGGCCCGAACAACTCGTCGTGCGTGACACCGACGACCATCTCCACGCCCTGTTCGACCATCTGGCACACCAGGACACCGTCCAGCGAGACGCCCTCGTAGTGGGCGATGTCGGTCAACTCCCGGTAGGCGTCCCGGACCTGGCTGGCCGAGGTCAGGCCGACCTTCACCAGGCCCAGCTCGGTCTTGTGGGCGATCCGTGCGCCGGACGCCTTCATCACCACCGGGTAGCCCACGAGGCCCGCCGCGCGCACGGCAGCCGCGGCGCTGGTCACCAGCTGCTCGCGCGGTACGCGGATGCCGTACGCCCGCAGAAGCTGTTTCGCCGCGTGCTCGCTCAGCTGCTGGCCCGGGCGCATCAGGGCCTGCGCCTTGCGGAAGGACGGCGAGGGGGTGCGCGGCGCCTCGTCGAAGGGGGAGCGGTAGGCGCGTACGAAGCGGTGGTGGTCGAGATGGGCGCGGACGGCGGTGAGGCAGTTCGCGACGGTGCGGAACGTGGCCACCCGGGACGAGCCGAGCAGTACCTCCCGGTAGGCCGGCTCGGTGCCGACCGGCGACCCCCACACCACGCACACCAGCTTGTCCGTCTGCTCGGCCGCCTCCACCAGGTCCTGGACGAGCCGGTCGCTCAGCGGTGGGAAGGGCCCGGTGACGGGGCAGATCAGCACGCCCACCTCCGGGTCGTCGAGGATCGCGTCGATGATCTTCCGTCCCCGCCAGTCCCCGACCGGGTGGCCGCCGTTGTCGACGGGGTTGGCCACGCTCAGGTAGTCGGGTATCCACTGGTGCAGTTCGGCCTGCTTGGCGTCGGACAGGACCGGCAGCCTGAGCCCCGCCTCGGTCGCCAGGTCGGCCACGTGCGCGCCCGTGCCGCCCGAGATGGAACAGATGACCACCCCATCGGCCTGCGGGGGCCGTGCCCGTGCCAACAGCGCCGCGGTGTCCTGGAGTTCGTCGAGTCCGTCGACCCGGATCACCCCGAACTGCCGCATCGCCGCGTCCACCACCGCGTCCGCGCCGGTCAGCTTGCCGGTGTGGGAGGCGGCGGTCCGGGCGCCGGTCTCCGTGCGGCCCACCTTGACCGCGACGACCGGCACCCCGCGCCGGGCGGCCCGGTCGGCGGCGAGCAGGAAGGCGCGCCCGTCCTTCAGCCCCTCGAGGTAGCAGGCGATGGCGCCGACCTCGGGCTGCTCGGCGAAGTAGGAGAGGAAGTCGGCGGTCTCCAGGTCGGCCTCGTTGCCGGTCGGCGCCCAGTGGGAGAGGCGGACGCCGAGCTCCTGCAGGGCGAAGACGGGGCGCCCCTGGTGTCCCGACTGGGTGATGAGCGCGATGGCCGGCCCGTCGAGGTCGTCCCGGAACCGCTCGAAGGCGTTGAGGTTGGTGTTGGGCCCGAGCAGCCGCATCCCGGACCGCTCGACGGCCGCCGTCAGCCGCTCCTGCGCCGCCGCGCCCTCGGCTCCGGTCTCCGCGAACCCGGAGGCGAAGGCGACGGCGAACTTCACCTTGGCCTCGGCGAGTTCCTCGACGACAGGAACGGGGTCGGCGACCAGCAGTACGGCGAGATCGACCTGCTCGGGCAGGTCCGCGACGGAGGAGGAACAGGGGATGCCGAAGACGGACTCACGGATCGGATGCACCGGGTGCACGCGCGCCCCGACCCGCTCGGCCCAGGCGAGAAGCTGCCTGGTGATTCCGGTGTTCGGCCGCCCCTCCGCGTCCGAGGCGCCGATCACGGCGACGGACTCGGGGCGGAAGAAACGGTCGAGATCGGGGACGGCGGCGTACAGCGGACGGCCGCTGACGTCGAGGTCGTCCACGTCGGCCGGGCGGCCGTGGACGGCGGGCGCCGGGGGCTCGCCGCACGCGCTGACCCGGGCCCGGCGGGAGTCGGTGGTGAGGGTGCCGTGGGTTGATCCAAGCATCGGTCCGCCCCGCTCCTGTGTGACTGCCAAATAACTGACGTAGTGTCAGATTACAGAACTGACGCTGTATCAGAAACGGGTTGGGTGCTGAAATCAACCGGCTCGATGCCTGCGGAGTGGCCGGGCGGTGGTTGACGGGTCAAGTTAACAAACAGACCTGTCTGTTCGTCAACGGGTTCGACTGGAGGTGTTTGGGGAGCCAAGGGTTCCGTGACCCGGGAATTGGCTGATCGTTGTGTTGTGGTGGCGGGGTTCTCTGTGAGTTCCTGCAAGTGTCCGTCAAGGAGCTGTCCATCAAAACAGGCACGGTTGTATGGTTCGGGGAGATAGTCGTGTCGTCGTACTGAACAAGGGGCATGCGCGATGCAGAAGCGGTCGCAGTCGACCCGTGAGGCACTCGTGCGTGCCGCCGTGGAACTCATCGCGAACGGTCGGCTCGCCGACGCGGGGCTGGTCAACATCTGCAACACCGCCGGGGTGAGCCGCGGCGCGCTGTACCACCACTTCCCGTCCATCGCGGAGTTGGTGGCCGAGGTCTACACGCAGGCTCAGGACCGCGTCCTCGCGCTGGCCGAGGACACCCTCGCGAGCCCGGGCGCGGATGCGCCGGCGCGCTTCAGCATCGCCCTGAAGAAAGCACTGACAGAGGATCAACTGGTGCGTGCGGGGCTGCGGTTGGCGGTCGACGGCACCGACGATCCGCCCCGGCTGCGGGAGGAGGTGCTGGGTCGGCTGCGCGACCGGATCCTCGCGGAAGCCCCCGACAGCCCCGACCAGCAGGTGCTGGCGGATCTGGCGGTGGTGGTCACCGCGGGACTGGAGTCCCTCGGGCACACCGACGCGGCCTGGTGGGACCCCGGGAAGGTCAAGCGCATCTGGGACATGCTGCTGCCGCTGTTCACGGAGGCGCAGCGGGCGTGAACCGGGGGCGGCGTGCGGTGAGGCTCCTCGTCTGCGGCGTGCGGTGAGGCTCCTCGTCCGCGGCGTGATCCGCCGGACAGGCCCTACGCGTCGGCGGACGCGATCTCGTCGACGGTGGCGCGCGCCGGCGGCGGGGTGATGCGCAGGTGGCCGATCATGCCGGGGGTGACCATGCCCGGCAGCAGGAGTCGCCACATCGTCGTGATGCGCTCGGGCAGGTCCTGGCGGTTGGTGTAGACCTGCGACATCACCTGCATGCCGGTGAACGCGCCGACGATCACGGTGGTGGCCTCGTTCAGATTCAGGCCCGGCAGGATCTCGCCCCGTTCCCCGGCCTGCTCCAGCAGTTCGCGGATGGCCGCGCTGGACTGGTCGTAGGGCGTGTTGAGGGGGCGGGGGAACGACGTCTTCTCCACGGCCAGGCGCACGCTGGCGCGCAGGACCGGGTCGCGCTGGAGCTGGCCGGCGAAGGCGAAGGTCAGGTCGATGATCCCCTGCATCTTGGTGTCGTGCTCGGGGACGACGAGGGCCTCGTTGTGCGCGTCGAGCAGCGCCACTGCGATCGCTTCCTTGGAGGGGAAGTGGTGATACAGGGCCCCACGGGTCAGGCCGCTGCGAGCGAGGATCTCGTTGGTGCTTGCGGCGTCGAATCCGCGGAGGTCGAACACCTCGGCGGCAGCCTCCAGAATCGCCCGCCGCGATCGCGTTCCGCGTTCCTGCTTCGCCATACCTGATCCTTGCACTCGCCGAAAGGCCAAACTATACCGACCTGTCTGCATACTACGGCACGTGGAAGGCTGGTCAGGGCAGTGCACACCCGGCGGAAGGCGCGATTCCGGTGGGTGGCTGCGTCGTCCGCGCCCGGTGTCCGGGTGTTCCGGCACCGGGGCGCATCGTTCCCGCTCACGGGTTGCCCAGGCGGAAGCCGACGCCGCGGACCGTCACGATCCAGTCGCTGGACCCCAGTTTGCCGCGCAGGCTGCTGACGTGTGTGTCGATGGTGCGGCCCTTGTGCGACCAGGCGTCGTCCCAGACCTGGGTCATCAGCTGCCGCCGGGACACGACGGCACCCGGCTGCATCGCGAGCATGTGCAGCAGGTCGAACTCCTTGCGGGTGAGGTCCACCGGACGTCCGTGCAGCGTGACCTTGCGGGTCACCGCGTCGATGCGCAGCGGACCGTGTTCGATGGTCCGGGCCGTCTGGGAGGGCCGGACCCGGCGCATCACGGCTCCGATGCGGGCCAGCAGTTCGTGGAATCCGTACGGCTTGACCATGTAGTCGTCCGAGCCGGCCTGGAGCCCGAGTACGCGGTCGAGTTCGCTCCCGCGCTCGGTGACGGCGATGATCGGGGTGTCGCTCATCGCCCGGATGCCCCGGCAGACCTCCAGGCCGTCCAGGTCGGTCAGGTCGAGGTCGAGCAGGATCAGGTCGGCCTGGTGGTGGACCTGGAGCGCCTGGCTCCCGGTGGCCACGCTGTCGGCGCGATATCCCCGCCGTATCAGGTCCTGGACCAGGGCTTTGGCGGAGCGCTCCTCGTTCTCCACGACGAGGATGCGCAGTGCCGGGTGCTCGACCGGGACGTGCAGCCGCGGTGCGGCCGGGTGGGAGTGCTGGGGCGCGGGGTGGTGCCGCGCGGAGTGGGACTCGGTTATGTCTGCTACCTGCCGGTTCATCTGTTCCCCCTGTACTCGGGCCTCACCGACTGCCCTGCCAGATGCTCAAGTGGAAATCCAGGTGCCCTGCGAACATACCAAACAGACTTGTCTGATTGTCAATGTGTGCTCGGTTGGTGGGCCTCGCAGCGGCTTGATGGGGTCTGACCTGGTAGGACGTTGACTATGCCGGATATGCGAAGGCCCGTTTCGGGCTCTGGATGGCAGAGGCGTCCGGCGTCCTTATTGGCAAGAACAGGCAAAGCTGCCTGTTCGTCTGATGTCGTTGTGTGATGCAGCGATCACGGACGGGGTGTGTTGCCCGCCACATCCTGGGCGCGCCACCTGCTGAACTCGTGCCGCACTAAAGTTTTGCTTGATTTACCCAACAGACCTGTCTGTATCTTATGGATTGGTCGACGGGGGGCCGCTGCGCATGCAGCAACCAGCTCCTCCCTGCTCAAAAACAGACGGGAGCGCACAAGCATGACCGCAACGCTCGACTACGCACATTCCGGACTCACCACGATCGTCCCGCGCCAGTACGTTCACCGCGCCGCGGTCTCCGAGGTCCTGCTCACCGGTTGGCGGGCGGCATCTCAGCCCGATGCCTTCGTGGTGCGGGCCCAGTGGCCGCGCGGCCACGCCCTGTTCGCCCAGTCGGGCGGCTACCAGGACCCGATGCTGCTGGTCGAATCGGTTCGGCAGATAGGGTCGCTGCTCGCGCACGCCGAGTTCGAGGTCCCCTTCGGGCACCAGTTCCTCATGCGGTCCATAGGGTTCACCGCCACGACGGATCTGTTCGTCGCGACGCCCGCCCCGACCGAGGTCGAACTCCACACGGTGTGCCACGACATCGTCCGCCGGGGGAAGAGCCTCGCCGGTATGCGCTACGAGGTGACCGCGACGGTCGACGGCGTGGCCCTGGCCACCGCCGAAGCGGCCTTCAACTGCACGGGGCCCAGCGTCTACAAACGACTGCGAGGCGAGCGCCCCACCTGCGCCGACCGCCTCCCCGGGCGTCCGATCGACCCGGCGCGGGTCGGCCGTGCGGGCGCGGAACACGTGGTCCTCTCCGAGGACTTGCGCGGATCCGGCGACCGATGGGAACTCCGCGTCGACTGCAACCACCCGATCTTCTTCGACCACCCCGTCGACCATGTGCCGGGCATGGTGCTCCTGGAGGCGGCCCGGCAGGCCGCCCACGCCGCGACCGGCATGGCCGACGGCCTTGTGCTCGACCTGGAGAGCTCCTTCGACCGGTACGCCGAACTCGACGAGCCCTGCTACATCGAGGCGAGCCCGGTCGGCGTCGACGACGCGGGCGACGTACTGGTGCGGGTGCGAGGGATACAGCGCGACGAGACCGTCTTCTCCGCCCGTCTCACGCTGCGGACCCGCAGCAGGTGAACACCATGATCACTGGGGCGGCCGGCTTCGTGGGCACCCATGTCGTCCGCGAAGCCGCCCGCCGCGGCGGGGAGTTGACCCTGACCTCGTACCGCAGGCCGCCGGCGCAACCCGTCGCCGGGCCCGTCCGGACCGTGCGTGCGGACCTGACGGACCCGGACTCGCTGCACGGGCTCTGCGACGGAGTCGACGTCCTGCTGCACTGCGCCTCGCAGATCGGCGGGACGTCCGAGGCCAACCATGCCGTCAACGCCCGTGGGACCGCCGCGCTGGTCGCCGAGGCACGGCGTGCCGGGGTGCGCCGCATCGTGTACCTCAGCACCGCCGCCGTGTACGGGCGCGGCACGTTCCGGTGCGCCCGCCCCGAGCAGCTCATGCGCAATCCCCTGTCGCCGACGTCGCGGACGCGGGCCGTGGCCGAGGACGCCGTACTGGCCGTCGGTGGGATCGTCGTGCGTCCGCATCTGGTGTACGGCCGTGGCGACGACTGGGTCGTCCCCGGACTCGCCCAGCTGCTGCGGGCGCTGGGGGGCACGCCGACACGGTGGAACGCCAAGCACTCCGTCATCGCCGTGGACGAACTCGCCGCGCTGCTGGTGGAGGCCGGCCGGGCCCCGAGCGAGAGCCTGTCGGCATCCGTCTACCACGCGGCGTATCCGGCCCCGGCCCCGGCCTCCGCACTGCTGCACGCCGTGGCCGGCTGCATGGCACCGCCTCCGGCACGACACGACGTGGGGATCGCACAGGCCCGCGGCCGTATGACGGAGAACGGTGTCGCCGCCCACGCGCTGGACATGCTGGCCACCGACCACTGGTTCGACAGCACGTCGATCTGGGCCGACCTGGGCCGCGTGCCCGGCCGGGTATGGGACGTGGACTTCGCCCGCATGAAGGCGTGGTACCCGGTCCGGGCGGCAGCCTGAACCGTTCCCGATTCAGCACCATCTCAAGGATTGGCACCCATGGAATACACCAAGCTCGGCCGCAGCGGGCTCTCCGTGTCCCGACTCGTGCTCGGCACGATGAACTTCGGGACCCAGACCTCCGAAGCGGACAGTCACGCGATCATGAACCGTGCGCACGAGCACGGCATCAACTTCTTCGACACGGCGAACGTCTACGGCACGAGGCCGGGCGAGACCTCCACCGAACAGATCATGGGCAGGTGGTTCGCCTCCGGCGGCGGCCGGCGCGAGAAGACCGTGCTGGCCACCAAGGTCTACATCCCCACGGGCAGTTGGCCCAACGAAGGATTCCTGTCCGCGCTGAACATCCGGCGCGCGTGCGAGGCGTCGCTCAAGCGCCTCCAGACCGACCACATCGACGTGTACCAGATGCACCACGTCGACCGGGACACACCGTGGGAGGAGATCTGGGAGGCGTTCAGCGTCCTGCGTCAGCAGGGCAAGGTGCTGTACTTCGGCTCGTCCAATTTCGCGGGCTGGCACATCGCGCAGGCGCAGGAGGCCGCGCGGTCGCGGCACTTCCTCGGCCTGGTCAGCGAACAGTCGATGTACAACCTGATGACCCGCTGGATCGAGCTGGAGGTGCTGCCCGCCGCGCGGCACTACGGACTGGGCGTGATCCCGTGGGGGCCGCTGCACGGCGGCGTCCTCGGCGGCGTCCTGCGCAAGCAGAAGGAGGGCAACGCCTCGCGGGGCAGCACGGGACGTTCCGTAGGCGTGCTCGCCCAGCACCGCGAGACCATCGAGGCGTACGAGAAGCTGTGCGCCGACATCGGAGAGGACCCGGCCCACGTCGGACTGGCGTGGCTGCTGGCGCAGGACGGGGTGACCGGGCCCATCATCGGGCCGCGGACGGCCGACCAGCTGGACAGCTCGCTGCGCGCACTCACGATCAGGCTCGACGACTCCACGCTGGCAAGGCTGGACCAGCTGTTCCCGCCGCCCGGTCCGAACGGGGCCAAGCCCGCGCCCGAGGCGTACGCCTGGTGAGCACGTCCTCGCACTGAACTCCGCTGTGGAGGTACGCGCTTCGACGTGTGCCTCCGCGACGGGACCGACCCGCGCTGCTTCACCAAGGTTTGTAGCAAGGTGCCTTGAACGCTGTAGCGGCTGCTGGGGAGGCTGGCCGGAAGTATCCGTTCTCTCAGCAGAAGTGAGGCATCGTGCGCAAGGTGTTGATCGCCAACCGTGGCGAAATCGCTGTCCGGGTGGCCCGGGCGTGCCGGGATGCCGGGATCGCGAGCGTGGCCGTCTACGCCGACCCGGACCGGGACGCGTCGCATGTCCGCGCGGCGGATGAGGGGTTCGCTCTGGGCGGTGACACCCCGGCCACCAGCTACCTGGACATCGACAAGGTGCTGAAGGCGGCACGCGAGTCCGGCGCGGACGCCATCCATCCCGGCTACGGCTTCCTGTCGGAGAACGCCGACTTCGCCCAGGCCGTTTTGGACGCCGGTCTGATCTGGATCGGCCCGCCCCCGCAGGCCATCCGCGACCTCGGTGACAAGGTCGCCGCCCGGCACATCGCCCAGCGCGCCGGAGCCCCGCTGGTGGCCGGCACCCCCGACCCCGTCTCCGGTGCCGAGGAGGTCGTCGCCTTCGCCCGCGAGCACGGCCTGCCGATCGCCATCAAGGCCGCCTTCGGCGGCGGCGGGCGCGGCCTGAAGGTCGCCCGCACCCTGGAAGAAGTGCCCGAGCTGTACGAGTCGGCCGTCCGCGAGGCCGTCGCCGCGTTCGGGCGCGGCGAGTGCTTCGTCGAGCGCTACCTCGACAAGCCCCGGCACGTGGAGACACAGTGCCTGGCCGACTCCCACGGCAACGTCGTGGTCGTCTCCACCCGGGACTGCTCGCTGCAGCGCCGGCACCAGAAACTGGTCGAGGAGGCCCCGGCACCGTTCCTGTCCGAGGCGCAGGTCGACCAGCTGTACTCCGCCTCCAAGGCCATCCTGAAGGAGGCCGGCTACGTCGGGGCCGGCACCGTGGAGTTCCTCGTCGGCGCGGACGGCACCATCTCCTTCCTCGAGGTCAACACCCGTCTGCAGGTCGAGCACCCGGTCACCGAGGAGGTCGCCGGCATCGACCTGGTGCGCGAGATGTTCCGCATCGCCGACGGCGAAGAACTCGGCTACGGCGACCCGCGGCTGCGCGGCCACTCCATCGAGTTCCGCATCAACGGCGAGGACCCCGGCCGGGGCTTTTTGCCCGCCCCCGGCACCGTCACCGCCTTCACCGCGCCCACCGGCCCGGGCGTGCGCCTGGACGCCGGCGTGGAGTCCGGCAGCGTCATCGGCCCCGCCTGGGACTCCCTGCTGGCCAAGCTGATCGTCACCGGCGCCACCCGTGAACAGGCCCTGCAGCGCGCCGCCCGCGCACTGCAGGAGTTCCAGGTCGAGGGCATGGCCACCGCCATCCCCTTCCACCGCAAGGTCGTCACCGACCCCGCGTTCGCGCCGGAACTGACCGGCAGCCAGGACCCCTTCACCGTCCACACCCGCTGGATCGAGACCGAGTTCGTCAACGACATCAAGCCCTTCACCGCCCCCGCCGACGCCGCGGAGACGGACGAGGACACGGGCCGCGAGACGGTCGTGGTCGAAGTCGGCGGCAAGCGCCTGGAGGTCTCCCTCCCCGCCTCGCTGGGCATGACCCTGGCCCGCACCGGCCTCGCGGCCGGCGCCAAGCCCAAGCGCCCCGCGGCCAAGAAGTCCGGACCGGTCGCCTCCGGCGACACCCTCGCCTCCCCCATGCAGGGCACCATCGTCAAGGTCGCCGTCGAGGAGGGCCAGGAGGTCACAGAGGGCGACCTGGTCGTCGTCCTCGAGGCCATGAAGATGGAACAGCCCCTCAACGCGCACAAGTCCGGCACCATCAAGGGCCTCAGCGCCGAGGTCGGCGCGTCCCTCACCTCCGGCGCCCCGATCTGCGAGATCAAGGACTGACCTCGACCGGCGTACGGACAGGCCCTGAGGGCTCCCGGCGATCTGCCGGGAGCCCTCAGCCGTACGGGAGGTGTGTGATCCCCGTGCTGTCTATGCCGCGTTCGCTCGGCGCTCGAGCGTCTCGTAGACGTCCGCCGCGTGGTAGTACGTCCGTCCGGACTCGCTGCGGCGGCGCCACTTCTGTGTGCTGGCATGCCGGTAGACGCTGCCCGCCGGCATGCCCCACAGCCGGGCTATGTCCGCGGCGGTCACCCAGCGCACCTCTTGAGGGGCGGCGTTCGATGCCCCTGCGTCAGCCGGTTCCTCCCCGTCGGCCGGTGCCGAGGCGGCGGCCGCGCCGATCCGGCGGCTGAGCTGGAGCCACTCGTGCCCGACCCAGTGGTGGGAGGTGTCCGCCGTACAAGTGATCGTGGCCGGCAACTGCGGCTGCCGGGGCCGTACGACCGCGGTGAGCCCGCCGGAGCAGCCCGGTTCCACACAATCGCCCACCGGGATGCGCCGGCTCCTCGCGGGGTCGATCACGTCGTACGCCCCGCGGACCAGCCGCGCCACCTCGGCGGAGACGTCACCGGCGGCGTCGTGTGCGGCGAGCCAGTCGCTGTGCCGGGCGAGGAACCGCGCGAGCGGGGCGACGGCCCGCCGCGGACCGGACAGGCCGCGCTCCTCCAGGACCACGGTCGCCCACGAACTGAGCACTTCCGTGATCGAGGAACGTACGTCGGCCGCCCGGGAGTTGAAGGGCATGCCGGGCAGCGGGCCGCCGGTCGTCCTCTCCACGCTCCGCTCGCTCCCTCCACCGAGGTGGGTTGCGCATTCCTCGTACAGCTCCGGCAGCCGGCCGAGGTCCCGCACCAGGTGTTCGTGGCACGCCGGGCACAGCCGGCTGCCGGGGGCTGCGAGGCGGCGGGCCCGGCCGCCGGCCTCACGACGGACGCAGCCGGCTCCGGCACAGGCTGTCGTCACCACGGGCATACGGATGTTCCCCTGGGTCACCGCAACTCCTACTTGTGGTCGCCTACGGATGTGGGAACGCTATTTCGGGAATTCTCCGGGCGGCAAGAGCCGGAGGATGTCACCTGTGATACGTGACGGAATTCCATGAATTCTCGAATATACTTTTCCGGTTCCTGACGTAGATTCACGTCCGGCTGCGAAATGGACTTCCCATGACAAGGATTGACTGAGATCTGACATCGGATTCATTGACCGGCCGACCCGGGACCGAAGAGGATCTGAGGCAGAGTCCCCCGTCGTGCGCCCGAGCCCAAGGACGAGATGAGATCTCCCTTCGCCGGCACGTTCCAGTCCCTGACCGTCCGCAATTTCCGGCTGTTCGCGGCAGGACAGCTCGTCTCCGTCGCCGGCACCTGGATGATGGTCGTCGCACAGGACTGGCTCGTGCTCTCCCTGACCGGTGACTCCGGGACCGCCCTGGGCCTGGTGACCGCCCTTCAGTTCGCGCCCCTGCTGCTGCTCACCCTCTACGCGGGCGGCCTCGCCGACCGTCACGACAAACGCCGTCTGCTGATCGCCGCGAACCTCGCCTCGGGCGCACTGTCCCTGCTCCTCGGCGTCCTCGTGCTGACCGGCGGCGCCACGCTGTGGCACGTCTGTCTCTTCGCCCTCGGGCTCGGCGTCGTCAACGCGGTCGAAGTGCCCACCCGGATGTCCTTCGTCAGTGAACTCGTCGGCGCCGACCTGCTGCCCAACGCGTCCGCGCTGAGCGCCGCGTACTTCAACTGCGCGCGCGTGGCCGGCCCCGCGCTGGCCGGCCTGCTGATCGGCTGGTTCGGCACGGCGACCGTGATGCTCCTGAACGCGGTGAGCTATCTGGCGACCGTCGTCGCGCTGCGTGCGATGCGACCGGCGGAGCTGCACCGCGAGGAACGGCGGCCTCCGCGGGCGCCCGTCATGGACGGTTTACGGCATGTGGCGGCCCGCCCCGACCTGCTGCTGCCGATGGTCCTGGTGGCCGTCGTCGGCATGCTGGGCTTCAACTTCCAGCTCACCCTGCCGCTGCTCGCCAAGACGGTCTTCCACGCGGAGGCCTTCGACTTCGGCCTCCTCACCACGGCCTTCGCCGCGGGCTCGCTGCTCGCGGCATTCGTCACCACCGGCCGCCGCGGCCGGCCCCGGGCCGGCCTCGTCATCGGCTCGGCCATCGGGTTCGGCGCCCTGGAGACCTCGGCCGGGCTCGCCCCCACCTATGCGCTGGCCGTCGTGCTGCTGCTGGGCACCGGATTCGGTTCCCTCTACTTCGCGCAGGCCGCGAACCACCGCATCCAGCTGGGCACCGACCCCGCCTACCGGGGCCGGGTCATGGCTCTCTACACGCTGACCCTTCAGGGCACCACGCCCTTGGGCGCGCTCCTTGTCGGCACCCTCAGCGAACGGTTCGGCGCACGCTCCGGCCTGCTGGCGGGCGGCGCGGCCACGCTTCTCACCGCCACCGGTGTGCTCCTCGTCCAGCTCCGCGGCCGCGCCACGACCGCGCACACCGAGGAGTACGAGGAGCAGGGCACCCGGCCCGCCGAGAAGCCGGCCCGGTAGCGCGGTCGTCCGCACGAGCGCAGCTCACGCCTCCGCCCCTGCGCACGCTCCCGCGCCGGCCCCGACACCGGCGGGCGCCCCCGCGCCCCCGCACCCGCGGCGCCCCCGCACCTCGGGCGCCCCGCCACCACGTACCGCGGGCGCCCCCGCACCCGCGGCGCCCCCGCACCGCGGGCGCCCCGCCACCACGTACCGCGGGCGCCCCCGCACCCGCGGCGCCCCCGCACCGCGGGCGCCCCGTCACCCCACACCGCAGGCGCCCCCGCACCCGCAGGCGCCTCCGCGCCCGCGGCAGATCCGCATGCCCGTCAGATCCGCACCTCACACGGAGGAACGCACCATGACCATGCAGCAAGCAACCATCGCGCGCGTCCAGGCCGGTTCGGCGGAGGAGCGCCGGGACATCGTCCGGGCGGCCCGCGCCGTCTTCGCCCGTGAGGGCTGGACCCACGCAGGCGTGGCCGACATCGCTCTGGAGTGCGGTCTCGACCAGGCCACGATCACGCACTACTTCCAGGACAAGGAGCGCCTGCTGCTCACCGTCCTGCTGGAGGGCGCCGCCTCGGTGGCCGCCGCGCTGACCGTCATCGCCGAGAACCACCTCGCCGAGATCAACGACCTGGAGCAGGACCTGGTCGCGCTGGGTCACGCCTGGCTGACGCCGCTGGCCGCCTTCCCGGAGCACTTCGCCATCGTCCGTCACCTCGGCGCGGAGATCGCCACATGGCCGGCCGGTGTGGTCGAGATGTGGCGGACCGCCGGCCCCCGGCAGGCGACCCGCGAACTGGCCCGCCGCCTCGAGCGCGTCGCCGACCGGGGTCTGCTCGCCTTCGACGACTCCGACCACGCCGCCGAGCGTTTCATCCAGCTGGTCGCGGGCGGCGTCGTCCAGCGCTCCTTCCACGGTGCCCTGCCACTGGCCGACTTCGAGACCGACGCGCTCGTCACCGCCGGTGTCGCGGACTTCATCCGCCTGTACCGGCCCGGAGCCGACCGCTGACACGACTCGTCCGACGACCCACGGAGGTGGGGAACACCATGGCCACACCGCACGAGACGATCCGCGCCCGGATCGACGAGCTGACCGAGATCAAGGAGACGGCGCGGCTCGGCCCGGACCCGGCGGCCACCGAACGCCAGCACGGCAAGGGCAAGCTGACGGCTCAGGAACGGATCGCCCTGCTCCTCGACAAGGGCTCGTTCAACGAGGTGGAACCCCTGCGCCGGCACCGGGCCACCGGGTTCGGGCTGGAGAAGAAGAGGCCGTACAGCGACGGCGTGGTGACCGGCTGGGGAACCGTCCACGGCCGCACCGTCTTCGTCTACGCACACGACTTCCGGATCTTCGGCGGCGCACTCGGCGAGGCCCACGCCCAGAAGATCCACAAGATCATGGACCTGGCCGAGGCGGCGGGCGCCCCGCTGGTCTCCCTCAACGACGGGGCCGGCGCCCGTATCCAGGAGGGCGTCACCGCGCTGGCCGGCTACGGCGGCATCTTCCAGCGCAACACCCGCTCCTCCGGCGTCATCCCGCAGATCTCCGTGATGCTCGGCCCGTGCGCGGGCGGCGCCGCCTACTCCCCGGCGCTGACGGACTTCGTCTTCATGGTCCGCGAGACCTCGCAGATGTTCATCACGGGCCCCGACGTCGTCAAGGCGGTCACCGGTGAGGAGATCACCCAGAACGGTCTGGGCGGCGCCGACGTCCACGCGGGCACCTCGGGTGTCTCCCACTTCGCCTACGACGACGAGGAGGAGTGCATCGAGGACGTCCGCTATCTGCTCTCGCTGCTGCCCGCCAACAACCGTGAGCTGTCGCCCGTCGAGCGCTCCGGCGACCCCGTCGACCGGCTCAACGACGCGCTGCTCGACCTGGTCCCGGCCGCCGCCGGGCAGGCGTACGACATCCGCAAGGTGATCGAGGAAGTCGTCGACGACGGCGAGTACTTCGAGGTCCACCCGCTTTGGGCGACGAACATCGTCTGCGCGTTCGCCCGGCTCGACGGGCACGTCGTGGGCGTCGTCGCCAACCAGCCCGCCTCCATGGCCGGGGTCCTGGACATCGACGCCTCCGAAAAGGGCGCCCGTTTCGTCCAGTTCTGCGATGCGTTCAACATCCCCCTGGTCACCCTGGTCGACGTGCCCGGCTTCCTGCCCGGCGTGGACCAGGAGCACAACGGCATCATCCGGCGCGGCGCCAAGCTGCTGTACGCGTACTGCAACGCCACCGTGCCGCGCATCTCGCTGGTGCTGCGCAAGGCGTACGGCGGCGCGTACATCGTCATGGACTCCCGGTCCATCGGCGCCGACCTGGCCCTGGCCTGGCCCACCAACGAGATCGCGGTGATGGGCGCCGAGGGTGCCGCGGGCGTCATCTTCCGGCGGGAGATCAACGCCGCGGAGGACCCGGACGCGGTGCGCGAGCAGCGCATCGAGGAGTACAAGAACGAGTTGATGCACCCGTACTACGCGGCCGAGCGCGGACTGATCGACGACGTCATCGACCCGCGTGAGACCCGCTCGGTGCTGATCCGCTCCCTCGACATGCTGCGGGCCAAGCACGCGGACCTGCCGTCCCGCAAACACGGCAACGCCCCGCAGTGACTTTCCTGTACTTCTGGACGTGGATTTGAAGTAATTCCCCTTGAAACCGGGGAAGTTGCCGAAGAAGATGGATGTCAGAGTCCGGAGCTCTGTCGCTGAATTCCCTCGGCCGGATGCCCGCTCTTTCGTCCGACGCTTTCCGTCGTCGACGCCGAACTCCAATCCTCCGTACGGCTTTGTATGCCCTTTTCGGGACTGGAAAACTTGGAGAAGAATCGTATGCACAGCAACCTGATCGTGGCCAGGATGGAGCCCGGTGCGGGCGGCCAAGTGGCCGATCTCTTCCAGGCGTTCGACGCCACCGAGATGCCGCACCTGATGGGCACCCGCCGGCGTCAGCTCTTTCACTACCGCGGGCTCTACTTCCACCTCCAGGACTTCGACACGGACAACGGTGGAGCGCAGATCGAGGAAGCCAAGTCGGACCCGCGCTTCATACGGATCAGTGACGACCTGAAGCCGTTCATCGAGGCGTACGACCCGGCGACCTGGCGCTCGCCGGCCGACGCCATGGCGACCCGCTTCTACCACTGGGAGGCGAGCTCGTGACCGGCCGGCGCGTTGTCGTCACGGGTCTGGAGGTGCTGGCCCCCGGCGGAGTGGGCAGCGACGCGTTCTGGTCCCTGCTGAGCGAGGGCCGTACGGCGACCCGTGGCATCACGTTCTTCGACCCGTCGCCGTTCCGTTCCCGGGTCGCGGCCGAGATCGACTTCGATCCCGAGGCGCACGGACTGAGTCCGCAGGAGATCCGGCGGCTGGACCGCGCGGGTCAGTTCGCCGTCGTGGCCGCCCGCGGCGCCCTCGCCGACAGCGGCCTCGACCTGGAGGACCACGCCCCGCACCGCGTCGGCGTCACCGTCGGCACGGCGGTCGGCGCGACGATGGGTCTCGACGAGGAGTACCGGGTCGTCAGCGACGACGGGCGGCTGAACCTGGTCGACCACCGGTACGCGGTTCCGCACCTCTACAACCACCTGGTGCCCAGCTCGTTCGCGGCCGAGGTGGCCTGGGCCGTGGGGGCCGAGGGCGCCAACGCGGTGGTCTCCACGGGCTGCACCTCGGGCATCGACTCCATCGGATACGCCATCGAGCTGATCCGCGAGGGGTCCCTCGACGTCATGGTCGCGGGCGCCACCGACGCCCCGATCTCGCCGATCACGATGGCGTGCTTCGACGCGATCAGGGCGACCACTCCGCGGCACGACGAACCGGAGCGCGCTTCCCGCCCGTTCGACAGCACCCGCAACGGGTTCGTCCTCGGCGAGGGCTCGGCCTTCTTCGTGCTGGAGGAGCTGGAGAGCGCCCGCAGGCGGGGTGCCCGCATCTACGCGGAGATCGCCGGATACGCGACGCGCAGCAACGCCTACCACATGACCGGACTGCGCCCCGACGGCGCGGAGATGGCCGAGGCGATCCGCGTCGCGCTCGACGAGGCGCACATGAACCCGGAGCAGATCGACTACATCAACGCGCACGGCTCGGGCACCAAGCAGAACGACCGGCACGAGACCGCCGCCTTCAAGAAGAGCCTGGGCGGACACGCCTACGACACCCCGGTGAGCTCCATCAAGTCCATGGTCGGCCACTCCCTCGGTGCCATCGGTGCCATCGAGATCGCCGCGTCGACCCTGGCGATGACGCACCACGTGGTGCCGCCCACGGCGAACCTCCACGAACCCGATCCCGAATGCGATCTCGACTATGTGCCCATCACCGCCCGGGAACACAGGACGGACGCCGTGCTGACCGTCGGCAGTGGCTTCGGTGGCTTCCAGAGCGCGATGGTGCTGGCCCGGCCGGAAAGGACCGCCGCATGAGCGCCTCAGTCGTGGTGACCGGCCTGGGCGTGGTCGCGCCCAACGGGCTCGGCGCCGAGGAGTACTGGTCGGCGGCCCGCGTCGGCAAGAGCGGCATCGGGCGGATCTCCCGCTTCGACCCCACGCAGTACCCGGCCCAGCTGGCCGGAGAGATCCACGGGTTCGAGGCCGCGGAGCATCTGCCGAGCCGGCTGCTCCCGCAGACCGACCGCATGACCCGGCTCGCGCTCGTCGCCGCGGACTGGGCACTGGAGGACGCCGGGGTGCGCCCGCAGGACCTGCCCGCCTTCGACATGGGAGTGGTCACCTCCAGCGCCTCCGGCGGCTTCGAGTTCGGCCAGCGCGAGCTGGAACGGCTGTGGAGCCAGGGCAGCGAGTACGTCAGCGCGTACCAGTCCTTCGCCTGGTTCTACGCCGTCAACAGCGGCCAGATCTCCATCCGCCACGGCATGAAGGGCCCCAGCGGCGTCGTCGTCAGTGAGCAGGCCGGCGGTCTGGACTGTGTCGCCCAGGCGCGCCGCCAGGTCCGCAAGGGCACGCCCCTGGTCGTCTCCGGCTCCGTCGACGCCTCCCTGTGCCCGTGGGGATGGGTGGCCCAGATGACGAGCGGCCGGGTCACCACCCGCGACGATCCGGCCGGTGCCTATCTTCCGTTCGACCACCGGGCCTCCGGGCACGTGCCGGGCGAGGGCGGCGCCATCCTCATCCTGGAGCGGGAGGACGTCGCCCGTGCGCGCGGCGCGAAGGTGTACGGGGAGATCGCCGGCTACGGCGCCACGTTCGACCCGAAGCCGGGCAGCGGGCGTCCCCCCGCCCTGCGCAGGGCGATCGAGACCGCCCTGGAGGACGCCGGCGTCGCCGCCGGTGACGTGGACGTGGTCTTCGCCGACGGCGCGGCCGTCCCCGAGCTGGACCGGATCGAGGCCGACGCCCTGAACGAGGTCTTCGGCCGGGGTCAGGTGCCCGTCACCGTGCCCAAGACGATGACCGGAGCCCTGTACTCCGCCGCCGGCGCGCTCGACCTCGCGACGGTCTTCCTCGCGATGGAGGAGGGCCTGATCCCGCCCACCATGAACACCGACCCGGCCGACGAGTACGGCCTGGACCTCGTCGTCGGCCACCCCCGCACCCACGAGGTGCGCACCGCGCTGGTGGTGGCGCGCGGCCAGGGGGGCTTCAACTCCGCACTCGTCGTCCGATCGGCCGACTGACCCACGCCGAACCGAAAAGGAACCGCCATGGCTGAGCAGGCATTCACCCTCGACGACCTCCGCCGCATCCTCATCGAGGCGGCGGGCGCCGACGACTCCTACAACCTCGACGGGGACATCCTCGACACCGACTTCGAGGAGCTGGGCTACGAGTCCCTGGCCCTGCTGGAGACCGGCGGCCGCATTGAGCGCGAATACGGCATCTCGCTCGACGAGGAGGTGCTGAGCATCGCGAACACCCCGCGCTTGCTGATCGACGCCGTCAACAGCGGTCTCGCCGCCCTGGTCTGACCCCCGGCCGTCCGCCGGGCGGTGCCCCGGCATCGCCCGGCGGCCCGCGTCGGACCGCACCACTCGCCACCCACATCGGACCACTGGAGACGACAGACATGTCAGAAAAGGAAAAGCGGGTCGCCCTGGTCACCGGAGCCACGAGCGGGATCGGCCTCGCCGCCGCCCGGCTCCTGGCCGGGCAGGGCCACAAGGTGTTCATCGGCGCGCGCAACGCCGAGAACATCGCCTCGACCGTGAAGGAACTCCAGTTCGAGGGCCTCGAGGTCGAGGGCACGACCGTCGACGTCCGTTCCGCCGACGACGTCCGGGCCTTCGTCCGGGCCGCCGTCGACACCTTCGGGACCATCGACGTCCTGGTCAACAACGCGGGCCGCAGCGGAGGCGGCGTCACCGCCGACATCGACGACGAGCTGTGGGCGGACGTCATCGAGACCAACCTCAACAGCGTCTTCCGGATGACCCGCGAGGTGCTCAACACCGGCGGGATGCGGCGCAAGGACCGCGGCCGGATCATCAACATCGCCTCCACGGCCGGAAAGCAGGGCGTGGTGCTCGGTGCGCCGTACTCGGCCTCCAAGCACGGCGTCGTCGGGTTCACCAAGGCGCTCGGCAACGAACTGGCGCCCACCGGCATCACCGTCAACGCGGTGTGCCCCGGTTACGTGGAGACCCCCATGGCCCAGCGCGTGCGGCAGGGCTACGCCGCCGCGTACGACACCAGCGAGGCGGCCATCCTCGAGAAGTTCCAGGCCAAGATCCCGCTCGGCCGGTACTCCACCCCCGAGGAGGTGGCCGGCCTGGTGGGCTACCTGGCCTCCGACACGGCGGCCTCCATCACGGCGCAGGCGCTCAACGTCTGCGGCGGACTGGGCAACTTCTGACGACCTCGAGAGGACTGACCATGACCATCCGTGAGGTCGAGCACGAGATCACCGCGGCCGCACCGGCCGAGACGGTGTTCCGGCTGATCGCCGAGGTGGAGAACTGGCCGCGGATCTTCCCGCCGACCATCCACGTCGAGCACGCGGAGCGCGGTGAGCGGGAGGAGCGCATCCAGATCTGGGCGACCGCCAACGGCGAGCCCAAGAACTGGACTTCGCGCCGCACCCTGGACCGCGACAACCTGCGGATCGACTTCCGCCAGGAGGTGTCCACGCCTCCGGTGGCGGCCATGGGCGGCGCCTGGATCATCGAGCCCGTCTCGACGACCGAGTCGAGGATCCGGCTGCTGCACGACTACCGGGCGGTGGACGACGACCCCGGCCACCTCGCGTGGATCGACGAGGCCGTCGACCGCAACTCGCGATCCGAGCTGGCCGCCCTGCGTACCAACGTCGAACGCGCCCACGCCGAGGCCGAACTCACCTTCTCCTTCGAGGACTCCGTCCACATCGACGGAGCGGCCAAGGACGTCTACGACTTCATCAACGAGGCGCAGCTGTGGTCCGAGCGGCTGCCGCACGTGGCCACGGTGCGGCTGACCGAGGACACCCCCGGGCTCCAGACCCTGGAGATGGACACCCGCGCCCAGGACGGCTCCGTCCACACCACCAAGTCGTACCGGGTGACGTTCCCGCACCACAAGATCGCCTACAAGCAGGTGACCCTGCCGGCGCTCATGACGCTGCACACCGGCTACTGGACGTTCACCGAGACCGAGACCGGCGTCACGGCGTCCTCCCAGCACACCGTGACACTCAACACCGAGAACATCGCCCGGATCCTCGGCGAGGACGCCACCGTCGCCGACGCCCGCGCGTATGTGCACAACGCGCTGAGCACCAACAGCAGGGCCACGCTCGGCCACGCGAAAGCCCATGCCGAGGCGGGGCGCTGAACCTGGTGGTGCACGACGGGCGGTCGAGCACCCGCGGCGTCCTCTGATCCCGGTACTCCGCGAGGCACCGGAACTCTCGCTGTGGCTGCTGCGCCCACCGTCTCCGGACAGCGCCGCCGCGGCCCGTCTTGCGGTGAGCGAGCTCGACGACTCGGAAGTGCGCCGGGCCGAACTGTTCGTGCGGCCCAAGGACCGGGTGCAGTACCTGTCGGCGCACATCGCGCTGCGCCGGATCCTCGCGGCGTCCACGGGATACCCGCCCGGGCTGTTGCGTCTGGGCCGGGAAGCCGGCCCGGTGCGCTCGCTGCGCACGAGCCGGCCCGTTCTGCGGCATCCGCCGGTCCCGGTCCACTTCTCGCTCTCGCACAGTCATGGGCTGATCCTGATCGGCACGGCGGCCACGGCCGTCGGCGTGGATGTGCAGCGCACGCCGACGATCGAGGCGGTGCAGGTGTGCGGGCCCGCACTGCATCCGGCGGAGTGGCGTGAACTCCTCGCCCTTCCCGAAGCGCGACGACCGGTCACCTTCGCGCAGCTGTGGACCCGCAAGGAGGCGTACCTGAAGGGTCTGGGGACGGGGCTGGGCCGCAGACCCGCCCTCGACTACCTGGGCGTCGGAACCGACGCCGACGCCCCGCCCGGCCCGCCCGGCTGGATCGTGCGGGACGTGCCGGCCGGGCCGCATCACGCTGCCGCCGCCGCCCTGGCCGTCCCCGCGGAACCGCTCATCACGCTGCGCACGCTGCCGGTTGCGTGCCTGTACGACGGCGAAGCCGGACTGCCGCTGTCCGCGGCTCCGCTAATGGCTCTGAGAAGGAGAGGTTCATGGACGCTTCGGTGGTCGTTGTTGGAGCGGGACCCGCCGGGCTGATGCTCGCCGGGGAGCTCCGGCTGGCGGGGATCGACGTCACGGTGCTGGAACGGCATCCCGGGCGCACCGGGGAGTCCCGGGGGATCGGCCTGACCATCGGCACCATGGAGGTGTTCGACCAGCGCGGACTCCTCCGCCGGCTCGGTGAGTACGAGACCGGCGGCATGGGTCACTTCGGTGGCCTGCCGCTGGACATGAGTGTCCTCGGGGCGGCGCACGAAGCGGCCCGCACGGTCCCGCAGTCGGTGACCGAGGAAGCCCTCGAGGCCTGGGCGGGCGAACTCGGCGCCGACATTCGGCGCGGGCACGAGTTCCTGTCGTACGACGAAACGGGCGACGGCGTGACGGTCACGGTGCGCCACCCGGGCGGTGAGGAGCGGATCCGGGCCCGCTATCTCGTCGGCTGCGACGGCGGACGCAGCTCGGTGCGCAAGGCGGCCGGGTTCGACTTCCCCGGCACCGCCGCCACGACCGAGATGCTGCTGGCCGATCTGCGCGGTGTCGAGCTGGCGCCGCGCATGACCGGCCAGCAGGTCGGCGGCGGGTTCGTGATGGTCGCGAAACTGGCCGGCGGGATCCACCGGATCATCGTCGGTGAGCACGGGATCCCGCCGCAGCGGCGCACCGGGCCCCCCGCCTTCGCCGAGGTCGCCGATCTGTGGAAACGGCTCACGGGCAGCGACATCTCGCACGCGGAGCCGGTCTGGGTCAGCGCCTTCGGCAACGCCGCCCGGCAGGTCACCGAGTACCGGCGCGGCCGTGTCCTGCTGGCCGGCGACTCCGCCCATGTGCATCTGCCCGCGGGCGGCCAGGGCATGAACACCAGCGTCCAGGACTCCCACAACCTCGGCTGGAAGCTGGCGGCGGTGCTGCACGGCGACGCGCCCGAGGAACTGCTCGACACGTACCACTCCGAGCGCCACGAGGTGGGCCGGGCGCTGCTCGCCAACACCCGGGCACAGAGCCTGCTGGTGCTGGGCGGCGAGGAGGCCCAGCCGCTGCGCGACGTCCTGGCCGAGCTGATCCGGTACCCCGACGTCGCCCGCCACCTGGCGGCCAAGGCCAGCGGCCTGGACATCCGTTACGACGTCGGCGGCGGCCGCAGCCCGCTGCTCGGACGTCGGCTCCCGCACCTGAGGGTGACGTCGGGCAGCGGCGCCACGAGCAGTACGGCACTGCTGCGCTCGGGGCGAGGTGTGCTCCTCGACCTCGACGACAACGCCGTACTGCGCCGCCGCGCCCAGGCCTGGCGGGACCGCGTCGACATCGTGACCGCGACCCCGGACGCCCTGCCCGAGGACAGCCCCCTGGCGGGCACGACCGCGGTGCTGCTGCGCCCGGACGGCTACGTCGCCTGGGCCGCGCCCGGCAGCCACCACGACCTGAACACGGCTCTGACCCGCTGGTTCGGGCCGGGGCTCGGACAGCGCCGATGACCCGCACCGATGTGGTGGTCGTCGGCGCCGGGCCCGTGGGGCTGTTCCTCGCGGCCGAGCTGCGGGCGGGCGGTGCGCGGGCCGTCGTACTGGAGCGGCTGACGGAGCCGACCGGGGAGTCGCGGGCATCGGTCCTGCACGCGCGGACCATGGAGATCTTCGCCGACCGCGGCTTCCTGCCCCGGCTCGGTGAGCTGCCCGCCCTGGGGCCGGGCCACTTCGGCGGGCTGCGCCTCGATCTCGCGGAAGCCGACGCCGACCATCCGTACGCCGGTCAATGGGAGTGCATCCAGCACCACTTGGAGGCCGAGCTCCAGTCCTGGGCGCTCGGCCTGGGCGCCGAGATCCGGCGCGGTCACACCGTGCTCGGGCTGCGGCAGACGGACGACGGCGTGCGCGTCGAGGTGCGCGGGCCGGACGATCAGACGTACGAGCTCACGGCCGCCTATGCCGTCGGCTGCGACGGCGAGGACAGCACCGTGCGCGAACTCGGCGGCTTCGAGTTCGCAGGACGCGACGCCGACAAGGTGATGCTGCGCGCCGACGTCGCCGGCATCGACATCGCCAACCGGCGCCTGAAGCGGTACGCCGGCGGAATCGCGACCGCCTACCGCAGGCCCGACGGCACCACCCGGCTGATGGTCCACCGGTTCGGCGCGCAGCCGTCCGGCGACGTGACGTTCGAGCAGGTCGCCGACGCCTGGGCGGCCGTGACGGGCGAGGACATCGGCGACGGGCGGGCCCTGTGGCTCAACCGGTTCGGCAACGCCTCCCGGCAGGTCACCGAGTACCGGCGGGGCCGGGTGCTGCTCGCCGGCGACGCCGCGCACCGCCAGATGCCGGTCGGCGGGCAGGCCGTCAACCTGGGTCTCCAGGACGCGGCGGCCCTCGGCCGCCCCCTCGCCGACGTGGCCGGCGGACGAGCCCGGCCCGCGCTGCTCGACTCCTACCACGCCGAGCGTCATCCGGTGGGGGCGCGCACCCTGGCCAACATCCAGGCGCAGGCCCAGCTGCTGTTCGGCAGCGACGAGGTCACCGCGCTGCGCGACGTCTTCGGCGAGCTGCTGGAGTCCGCCGCCGTCCGCCGTCACCTCGCCCGCATGATCAGCGGCCTCGACGTGCCGGTGCCGCCCCGGCCGCACACCCCGCACACCCACCAACCCGGAAGGTCAACCGTGGACAGGCTCACCGACAAGACGGCCCTCGTGACCGGTTCCAGTCGAGGCATCGGCAGGGCGACGGCGATCCGTCTCGCCCGCGAGGGCGCGCTGGTCGCGGTGCACTACACGGCCAACGAGCAGGCGGCCGACGAGACCGTCGAGCTCATCGAGAAGGAGGGCGGCAGCGCCTTCAAGGTCCGCGCGGAACTCGGCGTCCCCGGTGACGTGCACGAGCTGTTCCTGGGTCTCGAACGGGGCCTCAAGGAGCGCACCGGCGAGACCCGCCTCGACATCCTGGTCAACAACGCCGCCGTGACCTCGACGGGTTCGGCGCCGGAGGACCTCACCCCCGAGGAGTTCGACCGCTACTTCGCCGTGAACGCGAAGGCACCGTACTTCCTCGTGCAGCGCGCCCTCGAGCAGATGCCGAGCGGCGGCCGCATCATCAACATCACCACGGGCGTCACGCGCACCTCCGTCCCCGACCAGGTCGCCTACGCCATGACCAAGGGCGCGATCGAACAGCTCACCTTCCAGCTGGCCCGCCTCCTCGCGCCGCGCGGCATCACGATCAACAGCGTGGCGCCGGGCATCACCGACAACGGCGGCGCGATCTTCGACAACCCGCAGGCCGTCGAGGCGATGGCCAGGTTCTCGGCCTTCAACCGGGTCGGCGAGCCCGGCGACGTCGCCGACGTCATCACCTTCCTGACGACCGAAGAGGCGCGCTGGATCACCGGCGCCTTCATCGACGCCACCGGCGGCACGCTGCTCGGCTGAGACCGACCGGTCCGAACCGTCCGCGCCCCGACCCAACCAGTGTGAGAGGGAATCCATGTCCGCCGACACCGCGCGCATCGCCGTCGTCACCGGAGCCAACAAGGGCATCGGCCGGGAAATCGTCCGGCAGCTCGCCGAACGCGGCCTGACCGTCTATCTGGGGGCCCGCGACGAGGAGCGGGGCAGTGCAGCCGAGAGCGAGCTGCGCGCCGACGGCCTCGACGTGAGGTTCCTGCACCTCGACGTCACGGACGAGACATCCGTCGCGCTCGCCGCCAAGCGGCTGACGGACGAAGAGGGTGTCCTGCACGTCCTGGTCAACAACGCCGGCATCGGCGGGCCCATGCTGCCTCCCAGCGAGACCCCCGCCGAGCAGGTGCGCACGGTCTACGAGACCAACGTCTTCGGCGTCATCACCGTGACGAACGCCCTGCTGCCCCTGCTGCGCCGGGCGCCGTCCGCCCGGATCGTCAACGTCAGCAGCGCGATCGGCTCGCTCTCGGCGGCCGCCGCGAACCTCGACCCGACGGGGGTGCACCCGCCCGGCGAGTTCCCGGTCATGCTGTCGTACGCCACCTCGAAGAGCGCACTCAACGCGGTCACCCTGACCTACGCCAACGAACTGCGCGGCACCGGCATCCTCGTCAACGCGGCCTCCCCGGGCTTCGTGGCCACGGACATCAACGGGCACCACGGCCATCTCACCACCGAGCAGGGCGCGCACATCCCCGTGCTGCTCGCGACCCTCGACGACGACGGGCCCACCGCCACCTTCCTGGGCGAGGACGGAACGCCCGAGGGCCAGGTGCTGGACTGGTGACCGCGACCGTCGTCGACGTCCCCGCCGGACGGGAACGCTGGGACGCCCGGCAGTGGGCCCGGCTGCTGGTGCTGTCCGGCAACATGCTGCTGGACGCCGTCGAGGTGTCCGTCGTGCTCATCGCGCTGCCCGCGATCGCCGGCCGGTTCGGCCTGACGCCGTGGGACGCCCAGTGGCTGATGAGCGGCTTCGCGCTCGGCTTCGCCGCACTGCTGCTGTCCGGCCCCGTCCTGTGCGCCCGCATCGGACGGCGACGGGCCTACCTGGGGGCGATGCTGCTGTTCGGCCTGGTCTCCGTGGCGGGCGGACTCGTCGCGGGCCCGGCGCTCCTCGTCGTCGTCCGTGTGGTCAAGGGCTGCTGCGCGGCCCTGACCGCACCGACCGGCCTCGCCATCATCAACGACCTCTTCCCCGAAGGGCCGCAGCGGCGGCGGGCGTTGTCGGTCTACTCGCTCTTCGGCGCGGCCGGTTTCACCGCCGGCCTGCTGCTCGCGGGCGCGTTGCTGGAGACGAGCTGGCGCTGGGTCTTCGTCTTCCCCGCGCCGATCGCCCTGGTGCTGCTCGTGGCGGGGGCGTTCGTGCTGCCGCGCGAGCAGGGCGGCGACCCGCCACGACTGCCGAGCCCCGCTCTCCTGAAACGGGGCTCGCTGGCGCGCTCCGCGCTGGGCGCCGCCTCGCTCAACGGCACGTACCAGGCGCTGCTCGTGCTGATGGTCTTCCAGATGGCGGGGGAGTTCGGCTGGTCGCCCTGGCAGTCCGCGCTCGCCCTGCTGCCCGCCTGCGTCCCGCTGGCGCTGACCGTGCCGTTCGCGGGCCGGCTCATCGCCCGCTACGGCAGCCGCCCGCTCATCACGCTCGGCGCTCTGTTCCCGCTGCTCGGCTACGTCCACTACCTGGCCAGGCCCGAGAGCGGCTCGTACGCCCTCGGCATGCTGCCGTCCCTGCTGCTGGTCGAGGCCGGGTTCTGCTGTGCGTTCGTCGCGCTGAACTCGCAGGCGACGGCGGGGCTCGACGCGGCGGACCGGAGCGCGGCCGTCCCGCTCTACCAGGCGAGCGTGCAGCTCGGCGCCGCCGCCCTGCTGCCGCTCGTCACCCTGCTCATGACCCGGGGCCCACGGCCCGCACTGTCCCTCGTCACGGCAGTCGGCGCGCTCGGCCTCGTCACCGCGCTCGCCCGGCGCCGTCCGCGCACCGCCGCGTGACCCGCGTACTCACTCCAGCTCCCACCCACTCAAGGAGGCCTCACGCCATGGCTGTCGACACGCCCGAGAGCAACGTCAACCCCGGCCCGATCATGGGTCTGATCCTCGGCTCCTGGCAGTCGCGGATCCTGCTCGCGGCCGTCGAGCACGACCTGTTCACCGAACTGTCCAAGGGCCCGGCTTCGACCGCGGAGCTCGCGAAGCGCCTCGGTCTCGTCGAGCGCGGCCTCAACGACCTGCTCGCCGGGCTGCTCCACCTCGGCCTGCTGGAGTCCGCCGACGGAGGGTTCACCAACGCCCCCGTCAGCGACGCGTTCCTGGTCAAGGGCCGCCCCGCCTACCTCGGCGGCTATCTGCACTTCTGCGAGCAGGAGCTGAACCCGGCGTGGAACGGCCTGGCCGACTCGCTGCGCACCGGTAAGCCGCAGAACCAGGCCGCGGTCATCGGCAACCCGTACGACTCGCTGTACGCGGACGCCGAGGCCACCGACGGCTTCCTGGACAGCATGGACCTGCTGAACGCGCCGATCGCCGGGGCGCTGAGCCGCTTCGACTGGAGCGAGTACACCTCCTTCGTCGACATCGGCGGCGCGCGGGGCAACTTCGCCCACCAGGTGGTCACCCACAACCCCCACCTGAAGGGCGGGGTGTTCGACCTGCCGCCCCTGGAGCCCGCCTTCAAGCGGCACATGGACCGGCTCGGCGACACCGCTTCCCCGGTCACCTTCCACGGCGGCGACTTCTTCAAGGACGACCTCCCCAAGGCCGACGTGCTCGTCTTCGGCCACGTGCTGCACAACTGGGGCGTGGAGGACCGCATCACGCTGCTGAAGAGGGCGTACGACGCGCTCGAGCCGGGCGGTGCCGTGTTCGTCTACGACCCGATGGCGGGCGGGCAGCAGCCGTCGATGCACGGGGCACTGGCCGGTCTCACCATGCTCGTCTGGTCGCGGGGCGGCCACGAGTACACCGCCGACGAACTGCACGGCTGGCTGCGCGAGGCCGGCTTCTGGCCGGAGACCGTCGAGGTCGAGGGCCTGCACGACGACGTCCTGGTCATCGGCCGCAAGGCCGAGTAGCCCACAAGACCCGAGGAGTTGACGATGTCCATCGCGTCGGACGTCCGGCCGTCCATCGGCCGCCCGGACGTCACCACAGCACTGGTAGAGGAAGTCGTCTTCGGCGATCCCGGACGACTCGAGGCCACCACGGCCGCGGTCGTCGCGCACTGGGAGTCCGCCGAGTGGCCCGAGGGCCTGGTGGCCCTGTCCCTGTTCACCGGCACCGACGGCACGTCGCTGCTGACCTACGCCCAGTGGTCCTCGGACGCCGGGTCGGAGGAGGTCCTGCGCAAGGCGTACGACGCTCTGCGGCCCGACTGGCGGGCGCTGGGCCACGAGCCGGGCGAGCCCCGGGCGTTCCAGCTGTACCGGAGGGTGCAGCCCACCGTGCTGCCCGACCCGCTGCCGCCCGTCGGGTGCTACCCCGCCGCCTTCTTCTCCATGAACGGCGGCGACACGGCACGCGCCTGGGTGGACGGACTGCTCGGCACCGAGGAGAAGACCGTGGGCGAGGACCGCGCCTACCCGGGCGCGATCGCCGCCAACTTCCATGTCTCCTCGGACGACTCCGGGATCTTCCTGCTGTCCGAGTGGGCCTCGGAGGCCGAGGCGCTCGTGCACATCAAGGCGGAGATCGAGCCGCTCCTGGAGTACATGGGGCAGGCCGAGGCCGGAGCGGGCCGCCGCTACGGCTTCCACACGACGGTTTCCGTGGCCGGCTGAGCGGTCGCGGGACACATGAACGAAGCGAAGGACAGCACATTGTCTCCACACGAGGTCGTCTTCGGCTTCGGTGCGCACAGCACCGTCGGCGAGGCACAGGACCTGCTCGGCATGGCCCAACTGGCCGACCGCGAGGGGCTCGACCTCTTCTCCCTCTCGGACCACCCGTACATCGGGGTGCGCCTGGACGCGTACGCCACCGTCGGATTCGTCGTCGGACGCACCCGGCGCCTCGCCGGATTCGCGAACGTCAGCAACGTGCCGCTCAGGCCCCCCGCCATGCTGGCCCGTACGGTGACGACGCTGTCGGCGCTCTCCGGCGGCCGCGTCGTGCTCGGCTTCGGCGCCGGCGGACTGTGGGAACGCATCGCCGACATGGGCGCGCAGCCGCTCACGCCCGGCGAGGCCGTGGAGGCCTTCGAAGAGGCGATCGTCCTCGTCAAGAAGCTGTCCGGCGGCGGGCCGCCGGTCACCTTCCAGGGCCGTCACCACCGGGTGAACCGGATCGACCCCGCCCCGGTGCCCGCGCCCCCGGTGTGGACCGGGTCGGTCGGCCGGAAGTCCCTGGCCGCCACCGGCCGGGTGGCCGACGGCTGGATCCCCGGTCACGCGGCGGACTGGCTCAGCCCGCGCTACCGGGAGTCGCGGCCGGTCATCGACGAGGCGGCGGCGAGCGTGGGCCGTGACCCGAGCGAGGTCCGCACCGTCTTCAACTTCCCCGGTCTGATCACCGACCGGCCGCTGGCCGCCACCCGCGACCAGGACGGCCGCTGGATCGGCGGCAGCGTCGAGCAGTGGGTGGAGGAGCTGACCGGAGCGGTCCTCGAACACGGGGCGTCGGGCTTCATGCTCTTCTCGCCCCGCGGCGGCACCCCGGACATCACCTCCCTCGGCCGCTGGGCCGGCCAGATCGTCCCGGCGATCCGCGAGGCCGTCGCCAAGCACCGGGCGTTCCGCTGAACGAGCGGTACGGACACCGCGGGCTGTCCGTGGCTGGTCGCGCAGTCTGCCCGCCCCTGCGGGGCGCGGGGGCAGACCGGACTCTGCCGCACCCGCTCAGAGATCTCTCACATTCCCAGATCCCGAATTCCCAGATCCCGAAGGGTTATCAATGAGCAGGCTGGAGAACAAGACGGCGCTGGTCACCGGCGCCAGCCGGGGCATCGGACGGGGCATCGCGCTCCGGCTCGCCAAGGACGGTGCCGTCGTCGCGGTGAACTACTCCAACAACGAGGCCGCGGCGAAGGAGACCGTGGCCCTCATCGAGGAGGCCGGCGGCCGTGCCTTCACCGTGCAGGCGAGCCTGGGCGAGCCGGGCGCGGTGGAGAAGCTGCTGGACGGGGTGAAGGCCGGGCTGGCCGAGCTGACCGGTGCCACGACGCTGGACATCCTGGTGAACAACGCCGCCGCCACCGGATTCGCGGGTGCGGGGCCGAGCTCGGTCACCGAGGAGATCCTCGACAACTGCTACAACATCAACGCCAAGGCACCGTTCCTGCTCATCCAGAAGGCGCTGGAGCTGATCCCCGACGGCGGACACATCGTCAACGTCTCCTCCGGTGTCACGCACTCCGCGTTCCCGATCCAGATCGCGTACGCGATGAGCAAGGCCGCCCT
The DNA here is from genome assembly GCF_040782645.1 of Streptomyces sp. HUAS ZL42. Taxonomy (GTDB): domain Bacteria; phylum Actinomycetota; class Actinomycetes; order Streptomycetales; family Streptomycetaceae; genus Streptomyces. The sequence continues at coordinate 5,403,197 of NZ_CP160403.1, forward strand.
GGAGCAGATCACGCTGCACATGGCCCCGGTGCTGGCCCCCCGGAACATCACCATCAACACGGTGGCCCCCGGCATCACGGACAACGGCGACCCGGTGTTCGAGGACCCGGAGGCGGTCAAGCAGATGTCCGCCCTGTCGGTGTTCAACCGGGTCGGTGAGGTCTCCGAGGTCGCCGACGTCGTCGCGTTCGTGGCCTCCGACGAGGCCCGGTGGATGACCGGTTCGTTCGTCGACGCCACCGGCGGCACCCTACTCGGCTGAGGAGCACGGCATGCGCAACGAGATTCAGTCGGCGGTGGGCTTCGCCCACGCCAAGCCGGAGAAGGCGGCGGAGCTGGGCGACCTGCTCGTCTCCTTCGCCGAACGGTCGCGGAACGAGGAGGGCTGCCTGGGCAGTTGGATCAACCAGGACGCGAGCGACCCCGACCTCTTCGTCTTCTACGAGATCTGGGAGACGCGCAAGGACCTGGCCCGCCACCTCGCACAGCCGTACATGAAGGAATTCCTGGCCGGCCGGGCGGAGTACCTGGAAAAGGAGCTGGAGGTGCGCCAGCTGCACCTCACCGGCCCGGCTGTCGAGGCCGCGGACACCGCGGTGCCCGCCGACCCGGCGGAGATGAACCAGCGGTACCTGGACGCCTACGCCGCGCGGGACGTGGACGCGATCATGGCCGTGTACGCGCCGGGTGCCGCGGCGGTCTGGGAGCCCGGCAAGGCGGTCAGCGGCGCCGAACACCGGGAGGCCGTCGCCGAGTTCCTCAAGCGTGAGCCGAAGCTCTCGGCGAAGGTGAGCGAGAGCTACGTCGTCGGCGACACCGCCGCGCTTGTCGTCGACTGGAGCATCGAGGTGCCGGGATCGCCGGAGACGACCGGCACCGGACGCGGGCTCGACGTCCTGAAGAAGAACGCCCGTGGCGAGTGGCGTTACGTCATCACCAACCCGTTCGGGAGCCTGTGACATGAGGATCGAAGGCAGTGTCGCCGTGGTCACCGGTGCCGCGAGCGGCATCGGCAAGGCGATCGCGGAGCAGCTGAGCCTCGCCGGCGCCCGTGGGGTCGTCGTCTCCGACATCGACGCCGAGGGCGCCGAGAAGGTGGCCGCCGGCATCGGCGAGAACGCGCTCGCGGTGCGGGCCGACGTCGCCGACGAGGCGTCGATACAGGCACTGGTCGAGCGCGCCCGTGAACGCTTCGGTGACGTCGACCTGTTCGTCTCCAACGCGGGTCTGACCGTGACGGGCAGCTTCGACGCTCCGGACGAGGACTGGAAGCGCGCGATGATCGTCAACATGATGTCGCACGTGTACGCGGCGCGTGCGGTGCTCCCGGCGATGCTGGAGAAGGGCCGGGGCCATCTGCTGCAGACGATCGCCGCCTGCGGTGTCCTGACCGCGTTCGGCGCGGCGCCGTACTCGGTCGCCAAGCAGGGCGCCGTGGCGTTCGCCGAGTATCTCGCCGTCGAGTACGGCGACCGGGGCATCGGCGTCTCGTGCCTGCTGCCGCAGGCGGTCAACACCCCGATGCTGGCCGCCAGTGTCAGCAGCAACGAGCAGCTCGCCCTGCTGAAGGAGAACTCCGAGGTCCTGGAGCCCGAGGAGGTGGCGAAGGCCGCGCTCGCCGGCATCGAGGAGAACCGGATGCACATCTTCACGCACCGGGGATCGGCCGACTCCTTCCGCCTGCGGGCCGACGACGCCGACAAGTGGGTTGCGCAGATGCGCGCGATCCGCAGCGGCGGCCGCCCCTGACACCTGACCGGGACGACCGTCACCACGGGTGCGGGGCGCGTGCGACGCGCCCCGCACCCGTTCTGTCGCTTCTCCACAGGAAGGAAAGTCATGTCCGAGGAAAAACTGCGGCTGGCCGTGATCATCGGTTCGTCCCGTGAGGGCCGCACCGGCCCGGCCGTCGCGCGCTGGTTCGTCGAGGAGGCCGAGTCCTGTGCGATGTACGACGTCGACGTCCTGGACCTGGCCGACGTGGAACTGCCGCTGTCGCTGACGCGGGCTCCCGGGGGCGGGTCCGCGGAGCTGCTCGCCGGCGTCGGCGGACGCCTGGGTGCGGCGGACGCGTTCGTCGTGATCACTCCGGAGTACAACCACAGCTTCACCGCACCGATGAAGAACCTGATCGACTGGCACCGCACCCAGTGGCAGGCCAAGCCGATCGGCTTCGTCTCCTACGGCGGACTCTCCGGCGGCCTGCGGGCCGTGGAGCAGCTGCGTCAGGTGTTCGCCGAGCTGCACGCGACCACGATCCGGGACACCGTCAGCTTCCACGGTGTCTGGCAGCACATCGGCGAGGACGGCTCGCTGCGCGCGCCGGACGCCGCGGTCCCCGCGAAGGTCATGCTCGAGAAGCTCCAGTGGTGGGCGGCCGCGCTCAGGGACGCCCGTACCAGGCGCCCGTACGCCGCCTGAGGGGACGGGTCATGGGAAAGCAGATACGCGTCACCGCGTTCGACATGAACACCCCGACCCACCTGTCGCCGGGAACCTGGCGTCATCCGGACAGCCAGGGCCGCAGGTACAAGGACCTGAAGTACTGGACCGATCTCGCGAGGACTCTTGAACGCGGTCTGTTCGACGGCCTGTTCATCGCGGACGTCCTCGGGACGTACGACGTGTACGCGGGCACGCACGACGCGGCGCTGCGCGGCGGCGCGCAGATCCCGGTCAACGACCCCATGATGGCGGTCTCCGCGATCGCGCACGTGACGGAGCACCTGGGCATCGCGGTCACCGCCTCGACCTCGTACGAGCACCCGTACCCCTTCGCCCGCCGGATGTCGACGCTGGACCATCTCACCGGCGGCCGGGTGGCGTGGAACGTCGTCACCTCCTACCTGGACAGCGCCGCCCGCAACATGGGGCTCGACCGGCAGATCGGGCACGACGAGCGGTACGACATCGCGGACGAGTACCTCGAGGTCGTCTACAAGCTGTGGGAGGGCTCCTGGGAGGACGACGCGGTCCGGGCCGACGACATCTACGCGGATCCGGCGAGGATCCACCCGATCGGTCACGACGGCCGCTACTTCAAGGTGCCGGGTATCCACCTGTGCGAACCGTCCCCGCAGCGCACTCCCTTCCTGTTCCAGGCGGGCACGTCCCACCGGGGCAAGGACTTCGCCGCGCGCCACGCCGAGGCGGTGTTCGCCGTGGCGCCGGAGGCGTCGATGCTGCGCAAGCAGGTCGACGACATCCGCGCCCGCGCGGCCGCGGCCGGCCGGGATCCGTACGACATCAAGGTGTTCAGCGGCTGCACGGTCATCACCGGCGAGACGGACGCCGAGGCCACGGCCAAGTACGACGTCTACAAGAGCTACATCGACTCCGACGGGATGCTCGCGCTGTTCTCCGGCTGGCTGGGGTTCGACCTGTCGCCCTACCGCCCGGAGGACCCGGTGCACGTCGTGCCGAACCACGCGGTCCGGTCCATCGCCGAATCCCTCGGCCAGGGCGACTGGACGGTGCGCGACATCCTGGAGAAGCTCGGGATCGGCCATCCCCCGGTGATCGTCGGCTCGCCCGCGAAGGTGGCCGACGGGATCCAGCAGTGGATCGAGGAGACCGGCGCCGACGGCCTGAACCTCGGCCATGTGGTCACGCCGTCGACCTACGAGGACTTCGCCGATCTGATCGTGCCCGAACTCCAGCGCCGCGGCGCCTACAAGAAGCAGTACGCCGACGGCACGCTGCGCCACAAGTTCCTCGGCCGCGGGGACCGTCTGGCGACCGGCCACCCCGGCACCCGGTACACGCCCGCGGCATCGACCAGGGAGACGACATGAGTTCCATCAGGGTGGAGGACGGCTACTTCACGCTGTTCAACATCTTCCACACGGAAGGGCCCGACGGGCAGAAGCTGCTGTTCGACCAGTGGCGGAGCCTGCCTCCCGCGAACGTCCAGCCGGGCCTGGTCTCGGGCAACTTCCACCGGGGTTTCGACGGCAGGTCGGTCGTCAACTACGCGCAGTGGGAGAGCAAGGACGCGTACGACGCCTTCATGAGCGAGCGGGGCACCCGGGGGCGGCTCGGCAGCGCCCTCACCGTCTCCCGGCTCGACAACATCCCCTGCGAAGTGGTGCACACCTGGGACCCCGCACCCCGGATCTCGCTCGACAGGCCCTTGTTCACCGTGGTGATCGTGGTCAAGTCGGCTCCCGAGGACCAGGCGGAGGTGCTCAAGGAGATGACCTGTGACCCGCCGGAGCTGGCCGGGACGCCGGGCTATGTGTCCCACGCCGTGCACCGGGGCCTGTCCGGCGAGCATGTGATCAAGTACGCCCAGTGGGAGGACGAGGAGAGCTTCCGCGCCTTCGTGAGCAGGCCGCAGGAGCCGTCCCCGCTGGACGACCTGGGCGTCGAGGTCGAGCTGTACTTCAGCGAGATCGAGTACATCCGGGAGCGCTCATGAGCGGCGGGGAGACCTGGCAGGACGCCGGCGTGCTGAAGTCCGCGGCGGACGCGGCAGGCCACGGCGCCGCGGAGGCGGACACGACCGGGAGGCTCGCGTCCGGGACCGTCGGCGCACTGGCCGCCGCGGGATTCCCCGGCAGCTTCGCGCCGGCCCGGCAGGGCGGAACCGGCGCCACGTTCGGCGAGGTGACGCGGGCGGTGGCGGCGATCGGCGAGGAATGCACGTCGGCCGCCTGGATCGCCTCGCTGTGGGCGTACAACGGGCGTTTCAGCGCCTATCTGCCGGACGAGGGACAGCAGGAGGTCTGGGCCAAGGGGCCGGACACCAGGCTCGTCAGTTCGATGGTCGCGGCCGGAGTGGAGGCCGAGCCGGTGGACGGCGGCTGGACGCTGTCGGGCACCTGGCTCTACGTCAGCGGTGTGGAGTTCGCCGACTGGGCGCTGCTCAGCTCGGCGCCGCCGCGCGAGGGCGACCGCTCCATCCGGGTGTTCGCCGTTCCGAAGGACTCCTTCACCCACCAGGAGACCTGGGCGACTCTCGGCATGCGGGCCACCGGCAGCCACACCCTGGTCGTGGACCGGGGGTTCGTGCCCGAGTACCGGTCGTTCGTCTGGGACGACATGCGGCGTGGCGACCTGCCGGATCCCGGGTCCACCGTGCATGCCGCACCCCTGTTCGGAGTGAACGGGCTCACCTTCGCGGCGCCGATCCTCGGCGCGGCCCGGGCCGCCCTGCGTCTGGTCGAGGGGCATCTCGGCCGGCAGCCGAGCGGGGCCCGCGCGGCCGCACGGGAGTCGAGCCGGATCGCCTACGCCCGCGCGGCGGGGGAGATCGACGCCGCGGCCCTGCTGCTGGCGAGGGTCGCCGAGACCGCCGATCTGGGCCGGCTCGGGGAGGTCGGGACGGCCGAACGCAGCCACCGCGACAGCACGCTCGCGGTGGAGCTCCTCGTCGGGGCGGTGGACCGGCTCTTCCATGTGACCGGAACGCGGGGACAGGCGACGTCCCACGGGATGCAGCGCATCTGGCGGGACGTCCACGCGGCGGGCTCGCACGCCGCCCTCCAGTTCGAGCCCGCGGCCTTCGCGTTCACGCAGCGGCTGCTCGCGGACTGAGGGGCGGACCCTGGGCGTCCGCCGGCCCGTTCAGCCGCGGGCGGCGGCCCCGTGGCCCGGTTCCACGAAGACCACGGGGACCTTGTTGTCCAGCACGATGCGGCCGAGCAGCCCGGCGAGCGTGTCGCGCTGGGCCTCGTCGAGGCCGGCCGGCAGCTCGTCGATCCGGCGGCAGGCCTCGGTGTAGAAGCGGTCGGCGAGCCGCGCGCCCCGCGGGGTGAGCGCCACCCGCACCGCGCGGCTGTCCCGAGGGTCCGCCTCGCGCCGCACCAGGCCGTTGTTCTCGGTGCGGTCCACCAGTCCGGTGAGGCTCGACTTGGCCAGCCCCAGCATCGTGCACAACTCGCCCATGCCGTACGGCTGGGCCATCAGCACGCACAGCAGCTGACCCTGCTGCGGCGTGAGGCCGAGCTCCCGGCCGGCCTGGGCATACACGGCACTCACCAGGAACGAGGACCGCACCAGTGCGGCCACCAGTCCCATTTCGCCGTCTTCATGATTGGCCACGCGGGCAGCGTAGCACGGAAATGAACGAAAGTTCGTATCAGGAACTTCCGTAAGTGAATTCCTTCACGGTTAACGTATTTCTGTAGCTTCTTAACAAAGATCTGTAGTTCTTGAAAGCTTTATGTGTTGTGGTTCGTACTGCGAATAAGTTACGTTCGTGATCCGAACCCAAAGTAATTTCTTGGTCTGTGGAGCGTGAATCATGAGTCGTACAGTCGCCGTCGTCGGCGGAGGCTACGGAGGCGCCGCGGTCGCCAAGGCGCTGGAGTCCGAGGCCGACGTCGTTCTCATCGACCCCCGGGACGCGTTCGTCAACGTGGCCGGATCGCTGCGCGCGCTGGCCCAGCCCGACTGGGCGGGCAACATGTTCTTCCCGTTCAAGACGCTGCTCACGCAGGGCAAGGTGATCCGCGACCGTGCCGTCTCGGTGGACCCGACCGGCGTCACCCTGTCCTCGGGCGAACACGTCGCGGCTGACTACGTGGTCCTGGCCACCGGCTCCAACTACGCCTACCCGGCCAACCCCGCCGCCGAAAGCGTCGCCGATGCGCTGGAGGACTTCCGCCGGTCGCACAAGGAACTGCTCCAGGCCGACAAGATCCTGATCCTCGGGGCCGGGCCGGTCGGCCTGGAACTCGCCGGCGAGATCAAGGAGGTCTGGCCGGACAAGCACGTGACCATCGTCGACCCGGCCGAGGAACTGCTCCCCGGTTTCAAGCCCGAGGTGGTCGAGGACCTGCGCGGCCAGCTCGACGCGCTGGGCGTCGAGGTGCGCCTCGGCACCGGCCTGACGGCGCAGCCGGGCACCGAGTCGGGCCGCACCGGCACCTTCACCGTCACCACCACCGCCGGCGACGAGATCACCGCCGATGTCTGGTACCGCGCCTACGGCACCACCATCAACAGCGGCTACCTCACCGACGGCAAGCTCACCGCCCTGACGCCGCAGGGTCAGGTGCCCGTGACCGAGACCCTCAACGTCAAGGGCCACGACCACGTCTACGCGATCGGTGACCTCACCGACGTCGCGGAGGCCAAGATGGCCGGCTTCGCGATGCAGCACGCCGAGGTGGTCGCCAAGAACATCACCGCCCAGATCAAGGGCGAGCAGGCCACGGCCACCTACCAGCCGCTGGGCTTCCCGATGATCCTGCTCCCGCTCGGCCCGAACGGCGGTGTCGGACAGCTGCCCTCGCCCGAGGGCCCGTTCGTCGCCCCGGCCACGATGGTCTCCGAGTTCAAGGGCCAGGATCTGTTCACCGGCCGCTTCGTCGGTCAGTTGGGCCCCACCGCCGCCTGACCCGCCGCACCACCTCAGCCCGCCGCGCGGGCTCGACGGTCCCCCTGGACTCCCCCGCCAGTGGACCGACGAGCCCGCGCGGCGTTCGTGTTTCCCGTATCAGGAGACGACGCCATGCCACCTTCCACGGACCCCAGCACAACGACCGAGACCTTCCTGCGCATCGAGAAGGGCAACCCCGACGCGTGCGAACTGGCAGCGCTCACCTCGGTGCTGCTCGCCCGCGCGGCCGTCCCCGCGGACCCGGACGAGGAGGGGGAGCAGACGGACCGCCGCACAGCCGGCTGGCGCCGGCTCGAACGCCGCTCCGGCCCCAGCACGCCGCGCAGCTGGCGCGACGACGTGCGTCGCTGATGAGGGCGTCCGGCGTGGTCGCCCCACACTCCGCCGACGCCGGCGCCTCCGGCGTGGTCGAGCGCCTCGCCGCCAGTCCCTCCGGCGGAGTCGAGTGCCTGACCGCTGGTGGTTCGGGTGGGGTCGAGTGCCTGACCGCCGGTGGTTCGGGTGTGGTCGAGCGGCCGAGTGCTGGTGGTTCCGGTGTGGTCGAGCGCCTCGCCGCCAGTCCCTCCGGCGGAGTCGAGTGCCGGACCGCCGGTGTTTCCGGTGTGGACGAGCGGCCGAGTGCCGGTGCTTCCGGCGCGGTCGAGCGCCTCGCCGCCAGCCCCTCCGGCGGAGTCGAGTGCCTGACCGCCGGTGGTTCGGGTGGGGTCGAGTGCCTGACCGCCGGTGGTTCGGGTGTGGTCGAGTGCCAGACCGCTGGTGGTTCCGGTGTGGTCGAGCGCCTCGTCACCAGTCCCTCCGGCGGAGTCGAGTGCCGGACCGCCGGTGCTTCCGGCGTGGACGAGCGGCCGAGTGCCGGTGCTTCCGGTGTGGACGAGCGCCTCGGCACCAGTCCCTCCGGCGGAGTCGAGTGCCGGACCGCCGGTGGTTCGGGCGTGGACGAGCGCCTTGCCACCAGTCCCTCCGGCGGAGTCGAGTGCCAGACCGCTGGTGCTTCCGGTGTGGTCGAGCGCCTCGTCACCAGTCCCTCCGGCGGAGTCGAGTGCCGGACCGCCCGTGGTTCGGGTGGGGTCGAGTGGCCGAGTGCTGGTGGTTCCGGTGTGGTCGAGCGCCTCGCCGCCAGTCCCTCCGGCGGCGCCTCCGGGATCCGTGAGATCACCCTCGACGCCGGTGGCATCCCCCTGTCCGGCCTGATCGCCGAGGCGCGGCCGGGGCCGCCCAGGGCCGTGGTCGTCGCGGTGCACGGTGGTGGCATGCGGGCGGGCTACTTCGACAGCCGGGCCCGCCCCGGCCTCTCGCTGCTCGCTCTCGGCGCCGACCTCGGGTACACGGTCCTGGCCGTCGACCGCCCCGGCTACGGCAGTTCGGCCTCGTGGCTGCCACGCGGCCAGACCCTGGCGGAACAGGCGGCGACGCTGCACGACGCCCTCGCCTCCTTCGCGGACAGCCACGACACCGGCGCGGGCGTGTTCCTCGTGGCCCACTCCAACGGCGGGAAGCTCGCCCTGGCCGCGGCCGCCGAGGAGCGCGGCCGCACCCTGCTGGGTCTGGACATCTCCGGGCTCGGCAGCCGCCTCGCCGTGCGCACGGACCAGCTCCCCGGGCAGAACGGGCACGGTGACTGGCGCCGCCACTGGGGCTCACTGCGGCTCTATCCGCCGGACGCCTTCCGCCAGGGGCGGCACCTGATCTCCCCCGTACCGGAACTGGAGGCCCGGGAGGGCCCGTTGTGGCCCCGGATGTACCCGGGCATCGCCCGGAAGGTGCGGACACCCGTCCGTTTCACCTTCGCCGAGCAGGAGCAGTGGTGGCTCTTCGACGACCAGGCCGTGGCCGCCCTGAGACGGCCGCTGGCCGCGCCGAAGGTGATGGTGGCCCACCAGCCGGACGCCGGGCACAACCTCAGCCTCGGCTGGGCGGCCCGCACCTACCACCTCAAAGCCCTCGGCTTCCTGGAGGACTGCCTGCTCGCCGAGGACGCGGCACCCGCCCGGCGGCCCGCCGGCACCACGAACCCGATCGGAGACACAAGCCACCGAAAGACAGGCAGAGATGACCATCGACACCCTTGACCTCGAGCACGGCTTGGCCCACGACCTCTGCGTCCCGGACGAGCCCGCGCCCGTCGTCGTACAGCCCGCGCTACTGGCCGGGGAGGACCGCGAAGCGCCGGACCCCTGGATCTTCCGCGGCACCGACTGACCGCGCCCGCCGACCACCCCGCACACCGACCGCCCCACCACTCACCTTCCTGGAGAGACATGTCCCGCCGCCTGTTCACCTCGGAGTCCGTGACCGAGGGCCACCCCGACAAGATCGCCGACCAGATCAGCGACGCCGTCCTCGACGAACTGCTGCGCCAGGACCCGTCCTCGCGCGTCGCCGTGGAAACCCTGATCACCACCGGGCAGGTGCACGTCGCGGGTGAGGTGACGACGACCGGCTACGCCGACATCGCCGCGCTCGTCCGCGCGAAGATCCTCGAGATCGGCTACGACTCCTCGGCCAAGGGCTTCGACGGCGCATCGTGCGGTGTGTCGGTGTCCATCGGCGCGCAGTCCCCGGACATCGCGCAGGGCGTCGACACGGCGTACGAGAAGCGCGTCGAGGGTGCCGTCGAGGGCGACGAGCTCGACGGGCAGGGCGCCGGCGACCAGGGCCTCATGTTCGGCTACGCCACAGACGAGACGCCCACCTTCATGCCGTTGCCGATCGAGCTGGCGCACCGCCTCTCGCGCCGCCTGTCCGAGGTCCGCAAGAACGGCACCCTCCCCTACCTGCGCCCCGACGGCAAGACGCAGGTCACCATCGAGTACCTGGGCAGCCGCGCGGTGCGCCTGGACACCGTCGTCGTCTCCTCCCAGCACGCCCCGGGCATCGACCTGGAGGGGCTGCTGGTCCCCGACATCCGGGCGCACGTGGTCGAACACGTGCTGGACCGGCTCGCCGAGGACGACATCAAGCTGGAGACCGAGGGATACCGGCTCCTGGTCAACCCGACGGGCCGCTTCGAGATCGGCGGCCCGATGGGCGACGCCGGCCTGACCGGCCGCAAGATCATCATCGACACGTACGGGGGTTACGCCCGGCACGGCGGCGGCGCCTTCTCCGGCAAGGACCCGTCGAAGGTGGACCGTTCGGCCGCGTACGCGATGCGCTGGGTCGCCAAGAACGTGGTCGCCGCGGGCCTGGCCTCCCGCTGCGAGGTCCAGGTCGCCTACGCGATCGGCAAGGCCGAGCCGGTGGGCCTGTTCGTGGAGACCTTCGGCACCGGGACCGTCGCCCAGGAGCGGATCGAGCGGGCCATCGCCGAGGTCTTCGACCTGCGTCCGGCCGCGATCATCCGCGATCTGGACCTGCTGCGCCCCATCTACTCCCGGACGGCCGCCTACGGCCACTTCGGCCGTGAGCTGCCCGACTTCACGTGGGAGCGCACCGACCGGGCCGAGGCGCTCAGGGCCGCGGCGGGAATCTGACCCCGGGAATCACCCCAAGGAAGCCCCGGCCGGCGCCGGCCACCCGACAGGAGTGCAGGAGTTCATGTGCGTATCGCGGTGACAGGATCCATTGCCACGGACCATCTGATGGTCTTCCCCGGCCGGTTCACGGACCAGCTCATCCCCGACCGGCTCGCCAGTGTCTCCCTCTCCTTCCTGGTCGACGCGCTCGAGGTGCGCCGGGGCGGGGTCGCGGCCAACATCGCCTTCGGCCTTGGCGGCCTCGGTCTCGAACCGCTGCTGGTCGGGGCCGTGGGCAGCGACTTCGCGGAGTACGAGGTGTGGCTCAAGGGCCACGGCGTCGACACCGGCGCCGTCCAGATCTCCGCCGAACGGGCGACCGCGCGCTTCATGTGCATCACCGACGCGGACGCCAACCAGATCGCGTCGTTCTACGCGGGCGCCATGCAGGAGGCCCGGGAGATCGACCTGGGGCAGGTGCTCGGCGGGCGGCCGCGCCCCGACCTGGTCCTGGTCGGCCCGAACGACCCGGAGGCGATGCTTCGCCACACCCGCGAGTGCCGGGACCTCGGCCTGCTCTTCGCCGCCGACCCCTCCCAGCAGCTCGCCCGCCTCGACGGCCCGCAGGCACGCGACCTGGTGAGCGGCGCCCGCTGGCTGTTCACCAACGACTACGAGGCCGCCCTGCTCCTCGAACGCACCGGCTGGGACCGCGACGACGTCCTCGAACGCGTCGGCGCCTGGGTCACCACCCTGGGCGGAGAGGGCGTGCGGATCGACCGCGCGGGCCGCTCCCCGCTCATCGTCCCGGCCGTCCCCGACGCGCCGATCACCGACCCGACCGGCGTGGGCGACGCGTTCCGGGCCGGCTTCCTCGCCGGCCTCGGCCACGAACTGCCGCTCGCCGCCGCGGCCCGCCTGGGCTGCGTCGTGGCGTCGGCGGCCCTGTCGACGGTCGGCTCGCAGGCCTACCGCATCGACCGTGACCACATCCTGACGACGGCCGCGCGCGCCTACGGCGCCGCCGCGGCCCAAGAACTGGCCCCGGCCCTGGACGGCACACCATGACAGAGTCCCGCAGCGCGGACCTCCGCGAGGCACTCGCCACCCGTGTCGTGGTGGCCGACGGCGCGATGGGCACGATGCTCCAGGCGCAGGAGCCGAGCCTCGACGACTTCCAGCAACTGGAGGGCTGCAACGAGATCCTGAACGTCACACGCCCGGACATCGTGCGCTCGGTCCACGAGGCGTACTTCGACGCGGGCGTCGACTGCGTCGAGACGAACACGTTCGGCGCCAACCACGCGGCGCTGGGGGAGTACGACATCCCCGAGCGGGTCCTCGAACTGTCCGAGGCGGGTGCGCGGATCGCCCGTGAGGCCGCCGACGAGTTCACGCGGCGTACCGGCCGGCAGCGCTGGGTGCTGGGCTCGATGGGCCCGGGCACCAAGCTCCCCACCCTGGGCCACGCCCCCTACACCACGCTGCGCGACGCCTACCAGCAGAACGCCGAGGGCCTCATCGCCGGCGGTGCCGACGCACTCATCGTCGAGACCACCCAGGACCTGCTGCAGACCAAGGCGGCCGTCCTCGGCGCCCACCGCGCCCGGGAGATCGCCGGCCTGGATGTGCCGCTGATCTGCTCGGTGACCGTCGAGACGACCGGCACCATGCTGCTCGGCTCGGAGATCGGCGCCGCCCTGACGGCCCTGGAGCCGCTCGGCATCGACATGATCGGCATGAACTGCGCGACCGGCCCCGCCGAGATGAGCGAGCACCTGCGCTACCTGGCCCGCAACGCCCGTATCCCGCTGGCCTGCATGCCGAACGCGGGCCTGCCGGTCCTGGGCAAGGACGGTGCCACCTACCCGCTGAGCGCGCCGGAGCTCGCCGACGCCCAGGAGAACTTCGTCCGCGACTACGGCCTGTCCCTGATCGGCGGCTGCTGCGGCACCACCCCCGAGCACCTGCGTCAGGTCGTCGAGCGGGTCCGTGACCTCACCCCGGCCGAGCGCAACCCCCGCCCCGAGCCGGGCGCCGCCTCCCTCTACCAGACGGTTCCCTTCCGGCAGGACACCTCGTACCTGGCGATCGGTGAGCGCACCAACGCCAACGGGTCGAAGAAGTTCCGCGAGGCGATGCTGGCGGGTCGCTGGGACGACTGTGTGGAGATGGCCCGGGAGCAGATCCGTGAGGGCGCCCACCTGCTCGACCTGTGCGTGGACTACGTGGGCCGGGACGGCGTGGCCGACATGGAGGAGCTGGCCGGCCGCTTCGCCACCGCCTCCACCCTGCCGATCGTGCTGGACTCCACCGAGGTCGACGTCCTCCGCGCCGGCCTGGAGAAGCTGGGCGGCCGCGCGGTCATCAACTCGGTCAACTACGAGGACGGCGACGGCCCCGAGTCGCGGTTCGCGAAGGTCACCGCCCTGGCCAAGGAGCACGGGGCCGCGCTGATCGCCCTGACCATCGACGAGGAAGGGCAGGCGCGCACCCCCGAGAAGAAGGTCGAGATCGCCGAACGGCTCATCGACGACCTCACCGGGAACTGGGGCATCCGCGAGGAGGACATCCTCATCGACTGCCTGACCTTCACCATCTGCACCGGTCAGGAGGAGTCCCGCAAGGACGGCGTCGCCACCATCGAGGCGATCCGCGAGCTCAAGCGCCGCCATCCCGACGTGCAGACCACTCTCGGCCTGTCGAACATCTCCTTCGGGCTGAACCCGGCCGCCCGGATCCTGCTGAACTCCGTGTTCCTGGACGAGTGCGTCAAGGCGGGCCTGGACTCGGCGATCGTGCACGCCTCGAAGATCCTGCCGATCGCCCGCTTCGACGAGGAGCAGGTGCAGACCGCCCTCGACCTGATCCACGACCGGCGCGCCGAGGGCTACGACCCCCTGCAGAAGCTGATGGCCCTGTTCGAGGGCGCCACCGCCAAGTCCCTGAAGGCGGGCAAGGCCGAGGAGCTCGCCGCGCTGCCGCTGGAGGAGCGCCTCAAGCGGCGCATCATCGACGGCGAGAAGAACGGCCTGGAGCAGGATCTCGACGCCGCCCTGCGGGAGCGTCCGGCGCTGGACATCGTCAACGAGACGCTGCTGGACGGTATGAAGGTGGTCGGTGAGCTGTTCGGCTCCGGCCAGATGCAGCTGCCGTTCGTGCTGCAGTCCGCCGAGGTGATGAAGTCAGCCGTCGCCCACCTCGAGCCGCACATGGAGAAGTCGGACGCCGAGGGCAAGGGCACCATCGTGCTCGCGACCGTGCGCGGCGACGTGCACGACATCGGCAAGAACCTGGTCGACATCATCCTGTCCAACAACGGCTACAACGTGGTCAACCTGGGCATCAAGCAGCCGGTCTCTGCGATCCTGGAGGCGGCCGAGGAGCACCGGGCCGACGTGATCGGCATGTCGGGTCTGCTGGTGAAGTCCACGGTGATCATGAAGGAGAACCTGGAGGAGCTCAACTCCCGGGGCATGGCAGCCGATTACCCGGTCATCCTCGGTGGCGCGGCGCTGACCCGGGCGTATGTGGAGCAGGACCTGCACGAGCTGTACGAGGGCGAGGTCCGCTACGCCCGTGACGCCTTCGAGGGGCTGCGCCTGATGGACGCCCTGATCGCGGTCAAGCGGGGCGTGCCCGGTGCGAGGCTGCCGGAGCTGAAGCGACGCCGCGTTCCCCAAAGGGTGTCGGTGCCGGCGGAGCCGCAGGACGTCGGCCGCTCGGACGTCGCCACCGACAACCCGGTGCCGGAACCGCCGTTCTGGGGCACCCGTGTCGTCAAGGGCATCCAGCTCAAGGAGTACGCGACCTGGCTCGACGAGCAGGCCCTGTTCAAGGGCCAGTGGGGGCTGAAGGGCGACACCGTCGAGAGCGAGGGGCGGCCGCGGCTGCGGATGTGGCTCGACCGGCTGCGCACCGGGAACCTGCTGGAAGCGGCCGTGGTCCACGGCTACTTCCCGTGTGTGTCCAAGGGCGACGACCTGATCGTCCTCGACGAGCTCGGCAACGAACGCACCCGCTTCACCTTCCCGCGCCAGCGCCGCGGCCGCCGGCTGTGCCTGGCGGACTTCTTCCGCCCGGAGGAGTCGGGCGAGACCGACGTGGTCGGCCTCCAGGTCGTCACCGTCGGCTCGCGGATCGGTGCGGCCACTGCCGAGCTGTTCGCCTCCGACTCCTACCGCGACTACCTCGAACTGCACGGCCTGTCCGTGCAGTTGGCCGAGGCCCTCGCCGAGTACTGGCACGCCCGGGTGCGCGCCGAACTCGGCATCGCGGGCGGCGACCCGGACTCGCTCGACGGCATGTTCCGCACCGAGTACCAGGGCTGCCGCTACTCGCTGGGCTATCCGGCCTGCCCCGACCTGGCGGACCGCGCGAAGATCGCGGACCTGCTGCGGCCGGAGCGGATCGGCGTCCAGCTCAGCGAGGAGTTCCAGCTGCACCCCGAGCAGTCCACCGACGCCATCGTCGTCCACCACCCCGAGGCGAGCTACTTCAACGCGGGAGGCCGCGCATGACGACCTTCTCCTTCGAGTTCTTCCCGCCGAAGACGCCCCAGGGCGAACGGACCCTGTGGCGTGCGATCCGCCGCATCGAACCGCTCGCGCCCGACTTCGTGTCCGTCACCTACGGCGCCGGCGGCTCCTCCCGGGACCGCACCATCGAGGTCACCAAGCGCCTGGTCACCGAGACGACTCTGCGCCCGGTCGCGCATCTGACCGCCGTCGGGCACTCGGTTGCCGAGCTGCGGCACATCATCGGGCAGTACGCGGACGCCGGTGTCCGCGATGTCCTGGTGCTGCGCGGCGACCCGCCCGGCGACCCCACCGGGCCCTGGCGGCCGCACCCCGAAGGCTTCACCCATGCCCGTGAACTGGTCGAACTCGTGCGTTCGCTGGGCGAGTTCACCATCGGCGTGGCCGCCTTCCCGGAGCGGCATCCGCGCTCGCCCGACTGGGACAGCGACATCAGGCACTTCGTGGCCAAGTGCAGGGCCGGTGCGGACTACGCCATCACCCAGATGTTCTTCCGCGTCGAGGACTATCTGCGGCTGCGCGACCGGGTCGCCGCGGCGGGCTGCGACACCCCGATCATCCCCGAGATCATGCCCGCCACCGACGTACGCCAGATCAGCCGCTTCGCCGAGCTCAGCGGCGCCACCTTCCCGGAAGACCTGGCCCACCGCCTCGAAGCGGCCCGCAACAGCCCGGCCGACGGCCACCGGATCGGCGTCGAGCACGCCACCGCCATGGCCGACCGGCTGCTCGCCGAGGGCGCGCCCGGTCTGCACTACATCACCCTCAACCGGTCCACCGCGACCCTCGAGATCCATCAGAACATCCAGCACACAAGGAGCGCCCATGCCCTCGCAGCTGCCCGCTGACGCCCCGGACTTCAAGGTCGCCGACCTCTTGCTGGCCGAGTTCGGCCGCAAGGAGATCACCCTCGCCGAGCACGAGATGCCCGGCCTGATGGCGATCCGCAAGGAGTACGCCGAGACGCAGCCCCTGGCCGGCGCGCGCATCACCGGCTCCCTGCACATGACGGTGCAGACGGCCGTCCTGATCGAGACCCTGGTCGCTCTGGGCGCGCGGGTGCGCTGGGCGTCCTGCAACATCTACTCCACCCAGGACCACGCCGCCGCGGCGATCGCCGCCGCCGGGATCCCGGTCTTCGCCTGGAAGGGCGAGACGTTGGAGGAGTACTGGTGGTGCACCGAGCAGGCGCTGACCTGGCCAGGTCACGCGGGCCCGAACATGATCCTCGACGACGGCGGTGACGCCACCCTCCTCGTCCACAAGGGCGTCGAGTACCAGAAGTCCGGGCAGCTCCCGCCCGCCGACAACGAGGAACTCGCCGTCGTCCGCGGCCTGCTGGAGTCGAGCACCCTTGACTGGACGGCCCTCGCCGCCGAGATCCGTGGTGTGACGGAGGAGACCACGACGGGTGTGCACCGGCTGTACGAGATGCAGCGCGACGGTGTGCTGCTGTTCCCGGCGATCAATGTCAACGACGCGGTGACGAAGTCGAAGTTCGACAACAAGTACGGTTGCCGGCACTCGCTGGTGGACGGCATCAACCGGGCGACCGATGTGCTGATCGGTGGCAAGACCGCGGTGGTGTGTGGCTACGGTGATGTGGGCAAGGGCTGTGCGGAGTCGCTGCGTGGGCAGGGTGCCCGGGTCGTCGTCACGGAGATCGATCCGATCTGCGCGCTGCAGGCGGCGATGGACGGTTACCAGGTGACCACGCTGGACGAGGTGGTCGAGACGGCTGACATCTTCGTCACCACGACCGGCAACAAGGACATCATCATGGCCGGGGACATGGCCAGGATGAAGCACCAGGCGATCGTGGGGAACATCGGCCACTTCGACAACGAGATCGACATGGCGGGCCTCGCCAAGGTCCCCGGCATCGTCAAGGACGAGGTGAAGCCGCAGGTTCACACGTGGACGTTCCCGGACGGCAAGGTGGTCATCGTGCTGTCGGAGGGTCGTCTGCTGAACCTGGGCAACGCCACCGGTCATCCGTCGTTCGTGATGTCGAACTCGTTCGCGGACCAGACGCTGGCGCAGATCGAGCTGTTCACCAAGCAGTCGGAGTATCCGACCGGTGTGTACACGCTGCCCAAGCACCTGGACGAGAAGGTCGCGCGTCTGCACCTGGACGCGCTCGGGGTGAAGCTGACCACGCTCCGCCCCGAGCAGGCGGCGTACATCGGTGTCGAGGTCGAGGGCCCGTACAAGCCGGACCACTACCGCTACTGACACCGGACAGGCCCTACAGCGCCGCCAGCACCTCCTTGGCCACCCGCTCACCGGACCGCACGGCACCGTCCATGAAGCCCATCCAGTGCGTGGACGTCTCCGTCCCGGCCCAGTGGATCCCGCCGACGGGCTCGCGCAGGGCCGGGCCGTACTGGGTCAGGACGCCGGGCGCGGCGATGGAGACGGGGCCGCCGCGGGTGTAGGCCTCGTTGTTCCAGCGCTGGAGCACGAAGGAGGTGGGGGACTTGGCCTTGTCGCCGAAGTACGTGGCGAAGTCCGCGAGGACGGCTGCCTTCACCGTGTCCGTCGAGGCGGCGTCCAGCTCCCGCATCTTGTCGGCCTCGATGAAGCCCATCAGCGCGCCGTACGAGGCGTCGGGCGGGGAGTTGTCGAACGTGGAGCTGACCACGCCGCTGTCGCTGACGACCTGGCCGTTGAGGCCGTCGGCACGCCAGAAGGGGGTGCCGTAGACGGCGATCGCCTTGCCGACGGAGGCCATCGGCAGGCGCTGGGTGAGCTGGTCGCGGGCCGCGGGGAGGAGGGGGTCGTACGAGATACGGGCGGCGATGGGCGGGGGCACGGCGACGACGACGCGGTTGGCGGTGACCGTCGTACCGTCCGCGGTCACCACGTACCGGCTGCCGGACCGCGCGATGGAGCGGACCGGGGCGTTCAGTACCACCCGGTTGCCGAGCGTGGCGGCGAGTTTGATCGGCACCAGCTGGGAACCGCCGACGAAGCGCAGTTCCTGGGCGCCGTTCGCGGTCTCGGTGAGGCGTTCCAGGGTGCCGACGTTCGACTCGTTGCCGGCGGCGGCGATGTAGAAGAGGACGAACAGGAAAGAGAGTTCACGGGGTTCGGCCGAGAAGATCGATGTGCAGGCCACGTCGAAGAGGAACTTGGCCGACGGGATGACGGCGTTGGCGCGCAGCCAGGTCTCGAAGGTCTGCCGGTCCCACTCCTCGGCCTTCGCGGCCGTCCAGGGCGCGTCGACCGGGATCTGCTTAGCCAGGTCGTCGAGCATGGCCTGCACGATCGCCGCGTTGGCGAGCCCGGCCGCGTCGATCGGCGGGACCGAGCCGAGGATGCCGTCGGTGGCGTAGGGGGTTTTCCTGCCGTCCTTGTACAGGAGGTTCTTGCCCGTGTTGTAGGTGGCGAAGGTCGCCACGCCGAGGGAGTCGGCGAGCGCCTTGATGCGGTCCTGGGTGGGGCCGATGAACTCGCCGCCGCCCTCGGTGACCCCGCCGTTGGCCAGGGAGAGGTTCACGACCCGGCCGCCGACGCGGTCGCGGGCCTCCAGGACGGCGACGGTCCTGCCGCCCGCCACCAGGTCGCGGGCCGCGGTGAGTCCGGCGAGGCCGGCACCGATGACGGCGACGTCCACGTCGCGGGTCGCCGCGGCGGCCGTACCGGCGGCGGTGCCGGTGAGGGTGACCGCACCGGCGGCAGCGGCGGCGCCGCCGAGCAGGGAGCGTCGGGAGAGCTGTCTTTCGCGTGCCACGTGCATCCTCCGTCGAGAGCGAGAGGTGGGGTGGAGCCAGAAAGTGGAACCGGTGAGCAGTCAGCAGAACCTGAAAGCTGAGCAGTATTCACATTCTGGCCCCGCACAGGGGTGCACGACAACGCTCCTGTCACATCTGACGCACGAGTAACAGGAGGCGTACTGAAGAGAGTTGAGGATTTCTACGTCAGAGGGGGAGGCGGGACAGCCGGTCCGCGCTGTTCCTCACGATTGCCCTCGCGATCTTCTCCGCGTCCATCGCCACCTCGCGGAACGTGCCGCTGATGGGGGTGACGAAGCCGGTGAAGTACAGGCCGGGCGCCTTGTCGGGGGTGCGGGCGCCGTTGACGACCGGCAGGCCGCGGTCGTCGAGCACGCCGAGGTGGCCGACGAGGCCGTCGAGGGCGCGGACGTAGCCCGTGGCGGCGACGACGGCGTCCGGGGACACACGGGTGCCGTCGGCCAGGACGACCTTGCCGTCCTCGAAGCCCTCGACGGCGGCCACCGCCTCGACCCGGCCCTTGCGCACGGCGTCGATCAGACCGACGTCCTGGACCGGGATGGCCCCCTCCTTCACGCGGCTGTAGAGACCGGTGTCGGGACGGGGCAGTCCGTGGGCCGACAGGTCCGGCACGCTCAGCTTCGCCATCGGCCGGGCCAGCCGGTCCACGAGGCCGACCGGCAGACGCCGTACGAGCACGCCCGTGTACTGGGCGGCCCAGCCGGCCGTCGAGCGGCGCACGATGTGCGGGGCGGTGCGCACCGACAGCCGTACGCGCGAGGCCCCGCCCTCGACCAGGTCGACGGCGATCTCGGCGCCGGTGTTGCCGACCCCGACGACCAGGACGTCACGACCGGCGTACGGCTTTGCGTTGCGGTAGTCCGAGGCGTGCACGACCTCGCCGGTGTACGTGTCGCGGCCGGGCCATTCCGGCACGTACGGGGTGTGGTTGTAGCCGGTGGCGACGACGACCGCGGCGCCGGTCAGTTCCCGGCCGCCGGTGGCGTGCAGCAGCCAGCCGTGGCCGTCGGGCGAGCGGTCGATGCGGGAGACCTCGACGCCGGTGACGATCTCCAGCTCGTGGTACTCGGCGTACTTCTCCAGGTACCGCACCACGTCGTCCCGGGACACCCACCGTCCGAACCGGCGCGGCATCGGCAGCCCGGGCAGGGCGGACAGGCGGCGGGTGGTGTGCAGGTGCAGCCGGTCGTAGTGGCGCCGCCAGGACGCCCCGATCCGGTCGGACCTCTCCAGCACGACGGCGCGTATGCCCGCCGCGCGCAGCGCGTACGCGGCGGAAAGACCGCCGGGACCGCCGCCGATCACATAGACGGGGCGCGCCGCGGGGTCGGCGGACGGGGGCGCGGACGGTGTGGAGTCGGCCATGAGCGCGAGCGTAATCAGACGGCGTGTTGATGGGTCTCGGTCAAGAGGGGAATTGGTTGCGGATTGATCACGCCTGTGGGAGGAGTGGGTGGGATCGGTGACGAAGGGCGTCTGGTTGTGGTGGTTTCGTGCGCGCGTGCACGCGCCGGCGGGCGTGGCAAACACCGCGACGCCGAGCCCCGGTGCGTAGGGGCCCGACGTCGCGGGTCGCGTGCGGTGTCCGCTGTGTGACGGGAGTCGGGCGCCGCAGTCAGGTGGTAGTGCGGGCCGGCGCTACCAGGTGACCACTGTGCAGTCGTTGCCGTCGGTGTCCGTGGTGGTCGTGCAGCCGTCGGGGTCGAAGACCAGGGAGTCTGCAGAGGAGGACGAGGTCGACGAGGGCGGCGTGGCGTCGGAGGTCTGTGCGTTCAGCGCGATCTCTCCCACCGCCGCCCCGGCGCCCATGACGATCGGCCTGCGCTGGGCCAGGCATCGCATGCCCGCTCGCCCCGAAGGCCGGGATTTCCCGCGAAGGGCAAGGGGCTGAATTCTGCGAAGACTTCCCGGATCCGGTTATCTGACGTACCGTCAGATCCATGGATGCGATCTGGCTCAGCGGCGCGGAATGGCTGGCCGTGCTCCGGATGGGCCTCGGCCTGTGGTGGCTGGAGAGCTGGCGGCACAAGGACAAGAAGGGCTGGTTCGAGCGGGGGACCGGGATCGCCTGGGCGGCGGACGTGGCGGCGAAGCACCGGTGGAACGCGGTGCGTTCCGGCTTCGAGGTCGTCGTCGCGCCCCGTCCGCGGACCATGGCGTACGTCGTGGTCTACGCGGAACTCGCGCTGGGAGCCGGGCTGGTGCTGGGCTTCCTGACGCCGATCGCCCTGCTCGGCGGGCTGCTGCTCAACGTCCTCTACTTCACGCTCATGATCCATGACTGGGCGGAGCAGGGGCAGAACACGATGATGGGCCTGATCTCGGTCGTCGCCCTCTTCGGCATGTCGTGGCAGACCTGGTCGCTGGACAGCGCCCTCGGGTGGTTCGGGTGAGCGGCGCGCGCTTCGACCTCCCCGAGCCGGACGCCTTCACCCGCCCGTACTGGGACGCGGCGGCGGAGGGGCGGCTGCTGGTGCGCCGGTGCGGAGCCTGCGGCCGTGCGCACCACTATCCCCGGGAGTTCTGCCCGCACTGCTGGAGCGAGGACGTGACCTGGGAGCGGGCGAGCGGCCGGGCGACCCTCTACACCTGGTCCGTCGTTCACCGTAATGATCTGCCGCCCTTCGGGGAGCGCACCCCGTACGTCGCCGCCGTGGTCGACCTCGCGGAGGGGCCGCGGATGATGACGGAGGTGGTGGACGGCGGGGGGCTGCAGGCGGGCATGGAACTGGAGGTCGCCTTCCGTGAGGGCGTGCCGATATTCCGGCGCGCGGGCGGCGCGGAGCGGCTTCAATAGGCCGGATGACCCGAGTCGACCCGCCGCACACGCCCCGCCCCCTCCCCGAGCCGCACGGCCACGGCCTGCGCCTGTGCCGCTGGAACCCCGAGTCGGACGCCGACGTGGCGGACTGGCTGCGCGGAACCACCGACCCGGAGTTCCTGCGCTGGAACACACCTCTGAAGCCGGTCACGGACCTCGACAGCGCCCGGGCCGTACTCCGCGCCAAGGCGGACCGCGACGCCGACGGCACCAGCGCGTCCTTCCGCATCACGGACGCCGAGAGCGGTACGACGCTGGGACACATAGGCGTCAACGAGATCACCCACGTCTTCGACCGCGCCCTCATCGGCTACTGGGTCTTGCCCGAGGCCCGCGGCCACGGCGTCGCCACCCGCGCCCTCCGGCTCGCCGCGCACTGGGCCTTCACCGAACTCGGCCTGCACCGCCTGGAGCTGGACCACGCCGTCGGCCACGACATCTCCTGCCGCGTGGCGGAGCGCTGCGGTTTCCGGGCCGAGGGTGTACTGCGGGGCGGGATGTGGGAGGCGGGGCGGCAGGACACGTACCGGGACGCACATCTGCACGCACGGCTGGCGACGGACCCGGAGGTCGATCTGCCGTGACCGGACACGAGTGGCGGCTCATCGAGGACGTGGACGTCTTCCTCGACCGCGCCGGAGCGTTCCTGCACGCCCGGCCCGCCCTGCACACGGTCCCGCTGACGGTGACCGAGTCGCTGCGCACGCACGGGCCGCACATCCACGGGGACGGTTCGCCCGTCTTCGGCGTACTGGAGGACGGGGAGGGGGAGGTGCGTGCGGTGTTCTTCCGTACGCCTCCCCGCCGGCTGATCGTGACGCAGCTCACCGGCGTGGAGGCCGACGGCCTCGCCCGGTGGCTGGCCGGGCTCGGGCAGCCGGTGCCCGGAGTCTCCGGGGACCGGGACACCGCGGCGGCGTTCGCCGAGGCATGGCAGCGTCACACGGGCGCCGCCGCCGCGCTCCGCGAGCGCCAGCGGCTGTACCGGCTCGGCACACTGACGGCGCCACGACCCGTTCCGGCGGGACGGGCGCGGGTTGCCACGGAGGAGGACCGTGAGCAACTGGCCAGGTGGTACGAGGAGTTCTCCGATGCCGTCGGCGAACGGCCTCCGGCCGACCCGGTCGCCCGGGTGGACGCCCGTATCTCCCACGGCGGGCTCACCCTCTGGGAAGCCCCGGACGGCACCGCCGTCTCCATGGCCGGCACGACCTTGCAGGTCGGCGGGCAGGTCCGCGTGGCCCCGGTCTACACCCCGGCCCACCTGCGGGGCCGGGGCTACGCGGGTGCCGTGACCGCGGAGGTGAGCCGGGCCGCGCTGGCCGCGGGCGCCACCGAGGTGCTGCTCTTCACCGACCTGGCCAATCCGACCAGCAACGGCCTCTACCGGCGCATCGGATACCGGCCGGTGCGCGACTTCGCGGTGTACGACTTCGCGGGATAGGACGGCTCAGGGCCACAGCAGCTCCTTGTCCCATCCGGCCCCTGCCCTCCGGTACCGGAGCCGCATGTGCCGTCGCCGCTCGTCCCCCTGGAAGAACTCCACCTCGTCGGGCCGCAGACGGTAGAGCGTCCACGAGGACACCTCGGCGCCGGGCTCCCGCCGGGCCCGCTCCCAGGCGGCCTCCGACGCCCTCGCCAACTCCTCCACCGAGCCCAGGACTTCGCTCTGCCGCCCGGTCAACGCCGCGGCCAGGGCGCCCGTCGAGCGGGCGTGCAGGTCGGACCGGGCCTCCCCGGCCGGGGCGACCTCGACCGGACCGCGGACGCGGACCTGGCGCCCCTGGAGCGGCCAGTAGAAGCCGAGAGCGGCGTACGGGCGGGCGGCGAGCTGGCGGCCCTTGCGGCTGGTGTCGTGCGTCGCGAAGGCCCAGCCGTCCGCGTCGGCGCCGTGCAGCATCACGGTCCGCACGTCGGGGAGGCCCTCCTCGTCCGCCGTGGCCAGGCTCATGGTGTGCGGCTCGACCTGCCCGGCCGCCACGACGTCCGCGAACCAGCTGGTGAAGAGGGCGAGCGGCTCGGCGGGCGCGGAGTCCGGGTCGAACGCCGGGAGGCCGGTGACCTCCGGGTCCCACACCCGCAACGACCGCAGCAGCTCGTGAAGATCCGTTCCCATGCCCCGAGTATCGCTCCGGCCCGGCCGAAGGATCACTCCCGGCCCAGGACGACCGTCCCCGCCGAAGGATCACTCCCGGCCCAGGACCACCGTCCCCGCCGAGCAGAACCAGCCCCCGGTCCCGGACGCCACCCCCAGCCGCGGCAACCCGCCGTCCCGTCGGCGCACCTGCCGCGCCCCCGCCTCCCCCCGCAGCTGCCGCACCGCTTCCACCAGGAGGAACAGCCCCCGCATTCCGGGGTGCTGGGCCGACAACCCGCCCCCGTCCGTGTTCACCGGCAGCTCCCCGCCCGCCACCCGCAGCCGGCCCTTCTCCACGAACGCCCCGCCCTCGCCCTTTCCGCAGAAGCCGAGGTCCTCGAGGGTCACCAGGGTCATGTAGGTGAAGGCGTCGTAGATCTCGGCGAAGTCCATCTCCTCCGGCCGTACGCCCGCCCGTGCGAAGGCCAGCCGTCCGCTCACCGCCGCCGGCGACACCGTGAAGTCGGTCCACTCGGACATCGCCGCGTGCGAGACGTGCTCGCCGGTGCCGAGGATCCACACCGGGGCCGTACGGCAGTCCCGTACGTACTCCTCGGCCGCCAGCACGACCGCCGCCCCGCCGTCGGACCGTATGCAGCAGTGCAGCTTGGTGAAGGGGTCCGCGATCACCGGGCCGTCCAGCACATCCTCCACCGTGATCGGATCGCGGAACATCGCCTCGGGATTCAGGGCCGCGTTCGCCCTGGCCTGCACGGCGACCTCCGCCAGCTGCTCGATCGTCGTGCCGTGTTCGATCATGTGGCGGCGGGCCGCCATCGCGTACTTGGCGATCAGGGTGTGACCGTAGGGCACCTCGAACTGGAGGGGGCCGCGCGCGCCGAAGGACAGGTTGCCCGTGCGCCGGCCCGCCCTGATGTCCGCGCGGGCCGTCGAGCCGTACACCAGCAGGACGGCGTTCGCGTGGCCGGCGGCGATCGCGTCGGCCGCGTGGGCCGCCATGACCTCCCAGGTCGAGCCGCCGACCGAGGTGGAGTCGACCCAGGTGGGGCGCAGGCCGAGGTACTCGGCCACTTCGACGGGCGCGAGGGTGCCGGTGCCCGCCGAGGCGAAACCGTCGACCACCTCCCGGCCGAGTCCCGCGTCCGCGAGGGCCCGTCGGGCCGCCTGGGCGTGCAGGGTGTACGGGGTCGCGTGGTCCACGCGGCCGCAGTCGGAGAGGGAGACGCCGACCACGGCCACCTTCCGGGTGGCAGGTGACATGAATCTGACGGTACATCAGATTCGATTCCCCGTGGCAGGTGTCCTGCCTCTGTGCATCCGTCTCCGGCCGCCCTAATATGACGGACCGTCAGATCCGGAGGGAGAGGGCCATGGACACCCGCTTCACCGCCGAACAGGACGAGATCCGCCGCACGGTGCGGGAACTGCTGCACAAACGCTGCGGCCCGCAGGACGTGCGGGCCGCCGTCGACACCCCCGCCGGGCACGACCCGGCCCTCTGGGCCGCCCTCGCCGAACAGCTCGGCCTGCCCGGGCTCGCGCTGCCCGAGGCGTACGGCGGTGCCGGCTGCTCCGTGACCGAACTCGCCCTGGTCGGCGAGGAGGTGGGACGGACGCTCTCCCCCTCGCCCCTGCTCGCCACCGCCGTCCTCACGGCCCCGCTCGTCCTCGCCCTCGGCACCGACGCCCAGCGCGCCGGGCTGCTCCCGCGGATGGCCTCCGGGGCCCTGACCGCCGCCCTCGCCGTCTCCGGTGCCGGACTCACCAGGGCCCTCGCGCTGACCTGCGGCAACGACGGCGACTGGGCCGGTGGGGGGCGCGCGGGAGGCGTTCAGGCCCGGCGCGCGGAGGGCGGATGGCGGTTGTACGGGGAGGCCGACCAGGTGCTGGACGGGCACAGCGCCGGACTCCTCCTGGTCGCCGCCCACACGGGCGGGTTCGCCCGGTCGCGCACGCTCCTGTTCCTCGTCACGGGGGACGCCGAAGGGCTCGTGCGCGTACGGCAGACCGCCCTCGACGCGACCCGGCCGCGCGCCCGCGTCCAGCTCCGCGATGTCCGGGCCGAGTTGCTCGGCGACGAGCGCGCGGACGTACTGGCCGCCCTGTCCGCCACCGGCGACACCGCCGCCGCCGTCCTCGCCTGCGAGGCCGTCGGGGCCGCCGACCGGGTGCTGGAGCGGACCGTCGAGTACGTCGGACAGCGCGAGCAGTTCGGGCGGGCGATCGGATCCTTCCAGGCGGTGAAGCACCAGCTGGCCGACGTGTACGTCCAGGTGCAGGCGGCGCGCTCGGCGGCGTACTACTCCGCCTGGGCGACGGCACACACGGAACGGGTCGGCGGGCTCGCGCTCGCCCAGGCCCTTGAGGCGCTGCGGACCGCCGCCGGGGAGGCGATCCAGCTGCACGGCGGCATCGGTTTCACCTGGGAACACGAGGCCCACCTGTACTTCAAGCGGGCCGCGGGCGACGAACTGCTCTTCGGGCCGGTCCACCGGCTGCGCGCGCACGCGGCCGACACGGCCCGGCTCTTCGAACTGCCGGAGGTGACGGTGTGATCGGCGAACGCGTGGTGCAGAGAGTGTCCTCGACGCGGACCTTCGCGAAGGTCGCGCCCCATGTCATTCCCGCGCTCGACCGCGCCGTACACCGCCTCACCCGCGGAAAGGTGCTGCTCAGCGCACAGATGCTGCCGGGGGTGATCCTGACCTCGACCGGAGCGAGAAGCGGACAGGCGCGGCGCACGCCGCTCGCCTGCATGCCGGAGGACGACGGGCGGAGCTGGCTGCTCATCGGCTCCAACTTCGGACGGACCGGCCACCCCGCCTGGACCCACAATCTCCTCGCCCACCCCGACGCCGAGATCAGCTGGAAGGGCGCGGACATCCCCGTCGCGGCCCGGCTTCTCGAGGGCGAGGAGCGGGCCGCCGCCTGGAAGGCGGTGCTGGCCTTCTGGCCGCCGTACGCGACGTACCAGGCGCGGGTGGACCGCGAGATACGGCTGTTCCGGATCACGCCTCTACAGCGCCGCCGGCCCCTGTAGCGTCGCCAGTCGCTCCACCAGCAGAACCGCGCCGATGCCGAGCATCGCCGCCCCCGACGTCCGGGTCACCGCGCGGGCCGCCACGGGCCGGGCGT
Source organism: Streptomyces sp. HUAS ZL42 (assembly GCF_040782645.1). GTDB lineage: Bacteria > Actinomycetota > Actinomycetes > Streptomycetales > Streptomycetaceae > Streptomyces. The sequence goes on from NZ_CP160403.1 coordinate 5,430,350, forward strand.
GCAGCACCGCCCGGGCCCCCACGCCGACCGCCAGATAGACGGCGGCGCAGCACACCATGTGCAGCAGGCCCATTGCGGCGGTCTGCGCGGCGACCGGAAGGTGCGCACCTGCGACGGAGAGGAACTGGGGCAGCACCGAGAGGTAGAGCAGCAGACCCTTGGGGTTCAGGCCGCTGATCGTGGCGCCGCGCAGGAAGACGCGCGCACCGCCCGAGGCCACGGCTTCCCCTGCCTGTGGCGCGCCCGGCCTGCGCAGCACCCCCCACCCCAGCCACACCAGATATCCCGCCCCGGCCACCGTCAGCGCGGTGAGCAGCCCCGGTGACCCGGCGACCAGGACCGCGAGCCCGGCCACGGCGAGCACCGTGTGGAGTGCGTAGCCCGCGACCAGCCCCGCCACGGCGGCCCCCACCGACCGCCCGCGCAGCCCCGCGGCGATCACGTACGCCCAGTCCGCGCCCGGCACGCACACCAGCAGCAGATCCACGGCGAGGAAAGAAATCAGCGTTCCCGAGTTCATGTGGGGGACATTAGGCGCGATTGCCTCGAAGGTGTTCCCGAAGTTTTCCCTCATCGGCCCGATGTGGGGGAAGATCTGCCCCATGGATGACGTGGACCGGAAGATTCTTGCCGAGCTGCAGCAGGACGGGCGGCTGACCGTGACCGAGCTGGCCGGGCGGGTGCGGCTGAGCGTCTCGCCCTGTCACCGGCGGCTGCGGGAGCTGGAGCGGTCGGGGGCGATCAGCGGATACCGGGCGGTCGTGGAGCCGGCCGCGGTCGGGCTGACCTTCGAGGCGCTCGTCTTCGTCTCGATGCGGCAGGAGGACCGGGACACGGTCGCCGAGTTCGAGCGTGCGGTGAGCGAGGTGGAGTACGTGCTGGAGGCGCAGCGGCTGTTCGGGGACCCGGACTATCTGCTCCGGGTGGCCACCGCCGACCTCGCCGCCTTCCAGCGGCTGTACGACGAGCGCCTCGCCACCCTGCCGGGCGTGCAGCGGCTGACGTCCACGCTGGTGATGAAGCACGTGGTCAAGGACCGTCCGCTGCCCGCGTAGCGCAGCAGGCGGTGACCCACCGGGGGATCCGGTGAACCACCGCCTGCAAGACAGGACTTGGGGCCGCGAGGGCCGAACGCGGTTGTTGCCGCGGGCTGCTCCCGGGCTACTTGGTCGGCTTCTTGCCGGTGATGCCCAGATGCACGAGCAGCGCCAGGTTCGGCTTGAGTTCAGCCTGCTTGACGCCCCACGTCTGGAAGCCCTTCTGGTGCGAGGCGACGGCCGCGAGCATCGCGACCAGCGAACCCGCGACGGCGGCCGGGTTCACGTCCTTGTCGACCCTGCCCTTGGCCTGCAACTCGGCGATGGAGTCCACGAGGGAGTTGTTCACCGAGTTCAGGATCTTCATTCGGATCTTGTAGAAGCGCTTGTCGCCCTCGGCGGCCCCGAGGTCGACCACGCGCAGGATGGCGTCATTCTTGCGCCAGAACTCCAGGAATCCGTCGACGAGTTCCTGCGCGGTCTGCCAGCCGGCCTTGCCGACCCAGCTGCGGCCCTCGAGCAACTCGGTCAACCCGGCGCCCTCGGCGGCCATTTGCTCGGCGATCTCCAGGACGGCACCTTCGACGTCCGGGAAGTACTGGTAGAAGGTGGCGGGCGAAGTGCCCGCCTTCCGGGCGACATCGATGACCTTGACGTCCCGGTAGGGGGAGGAGCTGAGCATCTCGCTGAGGCAGTCGAGCAGCTTCTGCCGGGTCGCCTGCCCACGCCGACCGGCCACCCGGCCGTCGACGGTACGCACTTGTCCTGTCATGCCGTCAGCTTACCGAGGGGTGATCGGAGCGCGATTCGGCCGACTGCAAATGGGGTGCACGGGTGCCGTGGGGCTGGTGTGCCTGGTCCTGCGCGGTGCGCAAGACGCCGCTAGTTTGACGGTATGGCCGAAAACAGGGCATCCGCAGAGGGAGCGGGATACGGAGAGGGCGTCCCGTGCTGGGTGGACGCGCAGCTTCCCGACGTGGAGGCGGGCAAGCGGTTCTACGGTGAGCTCTTCGGGTGGGCCTTCGAGGACGCGTACGACTCCACCGTATGGGCCCTGCTGGACGGCGAACCCGTCGCCGCGCTCGCCCACAAGACGGACGGCCGCATGCCCACCGTCTGGACCGTGTACTTCGCGACGAGGGACGTGGCGGAACTGGCCCGCCGGATCCGCGCGGCCGACGGCCAGGTCTTCAGCGGACCCCTGCCGGTCGGCGATCTGGGCACCGCCGCCCTCGCCGCCGACCCCGAGGGTGCCGTCTTCGGACTCTGGCAGGCGCAGGGCCACCCCGGATTCGGCCGGCGGCAGGAGCCGGGCGCCTTCGCCTGGGCGCAGCTCTACGCCCGGGACATCGCCACCGCCAACACCTTCTACGGCACCCTCTTCCACGAGGCCCTCTTCGGGCCCGACGCCGAGCCCGACTTCGGCCGCGCCCCCGTCTCCGACTTCTTCCCGGCCGAGATGCCGCCCCATTTCCTCGTCCACTTCGGCGTCGAGGACTGCGAGGAGGCACTCGGGACGGTGAACCGGCTCGGCGGGCGCGTCCAGGCGGGACCCTTCGAGGCCTCGTACGGAACGGTGGCCGTCGTCACGGACAATCAAGGTGCGTCGTTCGCGGTGCTGCAGCGCTGAGGCGTTCCGGTTGCGACGCGTTTGCCCTGGTATGGGGTGAGACACCCTTGTTGTCCCCGGGTTCGCAACCACGCGTCCGGCCAGGAAGAATCGGGGTGCGTGCCGCCATGGCGGTGCGGTGGTGAGACGCTGCACGGGGTCGCGTACATATGTGGGTGACGCGGCTCGTACGGGGAGGTGGCAGGCAAGTGGTGGATCAGCTGACACAGCACGATCCGCGCAGGATCGGGCCGTTCGAGGTGCTGGGACGGCTGGGTGCCGGCGGCATGGGGCTGGTCTATCTCGCGCGCTCGGCGTCCGGCCGGCGCGTGGCGATCAAGACGGTCCGTACGGAACTCGCCGAGGACCAGCTGTTCCGTGTCCGCTTCACCCGTGAGGTGGAGGCGGCCAGGGCGGTCTCCGGCTTCTACACGGCGGCCGTGGTCGACGCCGACCCCCGTGCGGCCGTGCCCTGGCTGGCCACCGCGTACGTCCCCGCGCCCTCGCTCGAGGAGATAGTGAACGAGTGCGGGCCGCTCCCGGCCCAGGCGGTGCGCTGGCTCGCGGCGGGCGTGGCGGAGGCGCTGCAGTCGATCCACGGTGCCGGGCTGGTGCACCGGGACCTCAAGCCGTCGAACGTGCTCGTCGTCGAGGACGGCCCCCGCGTGATCGACTTCGGCATAGCGTCCGGCGTCTCGAACACGCGTTTGACGATGACGAACGTCGCCGTCGGAACGCCCGCCTACATGTCGCCCGAGCAGGCGAAGGACTCCCGCAGCGTGACCGGGGCGAGCGACGTCTTCTCGCTCGGCTCCATGCTGGTCTTCGCCGCCACCGGACACCCGCCCTTCCACGGGGCCAACCCGGTCGAGACGGTCTTCATGCTGCTGCGCGAGGGCCCCGACCTGGAGGGCCTCCCGGACGAGCTCCGGCCGCTCATCGAGTCCTGTATGCAGATGGAGGCCGCCGGCCGCCCCAACCCTGCGGACCTCCAGGCCCAGCTCGCCCCGCATCTCTTCGGCTCCGGCTCCGACGACAGCGGTACGGCGTCGGCGTGGCTGCCCGAGCGCGCGGTGGGCCTCATCGAGTCGCGCCGCGGCGGCCGCCCCGCGGTCAAGCCCGCCGGGGGCCCCCGCAGCGGCGGCGGCCGCCCCGCCGTACCGCCCCCGCCCTCACGCGACCCCGTCCTCCCGGCCCCGTATCCCGCGCCCCTGCCGGTCGGCGCGCCCGACACCGGCCCCGTGCGGCTGGCGGGCGCGGCGGTGCCGATCGGGCCCGGCCCGCGCGTCGCCGACGCCCGCGCGGCCGCCGTGAAGGCGCCCCCGCCGGAGGCCGGCCTGGTCGCCTCCTGGTCAAGGCCCCGCCCCGGAGTCAACGGCACAGACCCCGCCGTGGGCCCTGCCGTACCGGCGCCGCAGCCCGTGCCCCCGGAGACGGCGGCCGGCTGGCGGCCCTGGCGCTTCCGCATGTCCAACGACGTCTGGGGCACCCCCGAGGTCGCGGACGACCTCGTCTACGTCACCTCCTTCGAGGTGCACGCGCTGGACGTGGCGACCGGCCGCCGTCGCTTCAAGACGCGGGACGTGGCCTGGTCGATGGCGGTGTCGGAGGGCCGTATCCACGCCTCCGACGGCCCCACGCTGTTCGCGCTGGAGGCCCGCGAGGGCGCCGATCTGTGGCGGCTGTCGACGGACGCCTGGGTGTACTCGCTCAAGGCAGACCGGGGCACGGTCGTCACCGGCACGCGCGGCGGCGGAGTCCAGGCCTGGGAGGCCTCGGGCGGCCAGAAGCTGTGGGAGATCACCGGCTGCCAGACGGACTTCGAGTCCCCGGAGGCAGGCCCGGCCGTCCACGAGGGCACGGTGTACGTCTGGCAGGACGCCCGCCTGCGCGCCCTGGACGCCCGGACGGGTGACGAGCGCTGGTCCTACCCGATCGGCGACGCGGCCTCCTGCGGCGGAGTCCCGGTCCGCGTGACCCACGGCCCGGACGGGTACGTGTACCTGTCCGCCGGGGCGCGCGTCCTGGCGGTCGACGTGGCGAGCGGCATGGTGCGCTGGCACTTCGAGGCCCCGGCCGTCTTCCTCTCCCCGCCCACCTTCGTGCCCGGCCCCGCCGTGACGGGCGGCGGCGTCTACCTGGCCGACTACCTCGGCACGGTGTACGCCCTCGACGCCACCGACGGCCGCGACCGCTGGCGCATCGCCACGGAGTCCCGGGCGTCCGTCGAACCGGTCCTGGTGGCCGCGGGCCATGTCCACGTGGGCAGCGGCAAGGGCCTCTACACCCTGGACGCCGTCACGGGCACGCCCAAGTGGCGCTTCCAGGCGGGCGGCGACATCGTGGGCGCCCCGGCGGTGGCGGAGGGCCGTATCCACTTCGGCTCGACGGACCACCTGCTGTACACGCTGAAGGCCGACGACGGCCGGCTGCGGTGGAAGCTGGCGACCGGCGGCGAGATCACCGGATCGCCGGTGGTGAAGGACGGCGTCGTGTACGCGTGCAGCAAGGACCGCTGTGTGTACGCGCTCGACGCGGAGAAGGGGACCGGTACGGCGCGGACCGCCTGACACGGCGGTCCCGGTCCCGGGACGGCCGTCGTACCGGGCGCACGGAAGGGGTTCCAGACGGCGGCCGTCGCTGCGGGGAGCGGCCCTGTCCGCCGCTCTCACCCCAGACGCTACGCCGGGTACGCGGTCGTCGCCACGCAGTGACATGATCGTGACAGCAGCTGCATAGAGTGACGGCATGCATCTACGGGGACGTGGGCTCAAGTTCACAGCGGTGACGGCGATGGTGGTCCTGGCACTGACCGGATTCTCGACGGGACGCGGTCACGGCACCAAGCACGACAGCGACGGGAGCGGCGGCGGCTGCAGCAGCTCGAGCCAGGACCACGACAGCTCGTCGTCGACGTCCGGGGGTTCCTCCTCGGGGTCGGGCTCGTACCACGACGATGACGACTACGACGACACCAGTGGCTCCGGCAGTTCGTCCGGGGAGACCGCCACGACCGCGGATGCCGCCGACGTCGAGGTGGTGGAGTGCGCGACGAAGGACGACCCGGCCGCGAAGTTCGATGTCACCAACCGCAACGACCGGGACGGCACCTTCAAGGTCGACATCGCCTTCAAGGACGCGAGCGGCGCCACCGTCGAAGAGCGAGGTATGGAGGTGGAGGTGGCCGCGGGGAGTACGGTGACGGTGGGCATGAAGCTGTCCTCGGCCGACGCGGCCAAGGTGGCCCACTGCGACGCGGACCCGGTGGCACCGCCGGTGTGAACCGGCCCTAGGGGCCTGCCCTAGCGGATGCGGGGCTCGGCGGTCGTCCGTCCGGCGAACAGTTCCGCCTGCCGTTCGGTCGGCAGGTTTCCCAGCGCGATGAGGTGCGGTGCCTGGGCGAACGCCTGGGCGCGGGCGGCCTCCTGGGCCGCCCACAGCGCGCGCACGGTGCCCTGGACACCCTCCGCCGGATAGCCGGCGATGACGGTGGCGCAGTGCACGGCCGCCTCCACCGCGCCACCCGGCTCGGTGAGTTCGGAGACCAGCCCGATCTGGTGCGCCCGCCGGGCGGACATCCGCTCGGCGGTCCCCATCAGCATCATCCGCGCCGCCTCCCCGAACGGCATCCGCTGCGCCATGAGCACGGACTCGTACGCGCTGACCATGCCGTAGGTGGTGTGCGGGTCGAAGAAGGAAGCGGTCGTGTCCGCGACGATGAACTCGCACTCCCCGAGCAGATAGAAGGCACCCCCACAGGCCATTCCCCGCACCGCGGCGACGACCGGCTTCCACAGGTCGTTCGCCTTCGGCCCGATCCGGAGCAGCGGATCGTCCTGCATGTAGGGCGAGTTGGGCTGCGGCACCACCACGTCCCGGTCGAGCCCGGTGCAGAACGCCCGCTCCCCGGCGCCGGTGAGCACGACGGCCCGTACGGAGTCGTCGAAGCGCAACCCACGCCAGGTGTCCGCGAGTTCCCGCGCCGTCTCGAGGTCGACGGCGTTCAGCCTGGCCGGCCGGTCGAGGGTGACGACGGCGACACCGGTGTCCTTGTCGGCGGTCAGACGCAGGCTCATGGGCGCTCCAGAACCCACTGGGGAAGGCCGTTGCCGTCGAAGACGACCTGCACCCTGGCCCCGATGCGGATGCGCTCGACGGGAAGGGAGCCGAGAGCCGCTCCGGGCTCGGCGACGAGATTGCCGACCAGCCGTATGCGCGGAGCCTCGGCCAGCTCGACCACGACCACGTTGTACGGCGCCTGCTCCGCGTAGTCGGGAAGCAGCGGCGGATGGGGGACGACGTACGACCAGACACGGCCGTGCCCCGACACCGGCCGCCACTCGCCGTCGAAGGACTGGCAGTGGGGGCAGCACGGCCGTGGCGGGAAGCGGAGTTCCCCGCAGTCGGCGCAGGCCTGGACACGGAGCTCGCCCCGGGCGGCGTACCGCCAGAAGGGAGCGCCGTCGGAATCGGCGACGGGAGTCAGCATCGCACTCAACTCCTCAGCAGCAGGGCGGACGTGGGGACTCCCTCGCCCGCCGTGACGAGACAGGTGGCGGCACCCGGCACCTGGGCGGTACTGGTACCCCGCAGCTGCTTCACCCCTTCGTTGATGAGGTTGAAGCCGTGCACATAGGCCTCGCTCAGCCCGCCCCCGCCGGTGTTGACGGGCAGCCGCCCGCCGATCTCGAGCGCGCCCCCTTCGGTGAAGGCCCCGCCCTCACCGCGGCCGCAGAAGCCGTAGCCCTCCAGGGAGAGCGGTACGAGGGGGGTGAAAGCGTCGTAGATCTGGGCGACGTCCACATCCTGTGGAGTGAGGTCGGCGTGCTTCCACAGATGGCGGGCGGCGGTCCAGGCGGGTCCGGTGAGGGGGTCGTCGTTCCAGTAGTTGACCATGCCGTGGTGCTGGGCGGGCAGGCCCTGGGCGGCGGAGTGGACGTAGACGGGGGTGCGGCGGCAGTCGCGCGCGCGTTCCCGGCTGACGATCACGCAGGCCAGCGCCCCGTCCGTCTCGAGGCAGTTGTCGAAGAGGCAGAGCGGCTCGCTGATCCATCGGGAGGTCATGTACATCTCGCGGGTCAGGGGGCGTTCGTACATGACGGCGGCCGGGTTCTGGTTGGCGCGGTTGCGGCAGGCGAGGGCGACGTTGAAGAGGTGGTCGCGGGTGGCGCCGTACTCGTGCATGTACCGGCGCGCCAGCATGGCTATCTCGTCGGCGGGCCGCAGGAGTCCGAAGGGCCGGGTCCACTGGGCGGGGGTGGGGAGCTGGACGGCGGTGTCGGTCCAGGGGCGTGGCCCCGACCCCCGCTTCCGGGACCGCCAGGCGACCCCGACCGTCGCCTGCCCGGCGGCGATGGCGGTGGCGAGATGCGCGACCGTGGCACAGGAGCCGCCCCCGCCGTAGGGGACGCGGCTGAAGAAGGTGAGGTCACCGAAGCCGACGGCCTTGGCGAGCTCCACCTCGTCGGTCTCCTCCATGGTGTAGGAGGCGAGGGCGTCGACCTCGCCGGGCGCGATGCCGGCGTCGTCGAGGGCGGCGAGGACGGCACGGCAGGCGAGGGTCTTCTCGTCCTCGTCGAGATGTCTGGCGAAGGGGGTCTGGCCGATGCCGACGATGGCGGTGGCGTCCTTGAGTCCGGCCATGCGCACACCTCCATGCTGCTGAAGGGCTGCTGACAGGCCGTCAGGGTACAGCTAATCTGACGGGTAGTCAGCTACGGGGTTGGGAGGCGTGCTGTGCGCGGTGATCTGGAGTGGGGCAGCGTTCCGGGACTCGTCCGGTCCGCGGCCGAGCGCTATCCGGCCGTCGAGGCGGTGGTGGAGGGCCGTACCCGGATCTCGTACGCGGAGCTCGGCGCCCGTGTCGAGCGGTCGGCGGCGGCCTGCGTCGCAGGCGGCATCGCCCCGGGCGACCGGGTCGGGATCTGGGCCCCGAACACGCTGGACTGGATCGTGGCCGCGCTGGGCGCGGTCTCAACGGGCGCGGTGCTCGTCCCGATCAACACCCGCTTCAAGGGCGCGGAGGCGGCGGACGTGCTGCGCCGTAGCAGGGCCCGGCTGCTGTTCGTGACCGGCACTTTCCTCGGCACGTCGTACGTGGCCTCGCTGCGCCGCGCGGTCGCGGAGGGGCCGGGGCTGCCGGATCTGGAGCAGGTGGTGGTGCTGTCGGACGACGCACCGGCCGACTACCGCACCTGGAAGGACTTTCTGGCGGGCGGGGACGGGGTCGGCGAGGCGGAGGTCCGGGCGCGCGCCTCGGCGGTGCAGGGCTCCTGGCCGTCGGACATCGTCTTCACGTCCGGTACGACGGGCCGTCCCAAGGGTGCGGTGATCACCCACGCGCAGACGCTGCGGGCGTACGAAGTCTGGTGCGACCTGGCCGGCTTGAGGCAGGGCGACCGCTATCTCATCGTGAACCCCTTCTTCCACACGTTCGGCTACAAGGCCGGAGTGATCGCCTGTCTGATGCGCGGCGCGACGATGATCCCGCAGCCGGTGTTCAACGTCGGCACGGCGCTCGCGAACATCTCGGCGGAACGGGTGTCGGTGCTGCCGGGCCCGCCGACCCTCCACCAGTCGCTGCTGGACCACCCGGCGCGGGACACGCACGATCTGTCGGCCCTGCGGCTGGTGGTGACGGGCGCGGCGGTGGTGCCGTTGCAGCTGGTGGAGCGGTTGCGCGGGGAGCTGGGTGTGGAGACGGTCCTGACCGCGTACGGCCTCTCGGAGGCGAGCGGCATCGTGACGATGTGTCGGCGCGGAGACCCGCTGCCGGTGATCGCCTCGACGTCCGGGCGGGCGATACCCGGCACGGAGGTGCGAGTCGAGGCGCCGGTCGGCGAGCCCGGCGAGGTGCTGGTCCGGGGCTTCAACGTCATGCGCGGCTACTACGAGGACGAGACGGCGACCGCCGAGGTCCTCACACCGGACGGCTGGCTGCGCACGGGCGACGTGGGCGTCCTGGACGAGGCGGGCAACCTCCGCATCACCGACCGCATCAAGGACATGTTCATCGTCGGCGGCTTCAACGCGTACCCCGCGGAGATCGAGCAACTCCTGGGCCTCCACCCGGACGTGGCCGACGTGGCGGTCATCGGCGTACCGGACGCCCGGCTCGGCGAGGTCGGCAAGGCGTACGTGGTACGGCGGCAGGGATCGGTACTCACCGCTGACGACCTGATCGCCTGGGCCCGACGCGAGATGGCCAACTACAAGGTCCCGCGGTCGGTGGAGTTCGTGGGGGAGCTGCCTCGGAACGCGAGCGGGAAAGTGGTGAAGGGGGAGTTGCGGGGGAGCGCCGAGCGTCGTCCGTGAGCGCGGAGGCGGGCAGCACGGCGACGGGGCCGAGCTTTCGCTCGGCCCCGTCCGGACGTATCCCGGCCGCGGCGGCTCCCCTCCGGGCCGCCGCGGCCGATCCCCGTGTGTGGAGGCTTACTTCGTCGGCTTGAAGGGCTCCGACGTGGCGTGCAGGTCCTTGGTCTCGATGGGCTCTTCGGTGGCGTGCAGGTCCTGGGGCGTCACGTCCGCGTCCGTGGCGTGCAGGTCCTCGGTGGTGACCTCGCCGTCCGTGGTGCCGGTGGCGTGCAGGTCCTGCGGCTTGAGCTCGTCGCTCATGTGCTCAACTCCCCTTGAGGCGGTTCAAGTACGTGGACTAGGCGGGGCCCGTCCGGCCACTCCCCCGAGGGTGGCCGGACGGGCCGCCTGGGCCGCTCACCCTGGTTGGCAGGTGCGAGGGCCTCCGCAGTGACCCGTCTGCCCCCCGACGCGACGGATCGACTGAGTCGAGCATGGCCTGCGGCGATAAACGAATGATGAACGCCTCGACCAGGGCCGACCGGGCCTGTCCGGCGGATCAAGTCGCAGGGAAGCCGCGGCATCCATGCAGCGCCGGTGAGCGGGGCGATGGGGGTGCCCCCGCGCGAGGTTGTTCGAGCGTGGGGGAGCGTGCAGTTGCAAGGCGGAGGAGGGAGCCGACGCGGAGCGACGGGGGTCCCTCCCGCTCGAGCGGAGTCGAGAGTGGGGGAGACCGACGACAACGCGGCGGATGTGCGTGCCGGGCCCCGCGTCCGCGGCATGATCCGCTGGACGGACCCCAGGACTCAAGCGGCCCGGACGGGGGCCAGCAGCGCGCGCACCTCCACGGCCTCCGGTGAGCCCAGCTCCTCGTAGATCCGCAGCGCTTCCTGCCAGCAGACCTGGGCGCGGCCGAGTTGGCCGATGCCGGTGAGGGCGCGTCCGAGGACGGTCAGGACGTTCCCGCGCCGCCACTCCCCGCCGATGCCGCGCAGCACGGTCAGCGCCATCTCGGCCTTGGTCGCGGCCTCGGCGGGGCGTCGTGCGGCCAGGTCGACCTCGGCCAGGCGGAAGTGGGTCATGCCCTCCCACAGGCGCTGGCGGCTGTCGCGGAAGACCTCCAGGGCCTCGTGGAGCCTGGCGGCCGCCGCGTCCAGTTCGCCGCCCTGGGTGAGGGCAAGGCCGAGTGCGTAGCGGCCGTTGGCGCCCCGCATGGAGTTGCCCATGGCGTCGTAGATGTCGATGCCCTGCTGTGCCAGCGCGACGGCGCTTCTCGTCCGCCCCGTCGCGAGGTGGATCCGGGAGAGGTTGCACAGGGCGCTCGCCTCGCCGGGCCGGTCTCCCAGGGTGCGGAAGTGCTCGATGGCCTGGGAAAGGTGTTCCTCTCCGTCACCGTGGCGGTTCTGGTAGAGCGCGATGATGCCGCGCGCGTTGCTGGCCCAGCAGACGGGCAGCAGGTCGTCGGTCTCCCGGGCCAGGAGGGTGACGCGCTCGGCTGCCCGGTCGGCCAGCTCGAAGCGGCCGCCGACATGCCGGACGGACACCAGGGTCGTCAGGGCCCGCACCTCCGCCCGGGGAACGCCGAACGACTGGGACGCCTCCAGCAGGGCGAGGGCGGTCGCCTCGTATTCCTTGGAGTTCGCCCCGGACTCCGAGAGGTCGTGTGCGGCCCACAGCAGATCGATGGCCCTCGGCAGGGCCTCCTTCCGGCCCGCGGACTGCCGCACGCAGGCCAGCAGGCAGATCGCCTCGGCGTAGAGCCAGTCCTGCGCCTGGTGCCGGTTCCCGAAGGCCAGCCCGGGATACGCCGTGTGCTGCAGGTGGTCCACCAGCCGGTCCCCCGGCCGCTCGATCGCGTAGACGCCCGCCGCGGTCGCCAGGTAGAAGTCCAGCAGCCGCGAGAGCGCCGCCTCTCGTTCCCTCGGCGGCCACTCGTCCCGTTCCGCGCAGGCACGCGCGTAGAGCCGGACCAGATCGTGGTAGCGGTAGCGGCCGGGCGCCGCCGACTCCAGCAGCGACGTGTCCACCAGGGCCTCCAGCAGGTCCTCGGTGTCCTCCACGGGCAGGTCGAGGACCGCCGCGGCCGCCGCCAGCGAGATGTCCGGCCCGTCCGCCAGCCCGAGCAGCCGGAACGCGCGCGCCTGCGCGGGCTCCAGCTGGCCGTAGCCGAGCTCGAAGGTCGCCTTGACCGCCAGGTCGCCGGCCTGGAGTTCGTCCAGGCGGCGGCGCTCGTCCGCGAGCTTCGCCGCCAGCACGGAGACCGTCCAGGTACGGCGGGCGGCCAGGCGCGACGCCGCGATGCGGATCGCCAGCGGCAGGAAGCCGCACGCCGCCACCACGTCCAGCGCGGCCTCCCGCTCGGCCGCGACCCGTTCCTCGCCCACGATCTTCGTGAACAGCTGCAGCGCCTCGTCCGGGGACATCACGTCCAGGTCCACCAGGTGCGCCCCGGCCAGGTCCACCATCCGCACCCGGGACGTGATCAGCGCCGCGCAGCCCTCCGTGCCGGGCAGCAGGGGCCGTACCTGTGCCGCGTCCCGCGCGTTGTCGAGGAGCACCAGGACCCGGCGGCCGTCGAGGACCGACCGGTACAGCGCCGACCGTTCCTCCAGGGAGTCCGGGATCGCGGAGTCGGCCGTGCCCAGGGCACGCAGGAACGACCCCAGCACCGTCTCCGGTTCCGCGGCCCTCGGCCCCGCCCCCTGGAGGTCGACGTAGAGCTGCCCGTCCGGGAACGAGCCCCGCGCCTGGTGCGCCACGTGCACGGCCAGCGTCGTCTTGCCCACGCCGCCGATGCCCGCCAGCGCCGACACCGCCATCACCCGGCCCTCGGCCGACGCCAGCACCTCGCCCAGCTCGGACACGAAGGACACGCGGCCCGTGAAGTCCGGGACCGTCGCCGGAAGTTGCGCGGGGCGCACCGGCGCGGCGGCCGGCTCCGCCTTCGGGGCCGACGGTTCCGCGAGGCCCGGGTCCGCCTGCAGGATGCGCTGCTGCAGCTCGCGCAGACCGGGGCGCGGGTCCACGCCCAGCTCGTCCGCCAGCAGCCGCCGTGTGTCCGCGTAGACCGCCAGCGCCTCCGCCTGGCGGCCGGAGCGGTACAGCGCCAGCATCAGCAGCTCGCGCAGCCGCTCCCGCAGCGGGTGCGCCGCCGTCAGCGCCGTCAGCTCGGACACCGCCTCCGCGTGGCAGCCCTGCTCCAGATCCATGTCCAGGCGGGATTCGAGGAGTTGCAGCCGCCACTCCTCGAGCCGGACCCGCTGGGCCTCCGCGTACGCGCCCGGGACCCCGGCCAGCGTCTCCCCGTCCCACAACGCCAGCGCCCGGCCCAGTACCTCCCGCGCATGGCACAGGTCCCCGGCGTTCTTCGCCTTCTCCGCCTCCGTCGCCAGGTCCTGTGCGACGGCGAGGTCGAGGGCGCCCTCGCCCAGCGAACGGATCGCGTACCCGCCCGACTCGCTCACCAGCACGCCCGGGTCCAGCACCTTCCGCAGCCGGGACGCGTAGGTCCGCACCGCCGCCAGCGCCTGCGACGGCGGCTCCTCGCCCCACAGCGCGTCGATCAGCTCCGCCGCCGTCGCCGTCCGGCCCTCGCGCAGCAGCAGCGCGGCCAGCAGGGCCCGTTGCTGGGGGGAACCCGTGGCCAGCGGCTCCTCGCCGCGCCAGGCCCGCACCGGACCGAGCAGGCTGAAGCGCAGCTCCGCCGGCTCCTCGGAGGAGCCGGGACGCCTCTGCTCCGGCACGCGCGGTTCACCGTCCACCATCGGGGTCCCCCTAGGCATCCTCAACAACTACGTTAGTTTGCCTTGTTCAGGGCGACTGCGTCAGCCGGGGGAGACGCCGATCACAGGCACTGCGCAGCTGGGCGCACGGGATATCACAAGGCCCTCACACGCTCTCCGCACAGTTCCGCGCAGATGCGAGCATCACCAGCGCTTCCGCGTAGCTGACGCACCGTCAGATCAGCGCTACCGTGGCGGACATGGAGACCCATGAGACCTTCCCGCTGATCATCTCCGTCGACGACCACACCGTCGAACCCCCGAACGTCTGGCAGGACCGCCTCCCGAAGAAGTTCCTGGACACCGGTCCGCGCACGGTCCGCGCGCCACTGAAGGAGATGACCTTCCTCGGGGGCCGCTTCAAGCCCGTCATGGGCACTCCCGGCAGCGACGACGGCCCGCTCGGCGACTGGTGGGTCTACGAGGACCTCCACCGCCCCCTCACCCGCCTCGACACCGCGGTCGGCTACAGCAGGGACGAGATCAAGCTCGAGATCATCACCTACGAGCAGATGCGGCCCGGTTCGTACGACGTGCCCGCCCGCCTCGCCGACATGGACGTCAACCACGTCCAGTCGGCCCTCTGCTTCCCCACCTTCCCCCGCTTCTGCGGCCAGACCTTCACCGAGGCCGAGGACCACGAGCTGGGCATGCTCTGCATCCGGGCCTACAACGACTGGATGGTGGAGGAGTGGTGCGGGCCGGACGCGCGGGGCCGGCTCATCCCCCTCACCCTCATCCCCCTCTGGGACGCCGAGCTGGCGGCACAGGAGGTCCGGCGCAACGCGGCCCGCGGCGTGCGCGCCGTCGCCTTCTCCGAGATACCCCCGCACCTCGGCCTGCCCTCCGTCCACACCGACGACTGGGACCCCTTCCTCGCGGCCTGCGCCGAGACCGGCACGGTCATCGCCATGCACATCGGCTCCAGCAGCCGTATGCCCTCCACCTCCGCCGACGCCCCGCCCGCCGTCGGCTCCACCATCACCTTCGCCAACTGCTGCTTCTCGATGGTGGACTGGCTGATGAGCGGCAAGTTCGAGCGCTTCCCCGGCCTCAAGGTCATGTACGCCGAGGGGCAGATCGGGTGGATCCCCTACATCCTCGAGCGCGCCGACGTGGTGTGGGAGGAGAACCGCGGCTGGGGCGGCGTCGCCGACAAGGTCCACCGGCCGCCCTCCGAGCTGTTCGCCGAGCATGTGTACGGCTGTTTCTTCGACGACGCCTTCGGGCTGCGGAACCTCGACTCCATCGGGGTCGGCAACGTGCTGTACGAGACCGACTACCCCCACTCCGACTCCACCTGGCCGAAGTCCCGCGAGGTCGGCGAGGCCCAGATGGGGCACCTGGACCCGGAGGTGGTGGAGCGGATCGTCCGGACGAACGCCATCGAGCTGCTGGGACTCACCCCCGAAGGACTGTGGCGGTGACCGCCCTCTCGTACGGCATGCAGCTCCCCGTCCAGTCCCAGAGCACGATCTACGCCGAGCCCTGGGAGGCCGCCGCCGGTCCCGACGACCTGGTCGCCATCGCCCGGGTCGCCGACCGCTCCGGCTTCGGTTACCTCGCGAGCTGCGACCACGTGGCCATCCCGCGCCGGCTCGCCTCCGCGATGAGCACGGTCTGGTACGACCCCGTCGCCACGCTCGCGTATGTGGCGGCTGTGACCGAGCGGGTGCGGCTGCTCAGTCACGTGGCCGTGGTCGGACTGCGGCATCCGCTCCTGACCGCCAAGCAGTACGCCACCCTCGACCACCTCAGCAAGGGGCGGCTGATCCTCGGGGTCGGGGCCGGACATGTGCAGGAGGAGTTCGAGGCGCTGGGAGTGGACTTCCGGCAGCGCGGTGCCGTGCTCGACGAGTGCGTCGACGCCCTGCGGGCCGCCCTCGGCCCGGACGAGTTCCCCGAACACCACGGCAAGTTCTACGACTTCGAGGGACTCGGCCAGCGCCCCAGGCCGGCCCAGCGGCACGTCCCCCTCTGGGTCGGCGGCTCCTCACCCGCCGCCGTGCGCCGGGCCGCGCTCAAGGGCGACGGGTGGCTCCCGCAGGGAGACCCGCGGGACCGGCTGCCCGAGCAGATCGCCCGCATCAGGCGGCTGCGGACCGAGGCAGGCATCGATGAGCCGCTGACCATCGGCGCCATCACCGAGCCGTTGTACGTCGGCACACCCGCCTGGGACGTCGGCCGGCGCACCCTCACGGGCCCCGCGGACGCACTCGCCGAGTCCCTGCGGGCGTACCGCGCGATGGGCGTGCACCAGATCCAGGTGCGGTTCCGCTGCCGGAGCCGCACCGAACTCACCGACCAGATGGCGGCCTTCGGCGCCGAAGTGGCGCCCGACCTCTGAGGAGTACCGCATGGGCAAGCTCGACGGACGAGTCGTCCTCGTCACCGGCGCCGCACGCGGCCAGGGGGAGCGGGAGGCCCGGCTGTTCAGGCAGGAGGGGGCCGAGGTCGTGGTCGCCGACGTCCTCGACGACCAGGGCGCGGCCCTCGCCGAGGAGATCGGCGCGCTCTTCGTCCACCTCGACGTGGGCCGGGAGGCCGACTGGCGCTCCGCCGTCACCGCGGCCAAGAGGGCGTACGGCCGCATCGACGGGCTGGTCAACAACGCGGGCATCCTGCGCTTCAACTCGCTCGTCGACACACCGCTCGACGAGTTCATGCAGGTCGTCCAGGTCAACCAGGTCGGCTGCTTCCTCGGCGTCAGGACCCTCGCGCCGGTGATCGCCGCCGCGGGCGGCGGGACGATCGTCAACACCGCCTCGTACACCGGCGTGACCGGCATGGCCGCAGTGGGCTCCTACGCGGCGACCAAGCACGCGATCCTCGGCCTCACCCGCGTCGCCGCCCTGGAACTGGCGCACCAGAACATACGCGTCAACGCCATGTGCCCCGGCGCCATCGACACCGCGATGTCCAACCCCTCCCAGCTCGACCCGGACGCGGACGCCGGCGAGACCTCGCAGGCCCTGGACGCGCTCTATCGCAAGCTGGTGCCGCTCGGCCGGATCGGGAGGCCGGAGGAGGTGGCCCGGCTGGCGCTCTTCCTCACCTCCGAGGAGTCCTCCTACATCACCGGGCAGCCGTTCGTGATCGACGGAGGGTGGCTGGCCGGGGTTTCGGTTCTCTGACGCATCGTCAGGTATTGACGGTGCATGCCCGCGGTGCCACAGTCGGCCGCAAGCAAATCTGACGGTGTGTCAGAAGAGACTGGGGACGGTGACTCTCCTTGGAATTCGGGCTGTTTGTACAGGGATACGTGGGCAAGCGCGCCGAGACCGACCCGCTCGCCGAGCACAAGGCGCTGATGGAGGAGACCGAGTACGTCATCCAGGCGGACCGGTCCGGCTTCAAGTACGCCTGGGCGTCCGAGCACCACTTCCTGGAGGAGTACTCCCACCTCTCGGCCAACGACGTCTTCCTCGGCTACCTCGCCCACGCGACGGAACGCATCCACCTCGGGTCGGGGATCTTCAACCCCCTCGCCCAGGTCAACCACCCGGTGAAGGTCGCCGAGAAGGTCGCCATGCTCGACCACCTCTCCAAAAACCGCTTCGAGTTCGGGTCCGGCCGCGGCGCCGGCTCCCACGAGATCCTCGGCTTCCTCCCGGGCGTGACGGACATGAACTACACCAAGGAGATCTGGGAGGAGACGATCGCCGAGTTCCCCAAGATGTGGCTGCAGGACGAGTACGCCGGCTTCCAGGGCAAGCACTGGCAGCTGCCGCCGCGCAAGATCCTGCCCAAGCCGTACGGCAGGTCGCACCCCGCGATGTGGTACGCGGCCGGATCGCCGCCGTCGTACGCCATGGCCGCGAAGAAGGGGCTCGGGGTGCTCGGCTTCAGCATCCAGAAGGTGTCCGACATGGAGTGGGTGCTCGAGCAGTACAAGACGGCGATCGTGAACGCCGAGCCGATCGGGGACTTCGTCAACGACAACGTGATGGTGACGACGACGGCGATCTGTGCGCCCACGCACGACGAGGCGATCTCCATTGCCGTGAACGGCGGGCTGCACTATCTGCCCTCGCTGGTGTTCCGGTACCACGACACCTTCCCGCGGCCCGAGGGATTCCCCGTGTGGCCGGAGACGCTGCCCGAGTACACGGCCGAGTTCGTCGAACTCCTCGTGGAGGAGGAGCTGCTGATCTGCGGCGACCCGGACGAGGTGCTGCGGCAGTGCAAGCGGTGGGAGCAGGCGGGAGCCGATCAGTTGAGTTTCGGGCTGCCGGTGGGGGTGCCGAAGGAGGAGACGCTGCAGACGATTCGGCTGATCGGGGAGCACGTGATTCCGAAGATCGATACGGATCCTGTGCATCGGACTACGCGGTTCCGTCAGGCCGCTTGATCGCCGTCGCGGGGTGCGGGCCGTTCGTGGCTGGTCGCGCAGTTCCCCGCGCCCCTTGAGGTAGATCCACTGCGCCGGGATTCAGGGAGGCAAGGCCCATGCTCGATCACGTCATCAAGGGGGCGACCGTCGTCGACGGGACGGGAGCGCCCGCCTGCACTGCGGACGTCGGTATCCGGGAGGGCCGAATCGCCGCCGTCGGGACCATCACCGAAGAGTCCCGTACCACCGAGGACGCCACCGGACTCGTCCTCGCCCCCGGCTTCGTCGACCCCCACACCCACTACGACGCGCAGCTCTTCTGGGACCCGTACGCCACTCCCTCCCTGAACCATGGAGTGACCACGGTCGCGGCCGGGAACTGCGGGTTCACCCTCGCGCCCCTGAATCCCGCACGCCCCGAGGACGCCGACTACACCCGCCGCATGATGTCCAGGGTGGAGGGCATGTCCCTGGTCGCGCTGGAGGAGGGCGCGCCCTGGAGCTGGCACGGATTCGGGGAGTACCTGGACGCACTGGAGGGCCGGATCGCCGTCAACGCGGGCTTCATGGTGGGGCACTGTGCCCTGCGGCGTTACGTGATGGGCCCGGACGCGGTGGGCGGGCGGCCGAGCGACGAGCAGCTCGCGGAGATCGTCCAGTTGCTCCACGAGGCGATGGACGCGGGTGCCTGGGGCTTCTCCACCACGCAGTCGACGACACACTCCGACGGTGACGGGCGGCCGGTGGCGTCGAGGCACGCCGAGCCGGCGGAGCTGCTCGCGCTCTCGAAGGCGGTCGGCGAGCACGAGGGCACGCAGATCGAGGCGATCGTCGCGGGATGCTTGGACCAGTTCAGCGACGCGGAGATCGACCTGTTCGTGGAGATGAGCGCGACCGCGGGACGCCCCCTGAACTGGAACGTCCTGACCATCGACGCGACCGTGCCCGAGCGTGTGCCCCGGCAGCTGACGGCCAGCGAGCGGGCGCGGAAGGCGGGCGGCCGGGTGGTGGCCCTGACCATGCCGATCCTCACCCCGATGAACATGTCCCTGGGCACGTTCTGCGCGCTGAACCTGATCCCGGGATGGGGGCCGGTCCTCGGCCTTCCGGTCCCGGAACGGATCGAGCGGCTCCGCGACCCCTCCGTGCGCGCGGAGATGCTGAGGCGGGCCGACTCGAAGGAGGCGGGCGTCTTCCGGCGGCTGGCGAACTTCGGGCGGTACGTCATAGGCGACACGTACAGCCCGCAGAACGAGGGCCTCACCGGACGGGTCGTGGGCGACATCGCGGCGGAACGCGGCCAGGACCCCTTCTCCTGCCTGGTGGAGATCTGCGCGGCCGACGACCTGCGTACCGTCCTGTGGCCGATGCCCACCGACAACGACCCGGCGTCCTGGGCGCTGCGGGCCGAGACCTGGCAGCACGAGGACGTGCTGCTCGGCGGCTCCGACGCGGGCGCGCACCTGGACCGCATGTGCGGAGCCCCCTACACGACACGCTTCATCGGCGACTGTCTGCGCGGCCGGAGGCTGGTGGGCCTGGAACAGGCGGTGAAGATGCTGACGGACGACCCGGCGCGGCTGTTCGGGCTGCGCGGCCGGGGCCGGATCGAGGAGGGCTTCCATGCGGACCTGGTCCTCTTCGACCCGGAACGGATCGACGCCGGCAAGGCCACCCTGGTGCACGACCTGCCGGGTGAGAGTCCGCGGCTGGACTCCCGGGCGATCGGGGTGCGGGCCGTGTGGGTCAACGGGGTGGAGGCGATGCGGGACGACGTGGTGACGGGCGCCGTGCCGGGGAAGGTGCTGCGCTCCGGGCGGGACACCGAGACGGTGAGCACGAAGTGAGCGACGGGCAGCGGCTGTTCGTCGGTGGCGCGTGGGTGGAGCCGGACGGCGGCCACTACCAGGTGGTCGACCCGGCGACCGAGGAGACCGTCGGGTGGGCACCGGAGGCCTCGCGGGATCAGGTGCACGCGGCCTGCGCCGCGGCCCGCGAGGCCTTCGGACCGTGGTCGGGCACCGCGCCGGAGGAACGGGCGGCGGTGCTGGCACGCACGGCGGAGATCATCGGAGAGCGCTTCCTGCCGTACGCCGACCTGGCCCGGGCGGAGACCGGGGCGACGACCGGGACGGCGCGCGGCATGCAGGTGGGCGTCGGGGCCGCCCGCTTCCGTCGGTACGCGCGCGTGGAGCCCGCCGAGTGGGCGATCCCGCCGCAGATCAACGAGGCCGGCCCGATGGGGAGGGCGGGCGTGATGGGCGCCCTCGCCCTGCGGCAGCCCGTCGGGGTCGTCACCTGCATCACGTCGTACAACAACCCGTGGGCCAACCCCGCCGGAAAGATCGCACCGGCGCTGGCGATGGGCAACACGGTGGTGGTGAAACCGGCTCCGCAGGACCCGCTGTCGGTCTACCGCATGGCGGAGGCCCTCGAGGCGGCGGGCGCCCCGCCGGGAGTGGTGAACGTGGTCTCGGGCCGTTCGGCCGAGGTCGGCGAGGCGGCCGTGGACTCACCGGACGTCGACATGGTCAGCTTCACGGGATCGACGGCGGTGGGACAGCGCATCGCCGAGGTGTGCGGCCGGGCGATGAAACGCCAGCTGATGGAGCTGGGCGGCAAGGGCGCGGCGGTCGTCTTCGACGACGCGGACATCGGGTCGGCGGTGGCGGGGATCGGCACGACGTTCTCGTTCTACAGCGGACAGATCTGCACGGCGCCGACGAGGGTGCTGGCGCAGCGGGGCGTCTACGACCGCCTGGTCGAACAACTGGCGGCGTACGCACGCCGGTTGAAGGTGGGCGACCCGCGCGAGCCGGACACGGTGGTGGGCCCGGTGATCTCGGCGGCGCACCGCGACCGGGTGGAGTCGTACGTCGAACTGGGCCGCAAGGAGGGCGCGGTGGTCGTCACCGGCGGCGAACGGCCGTCGGCCGACCGGGGTTTCTACGTCGGCCCCACTCTCCTCGCCGACTGCACGAACGACATGCGCGTGGCCCGGGAGGAGATCTTCGGCCCGGTGGTGTCCGTCATCCCCTTCGACGAGGAGGACGAGGGCGTGGCCCTCGCCAACGACACCGACTACGGCCTCATCGACTATGTCTGGTCGGCCGACGTCGCCCGAGCCTTCCGCGTCGCCCGCCGACTGCGGGCCGGCGGCGTCGGCATCAACACGGTCGGCCGCAACATGGAGGCACCGTTCGGCGGCTTCAAGAAGAGCGGGGTGGGCCGGGACGTGGGCTCGTACGCCCTGCACGCGTACAGCGAGGTGCAGGCGATCGTGTGGCCGGGGTGAGGGCGCTCAGGACCCGCTGACCGGCGTCAGCCGTCCAGATCCACCCGCACCGTCAGCAGCCCCGTGCCGAGCACCCGGACCGCGGCGCTGTTGAAGCGGGGCAGGGAACGCAGGCGGGCGATCGGGTCGTCGTCGCGGAGAAGATGGGCCGTGCCCGTGTGCCACCGTCCCCGGATCCGCACCCGCACCCGCGGATCGGCCTTGATGTTGCGGACGTACTGCGACCGCTCGCCGAACTCCGAGACCAGCCAGAAAGAGTCGCCGACGCGCCGGCCGCCCACCGGGGTCCGGCGCGGCACACCTGAGACACGGCCCGTGGTCTCCAGGACCGTCTGCAGGGGGATCCGGCGCAGCACCGGGTTGCCGACGCGACGCTGGAAGGTGGTGGCAGCACGGAACCTGAGGTCGGCGAGGCGGGACATCGTCAGTGGGCTCCTTGTTTCTCGTGATTCCCCGTGGGAGCGGTGGGACGGTCGAACGGTTGCTTCAATGGTCCCCGACGCGGCGTGAACGAGAGCGGGTGGCTGCGAATGCGGGTCGTGACCTGGAACCTGTGGTGGCGCTTCGGGCCCTGGGAAGCGCGCCAGAAGGCGATCCTCGCCGCCCTGCGCGAACTGCGCCCCGATGTCGTCGGACTGCAGGAGGTGTGGGCCGCGGGCGGCGAGAACCTCGCCGAGTGGCTCGCCGCCGAACTCGGCCTGCACTGCGCCTGGGCCCCCTCGCACGCGCCGCAGCGCTGGCAGCGGCGGATCGGGGACGCCACGGTCGGCATCGGCAACGCCGTGCTGAGCAGATGGCCGATCGTGGCCCGCGAGGTGCTGCCGCTGCCCGCGCCGGAGGACATCGACGACGGACGCCTCGCCCTGTACACCCGCCTGGCCGGCCCGGCGTACGAGGTCCCGTTCTTCACCACCCACCTGACCTCGCCCCTGCGTGCCTCGGCGGTACGCCGCCGCCAGGTCACCGCACTCGCCGAGTTCGTCTCCCGGCACCGCGGCGACGGCCCCTTCCCGCCCGTCGTCACCGGCGACTTCAACGCCTGGCCCGACTCCGACGAGATCCGCCTCTTCGGCGGCTACAAGACCGCCCCGGCCGTCCCCGGCCAGGTCCTCTTCGACGCCTGGGAGTACGCCGACCCGTCCGCCCCCTCCGCCACCTGGGACGCGGCGAACCCGTACGCCGCGGCCGCCGGTTGGCCGAGTGTACGGGTCGACTACATCCACGTGGCCCCGCCCGGCCCGGCCGGCCTCGGCCGCGTGCGAGCGGTACGGCGGGCGGGCGACGGCCCCGTGGACGGGGTCTGGCCGTCGGACCATGCGGCGGTCGTCGCGGACCTGACGGACGAGGCCGCCGGCTGACCGGACCAGCGCCCGCCAAGGCCGCGGCCCCCGGCCTGAACGCCTCCCGCCGGGTCGGGCTCAAGTGGCCGGTGTCCTACCTCGACCCGTGGACACGACCGTGTGCGAGCCGTGTGATCCGGTCATGGAGGCGACGGTCCCGGGGCCCTGCGACTTGATCCGCCGGACGGGCCCTAACCGCCCAAAAACACCGGGTTCGTGAACGCCGCCATCGCCCCCGGCAACGGCCCCACCGCAGTCTCGTGCCGCAACTCCGCCCGTACGTACGCCGCGTACGCCGCAGTCGTACGCCACTCCACGACCCCCGCCCCCGACACCGGCAACGGCGCGCTCGTGAACAGCACCCCCTGATCGGTCACGAACCGCACCGTGCAGCGAGGCGCGCCCGTGGCCTCCAGCCGGGCCGTGACCGGCGTGTCCCGGTCGACCCGCAGCCGCTCTCCGATACCGGCGTGCTCGCCCTGCCCGCCCGAAACCGTGAACGCGAGCGAGACGTTCCTCGACTCGGCGACGTACGACCGCCCGGCGCGGAGGCCCTCCTGGACCGCCTCCCGGGTCAGGTCGTCGGCGAGCACCACCGTCTGCGGCAGCCCCACCACGTCCGGGGCCCGGTGCGCGTCGCTGCCGCCCATCGCCGGGATCCAGGCACGGCCGTGACGGACCGACGCGACCAGCATGTTGTCCCACTCCGCGAGCGTCACCTCGTCGTCCGGCGTGTACGGCCCGTTCCACACCTCGACCGCGTCCGCCTCGCCGAAGCCGAACTTCCAGTTGCAGCCGATGCAGGTGGCATGCGGGTGAGCGGGGACGACGAGACCGCCCGCGCTGCGGATCCGGTGGGCGAACCGGCCGAAGCGGTTGTCGCGGGCCCGGTACCGCCAGTCCACGAAGGTGCCGGGGTCCGTGCCCAGCGCCAGCACATGGCCGTTGCGCGTCGTGACCTCCTCGCCCAGCAGCACCAGCAGGTCGTCCCCGGCCACATCCGCCCAATGCGCGTGCCCCGCATGGGTGTTGTGCTCCGACGTGTTGATGAAGTCCAGCCCCGCCGCCCGCGCCAGCGCCGCGATCTCGGCGGGGGTGCGGCGGCCGTCGGAGTACCAGGAGTGGAGATGGCAGTCGCCCCGGTACCAGGCCCGGCCCCGTCCCTCGGCGCGGGAGGGCGGGTAGGTCCGCTCGACGGCCGTCCCCGGCTCCCCGTACGTCAGCGTGATCGTGATCTCGTACGCCAGCCCCTGGGGCGACACCGTGTACGGCCCCAGCGCGATGTGCCACGTACCCTCCCGCACCGGCCCCGGCACATACCCCGGCGTGGCCTCGTCCGCCCGGACGAAGAACTCGGTCCTTGCGCCCCCCGACCAGCCCCGGAAGCCCTCCCCGCCGAGTTCCGTACCGCGCTCGTCGAAGAGGCCGATGTCGAGGGCGTTGCCCGGCGTCCCGGTCGGCACGGCCGGCCTGTCGTAGGTGTACGCGACCCTGATCTCCCGCACTCCGGACGGGACTTCGACGGGGACGTACACGAAGTCCGGCGAGCCGGCCGGCAGCGTGCCCCGTACCGTCCTCGTCTCCCGGTCCCGGCCCGCGGCCGAAGCGAAGCTCACGCCTTCCAACGTAAGGCCGGCCGCGGCGCCCGTCACGAACAGAGCGAGTCGACCGGAAGCGTGATGCCGACCAGCCGGTATGGACAGAACGGTGCCTGAACGGCACCAGTGCCACCGTGTAACGACCTGCCGAGAGGAGGAATCGGGCGTCCCCACCGCCCTGATCAGCTCGAACGTATGCTCAAAGAATGACGACTTCCGCGACCTCCGGAACCGGCCCCACCGAGAACTCCATGCGTCGCGCCCTCAAACGCGCCCGTGACGGCGTCGCCCTCGACGTCTCCGAGGCGGCCGTCCTGCTCCAGGCCCGCGGCGAGGCCCTCGAGGACCTCGCCGCGTCCGCCGCACGGGTGCGGGACGCGGGCCTCGAGGCCGCCGGCCGGCCCGGCGTCATCACGTACTCGAAGAGTGTCTTCATCCCCTTGACCCGGTTGTGCCGGGACAAGTGTCACTACTGCACCTTCGTCACCGTTCCCGGGAAGCTCAGGCGGGCCGGGCACGGGATGTTCATGTCCCCCGACGAGGTCCTCGACATCGCCCGCAAGGGCGCCTCGCTGGGCTGCAAGGAAGCCCTCATCACCCTCGGCGACAAACCCGAGGACCGCTGGCCGGAGGCGCGGGAGTGGCTGGACGCGCACGGCTACGACGACACCATCGCCTACGTCCGCGCCATCTCGGTCCGGATCCTCGAGGAGACGGGGCTGCTGCCCCACCTCAACCCGGGCGTCATGACGTGGACCGACTTCCAGCGGCTCAAGCCCGTCGCGCCGAGCATGGGGATGATGCTGGAGACCACCGCGACCCGGCTGTGGTCCGAGCCCGGCGGCCCCCACCACGGCTCCCCGGACAAGGAGCCGGCCGTGCGCCTGCGCGTCCTCGAGGACGCCGGCCGCTCCTCCGTCCCCTTCACCTCGGGCATCCTCATCGGCATCGGCGAGACGTACGAGGAGCGCGCCGAGTCCCTCTTCGCCCTCCGGAAGATCTCCCGCGCCCACCACGGCGTCCAGGAACTGATCATCCAGAACTTCCGCGCCAAGCCGGACACGGCCATGCGCGGCATGCCCGACGCGGAACTCGACGAGCTGGTCGCCACCGTGGCCGTCGCCCGCCACGTCATGGGCCCGTCCGCCTGTCTGCAGGCCCCGCCCAACCTGGTCGACTCCGAGTACGAGCGGCTCATCGCCGCCGGCATCGACGACTGGGGCGGGGTGTCGCCGCTGACCATCGACCACGTCAACCCCGAACGCCCCTGGCCGCAGATCGAGGAGCTGGCCGCGCGCTCCCGCGCCGCCGGCTTCGAGCTGCGGGAACGGCTGTGCGTGTACCCGGAGTTCGTGCAGCGCGGCGAGCCCTGGCTGGACCCGCGGCTGCGACCGCACGTACGGGCGCTCGCGGACCCGGAGACGGGGCTCGCGCGACCGGACGCCGTCGTCGAGGGGCATCCGTGGCAGGAGCCGGAGGAGGCCTTCGAGTCCTCCGGGCGTACGGACCTGCACCGCACCATCGACACCGAGGGCCGTACGTCCGACCGCCGCGACGACTTCGACGAGGTGTACGGCGACTGGGGCGCCCTGCGCGAGGCGGCCGCCCCCGGCATGGTGCCCGAGCGCATCGACACGGACGTACGGGCGGCGCTGGCCACGGCGGCCGACGACCCCACGAAGCTGACCGACGAGGAGGCGCTGGCGTTGCTGCACGCCGACGGCCCGGCCCTCGACGCGCTCACCCGCATCGCGGACGACGTGCGCAGGGCGGCGGTCGGCGACGACGTGACGTACATCGTCACGCGGAACATCAACTTCACCAACGTCTGCTACACGGGCTGCCGTTTCTGCGCCTTCGCGCAGCGCCGCACCGACGCCGACGCCTACACGCTCTCCCTGGAGCAGGTCGCCGAGCGTGCCCAACAGGCCTGGGACGTGGGCGCGGTGGAGGTCTGCATGCAGGGCGGCATCCATCCGGACCTGCCCGGCACGGCGTACTTCGACATCGCGAAGGCGGTGAAGGAGCGGGTTCCCGGCATGCACGTGCACGCCTTCTCCCCGATGGAGGTCGTCAACGGCGCGACGAGGACGGGTCTTTCGATCCGCGAGTGGCTGACGGCGGCCAAGGAGGCCGGGCTCGACACGATCCCGGGCACGGCGGCCGAGATCCTCGACGACGAGGTCCGCTGGGTCCTGACCAAGGGCAAGCTGCCGACGGCGACCTGGATCGAGGTGATCACGACGGCGCACGAGCTGGGCATCAGGTCGAGCTCGACGATGATGTACGGCCATGTGGACCAGCCGAGGCACTGGCTCGGCCATCTGCGCACGCTGTCCCGGATCCAGCGACAGACGGGCGGTTTCACGGAGTTCGTCACCCTCCCCTTCATCCACACCAACGCGCCGGTGTACCTGGCGGGGATCGCCCGCCCGGGCCCGACGACCCGCGACAACCGTGCGGTGACGGCGATGGCGAGGCTGTTGCTGCACCCGTGGATCCCCAACATCCAGACCAGCTGGGTGAAGCTGGGCACGGAGGGCGCGGCGGAGATGCTCCGCTCCGGGGCGAACGACCTGGGCGGCACGCTGATGGAGGAGACGATCTCGCGGATGGCGGGTTCGTCCTACGGCTCGTACAAGTCGGTCAAGGACCTGGTCGCGGTGGCGGAGGCGGCCGGGCGGCCGGCGAAGCCGCGTACGACGGTGTACGGCGAGGTGCCGGAGGAGCGGCAGCGGGTGGCGGCGGCCTCGGACGGGCATCTGCCGGAGCTGCTGCCGGTGCTGGACTGAGCGGCGGGGGGCTCACAGTACGATGATCGGACCCCTGCTGGAGGGGTCCCGTAGCTGAGGAGATGCGTGCCCGTGCCTGCCCTACGGCTTCCCTCGTGGGCCTGGGTCACCGGCCTGACCGTGGGAGCGGTCGCCGCGGTCACCGTCCTGGCCGTACAGGCCGATCGGGGGCCGCATCCCACGGCCACGGCGGCCCGGCCGAGCGCCTCGGCGTCCGCGAGCACGCAGCCGACGCCCACGAAGTCCACCGCACCGGCCGCCGTGCCCGACGGATCGGGCACGGGACGCCGCATCGTCTACTCGCTCGGGCAGCACCGGGTGTGGCTGGTGGACGCGAGCGACGCCGCCGGCCGCACGTTCACCGTCTGGCCCGGCACGGTGAGCCCCGAACCCGGCACCTACACCGTCTCCACGCGCAAGGACGCGACGACGGGCTCCGACGGCGTGCAGATCGAGCACATCGTCTACTTCACCGCCAAGTCCGGTGTGAACATCGCCTTCTCCAACGCCGTCGACGGCTCCTCGCCGCCACCGGCGTCCGGCGTGCAGACGGGCGGCATCCGCATGCCCAAGGCGGACGGGACGGCCCTGTGGTCCTTCGGAACGACGGGGACGAAGGTGACGGTGGTCAGGTAGCCGACTCCGGCACACGCAGCGGCAGTTGGACGACCAGCAGCACGACCCCGCTCCCCGAGGAGCTACTCGGTGGGCACTGCCTCGAAGTAGCGTCGCGTGGTCCCCGGTGCCTCGGCCTCCAGCTCGCCTCCATCCCTTCGCTGCCTCGTTCGTTGAGAATCGCAGGCGCCGTTCCCCGCCCACCGGCGGCGGGGCGACGGGGCGGAGAGCACGGACCGCAAGCCATCGAGCTGCTCAACGAGAGGGAGTCGACCAAACATCCGTACCGCCTACCATGATCAGTGGCTCCCACAAGCCGCGTTGGCCGCAAGCGGGAGCTCCTGCCCGTGGGCGCCAAGGTCAGGGCCGCGCTGCCCGGAACGCGAGATACCGGCCGAAGGCTTCGTGGCTGTCGGGGGTGAAGCGCCACTCCCGCAGGGCCCGCCGCAGCTCCGGCTCGGTCAGCCAGCCGTGCCAGGCGACCTCATCAGGGTCGGGGACCACGGCGTCCGGCACCACGGCTTCGTGCATGCCGAGCCAGTGAGGACTCAGACCGCTGCGGTTGATGAACGCGAACAGCAAGCGCACCGGCACACGAACGCCCAGCTCCTCGGCCAGTTCCCGGGCCGCTGCCTGTTCATAGGACTCGCCGACTTTCACCGCGCCTCCGACCACGGCCTCGTAGTGCCCGGGAAACCGCAACAGCTGCTCCGACCGCCGGTGGATGAGAACCCGACCTCGCCCATCCCGGCACACCGTCGAAGCGATCCGGTGCAGCCAACCTTCCTGGACGGCCTGCCGACGGCCGACCACCCCCAGCACACGGCCCTGATCGTCGACACGTTCCACCAGTTCATCCATGAGGCACACCTTGACAGAGTCCACCGACAGGCTGCCCCGACGCCGAACCGGCGCTCATCGTCCCCGCCTGGCCCGGGTCATAACGGCCCGAGACGCCTTTCAGACTCGCTTTGCGGCGTAGGTCAGTGTCCGGTTGCGTAGGTGACGAACGTGGCCCACGAGTCGTCCGTGAACGCGAGCCGTGCGCCGTCTCGGTCCTTGGAGTCGCGTACGTGGACGGTGGCGTCGGCGGGGGCTATGGCGACCTCGACGCACTCAGGACCGTCGTTGCTGCTGTAGCTGCTCTTGAACCACTCAAGCGCGGAGGTCATGTCTCTTCTCCCATTACTTTCCCGATGAAGGCCAGTGACTCCCGGGGTGTCAGAGCCTGCGCCCGGATCATTCCATAGCGCATCTCCAGGATCTGGACTTCCCGGGGATCACTGATCACACGGTTGTACAGCTGGCCCTCCGAGTGTCCCAGCGTCTTACCGTCTCGGAGTTTCAGCAGCTGAAGCGGGCCGCCCATACCCGCGTGGTCCTCTCGATCCGTGGGCATCACCTGGATCTCGACGTGGCGCAACTTGCTGATCTCAAGCAGATGTTCGAGCTGTTGTCGCAGCAGCATTCTGCCCCCGATGGGCCTGCGGAGCGTCACCTCTTCCAGGACGAATGTGAGAAGCGGCGGGGGTACACGCTCGAAGACGCGCTGCCGTGCCACGCGGGCTGAGACGTGGCGGTCGATCTCGTCCTCAGTGAATGCGGGCCGCCGCCTCCCGTACAACGCCCGTGCGTACTCCGGCGTCTGGAGCAGGCCATGCATGTTGTGGTTGGCGTACGCCCCCAACTCCACCGCCTCGTCCTCCAGCTTCGCCAGATCCCGCACCTTCTTCGGATACCGGGCCCGCTCCACGTCCTCCTTCATCGCGGAGAGCTTCCCGCCCGCGCCCAGGACCTCATCGGCCTTGTCCAGGAAGTCCGGCTTGGGAATCCGCCGGCCCCGTTCCACCGACGAGACCATCTCCCCTCCGTATCCGATCGCGTCCCCGAGCTCTGCCTGCGTCAGCCCGGCCGGCTCACGCCACATCTTGATCTGCCGACCGACCGTCCTGAGTACGGCCGCTGCTTCCTCGTCCTCCACCTTCGCCCCTCCCGTCGTACGAGCCGTACGGACCGGCCCCACGTCCGGACAGTCACGGTCCGTACTGGGGTCGTTGCTGTTCAGCGTAGGTACGCGTGGCCACGCTGGGTGACATGAGCCAGGAATCCCTCACCCAAGTAACCCTCGCTGCCCACCACTTCACGGTTCAGTTGTCCGCCACTCGAAGAGGTGCCCGACTCGCACGGCTGCTCACAGAACGTCAACTCTGTGAGTGGGGCATGCCCTTTGAGGACGCGGTACAGGTCGTTGCCGAACTGAGCTCGAATGCCGTGCTCCATGGACGCGTCAGGGGACGGGACTTCCGGCTGGTGCTCCGGCTGCATACCGACGGCACCCTCCGTATCGAGGTGACCGACGCCCGAGGCGACCGGGTGCCGCGTATCCCGGACTCGGTCGCCGTGGACGCGGAATCGGGCCGTGGGCTGCGACTGGTGGCGGCGTACGCGGACCGCTGGGGCGTCGACGAGGCTCCGCCCAACTGCAAGACGGTGTGGGCCGAACTGGCGCCGGATCGCGCGGATCAGTGACCCGGCCTCGCCCGAGGCCAAAGACAAAGAACCGGGGAAAGAACCAACCGCCCCACCCAGCCCGTCACCAACGCGCCCCTGGTCACCCGGTCGAGTGATGGCGTTCAATTCGGCTGGCTGTCGGCGAATTGGTCGGGCAGCGTCAGCCTCGACAGACAACCGCACACATGAAACGGCCCCCGCCGGGACGCCAATCCCGAACGAGGGCCTGTTCACCGAGGAAGAAGAGAGCTTCCCGATGACTGAGCAGCAGCTTAGCGCGCACGCGCGCCCCCGGTCCGCCCGTTCCCGCCTCGGAGTTGGCCACGTGGACGAACGCCACGACGAAGAGTTCACGGTCGTCGGAAACCACCTCGCCCAACACCCCGACCTGTCGCTGACGGCCATCGGCCTGGCGGTCCACATCCAGTCGCTTCCGACCGGAACCCTCGTCGGGATCAAGACCCTTGCGGCCAAGTTCCCCGAGGGCGAGACGCGGATCGCCTCGGCCCTGAGGGAGCTGGAGAAGCACGGCTACCTGTCCCGCACCAAGGAGCGACTGCCGACGGGACGGATCGTGACGCGTACGACCTCGTACAACAAGCCCCAGAAGCGCACGGCCCACGCGACACCCGCTCCCCGGCGCGAACCGGCCCCGGACCCCAAGGAGCCGGAACATCCGGCCCCGGTCGCGCCGCTGCCCGCCCCGGACCTGCCCATCCACCGCACCGCCCGCAACGTCCTCGTGGGACTCCGCGCCCGCGACCCCCGCCTCCACCTCGCCGAGCGCGACGTACACCGCCTCGCCCCCGCCGTGGCCGCCTGGCTGGAGCGAGGCGTAGCCCCCGACGACGTACAGCGAACGCTCGCGGCCGGGCTTCCGCCGGAAGGTGTACGCCACCCGGTGGGCTTCCTGGCCCACCGCCTTACCGCCCTCCTGCCTCCACCCCTCGAGCCCGTGCCGGAGGCCGCCCGCCCCGACCCCCTCCAGAACTGCGACGGCTGCGACCGTGCGTTCCGTGCCCCGCAGCCAGGCAACTGCCGCGACTGCCGTGCGACCCGGTTGTCCGGCGCGGCGGCGTAGAGACGGGAACCGAGCCCCATGACAAGCGCTGCCCGAGCACCGCGCCACCGACTCCGCCGGTACCGTACGACGACCGAGCCCCCCGCACCGGAGGTCACCGTGAGCGCCCAGACCGACGGCCCGAACGGACCGCTGATCCCCATGCCCGAACTCACCCCGGACGCCCTGCGGGCAGCGGTCATGCGCATCGCGTCGAGCCGGGTCCCGGCCCTCACGCAGCACCTCTTCGAGGCCACGACAAATGCTCAGCAGACGCAGAGCCTTGCACCGCTGCGAGCCTTCGTGCACTCCTGGGCGGTGTTCGTGGCGATCGAACGGCATCCGGAACGCGCCGCCCGGCTGCGTGAGCTGGAGCGGATCGTGGACGCGGGGGAGCAGGACCCGGCAGAGGCCATCGCTGAGATCCAGGCGATCCGGAAGGCGGCCGAGGCGGAGGCTGGGCTGTGACGGATTGGGCATGGGACTACAACCCGAGTGCCGAGTACGTCACCGGCGGGCGCGGTTTCATCAGCTTTCTGGCCGTACCACGCCATGAGTGCGTCTACTCCTGCAATGTCACCTGGGACGGGTGATAACTGACCTCCCGGGACCACTTCGGCACACCTCACATACCATTCCGCCCCCTGAACCGACCGTTCCCGGTCGATTACAGTGGCGAACGTCGTACGTGCGGACGGTGCCCTTGGGAGGTCTTGGTGGGTGCGACAGCCGGCGCCGTCTGGGGCCGTACCGAGCAGCAGGACTTCCGCAGCCGGGTGCGCGGCACGCTGCTCGGCGCTGCTGTCGGGGACGCGCTCGGGGCGCCCGTCGACGGGCCCGCCCTCGACGTGATCAGGGAGACGTACGGCGCGGAGGGCGTCGTCGACCTCGCCCCCGCCTACGGACGGCGTGGCGTCGTCACCCACCTCACCCAGCTCACCCTGTTCACCGTGGACGGGCTGATCCGCGCCCAGGTCCGCCGCGACACCGGCGCCTGGCACCCGCCGACCGATCTGCACCGGGCGTATCTGCGCTGGGCCGCCACCCAGCACGACTGGGGCCCCGACGAGCGCCGCAAGGACGACGGCTGGCTGGCACGCGAGGAGTGGCTGTACGCCCGGCGGGATCCGCCCCGGGCCCTGCTGCTCGGCCTGGGCGACGAGACCATGGGCACGCTGG
Organism: Streptomyces sp. HUAS ZL42; assembly: GCF_040782645.1. Classification (GTDB taxonomy): domain Bacteria; phylum Actinomycetota; class Actinomycetes; order Streptomycetales; family Streptomycetaceae; genus Streptomyces. The sequence continues at coordinate 5,462,794 of NZ_CP160403.1, forward strand.
ACGCGCCCAAGAACCCCGGCGAGCTCGGCCCCGAGGCGGCCGCCCGCTCCGCCCCCTTCGGGCTGCTCGTCGGCTGGGAGCCGCAACTGGTGGCGCAGCTGGCCGTGGAGTGCGCGGCCCAGACCCACGGCCACCCCACCGCCTGCCTCGCGGCGGGCGGGTACGCCGTCGTCGTACACGCGCTGGCCCTCGGAGAGAACCTCGACGCGGCCGTGCAGCGCGCGCTCGCCCTCCTCGCCGCCCGGCCCGGTCACCAGCCCGTGTCGGACGCCCTCCAGCATGCGCTGGGCGCCGTACGGCAGGGGATACCGACTCCGGCCAGGGTGGAGGAACTCGCCGGAAACGGTACGGCGGACGGGGTGCTGGCGGCCGCCGTGTACTGCGCCCTCGTCGCGGAGGACGTCCGCCACGGTCTGCGCCTGGCCGTGAACCATTCCGGCCCCTCCGCCACGACCGCCGCCCTGACCGGCGGCCTGCTCGGCGCCCTCCACGGCGAGACGGCCCTCCCCCCGGCCTGGCTGGCCGAGCTGGAGGGCCGGCCCACCGTCCTGGAACTGGCGGACGACTTCGCGATGGAGATGACCCAGGGCCCGGCTCTGCACGGCCCCGCAGGGGCATCGCCGGGCTGGCTGGCACGATATCCGCGGGGCGGGACGGGCTGATTCGCGTCCAGCCGCGGGCGCGGGCTGAGGGGACGGGTTTCGCCCCCGCCGCCCCTACCCGTCCCCTCCCAGGGGCTCCGCCCCTTCGACCCCGATCGGCCTGAACGGCCTCGTCCTCAAACGCCGGACGGGCTGAGTTCCGTCCAGCCGCGGGCATGCGTGCCTCCCCCACTGCCTTAAGGGCGTGGGAGGGTGGGCGCGGGCGGCACCCCGGTAGCGCCGGGTTGCGCGGCCCACCTCAGGCCCGCACCAACCCCCCGCACCTCACAACCCCGCGTCGTTCTTCACCGGCGACGCATCCGCGGCCCCGCCCACCGGAACCGGGATCGCCGCAGCCGCCCCGTCCCCGTCCGAGTTGATCCGCTCGATGATCGCCAGGCGCTCCGGCGTGTCCTCCGGCTTCAGGAACCCGACGAGGACGTACAGCACGAGCGACACCGCCAGCGGCACCGACACCTGGTACTGCAACGGCACCCCACCGTCGACGTTCCAGCTGATCGGATAGTTGACCAGCCAGAAGGCCAGCAACCCCATCGACCAGCTCACCAGCGCAGCCGTCGGCCCCGACCGCCGGAACGGCCGCAGCAGCCCCAGCATCATCGGAATCGCCATCGGCCCCATCAACCCGGCCACCCACCTGATGACGACGGTGATGATGTCCTTGAACGTCGGCGAGTTCACCTGCGTCGCCGCGGCCATGGACAGCCCGAGGAACACGACGGTGGTCACCCGCGCCGCGAGCAGGCCCGAACGCTGACTCCAAGCCCGCGCCCGCGCCCACACCACCGGCGCACAGTCCCGTGTGAACACCGCGGCGATCGCGTTCGCGTCCGACGAGCACATCGCCATCGTGTGCGAGAAGAACCCGACGATGACCAGCCCCAACAGCCCGTGCGGCAGCAGCTGTTCGGTCATCAGGGCGTACGAGTCCGAGCCGTCCGTCTTCTGCGACGTGACCAGCAGCGGCGACATCCACATGGGGAAGAACAGCACGAGCGGCCACACCAGCCACAGCACGGCCGACAGCCGCGCCGACCGCTCCGCCTCACGCGGGGTCGCCGTGGCCATGTACCGCTGCGCCTGGTTGAGCATGCCGCCGTTGTACTCGAAGAGCTTGATGAAGAGGAACGCGAGCAGGAAGACCGTCCCGTACGGCCCCACCAGCGGCTTCCCATGCCCCTGCAGCGCCGGCTCGTCCCACGCTCCGAGGAACCCGATGCCCTTGTCGTTCAGTTTGAGTACGACGGCCACGAACATCGCGATTCCGGCGAGGAGTTGGATGACGAACTGGCCCAACTCCGTCAGCGCGTCCGCCCACAGGCCGCCGATCGTGCAGTAGACGGCGGTGATCGCACCGGTGATGAGGATGCCCTGGTTCAGCGATATACCCGTGAAGACGGACAGCAGCGTCGCGATGGCGGCCCACTTCGCGCCCACGTCCACGATCTTCAGCAGCATCCCGGACCAGGCCAACGCCTGCTGCGTGGCCAGGTTGTAACGGTTCTTCAGATATTCCAGCGGGGACGCCACACGCAGCCGCGACCGCAGCCGGTTGATACGCGGCGCGAACAGCTTCGACCCGATGGCGATGCCCAGGGCGATCGGGAAGGACCAGGTCACGAAGGACGTCACGCCGTAGCTGTAGGCGATGCCCGCGTACCCGGTGAACATCACCGCGCTGTAGCCCGACATGTGGTGCGAGATGCCGGACAGCCACCACGGCATCTTCCCGCCCGCCGTGAAGAAGTCGCTGACGTCGTCCACCCGCTTGTGCGACCAGACGCCGATCGCGACCATCACACCGAAGTAGCCGATGAGCACGGCCCAGTCGAGACCGTTCATGAGCCCCCTTCCAGGGTCCGCCGCCAGGGTCAGGCATGTGAACTCTGGGTTCGGTGGCATGCGCACGGCAAGGAAGGGGTAGGTCAAGAGGGGGTAAAATAGTTCCGCGCGGTGACCTGAGTTTACGTATATGAACTCCAGGTTGGCTGAAAAGAACAGGTCAGCGCATCAGCTCCCCGGCGTTCACCAGCAGCGACTGCCCGGTGATGGCGCGCGCCCGGTCCGAGGCGAGGAACACCGCCGCATCCGCGACATCCCCGTCCGTGGCCAGATCCGGCAGGGCCATCCGCTCGGTGAGCCGCCCCAGCACCTCACCCTCCGGCACCCCCTCCGTCTGCGCGCTGAACTGCACATACGCCTGGACCGGCGGCCCCCACATCCACCCCGGCAGCACGGTGTTGACCCGGATCCGGTGCGGCCCGAGCTCCCGCGCCAGCGAGTACATCGCGCTCGTCAGCGCCCCTTTGGAGGCCGCGTATGCCGCCTGCCGCACCTGCGAGGGCGCGGCGACCGCCGACTGGGTCCCGATGAAGACGACCGACCCCCCGCACACCTTCAACGCCGGCAGGCAGGCCCGTGTCATCCGCAGCGTCCCCAGCAGATTGACGTCGATCACGGACTGCCAGGTCGCGAAGTCGGCGTCCGCGAGCCCGCCGAAGTAGGAGTCCCACGCCGCCACATGCACCACGGCGTCGATACCCCCGAACCGCTCCCGCGCCAGCCCCGCCAGCGCCTCGCACTGCCCCTCGTCGGTGATGTCGGTCGCCCGGTACGCCGTGCGCGCCCCGTCCGGATCGATCTCGGCGGCACTCTTGGCGAGGTTGGCCTCGGTCCGGGCCCCGAGCACGGCATTCCCTCCGTCCCGTACGACGGCGGCCGCGACCCGGTGGCCGAGCCCGGCCCCGACCCCCGATACGACGACGGTCTTGCCCGCGAGCAGTGACATCGGATCCCTCCCCGGCCTCAGGGCTGGCGCATTATCTGACGGAGCGTCAGAGTATGGGCGACCGCAGGAGGAAGGAAGAGAAAGGGGAGCGCTCATGCCGACCGACGACGACACGCGCAGCGAGGTCTACGCCGAGCTGGCCGCCGTGGGCCCGTACGGTGTCCGCCCCGGCCACGCCCTGATCACCATGGTGGAGCCGCACCTGGGCCACGAGTACGCCTACAACCGCTGGTACGAGGACGACCACTACTACGCCGGCGCGATGGCCATGCCCTGGATGTACGCGGGCCGCCGCTGGGTCGCCACCCGCGACCTCCAACTCCTGCGCTACCCGGAGAAGTCGGCGATAGCCCAGCCCGTGACCGCCGGCTGTTACATCTCCACGTACTGGATCACGGCCGGCCGGTACGCCGACCACATGAAGTGGACCGTCGCCATCAACAAGCGCCTCAACCGCGACGCCCGCGTCTACCAGGACCGTACCCACGTCTTCACGGCGTTCCAGGACCACGAGACGACGGTCTACCGGGACGGCGCGGCGGGCCCGCGGGACTTCCACGCCCTCGACCACCCGTACGCGGGCCTGGTGGTGGAGGTGCTCGACGCGGACTCTCCCGAACAGCGCACGCAACTCCTCGAGTGGCTCCGCTCCCGCCACCTCCCGAAGCGCGTCGCGGGCTCACCTGCCGCCATGGTCACGGTGTTCCGCCCGACCCCCCTCCCCGGCGACCGCATGACGTACGTCAAGCAGGTGGAGGGCGTGGACACCCGCCTCACGCTGCTCTGGTTCCTGGAGGCGGATCCGAGGGAGTGCTGGGAGTCCCACTTCACGGACCTGGGCCGGGAGGTCGAGGAGTCGGGGCTGGGAAAGGTGGAACTGGTGGCCCCGTTCATCCCGACGATCCCGGGAACGGACCGCTATGTGGCGGAGCTGAGGTGACGCGCCAAGTCCCCCTCATCCAACCGAGTCCGGGCGGGTGACTTCACAGCCGACCGAGTCACCCGCACCGACCGACGATCACCGCAGCTCATCAGGGCAAGGAGTCCCCCGAGGCACGCCATACGGCGCCGCCAACCGATACGTCCCCGCCCGCGGAGCGACCAGCATCGTCCACTTGTCCCCCTTCGCATCCTCCTCCGTCTCGAACAGACACCCGTTCAGGTTCTCGTACGTCTTCGGCGTGCCCTCGGCCCGCTCCTTGGACTCGTCCGTCTCCCGCGGCGGGTCCAGCTTCTTGCCCTCCGCGTCGACGATGCTCAGCCACGGCGAGTACGGGATGCGGACGAGGATCCGTCCCGGCTCGCTCACATCCATCGTCACCTCGGTCTGCCCGAGCCGCTCGACGACCGCGTTCGGCTCGGCGAGCGGCGTCGGATCGGTCACCCGGAACAGCTGCCAGTTCGCGTCGCCCCAGATCTGCTTCAGATACGGCATGCCCCGCTGGACCAGCTCCCGCTCCCGCTGTCCACCGTCGCCGTCCGGCTCGTCCTTGGGCAGCACGACGAAGTGCACGGCCCACCGCTTGAGCCACTCGTGGTAGTTCGCCGAGTTGAGCGTGTCGTCGTAGAAGAGCGGGTTGCGCTCCATGTCGGCCTGGCGGTTCCAGCCGCGGGCCAGGTTGACGTAGGGGGAGAGCGCGGAGGCCTCGCGGTGGGAGCGGGCCGGTACGACCTCGACGCGGCCCTTCTCCGCGCCGACCTCCTGCAGTTCGTTGACGAGCGGAGCCAGCTCGCGCGCCCAGGACGCCGCCGGGGTCGTATGGACGACGTCGTCGACCGACTTGAAGCCGATCCAGGTGCCGAACGCGACCAGGGACAGCACGATCGCGTACCACTTGCGGCTGCGCGGCACGGCGAACGGCAGCGCGGCCGTGAGCACCACACCGGCGAACAACATCGCGAGCCGTGTGATGTTGGAACCGATCTGGGAGCTGACGATCCACACCCCCAGGACCGCAAGGCCGTACACCGCCGCCGTGATCCGTACGGTCTTCCAGTCGCGCGGTACGACGGCGAAGACGACGGCCGAGAACAGCAGCGGCAGTATCGCCGAGCCGAAGGACATCGGCTGGGTTCCGGAGAAGGGGAACATCAAGGCGGACACCGCGACGACCGCGGTCGGGCCCAGCCCCAGCGCCCATGCGCCCGGACGCCGCTTCTGGAGGAACAGCGCGACGGCCACCAGGCCCACGAACAGGCCCGCGACCGGCGACGACATCGTGGCGAGCGCGGCGAGCGGCGCCGCGCACAGCGCCTTCGCCCACCGCTTGTGGCGCCAGCGGTGCGGCCAGCAGAAGACGACCGCCACCGCCGCGAGCGCGAACATCGTGCCCAGGCCGTACGTCACACGCCCCGACACCGCGTTGCAGAGGAACGCGAAGACGCCCGCCAGCGCCGGCCACACGGGATCCCTTACCGGACGGCTGCGCACCAGCACCAGCGTCAGCAGGGCAGCGGAGATCGTCCCCGCGATCATCATCGTCGTACGGACGCCCAGCACCGACATCAGGTACGGCGACACCATGCTGTACGACACCGGGTGCATACCGCCGTACCAGGCCAGGTTGTACGCCGAGTCCGGGTACCGGCCGACGAACTCGGCCCAGGCGTCCTGCGCCGCGAGATCGCCACCACTGTTCGCGAACGTGAAGAACCAGACGACGTGGAGCGCGCCGGCGAGGCCGGTGGCGAAGAGGACGGGATGATGCCGGGTCCACGCGCGCGGGGCGGCGAGGACACCGGCGAGTCTGGATGCGCCGTCCGGGTGGTCAGTGCCGTCGGTCCCGTGGTCGTCGCCTCTGGGCCCCGCGGGCAGCCGTATTCGCGGGCCGGTGTCCGGGCCCGGACCGGTGTCGTCGGCGCGTGTCGGCTCCGCAGTGGCCACCTGAAGGCACTCTCCCCGTGTCCCGTTTTCTGTTCTTGGCCGCGTCCCGTTCGCTCACGCTTCACGGCCGCTTCCCGAGCGACCGGCCACCTGTCCCGATTCGTGACGCTAGCACGCACCCCGCCGGGGGGAACCCTCGCGGAGCTCCGCCGGCGGGGTGCGTGCGTACGGACTCGACGCAGGCGTCAGGAGACGCGGGTCAGCTTGTCCGTGAAGCCCGGCTCGAGCAGATCCTTCTCCAGCGCTACCGGGACCTGCACGGCGCCGTTGGTGCCGTCGCCGACGGTGAGCGTGCCCACCTTGGTGCCGGACGCGGCGGAGTGCGGCAGCTCGTCCGCCTCGAACGACAGCTTCACCTCGAGCCCGGCCCAGCCGACCGCCGCCACGTCCTTGGTGACCACGACGGGGGTGTGGCCGCCGAGCTTGTCGTCCACGTAGCCGACGACGTCGCCCTTCTTCAGGATCTTCGCCGAAGTGATCGCGTCCTGCGCGGCGAGCAGCGCGGTCTTGCTGACGGCGTTGACCGTGTCGATGATCGGAATGGTGTGCTGGCCGAGGATCGCGCCGATCAGCGTGACGGTCTGACCGCCGACCTCCTTGGTCGCGGCGAACAGCAGGTTGCCGCCGGCCTTGGTGGTGCTGCCGGTCTTGATGCCGAGGGCGTTGTTGTAGGGGACGAGCGTGTTGTAGTTGCGGTGCTTCATGCCGGACGGGTCGATCCACTCCGGCAGCTTGGTGATGTCCATCAGGGCCTGGATCTTCACCAGCTCGTTGCCCAGCTTCACCTGGTCCTGCGCGGTGGAGACGGTGGTCTCCTTCAGACCGGACGCGTCGGTGTACGTCGTGTTCGTCATCCCGAGCTCCTTGGCGGTGTCGTTCATCTTCTTGATGAACGCCGCCTCGGTGCCCGCGTCCCAGCGGGCCAGCAGCCGCGCGATGTTGTTGGCGGACGGGATCATGATCGCCGACAGCGCCTGCTTCTCGGTGAGCTTGTCGTTCTCCTTGACCGTGTAGAGGGTGGACTCGCCGTCCTTGTAGTAACCGCCCTCCTTCTCGGCGGTCGCGTCGACGGTGATGCTCGGACCCTCCTCACCCGGCTTCAGCGGGTGGTCCTTCAGCACGACGTACGCGGTCATGGCCTTGGCCACGGAGCCGATGGCCACCGGCGTCTGCTTGCCGAAGCTGCCCATCGTGCCGATGCCGTTGACGTCCATCCAGCCCTGGCCCTCGCTCGGCCAGGGCAGGTCGACCTTGGCGCCGTCGAACGTGTACGAGTCGTCGGCGGTGAGGGTGAGCGCGGGGGCGGGGAGGGGGCGTACGGCCTGCGCGATCGCAAACACGATCGCGAGCAGGATGACCAGGGGGGTCCAGATCTTGATGCGCCGGGCCAGGGTCCGCAGGGGCGTCGGCGGGGGCGGCGGCGTGTTGGTCAGCTCCGCCAGCAGGTCCAGCGGGGGCTTCGGCGGGAGCGGCTGCTGAGCGGTGCGCTCCGGGCCGACCTGCGGGATGGCGGCGGTGGCTTCGGCCGGCTTCGGCGCGCGGGGCGACGGGTCGTCGAGGGGCTTCAGCGCGACGAACCTGCTGGTGCGCTCCGCTGCGGGAACGTCGGGAGCGGCGGGAGCTCCGGGCTTGGGTGCCCTGTCCTGCGGGGCCTTGTCCTGGGGGGCCTTGTCCTGCGGGGCCTTGTCCTGGGGGGGCTTGGTGGCGCCGCCCAGCTTCAGCATGGTGGTGGGCTGGTCGACGGCGGGCTTCGCGGGGCGGGGGGCCTTGAAGACGGCGGTGGGCTGGTCGACGGGGTGGGCGTCCTCGGCTTCGCCTTCGGCCGGTTCGTTCCCACCCGCACCACCCGTGCTGCTTTCGTCGTCGGGTGCGGGTGGCCCCTGTGGGGCGTCCTCGCCGTCGGCGGCCTGCGGGTCCGCGCCAGTGGTCCTGTCGCCTGCGGCGGACTCGGGCCCGTTGTCCGTCTCCGAGTCCTCCGGGGCCGAGCCGGCGTCCCCGTCCGACTCCTCCGCGGCGGGTTCCGTGTCCGTGTCGGAGCTGTGCGTGGTCTTCGCGGCGTCGCTCTGTGAGTCCTGCGAGGTCGTTTCCGTCTCGGTCTTCGAGCCCTCTGCGGCGGGTTCCGTGTCCGTGTCAGAGCTCTGTGAGTCCTGCGAGGCCGGTTTCGTCTCGGTCTTGGAGTCCTCTGCGGCGGCCTCCGTGTCCGTGTCGGAGCCCTGCGTGGTCTTCGCGGCGTCGCTCTGCGAGTCCTGCGAGGCCGGTTTCGTCTCGGTCTTGGAGTCCTCTGCGGCGGCCTCCGTGTCCGTGTCGGAGCCCTGCGTGGTCTTCGCGGCGTCGCTCTGCGAGTCCTGCGAGGCCGTTTCCGTCTCGGTCTCCGAGTCCACCGCGGTCTGCCCGGTGTTCGTCCTCGAGTCCACCGCGGCCGGCTCAGCGTCCTGCTTCGAGTCCGCCGGGGCCGAGTCGGTGTCGGTGTCCGCGTCCTTCGCGGCCGGCTTCGCGTCCTCCACGGTCTGCCCGGCGTCCTTCTCCGGCGCCTTCTCGGCCGCGGTGCTCACCCAGGCCGCCACGGCCGCGCGCAGGCGGGCGTCGTCCGCCGGGTCGGGCTTGGCGGTGGCGGGGGCCTTCTCAGCCTTCTCCGGTGTTTCCTCCGCGTCGGAGGGCTTCACGGCGTCCTGGGCGTCCTCGGGGCCCCGGGAGTCCCCTGCGTCCGCCTGAGCGGGCTCCTCGGCCTGTTCGCGTTCCTCGGTCAGCGTCCGGATCGAGAGCACCTGCGTCGCCGTGTCCACGCCCCTGCGCGACGCGGACGACGACTGCTCGCCCTCCCGCTTCACCGCCAGACGAGGATCGCGCACCTCGCCCCTGGCCTCGGGAACCGGACCCGCGCTCCCCGACGTCGGTTCTGCCGACGACTCGCGCTGCTTCGACCTGTCGGGGGACTCGCCCGCCACCGATGCCTCCTTCATGCGCCGCGCGCGCCTCCGCGCGCTACCGAACCAACCGTGAACCGTCGCCCGGAACCCCGCCCATGGCGCTGTCCGAACCATGTACCAGTGTCCTGTGTGAGGGCTTGGCTCCTGCGGTAGACGAGAACGACATACCTGCCGGTTCCCTCACAAAGAGGTCACGCACCCTCGACAGACCAATGTGAGAGGGGTCACCCTGTCTTTCATCCACGCGGGGAGGCATGGATGGGCAGGAGCCGCAGAACACTTCCGGAGGAGCTTCTGCTGCTGGCACTGGACCCGGCCACGGGTACCACTGCGCAGCCGCAGTCGCTCGACCTCGGTCTGGCCGGAGCACAGCTAGTGGAGCTGGCGCTGGCCGGACGGATAGCCCCAGACGGGGATCGTATCGCCGTGGTGGCACCACGGCCGACTGGAGATCCAACTTTGGACTGTGCGTTGGAGTTGCTGCGCAGGCGCGGCGCTCCCGTACGGGCTGTTCACTGGATCGGCGGGCCCCGGCTGGGGCTCCGTCAGACCTACCTCTCGCATCTCGAGCGGTGCGGCATGGTTGCTGCCGTACCGGGCCAGATGTGCGGAGTGCTGCCGACGACTCGCTACCAGGCGACGGACACCGAAATCAGCCGGGAGATCAGGGCCCGGCTGGATTCCGCGATCCGCACCGGCGTGCCGCCGGACCCGCGGACCGCGGCGCTCGCCGCCCTCGCGCACGCGGTGGGTCTCGGCAAGCACCTGTACCCGGGCAACGAGGGACGGTCGTCCCGCTCCCGGTTGCGCGATCTGATCAGGCACGACCCCATGGGCGGTCTCGTCGCGCACGCCGTGATGGACGTCCAGAACGGTGCGGCGGCCCAACCGCGCCGCAGCCAGGCGACGGCAGGCCGTCCGGCCCCCGGAGCCAGGCCGGCATCGGAACCCGCTCGTGGCGTTCCGGTGCAACCGCGCCGCGGATCCATGGCGCGCGTCGTGGCCCACTGAGCCGGAGTCCCACGACAGCAAGACCCGTTCGGGAGCCGCGCGGCCGCGCGGGGTGGTGGAACGGTACGCCTGGCACGGCGTACGCCCACCGCCCCGCGCGGACGCATGTACGGACACCCCGGCGCAACCGCCCGCATTCGGCCACCGTGCCCCGAACTGGCGCGTACCTGCCGCATATCCAACGTTTCCCAGCGGTAGTAAGCACCTTGGTGGCAATCTGCTCAACAGCAGATACGCAAAGTAGAGGCATGCAAGACATGCGGCCGGAGGTGCACGTCCCGTGGCGTCCAATGTCAACCCCACTGTCAGGCGACGCCGGCTGGGCCAGGAGCTGCGCCGGCTCCGTGAGCTCAAGGGCATGACGGCCGAGGAGGTGGCCGAGCGGCTGCTGGTGTCACAGTCGAAGATCAGCCGCCTCGAGAACGGCCGGCGCAGCATCAGCCAACGCGACGTCCGTGACCTGTGCGGAGTGTACGAGGTCGAGGACCAGCGCATCGTCGAGTCGCTGATGCAGATGGCGAAGGACTCGCGCCAGCAGGGCTGGTGGCACGCTTTCGGGGACATTCCCTACAGCGTGTACATCGGCCTGGAGACCGACGCGGAGTCACTGCGGGTCTACGAGCCCCAGATCGTCAGCGGGCTGCTGCAGACGCGGCCGTACGCCGAAGCCATCATTCAGGGGGCGTTGCCCGAGACCTCGGCGGCGGAGATCGACAAGCGGGTCGAGGTGCGTATCCGCAGGCAGGAACGGATCGGCACGGAGAACAACCCGCTTCGGCTGTGGGCGGTGCTGGACGAGGCGTCCCTGCGCCGGGTGGTGGGGAGCCGGCAGGTCATGCGTGAGCAGCTGGAGCATCTCGTCGAGATCACCCGGCTTCCGCACATCACGGTGCAGGTGCTGCCGTTCGAGGTGGGGGCGCATCCGGGGATCAACGGCCAGTACGCGATCCTGGAGTTCGCCGACGCGGCCGACTCGAGCGTGGTGTACATCGAGGGCGTCACCAGCGACCTGTACCTGGAGAAGGCGCACGATGTGCAGAAGTACACGGTGATGTACGAGCACTTGAGGGCCCAGGCGCTGAACGTGGATCAGTCGCGTCAGCTCATCGAGGATGTCGCGAAGGAGTACGCACGCTGAGCCCAAGTCGGTTGAGCGGGCGGGATCTTACACCCCTGATGCGCTTGACTGGAAGACTCACCTGGAATATGCCATCCGGTCGAGTGAATGCGTGCTCCGAATGAAGGGGTCGGCGAGTAGCGTCGATCACGCCAACGATCAAAAACGTTGGCGCGATCCGTACCGCGAAGCCCGATGGGGCCGGTGGTGCGGCGTCAGCAACTCAGCAACTCGCCACCGGAGCAAACATGGCAATCCTGCAGGGCGCCACGGAAACGTGGACGAAGTCTTCCTACTCCACGGGCAACGGAGCATGCGTCGAGGTCAAGTCCCCGTCCACGGCCGCGCTGGCCGTACGCGACTCCAAGGTCCCCGAGGGCCCCACGCTGGCCTTCCCCACCGACGCCTGGAACGCCTTCGTGGCATCGGTCAAGGCGTAGGGGAATCGACAACTGCACAAGCACCGCAAAGGAGCCCTCTCGACCAGCCCGCCGTCCTTGCCGAGGGGGCTCGGCTTGTGCAACGCGACTCCGTCAGCCCGCGGGCGCGTACGACGCCCGGCCCCGCGTTGATCCGCGGGTGCGTACGGCGCCGGGCTCACGCGTTGGTCCGCGGGCGCCTACGGCGCTCAGCCCCCGCGTCGGTCCGCGGGCACGCGTGCCGCCTGGGGCGGCACGGGTGGGCGCGGGCGGCACCCCGTCAGCGCCGGGTTGCGCGACCCACCCCGCGTCCACCCCAACACGGGCACCTCTGCGCCGACCCGCACGCCGGAGCCCGCACCAACCCCGCCCTAGCCGCCGGCAGGCCCCCGCACCGGAAACGCCACATCACACACCGCATCCTCCGCCCCGGCCGCATCCCACTCCGCGAAGTACACCTCCCTGCACGGCCCGTCGTACGACAGCCCCTCCCCCCGGATCCACTCCTCCACCGCCTCGAACGCCGCAAGGATCTGCGGATGAGCCACCTGAGCCTTCGTGATCCGCGTGTACGCGAGACGCCGAGCCGGCTCCACCCGCACCCCCGTCTCCCATCCCCGCCCACGCTGCCGCTCCAGCCAGGCCCGAGCAGCCGCCTCGTCGGCGACGGGCACGCACGCCTCCGCGGGCCCGTCGCTCTCCATCGACACCTCGGAGTGGTACACGACGTACGGCGCGGCGACCGTGCCCCCGCACTCCCGCGCAGCCTCCTCCAACCGCCCCAGCGACGCCCCGATCCACGCCGGCAACTCGTCCGCCAGCGTGTGCCGCGTCTCGGTGATCATCACCTGCTCGGGCACGTCGACCGTCTCGACCACGAACTTCCCGTACATCTCGGTGCTCCTCCCGGACAACCGTCCACGGAGGTACTCGGCGAGCGTCCGCTGCCCCGCCACCCGCGTCTCGACGTCCGCCCAGTACGCCGCGATCCGGTCGGCCGCCTCGCCGCCGTCCCGCGCCTCGACCACCTCGGCGATCCGCGCGAGCGGCATGTCCAGCCGGCGCAGCATCGCCACGAGCCGCGCGCGTTCCACCTGGCGGGCCCGGTAGTAGCGGTAGCCGCTGACCTCGTCGACGTGCGCCGGGGCCAGCAGTCCGAGACGGTCGTACAGCCGCAGGGCCTTGGCCGAAAGCCGGGCCCGCGCGGCGAACGCCCCGATGGTGAGCAGCTCGTCGTCCACCCCGTCATCCTCCGTCACCGGGCGGCTCCTCCGCCCGGTGACAAGGACGCTCACCCTTGACCCAAGGGCAAGGTCAACCCGCCAGCTGGGCCTCCACCGCGGCCACGATCTCCGCCGCCTCCGGCTCCGTCTGCGGCGAGAAGCGGGCGACGACCGAGCCGTCCCGCCCGATCAGGAACTTCTCGAAGTTCCAGCGGATGTCCCCGCTGTGTCCCTCGGCGTCCGCGAAGCCGACGAGCCGCTCGTACAGCGCGTGCCGGCCCTCCCCGTTCACCTCGACCTTCTCGGTCATCGGGAAGGTCACGCCGTACGTGGCCGAGCAGAACTCGGCGATCTCCTCGGCGTTGCCGGGCTCCTGCCCGAGGAACTGGTTGCACGGCACGCCGAGCACGGTGAAGCCCTGCGCGGTGTAGCGCTCGTGGAGCCGTTCCAGCCCGGAGTACTGCGGGGTCAGCCCGCACTTGGAGGCCACGTTCACGATGAGCACGGCCTTGCCCGCGTACTGCGAGAGGCCCGCGGAACCGCCCTGGAGGGCATCGATGTCGACGTCGAGGGGAGAGGCACTGGCATCTGTAGTCATGAGCGGATGCTAACGCCGGCGGATGAAGCCCTCCTTGCGGCCTCCCGGCCCCCGGAACACCCCACCCCGGCCTCCGCCTCACTCCCGGCCGTCACCGTCGCACCCCCGGACGCGGCCACCGTCACACCCCCGGACGCCGTCACCGTCACACCCCCCGACGCCGCCACCGTCGCACCCCCGGACGCCTCCACCAGCACGTCCCCCGCCGCCGCCGTCCGCACGTACAGCACCGACCGCCCCGCCCGCCGCCGCTCCACCAGCCCCGCGTCCAGCAGCACCCGCAGATGCCGTCCGACCGGCCCGAGCCCCTGCCCGGTCACGGCGACCAGCTGGGTCGTGCTCATGCGGGGCCGGGCTCATGCAGATCGCCGGGTATGCGACGGGTGGCGTCCTGGTGACCGTCCTCTCCCCGCGCACCACGCTGCTGCTCGCGACGCTGCTCTACGCGATCGCGTCCGCGGGCCTTCGTCTGGGTCTGACGCCCCGCCCGCCCCGCGCGGCCGGCCGTCCGTCGGTCGCGGCGACCTGGCGCACCAACGCCCTGCTGTGGTCGTCCCGCCCGCGCCGCCTCGTCCTCCTCGGCCCGTGGATCCCCAACGGCCTGGTGGTCGGCTGCGAGTCCCTGTTCGTGTCGTACGACCCCGGTGCCGCGGGCGCGCTCTTCGCGTGCGCGACGCTGGGCATGCTGGCCGGGGACGTGACCGTGGGCCGTCTGCTCCCGTCCGCCCTGCGCCCCCGTCTCGCCACGCCCCTGCTGCTCCTGGCCGCGCCGTACACGCTCTTCGCGCTGCACCCGGCGCTGCCGGTCGCCGCCGTCTGCGCGGCGCTGGCTTCCGTCGGCTTCGCCGCGAGCCTGGTCCAGCAGGAGCGGCTGATCGCCCTCACCCCGGACGAACTGAGCGGCCACGCACTGGGGTTGCACTCGGCCGGGATGCTGACCATGCAGGGCGTCGGCGCCGCCCTGGCGGGAACGGCGGCCCAACTCACCTCGCCCGCCACGGCGATGACCGCCACGGCGATGACCGCGACGGCGGCGGCGTCGGCCGGGGTGACGCTCGTCCTGGCGGTGGCAGACAGGCGGACGACGGCACAGGCCACGCAGCTGCCGCGGTGAGCCCACGGCCGGCGCCCGTCGTGCGTAGGGGGCGCGCACCTTTTTACGCACTACCGCTCGAATGTCGCGAAACGGCAACAGTGCTTTCGTGCGTCACGGGAGTTGTTGAAGCCTTGGGGGCGAATTGCGGGGGAAGTGTGAACATCGCTTTGTCATTCCGGCTGCCCGCGTTCCCGCACCACCCGACGAACCGAAAGGACACGACGACCCATGTACGGAAAAGGGACTCTGGCGCAGACCGGTGTCGGCTTCACCATTCTGGGTGTCTCGGCATCCATCAGCCTCGTGGCGGCCGCCGCAGTGGCCCTGATCGTCGCCGGAGGACTCGCCTACCGCTACGCCACCAGGAACAAGCGGTATGCCGGCTGAGCGTCCCAGGTCCTTACGCAAGGCACTGCAGACGGCGGCCACCGTGATGGTGATGGGAGCGGTGGCCGCCTGGGCCGCCGCGACCCATTCCGTCAATCACGTCTCCGGTGTCTTCCTCGGGATCTACTACATCCTGCTCACGGCGTCGGTCCTGCTGTACATGGCCCTCGCCGCGTTCCCCCTGCGCAGTCGCTACAAGCGCGCGGCCCCGGGAAGCGTCGTCGCCATCATCCCTTCGTACAACGAAGAGAACATGGAGGGCCTGCACGCCACGGTCCGCTCCCTGATCGACCAGTCCCGGCCGGTGGCGGCGATCCACGTCGTCGACGACGGATCGACCGTCCCCGTGGTGCCCTTCGACCACCCGCTCGTCACCTGGCACCGCCGGCCCAACGGCGGCAAACGGGCCGCCCAGGCCACGGCGATCGAGCACATACGGCGAAACGGCCAGTCCTTCGACTACGTGCTGACCGTCGACTCGGACTCCGAGGTCCACAAGGACGCCGTATGGCAGATGCTCCGGGTCATGAACGACAGGCGGGTCCAGGCCTGCACGGGGACCGTCCTGGTGCGCAACCGGCACGCGAGCCTGCTCGCCCGCCTGTCCGACCTCAACCTCTTCATCTTCTGCGTGCTCAGCCGCGGGCTGCGCTCCGCCCTCGGGGTCGTCAACCCCACCTCGGGGGCGCTGTCGATGTACCGGGCGCCCGTACTCTTCGACAACCTCGGCCACTACCTGGCCTCCGGAAAGGACGGCGACGACCGCCAGCTGTGCGACTACGCCCTGATGCGCGGCCGGGTGGTCTCCGTGCCGCGCGCCTACGTCACCACCGACATGCCCGACACCGTCAAGGGCACCTACCGGCAGCGCCTGCGCTGGGGCAAGTCGGGCTGGCGGTTCATCCCCTGGGAACTGACCAACCTGCCCACGGCCTCCCTGGCGACCCGGCTGATCGAGGTCTGCACGGAAGCCCTGCTGCCCGTGCTGTATCTCGGCCTCGCCGCCAACGTCTGGCGCACCGGAAGCGCGGACTTCCTGCCCCACGCCTTCGCGACGGCCGCCGTGTTCATGCTGGCCGAGACGCTCTTCTACGCGATCCTGAGACCGGGCCTGAGCTTTGCCGAACGCCTGGCGGCTCCGCTGCTGGTGCCCTGCTACACGCTGATGATGTTCTTCGTCGTGTACCCGGCAAAGTACTGGTCCATCACGAAGATCAAGTCGGACGCCTGGCACACCCGTGAACCCTCCGCGCAGGCGCCGCCCGCCCACGGCCGCCACCGGGTCGGCCCCCGCCCGCCGGCCCCGGCCAAGCTTCTGGACCCCGACACGGAAAGGACCCTGGAGACGACCCTGACGATCCGCACGCGCCCCCTGTGACGGCGGACGCGGGCGCCGAGCGGCCACTGCCCGGCGCCCCGTCGCGTTGCAGCCTGTCCAGCGGTCGGCAGAGACTGGACCATGGGCGAATACGTGGAGCTCTCCGGCGTCAGGACCTGGTACGAGGCCGAGGGCGACGGCGACCCGTTGCTCCTCCTGCACGGCGGCTTCTGCACGAACGAGACGTGGGGCGCCCAGCGCCCCGACCTCGTGGCGAAGTACCGCGTGTACCTCCCGGAGCGCCGCGCACACGGGCACACACCCGACACCGACGGGCCGCTCTCCTACCAGGTCATGGCCGACGACACCGTCCGCTTCCTCGACTCGGTCGTCGGCGGCCCCGCCCACCTCGTCGGCTGGAGCGACGGCGGGATCGTCGCCCTGCTCGTCGCCATCGCCCGCCCGGACCTGGTCCGGAAGGTCGTGGCCATGGGAGCCAACTTCCGCCCGACCCCGGAGATCGTGGCCGATCCCGCGCTGCTCGGCCACTTGACCCCGGACTCTCCCGATCTGGTGCCGTTCCGCGAGATGTACGCAGCGGTCACGCCCGACGGTCCCGACCACTGGCGGGTCGTGGCGGGCAAGATGTTCGAGATGTTCTCCACGCAGCCGACGATTCCCCCGGAGGATCTGGCCCGCATCAGCACGCCCACGCTCGTCCTGGTCGGCGACGACGACATGATGACGCTCGAACACACAATTGATCTCTATCGCGCGATCCCCGACTCCGAACTGGCCGTCGTCCCCGGAACCTCCCACGCACTGCCGATGGAGAAGCCGGCCGAGGTCAACCGGATCATCCTCGACTTCCTCGCGAACGAACCGGTCCCGACGATGCTTCCCGTACGGCGTGCCCATGCGACGGCCGCGGGCGGCGGCCCGGCGTAACACCTCACACCGAGTTGCTGCTCGTACTCGCCTCCCACGGCCACCGCGCGCTCTCTCCGGACTCCAGCAGCGGGATCAGGCGGAACGCCGCGTCGCCGAGACCGCCGAAGGTGTACCGGCGGGGGCCGGGGGCGTTGTGCCCCTTGGCGTAGCCGGCCAGGTTCCAGGTGTAGACGGGGACGTGTGCCGGGACCACGTGGAGCGGCTTGATCCAGGGCCTCATGTTGGCCTGTTCGTCGGTGACGAGGACGACCCGGTCGTGCTGCGCGTAGTGCCGGATGAGCGCTCCCGCGGTGTCCGTGCCCCCGAGGCCGTGGAACCGGTCCAGCGCCCGCAGGACGGACTCGCCGGGCTCCAGCGCGATCGGCAGGCTGTGGCTGCCGAACTCCACGAGGTCGGCCCGCTCGGCCCGCAGCGCCAGCGCGGTGCCGAAGACGGCCGCGGAGTCGGCCCGGTTGAGCTGGGTCATGGCACTGGGCAGGTCGAACATCGAGCCCGACCGGTCCACCAGGATCAGCGTCCGCCCAGGCAGTGCGGGCACGTTGGCGAGGGAGTGCCCGAGGGCCGTCTCCAGAGCGTCCTCCCAGCGCCGCGACGGCACGTTGCGGTGGGCGGCCAGGTAGCGGAAGGGGAACTGGCGGGAACGCGCCACCTCGGCCGGGTCCGAGATCCGGCGGGCCACCTCGGCGGCCACCCGGTCGTTGACCCCTGCGAGGTCGAAGTTGCGCAGGTTGCGCACGAGCGCCATCGGCCCCATCGACGGGATCACGGCCTCCCACACCGCGGCGTCCAGCGGCCCCTGAAGCCATCCCGCCAGCGCCTCCCAGGTCATCCCGGCCGCGGCCAGCCGCTCGGCCCCGCCCGGCCCGGTGACCAGCGCGTACCGTTCGCCGACCGGTACGTCCATGAGCGCGCGGTGCGCGGCGAGGAGCGGTTCAGCGGCCGGAGGTACGGCCCGGTCGGGACGGTGACGCCGGTCCAGGGCGTACTGGAACACCGCTCCCTGCCAAGGCCGTTCGGGAGCCGGAGCGGGGTGGGTCAGCTCTATGACGTCGCCGAAGCGGAAGCCGTGCGATCCGGTGTCGTACTTGAGCAGCGCGCGACCGGTGTAGAGGCGGCGCACGGCGTCGGCGATCCCGCGCTTGACGGGCTGCGGCAGCCTCCGCCCGTACCGGGAGGTCCAGTACGCCAGCAACTCCCCGGGCTCGTCGGCCCGTTGCAGTACGGCGTCCACGGCCTGCCGCGAGAAGCCGACGGCCCCCGCCTCCACCCGGCCCCGGACGAACTCGGCCGCGCCCACCACGGACGCCGTCCGCATGTGCGCCTCGGTGCGCAGCCAGCGCAGCAGACCGAGTGTCCACTCCGGATCGCTGACGGCGAGCCGGCGGACCAGTCGCGCGTAGCGTTCGTCGCGGGCCTCGGCGCTCTCGTAGAAGCTGTTGTGGCCCACCATGTTGGCCACGGCCAGCACGAAGAGCTCGGACTTGGGCCCCCGGTCGTACCCGCCGCGCTGGTGATTCGTGGCGTACGGCAGGCGGAGAGCCGCCGGCCGGCCGTGCCCGGAAGCCGTGACGATCCACTGGCCGTGGGTGGAGAGCGAGGAAGTCGCTCCGCCTGCGGTCAAGCCCGGTATCTCGGCGTGGATCTCACTCCTGGCCTCGGCCTTGGCCCGCTGACGGTTGAACTGGGTCATGCAGTGGTCCCCCTGGCGGCAAAAGCGCCTCCCGAGATCAAGAAGGGCACCGGTGTGTGTTTTCGACAGGAAGTAACCGGGTCCCGGCGCATCGGGAGGCGTCGCACCGGACGCTATCCGGCCCGGCTCGTTCACGCATCCGAATTATCGTGGCCGATCCGCACCCTTCCGTTACCTGAGGCACCCTTGACAGCGTGCGTGCTGTTTCGCGACGTTTGAGCCTGACCGTCGGTTCGGATCTGCGGACGGCGCGTCATGGGGGATACAGGGGGGAGCGGTCGCCCATGCGATCCACGAGCACAGACATCACGATCCACAGACCTCAGGAGCTGAGCGCCTCGCTGCGGCGGGCCTGGCACCGGGCGATGGACGAGTCGCCCGACTACGCCAACCCGTTCCTGGCACCGGAGTTCGCGGCCGGCGTCGGCACGTACCGGGGCGGGGCGCGGGTGGCGGTGCTGCACCAGGACGGGGAGGCCGTGGGCTTCTTCCCGTACGAGCGCACCTCCTTCGGCGTCGGCCGGGCCATCGGCCTCGGCCTCTCCGACTGCCAGGCCCTGGTGCACCGCCCCGGGGTCACGTGGGACACCGGGGAACTGCTGCGGGCCTGCAGGCTGTCGGTGTTCGAGTTCGACCATCTCGTCGAGGAGCAGAAGCCCTTCGGCAGGTACGTCACGGGGACGTTCGCCTCGCCGGTGATCGACCTCAAGGACGGCGGCGACACCACCTACGCGGAGTGGCTGCGCCGCGCGTACCCGGGGATCGCCAAGACGACGCTGAAGAAGGAACGCCGGCTGGGGCGGGACCTGGGCGAGATGCGGTTCGTCTACGACGAGCGCGACCCGAAGGTGCTGCGCACGCTCATGCACTGGAAGTCCGCCCAGTACCGCCGGACCGGACGGATGGACCGGTTCGCGCGCCCGTGGATCGTGGATCTGGTGGACCATCTCTTCCAGGTCCGCGAGGAGCACTTCACCGGCGTCCTGTCCGTCGTCTACGCCGGTGACCGGCCGGTGGCCGCCCACTTCGGGCCGACGTCGCGCACGGTGTTCGGGGCCTGGTTCACCGCGTACGACCCCGAACTCCGCTACTACTCGCCCGGGCTGATCATGCACCTGCGGATGGCGGAGGCCGCGGGCCGGGAGGGCGTGCGGCTCATGGACCTGGGGCGCGGCGACAAGGAGTGGAAGGACTGGCTCAAGACCCGTGAGCTGCGGGTGGGCGAGGGCTTCGCGACCCGCCCTCACCCGGTGGCCGCGGCACACCGGCTGTGGCGCAGACCGGTGCGCGGCCTGCGGAACACCGTCCTGGCCCATCCCAGCCTGCGGGACCCGGCCGACCGCCTGCTGAAGACGGTCGGGACGCTGCGGTCGGAGGGCTGGGCGGGGGCCGCGGGGCGGCGCCCGGAGTCCCGGGGCGGACGGGCGGGATCCGAGAGCGGGCGGACCGGTGGAGCGGCGCCCCGCGCACGCTGAGCAGGGCAGCTCATGCCGCCGGTGCCGGTGACGGCGACGTGGAGAGCGGCCCGGGGGTGCCGGGCGCACACTGGAGACAGAAGCCCAGGCTCATGAGCCCGAGCGTGGAGGTGAGCCATGAGCACCCTCGAAGAACACGTCGACGTGGGGGTCCCGATCGACCAGGCCTGGGACAGCCTCCACCGCGTGGAGAACTATCCGCGCTTCGTGGCCGGAGTACGCGGCGCCCGTACGGAGGCGCAGGGCCGAGCGCATCTCGACGTCGAGGCCGGCGGCCGGACCCGTGCACTCGACGCCGAGGTCTCCGACCGCAGAGGGGAACGCGTGATGGAGTGGCACACCACGGGCGCCCCCGACCTCTCGGGTTCCTTCTCGCTGCAGCAGATCGACCGGAACCAGACCCGGGTCCAGGCACGCGTCGAGTACGACCCGGACACCGTCAGGGAGACCTTCGGCGGCCCGAAGGGATTCGCCCAGGCCAACGCGATCGAACGGCTCGTACGCAGCGATCTGGAGCAGTTCAAGGAGTACGTGGAACAGGGGCGGTGAGCGGGCCCCTCGCCCGATGCCGCGTCGCTGCCTGATGCCGCGTGCTGCCTGATGCCGCGTCGCGGTCACAGCACCTCCACTTCCACGCACGGGGCCGGGTTGCAGCCGTATCCCTGCCGGTTCCACGGCGCCTGCAGCGGCTGGGTGTGTCCGCCCGTGTCGGTTGCGCGGGCGGTCAGCCGGTGCGGGCCGGCCCGTAGCGGGGCCCAGGGCAGCGACCAGGCGGTCCATGCGTACGGGCCGGTCGCCGGCTCGAGCGTGGCATCCCGCCAGCTGCCCTCGTCGATGCGCACCTGGACCCGCTCCACGGGTACGCCGCCACCCGACCACGCGCGCCCGCGGATGGCGATCGCGGCTCCCCGGCGCAGCGTCGCCCCAGCGGCCGGCGCGGTGATCATCGATTTCACCCGGATCGCGGTGACCGGACCGTCGGGAGTGCCGCGGGAGTCCAGGTAGACGTACTCGTCCGTCTGGAGGGGGCCGGCGAACGGTTCGACGACGGCCCTCGCATCGATCAGCCACTTCACGTCCGAGACGCCGTACCGGCCGGGGACGACGAGCCGGACGGGCGCACCGTGCTGGGGCGACAGGGGCGCACCGTTCATGCCGGTCGCCAGGAGGGTGTCGGGGTGCAGGGCCTCCGCGATCGGGAGGCTGCGTTCGAAGGCCACCCACCGCCCGTGCAGTTCGCCGCTGTCGGCTCCGGTGAACACGAACTCCGCCACGTCGGGCCGGACGCCGGCCCGCGCGGCGACGGTGCGGAAGGGCACGCCCGTGAACCGCGCGCAGCCCACCGCCCGGTCTCCCCACGGCAGCCCCGGCGGCCGGGGCCTCATCAGGCCGCGCCCGTTGCCCGCGCACTCCAGCACGACGTCGAGTTCCCGCCCGGCCATGGCCAGCAGCTCGTCGTACCCGATGTCGCACGCGGCCCTCACCGCCCCGCCGACGCGCAGCCGCCACCGACGTGGGTCCAGGTACGGGACCCCGAAGTGGTCGCGTACGAAGAACGCGCCGACGGGTGTGATCGGCTCGGCCAGCGCCGCTGCCGGCGTCTGGGCGCAGTACGGCTCGGCCGTGACCGTCTCGGGCGTCCAGCGGAAGGTCGTCCTGGTCATCGCACTCACCTCCGCGCCGCTATCTCGAATGTATGTCCGAGTGACTGGTGGCGCGATTCCGGCGGGCGGATCTCAGTCCGCCGCGGCCGCCGACAGGAGCTCCTCGAGCTTGTCGAGGCTCTGACTCCAGCCCTCCTCGTGAAGAACGCGACGCCGCTCGGTGGCGAAGTCGCCCTGGGCCAGAACCAACTCGGCCCGCTCACGGCCGATGTCGCGAAGCGACAGCACGACCACCGTCTCCCGGTCCTCGGGATCGGGCTCCTCCCACCGGAACGTGTAGGACAGGCGTTCCGGAGGGTCGATCTCGAGGAATTCCCCCGCCAGGTGGAACAGCTCGCCCTCCGGAGGCTGCATCGCGATCCGATAGCCACCGCCGGGCCGAAGGTCGCTTTCCACACTCGGAACGGCGAACCCGGCAGGACCCCACCACTTCGCGAGTTCCTCCGGTTCGGTCAACGCCCGGAAAACGACCGTGCGCGGTGCATGGAAGACACGCTGCAGACGTACTCTCAGCTCGCTCTCGGCGGTCATGACGAACCTCTTTCGGGGGGCGGTTCCCTGGCTGGGGCTGAGCGTCACTCCTCCTCCGGAGGAGACGACTCGATGAGACGTTCTGCGATGTCGTCCGCCCATTCCTGCGCCCACCTGCGGAGCTCCGCGACGGCCCGGTCGTCGAGCCCGTAGGCGGTGAACTCCCTGTCGTCGATCCAGTCCGCGCCGGTGAGGCGCGCCTGGAGGTCGGTCAGGTCGAGCGTGTCGCGGGCGTGGCGCCGCCCCAGTTCCTCGAGTTCGGGGTGGCTCCAGTGCTCCGAGGCGGCGTGGACGTCGATGAGGTCGCGGGCCAGGCCGCGGTCGGCCAGGGCGCGGACCCTGGTGCCGACGAGGTCTTCGAAGGAGAGGGTCAGGCCGAGTTCCGTGAGCACCGGGGGGCGCCAGAGCACCTCCTTGAAGACGTAGACCTCGCACGCCTCACCGAGGGCCGGGTCGGCGACGATCAGCCGGGCGGAGAGCGGGTCCGTCTCCAGGCTCCGGACGACCCATCCGCGTTCCTCCAGCCCGGTCCGGACCGTGCCGGCGATGTCCGCCATCCCCGCCGGGTTCTCGGTGGCGACGTCCACGCCCTGGCTGACACGGTCCACGAGGCCGTGTGCCTGGGCCGCGTAACCGCCGGTGAGCGCGAGTGGGTAGTCCGTGCCCACGGCGAGGATGTCGGTCAGCAGGCGTCGGTGCAGCTCGGGCGGTTCCGGGGACAGGTCGGGGGGCGGTTCCGGCGGGGAGGACATGACCTGATCATGGCCTGCGTCACCAGTGGCTCGTGGGAGCGAAACGATCCGTCTTGGGCTGTGACAGCCACTGCGCGACGGCCTTCGCGATCGGCTGTCCGGTCTCCAGTTCGACGAAGCCGAACTGGCCGCCCTGGTTGCACTCCAGGAACCACCAGATGCCGTCCTCGTCCTCGGCGAAGTCGAAGGCGGCGTACGCCAGTCCGCCGAGGGCGACGTACTCGTGCACCGACTTGCCTATGCGTTCGGGTACCGGGACCGCTTCCCAGGCGTGCTCGGTGTCGCCGTAGCGACCGTCGACCTGCCCCGGCTCGGCCCTCTTCCGCGCGGCGAACATCCGGGCGCCGACGCAGGTCAGACGGATGTCGGCACGTTTGGGTACGTACTTCTGCAGCAGGGCGGGACCGGCCGCGACGGCGGAGAAGTCCGCGTCGGGCCCGATCAGCGTGGCGGGCAGGGCCAGCCCGGGATCGTCGGGCGGCGGCCCGGAGGCGGACTTCACCACCACCTCCCCGTGTTCCTCCGCGAACTGCTGTGCCAGCCGCGGTGCGGTGGTGAAGACGGTCGGCGGTACGGCGAAGCCGCTGAGGTGGGCGATCCTCAACTGCCATGGTTTCAGGCGGGCCTGCTCGGCGTTGCGCGGATGGTTCATCCATCGCGTGGAGGCGGAGTGGAGCATTCCGAACAGCGCCTGACGGGTCTCGGCGGTCAGCCAGGCCGACGGTTGCGCCGCGTGGGCGGCAGGTTCGCCGGGCCTGCGCACCCAGACGGAGCGCAGGCCTCCCATGCTGAGCACATGCCCGTTCACCGACAGGTGGCCGTCGAAGTCGCCGTGGGCGTACGAGGCGGAGAGCTTGGCCTTGCCCGGGAGGTCTGCAGGGTCGAGCCGCATCACGGGTGTCCCCGCCGTGTGCAGCTCGGTCACCACCATGTCGGCGGTCACGTCCTCCTCGGACGTGAGGATCAAAACGGTCATACGTTCACCGGTCGTTCAGTCGTCGAAGTGCGTCGCCGAACCGGCGGTGGACGTGGTCGTGCCGGCCGCCAGGAGGAGCTCCCGATCGCTGACGGCCGGGCGGCCGTCGGGAAGCACGTTCAGCTGCCGTGCCGCGTCGAACCGGTACGGCGGCACCACGGTCGTAAGCCCACTGCGGTAGGCGTAGTTGAGGGTGAAGGGTCGCACTTGAAACCTCCGCGGTCACACGTGACTGAGTACAGTCCCTTACGTGCTCCTTGCGTAAGGAATTCATCACTTTCCGCCACATCGGGGTGAAGGTCATCACATTGACCGCGCGCGGGGTTTGAACTCCGAAGACCCTGCTCGCCCTGCGGGAGGCCGCTGAACGGTTACGGGGCGGGCCCACCGCGGCGGTACGCGACCCGCGGCTCTTCGAGGAGTTCTGCCGGCGCCAGGTGGACGCGGTGATGCGTTTCGTGGCCCGCGAAGTGGTGCAGGGGGATCAAGCGCGACGCGTTCCGGTTGCAGGCCCATGGCGGTCTGTGTGGTCGTGACAGCGCGCGAAGCGTCCGGGTAAGGCGAGTTGGACACCCGATCGGGCGGAGCCACAGTCCCTGGTCTGCGGATTCCGGTGTCTTGAACCCCTGCACCACCCGGCGGGACGCCGTCGTGATGCGTTTCGTGGCCAGGCGCGTCGACCCGTCCGGCGGACCATGCCGCAGACGCGGGGCCTGCGCCCATCTGCGGCGTTGTCATCGGTCGCCGACACTCTCGGCTTCGCCGTCGGGCCGGCGCAGCGCCACCGACGGATACCGCGCCGGCTGACCGGCCCGGGAGCGATCAGCTATTCGATCTGCCTCGTGCATCCGGTGCTGCCGGCGGGGACCGACGGCATGATCGGCCGATGACCGGGCCGGACATGGGGACGGCAGCCGGCAGACCGCGCCACTGGGGCCTCCCGGCGCTCGGACGGACTTCACATCCCCGAGCTGCCGAGAGGCCCTGCCTCGATGACGGACCCTGACGCGGTCACCCGCCCAGGAACCCCATCGCTTCCTTACGTCCCCCGGTCAGGCCTTCTTGTCGACGACCTTCATGTTGTACGGGAAACCGGAGGAGCCGCAGTTGAGCGTTGCCGCCTTCTCCACGCCGCGGGTGCGGTAACCGGGAGTGCCCTTGTAGGGGCCCCGCGCGCCACCCGGTCCACCGCACCAGGCCTCGACGTTCCACGTGCCGTTGCCCGAGCTGCACCAGCCCACGGCCACATGCTCGTTCGTATGCGACACGTACGCACTGCAGCCGGACGGCCCGACAGCCGCATGCGCCGACGGCGCTACGCCGAACGTCACGCCCGCGGCCAGGAAACCTATCGCCGAAGCGGTAGTTCCGAACTTCTTGAGTGTGCTGGTCATGCACCCTCCCCGTCTTAACGATCTTCCAACCCGTGAGAACTTAGTCGGACACGTGTACGAGCGCGTCCTACCGAAGGATGAACAGAACAGGGCACCTGTTGGTGTATCGATCACTGGAACGTGTGCTCCGCGCATGTACTCGGCCAGAGCTGAGTACTTCCGCTCTGGTCGCTGATCCGGTGAGCCGCGACGCTTGGGACATGCGCCAAGGACTGATGAAACCCGTTCCCCAGCTGTTGCCGATCCTCGTGCTGGCTGGGATGTCACTAGCGGCATGGGCGGCCTGGCTGGGCTGGGACCAGCAGCGTGACGTGCACCCTGACGGTACGACGACCGGCCCGTACGAGGCTTGGCAGGTGATCGGCCTGGGGCTGACCCTGCTGATACCGGTGTACTGGGCGGCATCCCGACGCCACGTCGCAGGCGCTGTGCTCGGCAGCACGGCAGGCCTGACCATTGCCGCCTACTACGACTGGTCGGACGATGCCAGCGGCCTCTTCATGGTCGGCGTGGGGATGGTCATGATGGGAACCCTCGTCGTGACCGCCGGCGTCACCGCAGTGATCGCCGCTGCGAAACGAGACGGACGACGCGCCGGAGCTTGACGGCACGTACGATCCGGCCGCTCGACCAGCCCGGTCCGAGGTGACCCTCGGTCCACCTCACCTTTCCGGTCAGTAAAGTCGACTGCACCGTGCGAGGGGGGAAGGCAGTGGGCACCTACCAGCAGACCGTCGTGGACCTGGACGCCTCAGCTGAGGAGGCGGTTGCGTGGGGCCGGCGCGGCAGGAACTGGCTGGAGGCGGAAGGGTACGTCCGCCCGGTGCAGTGGCGGGACGGTGTGGTGCATCTGGCCGGGCCGCGCTGGCGAGAGGCCGTCGACCTGGTTCCCTGGGACTGGCGTGCCCGGATCAAGGAGTTGGAGGAGGAGCCCGGCGACGAGCTGCGGGTCGTTACGGGTCGTACGGTCTTCTGCGGCGGCCAGGGCGATTCCCCTTCCGCGATCTGCCCCCGCTGCCGGAACGCCACCTCCACCTGGTCCAGCGCGGCCATCGACACGTGGTACACCACGGGCGCCGCTGATCTCGACTGCCCGGCTTGCGCCCATCGCACGCCGCTTCCCGACTGGGAGTGGACCAGCGACTACTTCGCCTTCGCCCACGTAGGCTTCCGGTTCGACGACTGGCCACCCCTTCACCCGCACTTCACAGCCCTCTTCGGACGCGCGCTGGGCCACCGCATCCGAGTGGTCGCGGGGAAGATGTGAACTGTTCCAGGCGGAAGCGTACGGGACCAGCGGCGCAGGGAAGGGGCCATTCGGCCCTTATGCAGGACGGTCGGCTGAAGTAACGATCAACGTGAAGGCAAGATTCCTGATCCACCGTCCGAACGGGGGTGTGATCATGAACAGGACCAGCGGCGCGCTTACGCCTGCTCAAGACACCTCCTGGCGTTATTTCGGTCGGCACTACCTCGAGATGGTGGCGGCGATGCTGGTGGGCATGGCCGTTCTGGGACCGGTTTGGAGACTGACCTTCTCCCTTCTCGGACTCTCCGACCTGCGCAACTATTCCGAACTGGTCGCCATCGCGATGGCCACCAATATGACGATCGGAATGTCGGTGTGGATGCGTCATCGGGGTCACGGTTGGGCGAGTATCGGAGAGATGGCCGTTGCGATGTACCTGCCCTTCGTGGTCTTGTTCGGCCCGTACTGGGCGGGACTGATGTCCGGCGCAACGATGCTGTTCCTCGGGCACATCCTGATGCTCCCGTGCATGTTCGTCATCATGCTGCGCCGGCGTGACGAGTACGCCCAGAACCATCGGCGTCACGGCCGTCATCGGGCCCCTGACCAAGAGCCGTCCGAACGACTGGCAGCTTGAGTTCTGCCGCCATGGGACGGGCCGGGCCTGGAGGAAATCCTCCAGGCCCGGCCCGTCACGCTGGGCCCGGCAGAATTCGAACCCGCGACACCCGCCCGGTCAGCCCTTCTCCTCGATGCTCACCGGCCGGTCGTTCCTCAACTCGGTGAAGAGCTTCTTCGCCTTCGCCGCGTCCCACTTCACGGCGCTGCCCCTTGACGTGTCGACTCCGAGGGTGGCCACGGGAACGTTGAGCTGCCTGCCGTCTCCGGACGAAACGCTCCGCATCGCCCGGAACAGCGAGACGAGCGTGCGCAGGTCCGTGTCCTTGTCCACCACGAGGGTGTTCAGCGCCGCGTCGAGCAGGGGATACGTCCGGAACGGATTGAGCGCGGTGCCCGGTGCGGCGGCCTTGTGGGCGAGTGCGGCCAGGAACTTCTGCTGGTTCCTGCTGCGCCCCAGGTCGCCCTGGGCCTCCTGGTGACGCTGGCGGACGAACGCGAGCGCCTGGGCGCCGTCCAGGGTGTGACAGCCCTTCGTCAGGTCGAGACCCGACTTCTTGTCCCGGACGTTCCGGTCCACGCACATGTCCACGCCACCGACGGCGTTCACGACACCGACGAAGCCGCCGAAGCCGATCTCCGCGTAGTGGTCGATGCGGATGCCCGTGTTGAGCTCGACGGTCCGTACGAGCAGCCGGGCGCCGCCCAGGGAGTAGGCCGCGTTCAGCTTGTTCTTCTCCCGGCGGTGCCACTTGCCGGTGTCGGGGTCGAGGTACGACGGGAGGGTCACCCACGAGTCGCGCGGCAGGCTCACCATCGTGGTGCCGTGGGCGCCGGTGTGCAGGAGCATCATCGAGTCGGTTCGGCCGCCGCCGCCACCGCCGGCGTGCAGATCCTTCTTGGCCTCCTCGGACAGGCCGTCACGGCTGTCGGAGCCCACGATGAGGTACGTGGTCCCCTTCCCCTGCGGCGGACGGTCGCCGACGTCGCCGAGGTCGACCGCCCGGTCGAGTTCGAAGTCGGCCCAGGCGTAGGTGCCGCCGCCGGCGAGGAGCAGCGCGCACAGCAGCATCACCAGCAGACGGGCGATCCGGCGGCGCCGGGTGGGGCGCACCCAGGGCGGTCTGGTCCTGGCGGGCCGGTCGCCTCCCGCGTACCCCGGGGCGGGGCCATACGTGTCCGACGGCTGCTGCGGGGGCGTCTGAAGCGGAAAGGTCTCCCGTTCCCACTCGTCCCCCGTGATGACCTGCCCCGTGATCACGCGAGGGGTCCGCGCCCCTTTGTTGTGCCGGTGCCGCTCACTCATGGGCCGAACCACTCCCTGATCACCTCGACGACAGCTCCCGTGGGGCGGTCGGCTGTCTGAGCTGCTGGTCGGCGGCCGTACCGGAGCGCTGCATGCGGTGCCACTTCAGCCGGGTGCCGCCCAGGAAGGCGAACACGGACTGGATGACGACCAGATACATCAGCTGCCGGTAGACGAAGATCTGGAACGGCATCGACCACAGGGCCCGCAGCTTCTCCCCGTCGAGCCTCAACGCGTAGCCGGCGCAGATCAGTTGGATGACGAGGAAGGCAAGCCATATCCCGAGCGACTGCACGGGATCGCTGAAGAGCGCCCCGTACAGCGCGAACAGGTCGATGACCGGGGCGATCAGCGGCAGGCACACCTGAAAGAGCGTCAGGTATGTCAGTCCCCGGCGTGCGAAGCGTCCGGCAGTGCCCACTTCGAGGACGGCTCCGCGGTGCTTCCACATCGCCTGGAGCGTGCCGTAGCACCAGCGATAGCGCTGTCGCCACAACTGCCGCAGCGAGGTGGGCACTTCGGTCCAGGCGATGGCCGACTCCTCGTAGACCACCCGCCAGCCGGCCCGCCACAGGGCCATCGTGAGGTCGGTGTCCTCGGCGAGGGTGTCCTCGCTGACCCCACCGACGCCCATCAGCGCGTCCCGGCGGAAGGCGCCGATGGCGCCCGGAACCGTCGGCATGCACTCCAGCACCTCGAACATCCGCCGGTCGAGGTTGAAGCCGAAGACGTACTCCAGATGCTGCCATCTGCCAAGGAGCCCGCGCCGGTTGCCGACCTTGGTGTTGCCGCTGACGGCGCCGACGGCCGGGTGCGCGAGCGGCTGGATGAGCCGGTACAGGGCGTCGGGCTCGAAGACGGTGTCGGCGTCGACCATCACGACCACGTCGTACGAGGCCTGCGCCAGGCCCGTGTTGAGGGCGGCCGCCTTGCCCGAGTTGGGCTGCCGGATCACCCGCACCCGGGGGTCGTCGATCCACGTCGCGAGGTCCGCCGTCTGATCCGTCGACCCGTCGTCGATCACGATGACCTCGAGATACGGGTGCGTGGACGCGAGCAGCGAGTGGACCGTGGACTCGATGCCGGCCTCTTCGTTGTACGCCGGTACGAGCACCGTCACGGGGGCGTTGACCTCCCGCAGCCAGGGCGCGCCCGGGCGCAAGCGGGTCAGGCGCCGGACATGGGCGCGGGCGAAGACGGTCAGCATCACAAGCCGCAGCACGCCCAGGAGGCCCAGCGCGAGCAGCACCCAGGTCATGGCGTTCGTGAACGCGTGACCGGCGGTCGCGGTCCAGATCAACGCCTTGCCCTGCCACCGTTCGGCGGTGGACACGTGTGTGTCGGCCGGGGGCATGCGGAGCGCGTCCGTGACGGTGGTGAACCGGTCGGCGTGCCGGTTGCCGAGCAGGTCCTTCGTCTCCTGGTACGCCAGGTCCGTCTGGCTGAACTGGCGGACCATGCCGTACGCCGGATCGCGGTCGGGCCGGTCCGCGGCGACCAGCACATAGCCGTCCGCGGCGGCGCGCCGGGCCGCGGTCCACTCCGCGCCGCACAGCGTATCCACCTGGGTGGTCATCGGCATCCGTAGCAGGCTGGTGCGGATGCCCGCCGAACCGGCGAGGGTCTTCTGGGTGAGCGTCAGCTCCATCGCGGCGCGGACGCGCGACGAGGAACCGAGGTCGGCCCCGGTGTACGTGTTCGAGCCGATCTCGTGGCCCTCGTCGAGGATCCGCCGTACCAGTTGCGGATGGCGGGCCGCCTGCGCGCCGAACAGGAAGAAGGTCGCGTGCGCTTGATGCTCGCGCAGCAGGTCGAGCAGGCGCGGGGTCCAGACGGGATCGGGGCCGCCGTCGAAGGTGAGCGCGACGGTACGGGCGGGCATGGCCGAGGACTTGACGTCGTCGCCGCTGATGCGGCGCAGGACCGGACCGCTCTCGTCCACGGCCCTGGGTGCGGGCCTGGTGCAGGGGATCCGTGACTTGGCGGCGTCGACCTCATGGATGGTCCAGCCCTCGAAGAGCAGAGCGACGAAGACGAGGGGCAGGGTCAGGGCCAGCAGCCGCCAGTGACCGCGGGGCTCGCGGGAGCGGGCGTGCCGGCGTCGTACCGAGCGACTCACGCAGCCGTCCCCGGGGTGACGTTAATCACATTGGAATCGGGGTCTGTTCGTCCGGTGCCGGTGAGGGGCGTGGCCGCCGTGAGCCCGGTGCGGTGGGGCGAGAGGGTCGCGCCGACCGGAGCGGGCGCCGGAGCGCGCACATGGGCGGAGGGCGTCGATCCGGCAGTGCCGGCAGTGAAGTTGGTCGCCCGCCACGCGGTCCTCCCGCGCTGGTCGAAGGTGCCGGCGCCCGCCGAACGGCGATGTCTTTTCTGCTGGTTTGTCTTCCGGTCACGCTCTTGCATGGGCGGCGAGTTTAGCCACAGCCGGTGCCGCGGGTGTGTCCGAAACGAAACCGATGACCGCCGCGCCACGGGGGTGTGACGCCAAGCCCCGTCGGCGCGCTGGACTAGGTGGCTGCGGGGAATTGTGTGCTCCCCTCACCTCCTTCCCGGAGCGGATCTGCCGGCTTGGCGACAGCACATCACCGATGGTTTTCGGCCATCCGTCCGCGGTACGGTCCCTGGGAACGAAGGTCAGCAAAGGGAAAGACCAGCCGTGACGACGATCCAGCACAGCCGGGCGGGAAGACGGCAGGCCATGCGCCGGATCCGGCCCCGGCGTTCCCCCGCGGCACCCCTGCTGGTGCTGGCCTGGACGGGTGCGGCGGCCGTGCTGTGGCTGTGGTGGCACAACACCCCCGCCGTCGCCGCGACCACCGCCGACCGGCTGGTGAACGCGGGCCGGATCACCGGACTGCTCGCCGGCTATGTGATCGCTCTGGTGATCGCCCAGATGGCGCGCGTCCCGGCCCTCGAGCGCCGGGTCGGGTCCGACCGTGTGGTGCGCTGGCACGCGAGAAGCGGCCGATACGCGCTGACCCTGACCCTCGCCCACGTCGTGCTCATCCTGTACGGATACGCGCTGCAGGCGGACACCGGCGTCGTCGCGCAGACGGTCTCCGTCGTCACCGACTACCCGAGGATGATCGAGGCGGCCGTCGGCACGGTGCTGCTGCTCTTCGTCGGCCTCGTGTCCGCCGGTGCCGTACGGCGCCGTATGCGCTACGAGCTCTGGTACTACCTGCACCTGCTCACCTATGCCGCCGTCTACCTCGCCTTCTGGCACCAGCTCGCCACGGGCAGTGAGTTCGTCGGCGACGCCACCGCCCGCGCGGCCTGGTGCGCCCTGTACCTCACGGTCGGCGCCCTGCTGCTGTGGTACCGCGTGCTCACCCCGGTACGGCTCAACCTCCGGCACCGCATGCGGGTCGAGTCCGTCGCGCAGGAGGCCCCGGACGTGGTCTCCGTGCTCATCCGGGGCCGGCGACTGCACCGTCTGGGAGCCGAGGCGGGGCAGTTCTTCCGCTGGCGGTTCCTCACCAAGGGGCTGAGGTGGAGCGCCAACCCGTACTCGCTGTCCGCGCCGCCCCGCCCCGACCTGCTGCGCATCACCGTCAAGGCCGTCGGCGGGCACAGCGCGGCGCTGGCCGGGCTGCGGCCGGGCACGCGCGTGTGGGCGGAAGGCCCGTACGGGGCGATGACCGCCGCCCGCCGCAGCCGCGGCAAGGTCCTGCTGCTCGCGGGCGGAGCGGGCATCACGCCCCTGAGGGCGCTGTTCGAGACGCTCCCCGGCGCACCCGGAGACCTGACGCTGCTCTACCGGGCCCGTACCGCGGAGGAACTGGCGCTGCGGGACGAACTGGAGGCGATCGCGGACGCGCGCGGGGCGCAACTGCTGTACGCCGTGAACAGACCCGACGGCCGCCGTACGCCGATCACCGCGAAGATGCTGCGCAGGATCCTGCCGGACATCGCACGGCACGACGTGTATCTGTGCGGGCCACCGGGCCTGGCCGAGGAGTCGTACGCCGCACTCCGCGAGGCAGGTGTCCCGCACCGCCGCATCCACCACGAGTCCTTCGAGTTCTGAGGCGGAGCTGTGACATCCCGTACCGCTGATGCGCTGGTAATCCGGTGAGGAAGAAACATCCGTTCCGCCACGCGCTGCTGGCCACGGTGGGCACCGTCTCCGGCATCGTGCTGCTGCTCGCGCTCAAGCCGACCACGGACCCGGCGCTTCCACAGGCCGAGCCGGCGATCACGTCGAGCGCCGTCGCGTCCTCCTCCCCGCCGGCGACCTCGCACTCGGCGTCCGCGTCGCCCTCGCCGTCGAAGACGCCCAAGAGCAGGCGCACGCCGTCGCACACGGTGTCGGCCGCCCCCACGAGAACCACCGGCTCCCCTTCCGCGCCCAAGACCACCTCGGCCGCACCCACCACCCGTACCGTCACGGGGGCCACGATCCAGACGAAGTACGGGCCGGTCCAGGTACGGATCACCCTCACCGGCAGCAGGATCACCGGGTCGACGGCCGTCCAGTCTCCCGACGAGACGGCGCGGAGCCGGGACATCTCCTCCACGGCCATCCCCAGACTCAATCAGGAGACCCTGGTGGCGCAGAGCGCGGACATCGACACGGTGTCGGGCGCCACGTACACCAGTGCGGGCTACAAACAGTCCCTGCAGAGCGCCCTGGACCGGGCCGGCGTCTGAGTACACCGACCTGACGGCCATGATCGGTCCGGGGCTTTTCCCCGGTACCTCCGGCAGGATTCGAACAGATGTCCCCATCAGGCGGGTGTGCGGCAGTTTCGGTGTGACTCGAAGTGCACTTCCGTGCCGCCCGCCGACCTGCGTGTGCGCGCGAGGAGAGATACAAGTGAGAGAGGAGCCGACGCGACGGACACGACGTTTCGCCGCCCCGCGGTCTCTGCTGAGTCTCTCCGGGACCCGAGAGTCCGGGGCAGGATGGGCGATGAATGGACATGGAGAATGCCGGCCCCCTCGGAAACGGCCTCGATCAGTTTCCGGATCAGGTCACCTCGGCCACGGCAGTCGTCGACGCACGGGGGATCGTGACGGGGTGGAGTTCCGGCGCACAGCGGTTGCTCGGGTACCCGTACGAGGACGTGGTGGGGCGTCCCGCGGCACGTCTGCTCGGCGGGAACGCCGACAGCACGGTGGACTTCTCCGCGATTCTCGAGGGACGAATCGGGCCGACCTCGCTGCGACACCAGGACGGCCACCACGTGGACGCCGAGTTGCAGGCGTACGCGTCACTCGACCGCGAGGGCGACGCGCAGTGGCTCATCGTGGCCACGTCGCCACAGCGGCCACGTCCGCATCGGGGGCCACGTCCGTATGAGGACGAGGCGACGACGGAGGAAGCCTTCGCGCAGTCCCACCTGCCTGTGATGATCTACGACGCCGAGCTGCGGGCCTTGCGCGGGAGCGCCGGCGCGGCCCGCGAACTGGGCCTCACGGAAGAGCAGATGCGCGGTCGGCGCGTCACCGAAATCCTGCCTCCCCACATCTGCACCACGGTCGAGGAGGGCATGCGCCGGGTCTTCGGGACGGGAGAACCGGAGCGGTTCCAGGTGCATGGCCGGCCGCGGCGCGGAGCCCGCGAGAGATACTGGACCGTATCCGTGTCCCCCTTGAGGAACCCGGCGGGACAGGTGCGACACGTGCAGCTCATCGCGCTCGACGTCACCGAACAGCACCAGGCCCGGGAGCGGCTCGCCCTGCTGAACGACGTCAGCGCACAAGTGGGCAGCACCCTCGACGTGATGCGTACGGCCCAGGAGATGGCCGACGTGGCGGTGGGGCGGCTCGCCGATTTCATCAGCATCGACCTGCTGGACGGGCTGTTCCGCGGCGTCGAGCCCAGGCCGTCCACCACGGGCTCCGTCGCGCTGCGCCGCGCCGCGCAGCGGTCCGTCCTTCCCGGCACCCCCGAGGCGTTGATCCAGCCGGGCGAGGTGGACTTCTACCCGGAATCCTCGCCCCCCGCCCGCTGCCTGGACACGGGTCGGTCGTCGCTGCACAGCACCCTGGACGAAGCCATCGAGAGCTGGCAGGTCGCCGACCCCGAGCGCGCGGCGAAGGTCCGTGACTTCGGGATGCATTCGATCATGGTCATCCCGCTGCGCGCCCGCGGCATCACGCTCGGCGTGGCCGTACTCGTCCGCCACCGCCGCCCGGACTCCTTCGACGAGGACGATCTGCTCCTCGCCGAGGAGATCGCCGCACGCGCTGCCGTGGCGGTGGACAATGCCCGGCGCTTCACGCGCGAGCGGACCACCGCCCTGGCCCTGCAACGAAGCCTGCTGCCGCAGCGGCTCGCCGCCCAGGACGCCGTGGAGGTGGCCTACCGCTACCTCCCGGCCCGGTCCCGGGCAGGGCTGGGTGGCGACTGGTTCGACGTGATCCCGCTGTCGGGCGCCCGGGTCGCCCTGGTCGTCGGAGACGTGGTGGGCCACGGCCTGCGCGCCTCCGCCACCATGGGCCGGCTGCGGACCGCGGTACGCACGCTGGCGGATGTCGACCTGCCCCCCGAGGAACTCCTCGTCCATCTCGACGACCTGATCACCCACCTCAGGGCGGAGGAGGGCCCGGTAACGGATCCCGAGCTCGAGATCATCACCGATCTCATCGCCTCATGCCTGTATCTGGTCTACGACCCGGTCTCGCGCCGCTGCGCCGCCGCCGGGGCGGGCCACCCCCCACCCGCCGTGGTCACACCCGACGGCAAGGCCGAGTTCATCGATCTTCCTGTCGGTCCGCCGCTGGGAGTGGGCGGGCTGCCTTTCGAAGCGGTCGAATGGGAAGTGCCCCGAGGCAGCCTCCTCGTGCTGTACACAGACGGCCTCGTCGAGGTCCCCGAACACGACCTCGGCAGGGGCATGGCGCTGCTGCGCCGATGCCTGGAGCGGCCCGCCGCCTCACTGGAGGCCACCTGCGACGACCTGGTCCAGAGTCTGCTCCCCGCACAGCCGTCGGATGATGTCGCACTGCTCGTCGCCCGCACCCGGGCCCTCGACGCGGGCCAGGTGGCCACCTGGGATCTGCCTTCCGACCCGGCCGCCGTGGCCGACGCCCGCGCTCAGGTCGCCCGTCGCCTCGCGGACTGGGGACTGCACGAGGTGGTCTTCACCGCCGAGCTGGTGGTGAGTGAACTGGTCACCAACGCGATCCGGTACGGTTCCCCGCCCGTTCACCTGCGCCTGATCCGCGACACCGCGCTCATCTGCGAGGTCTCCGACGGCAGCAGCACCGCCCCGCACATGCGGCGAGCGCGCATGTTCGACGAAGGCGGGCGCGGCCTGCTGCTCGTCGCTCAGTTCGCCGAGCGGTGGGGCACACGCCACCGGGCTGGAGGGAAGTCGATCTGGGCGGAGATCGGCCTTCAGGACGAGCGCTCATGACGGCACCCGGCCGCCGGCGGCCGGGCAGTCCGGAGAAACGTCGGGGCCCGGGCGGCCCCTGCCCGCACGCAAGCGCTGTGCCGCGTGGTGCTCTGCTGCCTGATCGGCGCCGCGCGGCATGACCGGCTGTCCGGCTCGGGACGGCTCCTGTCACGGCCGTCCGCTCACGCATGCGGCGGCTCCAGGTCCGCCACATGGCGGACCATGCTGTGGCGCCGAAGGCCCACGGCCCGTTGGAACTCCTCGCGGCGTGGTCCTCCTGAGCACGCCGGGCGGCAGTGGTCGCCTGGAAGGCCGGCTCGGGCCAGTGGCGCCGCGTGCGGACGTCCGCACTTGAGATCCGCGCCCCACCTCCGGGAAGTCAGCAGGTCCGACCTGTGCCTGTGCCTGTGCCTGTGCCAGCGTTGAACCGTCCATGACCGGTTGAGGGACCGCCTTGCCGCGCGGGTGCTGTTTCCCCTGGTCAACGCCGCACGGCGAGCCGCTTGATCCGGCTCGTGCCGCCCTGCACCGGGCCGTCCGCTCACGCATCGCGCACGCGCGGGGTCAGACCTGGCCGAGGTCGATCTGCACCGGGAAGGGGGCCGCCGCCTTGAGCACGCCGGTGAACACGTCTCCGTCCCGGTAGGTCCTCGTCGCGGGGTCGAGAACGTAGGTGTACACGAGAGGAACGCCTGTCGCGGCCTGCTCGATCCGCCAGTAGAAGCCGATGCCTGCCTTGGCGTACTGGTCGACCTTCACGATCCGGTCGGTGGTCTCCGAGCCCGGCGACACCACCTCCGCGACCAGCAGCACGTGCTCAGGGCGGGTGGGGGTCATGTCGATCGTGTCCGCGCGGTACACGACGACGTCCGGGCGGCGATTGGTGAGCGGGACGTCCTGAAGCCGGACGTCGAAGCCCGTGCCGGCGTTCCACTCCGGACCCGCGGCGGCATCCAGGGCGTTCGCCAGAATCCGGGCCAGTCGGTTGTGCCGCTTGGACGCGCTCGGACCGACGACGACCATCCCGTCCACGATCTCGATACCGGCGCACTGCTCCTCGGACCAGGACTCGTACTCGTCCGCCGTGATCTGCTCATGCATCCATGCCGGGGCCACCATCTCGGCCGTGATGAAGCACCTCCCGGACACTGTGCTGCGGGCCCGATCCCGCTGGATTCAGCGTACTGTCCGCCATCCGTCCGGCACGCTGATCTCGCTCACGCCCCCTCCCCGTCGGGCGGCATCCGACCAGGGAGCCCACGGCAAGTGAGGAACCAGCACGATGAACCATCGCGGAACCCTGGGCCCCAGGAGCCGCCGAACGCCGAACGGCGATCGGATTCGACGGCTCTGGCGTGAACGGATCGGGCACACGGTCCGTATGCGTAGGCGACCGGGCGCGTATCCGGACGAATTACTCGATCTTCATGGGGTTAGTGCACATGGGCCGCGAGTGCAGCGGCCACGGGGGGATGTGAGGAAAGCATGGCGATGGCGAGTGGCACGGTGCGCAGAGGCACCGTGCTTCCGGTGGACGCGGCGCGCTGGGCGATGTGGACTTTCGTCGTCGTCAACGCGGTGACCGCCGAGGCGCTGTTCCTCAGCGCCGGTTCAGGCAAGAACGGGGTTCTCACGGTCGCCAAGTTCTTCGGACTGCACGCAGCGCTGCTGATGCTGTTCCAACTGCTGCTGGTGGCCCGGCTGCCCTGGCTGGACCGCCGCATAGGAATGGACCGGCTCACGGTGTGGCACCGCTGGGTCGGCTTCTTGCTGCTGTGGACCGTCCTCACCCACGCCACGCTGGTGGTGCTCGGCTATGCGAACCTCGACGACGCGTCGATGGGGAAGACGTTCGTCGCACTGAGTGGGGTGCCGGCCTCCCTGCTGGGCATGCTCGCCGCGGCCGTCATCGTCGTGATCGCCGTGATCTCCACCCGGCCCCTGCGGCGGCGACTGCGATACGAGGTCTGGCACGGTCTGCACCTGCTGCTCTACGTGGCCCTGGGCCTGTCGTTCGTCCACCAGTTGCAGGAGACGACGACGTTCACGTCCTCCGCGTTCGCCACGGCCTACTGGTGGATTCTGTGGCTGTTCGCCTTCGGCGCCCTGCTGACCGGCCGTGTCGCCATGCCGCTGTGGCGCAACGCCTACCACCGGTTCCGCGTCGCGGCCGTGGTACCGGAGTCGGACAACGTGGCCTCCGTGTACGTCACCGGCCGACACCTCGACAAACTCCCGGCCAGGGCGGGGCAGTTCTGCATCTGGCGGTTCCCCGGGCACAACCACTGGTGGCTGGCCAACCCGTTCTCCCTGTCGGCGGCGCCGGGCGGACAGGGACTGCGCCTCACGGCGAAGGCGGTGGGCAGCACCAGTGCCGGCCTGCGGAACGTCCCGGTCGGCAGCCGCGCATTCGTCGAGGGACCGTACGGCGCGTTCACCTCGATGCACCGGACCCGGCCCGGCACCCTGCTGATCGCCGGGGGCGTGGGGATCACGCCCGTGCGGGCCATGCTGGAGGAGGAGGCGACCGGCGACGTCGTCGTGCTGTACCGCGTGCGCAGCGAGGCCGACGCCGTGCTGCTGAACGAGGTGCGCCACCTGGTCGCGCTACGGGGCGGACGGCTGCACCTGCTCACCGGCAGAACCGGCGAGGGCGGCACCCCGCCGTTCGGCCCGGACAACCTGCACCGGCTGGTCCCCGACATCACCGAACGCGACGTCTACGTCTGCGGCCCGCCCGCCATGACCGGGGCCGTGCTCTCCGGCCTGCGAGCCCTGCGGGTCCCTGCACGACAGGTGCACACCGAGAAGTTCGGTCTTGCCTGAACCACGCCGCCCGCCGCTCCCTCGACGCCTCACAGCACCCTCTCGACCGTCAGTTGGGCGGACCGCCGCCCTGGCGCGAGAGCGAGCCCTACGCGCCCGCGCCGGCACCGCGCTCCGGGCGACTGACGAGCTGTCCGGGAGCCGGCGATCGAACGACGACATGCCGTGCGACGCCCGGCTGGTGCTTTCCCGTTTGCCACATGACGGGGCCCCTCGTGCTCACCCGCGCCCAGATCAACGGTGATCTGGACCTGCGTGACACGGCGATCACATCGCGCGGCGACAGGCGATATCCGCCGTCCACGCCTCCGTGGGCGGCGATGTGCTGTGCACCGACCTGGCTGTCGGGGGGTGCTTCCGGCTGTCCGGTGCGTCCGTCGACGGCGAGTTCGACCTGGAAGGCGGATCATCCTCTCCGGTGCCACGGTCGGGGCAGCCATCGGCTTCTGCGGCGCCCGACTGAGTAACCCCGGCGACATTGCCCTGGAAGCGATCGATGTCAAGGTCAGCCGTAACTTCGACCTCGGCCGTGGTCTCACCGTCGACGGCGGCATCCAACTCGACGGCACGCGCATCGGTACGGAACTCAGCTTCCGTGACGCCAGGCTGACCCATGCCTACGGCACCGCCCTGTGCCTGCGGGCGATCCAGACCGGGGGTTGGTGATCTTCACCGTTTCTTTCCATTTACAATCACGCAGCCATGGCGTATCAGGCGTCATGGCGTGATCACAGGAGTCGTGTTGAGATTCAGACAACGGGGAAGGGCGCGAGTCGCGGGCATATCGCCAAGACGCACCGCGCTCGCCGTCGCCGCCGTACTGGTCGCCGAGGCGGCGTTGGTGTCGCTGGGGAGCGGGCAGGCCTTCGCCGCCGCGGACTCCGCCACCACGCGGGCGACGGCCGCGGGCAAGTCCGCCAAGTCGGCGGCGTCTTCGGCCGATTCGACGGCCGCCGCGTTGCTGATGGCCCGGTTGCAGGGCCGCAGGATCGAGGTGTTGGCGAAACGTTCCGCCAGCTCGACGACGTACGCGCTGCCCAACGGACAGTTGCAGACTTCCACGTACGCGGCGCCGATCCGGCAGAAGGTCGACGGCGTCTGGCGCAACATCGACACCGCTCTGGCCGACGAGGGCAGTGCGCTGGAGCCGGAGGTGGCCGCCGCCGACATCGCGGTCTCCGACGGCGGGGACACCGCGCTCGCCTCGGTCACCAAGGGCGCGAAGTCGTTCGGGATGGGCTGGGAGTCGAAGCTTCCGACGCCTTCGGTGAAGGACGACACCGCCTCCTACGATCTCGGTGACGGCGAGACCCTGACGGTCACCGCGCTGTCGCAGGGGTTCAGCCAGAACGTTGTCCTGGACAAGGCGCCCGAGGGTCCGCTGGAGTACCGGATACCCATGCGGCTCAAGGGACTTGAGCTGTCGGTAGCCGAATCCGGTCACCTGCTGCTGAAGGACGGCGCAGGGAAGCTGGTCGCCGAGGCGCCCGCGCCGATGATGTGGGACTCCTCCAAGGACCGTAAGTCCGGCGAGTCGAAGCACCAGGCCCCCGTCGCCACGAAGGTGGAGACGGCCGAGGACGGGTCGCAGACCCTGGTCCTCACCCCGGACGCGGGCTACTTCACCGACGACAAGCTGACCTACCCGGTCACCGTCGACCCCACCAGCACGCTCGCCGCCTCCGCGGACACCTGGGTCGCCACCAACTACCCCGACTCCCAGGTCTCCTCGCAGGAGCTGAAGTCGGGTACGTACGACGCGGGGACCACCAAGGCCCGCGCCTACCTGAAGTTCGACGTGTCGGCGTTCACGGGCAAGCACATCACCGACACCAACCTCGCCCTGTACTCGTACTACTCCTCGACCTGTGCCACCACCGGCGCGGGCACGCAGGTGCGGCGAATCACCGGGGCCTGGACCACCTCGGACATCACCTGGGGCGATCAGCCCGCCACCACCACGACCGGCGCGGTCACCAGCACGGCGGCCAAGGGCTACAACGACTCCTGCCCGGCCGGCACCGTCAACTTCGACATCGACGCCATCGTGCAGGCCTGGGCCGACGGCTCCACCAACTACGGTGTCCGTATCGCGGGTGCCTCGGAGACCGACTCCACCACCTGGCGCCGCTACCGCTCCGCCAACTACGTCTCCGGCGACGGCTCCACCGAGCCGCACCTGACCGTGACGTACAACTCCTACCCGGCGGTGCCCAGTTCGACGGCGATCGCGCCCTCGCAGGTCAACGCCTACAACGGCAAGCGCTACGTCACCTCGCTCACCCCGACCCTGTCGTCGAAGGTGACCGACCCGGACGGGGCCAACGTCCAGGCGCAGTACGAGATCACCGCCGACCCGGCGTACGCGGACACCACGTACTCCCTCACGGCGTACGGCAAGACCGTGGCCTCCGGCTCCACCTCGACCCTGGCCATCCCCTCCGCCTCCGCCTTCCCCTCCGGCAGCCATCTTCGCTACCGGGCGCGGGCGTACGACGGTACGGACTTCGGGTCGTGGTCGGGCTACACGACGTTCGTGCTGAACACGGCCAAGCCGGTCGCACCGACCGTCACCTGTGACACGTACACCCAGAACGGCTGGACCGCCAAGGCCTCCGCCGCCGTGAACTGCACCCTCGACACCTCCTCCACGGACGGTGCCGGCTACCAGTGGGGCCTGGACGACGCGTCCCTGCCGAACACGAAGCTGGACACCACCAACGGCACCGGCGGCGACGCGCAGACCATCAGCATCAACCCGGCGGGCGGCTGGCACACGCTGTACGCGCGCACCATCGACTCCGGCGGCAACCTCTCCACCGCCAGCACCGCCTACAGCTTCGGCGTCGGCGCCGACGGCGCGGCGATCCTCTCCCCGCAGGACGGCGACACCACCGCCCGCCGGCTCACCCTGGCGGCCAAGGGCCTCACCACCTACACCGGCGTGACCTGGCAGTACCGGCGTGGCGAGACCGACGTCTGGCACACCATGCCCGTCGGTGACGTGACCGCCTCCGGCTCCGCCGTCTCCGCCTGGCCCGTCGCCGTCAGCGGCGGCACCGCGACCAAGCTGGTGTGGAACACCGTCTCCACCCTCGCCGAGGACGGCGTGATCGAGCTGCGGGCCGCGTTCACCGACGGCACCACCACCGGCTACTCGCAGACCGCCGAGGTCACCCTCGACCGGGACGCGGGCACCGCCCTCACCAATCAGATCGGCCCGGGCCAGGTCAACGAACTCACCGGTGACTTCACCCTGTCGGCCACCGACGCCTCCGCGTTCGCCGCGAGCGTGGACCGTACGTTCTCCTCGCGTACCAACAGCACCGACACCGAGGGCCAGGCGCAGATCTTCGGCCCCGGCTGGACGTCGGCCGTCTCCGCCGAGTCGAGCGACTACACGCAGATCCGCGAGACCTCCGGCTCCTCTGTCGAGGTACTGGCCGGTGACGGCAGCGCGATCGCGTTCACCGAGACGAGCAGTGGCGGCTGGCAGCCGGAGATCGGGGCCGAGTCCCTGACGCTGACCTACTCGACCACCACGAACATGTTCACGCTGACCGACACCGACGCCAACACGGTCGTGTTCGCGAAGGCGGACCCGGCCTCGACGACGTGGACGGTGTTCTCGTCGGCCTCGGCGGTCGACGACTCGACGGTCACGGTCTTCTCGACGACGGTGGACGTGGGCGGCAAGAAGCTGGCCCGTCCGAGGTACGTGGTCTCGCCGACGAGCGCGGCGACTGCGACGACCTGCCAGACGACGCCGTCCACGAAGGGCTGCCGGGTACTGGAGTACGTCTACGCGCCGGCCACCACGGCTACTTCCAGCACACTGGGCGACTATCTGAACCAGGTCTCGGCCGTCAAGCTGTGGGCCACCACCCCCGGTGCCTCCGCCTCGACCTCCGAGACGCTCGCCTCGTACGCCTACAACGCCTCCGGCCAGCTGCGCCAGGTGTGGGACCCGCGCATCAGCCCCTCGCTGAAGACGGAGTACACCTACGGCACCGACGGCCGCGTAGCCACGTACACCAAGCCGGGCGAGCTGCCCTGGACCTTCACCTACGGCACGGCCGGCTCCGCCCTGACCTCGGGGGCCGGCATGCTCCTCAAGGTTTCGCGTGCCGCGCTCGCCGCGGGCTCCGCGAGCACCACGTCCGGCACGGCGGCCACCACCGTCGTCTACGACGTCCCGGTCTCCGGCACCGCCGCCCCGTACCAGATGGACACCGCGACGGTCGCCACCTGGGGACAGGACGAGGCGCCCACCGACGCCACCGCGTTCTTCCCCGCCGACAGCGTTCCGGCCTCCAGCACCGGCGGCGACGTGACAGCCGGCGCCTATGCCCGGGCCACGATCAGCTACATCAACGCGAACGGAGCGGAGACCAACACCGTGAGCCCGGGTGGTGCGATCACCACCACCGAGTACGACCTGCTCGGCAACGAGTCCTCCGACCTGACCGCCGGCAACCGGGAACTCGCCCTGGGCACCTCCGCCAACGCGGCGACAGAACTGGCCGCCCTGGGCCTGACCGATCTGTCCACCGCCGAGCGCGCCCAGCTGCTGGCCACCGTGCTGGAGTACTCCGCCGACGGCACCCGTGTGACGGACGAGTACGGTCCGCTGCACCAGATCACCCTGGCCGCGGAACTCACCGGCACCACCCCCGAGTCCACCCTGGCCGCCGGCACGGTGATCCCGGCCCGTGCCCACACCTCCTACGCCTACGACGAGGGAGCCCCGGCAAACGCGGCGGTCTCCGACCTGGTCACCTCCTCCACCACGGGCGCGGCCATAGCCGGCTACGCCACCGACGCGGAGGCCAAGACCACGACCACCACCTACGACTGGTCCACGGGCTCCGAACTGGCCACCACCGGCGGCGGCGAGTCCGCGGGCCAGGTGACCAGCTACGACAGCGCGGGCCGTGTGGCCACCACCCGCACCCCGAAATCGTCCGGCTCGGACGCGGGCACGCTGGTGTACACCTACTACGACGCGCACGCCACCGGCGCCTGCGCCTCGACCGAGTGGGACGGCCTGCTATGCAGGACCGCCCCGGCCGCGGCCATCTCGGGTGGCGGGACCAACCCCGCCGAGGCCGTCACCACCGTCTACACCTACGGTCGGTGGGGCCAGGTCGTCACCAAGGCCGAGACCGCCAACGGCGTGACCCGTACGACCACCACCGCGCCCGACG
The DNA here is from genome assembly GCF_040782645.1 of Streptomyces sp. HUAS ZL42. Classification (GTDB taxonomy): domain Bacteria; phylum Actinomycetota; class Actinomycetes; order Streptomycetales; family Streptomycetaceae; genus Streptomyces. The sequence continues at coordinate 5,507,212 of NZ_CP160403.1, forward strand.
CGGCGGGCCGTCCGACCGGCACGACCGTCACCGGCGGCACCGGAACAGGCACTCCGGCCACCACCATCACCTACGACGGGGCCACCGGCCAGGTCGCCAGCACCACCGCCAACGGCAAGACGTCCACCTCGACGTACGACGCCCTGGGCCGGACACTCACCTACAGCGACGGGTCGGGCAGCACCAGCTCCTTCACCTACGACATCCTCGACCGCCCGGTGACGGCGTCCGACTCGGTGCCGTCCACCACCACCTACACCTACGACGCCACCACCGGCCAGGCCCGGTCCATCACCGACTCGGTCGCCGGGACGTTCACGGCCGGTGCCCACGACGCCGACGGCGCTCTCACCGGTGAGACCCTCCCCGGTGGCTACACCCTGGCCACGACCTACGACACGACGGGCAACCAGACGTCGGTGACCTACGCGGACTCCTCAGGCACCACCGTGCTCTCCGACTCCGCGACCTACACCATCCACGGCAAGCAGACCGGTCACACCCAGACCGACGGCGGAACCCTGTCCACCGCCTACGGCTACGACGCCTCCGGGCGCCTGGCCCTGGCCACCGACGACGACGGCACGACGACGACCTCGCGCGCCTACGCCTTCGACACGGATGACAACCGCACCTCGCTGACCACCACGGTCACGGCCGCGGGCTCCACCCCCACCACCTCCAGCACGGCGTACGCGCACGACACCGCGGGTCGCCTCATCGCCGGGGGCTACACCTACGACGCCTTCGGGCGCACCACCCAGGTGGCGGGCAAGACCCTGGCCTACTACACCAACGACCTGGTGGCCAGTGAGACCGTGGGCTCCACCCGTACCACCTGGGGCCTGGACGGTTCCGGCCGCCTGGCGTCCTCGGCCACCGCGACCACCGGCGACAGCGGCGCTACCTGGTCGACCACAAGCACCACGGTGAACCACTACAACTGTGGCTGCGACACTCCGTCCTGGACGGTCACCACCGCGGGTTCCGCCTCCACTGTCAGCCGGAACGTCCCCGACCTCTCCGGCGGCCTGGCCGCCACCACCGGTGCCACCGGCGGCGCGGTCCTCCAACTGGCCAACCTGCACGGTGACATCTCCGTCCGGCTGGACCTGGCGACGTCCGCCGCCACGGTCCAGCGCTACGACGAGTACGGCAACCCGCTGGACGCCACGGCCGCCGCGGCGAAGTACGGGTCCCTGGGCGCCTACCAGAAAGCCACCGACGGCCTGGCCGGATACACCCTCATGGGCGTCCGCGTCTATGATCCGACCACCGGCCGCTTCCTCCAGAGCGACCCGGTCTACGGCGGCAACACCAGCGCCTACATCTACCCCGCCGACCCGATCGGTCAGTCGGACACCAGCGGTGAGCTGAACTACCGGTATCAGACGAAGAAGACGAAGAACTACACCATCGGCATCAGAAGGAACTGCACCGGGCACTCCAAGTGCAGCCTGAGCTGGTACGTGAAGCTGAAGAGCATCTGGAAGAAATACGGCGCTCTGAAGTTCGTGTACACCATCGTTCTTCCGCTGTACTACGCCGCGAGGAACCAGAGCTACGGCCACCTGGAGGCGGGCGACTACCTCTTCCACGGCGCCTGGGGTGTCCCGAACGGGCGAGGAAGACCTGAGTCGGACCGGGGGAAGTACCGGGCCATGGGCATGACCTTCTGGTTCGACTGGACGGACAACGTCGAGTTCAGCGGTAAGTTCACCGTCATGAACATCTGCGTCAGGAACCCCACCCTGAACGTCTACGCCCTCTTCACCTGAGACACTTCGGGTTGATCACCGCCGGGGGAGAAGTGGGCAGCCACTTCTCCCCCGGTTTTCATTGCCATCGGAAGGCAGCGATGATGTCGAATTTCGCGGACTGGCAGGACCGGATGCTGCGAGCGGTCTGGCGGCACGGGGAGCAGCTCCCCGAGGAGGTACTGACGTGGATGGCCGAGCTGTACGGCGAGCGTGGAGAAATTCCGGAATCGGAGTTCTGTGAATCCTGGACCGAGCGAACCTTCTCCATGGCGAGATCGGCCTTCGAGACGGTCACCAGGTCGGCGGAGCAGGACACCGGGAAACCGGCCACCGGCGACGACTTCTGCTACATCGACTACGTGCGCGACCCGGACCTGGGACCGGTCGGCGTGGTCCACATCAAGTCGGCGGAGGTCTCCACACCCGATTCGGCAGAGGTTCTGGGTGCTGTGGCGGAAGGAGTGCAGGAATTCGTCATGAGCCACCATCGCGTGACCTGGCCCGTCTGCGGCGAGCACGACCGCGGTCTGCATGTGGGTTACTTCCACGAGACCGCGGTCTGGAAATGCGCGGGCGGGACCCCGGATGGTCACGTGGTGAGAGCGATTGATCCCGCCGTTCAGCCATAGATCACTGCGGGCCCTTTCGCCGGGTCAGCCACCCTTTCACCATGAAATCCCGCTGTTCTCCGCGTGATCCGGCACGCTTGCCGGTGCACCCGACCAACTGGTCAGGGATGACCTCCGGTCAGGCACGACGCCGGAGCCATGATCTGTGGGGCTCGCGCCAACGCGGCTGGCTGAAACCGCGGAGCCGACCGCCTCGGCTACGACAAGTTCTGACCTCATGCTCCGTGTGCCCGCCCGGAGGAGCGAAGCGACGACGGGTGCTTGAACCAGTAGAGAAAGTTGCTCAGTCGGCGGCATCGGCGGTGCCCGGTCCCGGGAGATGCTTGACACTTCGGTCCCAGCTGATGGTTGACATTGGCCGTGATCGGCTTTTCTGTGCGCGTCGTTGCGGCGTGTGGCAGGAGGCCGGCACCCCGAACGCCTGCAAGGCCTGGGCGAACGCAGCACACACCGCCCGTCCGGTCGCCCGCTCGACCACCGACGCGATCACGCAGTACCGAGAGTGATCGTCCACACCCGTCACTACCTTCGCCTCGGACAACTCCCCCGTCAGCGGGACGACCAGCATCACCCCGCCTCGTCACCTCAGCTTTCACCCCTCACCCAGTGGGCTCCCGAAACACGGCTTGGACGGAGAACGGGCAGTGTTGCGCAGCAGTCGCTGCCGTGTGAAGGGTGGCTACCGGCGGCCGGTGAGGAGCGCGCCGAGGCGGTCGCCGATTACGGAGACACCAGGGCGGGGCTCGTTCGCGTAGTACCAGGGCTTGCGTCGGCGCAGCAGCGCCTCACCGTGCTCGCTCCAGGTGAATCCGGGCTTCCGCAGCAGCTTCCGGAACACCGCGTCGGCTGTCTCCGGGTGCGCGGCGGCCAGTCGGCAGATCGGCAGTGGCGCAATCGACCCCTCGCGCAGGTACGTGCGCAACAGGTCCTGATGCTGCGCACGGCTCGCGCGCACCGGGTCCGCGAAGAGGTCGCGCAACATCCCGTAGTCCGCATAGAAGTTGAGCCCGTCGACCTGGTCATAGATGACGCCGATGGTGTGCGAATCCGCGAGTTCTCGCGGCAGCTCGAAGAACGGCAGGTCCAGGCCAGACAGCCGCCTGCCCCGGGCACGGTCGGGCTGTCCGGCGACGGCTGCCTCTTGGCGGTGGCGGTAGTAGGCGTTGAGGAGGTCCTCGGCTTCGGCAGGCGGAAGGACCAGTTCGTCGCCGCCGCAGAACTCGACGAACGCGGCCCGGTCCTCCCGCATCCGCTGCCATCCCTGCTCGAGCTTCTCGGGGTTGCGGAAGACCAGTTCGGGTTGGCTGGTGGCCAGGTGGAGAGCGGCCTGGGCGATCTCGGTGGCGCTGGACTTGGGGTAGCTCGACATCGCCCCGGAGACCAGCCACGCCGCGCCGGCCGAGTGGACCGGTACCACGCAGGTGTGGAGGAAGCCCCCCTTGGACATGCCGCGGAACGCCGCCCGCCCGACATTCGAGTACGTGCGGTACTCCAGGTCGTCGACCAGATTCAGCAGGACGACGGCATCCCCTTCCTTACGGTGGATCTCGAAGATGCCCTCCACCGCGTCACGCCAGCCCAGCAGCATCTCCCGGTCGATCGCGGTCAAGTCCTTCCGTCCGGCGACGAACCGGTCCACCACGGTCGAACCGTCCGGCAGGCGGTACCGCAGGATGAAGTGGTCGATGATCCGGATCGCCTCGCCCTCGTCCAACTGCCGCTCAGGCCCTGCGGCCTCCAGCAGGATGGGCGTCAACCACCGGTCAAAGCGGGCGCTCTGCCCGAAGGCGACCAACTTCCCTTTCAACTCGGCACTGCGCTCGATCAGGTCGGTCAGCGACGGCTCGCCGCCGCCCTGCTGCCTGCCCTGTACGACATCAGCCACGTTCAGCCCTTCCACACAAGCCGGTTTCGCGTGGGATGTGAGTGCCCGGCCTCAACCGGCCCAGTGACGGTACGCCTCGATCCACTCCGCACCCTCGGGCGCCGGGCTGGGCAACGGCAGCTCCAGGATTCCGATCGATTGCCGCATGCCGCCGCGAGAGCACAGGGCGACGATACTTCCGTCCGGCGTGTGGTCGAGGCCGTCCACGGTTACCTCGACGCCGAGAACCGCGCCCTGACCAGCACACCAACCGAACGAATCACTCAAACCGACCTGACTCCAGCGGCTTGATAGCCATAGGAGCATCCATCGGCCTGACGAGGAACAGCTCCCAGGGAGTTGAGCCAGTGGCCGTTTTCGCAGGTCAGCAGAGTGGGAATGGGCGTGAGCTGAGGCTCTCCGGGACGCCGGTAATGGTGGAGGTCATGTTCCCGGTACAGGGACGGTGACTGCGACCGGGTCAGTCGCCGTGATAGAGGCGAACTGGATCGATCAGCTGGATGGCGGGGTCGTTCTCTGCGAGGTGGCGCAGTTCGTCGGTGAAGCCGGTGCCGCTGTAGCAGTGCAGCCGGGTGACGTCGGTGGCGGTGCCGCGCGCGGTGAGGAGAGCACGGATGTGCTGGAGACGTTCGAGGTGGCCCTTCCCCATGACGTCGTTCCATTTGGCTTCGCCGATGGCGAGTAGTGTTTCGCGACCGTTGTCGGTCTCGCCATGGACTGCGACGTCGACTTCGTGGCTGGTCTTCGCGGCAGGATCGTTGACGGTCCCGCTGGCGACCCTTGTGACCTGCCCGCCGTGGGTTGCGGGGGACGCGTGCCAGCGGGCCCATTCGCGGCAGACCTGTTCGAAGTGCGGGCCGACAACCTTGCTGCGGAAGGTGGACTGGGCGCGGCGCCAGACGGCGGGGGCGCGTCCGGGGCGTTCCAGATCGCCCCAGGTGGGGCGCATGACCGCGTGGTAGAAGGCGATGAGGGGTTCGGCGATGCGGTAGGCGGAGCGGTTGCGGCGGAAGGCGTCGGCCTCGTGGGTGATCATGCCGACGTCCTGGAGGACGCTGAGCGGGTGGGCGAGGTCGGTGGACTTGCGGCCGAGGTAGTCGGCGATGCCGCCGCGTGCGGCGTTTCCGTCGGCGATGGCGGCCAGGACGGAGTGGTAGAGCGCGGTGTCGTGGAGTTCGGGTTCCTCTGCGAGCAGGTAGCGGGCCTCGCGGAAGAGCGGACGGGCGGGATTGAGGACGGCGCGGGTGACCCAGGCGTCGAAGTCGTGGGGCCCGGCGGGGGTGTCACCCTGGGTGAACTCGCGGCGGTAGGCGGGGGTGCCGCCGACGATGGCGTGGGTGAGCAGTGCGGTGCGCGGGTCGGTGATCTCCCAGAATTCGGCGGCGAGGCGGAAGTCCAGGGTGGGGACGGCGAGTTCCAGGCCGGCGCGGCCGCGCAGCGGGGCGTTGCCGGCGAGGAGTCTGCCCATGAAGGACAGGGCGGACCCGCACAGCAGGAGCCGTACGGGGGTGTTGGTGTGCTGGGCGGCGGGGTCGAGGGCGCGCTGGATGATCGAGGGGAGGGCGGGGGAGGCCTTGGCGAGGAAGGGGAATTCGTCGATGACCGCGATGGTGGGGCCGCCCCTGTCGGCGATGCGCATGAGCTCGGTGACGGCCTCGTCCCAGTGGGTGAAGCGGAACGGGGTGGGCTGATCGCGGTGGCGGGCGAGGGCTTCGCCGAACTGGCGCAGGGCGTCGGTTTCGGTGGTCTCGGTGGCGGTGAACATGAAGCCGCCGCTTGCCCGCGTGACGGCGTCCAGGAGGAAGGTCTTGCCCTGGCGGCGGCGGCCGGAGACCACACCGAGGGTGGCACGCGGGCCGGGCAGGGCGGCGAATCGGGTCAGCTCGGCCCACTCGAAGTCGCGGTCGAACATCTCGGCGGGTTTGTCCACGGCACACCTCTGCATGGATAGGTGGGCTTATTATATCTGGACTTATTCAAGAATCCCTTTCTTTGTGTGAGTGCCCGGCGTGGGTCCCGGACGGGGCGAGGGCAGGGGCCGAGGTGCAGGGGCGGGGTCGAGTGGAGTGACCCCCGAACTTCCGACACCTGGACGCTGGATTCTTCGATCCAGGGGAAGTGGCCATGGTGGTGAAGCGGAAGCATTACCTCGCAGAGTTCAAGGGGACGCGGTGGATCTGGTGCGCTCCTCGAAGGACCGCTTCCTCGCTGGCATCGCCCGGAGTCTGGGTATCCACAAGGATGTTGAGTTGGAGAGCGAGGGCCGCCCGGACGAGCTCGGTGATGCGGCTCGGGCTGCAACGGAGCTTGCGCAGGAGCCGCCAAGCCTTGAGGGTGGCCATGGCCTGGTCTGCCGCGGCGCGAACGTTGGCGTGAGAGACATCGACCGCTTTCTGGTTTGCGGAGAGCTGGTGCCAGCGGTCGGCCGGGGTAGACCTGATCCGTCGGTACCCTGGTACTCGGTAACCCGCACGACTCGCGGCCGACGATGCGCGAATCGCCCACCGCCGCCACATTGTGCTCAGCATCACCCAGGAAGCAGCTCGCCAGCCGCGGTGGCTGGTCACTGAATCGGGCAAAGGCTCAGTTACCCAAAGGCACCCATCGTGCCGTTCCCATCAGGTTCCCATCTGGGATAAAAACGACCCTCCGCGAGTGCCGCGGAGGGTCGATATGTCCCATTATCTGGTACTTTCTGGTGCCCCCGGCAGGATTCGAACCTGCGACACCCGCTTTAGGAGAGCGGTGCTCTATCCCCTGAGCTACGAAGGCCGGGGCTTGTGGAATACGACTCCGAGAATCCTGATCGTGGATCTTCGGCGTGTAGCACAAGCCCGCTGGTCAGACGAGGTGCAACGCGCCCGTCGCGTCACCCGCGCAGACAACGTGACGCACCAACGACTGACCAGGGACAGCGTAGCGGATGCGGACCGGCGAGGGTCGTCCGTATAGGGGCAGACGACCCGGACGACACGTGCAAAGGGCCGCTGGAGTGCCCTTGACCTGCTACCTCGGGGACGCCGGAGTTCGACGGCGGACGCCGGTCAAGAGGAGCTGGCCACGGCCTTGCGTTCGAGGTCGGCCCGGCCTTCCGGCCCCCGCGCCTCGTCATCACGCCGGAACAGCCTGCTCGGCCACCACATCCACCGTCCCACGTCCAGCGTCAGCGCGGTCACCAGCACCGAGCGGACGATCATTGTGTCCAGGAGTACGCCGAACGCCACCGCGAAACCGAGCTCGGCCGCGAACACGAGCGGCAGGGAGGCCATCGCCGCGAAGGTGCCGGCCAGGACCAGGCCCGCCGAGGTGATCACACCTCCCGTGGCGGTCAGACCCGTCAACGCGCCGCGCCTGGTGCCGTGCAGCAGTGTCACCTCGCGTACCCGGGTGACCAGGAAGATGTTGTAGTCGATGCCCAGGGCGACCAGGAACACGAACGTCAGGAGTGGGAAGGACGCTTCCGCGCCGGCGAAGTGGAAGACGTGGTTGAACATCAGGCTGCTCACGCCGAGGGCTGCTCCGAAGGACAACACCACCGTCGCCATGAGCAGGAGTGGTGCGACGATCGCCCGTAGCAGCAGCGTGAGGACGAGGAACACCACGAGCAGCACGATGGGGATGATCACCTTGGAGTCGCGGGCCGCCGCTTCCTGCGTGTCGAGGATGATCGCCGTGTTGCCGCCCACCTGGGCATCCGCACCGTCGAGATCGTGGAGCGCGGTTCTGGCCTGTTCGACGGTGCGCATCGCTGCCGTGCTGCTGGGGTCGTCCTCGAGTTCCCCGAGCACCATGGCCTCGCCGTCCTTGATCAACGGTGTCGAGACCTCGGCGACTCCTGCTACGCCGGACAGCGTGGTCTTCACCTGCTCCGCCGAGGCCGCCTTGGTCACGACGTAGAGGGGGTCGCCCGATCCGGCCGGGAAGTGCCTGGACAGGATCTCCTCGCCGACGGCCATCTGCGGCCTGTTGGTGAACTGGTCCTTGTTGGAGAGCCCTTCGGCCTTGAGCCCGAACACCCCGATCGCCATGGCGCCGAGGGCGAGCGCCGTGCCGATCCATACGGTCCGCGGCCGGCGGGAGACGGCCGCGCCGACCCGCGTCCAGACGCCCTCCTTGGCCGCCTCGGCCGCCTCGCCCGCTCCGTACGTCGGCTTCACCGGCCAGAAGATCCAGCGGCCGCAGACGACCAGCAGGGCCGGCATCAGGGTGACCATGGCGAGCAGGCCGACGAGGATGCCGACGGCGCAGGCCGGCCCGAGCCCCTGGGTGGAGTTGAGGGTGGCCAGCATCAGCAGCATCAGGCTGACCGCGACGGTCGCGGCGCTGGCGATGATCGCGGGGCCGGAGCGGTGCAGGGCCTCCGCCATCGCCTCGTGCCGGTCCTCGTGTCGGCGCAGCTCCTCTCGATAGCGCGAGATGAGCAGGAGGGCGTAGTCGGTGGCGGCGCCGAAGACCAGCACGGTGAGGATGAAGCTGGTCTGCTTGTTGACGGTGAGTCCGGCGTTCTTCGCCAGCAGGTAGATCACCGCTTCCGACGTGACCAGGGCGCCGCCGACCGTCAGCAGCGGCAGCAGGGGAAGCACCGGGCTGCGGTACGTGAGCAGCAGGATGAGGATCACCACCGACGCGGTGATCGTCGTCAGGCCTCCTCCTCCGCTGAACGCCTTGATCGAGTCGGATGCGTAACCCGCCGGGCCGGTGACGTGGAACCCGAGACCGTCGGAGTCGTTCTCGCCGACCTTCGTCAAGCCGTCCACGACCTTGCCGATCCCCTCCCAGCCCGTCCTGTCCTTCTGAACCTGGACCACGGTCTGGATGGCCTTGCCGTCCTGGGACTTCGACGGGCCCTGTGGCTGCCCCACGACGTTCTCGACGTCCTTGAAGGCTTCGGCGTCGGCCCGGGCCTTGGCCATGTCGGCCGGGGTGATGCCCTCGGACCGGTCGTAGATCACGATCGCGGGCAGGGTGTCCGCGGCCTGGAACTTCTCGGCTCGGGCGACGACCTTGGTCGACTCCGCGTTGCCGGGCAGCCAGGCCGAGTTGTCGTTCTCCTCGACGTCGCCGAGCTTGCCGGCCAGTATGAGGGCCGGGAGCAGTACGGCCGTCCAGAGGGCGAGAACCACCCATTTCGCCACCCGGCCGCTGGGCAGGGCCGCCATTCTTCGCAGCATGTGGATTCCCCCCGTGTTCAGCAGCATGTGGATTCCCCCCGTGTTCAGTCGACGTGCGAGAGCTTGTCGGGATTGGCGACGGCGTAGATTCCGCACACCTGGTTGCCGTCCGGAGTGAGGTCGAGGACGAGGACGGCGAACGGGGTGTCGCCGGCGAACAGCACCGCAGACGGGTCGCCGTTGACGCTGCGGTAGGCGATGTCGAGGCCCTTGCCGGAGCCGGGCGCGACAGCGGCGAGCAGCCGGGCGACCTTGTCCCGGCCGTAGAGCGGCCGCAGGCCTCCCGCCCCCTTGCCTCCGCCGTCGCCCCACAGGGTCACCTCCGGCGCCAGGATCTGCAGGAGGGCGTCCAGGTCGCCGCCGAGCGCGGCGGCCAGGAAACGTTCGGTCACCTGCTGCCGTACCTGCGGGTCGGGCTCGTAACGGGGGCGTCGGGCGTGGACGTGCTCGCGGGCGCGATGGGCGAGCTGGCGGATCGCCGAGGGGCTGCGGCCGAGGATTTCCGCGATCTCGGTGTGGGCGTAGCCGAACACCTCGTGCAGGACGAACACCCCGCGTTCCAGGGGGGTGAGGGTTTCCAGTACCACCAGCAGCGCCATCGAGACCGACTCGGCGCGCACTGCCGCGTCGGAGGCGTCGTCGGGGGCGGCGGTGTCGGCGAGGGGGCCGACGAGCGGTTCGGGCAGCCATGGCCCGACGTAGGTTTCACGGCGGCGGCTGATGGTGGCCTGGTGGGAGAGGGCCCGGTTCACCGCGATCCGCACCAGGTAGGCGCGCGGGTTGTCGATCGGCTCCGCGCTCGGTGCCTGGGTTCTGGTGTCCCACGACAGCCATGTCTCCTGCAGCACGTCCTCCGTGTCGGCGACGCTGCCGAGCATGTTGTAGACGATGGAGAACAGCAGCTCACGGTGGTCGTTGAACACCTGCGTCGCTGCCGGTGGGTCTGGCGGGTTGTCGGACATCGTGGGCCCTCCCGTTGCGGATGCGTACCGAACTGAGAGGCGTCCGGACGCCGGGAGTGTGACATCCACCGCTGAAATGTGATCCACATCTCATCGATGCGAGTGTCAGGGCAGGGAGACGTGAGTGAAGCGGCCCGCGACATGGAGGTCCGACTCGATGCGGCCGGCCGTCGTGAGCAGGGCCGGGAGGAGGTCCTCGACGCATTCCTCCAGCGTGCGACGGGCCGCGTGGGCCGCCGCGTTCAGGGCCGCGACCGTGCTGCCCGACCGGTCGCGGACCGGGACCGCGATGGAGCGCAGGCCCTCCTCCAACTCCTCGTCGATGAGGGCGTAGCCGCGCTGCCGGACCTCCGCGAGGACGGCGGCGAGCGCGGCAGGGTCCGTGACCGTGCGCGGGGTCAGGCGGCGCAGGTCGCCGAGTACGCGCTGCCGCTCCGGGGTGTCCGCCAGCAGTACGCGGCCCGCCGACGTCGCGTACGCCGGTCGCCGCGCCCCCACCGCGACGTTCACGCTCATCACACGGGTCGGGGCCACCCTCGCCGTGTACTGGATCTCCTCGCCGCCGTCGGCGAGGACCGCCAGCGACGTCGACTCGTGGACCCGGTGCGCCAGTTCCTCCATGTGCGGCGTCGCGATCTGCGCCAGTGACATACGGGAGAGGGGCGGGAAGCCCAGGGACAGGATCCGCGGGGTCGGGGCGAAGCGGCGGTCCGGCGTCCGGGCCACCAGGCCGAGGTGTTCGTACGTGATCAGGGCCCTGCGGGCCGTCGCCCTGGCCAGCCCCGTCGCCTGCGCCACGTCCGTCAGCGTCAGCGAGGCCCGGCCCTCGCCGAAGGCTGTCAGCACCGTCAGGCCCCGGGCCAGGGACTCGATGAACTCCCGGCCCAGTTCCTGCTTCGACGCGCCCGTCCAGGTCGCCAGGCCCGCCGGCGCTGTCCCGGGCTCCGGTGGCGGGGCCAGGCGCAGGTCCTCCTCCATGGTCCGCACCGCCGACCGCAGACGGGGGAGGAGCGTCTCGCGCAGGTTCGCCGCCGTGTGACGGCTCGTGTGGCTGACCACGTTGGCCACGCACGCGATGCGGCCCGTCCGCGGGTCCCGCACCGGCACGGACACGGCCACCAGGCCCGGCTCGATCAGCTGGTCGTCCAGTGCCCAGCCGTCCGCCGCGGCCTGCGCGGACCGTCGTACGAAGTCCTCGTCCGGGGTGGTGTGCTCCCGCGGCGGTACGGCCGTGAAGGTGCGGTCCTGCGGGTCCGCCGCCCGGCGCTGCCGCCAGGCCAGCCACTCCTGCTGCGTCCACTCCGTCGCGAACAGCGGGCCCGGTGCGGTGCGTTCGGCCGGGAGCAGGTCGCCGATGCGGAAGCTCAGGGACATCGCGCGGCGGCGGGTCGCCTGGTGGATGAAGCGGATGCCGTCTCGGTCGGCGACGGCCAGGGACACCGACTCGTCCAGTTCGTCGGCCAGTTCGTCGGCGCGGGTGTCCAGCAGGGCTGGCAGGCGCAGGGCCGCGAGGTAGGCGTTGCCCAACTCCATGACACGGGGGGCCAGTACGGCGTCCCGGCCGTCGAGGCGGACGTAGCCCATGCGCGCGAGTGTCGCCGTGATGCGGTCGACCGTGGAGCGCGCCAGGCCGGTGGCCCGCTCCAGCCCGCTCGGGCTCAGCCTCCCGTCGGCCTCGGTCAGCTCACGGAGTACGGCGATCCCACGGATCAGCGGCGCGACCGCCTCGGCCGGCACGGCGGTGGAGCCGACCGACTCGGGGTCGTCCGAGGTCGTCGTCTCGGCGGGGGTCGTCTCAGCGGGCATCGGTTCTCCGGTACGGCGGTGGCGGCACGCCTACGGTAATCCGGTCCGGTTCCGGTCGCCCCCGTCCGCAGCCCTGCGGCCCGCCGCCGTCTCGGAGGCGTGCGCGCCGCCCGGCAACCCCGTCCGACGCCCCCGCCCGACCCCCACCCGCCCTACCGCCGCGTCACCAGCACCCGGTAATCCCCGCCCAGATCCGCCCCCGACACCGCCACCCGGATCCCCCTCCTCGCATCCTGGAACACCTCGCCCGGTGCGAACGTCGCGTCCGAGAGTTCCGCGTGGACGTTCGGGCTGCGGGTGCAGCCGCCGCTGTCCTCGTGGGAGTCGAACACCGTCACCGGTCCCATGCCGGTGTCGATGTCCGCGTCGACCTTGTAGATGAGGACGCCGGGGCGGCAGACCGCCTCGTCGTTGCCGCCGCGGGTGCGCAGTTCGAGGGCGTAGCCCGTGCGCTCGGTGACGGGTATGAAGACGAGCTTGGGGCCGCCCGCGCGGGACAGCGGGGTCAGGGTGTACTCCGTCGTCCCGGGCCCGGTCGCGCAGCTCACCTGCGACGTGTCCAGCCAGCCCAGTTTCCACTTGTGCCAGCCGAGCAGGTCGTTGTTGGCCCCCCAGTCCTCGCTCATGATGTCCCAGTGGCCGACCGCGCCCCCGCCCTCCTGGGTGTAGAGGTCGGGCAGGCCGAAGATGTGGCCGTTCTCGTGGGGCAGGACGCGGTAGCCGGTGAGGTTGTAGGAGCCGGAGCCGTCGTCCTGGCGGGAGTAGACGAAGGAGGCGTTCGCCACCGGGACGCCGTCGGCCGTCGGGGCCTCCGCGTTGCCGGCGAAGGTGACGGACAGGACCGTGTCCAGCGCGGAGGGGCCCGCGTTCGGGGTGACCAGGACGTTCAGGAGGTCGTACGCGCGGAAGTCCACCTTCGGGTCGGCCGCGGCCACGATGTCCTCGACGAGTTCGCGGTAGCCGGGGTCGAAGGGGGCGCCGCGCTCTATGCCGTACGCACGGAACGGCTTCGGCAGGCGCAGCCAGCCGGGGATCGGGGTCTGGGGCCGGTAGTCGAGACGGCCGTAGGAACTGGTGCGGAACCATTCCTGGGTCTTCGGGAAGAACTCGCGGTAGCGGTCGAGCGCGTTGCCCTGGCCGGGCGCGTCGGGGAAGTCGACCATCAGGGTCAGGGCGCGGACCGTTCCGGTGGAGCGGGCGTAGCTGCCGGTGGTGGGGACGCCCTCGGACATCTGGACCGCGGGGCTGCCGCTGATCATGCAGGGGCCGAGTGCGGAGGAGCGGGCCAGGGCGATCGGGCCGGCGCCGGCTGTCCTGGGGCCCGCGGTGAGGCGCCCGCTGCCTGCCGAGGTGCTGACCGCCAGGGTCAGGGCGGTCACGCAGACGAGGGCGGCCACACGGCGCGGGCGTATCCGATGGCGGAGCGGCTCCCGGGGCGTGCCGTTGCCTCCCCGGGGTCGCTCGGGCTGCGGCTGCATGCGGGGGCCTTTCGCTCCAGGCAGCCGCCCCGTCCGGGCCGTTCAACGGCCGGTCACCGGCTGCACCCTCTCGATCACCCTCTGCCGCGGAGGGTGCGGGCGCGCGCTGGAGAGGGCCGATCGGGAGATGCCCCGTCGGCGGCCCGGATTGGGGATGTGACTCAGGTCACATGAGAATCGCTCGAGTCAGGGAAATAACCGGGGATCGATTCCCCGTTTAGCCCTGTGTCCGAGCGAAACGGGGACTGCTTCCCCGGATCGCACCTTTCGACCCAGGAGTACGCCGTGCAGACCGCGACCCCCGCGCAGCGCAGGACACCCCGGCCCCGCGCCGACGCCCTGCGTAACCGGGAGCGGATCGTCACCGCCGCCCGGGAGATGTTCACCGAGTTCGGCCCCGATGTGCCGCTCGACGAGATCGCCCGCCGGGCCGGCGTCGGCAACGCCACGGTGTACCGCAACTTCCCCGACCGCGACGCGCTCGTCCGTGAAGTCGTCTGCTCCGTCATGGACCGGACGGCGGAGGCGGCCGAGCACGCCCTCGCGGAGACCGGGGACGCCTTCGAGGCATTGGAGCGCTTCGTGCACGCCGCCGCCGATCAACGGATCAGCGCGCTGTGCCCGATGGTCTCCAGCACCTTCGACAAGCACCACCCCGACCTCGAAGCGGCGCGCGAGCGTCTCGAGCAGATCGTCGAGGACGTCATGGCCCGCGCCAAGGCGACCGGTCAGCTCCGCCCCGACGTCGGTGTCGGCGACCTGATGATCGTCGTCGCCCAGCTCAGCCGGCCCCCGGCCGGTACCGGCTGCCTCGTCAACGACCGCTTCGTCCACCGCCATCTGCAAATGTTCCTGGACGGACTGCGGGCCCCGGCCCGTTCGATCCTGCCGGGCGCGCCCGTGACCGTGGAGGATCTGCGCCGGCCCTGCCCGATGAGCCCATGACCGATTAGTTCAGCAATCCAGGCAAGTCCCTACATCGACCGGCCGTCCCCATAGGCGAGCCGTCCCCGAACGACACCTTTTCTCCGTCACGAAGTCCCGAAGTGGGTACCCCCATGTCTGAAACAGCCGCAAAGGCTCCCGGCGCCGTCAGGGAGACCGGCGACGCCAACCGCTGGAAAGCGCTCGTCTTCATCGCGCTCGCCCAGCTGATGGTCGTGCTCGACGCGACCATCGTGAACATCGCCCTGCCCTCCGCCCAGCAGGACCTGGGCATCTCGGACGGCAACCGCCAGTGGGTCGTCACGGCCTACGCCCTCGCCTTCGGCGGACTCCTCCTGTTCGGCGGCCGCGTCGCCGACCTGTGGGGCCGCAAGCGCGCCTTCGTCGTCGGCCTGGTCGGCTTCGCCGCGGCCTCCGCGCTGGGCGGCGCCGCCACCAACGAGGCGATGATGTTCGGCGCCCGCGCCCTGCAGGGTGTCTTCGGCGCGCTGCTCGCGCCCGCCGCGCTCTCCCTGCTCGCCGTGATGTTCACGGACGCCAAGGAGCGTGCCAAGGCGTTCGGCATCTACGGTGCGATCGCCGGTGGCGGCGGCGCCGTCGGCTTCATCCTCGGCGGCGTGCTCACCGAGTACATGGACTGGCGCTGGACGTTCTTCGTCAACATCCCGTTCGCCGTCGTCGCCGCGGCCGGCGCGTACTTCGTCATCCGTGAGCCCGAGGGCGCCCGCAACCGCAACCCGCTCGACATCCCGGGTGTGCTCCTGTCCACCCTCGGCCTGGTCGCGCTGGTCTACGGCTTCACCCGCGCCGAGTCCGACGGCTGGGGCGACTCCACGACGGTCGGCCTGTTCGTCGCGTCGGCGCTCCTCCTGCTCGCCTTCGTCGTCACCGAGGCCAAGGTCAAGGCCCCGCTGCTGCCCCTGCGCGTGATCACCGACCGCAACCGCGGCGGCGTCTACCTCTCCCTCGGCATCGCCATCATCGCGATGTTCGGCACGTTCCTGTTCCTGACCTACTACCTGCAGGTCGTGAAGGGCTACACACCGATCAAGACAGGCTTCGCCTTCCTGCCGATGATCGTCGGCATGATGGTCGGCTCGACCCAGATCGGCACCCGCCTGATGACCCGCGTCCCGGCCCGGGTGCTGATGGGCCCCGGCTTCCTGGTCGCCGCGGCGGGCATGCTCCTGCTGACCCAGCTGGAGATCGGCTCGTCGTACGCCTCCACCATCCTGCCGTCGATGCTGCTGCTCGGCCTCGGCATGGGTACGGCGTTCATGCCGGCCATGTCCCTGGCCACCCTGGGCGTCGAGCCCCGGGACGCGGGTGTCGCCTCCGCGATGGTCAACACCTCGCAGCAGGTGGGCGGCGCGATCGGTACGGCCCTGCTGAACACGATCGCCGCCTCCGCGACGACGTCGTACATCAAGGACCACATCGCCACCGCCACCTCCAAGCCGCAGCTGGTCCAGCTGGAGGGCATGGTGCACGGCTACACCAACGCGATCTGGTTCGCCGTCGGCATGCTGGTGCTCGCCGCCGCGATCGTCGTGACCCTGGTCAACGCCGGCCGTCCGGGCTCGACCACCGTGGCCGGGTCCGAGGAGAGCGCCGCGGACGAGGTGGCCGTGCCGGTGGTCGCCCACTGACGGCGACCGTCCGGCCGTACCCCCTTCGGAACCATCCGTGCGTACGAGGAAGGGGACGCCTCGTACGCACGACCCCAGGACCTGCCCTGGTCCGCTGAGTGAGCGGCTCAGCGGAGCCAGGGCAGGTCCGCACCCGCTTCGTCGGGCTGGAGTCCCTCGGCGACGATCTGCATGATCTCGCCGAGGGACTTCTGCTGTTCCGGGGTCAGCCGGTCGAACAGGGCCTGGCGTACGGCGGTGACGTGGCCCGGCGCGGTCCGTCTCAGCACCTCGTACCCGCCGTCCGTCAGCACCGCGAACTGGCCCCGCTTGTCGTCGGGGCACTCCTCGCGCCGTACCCAGCCGTTCTTCTCCAGACGGGCGATCGCGTGGGACAGACGGGAACGGGTGATCTTCGACTTCATCGCCAGCTCGGTCATCCGCAGCCGGCGGTCCGGGGCCTCGGCGAGTCCGACGAGCAGGCCGTAGTAGATGTGCGGCATGCCCGCGTCCCGCTGCAGCTGGCGGTCGAGGTGGTCCTCGAGGAGGGTGGTTGCATGTACGTAGGAGCGCCAGACGCGCTGCTCCTCCTCGGTGAGCCAGTGCGGGTCTTCTGCGGGGGCGGATGCCGTGTTCATGTACTCCACTGTACGAGAGCTCTCCTTGAAAGTTAAACAAACTCGGCGTAGCCTCGGGGGTACATAAGTTTTAGAATTCAAGTAATCCTCGGAGGGAGTCGTCGTCATGTCCGCCGCCACCCAGGAGCGCATGCCCGCCCTGTATCTCAGCCATGGCGCCCCGCCGCTCGCGGACGACCCGATCTGGCCCGGTCAGCTCGCCGCCTGGTCCGCCGACCTGCCGCGCCCCAAGGCGATCCTCATGGTCTCCGCGCACTGGGAGGAGGCCCCGCTCGCCATCGGTGCCACGGAGCCGGTTCCCCTCGTCTACGACTTCTGGGGCTTCCCCGAGCACTACTACCGGGTCCGGTACGACGCCCCCGGCGCCCCGGAGCTCGCCGAGTCCGTACGCAAGCTGCTGCGCGCCCCCGGCATGCCCGTGCAGGACATCCCGGACCGGGGTCTCGACCACGGCGCGTACGTCCCGCTCGTCGAGATGTACCCGACCGCCGACATCCCCGTCCTGCAGATCTCCATGCCCACCCTCGACCCGGTGCGCCTGATGGAGATCGGCCGCCGGCTCGCGCCCCTGCGCGACGAGGGCGTGCTGATCGTCGGCTCCGGCTTCTTCACCCACAACCTGGCCGCGCTCCGGCATACGGGGGGCGTGCCCAGCTGGTCCTCGGAGTTCGACGACTGGGGTCGCCGCGCGCTCGAGGCCCGTGACTGGGACTCCCTTCTGGACTTCCTGAACAAGGCTCCGGCCGGCCGCTACGCGCACCCGCGCACCGAGCACTTCGCGCCGCTGTTCGTGACCATGGGCGCGGCGGAGGTCGGCGCCGAGCTGGACACGCAGAAGTCGGTGATCGACGGGTTCTGGGTGGGAATGGCGAAGCGGTCGGTGCAGTTCGGCTGAACCGGCGGTCTCGCGGCGCCGGCCCGCGGTCGTAAGGGCCGGATATGGCCTTGCGAGGAATCCGCTGTGAGTGCTGGGCGGGCGGCAACCATCGACGGGCGCGTGCCGTCTTGCTGGGTGGGAGAGCGGCCGAGGGTGTTCTCCCCGAGCGGAAATGGCGGTATCGGATGTGATGCCCGTCTCACAGGGGGAGTGTTCGCAGGTGATCGTAGCTGTGCGTGAGGGCTCCCAGGCGCCCCTCGACTCCTGGTCTGACCTGCACCTCTGTACCTCCCGACGGCATCGTCCGGCTGCTGTGGCCGGACAGGGTACTGCAAGATCAGAAAAATTGAGGGGCGGGTTGGGAATTCTGTCCTGATTCCAGTCGTTGTTTCCATCGGATGCAGGGCACCCGAGGAGAGTCCGGAGGGGACTCCGGAAAGCCCCGGAAACAGTGTCAGGCGTCCACAGGACCACCCGCTGACTCACCACCGCAAGGGAGCACGCATGGCAACCCGTGCCGTCGCCCGTCGTCAGTCCGCCACCGGCGAGACGGCCGACGCGGCAAGCAGTGTTCGCGCCCATGCAGGCGAGATCGCCGACCGCGATCTGGTCGGCATGTACCTCGACGAGATCGCGCGTACACCGCTGCTCGACGCCGCAAAGGAGGTCGAGCTGTCCCAGACCATCGAGGCGGGTGTGTTCGCGCGGCAGGTCCTCGACGGGTACGAGGAGTCCTCGACGGACGCCACCCGGGAGGAGCTCGAGGCCCTGGTCGCCGAGGGGGAGCGGGCCAAGGACGTCTTCATCCGCTCCAACCTCCGCCTGGTCGTCGCCGTCGCCCGCCGCTACCCCCGCAGCGGCCTGCCCCTGCTCGACCTGATCCAGGAGGGCAACGCGGGCCTGGTGCGCGCGGTCGAGAAGTTCGACTACCGCAAGGGCTTCAAGTTCTCGACGTACGCGACCTGGTGGATCCGCCAGGCGATCACCCGCTCGATAGCGGACCAGTCGCGTACGATCCGCCTGCCCGTCCACCTGGTGGAGGAGCTCGGCCGGATCCGCCGCGTGCAGCGCGAGTTCAACCGCGAGCACGGCCGCGAGCCGGAGCCCACGGAGATCGCCGCCGAACTCGGCTCGACGCCGGATCGCGTCACCGACGTGCTCGACTGGGCCCGCGACCCGGTCTCCCTGAACATGTCGGTGGACGACGAGGGCGAGACCCAGTTCGGCGACCTGCTCGAGGACACGTCCGCGGTCTCCCCGGAGCAGTCCGTCCTCACGCTGCTGCGCAGCGAGGAGCTCGACGGTCTCATCGGCCGCCTCGACCCGCGCACGGCCTCCATCATCAAGATGCGGTACGGCATCGAGGACGGCCGGGAACGCACGCTGACCGAGGTCGGCAAGGAGCATGGCCTGACCCGCGAGCGGATCCGCCAGATCGAGAAGCACGCCCTGCTGGAGCTGAAGAAGCTGGCGCAGAACACCGGGTTCGAGGCGGCCGCGTAAGCGGTCGTCACGGGCCGGGCGCGCCGGGTGGCGTACGACCGTGCGCAGGCGCGTACGCCGGGTGGCGAAAGCCCGCGCAAACATGGCGACCTAACGCCGCTTCAACTCACAGAGCCATGGGAACAAGTCTTCAGGGCACGGGAGTTCGGTCCTGGGACACACCCCAGGGCCCCTGAGCCAAGTCCCGACGCAATCCCCCCCCGGCGCCGGGACCTTCCCCGAGCCGGGCTTCGGCGCCCTCCCCCCGGGGGCCGGAGCCCGGCTCCATGTCCACATGCACAAAGGCGGGGCACCCCGCACCTGAACCGCGGGGTGGCCCGCCTGAAGGGCAGATTGTGCCACAGGGGGATCGTGCCGTTCCGTCAGGCCGCGGGCATGCGTGCCGCCTGGGGCGACGCAGGTGGGCGCGGGCGGCACCCCGTCGGCGCCGGGGTGCGCGACCCAGCTGTCCTCGGCATCCGCGCCGGGCACCTCTACGCCCGCGGCAACTCCCCGCCCCCCGCCCGACTCAGTCGGCCCCCCAACTCCCGTACGCATTCCACAAGTTCCCGCGGCCCCTGCACCGCGAACTCGCACCCCACCATCGCCAGCCGCACCGCCAGCCACTCCACCGGATCCCCCGTCCTGCCCCGTACCAGACAACCCCCGCCGTCCACGGGCTCGGGCCGCCCGAACCACGCCGGCAGCCGCGCCCCGACCACCTCCGCCGACTCGGCGAACGCGACGACGAACTCGTACACCTCCTGCCGCCGCCCGATCGACTGCCGCAGATACTCCGCCGCGCTCCCCGTCGGCATCTCCCGCGGAGCGAACCGCGCCCCCGTGGCGAACGGCTCCCGCACCCGGTCGACGCGAAAGGTGCGCCAGTCCGCACGGTCGAGGTCGTACGCGACGAGGTACCAGCGGCGCCCGGTCGACACCAGCCGATACGGCTCGGTCAGGCGCCGCGACTCGGTGCCGTCCTTCGCGCGGTAGGCGAACCGCAGCCGTTCCCGCCCGGCCACGGTCGAGGCCATCACGGTCAGCGTCTCGGGCGCGATGCTCGCCCCGTCGCCGCTCGTCAGCGGCGTGGTCGCGGCCTGAAGCGTGGAAACCCGGTGCCGCAACCGCGACGGCAGCACCTGTTCCAGTTTCGCCAGCGCCCGCACCGACGCCTCGTCCACGCCCTCGAGCGCGTGTCCGGCCCCTGCCCGCAGCCCGACCGCGATCGCCACCGCCTCCTCGTCGTCGAGCACCAGCGGCGGCATCGCCTTGCCCGCGACCAGCCGGTATCCGCCGTCGGCCCCTTTGGATGCCTGCACGGGATATCCCAGCTCACGCAGCCGGTCGACGTCCCGCCGGACCGTACGGCGGGACACGCCGAGCCGCTCGGCCAGCTCGCCGCCGGGCCATTCGCGGGGCGTCTGGAGGAGGGAGAGGAGCTGGAGGAGCCGTGCCGGAGTGTCCGTCGTCATGAATCCGAGGATGCCGCAGAACTAGGACACGATCTGACCTAATGCGGTCATAGCTTGGGGACATGACCTCCACCGAGACCCATAGCTCCGCCGACAGCCCTACGGACAGCCCTACCGACCGCCGCCGCTGGTTCGCCCTCGCGATCGTGATGACCGCGGCCTTCATGGATCTTGTCGACGTCACGATCGTCAACATCGCGATTCCCTCGATCCAGCGGGACGGCGCGTCCTTCAGCCAGATCCAGTGGATAACGGCCGGTTACGCGCTCGCCTTCGCCGCCGGCCTCATCACCGGCGGGCGGCTCGGCGACATCCACGGCCGCAAGCGGCTCTTCCTCATCGGCATCGGTGGCTTCACCCTCGCCTCCGCCCTCTGCGGCTTCGCCGCGAACCCGGAGATGCTGGTCGCCTCCCGCATCCTGCAGGGCGGCATGGCGGCGATGATGGTCCCGCAGGTCCTGTCGATCGTCCACGCGACCTTCCCGGCGCACGAGCGCGGCAAGGTGTTCGGACTGTTCGGCGCGATCGTCGGCCTGGGCGCGGTCTGCGGTCCACTGCTCGGCGCCCTGCTGACGGAGTGGAACCTGTTCGGGCTGGAGTGGCGCCCGATCTTCCTCATCAACCTGCCGGTCGGCATCGCGGGCCTGATCCTGGGCAGCCGCTTCATCACCGAGTCCAGGGCCCCGAAGGCGCTGAAACTGGACCTCGTCGGCGTGGCGCTGGTGACGCTGGGACTGCTGATGCTGTTCTACCCGCTCACCCGGGGCCGTGAGCTGGGCTGGCCGCTGTGGGGGTACGTCTCGATGGCCGGGTCGCTCGTCGTCCTCGCGGCGCTGGTGGCGTACGAGAGGCGCAAGTCGGCGCGGGACGGCTCCCCGCTGATCGAACTGTCCCTGTTCAGGGTGAAGAGCTTCGCGGCCGGCATCGCGGTGCAGACCGTCTTCGGGATCGCGCTCGGCGTCTTCTTCCTGGTCTGGACCCTCTACATGCAGATCGGCCTCGGCTGGAGCCCGCTGCGGGCGGGGCTGACCGGGGTGCCCTTCTCGATCGCCGTCTCGACGGCGGCCGGAATGTCGGTTCAGAAGCTCGTCCCGCGCTTCGGCCGCAAGGTGTTGCAGGCGGGCGCGCTGGTGATGGCCGCGGGTCTCCTGATCTACATCTGGGAATCCGAGCGGTACGGGCTGTCCATCGCCCCCTGGCAGATGGCTCTGCCCCTGATCGTGATGGGTGCGGGAATGGGCCTGATCTTCGCGCCGCTGACGGACGCGGTGCTGTCCGGGGTCCCGCGCGAGCACGCGGGCTCGGCCTCCGGTCTCATCAACACCGTCCAGCAGATGGGCAACGCCCTGGGCCTCGGCCTGGTCTCGGTGGTCTTCTTCGGCGTCATCGGCGAGCAGTTGGCCCCTGCCGAGGTCGGTCCGGAGTTCGTGAACGCCTTCCAGCACGCGCTGGGCTGGGTGGCCGCGGTGATGGGCGTCATCTTCCTGCTGATGTTCGCGCTGCCGAGCCGGGCGGCGCAGCATGTGGAGGGGGCCGAGCCGGAGATCCTGGTGGAGGAGCGGGAGCGGGAGCGGGAGCTCGTGTCCTGACAAGTCGTCGAGCAAGGGCCCGGCGCCGAGTGCGGTGCCGGGCCCTGCCGTGTGCCCATACTGCCGTCCTGCGAGCCGTGCGTGCCCGGGTATGCCCGGGTATGCCTTGCCGGGTCGGGTTCCGGAAGTCCGTTCATGCCCGAATCAAGCCCGAACCTGTTTACTTTCCGGAAATCCGGGCGTAGCCTCCAACTGAAACCACAAGTTCGGGCATCAATCGGAGGCGAACGGACATGTACGGGCCGGAGCGGCAGCAGGAGATCCTCCGGCTCGCCCGTGACGGCGGCCGCGTGGATGTGCTGTCGCTGGCCGAGGAGTTCCAGGTGACGGCGGAGACGATCCGCCGCGACCTGAAGGCCCTCGACCGGGCCGGCCTCGTCCGCCGGGTGCACGGCGGCGCCATCCCGGTCGGACGCCTCGACTTCGAGCCGGACATCGCCGAACGCGAGTCCACCGCCGCCGACGAGAAGGACCGCATCGCCAAGGCGGCCCTCGCGGAACTGCCGAGCGAGGGCACGATGATCCTCGACGCCGGCACGACGGTCGCCCGCCTGGCCGCCGCCATCCCCCTCGAGGCCTCGCTCACCGTCGTCACGCACTCCCTGCCGATCGCGGCCCGTCTCGCCGACCACCCCGGCATGCAGCTCCACCTCGTCGGCGGGCGCGTACGGCACCGTACGCGCGCCGCCGTGGACGCCTGGGCCCTCCGTGCTTACGGCGAGATCCGAGCTGATGTACTTTTTGTGGCGGCCAACGGCTTTTCTGCCGAGCATGGCCTGACCACCCCCGACCTCGCCGAGGCCGCGGTGAAGCGCGCGGCCCTCGCCGCCGCCCGCCGCGTGGTGCTGCTCGCCGACTCCTCCAAGCACGGCCAGGAGCACTTCGCCCGCTTCGGCGACCTGAGCGATGTGGACCTGCTGATCACCGACAGCGGGCTGAGCCCGGAAGACGCCGCCGCCATCGAGCGCGGTGGCACGGAAGTAGTGCGCGCATGATCCTCACCGTCACCCCCAATCCGTCCCTGGACCGGACGTACGAGGTCCCGTCGCTGGAGCGCGGCGAAGTCATCCGCGCCACCGGCGAACGCATGGACCCCGGCGGCAAGGGCGTGAACGTCTCGCGCGCGGTCGCGGCCGCCGGCCGGCGTACGGTCGCGGTCCTGCCCCTGGGTGGTGCGCCGGGGGCGCTCGTCGCCGATCTGCTCGACGCGCAGGGCATCGAGGTCGCGCCGGTGCCGGTCGCCGGAGCCACCCGCTCCAACATCGCGCTCGCGGAGTCGGACGGGGTGCTCACGAAGATCAACGCGCCGGGTCCCAAGCTGTCCGCGGCCGAGCAGGAACTGCTCCTTGAGGCCGTGCGGGAGCAGTCGCGCGGGGCCGCCTGGATCGCGTGCTGCGGAAGCCTGCCGCGGGGGCTCGCGCCGTCCTGGTACGCGGCGCTCGTCGCGCGGGCGCACGCCGCGGGCGTACGGATCGCGCTGGACACCTCCGGGCCCGCGCTGCTCGAAGCGCTGCGCGAGCGGCCCGACGTGGTGAAGCCGAACGCCGAGGAGCTCGCGGAGGCCGTCGAGCGCCCCCTGGCGACGGTGGGCGACGCGGTGAAGGCGGCCGAGGAGTTGCGCGAGATGGGCGCTCGCGCCGTGCTCGCGAGCCTGGGCGCCGACGGGCAGCTGCTCGTGGACGGCTCGGGCGCCTGGTTCGGCAGCGCACGGGTCGACGTCGTACGCAGCAATGTGGGCGCCGGCGACTCGTCACTGGCCGGCTTCCTGATCGCCGGGGGCAGCGGCCCGCAGGCACTGGCCTCCGCCGTCGCGCACGGCGCGGCCGCCGTCCGGCTGCCCGGCAGCGTGATGCCCACGCCGGCCGACCTGGACCCGGCGGCGGTGACGGTCACGGCGGAGATCCCGATGGACCGCGGGCTGAAGGAGCCGGTGTCATGACCTACCCCGTGCTCCCCGGCGCTCTTCCCGGTGTGCCTGACGGACCCGGTGAACTCCACGGACCGGCCCGCAATCGGCGAGTCTCCCCGTTACTCGCCGCGGCCGACGGGAGGCAGGGCAACCTGAGCCGTCCTGCCGCCCCCAGGAGGCGGGGTTTCCCCGGCCCCGCCTCCGCCACGCCGTCCACCCCTCACTGCACCCCCCATTGCACCCCCGTCCCCCCTTCCGCCCACCCCACCCCCCGGGCGATACGCGTGCGAAGGAGCCCGCGATGAGCGACATGATCACCGCGGATCTGGTCGACCTCGACCTGTCCGCCGACACCAAGGAAGCGGCGGCGCGTGCCCTCGCCGAGCGGATGGTGGCCCTGGGCCGGGTCACCGACCTGGAGGGCTTCCTCGCCGATGTGGCAGCGCGTGAGGCCCAGATGCCGACCGGCCTGGACGGCGGCATAGGCATCCCGCACTGCCGCAGCGAGCACGTCACCGAGCCGACGCTGGCCTTCGGGCGCAGCGCCGACGGCATCGACTTCGGTGCGGCGGACGGACCGGCCGACCTGATCTTCCTGATCGCGGCGCCCGCCGGGGCCGACGACGCCCATCTGACGATCCTGTCGTCGCTGGCCCGGCAGCTGATGAACGCCGAGTTCACCGACGCACTGCGGGCGGTGCGGGACCCGGCGGCCGCGGCGGCGCTCATCCGCGGGGACGAGGCGGCGGCGCCCGCCGAGGGCGAGGCCGGCGCGCAGAGCGCCTCCGAAGACACCGCTGCGGCCTCGGGGGCGGCCTCCGCCGAGGCCGCGGCGGCCAGCACGGCCCCGGCGCCGGGCGCGGACGCCCCGGCGTCGGCCGCCCCGTCCGAGTCCGGCGAGCGCCCCTTCCGCATCGTCGCGGTCACCTCCTGCCCGACCGGCATCGCCCACACGTACATGGCGGCCGAGTCGCTGGAGAACGCGGGCCGGGAGGCGGGCGTCGAAGTCGTCGTCGAGACGCAGGGCTCGGCCGGCTTCACCCGGCTCGACCCGGCCGTCATCGCGGCGGCGGACGGCGTGATCTTCGCCCACGACGTGCCCGTACGCGAGAAGGACCGCTTCGGCGGCAAGCCCACCGTCGACGTCGGCGTGAAGGCGGGCATCAACCGCCCCGCCGAACTGATCACCCAGGTGCGGGAGAGGGCGGCGCGCGGCGAGGTTACCGGGGCGGCCCGGCCCGGCTCCACTCCGGTGGAACGCGCGGGTGACCCCGGCGACAGCTACGGCACCAAGCTGCGCAAGTGGCTGATGACCGGCGTCAGTTACATGGTCCCGTTCGTCGCGGCGGGCGGTCTGCTGATCGCCCTCGGCTTCGCGATCGGCGGCTACCAGATCAACGGCGCCAAGCCGGTCACCGAGCACTTCGACTGGGGTCAGGTCGACAGCTGGGGCGCCCTGCTGTTCCAGATCGGGGCGGTCGCCTTCGGCTTCCTGATCCCCGTCCTCGCCGGATACATCGCCTACGGCATGGCGGACCGGCCCGGCCTCGTGCCCGGCTTCGTCGGCGGCATGATCTCCGTCAACATCGGCGCCGGTTTCCTCGGCGGTCTGGTCGCGGGCCTGCTGGCCGGCACGGTCGTCCTCGGTATCCAGCGGATCAAGATCCCGCCGGTGCTGCGCGGCATCATGCCGGTGGTCGTGATCCCCCTTGTCTCCTCGATCGCCGTCGGCTTCCTGATGTTCATCGTGATCGGCAAGCCGATCGCCGAGGCCCAGAAGGCGATGACGGACTGGCTCAACGGCCTCTCCGGCACCAACGCGGTCCTGCTCGGCATCCTGCTCGGCCTGATGATGTGCTTCGACCTGGGCGGCCCGGTCAACAAGGTCGCGTACGCCTTCGCCACGGCCGGTATCGCCGTGCAGAACCCGAGCGACTCCGCGATGAAGGTGATGGCCGCCGTGATGGCCGCCGGCATGGTGCCTCCGCTGGGCATGGCCCTCGCGACCACCGTCCGCAAGAAGCTGTTCACCACGGCCGAGCGGGAGAACGGCAAGGCGGCCTGGATCCTGGGTGCGTCCTTCATCTCCGAGGGTGCGATCCCGTTCGCCGCGGCCGACCCGCTGCGCGTCATCCCCGCCTCCATGGCGGGCGGCGCGGTCACCGGTGCGCTGACCATGGCCTTCGGCTCGACCCTGCGCGCCCCGCACGGCGGCATCTGGGTCACCTTCCTGATCGGCAAGCCGTTCCTGTACCTGCTGGCCATCGCCGTCGGTACGGCGGTGACGGCGGGCCTGGTGATCGTCCTCAAGGGCATGCGCAAGCAGGCTCCGGGAGCCGACGCCGGCGAAGCCGCGGACGGCGCGGCCGCCACGGCGGCAACGGCGAAGCAGCCGGTCGCCGCGTAAGCGGCGGGAGTCCGCCGGGAGTTCGCCCTTATTCACACCACCTGCGATATACATCACGGTCCGGGAGCAAAATCCCGGACCGTGATGTCTACTGGACGGCATGCCTGAGCACGTCTCGATCCTCCAGCTGACGGGCGCCGCCGCCCTCGCCTTGGCGGCCACCGCATGGCTGGTCGGCCTGATCCGCATCCTGCGGCGTGGCCGCCCCGAGGCCGCCCAGGGGCACACCGGCCGCACCCTGCACGCCCTTCCGCGACAGCGGCAGGCCGCGCCGCACCTGGAGTGCGTCGAACTGACCCCGGCGGAGCAGGACGCGTTCGCAGGTCTCGTACGCCGGCTCGGCGACGGCCGCTGAGGCGCCGGGCGTCGCCGCTCGCCCGGCGGCTCAGGAAACCTGCGCCGCCCGCCTCTCCATCGCGTCCCGGGCCGCGTCCTCCGTCGCGTACACCTCGCACATGTGCCGCCCGTCGGGCGTCGCCGTGTGCTCGACCTCCCACAGGGAGATCTCCCGGCCGTCGCGCAGCAGGAACGCGTGCTCGTAGAGCACGAAGCCCAGCCCGATGCGCCCCGCACGGCAGGGCCGGCCGAAGGCCTGGGTGATCTGGTGCGCGAACGCCGTGGACAGCAGCGAGGCCGTGTCCCTGTCCGGCCGGTCCGCGTTCTCCGCCCGCCGCAGGAGCCGGCGCGCGTGGTCCGCCGAGTCGTCCGGCACATACGCGTGCCGCGGCTGCGGGACCGGCGACAGCTGCGCCATCACCGGCAGTTCGAAGTCCGGCCCGTCCGGCGGCAGCGGCAGGCGCCCGGTCGCGGCGTGCAGCTCCTCCTCGTCGGCGTACACCTCGTGCTGCGGGTCGCTGCCCGGCGCGGTGTTGTGGACGAGCTCCCACAACGTGAGCGCCGAGCCGTCGGCGAGCAGCCATGTGTGCCGGTAGGTCTCCCGGTGCAGCCCGGCGCTGTGGTGCGCGGAGTGCAGCGAACTGTCGTGCACCAGCGCGCAGTCCAGTCGCGCCACCGTCTCGTCGGGCAGCTCGAAGGAGTTCAGGGCGCGGCCCAGGAGCCGCGCGAGGTGCTCCTCCGGAGACTCGGGCGACTCGGGGGGTTCGTACGCTGCCGTCTCGTACGGAACGCTCAAGGCTTCTCCCGGCGTTGCTGCATGTCACCTTGTGGGTGCATACCGTAGCCCCTCGGTCGGACATCATGTCCGGGAACCGAGAAAACGTACGCAGGGAAAACGGACGGGCCGCGCGGCAAGTTCCCGCGCGGCCCGCTGGTGCGTCGAAGTGTGCTGGTCACACGGCACTTGCCGCCATCACGCGGCACTTCCGGAGGTCCACTGGCTCCATGGCATGTTCCAGCCGTTCAGCCCGTTGTCGGGCGCCACGGTCTTGTCGGGCGAGTTCCTGACGATCACGACGTCGCCGATGATCGAGTTGTCGTAGAACCACTTGGCGGGTGTGTCGCCCCGCGCGCCCGCCACGTCGGCGAGCCCGACGCACCCATGGCTGGTGCCCTGACGCCCGAAGGGCGGATTGCCCTTGTTGTACCAGTAGTTGCCGTGGATGAAGGTCCCCGACGTCGTCAGCCGCATCGCGTGCGGGACGTCCGGTATGTCGTACGCGTTGGCGAGGTCGACGGTCCTGCTGTCCATGCGGATCTGCGTGAACCTCTCGGAGATCACCATCTGCCCGTTGTACGTCGTGTACTGCGGGCTGCCCGCCGAAATCGGCACCGTCCTGAGGGTCCTGCCGTCCCGCACCACCGTCATGGTCTGCGTGTTCACGTCGACGGTGGAGATCTGCGACCGTCCGACGGTGAAGGTGACGGTCTTCTTCTGCACCCCGAAGACACCGTTCGCGCCCTCGACGCCGTCCAGGTCGATCTTCATCGTGACCTTGGACCCGGTCTTCCAGTACTCCTCGGGCCGGAAGTCGAGCCGCTGCGTCCCGAACCAGTGCCCGACCGCCTTCTGCCCACTGCTCGAAGTGACCGTGATGTGCGACTGGACGGCCTTCTTGTCGCTGATCGCCTTGTCGAAGGTGAACGACACCGGCATCCCCACGCCCACCGTGGTGCCGTTGTCCGGCGTGTACGTCCCGATGAAACTGTTCGCCGAACTGACCGTGGTGAAGACGGAGTCGGCGGTGGTCGCCCGGCCGTTGGCGCCCTGCGCGGTCGCCGAGATCTCGTACTTCGTCCCGCGCTCCAGCTGCACCTTCGGCTTCCAGCTGCTCCCGTCCGCGGCCATCGCGCCCGGCACGGCCTGCCCCGTCCCGGCCACCGTCATCTTCACGCCGGTGAGCCGTCCGCCCGTCACCTTCACACCGGTCGTGTTGATCGACGCGCCTGTCGAACCGTCCTTCGCCGATATGACGATCTTCGCCGCCGACGTTCCGGCGGAGTCCTTGCCGCCCTTGCCGTCGTCGCCCTCGGCGTTGGCGCTTCCGCCGCATGCGGTCAGGGTGAGGGCGCCGACCATCAGGACGGCACAGGCCCCCAGCGCGCGCCGCGCTGCTATGTCCGGCGTTGTCACGGGCTGCTCCATGTCGGTGTGTTGTGCGCGATCCGCTCCAGTGCGTGGAGAAAGAGAGGATCGGCGGCCGGCGGGGTTCCCCTCCGGCCGCAGT
The DNA here is from genome assembly GCF_040782645.1 of Streptomyces sp. HUAS ZL42. Lineage (GTDB taxonomy): Bacteria > Actinomycetota > Actinomycetes > Streptomycetales > Streptomycetaceae > Streptomyces. The sequence continues at coordinate 5,536,477 of NZ_CP160403.1, forward strand.
CGGCACCATGACGTGACAGAACCGGGACAATCGCCCGTCGGACCCCGCCGCCCAACTCCCCCTAGCGGACCGCGTACAACTCCTCGTACGACGGCCACGCCCCGCCCGGCCCCTCCACCGACACGGCGGCGCGCACCGCGCGCACGATCGCGCGCGTCACCAGGTCCGCGCCCGCGGAGAGGATGTCGTTGAGTGCGAGCGGGCTCTCGGTGTCGAGCGGGTGTGCCCCTGTGGCCAGGGTGAACACCGTGTCCCCGTCATGGAGCAGGTGCACCGGCCGTACGGCGCGCGCGATGCCGTCGTGCGCTGTTCCGGCCAGCTTCTGTGCCTGCGCCTTCGACAACTCGGCGTTGGTCGCGACCACCGCGAGCGTCGTGTTGAGCGGGGGAGGCGTGTTCCTCGCCGCGGTCTCGGCGAGGCGCCTGCGGGCGGCCTCGTGGACGTGTGCTTCCGGCCGGTCCACGCGCCCCTGGAACAACTCCCCGTAAAGAACGCCCGTTTCCGGGTCCATCACCGACCCCACCGCGTTGGCCACCACCAGCGCGGCCACCGTGATCCCCGAGCCGAGGACGGTGCTCGCGGTGCCGACCCCGCCCTTCATCGACCCGACCACAGCGCCCGTACCGGCGCCCACGCACCCCTCCCGCACGGGGCTGCCGGGTTCGCTCGCCGCGGCAGCCTCCACCGCGGCCCGCCCGGTCGCCGCGTCCGGTCTCGCCCGGAAGTCGCCGCCCCGCCCCAGATCGAAGACGCAGGCCGCGGGTACCACAGGCACGACGTGCGCCGGATCCGCCCCGACGCGCACCCCGCGGCCCCGCTCCTCCAGCCAGGCCATCACACCGGACGCCGCGTCGAGCCCGTACGCGCTGCCCCCCGTCAGCACGATCGCCTCGACCTTCTGCACCAGGTTGCGCGGGTCGAGGGCGTCGGTCTCCTTGGTGCCGGGACCACCGCCGCGCACATCCACGGCCGCGACGGCCCCGCCCTCCGGGGCGAGCACGACCGTGGTGCCGGTGAGCCAACCGTCGCCGGTACGCGTCGCGTGTCCCACCCGCACGCCGGCGACGTCCGTCAAAGCGTCAACTGCCATGGGATCAGTGTCGCCCGGATGCCATGGGGATCAGTGGTGCCGGCGCCGAGCGCGCCCGGCGGTATCACGCCGCCAAGGGGCGGGGAGACAAGACGCCGATCCTGGACCGTCTTGTTCCTGACCGGCGAGACAGAACGCCGAGCCGCCGCGTCTGGACGTGGGATGCGAGGCGGTGGAATGCAGCAGGGCGAGGCGTGTGACCGAGGCAGCCGCGTAAGTCCCGCTGCACCGCCTCTGCGGCGACCCAGCGCCCTGTGGTCGGGCCTTCGTGCTGCACGACACCTCGCCCACCCCGGAGCAGATCGCTCGGGCCAGGAACACCTTCGCAGCCTACGACCGGTACGCGGTGTGAGCCCACGGTGCGACCGGGGCGCCGCCCGCCCGTGGGGCCGTACCCTGGAGGCATGAGCCCCGCCCCCGCCCGCGAACCGCGTGATCCGAAGGCTTCGCTGATCTTCGACGACCCGCTGGACGCGCAGTCCGCGGACGACACCGACCGGGGCTGGGGTGAGAGGCCGACCACCGACACCGACGGCGCGGCCGACCTGAAGCGCTTCCTCGACGAGAAGCCGCCGCACCACCTCTGAGCCCGGCGGAGCCGGCCGCGCCGCCGCTACCTCCCGTCCCGGCCGGAACCCCGCTGTGCGACCAGCGCGTCGCGGATCTCCTTCAGCACCTCCAGCTCGGTCACCTCGATGACCTCGTGCGTGCCCTCCCTCGCCTTCCTGCGCGCCTCCACCCGGGCGAGGTACTTCGCCATCGGCAGGACCATCAGGAAGTAGACGACCGCCGCGGTGATCGCGAAGCTGAGGGTGGCGCCGAGGACCGAGCCCCACAGGATCCTGACGCCCGTCGCGCTGTCGCCGGTCCCGGTGCAGGGGCCTTTCAGGCAGGAACTGTAACTGTCCAGGTTCTTGGTGCCGACCGCTCCGACGATCGGATTGATGATCCCCTTCACCACCGAGTTCACGATGTTGGTGAAGGCGGCGCCGATGACCACCGCCACCGCCAGATCGACGACGTTCCCGCGCATCACGAAGGCCCTGAAGCCCTGCCAGATGTTCGGATCCTTCTTCTCGCTCACCTCGGGGACTCTCCTCACACGCGCAGGTCGGGAACAAGGCGTTCCGCAACCTACGGCTCAGCACAGCGTCACCGCCAGTCGGGCCGTCGCGCTGGCGCCGACCAGGCGCGCCGCGATGGAACGCGGTACCGAGAGAACGACCAGCGCACCGCTGTCGGCCGCCTCATCCACAGGCTCCGGGACCTTTCTCACCAGGGCGCCGTGGGCGATCACCCGGGCGTCACCGCCGGTGGCCGTCTGCTCGGCCGCGATCACGTCGACACGGTCGCCGGGCCGCAGCAGCCGGACCGTGGCCCCGTCGGTGATCCGCACCGGGGCCGCGACCAGGCGGGCGGCGGGACGCGCGCGTACGGGATCGCCCGCGGTGGACTGCGTGCGGGCCGGGGGATCGCCGTCCGGGTGGCCACGGGCCCGGTCGGCGTCCTGAGGGCCCGCCGCCACAAGAGCGGCCGCGGTGACGGCGAGGCCGGCCGCCACGGCCCGCCTCCGCTGCCGTAGGAGCCGACGCAGCTGATACCGGCAACCGCCCACGCGCACCGGGGCGAAGTGCGGCACCTCGCAGGTGGCGGGAGTGTCGGTGCCGGGCGGGTGCGGAGAGGAAGAAGACGGGAGGAAGGGCGGGGGAGGGGAGAGGGACACGGGAAACACCACCTGCTGACGAGGGATCGGCTTGCGAGTCCCACGATGAGGCTTCGCCCCGCCGTCCGCTGAGGCCGGTGCGCAACCGGCGGGTTGTGGACAACTCCCCCACCCGAACGAGGCGTTCCGCCTTCACGTCCGACCTCGCCTCCCCGCCTCCCGGCCTTCCCCGCCAGACTCGCCTTCCTCACGATCTCCCGCTACGGCAGCTCGAACCCGGGATCCATCCCGCCCAGTGCCGTCATGCACAGACAGTCCCGCTCCTCGGTCGCCGGGAGTGCGGCCACCGCGTCGAACAGCACACCGCGCATCCGGTCCACGTTCGCCGCGAACACCCGCAGCACCTCCTCGTGCGAGACGCCCTCCCCGGTCTCCGCCCCCGCGTCCAGGTCGGTGACCAGGGCCAGCGACGAGTAGCAGAGCTCGAGTTCACGGGCGAGCGCCGCCTCCGGGTGGCCCGTCATACCCACCACCGACCAGCCCTGCGCCTGGTGCCACAACGATTCGGCACGGGTCGAGAAGCGCGGTCCCTCGATGACGACCAGCGTGCCGCCGTCCACCGCCTCCCAGTCCCGCCCACGCGCCGCCTTCAGCGCGGCCGCCCGGCCGGCGGGGCAGTACGGGTCGGCGAGGGACACGTGGACGACGTTCGGCACGTCGCCACCGGGCAGGGGCAGCCCGTCGAAGTACGTCCCCACCCTCGACTTCGTACGGTCGACCAGCTGGTCCGGGACGAGGAGCGTGCCCGGCCCGAACTCGGGACGCAGGCCGCCCACCGCGCACGGGCCGAGGACCTGGCGCACGCCGACCGAGCGCAGCGCCCACAGGTTGGCCCGGTAGTTGATCCGGTGCGGCGGCAGATGGTGGCCCCGTCCGTGCCGGGGCAGGAAGGCCACCCGCCGCCCGGCGATCTCGCCGAGGAAGAGGGAGTCGCTGGGCGCCCCGTACGGGGTGTCCACCTGGATCTCGGTCACGTCGTCGAGGAACGAGTAGAAGCCGGAGCCGCCGATTACACCGATCTCTGCGTTCGCCATGACCAGCACATTAGCTGGCCGGGACACGGCCCAACCGGCCGCCTTCGAAAACGCCGAAGACCCGGCCGTCGGTACGACGGCCGGGTCCCCGGAGCGGGCCTTACGCGGCGGAGCTGCTGCTGGAGGAGGAGCTGCTCGAGGCGGTACCGGAACTCGACGGCTTCGAGTCGGAGGAGGACGACTTCGAGTCCGAAGAGGACGACGCGGATGTCGACGGCTTCGACGCCGGCGAGCTGCTCGACGAGGAGCCGCGGCTGTCGTTGCGGTAGAAACCGGAGCCCTTGAAGACAATGCCGACCGCGGAGAACACCTTCTTCAGGCGGCCACCGCAGTTGGGGCACTCGGTCAGGGCGTCGTCGGTGAACTTCTGCACCGCCTCGAGGCCCTCGCCGCACTCGGTGCACTGGTACTGGTAGGTGGGCACTGTCTTCCTCCTGGCACTCTCACTCAATGAGTGCTAACGAGCGTCTATAGTGACGTATTCCTGAGGATCAGTCCACCGCCAACGGCACTCGGTGACCGACGCCACGTGCGACGGTACGGCCGCGGGGGAGGGTCACCAGCCGCGAGCGCAGCGCCAGCAGCGTCGCCAGGGCGAGCAGCGTGCCGCCCATCGGCACCAGGAATCCGGCACCGTCCCGCAAGCGGTCCTCCAGCTGTCCGGCGACCGTGACGGCGGCCGCCTGCCCGAGAGCCACCGCGCCGGTCAGCCAGGTGAAGGCCTCGGTCCGGGCCCCGGCCGGAACCAGGCCCTCGACCAGCGTGTACCCCGTGATCAGGGCGGGCGCGATGCACATGCCGACCAGGAGGCCGAGCGCGGCAAGAACGAGCACGGAGTGTGCGGCCCACAGGCCGGAGGCGGTCAGCGCCAGAGCGGCGTACCCCATCACGAGGCGCTGCTGCGGGGCGGCCCTCCAGGCCACGGCGCCGCAGACGACGCCCGAGAGCATGTTGCCCGCGGCGAAGACGCCGTAGAGAACGCCGTTGAGGCCGGGCCTGCCGATCGACTCGGTGAACGCGGCCAGCGAGACCTGCATGCCGCCGAAGACGGAACCGATGCCCAGGAAGGTCACGATCAGCACCCGCACCCCGGGGACGCGCAGTGCGGAATCGTGCCCCACGCGCGCGTGCCCGGCGATCGTCATGGCGGGCTGTGTGCTCTTCTGCGCGGCGAACAGCAGGCCGCCGAGCAGGGTGAGCGAGGCCTCCGTCACCAGGCCGGCGGCCGGGGTGACGGCGGTGCACAGGGCGGTCGCCAGCAGCGGGCCGACGACGAAGGTCAGCTCGTCGGTGACGGACTCGAAGGCCGCCGCGGTGGTCATCAGGGGTGAGCCCTTGAGCTTCACGCCCCAGCGGGCCCGCACCATGGGGCCGATCTGCGGCACCGAGGCGCCCGTGGGGACGGCCGCCGCGAACAGCGCCCACAGTGGCGCGTGCGCCAGCGCGAGCGCCGTCAGGGTGAGCCCCGACAGCGTGTGCACGATCACGCCGGGCAGCAGCACCGCGCGCTGGCCGTATCGGTCGGCGAGCCGGCCGCCGCAGGGCGCGAACAGGGCCATGGAGACGCCGGTGACGGCCGCGGCGGCGCCCGCCGCTCCGTACGAGCCTGTGGTGTGCTGCACGAGCAGCACGATCGAGATGGTGAGCATCGCGAACGGCTGGCGTGCCGCGAAGCCGGGGACCAGGAACGTCCAGGCGCCGCGGGTGCGCAGCAGCTGTCCGTATCCCGGACGAGTGACCGTGGATGCCACGGCCCGTGCCTTTCTGCCGCCTGGTAGCAAGCCCCTCCGGGGGCGCCGAGAGCTGTCCTCTTGCGCGGAGCTGCCGCGCCAGCTCTGCGTCAGGCAGAGTCGGTTCGATCAAGGTGCGCCTTCATCGTACAGTGATCAACGCCCGCTACACCTGTGAAAATGAGCACCATGAGGCGGTTCGCCTGCGATTCGTGGGGGTGTGAACCGTACGAAACGCGCCCTTAACGCCCCGCGCCGTTCGTCCCCAGCCATCCGGCCAGCTTGCCGCCGCGGCCCACCGCGCGCAGCCGCTTCTCGGCCGCGTCCCGGACGGGATCCGTGGCGACCACGAGCAGTTCGTCGCCGCGTCGCAGCACGGTCGTGGGCAGCGGAACGAACGACTTCCCGTCGCGGACGACGAGCGTGACCGCGGCCCCCGCCGGCAGCCGCAGCTCGTTGACCTCGACGCCGTGCATCTTCGACCCCTCGGGGATCGTGACCGACAGCAGATGCCCGCGCAGTCGCTCCAGGGGCGCGGACTCGATGCCCAGGTCGGTGGCCTCGGGTTCCTCGCCCAGGTCCAGCTTGCGGGCGAGCCACGGCAGGCTAGGCCCCTGGACGAAGGTGTAGACGACGACGAGGACGAAGACGATGTTGAAGATCCGTCGGCTGGCGTCGACCCCCTCCACCATGGGGATCGTCGCCAGGATGATGGGCACGGCGCCGCGCAGCCCGGCCCACGACATGAGCGTCTGCTCCTGCCACGGCACCCGGAACGGCGTCAGGCAGAGCACGACGCTCAGCGGCCGGGCCACCATGGTCAGTACGAGACCGATGGCCAGGCCGGGCCATACGTCGTCAACCATCTCGTGCGGCGTGACCAGCAGGCCGAGCAGGACGAACATGCCGATCTGGGCGATCCAGCCGAGCCCGTCGGCGAATCCGCGCGTGGCGGGCCAGTGGGGCAGCTTGGCGTTGCCAAGGACCATCGAGGCGAGGTACACGCCGAGGAAGCCGCTGCCGTGCGCGAGCGCGCCGGCCGCGTACGCCGTGACCGCGATCGCCATGACGGCGATCGGGTAGAGGCCGGAGGCGGGCAGCGCGACGTGCCGCAGCGCCCAGGAGCCCAGCCAGCCCACCGCGAGACCAATGGCCGCGCCGATGGCCAGTTCCAGCGCTATCTCGCCCAGCAGCAGGTACCAGTGCTCGATCGGGCCGGCCGTGGAGAAGGACACCACCAGGATGACGACGGGAGCGTCGTTGAAGCCGGACTCGGCCTCCAGCGTGCCCGTCACGCGCGCGGGGAGGGGGATCTTCCGCAGCACCGAGAAGACCGCCGCCGCGTCCGTCGAGGAGACCACCGCGCCGATGATGAGCGACTGCCGCCACTCGAGCCCGATCAGGTAGTGGGCACTAGCGGCGGTGACGCCGACGCTCACGCCCACACCGACCAGAGCCAGCACGGAGGCGGCCGGCAGGGCCGGCTCGATCTCCTTCCACTTCGTGCCGAGGCCGCCTTCGGCCAGGATCACGACGAGGGCCGCGTATCCGATGACCTGGGTCAGTTCGGCGTTGTCGAAGTGGATGCCGCCGATGCCGTCCTGGCCCATGAGGATGCCGATCCCCAGGTAAACGAGCAGGCTGGGGAGCCCGCTGCGCGAGGAGATCCGGACCGCTGCCACGGCGGCGAGCAGGACGAGCGAGCAGACGAGGAGTAGCTGGTTGAGGTGGTGGACAGTCAGCGGCTGTTCCCTTCCCTGGCTCACGCGTGAGGCACGCGCGCGTGAACGCTCCCGTACACATCGGACACGAGGCTGGGCGCGTTCGCACCCAAGTACTTCGTTACCTTACCTAACTCTTGACGATTTCTTGACGCTTGCCGAGGCAAGATCGAACGCCCGTGCCCACCGCTTCTCGACTCCGCGTCAAGTGGCGCGAGGCCCTGCGCCTATGGTTGCTCCAGCACTCCAGGACCGCCTGCCGCTCGCGTTAGGACAGCAAGGACAGCGATGCCCCCCAACACCACCGCCTCAACGGGTCACAAGCCCGGCAAGTCCGGCAGGAAGAAGGGGCGAAAAGCCCGTCTGATCGTTCTCGTCCTGGTGCTGGCCGTCGTCGGCGGGCTCGCCTTCGGCGCGTACTGGTCCATCAGCACCGTGCGCGCCTCCTTCCCGCAGACGAAGGGCTCAATCACACTCGAGGGCCTGTCGGGCCCCGTCGAGGTCAAGCGCGACGGCTACGGCATCCCGCAGATCTACGCCTCCTCCGACGAGGACCTGTTCATGGCGCAGGGCTACGTCCAGGCGCAGGACCGGTTCTACGAGATGGACGTGCGCAGGCACATGACCTCCGGGCGTCTGTCGGAGATGTTCGGCAAGAGCCAGGTCGAGAACGACGAGTTCCTGCGCACTCTGGGCTGGGACCGGGTCGCCGGGCAGGAGTACGACACCAAGCTGTCCGCCGCCACGAAGAAGTACCTCCAGGCGTACGCCAAGGGGGTCAACGCCTACCTGAAGGGCAAGGACGGCGAGGACATCTCCCTGGAGTACGCGGCCCTCGGCTTCACCAACGACTACAAGCCCGCGCAGTGGACGCCGGTCGACTCGATCTCCTGGCTGAAGGCGATGGCCTGGGACCTGCGCGGCAACATGCAGGACGAGATCGACCGCGCCCTGATGACCAGCCGCCTCGGCCCCAAGGAGATCGCCGCGCTGTACCCGGAGTACCCGTACAGCCAGAACGAGGCGATCGTCCAGGAGGGCCAGTACGACGAGCTCACCAAGACCTTCGAGCAGGAGGGCGGCACCAGCGGCACCGGCGGCACGTCCACGAACGGCACGACGGGCACTGGGGCCACGGCCTCGTCCGCGGGCACCTCGGCCCTGCAGAGCCAGCTGTCGGGCCTCTACAACGTCCTGGACGACCTGCCGACGGCCGTCGGGGTGAACGGCAGCGGCATCGGCTCCAACTCGTGGGTCGTCGCCGGGAAGTACACCATCACCGGCAAGCCGCTGCTGGCCAACGACCCGCACCTGTCGGCCTCGCTGCCGTCCGTCTGGTACCAGATGGGCCTGCACTGCCGCACCGTCTCCGACAAATGCCAGTACGACGTCACCGGCTACACCTTCGCGGGCATGCCCGGCGTGATCATCGGCCACAACAAGAACATCGCCTGGGGCATGACCAACTCGGGCGTCGACGTCACCGACCTCTATCTGGAGAAGCTCTCCGGTGGCGGCTATCTGTACGACGGCAAGGTGAGGCCCTTCACCTCGCGCGAGGAGACCATCAAGGTCGCCGGCGGAACGCCCAAGAAGATCGTCGTCCGGGAGACCAACAACGGACCCCTGCTGTCCGACCGCGACGACGAACTCGTGAAGGTCGGCAAGAAGGCCACCGTCAACACCGCGGCGCCCGACCGCGGCGACGGCTACGGCGTCGCCCTGCGCTGGACGGCACTGGACGCGGGCACCTCCATGGACGCCGTCTTCGCGATGGACAAGGCGGCCGACTGGAACGACTTCCGTGCGGCGGCCAGGCTCTTCGACGTCCCCTCGCAGAACCTCGTCTACGCCGACACCGAGGACCACATCGGCTACACGCTGCCCGGAAAGATCCCCACGCGCGCGTCGGGCGACGACGGCTCGATCCCGGCGCCGGGCTGGGACTCCAAGTACAGCTGGACCGGCTACATCAAGTTCGACGAGCTGCCCTACGAGCTCGACCCCGAGCGCGGCTACATCGTCACCGCCAACCAGGCCGTCGTCGACAAGGACAAGTACCCCTACACGCTCACCACGGACTGGGGCTACGGCACCCGCAGCCAGCGGATAAGCGACCTGATCGAGTCGAAGACCAAGGGCGGCGGCAAGATCTCCACGGACGACATGCGCCAGATGCAGCTGGACAACAGCAGCGAGATCGCCAAGCTGCTCGTGCCCAAGCTGCTGGCGATCGACGTCGGTGACAAGGACGTCCGCGAGGCGCAGAAGCTCCTCGAGGGCTGGGACTACACCCAGGACGCCGACTCGGCGGCCGCCGCCTACTTCAACGCGGTGTGGCGCAACATCCTCAAGCTCGCCTTCGGCAACAAGCTGCCCAAGGAACTGCGGGTCAAGGGCCAGTGCCTGTGGGTCGAGCCGATCGACACCACCGGCCCGGTGGACGACACCGACAAGGTGCGCGAATGCGGCGAGCGTGACGCCGACCAGGCGCAGCCGGACGGCGGCGACCGCTGGTTCGAAGTGGTGCGCAGCCTCATGGACGACGAGGACAGCGACTGGTGGAAGACGCCGGCCGGAGTGGGCGACCGTCCCAAGGCCGACAACCGCGACGAACTGTTCAAGCGCGCCATGATCGACGCCCGCTGGGAGCTGACCTCCAAGCTCGGCAAGGACATCGACAGCTGGAGCTGGGGCCGGCTGCACCGCCTCTTCCTGAAGAACCAGACCCTGGGCACCGAGGGTCCCGGCTTCCTGCGGTACGTCCTCAACCGCGGCCCGTGGAAGCTCAGCGGCGGGGAGGCCACGGTCAACGCGACCGGCTGGAACGCCGCCGGCGGCTACGGCGTCGTATGGGTGCCGTCGATGCGGATGGTGGTCAACCTCTCCGATCTCGACAAGTCGAAGTGGATCAGCCTCACCGGCGCCTCCGGTCACGCCTACAGCGCGCACTACACCGACCAGACCGAGAAATGGGCCAAGGGCGAACTGCTGGACTGGGCCTACTCGTCCAAGGCCGTAGACGACAGCACCAGGGACACGCTCGTGCTGAAGCCATGAGTCACTGAAGGCGAATTGCCGAAGGGGCCCTCCACGCGCGCGTGGAGGGCCCCTTCGCACGGAAGGCGTGCGGGGTCGGATCAGGCGGTCCCGAAACGGCGTACACCCGACGGTGTCACCACCGCGTGCACCGGCCGGTCGTGCGCCTCCTCCGGAACGTGCTCGACGATCTCGGAGTCGTACAGCAGCACCACCAGCGCGGAGCGTGCGCCCGAGCGTTCCAGACGCGCGAGGACGCGGTCGTACGATCCCCCTCCGCGCCCCAGACGCATACCGCGCGAGTCGACCGCGACTCCCGGCAGCAGCACGACATCGGCGCTCGTCACGGCGTCCGGGCCGAGGCGTTCGCCGGCGGGCTCCAAGAGGGCCATTTTTCCGCCGTGTTGGACACGTGTGAGGGAGCCCTCACCGCCGTACACGCCCCAGTCCAGGTCGTTGTCGGGCAGCAGAGCGGGGAGCAGGACACGCACCCCCCGCGCGCGCAGTGCGTCCAGCAGTGCGAGTGTTCCGGGTTCGCTCCCCACGGAGACGTATGCCGCCACCGTGCGCGCGCGTGCCAGCTCGGGCAGTTCCAGCGCCCGCTCGGCCAGCGCGGCGGCCGTCTGCTGCATGTCAGACGCCGTCAACCTGTTCCTCACCGCGAGGAACTCTCGCCGCAACATACGCTTGCCAGACTCGGCGGCGCGTCCGCTGTGACTCACCTGTGCTCCCGTATCGATCCAATGTGCTCATATGGGAATGATTGATCCGGAGCCGAAGATTCCCCGCAAACGCACCGGATAAGGTTGCGGGCATGACTCAGTCGCACCCCAGGATCAGCAAGGCTGTCATCCCCGCGGCCGGCCTCGGTACCCGGTTCCTTCCGGCGACCAAGGCCACTCCGAAGGAGATGCTGCCGGTCGTCGACAAGCCGGCGATCCAGTACGTGGTCGAGGAGGCCGTAGCGGCCGGCCTCGACGACGTTCTGATGATCACGGGCCGCAACAAGCGGCCCCTCGAGGACCACTTCGACCGCAACTACGAGCTCGAGTCGGCCCTCCAGAAGAAGGGCGACGCCGGCCGCCTCGCCAAGGTCCAGGAGTCCAGCGACCTCGCGACCATGCACTACGTGCGTCAGGGCGACCCCAGGGGCCTCGGCCACGCGGTCCTGTGCGCCGCACCGCACGTCGGGCACGAGCCCTTCGCCGTGCTGCTCGGCGACGACCTGATCGATGCGCGCGACCCGCTGCTCAAGCGGATGATCGAAGTCCAGGGGCAGCACGGGGGCAGCGTCATCGCCCTGATGGAGGTCGCGCCCGAGCAGATCCACCTCTACGGCTGTGCCGTCGTCGAGGAGACCGAGGACAGCGACGTGGTCAAGGTGAGCGGCCTGGTCGAGAAGCCCGACGCGGCGGACGCCCCGTCGAACTACGCGGTCATCGGCCGCTACGTCCTCGACCCGCACATCTTCGACATACTGCGCAAAACCGAGCCCGGCCGGGGCAACGAGATCCAGCTCACCGACGCCCTGCAGCAGCTCGCCCAGGACGAGAAGGTCGGCGGTCCCGTGCACGGCGTCGTCTTCAAGGGCCGCCGTTACGACACCGGCGACCGCGGCGACTATCTGCGTGCCATTGTCAGACTCGCGTGCGAACGTGAAGACCTGGGCCCGGACTTCCGGACCTGGCTTCGCAGTTACGTAGCCGAGGAGATGCAGCAACATTGAGCAGCGCCGCGCCCCGCACCACCGGTCAGGAACACCTCTGGTCGGTGGACGAGCACCTGGAGGACATCCTCGCGACCGTCCGCCCCCTGGAGCCCATCGAGCTGCAACTGCTCGACGCCCAGGGCTGCGTACTGGTCGAGGACGTCACGGTGCCGGTCTCACTCCCGCCGTTCGACAACAGCTCCATGGACGGGTACGCGGTGCGGGTCGCGGATGTCGCGGGCGCGAGCGAGGAGTTCCCGGCGGTCCTGGACGTCGTCGGGGACGTCGCGGCCGGCCACGCCGAGCCGCTCCACGTGGGACCGGGCCAGGCCGCCCGCATCATGACCGGTGCGCCGCTGCCGCCCGGCGCCGAGACGGTGGTCCCCGTGGAGTGGACCGACGGAGGACTCGGCGAGGGGCCGGTGAGCGGGATGCGCGCCCGCAGCCTGTCCGCCGACGGCGACACCGGGTACGTGCGCGTGTACCGGCCGGCCGAGGCGCGCGCCCATGTGCGCGCGACGGGCAGCGACGTGAAGGCCGGGGACCGTGCCCTCGAGGCGGGCACGGTCCTCGGGCCTCCGCAGATCGCGCTGCTCGCCGCGATCGGACGCGGCTCGGTACGCGTACGCCCGCGCCCGCGTGTGGTCGTCATGTCCACCGGCAGCGAGCTCGTCCAGCCCGGCGAGGAGCTGGGCAGCGGCCAGATCTACGACTCCAACAGCTTCGCCCTCACCGCGGCCGCCCGCGACGCCGGCGCCATCGCCTACCGGGTGGGCGCCGTCGCCGACGACGCCGAGACGCTCCGCTCCACCATCGAGGACCAGCTCGTCCGCGCCGACCTCATGGTCACCACGGGCGGCGTGAGCGTCGGGGCGTACGACGTCGTCAAGGAGGCCCTCTCGCACGTCGGCGACGAGGACGAGGCGGGCAGCGGCATCGAGTTCCGCAAGCTCGCCATGCAGCCGGGCAAGCCCCAGGGCTTCGGCTCCATCGGCCCCGACCACACGCCGCTGCTGGCCCTGCCCGGCAATCCGGTGTCGTCGTACGTCTCCTTCGAGCTGTTCGTCCGCCCCGCGATCCGCACCCTCATGGGCCTCGGGGACGTCCACCGGCCCACCACCCGGGCGACCCTCACTTCGGACAAGGCGCTGACCTCGCCGAAGGGGCGCCGGCAGTTCCTGCGCGGCACGTACGCCGACGGCGCCGTCACCCCGGTCGGCGGAGCCGGATCGCACCTGGTCGCGGCCCTCGCACACGCCGACGCGCTGATCGTCGTCCCCGAGGACGTGGAGTCCGTCGAGCCCGGCACCGAGGTCGAGGTGGTCCTGCTCGGCTAGTGCCCGTCCGGCGGATCAGGCGGCAGGAAAGCGGCGGCGCCGGTCCTGTGCCGGTGAGTGGGGCGATGGGGCGCCTCCCGCGCGAGGTTGTTCGAGCGGGGGGCGTGCAGCTGCAAGGCGGAGAGACAGTCGTAGCGGGGCTTCGGCGACCGACGACCACGCGGCGGATGCGCGTGCCGGGCCCGGCGGCCGCGGCATGATCCGCCGGACAGGCCCCGGGACGCGTGCGTGCGCGTCCGTGCGCCGGTCCTGGTCCGTTGCGGGCGCCGGCATAGGGGTACCGTGTCGCGCACAGCAGGCCCGTGCGCCGCACCGCGACGGGCCCGGACCGGGAGCGCCACACACCATGACTGTGCCTTCCCGGGGGGAGACCCCCGGACCCCCTGTGCAGGAACGGCTGACGCACATCGACGACGCGGGGGCCGCCCGCATGGTCGACGTGTCCGGCAAGGACGTGACCGCGCGCACCGCTCGTGCGAGCGGACGCGTCCTGGTCTCGCCGCGCGTGGTCGAGCTGCTGCGCGGCGAAGGGGTTCCCAAGGGGGACGCCCTGGCGACGGCGCGGATCGCGGGCATCATGGGCGCCAAGCGCACGCCGGACCTGATCCCGCTGTGCCACCCGTTGTCGGTGTCCGGTGTGAAACTGGATCTGTCGGTCGCGGACGACGCCGTGGAGATCCTTGCCACAGTGAAGACGACCGACCGCACGGGCGTCGAGATGGAGGCCCTCACGGCGGTCTCCGTCGCCGCGCTCACCGTGATCGACATGGTCAAGGCGGTCGACAAGGGAGCGGTCATCACGGACGTTCGCGTGGAGGAGAAGACGGGCGGCAAGTCGGGCGACTGGAGCCGGGAATGACGTATCGCGCTCTCGTGGTCACCGCCTCCAACAGGGCGGCCGCCGGGGTGTACGAGGACAAGGGCGGCCCGCTGATCGCCGACGGCCTGAAGCGCTTCGGGTTCGACGTCGACGGGCCGCAGATCGTCCCCGACGGCGACCCGGTGGAGGCGGCCCTGCGCGCCGGCGCGGAGGCCGGCTACGACGTCGTCGTCACGACGGGAGGCACCGGGCTGTCGCCCACCGACCGCACACCCGAGGCGACCCGCGAGGTGATCGACTTCGAGGTGCCGGGCATCGCGGAGGCCATCCGGACGTTCGGACTGCAGAAGGTGCCCACCGCGGCGCTCTCCCGGGGCCTGGCCGGAGTGGCGGGACGGACGCTGATCGTCAATCTGCCGGGTTCCACCGGCGGGGTGCGCGACGGACTGGCCGTCCTGGAGCCCCTGCTGGTCCACGCCGTCGACCAGATCCGCGGCGGCGACCACCCCAGACCCGATGCCGGCAGTGGGGGTGCGAGCTGAACAGCCCATCCTGGCCCGTCGTACTCGCGGAGGGCGATGTCGTCCTCCGGCCGATAAAGCTGCGCGACCAGCGGGCCTGGCGCGAGGTCAACCGGCGCAACCGGGACTGGCTGCGGCGCTGGGAGGCGACCATACCGCCGCCCACGCCCAGCGGGCCGGTCGCGCACCGGCCCACGTACCGCCAGATGGTCCGGCATCTGCGGTCCGAGGCGAACTCGGGCCGGATGCTGCCGTTCGTCATCGAGTACCAGGGGCGGCTCGTAGGGCAGTTGACGGTCGCCGGAATCACGTGGGGCTCGATGTGCTCCGGGCACGTCGGTTACTGGGTGGACGAGGCGGTGGCCGGTCGAGGCGTGATGCCGACGGCTGTGGCGCTCGTCGTGGACCACTGTTTCCGGACCGTCGGACTGCACCGCATCGAGGTCTGCATTCGCCCCGAGAACGGGCCCAGCCGCCGGGTCGTCGAGAAACTCGGATTCCGTGAGGAGGGGCTCAGGCCCCGTTATCTCCACATCGACGGAGCCTGGCGCGACCACCTCGTCTTCGCACTCACCGCCGAAGAAGTACCGGAAGGTCTGCTCGCCCGCTGGCGCCGCACCCGCTCGCAGCAGCCCCGGAACCCGCAGAACACACCGGGGAATCCCGCCTAGACCGAAAATTGAATACGTGTTCGAAATTGATCGGTTGTTGACCGTCTCAGGGCCTTGAATTCCCGCCCATGACGGCCTGCTGATCGTCTTGGTCACAAAAAAAGCTCGAAATATCAGCCAGATCGTGCGACACACCGGCGCAATTGGCGGATGGCCTCGCGCAAACCCCTCTACCGTGTGAGCTGTGAGCAGCAGCGGCCTCATCTATGCAGTCATTGTCGGGGCCTGGGCCGCCTACCTGGTGCCGATGTGGCTCCGTAGGCAGGACGAGCTGAACGAGGCCCGTCCGACGGAGCGCTTCAGTACCGCCATCCGGTTGCTGTCCGGACGGGCGGGGATGGAGCGCCGGTACGCCAAGGACCTCCGCGCGCGCTCCACCGAAGAGGGGGAGCGCGACGCCGACGATCCGGATGCCGCCACCGACTCGGTGGACGTCCGGGCCTTCGCCATGCCTCCGACCCGTCCGAAGGCGCAGACCGTGGTTCAGGCACCGGGCAAGGGACGACCCGATCCGGCCCGTGGCCCGGAGCGCGCACAGGACGGGCGCAAGCGGGCCCCGGCCGCCCGGCGGGCGCCCTCCGCGCAGGCGGACGCGGCGCGAGCCCGGCGCTCGAAGGTGCTCGCACGCCGTCGGCGTACAACCGTGATGCTGTTCCTCGCCTTCACGCTGGGCGCGATCGTCGCGGCCGTCGGGGGGCTCGCGTTCCTGTGGGCGCCGGGCGTGCCCGCCGTACTGCTCAGCTCGTACATCGCGCACCTGCGTGCCCAGGAGCGCCGCCGCTTCACCTACCAGATGGACCGGCGCCGCGCCGAGGCCGCGGCGCAGCGGCTGCGGGAACGTGCGCGCCAGCCGCGCCGGCGCGCCTCCCTCGACGCGGGCGTCGATGCCGGCGCCGACGAGCCGGAGGGCGGGCCAGCGGTCGAGACCGACCCCGGGCTGTCGGCGCTCGCGGCGGACCGGCGGGCGCTCGTCGAGCAGACCGATCACGCGGAGTGGGTCGATCAGCAGCGTGAGCGGGTCCGGCGGCCCGGGCAGGGGGACAGCTGGGATCCGGTGCCGGTTCCCCTGCCGACGTATGTGACCGCGCCGGTCGCTCCGCGGGCCACGTCCGATGTGGATCTGGGGGCGCCGGACGCGTGGAGTTCGGCGCGGTCGAGTTCGGTCGCGCCGGAGTCGGAGCCGCAGCCCGCGACGCCCGCCGAGGGAACGCAGGAGCCGCCGTCCGGCGAGGAGGACAAATCCACCGCGGACGGGCGCACCGACGCGCGTCGCGCCGCGTCCGCGCGCCGGGCGCGCGGACGCGGACGCACACCGTTGTTCGACCAGTACGAGGACGGCGAGCGGCCGCGCGCGGCCAACGAGTGATCGCGAACGCCCCTGGCGATCACCGGTAGGCCTCCCGACGGAGGCTCAGGTGCTCCGCCGCTGGTCGGCGCGGAACGGATTTCCAAGCACCCGGACGAGGATGCTAGAGTTTCACTCGTTGCAAGGGCCTGTGGCGCAGTCCGGTAGCGCACCTCGTTCGCATCGAGGGGGCCAGGGGTTCAAATCCCCTCAGGTCCACGCAGCATGGAGCCCCGTCGGCAGTCGCCGACGGGGCTCCATCGTGTTGTGCGGTGGGTCACTGACGTGTGCCCACCGCCCAGGGCCGGCCACGGGAGGGTGAGCGGGGCCGGGGCCGACAGCAGGTGCAGGGCGCCGCGCATGCCGAGCGGGTTGAGGACCGTCACCAGCAGGCCCAGCAGTGCACCGACCGCGACGACGGTCACGGCCTCCGCGGCGACCAGGCGCAGCACCTGACCGGTGGTGGCTCCGGCCGGCCGCAGGGCCGTGAGTTCGCGGGTCCGGTCGGAGGTGGCCATGAGCAGGGTGTTGGCGAGCGCGATGCCGGTGTGGAGGAGGGCGATGCCCAGGACGAGGAGCACGCCGAGCCGGGTCGTGCCCTTGGTCTCCGGGTAACTGGACCTCGTCCACTGGGCCTTGGTGAACACCTGCGCCTGCGACGACGCTCGCAGGGCCTTGCGCAGGGCCCGCTCCACCGCGGGCGCCTCCGCCCCGTCCTTGACCCGCACGTCGATCCGGTCCACCGGTGCGCGCGGGGCGTTGGCCGCGGTGACGTACACGCCGTTGTCGCTCGGTGCCGGTGGCCGGTACCGCGGCGATCCGCAGCGACCTGCGCGTGCCGTCGCCGAGCCGGACCCGCACGCGCTGTCCGACCGTGTGCTGTGCCCACTCCTCGTTGACGACGATCGAGTCGTCGTCCAGGTCGGCGACCCGGCCGGCCGTCACCGGCAGCCGTACGGTGTCGGCGAGAAGGGCCGGATCGGCCGCGCGCGCCCCGGACTTGACGAGGGCCACGCCGTCCTCGAGGACAACACCGCTGTCGAGGAGCTGGGGGAGACCTCGGCGCCCGGCACCACGGGGGAGAGAGCCGGGCGGCCCCGGCTGCACGCGGCCGTGCGGTTGCGTGAGGAACGGCCCGCGCTGCCGGTGCTGGTGCTCAGCCAGTTCGTGCAGCGGGCGTACGCCGCCGACCTGCTCGACTCCGGAGACGGGACCGCTGTGGGCTATCTGCTCAAGGACCGGGTGGGACAGGTCGAGGAGTTCGTGCACGCGCTGGGAGAGGTCGCGGCCGGTGGGACGGCCGTCGACCCCGAAGTCGTACGACAGCTGCTGCGCCGCCGCCGGGATCCGCTCGCGTGGCTCACCCCGCGGGAGCGGGAGGTGCTGGCGCTGGTCGCCGAGGGCAGGTCCAACGGTGCGATCGCGCGCCAACTGGTGGTGTCCGAGGCGGCCGTCGGCAAGCACATCGGCTCCATCCTCACCAAGCTCGACCTCGTTTGGCCGAGGAGACCCACCGCAGGGTCCTGGCGGTGCTCGCCTTCCTACGGGCCTGAGGCCGGCCAACCGCCGCACATCATGGGCTCGGCTGACGCACGGGCTGCACGGCACGGCGCGCCGCCGGCCGTGCTCACAGCGGCTTCGCGAAGCACCGGCTCGCCTCGTGGAAGCGGTAGTAGCCGAACTTGGTGCACGGCTCGTACCCGCTGGAGACGTAGAGGGCGATGGCCTCCGGCTGCTTGTCGCCCGTCTCCAGGACCATGCGGGCACGGCCGGCCGCGCGGGCGTCCTCCTCGAGGGCGGCCAGGATGCGTCTGGCGAGGCCCCGGCCGCGCATCTGCGCCATGACGAACATCCGCTTGAGCTCCGCGTCCCCGTCGAGGTTGCCCTCCGCGTTGGCGTTCTGGGCACGCCAGCCGCCCGTGGCCACGGGGCGGCCGGTCTCGTCGTACGCGATCAGGTACACGCCGTTCGGCGGCTCGAAGTCCGCCGGGTTGAGGGGAGTGGCGTCGCCGCCGTCGCCGTAGCGGACGTGGTACTCGGCCTGTACCTCGTCGTTGAGCTTGACGGCGTCGGGGTGGTCGAAGGAGACGCGGCGTATATTCATGCTGGTCACTGTACATCTATGCGATATCGGGGTCCGGGCTCCATCCAGTGTGCCGGTATCGTGCCCGCGTGCTGACCGTGACCAGTGTGAACGTGAATGGACTGCGCGCCGCCGCGAAGAAGGGCTTCGTGGAGTGGCTCGCCGGGACCTCCGCCGATGTGCTCTGCCTGCAGGAGGTGCGCGCGGAGCCGCAGCAGTTGCCGGAGCACGTCCGCGCCCCGGAGGGCTGGCACGTGGTGCACGCGCCCGCCGCCGCCAAGGGCCGCGCCGGCGTCTCCCTCTACACCCGTCGCGAGCCCGACCGGGTCCGCGTCGGCTGGGGCTCGGCCGAGTTCGACGGCAGCGGGCGGTACGTCGAGGTGGACCTGCCGGGTGTCACGGTCGCCTCCCTCTACCTGCCGTCCGGCGAGGTCGGCACCGAGCGCCAGGACGAGAAGGTCCGCTTCATGGGCGAGTTCCTCGCCCACCTCAAGGAACTGCGCGAGCGGTCCGCCGCCGACGGCCGCGAGGTCCTCGTCTGCGGCGACTGGAACATCGCCCACCAGCAGGCCGACCTCAGGAACTGGCGCGGCAACACCAAGAACTCCGGCTTCCTGCCGGAGGAACGGGAGTGGCTGGGGCGGGTCTTCGATCCGGCGGACGGTGGCTACGTCGACGTCGTACGGTCGCTGCATCCGGACGTGGAGGGGCCGTACACGTGGTGGTCGTACCGTGGGCGGGCCTTCGACCACGACACGGGTTGGCGCATCGACCTCCATGTCTCGACGCCGCGTCTGGCGGCCAGGGCCGTCAAGGGCCTGGTGGAGCGGGCGGCCACGCACGCCGAACGCTGGTCGGACCACGCGCCGGTGACCGTCGTCTACGACCTCTAGCTAGTCGCGCTTGCGCAGCCGTCGGTCCAGCGCCAGTGACAGCTCCGCCTCCACCACGCTCCGGGCCAGGGGTCGCAGTCGTTGCAGGTCCTCCTCGGGGCCGTGTCGCAGGACCAGGTCTGCGAAGAGTTCCGCGAGGGCGTCCACGTGCTCGCGGACTCGTTTGCCCGCCGTAAGCACCTCGGCGAGCGGGATGCCCTCGCGGACCAGGGCGGAGGACACGTCCAGCAGCCGGCGGCTGATGTGGACGATCTCGTCGCCGTCGGTGCCGAGGTAGCCGAGTTCCATGGCGGCGGCGAGGTTCTCCGGGGTGACCTCGCCCTCGAAGCGGGCGGCGAGCTCCTCGGGGCTGAGGCGGACGGGTTCCTCCTCGGTGGGGGCGTCGACGCCGAGCAGGTCGGCGACGTCCCGGCCCTGGTCGAGGGCCTCCGCGAGTTCCGCGATGCCGCTGAGGGTGTGGCCGCGTTCCAGCAGTGCCGAGATGGTTCGCAGGCGGGCCAGGTGGTGGTCGTCGTACCAGGCGATGCGGCCCTCGCGGCGGGGCGGCGGGATCAGCCTGCGTTCGCGGTAGAAGCGCAGGGTGCGCACGGTGATGCCGGCCAGCCGGGCCAGCTCCTCCATGCGGTACTCGCGGGGTCCGTCGCGTCGTTCTCCCTCTTCTGCCACGTCGGCAGCCTA
This sequence comes from Streptomyces sp. HUAS ZL42, assembly GCF_040782645.1. Taxonomy (GTDB): domain Bacteria; phylum Actinomycetota; class Actinomycetes; order Streptomycetales; family Streptomycetaceae; genus Streptomyces. Next base: position 5,556,870 of record NZ_CP160403.1, read on the forward strand.
TGGTGTGCCGCCGGGACTTTCCTTGCCCCCGCCCCCTACCGCTCAGTACGGAGCTGCTCTACGCTCCCATTGCGCCAGTGTTCACTGGCACAATCATGGGCTATGCGTGGAGGCTTCGGGATGGCCGAGCACGAGCACGAACGCGTCGAGCACGTACGGGTGGCAGTGGTCGGATCAGGGTTCGGCGGGCTGGGGGCCGCCGTACGGCTGCGGCGCGAGGGCGTCACCGACTTCGTCGTCCTGGAGCGGGCCGGCGGCGTCGGCGGCACCTGGCGGGACAACAGCTATCCGGGCTGTGCCTGTGACGTGCCGTCCCATCTGTACTCGTTCTCGTTCGCGCCCAACCCCGACTGGCCGCGCACCTTCTCCGGTCAGGAGCACATCCGCGCCTACCTCGAGCACGTCGCGGACGTCTTCCGGCTGCGTCCGCACATCCGCTTCGACTCGGAGGTGAAGCGGATGACCTGGAACGCCGAGCGGCTGTGCTGGGACATCGAGACCAGCGGCGGGCGCCTGTCCGCGGACGTCGTCGTCTCCGCCACCGGACCGCTGTCCGACCCGAAGATCCCCGACATCCCGGGCCTCGACTCCTTCCCCGGCAAGGTGTTCCACTCCGCCCGCTGGGACCATGACCACGACCTGCGCGGCAAGCGGGTCGCCATGGTCGGCACGGGCGCCTCCGCCATCCAGATCGTGCCGTCCATCCAGCCGGACGTCTCGCGCCTCACGCTCTTCCAGCGCACCCCGCCCTGGGTGATGCCCCGGGTCGACCGGGCGATCACCGACGCGGAGCGCCGGCTGCACCGGAGCCTGCCCTTCACCACGCAGCTGCGGCGCGGACTCCTGTGGGGAATCCGGGAGCTGCAGGTCCAGGCGTTCACCAAGCATCCCAACGAGCTGGGTCTGGTCGAGCAGTTGGCCAAGCGCAACATGGCCCGCTCCATCAAGGACCCGGACCTGCGCGCCAAACTCACCCCCGACTACCGCATCGGCTGCAAGCGGATCCTGCTGTCCAGCGACTACTATCCGGCGCTCGCGCAGCCGAACGTGGACCTGGTGGCGAGCGGGCTGAGTGAGATCCGCGGCTCGACCCTCGTCGCCGCCGACGGCAGTGAGGCCGAGGTCGACGCGATCGTCTTCGGAACGGGCTTCCACGTCACCGACATGCCCATCGCCGAACGGGTCGTGGGCGCTGACGGGCGCACGCTGGCCGAGGCCTGGAAGGGTGGCATGGAGGCGCTGCGCGGTGCGTCCGCGGCCGGCTTCCCCAACTGGATGTCGATCATCGGGCCCAACACCGGGCTCGGGAACTCCTCGATGATCCTGATGATCGAGTCCCAGCTGAACTACATGGCCGACTTCGTACGGCAGCTGGACGTGCTGGGCGGACGCGCGGCCCTCGACGCCCGTCCGAGCGCCGTGCACGCCTGGAACCGTCGCGTGCAGGAGCGCATGAAGCGCACGGTCTGGAACACGGGCGGCTGCACCAGCTGGTACCTGGACGCGAGCGGCCGCAACACCACCATCTGGCCGGGCACCACGAGCGAGTTCCGGCGCGCGACACGGCGTGTGGACCTGGCGGAGTACGAGGTGCTGCGCCCGCAGGCCGACGAGAGCGCCGACGCGGACGGTGCACGGCCCACGAGCCGGAGCGCAGGCGCGAAGAAGGGCGCGGAGGTGGCATCGTGAGTCGTCCGACTCCTGTGGCATCCGGCCCGTACGCCCCTCCCGTCCCCGTCCGCGAGCTGATCGCCGTCTCTGCCGACGGCGCCCGATTGCACGTCGAGGTGCACGGCTCCGAGAGTGCGCCCCCGGTCGTGCTCGCCCACGGCTGGACCTGCTCCACGGCCTTCTGGGCGGCGCAGATCCGCGATCTGGCCGTCGACCACCGGGTCATCGCCTACGACCAGCGCGGCCACGGACGCACCCCGGCGAGCCCGGCCTGCACCACGGACGCGCTCGCCGACGACCTCGAAGCCGTACTGAGGGCGACCCTCGCGCCGGGCGAGAGGGCTGTGATCGCCGGACACTCCATGGGCGGCATGACGGTGATCGCCGCCTCCGTCCGCCCCGCTTTCCGGGAGCACGCGGCGGCCGTTCTGCTGTGCAGCACGGGCAGTTCGCGGCTGGTCGCCGAGTCGACCGTCGTACCGATCCGCGCGGGACGGTTGCGGACCTGGCTGACCCGGCACATCCTCGGGTCGCGGGCGCCGCTCGGTCCGGTCACGCCGATCGCCCGGCGGATCCTCAAGTACGCCACCATGGGCGCCGGTTCGACGCCGCACATGGTCGAGGCGTGCGCCCGGATCGTGCACGCCTGCCCGCGCAGAGTGCGGTACGCGTGGTCGCACGTGCTCGATCTGCTGGATCTCGACGCCGGGGTACGGCAGTTGGAGGTGCCGACGGCCGTGGTCGTCGGTACGGCCGACCGGCTGACCCCGCCCGTGCACGCGCGCTCGCTGGCCGCCGCGCTGCCGACGTGCGTCGGACTCACCGAACTGCCGGGGCTCGGCCACATGACGCCGGTGGAGGCGCCCGAGCTGGTGACCGGGAAGATCAGGGAACTCGCCACCACGTACACACGGTTGAAGGAGGGCGCATGAGCAGGGTGAGCCTCGAAGGCCGGGTCGCGGTCGTCACGGGGGCCGCGCGGGGCGTCGGCGAGCTGCTCGCCCGCAAGCTCTCCGCGCGCGGGGCGAAGGTGGCCCTGGTCGGCCTGGAGCCCGACGCGCTCAAGCAGGTCTCCGAGCGGCTGCACGGCGACAGCGACCACTGGTACGCCGACGTCACCGACCACGAGGCCATGGCGCGGGTCGCGGTGGAGGTCGAGGAGCGGTTCGGGAAGGTCGACATCGTGGTCGCCAACGCGGGTGTCGCCAGCGGCGGTCCTTTCGCCGGCTCCGACCCGGAGGCCTGGCGGCGGGTGATCGAGGTCAACCTCATCGGGTCGGCGGTGACGGCCCGGGCCTTCCTGCCGGCGCTGATGAAGAGCCGGGGATACCTGCTGCAGATCGCCTCGCTCGCGGCCATCACTCCGGCGCCCATGATGACGGCGTACTGCGCCTCCAAGTCGGGCGTGGAGGCGTACGCGCACAGCCTGCGCGCCGAGGTCGGCCACCAGGGCGTCAAGGTCGGTGTCGCCTATCTGTCGTGGACCGACACCGACATGGTGCGCGGGGCCGACCAGGACGAGGTGATGCGGGAACTCAGGGAGCGGCTGCCGTGGCCGTCCAACAAGACCTATCCGCTGGGGCCTTCGGTGGACCGGATCGTGGCCGGGATCGAGCGGCGGTCGAGCCATGTGTACGGACAGTGGTGGCTGCGGGGGATGCAGGGGGTGCGCGGGTATCTGCCCGGCATCATCGGAACGGTGGGACAGCGGGAGATGAGGCGGTTCGCCGGCCGGCTGGAAGGCGTGCGGACGGGACTGGTCGGCGCGGGCGGAGCAGCCGACGAACAGGCCCGTGAACAGGCCCGCGCTACGCACCGTAGTTGATCGAAATGCGGCCTGTGTCCTGCCGTGCAAATCTGGTCGAGGCCCCAACAGGGGGCCAATCCCCCCACCCACCACGGGAGTGAACCCACATGGGTATGAAGGACCAGTTCCAGGACAAGTCCGAGCAGTGGCAGCAGCAGGCCAAGCACAAGGCCCAGCAGGCCAAGGAGCAGGCTCAGCAGCGTGGCCGGCAGCGTGGTGAGCGCGACGAGGAGTCCGAGCGGATGGAGCGGGAGGACGAGGACCGCTTCAGCCAGGACTACGACGCGTAGCCGCTGCGCTCGGCTTTGGCCGATGACGTGACGTGGGGTGCCCTTCTTTTGGGGCACCCCATGTTTTTGCCGGCGTTTTGGGTGCGTTGTCGGGTGCGGCCTTGTGGGGTTTGTCGCGCGGTTCCCCGCGCCCGTTGGTAAGTCCGTCTTGCCCCTTGTCAGTTGCGTGACGGGAGTTTTGGGCGGGAGCGGTCCGGGGCTCCGGTGTAGTCCGGGGGTGTTGCCGGGGGGTTGGTCGTGAGGAGGTCCAGGGCCAGGTGGACCGCGTCCGCCAGTTGGGCGTGGCGGCCCTCCGCCCAGTCCAGGGGGGTGCGGAGGATTTCCAGGTCGGGGAGGACGCCGCGGTTCTCGATGGACCAGCTGTACGCGTCGAACCAGGCCGCGTTCATCGGGACCGTGATCACCGTGCCGTCGCCGAGCTGGTGGCGGCCGGTCATGCCGACCACTCCGCCCCAGGTCCGCTGCCCGACGACGGGACCCAGTTTCAGCAGTTTGAAGGCCGCGGTGATCATGTCGCCGTCGGAGGAGGTGGCCTCGTCGGCCAGGGCCACCACCGGTCCGCGCGGTGCGTTGGAGGGGTAGGACACGGGCTGGGCGTTGCGTGTCAGGTCCCAGCCGAGAATGGTGCGGGTCAGCTTCTCCACCACCAGTTCGCTGATGTGGCCGCCCGCGTTGCCGCGCACGTCCACGATCAGTGCGGGGCGCGAGACCTCCATCCGCAGGTCGCGGTTGAACTGGGCCCAGCCGGAGCCGCCCATGTCGGGGATGTGCAGATAGCCGCACCGTCCGCCGCTCAACTCCCTCACGACCTCGCGGCGTTTGGCCACCCAGTCCTGGTAGCGCAGCGGCCGCTCGTCGATGAGGGGGACCACGGCCACGCGCCGCGGCGGGCCCTCCTCGCCTTCCGGTGGCGTGAAGGTCAGCTCCACTGTCGAACCACCCGCTCCCGCGAGCAGCGGATACGGGCCCCGCGCCGGATCCACGGGCCGCCCGTCCACATGGGTCAGGACCGCCCCCTCACGGATCCCGGTGCCGGCCAGCGGCGAGCGGGCCCTGGAGTCGGACGAGTCGCCCGGCAGGATCCGTTTGACGGTCCAACCCCCTTCCCGGTGAACGAGGTTGGCGCCCAGCAGGCCCTGCCGGCGCTGGTAGTGCGCCGGCCCCTCGTTGCGGCGGGCGGCGGTGACGTACGCGTGCGACGTGCCCAGCTCACCCAGCACCTCACGCAGCAGGTCCGCGAACTCGTCGGGCGACGCGACCCGTTCGACGAGCGGCCGGTACTGGTCGAGGACGGCGTCCCAGTCGATCCCGGACATCTCGGGGTCCCAGAAGTAGGCGCGGATCAGCCGGCCCGCCTCGTCGTACGACTGGCGCCACTCCGCGGCCGGGTCGACCTGGTGCAGGATGCGCCGCAGATCGATCCACACGGTGGTGTCGCTGTCGCCGGACTCGATCGAGGGGACCGCCCGCAGCTCGCCCTCGTCGACCACGACGAGCCGCGTCCCGTCCCCGCTCACCGCGAACCAGTCGAGGTGCTCGACGAGTTCGGACCTCTTCGCCTTGCTGATGTTGAAGTACTCCAGGGTCGGCCGGCCGCTGGTGTCGTCCGGGTTCACGAACGTCTCGCCCAGCGCGCCCGAGATCGGCCAGCGCAGCCAGACGAGGCCGCCGCCCGCGACCGGGTGCAGCGCCGAGTACTTGGAGGCGGCGACCGGGAAGGGCGTCACCCGGTTCTCCAGCCCCTCGATCTCCACGGTCACCGCGCCGCCTTCCGCGCCCTCCTCGTCCTCCACCGGGTCCAGCCCCCCGGCGGCCGGCCGGCCCTCGGGATTCAGCGCGAAGGGGGAGGGAGTGGCGGAGGACAGCGGGACGAGGTAGGGACGGCAGCCGAGCGGGAACGACAGGTCGCCCGTGTGTACGTCGTACACGGGGTCGAAGCCCCGCCACGACAGGAACGCCAGATAGCGCCCGTCCCGCGTGAACACCGGATTCTCGTCCTCGAACCGCCCGTTCGTGACGTCGACGATCAGCCTGTCCTTGATCCGAGCGATCTTGATCTGCCGCAGCGACCGCCCGATCCCCGGATGCGACCACGTCAGCCACGCCCCGTCCGGCGAGAAGGCGAGGTCCCGCACCGGACCGTTGATCGACGTGATCAGCTCGGTGACCTCGCCGCCCGAGTCCTCGGCAGCGTCGACGAGCAGCAGCCGTCCGTCGTGCGAGGCGACGGCGAGGCGCTCGCCCTCCGGGTCGCTGACCATCTCCAGCACCCGGCCCAGCTCCCCGGAAGCCGGCCGCCGGGGCTCGCGGTCGCCCGTCGTCCGGGGCAGGTAGGCGATCTCGACGGCGTCCTCGCCCTCGGCGTCCGTGACGTACGCGATCCGGCCGCCGGAGCCGAGCATCTCCGGGAGCCGGACCCGTACGCCCGGCATGTCGGTGAGGGTGCGGGCCGGCCCGTCCCGGTGCGTCAGCCAGTAGAGACTCCCGCGGACGACGACGGCGCTGGCCCGCCCGGTCTCGTCGACCGAGATGCCGTCCACGTGCTGCGCGGCCGGGATCTGGTACGTACGACGGCCCGCGCGCGGCCCGGACAGGCTCACCTCGATCCGCCTCGGCACCGAGTCCGGCGACAGGTCGTCGACGATCCAGAGGTCGCCCGCGCACTGGTACACCACCCGGCTGCCGTCGCTGGAGGCGTGCCGGGCGTAGAAGGCGTCGTGGTCGGTGTGGCGGCGCAGGTCGGAGCCGTCGTACGCGCACGAGTAGAGGTTGCCGATGCCCTCGTGGTCGGAGAGGAAGGCGATCCGGCCGCCGACGAACATGGGGGAGTGGAGGTGGCCGCCGATGTCCTCCAGCAACCGCCGGCCGTGCAGCCACAGCCGGCCCATGGCGCCACCGCGATAACGCTTCCAGGCGGCCGGTTCGTGCGGCGGGGTGCCGGTGAGCAGGAGCGTTCTGTGCTCGCCCTCGGTGTCGGCGACCTGGATGTCGGAGACCGGGCCCCAGGGGAGCTTGCGGCCGGGGTCGCCGTCGGGGGAGACCTTGTAGGCCCAGGTGAAGTAGGAGAAGGGCTCGCCGTGGGAAGCGACGGCGAGGATGTCCCCGTCCGGTGTCCAGCCGCACACCTGGGTGTCCAAGCTGCCCCAGTACGTCAGCTGCCGTCCCGGACCGCCGTCCACCGACACCAGGTGGATCTCCGGGACGAGACTGCGCCAGCTCGTGTACGCGATGTGGCGGCCGTCGGGCGCGAAGCGCGGGTGGCCGGTCTTGGTGCGGTCGACGGTGAGGCGCCAGGCGCGGCCGGGGCTGTCGAGCGAGGTCAGCCAGAGATCGTCCTCGGCCACGAAGCACAGCAGATCGTCATTGAGGTGGGGCAGGCGCAAGTAGCTCACCTCACCATGCTTTTCCTCCGGATGGGTCAGGGCAACTTGTGAAAAATCCTCCCGTTCCGGCGGCGGGTGACCCAAGACACGTACGAAACCGTTTCGTTTCGACGGCGGGTGCGCTACATTCTTCACGTACGAAACAGTGTCGTTCGGAGTGGGAAGGGTGAGTGGCATGACCGAGGTCGCGACGGCGCGGCGCAGTCGGATCACGCCCGAGCGCGAGGCCGAGTTGTACGAGGCCGTGCTCGACCTGCTCCGCGAAGTCGGCTACGACGCCCTCACCATGGACGCCGTGGCCGCCCGCACCCGGTCCAGCAAGGCCACCCTCTACCGCCAGTGGGGCGGCAAGGCCGAGTTGGTGGCGAAGGCGGTGCGGCACAACAAGCCGGGTTCCCTCGACGAGATCGACACCGGCTCGCTCAGGAGCGACCTGCACGCCCTCACCATGCGGTCCGACGACTGCGAGATGGAGCAGAACTCCGCGCTGATGCGAGGTCTGGCCATGGCGATGCACGCCAACGCGGACCTTCTGAAGGCGTTCCGGGAGCATCTCGTCGAGCCGGAGATGGCGGAGTTCCGCCATGTGCTGCAGCGGGCGGTCGACCGGGGGGAGATCCGTGCGGACAACCCGGCGATCCAGTTCATCGTGCACATGATGCTCGGCGCGTTCGCCGCCCGCACGCTGATCGACGAGCAGCCGCCGACGCAGGCCTTCCTGATCTCGTACATCGACGCCGTGGTCCTCCCCGCGCTCGGCGTGCAGTCCCACTGACACAAGTCCCCTCACCCATCACCACCTGACGTCACCGCTCACGTCGTCGGGCCGATCACCCCTGCCTCCCCGCCGGGTTGGTCACCCCTGCCCTTGGGGCCTGTGCCGGAATCCCGGCACAGGCCCCTGCACCCCACGACTGACCGGGAGTACGCCCTCGTGGCCACATTCCTCTACGAACTCGGCCGGTTCGCCTTCCGGCGACGGCATTTCGTCGCCCTGATATGGGTGGCGCTGCTGACGCTCGCGGGCGTCGGCGCGGCCAGCGCCCCCGCGGCGGGCTCCACCTCCTTCTCGATCCCCGGCACCGAGGCCCAGAAGGCCTTCGACCTGCTGGAACAGCGCTTCCCCGGCATGAGCGCCGACGGCGCGACCGGCCGCGTCGTCTTCAAGGCGCCGGCCGGCGAGAGGATGACCGACGCCGACAACAAGGCCACCGTCGAGAAGACGATGAAGGAGCTGGCCGACGGCTCCGAGGTCACCTCCGTCGCCGACCCCTACCAGGCGAACGCCGTCAGCAAGGACGGCAAGGTCGCCTACGTGTCCGTGAAGTACGACGTCTCCGGCATGGAGCTGAAGGACACCTCCCGGGACGCCCTGGAGGACGCCGCGCAGGACGCGCGGGACGCCGGGCTGACCGTCGAGATCGGCGGTGACGCGCTGCAGGCCGGGGCCGATCCCGGGGCGGCCGGTGAGATCGTGGGTCTCGCCCTCGCCGCCGTCGTCCTCGTCATCACCCTGGGCTCCCTGGTCGCGGCCGGACTGCCGCTGCTGACCGCGATCATCGGCGTCGGCATCGGCGTCTCCACCATCACCGCCCTCGCCAAAGCGCTCGACCTCGGTGACACCACGTCCACTCTGGCGCTGATGATCGGCCTCGCGGTCGGCATCGACTACGCGCTGTTCATCGTCTCCCGCTACCGCAGCGAGCTGGCCGAGGGCCGTGACCGCGAAGAGGCGGTCGGCCGCGCCGCCGGTACGGCCGGCTCGGCGGTGGTCTTCGCGGGCCTCACCGTCGTGATCGCCCTGGCGGGCCTGGCGGTCGTCAACGTCCCGATGCTGACGAAGATGGGCGTCGCGGCGGCGGGCACGGTCGTGGTGGCCGTCCTCATCGCACTGACCATGATCCCGGCGCTGCTCGGGTACGCGGGCAGGAAGGTCAAGCCGGCGGGCGAGAAGCGCCGGAAGACCGACGCCGGTAGCTCGGGGAAGCCCGGCCTGGGCGCCCGCTGGGCCAGCTTCGTCGTCCGCCGTCCGGCCGCCGTGCTGCTGCTCGGCGTGGCCGGTCTGGGAACGGTCGCCGTCCCGGCCTCCCAGCTGGAGCCGGGCCTGCCCGACGACGGATCGCAGCCGACGTCCACGACACAGCGCCGCGCCTACGACCTCCTATCGGAGGGCTTCGGCCCCGGCTTCAACGGCCCCCTGATGATCGTGGTCGACGCCAAGGGCAGCGCAGACCCGAAGGCGGCCGCCACCACGGTGACCGACGACGTCAAGGGCCTCAAGGACGTCGTGACGGTGACCCCGGCGGCGTTCAACAAGGCAGGCGACACCGCGACGATCACCGTGATACCGGCCTCCAAACCGTCCTCGACGCAGACCGAGGACCTGGTGCACGCCATCCGCGACACGGGCGCGGACGTCAAGGCCGACACGGATGCGAAGGTGCTGGTCACCGGCACCACCGCGCTGAACATCGACTTCTCGCAGAAGCTCAACGACGCGCTGATCCCGTACCTGGCCCTGGTCGTCGGGCTCGCCTTCCTCCTCCTGATCGCGGTCTTCCGCTCCATCCTGGTCCCGCTGAAGGCGGCTCTCGGCTTCCTGCTCAGCGTGCTCGCCGCGCTCGGTGCCGTCGTCGCGGTCTTCCAGTGGGGCTGGCTCGGCGGCCTGCTGGGCGTCGAGCAGACCGGTCCCATCATGTCGATGATGCCGATCTTCATGGTGGGCGTGGTCTTCGGTCTCGCGATGGACTACGAGGTGTTCCTCGTGACCCGCATGCGGGAGGCGTACGTCCACGGCGAGACGCCCGGCCAGGCCGTGGTGACAGGCTTCCGGCACAGCGCCCGGGTCGTGGTTGCCGCCGCGGTCATCATGATCGCCGTTTTCGGAGGGTTCATCACCTCCAGCGAGTCGATGATCAAGATGATCGGCTTCGGCCTCGCGATCGCGGTCTTCTTCGACGCCTTCGTCGTGCGGATGGCGATCGTGCCGGCGGTGCTGGCGCTGCTCGGCAGGAAGGCCTGGTGGCTGCCGAAGTGGCTGGACAGGGCCCTGCCGAACGTGGACGTGGAGGGCGAGGGCCTGCGCGCGCGGGACGGCGAGCAGCCCAAGGACCCGGACGGGGACCGGGAGTTGGTCGGGGCCTGAGGCCATGCCTCACTGAACGCCCTGATCCGTGGTGTAGCGGGCTGCACCACGGATCAGGGTGTGCGCTCCCTCGTGACGGCGGGCGGGCGCGGGGATCGTGGACGGCAGATCGCAGTCGTCCCGGAAAACCTCGCCCGTAAGGAAACACCCATGGCCTCTCCGCTCGCCGCCGTCCGGAAGTTCGTCGCCGACCTGCTGCTCTGGAGCCTCTTCGCCGGTGGCCTCGCCGCGAGCGTCGCCGCCGGATCCGTCCTGGACGGCACGCAGAAGGACTTCGCGACCGTCGCGGGTTCCGTGCTCGCGCTCGTCGCCGGCTCGCGCATCGCGAAGAAGCCCCGCATCAAGGCGTTCCTGGCGAGGCCGGGGACGCTGTGGTTCCTGTTCCTGTTCAACGGCGCCACGGCCGCGGCGATGTACCTCACCATGGACGGCGTGAAGGGCGTCATCGCCTCCGCGGCCATGGGCCTGGTCTCCCTGGGCGCCCTCGGCGGCATCGTCGGGGGCCGCCGGAGGCGGGCGGAGGCGGGCGGAGGCGGTGCAGGGGGCCTGAGCGCAGGGGCGAGGGGGCTGGGGCCTGTCCGGCGGATCATGCCGCAGACGCGGGGCGTGGCACGCCCTCCCGCACTCTCGGCCTCGCTCGAGCGGAGGTGTCCCCACCGGCGTTGTCGTCGGTCGCCGACTCCCCCACTCCCGGCTTCGCTCGAGCGGGGGACCCCCATCGTGTCGACGCCCTCCTCCGCCTTGCAGCCGGACGCTCCCCCACGCTCGAACAACCTCGCGCGGGGGCACCCCCACCGCCCCGCTCACCCGGGCTTGCCGGTCGCCGCCGCTTTCCCGCGACCTGATCCGCCGGACAGGCCCTGGCGCAGCCCCTCCCGCCCCAGCCAGGAGGAGATCGCGGCGGCGATCTCGGCGGGACGGTCCTCGGGGGCGTGGTGACCCGCGGCCCCGCAGTGGATGGTCTCGAGCGCGGCGATGTGTTCGGCGCACCAGTCGGCCATGGCAGGACCGATGAGCAGGGTCGGTGCCCCCTCGAAGGTCATGAGCAGCTTCGGCACGTCGTCGCTCTTGGCGAGCCAGGCGTCGTACGCCTCGATGCGGGCCACGAGTTCGGCCGGTTCACCGCCCAGCGGCATCTGCCGGGCCCACGCCAGGACGGGGCGGCGGCTCTCGCGGTCCGGGAAGGGCGCGAGGTAGGTCGCGAGGTCGTCGGCGGCCACGGGGGTGAGGACACCGCCGGTGAACGCCTGGCGGACGAACAGGTTCTGGTCGAGCACCATCTCCTCGCCGCTGCCCGGCGTACGGATGGTCTCCGACCGTTTGCGGGCCTGCTCGGACAGGTCCTCCCACGCCATCGGCTTGACGATGGTCTCCAGAAAGGCGATCCCGAGCACCCGCTCCGGGTGCCGGGCCGCCCAGTCGAAGGCGAGCGCACCGCCCCAGTCGTGACCGACCAGGACGACACGGTCCAGACCGAGCGCGTCGAACCAGGCGTCGAGGTAGCGCGCGTGGTCGGCGAACCGGTAGTCGATGTCCGGCTTGCCGGAGCGGCCCATCCCGATGAGGTCCGGCGCGAGCAGGCGCCCGCCGCCGACGCCGGGCAGCACCTTGCGCCACAGGTGCGAGGAGCTCGGGTTCCCGTGCAGGAACACGATCGGGGTCCCACTGCCCGACTCCTCGTGGTACATGGTCGAGTCGAGAACGCGTGTCTCAGGCATGCGAGCGGTCCTTTCGTGGCTCGTCCCCGGGCCGGGGGCCGAGTGGTGTGTCCAGGAGCTCAGTGAGGGTGCGTGCGAAGGCCGCCGTGCGCGGATCGTCCAGCCCGCCCAGCGGGGCGAGCAGCTGATCGAGCAGCGCCTGTACGGCGTCGATGGCCGGGCGTACGGTCCGCAGCCCGTCGTCGGTCAGCGCCAGCCGTACGACACGGGTGTCGTCGGAGTCGCGTGTACGCCGGACGAGTCCGGCCCCCTCCAGCGAGCGGGCCAGCTTGGACACGTACAGCGCCTCCAGCCCCGTGTGATCGGCCAGTTCCCGCTGACTCGGCCGCCGGCCGGAGCGCTCCATCCCCAACAGGGAGGCGAGCAGCATGTACTGGGCGTGCGTCAGGTTCAGGGGTGCCAGGGCCTGGTCCACGGCGTTGCGCCACTTCATGGACAGCCGCCAGACCAGGTGACCGGGGGTGGCCCCCTTCGGTGTCTCGCTCACCCAAAATAATGTACATGGCTATTATGTACATGGCTAGTAAATGGGGACGGCCGACCGAAACCCAGTCGCCTGCCCCATACACCCACCGCTACGGTGCCGTGCATGACGACAGCCGCCACTGACGCCGACGAACCCGAAGACTCCGGCGCCCACCCACGTTTCGCCGCGGCCCTGGACGAGCTGGGCCTCGGCGGCCTGCGCGGTCGCATCCGCCGTTTCCCGGACGCCACCCGTACCGCCGCCGAGGCCGCCGCGGCCATCGGATGCGAGCTGAGCCAGATCTGCAAGTCGCTGATCTTCGCGGCGGACGGAGTGCCCGTGCTCGTGCTGATGGACGGGGCGTCACGGGTCGACGTCGAGCTCGTGCGGAAGGAACTCGGCGCCGAGAAGGTGACGCGGGCCGAGGCCGGCGTCGTGCGGGAGACGACCGGGTACGCCATCGGCGGGGTGCCCCCCTTCGGGCACCGGACCAGCACCCGTGTCCTCGCCGATCGGTCGCTCCTCGAGCACGACCTCGTCTGGGCGGCCGCCGGGAACCCGCACGCCGTCTTCCCCATGGAGCCCAAGGCCCTCGTCGCCCACGCCGGCGGCACTCTCGTGGACGTGCGCGAGCGCCTCTCGTGACCCCGCTGGTCACCGCGGCCGTCCTGCTCGCCGCGGTCACGCACGCCAGTTGGAACGCCATCGCCCACCGCATCACCGACAAGCTCGTCGGGTTCACGCTCATCGCCGGCGGCGGGACCCTGATCGGGCTCGCCCTGGTGCCCTTCGTGGCGTTCCCGGCGGCCGGGGCGTGGCCCTACCTCATCGCCTCCGCCGTCATCCACGTCGCCTACTACCTGCTGCTCATGCGGTCCTTCCGGCTCGGCGACTTCGGGCAGGCGTACCCGATCGCGCGCGGCACCGCGCCGCTCGTCGTCACCGTGCTCGCCGCCGTCTTCGCGCACGAGGTGCCCGACGGCTGGGCCGCCGCAGGCATCGCGCTGTCCTGCGCCGGGCTGACGGGCGTCGCCCTGTGGGGGCTGCGCGGGCACCGGCCCAACTGGACGGCGATCGGGGCCGCGTTGGCGACCGGGCTGACCATCGCCGCGTACACCGTCGTCGACGGGCTCGGGGTGCGCGCCTCCGGGTCCTCCCTCGGGTACATCGCCTGGCTGATGGCCGTAGAGGGTGTCGCGGTCCCCGCGTACGCCTTCTCCCGCTGGCGCGGCGAGACCGTCGCCAAGCTCCGTCCCTTCGCCGGACTCGGGCTGCTCGGCGCCGCGTTGTCCGTCGGTGCCTATGGGCTCGTGCTGTGGGCGCAGACCCGTGCGGAACTCGCGCCCATCGCCGCCCTGCGCGAGTCGTCGATCATCGTGGGGGCGGCCATCGGGGCCGTGTTCTTCAAGGAGCGGTTCGGGGCGCCGCGGATCGCCGCGGCAGGGCTGCTGGTGGTCGGGATCGGGCTGATGCTGCACGCCGGGTGACCTACTGAGTCACGGTCACCTCCGTGCGCTCGTCCACCGGATGGCGTGGGAGCAGCAGGGGCGTGGCCAGAAGGAGCACACCGGCCAGCCCGATCGCCGTACGCGGGCCGGTGAGGCTCGCCAGCAGACCCCATGTCGCCGTCAGCGCCGCGATCGTCGCCTTGCTGCTGACCGACCACGCCGACAGGGTGCGGGCCACCCGGTCCGGCGGCGTCCGTTCGAGGCGGTAGGTGGCGAGCACCGGGCTGAACACACCCGCGGACAAGATCAGTACGAACTCCAGGCTCATGACGAGCAGCAGCCCGGACGTGCCGGGCCCGACGAACGCCAGCCCCACGCACCAGCACGCCCGCAGCGACCCGGCGACCAGCAGCACCCTGTGCCGGCCGAAGCGGGCCACGAGTCCGCGCGACAGCCGTGCGCCGATCAGCCCGCCCAGGCAGGGGACGGCGAACGCGAGGCCGTACTGCCAGGGCGCGAAGCCGAGCCGGCCGAGCATCAGCACGGCGAGGGGAGGTGAGGACGCCATGATCAGGCCGTTGACCAGCACGTTGTTGAAGAACAGCGGGCGCAGTGCGGGAGTTCGCAGGATGTGCCGCCAGCCTTCGAGCAGGTCTCCCGGTCTCAGGCGTGGCGTCTCCTGCACGGCGGGCGGCGGTTCGCTCCCGCCGATCGCGCGGATTCCCGCCGCCGACAGCAGGAAGCTGACCGCGTTCGCCAGCACGGTCGTCACCGGGCCGAACAGTCCTATGGCGGCACCGCCGAGCGGCGGTCCGAGCACGGTCGAGGTCCAGGTCGTGGACTCGAAGCGGGCGTTCGCGGTGAGCAGGTGCTCCGGCGGCACAAGCGCCTTCAGACAGGCGCCGCTCGCCGCGTTGAAGGTGATGTCCGCCGCGCCCACGACCACCGCGACGAGCAGGAGCTGGGTGAAGGTGAGGGCGTCGAGCGCGTACGCCGCGGGGATGCTCAGCAGTGCCGCGCACCGGATCAGGTCCATCGTGACCATCACCGGCCGCTTGCGCCGGAACTCCACCCACGGCCCGAGCGGCACCGCCACCACCGCCGCGACCGCGAGGCCCGCGGACGCCAGCAGCGCCACCCCTGTCGACCCCGTGTGCAGCACGGTGATCGCGATCAGCGGGAACGCGTCGAACGCCAGCCACGTCCCCAACGTGCTGACCGCGAACGCCGCCCACAGCCACCCGAACTCCCGCCCCAGCGACCGCACCCGCCACCCCCGTGCCCCTGTCTCGTGCCATGCCTCGTGTGTGGCTCCAGCATGGCGGACACCACTGACAACGGCCGGTTCAGCCAGTTCGGCCCCTCGCAGTGGGTGCATCCCGTCGCCGTTAGGAGCACTCTGGAAGCAGGTGTTCCGGAGGTGATCGTCATGATGCACACCGCAGTGGGATGGCATGTCGAGCTGGAGTTCCTGGAGGACGACGAGCACACGCGCGCGGTCGCGCTGGTGCGCTTGCCCGACGGTACGGAGGTGCGGGCGCACGGGCACGCCACGCGGCACCACACCGACGCGAATCAGCCGAGGGTGGGTGAGGAGATCGCAGGGGCGCGCGCGCTCAACGAACTCGCGATGCAGCTGCTGACCAAGGCGCACGGGGAGATCGACTCGGCGTCCGGGCGGACGTCGCACCCGATCAACGTCTGAGTCATGCGAGCGCGGTGCGTACCGCCCGTACCAGTGCCTGCGCCCTCGGGTCCGCCGTCACGCTCTTGCGGAAGCCGTTCGTCACATAGCCGAACGCGATGCCGGAGCCGGGATCGGCGAAGCCGAGGGCGCCGCCGCGTCCGGGATGACCGAAGGAACCCGGCGCGAGGAGGGGCGACGCGCCGCCGTCCAGCATGTATCCGAGGCCGAAGCGGGTGTTCACCACGAGCACCCGGTCCGGACCCGACGACTGTTCGACGCGTGCCAGTTCCGTGGTCTGCGGGGTGAACAGCCGTACGCCGCCGTCCACTTCACCGATGAGCGACGCGTAGAAGCGGGCCAGGCCGTCCGCCGTGGCGATGCCGTTCGACGCGGGCAGGGCGGCCGCACGGTAGGCGGGGTCGTTCTCGTCCGGCAGGGGAGTGAGCGCGGCGAAGGCGCGGCGGGTGAGGGAGGCGGGGTCGGCGTAGGCCTCGGAGACGGCCCGCTTGGGGCGCGTCCTCAGCCCCGTGGTCTGCGGCGCCTCGATCTGCGCCACGCGGCCCACGCGCGCGTGCTCGGTCCGCGGCAGCCCGAGCCAGAGGTCCGCGCCCACCGGTCCGGCGATCTCGTCGGCGATCCACTCGCCGATCGGCCGCCCGGTGACCCGCCGCACCAGCTCGCCCGTCAGCCAGCTGTACGTCTGCGCGTGATACCCGTGGTCCGTCCCCGGCTCCCAGACCGGCGCCTGCGCCGCGACCGCGTCCGCGCCGAGCGCCGGGTCGGCGGCCTGTGCGGGAGTCAGCGGACGGTCGAGGACGGGCACGCCCGCGCGGTGCGCGAGGAGATGCCGTACGAGGGTCCGCTCCTTGCCCGCCGCCTTGTACTCCGGCCAGTACGCGCCCACCGGGTCGTCCAGGTCCAGTTCGCCGCGCTGGTGCAGCAGCAGGAGTACGGCGGCGGCGACGCCCTTGGTCGCCGAGCGCACGATCTGTGCGGTGCCCTGCTCCCAGGGGTCCGTGCCGTCGACGTCCTTGGTGCCGCCCCACAGATCGACGACCTTGTGACCGTCCCGGTAGACGGTGACCGCCGCACCCCGGTCCCCGAGCACCTCGAAGTTGCGCAGGAACGCTTCCCTGACCGGCCCGAAGCCCTCGGCCACTGTGCCGTTCACGTCCACGCCCGCACTTCCCTCCGGCTCGCCTGAGACTGTGGGGGCAACAGCCACGAAGAGCCTGCGATTCCCCGGTTTCGCTAGCCGAGCAGGATCGTTACGTCGATGTTGCCGCGCGTGGCGTTCGAGTACGGGCAGACCTCGTGGGCCGCGTCCACCAGCTTCTCCGCGACGTCCTGGTCGAGGACGGGGAGCGAGACGCTCAGGGCGACCGCGAGGCCGTAGCCGCGCTGTCTGTTGGGGCCGATGCCGACCTTCGCGGCGACCGTGGACCCCGTCAGGTCGAAGCCGGCCCGTCTGCCCACCAGGACCAGCGCGTTGTGGAAGCACGAGCTGTAGCCGGCCGCGAAGAGCTGCTCCGGGTTGGTGCCGTTGCCGTCGCCGCCCAGCTGCGGCGGCATGGCGACCTTCAGCTCGAGCCGGCCGTCCTGACTGGTGACGTATCCGTCCCGGCCGCCGTGCGCGGTGGCCTCGGCGACGTACATGATCTTCATCGGACGGGTGTCGACCGCGGTGTCGTCAGTCGCGGTGTCGTCGGTCATGGTCGGCCTCCCCCGGAAAAGGTGCGCACAAAAGCATCGTGCACAAGGTACTGGCTGGTAGGTCAGTTGCTGTTACCAGGGGGTAGCAACCGGGGGTAACCCGAGATCAGCGGGCGCGGTCCGCAGCCGCCGCCGCTCGCTGGGTCAGCTCCCACAGCTCCGCACGCAACCGCGCCACCTCCGCCGCGCCGATCCCCGCGGCCGTGAGCAGCGCGCCGGGCACGCGCGTGGCCCGCTCCTTGAGTTCCTCCCCGCGCCCGGTGACCGCGACGAGCACCGAGCGCTCGTCGCGCGCCGAGCGCTCCCGGCGCACGAGCCCTGCCGACTCCAGCCGTTTCAGCAGCGGGGACACCGTGCCGTAGTCGAGCCGCAGGGCCGCCGCCAGCTCCTTGACCGTGGTCTCGCCGCGCTCCCAGAGGACCAGCAGCACGAGGTACTGCGGGTAGGTGAGACCGAGCTCGTCGAGGAGCGGACGGTACGCGGCCGTCACCGCGCGCTGGGCGGCGTACAGCGCGAAGCACAGCTGGTCGTCGAGCAGCAGCGAGCCCTCGCCGGTCGTGTCCTCGTTCGTCACGCGCCCATTGTCACGGAACGCGGATCGAAGCCGAACGGCAACTCCAGCCGGTGTGCGCGCATCAGCTCGTCGTCCGCCAGCAGATCGGCCGTCGTCCCGTCCGCCGCGATCACTCCGTCGCTGAGGATCAGGGAGCGCGGGCACAGCTCGAGGGCGTACGGGAGGTCATGGGTGACCATCAGCACGGTCACGTCCAAAGAGCGCAGGATGTCGGCGAGTTCGCGGCGCGAGGCCGGGTCGAGATTGGACGACGGTTCGTCCAGGACGAGGATCTCCGGCTCCATCGCGAGGACCGTCGCGACGGCCACCCGGCGGCGCTGGCCGAAGGAGAGGTGGTGCGGCGGGCGGTCCTTGAAGTCCGCCATGCCTACCTGACCCAGGGCACGGTCCACACGCTTCTCCAGCTCCGCGCCCTTCAGCCCGGCCGCCGCCGGTCCGAAGGCCACGTCCTCCCGGACCGTCGGCATGAACAGCTGGTCGTCCGGGTCCTGGAAGACGATGCCGACCCTGCGCCGGATCTCGGCCATGTGCTGCCTGCCCACGGGCAGCCCGGCGACCGTCACCGTGCCCGCGCCGCCGCTCAGGATGCCGTTGAGGTGCAGCACGAGCGTCGTCTTGCCGGCGCCGTTCGGCCCGAGCAGCGCGACCCGTTCGCCGCGCGCGATCGACAAGTCCACGCCGAACAGCGCCTGGTGGCCGTCGGGGTACGCGAAGGCCAGACCGGCCACGTCCAGTGAAGGTGTCACATCAGTCACAGGGCCCATCCCAGCAGGCAGACGACGAGGGCGGCGAAGGGGAGTGCGAGGGCGTACGACCACTGCGCCCGGGACGCGGTCACCTCGTCGATGACCGGCATCGAACCGGCGTAACCCCGGCTGACCATGGCCAGGTGCACCCGCTCGCCCCGCTCGTAGGAGCGGATGAACAGCGCGCCCGCGGACTTCGCGAGCACGCCCCAGTGGCGCACGCCGCGCGCCTCGAAGCCGCGCGACTCCCGCGCGATCCGCATGCGCCGCATCTCGTCGGTGATGACGTCGCCGTAACGGATCATGAAGGACGCGATCTGCACGAGCAGCGGTGGGAGCTTCAGCCGCTGCAGCCCCAGCAGCAGTTCGCGCAGCTCCGTGGTGGCGGCGAGGAGCACCGACGCGGCCACGCCCAGCGTGCCCTTGGCGAGCACGTTCCAGGCGCCCCACAGGCCGTTCACGCTCAGGGAGAGCCCCAGCACCTCGACCCGCTCGCCCTCCGCCACGAACGGCATGAGCACGGCGAAGGCGACGAACGGCACCTCGATCAGCAGCCGGCGCAGCAGAAACCCGGCCGGCACCCGCGCGACGTACGCGACGACGCCCAGCAGCACGGCGTACAGGCCGAACGCCCACATCGCCTCCCTCGGCGTCGACACCACGACCACCACGAAGGCGAACGCGGCGGCGAGCTTGGTGTGCGGCGGCAGGCCGTGCACGGGGGAGTGCCCGTGCCGGTAGAGCTTGTGGGCGTGTCCGGCGCCCATGTCAGACCCCGGTGCTCACGGGAGAGGCGTCGTCCGTACGACGCCTGCGCACCGCCCAGAACACCGCGCTGCCCGCGACGACGGTGACGCCGACGCCGATCACGCCCGCGAGACCGCCGGAGATGCGGGCGTCGTCGACGTCCTTGACGCCGTAGTCGGCGAGCGGGGAGTCGGCGGCGGCGTGCTCCTCGGTCTTCTGGTCGATGCCCTGGTCGGCCGCGACCTTCTCCAGGCCGTCCGGGTTCGCGGAGGCGTAGAAGCTCACGAACCCGGCGAGCACCAGCGAGGTGACCAGGCCGACCGCCCACACCTTGCGGTGGGACCGGGCGGCCACGGGGGTGGGCGCGGCGTCCGGCACATCGACGAGTTCGCCGTTCACCCGCAGCTTGAGCTTCTGCGAAAGGCCGCGCGCCCCGTACACGAGGTCCGGCCGTACGGCGATGACGGCGCCGACGGTCAGCGCGGTGATCGCGGCCTCGCCGATGCCGATCAGCACATGCACGCCGATCATCGCGGTGGCGACCTTGCCGACCGCCACATCCGTGGTGCCGCCGACCGCGTACAGCAGCGTGAAGGCGACGGCCGCGGCCGGGACGGAGACGAGCGCGGCGGCGAAGGAGGCGGCGGTGACGGACCGGCGGGTCCGCGGCAGCAGCTTCACCAGGCCTCGGAACACGGCGTACGACACGACCGTCGTGACGATCGCCATGTCGGTGATGTTCACGCCGAGCGCGGTCAGGCCCCCGTCGGCGAAGAGGATGCCCTGCATGAGCAGGACCACGGACACGCACAGGATTCCCGTGTAGGGGCCGACGAGTATCGCGGCCAGCGCGCCGCCGAGGAGATGCCCGCTGGTGCCCGCGGCTACGGGGAAGTTGAGCATCTGCACGGCGAAGATGAACGCCGCGACCAGTCCGGCCAGCGGCGCGGTGCGTTCTCCCCCACTCTCGGCTGCGCTCGAGCGGGAGGTGCCCCCCTGTTCACGCCGCGCGCCGCGCAGGCTCAGGGCGACGGCGGCTGCGGCGACGACTCCGGTCGCGGCGGAGGCGGGTGCGTCGATGAATCCGTCAGGTACGTGCACCGTTCGATGATAGTGGCTTAATGCGAATAGGTTGCAAGAGCGAGGAGCTTGTCCGTCGTGCAGGGTCGCCCGCTCGAGAGAGGTGCATTCCGGAAAATATGCGACATTGGATGGAAAGCGGATGCCACAGCCTTCGCACAGGTCGCCCAGAGTAAGGGGCCGGCGCATGTCTGTAGTCGAACAGTACGCAAGAGCCCACATAGTCTCGGACGCGGACATCATCGATGAGGAAGCCGTCCCGGTGGTCCTGCGCTACGACCCTGACGCCGACCCTCGCTCGGTAAGGGTCGGCCTGCCCGGGACACACGAATACACGTTCTCCCGCTCACTGCTCGAACAGGGCCTGCGGACACCGGCCGAGTCCGGCGAGGTCCGGGTGTGGCCCTGCGGGCGCGTCCAGGCCGTCGTCGAGTTCCACTCGGCGCAGGGCACCTCGGTCGTGCAGTTCGACTCGAAGACACTTCTGCGCTTCCTGCGGCGGACGTACATGGCCGCTGCGCCCGTGGCGCGCTAACGGGCGCTCAGCCGCCCATCCGCAGCACAGCCGCCACGATCGGCCCCGCCGTGTCGCCGCCGTGCCCGCCCGCCTGGACGACACCGGCGGCCGCCAGGTCACCGCGGTACGCCGTGAACCAGCCGTTGGGCTTGGACTGGCCGTCGACCTCGGCCGAGCCCGTCTTGGCTCCGTAGTTCGGGCCCAGGCCGGACATGGCCTCCGCGGCAGTGCCGTACGCGGCCGTGTACTGCATCAGTTCGCGCAGCTGGGACAGCGTGGACGCGGACATCGTGCGCGAGGCGGTGGCGAGCGTGCGGTGGTCGACGTCCGGGGAGACCAGGTACGGCTGGTGGAAGCTGCCCGACTTCACGGTCGCGGCCACCGACGCCATGTTCAGCGGGTTCATCCGCACCCCGCCCTGACCGATCAGGGACGCCGCCATCTGGGCCGCCGACTGCACCGGCACCGAGCCGTCGAAGGTCGGCACGCCGACCGCCCAGTTGTTCATCGACAGACCGAAGACCTGCTGCGCCTGCTGGGTCAGGTCGTTGTTCTCGAGCTCGGGCGCCTGGCTGATGAAGGCCGTGTTGCAGGAGCGCGCGAAGCTCGCCTTGAAGGTGCCGTTCTTGATCTGGAACTTGTCGTCGTTCTGGAACTTCCAGCCGCCGTACGTGAAGAACTTCGGGCACGGATGTTCCTCGTCCGCCGACGCCAGCCCCTTCTCGATCAGCAGCGACGACGTGATGACCTTCATCGTGGAGCCGGGGGCCAGCGAGCCGTTGAACGCGACGTTGAAGCCGTGGCTGGTGTTCGCGACGGCCAGGATCTCGCCCGTCGACGGGCGGATCACCACGACCGACGCGCGGGCGGTCCTGGCCACCTGCTGCTCCGCGGCCGCCTGCAGGGTCGGGCTCAGCGTCGTCTTCACCTTGCCCGGCGTGCCCTTGCTCAGCTCGAGGAGGGTCTTGTCGGAGGCCTTCTTCGCCTTCGACGCCTTGCCGCGCACCACCCGCAGCTCGACGCCCGCCTTGCCGCCCGCCGTCTTGCCGTACTTCTCGCGCAGCCCGTCCAGGACCGGTTCGAGGGACGGGTACTTCTCGGCGGTCAGCTCGTCGCCGTTGCGGTCGACCGCCGTGACCGGGGGCGTGCCGGACTCGCCGGTGACGAGGGTGTCGCCGTCCTGCAGGTCGGGGTGGACCACCGACGCGTGCCAGGCGATCTGCGGCTTGCCGTTCTTGGTGTTGCGGACGACGGTGAGGGCGCTGGTGTACGTCAGCGGCTTGCTGACGTCCTTGTACTTCACCGTCCCCTTCACGGTGAAGGGGACCTTGCCGTCCGCCGGGGTTCCGGCGGTGAGGGTGACGCCCGTGATGTGGGCGTCCTTGGAGTAGCCGGTCAGCAGGCCGGTGGCAGCGGCGGAGTCGTCCGTGACGGCGGCCGCCTGCGCGACCTTGCCCTGCTGCCAGGCGGTGAGGAACCGCTTGGACACGGTCGCCACCTCGTACGCCGAGGGCTTGCCGGTCCTGACCGTGGGCACCTCGCCCGAGGCGGCCCGCGAACCGTCGTCGGCGGCCGCACCGCCGCCGTACAGCGCGTAGACGCCGAACCCGGCGCCGACGACGACCACGGCGATCATCCCGCCGACCACGGCGGGACTCGTCTTCCGTCGCTCGGCGACGCGCCTTCTCTTGCCCACTTCCCACGATCCTTTGCGGTCCCCAGGGCGCCCCCACGCCCCTCTGCCCTCGCTACCCTCACAAACCCCAACGACGGCAACCAGAGTAGGGTCCCGGCCCGCGCGGGTGACGTCAGCCCCCGGTTCGTAGCACGGCTGCGACAATCGGCCCGGCCGCGTCGACGCCGTGACCGGCGTCCTGGGCCATGGCCGCGGCGGCGATGTCGTTGCGGTAGCCCGTGAACCAGCTGTTGGACTTCGACTGCCCGTCGACCTCGGCGGAGCCGGTCTTCGCGCCGATGCGGCCGCTGAGTTCGGCCATCACTCCGGCCGCGGTGCCGCTGGTCGCGGTGCGGTTCATCATCGCGCGCAGTTGCCTGACCGTACTCGCGTCCAGGCCCTGTGCCTTGGCCGGTTCACGGTCGTCGAGGCCCAGCGGCACGATCACCGGCTGGCGGAAGGTGCCCGTCATCGCGGTCGCCGTCACCGACGCCATGTTCAGCGGGCTCATCTGGACCTGGCCCTGGCCGATGAGGTTGGCCGCCTTGTCCGGGCCGCCCGCTGCCGGGACCGAGCCGTCGAAGGAGGGGATGCCGGTCTTCCAGTTGTCCTTGCCGAGCCCGAAGCGGTTCTGCGCCTCGTCGCTCAGGGACTCCGTCTTCAGATCGTCCGTGTACTTGATGAAGGCCGTGTTGCAGGAGCGGGCGAAGCTGTCGGAGAGTGTCGCGTTCTCGTCCGGGGCGAGGTCCTTGAGGTTGTGGAAGGTCTGGCCCTCCCACATCGCGTTCGGCGGGCAGGGTGCGGGACCGTTGGCGGTCGTGATGTCGTTGTCGATGAGCGTGGCCGCGGTGAGGATCTTCATCGTGGATCCGGGCGCGAGCTTGCCCAGGAACGCGGCGTTGAAGCCGTCCTTGCGGTGGTTGGCGACGGCCAGCACCTCGCCCGTGCTGGGCTTCACGGCCACGACCGACGACTCCGCGTACTTCTTCACGGCCTTCTCCGCGGCTGCCTGCACGCGCGCGCTGAGCGTCGTGCGCAACTTCCCCGCCCTGCCCTCGGCGAGGGTGAGCAGCGGGGTGTCGGCGGTCTCGGGGTCGGCGTGGTGGATCGCCAGCTCGACACCGGGCGTGCCGCCCGCCGTGTCGCCGTACTTGGCGCGCAGTTCGTCGAGGATCGGCCCGAGGGAGGGGTACTCGTCCTTGGTGAGGACCTGGTCGTTGCGATCCACGGCCTCGATCGGCGGGCTCGCCGACTCGCCGGTGACCAGCGTGTCGTCCATGTTCCGCAGCTCGGGGTGGACGATCGCCGGCTGCCAGTCGACCAGGGCCCGCCCGGTGGTCACCCCGCGCACCACCGTCAGCCGGCTCTTGTAGGCGAGGGGCTTGGACTTCCCCTCGTACGACACCGTTGCCTTCACCGTGAAGGGCATGGTGGCTCCGGTGGCCGTACCGGGCGTGATCTTCACGCCGGTGATGTGTGCGGCCTGGCTGTACGCCGTCAGCAGCGGCTCCGCCTTCTGCGCGTTGTTGGTGTACGACGCCGCGGTCGCCGCGTTCGCCTTCTCCCAGGCCGCGAAGAAGTCGGCCGTCGCCTTCTTCACCTCGGAACTGCTGGGCGGCCCCGTCTTCTTGGCCGCCGCCGCCCCGCCCGATCCGCCGCCGGATCCCCCGTCCCCGTTCAGAGCGGACACGATGTTGAAGGCCCCGTACCCGGCCCCGCCCACCATGACGGCGAACACCGTGCCGACTATGGCGGCCTTTGCCCCCTTGTGCATCCTTCCGATCCCTCCCCGTGAGCCTTCCCCGCGCCTTTTGAACGCGTTCAGAAGGCAGACCCTGCACGCACTGTATGCGGGATGAGGGTCTGCTGTGACGGGAGTTTGCGGAAGTTGGCCGAAGGGAGATCAGGGATCTGACTCAGACCCAGGTATCCAGCCACATCCGCGACCGCCACTGGTCGATGGGGATCGCCTGGCCGGTGTACAGGGGCCAGAAGTAGATGAAGTTCCAGGCGATCAGCAGTACCAGGACGCCCGCTCCCGTCGCGCCCGCGACGCGGCGGGTGTCCGTGGAGCCCGGGGGGCCGATGATCGCGCCGAGGAGCATGGCCACCGCCAGGCAGAGGAACGGCAGGAAGACGACGGCGTAGAAGAGGAAGATCGTGCGCTCCTGGTACATGAACCAGGGCAGGTAACCGGCCGCGATGCCGCAGGCGATCGCACCCGCGCGCCAGTCGCGGCGGAAGAACCAGCGCCACAGGACGTACAGGACCGCGAAGCAGGCCACCCACCACAGCAGCGGCGTGCCGATCGCGAGGACCTCGCGCGCGCACTTCTCGCCCGCGTCGACGGGGCAGCCGTCCTTGCCCGGCGACGGGGACTCGTAGAAGTACGACACGGGGCGGCCGAGGACGAGCCAGCTCCACGGGTTCGACTGGTAGTTGTGCGGCGAGGTCAGGTGGGTGTGGAACTCGTACACCTCGTGCTCGTAGTGCCACAGGCTGCGCCACCAGTCCGGGAACAGCCACGACCAGCTGCTGCCCTTTCCGTCGGTGACCGCCCAGTTGCGGTAGTAGCCGCCGGAGCCGTTGTCCGAGGAGAGGATCCAGCCCGTCCAGGAGACGACGTACGTCACGATCGCCACCGGGACCGTCGCCAGGAACGCGAAGCCCAGGTCGCGCTTGAGGACCGCCGAGTACGGGTGGCGGGCGCCCGCCACCTTGCGGGAGCCGACGTCCCACAGGACGGCCATCACGCAGAACGCGGCCAGGATGTACAGGCCGTTCCATTTCGTGCCGATGGCCAGGCCCAGCATCAGGCCCGCCAGCCAGCGCCAGGGGCGCCATCCGAAGCGGGTGGTCTCCGCCACGTGCGCGTCGGGGCGGTAGCGGCCGTCCGCGTCCGGCGCGAGCGCGGCCGCGAGTTTCTCGCGCGCCTTGTCCCGGTCGACGACCAGGCAGCCGAACGCGGCCAGCACGAAGAACATCAGCACACCGTCGAGCAGCGAGGTGCGGCTCATCACGAAGGCCAGACCGTCGACGGCCATGAGGGCGCCGGCCAGGCAGCCGAGGAAGGTGGAGCGGAACAGGCGGCGCCCGATGCGGCACAGCAGCAGCACCGAGAGCGTCCCCAGAAGCGCCGTCATGAAGCGCCAGCCGAACGGGTTGAACCCGAACATCAGCTCGCCGAGGCCGATGACGTACTTGCCGACCGGCGGGTGCACCACGTACGCCGCGTCCGTCGGGATCGACACGTGCCCGTTCGAGGAAAGGATCAGGTCGTTGGCGTTCTTGTCCCAGTTGACCTCGAAGCCGCGGTGGACGAGCGCCCAGGCGTCCTTGGCGTAGTACGTCTCGTCGAATATCACCTTCTTCGGGTTGCCCAGGTCCCAGAACCGCATCACACCCGCCATCAGCGTGACCAGCAGCGGGCCGACCCAGCCCGACCAGCGCGCGATGCGCTCGGCGCCCGCCCGCGGGATCCCGAGCGCCTGCCACAGCCGCGGGCTGGGCTCGGCGTACGGCGGCACGAGCCGGTCGCGGACATCGCTGGTGGGCGCCGCCGTGTATCCGAAACGGCGCAGCCGCTGCTGCCAGGAAGGCCGCTGGTCGTGCGGTGCCTGGCTCTGCCGGGTGTCCATGGAGGACGCGGTACTGGTCACCGCGCCATCGTAGGGAACCCTTCTGTGCGAGTCCCGTGCATGGGCGGGACCGGTCCGGATGCGACCGGTTCGGGCGGTCTCCAGGAGGGCGCCGGCCCCTGGGAGGATGGGGGTGTGACTGGAACCCTTGTTTTGGCGGGCACCCCCATCGGCGACATCGCGGACGCCCCGCCCCGGCTCGCCGAGGAACTGGCCGGTGCGGACGTCGTCGCCGCCGAGGACACGCGGCGGCTGCGGCGGCTGACGCAGGCGCTGGGCGTGACGCCCAAGGGGCGCGTCGTGTCGTACTTCGAGGGCAACGAGTCAGCCCGTACGCCGGAGCTGGTCGAGGAGCTCGTCAACGGCGCGCGCGTACTGCTCGTCACCGACGCCGGGATGCCGTCCGTCTCCGACCCCGGCTACCGGCTGGTCGCCGCGGCCGTCGAGAAGGACGTCCGCGTCACCGCGGTGCCCGGCCCGTCCGCCGTGCTCACCGCGCTCGCGCTGTCCGGGCTGCCCGTCGACCGGTTCTGCTTCGAGGGGTTCCTGCCGCGGAAGGCGGGGGAGCGGCTGTCGCGGCTTCGGGAGGTGGCGCGGGAGCGCCGGACGCTCGTGTACTTCGAGGCCCCGCACCGGCTCGACGACACCCTCGCCGCGATGGCCGAGGTGTTCGGCGCGGAGCGGCGGGCCGCCGTCTGCCGTGAACTGACCAAGACGTACGAGGAGGTCAGGCGCGGCCCGCTGGGCGAGCTGGCGGAGTGGGCCGCGGACGGCGTGCGGGGTGAGATCACCGTCGTCGTCGAGGGGGCGGCGGAGCAGGGACCGCAGGAGCTCGACGCCGCGGAACTGGTGCGGCGGGTACGGGTGCGCGAGGAGGCGGGGGAGCGGCGCAAGGAGGCGATCGCGGCGGTGGCGACGGAGGCCGGACTGCCGAAGCGGGTGGTGTTCGACGCGGTGGTGGCGGACAAGAACGCCGCTTCGCAAAGTGGTGCGTGAGGTAGGTCATACCCCCTCTGAGCAGGGCGCATCTCCTCTGAGCGCGCGCCCCGCGGGCGGGCAAAAGCGCTTCCCCGAAAGGCAAAGTCCGGACCCGGTGCGCAGGCCGGTATGGCAAGGAACGTCCAAATCGGATCCAACACTCGACAGGGCTGGTGCGTTCACGCCGGTGGAAGCGTCCACTGGTTGAGGGGACGCAACCGTCCCTGTGTCCAGCGGACCAGAGGAGCTGGCATGAGTGAGATCGCAGGGCAGACCGGCCTTCGCAGCGCGGCGACCGCCATCGTCCACGAGTCGTACTCCTTCGCCTGCATGCGGTGCGGGCACGGCTGGGAGCAGTCCTACGAGATAGAGCACCACACGGACGCCCAGGGCCAGGAGTTCGTCATGTACGTAGCCGACGGTCGCGTCGTGCCGTCGCCGTTGAGCCGCCCCGCGTGTCAGAACTGTGACGGCCATGTCGTGCGCATCATGCGGGCCGGGCAGGTCTCGTCGGTGCTCAGCGCGGAGCGCCGGCACCAGCACCGCGCACCACAGGCCGGGCCGGTGGAGGCGCCCGTGTCGGCCCGGGAGCGGCCGAGGGAGCAGCACCACTGGCACCTGTCCGACCTTCTGCACCCCTTCCAGCGCAGGACGAGCTGACACGCTCCGCGATCGGTGAGGGCATGCCCCTTTCGTAGGATCGGGGCATGCCTTCGAACGCCTCCGGCCCCACCGAGAAGAACGCGGCCCCGCCGCCGCTCCCGGAACCCCTCCGGGTCCCGGTCGCCGACTCGCACACCCACCTCGACATACAGTCCGGCACGGCCGAGGAAGTTCTTGCCAAGGCTGCGTCGGTTGGGGTCACTACGGTCGTGCAGGTCGGCTGCGACGTGGCCGGCTCGCGGTGGGCGGCCGAGACCGCGGCTCGGTACGACGCCGTCCACGCGACGGTCGCCCTGCATCCCAACGAGGCCCCGCGCATCGTGCACGGCGACCCCGACGGCTGGTCGCGGCAGGGAGCGCGCGAGCCGGGAAACCAGGGGGCGGCCCGCAGGGCCTCGGTTGAGGGTGGTGGTGGGAGACGGGCGGGCGACGCCGGCCTCGACGAGGCGCTCGCCGAGATCGACCGTCTGGCCGCGCTGCCCCAGGTCAAGGGCGTCGGCGAGACGGGCCTCGACTACTTCCGCACCGGCCCGGAGGGCAAGGCGGCCCAGGAGAAGTCCTTCCGCGCCCACATCGAGATCGCCAAGCGGCACGGCAAGGCACTCGTCATCCACGACCGCGACGCCCACGCCGACGTGCTGCGCGTCCTGAAGGAGGAGGGCGCTCCCGAGCGGACGGTGTTCCACTGCTACTCGGGGGACGCGGAGATGGCGGAGATCTGTGCCGGCGCCGGATACTTCATGTCCTTCGCCGGCAACGTCACCTTCAAGAACGCCCAGAACCTGCGCGACGCACTCGCGGTGGCGCCTCTGGAGCTGGTCCTGGTGGAGACGGACGCGCCCTTCCTGACGCCGGTGCCGTACCGCGGACGGCCCAACGCCCCGTATCTCATTCCGGTCACGGTGCGTGCCATGGCCGCCGTGCGCGGCATCGACGAGGACGCGCTGGCGACGGCGCTGGGGGCGAACACGGCCCGGGCCTTCGATTACTGACCGTGTGTGATGTGTAACTTACGCATCACGATCGAGGCTCGTCACCTCGGGCCCTCATGTCACTCCCCGTAGTCATGTTGCTTTGGGGGGTGACCGATCTCCGCTAGGTTCTCGGGCCGATCCGGGCCCCTCTGGACCTCTGGAGCGTGTCGGCGTGAGCAACTCCCAGTACGAGCTGTACGGCCAGTGGTCGAGCCCCGCGTATGCGCACGGGGACATGTACGTACCCGGTTACGAGGACGCGTACATGCCTGCCCACCAGGACACGTACGCGTCCGTGTACGAGGTGCCGGATGCGGCGCTTCCGTGGCAGCGGGCGCAGGCGCCGGTGGTGCGCCCCCGGGTGGGGCGGCGGGGTGCGCGCCGGCGCAAGGTGCGGTACGCCGAGCGCGTGGAGGGTTCCGTGCGCCGTCTGCTGCCGCAGGCGCTGGTCGTCGCGTTCCTCGCGGGCGGCACCACCGCGTTCGTCGCCAAGGACAAGACGATCGAGCTCACCGTCGACGGGAAGCCGCGCACGCTGCACACCTTCGCCGACGACGTGACCGAACTGCTGGCGGAGCAGGGCGTGGAAGTGGGGGCGCACGACGCGGTCACACCCGCCCCAGGCACGGAACTCGACAGCGGCGACGAGGTGACGGTGCGCCACGGGCGCCCCGTACGGCTCACGCTGGACGGGCACCGGCGCGAGGTGTGGACGACCGCGCGCACGGTGGGTGGGGCGCTCAAGGAACTGGGGGTGCGTGCGGAGGGGGCGTATGTGTCCGTCGCGCGCTCCCTGAGCATCGGGCGTGCGGGGCTCACGCTCGACGTACGGACCGAGCGCGCGGTGACGATCATGGCAGACGGCCGGGCGCGCACCATCCGCACCAACGCGGCGACCGTCCGCGAGGCCGTCGAGCAGGCCGGCATCACCCTGCGCGGCCAGGACACCACGTCCGTCGCGCCGGGAAGCTTCCCACGCGACGGGCAGACCGTCACCGTGCTGCGGATCACGGGGGCGAGGGAGGTCCGGGAGGAGCCGATCCCGTTCGACGTGGAACGGACCGACGACTCCTCACTGTTCCGGGGGACGGAGGTCGTCGAGCGGCCGGGGGAGCCGGGGCTGCGGCGGGTCACGTACGCCCTGCGCACCGTCAACGGGGTCGGGCAGAAGCCGCGGCGGACGAGGACCGAGGTGGTGCGGGAGCCGCGGGCGCAGGTGGTGAAGGTGGGGACGAAGCGGTTGCCGACGTCGGGGCGGGAGGTGGACGAGCTGAACTGGGAGGGGCTGGCGGAGTGCGAGTCGGGTGGGCGGGCCGATGCGGTGGATCCTTCGGGGACGTATGGGGGCTTGTACCAGTTCGACGCGCAGACCTGGGAGAGCCTTGGGGGGCGGGGACGGCCGGAGGATGCGTCGGCGGCGGAGCAGACGCATCGGGCGAAGAGGCTGTACATGCGGCGGGGGGCTGGTCCTTGGCCGCATTGCGGGGCGCGGTTGGCCGAGTGAGCGTCGGCTGTCTGGCCGGCCTGTGCCGGTGCGGGAGGTGGGTCGCGCAACCCGGGCGCCGGCGGGGTGCCGCCCGCGCCCACCCGTGCCGCCCCCGGGCGGCACGCATGCCCGCGGTTTGCGAGCCCGTACCCTTATGGCCGTGAGCAGCCCCACCCCCGACGCCCTTCTCGGGCCCGCCGACGTCCGTGAACTCGCGGCAGCCCTCGGTGTGCGCCCCACCAAGCAGCGCGGCCAGAACTTCGTGATCGACGCGAACACGGTGCGCCGTATCGTGCGCACCGCGGACGTCGGGCCCGACGACGTGGTCGTCGAGGTCGGCCCGGGGCTCGGTTCGCTCACCCTCGCGCTGCTGGAGGTCGCCGACAGGGTCACGGCCGTCGAGATCGACGACGTACTGGCCGGCGCGCTCCCGGCCACGATCGCGGCCCGGATGCCGCAGCGGGCCGACCGGTTCGCCCTCGTGCACTCCGACGCGATGCACGTCGCCGAGCTGCCGGGCCCCGCGCCGACCGCGCTGGTCGCGAACCTGCCGTACAACGTCGCCGTACCCGTCCTGCTGCACATGCTCGAGACGTTCCCGAGCATCGAACGGACGCTGGTGATGGTGCAGTCCGAGGTCGCCGACCGGCTGGCCGCCGCCCCCGGCTCGAAGGTGTACGGGGTCCCCTCGGTCAAGGCCAACTGGTACGCCGAGGTCAAGCGGGCCGGAGCCATCGGGCGCAACGTCTTCTGGCCGGCGCCCAACGTCGACAGCGGGCTGGTCTCCCTCGTCCGCCGGGCGGAGCCGATCAAGACGACCGCCTCGAGGCGCGAGGTCTTCGCCGTCATCGACGCGGCCTTCGCGCAGCGCCGCAAGACCCTGCGGGCCGCGCTCGCCGGTTGGGCCGGGTCGGCCGCCGCGGCCGAGGCGGCCCTCGTCGCGGCCGGGGTCTCGCCGCAGGCGCGCGGGGAGTCGCTGACGGTCGAGGAGTTCGCGCGGATCGCCGAGAACGCCCGGAACGCCGACAACGAGGAGCCCGGTCACCAGTGAGCGTCACCGTACGCGTCCCCGCCAAGGTCAATGTCCAGCTCGCGGTGGGTGCCGCACGCCCGGACGGCTTCCACGACCTGGCCAACGTCTTTCTGGCGGTCGGCCTGTACGACGAGGTCACGGTGACCCCGTCGCCGGACGGGCTGCGCGTGACCTGCGCGGGACCGGACGCCGACCAGGTCCCCCTGGACCGTACGAACCTGGCGGCCCGCGCTGCCGAGGCCCTCGCCGGCCGGTACGGCCGTACGCCCGATGTGCACATCCACATCGCCAAGGACATCCCGGTCGCCGGCGGCATGGCGGGCGGGAGCGCTGACGGGGCGGGCGCGCTGGTCGCCTGCGACGCGCTGTGGGGCACGCGCGCCTCGCGGGACGAACTCCTCGACATCTGCGCCGAGTTGGGCAGTGATGTGCCGTTCAGCCTGGTCGGCGGGGCGGCACTCGGGACGGGCCGCGGGGAGAGGCTGACGGCGCTTGAGGTCGGCGGCACCTTCCACTGGGTGTTCGCGATGGCGGGGCGGGGCCTGTCGACGCCGGCAGTGTTCCGGGAGTTCGACCGGCTCGGCGAGGGGCTCGACATCCCTGAGCCCGTCGCCTCCCGCGAACTCCTCGACGCCCTCGCCAAGGGCGACCCCGACGCGCTCGCCTCCGCCGTCTCCAACGACCTGCAGCCCGCCGCCCTTTCCCTCTTCCCGGAGCTCGCCGACACCCTCGCCGCGGGCCGCACCGCCGGTGCGCTCGCCGCGCTGGTCTCCGGCTCGGGCCCGACGACGGCGTTCCTCGCCAGGGACCCCGAGGCAGCGGCGAAGGCGGCCGAGGCGCTGCGGGACTCGGGGACGTGCCGGACGGTGCGCACGGCGTCGGGTCCGGCGCCGGGCGCGACGGTGATCTTCGCCTGATCTCCACAAGGAAGTCCTCCTTTCGGAGTACGGATGGGGCGGGTGGGACCACTAGGGTCGCTTGATGTTTCAAGCGCCCCGTGTGGCGCACCGTCAAGTGCACAGCGGAAGGGCCACGTTCGTGTCCGAACCCCCCACCCCCACCCACCGCAGGAAGCGGTCCCTCTCCCGGCGCGGCGTGATCGGCGCCGCCGCGGCCGTGGCCGGCGGGGCCGCCGTCACCCCGGCGGTCTTCGCCGCGACCGACTCCGGTGACACCGCGGCCGACACCTCCGGCACCACGCCCGAGAAGTTCCCCGCCACCCGCACGGAGGCCGCGACCGGCACCGGTGCGGCGACCACCTCCTTCGCCACCTCCTACGTCGGCGTCCGCTGGAGCGGCGCACAGGACGGCGCGGGCATCCGTTTCACGGACGGCGAGGCCTCCCCGGGCACCTGGCAGACCCTCGACGGCGGCTGCGCGACCGTCGACGACGGCGGTACGGCGCTGATCGCGTCCGGCGCCGCCACGGCGTACGAGGTGAAGGCGCCGGACGGGGCGACGGGCGTGCGCTCGCTCGCCATCGACACCACCGGCGGCCCGGACCGCACCTTCAAGGTCCCCTCGGAGCCGACCCGGGTGCGGGGCGTGCGCTACCTCTGCCGCGCGGCCTGGGGCGCCGACGAGTCCAAGCGGTACAAGGACGGCAATGGCAACTCGCCCGAGAAGTACTACCCGTTGCAGTCGATCACGGTCCACCACACGGCCGGGCCCAACGCCGACCCGGACCCGGCGGCGACCGTGCGGGCGATCTACGAGTACCACGCGGTCACCCTCGACTGGGGCGACATCGGCTACCACTTCCTGATCGACGAGGCCGGCACGGTCTACGAGGGCCGCTACTCCGGCGACGACGGCATCCCCGCCTTCGACCCCGACGGCAACGTGGTCACCGCCTTCCACACCGCCGGCTTCAACTCCGGCAACCTGGGCATCGCCCTCCTCGGCACCCTGACCGAGCAGGGCCCGACAGCCGCCGCCAAGGCCTCCCTGACCCGGCTGATCAAGGTGATCGCCCGCTTCAAGGGCCTGGACCCGCAGGCGAAGATCACCTACGTCAACCCGGTCAACGGCGTGACCAAGGACGTGACGACGGTGAGCGGCCACCGCGACTGGCTGCAGACCGAGTGCCCCGGCCAGACGATGTACGACCTGCTGAACGAGGTCCGCGCGGCCGCCTCCCGCTGAGCTGCCGGATCGGCCGGCCTGAGCTGCCGGATCGGCCGGCCTGAGCTGCCGGATCGGTCAGCCTCCCCGCGCACATTAGGCTGGGAGGCTGACCGTCCCCGTGCGCAGGAGTGAAATGGCCGTCAACCTGGTCAATGTCGAGAACGTCAGCAAGGTGTACGGCACCCGTACCCTCCTCGACGGCATCTCGCTCGGCGTGTCCGAAGGGGACCGGATCGGCGTCGTCGGCCGCAACGGCGACGGCAAGACGACGCTGATCCGGATGCTCGCCAAGCTGGAGGAGGCCGACTCCGGGCGGGTCACGCACTCCGGGGGGCTGCGGATGGGCGTGCTCACCCAGCACGACTCCCTCGATCCCGAGGCGACCGTCCGGCACGAGGTCATCCGGGACCTGGCCGACCACGAGTGGGCGGGCAACGCCAAGATCCGGGACGTGCTGACCGGCCTGTTCGGCGGGCTCGACCTGCCGGGCTTCCCCCAGGGCCTCGACACCGTGATCGGCCCGCTCTCCGGCGGCGAGCGGCGCCGTATCGCGCTGGCCAAGCTGCTCATCGAGGAGCAGGACCTGATCGTCCTCGACGAGCCGACCAACCACCTCGACGTCGAGGGCATCGCCTGGCTCGCCGGGCACCTCCAGGTCCGCCGCTCGGCGCTCGTCTGCGTCACTCACGACCGCTGGTTCCTCGACCAGGTCTGCACCCGCATGTGGGACGTGCAGCGCGGCGCGGTGCACGAGTACGAGGGCGGCTACTCCGACTACGTCTTCGCCCGCGCCGAGCGCGAGCGCATCGCCGCCACGGAGGAGGCCAAGCGGCAGAACCTCGTCCGCAAGGAGCTGGCCTGGCTGCGGCGCGGCGCCCCCGCCCGTACGTCCAAGCCCCGCTTCCGCGTCGAGGCCGCCAACGAGCTCATCAAGGACGTGCCGCCGCCCCGGGACAGCAGCGAGCTGATGAAGTTCGCCTCCTCACGGCTCGGCAAGACCGTCTTCGACCTCGAGGACGTCACCGTGCAGGCCGGCCCCAAGGTGCTCCTCAAGCATGTGACGTGGCAGCTCGGGCCCGGCGACCGCATCGGTCTCGTCGGCGTCAACGGCGCGGGCAAGACGTCCCTGCTGCGGGCCATGGCCGAGGCCGCCCGGACGGAGGGTGAGACGCAGCCCGCCGGAGGCCGCGTCAGCGTCGGCAAGACCGTCAAGCTCGCCTACCTCTCCCAGGAGGTCGGCGAACTCGACCCGAACCTGCGGGTCCTGGAAGCCGTCCAGCGGGTCCGCGAGCGCGTCGACCTCGGCAAGGGGCGGGAGATGACCGCCGGTCAGTTGTGCGAGACGTTCGGTTTCACCAAGGAGAAGCAGTGGACGCCGGTGGGGGACCTGTCCGGCGGTGAGCGGCGCCGGCTCCAGCTGCTGCGCCTGCTCATGGACGAGCCGAACGTCCTCTTCCTCGACGAGCCCACCAACGACCTCGACATCGAGACCCTCACCCAGCTCGAGGACGTCCTCGACGGCTGGCCCGGCTCGATGATCGTCATCTCCCACGACCGGTTCTTCGTCGAGCGGACGACGGACCGGGTCCTCGCCCTGCTCGGCGACGCCACGCTGCGGATGCTGCCGCGCGGCATCGACGAGTACCTGGAGCGACGGCACCGCATGGAGGAGGCCGCGGCGGCCGCGGCTCCGGTGGCGGCCAAGCCCGCGCCCGAGAAGAACGCCGCAGACCAGCGCGCCGCCAAGAAGGAGCTGCAGAGGATCGAGCGGCAGTTGGACAGGATCTCCGAGAAGGAGACCAGGCTGCACGCGCAGATCGCCGAGAACGCGACGGAGTTCGCGAAGGTGGCCGAACTCGACGCCGAGCTGCGCGTGTTGGCGGGGGAGCGCGAGGAGCTGGAGATGCGCTGGCTCGAACTTGCCGAGGACGCATAGGCGTTGCGGGGCGCGAGGTCGCGGCGCGCGCGTCCCGTGAAGGGGGCGTGAAGGCGCGTAACGAGGGCATCACGGCCCGGTCCTCCCTTGGGAACAGGGGCGGATCCGGGCCGGTGTGCTGTCAGTCCCGAGTGGTAGAAAGGGCCGACTGAGAACTTTCTGAGTACGACTCTGGGTCCATCGCGTACCTCAGGGCGTGGCCAAAAATCAGTGACGAGGGGGAACACGCTGATGGCTCAGCCGCCCAACCAGCCACCACAGCAAGGCGGTTTCGGCCCGCCGCAGGACCAGCCGCCGCAGCCGCAACAGCCGCCGCAACAGCCCGGCTTCGGCGCACCCCAGGCGCCCCAGAACCCGCCCCAGCCCCCGCCCGCCCCGCAGCCCGGTTACGGCTATCCGCAGCAGCCCGGCCCCTACGCCCAGCCCGGCGGGCCGTACGGCACACCCCAGGGCGCGCCCGGCCCGTACAACGCGCCCGGTCCGTACGGCCAGCCGCAGCAGCCGGGGCCGTACGGCCAGCCGGGGTACGGCTACCCGTCCCAGCCGCAGTTCCCGGGCGCGCCCGGCACCCCGCCGCCCGGATCCCGCAACCCCTTCAAGGGCAGGCCCGCGGTGATCGTCGGGGCCGCGGTGGCGGCGCTGCTCGTCATCGGCGGCACCGTGTGGGCGGTCAGCGGCGACGACGGCAAGAAGGAACCGGTCGCCGGGCCGAGCGGTGACGACAAGCCCTCCGCGGGCGACAGCCCGGTCAACCCCGGTGACGGAAACGGCGACGGCGGTGAGGACCCGGAGGACTTCAACGCCGACCGGCAGGCCGGTGAGGCGAAGGTGCTCTGGTACAAGGAGGCGCCCGACGCACCCGCCTCCGGCGCCGACGCCGCCGGCATGTGGATCACCGGCAAGACCGCGGTGAAGGCGGCGTACAAGGAGCTCGTCGCCTACAACGTCGGTGACGGCAGGCCGACCTGGGACCCCGTCGCCTTCCCTCAGAAGATCTGCGCGGTCACCCCGCAGAAGACGTCCGACGACAAGATCGTCGTCGCGTACATGAGCGGCTCCAGCGACCGCGCCAAGTGCAACCAGCTCCAGCAGATCGACCTGGGCACCGGCGCGAAGGGCTGGAGCGGCACGGTCTCGGACGGCGAGCTGTTCGACAGCGCGCTCACCGTCGAACTCTCCATCACCGGCAAGACACTGATGGTGGGCCGTTCTCAGTCCGGCACGGCCTATGACGTGACCAGCGGCAAGAAGCTGTTCGACAAGAAGAAGTACGGCGACGCCTGCTTCCCGACGTCGTTCGCGGGCGGCACCCGGCTGATCTCGGTCGCGTCCTGCGGTGCCGGCGGCACCAACGAGCACGACGAGATGCAGGAGCTGGACCCGGCGACCGGCAAGGTCAAGTGGACCCAGAAGTTCGACAAGGGCTGGACGGTCGCGCGCACCTACTCCGTCGACCCGCTCGTCGTCTACAGCACCAACAAGGACAAGAACGCGTGGAACATCTCCACGCTCAAGGCCGACGGTGCGTTCCGCTCGCAGGTCGGCTTCGACGAGGACTTCGCCCCCGAGTGCGGCTTCGCCGTCCTCCAGCGCAACCTCACGGGCTGCCAGGGCACCGCCGCCGACGCCGACACCCTCTACCTGCCCACCGAGGCCACCAGCGGCCCGAACGAGATCGTCGCCATCAACCTCGCCACCGGCAAGGAGAAGTGGCGCGTGAAGTCCCCGGCGGACGAGTCGATGCTGCCGATCCGGGTCGAGGGCGGCAAGCTCATCGCCTACGTCGAGCCGTCGTACGACGCGGCCGGCCAGGTCGTGTCGATCCCGACGACCGGCAGCAGCCACACGACGACGAAGCTGCTCCAACTGCCCGAGGCCACCGCGGACATCGAGAACGGCTTCTACTCGCGGGCCGTGGACTGGGTCGGCGGGCGCTTCTACATCTCCACCACCCGGCTGTCGGGCAATGACGACACGAAGGAGAAGCTGATGCTCGCCTTCGGCAAGTGAGCCGGTGGCTGCCGCCGGCTGATCGGTCGACGGCTCGGCGCCGGCCGGCTCCGCGCGTCCCGGCTCCGCGCCGGGCGGGTTCGAGCCGGTCGGCTCCGCGACGGGTCGGCCGCGGTGACGGTTCCGGCGCCCAGCCGGGCCATGGCGCTCGGCTTCGCGCTCGCGCGGGGCGCGGGTGGGGCTGCCGGTTCCCAACGGGCCCGCGCCGGTCACCCGGGCCCGGGTCGGCTGGTTCCGTATCGGTCGGCTCGGTGTCGGCCGGGTCTCCGGATGGTTCCGCACCCGGCGGGTCCGACCGGCAGGTTCCGCGGCCGCAGAGTCGACCGGCCCCGTTCCGGCCGGCCCCCTGCCCATCGACCCCGTCCCGACCGGCCCCGTGCCGAACCGGTCCGCGCCGACCGGCATCCCGTCCGCGTCCCGTCCGCGTCCCGTCCCCGTCCGCTCCCCGCTCCCGTCTTTCCGAGGTACGCACACCATGACCCAGCCGCCGCCCCCACCGCCCAACCAGCCCCCGCAGGGGGGAGGTTTCGGCGCGCCGCAGGATCAGCCGCCGCAGGACACCCCGCCACAGGGCGGCTTCGGCGCACCGCAGAGCCCGCCGAACCCCGGCAACGCCCCGGAGCCGGGCTACGGATACCCCCAGGCGCCTCCGGCAGCCCCGCCCACGCCGCCGGGCCGGCAGCCACAGCCCGGGTACGGATACCCGCAGGCACCCGCCGGACACGGCTACCCCGGCCAGCAGCCCGGCCCTTACGGCCAGCAGACGCCGGCGTACGGTCAGCCGCAGCCGCCGAACCCGTACGGGCAGCAGCCCGGTTACGGCTACCAGCAGCCGACCATGCCGCTGCAGCCGCAGGCGGGCGGGTCCGGCGGAGGCGGCAAGCTCAACGCACAGCTGATGATCATCGTCGGCGCCGTCGTGGCCATCGCGCTGATCGTCGGCGGCGGCATCTGGTACTCGTCCTCGTCCGGCGACGACGGCAAGAAGGACGACACCGCGAGCTCCAGCGGCGGCACAGGCGGCAAGGACGACAAGGGCGGCAACGGGGGCACGTCCTCCGGCGGCACGGAGAAGGTGCCCGCCGACCCGGCCGCCAAGGTCCTCTTCCAGGTCCCCGCGCCCTCGGTCAAGGACACGTACGTGGTGTCCGGCTCCTGGATCACCGACAAGGCGTACGTCAAGAGCGGCGTGGCCGAGATCGTCGGCTACGACCGCGACAAGGGCACCAGGCTGTGGACGATCAAGCTGCCCGGGCCGGTGTGCCAGGCCAGCCGCTTCTCCACCGACGCCAACAGGACGGCGATCGTCTTCCAGCCCAAGATGCCGCCCAAGAACTCGACCGCGGGCTGCAGCCAGGTCGCGGCGATCGACCTCGCGGCGGGCAAGAAACTGTGGGAGAAGACCGTCAACGCCGGTGACTCCCCGATCAACTGGGACAACGTCACCGTCAGCGCCGGCACCGTCGCCGTGGGCAGCACCAGGGGCGGCGCCGCCTTCGATATCGGCTCCGGCAAGCTGCTGTGGTCGCCGAAGGCCACCGACACCTGCTACGACGCCGGTTACGGCGGTGGCCCGAAGCTGGTGGCGGTGCGCAAGTGCGGTGACTACGGCGCACGCCGGCTGCACATCCAGACCATCGACCCGGCCTCCGGGAAGGTGATCTCCGAGTACCAGCTGGCCACCGGCATCGAGTACGCGAGCGTCGTGTCGACCGACCCGCTGGTCGTGGCCGCCGACGTCGGCGACACCGCGGGCGACGGCAGTGGCATCTCGGACTTCTTCTCCATCGACAACAAGACCGGCAAGCTGCGCACCCGGATCTCGGCGCCGGGCGACTCGTACGCCGCCCGCTGCGACGGCATATCCAAGATCGAGTACTGCGCCGGTATCGCGGTCGGCAACGACCGGCTGTACATCCCGACCGAGGAGCACGACGGCACCGGCGAGTACAGCCAGACCAACGAGATCGTGGCGTTCGACCTGGCCAGCGGCAAGCAGACCGGCCAGCGTGCCGACGCCGGTGACGGGTACACCATCACGCCGCTGCGGATGGACGGCGGCAACGTGATCGCGTACAAGCGTCCGCCGTACGACAAGGGTGGCCAGATCGTCAGCATCGAGGGCGGGTCCTTCAAGCAGACGAAGCTGCTGGAGAATCCGGACTCCGAGGCGGTGCGGGACGCGGAGACCAGCATGTCTCCCGAGTACGCCGAGATCCTCTACTCGCAGGGACACCTGTACATGGCGGGCGTGTACGCCGACGAGGCCAGAGCGGGTGAGAAGGAGTACCTGGCGCTGGCGTTCGGTACGAGCGGTTGATTCGTGCGCTTGATCGACGGCCCCGTCCCTGTTCAGGGGCGGGGCCGTTCGCGTACCGCTCATCACCCACGAATGAGAGGAATTTCGGCGATCCGGGGCACTTCTCACCGGTAGGGGGAGCGCAACGTCGAACAAGCGTGTAGCTTCCGGGGGCATGAAGGGCGGGGGTGCCGGGGGGCGCCCTCTGTCCATTCGGACCAGTGGGCATCCATTGGGGGGACTGGGGGGTTGCTCGATGGGAGTGCGGCTCATGGTGGTCGACGACCACCGACTGCTCGCCGAGGCGCTGGCCTCGGCGCTGAAGCTGCGAGGACACCGGGTGCTCGCGGCGGCGGCGCCGGCCGCGGGTGCGGCGGAGTTGGTGATCACGCGTGCACCTGAGGTGTGCCTGCTGGGGACGGCCACGCCCGCCGAGCCCGGGATCTTCGATCCCGTGGTGAAGATCAAGCGGGAGCGGCCGCAGGTAGCCGTGCTGGTGCTGGGGCCCGTGCCGAGCCCACGGGGCATCGCGGCGGCCTTCGCGGCGGGGGCGTCGGGGTACGTGCGTCACGACGAGCGCATCGAGGGCGTCGAGCGGGCGATCATGAAGGCGCGGGCGGGGGAGGCGGCGGTGGCGCCGCAGCTGCTGCAGGGCGCGTTCAGCGAGTTGCTCAATCCCGCCGCCCAGCCGGACGACGAGGGCCAGCGGCTGCTGCAGATGCTCACGCCTCGGGAGGTGGAGGTCCTGGTCCGGGTCGCGGACGGCGAGGACACGAGGCTGATCGCGGCGGGCATGGGCATCGCACCGTCCACCGCCCGCACCCACGTCCAACGCGTCCTGATGAAACTGGGCGTCGGCTCCCGCCTGGAGGCAGCGGCACTGGCGGCACGAACGGGCTTGCTGGACAGGGCGGGCCCGACGGGGCGGCCGGAGCAGGAGTCCTAGCCCTGGCGCCCAGCCACGCGTTGGTCCGCGGGCATGCGTGCCGCCTGGGGCGGCACGGGTGGGCGCGGGCGGCGCCCCGTCAGCGCCGCGTTGCGCGACCCACCCCGCGCCGACAGTAGCCCTCGTCAGCCGTGAAGCTCCGCCCTCACTCCACGGTCCTGTCCTCCGGCGGCGGCGGAGCCGTGGGCCTCAGCTTCAGCCACGCCAGGAAGAAGATCCCCAGGAGCAGCATCCCCAGCCCCGTCCAGAGGTTGATGTTCACGCCCTGCGCCTTGTCGATCGCCGCGTCGTCGTCCGTGAGGCCCGTGATCGTGACGATGACGCCGTACAGCACGAACAGGCCACCGATGATGCGCCGGATGTCGAAGAGCCGCGCGGCGGTGGTGGACTTGGTCTCCAGCTCGGTGATCTCC
This sequence comes from Streptomyces sp. HUAS ZL42, assembly GCF_040782645.1. GTDB lineage: Bacteria > Actinomycetota > Actinomycetes > Streptomycetales > Streptomycetaceae > Streptomyces. The sequence continues at coordinate 5,598,040 of NZ_CP160403.1, forward strand.
CGCTGGAGGTTCTCCTCGGAGTACTCGGACATGGTCTCTCCATCCTCCCGCGGTCAGATCGAGAACGGGATGTAGCAGGCGGCGGCCAGGATCAGCGCACCCCAGCCCAGCAGCGCCGGCTTGCGGTACCACGCGTCGTCCCCGGCGGCGGGCGGCTCGGCCATGCCAGGGGAGCGGGTGCCGTAGACGAGGCCCTGCAGTTCCGCGGCCGGCTTGGGGGCCGTGAAGAGGGACACGGCGACCATCACCACCGCACCGGCCACGAAGCCCGCGATCGCCGAGACGAAGTTGGCGCCCTGGTCGGTGGGGATGTCGATGATGTCCCTCTTGTAGATGACGAAGTAGTTGATCATCGCGGCGGTCGTGCCCGCGAGCAGGCCCCAGAAGCCCGACTTCATCGACGCCCGCTTCCAGAACATGCCGATGATGAACACCACGAACATCGGCACGTTGAAGAAGGAGAACAGTGTCTGCAGATAGCTCATGATGTTCGAGAACGACGACGCCAGGAACGCCGTGCCGATCGACGCCAGCACCCCGATCGCCGTGATCAGACGGCCGAAGCGGACGTAATACGCGTCCTCCCGGTGCCGCACCACGTACTTCGCCCAGATGTCCGTCGTGAACACCGTGTTGAAGGAGGAGACGTTCGCCGCCATGCCGGCCATGAACGCGGCCAGCAGGCCCGTCACGGCGATGCCCAGAACGCCGTTCGGCAGCAACTGCCTCATCAGGTACGGGATCGCGTGGTTGTACTGGAGGTCGGACCGGGCAGTGCCGATGCTCGGGACCACGACCGCCGCCACCAGGCCCGGGATCATCACCAGGAAGACGATGAAGATCTTCGGGAACGCGGCGATCAGGGGTGTGCGCTGGGCCGCCGAGAGGTTCTTCGCCGACAGGGCCCGCTGTACCTCGGCGAAGTTCGTCGTCCAGTAGCCGAAGGACAGCACGAAGCCCAGTCCCAGGACGATCGTCAGCCAGTTCGCGCCCAGCGGGTTGGCGTCGCCGATGCCGGTGCCGCCCCACGCCGTCACGAAGTCGGGGCTGTGCGTCTTGGTGAGGGAGTCCTCGAGCCCGTCCCAGCCCCCGACCTTCTTCAGACCGAGCACGGAGATCGGGATCAGGGCCGCCAGGATCACGAAGAACTGCAGCACCTCGTTGTAGATCGCGGAGGACAGGCCGCCGAGGGTGATGTATGCCAGCACGAAGAAGCCGGCCACCACGATCGCCACCCACTGCGGCCAGCCGAGCAGGGCCTCCACGACGATCGCGAGGGCGTAGAGGTTCACGCCGGCGATCAGGATGGCGGCGAAGGCGAACAGGATCGAACTGAGCAGGTGGGCCCACTTGTCGAAACGCAGCAGGAGGAACTCGGGAACGGAGCGGACCTTGCTGCCGTAGTAGAACGGCATCATCACCAGGCCCAGGAAGACCATCGCCGGGATGGCGCCGATCCAGTACCAGTGGGTGGTGTAGACGCCGTACTGTGCGCTGTTCGCGGCCATGCCGAGGATCTCGGTGGCGCCCAGGTTCGCCGCGATGAACGCGAGGCCGGTGACCCAGGCGGGCAGGGAGCGGCCGGAGAGGAAGAAGTCGAGGCTGGTCTTCACCGAGCGGCGGGCGGCGAACCCGATGCCCAGGACGACGGCGAAGTAGATCCCGAGGATCGTGTAGTCGAGCCAGTTCGTGGGGAGCCGTAGCTCGGCTGCGAGGTGTGTGGGGGATGTGTGCGACATGTGGAACGTGGGGGTTCGCATGCACTGCTCACTTCGCTTGGTGTTCTTTGTTTGGTTGTGGTGGTGACGTCCGTGCGGGTTTGTGCTTTGATGCGTTCGGTTCTGTTTGATGCCTTGCTGGACGTAGGGATGGGGAGTCGCGGTGAAGAAGACCTCGACCAAGCTGGCCGACGGTCGTGAGCTGATCTACTACGACCTCGAGGACGACGCGGTGCGCGACGCCGTGGACCGGCGACCGCTGGAGCGCACGGTCACCACTTCGGCGGTGCGCCGCGACCCGCTGCTCGGTGACTCCGTCGCCATCGCCTCGCACCGCCAGGGCCGCACCTACCACCCGCCGGCCGACGAGTGCCCCCTGTGCCCCTCGCAGGGTGAGCGGCTGAGCGAGATCCCGGACTCGTCGTACGACGTCGTCGTCTTCGAGAACCGTTTCCCCTCGCTGGCGGGCGACTCCGGGCGCTGTGAGGTCGTCTGCTTCACTTCCGACCACAACGCGTCCTTCGCGGACCTCACCGAGGAGCAGGCGCGACTGGTGCTGGACGCCTGGACCGACCGGACGTCGGAGCTGTCGCATCTGCCCTCCGTCGAACAGGTGTTCTGTTTCGAGAACCGCGGTGCCGAGATCGGTGTGACACTGGGTCACCCGCACGGGCAGATCTACGCCTACCCGTTCACCACTCCGCGCACAGCGCTGATGCTGCGCCAGCTGGCCGCGCACAAGGAGGCGACCGGCGGCGAGAACCTGTTCGACGCCGTCCTGGAGCACGAACTCGCCGACGAGCGGGTCGTCCTCGAGGGTGAACACTGGGTGGCCTTCGTGCCGTACGCCGCGCACTGGCCGTACGAGGTGCACCTCTACCCGAAGCGCCGCGTGCCCGATCTGCTCGGGCTCGACGAGGAGGCGCGCACAGAGTTCCCCAAGGTCTATCTGGAACTCTTGAGGCGCTTCGACCGGATCTTCGGTGAGAGTGAGCCTCCGACGCCGTACATCGCCGCCTGGCACCAGGCGCCGTTCGGTCAGCTGGAGGAGTTCGACGGCGTCAGCCGCGACGACTTCGCGCTGCACCTCGAGCTTTTCACCATCCGCCGCACTTCCGGCAAGCTGAAGTTCCTCGCGGGTTCCGAGTCCGGCATGAGCGTGTTCATCAACGACGTGCCGCCGGAGCGCGCGGCCGAGCGACTGCGAGAGGTAGCGAGTTCATGAGCGGCAAGTATCTGGTCACGGGCGGTGCGGGGTACGTCGGCAGCGTGGTCGCCCAGCACCTCCTGGAGGCGGGGCACGAGGTCGTCGTCCTCGACAACCTCACCACCGGCTTCCGTGAGGGAGTACCGGCGGGCGCCTCGTTCATCGAGGGCGACATCCGTGACGCCGCCAAGTGGCTCGACTCCTCCTTCGACGCCGTGCTCCACTTCGCCGCGTTCTCGCAGGTCGGCGAGTCGGTCGTGAAGCCCGAGAAGTACTGGGACAACAACGTCGGCGGCACCATGGCCCTGCTCGGCGCCATGCGTGACGCGGGCGTGCGCAAGCTGGTCTTCTCCTCCACGGCCGCCACGTACGGCGAGCCCGTCAACACGCCCATCACCGAGGCCGACCCGACGGCGCCGACCTCGCCGTACGGCGCCTCGAAGCTCGCCGTCGACCACATGATCACCGGTGAGGCCGCCGCCCACGGCCTCGGCGCGGTCAGCCTGCGCTACTTCAACGTCGCGGGCGCGTACGGTGCGTACGGAGAGCGGCACGACCCCGAGTCGCACCTCATCCCGCTGGTCCTGCAGGTCGCGCTGGGCCGCCGTGAGGCGATCTCCGTTTTCGGCGACGACTACCCGACGCCGGACGGCACCTGCGTCCGCGACTACATCCACGTCGCCGACCTGGCCGAGGCCCACCTGCTGGCGGTGCGGGCCGCGCGGCCCGGCGAGCACCTGATCTGCAACCTCGGCAACGGCAACGGCTTCTCCGTCCGCGAGGTCATCGAGACGGTCCGCCAGGTCACCGGCCACCCCATCCCCGAGATCGTGGCCCCGCGCCGGGGCGGCGACCCGGCGGTGCTGGTGGCGTCGGCCGCCACCGCCCGGGAGAAGCTGGGCTGGAACCCGTCCCGCGCGGACCTCGCGGGGATCGTCGCGGACGCGTGGGAGTTCACGCGGACCCTCGTCAGCAGCGCAAGGGAGCAGTAAGTGGCGGCAGAGCAGGTGCGGGACGGTTTCGTGGCGCTCTACGGAACCGAACCGGAAGGTGTCTGGTCGGCCCCGGGCCGCGTCAACCTCATCGGTGAGCACACCGACTACAACGACGGCTTCGTCATGCCCTTCGCGCTGCCGCACACCGCGGTCGCGGCGGTCTCACGGCGCGAGGACGGCGTACTGCGCCTGCACTCGGCGGACGTCGCGGGCGGTGTCGTGGAGCTGCGGCTGGACGAGCTGGCTCCCCAGAGCGACCGGAACTGGACGGCGTACCCGGCGGGCGTCGTCTGGGCGCTGCGCGAGGCCGGCCACCCCGTCACCGGAGCCGACATCCATCTCGCCTCGACGGTCCCCTCCGGTGCGGGCCTGTCGTCGTCGGCGGCCCTGGAGGTCGTCGTCGCGCTCGCCCTGAACGACCTGTACGAGCTCGGCCTGGAGCGTTGGCAGCTGGCGCGCCTGTGCCAGCGCGCCGAGAACGTGTACGTCGGCGCCCCCACCGGGATCATGGACCAGACGGCGTCGGCGTGCTGCGAGGCCGGCCACGCCCTGTTCCTCGACACCCGGGACCTGTCCCAGAAGCAGATCCCCTTCGACCTCGCCGCCGAGGGCATGCGCCTGCTCGTCGTCGACACCCAGGTCAAGCACGCCCACAGCAACGGCGAGTACGGCAAGCGCCGCGCCGGCTGCGAGAAGGGCGCGGCCCTGCTCGGCGTCGACGCGCTGCGGGACGTGCCGTACGCCGGGCTCGACGCGGCCCTGGAGCGGCTGGGCGACGAGGAGGAGGTCCGCCGGCTGGTCCGCCACGTCGTCACGGAGGACGAGCGGGTGGAGCGGGTGGTGTCCCTGCTGGAGTCGGGCGACACCCGTGCCATCGGCCCGGTCCTGACGGAGGGCCACGCCTCTCTGCGGGACGACTTCCGCATCTCCTGCCCCGAGCTGGACCTGGTCGTCGACACCGCCCTGGCGAACGGTGCCCTCGGTGCCCGGATGACGGGCGGCGGCTTCGGCGGCTCCGCGATCGTGCTCGCCGAGGCGGCCGACGTGGAGACGATCTCCAAGACGGTCGAGGAGGCCTTCGGCGCGGCCGGCTTCACGGCGCCGCGCCTGTTCGAGGCGGTACCGGCGGCGGGGGCGCGGCGGCTGGTCTGAGCGTGCGGATCACCCCCTGTGCCGGGGGGTGACCTCACCCTGCGCCAGGAACCCGGTCCTTACCCCAGCCGCTTCGTGAGGGTGTACTCCGTGATCCCCGGCGGATAGTCCTCGATCACGCACACCACCTCGTAGCCCAGCCGCTTGTAGAACTCCGGGGCCTGGAAGTCCCACGTCTCCAGGCGCACCCGACGGCAGTCGCGCTGTTCGCGGGCGACGCGTTCCGCCTCCGAGAGCAGGCGGGTGCCGAGGCCCGTGCCGCGGTGGCGTTCGTCGACCCACAGGTACGCCACATGCAGCCAGGTCGTCCAGGTGTGGCCGACCAGGCCGCCGGCCAGCTCGGAGGCCTCGTCCAAGGCCCAGACGTGCAGGGGGACTTCGCGTTCGCCGGGAGTGCCGCGCAGGGCGCGGAGTATGGGCGAGGCAGCGGTGTTGGTGTCGCGCAACCGGGAACGGAGAAGATCGCGCCGGGCCTTGTCGACTTCTGTCTCAATGCGAAACATGCGGCACACCATAAACGTGCTGGCCAACCAGTTCTGCAAATTACCTTCCGCTCCCCGCTCACAGCCCTACCCTGATGAGCAGCACCGGTGGGGGCCGGTGCTGATCAGGGGGCGAGACAGTCGGGTACGACGCCCGCAGTGGGGGTAGCAGTCTCTGCACGGCGGCGGCCGTGCGGTGCGAGCGGCCCTCCGGGCGTCGTACCCGTGCCGGTCGTCGTTCTCCGGACCTTGGGGTATCCCCTGCTCTTCAGGAGCCTGGGGAAGGGGGTTTCGTGGTTCGCATCCGAGTTCTGGTCGTCGACGACCACCGTATCTTCGCCGAGTCGCTCGCCGCGGCCCTGGCCGCCGAGCCCGACGTCGACGTGTCCGCGGCCGGCAGCGGCCCCGCCGCGCTGCGCAGCCTGGAGCGCGCGGCAGCCGAGGGCCGCCGTTACGACGTGCTGCTCGTCGACGCCGATCTGGGCGGCAACGTTCCGGGCGTCCGGCCCGCCGTGCCCGTGCAGGAGGTGGGCGAGGACGGTCTCGTCGACGGGATCTCCCTCGTCGCCGGGGTGCGGTCCGGGCAGCCCGGCGTACGGATCGTCGTCCTCGCCGAGAAGGACGACCCGCGCAGGGCGGCGCTCGCGCTGCAGGCCGGGGCGTCCGGCTGGGTGGCCAAGGACTGCTCGCTGTCCCGGCTGCTGACCGTCATCAGAGGGGTACTGCGGGACGAGACCCATCTGCCGCCCGCCCTGCTCACGGGCGTGCTGCGGGAGCTGACCGCCGCGCGCAAGCACCGCACCGAGAGCGAGCGGCTGGTGGAGTCCCTCACGCCGAGGGAGCGGGAAGTGCTGCGGTGCATGGTCGCGGGCCTCGGCCGCAAGGCCGTCGCCGAGCGGCTGTTCCTGTCACCGCACACCGTCCGCACCCATATGCAGAACGTCCTCGGCAAGCTGGGCGTCCACTCCACCCTCGCCGCCGTCGCGCTCGCGCGCCGCGCCGGGGTCGGGCCGGTCGATCTGGGGCCTGCCGGGCGGATCATGCCCGAGGAAAGCAGCAGCGCCTGATCAACACCGGTGTGCCTCCCGCGTCTCCGGCAGGATCCGCCCGGCAGTGCCTCAGCCGGGGATGTTGTCGAACGGGGCGGTCAGCTGGCGTAGCAGGCCGGCCAGTTCGCCGCGCTGGGCGCGGGAGAGCTCGGCGAGGATGGCCCGTTCCTGGTCGAGGAGTCCGGCGAGGGCCTGGTCCGCACGGTCCCGGCCCTCGTCCGTCAGACGGACCAGGACACCGCGCCGGTCGCTCGGGTCCGGCAGTCGTTCCACCAGGCCCTTCTTCGCCAGGCGGTCGATGCGGTTCGTCATCGTGCCGGAGGTGACCAGGGTCTGGGTGAGCAGCTGTCCCGGTGAGAGCTGGTACGGGGCTCCCGCGCGCCTGAGCGCCGTCAGGACGTCGAACTCCCAGGGCTCCAGCTGGTGCTCGGAGAACGCCAGACGACGTGCCCGGTCCAGGTGCCGGGCCAGCCTGCTCACCCGGCTGAGCACCTCGAGCGGTTCCACGTCGAGGTCAGGGCGCTCCCGGCGCCACGCTGCGACCAGCCGATCGACCTCGTCCTCCATGGCGATCAGTGTAGTGGTTGTGTCGACATGAAGTCTCTTGATGTGAAGTCTCTTGACATCGAGATAATTTCCCTGGGAGTGTGGAGCCATGACCACGCCGACCTGGGACCCCGCCCAGTACCTGCGTCACGCCGGCCACCGTGCCCGCCCCTTCACCGACCTCCTGGCCCGCGTCCCCGAGCTGCCCGGCGACCCGCCCGCCATCGCCGACCTCGGCTGCGGCCCCGGCAACGTCACCGCGATCCTCGCCGACCGCTGGCCCACCGCGCGGATCGTCGGCCACGACAACTCCGAGGAGATGCTCGACAAGGCCCGCGTCGACCACGGGGGCACCACGCCGGGCGGCGGCCGCCTCGACTTCTCCTACGCCGACGCCCGCACCTGGGTGCCCGAGGAGCCGTACGACCTGATCATCAGCAACGCCACCCTGCAGTGGGTCCCCGGGCACGCCGACCGCTTCGCCGACTGGATCGGGAGCCTCGCCCCCGGCGGCACCTTCGCCTTCCAGGTGCCCGGCAACTTCGACGCCCCCAGCCACCGGCTGATGCGCGACCTCGCCCACTCCGCGCGCTGGCGGGACCGCCTCGCCGAGACGCTCCGCCACGACGACGCCGTGCTCGCGCCCGAGGCCTACCTGGAGAAGCTGGCCGACCTCGGCTGTGACGCGGACGTGTGGGAGACGACGTACGTGCATCTGCTGCACGGCGAGGACCCGGTGCTCGACTGGGTGAAGGGCACCGGCCTGCGGCCCGTCCTCACCGCGCTCGCCGACGAACCCGCCCTGCGCGAGGAGTTCCTCACCGAGTACCGGGCCGCCCTGCGCGAGGCCTATCCGGCCGGCGGGCACGGCACGCCGTTCCCCTTCCGCCGGGTCTTTGCCGTAGCCCGCAGGAAGGCCTGATGATCACCGCTGTCGACCATGTCCAACTGGCAGCACCGCCCGGCTCCGAGGACCGGCTGCGCGACTTCTACGCCGGTGTCCTCGGTATGACCGAGCTCCCCAAGCCACCGGCTCTGGCGGCGCGGGGCGGGTGCTGGTTCCAGGCCGGTTCTGCGCAACTGCACCTGGGGATCGAGGGCGACTTCAGACCGGCGAAGAAGGCCCACCCCGGGCTGCGGGTCGCGGACATCGAGGCGTACGCCGCCCGGTTGGAGACCCGCGGGGTCCCGGTGACCTGGGACGACAACCTGCCCGGCCACCTGCGCTTCTACGCCTCCGACCCGGTGGGGAACCGACTGGAGTTCCTGGAGCCCACAGCGATCAGGAAGTGCGGCCCAGATGGGTGACGAGGATGTGGATCACCTCGTCGTCGATGACGTATATGACCCGGTAGGCGCCCACGCGCAGGCGCCGGATGTCGACGCCGTAGGCGGTGGAGCTGAGGGGGCGTGGCTTCTCGGCGAGCGCGTCGACGGCTTCGTAGACCGCGGCGAGTCCGGTCGGGTCGTCTTTGAGGAACCGGACGGCGGCGTTCGTGGCGCTCGGCTCCCAGATGATGCGGTAGGTCACGGACGCAACCCCAGGATGCGTCCCACTTCCTCGTGCGGGATGCCCTCGCCGAGCGTGCCTTCCGCCTTGCGCCGCTGATAGTCCGCGACAGCCAGGGCATCTTCGAGATCCTCTATCACCTGCGGCGAGACCAGCAACGCCGCCACGTGTCCGTGATCGGTGAGGGCGATGGTCTCGCGGCTGTGGGCCGCACGCCGGACCAGGTCGCCAAGCTGGGCACGGGCCGCACTGATGGTGATCTCAGTCATGCGCACATGATGGCACAAGATTAATCTTGTGCGCTGATGATTCAGCTTTTCCGGTGCCCGATCAGTCGCGGCCTCTGCTCCAGCCCGTCCAGCCCGTGCCACGCCAGGTTCACCAGATGCGCCGCGACCTCCGCCTTCTTCGGGCGGCGTACGTCCAGCCACCACTGGCCGGTCAGCGCGACCATGCCGACCAGGGCCTGCGCGTACAGGGGCGCCAGCTTGGGGTCGAAGCCGCGGCTCTTGAACTCGCGGCCCAGGATGTCCTCGACCTGCGTGGCGATGTCCGAGATCAACGAGGCGAAGGAACCCGTCGACTGCGGGATCGGGGAGTCGCGGACCAGGATCCGGAAACCGTCCGTGTACTCCTCGATGTAGTCCAGCAGCGCGAAGGCCGCCTGCTCGCACAGCTCGCGGGGATGGCCCGCCGTCAGGGAGCTGGTCACCATGTCCAGCAGCCGGCGCATCTCGCGGTCCACCACCACCGCGTACAGGCCCTCCTTGCCACCGAAGTGCTCGTACACGACAGGCTTGGACACCCCGGCCTTCGCCGCGATCTCCTCCACCGACGTGCCCTCGAAGCCCTTCGCGGCGAACAGGGTGCGACCGATCTCCAGCAGCTGCTGACGGCGCTCGGCACCGGTCATCCGGGTGCGGCGCGCGCGCCGCTGCTTGTCGTCTCTGGGGGTGCTGCTGGAGTCGGTCGCCACGGCGTCAATCATGCCGCCTCGGCGGTCTCCTTCCGGCGCCGGGAGCCGTCCTCACCCGAGTTGCGACGCGAATCGATACGCGAGCGTGACGGCCAGCGCACGTCGTACGCCCAACCGAGCTGTTCGAACCAGCGGATGATCCGCGCCGAGGAGTCCAGCTGCCAGCGCTCCACACCGTGCCGCGCGGACGTCGGGTCGGCGTGGTGCAGGTTGTGCCACGACTCGCCGCAGGACAGCACCGCCAGCCACCACACGTTGCCGGAACGGTCACGCGACTTGAACGGCCGCTTGCCCACCGCGTGGCAGATCGAGTTGATCGACCACGTCACGTGGTGCAGCAGGGCCACCCGCACCAGGGAACCCCAGAAGAACGCCGTGAACGCGCCCCACCACGACATGGTGACGAGACCGCCGATCAGCGGCGGCAGCGCCAGGGACACCACCGTCCACAGCACGAACTGCCGCGAGATCGTCCGGATCGCCCTGTCCTTGATCAGATCCGGCGCGTACTTGTCCTGCGGCGTCTGCTCCTCGTCGAACATCCAGCCGATGTGCGCCCACCACAGGCCCTTCATCAGCGCCGGGACCGTCTCCCCGAACCGCCACGGCGAGTGCGGGTCACCCTCCGCGTCCGAGAACTTGTGGTGCTTGCGGTGGTCGGCGACCCAGCGCACCAGGGGCCCCTCCACCGCCAGCGAACCCATGATCGCCAGCGCGATCCGCAGGGGCCGCCTGGCCTTGAAGGAGCCATGCGTGAAGTAACGGTGGAAACCGATGGTGATGCCGTGACAGCCGAGGTAGTAGAAGAACACCAGCAGGCCGAGGTCCAGCCAGCTCACCCCCCATCCCCACGCCAGCGGCACGGCCGCGAGCAGCGCGAGGAACGGGACGGTGATGAAGAGCAGAAGAGTGATCTGCTCGATCGAACGCTTCTGCTCACCGCCCAGGGTGGCGGAAGGCAGTGGGGTGTCGTCGTTCGCCTTCGGGGCGTCTTCGATCACATCGGAGCTCGTGGTCATGCGCGTCCCCTGTGGGGTCGAGGGTGGAGGCAGGCGCCGGACGGCTCTGGGAACCGTGCCCAAGTCCCGTTACAACGAGACCTACGGTTCCGTAACCTACGGCGTCGTAAGTATGGCAGCGCGTCGCCCTGCGGCAAGAGCCCGCGAGTCTGCGCGTCCGCATGGACACCTATCCTTGGAGTCGGTCGGACAGCGCGGTCCGCTCTGATTTCTTCCCGGATGTCCGGCCCGTATGCGGCACCCGCCGCGCGAGGACGACATCCGTGTTCCCCTCCCGGACGAGCTTCAACACTGCAAGGAGCCGCACCTGTGAGCAGTGCCGACGACCAGACCACCACGACCAGCAGCGAGCTGCGCGCCGACATCCGCCGGCTGGGCGACCTCCTCGGCGAGGCCCTCGTCCGGCAGGAGGGCCCCGAGCTGCTCGACCTGGTCGAGAAGGTCCGCCGCCTCACCCGAGAGGACGGCGAGGCCGCCGCCGAGCTGCTGCGCGGCACCGAACTGCAGACCGCCGCCAAGCTGGTCCGCGCCTTCTCCACCTACTTCCACCTGGCGAACGTCACCGAGCAGGTCCACCGCGGCCGCGAACTGCGCGCCCGGCGCGCCGCCGAGGGCGGCCTCCTCGCCCGCACCGCCGACCGCCTCAAGGACGCCGACCCCGAGCACGTACGCGAGACGGTCAGGCACCTCAACGTGCGCCCCGTCTTCACGGCGCACCCCACCGAGGCCGCGCGCCGGTCGGTCCTCAACAAGCTCCGGCGCATCGCAGCACTCCTCGAGACCCCCGTCATCGAGGCCGACCGCCGCCGCTACGACACCCGCCTCGCCGAGAACATCGACCTCGTCTGGCAGACCGACGAGCTCCGCGTCGTACGCCCCGAACCCGCCGACGAGGCCCGCAACGCGATCTACTACCTCGACGAACTCCACGCCAACGCCGTCGGCGACGTCCTGGAGGACCTCACCGCCGAACTGGAACGCGTCGGAGTCCAGCTCCCCGACGACACCCGCCCCCTCACCTTCGGCACCTGGATCGGCGGCGACCGCGACGGCAACCCCAACGTCACCCCCGCCGTCACCTGGGAAGTCCTCATCCTCCAGCACGAACACGGCATCAACGACGCCCTGGAGATGATCGACGAACTCCGCGGCTTCCTCTCCAACTCCATCCGCTACACCGGCGCCACCGAGGAACTCCTCCAGTCCCTGCGCACCGACCTCGACCGCCTGCCCGAGATCAGCCCCCGCTACAAGCGGCTCAACGCCGAGGAGCCCTACCGGCTCAAGGCCACCTGCATCCGGCAGAAGCTCGAGAACACCAAGCAGCGCCTCGCCAAGGGCACCCCCCACGAGCCCGGCCGCGACTACCTCGGCACCAACGAACTCCTGCAGGACCTCATCCTCATCCAGACCTCGCTGCGCGCACACCGCGGCGGCCTGTTCGCCGACGGCCGCATGAACCGCATCATCAGAACCCTCTCCGCGTTCGGCCTGCAGCTCGCCACCATGGACGTACGCGAACACGCGGACGCCCACCACCACGCCCTCGGCCAGCTCTTCGACCGACTCGGCGAGGAATCCTGGCGCTACGCCGACATGCCCCGCGAGTACCGCACCAGGCTCCTCGCCAAGGAACTGCGCTCCCGCCGCCCCCTCGCCCCCACACCGGCACCCGTGGACGCCGCCGGCGAGAAGACCCTCGGCGTCTTCCAGACCGTCAAGCGCGCCCTGGAGATCTTCGGGCCAGAGGTCATCGAGTCGTACATCATCTCCATGTGCCAGGGCGCCGACGACGTCTTCGCCGCCGCCGTCCTCGCCCGCGAGGCCGGCCTGATCGACCTGCACGCCGGCTGGGCGAAGATCGGCATCGTGCCGCTCCTGGAGACCACCGACGAGCTCAAGGCCGCCGACACCATCCTCGAGGACATGCTCTCCGACCCCTCCTACCGGAGGCTCGTCGCCCTGCGCGGCGACGTCCAGGAGGTCATGCTCGGCTACTCCGACTCCTCCAAGTTCGGCGGCATCACCACCTCCCAGTGGGAGATCCACCGCGCCCAGCGCCGACTGCGCGACGTCGCCCACCGCTACGGCGTACGCCTCCGCCTCTTCCACGGCCGCGGCGGCACCGTCGGACGCGGCGGCGGCCCCTCCCACGACGCCATCCTCGCCCAGCCCTGGGGCACCCTCGAAGGCGAGATCAAGGTCACCGAACAGGGCGAGGTCATCTCCGACAAGTACCTCATCCCGTCACTCGCCAGGGAGAACCTCGAACTGACGGTCGCCGCCACCCTCCAGGCCTCCGCCCTGCACACCGCCCCCCGCCAGTCCGTGGAGGCGCTCGCCCGCTGGGACGCGGCCATGGACGTCGTGAGCGACGCCGCACACGCCGCCTACCGCAGGCTCGTCGAGGACCCCGACCTCCCGGCGTACTTCTTCGCCTCCACCCCCGTCGACCAGCTCGCCGACCTGCACCTCGGATCCAGGCCCTCGCGAAGGCCCGACTCCGGCGCCGGACTCGACGGCCTGCGCGCCATCCCCTGGGTCTTCGGCTGGACCCAGTCCCGGCAGATCGTCCCCGGCTGGTTCGGCGTCGGCTCCGGCCTCAAGGCCCTGCGCGAAGCCGGACTCGACACCGTCCTCGACGAGATGCACGAGCAGTGGCACTTCTTCCGCAACTTCGTCTCCAACGTCGAGATGACCCTCGCCAAGACCGACCTGCGGATCGCCCAGCACTACGTCGACACCCTCGTCCCCGACGACCTCAAGCACGTCTTCGACACCATCAAGGCCGAACACGCGCTCACCGTCGCCGAAGTCCTGCGCATCACCGGCGAGAAGGAACTGCTCGACTCCCAGCCCGTCCTCAGGCAGACCTTCACCATCCGCGACGCCTACCTCGACCCCATCTCCTACCTCCAGGTGACCCTCCTCAAGAGGCAGCGCGACGCCGCAGCCGCCGGCGACGAACCCGACCCGCTGCTCGCCCGCGCCCTGCTGCTCACCGTCAACGGCGTGGCCGCCGGTCTGCGCAACACCGGCTGACAACCGCCCCGGACACGACGAACGGTGCCCCCGAGCCCAGAGCTCGGGGGCACCGTTCGTTGCCTTCGGCCGGCTCAGCCCTGCTGGGCCTTGCGGCGACGGAACACCAGGTAACCACCGGCACCCATCAGCACGGCCGCGACACCCGACAGCAGACCGACCGGAGCACCGTTACCGGTCTCCGCCAGGTCCCCCGTGCTGCTGCCCTGCGCGGACGGCGACGGGTTCGCCGACCCACCGGCACCCACAGACGGGGACGGGCTCGCCGTACCCTCCACGGACGAACTCGGGGACGCCGACGCGGACGGGTTCGAACCGCCGCCCCCCTCGGAGTCCTCGCAGTCCGTCCAGAACACCTTGTGCTTCGCGGCACCCTTCTCGCCGTCGAAGTTCCAGAACAGCTTGTAGTGCCCGTCGGGCAGCGACAGGTCCTCCGTACGGCCGTGACCGTCGGCGTCCAGCGTGATCTCGCCGGACTTCACCGTCTCGCCCTTGACGTCGGCGGTCGGCGCCCACGCCTCGATGTGCCAGTCGACCTGCTGAACGCTGTCGAACCCGAAGGCGTCCAGATAGAACGTGCAGACGTGCGGCTCGTTGCGCCGCAGCTCCTCGCCGGTCTTGGCGTCGTGGATCTTCACGGTGCCGTTGTCACCGGGAGTGGTGGCGTAGGCGGAAGGGGTCGCGAGCAACGCGGCCGCGGCGACGGCGGACAGGGCGCCGGCGCGGGTGAGGGTTCGCATGGGGCAGTAGTCCATCTCCGAGAAACGAAACGGGAAGACGTGGAGGGGGCGGCTCAGCATCCAGCCTCGGCCTAAACCAGGTCAATCACGAACCGACAACACTCAGGCCCCCCACATAACTGGAGAGCGCCGAAAACCCTGGGAATGTTACGAACCCCGGGACAGAAGCTGACGAATGCCGCGTCAGATCACCACGAACGCCGCCGTCAGCAACGCCACACCCGACCCCGCCAGCACCCAGCCCACCCTGGCCCGACCCAGCCCGCCCGCGACCACCACCGACGCCAGCAGCAACGCACCGCCCAGCGGAACCCACGCGAACAGGATCCCCGCGGGACCCGAGCGCACCACCACGTCCGTAGCCGGCTTCACCACCACCGTGTACGTCCGCCCCTTCTTCACCGCGACGGACTTCTCGATGACCACCCGCTCCCGCGCAGTCGCCCCCTCCGACACCGGCGTGAACGGCCCCGCGCACATGTCCGCACCGCACGCCGTCACCCGGATCGTGCCGCTCTCCCGGCCCTTCGTCAGCATCACGTGCTGCGCGGCACCCCAGGAACCCCAGACACCCGCGATCAGAATCAGCACGGCGAGCGTACCCATCGCCGCGAGCCGCCCGAACCGCAACGCGGCGACCGGGGCCTGACGGGACGAGGTGGCTGTGGCAGGCATGGCCGGGATCATTGGTCATGCCTCGACGGCGAGTCAACCCCGGCCCGCCAGGTGGGCGGACAAGTCAGGAGTTGTACGTGCTTTGCGCCCGCTCCAGCCCCTCGATCACCAGGCACTCCACCGCGTCCGCCGCCCGATCCACGAAGTAGTCCAGCTCCTTGCGCTCCGCGGAGGAGAAGTCCTTCAGCACGAAATCCGCGACCTGCATACGACCCGGCGGCCGCCCGATCCCGAACCGCACCCGGTGATAGTCCGCCCCCATCGCCTTCGTCATCGACTTCAACCCGTTGTGCCCGTTGTCCCCGCCACCCAGCTTCAGCCGCAACGTCCCGTAGTCGATGTCCAGCTCGTCATGCACCGCCACGACATGCGACAAAGGCACCTTGTAGAAATCCCGCAGAGCGTTCACCGGCCCGCCCGACAGATTCATGTACGACATCGGCTTCGCCAGGATCACCCGCCGGTTCGCCGGCCCGGGCGGCCCGATCCGCCCTTCCACGACCTGCGCCTGCGCCTTCCCCGCCCGCTTGAACCTCCCCCCGATCCGCTCCGCCAGCAGATCGGCCACCATGAAGCCCACGTTGTGCCGGTTCCCCGCGTACTCCGGACCCGGATTGCCCAGGCCCACGATCAGCCAGGGCACGTTGGCATCGGTCGTCACGTGCATGTCTCCTTGATACGCGCCAGCCGCTGCCCCCGGAGGGAACAGCGGCTGACGAAACGACGACGGTGAGGATCAGGCCTCGGCGGCCTCTTCGCCCTCCGCGGCCTCCTCGCCCTCGGGGGCCTCCTCCGCCTGCGCGGCCAGGACCTGCAGGACGACCGCGTCCTCGTCGACGGCCAGCGTCACGCCGTTCGGCAGGGGGACGTCCTTGGCCAGGACGGAGTCACCGGCCGACAGACCCTCGACGGAGACCGTGAAGGCCTCGGGGATGTGCGTCGCCTCGGCCTCGACCGGCAGCGCGTTCAGCACGTGCTCCAGCAGGTTGCCACCCGCGGCCAGCTCGCCCTCGGCCTGCACCGGAACCTCGACCGTGACCTTCTCGCCCCGCTTGACCAACTGCAGGTCCACGTGCTCCAGGAAGCCCTTGATCGGGTCGCGCTGCACGGACTTCGGGATCGCCAGCTCGTTCGTCTTGCCGTCGATGTCCAGGGAGATCAGGACGTTCGGCGTACGCAGCGCGAGAAGAAGGTCGTGACCCGGAAGCGTCAGGTGCAGCGGGTCCGAACCGTGGCCGTACAGCACACCCGGAACCTTGCTGTCACGACGGATACGACGGGCGGCACCCTTGCCGAACTCGGTGCGCGTCTCGGCGGTGAGCTTCACCTCGGACATGTTCACTCCTCGTAGTAGTGGGTACAGGAGTCACCCGGCCACACGAACGGCCTGCTACGAAGAGCGCGTCGATAACGGACCGCCGTACCGAAGAACGAGTACGGCCTCCCTCGCCGAGCAACTGCAACAGCGTACTCGGCGGGAAGGCCGTACCAGAAATCGATCTTCCAGATGATCGTTACTGCTCGTCGAACAGGCTCGTCACCGAACCGTCCTCGAACACCTCACGCACCGCACTCGCGATCGTCGGCGCGATCGACAACACCGTGATCTTGTCCAGATCCAGCTCACCCGGCGTCGGCAGCGTGTTCGTGAAGACGAACTCACTCACCTTCGAGTTCTTCAGACGGTCGCCCGCCGGACCCGACAGCACACCGTGCGTCGCCGTCACGATCACATCCTCGGCACCATGCGCGAACAGCGCGTCCGCAGCCGCGCAGATCGTGCCACCCGTGTCGATCATGTCGTCGACCAGCACACACACCCGGCCCTCGACCTCACCCACGACCTCGTGCACCGTCACCTGGTTCGCCACGTCCTTGTCGCGACGCTTGTGCACGATCGCCAGCGGCGCACCCAGCCGGTCGCACCAGCGGTCCGCCACCCGCACCCGGCCCGCATCCGGAGACACGACCGTCAGCTTGTCCCGGTCGACCTTCCGACCCACGTAGTCCGCCAGCAGCGGCAGCGCGAACAGGTGGTCCACCGGACCGTCGAAGAAGCCCTGGATCTGGTCCGTGTGCAGATCCACGGTCAGAATCCGGTCGGCACCGGCCGTCTTCATCAGATCCGCGATCAGACGCGCCGAAATCGGTTCACGCCCACGGTGCTTCTTGTCCTGCCGCGCGTAACCGTAGAACGGCACGATCACCGTGATCGAACGCGCCGACGCACGCTTCAACGCGTCGATCATGATCAACTGCTCCATGATCCACTTGTTGATCGGAGCCGTGTGGCTCTGGATCAGGAAACAGTCCGCACCACGCGCCGACTCCTGATAACGGACATAGATCTCACCATTGGCGAAGTCGAAGGCCTTCGTCGGGACAACCCCGACACCCAACTGCTGGGCGACCTCCTCGGCAAGCTCGGGGTGTGCGCGGCCGGAGAAGAACATCAACTTCTTCTCGCCGGTCGTCTTGATCCCGGTCACAGCACTGTCTCCTCAGAGGTGTCGCAGCTGGGTGTCGAGCAGACCTCGCCACTGGGCGTGAGAGGTCGTCTCAGCTGGTGGGGTGCGGGTGTGCACCTATCACGGTACGCCGTGTCCGGCGCACCCGTTTCCGGTCAGCCTGCGCTTTCGCCCTGGCGGGAGGCCGCCTCGGCCGCCTTCGCAGCCGCACTGCCCGGACGCTTACGAGCCACCCAACCCTCGATATTCCGCTGCTGACCACGGGCCACAGCCAGCGAACCGGGCGGCACATCCTTCGTGATCACAGAGCCCGCCGCGGTGTACGCGCCGTCCCCGATAGTGACAGGAGCCACAAACATGTTGTCCGAACCCGTCTTGCAGTGTGAGCCGACGGTCGTGTGGTGCTTGGCTTCACCGTCATAGTTCACGAAGACACTCGCGGCACCGATGTTCGTGTACTCACCGATCGTCGCGTCACCGACATAGGAGAGGTGCGGGACCTTCGTCCCCTCGCCGATGGAAGCGTTCTTCGTCTCGACGTACGTACCGATCTTGGACTTGAGGCCGAGGCGGGTGCCCGGCCGGAGGTAGGCGTACGGCCCCACCGTCGCCTGCGGACCCACGAACGCCCCGTCCGAGACCGTGTTGTCCACCCGCGCCCCCGCACCCACGTGCGTGTCCTTCAGCCGGCTGTTGGGACCGACCTCCGAACCCTCGCCCAGATGCGTCGCGCCCTGCAGCTGCGTACCCGGGTACACCGTCACGTCCTGCTCGAACGTGACCGTGACATCGACCCACGTGGTCGCCGGGTCCACGACCGTGACCCCGGAGAGCATGGCCGCCGTCAGCAGCCGGTCGTTCAGGATGCGACGGGCCTCGCTGAGCTGCACACGGTTGTTGATGCCCGCGATCTCCCGGTGGTCACCGGCCACGGAGGCCCCGACACGATGACCGGCCTCGCGCAGAATCCCGAGGACGTCCGTCAGGTACTCCTCGCCCTGACTGTTGTCCGTACGCACCTTCTTGAGGGCGTCCGCGAGAAGCTGCCCGTCGAACGCGAACACACCCGAGTTGATCTCACGGATCGCCCGCTGTTCGTCGGTGGCGTCCTTGTGCTCGACGATGGCGGTGACGGCACCCGTGGCGTCGTCGCGGACGATACGGCCGTAACCCGTGGCGTCCGGAACCTCGGCGGTCAGGACCGTCACGGCGTTGCCGTCGGTGTGGTGCGTGGCCGCGAGCTGCCTGAGCGTCTCGCCCGACAGCAGGGGAGTGTCCCCGCAGACGACGACCACGGTCCCGTCCACGCCGCCGCCGAGCTCGTCGAGAGCGATACGGACGGCGTGGCCGGTGCCGTTCTGCTCCGCCTGGACAGCGGTACGGACGCCCGGGTCGATCTCGCTGAGATGCGCGGTGACCTTCTCACGCGCGTGCCCGACCACGACGACCAGGTTCTCGGGGTCCAGCTCACGGGCTGCGGCCAGCACATGGCCCACGAGGGAACGGCCGCAGATCTCGTGCAGGACCTTGGGTGTGGCCGACTTCATACGGGTGCCCTCACCCGCTGCGAGTACGACGACGGCTGCCGGGCGGATGGCGCTCACGGGGATGCCCTTCGGCTTTGGTGGGGTGGGGGTGGACATCCGCAGGATACCGGGGCGTTTCTTGGGGGACATGGGTTCGGGTCCTGACCGAGGTGGGTCAGGACCCGAGCTGAGGTCTTGTGTGCTGTGGGCTCCCGGAGAAGGATTCGAACCCTCATTCAACGGACCAAAACCGTTTGTCCTGCCTTTAGACGATCCGGGATAGTTTGCAGGCTATGTCCGATTCGAGTGATCGGCTTCGCGTGCGGACTCCACTATGCCGTACCAAGAGCCCTCGATGCGACGGTACAAGTCGGCACCCTTCAGGACTTTGATCACCAGGCAACCCCGGTAGGAATCGCCGACGTTCTTGCGAACCGTCTTGGGGTTGTGCTTCTTGAGCACCGTCTTGTTGAACGCTGAGAGGTCTGCGCCGACGAGGTCAGCCCAGTACTGCTCTGCACCTGCCACGTCCGCGGTCTCGTGGATCATGACGCAGTACCGCAGACGCTCGCGCTCGATTCGGAGTAGGTCGAGCCAGGCGAGGAAAACCTTGATCATGCCTGGGTCGCTGTTGACAAAGGTGACGTTCTCGCGGCGGTCGTACGGCTTGTCCTTGCCGCCCTCGGCCCAGTAGAGGCCGACGCCCACCAGGAACAGCTCGCGCGTCGAGAGCTGTCCGACCTCTTGCTTGGCGGCATCCTTGGTGCGCTGCCGCTCCTGGTCGCGGAGCTGCAGCTTGGCCTCCCAGCCTCGCCGGGCGATCGCCGAAGCCTCCTCGGGGGTCCGCTTGCGTTCCGGCTTCGGAAGGTCCCGAACCCATAGCGACACCGAACTCCTCGAGCAGCCCAGCTCCGCCTCGATCTGGTCGTACGTCCACCCCTGTCGGCGCAACTCCCGCGCCTTCTCCCGTAGGTCGTCCTTCGCGTTGGGGCGCTTGGTCCACTCCGGCGGCGGCTCCCCTTTCACGAGTTGGTTGAGGATGTCGTTGTTGAAGATCTTCAGCTCGTCCCGGATCTGCCGAAGGCTGTAACCCCCGCGCCGCAGCGCGACCGCCCTCTCCCGCAACCCCTCGAAGTCCGCGTACTTGCCATGGGTATGTGCCATGCACATACCGTCCAGCCGGAATGGCTGGTTCCGGCCTCGAACGGACGTAGTTCAGCAGTTCGAGGGATACCGGCTGGTTTCGTCGTTCTTCGGTCACTGAGTGTGGTGTAGGCCAGTCGTTGAAACTCGCCGGAAAACCTGTGGCGGCCGCCCGTAGGCTGGATGCATGACCACGACGGGGGAAGACCAGGCGACGGCCCGGGGAGGGCCGTGGTGGTGGACCAGGTGGCGCAGTGTGGTGCTGGACGCGACTCTCGCGGTCGCGTCCGCGGTGGAGTGCGCGGTCGAGGGGGTTCCGTTCGCCCGGGACGCCGGGATTCCGCTCGCCGCGGGGGTGGTGTTCGGACTGCTCGCCGGTTCCGTGTTGCTGATCCGGCGGAAATGGCCGATTGCCGTCGTGCTCGTGTCGATCGCGATCACGCCCGCCCTGATGGGTTTCCTGATGGGCATCGTGGGTCTGTACACGCTCGCCGCGTCCGAGTTGCCGCGGCGGATCATCGGTTCGCTGGCGGGGATGTCGCTGGTGGGGACGCTCATCGTGACGTTCGTGCGGGTGCGGCAGGACATGGCGCAGGGGGATCTGCGGCTGGGGGACTGGTTCATACCGTTCGCTTCGATCACGACGTCGCTCGGGTTGACGGCACCTCCTGTGCTGCTCGGGTTGTACGTGGGGGCGCGGCGCCGGTTGATGGAGAGTCTGCGGGAGCGTGCGGACAGTCTCGAGCGGGAGTTGATGCTGCTGGCGGAGCGGGCGGAGGAGCGGGCCGAGTGGGCGCGTGGTGAGGAGCGGACGCGGATTGCGAGGGAGATGCATGACGTGGTCGCGCATCGGGTGAGCCTCATGGTCGTACATGCGGCTGCTCTTCAGGCCGTGGCGCGGAAGGATCCCGAGAAGGCTGTGCGGAATGCCGTGTTGGTGGGGGACATGGGGCGGCAGGCGTTGACGGAGTTGCGGGAGATGCTCGGGGTGCTGCGGAGTGGGGAGCAGCGGGAGCGTTCGGCGTCGCTGCCGTTGGTGGCGGTGGGGGTTGCCGCGGCGGAGGCTGCTTCTCGGCTGGTTGAGGACGAGGGTGGGGCCGAGGGGCCGTGTCTGTCGGAGTTGGAGGAGTTGGTGGGGCAGTCGGCGGCTGCGGGGATGGTGGTGGATCTGACGGTGGAGGGGGATGCGCGGTCGTATGGGCGGGAGATCGAGCAGACCGCGTATCGGGTGGTTCAGGAGGCGTTGACGAACGTGCACAAGCATGCGGCGGGGGCGAAGACGCATGTGCGGTTGGCGCATCGGGTGTCGGAGATCGCGATGCAGGTGGAGAACGAGCCGCCGCCGGAGGTGTCGTCGGCGTCGTCGGCTCGGTTGCCGTCGGGCGGCAACGGGTTGGTGGGGATGAAGGAGCGGGTTGCGGGGTTGGGTGGGGTGTTCGTGTCGGGGCCGACGGATGCGGGGGGTTTTCGGGTGTCGGCGGTGATTCCGGCGTCGTAGGCGTCGTAGGCGTCGTGGGGGCTGTTTGTGCTGGTCAGCCTGCGGTGAGTCGTACGGGTTCGATGCCGGAGACGAGGGCGGCGAGGGCTTGGTCGATGTCGGGGCCGAGGTACCAGTCGCCGGTGTGGTCGAGGGTGTAGGCGCGGCCTTCGGTGTCGATGGCGAGGAGGCCGTGGGTGTGGGTTTCGGCGCCGAGGGGGCAGAGGTCGGTGTCGAGGGCGCGACCGAGGTCGCTGAGGGTGCGGGCGAGGTGGAGGCCGTGGAGGGGGTCGAGGTGGAGGGTGGCGGGGGCGACTTGGCGGCCGGGTCCGCTGGGGGTGATGTGGAGGCCGCCGAATTCGGCCCAGGCTTCGACGGCGGCGGGGAAGACGGTGTGGCGGTGGCCGGCGGGTGAGATGTGGTCGCGGAGGGTGTCGGCCCAGATCTCGGCCTGTTTGATGTCCCAGCGTCCGGGTTGCCAGCCGGCTTCGCGGAGGGCGGCGTCGACGGGTACGGGGAAGCGGGTGGTGGAGGTGCGGTCGGTGTGCATCTGCCCTCTTGGGTGTGTGTTCCTTCGGGGTCCGGTGGGGTCAGTCGTCGGTCGCTGTCGGGTCGACGATGCGGACGCCGAAGTGGTCGCTGAGGGCGGTGCAGGCGCGGCAGGGTGTGGCGAAGCTGCCGTGGAGGGGGTCGCCGTCCTCGCGGATGCGGCGGGCGGTGAGTTTGGCCTGTTTGAGGGCTCTGCGGGCTTCGCCGTTGGTCATGGGTTTCCGGGCGGCGCGTCTGCTGCGGGCGGCGTCGGTGACCGCGATGTGGCGGGAGATGAGGAGTGCTTCGGCGCAGCGGCCGGTGAAGCGGTCGCGTTGGGCGCTGGTGAGGGTGTCGAGGAAGTCCTGGACGAGGGGGTGCAGGGCGGGGGGCTGGTCGCCGCGGGCGGCGGTGCCGGTGAGGGTGGCGCCGCGGACGGAGAGGGCGGCGGCGATGGTGGGGAGTATGCCGTCGCGGCGGTGACGGAGGGTGGGGATGTGGGGGGTTGTGGTGCTGCTCCAGCCGATGCGGGGGTCGCCGGATCGGCTGTTGTGCGGTCCGGTTTGTGTGGCGTTCATGATCGTCATCCCCTCCCGAGCATCCCCCCGGCGGATCCAGGGTGCCAAATCGCGTGGCTGGTGCGGAAGCTGGGGCGGGGCGACACGCCCGCGTTTGGGCGGGCTGTCACGGCGTTGTGACGGCTGGTCACGGAAGTGGAGCGCCGGTGACCGGTGTCGTCGTACCGCATAGGCTGTCGGCACCGCGATAGGTGCGGTCAACGCGCGTCGGTGACCGTTGGAGACAGTCGAATACGGGTCGTGGTGGGGCGAACCGGAAGCTGTGTGCGACCGGTTTGGTCCGCTTCGGGTCGTACAGAGTGCCGCAGGGGGCAACCGCCATGACGACAGGTCGGCTCGGGCAGCAAGCCGCGCCGCCGAACGCGGCCTATGCCGGGCAGGTCGTGCATTTCCCGGATCCGGTCCGGGCCGCCCGTCACCCGAGAGGGGTACGGATGGACGAGCACGGTTACCCCGAGTTCTCGCCGTATGCGCGTGCGGCCGCGGAGATCGCGGAGCCGCCTGAGGGTTTCGGGGTCGACGAGCTGCGGCTGACGGACTATGTGTCGGCGAACGCGGCGTTGGCGGCGAGTGGGCACGAGTTGTGGGACACGGTGCCGAATGTGGCGACGCCGCACGGCTGGACGTGGCATCACGTGGTGGGTACGCGCCGGTTGGAGCTGGTGCCGGTCGAGGTGAAGGCGTTGCTGCGGCATCACGGTGGTGTGGCGACGGCGGCGGTGAATCACGGCAAGCGGGGTACGCGGCCGTTGCAGGAGACGCGTCCGGCGCATTTCGGTCTGCCGAAGTCGGGTGTGGCGGTGACGGAGCAGCAGGTCCAGGGGGTCGAGGAGGATCTGGGGTACCGGCTGCCGGGTCCGTACCGCTCGTTCCTGAAGGCGGCGGGTGGCTGCGCTCCCGTCGGGGCCGCGCTGGACGCGGAGTTGGGGCTGCTGGTCGACCAGCCGTTCTTCACGGTGCGGGACGAGGCGGCGGTCAACGACCTGGTGTACGTGAACAAGTGTCTGCGTGACCATCTGACCAAGGACTACCTGGGCGTCGGCTTCGTCCAGGGTGGTCTGCTGGCCGTGAAGGTGAAGGGCGAGCGGCTCGGTTCGGTGTGGTTCTGCACGTACGACGACGCGCGGGACGTGGATCCGGCGTGGCCGCCGGCGGAGCGTGTGGAGCGGCTTCTGCTGCCGTGCGGTGAGGACTTCGATGTCTTCCTGTCGCGGCTGGCGGGCAATCCGCCGGAGTTGGAGACGGTGGCGAACCTGATGGTGGACGGCGGGTTCGCGCGTGCGGTGCCGGTGGCTTCGGAGTCGTCGGGCTCTTCGGTGTCTTCGGCGTTCTCGGCGGGGGAGTGAGTTTCGGCGATGGTGACGTTTGCACAGGCGCAGGAGCGCGCGGAAGAGTGGATCAACGGGGATGTTCCGGCGTACCAGCATCGTGAGGTGCGGGTACGGGAGTTCGAGCTGGGTTTCGTGGTGTGGGGAGAGGACCGTGCGGACGGGCCGCGTTCGGACGGGGGTGGGCAGCGGCTGGTGATCGCCCGGGACAGCGGGGAGGCCACGTTGTGGCCCGCGCTGCCGGTGGGTGAGGTGATCCGCCGGTACGAGGAGGAGTACGGCGGTCCGGACGGCGGGGCTGAGCCGGCGCAGGCGCCCGCGGCTCGGGTGGATCTGAACCAGACGTCGTTCTTGTTGTCTCCGCCGGAGTGGTTGCAGGAGGCGGCGGACAAGCTGGGGATTCCGGATCGGCGGTCCGGTGCCGGGGCGTCGTCGGGGGGCGGTTCGTCGCTTCCCGAGACGCAGGGTGGGGTGCCGGCGGGGGCGGGTTCCGCTGGTGCCGGTGCGGATTCGGGTGCGCCTGGCGTGCCTGCCGGGGCTACGCCCTGGGCCGGTACGGACACCAATGCGGACGCCGGTGAGGACCGTTCCGTGCCGTTGCCGGCGACGGTGTTCGCGCCTCAGTTGAGCGATGCCGACGCCGCGCTTCCGCCGGACGCCCAGACGGCGTTGATGGAGGGCGGCAGCCAGCTTCCGCCGACGGCGGTGGCGCCGGCGATGGACGCGCCGGGCGTGCCGAAGGCGCCGGGTGCGCCGGGTGGTCCGGGTGCGTCAGGGACTTCGGGGGCGCCGGGGACTTCGGGGGCGCCCGGTGTTCCGGGTGCTGCGGGTGCGCCTGTGCCGGGCGTCCCGCAGGGCAGTGCGCCTCCGCCTCCGCCCGCACCTTCGCCGGGTGCGCGGTCCTACGGCTATCCGCAGGGTCCGGGTGCTCCGGGTGCTCCGGGTGGGCCCGGTACTCCGCATCCTCCGCACGCGCCGGGTGCGCCGTCGTACGGCTATCCGCAGGGCCCGGGTGCTCCGGGTGCTCCGGGTGGGCCGGTGGTGTCGCAGGGGAGCACGCCTCCTCCCGCTCCGGGTGCACCGTCGTACGGCTATCCGCAGGCGCCGGGCGGTCCGGGTGCCGTGCCGGCCGGTGGTCCGCAGGGCACGCCTCCGCCTCCGGCCGGTCCGAACGCGCCGGGGCGGCCGCTCGCGCCGAATGCCGGGGAGATCGCCGACGCCGCGACCAGCAAGGCGGCTCCGCCGCGTCGTGGGCGGGGTGCGGGTGCGAACCCGCCGCCTCCGCCGGGTGCGCCGGGGGCTCCGGGCGCGCGCCCGGGAAGTACGCCGCCGCCTCCGCCGTCCGGTCCGGGTGCGCCCGGTACTCCGGCGGGCGGGTATGTGCCGACGCAGCTTGTGTCGGCACTGAGTCCCGACGGTCCTGGGGGCCCGTCCGGTCCGGGTGCGCCGCAGGGCCCGGGGGCTTCGGGCGCCCCGGGTGCGCCGAACGCGCCTGGCGCGCCGAATCCGCCTGGTACCCCCGCTCCGCCCGGTGCGCCGAACACGCCCGGTGGTACGCCTCCAGGCGGTGTTCACCATGCCGCCACGATGCTCGCCGACCCGAGTCGGATGGGCCCGGGCGGGGGCGCTCCGCAGCCTCCGGCCGGCCCGGGTGTGCCGAACGCGCCGGGCGGATCCAACCCGCCGGGCGCGCACGGATCTGCGGGGGGCGCGTCCGGTGCCGTGCACCATGCGGAGACCGTGCTGGCCGCGCCTTCGGTGGCCGGCCCCGGCGTACCTCCGCCGCCGCCTCCCGCCGCACCCGGATTCCCGGGCGCACCCGGTGCTCCTGGCGCGCCCGGGGTGGCTGCGGGCGCCCCGCAGCCGATGCCGCCGGGTGCCGTGCCGCCGCCGGGTCAGCCGGGGCCGGGGCTGCAGCCGCCGGCGTACGGCTATCCGCAGCAGGGTGGCCGGCCGACGGTCGGACCGGGCTATCAGGCCGTGTTGCGCTACCGCGCCCAGGACGGTTCCGAGCAGCAGCTGATCCGGCGTTCGGCGCCGGGGACGCCGCACCCGGAGTGGCAGATCTTCCACGAGTTGCGGGCCATGAACGTGCCGCCGGACCAGGTGCTGGAGCTGCACACCGAGCTGGAGTCGTGCGAGCTGCCGGGTGCGTACTGTGCGCGGATGATCCGGGAGCAGTGGCCGAAGGCGCGGATCACGAGCATCGCGCCGTACGGCACGGACCACGCGAGCCGGCAGCAGGGGATGCGGCAACTGCTGGCGCACCAGGGCGAGTTGCACCAGGTGGCCGACGGTCCCGCGCGTCCCGCGCCGGTGCGGGCGCCGTTGCCGCAGGTGCAGCAGGCGCCGCCGATTCCGCCGGAGGGGATCGGGCAGGAGCTGGCGGCGGCGTTCGGGCCGGGGGTGTTCCGGTTCGAGCAGGCCGCGGTGTCCCGGCAGGGTGTGCCGCCGATCGTGGCGCACACCCTGGTGGTGGCGGGGCTGCCGGCGGACATGGGTCCGTTCTTCTGGGCGCAGGCTCAGCCGGGGCGGCCGGTGCCGACGCTGGCGGAGCTGGCGCAGGAGCGCGGGGTGCAGCCGGCCTCGGACGCGGGCTCGTACCTCGTCATGGGCAGCGACTTCGGCAAGGCGATCTGTGTGCAGTACGGGACGGCGAACATCGTCGCCGTGCCCGTGGAGGCGGGGCCGGGCGGGGCGCCCGTACCGCCGCAGTTCGTGAACACGGGTCTGCCGGAGTTCGCTCGCTGCCTGGCGCTGCTCGGGCGGATGTGGCGGCTGCGGTTCGGCCTGAACCAGGAGCAGGCGGGCCGCTGGACCGTCGATTTCCAGGCCCAGTTGGCCTCCCTCGATCCGGCGGCGCTCGGTTCGCCGGAGAGCTGGTGGTCGGTGCTGCTGGAGCAGATGTGGGACGGACTGCTGTGACGCGGCATCGCCGCTGACGTCGTACATCGATGTCGAAAGGCCGGGCCCGGTTGGACCACCGGGCCCGGCCCTTTTCTGTGCGCGTCCTGGCCGGGCCTGTGATCTCTGCGCGGAGTGTCGCGTTATGAACATTTCCGTCCGATACATCAAGATGTGCGCCAAATCATCGATTTCGCGTGCGTTCGGCGGAGAGGGGTTCCAGGATGAGCAGCGCAGCGGTCTCGCCTCATGGCTTCGTGGCCGTACGGGGGCGTGGCTACCGTCCCGAACAGGTCGACGCTCATGCCGACGCCCTCTCCCGGGACCGGGACGCCGCCTGGGAACGCGCCGCGCGACTCACCGTGCTCGCCAGGGACATGGAGGCGGAGGCGGAACGGTGGCGGGAGGCCGTGGCGCAGCTCGCTCCGCAGACGTACGAGTCGCTGGGGGAGCGGGCGCGGCGGCTGTTCCAGCTCGCGGGGGAGGAAGCGGCGCTCGTGCGCGAAGGCGCGCGGGGCGCGGCGCAGGAGCACCTCGCGCAGGCCGAGTCGTGTGCCCTCGGCGTGCGTGGGGCGGCGCAGGAGTACGCGGACGAACTCCGCGCGGACGCCGAGGAACGCGCCCGCAGGCGGTTGCTCGCGGCGCGCGCCGAGGCCGACGACATCCGCGTCACCACCCGGCGCGAAGTGAAGGAGAGCCGCACCGAGGCGCTCGCCGCACTGCGCGAGATGCGGCAGCGCACCACCGCGATGCTCGCCGAGCAGGAGAAGGAGCACGCCGAGCGCTGGGCCGAGGCCGAACGGGAGGAGGCCGAGCGGGGGGCTGCGCTGGACGCACACCACGTGCACCTGGTGGCGCGCGCCGAGGCGGCACTGTCCGACGCGAAGCAGGCGTTCGCGGAGGCGGAGGAGTCGGCGCGGCGGTGGCAGGAGGAGGCGCGGGTGCGGGCCGCGGAGCTGCTCGCGGAGGCGCGGGTGCGGGAGGAGGCGATCGCGGGGGAGACGGAGCGGGTGCTGCGGGAGCACGGGGAGCGGTGGGACGACGTGCGGGCGCAGATGGATTGTGTGCGGGACAGTCTGAGTGCCTTGACGGAGTGACGGAGTGACGGAGTGACGGAGTGACGGGGAGTGCGGAGGGCCGGAGTGACGGAGTGACGGGGAGTGCGGAGGGCCGGAGTGACGGAGTGACGGAGTGACGGGGAGTGCGGAGGGCCGGAGTGACGGAGTGACGGGGAGTGCGGAGGGCCGGAGTGACGGAGTGACGAGGAGTGCGGAGGGCCGGTCTTGAGCCCGCACGTCGGCCTGTGCGGGTGGGTGGGCGCAGCTCGTATCAACTCCCTTTCCGCACCGCCCCCGCCAGAATCCACCCCTCCACCGCCTCGTACTGCCGGCGCTGTTCCTCTGCCTTCTCCCGGCCGGAGGCCACGGTGCCCAGCCAGCCGAAGGCGAAGCCGAGGGGGATGGTGACCAGGCCCGTCGTCGTGAACGGGAACCAGTTGAAGTCGGCGTCGGGGAAGGCGGAGGCGGGTGAGCCGGAGACGAGGTTCGTGCCCGGCATCAGCAGCAGGACGGCGAGGGAGCCGCCGATCAGAGTGCACAGCAGGCCTGTCCGGGTGTAGCGGCGCCAGAAGAGGCTGTAGACGAGGGCGGGTGCGAGGGCGGACGCGCCGAGGCAGAAGGAGAAGGTCACCAGGGGCTGCAGGCTGCGGTGCTGGACCAGCGTGGCCAGGAAGACCGCCAGGACGCCGACGGCCAGGGCGGAGAGGCGGGCGAGGAGCATTTCGCGGCGCGGGGACATCTCCCGCACGCGGGCCGCGAACACGTCGTGGGCGAGGGAGTTGGCGCAGGCGAGGATCATTCCGGCGACCGAGGCGAGCACGGTCAGGAAGATGGCCGTGGTGACGGTCGTGAACAGGAGGGTTTCCGCCGTCGACACGTCGGGACCGAAGGCCGCGCGCGAGCCCAGCAGGTACGCCGTGTTGCCCTGCGGGTCGGCCTGCGCGATGACCGCCCGGCCGATCAGGGCGGTGGCGCCGAACCCGATCACCGTGATGACCAGCACGAACACGGCCACGCTCGACACCGCCCAGGACATCGACCGGCGCACCTGGCGGGCGCTGGAGGCGGTGTACATGCGCATCGTGACGTGGGGGAGGCAGGCGCCGCCGAGGACGACGGTGAGTTCCGAGGTGATCATGTCGAGGCGCGGGCTCGCCCCGCCCGTGAACTGCAGGCCCGACTGCAGGAAGGCCGGTCCGACCCCGCTCTGTTCGGCCGCCGCGTCGAACAGGGCGCCCGGGTTCCAGTCGAAGCGGTTCATGATCAGTACGGCGACGACGGCGCCCGAACCGACCAGCATGACGATCTTCAGGATCTGGATCAGGGCGGTGCCCTTCATGCCGCCGATCGCCGCGTAACTGATCATCAGCGCGCCCATCCCGATGATGCAGGCCGTCTTCACCGAGTCGCCGGAGAAGCCCAGGATGAAGGCGAGCAGTTGTCCGGTGCCGGCGAGCTGTACCAGCATCATCGGCAGGAGCGCGGCCAGCGTGACCGCGCACGCGGCGATGCGCGCACCGCGCCCCGGCATACGGCGTGCGAGGGCGTCCCCCATGGTGAACCGGCCTGCGTTGCGCAGGGGTTCGGCCAGCAGGAACATCAGCAGCATCAGCGACAGCGCCGTACTGAGGGCGAGGACGATGCCGTCGTAGCCGCACAGCGCGATCACACCGCCCGTGCCCAGCACGGTGGCCGCGGATATGTAGTCGCCGGCGATCGCCAGGCCGTTGCGCAGGGGGGACAGGGAGCGGTAGCCGGTGTAGAACTCGTCGAGGTCGTCGCGGTCCGGGCCGGTCATCACGCACAGCAGCAGCGTGATCGTGGCGACGGCCGTGAAGGCCACCAGGGACATCGTCTGCGCGTCGCCGCTGAACTCCGTGATCGTGGCGGCCGCCCGGATCGCGCCGGGCTGCGTCATCGGACGGCCTCCCGCTTGGCGTCCACCTCGGCCTGTCTGCGGATGCGGTCGGCGAGCGGGTCGACGCGACGGCGGGCCGTGTGTTCGTACAGGGCGATCGCCAGGCAGGTGACGGGCAGTTGGAGCAGGGCGAGCAGCAGGCCGACGGGCAGTCCGTAGGTGACGCGGCTCGTCATGAACGACGGTGCGAACGCGGACAGGAGCAGGAACAGCGTGAAGTAGCCGAGCGCGGTGAGCGTGGCCACGCGCCGCTGCCAGCGGTAGGCGCTGCGCAGGATCCGCAGGTCGCTGTGGTGGCCGAGCGGTTGGCGGCGGGGCGGGCGCCGCGGCGCGGGTTCCTCCCGCCGCACGGGCTGCCACGGGTACGTCAGATGGGACGGCGACGAGACCGGCGGCACGGCGGGGCGCGGCGGCGGGTACGGATATGACGGGGACGGGTCGTAGCTCATCCCGGTGCTCCTTGCTCGGCTCGGGTCCATGGCGGTGGACCGCAGGGAGGTTGGGGGGTGCGGGCCACGCACGCTACTCGGCCGCTCGAACATGCGCGGGCGTTTCACCAAACTGAGCGGTCGGTATGCGCTTACTACGCCAAAGCCGCGCTGACCTGCGGTGTTACCCGCGTTAACCGCAAGGCGGGCCCTCCACGTCTGTGTGACACCTGTGGCTTTTGTGAGTCGTGATTCAAGATTTTCGGTTGGGTAAAGAAGTGATCGCCGGTTATGACGGAAAGGCAGCCCGGTCCACCGCCGACGGCGTACTCGGTGGAGTTCTACCTGCTGCCGGGCGGATCCGAGTTCCTGTGCGCGATGACCCGCGGTTTCGAGGAGGAGGAACTGTTCTTCCTCGCCCGGCAGGACGGCAAGCGGCTGCCCGCGGCATTCGTCGTGGAGGCCGTACGGATCGCGGAGTCGGAGCTGAGCGGCATGTCGTGACACTGCCCGCCGGCTCTGTCCCCGGGCCCCGCCGGAGCCGCGTGCTTCCGGCGGGGCCCCCGCGTGCGGCCCAACTCCTGCCGCTCTCCCTGGCGTTCACGGGCCTCGTCCTCGTGCTCGCACTGTCCGACGGTCTGACGTCCTACGGACTCGGTGAGTTGATGGCGCCCTGGCTACTGGTGTGGCTGTGCGCACTGCTCGCCCTGACGTACGACGGCAGCGCGCGGCACGGCATACGGGCGACGACCTGCGGTGTGCTGGGGTTCGTGCTCGTGGGGTCGTTCAGTCAGGCCGGTCAGGCCGGGGTGCCCCGGGAGTTCCTGGATGCCGCGGTGCGCATCCTGCTGGGGTTGCCGACGGTCGTGCTGCTGTGTCTGCCGGAGGCGTCGGCCTGGTTCAGGCGGGCGAAGTGACCGGCCTGACGTGGGGTTCGTGGCGGAGCCGGTGACGCGGGGTCACAACGGTGCGCACCGGTAGGTCAATCCTTGATCACCGGGAAGCGGCGTGGGGCCAGGAACAGCAGGACCAGGAACGCCAGCGCCGCCGCGCCCGCCGCCCCCAGGTACACCGCGTGCACCGCGTCCGCGATCGCCCTCCGCGTCGCCTCCGGGGCCCTGCCGTCGTCCAACGTGCGCGTGACGGAATCCAGATCGCTTGCCCCGCCCAGCCGCGCGGCCAGCACCCCGTTGGCCACCGCACCGAAGACGGAGGCGCCGATCGTCTGGCCGGTCTGGCGGCAGAAGAGGACGGAGGCGGTCGTCGTGCCGCGTTCCGACCAGCCGACCGTGGACTGGACGCCGACGATCAACGGCAACTGGAACAGGCCCAGCGCGCCGCCCAGCAGCAGCATCAGCAGGGTCGGCTGCCAGGCCTCGCCGGGATACGGCAGGAACGGGAACGCGAACAGGATCAGCGCGGCCGTGCCGATGCCCAGCATCGCCGTGTCGCGGAAGCCGATCCGGCGGTATATGTGCTGGCTGAGCGCCGCGGACACCGGCCAGCTCAACGTCCATACGGAGAGCACGAACCCGGCGGCGACCGGGGAGAGGCCCAGCACCGACTGCGCATACGTCGGGAGGAACACGCTCGGCGCCACCATCAGCAGCCCCAGCGCACCCAGCGCCAGGTTCACCGCCGCGATCGTACGGCGGCGCCACACCCAGCCGGGGATGATCGGCTCGGCCGCCCGGCCCTCGACCACCATGACGAGTGCCACCAGCGCCGACCCGATGGCGAACAGCGCGAGCGACGGCGCGGACAGCCACGCCCACGCCACTCCGCCCTGCACGAGCGCCGTGAGGAGCACACCGCCGCACGCGAACACCGCCAGCGCGCCCGCCCAGTCGACACGCGCGCGTGCACGCGATTCCCGCTCCGGCTCGTGCAGATGACGCACGATCAGCCACAACGCCACGGCCCCGACGGGCAGATTGACCAGGAAGATCCAGCGCCAGTCCGCGTACGCCGCGAGCACACCGCCCAGACCCGGGCCCGCGACCGCCGACACCGCCCACACCGTGGACAGCTTCGACTGGATCTTCGGACGTTCCTCCAGCGGGTAGAGATCGGCGGCGAGCGTCTGCACCGTGCCCTGCAGCGCACCGCCGCCGAGCCCCTGCACTACGCGGAACGCGATGAGCGCGCCCATGTTCCAGGCGAGCGCGCACAGCAGTGAGCCCAGCAGGAACACCGACGCGCCTGCGACCAGCACGGGCTTGCGGCCGAAGGTGTCGGAGAGCTTGCCGTAGACGGGGAGGGTGACGGTCACGGCCAGCAGGTAGCCGGAGAACAGCCACGAGAAGACGGAGAAGCCGCCGAGGTCGCCGACGATCTGCGGTACTGCGGTGGAGACGACCGTGGAGTCGAGGGCCGCCAGCGCCATGGAGAGCATCAGTGCGGCGACGACGGCGCCGCGCCTGCGGGTGTCCTGGGGCCGGTCGGCCGCCGTGGTCCGTGCCTCGGTGTCCTCCTGATCCACGGGATTCCTTTCCCCTTGCACCTATCTGACCCGGACAGCTTCCCACTTGACCCTGACGCCACGTGAGGGTGGAGCCTGACCGGGCCGGCGGGTGGAGCCGACCCGGAGAGCGGCTCCACCCGGCGGTGGACTGCCCCTAGGGGCACCTCCGTACTACGGCTCGGGGACGGTTCGTACCGCCGGAGGAGGAGACGGCAGGGGGGCCGTCCTTAATCTGGCTTTACGCCGCCGGGGGCGCCCAACGCCACCGTCGGAGGGTGGGGTTAACCCCCCGGAAAGAGGGTGCCGAGCACCAGCGCGCCGGGCCCTGTCCCGCCGACAGACTGAACGGCGTAACGAGGAAGCACACGCAGCACCGCAACGCAGCACCGAGAAGTACACGCACTGCGGACCGGTGCGTCCATCCGCTGACCGACATAGGAGACTTACCGTGACATCGGCTGTGACCATTCCCAGGCACGGGGGCACTGGAGGGCGTACGGCCGTTGCCGCGCGGGCGCGGCAGGTCGTCAAGGCGTACGGGTCCGGAGAGACCCGGGTCGTCGCCCTCGACCACGTCGACGTGGACATCGCCCGCGGCCAGTTCACCGCGATCATGGGCCCCTCGGGGTCCGGCAAGTCCACGCTGATGCACTGCCTCGCCGGGCTCGACACCGTCACGTCCGGGCAGATCTACCTGGACGAGACCGAGATCACCGGTCTGAAGGACAAGAAGCTCACGAAGCTGCGCCGGGACCGGATCGGCTTCATCTTCCAGGCCTTCAACCTGCTGCCGACCCTGAACGCGATCGAGAACATCACGCTGCCCATGGACATCGCCGGCCGTAAGCCCGATCGCGCGTGGCTGGACCGGGTGGTGGAGACGGTCGGTCTCGCCGGGCGGCTCAAGCACCGCCCCACGCAGCTCTCGGGAGGCCAGCAGCAGCGCGTGGCCGTGGCCCGCGCCCTCGCCGCGCGCCCCGAGATCATCTTCGGTGACGAGCCGACCGGAAACCTCGACTCGCGCGCGGGTGCCGAGGTCCTCGGCTTCCTGCGCCGCTCGGTGGACGAGCTCGGCCAGACGATCGTGATGGTCACGCACGACCCGGTGGCCGCCTCGTACGCCGACCGTGTGCTGTACCTCGCCGACGGCCGGATCGTCGACGAGATGTACAAGCCGACCGCGGACACCGTCCTCGACCGCATGCTGCGTTTTTCTGGGGGCGCTGACACCAGCGGCTCCGCCGCGCGGCCCCAGACCCCCAACTTCGACGCCCGGGGGCGCACGTCATGACCGTCATGAAGACCTCGATGCGCAACTTCTTCGCGCACAAGGGGCGCATGGCCCTCTCGGCGGTCGCGGTGCTGCTGTCGGTCGCCTTCGTGTGCGGCACGCTCGTGTTCACCGACACGATGAACACCACCTTCGACAAGCTCTTCGCGGCCACGTCCTCCGACGTGACGGTGAGCGCCAAGGGCGCCTCCGACAGCGGTGAGACGACCTCCGGCAACGGCAGGCCGCCGGTCATGCCGGCGTCCGTGCTCGGCAAGGTGCGCGAGGCGCAGGGCGTGAAGTCCGCGGAGGGGACCGTCTTCTCGACCTCCGTGACCGTCGTCGACGCCGACAAGGACAACCTGTCGCCGTCCAGCGGCGCGCCGACCATCGTCGGCAGCTGGAACGGCAACGAGGCCCGCACCATGAAGGTCACCTCCGGTACGGCGCCGAAGGGCTCCGACCAGGTCATGGTCGACGCGGACACCGCCGACAAGCACCACCTGAAGCTCGGCGACGAGATCGGCGTGATCAGCGCGGTCGGCACGCACACCGCGAAGATCTCCGGCATCGCGACGTTCACGGTCACCAACCCCGGTGCCGCGATCTTCTACCTGGACACGAAGACCGCCCAGGAGACGCTCGTCGGAAAGACCGGCGTCTACACGAACGTCAACGTCACGGCGGCGCCCGGCGTCACCGACGCGCAGCTGAAGAAGAACGTCGTGGCCGGACTCGGCGGCGACTACAAGGTGCAGACGGCCAAGGAGACCGCCGACGCCAACCAGCAGGACGTCGAGGGCTTCATGAACGTCATGAAGTACGCGATGCTCGGCTTCGCCGGGATCGCCTTCCTCGTCGGCATCTTCCTGATCATCAACACGTTCTCGATGCTGGTCGCCCAGCGCACCCGTGAGATCGGCCTGATGCGGGCCATCGGCTCCAGCCGCAAGCAGGTCAACCGGTCCGTGCTGGCGGAAGCCCTGCTGCTGGGTGTGTTCGGCTCGGTCCTCGGCGTCGGCGCGGGCGTCGGCATCGCGGTCGGCCTGATGAAGCTCATGGGCAAGATGGGCATGCACCTGTCGACGGACGACCTGACGGTGGTCTGGACGACCCCGGTGGTCGGCCTGCTCCTGGGCGTCGTCGTCACCGTCCTGGCCGCCTACCTGCCGGCCCGCCGCGCCGGCAAGGTCTCCCCGATGGCCGCACTGCGCGACGCGGGCGCTCCCGCCGACGCGAAGGCGGGCCGGATACGGGCCCTGATCGGCACGGTCCTCACCGGAGCGGGCGGCTACGCCCTGTACTTGGCGACCGCGGCGGACAAGGCCAAGGACGGCTCGCTGTGGCTCGGCCTCGGCGTGGTGCTGTCCCTGATCGGCTTCGTCGTGATCGGCCCGCTGCTCGCGGGCGGTGTGGTCCGCGTCCTGGGCGCGGTGATCCTTCGGGTGTTCGGCCCGGTCGGCCGCATGGCCGAGCGCAACGCCCTGCGCAACCCGCGCCGTACGGGCGCCACCGGCGCCGCCCTGATGATCGGTCTCGCGCTGGTCGCCTGCCTGTCCGTCGTCGGCTCCTCCATGGTCGCCTCCGCGACGGACCAGCTCGACAAGACCGTAGGCACGGACTTCATCATCCAGTCCGACAGCGGGCAGCTGATCACGCCGGCCGCGGTGAAGGCCGTGAAGGACACACCTGGGCTCGAGCAGGTCACCGAGTACCGGATCACCGAGGCCGACTACACCACCCCCGACGGCAAGACGCTCAAGGACACCGACGTCACGGCTGCCGACCCGTCGTACGCGACCGACCTGCGCACCAAGACCGTCGCCGGGAACCTGAAGGACGCCTACCTGCCGGACTCGATGTCCGTCCACGAGAAGTTCGCCAAGGCCCACGGCATCCACCTGGGCTCCAAGATCAAGCTCGCCTTCAAGGACGGCGCCACCGCGAACCTGACGGTCCGGGCCATCACCAGCAGTGACGTCGTCATCGACGCGGGCTCCAAGTACATCTCCATCGCCACGCTGGCGAAGTACGTACCGGCTGACAAGATGCCGCTCGACCAGCTGGTCTTCGCCAGCGCCAAGGACGGGCAGCAGGACACCGCCTACAAGTCGCTGAAGTCCGCGCTGCACGACTACCCGCAGTACACCGTGCGCGACCAGACCGACTACAAGCAGGCCCTGAAGGACCAGATCGGCCAGCTGCTGAACATGATCTACGGCCTGCTGGCGCTGGCGATCATCGTCGCGGTCCTCGGTGTGGTGAACACCCTGGCCCTGTCGGTGGTGGAGCGGACGAGGGAGATCGGCCTGATGCGGGCGATCGGCCTGTCCCGCCGCCAGCTCCGCCGGATGATCCGCATGGAGTCCGTGGTCATCGCCCTCTTCGGCGCCCTGCTCGGCCTCGGCCTGGGCATGGGCTGGGGCGCGACCGCCCAGCAACTGCTCGCCCTGGAGGGCCTGAACGTCCTCGAGATCCCGTGGCCGACGATCACCGCGGTCTTCATCGGCTCGGCCTTCGTGGGCCTGTTCGCGGCACTGGTCCCGGCGTTCCGCGCGGGCCGGATGAACGTCCTGAACGCGATCGCCACGGAATAGCCACCACGGACGGGGGAGACCCGGCGCCGAGCAGCCACGGGGGGCTGCTCGGCGCCGGGTCGTTGTTGTCTTTCAAGGCCGGCCTTTCAACGAAGCGAGTCGGGTGGCGGGTGGGCATAGGCCGGGGGTCCAGGGGGCGGAGCCCCCTGGTGGGCCGGCACCAGCACCGGGCACCTGACAGCAGACGTTATCCACAGGCCCCGGCGCCGGCCCCGCCGTCGTCGTACGCTGGAGACCCCCCGGCCGGTCACCGCGTCGGGCCCTTCGTGTTGCCCGCCCCCGGACGAAAGCCGCCCCCGAATGAGCCTGCACGGTCTGCTCGACGCCGTCGTCAAGGACACCGCCCTCGCCGAAGCGATCAAGGCGGCCGCAGACGGCAACCGGATGCACGTCGACCTCGTCGGCCCCGCCGCGGCCCGCCCCTTCGCGATCGCCGCGCTCGCCCGGGAGAGCGGCCGCCCCGTCCTCGCGGTGACCGCGACGGGCCGGGAGGCGGAGGACCTGGCCGCGGCCCTGCGCACCCTGCTGCCGCCGGACGGCGTCGTGGAGTACCCCTCGTGGGAGACGCTCCCGCACGAGCGCCTCAGCCCCCGCAGCGACACCGTCGGCCGCCGCCTCGCCGTCCTGCGCCGCTTGGCCCACCCCAGCCCCGACGATCCCGAGACCGGCCCCGTCTCCGTCGTCGTGGCCCCCGTGCGCTCGGTGCTGCAGCCGCAGGTCAAGGGCCTCGGCGACCTGGAACCGGTCGCCCTGAGGACCGGGCAGACCGCCGACCTGAACGAGATCGTCGAGGCCCTTGCGGCCGCCGCGTACGCGCGCGTGGAGCTCGTCGAGAAGCGCGGCGAGTTCGCCGTGCGCGGCGGGATCCTCGACGTGTTCCCGCCGACCGAGGAACACCCTCTGCGCATCGAGTTCTGGGGCGACGACGTCGAGGAGATCCGCTACTTCAAGGTCGCCGACCAGCGTTCCCTCGAGGTCGCCGAACACGGCCTGTGGGCCCCGCCCTGCCGCGAACTGCTGCTCACCGACGACGTCCGCGCACGCGCGCGTGCCCTCGCCGAACAGCACCCCGAACTCGGCGAACTGCTCGGCAAGATCGCCGAGGGGATCGCCGTCGAGGGCATGGAGTCCCTGGCGCCGGTCCTCGTCGACGACATGGAGCTGCTGATCGACGTACTGCCCAAGGGCGCCATGGCCGTCGTATGCGACCCGGAGCGGGTACGCACGCGTGCCGCCGATCTCGTCGCCACCAGCCAGGAGTTCCTGCAGGCGTCGTGGGCTGCCACCGCGGGCGGAGGCGAGGCGCCGATCGACGTCGGCGCGGCCTCCCTGTGGTCCATCGCGGACGTCCGCGACCGGGCACGCGAACTGGAGATGATGTGGTGGTCGGTGTCGCCGTTCGCGGCGGATGAAGAGCTCGACGCGGACACGCTCAAGCTCGGCATGCACGCTCCCGAGACGTACCGCGGCGACACCGCCAAGGCGCTCGCCGACACCAAGGGCTGGCTCGCCGACGGCTGGCGCACGGTGTTCGTCACCGAGGGCCACGGCCCGGCCGCCCGTACGGTCGAGGTGCTGGGCGGCGAGGGCGTCGCGGCCCGCCTGGAGGCGGACCTCGGGGAGATCTCCCCCTCGGTCGTGCACGTGGCGTGCGGCTCCATCGACTACGGCTTCGTCGACCCGGTGCTCAAGCTCGCCGTCCTCACGGAGACAGACCTGTCCGGCCAGAAGGCGGCCGGCAAGGACGGCGCCCGCATGCCCGCGCGCCGCCGCAAGACCATCGACCCGCTCACCCTGGAGGCGGGCGACTACATCGTCCACGAACAGCACGGCGTCGGCCGCTACATCGAGATGGTGCAGCGGACCGTGCAGGGCGCCACCCGCGAGTACCTGGTCGTGGAGTACGCGCCCGCCAAGCGCGGCCAGCCCGGCGACCGTCTCTACATCCCCACCGACCAGCTGGAGCAGATCACCAAGTACGTCGGCGGCGAGGCCCCCACCCTGCACCGGCTGGGCGGCGCCGACTGGACGAAGACGAAGGCACGCGCGAAGAAGGCGGTCAAGGAGATCGCCGCCGACCTCATCAGGCTGTACAGCGCGCGCATGGCGGCGCCCGGGCACACGTTCGGTCCCGACACGCCCTGGCAGCGCGAGCTGGAGGACGCCTTCCCGTACGCGGAGACCCCCGACCAGCTCACCACCATCGCCGAGGTCAAGGACGACATGGAGAAGTCGGTCCCGATGGACCGGCTGATCTGCGGCGACGTCGGCTACGGCAAGACGGAGATCGCGGTCCGTGCCGCCTTCAAGGCCGTACAGGACGGCAAGCAGGTGGCGGTCCTCGTCCCCACGACGCTGCTGGTGCAGCAGCACTTCGGCACCTTCGGCGAGCGCTACTCGCAGTTCCCCGTGAGCGTGAAGGCGCTGTCCCGCTTCCAGACCGACACCGAGGCCAAGGCGGTCCTGGAGGGCCTGCGGGAGGGCTCGGTGGACGTCGTCATCGGCACACACCGACTGTTCTCGTCGGAGACCAAGTTCAAGGACCTGGGCCTGGTCATCGTCGACGAGGAGCAGCGCTTCGGCGTCGAGCACAAGGAACAGCTGAAGAAGCTGCGCGCCAACGTCGACGTCCTGACCATGTCCGCCACCCCGATTCCGCGCACCCTGGAGATGGCGGTCACCGGCATCCGCGAGATGTCGACGATCACCACCCCGCCGGAGGAGCGGCACCCGGTGCTCACCTTCGTCGGCCCGTACGAGGAGAAGCAGATCGGCGCGGCCATCCGCCGCGAACTGCTGCGCGAGGGCCAGGTCTTCTACATCCACAACCGGGTGGAGTCGATCGACCGTGCGGCCGCCCGCCTGCGCGAGATCGTGCCCGAGGCGCGCATCGCCACGGCGCACGGCCAGATGTCCGAGTCGGCGCTCGAACAGGTCGTGGTCGACTTCTGGGAGAAGAAGTTCGATGTGCTCGTGTCGACCACGATCGTCGAGTCCGGCATCGACATCTCCAACGCCAACACACTGATCGTCGAGCGCGGCGACACCTTCGGCCTGTCCCAGCTGCACCAGCTGCGCGGCCGGGTCGGCCGCGGCCGCGAGCGCGGCTACGCGTACTTCCTGTACCCGCCGGAGAAGCCCCTCACGGAGACGGCGCACGAGCGCCTCGCGACCATCGCCCAGCACACCGAGATGGGCGCCGGCATGTACGTCGCCATGAAGGACCTCGAGATCCGGGGAGCGGGCAACCTCCTGGGCGGCGAGCAGTCCGGCCACATCGCGGGCGTCGGCTTCGACCTGTACGTCCGCATGGTCGGCGAGGCGGTCGCGGACTACCGGCGCCAGCTGGAGACCGGCGAGATCGAGGAGGAGGCGCCGCTCGAGGTCAAGATCGAACTGCCCGTCGACGCCCACGTCCCGCACGACTACGCGCCCGGCGAGCGGCTGCGCCTGCAGGCCTACCGCGCCATCGCCTCCGCCAACACGGAGGAGGACATCAAGTCCGTCCGCGAGGAACTCGTCGACCGCTACGGCAAGTTGCCCGAGCCCGTCGAGAACCTGCTGATGGTGGCGGGCCTGCGCATGCTGGCGCGCGCGTGCGGCGTCGGCGAGGTCGTCCTGCAGGGCAACAACATCCGCTTCGCACCCGTGGAGTTGCGCGAGTCGCAGGAGCTGCGGGTCAAGCGCCTGTACCCCGGCACCGTCATCAAGCCGGCGGTCCACCAGGTCCTCGTACCGCGTCCGAAGACCGCGAAGGTGGGCGGAAAGCCGCTCGTCGGACGGGAACTGCTCGGTTGGGTGGGGGAGTTCCTGGCGTCGATTCTGGGGTCGTAGGGTCCGGCACCGGGCCGGCTGCACCTGCTTCGCCGCCTGTTGGGTGCCCCCGTGCGCCCGGTCATCACGGTGTGTACGAAGCTGTACGAGGGAAGACGGCCCCTGCGGGGGGTGGACCGGGCGGGCAAGGGGAGGGACGCACCGTGAGGCACGTGTGGCACAGCGGTGGAATCCGGCACGGCGTCATGGCTTTCGTTGCGCTGCTCGGCACCGGGATCCTGCTCACCGGCTGCGAAGGCGTCGGCCTTCCCGAGGACGACGCCGGCTCCGGCTCCGCCGTCCCGACCGCGGCGGGCGGCCGCGCCGCGAGCCCGCTGGACAACCCCGACGGCACGAAGCCGGGGCTGGCGGCGATCACCTCCGCCTCGGACGAGGCCAGGGCCCGGAAGCTGATCGAGAAGGTGGCCACGAAGGGACGCGGTCCCAAGACGGGCTACGACCGGGACGAGTTCGGCTACGCCTGGATGGACTCGGCGCCGGGAAACATCCCCTTTGCCCGCAATGGCTGCGACTCGCGGAACGATCTCCTGAAACGCGACGGGGAGGACGTGCGCTTCCGGTCCGGCTCGGACTGTGTCGTCATCTCCATGACGCTGCACGACCCGTACACCGGCAAGACGATCGACTGGACCAAGTCCCGCGCCACGAAGGTCCAGATCGACCATGTCATGCCGCTCTCCTACGACTGGCAGATGGGGGCCTCGCGCTGGACGAAGGCCAAACGCGAGGACATAGCAAACGACCCGCTCAACCTGATGCCCGTGGACGGTCCGACCAACGGAGCCAAGGGCGACTCCGGCCCCGCGGCCTGGCTGCCCCCCAACAAGCAGATCCGCTGCTCCTATTCGGTGCGTTTCGCGCAGGTGTCGCTGAAGTACGA
This sequence comes from Streptomyces sp. HUAS ZL42, assembly GCF_040782645.1. Classification (GTDB taxonomy): domain Bacteria; phylum Actinomycetota; class Actinomycetes; order Streptomycetales; family Streptomycetaceae; genus Streptomyces. The sequence continues at coordinate 5,639,552 of NZ_CP160403.1, forward strand.
CCTTCCCGTCACGCCTGCCGACAAGGCGATGATGCTGCAGCAGTGCGGCGCATGAGCCCGAGCATCAAGGTGGCGAGTCCCGCGCGTACGACCCGTGGCCGCGCGTCCGACGTGTGGGTGCGGCACGCCCTTTGAACGGCGCCTGCGGGTTCGTCAGCCGGACAGCGCGTCCAGGTCCACGATCTCGCCGGTGGGCTTCTGCGCCGGGACCGGCTCGTCGTAGTCGCTGAACGTGAGCGTGCCCGCGTCGTCGGCGGCGGTGCTGTCCAGCCGCAGCAGATACGGCTCGCCCTCGGTGGCGACGTACAGGGTGTAACGGTCCTTGCCCTCCCGGGCGTTCAGCACGAGCGCCGGCGTGCCGTCGACCGTGGTCGTCCGGCCCCGGGACACCGTGGCGGCCTCGGTGCTGTCGTCGGTCGCGTCGGAGCCCACGCCCTCCGGGCCCTCGAGCACCGTGTCCAGGTCGCAGAAGCTCGCGATGTCCTTCGCGTCCTCGCCCTTCGCGGACATCTTGGCCCACTTCCCCGCGAGCATGGCCACGACCGCGTCGGTGTCCGCCTTGGACTCGCCCTTGCTCTGGGCGCGCAGGAACGCCTCGTCGTACTTCATGTACACGGTGTCGCCGGTCTTGATCAGGTCGGCCTTGCCCTGGCCGCCCATGCTCATCGTGCCGGCGCACTCTCCCTGCTTGTTCAGGGCCATGTCGAGGCTGATCGTTCCGCTGCTCTCGTCGTCCGGGACCTCGCCCTTCATGCGCAGCGACGTCGCCCCCGTGGTGGCGGACATGGCCCGGTCGGCGATCTCGTCGGCGGTCAGCCCGGCGAACGGTTCCTTGGGCTTGGCGGCCTGACTGGACTGACTCGGTCGGCCGGAGTCGCCCGGCTGGGCGTCCGCCTTGCCCTGATCGCTCTGACAGGCGGTGAGTCCCGTGGCGGCCGCGGCGGCGAGGCAGAGGGCGGCGATGGCGGTACGACGCATGGCAGGTCCTTGGTCGAGGTGGGTGGTGAGGTGAGGTGTGTGCGCTGGGTCAATGAGAGCAGAAGCTGTGAACCGAGTCAACACGATTCACAGGGAGTGCCATGTACACGATTGTGAATGGGTAGATCTTGCGTGCATCGGTATGCTCGGCGCCACACCGGTGAGCTGGACCGCCACACCGGCGACGAGGGGAGCTGGGCGGGTGCAGGACAACGCGACAGAAGTGACCGCCGCCGGAATCGCGCGGCTCGCCGGCGTCGGCCGGGCCGCCGTGAGCAACTGGCGACGCCGTCACGCCGACTTCCCCAAGCCGGTCGGCGGCACCGAGACCAGCCCCTCCTTCGCGCTCGCCGAAGTCGAGGCCTGGCTGCGCCGCCAGGGCAAACTCGCCGAAGTCCCGCTGCGTGAACGCGTCTGGCAGCAACTCGCCGGCCACCCCGACGGGCCGGTCACCGCCCTGACGCACGCCGGTTGTGCACTGCTGCTCATCCATGACCGCTCCACGGTCTGGCTGGACGTGAGCGCGGGCTCCGACGAGCGGCTCGCCGCGATGCTGCCGGGGGCGCTGGAGCAGGTGATCGCGCCGCGTTTCGGTGTTCACAAGCGGTCTGGTGTGAACGGGGCGAAGGGTGTGAACGCCCCACGCCCTGTGAACACCTCGCGCGCCGCGAACACGCCTCAGGCTGTGAATTCGCCCTCCGCCGTGAACGCGCGCTCCGCCGCGAACACGACTACATCCGTGAACACGACTACATCCGTGAACAAGGCCACCCCCGTGAACAGCACCCCGGCCGTTCACATCCCCACCGGCCCCGAACTCCTCCCCTCCGTCCCCCTCCTGCGCGGCACCGCGGAGTTGGCCGCGGAGCTCGGCGCCCGCCAGACCTTCGAGTTCCTGATCGGCCGGCATCTCGACGCCAACCCGCGCCAGTACACGCTCACCCCCGCCGAGCTCGCCCGCCTCATGGCCGACCTCGCCGGACCCGCCCGCAGCGTCCTCGACCCGGCCTGCGGCACCGGCGCCCTGCTGCGCGCCGTCGCCTCCCGCCCCGACCAGGAGCTGTACGCCCAGGACAGCGCCCCCGACCTCGCCGCGCTCACCGCGCTGCGGCTCGCCCTGCACTCCTCGGCCGCCGTGCGCGGCGCCGCCGGTGACACCCTCCGCGCCGACGCGTACCCGGAGCTGCGCGCCGACGCCGTCCTGTGCCATCCGCCGTTCAACGAGCGCAACTGGGGCCACGACGAACTCGCCTACGACGCCCGCTGGGAGTACGGCTTCCCGGCGCGCACCGAGTCCGAGCTGGCCTGGGTGCAGCACGCGCTCGCGCGCCTGAAGGACGGCGGCACCGCCGTCCTGCTGATGCCGCCCGCCTCCGCCTCCCGCCGCTCGGGTCGCCGCATCCGCGCCGACCTGCTGCGCCGCGGCGCGCTGCGCGCCGTCGTCGCCCTGCCGGTCGGGGCGGCACCGCCGTACAACATCCCCCTGCATCTGTGGGTGCTGCGCCGCCCCGACCGGGCGCCCGCGCAGCCGGAGGTGCTGCTCGCCGACACGGGGCAGTTCGCCACCGAGGGGCGCGGGGGACCCGACTGGCGGGCCGTGCGGGACGCCGTGCTGGACGCCTGGCGCGCCTTCGACCGGCACGGGACCTGCGAGGAACAGCCGGGCCTGGCCCGTTGCGTGCCCGTCATCGAACTCCTCGACGACGACGTGGACCTCGCCCCGGCCCGCCACCTCCCACCCCCGGCGGCGGCCGACGGCGCCGGGGCGCTCACGGCCGTACGCGAGCGACTCGGCGAGACCCTGCGCCTGACCGCCGACCTCACCCCGACGCCCGCCGACGCCGGGCAGCCCGCGCGCTGGCCGCTCACCACCATCGGTGAACTCGCCCGCGGGGGCGCGCTGGTGATGCGCACGGGCGGGATCGGCGGCCACGCGCGCGTGTCCGTCCTCACCGACCACGACGTCCTCGCCGGAGCAACTCCCTCCGGGACGTTGCCCGAGAGCGATGAGGAGGCCGTGCTCACCGAGCCGGGCGACGTCGTCGTGCCGGTGCTCGGCGGTGGCGCGGTGGCGCGTGTGATCGACGCCGCGACGGAGGGCGCCGCCCTGGGGCGCAACCTCGTGCTCCTGCGCCCCGATCCCGCGGCGCTCGACCCGTGGTTCCTCGCCGGGTTCCTGCGCGGCACCGCCAACAACCGCCAGGCCAGCAGCTACGCGTCCACCGCAACCCGTCTCGATGTGCGGCGTCTGCAGCTGCCCCGGCTTCCGCTGGACGAACAACGGCGCTACGGCGCGCGTTTCCGCGCGCTCGACGAGTTCGAGCGGGCGCTCCGTCACGCCGGCCGGCTGGGGGAACAGCTCGTGCGCGGGATGTACGACGGCCTGACGGACGGGACGGTCACGCCCGACTGAGCCGGAATCACGGCCTCCGCCCGCTCCGCCCGCGACCTGCGGCGTCGTACGAAGAGATCGGTGCGACAACGGTTCGGTACATCGGGGGGCCAGTTGTCCGTGGAGGCCTATACGCTCGAACTCCGTCACTCTTACGTCCAGTCCGTCCCCATCGGCTTCACCGGTCCAGGAGCAGTCATGTACGGCCACGGCGCGGCGCCGCCCCCTCGCAGCGCGGCAACCGTCATCTCATTGCGGGTGCTGCTCGCCGCCGCCGGCATCCTCTCGTGCGGCATGCTCGCCTGCGTTCCGCTGTTCCGGGTCGCCGTCCTGCGCGGACGAGGGATCGACTGGGTGCTGGCGTGGGCGAGCCTGCCGCTGTCCATCGCCTGCTTCGCGGTGGTCGGCTCGCTGCCGGAGAGCGACCCCAGGACCGACGTCGCCATGTCCCTGGTCCTGCTGCTCGGGTTGTTCAGCGGCATCCACTTCCTGGTCACGGACATCCGGTACTACCAGCAGCGGCGGTTCGCGGGCTACGCGCCGCCCAACGCCACGACCGTGGGGTCCCAGGCGCCGTACGGCTACCCCCAGCCCGCGTCGCCGTACCCGGCCGCACCCGTGCCGCAGCCTCCCGCGCACCACACGCCGATATCCCAGGCTCCTACGGCCGCCTCGTCCTCCCTGCCGCACGACGCCGCGCCGCCCGGGCCGGTACCGCCGCCCCCGCCGCAGCGTCCCGCGCCCGCCCGCATCGACCAGGTGCGTGCCGAGCTGGACGAGCTCAGTGACTACCTGCGCCAGCACGACGGAAAGCAGGACGGCGACCGCGAGGGCGGAAGGTGACCGGGGCGACAGGACGCGTCGTCGCCGACCGCTACGAACTGGCCACGCTCATCGGGCAGGGCGGCATGGGCCAGGTCTGGACGGCCTACGACCGCCGCCTCGACCGGCGCGTGGCCGTGAAACTGCTGCGCCCCGACAAGGTCGCCGGAGCGGAGGCCGACGAGCTGCGCCGCCGCTTCATGCGCGAGTGCCGGGTGACCGCGCAGGTCGACCACCCGGGGCTGGTCACCGTGCACGACGCGGGCAGTGAGGGCGAGGAGCTGTTCCTCGTCATGCAGTACGTCGACGGCGCCGACCTCTCCGACCACCTCGCCGAGCACGACCCGTACCCCTGGCAGTGGGCGGTGGCGGTCGCCGCGCAACTGTGCGCCGTGCTCAGCGCCGTGCACGCCGTGCCGATCGTCCACCGCGACCTCAAACCGCGCAACGTGATGGTGAAGCAGGACGGCACGGTCACCGTCCTCGACCTCGGCGTCGCCTCCGTCATGGACGCCGACACCACCCGCCTCACCCACACCGGCACACCCATCGGCTCGCCCGCCTACATGGCGCCCGAGCAGGCGATGGGCGGCGCGGTCGGCCCGTACACCGACCTGTACGCACTCGGCGTACTCCTGCACGAACTCCTCAGCGGCGACGTGCCGTTCGCGGGCTCGACGGCGCTCGGCGTGCTGCACCGGCATCTGTACGAGCCGCCGCTGCCCGTGCGCCGTATCCGCCCGGAGGTGCCCGAGGTGCTCGAGACGCTCGTCCTGCGCCTGCTCGCCAAGGACCCGCAGCACCGGCCCGCCTCCGCACAGGAGGTGTACGAGGACCTGGCGCGGCTCCTGCCCGCGCGCGGGACGCCCACCGGGTCGCCCCTCGACCCCACGCGCCCCTTCCTGCGCCCGCACGCGCCCTGGCCGGACCGTGCCCGTACGCCCGCGCCCCAGCCCGCCCCGGTCGCGTCCGTCGCCGAGAAGCCGGACGTGGCCCGCGCCGTCGACGAGGTCAAGCGCCTCCTCGGCGAGGGCCGCATCACCCAGGCCGTCGACATCCTCGGCGCGATCCTGCCCGCCGCCGCCGAACAGCACGGCGAACACTCCCCGGTGGTCCGCACGCTGCGCAAGCAGTACGCGGCCACACTCATGGACGACGGCCAGTACCGGCGCGCGCTGCCCGAACTGCGCCGCCTCGCCGACGAACGCGCCGCCGAGGCGGGCCAGGCCGACCCCCAGTCCCTGCGCTTCCGCTACGACGCCGCCCAGTGCCTGGAGCAACTCGGCGAACCGGCGGCGGCGCTCGCCGAGTACCGCGCGCTGCTGCCGTACTACGAGAACCAGTACGTCGCCGGCGACCCCGAACTCGCCCACGACGTCCGCCGTCGCATCGGTCATCTGCTGCTGGCCCTCGGCGACCGCGCCGCCGCCCACGACACGCTCGTCCGGCTGCTGCACGACGTGGAGCGGCTGCAGGGCCCCGGCCACCCGCTCGCCGCGGACGTCCGCAGAACCCTGCAGTGGCTGGGGCAGGTGCGCGGCTGATTTTGCGGTGCCCAGAGAGAAACTTGTGATCATCTGGGGACGGAGTTTCCCGAATCCGGGTGGCCGCGGGATAGCTTGCGATCAGTTTGTGCGCGCCGTGCGCGCCCGTCATCGCACACCCGGGGTGGGATCAGGCATGTCAGGTCATCGGCAGTCGAAGAAGCGCAGATACCTCACCTGGGCGGTCGCCGGCGTCGCGGTCGCCGCCGGGGCGGGCATCGCCGCACAGACGTCGATGGCGGCGACCACCTGGCCCGCGCAGAAGACCTACACCGGCCGCGCCTTCGACACCTGCGCCGCCCCCTCCCTGTCCGCGATGAAGGCCTGGCACACCGGCTTCTACGGCGCCGCCGCCGTCTACATCGGCGGCAAGAACCGCGGCTGCGCCCAGCCCAACCTCACCGCGTCCTGGGTGAAGTCCGTCAGCACGGTCGGCTGGAAGCTCATCCCGATCTACGTCGGTGCCCAGCCGCCCTGCCAGACCGGATCCAGCCCCGAGAAGATCACCGCCACCACGGCCGCCTCCCTCGGTGCGAGCGACGCCGCCGACGCGGTGGCCAAGGCCTCCGCCCTCGGGATGAAGGCCGGCAGCCCCGTCTTCCTCGACATGGAGCCGTACGACATCACGAACAAGGCGTGCAACACGGCCGTCCTGACGTACGTCCGCGCGTTCGACAAGGCGCTGCGCGCCAAGACGTACCGCAGCGGCTACTACGGCTTCACCAGCTCCAGCGCGAAGGCGATCGCCACCGCCACCGACAAGACCGACCTTCCGGGCAACCTGTGGTACGCGCTGTGGGACAAGCAGAACACCACGACCGCGGACTGGCCGTTCGGGTCGACCCAGTTCACGAACCACAGCCGGGGCCACCAGTACATGGTCAACAGCAAGGAGACCCGCAACGGCTACACGATCACCGTGGACCGGGACGCGTGGGACGGCCCGGTGGCGATCACCGGCTGACGGCGACCGGCCGCGTGGCGTGACGGCCGGGACGCGGCGGTGCCCGAAGTCCTGGTGAATCGTTGGTCGAATGGGTTGGCCAGAGCTCGGCCACTGCCTACCATCGATCACCGCAAGACTTTGTGCACCGTCGCACAATCTCCTCGGGAGGCTTCCTTGCACCGCCGCCGTCGCACCGCGCTCCTGCTGTCCGCCGTGATCGTCGCCGCGGGCCCCCTTCTGACCGCCTGCGGAAGCGACGCGCATCCCGGCGCGGCGGCCGTCGTCGGCGGCGAGCGGATCACCGTCTCGCAGCTGGAGAACCGGGTGAAGGAGGTGCGCGCGGCGCAGCGGGCGGCCGTACCGGACGAGACGCAGTACTCCCAGGCCATCGCCCAGACCGGCGGCCTCGCCCGTGACACGCTGCACGGCATGGTCATCGACCTGGTGCTGCAGCGGGCCGCACAGGACGCGGGCGTCACCGTGAGCCGCAACGAGATCCAGAAGCTGCGGGACGAGCTGGAGAAGCAGACCGGCGGTCCGCAGGCGCTGGAGGCGGCCTGGCTGCAGCAGTACGGCATCCCGCCGCAGCGTCTCGACGACAACCTCCGCCTCCAGCTGGAGGCCCAGAAACTGGCCGAGAAGAACGGCATCCAGACCAACGACCAGGCCTTCCTCGACGTCCTGTCCGAGGCGTCCGAGGAACTGAACGTCGAGCTCAATCCGCGCTACGGCTCCTGGGACGTCAAGAAGGTCGCCCGCGTCAACGCCGAGACGCCGTGGGTGCGCGACGTGACGTCGTCCGGGACGCAGCAGACGACGTGACGGCACGGCGGGGCCGCGTAACGGTACGGCGGGGCCGCCCGGTCGCGGCGGCCTGTGGACAACTCACGGGGCTGTCGGTGGCGTGGGTTACGTTCGGGGAGTGAACGCAACCAGTCCTGAAGACTCCCCGGGGCGCATCGTCCTGCTCACCACCAGCCACCGCGTCGCGCCCGGCCTGCTGTCCTGGCCCGCCTGGCAGGCGCTGCGCACCGCCGACCGCGTCCTGTGCTCGGACGGCGCGCACCCACAGCTGCCGTACCTTCGCGAGGCCGGCATATCCGTGGACGAGGCGTCCCCGACCGCGCAGGAACTGGTGGACGCGTGCGCGGGCGGACACACGGTGGTCGTCGTGGCGACGGGCGAGGGCGAGCCGGTTCTCACGGACGGCCTGGCGCGCCTCGCGGGCTCCGGACGCGTCGGCATGCCGGAGCTGGAGCTGCTCCCCGCCTCCTACGACCTGCCGGGCGCCCGCCTCCTCGACCTCGTCCAGGTCATGGACCGCATCCGCGCGGAGTGCCCGTGGTCCTCGCAGCAGACCCACAAGGGCCTGGCGAAGTACGGCATCGAGGAGGCGTACGAACTCGTCGAGGCCATCGAGGACGGCGACCGGGACGAACTGCGCGAGGAACTCGGCGACGTCCTGCTCCAGGTCGTCTTCCACGCCCGTATCGCCGAGGAGGACGCGGACGCCCCCTTCTCGATCGACGACGTGGCGGGAGGCATCGTCGCCAAGCTCATCCACCGCCACCCGCACGTCTTCGGCGACGAGACGGCGACCACCCCCGAGGAGGTCAAGGAGCACTGGCTGCGCACGAAGGCGGTCGAGAAGCGGCGGGAGTCGGTGACGGAGGGCATCCCCCTGGGCCAGCCCGGCCTGGCCCTCGCCGCCAAGCTGGCCTCGCGCGTGCGCACGGCGGGACTGCAGGTGCCGCTTCCCCGGGGCGAGGGCGTCGGATACGAGCTGCTGGCGATGGCCGTGCGCGCGGAGGCGGAGGGCGCGGATCCGGAGGCGGCGCTGCGGGCGGCGGCGCGGGCCTACCGGGATGCGATCCGGGTGGCTGAGGGCTGACAGCCACAAGCGCAGAAGGCCTTCGCCCAAAACCCGGATACCGTCAAGGAGTGACCGACCAGCCCCACCCCACCCCGGCAGCCCCAGAACTCTTCACCTGGGCCTTCGCCACCGACCCCTACCCCGCCTACGCCTGGCTCCGCGAGCACGCCCCGGTCCACAGAACCGAACTGCCCAGCGGCGTCGAGGCCTGGCTGGTCACACGCTACGCCGACGCCAAACAAGCCCTCGCCGACCCGCGCCTGTCCAAGAACCCCGCGCACCACGACGAGCCCGCCCACGCCAGGGGCAGGACCGGCATCCCCGGTGAGCGCAAGGCCGAGCTGATGACGCATCTGCTCAACATCGATCCGCCGGACCACACCAGGCTCCGACGGCTCGTCAGCAAGGCCTTCACACCCCGTCGCGTCGCCGAGTTCGCCCCGCGCGTGCAGGAGCTCACCGACCAGCTCATCGGCCGGTTCGCCGAGCGGGGATCCGCCGACCTCATCCACGAGTTCGCCTTCCCGCTCCCCATCTACGCCATCTGCGACATGCTCGGCGTGCCCCGCGAGGACCAGGACGACTTCCGGGACTGGGCGGGGATGATGATCCGCCATCAAGGCGGCCCCCGGGGCGGTGTCGCACGGTCCGTGAAGAAGATGCGCGGGTATCTCGCCGACCTCATCCACCGCAAACGCGAGGCCCTGCCCGCCGAACCCACGCCCGGCGAAGACCTCATCTCCGGCCTCATCCGCGCCTCCGACCACGGCGAGCACCTCACCGAGAACGAGGCCGCCGCGATGGCCTTCATCCTTCTCTTCGCCGGCTTCGAGACCACCGTCAATCTGATCGGGAACGGCACCTACGCCCTGCTCACCCACCCCGACCAGCGGGCCCGCCTCCAGGAGTCCCTCGTCCGCGGCGAACGCGCCCTGCTGGAGACCGGCGTCGAGGAACTCCTGCGTTACGACGGCCCCGTGGAGCTCGCCACATGGCGGTTCGCCACCCGGCCGCTCACCATCGGCGGACAGGACATCGCACCCGGCGACCCCGTCCTCGTCGTACTCGCCGCCGCGGACCGCGACCCCGCGCGCTTCACCGAGCCCGACACCCTCGACCTCTCCCGTCGCGACAACCAGCACCTCGGGTACGGCCACGGCATCCACTACTGTCTCGGTGCCCCGCTCGCCCGGCTCGAGGGCCAGACCGCGCTGGCCACGCTCCTCACCCGCCTCCCCGACCTCCGACTCGCCGCGGACCCGGCCGACTTGAGGTGGCGCGGCGGGCTCATCATGCGCGGACTGCGCACCCTGCCGGTCGAGTTCAGCCCGATCCCGTAATCGGCCGGGTACTGCACGCATACGTGACATACCCTCAAGTCTGTGATCTTCACGTGATCTACGCGGCATTAACTTGTGACAAGTATTGACCTGCCGATACGTTCACACATCAGCAAGGCGCAATGGCAGCACGCGCCTCGCCGGTCACTGTTGTCTCGAGAAAGGCCCCCGCATGCTCTCCGGGAACGGTCGCCACCGCCGCCCCCGTCAGGCCCCGGCTCTCCTCGTCGCAGCCGGTGTGACCGGCTCCGCCATCGCCATCCCGCTCCTCGGCGCCGGTGGCGCGAGCGCGGCCGACGGCACCGTGTGGGACAAGGTGGCCGAGTGCGAGACCGGAGGTTCCTGGAGCGCCGACGTGGGCGACGGGTACTTCGGCGGCCTGCATCTGACCCAGGGCGACTGGGAGATATACGGCGGTCTCGAATACGCCTCGAGCCCCGATCGGGCCAGCCGTTCCCAGCAGATAGCCGTTGCCCAGAAGATTCTCGCCGCCGAGGGGCCGGGCGCCTGGCCCACCTGCGGACTGACCTCCGGCCTCACCAAGGAGAACGGCTCGGCCGGCCTCGACACCGGTGTGGGTGACGGTTCGTCGTCCTCCGGAGCGTCCGACTCGCCCGGGTTGTCCGACACGTCCAAGAACTCCTCCGGATCCGGTAAGTCGTCAGGCGATTCGTCCGAATCTTCCGCAGAAGCATCCCCTTCTCCCTCTTCGTCCTCTACGGCGGACAGCTCCTCCAAGTCCGATACGTCTCCCGGCTCCGATGCGGGTGACACCGGCGTTTCACGGTCGCCCGACGGCTCACCCACGGAGACCGCGGAGGCGGACGACTCGGACAAGTCGCAGCAAAACGCCGGTTCCTGGAGCCTCGTCGACACCGGTTCCGTCAACCCGGCCACCGACGACACCGCCGACACCGGCACCGGCCGCCATCGCGGCGACAGCGCCGACGAGAGCGCCACCGACGGCGCCGGCGCCTCCTCCGGCCGGCACGCCTCGTACACGGTCCGCGTCGGCGACACCCTCGCGTCCATCGCCGACTCCCTTGACCTCGACGGCGGATGGTCCGCGCTCTACGCCGAGAACAGGCAGGCCATCGGCTCCGACCCGAACCACATCTTCGCCGGTCAGACCCTGGACGTCCCTGCCGAATAGGGCGTAAAACGGCTGGAGTTCGCGTCATGGTTCGCGCCGAATGTCCGGTTTGGTGAAAGTGTGGGATGAGTCTCAGAAGCCCTGATCGTCTTTGAAATTCGGCGGATTCCGTGTCTACGGTCATGACCGCTCGCCAACGCGAGCCCCGGCCGCCGCAACGCCGAATCCTGCCAGTGGCCGCCCGGGAACAGTCGTCGCGTCAAGCGCCGCAGGCAGGAGCGGGGGACCCAAGGTAAGTGCCGGGTCCGGCAGTTGAGGCCCTTCAGGGCGGCTCACCGCCGGAACCGGCTTGGGGTGAAGCCGCGCCTTCCCAGGGAGGCGTGGCCGGGCAACTCAACCGGCCCGAACCCGACAGCTCACCTCGCAGGCGTCGGTGAGGGGATCGATCCATGCTGTTTTCCGGCAAGGGCAAGCACCGCCGTCCGAACAAGGCCTCCCGCGCCATCGCCATGGCCGGCGTCACCACCGCCGCCGTCGCCGCCCCGCTGATGGCGGCCGGCAGCGCCTCCGCCGCCACCGCCGCCGAGTGGGACGCCGTCGCCCAGTGCGAGTCGGGCGGCAACTGGTCCATCAACACCGGCAACGGCTACTACGGCGGTCTGCAGTTCTCCGCCTCCACCTGGGCCGCGTACGGCGGCACGCAGTACGCCTCCACCGCCGACCAGGCCACCAAGGCGCAGCAGATCGAGATCGCCGAGAAGGTGCTCGCGGGTCAGGGCAAGGGTGCCTGGCCGGTCTGCGGCACGGGCCTGTCGAACGCCACCTACACCGGCGGCGGCTCCAGCAGCTCCTCCGGCTCGAACAGCACCAGCACGCGTTCGACGGAGCAGCAGAGCAGCTCCCGTTCGACCGAGCGCCCGGCCGCCAAGAAGACCGTCACCACCCCGACCGGCAAGAAGGTCAAGAAGGGCGACGGCGAGTACAAGGTCGTCAAGGGCGACTCCCTCAGCTCGATCGCCGAGAAGCACCACGTCAAGGGTGGCTGGCAGAAGCTCTTCAAGCTGAACAAGGGCATCGTCGAGGACGCCGACCTCATCTACCCGGGCCAGCAGCTGCACCTGAAGTGACACGTGGCTCGCAGCTGAACCACAGCGCCCTCACATCCGTGCACTTCACAGTGGAGACCTCGTGAGGGTCCCCCCGTCCCCACGGGCTCCCCGTCCCGGTGCGTGTTCCCCCGTACGCACCGGGACGGGGCTTTTCTTTGCCCACTGTTCGCCCGGATTCCCACCCTCCCTTTGTTCCGACTAGAAACAATGTGTACCGTCAGTCTGTCCACGGGACGGTCGGTCGGCTGCCGACAGGCCCGGGGCGGCTAGGCTCTAGTCGCAAGGCCCAGCAAGGGATCTACAAGGGCTCGTCAAGGGCCCACGTGCCCCGCACAACCAGCGTCACATCCCAAGAAGGAGATGCTCGTGCCGTCCATCGACGTCGTCGTAGCCCGGGAAATCCTGGACTCCCGAGGCAACCCCACGGTCGAGGTCGAGGTCGGCCTCGACGACGGCAGCACGGGTCGTGCCGCCGTCCCGTCCGGCGCCTCCACCGGCGCCTTCGAGGCCATCGAGCTCCGCGACGGTGACCCCAACCGCTATCAGGGCAAGGGTGTCGAGAAGGCCGTCCTCGCCGTCATCGAGCAGATCGGCCCGGAGCTGGTCGGCTACGACGCCACCGAGCAGCGCCTGATCGACCAGGCCATGTTCGACCTGGACGCCACCGACAACAAGGGCTCCCTCGGCGCCAACGCCATCCTCGGCGTCTCCCTCGCCGTCGCCCACGCCGCCTCCGAGGCCAGCGACCTCCCGCTCTTCCGCTACCTGGGCGGCCCCAACGCGCACCTGCTGCCGGTGCCGATGATGAACATCCTGAACGGCGGCTCGCACGCCGACTCCAACGTGGACATCCAGGAGTTCATGATCGCGCCGATCGGCGCGGAGTCCTTCTCCGAGGCCCTGCGCTGGGGCACCGAGGTCTACCACACCCTCAAGAAGGTGCTGAAGACCAAGGGCCTGTCCACCGGCCTCGGCGACGAGGGCGGCTTCGCCCCGAACCTGGACTCCAACCGTGCCGCCCTCGACCTCATCCTCGAGGCCATCAAGGAAGCCGGCTACGCCCCGGGCGAGCAGATCGCCCTCGCGCTCGACGTCGCCGCCTCCGAGTTCTACAAGGACGGCAAGTACCTCTTCGAGGGCAAGGAGCGCTCCGCCGCCGAGATGACGGAGTACTACGAGGAGCTCGTCGCGGCCTACCCGCTCGTCTCCATCGAGGACCCGCTGTTCGAGGACGACTGGGCCGGCTGGAAGGTCATCACCGACAAGCTCGGCGACAAGGTCCAGCTCGTCGGCGACGACCTGTTCGTCACCAACCCCGAGCGCCTGGCCCGCGGCATCGAGGACGGCGCCGCCAACGCGCTGCTGGTGAAGGTGAACCAGATCGGCTCGCTGACCGAGACCCTGGACGCCGTGGAGCTGGCCCAGCGCAACGGCTTCAAGTGCATGATGTCGCACCGCTCCGGCGAGACCGAGGACGTCACCATCGCCGACCTGGCCGTCGCCACCAACTGCGGCCAGATCAAGACCGGTGCCCCGGCTCGCTCCGAGCGCGTCGCGAAGTACAACCAGCTGCTGCGCATCGAGGAGATCCTGGACGACGCGGCGGTGTACGCGGGCCGCAGCGCGTTCCCGCGGTTCAAGGGATGACCTCCTGCGACCCGGGTAAGGCATAGCCAGTCGTACGTACGTCCCCGTACTCGGTCCCGTACCGTGTGCGGGGACGTACGCACGTATGAAGGGGAGGCGGGGACATGGCCGGGAAGGACCGGGACCGTTTCTCCACCGCTACCAGGATCCGGCTGCTCGGCGAGCAGACGGCGGCCCGTGTCTACCGGTCCCAGACCAAACGCCAGGCCCGCCGCTCCCGGCTGACGGGCCGGGCCGCGCTCCTCGCCCTCGTCCTGTGCTCGCTGATCGTCGCCCTCGCCTACCCGATAAGGCAGTACGTCTCCCAGCGGGCCGAGATCGCCGATCTGGAACGCCAGAAGCAGCAGGCCGAGGAGCGGGTCGAGCAGCTGCGCGACCTCAAGGCACGCTGGCAGGACGACGCCTACGCCGAGCAGCAGATCCGGCAGCGGCTGCACTACGTCATGCCCGGCGAGACCGGCTACGTCGTGATCGACCCGGACGCGGCCAAGCAGTCGCGCACCGACCTGGGAGCGGCCGACCGCCCCTGGTACTCCAACGTCTGGGACGGAGTCGACCGGTCCGACGCCTCCGACCAGTGAACCGATGAGAGAGACTGACCTACAGGCATGGAAACGCCCCCGCCGCCCACTGGGCGCACCGAGCCCACCGACGCCGACGTCGAGGCGTTCCAGCAGCAGCTCGGGCGGCCGCCGCGCGGGCTGCGCGCGATCGCACACCGGTGCCCGTGCGGGCAGCCGGACGTCGTCGAGACAGCCCCCCGGCTGCCCGACGGCACACCCTTCCCGACGCTGTACTACCTGACGTGCCCGCGCGCCTCGTCGGCGATCGGCACGCTGGAGGCGGAGGGCGTGATGAAGGAGATGACGGATCGGCTGCAGACCGACCCGGAGCTGGCGGCCGCGTACCGGGCTGCGCACGAGGACTACATCCGGCGGCGCGACGAGATCGAGGAGCTGACGGGCTTCCCGAGCGCGGGCGGCATGCCGGACCGGGTGAAGTGCCTGCATGTGCTGGTCGCGCATTCGCTGGCGGCGGGGCCCGGGGTGAACCCGCTCGGCGACGAGGCGATCGCGATGCTGCCGGAGTGGTGGCGCAAGGGGCCGTGCGTGGTGCAGGGGGTGGCCGAGTGACCCGCGTCGCCGCCATCGACTGCGGTACGAACTCGATCCGGCTCCTCGTCGCCGACTGCGACCCGGAGACCGGTGAACTCGTCGAGCTGGACCGGCGCATGACCATCGTGCGGCTCGGCCAGGGCGTCGACCGCACCGGCCGGCTCGCTCCCGAGGCACTGGAGCGGACCTTCGCCGCCTGCCGGGAGTACGCCGCGATCATCAAGGAGCACGGCGCGGAGCGGCTGCGCTTCGTGGCCACCTCGGCCTCCCGGGACGCGGAGAACCGGGACGAGTTCGTGCGCGGGGTGCTGGACATCCTGGGTGTGGAGCCCGAGGTCATCTCCGGGGACCAGGAGGCGGAGTTCTCCTTCACCGGGGCGACCAAGGAGCTGACCGGACGCGAAGACCTCACCAAGCCGTTCCTCGTCGTGGACATCGGCGGTGGGTCGACGGAGTTCGTGGTCGGCGAGGAGCATGTGCGGGCGGCGCGCTCCGTCGACGTCGGCTGTGTGCGGATGACCGAGCGGCATCTGGTGCACGACGGGGTCGTGAGCGACCCGCCCACCGAGGAGCAGATCGCCGCGATGCGGGCCGACATCGAGGCGGCCCTCGACCTCGCCGAGGAGACGGTGCCGCTGCGTGCGGCGCACACCCTGGTCGGCCTGGCCGGCTCGGTCACCACGGTGTCCGCGATCGCGCAGCACCTGCCCGAGTACGACTCCGCCGCCATCCACCACTCCCGCGTCTCCCACGACAAGGTCCGCGAGATCACCGAGTGGCTGCTGCACTCCACGCACGCCGAGCGGGCCGCCGTCGCGTCGATGCATCCGGGGCGGGTGGACGTGATCGCCGCCGGTGCGCTGGTGCTGCTCGCGATCATGGAGCGGATCGGGGCCGAGGAGGTCGTGGTGAGCGAGCACGACATCCTGGACGGCATCGCGTGGTCGGTGGCGTAGCTCTCCCTTATTACCGATCAGTAGCCTTCGACTGAGCAGGTCGGATAACGTATGAGCGCGCCGAGGGGCCCATGCGAACCCCCCGGCGACGCCCCGTCGAAAAAGTTCGTGAAGTTCTTCACAAGGAATTCGGTCCTGTCGGGGCGCGGAAGGTGCCCAGGTGGCCCTTCCGGTCCCCCATCAGGCGGTTGAACATGTTCAGAAGGGTGTAGGGAGGCGTCCCGGACCTCCCCACGGAGAGATCGTTTCAGGGCTCTCACAGGGGTGCCGGCGACCCAGAGAGGGCAGCTCACGCGGCATTGACAACGGCTCGCCCTACACCGTGGTTCCCTTTCGCCACCATGACGTGGATCACGTGGGTCGCGGAGGATAGCACACCCCCTGCAGGAGCTTGTGAAGGGGCGCACGAGCTACCCCCCTGGGGCGGGTGGATACTCGATGGCATGAGCACCACGGAGCGTCCCAGGATCCTCGTAGTAGGCGGTGGGTACGTAGGCCTGTACGCAGCTCGGCGCATCCTCAAGAAGATGCGCTACGGCGAGGCGACCGTCACGGTCGTCGACCCCCGGTCGTACATGACCTACCAGCCCTTCCTCCCCGAAACCGCCGCCGGCAGCATCTCCCCGCGTCACGTCGTCGTCCCCCTGCGACGCGTGCTTCCGAAGGCGGAGGTCCTCACCGGCCGGGTCACCACCATCGACCAGGACCGCAAGGTCGCCACGATCGCCCCGCTGGTCGGCGAGGCGTACGAGCTGCCCTTCGACTATCTGGTCATCGCGCTCGGCGCGGTCTCCCGCACCTTCCCGATCCCCGGCCTCGCCGAGCAGGGCATCGGCATGAAGGGCATCGAGGAGGCCATCGGCCTGCGCAACCACGTTCTCGAGCAGCTCGACAAGGCCGACTCCACGACCGACGCGGAGATCCGCCGCAAGGCGCTCACCTTCGTCTTCGTCGGCGGTGGCTTCGCGGGTGCGGAGACCATCGGTGAGGTCGAGGACATGGCCCGCGACGCGGCCAAGTACTACAACAACGTCTCCCGCGAGGACATGCGGTTCATCCTCGTCGACGCCGCCGACAAGATCCTGCCGGAGGTCGGCCCCAAGCTCGGCCAGTACGGCAAGGAGCACCTGGAGAGCCGGGGCGTGGAGATCTACCTCTCCACCTCGATGGACTCCTGCGTCGACGGCCACGTGGTCCTGAAGAACGGCCTCGAGGTCGACTCCAACACGATCGTGTGGACGGCGGGCGTCAAGCCGAACCCGGTCCTCTCCCGTTACGGCCTCCCGCTGGGCCCCCGCGGTCACGTGGACGCCCAGCCCACCCTCCAGGTCACCGGCACCGACTACATCTGGACCGCGGGCGACAACGCCCAGGTCCCGGACGTCGCCGCCCGCAAGGCCGGCATCGAGAACGCCTGGTGCCCGCCGAACGCCCAGCACGCCCTGCGCCAGGCGAGGGTCCTCGGCGACAACGTGGTCTCCGGCCTGCGGGGCTTCCCGCAGAAGGAGTACAGCCACTCCAACAAGGGCGCGGTGGCAGGCCTGGGCCTGCACAAGGGCGTGGCGATGATCGTCATGGGCAAGATGAAGATCAAGCTGCGCGGCCGCCTGGCGTGGTACATGCACCGCGGCTACCACGGTCTCGCAATGCCGACCTGGAACCGCAAGATCCGCGTCTTCGCCGACTGGACCCTGGCGATGTTCCTCAAGCGCGAGGTCGTCGCACTGGGCGCGCTGGAGACTCCGCGCGAGGAGTTCTACGAGGCCGCCAAGCCGGTGCCCGCGGCGCCGAAGCAGGAAAAGACGGAGGAGAAGGCAAAGGCCTCCTGACCTCCTGCGGCCACTGATCCACCCGAAGGACCTCCCGCCATCCGTGGTGCGGGAGGTCCTTCGGCGTTCCGCGGCCCCGCCCACCGGGGGCTGCGCCCCCAGCCCCCCCCTCCGTCCCGAAAGGCCTCGTCCTCGAAGGCCGGACGGTCTGGATGGGACGGACCGGCGCCGAGAAGGTGCGGCACGGGGCTGCCGACGGGACGTGCTGAGGTTCCGCGGCGACACCGGTCCGGGGTTCAGGGGCACAGCCCCACGAGGGGTGCAGGGGCAGGGCCCACGAGGGGTGCAGGGGCGGGGCCCCGCCGGGGGTGTGGGGCGGAGCCCCAGGGTGGGGTGGCTTTCCGTCCGACCGGCGGGTGGGCGAGGCCTGGGGGTGCGGGGGCGGGTTCCGGCCGGGGGTGTGGGGTGGAGCCTCTGGGTGGGGGGTGGTTTTCCGTCCGACTGGGTCGGGTGGCGGGTGGGCGAGACAGGGGTGCGGGGGCGGGTTCCGGCCGGGGGTGTGGGGTGGAGCCTCTGGGTGGGGGTGGTTTTCCGTCCGACTGGGTCGGGTGGCGGGTGGGCGAGACAGGGGTGCGGGGGCGGGTTCCGGCCGGGGGTGTGGGGTGGAGCCTCTGGGTGGGGGTGGTTTTCCGTCCGACTGGGTCGGGTGGCGGGTGGGCGAGGCCTGGGGTGCGGGGGCGGGTCCCGGCCGGGGGTGTGGGGCGGAGCCCCAGGGGTCGTGTACCTCTCACCTCGCCGGGTGGGGTGGGCGGGTGGGCAAAGGCACCCCGGGCTCTGGGGCGGAGCCGTCCGCAATGTTTGCTCGGCTGTAACGCGCGTGGGGGACTGCGGCCAAGCCCCGCAGGTGTTTACGTGGTGATGGACATTCCGGGATCCCCTGTCACGGAGGTGTGCGATGACCCACGCCGCGCTGCGGCTGCAGGGCTTGCTCGAACAGGCACTGGGAGCCCCGCTCCCGGTCAGGATCCGCGCCTGGGACGGTTCCCAGGCCGGCCCACCTGACGCGCCCACCCTCGTCGTACGCAATCGCCGCGCCGTACGCCGACTGCTGTGGAAGCCCGGCGAACTGGGCCTCGCCCGAGCCTGGGTCGCCGGCGACCTGGACATCGACGGCGACCTCTACACCACCCTCGACCTGCTCTCCGGCCTGATCTGGGAGCGCGGGGACGACGCCCGCACCCTGGTTCAGGCCCTGCGCGACCCCGCCGTCCGCGCCGCCGTCCGCGGCCTGATCGCGCTCGCCGGCTCCCCGCTGCCGCCCGCCCCGCCCCGCGAGGAGGTCCGCAGGCCCCGCCGCCACCTGCACACCAAGGGCAGCGACAAACGCGCCATCAGCCACCACTACGACGTCGGCAACGACTTCTACGAGATCATCCTCGGCCCGTCCATGGTGTACTCCTGCGCCTACTGGTCCGCCCCCGAACCCGCCGGCACCCTCGAGGACGCCCAGCGCGACAAGCTCGAACTCATCTGCCGCAAGCTCGACCTGAGGCCCGGTCGGCGACTGCTCGACGTCGGCTGCGGCTGGGGCTCCATGGCCATCCACGCCGCCCGCGAGCACGGTGTGAGCGTCGTCGGCATCACCCTCTCGCAGGAGCAGGCCGCGTACGCCCGCAAGCGCGTGGCCGGCGAGGGGCTCACCGACAAGGTCGAGATCCGCGTGCAGGACTACCGGGACGTCCACGACGGTCCGTACGACGCCATCTCGTCCATCGGCATGGCGGAACACGTCGGCGCCGAGCGCTACCTCGAGTACGCCGAGCACCTCCACGACCTCCTCGTGCCCGGCGGCCGCCTCCTCAACCACCAGATCGCCCGCCGCCCCCAGCGCGACGAAACCTCCTACCACGTCGACGAGTTCATCGACGCCTACGTCTTCCCCGACGGCGAACTCGCCCCCCTCGGCTCCACGGTCACCCAGCTGGAGCGCGCCGGGCTGGAGGTGCGCGACGTGGAGTCGATCCGCGAGCACTACGCCCTCACCCTGCGCCGCTGGGTCACCAACCTCGAGGCCGACTGGGCACTCGCCCAGCGGCTCACCTCCCCGGGCCGCGCCCGCGTCTGGCGTCTGTACATGGCCGCCTCCGCGGTCGCCTTCGAACGCAACCGCATCGGCGTCAACCAGGTCCTGGCCGTCAGGACACCGGAGCCCGGCGACTCCGGGGTGCCGTTGCGCTCCCGTACGTGGAACTGAGAGGACGACAGCCACACAGAACGAAGGGGCCCCCGCTCGCCCTGGGACGAGCGGGGGCCCCAACCCCCGTACCGCTGCCGCCGCTACTCCGACTTGATGGCCGCCAGCATGTTCAACCGCGCCGCCCGCCGCGCCGGCCACAGCGCCGCCAGGACGCCCACCGTCGCCGCCAGCAGCAGGAAGACGGCCATCCTCGCCCACGGCAGGACCAGTTCGTACGTCGGCATGCTCGTCCCCATCAGCTCACCGGCCGCCCAGCCGAAGAACACACCCAGGCCGATGCCGAGCACACCGCCGAACAGCGAGATCACCAGGGACTCCAGCCGGACCATCCGCTTGACGGCCTTGCGGTCCAGGCCGATGGCCCGCAGCATGCCGATCTCCTGGGAGCGCTCGAAGACCGACATCGCCAGGGTGTTGATGACCCCGAGGACGGCCACGATCACCGCCATCGCCAGCAGGCCGTAGACCATGTTCAGGATCAGCGTGAACATCTGCGCGATGGAGTTGGAGAGGTCCTTCTTGTCCTGGACCTGGATGGCCGGGTTGGAGCCCAGCGCCTTCTCCAGACGGTCCTTCGTCTCGCTCGACGCGCCGCCGGACGTCTTGACCATGACCTGCATGTCCGCCGGGTCCGTCTGGTGCGGGGCAAGGGTGGCGGTGTCGAGCATGATGCCGGTGATCAGCTCGTTGCCCTCGTAGACGCCGGCGACCGTCAGCCGCTGCTTCCTGCCGTCCTCGTACGCCACCGTGAAGGCCGAACCCGCCTTCCAGCCGTGCGCCTTGGCGGTGTCGTGGTCCACGACGACCTGCGTACCGCCGACCTTGAAGGAGCCCTCGTCGACCTTCAGGTCGGTCAGCTCGCCGATCACGCCTCCGTTGACGCCGGTCAGGTACTCGGTCTGCCCGTCGATGCGGGAGGCCGCGTTGCGCAGCGGGCTGGTGGCGGTGACGCCGTCGACCTGCTGCAGCTTCTTCTCGACGTCCGGCGAGAGTTCGTGGCGGTTCGCCATGGAGACCACGTAGTCGGCCCTGATCGCCGCCGTCGCCATCTTGTCGATCGACTTCTGCAGACTGCCCGCCATCACCGTCATGCCGGTGATCAGCGTCAGGCCGATCATCAGCGCGGAGGCCGTGGCGGCCGTACGCCGCGGGTTGCGGACCGAGTTCTGGCGGGCCAGCTTCCCGGAGACGCCGAACACGCGCAGCACCGGGGCCGCGGCCGCGATCAGCGGGCGGGACAGCAGCGGGGTCAGGATGAACACGCCGATGATCAGCAGGACCGCGCCGAGGCCCATGGGGGCCTGTCCGTCCGAGCCGCTCATCGTCGTGGCCGCCAGGACGACGGCGACGCCCGCGGCACTGAACAGCGCGCCGAGTGTGTTGCGCAGGACCAGCGACTTCGTCGTCGCCTTCGCGTGCACGCTGCTCATCGCGGCGACCGGCGGGATCTTCGCGGCCCGGCGGCCGGGCAGCCACGCGGCCAGCATGGTGATGACGATGCCGACGGCGAGGGCGGCGGCGACCGTGCCGGGGGTGATCACCAGCGGTCCGTCCGGGACCGTGGCCCCCAGCGTGCCCATGAGGGAGCGCAGCCCCGCCCCGATGCCGATGCCGGCGACCAGACCCGTCACACCGGCGACCGTGCCGACCACGAACGCCTCGATCAGCACCGACCGCGTGACCTGCCGGCGGGAGGCGCCGACCGCCCGCAGCAGCGCCAGCTCCTTGGTGCGCTGGGCGACCAGCATGGTGAACGTGTTGGCGATGATGAACGTGCCGACGAAGAGCGCGATGCCCGCGAAGACCAGCAGTCCCTGCCGGAGGCCGCTCATGCCGGAGGCGATCTGCTGCGCCTGGTCGTCGGCGAGCTGCTTGCCGGTGGTGGTCTCCGTGAGGTCCTTCGGCAGCGCCTTGTCCAGTTCGGCCTTCAGGGCGGCCTGCGTGACACCGGACTTCGCCGCCACGTCGATCTCGTAGTACGTGCCCGCCTTGCCGAACAGCTTCTGCGCGGTCGCCGTGTCGAACAGCGTGAGGCTGCCGCCGGCCGCGACATTGCCGTCGTCGGTGGTGAAGATGCCGGTGATCTTCGGGGAGAGGACGGGGCCGTCGACCGAGATCCGCACGGTGTCGCCGACCTCGTACCCGGCGCGCCTCGCGGTCTCCGAGTCGATGGCGACCTCGTCCGCGCCGTGCGGCGCCGTGCCGGACTTCAGCGGGTACCGCGGGTCCTTGTCGCCCCAGTAGTTGCCGCCCTGCGACTGGAATCCGTCGCCGATGAGCTTGCCGTCCTTGTCGGCGATGGCGGTGAAGCCGCTGACGACGCCGATGGCGTTCGCCGCTCCAGGGACCTTCGCGCTGTCCTCGAGCAGCGCTTGCGTCAGCTCGGGGGTCTTGCCGATCGTGTCGCCCTCGTCCTCCTGGGACTTGGGCGTCACGGCGACGTCGACCTGGTCGAAGCCCTTGGCGGAGCTCGTCTGGTAGGCGTCGGAGATGGTGTTGGTGAAGACCAGGGTCCCCGACACGAACGCGACGCCGAGCATCACGGCGAGCACGGTCATGAGGAGCCGGGCCTTGTGCGCGAGTACGTTGCGCAAGGCGGTACGGAACATGGGTATGTCTCTGTCCAGTCGGGCGAGGTGAGGGGGCGTCAGCTGGTGCGGCCCTTGGCGTCGAACTGCTTCATGGTGTCGAGGACGGAGTCCGCCGTCGGCCCGTACACCTCGTCGACGATCCGCCCGTCCGCGAGGAACACCACGCGGTCCGCGTACGCCGCGGCCACCGGGTCGTGGGTCACCATCACCACCGTCTGCCCCAACTCCCGTACGGAGTTGCGCAGGAAGCCGAGGACCTCGGCGCCTGAGCGCGAGTCGAGGTTTCCGGTCGGCTCGTCGCCGAAGATGATGTCGGGCCTGGAGGCCAGGGCGCGGGCCACGGCCACGCGCTGCTGCTGACCGCCGGAGAGCTGCGCCGGCCGGTGGCTGAGCCGCCCCGAGAGACCCAGCATCTGGATCACGCTGTCCAGCCACTGCTTGTCCGGCCTGCGGCCCGCGATGTCCATCGGGAGGGTGATGTTCTCCAGAGCCGTCAGAGTCGGCAGCAGGTTGAACGCCTGGAAGATGAAACCGATCTTGTCCCGGCGCAACTTGGTGAGCTGCTTGTCCTTCAGGGAGCCCAGCTCGGTGTCGCCGATGCGCGCCGAGCCGGAGGAGAACGTGTCCAGGCCGGCCACGCAGTGCATCAGCGTGGACTTGCCTGATCCGGACGGGCCCATGATCGCCGTGAACTCGGCCTGCCGGAAGTCGACGGAGACCCGGTCGAGGGCGACCACCTGGGTCTCGCCCTGTCCGTAGATCTTCGACAGATCCGTGGCGCGCGCGGCCACGGCGGTGGTCCGGCCGGCGATGGATGCGGTGGTCACGAGAAGGCGCTCCTGTGGGACGACGGTGTGTTCCGGGGACGTGTTCCATCGTCTCGGCCGTGTGCCGCCGTGTAGTCAGCCGCTGTTCCGGTTCCGGGGACAGCCTGGGGTCGGACTGTGCGCTGCCGCGTCATACCTGGGGATGACGACCGCCCTTGGGGGTGATCGTGTCGAGAACGGGTGGAGTCCCCTCGTTCGGGCGGTGAAATTCCGTCATTCCGCATACGCCTCCGGCGGCCGCACGCAAGGCTATTGGCAAGTGCGGATGGCCCGTTCCGGAGGCTGATGCTCCCTCAGACGTCAATAAAATAAGACAACATCGGTCCGCCCGGCCGCTGTTCGGGGGATGCCTCCCGATAGGCTCGGAACCTCGACGCGGAGCCCATGGCCTGCCCGGATGGTGGAATGCAGACACGGCGAGCTTAAACCTCGCTGCCCCTCGCGGGCGTACCGGTTCAAGTCCGGTTCCGGGCACATCCCGCACCTGCAACGGCAGGGCGCGGCCACCCTGGGGGTTGCCCCGGAAGTGGCCCCGGCCTGACGACGACGCCCAGCACGGTCGTTCCGGGCCTTCTCTGCGGGGCGTCGCGTCCCTTCCCCGCTTGCCTCCCTGCCGGGCCTGGTACGGATGAGGCATATGTGGCGACGTCCAACTCTTGATCCTATCTTGTGATAGATGGTCCCGACTTCGTGGACAGGACGGTCATGGACTCTCCGCGCGTACTTGTGATCGAGGACGACCCGGACGTCAGCGCCCTGCTGGAGCGGCACCTCAGCGGAATGGGATGCCGTGTGACCGTCGTGGACTCGGGGGAAGCGGGGCTCGACATCGCCTTCGCCGGACCCCCGGACATGGTGATCATCGATGTGCGGCTGCCCGGCATCGACGGGCGGGAGGTCATCAGGAGACTGCGGGCGGACGAGCGGACGAAGGGGTGCCACCTCGTCGTGTCGTCCGTGCTCGACACCCAGGACCTCGTCGGGCTCTCGACGGACGCGCTGCTGGCCAAGCCGTTCCGGCAGTCGACGGTGGCGCGCCTCCTCGACTCCTACCGCAGTTCCGCTTCCCAGGAGGAGTGATGGCTCGTGTCCTGATAGCCGACGACGACGCCGACATACGGGACCTGGTCGCGTTCAAGCTGACCCAGAGCGGCCACCAGGTCACGGCCGTGGAGGACGGCATGGCCGCGCTGCGAGCCGTGCGCGAGGAGCTGCCGGACCTGGCGCTGCTCGACATACGGATGCCCGGGATGTCGGGCCTGGACGTCTGCCGGGAGCTCCGGTCGGAGCCGGAGACCGCGACACTCCCCGTGATCATGATCACCGCACGGTCCCAGGAAGGGGACGTCGAGGTCGGGTTCGCGGCGGGTGCCGACGACTACATCATCAAGCCGTTCAGCCCGCGGGAGCTGTCCAGCCGGGTCCAGGCGGTGCTGACCAGGGTCCGACGGTGATCACCACAGACGTCGTCACCGGGGTACTGCTGTGCCTCATGGCCGCCGTCCCGGTGCTGGGCCTGCTGATCGCGGGTCTGCGCGGCACCCGCAGGCTCAGGCAGCGCGGACGAGAGCGGATCGCGGCCCCGGTACGGCCCCTGCTGCTGGAGCTGCTCTGCGCGGAGGAGGACGAACAGGACGAGCTGCTGAGCCGGTTCGCGGCGCTCGACCGGCGGACCTGGGCCGCCCTGGAGCCGACCGTGGCGGAGATGCTCGGCAAGGTCGACGGCGCGGCCCGCACCGTGCTCGTCCGCCTCTACGGACTGCGGGGGGCCGCCGCTGACGCCGAGGCGGAACTGGACGCCCGCAGCGCGCCCCGCAGGGGCCGGGCCGCGGAGACACTCGGCCGGCTCCGCCACCGCCCCGCGGTCCCCGCGCTGTGCCGTCTGCTCGCCGACCGCGACGCCGAGGTGCGGCTGGTCGCCGCGCGGGCGCTGGGCCGCATAGGGGAGCCGTCGGCCGTACCTGCTCTGCTGGAGGCCCTTCACGGGCCGCGGAACGTGCCGCCCGCCGTGGTCACCCGGGCACTGACGTCCTTCGGGGCGCAGACGCTGCGCAGCGTCGCGGCCGGCATGGACCATCCCGAGCCGCTCGTCAGGGCCGTGGCGATCGAGGTCCTCGGGGCAAGCGGCGGGGTCCCCCAGACACCCGGGATCGTCCGCGCCCTGGCCGAGGATCCCCATCCCGAGGTACGGATCAAGGCCGCCCGCGCCCTGGGCAGGCTGGGGATGCCCGACGGCCTGCAACCCCTGCTGGCCGCCGTCGGCCCCGGCCGGCCGACGGCCCTGCGCATCGTGGCCACCGGAGCGCTCGGGACGCTGGGCGCCGTCGCCGCGACACCCCGGCTGCAGGACCTCCTCGGCGACTCCGAGCCGCGGGTGGCGGCCACCGCGGCCCGCTCGCTGCTGAGGCTCGGACCGGCCGGAGAGACGGCGCTGCGGGCGGCCGCCGAGGACCGGCCGGACCAGCCGGCCGCCGCCCAGGCCAGGTCGGCGCTCGCCGAATCGGCTGTCGCGGGCTCGATCCTCGACGTCCGGGTGGAGGTGGCGATGTGAACGCGGTCCACGCCGTCGCAGCGACGGCCCGGCGCAGGACGCCACCGTGCTGACCGTGGCGGCCGAGGGGCCGCTGGCGTGGCTGAGCAGCGTGGCGCGCTCGGTGGTCTCCGTGTGCGACGACGTGATCATCTGGTACTTCCTGATCATCAACACCGGCTATCTCCTGCTGATCCTCCTCGCGCTCACGGAGTTCGTCAGAAGGTCCCGACGGGCGCCATTCGCCGGGTACGACGACGCCTCCACCAGCCCCTTCACCCCGCCGGTGTCCCTGATCATGCCCGCGCACAACGAAGCGGCGGGCATCACCGAAGCCGTACGGGCGATGTTGCTCCTGCGCTATCCCGTCTTCGAGGTCGTCGTCGTGGACGACGGCTCCACGGACGGGACGCTGGAGGCACTGTGCGACGCGTTCGACCTCGTCGAGGTGGAACGCGTGGTGCCCGCCGACGTTCCGGTGCGCGGCGCGGTGACCTCGGTGCACCTGCCCAGGGGCGGGCCGGTGCCGCTGGTGGTCGCCCGCAAGGAGAACGGCGGCAAGGCCGACGCACTCAACGTCGGGATCAACCTGGCGCGCTATCCGCTGCTGTGCATGGTGGACGCCGACTCGATCCTCGACTCGGAGGCGCTGCTCGCGGTGGCCAAACCGTTCAGCGACGACCCGATGCGGGTGGTCGCCACGGGCGGTGTGGTCGGTCTGGCCAACGGCTGCACCGTCGTGGCCGGCCGTGTGGTCGAGCCTCACGTCCCCTCCGACCTGCTGGGACGTATCCAGGTGGTCGAGTACCTGCGCGCCTTCATGCTCGGCCGCACCGGCTGGTCCAAGATCGGCGGCCTGCTCGTCATCGCCGGCGCCTTCGGGCTCTTCCGCCGGGACGCGGTCGTGGCGGCGGGCGGCATGGACGCCGACTGCATCGGCGAGGACGCCGAGCTGGTGATCCGCCTCCACCGGCATCAGCGCGAGCAGGGCCGCGACTACCGCATCGTGTTCGTCAGC
This sequence comes from Streptomyces sp. HUAS ZL42, assembly GCF_040782645.1. Classification (GTDB taxonomy): domain Bacteria; phylum Actinomycetota; class Actinomycetes; order Streptomycetales; family Streptomycetaceae; genus Streptomyces. The sequence continues at coordinate 5,666,359 of NZ_CP160403.1, forward strand.
GAGCCCATCTCCTGGAGTGAGGCGCCCTCGAAGATCCGGGTCCTGGCGCGCCAGCGAAGGCGGTGGCACCGCGGTCTTTCGGAGATCCTGCTCAAGCACCGCCGCATGATCGGCAACCCCCGCTACGGCCGGATCGGGCTGCTGGCGCTGCCGTTCTACGTGGTCTTCGAACTGCTGGCCCCGCTCGTGGAGCTGTCCGGTCTGGTCCTGGTGCCGCTGGGCGTCCTGCTCGGCTCGGTGGACGTCGGCTTCCTGTGGCGCTTCCTGCTCGCCGCGTACGGCTACTCCATGGTGGTGAGCCTGGTGTCCGTCGCGGCGGAGGAGTACGCCTTCCACCGCTTCGCCCACTGGCGGGACGTCTGGGGCGCGCTCGTCGGGGCGATCGCAGAGAACCTCGGATACCGCCAGCTGACGGCCTGGTGGCGGCTGCGCGGCATGTGGGACGCGCTGCACCGCGCACCCCAGGTGTGGGGCTCGATGACGCGCAGCGGATTCGACCCGGTCGCGGAGGCGAAGAAGGGCGGAGGTGATCGTGTATGAGAGCCGGTGGAGGACGGGAGGGGGACAGTGTCGGACGTCGGCTCGGCTGGGCATTCGGACTGCTGACCGGGCTCATCCTGCTGGTGGGAGCGGGCGCGCTGACCGGTTCCCTGCTCACGCACTCGACCCACGAAAGGGCCGGCGACCGGCTGGCGCCGACCTTGGCCGACACCGTGCGGCTGCGCGACGAGAGCGTCCACATGCAGCGTTCGATGCGCGGATACCTGATCACCGGCGACCTGAAGCAACTGGACGGGTACTTCGAGTCCCGCAGCCGTTGGCCCGCCGTTCTCGCGAGCGCCCGCGCTCATGGCGACGCGGCGGCCGACCGCAGCCTCGCGACGCAGGCCCGGGAACTCGCGGCCTACGTCCGCGTCGCCGACCAGCAGGCCCGCGTCGCCCCCAGAAGCGACGAGGCCGCCCGCCTCACCCGGCAGACCACGGTCCTGTTCGACAGGTTCGAGGTCACCAACCGCGCCCTGGAGACCAGGCTGTCCGGCCAGGTCGACCGGACGGGAGGCCGTGCCGACGCGCAGCTCGACGGCACCATCGTGGCGACCGGCGTGCTGGCCGCCCTGGCCGTGGCCGTCGCCGTCTGGACGGCGGTGCGCACCACCCGCGCCCTGACCCACCCGCTCCACAGTGCCGAACACACCCTCGGCCGGCTCGCCGCCGGGGACCACGAGGCACGGGCCGAGGAGAGAGGGCCGCAGGAGATCCGGGCGGTGGCCAGGTCGGTCAACCTGCTCGCCGACGAGGGCGACCGGCTGCGGGACGCCGAGGAGGAGCGGCGGCGGTTGTCGGACCTGGCGCGGCAGACCGGCATCCGGATCAGGGATCGCCTGGACGTCGACTACGTCCTCGACACGGCGTGCAGCGGCATCGGCGAGGCCCTCGACGCCGACTACGTCTTCGTCCTGCTCGCCGAGGAGGACGGTGCGCAGTTCCCCGTGGCCCGTGTGTGGTCCAGGGAACGGGGCCTGCTGCCCGAGGCCGAGGCGAAGGCGATCCCCTCACTTCCCGCGGACGTGGTCCGCGACCACTACCGGCGGGGAGCGGTCTGGCTGGCCACCGACCTGCCCCGGTACGTGTCCGACACCAGGCCGATGCCCGGTGCTCCCGGGTCCTTCGGGAGCACCGGCATGCCGACGGAGAACCGCGCCGCCGCGGCGGCGCTGGGTCTGGACTCCGCGGTGATCACCCCCATCGGGGTGGGGGAGGAGCCGATCGGCGCCGTGTCCCTCGCCCGCACCAGCGCCGACCACCCCTGGCGTCCGGTGGACATCGAGATCGCCGAGTCCATGGCCAGTGGCGTCGGCAGGGCGCTGCACACCGCCCTGCTCTACGAGCAGGAGACGACGTTGGTGGAGAAGCTGCGCGCCCTGGACAAGGCCAAGAGCGACTTCCTGTCCACCGTCTCCCACGAGCTGCGCACCCCGCTGACCAGCATCGTGGGATACATCGAGCTGCTGAAGGACGAGGACACCGGTCCGCTGTCCCCGCCCCAGCGGCGCATGCTGGACGTCGTCGACCGCAACGCCAACCGGCTGCGGGCGCTGATCGAGGATCTGCTGACCCTCTCGCGCATCGAGTCGGGGGCGTTCAGCTCCAAGCGGGAACCGATCGATCTGCGCCGCCTGGTGGCCTCGGCGGCCGACGCGATGAAGCCGACCGCCGAGGCCGCCTCGGTCACCCTGGAGACGCACTGTCCCGAACGGCCACTGGTGCTGGAGGGGGACGGCGAACAACTGGACCGGGTGCTGATGAACCTGCTGTCCAACGCGGTGAAGTTCACCCCGCAGGGCGGAACGGTCAGCGTCCGGGCCGACCGGCAGGACGGCGAGGCGGTCCTGAGCGTGAGCGACACCGGGATCGGCATCCCCGCGAAAGAGCAGGAGAAGCTCTTCACCCGGTTCTTCCGCGCCTCGAACGCCACCGACGCGGCCATCCCGGGCACCGGTCTGGGGCTGACGATCGTCCGCACCATCGTGGCCAACCACGGGGGTGACATGTACGTGCACTCCGAGGAGGGCCAGGGCACCACCATCACCGCCCGGCTGCCGATCACCGAGACGGACGGCGCGGCGTCCCCTTCCTGACGGCCCGTGGGCGTCAGACGGTGTCCTCGAAGGTCACCTTCCGCACCCGGTAGTCGGAGACGGCGGCCTGCACCTGGGTCGGCGTCAGCACCTGGTCCTTGGCGAAGTACACGTAGTCGACCTGCTCGTCGTAGGCGCGCGACTTCCTGATGCCCCACAGGTTGATCAGCCAGTGGCTGAAGCGGATCGACATCGGCGACTCGGGCAGGTACGGCTCCGTGTGCGTCGCGAACAGCCTCCCGTCGACGTAGTACTCCACCCTCTGGGTGTCGACCGTGACGACCAGGTCGTGCCAGCCGGCGAAACTGCGGCGCTCCTGGGTGGAGATGTAGACCGTCGCGGCCGGATCCTCCTCCGAGTAGGTCTCCCAGGAGGTGGCCAGCAGAGCGCTGTCGCGGATCCCGAACCCGCCGTTGGGCACGTACTCGAAGCCGATTTCGCTGTACGCGGGGTCTGTCGACACGACCTGCGGCGAGAGGCTGAAGAACGTCTGCACCATGCGGTCGCCGTCGGGTCCGTACACCGGGACGTCGTTGAAGCGGACCCGGGCGGCGTAGGTGCCGCGGTGGAACTTGGGCCGAGTGTAGATCTCGGTCTCTTCCGTGCCGTCCGCCGTGCCGTTGGTGCCGGCGCGCATGTTCATGATCGAGTTGCCGGACTGGGTGGCGAAGGTGATGTTCTGCGGCTTCCACCGGGCGCCCCGCACACCTGGCCCGCCCGGAGCGGACCTCAGGGTCCAGCCGTGCTGGGAGAGCAGCGGATCCGTGTGGGCGGCGTAGTTGAAGTCGTCGAACAGCGCGGGGCCCTTCTGGGCGACTGCCGCGTCGGCTGTCTCCGGGAGACCTGCGAGGGCGGTGCAGATCAGTCCTGTCGCGGCAAGGGCGACCGCGGTTCTTCTCGACAAGGACTGGGCGAATCCGGCCATGGAGTGCCACCTTTCCGAATGATCGCCCAAACTCTGTCAAGGTGCATATTCATCCTGAAAGGTGCGAGGCCGTCCGATCACCCGAACGGCGCAGGCCGTACGGCGTGCGCGGGCGGGGTGTCGGGGGCGTTCGCGCCCCGCCCCATTGACAGCAGCCCCACCCGGCCGGAAACTCGCATGAAAGGAACGTGAACAAAATTTCACCAGACGAACAAGAGTGAAGTGAAGGGACGTGCGATGCGCACCACCGTCGGAATCATCGGCGCCGGACCGGCCGGCCTCCTCCTCGCCCGGCTCCTCCACAACGCAGGCATCGACTCGGTCGTTCTGGAGAGCCGCGACCGCTCCTACGTCGAGCAGCGGCAGCGGGCCGGGATCCTGGAGCAGGGGACGGTGGACGTGCTGCGCGCGGCCGGCGCCGGGGAGCGCATGGACCGGGAGGGGCTGCGTCACGACGGCATCGAGCTGCGGTTCGACCGGCGCCGCCACCGCGTCGACTTCCCCGCTCTCACCGGCGGGCGGTCCGTGATGGTCTACGCCCAGACCGAGGTCTGCAAGGACCTCATCGCCCTCCAGCTCAAGGAGGGCGGGCCCCTGCTGTTCGAGGCGGAGGCGCTGGCCGTCGAGGGCGCGGACACCGAAAGCCCGCGGGTCCGTTTCCGGCACGAGGGCGGCGAGGACGTCCTGGAGTGCGACTACGTCGTCGGCTGCGACGGCTTCTGGGGCGTGGCCCGCAAGGCGATCCCCGCGGAGCTCACCCGGGTCTTCGAACGGACGTACCCCTTCGGCTGGCTCGGCATCCTCGCCGACGTGCCGCCCTCGCACGACGAGCTCGTCTACGCCCGCCACGACCGCGGCTTCGCCCTGCTCTCCATGCGCTCCCCGTCCGTCTCCCGCCTCTACCTCCAGGTGCCCGAGGGCACGGACGCCGGGCAGTGGGGCGACGAGGAGATCTGGGACGAGCTGGAGCGGCGGTTCGAGACGACCGACGACTGGCGGCTGGAGCGCGGGCCGATCACCCAGAAGTCGGTCACCCCCATGCGCTCCTACGTCCACGAGCCCATGCGCCACGGCCGTCTGTTCCTGGCCGGCGACGCGGCGCACATCGTGCCGCCCACGGGCGCCAAGGGCCTGAACCTCGCCGTGGGGGACGTCGTCACCTTCGCGCGGGCGCTGGCGTACGAGAAGGAGACCGGCTCGGCGGAGCTGCTGGACGCCTACTCGGCGAGCTGCCTGCGCCGGATCTGGCAGGCCGAACGGTTCTCGTACGACATGACGACCCTCCTGCACTCCGCCCCCGACGCCACCCCCTTCGAGGACCGCCTCCAGCTGGCCCGCCTGGAGCGGATCACGTCCTCCCGCGCGGCCGAGACCGACCTGGCCGAGGCTTACACCGGGTTCCCGCTCGGGTGACGACACGGACGGCGTAATGAGCTGATCTCCGACGGGTTCCGGCCATGTCGCAGGTTCGTCATGAATGGGACCCTCCGCTACCGGGAATCACGGACCCGCGTAGCGTGTTGCGCAGCATGGCGAGGGAAAGATCCTCCGCAGGTATTAGGGTCAATCCTTTGCCTTTCCATTACTCTTGAGCCAAGGCTGCGCACGGTGGCCATGGAGGAGTGAGATGAGGAGCAGAAACCCGGTCTTCTCGCGACGGGGGTTCAGCCGCGACAACGGCTACGCGGGCTTCAACGCCGCGCCGCAGGCCGGGGGCCCCGCTGTCGGCACGCAGGGCAACCCGTATGCCCAGCCGGCCGGCAACCCCTACGCGCAGAACCCTTACGCGCAGCAGGACCTGCAGTACGGCGCCCCCCAGGCTCCGGTCACCACCGCCGGCCGGATGACGATGGACGACGTCGTCACGCGGACCGCCTCCACCCTCGGTGTCCTGATCGTGACGGCCGCGCTCGCCTGGGCGCTGCTGCCGGTCGACGACGCCAACATCAGCCGTTCGTACGGCATCGGGATCGGCGCCGCGCTGATCGCGATGGTGCTGGCGTTCGTGCAGTCCTTCAAGCGCCGGCCCGCACCGGCTCTGATCCTGACGTACGCGGCGTTCGAGGGCGTCTTCCTCGGCGTCGTCTCCAGCGTCGTCGACAACCGCATCGCCGACGGCGCGGCCATGCAGGCCGTGCTCGGGACCATGGCTGTCTTCGCCGCGGTCCTTGTGGCGTACAAGGCCGGCTGGATCCGCGTCAACCGCCGCTTCTACGGCTTCGTGATGGCGGCCGCCCTCGGCTTCATCCTGCTGATGACGGTGAACCTGCTGTTCGCGGTCTTCGGCGGCGGTGACGGCCTCGGCTTCCGCAGCGGCGCGCTCGGCGTCGTGTTCGGCATCATCGGCGTCATCCTCGGTGCCTGCTTCCTCGCCCTGGACTTCAAGCAGGTCGAGGACGGCCTTGCCTACGGCGCCCCGCGCGAGGAGGCATGGCTCGCGGCCTTCGGCCTCACGCTGACGCTGGTGTGGATCTACCTCGAGTTCCTGAGGCTCATCGCGATCCTCAACAGCAACGACTAGCGCGGGCGGTAAGCGCGTGGAAGGGCCCCGGGATCTCCCGGGGCCCTTCGTCGTCCAGACAGTGCGCGCCTAGAGCAGTTTGCGCGCGGCCCTCCTAAGGTCGTACTCGTGAATGATCGCCTTGGCGTGGCCGTACGCGAGGTCGTGCTCGTGGCGGAGCCAGCTGACCTTCTCCTCGAAGCGGAAGAGAGCGGGGCCTTCTTCGACGGTGCGCAGCCAGTCGGACACTTCACGACCGGTGCAATGGGGGATGCGGGCGAGCAGGTTGCGATGGGTCTCCTCGGAGAAGACTTGGGACATCGGCGCCTCCGGACGCATGGGGTGTAAGCCGGTCCTTCAGCTCACGGTGCCTGAGCGTTCGCGTATTGGCAACAGCCCTGTTGCGACGCGTAGTCTCGCGGCGTGGTTGATACGACGCCTCTGACCCGAGCCGTGGATCACTTCGCCGACCGGTTGCGGGCCGCGCCGCAGTCGCGCTTGCAGCGGGGCGCCGCCACTGAGGCTTTGCGGCTGGCCAGGGATTTGGCACTGCGTGCCCAGCGGATCGAGGATCCTGAGAGTGAGCCGCGGGAGATGCCGGACGCGGGGATGTTCGCGGCGGCCGACCAAGTCACCGTTGCGGCACACGACTTGGCGGTTGTGCTGCGCAGTGAGGATGAGGTGGCCGAAGCGGTGGGGTTGGTGGAGGAGGCGCAGAAGCGGGCGGGGGTCTGAGGCTCTTTGGCGGCTGCGGGGTCGTCGTGGCTGGTCGCGCCGTTCCCCGCGCCCCTGGTTGGCTGCGGTTGCCCCGCTTGTTGCAGCTGCGCCCCTCCTACAGGGACGCTATGACCCTGTCGGCCAGGATGTAGACGTTCTCTTCCCCGCACGCGAACGTCAGGGTGTACGCGCCCGAGACTCCTGAGCCGCCCAGCAGGACCGGGGTTTCGCCTGCTGCCAGGGATCGGGAGAGGCGTTCCGCCGTTTCGCGGTGGCCCGGGGTCATGCAGAGGGTCGTGCCGTCGGCGAAGACGTAGACGTCGAGGGTGCCGAGGGGGCCCGGCCGGACGTCGGTCAGCTCGACGCGGGAGACGGCCAGTTCCTCGAGGGTGGCGACCGTGCGCTCGTGGTCGTTCACGGCAGGTGACTGGACCGGGACGAAGTCGGGGTGGGAGGGGTGGCGGCGGCGTGCCGCGGCCAGTTCCGGGGACTCCCCGGCGAACTCGTCGGTGTCGGCGGTCGGCTCGGTCACCGGCTCGAGGGACTCCAGACCCGTGAAATCGGCCTGACGGGGCAGGAACAGCTCGCTGTCCGGCAAGCCCAGCAGAGACGGTGCGTCGGAGGCGTCACGGGTCTCCTGGGCGGCCCAGAACGCGCGCGCCTCTGCCAGCTCACGCTCCCGTTCCTCGGCGAGTGCCTCGGCGACCGCGGCACGTATCTCATCGGTGTCGGCTGTGCTGCGGGCCGCGGGGACGAGACCGCGCGTCGCGGCGGCCTGGTTCTCGGCCAGCTGCTTGTGCAGGGCCGCGACCTGCCGGCGCAGCAGCACGAGGGTGCGCAGGACGGCGACGCCCACGGCGCCCGTGGCGGCCGTGGTGACCAGCAAGGCGATCGGCATGGCGCTCACTGACGTACTCCCGGTTTAAAGTCGACCCCCGACTTCCTACATCAGCTTGAAGGGCGGACCATCCAGCTGTCAGTCCGTAACGTCACTAAACAGACAGGGCTTTGGGTCTGGGTTCGCTGCTGAAACGGCTCTGAGCTGCGTAAATCCCTAAGGTGAGGGAGATACGTCACATCCTGGGGGAGATTGGATCACAAATCGGCCCAGAGCCCAGTGGTTTCCCGGACTCTGGGCCGTTGGGTCACGGTGAGTGCCGTGACGGTTACCGAGGGGCTCTCGGAATCAGCTCAGACGCTCGATGACCATCGCCATGCCCTGGCCGCCGCCGACGCACATCGTCTCCAGGCCGAACTGCTTGTCGTGGAACTGGAGCGAGTTGATGAGCGTGCCGGTGATCCGGGCGCCCGTCATGCCGAAGGGGTGTCCCACGGCGATGGCGCCGCCGTTGACGTTCAGCTTGTCGATGTCGATGCCGAGGTCGCGGTAGGACGGGATCACCTGGGCGGCGAAGGCCTCGTTGATCTCGACGAGGTCGATGTCGTCGATGGTGAGGCCGGCGCGGCGGAGGGCCTGGTTGCTCGCCTCGACCGGGCCGAGACCCATGATCTCGGGCGAGAGGCCGGAGACGCCGGTCGACACGATGCGGGCGAGCGGGGTGAGGCCGAGTTCGCGGGCCTTGGTGTCGGACATGATGACGACCGCGGCGGCGCCGTCGTTGAGGGGGCAGCAGTTGCCCGCGGTGACCAGGCCGTCGGGGCGGAAGACCGGCTTGAGGCCGGCGACGCCCTCCAGGGTGACGCCGGGGCGGGGGCCGTCGTCCTTGGAGACGACCGTTCCGTCGGGCAGCGTCACCGGGGTGATCTCCCGCTCCCAGAAGCCGTTCTTGATGGCTTCCTCGGCGAGGTTCTGCGAGCGGACGCCGAACTCGTCCATGTCCTGGCGCGTCACGCCCTTGATGCGGGCCAGGTTCTCGGCGGTCTGGCCCATCGCGATGTACGGGTCGGGGACGAGGCCGTCCTCACGCGGGTCGTGCCACGTGGTCCCCTCCTGCTCGGCGACGGCGGCGGTGCGGGCCTCCGCCTCGGCGAAGAGGGGGTTGTGCGTGTCGGGAAGGCTGTCGGAGTTCCCCTTGACGTACCGGGAGACCATCTCGACGCCGGCCGAGATGAAGACGTCGCCCTCGCCGGCCTTGATGGCGTGCAGGGCCATGCGGCTCGTCTGCAGTGAGGAGGAACAGTAGCGGGTGATCGTGCAGCCGGGGAGGTGGTCCATCCCCATCTGTACGGCGACGATCCGGCCGAGGTTGTTGCCCTGCTCGCCGCCGGGGAGGCCGCAGCCGAGCATCAGGTCCTCGATGTCCTTCGGGTCCAGCTCCGGGACCTTGGCAAGGGCGGCCTGGATGATCGTGGCGGTGAGGTCGTCCGGGCGCAGGTCTTTGAGCGAGCCCTTGAAGGCGCGGCCGATGGGGGAGCGGGCGGTCGAGACGATCACGGCTTCGGGCATCACGGCTCCATTGGCGTACGGGGATCGTTGGACGGGGGCAGCTGTCTGGGAAGTTACCCGTACGTATGGTCTCGGTCACGGGTATCGCGATGTGACCCTGACCGCAGTTTTCTAAGCGCTTGCTTGGGCCTCCGGCGGTTGAGCCGAGGGTGGTGCGGCTTGGCCGGGGTGACGGTCCCTGGGGCTCCGCCCCAGACCCCGCCAGGCTCCGCCCCTGGACCCCGGCCTTCGCCCACCCACCACCCGACTCGGTTGGAATGAAGGGTCACCCTCGAGGGTCACCACTTCTGGAGCCCCCATGCTTCGGATGCAGCTCACGGTGAGCGAGTCACAGGCGTCGGCTCCGACTCCGGCACCCTGCGACGACGCCGCCGCTTCAGCAGTGCCCACGGCCCCCGCGGCCCCGTCGGCATCGCCGCCGCGACCTCCGTGCCCGCCTCCGACGCCGCCTCCGCCGCAGCCCGCGCCACCGGCAGGAATCCCTCGCGGCGGGACACGTCCGGGCGTTCCTCCTCCGCCGGCCAGAGGCCCAGCGCCGCGCAGACCGTCGGCAGCACCGCCATCGCGGCTGTCGCATACCCCTCCGCGGAGGGGTGGTAGCTGTCGGGGCCGAACAGCTCCCGCGGATTCGCCTCGAACTCCGGGCCCAGCAGGTCGCCCAGCGACACGGTGCGGCCGCCCTGCTCGACGACACCGATCGTCTGGGCGGCCGCCAGCTGGCGGGAGGCACGTCTGGCCAGCCAGCGCAGGGGCTGCTGCACCGGTTCGATCGTGCCGAGGTCGGGACACGTGCCCACGACGACCTCCGCACCGGCCGTGCGCAGGCGTCGTACCGCCGCCGACAAGTGCCGGACCGAGGTCGTGGGCGGCATCCGGTGTGTCACGTCGTTCGCCCCGATCATGATCACGCAGATGTCGGGTACCCGGGTGGGGTCCGAAAGGGCCAGCGCCACCTGGCGGTCCAGGTCGTCCGAGCGGGCGCCGGGGAGGGCCACATTGCGGAACTCCACCGGGCGTTCGGCCACCGCCGCGAGGCCCGACGCCAGCAGTGCGCCCGGTGTCTGGCCCGCCCGGTGCACACCCTGGCCCGCGGCCGTGGAGTCGCCGAGCAGGGTCAGCCGCAGGGGCGGTTCTCCGAGGGGGTCGTAGGCATGGCCGTACAGTCCCGCCGCGTTCGGCACGTGGGGCTGTGCGCCGTTTCCCACCCGGCGCCTGGCCAGCTGGACCTCGGCCAGCAGCAGGCCGACGGCCGCCGCCCCCGCCAGGCCGATGCCGCCACCGCCGAACGCCGCGCCGGCCGCGATGCGCCGGGCCACCCGCGCCCTGGACATGCTCGTCATACCGCGCCGCCACCTCCTATAGCCGTACATCAACTCCTTGCCCCGCACGCACCGTCGCCCAATCCCAACGGGGAGTGAAGGACCGTCCACGGCCCTCAGACAGGCCATAGGCTGGCGGAACCACTAAGACCACTTCTTTGCAGCATCCGGAGACAACGGTGCAATTCCACGACTCGATGATCAGCCTCGTCGGCAACACCCCGCTGGTGAGGCTCAACAGCGTGACCAAGGGCATCCGGGCGACCGTCCTGGCCAAGGTGGAGTACTTCAACCCGGGCGGCTCCGTGAAGGACCGCATCGCCCTGCGCATGATCGAGGCGGCAGAGCAGAGCGGCGAACTCAAGCCCGGTGGCACCATCGTCGAGCCGACCAGCGGGAACACCGGTGTCGGGCTCGCGATCGTGGCTCAGCAGAAGGGGTACAAGTGCATCTTCGTGTGCCCCGACAAGGTCAGCACCGACAAGATCAACGTGCTGCGCGCCTACGGCGCCGAGGTGGTCGTATGCCCGACTGCCGTGGACCCCGAGCACCCCGACTCCTACTACAACGTCTCCGACCGGCTCGTCCGCGAGACCCCGGGCGCCTGGAAGCCCGACCAGTACTCCAACCCCAACAACCCGCTCTCCCACTACCACTCCACCGGCCCCGAGCTGTGGGAGCAGACGGAGGGGAAGATCACTCATTTCGTCGCGGGCGTGGGGACCGGCGGCACCATCTCCGGGACCGGCCGTTACCTGAAGGACGTCAGCGACGGGCGGGTCCAGGTCGTCGGCGCCGACCCCGAGGGGTCCGTGTACTCCGGCGGGTCCGGGCGGCCGTACCTCGTCGAGGGTGTCGGTGAGGACTTCTGGCCGACCGCGTACGACCGGACCGTGGCCGACGAGATCGTCGCCGTGTCCGACAAGGACTCCTTCCAGATGACCCGCCGGCTGGCCAAGGAGGAGGGCCTGCTGGTGGGCGGCTCCTGCGGGATGGCCGTCGTGGCGGCGCTGCGGGTCGCCGAGCGGCTCGGGCCCGACGACGTCGTGGTCGTCCTCCTTCCGGACAGCGGGCGCGGCTACCTCAGCAAGATCTTCAACGACGAGTGGATGGCCGACTACGGCTTCCTCGAGGACGAGGGCCCGAGCGCGCGCGTCGGCGACGTCCTCAACGACAAGGAGCACGGCGCCATGCCGTCCCTCGTCCACATGCACCCGGACGAAACCGTCGGCCAGGCCATCGAGGTGCTGCGCGAGTACGGCGTCTCGCAGATGCCGGTCGTGAAGCCGGGCGCCGGTCACCCCGACGTCATGGCGGCGGAGGTCGTCGGGTCGGTCGTGGAGCGGGAGCTGCTGGACGCCCTGTTCAGCAGGACCGCCTCCCTGGACGACCCGCTGGAGAAGCACATGTCGGCCCCGCTGCCGCAGGTCGGCTCCGGTGAACCGGTCGCGGACCTGATGTCGGTGCTGGGCACCGCGGACGCGGCCATCGTCCTCGTCGAGGGCAAGCCGACCGGTGTGGTCAGCCGGCAGGACCTGCTGGCCTTCCTCGCCAAGGGCGCGAAGTGACGGGAAACGTCCGGTGAACGGCCCGTGACGGCGCCGAACTTGCGGTTGCCCACCGCAGTGGTGGACTTCGCGGAAGTGGTACGAGCGTGTCACGTCCACGCAGCACACGCTTAACACGGGTCCGGCACATTAGTGGGTGTCGGCAGGGCGGGAGCGGCTCCCCGCCCGGGCCGGCAAACCGAACGGCGTCAAGGACCTCCGGAGCGGCTCCCGGACCTCCATGGACGCCACGGACGCGCAAGCCCGGCCCTGACCCGGCCCGCGTCCCTCGCGGGGACCGCCGTCGTCCCGCCCCCCGGCAACGGGGGTGCGGCGGTCCCCGCGCATATTCTTTCCGGGGGACGACAGCGGACGCAGGCAGCCCGGTGGTTGCGGACCTGTCAGTCCTCCCACTCACCGTCCCGCGACGCCTTGCGGCGGCCGCGGAAGAGGCCCGGGTTGCTGCGGGCGGCCTGGAACGCGTTGACGCCGACGATGCCCGCCCAGGCCACGAGCAGGCCGGGGAGGTGGGCGACTCCGCCGCCGATCGCGGACAGGGGGATCGCCAGCACGAGCGAGACGATGCCGAAGCCGAAGCGCTCGCCCCAGGAGTCGGTGGCCTTCGACGACCGGGAGCCCCGGGCCACGACCATCTGCTGCTCGGCCAGCTGCCGACGTACCCGGCGCTCTACCGCGCCGTCGATGCGCTGGTCAACCTTCTCCAGGAACGAGTCGACCAGTGCGGACTCGTACTCCTCACCGAGCTCCCTGCGGGCCTGCAGGGTGGCGTTGAGTTCCTTCTTGAGTTCGGTGTCCCGCGCGTCCATCCCGGTCTCCATTCCCGTCATGGAGTCCCACGTTAGGGAGGCGGGCCTGCCTCCGCACTGGGGTTAGCCCCCCTGTTCGTCGCCGTCCTGGAGGGGCCGCGGAGCCTCCGGGCCGGCAGGCTCACGTCAGTCCTGCGTCAAGGTCGACGCGAAAGGCGTCAGTAACGCATCAAGGGAGGACCGGTTCGCGGCCCGCTTCCCCAGCCTCGTCCTCATGCGACGGCGCACCCCACGAAAACGGGCGAAGCCGGTCCCCACGCCGGTACGGGGCGGCCAGGGAGCCGCACGGACAACTGCACACCGCCGCCGTCAGGTCCGTGCCGGAGCCGGTGCCAACCCCCTTCGTCTGGGCGGCCGCCTTCGTCGGCTGCTTCCTGCTGGTGGCGGTACTCGGTGCGGTCGGCGGTCTGTCCGGTTCGTCCGTCGTGCTGGGCGCGCAGTGCGGGCCGGCGGTGCTGCTCGGCCTGACCGCCCGCTTTCGTGCGGCTCCCGGTGTCGCCCTGGTGTGCCGGCTGTTCCTCAACGGCTACGCCGTGGCGCCACGCGGGGAGCCCGCCTGGCAGGGCCATCCGGATGTCGCCCGGATCGTGCTGCTGTTCGCTGCCGCGTCTCTCGGCACGGTCATCGCGCGAATCGCCGACGCGGTCGGGGCTCAACCGCATCGCGCCTGGCCGGAGGCCAGGGTCGGACAGCTGAGGCCATCCACTCGGGGCGGTGGACCTTGCCCGACTGTGGCGAGCTGCGCCTTCCTCGCGGACGAGGGCGCGGGCCATCTCGGGGGTGCGTTGCCGGGTTCCGGCAACATCGGTGGCTCCGTGGTGCCCGTAAGCGATCTGTCTGAGACGCATCAAGGGCAGGTAAGGTTCCCCCTGGTGTGCCGGGAAGCCTGGTCGGCGAGCAAGGGACAAGTCTCTCTTCCGATCGGGGGTGGCCGCCATGGTGCTCGTGGTGGTGTTCGGTGCCGCACTGTTGGTGGCGGTGCTGCTTTCGGGCCTGGCGGCGCGGACGGTTCTCTCCACGTCCTTCCTCTTCCTGGTCGGCGGGGCACTGGTCAGCGACGGGTTCCTCGGGCTGATCCACATCACGCCGGACAGCGAGATCGTGTCCGTCACAGCCGACCTGGCGCTGTTCGCGGTGCTGTTCACCGACGGCATGCACGTGTCCCTGCCCAAGCTGCGCGCCAACTGGAAGAACCCGGCTCGCGCCCTTGGCCTGGGCATGCCGCTCGCGTTCGTCTTCATGGCCCTGGTCACCCATTACCTGGTGGGCCTGGACTGGACGACGTCCTTCCTGGTCGGAGCGGTCCTCGCGCCGACCGACCCGGTGTTCGCGTCGGCGATCGTCGGGCGCGCCGAAGTCCCTGCCAAGCTGCGGCAACTGCTGAACGTGGAGAGCGGCATCAACGACGGGCTCGCCCTGCCTGTGGTCCTGATGCTGATCGCGGCCGCCGGACCGACCGCACACAGCGCGGAGGCATCGCCGGGCAGGATCGCGCTCGAGCTGCTGCTCGGCCTGGTCTTCGGCGTCGTACTGCCCCTGCTGGTCAACGGTCTCGTACGCTTCCGGCTGCTGGGCGCGGAGCCGAAACTGCAGCCGCTGCTGCCGCTGGCCACCGGGATCATCCTGTACGCGACCTGCCACCTCACCCATGCCAACCCCTACCTCGCCGCCTTCTCGGCGGGCGCGGCCCTGGCACACGTCTCACCGGAGGCGAAGACGTCCTTCGAACCGCTCGGCGAGGCGTTGGCGGAGCTGGCGAAGTTCGCGGCGCTTCTGGTGTTCGGGGCGCTACTGACCCCGCAGCTGTTCGGTGATCTGTCCTTCGGCGGCTACCTGGCGGTGGTTCTCGCCATCGTCCTCATCCGCCCCGCCTCGTTGCTGCTCTCGTTGCTCGGCACGACGATCTCCCGCAAGGAGAAGCTGGTGGCGGCCTGGTTCGGCCCGAAGGGCTTCGCCTCGGTGGTCTACGGCCTGCTCGTGCTGCAGTCCGGCATCCCGCAGGCCGAGGGGGCGTTCACCCTCATCGCGGTCTGCATCGCCTTGTCGATCATCGCGCACAGCTCCACCGACGTACCGATCGCTCGCATGTTCCGTGTCGAGGACCTCGCCGGTGTGCCCGGAGCCGACGAAACGCCCCGAACCACCGAGGAGGCCGACCGTGTCGGCGCGTGAGGTCGTCGACCACGACGGACAGTCCTGCTCCGCGGTGTCCACACCGCGGAGCAGGGGACGGCTCCTGCCCACGTCCGCACCGGCGGACCTCGTTTTCGCCGCCGGATTCGGCGGCCAGGGCCTCGAACACCGCGTCCGGCCGCCGACGGTCGGGCCGGTCGCGAGCGTCACGCACATCGCGGCCCTCATGGCCCGCACCCACGCTCCGTTGGTGGCCGTCGTCGAACGCGACGGCCACCGGACCCTGCTCACGGGTGCCGTCACGGCCGCCCGTCTGATGGAACGACTTCTCGGAGGACCGTGAACGACTGGCAGAGCTGGGCGGCGGTCGTCGTCTTCGTCGGCGCGTACGCCCTGATCATCAGCGAGAAGATCCACCGCGTGGCCGTCGCGCTCGGTGGCGCGGGTCTGATGCTGGCGATCGGCGCGACCGACGACAAGTCGGCGTTCTACTCCGAGCACAGCGGCGTCGACTGGAACGTCATCTTCCTGCTCATGGGCATGATGATGATCGTCGGCGTGCTGAAGAAGACCGGCATGTTCGAGTACCTGGCGATCTGGTCGGTGAAGCGGGCCAGGGCGAAGCCGTTCCGGGTGATGGCCATGCTGGTCGTGATCACGGCGGTGGCCTCGGCCCTGCTGGACAACGTCACCACGGTGCTGCTCATCGCGCCGGTCACGCTGCTGGTCTGCGAGCGGCTCGCCCTGCCCGTCGCCCCGTTCCTGATCGCCGAGGTCATGGCGTCGAACATCGGTGGCACGGCGACCCTGGTCGGTGACCCGCCGAACATCATCATCGCCAGCCGGGCCGGGCTGACCTTCAACGCCTTCCTGGTCCACCTGGCACCGATCGTGCTGGTCCTGGTGATCGCCCTGCTCGCGCTGTGCCGGGTGATGTTCCGCAAGTCCTTCGTGTACGACGATGACCGGGCCGCCGAGATCATGGCGCTGGAGGAACGCGAGGCGATCAAGGACCCGCGGCTGCTCGTCCAGGGCCTGGTCGTCCTGGCGCTGGTGGTCGCGGGCTTCGTCCTCCACCCGGTGCTGCACTACGAGCCCAGCGTCGTCGCCCTGCTCGGCGCCGGGCTGCTCATCGCCGTCTCCACGGCCGAGACCCGCGAGGTCCTGCAAGAGGTGGAGTGGCCCACTCTGGCCTTCTTCGCCGGCCTCTTCATCATGATCGGCGGCCTGATCGAGACCGGTGTGATCGGCGAGATCTCCAAGGGCCTGGCCGACGCGATCGGCGACAACGAGCTCGGCGGCTCCATGACCCTGCTGAGCGCCTCCGCGGTCCTGTCCGGCATCGTCGACAACATCCCCTACGTCGCCACGATGGCCCCCATCACCAGCGACCTCGTCCACAACATGGGCGGCGACAGCGACCACGTCATGTGGTGGGCCCTCGCCCTCGGCGCCGACCTGGGCGGCAACGCCACCGCCATCGGCGCCAGCGCCAACGTCGTCGTGCTCGGCATCGCCGAACGCAACCGCCAGCCCATCTCCTTCTGGCAGTTCACCAAGTACGGCATGGTCGTCACGGGCGTCACCGTGGCCCTCGCGCTCGGCTACGTGTGGCTGCGCTACTTCGCGCTCGGCTGACGCACCCGGGCGGGCCGGACCTCGCCCAGCGGGCTGCCGGCCGTCACACCTCGTCCTCGGGCCACCCGAGGAGCCTGGCCCCGATCACCGCCGTCTGCAGGGTGTAGCGGTTGACGGGATCGCCCGGGTCGGCGCCGGTGAGCTTGTGAATGCGGTCCAGACGGTAGGTGAAGGCCCGCACGCTCAGGTTCAGGCGCCGGGCCGCCTCGGCGGCGACGCAGCCGGAGTCGAAGTACGCCGTGAGCGTCTCGACGAGGGGGCGGGCGCCGCCGCGTGCGCTCTGCAGCGGGCCGAGGGTGTTGCTGACGAGGTCGGCCATGGCCTGCCGGTCACGGGTCAGGACCGGGTAGACGAGAAGGTCGGCCGAGCGCAGCACCGGTTCGTGGATCTGCAGCCGAGCCGCCAGGTCGAGGGCGTTGAGGGCCTCTTCGTAGGAGTGGACGACTCCGCCCGCACCCGGGTGCGGGCGCCCGATGGCGACTTGGCCGCCCTCGGTGGCGGCGTACGCCTGCTTGGCGAAGAACGCCAGCACGTCGTCCTGATCCCCTGGCGCGATGCAGATCAGCCGGCCGTCCTTGGTGGTGAGCAGAATGCGCCGCTCGCCGAACCGGCCCACCACGGCACTCTCCACCTGCCGCGTGGCCGGATCGGTCTCCTCGACCGGCCTGCCACCCTGAGCGACGGCGACGGCGTGGGCACGCGAGAGCAGCAGCCCGAAACGTTCGGCCCGTTCGGACAGGCGGCCCAGATCGCTGCGGCCGTAGAGCAGGTCGTCGATGAATTCCCGGCGCACCGCCTCCTCCTGCCGTACGGCGAGTTGCTGTGCTCGCTCGTGGCCTTCGGCGAAGGCGTCGATCGCCTGCTCGACGGCGGCGAGCGCGCGATCACCCGCGGCGGCGGAGAGGACCGGCCAGATGCCCCGGGCCGTGGCCAGGTGCCGGCGAACGACGGCCCGCAGCCCGAAGCCGGCCTCGGCGGCGCGTTCCCCCCGCGTCCGCAGGAACTCCAACTCGTCCCGGGTGAGGCGGCGACCCGTCGCACACACCTCGGTCAGTATCTGGGCATACCCCTCCAGATACTCGTCGGGAACCTCCCGCCCTGTCACGCGTCCTCCCGTGTCCTTGGCGTTCTGCCGGCGCGTTTTGCGTTGCAGGCTGAACAAGACTGGCAGATCCGGGGCAGGCCACGGGGGCCGGGAGCGAGCCGTCGCGACCGGAACTGATCATGCCGAACCATGGTCCGGTACCCGCAGCGATGTGTCGCCGCCCGGCATCAAGCAGGCGTCAAGACTGCCGGGGCACGGCAATGCGTCCGAGAGCATGACCGGTTCAAGATGGCGGGGGAAGAGACAGGGCATTCGAGAACTCGGTTCGGGGGGCGAGGACATGGGACAGGTCGTCGGCGCCGCCGCGCGGTTCCCCACCGTCACCTTCACTTCGGCCCTGGTGGTCGTGCTCGGTTTCTGGCTGCTGGTCCTGCTGGGCCGCGCCGGTGTGCGCGACTTCGACGTCGACGCCCCCTCGTTGGTCGGCTCTCTCGGCGGGATGCCGGTCGCCGTCGCGGGATCCGTGGTGGTCACGAGCGCCTGGCTCGTCAGCCTCACGGGAACGGTGCTGATGGACCTGGCACGCTTGTCAGGTCCCGGTGATGCCGCGGCCAGGGTCGCGCTGCTCTCCCTGTCCGCACTGACAGCCTGGCCGGTGACACGAAGGTGCGCTGCCCCTCTCGTCCGGCTGTTCCCGAGCCGGCCCGGGCCGCACCGGCAGGCCGCGCCGGGCAGCGCGCCGTACGACCCCGGCAGTCCCGGCGCCGGCGGCTGAGCCGCCCACAGGTCCCACCGCGCCGCCCGAGCTCTCACGCGCATCTCGCCCGCCCGCAGCCGAGCGGGCCGTCTCGCCTCCCGTCGAGGCGTCAACTCCTCGCAGACTTCAAGGACTTCGTATGGACGCCATCACCGTGGGCTTCGGCGTGCTCATCGCCGCCTGCCTGCTCGTCGCGACAGCCGCACTGTTCGTCCTCTCCCGCCTGTTCCGCAAGGTGGAGCAGGGCAAGGCGCTGATCGTCTCCAAACTGCGGAGGGTCGACGTGACCTTCACCGGGCAGGTGGTGCTGCCGGTGCTGCACAAGGCCGAGGTGATGGACATCTCGGTGAAGACGATCGAGATCACCCGGGCCGGCAAGGACGGGCTGATCTGCCGGGACAACATCCGGGCCGACATCCGGATCTCGTTCTTCGTGAAGGTCAACAAGACCGTCGCGGACGTCATCAAGGTCGCCCAGGCGGTCGGCACGGCACGGGCCAGCGACCAGAGGACGCTGCAGGAACTCTTCCACGCGAAGTTCTCCGAGGCGCTGAAGACCGTCGGCAAGCAGATGGACTTCACCGACCTCTACACCAAGCGCGAGGAACTGCGGTACCAGATCATCGAGTTGATCGGCGTCGACCTCAACGGCTACCACCTGGAGGACGCGGCGATCGACTACCTGGAGCAGACGCCGCTGACGCAGCTGGACCCGGCGAACGTCCTCGACGCGCAGGGCATCAGGAAGATCACAGAGCTGACGGCGGTGGAGCACGTGCGCACCAACGAGGCCCAGCGCACCGAGGAGAAGGAGATCACCCGGCAGAACGTCGACGCCCGCGAGGCCATCCTGGAGCTGGAGCGCCGCCAGGCGGACGCCGAGATCAAGCAGCGCCGGGAGATCGAGACCGTACGGGCGCGCGAGGAGGCGGAGACGGCGCGGGTGGTGGAGGAGGAGCGGCTGCGCGCGCAGTCCGCGTTCCTCAAGACCGAGGAGCAGCTCGGGGTGCAGCGGGAGAACCAGGCCCGCGAGGTCGCCGTCGCGCAGAAGAACCGCGAGCGGGTCATCGCGATCGAGAACGAGCGCATCGAGAAGGACCGCCTCCTCGAGGTCATCGCGCGGGAGCGGGAGACCCAGCTGACGCAGATCGCCGCTTCGAAGGAGGTCGAGGCTGAGAAGCGGGAGATCGCCGAGGTCATCCGGGAGCGGATCGCCGTGGACCGGACGGTCGCCGAGCAGGAGGAGGCCATCAAGAAGCTGCGCGCTGTCGAGGAGGCCGAGCGGCAGCGGCAGGCCGTGATCATCGCCGCCGAGGCGGAGGCCCAGGAGAAGCTGGTCAAGGACATCAAGGCCGCGGAGGCCGCCGAGCAGGCCGCCACCCACCACGCCGCAGAGGAACTCACCCTGGCCGAGGCACGGTTGAAGACGGCCGACCTCGACGCGCAGGCCAAGCTGCGGCTGGCGCAGGGTGTCCAGGCCGAGGCCGCTGCCGAGGGGCTCGCGGCCGTGCAGGTCCGGGACAAGGAGGCCGAGGTCGTCGAGAAGGCCGGCCGTGCCGAAGCCGAGGCCACCGAGGCCCGACTCCGCGCCGAGGCGGAGGGCGCCCGCGCCAAGGCGCTGGCCGAGGCCACGGCCATCTCCGAGAAGCTCAAGGCAGAGGCGGAGGGGCTCAGCCAGAAGGCCGTGGCGATGGCCGCGCTCGACGAGGCATCCCGCGGCCACGAGGAGTACCGGCTGCGGCTGCAGGCCGAGAAGGACATCCGGCTGGCCGGACTCGACATGCAGAAGCACGTCGCCGAGGCACAGGCCACGGTCCTCGCCACCGGTCTGGAGAACGCCGACATCAACATCGTCGGCGGGGAGTCGGTCTTCTTCGACCGCCTGGTCTCCTCGATCGCGCTCGGCAAGGGCGTCGACGGGTTCGTCCAGCACTCCGAGACCGCGCAGGCACTCGCCCGGCCCTGGCTGGACGGCACCTCCAGCTTCACCGACGACCTGAGCCGCGCCCTCGGCTCGGTCTCCACGGCCGACGTGCAGAACCTGACCGTCTCCGCGCTGCTGATGAAGCTGATGAACACCGGTGCCGCCGACGCCGGGCAGCTGAGGCAACTGCTGGACAAGGCGGGCGAGCTGGGCCTGGCCGACACCTCACTGGCCGCGCTCAACGGCAGCGCGCAGGCCTGACAGACCCGCGGTCCGCAGCCGCCGCACAGGGGACGGCGGCTGCGGACCGCGCTCTTTTCCCCCGACTTCCTGAGAGGGACCCATGACCACCGGCCTGGACACCGGCACGTACGAGGTGCTGCGCGACCGCCTCACCGCGCAGGCCGCCGAACTCGCCCGCCGAGCCGAGACGCTCAACGCCCGCCGAACCGAGGAGTTCGGCTCCACACGGCTCGAACTCGCCGGCACCGAGCGGCTGCGCACCGAGCACAGCTGCGTACCCCGGGACATCGTCTCGGTCGGCGGCATCCTGCTCTTCGGCCACAACGTCTTCCTCGGCCTCAAACCCGGGACGACCGTCGGCGACGTCTTCGCGTTGCACGACCGCGACCTGAACCGGCTGCCCGACGACGCCGTGCCCGGCCTGCTGGACGACGCCGCCTTCGTCCGTGAGTTCGCCGCCCTCTACCGCTACTACCGGCAGGCCCACCTCCTCCAGCTCCGCCGCGTCGACGGCAAGTTGCTGGCCGTCTTCCAGACCGGCGAGAAGGCCGGAGACATCCGCGTCCTGCGCTGGGCCGTGACCGACGACGGCCAGGTGTCCTTCCTGGACGCGCGCGGCGACCGCGACCACGTCTTCCCGCCCTCCCACGACTTCGAGTGGACGCCGACGTCCCGCGAGGACCATGTCCTCGGCCGCCACCCGCACGTCTCCATCGAGGGCGAGGTCTTCGTGGAGACCGTCGGCGGCACCCTCACCGTCAAGGTCGAGAACAACACCGAGACCGGACAGGGCGTCTACGCCGAGCCCGTCGACGCGCCGCTGCAGTCCCTCGCCGACGCGCACATCGCGTACGCGCGCGTCGGCGCCCTGATCCTGCTCCGCGTCCGCCCCTACCAGGAGGACGCCGACCGCCACCTGGTGTTCAACACGCTCACCAAGTCGGTGGTCCGCCTGGACGGCATCGGTCAGGCGTGCCGCCGGCTGCCCGAGGACCAGGGCATCGTCTTCCCCGGCGGTTACTGCCTGGCCACCGGCACGCACAAGACGTTCGACGGTGTCGACACCAACAGCCTCGAGTTCCAGCGTGTGGTCCGCTCGCCCAACGGCGAGGACGTGCTGTTCGCTTTCCACGCACGCGTGGAGGGACGCAGCCTGCTCCTGCCGTACAACATGATCCGCAAAGAGGTCGCCACCCCGCTGTCCTGCCACGGCTGGGCCCTGTTCGACGACGGCGCGCTCGTCGTCCTGCGCGCCGACAGCGACGAGCCGCAGCGCGTGCACCCCGTCCAGCTGTGGCACTCCCCGTACGTCTCCGACACCCACGCCGCCGCCCAGCCCCTCGGCACCGGCCCGCTGGCCCGCGTCGGCAACGCGGACCTCGTGCGCGGCATCTCCGACTGCCTGTCCATCACGCGGGCCGTCACCGAGACCACTCCGACAAGTGAGGTGTACGAGGCGCTGGCCGCCGCGTGCGTCCGGGCGGCGGACTCCTACCACTGGCTGGGCGAGCCCGAACTCGGCGATCTGTACGCGCCGCTCACGCAGGTCCGCGCCACCGCCGAGCAGGTCCTGGCCGAGTTCGAGACCGTCCATGCCCTCAACCGGCAGGCCGCCGAGGCGCTGGCGGAGGCGGCGGCGCGGGTCGCCGCAGTCGTACGGCGCCTGCGGGGCGAAGCCCCGCGCAGCGCCGCCGCCTGGGTCACCGGACTGACCGAACTCCGGCAAGCCCAGGGCCACCTCCTCACCCTCAAGGACATGCGGTACGCCGACACCGTCCGCATCGATGAACTCGCCGCCGCCGCCGAGGCCGACCTCGCCTCCTTCGGGCAGCGGGCCGTCGCCCACCTCGCCCGGGAGGACGCCTTCGCCGGCCACCAGGCCGACATCGAGCGGCTGGTGGCCGACGCCGAGGCGATCACCACCGTCGCCGAGGCCGCACCCGTCGTCGCCCGCCTCGACGAACTCGCCCACGGACTGCGCACGGTCACCGACGTCGTCACCGGTCTCGACATCGGCGACGCCACCGTCCGTACGTCCGTCCTGGAGCGGATCGCGGGGGTCCTCGGCGGCGTCAACCGGGCTCGCGCCACACTCGACGGCCGCCGCCGCGCGCTCCTGGACCGTGAGGGACGGGCGGAGTTCGCCGCCGAGTTCGCGCTGCTGGGCCAGGCCGTCATCGGCGCGCTGGCCGTCGCGGACAGCCCCGAGGCGTGCGACGAGCAGCTCGCCCGCATGCTCGTGCAGGTGGAGGGCTTGGAGTCCCGGTTCGCGGAGTTCGACGACTTCCTCGGCGAGCTGGCGGACAAGCGTGACGAGGTCCACGAGGCGTTCTCCGCCCGGAAGCAGACCCTCGCCGACGCCCGCGCCCGCCGGGCCGAACGCCTCACCGAGTCGGCGTCCCGGGTCCTGCGGACCGTCGCCCGCCGCCAAGGCACGCTCGCCGACGCGGACGCCGTCACCACGTACTTCACCTCCGACCCCCTCGTGGCCAAGGTCCGCCGCATCGCAGGGGAACTGCGCGAACTCGGTGACCAGGTCAGGGCGGAGGAACTCGACGGCCGCCTCAAGGCAGCCCGCCAGGAGGCCCTCCGGTCCCTGCGCGACCGCACCGACCTGTACACCGACGACGGCCGCACCCTCCGCCTCGGCACCCACCGCTTCGCCGTCAACACCCAGCCCCTCGACCTCACCCTCGTCCCGCACGGCGACGGCCTCGCCTTCGCCGTCACCGGCACCGACCACCGCTCCCCGGTGACCGACCCCGGCTTCGCCGCGACCCGCCCGTACTGGGACCGGGCCCTGCCGTCGGAGTCCCCGCAGGTCTACCGTGCGGAACACCTCGCCGCCCGGCTGCTGGACGAGCACGGCCCGGCGGCACTCACGGACGCCGACCTGCCCGCCCTCGCACGGCAGGCCGCGGAAGCCGCCTACGACGAGGGATACGAGCGCGGTGTCCACGACCACGACGCCGCCCTGATCCTCACCACGCTCCTGCGGCTGTACGAGGACGCGGGACCACTGCGCCACGAGCCGGCGGCCCGCGCCACCGCCCAACTGTTCTGGGCCCACGGCACGACCGCCGAGGCCCGGCAGGACTGGCAGCGGCGCGCGGTCTCGCTGGCCCGCGCCCGGGACACCTTCGGCCTGGCGCCCGCGATCGAGAAGCTGCGGCAGGAACTGGCGGAGGCGATCGGCACGGAAGCGGCGGCCGCCTACCTCTTCGAGGAGCTGACGAGCGGCCCCGACGGCTTCGTCATCAGCGCGAGTGCCCGCACCCTGCTCGACAAGTTCCACCACACGGTCGGCACCTCGGCCTACGACGAGGACCTCGCCGTACTCGGCGACCTGGACGCGCGCAAGCAGCTCGTCGAGGCGTGGCTCTCCTCGTACACCACCTCCACCGGCATGGAGGTCACCCCCGGCGACCTGGCCGAGGCAGTGGCCGCCGAACTCTGCCCCGACCTGGCCCGCCACGTCTCCGACGCGCCGTTGACCGAGACGGTCGGAGGACTGCTCGGCGCCCACCCCCGTATCACCGACCGGTCCCTGCCCCTCCGCATCGACGAGTTCCTGGCCCGCACCCACGCGTTCCGCACGCACGACGTACCCGGCCACCGCGCCTTCCAGCGTCGCCGTACAGAGCTTGTGGCCGCCGAACAGGCGCGGCTCCACCTGGACGAGTACCGGCCGCGGGTGATGTCCGCGTTCGTCCGCAGCAGACTCATCGACGAGGTCTACCTCCCACTGATCGGCGACAGCCTCGCCAAGCAGCTCGGCACCACCGGCGAGTCCAAGCGCACCGACACCGGCGGCCTCCTGCTGCTCATCTCCCCGCCCGGCTACGGCAAGACGACCCTCATGGAGTACGTCGCCGACCGCCTCGGCCTCATCCTCGTCAAGGTCAACGGCCCGGCCCTCGGCCACACCGTCACCTCGCTCGACCCGGCCGAGGCCCCGAACGCGACGGCCCGCCAGGAGATCGAGAAGATCAACTTCGCGCTGGAGGCGGGCAACAACACCCTCCTGTACCTGGACGACATCCAGCACACCTCGCCCGAACTGCTGCAGAAGTTCATCCCGCTGTGCGACGCCACCCGCCGCATCGAGGGCGTCCGGAACGGCGAGCCCCGCACCCACGACCTGCGCGGCAAGCGCTTCGCCGTGTGCATGGCCGGCAACCCCTACACCGAGTCCGGCGCCCGCTTCCGCATCCCCGACATGCTCGCCAACCGCGCCGACGTCTGGAACCTCGGCGACGTCCTCACCGGCAAGCAGGACGCCTTCGCGCTCAGCTTCATGGAGAACGCCCTCACCGCGAACCCGGTCCTCGCCCCGCTCGCCGGCCGCGACCGCGCCGACCTCGACCTCCTCGTCCGGCTCGCCCAGGGCGACACCACGGCCCGCGCCGACCGGCTCACCCACCCCTACGCCCCTGCCGAACTGGAGGGCATCCTGGCCGTACTGCGCCACCTGCTCACGGCCCGCGACACGGTCCTCGCCGTGAACAGCGCCTACATCGCCTCGGCGGCCCAGTCCGACACCACACGCACAGAGCCGCCCTTCCAGCTCCAGGGCTCCTACCGCAACATGAACAAGATCGCCCAGCGTATCCAGCCGGTCATGAACGACGCCGAACTGTCCGCCGTGATCGACGACCACTACACGGCCGAGGCTCAGACGCTGACCACGGGCGCGGAGGCCAATCTGCTGAAGCTGGCCGAACTGCGCGGCACGCTCACACCCGAGCAGGCCGCCCGCTGGGCGGACATCAAGAACGCCTACGTCCGCACCCAGACGCTCGGCGGCCCGGAGGACGATCAGCTCACTCGCGCGATCGCCGCCCTCGGCCTGCTCGCGGACCGCATCGCCGCCGTCGAATCCGCCATCAACCGCGCCGCCGACCCACGCCGCCTCATGGCCAACCCGACGGCCCGGCACGCGGTCCGGCCGCACGACGAGTGACAACGCCCCTGGCGGGTTGCGGTCCCTGCCCTCAGGGGGTGTTCGGTGCGCCCGCTGCCCCGAGGAGCTCGTGCAGAAGATGGGACGCGGTGATCACGCCCAGCAGGTGGGTGCCCTCTTCCGTATGCCTGCCCTTCGCCCGTTCGGCCACGGCCACCAGCGGGCTGCGCACTCGCGCCATCAGCGCGGCCACCTCCAGGGCGGTGTCGTCCGGATCGGCGATCGGGGGCGCGGCCGCCTCGCGGGGCAGACACTCCCCGACGCGTCGGCCCGCCAGGGCCTGGCAGAGCCGGTCGGCGTGCTTCTCGTCGACGACGGCGGCGAGCGTCGGGTCCTCGATCACGTAGGCCGGCACCAGCGCCTTGACCATCTGGGAGGCCGGGAGAATCGCCTTCGGCTCACCCCACTCGTCCACCACGAGCAGGCCCGGCAGCCTGTGCTCGGCCATCAGCCGGGCCGCCTCCACGGCGTCGCTGTCGACGCTCACCGTTTCGTACTCGACGGCCAGGTCACGGGCGCGCATGGCGGGCTCCTCGTCTGCTGGAAAGGTTTCCTGTACTCACCGTCTTACGTCATCGGCGAGCGGGCCAGGTCATTGACGTGAAACATACGCGGCGACGCCGGAGGAACCATCGCGTGGGGGAGCACAGCCCACTGCCTCTCCGGAGCGAGGTAAGGCGTCCACGGCCCGACGCCGCGCACGCGTCGGCGTCTGACCTGCCTGTCGCGACGAGGTCGATCCGGCTCCCTGCCCGTGGGGCCCTCCCCGGGACACGACCGTCAGGACTGTGGTGCGGCGCCCATCTCCGTACTGAAGACGACCGGGTCGCTGTCGAAGCCCCGGACCATCTCCTGGAACTCCCACGCTCCGGAACGGTCCCTGGTGAACTCCGCGACGGTCCCTGCGGTGGACCCGGCGATCTGTGCGAAGTCGTCCTTCAGCAACTCCGTGTACCCGTCGACGACCAGGACTCCTGCGTTCGATATGTCGGCGAAGGTCTTGAGACCGGCGTTCTGGTGGATCGCCACGCCCACGACCACCCGTGCGAAGGAGGGCGCGAGGCGGTCGAGTTCGAGGGTCATCGCCTCGACGTAGCCGAAGCCCTGACCGGTCTGGCTGTGCCGGCTCATGTTGATGGTGCCGTCCGGCGAGCGACTGTCGTAGTGGACGATGTACACAGGCCGCCCGAAGGGGGCGTCCGCCGAGTAGGTCGCGGCGATGATGTCGAGATGATGAGGTGGCTGGTGCAAGGGACTCGGGTCCCACTTGAGCCGCACCTCGACCTTCCCCAGCCCCTTGCTGCCGCTGCTCACCGGATCGCTGCCTCTCCCGCCGTTCAGATCACGGGATGATCCCCGCATGTGAAGTATGGCTGGGAACCAGGTTGTTGAAGCCTGCAGGACTCCAAATCGGTTCTCGGCAGGGCTGGTCCACAGGCTGCGGCCGGCCGGCTGACCGTGCCCCAATGGCGTAGGGGAACGGAAGGGAAGGCGCGGTGGCCGAGGCGAAGCCGGTGACGTGGAGTGAGACGGCCCGGGTTCTGGCGTGGTGCTCGGCGGTGTGCGGTGCCACCTGGGCCGTACTCGCCCTGTCGGGGGAGCGGCAACTGCCGGTCGCCGCACCGGTGATGATGCTCCTGGCCCGGTGGTTCTGCGCCAGGCACCGTCGTCGCTGGGGCGCCGGCGCGACGGCTGCGCTCAGCGGTGCCGCGGCGGCCTTCATCCTCGTCGACGGTCTCCGTCCGCACATGGACAGACTGGTGGCCGACACCCTGGCCACCGAAGCGGGCGCTGCGGTCGCGCTCGTCGTTGTCACCGCCTGCAGCCGTATACGGGGGACCTGACACGAGCCACGGGGGGAAAGCCCCACACGGCCCGCCCCGGCGGCGATCCCTGTTGATCAAACGGCGAGAGCGCCGGGGCGGAGTGGCGGCTCTTGCCCGTCTGCATAACCTCATGCAGAGTTCTTGATGAGTGAATAAGAGAGGCATCCGGAGGGGACTGCGTGATGAGCGCGGACGAGAGCGTTGGTGTGGCGGACACGGACAACGGTGTGACGGACAGCCCGGCCGCCCGGCTGCAGGCGCTGTTCGAGGGCCACCGGCTGACGCCGACCCAGCGGCGCATCGCGCACAGCATGGTGCGGCGCGCCCCCGACGTGCCGTTCCTGTCCAGCGTGGAGCTGGCCGAGCTGGCCGGGGTCAGCCAGCCCTCCGTGACCCGGTTCGCGGTCGCCCTCGGCTTCGACGGCTACCCGGCACTGCGCAAACACCTGCGCGAGGTCGCGCCCGCCGAACCGACCGCCGCTCCCGGCTCGTTCAACGAGTACCAGCAGGCCGTCGAGGCCGAGATCGAGAACCTGAGGCACCTGGCGGAACTGCTGGCCGACCCCCGGCCGGTGCGGCGCGCGGGCCGGATCCTCGCCGCCTCGCGTCCCCTGCCCGTCCTGGGCCTGCGCGCCGCGGCCTCCCAGGCGTACGGCTTCGCGTACTTCGCCGCCAAGGTCCACCCGGACGTACGACTGCTGCACGAGGGCGGCACGATGATCCACGACCGGATCGACGCCGCCGTACGGGCCGGCGCCTCGGCCCTGCTGTGCTTCGCGCTGCCGCGGCATCCGCGCGAGGTCGTGGACGCCCTCGCCTACGCCAAGGAGGCCGGGCTGACCGTGGTGACGGTCGCGGACTCCGCCTTCGCGCCGGTCGCCAAGGTCTCCGACCTGCTGCTGCCGGCCGCCGTCGGCACCGGGCTCGCCTTCGACACCGCCTGCGCCCCGATGCTGCTCGGCCGGGTCCTGCTCGAGGCGATGTGCGACGACCTGCCCGAGGCGCAGGCGCGGCTGGAGGAGTTCGACGCGAAGGCGGCGGCGCGGGGGCTGTTCGTGGAGTGATCCCCGCCGGACCTTCTCAGACTCGTCTCACCTTCGCTCGCTAGCCTTCCGGCCCGACGGAAACGAACGGACAGTGCGGGACGACGAGGAGGCGGAACGTGGCACGCGGAGGTCAGGGACTGGCCCGGGTGGCCGTCGTCGTACGGGCCGGAGCGGCGCCGATGTGGTGGCTCGGCCTGTTCGCGGCAGGTGTCGGAGTGCTGGTGCCGGGCATCACCGGCCGGCGGATCGGGGTGCTGGCCGGGGCGGCGCTGTTCATCGTCGCGTCGGCCGTCGTGTCGTACGCGCGCCGCAGGAGGTACTCCGCCCTCGCCCGATCGGCCGCCCGCGCCGGCAAGCACGACGTGCTCCAGGACCGCGCCGTGACCGTCCGCACCTGGCGCCGCGGCCACCGCTGGTGGCTGTTGCTCGCGTTCGCGGCCGCGCTTGGCAGCGCGTTCGCCGTCCCCGCGGCCGGCGGGATGCTGCTGGCCGGATGCGGGGCCGGGCTGCGGCTGAAGGCCGCCTGGCTCGGGCGACGCGAGCGGGCCGAGGACGCGCTGCTGTGGGTGCGCGTCGACTGGCTCGGCGGACGCGGCGGTCACCCGGTGGGCAAGGCGGTCAAGGCCTACCGCAGCACGGGCATCGCGGCGGGCGACGCGGCCCCCGGTGGGGCGCGCCGCCGCACCGCGGCACTCGTGTAGCCGGTCCTTCGGCCCGGCGTCAGACCTCGAGGTCCTCCTCGATCTTCTTCAGCTGGTGCCGGGCCATGGCCAGATTGGCGCGGGCCGCGTCCAGCACCAGGTAGAGGAAGAGGCCGTTGCCGCCACGGCCCTTGAGCAGCCGGATCAGGTGGTACTGGCCGGACAGGGTGATCAGGATGTCCTCGATCTCGCCCTTCAGGCCCAGATGCTCCATGGTGCGCATCTTGGCGCGCACCACGTCGGTGTTGCCGGCGGCGGCGACGTTCAGGTCGAAGCTCTTGCTGCCGCCCATCGTGCCCAGCGCCATACCGCTGGTGTAGTCGACGAGCGCGGCTCCGGTGGCGCCCTCGATCGAGGCGAGCGCTTCCTTCAGGGCGGTTTCGGTATTGGCCATGGGTGTTCCCTCGTTTCCTCTCAACTTTCCGTGGTGCGCGCGTTGGTGGCAGTGGTGCGTGAGGTGCGCGCGGCTCTGGTCCGTGCGGTGGTGGTCTTGACGGGAGCCTTCTCGGCTGCGTCGGCGCGGGCGGCGATCTCCGCGTCGACGAGCTCCCCGATGCGGGTGCCGGCCCGGCGGCCCTCCAGGTGCAGGCGGCCGACGTTGACGCGGTCCTCGGCGAGCAGCGTCAGGACGGCGGTGCGGCCCGCGGCGTACGTGGCGACGTACCCGTACGCGCCGCGCACGAGCAGCTCGCGGAATTCGCCGCGGCCGGTCGCGTCCGCCAGGCGAACGGCCACGCCGAGCGCCGCGGCGGTGAGCGCGGCCACGCCCTCCGGCTCCACACCGGGGGTGTCCTGGGCGAGGACGAGTCCGTCCACGCTGGCCGCGAGGGCGCCGGTGAGCTGCGGTACGCGGGTTCTGAGCCGGCGGAGTTCGTCGACTATCTGGGGCTCGGACGCCATGGGCTCTCCCCTCTCGGCGTGCGGTTGTTGCCGTTCAAAGGGCCTCCAGCGCATCCCTGAGCCTCTTCAGCAGGGTGATGTCGGGGTCGGTCACGTCGGGCAGGGGGCTGCGGGGGGCCGGAGCCGGGGCCGGGGGCGGGGCATGCGGGGAGACGAGGCCCGCCGCCGCCAGGCGCCGTACGTCCACCAGCGTGGGGAACGCCCTCCGGCCCAGCCGGCGCGCTATGTCCGCCGCCGTGCGCGCGCCGTCCACCAGGGCCAGCACCGCCTGCTGACGTGGCGGGACCGGTGGGGCGGCGACCGCGGCGGCCCGGGTCAGCGGGGCTCTGTCCGTGAGCGGGTCCGGCCAGATGCGCTGGAGCAGGGCGCGGCGGCGCAGCGTCTCGCGTTCCAGGGCGGCGACCGGCACCGGGTGGATGGGGCCGAGCCAGTGGGCCGTGCCGTAGCGGAAGCGGCCCGGGGTGCTGCTGGGGGCGAGTGCGAAGTATGCGGCGTCGTACAGCGCGCCCAGGTGGCACAGCTCCAGGGCGCCCTGGGCGAGGCGGTGGGTGTCGAGCAGGAGGCGGCCGGCGCCCAGCTGGTCACCGGCCCCGTCCGCCGCCGCCCGCCAGGTCTCCGCGTCGAGCGTGCCGTGGGCCGTGAGGAGTACGTCGAGGCCGGGGGCGAGGGGGCTCTCGGCGTGCACCACGCGGCCCTCGGCGAGGTAGAGCGTGCCGAGCTCGCGGATCAGGACGCCGGTGGCCCGCTCGGCCGCGAGCCGGGTCAGCATCGGCGAGAGACCGCCGTGGGTCCGCTCGTTGGCCGCCGTCTTGTTCCGCACCGGCAGCCGGGGCGGCGGGGTTGCCTCGACCACGATCATCCCAGCACCAGCCGTCCGGCCATGTCGCCCAGCCGTATGCGCGCCAGTGCGAGGTTGCCGTCCGTTCTGGACAGCCACAGGTGCAGGAACACGCTGCTGTCGAAGGACGTCGGCACGAACCGCAGCAGGTGGTAGCCGTCCCGGTTGCTGAGGATCAGATCCTCGACCGGTGGATCCGCCTCCACATTGCCGTCGGCCGGGGCGAACGCCCGCTGCTCGGCGGCCAGCCGCGCCAGTTCCGCGGCCTCGGCGGCCGCGGCCTCGTGGTCGCCGCCCGGGAACTCCCCGACCGTGCCCAGGGCCAGTCCGCTCGTCCAGTCGACCAGCGACGCGCCCAGGGCACCGGGCAGCCGCATGGCCTCCAATAGGCACTCGTCGATTCCGGGCACCGTCGCTCCCCTCCCGCCTCGGGGTTCGGCTGAGTGACAGTGAAACTACGCAACGTGTGCGCCGCGGGTGAGGGATCTGGCATTTTCCGGTGGAACATGCGTGAAGCGACTAGGGTGGGTCAACTGACTCCGTTTTCACTCCAGTTGATCACACATGCCCACCGGCGCGCGTCAACGGCGCTCGGCTGCGGGGAGGGTGGTGAGCGCGGCGGCGTGCGCCCCTCCTGACTCGGCGACGATCTCGTCCAGTGTCTGCGGCTCGCGCACCGGGGCGAAGGCGATGCCCCCGGCCCCGTCCGGCGCGAAGCCGTAAATGCCCGGCCGGGCCAGGGAGTTGTACCCGTAGTGGTGCGCGAAGTAGTACGCTCCGGTGTCCAGCGCCGCCGCGTAGTCGCCCTGCTCGAGCAGCGGCAGCGCGCGCCCCTCGGCGAGCAGGTCGCCCGCGAAGCAGGCGGGCCCGGCAACGTCCTGCACGACCGCGGGCCCCTCCTTCGGCCGCCCCTTCGCGTCGTACGCGGCGATCCTCAGCGGCCAGGAGCCCGGCGCGTACACCGTCCGCGTCGCGACCTGCACGCCCGCGTGCGTGACCGCGACCGGCCGCCCGCCCGAGCTCTTGGCGTACTCGACCCGCGCCACCACCGTCCCCTGCTTGGCCAGCAGCGACCGCCCGAACTCGGTGACCAGCCCGTACCGCCCGTCGAACAGCCCCGGCACCGCCTCGCTCAGCAATCGCGCGTACTGCGCGTACGTCGGCGTCGTCGCGTCCGAGGCGAAGTTCACCGGCAGCCCGCCGCCGATGTCGATCGTGTCGATCTGCCGCCGGCCTATCCGCCGGTTGATCTCCTCGGCGAGTGCGTAGGTCTCCGCGACGCCCTGCGCCATCATCGAGGGCGGAATGCCCTGGGAGCCGGTGTGCGCGTGCAGCCGGGTCAGCCAGGGCCGCTCGGCGTACGCCCGCACGACCCACTCGCGGGCCCCCTCGTCCAGCAGCGCCACCCCGAACTTCGAGGTCTCCGTGGCGGTGGACAGCGCCTGGATGGAACCGGCGCCGACCTGCGGATTCACCCGGATCCCGAGGGGCGAGCGGCTTGCGGCCGACCTCATCAGACCGTCGATGCGCTCCAGCTCCTGCGGGTTGTCCGCGTTCACGGCGATCCCCAGCGCCAGCGCCTCCCGCAACTCCGCCGGGGTCTTCGCGGGGGAGTCGAGCACGGTGAGGGCCGGCGGCACACCGGCCGCGCGCGCCAGCGCCAGCTCGCCAGGGCTCGCCACCTCCGCTCCGAGCCCCGCCTCGCGCAGCAGCCGCAGCACCGGCACCAGCGGCGTCGCCTTCACGGCGAAGGCGTGCAGCACGGGCGTGCCGGGTGCCGTGACCGCGTCGAACGCCGCTCGCAGATCCGCCGCGGCCTCCCGGATGCCGGTGACGTCGAGCAGCCCGACGATGGGGGTGCCCGGCCCGAGCAGGCCCTGCTCCACGGCGGCCCGTACCGCCCCGTCGCGCCTCGCCGCCCCGTCGATGCCGGTCACCTGAGTGTCCTTGCCGCTGTCCACCACGTCCCCCGTCGCTGTCGTCGCCCGCGCCGATTCGTCCCGTACATCCAGCCAAACATCCACAGCCCGCCCGCGCTGGCGCGCCGCTGTATTGACTAGTTCTATTCAGAGGGCAAGGATGTGAATAAGGGAAGGTACAGTCCGCTAGGAGGCAGACCATGTCAGGACCCCGCCCGCCCGTCTCCCGCCACCACCCTCGAACGAGGTCCTTCGGGCCGCCCCCTGGTGGTGTACGAGCGCCGCGCGGTACGGAACTGAGCGCCCTGGGATGGCAGCAGGAGGCCGCCCTGCGGATGCTGCAGAACAACCTCGACCCCGAGGTCGCCGAGCACCCGGACAAGCTCGTCGTCTACGGCGGCACCGGCAAGGCGGCCCGCGACTGGCGCTCCTTCGACGCCATGGTCCGCACGCTGAGGACGCTGAAGCAGGACGAGACGATGCTCGTCCAGTCCGGCCGCCCCGTCGGCGTCATGCAGACCCACGAGTGGGCCCCGCGCGTCCTCATCGCCAACTCCAACCTCGTCGGCGACTGGGCCAACTGGGAGGAGTTCCGCCGCCTGGAGCAGCTGGGCCTGACCATGTACGGCCAGATGACGGCCGGCTCCTGGATCTACATCGGCACCCAGGGCATCCTCCAGGGCACCTACGAGACCTTCGCCGCCGTCGCCGCGAAGAAGTTCGGCGGCACCCTCGCCGGCACGATCACCCTCACCGCCGGCCTCGGCGGCATGGGCGGCGCCCAGCCGCTCGCCGTGACCATGAACGACGGCGTCGCCCTCTGCATCGACTGCGACCCACGCGCGATCGAGCGCCGCATCGAGCACCGCTACCTGGACGTGAAGGCCGACTCCCTCGACCACGCCCTGCAGCTGGCGGTGGAGGCCCGCGACCAGCGCAAGCCGCTCTCCATCGGCGTCCTCGGCAACGCCGCCGAGCTCGTTCCACAGCTTCTCGCCATGGGCGCCCCCATCGACATCGTCACCGACCAGACCTCCGCCCACGACCCGCTGTCGTACCTGCCGCTCGGGATCGCCTTCGAGGACATGGCCGCGGCCGCCGCCAAGGATCCGGCCGGCTTCACCACCCGGGCCCGCGAGTCCATGGCCAAGCACGTCGAGGCGATGGTCGGCTTCCTGGACGCCGGCGCCGAGGTCTTCGACTACGGCAACTCCATCCGCGGCGAGGCCCAACTCGCCGGGTACGACCGGGCGTTCGCCTTCCCGGGCTTCGTCCCCGCCTACATCCGTCCGCTGTTCTGCGAGGGCAAGGGCCCCTTCCGCTGGGCGGCGCTGTCGGGCGACCCGGCCGACATCGCGAAGACCGACAAGGCGATCCTTGACCTCTTCCCCGAGAACGAGTCCCTCGCCCGCTGGATCAAGATGGCGGGGGAGCGGATCCACTTCCAGGGCCTACCCGCCCGGATCTGCTGGCTCGGTTACGGAGAGCGGGACAAGGCGGGCGAGCGCTTCAACGACATGGTGGCGAGCGGCGAACTGGCGGCTCCACTGGCCATCGGACGTGACCATCTGGACTGCGGTTCGGTGGCGTCCCCGTACCGCGAGACCGAGGCCATGCTCGACGGCTCCGACGCGATCGCCGACTGGCCGCTGCTGAACGCCATGGTGAATGTGGCGTCCGGCGCGTCCTGGGTCTCCATCCACCACGGAGGCGGCGTCGGCATGGGCCGGTCGATCCACGCCGGGCAGGTGACGGTGGCCGACGGCACGAAACTGGGCGGGGAGAAGATCCGCCGCGTGCTGACCAACGACCCGGGCATGGGCGTCATCCGTCACGTGGACGCCGGGTACGACATCGCGGAGTCGGTGGCGGACGAGCGGGGGGTCCGGGTTCCGATGCGTGAGGGTGACGACGCGTGACTGGGCACGAGGGTGGGCGCAGCGGTAACTCCCCGGTGGGGGCTGACGCCTCGTCGCCGGGCGCGGGCCCGGCTGTGCCCCCCCGCCCCCACTCTCGGCTCCGCTCGAGCGGCGGGACCCCCGTCGCCCTGCGGAACGACTGCCCACAGCCCGCGGCGACTGCGGCTTCCTTCCACCGGATGTGGCGCGAGCTGCACCCCATCGGCCGGCACGCCACCTCCGGCGGCTACCGCCGCTTCGCCTGGACGGCCGCCGACACCGAATGCCGGGCCTGGTTCGAGGACCAGGCGCGGACCCGCGGGCTGGCCTACGAAGTCGACCGCAACGGCAACCAGTGGGCCTGGCTCGGGGATCCCGCCGCCGGGGACGCCGTGGTCACCGGGTCCCATCTGGACTCCGTGCCCGACGGCGGGGCCTTCGACGGGCCCCTCGGGGTCGTGTCGTCCTTCGCCGCGCTCGACGAACTGCGGGCGCGGCAGGTGACGTTCACCAAGCCCCTCGCCGTCGTCAACTTCGGCGACGAGGAGGGCGCCCGGTTCGGGCTCG
This sequence comes from Streptomyces sp. HUAS ZL42, assembly GCF_040782645.1. Taxonomy (GTDB): domain Bacteria; phylum Actinomycetota; class Actinomycetes; order Streptomycetales; family Streptomycetaceae; genus Streptomyces. The sequence goes on from NZ_CP160403.1 coordinate 5,701,638, forward strand.
CCTGCGTCGGGTCGCGGCTCACCGCCGGGCAGCTCACCGTCGAGCAGGCTCACCGGCTGACCGACGGCGACGGGGTCACCCTGCCCCGGGCGATGGAGGCCGCCGGATACGACCCCGACGCCATCGGGCCCGACCGGGAGCGGCTCGCCCGCATCGGCGCCTTCGTCGAACTGCACGTGGAGCAGGGCCGTGCCCTCGATCTCAGCGGCGACCGCATCGGTATCGCCAGCGCCATCTGGCCGCACGGGCGGTGGCGGTTCGACTTCCGCGGCGAGGCCAACCACGCCGGCACCACACGGCTCGCGGACCGGCGCGACCCGATGCTGTCCTACGCCGAGACCGTCCTCGCCGCCCGGCGGGAGGCGCAACTCGCGGGCGCGGTCGCCACCTTCGGCAAGATCGCCGTCGAGCCGAACGGCGTCAACGCCATCCCCTCCCTGGTCCGCGGTTGGCTCGACTCCCGCGCCGCCGACCAGGAGACCCTTGGCACCGTGGTCGACGGCGTCGAGAAGGCGGCGCGCGCGTACGCGCGGGAGCACGGCGTCGACCTCGATGTCGTCCGCGAGTCATTCACCCCCGTCGTCGAGTTCGACCACGCCCTGCGCGACGAACTCGCCCGCATCCTGGGCAAGGACAGCGGCAAGCACGGCGGCAAGGACAGCGGCAGGGACGGCGGCAGGGACGCCGGCCAGGGCAGCGGCGTGGACACCGGTCTCAGAGTCCCCGTCCTGGGTACCGGTGCCGGACACGACGCCGGGATCCTGTCCGGAAGCATCCCGACCGCCATGCTGTTCGTGCGCAACCCCACCGGGGTCTCGCACTCCCCGGCCGAGTTCGCCGCCGAGGACGACTGTGTGGCCGGGGTCCTCGCACTCGCCGACGTACTGGAAGGGCTGGCCTGCACGTGACGCGGACGTACTGGCTGGAGCACGCCTGGCTCGGCACCCACGTCGAGCCGGGCGTCGCCGTCGAGGTCGCGGACGGACGTGTCGCCGCCGTCCGCACGGACACGCCCACCCCGCCCCCCGGCGCCGAGATCCTCCGCGGACTGACGCTGCCGGGGCTGGCGAACGCCCACTCGCACGCCTTCCACCGCGCCCTGCGCGGCACCGTCCAGGTCGGCTCGGGCACCTTCTGGACCTGGCGCGAGGTCATGTACTCGGTCGCCGACAAGCTGACCCCGGAGACCTACCACGCGCTCGCCCGCGCGGTGTACGCGGAGATGGCCCTCGCCGGGATCAGCTGCGTCGGTGAGTTCCACTACCTCCACCACGCCCCGGGCGGCACCCCTTACGCCGACCCCAACGCCATGGGCGAGGCCCTCCTTTCGGCAGCCGCCGACGCCGGTATCCGTATCACCCTCCTCGACACCGCGTATCTCTCCTCCGGCTTCGGACAGCCGCCCAACACCCATCAGCTCCGCTTCTCCGACGGGAGCGCCGAGGCCTGGGCCGAACGCTGTTCAGTTCTCAAGGAACGGGATCACGCGCGGATCGGGGCGGCCATCCACTCCGTGCGGGCCGTGCCCGCGAAGCAGCTGGCGACCGTCGCACACTGGGCCGAGGAGCGGCGGGCCCCGCTCCATGTGCACCTGTCCGAGCAGACCGCCGAGAACGACGCCTGCCGGGAGGCCCACGGGTGCACGCCCACGCAGCTTCTCGCCGAGCACGGGGTCCTGGGCCGCCGCACCACCGGCGTCCACAACACGCACCTCACCGACGAGGACATCGCGCTGATCGGCGGCACCGGCACGGGCACCTGCATGTGCCCGACGACCGAGCGCGACCTCGCGGACGGCATCGGACCGGCCGCCGCCCTCCAGCGGGCCGGCTCCCCGCTCTCCCTCGGCTCCGACAGCCACGCCGTGATCGACCTGCTGGAGGAGGCGCGCGCGATGGAGCTCGACGAACGCCTGCGCACCCGCAGCCGCGGTCACTGGACGGCCGCGGCCCTGCTGCGGGCCGCCTCCGCCGACGGCCACACGGCCCTCGGCTGGCAGGACGCGGGCACCATCGAGCAGGGCGCGCTCGCCGACCTCACGACGATCGCGCTCGACTCGGTCAGAACGGCCGGGCCACTGCCCGGGCTCGGCGCCGAGACGGCCGTATTCGCCGCGACAGCAGCGGACGTACGGCACACGATCGTAGGAGGCCGGCACGTCGTACGCGACGGGGCGCACACGCTCCTGCCGGATGTGCCACAGGCCCTCGCGCAGGCAGTCGAAGCCCTGCGCGCCTGACCACCGCCCCCCGCCAGGCCACGGACAAGGACGCCATGAGCAGCACCGTCATCACCAACATCGCCACGCTGGTCACCAACGACCCCTCCCTCGGTGACGGCTCTCCCCTCGGTCTGGTCCAGGACGCGGCCGTCGTCATCGACAACGACCGCGTCGTGTGGACCGGTGAATCCAGGAAAGCACCCGCCACTGACAATCGGGTCGACGCCGACGGCCGGGCGGCCCTCCCGGGCTTCGTCGACTCCCACTCCCACCTGCTGTTCGCGGGCGACCGGACGCAGGAGTTCAACGCCCGCATGTCCGGTCTGGCCTACAGCGCGGGCGGCATCCGTACGACGGTCGCGGCGACGCGGGCCGCGACCGACGCCGACCTGGAGGCGAACCTCACCCGATACCTCACCGAGGCCCTCCTCCAGGGCACCACCACCTTCGAGACGAAGTCCGGCTACGGCCTGACCGTCGAGGACGAGTCCCGCGCCCTGCGCATCGCCGCCGCCCACACCGACGAGGTCACCTACCTGGGCGCCCACATCGTGCCGCCCGACCACGCCGAGGACCCGGCCGCGTACGTCGCCCTCGTCACCGGCGAGATGCTCGACGCCTGCGCCCCGTACGCCCGTTGGATCGACGTCTTCTGCGAGAAGGGCGCCTTCGACGGCGACCAGGCCCGCGCGATCCTCACCGCGGGCCGGGAGAGGGGCCTGCAACCGCGCATCCACGCCAACCAGCTGTCGTACGGCCCGGGGGTGCAACTGGCGGTCGAACTGGACGCGGCCAGCGCCGACCACTGCACCCACCTCACCGACACCGACGTGGACGCCCTCGCGAACAGCCGTACCGTCGCGACCCTCCTGCCCGGCGCCGAGTTCTCCACCCGCGCCGAGTGGCCGAACGCCCGCCGCCTCCTCGACTCGGGCGTCACGGTCGCCCTCTCCACGGACTGCAACCCGGGCTCGTCCTTCACCTCGTCCATGCCCTTCTGCATCGCGCTCGCCGTACGGGACATGAGAATGACCCCCGACGAGGCCGTCTGGTCGGCGACGGCAGGCGGAGCCGCCGCCCTCCGCCGCCGCGACGTCGGCCGCATCGAACCCGGCGCCTACGCCGACCTGATGCTCCTGGACGCCCCGAGCCACGTCCACCTGGCCTACCGACCGGGCGTCCCGCTGGTGTCGGGGGTGTGGCGGAGGGGCGTACGGGTCGTCTGATCCCTTGGATTCCGACGCGCCGGACGGGCGGGGTCAGGCCGCCCCCGCCCGCCAACGCTGCTCCCTGTCTCCGTTCAGCGACTCCAGCGACACCCAGTCGCCCCCGTTCTCGGGCGTCACCGCCGTCTCGATCGCGATCGCCGGGCGGATCGCGCCGTCGTCGTCCACGACGAACTTGAGGTTCTGGCCGTTGCGTCCCTCCACCGAGGCACACGTCCAGATCCCGACGCCCCTGTCCGTCGAACCCCGGCTGTCCAGGCAGTAGTCGGGATCGGCGTACGACTGCAGCACACCGCGCGCGGAGTCGACCCGCCAGCGCTGGGTGCGTGACGCGGTGCAGGGGGTCGTGACGACGTCGGTCCCGTTGAAGAAGGCGCCGGCCACGTCCAGGCACAGTCCCGAGCCGACGTTCACTACCTGGGCGTACGTGCTGTTCGGCGGGTGTGTCGGGGAGGGCGTGGGAGAGGGCGGTGCCTTCGGGCGTGAGGTGCGCGCCGGGGCGGAAGTCCGGGACGGGGACGGAGACTTGGAGGACAGCGAAGGCGAGGGACTGGCCGACACCGTTTCTGTCACGGTCACTGACACCGTCGGCGGAGTCACCGGCGTGCCGACCGAACTCACCGGGTCCCGCGACGGCGAAGCACCGCCCTGCGACAACAGCAAGAACGCCAGCGGAGCCAGCGCCACACCGAGCGCCGCCGAGACGAGGACGGCGCGGCGCCGGTACGGCGGCCAGGTCGCGGCCGCCGCAAGGTCATCGTCGTCCCACTCACCCGAGGGGTCGTCCGCGACGTACGCCGAGCCAGCCCAGGGCAGCAACCCTTCCGCCAGCGCCGTACGCGGCGCGTTGTGGAGGGCGGACAGCTCCTCGTACGCCGCCGTACAGTGCGGGCAGTGCGCCATGTGGGCGTGCAGGTCGGCGCTGTCGCGGGGACTGTCCGGGCGTACCGACTCCTCGATGAGGCGGCGGAAGTCGCGGCAGTCGGGGTCGGTGGAGGCGGCGAGACGGGAGCGCAGGCAGGCCTGGCCCAACTGATGGAGTGCCTGGTCCACTCCGTACGTCACGTCTTCGCGGGTCAGGCCGAGGAAACCGGCCGTCCGTTCCACCGGCTCCCGGTCCACGAGCGCGTACCAGATCAGGCCCTGTGTGCGGGAGGCGATGGACTCGTACGCAGCGAGCATCGGCGCGGCGGGGCCGGCGGTGCCCGCCGCGTTGAGGACCAGCAGCAGGCCGGAGTCCAGGCCCACAGCCCGCTCGCCCGTGGCCCACGATGCGGCCAACCGCCAGGTCGTCAGCAGCAGTTGGTGGCGCCAGGGGACCCGGGGCTCGATGCCGCGCCCCGTCTCCCGGGCCGTGAGCGTGAACGCCTGGGCCGCCAACTGCCGTGCTGCCGACTCGCCCGAGGTGCACAGGCGCGCATAGGCGAGCACGGCCGCGCGGTGGCGTGCGCGGAGTTCCTGGAGTGCGGAGTACGCGTCGGCGGTGTTGGCGTGCAGCAATTCGCTGAGCCGCGCGTCCGACGTGCCCGCTTCGACCCCACGACCACAGTCCGTGCCGTCGTCGGCCCGAGCCATCCACCCGCCTCCTTGCAGCAGCGCGGCCCGCCGGAACGCATACCTACCGGCGGGTATGACGGCTCATAGTGGAGGAAGGAAACCCATGGGGAAAGAGTTTCCGTGGGTAACCCATGGGACCCGTGCAACCCATCCAGCCCGTGCAACCCACGAAGGGCCCGACCGGGGGACGGCCGTCATTCCTCGATCGTCAGTCCCTTCCGCAACCGCACCAGCGTCCGCGACAGCAGCCGCGACACATGCATCTGCGAGATGCCGAGCTCGTCGCCTATCTCCGACTGGGTCATGTTGGCGACGAAGCGGAGGGAGAGGATCTGCCGGTCCCGGGGCGGCAGTTCGGCGATGAGGGGCTTCAACGACTCGACGTACTCGATGCCTTCGAGGTCGTGGTCCTCGTAGCCGATGCGGTCGGCCAGCGCACCCTCCGCGTCGTCCTCCTCCGGCTGCGCGTCCAGGGAGGAGGCCGTGTAGGCGTTGGACGCCGCCATGCCCTCGACCACCTCGTCGTTCGAGAGGCCCAGGCGCTCCGCCAGTTCCCCGACCGTGGGCGCCCGGTCGAGCTGCTGGGCCAGTTCGTCGCCGGCCTTGGCCAGGTCGAGCCGGAGTTCCTGCAGCCGGCGCGGGACGCGCACGGACCACGAGGTGTCGCGGAAGAAGCGCTTGATCTCGCCGACGATGGTCGGCATCGCGAAGGTGGGGAACTCGACGTTGCGGCTCAGCTCGAAGCGGTCGATCGCCTTGATCAGGCCGATCGTGCCGACCTGGATGATGTCCTCCATCGGCTCGCTGCGGGAGCGGAAGCGGGAGGCGGCGAACTTGACCAGGGCGAGGTTGAGTTCGACGAGCGTGTTCCGTACGTACGAGTACTCGTGGGTGCCTTCCTCGAGGGACTCCAGCCGCTCGAAGAGGGTCTTGGACAGGGCCCGTGCGTCGACGGGACCGACCTCGTCGTACGGGGGGATCTCCGGAAGCCCGGCGAGTACGTCGTCCTGTTCGGTGACTGCCTCGTGGCGGGTCCGCTCGATGGGATCCAGATGTTCCGGAGGGGGTGTCGACGTCGCCCTCTGGGTATGCGATGCGTCGAGCCGGGGTGACATGATGTCCTCCATCGTTCTCGGCATATGGCTGCCGAAGCCAGTTTGTGCACTGCGGTGTGCGGCGCCTCCAAAGCCGGCCGTGTCGGGTACGTGTCCTTACTAGCCCTACCCGCTTCTCCGAGCCCGCCGCAAGTGCGTTTACATGGCAAATGTCCCTTTTTGGGCGGTTGTTCGAGCCTTTGAGTGTGTGAGGAAGGCGTAGGGTTCCAGTGCGTACGTCAGCAGCCACGACCTCGGGAGAGAGACGGCATGGACCACGGGACGGTCGGCAGCGCACAGTCGGGCCGACTTCTGGTGGAGGTGCGGGAAGAGGGCTCCAATGCCGTCGTGACCCCCGCGGGTGAGCTCGATCACCACACCGCCGATCTGTTGCGTGAACCACTCGAGGACTGCCTCGCCAAGGGCTTCAGCCGGCTGGTCGTCGACTGTTCGCGGCTGGAGTTCTGTGACTCCACGGGGCTCAACGTGCTGCTCGGAGCCCGGCTGAAGGCGGAGGCCGCCGGTGGCGGAGTCCATCTCGCCGGGATGCTGCCCGTGGTGGCGCGTGTGTTCGAGATCACGGGAGCCGAGGCGGTCTTCACCGTCCACGACACGGTCGGGGCGGCTCTGCGCGACGACGCCGGCTGACCCCGCGGCACCTCGTCCCGGTGGCCACAGCCGTTGACCGGCGCTTCCCGGACATCGCGCCGACCGCGCCGAAAAGGGGGGTGTTCTGCCGGTTCGGTCGGGCAGGAGACATCCTGAACATGTCGGCCGACGAAAACGGCGGGGCCGCGAGGGGCGGAAATGGGGAACCAGCGGTGACGGGCGCGCCGTGGATCTACGTACTGAGTACTGACTCTTGAATCGTGAACTGGTGAATCGGTGAGGTGAAGCGCTGATGAGCACCACCCGGCCTATCTCGCCGGGCTCCCCGGAGCCCAGCGGCGCTTCCGGGGTGCCCGAGGGGGGTGAGGCCGTGCCGTCCACCGAGGGTCGGCCCGAGGACCGGCAGGTGCGCAGGCTGAGCTTGGACGGCCGGAGCGGTGTGGTCCCGCTCGCCCGCGACTTCGCCCGCCAGGCCCTGTACGCGTGGGGCTGGCTGCCCGCCGCCACGGCCGACCAGCGGGCCGCCGCCGAGGACGTGCTGCTCGTCGTCTCCGAACTGGTCACCAACGCCTGCCTGCACGCCGAGGGGCCGGACGAGCTGTGGCTCGGCTGTGACAAGAAGGTGATCCGCATCGAGGTCTCCGACCGCGGCACAGGCCGGCCGGCCCCGCGCACCCCGCACCGCGCCGGGCGCCCCGGTGGGCACGGCATGTTCATCGTCCAGCGCCTGTGCCTGGACTGGGGCGTGGTGCGGACCGCCGGGACGGCGGGCAAGACGGTGTGGGCGGAACTGGGCGCACCGGCGTAGGAAACGCCGGGTTGCCGCGGGGCGGCACCCGATCATCCTCCGTGCTGCTGTTACCGAGGGTCACTCCGGTGGCCGGTCCTCCACTCGAACCCCCTTTCCCGCACGCCGGATCCCCACAACTCCGGCGTGCGCTGTGTCTTCCCTCCTCACGGCCCCGGGCGTACCTTGACGGCCGATCTGATGTGCCGTCAGGAATGAGGGGACCGTGTCGAAGCAGAAGCGAACCGCCGCGCTCGCGTCCGCCGCGGCCCTGGCCGGCGCGGTGGTGCTGATGGCCGCCCCCGCAGCCCGGGCCGAGGTCGTCGACGTCAACTACGCCTGCAAGACGCCCATCGGCGACAAGAGCGCCGTCTCGCCCATCGACATCAAGGGCGTCAAGAGCGGCAGCGGCTACAAGATCACCATGTCCTGGCAGAAGGGCGTCTCGTCCAGCCCGGTCGAACTGGGCAAGGGCGCGATGAAACCGAGCGCCACCATCAAGCTGGGCGGAGCCGACAGCGGCACGATGACCGTCTCCGGCCCCGCCAACCAGGAAGCCATACCCGCCGACACCCCCATCAAAATCAACGACTTGACGGGCACCTACACCCCCAAGAAGACCGGCAAGGTCACCTTCACGGCCGCCGTGCTCACCATCAAGGCCCTCGGTACGACCACCACCTGCACGCCCACCAACAGCCCGGGCCCGTCGCTGAAGCTCGACGTCACGGCCGCGGGCGGCGGCTCGGGCGGCACCACCCAGAGCGGCTCCGGCGGGGAGCTCCCGCAGACCGGCCCCGAGGACTCGGCGATCGCCCTGGGCACCCTCGGCGGCACGGTCCTGCTCGCGGGTGCGGCCGGCGCGCTGTGGCTGACGAGGCGGAACCAGGCGGCGCGCGTACGCCGCTGACATCCCGCACGACCGTTGGAGCCGCCGATGTCGTCTGCCGTCCGTGTCCTGTTCGTGTCCCTCCTGGCCGTGCTGGCCGCCGCGCCCGCCGCGACGGCCGCCGACGGCTGGTCCCTCGCGCCCTCCGGCTCCGGCCGCCCGTCCTTCTACGCAGAGGGCGCGCCCGGGACGGTCCTGCAGGACACGGTGTCCGTGACCAACCTGGGTTCGGAGCCGGTCACCTTACAGCTGCGCGGCGCCGGCCTGCCCCTCACCTTCGCCGAACAGGAGATCGGCGTCCCCGCCCGCACCCGGGCCGACGTCCCCTTCACGGTGACCGTCCCGGAGGGAACAGCGGACCGTGCGGGCACGATCGTCGCGCGGGACGGCGACGGTCGTACGGCCACCGTCCGGATCCTCCTGCGGGCCGGCGGACCCGCGCTGTCCGCGCTGACCGTCGAGCACGTCGCCGTGCGCGGCGACCGCATCACGTACGACCTGGTCAACCGCGGCACCACGACCCTCACGCCCATGCTCGCGGTCCGCGCGGACGGCGTCCTCGGCACGGTCCTCGACCGCGCCCCGCGCTCCCTGCCCGTCGAACTTCCGCCCGGCCGCCGCCTGGAACTCAGCGAGCCCTGGCCCGGCCGGCCCGCCCTGGACGCGGTCGACGTACGGCTGACGGTCACGGCGGCGGGCGGGGCGCACGACACGGCCACGGCGTCGGCGCGGTTCGTGCCGTGGGGTGCGGTTGCGGGGTTGGGGAGCCCGCTGGCGGCGGGCGGCGCCCTGTTCGCCGTACGACGTCGAAGGCGCCGTACGGCAGGCGGCCCTGTGGCCGAACACCCCAGTGCCGAAGCCGAGTTGACGGGAGCGACGACGTGAGCGGCAGACTGCGGATACCCGCGCTGATCGCGGTGCTCGCGCTGCTCCTGCTGCCCTTTCCGGGCACGGCTGCGGCGGACGGCCCGACCGTGAAGCTCTCCAAGTCCCAGGCGGGCACGGGCGGTTCGGTCACCGTCAGCGGAACCGGCTGGCGGCCGAACGCGCTGCTGATGATGCTGATCTGCGGGCAGTCCGTACCGTCCCGGGGCGTGCCCGGCGGCACCAACTCCTGCGCCAACGCCGACGGCCGGGCCGTCACGACCGACGCCAAGGGCCGCTTCAACAAGGACCTGCCGGTCGCCGAACCGCCGGTGCCGTGCCCGTGCGTGGTGCACGTCGCCACGGTGACCGGGGCGAAGGCCCAGGCCGACGCGGTCTTCATGGTGGCCGGACACGCCGTCGAACCGCTGCCCGGGGAGTCGGCCGACGGGCGGCTGTCGATCCTGATGGACACCCGGCTCGACGGGTCGAGCGGCCTGCTGACCTGGTTCGGCGCACCGCCCTCGCGCACCCTCGTCTTCACCGCCGGCAATGTCGGCACCGAGGCGATCAAGAACCCTGTCTTCCAAGTGGGGACCTCCCACGGCGTGTTCGCCCCTGAGTGGGAGGACCAGCAGTGGCGCGGCACCCTCGAACCCGGCAAGAAGGCACAGATCAGGCTGCCCGTCGGGCTGGCGGCCGGGGCGCACGGCGACTACACCGTGTCGCTTGAGTACGGCGGCAGGGTCCTCGCCGAGCAGCCGTGGGGCGTCGGTCGCCCCTGGGGTGTGACCCTGTTCTGGATCCTGGTCTGCCTGGTGGTTCCGGCCGCCCTGTTCCGCGTCGGGATGGCCGTCGTGGACCGGGTACGGCCGCGCACGGCGGGCGGTATCCGGCACCGCGGGCTGCGCCTGCCCGCCTTCACCGTGCGTCTGCCGAAGCCCTCGGGGGCTCAGGAGCAGACGCCTCCAACGACCTCGACCCTGCCGTGGTTCACCCCGGACGCCGATCCGGGCACGGCCGGTGGTCGGCTCTCCGCACCGCACGACGACAGTCCGACGAGTCCCACGACTCCCACCAGGAAGGGATCCACGTGAGCGAGCGAAGGAGAGTCACCCCGGCCGGCGGGCCGCACGTACGGAGAGCGAGCGCGGCGGGCGCCGCGCTGGTACTCGCCGGGGCAGGCGTGCTGCTGGGTGCGGCCGCCGGGCCCGCGCAGGCCGCCGAGGTGTCGTACGCGACCCACTGCATCCCGCCCGCGGGCTCCGGAGTGGACCCCGTCGACGGCACCACCAAGGTGGAGATCACCGCGCCGGCCACCGCGAAGGTGGGCGACGAGGTCGAGGTGGTCTGGAAGTTCGTGCAGGCCGCCTCGAAGAACCCCGGCCCCATCGACCTGCCGGCGAACTCCGTCAAGCCGACCGGCACCCTCAAGGCGGCCGGTGCGCAGACCGGCGACATCCCGATGCAGGGATCGCAGGAGAATCCGGTCATCCCCAAGGGCTCGGACATGGTGATGTCCGATATGAAGGGCACGCTGAAACTGACCAAGGCCGGCGAGGTCACGCTGACCCCGGACGCCTACGACATCAACGTCCTGGGGACGGTCACCAAGTGCACGCCCACGGAGACCGTGAAGTCGGCGGCGACCATCGACGTGACGGAGGGCGGCGGCAGTTCCTCCGCCGAGCCGAGCGGCAGCGCGTCCGCGAGCGCGTCGAGCACGCCGAGCAACTCCGCGAGTGCGAGCGCGAGTGAGAGCGAGGGCACGGACACGGGCGGTTCCAGCGGCGGTGACGACGGCGGCCGGACCGACTTCACCGGCAAGGAGGTCGAGATCCCGTACACCTGCCAGTCGCCCCTCGGCGAGAAGAAGGCGACCTCTCCCATCCAGATCAACGCCAAGAAGGACGGCGGGAGTTTCGACCTCACCGTGCAGTTCAAGAAGTCGGTGATGAACAGTCCGGCCGACATCCCCAAGGACTCGGTCAAGCCGTCGATGGAGGTCGTCCTGGGCGGCGCCGACGAGGGCACCGTGCACGTGGAGGGCCCGACCAACTCCGAGGACATCAAGACGGGCGACCCGATCGAGATCCCCGACCTGACCGGCACCTACAAGCCCGGCGCGACCGGCGAGTCGACCCTCTCGCCGGGCGTCCTCACGATCGAGGCCCTCGGCACGACCACGACATGCACCCCGGACAGGACCGAGGTCTCCCTGACCCTGGACACCGCCGAGCAGGCGAGCGGCGCATCGGGTGGCTCGTCGTCCACCTCCGGCGGTACGTCGACGAGCGGCGGCCTGGCGGAGACGGGCGCCGACAACGACGGAGCGTTGAAGGCGCTTGGCCTGGTGGCGGGAACGGCCGTCCTGCTGGGGGCGGCGGTGTTCACGTTCCTGCCGGGCCGGCGGCGCCTGCGCTGACGTACTCGCGGCTCCGGACAGCCGGAGGGCCACCGCTCCCCTCCAGGGTGCGGTGGCCCTCCGGAACCGTGGACGTACGTCAGTGGACGTCGCCCATGAGCTCCCTGACCCGCTTGCGGTACATCCACACCGCCGCACCGGCGATCACGGCGAGAACCGCTTGGAGGGCCACGACGCCCGTCTTGTTGAGGTCGACACCGGCGATGGAGAGCAGGCCGGTCGTGGCGTCACCGGCGGTGACCGCCAGGAACCAGACGCCCATCATCTGGGAGGCGTACTTCGCCGGTGCCATCTTCGTCGTCACCGACAGACCCACCGGCGAGACGGTCAGCTCACCGATCGTCTGGACGAAGTAGATCCCGACGAGCCACATCGCGGCCGCCTTGTGACCGCCGTCGGCGATCGTCAGCGGGGCGAGGAACAGGATGAAGGACGCGCCGATCAGGACCAGGCCCGTCGCGAACTTCACCGCGGTGCTCGGCTCCTTGCCGCGCCGCGCCAGCGCCAGCCACATCCAGGCGAAGACCGGGGCCAGTGCCATGATCATGACCGGGTTGACGGACTGGTACCAGGAGACGGGGAACTCCCAGCCGAAGACGGTGTTCTCCGCCGAGGAGTCGGCGAACAGGGACACCGTCGAGCCGCCCTGGTCGTAGATCATCCAGAACACGGCCGCGGCCACGAAGAACCAGATGTACGCGGACATCTTCGACTGCTCGACGCGGTCCAGTTCCTTGTCCCGCTTGATGCGGGCGATGACCATGACCGGGATGATCAGGCCGGCCAGCGTGATCGGGACGAGCAGCCAGTTCAGCGTGTAGTGGCCGGAGAAGCCGACGACCGCGTAGAAGACGATCGCGACGGCCGCCCAGAACGCCGACTTGCGCAGCGTCCTCGCCTTCTCCACGGCCGACAGCGGCGTCGGGACGACGTCCGAGCGCGAGCTCAGGTGACGGCTGCCGAGCAGGAACTGGGCCAGCCCCAGCGCCATGCCGAGCGCGGCGAGCGCGAAGCCCAGGTGCCAGTCCACGTTCTCGCCGATGGTGCCGATGACCAGCGGGGCGGCGAAGGCGCCGAGGTTGATGCCGATGTAGAAGACCGTGAAGCCACCGTCGCGGCGCGGGTCGTCCGGGCCGTCGTAGAGGTGGCCGACCATCGTGGAGATGTTGGCCTTCAGCAGACCCGAGCCGACCGCCACCAGGCCGAGGCCCGCGTAGAAGGTGCCGGAGTTCGGCAGGGCCAGGGTGAGGTGGCCCAGCATGATGATCGCGCCCGCGACGGCGACGGTCCTGCGGGGGCCGAGGACGCGGTCCGCGAACCAGCCGCCGGGGAGGGCGAGCAGATACACCAGCGACAGGTACACCGAGTAGATCGCGGTCGCGGTGGCCGCGCTCAGGTGCAGGCCGCCGGGTGCCACCAGGTACAGCGGCAGCAGCGCCTTCATGCCGTAGTAGGAGAAGCGCTCCCACATCTCGGTCATGAAGAGGGTGGCCAGGCCTCGGGGGTGGCCGAAGAAGGCCTTCTCGGAACCGGGGGTGCCCGCAGTCACCGAGTCCTTCGTCAGGCTGGACGCCATGGTCGTTCCTTGCTGGTCGCACAAAAAGAGACCTTCAGCGTCAAACGAGAGCCAAAGGGTCTCATGATGCTGAAGGTGTTGATTCACCATACGGCAGGACAGTGCCGGAAATGGAAGAACTTGAGACACGAATCACAGGCGATCATGGAACCGTGCTTCGGTTTCGAAGGTCACTCCCAGGATCGCATCGCGTGACCACAGGTCTGCACCAAGATCGCGAGGCGGCGCGTGAGAAGCACGTGAGGATCCATGTCCGGCATGTCCCTGGGTAAGAAACAGCGGCGGCGATCACACCCCTGGGGCCGTCCGATGCGGACTACCATCTGCTCATGACCCGTGTACTGCTCGCCGAGGACGATGCGTCCATCTCGGAGCCGCTGGCCCGCGCCCTGCGCCGCGAAGGGTACGAGGTCGAGGTGCGTGAGGACGGACCGACGGCGCTCGACGCCGGAATGCAGGGCGGCGTCGACCTGGTCGTGCTGGACCTCGGTCTGCCCGGCATGGACGGCCTGGAGGTCGCCCGCCGGCTGCGCGCCGAGGGCCACACCGTGCCGATCCTCATCCTGACCGCGCGTGCCGACGAGGTGGACACCGTCGTCGGGCTCGACGCCGGGGCCGACGACTACGTCACCAAGCCCTTCCGGCTCGCCGAACTGCTCGCCCGGGTCCGGGCCCTGCTGCGGCGCGGTGCCGCCGAACCGCAGCAGCCGCCCGCCACGCACGGCGTGCGCATCGACGTCGAGTCGCACCGTGCGTGGATGGGAGACGAGGAACTCCAGCTCACGGCGAAGGAGTTCGACCTGCTGCGGGTGCTGGTGCGGGACGCGGGGCGGGTGGTCACGCGCGACCAGCTGATGCGGGAGGTGTGGGACACGACGTGGTGGTCTTCGACCAAGACGTTGGACATGCACATCTCCTGGCTGAGGAAGAAGCTGGGCGATGACGCGGCGAATCCTCGGTACATCGCGACTGTGCGTGGGGTCGGGTTCCGTTTCGAGAAGAGCTGAGCGGGGTTGCCGGTTCGCCGTTGAGCCCGGGGGTTCGGGTTCCTCGGCGACTGCGGGTTGTCCGCGGCTGGTCGCGCAGTTCCTCGCGCCCCTCAAGGGCGCTGTACACACTGTTCGTTGTAAAGCCGCCGTCCGGAGAGCCCTGTGCGTCGCCGTCTGATTCAGTCCACCCTCGCTGTCGTGCTCGTCGTCATCGCCGTGTTCGGGGTCTCCCTCGTCATCGTCGAGACGCGCACGATCAGTAACAGTGCCCAGGAACGGGTGGAGTCCGAGGCGCTGCGGCTGGCCAGCATCGTGGACAGCCGGCTGCTCGGTGCGGAGGCCGTCAACGCGGAGATCCTGGGGAAGCAGGTCACGCAGGAGCGTTACGCCGTGATCCGGATCCCGGGGGAGGCGCCCATCGAGATCGGCTCCAAGCCGGTCGGTGAGGTCATCAGCGCCACGGAGCCGGGCGAGGAGGGCGAGACCGTCACGGTCATGGAGCCGCGCTCGACCGTGACCCGGGAGGTCGGCCGCACGCTGCTGATCATCGGGGCCGTGGCGCTGCTCGCGGTGATCGCGGCGGTGCTGCTGGCCGTCCGCCAGGCCAACCGCCTCGCCTCCCCGCTGACCGACCTCGCGGAGACGGCCGAACGCCTGGGCTCGGGCGACCCGCGCCCCCGCCACAAGCGGTACGGCGTCCCGGAGCTCGACCGGGTCGCGGACGTGCTGGACTCCTCCGCCGAGCGCATCGCCCGCATGCTGACGGCGGAGCGCCGCCTTGCCGCCGATGCCTCCCACCAGCTGCGCACGCCACTCACCGCGCTCTCCATGCGCCTGGAGGAGATCACTCTCACCGACGACCCGGACACGGTGAAGGAAGAGGCGAACCTCGCACTGACCCAGGTGGAGCGCCTGACGGACGTGGTGGAACGGCTGCTCACGAACTCCCGCGACCCGCGCACCGGCTCCGCCGTCACCTTCGACCTCGACGAGGTCATCCAGCAGCAGCTCGCCGAGTGGCGTCCCGCCTACCGCAGCGCGGGCCGCGCGATCGTCAGCTCGGGCAAGCGGCATCTGCAGGCGGTGGGCACGCCGGGGGCGGTCGCGCAGGTCCTGGCGGCACTGATCGAGAACTCGCTCATGCACGGCGGCGGCACGGTGGCCCTGCGCACCCGCGTCACCGGCAACCAGGCCGTCGTCGAGGTGACCGACGAGGGGCCGGGGGTTCCCGCCGATCTGGGCGCACGCATCTTCGAGCGCGCGATCAGCGGACGCAACTCGACGGGGATCGGCCTGGCGGTGGCACGGGACCTGGCGGAGGCGGACGGCGGCCGGCTGGAGATGCTGCAGGCCCAGCCGGCGGTGTTCGGGCTGTTCCTGTCGCGCACGCCGCTGAAGCGGCCGCTGACGGAGGAGGGCGAGCCCACGGTCAGGTGAGCCGCGCGGGCGGGCTCAGCTGACCCGCTGCGTGGTCCTCGGTTTCTTGGTCTCGGACGCCAGGAACGATTCCGCTCTGGCCACCGGGGTCTCCCGCACGGGCAGCGCCCGGAACACCCACGTCCGGTACGACCAGAACCGGAACAGCGTCGCCACCCCGATGCCGAAGAACTTGAAGACGTTGTTCTGCAGCGGGCTGTCCCATCCGAAGCCGTACGTCGCCGCGAACAGGATCCCGTTCTCGATCACCAGCCCGACCGCGCTGAACAGCAGGAACAGCGACAGTTCCTTCGTACGGCCGCTCTTGTCGCGGTCCCGGTACGTGAAGTGGCGGAAGCCGATGTAGTTGAAGGCGATCGCGACGACGGTCGCGATGACGCTCGCCCGCACGACCTGCAGATCGGTGACGTGGCGCAGCAGGTTGAACACGCCGAGATTGACGAGAATGCCGGCAGCGCCCACGGCGCCGAACTTGGCGACCTCGTGCACGAGCCGTCGAAGCCCCGAGGAACCACGTCCCATGGTCGTTCAGGCCCCCGTCCGGGTCGAATACGTCAACGCAGCCATGCTAACCACCCTCGCCGACTGTTTCCTGTGCTCGGGCTCACGGGTCGGAAACAGGTCGGGAAGGGGCCGGGAAATATGCGGTATGAGACAGGAAAAGGCCTGGTAAGAGGCGCGGTGTCCGGCGGGAAAACCTGCCGAAAACGGCCGGAACCCGGCCCGCGCGGCACGGCCGATACCCTAGGTGCGTGACGTTCCCGGTAGTCGGCATGGTCGGCGGGGGTCAGCTCGCTCGTATGACACACGAGGCGGGCATCCCGTTGGGCATCAGGTTCAAGCTCCTCAGTGACACCCCTCAGGATTCCGCGGCGCAGGTCGTGAGCGATGTCGTCGTCGGCGACTATCGCGACCTCGAGACGCTGCGCGAGTTCGCGCGCGGTTGCGATGTGATCACCTTCGATCACGAACATGTACCCACCGAGCACCTCCGGGCACTGGAGGCGGACGGCATCCCCGTGCGTCCCGGGCCCGACGCGCTCGAGCACGCCCAGGACAAGGGCGTGATGCGCGCGAAGCTCGACGCGATCGGAGTGCCGTGCCCCCGGCACAGGATCGTGAGCGACCCGGACGATGTGGCGGCGTTCGCCGCGGAGGGCGACGGATTCCCCGTCGTCCTCAAGACCGTCCGCGGTGGCTACGACGGCAAGGGCGTATGGGTGGTGGACTCCGCCGAGGAGGCCGCCGACCCCTTCCGCGCGGGCGTCCCCGTCCTCGCCGAGGAGAAGGTCGACTTCGTCCGCGAGCTCGCCGCCAACGTCGTACGCTCCCCGCACGGCCAGGCCGTGGCGTACCCGGTGGTCGAGTCCCAGCAGGTGAACGGCGTGTGCGACACGGTCGTCGCCCCGGCCCCCGACCTGGACGAGGCCCTCGCGCTGAAGGCCGAGGAGATGGCCCTGACGATCGCCAAGGAACTCGGCGTCGTCGGCCACCTCGCCGTGGAGCTGTTCCAGACCCGCGACGGCCGCATCCTCGTCAACGAACTGGCGATGCGCCCCCACAACTCGGGCCACTGGACCCAGGACGGCGCGATCACGTCCCAGTTCGCCAACCACGTCCGCGCGGTCCTCGACCTCCCCCTCGGCGACCCGCGCCCGCGCGCCAGGTGGACGGTCATGGTCAACGTCCTCGGCGGCGACTACCCCGACATGTACTCGGCGTACCTGCACTGCATGGCGCGCGACCCCCAGCTCAAGATCCACATGTACGGCAAGGACGTGAAGCCCGGACGCAAGGTCGGCCACGTCAACACCTACGGCGACGACCTCGGCGACGTGCTGGAGCGCGCCCGTCACGCAGCCGGTTACCTGAGAGGCACGATCACCGAATGAGCCCCGTTGTTGGCATCGTCATGGGGTCGGACAGCGACTGGCCCGTCATGGAGGCCGCCGCCCAGGCCCTCGACGAGTTCGAGATCGACTACGAGGTCGACGTCGTCTCCGCGCACCGCATGCCGCGCGAGATGATCGCGTACGGCGAGCAGGCGGCCGAGCGTGGACTCAAGGTGATCATCGCGGGTGCGGGCGGCGCCGCCCACCTGCCCGGCATGCTCGCCTCGGTCACCCCGCTGCCGGTGATCGGCGTCCCGGTCCCGCTGAAGTACCTGGACGGCATGGACAGCCTGCTCTCGATCGTGCAGATGCCGGCCGGCGTCCCGGTCGCGACCGTCTCCGTCGCCGGCGCCCGCAACGCCGGTCTCCTCGCCGCCCGCATCCTCGCCGCCCACGACGAGGAACTCCTCGGCCGCATGCGGGAGTTCCAGCAGGACCTCAACGACCAGGCCACCGAGAAGGGCAAGCGTCTGCGCTCCAAGGTGGAGGGAAACAACGGTTTCGGCTTCGGGAAGTGACGGCCGTGAGCTCTCTGGAGACAGCCCGGGAACTCCTGCGTGAGTTCCCGGTCGTCGACGGGCACAACGACCTCCCCTGGGCGCTGCGCGAACAGGTCCGCTACGACCTCGACGCCCGCGACATCTCCACCCACCAGAACGCCCACCTGCACACCGACATCCCGCGCCTGCGCGAGGGCGGCGTGGGAGCGCAGTTCTGGTCGGTGTACGTCCGCTCGGACCTGCCCGACGCGGTGCCGGCGACCCTCGAACAGATCGACTGCGTACGGCAGTTGCTCGCCCGGTACCCCGGCGACCTGCGGGCCGCGCTGACGGCCGCCGACATGGCGGAGGCGCGCGCGGACGGCCGTATCGCCTCCCTCATGGGCGCGGAGGGCGGCCACTCCATCGCCAACTCCCTCGGCACCCTGCGGGGGTTGTACGCACTGGGGGTCCGCTACCTCACCCTCACCCACAACGACAACGTGGCATGGGCGGACTCGGCGACGGACAAGCCGAACGTCGGCGGCCTCTCCGGCTTCGGCCGCGAGGTGGTCCGGGAGATGAACCGCCTGGGCATGCTGGTCGACCTCTCGCACGTGGCGGCGACGACGATGCGTGACGCGCTCGACACGTCGACGGCACCGGTGATCTTCTCGCACTCCTCGTCCCGGGCCGTGTGCGACCACCCCCGCAACATCCCCGACGACGTCCTGGAACGTCTCCCCGCCAACGGGGGCGTCGCGATGGTGACGTTCGTGCCGAAGTTCGTGCTGCAGGCGGCGGTCGACTGGACGGCCGCGGCCGACGAGAACATGCGCGCCCACGGCTTCCACCACCTCGCCACCACCCCCGAGGCGATGAAGGTGCACCGCGCCTTCGAGGAGCGCAACCCGCGCCCGGTCGCCACCGTGGCCACGGTGGCGGATCACCTGGACCACATGCGCGAGGTGGCCGGCGTCGACCACCTCGGCATCGGCGGCGACTACGACGGTACGGCCTTCACACCCGACGGCCTGAACGACGTCTCCGGCTACCCGAACCTGATCGCGGAACTCCTCGACCGCGGCTGGTCCCGCTCCGACCTGGCCAAGCTGACCTGGCAGAACGCGGTACGGGCCGTGGGCGCGGCGGAGGACGTCGCACGGGACCTCCGGGCGACGCGGGGACCGTCGAACGCGACGATCGAGGCGCTCGACGGCTGAGGTTGCCTCCCGCGAGGACCGGCGATCGGACACCCGGCGTTGCGGCTGCCCCGCGGCCGGGCGCGCCACCACGCACCCGCAGTCGCCCGCGCGCCGGAGCGGGTCGTGGTGGTGCGCCGCAGCCCGTCGCCCGGCTGGTCCCCACGCCGTGCACGGTGGCAGCGGGCAGAGGGGCACAACCCGCGACGGGCTCGCCGTACCACCACGACCCCGACCACCCACCGGCGGTAGGCAAAAGCGCCCAACCTCCGGAAGCCCCCGTACCCCCGAACGCCCCGCTCACCAGGAAGCCCCCCTCCGCTCCGTGCGACGGTGGCCGTACTGCTGAGCACGGCGCCGATCACGACGTACGGAGACCGCCATGGCCGACCTCCAGGACGAACTGCACACCACCGGCGAGGTCGGCGAGCTGCCACTGGAGGGTTTCCCGACCGGGGAGCGGGAGCAGGAGCTCTGCAGTCCTCTCTCCGACCCCGACGCGGCCCCGCTGGAGCGCGCTCACGCCATCCTCGCCGCACACCCCGTCGCCGACGGCTACAGCGGACTGCCGTGGGCGCTGCGGCACCTCCCCTGGTACGACCTCGAGCTCGGCGAGAGCGCCGTCGACACGGACGTGCCCCGGCTGCGCGAGGGCCACGTCGGCGCGCTGTTCTGGTCACTGCACCTGCCCGAGGGCCTGGCCGCGGACCGGGCCGTCGGCGCGACCCTGGAGCAGCTGGACCTCGCGCGGTCGGTGATCGGCGCCCACCCGGAGGGGCTGCGCCTGGCCCGCGCGGCGGGGCAGGTCATCGACGCCCACAACTGCGGCCGCGTCGCCATCCTCCTGGGCCCGGCGACGGCCGCCGCACTCGACGACTCCGTCGGCATTCTGCGCGTCCTGCACTCCCTCGGCCTGCGCGTCCTCACCCTCACCGGCACCTCCTGGGCGAGCGAGGCGGGGCTGACCCGGTTCGGTGAGGAAGTCCTGCGGGAGATGAACCGGATCGGCGTGCTCGCCGACCTCTCCGGCGCCTCCGAGGCCGTGATCGGCCGCGCGATCACGCTCTCCAAGACACCGGTGCTGTGCACCCGCTCCGCCGCCCGCGCCCTGCGCCCCCACCCGGCCAACCTCCCCGACGACCTGCTCGCCGAGCTGGGGGCCGCCAAGGGCCTGTGCCTGGTGCCGCTGACCGCCGAGCAGACCGGCCCGACCGCACGGGACGTCGCCGACCACCTCGACCACGTACGCGCCCTCGCCGGCCCGGAGTGCGTCGGCCTGTCGGGCACGTACGACTCCGGCGCCGCCCACCCCCAGGACCTCGCCGACGCCTCCGGCTACCCCCGCCTCATCGCCGAGCTGCTGCACCGCGGCTGGTCCGAGCCGGACGTCGCCCTGCTCACCTGGGGCAACGTCCAGCGGGTGCTGCGCACCGCCGACTTCACGGCACGCGCGGCACAGCTGCGCAGGGACCCGTCCACGGCGAGGATCGCGGAGCTGGACGGATAGACCTCACACGGACGACAGGTGTCACACGGGATCGATCCGGCACAGACAGAACGGATGCCCCGCCGGATCGGCGTACACCTGGAAGTCCTTCTTCTCCCGGTCCTCGAGGTCGAGCGGGCGTGCCCCCAGCGCGAGGACCTTCTCGTGGGCCGCGTCGATCTCCTCCCATGTGGAACCCGCCTCGAAGTCGAGGTGGAACTGCTGCGAGTTCCGGTCGGCGCGCGGCCACTCGGGCGGGGTGTGTCCCGGAGCCCGCTGGAAGGACAGCCGCGGACCGTCGGGCACCCGCAGCACGACCCAGTCGGGATCCTCCTCCTCGGGCGTGCCGCCGACGACCCCGGCGTAGAAGCGGGCCAGGGCCCGCGGGTCGGGGCAGTCGAGCACGACGGAGCGGAAACGTGTCACGGGTGCCATGGGCGCCTCCCGGCTCAGCTCTTGCAGAGGCAGAACGGGTGCCCCGCCGGGTCCGCGTACACACGCCAGGAGCGCGAGCGGTCCTCCGTGTCCAGCGGCTTGGCACCCAGGGCGAGCACCCCCTTCTCGGCCGCGTCCAGGTCGTCGACGGTGAGGTCCAGGTGGAACTGCTGCGAGTGGTCGGCCGCGGGCCACTGCGGGGCCGCGAACCCGGGGGCGGCCTGGAACGCCAGCGGCTGTCCGCCGGGCACCTCCAGGTCGACCCACTCCCCGTCGCCTTCGACCGTGCCGCCCAGCACCTCGGCGTAGAAACCGGCCAGCGAGCGCGGGTCGGGACAGTCCAGGACGACGACACCCAGCTTGGCGAGAGCCATGACCAACTCCTCCTTCGTTACCTCTAAGAGGCGTCAATAGGTAACTGCGTTACCGCATACTCCCGCACAGGGGGTAACGTCGCAGGGGATTCGCCCCTTCGGGAGATAGCGTGTGCAGCCATGAGTGAGAGATCGCCCGCACCGGAGGGCCTGGCTCTGGTCGAGTCCCTGGTGAACACGCTGGACATCGAGTCGGGGGCCGACGCACTCGACACGGCGGACGGCCGGGCGCGCTTCGGGCTCACCGAGGACGAGGTCCCGCGGGCACGCGAACTGCGCGAGTCGCTGCGCGCGACGCTGCTCGCCCATGCGGGCCACCCGCCGCACCGCACGGTGACTCCACTGAACGACCTGCTGGCCGCGGCCCCGCTGCTGGTCGCGGTCGACGGTACCGACGGCTCGGCCGCCCTCGTACCGGCCGACGACGGCCCGCTGCACTCGAGAGTGGCGGCGGCGATCGCCCAAGCACTCGTCGCCGGCACCTGGAACCGGCTCAAGGCCTGCGAAGCCGTCACCTGCCACTGGGCCTACTACGACCGCAGCCCGGCCGGCCGCGGCCGCTGGTGCTCCATGTCGGTGTGCGGGGCGCGCGCGAAGATGCGCCGCTACCGGGCGAAGGAGCCGTGATCCGGGCGGGATCCGCAGAAGGCCTCAGGAGCGGGATCCACAGGACGTGCGCGAGCGTGATCCACAGGAGGTTCACGGCTCGCCGCACAGCGGGATGGTGCAGAATGCGACAAGACGCCGGTTCGGCCGACTGAGCCTCGGCCGAACCGGCGTCGCCCGATCATCAGGCGGTCGGACGCCCCATCGCCCGGTACGTCCAGCCGGCCTTCCGCCACAGCGCCGGGTCCAGGGCGTTGCGTCCGTCGAGGATCAGCCGGGTCGCCGCGACCTCGCCGAGCGCGGCCGGGTCCAGCTCGCGGAACTCCCGCCACTCGGTGAGATGCAGGACGACGTCGGCGCCCCGCACGGCGTCCAGCGCCGAGCGGGCGTAGCCGAGGGTGGGGAAGACCCGGCGGGCGTTCTCCATGCCCTTGGGGTCGTAGACGGTCACCTGAGCGCCCTGGAGGTGGATCTGCCCGGCGACGTTGAGCGCGGGCGAGTCCCGTACGTCGTCGGAGTCCGGCTTGAACGTGGCGCCGAGCACGGCGACCCGCTTGCCCAGGAACGGCCCGCCCCCGACCGCCTCCCGCGCCAGCTCCACCATCTGCCCGCGCTGGCGCATGTTGATGGAGTCGATCTCGCGCAGGAACGTCAGGGCCTGGTCGGCACCCAGTTCACCGGCGCGCGCCATGAAGGCCCGGATGTCCTTGGGCAGGCAGCCGCCGCCGAACCCGATCCCGGCCCGCAGGAACTTCTTCCCGATCCGGTCGTCGTATCCGATGGCCTCGGCGAGCTTGGCGACATCACCGCCGGCGGCCTCGCACACCTCCGCCATGGCGTTGATGAAGGAGATCTTGGTGGCGAGGAAGGAGTTCGCGGACGTCTTCACCAGCTCGGCGGTGGGGAAGTCGGTCACGACGAAGGGGGAGCCCTCCGCGATCGGCGTGGCGTACACCTCCCGCAGCAGCTCCTCGGCCCGCTCGCTGCGCACGCCCACCACGATCCGGTCGGGACGCAGGGTGTCCTGCACGGCGAAGCCCTCGCGCAGGAACTCCGGGTTCCAGGCCAGCTCGGCGTCCGGGCCGGCGGGCGAATGCGCGGCGAGATAGGCGGCGAGCCGGTCCGCGGACCCGACGGGCACGGTGGACTTGCCGACCACCAGGGCGGGACCGTGCAGGTGAGGGGCGAGCGAGGCGATCGCGGACTCGACGTACGACATGTCGCAGGCGTACTCGCCGTGCTTCTGCGGGGTGTTGACGCAGACGAAGTGGACGTCGCCGAACGCGCCGACCTCGGCCCAGTCCAGGGTGAAGCGCAGCCGGCCGCTGCTCCCCTCGAACCCCGCGACGTGCCGCCGCAGCAGCTCCTCGAGGCCCGGCTCGTACATCGGGGTCTCGCCCCGCTCGAGCATCTCGATCTTCTCGCGGACGACGTCGAGGGCGAGCACCTCGAAGCCGAGTTCGGCCATGGCCGCTGCGTGCGTGGCACCGAGATAACCGGTACCGATCACGGTGATCTTGAGGGCCATGGGTGCACTCCAGAGGTGTACGGCGGTGATGCGCTGCCTGAGCATAGTCGGGGCGTGCGCACGCCCCCCACCTCGGCAGTTCCCTCTCACCCTTTCCCCTGTCGCCAAGCTCACGTATCACTCGGATGGGCGGACCCTTAAACTTTGAGTTACTTAACGGTAATTAGCGAGATCACCACCAGCGTCCTTGGAGCGTGAGAGACCTTGGCCGGATCGGCTGACTTCGACCTGTACCGCCCGTCCGAGGAGCACGACATGCTCCGCGACGCCATCCGATCGCTGGCCGAGGCGAAGATCGCGCCGTACGCCGCCGCGGTGGACGAGGAGGCCCGCTTCCCGCAGGAGGCGCTTCAGGCCCTGGTCGCGAACGACCTGCACGCCGTGCACGTACCGGAGGAGTACGGCGGCGCGGGCGCGGACGCGCTGGCGACGGTCATCGTGATCGAGGAGGTGGCGCGGGTGTGCGCCAGCTCCTCCCTGATCCCCGCGGTGAACAAGCTGGGTTCGCTGCCCGTCATCCTGTCCGGCTCCGAGGACCTGAAGAAGAAGTACATGACGCCGCTCGCCAAGGGCGAGGCGATGTTCTCGTACTGCCTGTCCGAGCCGGACGCGGGCTCCGACGCGGCCGGCATGAAGACGAAGGCGGTCCGCGACGGCGACCACTACGTCCTCAACGGCGTGAAGCGCTGGATCACCAACGCGGGCGAGTCCGAGTACTACACGGTGATGGCGGTGACCGACCCGGAGAAGCGCAGCAAGGGCATCTCGGCCTTCGTGGTCGAGAAGTCGGACGAGGGCGTCTCCTTCGGCGCTCCCGAGAAGAAGCTCGGCATCAAGGGCAGCCCGACCCGTGAGGTCTACCTCGACAACGTCCGCGTCCCGGCGGACCGCATGATCGGCGAGGAGGGCACGGGCTTCGCGACGGCGATGAAGACCCTGGACCACACCCGCATCACGATCGCCGCGCAGGCTCTCGGCATCGCGCAGGGCGCGCTGGACTACGCCAAGGGCTATGTCCAGGAGCGCAAGCAGTTCGGCAAGCCGATCGCCGACTTCCAGGGCATCCAGTTCATGCTCGCCGACATGGCGATGAAGATCTCCGCCGCCCGCGCCCTGACGTACCAGGCGGCGGCCGCCTCCGAGCGCGGCGACGCCGACCTCACGTACCAGGGCGCAGCCGCGAAGTGCTTCGCCTCGGACGTGGCGATGGAGGTCACGACCGACGCCGTCCAGCTGCTCGGCGGCTACGGCTACACGCGCGACTACCCGGTGGAGCGCATGATGCGCGACGCCAAGATCACCCAGATCTACGAGGGCACGAACCAGGTCCAGCGGATCGTGATCGCGCGCAACCTGCCGTAGCGGCGGGAGAGTTGACGGACGAAGGGTGCCCGGTGATCCGGGCACCCTTTTCTCATCCGTTCGGCGGGAAGCCGTAACCCCAATGGCTTCCAGGCGCAGGTCCCGATGATCCGCCGAGGGGACGTGCGGTTGTGGGGCAAACCGTGCGGATTGGGTGCCTCCGCCCGATGGCGCGGGGCGCCCGGGAGGCGTACGACGGAAGTGCACGCACGGGGTCCGGGACTCGCCCGGGCCCCTCTCACCCCCAGGAGGACCCATCATGACCCAGGCCGGAGCCATGAAGGCCATGAGCAAGGAGATGCAGGACTGCGTGGAGGCGTGCATGTCCTGCCACAGCACGTGCGAGGAGGCCATGAGCTCCCTCATGCAGATGGGCGGCCAGGCCCAGATGCAGATCATGCGCGCGCTCATGGACTGCTCCGAGATGACCCGTATGTGCGCCGACATGATGATGCGGCGCTCGCCCATGTCTGCCGAGATGTGCGCGATGTGTGCCAAGGCGTGCGACATGTGCGCCGAGGCGTGTATGAGCATGCCGGACGACCCACAGATGCAGCGCTGCGCCGAGGCCTGTCGCCGCTGCGCCGAGATGTGCCGCGCGATGGCGGGCGCCCGGATGTGACGATCCCCGTCTGAAAGACTTCGAGGGCACCTCCGCTGTCAGGGGTGCCCTCGAACCGCTGTGGGGGAGCCGTCGGCCGGCCCAGGGAGGACCGCACATGACGAGCGCCACGGAAGCCTTCGACGCCGCCGAACGGGAGATGTGGGACGGGCGGGCCGAGGTGTACGCGGCGAGTTTCGCCCGCCTGTGTGCGCATCCCGTTCAGGCGCTGCTGGACGCGGCGGGGGTCTCGGCCGGGACGTACCTCCTCGACGCCGGGACGGGGACGGGTGTCGCCGCCCTGGCGGCGCTGGAGCGCGGGGCGCGGGTGGGTGCCGTGGACGCCGATGCCGGGATGGTGGCGCTGGCGCGGCGGCGCGCGGTGCCCGCGCGGGTGGCCGTGCTGCCGGAACTGCCGTACGGGGACGGTGAGTTCGATGTCGTCGTCGGGAACTTCGTGCTCAACCACGTCGGCCGTCCGCGCGCCGCGCTCGCCGAGCTGCGGCGCGTGCTGCGGCCGGGCGGGCGGGTCGCGGTGACCGTGTGGGGCGGCGGACGGCAGGCCGGGATGGAACTGCTGGGGCGCGCCTGCGAGGCCGCGGGGGCCGTACCGCCGGAGTATCTGCCCCGGCTCGATCCGGCCGAGGACTTCGAACGCACCGCGGACGGGCTCGCCGGGCTCCTCGAAGAGGCCGGGTTCGCCTCCGTGACGGCGACCGGGCTCGCCTGGGAGCACCGGGCCGGCCTGGAGGAGTGGTGGGGCGGGGCCGCCGGGGGCATCGCCACCGTCGGACGCATCGTCACCGCGCAGCAGCCGGAGACGGTCGCGGGGATCCGGCGCGAATACGAACGGCTCAGCACCGAATTCACGGACACCGAAGGCCGGTTGGTCCTCCCACACGCCGCCCTGCTCGCCTCCGGGACGGCCTAGAACAGCGGCTTCAACGCCCGCTCCAGATCGGCCGGTTCGCGGAAGTGCACGGTGCGCATGCCCAGCGCGGCGGCCGCCTCGACGTTCTCCAGGGTGTCGTCGACGAAGAGGCAGCGGTCGGGCCGCACGCCCGCCCGGGCCGCGGCGAGTTCGAGGATGCTCGGGTCGGGCTTGGCGAGGCCGACGCGGGCGCTGTTGACGACGTCGTCGGCGAGGTCGGCCAGCCCGAGCGCGGCGAGGTCGGCCTCCAGGTCGAGCGTCGCGTTGCTGACGAGGACCAGCGGCATCCGGGTCCGCGCCCGGCGCAGCAGCCCCACCACCGTCTCGTCGGCGTGGAACGGCGACTCCAGCAGCGCGGCGCCCAGTTCCCAGGCCGTGTCCTCGGGCGCCGGACCGGTCAGGCCCTCGGCGATGGACTGCACCCACTCCTGCGGGGTGATCCGGCCCAGCACCACCGGCAGGATCACGTCCGGCGCGAACGCGACCTTCATCGTCGTGCCCTCGGCCAGCCCGGCGGCACGCTCCAGCGCCAGCAGGCCGGAGGTGTCGAAGGACCGGATCACGTTGTCGACGTCGCACAGCACCGCGTCGAACGGCGGTCTGCCGCCGTCGGCCCCGTCAGCCACCCGACACCGTGACCTTCTCGTCGTTCTTCAACTCGTTCACCAGCGTCTTCACCTTCGCCTTGTCCCAGACCAGGTTGCCGCCGGTGGAGCCGGAGATCGGCATGTTCATGGACTTGCCGTCGCCGCCGCTGACGCCCTTCATCGCCCAGAACATCGACGCCAGGTCGTACAGACTCATGTCCTTGTCGACGATCAGGGAGTCCAGGCCCGCGCCCATGGTCGGGTACAGCTTGAAGGGGTTGAGGATCGTGCCGGGGGTCGCGACCTGGTGCGCGAGGGCCGACAGGAACTTCTGCTGGTTCTTCGTACGGTCCAGGTCGGAGTTCTTCAGCGCGTACCGCGTGCGGACGAAGGCGAGCGCCTCCTCGCCGTTCAGGGTCTGCTCGCCCTTCTTGAAGTTCGCGCCGGACTTGGTGTCCTTGATGTCCTGCGGGATGTCGATCGTGACGCCGCCGACCGCGTCCACGATGTTCGCGAAGCCGGCGAAGCCGATCTCCACGTAGTGGTCGATGTGCAGACCGGTGTTGTACTCGACGGTGCGGACGAGAAGCGTCGGACCGTCTTCCGCGTACGCCGCGTTCAACTTCACGTGCCGGCCCGTGCCCTTGAAGGTCTTGCCGGACTCCGAGCCCACGTACGTCGGTATCTCCACGTCCGAGTCACGGGGCAGCGAGATCAGCGTGTCGCCGTTGTCGCCGACGTGGAGGATCATCATCGAGTCCGTGCGCTTGCCCTCGGCGGACCCGGTGTGCAGGTTCTTCTTCTGCTCGTCGGACAGCCCCGCGCGGCTGTCGGAGCCGACGATCAGGTAGTTGGTCCCCTCGCCCGCCTCGGGCCGTTCGATGACCTTCGACAGGTCGACCTCGCGGTTGAGCTTGGAGTCGGCCCAGAAGTACGTGGCGACGGTCGTCACGACCAGTACGGTCACGAGCGTGAGCGCCGTCCACTTGATACGGCGTCGCCAGTTCGGCGCCGGGCGCGGCTCGGGCGCGAAGAAGTCGTCCGGATCGTCCGGGCCGCGGCCGCCGGGCGTGCCATAGACCTGGCCGGTGTTGTAGCCGCTGTCGTACCCGTCGTCGTAGCCCTGGCCGTTGACGTACGACGGCTGCTGCGGAACCCCGCCGCCGTACGCGCCCTGCCCGGGCGGTGCCGCCGGACCGCGGCGGACCTGCCGCATGACGCGCGCGCCTTCAGGCTGTGCGTTCGCGCTGCCGCGTCCGTACCGGCTGCCGCGGTTGTCGTCGGACCATCCCTGGGGCCAATCGTTCATGGGCCCCAGTGTGCAGGGCGCGACGGTGTTCCTTACAAGGGTCGTCGGAAAATCAGGGCACTGCTGTTGCGAACCCGACACAAAGTCCGCAGATGTCACCCCGGCATAAGGTGGAGGCCATGACAGACCAGGCCCCCGCAACAGAATCGGACATTCCGGGCAAGCTCACGTCCGCGTCCCGGACCACCCTCAGCCACATCATGACCCACAACGACACGAACCTTCTGGGGACCGTGCACGGCGGTGTGATCATGAAGCTCGTCGACGACGCGGCGGGCGCGGTGGCCGGGCGGCACTCCGGCGGGCCCGCCGTCACCGCGTCCATGGACGAGATGGCCTTCCTCGAACCGGTCCGGGTCGGCGACCTCGTCCATGTCAAGGCCCAGGTCAACTGGACCGGGCGGACCTCGATGGAGGTCGGCGTACGCGTCCTCGCCGAACGCTGGAACGAGTCCGCCCCGGCCACCCAGGTCGGCTCCGCCTACCTCGTCTTCGCCGCGGTGGACGCCGACGGCAAGCCGCGCCGCGTGCCGCCCGTGATACCGGAGACCGAGCGGGACGAGCGCCGCTACCAGGAGGCCCAGATCCGCCGGACCCACCGTCTCGCCCGGCGGCGGGCCATCATGGAGCTGCGCGAGAAGAGGGCGGCGGAAGGGTACGAGGACTGAGCTGCCCGGCGCTCAGGAGCACCGCACCTCGTCCCCCCGTGCCACCCCCAGCTCCCCCCGGTACGGATCCTCCGCCCGTACCTTCCTGACCTGCTCGAAGTCCGCCCCCGCGATCACCTTCAGCGTCGGCCCCAGCCCGTCGACCGCCCGTAGTTCGCTGCCGGGCAGCGCGGTTGCCAGCGCCTTGGCGGAGCGGTCCCAGCGGGGGTCGTAGACGACGACCGTCCGCCGCACCGAGTGGTCCGCCGCGGTCACCGGCTGCCCCGTCGTACGGAACCCGGTCGCCGCCAGCGCCGTGTCGACCCGCTTGCCCAGCCCGGCCGTCGCCGTGCCGTTCTCCACCTGGACGCGGATCTCGCCCGGGGCCACGTCCACGGGCGCGGCCGTGTCGCGCGGCCGGGCACCGGCGGACAGCGGTCTGTCGTCGCGCAGGGCGCGGAAGAGGCGGCGGGCCTTCGCCGTGTCCCATTTCACAGTCGAGCCGATGCCCTTCACGGCGTATCCCATCCGGCCGATCGGCACGGTCGTGAACTCCGAGGACGAGGGGGAGAAGTTGCGCATCGCCCGCCCCAGGTCCAGCAGTTCGTCCGTGCCGAAGCCCCGGTCCGCCCGCACCGAGCTCAGCACCGCCCGGGTCACGTCCCGGAACCGCAGCGGGTTGAGCAGGATCCCGGAGGACGTGACCTGCGCCACCAGGGCCGCCAGGAAGTGCTGCTGGCGTCTCATCCGTCCGAGGTCGGAGGCCCCGTCGACGTGCCGGGCGCGGACGTACTGCAGCGCCTGGCCGCCCGTCAGCGTGTGCGTGCCCGCCGGGAGGTCGAGACCCGTGTACGAGTCCTTCAGGGGTTCGGCGGTGCAGACCCTCACGCCGCCGAGGACGTCCACCGTCTTCATGAAGCTGACGAAGTCGACCTCCAGATAGTGGTCGATCTTCACATGGGTCATGTGCTCGACCGTCCGCACGGTCAGCTGCGGCCCGCCCTCCGCGTACGCCGCGTTGAGCTTGACGGGGTGTCCGCGGTGCTGCTCGCCGGTCGTCCGGTCGGTGTGCGGGGGCGTCTCGGCGTAGCTGTCCCGGGGCAGGCTCACCACGCTCGCCCGGTCCCGGTCCTCCGAGATGTGCACGATCATCATCGTGTCGGTGCAGTGACAGGGGGCGCCGCCCAGGCGGTACTTGCGCCGGTCCCGCTCACTGATCTCGTCGCGGCCGTCCGTTCCCACCAGCAGGACGTTCATGCCGTGGCCGGCCTGCGGGCGGTTCTTCATGTCCTTGAAGGGATCGACCCGGGCGATGTCCGAGTCGAGGCTGGTGACCACCGAGTGCCCGATCCCGGCGGAGGCGAGGACCACGACGGACAGGGTGGTGACCGCCCGCATGGCCCAACGCGGCTTCTTCCGCCCTGCGGGGGGACGCGGGGCGCGGGGGGAGGGGGCGGGCGCGTGGCGGGGCGGAGGAGGCGGCGGCGTGCGACGGGACGACGGCTGCGGGCGGCGCGGCGGCCGCGGCGCGGGGGACCGAGGCGGTGTGGGCATGAGGACACCTCCGGGCGACGGCCGTACGTGGGGGATCCCCGAGCACCGTAGGCCCGGGGGAACTGCCGCCCGGGGCAGCGCACCCGGCGGGGCGCAACGGTGTCCCCCGTTCGCGGTAACGTGAGCCCCCTATGAACGCCAAGTCCGACGTGCAGCTCCCCGCCGTGTCCGTCATCATGCCCGTCCTCAACGAGGAGCGGCATCTGCGCGGAGCCGTCCAAGCGATCCTCGCGCAGGAGTACCCCGGCGAGATGGAGGTCGTGATCGCCCTCGGTCCGTCAACGGACCGCACGGACGAGATCGCCGCCCAGCTCGTGGCCGAAGACCCCCGTGTGCACACGGTCCCCAACCCGACCGGTCGCACGCCCGCCGCGCTCAACGCCGCGATCAGGGCCTCCCGCAACCCGATCGTCGTGCGCGTCGACGGGCACGGCATGCTCTCACCGGACTACATCGCCACGGCCGTACGCCTGCTGGAGGAGACCGGCGCGCAGAACGTCGGCGGCATCATGCACGCGGAGGGCGAGAACGACTGGGAGCACGCGGTCGCCGCCGCGATGACCTCGAAGATAGGGGTCGGCAACGCGTCCTTCCACACCGGCGGCGAAGCCGGTCCGGCCGAGACCGTCTACCTCGGTGTCTTCCGGCGCGAGGCCCTGGAGCAGCAGGGCGGCTACAACGAGGAGTTCATCCGCGCCCAGGACTGGGAGCTGAACTTCCGGATCCGTGAGGCGGGCGGGCTGGTCTGGTTCTCGCCGGAGCTGAAGGTGTCGTACCGGCCGCGGCCGTCGGTGAAGGCCCTCGCCAAGCAGTACAAGGACTACGGCCGTTGGCGGCACGTCGTCGCCCGCTACCACGAGGGCTCCATCAACCTGCGCTACGTCGCCGCGCCGGCCGCGCTGTGCGCGATGGCCGCGGGTCTCCTCGTGGGTGCCCTGCTGACCCCGTGGGGCCTCGTGGTCCCCGGCGGCTACCTTGCGGCGATCCTGCTCGGGTCCGTACCGGCGGGCAAGGGGCTGCCGCTGAAGGCGCGGCTGCAGATCCCCGTGGCGCTCGCCACCATGCACATGTCGTGGGCGTGGGGCTTCCTGACCAGCCCGCGCTCCCTGGCGAAGAAGGTCATCGCCTCCCGCCGCCCGGCGGTCCTCGCCTCGAACTGAGTCCCCGGGCCGGTCCGGTGGGCCCGGCCTTCGGCCGCCCCACCGGACACCGCGCAGGGCCGGGACTACCAGGTGTAGTCCGGGTCCACGTGCATGCACTGGCTCTTGTCGGACGCGTTGATCGCCTGTGCCGACGTCGGCGTCCTGTCGTCGGTCGCCGGCGCCGTGTACGTCGTACCCGACCGCCAGTCCGCGCCCACGAAGAGCGTGACACCCGACACGGACGTGGACTTCTTCACCGCGCTCGTCGGGATGCCGAGGGCCTTCGCCACCCGCTGGGCGTCGCCCTGGAGGTCGGCGCTCGGGTAGCGGATCACCGTGGTCGCCTCCGCCGTCGCGGCCGAGGTGTCCGCCACGGCCTTGGTGAAGCCCTTGCCGACCAGCAGCTCGGTCACCGCCTTCGCACGCCCCCTGACGGCGGCCAGCGAGGTGGTGCTGGTGCTGTTGTGGACCTGGACCGCGATCTCGTCGTCCGCGGCGGCCGGGTCCGAGGCGGCGGGCGTCGCCGTGGCGGCCGGCTTCTTCTTGTCCTTGCCGTCGAGGGCGATGTCCTCGCGCACCAGACGGAACAGCTTGGTGGCGTCCTCCGTGGGCACCACCCGGACGCCCTCGTACCGGTTCGGCATCGTCGTCATGGTGATGCGCTCGGTCGGGACCTTCTTCAGCTCGTTGGCCAGGTCGTACATCTTCGCGATGGTGCCCAGGCCCTCGTCCACCGTGATCGCCTTCGTGGCCGCCTCGGCGAGCTTGCGCAGCTTGTTCGGGTTGGTGAGCGTGGCGTTCTCGCGCAGCTCGCGGACCATCGAGTTCATGTACTGGTGCTGTGCCTTGGCGCGCCCGAGGTCACTGCCGTCCTCGAAGCCGTAGCGGGTGCGCAGCCACTGCAGGGCCTGCTTGCCCTTGATGGACGTGGTGCCCTTCTCCAGTTTCAGGCCGGAGCCCTTGCCGGCGGAGGTGTGCGAGTAGATGTTTGCGTCAACACAGACCGGGACGCCGCCGACGGCGTCCGCCATCGACACCACACCCGAGAAGTCGATCATCATGAAGTGGTCGATGTGGATGTCGGTCAGCTTCTCCCACGTCGCCACCGTGCAGCCGGGACCGCCGCGGCGGAGCGACTCGTTCGCCATCACATGGGTGAGTGCCGAGTACTTCTCGCCGCTGTCCGGGTCCGTGCACTTGGGGATGTCCAGCAGAGTGTCGCGCGGCACGCTGATGACCGACATGTTGGTGCGGTCCGCCGACACGTGCAGCAGCATCTGGACGTCCGCGAGCGGGGGCCCGCCGAAGGTGTCCTTGGCGCCGCCGAGTTTCTGGTTCTCCGCGCTGTCACGCGCGTCCGAGCCGATGAGGAGGATGTTCAGCGGCGTCTGACCGGCCGCGTTCGCCTCGGTCTTGGCCGCCCTGTCCTTCTCGTCGCCGATGTTCAGGGCGTCCTTCTTGATGTTGCCGTTGAGGT
The DNA here is from genome assembly GCF_040782645.1 of Streptomyces sp. HUAS ZL42. Lineage (GTDB taxonomy): Bacteria > Actinomycetota > Actinomycetes > Streptomycetales > Streptomycetaceae > Streptomyces. The sequence continues at coordinate 5,734,924 of NZ_CP160403.1, forward strand.
GCTGGTAGTAGAGGTACCCGGCACCGGCGGTGCCGAGTATCACCACCGCGAGCACCGTCGCGGACCAGCGCAGCACACGGCGTCTGCGCCGCTGCCGGTCCGTACCGCGCGCGCCTCTGCGCCCTCCGCCGCCGTGCCGGCCCCCACCGGCCTTCTCCTGCGGCGTGAGGGACATCGTGTCCTCGACCGCAGGTACCTCCCCGGGCACAATGCTCTGCGCCAACTCCCTGCCCTCCCCACCCTGCGCCTGACACGGGTCCGTCCCGCGTCAAGTCAGACGCGTGACGGACCCGTTGGGTTACCCCCTGAGTCACTATTTGACGGACCTTAGGGTTAACCCCCTAGGTCACTATTTGGCGCACTCGACCTTGTCCGCCGTGGACTTCTGGACCGAATCCGGCACCTTCACGGGGGCGGTGAGCGAGACTCCCGCACCCTTGAAGTCCTTGCCCAGAGTCAGTGTCATCGTCGGCAGACCCTGAGCGTTCGTGACGCTTTTGCCCGGCTTCAGCGCGGTTCCGGGCAGGCCCATGATCTCGGCGAGCTTGCGTGCCTGGTCGGCCTGGTCGGGCGCGTACTCGAGCGTCGTCTTGCTGAGCTCCGCAGGCGCGTTGCCCGCGTTCTCGGACTTCGTCACGCCCTCATCATTCTGCAGCCAGTTAAGAGTTGCCTGTGCGCTGCCGGCGGGAGCCCCGCCGTTCATGATCCGCACCCGCACCGCGGAGGCGGCGGACTTGGTGCCCTTGAGGCGGGCCTCCGCGGCCGCGGCCGCCGCGTCCTTCGACGCCTGCGCCTTCTGCTTGACCTCCGTGAAGGAGACGTCCTCCTTGATCATCTGGAAGACCGTGGGGGCCGTGGCCGTGTTCACGACGACCGTCGCCTTGACCTTCTCGGCCGGGTTGTCGAGCACCGGCACCGTGGTGAACGTCAGGTTCTTGGTGTTGAGCTTGCCCAGCTCCAGGCCCAGGTCCTTCAGCTTGCCGATGCTGTCCAGCTTGGAGTCGACGGTGAGCGCCTCGGTGCCCGCCTCCGCCAGCTTCAGCATCTTCGACGGGCTGGTGAGCGTGTCGTTGGACTTCAGCTTGCGCATCAGCGCGCTCAGGAACTGCTGCTGCAGCGTGATACGGCTCAGGTCGCCGCCGAAGCCGACCGCGTGCCGGGTGCGCACGAAGGCGAGCGCCGTCTCGCCCGCGATGTGCTGCGTGCCCTTCTTCAGGTTGAGGTGCGAGTCGGGGTCCTTGATGTCCTTGGCGAGGCAGACGTCGACCCCGCCGACCGCCGTGGTCAGCGTCTTGACCGCGTTGAAGTCGGCGACCATGAAGTTGTCCGGGGTGACCCCGGTCAGCTCGGTGACCGTGCGCATGGTGCAGCTCGGCGTCCGGCCGTCCTGGCCGAGGCTGGTGTTGAAGCGGACGCCGTCCGTGCCCGGGATGACCTTGGTTGAGCCGTCCTCCTGCTCGGTGGGGCAGTCCGGGACGTCCACGATGAGGTCGCGCGGGATGCTCAGCGCTGTCGCGTTCGTCCGGTCCTTGGAGACGTGCAGCAGGATCGTGGTGTCGGCGTGTCCGACGCTGCCCTTGTCGCCGTAGCCCTCGTTGCCCGCGCCGGTGCGCTTGTCGGTGCCGATCAGCAGGATGTTGATGGCCTTGTCCTTCTGGAAGCCACCGGTGCTCGCGCCGTCGTCGGAAGCCGACTGGATGTTGTCGTTGAGGTGCTCGATGTAGAGGTACGCGGCCCCGGCGGTGCCCAGCACCACGAAGGCCATCACGCCGCCGGTCCACATGAGGATCTTCTTCGCCCGTGACTTCTTCTTCACCGGCCGGCGCCCGCGGCGCCCCGGCAGCGGCTCCTCGGGCACGCCCCGCCCTCTGCGCGGGCCCGGCACGCGACGGCCCGGGGCCTCGGGCGTCTCGCGCCCGGGTGGCGCCGTCCGGCTGCCCACCGCACCACTCGGGGAACCCACCGCCCGGGAGGCGGATCTACGGGGCCCGGGCACCGCCGATTGCGGTGCGGAAGGAGTCAGTCGCAGTTCGTATTCGCCAGTGTTCGGATTGAGCACCCACTGGTCTGCGGGATCGATGTTTTCCGCCCGCCCACGGCCTTGCGCGTCCACGGTTGTCCGAATCCTCCGTCGGGGCCACGCGGCGCCTTTCCCCCCTCAAAGGCGCTCGGGTCTCGGTCTCGCAGTGCACGGCCCCAGGTCGGAACTCGTGGCATGGTGCACCGGATCGCTCACACTATCCGCCCAGTTCGGCGTCAAGCCACGACGGTGACAAATTCCACGTCCCTACAACCGGGCAATCCGCCCCATTTCCTTGAACTGAAGTTCCCCGGCTTGGCCTGCGCTTTACTCGCAGGCGTTCTCGGCGGCGGTGTTTCCGCGGAAGGTCGGGGCAGGCGATGAGGTGGCATCGGGCTCGTGCACGTCGGAGGGCGCACCCCGGGATCCAGGAAAATTATCGCCATTTGCACCGGAATCGTGCGAGACGTTCTCCGACACCTCCACGGGTGCATCCCTGCGCAGTCGTTCGAACAGCTTCTCCGCCTCGGGTTCCACGAGCTGGTCACGATTGGCGTTGTAGACGTACGACTCCCGCGGAACGGTCAGGAATTGCACCTGTTCGGTGGGGATGTCCCGCAGTCCGCTCACGAGTTGGTACAAACCACGCAGACTTGCCAGATCGGGATCCGTGGTGAGGGAGGACGTGGCCGCGTCCAGCACGGGATACAGCTTCACGGGATTCAGCAGGACGTCATTGCTCTGCACCTTGTTGACGAGCGCCCCGAGAAAACGCTGCTGCCGGTCCATGCGGTCGGTGTCGCTTCCGTTGCCGAGGGACTTGCGGGCCCTTACGTACCCGAGGGCCTGTTCGCCGTCGAGCGTCACCTTGCCGGCGGGGAGCGTGAGGTTGGCGGCCTTGTCGCGGATGGGCTCGGCGAGGCAGATCTCGACTCCGTCGACGGCGTCCACCATGTCCTTGAAGCCGCTGAAGTCGACGACGACGTGGTGGTCGATCCGGATGTCGGTCAGCTTCTCGACGGTACGGATGGTGCAGGCCGAACCGCCCGTCTGGAACGCGTAGTTGAACATGGCGAACATGGGCTCGGTACGGCTGCCGTCCGGCCGCCGGCAACTGGGCACGTCCACCATGAGGTCCCGGGGAATGGACACGGCGGTGACGCTGCGCCGCCCCGCCGCGAGGTGCAGCAGGATGGTCGTGTCCGACCGCTCGGTGCCCGAGTCGCGCCCGTACTTGCCGTTGTCGTCGCCCGAGCGCGAGTCGGATCCGATCAGCAGGATGTTCTGCGCCCCCTTGACCAGCGAGGTGGGCCGCTCCTTCGCGTACCGGGCGAGCTCGGCTGCGGCGGCCTCGTCGGGCGTGATGTTCGCACTGAGCTTTGCGTAGAGCGCCCACCCGGCCCCGCCGACTGTGACGACGACCACACCGACCCCCATGGCGGCCCACCGCACCCACCGCCGCCGGCGCCGCCGCCCCAGCCCCACCCCACTGGCCGAGCCCCCACCTCCCACCACCCCCGGCCCCTGCCCGGAACGCCTGCCCGCGGTGTCGCTCACGTCTGGATCCACCCCTCATGGCGTACGACCCGTAGCAGCGACACGAACGTGTCGTGCCGCTCCTACGACCATGGCGTGGGTGGGGCGGAGGTGGGGGGTGGGGGTGGGCCGGATGGGTGATGGAGGGGCGGGGGCCGGGGGTGCGCGGGGCGGGGCGCGATGGGGCCGCGGGCGTTGACGGTGCTCAGCCGCCGCGCTGGTCCGTAGGCAGTCGCGGCTGGGGGTGTGCCGGGCGCGGACGGTGCTCAGCCACGTCGTCGGTCGGCGGGCATACGTGCCGCCTGGGGCGATGGGGGTCCCCCACTCGAGCGAAGCCGAGAATGGGGGAGGGTGGGCGCGGGCGGCACCCCGTCGGCGCGGGGTTGTGCGGCCCACTCGCGGCCGGCCGCAATCGCCTGGCGCCTGTGATCGGTGGGTGCCGGCCGCAGGCGCTGGCGCGGGCGGCACCCCGTCAGCGCGGGGGTTGTGCGGCCCGCTCGCGGCCGGCCGCATCGTCAGGCGCCTGTGATCGGTGGGGCCTCGGCTGCGGGCGCTGGCGCGGGTGGTACGCCGTCAGTGCGGAGTTGTGCGGCCTACTCGCGGCCGGCCGCAATCGCCTGGCGCCTGTGATCGGTGGGTGCCGGCCGCAGGCGCTGGCGCGGCCCACCCTCGCGTCAGCCGCGGTGCCGGGGGCGTGAAACCGTCGGCGCCGGCTGTGCGCCCTACCGGGCCACCGCCGTGACCCGCTCACTCTCGATCCGCTTGTCCAACGCCTCCGCCCCCACCTGCTCCAGATGCCGGCAGAGCACCACAGACCCCCCAGTGGCCAACGGCGCATACAACCCCGCGTTCAACCCCTCCCACGTGTCATACGGCAGCCCCGACAACACCCGAGCCCCCGGCCCCGTCAGCCCCACCTCCGCCGCCTCCGCGGCCGCCCGCTGCACGATCTCCGCCCCGCTGAACTCCCGCCCCGCCACGATCAGCGCGGGAGCCTCGGGATCGACGGGGGAGTACGGCACGAACCGGTCCCCATGACTCGGCACGTCAACCGCGTAGTCCGCATACCCCTCAGGCGGCCCCGGCAGGAACCGCCGCCCGAGCGGCGCCAACGACAACGCATACCGCTCACCCCCGCACACCAGCCCCGCCTCGAACCTCCCGGGCCCGGCCACGACGAAGTCCGCCCGCCCCGGATCCCCGCCCACGTCCGCGACGACGCCCACCGACGAACACGCCAGCAGCCACACCGCCGTCTGCCAGTGCGCAGGCAGCAGCAGCGCGACCCGGTCACCGGGCTCGGCGGACATCCCGTCCTGGAGGAGATTCGCCGTCTTGGCCACCCAATTGGCGAAGGTGGCCACGGACAATTCGACACGTTCACCCGTGGCGTCGTCGTAGAAGGTCACGAGCGGGCGCGCGGGATCCGCGGCAAGCGCGGAACGCAGCAGGTCGGCAGGGGTGCGATCGGTGGCATTCACCCGCGCAAGCGTACGCGCCGCCCGGCCCCCGCACCCAGCACCCGGCCGCCCGGCCCCCCGCTCTCCGCCCGTGCACCGCCACCGGTTTGGCGGAACGTCACCCGACGGCCCGTCAGTTCCCGGATGGACAGATATGTATGGCTATGCCCAGGATCGGCACCATGCGTGGATTGCTTGCTTCCTCGATCGGTGTCACGTGCGCGGCCGCCCTCGCGCTTCCCCTGACCCCACCCACTGCCGCGGCGACCGCGCAGGCGGGCATCACAGCCAGACGCGCCTCCGCCGCCACCTCCGCCGCCCCCGATGCCTCCGGCATCCCCGGCAGCACACAGTCGCTGCCCCTCGTCCCCCTCACCCGCGACCGCGCGCTCGGCACCCGCGTCGCCGCCGATCGGGGCCTGCCGCGCCGTGGCGTACGCCACTTCTCCCTGGTGGGCGTCATCTGGGACGACCCGGCCACCGAACTGCACGGCCGCGTCCAGGTCCGTACCCGCGCGGCAGGCACCGGCACCTGGTCCCGCTGGCAGGACGTCGAGACGCACAACGCCGATCACGCCGCCGACCCGGACACCACCGAGCGCACCTCCGGCCGGGTGCGCGGCGCCACCGCCCCGCTGTGGGTGGGCGACTCGGACGGAGTGGAGGTACGCGTCCGGGCAACCGCCGGCGCACCCCGCACCGAGGAGACCGCCCGTGGCTTCCGCACCGTGACCGGGGGGTCACCCCTCCCCTCGGGCCTGCGCCTCGAACTTGTCGACCCGGGCGCCGCCGATTCCGGCACGGTCGGCACCGGCACCGGCACCGGCAAGGGAGGCCACCACGCCCCGCCCCGATACGCCCCGGTGGGCTCCCCGCACACCCGCCCCCTGGGCAACCCGACGAGGCTCGGCCCGGAAGCCGCCGCAGCCTCCGAGACCAACTCGGCCCTCACCGACGTACCGCTCGGAGCCACCGAGATCCCCGCCCTCAACCGGCGGCAGACCGTGCGGGAGTTGTACTCCCTCAGCGAGAGCGCTCCGACGCGACGTCTGCGGGCGAAGCCGTACATCGGCCCGCGCCCGCGCATCGTCACCCGGCGCGGCTGGGGCGCGGACGAGAAGCTGCGTGAGAAGGGATTCGTATACACGAAGAAGGTCAAGGCGGTCTTCGTGCATCACACGGCATCCGGCAACACGTACAGGTGCTCGCAGGTTCCCTCGGTCATTCGCAGTATCTACCGCTACCACGTCAAGAGCATGGGCTGGCGGGACATCGGCTACAACTTCCTCGTCGACAAGTGCGGAACCATCTACGAGGGGCGCGCCGGGGGCGTGGCCAAGGCCGTCCTGGGCGCACACACGCTCGGGTTCAACACCGACAGCATGGGGATCGCCGTCGTCGGCACGTACAGCTCCTCGAAACCGTCTTCCAGTGCGGTGCGGGCGATCGCCCAGTTGACGGCCTGGAAGCTTGGTCTTTACGGGGCGAATCCGCGAGGGAGTACATACCTGAAGTCCGGGGGTGGCAATCTCTACCCAAAGGGAAAGAACGTACGACTGAACGTGATCTCCGGTCACCGGGACGGCTTCTCCACGGCATGCCCAGGGCGGCAGCTCTACGGCAAGCTCGGTTCGGCCCGTTCCAAGGCAGCGCGCTACCAGGGGCGCTGAGACCGGGGACACGCTCATTGGGGGGCACATTCACATGCCGTCGGGGGACAAGGGACGGAACGCCGCACGGCCATCGAAGGCGCCGCACAACGGACTGCACACACTGGCCGGCCGACGGACAGTTCGGCCGGTCCCGGCAGGAAGCAGAGACGACAGGTGACAGAAGCGATCCTCCTGGTCGGTGGCAAGGGCACGCGGCTCCGCCCGCTCACGGTGCACACGCCCAAGCCGATGGTCAGGGCGGCGGGGGTGCCGTTCCTCACGCACCAACTGGCGCGGGCGAGAGCGGCGGGCGTGGACCACATCGTGCTCGCGACGAGCTATCTGGCGGAGGTCTTCGAACCGTACTTCGGTGACGGTTCGTCACTCGGCCTCCACATCGAGTACGTGACGGAGGAGGAGCCCCTGGGCACGGGCGGCGCCATCCGCAACGTCGCGTCCCGCCTGCACTCGGGTCCCGACGACCCTGTGCTCGTGTTCAACGGCGACATCCTCACCGGCCTGGACATCCGCAGGCTGGTCGACACCCACGAGAGGACGGGTGCGGACGTCTCCCTCCACCTCACCAAGGTGACGGACCCGCGCGCCTACGGCCTGGTCCCCACGGACGACACGGGGAAGGTCCTGGCCTTCCTGGAGAAACCGCAGACCCCCGAGGAGATCGTCACCGACCAGATCAACGCGGGGGCGTACGTCTTCCGCCGCTCGGTCGTCGACACGATCCCACTCGGGCGTCCGGTCTCGGTGGAACGCGAGACGTTCCCGGACCTGTTGGCGGCGGGAGCCCACCTCCAGGGGATGGTGGACTCGACGTACTGGCTGGACCTCGGCACGCCGGCGGCCTTCGTCCGTGGCTCGGCGGACCTTGTGCTGGGCCGGGCGCCGTCTCCCGCGGTCCCGGGCCGCTGCGGCGACCGCCTGATCCTGCCCACGGCAATGGTCGCGCCGGACGCGAAGCTCACGGGCGGCACGGTGGTCGGCGAAGGCGCCTTCGTCGCGGAGGGAGCCCGGGTCTTCGGCAGCACGATCCTGCCGGGCGCGGTGATCGAACCCGGCGCGGTCATCACCGACTCCCTCATCGGCACCCGCGCCCGCGTGGGCGAACGCTCCGTCCTCACCGGCACGGTCATCGGCGACGGCGCGATCATCGGCCCGGACAACGAACTCCGCGAGGGCGCGAGAGTCTGGTGCGACGCGAACATCCCAGCGGGAGCAGTCCGCTTCTCCTCGGACCAGTGACAACAGAGCAGGGCTGGGGGCGCCCTCCGGGGATCACCGCTCCCAGCCCTGCCGTGTCGTAGGCGTCGGGCGGCCACGCATCCCAGCCCCGGCGCCTGTTCGCGCGTGCGCGCGTTACTCAATCACCACGCGGCCCACGTACGCGCCGCGCTCAGCCACCGCGTTGGCCCACGTACGCGCCGCGCTCAGCCACCGCGTTGGCCCACGTACGCGCCGCGCTCAGCGACCAAGTGGCCCGCGGGCGTGTGCGGTGCTCAGCCACTGCGTTTGGTCCGTGTGCGAGCGGTGCTCAATCACCACGTGGTCCGTGTGCGCGCCGCGCTCAGCCACCGCGTTGGTTCGCGTGCGCGCCGCGCTCAGCGACCAAGTGGCCCGCGGGCGTGTGCGGTGCTCAGCCACTGCGTTTGGTCCGTGTGCGAGCGGTGCTCAATCACCACGTGGTCCGTGTGCGCGCCGCGCTCAGCCACCGCGTTGGTTCGCGTGCGCGCCGCGCTCAGCGACCAAGTGGCCCGCGGGCGTGTGCGGTGCTCAGCCACGGCGTTTGGTCCGCGTGCGCGCGGTGCTCAATCACCGCGTTGGCGCGTGTGCGCGCCCCGCTCAGCCACCGCGTTCGTCCGCGGGCAGTCGTGCCGCCTGGGGCGGCACGGGTGGGCGCGGGCGGCACCCCGTGAGCGCCGGGTTGCGCGGCCCACCCCGCGCCGCCGCCAACCCCGGGCACCCGCCAAGCACCAGCGACTCACAACCGCCCGATATCACCCTTCGGCATCCGCGGAGCCCTCCGCGGCGGCGTCCGCCCGCTCAACAGAATCAACCGAGCCGCCCGATGCCGCTGCCCCGCATACGGCTCCAGCAACGACAACATCACAGAATCGTCCGCATCCCGATCCCCGGCCAACGCCCACCCCACAATCCCCGGCAGATGCAGGTCCCCCACAGTCACCGCATCCGCTGCCCCGTGACTCCGCTGCACGGTCTCCGCCGACGTCCACGGCCCGATCCCCGGCACAACCTCCAACCGAGCCTGCGCCGCCGCCGGAGGCATCCCCACCGCCTCCTCCAGCCGCCCCGCCACGCGTACGGCCCGCAGGATCGTCGACGCCCGCTTGTTGTCGACCCCGGCCCGATGCCACTCCCACGACGGAATCAGCGCCCACGTCCGCGGCGCCGGCATCACGAACAGCCGCCCACCCACGGGCCCCGGCGCCGGCTCCCCGTACTTCCGCACCAGCAACCGCCATGCCCGGTACGCCTCATCGGTCGTGACCTTCTGCTCGAGAATCGACGGAATCAACGACTCCAGCACCAGCCCGGTCCGCGTCAGCCGAAGCCCCGGCCGCCGATGCCGCGCCATCGCCACGACCCGGTGCCGAGGCACGAACACGGACGGATCGTCGGCGGCCCCGAGCAACTCCGGCAACTGCTCCAGCAGCCACCCGGCCCCCCGCCCCCATGCCTCCGCCCGCACCTCACCACCCACGGCGGCGACCCGCAGCGTCCCGGGCCCGGCGGGGGTGAGACTGGCCCGCCACACGGACCCGTCCGGCATCGCCCGGAACGTGGGATCCCCCGCCCCTCGCCGCAGCGGCCCCAGCACCAGCCCGAGATCGAGCGGCCCGTCCGGCACCCACGTCCGCGCCCGCCCCGGAGCGGGCGCCTGCCGGGGCACCCCGCCGGGCACGACGACATGCCCCCCGCGCACGGTCGTACGCGTGGGCCGCGGAGCGAAACGTCCAGCCACGAACAGTCCCGGGATGTCGGAGGAGCCCTATGAGAGTAGAGGTACGTACGCCGACCTCACCGCACCTCTATGAAAGCCCCCGCATCCCGCTCCGCCCGAGGCCTCGGCTCCTCCGCCGGATGCCCGACCGCCACCGCCCCCATCGGATCCCAGTCCCCGGGCAGCCCCAGCACCTCGCGCACGACGTCCCGGCAGAACATCGTGGACGACACCCACGCCGACCCGAGCCGCTCCCCGGCCAGCGCGACCAGGAGGTTCTGTACGCCGGCCCCTGCGGCGACCACGAACATCTCCCGCTCCGCCGCGTCCCGCCGCGCGTCCCCGTACGTGTGCGCCCCGTCCATGACGAGACACGGCACGACGAGGTACGGCGCGTTGCGCAGCACGTCTCCCCGCCGCACCCGCTTGGCGATGGACTCCTCGGTCTTGCCGTCCCGCTGCAGATCGGCGATCCACGCATCCCGCATGGCATCCAGCAGTCGGACCCGGGACTCCCGCGACTCCAGCAGCACGAACCGCCACGGCGTCGTGTGGTGCGGCGCCGGCGCCGTCACGGCCGCCGCCACCGCCCGCCGTACCGCCCCCGGGTCGACCGGCTCGTCCGTGAAGGCCCTGACCGTACGCCGCTGGGTGACCGCCAGGCGCACCGCCTCCGACGTCCCCAGCCGGAACATGTCGTCGCGGGCTCCGCGCACCATGGGCCGCGCCCCCTCTCCGTCGCCCTCGGCCACCACATGGGGCAGTCCGCGCACGACGGCCACAGGCAGCCCGGCGGCCTTGCCCTTCACCAGATCACCGGCGGCGGCCAGTTCGTCGGCGGTCGCGACGACCGTGGCGCTGAGCGGATTGCCGTACGCGTCCGTGCCGCCGCGCAGATCGTCGAGCACGCGCACGCCGGCGGCACCGATCGCCACGTCCGTGAGTCCCGCGCGCCACGGGCGCCCGAAGGTGTCGGTGACGAGGACCCCGACGTCGACGCCGAGTGCGTCCCGCAGCCCGTCCCGGATCGCCCGCGCGGAGGCGTCGGGGTCCTCGGGCAGCAACAGCACCGTCCCGGAGGGGGTGTTGGAGGCGTCGACGCCAGCGGCGGCCATCACCAGCCCCTGCCGGTTCTCGACGATCCGCAGCGCGCCGCGCCGGGCCACCACCCGGACCGTCTCGGCGTCGATCGCGGCCTCACGGTCGGCCGCCTCGACGACCCGGCCCTCCGCCTTGGACACGATCTTCGAGGTGACCAGGAGAACGTCGTCGTCGGCGAGCCCAGGTTCGGCGGCGGCGATCAGCTTGGCGAGGTCGTCGCCCCGCTGGACCTCGGGAAGTCCGGGCACGGCCCAGACCCTGTAGCCGTCGCCGGCCCCTTCGTGCCAGTCGGGGGATGCGTCGCTCATGCCGCCCGCACCTCCTCAGCCAGCTCCAGCGCCTCCCGTGCCATCTGCGCGGCCGCTTCGAGGTCCGTCATCATCAGCGGCACGGCCCGGCACCGGATCCCGGCCGCCTCGACCCGCTCCACCACCTCCGCGTCCACGGTGTCGACGAGCCAGCCGTCGAGCAGCCCCGAGCCGTAGTGCTCGGCGACCGCGGCGGCCGTGGACTCCACACCCACGGCGGCGAGCACCTTGTCGGCCATGCCGCGCACGGGCGCGTCCCCGACGATGGGGGACAGGCCCACCACCGGCACCCCGGCGTCGGCGATCGCCTCGCGGATGCCGGGCACGGCGAGGATCGTGCCGACGGAGACGATCGGGTTCGACGGCGGGAAGAGGACGACGTCCGCCTCGGCGATCGCCTCCAGGACCCCGGGCGCCGGCTTGGACTGCTCGGCGCCGACCGGTACGACCGCCTCCGCCGGCACCGACGCCCGCAGCCGCACCCAGTACTCCTGGAAGTGGACCGCCTTGCGCTCGCCGTCCACCTCGACCGCGACATGGGTCTCGACGCGGTCGTCCGTCATCGGGATCAGCCGCACCCCCGGCTTCCAGCGGTCGCACAGCGCCTCGGTCACCGCGCTGAGCGGATACCCGGCGCCGATCATCTGCGTCCGCACGATGTGCGTGGCGAAGTCCCGGTCGCCGAGTCCGAACCACTCCGGCCCGACCCCGTACGCGGCGAGTTCCTCCTTGAGGTGGAAGGTCTCGTCGGCCCGCCCCCAGCCCTGCTCCTCGTTGATGCCGCCGCCGAGCGTGTACATCACCGTGTCGAGGTCCGGGCAGACCTTCAGCCCGAAAAGGTGGATGTCGTCCCCGGTGTTGCCGATGACCGTGATGTCGGCGTCCGGCGCGGCCCGCTTCAGACCGCGCAGGAACCGGGCACCGCCGATGCCGCCTGCCAGAACCACAATGCGCATGGGAGCAGTCTTGCAGGCGGGTACGACAACGTGTCAGGCAGTCACGACGTCGACCTCGTCGTACTCCGCCGGGGGCGCGCACCTGGCCGAATGCGCCGAATGCGTGGTGTGCATCGGCATCTCGGTCAGCCCCGGGTAGTAGACGTGCAGGCTCACGGCCGGCTCCAGCGCGTCGTTCACCACCTCGTGCACGTACCCGGGCGCGAACACCCGCTGCGCACCCGCCTCCAACGCGCGCGTGCCCCGCTCGGTGTGCTCGGTCAGGGTGCCGTCCAGGACGGTCAGCACACCGGAGGAGCGGCCGTGGTCGTGCAGCCCGCTGCCCTGCCCCGGCACCCAGCTCAGCAGCCAGACCTCGTAGCCGGGGCCGGTGCGCAGGCGGTGGTACCAGCGGGAGGTCGCGTCGTACTGGACGAGGTGCTCCCACTGCGAGCGGTCGGCGGCGATGGAGCGGGCCAGGCCGACGAACTCGGCGACGGTGGCCGGGTGCTCGCGCGGAGCCTGGAGGAGGTGCGGGACTTCGAGGATGTCGCCGGCGATCTGGAGGTCGCTGTCGCTGTTCATGGAGTGCGGTGGTTCCTCGGCGGAAGAGTGGGGGACAGAGGTGCCCTGGTGGGGCCGAAGGGAAACAGCGGCCGAGTCGCGAGGGACTCAGGCGCAGCCGGAGCGGGTGTGGCTCAACAGCTGGAACAGCAACAACAGCTACAGCGAGCGCGGGCAGCACCGAGGGACCCGGCGGAGCGGGTCGAGGTGAGCGCCAAGTTCGCGAGCATGCCCCCTAGGACATCGGTTCACACCTCCACTGTCAACTTGACGCCCGGTATGTGGGACATGTTTCACCTCATCCGGTTCATCGCGAAGGTGAAAGGTTTGTTCATGGGGTCGCGGGGACACATGGCGCACAACCGGGCGCACAGGCGTCGTTGCGATCCCGTGATCCGACTGTGATCCGGATCGCTTCGTTGCGTGTGTCGGAAACGAGTCGGAACGAGAACGAACTTCCGGGCGTCCTTCTCCGTACAAGCTCTGTGCGGGGCCCAAGGCGTCCGGGGCCTCTTCTGCCTGTCATGGTTTATGGCGATTTGAACACTTTCTGCACTGGCTTGGTTCCGCAGAGTGAATAAGGGGCCCAATAGCAGATCTCGGCTTGACTCGCCCGGAGCAGCACACTTGTAATTTCACTCGTGTCGTTCAGCCGGAATCGGTAACGGCAGCATCACGGGGACGCGAAAGACGGACGAGGGGCGCACATGACCGAGCTGGTGCAGCAACTGCTGGTCGACGACGCGGACGAGGAACTCGGCTGGCAGGAGCGCGCGCTCTGCGCCCAGACCGACCCCGAGTCGTTCTTCCCCGAGAAGGGCGGCTCCACCCGCGAGGCCAAGAAGGTCTGCCTCGCCTGTGAGGTCCGCTCCGAGTGCCTCGAGTACGCCCTGGCCAACGACGAGCGCTTCGGTATCTGGGGCGGCCTGTCCGAGCGCGAGCGCCGCCGGCTGAAGAAGGCGGCCGTCTGACGGAACGGCACGGACCTTCCGTACATACGCACCTTCCGTACATAGGTCACGATCGGCCCGTCGCAGGTGGGTTATCCACAGGCGGCGGGCCGTCGGCATGCCCAGCCGATAGTGTGGTCGCTCGTCCGAGACGCCCCGCTGCCCCCTCGGGGCACAGGCGTCCACCGCAGTCCATCGAACCGGGGCCCGTACCTCGATGTCCGTGCACAGCCACACGGCAGCACACCAAGACGTAGCTGCCACGGCGGGATTCGACCCGACCCGCCCACCCGAGTTCCCGCGTCACGTGGTGACGGCGGTCCTCGTCTCCCACGACGGTGCCCGCTGGCTGCCCGACGCGCTCGCCGGGCTGCTCGGCCAGGAGCGCCCCGTGCAGTACGTCATGGCGGCCGACACAGGCAGCGCGGACGACTCCGCCCAGCTCGTCACCGACTCCCTCGGCCCCGACCGCGTGCTGCACCTCGCCCGGCGGACCGGTTTCGGCCAGGCCGTCGAGGAGGCCAACCGCACCGCCCCCCTCCTCACCCCGGAGGAGCTGCCGTACCTGAAGCGGCCCAGCGGCTGGGACCCCGTCACGCGCACATGGCGCGACGACGCCTACGACATGCCCGACCTCCCCTACGGGGAGCCGGTGCAGTGGCTGTGGCTGCTGCACGACGACTGTGCCCCCGAGCCGGACGCCCTGGCCCAGCTCCTGCGCGTCGTGGAGAACGAGCTGGAACTGGGCCGCGACGACGTGGCAGTGGTGGGCCCCAAGCTGCGCGGCTGGTACGACCGCCGGCAGCTGCTGGAGGTCGGCGTGACCATCGCCCACTCCGGCCGTCGCTGGACCGGCCTGGACCGCCGCGAACAGGACCAGGGGCAGCACGACCACGTCCGGCCCGTGCTGTCGGTGTCCACCGCCGGCATGCTGATCCGCCGCGACGTCTTCGAGCAGCTCGGCGGTTTCGACCGGCGGCTGCCCCTGATGCGTGACGACGTCGACCTGTGCTGGCGCGCCCACTCCGCAGGCCACCGCGTCCTCATCGCCCCGGAAGCGGTCGTACGACACGCCGAGGCCGCCTCCCGCGAGCGCCGCACCGTCGACTGCGTGGGCCGCACGGCCGCCTCCCCGCACAAGGTCGACAAGGCCGGCGCCGTCTACACCCTGCTCGTCAACAGCCGCACGGCGGCGCTGCCCTGGGTCCTGCTGCGCCTCGTCCTCGGCACGCTCCTGCGGACCGTCGCCTACCTCGTCGGCAAGGTCCCCGGACAGGCCGTCGACGAGATCCGCGGCCTCCTGGGCACCCTGCTGCGGCCCGAGCGGATCATCGCCGGGCGGCGCAGGCGCGGCAGCCCGGTGGTCGACAAGGACGAACTGCGGCCGCTCTTCCCACCGCCCGGCGCGACCGTGCGGGCCACTGTCGAGCAGGTCGCGAGCAACCTCGTCGGCCGCTCGGACCCGGAGGCCGCCTCCGGCGCGGGACGGCACGGCAGCGCCATCGAGTCCGGGCCCGGCGGCGACGACGCCGACTTCCTGGAGATCGAGCAGTTCGCCCGCCTCAAGCGCATCGCCCGCAAGCCCGGCCCGGTGCTCTTCCTGGTGCTGCTGTTCGTCTCCCTGGTCGCCTGCCGGGAACTCCTCGGCGGCGGCGCGCTCGCGGGCGGAGCCCTGCTGCCCGCCCCGGCCGATGCGAGCGAGCTGTGGTCGCGCTACCTGGACGCCTGGCACCCCGTCGGCGCCGGCGGCACGCCGTCCGCACCGCCGTATCTCGCGATCGTCGCGATGCTGGCCTCCGCGCTGCTGGGCTCGACCGGGCTCGCGGTGACGGTCCTGCTCGTCTGCTCGGTGCCACTGGCCGGCTTCACCGCGTACTTCGCGTCCCGGCCGCTCGTGGAGTCCCGCCTCCTGCGCGCGTGGGCGGCCGTCGTCTACGCCTTCCTGCCCGCCGCCACCGGCGCCCTCGCGGGCGGCCGCATCGGCACCGCCGTGCTGGCCGTACTGCTGCCGCTCATCGCGCGCGCCGCCATCGCGGCCAGCGGCCTCGCGAACACCTCGGGTGCGCGCGGCAGTTGGCGCGCCACCTGGGCCTACGCGCTGCTTCTGACGATCACCACCGCGTTCACGCCGATCGTGTGGCCCATCGCGCTGCTTCTCGGCATCGCCGTCCTGGCCGTGCGCAGGGCCGAGATCACCGCCTACGCCCTGCGCTTCCTGGCCCAGCTGGGCACACCTCTGCTGATCCTCGCCCCGTGGTCGCTGTCCCTGCTGCCGTTCGGCTTCTTCACCGAAGCGGGGCTGGAGTACGGCTCCTCGGCCGCCTCCGCGCTCGACCTGCTCGGCGCCAGCCCCGGTGGCCCCGGCACGGTCAACGGGCTGATGCTGTTCGGCATCGTCCTGGCGGCGCTGGCCGCCCTGATGCGCTCCGAGCGTCAGCAGGCCGTCTGGACGGCCTGGGCGGTCGCCCTGGTGGGTCTCGTCTTCGCGGTCCTGTCCAACGGCTCCACCTGGGCCGGTCCCGCGACGCTCGTGTACGGCATCGCGCTGCTCGCCGCCGCCGTCATGGGCGCCGACGGGGCACGCGCGCGGGTGGCCGAGCAGAGCTTCGGCTGGCGCCAGCCGGTGGCCGCCCTGATCGCCTTCGCCTCGGCCGCGGGCCCGCTGCTCGTCGCCGCCGGCTGGATGATCGGCGGCGCCGACGGGCCGCTGGAGCGGCGCGATCCCGTGCAGGTGCCCGCGTTCGTCGCCGAGGAGAGCAGCACCCGCGACCAGGCTCGCACCCTCGTCCTCGACAGCGACTCCGCAGCCCACGTGGCCTACATGCTGGTCCGCGGCTCGGGCGCTCGCCTCGGCGACGCCGAACTTGCCGCCGCCGACGGCGAGAACAGCAAGCTCGACAAGGTCGTCGCCAACCTCGTGGCCGGCTCCGGCGCGGACCAGGCGAACCAGCTCGGCAGCTTCGCCGTCCGCTATGTCCTCGTCCACAAGGGTGCCCCGCGCGAGGTCACCCGCGTCCTGGACGCCACGCCCGGCCTGAGCCGGCTCAGCCAGCAGGACGGCAGCGCCCTGTGGCGGGTCGACCAGGAGGTCTCCCGCGCGGCCATCGTGTCCAAGTCCGGTTCGGGCACCCCGAAGCCGGTCGCGGCCGGGCCCGTCGAGATCCACACCACCGTCCCGGACGGCGCCGAAGGCCGCGTCCTGCGCCTGGCCGACGCCGCCGCCGACGGCTGGACCGCCACCCTCGACGGCAAGCCACTCACCCGCACCACCGTCGACGGCTGGGCACAGGGCTTCGAACTCCCCGCCTCCGGCGGGAAACTCGACGTGACCTACGACGACCCGATCGGCCACACCGCCTGGCTGTGGGCCCAGGGCTTCCTCGCCGTCGTCCTCGTCGTGATGGCCCTGCCCGGCCGCCGTCGCGACATCGACGACGACCTGCCCGAGGAGCGGCCCGTCCCCGCCCAGGCCGTCGCCGGCGAGGGCCGCCGCGCCCGCCGCCTGCGCGCCCAGGCCGAGGCGGAGGCCGAGGAGGCCGGTCAGGAGGAGGTGCCGCCCCCTCCGCAGGAGACTCCCGTCGCCGTCCCGCAGCAGCAGTCCTACGACGAGTGGGATCCGGCGACCTACTCGAACGCCGAGTACACCGACTACGGCAACGAGCAGTACCAGGGCACCCAGCAGCAGTACCCGGCCGGCACGTACGACCAGAGCCAGCCGTACGCCCCCTACCAGGGCGGCCAGTACGACCCGTACACCTACGGGGACCAGAGCGGGCAGGCGACGTACGACCAGACGTACAACCAGGCCGCCTACGACCCGGCGTACGGCCAGGGTTACGACCCCACGTACGACCCGGCGCAGCCCCACCCCCACGGCACCGGCAGTGAGCGCCCCGACGGGAGCCAGCAGTGAACCGCACCACCCTGTCCCTGATCGCCGGTACCGCCGCGCTCGCCGCCGTCACCGGAATCGCGGCGCTCACCGCGCCCGAGGCCTCCGGGAGGGACACCGCCAAGGCGGCAGCCGAACTGCCCGTGGAGCGCACGAGCCTGCTCTGCCCGGCACCCAGCACGTCCGACCTCGCCGAGACGTCGTACACGTCCTTCACGCCCGTCACGAAGGGCACGGGCAGTGACGGCAAGGCGGAGTTGCAGCCGACGGGTGCGCAATCCGCGGACGCGAAGGGCGAGAAGGCCGCCAAGCCGGTCCTCGCCCCCAAGGCGCCCGGTACGCCGGCCACCGGGGACGCCTCCGGTGGCGACTCGCCCGCGCTGATCGGCACCGCCGAGGGGAAGTTCGCGCCCGGCTGGACCGTCCAGCAGACCACCGAGGTCGCCGCCGGCACCGGGCGCGGCCTCCAGGGCGTCAACTGCACGTCTGCGGACACCGAGTTCTGGTTCCCGGGCGTCAGCACGGCCGCCGACCGTACGGACTACGTCCATCTGACCAACCCCGACGACTCGGCCGCCGTCGCCGACATCGAGCTCTACGGCAAGGACGGGACAGTGAAGTCCACGGTGGGGGAGGGCGTCACGGTCCCGCCGCACTCCAGCGAGCCGGTCCTGCTGTCCACCCTCATCAGCGAGAAGCAGGAAGACCTCACCGTGCACGTGAGCGTGCGCAGCGGCCGGGTCGCGGCGGCGGTGCAGTCCCTGGACGACAAGCTCGGCGGTGACTGGCTGGCCGCGTCCACTGATCCCGCGGCGAGCCTGGTCCTGCCGGGCATCCCGAAGGACGCCACATCCGTGCGGCTGGTCGCGTTCACGCCGGGTGGAGCGGACGCGGACCTCAAGGTGCGGCTGGCCTCGCCCACGGGGCTGATCACACCCGCGGGGAACGAGACGCTGCACGTGAAGGCGGGCATGACCACGGCGGTCGACCTGGGCGACGTGACGCGCGGCGAGGCGGGTTCCCTGGTGCTGACCCCGACGGGCCCGTCGGTGCCGGTCGTCGCGGCGGTCCGTGTGGTGCGCGGCAAGGGCGCCAAACAGGAGACGGCGTTCATTCCGGCGACCAGCCCCGTCGGCGCACGCGCCTCGTCGGCCGACAACAGCGGCAAGGGCTCCACGCTCTCCCTGACCGCCCCCACGGGCGCCGCCACGGTCAGGGTCACGGCCTCCGCGGGCAGCGAGGGCGGCACGGCGGTCACGAAGACCTACACGATCAAGTCCGGCACCACCCAGGACGTCACCCCACCGCTGCCGAGCGGCCTGAAGGGCACGTACGCCCTGACGGTGGAACGGGTGTCGGGCGCTCCTGTGTACGCGTCCCGAATGCTCGCGGCGACAGAGGAAGGCATCCAGGGTTTCACGATCCAGACCCTCCCGGACGACCGGGGGATGGTGGCGGTACCGGAGGCGGACGAGGACTTGTCGGTGCTGGAGAAGTAGGCCGCCCGGCTGCGGGCGGCACCCCGCCGACGCCGACCGCAGCACCGGGTGCCTACCCGACGACGCCTAGTCCTCGCCGTACCGCGGATCCACCGTCTCCGGTGTCAGCCCCAGCAACTCGGCGACCTGCTCCACGACCACCTCGTGCACCAGCGCCGCCCGCTCATCGCGCCCCTTCGTGCGGATCTCGACCGGCCGCCGGTAGACGACCACCCGGGCCCGCCGCCCCTCACCCCGGGGAATCGTCCCCCCGAGTGGAACCGCCTCGTCGTTCCAGGGTCCCCCGCGCCCATCGAGCCGCGGCACCTCCAGCACCAGGAAGTCGATGTCCGCCAACTGCGGCCACCGCCGCTCCAGGCGCTCCACGGAGTCCTGCACCAGGTCCGCGAACACCTCGGCGCGGCTGGCCGCGAGTGGCACCTGCGGCGGCGCGATCGGCCCGCGCATGCCCCGGCCGTGGCGATCACGACGGCGGGGCCCGGGGCCGGGGTCGGCGGCACGGGGTGTAACCGGGTTCTCCATCACTGGTGAAGCGTAGTCCCGAAGCGTTCCACCCGCCGCCACCCGCCTCCCCGGTCCCCGCGCGGTGCCCGATCACCTTCCGGACACCCCCACCGCAATGTCGCAGGATGACCATTCCAGCCAAGCTTGGGCTCGATTCCGTATCTCTCCGGGACCGTCGATCTCTAGGCAATTGGCAGTGTTTGTGCCGAGTCGTGACCGGATCCGGGATCGTTCGACATCTGGGAAAGGTGTGTCGGCGCAGGTCAGCGGGGTATGACAGGAGAGGCCTGTGGGGCGTTTCACAACACGACACGGTGGAGTGACCTGGTGGAGAGTCGTCGCGGCCCGCTCAAGAGTGCGGTACCGTCCAACGTCGTGAGCCCTGTACGTCGCTGTTCGCGCACCGCTTGCGGCCGACCCGCCGTCGCGACGCTGACGTACGTCTACGCCGACTCGACCGCGGTCCTCGGCCCGCTCGCCACCTACGCCGAACCCCACTGCTACGACCTGTGCGCCGAGCACTCCGAGCGCCTCACCGCCCCGCGCGGCTGGGAGGTCGTCCGTCTGCTCGACGGTTCGGCTCCCGCCCGCCCCAGTGGCGATGATCTGGAAGCGCTTGCCAACGCTGTGCGCGAGGCGGCGCGTCCCCAGGAGCGGGCGGCCGGTGGCGGAGGCCGTACGGCGGACCCGATGGAGGTCGCTCGCCGGGGCCATCTCCGCGTCCTGCGGTCCCCGGACAACTGAGCCCTCCCCTTACCGAGTTCGGTAAATCCGTTGTTGCCTCCGTTGTTGCCCTGACCTGAGGTTACGTCTGGAAGTCCACTCAGCGTCGGCACAGCGCACTGTCGGTCCGGGCGGGTAGTTTGGGACGGCCGATAGGACTTTCAGGAGGGTTGGCCGTGGCTGCTGATCTGTCGCAGATCGTGAAGGCGTACGACGTACGCGGTGTCGTTCCGGAGCAGTGGGACGAGTCGCTGGCCGAGCTCTTCGGGGCGGCCTTCGCCGAGGTGACCGGCGCGGAGGCGATCGTGATCGGTCACGACATGCGTCCGTCGTCCCCCGGCCTGTCGCGTGCCTTCGCGCGCGGGGCGGCGGCACGCGGCGTCGACGTCACCGAGATCGGCCTCTGCTCGACGGACCAGCTGTACTACGCCTCAGGGGCGTTCGCCCTGCCGGGCGCGATGTTCACGGCCTCGCACAACCCGGCGAAGTACAACGGCATCAAGATGTGCCGCGCGGGCGCGGCCCCGGTCGGCCAGGACACGGGCCTGGCGGAGATCCGCGAACTGGTCGAGCGATGGACGGAGTCGGGCGCCCCCGAGCCGGCCCCCGAACCGGGAACGATCACGCAGCGGGACACGTTGGAGGGCTATGCGCAGCACCTCCGCTCCCTTGTCGACCTGGCCTCCATCCGCCCCCTGAAGGTCGTGGTCGACGCGGGCAACGGCATGGGCGGGCACACCGTCCCCACGGTTTTCGCGGGACTGCCCCTGACCCTCGTCCCGATGTACTTCGAGCTGGACGGCACCTTCCCGAACCACGAGGCCAACCCCCTGGACCCGGCCAACATCGTGGACCTGCAGAAGCGCGTCCGCGAGGAGGACGCCGACCTCGGCATCGCCTTCGACGGCGACGCCGACCGCTGCTTCGTGGTCGACGGGCACGGCGACCCGGTCTCGCCGTCCGCGATCACCGCCCTGGTCGCCTCCCGCGAACTCGCCAGGCACGGCGGCAAGGGCACGATCATCCACAACCTGATCACGTCGTGGTCGGTTCCCGAGGTGGTGAAGGAGAACGGCGGCACACCCGTCCGTACGCGCGTGGGCCACTCCTTCATCAAGGCGGAGATGGCGAAGAACGGCGCGATCTTCGGCGGCGAACACTCCGCGCACTACTACTTCAAGGACTTCTGGAACGCCGATACGGGCATGCTGGCCGCCTTGCACGTCCTGGCGGCCCTCGGCGGCCAGGACGGCCCCCTGTCGGCCCTGGTCGCGAAGTACGACCGCTACGTCGGCTCCGGTGAGATCAACTCCACCGTCGACGACCAGGCGGGCCGCCTGGCAGCGATCAGGGCGGCGTACGAGACCCGCGAGGACGTGACCCTCGACGAACTGGACGGCCTCACCGTCACCACCGCCGACTGGTGGTTCAACGTCCGCCCCTCCAACACGGAACCCCTCCTGCGCCTTAACGCGGAGGCCCGTGACGAGGCGACGACGGCGAAGGTACGGGACGAGGTACTGGCGATCATCAGAGGCTGACGCCTTGTGAGGGTGGCCTCTTGGCCAACCGAGTGGGGTGGTGGGTGCCGCGGACCAACCCCGGCCACTCCCTCCGCCCCCACCCCACCGGCGGTACGCTGACCAGGCACATCCGCACACCAACGCACAACACACCCACCCCCGAAAGGACACCTCATGCCGCTCGAAGCCGGCCTCCTGGAGATCCTCGCCTGCCCGGCCTGCCATGCCCCCCTCAAGGAGCAGGACGCCGAGCTGATCTGCACCGGCCAGGACTGCGGCCTGGCGTACCCCGTCCGTGACGGCATCCCCGTCCTTCTCATCGACGAGGCCCGGCGACCCGCGTAGCCGACCCGCGTAAACGACGACCCCGGCGATCGGAGACTGCCGCCATGCTCGACGAATCGCTGCTCGACACGCCGGAGGCCCTCGCCGAGGCCGACCGCCGTGCCCTCCTGCGCGGCGCCGCCGAAGCCGGCGCCCGCGTCCGCACCGCCGCCCGGCACGCCACCGAGGCCGGCGTCAACGACCTCAAACCGGACGGCCGCCCCCGC
This sequence comes from Streptomyces sp. HUAS ZL42, assembly GCF_040782645.1. Taxonomy (GTDB): domain Bacteria; phylum Actinomycetota; class Actinomycetes; order Streptomycetales; family Streptomycetaceae; genus Streptomyces. Next base: position 5,757,116 of record NZ_CP160403.1, read on the forward strand.
GCGATCCTCATCGCGGGCCCCGGTGCCGCCGCCACCTGCGTCGCCGACCTGCTCGAGACCCTCGCAGGCGCCGGCTGCCCCGTCACCCGACTGGCCCCCACCGGTGTCGCCCCCGCCGCGGGCGCCCTGCGCTGGGAACTCCCCGGCTGGGCGGGCTCCATCGACCTGCTCCTCATCGCCACGCCGGACGGCAGCGAACCGTCCCTCTCCCTCCTCGCCGAGCAGGCCTACCGCCGCGGCATCACCGTCGTCGCCGTCGCACCCGCCAGCTCCCCCCTCACCGAGGCGGTCAACGCCGCGCACGGCCTCTACGTACCGATGGCGACGGCGCCTTACGAGCAGGACGAACAGCCCCTCGCCGCGTCCGCGCCCGGCGTCCTGTGGGCGCTGCTCACCCCGCTCCTGGCGATCCTGGACCGGACGGGCCTGATCACGGCCCCACCCGAGGCGCTCGAGAAGGTCGCCGACCGCCTCGACCACATCGCCGAGCGCTGCGGCCCGGCCATCGCGACGTACAGCAACCCCGCCAAGACCCTCGCCGCCGAACTCGCCGACACCCTCCCGGTGATCTGGACCGAGGGCACGTCGGCCGGCCCGGCGGGCCGCCGCTTCGCCGCCGCCCTCGCCGAGCTCTCCGGCAGCCCCGCGGTCGTCGCCGAACTCCCCGAGGCGCTCGCCGCGCACAGCGCGTTGCTGGCCGGTCCGCTCGCCGCCAGCGCCGACCCCGACGACTTCTTCCGGGACCGCGTGGAGGAGGCGCCCGCCCTGCACGCGCGCGTGGTGCTGCTCCGCGACCGCCCGATCGGCGGCCTCACCGCCGCGCCTGCCGCCCGTGACCTGGCCCTCAGCCACGACACGCCGATCAGCGAACTCGAGCCCGAACCCGGCGGCGAACTGGAGACCCTCGCGGAACTGATCGCCATCACGGATTTCGCCGCCGTTTACCTGGCGCTCGCCTCAGGCGCCTGACCTGGGCATCCGGGCACACACCTGCCGACCAGCGCTCGCTGAGCGGCGTACGTACGGAGACGAAGACACAGCATGGACCGCCTCGACAACACCATCCGCCCCTACGCCTGGGGCTCCACCACCGCCATCCCCGAGCTGCTCGGCGTCGAGCCGAGCGGCGAGCCGCAGGCGGAGATGTGGATGGGCGCCCACCCGGGCGCGCCCTCGCGCACCGCGCGCGGCACGCTGGTCGAGGTGATCGAAACGGATCCGGAACGCGAGCTGGGCGAGCGAGCCGTCGCCAGGTTCGGCCCCCGGCTCCCCTTCCTCCTCAAGATCCTCGCCGCCGGCGCCCCGCTCTCCCTCCAGGTGCACCCCGACCTGGAGCAGGCGAAGGAGGGTTACCAGGACGAAGAACGCCGCAACATCCCCATCGACGCTTCGTACCGCAACTACAAGGATGCCAATCACAAGCCCGAACTCATCTGCGCGCTCACCGAGTTCGACGGCCTGTGCGGCTTCCGTGACCCGGTGCATGCCGCCGACCTGCTCGACGGCCTCGGCGTCGACTCCCTCAAGCCGTATGTCGACCTGCTGCACGCCCATCCCGAGGACGCGGCCCTGCGTGAGGTCCTGACCGCCGTACTGACCGCGGACCGCAAGGAGATGGCCCACAGCGTCGCCGAGGCAGCGGCCGCCTGCGACCGGCTCGGCGGAGACTACGCCCCCTACGCCGGCATCGCCCACCACTACCCGGGCGACCCCGGCGTCATCGCGGCGATGCTGCTCAACCACGTCCGGCTGCAGCCCGGCGAGGCCCTGTTCCTGGGCGCCGGCATCCCGCACGCCTACCTGAGCGGCCTCGGCGTCGAGATCATGGCCAACTCGGACAACGTCCTGCGCTGCGGCCTGACACCCAAGCACGTCGACGTCCCCGAACTCCTGCGGATCGTCCGCTTCGAGGCCGGTGACCCCAGCGTGCTGCGCCCGGAGGCCGCACCCGACGGCGAGGAGGTCTACGAGACCCCGATCGAGGAGTTCCGGCTGTCCCGCTACGTCCTCCCGCAGGGCGTCGCCGTCCACGACCTCACGCGCGCGACCCCGCAGATCCTGCTGTGCACCGCGGGTGTGGTCCGCGCGGGCGAGCACCGGCTGACCCCCGGCCAGTCGGTCTTCGTCCCCGCAGGGGAGACAGCCGAAGTGTCCGGGGCCGGCACCGTCTTCCGGGCCACTGTGATCGTATGACCGTGATTGTGGGCACCTGACGCGCCGCTGCCGGACGGGGCTGCAACAATGGCCCACCGGCAAAGGACGGGCAAAGCCAACCGCGGGCGGCGCCCTGAACTGCGTACGTACGAAGGCGAAGGGACATCGCGAACTCATGAGCGCGTCAGGCGGCACCAAGGCGATCGTGGCGGCACTCGGCGCCAACCTCGCGATCGCGGCATCGAAGTTCGTGGCGTTCGCGTTCAGCGGCTCGTCCTCGATGCTGGCCGAGGGCGTGCACTCGCTCGCCGACTCCGGCAACCAGGCCCTGCTCCTGATCGGCGGCAAGAAGGCCGAGCGCGAGGCCACCCCGCAGCACCCCTTCGGCTACGGCCGTGAGCGCTACATCTACGCCTTCCTCGTCTCGATCGTCCTCTTCTCCGTCGGTGGCATGTTCGCCATCTACGAGGGCTACGAGAAGATCAAGCACCCGCACGAACTGGAGCACTGGTACTGGCCGGTGGGCGTCCTCGTCTTCGCGATCATCTCTGAGTCCTTCTCCTTCCGTACGGCCATCAAGGAGTCCAACGAACTGCGCGGCTCGCTGTCCTGGACTCAGTTCGTCCGCCACGCCAAGGCCCCCGAGCTGCCCGTCGTCCTCCTGGAGGACTTCGGTGCCCTGATCGGTCTGGTCCTGGCCCTCGGCGGTGTCGGCCTGGCCCTGATCACCGGCGACGGCGTCTGGGACGGCATCGGCACGGTCCTCATCGGTGTCCTGCTCGTCCTGATCGCGCTCGTCCTGGCCGCCGAGACCAAGTCGCTGCTGCTCGGCGAGGCCGCGGGACTCGAAGAGGTCAAGAAGATCGAGGCCGCGACCGTCGACGGCGCCACGGTCACCGGCATCATCCACATGCGCACCCTCCACCTCGGCCCCGAGGAACTGCTGATCGCCGCCAAGATCGCTGTCCGGCACGACGACACGGCCGAAGACGTCGCCTCCGCCATCAACGCCGCCGAGGCCCGCATCCGCGAGGCCGTCCCGATCGCCCGCGTGATCTACCTCGAGCCCGACATCTACAGCGAGGCGGAGGCGGCCAAGGGCCCGGACCGTGAGGCCACGCCCGGGGGACCGGCGCCGCACGGCGCCGGCCACTGAGTTTCCTCACGTCGCTCGTCAGAGACGGCCGGGTGCGTCTCCCGGGCGCCGATCCCTTGCCGAGATCGGCGTGATGTGTTCGGAGGCGGACTGGGGTCGGCCGGGTCCGCCGGTGTAGCTTGGGACGGAGCCAGACGTCGCTGCTGATGGCGGTCGGGCGGTCCCACCGCGGACCGGCCGAGGGAGAGAGGGCCTCCGACGGACTGCGCTGCGCGCACGCGGGCATGCCTGTGTCCCCTTTGGGCACCCCTGTGTCCGCCGCCGCGCAGATCAGCCGTACCCAACCTCGACCCAACCCCGAGGAGCAGCTCGTAATGACGACTGTCGAGAACCGACAGGACTTCAAGGTCGCCGACCTCTCGCTGGCCGAGTTCGGCCGCAAGGAGATCACCCTCGCCGAGCACGAGATGCCCGGTCTGATGGCGATCCGCAAGGAGTACGCCGAGACGCAGCCCCTGGCCGGGGCCCGCGTCACCGGCTCTCTGCACATGACCGTGCAGACGGCCGTCCTGATCGAGACCCTGGTCGCTCTGGGCGCGCGGGTGCGCTGGGCGTCCTGCAACATCTTCTCGACCCAGGACCACGCGGCCGCCGCCATCGCCGTCGGCCCGAACGGCACGCCCGACAACCCGCAGGGCATCCCGGTCTTCGCCTGGAAGGGCGAGACCCTGGAGGAGTACTGGTGGTGCACGGAGCAGGCGCTGACCTGGCCGGACAGCCCCACCGGTGGCCCCAACATGATCCTCGACGACGGCGGTGACGCCACCCTCCTCGTCCACAAGGGCGTCGAGTACGAGAAGGACGGCAAGGTCCCCTCGGTCGACACCGCCGAGAACGACGAGCACCGAGTCATCCTCGAACTCCTCAATCGCACCATCACCGAGGGCTCCCAGAAGTGGACCCAGCTCGCCTCGGAGATCCGCGGCGTCACCGAGGAGACCACGACCGGCGTCCACCGCCTGTACGAGATGCAGCGCGACGGCGTCCTCCTCTTCCCGGCGATCAACGTGAACGACGCCGTCACCAAGTCGAAGTTCGACAACAAGTACGGCTGCCGCCACTCCCTGATCGACGGCATCAACCGCGCCACCGACGTCCTCATCGGCGGCAAGACCGCGGTCGTGTGCGGTTACGGCGATGTGGGCAAGGGCTGCGCGGAGTCCCTGCGCGGACAGGGCGCCCGCGTCATCGTCACCGAGATCGACCCGATCTGCGCCCTCCAGGCGGCGATGGACGGCTACCAGGTCACGACCCTCGACGACGTCATCGACAAGGCCGACATCTTCATCACCACGACCGGCAACAAGGACATCATCATGGCCTCGGACATGGCCAGGATGAAGCACCAGGCCATCGTCGGCAACATCGGCCACTTCGACAACGAGATCGACATGGCCGGCCTCGCCAAGGTCCCCGGCATCGTCAAGGACGAGGTCAAGCCGCAGGTCCACACCTGGACCTTCCCCGACGGCAAGGTGATCATCGTGCTGTCCGAGGGCCGCCTGCTGAACCTGGGCAACGCCACCGGTCACCCGTCGTTCGTGATGTCCAACTCGTTCGCGGACCAGACGCTGGCCCAGATCGAGCTGTTCACCAAGCCGGACGCTTACCCGACGGGTGTGTACACGCTGCCCAAGCACCTGGACGAGAAGGTCGCGCGTCTGCACCTGGACGCGCTCGGGGTGAAGCTGACCACGCTCCGCCCCGAGCAGGCGGCGTACATCGGTGTCGAGGTCGAGGGCCCGTACAAGCCGGACCACTACCGCTACTGAGCAGCGCCCCTGAGCAGCAGGTCCTCCGAGGCAGGCCCCCGCACCCCCGTGCCGGGGGCCTGCCCCTTTGGCCCTTGTGGCCGGATCAGCCCGTCAAGACCCAGGACCCACCCCATGCCCCGCGGCCGTTATTCGCTCCACGATCCACACGATCAAATCCCCCTCGCAGAAGAGCACTTCCACTGCGCGCCCGGCCCCTCCGGCTGGCGCTACGTCTCCCAGCTCACCACCCCCTCGGGCGATCACAGCGGCTCCGTCGACCTCGCCCTCGACGAACTCGGCCGCCCCATCCGGCTCGAACTCCATGCGAGGAGCTGGCAAGTGCGCGGTGCCGCCCTGGACGGCGTCACATGGGTCCGCACCGACCCCACCGGCACCCATGCCACCGAAGGCAATGTCCGCGCCCACGCCTTCACCGGCACGTCGCCCGCATTCCTCATCGCCACCACCCGTCTCCTGCGCCTCACCCCTTCCGCGCCCGCGACCCGCGTACGGCTCGTCGCCTTCACGGAGCCGGTCCTCGCCCCGCGCACCGTGGACCAGTCCTGGGCCTTGCTGAGAAGAGAAACACACGCCACTGACAACGGCCCTCTGACCGTGGACGAATACCAGGTCACAGCCCTGGACACGGGCGAACAGCACGCAGTGCACATCGCCGGAGACGTGGTGCTCGCGGCGCCCGGCATCGAACTGGAGAACCTGGAGTCGCCGCCGTCCGTGTTCGACTGAGCGGGGTGCAGGAGACCGGTTTACGCCGGCGGCGCGAAGCCCGTGTGGGGTCGATCGGCCGCGGCCGGTGGTTCGTCCTGCGGCGCGGCAACCGTGGGCGGCCGGTCCGGCCAGGGGGCGGCAGCCGCGGGCGGTTGCGCTGGAGCAGGTGGCTGCGCCGCCCAGGGACCGTACGCACCCGGCACACCAGCCGCAGCACCGCCGCCGACCACCGGACCACCGGCCATCGGACCACCGCCAACGGGACCACCAACAGCGGCCGTGCCGTTCGCGAACGCCCGCCGCACGTCCCGGGCCTGCCGCTCCTGCACCACCGCCGCCAGATACGCAGCCGGCGGAACCCCCTGCGGCGCCGGAGCCCCCGTACGCGCCGCCAGGTCTGTGGCCAGCCGCTCCGCCATCGCCCAGCCGACCTGCGGGTCGAGCTGGTGCATCCGGCTCAGGTACTGACGGATCGCAAGCCACAGGCCATCCGGAACTCCGGACAGGTCCAGGCCCGAGAACCTCCCTGCGAGCCAGGGCGGAGGCGGGGGCGCGAACCCTGTCCGACCGGCGGGCACACGCTCCCGTACGACCAGAGTCCCCGCGAACACGTCACCCAGCCGCCGACCGCGCGACGACACGAGCGAGGCGATACAGGCGACCACCCCGAAGGTCAGCAGAATCTCGACGACGCCGACCGCGCCCCGCACCAACGCGTGCCGGAACCGGATCGGTCCGCCGTCGTCCCGGACCACCCGCAGCCCGCACGCCAGTTTCCCCAGCGAACGCCCATGACTGAGCGTCTCCACCGCGATCGGCCCGCCCACCAGCACCAGCAAGAAGGTGGCGATCGACAACGCGATCTGTGCCGCCTCGTCCAATGACGCCGTGGACAGCACCAGAACCATGGACACCGCGATGTAGGCAGCCACGGCCACTGCCAGGTCGAGCACCAAGGCCAGGGCCCTGCTGGGCAGCCTCGCGGGGCGCAACTCCAGCGCCACCGCCTCGCCCGTCACCAGCTCATTCACGTCCGCCATCCCTTCCCCTGGCCTGCCCCGACGACCGTCAGTCTGCCAAGCTGAGGGCGCACCGCGCCGCAGTACGACAAGCTGACATCCACGACGAGCCGCCGACGAACAGCCGAGGAGCAGGCACACCGATGGACCTCGACGTCTTCGTCTCCACTCACAGAGCCGAGTGGGACCGCCTCGATGCCCTGCTCAGGCGCCAGCGCCGCCTCACCGGCCCCGAGGTCGACGAACTCGTCGCCCTCTATCAACGCACCGCCACCCACCTCTCCCTGATCCAGTCCAGCGCCCCCGATCCCCAGCTGACCGGTCGGCTGAGCCAACTGGTGGCACGCGCGCGTAGTGCCGTGACAGGGACCCGGCGCGCCTCCTGGCGGGACGTCACCCGCTTCCTCGCCCACGGTTTCCCCGCCGCGGTCTACCGATCCCGCCACTGGTGGGTACCCACAGCACTCATCTCCACCGCGGTGTCCATCCTCCTGGGATGGTGGATAGGCACCCACCCCGAGGTGCAGTCCTCCATCGCCGCCCCCAGCGAACTGCGCGAGCTCACCCGCCCGGGCGGTCAGTACGAGACGTACTACTCGAGCCACCCCGCGGCCGCCTTCGCCGCCCATGTCTGGACGAACAACGCCCAGGCCGCCGCAATGTGCCTGGTCCTGGGAGTCTTCCTGGGGCTGCCCGTCCTCTGGATCCTCTTCCAGAACATGCTGAACCTCGGCGTGGGCTTCGGCCTGATGTCCTCGGCCGGCCGCCTTGACACCTTCCTCGGCCTCGTCCTCCCACACGGCCTGCTCGAACTGACAGCGGTCTTCGTAGCCGCCGGCACCGGCCTGCGCCTCGGCTGGACCGTCATCTCCCCAGGCCCGCGGACCCGCCGCACGGCCCTCGCCGAGGAAGGACGCGCCGCCGTGGGCATGGCGATAGGTCTCGCCCTGGTCCTCTTCGTCTCCGGCGCGATCGAAGGCTTCGTCACCCCGTCGGGCCTGCCCACGTGGGCCCGCATCGGCATCGGAGTCGCCGCTGAACTGGCCTTCCTCGCCTACGTGTATGTCCTGGGCGGCCGCGCGGCCCGCGCCGGCGAGACAGGCGACCTCGAGGCTGCTGAGCGCAGCGCAACGGTGCCCATGGCCGCCTGATGTGCGTCCGCCCCCACTGAGCTGCTACTGTCTCCTTCGCCCCACGGGAGCCGTTGACACGGAGGCCCTGGGGAGGTAGATTCAAACAGTTGCCCGGAAGTGGATCTAGTCCCGCTGGGAACAGTGAGCATCTATCCGCTTCTCGGAACCTTGATTTCGCAGAAGCCCCTCCCGACCAATTCGGACACCAGAGGCCGTTCAGTACGGCCGCGAATCTCTGATAATGTCGGGTCCGCCGGAAAGAGAAACGCGAGAGCGGGAACCTGGAAAGCACCGAGGAAATCGGATCGAAAAGGATCTGATAGAGTCGGAAACGCAAGACCGAAGGGAAGCGCCCGGAGGAAAGCCCGAGAGGGTGAGTACGAAGGAAGCGTCCGTTCCTTGAGAACTCAACAGCGTGCCAAAAATCAACGCCAGATATGTTGATACCCCGTCTCCGGCCGTCATGGCTGGGGCGAGGTTCCTTTGAAATAACACAGCGAGGATGCTGTGTGTGAGGGGATTATTCCTCCTCTCGCACCGCTCTCGTGGTGTCATCCCGATTACGGGAGAACATTCACGGAGAGTTTGATCCTGGCTCAGGACGAACGCTGGCGGCGTGCTTAACACATGCAAGTCGAACGATGAAGCCCTTCGGGGTGGATTAGTGGCGAACGGGTGAGTAACACGTGGGCAATCTGCCCTGCACTCTGGGACAAGCCCTGGAAACGGGGTCTAATACCGGATATCACTTCCACGGGCATCTGTGGGGGTCGAAAGCTCCGGCGGTGCAGGATGAGCCCGCGGCCTATCAGCTTGTTGGTGAGGTAACGGCTCACCAAGGCGACGACGGGTAGCCGGCCTGAGAGGGCGACCGGCCACACTGGGACTGAGACACGGCCCAGACTCCTACGGGAGGCAGCAGTGGGGAATATTGCACAATGGGCGCAAGCCTGATGCAGCGACGCCGCGTGAGGGATGACGGCCTTCGGGTTGTAAACCTCTTTCAGCAGGGAAGAAGCGCAAGTGACGGTACCTGCAGAAGAAGCGCCGGCTAACTACGTGCCAGCAGCCGCGGTAATACGTAGGGCGCAAGCGTTGTCCGGAATTATTGGGCGTAAAGAGCTCGTAGGCGGCTTGTCACGTCGGGTGTGAAAGCCCGGGGCTTAACCCCGGGTCTGCATTCGATACGGGCTAGCTAGAGTGTGGTAGGGGAGATCGGAATTCCTGGTGTAGCGGTGAAATGCGCAGATATCAGGAGGAACACCGGTGGCGAAGGCGGATCTCTGGGCCATTACTGACGCTGAGGAGCGAAAGCGTGGGGAGCGAACAGGATTAGATACCCTGGTAGTCCACGCCGTAAACGGTGGGAACTAGGTGTTGGCGACATTCCACGTCGTCGGTGCCGCAGCTAACGCATTAAGTTCCCCGCCTGGGGAGTACGGCCGCAAGGCTAAAACTCAAAGGAATTGACGGGGGCCCGCACAAGCAGCGGAGCATGTGGCTTAATTCGACGCAACGCGAAGAACCTTACCAAGGCTTGACATACGCCGGAAAACCGTGGAGACACGGTCCCCCTTGTGGTCGGTGTACAGGTGGTGCATGGCTGTCGTCAGCTCGTGTCGTGAGATGTTGGGTTAAGTCCCGCAACGAGCGCAACCCTTGTCCTGTGTTGCCAGCATGCCCTTCGGGGTGATGGGGACTCACAGGAGACCGCCGGGGTCAACTCGGAGGAAGGTGGGGACGACGTCAAGTCATCATGCCCCTTATGTCTTGGGCTGCACACGTGCTACAATGGCAGGTACAATGAGCTGCGATACCGTGAGGTGGAGCGAATCTCAAAAAGCCTGTCTCAGTTCGGATTGGGGTCTGCAACTCGACCCCATGAAGTCGGAGTTGCTAGTAATCGCAGATCAGCATTGCTGCGGTGAATACGTTCCCGGGCCTTGTACACACCGCCCGTCACGTCACGAAAGTCGGTAACACCCGAAGCCGGTGGCCCAACCCCTTGTGGGAGGGAGCTGTCGAAGGTGGGACTGGCGATTGGGACGAAGTCGTAACAAGGTAGCCGTACCGGAAGGTGCGGCTGGATCACCTCCTTTCTAAGGAGCATCTAGCTGCCGCAAGGCAGCCAGAGCCACTACGCCGGCGCGTGTCCGGCGGTGGTTGCTCATGGGTGGAACGTTGATTATTCGGCGCTCTTGGTCATCTCTTCATTCCCAGTACTGCTTCGGCGTGGAACGGGACGAGGAGGGGCGAGGGTGTCGGGCACGCTGTTGGGTGTCTGAGGGTACGGCCGAGTGTGGCTGCCTTCAGTGCCGGCCCCAGTGCACTCGAATCGGTTGGTTCGGGGTGATGGGTGGTTGGTCGTTGTTTGAGAACTGCACAGTGGACGCGAGCATCTGTGGCCAAGTTTTTAAGGGCGCACGGTGGATGCCTTGGCACCAGGAACCGATGAAGGACGTGGGAGGCCACGATAGTCCCCGGGGAGTCGTCAACCAGGCTTTGATCCGGGGGTTTCCGAATGGGGAAACCCGGCAGTCGTCATGGGCTGTCACCCGCTGCTGAACACATAGGCAGTGTGGAGGGAACGCGGGGAAGTGAAACATCTCAGTACCCGCAGGAAGAGAAAACAACCGTGATTCCGGGAGTAGTGGCGAGCGAAACCGGATGAGGCTAAACCTACGACGTGTGAGACCCGGCAGGGGTTGCGTCGTGGGGGTTGTGGGATCTCTTTTCCACGGTCTGCCGGCCGTGGGGCGAGTCAGAAACCGTTGATGTAGGCGAAGGACATGCGAAAGGTCCGGCGTAGAGGGTAAGACCCCCGTAGTCGAAACGTCAGCGGCTCGTTTGAGAGACACCCAAGTAGCACGGGGCCCGAGAAATCCCGTGTGAATCTGGCGGGACCACCCGCTAAGCCTAAATATTCCCTGGTGACCGATAGCGGATAGTACCGTGAGGGAATGGTGAAAAGTACCCCGGGAGGGGAGTGAAATAGTACCTGAAACCGTGTGCCTACAAGCCGTGGGAGCGTCGGATGGGAGCTTGCTTCCATCTCGTGACTGCGTGCCTTTTGAAGAATGAGCCTGCGAGTTTGCGGTGTGTTGCGAGGTTAACCCGGGTGGGGTAGCCGTAGCGAAAGCGAGTCCGAAGAGGGCGGTGGAGTAGCACGCTCAAGACCCGAAGCGGAGTGATCTAGCCATGGGCAGGTTGAAGCGGAGGTAAGACTTCGTGGAGGACCGAACCCACCAGGGTTGAAAACCTGGGGGATGACCTGTGGTTAGGGGTGAAAGGCCAATCAAACTCCGTGATAGCTGGTTCTCCCCGAAATGCATTTAGGTGCAGCGTCGTGTGTTTCTTGCCGGAGGTAGAGCACTGGATAGGCGATGGGCCCTACCGGGTTACTGACCTTAGCCAAACTCCGAATGCCGGTAAGTGAGAGCGCGGCAGTGAGACTGTGGGGGATAAGCTCCATGGTCGAGAGGGAAACAGCCCAGAGCATCGACTAAGGCCCCTAAGCGTACGCTAAGTGGGAAAGGATGTGGAGTCGCAGAGACAACCAGGAGGTTGGCTTAGAAGCAGCCACCCTTGAAAGAGTGCGTAATAGCTCACTGGTCTAGTGATTCCGCGCCGACAATGTAGCGGGGCTCAAGCGTACCGCCGAAGTCGTGTCATTCACACAGCAGCCCCAACGGGTGTGTGGATGGGTAGGGGAGCGTCGTCTGCCGGGTGAAGCAGCACCGGAAGGTAGTTGTGGACGGTTGACGAGTGAGAATGCAGGCATGAGTAGCGATTCACACGTGGGAAACGTGTGCGCCGATTGACTAAGGGTTCCTGGGTCAAGCTGATCTGCCCAGGGTAAGTCGGGACCTAAGGCGAGGCCGACAGGCGTAGTCGATGGATAACCGGTTGATATTCCGGTACCCGCTGTGAAGCGTCAAACATCGAACCTTCTGATGCTAAGGCCGTGAAGCCGCCCCGGAGCCTTCGGGCAAGGGGGAGTGGTGGAGCCGCCGGACCAAGGTGGTAGTAGGTGAGTGATGGGGTGACGCAGGAAGGTAGTCCATCCCGGGCGGTGGTTGTCCCGGGGTAAGGGTGTAGCCCGAGTGGTAGGTAAATCCGCCACTCATGGAGGGTGAGACCTGATGCCGAGCCGATTGTGGTGAAGTGGATGATCCTATGCTGTCGAGAAAAGCCTCTAGCGAGTTTCATGGCGGCCCGTACCCTAAACCGACTCAGGTGGTCAGGTAGAGAATACCGAGGCGTTCGGGTGAACTATGGTTAAGGAACTCGGCAAAATGCCCCCGTAACTTCGGGAGAAGGGGGCCACACCTGGTGAAGGGTCTTGCACTCTGAGCTGGGGGTGGCCGCAGAGACCAGCGAGAAGCGACTGTTTACTAAAAACACAGGTCCGTGCGAAGCCGTAAGGCGATGTATACGGACTGACGCCTGCCCGGTGCTGGAACGTTAAGGGGACCGGTTAGCTCACTTTCGGGTGGGCGAAGCTGAGAACTTAAGCGCCAGTAAACGGCGGTGGTAACTATAACCATCCTAAGGTAGCGAAATTCCTTGTCGGGTAAGTTCCGACCTGCACGAATGGCGTAACGACTTCTCGACTGTCTCAACCATAGGCCCGGTGAAATTGCACTACGAGTAAAGATGCTCGTTTCGCGCAGCAGGACGGAAAGACCCCGGGACCTTTACTACAGTTTGATATTGGTGTTCGGTTCGGCTTGTGTAGGATAGCTGGGAGACTGTGAAAGCCATACGCCAGTATGGTGGGAGTCGTCGTTGAAATACCAGTCTGGTCGTGCTGGATGTCTAACCTGGGTCCGTGATCCGGATCAGGGACAGTGTCTGATGGGTAGTTTAACTGGGGCGGTTGCCTCCTAAAGGGTAACGGAGGCGCCCAAAGGTTCCCTCAGCCTGGTTGGCAATCAGGTGTTGAGTGTAAGTGCACAAGGGAGCTTGACTGTGAGACCGACGGGTCGAGCAGGGACGAAAGTCGGGACTAGTGATCCGGCGGTGGCTTGTGGAAGCGCCGTCGCTCAACGGATAAAAGGTACCCCGGGGATAACAGGCTGATCTTCCCCAAGAGTCCATATCGACGGGATGGTTTGGCACCTCGATGTCGGCTCGTCGCATCCTGGGGCTGGAGTCGGTCCCAAGGGTTGGGCTGTTCGCCCATTAAAGCGGTACGCTGGGTTTAGAACGTCGTGAGACAGTTCGGTCCCTATCCGCTGTGCGCGTAGGAGTCTTGAGAAGGGCTGTCCCTAGTACGAGAGGACCGGGACGGACGAACCTCTGGTGTGCCAGTTGTTCTGCCAAGGGCATGGCTGGTTGGCTACGTTCGGGAGGGATAACCGCTGAAAGCATCTAAGCGGGAAGCCTGCTTCGAGATGAGGACTCCCACCCACTTGATGGGGTAAGGCTCCCAGTAGACGACTGGGTTGATAGGCCGGATATGGAAGCACGGTAACGTGTGGAGTTGACCGGTACTAATAGGCCGAGGGCTTGTCCTCAGTTGCTCGCGTCCACTGTGTTAGTTCTGAGGCAACGACCCCGTACGTGTGTGTACGGTCCGGTCGGACTTCATAGTGTTTCGGTGGTCATAGCGTGAGGGAAACGCCCGGTTACATTCCGAACCCGGAAGCTAAGCCTTACAGCGCCGATGGTACTGCAGGGGGGACCCTGTGGGAGAGTAGGACACCGCCGAACAATTCTTGAGAAAGGCCCACGCCGAAAGGCGTGGGCCTTTTTTCTTTGTCCGGTTCGACCGGAAGGTTCCATACCCTCCCGGTCTCGGAATCAAAGACGGCCGGCCGCCTTGAGAGCCAGATACGCATCCGCCAGTGCCGGCGCCAGAGCCTCGGGAGTGGCGTCGACGATCGTGACTCCGTGGCGGCGGAGTTGTTCGGCGGTGCGATGGCGTTCCGTCTGGGCCTGGGCGGCAGCCGCTGCCTCGTACACGGCGTCAGTGTTTCCACGAGCGGTTGCCATATGGGCGATGTGGGGGTCTGCCACCGAGGCCACCAGCACCGTATGGCGCTGGGTGAGCTGGGAGAGGACGGGAAGCAGGCCTTCCTCCACCGGAGCTGCGTCGAGTGTCGTGAGCAGTATGACCAGGGAGCGGCGTGGGGCCGTGCGCAGAGCGGTGGCTGTGAGGCCACGGGCGTCCGTTTCGACCAGCTCGGGTTCCAGTGTGGCCATGGCATTGACCAGGGACGGCAGGACGTCGCCGGCCGCTCGGCCCTGGACGAGGGCGCGTACGCGGCGGTCGTATGCGAGGAGATCGACGCGGTCGCCCGCGCGGGATGCCAGGGCGGCGAGGAGCAGGGCCGCGTCCATGGAGGCGTCCAGGCGGGGGGCGTCGCCCACGCGGCCTGCGGAGGTGCGGCCGGTGTCGAGGACCAGAAGGATGTGGCGGTCGCGCTCGGGGCGCCAGGTGCGGACGGCGACCGTGGACTGGCGGGCCGTGGCGCGCCAGTCGATGGAGCGGGTGTCGTCGCCGGGGACGTACTCGCGCAGGCTGTCGAATTCCGTGCCTTCACCGCGGGTCAGCACGCTGGTGCGGCCGTCGAGCTCGCGGAGACGGGCGAGCTTGGAGGGAAGGTGCTTGCGGCTGGTGAACGGAGGCAGGACGCGGACCGTCCAGGGGACCTTGTGGGTGCCCTGGCGGGAGAAGAGGCCGAGGGGGCCGTAGGAGCGGATCGTCACGCGGTCCGCCTGGCGGTCACCGCGGCGGGTGGGGCGTAGTCGGGTGGTCACGCGGCGGCGTTCGCCGGCGGGCACCGTCAGGCGGTGGCGGGAGGCCGCCACTTCGGTGCCGGGCTGCCAGCTGCTGGGCGGCCAGGCGTCGCGGAGGCGGGCCCGCAGGAGGCGGCGGGACGGGTTGGTGACCGTGAGGGTCACGTCGGCGGCGTCGCCCAGGCGTACCGAGGTGTCGCCGGAGCGGGTCAGGCCGAGGCGCCGTACGGGAGCGGCCAGGGCGAAGTCGCAGGCGCAGGCCACGGCCAGCGGGGCGTTGACCGCGAGGATGCCCGTCCAGCCGGGTTCCCAGATGCCCACGGGGAGGGAGCCTAGGGCCGCGAGGAGTGCGGCGCGTCCGGTGAGTGCCATCAGCGGGGTACGGGGACGTGGGTGAGGATCGCGTTGATCACGGAGTCGGCGGTCACGCCCTCCATCTCGGCCTCCGGGCGCAGTTGGATGCGGTGGCGGAGGGTGGGCAGGGCCAGGGCCTTCACGTCGTCGGGGATGACGTAGTCGCGGCCCGTGAGCCATGCCCATGCGCGCGAGGTGGCGAGGAGGGCCGTGGCCCCGCGCGGGGAAACGCCCAGGGTGAGGGACGGGGATTCGCGGGTCGCGCGGCAGATGTCCACCACGTACGCCGTGATCTCGGGGGCGACCGTGGTCTTGGCGACCGCGGCGCGGGCGGCTTCCAGGTCGGCCGGACCGGCCACGGGGCGTACGCCGGCGGCGCGCAGGTCGCGCGGGTTGAAGCCTTCGGCGTGGCGGGTGAGGACGTCGATCTCGTCTTGGCGTGAGGGCAGAGGGATCGTCAGTTTGAGGAGGAAACGGTCGAGTTGGGCCTCCGGGAGGGGGTACGTGCCCTCGTACTCGACCGGGTTCTGGGTCGCGGCGACCAGGAACGGCTCGGGGAGCGGGCGTGGGGTGCCGTCGACCGTGACCTGGCGTTCCTCCATCGCTTCCAGGAGGGACGACTGGGTCTTCGGCGGCGTGCGGTTGATTTCGTCGGCGAGGAGGAGATTGGTGAACACCGGTCCGGGCTGGAAGGAGAACTCGGCGGTGCGGGTGTCGTAGACCAGCGAGCCCGTCACGTCGCTCGGCATCAGGTCGGGGGTGAACTGGACGCGCTTGGTGTCGAGTTCGAGTGCGGACGCGAGGGTGCGGACGAGCAGCGTCTTGGCGACTCCCGGGACTCCTTCGAGGAGCACGTGTCCGCGGCAGAGGAGGGCGACGACCAGTCCGGTGACGGCGGGGTCCTGGCCGACCACGGCTTTGGCGATCTCGGCGCGCAGGGCCTCCAGGGAGGCTCGGGCGGCGCCCGGGTCCCCGGTGTTCCCGGCGTTGTCAGTGGTCGGGTCCATCATGGACGGCGTACCTCTCTTTCGAGGGCGTCGAGTTGGTCGGCGAGTGCGATGAGGGCCGCGTCGTCGCTGGGCGGCGGGCCGAAGAGGAGTGAGTGCAGGGACTGTCCGTCGCCGTGGAGGTGGGCGGACAGGGCGGGGAGCAGGGCTTCGGGCGCGTGCGCCTGGGTGACGGGCACGCCTACGAGAGGGGCGAGGCGGGTGCGGGTGGTGGAGCGGAGAGCGGAGGCCGCGCGGTCGCGGGCGTTGGCCTTGCGGTAGAGGCGGGCGCGGCCTTCGACGGTTTCGGAGGCGCGGATCGCCACGGGGAGTTTTTCGGGCACGAGGGGGCCGAGCCGGCGTGCCCGCCAGAGGGCGGCGAGGGCTGCGGCGACGAACAGCTGCAGGGTGCCCCAGAGCCAGCCGGAGGGGAGCAGGTCGAAGAAGCCCTTTTCGCCGTCCGCGTCGGCGGCGGAGGTGTCGGAGAGCGAGGGGAGGTACCAGACCAAGTGGGGGCGGGAGCCGAGGAGTTGGAGCGCGAGCGAGGCGTTGCCCTGCTCGTCGAGGGAGTCGTTGAAGAGTATGTCGGGCGCGCCGAGGACGACGGTGTCGCCGCTCCCGGTGGCGTCGGGGAGACGGACCAGAGTGGGCAGGCGTTCGCTGGGGTAGCACTCGTCGGCGCCCGGCCGGGTCGTGGTGTAGCGGATGCCGCCCGTGTCGACGTCGCCCGCGCGCTGGGCTGCCGCCAGGTCGCAGTCGGGGGAGAGCGTCGAGTCGATACTGGTGGCGGGGTCCGCGACGACGCCGGGAGCGAGTCTCTCCACGGACGAACTGCCGGCGGCGACGAGGACGGTGCGGCCACCGGAGCCGGCGGTCGCGGAGTGCAGCCGCTTCTGCTGGGTGGTGGTGAGCAGGTCGGGGACGGCCACCAGGAGGGTGGTCTCGGGGCCGGCCGCCGCTTCGGCCTCGTCCAGGGTGGTGACCACGCGCGTGGACACACCGTTGTCGGCGAGGAGTTCGGCGAGGGCTCGGCTGCCGTAGGGGTCGACGGAGCGCGGGTCGAGGCTGCCGTGCCGGGTGTCGGAGCGGACCACGGCGATCGCCACGGCCGCGGCCAGCAGCAGGACGAGGGCGAGGGCGAGGCCTCGCGCGCGGGTCCACACCTGGCGGGCATTGGGCGAGGCCGAGGTGGACGGGAGCGTGGCCTCGGTTGTCATTCGGCGGCTCCCTGGCGGGCGTTGTGGGCCGTGCTGGGGGTGCTGCTCGCGAGTTGCGGCTTGGCGCGCTCCAGTTCGCGGTCGAGTTCGGTGATGCGGTCGTACGACTGCCGAGTCGCCCTGCGGCCGCCGTACGTGACGTCGTCGAAGTCCCGGGCGGCGGCGCGCAGTCGGTCGGTGTGGGACGGCAGGGCGCGGCCTGCTTCCGCGGCGGCCTCGTCGGCGGTGCGGCCGGGGCGTACGTCGAGGAGGGCGCGTTCCTCCAGGGAGCGGACGATGGCTCGCATGCGTTCCTGGACGGCCTGGTTCCAGTGGCCCTGGGCCGCGTGCGCCTCGGCGGCCGCGCGGTGCTCGGCTGCGCTGCGCGGGCGGTCGTCGAACAGCGAGGCGGAGGAGGCGGGTTCGCGGCGCGGGGTGCCGAGGCGCCACCACAGGGCGCCGAGGACGGCCACGAGGGCCACGATGATGACGACAAGGCCGACCGTGCCGCCGGGCGCGGCGCCCGCCGCGGCGGTGAACAGCTTGTCGACCCAGTCCCAGAAGGTGTCCAGGGCGCGCTCGAACCAACTGGGGTCGTTCTCGTGGTACATGCGTTTGGACAGCTCGCGCCGAGCCGCCTCCCGGGCGGGATCACGCGGGATCGTGATCGGCGGCTCGTCGCCTGAACGCACCAGTGACAGTACGGATGTGCCGTCGGTCCGCGACAACAGGCCCACGGCGGCGCGCGGCAGTGCCGACACCGTGGTGAGAACTCCCCCCGTCAGGCTCACCGCATCAGCTCCCCGGGGTGGTGCCGGGCGTGCCGGAGCCGTAGCCCTGGACGCCGGCGGCGCGGGCCAGGTCGAGGTCGAGGGCCTCACGGCGGATGCGCTGGTCGATGTAGAGGAGCACCGTGACGCCTGCCGTGATCGGGAAGGTGATCATGGAGCCGACGACCGAGCCGATCCCGCTGACGATGAGGAACGTCCAGCCGACGTCGCTGCCGCCGCTGTCGACGAAGCCGCTGATTCCGCCACCGCCGAGCGCGGCGGCGAGGAAGGTGAACGGGACGACGATGATCGCCGCGATGATGTTCGCGATGATCGTGGCGAGCAGCTGGATGCCGAAGACGCGCCACCAGGAGCCGCGGACGAGCTTCGCGGAGCGGCTCATCGACTTGGTGATGCTCTGCTTCTCCAGCATCAGGGCGGGCGAGGCCAGGGAGAAGCGGATCATGAGCCACAGTGCGACGATCACGGCGCCGAGACCGCCCAGGATGGCGAGCGCGGTGCCCGCCTCACCGTTTCCCGCGACGGCCACGAGGATGCCGGGCAGTGTGCCCGCGAGGCCGATGCCCGCCGCGATCAGCATCAGCAGGAAGATCAGGCCGAACAGCTTCGGCAGTTGAGGGCGTGCGTCGCGCCAGGCCTCGCCGGTGGTCACGGGTCGGCCGAGTACCGCGCGGCTGGTGACGGTGGTGAGCAGGGCCGTCGCCGTGATCGTTCCGATCAGGGAGATCAGGAAGATGACGCTGGAGTTGAGCAGGGTGTCGCCCAGGGCGCGCGTCACTTCGCTGAGTGTGGCGCTCGGGTCGTTGAGGGCTTCGGTGCTTGCGCTGTCGTTCAGGGCAAGGCCCTGGAGCAGCACGGCCACGGTCTCGGTGACGATCGCGACGGTCAGCGAGATGCCGAGCACCGTGCGCCAGTAGGTGCGCATGGTGGACACCGCGCCGTCGAGGATCTCGCCCACGCCGAGCGGGCGGAGCGGGATCACACCGGGTTTGGCCGCGGGTGGGGGACCGCCCCAGCCGGCCCCCCAGCCGCTGTAGCCACCAGGGCCGCCGTATCCGCCACCGGGGCCGCCGTATCCGCCGCCGGGACGCCCCGGGCCTCCGGGAGGCGGGCCGCCCCAGCCGGGGCCGGGAGGGGGCGGCGGAGGAGGTGCCTGGCCGGGGCTCGGAGGTCCGGTCGGCGCGGACCACTGAGCGGGCGGGGGCTGCTCCTGGGACCACTTCGTGCCGGCGTCCTGAGGGTTTGCGCCCGGCTGGTCCGCGGGTTGCGCACCGCCGGGTGGGGTGGGCTGTGCAGGACCGGACGCACCGGGCTCCTGCCCGTCGGACGGGGCAGATCCGGGCGAGGCCCAGCCCGGAGTGTCTTTCATCGTCGCTCCTTCACGGTGCCCGTCCGCGTTCGCGGCTGCAGGTTGGCAGCCATCGTGCCATGGGGTGGTCATCGGTTGACCGGCGGCGGTATCGGCTGCGCACCTTCAATTGTCCGACGGAAAAGGGGCAGACTGACGGCATGGCTGATCAGTACGTGGAATCAGGCGAGGACAAGCGGCCGACCGAGATTCCGGCGATTCGTTGGGAAGAGCCACCCGAGGGCCCTGTACTGGTCCTTCTCGACCAGACGAGGCTGCCGGCCGAGGAGGTCGAACTGGTCTGTACGGATGCGTCCGCGCTGGTGGAGGCAATCCGTTCGCTCGCCGTGCGCGGGGCTCCGCTGCTCGGCATCGCGGGTGCGTACGGTGTCGCGCTCGCCGCCGCGCGGGGCTTCGACGTGGACGAGGCCGCCATGGCGCTGGCGGGCGCCCGGCCCACCGCGGTGAACCTCTCCGTCGGTGTGCGCAGGGCCCAGTCCGCGTACCGGGCCGAAGCCGTCAGGAGCGGTGACCCCGAGAAGGCCGCCGCGGCGGCCCTGGCCGCGGCGCGGGCGCTGCACCGGGAGGACGCCGAGGCCAGCGCCCGTATGGCCGGGCACGGGCTGGCCCTGCTGGACGAGTTGCTGTCCGGCGGCGGGCATCGGATCCTCACGCACTGCAACACCGGGTCGCTCGTGTCGGGGGGCGAGGGGACGGCGTTCGCGGTGGCGCTCGCGGCGCACCGGCAGGGGCAGCTGAGGCGCCTGTGGGTGGACGAGACGCGTCCGTTGTTGCAGGGCGCCCGGCTGACCGCGTACGAAGCGGCCCGCAGCGGCATGGCGTACACCTTGCTCACCGACAACGCGGCGGGTTCGCTGTTCGCGGCCGGTGAGGTGGACGCGGTGCTGGTCGGGGCGGACCGCATCGCGGCCGACGGTTCGGTGGCGAACAAGGTGGGGAGTTACCCGCTCGCCGTGCTTGCGCGCTACCACCATGTGCCGTTCATCGTGGTCGCGCCCCTGACGACGGTGGATGCGGACACCCCGGACGGGGCGTCCATCGAGGTCGAGCAGCGTCCCGGGTACGAGGTGACGGAGCTTGCTGCACCCCAGGTTCCGGTGAGCGGACCGGGAGGGGGGATGCCAGTGGCGCCCTTGGGGACGCAGGCGTACAACCCGGCGTTCGACGTGACGCCGCCCGAGCTGGTGACGGCGATCGTCACCGAGGAGGGAGCCGTTTCGCCGGTGACCGCCGACGGGCTTGCCGAGCTGTGCGCGCGGTCTCCGCAGGTGACGATCGGCTGACATTCGTGGAGGTGAGCTCGCGCAGCACGGGCCCGTTCCCGAACCCCGACGTCACGATCCGCAGACAGTGACGATCCCGTACGACTATCGTCACAGGCCAGTGAGCTTCCCCACCGGCGGCGCGGTCACTGTTACGAGAATGGGATGATGTCGTTTATGAAGGGACGAGTCCTTGTCGTCGACGACGACACCGCACTGGCCGAGATGCTCGGCATCGTGCTGCGTGGTGAAGGTTTTGAGCCGTCTTTCGTAGCCGACGGCGACAAGGCGCTGGCCGCGTTCCGGGAGACCAAGCCGGATCTGGTGCTTCTCGACCTGATGCTGCCCGGCCGGGACGGCATCGAGGTGTGCCGTCTGATCAGGGCGGAGTCGGGTGTGCCGATCGTGATGCTCACGGCCAAGAGCGACACCGTCGATGTCGTCGTGGGCCTGGAGTCGGGCGCGGACGACTACATCGTGAAGCCGTTCAAGCCGAAGGAGCTGGTCGCCCGGATCCGGGCGCGCCTGAGGAGGTCGGAGGAACCCGCGCCCGAGCAGCTGGCCATCGGTGACCTCGTCATCGACGTGGCCGGTCACTCCGTGAAGCGGGACGGGCAGTCGATCGCGCTGACGCCGCTGGAGTTCGACCTGCTGGTCGCGCTGGCGCGCAAGCCGTGGCAGGTGTTCACGCGTGAGGTGCTGCTCGAGCAGGTGTGGGGTTACCGGCACGCTGCGGACACGCGCCTGGTCAACGTGCATGTACAGCGGCTTCGCTCCAAGGTCGAGAAGGACCCGGAGCGGCCGGAGATCGTGGTGACCGTCCGTGGTGTCGGGTACAAGGCCGGACCGAGCTGACATGTCCGGGGACAGTGCCGCTTCGGCCCCCGGCCGGTCCGGGGCCCGTCCGGAGCGGCCTGTCGGCCGGAAGACGGCGGGTTCGCGCTGGGGACGTTTCTTCGAGGGCGGGCTGCTGCACGGCGGAGTCCAGGGCAGCCCGGTCCTGCGGCTGTTCATGCGCTGGGTGCGGCGGCCGTTGCTGCCCGTCATGCGGCTGTGGCGGCGCAACATCCAGCTCAAGGTCGTCGTCACCACGCTGCTGATGTCACTGGGCGTCGTTCTGCTGCTGGGCTTCGTTGTCATCGGGCAGGTGCGCAACGGCCTGCTGGACGCCAAGG
This sequence comes from Streptomyces sp. HUAS ZL42, assembly GCF_040782645.1. GTDB lineage: Bacteria > Actinomycetota > Actinomycetes > Streptomycetales > Streptomycetaceae > Streptomyces. Next base: position 5,778,938 of record NZ_CP160403.1, read on the forward strand.
TGAAGGCCTCGCAGAGCCAGGCCACCGGCGGGTTCGCGGTGGCCAAGCAGAAGTCCGACGAGGCGGCGGCGGGGACCGACGACGACGCGTCCACGGTGGACGGCCAGCCCTCCCAGAACGTCATCGAATGGATGAGCGCCCTCGTGTCGTCGCTCTCCAGCGGCGGTCAGGGCGCCTTCGACGTGGTGACCCTGCCCGCGGGTGAGGACAGCGGCGGCGGGCGTGGCCCGCGTGCCTCCGGCGACGTCGATCCCATCGCGAGTGTGCCGGAGGACCTGCGCGTCCGGGTCAACGAGGGCACCGGGGCGGCCCAGAGCTACACCCGGATCCTCTACTACGACGGTCACAAGGCGTCCCAGCCGGCTCTGATCATCGGCAAGCAGGTCAACGACCCGAACGGCGATCCGTACCAGCTGTACTACCTCTTCCCGCTGACGCAGGAGGAGAAATCGCTGAGCCTGGTCAAGGGCACCCTGGCGACCGCCGGGCTCTTCGTCGTCGTACTCCTCGGGGCCATCGCCTGGCTCGTGGTGCGCCAGGTCGTCACGCCCGTACGGATGGCCGCGGGCATCGCCGAGCGGCTGTCTGCGGGGCGTCTGCAGGAACGTATGAAGGTCACCGGCGAGGACGACATCGCTCGGCTCGGCGAGGCCTTCAACAAGATGGCGCAGAACCTGCAGCTGAAGATCCAGCAGCTGGAGGATCTGTCGCGGATGCAGCGGCGGTTCGTGTCGGACGTGTCGCACGAGCTGCGGACGCCGCTGACGACCGTGCGGATGGCCGCTGATGTCATCCATGAGGCGCGCGAGGACTTCGACCCGGTGACCGCGCGGTCGGCGGAGTTGCTCGCCGACCAGCTGGACCGGTTCGAGTCGCTGCTCGCGGACCTCCTGGAGATCAGCCGCTTCGACGCGGGCGCGGCGGCGTTGGAGGCCGAGCCGATAGACCTGCGGGAGGTCGTACGGCGGGTCGTCAGCGGTGCCGAGCCGCTTGCCGAGCGCAAGGGCACGACGATACGGGTCGTGGGCGACCAGCAGCCCGTCGTCGCCGAGGCCGACGCCCGGCGTGTGGAGCGGGTGCTGCGCAACCTCGTCGTCAACGCCGTCGAGCACGGCGAGGGCAAGGACGTCATCGTGAAGCTCGCCGCGGCGGGCGGGGCGGTCGCGGTCGCCGTGCGCGACTACGGGGTGGGGCTCAAGCCCGGCGAGGCGACCCGTGTCTTCAGCCGCTTCTGGCGGGCCGACCCGGCACGCGCGCGTACCACCGGTGGTACGGGTCTGGGGCTGTCCATCGCCCTGGAGGACGCGCGGCTGCACGGCGGCTGGCTTCAGGCGTGGGGCGAGCCGGGGGGCGGCTCGCAGTTCCGGCTGACGCTGCCGCGGACCGCGGACGAGCCGCTGCGGGGCTCGCCGATACCGCTGGAGCCCAAGGACTCGCGCCGTAATCGTGGACTGAATGACGCGGGTCTGCCGCGCGGAGGCGGGGACAAGTCCGCCTCCGTGCCCACCCAGCCTGCGGACCCGATCCCGCCGATACCGCCGCGGGACCCGATCGCGCCGCGGCTGGCCGGTGTGACGCCCACGGCCGACCCGACGGCGCTGCCCGGCAACGGCGCGCGCGTGGTGCCGCGGCCCGGCAGTGGAACGCGACGGCAGGACGGCCCGTCCACGTCGACGGGCCGGAGTGCGACCTCGGGCCGCCCGGGCGGCGGGCCCGAGGACTCGGACAAGCATGGGGAGGCAACTCGTGGGCGCTGACCGCGAGGGGGGCGTTCGGCGCCGGCGGTGGGGCGTGGTGGCGTACGCCGCCGGTGGCGTCGTCCTGCTGGCAGGGTGCGCCTCGATGCCCGACAGCGGGGACCTGCGAGGCGTGGAGTCCACTCCGCGTCAGGACACGCAGGTGCGTGTGTTCGCCGTGCCGCCCCGGGAGGACGCGCCGCCCTCGGAGATCGTCCAGGGCTTTCTGGAGGCGCTGACCAGTGACGATCCGGACTATTCGACCGCACGCAAGTATCTGACCGGCGCGGCTGCGCAGGCCTGGAAGCCGGAGACGTCCACGACGGTGCTCGCGGACGGGCCGGGGGCCGAGGCGGACAGGTCGGTGGGCCGGGAGGACCGCGGCGACATCTCGTTCACGCTGACCGGCAACAGGGTCGCCGTAGTGGACTCGCAGCGGTCGTACCTGCCGGTCACCGGGCGCTACAGCCAGACGGTTCACCTCACGCGCGACAAGACTGGGCAGTGGCGTATCGACGCGTCGCCGACCGGCGTCGTCATGGGCGAGTCGGACTTCCAGCGCAACTACATGTCCGTCAACAAGTACTACTTCGGCTCGAACACCCCAGACGGGTCCTCCGGGCTGCCCGCGGCCGTGGCCGATCCGGTGTACGTGCGCGAGCGTGTGGAGCCGATGACGCAGATGGTGGTCTCGCTGCTGAACGGTCCTACGAGCTGGCTCAGGCCCGTGGTCAGGTCGAGCTTCCCGACGGGTACGGCGCTGGCGAAGGGCGTCACCTCGTTGACGCCGGACGACCGGAACAAGCTGACCGTGCCGCTGAACGAGAAGGCCGCCCGGGTCGGTTCGGCCAAGTGCCACGAGATGGCGGCCCAGCTGCTGTTCACGCTGAAGAACCTCACCCCCGCGGTGGACGAGGTCGAGCTGCGGGCGGGCGGCACCCGGCTGTGCTCGCTCACCGAGAGCAGGGCCGCGTCCGTGGCGGATCGCGGCGCGGTGAGGCGCCCCGACTATCTGTACTTCATCGACGCCCAGCACCGGCTTGTGCGGATGCCGGGCGGCAGCAGCGGCACCGGTGCCGATCCGGTGCCGGGGGCGCTGGGTGAGGGGGCCAAGCAGCTACGGTCGGTGGCGGTGTCGCGGGACGAGCGCACCGCGGCCGGAGTCGGCCTCGACGGCAAGGCGCTGTACGTCGGCTCGCTGGTGTCGGGAAGTTCGCTCGGGGAGCCCGTGGTGCGCAGCGAGGGCAAGACGGTGAAGGACCGGCTTACGGCGCCCAGCTGGGACGCCGAGGGCGACCTGTGGGTGGCCGACCGCAATCCCGCGCGGCCGCGCCTGCTGCTGCTGGAGGAGGGCAAGGGCGAGCCGCTGGAGGTGCGGACCCCGGGACTGGACGAGCGTATCGACGCGGTGCGGGTCGCGGCCGACGGTGTGCGTGTCGCGCTCGTCGTGACGGAGGACGGCAAGCAGTCCCTGCTGATCGGGCGGATCGAGCGGAGCGCGAAGGGCGGTGAGCGGCCGGTCGTCTCGGTTCTCGAACTGCGTTCGGCGGCACCGGACTTCGAGGAGGTCACCACCATGTCGTGGGCCGGTGACAGCCGGCTCGTGGTCGTCGGGCGTGAGCAGGGTGGCGTGCAGCAGATGCGGTACGTCCAGGTCGACGGTTCCACGCCGGAGGGGCCGGCGCCCGCGGCGCTGAGCGGCGTGAAGGAGATCGCCGCGTCCGAGGACGACCAGCTTCCGCTGGTGGCGTACTCGGAGGACGGGATCGTACGGCTGCCGTCCGGTGCGCAGTGGCAGAAGGTGGTCAAGGACGGCACGGCGCCGGTTTATCCGGGCTGAGGGTTTGCGGGGACGGCCGTTTCCGCCTGGGAGAAGTCCCGGCGGGGCGGCCGTTTCTCTTTGCCCGGGAAAAGCGGCCGCTTGTGCTGGTGAGTTCTCTTGGCGGAGGCAGTCATCCGCTTTTGTGAGGCGGGTCCTGTTCTTGTGGTGACGGACCTGTGGGAGGGGCGCGGAGTTTTCCACAGAGGGTTTTCCACAGGGCTGGTCGGTCGGCTCGGGCATTGGCACAGTGGTGGTCATGCGGGGGTGGTGGCAGGACCTCACCGACCTGGTGCTGCCGGCCGAGTGCGGAGGCTGCGGAAGGCCTCGCACGGTGCTCTGCCCGGAGTGCCGTGCCGCCCTGAGCGGGGCCGCACCGCGCCGGGTGCGACCGGTGCCGGAACCGGCCGGGCTGCCGGTCGTCCACGCGGCGGCCCGGTACGGCGACGAGGTGCGGGCCGTGCTGCTGGCCCACAAGGAACGGGGCGCCCTGGCGCTGGCGGGGCCGCTCGGCGCGGCCCTGGCGGGTGCCGTGCGGGCGGGGCTGTGGCACGCCGGGGAAGGGGCGGTGGACTCCGGGGCACGGCCGGGAGACGGCGACGTGCCTGTGCTGCTCGTTCCCGTGCCGTCCGCGCGCGGGGCCGTCCGGGCGCGGGGGCATGATCCGGCGCGGCGGATCGCGCTCGCGGCGGCCGGTGAGCTGCGGCGGACCGGGACACCGGCCCGGGTGCTGGCCGTGCTGCGGCAGCGGCGTGCCGTGGCCGACCAGGCGGGGCTCAACTCCCGGCTGCGGCTGGAGAACCTCGAGGGCGCCCTGGCCGTGGCGCCCGGGGGTGCCCGGCTGCTCAGCGGCGGTCCGGTCGTGCTCGTCGACGACCTGATGACGACGGGTGCCTCGCTCACGGAGGCGGCTCGCGCGGTGCGGGCGGCCGCGGCCGGTCCGGTTGAGCCGGGGGCGGTATCGATCACGTATCAGGGTGCGCCCGCGGTCGCTCGCAGAGATATGGCCGCAGCCGTGTACGCGGGTGTGGCGCGGGAAGGCAGAGGGGAACGGATGGAACGGACGGCAGGCTCGGCGGAGGGGAGCGGGACGCGGCGCCGTGTCGGGCGAGGATCGGCAGCCTCGAACGGGATCGGCGACACGATCTGCGCGGCGGTGGTCGCTGCGACGTCAGACTCTTTCGAAATAAACCGGAACTGACTGCGAACTTGCATCGTTGCAGGTAATGAGAGGGCCATTTCACCTGAACGGAGGTACGCCGCAGTAGAGGGTGACGACATCCGTCCGGGCGAGATATGTTCGGTTGTGAGGGAAAGCCGCAGGCCACACCTCTCATATCCGATTGCCGTGCTGCGGTTTTGCGCAATCACCGGCAGCACCTGGGGTGGAGATCTTGCCCATGGGGGAGGAGGAGGTGGAAGTCACCGAGTCCGAGGTTCCGGGCTCACCGGAACCTGGTGCAAAAGGGAGACGCTCCGTCAACGAAGCGGAGCGATCCGGGAACGGAGTTCTGCGTGGACATCGTCGTCAAGGGCCGCAAGACCGAGGTGCCCGAGCGGTTCCGCAAGCACGTGGCCGAGAAGCTGAAGCTGGAGAAGATTCAGAGGCTCGATGCCAAGGTGATCAGCCTCGACGTCGAGGTGTCCAAGGAGCCCAACCCCCGACAGGCCGACCGTTGTGACCGCGTGGAGATCACGCTCCGCTCCCGCGGTCCGGTGATCCGGGCGGAGGCAGCGGCCAGCGATCCGTATGCGGCACTCGACCTGGCGGCGGAAAAGCTGGACGCCCGGCTGCGCAAGCAGCACGACAAGCGGTTTACGCGCCGTGGTGCCCGTCGGCTCACGGCGGCAGAGGTCCCCGACCACGTCCCGGGAGTGGCGACGCTCAACGGCAACGGCCACCCCGTCCCGGCCGAAGAGTCGGACAGCGTGCCCACCAAGAAGATCGGCTCGCTGGAAGTGCAGGGCGATGGCCCCCTCGTGGTCCGCGAGAAGACCCACGTCGCCGCCCCGATGACGCTCGACCAGGCCCTCTACGAGATGGAACTGGTCGGCCACGACTTCTATCTGTTCGTCGACTCCGAGACCAAGGAGCCCAGTGTCGTCTACCGGCGGCACGCATACGACTACGGCGTGATCCACCTCAGGACGGACACGATGGTCACCCAGACGCACTCACCCGAGGCGGGCGGCGCACTGGGCGGCTGACCATTACGGGCGACAGCTGGACGGGTGCCCCTGGAGCGCGTGTGCGCCCCCAGGGGCACCCGTGTGCGACCACTTCGCGCGCCGCTCTGTCACACCGTTGTCGTCCGGGCATGGAATCATGGCCGCAACGGTCCAACCGGTGGGCCGTTGCCTTGGGTTGGCGATGGCACAGGACCACAGGCCACAGCCTCAGGGGGAGGAACGATGGCGGACAGCTTCGGACCGATGCATGACGAGGATGCCGACGACGGCGTCGTCGGCATGGGCCCGGACGCGGGCACCTCACGCAAGGAACCGATCAGAGTCCTTGTCGTGGACGACCATGCGCTGTTCCGCCGGGGCCTGGAGATCGTGCTCGCGGCCGAGGAGGACATCCAGGTCGTCGGCGAGGCCGGCGACGGCGCGGAGGCCGTCGACAAGGCCGCCGACCTGCTGCCCGACATCATCCTGATGGACGTACGCATGCCGAAGCGGGGCGGCATCGAGGCGTGCACCTCCATCAAGGAGGTCGCACCCAGCGCCAAGATCATCATGCTGACGATCAGCGACGAGGAGGCCGACCTCTACGACGCGATCAAGGCGGGCGCCACGGGATATCTCCTCAAGGAGATCTCCACGGACGAGGTGGCCACCGCCATCCGTGCGGTGGCGGACGGGCAGTCGCAGATCAGCCCCTCCATGGCGTCGAAGCTGCTCACCGAGTTCAAGTCGATGATCCAGCGCACCGACGAGCGCCGGCTGGTGCCCGCCCCGCGGCTGACGGACCGTGAGCTCGAGGTTCTCAAGCTCGTCGCCACGGGCATGAACAACCGGGACATCGCCAAGGAGTTGTTCATCTCCGAGAACACCGTGAAGAACCACGTGCGCAACATCCTGGAGAAGCTGCAGCTGCACTCCAGGATGGAAGCGGTGGTGTACGCGATGCGGGAGAAGATCCTCGAGATCCGCTGACCCCGGTCAGCGCAGCGCGGCGATCAGGGCTCGGGTGATCTCCTTGGTGAGGGGCTCGTGCAGCTCCGGTGGGTCCACTCGCTCCACGCGTACGGTCGTCGCGTCCACCCAGCTCGCCGCCTCGACCAAGGCTTCGGCCACCGCCGGGACGGCCTTGGGGCCGTCCAGGGAGACCTGCCTGGCGACCAGTGTGCTGCCTTCACGGGTCGGGTCCACTCGGCCGACGAGACGACCTCCGGCCAGCACCGGCATCGCGAAGTAGCCGTGCACACGCTTCGGCTTGGGGACGTAGGCCTCCAGACGGTGGGTGAAGCCGAAGATCCGCTCCGTCCGAGCCCGTTCCCAGATCAGGGAGTCGAACGGGGACAGCAGCGTGGTGCGATGACGCCCGCGGGGGAGCGTCTCCAGGGCCGCCGGGTCGGCCCAGGCCGGTTTGCCCCAGCCCTCCACCGTGACCGGGACCAGGCCCGAGTCGGCGATCACCGCGTCGAACTGTTCGCCCTTGAGACGGTGGTAGTCGGCGATGTCCGCGCGCGTGCCGACACCCAGGGCCTCACCGGCCAGACGGACCAGGCGGCGTACGCACTCGGTGTCGTCCAGTTCGTCGTGCAGCAGGTCGGCCGGGACGGCTCGCTCCGCGAGGTCGTACACCCGCTTCCAGCCGCGGCGCTCGACGCAGACGACCTCGCCGTACATGAGCGCGCGTTCCACGGCGACCTTGGTGCCCGACCAGTCCCACCACTCGCTGGTTCTCTTCGCGCCGCCCAACTCGGTGGAGGTGAGGGGGCCTTCGGAGCGGAGCTGCTTGATGACCTGGTCGTAGGTGCCGTCGGGGAGCTCGTGGTTCCAGTGCGGGCGGTTGCGGTAGGCGCGACGGCGGAAGGCGAAGTGGGGCCACTCCTCGATGGGGAGTATGCAGGCGGCGTGGGACCAGTACTCGAAGGCGTGCGGTCGTGCCGCGGGCGCGCCGGTGGCTGCCGTGTTCCAGTACGCGTCCTCCACTGTTCTGCGGCCCACGGCGCCCAAGCGGGCGTACGGGATGAGTTCGTGGGAGCGGGCGAGGACCGAGATGGTGTCGAGCTGGACCGCACCGAGGTGGCGCAGGACGCCCCGGACCCCGGCGCGGCGGTCCGGGGCGCCGAGGAAGCCCTGCGCCCGAAGGGCGATACGGCGGGCTTCGTCTGCGGAGAGTTCTGCGGCGGGGCGCGGGGTCGTCATGGGCCGCACGATAGGGGGTGGGTCTGACACTGGGCGGTGAGCTGGGCGTTTGCCGGCGTGAGCTACCGCGGCGCCGGAAGGTACGGCGCCGTCGACGGCAGGCCCAGGTCCGACGGAAGGAGGGAACCCACCCAGCAGTCCCGTCGTACGCCCTTGTTGTTGATCGCCGAGCGCAGGGTGCCCTCGATGGTGAAGCCGGTGCGTTCCGCCACTGCTCGGGAGGCCCTGTTGCCCACTTCCGCCCGCCATTCGACGCGGTCGACGGACACGTCGGTGAAGGCCCATTGCGAGGCGGTGCGGACGGCCTCGGCGGTGTAGCCGTTGCCGCGGTGCTCCTTGGCGGCCCAGAAGCCGACCTCGGCGACGCCCAGGGAACGCATCGTGAGTCCCAGCATGCCCACCAGCTCCCCTTCGGGGAGGAAGACGCCGAAGGTGAACATCGAGGCGCCCGCCCAGCCCTCCGGGACGAGCTGCTCCGTGAAGCTCTCGGCGTGCTCGCGGAGATACGGGGAGGGGATCGTCGTCCAGCGCTGGATGTCGGGGTCCTGCGCGGCCGTGTACACGGCGTCGGTGTCGGCCGGGCCGACCGTGCGCAGGACGAGGCGGTCCGTGGTGAGCGTGACGGGTTCCATCGGCCGATTCTGCTCGTGGCACGCCGGGGCCGCCATCCCTTTGCGGTCCGTGAACACGTGATCACATTTCGCGTAATCCGTCGGCGCGGCGCGGCACCATCCGCGTCCCCCGCCCGTTGTCCCCTTTGAAGAAGATTTTTGCAGCAGTCGTGAAGCGGTGTGCGGTCCTCGTACCGGCAGGCCTCCCGGCGTGGTGGGGTCCTCGCATACGATGGCCGTTGCTCAGTAAGTCAAATGGAAACCGACCGTCCCAGGCCCGACCGGCAAGGAGACCAACCCCCGTGTCCGTCCTCTCCAAGATCATGCGTGCAGGCGAAGGCAAGATCCTGCGCAAGCTGCACCGCATCGCGGACCAGGTCAACTCCATCGAAGAGGACTTCGTCGACCTCTCCGACGCCGAGCTGCGGGCCCTCACCGATGAGTACAAGCAGCGCTACGCCGACGGCGAGAGCCTGGACGACCTGCTCCCCGAGGCGTTCGCGACCGTCCGGGAGGCCGCCAAACGCGTCCTCGGCCAGCGGCACTACGACGTCCAGATGATGGGCGGCGCCGCCCTCCACATGGGCTACGTGGCCGAGATGAAGACCGGTGAGGGCAAGACCCTGGTCGGCACGCTGCCCGCGTACCTGAACGCGCTCTCCGGCGAGGGCGTCCACATCGTCACGGTCAACGACTACCTGGCCGAGCGCGACTCCGAGATGATGGGCCGCGTCCACAAGTTCCTGGGCCTGAGCGTCGGCTGCATCCTCGCCAACATGACGCCGGCGCAGCGCCGCGAGCAGTACGGCTGCGACATCACGTACGGCACGAACAACGAGTTCGGCTTCGACTACCTCCGCGACAACATGGCGTGGTCCAAGGACGAGCTGGTCCAGCGCGGCCACAACTTCGCCATCGTCGACGAGGTCGACTCCATCCTCGTCGACGAGGCCCGCACGCCGCTGATCATCTCCGGCCCGGCAGACCAGGCCACCAAGTGGTACGGCGACTTCTCCAAGCTGGTCACGCGCCTGAAGAGGGGCGAGGCGGGCAACCCGCTCAAGGGCCTCGAGGAGACCGGCGACTACGACGTCGACGAGAAGAAGCGCACGGTCGCCATCCACGAGGCCGGTGTCAGCAAGGTCGAGGACTGGCTGGGCATCGACAACCTCTACGAGTCGGTGAACACGCCGCTGGTGGGCTACCTGAACAACGCCATCAAGGCCAAGGAACTCTTCAAGAAGGACAAGGACTACGTCGTCATCGACGGCGAAGTCATGATCGTCGACGAGCACACCGGCCGTATCCTCGCCGGCCGCCGCTACAACGAGGGCATGCACCAGGCGATCGAGGCGAAGGAAGGGGTGGACATCAAGGACGAGAACCAGACGCTCGCCACGATCACCCTGCAGAACTTCTTCCGCCTCTACAACAAGCTGTCCGGCATGACCGGTACGGCGATGACCGAGGCCGCCGAGTTCCACCAGATCTACAAGCTCGGCGTGGTCCCGATCCCGACCAACAAGCCGATGATCCGCAAGGACCAGTCGGACCTGATCTACCGCACCGAGGTCGCGAAGTTCGAGGCGGTCGTCGACGACATCGCCGAGAAGCACGAGAAGGGCCAGCCGATCCTCGTCGGTACGACGTCGGTCGAGAAGTCCGAATACCTCTCGCAGCAGCTCTCCAAGCGCGGCATCCAGCACGAGGTGCTGAACGCCAAGCACCATGAGCGCGAGGCGCAGATCGTCGCCCAGGCCGGCCGCAGGGGCGCCGTCACGGTGGCCACGAACATGGCCGGTCGTGGTACGGACATCAAGCTCGGCGGCAACCCCGACGACCTCGCCGAGGCGGAGCTGCGCCAGCGCGGCCTCGACCCCGAGGAGCACATCGAGGAGTGGGCACAGGCTCTGCCCGCCGCTCTGGAGAAGGCCGAGAAGGCGGTCCGGGCCGAGTTCGAGGAGGTCAAGGACCTCGGCGGCCTGTACGTCCTCGGCACCGAGCGGCACGAGTCGCGTCGTATCGACAACCAGCTGCGCGGTCGTTCCGGCCGTCAGGGCGACCCGGGCGAGTCCCGCTTCTACCTGTCCCTCGGCGACGACCTGATGAGGCTCTTCAAGGCCCAGATGGTCGAGCGCGTGATGTCCATGGCGAACGTCCCGGACGACGTGCCGATCGAGAACAAGATGGTGACGCGGGCGATCGCGTCCGCCCAGTCGCAGGTCGAGCAGCAGAACTTCGAGACCCGCAAGAACGTCCTCAAGTACGACGAGGTCCTCAACCGCCAGCGCGAGGTCATCTACGGCGAGCGGCGCCGCGTCCTGGAGGGCGAGGACCTGCACGAGCAGGTCCAGCACTTCATGGACGACACGATCGACGCCTACGTCGGCGCGGAGACCGCCGAGGGCTTCGCGGAGGACTGGGACCTGGACCGGCTGTGGGGCGCGTTCAAGCAGCTCTACCCGGTGAAGGTCACCGTCGACGAGCTGGAGGAGGCGGCCGGCGACCGTGCGGGTCTGACCGCCGAGTTCATCGCCGAGTCCATCAAGGACGACATCCACGAGCAGTACGAGGCGCGCGAGGCACAGCTCGGCTCCGAGATCATGCGTGAGCTGGAGCGCCGGGTCGTGCTGTCGGTCCTCGACCGCAAGTGGCGCGAGCACCTCTACGAGATGGACTACCTCCAGGAGGGCATCGGCCTGCGCGCGATGGCGCAGAAGGACCCCCTGGTCGAGTACCAGCGCGAGGGCTTCGACATGTTCTCCGCGATGATGGACGGCATCAAGGAGGAGTCCGTCGGCTACCTGTTCAACCTGGAGGTCCAGGTCGAGCAGCAGGTCGAGGAGGTCCCGGTCGAGGACGCCAAGCCGGTCGCGGAGGGCGTTCAGGACGCGGTGCCGGCGCAGGCGGGCGCGCGTCCGGAGATCCGCGCCAAGGGGCTCGACGCGCCGCAGCGGCGCAACCTGCACTTCTCCGCGCCGACCGTGGACGGCGAGGGCGGCACCATCGAGGGCGACTTCGCCAGCGACGACGAGCCCGTGCGCTCCGAGGCCGACGGCCTCACGCGCGCGGAGCGGCGCAAGCAGGCCAAGGGCGGGCGACGCCGCAAGAAGTAGTCATCGACGGCGCGTGTGACGCGCCGTGGGACGCGGTGGAGCGTGTGCACCGCAGCGGTTCGAAGGGCCGGGCGACCCGTGGGCGCCCGGCCCTTTCACGTGCCCCGTGTCGGCCGGTGCCGGCTCAGTCGTCCTGCGTCAGCGGCCTGCGGGGGCCGCCCAGTTCCACCGCGGTGCAGCGCCAGCGACGGTCCCGGCCCAGTTCCAGGCGGAAGGCCATGGCGCGCAGCCGGTCGCCGGCACCGATGCGGGCGAAGGCCTCGATGGCGCCGGGACGGGGCTCGTAGTAGCCGATGTCGCGGACGACGGGCTGGGCGCCGCGGGTGGTGCGCAGGGGGCTCCGTTCGGCGAGCCAGGCCAGCTCGTCGTAGGCGCGGCCCGCGGTGTGGCCGAGCATGAAGTGCACGGGGCGCAGGCCACTGAGGACCGCGAGGAGGCGGTCGGCGAAGAGATCGGTGGGGCGGGGCTGTGGGACGACGGGCCGGTGGGGGGCCCGGACAGGCCCCGTCGAGGGTCGTGTGTCCGTGGGGCTGGTGCCGGCGCGGGGGCCGGTGCCGCCCCGGGAGCCGGGTGGGCGGCCGTCGTCCGCCGTCGCGCGGGTCCTGCCTCCGCCGGGGGCGCGGGGCGGGGTGCCGCCGGGGCGGCGGCGGTCGCGGCGGCCCGGCGGGCGGGTGGCCGGGAGGTGCCGTGCTCTGGTCATGACCTTGTTCATGAGGGAGACCCCGTTCGGCGGCCCGGGGATACCGGGCGGTAACTTGCGGTTCGGGGATCTTGTACGGGGTGATGGCGAGTGGGGGCAAGGAGCGCGGGGCGCCCGGCAGGGCGTCCGGAAGTTCACCTATCAGGGTGATCGAAGGGGCGGTGAAGCCCATGGTGGTGGGGGTGTACCGGGTGAGTTCCGGGGCCGCGTGTGGACGTGTCCGGGGGTCTGGGCAGGGACCCGAAAGGGGACCCGCGCACGTATCCTGAAGGCCCTCCGGGAGAGGTGCGGAACCGCTCTCCCCGGGACCAAGCGGAACCTTCGACAGGAAAGCGGCCGGCCATGCGCGTCTACGTTCCCCTGACCCTCCCCGGTCTCGCCGAGGCGTACAAGACGGGCGAGCTGGGAGCCGGACCGCTCGTCGCGTACGCCGTCACGCCCGCGTTGCGCGAGTGGTACCTGTCCGACGACATCGAGGAGCTGGAGTACGCGGCGCTGAGCAGGGCCGCGCTGGCCTCGCTCCGGCTGCTCGCGGCGGAGCCGGAGGCGCCGCGGCGGCGGGTCGTGGTCGCGGCCGACGTACCCGACGGTGCCGCGGTGGCCGACCCCGATCGCGGGCTCGACCCGGCCGCGCTCGGCGAGGTGCGGATCGCCGAGGCCGTACGACTGGCCAAGGCGGCCTCGGTGCACGTCGACGCGCAGGACGCGGAGGCGGATGTGGCCGCGGCCGCGGATGCGCTGCCGGGCGCGGACGGCGGGGACGACGACGCGCAGTTCGTCGTGGACGGGGCCGAGGACCACGAGCTGCTCTGGTACGCCACGCAGGAGATCCCGAACCTGGTGGGGCTGGGGGACTGAGCCGCCGTCGGTCGGCCGGACCTCGGGGAGCTGCGACTTCCTTGATTGTCAGTGGCAGCGGGTACGTTTGCGGGCATGGGGAAGCACGGAGCCACGCACATTGTGTGGGACTGGAACGGGACGCTGTTCCACGACAATGACGCGATCATCGGGGCGACGAACGCGGCGTTCGCCGAGCTGGGACTGGAACCGATCACGCTCGAGCGGTACCGGGCGCTGTACTGCGTACCGGTGCCGAAGTTCTACGAGCGGCTGATGGGGCGGCTGCCGACCGAGGCCGAGTGGGAGGTCATGGACGTGACCTTCCACCGGTACTACGCCGAGCACCGGGTGACGTGCCGGCTCACCGAGGGTGCGGCGGATCTGCTCGGCGGGTGGCGGTCCGCGGGGCGCAGCCAGTCACTGCTGAGCATGTACGTGCACGACGAACTCGTCCCGCTGGTGCGGGGGTTCGGGATCGAGGAGCACTTCGTACGCGTCGACGGGCGGACCGGGCCGTCGGGGGGCAGCAAGGCCGAACACATGGTGCGGCACCTCGCGGAACTCGCGGGGGTCGAGCCGGAGCGCACGGTGGTGATCGGGGACGCGGCGGACGACGCCGTGGCCGCGAGGCATGTGGGGGCGCAGGCGGTGCTGTACACCGGCGGGTCGCACGGCCGCGCCAGCCTCGAGGAGGTGGGGGTTCCGGTGGTGGACACGCTGGAGGAGGCGGTTGCGGTGGCGGAGCGGCTGGCGGCGTGACGCCGTGAGACGGGGCGCGGCTCCCGCCGGGCGCCGCGCCCGCTGGCGTACGGGGGGTCAGGTCACGGGCGCCTTCGCGCGCAGGATCGTCAGGAACTCGCGCATCCAGGCCGAGTGGTCCGGCCACGCGCGGGAGGAGACCAGGGTGCCGTCGACCACTGCCTCGGCGTCCTGGAAGGTGGCGCCGGCGGACTGCATGTCCATTTCCAGCGCCGGGTAGGCCGTGACGCGGCGGCCGCGGAGGCTGTCGATCGCGGCGGTGAGCAGCGGGCCGTGGCAGATCTGGGCGACCGGCTTGTCCGCGTCGAAGAACGACTTGAGGATCTTGCGGAGCTCGGGGTCGTTGCGAAGGTACTCGGGCGCGCGGCCGCCGGGGATGACGACGGCTGCGTAGTCGCCGGGGTCCACCTCGGAGAAGGCGAGGTCGGCGGGCCAGGTGTAACCGGGCTTTTCGGTGTAGGTGTCGAAGCCGGGTTCGAAGTCGTGGACGACGAACTGGAGCTTCTTGCGGGTGGGGGCCGCGATGTGGACGTCGTAGCCCTCTTCGCGCAGGCGCTGATAGGGGTACAGGACCTCCAGGGATTCTGCTGCGTCGCCGGTGAGGATGAGGATTTTCGCTGTCATGTCGGTGCGCTCCCCTCAAGACCGTGGCTTCATGGGCAACGTGCCTCCTGAGGGCGGCCCTGCCAAGAGGTCCGGTTGCTTTCAGGGTGCGCCTCGGCGGTGTCGACGGCGACTTCTCGTTGGTCAAGGAGGCACGCCGACCACCCCACCCGCTCGGGCAAGCAGTGACCCCGGCACCGATGCCCCTGTGCAGAACGTCAAACTTCCGGCCCCTGTTTTGTACACATACGGCTCATGACGCCGCCCCCGTAAGGAGCGATAGCCTTGGTGGCGTGATCAGCGCGATAGCTCGCGGGGGCACTGTTGCCCCTGCCCTGCGCCCGGCGAGCACGGACCACCTCCGTGACCGGGCGGCGGTCGCTGGTCCTTGCGGGCGGGACGGGGCCTCGAAGGCTCCCAGGACGCGATACACACCCTGGGAGCAGGCGTCGCGGAGAGCAGCGTCACACTCGTCGGGCAGCTCAAAATTGGCTCAGATACCCCCGCTCATCTCCCCTTGCGGCATAGCGTCGGAACAGAGCGGACACCCCGCGTCACGGCGTCACGTCCGCAGGGAAGGGACCGTACTTCCTTCTACGTCACGCAACGGCGCGCGACAGGAGCCAGAGGACAATGCAGACCAAGCTGGACGAAGCCAAGGCCGAGTTGCTCGAGAGGGCCACTCGGGTCGCTGAGAACAGTCCGGTCGGGGGGCACCTACCGACTGGGACGACGGGCGAGGAGGCCCCGGACAGGGACTCCGTGCTCGCGTTCCTCCAGCGCTACTACCTGCACACCGCCCCGGAGGACCTCACCGACCGCGACCCGGTCGACATCCTCGGAGCCGCTTTCTCCCACTACAGGCTCGCCGAGAACCGGCCACAGGGAACCGCCAACGTCCGGGTCCACACCCCGACCGTCGAGGAGAACGGCTGGACCTGCAGCCACTCCGTCGTCGAGGTCGTGACGGACGACATGCCCTTCCTCGTGGACTCCGTGACCAATGAGCTCACGCGGCAGGGCCGGGGGATCCACCTCGTCATCCACCCTCAGGTCGTCGTCCGCCGTGATCTCACCGGCAAGCTCATCGAGGTGCTCAGCACCCCTCCCGCCGACCTTCCGCACGACGCCCACACCGAGTCCTGGATCCACGTCGAGATCGACCGTGAGACCGACCGCTCGGATCTGAAGCAGATCACCGCCGATCTGCTGCGCGTCCTCTCCGACGCCCGTGAGGCCGTCGAGGACTGGGAGAAGATGCGGGACGCGGCCCTGCGGCTCGCGGACGACCTCCTCGAGGAGCCCGTTCCCGGTGATCTGGCCGCGCCCGAGGTGGAGGAGGCCCGCGAGCTGCTGCGCTGGCTGGCCGCCGACCACTTCACCTTCCTCGGCTACCGCGAGTACCAGCTCCGGTCGGACGACTGTCTGGCCGCCGTCCCCGGTACCGGGCTCGGCATACTGCGCTCGGACCCGCATCACGCCGGTGACGACCAGCACCCCGTCAGCCCCTCCTTCGAGCGGCTGCCCGCCGACGCCCGCGCCAAGGCGCGTGAGCACAAGCTGCTCGTGCTCACCAAGGCCAACAGCCGGGCGACCGTGCACCGGCCGTCGTACCTCGACTACATCGGGGTGAAGCAGTTCGACGCGGACGGGAACGTCGTGGGGGAGCGGCGCTTCCTCGGACTGTTCTCCTCCGCCGCCTACACGGAGTCCGTCCGCCGGGTTCCCGTCATCCGGCGCAAGGTCGACGAGGTCCTCAAGCGCGCGGGCTTCACGCCCGACAGCCACGACGGGCGCGACCTGCTGCAGATCCTGGAGACCTACCCGCGCGACGAGCTCTTCCAGACGCCCCCCGACGAACTCCAGTCCATCGCCACGTCCGTGCTGTACCTGCAGGAACGCCGGCGGCTGCGGCTCTACCTGCGCCAGGACGAGTACGGGCGCTACTACTCGGCCCTCGTCTACCTGCCCCGCGACCGCTACACCACCGGTGTCCGGCTGCGGATCATCGACATCCTCAAGGAAGAGCTGGGCGGCATCAGCGTCGACTTCACGGCCTGGAACACCGAGTCGATCCTGTCCCGGCTGCACTTCGTCGTCCGCGTGCCGCAGGGCACCGAGCTGCCGCAGCTCAGCGACTCGGACAAGGAGAGAATCGAGGCACGGCTCGTCGAGGCCGCCCGGTCCTGGGCCGACGGGTTCGCCGACGCGCTGAACGCGGAGCTCGGCGAGGAGCGCGCCGCCGAGCTGCTGCGCCGCTACAGCAACGCCTTCCCCGAGGGCTACAAGGCCGACCACAACCCGCGGTCCGCGGTCGCCGACCTGGTCAACCTCGAGCGGCTCAGCGAGGAGGCGGGCAACGACTTCGCGCTCAGCCTGTACGAGCCGGTGGGCGCAGCCCCCGACGAGCGCCGCTTCAAGATCTACCGCAAGGGCCACGCCATCTCCCTGTCCGCCGTGCTGCC
Organism: Streptomyces sp. HUAS ZL42; assembly: GCF_040782645.1. Lineage (GTDB taxonomy): Bacteria > Actinomycetota > Actinomycetes > Streptomycetales > Streptomycetaceae > Streptomyces. The sequence goes on from NZ_CP160403.1 coordinate 5,795,964, forward strand.
GGTGCTCAACCGGCTCGGCGTCGAGGTGATCGACGAGCGGCCGTACGAGCTGCGCTGCTCGGACCGCAGCGTCGCCTGGGTCTACGACTTCGGCCTGCGCATCCCGGGGTCGCTGGGCGGAGCCAACGGCGACTACCTCGCCGACGACGCCCGCGAGCGCTTCCAGGAGGCCTTCGCCGCCACCTGGACCGGCAAGGCCGAGAACGACGGCTTCAACGCCCTCGTGCTGAGCGCCGGGCTCGACTGGCGGCAGGCGACGGTGCTGCGGGCGTACGCCAAGTACCTGCGCCAGGCCGGCTCGACCTTCAGCCAGGACTACATGGAGGACACCCTCCGCAACAACGTCCACACCACCCGGCTGCTCGTGTCGCTGTTCGAGGCGCGGATGTCGCCGGACCGGCAGCGGGCGGGCCTCGAGATCGTCGACGCCCTCCTCGAAGAGGTCGACGCGGCCCTCGACCAGGTGGCCTCCCTCGACGAGGACCGGATCCTGCGGTCCTTCCTCACCCTCATCAAGGCGACCCTCCGCACGAACTTCTTCCAGGAGGCCGCGGGCGGCCAGCCGCACGACTACGTCTCCATGAAGTTCGACCCGCAGGCCATCCCCGACCTGCCGGCGCCCCGGCCCGCGTTCGAGATCTGGGTGTACTCGCCGCGGGTGGAAGGCGTGCATCTGCGGTTCGGCAAGGTCGCGCGCGGCGGTCTGCGCTGGTCGGACCGCCGGGAGGACTTCCGCACCGAGATCCTGGGCCTGGTCAAGGCGCAGATGGTCAAGAACACGGTCATCGTGCCGGTCGGCGCCAAGGGCGGCTTCGTCGCCAAGCAGTTGCCGGACCCGGGCGTGGACCGGGACGCGTGGCTGGCCGAGGGCATCGCCAGCTACCGGACCTTCATCTCGGCGCTGCTCGACATCACCGACAACATGGTGGCCGGCGAGGTCGTGCCGCCCGCGGACGTAGTCCGGCACGACGAGGACGACACCTACCTGGTGGTCGCGGCCGACAAGGGCACGGCGACGTTCTCGGACATCGCCAACGAGGTCGCCGGCAGCTACAACTTCTGGCTCGGCGACGCCTTCGCCTCCGGCGGCTCCGCCGGATACGACCACAAGGCCATGGGCATCACCGCCCGCGGCGCCTGGGAGTCCGTGAAGCGGCACTTCCGGGAGCTGGACGTGAACACACAGGTCGAGGACTTCACGGTCGTCGGCATCGGTGACATGTCCGGTGACGTGTTCGGCAACGGCATGCTGCTCAGCGAGCACATCCGCCTGGTCGCCGCCTTCGACCACCGGCACATCTTCATCGACCCCAAGCCGGACGCGGCCACCTCCTACGCCGAGCGCCGCCGCCTGTTCGAGCTGCCGCGCTCGAGCTGGGAGGACTACAACAGCGACCTCATCTCCACGGGCGGCGGTGTCTTCCCGCGTTCCGCCAAGGCCATCCCCGTCAACGCGCACATCCGCGAGGCCCTCGGCATCGAGGAGCGGGTCACCAAGATGACCCCGGCCGACCTGATGAAGACGATCCTCAAGGCGCCGGTGGACCTGCTGTGGAACGGCGGCATCGGTACGTACGTCAAGGCGTCCACCGAGTCGCACGCCGACGTCGGCGACAAGGGCAACGACGCCATCCGCGTCGACGGCCAGGATCTGCGCGTCAAGGTCGTCGGCGAGGGCGGCAACCTGGGCCTGACCCAGCTCGGCCGGATCGAGTTCGCCCGGCACGGCGGCAGGATCAACACGGACGCCATCGACAACAGCGCGGGCGTGGACACCTCCGACCACGAGGTGAACATCAAGATCCTGCTCAACGGCCTGGTCACGGACGGCGACATGACGGTCAAGCAGCGCAACAGGCTGCTGGCCGAGATGACGGACGAGGTCGGCCGCCTGGTCCTGCGCAACAACTACGCGCAGAACGTGGCGATCGCCAACGCCCTCGCCCAGTCCAAGGACATGCTCCACGCCCAGCAGCGCTTCATGCGCCACCTGGCAAGGGAGGGGCACCTCGACCGGGCGCTGGAGTTCCTGCCCACCGACCGGCAGATCCGCGAACGCCTCGGCGCCGGGCACGGTCTGAGCAGTCCGGAGACGGCCGTCCTGCTGGCGTACACGAAGATCACGGTCTCCGACGAGCTGCTGCACACCTCTTTGCCGGACGACCCGTATCTGCGCAGCCTGCTGCACGCGTACTTCCCGACCGCGCTGCGCGAGCAGTTCCCCGAGCAGATCGACGGCCACCCGCTGCGCCGTGAGATCACCACGACCGTCCTGGTCAACGACACGGTCAACACGGGCGGTACGACGTATCTGCACCGCCTGCGCGAGGAGACCGGCGCCTCCCTGGAGGAGATCGTCCGGGCGCAGACCGCGGCCCGCGTGATCTTCCGTTCGGCCGCGGTGTGGGACGGGGTGGAGGCCCTGGACAACCAGGTCGAGGCCGCCGTCCAGACCCGCATCCGTCTGCACTCGCGCCGGCTGGTGGAGCGCGGCACGCGCTGGCTGCTCAACAACCGGCCGCAGCCGCTGCAGCTCGCCGAGACCGTCGACTTCTTCAGTGAGCGCGTCGAGCAGGTCTGGCAGCAGCTGCCCAAGCTGCTGCGCGGCGCGGACCTCGAGTGGTACCAGCAGATCTACGACGAGCTGACGGGCACCGGAGTCGCGGACGAGCTCGCCACCCGAGTGGCCGGGTTCTCCTCCGCCTTCCCCACGCTCGACATCGTGTCGGTGGCCGACCGCACGGGCAAGGAGCCGCTGGACGTCGCCGAGGTCTACTACGACCTCGCCGACCGCCTGCACATCACCCAGCTCATGGACCGCATCGTGGAGCTTCCGCGCTCCGACCGCTGGCAGTCCATGGCCCGCGCCTCCATCCGCGAGGACCTGTACGCGGCCCACGCGGCCCTGACCGCGGACGTCCTGGCGGTGGGCAACGGCACCTCCACCCCCGAGCAGCGCTTCAAGGCCTGGGAGGAGAAGAACGCGGCGATCCTGAGCCGGGCGCGCACGACCCTGGAGGAGATCCAGGGCTCGGAGACGTTCGACCTCGCCAACCTGTCGGTGGCGATGCGGACGATGCGGACCCTGCTCCGGACGCATTCGTAGTCCGTACGGCGGTGAGGGCGCCCCGGCCGACACGGCCCGGGGCGCCCTTGTCCGCCCTAAGGGCTGGGACTCGGTGCCGGGGTGCGCTCCGACGGCGGGATCACCGGCGGCAGCGACTCCTCGCTCTCGCCGAGGAAGACCCGGCGTACGACCCGTTCGGCGGCGCGTCCGTCGTCGTACTCGCAGAAGCGCCGCCGGAAGACGGACCGCGCCTCGCGCGCGGCCTCGTCCCGCCAGGCGCCGGAGGTGAGGATCTCCGTCAACTCCCCCTGGGTGCGGGCCACGTGGCCCGGCGGCTCGGCCATGAGGTCGAAGTAGACGCCACGGGTGGCCCGGTACGTCTCCCAGTCGTCGGCGTACGTGACGATCGGGCGGTCGAGGTTGGCGTAGTCGAACATGAGGGACGAGTAGTCCGTGACGAGGACGTCGGCGGCGAGGCACAGTTCCTCGACCCGGGGGTAGGAGGTGACGTCGACGACCCGGTCCGGGAGCCGGTTGGGCTTGTCGGCGTGGAAGTAGTGGCCGCGGACGAGGAGGACCGTGTCCTCGCCCAGGCGGTCGGCGAGGGTGCCGAGGTCGAGGCGCGGGGTCCAGCCGACTTCGTAGTCGCGGTGGGTGGGGGCGTAGAGGACGGCCCGGCTGCCGTGGGGGATGCCGAGGCGCTCGCGGATCGCGCGGACCCCTTGGGCGTCGCAGGTGTAGAAGACGTCGTTGCGCGGATAGCCGTGGTCGAGGGAGACGAAGCGGGAGGGGTAGGCGCGCTCCCACATGCGGGTGGAGTGGCTGTTGGCGGAGACGCTGTAGTCCCACTTGTCGATGCGGGCGAGGAGTGCGGCGAAGTCCAGGTTCTTCGCGGTGGCCGGGTAGCGCATCTGGTCGACGCCCATGTGCTTGAGCGGGGTTCCGTGGTGGGTCTGGAGGTGGATCGCGTCCGGGCGTTTCACCACGGCGTCGGGGAAGTTGACGTTGTTGACCAGGTACTTGGCGGCTGCCAGCACCTCCCAGTAGCGGCGGGTGCCGGGGATCACGTGATCCGTGCCTGGCGGGAGGGACCGCGCCCGGTCCGCCCTGACCACCCACACCGGGTGGATGTGCGGGGCGAGTTCGGTGAGTTTCTCCGCGATCGCGGCCGGGTTGCAGGCGACTCCCCGGTTCCAGTAGGCCGCGAAGACGGCCAGGCCGGGGTCGACGGGGCGGGTGAGGGCCGTGCGGTACTGGTGGGCGCGGAGCCTGGCGCCGATCCGGCGTTTGCGGGCTCTGGCTGCCGCCCTGGCCGCGCGGTGGGTGCGGGCCGCGGTCCGGAGGGCTCGGTAGGTGCGGTAGGCGTTCTGTTCGAGGAGTGACCGGCGCAGGCCTTCGAGGCGGCCGGGTGTGTCGTGGTGCGGCGGCTTCCAGCGCGCCGCCGTGTGCGACGCCCGCCGGAAGAACTCCCGCGCCACGGGGTCGGGCACGAGTGGTCCCCTGATGGTGCGCAGGCAGTCCTCGACCATGACGTCGTAGAGCACGGTGTGCGCGGCGGGGCGGTCCCGGGTGAGGGCGAAAAGGGTCTCGTAGCGGTCGACGAGGGCGTAGTGCTCCTCGGCGGAGGGCCGAGGGAGGCTCTCGGGGCGCAGGCGGCGGTCGTCGTGGGCGACCTGGTCCAGACAGGCGACACGGTGTGCGCGCAGGAGCGCGGCCTGCGCCGTGAACGGCTCGGCGCGGGTGGTGAGTTCCTGTTCGTGCGCCCTCCAGAAGGCCGTACGCAGGGCGCGGTTGCCGAGGAGCGGGGTCAGACGGAGGAGGTGCGGGGCATCGTCGAGGGCGAGTTCCGCGCCGACCGTCCGGGCGAGGAACGGGCCGTCCTCGGAGGGGATTTCGGTCGTGCGCCAGGTGGAGTGGACGTGGTCGAAGAGAAGGACGTCCACGGTGTCCGGCAACGTGGCCACGCACTCGGCGACCGCGCGCGTGGCGCCCGCCGGGAGGCCGTCCTTGGCGTGGACGAAGCGCAGCCAGCGGCCGGACGCCCGCGCGGCCCCCGCCGCCCGGGCCGTGGCGTCCGGCGTACCGTCCGGCAGGGGCAGCACCAGCATCCCGGGGGCGTGCTCCTGCGCGGTCTCCCGGGCCCAGTCGCCGACCGCGGCCACGATCACCTCGGTGTCCGGGCGGGACTGTGCCGCCAGGGAGCCGAGGAGGGCGGTCAGATGCCCCTGGGTGTTCGTCCCGTGGACGACGACACTGAGCTCGGGCATCGCGGTCACTCCGTCCCTCCCGTCGGGTTACGCCGGAACCGTGGACCGTTCCCTCAGGGGCGTCGGCGCCTTGCTCTTACCGCTCGTGAACGCCTCGTACTCCGTCATGACCTCGTCCGTCGGCCCGTCCATGACCAGCTCGCCGCGCTCCAGCCACAGCACGCGGCCGCAGGTCTCGCGGATCACCGCGTTGCCGTGGCTCACCAGGAACACCGTGCCGGCCTGCGCGCGCATCTCGCGGATGCGCTCGGCGGAGCGCGTCTGGAACCTCGCGTCACCCGTGGCCAGTGCCTCGTCGATGAGGAGGACGTCGTGGTCCTTGGCCGCGGCGATGGAGAACCGCAGGCGGGCACCCATGCCGGAGGAGTACGTGCGCATGGGGAGCGAGATGAAGTCGTCCTTCTCGTTGATCCCGGAGAAGTCGACGATGTCCTGGTAACGGGCCTTGATCTCCTCGCGGGACATGCCCATCGCCAGGCCGCCGAGATGGACGTTGCGCTCGCCGGTCAGGTCGCTCATCAGGGCGGCGTTCACACCGAGCAGGGAGGGCTGGCCGTCGGTGTAGATCCTGCCGCGCTCCACCGGCTGCAGGCCGGCGATCGCCTTGAGCAGGGTCGACTTGCCGGAACCGTTGGTCCCGACCAGGCCGATCGCCTCGCCCTTGTACGCGACGAACGACACCTTCTTGACCGCGTGCACCCTGCGCACGCCCGCCGCCTTCTCGGCCTGCTCGCGGCGCAGGATGCGGTTGAGGGCGGCGGTCGCGGAGCCGCGGCCGGCGCCGGTGCCGTTGACCCGGTAGACGATGTCGACGCGGTCGGCGACGACGGTGGGGATCTTCTCGGAGGTACCGGTGTACTCAGCCACGGCCGTACGTCTCCTCAGCCTTCCAGAAGTAGATGAAACCGCCGATCCCCGAGAGCAGCGCCCAGCCGGTCGCGACCGCCCACACGTGCGGGGGCAGCTGGCTCGCGTGGAAGCTGTCGATCAGGGCGAAGCGCATGAGGTCGATGTAGACGGCGGCCGGGTTGCACTGCAGGGCCGTCATGGCCCAGTGCGGCAGGTGGTCGTGGGCGAGCACCTTGTCGATGCTCCACATCACGCCCGAGACATACATCCAGGTCCGCAGGATGAACGGCATCAGCTGGGCGATGTCCGGCGTGCTCGCGCCCCAGCGGGCCATGACCATCGAGGCGCCCGCGTTGAACATGAACTGCAGCACCAGCGCCGGGATCGCCAGCGCCCAGGAGACGCTGACGGGCACGCCGAAGCAGAGCAGGATGACGACCAGGGCGGCCATCGAGAACAGCAGCTGCTGGAGCTGCTGGAGACAGAAGGAGATGGGCAGTGCCGCCCGCGGGAAGTGCAGGGCCCTGACGAGGCCGATGTTGCCTGAGATCGCCCGGGTGCCCGCCATGATCGAGCTCTGGGTGAAGGTCCAGATGAACACGCCCGTGACCAGGAACGGGACGAAGTCCGGCACGCCGTGCTTGGTGCCGAGGAGCACGCCGAAGATGAAGTAGTACACGGCCGCGTTCAGCAGCGGGTTCGCCACCTGCCAGATCTGGCCGAGCTTCGCCTGGCTGTACTGGGCGGTGAGCTTGGCGGTGGCGAAGGCGGTGATGAAGTGGCGGCGTGCCCACAGCTGACGGACGTAGCCGGACAGGGTGGGGCGGGCGCCACTGACCGTGAGGCCGTACCTGGCGGCGAGGGACGCGAGGTCGTCGTCGGCCGGGGTCGGTGTCGGGGGCGGTGTGTCGAGGACCTGGCTCACATCCGCTGCTTTCGCTCGGGGGGAGGGGGTGCGTGGCGTCCGGCTGCCGTGCCCGCGGATCGGCGTTTTCTTACGCTTCTCTTGACGTTTTCTTACGTCGGGACGGGACCGTATCGTCGCAACGTGAGCGTAGGCCGAGTCGGCGTCGGAACGCAACCGTTTCGTCGTCACGTGGAACGTGGGGACGGGACCGTATCGTCGCAACGCCCTATGCTGTCCGCATGACGACCAACGCCGACGGGCCCCAGACGCGTCCGCGCCGCCGGACCCCCGCGGGGGCGGCCGTACTCCGCGAGGATGTGACGGAAGCCATCCGGGCCGCCGTCTTCGAGGAACTCGCGGCGGTGGGCTACGCGCGGATGTCGATCGAGGGCATCGCGCGCCGGGCGGGCGTCGGCAAGACCGCCGTGTACCGCCGCTGGCGCTCCAAACTGCACCTGGTCCTCGACATCGTCTCGGCGCTGGCCGTGCAGGGCCTGCCCGCGCCGGACACGGGCGCGCTGGAGGGCGACCTGCGGCTGCTGTACGAGGTGACGTCCCGCGCGCTGCGCCACCCCGTGGCCTCGCAGATCATCCCGGACCTGCAGGCCGAGGCGGCCCGCAACCCGGAGATCGCCGAGGCCATGCAGAAGACGCTGCGCGAGGGACAGGAGGGCGTCGCCAGCAGGATCCTGGCGGCGGCGGCGCAGCGCGGAGAGGTCCGCCCGGACCTCGACGACGAGCTGGCGCTCGACCTGATCTCCGGGCCGCTGTACTGGCGCTCGGTGGTGATCCGCAGCCCCAGACTGCCGAAGGGGTACCTGGACGCGCTCGCGCGGGCGACCGCGGAGGCCGTCAAGGCGCTGTGAGACCGTGTGCCGTGCGCATGGTGACCGGAGTCGAGGTGGCGAGGCCGTGAGAGTCGTGATCGCCGAGGACAACGCCCTGCTCAGAGAGGGCCTGGTTCTGCTGCTGACGTCGGCCGGGCACGAGGTCGCGGCCGTCGCCGGCAGCGGTCCCGAGATCCTGCCCGCGCTGCTCGAGCACCGGCCGGACGTCGCCGTGCTCGACGTGCGGATGCCGCCGGGCTTCCGCGACGAGGGTCTGCGGGCCGCGCTCGAGGCACGTGAGCGGATCCCCGGGCTGCCGGTGCTGGTGCTGTCCCAGTACGTCGAGGAGTCGTACGCGGCCGAACTGCTCGGCGGCGGGGCGAGCGGTGTCGGTTACCTGCTCAAGGACCGTGTGGGCAGGGTCGACGAGTTCCTCGACGCCCTGGAGCGGGTCGCGTCCGGCGGGACGGCCCTCGACCCCGAGGTCGTCACCGAGCTGATGACCCGCCGCCGCGACTCACCGCTGGACTCTCTCACCCCTCGCGAGCGCGAGGTGCTCAAGCTGATGGCCGAGGGCCATGACAACACGACCATCGCCAAGACCCTCGTGGTCACCGAACGCGCGGTCAGCAAGCACATCGGCAACGTCTTCCTGAAACTGGGCCTGCCACCGAGCGACAGCGGGCACCGCAGGGTGCTGGCGGTACTGGCGTACCTGAACAACGCCTAACCGCTCCGCTGGAAGTGCCGCGCCATGCCGTCGATCGTCTGCGGTGCCATCGTGGCTGGTCGCGCAGTTCCCCGCGCCCCTTCAGGGCGCTGTCGAACCACAGCGGACCTCGCCCGACCTGCCTGGCCGCTCAGCCGCCGGGCGAGGGCGCACAGTTCGGCACCTCGCAGCACCCGCCCGCCGAACCCCGGAAGCGGCACATGCAGCGCCTCGGTCCACCGCTCGGGTATGCCGCCGACGCCGTACACGGCCCCCGCGAGTCCGCCGGTCACGGCGGCGACGGTGTCCGTGTCGCCGCCGCATGGGAAGCGGGCGTTGACGCTTGGGTGGATGGCACCTCGTAGTGCCAGGTGCCCGGCTGCTGTTGACGTACGTCGGCTGCACACAGGCTCAGTGGACAGCGTTCGCACGCCTGAACGCACCCCCGCCCGCGGCGCGCTGAAGCAGTGCGGAGTCGGTCATCCGTGCAGGCCAAGGCCGGACAGGTCCTAGCTGCGTGCCGCCTCCGGATGGAGGCGTACCCAGCCCTGCCACGCGGACGTGATCATGTCCTGGACGTCGTGCTTGGCCTTCCAGCCCAGTTCGGTGGCGATGCGGTCGGCGGAGGCGACGACGCGGGCCGGGTCGCCGGGGCGGCGTGCGGTGACGGCAGGCGGGCGGTCGTAGCCGGTCACGGCGTTGATCATGTCGATCATCTCGCGGACCGACACGCCCTCGCCCCGGCCGATGTTGAGGGTGAGGTCGTGGCCGGGGGCGGAGCGGAGCGCGCGGGCCGCCGTCAGGTGGGCCTCCGCCAGGTCGACCACGTGGATGTAGTCACGCACGCACGTGCCGTCCGGGGTCGGGTAGTCGTCGCCGAAGATGCGCGGGGCCGCGCCCTCGGTCAGCTTCTCGAAGACCATGGGGATCAGGTTGAACACGCCCACGTCCGCCAGTTCCGCAGTGGCCGCACCCGCCACGTTGAAGTAGCGGAGGGATGCGGTGGACAGGCCCGTCGCCCGGCCGGTCGCCCGGACCAGCCACTCGCCCGCCAGCTTCGTCTCGCCGTACGGCGACATGGGCACGCACGGCGTCTCCTCCCGCACCAGGTCCACGTCCGGCATGCCGTACACGGCCGCGGAGGAGGAGAACACGAAGGAGGCGACCCGGGCCGCCGTCACCGCCTCAAGGAGGACGCGGAGCCCTTCCACGTTCTCCCGGTAGTAGTGCAGGGGCCGGTCCACCGACTCGCCCACCTGCTTCTTCGCCGCCAGATGGACGACACCGGTCACGTCGTGCTCGGCGAGGGCGCGGGCCAGTCGCTCCCCGTCGAGGATCGAGCCCGTCACCAACGGCACGCCGTCCGGCACGCGCTCCGCGATCCCCGTGGACAGGTCGTCGTACACCACCGCCCTCTCGCCCGCCTCGGTCATCGCCCGTACGACGTGTGCCCCGATGTAACCGGCCCCGCCGGTGATCAGCCAGGTCATGTGCGGCCGTCCCCCTTGTCAGTTGGCCCGTGGTGCGCGCCACCACTCTCAGTGAAGCAGGCCCATATGTCGCGTGTACCACGGTTGTCACTCTTCGTACCCCGGGAGACGAACACCGTTCAGGAGACGGTCAGGGGCCGGCCGGGGATGCGGTGGGGCGCCGGCTGCGGACCGACCGTGGGCGCCGGCATGCCCGAGCGCCACAACCGGATGAAGGACAGCACGGCCGCCGCCGCCAGCAGGCCGTTGCGGACGAGCATCAGGGCGCAGCCGGTCCATGTGCAGGCCATGACCTCGTCGTACATCACCGGATACGCCACGGCGCTCACCGCCGTCGCCGCGACGATCAGCGCGGCCACGGCGCGTTGCGTGGTGTGCCGCGAGGTGAGGCACACCGCGGCCAGGCCCAGCAGCCAGATCATGTACTGCGGGCTGATCACCCGGCTCGTGACCGTGAACAGCAGAACGGCGCCCAGGGCGGCGTCGTACGGTGTCGCGGGCGTCCACCGCCGGGCCCGGATCCGCCACAGCAGCAGGAGGCCGAACGCCACGGCCGTGAGGGCCAGCGACGCGTCCGCGACCGACGAGACGTACGGACCCGTGAACTCCATCGACCCGTACCGGTACTCGACCTTCCCCGGCCAGCCGGCGTGCGTGGCCAGCGAGAGCATCGTGCCGCCGAGCGACTCGATCTGCACGCCCCGGCCGCCCTGCTGGCGCAGAAACGCGAAGGGGCTCGTGAACAAGGCCGTGAGGAGGGCGAGCAGGCCGGTCCCCGTCACCGCCGCCGACGTCCACGCCGACCGTGTCGCCCGCCCCTTCGGTGTGCCCAGCAGCACCAGCACCGGCCACACCTTCACCAGCGCGCCCAGCACGGCGAGCGCACCGCACGCGCGCGTGGAGCGCGACAACGTCAGCAGGGAGATGACGGCGAGGGCTGTGACCTGCACGTCGTAGCGCGCGAGCGGGGTGTGCAGGAGGAGCGGGAGGCCGCCCACCCACAGCAGGGCTCCGAGGAGACTCCGCCCGGTGCGTGTACCCGCCCGGGCCAGCGCCAGCGCGATGACCGCGTCGGCGGCGAGGGTGAGCGCGACGAACGCCTGGAAGTACGTCAGACCGGGCAGCAGCGCGGGTGACAGCAGGACCGGGCCGGCGCCCGGCGGATACTGCCAGAGCGTGTCGTGCGCCGGGAAGGCGCCGTGTGCGAGGACGCCGTACCAGTGGTGGTACAGCTTCCACACCTCGCGCGCCACGCCTCCCCGGCCCAGCAGGGGCAGCGCGTCGTGGGCGAGCAGCCACAGCATCAGGGCGCGGGTGGCGATCCAGCCGGCGGCGAGGAGGGCGAGGGGACGGCGATGTGTCATGACGGCGGATCGTAGGCCGCGCGAATGCCATATCCCTTCCGATACGCCGTCAATGAACAGTAAGCGTTGGTTAATAGTACAAAAGGTGCCACGGTCCGCCTATCGGCAGCCGGGTGTCTCCTCCAGCGCGGCCGAGTCCAGCGCCGTGGTGAGTTGGTCGAGGCGCTCGCGCAGTGCGCCGATCTCGGCGAGGTCGAAGCCGGTTGCAGTGACGATCCTGCGGGGTACCTCCAGGGCCTTCTCGCGCAGCGCCTCGCCCTCCTCGGTCAGCTGCACCTCCACCGAGCGCTCGTCGCGGGCGCTGCGTTCGCGCCGTACGAGGCCGGCCGCCTCCAGGCGCTTGAGCAGCGGCGAGAGCGTGCCGGAGTCCAGGCGCAGGTGCTCGCCGAGCTTCTTGACGGGCAGGGTGCCCTGCTCCCACAGCACCATCATCACCAGGTACTGCGGGTAGGTGAGCCCGAGGTCCTTGAGGATCACGCGATAGACGCCGTTGAAGGCACGCGAGGCGGCGTGCAGGGAGAAGCAGATCTGGCGGTCCAGGCGGAGCCAGTTCTCCGCGCCGTTGTCCTGGGGGGCGGCGGGTGTCGGGGTGGCGGTCATGCCTCCAGGGTAGCCCCTGCCCGCCATTCAGTTGTGCCCAATTGAATTGTGTGCTCTACTTGGCACCGTGCGGCGGCCGGACAGGCCGCCGGAACGTGACTCGAGAGGGATGGTTTTCCATGGACGCGCTCTACACCGCTGTCGCCACCGCCACTCACGGCCGCGAGGGCCGCGCCGTCTCCTCCGACGGCAAGATCGACCTCGCGCTGGCCATGCCCGTGGAGCTGGGCGGCAACGGGCAGGGCACCAACCCGGAGCAGCTCTTCGCCGCCGGTTACGCCGCCTGTTTCGGCAGCGCCCTCGGACTCGTCGGCCGCCAGGCGAAGGTGGACGTCAGCGACGCCGCGGTGACCGCCGAGGTCGGCATAGGCAAGCAGGGCGAGGGCTTCGGCCTCAAGGTCGCCCTCCGCGTCGAGCTGCCCGACACCGTGGACGAGGCGACCGGCCGCAAGCTGGTCGAGCAGGCCCACCAGGTCTGCCCCTACTCCAACGCCACCCGCGGCAACATCGAGGTCGACCTCGTCATCGAGTAAGGCTCCCACCGCGGCGTGCGAGGACCGCAGCTCAACCGACCCGCGCCAGCACCTCCCCCGTCCGCCGGCTCCACGCCACCACCACCGCCTCCCGGGGTACCGGGTGCCACCGCGTCAGCAGCAGCCAGCGCACCCGGTACCGGCGGGCGACGGCGCTGCGCTCGGCGCGGGTCGCCGCCGGGGAGAGATAGGCGCGGACGTCCGCCAGGCGCCGCAGCCGCTCCCGCTCGTCGAGGGCCGCGTCGGGCCAGGCGGGCGCGGCGAGGTTCGGCCCGTAGCCCGCGATCGCGTGGACGGAGTAGTAGCCCTCGGTGATCACGACCTCGCCGGGCCGGATGTGCCGCGCGGCCCACTCGTACGTCGGCCAGCGCGGCGGCTGCCCGAAGCCGACCGGATCCAGCGAGCGGGGCACGACCGCCCCCGCCTGGACCGTGAGGAAGCCCAGGAATGCCCCGGCCGCCGCGACCCCGCCCAGCACGCGCCGCCCCGCGCCCCACGGCCGGGGCGCCGCCATTTCCACCGCCAGGGCGAACTGGAGGGGCACCAGTGTCAGCCCGAGGATCCTGCCGTAGGTGTAGTGGCCGCTGATCCAGCCGTACGTCACCACCAGGCAGTCCAGGGCGAACATCAGCACCAGTGGGTCACGCCGAGACGACCTCCGTGCCCGCAGCCAGAGTGCCGGCAGTCCGAGCAGTGCCAGCCAGAAGTGCCCGGCCAGGCCCAGGTACAGCCGCCGGTGCATGGCGTCCACACTGTCGTCCCCGGCGAGCGCGAACACGTCGAAGTACGGCCATGCCCGGGCGACGGTCAGCGCCACGGCACCCGCCAGCCCCCAGCGCGCCAGCACGGCCCCCCGCCATCCCCGCTGCCATCCGGCCACGAAGGCCACGGCCCCGAGCACCGCCGCCACGGCCGTGATCGGATGGACCAGCAGGATCACCCCGTACAGCGCGCCGAGCCCCGCGTACCCGGTGAAACCGCGCAGCCCGCTCGGCCCGACGAACCGCACCCTGCGCACATCACGCACGCGTGCCCCCGTCAGCGCCCACGCCCAGAAGGCGAGCCCGATCGCGAACGCCGACGGGTAGGCGAGGTTGCCGGTCATCGACATCAGCCCGAGATAGCCGCTCCACCAGGCCCGCTCGGTGCCCCACAGCAGGGTCATCGAGGCCAGCGCGAGCACCGGCGCCCACTGTCGACGCGTGAGCACCCGCACGAACCGGCCCAGGCCCGTCAGCAGCACCACCAGGTTGAACGGGCCGGCGAGCTTCACCACGTCCCAGCCGGACAGCCCCGTCAGCCGGGCGAACGCGCCCTGCGCCACGGCGTAGGGCGAGTAGTACGGGCTGCCCGCGCCCGGCAGGTCGGCCATCGGATGACGTGGGTGCAGGAGGTTCGCCCTGAGGCGCTCGACGACCGCGGCGTGCTGGCCCGCGTCGCAGCACAGCGGTACACGCCAGTACGCCAGCGACATCACCAGCCAGAACAGGAAGCCGGCGACCTGGTAGGGGGTGGGACGCGGGACGCGGCCACCGCGCAGCGCGGTCGCGCCGCGTGCGGAGCGCCCGGTCAGGACGCCGGAGCTCACCGGAGCCGTACGGAAGAGGGCGTAAGGGGCATTGGCCGTATATGCCCACCAGGGTCAACGACTTTGCCCGGCTTCACCTCATCGAGTGAGCCCGTCCGGCGCGGTCCTGGGCCGGCAGCGGCACCCGCCCCCGTACGACGGGCTCCAGCAGCAGCGGCAGTCCGAGGACGGGCAGCAGCCACGCCAGGACGATCAGCCGCTCGCCCCAGATGTTGATGTCCGGGTGCCCGGCCTGGGTGAGGATTCCCGTGAACGCGGCCGCGAACAGGAAGCAGCCGAACGCCCGTCGCCTGAGCGCACCCCAGGCACCCGCGGCCAGCAGCGTGAGGAACAGCGGCTCCCAGAGCTGCCGGCGCAGCCACTCCACCCAGAAGTTGACCTGAAGATGCAGGAACTCCGGCCACGGACGCGCGCGGTCCGGCCGGGTGAAGTGGGCCGTGAGCAGGTCCTGCAGGCTCTCCGACTCGGACGGGTAGTGCAGCAGCCTCGCCGCGAGCAGCGTCCCGAAGGCACCGCAGGCCCCCACCACCGCGACCGGCACGACCCGGTGGCGGGAAGCGGACCGCCGCCGCCGTACCGCGATCGCCGCTCCCGCACCGGACAGGCACACCCCGAGGAACAGCGCCTGCGAGTGCTTGACCGTGAACAGCGCGACCAGACAACCGCCGACGAGCCAGGCGCCCGCCCGCACCCGCCCGTCCAGCGCCAGCGCGCAGCCCCACACCGCCGCCAGCGTCAGCGTCAGCAGCAGGCCCTCGGTCATCGGGCGCATGGCGGTCGTGCCGCACGGCAGAACGTAGAACAGGGCCTGACCGGTCAGGCACAGGGGTGTGGGGGCCCGCAGAGTCCGCAGGATCAGGAAGGCGAGCACCCCGCCCATGATCGTGATCACCACGCTCGCCGTCCACATCCCCCATGTCACGCCGAACACGGTGACGAACGGCACCAGGAACACCGGATAACCGGGGCGCGCCTCGAAGATCCGCATGAACCGCTCGGACATGTACGGCACGGTGTGCCCGCCGGTCTGACCCGCCCTCAGCCGTGCCCCCACGACCCGCCACTCGGCGGCCCGGCACTCGGCCATGACGCGTCGCCTCGGGTCGGGTGCGTGGAAGTGGAGCACGTCGACGCTCTGGTTGCGGGCCGCGATCGACGCCTCGCCCGCGCAGGCGTACCCGATGGTCGCGGCGGCCGCCTCGTGCTTGCCGTCGCCGCGCAGGCTCAGCGCGTAGGACAGATAGTTCTTGGTGTCGGGGGTGTCCCGGCCGGTGACGTTCGCGAGCTGGAGCAGGGCGAACAACGCGGCCAGGCCCAGCATCCAGCCGCGGGGCCTCACGAGGACGCGAGCAGGTCGTGACCGGCGGCCGGGCCGGGCACCCTGACCGCGGACCGCGGGTGGGGCATGTCCTCGCCCAGCATCAGCGTCCGTACGACGCGCTCGGCCGCCCGCCCGTCCTCGAACTCGCAGAACCGCTCCCGGAAGGCCGACCGCAGCCGCGCCGACTCCTCGTCCCGCCACGCCCCGGAGGCGAACAGCCGCGCCAGTTCCCGGTGGGAGCGCGAGACGTGGCCCGGTGGTTCGGCGGTGACGTCGAAGTAGGTGCCCCGGCTCGCCGCGTACGCGGCCCGGTCGTCGGCGTGGACGACGATCGGACGGTCCAGGTTGGCGTAGTCGAACATGAGGGCCGAGTAGTCGGTGACGAGGACGTCGGAGGCGAGCATGACCTCCTCGACGTGCAGTTCGTCCGTCGCGTCGACCAGGACGCCGCGCCGGTGCAGATCGGTGAGGCCGAGTCCGCGGGCCGGGCCGGTGGCGAGGGTGGGATGCAGACGGACGACGAGGGTGCGGCCCTCGCCCAGGTCCTGCGCGAACCGGGCCAGGTCGACGCGGTCGACGTGGCCGCCGCGCACGTACTCGCGGCGGGTGGGGGCGTACAGCACGACCGTGTGCCCGGCCGGAATGCCGCGCCGCGCGCGGAACCCGGCACCGGCGTCCTCCGGCGGGTCGACGAGCACGTCGTTGCGCGGGCTCCCCGTCCGTACGGAGGTGAAGTGGCAGGGATAGGCCCGCTCCCACACCAGCTCGGAGTGCCGGTTGGCGACCAGGCTGTAGTCCCAGCGGTCGGCGCGCCGCAGCATCTGCGGTACGTCGACGCCGTGCCGGGCGCCGGGCTTGTCCAGCAGGTCGGCCGCCATGTACTTCAGCGGGGTGCCCTGATGGGTGTGGATGTGCACGCTGCCGGGCTGTTTGACCGGCGTGGCGGGCCAGCTGACGTTGTTGACGAAGTACTTCGCCCGCGCGGCGAGCCGGTGGTGGCGCAGGGAGTCGAGGAGGACGTGCTCGACCCCGTCGGGCAGCAGCGCCGCCTCCTCCTCACCGCGGACCACCCACACCCCGCGGATGTGCGGGGCGATCTCCCGCGCCTTGCGGTGGACGGCCGCCGGGTCGCCCAGCGCTCCGCGGTGCGAGAACGCCGAGTACAGGGCGAGATCGGGGTCGAGGGTGCCGCGCGCGTGCAGCGCGGCCCAGCCCCGCTTGACCCGCGCTGCCGTGGCCCTGCGTGCCTCCAGCGCCCGGCGCGCGGCCTCGCGGCCCGCCCGGGCGGCCTGCCGTTTCATCACGTACGCGGCGTAACCGCCCTCGAGCAGCCGTAGTTCGCCGTCCACCGCGGCGCCCGCGGGCCTGTGCTCGCGGAACAGTTCGGTCGTACGGCGGAAGAACTCGCGCTTGTCCGACGGCGGCAGCCGGTCCGGCTTGGCGAGGATGTCGAGACAGTGTTCGCCCATCTTGCGGTGCAGACAGGGCCGCCAGCACGCCAGCTCCGGGCGGGAGTCGACGAAGGCGAAGACCCGTTCGTACTGGTCGTGGATGTCGAAGTGCTTGCGGCTCGTGGTGGACAGGATGTTGCCCTGCCGGCGCTGCCGGTAGTTCAGGCAGATCCGGTCCAGGGTGGCGATCCGCTCGGCGCTGAGCATGACCGGGAAGGTCCAGGGCGTGTCCTCGTAGTAGCCCGGCGGGAACTCGAACCCGTTCTTCCCCACGAACTCCCGGCGGTAGACCTTGTTCCACACCACCATCAACAGGTCGAGGATCTCCGGGCGTTCGGCCACGGTGAAGGTGCCCTCGGCGGCCTCGGCGAGGACGTCCGCCAGTACGTTGCGCCGCGTGCCCCCCCACCAGTACGTGCGCGCGTAGTCGAAGACCAGCACGTCCGGGTCGTGGGTCTCGTCGAGACGGTCGGCCATGGCGCGCAGCGCGCCGGGTGTGAGGGTGTCGTCGCTGTCGAGGAAGAAGAGGTAGTCGCCGGTCGCCTGGGGCATCCCGGCGTTGCGGGCGCGGCCGAGGCCCACGTTCTCCGGCAGGTGCAGCGCCTTGAGGCGCGGGTCGCGGGCCGCGTACTCGTCGAGGATCGCGCCGCAGCCGTCCGGCGAGCAGTCGTCGACGGCGATCACCTCGATGTCGCGGTACGACTGCTCCAGGACCGAGTCGAGGCACTCGGCGAGGAAGCCCTGCACCTTGAAACAGGGGACGATGATGCTGAAGCGGGGCACTGCTGACGTCAGCTCCTTACGAGGGGGGCGGCGGCTGGGGCCGGGACGCGTGCCGCGAGCGGGGTCACCGGTGGGATCGCCTCCGGGGGCTCGCCGAGCAGCACGCGGCGCACGATGCGTTCGGCGGCCCGGCCGTCGTCGAACTGGCAGAAGCGCTCACGGAAGCGGGCCCGTGCGGCCGCGGACCCGGCTCCCGCGTACGAGCCGTCGCGGAAAACCCGCGCCAGCTCCTCCGGTGTGCGGGCCACCGGGCCGGGCGGCGTCTCCATCAGGTCGAAGTAGACGCCCCGTGTCTCCCGGTAGACCTCCCAGTCGTCGGCGTACACGACGATCGGCCGGTCGAGGTTGGCGTAGTCGAACATGATCGACGAGTAGTCGGTGACCAGCGCGTCCGCGGCCAGGCAGACGTCCTCGGAGCAGCGGTGCCCGGTGACGTCGATGACGCGGCCGCTGCTCGCCCGGCCGCCCCGGTCGTAGAAGTAGTGGGCGCGCAGCAGCACCACCACGTCCTCGCCGGCCGCCTCGCAGAAGGCCTCCAGATCCAGCCCGGTGTCGAATCCGGTCCGGTAGTCGCGGTGGGTGGGGGCGTACAGGACCGCCGTCCTGCCCTCGGGGACGCCCAGCTCCCGCCGGATGCGGGCCACGTCCTGCGCCGTCGCCGTGTAGTACACGTCGTTGCGCGGATAGCCGTACTCCAGCTGCTCGTACGAGCCCGGGAAGGCGCGCTCCCACATCCGGGTGGAGTGGCTGTTGGAGGACAGGTTGTAGTCCCAGCGGTCGACCCGGCCCAGGAGGTTGGTGAAACTGCCGGTCGCGGCCGCCACCACCGGGTACGTCGACTGGTCGACGCCCATCTTCTTCAGCGGGGTGCCGTGCTGCGTCTGCAGATGCACGCTGCCCTCGCGTTTGACCACGCCCTCCGCGAAGTTGGCGTTGTTGACCAGGTACTTGGCACGGGCCAGCACGTCCCAGTAACGGCGGCTGCCGATGACGGCGTGGTCGACGTCCTTCGGCATGGCGTGCGCCTGGTCGGCCTCCACCAGGAACACCGAACGGATGTGCGGGGCGAGTTCGCGTGCCTTGGCGTGGATCGCGGCCGGATTGCAGGTGTAGCCGCGGCCCCAGTACGCGCAGTACACGGCGAGGTTCGGGTCGATACGGCCGAGCAGCCGGCGCCGGTAGAACAGGCGCGTGCGCAGCATGTGGGGGCGGGGGATGCGCTGGAGCAACTGGGTCGCCGACTGGTTGGCGCCCCGCAGCGCGCGGAACGCCGTGTACGCCCTGGCCGCCAGCAGCCGGTGCTGCACGCCCAGGCTGCCGCCCGGCACGCGGAAACCGGCGGGGCGGTGGTGCCGGTACAGCCTGCCCGCCCTGCCGAAGAAGGCGCGCCGGCTGCGTGCGGGCAATCGCCGCGGATGCGCGGCCGTCTTGAGAACGGTGGCGAAGAGCTGCTCGAACAGCGGGCCCGAGCGGTCCTTCGGGAGGTCCAGTTCGGCGGCCCGGGTGAGCACCAGCTCGGTCTGGTCGAGCAGTTCGGCGTGGTGCTCGCCCGGCGCGTTCAGGCGGTTGCCCTGTCTGCGCAGCAGATGCCGTACGACGACGGAGCGCAGCACCGCCATGCGCTCGGCCGCGACGGTGACCAGGCCGCCGAAGCCGATGTCGGTGAAATGGTTTCCGGGGAAGACGAGTTCGCGGTCGGTGAGGAAGGCCCTGCGGTAGGCCGCGCTCCACGCCGGCAGGTGCACGCCGGTCACCTGCGGGGCGCTTTCCGGGGAGAAGGCGCCGTTCGGCGTTCGTGCGAGGAGCGCTGCGGCAGGGTTGGCCGGTTCGCCCTCCCACCAGGGCGTCCGCTCGTGCTCGAAGTACAGAACATCCACATCGCCGCCGTCGCCGGTCTCGTCCAGGCGTGCGTCCAGCGCCGCCAGGGCGCCCGGCGCGAGGGTGTCGTCGCCGTCGAGGAACAGCAGATAGGCGCCGGTCGCCGCCCGCATCCCGGTGTTGCGTGCCCCGGCCAGTCCGGCCGACGGCGGCGAGTGCACCGAGGTCACCCGGCAGTCCCGCTCGGCGTATCCGCAGGCGACGCCGGCCGCGGGGGAGTCGGGTGCGTCGCAGACCGTGATCAGCTCGAGGTCGCCGAAGGACTGGGCGAGGACGGAGTCCAGCGCCAGGGACAGCCGGCCCGCGACCCCGTGGGACGGAACGATGATGCTGAAGCGGGGCATTCTGATCTCTCTGTTGCGGTCCTGGTGCTCACGCCGTGCGGTTGCGGCCGGGGCGCCCCGCCGGCCGGCAGGTGGACGGCCGGGTCGGGGTGGGCCGCGATGTGCTGAGGGGCATACGAACTCCCGGAAGGGACAACGGCGTCACAGGCAGTCGGTGACGGGCAGCGAACCCGCCGGTTGCGGCACGGTGGCGAGCGGGGAGCGCGCGAGTGCCGAGGCGGCCGACGGCGCGGGACGCCGCTCGTCCGGCGGCACGAGCGGCGGCAGGTCCTCGGTCTCGCCGAGCACGACATGGCGTACGACCCGCTCGGCGGCGCGTCCGTCGTCGTAGGGGCAGAACCGCTCGCGGAAGGCCGCCCGCAGCCGCGCCGAGCGCGAGTCCCGCCACTGGCCGGTCGCGAAGACGTCGATCAGCTCGTCCTCGCTGTGCGTGACCGGGCCGGGGGAGAAGGACCGCAGGTCGAAGTAGGTGCCGCGGGCCGCCTCGTACACCTCGCGGTCGTCGGCGTGGATCACGATCGGCCGGTCGAGGTTGGCGTAGTCGAACATGATCGACGAGTAGTCGGTGACCAGCGCGTCCGAGGCCAGACACAGGGACTCCACGCTCGGATGACCGGAGACGTCGATGATCCGGGTGCCCCGGGCGAGCGGGCCGTCCTGCCAGTAGTGGGCGCGGGCCAGGATCATGAAGCGCGGTCCCAGGCGGCGCAGGACGCGGGCCAGGTCGAGGGTGGTCTGCTGGGTGCGGCGGTAGTCGCGGTGGGTCGGCGCGTACAGGACCGCGACACAGTCCTGCGGGATGCCGAGCGTCTCGCGCAGCCGGGACACGTCCGCCGGTGTCGCCCGCAGGAGGACGTCGTTGCGCGGATAGCCGTAGGGGAGCGTGGTGTAGCGGCCGGGGTAGACGCGTTCCCAGGTCAGGGTGGTGTGGCGGTTGGCGGACAGGACGTAGTCCCATTTGTCGACGCCCCTGAGGAGTTCCTCGAAGTCCATGTCGCGGGCGGCCGCCGGGCGTTCCCGCAGGTCCAGGCCCATGTGCTTGAGAGGGGTGCCGTGCTGGGTCTGGACGAAGACCTGCCCGCGGCGCTTGACCAGGCGGCGGTCGAAGTTGACGTTGTTGACCAGGTACTTGGAGCGGGCGAGCGCCGACCAGTAGGCGGCCGTGCCGGGGCTGAGGCGGCGGGTGCCGGGCGGGATCGTGTGGTGGTGCTCGGGGCGGGCGATCCACGCGGTGCGGACGTGCGGGGCGTGCGTGCGGAACGCCTCCTCCAGGGCGCCCGGGTTGCAGCCGTGGCCGCGGCCCCAGTAGGCGCTGAAGACGGCACGGTCGGCACGCAGCGGGAGGCGCAGCTGGAGGCGGTAGTGCAGCTGGAGTGCCGCCGCCCGCACGGCCCGTGCGAGCTTCCTGGCGCCCTTGAGCGTGCGGCGGCGCACGGACATCGCCAGCTGGAGCGCCCGGTAGGTGCGGTGCAGGCCCAGGTGGACGAGTGTGTGGCGCAGACGGGTGCGCAGCGGGACGGGGGCGCCCGGGGAGCGGTAACGGCGGTAGTGGGCGCGGGCCCTGCGCAGGAACTCGGCGTGCGTGCCGCGCGGGAGACGGCCCCGCCGGGTGAAGACCGTCGAGAGGTGGTCGACCATGCGGCGGAACAACACCGGCCGCCAGTGCGCGAGTTCGGGGCGCTCCTCGACGAACGCGAAGACCCGGTCGTACTGCTCGAAGACGTCGAAGTGCCGGCGGCTGGTGGTGCCCAGGATGCTGCCCTGGCGGCGCTGCCGGTAGTGGACGCAGACCCGGTCGAGGGTGGCGATCGACTCCGCGGCCATCAGGAGGGGGTAGGTCCAGGGCGTGTCCTCGTAGTAGCCGGGCGGGAAGGCCAGGCCCTGGCGCTCGACGAACTCCCGCCGGTACGCCTTGTTCCAGGCCACCATCAGGACCCTGAGCAGTCCCGGCCGGTCCTCCAGACGGAACGGGGCCGGGCCCCGCTCGGCGAGCTGTCCCGCGGCATGGTTGCGCTCGGCCTCGCCCGACCAGTACGTGCGCGCGTAGTCGTAGACCAGGACGTCCGGTTCGTCCGTCTCCTTCAGCCGGTCGGCGATCGCGAGGAGAGCGTCGGGCGTGAGGGTGTCGTCGGAGTCCAGGAAGAGCAGGTAGTCGCCCGTCGCCAGGGTCATGCCGGCGTTGCGGGCGGGGCCCAGGCCGGCGTTCTCCGGCAGGTGCAGGGGGAGTACGCGGGGATCGCGGGCCGCGAACTCGTCGATGATCTCCCCGCAGGCGTCCGGCGAGCAGTCGTCGACCGCGATCAGTTCCAGATCCGGATACGACTGGGAGAGCACCGATTCGAGGCACTCGTGCAGATACGCCTGAACCTTGTACGCGGGGACGATGACACTGAACCTGGGCAAGGGACATCCATGGGTCGGCGCGGGGGTTCTGCCCGGTACGCGGGCGTTCTGCCCGGGAACGGCCGATGGAGTGATTTGGTTACGGTTCGTACGGCATCCGGGGGATTGCGCGTGAACGGGAAGGGGCGGGACAGTGACGTCCCGCCCCCGGATCCGGTTGTCCTGGCCCGCGTTTCACCAGTCGCCGAAGGTCACTTCACCGCGCCCGCCATCACGCCGGACACGAACTGCCGCTGGAACGCGAAGAACACGGCCAGCGGGATCACCATGGAGATGAACGCGCCCGGTGCCAGGACGTCGATGTTGTTGCCGAACTGCCGTACCTGCGTCTGCAGGGCGACCGTGATCGGCTGGCTGTCGGCGTTGGTGAACACCAGCGCGACCAGCATGTCGTTCCACACCCACAGGAACTGGAAGATGGCCAGACTCGCGATCGCGGGCCCGGCCAGCGGCATCACGACCCGGACGAACAGCCGCAGTTCACCGGCGCCGTCGAGCCGTGCCGCCTCCAGCAGCTCCCGGGGGATCTCCGCGAAGAAGTTCCGCAGCAGGAACACCGCGAAGGGCAGGCCGAAGCCCGTGTGGAAGAGGATCACGCCGAAGATCGTGCCGAACAGCCCCAGCTTGCCGAACAGTTCGGCGATCGGGATCAGCGCCACCTGCACGGGCACGACCAGCAGCCCGACCACGGCCAGGAACCACCAGTCACGGCCCGGGAACTCCATCCACGCGAACGCGTAGCCCGCCAGCGAGCCGACGGCCACCACCAGGATCGTCGCCGGCACCGTGATCAGCACGGTGTTGACGAGGGAGTTGGTGATGTCGCTGTTCTCGAGGAGCTTCTGGTAGCTGTCGAAGGTGAGTTGGGAGGGCTCGCTGAAGACCTTCCACCAGCCGCTCGCGCTCATCTCCTCCGGCGGACGCAGCGAGGACAGCAGCAGACCGATGGTCGGCACCAGCCAGAACAGGCCCACGACGATGAGGAACACACGGAGCACACCGCCGCTGACCCCTTCGGCCAGCCGTGCCCCCAGCGACCGCTTCGCCCCGGCGGCCGTGGCGGGCCCGGTCGTCTTCCCGAGACTTCCGGCGTGCGTCGTCATCGCCTGACCTCCCGCCTCAGCCTGCGGACGTTGAACCACATCACAGGGATCACCAGCAGCAGCAGGAACACCGCGATCGCGCTCGCGATGCCCGGCTGGTCCTCGGCGAAGCCCTTGCGGTACAGCTCCAGGGCGAGCACGTTCGCGTCGTCCTGGGAGGAACCCGGGGCGATGATGAAGACCAGGTCGAAGATCTTCAGCACATTGATCATCAGCGTGACGACGACCACGGCGAGAACGGGGGCGAGGAGGGGGACGGTGACCCGTCTGAACACCTGCCACTCGTTGGCGCCGTCGACCCGCGCCGCCTCCAGGAGCTCCCGGGGCATACCCGCGAGTCCGGCCGCGATCAGCACCATCGCGAAGCCCGCCCACATCCAGATGTACGAGCCGATGATGGCCGGCGTGACCAGCGACGGGCCCAGCCAGTCCACACCGTTGTACGGCTCCTTGAAGTTGCTCGCGGGCAGCCGCAGCGAAGCCCCGTCCGCCTCGGCGGGCAGGGTGAAGGTGCCGTCGTCGGCGGCCTTCGTCGACGCCACCACCTTGCCGTCCTTGACCGCCTCGATCCTCATCCCGGCATAGCCCAGCTCGGACTGATCGGGCGCGCCGAGCTTGCCGACGCCCTTGCCGCGGGTGAAGTCCTGCCAGGTCGTACCGGTGATCTTCCCCGGGTCGGCCTTCGCCGCCACGGCCTGCTTCGCGCTGTCGGGCATCTGCTCGGGCGCGACACCGACGAGGGGCAGGGTGACGGTCTCGCCCGTGCGGACCGTCGCCTTGGTGACGAAGCCGCCGCCCTGGGCCTCCAGGGGCGAGTCCCGGCCCGGGTGCGCCTTCGGGAAGGCGGAGGACGGGGCGAAGGTGTCGTGGACGCCGACCCACACGGCGTTCGCGACACCCTTGTCCGGGTCCTGGTCGTAGACGAGCCGGAAGATGATGCCGGCCGCCAGCATCGAGATCGCCATCGGCATGAAGACGACCAGCTTGAACGCCGTGCCCCAGCGGACCCGTTCGGTCAGTACCGCGAAGATCAGGCCGAGCGCGGTCGCGATCGTCGGCGCGAACACCACCCAGATGACGTTGTTCTTCAGGGCGGTGCGGATGCCTTCGTCGGTGAACAGGGTCTTGTAGTTGTCGAAGCCGGCGAACCCGTTGCCGGACTGGTCTTGGAAGCTGCGGACGAGCGAGTACCCGATCGGGTAGACCACGAGCGCGCCGAGCAGCACCAGGGCGGGCAGCAGGAAGAGAGCTGCGACGGTCCTGCGGGTGCCGGTCACGCTCTTGCGACTGCGAGGAGCGGCAGGGGCCGGAGGGGCCCCTGCCGCCGCGTCCGACGCCATGGCCGGATCAGCTCCCGTACGCCTGCGCCGCGTCCGCCTCCAGTTTCGCCTGCGTCCCCGCCACGTTCGTGGGGTTCTTCAGGAAGTCCTGGAGGTCCTTCCACTCGCCCTTGCCGGGCGTGCCGCCGAAGGCCTGCGGTGCCTGGTCGGACATGTCGAAGCGGAAGTCGTCACCGGCCGCGATGAGCGACTTGGCGATCTTCTGCTGGACCTCGTTCGGGTACGCGGAGTTCGGCACGTTCTTGTTCGGCGAGAGGTACCCGCCGAGCTTGGCCTGGATGGTCGCCGCGTCGGGCGAGGCCAGGAACGTGGCGAGCGCCTGCGCTCCCTCGGAGTCCTTCAGGATGACGGCCGCGTCGCCGCCGCTGACGACGGGTGCGGTGTCGCCCACGGCCGGGAACGGGAACACCTTCGCGTCCGTGCCCACCTTCGCGTCCGTCTGCGCGATGTTGACCTGTACGAAGTCGCCCTCGTAGACCATGGCCGCCTTCGGCTGGTCGCCGCCGGTGAAGGTCTGCGTGACGGAGGCAGGGAACTCGGTCTGCAGCGCGCCGTCCGGGCCGCCCGCGATGTAGTCCTTCTTGCCCCAGATCTGCGCGAGGGTGGTCAGCGCCTCCTTCACGGACGGGTCCGTCCACTTGATCTTGTGCTGGGCGAGCTGGTCGTACTTCTCCGGACCCGCCTGGGAGAGGTAGACGTTCTCGAACCAGTCGGTCAGCGGCCAGCCGTCCGCGCCGGGGATGGAGAACGGCGTCACACCGGAGTCGTAGACCGTCTGGGCGGTGGTGAGCAGCTCCTGCCAGGTCTTGGGCTCACTCGCCCCCGCGTTCTCGAAGACCTTGGCGTTGTACCAGATCAGGGACTTGTTCGCGGCCTTGTAGTAGACGCCGTACTGCGTGCCGTTGACCGCTCCGATGTCCTGCCAGCCCTGCGAGTAGTTCTTGGCGAGTTCGGCCTTCGCCTCGGCGCCCAGGGACTTGGCCCACTTCTTGTCGACGGCCTGTTTGATGGCGCCGGGCTGCGGGAGCATCGCGATGTCCGGCGGCTGGCCGCCCGCGATCTTCGAGCCGAGGAAGTTGATGATGGGGTCCTGCGCGGGCACGAAGGTCACCTTGGCGCCGGTGCGCTTCTCGAACTCCGCGAGAACCTTCTTGAAGTTTTCCTGTTCCGGTCCCGTCCAGACGGCCGCCACCTCGAGAGTCGTGCCGTTGAGCTTGGGGAGGGTGAGGGTGGTGCCGGTCTGCGTGGGGGTGCTTCCGCCGCCACTGCTCTTGTCGTCGTCACCGCCGCATGCGGTGAGGGAGAGTGCGAGGGCTCCCGTGAGGAGGGCGGCTGCCGTCCTCACGGCCCTGCGTGTCCGGTATGTGCTGCTCGTGCTGCGCATGACTGCCCCGTTCTCCGTTCCTCGTCGAACGTCGAGCGCTGTCCCGTGGCTCCGGTCTACGCCGGGTGCTCTTGGTCGGCAAGACCGCGTGCTGTGTCAACCGGGTGATCGTGACCGCGTCGTGACTAGTGGGCGCGGGTCTGGACCGGCCGAGGAGTTTTAGGCCGTTGGGAGTCCGGGGCGAAGCCACCGGGGCGAGGGTGCCTCTTGTCCGACCGAGTCGAGTGTTGGGTGGGCACAGGCCCGGGGGTCCAGAGGTCCAGGGGACGGAGCCCCCTGGCGGGTCGAAGGAGCGGAGCCCGTCGCTACAACAGCGACGGCACCTCCGCAGCCGCCACTTCCCGCGCCGCCCGCTCCAGCGCACTCGCCAGCAGCGCCAGATCCGTAGGCCCGTTCCCCAGCTCCCGCACCGGCCGCCGCGCCGGCGGATCCCCCATCCGCTGCCAGTCCAGCGGCACCACCGTCGGCCGCAGCGTCGCCGTCCGCGGAATCCGCCCGGTGACCCGCCCGCCCTGGAAGGGCGTGACCCGCCCGTCGGCGTGGGCGAGGCGGCCCCGGCCCACCGCCGGTTCGTCCGCTCCGGCCTCCGCCGCGTCGAGCGTGACCCGCGACGAAGCCCGCCGGGCCGGCTCCGACTCCGCCGTACGCCCCCCGGCCCCGGCCGCCGCCACCAGGTGCACCCCGAGCCGCTCCCCGTCCCGGGCCACCGACTCCAGTGCCCGCATCACGGATCCGGCCGCGGGCCGCCCGGGCGAACCCAGAGGGGGCGAGACCAGCGCGTCCAGGTCGTCCACGACCACCACCAGCCGGGGCAACGGCGGTGCGGCCTCCGTCTGCCGACGGGCGGCCGCCGAGGTCCGCAAATGCAGAGTGGAACTGGACGACCCCTCGAGATCCCCGGCACCGACGGGCGCGGTGGCCCCGCTCGCCCCGGTCGCTCCCGCCGTCCTGGACGCACCGCGCTGCGCGACCATCCGGCCCGACACCTCACGGTGGGTGTGCCAGTCGGCGAAGTCGGACCGACCCAGCAACTCGGTGCGCCGCTTGAGCTCGGCGCTCAGCGACTGGGCGAACTCCCGCATACGGACGGGGTCGTTGGCGGTGAGGTGCGTGGTGACGTGCGGTACGTCGGTACAGATCCGCAGCCCCTCGCCGTGACCGCCGCCGGCACCCACGCTGTCCCGGCCGTCCATCAGGACGACGGCCAGCCGGTCGGGCCGCTCGGCGGCGGCCAGGGAGGCCACGACCGCGCGCAGCAGCTCCGTACGACCGCTGCCCGCCGGGCCCTCGATCAGCAGATGCGGCCCCTCGGTCACGAGATCCACGACGACCGGCCCGCGCGGCCCCGCCCCGAGCACGGCACGCGCCCGCCCGCCGAGCGCCTCCTTGTCATCGGCCGCGTCCGCCCACCTCGCCATCAGGGAGGCGGGCGTGGCCCGGGCCAGCCCCAGCTCGTCGAGGAGCCGCGCCGCCTGCGGCAGCGGTGCGGACACGCGTGTGTGCCGCTCGGCGGCCACCGCGTCCGTACGCAGCGGCGCCAGCGCCCGCGCGAACCGCTCGGCCCAGGCGAGGGAAACGGCGTCCACGACGGCGACGGTGCCGTGACCCACGGGGCCGGAGCGCGTCGTGGTGCGGTCCGGGTCGTGGTCCGGCGTGTGCTGCTGCTCCGCCCCGGCCCGCGCTACCCGCAGCAGCCGCAGAGCCGTCGCCACGTCCCCGCTGAGCAGCGCGACGGCACCGCACTCCCGGAAGGTGGGCGATGCGGCACAGGCCGCTTCGTACGTGTCGGTCACCGGGGACGCGGGCGAGGCGGGCGCCGTCTCGGCGAGGCACACGACGTGTATTCCGGCGCGCGGTCCCTCCAGCGCCAGCCGCGCCGTGGCCTTGCGCAGATCGGCGCCGCCGGGGTCGCCGTCGACGACCACCACGGTGTACGGCCCCGGGAAGCCGCCGTCCGTCGCGTCGGTCCCGTCGTCGTCCGCGAGCGCCCAGGAGGGGCGCCGGGTGGCGCCGCGCGGGCCGCCGGCGGAGGTGCCTCGGCTGGGGGCGCCGGATATCCGCGTGCCCGGTGTGCCGGCGGCGTTCTCCGTGAGGTGGTCCTCCAGGCGTCGGAGCAGTTCGCCGGTGCGCGCCGCGGCCTGTTCGCGGTCGTAGGCGAGCAGCAGACGGCAGTCCTGGCCGTGGCCCGGACGCAGATGGGGGAGCCAGCCCAGCCACGCCCACTCGGCGGTGCGTTCCTCGGCGGAGCGGGAGCGGTCCGTGCTGATCAGGACGATTTCCAGGCTCTCCGGGGAATGCAGCGCGGCAAGCTGGGCCAGCACCGCGCGGGCCAGACCGGCAAGACGCGTACGCGGTCCCGCCAGGCCGAGCGCCCCGGCCTCGCGCAGGTCGGTGGTCACCGGGACCGCGGGCAGCAGCCCCGAGCCGTCGGGCGCCGTCCGGTCGGTGGTGCCGAGCCGGACCGTGAGCGCCTCCGGATGGTCCGGGCCACGCTCCCACAGCCGGGGCCCGGGGCCCAGCGCCGCGAGCAGCAGCGCCGCCGGGTCGGGCCAGGTCTCGGGCAGTGGGGAGGCGACGGCCGACGGCTCCTCGGTCGCACCGGCCGCCTCCTCGTCGTACTCCTCGCGCGCGGTCGTGTCCTGTGTGCCGCCGCGCCCGCCGGCCAGCCGCCGGGCCCACGCCGAGAGCCCGCCCCGCCTGCGCACGCCCGGTGGTACGTCGGTGCCCCGGAGGGGGGTTCCCTTACGGCGGCCGGTTTCGCGTGCCTGCGCCGTGCCGCCCTCGTCGTAGGGGGTGGAGCCGTGCGGGCCACGAGCGGTGGGCGGGTCGTCGAGCGGGCCGATCCCTGTCCGGCCGGCATGGGTGTCCCCGATGTCCTTGGTGCCCTCGACGCCCATGGCCGGGGCCGGTCCCGATGTGCTGCCGGGGGCACGCGTGCCGGGCGCCACGGTCTGCGCCCCGCCCGAGCCCGCCGTACGGGTCCCCGCGTCGTCGTGACTCTCGATGCGCGGTGCGCCGCCCTGGCCCGGCACCACGGGCGCTTCGCCCGCGGCGTGCGCCCGGGCATCCGGCTCGGCATCCGAGCCGCTCCAGGCCGACGTCCCGTAGCCGTGACCCGTTTCCCCGGCGTGCGCACCCTCGCCGCCCGGCACGCGCGCGTGAGCGGCATCCGCGGCGCTCCCGGTCGTGTCCGCGGCGCTGTTTCCCTCGGTCTGCGCGCGCGTGTGCGCGGTGCCGCGGACGCCCGGGCCGGACCCCGCGCCGTCCGCCTCACCGGACGCTCCTCCGCCGGCCATCCGCACATGCCCCTCACCGTCCGGTGCCGTCGCCACCCGGGCTCCGGGCCCACCGGGCGGGGCCAGCCGCAGGGCCGACTCGCCGATGCGGAGCAGGGAGCCCGGGGCGAAGCGGACCGGGCGGGCGGGCACGCGGGCCCCGTCGAGGGTCGTGCCGTTGGTGGAGCCGAGGTCGGCGACGGACACGCGGCCGTCGGGGGACAGGGTCACCGCGCAGTGCAGCCGCGAGACGTCCGGGTCGTCGAGCGGGATGTCGGCGTCGGCGGAGCGGCCGACGTGGACCTGCCCGCCGTGCAGCAGATGAACGCCGCCCGCGTCGGGTCCCGCGACCACATGGAGCTGGGCCGGGGCGTCGTCGACCTCGGGATGCGGCTCGGGGTCTGCCGGGGCGCCCAGGGACAGCATCGCGCCGTCTGTCAGTGGGGGCTCGCCGAGCGTGCAGCGCTGGGTGTCGAGGCGCTCGGCCCCGGCGTACAGCACGGCCTGTCCGCTCCCGGACGCCGCCGCGCCCCCGTCGCCGGAGACCGCCGAGGCCAGGGCCGACGCCACCGCGGCCAGCGCCGTGCCCGCGGGCGCCGTGACCAGCACGTCGCAGCTCGCGGCTCGGCCCCGCGGCCCGGGGGGCGGGCCCAGCGGGTCTACGACGGTCAGCCGGATCTGCATCGCCGTCAGCGGTCCCTTCTGCGCGGGCGCCCGCGAGGCGAGGACGAGGCTGTGCCACGGTCCCCCACCGCGGACTTCCCCCACCGCACACGAGCACGTCGGCCAGTACTGCCAGCATCCTCGCACCTGCCACTGACAACGCGCCCGCCACCCGGCCTCAAGTGATCTTGATTGGTCGGCTCTGCCCCCAAAAGTGCCTGCCCAGTGCATCACTGACGATCACTTGAGATCGGTCACGTCCGCCTCCGGCAACCAACGGAACCGGGTCGAGCGTCTTTCCTTCGAACATGTACGGGAACGCGTACGTAAGTCGCCTGTGTGGAACCCGGCGCCGAGCACGGGAACAGCACAGCGACGACAGCCCGGTCCCACGTACGAGCGGCACTACAGTGGGTCGGAACACACGTAGCACACCGGAAAGCCCGAACGGAACCGGTGTACGGACCAGGCAAGCAAGCAACAGGGAGCGCATGACGTGCGGCCGGTAGGCAGCAAGTACTTCCTCGAGGAGCCGCTCGGCCGCGGCGCCACGGGGACCGTCTGGCGAGCCCGCCAGCGAGAAACCGCGGGCGACGAGGCGGCCGTGGCCGGCCGGCCGGGCGAGACCGTCGCGATCAAGGTCCTCAAGGAGGAGCTCGCGAGCGACCCCGACATCGTGATGCGGTTCCTGCGCGAGCGGTCCGTCCTGCTCCGCCTGACCCATCCGAACATCGTCCGGGTCCGTGACCTGGTCGTCGAGGGCGAACTGCTGGCACTGGTCATGGACCTCGTCGACGGCCCCGACCTGCACCGCTACCTGCGCGAGAACGGCCCCTTCAGCCCCGTCGGCGCCGCACTGCTCACCGCCCAGATCGCCGACGCGCTCGCCGCGAGCCACGCCGACGGCGTCGTGCACCGCGACCTGAAGCCGGCCAACGTCCTGCTCCAGCAGAACGGCGGCCAGATGCACCCGATGCTGACCGACTTCGGCATCGCGCGCCTCGCCGACTCCCCGGGCCTGACCCGCACCCACGAGTTCGTCGGCACACCCGCGTACGTCGCGCCCGAGTCCGCCGAGGGCCGCCCGCAGACCTCCGCCGTCGACATCTACGGCGCCGGAATCCTGCTGTACGAGCTGGTCACCGGCCGCCCCCCGTTCGGCGGCGGCTCCGCCCTCGAGGTCCTGCACCAGCATCTGAGCGCCGAACCGCGCCGCCCGTCCACGGTCCCCGACCCCCTCTGGACGGTCATAGAGCGCTGTCTGCGCAAGAACCCCGAGGACCGGCCCAGCGCCGAGAACCTCGCACGCGGCCTGCGCGTCGTCGCCGAGGGCATCGGCGTGCACGCGAACTCCGCGCAGATCGCCGCCGCGGAGGGTGTCGGGGCCCTTCTCGCCCCCGACCCGGCACCCGCGGCCGTACCGGGCGTCCCCGGGGCCGCCGATCCCACGCAGGTGCTGCCGCACGGGGCGCCCGCGGGGGCGTACGACCCGAACGCGGCGACCAGCGTCCTGCCCCACACCGGGGGCCCGGCCGGCGCCGCCGACCCCACCGCCGTACTGCCGAACCGCGGCGCCGCCGACCCGACGGCCGTGATGCCCTCGATGCCGCAGCACCAGCCGGGGCAGCAGCCCGGGCAGCCTGAGCAGCCGCACCCGTGGCAGACCCAGCTGCGGGCCGCGCGGGACCGCAACGAGCAGACGCAGGTCCAGCAGTACCTCGACCCCAGCCAGGACCCGCTGCGCCGCCGCCCCCAGCGGCAGGTCGCCCGGCCGCAGCAGCAGCCGCAGCGGCCCGCACAGCAGCGGCCGCAGCCCGGCTACGGCCAGCAGCAACAACCGCAGCAGTACACCCCTCCGCAGCACCAGCAGCCCCAGCGGTACGCCCCGCCGCCCCAGCAGCAGCGTCCGCAGCGGCCCGCGCCGGAGCCCCGGCAGCCCCGGCAGCGCAGCGCCAACCCGATGAAGATCCCCGGGCTCGGCTGCCTGAAGGGCTGCCTGTTCACGATCGTCATCCTGTTCGTCGCGGGATGGCTGATCTGGGAGCTGAGCCCGCTGCAGGAGTGGATCGGCACGGGCAAGAGCTACTGGGAGCAGATCGGTGACCTGTTCGAGAAGGTGAGCGGGTGGATCGGGGAGCTGGGCGGGAGCTCGGGAGGCACGGGCGGAGGCACCGGCGGCACCAACTGAGTCCGTCGCCCCGTCGCCCCGACGCTCGCGAGTTTGGGGATTTGTCGACACCTGGCGGGTGATTTCCGTCTCCGCGGTGAAGGTTGGCTCTTCGGGCGCGTAGCTTTAGCGACAACACGCGTCTGTAGGAGCAGCCTTGGCACGGAAGATCGGCAGCCGGTACGCCGCCCACCAGATCCTGGGGCGGGGCAGCGCCGGCACGGTGTGGCTGGGCGAGGGGCCGGACGGACCCGTCGCCGTCAAGTTGCTGCGCGAGGACCTCGCCTCCGACGAGGAGCTCGTGGGCCGCTTCGTGCAGGAGCGCACGGCGCTGCTCGGCCTCGAGCACCCGAACGTCGTGTCCGTCCGCGATCTCGTGGTCGACGGGAACGACCTCGCGCTGGTCATGGACCTGGTCCGCGGCACCGACCTGCGCACCCGCCTCGACCGCGAGCGGCGGCTCTCCCCCGAGGCCGCGGTGGCGATCGTGGCCGACGTCGCCGACGGACTGGCCGCCGCGCACGCCGCCGGGGTCGTACACCGGGACGTGAAGCCGGAGAACGTGCTCCTGGACATGCAGGGCCCGCTGGGCCCGGGCGGCTCGCACCGGGCGCTCCTGACGGACTTCGGAGTGGCCAAGCTCATCGACACGCCGCGGCGGACCCGCGCCACGAAGATCATCGGCACGCCGGACTATCTCGCGCCGGAGATCGTGGAGGGCCTGCCGCCCCGGGCGGCGGTGGACATCTACGCACTGGCCACGGTCCTGTACGAGCTGCTGGCCGGCTTCACACCGTTCGGCGGCGGTCATCCGGGGGCGGTGCTGCGCAGGCATGTCACGGAGACGGTCGCGCCGCTGCCCGGGATCCCCGACGAGCTGTGGCAGCTGATCGTGCAGTGCCTCGCGAAGGCGCCGGCCTCGCGGCTGCGGGCGTCCGAGCTGGCGGCACGGCTGCGGGAGCAGCTGCCGGCGCTGGCGGGGATGCCGCCGCTGGACGTGGACGAGCCGGACGTGGAGCCGGCGGAGGAGGAGCGGGAGGCCCCGTCCCAGGAGGCGGCGCCCTCGGCGTCGGTATGGCGGGGAGCGGTGCCGCTGGTGCCGGGGGCGAAGCCGGCCGACTCCAACCGGGACACGCACACGTCGATGAGGGTGCCGGGACCCGATGAGCTGGCCGGAGGCGCGCGGGGGACGGCACGGGTCCCGCGGGCCGCCGGCGCACCGCGCCCCGGCTCCGCCCGGCACAGGGTCGCCGCGCGGCGGAGGCGGTTGGCGCTGGGGGCGGGGGCGGTGGTGCTGGTGGCTGCGGTCGGGTTGGGCACATGGTGGGCGACGTCCGGGGACGACGCGGGGGCGAGCCCCCAGGACACGAAGAACTCGGCACCGGCGGCACCGTGACCAGGGGGCTCCGCCCCCTGGACCCCCGGTCGACGCCCGCACCGGCGCCGGGTGCCCCGTTGGCTGCGGTCACCGGCGTTCCCCACTTGGCGGAGCCGTTACGCTGGGAGCGTGGCAGTCGTCGATGTATCCGAAGAGCTCAAGTCCCTCTCCTCGACCATGGAGTCGATCGAGGCCGTTCTGGACCTCGACAAGCTGAGGGCAGACATCGCCGTGCTCGAGGAGCAGGCGGCCGCGCCGTCCCTGTGGGACAACCCGGACGAGGCGCAGAAGATCACCAGTCGGCTCTCCCACCTCCAGGCCGAGGTCAGGAAGGCGGAGGCGCTGCGCGGCCGGATCGACGATCTCGCCGTGCTCTTCGAGATGGCCGAGGAGGAGGACGACCCGGACACCCGCGCCGAGGCCGAGTCCGAGCTCACCGCCGTCAAGAAGGCGCTGGACGAGATGGAGGTCCGCACGCTGCTCAGCGGTGAGTACGACTCCCGTGAGGCGCTCGTCAACATCCGCGCCGAGGCCGGTGGCGTCGACGCCGCCGACTTCGCGGAGAAGCTGCAGCGGATGTACCTGCGCTGGGCGGAGCAGAAGGGCTACAAGACCGAGCTCATCGAGACGTCGTACGCGGAAGAGGCCGGCATCAAGTCGACCACCTTCTCCGTGCAGGTGCCGTACGCCTACGGCACCCTCTCCGTCGAGCAGGGCACGCACCGCCTCGTGCGCATCTCGCCCTTCGACAACCAGGGACGCCGCCAGACCTCCTTCGCCGGCGTGGAGGTACTCCCCGTCGTCGAGCAGTCCGACCACGTCGAGATCGACGAGAGCGAGTTGCGCATCGACGTCTACCGGTCCTCCGGACCGGGCGGTCAGGGCGTCAACACGACCGACTCCGCGGTGCGCATCACGCATCTGCCCACCGGCATCGTCGTCTCCTGCCAGAACGAGCGGTCGCAGATCCAGAACAAGGCCACCGCGATGAACGTCCTCCAGGCCAAGCTGCTCGAGCGGCGCCGGCAGGAGGAGCAGGCCAAGATGGACGCGCTCAAGGGCGACGGCGGCAACTCCTGGGGCAACCAGATGCGGTCGTACGTGCTGCACCCGTACCAGATGGTCAAGGACCTGCGCACCGAGTACGAAGTCGGCAACCCCGAGGCCGTGTTCAACGGCGAGATCGACGGCTTCCTCGAGGCCGGGATTCGCTGGCGCAAGCAGCAGGAGAAGTAACGCGAAGCGCGGGGAGCGCTTTGTCGACAAGGCAACTGCCGCCTCTTGGGCGGCAGTTGCCTTTTCTGTACCTGCCTGTCTGGGTTTTACATCACACTCACAGACTCCATCACCCGGCAAACAGTGCGCAGTTGGGGCATCACGCACGCAACGGCCTTGACGTTGCTTTGAAAAATGGGAAGGGTAAAGAGCGGCATGCGTATCTCTGGGGCGCATGTGAACCGGGGGGCTCCAGTTCAGCCATCTCCGTCGATCACCGCCCCGAATGCGGCCTCACTGACGATCGGCTACTGGGGGTAGCAACCACATGACGAAGAAGACGCGCATCCGTGTCGCGCGCATCGCCGCCGGCGCGGTGATCGCCGCCGGCGCCTCACTGACGGCCGCGGGCGCGGCATCGGCTCTCGACCTCGGTGTCTCGCTGAGCGCTGACACGGCTGACGACGACCCGATCTGCGACATCGTCGCGGATCCGACGTGCCCGGAAGCGCCGCCGACCAGCCCGGACACGCCGCCGACCGACCCGGGCGTCCCGACCGATCCGGGCGTCCCGAGCGACCCGGGTGTCCCGACCGCCCCGAACACTCCGACCCAGGCACCGCCTACCACCGAACAGCCCACCGGGAACCCGACCGAGGGCAACGGGAATGGGAACGGCAACGGCAATGGCAATGGCAACGGGAACGGTGGCGGCAACAGCAACACCGACCCCGACGGCGGCAGCAACGACAACTCCGCCCAGGAGGAGGGCTCCTCGGCCCTGACCGACACCGGTTCTTCCGAGACCTCCGCCCAGGGCAGCGGCGGCGAGCTCGCCGAGACCGGCGCCGCGCAGACCACCTTCCTGCTGGTCGGCGCCGCCACGATGATCGCCGGCGGTGTCGGCTTCCGTGTGCTGCCGCGCCTCATGGGCGGCCGCGGCGGTGCGGCTGCCTGACGGTAGCCGCAACCGTACGGAACGTACGCGACGCACTACGACGAGGGGCCCGGAGCGCATCGCTCCGGGCCCCTCTCGCGACTTGGTGCGACTTTCGTCACTCCGTCCTCGTCACGCGGTCTGGTGCGCCAGCAGCGCCACCGCCGCGATCAGGATCGCGAGCAGCGCGATCAGCGCCATCGGGTTCAGTTGCGCGAAGAAGTTCTCCTGCTGCAGCCGCTCGCGGTTCGCACGGCACACGGGGCACCGGCCCTCGCTCACGGGCGCCGCGCAGTTAGCGCACACCAACCGGTCGTACGTCATGCGCTCGCCCTCCTTGCACCGGTTCCACGTAGGTCAACGCCCTCGGGGGCGAGAACGTTCCCCCCTCCACTGTGCCAGGTTCCTCCGGACGTCGCCCTGGTCGCCCTCAGGGGGGTGCTGCCATTATCTCGCGGCTGCGGGTCTCGTGTGGTTGCTCGCGCCCACGCGGCGGAGCCGCATATCGATACAATCCCGCGCCCCCTGGGTATCCTGCCCGGCCGCCCTTTCAAGGAGTCCCCGGGTACAAAAGCGCACAACCCTCGCGCAACCGCGACCGGTGCCTGCGCTTGCGTACCCGGTTCGCGTATGGTCACGCTCATCTACCCCCGGCGACCCGTGGTGCATCCGTGATCCGATTCGACAATGTCTCCAAGGTCTACCCCAAGCAGACCCGCCCCGCACTCAGGGATGTGTCCCTGGAAGTGGAGAAGGGCGAGTTCGTGTTCCTCGTGGGGTCCTCCGGCTCCGGAAAGTCCACCTTCCTGCGGCTGATCCTCCGCGAGGAGCGGTGCAGCCACGGTCAGGTGCACGTTCTGGGCAAGGACCTCGCGCGCGTCTCCAACTGGAAGGTGCCGCACATCCGGCGCCAGCTGGGGACGGTCTTCCAGGACTTCCGCCTCCTGCCGAACAAGACGGTCGCCGAGAACGTCGCCTTCGCGCAGGAGGTCATCGGCAAGTCGCGCGGCGAGATCCGCAAGTCCGTGCCGCAGGTACTCGACCTGGTCGGGCTCGGCGGCAAGGAGGAGCGGATGCCCGGTGAGCTGTCCGGTGGTGAGCAGCAGCGCGTGGCCATCGCGCGGGCCTTCGTCAACCGGCCCAAGCTGCTCATCTGCGACGAGCCCACCGGCAACCTCGACCCGCAGACCTCCGTCGGCATCATGAAGCTGCTCGACCGGATCAACCGGACGGGCACGACCGTGGTGATGGCGACGCACGACCAGAACATCGTGGACCAGATGCGCAAGCGCGTCATCGAGCTGGAACAGGGCCGACTCGTCCGCGACCAGGCACGCGGCGTCTACGGCTACCAGCACTGACCGCGTCTGAAGACGACTGTCCACGGAAAGGCCCAACCAGACGCCATGCGCGCCCAGTTCGTAGTCTCCGAGATCGGTGTCGGTCTCCGCCGCAACCTGACGATGACGTTCGCGGTCATCGTCTCCGTCGCCCTGTCCCTGGCCCTCTTCGGCGGTTCGCTGCTGATGAGCGACCAGGTCACCACGATGAAGGGCTACTGGTACGACAAGGTCAACGTCTCGGTCTTCCTCTGCAACAAGAGCGACGCCGAGTCCGACCCCAACTGCGCCAAGGGCGCGGTCACCGAGGACCAGAAGAAGGGCATCCTCGCCGACCTGGACAAGATGTCGGTCGTCCAGAAGGTGACGTACGAGTCGCAGGACGACGCGTACAAGCACTACAAGGAGCAGTTCGGCGACTCCCCGCTGGCCAGCTCGCTCACGCCGGACCAGATGCAGGAGTCGTACCGCATCAAGCTGAAGGACCCGGAGAAGTACCAGGTCATCGCGACCGCCTTCGACGGGCGTGACGGCGTGCAGTCCGTGCAGGACCAGAAGGGGATCCTCGACAACCTCTTCGGACTGCTCAACGGCATGAACTGGGCCGCGCGGGCCGTCATGGCGCTCATGCTCGTCGTCGCGCTCATGCTGATCGTCAACACCGTGCGTGTCTCCGCGTTCAGCCGACGGCGTGAGACCGGGATCATGCGCCTTGTCGGCGCCTCCGGCTTCTACATCCAGGCGCCGTTCATCGCGGAGGCCGCGGTCGCCGGACTCATCGGCGGCACGGTCGCCTGCGGGTTCCTGGTGGTCGCCCGGTACTTCATCATCGACCACGGTCTGGCCCTGTCCGAGAAACTGAATCTGATCAACTTCATCGGCTGGGACGCCGTTTTGACGAAGCTTCCGCTCATCCTGGCGACCAGCCTTCTGATGCCGGCGTTGGCCGCGTTCTTCGCGCTGCGCAAGTACCTCAAGGTGTGACGCGAACACTTGAGGGTGTGACGTACGCCAAGGGGGCCGTACGGTCAACGGGCCGTACGGCCCTTTCCCTTCCCCTAGACTCACCGCCATGTCAGGTCGTGACCTGTTCTGTCAGCCCCGTCGCTTCGGCCGCGGGGCCGCCCTGACATTGGTGTTCGCGAGCGTGCTCGTCGCCGGTGCCGCGACGGGCTCCCTGCCCGGTGACGGGCGCAGGGCCGCCTCCGGTGATGCCCGGACGGCCCCCGCGAGCCATCAGGAGGACGTGGCCAGGGCGGCCCAGGAGGCCATGGCCGACGGCAAGTCCCCGATGGAGGCCGCCGAGCGTGCCGTCAGCCGCAGCGGTGACCGCTGGGGGGCCGTCTACTCCGAGGGCGAGTACGAGGAGTTCGAGGAGGCCCTCGACGGCCAGTACACCGGGGTCGGACTGTGGGCGCGGCGCGAGCGGGACGGCCGTATCGAGGTGGCAAGGGTGCAGGCGGGGTCGCCCGCGGCCGTCGCCGGGATCCGCACGGGCGACCGGCTGCGCAGCGTCGACGGCGCGCGGGTCGACGGGCGGCCCGTCACGGAGGTCGTCTCGTTACTGCGCGGCGACGCCACGGACGCGCCCGCCGGTACGACCGTCACGCTGGGCCTGGAGCGGGGCACGCGCGCGTGGAGCAAGACCTTGCGCCGGGCCCGTCTGTCCACGAATTCGGTCACCGTTCGAAAACTCGCCGGCGGGATCACGGTGATCAAGATCGCCGCCTTCACCAAGGGCTCCGGCGACGCCGTACGCACCGCCGTACGGCGGGCTCCGGCCGGCGCCGGGATCATCCTCGACCTGCGCGGCAACTCCGGCGGCCTGGTCACCGAGGCCGTCGGTGCCGCCTCCGCCTTCCTCGACGGCGGCCTGGTCGCGACGTACGACGTGGACGGCGAGCAGCGCGCCCTGCACGCCGATCCGGGCGGTGACACCACCAGACCCCTGGTCGCGCTTGTCGACGGCGGCACGATGAGCGCGGCCGAGCTGCTCACCGGAGCCCTGCAGGACCGCGGGCGCGCGGTCGTCGTGGGCTCCCGCACCTTCGGCAAGGGCTCGGTCCAGATGCCGAGCCGGCTGCCCGACGGCTCCGTCGCCGAGCTGACCGTCGGGCACTACCGCACCCCGTCCGGCCACGCTGTCGACGTCCGGGGCATCACCCCGGACCTGGACGTCGAGCAGACCGACCAGCAGGCCGCCGTCGACCGGGCCGAGACGGTGCTCAGCGGTCTGGGCGGCCTGGGCGACGCCGATTAAGGGCTGGCCCGGACACCCCTCCGTAGTGCGAAAATGGACGGCACTATGAGCAAGGGAATGTACGTACCCAAGGAGTCCCAGCCCAAGCAGGGCGGGACGGCCGCCAAGGCCAAGGACGGCGAGAAGGGCGGCAAGCGCAAGATCGTCGCGCAGAACAAGAAGGCGCGGCACGACTACGCGATCATCGACACCTACGAGGCCGGGATCGTCCTCACAGGCACCGAGGTGAAGTCACTGCGCCAGGGACGGACCTCGCTGGCCGATGGCTTCGTCCAGATCGACGGGGGCGAGGCGTGGCTGCACAACGCCCACATCCCCGAGTACAGCCAGGGCAGCTGGACGAACCACTCCGCGCGTCGTAAGCGCAAGCTCCTGCTGCACCGGGAGGAGATCGACAAGCTGTCAGTCAAGGCGGACGAGACGGGTCACACGATCGTGCCCCTCGCGATCTACTTCAAGGACGGCCGCGCGAAGGCCGAGATCGCGCTCGCGCGAGGCAAGAAGGAGTACGACAAGCGCCAGACCCTCCGCGAGAAGCAG
Source organism: Streptomyces sp. HUAS ZL42 (assembly GCF_040782645.1). GTDB lineage: Bacteria > Actinomycetota > Actinomycetes > Streptomycetales > Streptomycetaceae > Streptomyces. Next base: position 5,835,947 of record NZ_CP160403.1, read on the forward strand.
GACCGGCGGGAGTCGGACCGCGCGATCGCGGCGGCGAAGCGCAGGCAGCGGGGCGCGTAGCCCGCGGGAATACGGTGGCATCGCCGTGCGTTGGTCACGTACGATGGCACCAACATCGGCGGAAGCCGGTGTGAGCATTGAAAACACAACATGGGGATGATCGGTTTCGACAGCGGCTGTCGAAGCAGGGGAAGCGTGTCGAGGAAGCGGCCATGATCTCGTAAACCACAGGCCGAAACAAATAATCGCCAACATCAAGAGCGATTCTCCCGAGGCGACGCAGTTCGCCCTCGCTGCCTGATCAGGTAGCTAGGCAACTGCTCCTCATTTAAGGGAGTGTCAGCCCGGGGCTGTTCCCGACCCGGATCCTGGCATCAGCTAGGGGACTAAACCTTGATCCCGGTCACGGGGTGAAGAGGGAAATCAAACAGTGACTGGGCCCGTCGGCGACTTGTTCGCGTGATCGCCGGGGCCGAGAAAATCACAGCGAACTGCACACGGAGAAGCCCTGATTCCGCACCGTTGGACGCGGGTTCGATTCCCGCCATCTCCACAAACCCCATGTAGAAGCGGCGCCTTCGGCCACGAAGGCGCCGCTTTGTTGCGGAGCGCCCCTGCGCGGCGTGCTCGGTCAGTCGCGAGGGCCGTCGTGGACGTTGTGCTGGCTCAGTTCCACCGCGAACCGGGCCGCCGTCACGAAATCGGCGTCGTCATGAAGGACTACGAGTCCGTGATGGGCCGCCGTTGCGCAGATCTGCAGGTCGACGGCCGAGAGGGACCGGTGTGCTCCCTGGTCCGCCGCGCGCTGCTGGAAGGCTCCGATCCAATGACCGGCGGTCTTGGGTAGGGATACGTCGTCGTAGAGATCGGCGAACATGTCGCTGAATGCCCTGTATTCCTTGGAATCACGCGCGGACCGGAGGAACTCGGCTCGCTGCGGATAGCACGAGAGGGCATCTCCGTCCATGACTACCGGTCGCCACATCTCATACAGGTCGCGGTCCCTGAGCAGGCGCCACAGCGCCGACGAGTCGAGCAGGTAACGCATCACCGACGAGCCGCGTCCTTGTCCGCTCGATGTGCCTGTTCGGCCCCCTCGACGTCCCAGTCCTGGGCCATCTCGAAGTACTTGTCGTATGCGGCGGCGCGAGCCAGTCGCTTGTTGTACGCCTCCAGCGCCGCCGCCACTGCGGCGGTCTTGGTCCGGTGGCCGCCCAGGCGCTTGGCTGTTTCCAGGGCTTCGTCGTCGATATCGATGTGGGTGAGCGACATCGGGACCCTCCTGGATGTACATGATTACCTATCGAGAGAGGTAATCATTGTACATCGCTGCGGAAGGTCAAGCTGGCCGTCTTGCCGATATCAGACGGTATGAGGCCCACGCGCCCGCTGCTCCCGTTGCTGAAATTGTGCGCCTCTGATGCCCCAGGGGTGTTTTGCGCAGAGTAATTCACTCTTGACGGAAGGTAAGGGTGAGGTTTGAATGTGATCACTTTTTTGAAGAACTTGTGACTCTGGGGGCGGGGTTCTGTGCCGATCGGTGGGGGCAGCAGAGGCGCGGCAGGCCGTCGCCGTGACAGGCGCTGCAAGAGGAGAAGGGCTACGGCGGCGTCGTTCGCCGTGCTGGTGGCAATGCTGGCGGTGCCTGCTCAGCAGGCGTCTGCCGCGGTTGCGGAGTCGGGTTCCGCGTCGTTGTCCGAGGGGCAGAAGGCGCTGGCCGAGGCAGAGCAGTCCGGTCAGCGCGTGGAGGTGACCGGGGAGCGTACGGACCGGACCACGCTCTATGCCAATCCCGACGGGTTCACCTTCACACTGGAGCAGTCGGTGGTTCCGGTGCGCGTGGCCAAGCCGGGCGGCGGTTGGCAGGCGCCGGACGCGACTCTGGAGAAGCGTTCCGACGGATCGGTGGGTCCCAAGGCCGCCGCCGTGTCGATCGCCTTCTCGGCGGGCGGCGGCAAGACGCCCCTGGCCCGGATCGAGGATCAGGGCAAGTCGCTGGAGCTGCGGTGGCCGGGCGCGCTTCCGGCACCGCAGTTGGACGGCCCCAGTGCCGTGTACGGCGATGTGCTGCCGGGTGTCGATCTGAAGGTGACCGCGACGCCGGAAAGCTTCCAGCAGGTGTTCGTCGTGAAGACGCCTGAGGCTGCGGCGAACGCCAAGCTGAAGAAGCTGACCTTCGGGCTCAAAGCCCAGGGTTTGGACGTTCGTGAGGGCGCGGCAGGCAATCTCGTGGCCGTCGACGACAGTGGCCGTTCGGTGTTCAAGGCGCCGCCCGCACGGATGTGGAATTCGGCGGGTGAGGCGTCGGAGACGTCCGGGACGCAGACGCAGCTGGTGCGGACGGAGGCGCTCGACGCGGGCGCGACGGAGTCTTCCGACCCCGCCGAGGTGGCGCCGTCCGGTTCGGGTCTGGAGCCCGGGCAGGGCGACAAGGTTGCCAAGATGGATGTAACCGTCACCAAGGACTCGCTGTCGGTGGTCCCGGACACGGCGATGCTCGCCAAAACCGAGGCCTCAGCGTTCCCCCTCTTCATCGACCCGACGGTGACGTGGGGTGAGTCTGAGCGGACGCTGCTGCGCAGTGACGGTTATGAGTCCTACGGCTGGAGCAACGGTGACGACGACCAGGGCAAGGGCGCGGGCAAGTGCGGGACCTGGAACGGCTATTACTGCGGTCCCGGGTATGTGCAGAAGCTGTACTTCGAGTTCTCGCCGGACAGCCTGAAGGGCAAGCGCGTCCTGGATGCGACGTTCCGGGTGACGGAGCCGTGGGCGTTCCAGTGCGACCCGCGGTGGGTGGATCTGGTCCGCACCAACAACATCTCGTCCTCCACCACGTGGTCGTCCCGGCCGACGGAGCTGGACTGGATGGTGGACCGGTACATCTCGGCCGGACGCGGCTCGCTGTGCGATCCGGACTCGCCGGACGCGCCGATCGAGTTCAACGACAACCCGGAGGAGACGAACGAGAACCTGACGCCGACGGTGCGGGATTTCGCGGCGGGGAAATTTTCCCGGCTGACGTTGGAGATCCGGGCGCACGACGAGTCGGACACCTCGGCGTGGAAGCGGTTCAAGAACGACGCCGTGCTCGCCGTGAAGTACGTGGGCATGCCGGACACGCCCACTGAGGTTGGTGTGGTCGCGGGCTCTTCCTACGTGTGCTCGGCCAACTCGGCCGTCCCGAACGTCGTATCTGACCCGACGCCGCTGGTGCAGGGCAAGCCGCGCACCATGTCCGGTGGTTCGGTGGGTGCCAGCCTGCGGATCCGTTGGCGTACGGAGAAGTACGAGGCCTCGACCTCGACCTGGACGGTCGCCCACACCGACATCGACAGCCCGACCTCGGGTTATGTCGGGAACCTGGTCAAGCAGTCGCGGAGCCTGCCGACACTGCAGGAGGGCGTGCTGTACCGGCTGATGGCGCTGACGCTGTCGTACTACGAGGACGGCAGCAACCGGCTGAACTCCGGCTACAGCACACCCTGTTACTTCAAGGTCGACCCGACCGCGCCCAAGGCGCCGCAGGTGACCTTCGGTTCCCCGTACACAGAGTGCACGACTAACGACTGCGTGGCTCACGGCGGACCTACTGATCTCTTCGGACTGTTGTCGGATGCTGATCCCTGCGGTAGGCCGGTGGTATGCGGTACGCGCAGGGCGGTGGGCTGACCGCCGAGCGGCGGAAGTTTCGTGAGCGGATCCGGTACCAGGCCGGTGAGCGGTTCGCACGCAGTGAGAGAACCGCGGTGATCGCGAGGGATCTGCGGGTGAGTGAGCGGTCGGTGGAGCGCTGGCGTCGTGCCTGGCAGGAGGGCGGGATGGACGCCCTCGCCTCCACGGGACCGGCCAAACTTCCCAAGGTGTCCGACTTACAGTTCGCCGTGCTGGAGGAGGAGTTGGCCCTCGGGCCGGCCGAGCACGGCTGGGAGGACCAGCGGTGGACCCTGGCACGGGTCAGAGCGCTGATCGCCTGGAAGTTCGGCATCGACTGCTCCTCGGCAGCCGTCTGGCGGCTGCTGCACCGGCACGGCTGGTCCTGGCAGTGCCCGGCCCGCCGCGCGCTGGAACGCGACGAGCATGCGGTCGAGCTGTGGAAGAAGGACGTGTGGCCGCAGGTGGAATGACCGCGGCGGCGCTGGGGGCCTACATCGTCTTCGAGGACGAGGCGGGGTTTTCCATGACACCGCCGCGGGCCCGCACCTGGGGCCGACGTGGGCACACGCCGGTGGTCCGGGTGCGCGGCCGCTCCTGGCGCCGCTGGTCGATCGCCGCCATGTGCTGCTACAAGCAAGGAGAAACCTCCCGGCTGATCTACCGGCCGCGCCGCCACCGCAAGCACAAGGGCAAAGGGCGCGACAGCTTCTCCTGGCGCGACTACCGCGACCTGGCGGTGCGCGCGCACCTCCAGCTCAAGGCCCCGATCGTGCTCGTCTGGGACAATCTCAATACCCATCTCGCCGCCGGCATGCGCCAGTACGCGGACGAACACGACTGGCTCACCATCGTCCAACTTCCCTCTTATGCACCGGACTTGAATCCGGCGGAAGGCGTCTGGTCGCTGTTACGGCGCGGCCCGCTGGCCAACACCGCATTCACCGACGACGACCACCTCGAACGCACCCTCCGCCGCGGACTTCGCCATATCCAGTTACGGCACGACCTCATCGACGGCTGCCTTGCCGGCACCGGACTCAGCCTCACCCACCACCCGACAACAATCCGAGGAAATCAGTAACGAGCCGGGCGCGTTCACTTTCGCACCGGCGACAGGGGACACGAACATCGTTGCCTACCAGTACAAACTGTCCATGGGGGACGCGTGGTCGGCAGACCTGACCGGCTCGACGCCGACGGTCACGATCACACCCGATCACGCGGGAACGCATCGCCTGTATGCGCGGGCCAAGGACAGCGTCGGCCGCTACGGTGCGGAGTGGGTGGTCGATTTCCTCGTCGCCGCGGGCGCGGGCCCGGTGGGCCGGTGGCACTTCGACGAGGCGAGCGGCGCCGCAGTGGACTCCGCGACCGAGGACGGGGCGGACGATGCGGTGCTGAGCGGCGGAGCTGTGCGTGACGAACGTGGTCGCCGTGGAAAGATCACCCACGATGCGCACGGCGTGCCGCTGAAGGACTCGGTCACGGACAAGGGTATGGCGCTGAACGGTACCAGCGGCTACGCGGCAACCAGCGGGCCAATTTTGGAGACGCGCTCGGCCTTCACCCTCGCCGCATGGGTGCGGCTGGAGCGAGACGACCGCAGCGCAGCGGTGCTGTCGACGAAGGACAGCGTCAGCAGCCCGTTCCTCCTGGAGTACGAGGCCAATAAGAAAACCTGGTTCTTCGGCATCCGTAAGCCGGGCGCAACCGACTGGTACTACGGCCAGTTCGCGGCCTTCCCGGCACAGGTCGGCGTATGGACGCACCTGGCCGGTACCTACGAGCCGGCGACTGGCAAGCTCATGTTGTACGTGGACGGCCGCATGCAGTACCAGGGGCAGACCGTGCAGGGTTCGTATCCCTCGACCGCGCCGCTGGACTTCGGCCGCCACCAGTTCAGCACCGGTCCCAACGCGTACTTCCAGGGCTCGATCGACGAGGTCGCCGTCTGGCAGCGCGTGCTGAGCGTGCAGGACATCCGCGATGAGGCCCAGCTGCTCACCTCCGAGGGGTTCGCGGGTGCCGAACTGGTCGCGGATTGGTCGGCGGACCTGGGCAGCGGCACCACCATTGCGGATACCACGTCCGGTTACGGCAAGACCCTGACCCTGGCCGACGGGGCATCGCTGGACGGTGACGCAATCGTGCTGGACGGTGTGGATGATGCGGCGAGCGCACCGGGGCCGCTGGTGTACGAGCACGGTGCCTTCACCGTGTCCACCCTGGTGCAGCTGGACGGGGCGAAACTCGCAGCCAAAGACGTCGGTTACACCGGCCAGGTCCTTGGCCAGCGCACCGGGGACGGCTCGTCCTGGGGCTTCTGGTACGAGCTGACAGATAAGCCATCCGTATGGGACCCGGAGGCCCTGGAGGAGCGGACCGTGCTGGTCGGCACCTGGCACTTCGGGCGCCTGAACAACGACGGCACCTTCGACTCCGTGGTCTCCGACGAAGTCGCCGCGGTGGACAGCCCGGTCCGGCTCACCGGCATCTACGACCCGCTAACCGGGACCATCAGCCTCTACTTGGGCCACAACCAGAAGGGCGCCAACAAGGCATACACCGTCAAGCTCGGCTCCGGTGACTTCACCGTCGGCAAGGGCTTCACCAACAGCACCTGGCAGCACTATCTACCGGCACGGGTCAACGAGATGCGCGTCTGGGCCGGCGCGATGGCCAGCAGTGAACAGATCGACGAGACCGTGGGCGACTGATGGGTAGGGGTGAAGGCAGCCACGGACGTGGCTGTTCTCGCCCCTGGTGGGCGGCGGACGTGAGGTCCGCGGACGACTGGCGGGCTCTTCTTATGGGACTGGGTGGGGACGAAAGCGATGGTCTTTGGCATAGGCACCTCAAGACGGCATCGAGATGTCGCACGGCTCCGCGACGGCCGACTGCTGGTGCAGTCGCTGGCACTGGCGCTTGTCGTACCCCTGGGGGCGGCACAGGTGGCGCAGGCTGTGGAGTCTGGCGGCCTGGGCCGACCTAACGTGCCCAAGTCCCGGGTGAGCAAGGTTGAGGAGTTCGACGGTCCCGGCGCGAAGAAAGCCCGGCAGCAGGTCGCCCAGGACCAGAAGGTCAACAAGGATCAGGCCGATCGGGCTCGGTTCGAGCAGAAGGCGTCCTGGCCTGGGAAGGGCGAGGCCACGCTCGGTCTCGCCGTCGGCAAGGAGGCCGACGCAAAGCCGAGCGGCGTCCCGGTCACGATCGCACCGCCCTCCAGCGACAAGGCCGCAGCAGGCGGCAAGGCACGCATCACCGTGCTGGATCAGAAGGCTGCCCGCGCGGCAGGCATCACGGGCGTACTGATGACCGCCGAGGCGGACACTGCAGGCAACGCCGAAGTGAGCGTCGACTACAGCGGCTTCGCCTCCGTCGTCGGTGGCGGTTGGTCCCAGCGGCTGCGCGTGGTGCAACTGCCGGCCTGTGCCCTTACGACTCCCCAGAAGGCCGAGTGCCGTACCCAGCGTCCGCTCCCGTCAGACAACGACATCGCGCACCAGTCGGTCTCGGCGAAGGTGCGTCTCGCCGAGTCTGTGGCTGGTCCGTCCTCGCAGCTCATGCGGGCAGCGGACGGCACCTCGACCGCGACAGTGCTTGCCGTCACCGCCGCAGCGGCCGGCTCCGGGGAGTCGCCCAACGGCAGCGGTGACTACTCGGCCACTCCCCTGGCGGAGTCCTCGTCTTGGCAGGCGGGTGGCAGTTCGGGCGCGTTCACGTGGTCGTATGAATTCACGATGCCGCCTGCGGCCGCAGGGCCGGTTCCGCCTCTTTCGCTGTCGTATGACTCGGGCAGCGTCGACGGCCGCACCGCCACGACCAACAACCAGGGCACATCGGTCGGTGAAGGCTTCGCGCTCACCGAGTCCTACGTCGAACGCAGCTACGGCTCGTGTGACGACGACGGCCAGACCGACAAGTTCGACCTGTGCTGGAAGTACGACAACGCGCGCCTGGTGCTGAACGGCAAGTCCACCCGGCTGGTCAAGGACGACGACGATGGCCAGTGGCGGCTGGAGAACGACGACGCCTCCAAGGTGACGCGGTCCACCGGCGCGGACAACGGCGACGACAACGGTGAGTACTGGACCGTCATCACTGGCGACGGTACCAAGTACGTGTTCGGTCTCAACAAGCTGGACGGCGCGGACACGCAGCGCACGAACTCCGTCTCCACAGTGCCGGTGTTCGGTGACGACGCGGGCGAGCCCGGCTATTCCGGCGGTGACACCTTCGGCGACCGTGCTCTCACCCAGGCCTGGCGATGGAACCTCGACTACGTCGAGGACACCAGCGGCAACGCAGCCACCTACTGGTACGTGAAGGAATCGAACTACTACAAGAAGAACAAGTCCGAGACGGCCAACGCCTCCTATACCCGCGGCGGCTACGTCGACCGCATCGAGTACGGCCTTCGCAAGGGCGCCCTGTTCACAGACAAGGCGGACGCGAAGGTCACCTTCGGTTACGCCGAGCGCTGCACCGCCTCGGACTGCTCCAGCCTGACCAAGGACACCGCCGACAACTGGCCGGACGTTCCCTTTGACGCGATCTGCTTCAGCGGCGACACCGAGTGCAACGCGGCCGGCCCGTCCTTCTTCTCCCGCAAGCGCCTGACCGGGATCGACACCTTCTCGTACAACGCCACCAGCGGTGCCTACGACGCGGTGGACTCCTGGGACTTGGTCGAGCAGTACCTGGATGGCGGCGACATCGGCGACAGCTCCGACCAGGTGCTGACGCTGAAGTCGCTCAAGCGGACCGCCAAGGCGGCCGCCACGAGCATCGCGCTGAACCCGATCTCGTTCACGTACCACATGCGGCCCAACCGCGTTGACGCCACGGACAACATTCTGCCCCTGACTCGGCCGCGGATCTCCACCGTCACCTCCGAGACGGGTGCGATCACCACGGTGACGCTGTCGGGGGAGGAATGCGTGCGAAGCGAGGTCCTGGGGGCGGCCCCGGACACCAACACTCGCTCCTGCTATCCGCAGTTCTGGCACATCAACGGTGCCGAGGACGCTTCGATCGACTGGTTCCACAAGTACCGGGTGCTGGCTGTGACGGTCTCCGACCCCGCCTCCTCGAACGAGGCGGTCGAGCACGCCTACTCCTACAGCGGTGCGGCCTGGCACTTCAGCGACGACCTCTTCACGCCGAAGGATGAGCGGACCTGGTCGGACTGGCGCGGCTACCGACAGGTCACGGCGTGGACCGGGGCGACGGACGTGACCCGCTCCAAGGCAGTCTCCCTCTACCTGCAGGGTATGGACGGTGACAAGAACAAAGACGGCACCACCAAGTCCGTCTCCGTCGATGCCCTGTCGGCGCCGGCCCTTGGAGTGGCTTCCCTCGCCGACAGCAACCAGTACGCGGGGCAACTGCGTGAACAAGTCACCTACGACGGTTCCACTGCGATCTCCGCGACGGTGAACGACCCCTGGTCCCAGGAGACAGCCCGGCAGACTGCGCCCGGCGCCGGCGATCATGTCGCCCGCTACGTCCGCACCCAGAAAGTGCACGACTACACCTACCTGACCGCATCCCAGACGTGGCGCGAGCGACTGACGAGCACGTCCTTCGACAGCTACGGGATGCCCATCACGGTCGACGACTCCGGGCAGGTCGGTAAGGGATCGGACGAGACCTGCACCCGGACCTGGTACGCCCGCAACGCCGACCTCGGCCTCACCAGCCTGGTCTCCCGCACCCGCACGGTCGCCCGCAGCTGCGCGACCGCAGACACCTCGCTCACCCTGCCCGCGACCATGGACCCGGCCAACCCCACGCGAGGCGACGTACTCGGTGACGTCGGCACGGTTTACGACACCGTGAACGCCACGACCTGGTCTGCGACCCAGAAGCCCACTAAAGGTCAGGTGACCTGGACCAGCCGCGCCACCGGCTACGCCTCCACTGCGGACCTCAACGGTGAACGGCTCCCGGCCGGCTGGCAAAAGGTCTCCGCCACCACTTACGACAGCCTGGGCCGTCCCCTGAGCGTCAGCGATGCGTCCGGGAACCCTCCCACCTCCATCGCCTACACTCCCGTCGACGCGGGGCCGCTCACCCGGACCATCACCACCGACCCCAAGCAGTACAAGTCGGTCAGCTTCCTCGACCCGCGTCGCGGCCTGCCCTTGCGGAGTTACGACGTCAACTCGAAGAAGACCGAGCTGACCTACGACGCCCTTGGCCGGTTGACCCAGGTGTGGCTGCCGAACCGCCTGAGCGGCAGCCAGGCCCCGAACATGAAGTTTGCGTACCACCTGGACAACACCATGCCGTCGTGGGTGTCGTCCTCGACGTTGAAGAGGGACGGCGAGACCTACAACACCACCTACGCGCTCTATGACTCGCTCCTGCGCACCCTGCAGACCCAGTCGCCGACACCGCAGGGCGGCCGCCTGTTGACGGACACGCGCTACGACACGCGCGGTCTGGCGTACGAGACGTACGCCGACATCTTCGACACCACCAGCACGCCCAACGGCACGTACACGCGGGCCGAGTACGGAGAGGCTCCGACCCAGACCGGGACGGAGTTCGACGGCGCAGGCCGCCCCACGACCAGCAGCCTGTACGTGTACGGCGTCAAGAAGTGGACCACCACCACCAGCTACACCGGTGACTCCGTCGCGACGACTGCCCTCGACGGCGGCTCGGCCCAGCGCCTGATCACCGACGTCCGAGGGCAGACTACGGAGACCCGCGAGTACTCGAGCGTGAGCCCGGCCGATGCTGCCTTCGGCACCAGCCCTGGCGCCTCGTACGCATCCACGAAGTTCACCTACGCCCTGGACGGCCAGCAGGACACGATCACCGGACCGGATGGCGCCAAGTGGTCGTACGTTTATGACTTGTTCGGCCGCCAGGCCAGGGCCAGCGATCCGGACAAGGGAACAACAGCCACCGAGTACGACGTCCTGGACCGTCCCGTTAAAACCACGGATTCCCGAGGCACATCGGTCCTGACCGGGTACGACGAGCTGGGCCGGATCACCGGCACCTGGAACGGGTCGACGACGGAGGCCAACCAGCTCACCGGTTACGTCTACGACACCCTTCTCAAGGGCCTGCCCACCTCTTCCACCCGTTACGTGGGCGGCAAGGCGGGCGCGGCGTACACGCAGGCTGTCACGGCCTACGACAATCTGAACCGACCCACGGGCAGCCAGTTGCAGCTGCCCGACAGCGACCCGTTCGTGAAGGCTGGCGCACCAGCCACGCTGGCGTACGAGACGTACTACAACATCGATGGCACGCAGCAGAACAACCGTGAGCCCGCCATGGGTGGTCTGCCGTCCGAGATCATAGAATACGGATACGACGGTCTGGGAGATCTGACGTCGATCGGTGGATCGACCGGCTACTTGCTCGATGTGTCCTATTCAGCCCTCGCGCAGCCTCAGCTGCTGACGCTGGGTACAGGCGGCAGCGGCAACAAGAGCCTCTACGTCGCCAACACCTTCGAGGAGGGCACCGGCCGCCTGACCCGCAGCCACGTCACGGACCAGACACATCCGTACATGCTGCAGGACCTCAACTACACCTACGACCAGACCGGCAATGTCACCGCGATCAGCGACCCGACCACCCTCGGCGGCACCAGTTCGGCGGACACCCAGTGCTTCGCCTACGACGGACACCAGCGCCTGATCGAGGCCTGGACCCCTGCCTCACAGAAGTGCACCGACTCCCGGAGCGCGTCCAGCCTGTCGGGGCCGGCCCCGTACTGGACGAGCTACACGTACAACGAAGCAGGTCAGCGGACCAGCGAAACGGTCCACAAGAGCACCGGCGACACAAAGACGACCTACTGCTACACCAGCACCGCCCAACTGCACGCCCTGACCGGCATCACGACCAAGGCCGACTGCGCCAGCCCGGAGCGTGCTTACGAGTACGACAAGACAGGCAACACCTGGCACCGCCCGGGCACGTCGGGAACCCAGACCCTGGACTGGTCGCCCGAGGGCAAGCTGAGCAAGCTCACCGAGAACGGGACGTCGACCGACTACCTGTACTCCGCTGACGGCACTCTGCTGATCCGCAACACGCAGAACGGCGAGCGCGTCCTGTACGCCGGCGCTACCGAGCTCCACCTCCGCGCCAACGGCACGACCTGGGCTCAGCGCTATTACGCCGCCGGTGACATCACCGCCGCCCTCCGCTCCAACCAATCAGGCAGCAACAAGCTCACTTATCTCACCGCCGACCAGCACAACACCTCCTCGCTGGCCCTCAACCCCGACACCAACCAGACCTTTACCAAGCGCTACACCACCCCGTTCGGCGCCGACCGCGGCACGCCGCTGTACGGGCCCTGGCCCGATGACAAGGGCTTCCTCGGTAAGACGCGGGACACGGCCACAGGTCTGACCCACGTTGGCGCGCGCGAATACGACCCTGGTATCGGTCAGTTCATCAGCGTCGACCCAGTTCTTGTTCCAGGTGACGCACAGAGCCTGAACGGCTACAGCTACGCGAGCAACAACCCCGTGACTTACAGCGACCCCACGGGGCTGTACTGCGACGGCTGCAGCGTCAACAACCCTGATAGCGCCTGGCACCCGAAAAAGCACAACGGTCCCGGCTGCACCACCTCGGCCTGTTACAACAAGAGCGGCGAGCCCATTTACTCCACTGGTGGCAGCAGCAAGAGCGGCACGGCCCACACCAGCTCAAGCACATCCCCGGGCACCGGGCGAGTCGTAGTCGCAGGCACCGTGGTTCCGACAGAAGAGGAACTCCGAGCACGCGGATACACCGGCTACGGCGACAACTCTTACTCCTACATGGTCACGGTTTGGGCCGAAGGCCAGTGCCGGATGGACCCCGGATCGGAACTCTGCGCATCCGTCAACGCGCTCGGCTGGGTCCGCCCGTCGTCCGACTTGCTCCTGGAAATTACCGGCGTCAACGACGCCGTCCGTTGCGCCCACGGCAGTACCAGCGGCTGCCTGTGGACCATGGCAGGCGTCCTCCCGTTCGGCAAGATCGGCAAGGCCGCCAAGCTCCTCCGCAAGGGAGAGGAGGCGGAGTCCGTCGGCGCACGTCTCGGCTCATGCCTCGTTCACAGCTTCGTATCCGGGACCGAGGTTCTCCTCGCTGACGGCGCCACCAAGCCCATCGAGGATGTCCAGGTCGGAGACAAGATCGTCGCCACTGATCCAACGAGCGGCAAGACCGCAACACGCGAAGTCATCGACACCATCGTCACGGAAGACGACAAGGACTTCGTCGACCTCACCGTCGGGGTCGATCCGGGCGATGACGAAAGTAAAAACGCGTCAGTCATTGCGACGACCACCCACCCCTTCTGGTCGCCCTCTCAGGGTGACTGGGTCAACGCCGGCGACCTCAAGCCTGGCATGACCCTGCGCACTGCCAAGGGCACTACTGTCACCATCACAGCGGCCCGGTACTTCACCGAGCGGCAGACCACTTACGATCTCACCGTTGACGACCTGCACACGTACTATGTGGTCGCGGGCAACACGCCGGTACTGGTGCACAATTCTGGCGGGGACGAAACACGTGGCCCCTGGAAGATCACGCCCGGTAAGTCCTTGGAGATCAGGCGTGGTGGACCCTTTGGAGCGAATTACTACAAGCAGGCCAAGGACGCGGCGGGCAATTACCTTTGGTGGAGCCCGGACAAAGCTGGACACGGCTCTTCTGCGTGGAAGGTTTACCGAGAGACGTCGAAGGGCCTGGAATGGTACGCCGACGCCGACGAACACGGAGACTTCATGAGTGGAAAGCATAAGGGTAAGACCGGAATGTTCATTCCCTGGAAGAATCTGAAGTCGGTGTGCTGAAATGATCGAGAGTGCAGCGGAATTTATCCAGCTCCGGGAAAGTGGGAATGGTGCGGACTACCAGCGCCTGAAGCGGGACGAAGCACCCGTCGAGGTATGGCGGGAGATCGTCGCCGAGCACCCGGACATGCGGTTCTGGGTCGCCTTCAATCGCACGGTTCCGGTGGAAGTACTCCGGCAGTTGGCTCAGGACGCCGACTGGCGGGTACGTGACAAGGTGGCCAGTCGGCGGGACACACCGCCGGATGTGCTGGGAGACCTGGCCCTGGACGAAAGCGACGCGGTCGCATCGTCCGTGGCGGGCAACCCGAGCACTCCGGACACAGCCCTACGGGCCCTGATCGAGCATCCTTGGGATCAGGTGAGCGACAAGGCGCGACAGCGACTGAAGGCGAGCTGAGGCCTTTAGACGTCATCTCATTTGGTGAGTCTGCGGTAGCAGATGAGGGTGCAGGCGATGCTGGTGAAGGCCAGGAACTGTTCGGCTTTGCGCTCGTAGCGGCGGTGCAGTCTGCGGCATCCGGCGAGCCAGGACGTTGGGTCGGCCGCGTGGCGAGGTGCCTGTGATCAGGTCCTTTTCCTCGCGGCCTCCCGCCGAACCGGGCTTGACGCTTTCGCTATCACCCGGCTCTCCAGTGATCACGGCGTGAATGATCTGGCCGCCTGTGCCTCGTGGATGCGGTCGTGGCAGGTGTCGCAGGCCACGACCGTTTTGCGGCGCCGGTCGAGCATGACGCGCGCCCAGTCGGACGGCGGCCATCCGGCATGAGAGAGGTCGGCAAGGGCGCGGATGTGATGCACCGTGACATCACCAGTGCTCCCGCAGATCTCGCAGGTGTCCGCCAAGAGCCGTGTGACCAGCTCTTTATGCGGATAGTCCACCCAGACGGGCCGGCGGTCCACAATCTTCGCAGACCGCTGTCGATAGAGGGGGATTCCTCCGAACCGTGCCACCAGCGGCTTCCTATGCTCCCGCTCGATTCGGGCCTCGAAACAAATGCGGAGACCGTGGTCCGTGTCGATTCTGGTCTTGTGCTTGGCGGCCATCTTCGGCACGGTCGAACGGTGCTTTGCTGCAAGGGTCTTGAGCATGGACGTCTCCATGACCCAGCGCAGACGGTGCAGCCGGGAGACATCCCCGGCGAGCAGGTAGTACTGGACGATGCCCCGGTAAACGGCCCCGAACGTGGCAACGATCGCGTGATCGGTGCTGTTGACGAGGTCCTTTCGCTTCGCGGGCTTTCCGCGGGCGAGATAGGGCACGCATTTGGCTTTGATCACGTCCCGAGGGACACGGAGAGCGATCTGTCCGTTGACACGCCGGTAACGGCCGGTCTTCTTCGTGTCGTTGTGCTGGACCGTGATCTCATAGCCGAGGAACCTCGCTGCCCCGGTACGGGCATGAGTGATCAGCGTCTTCTCCTGGGAGAGTTCCAGCTTGAGTTCATCATGCAAGAACGCTGCCAGGCGTTGCTTGATCTGCTCGGCCTCGACTCTTGGTCCGGTGAAACCAAGGAGATGATCGTCCGCGTAGCGGGTGTAACGCAGCCTCCGGTAGTGCGGATCATTCGGGTCCGAACTCGGCAGACTGGTCATCCGTCGACGCACGGCACGAGCCAGAGGTCGGTCGCCGTGTTGACGGACTGTCCGCAGCAGACTCTGTAACTCCAAATACGCCGGGTTACGGGCCCGACGTTCCCCTCGGGTGTACTCCGGAATCAGTACTGTCTCTACGAACTCGTCCAACTTGTGCAGGTAAATGTTGGACAGGATCGGGGAGGCCACTCCGCCCTGCGGCGCCCCGGAGAGCGTGGCTCCCCACCTCCAGTCCTCCAGATATCCGGCTGTCAGCATATTCCGCACCAGCCGCAGAAACCGCTGGTCACGGATCTTCTCGCCGAGAATCGTCAGAAGGACCTGGTGGTCCAGACTGCCGAAGCAGTCGGCGATGTCACCCTCGATGAACCAGGCTGTCCCGGTCCAGGTGTGGGACACCTCCCGCAAAGCGGTATGGCAGCCACGCCGGGGGCGAAATCCGTGCGAGCGGTCGGAGAACGTCGGCTCGTAATACGCTTCCAGCAGGAGGCGCACGACTTCACCAACGAGCTTGTCCGACCAGGTCGGTAGCCCCAGCGGACGCATCTTCCCATTTCTCTTCGGGATATGGACGCGCCGGACCGGACGGAAGCGGTAACGCTCGTGACGCATCGCCTCAATAATCCGGGCTATCTTCCGCTGCGACATGCCGTCCACGGTTTCCGGCGTGACCCCGGGCGTCATCGCGCCATGGTTGGCGTAGATGCGTCCGTAGGCCAACAGATACAACTGCAGGTTGAACAGCTGTCGATACAGTTCACTGCACGGCAGACCACGCCTGCCGCGTTCACGCAGGACACCCAGCACCGTTGCGGCGCTCTGCATTTCGCATACCTCCCGGATCCTCGGGTGTCCGAACCACCTGGTCCCCTTCGCCCTGCGGACGGCTTTCCCGTCCTCCCTGGCCGGGCGTTGCTCCGGCGACTACTACGGGACCTCCGTCGCCATAGGACTCGCGTCCCGTAGGCGATCCCACGTTCGTCTCTGCTGTACGTCATAGCGCGACGTAGGCGTCCCACTCATCTCCTTGAATGCCCTCGCTGGGCATCGCTCCGCGCTCCGGAGGTGCACCGGCCAACTATAGAAACCTGGTGCAGAACGCGGCGCCGGTTACAGCTGTCTTTCCGGCGGATGGGAACTTGCATCTGCTGGAGATTGGGCTTCAAACAATTCAGTCTTCGCCATATCGCGCGGGCCACCCAGCACACCGTCCCCGACAACTGAGCCCGGTCACTGGTTTCCTGACATGCTTTTGTCCCCTCCGCCTTTCGGCATCAGGTAAGTCATTGGCCCAGGAACCTCCTTCCGAGTTCCTCCCGGCTCAGCCGGGAATACAAACAGAGCGCCTCGTGGCGCACATCGTGCGTTCTATGGTCCAGCGGTGGCGGCCCAGTCGGGTTGAGGACTCGATGCCTTTGCGGGCGATACGGTGCCGGATGCCGCGCCCACGTAACCATCGCCGGAGGTGGTCGTAGTCGTATCCCTTGTCGGCGTGGAGCTTTGCCGGTCTGCGCCGTCGGCGTCCGCGCCGCGAGCGGATCGGCGGTATCCCCTTCACCAGCGGGATCAGCGCCTGGCTGTCGTGCAGGTTCGCCCCGGAGATCCCGACGGACAGGGGCAGACCGGTCCGCTCGGTGATCAGGTGGATCTTTGAGCCGTACTTGCCTCGATCGACAGGATACGGGCCTGTCAGCTCCCCTTTTTGAGGGCCCGCATGTTCACCGAGTCGATCGCGCAGCGGGACCAGTCCAACTCGCCGCGGGAGCCGAGTTCGTCGAGGACCAGGCGGTGGAGTTTTGCCCACACGCGGGCCTTCGTCCACTCGGTGAATCGTCGGTGGGCCGTCGCACCCGATGGCCCGAACGATGCGGACGGCAACTGCTGCCACGTGCAGCCCGAGGTCGCCACGAAGACGATTGCGGCCAGCACTTCGCGGTCGCCATGCCGACGTCGGCCACCCCCTGAGGCCGCGATGGCGCTTCCGGCACCACACGCTGGAACATGTCCCACAACTCGTCCGGCACCAGCCGCTCAACGATCCCTGCCACGACCGGCAGCTTACCCAGCCAAATGAGATGACGTCTTAGCGGGCGCCGGAGCGCAAGGTGTCCGGCGCCGGACACGGTCTCCGACCGCCTCGCCGCATGAACGGGGGAGACGTTGTCGTCGCTCCTGGGGCGCGGCACGACATCGCCCAGTTCCCGACGGAGCGGTCGTCCAGGCTGTCGGCACGGCCGTGGCGGATCCCGCCCCTGCGTACATCACGGATTGCCGCCGAACGACATCCTGACGCGGTCCGGTATGGCTGCTCGGCCCCTTGCTTCGTGCTGGTTCGGCTATCGCGCGGCAGCGTGCAGTTCGAACCAGACCGTCTTGCCGATGCCGTGCGGGCGTGGGTTCATGCCCCAGGTGTCGGCGAGTGCGGCCACGAGTGTGAGGCCCCGGCCAGATTCGTCGTCGGACGATGGTTCCCGTGGTGTCGGCAGGATGTCGTTCGCGTCGGTGACCGAGATTCGGAGGCGGTCGGTTTCCAGGATGCAGCGGGTGCGGATCTCGCGGCCGGGGGAGACCTTCGCGTGACGGTACGCGTTCGTCATCAGCTCGCTGAGCAGCAGTACGGCGGTCTCCGTCACCTCGTCCGGGAGCTTCCAGGAGGTGGCCTGTTCGCGGAGGAGGGTTCGGGCCCGGCCCACGCTTCGGGCGTGTCGGGGCAGCTGCCACTCGATGTCCTCGGCCATGCGTGCTTCGTTCCTTGCGTGTGGTTCTCCGTCATTTGCTGCGATCAGGCTGGTGGTTGGCGCGTAATCTCGGGGAGTGGCGGAGTGGGTACACAGCGTGCTTGTACACGGTGTGGCGGTGGGAAGCGAGTGGGTGCGGTGGCTTCCGGGGAGTCCCAGCAGGCGCAGCAGAACTGGCGGTACTGCGGCGGGCAGATCAAGTTGTGGCGGGAGGAGGCGGGGGTTGGCCGGCAGGCTCTGGCCGCGGAGGCCGGTTACGACTACGAGTACGTGAAGTCGATGGAGTGCGGGAGGCGTCGGCCCACGCTGCGGCTCCTTCAGGTTGCGGATCAACTGTGTGGGGCTCGGGGCAAGTTGGTGGCCGCACATGAGTTCCTGAAGCCGGAACCATTTCCCCGGCGTACGCAGCAGTACGTGTTGGTGGAGGCTGAGGCGATCACGGTGCAGTGGTACGAGCCCTTGCTGGTTCCAGGCCTGCTGCAGACCAAGGATTACGCGGCGGAGCTGATCTCCAACGACTGTCCCCCGCTGGATGAGGAGACCGTGGAAGAACGGGTGGCAGCCCGGTTGAAGCGGCAGGAGAAGCTGGTCAGAAAGCCGCTGACGCACTTCACCTTCGTCATGCACGAGGCGGCGTTGAGGGCTGCCGTCGGCGACCAGGGCGTGATGCGGAGGCAGCTTGAGCACCTGTTGGAAGTTGGCGAGCTGCGCAATGTGACGCTTCAGGTGCTGCCATTCGCGCTTGCCCCCACCGTGGCGCTCAGTGGAGCGCTCATTCTTGTGGAGACTGCCGAGCACGACGTGTACGCGCATGTGGAGGCGCAGGAGACGGGGGCGCTCTACGCTGATGGCGACAAGATCAGCGCGCTCGCGCAACGCTATGGCGTGATCCGCTCGCAGGCGCTTAGCGTTGAGGAGTCTGCCCGATTCATCAGGAAGTTGGCGGAGGAGCTATGAGCGCCGAGCTGTCGTGGTTCAAGTCCAGCTACAGCGATTCCTCGGGCGGCGCCTGCCTCGAAGTTGCCGTCTGCCCCCACACCATCCACGTCCGAGACTCGAAGCTCGGCACTCGATCCCCCCGCTTCACCGTCCCCGCCGACGCCTGGACCGCCTTCCTCGCCTACGCCTCCCGAGAGGCCTGAGCCCCGGGCTTCGGGCTCCGAGACCCGAGCTCCTTTTGCAAGGAATGGGCGGAAAGACTCAACCCACCCTCCCGCCCTCCCCACGCCCCAACGGGCATGCGCACCAGCCGACATGACTATTCGTGATCGGCTTGCGACACACCGTTGCCACCGTCTAGCGTTCGCGGCCACAAACAACCCCGGTCGGGTGTTAGCAGCACCCGCCGGGGTCTCACCCCAAGATCGAACGGACCGATCTCGTGGCTTGCGAAAACTCTAGCGCCGCCCTGCCTCCCCTTGCAGCGCATCCCATGGCCAAGCCCGGCTACGGCAAGCGCTCCGCGCCCGACCAGCTGCCGCCGAGGCCCGGCGACTTCGGCCATCTCCCCGCCCGTGAGGCGTATCTCGCAAGCCTCCTCGACCGCCTCTGCGAGAACGCGGCGATGGACGCCAAGACCATCGCCAAGGCGCAGCCCCTCTACGGTCAGCAGGCCGTCCGCTCCGCGCTCAACGAACTCGGCACAGCCGGACATCTGCGCCGGGTTCGCCGTCGTGTCGTACCGAGTGACGGTGAGGCAGGCACCGGCACGCGGTGGGTCTTTCACACCTACTGGTCCCGCACCGCACGTGACAACGAATGGTGGGCCCGATTCCTCGACGGTGACGCGACGATGCCCGAGCAGCCTGTCGAAGCGCTGGTCGAAGCGCC
This sequence comes from Streptomyces sp. HUAS ZL42, assembly GCF_040782645.1. Classification (GTDB taxonomy): domain Bacteria; phylum Actinomycetota; class Actinomycetes; order Streptomycetales; family Streptomycetaceae; genus Streptomyces. Next base: position 5,855,598 of record NZ_CP160403.1, read on the forward strand.
CGTCGTCACCGAACCCGAGGGTCTCCAGCCGCCATCCACCTCGTATGTAACCCTCGCCCGCCTCGGCCTACGCGAGCCGCGCCTGGCGCTGTCTTCCGGCGACTGCGCCGCCCTGGAAAACCTGGCCGCCGAGTGGCTGGCCAGGGGCGCGACTCCCGACCAGCTGACGCGCGTCCTCATCGCCGGCCTTCCCGAGCAGGTGCACTCACCTCTGGCGTTCGTCCGGAGCAGGCTCGTCAGCAAGCTGCCTCCCGAGCCCACCACCTTTGAGCCCTCCGCGCCTCGAACGCCCCGGTTGCTGATGGAGTGCACCGACTGCGGCGTGCCCGGCCGTCCGGAAGCCCTGCCGGGAGGTCTCTGCCGGGCTTGTGGTGGCAGGGAGAGGGGCGCGACCGAGGGACTACTTCCGATGCAGTCTGCGACCGTGCGCGACCAGGCGGCTCGGGTGCGTGCCGCGATCTGTGCACATCAACACGTTTGACGTCGGCGACCGCCCAGTGCTGCCAACCGTCGGCGCCGCGCCGTCCCTCGGCGCATCGCCCCACAGGCCGCGCCACCGATATGGTGCGACACCCCATATCGGCGGGACGTAAGCGTTCCTACCGTCCCTCCCCATGACCCAGACCAGAGCCGCAAGCCGTCGTATCACCGTCCTCGGGGCCCTCCTCTTCGCCCTGATCGCCGCCTTCCTCACACCCGGCAGGGCCCACGCCGCCTCCCTCCAGGAGGTCACCGGGTTCGGGTCCAACCCCGGGGCGCTGCGGATGTTCCGGTACGTCCCCGACGGGTTGCCCGCCGGGCGGCCCGTCGTCGTCGCGCTGCACGGATGCACCCAGAACGCCTCCGGATACGGCACCGGCAGTGGGTGGATCCAGCTTGCCGAGCGGTGGGGGTTCTCCGTCTTGCTGCCACAGCAGAGCACCGGCAACAACATCTCCAGCTGCTTCAACTGGTTCCAGAGCGGGGACATGGAGCGCGGCCAGGGCGAGGCCGCGTCCGTCGCGCAGATGGTCGACCGGCAGCTCGCCGACGTGTCGGGGGACGCGTCCCGCGTGTACGTCACCGGGCTGTCCGCCGGCGGTGGCATGACCGCCGTGATGATGGCGGACTATCCGGAGAAGTTCGCGGCGGGCGGGATCGTCGCCGGGCTGCCCTACGGGTGTGCGCAGGCCGCCTGGTCGCCGTACGTGTGCATGTACGTCGGGGCGACGCAGACCGCGCAGCAGTGGGGTGACCGTGTGCGGGCCGCCCGGCCCGGGTACGGCGGGCCCTGGCCGACGCTCACCGTCTTTCAGGGAACCTCCGACTACACGGTGAAGCCCGTCAACATGACCGACCTGATGAAGCAGTGGACCAACGTGCACGGCGCCGATCAGGTCGCCGACCTCAGCGACACCGTCGCCGGCTATCCCCACCAGGTCTTCAAGGACGCCGGTGGGAAGGCCGTCGTCGAGACGTACGGCATCACCGGTATGGGGCACGGGCAGCCCGTCGACCCGGGCAGCGGGAGTGAGCAGTGCGGGACCGCCGGGGCCTACATCCTCGACGTGAACCTGTGTGCCGCGTACCGGCTCGGGCGGGCCTGGGGGCTCGGCTGAGCCGGTACGCGGACAGCGGTTAGCGGAGGGTGAAGGTCGACAGCCGCAGCCCTTCGCTCAGCACCAGGTACACGTCCGTTCGGCCCTTCGCCGCCGCCGTCAGGTCCGCGGTCACCGTCGCGTACTCGTACGGCGATGTCGTCCCGCCGAACCGCGCCGTGCCCACCAGCGTGCCCGTCGGTGAGCCCAGCCGTACCTCGACCGTGCCCGGCGACGTCCCGGCGACGCGTGCGCTGAACTCGGAGACACCCGTGCCCAGCCGTGTGTCCGCGAACTTCAGCCACGCGCCGTCGGACGTCGAGCCCACCGCCGTGCCACGAGCCTTGGACTCGTCGACCAGGCGGATGCCGTCGTAGTCGTCGAAGTTCTCGGCGCGCGTCGCCTTCGAGAGGTCGCGAGGCGGGATCGTCTCGCCCTTCACCTGCCAGGTCGTGCGGGTGCGGATGTCCGTGGAGGACGCGCCCGCCATGACGTCGTAGGTGCCGGTCTCCACGACCCACTTCGAGCGCGTCACGTCCCAGTGGGCCAGGTCCTGCCGTGCCAGCTTCAGGCGGACCGTCTTCGTCTGGCCCGGCTTCAGCGACACCCGCTCGAACGACTTCAGCTGCTTCAGCGGTTGCTTGTCGCGCGAGATCCGCTGGTGGACGTACAGCTGCACGACCTCGTCGCCCGCCCGGCTGCCGGTGTTCGTGACCTTCACCTCGTAGCCGCCGTTCACCCGCTTCAGGTCGCCGTAGCGGAACGTCGTGTACGACAGGCCGTAGCCGAAGGGGTGGAGTGCCTGGCCCTTGAAGTACTGGTACGTGCGGTCGGACTTGATGATGTCGTAGTCGAGGATCGACGGGAGGTCCGACTCCGACCTGTACCAGGTCTGGGTCAGGCGGCCGGACGGGTTCACGTCGCCGTACAGGACGTCGGCGAGCGCGTTGCCCGTCTCCTGGCCGGCGTGGGACGTCCAGAGGACCGCCGGGACCTCCTTCTCCAGGGACCCCAGCGTCGTCGGGTAGCTGTTCTCGACGATCACGACCGTGTTCGGGTTCGCCGCCCGGACCGCCTTGACCACGGCCTCCTGTGACGGGGCCAGGGCCATGTCGGTGCGGTCGTGGGCCTCGCGGCCGTTGATCGACGGGTTCGAGCCGACCACCACCACCGCGGTGTCCTTGCCCTTCACCGCGGCCACGGCCTCGTCCACGCCGCTGCGGACGACGTCCTTCGTGTAGTGCGCCGCCTGGTCCTTCGCCACCAGGCCGAGTGTGCCGTCAGCGTCCGTCGGGCCCAGGTAGACCGGGTTGCCCCACCAGGACTCCTCGGTCTCGTAGCCCGCGTAGCGGAGCAGGTACGTGCCGTCGTCCTGCCGCTCCAGCTTGAACTGCTGCTGGACGAACCAGCCGTTCGGCTGGACCTGGTCGTTGACGAATCCGGACCAGTTGTAGCCCACGTACTTGCCGTTGGCCGCCGAGCGCAGTGTCACGACTCCCGAGCCCCAGTCGAAGACATCGAACTGTGTCTCCGTGCCCGGCTCGACGGCGCTCTCCCGCAGCGCCGCGCCGGCCGCACCCGTTCCGGCCGTGACGTACTTCCCCGTCGCCGTGTCCTTCAGCGCGATGCGGTCCACGCCCTCGCTGCCGGTCACGTCCGTGCCGAGCTTGGCCGCGATGCCCTCGGCAGGGGTGACGGCGTACGGCAGCGTGCCCGAGTACCAGTCGGTGTAGAGGGTGTCGGCGAGGGGACCGACCACGGCCACGTTCTTCGCCGACTTCTTCAGCGGCAGCGCGCCGGAGTTCTTCAGCAGCACCGCACCCTCGGCCGCCGCCTTGCGCGCCAGCTTCTGGTGGGCCGGGCTGTTGACGACGGACTTGTCGATCGAGCCGTACTTGCCGCCGCCCGGGTCGAACTCGCCCAGGCGGACACGGACGGACAGCACATGGGACACGGCCGTGTCGATGTCCGACTGCTGCAACAGGCCCTGCTGCAAAGCCGAGTTGATCGCCGTAACCGTCGGGCCGGAGTCCGAGCCGTTGTCCGTGAAGCTGTCGATGCCCGCCTTGAGGGCTGCCGCGTCGGCTTCGGCGAGGCTGGGGTAGTACTTCTGGTCGCCGGGGAGGTTGCCGGGCGCGAAGGCGTCGGTGACGTTCAGCAGATCGCGTGAGGACCACGACCGTACGACGTCGTCCAGATCCGGGTTCACCGTGTTCGGGCGGCCGTTGACCAGGTTGTACGAGGACATCACGCCCGTCGCCGCGTCCGCCTCGATCGCCGGTTTGAAGGCGGCCTCGTCGTATTCCTTCGCCACGCGCGGGCGCAGGTCGGAGGAGGTGGTCGTGCGGTGCCACTCGTTGTTGTTGGCCAGGTAGTGCTTCAGGGTCGGGGCCGTCTTGAGGTGGTCCGGGTCGCCGCCCGTCAGGCCCTCGCCGTACGCCGTCGACATCGCGCCGGTGAGCTCCGGGTCCTCGCTGTAGCCCTCCTCGTTGCGGCCCCAGCGCGGGTCGCGGAGGAGGTTCACCACCGGGGCCCAGAGGTTCAGGCCCCAGCCGTCCGGGCGTTCCTGCTGGAAGCCGCGTGCCTCGTCGCCGACCGCCGAGCCGACCTGCTCCATCAGCTCCGGGTCCCAGGTGGAGGCCAGCCCGACGGCCTGCGGGAAGACGGTGGTCTCGCCGAGCCAGGCGACGCCGTGCAGGGCCTCGGTGCCGGTGCGGAAGGACTGGACGCCGAGACGGGGGATCGCGGGCTGGTGCTGGTGGAGGAGGGAGATCTTCTCGGCCTGAGTCAGTCTGTTCAGGAGGTCGTCGACGCGCTGGTCGACGGGGAGGTCCGGGTTGCGGAAGGGGTACGCCGGGTCGTCCGCGTGGGCGGGGACCGTGGCGCCGAGTCCCGCGATCAGGGCGAGGGCCAGGACGAGTGTGGTTCTGGGCCTTCTTCTCTTGCCTTTCATGACGCGGCTCCTTCGACTAGGGCCAGATATGCGATCAGGGGCAGATATGCGACCAGGGCCAGATAAAAAGGTGCGTTCACGCGTTGCGTGGTGCCGTGCTCGCGCGTTCCGTCAGCCGGGGCGCCAGCAGCGTCGCCTCCGGCACGTCGTCCCCGCCCAGCTTCCGCATCAGCAGCTCCACCGCCTGCTCGCCCACCTCGGCGGACGGCAGGGCGACCGAGGTGACCGGGACGCGGACGGACTCGGCGAGCTCGTCGGGGCAGATGGCGGTGACCGACAGATCGCCGGGCACGCGCAGTCCGAGCTGTTCGAAGGCGTCGATGAGCGGTTCGAGGACCGGCTCGTTGTGGACGACGACCCCGGTCAGCGCGGGCTGTTCCCGCAGGAGTCGCTCGGCGACCCGGCGGGCGGCGGCGGGAGCGGCCTCGCAGGGGTGGACGGAGGAGGCGAGCCCGCTGCGGTCGGCGGCGGCCGTGAAGCCCTGCACCACCCGCTGGGCGAACGCCGTCCCGCGCACGTACACCTCCGGCGGCGACCCGACGAGGGCCACCACCCGATGTCCCAGCCGGGCCAGATGCTCCACACAGGCCTCGCCCGCCGCCTTGAAGTCGAGGTCGATGCAGGTGAGACCGTCGAAGTCGGTGGGGAACCCGATCATCACCGACGGACGCTCCAGCGAACGCAGCAACGGCAGCCGGGGGTCCTGCAACTGCACGTCCATCACGATCAGCGCGTCCACGAGGGACGTGTCCGCGACCCGCCGCAGTCCCTCCTCGCCCTCCTCCTGGGTCAGCAGCAGCACGTCGTGGTCGTGCTTGCGGGCGGTGGTCACCACGGACACCGCGAACTGCATGACGACCGGTACGTGGATCCCCGCACGCAGCGGGACGACCAGTGCCAGGACGTTCGACTTGCTGCTGGCCAGCGCCCGGGCGCCGGCGTGCGGGCGGTAGCCGAGCCGGCGGATGGCCTCCTCGACCCGCCGCCGGGTCTCGTCGGAGATCGGGCGCTTGCCGCTGATGACGTACGAGACGGTGCTGGGGGAGACCCCGGCGTGCCGCGCCACATCGGTGATCTTGACCATCAGCCCTGCTCCACCGTCAGGAACCCGGTCCCGGCCTGCGCCCGTACCTCGCGCTCCCCGCCGGCCAGCCCCCACGGCGCGGCGGGATCGCTGCAGGACGCCCGGAGCAGATCGCCCTCCCGTACGACGGTGAAGGTCACGTCTGCGACCCGCACGGTCACCTGGGCGCCGCGCTCGATGCCGTAGGTCCGCAGCGTGACCCCGTCGGCGTGCGGATAGTCGGGCCGGTCGTCCACCGCACCGACCGGGATCACCGCCCCCGGGCGCACCAGCAGCGGCGCGCTCAGGAACCCGTGCCGCTCGTGCACCCAGCGCGGCCCGGTCACGGTCTCCCCGGTCAGGAAGTGGGTCCAGGTGCCCTCGGGCACGTAGTACGACACGTCGCCCTCGTCGCTGAACACCGGCGCGACGAGCAGGTCAGGGCCGAGCATGTACTGCCGTTCCAGATGCGCGCACCCGGGATCGTCCGGGAACTCCAGGATCATCGCCCGCATCATCGGTACGCCCTCGGTGTGGGCGGTGCGTGCGGCCTCGTACAGATACGGCATGAGCCGCAGCTTCAGCCGCGTGAACAGCCGCAGCACGTCCACGGCCTCCTCGTCGAACAGCCACGGCACGCGGTACGACGACGATCCGTGCAGGCGGCTGTGCGAGGACAGCAGCCCGAAGGCCAGCCACCGCTTGAACAGCGCCGGCGTCGGCGTCCCCTCGAAGCCGCCGATGTCGTGGCTCCAGTAGCCGAACCCGGAGAGCCCCAGCGAGAGCCCGCCGCGCAGCGACTCGGCCATCGACTCGTACGTCGCCTCGCAGTCGCCGCCCCAGTGCACCGGGAAGCGCTGGCTGCCGACGGTCGCCGACCGGGCGAAGACGACCGCCTCGCCCTCGCCCCGGTGTTTGCGCAGCACGTCGAAGACGGTGCGGTTGTAGAGGTAGGTGTAGTAGTTGTGCATCCGCTCCGGGTCGGAGCCGTCGGACCACGCCACGTCGACCGGCACCCGCTCGCCGAAGTCGGTCTTGAAGCAGTCGACGCCCTGCGCGAGCAGTGCCTCCAGCTTGGAGGCGTACCAGTCGCGGGCCGCCGGGCTGGTGAAGTCGACGAGCGCCATGCCCGGCTGCCACAGGTCCCACTGCCAGACGCTCCCGTCGGGGCGCTTCAGCAGGTGTCCGAGCGCCTTGCCCTCCGCGAACAGCGGCGACCGCTGGGCGATGTATGGGTTGATCCACACGCAGACGTGCAGGCCCTTCGCCTTCAGCCGGGTCAGCATCCCCGCCGGGTCGGGGAAGACCCGCGGGTCCCACTCGAAGTCGCACCAGTTGAACTCGCGCATCCAGAAGCAGTCGAAGTGGAAGACGGAGAGCGGGAGTTCGCGCTCCCGCATGCCTTCGATGAAGGACGTCACGGTCTCCTCGTCGTACGACGTCGTGAAGGACGTCGACAGCCACAGCCCGAAGGACCAGGCGGGCGGGAGGGCCGGGCGGCCGGTGAGGGCGGTGTACTTGCGCAGGATGTCCTTCGGGGTCGGGCCGTGGATGACGTAGTACGTCAGCTGCTGTGTCTCGGCGCTGAACTGGACCCGTGACACCGTCTCCGAGCCGACCTCGAAGCTGACCTTGCCCGGGTGGTCGACGAAGACGCCGTAGCCGGCGTCCGTGAGGTAGAAGGGGACGTTCTTGTAGGCCTGTTCGGTGGCCGTGCCGCCGTCGGCGTTCCAGATGTCGACGACCTGGCCGTTCTTGACCAGCGGGCCGAAGCGTTCGCCGAGTCCGTAGACGCTCGTCCCCACTCCGAGGCCCAGTTGCTCGCGCAGGTAGTGGGCCCCGCTCGCGTCCCGCATGATGCCCATGCCCTTGGGGCCGCTGCTGGTCAGCAGACGGCCGCCGGCGAGGAAGTCGACGTGCCAGGGGCCGGTGCGCGAGACCCGGACGGACAGCATGCCGGAGGTCAGGGTCGCGTGTTCCTCGTCGTACTCCGTGTGGACGGCGAAGTCCTCCCGCTGGACTTCGAATTCGGGCCCCCGCGGCTGCTCGCCCTCGAAGTGGGTGAAGGTGACGCCGATGACGTCGGGCATCGGGGCGTGTGCGCTGATCGTCACGACCGGTCCCTTCAGCAGGTCGCCGCGGTGGCGGATGGGCTGGGTCGGCGCGTGGATGTCGAGCGTGCCGTCCGTGGCGGTGACATCGAGGACCTCGACCGGGTGGGCCGCGGTGACGCCCTCGCGCAGCAGCCAGTAGCCGTCGGTGAACTTCATGTGGGGGGTCCTTACTTCACGGCACCCACGGCGATGCCGCGGGTGAGGGTCCGCTGGAAGACGAGGAAGAAGACGATGGCGGGGAGCACGCCGAGCAGGGCCGCCGCGTTGGTCATCGTGGCGTCCATCAGGCGCTGGCCCTGGAGGACGCCGAGGGCCACCGACACGGTCTGGTTGTCGTTGGAGATCAGCATGACCAGGGGGAGCAGGAACTCGTTCCAGGTCCAGATGAAGAAGAAGACCAGCAGCACGCCGAGGGTCGGGCGGCTGACCGGGACGACGATCCGCCACAGGACCTGCCACTTGTCGGCGCCGTCGATCCGGGCGGCCTCGATGATCTCGCGGGGGAACTGGCCGAGGACCGAGGACAGCAGGTACGTGCCGAAGGCCGCCTGGATCACCGTGAAGACGATGATCACGCTCAGCCGGGTGTCGTACAGGCCCACTTCCTTGCTCAGGTAGTAGACCGGGTAGACCAGCGCCTCCTGCGGCAGCATGTTCGCGAGGACGAAGAAGGCCAGGACCCAGGTGCGGCCCTTGATGCGGCCGACGCCGATCGCGTACGCGTTCAGGACGGACAGGACCGTCGCCAGGAGGGCGACCGAACCGCTGATCAGTACCGAGTTGACGAGCTTCTGGCTGTAGTCCACGCGTTCCCAGAAGTCCTTCAGACCGTCCAGGTACAGGCCGTCGGGCAGGCTCAGTGGCCCGTTCTGGGAGTACTCCGCGGGCGACTTGATGGCGTTGACCGCCACGATCAGGAACGGGACGATCATGAAGAGCGCGGCGAGGCACAGGGCCACCAGCACCGGATAGCGACGGACGGCGGTCATGCGCGCGCCCCTTCCTCCGCGTCCTCCGCGCGGGTCTGCAGCTTCAGCCCGACCAGCGAGAGGGCGAGGATGATCACGGTCAGGACGGTGGAGATCGCGGCGCCGTAGCCGACCTGGGTCTTCTCGAAGAACGTGGTGAACGAGAAGTAGGAGGGGACGTTCGTCGCACCGCCCGGCCCGCCCTTGGTCAGGACGTACACCGCGCCGAACACCTTCAGCGCGGCGATCGAGCACCAGGTGAGCACGACATAGGTCTCCGGGCGGATCTGCGGCAGCGTGATGTGCCAGAAGCGGCGCCACCAGCCGGCCCCGTCCAGCTCTGCCGCCTCGTACAGCTGCGGGTCGACGCGCTGCAGCCCGGCCATGAACACCACCAGCGGGAAGCCGATCTGCACCCACACCATCACGCCCATCACGCTGTAGAGCGCGATGTCGGGGTCGCCCAGCCAGTCCTGCTGCCAGGACCCGAGACCGACCGCGTTCAGCAGGGCGTTGAGCGAGCCGTTGTCGGGCGCCAGGATCCAGCTCCAGACGATGCCCGCGACCGCGATCGGCAGCACCTGCGGAAGGTAGAAACAGGCGCGCAGCACGGCGGCCACCCTGCTGCCGAAGTGCTTGCCGACGTAGTCGAACAGCGCGGCCGCCAGGACGAGACCGATCACCGTCGGTACGGCCGCCATCGCGACGACCATGAACAGGCTGTGCCGGAAGGACGCCCAGAACTCGGAGTCGTCCATCAGCTCCCGGTAGTTGGCGAGCCCGGACCACGTCGGGCTGCCCACGCCCTGCCAGTCGGTGAAGCTCACATACGTGTTCATCACGAAGGGCAGGACGACGACCGCGAGGAAGGCGAGGATCCCGGGGAGCAGGAACAGTGCGTACGAGGTGCGGGGGCGGCGCGAGGGCCGGGAACCGTGGTCCTTGCCGACCACCCGCGCGTCCCGTTCGACGGTCACCGTCATTGCTTCGGCGCGCCCTTGTCGTACGCCTTCTGCAGGGCGTCCAGGTAGGCGTCCGGTTTCTCGCTGCCGGTGATCAGCTTCTGGGTCTCGGAGACGAGGACGTCGTAGAAGCCGGCGACGGGCCAGTCGGGGTAGAAGGCCAGGCCGTCACGGCCGGACAGGGTGTTGAAGTTGGCGATGAGCTCCTTGGACTTCGCGTCCGTGATGGCGGAGGCGTCGGCCGCGACCGGGACGCCGCCCTTGTTGCCGAGGAGGTTCTGGATCTTCTTCGACATGGTGATGTCGATGAAGTCGTAGGCGAGGTCCTTGTTCTTCGCGTTCTTGGGGACCACCCACAGGTTGCCGCCGGAGCCGAGGGTGAGGTTCGAGTCGGGCCACAGGGTGGTGCCCCAGTCGAACTTCGCCTCGTCCTGGAAGCGGCCGTACCACCAACTGCCGGAGAACAGGATCGGCGCCTTGCCCTGGAGGAAGGAGACACCGGCCTGCTCGGCCGTGGCGCCGCTGGTGTTCTTGCCGATGTAGCCCTTCTTCACCCAGTCGGCGAAGGTGTCCGCCGCGTACGTCCAGGCCGCGTCGTGGAAGTCGGTCTTGCCCTTGTACAGCTCGTAGGCGTCGACCCAGGAGCGGTCGGCCTTCGACAGGGCCAGCTGGTAGACGTACTGCTGGGCTATGTACTCGCCGCCGGAGTTGGCGAGCGGGGTGACGCCGTTCTTGACGAAGGTGTCCATCGCGGCGGTCAGTTCGCCGAACGTCTTCGGCTCGGCGATCTTGTACTTGGCGAAAAGGGCCTTGTTGTAGAAGACCATCGTGTACTCGGCGTAGTTGGGCACGCCGTACCACTTGCCGGAGCCCATCACGCCGTTGGCGTCGTACACGCTCGTCGTGCGCACGCCCGCGCTGAGCTTCTTGTCCCAGCCGCGCTTCGTCGCCGCGGCGGTCAGGTCGGTCAGCAGGCCCTGCTTGGAGAGCAGGCCCGCCGTCGCGTTGCCCTTGTTGTACTCCAGGATGTCCGGGGCGTCGGAGGAGTTCAGGGCCATCTGGGCGGTCTTCTGGATCTGTTCGAAACTCTTCTCCTCGAACTTCACCTGCACGCCCGGGTGGGTCGCCTCGAACTCCTTGATGGCCTCGGCCCAGGCGACGCCCATCGCGCTGTTCGGGGCCTCGTAGTGCCAGAGCCGGAGGGTCTTGCCGTCGGAGGAGCCGCTGTCCGAGTCACCGCAGGAGGCCAGCAGCAGTGATCCGGTCAGGACCACCGCCGTCGCCACCACACGCCTTCGTGCCGTCAACATCCAGTGCCTCCAGTGGGAGTCGGATGGGTTTCAGGGCGGCGTCACGCTGAATTCGTCGAATCGATTCGATGCGTGACGTCGAAGCGCTTCGACGAGGGAAGGTATGTGCCCCCTGTGGGTGCGTCAATGGGGTGCGCGGGAATTGCTTCGGGGCGTTGGCGCATGAGCCCTCGCCCGTCGGGCCACCCGCCGGCGCCGCTCGCGGCCGTTGCCGCTGAACGCGTCGGCGGTCGAGAGCGTATATGCGGGAGCCGGTTGTCCGCGCCGCCGGAGTGGACCGACCTGGCCGATTCCTCTTCGCGGAGGCGGAGTTGGAAGGTCGCGCCGCCGGTTTCGATGACCGTCGGGGTGGAGGAGTTCCAGCACATCATGGCCAAGACGCGGACGCCGGTCCTCGCCGTGGTGGGTTTTCCGGCCATGCCGGGAACGGTGCCGTCGCCCCTCGCCGATACCGCCCCGTTGTCGCCGGTCTCACCCGTGGGGCGAAAGGGGCCGGTGGGCCCTGGATTCGATGCCCTTCGATGGGTGCGCGCGCAACTCGGCACCGGGGAAGGGCGGTTCGGGCGGCCCTTTCAGCGGGCGGATTTCAGCCATCGGCGTGGACATGACGAGTGCGCACAATTGGCACATCGCGACCACGCCTCCCTCACGTGCGATACATTCGACGGCCTGAGCACCGTGTGGTACTGGGGGCGCGCGGACCGGGTGGGGGCCCGGTTCGGCCGACGGGTGCTCGATGTCGCACGCGCACCCGGAACTGTCCCGTGGGGGGAAATGCGCAAGTGAAAAAGTGGCGGGAAGACGCCCAACCGGAATGGCCCGAGGTGGCATCCGCGACCCAGGGCTCACCGGTGACGGGGGGCAGCACTCAGGCGTTCGCGGAAACCGGACGACGTGAGGTCGTCGCCGACGCCCGATCCGCTCGGAGGGCCGGCGACGACGGAATACCGGCTCCTCGGGAGGCGGGCCACGACGGCCTGGGGGACGCCGCGCGGAGCGCCGCGAGCGACGTTCTGGCGAGGGCGGACGGCAACGACGTTCTGGCGAAGGCGGACGGCAACGGCATCCTCGCGAAGGCCGCCGGCAACGGCGTAGAAGCGAAGGCCGTGGGCAAGGACGTATGGGCGAAGGCCACCACCGACGACGTACGGCCGAAGTCCTTCGACAGTGACCTGAAGGCGTTCCGCCGCGACATATGGGCGAGGCCCGCGCCGGATCGTGACGAGCCGTCCGCCGCTGGCGGTGCGGCCGGGAGCGGTTCCGGAGCAGCGGCCACACCCGCAGCCGTACCCGCACCCGTACCCGCACCCGTACCCGTACCCGCACCCGTCCGCGACCCGTGGCAGGAGGACCCCGACGAGGTCGCGCACACGCACGACCCGCACGAGGTGACGGTCCAGCTCGACGCCGTGCAGTTCGGGGACCTGCGGCTGCAGCCGGTCGACGGTGGTGCTCCGGGCGACGGCCAGGACGGCTCGGACGGGCCGGTGTTCGTCGACGAGTCGGGCCGCCGCAGCCGTACCTTCCGCCGTATCGGCATCGCCATCGGGCTCGGCTGTGCGGCCTATGCCGTCGTCATCGTGGCCACGCTGCTGTCGGGCAACTCCAGCGCGCCCTGGCTCCCGGTCCCCGTACAGGACGACGGCAAGCCGGCCGGGCAGGTCGACACCTCCCCGCTGCCCACGCCGGGGGAGAGCTCGGCTCCTTCGGGCACCGCTCAGCCCGACCCTGCCGCCTCCGCCTCCGGCAGCGCGACCGTCCCGCCGGGCACGGGCCTGCTGCCCAGCGCCTCGGGCAGCGCCACCGGACCGAGCGCGTCCGCCGACCCGAAGCCCTCGAGCAAACCCTCCGCCGGGCCCAGTACGGGCACCAGCAGCGGCGCCCCGGAGCCGTCGAGCAGCTCGGTCCCCAACCCCTCGACCAGCCCATCCGCGTCGAGCGGCGGCGGATCGCCCGACCCGAGCTCCTCGCCATCCCCGGCCGGCGGCATCACCACCACCGTGGCCGAAGGACCGGCGGAGCCGAGCCCCGTCGCCTCCGCCGCCGGGGCGTCGGAGGTGCGCCCGGCCACTGCTTCCTCGTCCCCGGAGAACGTCCTCTGATGGCACCCCGCACCAGCCGTCACCCCGCACGCACACGCGCACAAGGCTCAACGGCCGTCCGCCGCCGCTGGTTCCCCCTGCGTTACCTCCTGTTCTTCCTCCTCCTGCTCGCGATGACGGCGATGCTGCTGCTGCGCGGCTACGTGCACAGCGAGATCCTCGCCGACTACCGCGTCCGGCCCGAGGGCTCCTCCGACAAGGTGCCCGAAAAGATCCTCGACGGCGGCCCGGTCATCGACACCCGTGGCGGCCGCCCCGCCAGCCTGGACCTCCCGGACCACCGCATCGTCCTCACCTTTGACGACGGCCCCGATCCGAAGTGGACGCCCGAGGTCCTCGACGTCCTGAAGAAGCACCACGCGCACGCCGTCTTCTTCATCACCGGCACCATGGCCTCCCGCTACCCGGACCTGGTGCGCCGCATGGTGGACGAGGGCCACGAGATCGGCCTGCACACCTTCAACCACCCGGATCTGTCCTACCAGTCCAAGAAGCGCATCGACTGGGAGCTGTCCCAGAACCAGCTGGCGCTCGCGGGCGCGGCCGGCATCCGCTCCTCCCTCTTCCGCCCGCCGTACTCCTCCACCGCATCCGCCCTGGACAACAGCTCCTGGCCGGTGACCGAGTACATCGGCAGCCGCGGCTACATCACCGTCGTCACGAGCGACGACAGCGAGGACTGGCGCAAGCCCGGTGTCGAGGCGATCATCCGCAACTCCACGCCGAAGGACGGCAAGGGCTCGATCGTCCTCATGCACGACTCCGGTGGCGACCGCCACCAGACCGTGCAGGCACTCGACCGGTACCTGCCCCAACTGCAGAAGCAGGGTTACGAGTTCCAGAACCTCACCGAGGCCCTGGACGCCCCGAGCGCGCACACGCCGGTCACCGGCCTCGAACTGGGCAAGGGCAAGGCCTGGGTCTTCCTGGTCGCGGCCTCCGACAACATCACCGCCGTCCTGGTCGTCGGTCTCGCGATCATCGGTGTCCTCGTCTTCGCCCGCTTCGGCCTGATGCTCCTGCTCTCCGCCGTCCACGTACGCAGAACCCGCCGCCAGGGCTTTCGGTGGGGACCGGACGCCCCGGTCACCGAACCGGTGTCGGTGCTGGTCCCGGCGTACAACGAGGCCAAGTGCATCGAGAACACGGTCCGTTCCCTGATGCGCAGCGAGCACCCCATCGAGGTCCTCGTGATCGACGACGGCTCCAGCGACGGCACCGCACGCATCGTCGAGGGCCTGGGCCTGCCGAACGTCCGTGTGATCAGGCAGCTCAACGCGGGCAAGCCCGCGGCGCTCAACCGCGGCCTGGCGAACGCCCGCCACGACCTCGTCGTGATGATGGACGGCGACACGGTCTTCGAGCCCGCCACGGTCCGCGAACTCGTCCAGCCGTTCGCCGACCCGCGCGTCGGCGCCGTGGCCGGCAACGCCAAGGTCGGCAACAAGGACACGCTCATCGGCGCCTGGCAGCACATCGAGTACGTGATGGGCTTCAACCTGGACCGCCGTATGTACGACGTGCTGCAGTGCATGCCGACGATCCCGGGCGCGGTGGGGGCGTTCAGGCGCTCCGCGCTGGAGCGGGTCGGCGGCATGAGCGACGACACGCTGGCGGAGGACACCGACATCACCATGGCCCTCCACCGCGACGGCTGGCGCGTGGTGTACGCGGAGAAGGCCCGCGCCTGGACGGAGGCCCCGGAGTCGGTCCAGCAGCTGTGGTCGCAGCGCTACCGCTGGTCGTACGGCACCATGCAGGCGATCTGGAAGCACCGCCGCGCGCTGGTGGAGAAGGGGCCGTCGGGCCGCTTCGGCAGAGTGGGCCTGCCGCTGGTGTCGCTGTTCATGGTCGTGGCCCCGCTCCTGGCCCCGCTGATCGACGTGTTCCTGGTCTACGGCCTGGTCTTCGGCCCGACCGGGAAGACGATCCTGGCCTGGTTCGGTGTGCTGGGGGTCCAGGCGATCTGCGCGGCGTACGCGTTCGCCCTCGACCGTGAACGTCTCACCCCCCTGGTCTCGCTGCCCCTGCAGCAGATCCTCTACCGCCAGCTCATGTACGTCGTCCTGCTCCAGTCCTGGATCACCGCCCTCACCGGCGGCCGCCTGCGCTGGCAGAAGCTGCGGCGCAAGGGCGGGGTGTCTGCGCCACCGAGCGCACCGGCGCAGCGGGGGCGGGTCATGGACGGGAGGGCGGTCCGATGAGCACGGAAGCACGGGATGCCACCGCACCCCCGCAGTCGCCCGCGGCCGAACCGCCCCGCCGGCCCCCGGCCCGCGACCGCTATTTCGACCTGCTGCGCGCGATCGCCCTGTTCCGCGTCGTCTTCTACCACCTGATGGGCTGGTCCTGGCTGCCGGTGGTGTTCCCCTCCATGGGCGTGATGTTCGCCCTGGCCGGCAACCTCATGGCCCGCTCCCTCGAACGCCCGGCCGTGCAGGTCGTCCGCAGCCGCATGCGCCGGCTGCTGCCCCCGCTGTGGCTGCTCGGCGCGATCGGTGTGACGGGCATGCTGCTGCAGGGCTGGGGGCCCGACTCCGAGGGGCACCCCGTCTGGTGGTGGCTCCATCTCACCTTCTGGATCCTGCCGCTCAGCGACCCGCCGTACGCGGAGGGCCTGTCCGGCATCCACGGAGTGATCGGCGAGGACTGGGCCGCGGAACTCGCGGGCCCGCTCTGGTACATCCGCGCCTATCTCTGGTACGTCCTGCTCTCCCCGTTCCTGCTGAAGGCCCTGCGCGCGCTCCCATGGCCGACGATCCTGTCCCCGATCGTCCTGTCGGCCGCCCTCACCTGGCAGTGGATCATGATCCCCAGCGCGCGGATCGACTCGGCCGTCACGGACTTCTCCACGTTCGGCGCCTGCTGGATCCTGGGCATGGCCCACCAGGAAGGCATCCTGCGACGCCTGCCCCGCTACCTCGTCCCGTCCGTGGCCCCCGTGATCGCCGCGCTGGGTCTGTGGTACGCGCTCACACACGGCTTCCGGGCAGGCCACGACCTCGACGACATCCCGTTCGGGCAGGCGCTGTGGTCCTTCGCGACGGTACTGCTGCTCCTGCACCTCAGCCCGTCCTGGACGCAGTGGCCACGCCTCCTGCACCCCTGGGACCGCCTGGTCACGCTCCTCAACTCCCGTGCGGTGACGATCTACCTGTGGCACAACGTGTGCATCCTGGTCGCCGCCACACTGTGGGACCGGCTGTGGGCCTTCGACGTGCTGGAACTGCACTTCTCCGGGCTGCTGGAGAGCTCGTGGCCGGTGCTGGTGGTGGCGTGGATCCTCATCTCCGCGTGCATCCTCTGCTTCGGCTGGGTCGAGGACCTGGCGGCGAAACGGAGACCGAGGCTGTGGCCGGACGGGTCGGAACGCGGGCGCAAGCAGGCTCGGGCGGGGGCGCATCGGGCCTGACCCGCTCGGTCCGTGCACGGTCCGCCGGCAGACTGCTTCTCTACGGCGGTGGCGGCACCGTCGCTCTCCCGGGTGGCGCCTGCCGCTGCCGCCTCCGTCAAGCCGACGGCGAGGCCGTGGCGGCAGGAGACCTCGGCCCCGCCCTCCACGCCGCCGGCAGCGACCGGCTGACCGGGCGGGGGGAAGCAGGTCAACGCCGTGCGGGGCGGTTCCTGGTTTTCGACCGGGCGCGGCTGCACCATCGGCTACCGTGGCGAGGGCCGCGACGGCAGCGGCGGGTTCGCCAACGTCGGCATCCGAGTCGTGGCGAAGGCCGCGTAGCCGGAAAACCTCTCACCCCGCCCCCGCGAAAGGTGAGAGCAACGTTCCCTTCCAGTCACCCACAGCCACAGCGCGGAAACGCGCCCTCCCTACCTTCGGGACTCATCACCGCTCATCACCCCGAACCACCCGAGCCCCGAAGCACCGTGGAGGCGTCATGACAGCCCCTAGTACAGCCCCCGCCCAGAGCAGGGGAGGCCGCTGGATCGAGCACTGGGATCCGGAGGACGAGACCTTCTGGAACCAGACCGGTGAGAAGATCGCCCGCCGCAACCTTCTCTTCTCTGTCCTCTCCGAGCACATCGGCTTCTCCATCTGGACCCTGTGGTCGGTGATGGTGCTGTTCATGGGACCGGAGTACGGGCTCACCCCGGCCGACAAGTTCTTCCTCGTCGCCATGGCGACCCTGGTCGGCTCGATCGTGCGCGTGCCGTACACCTTCGCCGTCGCCCGCTTCGGCGGCCGGAACTGGACGATCATCGCGGCGTCCGCACTGCTCATCCCGACCATCGCCGCGTACTTCGTGATGGAGCCGGGCACCTCGTACTCCACCTTCATGATCTGTGCGGTGCTCGCGGGCGTCGGCGGTGGCAACTTCGCCTCCTCCATGACCAACATCAACTCCTTCTTCCCGCTGCGGAAGAAGGGCTGGGCGCTCGGTCTCAACGCGGGCGGCGGCAACATCGGCGTGCCCGTCGTGCAGCTCATCGGCCTCGCCGTCATCGGAGCAAACGGCGGCCCGCGCCTGCTGCTCGGGATCTACATCCCCTTCATCCTCGTCTCCGCCGTCTGCGCCGCCCTCTTCATGGACAACATCTCGTCCGTGAAGAACGACACCGGCGCCGCCATGGAGGCCGTGAAGGACGCGCACACCTGGATCATGTCCTTCCTCTACATCGGCACCTTCGGTTCCTTCATCGGCTACAGCTTCGCCTTCGGCCTCGTCCTCCAGACGCAGTTCGGCCGTACGCCGCTCCAGGCGGCCTCGATCACCTTCATCGGCCCGTTGCTCGGCTCCCTGATCCGGCCCGTGGGCGGCTGGCTCGCCGACCGGTTCGGGGGCGCGAAGATCACCCTCTGGAACTTCGTCGGCATGGCCGCGGCCACCGGTGTGATCGTCCTGGCCTCCATGCAGAAGTCGCTGCCGCTGTTCACCACCGCGTTCATCGCGCTGTTCGTACTGACCGGCCTTGGCAACGGCTCGACGTACAAGATGATCCCCGGCATCTTCCAGGCGAAGGCCGCCGCCAAGGGGCTCACCGGTGAGGAGGCCGCCTCCTACGGGCGTCGTCTGTCCGGCGCCTCGATGGGTCTGATCGGTGCGGTGGGTGCGCTCGGCGGGCTCGGCATCAACCTCGCCTTCCGTCAGTCCTTCCTCTCCGTGGGCTCCGGCACCGGCGCCTTCGTCGCCTTCCTCGCCTTCTACGGCGTGTGCTTCGTCGTCACCTGGGCCGTATACCTTCGCCGCACCACCGCGCAGGTTCCGGCCGCCACCGCCACTTCGGAGGCGAAGCCGCAGCTCAGCTACGCCGAGGTGTGACGTAACACTGGCGCAATGAAGCCGAACCGAGCCTGTCACGCACCATTGACAGGCTCGATCGGCATGTAGGCGCACACACCTGATGCAGGTGCCACGACTCCCGGGACGAGAGTTATGTACGACGAACTGCCACAACCGGACCGGCGACCGGAACAGCGCCCGGAACACGGCCCCCTCGCGGGGTTCACCGTGGGTGTCACCGCCGCGCGGCGGGCCGACGAGCTCGGGGCTCTGCTGCAGCGGCGAGGAGCCGTCGTGCTGCATGCGCCTGCCCTGCGCATCGTGCCGCTCGCCGACGACGGCGAACTGCTCGCCGCGACCAAGGACCTCATCGACCAGGCGCCGGACGTCGTGGTGGCCACCACGGCCATCGGTTTCCGGGGCTGGGTCGAGGCCGCCGACGGCTGGGGGCTCGGCGAGCAGCTGCTCGACCGGCTGCGCGGGGTGGAGCTGCTCGCCCGCGGGCCCAAGGTCAAGGGCGCGATACGGGCCGCCGGACTGACCGAGGACTGGTCGCCGTCCAGCGAGTCCATGGCCGAAGTGCTCGACCGGCTTCTGGAGGAGGGCGTCGACGGAAGGCGCGTCGCCGTCCAGCTGCACGGCGAGCCGCTGCCGGGATTCGTGGAGGCGCTGCGCGCCGGGGGAGCGGAGGTCGTGGGGGTGCCGGTGTACCGGTGGATGCCGCCGGAGGACATCTCGCCCCTGGACCGGCTCCTCGACGCCACGGTTTCGCGCGGCCTCGACGCGGTCACCTTCACCAGTGCTCCGGCCGCCGCCTCTCTGCTGTCGCGTGCCGAGGAGCGCGGGCTGCTGTCCGAGCTGCTCGCCGCCCTCAACCACGACGTCGTGCCGGCGTGTGTCGGCCCGGTCACCGCGTTGCCGCTGCAGGCCCGGGGTGTCGACACGGTCCAGCCCGAGCGCTTCCGGCTCGGTCCCCTCGTACAGCTGCTGTGCCAGGAGCTGCCGGGGCGGGCGCGGTCGCTGCCGATCGCCGGGCACCGGGTGGAGATCCGGGGGCATGCGGTGCTGGTGGACGGGGATCTCAAGCCGGTGCCGCCGGCGGGGATGTCGCTGCTGCGGGCGCTGTCGCGGCGGCCGGGATGGGTGGTGGCCCGGGCCGACCTGCTGCGGGCGTTGCCGGGTGCCGGGCGCGACGAGCATGCCGTGGAGACGGCGATGGCTCGGTTGCGTACGGCTCTGGGGGCGCCGAAGTTGATCCAGACGGTGGTGAAGCGGGGGTACAGGCTGGCGTTGGATCCGGCGGCGGACGCGAAGTACGCGGACGCGTGAGCCAAATGTGATCAGGCCCCGGCGTCGGTGCTGGGGCCGGGCGGGTCGCGCAACCCGGCGCAGGCGGGGTGCCGCCCGCGCCCACGAGTGCGTGCGGCCTGCGAGCACCTATGACCGGGTGCCCGGCGTTGCGGCTGACGCGGGGTGGGCCGCGCAACTCGGCGCCCGCGGGGTGCCGCCCGCGCCCGCCCTCCCTCACTCTCGGCTTCGCTCGAGCGGGGGGACCGCCCACCGCCCCTGGGGGCACCTCCCACGCCCTTGAGGCAGTGGGGCGGCACGCATGCCCGCGGACCGACGACATGGTGCGGGCGGTACGAGGGGTTCCGGGCGCGTCGGCGGGCAGGCACTGTAGAGGGAACGTCGCATCTCACCGGTCCCTCCCCAGGGGCAACTTCTAGGCGGTGACAGGCACATGGCACTGGGTACGGCCACGGTCCCCTACGAGCTGCGGTTCGACGCGGGGCGGATCTCCCTGGATCTCCTGGCGACCACCCATCCCTTCGAACGGCTCGATTCGCTCTCGCGGTTGTGCGCCTGGATCACCGGATCGGGACTCGTCCCGGAGGGCACGTCACTCGGCCACGCGGACGCCTCCTGGCTCGTGGACTTTCGTGAACTGCGCGGATGCGTGGGCCAGTTGGTCCGTGGGCGCCTCGCGCCCGACGTGCGGGGAGTGGCGTACGACCTGGCGCTCGCCCGCGTCAACGAGATCGCGCGCACCGCGCCGCCCGCGCCTCGCGCGGTGCGCGGGGAGGACGGGGCGCTCGTACGGCGGCTGGACGGTCCGCCGGAGTGCGCCGCGCTGCTCGCCGCCGTCGCCCGGGACGTCGTGGAGCTGCTCACCGACCCGGTCGCGCGGGCGGGGCTGCGGCAGTGCGAAGGGGACAACTGCCCGATCGTGTACGTCGACACGTCCCGGGGACGCAGGAGGCGCTGGTGCTCCAGTGAGGTCTGCGGGAACCGGGAAAGGGTGGCCCGGCACCGGCGCCGGGCGGCCCTCGCCCGAGCCTAGGTGTCCGGTATGCGCCTTCTGTGAGGTGGGTGGCTAAACTGAAGCGAAGTGATTTCAATTACATCCCGTTTACCTTCCACGTGGCTCGGGCAGCTCGCGTGATCTTGCTGATGTGGGGGAAATGTAAAGATCGCGGGGTGGGAATGTGCACCCATGTCCCCCTCGTCACGTCACCCCGCAGAAAACTGTCACCTCACGTTGAACACGCCACCACACCTGTACGTACCCGGTGTTGAGCGACCGACTGGGGGAACCCCCGGACATCGGAGGTGGGCGTGCGCAAGGATTCCGTCGTGGCCAATGAACGTGGATCGAGGGCCCGACATCGCATGTCCCAGCCCTCGGAACCAGATGAGGAGCTGATGCGTGCCCTGTACAGGGAGCACGCCGGACCTCTCCTTGCGTACGTCCTTCGCCTGGTCGCGGGTGACCGCCAGAGAGCCGAGGACGTGGTGCAGGAAACACTCATCCGTGCCTGGAAGAACGCCGGCCAGCTCAATCGAGCGACCGGATCGGTACGCCCCTGGCTGGTGACGGTCGCGCGTCGCATCGTCATCGACGGCCACCGAAGCCGGCAGGCCCGGCCGCAGGAGGTCGACCCGTCGCCGCTGGAGGTCATCCCCGCGGAGGACGAGATCGACAAGGCGCTGTGGCTGATGACTCTGTCGGACGCGCTCGACGACCTGACCCCGGCCCACCGGGAGGTGCTCGTCGAGACGTACTTCAAGGGGCGTACCGTCAACGAGGCGGCGGAGACCCTGGGTATTCCGAGCGGAACCGTCCGTTCCAGGGTGTTCTACGCCCTGCGGTCGATGAAGCTGGCACTGGAGGAGCGGGGGGTGACGGCGTGATGAGTGTTTACGGGGGATTCGGAACAGGCGGTACGGGTATGTCTGGCCCCATGCAGGGATCTCCGGGCCCGAGCGAGCACGAGACCGTCGGCGCCTACGCGCTCGGTATCCTCGACGACGCCGAGGCGACCGCCTTCGAAGCACACCTCGCCACCTGCGAGTGGTGCGCCCAGCAGCTCGACGAGCTCGCCGGGATGGAGCCGATGCTCGCCGCGCTCGCGGACCTGCCGGGCGCCGGTACACCCGCGATCGGCGAGTCACTGTCGGTCAGGCCGAGCCCGCGCCTCGCGGACAAGCTGGTCGACGAGGTCGCCGAGCGGCGCGCCCAGAAGCGCCGCCGCAGCTTCTACATGGTGGCCGCCGCGGCCGCGCTGATCATCGGCGGCCCGCTCGTCGCCGTGACGGTGACCGGTGGCGACTCCGGCGGCGGCACCGAGGCGGCGCCCGCGAGCCCGGCCAAGACCCTCTTCGGCACCATGAGCGACAAGGTCACGGCAACCGACCCGTCGACCGACGTCACGGCGACCGTCGCCATGGCGAAGAAGGACTGGGGCACCTCGGCGGTCCTGGAGCTCAAGAACGTCAAGGGCCCGGAGAAGTGCTCGCTCATCGCCGTCGGCAAGAACGGCGAGCGCGAGACGATCTCGTCCTGGTCCGTACCGAACTGGGGCTACGGTCTGCCGAACGCGAAGACGGACGAGGCCAAGAACCCGCTGTACATCGGCGGTGGAGCGGCCTTCACCCCGAACGAGATCGACCACTTCGAGGTCATGACCTTCGACGGGAAGAAGCTCGTCCAGGTCGACGCGTAGGACGCACGGCCAACAACGCACGACGCACGAGCGGACCTGCCCGGCAAGATCGCCCGGGCAGGTCCGTAGCCTCTGTGGCCCCCCTTCGCGTACGGTTGACGGCTGCCCAGCACGTCAGAAGGGGGCCCGGTGGCCGCTCAGGCTCAGCAGGAGACCGCGCTCGACTCCGCACACGACTCCGTACGGGACCGAGAGATCAGCGCCGAACAGGAACACCTGGACCAGGTGTACCGACGCCTCGAGGAGAAGATCCACGAGGCGGAGTTCCTGATGAAGGACGCGGCCCAGCGCGGGCAGGTCGGCACGCCCGGCGCACTCGCCGAACGGGACGCACAGGTCTTCCGGGCGGGCATCCACCTCAACCGACTCAACAACGAGTTCGAGGACTTCCTCTTCGGCCGTATCGACCTGCTGCTCGGCAAGGACGGCAAGAAGGGGCCCGACGGCGCCTACACCGCAGTCGAGCCGGCGGAAGGGGCCGTACGCGCCGACAACACCGCCGACATCGCCGAGACCCTGCACATCGGCCGCATCGGCGTGCTCGACCAGGACTACGCCCCGCTGGTGATCGACTGGCGGGCCCCGGCGGCCGCTCCCTTCTACCGGTCCACCCCGGTGGATCCGGGGCGGGTCGTACGGCGGCGGGTCATCCGTTCCAAGGGCCGCCGGGTGCTGGGCGTCGAGGACGACCTGATGCGGCCCGAGCTGAAGGCCTTCCTCGACGGGCACGAGCTGCCGGTCATCGGCGACGGCGCCCTCATGGCCGCCCTCGGCCAGGCCCGCGGCCACACCATGCGGGACATCGTCGCCTCCATCCAGGCCGAGCAGGACCTGGTCATCCGCGCCCCCGCCGCCTCCGTGACCTACGTCGAGGGCGGCCCGGGCACCGGGAAGACGGCCGTCGCCCTGCACCGGGCGGCATACCTCCTCTACCAGGACCGGCGCCGGTACGCGGGCGGCATCCTGATCGTCTCGCCGACCCCTCTGCTCGTGGCGTACACCGAGGGCGTCCTGCCGTCCCTCGGCGAGGAGGGCCAGGTCGCCATCCGCGCGATCGGCTCGCTCGTCGACGGCGCCACGGCCACGCTGTACGACTCCCCGTCCGTGGCCCGCGCCAAGGGCTCGTACCGAATGCTCAGGGTCCTGCGGAAGGCGGCCCGCGGCGCGCTGGAGCTGGGACCGGGCGGCGGCGGTGCCGCGCGTCCCGCAGCGCCCGGTCAGCTCGCCCTCGGCGACGACGACACGATGGCCCCCGCGGGCCCGCCCACCCGGCTCCGCGTGGTCGCCTTCGGGCGCCGGCTCGAACTGGAGGCGGACGACCTGGACCGCATCCGCCGCACCGCCCTCGGCGGTACCGCGCCGGTCAACCTCCTGCGCCCCCGCGCCCGCAAGCTGCTGCTGGACGCCCTCTGGGAGCAGTCCGGTGCCGCCACCCGCCACACCGACCCCGAACTCGGCGCCGAACTGCGGTCGTCGTTCGACGAGGACGTGACGGACGAGGACTCCTTCATCGCCTTCCTCGACGCCTGGTGGCCGGAGCTGACCCCGAAGGCCGTTCTCGCCGCCATGGCGGACGAACGGCGGCTGGGCCGCTGGGCCCGGCGGATCCTGAACCCCGGCGAGATCCGCAGGGTCGCCCGCTCCCTCAGGCGCGACGGCCACTCCGTCCACGACATCGCGATGCTCGACGAGCTCCAGGCCGTCCTCGGCACCCCGGCCCGCCCGAAGAAGCGGCGCGAGCTGGATCCGCTCGACCAGCTCACCGGGCTCGAGGAGCTCATGCCCGTACGCGAGGAGTCGCAGCGCGAGCGGGCCGAGCGGCTGGCACAGGAGCGCACCGAGTACGCGCACGTCATCGTCGACGAGGCCCAGGACCTCACGCCCATGCAGTGGCGCATGGTCGGCCGCCGGGGCCGGCACGCCACCTGGACGATCGTCGGCGACCCGGCCCAGTCCTCCTGGTCCGACCCCGACGAGGCCGCCGAGGCCCGCGACGAGGCCCTGGGCACCCGCCCGCGCCGCCGCTTCCAGCTGACCGTGAACTACCGCAACCCGGCCGAGATCGCCGAACTGGCGGCGAAGGTGCTGGCGCTCGCGATGCCGGGTGCCGAGTCGCCCTCGGCCGTGCGCTCCACCGGAGTCGAACCGCGTTTCGTGACAACGAACAACGGACACAGCAGCGGCGTACGCGAATCGCTCGCCCGTACGGTCCGCGAGGAGGCCGCACGGCTGCTGGACCGGGTCGACGGCACGGTCGGCGTCGTCGTCGCCATGAACCGGCGCGAGGAGGCCGCCCGCTGGCTGGCCGGGCTCGGCGACCGCGTGGTGGCGCTCGGCAGCCTGGAGGCGAAGGGCCTGGAGTACGACGCGACGGTCGTCGTGTCCCCGGCGGAGATCGCGGACGAGTCGCCGGCGGGGCTGCGGGTGCTGTACGTGGCGCTGACCCGGGCCACCCGGCAGCTGACGATCGTGTCCGCCGAGCGGGACGACCCGGACCCGAACGGCGTGCCGGACCTGCTCAGGGACTGATCGCGGATTGATCCACATGAACTCTCGGTACGGGAATGGGCTTACGGGATCCGTTTGTTAGCCTGGGTGTGACACCGGCCCGATCCAAGCCCCCGGGCCCAACCTTCGTCGCTACGAGCGACCACTTGCCGCGAGGCGAGCATGGCGGGTCGGTGTCACTGAACGTTCGAGAGGCCCGCGTCACTGTGACGTGGGCCTCTTTCGTCGGAGAACAAAAAGTTCGCAATTCAACCCGGCTAACGCCTACTCGGCGGTAGGTGCGACGATCGGACGGCATCCAGCGTCACACGGTGAAAGCAGAGGAAGTCGGCCATGGCAACGGCGCCCAGCGTCTCCTACTCGATGACGGTTCGCCTGGAGGTGCCCGCGAGCGGAACCGCGGTCTCCCAGCTCACCACGGCCGTCGAGTCCCACGGAGGCTCGGTGACCGGCCTCGACGTCACCGCGTCCGGTCACGAGAAGCTCCGTATCGACGTCACCATCGCGGCCACCTCCACCGCGCACGCCGACGAGATCGTCGAGCAGCTGCGCCAGATCGAGGGCGTGACGCTCGGCAAGGTCTCCGACCGTACGTTCCTGATGCACCTCGGCGGCAAGATCGAGATGGCGTCGAAGCACCCCATCCGCAACCGTGACGACCTGTCCATGGTCTACACGCCGGGTGTGGCCCGCGTCTGCATGGCGATCGCCGAGAACCCCGAGGACGCCCGCCGCCTCACCATCAAGCGCAATTCGGTTGCGGTCGTGACGGACGGCTCCGCGGTGCTGGGCCTCGGCAACATCGGCCCGAAGGCCGCACTGCCGGTCATGGAGGGCAAGGCGGCCCTCTTCAAGCGCTTCGCCGGCATCGACGCCTGGCCGATCTGCCTCGACACGCAGGACACCGACGCCATCGTCGAGATCGTCAAGGCCATAGCTCCCGGGTTCGCCGGCATCAACCTCGAGGACATCTCCGCCCCGCGCTGCTTCGAGATCGAGGCGCGGCTGCGCGAGGCCCTCGACATCCCCGTCTTCCACGACGACCAGCACGGCACGGCGATCGTCGTCCTCGCCGCCCTCACAAACGCACTTCGCGTCGTGAACAAGGGAATTGGGGACGTGCGCGTGGTCATGTCCGGCGCCGGCGCGGCCGGTACGGCCATCCTCAAGCTGCTGCTCGCCGCGGGTGTCAAGAACGCGGTCGTCGCCGACATCCACGGCGTCGTGCACGCCGGCCGTGAGGACCTGGTGGACGCCGCGGCCGACTCGCCGCTGCGCTGGATCGCCGACAACACCAACCCCGAGGGGCTGACGGGCACCCTGAAGGAGGCCGTGCGCGGCGCCGACGTCTTCATCGGCGTCTCCGCTCCCAACGTGCTCGACGGCGTCGACGTGGCCGCCATGGCCGAAGGAGCGATCGTGTTCGCGCTCGCGAACCCGGACCCCGAGGTGGACCCGGCAATCGCCCGCCAGACGGCCGCAGTTGTGGCCACGGGACGCTCCGACTTCCCGAACCAGATCAACAACGTCCTGGTGTTCCCGGGCGTCTTCCGCGGCCTGCTGGACGCGCAGTCCCGCACGGTCAACACGGACATGATGCTGGCGGCCGCGAAGGCGCTGGCGGACGTGGTGACCGAGGACGAGCTGAACCCGAACTACATCATCCCGAGCGTCTTCAACGACAAGGTCGCGGGCGCGGTGGCCGGGGCGGTGCGGGAGGCCGCGAAGGCGGCGACGAACAACGCGTCCGGCATCTGAGCCGGGGGCGGTCGCGGTGGCCGGCCCCCGTCCCGCCGGGTGGGGGCTGCACCTTTCGGCGCCGGTCGGCCATAATCAGCCTGTCCGGAGTTTGAGTA
The DNA here is from genome assembly GCF_040782645.1 of Streptomyces sp. HUAS ZL42. GTDB lineage: Bacteria > Actinomycetota > Actinomycetes > Streptomycetales > Streptomycetaceae > Streptomyces. The sequence goes on from NZ_CP160403.1 coordinate 5,882,249, forward strand.
CGAGGCCCTTACGGGCCGAAGCGGGGGCTGTGGGCGAAAGCCCCCAGACGTGACGATCGCCACGCTGCCTGGAAACCGGCGCGTCGCAAAACATGTCTCACCGGCGGAGCCCTATCGTGTCGGCCAGGCTCAGCCTCTTTTCGTGTGACTCCCAAGGGTGTTCTCACGACTCCTGCGGGTGCCGGATTGGCTTTCCCGCCGCAGGTAGGGGCAGGATGCGTCCCTGGGCGCGAGGGTCCGGCGACGGACCCGGGTCCCTGGACTGTCCGAGGACCCTGGCAGCATCGACTTCGCTGTGCCCAGTGTGCGGCTCCGCCGCGGGGCACGCCTCAACGGCAAGAAGAACACGGGAGTAACAACATGAACCGCAGTGAGCTGGTGGCCGCGCTGGCCGACCGCGCCGAGGTGACCCGCAAGGACGCCGACGCCGTCCTGGCCGCGTTCGCCGAGGTCGTCGGTGACATCGTCTCCAAGGGCGACGAGAAGGTCACCATCCCCGGCTTCCTGACCTTCGAGCGCACCCACCGTGCCGCTCGCACCGCGCGCAACCCGCAGACCGGTGACCCCATCCAGATCCCGGCCGGCTACAGCGTGAAGGTCTCCGCGGGCTCCAAGCTCAAGGAAGCCGCGAAGGGCAAGTGACCTTGCCGTCCGTGCGCCACATGACGGCGTACGGCTCGTAGCAACAACGCCAATGGGGCGGCTCCCGGATCCGGGAGCCGCCCCATCGCGGTCATGTCGACGCGGCGCTCAGCCGAGGGCCTTGCCCGGCGGTTCGACCTCGGCGCCCGGCTCGGTCAGCTTGTGCGTGCTGTGTTTGTCCGGGGGATGCCCCTCGGATCCCCCGGCCGAGGCCGGTGCTGCCCCGGGCGTGGTGGTGAGGTGGGGGTCAGCCGAGGGCCTTGCCCGGCAGTTCGACCTTCGCGCCCAGCTCGACCAGCTTCTCCATGAAGTTCTCGTAGCCCCGGTTGATGAGGTCGATGCCGTGGACGCGGGACGTCCCCTGGGCCGCCAGGGCGGCGATGAGGTATGAGAAGCCGCCGCGGAGGTCCGGGATGACCAGGTCGGCGCCCTGGAGCTTCGTGGGGCCGGACACGACGGCCGAGTGGAGGAAGTTGCGCTGGCCGAAGCGGCAGTCCGAGCCGCCCAGGCACTCGCGGTACAGCTGGATGTGAGCGCCCATCTGGTTCAGCGCGGAGGTGAAGCCGAGCCGTGACTCGTACACCGTCTCGTGGATGATGGACAGGCCCGTCGCCTGTGTGAGGGCGACCACCAGCGGCTGCTGCCAGTCCGTCTGGAAGCCGGGGTGCACGTCCGTTTCGAGGGCGATCGACTTCAACTGGCCGCCCGGGTGCCAGAAGCGGATGCCCTCGTCGTCGATCTCGAACGCGCCACCCACCTTCCGGTAGGTGTTCAGGAACGTCATCATCGAGCGCTGCTGGGCGCCGCGCACGAAGATGTTGCCCTCGGTCGCCAGCGCCGCGGACGCCCAGGAGGCGGCCTCCAGACGGTCCGGGAGGGCGCGGTGGTTGTAGCCGCCGAGCTTGTCCACACCGGTGATGCGGATGGTGCGGTCGGTGTCCATCGCGATGATGGCGCCCATCTTCTGCAGGACGCAGATCAGGTCCTCGATCTCCGGCTCCACGGCCGCGTTCGAGAGTTCCGTGACGCCCTCGGCGAGGACGGCGGTGAGCAGCACCTGCTCGGTCGCGCCGACGGACGGGTAGGGCAGGCGGATCTTCGTACCGCGCAGGCCCTTGGGCGCCTCCAGGTACTGGCCGTCGGCCCGCTTCTCGATGGACGCGCCGAACTGCCGCAGCACCTCGAAGTGGAAGTCGATCGGCCGGCCGCCTATGTCGCAGCCGCCGAGCCCCGGGATGAACGCGTGACCCAGACGGTGCAGCAGCGGACCGCAGAACAGGATCGGGATTCGGCTCGAACCCGCGTGCGCGTCGATGTCGGCGACGTTCGCGCTCTCCACGTTCGTCGGGTCCATCACCAGCTCGCCCGGCTCCTCACCCGGACGGACCGTCACCCCGTGCAGTTGCAGCAGTCCGCGTACGACGCGCACGTCGCGGATGTCAGGAACGTTGCGCAGCCGACTCGGTGCACCGCCCAGCAGGGCGGCCACCATGGCCTTCGGTACGAGGTTCTTCGCACCGCGGACACGGATCTCGCCCTCCAGCGGGGTTCCGCCGTGGACAAGCAGGACATCGTCGTTGACGGTCATGAATCTCGCGTTCCGTGGAGGTGGGCAGGGGCCAGAAGGCAAAGGGTAGTCGCCGCCCACCCCCCTTCTGTAAGCCCGAGGACCGCTCAGGCCTGTCATAGCTGTGTCACAACACGAACCGTTTCCCGCCGGGCACAAGCGGTCACTGCCGCCTTCGTGCGCGTGGCGACGCACCTATACGCCCGCCCGTCTCCCACCACCACCCTCAAATGAGGCCCTGACGGGCCGCTTCTTCTGATTCATGGCTGCGTTCACCCTCGTCGCCGCATTGCCTCCCCACACCACGCCAAGATGCGGGATCATTTCTGCCATGACCGAGGTGTCCTCGCTCACAGGGCGGCTGCTCGTGGCAACGCCCGCCCTGGCGGACCCGAACTTCGACCGTGCGGTGGTGCTCCTTCTCGACCACGACGAGGAGGGCTCGCTCGGCGTCGTCCTCAACCGTCCGACTCCGGTGGACGTGGGCGACATCCTGGAGGGCTGGGCGGATCTCGCCGGCGAGCCCGGCGTCGTCTTCCAGGGCGGTCCGGTGTCCCTGGACTCGGCCCTCGGGGTGGCTGTCATCCCCGGCGGAGCGGCCGCCGAACGCGCCCCGCTGGGCTGGCGCCGGGTGCACGGCGCGATCGGCCTGGTCGACCTGGAGGCCCCGCCGGAGCTGCTGGCCTCCGCCCTCGGCTCGCTCCGCATCTTCGCCGGGTACGCCGGATGGGGCCCCGGCCAGCTGGAGGACGAGCTGGTCGAGGGCGCCTGGTACGTAGTCGAGTCCGAGCCCGGTGACGTCTCCTCGCCGTCGCCGGAGACACTGTGGCGCGAGGTCCTGCGCCGCCAGCGCAACGAGCTGGCGATGGTGGCGACGTATCCGGACGACCCTTCGCTCAACTGATACGTGTGAGCTTCAGTACCCTTGGCGACATGAGCACTCTCGAGCCCGAGCGCGGGACTGGTACGGGGACCCTCGTCGAGCCGACGCCGCAGGTGTCCCACGGTGACGGCGACCACGAGCGCTTCGCCCACTACGTCCAGAAGGACAAGATCATGGCGAGCGCCCTCGACGGCACCCCCGTCGTGGCGCTCTGCGGCAAGGTCTGGGTGCCGGGCCGCGACCCGAAGAAGTACCCCGTGTGTCCCATGTGCAAGGAGATCTACGACTCCATGGGCGCCGGTGGCGGCGACGGCAAGGGCGACGGCAAGAAGTAACCCGCTCACAGTCCGGCCTTCGAAGGCCTCCGGGGTGCGTTTGGCGTGCCCTGGAGGCCTTCGCCGTGTCACGAAGTGGTCGAGACCTCTTGTCGGCATGTTCATGTGGCCCATAGCCTTCGGAATGTTGTGCAACGCGAAACGGTCATTGCGTATGTTGCAACGGCCTTCACGCGGAGCGAGTGCAGATCGTCTTCGGTGTCAACGTGCAGCCATTCGCATGTGGCGGCCGGAGGCGCTGGAGGAGGCCGCCCACATCGACGGGAGCGTGTTTTCCTTCATTTCCGCCTGGAACGACTTCCTCTTCGCCAAGTCGTGCGTCATCAGCGACACTTCGCTGGTCTCGGGACGGGACGGAGCGGTAAAGGACTGACGTGACTGAACTGATTCCGATGCCCCGCAGCGTCGTCGCCAGTTCCGGCGAGGTGCCGCTGACGGCTTCCTCCCAGCTCTACGCCGGCACCGGGACGGAGGGCGTCGGGCACTGGCTGCGTACCGTCCTCTGGCAGGCCACCGGCCTGCCGCTGCGTGAGGGGCGGGAGCTCGACGACACCGAGGGCGACGGCATCGGGCTCCGGCTCGACTCCGAGCTCGGTCCCGAGGAGTACCGCCTGGTCAGCGACCGGAGCGGCGTCCTGATCGAGGGAGGCGGCGCGGCCGGCGTCTTCTGGGGCGCCCAGACGCTCCGTCAGCTCCTCGACCCCGACGCGTACCGCAGGGCCCCGCTCAGCCGCGACCGCGCCTGGGCCGTGCCGCATGTGACGATCGAAGACGCGCCCCGCTTCCGCTGGCGCGGCCTCATGCTCGACGTCGCCCGGCACTTCATGCCCAAGGAAGGCGTCCTGCGTTACCTGGACCTCATGGCCGCGCACAAGCTCAACGTCTTCCACTTCCATCTGACGGACGATCAGGGCTGGCGAATCGAGATCAAGAGGTACCCCCGGCTGACCGAGGTCGGCTCCTGGCGCGCACGTACGAAATTCGGTCATCGTGCCTCGCCGCTGTGGGAGGAGAAGCCGCACGGTGGCTTCTACACCCAGGACGACATCCGGGAGATCGTCGCGTACGCCGCCGAGCGGCATATCGCCGTCGTCCCCGAAATCGACGTACCCGGCCACTCGCAGGCCGCCATCGCCGCGTACCCGGAACTCGGCAACACCGACGTCATTGACACCAAGGCCCTTTCTGTCTGGGACAACTGGGGGATCTCTCCGAACGTACTCGCCCCCACTGACAACACCCTCCGCTTCTACGAGGGCGTGTTCGAGGAACTCCTCGAGCTATTCCCATGGGAGTTCGTCCACGTCGGCGGTGACGAATGTCTCAAGGACCAGTGGCGGCATTCGCCCGCCGCACAGGCGCGCATCAAGGAACTCGGGCTCGCGGACGAGGACGAACTGCAGTCGTGGTTCATCGGCCACTTCGACAAGTGGCTTTCCGTGCGCGGGCGCAGACTCATCGGCTGGGACGAGATCCTGGAGGGCGGCCTCGCGCAGGGCGCGGCCGTGTCGTCGTGGCGCGGATACGCGGGCGGGATCGCCGCCGCGCGGGCCGGCCACGACGTCGTCATGTGCCCCGAACAGCAGGTGTACCTGGACCACCGGCAGGACGCGGGTGCGGACGAGCCGGTCCCCATCGGCTACGTCCGCACCCTTGAGGACGTGTATCGCTTCGACCCCGTTCCACCGGAGCTGACTTCCGAGGAGACCGGACATGTGCTCGGCACCCAGGCCAACCTGTGGACCGAGGTGATGGAGGACCACGCACGCGTGGACTACCAGGCGTTTCCCCGGCTCGCGGCATTCGCGGAGGTGGCGTGGAGTTCTCTGCCCGCCCCGCGGGAAAGGGACTTCGCCGAATTCGAGCGGCGGATGGCCGCCCATTACCGGCGACTTGACGCCCTGGGAGTCTCCTACCGGCCGCCGGGCGGCCCCCTGCCGTGGCAGAAGCGTCCCGGAGTGCTCGGCCGCCCGATCGACGGGCCGCCCCCGGCCCGGTAACCGCCCCGAACAAGTATGGGAAAAACTCCGGCAGGGTCACCGAAGAGTGGCAATTCGAGCGCACCGGCGATGCCGTATGAAAACGGACGATCTCCTCGGTGATGTGGGCGAATGCCTCCTAGCGGACCCCCGCGTTCGGGTCTTGCGAAGATGTGCCAGAGTTGCCACGTCCGCCCTGTCAGCACGTACCGTACGGCAACACAGGTGGGACCAGGTGGGGCAGCGGGAAGGGGCAGCCGGTTTTGAGCACGCACGCACCGCAGGCGGCGCAGGCCGTCACGCTGCCCACGACGCTGGACGAGGCAGTGGCGGCGCTCACCGCCATGCCCGCCGCGGTGCCCGTGGCCGGCGGCACGGACCTGATGGCCGCGGTCAACTCCGGGCAGCTCCGGCCCGCCGGTCTGGTCGGTCTCGGCCGGATCAGCGAGATCCGCGGCTGGCAGTACCAGGACGGTCACGCTCTGCTCGGCGCGGGCCTCACCCACGCCCGCATGGGGCGCCCCGACTTCGCCGCCCTCATCCCGGCGCTAGCGGCCTCCGCGCGCGCCGCGGGTCCGCCGCAGATCCGCAACGCGGGCACCCTGGGCGGCAACATCGCCTCGTCCGCGCCCACCGGGGACGCGCTGCCGGTCCTTGCCGCCCTGGAGGCGACGCTGATCATCGCGGGCCCGGGCGGAGCCCGCCGGGAGATCCCGGTGTCGCACCTGCTGGCCGGCGTGGAGATGCTGCGCGGCGGCGAACTCATCGGGTACGTGCGCGTGCCGCTGCTGCACGCGCCGCAGGTCTTCCTGAAGGCGACCGGCCGCACCGGCCCCGGGCGCTCCCTCGCGTCCGTGGCGCTGGTCCTCGACCCGGCCCGGCGCGGGGTCAGGTGCGCCGTCGGCGCCATAGCGCCGATGCCGCTGCGACCCCTGGAGGCCGAGCAGTGGGTCGCCCAGCTCATCGACTGGGACAACAACCGCGCGATCGTCCCCGAGGCGCTGGGCGCCTTCGGCGAGTACGTCGCCGCGGCCTGCATCCCCGACCCGGCCCCGGAGGGGGACGGTTCCGTACCGCAGCTTCCGCCCGCCGTACTGCACCTGCGGCGCACCGTCGCCGCGCTGGCCCGACGAGCACTGGGAAGGGCGCTGTCGTGACCGACGACCAGCACGGAGAGGGCACGCCCCAGGGCGCGGGCCGCTGGGACCCGCTGCCCCAGGGTGACTACGACGACGGCGCCACCGCCTTCGTGAAGCTCCCGGAGGGCGGCATCGACGCCCTCCTGTCGGGCAACAGCCCGCTCGCCGCCCCGGGCCACGGCTACGTGCCCCCGCGGATAGCGGTCGCGCCCTCGCCCACCGACCCGAACGCGACGGGCGCGTGGACCGCGCCCGCCGACGGAGCAGAGTGGCCCGACGCGAACGCCGTACCGTCCCACGAGACCGGCGGCGAGACCGGCGGCGACGACCGGTTCAGCTACAACCCCGGTGCCACCGGGCAGTGGACCTTCGAGGAGACCGCTCCGGCACCCGGTCACGACGTGACCGGGCAGTGGTCGATCCCCGTCGCCGGGGGCGACCTTCCGGACGAATCGGGCGAGTTCACGACGTCGTCGCTGATCGAGCAGTGGGGCGGAACGCCTCCGGCCACGCTGCCGGGCGGCGCGCCGGCACCCTGGGCGACGAGCGCGACGGGGGAGCCGTGGGGGCAGCAGGCGGCGGACTCCGGCGGGGCGGAGGCCTCTTCGGCCGCTGCCGGCGCCGGTGTGGCCGAGCGGTCGACGGTGAGCGGGCACGAGCACCACGGCCACGGTCCCGGGCAGCCTGCTCACGAACACGACCACCACGACCACCATCACCATGAGCCCGGGCAGTCGGCGCACGAGCACGCCGCCCACGACGGGACGGCGACGCACTACGCGCCCCAGCACTCGGCAGAGGCGGCCGCCCAGGCCGCCCCGCACGCCTCGGAGGCCGCCGAAGGGGCTGCCGAAGCCGAAGGGGCCGCTGAGGGGCCCGGGATCGCCGGGGACGCCCGGGAGCCCACCGAGCCGCCCGCACGGCCCGGTTCGCCCGCGGGACACGGCCCGGCGTCGGGGGACGACGCGCAGGGCACGGCATCCGGTCGCTCCCACGCGGAGACCCCCGAGGGCGCCGCGAACGACCCGTCCCACGACGAGTCACCCGCGCCTGGCGGCACGGCGGCCACCGCATCACAGGACGACCCGGCCCCCGCGCCCGACGACACCCCGGCTTCCGGCTCGCCCGGCAACGCGCCCGACTCGGCGTCCCCGCACGAGGCCCCTCCGCCTCCCCACGAGGAGCACCCCCTCGCGTCGTACGTCCTGCGCGTCAACGGTGCCGAGCGCCCCGTCGCCGACGCCTGGATCGGTGAGTCGCTGCTCTACGTCCTGCGCGAGCGGCTCGGCCTCGCGGGTGCCAAGGACGGCTGCTCGCAGGGCGAGTGCGGGGCCTGCAACGTGCAGGTCGACGGGCGGCTCGTCGCCTCCTGCCTCGTTCCGGCCGTGACCACCGCCGGCAGCGAGGTCCGCACGGTCGAGGGCCTGGCCGAGGACGGGCAGCCCTCGGACGTGCAGCGGGCGCTCGCCAGGTGCGGCGCGGTGCAGTGCGGTTTCTGCGTGCCCGGCATGGCGATGACCGTGCACGACCTGCTGGAGGGCAACCCGGCGCCGACCGACCTGGAGACCCGCCAGGCGCTGTGCGGAAACCTGTGCCGCTGCTCCGGCTACCGGGGCGTCGTGGAGGCCGTCAAGGAGGTCGTCGCCGAACGCGAGGCACACCGCGCGGCGGACGCCGAGACGGAGCCGGACGAGGCACGTATCCCGCATCAGGCGGGCCCGGGAGCCGGCGGCGTCAACCCGTCGGCGTTCGAGCGGACCGGTCCGCACGACCGGACGTACGGACAGGGACAGGACGGAGGCCAGGCGTGAGCAACGAAGCCGCCACCGCGACCACCACCGCGGAGGCCGCACCCGCCCCCGAGCCACTGCCGCACGGCCTGGGCGCCTCCCTGCGGCCCGCCGACGCCCGTGCCAAGACCGAGGGCACGTTCCCGTATGCGGCCGACCTGTGGGCCGAGGGCCTGCTGTGGGCGGCCGTACTGCGCTCGCCGCACCCGCACGCGCGCATCGTGTCCATCGACACGTCCCACGCGCGCGAGATGCCCGGCGTACGGGCCGTCGTCACACACGAGGACGTCCCCGGCCGCCCGCTGTACGGCCGCGGCAAGGCGGACCGCCCGGTCTTCGCCTCCGAGGTCGTACGCCACCACGGCGAGCCCATCGCCGCCGTCGCCGCCGACCACCCGGACACCGCGCGCATGGCCGCCGCAGCCGTCATCGTCGAGTACGAGGTGCTCGACCCGGTGACCGACCCCGAGCAGGCCTTCGAGGCCGAACCGCTGCACCCCGACGGCAACCTGATCCGGCACATCCCGCTGCGCCACGGCGACGCGGACGCGGTCGGCGACGTCGTGGTGGAGGGCCTGTACCGCATCGGCCGCCAGGACCCGGCCCCCATCGGCGCCGAGGCGGGCCTCGCCGTGCCGCGTCCCGACGGCGGCGTGGAGCTCTACCTGGCCTCCACCGACCCGCACGCCGACCGGGACACGGCCGCCGCGTGCTACGGCCTGGAGCCCGAGCGCGTGAAGATCGTCGTCACGGGCGTGCCCGGCGCCACGGCCGACCGCGAGGACCAGGGCTTCCAGATCCCGCTCGGCCTGCTGGCGCTGAAGACCGGCTGCCCGGTCAAACTCACCGCGACGCGCGAAGAGTCCTTCCTGGGGCACGCGCACCGCCACCCCACGCTGCTGCGGTATCGCCACCACGCCGACGCCGAGGGCAAGCTGGTCAAGGTCGAGGCGCAGATCCTGCTCGACGCGGGCCCGTACGCCGACACGTCCTCGGACGCCCTGGCCGCCGCGGTGGCGTTCGCCTGCGGACCCTACGTCGTTCCCAACGCCTTCATCGAGGGCTGGGCCGTCCGCACGAACAACCCGCCGTCGGGGCATGTTCGCGGCGAAGGCGCGATGCAGGTCTGCGCAGCCTACGAGGCACAGATGGACAAGCTCGCGAAGAAGCTCGCCGTCGACCCGGCGGAGCTGCGCCTGCGCAACGCGATGGCCACGGGTGACGTGCTGCCGACGGGCCAGACCGTGACCTGCCCGGCTCCGGTCGCCGAACTGCTGCAGGCCGTACAGGAGTTCCCGCTCCCGCCGCTGCCCAAGGACACACCCGAGGAGGAGTGGCTGCTGCCCGGCGGCCCCGAGGGCGCCGGCGAACCGGGCGCGGTGCGCCGCGGCGTCGGCTACGCCCTGGGCATGGTGCACATGCTGGGCGCGGAGGGCGCCGACGAGGTCTCCACGGCGACGGTCAAGGTCCAGGACGGCGTGGCGACCGTGCTGTGCGCCGCGGTGGAGACCGGGCAGGGCTTCACGACGCTGGCCCGGCAGATCGTCCAGGAGACGCTCGGCATCGACGAGGTGCACGTCGCCCCGGTCGACACCGACCAGCCCCCGGCGGGCGCGGGCTGCCGCGGACGCCACACATGGGTCTCGGGCGGCGCGGTGGAACGGGCCGCGAAAATGGTCCGTACGCAGCTGCTGCAACCGCTGGCGCACAAGTTCGGCATGTCGACCGAGCTGCTCCAGATCACCGACGGAAAGATCACGTCGTACGACGGCGTCCTGTCCACCACCGTCACGGAGGCGATGGAGGGCAAGGAGTTGTGGGCCACGGCCCAGTGCCGCCCCCACCCCACCGAACCGCTGGACGACGCGGGCCAGGGCGACGCCTTCGTGGGCCTCGCCTTCTGCGCGATCCGCGCGGTCGTGGACGTCGACATCGAACTGGGCTCGGTACGGGTCGTGGAGCTCGCGGTCGCCCAGGACGTGGGCCGGGTCCTGAACCCGACGCAGCTCGCCGCCCGTATCGAGGCGGGCGTGACGCAGGGCGTGGGCATCGCCCTCACGGAGAACCTGCGCACCCCGCGCGGCCTGATCCGCCACCCCGACCTCACCGGCTACGCCCTGCCGACCGCCCTGGACGCGCCCGACATCCAGATCGTCAAGCTGATCGAGGAACGGGACGTCGTCGCGCCCTTCGGGGCGAAGGCGGTCAGCGCGGTGCCGGTCGTGACCTCCCCGGCGGCGATCGCCTCCGCCGTACGGGCCGCCACGGGCCGCCCGGTCAACCGGCTGCCGATCCGCCCGCAGGCGGCGGTGGTGACGGTCCAGTGAGCGAGCCGGGGCAGCGGTACGAACCTCCGCCCGGCGTGGGCAAGTTGCTGCTGTGGATCCTGCTGTTCGCAGTTGCGGCGGTGGTCGTGGTCCTGGGCGGCATCTACTTCACGTGAACGGCGTCGTCCTCGTCACGGGTGTGATGGCGGCCGGGAAGTCGACGGTCGCGCAGGCACTGGCGGAGAGACTGCCGCGGTCCGTGCACGTCCGCGGGGACGTGTTCCGGCGGATGATCGTTTCGGGGCGGGAGGAGTACGTCCCCGGAGCCGGCGCGGGCAGTGAGGCGGAGACCCAACTACGGCTGAGGCACAGGCTGTCGGCGGCGACGGCGGACGCGTACGCGGAGGCGGGTTTCACGGCGGTCGTGCAGGACGTCGTACTGGGCGAGGACCTGACCGCCTACGCAGCGCTGATCCGCACCCGCCCGCTGTACGTGGTCGTGCTGGCGCCGAGTGCCGGGGCGGTGGCGGCGCGGGAGGCCGGGCGGGCGAAGACGGGCTACGGGGCGTGGACGCTCGAGGCGCTGGACGCGGCGCTGCGGACGGAGACGCCGCGCATCGGCCTGTGGCTGGACACGTCGGAGCTGACCGTGGAGGAGACGGTGGAGACGATCCTGGCGGAGAGGCAACGCGCGAGGGTGGTCTGAGCGTCTTCCGGTGAGGGGGCGTTGTCAGTGGCGGGGCGTAGTGTTCTGGGCAGTGGGGAACGGCCGGCGGTGCCGGCCCGACCGGCTGGGCTGCCGTGCGCTGCCCGGGGGACTGTGAACTTCATGCACGGGGGACAACCATGAGCACGACCGACACCGCGGTGATCACCTTCACCGACGCCGAGCTCGATCCGTACGTCACGCACGCGGCGACGCGCCGCTGGCTGACCGGCCCCGGACTGCCGGGCGTGGGCGGCCTGTTGACGTTCGAGGCGCTGCGCCGCGACGGCCTGCGGACGGTGGCGGACTCGACGGGCGACCCGGAGGGCAGACTGGCGAGGGAGCTGCGGGACCGGCTGGTCATAGGGGGACTCCTGGGCGCCGACGGCGCCGAGCGGGAGTCGGTCCTGCTGGACGGTGCGACGGGCGAGATCTCGACGACATACTTCTTCCACGACCGCCCCGACCTGATGGACTCCAGCCCGCTGGCGCCGTCGCTGCGGACGCTGGTGCGGTTCGCGACCGCCGCGGACGAACTGGCGGCACTGCGCGGTCAGTTCGCGTGCTACGCGGGCCGCTTCGGCCCGCAGGCGGTGGCGGGGGCTTCGCGACAGCTGCTGGCCCTGTTCGAGGAGGGCGCGGACGGCGAGCTGCCTCCGTTCTGGAGGATGACGGCGGTGATCCGCCCGCTGTCCCTCATGGCGGGCCCGGGCACGACGTCGGGCCTCGCCCTGGACCTCCCGCCCCGCCTCCTGGACGAGGAGTTCGGCACCGCCCGGATCGCCCGCTTCGAGGAGGTCGACTTCCCTGCCGCGCTCACGCACGAGCCGACGCGCCGCTTCCTGCGCGAGGTGGGCCTGCCGGAGGAGACCGTCTGGTTCTCGCTGGACACGGACGTCCCGCTGGCGACCCTGGCGGAGTACCGCGAGGACGAGCAGGCGGACCTCCCCGAGGACGCCGACCGCCTGATACGCCTCGGCCACCTCCTGGAGGACACCAGCCTCGTCCTCGACGGCACCACGGGCGCGGTCCTCTGCTGGAGCGAACCCGACGAGACCCTGCGCCCGATGAACGCCGACATCTCGACACTGGCGTTCACCTTCTGGCTGATCCACCGCGAGAAGTCCCTGGACGGCCGGCACAGCCTCACGGACGCGTACGAGCAACTGGCCGACACGATGACCCGAACCCTGGCATCCCTCGACCCGACGGCCTGCGACCCCACCCCGACCTCCCCGGAGGACGACGGCTGGCGCTACTGGCCGGAGATGTTCGAGGACGAGGCGGGCGGAGGGCTGTACGCGTAGCCCTCCGCCCGGAAAAGAAGCCGTGGCGGGAATCGAACCCGCGTAACTCGCTTTGCAGGCGAGTCCCTAAACCACTCGGGCACACGGCCGTGTCGGGGAGCGTGGTGCTCCGTTCCTAACTCGGTGCAATGACCGTACGGCGGGTTCGGAAGCGGGCTCAAGGGCGGGGTGGGGGCTGCAATGCGACTGCCATACGCCGTTCATGAAAGGGGTGCGGACCGGCGGTCGTACGACCAAGGTCCCGGTCCGGGGCAGACTTCCGACAGGGGTCAACCCGGGCCGTGTACCTTACGCTGGCGACCATGACCGCCCTGGAACCATGCGACACCGGCGTCGCGGGCCCTCTGACCTCGCCTCGGCTGCCGAGCGGGACGGCAGCGTGCTGGGTCGCTCCTACCGGGCCCTGAGCATCGGCATCGTCTCCGTCGTCCTGCTGATCGCCTTCGAGGCGACGGCCGTGGGGACGGCGATGCCCGTGGCGGCGCGGGAGTTGGACGGGGCGTCGTTGTACGCGTTCGCGTTCTCCGGGTACTTCACCTGGTTCTGGCGAGGATGCCCCGGCGTTCACGCAGAGGAGGAATCGCCTCCCCGCCTCGGGACGCGGAGCGTCGCCGCATCCGCCCTCCCCCGGGCGCGGAGCGCCCGCACGGCCATCCGGCACGCTCGGCGTGGGTGTTCGTCACCGCACCCGCCGTCGGGAGCGCGACGAGGTGTGAACGGCCGAGTGCACAAGCTTCGCCGTTCAGTTCACGGCCGAGAAGGTGACGACCAGCCTGTTCGGGATGGTGCTCGTCGGGCAGTGGTCCGATCGGCGGGGGCCGCTCGGGGCGTTGACCACAGGGATCGGCGCGTTCGCGGCGGAGTTGCTCCCGCTGGATCCCGGATTCGACGTGGACGAGGCGGAGCGGTTCGTCCTTGACGTGTGCCAAGGCGTTCTCGACGTCCACGGCATCGCAGCGCGGCTGCCGCGCTTCGCCGACTGTGAGGTGGATCCCACCTGACGGTGACCCGGCCCGGTCCGCACGTTGGTGCTTCCGGGCCGCCGGTAGGGTGGCCCGGTTGTCATACCCGCCCGAGCCGCCCGACCCACCCACGGAGACCGTGACTACCGCCCGCCCGTCACCCGCCACCACCCTCAACGGAGGGCCCTCCGGGCCCGCCCCCGTGTCTGCTTCCTCCTCCCACTCCCACCATCTGTCACCTGCCTTCCCCGGCCGCGCCCCCTGGGGCACCGCCAGCAAGCTGCGTGCCTGGCAGCAGGGGGCGATGGAGAAGTACCTCCAGGAGCAGCCGCGTGACTTCCTCGCCGTCGCCACGCCCGGCGCCGGCAAGACGACCTTCGCGCTGACGCTGGCGTCCTGGTTGCTGCACCACCACGTCGTGCAGCAGGTCACCGTGGTCGCGCCGACCGAGCATCTGAAGAAGCAGTGGGCCGAGGCGGCCGCCCGGATCGGCATCAAGCTCGACCCCGAGTACAGTGCGGGACCGCTCGGCAAGGACTACCACGGGGTCGCGGTCACGTACGCCGGAGTCGGCGTGCGGCCCATGCTGCACCGCAACCGCGTCGAGCAGCGCAAGACCCTCGTCATCCTCGACGAGATCCACCACGCCGGCGACTCCAAGTCCTGGGGCGAGGCCTGCCTCGAGGCCTTCGAGCCCGCCACCCGGCGCCTCGCGCTCACCGGTACGCCCTTCCGCTCCGACACCAACCCCATCCCCTTCGTGACGTACGAGGAGGGGGCGGACGGGATCCGCCGCTCCGCCGCCGACTACACGTACGGGTACGGGTCCGCCCTCGCCGACGGGGTCGTCCGGCCCGTCATCTTCATGACCTACAGCGGCAACATGCGCTGGCGCACCAAGGCCGGCGACGAGGTCGCCGCCCGGCTCGGCGAGCCCATGACGAAGGACGCCATCAGCCAGGCCTGGCGGACGGCGCTGGACCCGCGCGGCGAATGGATGCCCAGCGTGCTGCGCGCCGCCGACCAGCGCCTGACCGAGGTCAGGAAGGCCGTCCCGGACGCGGGTGCGCTGGTCATCGCCTCCGACCAGGACTCGGCCCGCGCCTACGCCAAGCTGATCCGGGAGATCACCGGCAGCAAGGCGACCGTCGTCCTCTCCGACGACGCCGGAGCGTCCGGCAGGATCGACGAGTTCAGCCACAACACCGACCGCTGGATGGTCGCGGTGCGGATGGTGTCCGAGGGCGTCGACGTGCCCCGGCTGGCGGTGGGTGTGTACGCCACCACCATCTCCACCCCGCTCTTCTTCGCGCAGGCCGTCGGGCGTTTCGTACGGTCGCGCAGGCGCGGCGAGACCGCCTCCGTGTTCCTCCCCACCGTCCCCGACCTGCTCGGCTTCGCCGGTGAGATGGAGCGCGAGCGCGACCACGTCCTCGACAAGCCCAAGAAGGACGGCGAGGAGGACCCGTACGCCGAGGAGGAGAAGCTCCTCCAGGAGGCCGAGAAGCAGCAGGACGAGGACACCGGCGATCAGGACATGCTCCCCTTCGAGGCGCTGGAGTCCGACGCCGTCTTCGACCGGGTCATGTACAACGGCGCCGAGTTCGGCATGCAGGCCCACCCGGGGAGCGAGGAGGAGCAGGACTACCTCGGCATTCCGGGCCTCCTCGAGCCCGACCAGGTGCAGCTTCTGCTGCAGAAGCGGCAGGCCAAGCAGATCGCGCACAGCCGCAGGAAGCCGGACGCGGAGGCCGACCTGCTCGAGATGCCCGCCGAGCGGCGGCCGGTCGTCACGCACAAGGAGATGATGGAGCTGCGCAAGCAGCTCAACACGATGGTCGGCGCGTACGTCCATCAGAGCGGCAAGCCGCACGGCGTGATCCACACCGAGTTGCGGCGCGTGTGCGGCGGGCCGCCGAGCGCCGAGGCGACGGCCGGACAGCTGCGGCAGCGCATCGCCAAGGTCCAGGAGTGGGCGACCCGCATGAAGTGACGTCGTGCGCCCTGTGGTGCGGGCGTACCGCGTGATGCGGGGTTGCGAGGCGGTTTCGGGGGCGTGAAGTGGGGCCCAGGGCGCCGGGCACACGGCACGTATCGGGATAAACACAAGTAGTCCATACCGGCCGATGACCGGATTCTGGACGGAGCCTTCCGCTCAGCGAACCGGCTTCGCTAATGTCCCGCTACGCACACGCCCCGTGGCAGCGCCGCCGCGGAGCGCAGCCGTGAAGCGACTGGGCCCGGACAAGCCGGGTCGTCCTGCCGATCGGCGGCCTCTCAAGCGCGTCGCCGACGGGACTCGGCGACGCATCCGTAGCGCGGGGGCTGCCGACCTCACCACTAAGGAGTGGGCGTCGTGACCGCGGAGACCTCCCAGACGCTCGATCGAGGACTACGGGTTCTCAAGCTGCTGGCCGACACGGACCACGGGCTGACCGTGACCGAACTGTCCAACAAACTCGGTGTGAACCGGACCGTGGTGTACCGCTTGCTCGCCACGCTGGAGCAGCATGCGCTCGTACGGCGTGACCTGGGCGGACGAGCCCGGGTCGGGCTGGGAGTGCTGCGGCTGGGGCGCCAGGTGCATCCGCTGGTACGGGAGGCCGCGCTGCCCGCGCTGCGGTCGCTGGCCGAGGACATCGGGGCGACGGCCCATCTGACGCTGGTCGACGGGTCGGAGGCGTTGGCCGTGGCCGTCGTGGAGCCGTCGTGGACCGACTACCACGTCGCGTACCGGCCCGGGTTCCGGCATCCGCTGGACCGGGGGGCCGCGGGCCGGGCGATTCTCGCTGCGCGGCAGGCGCCGTCGGCGGAGCCCGGGTACACCTTGACCCACGGGGAGTTGGAGGCGGGGGCGAGCGGGGCGGCGGCGCCGTTGCTCGGGGTCACGGGTGTTGAGGGCAGCGTCGGGGTGGTGATGCTGGCGGACGCGGTGCCGGAGCGGGTGGGGCCGCGGGTGGTGGACGCGGCGCGGGAGGTCGCGGAGGCGTTGCGGTGAGCCGGCGGTAGTAGGTGCCCGGGGTTGGTGCCGGCGGGTGGGTCGCGCAGCGCGGCGCTGACGGGGCGCCGCCCGCGGCCACCCTCCCCCACCCTCCCCCACTCTCGGCTTCGCTCGAGCGGGGGACCCCCATCGCCCCTGGGGGCACCTCCCACGCCCTTAAGGCAGTGGGTGAGGCACGACTGCCCGCGGACCGACCGCGCTGCCGAGCGGTGACCGGCCCCTGGCCGGAACGTGCCCTCACGTTAGATTGATCCCGTGCTCTCTCGTCTCACTCGCCCCCAGGCCCTCGCCGTCTGTGCGCTGCCCGTCGTCGCGCTGGTGGCCACCGCGGTGTTCGCGCCGTTGCCGTTCGCCGTGGCGGAGCCCGGGATGACGGCGAACGTGCTCGGCAAGAACAAGGGCACCCAGGTGATCACGATCTCCGGGGCGCCGACGCGGGCGACGAGCGGGCAGTTGCGGATGACGACCATCGAGGCGACCTCCCCGGACACGGACGTCTCGCTGGCCGACGTGATCGACGGCTGGTTCCGCTCCGACCAGGCGATCATGCCGCGCGATTCGGTCTACCCGAGTGGCGAGAACACCAAGGAGATCGAGCGGCACAACACGGAGCAGATGAAGGAGTCCCAGGACGCGGCGACCGAGGCCGCCCTGAGCTACCTGCACCTCAGCGACAAGAACATCAAGGTCACCCTGAAGCTCTCGGACGTCGGCGGCCCCAGTGCCGGGCTGCTCTTCTCGCTCGGCATCGTCGACAAGCTCGACGGCGACGGCAGCGGCGGCGACCTCACGGGCGGCCGCACCATCGCCGGTACGGGAACGATCGACGCCGACGGGAAGGTGGGCGCGGTCGGCGGCGTGGCCCTGAAGACGCAGGCCGCGCGCAGGGACGGGGCGACGGTGTTCCTCGTGCCCAAGGACGAGTGCTCCGACGCCGAGTCCGAGCTGCCCAAGGGGCTGCGGCTGGTTCCGGTGACCACGCTGAAGGGCGCGGTCAGCGCACTGGTCGCCCTGCAGACGGGGAAGGGCTCCGTACCGAGCTGCTAGGGCTCTTCTGACGGATCTCCGCGGCGTCGCGGCGTTCCATCAGAAGAGCCCTAGTGGGCGAGGACCGGCCTCGTGGCGCTCGGCGTGGCCAGGCGCAGGCCCACCTCCACGAGGGTCCAGCCGACGCGGGTGCGCAGGGCGCGCGGGGGCTTCGCCTCCATCGCGAGGCGGTGGGCCTCGGCTTCGGCGTGCAGGCCGGCGGCGCGGACGTGGTGCAGGGCGAGCTTGGTCTCGATGTGCATCGGTGTGGCCTCTCAGTCCGTGCTGATGGGGAAGAGGTGCGTGTGGATGCGTACCGTCTCGACGCCCGGGGAGTCCGTGTCGCGGACCCGGCTCCGGTAGTCGTCGACCAGTGCGTGCATCTTGGTGACGAGTTCGGCGGCCAGTTCGGGCGTCAGCCGTAGCGTCGCGTCGCTCATGTCGGAGCCCTGGGACCATGCCTCGGACCAGTCGTCGCGAGTGCCGAGCCAGGTCGAGTTTTCACGGGCGTGGCGTCCTCGAACTCGGTGCTGTCGAAGACCAGTCCCTCGTCCACCGCCTGCCACCAGCGCTCCCACCCCTTGCCCTGCTCGGGTGCGTCCTCCACGAAGCCGTGGGCGGCGAGCTGGCGCAGGTGGTAGCTGGTGGCTCCGCTGGACTCGCCGAGCCGCTGGGCCAGTTGGGACGCCGTGGCGGGCCCGCGCTGTCGCAGCGCGTCCAGCAACTGCATCCGCAGTGGGTGTGCCAGTCCGCGTGCTTTGCAATCACTTCTTTGTAAGTCTCGCCTCAGATCCCCGTCTTCAACCCCCGTGCCCGCAGCAGCAGTTCGCCCACCGATGCCAGCCAGTCGGCCAGCAGCGCCAGCGCGACCGTGAGGACGGAGCCGAGCACCAGCACCGGCATGCGCCGGGTGGTGATGCCCGTCGTGATCAGCACGCCCAGGCCGCCGCCCCCGGCGAAGGCCGCCAGAGTCGCCGTACCGACGTTCAGCACGAGGGCGGTCCGGACGCCCGCGAGGATCACCAGCGGCGTCGGGACGTTCGCCTTCAGGGAGGCGATCACGGTCGACAGAACCGGGAGGACAGCGCAGAGGACCATGCCGATCAGGGCGGCCGTCCTGCCCGTGCCGAGCCAGAGGGTCAGGAGCGCCAGCAGGCCGACCGCCGGGACCGCCCGGCCCAGGGCGGCGACGGCCCTCGCCACCCGGAGCACCCTCCCGAACCCCGCACGGGCCGGCAGCACAGCCGGCGGAAGCGTGATGATCAGCACGAGGATCGTCGAGATCACCGCCAGTTCCACGTGCTGCCACAGCGCCTCCGACACCCGGCCGTGGGCCAGCGCGTTCTCGGAGACCGTGTCCAGGTCGGCCTGCCGGCACCACAGCAGGGCCGCCAGCAGTACGGCCACCAGGAAGGCGGGCAAGAGGGTCAGCTTCTGCCAGGTCACGTGGAGCCGGGGGAGAGGCGACGGCGGGCAGGCCTGTGTCGGTTCGTCCACCTCCGACGTGGTCATACGCGAACCCCCCTCGGAATCGTCAGCCGCCCGACGACCACGTACGCGGCGTCGAACAGCAGCGTCAGGACGACGATTCCGAGCGTGCCCGCGAGGACCTCGTTGAGCGCGTTCTCGCCGGCCGGGGACTCAAGACCGCGGAAGATCTCGTTGCCGAGGCCCGGCCCGGACGCGTACGCCGCGATCGCCGCGATGCCCATCAGCATCCGCGTGGCGACCCGGATGCCGGTCAGGATCTGCGGCCAGGCGATCGCCAGCTCCACGCGTACCGCCCGCGCCGTCGGGTCGACCCCCCGCAGCCCCGCCACCGAATGCCGCACGATCGGCAGCAGCCCGAACAGCGTCAGCGCGATGACGGTCGGCGGCACGCCGAGCCCCACCACCGGGATCAGCAGACCGATCACGGCGAGCGAAGGGACGGCCAGAAGGGTGGAGGCGGTCGTGGTCACGAGACGGCCGGCCCGCTCGCCGCGGTGGGCGAGGACCGCGATCAGTACGCCGAGCACGGTCGCCACGGCCACGCAGGCGAACACGACACCGGCGTTCCGGCAGGCGTCGGTGAGCAACTGCTGGTGGCGGTCGCCGAGGTACTCCCAGAAGCTCACACGCCCTCACTCCTACATGGGTCAGGCGCGGGCCGCCTGCTCCACCAGCGGGATGATCCGCAGCGGAACGGCGTTCTCCATCACGATCGCGGTGGAGGCCCGGACGATCCCATCAAAACCGACGACCAGGTCGATGACCCGCTGGAGATCGGCGTTCGAGCGGGCCACGAGCCGGCACAGCATGTCCCCGGTACCGGTGGTGGTGTGCAGCTCCAGCACCTCCGGGACGGTCGCCAAGTGGGCCCGTACGTCGGCTCCTTGTCCCTGCCGGATCTGCAGTGTCGCGAACGCGGTGACGGGATAGCCCAGCGCCGCGGGATCGACCTGGGGCCCGAACCCACGGATGACTCCATTCGACTGAAGCCGGTCCAGCCGCGCCTGCACCGTCCCCCGGGCCACCCCGAGCCGCCGCGACATCTCGAGCACGCCGATCCGCGGCTCCCGCGCCAGCAGCACGATGATCCGCCCGTCCAGATGATCGATCGCCATGCCGTCCTCCCGGGTGGTCATCCTGTACAGAAGGGCCGCCGATACGGCCGTACGACTGGACATATTGTTCGCCAATCATGCGAACTGTTGCGCATCTTGCAGGGCAGTACAAGGCTGCGGCCATGACAGAGACCACACACCACACTCCCGACACCGCCCGGCAGGCCGACCCCTTCCCGGTCAAGGGAATGGACGCGGTCGTCTTCGCCGTGGGCAACGCCAAGCAGGCGGCGCACTACTACTCCACCGCCTTCGGCATGAGGCTGGTCGCGTACTCCGGACCGGAGAACGGCAGCCGCGAGACCGCGAGCTACGTCCTGGAGAACGGCTCCGCCCGCTTCGTCCTCACGTCGGTCATCAAGCCGGCCACCACCTGGGGCCACTTCCTCGCCGAGCACGTGGGCCGGCACGGTGACGGAGTCGTCGACCTGGCCATCGAGGTTCCGGACGCCCGCCGCGCCTACGCCTACGCCCTCGAGCACGGCGCCCGCTCGGTCGCCGAGCCGTACGAGCTGACGGACGAGTACGGCACGGTCGTCCTCGCCGCGATCGCCACGTACGGCGAGACCCGCCACACCCTGGTCGAGCGCACGGGCTACAAGGGCCCCTACCTCCCCGGCTTCGAGGCGGCGCACCCCCTCGTCGAACCGCCCGCCCACCGCACCTTCCAGGCCATCGACCACTGCGTCGGCAACGTCGAACTCGGCCGGATGAACGAATGGGTCGGCTTCTACAACAAGGTCATGGGCTTCACGAACATGAAGGAGTTCGTGGGCGACGACATCGCGACCGAGTACAGCGCGCTGATGTCGAAGGTCGTCGCCGACGGCACGCTCAAGGTCAAGTTCCCGATCAACGAGCCCGCCATCGCCAAGAAGAAGTCCCAGATCGACGAGTACCTGGAGTTCTACGGCGGCGCGGGCGTCCAGCACATCGCGCTCAACACCAACGACATCGTCGAGACGGTACGGACGATGCGCGCGGCCGGGGTGCAGTTCCTGGACACGCCCGACTCCTACTACGACACCCTCGGCGAGTGGGTCGGCGACACCCGCGTCCCCGTGGAGACGCTCCGGGAGCTCAAGATCCTCGCCGACCGCGACGAGGACGGCTATCTGCTCCAGATCTTCACCAAGCCGGTCCAGGACCGTCCGACCGTGTTCTTCGAGATCATCGAACGCCACGGCTCGATGGGCTTCGGCAAGGGCAACTTCAAGGCGCTGTTCGAGGCGATCGAGCGGGAGCAGGCCAAGCGCGGAAACCTGTAGCCGACGGCTGTGCCCGGCATAGGGTGACGTCCATGGCGAGGATCAACGACGTGGGCGGCACCCAGGGGTTCGGAGCCATCGACACCACCGATGACCCGGCGCCCTTCCACGCCGACTGGGAGGCCCGGGTCGTCGGGCTGTTCAACGCCCTGCGTGCGCGGGGGATCTTCAACACGGACGAGTTCCGGGACGCGATCGAGTCGATCCCGCCGGGGGAGTACCTGGCGTCCTCGTACTACGAGCGCTGGTTCAACGCCATCTGCGCGCTGCTGGAGCGAAAGGGCGTCATCGGGCCGGGTGAGCTGGATGACTGACCGCTTCCCGCCGGGCACCCGGGTCTGCACCTTCCGCCACGACCCGCCGCACCACACCCGCCTGCCCCGGTACGCGCGCGGCAAGCGGGGCGTGGTCGTCGAGCCGGAGGGGCGGGCGCCGCTCGCCGACGTCAGCGCGCAGGGGCGCTCGGCCGTGCCCGTCGAGCAGGTGTACGCGGTCCGCTTCGAGGCCCGCGACCTGTGGGGCGAGGGCGACCACCACGTCGTACTGGACCTGTGGGAGAGCTATCTGGAGGAGGAGCCCGGCGATGAGCGGTGACCACTCCGACGCGCTGATCGCGCGGCGGGTACGGCGGCTGGAGACCCTGCTGGAGGAGAAGGGGCTGGTCTCGGGCGAGGCGGTGGACGAGGTGATCGACGCGTTCCTGGCGGGCTCGTCCCCGGCCAACGGCGCACGGGTGGTGGCGCGCGCCTGGACCGACGAGGCGTACCGGTCCCGTCTGCTGGCGGACGGCACCGCCGCTGTCCGGGAGCTCGGCTTCATGGAGGGCCCGTACCAGCGCCTGCGGGTCGTGGAGAACACGGACTCGACCCACAACGTCATCGTCTGCACCCTCTGCTCCTGCTATCCGCTCCGCCTCCTCGGCCCGTCCCCCGGCTGGTACAAGTCCGAGGCGTACCGCTCCCGCGTGGTGCGCGAACCCCGGGCGGTCCTGGCGGAGTTCGGCCTCCACCTGCCCGATTCGGTGGACATCACGGTGTGGGACTCCAGCGCCGAGACGCGCTACATGGTGCTCCCGCGCAGACCGGAGGGGACCGACGCGCTGGACGAGGAGCGGTTGGCGGCGCTGGTCACCCGCAACGCGCTGATCGGCACGGCCGCGGTCTGAACCCCTCCTACTCCGGCACGCCCTCGTCCGCCGGCTCCCCCAACTCCGCCAACGCGGCCCTCGCCTCCCGCACATGCAGCGGCGAGAAGTACGGATTGATCCGCAGCGCCTCCTGAAGGTGCCGCCGCGCCGGCCCGGACTGCTGCAGCTGCCGCTCGATCATGCCCCGGTGGTACGCGTACAACGCACTGCGCACCCCGCCCCCGTGCACCTTGTCCGTGGCCGCCGTGGCGAACCGCAGCGCCTCCTCGTCCTGGCCTGCCCGGTGCAGCGCCCACCCCAGCGCGTCGGCCACCGCGATCCCCGGCTGGCGCTGCCACTCGGCCCGCAGCCGCTGCACCGCCGCCTGCGGATCCCCGTGGTCCGCCTCGGACAGGCCGAGGACGAGCTCCCCGTCGACCCCGCCCGCCGCGTCCTGGTTCACCCGCTCCCGCAGCAGGTCGTACTGCACCCGCGCCGCCGATTCCAAACCCAGCGACTCGTACAACTCGCCCAGCTCCAGCGCGTACTGCGGCAGCGGCTGCTTGGCCAGCGCCGCCCGGTACGCGCCCAGCGCCTCCGACGTGCGGCCCAGCGCGGCCAGCGCCCGCCCCTGCCCGGCCTGCGCGGCCCGCTGGTCGGGGTCGAGACGCAGCGCCGCCCGGAAGTGCCGCAGGGCGACCTCCCGGTCCCCGCGTTCCCACGCCAGCTGCCCGGCCCGCTCCAGCCACGCCGCCTGCTCGGCCGGCGCCTCGGCCGCCGCCGCGTCGGACAGCGCGGCCGCCGCGTCCTCGCGCCTGCCCTGGTCGCGGTAGACGGCTGCGGCCCGCGCCAGCACGGCCGGCCCGGACCGCAGCTCAAGGAGCTTCTCCAGCGTCCGCCTGGTCGCCTTGTAGTCACCGAGGCCCGTGTACGCGTCGAGGAGCGGCGGATAGGCCGTCCACCGCTTCGGCGCCAGCTTCAGAGCCGACTCGCCCCAGGTCCGCGCCGCCCTGAAGTCCCGGCGCGCGTTCGCCAGCGCGGCCATGCCGTCGAGCGCCTCCGCGTTCCCCTCCGGCCGCACGTCGAGCGACGTGCGCAGCGCCTGCTCCGCCTTCGGGTAGTACACGGCGGCGTCCGCGGTGCGCCGGCCCTGCTCCACGTAGGCCGCCCCGAGCACGGCCCACGACTGCGCGTCCCCGGGATGCGCCCGCACCCGTGCCTCGCGCTCGTCGATCAGCACGGCCAGGTCGGGCAGCGCGGCCGGGACACCGGCGCCGACGGCCGTCAGCGCCTGCGCGCCCTGGGCCGGCGCGGGCGCCCTGGTCGCCGCCGGATCGTCGAGCAGGGACATCAGCAGCCCGCCGAGTACGGCACACCCCAACAGCGAGCCGATCAGCACGCGCCCGCGCACCCGGGGCCGGGCTTCGTCTTCCTTCTGCATGGCGTCCATGCCGCTCACTGTGCGGCAGTACGACGACCACACCCGGGCGGCCCAAGGGTGCCGCCGACGGGGTTCACACCGATGGCCCCCGGTGCGACGCTGTGATCATGAGCCGTATCGAAGCGCCGCGCGACGAAGCCACCGGCAACCTTCTCGACCGGCTGCTCGCCGGCCTGCCCGCCGAGGCCGTCCTCACCGACCCGGACGTCACGGCCTCCTACGCCAACGACATGGCCAGCTTCTGCCCGGCCGGCGCTCCCGCGGTGGTCGTCCTGCCGCGCACGGTCGAACAGGTCCAGCACGTCATGCGCACCGCCACGCAGCTGCGCGTCCCGGTCGTCCCGCAGGGCGCCCGCACGGGCCTGTCGGGCGGGGCCAACGCCTCCGAGGGCTGCATCGTGCTGTCGCTGACGAAGATGGACCGGATCCTGGAGATCAGCCCCGTCGACCGCATCGCGGTGGTCGAGCCCGGAGTCGTCAACGCGACCCTCTCCCGCGCGGTGGGCGAACACGGTCTCTACTACCCGCCGGACCCCTCCAGCTGGGAGATGTGCACGATCGGCGGCAACATCGGCACGGCGTCGGGCGGCCTGTGCTGCGTGAAGTACGGGGTGACGGCCGAGTACGTCCTCGGCCTGGACGTCGTGCTGGCGGACGGGCGGCTCATGAGCACCGGCCGGCGCACGGCGAAGGGGGTCGCCGGGTACGACCTGACCCGGCTGTTCGTCGGCTCCGAGGGCTCGCTCGGCATCGTCGTACGGGCGATCCTGGCCCTCCGGCCGCAGCCGCCGCAGCAGCTGGTGCTGGCCGCCGAGTTCGCCTCCGCGGCCGCCGCCTGCGACGCCGTCTGCCGGATCATGGCGGGCGGCCACGTCCCGTCGCTCCTCGAACTCATGGATCGTACGACGGTGAAGGCCGTCAACGACCTGGGCCACATGGGCCTGCCGGAGACGACGGAAGCGCTGCTGATGGCCGCGTTCGACACACCCGACCCGGCCGCCGACCTCGCCGCGGTCGGCGAGCTGTGCGAGGCCGCGGGCGCCACCCAGGTGGTCCCGGCCGACGACGTGGCCGAGTCCGAACTGCTGCTGCAGGCACGGCGGCTGTCGCTCACCGCCCTCGAGGCGGTCAAGGGCACGACGATGATCGACGACGTGTGCGTGCCCCGGTCGAGGCTCGGCGACATGCTCGAGGGTGTCGCGCGGATCGCCGAGAAGTACCAGCTCACCATCGGGGTCTGCGCGCACGCGGGCGACGGCAACACACATCCCACGGTCTGCTTCGACGCGCAGGACCCCGACGAGTCCCGGCGCGCCCGCGAGTCCTTCGACGAGATCATGGCCCTCGGTCTGGAACTCGGCGGCACGATCACCGGCGAGCACGGCGTGGGCGTGCTGAAGAAGGAGTGGCTGGCGCGCGAGATCGGCCCGGTGGGGGTGGAGATGCAGCGGGCGGTCAAGCAGGTCTTCGACCCGCTGGGCATCCTGAACCCGGGCAAGCTGTTCTGAACTTCGCGGCCCGCCGGGCTCACCGGGCGAGCAGCTGGGCGAGGGCGTCGTCCATCCCCAGCTGCTCGCCCTCCGTCCCCGGCGGGACCACCCGAAGCGTCCGCTCCAGCCAGGCCGACACCTGCGCGGCGGGCGCCTCGAGCAGGGCGTCCCCATCGGGTGAACTCAGCGCCATCAGCACGACGCTGCGCCCGTCCGCCTTCGTCGGCCACACCCGTACGTCCCCCTGCCCGCACGGCCGGAACACCCCCTCCACCAGCAACTCGCGGGCGAACGCCCAGTACACGGGCTGCTCGGAGTCGATGTGGAAGGTGATGTGCACGGCGAACGGGTCCTCCGTGCGGTAGCTGAGCCGGGCCGCGACGGGGATGCTGTGCTCCGGCGACAGGACGAGTCTGAGCTCCAGCTCGCGCTCCACCATGGTGTGCATCGTCGTACCTTCCTCTCGTAGGGGGCCCGTTCGGGTGGGCCCGTACGAGGTGAGAGGGCGAGGGGTCCGGAATCATTACGCGGGTTCGCGGAACTTTTTTCGGGCCTGTCCTCCGCGTGTGAAGTACGTGTACGAGGTTGCCCGGAAAGGGGCGGGTCCGGCGGGACTGGCGGTGCCACATGCGCTGGTCTGATAGATGTGGAGGCCGCATACGACCCCCGAGCAGATACGGGACGACGGACATGAGCGCCCCAACCCCGGCCCCCGGCGACGACAGGCCCCGCGAAGGGTATTACCCGGACCCGTCCATTCCTGGATACGTCCGGTACTGGAACGGTGCCGCCTGGGTACCGGGCACGAGCCGGCCGGCGCCGTCCGACGGCGAGCCGCTCACGCCCCCGCCCGGCACGCGCCCCGCACAGCCCTCCGTGGAGGAGACCGGGCCGCACTTCTTCGACGAGGACCCGCAGCCCTCCGCCGGCGACCAGTACGGGAGCCGGCCCGAACCGGCGTCCGCGTGGGGCGCCGACCGGTCCCGGCAGTCCGGCTTCGGCGGCGATCAGGACCGCCGGGTCTCCTGGGGCAGCCCGCAGGGCGCCGACCCCCGCGTGCCCGCCCCGAGTCCGGCGCAGCCCGACGGCCGCTCGCCGAGCGCGGACGGTACGGCGACGATCCCGCCCGCGGAGCAGGAGGAGGTTTCCGGTTCCGATGGCGCCGTGGCCTCGGGCGGCACGTTCGTGTTCCGCCGCCCGACGGGCAGGCCGGACGCCTCCGGCCCTCCGGCGGACGACGGCACCGTGACGTTCCGTGCGCTGCCCCCGCGCACGGGTCAGCAGGACGGGGCGTCCGGGGCGCAGCCGGGGAGCACGGGCGCCCCGGCAGACGGCGGTGGCGCGGGCGCGGAGGCGGGTGCGGGCGGCGGAGCTCCCGGCTTCGGTGCCGGCAAGGCGGCCGTCGAGCGTGCGGCAGCGGCACAGGCACAGGCGCAGGGCCAGGGCCAGGCCCAGGCGCAGGGCCAGCCGCAGGTACCGGCCCCGGTACAGGCGGCCGGTGCCGGGGCGGCCGCGCAGCCGCCCGCCGTCGTGGCCCCGGCGGCTCTCTCCAGCCCCCAGCAGGCCGGCCCGGGTGTTCCCCAGCGGGCCGCCGGTGTGCCCCAGCAGGCCGCGGCCCGCGCCGAGCAGGCTGCCGCCCCGGCTCCCCCCATGAGCACCGGTGTCGGTGGCGGGCAGTCCTCCTGGGCGCAGCAGGTGCACCAGTTGGCGGGGGCGTCCGGGGACGGCAGGCCGCCCGCGCCCTGGAAGCCGCCGGTCGAGGACGTGTTCCAGGCGGCCGCCCGGCGCCAGGCGGCGGCCCGCCCCGCGGGGCTCGGCAAGCGGCTGGCCGCCCGGCTGATCGACACCGTCGTCCTCGCGGGCGTCACCGCCGTGGCCGCCGTACCGCTGGGGATCAAGGCGGTCGACCACGTGACCGAGAAGATCGACGCGGCCAAGCTCTCCGGCCGTACCGTCACGGTCTGGCTGCTCGACGGCACGACCTCGGTGTATCTGGGTGTCGTCCTCGCCGTCCTGCTGGTCTTCGGCGTGCTCTACGAGGTGCTGCCCACCGCCAAGTGGGGCCGGACGCTGGGCAAGAAGCTGCTCGGCCTGGAGGTACGGGACATCGAGGCACACGAGCCGCCGTCCTTCGGCCTGGCCCTGCGCCGCTGGCTCGTCTACAGCGTCCCCGGTCTGCTCGGCATCGGTGTCGTCGGTGTCGTGTGGGGTCTGTTCGACCGGCCGTGGCACCAGTGCTGGCACGACAAGGCGTCCCATACGTTCGTGGCGGGCTGACCGCATACAGCAGAAGAACCAGTCAAATCGGTACTCCGGACGGCCGCTCGCCGGATGCGGAGCCGGGACGTTCGCGGTCGACTCGGGCCATGAGCAGCGAACCGCCTCCCGGCTCCGGTCAGCAGCCACCGGAGGACGACCCGTTCAGGAAGCAGCCGCCGCCCGGGGCGCCCGGCGAGGGCTCGGGCTCGCCCTACGGCGGCGAGCCGCCTCACGGAGGTCAGCAGCCCCCGCCGTACGGAGGCGGCCCCTACGGCGGTGACCCCTACGGGGGCGGTCCCCACCCCGGCGACCCGCTCGCCGGCATGCCCCCGCTCGCCGACAGCGGCAAGCGAACGCTGGCCCGCATCATCGACATGATCCTCGTTGGTGTCGTGGTGTGGCTGCTCACCTGGGGCTTCGGCGTCACCGAGTACGACGTGGACAGTGACAAGGTCAACGTGGCGAGGTCGCTGTGGCAGTCGGTCGTCGCGGCCGTGCTCTACATCGGATACGACACCTTCATGATCGCCAGGTCGGGGCAGACCCTCGGCAAGAAGTGGCTGAACATGCGGGTGGCCAACCTCGACGACGGCGCCACGCCCTCCGTACAGGCCACGCTCATGCGCTCGCTGGTGCTGTGGCTGCCGTTCGCGTTCTGCTGCGCCTGCGTCTGGACCGCGATCTCGGGCGGCTGGAGCTTCTTCGACAAGCCCTACAAGCAGGGCCTGCACGACAAGGCGGCGAAGACGGTGGTGGTCAGCACCAACTGACGGCAGACGCACCTGAAGACCGCAGCCCCGCGCCTGCTCTCGCCGGGGCCGCTGACCGTGCCGGTGCCGCGGGCCCCCGGCGGAACGCCGCCCGGATTCCCGGCCGGCCGACGCGTGGAGGTCGCGCCGGCGATGGATGCTGCCACGGGATGCGGTGGACCGGTGAGCACCGCCTGGCGGAAGACAGCACGACGGCGGGCCCGTGAGGCACGGGACCGCCGTGATGTCGTGTCAGGAAGCCGTCGGCGCGCGCACCGGCTCGGCCGCGGCGACCGTCGCGGGTACGGGCTCCTCGGCGGGCGGCTCTGCCACGGGCCGGGGCGTCGGCTTCGGTACCGGGACCGTGAGCGCGACGAGCAGGCCGAGCGCGAGCGCCGCGACGGCGATGACCGCGATCCCGGGGCCCGAACTCGTCTGTGACAGCAGCAGCATGGCGAGCGTGGAGAAGAGCACGGTGCAGGAACCGTAGGTGAGCTGTGCGAAAGTCGGACGAGGCATGGCAATCGTGTCCTCGGAAGCGGGGGCGATCTCGACTCTATTCGCCTGCATGCCCGAGTGGAACGAGCGGTAAGCGTGACCTTACCCACGGTGCCGGTGCACAGGGGGCGCACGGAGTCATGGGGTCCATCAAGTGGACGGTCGCACGCGCCGGTTCCGTTGCCGTCGTGTGTCCGCAATGCGAACGCCCCTCTCCAATAATGCAGTTGTCCTGTCCAAGTCAAGGTCTGTCTTTTCTCGTAAACCAGTAGTCAAATGGCGTCACTTGACTACACGCGTATAACCGCGCGCGGACCTTCCACAACAGGACCCCCCTTCCGCGCGGCCGGAGCGCGTTAGGGGAGGACATCAAGTGACCAGTAGACCCTGGACGTTCAGAGCGGCCGCCACGGTCGTCGCGCTCGCGGCGGCCTCCGCCACGTTCTCGACGTTCGCCGTGGCGCAGGCGGCGGACGGCAAGTCCGCGCAGGCACCGGTGGTGGACGGGCACGACCCGCAGCCGGTGAAGGCCAAGGAGCACGACCTCGACGGCCCGCTGACCAAGACCCAGCAGGCACAGCGCAAGGAGGCACTCGACCAGGTCATATCCGGTGCCGCCACGGTGAAGAACCGTGACGGCTCGAAGGTCGTCCAGCTCAAGGGCGAGGACAAGTACGTCGAGCTCGGCCGCGAGAAGACCGACAAGATCTTCACGATCCTCGTCGAGTTCGGCGACCAGATCGACAGCCGCTACGGCGGCACGGTCGGCCCGCTGCACAACCAGATCGCCGCACCGGACCGCGCCGTGAACAACAGCACGGCCTGGCAGGCGGACTACGACCAGCAGCACTTCCAGGACCTGTACTTCGGCACCGGCACGAACGTCGAGTCGCTGAAGAAGTACTACGAGAAGCAGTCCTCGGGCCGCTACTCGGTCGAGGGCGAAGTGACCGACTGGGTCAAGGTCCCCTACAACGAGGCCCGTTACGGCTCCAACGACGCCCCCACCGGCGCCTGGTACGCGGTCCAGGACGGCGTCAACGCCTGGGTCGCCGAGCGCGAGGCCGCCGGTGACACGGCCGCCGAGATCAAGGCGGAGCTGGCCCAGTTCGACCAGTGGGACCGCTACGACTTCGACGGCGACGGCAACTTCAACGAGGCCGACGGCTACATCGACCACTTCCAGATCGTGCACGCGGGTGAGGACGAGTCCGCGGGCGGCGGCGCCCAGGGCGAGGACGCGATCTGGGCCCACCGCTGGTACGCGTTCGGAACCGACGCCGGCGCCACCGGCCCCGACGGCAACAGGCTCGGCGGCGCCCAGATCGGCGACACCGGCATCTGGGTCGGCGACTACACCATCCAGCCGGAGAACGGCGGCCTGGGCGTCTTCGCCCACGAGTACGGCCACGACCTCGGCCTGCCCGACGAGTACGACACCTCCGGCGGCGGCGAGAACTCCACCGGCTTCTGGACCCTGATGTCGTCCGGCTCCTGGCTGGGCACCGGCAAGGAGTCCATCGGCGACCTGCCCGGCGACATGAACGCCTGGGACAAGCTGCAGCTCGGCTGGCTCGACTACGACGTCGCCAAGGCCGGCACCAAGTCCACGCACACGCTGGGCGTCGCGGAGTACAACACCAAGAACGCCCAGGCCCTCGTGGTCCAGCTGCCCGACAAGACGGTCACCACCGAGGTGGTCACCCCGGCGCAGGGCGCCACCCAGTGGTGGAGCGGCAGCGGCGACAACCTCCGCAACACGCTGGCCCGTTCGGTCGACCTGACCGGTAAGTCCTCGGCGTCGCTGACTCTCGACGCCTGGTGGGACATCGAGAAGGACTACGACTACCTCTACACCGAGGTGTCCACCGACGGCGGCGCCAACTGGACGCCGGTCGACGGCACGCTGGCCGACGGCACCGCCGTCCCGAAGGACGGCAGCGGCAAGCCCGCCCTCACCGGCACGGTCGAGGCCTACCAGAAGCTGACGTTCCCGCTGGACGCCTACGCGGGCAAGAAGATCGACGTCCGTTTCCGCTACCAGACCGACGGCGGTGTGGCGCAGAAGGGCTTCGCGGCCGACGAGATCACGCTGACCGCCGACGGCGCGGCCCTGTTCTCCGACAACGCGGAGACCGCGGACGCGGCCTGGACGGCCAGCGGCTTCTCCCGCATCGGCGCGTCCATCACGGACGACTACGCGCAGTACTACATCGCGGAGAACCGCCAGTACGTGTCGTACGA
The DNA here is from genome assembly GCF_040782645.1 of Streptomyces sp. HUAS ZL42. GTDB lineage: Bacteria > Actinomycetota > Actinomycetes > Streptomycetales > Streptomycetaceae > Streptomyces. The sequence continues at coordinate 5,913,534 of NZ_CP160403.1, forward strand.
CAAGACCCTCAAGGTCGGCCCGTACAACTACGGCTTCTCGACGACCCGTCCGGACTGGGTGGAGCACTACCCGTACCAGAACGGCCTGTTGATCTGGAAGTGGGACACCTCCCAGGCGGACGACAACACCAGCCAGCACCCGGGTGAGGGCCTGATCCTCCCGATCGACTCGCACCCGACCCCGCTGAAGTGGTCCGACGGCACGCTGATGCGCAACCGCATCCAGGCCTTCGACTCGACCTTCAGCTGGTACCCGACGGACGCGATCACGCTGCACAAGGCGGACGTCGCGACCAAGATCAAGTCGCGGGCCGGTGTCCCGGTCTTCGACGACGGCAAGTCGGCGTACTACGACGAGTCGAACCCGCTGGCGGGCGTCAAGATCACTGACACCAACACCCGGATCAAGATCCTCTGGGAGCCGCTGAGCGGCTCGACGATCACCCTCCAGGTCGGACCGTCGGCGAAGTAGTCAACGTTTTCGCAGGTCAAAAGCGTATCGGCGGCAACCCCTGGCGGGGTTGCCGCCGATCGTGTTTAGGTGCGTCCTGTGGTTCTCTTATTGACACCGCCTGGAACACCGACTGAAACGGGGATGTGACCGCATGGCCGCAGGAGGCTTCTGCAAGCTGCCGAACGGCACGGTGGTGGTGGCGCTGAATCTGCCCCGCCCCGCCGTCGAGGGTCACGCCTGGGGTACCCCCGGCGTGCGCGTCCTCGTCCACGCCCAGAACCGGGCGCGGGCCCTGACCAGGCTCCGCAACCTCGGCATGCGTGCGGTCTACCTGCGGGGCAACGCGGCCCCGCCCACCCCGGACGAGATCACGGCCGTCCTGCACCACCCCGACGGCCTGATATGGCGCACCGCCCCCGACAGTGACGTGACGATGACGGAGCTGTGGCACCCGATCAGGGCCCTGCTGAGGCGCCCCACGGCACCGCAGGCGCAGTAGGACGCGTGGGGGCCGCGCTCGGGCCGCCTACTGCACGACGGGCTTCCCGGACAGCTCGACCCCGGCTTCCCGCATCTCCTCGATCGCCCGCTCGGTGCTCTCCTGGCCCACCCCGGCGGTGAGGTCGAGGAGGACGTGGGTGACGAAGCCCTCCTTCGCGGCGTCGAGGGCGGTGGCCCGCACACAGTGGTCGGTGGCGATCCCGACCACGTCCACCTCGCCGATCTCCCGGGCCTTCAGCCAGTCGCCCAGCTTCACCCCGTTCTCGTCGGTGCCCTCGAACCCGCTGTAGGCCGCCGCGTACGCCCCCTTGTCGAAGACGGCGTCGATCGCGCCGGAGGCGACCGCGGGGGCGAAGTTCGGGTGGAAGCCGACCCCCTCCGTGCCCGCGACACAGTGCGCGGGCCAGGAGTGGCGGTAGTCGGGGTTGTCGGCGAAGTGGCCGCCGGGCGCGATGTGGTGGTCGCGCGTGGCCACCACATGCCGGTAGCCGGCGGGCGCCTGCCCGATCAGCTCGGTGATCGCGGCGGCGACATCGGCACCCCCGGCGACCGCGAGGCTGCCCCCCTCGCAGAAGTCGTTCTGCACGTCTACGACGATCAAGGCGCGGCGCATGGTGGGTGTCCTTCGGCTATGGGGTCTTCGATGAGGAAGGGGTGCGGGCCCGGCCGTGAACTTCCGAGCCTAGAGACTTCCCGGCGGGTAGGGGAGGGGCACTACGGGGCGTGAACAATGGCGCACCCTGCCTAGCTACCCGAGCGCCCCTGGACATACTCCGTCGGAATGACCGGTTCCCCGCGTGAGAGCTGTGTGGCCGACAGCGGAAGGCCGGCCCGGGCGGCCACGTGCCGGTCACGTACGGTGTCCAGCGGCTCGCGGGCGACGACCTCGCCGCCCTTGATCAGCTCGACGAGCAGCTGCCGGTCGGCGAGCTCGGGCGGTACGGCACCCGTTCCGACGACCTCGGTCTGCGCGACGCCGTCCGCGTCCAGCCGCCGCGCGGCCCACTTGCGGCCGCCTATGGACGTCTTGCCGCCGCTCGACTTCTTGGCCACCGGGACCAGCGGCGCGTTCGGGTCGTCGGACTCGGCGCGCGCGACCAGCTTGTACACCATCGAGCAGGTCGGATGCCCGGACCCGGTCACCAGCTGCGTACCGACGCCGTACGCGTCGACGGGCGCCGCGGCCAGTGAGGCGATCGCGTACTCGTCCAGGTCGGAGGTCACGATGATCTTCGTGTCCCGGGCGCCCAGCTCGTCGAGCTGCTGGCGCACCCGGTGCGCGACCAGCAGCAGGTCCCCGGAGTCGATCCGCACGGCGCCCAGTTCGGGCCCGGCGATCTCCAGGGCCGTACGGACCGCCTCGGCGACGTCGTACGTGTCCACGAGCAGGGTGGTGTTGCGGCCCAGCGAGTTCACCTGGGCCCGGAAGGCGTCGCGCTCGGTGTCGTGCAGCAGCGTGAAGGCGTGCGCCGAGGTGCCGACGGTCGGAATGTTGTAGCGGAAGCCCGCGGCCAGGTCGGAGGTCGAGGCGAAGCCGCCGACGTACGCGGCCCGGGAGGCCGCGACGGCCGCCAGTTCGTGGGTGCGCCGGGCGCCCATCTCGATCAGCGGCCGGTCTCCGGCGGCCGAGGACATCCGGGACGCGGCGGCCGCGATCGCCGAGTCGTGGTTGAGGATGGACAGGATCACCGTCTCCAGGAGCACGCACTCGGCGAAGGAGCCCTCGACCCGCATGATCGGGGAGCCCGGGAAGTAGACCTCGCCCTCGGGATAGCCCCGGACGTCACCGCTGAAGCGGTAACCGGCCAGCCACTCCAGGGTCTCCTCGTCGACGATCTTCCGCTCGCGCAGGAAGCCGAGCACGCCCTCGTCGAAGCGGAAGTTCTCGACGGCGTCCAGGACGCGCCCGGTGCCGGCGACGACGCCGTAGCGGCGCCCGTTGGGCAGCCGGCGGGTGAAGACCTCGAACACCGACCGCCGCCCGGCCGTGCCCGCCTTCAGGGCTGCCTGCAACATCGTGAGCTCGTACTGGTCCGTGAAGAGCGCCGTCGAGGGAACGTCCACCGGCAGCCCAAGGTCCGCTACGTCCACCAAACCTCTCCTAGCCCTGATTCTCCGGGTGCCCCGGCGTCGGCCGGGGTCCGGGGGCCGTCCCCCGGTGCTTGCAGCATGGCAATGGATCGTACCCCCATCTCGTCAGTTTGACGATTTCGGGTCGCGCGACATGCAAAAGGCTTTGCTGCGGGGCGCATTTGTGCGACCACCCCCCTCGGGTGGCAGCATGGGCTCTGTGACGTCACCCGCTCCCGTAGAGATCGAACGCACTGAGTCGGCGGAAGAGGTCTTCGCCGTCCCCGAGCCGGACGTCCCCTGGGTCACCATCGTCCACAACGACCCGGTCAACCTCATGAGCTACGTGACCTACGTCTTCCAGGCGTACTTCGGCTACACCAAGGACAAGGCCACCAAGCTCATGCTCGATGTCCACCACAAGGGCCGGGCGGTCGTCTCCAGCGGTACCCGCGAGGAGATGGAACGCGACGTGCAGGCCATGCACGGCTACGGCCTGTGGGCCACCCTCCAGCAGGACCGGAAGTAGCGATATCCCCTGATGCCAGGACACTTCGAACCGCTCCCCGGCGGCGGCGCGGCCGTCGCGCTCGACGACGTCGAGATCTCCATCATCCGGTCGCTGGCCGTCCAGCTCCTGGAACTCATCGGCCCCGGCCCCGCCGAGGACGCCCCGGCCGACCCGCTCGCCGAGCTGTTCGCCGAGGGTCCGAGCGAACCGCCCGCGGACCCCGTCCTCAAGCGGCTCTTCCCCGACGCCTACAGCGATCCCGAGGCGGCTCCCGGGCCCCAGGAGGCCGAGGAGCAGAAGGCGCACTCCGCCGAGTTCCGCCGCTACACCGAGAACGACCTGCGTGCCGGCAAACGCGACAACGCCCTCGCGGTGATCCACTCCCTGGACGCGCTGACCCCGGTGGACGAGGCCGGGGCGGTCCTCAAGCTGTCGCACGAGGAGTCCCAGCAGTGGCTGGGTGCCCTCAACGACCTGCGCCTGGCGATCGGCTCCCGCCTGGAGATCGCCGACGAGGACGACACCGAGCTCCTCTACCGGCTCCCGGACGAGGACCCGCGTAAGCCGATGGTCATGGCGTACCTGTGGCTCGGCGGGCTCCAGGAGACATTGGTTTCCACCCTCCTGCCCTGAAATGCGCGGGCCCTGTGTTCGCTCAGAGGACGCTCAAATCCGGATAACGATCGCGTCACCGTAGCGGCGGTTTATGCGCCCTACGGGTGCTCTTTGTCCGCTTCTTCCTGTGCTGTGCGCCACATGTGGCACAGGCGATCAATATTGCGGCCGTGATAGATCTTCACGACCGCCCGGCGAACACCACCCATGTGCCAGCCGGGTGCGCCACCGAGCCGGCAACCGCCGGCCAGGCAGGGGCGGGCTCCGCGAGCCCGCCCAGCTCCATCAATCCGGGGGGATCGAGACCCGATCCGAGGCCGACGAGAGGCCCGGGTCGGCATGGAGAAAGGCGCACCACACATGACCTCCGCCAAGGTCGACACGGAGAAGACCTCCGAAGAGGGCTATGAGCGCGGACTGGGCAGCCGCCAGGTCCAGATGATCGCGATCGGCGGCGCCATCGGCGTCGGCCTGTTCCTGGGAGCCGGCGCGAACATCGCCAAGGCCGGACCCAGCCTCATCCTGATGTACGCACTCGCGGGCGCGATCGTCTTCTTCATCATGCGGGCGCTCGGCGAGCTCCTGCTCTACCGCCCGGTCTCGGGCTCCTTCGCGGAGTACTCCCGAGAGTTCCTCGGCCCGTTCTTCGGCTACTTCACCGGCTGGACGTACTGGCTGATGTGGGTCGTCACCGGCATGGCCGAGCTGACGGCCGCCGCGATCTACGTCAACTACTGGTTCCCGGCCATCCCGCAGTGGGTGACGGCCCTGGTCTTCCTGGTGATCCTCTTCGGGGTCAACCTGATCTCCGTGAAGCTCTTCGGTGAGCTGGAGTTCTGGTTCTCGATGGTCAAGGTCACCGCCCTCATCGGCATGATCGTGATCGGCCTGGGCGTGCTCACCCTCGGCTTCAGCTCCGCCGGTGACACCGCGGCCGTCTCCAACCTGTGGGCCTTCGACGGCTTCTTCCCCAAGGGCATCGGCTCGTCCCTGATGACCCTGCAGGGCGTCATGTTCGCCTACCTCGCCGTCGAGCTGGTCGGCGTCACGGCCGGTGAGTCCGAGAACCCGGAGAAGACCCTCCCCAAGGCGATCAACACCCTGCCCTGGCGCATCGCGCTGTTCTACGTCGGCGCCCTCACCGTCATCCTGTGCGTGGTGAAGTGGACGGAGTTCGCGCCGGGCGTGAGCCCCTTCGTCGCCGCCTTCGCGAAGATCGGCATCCCGGCCGGCGCGGGCATCGTCAACTTCGTCGTCCTGACCGCGGCCCTGTCCTCCTGCAACTCGGGCATGTACTCCACGGGCCGCATGCTGCGGAACCTGGCCGACAGCGGCGAGGCCCCGGCCGCCTTCAGGAAGCTGTCCGCGTCCAAGACCCCGGCCTTCGGCATCACCGTCTCGGTCCTCTTCATGGGCATCGGCGTGGTCCTGAACTACGTCGTCCCGGAGAAGGCCTTCGGCTACGTCACCTCCGTCGCCACCGCGGCCGGCATCTGGACCTGGCTGATGATCCTGGTCAGCCATGTCCTCTACCGCCGTGCGGTCGAGGCCGGCCGGCTGCCCGCCTCCTCCTTCCCGGCGCCGGGCGGAGCGGCGTGCAGCTGGATCGCCATCGTGTTCCTGCTCTTCGTCACCGGCCTGATCGCGTACGACGCCGACTCCCGGGTCTGCCTCTACGTCATGGCCGGCTGGGCCGCCGCGCTGGCCGTCGGCTGGGCGATCCTGAAGTCCCGCAACCCGCAGGTGACGGAGCGCCGCGAGCGTGCGCTGGAGAAGGTGGGCTGATCCTCCTCCTGCCCCTCACCACGGACGTCCGGCCGGAGCGGGTACTCGTGGCACCCGCTCCGGCTGCCGCTCAGGGTGTCCGGCATATGGGCCACTCCGTACCACACCTCGGTACGGAGTGGCCCTTCTGCTTATCCTGACGAGCATGCTGACCATCACCCAGGCCCTCGTCGACCAGATCGTCGCGCACGCTCGCAAGGACCATCCCGACGAGGCGTGCGGCGTCGTCGCGGGCCCGGCGGGCACGGACCGCCCCGAGCGCTTCATCCCCATGCTGAACGCGGCCATGTCGCCCACGTTCTACGAGTTCGACTCGGGCGACCTCCTCAAGCTCTACCGCGAGATGGACGACCGCGACGAGGAGCCCGTGATCATCTACCACTCCCACACCGCGACCGAGGCCTACCCCTCCCGCACGGACCTCTCGTACGCCAACGAGCCGGGCGCCCACTACGTCCTGGTGTCGACGGCGGACACCGACGGAGCCGGCGAGTTCCAGTTCCGGTCGTTCCGGATCGTTGAGGGCGAGGTGACGGAGGAGGAGGTCAAGGTGGTGGAGTCGTACTGATCTCGAACTCTGGATGAAATCCGTCCGGAATGCGAGATCACTCTCCGGATGCCCGACCGGGAATCGATACGATGAGCCCATGGTTCTGAACGACGTGAGCGAAAAGACGCCGGGCATGCTGCTCGTGGCGCGGCTGCACGTCGACCTGTGCAGGCTCGCCAGCGCCATCTGTTGACGCTGCCCTGCCGCCGTACGGCCGTGGGCCGCGGCGCCTCACACGCACCACCTGCCTTATCTGCGCTGCCGTGCGCCCACCGACCCGAACACCATCCGACAGGAGCCCGCAACCATGGCCATCGAGGTCCGCATCCCCACCATCCTTCGCCAGTACACCGACGGCCAGAAGGCGGTGGAAGGCACCGGGGACACCCTCGCCGAGCTCTTCGCCGACCTCGAGACCCGGCACGCGGGAATCCAGGCCCGCATCGTGGACGGAGGCGAACTGCGCCGCTTCGTCAACGTCTACCTCAACGACGAGGACGTCCGCTTCCTCGAAGGCATCAACACCAAGCTCTCCGACGGCGACAACGTGACCATCCTGCCCGCCGTCGCCGGCGGCATGGCCTGACCCGAACGGTCGCTGATCTCCGATGCGCTACGACTCCCCGCTGGCCGCGGTGGGCAACACCCCGCTGGTGTGCCTTCCGCGGCTCTCGCCGTCCGCCGACGTCCGCATCTGGGCGAAGCTGGAGGACCGCAACCCGACCGGCTCGGTCAAGGACCGCCCGGCCCTGTACATGATCGAGCAGGCGGAGAAGGACGGCCGTCTGACCCCCGGCTGCACGATCCTCGAGCCGACGAGCGGCAACACCGGCATCTCCCTGGCCATGGCGGCCAAGCTCAAGGGCTACCGCATGGTGTGCGTCATGCCCGAGAACACCTCGCAGGAGCGGCGCGACCTGCTCGGCATGTGGGGCGCGCAGATCATCTCGTCGCCTGCCGCGGGCGGCTCCAACACCGCCGTACGGGTGGCCAAGGAGCTCGCCGCCGAGCACCCCGACTGGGTGATGCTCTACCAGTACGGCAACCCGGACAACGCGGGCGCCCACTACGCCACGACCGGCCCGGAGATCCTGGCGGACCTCCCCTCCATCACCCACTTCGTCGCGGGCCTCGGCACCACCGGCACCCTCATGGGCGTCGGCCGCTACCTGCGCGAGCACAAGCCGGGCGTGAAGATCGTCGCCGCCGAGCCGCGCTACGACGACCTGGTGTACGGCCTGCGCAACCTCGACGAGGGCTTCGTACCGGAGCTGTACGACGCCTCCGTCCTGACCACCCGCTTCTCGGTCGGCTCGGCGGACGCCGTCACCCGCACCCGCGACCTGCTCCAGCAGGAGGGCATCTTCGCCGGCGTCTCCACCGGAGCCGCCCTGCACGCGGCGATCGGCGTGGGCAACAAGGCCGTGAAGGCCGGCGAGAACGCGGACATCGTGTTCGTCGTGGCCGACGGAGGCTGGAAGTACCTCTCCACAGGCGTCTACACCGCCGCCACCACGGAGGAGGCCATCGAGACGCTCCAGGGCCAGCTCTGGGCGTAGGGCCCAGGACGTTCACATCGCCAGGTGCCGGACCTGGTCCCACAGGACCGGGTCCACCACACCCACCCGGCGCCGGAAGTCCCAGACGGGCACCTGCCGCAGCTCGCCCGTCTCCAGGAAACTCGGCCGCCCCTGCGCGTCCCCGACGGCGCCCGGCGGCAGGGGGATCACCCCGACCCGCTCGTCGCGGTACTTACTGGTGATCTTCGCGACGGTCGCGTGCCGGCCGCGCACCGCGAGCACCAGACAGGGCCGGTCCTTGCCCCCCGAACCGTCCTCGTAGGGAACGCCCGCCCACCAGATCTCGGCGGGCCGCGGCTGTCCCGACGGTCCCTCAGCACGCCCCCGGGGCCGTGTCCTGCGCTCTTGCGGACGGCGCCGCCCCCACCCGTCGACGAGCGCGGCGACCAGCGCGAGCAAAACCACCGCGGCGAGCGCGAGCCACCAGGACGTGTCCATACTTGAGGACGTTACCGGCGTGCATGCGCGGCCGCGCGCCTTCTCTCGCACCTCATGCGCCCCGCTGCCAGCCGAACCGGTGACAGCACAGGTGAGTTCGCCCACAACAGACCTTGGTGGAGGAGCGACAGGAGGTTTTGCGCCTTACGCTCGACGGACCGCACGACCCCCGACGCACCCACTCTCGTATTCCCGCCAGCGGAGGTTTCTGCTTCATGAAGCTCACCGTCGTCGGCTGCTCGGGGTCGTTCCCGTCCGCGGAATCGGCCTGCTCGAGCTACCTCGTCGAGGCCGACGGCTTCCGGCTGCTCCTCGACATGGGCAACGGCGCCCTCGGCGAGTTGCAGCGCCACTGCGGTCTCTACGACCTCGACGCAATCTTTCTGAGCCATCTGCACGCCGACCACTGCATCGACATGTGCGCGTACTTCGTGGCGCGCTACTACCGTCACGACGGCGGTCGCTGCGATCCGATCCCGGTCTACGGACCGGAGGGCACGGAGCACCGTCTGACCACGGCCTACGCCGACACCCCCTCGGCCTCCTCGATGAGCGAGGTCTTCGACTTCCACACGGTCAAGCCGTCCACGTTCGACATCGGGCCGTTCACGGTGCACACGGAACGCGTCGCGCACCCCGTGGAGGCCTACGCCATCCGCGTCGAGCACGCCGGGAAGTCCCTGACGTACTCCGGCGACACCGGCGTGAGCCCGGCCCTCGTGGAACTCGCCCGGGACACCGACCTGTTCCTGTGCGAGGCCGCGTTCACGCACGGCAAGGAGGACATCCCCGACCTGCACCTCAACGGCCGCGAGGCGGGCGAGACGGCGGCACGGGCGGGCGCGAGGCGCCTGGTCCTGACCCACATCCCGCCGTGGACCGACCCCCAGATCAACCTGGCGGACGCCCGGGCGGTGTACGACGGGCCGGTAGAACTGGCGGTGCCGAGGGTGTCGTACGAGATCTAGCCGTGGCGACATGAGGAAGGCCCCCGGAGCGGTTCAGGGCTCCGGGGGCCTTCCTCATGTGCACGCGGCTCACGCCTTGGTGAGGTCCTCGATGTCCTCCTCGGGCTCGCGGCCCGGGGTGGGGAGGTTGAACTTGATGATGGCGAAGCGGAAGACGAAGTAGTAGACGGCGCCGAAGACCAGGCCTATCGGGATGATGAGCCATGGCTTGGTGGCGAGGTTCCAGTTGAGTCCGTAGTCGATCGCGCCGGCCGAGAAGGTGAAGCCCGCGTGGACGCCGAGCGCCCAGGTGACCGCCATGGACAGTGCGGTGAGCACCGCGTGGATCGCGTACAGCACCGGGGCGATGAACATGAACGAGAACTCGATCGGCTCGGTCACACCGGTCACGAAGGAGGTCAGCGCGACCGAGACCATCAGGCCCGTCACCGCCTTGCGGCGCTCGGGGCGGGCGGTGTGCGCGATGGCGAGCGCGGCGGCCGGCAGACCGAACATCATGATCGGGAAGAAGCCCGTCATGAACTGCCCGGCGGTCGGGTCGCCCGCGAAGAAGCGGTTCAGGTCGCCGTGCACGATCTCGCCGGCGGAGTTCTTGAAGTCGCCGATCTGGAACCAGGAGACGGCGTTCACGAACTGGTGCATGCCGATCGGGATCAGCGCGCGGTTGATCAGACCGAACAGGGCCGCACCCACCGCGCCGAGACCGGTGATCCACTCGCCGAAGTCGGAGATGACCTCACCGATCGGCTCCCAGACCAGGCCGAAGAAGACACCCGCGAGCGTGCCGACGAAGGCCATGATGATCGGGACCAGACGGCGGCCGTTGAAGAAGCCGAGCCAGTCGACCAGCTTGGTACGGTGGAACTTCTGCCACAGCACCGCGGACAGCAGACCCAGGACGATGCCGCCGAGGACACCGGGGTTGTTGTAGGTGGCGGCGACGTCGGCGCCGTTCTGGATCTTGGCCTCGGTGACCGGGAACGCCTTCAGCACATTGCTGTAGACGAGGAAGCCGACCAGGGCCGCGAGTGCGGTGGAGCCGTCCGACTTCTTGGCGAAGCCGATCGCGACTCCGACGCAGAAGAGCAGCGGCAGATTGTCGAATACGGCGCCGCCCGCGGTCGCGAAGACGGAGGCGACCTTGTGCCAGCCGAGTCCGTCGTCGCCGAACACGTCGGGCTGACCGAGCCGGAGCAGGATGCCCGCCGCCGGGAGCACGGCGATGGGGAGCTGCAGGCTGCGGCCGATCTTCTGCAGGCCCTGGAACAGGCCGGATCCCCACTTCTTCGCGGGGGCCGCCGTGGGCGCGGTGGCGGTGCTCATAGACTTCCTCCGGGGTGGTGGTCTACACCACTGAGTGGTGTAGACCTGTTGTAGCAGATGAAGATGGCACAAGGAACCCGCGATTCACGTGACGTTTGAACTACTCTGAGCTACGGCTCGATGACGTCCCGAAAGGGTGTGACCAGGGGTTTGTCGACCGCCCGCAGGGTGGTGTAGACCAGTTGCAACAAGCGGCACGGATCAGGGAGACAGAGCATGGCCACCAAGGCTGAGAAGATCGTCGCCGGGCTCGGCGGCATCGACAACATCGAAGAGGTCGAGGGCTGCATCACCCGCCTGCGGACCGAAGTCGTCGACGCGAGCCTGGTCGACGAGGCCGCCCTGAAGGCCGCCGGAGCACACGGCGTCGTGAAGATGGGCACGGCGATCCAGGTCGTCATCGGCACGGACGCCGACCCGATCGCGGCGGAGATCGAAGACATGATGTGAGCGCCCGGCGCCATCCGGACACTCACTCGGCAAGGGCCTTTCCCACCGCGGGAGGGGCCCCTTCCACATGTACGGCTAGGCTCAGCGGCATGTCTCGAATCGACGGCCGCACCCCCGAACAGCTCCGCCCCGTCACCATCGAACGCGGCTGGAGCAAGCACGCCGAGGGCTCCGTCCTCGTCTCCTTCGGCGACACCAAGGTCTTCTGCACCGCCTCCGTCACCGAAGGCGTCCCGCGCTGGCGCAAGGGCAGCGGCGAAGGCTGGGTCACCGCGGAGTACGCCATGCTGCCCCGCGCCACCAACACCCGCGGCGACCGAGAGTCCGTCAAGGGCAGGATCGGCGGCCGTACGCACGAGATCAGCCGCCTCATCGGCCGCTCCCTGCGCGCGGTCATCGACTACAAGGCCCTCGGCGAGAACACGATCGTGCTCGACTGCGACGTACTGCAGGCCGACGGCGGCACCCGCACCGCGGCCATCACCGGCGCGTACGTCGCCCTCGCCGACGCCGTCTCCTGGGCGCAGGGCAAGAAGCTGATCAAGCCCGGCCGCCAGCCGCTCACGGGAACCGTCGCGGCCGTCTCCGTCGGCATCGTCGGCGGAGTCCCCCTCCTGGACCTCTGCTACGAGGAGGACGTCCGGGCCGAAACGGACATGAACGTCGTCTGCACCGGCGACGGCCGCTTCGTCGAGGTCCAGGGCACCGCGGAGGCCGAGCCGTTCGCCCGCGAGGAGCTCAACGCCCTGCTCGACCTGGCGGTTTCCGGCTGCACGGAGCTGGCCGCGCTGCAGCGCAAGGCTCTTGATACGGTCCTCGAAAAGTAAAGGACGCGCCAAGAAAGGCGGACGGTGCGGGCAACCGCGCCGCCCGCCTTCGCGTCAGTACGGATACCAACGGGGCCCTCGGGCCCGACAACGGGGAGGAACACGAACATGGCCGCGAGCCGACGCCGCCGTACGACCGCCATCGCCGCCGCGGTGGCGGCCGTCGCACTGACCGCCGGACTGACCACCGGCTGCGACGCCGTCAACAAGGCACTGGACTGCGTCCAGACCGCCGAGGCCATCGCCGACAGCGTCACCGACCTCCAGCAGGCCGTGGAGAACGCGTCGAACGACCCCACGCAGATCGACGAATCCCTCCAGTCCATCGACCAGAACCTCAACGAGATCGGCGACAAGACCGACAACGCCGACCTCGACAAGGCCACCGAGGACATGCGCAAGGCCGTCACCGAAGTGCAGACGGCCATCAAGAACGGCGACCAGACCCCCGACATCAGCGGAGTCACGGACGCGGCGGGCGAACTGACGAAGGTCTGCCGGCCGTAGGGCGCCGCCGGTGAGGCCGGGATACTGGACGTCATGACCCGCTTGATCCTCGCCACACGCAACGCCGGGAAGATCACCGAGCTGAAGACGATCCTCGCCGACGCAGGTCTCGCCCACGACCTCGTCGGCGCGGACGCCTACCCCGACATCCCCGACGTCAAGGAGACCGGCGTCACCTTCGCCGAGAACGCCCTGCTCAAGGCACACACCCTCGCCCAGGCCACCGGACTGCCCGCGGTCGCCGACGACTCGGGCCTGTGCGTCGACGTCCTGAACGGCGCCCCCGGCATCTTCTCCGCCCGCTGGTCGGGCCGGCACGGCGACGACAGGGCCAACCTGGAACTGCTGCTGGCCCAGCTCGCCGACATCACCGACGAGCACCGGGGTGCACACTTCGCCTGCGCGGCGGCGCTGGCCCTCCCGGACGGCACGGAGAGGGTCGTCGAGGGCCGGCTGACGGGTGTGCTGCGGCACACCCCGGTCGGCACGAACGGTTTCGGCTACGACCCGATCCTTCAGCCGGCGGGGGACACGCGGACGTGCGCGGAGCTGACCCCTGAGGAGAAGAACGCGATCAGCCATCGGGGGAAGGCGTTCCGGGCGTTGGTGCCGGTGGTGCGGGAGCTGTTGGGCTGAAACACGGGAGAGGGGCCGCCCGCTGGGTGGCCCCTCTCTTTGCGTGCGGCCGGTGGGACTCGAACCCACACGGGTGTGAACCCACTGGGACCTAAACCCAGCATGACTGCCAAATTCCATCACGGCCGCTCAAAAACGGTCATCACGCTAGACCGGCGGCACTCAGTGTACGGGGCTGCCGGGTCACCCGGCGAGTGGGACTCTGCCCTTCTGCCGACACCACGTTTCCGTCACTGCATGGCAGTTGGGGCACAGGTGTCGCAGGTTCTCCCGGCGATTGTCCCGGCAGTTCCCGTTGGCATGGTCGATCTGCAAGGTAATCGGGCGCCCCGCCACTCACCGGTGTTGCCACACTCCGCAGAAACCGGCCCTCAGATCCCCAGATCCTTGATGATCTTGGCCACGTGGCCGGTCGCCCGCACGTTGTACAGGGCCCGTTCGATCTTGCCCTCCTCGTCCACGATCACCGTGGAGCGGATGACGCCCATGTACGTCTTGCCGTAGTTCTTCTTCTCGCCGAAGGCGCCGTACGCGTCGAGGACCTCCTTGTCGGGGTCCGCCAGCAGCGTGATCCTCAGGGACTCCTTCTCGCGGAACTTCGCGAGCTTCTCGGGCTTGTCCGGCGAGATGCCGATGACGTCGTACCCGGCGCCGGCCAGGAGTTCCAGGTTGTCCGTGAAGTCGCAGGCCTGCTTGGTGCAGCCCGGGGTCAGGGCCGCCGGGTAGAAGTAGACGATGACCTTGCGGCCCTTGTGGTCGGACAGGGACACCTCGTTGCCGTCGGCGTCGGGCAGGGTGAAGGCGGGGGCCACGTCCCCGGGCTGGAGTCGCTCGCTCATCGGTCCAGCGTAACCGGGGGTCCTGACAGTGCACGGACCCGAGGAACTGACAGACTGTCCGGAACAACGCATCAGCAGACTTCGGAGGCCGTACGGTGGCGGACACGTCGGACACCAGAACCCCGGCGCAGATCGAGGCGGACATCAAGCGCCGCCGCGAGGTGCTGGCCGAGACGCTCGACGAGATCGGGGTGCGGGTGCATCCGAAGACCGTCGTCGGGGATGCGAAGGCCAAGGTCGTCTCCAACATCGATCACACTCTCGGGCGGGCGTACGTCCAGGTCAACCGGGTTGTGACCGACGTCAGAGCACAGTTCGTGGACGACGAGGGCGCGCCGCGGCTCGAGCGCATCGTGCCCGTCGCCCTCGTCGTGGTCGGGGTCGTGGGGCTGCTCGCCGTCGGGAGCCGGCGGCGCAGGCTCTGAGGAAACGGCCGACCCACCCGCGTGCGGAATCGTTCCAGGCAGGTAGGTTCAGTGGCGTGAGCGCCAACAGAAACGAGCACAGCACCCATCACGACAAGCTGCCCATCCGGATGCTGCACGACCGAGTTCTCGTGCGGCAGGACACCAACGAGGGCGAGCGGCGTTCCGGTGGCGGCATCCTGATCCCCGCCACGGCGGCCGTGGGCCGTCGGCTGGCGTGGGCCGAGGTCGTCGCGGTGGGGCAGAACGTACGGACCGTGGAGCCGGGCGACCGGGTTCTGTACGACCCGGAGGACCGCGCCGAGGTGGAGGTGCGGGGCATCGCCTACGTCCTCATGCGCGAGCGTGATCTGCACGCCGTGGCCGCGGACCGCTTCGAGGGGTCGGAGGACTCCACAGGGCTGTACCTGTAGATCCAGCGGTTCGAGCAGACAGCGGTTCCAGGGGCTGGTGACCACCGTCACCAGCCCCTTCGTCATCGGCCCGTCGTGCCGAATCGGCCCGTCGTGCCGACGGCCGTCATTCTCGGCGGAACGCGCCCAGCGGGCCCCCGCCCGTCGTCGTCCCGTCCGTGGTCCCGCCGTCGGTGCCTCCGGTCGTGCCGCCGTCCGTCGTGCCCCCGTCCGTCGGGTCGCCGATCGTCCCGCCCGTGGCGGTGTCCCCGGCCGTGGTGCCGCCGTCGGTCGTGGTGCCGCCGTCCGTCGTGCCGCCGGTGATGAATCCCGTGGTGCCGTCCGTCGTCGTGCCGCCGGTCGTGCCGCCGTTCGTCTGGCCCTGCGTCTGGCCCTGGACGGTGTCCCCGCCCGTGGTCGTGCCGCCGTCGTCCTCGTCGCCCGTGCCCGGGTCCTGTGGGGGCTCGCCGGTCGGGTACTGCCATTCCTCGGCGCCGTCCTGGAGCTGGAGGCTGAAGTCGTGCGCCGGGGTGTCCTTGAGGGCCTCCTTGGTGAACTGGGCCCAGATCTCGGCGGGTGCCCCGCCGCCGTTGACGCGGTCCAGGCCCATCGCGCCGTACAGGGACTTGTGGTGGGCGGTGACCGGGTCCTGACCCATCACGGAGACGACGGTGGCGAGGTCGGGGGTGTAGCCGGCGAACCAGGCGGCCGTGTCCTCCTCCGCGGTGCCGGTCTTGCCTGCGGCGGGGCGGCCGGCGGCCTGCGCGGCGGTCGCGGTGCCGTTCTCGACGACGCTCTGCAGTATCGAGGTCGTGGTGTCGGCGGCCTCGCGGCTGACGGCCTGGCTGCTCTCCCGCTTCGGCAGCTCCACCACGTCACTGCCGTCCTTGGTGATCTTGTCGATCAGTGTGTACGTGCCGTGCCTGCCGTGGTTGGCGAGTGTCGCGTACGCCTCCGCCATGTCGAGGACGCTCGCGGTGGCGGTGCCGAGCGCGATGGACGGGTAGGGCTGCAGGTCCGGGGTGTCGGTGGGGAGGCCGAGGTCGATCGCGGTCTTCTTGACCTTCTCGGGGCCGACGTCGACGGCCATCTGCGCGTACACCGAGTTGACGGACTTGTCGGTGGCGGTGCGCACGGTGATGTTGCCGTACGAGTAGCCGTCCTCGTTCTCGGGGGCGTAGCCGCCGCTCCAGCCCTGCACGGGGCGCTCGTTGGTGCCGTCGTAGACCGTGTTGGGGGTGATCCGGCGGCCGTCCTGTGTGGTGGAACCGTTCTGTACGGCCGAGGTGAACACGATCGGTTTGAAGACGGAGCCGTTCTGGAAGTCCCGGCGGGTGGCGTTGTTCGTGTACTGCTTGACGTAGTCGATGCCGCCGTACATGGCGAGGACCTTGCCGGTCTTCGGGTCGACGGCGGCGCCGCCCGCGCGGACGTACGTGTCGACCTTGCGGTCCTTCTTGTCCAGCTTGGACATCAGCTGGTCGTTGACGGCGTCGACGAAGGCGTCCTGCTTGCTCTTCTCCAGCGTCGTGGTGATGCGGTAGCCGCCGGTGTCGAGCGCGTCCGCGTCGAGGATCTTGTTCTGGCGCAGGTAGTCCTTGATCGCGGTGACGATGTAGCCGCGCTGCCCGGACATGCCCTTGGCGGCGGCGCTGGCCTCCTTCGGCGTGGGGAACTTCATGGTGCTGCGCTTGGCCTCGTCGAGCCAGCCCTTCTTGACCATGCCGTCCAGGACGTAGTTCCAGCGGTCCTCGGCGGCCTTCCGGTTCTCCGGGTGGGCGACGACGTCGTACTCGCTGGGCGCGTTGAGCAGCGAGGCGAGGTATGCGCCCTGGGCCGCGGTGAGGTCGATGGCGTCGACGCCGTAGTAGGCCTGGGCGGCGGTCTCCATGCCGAAGGAGTCGCGGCCGAAGAAGCTGGTGTTGAGGTAGCCCTCGAGGATCTCGTCCTTGGTCTTCTCGCGGTCCAGCTTGATCGAGATGAAGAACTCCTTCACCTTGCGGGTGACGGTCTGTTCCTGGCCGAGGTAGTAGTTCTTGACGTACTGCTGGGTGATTGTGGAGCCGGACTGCTTGCCCTTGCCGGTGGCGGTGTTCCAGGCGGCGCGGACCATGGCCTGTGGGTCGACGGCGGACTCGGTGTAGAAGTCGCGGTCCTCGGCGGCCAGTACGGCGTGCTGGGCGTCCTTGGAGATCTGGGCGAGGGTGACGTTCTCCCGGTTGACCTCGCCGTCGCGGGCGATCTCGGTGCCGTCGGCGTACAGGTAGACGTTGCTCTGTTTCATGGCGAGGGCGTTGGCTGGCGGGATCTGGACCAGTGTGTAGCCGAGGAAGAACAGGCCGGCGAGCAGCATGAGGCCGATCACGAAGGTGGCGAGCACCATGCGCCAGGTCGGAAGGAGCCGGCGCCAGCCGGTGCGCTTGGGCCGCTTGGGCGGCTGCGGCTGCGGCTGCGGCTGAGACTGCGGCTGCTGCGGCTGCTGCGGCTCGTCGCTCATGTGTTGCTCGGACTCCTGTTTCGCGTCGTACGTCACGTACGCCCTCGTACGCCTTCTGCGTCCCCCTTGTTGAAGACTGTCGCATCAAGCGTTTCGTTCCCGGCAATTGGCGCGCGTTGCGCGCCGGAAGTTGCGAAGCCGGACGTTGCGCCCCGAAGGTTGCGCCGCGGAGAAAATGCCTGGCATGCCGCGCCGCCCGCGGACTAGGCTCCTGCGCTTCGGTGTCCGGCGGGCGAGGAGGGCTGCGGGTGTGGGTTCGGCGCGGTTGTACGCGGCCGTGGCAGTGGGAGGTTTCCGAAGGTATGCGACGTATCGGGCGGCTACGGCCGCCGGGGTGTTCACGAACACCGTTTTCGGCCTGATCCTCGTCTACACCTATCTGGCGCTGTGGGACGAGCGGCCGCACCTCGGGGGGTACGACCAGACGCAGGCGGTCACGTACGTGTGGCTCGGGCAGTGTCTGTACGCGACGCTCGCCATCCAGGGCGGCGGCGTCGAGAAGGACCTGATGGCCCGTATCCGCACGGGTGAGATCGCCATCGACCTGTACCGGCCGGCCGACCTCCAACTGTGGTGGCTGGCGGGCGACTTGGGGCGGGCGCTGTTCCAGACGCTGGGGCGCGGCGTGATCCCGTTCGCCTTCGGTGCGCTGTTCTTCCGGATGGCGCTGCCGACGGACGTCACCACCTGGGCGGCGTTCCTGGTCGCGATCCTGCTGGCGATGGTCGTCAGTTTCGGGATCCGCTATCTGGCGGCCCTGAGCATGTTCTGGCTCATGGACGGCACGGGCGTCAACCAGGCCGTGATGGTCCTGGGGATCTTCTGCTCGGGCATGGCGCTGCCGCTGAACGTCTTCCCGGGCGCGCTCGGCGATGTCGTCCGGGCGCTGCCGTGGGCGGCCCAGCTCCAGATGCCGGCGGATGTGCTGATGGGGGAGGCCGACCCGCTGGGGGCGTACGCCTTCCAGGCGGCGTGGGCGGTGGTCCTGCTGGCGGCGGGGCGGCTGGTGCAGTCGGCGGCGACACGGCGGGTGGTGTTGCAGGGTGGGTGAGATCTCCAGGGTGGGGGAGGGCTTGCGGGCCTACCGGCTGATCGCCGCGATGTGGGTGCGCTCGGCCATGACCTACCGCGCCTCCTTCGCCCTCACGGCGTTCGGCAACCTGATGGTGACCGGGCTGGACTTCGTGGCGATCCTGCTGATGTTCTCGCAGGTCGACTCGCTCGGCGGCTGGTCGTTGCCCGAGGTCGCCTTCCTGTACGGCCTGTCCGCGACGGCGTTCGGGATCGCCGACCTGCTGCTCGGCTCCATGGACGTGCTGGGCACCCGGATACGGGACGGTTCCTTCGACACACTGCTCGTGCGTCCGGCCCCGGTGCTGGCCCAGGTCGGCGCGGACCACTTCGCGCTGCGCCGGCTGGGCCGGATCACGCAGGGCGCGCTGGTGCTGGCCTGGGGTCTGCTCGCGGTCGACGCCGACTGGACCGCGCTGAAGGTGCTGCTCGTGCCGGTGATGCTGATCAGTGGCGCGGCGATCTTCTGCGCGCTGTTCGTGGCGGGCGCGGCCTTCCAGTTCGTGGCGCAGGACGCCGCCGAGGTGCAGAACGCGTTCACGTACGGCGGCACGACCCTCTTGCAGTACCCGCCCACCGTGTTCGGCAAGGACCTGGTGCGCGGGGTCACGTTCATGCTGCCGCTGGCCTTCGTCAACTGGGTGCCCGCCGCCTACGTGTTGGGGCGGCCGTATCCGCTCGGGCTGCCGGAATGGGCGGCCTTCGCGTCGCCGCTGGTTGCGGTGGCGGTCTGCGGGCTGGCGGGGTTGGCATGGCGGGCGGGTCTGCGGTCGTACAGGAGTACCGGGAGTTGAGCGAGTTGACAGTGGAGAGTGCGTTCATCGACGTCGACCGCCTCGAGAAGGTGTTCGACGTGCGCAAGAAGAGTGGCTTCCTGAAGCGGGAGCGGCGGCAGGTGCGGGCGGTCGACTCGATCTCCTTCACCGTGGCGCGCGGTGAGATGGTCGGCTACATCGGGCCGAACGGTGCGGGCAAGTCGACGACCATCAAGATGCTGACGGGCATCCTGACGCCGAGCGGCGGCCGGCTGCGGGTGGCGGGCATCGATCCGTCCCGTGAGCGCACCCGCCTCGCGCATCGCATCGGCGTGGTGTTCGGGCAGCGTACGACGCTGTGGTGGGACCTGCCGCTGCTCGACTCGTACCGGCTGATGCACCGCATGTACCGCATCCCGGACGCCCGTTACCGCGAGAACCTCGACCGCCTCGTCGAACTCCTCGACTTGGCCGCCCTGTTGGATGTCCCCGTACGGCAGCTGTCGCTCGGACAGCGGATGCGCGGCGACATCGCGGCGGCGCTGCTGCACGACCCCGAGGTGCTGTACCTCGACGAGCCGACGATCGGCCTGGACGTCGTCTCCAAGGCCAGGGTGCGGGAGTTCCTGCGGGAGCTCAACGCCGAGCGCGGTACGACGGTGCTGCTGACCACGCACGACCTGCAGGACATCGAGCAGTTGTGCTCACGCGTGATGGTCATCGACCACGGACGCCTGATGTACGACGGTCCGCTCGTCGGCCTGCACGAGGCGGGGGAGAGCGAGCGGACCCTGGTGGTGGACCTGGAGCGGGAGCTGCCGCCGATCGAGGTGCCGTCGGCGCGGGTGGTGAAGGTGGAGGGGCCGCGGCAGTGGCTGGCCTTCCCGGCGGGAGAGTCGGCGGCACCGCTGGTGGCGCGGGTCGCCGCGGAGTATCCACTGGTGGATCTCTCGGTGCGGGAGCCGGACATCGAGGCGGTGATCGCCAAAATGTACGCGGAGAAGGCTGAGAGAGCGGTCTCGTAGCCGTCCTCCGGGGGAACTCGTAGGCTGCTGTCCATGACCGACGATGCTCCGGAACTGCGTGCCTCCGACGCCGATCGTGAACGAGTTGCCGAGGTCCTGCGGGACGCCCTGGCGGAGGGGCGTCTCGACATGGAGGAGTTCGAGGAGCGGCTGGACGCGACGTACAAGGCGCGTACGTACGGGGAGCTGGCGCCGATCACCCGGGACCTGCCGGTCGGCGGGGTCGCCCCGCCCTCCGTGAGCATGGTCAAGGAGCCTGAGGGCGACGGGAGGTGGGCGTCGCGGATCGTCGGCGGCGAGGGGTCGTCGTCGTGGGCGGTCGCCGTCATGTCCGGGTTCCAGCGCAAGGGACGCTGGACCGTGCCGCGGCGGTTCAACTGCTTCGCCTTCTGGGGCGGCGGGGAGCTCGACCTGCGCGAGGCGAACTTCGCGGACCGTGAGGTCGAGATCAACGTCGTCGCGATCATGGGTGGGGCCAACATCATCGTGCCGCCCGGCGTCGAGGTCGTGGTACGCGGCATCGGCATCATGGGCGGCTTCGACCACAGTGAGGCGGGCGTTCCGGGGGATCCGGGCGCGCCAAGGGTGATCGTGACCGGGTTCGCCTTCTGGGGCGGGGTCGGCATCGACCGGAAGCCGACGAAGGCCGAGCGGCTGCGGCAGCGGGAGGAACGCCGCCAGGACAAGCTGGACCGGAAGGCGGCGCGGAGGGAACTCCACGAGTCGATCCGTCACGACACGCACGAGGCTCACCGCAGGATGCTGGAGGATCATCGGGAGTTGAGGCGGGAACGGCGCGAGGAACGCGGGGAAGAGCGGGACAGACGGCGGCACGGGGAGTAGTTCCGGTCAGTCCGCGGGCATGCGTGCCCCTGAAACCGACGCACACTACAACTCCGCCGGCACCGCCCCCTCCAGCCGCTCCAAGTCGAACGCCTCCGCCATCTCCCGATACCCCTTGTCACTGGGATGCAGATGGTCCCCGGAGTCGTAGTCCGACCGCAGCCGCCGCGGATCGTACGGATCCCGCAACGCCTCGTCGAAGTCGACCACCGTGTCGAACACCCGCCCTGCCCGGATTTCCCCGTTGATCGTCTGCCGGACGGCTTCCCGCCCCGCCGTGTACCCCCGATGCCCCCCGAACGGCATCAGCGTCGCCCCGACGACCCTGATCCCCCGCGCATGGGCCTGCCGCACCAGCGTGCGCAGACCGTCGAGGATCCGGTCCGGGTCGGCCGTCCGAGTGCTGCGCAGGATGTCGTTGACGCCGAGATCGACGACGACGACCTTGACGTTCGTACGGCCGAGCACGTCCCGTGAGAAGCGGTTGAGGCCGCTGGGATTGTCGGCGGGCCGTCCCCGCCCGTCGGCCAGGACGCGGTTCCCGCTGATGCCCTCGTTGACGACGCTGTAGCGGGGCACGTCAGCGCCGTCCTCGACGGCGGTGCGCAGCCGCCGCGCGAGGACGTCCGTCCAGCGGCTGTCGGCGCCCATGGTGGAGGTGATGCCGTCGGTGAGCGAGTCGCCGAGGGCGACGAGGGTGCCGTCGGACTCGTTGCTCAGCACGTCCACCGCGGTCAGGTACCGCCAGTACTCGACCTTCTCGGTGTACGCGGTCGCGCTCACGTCCTCGGTGCGGTCGCCCTCGGCGACGTAGCTGATCTGCCGGGCGTGGCGGTGGTAGGTGACCGGCCCGGAACGGGTGGGGGAGTACGTGGTGACCAGCACGTCGCTGTCGCGCGGGATCAGGATGCGCACCGCGTCGCTGGTCACCTGCTGTCCGGCCGGGATGACGACCATGGTGGCGCCGCCGAAGGTGAGCCGCCGCATGCTGTCCGTGGCCGCGGCCGCGGTGTCGTCGTCGACGGCCACCGCTATGGACGCGTGCGTGAGGGTGAGGGGCTGGGCGCCGTAGAGATTGGACAGCGTGATCCGGGCACTCGTGCCTCCGACGCCCAGGTGCACGAGGTTGCGCACGGACAGGCCCGCCAGGCCGTTCGTCTCGGTGTCCGGCTCGGCGCCCGAGGGGGACGCCGACCAGGCGCCGACCCAGACGCCGGTGGAGACCGGGGCGGCGGAGCCGTACGGGGTGCGGGGCGCGGCGAGGGCGTCCGCGCGGCGTCCGTCGTCGACGGTGACTCCGGCGTATATGGCGGCGGAAAGACCCACGATCAGGGCGACGAGCGCGGCCAGCAGGGCATAACCGTGACGCTTGGTCATGCGGGTGCGTGTCTCCTCGGACGGAAAGGAGCCCCTGGCTCCGGAACAGTGCAGGAGTTCACCCTTGATCTCCCCGTTTTACAGACGCCGGGAACTCCTGTTCCGTTCCAGGAGTCGGTCAGGAAGGGACAATGTGTGCGGGATCACCGAACGGGTGGAGCAATGGAACGTACCGAAGCGGTAGCACCGGACGGGGCAACGTCCCGTCGCGCCATGACCTCCTTCACCCCGGCCGACGAGGAGCGGCAGCGCGGGGTGCGCCGTATGAAACTCACGGCGACCGGGCTGCTGCTGTTCGTGGCCCTGGTGTACGTCCTCGCCAAGTGGGCCTCGGGCACAGGTGCCGGCACCTGGGCGGACTACGTCGCCGCGGCGGCCGAGGCCGGCATGGTCGGCGCGCTCGCCGACTGGTTCGCGGTCACCGCCCTTTTCCGCCACCCCCTCGGCCTGCCCATCCCGCACACCGCGATCATCCCCAACAAGAAGGACCAGCTGGGCGTCTCCCTGGGTGAGTTCGTCGGCGAGAACTTCCTCTCCGAGGACGTCGTACGGCAGCGGCTGCGGGCCGTCGGCATCGGCAGCCGGCTGGGCGCGTGGCTGGCGCAGCCCGAGCACGCGGACCGGGTGACGGCAGAGCTGGCCACCGCGTTGCGCGGTGCGCTGACGGTGCTGCGCGACTCCGACGTCCAGGCGGTGGTCGGCGAGGCGATCACCCGCCGCGCCGACGCGCAGGAGATCGCGCCCGGCATCGGCAAGATGCTGGAGAAGATCGTCGCGGATGGCGGCCACAAACGGGTCGTGGACCTGATCGTCACGCGGGCGCACGACTGGCTGGTCCTGCATGACGAGCAGGTCATGGACGCGATCGAGACCGGCGCCCCCGGCTGGACCCCGCGGTTCGTCGACAGGAGGGTCGGCGAGCGGGTCTACAAGGAGCTGTTGCGGTTCGCCGCCGAGATCCGCGACATGCCCTCCCACCCGGCCCGCGGCGCCCTCGACCGCTTCCTCACCGACTTCGCCTCCGACCTGCAGTCCGACACGGACACGCGGGCGCGGATCGAACGGCTCAAGGGCGACGTACTCGGCCGTGGCGAGGTCCAGGACATGATCGCCTCCGCCTGGACCGCCGTACGCTCCATGATCGTGTCGGCGGCGGAGGACGAACGCAGCGAGCTGCGCATGCGGGTGCGGGCCTCGCTGCTGTCGCTGGGCGCGAGGATGGCCTCCGAGCCGAAGATCCAGGGGAAGGTCGACAGCTGGGTCGAGGGCGCGGCGGTCCACGTGGTGACGACCTACCGCAAGGAGATCACCTCCCTCATCACCGACACGGTGGCGAGCTGGGACCCCGAGCACACCACCCGCAAGATCGAGGCCAACATCGGCCGTGACCTGCAGTTCATCCGGATCAACGGCACGGTGGTGGGTTCACTGGCGGGGTTGCTGATCTACACGGTGTCGCGGGGGCTGGGGGCGTAGAGCGGCGGCGCACGCCCGGCACGGTGGGCACACGCCCGGCACCCCGTGAGCGCCGGGCTGCGCGACCCACCCCGCGCCCACACCTGCTCGCGGCTCCCTACTCAGCCCCGTCGCGCCGCACCCTGTCCCGGCGCCGCAGCAGAACCAGCCCCCCGCCCACCGCCATGATCCCCGCCGCAGCGCCCAAGACAATGCCCTCACCGGGACCGGTGGCGGCGAGGTCGCCGCCCTTCGCGGAGGAGGAGGCCGAGGCGGACGCGACGGCGGACGGAGTTCCGCCCGTCTGCGTCCGCGGATCCGAGCCCCCGGCGGAAGCCACCGGGCTCGGCGCCGCAGCCGGGTCCTTCGCCTTGTCCCGCGTGAACGCCAGCGTGCCGAACCCCAACTGGTCGTACCCCCCACTGTTGGGCCCGTAGTCCCCACCCCCACCCTCGGGCGCAGCCTTCGCGGCCGCCCGGGTGAGATACGACGCGTCCAGCCCGCGCCGCTTCGTGTAGTGGTTGGCGATCATCGCCCAGATCGGCCGGGTCATGTTCGGATCGACGCCCGCGGCGTCGGTGGCGGTCTCGGTCCCGGACCACCCCCCGATCGCACCCTTCTTCCGCGTGTTGGCGGTGTACGACACATCCCCGCCGAGCGTCCACTTCGCCACGTACTGCGCCCCCTTGAGGAAGCGGCTGTCGTCGTAGCCGTACAGATCGATGCCCTGGTTCCAGGCCATCTCGCAGAACGTGCCCATCAGGCCCACGCCGAGCAGCGCATGCCCCTGATCGCGCCCGGCCTCGAGCCACTCCGCGAGCCCGTCGTCGTGCACGACGGGGATCGCGTTCTTGACCGAGCCGAGACCTGCGCCGTGCTTGAAGTACTCGACGGCGCGCTCGACCTTCGCCTCGTCGTCGCAGAAGATCCCGGTGGCCAGGACGCAGGCCATCGCGGTCAGGTCCCAGTTGGTCCAGTAGTTGGTGATGACCGCGCCGTTGTGGTTGGCGAGGAAGCTCTCGCTGATCGGACAGAAAACGTCGAGCAGCATCTTCCGGAACCGCTCGAACTCGAAGTCGTCGCGGTCGCGGACGAGTTCGGCGGCGTTGGCGATCTGGTACCCGTACAGACCGGCCGCGAGGAACCGGTCGGCCGAGCCCTGCAGCGACGTCAGCTTCGCCGACCAGGCGTTGAGGATCGCGACGGCCGTGTCGGCGTGGGCGGTGTCGCCGGTGACGTGGTAGCGCAGGCCGTTCTGGTAGGCGGCGTGCACGTCGTTGTAGAGGATCGCGTAGTTCTGGGGGCTGCCCGCGCCCCGGTACACGGTGGCCTGCGGGTTGGCCGTCCAGCCGCTCTGCGAGTGCCGGTTGGCGGTGAGCTTGGCGACGCCCGCGGTGTAGGGCGAGGCGCCGGCCTTCACCTTGGCGGCCATGCGGGCGAGGTCGGCGCTGGTGTGCAGCAGGCCGGGGTGCGCGAAGCCGGTACCGGCCGCGGCGGCGGGGCTCGGGGAGACGGCCGTACCGATGCCGACGGCTCCGGCTGCCGCACCCGCGGCCTTCAGCATGCTTCGTCGGCTGATCTGTCGTGTCACGTCTTCGTACCTCAACGTCGTAAGTCGTGTGCCTCGGGCGGGGGACGGAGAGGAGACGTGCGGGGGCCGCAGCCGATAACAAAAACTGAGCGACCGTCGAGTCGTCCGTCGAGTGTGAGGAGCGGTACGCCATGACTGTCCGAAGGATCGTCCCCGACATCCAGGTCGACTCGGAGAGTGCGATGGACACGAGCCGCGCCTTCTACGGCCGGCTCGGTTTCGAGGAGGTGATGCACCTGGGATGGGTGATGACTCTGGCCTCTCCCGGCAACCCCACCGCCCAGATCAGCTTCTTCACCGAGGAGCGCACCGCGCCCGTCGTCCCCGACCTGAGCGTGGAGGTCGAGGACGTCGACGCGGTGTACGCGCAGGTGGTGGCATCGGGCGCGGAGGTCGTACGGGAACTGCGGGACGAGGAGTGGGGCGTACGCCGCTTCTTCGTACGCGACCCGAACGGGAGGGTGGTGAACGTGCTGGCGCACGTCACGCCCCCGTCGTAGACCCCGGCCGCACGTTCATCAACACCGTCACCTTCGCCCACCGCAGGTTGAACACCCCGGTGAACATGGCGAGTTGCACGGTCGCCCGCCGAGTCCCGCCCCGCTCCGGGAACGCATCCTGCCGGGGCAGGTCCAGGGCGGCCAGGACGACACCGCGGCCCCCGCGGGCATGAGCACCCGCCCCCTCAACCGCCACTTTCGCGACCAGACGGGCACGACGCCCCCGCAGTGGCTGCACCGGGCGCGGGTGCGGCGCGCACAGTACCCCCCCCGGAGACGACCGCGTACCAGAAAAGGAGCGGTGCCTCATCAGCGCAGATGGGCGTGGCACGCCCCGTGTCCGGCATGATCCGCCGGACACGCCACAGCTCACGCCCGCCGGTCGGCGACCGCCCACGACGCCAGCGCGACGGCCCCCGCCACGCCGAACACCGACGGCCAGGCGCCCACCTTCTTCGCGAGCGGATGGGACCCGGCGAAGGCGGCGACGTACGCCGCGGTCAGCGCCCCCGCGGCCTTCCCGCCCGCCCGCTGCTTCCACTGCTGCGCTGCCGCGGCCCCCGCGACGGCCAGCACGGCCCCGCCGAGCTGCCGCTTCTTCGTCCAGCGGGCCACCCCGTAGCCGCCGACGAGCCCGCCCGCGGCGATCACCGAGCTGGGAACCTTCGCCATGACTTCCTCCTCGTGGTCGGCTACGAGGCTAACGCTCCCGCGGGCGGTCGGACGGAGCCGGCCCGGCCCTGACCTGCCGCGGCGGACGGGAGAGCATTCCCTGGGCGGCCGTCCCGGATCACCTGCCGCACCCTGCTGCTCCGGGGCGAGCGCGGCACGATGTCCCCCTCGGAGGCAGCCGACAGGCAAACCCGCCGCCCCTCCACGCACATCACGGTCGTGCCGAACGCGGGGCACGACGCCCATCTGGACCAACCGGATCGCCTCCATGGGGCGATCAAGGCCTTCCACCCCTAACGTGGTCCCTGGGCAGGCACGCCAGAGACTCCATGGATTCCAGGCGATTCCATGGATCCCAGTGATCGAACCGCCTGGGGGACATGTGCTCAAAGTCAGCGTCGTGGTGCCCGTCTACAACGCGGGCCGCTACATCGACCTCTGCTCACCCTCGCTGCTCGACCAGACCATCGGCAGGGAGTCGTACGAGATCGTCTACGTCGACGACGGCTCGACCGACGACTCCGCCGAGCAACTCGACCGCCTCGCCGCCCGGCACCCGCACGTACGCGTCGTCCACCAGGAGAACTCCGGCTGGCCCGGCAAGCCCCGTAACGTCGGTGTCCGCGTCGCCCGCGGCGAATACGTCCAGTTCGTCGACCAGGACGACGAACTGACCCCCGAGGCCCTGGAACGCCTCCACGCCCTCGCGGCCCGCAACGGCTCCGACATCGTGATGGGCAAGGTCGCCGGCACCATGCAGGGACCCCACAACCTCTTCAAACGAACCGTCGAGCGCTGCACGGCCGCTGACATCCACCTCTTCGAGAGCCTCACGCCGCACAAGATGTTCCGCCGGGCCTTTCTGCTCGACCACGGCATCGAGTTCCCCGAGGGACCCGTACGCCTGGAGGACCAGCTCTTCATGGCCCGGGCCTATGTGCGCGCCAGGACGGTCTCCATCCTCGGCGACTACCCCTGCTACCTGTGGAACCGCCGCGACGACGGAGGCAACACCAGCAGCCGGGCGGCCGCTCCCGAGGACTACTACGCCCACCTCCGCGCGGTGGTGGAGGCCGTCAAGGAGGGCACGGAGCCCGGCGCCCTCCAGGACCACCTGCTGCGCCGCTCCTACCGCGTCGAACTCCTCCGCCCGGTGAGCGAGCCCCGAGTCCTCCAGCGCACCGGCAAGGCCCTCGAGCGCTACTTCGACGTGGTCCGCCGTATGGCCCTCGACGCCTACCCGCGGGGCGTACGGGAGGGCCTCCCGGCGATCACGAGACTCAGAGCGACCCTGCTGGAGGACGGCCTCCTGGACTCCCTCGTCGAACTCGCCCGCCGGACCCAGGACATCAAGCCCCACCTCACCGTCGACGACATCCGCTGGCACGAGGGCAAGCTCCGCATCTCGACGACGATCGGCATGCTCCGCCCCGACGGCGAACCCCTCACCCTCCACGAACGCTACGGCCGACTGCTCCTGGACCCCGACCTCCTCGAAGGCATCAAGGGCGCCGAAGGCTGGGAAGCCCCGCACCCCCTCGCCCACGCTCGCGGGGAACTCCTCGTCCACGACACCACCCGTAACGACTGGTGGTTCCCCGACGCCGACCTGACCCCGCGCACGGAGCCGCTCGGCTCCGGCAGGCACCGGGTCCTCGTCTCCGGCGTGACGGTCATCGACCCCCTGACCCTGACCGGCGGCGACGCCATGCCCCCCGGCACCCACCAGATCTGGGCCCACGCCCAACTCCTGGGCGTGGGCCGCCGCGCCCGCGTCACCCGCCCCGCCCCGGACCCCGGCCTCGCGCCGGTGACGGTGGGCTCGCCGCCCCGCCTGGTCGTCCCCGGCTGGACGGCCGGTGACTCCCAACTCCGCCTGGCCGTGGCCCCTCCCGGCAGTACAGACGTCTCCCGCCGCATCCTCCTGCGTGTTGCCTCGGCCGCCCCCGTCCGCCGCACCGCCAGAACCGTCCTCCACCACCTCCCACCCACCCTGCGCCGACGGGCCCGCAAGCTGGCCCACAGAGCCGACCCATGGAGACAAGCCGCCAGAGACGGGGCCGTGCCCGGGCGACGAACGTAGGCGACATGGAAGAGCAGCGGTTCGACGTGTGGACGGCCGGGGCCGCCTACGAGCGGTACATGGGGCGCTGGAGCCGACGTGTCGCGGAGGAGTTCGCGAAGTGGCTCGACGCCGCCGAGGATCTGCGGTGGCTGGACGTGGGATGCGGTACCGGTGCGCTGTCGGCAGCGCTGGCCGCCGGGTGCGAGCCCCGCATGGTGGTGGGGATAGACCGGTCGGAGGGTTTCGTGGTTTCGGCTCGGGCATCGGCCCCTGCCCCGACGCGCTTCATCGTGGCGAACGCGCTGTCGCTCCCCGTACGCGACGACGCGTTCGACGTGACCGTCAGCGGTCTGACGCTGAACTTCCTCCCCGAGCCCGCCGCGGCCGTACGCGAGATGGCCAGAGCCGTCCGGCCCGGCGGCCTGGTCGCGGCGTACGTGTGGGACTACGCCGAAGGCATGGACCTCCTCCGCCGCTTCTGGGACGCCGCGGTCGAGGCGGACCCGTCCGCAGCCGCACTGCACGAGGGCCGTCGCTTCGCCGCATGGCGTCCGCAGGCGCTGCACACGGAATGGACCGGCGCGGGCCTGGTGGACGTGGCGGTCGACGCCCTCGAAGTACCCACCGTCTTCGCCGACTTCAACGACCTGTGGGAGCCCTTCCTGACCGGCCAGGGCCCCGCACCGGGCTACGTCACGACCCTCACCCCGCCCGCCCGCGCCCGGCTGCGCGACACGCTGAGGGCAGCCGTCCCCGGCGACGCGGACGGCTCCATCGCCCTCGCGGCTCGCGCGTGGGCGGTTCGGGGCCGGAAGCCGCCGAGGGAGCGCACACGCACGGGATCCTCCTGATCCGCAACCGCCGCCCCCACCGAACCGCTCTACATGACCATGCACGAGATCATGTACGGCACCGGAAAACTCGTCCGGCAGTTGGCACGGTTCGCGTGGCTACAGGCGCGCTCCTGCGCCTTCGCGGTGGCACTGTTCGGCGGCATGGCGGCGTCGACCCTGCTCCCGCCGCTCCCGGTGGCGCGCTACGACCTGCTGCTGGCGTACGGCGTGCTGCTCACCGCAGTGGGTTACCTGCTGGGCTGGGAGACAAGACGCGAGGTCGCGGTCGTGGCCGTCTGCCACGTCCTGGGCCTGGCCTTCGAGCTGGTGAAAGTACACGTGGGTTCGTGGACCTACCCCGAGCCGGGCCTCGCCAAGATCGCCGGCGTACCGCTGTACGGCGGTTTCATGTACGCGGCGGTCGGCAGCTACGTCTGCCGGGCCTGGCGCCTGCTGAACCTCACGCTGACGGGCTACCGCCCCCGCGCCACCGCGGCGTTGGCGGTCGCCCTGTACGCCAACTTCCTCACCCACCACTGGCTACCGGACCTGCGCCGGCCACTGGCCGGGCTGCTGCTGGTGGTGACCACGGGGACGTGGGTGCACTACACGATCGGCCGGACGCGGTACCGGATGCCACTGGCGCTGTCCTTCGTCCTGATCGGCTTCTTCCTGTGGCTGGCGGAGAACGCGGCGACGTATCTCGGGGCGTGGGCCTACCCGCACCAACTCCACGGGTGGGAACCGGTGTCGGTGTCGAAGTGGGTGTCGTGGTCCTTGCTGATCAGCGTCACGTTCGTCATCTGCGGGGCCCGAAGGCGGGCCGAGGCCGCGCAGGAGGAGGAACCCTCCGCGCGGGCGTTGGCCGTGGGTGTTCCGTCAGGGTCGGGTCGGTAACGGGGTCCCAGGCCGTCACGGCTGTTCACCGGTCCTGGGCCTCCTGCTTCAGCCGAGCCGTGAGATCAGTGCCTTCTTGCACTGCGATGTCGAAGTCGGGGTCCTGGTAGAGACGGATCCTGCCCCGGTAGTCGACGATCACTGCCACGACCGCATTGAGATCCGTCTCGGGCGATGCCTCCAGCGCACGCTGAAGATCCGCTTCGAAGGACTCCTGGTCGCCAGGGAAGCCGTGCCCGGAGCGCAGGGCGGCCCGAATGTCGCCGATGGTCCTCTACGGCAACGGCGAAGGAACGGGTGTCTCCGTGTGCTGTGCGCCCACGATCGTTGGCTCCTTGATGTTTCTGTCCTACAGGGAGTGTCAGCTGTAAAGCCGATTCCCGTCACAGCTTGCGTCAGCATGACTTACCGGCGCTGTCGACGCCGCTTGTCTCAGAGGCCGGGTAGCGCAATCCGGCCGGTCATCAGGACGTCGTGGTTCGCGAAGAGCGCCTTGAGTTCGAAGCGCCGACGGATGTACGCCGTCCAGGCCGCGTCGGTCAGGTCCGTGTACGTCTTGACCATCCGGGCGCGGCTCGCCTGGGTGAGGATCCAGCGGGCCTGGTCTCCGCCGTTGAGGCGACCGCCCAGATCCCGTGCCAGGCGCCACAGCTCGTCGCCGTTGCTCTGTTCGTCGACGATCATGACGAGCCCGATGTCGCCCAGGCCGCGCTGGTCGCTGGACTGGGTGGTGTAGGCGACGGTGAAGCTCTCGAGGGGGAAGACGGTCACGCGACCGGTCGCGGTCAGCTCGGTCAGAGACACGGGGTGAGTCCGTTCTGGCTCTGGGTGGGGCGGGCCGACCTCGTGACGGCCGGCCCGCCCTGTCGGGGGAGCGGCTGGGGAGCGCGGATCAGCAGCAGGGTCCGTCGCCGCAACAGGCGGGCGGGTTGCAGTCGGCGGCCGTACCCCACAGCCGCTCGTCGACTTCGAAGCCGGCGGACCTGATCCTGTCCACGACGCCGACCATCAGCCCGCGCGTGCGGACCTTTGAGTTCGGCTGGTGGTGCAGGAAGTAGCCGAAGTGCTGCTGGCACCAGTCGGCGTACCAGCCGGTGTGCAGGATCAGCGTGTGCCACCCCGAATCGACCTGCTGAGACGGCGCCATGCCGGCACCCTCGCCGGTCGTGCCCATCACGTAGACCAGGGCGAGTGCCTGGTCGACGACGCGATCGGCGACACAGCGTTCCAGGCCGTACTCGTCCGCGCAGAACGCGGCGAGCATGTCGAACTCGGCGTCGGTGACGAGGGAGCGGCCGGTGCGCGTTCCGGCGGCGATGGCGGTTGTCATCGCGTGGCCTCCTTTGCGCTCGAGCTGCTGCTGGGCGGGGTGGGGCCAGGGGGCCTGTCGGGACCTGACGGGGTTGCGCAGAGCACGGATTCACCTCGCAGTTGGAGGACCTTCGGGGTTGTTGTCGTCAGCCCGGCTCGCGGTGCGCTGTGCGTATGTGCAGAGAGCTGAAGCGGGCGGCTGATCACGACGCTATGAGCGTGGTAGGCGGCACAGCCAGCGATGTGCATGGATGTGCGCGCATCCATCCGAATAGGTCTTTAGCTACTTCACGCCCTTGACTCAAGTCGGTATGGCATGAGTTTGATGCACATCAACGCACACTCATCGGGAGGCAGCCATGCGCTTACAGTTCATCGGTATCGACCCCGATACCGGTAAGAACGGGTCGCCAACGGCGTGGGTGGACCTGGAGAGCGCGGACATCGTGATCCAGAGCTACACGGCCGACGAAGAGACGCTGGCTCAGTGCGTGCAGAACACGGCGCCTGGGCACGCGAAGGGCATCCCTGACCATGAGACGGTGATTCGTGTCCCTGCACGACTCGTGCCGATCCTGAGGGAGGCCTGCGATGCAGCAGAACGTGCCCAGCTTTGACGAGCTGATGGAAGCTGCGCAGCGCTACGCCGTACACCTCGAAATGCGTGACCAGTACGCCGTGGGCGATGAGGCCGACGACTTCAATGCCTGGCTGGATACCGGTCTGCGGGACACCGATCCGGCCTCGGATTACTGGGCGCCCTGGGTGGACATGATCTCCCGTGCGGTCGCCCGTGGGGTCGTCGTACGGCGTGTTCGCATCGTGTCCGAACCGGTCACCGACTACATCCGGTACGAGCACGCCGGAACCGCCGTCAACGTTGCTGCTGGCGAGCAGGTGCGTTGGCTGCCCCGGCAGCGGGCAGTCGACCTGCTGCTGCCCGGCGCCGATCTGTGGATCTTCGACGCGAAGCAAGTTCTCTTCAATCACTTCACAGGGACCGGTGACTGGGCCGATCCGCCCATGGAACTGCGTGAGGAATCAGGCATCGTCAAGCAGTGCTCGGATGCGTTCGAGGCAGTCTGGGAGCGCGCCATCCCGCACGACGAGTACGAAATCCACTGATGGAAAGCACACCACTGGCCAGCTCATGCCCATATCCCCGTCTTCCTCAGCCCAGGCCGCACGAGAGAGGGTGGCCGGACAACTACGAGATCTGAGGAAGAACGCCGGCCTGACGGTCACTGAGCTGGCCACTCAATGTGGTTGGCACCACGCCAAGACGTCCCGCATCGAGAACGCCCGGACTCCGCCGTCGCCTACGGACATCCGCTTGTGGTGTCGCGCTACGGGTGCCCCGGAACACGTCCCCGACCTGATCGCAGCTTCTCAACACGCGGAATCCCTATACCGCGAGTGGCGGCAACGCGTGCGGACGGGATTGAGGAAGCTGCAGGACAGCTACGTGGAGCTGTACAGGTCGACGAACGTGCTGCGCGTCTACTCCCCGGTCCTGGTGCCCGGACTGCTGCAGACCGAGGGATACGCACGGGCGTTGCTGAGCACCAACTCCCGCTTCCTGGAGGTTCCCGATGACGCAGCCGAGGCCGCGGCGGCGCGTGTGCAGCGCTCGCAGGTCATCCACGAGCCCGGCCATCGCTTCGTGATGGTCATCGAGGAGGCGGTGCTCTACTACCAGCTGGGTGACCCGGATGCCATGGCTGCACAGCTGGGCTACCTACTGACCGCCGGGGCGCTCCCGGCGGTTTCCTTCGGCATCATCCCGATGTCGACGCCCGAACGAACGCTGTGGCCACAGGAGACCTTCGACGTGCACGACGACACTCTCGTGTCCATCGAGCTGATCTCCGCCGAAGTGAACATCACCCAGCCCTCCGAGATTGCCTTGTACATCAAGGCCTTCGAGCAGCTGCGAAGCATGGCTGTCTATGGCGCCGCGGCACGCGCGATGATCGTGAAGGCGATAGAAGCGCTGCACTGAGTCGCCGGCTGGGTGCCAGGCCTCACCGCAATGACCCAGAAGCGTGCTGTCCCAGGGTGGTGATGAAGGTCCCCCAGGCACGGTCCCGGACCATCAAGACGGGCCCACAGTCTTGCTTCGAGTCGCGCACGAGAATCCCACCACGGGCATAGGCGCACTCCACACACTCGGTCCCACTCCCGCCGCTGTAGGAGGACTTGAACCACTGGTGCGTCGAAGGCGCCGTCATCAGAGCTCCTTGCT
Source organism: Streptomyces sp. HUAS ZL42 (assembly GCF_040782645.1). Taxonomy (GTDB): domain Bacteria; phylum Actinomycetota; class Actinomycetes; order Streptomycetales; family Streptomycetaceae; genus Streptomyces. Next base: position 5,947,542 of record NZ_CP160403.1, read on the forward strand.
TATACGGTCGATGATCTCCACCGAGGACTCGAGGTCGAGTGCCTGTGCGCTCAGGTACTGGAACGCCAACCTATAGCGATCCAGTTCCTGGGGCTTCTCCATGAAGAGGCCACCACCGAGAAGGTCCACGTAGGCCACATCCAAGTCGGGTTCGGGGCCTCGCAAGATGGCGAAGCTTCCCACCGCGGCAGCATGAGCACCCTTGGCAAAGGGGAGCACCTGGACCGTGATCCGCGGGCGTCCGGTCAGTGCGAGTAGGTGTTGCAGCTGCTCGTGCATGACCTCGCGCCCGCCGACGACGCGTCGGATGGCCGCCTCGTCGATGACGCACCAGATATGCGGCGGCTCGTCGCGGTCGAGGAGTTCTTGCCTTTTCATGCGGATATCGACCATGTGCTGTACTTCCCGCTCCAGGCACTGCACCTCCGAAGCCCGGTGAACGGCCTCGGCGTAGGCGCGGGTCTGGAGGAGGCCGGGGACGTACATGCAGGCGTAGTGGTCTTCGCGTACGACCTCGTCCTCGAGTGTGAGCATGAGGTTCATGGAGTCGGGGATGGGGTCGGCGAGTGATCGCCACCAGCCCTGGATCTTGGCGCCTTTCGCAAGTTCCACAAGGGCGCCACGCTCCTCGTCGGAGGCGCTGTACTCGCGGCAGAGCGCGTCGACGGTCGGCCACTTGACCGTGCCTTCCTTTGTCTCGTAGCGACTGAGTGTCGCTTTTGAGATGCCGACTCGTGCGCCCGCTTCTTCGAGGGTCAATCCTTTGGCCTCGCGGAGTCGACGCAGGTCGGCGCCCAGTTGGCGCCTTCGAGTGGTGGGTCCAACTGCCATATGTTCAGCCCCTTGTATCGATCCGTCAGATCGTCTCGGGTGTTCGAACCTGACGGCAAGGTGGTGTGCGCCGGGGGCGCGTGAGGTGAGTATGCGCTCCTAGCCGCTCCCCATGAGAGTTCCATTCTGAGAGTTTCAGTGCAACTCTCGGTGTGTGCAGAGTTGCGCAGCGCAACTCGGCGTGCGCGAGGAGGGGTTGAGTCAATGGACTGCACCACATGCATGCCGCGTAGGTCGTGGGATCTTGCTTTCCTGGCCGAGCCGGAGGATGTGGCGGCTGTTCGGCGTCTCTTGCGGACCCACCTGGGGCTCTGGGGTCTGCCTGAGTTGATCGAAGCGGCTCAACTCTGCGCCAGCGAGCTTGTGGGCAACGTGATCAAGCATGTTGGTCCCGGTACTCCTACGAGCCTTGCCGTCTCGATGAGGGGCACGTGTCTGCGCATCGAGGTCCATGACCCTGATGCGCGAGCCCTCCCCTCCCTCAAGGAGATGGATGCCGACTCCGACACCGGTCGCGGCGTGGCCCTCGTCGACACGATCGCCGACCGCTGGGGAGTGCAACTCCACCCCGGCCGAAAGGTGGTCTGGTGCGAGTTGGCGACGGGGCTCACCCTGCCGAACGGACACCTGGGCGGGGAGGGCGTCACACGAGCCGAAGTACTGCCGCGCACTTCCGTGGAGGCGCGGCCGCCTCGCGACCCGAACCACAGCAGGTTGAGTATGAGGGTGGCCGAAGAGGCAGTGATCAACGCCATCACAGACCTCCTGCACTGGCTCAGGGCGCACGGCTGCGACGCCGATGAAGCCCTGGATCGCGCGCAGACGCACTTTGAGGTGCAGATCGCGGAAACCCAGGGCCTGCTACCTCACGGAGCCATGCTGAGATGACGCTCGCCGGCCAGCCGCCAAGCCTCCGATTCGGGCGGGTAGAAGCGATGGCTACCCAGCGGCAATCGTCGAGTATGTCCACACATCAGCCGGAAGTTCGTGGTGGAGGTCCCACGTGATCGCCATCGGCTTGCTTCCGGTGTGCGTGTAGTAGGTGGCCGGGCCCAGGAACATCCAGGGCTCGGACTTGCCGATGGCGTTGCGCTTGTAGCGGCGCAGGAACAGCAGGATGTGGCTGCCCTGCTTGTCATGGTGCTGGTAGCGCAGACCGGTCCGGGAGTTCTCGGGCGTGGTGCTCTGCGACTCCCAGTGGAAGCGGGTGGGGGTGATCGCGTAGTCCTTGTAGCGAACGCTGGGGGAGAAATCCCGCTCGTTCTTCTCCAGGGTGATCAGCAGCGCGTCGGTCTTGATCTCCTCGACCCAGGTCACTCCCTGGCTGAAGACTCCGGGCATCTGGCCGCCCAAGCGAGCCACCCCGAGAGCCGAGAGGACCTCGGAGCGGTTGTAGGCGCTGTGGATTTTCAGGGGGAGGTGACTGAGCGGACCGTCCAAGGCGATGGGGTAGTGGTCGGTGCGGTCGATGACGTACGTCAGGACTTGCCGCAGTTCGTCGCGGAGCAGATGCTGGGCGCGCAGCGACTCGAGGCCCTCCCGGTAGCTGGAGAAGCCGCCCGCCTTGTCCCACAAGTTGAAGAAGAGCATGCGGGCGTACGCCTGCTCGGTCGGTGAGAGGGAGTCGTAGTCGGGGGCGGCGTCCGCGAGAAGGCGCAGATATGCGTGGGCGCGGTCCTGGTCGTCCACGTGGAGGAAGGCGTGGACGCGCTTGAGGAGATCCTCTTCACCCGGCAGCGGGGTGTCCTTGATGATTCCCGCCCTGCGTAGGACCTTGGTCCACGAGTTGTCGCTCTTGTAGAGCTCCTTGATGTCCCTCCGGCTCTCGCGGAGGTACGCCTCGAGCGTGGGCGTGCTGTAGTCCCTGACCTCCTTCGCCAGCGTGTTGACGGTGGCGTTGAGCTGGGTGCGGATGTTGTCGAGGACGAGGTCCTTGGACTTGCCCTCCAGGATGATCTGGCACCCGGAGGGCAGTTGCGGGAAGTCGCGCTCGATGCTGTCGACCAGGCGGTTGCGGGATAGGTTCGTCAGCGCGCGGAACTGCTCCTCGAAGCGGAACTCCGCCCGGTGCTGACCGATGAAGTCCAGCACGGTCAGTACGGGCTTGTTCGACGTACGCCGCAGGCCGCGCCCCAACTGCTGCAGGAAGACGGTCGCGCTGTTCGTGGGCCGCAGGAGCAGCAGCGTGTCGACATCGGGGATGTCCAGGCCCTCGTTGAACAGGTCGACGGAGAAGATCACTTGGATCTTTCCGTTCTTCAGGTCGTCCAAGGTCCGCTCCCGCTGTGTGGGAGACGAGTCGCTGTCGAGGGCCGCGGCCTGGAACCCCGCCTTCTGGAACTGCCTGGCCATGAAGTGAGCGTGCCTCTTGTTCACGCAGAAGCCCAGGGCGCGCATGGCGGCGGGGTTGGAGATCTTGTCCTTGACCTGCTTCAAAACGATGAGAGCCCGTGCGTCACTGGCCGTGTAGACGTTGCCGAGTTCGTCCTGGTCGTAAGAGCCGGCACGCCAGTTGAGCCGGGTCAGATTCGTGCCGTCGGGGATCCCGAAGTAGTGGAAGGGGCATAGCAGGTCGGCCTCAAGGGCCTCCCACAGCCGCATCTCGGCGGCGATCCGACCGTCGAAGAACTCGTCCTGCACATTGAGCCCGTCCATCCTCTCCGGCGTCGCGGTGAGGCCGAGCAGTTGGGCCGGCTTGAGGTGGTCGAGGACGCGGCGGTAGGTGTTCGCCGTGGCGTGATGGAACTCGTCGATGACGATGACGTCGAAGTGATGGGGATCCAGTTGCTCCAGCCGCTGGAGGTTGAGTGACTGCACGCTGGCGAAGACGTGTGTCCAGTCGCGAGGTTCCTGGCCGTTGTAGAGCAACTCACCGAAGGAGGCGTCGGCGAGCACCTCTTGGTAGGTGCGAAGAGACTGCTTCAGGATCTCCTTGCGATGCGCGACGAAGAGCAGCCGGGGGAGGCGTCCGCCACGCTGATCACGCATGGCGCGGTAGTCCAAGGCGGCCATGACGGTCTTGCCCGTGCCGGTGGCCGCGACCAGCAGATTCTCGTGATGGCCACGGAGCTCACGCTCGACGCGCAGCCTCTCCAGCATGTCCCGCTGGTGAGGAAAAGGCTGCACTTCGAGCCCGGAGAGATTGATCCTGAGGTCGTCTTCCGACCCCTTGCCTCCCGCCCGGGCCAACGCCTCGGCGAGCCGCTCTCCGTCTGCGTCGGGGTCGTACGACTCGAAGGCGGGGTCATCCCAGTACGCGTCGAACGTCGCCTCGAACTTGTCGAGCACTCTGGGCGTGGCGACCGACGACAGCCGTACGTTCCACTCCAGACCGTCCAGCAGCGCGGCTTTCGACAGATTGGAGCTTCCCACGTAGGCCGTGTCGAAGCCGGAGTTGCGCCGGAACAGCCAAGCTTTCGCGTGGAGACGAGTCGACCGGATCTCGTAGTTGACCTTGACCTCGGCGCCGAACTCGCGGACCAGACGGTCCAATGCGTATCGGTCGGTGGCCCCGATGTAGGTGGTGGTGATGACCCGGATGCGGACTCCGCGCTCTCTCGCCGCGCGAAGCGAGTCCTCGAGCACCCTTATGCCGTACCACTTCACGAACGCGCACAGCAGGTCGATGCTGTCGGCCGTGGCAAGCTCCGCCCGCAGTTCCGCTCCGAGGCTCGGGTCGTCCGGAGCGTTGGTGATCAGCGCAGTCTCGGAGAGGGGCGTCAACGGGCGGATCGCGTAGACGCCCGGTGCCTCCTGCTTGGCGAGGGCCAGCAGTTGGCGGGGGCCGTCGGTGATGGTCCTGTCGATCCCGTCCGCATCCGGGTCGGGCGCACTGTCGGCCAGTGACTGCATGATCTGGTTCGCGACGGCCACCTGCTTCTTGTGCGGCAACCGAGCCAACCGGCTCGCCACGGCCTCGCTGATGTGGCGGGCCAGCACGTGCGGTGTGGACTCCTCGCTGACCTCGGCATCGATGGCTTTCCAGCCCGCGGCTTCGAGGCCCCGTATCTGATCGTGCAGACCCTGAGTCACAAGCCGTTCGTGGACGCCCGCCTTCAGGTCCTCCCCCGATTCCGCCACGACTGCTCCTTCGCCCTCATGCCGACGTGAATCAGTTCTAACAGCAACCGCTGACAATCGAGGGTCTTGTGTCGGCAAGCGATCGTTTTCAGGCTCGCCGACGGTGTGCTGCTCACACCACCGCCCAAACCGCCAACCCCACCCCGAACAGACAGAGCAACCCCCCGTTGACCACATACGTCCCCGGATTGAACGTCTGCTGAGTGCGCACCACGACCACCCGCCGCGGATCCTCCTGGTCGTACCGCACCACCACCTCGAAGCCCACCCGCAGCGCGTGCAGGCCCGCGTTGAGCGGCGCCCTGCGATATGTCTGGTTCGTCGGGCCCGCCTGGTAGCGGACCTGGGCAGGGTGGATCACCTGGCCCTCGCGCCGCGGGCCGCGGGCCACCTCGCCCTGCGCCCGCACACCCCGGACGCCGAGAAGCCGTACGCCGCGCCGCTCGCGCAGACCGCGCCGGACGACTCGGATGCCGTACGCCAGCCACCCGGCTGCGAAGACGAAGGCGAATGTCAGCCAAGGCTGGGTCACATCCGCCTCCGCCCGTCGGCGGCATCAGGTCCCGTTATGCCTCTGGTCCCGCCCCATGACACTCCCCATAACCCGACCCCGACCCGCACCAGCACTCCGCCCCCCTCTGCGGCGGCCAGGCCACGGCCCGGCCCCGCGCTGCCAAGGTCGTCGCGTACTGCGGGAGCAGCGCCGCGTCCGACGGTGACGAACCCTCCGAGGCCGCGAAGGCCTCATAAGAAGGAACCGTTCCCGACACGATGCCCAGGTTCGGTGTGCCGGAAGCGGCCAGCTCGCGCAGCGAGGCCTCTATCACGGCGAGGTGAGTCTCGTGCGAGCCGTACTCCGGGGCCAGCGACGGGTACGTCGCCAGCAGCTCCGCCAGTTCCCCCTCGGGCCAGTGCAGGATCGCCACCGGGAAGGGGCGGGAGAGGGCCTCCCGGTATGCGCCGAGTTCCGCGCGCAGGCGGCTGATCTCCGCCGCCAGTTCCGCCGGGTTGTCCGAGCCCAGGGACCAGATCCGTTTCGGGTCGTGCAACTCGTCCAGGGACACCGACAGGGAGACGGGCGAGGAATGGGACGTGTGCAGCGTGTCCGCCAGCGTGTCCCACTCGTCGTGCGCCACGCCCAGCATCCGCCTCACCCTGTGGCGGCCGAACAGCAGCGGATGCGTCGAGTACGGAGGCTCCGGTACGTCCGTCAGCAGGAGCCGCGCGCCCTCCGTGAACGTCTCCTGGGCCGCTTCCAGCTCGTCGTGCGACTCCAGGGCCTCCGCCACGATCACCCACGGGGCCGGGTCGCGGGGGGCGGCCACGCGGATTCCCTCGATGATCGCTCTGGCCTCCGCCTCATGGCCGTACTCCCAGAGGTTCGATGCCTTCAGGGCCCGCACCAGATGGGGGTTGTCCAATCCCTCGGCAGAGGTCAGCAGACGGTCGTAGAGGGCCGTCGCCGCGGGGCGGTCGCCGGCCAGTTCCAGGTGGGCCGCGGCCTGCAGCAGCAGGGCTTCCGCGTCCTCGGGATACAGGCCGGCGGTCCGCTCCAGGCGTGCCGCTTCGGTGGTGTGGTCGACGTTCTCGGCAGGCGTGTCGGGGCGCATGGGGGACACCGTACTGCCGCCCAGTGACAAAGAAGAGATATCTGCTGGCCGGCGGGCGGTCACCGGGTCCCCCCAACGTTCTCTCAGATCGTCACGCCGTCCACCTGCAGCGTCTGCACCGACTTCGCCGCGAACGGCACGGCCACCGTCTTCCCGCTCAGGAACCTGTCCGAGCGTGCCGTGTACAGGTCACCGCCACCCGTCGTCAGCGTGCTCCAGCGGGGCACCACGCCACCCGAGCCGCCCGTCACCGTCGTGAAGCGGGACAGGTCGAAGGTGAGCGTCTGGGCCGACGAAGACGTGTTCAGGGCCACGATCACCAGCCGCTTCGCCGACGCGTCGTAGCCCGCCACCGCGTAGCTCACGCCCGTGTCGAGGATCTTCATTCCCGGGCGGATGTGGCGGCTGAACTGCGCCATCACGTAGTACTTCGTCTCGATCGCGCCGGCCTGGAGGGTGGCGGCGTCGTACTTGATCATCCCCCAGCCCGCCGTGGGGTCCATCACCTGCCAGTAGACCCAGGCGGTCGGGTGCAGCCAGCGGAAGTCGTAGAGCAGGTTGAAGGCCATGGTGTAGCCCGTGCCGTCGCCGTCGCCCGTCTCCGAGTTCCACAGGGCCTTGCCCGACATCGTCACCACGTCCGTGTAGAGCAGGTCCCTGCGGCCGCCCGAGCCCTGGTAGCCGTGGACGTTGACGCGGTTCACGTAGCCCTTCGTCGTCGAGCTGAAGGAGTTCCACGTCGTGCGCGCCAGGTCGTAGCTCGTCTCGTCCGACGCCGAGATCTTCGTGCTGGTCAGGCCCCGCTTGTCCAGCTCGCTTCGCATGTACGGCAGTACGGCCGACTGGACGGACGCGTCCATGTGGCAGCCCTCCTGCGTGCCCGTCGCCGTCCACCAGGACGAGGACGGCTCGTTGAAGGGGTCGACCGTCGCGAAGTTCACGCCCCAGTTGTTCTTGGCGCGCAGCGCCACGGCGGCGAGGTGGGAGGCGTGCTGGCGGTAGTTCCAGGACTGGAGGTTGTTGCCGCCGCCCGACGCGCCCGACGGGTTGTGGTTCAGGCACATCCACCACATCGGGGAGTTCGCGAACAGCTCGCTGATCGCACCCCGTTGCGTGGCCTTCACCAGCATCGCCCGCTGTGTCGCGTCGGCCGTCCAGTCCCAGGCCGAGGACGCGGGGTCCTCGTTGTTCCAGTCCTGCCAGTAGCCCTCGATCTGCTTGAACGCGGGGATGTTCGGCGACTCGACCATCGTCTCGCCGTTCACGCTGTTCCAGCTGCACGCGCCCAGGTTGTAGCGGGCGATGTTCAGGCCCAGGCCGGGGAGCGTCGTGCCGTTGTACGACACCGACTTCGTCGTGAAGAAGGCGTCGGCGAAGTCGTCGCGGTTGCCGAAGACATTGCCCCACCAGGCCAGGGACGTGCCCCAGCCCTCCCAAGTGCCATAGCTCGTCGCGGGGTTGACGGAGATCGTCGCGTCCGCGTGTGCCGTGCCCGTCGCGAGGGCGCTTCCGAAGAGTGCGCCACCCGAGGCGGCCAGCAGTGTTCTGCGTCGGATCATGGCTTCTCGGCTCCGATGCTTCCGATGCTGCGATCAACCGCCGGACGTGGTCGCACCGGCGGAATGGCCTGTCCCGTTCATGCCGAGACGAAGCATCGGGTGTGACTTATGAGGTTGTCGAGGGTTATGACAGCCCTTTCTCAAACCTATGGAGGAAGTGTTCGAGGGGACGGACAGCCGGCACGGACAGCCATAAGTCAGGTACGGACAGCCATGAGTCTGGAGACCTCGCGCCCCGCCCCTTATCGTGCCTGCGGCCCGCTGCGGGGTCGGCGAGGAGGAGGTGTGCGCGTGCGGAATGCCGTCGTCCATCACCGCAACCGGCGACGCCGCGCCCTGCGCCTGCGCGCCTTGTGGACCGGCGGTGAACTCCTCGTCACCGTCGGCGTCGTCCTCCTGCTCCTCGTCGTCCACCAGCTGTGGTGGACCAACCGGGAGGCCCGGGAGGGCGCCGAGCGAAAGGTGCAGGCGCTGGAGCGGGATTGGAGCGGCCTCTCCGACTCCGATCCGTCGTCCAGCACGTCCAGCACGTCCGATCCATCCAGTACGTCCACTGCGCCCACGCCCACCGACGCCACCCGGGAAGAGCCCGCGCTGTCGTCCCCCTCCCGCCCCCGGCGCTCCCAGGCCTACGCCATCCTCACCATCCCCCGCCTCCACCTCCGCGTCCCCGTCGCCGAAGGCATCAGCAAGCAGAACGTCCTCGACAAGGGGTACGTCGGCCACTACCCGGGCACCCAACAACCGGGCCAGGCGGGCAACTTCGCCCTCGCCGGGCACCGCAACACCCACGGCGAGCCCTTCCGGTACGTCAACCGGCTCGAGAAGGGCGACGAGATCGAGGTCGAGACGCGGACCGCCGTCTACACCTACGTCGTCGACCGGACCCTGCCCCGGACCTCGGCCCGTGACGGCGGCGTCGTCCGCCCGGTGCCCAGAAGCGGCGCCCACCCCACCTACGGCTACGCCTCTCCCGGCTACTACATCACCCTCACCACCTGCACCCCGGAGTACACGTCCAAGTACCGCCTGGTGGTGTGGGGCAAGCTCACCTCGATGCGGCCGCGCTGAGGGCCGTGCACCCCGGTGACGGTCCAGTACATGAACAGGGGATTGCGGACTGGACGGTCGCCTTGGAGGATCGACCAGTCCTCCGATGGCTGCACACATCGACGGGGCGCCCGCGATCGAGGGAGATTGTGATCATGAAGCTGCTGCGAGTCGGTACGGCGGGAGCGGAGCGGCCCGCGCTGCTCGACGCCGAGGGAATCCTGCGGGACCTGTCGGGCGTGGTGACCGACATCGACGGGGCGCTGCTGGCCGACGACACGGCGTTCGCCCGGGTCTGCGCCGCCGCCGAGAGCGGTGAGCTGCCCGCGCTGGACGCGACGGGGCTGCGGATCGGGCCGCCGCTGGGGCGGATCGGCAAGATCGTGTGCATCGGGCTGAACTATCACGACCATGCGCGGGAGACGGGTGCCGAGCCGCCCGCCGAGCCGGTCATCTTCTTCAAGGCCGCGGACACGGTGGTCGGGCCCAACGACACGGTGCTCGTCCCTCGCGGGTCCACCAAGACCGACTGGGAGGTGGAGCTGGCGGTCGTCATCGGGCGCACGGCACGCTATCTGGAGTCGGTGGAGGAGGGGCTCGCGCACGTCGCCGGGTACGCCGTCGCGCACGACGTGTCCGAGCGGGAGTTCCAGATCGAGCGGGGCGGGACCTGGGACAAGGGCAAGAACTGCGAGACGTTCAATCCGCTGGGGCCGTGGCTGGTGACGGCGGACGAGGTACCGGACCCGCAGAAGCTGGCGCTGCGGCTGTGGGTCAACGGGGAGCTGAAGCAGGACGGGACCACGGCGGAGCAGATCTTCGCCGTGGGGGAGGTCGTGCGGTACGTCAGCCAGTTCATGACGCTGTATCCGGGTGACGTGATCAACACGGGGACGCCGGCGGGGGTCGCGCTCGGACACCCCGAGCCGAAGCCGTTCCTCCGGGCCGGGGACGTCGTGGAGCTGGAGATCGAGGGGCTGGGCCGTCAGCGGCAGGAGTTCAAGAACGCGTAGCGGCTCCGCGGGGAGGGCCGGGGGACTGCGGTGAGCGGTCCGCCGCGGGTCGTTCGCGGCCGGTCGCGCCCACGCGGCGGAGCCGCATATCGCTACGGCCTCGCGCCCCTGAGCGAGTCGACTCACGCCTTCAGGAAGTGCTCCAGCGCCTCCACCACGAACCTGTGGTCCGCCAACTGCGGCAGGCCGCTCACCGTCACCGTGCCGATCACGCCGACGCCCTCGACGTTGATCGGGAAGGAGCCGCCGTGGGCCGCGTACACGTCCGGGTCCAGGCGGGAGGACTCCTCGAACGTCGTGCCCTTGGCGCGGAAGCGAGCGCCGACCAGGTAGGAGGCGGAGCCGTAGCGCTCGACGACGCGGCGCTTGCGGTCGATCCAGGCGTCGTTGTCGGGGGTGGATCCGGCCAGGGCCGCGTGGAAGAGCTGCTGGCCGGCGCGGTGGATGTCGATGGCGACCGGGGCCTGGCGTTCCCTGGCCAGGTCGACCAGGAGGGAGCCCAGGGCCCAGGCGTCGTCGTACGTGAACTCGCGGAAGACCAGGCGGCGTTCCTGGGCCTCCAGTTCCTCGATGCTCGGGGTGATCTCGGGGTGGAACTTGGGGGTCAGTTCGTGCGTGCTCATCACAGGTTCACCACCACTCCGTCGTGGGCCGAACGGCGGGCAGCCTCCAGTACGTCGAGCGCGGCAGCCGCCTCCAGGGCGGTCACCGGGTTCGGCCCGTCGTGCAGGAGAGCCTTCGCCACGGCCGCATAGTAGGCGGGATAGTCGCCGGGCAGGGTGGGTTCGCGGCGGCCGCCGCCGGTCAGCGGGGACTCTCCCCCAGAGGGGGGACCCCCGGCACCCACACGGCCCCAGAGCTCCTCGGGTTCCGTGCCCCAGCCGGCCGTGGCGGCGGGGCGAGCGCCGTCCCGGAGCGCCGGCTCCTGCGGGTCCAGGCCGTACTTCACATAGCCCGCCTGCGAGCCCAGGACACGGAAGCGGGGGCCGAGTTGGGCCGTGGTCGCGGAGACGTACAGGTGCGAGCGGACTCCGCTCTCGTGCGTGAGCGCGATGAAGGTGTCGTCGTCGGTCTGGGCGCCGGGGCGGCGAATGACCGACTCGGCGTACACCCGTGTGACGGGGCCGAAGAGGACCAGGGCCTGGTCTACGACATGGCTGCCGAGGTCGTAGAGCAGACCTCCGATCTCTGCCGGGTCACCGGACTCGCGCCAGCCGCCCTTCGGCTGCGGGCGCCAGCGCTCGAAACGCGATTCAAAGCGCCATACGTCGCCCAGCGCGCCCTCGGCGAGCAGCTTGCGCAGGGTCAGGAAGTCGTTGTCCCAGCGGCGGTTCTGGAAGACGGAGAGGAGGAGTCCGCGCTCGTCGGCGAGGGCGGCCAGCTCCCGGGCCTCCGCGGCGGTGCCCGCGATGGGCTTGTCGACCACGACCGGCAGGCCGGCCTCCAGGGCAGCGGTGGCGAGCGGGACGTGTGTCCTGTTCGGGGACGCGACGACCACGAGGTCGAGGTCGGCGGCGCGGTCCAGCAACTCGTCCGCGGTGGCGGCCACCCGCACGTCCGGGTGGTCGGCGCGGGCCTGCTTCTGCCGCTCCGGGTTCGAGGTGACCACCGTGTCGAGGGCGAGGTCCTCGGTGTCGGCGATCAGTGGGGCGTGGAAGACGGAGCCGGCGAGGCCGTATCCGACGAGTCCCACGCGGAGGGGGGAGCGGGCGGTTCCATCCGTCTTGCGTCCAGTCATGCCGTCCACTTTCGCAACGCTGTTGCCAAAGTGCAAGCGGCGGGGAGAATGGGGGCGTGGACAGGACGAGGGGTGGCACAGCGGGGATGCGGGGCGCGACAGTCGGCGTCAACCTCTTCGCCCTGCGCAGTCACAACACCGCGCTCGTGCTCGACCTGCTGCGTACCGCCGGGGCGGAGGGCATCAGCCGGCTCGAGCTGGCCGAGCGGACGGGGCTGACCCCGCAGGCCGTCAGCAAGATCACGGCTCGGCTGCGGGAGGACGGGCTGGCCGCGGAGGCCGGGCGGCGCGCCTCGACGGGCGGCAAGCCGCGGACCGTACTTCGGCTGGTACCGGAGGCGGGGCATGCGGTGGGCGTGCATCTGGACCGGGACGAGCTGCGGGTCGTGGTCGTCGATCTCGACGGGACCGTGGTGGGAGAGCGATGCGCGGGGCTGGACCTGGGGGCGGGGGCGGGGGCCGTCGTGACCGCGGTGGGGCGGGAGGTCGAGGGGCTGGTGGGGGAAGCGGTGGGGGTCGCGTCGTCCGACGGGTCGTCGTCACTTGCCGCGGTGGGTTCGCTGCTCGGCGTCGGTGTCGCGCTTCCGGGGCCGCTCGATCACATCCGGGGGGTGCTGCATCGGGTGACCGGGTTCCCCGAGTGGGACGGTTATCCGCTGCGGGACGCGCTGGCCCAGCGGTTGGGGGTTCCGGTGGTGGTCGACAAGGACACGAACGCGGCGGTGCTCGGGCTGGCGGTCGCGGGCGAGGGCGGGTCGTTCGCGTATCTGCATCTCGGTACGGGGCTGGGGGCGGGGCTGGTGATCGGTGGGGTCGTGCACCGGGGGGCGCGGACCGGGGCGGGGGAGTTCGGGCATCAGGTCATCCAGCTGGACGGGCCTTTGTGTACGTGCGGGAACCGGGGGTGCATCGAGGTGCTGTGTCTGGGTGCGGTGCGGCGTGGGGAACTGGGGGAGGCGGCGCGGGTGTTGGGGGCCGGGGCGGCGAATCTTGTGGGGCTGCTGGACATCGACGTGGTGTTGCTGGGCGGGCGTACGGTCGCCGCGGCGCCGGAGGTGTTTGTGGGTGGCGTTCGCGCGGTGTTGGGGGAGCGGGCTCGGCGGGAGGGGAGCGGGGGTGGGGCGGCGTCCGTGCGGGTTGCCTCCGGCGGGGAGCGGGGGGTTGCTGAGGGGGCGGCTCAGTTGTTGTTGGGGCCGTTGTTCGGGCGGGGGGATGGGTAGGGCGGGTGCGGGTGCGGGTGCGGGTGAGGTGCGTTTGCTGCGGGCGTGGGTGTCTTGTGCGGGTCGGCTGGTGCTGGCGGGTGGGTTTCGCTTGCCCGCGCCGGCGGGGTGCCGCTGCGCCCACCCGTGCCGCCCCAGCGGCACGACTGCCCGCAGCTACGCGGGACCGGCTGCCCGCAGCTACGCGGGACCGGCTGCCCGCAGCTACGTGGGATCGGCTGGGCGGGACCGGCGGGCGCAGCTACGTGGGATCGGCTGGGCGGGGCTGGCTGCTCGTAACGACGTGGGATCGGCTGGGCGGGGCTGGCTGCTCGTAGCGACGTGGGATCGGCTGGGCGGGACCGGCTGCTCGTAGCGACGTGGGATCGGCTGGGCGGGGCTGGCTGCTCGTAGCTGCGGTGGCTGCGGCGGCGTGCGCCGAACGGGTCGTCTCTCACCGCCATTCGTGGACCTCGCCGGAGTGGCATCGGTCCGCCCCCCTCCCCGCCCGGCAAGCTCACGTGTTCATGCGACTGTGCACGCCTGTGTCTCTCTGCCTCGCCGCAGCCGCCGTTCTGTTTCCCGGGCCGGCGGTGGCCGACTCCGGGGACGTCTGTGGTGGGTCGGATGGCCGGGATTTTCCTCTGACCGCTCGTATTCACGGCGGGCCCGGCGTCTATGAGGCCGGTGGGGGGTTCGGGACCTGGTATCTCGAGCTCGCGAACACCACCGGGCGGGTGTGCAGCGGTGTGCACCCCGTCGTCGTGCTCGTCGACGGCAAGCGTGCCCTCAAGCCGGCGCAGACGCGGCTGGAGTTCTACGACGGTCCGCGCAGCCACCCCGTCCGGTTCGAGACCACCGACGAGGACGAACTCGTCGGGGCCTTCGCCGATGAGAAGGATCGTTTCCCCGGGTTCTCCGTCGGCCCCGGCAAGACGCTCTCCGTGAAGGTCCGCCTGGCGCTCACCGCGGACGCCGTGCCCAATCAGGTCACCGCCATGGCAGCCGTCGTACAGCGTCACGACGACGACGGGGAGTGGGTCGGGCAGTCGAACGCCTACCGATTCGCGGTCAAGGGGGAGTCGGGCGATCTGCCCGAGTCCGAGCCCAAGTCCGATGCCTCGCCCGCGCCCCGGGACTCCCCGTTCCCCTTCGCCGACGAGCTCGCCCATACCGGCTTCGCTTCCTCCCGCGGGATCCTGGCCGCCGCCCTCTGCTGCCTCGGCGTGGGTCTCGCGCTGGTGCTGGCCAGGAAGCGCCGCTGATCTCACGTGGAGAGGCACTGCAAACTGGCCATTCCCTCATGATCCGGCCTCTGTTTAGGCTGGGGGCTCACTCAGCACGGCGTACGTGCGTACGGCAGGGAGACCCAGCACATGGCAGACCGCAAGCCCATCGAGTCATGGCTCACCGACATGGACGGTGTGCTCATCCACGAGGGTGTACCGATCCCCGGCGCCGACGCCTTTCTGAAGAAGCTGCGCGAGTCCGGCAAACCCTTCCTGGTCCTCACCAACAACTCGATCTACACCCCGCGCGATCTGCACGCCAGGCTGTCGCGCATGGGCCTGGACGTGCCGATCGATCACATCTGGACCTCCGCCCTGGCGACCGCCAAGTTCCTGGACGACCAGCGGCCGGGCGGTTCGGCGTACGTCATAGGTGAGGCGGGCCTGACCACCGCGCTGCACGACATCGGCTACATCCTCACCGACCACGAACCCGACTACGTCGTGCTCGGCGAGACCCGGACCTACTCCTTCGAGGCCATGACCAAGGCCGTACGGCTCATCAACGACGGGGCCCGCTTCATCTGCACCAACCCCGACGAGACGGGGCCGTCGACCGAGGGACCGCTGCCCGCGACCGGCGCGGTGGCCGCGCTGATCACCAAGGCGACCGGCAAGAGCCCCTACTTCGCGGGCAAGCCGAACCCGCTGATGATGCGCACCGGGCTCAACGCCATCGGCGCCCACTCCGAGAGCAGCGCGATGATCGGCGACCGCATGGACACCGACGTACTGGCGGGCATGGAGGCCGGGATGCAGACGTTCCTCGTGCTCACCGGGTTGACCCGGCCCGAGCAGGTCGAGGACTTCCCGTACCGTCCGTCCAAGGTCGTGGACTCCATCGCGGACCTCGTTGATCGAATCTGACCAGGGAATGTGAGCGAATCCGGTCGGGTCCGAAACCTTGCGGTGGAGAAACATGACCCGTACGGAGTAGCGCGGCCCCGCTGAGGATGCGGGGCCCGGTGCCGCGGGGGAGCCTTCTGATACCTGGAGGTTCACGATGGGTTCATTGAAAGTCACTCTCTGCGCAGGCGTCGCTCTCATCGCCGCGGCGCTCCCCTCTGCGGCATACGCGACGGACGGACGCGGTGTCTCGGTGACCCCGTCGACGCCCGCCCCAGGCGCCGACGTCGCGCTCCGGGTGAGCGGCTGTACCAGCAAGACGGCCACCGCGGTCTCGGCGGCGTTCGTCTCGGACGCCCGTCTGACCGGCTCCGACGGCACGCTCACCGGTGAGACCCGGGTCCGCACCTCGCTGACGGCCGGCGCCTACGTCGTCAAGATCACCTGCGCGGACTTCGAGATCAAGGGCAGCGTCACCGTCGTCGAGAAGTCGGCGCTGCCCGTCGTCCCCGCGTCCCCCGTCGCACCCGTTCACGCGGGCGGCGGCGGTACCGCCCGCCTCGCCTCCGCGGAGGAGGCCCATGTGGAAGGCCCCGGCACCGCCCACGCGGTGACCGGGCTGATCCTCGCCGGGGTCGCGGCGGTCGCCGTGGCGTTCCGCGGCGCCCGCCGGGGGCGCGGGACGGACTGACCATGTCCGACCGTGAACGCTCCTCGGGACGTCTGCTGACCGGGGTGGCCTGGGTGGTGCTGCTGCTCGGGCTGTGGCTGTGGGGGCGCGAGGTGACCGACCTGCGGCCCGGGGCGTCCGCGCCGACCACGGGCGACATGGCGGCGGTCGGACGGCCGCCGGACGCGGAACTTCCCCCCGCCGCCGAGCCGCTCGGGGACGCGCTGCCGCAGCGCCTCGACATCCCCGACCTGAACGTGCAGGCGCCGGTCGTGGCCCGCGGGCTGGACCGGCAGGGCGCCATCGATCCGCCGCCCTTCGACCAGGCGGGGGTCGTGGGCTGGTACGGGGCAGGCGTGCGGCCCGGAGCTGCCGGGACCGCGCTCATGGTGGGGCATGTCGACACCGAGACCCGGCCCGCCGTCTTCTACAAGCTCAGCTCCCTGCAACCGGGCGAGAGGGTGCGGGTGTTCCGCGACGACGGCAAGGTCGCCGTGTTCACCGTCGACGACATCGAAGTCGTCGGCCGTGACAGCTTCGACGCCCAGCAGGCCTACGGCCCCCGGCAGTCGGGACGCGCCGAACTGAGGCTGATCACCTGCGGCGGCACCTTCGACCGGGCGAGCCGCAGCTACACGGCGAACGTGATCGTCTCGGCGTACCTGACGGGGACGGGTGCGTGAGCCCCGCGGCACCTGGCCCGGCCGGCGGCACGCTCCCCCCGAAGCCGCCGACCGGGCTGGTCCTCGACCGCGCGTGCGCGGGCTGCGGGAGTAACCCGGCGACCGGCGCGGGAGGCCGGCGAAGCCACGGTGGGTGAGGAACCGGCCGGGGGCCGGGGCCGTTCGGGAAGACTCTAGAACGGATGTGCGCCTGGGCCTAGGGGGTTGCTGACGTGGGGTTCCCTCCTTGTGGCCCTACGTCATATCCGCTGGAGGGTACGGGGGTTACGAGGGTCCCGGCGCCTCGCCGCGCAACCCCGCGTCGTCCGCGGTCCGTTCCACGACCGACCGCGCCACCCGGTCCAGCGGCATCCGGCGCCTGCGTGCGTACTGCCGGAGCGCCCTGAACGCTTCGTCGGCCGCGCAACCCCACCGCTCGGCGAGCATGCCCTTCGCCTGCTCGATGCGGACCCTGCTGGACAGAGCTTCCTGCAACTGCGCGGACAGGGTGCGGTGCTGTGCGTACGCCCGGTGGTTGTGCAGGCCGACGGCGGCCGCGTCGGCGAGCGACTGGGCCACCACGAGCTCCGCACCCTCGTCAATGGGCGGGGTTTCGGGCAGGGCGGGCACGAACACATTGAGCGCGCCGAACAGGGTGTCCCGGCGCCGCAGCGGTACCGCGAAGGTCGCCGCGACATCGTGCCGCAGTGCCCGCTCGGTGAAGTCCGGCCAGCGGGAGTCCGCGTGGGCGGCCCGGATGGAGACCGGTGGCACGGGTCTTCCCGTGCTGTAGCTGTCCAGGCAGGGGCCGCCGCCGTGCTGGGCCTCCAGCAGGTCCAGCGCCACCTCCTGCCGGTGGCTGCTCCCGGCCAGCGACACCGTCTCGCCGCCGTCGATCAGCATGATCCCGGCCGCCCGCGCGGCGAGCAGTTCCACGCAGTGGTCCAGGACGCGTCGGAGGTGGGCCGCGGTGTCGAAGTCGTCGGTCACGGTGTCCGCCGCCTCCACCAGTGCCGCCGCCAGCCGGATCTCCCGGGTGGAGTGCCGCATGACCACCGTTTCCTCCCTCCCGTTGCGCCTTCCGCACCCCTCCACGCGCGCACCTACCGTTCCTGTGGACTGAGTAGTCCGGTCGCCTGTCGGCGACACCCTGTGGGCGCGAAAATCGGTCTGTGGCCGTCCGGCGGACGTCGTTTCTGCTTGGTGCGTTCCGAGCCTGTGACTGAGTAGGACGCTGGGGGTCCATCGACAGGCACCCCGATGTGTTGCTGCGAGCACGCGAATCAGCTTCTTCCGCCTGCCGGGCCCCCGCCGGACGACCGCGCACTCGCGGCCGATCAAGGGAGGGGGTACCGGGCAGATGGACGTGATCCACGAACGCTGCGGGGGGATCGACATCAGCAAGGCGGACGTGAAGGTGACGATCAGGGTGCCGGGCACCGGCAAGCGGCGCCGCAGCGAGACCCGCACCTTCTCCTCGGTGACCTCGGGCCTTTTGGCGATGCGGGACTGGCTGCTGGCCGAGCAGATCACCGTGGTCGGCATGGAGGCCACCGGCGTGTACTGGAAACCGGTGTTCTACCTGCTGGAACATGAGATGGAGTGCTGGCTGCTCAACGCCCGCCACATGAAGGCGGTCCCGGGCCGCAAGACCGACGTGAAGGATTCCGAGTGGATCGCCCGCCTGGTCGAGCACGGCCTGGTGCGGCCCTCGTTCGTGCCGCCCGAGCCGATCCGGCAGCTGCGGGATCTGACCCGGTATCGCACCGAGGTGATCCGCGAACGCACCCGGGAGGCCCAGCGCCTGGAGAAGCTCCTGGAGGACGCCGGGATCAAACTGTCCGCCGCGGTCGCCGACATCCTGGGCGTATCCGGCCGGGCGATGCTGGAGGCCCTCATCGCCGGCGAACGCGACCCGCAGGTGCTCGCGGACCTGGCCAAAGGCATCATGCGACGCAAGACGGACGCCCTGATCGAGGCCCTGACCGGCCACTTCACCGCCCATCACGCGTTCTTGGCCCGGGCCATGCTGGAGCGTATCGACGCCTGCACCGCGATGGAGAAACGGCTGGATGCGCGGATCGACGCACAGATCGCGCCCTTTCGCCGCCGCATCGAACTCCTGGTGACCATCCCCGGCGTGAACACGCGGGCCGCCGAGGTGATCCTCGCCGAGATCGGCGACGACATCGCCCGCTTCCCCACCGCGGGCGACCTGGCCTCCTGGGCCGGGGTGTGCCCCGGCAACAACGAATCCGGCGGCAGACGCGGCCCCGGCAAGACCCGCCACGGCGATCCCTGGCTCAAGGCCGCCCTGGGCCAGGCCGCCATCGCCGCGTCACGGACCAAGGACACCTACCTCGCCGCCCGCTACCGCCGGCTCATCGCCCGCCGCGGCAAGAAGCGAGCCCTGGTCGCCCTGGAACACTCGATCCTCGTCTCCGTCTGGCACATGTTCACCCGCGACACCGCATACGCCGACCTCGGAGGCCAGTACTTCCTCGAACGCACCGGCCGTGCCAGGCAGACCCGACGGCTGGTGAGCCAGCTCAACCAACTCGGCTACCAGGTCACTCTCCAGCAGACGGAAGACGCCGCCTGATCAGCGGCTACGGAAACGGGACGGCGGATTTTCGAATCAGCAGGAGTGAGCCCGCTCAGCCGCACGCCCCGAACGGTCTTGGGCGCACTGGTCCCCGGCGTACTCGACCCCAGGCAGCGACACGGATCCTGTCCGTGGTCCGATCCCGGGAGGCCGGTTCCCTCACGACCTGGCCATATGAGTGCGGCCAGAGGCGACGGGGAGGCCCTGAACCATCACTCCGGCGCAGCAGGGGCCGCGCATGCTGGCGCCGTACCCGGTGTCCCAGATCGCACGATCACCGTAGCCCGAACGGCCCGGGCCACCGCAAGCCCGGAAGCCGACCATCACACGGTCGAGTTATATCGCGCTCGTGCACACTCCCCGGAGAGCAGTCGGCAACCCCCGGCGCCCGACGGTGTAACAGCTCCCCGACAACGCCGGGACGACCTCGTGGGGATCCCGGCACCTATGTCACGATTGAGACTTCGACCGGTACACCCAAGGGGGAGTTGGATGTCCGTCAGCAGGGGGGTAGCGGCGGTGCTGGGGGCCGCGCTGCTCGTGACCGGGTGTTCCTCGGGGGGCGGGGACGGCCAGGAGGAGGCGGGTGCCCGGATCACCCAGCAGCCCAAGGAGGCCGACCCGTTCTGGGTCAATCCGGACGGGAACGCGGCAGAGCAGGTCGCCGACTACGAGAAGTCCGGCAAGGACGAGAACGCCGAGCAGATCCGCAAGATAGCGGAGCAGCCGACCGGCGAGTGGATCGGGCCGGAGAAGCCGGAGGAGGAGGCCCGCGGCTTCACCGAGGCCGCCGACAAGGCCGGCCGCACGGCGCTGCTGGTCCTCTACAACATCCCGCACCGCGACTGCGGCCAGTACTCCCAGGGCGGCGCCGCGGACGGCGACGCCTACCGCGCCTGGATCGAGGGCGTGGCCAAGGGCATCGGGGACCGCTCGGCGACGGTGATCCTGGAACCGGACGCCGTACTGCACCTCGTGGACGGCTGCACCCAGGAGGAGTTCCACGAGGAGCGCTACGACCTCCTCAAGGGTGCCGTCGGCAAGCTGAAGTCACTGAAGAACACCAAGGTCTACCTCGACGCCGGCAACCCCGGCTGGCAGCACCCCGACCAGATCTTCGAGCCCCTCCGGCGGGCGGGCGTCGACCAGGCGGACGGCTTCGCCGTCAACGTCTCCAACTTCTACTCGACCCAGGACTCCCTCGCGTACGGCAAGCAGTTGTCCGCGAAGGTGGGCGGCAAGCACTTCGTCATAGACACCAGCCGCAACGGCAACGGCCCGTACACGGACGGAGATCCGAACGAGCGCTGGTGCAACCCGCCGGGCCGGGCTCTGGGCGAAGCCCCGACGGTGAAGACGGCGGATCCGCTGGTCGACGCGTACCTGTGGGTCAAGCGCCCGGGAGAGTCGGACGGCGAGTGCAAGGGCGGCCCGAAGGCGGGCGAGTGGTGGGCGGACTACGCACTGAAGCTGGCCCGGGCCTCCAAGTGACAGCGAGGGGCGCCCTCCGTCGCGGAGGGCGCCCCAAGTGCGTTGGGACTGGGGCCTGTCCGGCGGATCAAGTCGCAGCGAATCAACGGCACCTGGTTCAGCGCAGGTGAGCGGGGCCTGGTGCGTCCAGCTGCAAGGCGGAGGAGGGCGTCGACGCGGAGCGTCGGCAACCGACGACAACGCCGCAGATGGGCGTGCCAGGCCCCGCGTCTGCGGCATGATCCGCCGGACAGGCCCCTACGGCACCTTGACCCACTGCGCCTCGGACGGCGTCCCCTGGTCATCGTCCACGAACAGCATGTACCACCCGGACTGCACCAGGTTCTTGTTCGTGGGCACCGTCACCGTGATCTTGTCGCCGGACGTCTTGAAGTCCAGCGCGATCGACCGCTGATCCACGTCGGTGACATGCGTGGACGCACTCGGCCGGATCAGCCGCACCTTCTTGATCGTCGACGCGTGCTGTGAGGTGAACGTCCCCGACTTCCCGCGCGCGATGGTCTGCGGACCGCCCGACAGCTCGGGTCGGGCGTCCCGGTAGAGATAGGGCGGCGTGTAGATCTCGATCCGCTGCTCGAACTTCCCCGGCTTCGTGTTCGCCTTGTCGCCGAACAGCGAGTCGGAGCCGAAGAACATCACCCGCCCGTCGGGGAGCAGGATCGACCCGGAGTGGTAGTTCCGGCCCACCAGCGGATCGGCGACCCGGGCGAACGTGTTCGTGTCCGGATGGTAGAGCCGGGCCTGCAAGATGTTGGAGTCACCCCGCCCGCGGTAGTCCTCCGAACCCCCGGAAACCAGCACGGTGTCGTCGGGCAGCACCGAGGCCTGCGCGTACCGCGTGCCCTTCTCCAGCGACGGCCCGTCCACGAACCGGGGACCGGCCGCCTTCAGATCGATGATCCGCGTCTTCTTGCTGGACAGCCTGGACTCGCCGACCCCGCCACCGCCGATCACCATGTACTTCTCGTCCTGCGCGGGCGCGAGCAGCACGGTCCCCGAGGTCTCCATCAACTTCGGGTCGCTGAGCCCGGGAAGCTTGGTGAACTTGTTGGTGTCGACGTCCCAGACGCCCGGTTCGCGCCCCACGTTGTCCGGCCCGTAGCCCGCGTTCGAACCCGAATAGAAGATCTTGCCGTTCTGCATGAGGAACAGCGCCGGGTACGTCGGGAACTGACGGACCTTCGAGGTGTACGTCCACGTCTTCGTCTTCGGGTCGAAGATCTCGTTCTTGCCCGGCACGAGCTGCCCGATGTCGTCGAGGCCGGAGACGCTGAGGATCTTCCCGTCGCTCAGGGTGGTGAGCGTCGGGTACCAGCGGGCCTCCTTCATCGGGTCGACCTTGATGTACTTCTCTGCGACCGGGTCGAACTCGTAGGCGTCCCGGATCCCCTGGAAGTCCTTCTTGTCGAGCGCGAGCTTCTGCGCGATGCCGTACGTGTTGCGCGCGTCCGCACCCGTCAGGCCCTGGACGGTGTAGTTGTCCTGGGTGCCGGTCTCGTACTTGGCGCCCTTCTTCTGCGCCTCGACGTAGATACGGCCCAGACCGGGGTCGTTGCGCAGGAACTTTCCGGTCGCCTTGTCGAACACCTTCTTCGCGCGCGGCACCAGCACCGGGTCCTTGGAGACGAACGTCTTGCCGTTCTCCTTGCCGGTGAACCTGGTGCCCGCGGGCAGCGTGATCGGCTTGTCCGGGTTCTCGTTGTGGACGATCATCAGGCCGCCGGCCTTGGTGACGTCCCCCTTCAGCTTCTCGTAGCGCTTGGTGCCGCCCGCGATCAGCAGGTTGCCGTTGGCCAGTTGGGTGTGGCCGGTGCAGAACAGATCGCTGGGCGTGGGCACCTTCTTGATGGTGCCCTTGACCGGGTCCCAGATCCGGGTGTCGAACTTCTTCGCGTCGAAGTTGTCCTGGTTGTTGCCGGAGCCGGCGACCAGCAGCACCTTGCCGGTGTGCAGGAGCGCCGCGTGGATGGTGTTCTGCCGGTATTCCTCGGGGAACTCGACGATCTCCCACTTGCCGTTGTCGGCTTTGTACTCCGGTCTGTTGATCTTGTACTGGTGGTACTGCTCCGTCCCGAAGCGGTACAGCCACGGCCCGTTCATTCCGGCCAGCGCGAGGACCACCGCCGTGCCGATCGCGAGTCGACGGGCGCGGCGGTGGCCGGCACGGTCGTTCATTCCTTATGTCCCCCCAGCCCACCAAGGGCGATCTGCATGGTCTGGTCGCCGCCCTCGTCCGGGGCGACCCAACTCGGCCTGTGTGCCGGGCCGTGGCCGTGCGGCCGCTGCGCCGGGTGCGGCACCGCCGCACCGGTGGCCTGCGCCGGCTCCGCGGTGCGCTGTTGCGGCACGGTCGCGGCCGGCTGCTTCTTCTCCTCACGCAGCATGAGGCGCCAGACGAAGATCGGTGTCGCGGTGATCAGCAGGGCGAACGACGCCCAGGTGATCATCGCGGGGTGCGAGTGACCGTACACGAAACCGGCGCCGATCGACGCGCCGAAGATCAGGATGAAGTACCAGTGGTAGCGGAAGGTCCCGAACCACCGGTCCGGGCTTGCCGAGTCGCCCTTGGGCGTGACCACGAACTTGCTCTTGCGGCGCAGGAGGGAGTCGATCAGCGCCTTCGCGTAGAGCGGCGCCGACAGTGCGGACATCACCATGCCGGCCACACCGCCGGAGCCCTCCGGCTCGTGCGGCGAGACGTTGTGGCGGCGGTTCCAGATGTACAGGCCGATCTGGAGGGCGGAGGCGTTGCCGTACAGCATCAGCCAGACCGTCGGGTCGATGTTCACACCCGAGGCGCCCAGGCCCAGGAACAGCGCACAGCTCAGCGCTGCCAGGATCCAGTTGAGCGCGGAGATCGGGTAGAAGATGATCATCATCGTGTAGTTGAAGAGCTTGCCCGGCGGCAGCGAGTACCAGCCCTTCCAGTACTGCTTGAGGATGGTCTCGTACGTCCCTCGCGACCAGCGCATCTGCTGGGTGAAGAAGTCCGTCCAGGCGCTGGGGCCCTCACCGACCGCGAGCACGTCCGGCGTGTAGACCGACTGCCACTTCTTCCCCGTGACCGGGTTCTTGTGGCGGTGGATCTCGAAGCCGGTGGCCATGTCCTCGGTGATCGAGTCGTACAGGCCGCCGATCTGCTTGAGCGCCTTGATGCGTACGGCGTTCGACGTGCCGACGAACATCGGCCCGCCGTAGCGGTTGCCGGCGCGCTGGATGAGCGCGTGGAAGAGGAACTGCTGCGACTCGGCGGCCTTGGTGACGAAGTTGTCGTAGTTGCCGTACACCTGCGGGCCGATGACGAAGCCGACGTCCGGGTCGCGGAAGAACCCGAGCATCCGCTCCAGGTAGTTGGGCAGCGGCACGTGGTCGGTGTCGACCGAGGCGAAGAAGTCGTAGTCCCCGCCGTGCGCCTCGAGCCAGGCGTTGTAGTTGCCGTGCTTCGTCTTGGCGCGGTGCGGGCCCTTGGGCCGGTTCCACTTCTCGACGCCCTTGCGGGAGAAGTGGTGCACGCCGAGCCGCTCGCAGACCGCCTTCACCTCGGGGTCGTCGCCCTCGTCGAGGAGCCATACGTGCAGAAGGCCCCGGTGGCGCAGCCGTACGGCGGCCTCCAGGGTCTTCGTCACCATCTCCAGCGGTTCCTTGCCGGGCACGAAGGAGGTGAGGAAGGCGACTCTGGTGCCGGTCTCGGGCACAACCGGGATCGGGTCGCGGGCGACCAGCGTGGCGTGCGCGTTCGACAGTACGTTCATGCAGCGGAAGAACTCGATCAGACCGATCGAGACCAGCATGACGACGTCGAGCGCCGGCAGCCAGGAGAAAGCGGGGTAGTCGCGCTCCGTCCAGTGCTCCGGCTGCAGCAGCCAGGCGAGCAGGACCAGGGAGAGCAGCGGTGCGGCGCCGAGCATCAGCGCGGCCCGGATGCGGTGCGGCTCCTGCGAGAGCAGCGAGCGGTACTGCACCTTGTACGGCTTGGTCGGATCGGGCTGGGTGAGGGGGCCCGCCAGCCGGCTGTAATGCTCGTAGTCGTATTTCGGCAGTGTCTTTCTGATCCGGCGGAACGTCCCCGTGGTGCCGGTTCGATGCGAAGGCACCCTCAGCTGAGTGGTCTGTGACGGGTCGAATTCCTGCCGGGCGCCCGTCGGCGTCGACGTCATGAGTCATCCCCCCACACGCAGGTCACCGCGTGTCTGTCGGTTCCTTTCGCCGGCTCAGGTCCCCCTCGACCCTCGCAGGCGTTTCTTTGGCGGGTCACAGTCGCCACATAGCCCACACCCTACGCAAGACGTGGGACTGAGACCTTCCGGTTGCAGGATGCCCCCCTCGGCATCCGTTTCATGGACAGGGCCCCTCTCCCTGCACAACACGGGCAACCGGTTCCTTGCCCCCCAACTGCCGCGAAACCGCAGCATCTTGAAAAAACCAGGGTTCTACGGCGTTCGGCATGATCGCAAGATGTGAAACGCGGTGTTTACCGGTCAAAGCGCTCAATGTGACGCCTGTGGGGGAGGTGTGGACCCTTTGTGCGCGGTCATGGGCAGACGTGCTCGGAAGTGACCGAAGTGGTCTCTTATGGCCTCCTCTGTGCGTACGCGATCACCGGGTCGCTGCCCCTCGGTGCTTTCCCGCTGGCGCGAAACGCGCGGTCGGTCCGGGCGGGGCGGGCCGTCTCCTGTCGCGGCCCGTCATTCCGTACGGACGGCGAGCGTGTCCGGTTCAAGAGGATATCCGGCCAAATGAGGAAGGGCCCCTCGTTTGCACGAGGAGCCCTTCCTGTCTGTGCGCCGCCAGGGACTCGAACCCCGGACCCGCTGATTAAGAGTCAGCTGCTCTAACCAACTGAGCTAGCGGCGCCTGCTGACGTCGTTAACTCTACATGACGCCTGGGGGTGCTCCCGACTGCCGGCAGCGGGCCGGGAGCGGGCCCCGTACATCATTCGGACCGTCAACATGCGCGCTCTGAAGACCGTTGAGAAACTGTCGAATGTGCACAGGCGTGGACATTTCCATCTGGAGTGTGAGGGGAATCGCATGGAGACTCCGGTGTTCGAGGAATTCGACCCCGCGCGCGACTGCGACTGCCCCGGATGTGTGCACCGGAGGCAGGAGAGTCCCCCGGTCTCCCCGTCCTCCGGAGTCGGTGGTCACCCGGCCGCCCGTGCCGTGATCGTGGCGACCGCGGCCTCCGCGGCGCTCGCCGCGGGCCACGCGGCACCGGCCCTCGCCGCCCCGCACGCCCCCGCCCGGCCCGGCGTTCCCGCAGGTGACGAGCCCGTCACCCCCCAGGGCGGCAAGACCCCGCTGCACGGACCGGCCGGGACACCGGCCGCGCAGGGGAGGCCCGTCGGGACGCCCACGACGACCCGCGCGGAGATCATCAACCGGGCCAGGGCATGGGTCGAGGCGAAGGTGCCGTACGGCATGAGGGCCTACTGGCCCGACGGATACCGGCAGGACTGCTCGGGCTTCGTGTCGATGGCCTGGAACCTGCCGGGAAACGAATGGACGGGCACCCTGGTCCAGTACGGGGAGCGCATTACGAAGGAAATGCTCCAGCCCGGCGACATTCTGCTGTTCCACAATCCGGCGAACCCCCGGGAAGGATCGCACGTCGTCATTTTCGGCGGCTGGACGGACTACACGCACACCTACTACATCGCGTACGAGGAGACCCCTCCGCACGCCCGCCGCCAGGCCACGCCGTACGCCTACTGGAGCCACTCGGACAGTTACGTCGCCTACCGCTACAAGGGGCTCGCGGCGGACACGGCGGGGGCGAATCCCGGCCAGGGCGGCGCGGCCGGCCGGCCCCAACCGGACGCCGGCACCGGCACGGTGACGGCCCGGTACCCGGGAGCCGCGCACTTCGGCCCCGGTGCGAACAACCAGTACGTCACCCTTCTGGGCCGCAGGCTTGTCGAGCGCGGCGCCGGGCGCTACTACACCTCCGGCCCCGGCCCGCGCTGGTCGGAGGCGGACCGCCGGGCGACCCGGGCGTTCCAGCTGGCGCAGGGCTGGCGGGGCGCCGCCGCCGACGGGATGCCGGGGCCGCGGACCTGGGCGCTGCTGATGACCGGGGAGGGCAGGAACGTCACGGCCGGGGCGGCCGGTGCCGCGACGCCCGTCCGGCAGGGGGTGCCCGGCTATCCGGGGCGGGCGGCGTTCCGGCCCGGCGTGAGCAGCGCACACGTCACCCAGCTAGGACAGCAGCTGGTGAAGAAGGGGTTCGGCAAGTACTACACGACCGGGCCGGGACCGCGCTGGGGCGAGGCGGACCGCAGGAACGTCGAGGCCTTCCAGCGCGCGCAGGGCTGGCGGGGCGGCGCGGCGGACGGCTACCCGGGGCCGGAGACCTGGCGGCGGCTCTTCTCGTGAACCGCCCATCTGGCGCGGAGGCTGGAGGCACGCAATGAACGCGATCACTTCACAGACGCCCGAGTCCGAGGGCCCGGCCACCCGGCCGACGCGGCTGATCCACAACGAAACGACCACCGAGATCCCCGTCCACCTGCTGTTCCGTGACGACCCCCAGGCGCAGCCGGTGGCGCTCGGGTCCGCGGTCGTGGGGTGCCGTCAGGAAACGGGTGAACAGCCGCGCCTCAGGCGCCCGGTGGCGATTAAGGCGCGGCCGGTGGCGCAGGTCGATCCCGCGCTGGTGGAGCTGCCGGCGCCGGTGCTGCCCGGGGCGGTGGGGGTGCTCGCCGGGGTCGGCGGGGCGGCCGGGTGCGCGGTCACCTCGTGGTGGGCGGGAGCGCTGCCGCCGCTCGTGGTGGAGGCGCTGGGACTGCCGGCGTACCCGCCGGGGGCCGGGGGGCTGGGTCCGGTGCAGTGGGCGGCGTTCCTGGGGGCCGGCGCGCTCGGCCTGTGGGGCTTCGGAGGCCTCGCCCGCGGGCGGACGGGGTGCTCGTGGGTGCTCGGACTGTTCGGACGTTACCGGGGGACGGTCCGGCGTACCGGTCTGCTGTGGATCAACCCGCTGCTGATGCGCCGCCGCGTCGACGTGCGGCTGCGGCACTGGCGCAGCGAGCCGATGCCCGCCGCCGACGGCCATGGGGTGGCCCTGCGGGTGGTGGTCCTGGTGGTGTGGCGGGTCCGGGACACCGCGCGGGCCGCGCTCGGCGTCGAGGACCACGAGACGTATCTGCGCGAGTGCGTCGAGGCGGCGCTCGCCCGCGTACCGGTGGAGATGCCGGGCGGCACGCGGGGTTCGGTGGAGGCGGCCGGGGACGCGCTGACGCGGCTGGTCGCCCAGGACGCGGGGGTGATCGGCCTCGAGGTGTTCTCGGTGCAGCCGGTCCGGGTCGAGTACGCCCCCGAGGTCGCCGCCGCGATGCACCGGCGCCGGATCGCCGCGCTGGACGCGCAGCAACGGGCAAGCATGCTGACGTCGGTCGTGGACTCGGTCGAGGACACGGTGACGCGGCTGACCATGCGGGGACTCGTCGAACTCGACGACTACGAGCGGAAGGCGCTGGTGAAGGACCTCACGGTGGCCTTCTGCGCGGGACGCGGCGAACAGGCGCCCTGAAGGTGGCGTACAAGCGCCCTGAAAACGGTCCGCGATTGGTATGGACATGTTCAAGGGACGGTCATAATCTCAGACTTGGTCTAGACCTGCACGCCTCACAGAACTCCCCACGTTCTCCAGGAGCGGCAGCATGCGCAAAAAGACCAAGTGGTACGCCGCCGCGCTCGGGCTCACCACGGCAGGAGCCTTCGTGCTCTCCGCCGGAGGCGCGAGCAGCCACGGCTACACCGACCTCCCCATCAGCCGGCAGAAGCTCTGCCAGAACGGCACGGTGACCAACTGCGGCGACATCCAGTGGGAGCCGCAGAGCGTCGAGGGTCCGAAGGGCTTCCCGGCCTCCGGACCGGCCGACGGGCAGATCTGCAGCGGCGGTCTCAGCCGGTTCAGTCAGCTCAGCTCCCCGCGGACCCCGTCGGGCGCCGCCTGGCCCACCACCCGGGTGACGGGCGGCCAGAGCTACACCTTCCGCTGGCAGTTCACCGCCATGCACGCCACGACCGACTTCAAGTACTACGTCACCAGGGCGGGCTGGAACCAGAACCACAACCTGGCCCGCTCCGACCTCAACCTCACCCCGTTCCTGACGGTCCCCTACGGCGGCCAGCGCCCGCCGTCGACCCTCTCCCACAGCGGCACCCTGCCGTCCGGGCTGAGCGGACACCACGTCATCCTCGCGGTGTGGACGATCGCCGACACGGGCAACGCGTTCTACGCCTGCTCGGACGTCACGTTCTGAGGTTCCCTTGAGTCAGTGACGCGGCCGGCGTGGGTACGTTCCTGCCACGCCGGCCGACCGGGGCCGTGCACGGCCTTCGGGGGATCCATGGAAGCCATCTTCTTCATCGTGCCCATGCTCATGATCGCGCTCGCCTCCTTCGCCGCGATCCTCGTGATCCGCCGCTCCCGGCGGATCAGCCGCGCCTGGAGCAGTGGCCTGACCGCCCAGGCGCGCTGTCTGCGGACCTACACGACGACGAGTGGTGGCGGTGGCGACCGCTCGGTGCACACGACCATGCACCACGTCTACGAGTTCGTCACGTACGACGGCCGCCCCGTCCGGTTCGAGGAGCGGGGCGGCCCGGGGACCACCCTCGAGGGCGACATCGTCACCGTGCACTACGCGGCGGACCGCCCGGAGCAGGCCACGGCCAAGCCCCCGGCGCCGGGGAAGCTCGCGGCGGGCACGGGATGCGTGCTGGCCTTCCTCGGCATGCTCATCCTCTTCGCCCTCGGCTTCATCCTGGTGACGGTCGCGGTGTTCGCCCACGCGGAGGACTTCGTGCAGTCGTAGCCATCCACATCTGACGGTGCGTCAACTACCGTGCGCCTCCATGGAGTCCACAAGGCGTACCGTCGCCGAACTCGTCCGCGCGCAGTGGGGCGACCACCGGCCGGGGCTGTGGTGCGAGGAACGCGTCCTCACCCATCACCAGGTGGCCGCCGGTGCCGCGGCCCGCGCGGCGCTGCTGGCCGACCTGCTGCCGCCGGGCGCCGAACCGCACGTGGGCGTGCTGCTCGACAACACGCCGGAGTTCCCGTTGTGGCTGTCGGCCGCCGCCCTCGCGGGCGCGGCGGTCGCCGGGATCAACCCCACCCGCCGGGGCCCGGAGCTGGCCCGCGACATCCTGCACACCGAATGCCGGATCGTCGTCACCGAGCGAGCCCACCTGCCGCTCCTCGACGGCCTCGACCTCCCCGGGGTACGTCTGCTGGTGACCGACGCGCAGGAGTACGACGCCCTGCTCGCGCCCTACGCCGACGCGGAACCGGACGACGCGAAGGCCACCCCGGCCGACCGGCTCCTGCTGTACTTCACCTCCGGCTCGACCGGAGCTCCGAAGGCGGCGATCTGCTCCCAGGGGCGGCTGGCCGCGGCCGGCCGCTCCCTGGCCGGGCAGTTCGGGGTGCGGCCGGACGACGTGCACTACGTCTGCATGCCGATGTTCCACGGCAACGCGGTGATCGCCGACTGGGCGCCCGCGCTGGCGGCCGGGGCGGGGGTGGCGCTGCGACGGCGGTTCTCGGCGTCCGGCTTCCTGGCGGACGTACGCAGGTATCGGGCGACGTACTTCACGTATGTCGGACGCGCCGTCCAGTACGTCCTCGCCACCGAGCCGCGGCCCGACGACCGGGACCATGCGCTGCGGCTCGGCTTCGGGACCGAGGCGGGGGCGGTGGACGCGGCGGCCTTCGAGCGGCGGTTCGGGGTGCGGCTCGTGGAGGGATACGGGTCGTCCGAGGGCGGCGCGGCGGTGCAGTGGGCGTCGGGGACTCCCGCGGGGGCCCTCGGCCGGGCGGCACCCGGTCTCGTCGTCCTCGATCCGGAGACGGGCAAGGAGTGCCCGCCGGCGGTCTTCGACGCGGTCGGGCGGCTGGTCAACGGTGACGCGGCGATCGGGGAGCTGGTGAACCGGGGGCCGAACCCCTTCGAGGGTTACTGGCGGAACCCGCAGGCGGAGGCGGAACGGCGGCGGGAGGGCTGGTACTGGACCGGGGACCTCTTCTACCGGGACGCCGACGGCTTCCTCTACTTCGCCGGACGCACCGACGACCGTCTGCGCGTCGACAGCGAGAACCTGGCCGCCGCGATGATCGAGAACATCCTCGCCCGGTACGGGCGTGCCGCCGCCGTCGCCGTCTACGCGGTGCCGGACCCGGTGACCGGGGACCAGGTCATGGCGGCGATCGCCGGCGAGTTCGATCCGCTCGGGTTCGTGGAGTTCCTCCGAGCCCAGCCGGACCTGGGGACGAAGATGGCGCCCCGCTTCGTGCGGGTGATGGAGCGGATGCCGGTCACGGCCACGAACAAGATCCACCGGGCGAAGCTCAGGAAGGAGGGGATCAGGTGTGCCGATCCGGTGTGGTGGCGGCCTCCCGGGGAGAGTGCCTATCGGAGGCTGACCGAGGCAGACGCCGAAGGGCCCCTCGCTCCCACGAGAGGCCCATCGTCATCGTGCGCCGCCAGGGACTCGAACCCCGGACCCGCTGATTAAGAGTCAGCTGCTCTAACCAACTGAGCTAGCGGCGCATGACTCCCGCCGTCCGCTCTGCGGCGGTCGGCGACGTAGAAAATACTACCTGCTCCCCAGGGGTGGTCCCGACCACCCCTGGGGGATCTAGAAGGCCAGTGACAGCAGCACCGGTGCCGCGTTCCTGTTCAGCGTGTCCGCGGCCTGGCGGAGCCGGTGCGCGTGCTCCACCGGGAGCGAGAGCGCCAGGCAGCCGACCGAGGAACCGGCCGTTATCGGGACGGCCGCGCAGACCGTGCCGATCGCGTATTCCTGCAGGTCGAGGTGGGGCACGGTGGGCGGCTGGGCCTCCAGACGGGAGAGCAGCACCTTGTCGCTGGTGATGGTGCGCGAGGTGAGGCGGGCCATCTTGTGGCGGGAGAGATGGTCCCGGCGGCCGTTGTGGTCGAGCTGGCCGAGGAGGCTCTTGCCGATCGCGGTGGCGTGGGCGGAGGAACGGAAGTCGAACCACTCGTTGACCGCGGGTGTGGCCGGGCTGTCGGCGTACTGGGTGATGTTGATCTCGCCGTCGACGTACCGGCTGATGTAGACGGCGGCGCCGACGGAGTCGCGCAGCCGGTCCAGGGTCTGCTGGAGCTTGTCGCGCAGGGCCTGCTCACGGTGGCGGGCGGAGCTCAGCCTGGTCAGGGCGTCCCCGGCGATGTACGCCCCGTCGGTGATCTGCTCGACGTATCCCTCGCGACGCAGCATCCGTAGGAGCGTGGTCAGTCGCTCCGTGCCGAGGTGCGTCTCGCGGGCGAGTTCGGCGTCGGTCACGCCGGATGAGTGCCGTGCCACGATCTCCAGGACGCGCAGGGCGTCCTGGGCCGAGTGGTACGGCGCGGTCGGCTCGAGCCTCACGACAGCTCACCTCGCATGGACGAGGTGGGCGCGTGGGTCGGCCGGGGGTCCGGGGGGCGTCCCCCGGGACAGCACGGTAGCGCCACGGTGTTCCCCCTGCGGTCGCCTGATGGCCGTAATCCGGACAGCGAATCCCCTCCACGATAACGGTCAAGACCGTGACGTGGAGGGGGTGTTGGCGAGATCGTGGCCCTCTCAACTGCGGTGCTGGCACGCTGGCATATGTCGGCGTCACCACCCGAGGTCGAGACCTCGGATGTTGGTGCGTTCAATTCCTGCAATTACAGGACCGCGCTGAGAAATTCCCGCGTCCGCTCCTGCTCGGGGTCGCCGAAAATCTTCTCCGGCGGGCCGGACTCGATGACCCGGCCGGAGTCGAACATCAGGACCTGGTCCGAAATGTCCCGGGCGAAGTTCATCTCGTGGGTCACGCAGAGCATCGTGATGTCGGTGGTGCGGGCGATGTCCCGGAGCACGTCGAGCACGCCCGCGACCAGCTCCGGGTCGAGCGCCGAGGTCACCTCGTCCAGGAGCAGCACCCGCGGCCGCATCGCCAGCGCCCGCGCGATCGCCACCCGCTGCTGCTGCCCGCCGGACAGCTGGGTGGGCCGGGCGTCGCACTTGTCGGCCAGCCCCACCAGCTCGAGCAGCTCGCGGGCCCGCGCCTCCGCCTCGTCCTTGGACAGGCCGAGCACGGTCACCGGGGCCTCGGTGACGTTGCGCAGCACCGACATGTTCGGGAACAGGTTGAACTGCTGGAAGACCATCCCGATCTTCTTGCGGACCTCGCGGACCTGCTTCTCGGGGGCCGGGAAGAGCTGCTCCCCGTCGACCGTGATCGTGCCCTCTTCCGGCTTGGTCAGCGTCATCAGCAGCCGCAGGATCGTGGTCTTGCCGGAGCCGGACGGACCGATCAGCGTGACGTGCCTGCCGGAGTTCACGGAGAAGTCGAGCCGGTCGAGGACCGTGTTCGTCCCGAAGCGCTTGGTGACCCGCTCCAGGCGGATCAGCTCGCTGCCGTCCGCCGGCGGATTGGCGCCTGCGTCGGGTTCTTTCATCAGGGGGGCGTCAGTGGACAAGACGTCGCTCCAGTGCTCGCAGAAGAAGGGAGGCCAGGTAGGAGATGAGGACGAAGGCCACGCCGATCACCGTGAGGGGCTCGGTGAACTGGAAGTGCTCCTGGGAGTACAGCCGCGCCTGGCCGAGCATCTCCAGCACGGTGATCGCCATCAGCAGCGGTGTGTCCTTGAGCATCGCGATGACGTAGTTGCAGAGGGCGGGCACGACCCGGCGGATCGCCTGCGGCAGGATCACCACCTGCCAGGTCCTGGTCCTCGGCAGGTTCAGCGCCGTCGCCGCCTCCCACTGGCCGGCGGGCACCGCCTCGATGCCGGCCCGGTAGACCTGCATCGTGTACGTCGAGTAGTGCAGTCCGATCGCGAAGACGCCGGTGGCCAGCGCGGAGAAGGTCAGTCCCCACTCGGGCAGCACGTAGAAGAGGAAGAACAGCTGGACCAGCAGCGGGGTGTTGCGGACGAACTCGGTGACGGCGCCCACCGGCCAGCGCACCCAGCGGCTCGGCGTCCGCATCAGCAGCGCCCACACCAGCCCGAGCGCGAACGAGATCAGCGAGCCCAGGGCGAGGGCCTGCAGGGTGACCAGCACGCCGTCCCAGAAATGCGGCATGAAGTCGGCGACGGCACTCCAGTCCCACTTCATCGGACACCACCTCCGACGCCGGCCGTCGCCTCGGGCACGCGCACCGGGGCCACCGCCTTCTGCGGCGCCTTGCCGACGCCCGCCTTCAGACGCTTCTCAAGACCCCGCATGACCCGGGTCAGCAGGAACGCGATCACGAAGTAGATCAGCAGGATGTACGTGTAGATCTCGGCGCTCTCCTGCAGTGCGAGGCGCACCAGGTTGCCGCTGAACGCCAGGTCGCCCATGCCCATGACCGACACCAGCGCGGTGCCCTTGAGCAGTTCGATCAGCAGGTTGCAGAAGGTGGGGATCATCTCCGGCACCGCCTGCGGCAGCACGATCAGCCGCAGCCGCTGCCAGGGCGTGAAGCTCAGCGCGATCCCGCCCTCCTGCTGCGCCGGGTCGACGGCGTTCAGCGCACCGCGCACGATCTCCGTGCCGTACGCCCCGTAGGTCAGGCCCAGCGCCAGGGTGGCCGCCCACATGGGTACCAGCTGCCAGCCGAAGGCGAGCGGCAGCACGAAGAACACCCAGAAGATCATCACGAGGGCCGAGGTCCCGCGGAACACCTCGGTGTAGAAGCCCGCGAGGAAGCGGACGATCCACCGCCGGTGGGTGCGCGCGATCCCGACGGCGAAGGAGACGACGACGGCCACCAGCGAGCTGAGGACCAGCAACTGGACGGTCGTCCATACACCTTTGAGTACGAGTTCCCAGAGTCCCGAGGTCATCCGCCGCACAGCTCCTTCGCGGTGAGGTCGGTCATCTCGGCCCGTGTGAAGCCGAAGGGCTCGAGGATGCGGAACAGCTCGCCGCTCTTCTTGAGCGCGTGCAGTTCGGTGTTGAAGGCGTCCCGCAGCCTGGTCTCGGTCGGCCGGAAGGCGAAGGCGCCTCCGTCGACATGCGGTTTGCCGTCCACGAGGGGCGCGAAGGGCTTGGTGGCCTCCGCCTTGCCCGACTTCTTCACGACCTCCCGGGTGGTGAGCGCCGTACCGGCGAACACGTCGACACGTCCGGCCTCGACGGCGTTCAACCCGGCGACCTGGTCGGGGACGATGAGGATGTCGCTCTCCTTGTACCCGGCCTCGACGGCGTACTGGATCTCGGCGTATCCGGTCCCGGTGGCGAACTTCGCCTTCTTCTCGACGACGTCCTTGTAGTCGTGCAGCCCTTTCGGATTCCCCTTCCGCACGATGAAGGAGTCCAGCATCTGGTAGTCCGGGTCCGCGAAGACGACCTGCTCGCAGCGCTCGGGATTGACGTACATCCCGGCGGCCACGACGTCGAACTGCTGCGAGTTCAGGCCCGGAATGAGCGAGCCGAACTCGGTCGGCACGGGCTGCACCCTGTCCACCCCGAGCCGCTTGAATATGACCTTGGCCAACTCCGGTGCCTCGCCGGTGAGATCGCCGTTCCTGTCGATGTATCCGAAGGGGATCTCGCCCGCGATTCCGAGCCGTACGACTCCGGCCGCCTTGAGCCGGTCGAGTAGGTCACCGCCCTTCGCGGTCGACGCCGTCGCCACCCGACTGCAGCCGGCGGCACCCAGGGCGCCGAGCGCCGCCACCCCCGCGAGCAGCGACCGGCGCGTGGTTCCGGTTGTGTGTGCGTCATGACTGACATGACTGGTTGGTGGAGCCATGGCGGCGCGGCTACCCGAGAGCATGCGATGTATGCACCCTGGAAGGCATGACGGATCGGTTCATCGAGGTGTCGCTGGCCAAGCGGGGAATCCACTGCACCGCAAAGCTCCTGGACGACCGCGCCCCGCTCACCTGCGCGGCCGTGTGGAACGCCCTTCCGCTGAGCGGAGACGTCTACCACGCGAAATACGCACGCAACGAGATCTACGCTCTTTTCCCGCCCTTCGCGGAATCGGAGCCACCCCTGGAAAATCCGACAGTCACCCCGATTCCCGGAGATCTCTGCTATTTCTCCTTCGCCGGTACCGAATTGGGGACCAGGGCCTACGGCTACGACCGCGAGGTCCGCGCCGGGACGACGGTCGTCGACCTGGCCCTGTTCTACGAGCGCAACAACCTGCTCCTCAACGGCGACGTGGGCTGGGTGCCCGGCATCGTCTGGGGCCAGGTCGTGGAGGGTCTCGCGGAGATGGCGGAGGCCTGCAACGACCTGTGGCGGGCGGGGGCGGCGGGGGAGACGCTCAGCTTCCGCCGGACGTGACCCCGGCCTCGTACAGCGCGTGCGCCGCGCGCAGGACGAGGTCGTCGCGGTGGCGGGCCGCCACGATCTGCAGGCCGATCGGCAGACCCCCGCCGTCCGTCCCCACCGGGACGGAGGCAGCGGGCTGCTGGGTCAGGTTGAAGGGGTACGTGAACGGGGTCCAGCCCGTCCAGCGGTGGTGGCCGGAGTCGCGCGGGACCTCCGCGCCCGCCTCGAACGCCGTGATCGGGAGGGTGGGGGTGACCAGCAGGTCGTAGGTGTCGTGGAAGCGGCCCATGCGGCGGCCGAGGTCCATGCGGACGTCGACCGCGGCCAGATAGTCGAGCGCGCTGAAACGGGCGCCCAGGGCGCAGATCTCCCGTAGCCCGGGGTCCAGCAGCTCCCGCTGGTGCGGCCCGAAGCGCTGGGTCACCCGCGCCGCCCCGCTGAACCACAGGGTGTGGAAGGCGTCCACCGGGTCGGTGAAGTCGGGGTCGGTCTCCTCGACGTACGCCCCCAGCCCGGCCAGCCGCTCCACGGTCCGCCGTACCGCCGTCGCCACCGCCGGCCGCACCGCGACCTGGCCGCCCAGGGACGGCGAGTACGCCACCCGCAACCCTCGCACACCCCCGGTCACGGCGTCCGAGTACGACGTACCGGCCGGGCCCAGTCCCGACCAGTCGCGGGAGTCCGGCGCGGCGATCACGTCGAGCAGCAGCGCCGCGTCCGCCGCGTCCCTGGTCATCGGGCCCACGTGCGACAGCGTACCGAAGGCGCTGGCCGGGTAGAGGGGGACACGGCCGTACGTCGGCTTGAGCGCGAAGATCCCGCAGAAAGCCGCCGGGATGCGCACACTGCCCCCGCCGTCCGTGCCCAGTGACAGCGGACCCGCACCCAGGGCCACGGCCGCCGCACTGCCGCCGCTCGAGCCGCCCGCGGTACGCGTGGGGTCGTACGGGTTGCGGGTCACGCCCGTCAGCGGGGAGTCGGTGACGCCCTTCCAGCCGTACTCGGGTGTCGTGGTCTTGCCGAGGAAGACGGCGCCGTGCTCGCGCAGGCGGGCCACGGAGGGGGCGTCCTCGTCCCAGGGGCCCTCCTGCGGGATCGTCCTCGAGCCGCGCAGGGTCGGGTGGCCGCGCAGGAGCAGGATGTCCTTGACGGTGACGGGGACGCCGTCGAGCAGACCGGCGGGCGTGCCCTGCTTCCAGCGGTCCGCCGACGCGCGCGCCTGCGCCAGGGCCTCGTCCGGCAGGAGCCGTACGAACGCGTTCACCTCCGGCTGGATCCGCTCGGCCCGCTCCAGCGCCGCCCGGGTCGCGTCGACGGGACTGAACTCGCCCTTGCGGTAGCCCTCGACGAGCCGTACGGCGGTCAGAGTGGTGAGCTCGGTGGAATCCGTCATGCGCCCTCCCGGGGACGTCAGTGGCCGGGTACGTATCCGCGCTTCTTGTCGACGACGTTCCGCAGCGGTCTGCCCGCCGCCCAGCGCTCGTACAACTCCACGAACTGGGCGCCGAGTTCGTCCCGCCAGCCGATCGTGTCGCCGCTCATGTGGGGGGAGATCAGCAGGTTCGGCACCTGCCACAAGGGACTGTCGGGGGAGAGGGGTTCCTGCTCGAACACGTCCAGCGCGGCCCCGGCGATCCAGCGCTTGGACAGCGCCTCGGCGAGCGCGTCCTCGACGACCAGCTGCCCGCGGCCGACGTTGACGAAGCGGGCGGAGGGCTGCATCACGCCGAAGCGCCGGGTGTCGAACATGCCGTACGTCTGCTCGGTGAGCGGGGCGGC
The DNA here is from genome assembly GCF_040782645.1 of Streptomyces sp. HUAS ZL42. Taxonomy (GTDB): domain Bacteria; phylum Actinomycetota; class Actinomycetes; order Streptomycetales; family Streptomycetaceae; genus Streptomyces. The sequence goes on from NZ_CP160403.1 coordinate 5,985,234, forward strand.
CGCGATCACCCAGTCCGCGCGGGCCATCAGCCGGTCCAGGTCGTCGGGGCCGTGGACACCCGTGCGCGGGACACGGCCGACGAGCGCGGTGATCACGCCGAGCGCCTTGAGGGTGTGCACGATCGCCCGCCCGATCGGGCCCGAGCCGACGACACAGGCGCGGGTGCCGGCCAGGCGCTGCGTCTCGCGGTGCCGCCACTCGTGCTTCTGCTGAAGCTCCCAGGTCCGCGGCAGGTCCTTCGCCATGGTCAGGACCAGGGCGGCGACGTACTCGGCGATGGGCTCGTCGAAGATGCCGCGCGCGTTCGTCACCACCGTGTCGGACGCGGCGAGTTCCGGGCACATCAGATGATCCACGCCGGCGCTCGCCGTGTGCACCCAGCGCGGCCGCGGGCCCCCGCCCGGCCAGGCCTCGCGCACCGCGTGCGAGGCGAAGTCCCACACCAGCAGTACGTCGGCCTCCGGGAGGCGCTCGGCGAGCGTCGACGCGTCCGTGTGCACGATCCGGGCCCGTCCGGTGAGGCGGCCGAGGCGGGGGAGGGGGTCGGCGTCCAGGACGAGGAGGGTGGGGGCAGTCATGCAGGGCCGTTTCTGCGGAGGTGACCTGGTGTCTGACATGCGCGGATTGACCACGCTCGCACCCGAACCTACCGTCGTCAACACGGGCGTGCGTACGATCCGTTGCCCTCGTCTGTCGAGCGTGAGGCCGGTGCCTGCCATGGACGTCTCATTTCTGGGCGGCCCGCGCCCCCAGCGCGGTGTCGGTGTCATAGCCCCCTTCGACTTCGCGCTCGACCGCGAACTGTGGCGCTGGGTGCCGGACGAGGTCTCCCTGCACCTGACCCGGACGCCGTTCGTGCCGGTCGAGGTGAGTCTCGATCTCGCCCGCCTGGTGAGCGAGCACCAGACGCTTGGCGACGCGGTGCGCACGCTCACCGCGATCACACCCGAGGTCGTCGCCTACGCCTGCACCTCCGGCAGCTTCGTCGGCGGCGTCGCCGGGGAACGGGCGATGTGCGAGGCGATGACACGGGCGGGCGCGGTGCCGTCCGTGACCACGTCCGGGGCGCTGCTGGAGGCGCTCGCCGAGCTGGGCGCACGACGGGTGGCGCTGGTGACGCCGTACACCGTGTCGGTGACACGGGCGCTGGAGGAGTACGTGGCGCAGGCGGGCGTGACGGTCACGGGGTGCGCGTTCATGGGGCTGACGCGGCACATCTGGAGGGTGCCGTACCGGGATGTGGTGGGGATGGCTCGGCGGGCGGTACGGGGCCGGGGCGCCGATGTGCTCTTCATCTCCTGCACGAACCTGCCCACGTACGACGTGATCCCCCAACTGGAGGTCGAGCTGCGGATACCGGTGATTTCGGCCAACCAGGTGACGATGTGGGCGGCCCTGCGCCGGCTGGGTACCCGGGCGGTGGGGCCGTATCAGGCGCTGCTCGACGAGACGGCGCGTGCGTGGCCTCCCGTACTTCCGGAAGAAGAGCAGCAGCAGGAAGGGTGGACATGACAGCACTCGGATTCCTCTACCCGGGTCACTCGGCCGAGGACGACTACCCGCGCATCGAGCAGCTCCTGGGCAGTGACATCCGGGTGGACCTCGTCCACACGGACATCGGCGAGGACGCACACCGGGTCGACGCGCTGCGGCGCATGGGATCGCCGGAGCGGCTGACCGCGGGGGTCGAGCAGCTGCGGCTGGCCGGGGCGGAGGCGGTGGTGTGGGCGTGCACGAGCGGAAGCTTCGTGTACGGCTGGGAGGGCGCCCATGAGCAGGTGCGCACCCTTGCCCGGGCGGCGGGTATGCCGGCGTCCTCGACGTCCTTCGCCTTCGTGCACGCCGTGCAGGAGATCGGGGTGGGGCGGGTGGCGGTCGGGGCGACGTACCCGGAGGACGTCGCCCTGCTGTTCGGGGACTTTCTGCGGGCCGGGGGAGTGTCGGTGAGCTCGGTCCGCAGCTCCGGGATCGTGACGGCGGCGGAGGTCGGGGAGTGGGGGGAGGAACAGGTCTTCTCGCTGGCTCGGTCGGCTGACGCGCCGGACGCGGAGGCGGTGCTGTTGCCGGATACGGCGCTGCACACGGCTGCGTACATTCCCGCGCTGGAGAAGGAGCTGGGTAAGCCGGTGCTTACGGCCAACCAGGTCACGGTGTGGGAGGCGTTGCGGTTGACTGATCGGCGGGTGAATGAGCCGGGGCTGGGGGTGTTGTTCACTCGGGAGCCGATCGTTCAGGTGTGAGGGGTTCGCCCACCCACCCGCCCGGGAATAAGCGGGGACTGCCTCCTGTTAATCACGCCCGGACACCACACGCCCGAACAACAGGAGGCACCCCCGTGGTCGCAGACGAAGCCCCCGCCGACGAGGTCCGAGGTGTCGTGCAGGGCGCCGCTCCCGTGCCGCTCTCCGTGTTGGATCTCGTCACCGTCGGGGCCGGGCGTACCGCGACCGACGCGTTGCGGACCAGTGTGGACTTGGTCCGGCTTGCGGAGGCGCGGGGGTTTCACCGGTACTGGGTCGCCGAGCATCACTCCATGCCCGGCGTCGCCTCCTCCTCGCCCGCGGTGATCCTTGCCCACCTCGCCGCGCACTCCGAGCGCATCCGGCTCGGCTCGGGCGGTGTCATGCTGCCCAACCACGCGCCCCTCGTGATCGCCGAGCAGTTCGGGACGCTCGAGGCCATGGCGCCCGGCCGTATCGACCTCGGGCTCGGGCGTGCCCCGGGGACCGACGGCGCGACCGCCGCCGCCCTGAGGCGCACCGACCGGCTGAACGAGGGCGCCGACGACTTCCCCGAGCAGCTCGCCGAGCTCATCCGTTTCCTGGACGACGACTTTCCCGACGGGCACCCGTACGGGCGTATTCATGCCGTTCCCGGGCCCGTCCAGGGCACGTCCCCGGGTGGTGTCCAGTCCCCGCACCGGCCGCCCGTCTGGCTGCTCGGCTCCTCCGGCTTCAGTGCCCGCCTCGCCGGTCTGCTCGGCCTGCCCTTCGCCTTCGCCCACCACTTCTCGGCGCAGAACACCGTCCCGGCCCTCGACCTGTACCGGGAGTCCTTCAAGCCGTCCCGCGTCCTCGACGCGCCGTACGCCCTCATCGGCGTCTCCGTCCTCGCAACCGACGAGGAGAGCGAGGCCCGGCGGCAGGTTCTTGCCACCGGGCTCAACATGGTGCGGCTGCGGACCGGGCGGCCGGGGCTGTTCCCGACACCCGAGGAGGCCGAGGCCCACGAGTTCAGCCCGATGGAACGGGAGTTCGTCTCCTCCTGGAACGCCAACATCGTCCACGGCTCCGTGGACGAGGTGCGCTCCGGTCTCGACGAGCTGCAGAAGCGCACCGGAGCCGATGAGCTGATGCTCACCTCCCACGCCCATCGCGGTGAGCTGCGGCTGCGTTCCTACGAACTCATCGCCGACGCCTACGGGTTGCCCACCATCTGACCCGAGGGGCCGTCACGCCTGCGTGCAGGCCCTGTCGCCCAGCAGCTCGGCGATACGGTCCGGCGACACCGGCCGTGAGTACAGCCACCCCTGGCCGGTGTCACAGCCGATGCGACGCAGCCGGGCGGCCTGGGCCGAGGTCTCCACGCACTCGGCGGTGACGGTCAGCCCGAGACGGTGGGCCAGCTGGATCATCGCCTCGACGACGACCTCGTCCGCCGGGTTCGGCGGGGTGCCCGCACCCTCGTACTGGAAGCCGCGGACGAAGGAACCGTCCAGTTTCAGGACCGAGACGGGCAGCCGGCTCAGATAGGCCAGGTTCGAGTAGCCGGTGCCGAAGTCGTCGATCGCGATGCCCACGCCCATGTCGCTGAGGGCCTGGAGAGCCTGCAACGGCCGGCCCGCCGAGCCCATCACCGCCGACTCGGTCAGTTCGAGCTGGAGGAGGTGGGGTGGCAGGTCCGTCTCCTCGAGGATCTCCGCCACGTCCGCCACCAGATCCGAGTCCCAGACCTGACGGACCGCCACGTTCACGCTCACGAACAGCGGCGGCTCGTCGGGGTGGTCCAGCTGCCAGCGGCGGGCCTGGCGGCAGGAGGCCTCCAGCACCCAGCGGCCCAGCGGCACGATCGAGCCGTCCTCCTCCGCCAGTCCGATGAACCGATTCGGCGTCAGCAGACCGAACTGCGGGTGGTTCCAGCGGACGAGCGCCTCGACCCCGCGGATCCGGCCGTCCGTCATACAGACCAGCGGCTGGTAGTCCAGCATGAACTCGCCGCGCTCGATGGCCGGCCGGAGCGTGGAGGACAGTGCCTGACGGGTCATCAAGTGGGCGTTGCGCTCGGGGTCGAAGAGCGTCCAGCGGGACTTGCCGTCCACCTTCGCCCAGTACAGCGTCGTATCGGCCGCCTGCATCAGGCCGGTGGCGGTGGTGCCCGCCGCGTGGCGCTCGACGACACCGATCGACGCGGAGACGGACAGCCGCCGCCCCGCCAGGTCGAAGGGGGCCTGGAGGGCCTGCAGTACGGATTCGGCGAGATCCGCGAGCTGCTCGGTGCCCGTGGAGTCCTCGATCAGCAGCGCGAACTCGTCGCCGCCGAGTCTGGCCACCAGCGGCGCGCTCGCTCTGCCGTAACCGGCGTCGTCCGCACAGCGGTTGAGCCGTTCGGCCACGGCCGCCAGCAGACGGTCGCCGACGCGATGGCCGAGGGTGTCGTTGACCGCCTTGAAGCCGTCGAGATCGAGGTAGCACAGGCCGATCCGGCCCGTGCCGCCCTGCTCGTACGACTCCGACTCCAGCGCGGCCGACAGGCGCTCGAAGAACAGCGTGCGGTTGGGCAGCCGGGTCGCCGGGTCGTGCATCTGCAAGTGGTGCAGTCGTGCCTGGAGTTCGCGGTGTGCGCTGATGTCGGCGACGGAGAGCAGCACGCCGGATGCGGCGTCGGCCAGCGGTGTCGCGGCGACCTGGGCCCACAGCGAGTGTCCGTCGGGGTGCTTCAGACGGCGTGTGCAGCGCAGCTTCGCCCGGCGGCCGCGCAGGACCTCGCGGTAGGCGTGCCAGGTGCGTGCGTCCGAGGCCAGGTCGAGCAGATCGGCGGCCACCTGCCCGGCGAGCTCGGCGGGTTCGGCGCCGAGCAGACCGCCGAGCGTGTCGTTCGCGCAGACCACCAGGCCCTCACGGTCGACGACGGCCATGGCGAGCGGGGCGGCCGCGAAGACGGAGCGGTAGGTGGTGGGGACTTCGGCAGGGACTTCGGCAGGGACTTCCGTGGGCACTTCGGCGGGGGCTGCGATACAGGCATCGGTGTGGGCATCCGGGCGGGTGTCCGCACCGGTCTCCGTACCGGATGATGTGCTGATGTCGCTCTCTGTGACGGCTGACCGGTCGAGGTCCACCGCGGCCGTCGGCCCTTCGGACGTTGCGCTCACCGTTGCTCCCGCCGTGCACTAGATCGCTGTCCGCCAGGAAAGTGTGCCGATCATAGAGGCTGGCCCCAGGCCCTTCCAGCCGCTCTCCAGTGTCCCGGAATCATCGACCCTTCTGGCAGATCGTTTCTGCCCGCACCTGGACGGGTTTTTCAGGCGGGCGACCAGATGTGACGTTCCGTGAGTGCCCTCGGGGTGTCGGTTGTACACCGCTGCCCGGCCCTTCACTCATCCGGGTCAGACAAACAAGGCATAAAACCATAAAGTCACACAGGCTGGGTGCGGTGTCCCGTGAACCGCACCCGGAGGTCCCTGTGCCGCGTCAGCTCCCGCGCGCCCGACTGCGCAGCACCGCGGCCGTGTTCACCACCCTCTCGGCGCTGGCCGCCACCTCCCTGTTCGCCGACCCGTCGGCCGCCGAGCCCTTCGCCACGGCTCCCTGCGCCCTGCAGCGCACCGAGGCCCACCACTCGGAGGGACTGGACACCTGGAACGCCGCCTACCCGCGGCCGACCCGCTCGCTGGACGCGGTGATGATCTTCCTGTCCTTCCCGGACTGGCCCCCGATGACCACCCCCGCCGAGCTGGCCGCCGACCACTTCCCGGCCACCAGCCGCTACTTCCAGCAGGCCTCCTACGGCAGGTTCGTCCTGCGCCCGCATCCGCTGAGTCACTGGATCCGGATGCCGAAGCCGTCCACCGCCTACGCCATAAGGCGCGACTGGAGCCCCGCTCAACGGGCCGCCTACCTGCACGACGCACTCGCGGCCGCCGACGGCCGGGTCGACTTCTCGCGGTACGACATCGTGTACTTCGTCGCCGATCCGGGTGCCCCCGGTGTCGACTCGGACGCCACGAAGGTCGTCAATCTCGACGCCCCGCTGCATGCGGACGGTACGGACATCCGCCGGGTCGTCACGGTCTTCGAGCAGCACCCGCCGGACCGGCTGGTCCTCGCCCACGAGACGGGGCACGTCTTCGACCTGCCGGACCTCTACCACCGGCCGGTGGACGGCAAGGGCGACTGGGACACCTTCGTCGGCGACTGGGACCTGATGGGCAGCCAGTTCGGCCTCGCTCCCGATCTGTTCGGCTGGCACAAGTGGAAGCTGGGGTGGCTGGATTCGCGCCAGGTGGTGTGTCTGCGGGGGCGCGGCCCGACACGGCTGACTCTGGAACCACTGGGTGCCGGGCCGGGGGTGCCGGTCACGGGCGCCGCCGGGGCGCCGGCGTTCGGACTCGGCAGGGGCACCAAGCTCGCGGTCGTGCGCACCGGGACCGACAGTGTCCTCGCCTTCGAGGCGCGCGGACCTGTGGGCGAGGACGCGGCCGCCTGCCGCGCCGGAGTGCTTGTCTACCGGGTGAGCAGTGACGCCGAGTCCGGGCGCGGCCCGGTCGAGGTGATCGACGCGCACCCGCACACGGAGGCCTGCTGGGAGAACTCGGTCTACCCACCCCTGGCGGACGCTCCCGTCGCCCTCGGCGAGAGCTTCACCGTGCCGGGCGAGGGGGTACGGGTGGAAGTGGAGGGGCGTACGGCTTCCGGGGCGTGGACCGTGAAGATCACGACGGGGTGAGTGTGAAGGTCGCGACGTGGTCTTCCGGCGCGGACTCGCGCACAGAGAAAAGGCCCCTCGCTTGCGCGAAGGGCCTCTCACTGTCGTGCGCCGCCAGGGACTCGAACCCCGGACCCGCTGATTAAGAGTCAGCTGCTCTAACCAACTGAGCTAGCGGCGCCTGCTGACGTCGTAGACCTTAGCATCCTGATCGGCGGGAGGAAAAATCGATATGCGGATAGCCGCTCGGGCGGCCCTCACCGCAGCCCAGAGCAGGACCTCCGGACCCGGCAGCCAGGGGTGACGCGTGTCCGGGGCGACCAGCCAGCGGGCACCGGAGGGGGCGGAGGGGAGAGCCGTGGGGATGGGGGCCGGTACGGTCACCGCGTCCCCGTTGCCGTGGCACAGCAGGGGCGGAACGTCCGCCGTACGACCGTCCCGGCGGCCGTGGGACCCCCACTCCTCCCACTCCAGGAGCGAAGGAAGCCGCTGGGCCGTGCCGGGCGTCGCGAACAGCAGGATCCGCCCCCGGAACTCGGCGACCGGCCCGGATCCGGGCCCCTCGGTCCAGAGGCGGTCGAGCATCCGGCGCCCGAAGATGGCCGGCGCGTTGACGACGTCGAAGACGGTTCCGCAGGGCAGTACGACGGGTGCCCCGGGCTGTTCCTCCCAGAGGGCGAGCGTGCTGCGCGGATACGTTCCTGTCGAGGCGAGCCAGGCGGCTCCGTCAGAGGTGACCCATGCGCTGCTCATGCCATCTACATCTACCGGCGGTGAACAACCGATTCCAGAGGGTTGCGGGAATCCGGGACAGGGTGGGGCGGGAGGGAGTATCTTGCCCTCCTGGCATATGCCGGTGCGGTGGCCGGAGCCGGATCACACGGGGTCGGCGGTTCCGCGGCCCTCGACGGCCCCCCGCATCAGATCCCGCCCGAACTCGACCATCTTCTTCGCGTAGTCCTCGGTCCACTCGGCCTCCTCGCCGATGTCCGCCGGGGTCAGCCGGTCGAACCGGCGCGGGTCGGCGAGCTGGGCCGCGGCGATCGCCTGGAACTCCACCGCCCGGTCGGCGGCCGCACGGAAGGCCTGCGTCAGCTCCGTCGCACGGGCCAGCAGCGCCCGCGGATCGTCGATCGACTCCAGATCGAAGAAGTGCTCAGGGTCGGCGGCCACCTCCGCGGGCTCGAACAGCAGGGGCGCGGGGCGTAGCCGCGGTTCGTTCCGACGCGGCGTGGGCTCCGCCATGTCTTCTCCTCCTCGTACGGTTGCCGGTGGCGCCGCCTTCTGGTTGTGCCACCCTCCATTGTCTCGCGCCGCCGCAAGGGGGCCCGTTGGCCCCGCCTTCTCAAGGTCTCCAGCCCAAGGGATGTTCCCCCGGGCAGGGGGCCGGTCACGGTTTCCAGCGCACCCGATGCTCCCCGAGGAGCGTCGGCACCGTGTGATTGGCTTCCCGGCTGTCCGGGCTGTGTCCCATGGCCGTCTTCGGTGGTGTGCCGCCGTGTCGGCCTGCCGCTGCCGTGGCGCCCGGTGCCGGCCGGGCGGGTGCCGGGTGCCGGTCATGGTCTCCAGACGACCTGATGTTTCCCGAGGACCGTTGGCACCGTGTGATTGGCCTCCGGGCTGTCCGGGCTGTGTCCCATGGCCGTCTTCGGTGGTGTGCCGCCGTGTCGGCCTGCCGCTGCCGTGGCGCTCCGCGCCGGGCGGGTGCGGGGTTCCCCTCACGGTGTCCAGACGACCCGATGTTTCCCGAGGAGTGCCAGCACCGCGTGATTCGCCTCCCAGCCGTCCGGGAACTTCACGAGCGTCCCCAGCTGTACCGGTTCCGTCGACGGATAGTCGTCCAGGAGCTCGCCCACGCCCGCCCGGCACACCACGATGCACGCGTGACGGTGGCGGGAGGCCAGGACGCAGAGGCGGCCCGTTTCCAGGTGGAAGGCGGTGGCGTCCGGGCGGCCCGAGAGCGGGTGCAGGACCACCGTCACGTCGTACTCCCGGCCCTGCAGCCGGTTCGCCGTGTCCACGGTGACGTCCGTGACGCCCAGCTCCGCCAGGGCCGTCCGTACCGCCGCGGCCTGGTCGCGGTGGGCCGTGCCGACGGCGATCCGGTCGGCGGTGAGGGGGACGGGCCCCGACGACCGCTCGGACACGGCCGCTCCGCCCCGGTCCAGCAGCCGTCGTACGACCACGGCCACGGCCCGGACCGCCTCCGGGTCCGTGCGCGGCGTGTGCCGGGCCGGCAGCTCCAGCAGGCCCCAGCCCGAGTCCGCCGCCTCGTCGATCACCCGGTCCGGGCCCGAACCGTCCGAGGCGACGGCGAAGGACAGCCGGCGGTCGTCGTGGTCCGTGCCGCTGCGGAAGGGGGTGTAGGGGTAGAAGGCGTCCGACACCAGCGGCGCGGCCGACGCCGGGAGCCGCCAGGACACCGGGAGACGGTGCTGCGGCAGGTCAGGGTTGTGCGCGAGCAGAGTCGTCACGGCAGAGGCCGACGGGTCGTACGACAGGCCCGCCCACTGCTCACTGCCCACGATCGCGAACGGGTCCAGCTGACCCGGGTCGCCCACGAACAGCGCCCGCTCGAACAGCCCGGCAACGGCGAGGAGCGAGTCCGAGCGCATCTGGTACGCCTCGTCGACGATCGCGTGCCGCCACGGCTCGTCCACCTTCACATGCGCCCACTTGGCCGCCGTCGAGATCACCACCGGGAGACCGGTCAGCTCCGCTGCCTTCGCCGACTTGCGGACGTTCGGCAGGTCGTCGAGCGCCTTGTCGTACGGATCGGCGTCGCTGCTGTGCAGTCGGCCGACCGGCAGTTCGGGGTCCTTCTCGGCGAGCCGGACGACCAGGTCGTCCACCTGCGCGTTCGTCTGCGCCACCACCATCAGCGGGCGTCCCGCGTCGGCGAGTTCGAGCGCCGCGCGGACGACGAGCGTGGACTTGCCGGCGCCGGGCGGGGAGTCCACCACGACACCACGCGCCGAGCCCTGCAGCGTGTCGTGGAGGATTCGCTCGGTCGCGCGGGAGGCTGCCGAGCCGGGGTCGAACGCGGCCTCCTCGGTCTGGGGCGCGGTCACAGGAGGTCCTCCTCGGTCACGGGATCGGCGGCCTCCGGCACGGCGGCCGTCTCGCCCGGCGGGCCGCCGTGCGTCCACGGTGTCTCCTCCGGGTCGGGCAGCTTCGCGCCGCCGCGCTGCTCGTGCTCGAAGAGCGTGAAGCAGACCTGGTCGCCCTTCTCCGGCACGGACCCGGTCTCGGGCTCCTTGCCGCGGCCCATCTTGTCGACGATCCGCAGGACGAGCACACCGTCGCCCTCCGTCCCCACGTACTCGGCCGCCTGCGGCTTCCCGGCGAGGGACCGGTACACCTTCGCCCGCTCCCCGAGGTGCGGCCGGTCGTCCGTGCGTACGGTGACCAGCGGGCGCGGGCTGGGCCGCTTGCCCTCGCTGTACGCCATGACCACGTCCGTGACCTCACCCGCGAAGGCCTCCCCGGCCAGCCTGCGCCCGGCCATCACCAGCGGGTCGTCGAGTGCCTCCTGGGCCTCCAGGCGGGCCTGCTCCCGCTCGCGGCCGGCCAGCTTGTTCGCGGCGGTGACCGCGTCGTCGCGACGCGGCTGCGGGGGCTCGCCGGCCACGACACGGTCGCGGTGGCCGGTGAACGACCAGCGGTCGCGGGTCCACCGCTGCTCGACGTGCGCTCCCTCGGGCAGGGTGCGGAGCAGGTCCAGTCCGTCCCACACCTTGTGCCAGGTGGGCAGCATGACCCGTCCGACCAGGTCGCGGATCTCCCGCTCGGCGGTGGTGAGGTCACCGAGCCTGTCGTCCGCCTCCAGGCCGTCCTCGGCGGCGGCGAGGGCGGTGCGGGCGCGGTCGTAGCGCTCGATGGCCGGGGCGAGCAGTTTGTTGTCGAAGGCAGGGTCGGTGGCCGGGCCGGCCGGCGGGCACAGCAGCTGGCCGTCCGCGCTCCGAGCGAGCTCCGCCCGGAGCGCGGCCTCGGCGCCCGTAGCGCCCTCCGGCGGTTCGATCCACGCCAGCAGGGCGCCCAGGTGCTGGTCCTCCAGAGTGGACTGGCCCGTCGCCCAGTGCCGGGCCAGGACGTCCGTGAGGGCCAGCAGGAGCGAGGAGCCGGGCACCCGGGCCCGCTCCCCGAAGTGGGTCAGCCACCGGCCGAGCAGCGGCACGCGCGGGGGCGCGGGATGCGGGGTCTCCGGGTCCTGCTCCGCCGTACGCCTGAAACGCATGGAACGGCCCAGCAGCCGTACGAAGTCGATGCCCGCGCGGCTCGGCACGATCAGCTGCGGCGCGTCCGCGCACAGCTCCACCTCGACCTTGACCCGCTTGCCGGTCTCCGGGTCGGTCTCGCCCCGCTCGGCGGCCTCCACGACGTCGGCGTAGGAGTCGACATACGGAAGAACGATGTCGGCCAGCTCGGCCAGGAAGGCGAATCTGAGGTCGCGGTCGCGCGGCTGCGGGACGACGAGGAGGCGCGGGGCCTCGCGGTCGGTCCCGGCCAGCGCGCCGAGCGGGGCGCCGGCCTCACCCGCGGTGGTGAGCGGCACGAACACCAGCGGACGCTCCGACAGATGCCGGTGCCGGACGGTGGCGGCGGGCTGCGCGCGGCCGGTGGCGACGGCCTCCAGACGGGCGAGGGTGGAGATCAGCGACATGCCACCGCTCCCAGCGCCTCGGCGCGCAGCTCGGCCGCCCTCCTGAGTGCCACCACCGCCGGATCCTCCGGATCCCCGGCCTCTCCGCGGGCTGCCGACAGGACGTCGTCGACCGTCGTCAGACCGCCCAGTTCGGCGCGGACCGAGCGGCCGAGCGAGGTCACCGCCCCGGCGGCGCGGGAGCGGTCGCGGCAGTGGAAGGCCAGCTCGCAGGCGGCCAGGCACTCGGGCGCGTAGGTCGCCGGAACCGACTCCACGGCAGCCGTCAGCTCGGCGGCGGGAAGATCGGGGGAGAAGCACGTGCCCTCGGGGAGCGTGTCCGCGATGTCCTGGATGCGGGTGAGACGGGCCAACTGGCGGCTGGTCACCGCGCGCTGTTTGCGGACGTCGACGGCCGAGGCGGTGGGGAGGTTGGAGAAGTCCTTGGGGCAGACGAGCAGGACGCGGTGGCGTACTCGGGGAGCGGGAATCAGGCGCGCAGCCACCTGTTCGAGGGCCAGTACGTAGACCGCGGCCTGCCGGGCGGCCGCGCCGACCTTCGTCGGGTCCGCCGAACCGTCCAGCATCGGGAAGGACTTGATCTCCACCACCGTCCAGCTGCCGTCCGGGTGGACGACGACGGCGTCCGGCTCGAGGAAGGCCGGGGAACCGGCGACGTCGAGCGCGAGCATGGGGTGGTCGAGCAGGGTCCAGCTGCCGCGGCCGTCCTCCGTGGCCTCGCGCAGGGCGAGCGCCGTGCGGGCTGTGCGGCCCTCGGGGCCGATCGCCGCGAGGTCGGGCACGCGCGCGTCGGCGGGCGGCTCCGCGCCCCGGTCCAGCTTCTCGTGCACGAGCCTCAGCAGCTCCGCGCCGCCGTCCGCCTTCACCCGCGCCTCGAACGCGTTGCCGCGGGTGAAGGCGAACTGCGACTGCCCGAAGACCGACGGCGAGCCCAACGCGCCTGCCACCGCCGCCTTGTTCACCCCGGCGCCGTCGAGGATGGCGCGCCGCTTGCAGCCCGGGTTCGCGGCGAGCGCCGCGAGGGCGCGGGCGTCCAGTGCCTTGGCGGGTACGTCGGGGCCGCGCAGCTCAGCGAGCCGCTGCCGGAGCGCCCTCTCCCGCGTCCGAGGGAGAGGTACTCGGTTCGGCTCCTGGCCCGAACCGCGCTTCGGGTCGCTGCCGTGGAATTCGCTCACCCGCGGAAGTCTGGCATCCGCCACTGACAATCGAGGCCTCTGTGCCGAGAGAGCTCACCGGGGCGGCCGCGAAACGCACCTCGATCCGGGCCCGGACCCGGTCCGAGTACCGCATCACGGCCGGCGCGAGGAGCAGCCCGACCCCCATCACGGCCACGCCCGCCACCGCGTCGAGGAAGTAGTGGTTCGCGGTGCCCATCACCACGATCGTGGTGAGCAGCGGGTAGGCGACGCCCGCCGCCTTCGCCGTACGCGTGCCGCCGTACCGCCACAGCATGACCCCGCACCACAGGGCCCAGCCCACATGCAGGCTCGGCATCGCCGCGTACTGGTTCGTCATACCGCCCATCCCGCGCGGCGCGCTCGCCTCGCCGCCCCACCAGCCGTGCGAGCTGTACTGGGCCATCGTGTCCACGAAGCCATGGCCGGCCGACAGCAGCCGGGGCGGGCAGGTGGGCAGCAGGGTGAAGCCGATGAGCCCGATGAACGTCGAGGTCATCAGCCAAGTACGGGCCGCGCGGTAGCGCACCGCACGCGATCGGAACAGCCAGACCAGGATCACGGGGGTGACCAGGTAGTGCAGCGACGCGTACCAGAAGTCGGCCGGCACGCCGAGCCACGCCTCGCGCGTGAAGAGCCGGTTGAGCGGGTGCTCGGCGTTGATGTGAAAGAACTTCTCTATTCGGAGGATCGCCAGGCCGTGGTCGACGGCGGTGGAGACGTCGCCGCGGGCGAGCAGTCGGCCCGCGGAGTAGCACGCGTACACCAGCAGGATCAGCGGCAGTTCGGTCCACCAGCGCAGTCGGGTCCGCGAGGCAGCCTCGATGCCCGGTGTCTCGGTCTGCGGCATCCGATCGCCTCCCCCTTCTTGTCGTCCCTGCGGCGCCCGGATGGTCCGGTCGTGCCACCCTACGGCGTATGCGCGCGCCCATTCCGGGCGCCCCCGGCCCTCAAAGACGCAGAGATCGCCCGCCAGGTTGCCCCCGCACAGCGTGCGCGATGATGGACGAGCTCCGCTCGACTTTTCCCGGAAGGGTCCTTCATGGCACCGCGCATCCTGCTGGCCCGGCACGGAGAGACACAGTGGTCACTGTCCGGCAAGCACACCGGCAGGACCGATGTCCCCCTCCTCGAAGAGGGCCGACACGGCGCCAAACTGCTCGGCGAACGCCTGCACCGGGCGCCGTTCGACGGCCTGCCCGGCGTCGAGGTGCGCACCAGCCCGCTGGCACGCGCGCGTGAGACGTGCGAACTCGCGGGCTTCGGTGAGCGGGCCTCCGTGTGGGACACGCTCCTGGAGTGGGACTACGGGGCGTACGAGGGCATGACCCCGGCCGAGATCCAGGCCGTACGGCCGGGCTGGCTGATCTGGCGGGACGGGGTGCCGGAGGGCGAGGGCCTCGCCGAGGTGACCGCCCGGGCCGACGAGGTCGTCGCGTGGGCGCGTGCGGAGGACCGTGACGTGCTGGTCTTCGCGCACGGGCACATCCTCCGGTCGATCGGGGCGCGGTGGCTGGGACTGCCGCTGGAGTTCGCGGCGCGGATACGGCTGAACCCCACGTCGTTGTCCGTGCTGAGCTGGGCTTACGGTGAGCCGGCGATCGAGAGCTGGAACGACTTGGGGCACTTGGCCGCTTAGGTCGTGCCGCCCCGGCGGCGCGACTGCCCGCAGCCGGGTGTCTCTCCTCACACCGTCCGCGGCGACGAAGCGTGTCTTTCCAGAAACGTCGACACCCCGGAGGCCCGCCGGTGCGGCAGCAACACCCGCGCCGTCCCCGCCAGCATCGTCTGGATCCGCGACGACTGCACCTCGGCCAGCAGATCCAGCACCCGCATCCCGGCCACCGCGGCCTCGTCGGGACGGCCCCCGCGGGCCAGATCGTCCGCCAGCTCGGCCGTGTACAGCGCGATGTTCCGCGTGAAGTGCGGATCCTGCAGCTGCGCCGCCCGCCGCGCATGCCGCGCAGCCCGGGTCCAGTCGCCCAGCGCGGACCAGCACTGCGCCTCCAGCCCCTCCAGCTCGGCCTCTCCGTAGAAGCTCATCCACTCGGGGTCGGCGTCCGAGCGGCCGCGTTCGAAGAGGGCCTGCGCCCGCGCCAGTGCCTGTTCGCAGCCGGTGCGGTCGGCGAGGCCCGCCCAGCCGCCGGCCTCGCGCAGCGCGAGCAGGGACATCAGCCGCGCGGAGCCCACGGGGCGCGCGACGCGTTGCGCGGCCTGCGCGGCGCGCACGGCCTCGCGCGGCCGTCCGGCGTCCCGCGCCAGGAACGCCGTGTTGCAGAAGGCGTGCGCCTCGACGCCCGCGTCCCCGGCCATCCGCGCGGTCGCCAGGGCTTCCGCGTAGTGGGAGCGGGCGTCGTCGAACCGTCCCGAGTCGTGCGCCAGCCAGCCCACGGAGATGGCGAGTTCACCGGCGCCCGCATGCAGCCGGTCGGCGGTCGCCTGCCGGGTCGCGCCGGCGTCCAGCAGCGCGTACGCGGCGCGCAGCGGGGCCGCCGCGCGCCGGTAGAGCCCGTCGGCGCCGTGCCGGTCGTCGAGCAGCCGGATCCTGCGGACGGCCTCTTCGAGGGCGCCCGCGTCGCTCGCTCCGGCGCGACGCACGGGGCGGTCCGCGGCCGCGGCGTCGAGGCTGAGCCCGAACGGGCCCAGCGAGGCGGCGGCCACCGTGGCGCCCCCGCCGGTCATGAATGCGCGACGCAGCACGTCGCTCTCCTCGTGGTTGTGGTGCGTGTCGTACGGGTCCTGCGTGTCATACGGCTCGTGCGCCCCGCGGGTCTCACTTGTGGCCCGCGCGTCATTCGTGGTGTGCGCCGGGCTTGTGAGGTGCGAGAGGGGCGCGTCCTCGGCGGTGCGTGCCCCACGTCCGCGCACGGACGAGCGGGGCGCGAAGCCGAGGTCGGTGAGCGTGCGACCGGGGAACATGTGCAGGAACACCCGTTCGTACGCGTAGTTGGGGCAGCGGATCTCGCCCGCCTCCACCCGGCCGATGTACCGCGCGTCGCAGCTGACCCGCTCGCCGATCTCGCGAGCGGCCCGCCGTACCAGTGCGGCGAACTCGGCGGGTGAGCGCTGTCCGCGCAGCTGCCGGAAGGCCAGGTTGGGCCGTGGTGGCCGGTTGGGCTGGGACGAGGTCACCGTTGACGACGCCATGGCCGGGTCCTCTCGTGCGAACCGTCGAACCATGCCGGGTCCGGGATGAGTTGTCCGTGTGACACCCCGTTTCCGGCGGGCAAGAACGTACCTGCTGTGGTCGGGTCGCCACGCAGGGTTTAGCTACAAACCGGATATCTCATACGTGATCTGCCATGAACTGCCATCCTTTGCGGCGGACTTCCGCCGTAGCCGTTGACGTCGTGGTGCGTTGAACTCTTCGGACTGCAAGAGGGGTTCCGTGGTGGAGGCGGGGATGGAGACCAGCCAGAGCATCGATGCTTGTACGCCGCTGACGACGGCGGGGCATCCGCCGACCCCGGAGTGCAGCGCGCCGCCGTTCGCGGGGGCCGGGTGCGACGTCGTCACCGTCCCGGCGCGGCAGGGGCTGGAGGCGGTCGACATCCTGCGGCGGGGGGTGGGGGACGCGGTGGGGCCCGTGCTGCACGACGACGACTGCGACACGCTCGGATTCGTGGTCCCTGCCGGAACCGCGGCGGGGTGGGACGTGCCGGGGAGTACGTGTACGGAGACGGATGGGCGGGGGCTGCGGCTGGATCCCGAGCCGCCGGTCGAGGGGGCGGGGTGGTTGCTGCCGCCGGAGGAGGCGGATCCGGCGACGGATCCTGCGGTGTTGCGGGCGGCGTTGGGGGAGGCGGCGAGGTTGATCGAGGCGGCGGACAATTGTTGCTGAGGTGACTTTTCGGGTGCCCGGTGCTGCGGCTGACCTCCATCGCCCCTGGGGGCACACGCGGTGGCTGAGCACTACTGCCCCGGCCTTGCGAGAATGGGTGGGTGGGAAAGGTCAGGAGTTCTCGGCGTGGGCGGGGTGTCGATGTTGCCGTCTCCGAGACCGTCGAAGGCGGGCTTGCGCAGCTGATACCGGATCGGGAGCGGGGGCGGGCCTGGACGCTGCTGATCGACGGGGCGCCGCAGTCACATGTCGATCTCGATGATCCGGCGTTTCTCTCCTTCGAGTACCAGCGGCGGCTCGGGCATGTCATCGATCTCGCCGCACCGCCCGGAAAGCCGGTCCACGCCGTGCACCTCGGCGGCGGCGCCCTCACACTCGCGCGGTACGTCGCCGCCACCCGCCCCCGCTCCACCCAGCAGGTCGTCGAACGGGACGCGGCACTCGTCCAACTGGTCCGGCGGGAGTTGCCGTTGGAGCCGAACGCCCGGATACGCGTGCGGTCGGTGGACGCGCGGGAAGGGCTCGGCAGGGTGCCCGACGGCTGGGCCGATCTCGTCATCGCCGATGTGTTCAGCGGGGCCCGCACGCCGGCCCACCTGACCTCGACCGAGTTCCTCGACGAGGTGCGCAGGGCGCTCAGGCCCGGCGGGCTCTACGCCGCCAACCTCGCCGACGGCCCCCCGCTCGCCCACCTGCGCGGCCAGATCGCCACCGCCGCCGCCCGATTCCCGGAACTCGCCCTGGTCGCCGACCCGGCCGTGCTGCGCGGCAAGCGGTTCGGGAACGCGGTCCTCGTCGCCTGCGACCTGCCCCTCCCGGTCGCCGAGCTCACCCGCCGCGCCGCCTCCGACCCGCACCCGGGCCGCGTCGAGCACGGCCACGCGCTCACCGACTTCACCGGAGGAGCCGTACCCGTGACGGACGCGTCGGCGGTCGCTTCCCCGGCCCCTCCGCCCTCGGTGTTCCGTTAGCATCGCGATCATGCTGGACTGGGAGATACGACCCGCTTCCGCGGAGGATCTCGAGGCGGCCGTCGAACTGCGTGCCGTCGTGATGCGAGCCGATCTGGAGCGGCTCGGGCGGTACGACGAGGAGCGGGTGCGGCAGCGACTGCGGGACCGGTTCGAGCCGGCGCACACCTGGGTGATCGAGGTGGGCGGCGCGTTCGCCGGGTGCGTGGCGCTGCGGCCGGACGGGGACGCGCACTGGCTGGAGCACTTCCTTCTGGACCCGGGCCTGCAGGGCCGGGGCATCGGTTCCGGGGTGCTGCGGGCGCTGCTCGAGCGGTGCGACCGCGACGGCGTCCGGGTCCGGTTGAACGTGTTGCGGGGCAGCGCGGCCCGGCGGTTGTACGAGCGGCACGGCTTCACCCTCGAGACCGAGGATCCGGTGGACGTGTTCCTCGTGCGTGAGGTGCCCGAACCGGCCCGGTAGGTACTAGTAGTTGTACTAGTAGTTGCCCACTTCCACCCGCGGCGGTCCGTCGTGCCACGTGCAGAACACCGACACCCGGTCCGCGCCCGAACCGAACTCCACGCGGATCCATGTCTCGGTCCTCCACACCTGCATCGACCAGCCCGTCCCCGGCGTTGCGGAGACGAGCGTCGCGGAGGTCTTCCCGAGGTCGAAGACGACCCGCCCGCCGTCGGTGTCGTAGCTCTTCACCTGGCCGGAGGCGGTGGGGGAGGGGCTCGCGGGCGCCGTCTTCGAGGGTGCCGCGGGCGGCGGGCTGGGCTTCGCCGACGGGCTCTTCGACGGGGACGGGCGCGCCGTCGCCGAGGCCAGTGGCTTCGACTCCTGTGTGGTCGCGCCGCCGGCCGCGATCGGCAGGGCGCGCGGCGGGTCGTACGCCGTGCCCGCCATCACCGTGTGGACGCCCCACCACGACAGCGTGACCGCCGCGCCCGTGGCGAGCGACCAAGCCAGTACGTGTACGAGTCCTCTGCGCATCGCGGGCCATACTGCCTCACGCGCCCCACGGGTGTCCCGTCGATGCCCACCGGTTGTCCACAGGACGGGAGTTGTCCACAGGCTCCGGCCGGGTCCGCCGGCATGGCGTACGGTGCGGCGCATGGCAAGTGTGCTCGTGGTCGAGGACGACCAGTTCGTACGCTCGGCGCTGATCCGGCATCTGACCGACGCCGCGCACACGGTGCGCAGTGTGGGTACGGCACTGGAGGCGCTGCGCGAGGTCGCCCATTTCCGTTTCGACGTCGTCATCCTGGACCTCGGACTGCCCGATCTCGACGGGTCCGAGGCCCTGAAGATGCTGCGCGGCATCACGGACGTACCGGTGATCATCGCCACCGCGCGGGACGACGAGACGGAGATCGTCCGGCTGTTGAACGCCGGGGCGGACGACTACCTGACCAAGCCGTTCTCGGTCGAGCACCTGTCGGCGCGCATGGCGGCCGTCCTGCGGCGGTCCCGTACCGCCGCCGGAGAGGGCCCGCCGTCCACCGTCCTGCGCGTCGGCGGCCTCACCGTCGACCCGCTGCGCCGCCAGGCCGAACTCGACGGTGTGCGCCTCGACCTCACGCGCCGCGAGTTCGACCTGCTCGCCTTCCTGGCCGGCCGGCCAGGTGTCGTCGTACCCCGCAGGGAACTGCTCGCCGAGGTGTGGCAGCAGTCGTACGGCGACGACCAGACCATCGACGTCCATCTGTCCTGGCTGCGGCGCAAGCTGGGCGAGACGGCCGCGCGGCCGCGCTATCTGCACACCCTGCGCGGAGTCGGAGTGAAGCTGGAGCCGCCCGGGGGAGTGGAGTTGTCGCCATGAGATGGGCACTGGTCAGGGTCTGTCTGGCGGTCACGACGATGGTCGTGGTCGCCTTCGCGGTCCCGCTCGGACTCGTCATCAAGGAGATGGCCCGCGACCGTGCCTTCTCCAACGCGGAGCGGGAGGCCGCGGTCGTCGTCCCCGCGCTGTCCATCACCACCGACCGCGACCAGTTGGAGCGGGTCGTCGCCTCGGCGGGCTCCGACGACGGGATGGCCGTGCACATACCGGCGAGCGGCGGCAAGGCGGCCTTCGACCTCGGCCGGCAGCGCTCCGCCGACGAGGACATCGCGGCCGTGCGGAAGCTGGGGCGCGCCTCGACCACCTCCGTACCCGGCGGCTCCAGCCTGCTGCAGCCCGTCGCGCTGAGCTTCGGGACCGTCGTCGTCGAGGTGTTCGTCCCCGAGTCCGAGGTCAGCAACGGTGTGTACACGGCCTGGGCGGTGCTCGCCGCGGTCGGCGTCGCGCTGATCGTCGGCTCGGTCGCCGTCGCCGACCGGCTGGGCGTGCGGATGGTGCAGCCGGCGCAACGGCTGGTCGAGGGCGCGCACGAGCTGGGGGAGGGCAAGCTGGGGGCGAGGGTGCCGGAGGAGGGGCCGACCGAACTGCGGCTCGCGGCGGTCGCGTTCAACTCCATGGCCGACCAGGTCGTACAACTCCTCGCCAATGAGAGGGAGTTGGCCGCCGATCTGTCGCACCGGCTGCGTACGCCGCTCACCGTGCTGCGGCTCAACGCCGCCTCGCTCGGCGACACTTCCGCCGCCGAGCAGACCCGGGCCGCGGTCGCGCAGCTGGAGCGCGAGGTGGACACGATCATCCGTACGGCCCGGGAGGCCAAGCCGCAGACCGCGGCCGCCGGGCCGGGAGCCGGCTGCGACGCGGCCGAGGTGGTCCGGGAGCGGATGGCGTTCTGGTCGGCGCTCGCGGAGGACGAGGGCCGCAAGGTGCGGGTGGCGGGCGTCGAACGGCCGGTGCGCATACCCGTGGCCCGCGCCGACCTCGCGGCCGCACTGGACGCGCTGCTCGGCAATGTCTTCCGGCACACCCCCGAGGGCACGGCCTTCGCGGTCGACGTGCACAACGGCGACGACGCGGTGATCGTGCTCGTGTCCGACGCGGGGCCGGGGATCCCGGATCCGGCGGCGGCGATGGCGCGCGGGCGGGGGTCGGGGAGCGACGGGTCCACCGGGCTGGGCCTGGACATCGTGCGCCGGCTCGCGGAGTCGACGGGCGGGGACGTGCGGATCGGGTCGTCGGTGCTCGGCGGTACCGAGGTGCGGATATGGATCCAGCTGGACGGGCGCGAGCGAGCGCCCCTGCGGCGGGGGCACCGGGGCTCCGTCCGCCGTCGCAGGCGTGGTGCGGGCGTGCGCTGAGCCCCGAATTGGTCTCTACCTTTAACCGTCCCCGATCCCTTCCTTAAGCGCGCCATAAGATCGCCAACGCCCGTCCGGTTGACGGGAATTGCCCGATTCCGGATCGCTAGCGTGCTGCCGCATCCCATCCCCGGGAACCCCGTGAGCAGCGAAGGCAGGCAGGCGATGAGCACGCACCGGCGCAAGGTCAGTGGCAGGAACAAGGTGATCGGCGGTGTCGTCGCCGCGGCCGTCGTGGGCGGCGGTGCGGTCCTGCTCACCGGCACCGCGCAGGCGGCCGGCGTCGGCGCCGCGTACACCAGGACCAGTGACTGGTCGACGGGCTACACCGCGCAGTACGTCGTCACGAACAACAGTGGCGCGACGCAGAAGGACTGGACGCTGGAGTTCGACCTGCCGTCGGGCTCGAGGCTGAGCTCGCTGTGGAACGCCGAGTCGAGCGTCAGCGGGCAGCATGTCACCGTGAAGCCGCCGAAGTGGGACACGGACGGGCTGTCCGCCGGCGAGTCGGTCACCGTCGGCTTCGTCGTCAACGGCACCGGCAACCCGACCGGCTGTCTCATCGGCGGTGCGAAGTGTTCCGCGGACGACGGCGCGACGCCCGAGCCGAGCGGCCGCCCGACCCAGTCGGCGACCCCGACCGCGACCCCCACGGTCAAGCCCACCCCCACGGCCTCCCCCTCCCAGAGCCCCGGCACCGGCACACCCGCGTCCGCCGGCTTCGCCCCGTACGTCGACACCTCTCTCTACCCGGCCTTCGACCTGCTCGCGAGCGCCGCCGCGACCGGCGTGAAGAACTACAACCTCGCCTTCATCACCGACGGGGGCGGCTGCACCCCGAAGTGGGGCGGGGTCACCGACCTCGGCAGTGACGGTGTGGCGTCCCAGATAGGCGCCCTGCGGGCCAAGGGCGGCGACGTCCGCGTCTCCTTCGGCGGGGCCGCCGGCTCCGAGCTGGCCACTACCTGCTCGTCGGCGGACGCGCTGGCGACGGCGTACGGCAAGGCCGTGGACGCCTACAACCTCACCAAGGTCGACTTCGACGTGGAGGGCGGCGCGCTGCCCGACACGGCTGCGAACACACGCCGGGCCCAGGCGATCGCGAAGCTGCAGCAGCAGCATCCGAACCTGGACGTCTCCTTCACGCTCCCGGTCATGCCGGAGGGCCTGACCCAGGACGGTGTGAACCTCCTGGCGAACGCCAGGTCCAACGGTGTGAAGATCAACACCGTCAACATCATGGCGATGGACTACGGCCCCGCGTACAGCGGCGACATGGGTACCTATGCCGAGCAGGCCGCCACGGCAACTCAGGCCCAGATCAAGAGTGTTCTCGGCCTCTCCGAAAGCGCCGCCTGGAAGGCCGTGGCCGTCACTCCGATGATCGGCGTCAACGACGTCGCGTCCGAGATCTTCAAGGTCGACGACGCGGCCCAACTCGTCGATTTCGCGAAAGCGAAGGGTCTCGGCTGGCTGTCGATGTGGTCCGCCGGCCGCGACAAGCAGTGCCCCGGTGGCGCGAAGAACTCCGCGGACGCGACCTGCAGTTCGATCCTCCAGGACGCCTTCGCCTTCTCCAGGGCATTCGGCGCCCTCGGCTAGACCGCACTGCCCTCGGGAGCACGGGACGCACGGCCAACCGGCCGCGCGTCCCGTGTTGCTTCTTGATCGTTTCCGTGGGGGTGCGCGGTGATGTCGATTACGTTTCGACAAATGAAGGCGCGAGGTGTTGACGGGGTACCGAACGAAGGGCTGTCATTACGCCACCATGTTCGGTCACGTTGGTTTCTGGTCGGTTCCGACCGACTGTGGCGCGACGCATCATGACCCGAACCCTGTCGTCAGGAGCCGTTCATGCATGACCTTTCTCCTTCCGGTCCGTCCCTCCCCGCACCGAGCCGCCGCACCCTGCTGCGCGGCATGGGCGGGGCCGCCGTCCTCGGCGCCGGCATACCGCTGCTGAGCGCCTGCGGCGGCAGCAGCAGCGCCTCGGACCCCAAGACCGTCAGTGTTGGCTCCAACGACTCGGACGCCGTGCCGAAGAAGGCGTACGCGGATGTCTACGCGGACTTCAAGAAGCAGTCCGGCATCACCGCCAAGGTGAACACGAAGGACCACAACACCTTCCAGGAGCAGATCAACTCGTATCTGCAGGGCACCCCGGACGACGTGTTCAAGTGGTTCGCCGGTTACCGCATGCAGTTCTTCGCGGCCAAGAACCTCGCCTCGCCGATCGACGACGTGTGGGAGAAGATCGGGGGCAACTTCCCCGAGGCGATGAAGAAGCTGTCCAAGGGCGCGGACGGCAAGTACTACTTCGTGCCGATGACCACGTACCCGTGGGCGATCTTCTACCGCAAGAGCGTCTTCCAGGCCAAGGGCTACACCGTCCCCACCACCTGGGACGAGCTGGTGGCGCTGTGCAAGCAGATGAAGAAGGACGGCCTGGTCCCGATCGCGTTCGGTGACAAGGACGCCTGGCCGGCGATGGGCACCTTCGACCAGATCAACTTCCGGCTCAACGGCTACGACTTCCATGTCGAGCTGATGGCGGGCAAGGCCGCCTGGACGGACGCCAAGGTCAAGGCGGTCTTCGACCACTGGGCCGAGCTGCTGCCCTACCACCAGGACGGGTTCATGGGCCGCACCTGGCAGGACGCCGCGCAGACGCTGGTGTCGAAGAAGGCCGGCATGTACCTGCTGGGAACGTTCGTGGCGCAGCAGTTCACCAACAAGGCCGACCTGGACGACCTCGACTTCTTCGCCTTCCCGGAGATCAACTCGCAGTTCGGTCAGGACACCGTCGAGGCGCCCACCGACGGCTTCATGGTCAGCAAGGCCCCGAAGAACAAGGACGGCGTCGCGAAGCTGCTGGAGTTCCTGGGCACCCCGCAGGCCGAGGAGCTCTACCTCAAGGGCGACCCGAGCGTGGTGGCCGCCTCCAACAAGGCCGACACCTCCGCGTACTCGGCGCTGCAGAAGAAGGCGTTCGAGATGATCGGCCAGGCCAAGTCCCTGACGCAGTTCATGGACCGCGACTCCCGCCCGGACTTCACCTCCACGGTGATGCAGCCCGGTCTGCAGAAGTTCCTCCAGAACCCCAAGGGCGTCGACAGCCTGCTGTCCTCGATCGAGCGCCAGAAGAAGACGATCTTCGCCTCCGCATGACCTCCGAGACGACCACGAAGAGCCCGGAGGCGGCAGCCGTGCCGCCTCCGGGCCACGCGCCTGAGAAGAAGCGGGTCCCGCAGGGCCACCAGCGCCTGCTGACCCGCCGTGACCGCATCACGCTCGCCTTCATGGCGGGCGTGCCCACGGTTTTGCACGTGGCCCTGGTCTGGGTCACCGCCATCGCCTCGATCGCCCTGGCCTTCACCACCTGGGACGGCATCGGCTTCGACTCCATCAAGTGGGTCGGCTTCGACAACTTCAAGCAGTTGTTCAGCGACAACCCGCAGTTCTGGCCGGCCGTCCAGCACAACATCATCTGGTTCGTCGCGCTGATCCTGATCCCCACCCCGATGGGCCTGTTCCTGGCCGTCCAGCTGGACAAGAAGATCCGCTTCAGCCGGGTCTACCAGACCGCGTTCTTCCTGCCCGTCGTGATGTCCCTGGCCGTCATCGGATTCGTCTGGCAGCTGATCTACAACCCCGACACCGGCCTGATCAACAGCCTCATCGGCGCCAACGAACCCGGCCACTACATCGACTGGATCGGCGACCCCGACCTCAACCTGTGGGCCGTCCTGGTCGCCGCGTCCTGGCGGCACACCGGCTACATGATGATCCTCTACCTCGCCGGCCTCAAGGGCGTCGACCCGGCCCTGCGCGAGGCCTCCGCCCTCGACGGCGCCAATGAGTGGCAGACCTTCAAAAACGTCGTCTTCCCCACCCTGCGCCCCACCAACACCGTCGTCCTGGTCGTCACCATCATCGAGGCGCTGCGCGCCTTCGACCTGGTCTTCGTGTTCAACAAGGGCGCCCAGGGCACCGAACTGCTCTCCATCCTGATCACCAACAACATCATCGGCGAGTCCAGCCGGATCGGATACGGCTCCGCGATCGCCGTCGTCCTCCTGGTGATCTCCCTCGCCGTGATCATCCCGTACCTGATCGCGACCTTCCGGAAGGAGCGGCAAGCGTGAGCACCCCCACCGCCGCGCTCGGCCGGCAGCGCACCCCCCTCCGTCCGGCCCGGGTCCTGCTGCACGTGTTCCTCGTCGTCACCGCGCTGGCCTGGCTCGGCCCGCTGCTGTGGGCGATCTTCGCGGCCCTGCGCCCGTACGCGGAGACCAGCAACAAGGGCTACGTCTCCTGGCCGGACAAGCTGACCTTCGACAACTTCACCAACGCCTTCGAGCAGTCCGACATGCTGCACTACTTCGGCAACACGCTGCTCATCGCGGTGCCCGCCGTGCTGCTGACGCTGTTCCTGTCGTCGATGGTCGCCTTCTACGTCAGCCGCTTCGACTTCCGCCTCAACATCTTCCTGCTGCTGGTCTTCACCGCCGGCAACCTCCTCCCGCAGCAGGTCATCATCACCCCGCTGTACCGCATGTACCTGCTCATCGACCTGCCCGGCATCACCATGAGCGGCAAGCTCTACGACTCCGCCCTCGGCCTGGTCCTCATCCACATCGCCTTCCAGTCCGGCTTCTGCGCCTTCGTCCTGAGCAACTACATGCGCATGCTGCCGCACGAGCTGACCGAGGCCGCCCTGGTCGACGGGGCCTCGGTATGGCGGATGTACTGGCAGATCGTGCTGCCGCTGTGCAAGCCCGCCATGGCCGCCCTGGCCACCCTGCTGTCCATCTGGATCTACAACGACTTCTTCTGGGCCATCGTGCTGATCTCCACCGGCGAGAACATGCCCATCACCTCGGCCCTGAACAACCTCTCCGGCCAGTACTTCACCGACCCCAACCTGGTCGCCGCCGGCGCCCTGCTCACCGCCATCCCCACGCTGATCGTGTACTTCGCGCTCCAGCGCCAGTTCGTCAGCGGCCTCACCCTCGGCGCCAACAAGGGCTGACGCCTCGACAGGCAGCTCGGCCCCTTTCCGTGAAAGAGATCTCAGTGCACCACCTCTTCACCCCCGTCGCCTCCGTGCCCGTGGACCCGGGCCGTGCCCGTGTCCACGAGGAGGGCTGGCAGTCCTGGAGCCCCAGCGGCGCCTACGCCCTCGACGCGACGCCGTACCGCCCGACCAACGGCAACTGGGCGACGGTCTGCTATCGGCCGGGCGTCACCGTCCCCGCCGGCACCTTCCAGGGCGAGGGCCTGCTCGCGCTCGACCCGGGCGACGGCTCACCGGTCCGGCTGTGGGCGGCGGTGGATCCGACCCGTGAGGTGCCGTCCGTCCGGCTCGTCGTGACGGACGGCGTGGCGCACGTCAGCGCCGACGGCCCGGTCAAGGAGTGGACGGGCACGGACATCCAGTCGGTGCTGGCGGACTGGGCGTTGGGTCTCGGGGTCGAGGCGCCCCGCCCGGCGCCCACTGTCTGGTGCTCCTGGTACGAGTACTTCACCGCGGTCACCGAGGACGACATCCACGAGAACCTCCGTGCGATGGACACCCTCGACCTGCCCATCGACGTCGTCCAGATCGACGACGGCTACCAGAAGGCGCTGGGCGACTGGCTCACCCTCTCGGGCCGCTTCCGCTCCCGTGCCGGGATCGCGGACGCCATCCGGGCGCGGGGCCGCAGGGCGGGTATCTGGACGGCACCGTTCCTGGTGGACCCGGCGAGCGACCTGGCCACCGAGCACCCGGACTGGCTGGTCCGGGACACGGCGGGCGGCTTCGCGCACGCCGGCCGCAACTGGGGCCACGACCTGCGAGTCCTGGACACCACGCACCCGGAGGCGGCGGCGTACCTGACGGAGGTCTTCCGGACCCTGCGCGCCGAGGGCTACGACTACTTCAAGGTCGACTTCCTGTACGCGGGCGCGCTGGACGGCGTACGGCACTCCCCGGCGGACGCCCTGACGGCGTACCGCGAGGGCATCGCGCTGATCCGCGAGGCGATCGGCGATGACGCGTACCTGCTGGGCTGCGGCGCGCCGATCCTCCCGTCGATCGGCCTGTTCGACGCGATGCGCGTCAGCCCGGACACGGCGCCGCACCGCCTCCCCGAGGCCGGCGACTACAGCCAGCCCGGCCAGGACCCGGCCGAGTTCACCGGCGCCGGACGCCAGTGGCAGCACGGCCGCCTCTGGGTCAACGACCCCGACTGCCTGATGGCCCGCCCCGCGGTGGAGACCCGGGAGCAGTGGGCGGCGCACGTCAAGGCGACGGGCGGACTGATGGCGTCGAGCGACCGCCTGCTGTCACTGGACGAGTGGGGAGTCTCCACGACTCGCCGCCTCCTCTCGGGAGCCGCCGAGTGAGCCGCGAACTGAAGGTCCCCGGCATCGCGTACGGCGGTGACTACAACCCCGAGCAGTGGTCCGAGGAGGTCTGGGCCGAGGACATGCGCCTGATGCGCGAGGCCGGGGTGACGATGGTCAGCGTCGGCATCTTCTCGTGGGCGCTCCTCGAACCGAAGGAGGGCGAGTACGACTTCTCCCTCCTGGACCGGGTCCTCGACATGCTGTACGCCCACGGCATCGCCGCCGACCTGGCGACCCCGACGGCCGCGCCCCCCGCCTGGTTCTTCAAGGCCCACCCGGAGGCGCTGCCGGTCGACAAGGACGGCCGGGCGCTGTCGTACGGCAGTCGCCAGACGTTCTGCCCGAGCAGCCCGGCCTACCGGACGGCGGCCCTGCGCATCGCGGGTGAGCTGGGGCGGCGCTACGCCGGCCACCCCGCGGTGGTGATGTGGCACGTCCACAACGAGTACGGCTGCCACAACGCGGAGTGCTTCTGCGACGAGAGCGCGGCCGCTTTCCGCCGGTGGCTGCGGGCGAAGTACGCGGACGACCTGGGGGCGCTGAACGAGGCCTGGGGCACACGGTTCTGGAGCCAGTGGTACTACGACTGGGACGAGATCCTGCCGCCGCGGGCGACGGGCGCGGTCCCGAACCCGACGCACCGGCTGGACTGGCGCCGCTTCTGCAGTGACGAACTGCTGTCGCTGTGCAAGGCGGAGCGTGAGGTGCTGCTGGCGGCGGCCCCGGACCTCCCCGCCACCACCAACTTCATGGTGATGCACAACTTCGACGCCCTGGACTACTGGCGCTGGGCCCCGGAGCTGGACATCGTCTCGAACGACCACTACCTCCAGTCCACCGATCCCGAGTCGGAGATCGACCTGGCGTTGAGCGGCGACCAGGTGCGCTCCCTGGCGGGCGGCGCGCCATGGTTGCTGATGGAACACTCCACGGGTGCGGTGAACTGG
This sequence comes from Streptomyces sp. HUAS ZL42, assembly GCF_040782645.1. Classification (GTDB taxonomy): domain Bacteria; phylum Actinomycetota; class Actinomycetes; order Streptomycetales; family Streptomycetaceae; genus Streptomyces. Next base: position 6,013,330 of record NZ_CP160403.1, read on the forward strand.
CAGCCGGTCAACCGGGCCAAGCGTCCCGGCGAGCTCCGCCGCAACGCGCTGGCCCATGTGGCGCACGGCGCGGACGGCATCGCGTACTTCCAGTGGCGGGCGGCGAAGGCGGGCGCCGAGCAGTGGCACTCGGCGATGCTGCCGCACGCCGGGACGGACAGCCGGATCTGGCGGGACGTGATGGCGCTCGGCGCGGACCTGAAGGCCCTGGCCGAGGTGCGCGGCAGCAGGGGCGTCGCCGAGGTGGCCGTCGTCTGGGACTGGGACGCCCGCTGGGCCGTCGAACTCCCCTCCCAGCCGAGCGAGCTGGTCCGGCACGCGGAGCTGGTCCGGGCCTGGTACGAGCCCCTGTGGCGTTCGGGCGTCGCGGTGGACTTCGTCCGCCCGGACGCGGATCTGTCCCCGTACCGCCTGGTCCTGGCGCCGAGCCTGTACCTGGTGGACGACGCGGGCGCGGCGAACCTGACGGGATTCGCGGAGCGCGGCGGCACGCTGGCCGTCGGCTTCCACAGCGGCGCGGTCGACGAGAACTGCCATGTCCGGCTGGGCGGTTACCCGGGCGCGTTCCGGGAGGCACTGGGCGTACGGACGGACGAACTGTTCCCGCTGCTGCCGGGGGAGACGCTGGACCTGAGCGGGGGCGGCACGGCATCGCTGTGGTCGGAGCGGGTGAGCCCGGCCGGCGCGGAGACGGTGGAGTCGTACACGTCAGGCGTGCTGACGGGCGGCCCGGCGGTCACCCGTCACGCGTACGGCACGGGCACGGCCTGGTACCTGGCAACCCGACCGGATCCGGCAACGCTGGCCGCACTCCTGGACCGCATCCGCACGGAGGCGGGCGTGGAGCCGGTCCGGGTGACGCCGGAGGGGGTGGAGGCAGTGCTGCGGCGCGGTGCGGACGCCGACTACCTCTTCCTCATCGACCACGCCGGCAACGGCGCGGAGGTGGCGGTCGCTGCGGACGCGGTCGAACTCCTGACGGGCAAGCCGGTGACGGGCGGCACGGTGAGCGTCCCGCCGGGGGAGGTCGTGGTGGTGCGGGAGCCGCGCGGCTGAGGGGCCCGTCGTCGTCCTGGGCGCTGCGGGGCAGGGTTCGGTAGGTCGCGGTGCGGACGACATGCGGGGCGGCACGTCCCCTCCGCGTGCCGCGCCCCGTCCCCTCCGCGTGCCGCGCCCCGTCCCCCGACTCATCCACCGTGACCGGCCCCCCGACCGGTCCCGGTCGATCCCCCGGGCCCTACACCCCCTCGACCACCGGCAACGCCCCCGTCCGCGCCGCCTCTCCGTACCAGCGCGCGCTCGACTTCGGCGTGCGCTCCAGGGTGGCGTAGTCGACGTACACCGCGCCGAAGCGCTTGTCGTAGCCGTACGCCCACTCGAAGTTGTCCATCAGCGACCAGAGGTAGTAACCGCGGACGTCCGCGCCGTCGGTGATCGCCCGGCGCACCGCCGAGAGGTGACCGTGCAGGTAGGCGATCCGCTCCGGGTCGTGAACACGGCCGTCGGGGTCGGGCTTGTCGTCGTAGGCCGCACCGTTCTCCGTGATGTACAGCGGCAGGCCCGGGACCTCCCTCGCGTAGCGCATGATCAGCTCGTGCAGGCCCGTCGGGTCGATCGTCCAGCCCATCTCCGTGCGGTCGCCGGGGGTCTGATGGAACGCCACGTCGTCCGCGCCCGGCCACGGTGAGAACTCGCTCGCCCCATGGCCGTCCGCGCGCGGGCCCTTCGCCGTCGTCTCCAGTGCCGAGACCAGAGCGGGGGTGTAGTAGTTCAACCCCAGTGCGTCCAGCGGCTGGTTGATCGTCTGTACGTCGCCGTCCAGGACGTACGACCAGTCCGTCAACGACGCCGTCGCCGCGAACAGCGTCTCGGGGTACGCCCCGTGCAGCATCGGGCCGTGGAAGACCCCGTTGGCCAGGTCGTCGATCTTCCGGGCCGCCGCCAGGTCCGCCTGGTCCTGCGAAAGGGGCCGTACGACGGAGGAGTTGAGGCTGATCGCGACCGTGTTGCGGGCCGGCATCACCGAGCGCAGGGCCGACGCGCCCAACCCGTGCGCCAGGTTGAGATGGTGGGCCGCCTTCAGTGAGGCCGCCGCGTCCGTACGGCCCGGCGCGTGCACCCCGGACGCATAGCCCAGGAACGCGCTGCACCACGGCTCGTTGAGCGTGATCCACTGCTCCACGCGGTCGCCCAGCGCCTCGCCGACGATCTGCGCGTACTCGGCGAAGCGGTACGCCGTGTCGCGCTCCGGCCAGCCGCCCGCGTCCTCCAGCTCCTGGGGCAGGTCCCAGTGGTACAGCGTGACGGCGGGCTTGATGCCTGCGGCCAGCAGCTCGTCCACCAGACGGCGGTAGAAGTCCAGGCCCACCTGCACGGCCGGGCCGCGGCCGGTCGGCTGGACCCGGGACCAGGAGATCGAGAAGCGGTACGCGGTCAGGCCCAGCTCGGCCATCAGCGCCACGTCGTCGCGGTAGCGGTGGTAGTGGTCGACAGCGATGTCACCGGTCTCGCCGCCGACCGTCTTTCCCGGCGTATGGCTGAAGGTGTCCCAGATCGACGGGGTGCGGCCGTCCTCCCGCACCGCCCCCTCGATCTGGTACGCGGACGTCGCGGCGCCCCAGAGGAAGGCGGGAGGAAAGGTCACCGGGGTAACGGGCTCAGGCATGGAAGCGCTCCCATTGGTGGTCGTCGAGACCGACGGAAGGAAAGAGGGGGGAAGGGAGGGGAAGAGGAGGGGGAGGAAGGGGCCGAGGCGGCGGTGACCCGGCCCCCGAGGACATGAGGGAGGGTGCGTCAGCCCTTCACGGCGCCCTGCATGATGCCGCCCACGATCTGCTTGCCGAAGATCGCGAAGACCAGCAGCAGCGGCAGAGTGCCGAGCAGCGCGCCCGCCATGATCAGCGACTGGTCGGGGGTGTACCCGCGGCCGAGGCCCGCGACCGCGACCTGCACGGTCGGGTTGCCGCTCTGGGTGAGGACCAGGAACGGCCACAGGAAGTCGTTCCACGTCTGGACGAACATCAGCATGCCGAGCACGGCCATCGCAGGACGTGCGGCGGGGAACACCACGTGCCACACCACGCGCCAGCTGCTCGCGCCGTCCACCCGCGCCGCCTCGATGATCTCGTCGGGCAGGGCCTGGAGCAGGTACTGCCGCATGAAGAACACACCGAACGCGCTCACCAGCGAGGGGAAGATCACCGCCTGCAGCTGGTCGGTCCAGTCGAGCCTGGCGACCATCATGTACAGCGGGATCACGCTGAGCTGCGGCGGCACCATCATCGTGCCGATCACGATCAGCATCATGGCGTTACGGCCCCGGAAGCGCAGCTTGGCGAAGGCGAAACCGGCGATCGTCGACAGGAACACGATCGTCGCCGCCGAGACGCCCGCCACGAACGTCGTGTTGACGAACGCCTCGCCCAGATTGGCGTCGTTCCAGGCGATGTCGAGGTTGTCGAAGAGGTTCGAGCCGAACCAGAAGGGCGGCGGGCTCTCCGCCAGCCGCTGGTTGTCGCGCGAGGCTGCGATCGCCGTCCACACCAGCGGGAACAGCGAAACCATGCTGAACAGGGCGAGGATGACGTACGCGATGGGGCCCGCGTGCATCTGGCCGCCCGCACGCGCGGACTTGGGACGGCGGACGCGCCGTGGCTCCTCGGGAGCGGCGTCCGCGGGTTTCGTCAGGGTCGTCGTCACGGCCGGAACTCCTTAGGAACTGGCGCGCAGCCGGCGCGAGATGACGTAGTTGACGATCCCGACCACGATGAGGATCAGGAACATCGTCCAGGCGATCGCCGAGGCCCGGCCCAGATGCTGGTTCACCCAGCCCTGCTCGTACAGGTACAGGCCGAGCGTCTGGAACTGGTGCTCCGCTCCGCCGGACGCGCCCTTGTTGGCGTCGAAGAGGAGCGGCTCGCCGAAGACCTGGCTCGCGCCGATCGTCGAGACGACGCACGTGAACAGGATCGTCGGCCGCAGCGACGGCAGCGTCACATGGATGAACTGCTGCCAGCGGCTGGCGCCGTCCAGGGCCGCCGACTCGTACAGATCCTGCGGGATCGCCTGCATCGCCGCCAGGTAGATCAGCGCGTTGTAGCCGGTCCAGCGCCAGACGATGATCGACGAAACCGCGATCTGCGAGGGCCACTTGTCGTTCTGCCAGTCGATCGCGTCGATGCCGAAGAAGTGCAGCGCCCAGTTGATCATGCCGTAGTCACGGCCGAAGAGCAGCACGAACACCAGGGAGGCGGCTGCGATCGAGGTGGCGTACGGCGCGAGCATCACGACCCGGTAGAAGGTCGAGGCACGCAGCTTGTAGTTGAGGATGTGCGCGAGGCCCATCGCCATCAGCAGCTGCGGGACCGTCGAGATGATGCCGATGGTCAGGGTGTTCTTCGCCGCGTTCCAGAAGAAGTCGTCGTCGAAGATCCGCGTGTAGTTGCGCATCCCCGCCCACTCCATGTCCGTCGGCGCCGTCAGCTCCACCGTGTGCAGCGAGGCCCACGCGGTGTAGATCAACGGGAACAGGCCGAACGCGACGAACAGCAGGAAGAACGGGGAGACGAAGGCGTACGGGCTCCAGCGCACGTCCCGCTGCCAGCGGCGGGACAGCCGGGCCCGGCGCCGATGGTCCTTGTCCGCGGGTACGGCGTCGGCGGGCGGACGGCCCGGGGCCGCGCCCCCCTCCTTCGCGGGGGGCGCGGCGGTGTCGTGCCGGGTGGCCATACCGGTCACTTCTCCAGGTTGTTGTCGATGGTCTTGGTGGCCGTCTGCCAAGCCTCCTCGGGCGACTTGCCCTTCGTCACGAGGATGACGCCGTTGTCCGTCAGGCCCTGCTGGATGATCTGGTCCTTGGGGCCGATCGTCTGGACCGGAATGGCCTTGGCCGCCTCGGCGAAGATCGTGCCGATCGGGGCGTCACCGGTCATGTCGTTCTTGGCACCGGTCACCTGGGACATGGTGTACGCACTCGGCGCGCTCGGGAAGCTGCCCTGCACGCCGAACAGCTTGGCCTGCTGCTCGGGTGCGGTGAGCCAGGCCACCAGCGCCTCGGCCTCCTTCACGTGCTTGCCGCTCTTCGGCACGGTCAGGAAGGAGCCGCCCCAGTTGCCGGACTTCGGGGCCAGCGCCACGTCCCACTTGCCGGCCGCCTCGGGCTTCGACTTGCCCTTGATGTAGCCGAGCATCCACGGCGGGCAGGCCATCGCGGCGAACTTGCTGTTGGCGATCGTCGTGTCCCAGGCCGGCTGGAACTGCGTCTGCGCGCCGACCAGACCCTCCTCCGCGGCCTTCGCGGTCAGGTCGAAGGCAGCCTTGACGGCCGGGTTCGTCTTGTAGATGACCTTGCCGGAGGAGTCGTAGAACCTGTCCTTCTCACTGCTGAGGACGGCGTTGATCAGACCGCCGGGGGAGTCCATGAAGGTGGTGCCCTTGGGGGCCTTCGCCTTGTACTGCTCGCCGACGGAGACGAACTTGTTCCAGTCGCCCTCCCACAGCTTGGCCACCTCCGCGCGGTCGGTCGGCAGACCGGCCTGCTGGAACAGGTCCTTGCGGTAGCAGATGGCCATCGGCCCGATGTCGGTGCCCAGTCCGATCGTCTGGTTGTCCTTGGTCGTGGCCTGCGCCCACTTCCAGTCCAGCCAGTTGCTCGCCTTCACGCCCGAAACCTTCGACAGGTCCTGGAGCTTGCTCGACTGCGTGCCCACGATCTCGGCGATGTTGCCGACTTCGACGGCCTGGACGTCCTGCAGGCCGCTGTTGGTGGTGAGGTGGTTGAGGAGTGCGGGGTAGTAGTTCTCGTTCCGCTCGACCACGTTCTCGGCGATCTTGATGTTCGGGTTGAGCTTCTCGTACTCGGCGTAGAGGCCGGCCTCCTTGAAGCCGAACGTTCCGAAAAGTCCCAGGGTGATCGTGGTCTTGCCCTTGCCGCCGCCGTCCGACGAGCCGGAGCCGTCGTCCTTGCCGTCGTCGGCACAGCCGGCCAGCAGCCCGGCGCCCAGCGTTGCGACGGCCGCGAGGACCACCGCCTTGCGGGCGGTTCGGGTACGTGCTCGCATTGCGTCCTCCTGTTGCCCTGACGTGCCGACCCCCCGGCCAACTGCATTGTTGGGCCCGTTAGTTTCACGCTGCGGCTCGGGCGGGGAACGTGCGGGATGTGTATGTGTCAGGTACCGTGGGAGCGCTCCCACAAGTGATGTGTTGAAGAGTCGCCGGTTCGAGCGGGGGTGTCAAGGGTGGGGGCGCGGGGAGATGCGTTCAGTTATCGGGCTGTTAGCTAACCTCGAAGTGCGGCTCCCATATGACCCATTTCGGCACAAATCGGCCCGTTCAGCAGCCCCCGGCGACGGTCACGGCACAGGACGGGACTGTTAAATTCCAGGCCAGCTACATCACAACGGCGGGAAGGCGGAGCCCATGGCAAGCCACGGAGCGCGGGGCCGGAGCGGTGGTCGCCCCACCCTCGAGGAGGTCGCCGCACGCGCCGGCGTGGGCCGTGGAACGGTCTCCCGGGTGATCAACGGCTCGCCCCGGGTCAGCGACGCGACCCGCGCCGCCGTCGAGGCGGCCGTCGCGGAGCTGGGCTACGTGCCCAACACGGCGGCCCGCGCCCTCGCCGCGAACCGCACCGACGCGATCGCCCTGGTCGTCCCCGAGCCGGAGACCCGCTTCTTCGCGGAGCCGTACTTCTCCGACATGCTGCGAGGTGTGGGCGCCGAACTGTCGGACACGGAGATGCAGCTGCTGCTGATCTTCGCGGGCAGCGACCGCGAGCGCCGGCGCCTGGCCCAGTATCTGGCGGCGCACCGCGTGGACGGGGTCCTGCTGGTCTCGGTCCACGCGGACGATCCCTTGCCGGATCTCCTCGCCCAGCTGGAGATCCCCGCGGTGATCAGCGGCCCGCGATCGGCCGCGGAGACGCTCACCTCGGTGGACTCCGACAACTACGGTGGCGCCCGCTCGGCCGCCGAACACCTCCTGTCCCGGGGCCGCACCCGCATCGCCCACATCACCGGCCGCCTCGACGTGTACGGCGCCCAGCGGCGCGTCGACGGCTACCGCGACGCCCTGCGCGACGCGGGCCACGAGGTGGACGAACTCCTCATCGAGCCGGGCGACTTCACCGAGGAGGGCGGCAGCCGCGCGATGCGGAACCTGCTGGCGCGCTGCCCCGACCTGGACGCGGTCTTCGCCGGCTCGGACGTCATGGCGGCGGGCGCCCGCCAGGTGCTGCGCGAGGCGGGCCGCCGCATCCCGGACGACGTGGCGCTGGTCGGCTACGACGACTCGGCCATCGCCCGTCACATGGACCCGCCGCTCACCAGCGTTCGCCAGCCCATCGACGAGATGGGCCGCGGGATGATCGACCTCCTCCTCGAGGAGATCGCCGACCGCCGCCCGGCGGCGTCCCGGGGTCTGGAGCGGCGGCAGGTGGTGCTGGCGACGGAACTGGTCGCGCGCGCGTCGTCCTGAGCGACACCGGGAAAGACGATCAGCCGGTGACCTGTGGGAAAGGTCACCGGCTGATTACTCAGGGTGAGTGACGGGACTCGAACCCGCGACATCCTGGACCACAACCAGGTGCTCTACCAGCTGAGCTACACCCACCACGACCGGCGGTGGACTTGATGGTTTCCCCGACCGGCCGAGAAAAAGTGTACAGGGTCCGAAGGGGTGCTCGCGCACCGCTTTTGCGGCGCCCCTCCGTGCACCCCCGTCACACCTGCTGAGCAGGCAGTACGTGCTTCGCGGCGATCGTCCTCGCGGTCTCCGAGTCCGGGCCCGGCTGCGGTACGAAGATGGACTCGCGGTAGTAGCGCAGCTCCGCGATGGACTCGCGGATGTCGGCGAGGGCGCGGTGGTTGCCGTTCTTCTCGGGGCTGTTGAAGTAGGCCCGCGGGTACCAGCGCCGGGCCAGTTCCTTGATGCTGGACACGTCCACGATCCGGTAGTGGAGGTAGTCCTCCAGCGTCGGCATGTCCCGGAGCAGGAAGCCGCGGTCCGTGCCGACGGAGTTGCCGCACAGGGGTGCCTTGCCGGGTTCCTTGACGTGCTCACGCACATAGGCGAGGACCTGCTCCTCGGCCTCGACCAGCGTCGTGCCGCCGGCCAGCTCGTCGAGCAGGCCGGAGGCGGTGTGCATCTGGCGCACCACGTCCGGCATCGTTTCCAGGGCCCTGGCCGGCGGGCGGATGACGATGTCCACGCCCTCGCCGAGCACGTTCAGCTCGGAGTCGGTGACGAGGGCGGCCACCTCGATGAGCGCGTCGTCGGACAGCGAGAGGCCGGTCATCTCGCAGTCGATCCACACCATGCGATCGTTCATGCGTCCACCCTAAGGCTGACGTCCGTCTGTCGGGTGCCCCCCCTGGCTGTGCGGACGCTGCCGGGCGCCTCGCCCCCGGACCCTCGTTCCACAGGTCAGGGGGTTCAGGGGCTCCGCCCCTGAACCCCCTCAACCGCTCACGCCCCGCTGCGCTGCCCCGGCACGCTCGCGCGGCTCGTGATGTATGCCTCGCGGGCGTGCTCCGGGGAGACCGGGCCCGGGCCGACCGTGCTGGCCGCCGGTGTGCGACGGGTCTGCATCGGGACCGCGCTCTCCGGGTGCAGGGTGACCTGCGCGCCGGAGGAGGTCAGCGCACCGGGTCCGCCGGGCGGCGCCGCGGGTGCCTCGCCGTCCGTCGGCCTGTCGCCCTGCGGCCGGCGGGCGCGGTACGCGGCCCGGTAGGCGGCCGGGGACGAGCCCAGCTGGCGGCGGAAGTGACCCCGCAGCGCGACGGGGGAGCGGAATCCGCACCGGCCCGCCACCTCGTCCACCGAGTAGTCCGACGTCTCCAGGAGGCGCTGCGCCTGCAGCACCCGCTGCGTGATCAGCCACTGCAGCGGCGCGCTTCCCGTCAGCGAGCGGAAACGGCGGTCGAACGTACGCCGGCTCATGTACGCGCGCGCCGCCAGCGTCTCCACGTCGAACTGCTCGTGGAGGTGCTCCAGCGCCCAGGCGACGACCTCGGCGAGCGGGTCGGCGCCGATCTCCTCGGGTAAAGACCTGTCGAGGTAGCGCTCCTGGCCGCCCGCCCGGCGCGGCGGGACGACGAGTCGCCGGGCCAGCGCGCCCGCCGCCTCGTTTCCGTGGTCCGTCCGCACGATGTGGAGACAGAGGTCGATTCCGGCGGCCGTACCGGCGGACGTCAGCACGTCGCCGTCGTCGACGAACAGCTCTCTCGGATCCACGTGCACCGACGGGTAGCGCTTGGCCAGCGTCGGCGCGTACATCCAGTGTGTGGTCGCGGGGCGGCCGTCCAGCAGACCCGCCGCCGCCAGAACGAAGGCGCCCGTGCACAGCCCGACGATGCGGGCGCCCTCCTCGTGCGCCCGGCGCAGTGCGTCGAGCGCCTCCTCCGGTGGCGGAGAAGTGATCGAACGCCAGGCCGGCACGACGACCGTGCCGGCTCGCGAGATCGCTTCCAGGCCATGTGGCGCGGTGAGTTCCAGGCCCCCTGTGGTCCGCAGCGGGCCTTCCTCGCCGGCCGCCACCAGAAGGCGGTAGCGCGGCACGCCGGCGTCCTGGCGGTCAATCCCGAACACCGACAGCGGAATGGAACTCTCGAAGATGGGGCCGCCGCTGAACAGCAGCACCGCGACGATCTCCTTGCGGCGTCGCCCGGAAAGCTTCCGGGCCGCGGCTTCCGGCGCGGCAGTGGAGTCGTGGCTCATACTGCTAAGCCCCCCTCGGTGGTCGCGGCTCCTCGGTTGTGTCGCTCCTGCACGTTTCCCCTCGGTCCTGCACGAGTCCCCCGCCGTAGACAGTCAAGATCGAATCTACTGTGTCGCGTGATGCCGGCGTGGCCAGTTCACCACCCGGCAGATTGTCGACTTGGCAACTTGGCGTGAAGCATTCGATCACGAAGCGTTGCACTCGTGGGCCGTGCAGGGAAGTGCGCCTTGTCGCGGTGGCCAATCCACGTAGGGTGCGCGGGGCCCTGGAGGCCCTTTCCGTGCAGGTGGAACGGGGGGTGGGGGGTGGTCGGGGCAAGGGATGCGGGCCCGCCAGAAGTTGGCTGAAAAGATACGGGCGCGTGCGCGGAAACCGGTCAGCCGACCGGTGTGTTTCCACCAGTGTGACGTGCGCCTCGGCGGACCCGCGCACCGCGCTGGGATTCGCGCAGCAGGAACCGGCAGGCGACGGTGACGGCGGCCAGGCCGAGCGCGGCGCTGAGGGCGCCCGCGAAAGATGCGCCGTGGCAGAGCAGCACCACCGGCACGAGGACACAGCTGAAGGCCGCCCAGCGCAGGAAGTCGGACACGGTGTCCTCGGCGGGGCGTGCCTCGGTGGCCGGGCGGGACGAGGGCGGGGCGGGCTGCATGGAGGCTCCCTGGGGCGGTGGCTCGCCGGGAACAACGCGCGTCCCGGCGGTCGGGTCACCCACGGGGCCGACCTGCCCGCCCGTGGATGAGTGAACCCTGCGCAAACCGCCTGTACGGCGCAGCAACCATTGCGTTACGGGCGCCCCCTCGTGCATGCTCCGGGGAACCCGCGCGGACCGTGCGGGGGATCTGGGCTAAGGAGGCGTGCCGCCGTACCCTTGGGGGTATGGGGTTGGGAAGATGATTCCCGGACACAGCTCCGCCGCACACTGTCGTCCCCACCCATAAAGGATCACAACCCCGAGACAGCCATGGCCGGTCACGAATTCTTCGAACCCGCGGACCGCAAGCGGCCGGTCGCCGACCCCACGGCGGCCGATCCCCTGGCGGCGGAAGAGACACGCCCCACCTGCGATCCCGCCTTCAAGCACGGCGTCGTCGTCGGCTTCGACGGCTCCACGTCCAGTGAACGTGCCCTCGCGTACGCCATCGGCATGGCCGACCGCTCCCGCTCGGGCCTGATCATCGTGCACGTCGCCAACCGGCTGCCCACCACGGTGTGGGCCGGCTGTGAGCCGCCCGTCTTCGTGGACGTTCCCGACCACCGGACCGAGGTCCTCGGTCTCGAGCTCGCCTGCGCGGAGTACCTCGCCGAGGTGCCGTGGATCCTCGTCGAGCGCGGCGGCGACATCTGCCACGAACTCGAAGAGGTGGGCCGGGAGTACGAGGCCGACGCCATCGTCGTGGGCTCCACGCACGGCATCGTGGGGCGCATCTTCGGCTCCGTCGCGGGACGGCTCGCCAAGCGGGCCAAGCGGCCCGTCGTTGTCATTCCGTAACTCGCCGTCGGCCCTGGTGAGATGCACCATGGGCAACGTCGACTTCCTTTGTGCGTCGCGCAAATCTACTCGTGCGTAGATGTGTTTGTGCTCTTGTGAAGGGCATATACCGGTCACCGCACAACTGCATCTGCACGAAGGGAGCCCGCCGTGGACAACGACGTCTCTGCGGGAAGCGGAATCACCACCGTGGTCGGCCGACTTGCCCTGGGTGTCACCCTGTTGGCCTTCGGGCTGGGGTACACCGACGTGATCGACGGCGTGACAGTGGCCGACGCCGTGTCAATCGCCCAGTACGTGGGCGGTATCGCCCTGTTCGTCGCCGGCCTGATGGCGCTCCGCGACCGTGACGCCGCGGCCGGTACGGCGTATGTGGCCCTCGGGGCCTTCTGGTTCACCTGGGCCGTTTCCGCCGACGCGTCGGTCTCCGACAATGCGGCGGGGTTGTTCCTGCTGCTGTTCGGCCTCGTGGCGCTGTCCCTCACGCTCGCGGGTGGCGACCAACTCGGGCAGGGGGCCTACGGGTTGTTCTTCGTCTCCCTGGTGCTTCTCGCCATCGGCCGCTTCGCCGACAACGACGGCCTGGCCAAGGTCGGTGGTTGGTTCGCCGTCGCGGCGGGGGCGGTGGCCTGGTACGCGGCGACCGCCGCGTTGGCCCACTGGCCGACGGCACTTCCCAGGCGCGCTGCCGGCCGAGGTGTGACGGCCACGGGCTGATCGGCAGCGGACGCCGGGGCGTTGGGCGGCCCCGGCGATGAGAACGGACCCCCCGTGTTTGGTGGCAACACGTGGGGGTCTGTTTTTGCGCCTGAACCGGCGCCGCTCTCACGGAGGTGCTTGCTCGCCGTGGGGGTTGCTCAATTATCGCTTCCGCCGTGGGTGGAATTCCTATTCCACCGTCACCGACTTCGCGAGGTTCCTCGGCTTGTCGATGTCCCGGCCCAGGGCCAGGGCCGTGTGGTACGCGAGGAGTTGGAGCGGGATGCCCATCAGGATCGGGTCCAGTTCGTCCTCGTTCTTCGGGACGACGATCGTGTGGTCGGCCTTCTCCTGCTCCTGGTGGGCCACCGCGAGGATCCTGCCGCTGCGGGCCTTGATCTCCTCCAGGGCCGCGCGGTTCTTCTCGAGCAGGTCGTCGTCCGGGACGATGGCGACCGTCGGCAGGGCGGGCTCGATGAGCGCCAGCGGACCGTGCTTGAGCTCGGAGGCCGGGTAGGCCTCGGCGTGGATGTAGGAGACCTCCTTGAGCTTCAGGGAGGCCTCACGCGCCACCGGGTAGCCCCGGACGCGGCCGATGAAGAGCATCGAGCGGGCGTCGGCATACTGCTCGGCCAGCTTCTTGATCTCCTCCTCCTGCTCCAGCATCTCGGCGATCTGGGCGGGCAGCTTGCGCAGGCCCTCGATGATCCGCCTGCCGTCGCGGACCGAGAGGTCGCGGGTGCGGCCCAGGTGGAGCGCGAGGAGGGCGAAGGCGACCGTGGTGTTCGTGAAGCACTTCGTCGACACCACGCAGACCTCCGGGCCCGCGTGGACGTAGATGCCGGCGTCCGCCTCCCGTGCGATCGCCGAGCCGACCACGTTGACGATGCCGAAGACCCGAGCGCCCTTGCGCTTCAGCTCCTGGACGGCCGCCAGCACGTCGTACGTCTCACCGGACTGCGAGACGGCCACGTAAAGGGTGTCGGGGTCCACGACCGCGTTGCGGTAGCGGAACTCCGAGGCCGGCTCGGCGTCCGCCGGGATGCGGGCCAGTTCCTCGATCATCTGGGCGCCGATCATGCCCGCGTGGTACGAGGTGCCGCAGCCGAGGATCTTCACGCGGCGGATCTGGCGCGCCTCGCGGGCGTCCAGGTTCAGGCCGCCGAGGTGCACGGTGGAGAAGCGGTCGTCGATGCGGCCGCGCAGCACACGGTCCACGGCGTCGGCCTGCTCGTGGATCTCCTTGTGCATGTAGGTGTCGTGGCCGCCCATGTCGTACGACGCGGCCTCCCACTCCACGGTGGTCGGCTCGGCGGTCGTGCGGGTGCCCTCGGTGGTGTACGTACGGAAGTCGTCGGCCTTGAGGGTGGCCATCTCGCCGTCGTCGAGCGTCACTATCTGGCGGGTGTGGGCGACCAGGGCGGCGATGTCCGAGGCGACGAACATCTCCTTCTCGCCGATGCCGAGGACGACCGGGGAGCCATTGCGGGCCACCACGATGCGGTCGGAGAAGTCGGCGTGCATCACGGCGATGCCGTACGTGCCCTCGATCACGCGCAGCGCGTCGCGGACCTTGTCCTCGAGCTTCTCGGCCTGGGAGCGGGCGATGAGGTGGGTGAGGACCTCGGTGTCGGTCTCGGAGAGGAACTCGACGCCGTCCGCCTCGAGCTTCTTCCGCAGGTCCGACGCGTTGTCGATGATGCCGTTGTGGACGACGGCGACCTTGCCCTCGGGGTCCAGGTGCGGGTGGGCGTTCACGTCGGACGGGGCGCCGTGGGTGGCCCAGCGGGTGTGGGCGATGCCGGTGGTGCCCTTGAAGCGCGCCGGGACCTTGGCCTCCAGATCGCGCACCCGGCCCTTGGCCTTGACCATCTTCAGGCCGGCCGTCTTCGGGGAGGTGACGACGATGCCGGCCGAGTCGTAGCCGCGGTACTCCAGGCGCTGCAGGCCCTCCAGCAGGAGGGGTGCCACGTCACGCTTCCCGATGTATCCGACGATTCCGCACATATATACGTATTCCTCAGTTGTGGACAGTATGGACCGGGTGGTCTCAGCCGTAGACCATGCGGCGCAGCTGCCTCAGCGTAAGCTCCGGCGGTGCGACGGCCCGATATTTGAGATCCGCCTCGATCCGTTCGAAGATCGCCGCGTTCACCAGGCCCTGGGCCTGGAGCTCGCGGTGGCGGCGACGGACGTATTCCTCGGTCGTCTCGTCGAAGTAGGCGAGCACGTCCTGGATCACACGCAGCGCCTCGCCCCGGTTGAGGGGCGTGGACCGCGTCAAATGATCAACAAGTTCGTCGTGCACCCGGTAGATCCTGGGGTACCGGCGGCGGTTTCGCAAGAAACCTGCCCGATTTCGGGCAGGTGTGTGCGGAAACTCCTTGGTCGAACCGAGCGCATGAGCATGGCCGAGCAGCACGAATACCTGCGCGCCAGGTTCTCGCGGCGCACGATGATCAGATGCGGCGCGGTCACGCCGGGCGCCGTCGCGGGTGGCGCGTTCGTGCCGGGCGCCGTCGCCCAGGCCGCATTTCCGACGCAGCGCACCGCCCCCACGGCCGAGACGGTCGACGGCTCCCTCGTCGCGCCGTTCGACGTGACGGCGGGTGCGGCGGGCCGCAGCCTGTACGCGTTCACTGCACCGGACTCGTACGAGGGGCACGAGAACGAGGTCGACTCGGTGAAGTCGTTCATCTGCCTCAAGGACGGCGCCAAGCAGAACGAGACGGTCGCCTGGTCCCGCGTGCGCTACCGGGATTCATTCGTCCGGCCTTCAGGCCGGGGTGAAGCGAATCCTGTGGTCGCGACGCGGAGCGTCGTGGTGGCGTTCCGGAGGAGCCGGACCCTGCTTCGTGACGGTGACGGGTCGCTCGCATGTTCCCGGTGACGACGTGGGTTCGACTTGCCTAGTGTGATCGTCATGCAGCTCCGGTACGCCTTCAGGTTGTACCCCGACGCCGCTCAGCAGGCCGCGCTGGCCAGGGCGTTCGGGTGCGCCCGCGTCGTGTTCAACGACGCGGTCCGCGCTCGCGAGGACGCCCGCACAGCAGGTCTGCCGTTCCCGACGGCCGGTCAGCTGTCCCGGACACTGATCACCGAAGCCAAGCAGACAGCCGAGCGGTCTTGGCTGGGCGAGGTCTCCGCCGTCGTCTTGCAGCAGTCCCTGCGGGACGCCGAGACCGCCTGCCGCAACTTCTTCGCCTCACTCAACGGCACCCGCAAGGGACCGAAGGTGGGCCCGCCCCGGTTCAAGTCCCGCAAGGACGCCCGGCAGTCGGTCCGGTTCACCGCCAACGCCCGCTGGAGCATCACCGGCAGTGGCCGTCTGAACCTGCCGAAGATCGGCGCCGTGAAGGTGAAGTGGTCCCGCACCCTGCCCGCCACACCGTCCTCGGTCACCGTCATCAAGGACGCGGCCGGCAGATTCTTCGCGTCCTTCGTCATCGAAACCGACCCCACTGCCGACCAGACGCGGATGCCGTCAACCGACCGCACCATCGGCATCGACCTCGGCCTCGCACACTTCGGCGTCCTGTCCGACGGCACGAAGATCGACTCCCCGCGCTTCCTCCGGCGTGCGCAGAAGAAGCTGAAGAAGGCCCAGCGCGAGCTGTCCCGCAAGCAGAAGGGATCAAACAACCGCACCAAGGCCCGCCTGAAGGTCGCCCGTGCCCATGCCAAGGTCGCTGATGCGCGCCGCGAATTTCACCACCAGCTCTCCACGAAGCTGATCTCCGAGAACCAAGGGATCGCCGTGGAGGACCTGTCGGTGAAGGCTCTGGCTCGCACAAGGCTGGCCAAGTCCGTGCACGACGCCGGATGGGCACAGTTCATCAGCATGCTGGAGTACAAAGCAAAACGGTACGGCCGCACCCTGGTGACCATCGGCCGGTTCACACCGACCTCCCAGACCTGCTCAACCTGCGGCATCGTGGACGGGCCCAAACCCCTGAGCGTGCGGGAATGGACCTGTACCGCCTGCGGCACCGTCCACGACCGGGACACCAACGCCGCGATCAATGTGAAGACGGCCGCCGGACTGGCGGTATCGGCCTGTGGAGCGCAGGTAAGACCGGGAGCAGTCCCGGCACAGCGCGAAGAAACAGGAAGCCACGGATTCCCCACCGGAAACCGTGCCGCGTAGCGGCACAGCAACCGGTAGGGAAGGCCAGGATCCTCGCCCTTCAGGGCGAGGAGCAAGTCAAATGCGCTTGAGGACCGCCTGTTTGGCCGCGGTGAACTCCTCGTCCGTCAGGACTCCGTCGCGGTGCAGTTCGCCGAGCTCGCGCAGCCGCCGCAGCAGGGCGTCGTGGTTGTCCTCGCCGCGGGCGGCCGGGAGCCGTGCCGGGGACTCGTGCTTCGGCGGCCGTACGTCCGTGGTGGCGGCCGCGGCCGGATGCGGGAGCCGCGCCTGCACGGCCGCCGCGATCAGGGCCATCAGCGGGTCCTTCTTGAAGCCCCACAGCTCCACGGAGTCGGGGTCGTACTTCGGCGGGGCCTTGGTGGGCGCGTGGCGCACGGTGAAGCGCAGATAGCCGTTCTCCAGACCGGCCGCCGGATGCCACTCCACTGCGGTGATGTCGGTGACGGCGAGCGTCCGGGCGCCCGCGGAGGCCTTGGCGTCCTCCGTCTTCCAGTTCCACTCCAGGCGCACATGGTCGCCGTCGAAGCTCGCGGTGCCGTCCCCGGCGGACACCGACAGCGGCAGGGGGGGGCCCGGCAGGAGGTATCCGTCCACCGGGTCGGACGGAACCTGGTCGAGCAGCAGCGCGTTGCGGACCTCGTCCGTGAAGTACTCGGCGACGCCGTACCGGTCGGACTCGACGATCAGCTGGTAGGGGTCGTTGGGCTCGGTGAGCCGGCCGCCGGTCGCGTGCAGCAGCGGGTCGGCGCCGTCGCGCAGGCGCAGCCGCAGCCGCCCGGTCTTCTTGCCCTGCTCGAACGAGACACCGGCCAACGCGCCCAGCGGGACGACGAGTTCACCCAGTTCCTTCCGGAACAGACTGACGTTCTTGTCCCGACCGGGCGTCAGCCGCAGCGCGTCACCGTCGAAGACCCACGTGCCGTCTTTCTGGATGATTTCCGCCATGAGGGAGATTGTTTCACCGGTTCGTGGCAGCGGCAGGAGTCTTCACGGTCGGAGCGGCACCGGCGCCCGGGGCGCGGACATCGAGTACATGGCCTTCCCGCGGCCGGAGGCGCAGGGGCCGCGCTGGGACGCGCTCGGGGTCAGGTACTACAAGTCGCCCCAGGTCTCCTCGCCGACGAGTTGATCACAAGCTGACGGGCACCCCGGAGGACCGTACTCCGGGGTGCCCGTCGGTTCGGGTCAGAACCCCGCGATGGGGTTCCGCAGGGTTCCTACCAGTTGCAGGGCGCCGGACGGGTCCGCCAGGTCCACCATCTGCCGGTTGTTGCGCAGCTGGAGCCGGTTGAGGCAGGACAGGGCGAACTCGGGGGCGAACATGTCGTACTGCCGGAACCTGTCGGCCAGTTCGGGCGCGGACTCCTGGTACTCGCGGGTGACCTCGGCGACGGTCCGCCAGAAGTCGTCCTCCTTCAGGATCCCCTCGGTCGCGAGGTTGGCGGCAAGGAAGCGGAAGAAGCAGTCGAAGACGTCCGTGAAGATCGACAGGAGCTTCTTGTCCTCGGGGACCTCGACGCGGATGCGCTGCACCTCGGGCGGCAGCACCGCGTCCGGGTCCATGACAGCGATCTCCTCGGCGATGTCCTTGTAGATCGCGCGCCGGACGACCCCGTCCTTCAGGACCAGGATCACGTTCTCGCCGTGCGGCATGAAGACCAGGTCGTAGGCGTAGAAGCTGTGCAGCAGCGGGGTGTAGTACGCCCGCAGGTAGTGGCGCAGCCACTGCGTCGGCGGCAGACCGGACCGGGAGATCAGCGCACCGGCGAAGGACGCGCCCTCGTGGTCGACGTGCACGAGGGAGGCCATCGTGGCCAGGCTCTCGCCCTCCTGGAGGGACGGCACCGGGCTCTCCCGCCACAGCGCGGCCAGCATCTTGCGGTACGGCGAGTAGCGGTCCGTGGCCTGCTCGTACTCCAGGTGCCGGAAGCCGACGGCCGCCCGCTCCCGGATGATCGACAGGCCCGTCGACTTCAATACCGGGTCGTTGTCGACGAGCTGGGCCAGCCAGTCGTTGATCGCCGGGGTGGCCTCCATGTAGGCCGCCGAGAGACCCCGCATGAAGCCCATGTTGAGGACGGACAGGGCCGTCTTCACGTAGTGCTTCTCGGGGTGCGACCGGTTGAAGAAGGTCCGGATGGATTGCTGGGCCAGGTACTCGTCGTCACCCTCGCCCAGGCAGACCAGGTGCCCGCGGGCGACCTCGGCGGCGAAGGTGACGGTCAGCTTGTTCCACCACTGCCAGGGGTGGACCGGGATGAGGAGGTAGTCGGCGGGGTCGAGGCCCCGGTCGGTGAGCCGGCCGTGGAAGCGGTCGACCGTCTCCGGCCCCAGTTCCTGCCGTACGAAGGACTCGTACTCGATGCCCACACCCGCCGTGAACGCCGCCCGCGAGCGGTGCGCGGCCAGCCACACCAGCCGGACGGGGCTCGCGGTCTCGGGGGCGTACGACAGGTACTCGTGGATGCCGAACCCGAGCCGACCGTTGTTGGCGACGAAGCAGGGGTGGCCCTCGGTCATGCCGGTCTCGATGGCCTGGAAGCCGGAGCGGACCAGCTCGGCCACCGGAACCTGCGGCTTGGTGAGCTTGTAGCAGGTGCCGGAGAGGGTGGAGGAGATCTCCTCCAGATACACGGGAAGGATCTCGTCGCTCAGGCCCAGGGTCTGCTTCAGCTCGATGAAGAAGTCCAGGGCGGCGACCGGGAGCTCGGTCCCGTCGCGGTGGCGGGTGATCGAGCCGGCCTCGACCTGCCAGTGGTCCAGGGCGCGCAGGACGGCCGTGAAGCGGTAGCAGGTCAGCCCGTCGTCACCGCGTACGACGTACTCGTCGCCGTCCTTCTCCGGGGTGATCAGGCGCTCGTGCGCGAACTCCGCGAGCGCCTTGCGGACCAGCAGGCGGTTGGCCTTCTCCCAGTTCTCGGGGGAGAGGTGCGCCACCGCGTCGGCGAGGCTCATGCGGGCACCCCCGTCGCGGCGACGAACTGTGCCCGGGTGCAGAAGCTCAGCAGCGCCTTCTTCTCCGGCTTCCGGATCTCGCGCTCGGGCACGAAACCGACGGCTTCGTTGAGGGCGTGGACGGCCTTGTTGGACACGTCCGGCTCGACGACGACGCGTTCCACCGCCGGGTCCTCGAAGAGGTGCGCCATCACGGCGGTGATGACGGCCCGGGTGAAACCGTGCACCGGCCGGTCGGTGGGGGCGACCAGGAAGTGCATGCCGACATCGCCCGGCTGCGGCTCGTAGAGGCCGACCAGCTCACGGTGGGCGGGGTCGTAGTACTCCATCAGGAAGGCGGGCCCGCCGTCGTGCAGGCCGAGCAGGGCGTGGTGGTGCTCGTCGGCGGCGATGTCCATGTAGGCGCGCTCGACGTCCTCCAGCTTGGCGTCCTGCATCATCCAGAACGCGGCCTTGGGATGGGTGACCCAGGCGTGCAGCAGCTCGGCGTCCTTCAGCGGGTCGAGCAGGCGGAAGGCGAACGTCATACGGCGAACTCCTGGAACGCGATGGTCTTCTCGACCGGGTAGTACTCGGTGCCGAGCAGCTCACGGATGATGTAGCTGTTGCGGTACGGGCCCATGCCCAGGTCGGGGGATGTGATGCTGTGCGTGTGCACGCCGGCGTTCTGCAGGAAGATGCCCCGGCCGGTGGTGTCGATCGAGTAGTTGCGGGCCACGTCGAAGCGGCCGTGGCCGTCGAAACGGATGCGGTCGCGGACCGGCTCGAGGAAGGCCGGCGGCTCGTAGTGGTAGCCGGTGGCCAGCACCAGGCCCTCCGTCTCGATCTCGAAGTCCTTGCCCTGCTCGTCCTGGTGCAGGCCCAGCGTGTACGTCCCGTCCTCGTAACGCGCGCTGTTCAGGGAGGAGTTGGTGAGCAGACGGGTGGGGACCGGGCGGCCGCCGCTCGTGACGTTCTTCTGGTAGAGGAGGTCGAAGATCGAGTCGATCAGGTCCGAGTTGATGCCCTTGAACAGGCCCTTCTGCTGCTTCTCCAGCCGGTAGCGGGTCTCCTCCGGCAGCGCGCGGAAGTAGTCGATGTAGTCCGGGGACGTCATCTCCAGCGTCAGCTTGGTGTACTCGAGCGGGAAGAACCGCGGGGAGCGGGTGACCCAGTTGAGCCGGTAGCCGTGGACGTCGATCTCGGAGAGCAGCTCGTAGTAGATCTCCGCGGCGCTCTGGCCGCTGCCGACGATCGTGATGGACTTCTTGGTCAGCAGCTCCGCCTTGCGGTGCATGTACTGCGCCGTGTGGAAGAGACCGCCGTCGAGCCCCTGGCACGCCTCGGGAACGAAGGGGACCGTGCCGGTGCCGAGGACGAGATGACGGGCGCGGTACACCTCCCCGGCCTCCGTACGCACGAGGTAGTGCCCGGCCCCTTCGTCGTACGTCACCTCGGCGACCGTCGTGTCGAAGCGGAGGCTGCTCAGCTTGCTCGCGGCCCAGCGGCAGTAGTCGTCGTACTCGACCCGGAGCGGGTAGAAGTTCTCGCGGATGTAGAAGGAGTACAGCCGGCCCTGCTCCTTCAGGTAGTTCAGGAAGGAGTACGGCGACGTCGGGTCGGCCAGGGTGACCAGGTCCGACATGAACGGCGTCTGCAGATGGGCGCCGTCGAGGAACATGCCGGCGTGCCACTCGAAGTCGGGCTTGGACTCCAGGAAGACGCCGTCGAGTTCGGCGACGGGCTCGGTGAGACAGGCCAGGCCGAGGTTGAAGGGGCCGAGCCCGATGCCCACGAAGTCGTAGGTGTGCACTCGGGGTTCAGGAAGCGCGGTCAAGGGAGTCTCCCAGGTACTGCTCGGCGTGGCCGGCGACGAGGTCGAGGACGGCGGCGATGTCGGCCGTCGTGGTCTCGGGGTTGAGCAGGGTGAACTTCAGGTAGTGGCGGCCGCCCACCTTGGTGCCCGCGACCACCGCGTCACCGGAGGCGAACAGGGCCTTGCGGGTGTACAGGTTGGCGCGGTCGATCTCGGCGGGGTCGGTGACGGCGGCCGGGATGTAGCGGAAGACGAGGGTGGAGAGGCTCGGCTGGACCACGACGTCGAAGCGGGGGTCGGCGGCCAGCAGTTTCCAGCCCTCCGCCGCCAGGTCGCAGACCTCGTCGAAGAGCTGCCCGATGCCGTCCGCGCCCATGGTCCGCAGGGTCATCCACAGCTTGAGCGCGTCGAAGCGGCGGGTGGTCTGCAGGGACTTGTCGACCTGGTTGGGGATGCGCTCCTGGACCATGCGGCGGGGGTTGAGGTACTCCGCGTGATAGGTCGCGTGGCGCAGGGTGGCGGCGTCCCGTACCAGCACGGCGGACGAACTCACCGGCTGGAAGAAGGACTTGTGGTAGTCGACGGTGACCGAGTCGGCGCGCTCGATGCCGTCGATGCGGTCCCGGTGCTTCAGGGAGGCGAGCAGCCCGCAGCCGTAGGCGGCGTCCACGTGCATCCACACCCCGTACTGGGCGCACAGCTCGGCGATCTCGGGCAGCGGGTCGATGGAGCCGAAGTCGGTGGTGCCGGCGGTGGCGACGACGGCCATGGGGACGAGGCCGTCCTTCTTGCAGCGTTCCAGCTCGTGGGCGAGGGCGACCGTCTGCATGCGCTTGTCGTGGTCGACGGGGACGGAGACCACGGAGTCCGGGCCCAGGCCGAGCAGTTTCGCCGACTTCTTCACACTGAAGTGGCTGACCTCGGAGGAGAAGACGCGCAGCCGGGCGTTCGAGTCGCTCTTTGCCTCCTCGCGGGCGAGCAGCAGCGCCTGGAGGTTGGACTGGGTGCCCCCGGAGGTGAACACGCCGTCGGCGGCCGGCCCCAGGCCGATGCGGTCGGCAGTCCAGTCGATGAGCTTGCGCTCGATCAGGGTGCCGCCGGCCGACTGGTCCCAGGTGTCGAGGGAGGAGTTGACGGCGGACAGGACGGCCTCGCCGAGTACGGCCGGGATGACGACCGGGCAGTTGAGGTGGGCGAGGTAGCGGGGGTGGTGGAAGTAGATCGCGTCGCGGAGGTAGACCTCCTCGAGCTCGTCGAGCACGGCCGCGGTGTCGTGCAGTGGCTTGTCGAGGTCGATCCCCTCGATGCGGGGAGCGAGGGCGTCGACCGTGACGCCGGTGAACGGACGGTCGGTGGCTGCGATTTTGGCGGCCACCCGCTCGACGCCTTCGGTCACGGAGCGGCGGTACAGCTCCGCGGTCGTGTCATTGAGCAGGTGCGAGCGCATCGTGGGGGTCCTCCGGTGGGGACGGTCCGTGCGGGACGGAAGAGGGACGGAGCCTCGGTAAACTTAGGTTAGCCTAACCTAAGTTGCAGCGACCGAAACGCCGCCCCCCCGTGACTGTGATCACGTCTGTACTTGTCGGTAACTCCCGTGCGCGGACGTGCAGTTACTTGTCCGACTCGCGCAGCTGCTCCTCCGTCAGCCCCTGGCGCCAGTACCCGACGAAGGTGACGCGGCGCCGGTCGATCCCCCGCTCGCCGACGAAGTGCCGCCGCAGCTCCTTCACGCACCCCGACTCGCCGGCGATCCAGACGTACGGCCGCTCGGCGGGGGGAAGCCGGGCATCGCGAAGGGCGCCGAGGGTCGTGGGGGACCCCTCGGTACGACTGTGTTCCTGGACGAGCCAGGTGATCTCGGCGTCCGCCTCGGTCACCAGGTCCTGGATGTTCCCGGCGTCATGGACCTCCAGCCAGACCCGCGCCCGCTGCCCGGCCGGCAGCGATTCGAGGATCGCCGAGATCGCCGGAAGGGCCGTCTCGTCCCCCCAGAGCACGACGAGATCGGTGTCCTCGGGCGGCCGGAAACGGATGGCCCGGTTGTCCGCGATCGCGGGCCCGAGCAGCAGGACCCGGTCACCGGTGCCTGCCCGGGAGGCCCACTGCGAGGCCGGTCCGGCCGGAGTGTGCAGCACGAAGTCGATGTCGATCTCGTCGGGATCCCGCCGCAGTGCGCGCAAGGTGTACGACCGCATCACGGCCCGTACGTCGTCGGGCAGTTCCCGCCACCCCTGCCACCAGCCGTCCCCGAGCTCCACCGGGACCTGCGGCTCGCTCTGCCCCGGATGCGGCAGGAACAGCGACAGTGACTGGTCACGCCCCTGGGAGAAGAAGTACCGCAGGTCCTCCCCGGTGAAGCTGACCCGCACAAGAGACGACCCGAGCCGCCGCGTCCGCACGACTCGAAGGGAGAAGAAACGGAACGGGGCGGCAACGGCCGTAGTCATCAGAGCTCCTGAGTTGTTGTCAGGGGGCGGGGTCTCAGCTGACCTTCTTCGCCTTCTCGAGCGCCTCGGCCAGCTCCTCGAGCAGAGGCGTGCACTTGTCGTAGGACAGGATCGGCTCGGGGTTACGGGCGATGACCTGTCCCGCCTTCACCGCGGGCAGCTTCTTCCAGGTCGCCTCGGTGATCGCATCCGGCTGGATCGCCGACGTCCGGTTGTCCATCATGATGATGTCCGCCGCGTACTTGTCGACGTTCTCCCAGCTCAGCGACTCGTACCAGCCACCACCCTGCTTCTTCGCCGACTCCGGGGGCTCGACGAAGTTCACGCCGAGAGCCTTGAAGTACTCGAGGTCGACGGAGAGGTTGGAGCCGGAGACGTAGAACAGCTCCTGGCTCGCGGAACCCGCCAGCACCTTGATGTCCGGCTTGGCCTTGGCGGCGGCGCGCAGCCGGGCGGCCGCGTCCTCGAAACGCTTCTTCGCCTCGGTGACCTTGGCGGAAGTCACGTCCGCGCCGAGCGACTTGGCGAGCTCCAACATGCGCTGCAGCGGCTCGGCCAGCTGGCGGTCGTAGACGGAGATGCCGACGCTCGGGGCGCCGACGGCCTCGATCTTCTTCTTCGACTCCTCCGGGACGTACCAGAGGGTGCCGACGTTGTCGAACAGTGTGGAGACGAGGAGGTCCGGGGTGAGGGCCGCGTACTTCTCGACGTTGAACTCGCCCCAGACGTTGCCGAGGATCGTCACCTTGCTGATGTCCATGTCGCCGGCCTGGACGTCGGCCTTGCCGTCCGTGGTCCTGGTCGGGCCGAAGACGCCCTTGGCCTGGATGCCGTAGTCGTACAGCGCGGCGGCGACACCCACGAACGCGACGATGTTCGACGGGATCTTGTCGGCCTTGGCGGTCTGGCCGCGGTCGTCCTTGAAGGACCAGGGACCGGACTTGGCGGCAGCGCTCGCGGTCGAGCCCGAGCCACCGCTTTTCGCGTCGTCGTCGCCGCAGGCTGCGAGCACGGCACCGAGGCCGAGGGCGCCGCCCGCGGCGAGGATGCCGCGGCGGGTGAGGTGGGTGGCGCTGGCGTTGGACATGGGCATGCTGCCTTCGAACAGGGCGGATCAGCCGCGGACGATTCGAAGGTAGGTTAGCCTAACCTCACCTGATGTCCAGAGGGCGGGGCATCCCGGCCTCGAACCCGTGCGGATGCCGTGCTCTGCGAAGGTCCTCAGCCCACCAGCCCCAGCTCCCGGGCGATCAGCATCCGCTGGACCTCGCTCGTGCCCTCGCCGATCTCCAGGATCTTGGAGTCGCGCCACATACGGGCGACCGGGTACTCGTTCATGAAGCCGTAGCCGCCGTGGATCTGCGTGGCGTCGCGGGCGTTGTCGACCGCGATCGTCGACGAGTACAGCTTCGCCAGGGCCGCCTCCTTCTTGAAGGACTCGCCGGACACCAGGCGGGCGGCCGCGTCGCGCCAGGCGAGGCGGGCCGTGTGGGCCTTCATCTCCATGTCGGCGATCTTGAACTGGATCGCCTGGTTGGCGCCGATGGGGCGGCCGAAGGCGTGGCGTTCCTTCGCGTACTTCACGGACTCGTCCAGACAGCCCTGGGCCAGCCCCGTGGCCAGCGCGGCGATCGCGATACGGCCCTCGTCCAGGATGCGCAGGAACTGCGCGTAGCCGCGGCCCTCCTCGCCCAGCAGGTTGGCCGCCGGAACCCGCACGTCGTCGAAGGACAGCTCGCGGGTGTCCGAGGCGTTCCAGCCGACCTTGGAATAAGGGGCGGCCACCGTGAAGCCCGGGGTGCCGGACGGGACGATGATCGCCGAGATGCGGGGGCCGCCGTCGGGCTTGCGGCCCGTGACCGCGGTGACCGTCACCAGCCCTGTGATGTCCGTGCCCGAGTTGGTGATGAAGCACTTCGTGCCGTTGATCACCCACTCGTTCGTCTCCGGGTCCAGCCGGGCCGTCGTCCGGGTGGCTCCGGCGTCGCTGCCGCCGTCCGGCTCCGTCAGGCCGAAGGCACCCAGGATCTCGCCCGTGCACAGCCGCGGAAGCCACTCGCGCTTCTGCTCCTCGGTGCCGAAGAGATGGATCGGCATGGCGCCCAGCGACACCCCCGCCTCCAGCGTGATCGCCACCGAGGAGTCGACCCGGGCCAGTTCCTCCAGGGCCACGCCCAGGGCCAGGTAGTCGCCGCCCATGCCGCCGTACTCCTCCGGGAACGGCAGCCCGAACAGGCCCATCCGGCCCATCTCGCGGACGATCTCGTACGGGAACTCGTGGTGCTCGTAGTACTCGCCGATCTTCGGCGCCACGACCTCGTGCGCGAACTCCTCGACCGTACGGCGGAGTTCTTCCAGTTCGGGGGAGAGTCGGTAGTCCATGGTGGTCAGTGCTCCTCGTTGGCCTCGTAGGCCTCGCTGTCCTGGTGGGACAGGGCTCGGACGGTGCGGGACGGGCTGGGTCGGCCCAGTTGTTCGGCCATCCACACGCTCGTGGCGACGAGGCGGCCGAGGTCGACTCCGGTGTCGATGCCGAGACCCTGAAGCATCCACACGAGGTCTTCGGTGGCGAGGTTGCCGGTGGCGGACCTGGCGTACGGGCAGCCGCCGAGGCCGCCCGCGGAGGCGTCGACCGTGGTGACGCCGTGCTGGAGCGCGGCCAGGGTGTTGGCGAGGGCCTGGCCGTACGTGTCGTGGAAGTGCACGCCCAGGGCGGCGGTGGGGATCCGCCGGCCGTTGAGCGCCGTCAGGAGATCGAGGACGTGCCCCGGGGTCGCCACCCCGATGGTGTCGCCCAGGCTCAGTTCGTCGCAGCCCATGTCGAGAAGGGCCTTGCAGACCCGGACGACCTGGGGGATCGGCACCGGCCCCTCCCAAGGGTCGCCGAAGCACATGGAAAGGTAGCCGCGGACGTGCACCTGCTCCGCCCTCGCCCTGGCCACCACCGGCTCGAACATCGCCAGCGCCTCGTCCACCGTGCGGTTGAGGTTGGCCTTCGCGAAGGACTCGGTGGCGCTGGCGAAGACGGCGACGCGCCGCGCCCCGAGCGACAGGGCACGGTCCAGGCCCCGCTCGTTGGGCACGAGGACGGGCAGGGCCACCGGGAGGTCGCTCACGAGCGGGAACAGCTGCTCGGCGTCCGCGAGTTGGGGCACCCACTTCGGGTGGACGAAGCTGGTCGCCTCGATCGTCGTCAGGCCCGCGTCGGCGAGGCGTCGGACGAACTGCGCCTTGATTTCGGTCGGTACGGCCGACTTCTCGTTCTGCAGGCCGTCACGCGCGCCGACCTCGTGGATCCGCACGCGCGCGGGCAGATCCCGGGCCGGTACGACCATGGGGAGCGTCATTTCTCCTCCTCTCCCGGGGCGATCTCCGCCGGGGTGATGACCGCCAGCACCTGGTCCATGGCGACCGTCGTGCCCGGTGCCACGTCCAGTTCGGTGACCGTGCCGGCGTGCGGGGCGGAGATGACGTGCTCCATCTTCATCGCCTCCACGACCAGCAGGCTCTGACCGGCGGCCACCTCGTCGCCGACGGCGACCTTCACGACGGTGACCGTGCCGGGCATGGGGGCGGTGAGCGAGTCGGCACCGGAGTGCGCGGCCCGGCCGAGCGACGCGGCGACCGGGTCGTGGTCGCGCACGTGCCAGGCGTCGCCGTCGCGGCCCAGCCAGGTGCCCTCCGGCAGGGCGGCGAAGGTGTGGGCGGCGCCGTCGAGGTGGAAGGTGAACCGTGCCTCCGCTCCCGGGCCCGGGGGCCGGCCCCCGTACCCCCGCAGGGGCGTCTCCGCGCCGTCGGGCAGCACCTCGACCGCGCCGTCCGGCGTGCTGCGCACGCGGACGGTGATCGGGTCATGCCCTGCCACCCGCAGATGGTGTTCCGTCCAGGCCCGTTCGCCGCCCAGGCGCCAGCCGTCCGGAACGGAGAACGGGTCGACCCAACCGGAGCCCTGCGCCGGGCCGGCGGCGGCCCGGCGCAGCAGCGCCGCCGCGGCGTAGACCTCGTGCGGCACCTCGCCCGGGACCAGGGAGTCGACCTCCCGTTCCACCAGGCCCGTGTCCAACTCGCCCGCCACGACCGCGGGATGCGCCAGCAGCCGCCGCAGGAACCCGGCGTTCGTCTGCACGCCCAGCGTGACCGTCTCCGCGAGGGCCGCCCGGAGCTTGCGCAGCGCGGTCGCCCGGTCCGGGCCGTACGCGATCACCTTGGACAGCATCGGGTCGTACAGGCTGCCGACCTCCGTGCCCTCGCTGAGCCCGGAGTCGGTGCGGATGCCGTGGCCCTGGGGTTCGCGCAGCCGGAGCACCGTGCCGCCCGACGGGAGGAAGCCGCGCGAAGGGTCCTCGGCGCAGACGCGGGCCTCGACGGCATGGCCGGTGAAAGTGATGTCCTCCTGCTTGTACGGCAGTTGCTCGCCCGCCGCCACCCGCAGCTGCCACTCCACCAGATCCAGGCCGGTGATGAGTTCGGTGACCGGGTGCTCCACCTGGAGACGGGTGTTCATCTCCATGAAGTAGTACGAGGAGGGGTCGCCGCCGGGGACGATGAACTCCACCGTGCCCGCGCCCCGGTAACCGCAGGAGCGGGCCGCCTGCACGGCCGCCTCGCCCATAGCGGCCCGGGTCCCCTCGTCGAGGAGCACGCTCGGCGCCTCCTCGATGATCTTCTGGTGCCGGCGCTGCAGGGAGCATTCGCGCTCGCCCAGGTGAACGACGTTTCCGAGGCCGTCCGCCAGGACCTGGATCTCGATGTGGCGGGGCCGGTCGATCCACCGCTCGACGAGGAGCGTGTCGTCGCCGAAGGAGGCGCGGGCCTCACGACGGGCGGCCGCGATCTCGTCGGACAGCCTCTGAGGGTCCCTGACCAGCCGCATGCCCTTGCCGCCACCACCCGCGGACGGCTTGAACAGCACGGGCATGCCGATCTCGCGGGCTGCGTCGGCGAGTTGGCCGTCCGTCAGTCCACTGCCGCTCGACCCGGGCACCACCGGCACCCCGGCCGCCCGCACGGTCTCCTTGGCCCGGATCTTGTCGCCCATGAGGGAGATCGCGTCCGCCGGCGGCCCGACGAAGACCAGCCCGGCGTCGGCGCACGCGCGCGCGAAGCCGGCGTTCTCCGCGAGGAAGCCGTACCCGGGGTGGACGGCCTGCGCGCCGGTCCGCGCGGCCGCGTCGAGGAGCCGCTCGGCCGACAGATAGCTTTGCGCCGCCGGGGCCGGACCGATCCGTACGGCCGTGTCGGCCTCGCGGACGTGCCGGGCGTCGGCGTCGGCGTCGGAGAAGACGGCGACCGAGCGCACGCCCATCGACCGCAACGTACGGATGACGCGCACCGCGATCTCGCCCCGGTTGGCCACGAGCACTGTGTCGAACATGGGTCCCCTCCTCACATCCGGAAGACGCCGAAGGCGGGTTCGCCCAGCGGGGCGTTCGCGCACGCGGTCAGAGCCAGGCCCAGCACCTGCCGGGTCTCGAGCGGGTCGATCACCCCGTCGTCCCAGAGGCGGGCCGTCGCGTAGTAAGCGTTCCCCTGACGCTCGTACTGCGCACGGACAGGCGCCTTGAAGGCTTCCTCCTCCTCCGCGGGCCAGGACTCCCCGCGCGCCTCCAGCTGGTCGCGCTTGACGGTCGCGAGGACGGAGGCGGCCTGCTCGCCGCCCATCACGGAGATCTTGGCGTTGGGCCACATCCACAGGAAGCGGGGGGAGTAGGCCCGGCCGCACATGGAGTAGTTGCCGGCGCCGTACGACCCGCCGACGACGACCGTCAGCTTGGGCACGCGCGTGCAGGCCACGGCCGTGACCATCTTGGCGCCGTGCTTGGCGATGCCGCCCGCCTCGTAGTCCCTGCCGACCATGAAGCCGGAGATGTTCTGGAGGAACACCAGCGGGATTCCGCGCTGGTCGCACAGCTCGATGAAGTGGGCGCCCTTCTGGGCGGACTCGGAGAACAGGATGCCGTTGTTGGCGACGATCCCGACCGGGTGACCGTGGATCCGGGCGAAGCCGGTGACCAGGGTCTGCCCGAACTCGGCCTTGAACTCCGAGAAGCGGGAGCCGTCGGCCACGCGCGCGACGATCTCGCGTACGTCGTAGGGGGTGCGGGAGTCGACGGGCACCGCGCCGTACAGCCCGTACGGGTCCGCCTTGGGTTCGACGGAGGGCTCCACCGCCCAGGGCAGCGCCTGGCGTGCGGGCAGCGTGGCGACGATGTTCCGGACGATGCGCAGGGCGTGGGCGTCGTCCTCCGCGAGGTGGTCGGTGACGCCCGACACGCGCGCGTGGACGTCGCCGCCGCCGAGCTCCTCGGCCGTGACGACCTCCCCGGTGGCGGCCTTCACCAGCGGGGGGCCGCCGAGGAAGATGGTGCCCTGGTTGCGGACGATGACGGCCTCGTCGCTCATGGCGGGGACGTACGCCCCGCCTGCGGTGCAGGATCCGAGGACGGCCGCGACCTGGGGGATCCCGGCGCCGGACATGCGGGCCTGGTTGTAGAAGATGCGGCCGAAGTGCTCGCGGTCGGGGAAGACCTCGTCCTGCATGGGCAGGAAGGCGCCCCCGGAGTCCACGAGGTAGACGCAGGGAAGCCGGTTCTCGAGGGCCACCTCCTGCGCGCGCAGGTGCTTCTTCACCGTCATCGGGTAGTACGTCCCGCCCTTGACGGTGGCGTCATTGGCGACGATCACGCACTCGCGTCCGCTGACCCGGCCGATCCCGGCGATGACTCCGGCGGCGGGGGCCTGTCCGTCGTACATCCCGTCGGCGGCGAGGGGGGCCAGCTCTAGGAAGGGCGAGCCCGGGTCGAGGAGGGTGTCCACGCGGTCGCGCGGCAGCAGTTTCCCGCGCGCGGTGTGGCGCGCGCGGGCCTTCTCGCCGCCGCCGAGCCGGGCCGCGGCGAGCTTGCCGCGCAGCTCCTCGACGAGGGCGCGGTGCGCCTCCTCGTTGGCCCGAAAGGCCTCCGACGCGGGGTCCGCCGCGCTCGTCAGCTCCGGTGCCTGTTGCATCCTGCGATCCCCTCACCTTGTTAATGAGCGTTAACGCATTTCCTTCAGGTTAACGACCGCTAACCTCCCTGTCTAGAATTGCCTTCATGGCCACCAGAACCGACGCCCCCACCCGTCGCGAGCAGATCCTCAAGGAGGCCGCGCGGCTGTTCGCCGAACGCGGCTTCCACGGCGTCGGTGTGGACGAGATAGGGGCCGCGGTCGGCATCAGCGGGCCGGGTCTGTACCGCCACTTCGCGGGCAAGGACGCGATGCTCGCGGAGCTGCTGGTGGGGATCAGCGGTCAGCTGCTGACCGGTGCCAAGCGGCGACTGCAGGAGGCCGACGGGGTGCCGGCCGAGGCGGTCCTCGACTCGCTCATCGAGGGGCACATCGACTTCGCGCTCGACGACCGCCCCCTCATCACCCTGCACGACCGCGAGCTGGACCGCCTCCGGGACAGCGACCGCAAGCTCGTGCGCCAGCTGCAGCGGCAGTACGTCGAGCTGTGGGTGGAGGTGGTGCGGGAGGTGTACCCGGGCCTGGCGGAGCCGACGGCGCGGTCTGCGGTGCACTCGGTGTTCGGGCTGCTGAACTCCACGCCACACCTTGGCCGCCCCGGGTCACTGCCGGGGCGCGGGGCGACCGCGGAGCTGCTGCACCGGATGGCGCGGGGGGCGTTCGCGGCGGCGCAGGCGGACTGAGCGACCCGACCTTGATCAAACGTACGTGACGAGCGTTACGGATCGTCTGGTCTGGACGCGTGTTGATACTCGCCGGTACGGTAAGTCTGAGCAAGCGCTTAGACATACTGACGTACGTGGAGGTGGCGGCGTGCGCCGTACGGTGTTCAACGAGGATCACGAGGCGTTTCGGGAGACCCTCCGGGCCTTCATCGAGGCCGAGGTCGTTCCCGTCTACGACGAGTGGTTCGCCGCGGGCCAGGCGCCGCGCGAGTTCTACTACAAACTCGCCGAGCTGGGCGTCTTCGGCATACGCGTCGACGAGGAGTACGGCGGCGCCGGCATCGACTCGTACAAGTTCGAGGCCGTGCTCTACGAGGAGACCGCCCGCGCGGGCGTGACCTTCGGCGGCTCCGGCGTGCACGTGCTGCTCGGTCTGCCGTACATCAAGATGCTCGCCAGCGACGAGCAGAAGAAGCGGTTCCTGCCGAAGTTCGTCTCCGGTGAGGAGATGTGGGCGATCGCGATGACCGAGCCGGGCACCGGCTCCGACCTCGCGGGCATGAAGACCACCGCCAAGCTCTCCGAGGACGGCACGCACTACGTCCTCAACGGCGCCAAGACCTTCATCACCGGCGGCGTCCACGCCGACCGCATGATCGTCTGCGCGCGCACCGCCGCGCCCACCGCCGAGGACCGCCGCCACGGCATCTCCCTCTTCGTCGTGGACACCAAGGCCGAGGGCTACTCCGTCGGCCGCAAGCTGGACAAGCTCGGCCTGAAGACCTCCGACACCGCCGAGCTGGCGTTCGTCGACGTCAAGGTGCCCGTCGAGGACCTGCTCGGCGAGGAGAACAAGGGCTTCTACTACCTCGGCCACAACCTCGCCTCCGAGCGCTGGGGCATCGCCTACGGGGCGTACGCGCAGGCCAAGGCGGCCATCCGGTTCACCAAGCAGTACGTCCAGGACCGTGTCGTCTTCGGCCAGCCGGTCGCCGCCTTCCAGAACACCAAGTTCGAGCTGGCCGCCTGCCAGGCCGAGGTGGACGCGGCCGAGGCCGTCGCCGACCGCGCCACGGAGGCCCTCGACGCCGGGGAGCTGACCCCGGCCGAGGCCGCGAGCGCCAAGCTGTTCTGCACCGAGGTCGCCCACCGCGTCATCGACCGCTGCCTCCAGCTGCACGGCGGCTACGGCTTCATGAACGAGTACCCGATCGCCCGCCTGTACGCGGACAACCGCGTCAACCGCATCTACGGCGGCACCAGCGAGATCATGAAGTCGATCATCGCGAAGGACATGGGTCTGTAAGCCCACCGCAATCACTGCCCGATACAACTGGACGTCATGAGCCAGGCACTTCAGGGTCTCCTCGATCTGCTCGACCTCGAGCAGATCGAGGAGAACATCTTCCGCGGTCAGTCCCGGTCCGCCGTCGTCCCCCGCGTCTTCGGCGGACAGGTGGCGGCACAGGCGCTGGTCGCCGCGGGGCGTACGGTCCCCGCGGACCGGCACGCCCACTCCCTGCACGCGTACTTCCTTCGCATGGGTGACCCGGGCGCGCCCATCGTCTACAACGTCGAACGCATCCGCGACGGCCGCTCCTTCACCACCCGCAGGGCGGTCGCGGTCCAGCACGGCCGGCCGATCTTCACGCTGTCGGCGTCCTTCCAGACGTACGAGGAAGGCCTCGACCACCAGGCCCCCATGCCGCCCGCCCCCGACCCGGAGACCGTCCCCACCAGCCAGGAACGCCTGCGCGGTTACGACCATCTCGACCCCGTGATCGTCGAGAGGTTCCTGGAGGCCCGCCAGGCGGTCGACCTGCGCTACGTCGACGAGCCGCCGTACGGGAAGTTCGGCGAGCCCCGCGAGCCGCACTCCCAGGTGTGGTTCCGCACCAACGGCAAGCTCGCCGACGACCCCTTGCTGCACGTCGTCCTCGCCACGTACGTCTCCGACATGACCCTCCTCGACTCGGTCCTCCTCGCGCACGGCCGCGGCGGCTGGGCGGTCGGTGACGTGGTCGGGGCCTCGCTGGACCACGCCATGTGGTTCCACCGCCCGTTCCGCGCCGACGAATGGCTCCTGTACGACCAGGAGTCCCCGTCGGCGTACGGCGGCCGCGGCCTCGGCCAGGCCCGCATCTACACCCAGGACGGCCGCCTGGCCATCTCG
The DNA here is from genome assembly GCF_040782645.1 of Streptomyces sp. HUAS ZL42. Taxonomy (GTDB): domain Bacteria; phylum Actinomycetota; class Actinomycetes; order Streptomycetales; family Streptomycetaceae; genus Streptomyces. Next base: position 6,046,417 of record NZ_CP160403.1, read on the forward strand.
GTGATCCAGGAGGGCGTGGTCCGGGTCCCCCAGGAGCGGCCCGAAACCGGTTGAGGCGCCCGGCGGCCGCAGGCTGGGATGGGACCATGACCGAGACATGGAACTGGCGCGGCGGGCGGATCCGGCCCGCTTTCCTGGAAGCCGCCGACACCGTCGCCGACCTGCTGGCACAGCCCGCAGTGGCCGCCGCCTGGGACAAGCCGAGTGTGCTCGAGGACTTCGGCGTGAGCGGCCTCGCCGGGCACGTCTTCTGGCAGGAGCTGGCCCTGCCCGGGCTGCTCGCGCGGCCGGTGCCGGCCGAGCCCGTGGTGTCCCTGCGCGAGTACTACCTGCAGCGGGTGATCTGGCTGGACGCCGGTGCCGACGCGCCCGTCAGCGCACGCATCCGGCAGGGCGGCGAGGCCACCGCCGCGGACGGGCACGCGGCGCTGCACGCGCGCGTGCGGGACGCGCTCGGGCGGCTGCACACCGAGGTTGCGGCCGCACCCGCCGTGCGTCCCCTCCGCATCCCCTCCTGGGGCGACTGGTCCCTCGACCTCGACGACTTCCTGCTCACCCGGCTGATGGAACTCGTCGTCCACGCCGACGACCTGGCGTGCAGTGTGGGTCTGCCGACGCCGCGGTTCCCGGAACGGGTGACCGCACCGGTCGTGGAGCTGCTCGCCAGGCTCGCGGTCCGGCGCCACGGCACCGTCGACGTCGTACGGGGGCTCGCCCGCGCGGAACGCGCCCCCGCCTCGATCGCCGGTATCTGAGCGCTAGGTAGGGGGCTATGCGAGCCCGGCCTCCGCCAGCAGGTACGCCGTCATCGGGTCGTAGTGGCGCGGGCTGACCACATGGTCGTCGAGCGGGACCGTCACCTGTACGGTCCCCTCGGCCTCCGCGATGAACAGCGCGGGGTCGTTGCAGTCGGCGTAGCCGACGGAGTCGATGCCGTGCTGCCCGGCGTAGCCCGCCCAGCCGTGGTCGGCGACGACCAGGTCGGGCAGGGGCCGGCCCTCGCGTTCCAGTGCGGTGAGGACGGCCTTCATCGGCTCGCCCGAGTGGGTGTGCCAGAGGGTGGCGCCGTGCTCCAGGACCGCCACGTCCGCGAACTGCATGACATAGCCCTCGTCCGTCTGCAGTCCGTCCGGGATGACCACGATCTCGCAGCCCGCCGTGCGCAGGGCCGCGGCCGTGGCGCGGTGGACGTCGAGCAGGCCGCCCGGGTGACCGGTCGCGAACAGGACGCGCTGCTGCCCGTCCGCCGCCTTGCGCAGGCGCCCCGCCAGCCGGTCCAGGCCGTCGAGGGTCAGCTGGGGGTCGATGGTGTCCCGGCCGTACCGGTACTCGGGATCGTCGTTGACACCCACCCGCTCCGCCATCACCGCGAGCACGTCCTGCTCGTCGGTCCAGCGGTCGCCGAGCTCCAGGCCGAGCCAGAAGTTGCGGACACCGTTGGCGAGCTGGCGGTAGTGGGAGAGGTTGTTCTCGCGCGGGGTGGCGACCTCACCCGCGATACGGGTCTTCACGAGGTGCTCGACGAGTTCTGCGCGGCTGGGCGTCCCGGGTATCGGCATGGTCTCCATTGTGGTGCAGCCGACTGCGGGAGTCCGCGCTGTTCCGGACGCTGGGACGCGCGTCACTCACCGCTGTTTCAGCGCGAACCACAGCTCCATCCGTACGTCCGGATCGTCCAGGTCCGTCTCCAGCAGGGCGGTGCAGCGGGCGATGCGCTGCCGCACGGTGTTGCGGTGCACGGACAGGGCCACCGCCGTGCGATCCCAACTGCCGTGCAGGGAGAGCCAGGTGCGCAGGGTCTCGATGAGGGCCGGGATGCCGGCGATGGGGGCCAGGAGGGCGCGGGCGTGCGCCGTGGCCTCGTCCTGCGGGACCAGGTCGGCGAGGGCGGCGCGGGTGCCGTGGCGGACCAGTGCCGTGCGGGTGGCCCGGGCACGGGCCAGGGCACGGGCGGCCTGGGTGTCGGCGGCGGGCCACGCCTCCGGGGCGACGGCGGCGCTGACGCCCAGCGTCCAGCCGGGCTGCGGGCCCGGCTCCCGTTCGGCCGGGACGAGGACCCGTACGACGTCCTTCGCCACGTCGACCAGCGGTGACCCGAGCGCGGCGCCCAGCGCGGAGGCGGCCACGGCGTCCGGGGTCCGCGCGGCGGGGCGGGCGTGCACGACCAGCCACTCCCCGGCACCGAGGAGAGGGGCCACGGCAGGGGGCGTGGAACCGAGCAGCAGCCGTACGAGGGCGGAGGACCGGTCCGCTCCCGTACCGCTGCGGTGCTCGCCGGTGAGAAGGGAGAGCAGGACCGCGGCGACCGAGGCGATGGTGTGGTCACCGGGCTCCCGCTGCGGCGCCGCGACCCCGAGCACGAATCCCTGCCCCGAGCCGAGGGCGTAGGCGGCGAGGTGGGTGCCGGAGACGGTGTCGGTGGCGGTCGAGGAGCCGCGGCCCGTCACGACCTGCGCCAGCGCGGCCAGCGCCCTCTCGACGGCGCCTTCCGGCTCCCGGCCCGCCCCCGCGATCTCCGCCCCCTCCGGTCCGTACAGCACCGCCCGCCCTCCGACTCCCCGGGCCAGTCGGCGCAGGATCGACGGGACCGGGTCCGGGCGGGCCGCCGCGGCCGCCATGCTCTGCTGGGCCTCCGTGACGCGGCGGAGTTCGGCCAGGCGGGCCCGGGCCATCAGCTGCCAGACCGCGCGGGCCACGCCCGAGAAGGTCGTCTGCGGCGGGACCTCCAGGAGCGGCAGCTGGTACGCGTCGCAGGCGGCCATCAGTGCGCGCGGCACCGTGTCGTGCACGGGAGCGAGCCCGAAGCCGAGCGCCGCGCCGCCGGCCGCCACGATCCGCGACACGTAGTCGTCGAAGTACGTGCCCGACCCGGCCGCCTCCGGGATGTGTACGCCCGCCGTCAGCAGCAGTTCACCGCCCAGCAGGTACGGGTAGGGGTCGGCCATCTCCGACGTGTGCACCCAGTGGACGACGGCGCCGGGGCCGGACGGTCCCGCGACCTGCCGCAGGGCCAGGTCCTCGCGGGCCAGGAGTGCCGCGAGGGGCACGGGTGGCGTAGGGGGAACAGCAGGGTCCGGCATGGTGTGCGTTTCATTCACTCCGTACGGTTGGAATGGATGAAATGTACACTTCGCACTCTCTTTCCGGCCACCTAGTGTCGGTCCCGACCGCACCGAAGCCCAGGAAGAAGGCACACCCCATGAGCAGCAACGAGACGCCCCGCGGCCCCGTCGACTCCTCCCGTGTCCCGCGGTACGCCGGTCCCGCGACCTTCGCCCGGCTGCCCCGCCTCGACGAGGTCGGCCGCGCGGACGTCGCCGTGGTGGGCGTGCCGTTCGACTCCGGTGTCTCGTACCGGCCGGGCGCTCGCTTCGGCGGCAACGCGATCCGCGAGGCGTCCCGGCTGCTGCGGCCGTACAACCCGGCGCAGGACGCCTCCCCCTTCGCCCTCGCGCAGGTCGCGGACGGCGGGGACATCGCCGTGAACCCCTTCAACATCAACGAGGCCGTCGAGACCGTCGAGGCGGCGGCGGACGAGCTGCTCGGCACGGGCGCGCGCCTGATGACCCTGGGCGGCGACCACACCATCGCCCTTCCGCTGCTCCGCTCGGTCGCGAAGAAGCACGGCCCGGTCGCGCTGCTGCACTTCGACGCCCACCTCGACACCTGGGACACGTACTTCGGCGCCGAGTACACGCACGGGACGCCGTTCCGCCGGGCGGTGGAGGAGGGCATCCTCGACACGGAGGCGCTGTCGCACGTCGGCACCCGCGGTCCCCTGTACGGCAAGCAGGACCTGACCGACGACGAGAAGATGGGCTTCGGCATCGTCACGTCGGCGGACATCTACCGCCGGGGCGCCGACGAGGTCGCCGACCAGCTGCGCGAACGCATCGGGGACCGGCCGCTGTACATCTCGATCGACATCGACTGCCTCGACCCGGCGCACGCGCCCGGCACCGGCACCCCGGAGGCGGGCGGTATGACCTCCCGCGAGCTGCTGGAGATCCTGCGCGGTCTCGCGTCCTGCAACCTGGTCTCGGCGGACGTCGTCGAGGTGGCCCCCGCGTACGATCACGCGGAGATCACGTCGGTGGCCGCGTCCCACACGGCGTACGAACTGACCACGATCATGTCCCGGCGGATCGCGCGGGAGAAGGCGGCGAAGTGACCCACGACCACGACCTGGTGCTCCGCCCGACCGCCGCACAGACGGAGGCCGCGCTGAACCCTCCCCCCGGCCGCATCGGCGGGGACCTGGTCGTGGAGACCCTGGCCGGGCTCGGCGCGACGACCGTCTTCGGTCTGCCCGGGCAGCACGCGCTGGGCATGTTCGACGCGTTGCGCCGCTCCGATCTGCGGTACGTCGGCCTGCGCGTGGAGAACAACGCGGGCTTCGCGGCGGACGCGTACGGCAGGATCACGGGGGAGGCGGCCCCGCTGCTGCTGTCGACGGGCCCGGGCGCGCTGACCTCCCTGGCCGCGTTGCAGGAAGCGGCCATGGCCTCCGCTCCCGTCCTGGCGATCAGCAGTCAGATCCCCACCGCGGGCCTGGGCGGCGGCCGCCACGGTTACCTCCACGAACTCCCGGATCAGGCAGCCTCGTTCAGAGGCGTGGTGAAGTCGGTCCACACGGTCCGCACCCAGTCGCAGATCCCGTCCGCGATCGCGGCGGCCTGGAAGTCGGCGCTCTGCGCTCCGCACGGCCCGGTGTGGGTGGAGATTCCGCAGGACGTGCTGCTCGCGGAGACGGCACTTCCCGTGGTGACGGGAGTGGACGCGACGCCGGACGAGTTGCCGCCGCGCCCCGAACTGACGGCGGTGGCCGCGCACCTGCTGTCGCACGCGGCCCGCCCGGCGATCGTCGCGGGCGGGGGAGTGGTCCGTGCGGACGCGTCGAAGAAGCTGCGTCAGCTGGCGGAGCGCCTCCAGGCGCCGGTCGTCACGACCTTCGGCGGCAAGGGCGCCTTCCCGTGGACGCACCCGCTGTCCCTCCGGTCCTGGCTGGAGGACCGCCACACCACGGACTTCCTCGAGGACGCGGACGTACTCCTGGTCGTGGGCTCGGGCCTGGGCGAACTCTCCTCGAACTACCACACGTTCAAGCCGCGCGGCCGGGTCGTCCAGATCGAGGCTGACCTGGGCAAGCTGGAGTCCAACCACCCGGCGCTGGGCATCCACGCGGACGCGCGGCTGGCGTTGCAGGCGTTGCTGGAGACGGTTTCGGAACGAAAGGACGCGACGGCGGCCGAGCGCGCACAGGCGCTGCTCGCGAAGGTCGCCGCGCGCATCGACTCCCAGCAACTCACCCTGGAACAACAGGTGCTGGCGTCGGTACGGCGAGCCCTCCCCGCCGACGCCCCCTCCTTCTGGGACATGACGATCCTGGCCTACTGGGCCTGGTCGGCCTTCGACCCCAAGGCCCCCAACACCATGCACTCCGCCCAGGGCGCCGGCGGCCTCGGCTACGGCTTCCCGGCGGCCCTGGGCGCGGCCGCCGCCGATCCGACCCGCCCGGTGCTGGCGGTCTCGGGCGACGGAGGGGCGCTCTACTCGATCGCCGAGCTGGCGACGGCGAAGCAGTACGACCTGAACGTCACCTGGCTCATCGTCGACGACGGTGGCTACGGCATCCTGCGCGAGTACATGACCGACGCCTTCGGCAGCACCACGGCAACCGAACTGACCCGCCCCGACTACGTCGCCCTGGCGGAGTCCTTCGGCGTCCCGGGCGTACGCACGGCCCCCGAGACCCTGGAACAGGACCTGGCGAAGGCACTGGCAGCCCCCGGTCCCTCGGTTGTCGTACTCCCGGCGCTCCTGCGGATGTTCGCGCCGACCCACCTTGGCTGAACAGACCCCGCACCGAATTTTCGGTTCGGGCTTTGTGCGCCGTTCATGCATGCGAGCATCTGGGCTCACCAAGCTACAGATGGTTCGGGGGAGGCCTGGTGAACGACGTTGAGATCCTTGCGCTGTTGACCGATGAGGAACGGGAGCAGGTCACCCTGCGGCAGCGCTCACTCCTGGATCGCGCCGTGGACCAAGCAGCCGACCTCATGGAGGTCACGCCCGGTGATCTCGTCCTGGACGAACCGGTCCAGAAAGAGGCACGGACCCGGTTGTCGGTGAACGCGGTCCGCGAGCCGTACCTCCACTGGCTCCGAGTAAGCGCCGACCGGTTGGTGGCGAAACGGAGGATGCGTAGAAGAGGGTATGTAAGCATCGTCCCCGTGCTCCTGTGCCTGCTGATGTTGGCTACCGGAGTCGTATACGCCGTCGCTGCGGCCAAGAGCCGGAATTATCTGGTCGTCTATGGGCACCAGAACCTGCTGTTCAGCGCGATAGCGTTCGTAGTTGCAGTCGGCCTGGCCCTGTTTGTCCGGGCATGGCGGCGGCCCACGCGGACAGCCTTCAAGCTTGCCGACGCCGGACTTCGAGGGGTGGAAGACAGGTTCTACCTTGCTCTGCGGTCCGAAGCCGAGTCGCTCCTTTCGACGGTGCTGAACGAGCGCTGGGAGCAGAGCAAGAGTGAGGTTGCCGCCCTTGAGAGTTCGGATGCTCCCCGTCTCGTGGAACTCGAGGCGGTGACGACCGTGCCGTCGAAGTCCGCACAGGAGGTGTACGACTTCATCGAGGAGCACCGCACCTCGGCCATCGGTATCAGCGGAACCCGTGGCATCGGGAAAACCACGCTCATGCAGGCGGTGCAGGTCCGGGGTGCGGAGAACTACATCGGCGTCTACATCCCCGTGCCCGTGCACTACGAGGCGTCTGAGTTTTTTCGTACGTTGTTCCGCGAAGTCGCGGCCGCCATCCTCAAGTCGAATCGCGAGGGTATGGAGTATCTGGAGCGACGGAAGCGAGCGATGCGGCAGCGGATCGACCTGGTTCGCCTGGCAGTCGGCCCGGCCTTCGTGATTGCCGGCGCCGTCCTCATCTCTTACGGCCGTTCGACCGATTCGTTTCCCGTCAAGCCCGTCGACATTCCCGGCCTTCTGTTCGTTCTCGTCGGATTGGGCATCGCGGTAGTGGCCGCGCTGTCCAGTCCGGTCATCCGTCGGGCGATCCGCGAGTTCATGGGCCCGCGCTACGTGGAGCGAGACATCTCACTGGCCGCGGACACGCTGCAGGCACTCGACTATTCGGCCACGCACCAGAGGCTTTCGAAGAACGCCTTCGCCGTAAAGCTCTTCACCATGGAGGACCAGGACCAGCTGGAGCTGGCTGAGCGTGAGCTGACGCACCCGGAGCTGGTTCTGAAGTTCAAGAATTTCGTCAGCACCTTCATCGCAACGTCTCCCCGGCACATCATCGTCGCCCTGGACGAGCTGGACAAGATGGAGAACGGCGAGGACGCGTTGGCCTTCGTCAACAGCATCAAGGACCTCCTTCACATCGAGGGAGTCCATTTCCTCGTCTCTGTGTCGGAGGATGCCCTGCACAACTTCTCGTTGCGGGGGGTTCCAGTGCGGGACGTCTTCGACTCGTCGTTCGACTCCATCATTCCGGTGCAGCGCTTCAGCGTCGACGAGTCGAGGAACCTGCTGAAGAGCCGGGTGGTGGGATTCCCGGACCCCCTTTCCCTGTTCTGCCACGCGATGAGCGGCGGGGTGCCGCGTGACCTCATCCGTGTGGCACGGCAGTGTGTGAGGGTGCGCCGGGAGAGCGGCGCGGCCGTCCTGGTGGACCAGGTGGTCCGGACAGTCGTGAGTCGGCAGGCGCTTCTGGTCTGTGAGGCTCTGGCCGCCAAGATGCGACAGGAGGAGCAGCTGATCGCGGCTCCGTTTCTCGAGGCCCTGCCGACCATGAGGGAGAAGGAGGACTCGGCCACCCTGGTCGCCTCCATCGAGGAGACGTGCCGGCTGATCCGAAGTCATCTGGTGGCGGACTACCCTCGAGCCGACAATGCCGCCGCTTATCTGGTGTGCCTGTCCACGCTCTGCACGTACTTCGGTGCACCCAGGACCAACGCGGCGTGGGAGCAGGAGAGGACTTCCCGCGCCTCCTTGCGTGTCGCCGAAACCGTTGCGGGTGCCCTGGAGTTGCTCCGTTTCGAGAGCGGCACGGCTGCGGGCGCCCTGTCCTCCCTGAGAGTGGAGCTGGGCATCACCGTGGCTGTTCCCTGAGCTGTTCCGTCCTTCCAGGGCCGGGCTCAGTGGAACCAGAAGAAGATGGTGTCCTCCGTCCGCCCCAGCTCCTGCGTCGTCTTCCACTCCTCCGCCTCGAACCGCATCAGCTCGGCGAACCGGCCGGCCGTTTCGGCGGACTCGGGGGCGAGGCGGTCGAGTACGGCCACGTAGGCGTCGGCCAGTGCGGCCGCTCGCCGGGCGGGGAGGATGCCGATCTGGAAGATGGCGTCACCGGGGTGTGGCAGGCGGAGGGGGTGGCCCGCTGAAGAGGAAGGAGCCGGGGAGTACGTCGGAGGGCACGCCGAGGCGGGCCAGTTCGTCGCTGAGGCGGTAGAACCACAAGGGGCGTGTCCACACGCCGAGGTCGGTGGTGTCGGAGAAGTGACAGGCCACCAGCTCGTGGAAGGCGTACAGGTAGGAGGGGCACAGGTCCGTACTCGGGGCGCCCTCGATCAGCTCCTCCAGCGCCCGGGTCACCGGCACCTCCAGGCCGATGCCCTGCTCACGGAAGCGGGCGTCGGTCTTCTCGCGCCGGTCGCGCACGATGCCCAGCCGCCGCTCCTGGTCCTGGGTCCGCTCCACCGCGGTGGGCAGCCGGATCACTCCGCATGTCGCCCGTGCTCATCTCCAGGCATTGACTTGCTCCGCGGGCTGAAGCCCGAGGATTCTGGCCTGCTCGCTGGGTGCTGTGCCGCTACGCGGCACGGGCATCGGGCGGGCTTCCGTGGCTTCCTGCTTCGTCGCGCTGTGCCAGAAGGGGGTCTGGTCTTACCGGCGCTCCACAGGCTGCAACCGCCAGTCCGGCGGCCTGTTTGACGTTGATCGCGGCGTTGTGGTCGCGGTCGTGGACACTCCCACAGGCGGTACAGGTCCACTCGCGTACGTCGAGGGGTTTGGGTCCGCTGTTCGCGCCGCAACTGGAGCACACTCCCAATACGCTGTTCAACCTCCTCAACTCGTATCCGCGGAGGGTGCTGGGCGAATGAGCGACGCCGAAGTGAACGAGGCCGATCTGCGCCTCGTGGGGCACCTCGTCGAAGGTGAGGTCGTGGCGGTCTTCCGCTGGGGCGTCATCGTGGACGCGGGGCTGTCACGGGTGGGGCTCATCGATGTCCTCTACATCGACGATGACGACACCTACCGGCCCGGAGACCGGGTCTCCTGCTACCTGGAAAGCTTCGACGAGATGAAGGACAAGTTCATCCTGCGCCCCCCGGGCCAGGTGCCCCTCGCGGACCGGCTCCGCGAAGCCCGCGAGCGACGGTCCGCCGACGAGGAAGGGTGACGCGAACGGGCGGGGCTCACCCGGAAGTCTCCGGGTGAGCCCCGCCCGTCCTGCTGCGACGAGTACTACCAGATCGCCTCGACCCACTCCGGGTGGTCGATGAACGGGTTGCGGTTGTGCTGGTAGGTGTCGTAGATGACCTGGTTGCGGCGCTCCTCGAAGGCGTCCGGCGGGTCCTCGTCGTTCCATGCCTTCAGGACCGCGAGCCTGCCCATGTACGGGCTGCCGCCGTTGTTGACGCTGCTGTTGACCTCGAGGTTCGCCCAGCCGTCGTCTCCCTCGTAGCGGACCGCCATGTAGAAGATCATGCGGGCCACGTCGCCCTTGACGGCGTCACGCGGCTCGAAGGAGTCGGAGTCGGTGAGGCTGCCGCCGGAGTTGGTGAAGCTGCTGCCGCCGTTGTCGAAGTCCTTGTTGCCGCGGATGGAGTTGACCGTCACGTCCTCGGGGCGGATGTGGTGCAGGTCGGTGCCCGGCCCGGTCGACGTGGTGAGGTCGCCGTGCGAGATCGCCCAGACGTGCTCGCGGTTCCAGTTGCCGCTGCTGCCGCCGTTGAGGGACTTGCTGCGGGAGATGCCGGAGTACAGCAGCTTCACGTTGCTGCTGTTGTTCGGGTCCTGGTCCGTGCTCTTCAGGGCGTCCCAGAGCGCCGAGTACGACAGCTTCGTCTGGCTGCTGATGATCGTGTGGAGGGCCGACTTGAGGCTCGTTCCCGTCTTGCCGACCGCGTTCTTGTAGTACGTCGAGTCGTAGGCCGTCGTCGTCGCCGCGGCCGGGGTCGCGGTCAGCGCGGGAGCGGCGAGGCCGACCAGTACGGCGGCGGTGGCCAGTGCCACCGGCTTCCAGCGGCGTATGCGTGTCGCCAGCATGTGGGGTGTCCCATCTACGCGGGTTGAATGGAGGCGGCACTCGGGAGAGTGACATGGACATGCGGCCATGTCCATGGCTTGAAGATGTCGATCAGATGACGTGAACCGGCAAGTCGGGCGTGTTCTACGCGAGTTGACCGTCGGTCGGCGCACGGGAACGGCCCCTGACCGGATGGTCAGGGGCCGCCGGGGCCGCACCGGTCAGCCGACGTCCGATGCGTCCAGCCGGTAGATCGCCGACCGGTTGCTCTGCGAGGAGGTGTCCGAGTCGGAGGCGGAGGCCGACGTGGAGGCCGAGCCGTAGTCGCTCTCCTTCACCGCCGTACCGTTCTTCTGCACCCACTCCGTGACCTCGGAGCTGACGTTCGAGCCGCCGCCCGGACCGCCGCCCATGCCGCCGCCGATCTGGAGGTAGTGCAACTCGCCCTTCTTCACCAGCTCCTTGAGCTTGGCCAGCGTCATCGCCTTGTCGGAGCCCGACCAGCCCCACATGGAGATCACCGGCTCACCGCTGCTGAGGATGAGCTGCGCGGCGCTCTGCGAACTGGACACCGCGAGCAGCCACTTGGCGCCGTCCTGGTGCTTCTTCAGGTACGAGACGAGCTCGCTGTTCGCGCCGCCCATGTCGCCGCCCGGACCTCCGCCCGTGCCACCGGGACCGCCCGTCGTGCCACCGGGCTGTCCGCCGGTGCCGGTGCCGGTGCCGGTGCCGCCCACTGCCGTACCGCCGTCGGGGGGCGTACCGTCCATCTCGCCGTTGCCACCTGGCAGTTCGCCATTGCCGCCCTGCTGCCCACCGGGGAAGCCGCCCGCCTGGTTGTTCTGCCCGTCCTGCCGGCCCTGCCCGCCTTCCGGCCCCCCGTCGCCCCCGCCGGGGACCCCGCCCCGGTTGCCGCCGCCCGGGCCGCCGAAGCCGCCGCCCGTCGAGGGCCCGGCCGTCGGGTTCGTACCGCCCATGCCGCCACCCCCCGACTCCGACGGCACCGACCAGGCGTACGCCGCCGGACCCGCCACCGCCGCGACGACCGCCGCCGCCACGGAGGCCGCGAACAGCCGCAGCTTGTTGCCGGAGCTGCCGGAGCGGAAGACGAACAGACCCGCGATCGCCAGAGCCATGACGACTCCGACGGCCGGCCACAACCAGGTGTTCCAGCCGGTGGCCCGGCGCAACAGCACGATCGCCCATACGGCCGTGACCGCGAGGCCGAGCGGCAGCACCCACGCCCACCGCCTGTCCGCGCGGAAGGCACGCAGCAGCATCAGGCCGCCGCCCCCGCACAGGGCCGCGATGCCCGGGGCGAGCGCGGTCGTGTAGTACGGGTGCATGACGCCCTCGGCCATGGCGAAGGTCAGGTAGTGCAGGGCGGTCCAGCCGCCCCACATGACGAGCGCGGCGCGCGTGAGATCGGTGCGCGGGGCACGCCCGCACAGGACGATCCCGCAGATCAGCGCGATGGCCGTGAAGGGAATCAGCCAGGAGATCTGGCCGCCGAGGATCTCGTTGAACATACGGCCGAGACCCGCGGTCCCGGAGAAGCCGCCGCCGCCTCCGCCGCCTCCGCCGTTGCCCTCGCCGCCGAGGATCCGGCCGAGGCCGTTGTAGCCCGTGATCAGGTCCCAGGCGGTGCCGTCCGTCGAACCGCCGATGTACGGCCGCTCGTCGGCGGGCACGAGCGACACGGCCGCCGCCCACCAGAAGCTGGAGACGGCCAGGACCACGCCCGCGATCAGCAGGTTCACGATCCGCTTCACGAGCTTCGGCTTCGCCGCGTACAGGTAGGCCGCGAAGACGGCGGGCAGCGCGATGTAGCCCTGCAGCATCTTCGTGTTGAACGCGAGTCCGAAGCAGGCGGCCGAGGCGAGCAGCGGCAGCAGCCTGCCGCCCCGCGCGGCCCGCAGGGCGAGCGCCGCGGCGGCCACCATCAGGAACACCAGCAGCGTGTCGGGGTTGTTGTCCCGGTTGATGGCCACGGTGATCGGGGTCAGGGCGAGGACCAGTGCGGCGACGGTGGCGGCCCCGTGGCCCCACACCCGCTTCACGGAGGCGTGCAGGATCCAGATCGTCGCGAGGGCGGCCAGGATCATCGGCAGCATCATCTGCCAGGTGCCGTAGCCGAAGATCCGGCACGACAGCCCCATGACCATCAGCGCGAACGGCGGCTTGTCGACGGTCAGGAAGTTGCCCGCGTCCAGTGAGCCGAAGAACCACGCCTTCCAGCTCTGTGTGCCGCTCAGCACTGCGGCGCTGTAGAAGCTGTTCAGGCTCGAGCCGGACAGGTTCCAGGAGTAGAGCACCGCCGCCAGGATCAGGATCGCGATCAGTGCGGGGAGCGACCAGCGGGGCGCCTTCTCCGGTGGCGCCGCGGTCGGGGCCGGCGGCGGCCGGTCGGGGGACACGGTCTCTGTGCGGGGGCGTGGATCGGTGGCTGATGTCACCCGCGCATCGTGCGGGGCGGGGGTGAGTGCGCGCTGTGCCGTACCTGGCCCTCGCCTGTGAAAACGCGCAGGACTCCGCAGAGGGACTCGGCTCGAAGGCCCGTCGCTGCGCGCGTACGGTTGGGGTATGGCCTGTTCTGCTCCCGCACAGGAGGGAAAGGCGATGCCCGAGTTCAGGGTCGGCACACAGGAGAAGTTCGAGGCAGCCCGGGCGGAGCTGCTCGCCGAGGAGAAGGCGCTCACCCGGCGCAGCGACGAACTCGCGAGGAAGCGGAGGGAGCTTCCGTGGGTGCCGGTCGAGAAGGACTACCGCTTCGAGACCGAGGGCGGGACCAAGTCGCTGGCGGACCTCTTCGACGGGCGTTCGCAGCTGCTCGTCTACCACTTCATGTTCGGCCCACCGTACGAGGCGGGATGCACGGTCTGCTCCTCGATCGCCGACACCCTCGACGCCAACGTGGTCCACCTCAGGGCCCGCGACGTGACGCTGATCTGCTGCTCGCGGGCGCCGATCGACAAGCTCCTCGCGTACCGGGAGCGGATGGGCTGGAGCTTCGACTGGGTCTCCACCGTCGGCCCCGACTTCCACCGCGACCTGGGCTTCCTGCACTCCGAGGACGAGCTGCGGTCGTGGCTCGAGGGCGACATCCCGCCGACCGTGCGCCAGATGGCGGAGCTGTCCGGCACGGACGTGCCCAGTTACGTCACCGAGGGTCCCGGGATGAGTGCCTACGCCCTCTCTGAGGGCACCGTCTACCGGACGTACGTCACCACCGCGCGCGGCCTCGAGCCCGCCATGGCCTACTACGGGCTGCTCGACAGGGCACCGCTGGGCCGCCACGAGGAGGGCGAGGACACCCACTGGCTGCGCCGGCACGACGAGTACGGCAGGACCTGAGACAGCTCTTCACGGGATCGCCCACCCGGCGTCATCCGCCCGTCCTACGGTGACGCCCATGGGCCTGAGAACCGTACTCGCCACCGTCACCGCCGGCCTGGCGGCGCTCACCTGCCTGTCCGCCGCCGGTCAGGCCGACGCCACCACCGGGGAGAACCACGCCTGTTCGCCCTCCGTCTCCATCGACCGCTTCTCCGACGCCCTCGACAAGACGACGTACCGGGGCACCTTCGTCGGCAACTTCTCCGCGCTCGCCGTCGACCGGGACGGCTCGCTCGCCGCGCTCTCCGACCGCTCGGCGCTGTTCGGCCTCGACGCGCAGACGCTCGCCCCGAGGTCCGTCGTCGCGCTCGCCGACGAGAAGGGCGCCGCGCTCGACTCCGAGGGCCTGGTCGTCGAACTCCCCCACTCTCGGCTTCGCTCGAGCGGGGGGACCCCCATCGGCACCCGTCTGATCACCTCCGAGACCGAGCCGTCCGTACGCCGCTACGGCCCCGACGGCACGATCCTCGACCGGCTCCCGGTCCCGGCCTCCCTCCAGGTCGCCCCGGCCGGCCGCGCCGTCTCCAACGGCACCTTCGAAGGCCTGACCCTCCTGCCCGGCGGCCGCACGCTGCTCGCGTCCATGGAGTACGCGCTCTCCGGCGACACCGCGGGCCTCGTCCGCTTCCAGACCTGGGACAGGACGAACGGCGGCCACTTCCGGCTCGCCGCCCAGTACGCCTACCGCACCGACGCCGGCCTCGGCGTCCCCGAGGTCCAGGCCACCCCGGACGGCCGCCTCCTCGTCCTGGAGCGCGGCTTCACCTCCGGCGTCGGCAACACGGTCCGCCTCTACCTCGCCGACCCGCGGCACGCGACGGACACGAGCGGCATCGAGAACCTGACGGGCCAGGACGACGTACGCCTGATCAAGAAGACGCTGCTGGCCGACATCGCCGCCTGCCCGTCCCTGGGCGCCACCGCGAAGCAGCCCCAGCCGAACCCGCTGCTGGACAACATCGAGGGCATGGTGATCACGGGCCACGGCAAGGGCCGTCTGAAGGTCCTGCTGGTGAGCGACGACAACCAGAACGCGGTGCAGACGACGCGGTTCTATTACCTGCGGGTACGTGTCTGAATCCGGCCTCCCGACTGTTGCGGAGGGATGAAATCCGCTTCTTTCCGTGTTGGTGCCTTCCGGTAGATCAGGACGATCGGAGGGCACCGGCGTGGCAGAGCAGCAGGGGGAGACCAGGGGCTGGGTACGCAGACTGGCGGGATACGCCTGGCGTCACCCCAAGGACGTGGTCCTCGCCCTCGGCTCCTCCCTCGCCGGCATGGCCGTCATGGCGGTGGTCCCGCTGATCACCAAGGTGATCATCGACGACGTCATCGGCGACCACACCCGGGGCATGGCCCCCTGGGCCGGGGCCATGATCGCCGCCGCGGTCCTCGTCTACGCCCTCACCTACATCCGCCGCTACTACGGCGGCCGCCTCGCCCTCGACGTCCAGCACGACCTGCGCACGGAGATGTTCGGGACGATCACCCGTCTCGACGGCCGCCGGCAGGACGAGCTGTCCACAGGCCAGGTCGTCGGCCGGGCCACCAGCGACCTGCAGCTGATCCAGGGCCTGCTCTTCATGCTCCCGATGACCATCGGGAACGTCCTGCTCTTCCTGATCTCCCTCGTGATCATGGCGTCGCTGTCCCTGCCGCTGACCCTGGTAGCCCTCGCCGTCGCCCCCGCGCTCGGGTACATCGCCAAGCGCAGCCGTACCAAGCTCCACCCCGCCACCTGGTACGCCCAGGCCCAGGCCGCCGCCGTCGCGGGTGTGGTCGACGGAGCCGTCAGCGGCGTACGCGTGGTGAAGGGGTTCGGGCAGGAGGACCAGGAGACCGGCAAGCTGCGTGAGGTCGGCCGGCGGCTCTTCGCGGGCCGTCTGCGCACGATCCGCTTCAACGCCAGGTACACCCCCGCCCTCCAGGCCGTCCCCGCCCTCGGCCAGGTCGCCATGCTGGCGCTGGGCGGCTGGCTCGCGGTGCGCGGGCACATCACGCTCGGCACGTTCGTCGCCTTCTCCACGTATCTCGCCCAGCTCGTCGGCCCGGTCCGCATGCTCGCCGTGGTCCTCACGGTCGCCCAGCAGGCCCGGGCGGGCACCGAGCGGGTCCTGGAGCTGATCGACACCGAGCCGTCGATCAAGGACGGCGGCAAGGACCTCCCGGCCGACGCACCGGCGACGGTGGAGTTCGACGACGTGGCGTTCGGTTACGAGGACGGCCGCCCCGTCCTCGACGGGCTCAGCTTCGAGATCCGCCCCGGTGAGACCCTCGCCGTCGTCGGCTCCTCCGGCTCCGGCAAGTCCACGGTCTCCCTCCTCCTCCCGCGCTTCTACGACGTCACACGCGGCGCCGTCCTCGTCGGCGGCCACGACGTGCGCGAGCTGACCCAGGACTCCCTCCGGGCCGCGATAGGGCTCGTGCCCGAGGACTCCTTCCTCTTCTCCGACACCGTGCGCAGCAACATCGCGTACGGACGGCCGGACGCCACCCAGGAGGAGATCGAGAAGGCCGCCCGCGCCGCCCAGGCGGACCGTTTCATCGTCGAGCTGCCCGACGGCTACGACACGAAGGTCGGCGAGCACGGCCTCACCCTCTCCGGCGGCCAGCGCCAGCGCATCGCGCTCGCCCGCGCGATCCTCACCGACCCGCGCCTGCTGGTCCTGGACGACGCCACCTCCGCCGTGGACGCCCGGGTCGAGCACGAGATCCACGAGGCCCTGAAGCAGGTCATGGAGGGCCGCACCACCCTCCTCATCGCCCACCGCCGCTCCACCCTCAACCTCGCCGACCGCATCGCCGTCCTCGACGCCGGCCGGCTCGCCGACCTCGGCACGCACGAGGAGCTGCAGGAACGATCCGCCCTGTACCGGCGCCTGCTCACCGACCCGGACGAGCTGGGCGGCGTCTCCCCGGGCCACGCCCGGCCGGAAGCGCCGCAGGAGGACAATTCCGTACGGGACGAGCTGGACGCCGAGTTCGACGCCGAGCGCGGGGTGACTCCCAGGCTGTGGACCGGCGACCGCGAGCCGAAGGACACCGCGCTCTCCGGTTCGCCCGCCACGCCCGAACTCCTCGCCCAGGTCGAGGCGCTGCCCCCGGCGACCGACATCCCCGACGTCGACGAGCGACGCGCGGTCACCCCCGAGGAGTCGTACGGCCTGAAGCGCCTCCTGCGCGGCTTCGGCCTCCCGCTGCTCGTCAGCCTCCTGCTGGTCGCCGTGGACGCCGGCATGGGCCTGCTGCTGCCCGTCCTGATCCGGCACGGCATCGACCAGGGCGTCACGGCGGTCGCCCTCGGCGGCGTCTGGACGGCGTCGCTGCTCGGCCTGCTCACCGTGCTCGTGCAGTGGGCGGCGCAGACCGGCGAGATCCGCATGACCGGACGCACCGGGGAACGCGTCCTGTACTCCCTGCGTCTGAAGATCTTCGCCCAGCTCCAGCGGCTCGGACTCGACTACTACGAGCGGGAGCTGACGGGCCGGATCATGACCCGGATGACGACCGACGTCGACGCCCTGTCGACCTTCCTCCAGACGGGCCTGGTCACCGCCTTCGTCTCGGTCGTCACCTTCTTCGGCATCATGGTCGCCCTGCTGGTGATCGACGTGCAGCTCGCGCTCGTCGTCTTCGCGACCCTGCCCCCGCTGATCGTCGCCACGTTCTTCTTCCGCCGGGCGAGTGTGAAGGCGTACGAACTGGCCCGTGAGCGGGTGTCGTTGGTCAACGCCGACCTGCAGGAGTCCGTCTCCGGGCTCCGGATCGTGCAGGCCTTCCGGCGCGAGCGGGACGGCGGGCTGCGGTTCGCGGAGCGCAGCGACAGCTACCGGCGGGCCCGTATCCGCGGCCAGTGGCTGATATCCGTCTACTTCCCCTTCGTGCAGTTCCTTTCCTCCGTCGCCGCTGCCGCCGTACTGATCGCGGGCGCGGGCCGGGTGGACGCGGCGACGCTGACGACGGGCGCCCTGGTGGCGTACCTGCTGTACATCGACCTGTTCTTCACCCCCGTCCAGCAGCTGTCCCAGGTCTTCGACGGCTACCAGCAGGCGACGGTCTCGCTGGGCCGCGTCCAGGAGCTGCTGCGGGAGCCCACCTCCACCAGGTCCGCCGACAAGCCGCTCGACGTGCCGTCCCTGGACGGTGAGATCGCCTTCGAGGACGTGCACTTCGCCTATGGCGCGGACGAGGAGGCGCTCGCCGGGATCGACCTGCGCATCCCGGCCGGGCAGACGATCGCGTTCGTCGGCGAGACCGGCGCCGGCAAGTCGACGCTGGTGAAGCTGGTGGCCCGCTTCTACGACCCGACCGGCGGCCGGGTGACGGTCGACGGCACGGATCTGCGCGACCTCGACCTCACCTCGTACCGGCACCGGCTGGGCGTCGTCCCGCAGGAGGCGTACCTCTTCCAGGGCACCGTCCGCGACGCCATCGCCTACGGCCGCCCGGACGCCACGGACGCGGAGGTGGAGGCGGCGGCCCGCGCGGTCGGCGCGCACGAGATGATCGCCACGCTGGAGGGCGGCTACCTCCACGAGGTCGCCGAGCGCGGCCGCAACCTCTCCGCGGGGCAGCGCCAGTTGATCGCCCTGGCCCGCGCCGAACTGGTCGACCCCGACGTCCTCCTCCTCGACGAGGCGACGGCCGCCCTCGACCTGGCGACGGAGGCCCAGGTCAACCAGGCGACGGACCGCCTGGCGGGCCGCCGCACGACGCTCGTCGTAGCGCACCGCCTGACCACGGCGGCCCGTGCGGACCGGGTCGTGGTGATGGACCACGGGCGCGTGGTGGAGGACGGCACGCACGACGAGCTGCTCGAACGCGGCGGGCATTACGCGGTGTTGTGGCGGGTGTTCGTCGGGACGACCGAGCCGGAGGAGCAGGTCGGCGTGTTTCGCTGACGGTCGCGCAACCGTCCGACATACGTCCTGCGTCCGTACATCAGTACGGCAATGGCAGTGGACGGTTCGGGAGGGGACGCGACCGTGGACATGGGCCCGATACGCCGGCGACTGGCGCTCGGCATGGCCGTGCTGACCGCTTCGGGACTGCTCGCGCTCGCGGCGCCGGGCAGCGCCCAGGCCGCGCCCTCGAACTGCGCGGGACGGAAGGTGAGGACGCTGCCCTTCTCCACCGGCACCGTCCAGGTCTACAAGCGCAACGGCTACGTCTGCGCGATCACCCTCCCCGACAATCCCGGCACCCGGCGGCACATGATGGTCAGCGTGCAGGCGCGCGGCAACCGTCCGGTGAAGGACGAGGGGATGTACGCCCACAGGGCCGGGCCGGTGACCGTGCACGCCGGTCACCGGTGCGTGCGGGTGAAGGGTGCGGTGGGGAGCGGGTCGGTGAGCACCGGCTGGATCCTGTGCTGACGCCCACGACTCTCGGCTGACTTCTCAAATCCCCCTGGTGTGACGGGTGTTGCTCCGATAGCTTCGCGGCGCACATCTGACTCACAGGGGAGGGTGCATGCGCAAGGCGCTGAGATGGCTGCTGGCGCTCACGGTGCTCATAGGCACGCTGAGCACGGCAGGGGCGGCCACCGCCGCCGAGCCGGAGGCCACCGATATCAAGGACCGCCTCCTGGCGATACCGGGGATGAGCCTGATCCAGGAGAAGCCGTACACCGGCTACCGCTACTTCGTCCTCAACTACACCCAGCCGATCGACCACCAAAACCCGTCCAAGGGAACGTTCCAGCAGCGGATCACCGTGCTGCACAAGGACGTCAGCCGCCCGACGGTCTTCTACACCGGCGGCTACAACGTCTCCACGACGCCGAGCCGCCGTGAGCCGACCCAGATCGTGGACGGCAACCAGGTCTCCATGGAGTACCGCTTCTTCACGCCGTCCCGCCCCGACCCGGCCGACTGGTCCAAGCTGGACATCTGGCAGGCGGCGAGCGACCAGCACCGTATCTTCAAGGCGCTGAAGACGATCTACCCCGAGAACTGGATCTCCACGGGCGGCTCCAAGGGCGGCATGACCGCCACGTACTACGAGCGCTTCTACCCCCGGGACATGGACGGCGTGGTCGCGTACGTCGCCCCCAACGACGTCGTCAACGACGAGGACTCGGCGTACGACCGCTTCTTCGCCGGCGTCGGCACCAAGGAGTGCCGCGACCGGCTGAACGCGGTGCAGCGCGAGGCTCTGGTGCGCCGTGAGCCGCTGGAGAAGAAGTACGCGGCCGTCGCGGCCGAGAACGGCTACACGTTCAACACGGTCGGCAGCCTGGACCGCGCCTACGAGGCGGTCGTCCTCGACTACGTCTGGGGCTTCTGGCAGTACAGCCTGCTGTCCGACTGCGACTCGATCCCGGCGGACGCGAAGAACGCGACCGACGACGCGATCTGGAACTCGGTCGACACGATCTCCGGGTTCTCCTTCTACACCGACCAGGGCCTGGAGCCGTACACGCCGTACTACTACCAGGCGGGCACCCAGCTGGGCGCGCCGACGATCCACTTCCCGTACATCGAGAAGAAGTACATCCGCTACGGCTACCAGCCGCCCCGGAACTTCGTCCCGCGCTCCATCCCGATGAAGTTCCAGCCGTGGGCCATGCGGGACGTCGACACGTGGGTGAGGCACAACGCCCGCCACATGCTCTTCGTCTACGGCCAGAACGACCCGTGGGGCGCGGAGCGCTTCCGCCTCGGCAAGGGCGCGAAGGACTCGTACGTCTTCACCGCGCCGGGCCTGAACCACGGCGCGAACGTGGCCGGCCTGGTCCCGGACGAGAAGGCCCTCGCCACGGCCCGCATCCTGGAGTGGGCCGGCGTCTCGTCCTCCGCCGTGGCCCAGGCCAAGCCGCTGGCCAGGTTCGACGCGAAGCTGGACGTACGGGACGTGGAGCGCGAGCCGGCACTGCGCCCGTAGGGGGTCACACCGGACGGGCACACCCGACCGGTTCCTCCCCGCCGAGCTGGACGTAGAGGGCCGTGGACGCCGGGCACTTGGACCTGGTGTTCACGGCCCTCGTCACCTGGTACTCCGGTTTGTTCCTCGCCTTGCCGTCGCACGCCGTCTCCCGCACCTGTCCGCCGCCGGAGCTGTAGACGCAGTCGCCGACGATGGTGCGGGGCCCGCCCCCGCCGCCGGGGTCGCCGGGGTGCGGCGGCGACAGTTTGCGCATGCAGGCGTAGCCCTGCGTGATCGTGCCGTCGCCGTCCTCGTCGGAGGACAGGCTCTGTTCGCTGATGTGCAGGACGAAGTCCGTCGTCCCCGGGCACAGCGGGCCGTCGCCCACCTTGCCGTCGTAGCGCGCGACGACCCGCGCGGCCGCCCTCTCACTGGCGCACGGCACCTCGGTGAAGCTGGTCGTGCCGAAGGAACTGCACTCGTCGACCCCGAGGAAGACCGCGCCGTATCCGGAGGCCGCGGTACGGGCGGGTGCCGCCGACGTGCTCCCGACCGGGCGGCCGTCCCCCGAAGAGCCCGACGAGGACCCCTGGCAGCCCGTCAGCGCGGCCATGGCCAGCGCGATCAGCGCGCACGCCACCCCCATCGAATGTCTCCCGTGCATCGCCATCCCCCCACACCCCCGTCCAGCGTGACCCGCGGCGGCGGGCACACGCCAGACGTCCCGGGGGCTTTGCGCCATTTGCGGGGCGTACGCCCGGTCACGAGGCGTACGTCCGGGTACGTCTAATAGGACAGCCCGTACCCCAGGGGATACAGCACCTGAGCCGGGTCGTCCGCCCGCTGCACCGGCACCGGCAGCCGTCCGCGCGGCCCGGCCACCCCGGCGATCACCCGTGCGGCCGCCCGCAGCTCGACGTCCGTCCACGAGTACGACGCCAAGCAGGCCCTGACGCCCGGCAGTTGGGCCACGTCGTACGGATTGCGGATCGCGATCGCCACCACCGGCCGCCCGGTCGCGACCAGCTGCTCGACCAGGGTTTTCTGGGAGCTGCTCGCCGAGACGTTGTACGTCCCCACGACCACCGCGTCGACGTCGCCCGCCGCCGCGACGGCCTTGGCGATCGTGGCCGCGGAAGGCGCCGTGCCGGTGGACAGGGCGGTCGCCGTGAAGCCCAGCTCGGTGAGGGCGGTGGCGAGCACCCCGGTGGGCGGGCCCGTGGTGCCGGACGGCGAAGCCGGGTCGGCGCCGACGACGAGAACCTTCGGATGGCTGCGGCGGGACAGCGGCAGCAGCCGGCCCTCGTTGACCAGGAGCGTCGTCGTGCGCTCGGCGATGCGGTCGGCCGCCGCGAGGTGGGCCGCGGCGCCGACCGTCCGGTCCACGCCCGCCGGGCCGACGTACGGCCGGTCGAAGAGCCCCAGCTTCGCCTTCAGCCGCAGGATCCGCAGCAGCGACTCGTCGAGCCGTGCCTCGGTGAGTTCGCCGTCCTGGACGGCCTTCAGAACGGCGTTCCAGGCGACGGGCAGATCGGGCGGGTTGAGGAGCTGGTCCACGCCCGCCTTGAGCGCGAGCACCGGAACCCGGTCGTCGCCGTACTTCGTCCGTACACCCTCCATGCCGAGGGAGTCGGTGACGACCACCCCGTCGTAGCCGAGTTCGCCGCGCAGGATGCCGGTGAGGATCGGGCGGGAGAGGGTGGCCGGGTCACCTGAGGCGTCGAGGGCCGGGAACTGGATGTGCGCGGTCATGATCGAGTCGATGCCCGCGTCGATCGCGGCCCGGAAGGGAACGGCGTCGAGCTTCTCCCACAGTTCGCGGCTGTGCGTGATGACCGGGAAGCCGTAGTGGCTGTCGACGGTGGTGTCGCCGTGCCCGGGGAAGTGCTTGGCGGTCGCCGCGACGGACGACCGCTGGTAACCGCCGACCTCCGCGGCGACCAGGCCGGCCACCGCGTCCGGGTCGGCGCCGAAGGAGCGGACACCGATGACCGGGTTGGCGGGGTTGACGTTCACGTCGGCGACGGGGGAGTAGTCCTGCCGGATGCCGAGGGCGCGCAACTCGGCGCCGGAGATGCGGCCGAGGGTGCGGGCGTCCTCCCCGCTGGAGCCGCCCGCCCGTCTCCCACCACCGCCCTTCTGACGAAGCGCTTCGCGCCCTTTTTCCCCTGCGCCGATGGCCATCGCGCCCGGGAAGAGGGTGGCGGGCCTGCCCACGCGGCAGACGATGCCGTGCTCCTGGTCGGTGGAGATGAGCACGGGCAGCCCGCGCGGCCGGCTCAGGGAGGCCTTCTGGATCCCGTTGGACAGATCCGCGATCTGATGGGGATCCCGGGTGTTGTGCGCCCAGGTGAAGTAGATGATGCCGCCGACGCGGTAAGTGGCGATCAGCTCGGCGGCCGTCCTGACGCCGATCTCCTTGAGGTTGGCATCGATGTCGGCCTGGTCGGGCGCGGTGGCGGAGTGGCCGTAGACCCGCATGACGAAGAGCTGGCCGACCTTTTCCTCGAGCGTCATACGGGAGATGAGAGTGCGGAGCTGATTGTCGCCCGGGGTGCCGGCGTGGGCGTCGGTGCCGATCGCCAGGGCCGCGGTGACGCCTGCGCCGGCGGCGAGGACGGTACGTCTGGAGGGCACGTGCGCTCCTTCCGGAGGTGATCCGCTGAAGGAAACTTCCGTGGAGCCAGCAATAACCGGGAAGTTTCTGCCAGTCAAGGCACTGCGCACGGTACTGAACTGAGGGGCCGCCATCGGCGCTGTTGGAGGGGGCGCGCCGATGGCGGCGTGCTGCCGGCCGCGGCACGGCGGAGAGGGTTGGTCAGCGATCGCAGCCAGCAGCGAGGGCCGACACCGCACCGTGGTGACTCATCCGGCAGTTCGCGGGTTGGACGAAGCGGAGAGGGGCCGGGTTCCCGGGTCGTGGGCGATTTCCGCAAGTTGGTGCAGGGGTGACCGGCGGGACGTGTGGGCCGGCTCGTCGGGCCAGTGCTCCTGCAGCACGCGCACGGTCTCCGCGATCGCGGGACGCCGCGAGGCCCCCGTGCGCCACAGCGCGTACACCCGCCGTACGGGCGTGGGGTCGAGGGACACCTCGACGACGCCGTCGGGCAGCGGGCCGCGGCCGAGGCGCGGGATGACGCAGATACCGAGGCCGGCGGCGACGAGGGCCACGAGGGTCGGGTTCTCGTCGGCCTGGTGGACGATCTCCGGCTCGTGCCCGGCCGTGCGCAGCGTCCGTACGAGCCACTCGTGGCAGACCCGCCCCGGCGGCTGGCACACCCACCGCTCACCGCCGAGGTCCTCGCGCCGTACGGACGTCCGCTCGGCGAAGGGGTGACCCTCGGGGACGAGCAGGGTGCACCGGTCGTCCCCGATGACCGCCTGCTCGACCCCCGGCGGCACGGGCAGCGGGGCGATGTCCCAGTCGTGCACGACGGCCATGTCGAACGCGCCCTTCGCGACCAGTCCGATGGACAGGTGCGGGTCGATCTCGGAGAGCCGGGTGTCGAGGGCCGGGTGCCGCCGGCCGAGGGCGGCCAGTACGGCGGGCAGGAGACCCCGCGCCGCCGAAGCGAACGCGGCCACCGTCAGCCGTCCCGCCGGCACCCCGCGCCGCTCCTCCAGCTCGGTCTCCGCCCGCTCCACGATCGCCAGCAACTCCTGTGCGGCGCCGACCAGTTGCAGCGCCTCCGCGGTGAGCCGCACCCCGCGCCCCTCCCGCTCCAGCAGGACGGTCCTGGTCTCCCGCTCCAGCTTGGCGATCTGCTGCGACACCGCGGAGGGCGTGTACCCGAGCGCGGCGGCGGCCGCGGCGACGGTGCCGTGGACGGAGACGGCGTGCAGGGCGCGCAGTCGCTGGAGATCGAGCATGGGAACTCCTGTGGAATTAGTGTTGCTTCATCCAACCGTGCAGCAATCATCGCTGGTGCTTCACGGTTGCGGGAAGTGATGCTTCACCACATGCGACCCTCCCACCTCACCCTCGCCGTCCTCGTCGCCGCCGTCTGGGGCGTGAACTTCACCGTCATCGAGATCGGCCTCGGCCACTTCCCTCCACTGCTGTTCTCCGCCCTGCGCTTCCTGGCGGCGGCCCTGCCCGCGGTGTTCTTCGTGGGCCGCCCGAAGGTGGCGTGGAAGTGGATCGTGGCGGTGGGCCTGGTGCTCGGGGCGGCCAAGTTCGGGCTGCTGTTCGTGGGGATGGACGCCGGGATGCCGGCGGGCCTGTCGTCCCTCGTCCTGCAGATCCAGGCGGTGTTCACGGCGGCCATCGCCTTCGCCGTGCTCGGCGAACGGCCTTCTCCCGTCCGTCTGCTCGGCATGCTGATCGCCCTCGCCGGAATCGGTGTCGCGGCCGTGGACGAGGGCGCCTCGGGTCCGCTGGGAGCCTTCGCTCTCTGCATCGCGGCGGCCGCCTGCTGGGGCGCGTCGAACGTCCTCACCCGCAAGGCGGCACCCCCGGACGCGCTGAACTTCATGGTGTGGGTGAGCACGGTCCCCGTACTGCCGCTGCTTGGCCTGTCGTTGCTGCTGGAGGGCCCCGCCGCGGACTACGACGCCCTGCGCGGCCTGGACTGGCAGGGCGCGGGCACGGTGGTCTACGTCGCCTGGGTCACCACGGTGTTCGGCTTCGGCGCCTGGGGCTGGCTGCTGCGCCGCCACCCCGCCTCCACGGTCGCGCCCTTCTCCCTCCTGGTCCCGGTCTTCGGGATGTCGTCCGCGGCGCTGTTCCTGGGCGAGTCGGTGAGCCCGCTGCGCTGGTGCGCGGCGGCGCTGCTGGTCGGCGGAGTGGCGCTGACGTCGTCGGCGCCCGCCCGCCGTGTCCCGGTCCATCCCGTGGACGAGCCGACGCCGGAGCCCGCGATCGGGCGATCATGAGGCCATGCCGCTCGTGGAGATCCCAGGTTCCAAGTCCATCACCGCCCGCGCCCTCTTCCTGGCTGCGGCAGCGGACGGAGTCACCACACTCGTCAGGCCGTTGCGTTCCGACGACACGGAGGGCTTCGCCGAGGGGCTGCAGCGGCTCGGCTACCGCGTGGGTCGCACCCCGGACACCTGGCAGGTGGACGGCCGCCCGCAGGGCCCGGCGGTGACGGAGGCGGACGTGTACTGCCGCGACGGCGCGACCACGGCCCGCTTCCTGCCCACCCTCGCCGCCGCGGGCCACGGCACGTACCGCTTCGACGCGTCCGCCCAGATGCGCCGCCGCCCCCTGCTCCCCCTGACGCGGGCCCTGCGCGACCTCGGCGTGGACCTGCGGCACGAGGAGACGGAGGGCCACCACCCGCTGACGGTGCGGGCGGCGGGCGTCGAGGGCGGGGAGGTGGTCCTGGACGCGGGCCAGTCCTCGCAGTACCTGACGGCGTTGCTGCTGCTCGGACCGCTGACACGGAAGGGGCTGCGGATCCGGGTCACCGACCTGGTGTCCGTGCCGTACGTGGAGATCACGATCGCGATGATGAGGGCGTTCGGGGTGGAGGTGACGCGGGACGGGGACGTCTTCGTCGTCCCGCCGGGGGGCTACCGGGCCACGAGGTACGAGGTGGAACCGGACGCGTCCACCGCGAGCTACTTCTTCGCGGCGGCGGCCGTCACACCGGGCGCCGAGGTGACGGTACCGGGGCTGGGGCCGGGGGCGCTCCAGGGCGACCTGGGCTTCGTGGACGTACTGCGGCGCATGGGCGCGGACGTGTCGGTGACCGCGCGGGGCACGACGGTGCGTGGCACCGGCGAACTGCGCGGTCTGACGGTCAACATGCGGGACATCTCGGACACGATGCCGACACTGGCGGCGATCGCGCCGTTCGCCTCCGGCCCGGTGCGGATCGAGGACGTGGCGAACACGCGGGTGAAGGAGTGCGACCGCCTCGAGGCCTGCGCGGAGAACCTGCGGCGGCTGGGGGTGGAGGTGTCGACGGGCCCGGATTGGATCGAGATCCGGCCGGGGGCGTCCGTCCTCGACGGTGCTGAGATCAAGACGTACGGCGATCACCGCATCGTGATGTCCTTCGCGGTCACCGGGTTGCGGGTGCCGGGTGTTTCGTTCGACGACCCGGGGTGCGTACGCAAGACTTTCCCGGGTTTCCACGAGGTGTTCGCGGAGTTGCGAAGGGGCATCGGGCGTTGAGCTTCAAGCTGGAGGGGCCGGTCCTGGAGGGCGCGCTGGTGCGCCTGGAGCCGCTGGAGCACCGGCACGCCGCCGATCTGGCGGTGGCGGCGGAGGAGAACCGGGGGACGTACGCGTTCACGTGGGTGCCGCGGGCGGATCAGGTCGCCGCCTACATCGACGCACAGTCGCAGCGCGCGGCCACGGGACGGCTGGCGCCGTACGCCCAGGTGTCGGTGGCCACGGGACGGGCGGTCGGGGCCACGTCGTACTGGGAGCCGCGGTCCTGGCTGACGGACGAGCGACTCGACGCCGTCGAGGTCGGCTTCACCTGGCTCGGCGCCTCCGCGCAGGGCACGGGAGTGAACGCCGAGGCCAAGCTTCTGCTGTTCCGGCATGCTTTCGAGAAGTGGGGCGTGTCCCGGGTGGACCTGAAGACGGACGCCCGCAACGAGCGTTCGCGGGCGGCGATCGAGAGCGTGGGCGCGCGCTTCGAGGGCGTACTGCGCAACTGGTCCCGCTCCTGGGCGCCGGGTGAGGAAGGGCGGCTGCGTGATTCCGCGATCTTCTCGATCACGGCCGGGGAGTGGCCGGAGCGCAGGGGGCGGCTGGAGGAGCGGGTGGCCGGGTTCGTGTCGCGTGTTGCGTGACGCAGGCACCTCGCTCGGCGCAGGCCAGGGTCGAGAGCTGCTGGGAGACTCGAACCCATGACGACCCCGCCTTCCTTTCTCATCCTCCACGGCTGGCAGAACCACCGCCCCGAGGACCACTGGCAGCACTGGCTCGCCGACCGCCTCACCGTGCTCGGCCACCACGTCACCTACCCCCAGCTGCCCGACCCCGACGACCCCGACCTCGAGGTGTGGCTCACCGAACTGGCCCGGCATCTGAAGGAGTTGCCTGACACCGGAGACCGGGTCGTGCTCGCGCACAGCGCCTCCGCGCTGCTGTGGCTGCATGCCGCCGCGCGCGGCCTGCCCGGACCCGGTGACGTCGACCGGGTGCTGCTGATCGGCCCGCCGTCCGCCTCCGTGGTCGTACGGCATCCGGAGATCGCCGCGTTCGCGCCGCCGCCGCTCGACGGCCTCGTGCTGCCCGGGCCGACCCGGCTCGTCGCCGGGGACGACGACCCGTACTGCCCGGAAGGAGCCCGAGCCGTCTTCGGCGACCCGCTCGGCATCCCCACCGACATCCTCCCCGGCGCCGCCCACCTCGACCTCGACGCCGGCTACGGTTCCTGGCCCGCCGTGCTGGAGTGGTGCCTGGACGACTCGGCGACGCTCACCGCTCGTCCGGCGTAGCCGCACCGCCGCGCAGTTCCGGTGTCGTCACGGCCACCCCCGTCACCGCCAGCAGACACAGCACACCCCCGGTGACCAGGGCGGTCGCGCCCGAGGTCCAGCCGGCCACGACACCGGCGCGCAGATTGCCGAGGTGGGGGCCCGCCTGGCCGACGACCGTCTCGGCCGCGGTGACCCGGCCCAGCAGGGCGTCGGGGGTGTGGGTCTGCACGATCGTCGTGCGCGAGAGGACGGCCACCGCGTCCACCGCCCCGGCCAGCACCAGCATCCCGAGCCCGGCCCAGGCGCTGGTCGTCAGGCCGAACAGGGCGAGGGCGACGCCCCAGGTTGCGGCCGCGCACAGCATCACCGGGCCGGGGCGGGCCAGCCGGGTGACCGGGCCGGAGAAGACGGTCGAGGCGACCCCGCCCGCCGCGAGTGCGGACAGGAACAGGCCGAGCGTGCGCGGATCGCCGCCGAAGCGCTCCGCGTTGATCAGCGGGAACAGGCTGGCCGGCATGGAAAGGACGGTGGCCGCCAGGTCCGTCAGCAGCGCGCCGCGCACCACACGGTGGCCGGTCAGGAAGCGCAGACCGTCCAGGACCCCGTGGACACCCGGCCGGGACTTCTCGCCCTCGGGCGGCAGCGCGGGCAGCCCGTAGGCGCCGTAGAAGGACAGGCCGAAGCTCAGGGCGTCCAGGAGGTAGCAGACGCCGATGCCCCACCAGCCGAGCACGACGCCGGCGACGGCCGGGCCGAGCAGCATCATCGCCTGTCCGGTCACCTGCTGGAGCGCGAGACCGGCTCCCACCTGGTCCCTGGGCAGCAGCCGCGGCACGAACACGCCCGCCGCGGGCGCGCCGAGCGCGGCGAACGACGTCTGCACCGCCACCAGCCCGAGGACCACGGCCACCGGCGCATGCCCGGTGAAGCCCTGCAGGGCCAGCAGAAGGGAGCAGACCGCCGAGCCGACGGTGCCCAGGAGGAACACGCGGCGCCGGTCGGTCCGGTCGACCCAGGCGCCCGCGAACAGGCTGACGCCGACCATCGGCACCGCCTGCGCCACGCCGACCGCGCCGCTCCAGACCGCGCTGTGCGTCATGTCCCAGACCTGGTACATGACGGTGACCATGGTCATGAAGCTGCCGAGTGTGGACACCGTGCGCCCGATCAGCAGCCGACGGAAGACGGGGGAGGTGCGAAGCGGCCGGACGTCGATCAGGGTGCGCGTCAGGCTCATGAGAGCCGCAAGGGCTGCTGGTTCACGGCGCGGAGGCTAACGGCTCGGCCCGGCGGCCGGCCACCGAATTACCCGGCGCTCACGCGCATTCGTTCAGCAGCCGCGCGAGATGCTCCCGCCCGGCGCCCAGCAGCTCCTCCAGCGGCGCGGCCTCCTCGTACCACCGCTTCTCGTACTCCCAGCACAGCCAGCCGTCCCAGCCGTGACGGGAGAGGACCTCCACGCACTCGGTGAGCGGCAGCACACCGGAGCCCAGCGGCAGCGGGGTGGTGTCTTCGGCGGAGGCGATGTCCTTGACCTGCACATAGCCGAGGTACGGCGACAGCGCCGCGTACGTCTCCGAGGGCTGCTCGCCGCCCAGCCACGTGTGCATGACGTCCCAGAGCGCGCCGACGTTCCGGTGCCCCACCAGGCCGAGGACACGGATCGCCGCCGCCCCGGTGCGGTGCGAGTCGTGGGTCTCCAGCAGGATCCGTACGCCGAGGTCGGCGGCGTGCTCCGCGGCCGTGCCGAGCCTGCGCGCGGCCACGGCGTCGGCCTCCGCGGCGCTCTGGGCGGGGTCGGCGCCCGGGAAGACGCGGACGTAGGGAGCACCGAGGTCGCGGGCGAGACCGAGGAGCCCGCGCATCTCCTCGATCACCGGCTCGTCGTCGCCGGGCGCGGCCACGCGCGCGTACCCGGCGAGACCCAGGAGCTCGATGCCCGCCGCCTTGAACTCGGCGGCCACGTCGGCCCGTTCGGCCGGGCCGAGGCCGGGATGCACCGGCTCCTCCGGATGAGCGCGCAGTTCGACACCGTGATAGCCGTGCGCGGAGGCCAGCCGCAGCACGTCGGAGACAGGCAGACCGGGAACGCCGAGAGTGGAGAACGCCAGCTTCATGCCTACGGACCCTACTTGTTACCGCAGTGTCCCGCCCCTCCTCGTCACTCCTGCGTTCCGTGCAGGTCCAGCCGCCAGTCCTGCCCCACGAGGTCCTTCCCGAAGGAGCGGTGGGGCTTCTCGGCGGTGAGGACGAAGCCGTGGCGCCGGTAGACGCGCCGGGCGGCGGCGAGGACGTCGTTCGTCCACAGCACCAGGTCGCGGTAGCCGACACCGCGCGCGAAGTCGACGACCGCCTCCACCAGCCGGTCACCGATACCGAGCCCGCGCGCGTCCGGCTCGACCAGCAGCAGCCGCAGCCGCGCCGTGGACGGCGCCTCGTCCCGTACGCACATCACGCAGCCCACCGGCCGCCCGGCGAGCTCCGCGATCCACACCCGTTCCAGATGCGGATCGTGATCCTCGGCGAAGTCGGCGACGATCCGGGCGACCAGCCCCTCGTAGTCCGCGTTCCACCCGTACTCGGCGGCGTACAGGGCGGCGTTGCGCTGCACGATCCAGCCGAGGTCGCCCGGACCGGGCTCGCGCAGCACGACGTCCTCGGCGCGGGGCGCACGCACGTCGCCGAGGATCGTCCGGATCGTGCGCATCGCCTCCGCCAGCCGCGGCCGGTCGCCGGGATCCACGGTCCCCAGCAGCGAGCCGACGGTCTCCCGCGCCCGCTCGTCGAGCAGGTCGGCGGCGTCCCGGCCGAGCGCGGTGAGGACGACACGGCGTCTGCGCGGGTCGGTCTCGGAGGCGGCGCGCTCGACCAGCCCGTCCTGCTCGAACTTGTTGAGGATGCGGCTCAAGTAGCCCGAGTCCAGCGAGAGTTCGCTACGCAGGTCGGCCGCGTCCGTACGCCGGGAGTGCGCGAGTTCGTACAGGACGCGGGACTCGGTGAGGGTGTAGGGGGCGTACAGGTGGCGGCCGTAGTCGAGGGCGCCGATGACGTTCGTGTAGAAGCGGTTGAAGGCGCGGATGTCCTGGACGGTCATGGTGTCTGCCCATCCGATCGCTGACTCAGTCAGAGATGTGGTCGGGTTCGAGCGTAGGCCGCCCAGGGGCTCCGCGACTACCCCTCGGACTGCCCTTGGGCGGCGACGGCCCGGTAGACGCACACCTCCGTCCCCGTCTTGGCGGTCGCCGTGGAGACCAGCTCCAGCGGCCGCTTCGCCCCGTCCTCCGGGAAGATCGACTTGCCGCCGCCGAGCAGCACGGGCATCCGCATGAGCACCAGCTCGTCGACGAGCCCCTCGCGCAGCAGGGCCCGTACGAGGGTGGGGCTGCCCATGATCAGCAGGTCGCCGCCGTCGGAGTCACGCAGCTCCCGGATCCGGGCCACGGCCTCGTCACCGGGGATGAGGCGGGTGTTCTCCCAGCTCAGCTCGTCATCCTCGAGTGTGCTGGAGACGACGTACTTCCGGATGGAGTTCATCCGGTCGGCGAACGGGTCCCCCGCCCGCCCGGGCCACGCCCCGGCCATCGCCCGCCACGTCCGCCGCCCGAACAGCAGCGCGTCGGCCTTCCCCAACGCGGCGTCGAAGGCCCCGCCGACCACCTCCGGGTCGAAGTACGGATGCGTCCAGCCGCCGTGCGCGAAGCCGCCGTCGGTGTCCTCCTGAGGTCCGCCGGGCGCCTGCACGACACCGTCGAGACTGATGAACGAGCTGACCACGATGCGCATGCGACTCACTCCTGTTGGGTCGTCCTTCGCCGGTTACGGCACTGAAGACCGGCACGGGGTCCGGAAATCACCGCCGCGCCGCGAAGAAGTCGCCCGGTGTGCGGCTGTGGCCGCACTCTATGCGGCGGAACCGGGCATTCGGCAGAGGACTACGCGGATCCGGCGGACGCGCCCGGACCGCCGGTGATGCCCGGCGGGGGCTGTCCCGTGGTCCAGACGGGCCGGACGCAGACCCGGCTGAAGCGCCAGCCCTCGTCGGTGCGGCGCAGCTCCGCCTCGTAGTGGCCGCCGACGGTGAAGAGCGGGCCGGCGCCCGGGCCGAGTGCCTTGAGGGTGTCGTCGTGGTGCACGTGGGTCATCAGGGCGTTCCAGGAGGCGGTGGCCCGCCCGGCCCCGGCGTCGACCTCGGTGAGGATCCCGGAGGCGATGTGCTGCGTACGGTCGTAACGCCCGAGCGCCTCCTCCGCGGCCCGCGCCGCGGCGTCCCCCTCCGTGGTCCCGAGGGGAGTCTCCATACGCGCGTCGGCGGTGACGAAGGCGCGCATCCAGCCGGGGGTGAACTCGCGTGCGTCGAGGGCGCGGAAGAGGCGGTGGACGAGGGCGTGGACGTCGGGGTGCTGGCTTGAAGAGGTCATGATCGGAGCCTCTTACCTCAAGAAGGGTTGAGGTCAAGGGGGCAGGCCTTAGCGTGAGGCCCATGGCCGCAGCCTCCGTGAGCGACTTCTACGACGACCTGGCCCCCGACTACCACCTGATGTTCCCGGACTGGGACGCGAGCATGGCCTACCAGGCCAGGGCGCTGGACGCGCTCGTCCGGGACGCGCTGGGGGCGGGACCGCACGGCATCCTGGACTGCTCCTGCGGAATCGGAACCCAGGCGATCGGCCTGGCCCTGGCGGGACACGAGGTCGTCGGCAGCGATCTGAGCCCCCGCGCCGCAGCGCGCGCCACGACGGAGGCGGCCGCGCGGGGTGCGACTCTCCCGACTGCCGCCGCGGACATGCGCCGTCTGCCCTTCGCGCCCTGCGTCTTCGACGCCGTCGTCTGCGCCGACAACTCGCTCCCGCACCTGCTGTCCGCGCAGGACGTGACCGCGGCCCTCGACGGCATGCGGCGGGTCCTGCGCGACGACGGACTGCTGCTGCTCACCGTCCGGGACTACGACGAACTCCGGCGCGCCAGACCCCGGTCCACCCCGCCCCAGGTCTCACAGACCCCGGACGGCAAGGCGATCACCTTCCAGCTGTGGCACTGGCACGAGGACGGCGAGCACTACGACCTGGAGCACTTCCAGCTCATTCCGGTGGCGAACGACTGGACGGTCCGGGTCCGCCGTACGACCTGCTGGGCACTGACGAACCAGCAGCTGACCCGGTTCGTGACCGACGCCGGCTTCACCGGCGTCACCTGGCACGCCCCGTCCGCCGGCGGCTACTACCAGCCCGTGCTCACCGCGCGACGCGCCGCGTAACCGGGCACGGACGGCCACCGCACGGTCAGCAGCACCGACTCCTCCTCCGCGACCCAGGAGTGGTCCACGCCGCGACCCCAGACGACGTAGTCACCTTGCCGCTCCAGCAGGACGCTGCGATCAGGGAACTCGACACGGAAGCGACCGCTGATGAGGACCAGCAGGGCTGTGCGTTCCTCGCCCCGCACCCACTCCGCTCGTTTGTCACCCCGTGGATGAACGCCCCACTTGATCTCCACGTCGTCGCTCCGGCGGGGATCACCGTCGTCCTTGAAGTGCCCGAGCAGCCATCCGCGGTCCAGTGCCGCGTCCGGGCCCGCGTTGCCCACGTACACGCTGTCGCTCATGCGATCGAACGCTAACATCACCTGTCCTGGCCTGATGTCGGCTCGAAGGCCCTGATGACGTACAGAGCCTCGTCGTCGATGGCGTTCTTCTCCCAGTCCAGCGAGATCCGCACCGGGTGTCCGTCCGCCGCGTACTCCGCCTCCGCCGTGTCCGCGTCCTCGCTGCGGGCCTTTTCCAGCCGTTTCAACAGCTCGCCGATCGTGGGTACTTCACGGGGCACCTCCCGGGTCTGCCGGCGGCCGTCCTCGTCGAGCCCGACCGCCTCGGTCACCGCGCCGTCCCGGACCTCCACCCGGAACGTGCCCGCCAGGACCTGGCTGGTCGAGGTCAGCGTGTAGCTGTACGAGGCGGGCTCCTCCCAGATGCCTTGCGGCTCAGCACCCTTGGCGGACCCAGGGGACGCGGACCCCTCGGAGCCACAGGCGGCGCAGACGGCCAGCAGGGCCCCGACGAGCACGGCAGCGGACAGGGAACGGGGACGGAAACGTCCAGCAGTCATGGTGGCTCCCTCTGGAGTCGGCTACTGCTGCGACGCTGCTCGGCCCGAGAACGTTCACGGCTCCGGTCACCGCATCCCATCCCGTCCGGCGCTTGAGGACGAGACGTACCGTCCCGAGCCCTCACCCACCCGATGGGGCGCGGTGTCGGGGCGGGGCGTTCTTCTGGGCGCTGGTCGCCTTGTCCCGGTTCGTCCGGCGTTTGAGGACGGGGCGGGCGTGCCGTTCCGAGGCCCCGCCCGCCGGCTGGGGTGTGGTCTCGGGGGGGGGTCTTCTGGGGTGCTGGTCGCCTTGTCCCGGTTCGTCCGGCGTTTGAGGACGGGGCGGGCGTGCCGTTCCGAGGCCCCGCCCGCCCGATGGGGCGCGGTGTCGGGGTGGGGCGTTCTTCCGGGTGCCGGTCGTCTCGTCCCAGCTCGTCCGGCGTTTGAGGACGAGGCCGTTCAGGCCGACAAGCGGGGGTCTGGGGGCTGCAAGCCCCCAGCGAGGCCCGCACCCACGCCGGGTACCGAACCGAGCAACCGAACCGTCACTTCCGCGGCCCCCCGGAGGACCCCCGCACCATCAGCTCCCCCCGAATCGTCGCGATCCCCCCGATCGGCGGCTCCTCCCGCCCCATCGCGATACGCCCGGCCCGCGCCCCCGCCTCCGCCAACGGCAACCTCACCGTCGTGAGGGAGGGCACCGCGTCGATGCTGAACGGGAGGTCGTCGAAGCCGGCCACCGACACGTCCTCCGGGATCCGCAGCCCGGACTCCCGCAGCGCCGCGCACGCGCCCAGCGCGACGGAGTCGTTCGCGGCGACGACCGCCGTGAGCGAGGGGTCCCTGCGCAGAAGCTCCAGCGTGGCCTCGTAGCCGGACCGCCGGTCGTACCGTCCGTGCACCGTCCACCGGGGGTCCTCCTCGATCCCCGCCGCCTCCAGGGCGGCCCGGTGCCCCTCCAGCCGGTGCCGTGTCGTCGTGCGCTCCTCCGGGCCCGCGATGTACCCCAGCCGCCGATGCCCCAGTCCGATCAGGTGCTCGGTCAGCTCCCGCCCGCCCCCGCGGTTGTCGAAGGTCAGCGCGATCGCGTCCGTGTCCGGCGCCGGCGGCCGCCCGCACAGCACCACGCGGGTCCCCGCGTCCGCCAGCTTCCGCAGCTTCGCGGCTATGGCCGCCGCGTGCGGCTGGTTCTCCACCGCGCCGCCGGTCAGCACCACGGCCGCCGCCCGCTGCCGCTGCAGCAGGGTCAGATAGGTCAGCTCGCGCTCCGGCGAACCGCCGGTGTTGCAGACGACCGCGAGTCTCTCCCCGCCCGCGCGTCCGCCCGGCCCGCCGATCTCCGACTGGATCGCGCCGGCCATGATCCCGAAGAACGGGTCGGCGATGTCGTTGACCAGGATGCCCACCAGGTCGGACGTCGCGGCCGCCAGCGCGCTCGCCGGGCCGTTCAGCACGTAGTCCAGCTCGTCCACCGCGCGCAGCACCCGCTCACGGGTGGATGCGGCCACGGGGTAGTTCCCGTTCAGCACGCGCGACACCGTCGCGGGGGAGACCTGGGCGCGGGCCGCCACGTCCGCCAGGGTCACCGTCATCTCGTCGTCCTCCGGTCGCGCATCTCGTCGTACGTCCCTGTACTCGTACGTCCCTGCCGCGCAGGCCTCGTACGTCCTCCTAAGACAGGCCACCCCCGGCCATGGTTCCGAGCGTGTCGAGCAGACCATACGGCCCCGGACCCCCTTTGTTCGCCCCCTCGAACAACTCGACCCCGTCACGGTCTTGTCCGGAACGCTGCTGAGAGGCTAGCTTCTCATTGGATAGAAAGCGCTTGCCATGACGCTCATCAGGTAAGGGGCGTACGCGGCGCGCACAACCGCGTACGACGCTGCGTACGACACCTACGAAGGGACCGACGTGACACGCAAGACGGTGCGTATCGCCATGAACGGCGTGACCGGGCGCATGGGCTACCGCCAGCACCTCGTCCGCTCCATCCTTGCCATCCGCGAGCAGGGCGGCCTCGACCTCGGCGACGGCACCGTGCTGTGGCCCGAACCGATCCTGGTGGGCCGCCGCGAGCACGCGCTGAAGGCGCTCGCCGAGCAGCACGGCCTCGATCACATCTCGACGGACGTGGACGCGGTCCTCGCCGACGAGACCGTCGACATCTACTTCGACGCCCAGGTGACCTCCGCCCGCGAGGAGGCCCTCAAGAAGGCGATCGCGGCGGGCAAGCACATCTACACGGAGAAGCCGACCGCCACCGGCCTCGACGGAGCGCTGGAACTCGCCCGGCTGGCCGCCGCGGCCGGCATCAAGCACGGCGTCGTCCAGGACAAGCTCTTCCTCCCCGGACTCCTCAAGCTGAAGCGCCTCATCGACGGCGGCTTCTTCGGCCGGATCCTCTCCGTCCGCGGCGAGTTCGGCTACTGGGTCTTCGAGGGCGACTGGCAGGTCGCCCAGCGTCCCTCCTGGAACTACCGCGCCGAGGACGGCGGCGGCATCGTCGTCGACATGTTCCCGCACTGGGAGTACGTGCTCCACGAGCTGTTCGGCCGGGTGAAGTCCGTCCAGGCCATCGCCACCACCCACATCCCGCAGCGCTGGGACGAGAACGGCAAGCCCTACGACGCCACCGCCGACGACGCCGCGTACGGCATCTTCGAGCTCGACGGCGGCGCCATCGCCCAGATCAACTCCTCCTGGGCGGTCCGCGTCAACCGCGACGAACTGGTGGAGTTCCAGGTGGACGGCACCGAGGGCTCGGCGGTCGCCGGCCTGCGCAACTGCCGCGTCCAGCACCGCTCCGCCACCCCCAAGCCGGTCTGGAACCCCGACATCCCCGCCACCGAGGTCTTCCGTGACCAGTGGCAGGAGGTGCCGGACAACGCCGAGTTCGACAACGGCTTCAAGGCCCAGTGGGAGCTGTTCCTCAAGCACGTGTACGCCGACGCCCCCTACCACTGGGACCTCCTGGCCGGCGCCCGCGGCGTCCAGCTCGCCGAGCTGGGCCTGAGGTCCTCGGTCGAGGGCCGCCGTATCGACGTACCGGAGATCTCGCTGTGACCCTCCAGCTCCCGGACAGCAGCGGGGTCCTGCGGACGTACGAACCCCGCGCGGAACCCCTCGCCCTCACCCCCGGCGCCCCCTTCGCCTCCCGTACGGTCTTCTCGGCGGCGCACGTCGTCGCCGACCCGTACGCGGACGTGTCGCCCGACTCGCCCGCCGCCGTCGACTGGGACGCCACCCTCGCCTTCCGCCGCCACCTGTGGTCCCACGGGCTCGGCGTCGCCGAGGCCATGGACACCGCCCAGCGCGGCATGGGCCTGGACTGGGCGGGCGCGGCGGAGCTGATCCGCCGCAGCGCCGCGGAGGCTCGCGCCGTCGGCGGCCGGATCGCCTGCGGCGTCGGCACCGACCAGTTGACCGGCCCGGCGATCCTGGCGGAGGTCCGGGCTGCCTACGAGGAGCAGCTCGCCCTCGTCGAGGAGTCCGGCGCCCAGGCGATCCTGATGGCCTCCCGTGCCCTCGCCGCCGCCGCGTCCGGCCCCGAGGACTACCTCGAGGTCTACGGCCACCTCCTGCGCCAGGCCGCCGAGCCGGTGATCCTGCACTGGCTCGGCCCGATGTTCGACCCCGCGCTGGAGGGTTACTGGGGATCGGGCGACCTCGACACGGCCACCGACACCTTCCTCGAGGTCATCGCCGCCCACCCCGACAAGGTGGACGGCATCAAGGTCTCCCTGCTGGACGCCCAGCGGGAGATCGACCTGCGTCGCCGCCTCCCGCAGGGCGTGCGCTGCTACACCGGCGACGACTTCAACTACCCCGAGCTGATCGCGGGCGACGAGAAGGGCTTCAGCCACGCCCTGCTCGGCATCTTCGACCCGCTGGGCCCGCTGGCGGCGGAGGCGGTCCGCGTCCTCGACACCGGGAACGTGGCCGGCTTCCGCGAACTCCTCGACCCCACCGTCGAGTTGTCCCGCCACCTCTTCCAGGCGCCGACCCGCTTCTACAAGACGGGCGTGGTCTTCCTGGCCTGGCTCGCGGGCCACCAGTCCCACTTCACCATGGTCGGCGGCCTGCAGTCGGCCCGCTCCCTCCCGCACTTCGCCCGCGCCTACGAACTCGCCGACGGACTGGGCCTGTTCCCTGACCCGAAGCTGGCCGAGGAGCGGATGAAGAACCTGCTGTCCCTGTACGGGGTGACCCGATGACCGATCTCGCACGCTTCTCCATCAACCAGATGACGGTCAAGCAGCTGTCGATGCCGGAACTGGTCGACGCCTGCCTGGAGCTGGGCGTCCCCGGCATCGGCCTCTGGCGCGAGCCCGTCCAGTCGTACGGCCTGGAGGCGACCGCGAAACTGGTCCGCGACGCGGGCCTGACGGTCACCACCCTGTGCCGGGGCGGCTTCTTCACGGCGATCGACCCGGACGCGCGGTCCCGCGCCCTGGACGACAACCGCCGGGCGATCGACGAGGCGGCCACCCTCGGCACGGACACACTGGTCCTGGTCTCGGGCGGCCTGCCGGCCGGTTCGAAGGACCTGCACGGCGCACGGGAGCGCATCGCGGACGCGCTGGCAGAGCTGGGCCCGTACGCGGAGGACCGCGGCGTCCGTCTGGCCATCGAACCGCTCCACCCGATGTACGCCTCCGACCGCTGCGTCGTCTCCACCCTCGCCCAGGCCCTGGACCTCGCGGAACGCTTCCCCGCGCACCAGGTCGGGGTGACCGTGGACACGTACCACATCTGGTGGGACGACACGGCACCGCAGCAGATCGCCCGCGCGGGCGCCGGCGGCCGCATCCACACCTTCCAGCTCGCCGACTGGACCACACCGCTGCCGGAGGGCGTCCTCAACGGCCGCGGCCAGATCGGCGACGGCTCGATCGACATGCGGGAGTGGAAGGGCCATGTGGAGGCGGCCGGTTACAGCGGTCCCATCGAAGTCGAGCTGTTCAACGAGGAGTTGTGGGCGCGGGACGGGCGTGAGGTGCTGGCGGAAACGGCGGCACGGTTCGTGGAGCACGTGATCGAATGACTGTGTGAGCAAAACGCGATCGCTACGGCAGGGCGACCCGTGGAAACCCCTCACGGCGGCAGCAGCGTCCCCAACGGCCCCAGGTCGAGGTTGAGGTCCTCCATGGTCAGGCCGTAGCGGTCGCACAGCTCGGCCATGCGGTCGTGGAGGATCATCAGGGTCAGGCCGAGCCGTTCCTCCTGCTCCTCCGTCAGATTGCCGGCGTCCACGCGATGCAGGGCCTGTCGCTCCATCAGCTGCCGCAGCAACTCGACGATGGTGAGGACCAGTCTGACGAGGTCCCGTTCCACCGTGTCGGGGTCGGTGCGCAGACGGCGCGCGGCGGCCGCGCCCCGGCCGGCGGGCGGCGGGGCGACATCGTCCGGGCGGGCGGGCAGCAGAGAGAACGCACGGGTCGCGGCCTCGGCCACCTCCCGCAGCCGGTCGGCGGGCGGGCCCTCGGAGTCAGACGGGTTCGTCACCGTGGTCGTCCTGTCCCGTGTACGCCCGTCCCGGAAGGACGACCCCCCACTGTTCGTCCATCTGCTCCTGGATGGAGACGATCACCGCGCGCAGCGAGATCCTCACCAGGTCGATGTCCGAAACCGACAGGACGAGATCGCCGGTGAGCACCACGCCGCCGCTCAGCAGCCGGTCGAGCAGATCGATCAGCGCCACCGGCGTCCGGTTCGCCGGGCGGTCGTCGTAGTCGTCGTACGCGCTCACCGGTTCGGAGCCCTTTCCCGGGCTTCGGCCGACGACGGGGGCAGGGCGAAGGAGTACGGGGCCCACGGTCCCGTGACCTCCACCCGGACGCCGGGAAGTCCGTCGGCGGCGTGCTGCATCCGGCTGCGGAACTCCTCCGTCAGGTGGCGGGGAACCAGGTAGGCGTCATTGGAGACGTTCTCGCCGGACTCCCGGGCCAGGTCCCCCTGTTGAGGCCGGTGCCTGGCGCGCTCCACCGCCAGGCCGACGGCCTGCGCCTCGGTCCGCCTGACGGCCTCCTCGGCGGCCCGCCACGTCTCCTCACGCGCCTGGCGCTGGTACCGGCGCTGTCGCAGGTACGCGCGTCCCGGGTTCGGCTCGTCCGCCGGACGCCCCTCGCTCGCGGCCGACTGGGCGGGCGGAGCCTCGGCGTAGACCTTCACGCCCCATTCCACGTGGTCGGCGAGCCGGTCCAGCAGCGCGGTGAACGCCTCCTGCCGATCGCTCAGCATCTCGCGGACCCGGTCGTCGTCGAGGTAGACGGTGGCCAGCCGCAGGGGAAGGACCGTGGTGTACGCGGCCAGCCTCTCGATGACGAGGTGGTGCGCCCGGGCCGTCGCCTCCAGCCAGCCCAAGTCCTCCAGCCGGACCTTCAGCGCCGCCTCCGAGAACTCCTCCCAGGGCACGGCGCTCACCGCGGCGGCGAGCGCGCCCGCATGTGCCAGCGTGACAGCGGTACCCGTCACGCCAGGGACGTCGGAGAGCGCGGTCCGCTCCAGCGAGGGGGAGAACCGGACCACGGCGTATGCGTAGCTCAGCTGACCGTTCACGGGCCTCGGCTCCGGTCCTCGTCGTCCGCTTCGTCATCGGCGTCTTCGGCCCGGCGCCGTTTACGCCGCGGCTCCGTACGGGACTTCCGCTCGGTTTCGCGCGAGCGCTCAGTCCCGCGAGAGCGCTCCGTCTCGCGCGGTCGGCGGCGCTCCGTTGATCCGTCCCCGGCCAGTTCCGGCCGGGACTCCTCGACCTGCCGGCGCAACTGCTTCACCTCGGCGCGCAGACGCTCGTTCTGCTCCTTGAGGGAACGCCGGCCGTCCGCCATGGACGACAGGGCGGGATCGTGCTCCCACCAGTCGATGCCGATCTCCTTCGCCTTGTCGACCGAAGCGACCAGGAGACGGAGTTTGATGGTGAGCAGCTCGATGTCCAGCAGGTTGATCTTGATGTCACCGACGATGACGATGCCCTTGTCGAGCACCCGTTCAAGAATGTCGGCAAGGTTCGCGCCGCCGGACCCCTGACCGTACGGGTAGAGGCTCCGCGACGGCGTGGGAGCGCCGGAGTCGGACTGGGTCACAGCACACTCAACCTCTCAGTTCCGCCCTTCGTCTTCGGATTCCTCCTCCCAGTCCCCTTCCTCGTCGTCGTAGCGCGCGTCGCCTTCCTCGTCCTCCTCGTCCTCTACGTCGTCCTCCTCGTCGAACCGGTCCTCCGGTTCTTCCTCTTCCTCTTCTTCCTCTTCCTCCGCGGCCTCTTCCTCCTCATCCTCCTCAGCGCGGCCCTCCGCTTCCTCCTCCTCGCGGACCACCTCGCCCTCCTGGATCTCCCCGCGCCAGCCCCCGGTGGCCTCTCCGCGCATCATCACGAACGTGCGGTAGAGCTTCAGATCGAGCCGTGCGCGGCGGCCCTGGGCCCGCATCAGGCCGCCGACCCTCTCGACCACTCCCTTGGGGAAGTACTCGAGGACGAGCAGCACCTTGGTGAGGTTCTCCCCGAGCGGATGGAAGGTGACGACCCCCTTGGTCGTGGCCTTGTCACCCTCGGACGTCCAGGCGATCCGCTCGTCGGGCACCTGTTCCGTGATGTTGCCGCGCCAGTGACGGCTCGCCTTGGCGATCTTCACGTGCCACTGCGTGGTCGTGTCGTCCTCCTGCTCGACGTCGACCACGCCCTTGGCGAACCGGTCGAACTCCTGGAACTGCGTCCACTGGTCGTACGCCTCGCGCACCGGGACGCCCACGTCGATGTCCTCGATGATGGTGAGCCCCCGGCCGGTGCCACCCTCGGGGCCCTTGCCGTGCCCCGCCTCAGTGACGTCCTTCGCCTTCTCGGCGACTCCCTTCGCCTTGTCCATCAGCGCGTCCTTGGCATGGGACGCGGTCGCGGTCAGCACCGAACCCGTCGGCAGCTGCCCGCCCAGCTTCTTGGCACCCTTGCCCACGGCCGTGGCCAGCCCCTGAGGGCTCATGTGCGCTTCGCCCAGCCGGCGCGCTCCCTCGCCCAGCCGGTGGCCGAAACCCTCCAGCATCAGCTCCAGACGAGTCTCGATGTAGTGCTCCAGCTCTTCCTTCAGCCGGTTCGCGCCCGGGCTCTGCTGTGCCTGCTCACGGACCTTGGTGAGGGCCCCGGCACCCGCCGAACGGCCTCCCGCCGCCTTCCCCTCAGCCATCGCCCTGCCTCCTCGACCGTGAGGTGCCGCTCTGCGCACGGCTCGGGGCGGCGGTCGTCTTCTTCTTGCGCGGCTCGCTCTCCTGGCCCGACCCGCGGTGCTCCGTCTTCTCCCGCCCGGTGCTCCGCCGCGCCGGGGCCTTCCGTGCCCGGCTCTGCCGCTCCTCGCTCTGCCCCTCCCTGCTCCGGCCCGCCTCGGCCCGGCTGCCTTCCTCGCCCTCGGGCTCTTCGTCCTCGCGACCCTCGGCCTCTTCGGCCGCGCGTTCCTCGGCCCGGCCCTCTTCGCCCTCGCCCTCGTGATGGGCTCTTTCCTGAAGTCCCTCGGTGCGCGCGTGGATTGCGTCGGCCAGATTCTCCGCCTTCGCGGTCAGCACGGAGGTCGCCGCGGCCTTGCTCGCGTCCGCCAGCTCGGTGCGCACCTGCTTGCGGACGGTGCTGAGGAAGGGGGTGTCGAGCGCCTTGCCGAGCTGCCCGGGCCTGATCCGCGATCCTGCCAGGGCCGCCCCGAGGCCGATGGCGAGCTTGGCCTTCTTCGTCCGGCCCAGCGCGTAACCACCGAGGAGAGCCGCGCCTATCTTGGCGTTGTTCATGATCTCGTCTTCTTTCCTTGCCCCTCGCGGCCTGCTCCCGGTCACGGTCCGGGCTGCCCGCCCCGTTGCAGCTGATAGGCCTTGATCTCCTCCAGGCGGTGCAGCAGTTCCTCCTCGCGCTCTTCGAACTCCTCTTCGTCGATGCGGCCCTCGGTCCGCTCCCGCTCCAGGTTCGCGAGCGCCTCCTGCACCGGAGTGGGGTCGTAGGCCTCGTCCTCCGCGGCCATGACCAGCTTGTCGACCA
This sequence comes from Streptomyces sp. HUAS ZL42, assembly GCF_040782645.1. Classification (GTDB taxonomy): domain Bacteria; phylum Actinomycetota; class Actinomycetes; order Streptomycetales; family Streptomycetaceae; genus Streptomyces. Next base: position 6,089,419 of record NZ_CP160403.1, read on the forward strand.
CCCAGCCGATGCCCCTGACCGGAGCGATCGGCAGCGTCAGGATCCCGGTGATCAGTCCCACACCGCCTCCTCGTGCCGTTCGAACGTCCGGACTCGGGTCAGACGAAGCTGTACGGCGGAAGCGGACCCAGCAGCCGGATCTCCACGCCCTGTTCGTCGTAGCGCTCAGCCAGCTCCTGGCCGGCCTGTGCGAACTCCTTGGTCCGGTCCTCGTCCACCAGGAAGGACGCGCTCACGAAGTACTGCTGGGACGGCGGCGCGACCTGCTCGGACAGGGCGAGCGGCCTCAGCTCGCCGAGGACCTCCTCGGCAAGTGCCTCCTGGCGGTTCTGCACCTCCTGAGCCACCAGTTCACCGAGCGCCAGCCGGTCCTCGTACGTCCCTTCGCCCTCGCGGGTCGCCTCGTTGAGCTCACGAGCCCGGTCGTTCTCCTCGAGAATGGCGCGCAGCAGCGTGTCCTCGTCCTGGACTCCCTTGAGGTTGAACTCCACCCGCCCGGTGAGGTCGTCGATGCGCTGGGAGAACTCCTCGGCCATCTCCTCCAGCACAGCGCGTACGGCGTCCTCGTCCTGCGCGACGAACCCGAAGCTCAGCGGCAGGGTCGTACCGTCGGCCCACAGCCGCCCCTGGACCTCGTGGTGCGCCTCCACGTCCCGGCGTTTGACGGAGAGGTCCTCCGGTGTCTCACTGACGACGGCGCACAGGGAGTCACCGCGCACGACGCGTATCTCGGAGGTCCCCTCCCCGACGCCCTTGAGGCCGTCGAGGCGCAGCGGATGCGATGCCTTGGTGATCGCGTACACGTACAGGGACATCGGCGCGCTCACTCCTCCCGGTCTCTCGAGGAACGGCGGCTCGAGCCGCGTTCGGGTTCCTTCTCACGCTTGCGGTCGCTGTCGTCGCCGCGCCCCTTCAGCGAATCGCTGACCGCCTCGACCGCGCCGGTCAGCGCCCCTTTGCTCTTGCCCTTGGCGCCGCCCTCCTCGACACTCTGGACGACGTCCGTCAGCTGTGCGGGGGCCTTGCGGCCCGACTCCAGGTCCTGCCGGTTGCAGGCCTCGGCGAAGCGCAGATACGTGTCGACGCTGGCCACGACCACCCGGGCGTCGACCTTGGCTATCTCGATACCGATGAGGGACACCCGTACGAACGCGTCGATGACCAGGCCCCGGTCGAGGACCAGCTCCAGCACGTCGTAGAGATTGCCCGAGCCTCCGGCGGGTCCGGCCTCCCCGCCGGCCTGCGGTACCACGGTCACTGGACTTTTCCCTTCCGACGAAGGGGAGCCGCACTCAGCGGCTGTTGTTCTCTCTGTCGACCTGCGAGCGCGTGTAGCGGCGTCCGCGTTCGTACGCCATCAGCTTGCCCGTCGGGTCCAGAACGACCTGGTAGCTGGCCATGACGCTGCTCGTCTCCGGAACGCGCTCCAGCTCCACCACCTCGACCTCGGCCTCCCAGCCCTGCTCGGTCGGCTTCAGCGAGGAAACCGACTCGGGAGCCCGTCCCAGCAACTCGGTGAGCTGCTCGGTCGCGCTCCGCATCGCCTCGGGGGCGGACACCCGCTCCTCGGTGGAGGCCTTTTCCGATGTGGAGGCCTTCTCCGACGAGGTATCTGCCTTCTTCGGCTCACGGTCGTTCGTGATCCATCACCTTCTTCTCCATGTCAATCATCGGCCTCCCCCACAGCACCTGCCACTCGGGGACCGGCCGCCGGCAAAAAGATCTCCAAGAATCTGGCCGGAGACCGTGCAACCCTTTGCGCGCCACGTGTGTCGTACATGGCGTCGGAACTTCTGGAGGGGGATCTGGGGGGATCGCGGGGGTTCTGGCAGGAGGGGAAAACCCGAGGGGCCCGGTCGACGGACCGGGCCCCTCGAAGCTGTCCGGGCTCAGAAGAACACCCCGCACCGCAGCAGCACGTTCGCGTACGGCCGCGCTTCCCCGGTGCGTACGACCAGACGCGCCCCGGCCGACAGCTCCTTCAGCCTCTCGTGCGGCACGAGCACCAGCTCGGCGAAGCGGCCGTCCAGCAGCGCCGAAGCCGCCGGATTGGCGTCCCGCACCTCCGCGGCGCCGTCGCGCCCTCCACGACCAGCTCGGACAGCGGTCCGTCCAGCACCTCGGCGAAGGACGGCACCCCGGCGCGGAAGGCGAGGTCCACCACCCTCGGCCCGTCCGGTATCGGCATGCCGGCGTCGCACACCAGCACCCCGTCACCGTGCCCCAGCTCGGCCGGCGCACCGGGCAGATGACGATTGAGGATTCCCGCCTCCTTCACAGGGCGGAGACCTCCGCCGACGTCGGGAACGACTCCTGCGCACCTCGCTTCGTGACGGCCGCCGCCCCGACCCGGGCCGCGTATCGGGCCGCCTCCGCCAGGGAGGCCCCGGCGCCCAGCCGGAACGCCAGCGCCGCGGTGAACGCGTCTCCGGCGCCCGTCGTGTCCACGGCGTCCACCTTCACGGACGCCACCCGCGCGACCCCCGCGGAGGAGGCCACCAGCGCCCCTTCCGCGCCCAGCGTCACGACCACCGAACGCGGCCCCTTCGCCAGCAGCGACCGCGCCCAGTCCTCCGGCTCCCCGTCCCCGCCCGCGTCGCCGAGGATCACCTTCGCCTCGTGCTCGTTGACGATCAGCGGGTCGCAGGCCGCCAGCACCTCGTCCGGCAGCGGCCGCGGCGGGGAGGGGTTCAGCACGAAGCGGCCGTCCGGCGCCAGGTTCCGTACGACCTCCACGACCGTCTCCAGCGGGATCTCCAGCTGTGCCGACACCACCCGCGAGGCCTGGAGGAGGCCGGCCGCGGCCCGTACGTCCTGCGGCGTCAGACGGCCGTTCGCGCCCGGCGACACCACGATGCTGTTGTCCCCGGACGGGTCCACCGTGATCAGCGCGACGCCCGTCGGCGCCCCGCCGACCAGGACGCCCGCCGTGTCGACCCCGGCCGCCCGCTGCGAGTCGAGCAGCAGCCGGCCGTGCGCGTCGTCGCCGACCCGGGCCAGCAGGGCCGTACGGGCGCCGAGGCGGGCGGCCGCGACCGCCTGGTTCGCGCCCTTGCCACCCGGGTGGACGGCCAGATCGGAGCCGAGCACCGTCTCGCCGGCGCCCGGCCGCCGCTCGACGCCGATCACCAGGTCGGCGTTGGCCGATCCCACGACCAGGAGGTCGTAGTCGTACATGAAAGGACTCCTCTACTACGTACATGGAACGGTTGCTGAGGGTGGGCAGGGCCCGGTCCATCTTCGGGGACGTCACCGGCCGCCGCGCGAGCGGCGTACGACGACCCGCGACACGCGCACGGATCGCGTCCAGGCACCGAGTGCCACCCATCGAAAGCGCTCAAGGGCGGACTTGTCCGCAGGCGACCCACGCTGTCGGACCCCGGCGGTAGCGTCGGATCATGTCCAATCAGGTGGGGAACGCGGCGTCGGCTACCGCAGCACGGCACTTGGCCGTGCTCGAAGGGGTCCTCGAGCGGATCACGTACGCCAACGAGGAGAACGGCTACACGGTCGCCCGGGTCGACACCGGCCGAGGCGGCGGCGATCTCCTCACCGTCGTGGGCGCGCTGCTGGGCGCCCAGGTCGGCGAGTCCCTGCGCATGGAGGGCCGCTGGGGCTCGCACCCGCAATACGGCAAGCAGTTCACCGTCGAGAACTACACGACCGTGCTGCCGGCCACCGTCCAGGGCATCCGCCGCTACCTGGGTTCGGGGCTGGTCAAGGGCATCGGCCCCGTCTTCGCCGACCGCATCACCCAGCACTTCGGCCTGGACACCCTGCAGATCATCGAGGAGGAGCCGAAACGCCTCATCGAGGTCCCCGGCCTGGGGCCCAAGCGCACCAAGAAGATCGCCGACGCCTGGGAGGAGCAGAAGGCGATCAAGGAGGTCATGCTCTTCCTCCAGACGGTGGAGGTGTCCACGTCGATCGCCGTGCGCATCTACAAGAAGTACGGCGACGCCTCGATCTCCGTCGTCAGGAACCAGCCCTACCGGCTGGCGGCGGACGTATGGGGCATCGGCTTCCTCACCGCCGACAGGATCGCCCAGTCGGTCGGCATCCCGCACGACAGCCCGGAGCGCGTCAAGGCGGGCCTGCAGTACGCGCTGTCGCAGTCCACCGACCAGGGCCACTGCTTCCTTCCGGAGGAACAGCTGATCGCGGACGCGGTCAAGCTGCTGCAGGTCGACACCGGGCTCGTCATCGAGTGCCTCGGCGAGCTGGCCCAGGTGCCGGAGGACGGCTCCGATCCGGGTGTCGTACGGGAGAAGGTGCCGGGACCGGACGGCACCCCCGTCACCGCGATCTGGCTCGTCCCCTTCCACCGGGCCGAACTCTCCCTCTCCGCTCAGCTGTTGCGCCTCCTGCGCACGGACGAGGACCGTATGCCGGGCTTCCGGCAGGTCACCTGGGACAAGGCGCTGACCTGGCTGAAGGGCCGTACGGGCGCCGACCTCGCCCCCGAGCAGGAGGCCGCCGTCAAGCTGGCGCTGACCGAGAAGGTCGCCGTCCTCACCGGCGGGCCCGGCTGCGGCAAGTCCTTCACGGTCCGTTCCGTCGTGGAGCTGGCCCGCGCCAAGAAGGCGAAGGTCGTGCTCGCCGCCCCCACCGGCCGCGCCGCCAAGCGCCTCGCCGAGCTGACCGGAGCCGAGGCGTCCACCGTCCACCGGCTGCTTGAGCTCAAGCCCGGCGGCGACGCGGCCTACGACAGGGACCGCCCGCTGGACGCCGACCTGGTGGTCGTGGACGAGGCCTCCATGCTGGACCTCCTCCTCGCCAACAAGCTGGTGAAGGCGGTCCCGCCGGGGGCGCACCTGCTGTTCGTCGGAGATGTCGACCAGCTGCCCAGCGTCGGCGCCGGCGAGGTGCTGCGCGACCTGCTCGCCGACGGCAGCCCGGTCCCCGCGGTCCGCCTCACCCGGGTCTTCCGGCAGGCCCAGCAGTCCGGCGTGGTGACCAACGCGCACCGGATCAACTCCGGGAAGCACCCGGTCACCGACGGCATGAAGGACTTCTTCCTGTTCGTCGAGGACGACACGGAGGAGGCCGGGCGGCTCACCGTGGACGTGGCCGCCCGTCGTATCCCGGCCAGGTTCGGGCTCGACCCGCGCCGGGACGTCCAGGTGCTCGCCCCCATGCACCGCGGTCCCGCCGGCGCGGGCACGCTCAACGGCCTGCTCCAGCAGGCCATCACACCCGGCCGCCCGGACCTGTCCGAGAAGCGGTTCGGCGGCCGGGTCTTCCGCGTCGGCGACAAGGTCACGCAGATTCGCAACAATTACGAGAAGGGGAGCAACGGTGTCTTCAACGGCACCGTGGGCGTGGTCACCTCGCTCGACCCGGTCGACCAGCGCCTGACGGTGCTGACGGACGAGGACGAGGAGGTCCCGTACGAATTCGATGAACTGGACGAACTGGCACATGCGTACGCGGTGACCATTCACCGCTCCCAGGGAAGTGAATATCCCGCCGTGGTGATCCCGGTCACCACCGGCGCCTGGATGATGCTCCAGCGGAACCTGCTCTACACCGCCGTGACCCGCGCCAAGAAGCTGGTCGTCCTTGTCGGTTCACGCAAGGCGATCGCGCAGGCGGTGCGCACCGTGTCGGCGGGACGCCGGTGCACGGCACTCGACTTCCGGCTCTCCGGCTCCTGACCTCGCGGATCGCGGTCCGGTCGTGAGGCATCACAAAAAATGATCGATCAAACGAGTCGCGAAGGTCACAGAGCACTTCCAGATGGAGCACGAAGGGGGCAGGATGAGCAAGTTGGCGGCACTGAGTGCCGCCAGTAAGCCCAATGGTCGACCCCGAGTGCACTCTCCTGCGCCAAATGGGGGATGGTAGAGACAGTCAGGGCAACCTCGAAGATGAGGCACAACGTCGGTGAGGGAAGACGTGAGCGACAACTCTGTAGTACTGCGGTACGGCGACGGCGAGTACACCTACCCGGTGATCGACAGCACCGTCGGTGACAAGGGCTTCGACATCGGGAAGCTCCGGGCCCAGACCGGCCTCGTGACCCTGGACAGCGGCTACGGCAACACCGCCGCCTATAAATCCGCGATCACCTACCTCGACGGTGAGCAGGGCATCCTCCGGTACCGCGGCTACCCGATCGAGCAGCTGGCGGAACGCTCCAGCTTCGTGGAGGTCGCCTACCTGCTGATCAACGGCGAGCTGCCGACCGTCGACGAGCTTTCGGCCTTCAAGAACGACATCACGCAGCACACCCTGCTGCACGAGGACGTCAAGAACTTCTACAAGGGCTTCCCGCGCGACGCCCACCCGATGGCGATGCTGTCGTCGGTCGTCTCCGCGCTGTCCACGTTCTACCAGGACAGCCACAACCCGTTCGACGAGAAGCAGCGCAACCTCTCCACGATCCGCCTGCTCGCCAAGCTTCCGACGATCGCGGCGTACGCGTACAAGAAGTCGATCGGTCACCCGTTCGTCTACCCGCGCAACGACCTCGGCTACGTCGAGAACTTCCTGCGCATGACCTTCTCGGTGCCGGCTCAGGAGTACGAGCTGGACCCGGTCGTCGTCTCCGCCCTCGACAAGCTGCTGATCCTGCACGCCGACCACGAGCAGAACTGCTCGACGTCGACGGTCCGCCTGGTCGGCTCCTCGCAGGCGAACATGTTCGCGTCGATCTCGGCCGGCATCTCCGCCCTCTGGGGCCCGCTGCACGGCGGCGCCAACCAGTCCGTCCTGGAGATGCTCGAGGGCATCCAGGCGGGCGGCGGCGATGTCGACTCCTTCATCGCCAAGGTGAAGAACAAGGAGGACGGCGTCCGCCTGATGGGCTTCGGCCACCGGGTGTACAAGTCCTTCGACCCTCGCGCGAAGATCATCAAGGCTGCCGCGCACGATGTCCTCTCGGCCCTCGGCAAGTCCGACGAGCTGCTGGACATCGCGCTGAAGCTGGAGGAGCACGCGCTCTCCGACGACTACTTCGTCTCGCGCAACCTCTACCCGAACGTGGACTTCTACACGGGCCTCATCTACCGCGCGATGGGCTTCCCGACCGAGATGTTCACGGTCCTGTTCGCCCTCGGCCGCCTGCCGGGCTGGATCGCCCAGTGGCACGAGATGATCAAGGAACCGGGCTCCCGCATCGGCCGCCCCCGCCAGATCTACACGGGTGTCGTGGAGCGCGACTTCGTGCCGGTCGAGGAGCGCTGAGACCTTCCGGTAGGGGCGCCGGCGTGTCCGGTGCCCCCTGCTGGGGCTGCGCCCCCTCGCTTCGGGGGTGGCATCTGTTCACCGGGGAGCGCGCACGAGAGTGTTTCGGCTGGGGCGCCGGATGCGGCGCCTGCGTGCGGGGCCCCCGCTCCACCGGCGAGATGATTCCGGGCCTCCCCGTCGCCTCTGGCCGCAACCACATGGCCAGGTCGTGAGCGACTCCGCCCTCCCGGCTCGGACCACGGGCACGATCCATGGCCCCGCCCGCGACGTCGGTCGGGTGCGGGGCCGCCGCACGCACCCGCACCGGCACACGTGAACGCATAGCGGAAGGCGCCCCGGCGCCGGTCCCCCCACGGGCCGACGACCAGGGCGCCTTCCCATGTCCCGGTGCGGATTCCCCCCACGGGATCCGGCCGGGCGTTATGGAGGACAGCGCCTGAATCGCTGCATCTCTTTGTGCGGTTGTTGAGCAGAACGAGCAAGACTCGCCGTACTACTCGTTGTGTGCGATCTGCCGGGACAACGCACGCTGGGAGGGCCGCTCAAAGCTTCCCGGTGTACGTGCCCCGGCAACGCATCTCTGAGGAAGTCCCCCAAGACATCCCCAGATGCCAGTCCGCGCCCCCCAAGACGCTTCCTGACATCGTCAACTTAGACCTTCGAACCCCTTCGGTGGTTACCTTCACATCACTGTGATCTGCGTCTCTTGCATATGTCCCGTTAGATACGCAAGGGCCCGGATACAGCAATCGAGACCCCAGCGTAAGGATGATGCGAGAGCCTTGTGAAGAGCTTATGTGAGGCTCGCGCCGGACTCCAGAGGAACTCCCGCCCCGACTTGGCCCGAACTCCCGGTAACCGTCGGTAACTTCGGCCCGCGTCGGCGAAACGTCCGCAACCGCGGACTGTTCGTCACCACGAACACCGACGAGAAGGCCATCGTCGCCCCCGCGATCACCGGGTTCGGCGGCCCCGCGGCGGCCGGCGGCAGCGCCGCCACGTTGTAGCCGAAGGCCCAGACGAGGTTGCCCTTGATCGTGGTCAGCGTTCCACCGGGACGGTCGGATCGCGTCCGCGGCCACCCGCAGATCCCCGCGCACCAGCGTCAGATCGCCCGCCTCGATCGCCGCGTCCGTTCCCGTCCCCATCGCCAGTCCCGGATCCGGCGGTGGCAGCGCGGCCGCGTCGTTGACGCCGTCACCGCCCATGGCGACGGTCCGCCCCTCGCCCTGCAGCCGGCTATCGGCGCCTTGGCGGTGGTACTGGACATCCGTACTCCCAAAAGGGCTCCGGGGGGAGCGGGAGGGGTCGTACGTCGCCGGTCTCGACCGGTGACGTACGGCCCGCTGCCGGGAGGGCCGGGTTCAGGCGCGGCCGACCAGCTCGAAGCCCGCCTCGTCGACGGCGGCGCGCACGGCCTCGTCGTCCAGCGGGGCGGCGGAGACGACGGTGACCTCGCCGGTGGAGGCGACGGCCTTCACCGAGGTGACACCGGGGAGCCCGGAGATCTCGCCGGAGACGGCGCCCTCGCAGTGGCCGCAGCTCATCCCGCTCACCTTGTAGACGGCGGTGACGGAACCGGGGGTGTCGGTCTGGGCGGTCATGTCGTTCTCCTCGTCGAGCACGTGGGGCTGTCGGGCCCGCCGGGGCCCCTCCACTACCGAGACTATACCCCTAGGGGGTATTTCTCAAAGAGCGGTCGCGGCCGGCCTGCTCGACTCGACCCTGTCGTCCACCAGGGGCTCGAGGTAGCGGATCAGCGCGTTCTTCAGTTCCTGGATGTACGCGTCGCGCTCGGCGCCCTCGTGGGCGAGGACCAGTTCGAGGCCCGCCTTGTACAGCCCCAGGCACATGTGCGCGATACGCGTGAGGTCGTCCCGGGGCGCGTCGGGCAGGAACGAGGAGAGCAGGCCCTCGATGCGGGAGTGCAGGGTCGTGTGCAGGGCGTCGTGCTCCTCGGCGATCCGGCCCGGGATGTCGGGCCCGTGCATCAGCGCGAAGAACACCGGGTGCTCACAGTTGAAGGCGATGAACCGGTCGACTGCCGCGCTCACGGCCTCTTCCGGTGGCGTCCCCGGGTCGATCGGGGCGAGCGCCTCGCCGTACGTCTCCCGCATCTCGTGCATGAGCCGGTCGCCCAGCTCGATCGCGATGGCTTCCTTGTTCGGGAAGAACTGGTAGAGCGTGCCCGGCGAGACGCCCGCCTCGCGGGCGATGGCGTTGGTGCTGGCGGCGGTGTAGCCGGTCGTGCAGAAGACGGTGGCGGCGGCCTCGAGCAGCTGGGCGATCCGGCGCTCGCCGCGCGCCTGCCGGCGGCGCGGCTGTTCCTTCTCCTGGTTGTCGGACACGCGTTATCCCCAAGCTCTCTCAACGCGATTGACAAACACGAGCGGTCGCTCGCATTCTGGAGAAACGCGAGCGATGTCTCGTGTTTGCCAGTCTATGGCAATGCAATGGCACATCCATGCTGCCCGTTTGCGCGAACAGCACGGATCACGGTGAAGGGGACACCGCACAATGACCGAAGTCAACAAGCCACCGCGCATAGGCGGCTGGACCCGCTTCGTGACCGCCCGCCCCCGGTTGTCGCTGCTTGCGGCCCTGGTGCTCACCGTCCTCGCCGTGCTGGCCGGCAGCGGGGTCGCAGACCGGCTGGGCAGTGGAGGCTGGGAGGATCCCGGCGCGGAGTCGACGTATGCGACCAGGGCGCTGGAGGGCGAGTTCCCCGACTCCCAGCCCAATCTGCTGCTGCTCGTCGACTCGGGCGGTGCCTCGGTCGACGACGCGGCCGTCGCGGCCGAGGCGAGTCGGCTCGCCACCCGCCTGGCCGGCGAGAAGGGCGTGACCGGCGTCGGCTCCTACTGGCAGTCCAAGTCGCCCGCCCTGCGCGCGAAGGACGGCCACGAGGCGCTGATAGCCGCCCGCATCACGGGCGACGAGAAGGCGATGGGCGAGACCCTCGACCGCATCGCCCCGTCCTACCGCGGCACGCACGGCCCGGTGGAGGTCAGGGTCGGCGGCATCGTGGCCGTGCGGCACGAGATGCAGACGATCATCAAGGAGGACCTGACCCGCGCCGAGATGATCGCCCTGCCGATCACGCTGGTGCTCCTGGTGATGGTCTTCGGCAGCGCGATCGCGGCTCTGCTCCCGCTCGGCATCGGCATCGTCGCCATCCTGGGGACGAACGCGGTGCTGGGCGGCCTGGCGGAGTTCACCGACGTCTCGATCTTCGCGATGAACCTGACGACAGCCCTGGGGCTCGGCCTCGCCGTCGACTACGCCCTGTTCATCGTCCGCCGCTTCCGCGAGGAACTGTCCACCGGCGCCGAGCCGTTGACGGCCGTGGCCACCACCCTGCGCACGGCCGGCCGCACGGTCCTGTTCTCCGCGCTCACGGTGGCCGTGTCGCTGGCGGCGATGCTGGTCTTCCCGCAGTACTTCCTGCGCTCCTTCGCCTACGCCGGCATAGCGGTCGTCCTGCTGGCCGCGGCGGCCGCCCTGATCCTGCTCCCGGCGGCGCTGGTGCTGCTGGGCAACCGGGTCAACTCCCTGGACCTGCGCCGCCTGTTCCGCCGCGGAGGACGGCCCAAGGCGGCCGGCGCGGCGGACGGCGAGGAGGGTACGGCCTGGGCGCGCACGGCGACGCTGGTCATGCGCCGGGCCCCCTTCTTCGCCGTGGCGACCACGGCCGTCCTGGTCCTGCTCGGACTGCCCTTCCTGGGCGTGAAGTTCGGCACCGCGGACGACCGCCAGCTGCCCTCCTCCGCCGAATCGCACGTGGTGCAGCAGCACATCCGGGACGGCTTCCCGGGCAGCCCCGGCGGCGGACTCGAAGTCCTGGCCGAGGGCAGGGCGACACCGGCGCAGTACGCCGGCTACAAGGAGCGGATCGCCGCCCTGCCGGAGGTCGTGCGGGTCGACGGCCCGCTGGTGAAGGGAGACTCCGCGTACTTCACGGTGGTGCCCAAGGGCGAGGCCGTCGACGACGCCGCGCAGCGACTGGTGGGCGACCTGCGCGAGGTGAAGGCCCCCTTCGACACCAAGGTGACCGGCACGGCGGCCGTCCTCGTCGACTCCAAGCACGCGATAGCCGGGCAACTGCCCCTGGCCGGGGCCTTCATCGTGATCGTCACCCTGCTCCTGGTCTTCCTGCTGACCGGCAGCGTGCTGATACCGATCCAGGCGGTGGTCCTCAACGCGCTCAGCCTGACCGCGATGTTCGGCGCGGTGGTCTGGATCTTCCAGGACGGCCACCTCTCCGGCCTGCTCGGCTTCACCAGCCCCGGCTCGATAGAGACGACCCTTCCGGTCCTGATGTTCTGCGTGGCCTTCGGCCTCTCCATGGACTACGGCGTGTTCCTGCTGTCGCGCATCAAGGAGGAGTACGACAGGACAGGCGACCACGACCGGGCGGTCCGCCTCGGCCTGCAGCGCACGGGTGGCCTGATCACCGCGGCGGCGGTCATCCTCGCCGTCGTCATGGTCGCGATAGGCACCTCGCGCGTCACGAACACCAAGATGCTCGGCCTGGGCATCGCACTGGCGGTCCTGATGGACGCCATGGTGGTCCGCAGCCTGCTCGTCCCGGCGATCATGCGGCTCACGGGGCGGGCGACCTGGTGGGCTCCCGCACCGCTGCGGCGCTTCCACGACCGCTTCGGTCTGAGCGAGGGCGAGGCAGCGGCGGAACCCGAGGGCGAACGGGAGCGCGACAAGGTCGCGGCGCACGGTTAGCGTTCCCGGTGATCCCCCGGGGTGACGCGGGGGAGCGAGCGGAACAGGGGAGTCGCGGGATGCGGGCTGTGGTGTTCGAGCTGTACGGAGAGCCGGCCGAGGTGCGGGACGTGGCAGAGCCACGCCCCGCGGAGCACGGCGTGGTGGTGCGGGTCGAGGCCACCGGCCTGTGCCGCAGCGACTGGCACGGCTGGATGGGCCACGACCCGGACATCACCCTGCCGCACGTCCCCGGTCATGAACTCGCCGGTGTCGTGGAGGAGGTCGGCGCCCGGGTCACCGGCTGGCACCCCGGAGACCGGGTGACCGTCCCCTTCGTCTGCGCCTGTGGCAGCTGTCCGTCGTGTGCGGCGGGCGACCAGCAGGTGTGCGAACGGCAGACCCAGCCCGGCTTCACGCACTGGGGCTCCTTCGCCCAGTACGTGGCCCTCGACCACGCCGATGTGAACCTGGTCGCGATCCCCGAGGACCTGTCCTTCGCCACCGCGGCCGGGCTGGGCTGCCGGTTCGCCACGGCGTTCCGGGCGGTCGTGCAGCAGGGCCGGGTGGCGGCGGGGGAGTGGGTGGCAGTGCACGGCTGCGGGGGAGTGGGCCTGTCGGCGGTGATGATCGCGGCGGCGTCGGGAGCGAGAGTGATCGCGGTGGACGTGTCGCCGCAGGCCCTCGACCTGGCACGGAAGTTCGGGGCGGCGGGGTGCGTGGACGCGACACGGACGCCGGACACGGCGGTGGCGATCCGCGCGCTGACGGCCGGCGGTGCCCACCTTTCCCTCGACGCCCTCGGTTCCCCCGCCACCTGCGCGGCCTCCGTCAACGGTCTGCGCCGCCGCGGCCGCCACGTCCAGGTGGGACTCCTGCCCTCACCCGAGGGCACGACCCCCGTCCCCATGGCCCGGGCGATCGCCCTCGAACTCGAACTCCTCGGCAGCCACGGCATGGCGGCCCACACCTACCCCGGGATGCTGGAACTCGTCCGCGCGGGAGTGCTGCGCCCTGATTTTCTCGTGACCTCCACCATCTCGCTGGACGCGGCCCCGGCCGCACTGGCGGCGCTGGGCACGGCACCGGGCTCGGGCGTCACGGTCATCGAACCTTGGAGCTGAGCGCCGCCCACTCCCGGTCGAGGACGGCCATCAGCACCTCGTCCACCCACTCGCCCTCACGGAACGCGGCCTCCCGCCGCACTCCCTCCACCACGAAACCGACCTTCTCGTAGACGTGCCGGGCCCGGCCGTTGTTGCCGTACAGCTCCAACTGGATCCGGTGCAGGCCGAGTTGCTCGAAGCCGTGCCCGACGATCAGCCGGGTCGCCTCGGTGCCGAGCCCTCGGCCGCGGCCGCGCGGGCCCATCAGCGTACGGAAGGTGCAGCTGCGGGCGTCCGGATCCCACTCGTAAAGGACGACCTCGCCCACGAGTTCACCGGTGGCGCGGTCGGTGACGGCGAGGTCGAGCCGGTCGGGCTGCCCGGCCCGGGAGCCGTACCAGGAACGCAGTCGCTCCGGGGTGAGTTCGCTGTTCGGCACAAACGTGAAGCGGACGACCTCGGGGTCGCCGATGATTTCCCACATCACGTCGGCGTCCGCCTCGGTGAAGGGCCGCAGCACGGTTTTCTCGCCGGTGAGCACGGGTTTGACGGAGAAGTCCACGCACAGCACCGTGCACCACACCCCGTCGGAGGGCCGAGGCATTTTTGCCGGCTCAGCGCTGTCTCCGACCGCGGTTGCCGGGCCGGGAGGCGACCCACGCGCGGACGGTGTCCGCGTACCAGTAGGGCTTGCCGCCCTCCACATGGTCCGGCGGCGGCAGCATCCCGTGCTTGCGGTACGAGCGTACGGTGGCCGGCTGCACGCGGATGTGCGCGGCGATCTCCTTGTACGACCAGAGCATCCGGTCGGTCATGACGTGCACCTCCTGCCTGTGCCCCGTGAACGACGGAGATCGGGAGCAGGCAAGTGCCTGTGGGACGGCTGTGACAGCACACCCGCGTACACGCGACATCTGTGACAGGAACGGGGTGTTTGTGACACGGGTGGGGCAAAGGGGTGCGGGGGACGAAGGGACGCGGGGGACGACACGGCCCAAGCGCCGGACGGCAATGGTGGGCCGGACCCGCTGCGCCGGACCCGGCCCACCCGCTTCCCCGCCGCCCCCCGGGGGCAACTGGCCGGACGCACAGACTGCCCTCAGCGGACGGGACGGGTATTGGAAAAATTCGCACTACGGCCGGACGGGAGTACGAGACTCGTCGCCTCCCCGGACATCCGGTCGGCCCCCGGCGCGGTCCCGGCCGGCACGGTGCGCGCCAGGGTGAACTCCCTCGGCGTGCACCCCGTCATCGCCTTGAACTCCCCGCTGAGATGCGCCTGGTCGTAGAACCCGCAGGCCGCGGCCGTCTCCGCCTGACCCCGCCCCGCCGCCAGCAGCCGCCGCGCCCGCTGCAGCCGCAGGACCCGCGCCGCCGCCTTGGGCCCCAGCCCGATCTGCTCCCGGAAACGGTTCTCCAGATGGCGTACGCTCCAGCCGACCTCGTCGGCGAGCTGCGGCACCGGCACCGCGCCACCGGTCCGCACCAGCTCCGCCCAGGCCCGCCGCACCCGTGCCGAACTCGGCGTCCCTGCCGCGGACCAGCGCGCGAACACGTCGTCCAGCAACGCGAACCGGTGCTCCCAGCCGGGCAACGCGGCCAGCGCCGCGGCGAGTTCGCCGATGCGGGTGTGCAGGGCGTGCGGCAGGTCGTCGGGGTCGACGGTGCGATTGGCGAGTTCGTACTGCGGCGTCCCGAACATCGTGAACGCCGCCCACGGCATCAACATCACCTCGATACCGCCGAGCCGCCCGCTGTGCTCACCGACGGCGGGGGTGGTGGTAGGCCCGCAGTAGACGGAGACGAGAGTGTCGGTGGGCCGCCCCGCACGTGAGATCCGCACCGGTTGCTCGAACCCCAACAGCAGAGTCACGGCCCCGATCGGCGCCTCCAGCCTGCGCCGCGGCCGGTTCAGGGCGAGCCGAATACCGCGGTAACTGAGCACACCCGGCCGCAACCGCGGATGGGGCACCCCAAAGGCAAACTCCCAGGAGCCGCCGGGCCCATGCCCCGACCGGACATGCACACCATTTGTCATCCACCCATGCTGCAACGCCCTCAGGGGCGCGGGACAGTGTCGATATGCGGCTCCGCCGCGTGGGCGCGATCAACCACACACAACCCGCCCTCGCGCACACACAGAAGCGGGCAAACGAATAGGCGGCCCGCCACCCCCGGAGGGCTACGCCCCGCAGCTTCGCAGAAACGCCCGCGTCCGCCGAGCGATCGGCAACGGCGCATCCGCCTCGCACGGATACATGTCCTGCTCGACGATCGCGAAGAGATCGACCTCCAGCTTCTGCGCGGCCTCCAGGACGGGCCCGAGCGCAGGCACCCCGGACGGCGGCTCGCACATCACCCCACGCGCGACGGCGGGACCGAACGGCACCTGGTTGGCGCGCACGTCCGCCAGGATCTCCGGGTCCACCTGCTTGAGGTGCAGGTACCCGATCCGCTCGCCGTACGTCTCGATCAGCTTGACGCTGTCGCCGCCGCAGTACGCGTAGTGCCCCGTGTCCAGGCACAGCGACACCAGGGAGGAGTCCGTCCCGTCGAGGAAGCGGACGACGTTCTCCTCGCTGTCGATGTGGGTGTCGGCGTGCGGGTGGACGACGATCTGCAGCCCGTACCGCTCGCGCACCTCCCTGCCGAGACGCTCGGTCAGCGAGGTGAGATTCCGCCACTGCTCCGGCGTGAGGGTGTCCGGCTCCAGCACCTCGCCGGTCTTGTCGTCCCGCCAGAACGACGGGATGACGACCAGATGCCGGGCGCCCATGGCCTGCGCCAGCACCGCGTTGTCCGCGACGTGCGCCCAGGTCTTGTCCCACACGGCCTCGCCGTGGTGCAGGCCCGTGAAGACCGTGCCCGCCGACACCTTCAGCCTGCGTTTCGCCGTCTCCTCGGCGAGGACTGCCGGGTCGGTCGGCAGGTACCCGTACGGGCCCAGCTCGATCCACTCGTAGCCGGCCGACGCGACCTCGTCGAGGAAGCGCTGCCAGGGGACCTGCCGCGGGTCGTCCGGGAACCAGACGCCCCAGGAGTCGGGCGCCGATCCGATCCGGATGCGGGAGAGTGAGGACTGAGGTGACAACGACGTCATGGCCGCCAGCGTGCGGGTCCCGGCAGGGGCTGTCAAGGCCTGGTCCGAATGTCTGGACAAAACATTGACAGGGTGACGTGGACGGGGCTACAAAGCCGTGAGAGCCGATCGACGGGACACAGGCGCAAGGGCTCGGCGGGACGAAGGGAACTCGATGGCGTACGACCTGATCACCATGGGCCGGATCGGGGTGGACCTCTATCCGCTGCAGACTGGCGTTCCGCTGGCCCAGGTCACGACCTTCGGGAAGTTCCTCGGCGGCTCGGCCTCCAACGTCGCGGTCGCCGCGGCCCGCCTCGGCCGCAGCACCGCCGTGATCACCCGCACCGGCGACGATCCCTTCGGCGCCTACCTGCACGAGGCGCTGCGCGGCTTCGGCGTCGACGACCGCTGGGTCACGCCGGTTCCCGGACTGCCGACCCCGGTGACCTTCTGCGAGGTGTTCCCGCCGGACGACTTCCCGCTGTACTTCTACCGGCAGCCCAAGGCGCCCGACCTGGAGATCGACGCCCACGAGCTCGACCTCGACGCCATCCGCGAGGCCCGCATCTTCTGGGTCACCGGCACGGGCCTGAGCGAGGAGCCGAGCCGTACGGCGACGCTGGCGGCCCTCGCCCACCGCGCCAAGGCCGGTACGACGGTCTTCGACCTCGACTGGCGGCCCATGTTCTGGAGCAGTGACATCAGCGGCTCTCGCCGCGGGCCGGCGTCCGCCCGGCCCTTCTACGCCGAGGCCCTGAAGCACACCACCGTCGCCGTGGGCAACCTCGACGAGGTGGAGGTGGCCACCGGCGTCCGTGAGCCGCACGCCGCCGCCCGGGCCCTCCTCGACGCCGGTGTCGAGATCGCCGTCGTGAAGCAGGGGCCCAAGGGTGTCCTCGCCGTCAACAGGGACGGCGATTCCGCCGAGGTGCCGCCGCTTCCGGTCAACGTCCTCAACGGCCTCGGCGCGGGCGACGCCTTCGGCGGCTCCCTCTGCCACGGCCTGCTCAACAACTGGGACCTCGAGAAGATCATGCGGTACGCCAACGCGGCCGGCGCCATCGTCGCCTCCCGCCTGGAGTGCTCCTCCGCGATGCCGACGCCGGACGAGATCGAGGCCGCGATCACCGCGGGGGCCGTCAAGTGACCGTCGACATCGCGGAACTCGTCCGCCTGCGCACCCACCGCCCCGAGGCGATAGCCGAGGCAGCGGCCCGTCGCCCCCGCCGGCCCCTGATGAACGACACCGGCCGGCTGATGATCGTCGCCGCCGACCACCCGGCCCGCGGCGCGCTCGGCGTAGGCGACCGCAAACTGGCCATGGCCAACCGGGTCGACCTGCTCGAGCGCCTCTGTCTGGCGCTCTCCCGCCCCGGCGTCGACGGTGTCCTCGCGACCGCCGACATCCTCGACGACCTCCTCCTGCTCGGCGCCCTCGACGGCAAGGTCGTCATGGGCTCGATGAACCGCGGCGGCCTGCAGGGCGCCAGCTTCGAACTCGACGACCGCTTCACCGGTCACCGAGCCGAGGACATCGAGCGCCTCGGCTTCGACGCGGGCAAGCTGCTGCTGCGCATCGACTACGACGACCCGGGCTCCCTCACCACCCTGGAGTCCACCGCCCGCGCCATCGACGACATGGCGGCGCGCAGGCTTCCCCTGTTCGTCGAGCCGTTCATCAGCGCCCGCACCCCCGAGGGCAAGGTCAGGAACGACCTGTCCGCCGAGGCCGTCACCAGGTCCATCGCCATCGCCTCCGGCCTCGGCGGCACATCGGCGTACACCTGGCTGAAGGTGCCGGTCACCGACAACCCCGACGACATGGCCGAGGTCATGGCGACGTCGACGCTGCCCGCCGTGCTGCTCGGTGGTGAGGTGGGCGAGGACCAGGACGGCGCGTACGAGAAGTGGCGCGGCGCCCTGCAACTGCCGACCGTGCGCGGTCTGGTGGTGGGGCGTTCGCTGCTGTACCCGGCCGACGGTGACGTGGCCGCGGCCGTGGACACCGCCGTAGGACTGCTGTGAGGGCCGCATGAGCAACGAGTTGTACATTCCGCGCGGTACCACCGCGGACGCCGACCACGTCCTCGACATCGACCCCAAGCGGGCCGGCTGGACGTACAGCAGTCTGCGGATCGTCGAGCTGGAGCCGGGCGGCACGCACGCCCTGACCGCCGGGGACAGCGAGTGGATCGTGCTTCCGCTGCAAGGCGGATGTACCGTGCAAACAGAGGACGAAGAGTTCCAACTCCTGGGCAGGGAAAGCGTGTTCGCCGGAGTCTCGGACTTCGCGTACGTGCCCCGTGACGCCCGGGCACAGATCGCCTCCGGCGCGGGAGGCCGCTTCGCCCTGGCAGGAGCGAAGTGCGAGCGACGACTCCCCGCCCGCTACGGCCCCGCGCCGGAGGTCCCCGTCGAGGAGCGCGGCAGCGGCACCTGCACCCGCCACGTCCGCAACTTCGCCTCCGCCGACGCCTTCGACTGCGACAAGCTCATCGCCGTCGAGGTCATCACCCCCGGCGGCAACTGGTCCTCGTACCCCCCGCACAAGCACGACGAGCACCGCCCCGGTGAGGAAGCGGAGCTGGAGGAGATCTACTACTTCGAGATCGACGGCCCGAACGGTTTCGGTTATCAGCGCGTATTCCCCTCGCGTGAGGGCGGATCGGACGTCCTCGCGGAGGTCCGCTCCGGCGACGCCGTCCTCGTCCCCGACGGATGGCACGGCCCGTCCATCGCCCAGCCAGGCCACGCCATGTACTACCTGAACGTGATGGCCGGTCCGGGTGAGACGCGGGAGTGGCGGATCTGCTTCCACCCGGCCCACGTAGAAAGCACTGGGGGTTACCGATGACGGCGCAGACCTCAACGACGAGGCTCACGGTCGCCCAGGCGCTCGTCCGCTTCCTCGCCGCCCAGTACACGGAGCGCGACGGCGTACGGCGGCGGCTGATCGACGCGACCTGGGGCATCTTCGGCCACGGGAACGTGGCGGGGCTCGGCCAGGCGCTCATCGAGTACGCCGGCGACATGCCGTACCACCAGGGCCGCAACGAGCAGTCCATGGTGCACGCGGCGGTCGGCTACGCGCGCCAGTCCAACCGCCTGTCCACGCACGCGGTGACGACCTCCATCGGCCCGGGCGCGACCAACCTGGTCACGGGCGCCGCGCTCGCGACCGTCAACCACCTCCCGGTCCTGCTCCTGCCCGGCGACATATTCGCCACCCGCCCCGCCGACCCGGTCCTGCAGCAGCTCGAAGTCCCGTACGCGGGCGACGTGTCGGTCAACGACTGCCTGCGCCCCGTGTCGAAGTACTTCGACCGCATCACCCGGCCCGAGGCGCTGATCCCGGCGGCCCTGCAGGCGATGCGCGTGCTCACCGACCCGGTGGAGACCGGCGCCGTCACGCTCGCGCTGCCCCAGGACGTCCAGGCCGAGGCGTACGACTGGCCCGACGAGTTCTTCGCCGAGCGCACCTGGGTCGTACGCCGTCCGGGCGCCGACCCCACCGAACTCGCCGAGGCCGTACGGGTGATCAGGGCCGCGAAAAGGCCGCTGGTCGTGGCCGGCGGCGGCGTCCACCACAGCCGCGCCGAGGAGGCCCTCGCCGAGTTCGCGGAGGTCACCGGCATCCCGGTCGCGTCCACCCAGGCCGGCAAGGGCTCCCTGCGCTGGGACCACCCCCAGGACGTCGGCGGCATCGGCCACACCGGCACGGCCACCGCGGACGAA
Organism: Streptomyces sp. HUAS ZL42; assembly: GCF_040782645.1. Taxonomy (GTDB): domain Bacteria; phylum Actinomycetota; class Actinomycetes; order Streptomycetales; family Streptomycetaceae; genus Streptomyces. Next base: position 6,109,249 of record NZ_CP160403.1, read on the forward strand.
CTCGCCCGCACGGCCGACCTGGTGATCGGCGTCGGCACCCGCTACACCGACTTCACCACCGCCTCCGGCACCCTCTTCGCCGGTGACGGGGTCCGCTTCCTCAACCTCAACATCGCTCCGTACGACGGCCACAAGCTCGCCGGCATGCCGCTGATCGCGGACGCCCGCAGCGGCCTGCAGGAGCTGACCCAGGCCCTGGAGATGCACGGGCACCGGGTGGCCGACCCGTACGTCGCCGAGTACACCGAGGACAAGGACCGCTGGGAGCACCGCGTCGACGCCTGCTACGAGGCCGACGAGCCGGACGTACGGCCCACCCAGCCCCAGGTCCTCGGCGCGCTGGACGCCGTCGTCGACGAGTCGGACGTGATCATCAACGCGGCCGGTTCGCTCCCCGGCGACCTGCACAAGCTGTGGCGGGCACGCTCGCGGGACCAGTACCACCTGGAGTACGGCTACTCCTGCATGGGCTACGAGATCCCGGCGGCGATCGGCGTGAAGATGGCCGCTCCCGACCGGCCCGTGTGGGCGCTGGTCGGCGACGGAACGTACCTGATGATGCCGACGGAGATCGTCACGGCCGTGCAGGAGGGGATCGCGATCAAGATCCTGCTCGTGCAGAACCACGGCTACGCGTCCATCGGCGGTCTGTCGGAGACGGTGGGCGGCGAGCGGTTCGGCACCGCGTACCGCTACCAGTCCGACGACGGTACGTACACGGGGGCGCCGCTGCCCGTGGACCTCGCCGCCAACGCGGCGAGCCTCGGCATGCGGGTGCTGCGCGCGAAGACCGTCCGCGACTTGCGTGAGGCACTCGCCGAGGCGCGCGCCGCCGACACTCCCACTTGTGTCTACGTGGAGACCGAAACGGCAGACACAGTGTCGGGCCCGCCGCCCGCGCAGGCCTGGTGGGATGTACCTGTGGCCGAGACCGCGACCCGAGCGTCGGCGGTGAAGGCCCGTGAGCTGTACGAACGGCACGTCTCGACCCGACGCCGCCATCTGTGAAGGAGTAACTGGTCATGACGAAGATCGTCAACCACTGGATCGGCGGCAAGACCGTCGAAGGCGCGTCGGGCACGTACGGGCCGGTCACCGACCCGGCCACCGGCGCGGTCACCACGAAGGTCGCGTTCGCGACGGTCGACGAGGTGGACGCCGCGGTCGCCGCGGCGAAGGACGCCTTCGTGACCTGGGGCCAGTCCTCGCTGGCCCAGCGCACCTCGATCCTGTTCAAGTTCCGTGCGCTCCTCGACGCCCACCGCGACGAGATCGCCGAGCTGATCACCGCCGAGCACGGCAAGGTGCACTCCGACGCGCTCGGCGAGGTCGCCCGCGGCCTGGAGATCGTCGACCTCGCCTGCGGCATCAACGTGCAGCTGAAGGGCGAGCTGTCCACGCAGGTCGCCAGCCGGGTCGACGTGGCCGCGATCCGTCAGCCGCTGGGTGTCGTCGCGGGCATCACGCCGTTCAACTTCCCGGCGATGGTGCCGATGTGGATGTTCCCGATGGCCATCGCGTGCGGCAACACGTTCGTGCTCAAGCCGTCCGAGAAGGACCCGTCGGCCTCCCTCAAGCTGGCCGAGCTGCTGGCCGAGGCCGGCCTGCCGGACGGCGTCTTCAACGTCGTGCACGGCGACAAGGTGGCCGTCGACCGCCTCCTGGAGCACCCGGACGTCAAGGCCGTCTCCTTCGTCGGCTCCACCCCGATCGCCCGCTACATCCACACCACCGCCTCCGCCAACCACAAGCGTGTGCAGGCCCTGGGCGGCGCGAAGAACCACATGCTGGTCCTGCCGGACGCCGACCTGGACGCGGCCGCCGACGCCGCCGTCTCGGCCGCCTACGGATCGGCGGGCGAGCGCTGCATGGCCATCTCGGCCGTGGTCGCGGTCGGTGCGATCGGCGACGAGCTGGTGGAGAAGATCCGCGAGCGCGCCGAGAAGATCAAGATCGGCCCGGGCAACGACCCGACGTCCGAGATGGGCCCGCTGATCACGAAGGTGCACCGCGACAAGGTCGCCTCCTACGTCGAGGGTGCGGCGGCCGAGGGCGCCGAGGTGGTGCTGGACGGCACGGGCTACACCGTGGACGGCTTCGAGGACGGCCACTGGATCGGCATCTCCCTGCTGGACAAGGTGCCCACCACCGCCAAGGCCTACCAGGACGAGATCTTCGGCCCCGTCCTGTGCGTGCTGCGCGTGGCGACGTACGAGGACGGCGTGGCCCTGATCAACAGCTCGCCGTTCGGCAACGGCACCGCCATCTTCACCCGGGACGGCGGCGCCGCCCGCCGCTTCCAGCTGGAGATCGAGGCCGGCATGGTCGGCGTCAACGTCCCCATCCCGGTCCCCGTCGGCTACCACAGCTTCGGCGGCTGGAAGGACTCGCTCTTCGGCGACCACCACATCTACGGCAACGACGGCACGCACTTCTACACCCGCGGCAAGGTCGTCACCACCCGCTGGCCCGACCCGGCCGACGCCCCCGCAGGCGTCGACCTGGGCTTCCCGCGCAACCACTGACGTCCTTCACGGGGCCGTCCGCACAGCGGACGGCCCCCTTTGTGACCGTCAGGTGAAGTCCCACGTCACCACCGTGCACGTCCCGTCGTCCTTGCCACCCGCACTGCGATAGGTGGCGAGGGCGACGTCGTTCCCCGTGTCGATCAGCACCCACATCCCGTAGCAGCCCAGCTCGCGCCCCAGCGTGCCGAGCCGCCGGATCAGTGCCCGCCCGATCCCCCGGCGCCGGTACGGCTCCGCGACTCCGAGTTCGTAGAGCAACATCTCGGTGCCCTTGTCCGGGTGGACGGTCTCCACCCCGCTGACGAATCCGACCGGCGCCTCCTCCCCGTCCTCGTAGGCCAGGAAGAGATGGTGTCCGGCGGCGGTCAGGAAACGCTCCGCCCACTCGGTGCGGACGGGGTGGTCGAAGAGGTGCTCGGCCGCGGCGACTTCGGCGACGGTGCCGGCCCGGCGGACCGCGAACGTGTCGAAGCTGTCGAACTTGTCCATGGGGCTTCGTACCACGGGTCTTCGTACCGCGGGCGCGGTATGCCGCAGTAGCCCTGTACGCCCCTGGGAGGGGGCACGGTTCGGTCTCCGGTCGACAACTCGACGACAGGTTCACCCCGTACCGTTGAAGCATGGATCTTCGACAGCCCCGGGAGGGGCGCGCCGGTGACGAGGGCACGAGCGCGCGGAGGCCCGAAGGGCTGAGCACGGTCGTGCCCTCGTCACCGGCTGGAGCGCCCCTCCCGGGGCGCATGAGGCAGGGCGTGCCCGGCTTGCGAGGGCTGCTGCGGCGGCCCCGGCGTCTTCTTGCCGCCGGGGCCGCGGTCGTGGTGCTCGCCGGTGCCGGTACATGGACGGCCGTCGCCGACGACGACGCGCCCCCGGTGCACCGCACGGACCGGGTGATGGCCGTCGACGGGGTGCGCCTCGACACCTCGTACTTCACCTCCGGCTCCGCCGGCCGCCGTCCCGCCGTCCTGCTCGCGCACGGCTTCGGCGGCAGCAAGGACGACGTACGGCAGCAGGCCGAGGACCTGGCCCGGGACGGATACGCCGTACTGACCTGGTCCGCGCGCGGCTTCGGCAGGTCCACCGGGAAGATCGGGCTGAACGACCCGAAGGGCGAGGTCGCCGACGTCTCGAAGCTGATCGACTGGCTGGCGAAGCAGCCCCAGGTCCAGCTCGACAAGGCGGGCGACCCGCGCGTGGGCGTCGCCGGCGCCTCCTACGGCGGCGCGATCTCCCTGCTGTCCGCCGGATACGACGACAGGGTGGACGCCATCGCCCCGGCGATCACGTACTGGAACCTCGCGGACGCCCTGTTCCCGAACGGCGTGTTCAAGAAGCTGTGGGCCGGCATCTTCTTCAACAACGGCGGCGGCTGCGACAAGTTCGAGCCCGCGCTGTGCGCGATGTACGACCGGGTCGCCGAGTCCGGTACCCCGGACGCCGCCGCCCGTGAACTCCTCGAAGAGCGCTCGCCGTCCGCGGTCGGTGACCGCGTCAAGGTGCCCACCCTGCTGGTGCAGGGCCAGGCCGACTCCCTCTTCACGCTCGCCCAGTCCGACGCGGCCGCGAAGGCCATCCGCGCCAACGGCGCCCCCGTGGACGTCGACTGGATCGCGGGCGGCCACGACGGCGGCAACATGGAGACCAGCCGCGTGCAGGCTCGGGTGGCCGCCTGGTTCGACCGCTACCTCAAGGGCGACAAGGGCACCGACACCGGGCCCGCCTTCCGCGTCACCCGCACCGGAGGAGTCGACTCCACCGATGGGACCATCCCGCTGCGGGGCGCGAGCGCGGACACCTACACCGGCCTGGAGAACGACCGCAGGACGATCAGGCTGACCGGCCGTGAGCAGAGCTTCGACAACCCCGCCGGAGCCAGCCCGCCCGCCCTCTCCGCGCTGCCCGGCCTGGGCGGCTCCAGCCTCGGCCAACTCTCGGCGTTCGGCGTCGGGGTCTCGCTCGACTTCCCCGGCCAGTACGCGGCATTCGAGTCGGCGCCGGTCACCGGCGACCTGCGGATCACCGGCGCTCCGACCGTCACCGTCCACGTGAGGTCCAGCAGCGAGGAGGCCGTGCTCTTCGCCAAGGTGTACGACGTCGGCCCCGGCGGCACCCAGCAGCTGCCCTCCCAGCTGGTCTCGCCGGTCCGCGTCGAGGGCGCCAAGGCGGGCAAGGACGTGACGATCACCCTCCCGGCGATCGACCACGACGTCGACGACGGCCACCGCCTGCGCCTGGTCCTCGCCTCCACCGACCTCGGCTACGCCTCTCCGGCGGCCCCGGCGACCTACACGGTCTCCGTGAAGAGCGACCTGAACGTACCCACAGCATCCGGCGTGACGACCGCGGCCGCACCCCTTCCGTCCTGGGTGTGGTGGCTGCCCCTCGCGGGCGCCGGTCTCGCCCTGGTGCTGCTCCTGACCGGCCGCCGCCGCACCGTCACTCCCGCCCCCGACCCGGAGTTGGCCGAGGTCCCGCTCCAGATCACCGGCCTGAGCAAGAAGTACGCGGGCGGCGACCGCTACAGCGTCCGCGACCTCTCCTTCCGCGTCGAGAAGGGCCAGGTGCTGGGCCTCCTGGGGCCCAACGGCGCGGGCAAGACGACCACCTTGCGCATGCTGATGGGTCTGATCAAGCCCGACGAGGGCGAGATCCGTGTCTTCGGCCACGCCATCCGACCGGGAGCCCAGGTGCTGTCGAGGGTCGGCTCCTTCGTCGAGGGCGCCGGCTTCCTCCCGCACCTGTCCGGCCGGGAGAACCTGGACCTGTACTGGCGGGCCACCGGCCGCCCGGCCGAGGACGCCCACATGGACGAGGCCCTGGAGATCGCCGGCCTCGGCGACGCCCTCGCCCGCGCGGTGCGCACCTACTCGCAGGGCATGCGTCAGCGCCTCGCCATCGCCCAGGCCATGCTCGGTCTGCCCGACCTGCTCATCCTCGACGAACCCACCAACGGCCTCGACCCGCCCCAGATCCGCGAGATGCGCGAGGTGATGATCCGGTACGCGGCCGCCGGACGCACGGTGATCGTCTCCAGCCACCTGCTGGCGGAGGTCGAACAGACCTGCACCCACCTCGTGGTGATGGACCGGGGACGGCTCGTGCAGGCGGGCCCGGTCGGCGAGATCGTCGGCTCCGGCGACACCCTGCTCGTCGGCACCGCCGCGCCCGTCGAGGAACCCGTCGTCGAGAAGGTGGCCGCGCTGCCCGGTGTGGTGTCGGCCGCCCGCACCGACGACGGACTCCTGGTCCGCCTAGCCCCGGACGGCAGCGCACGGCGTCTCGTCGTCGAGCTCGTACGACTGGAGGTGCCCGTCGAGTCGGTCGGCCCCCACCGCCGCCTCGAGGACGCCTTCCTCACCCTGATCGGAGGTTCCGCATGAGCACGCTCACCGAGCGCACGGAGCCCCATGAGACCGCCTCCGGCTACCGCGCGGGCCGCACCCTGCCGCTCCGCGTCGAGCTGGTCCGCCAGCTCAAGCGGCGCCGCACGCTGATCATGGGCGGCATCCTCGCCGCGCTGCCGTTCGTCCTCGTCGTCGCCTTCGCGATCGGCGGCGAGCCCGGCGGCCGCAACAACCAGGTGACTCTGATGGACACGGCCACCGCGTCCGGCGGCAACTTCGCCGCGGTGAACCTGTTCGTGTCCGCGGGCTTCCTGCTCGTCATCCCCGTCGCCCTGTTCTGCGGGGACACGGTGGCCTCGGAGGCGAGCTGGTCGTCCCTGCGCTATCTGCTCGCGGCGCCCGTGCCGCGGGCCCGGCTGCTGTGGTCCAAGCTCGTCGTCGGGCTCGGCCTCAGCCTGGCCGCGATGGTGCTGCTGCCGGTGGTGGCGCTCGCCGTCGGCACCGCCGCCTACGGCTGGGGCCCGCTGCAGCTTCCCACCGGCGGCGCGCTCGACTCCGGGACCGCCGCTCAGCGGCTGCTCGTGGTGGTGGCGTACATCTTCGTCTCCCAACTGGTCACCGCCGGGCTCGCGTTCTGGCTGTCGACGAAGACGGACGCCCCGCTCGGAGCGGTCGGCGGCGCGGTCGGCCTCACCATCGTCGGCAACGTCCTGGACGCCGTGACGGCCCTCGACCACTGGCGCGACTTCCTGCCCGCGCACTGGCAGTTCGCCTGGGCGGACGCCGTCCAGCCGCATCCCGAGTGGTCCGGCATGATCCAGGGCACCGCGGTCTCCATAACGTACGCCCTGGTGCTGTTCGCCCTGGCCTTCCGGGGTTTCGCCCGCAAGGACGTGGTGTCGTAGGTCAACGGAGGATCACCCACCGGTCTCGACGGGCCGTTTCCGTGCCCACTTCGAGACTCATCCGCAACGCTCCGTAACGCACGTTCCTGCCCCCTGCGCCGTCACAGTCACAGACGTCGACGTCAACGGACTCAGGGGGCAAGGCAGATGGAGACCTCTCGTATACGGCGGCTGCTCGCGTTCACCGCGGCGACCGGACTGCTCCTCACCGGCTGCGGCGCGGGCGGCGCCGACGGCAGCAGCGCGGACGGCTCGAAGCACGAGGCGTCCGGCTTCCCGGCCCCCGCCCACACCGGGGGCAGCGGCGAACAGCGTCAGGACGAGGACGGAACCTCCCGCGACGTCGAACCCTCACCCGACTACCTCTCCACCTTCGCCCTCGACGTCGACACCGCCTCCTACGGCTACGCCCGCCGCACCCTCGCCGAGGGCCGCACCCCCGACCCCTCGACGATCCGCCCGGAGGAGTTCGTCAACAGCTTCCGCCAGGACTACGAACGCCCCGACGGCAACGGTTTCTCCGTCACCGTCGACGGAGCCCGCACGGACGACGAGGACTGGTCCCTGGTCCGCGTCGGCCTCGCCACCCGCAACGCCGAGGGAACCGGCGAACGCCCGCCCGCCGCCCTCACGTTCGTCATCGACATCTCCGGCTCGATGAGCGAACCCGGCCGCCTCGACCTCGCCCGGAAATCCCTGAACACGATGACCGACCGGCTGCGCGACGACGACTCGGTCGCCATCGTCACCTTCAGCGACAAGGCCGAGAGGGTCCTGCCGATGACCCGGCTCGGCGACCACCGCGGCCGCGTCCACGACGCGATCGACAGTCTCGAGCCCACGTACTCCACGAACCTCGGCGCCGGCGTCGAGACCGGCTACGCCACCGCCGTCGACGGCCTGCGCAAGGGCGCGACCAACCGCGTCGTCCTCGTCTCCGACGCGCTCGCCAACACCGGTGACACCGACGCGGACACGATCCTCCAACGCATCGAGGGCGCCCGCCGCGAACACGGCATCACCCTCTTCGGCGTCGGCGTCGGCAGCGACTACGGCGACGCCCTGATGGAACGCCTCGCCGACAAGGGCGACGGTCACACGGTGTACGTGTCCGGGGAGGACGACGCCGCCGAGGTGTTCTGCGAGCAGCTCCCGCGGAACATCGACCTCACGGCCCGCGACGCCAAGGCCCAGGTCGCCTTCGACCCGGAGACCGTCGCCGAGTTCCGCCTCGTCGGCTACGACAACCGCCGGGTCGCCGACGACGACTTCCGCGACGACCGCGTCGACGGCGGCGAGGTCGGCCCCGGCCACACCGTCACCGCCCTCTACGCCGTGCGCACCGAGCCGGGAGCCGACGGCCACCTCGCCACCGCCACCGTCCGCTGGCTCGACCCCGACACCCGCACCCCGCACGAGACCACGGGCCAGCTGGAGACGGACGCCCTGCACGACTCGGTGAGCGACGCCTCAGCGCGCTTCCAGGTCACCACGACCGCCGCCTACTTCGCCGACGCCCTGCGCCACTCGGACGTCCGGCTGCCGGACGCCCCCACGCTCGGCGAACTCACCGACCGGGCCGACGACTTGGCGAGGAAGACCGAGGACAGGGAGGTACGCGACCTCGCGGAGGCGATCGCCCAAGCCGACCGTCTCGACACATAGTGCCCCAACAGGCAACGTTCGCCCCGTCGCAACGCCCGGCACGCACTCTCGCCGCACCGGGCACAAGCCCGAGTACGTCCAGTACGAGGACTTGCACCCGGCACGCCGAGAGCACGCACGGGACGCCGCTCCTTGACGGGCAACCGTCGCCTGGCGGGGCACTGGTACTCGTCCTTACTCTCGAGTAAGTTGACCTCCCAGCACGTGCCAGCCGCATCCGCGACCGGGAGCCGTCATGGGCGTACGCAAGGACCTGAAGCGGGCGAAACAGCGCACCGACCTGGCCGCCCGCACCAAGGTGGAACTCATCAGGGACGAGTCCGGGACCGTCCGCGAGGCCCGCACCGCCCCCATGGCGGCACGGCCCACCACCGGAAGCATCGCCGACCTCCCCTTCACCAACGCGGCGGAGGCCCCCGACACCGTGATCATCCGCCGCCGGGGAGAGAACGGCACCTGGCATCCCGTGACGGCCGCCGCCTTCGCCCGCGAGGTCACCGCCGTCGCCAAGGGCCTCGTCGCGGCCGGCCTCGAACCGGGCGGCCGCGTCGCCGTGATGTCCCGCACCCGCTACGAGTGGACGGTCCTGGACTTCGCCGTCTGGGCGGCCGGCGGCCAGACCGTCCCCGTCTACGCCACCTCCTCCGCCGAGCAGGTGGAGTGGATCGTCCGCGACTCCGGCGCCCGCATCGTCGTCACCGAGACCCCGGAGAACACCGACACGGTCACCACCGGCACGGCCCGCCACCCGCAACCCCCGCAGGTCTGGCAGCTCGACGGAGACGGACTCGCCGACCTCACCGCCCTCGGCCGCGACCTCCCCGACGAGGAGGTCACCAAACGCCGCACCGCCCTGACCCCCGACACCGTCGCCACCATCTGCTACACCTCGGGCACCACCGGACAACCCAAGGGCTGTGTCCTCACCCACGCCAATCTGCACGCCGAGGCCGCCAACGCGCTCGAACTGCTGCACCCCGTCTTCAAGGCGGTCACCGGTGAGACGGCCTCCACCCTCCTCTTCCTCCCACTCGCCCACATCATGGGCCGCACCCTGCAGATCTCCTGCCTGATGGCCCGCATCGAGATCGGCCACTTCCCGAGCGTCAGACCCGACGAACTGCGCCCGGCACTCAAGGAGTTCCGCCCGACCTTCCTCGTCGGCGTCCCGTACCTCTTCGAGCGGATCCGCGACACCGGCCGCGCCACCGCCGAGAAGATCGGCCGCGGCGCCTCCTTCGACCGTGCCGAACGCATCGGGGTGCGCTTCGGGAAGGCCTACCTCGACAAGTTCCTCGACCGGGGCAAGGGCCCGGGACCCGGCCTGTACGCCGCCTGGGCGCTGTACGACCTGCTGGTCTACCGCCGCATCCGCAGCGAACTCGGCGGCCGTATGCGCTACGCCATCAGCGGCGGTTCCCCGCTCGACCGCGACCTCAGTCTCTTCTTCTACGCGGCCGGCATCATCGTCTACGAGGGCTACGGCCTGACCGAGACCACCGCCGCCGCCACCCTCGTGCCCCCGCTGAAGCCCCGCCCGGGCACGGTCGGCCTCCCGGTCCCCGGCACCGCGGTCCGCATCGCCGACGACGGCGAGGTGCTCATCAAGGGCGGGGTCGTCTTCGGCTCGTACTGGAACAACCCACGGGCCACGGACGCGGTGCTCACCGACGAGTGGTTCGCCACCGGCGACATCGGCTCCCTGGACGAGGACGGCTACCTCACCATCACCGGCCGCAAGAAGGACATCCTCGTCACCTCCGGCGGCAAGAACGTCTCTCCGGCCGTCCTCGAGGACCGTCTGCGCAGCCGCCCGCCCGTCGGCCAGTGCCTCGTCGTCGGTGACAACCGCCCCTTCGTCGCCGCCCTGATCACCCTCGACCCCGACGCGGTCGCCCACTGGCTCTCGGTACGCGGACTGCCCGCGGACACCCCGATGTCCGAGGTGATCCGTGATCCCCGGATGCGCGCCGACGTCCAGAAAGCCGTGGACCACGCCAACGAGGCCGTCTCGCGCGCCGAGTCGATCCGCGCCTTCACCCTGGTCGAGGGCGAGTTCAACGAGGAGAACGGTCTGCTCACGCCCTCCCTGAAGGTGAAGCGGCACGCGGTGACGGCCGCCTACGCGGACGAGATCGAGGCGCTGTACCGCAAGTGATCGCACGACACGACAGCGGCGGGCCACCGGAGAACCGGTGACCCGCCGCGGCAGACCCGTGGCTCAGCTGTTGCCGGTGCCGTTGCCGGACAGGACCGGAATGTCGCTCAGGGCGTCCGCCAGCGGCTCGTCGCCCTTGACCATGGTGGAGTTCTCGGCGCACTGCTGGTTCTGCGGGGCCGACAGGACCGGGATGTCCTGGACGCCGACCGGCACGAGGCCCACGAGCGAACCGGCATTGGCCTTCGCCGGCAGACCGAGACACGGCTTGTTCAGCGAGCCCTGGATCAGCGACATCTGCGGGCTCAGGTCACCGGCCGTGGTCGAGTTGCCGAACGCCTGGTCGGCGTCGCTGCCACTGACGGTCATGGTGTCGCCGTCGTCGGCGATCGCGAGGGCCTGCGGGGCGGCCATGACCGAGACACCGGCGACGGAAGCGGCAACAGCCGCGGTGGCCCACAGCTTCTTCATGGTGGATCCCTTCGAAAAGCGGACTTCGGCGGGGAGTTACGAGATCACCAACGGCCCAATGCGGCGCGGAGTTGCATGAATTGACCCGATCGGCCGAGCGCATCGAGAGGCGCGTTCATCGGCTGGTGTGACAGTCAAAACGGGCCGCCGGCAATTCGGCGGCCCGTCGGCGAACGGCGGCGAAGAGAAATTCAGCTGTTTCCGGTGCCGTTCTCGGACAGAACCGGAATGTCGTTGAGGAGGTTCGCCAGCGGCTCGTCGCCCTTGACCACGGTGGAGTTCTCGGCGCACTGCTGGCTCTGCGGCGCCGACAGGACCGGGACGTCCTGGACGCCGACCGGCACGAGGCCCACGAGGGAGGTGGCGTTCGCCTTGGCCGGCAGACCGATGCAGGGCTTGTTGAACGAACCCTGGATCAGCGCCATCTGGGGGCTCATGTCGCCGTACGTCTCCGAGTTGCCGTACTGCTGGACGGCACCGGTGCCGCTGGCGGACGTCGTGTCGCCGTCCATGCCGGTCGCCAGTGCCTGCGGTGCGGCGGCGGCCGAGGCGCCGACGACGGAAACGGCGACGGCGGCGGCAGCCATAACCTTCTTGATCACTTGCTGGTCCCTTCTGGAGAAACCCCGTCCACCGGAGCGCTCTGGTTCAACTGCCGCCGCCGCGCATGGTTGCTCCGGTTCACTCCGATGGCCCACCCGGGTGAATTACCGGAACCAATCCTTTCTGTCCGCGTTGGGTCATATGCCGATTGCGGGCGAGGCGTTCGAGTGAATTCCCGCAAGGGTGGCGTTCCGTAGTTGCTCGGGCCGTCTATCACTCGTTTACAGCCTGCCGGTCATGGCGCGAGCCTTTCATGCTGTGCTCGCTCGGTCTCGGCCGATACAAGGGCATGACCGCAGAGATGGGAAGGGAATGTTCATGAAGAAGAGCGCTGCTGTCGTCGCGGGCGCGGTCATGGCCCTGGGACTGGCCGCCCCCGCTTTCGCCGACGGTGAGGCCAACGGTGTCAGCTCGGGCGCCCCGGGCGTCCTGTCGGGGAACGTCGTCCAGGTTCCCCTGCACCTCCCCACCGCCCTGTGCGGAAACACCGTCGATGTCCTCGCCCTGCTGAACCCGTCGTTCGGCACCAGCTGCGTCAACAACTGACGCCCTCGCGTCAGCCGGCCCGGCTGTCATGGCCGGCCTTGGGGAGCCCCACAGGCGCCAAGGCCGGCTTTCCACTTCGCCAAGCAGGAAGACAACGAAAACAGTGCGACAGACCCTGAGCAGGGGAACGATCGTGGCCGCCGCCGCGACGAGCCTCCTGTCCCTGTACACCGCCGCCGCCTTCGCCGACTCGAACGCGGAGGGGGCCACCGATGGCTCGCCCGGGGTCCTCTCGGGCAACAACGTCCAGGTGCCGGTGGACAGTCCGCTGAACGTGTGCGGGAACACCGTCGACGTGGTCGGCCTTCTCAACCCGGCGTCCGGCACCGCGTGCGGCGTCGGCGGCGGCTCGGACGCCACCGGGTCCGCCGCGCAGCAGGCTTCTGCCTCCGCGGACTCCTCGGACTCGCCCGGTGTCGTGTCGGGCAACAACGTCCAGGTGCCGGTGGACAGTCCGTTGAACGTGTGCGGGAACAGCGTCGACGTGGTCGGCCTTCTCAACCCGGCGTCCGGCACCGCGTGCGGCGTCGGCGGCGGCTCGGACGCCACCGGGTCCGCCGCGCAGCAGGCTTCTGCCTCCGCGGACTCCTCGGACTCGCCCGGTGTCGTGTCGGGCAACAACGTCCAGGTGCCGGTGGACAGTCCGCTGAACGTGTGCGGGAACACCGTCGATGTGATCGGCATCCTCAACCCGGCGTCCGACAGCGCATGCGGCCTCGGCGACTCGAGCTCCACCGCGTCCGTTCCGCAGCAGGCTGCCGCCTCCGCGGACACGGCGGACGCCCCCGGGGTTCTCTCGGGCAACAACGTCCAGGTGCCGGTGCAGATCCCGCTGAACGTGTGCGGGAACTCCGCCAACGCCGTCGGCGCCCTCAACCCGACGTCCGCCAACTCCTGCGGCAGCGGCGGCGACGCGTCTTCCAGCGTCGTGGACACCCCCGTGGACCAGGCCCAGCCGCAAGCCCCGGCGGCCCCGGTCGGAAACCCGGACCCCGCGCCGGCCACCCCGGTCACGCCTGCGACGCCCGCGACGCCGGCCACGCCCGCGACGCCCGCGACGCCGGTCACCTCGGACACGCCGGTGACGTCGATGCCCGTGGACCGCGCCGAGCCCGTGGAGGACTCGTCGAGCATCTCGCGGCCCGACGCCGAGCCCGCGAGCTGGTCGGACGAATCGCTGACGGACGCCTCGTCCGAACACACGGCCGCCCTGGCCGAGACCGGAAGCGGGAACGCGCTCGCCGCGTCGGCCGCCGGTGCCGCACTGCTCCTCGGTGGAGCCATCCTGTACCGACGGGGCCGCGCCCGCGTGGCGTAGGCAGCGTGCCGCGTCCGGCACTTCGCACTCGCTCCAGGGGCGTCCCCAGCACCGGGACCGCCCCTGGGGCGGGCGTGCGGCCGCTGCCGTGGCCCTCGCTCGTGGCGTGACCGCCGGACACGAGGATCACCCCATTGGCGGCACAACTCTCGGAAGCACCGTCCGTTGACTCAAATGCCGGGCATCCCGCCCGGGTGTTGTGTCAATCCCAAGGAGACCTTCTCCATGTTGCGTATCGCGAAGGGCCTGGCCCTGACCTCCGTTGCCGCCGCTGCCGTTGCGGGCACGGCCGGAATCGCCGCCGCCGACACCGGTGCCCAGGCCGCTGCCTCGAACTCGCCGGGCATTGTGTCGGGCAGTGTCGTCCAGCTTCCGGTCCACGTTCCGGTCAACGCCAGCGGCAACTCGGTCAACGTCGTCGGCCTGCTGAACCCGGCGTTCGGCAACAGCGCCGAGAACGGCTGACTCCGGCGGGGTCCGTTCCACCGGCCGCCCTCCCTCAGGGGAGGGCGGCCGTTTTGCATACGCGGAGTCTCTTGCGTCATCCCTCATTCGTGTGGAGCCCCCTCGGGCAGTGCTCTGTACGGGTGATAACGCGGCCAGGTGCACGCAGGCGCGTCGATAGGGTTCCGCGGTGATCTCAACCTCGAGCGAAACGCGGCCACTACGCGCCGCCGATCTGGGCACGCTCGTCGTGCTGGCCTGGAGCGGTGCGGCCCCCGACGGCGACATGCCCTACCTCCTCGCCTACTCCCTGGGCGACGGCGCCGGCGGTCCGGAGGCTTCGTCCGCCGCCGTGGAGCGGCTGCTGCTCAGCACCGGACTCGCCCCCGGCGAGGGGCTCGTCGACGCCGCCCGACGTCCCGGCCTGCCCGTCAGCCTGCTCGTCGAGGCCGGGCAGGCCGTCGTCACGATGCCCCACCTCAACGTCCAGTGCGTGCCGCCGCCGGAGTGGCTCGCCGCCGTCGCCCGACGTGGACACGCCTGCCTCGTGTTCACCACACGGCCCTGGCCCGCGGCCGAGCCGGGCAGGCCCGTCGACCCCGAGGCGCTGGCCGCCTTCGCGGGCGCAGAGGAGACACTCCGGGCCGCGGCGCACGTCCTGCTCCCCGCCCGCAGCCTGCGCGGCTGATGACCAGGACCGCGGGCAGCGGCCGGGGATTCGCCCTGTTGCTGGTCGTCATGGGGGCGGCCGGACTGCTCGCCTCGTGGGTCATCACGATCGACAAGTTCAAGCTGCTGGAGGACCCGGACTTCACGCCGGGCTGCAGCCTGAACCCCGTGGTCTCCTGCGGCAACATTATGAAGAGCGACCAGGCCTCCGCCTTCGGCTTCCCCAATCCGATGCTCGGACTGGTCTCCTACGGCATCGTGATCTGCGTCGGCATGAGCCTGCTGGCCGGGGCGCGGTTCCCCCGGTGGTACTGGCTGACCTTCGAGGCGGGCACGCTGTTCGGGATCGGATTCGTGTCGTGGCTGCAGTTCGAGTCGCTGTAGCGGATCAACGCCCTGTGCCTGTGGTGCTGTCTCGCATGGATCGCCACGATCTTCATCTTCTGGTACCTGACGTTCTTCAACGTACGGAACGCATTCCTGCCCGCGCCCAGGTGGTCGAGGTCGTTCGTCGACGAGTTCCCCCACGCGCTGCCGCTGCTGCACACCGGCGTCGTCGGCATGCTGATCCTCACGCGATGGTGGGACTTCTGGACGGGCTGAGCACCCGTTCCTCCCGTCGCGCCGATCAGAGGTTCGGGGCGCCACTGGACACGTGCGAGACCTGCGGCGGCTGCGACTCGTGCACGTGGATACGGCCCTTGCCCGCCGCTTTGGCGGAGTACATGGCGAGATCCGCCTGATGCAGGAGCTCTGCCGGCGTGACACCCGGGACGGCCACCGCCATGCCGATGGAGGCCGAGACCACCGCGTCGGTGCCGCCGATCCGGTACGGCTTCGTCAAGGCGGACAGGACCCTCGCGGCAACCTCGCCGGCGCTCGAGAGGTGGGTGCCCGCCTTCCATTCCAGCAGGGCCGCGAACTCGTCGCCGCCGAGCCGGGCGACGGTGTCTCCGGCCCGTACGGAGGCCTGGAGCCGGCGCGCCGCATGGGCCAGGAGGGCATCGCCGGTCGCGTGTCCGGCCGAGTCGTTGACGGCCTTGAAGCCGTCCAGATCCACGAAGAGCACGACGGGCGGGGCCATGTCCGTGCCCCGCTTCTGCAGGGCGTGGGCGACCCGGTCGGCGAACAGGGCACGGTTGGGCAGGCCGGTCAGCGCGTCGTGGAAAGCATGGTGCTCCAACTGCGCCTGGAGCGCGACCTGCTCACTCATGTCACGGCTGATGAAGATCATTCCCTGAGGATGGTGGCTGATGGTCGATTCGACGTGGCGCCACCGTCCGTCGGCGGTGCGCAGCCGGCAGGACACGCGGTGACCCGCTCTGCCGGTGTCCGATCCCGACTTGTGCTGCAGCGTCAGAATGGCCTGCCTCAGGGTCACCAGGTCGTCCGGATGGCAGAACTGGAAGAGCCGGGCGCCCATCAGTTCCTCGGGCCGGTAGCCGAGGACGGGCTGAACTGCCGGACTGACGTAGAGCACCGTCCCGTCCCGGCTGATGATGGTGATCACGTCATGTGTGCCGTCGACCAGGGTGCGGTAGTGCGCTTCCCGGGCCGCGGCCTTCTGCGCGATCCGCAGATGGTCGGCGTGGGTGACGCCCTGGCGGGCGGCGAGCGCGAGAAGCACCGACCCGGCCAGACCCGCCATCACGATGTCCACGGAACCACCGGTGGCGGCGTGGGCCGTGATGGCCAACGCACAGACGACCATGGGAACGAACGCCGCCACGACCCCGATGACGGGCATCGTCCGCTCGTCGAGCCCCACCTCGCTGATGCTCCCCGGCAGCCAGGGCGCGACGGCGACCAGGGACAGCCCGGTGATCGAGCAGGCTGCCGGGAGGGGGACCCCGTACCAGGTGCCCGGCCCGGACAGGACGACGCGGAACACATCACCCGCGAACAGGATGGCGAGAGCAACGGCGGCCGCCGTGTTGGCCGTGCGCTCGGCACGCGTCGGACAGCAGCGCAGGGCGATGACGAGCCCCAGGAGCACAACGTCCGTCACGACGCGTGCGAGACCCAGCAGCGAGCCCGACACGTCACCGCCCTGGTCCGCGCGGTGCAGCAGGAGGACCCAGCCCAGCGTGAGCAGCGAGCCCGCGAACAGCCAGCCGTCCAGCAGCCGCCGTAACCGCGTCAGGGTCGTTCCGTTCTCCGCGGCCGCCATCACCAGCGCAACGACGGCCACCCCCAGACACAGGGCGATCCCGGCACCCGCCAACGGACGCACGACGGACTGGACGAACCCGGAGGGGTGCGTCCCACCGCCGATCCGACTCACGAGAAGGTGATGCAGTCCGCCGGCCGCGACCGAGGCGGCGAGCAGCGTGAACCGAAGACGAAACTTGCCCGGCGCCGTCCGGGCGCGGGCCAGAAGAGACAACGTTGCCCCACCGTGCGCGGCCGGCACCCCCACGCCTTCCGGCATGAGCCCAGCAGCCGTCGCACCCGCCCCGGCGGCCACGGCCAGCGCGGCGCCGGCGCACAGGGCTCTGCCCATCCAGGCGAGAGGCAGGCAGCCGATGCGAGCGATGCGAAGAGAACCGGCTCGACCGGCCCACCCGTGGATCATGCGAACCCCCGACGATGATCGAGCTCACCAGGGCAGCCGAATGGTCGGTTCGGGACTGCTCAAGCGGAAAAAAGAGGCTAGGAGTATCTTCTCGCAAGCCACATGAGCCGCTTTACCACGCTTCACCTGATGTAGGGAAAACTTGGATGATTTGAAGACAGGGTGCGCGGGATCCGGTACCGGGAAAGTCGCACCGTCAGCCTCGTTGCGCAGACCGACCGATCAGGAGGGCCGGCGGCCGCAGCTGATCGTTCGCCGTGGCAGCACGAGTCCGGTGCGCTGTCGGCGCGCGATGAGCCCGCGTTTCGGCGGCGGCGACGCCACCCCGACCGGCTGACGGCCATCCACCGCACCCACGGCGGCCAACGGCTTCTCAGCCACTGCACGGTCGGTAGGGCCGCACCGCGGCCTGGAGCGGTCGCACCAGGGGCTGACGCAGCACGGTCGGTGCGCGGTCGGTGGGCGGTTCCAGCAAGTGCAGCACCAGGGTGCGGCTGGAGCCTGCGGGCAGTTCCAGATCGAGGGTGTAGACCGGATGGCCGCGCTCGACGGCACCACTCATCAGCGTGCGTCGACCGTCCAGGGTGGCCTTGACCAGCTTCGCCCGCTCACTGGCGAAGTAGGAGACCAGCAGTCGGTTGTCGCCGGGCCGGGTGCGGTAGGGCGGGTTGTCCACCCGCTGGGTGACATAGGCGGGAAGCCCCGAGGCCGGTGCCCGGTTGGACAGCCGTACGGTTGCGGTGACCTCGCGGCCGTATTCAGTGCACAGGCCCGGTGCCCAGACGAGGCTGCGGTCGAGGTAGTAGTCCAGTTTGGTGCCCGCAGCATTGGTCACCACCAGCCCGGCCAACGGTGCGGGTCCCGTCGGCAGGGCGCCGCCGAGCGGTCGTTGCTGCAGGTCACGCTGCTCCGCGGGGTGGGCGCTCCACACCTTGATCCGCCCGCCCTCGAACTGCTGGTGCAGCGCGGCGAGGAGTGCCGGGCGGCGCGACGGATCGTCGGCACTGTCCAGCAGCCGCTGTGAGACGGCACGCGCCACGTCGAGGAAGAACTCCTTGCGTTCCGGGATGTCCTGGTAGGTGGCATAGCTGGTGCGCTCGGTGAGGGCGACGACATTGGCGGCGGTAACGGGGGTCCCGTCGGCCAGGCGGGCAGAACCGGACGCGCTGAGCAATCCGGACAACGCGCCGGGATCCAGTGCGAACGCGCCATCCACTTTCTGGCCGCTGTGCGCGAGCCAGGCGGCGGCCCAGATGCGGGCGGCGTATGGGAAGTGCGGGCTGACGTTGCTGTTGACCCAGGTGCTGGTCGGTGCGCTGGGGCCGTAGAGGGCGGTGTACTCGGCCGGCATGTCGACTGCCGCGCGGACGTCCATCAGTTCGCTGTCATTGCCGAAGTCCTCGAAGTGCAGTCGGCCGCGCTCCGCGGTGACCACTGCGAACGCTCCCGGAAGCCCGCCGGTACCGCGTGCCTCGGCAGTGTTCTCGAACACGGCCAGATACCGCCTCGGCCCTGCCGCTCCGAGCATCGGCGGCATCACTCGGGCCGCCATGGCGGCGTCGTCCGTGACACTGCTGATCCGTGCAACCTGTCCGGAAAGCTGGGCCCGCGCATGGTCCGCGGCGGGCAACCACGTGGCATGCGGCAACGCGGCCACGTTCGTACGCACCGCCGAGGCGCTGCGCGCGGCATCCTTGAGCAGGGGAGCGGCACGGCGCAGGGCGGCGAGGTCGAGATGCCCACCGTCGTTTCCGGCGGCGGTCGCCAGTTCGGAGGCGGTGCGCGTCAACGGCTGCAGGACATCGTGGGTGAGCAGGTCGGAGGCTTCGGCGACACCCCGTACGGTGCGCAGCGGCTGTCCCAGAAGGGGCAGGTGCGAGGCGGGATACCAGGCCGGGCCGGTGGTGAGCCGGTGCGCTCGGGCCGCGTGCCGCGCGGCGCTGCGTACGGCCGCCTCGGCCGTCCGCAGCTGGGCGGCAGGGCCTGCGGAGGGCGCCGTGTTCGACTGCCCCCGCAACGTCTCGAGATTCCGCTGCGCGGCCAGCAGTTCGTGGCGCGCGAGCACAGCGGTGACCACGATCCAGCCGACGCTTGCCAGGAGAAGGCCGACGAAGGCGCACACGGACAGCAGGACGCGGGGATCGCGCAGCAGGCTGCTGACGGGACGGAAGGCGACGGTTCTTGGCAGGGCCGGCAATCTCATGGGCTGTCCCTAGTAGGCGCCGTCACCGCGGAGCACGGCAGGCAGGGTTCGGAGGAGGATCGCCAGGTCCTGCTTGACCGACCAGGTGTCGACGTACTGCAGATCCAGGCGCAGGGCGTCCTCCCAGGCCAGCTCGGACCTGCCGCTGACTTGCCACAACCCGGTGAGGCCCGGCCGGACTTGGAGGCGACGGCGGGCCTCCCCGGTGAATGCCGAGTCCTCGACCGGTAGGGGCCGGGGGCCGACCAGGGACATCTGCCCCTTCAGCACATTGATCAGCTGTGGCAGTTCATCAAGGGAATAGCGGCGCAACCAGCGCCCGACCGCGGTCACACGCGGATCGTCACGGACTTTGAACAGGTGTCCGTCCGACTCGTTGCGAGCTGCCATGGCCTTCCGCATCTTCTCGGACCCGACTCGCATGGTGCGCAGCTTGAGGATGTGGAACTCCTTGCCCCGCCAGCCCGTTCGCCGCTGGCGGAACAGCAGAGGGCCCCGAGTGTCGACCTTCACGGCAACGGCGGCAGCCAGAAGCACCGGTGCCAGAAGCAGGAGCAGGACGGCGGCCCCCACGAGGTCGATGGCGCGTTTGGCTGCCAGGCCTCCCCAGGTCAACTGTCGTCGCGCGGTTGGCTGATGAAGCGCTGTCTCTCCAGCAGATACCAGCATTTACTACCCCCTTTACGGCGAAATGGGTGAAACACCCTCTATACAGGAGCATATTCACAAACATGATGCCTGACTGGCTCATAACTGAGTAATAGATAGAAACACGACGCTGACCTGAGCTCTGGCAATGACACGACAACATGCCCCCGGTCCAGCTGGCGCGGGGCGACCGAGAGGACCTGCATGCGTGCGGTAGTGACGGGCGGGGCCGGCTTCATCGGTTCCCACCTCTGTGAGCGACTGCTCCACGACGGCCACGAAGTGGTGTGCGTGGACAACTTCCTTACATCCAGCCCCGACAACGTCGAACATCTCATGGGGAACCCGCACTTCCGGTTGAGTCGATTGGACGTCACCAAGGGCCTGGAAGTGCCCCACCCGGTGGACGCCGTCTTCCATCTGGCATCACCAGCCTCGCCCGCCGACTACCTGCGATTGCCCCTCGAGACACTCCGCGTGGGTTCGGCCGGCACATGGCACGCCCTGGACCTGGCGGCAGCGAAGGGCGCCCGCTTCCTCCTCACCTCCACGTCCGAGTCGTACGGCGATCCTCTGGTCCACCCCCAGCCGGAGAGCTACTGGGGTCACGTCAACCCCGTCGGCCCTCGCTCGGTGTACGACGAGGCGAAACGCTTCGGTGAGGCCCTGACGATGGCCTACCGCAGAAACCGAGGTGTGGACGCCAAGATTGTGCGCATCTTCAACACCTTCGGCCCGAGGATGCGACCGGACGACGGTCGGGCCATTCCCGTCTTCATCGGCCAGGCGCTCAGGGGTGAGCCGATCACCGTCACCGGCGACGGTAGCCAGACCAGGTCGTTGTGCTACGTCGACGACCTGGTCGAGGGGTTGCTGCGGATGCTCGCGAGTGATCACGGCGGCCCCCTCAACCTGGGCAACCCCCATGAGGTCTCCATGCTCGAACTGGCCCAGTGGATCAGCAAGCTCACCAGGGCCGACTCCGAGATCACGCTGATCCCACGGCCCCAGGACGACCCGGAACGACGGCGCCCGGACATCACCCTGGCCCGCGAACTGCTGGACTGGGAGCCCACGACTCCGGTGGAGCGCGGGCTTTGCGACACGATCGCCTACTTCCGCCTCCGCCTGGATTCCGGCAACCTCGCCGACCGCAGGAACCGAGCCGTCCCTTCACCGATGACCGCGCCGGCTCGCTCATGACCGCACAGACCGGTACCCCATCGGCACCGACCTCCGCCGCGCCCCCGGTGGTCGAGTGTCTGGGCGTGCCCATCACGGCTCACACCCGCGAGAGCGCGGCCCGCCATGTGCTGCACCTCGCTCGTCGCAACCGTGAGGCACGCCAGAGCGACGGCAGGTGCGACTCCGGCACGGTGCGCGGCAGCGACGTTCACCTCTCCAACGCGTACACCCTCGCTCTCGCGGATCGGGACGCCGAATTCCAGATCCTGCTTCGTTGCGCCACCCTGAACCTCCCCGACGGGCAGTCAGTCGTCTGGGCCAACCAGCTCCTCCATCGCGGTACGGACCTGCCGAGTACGCGGGTGTACGGCCCCGACCTCCTTCTTGACGTCTTCGCGCTGAGCCAGAACACCGAAGTGCGCCACTACCTTCTCGGCTCCACGCCTCAGGTGCTGGACGCGCTGTACCAGGAACTGCGGCGGCGCTTCCCCCGGGCGCAGATCGTCGGTACGTGCTCTCCGCCCTTCCGGCCGCTGACCGCCGGGGAACTGCAGCAGCAAGTGGAGGCCATCCGTACCGCGGCGGCGGACATCGTCTGGGTGGGGCTCGGCACTCCGAAGCAGGATCGCTGGGCCGCAGACCTGTGTGCACAACTGCCCGTGGTGGCGGTGGCTGTGGGAGCGGCTTTCGACTTCGTCGCCGGCACCAAGCCGCAGGCACCGCTCTGGATGCGGCGCAGCGGGCTGGAGTGGCTGTTCCGTCTCTGCTGCGAGCCTCGCCGCCTGTGGCGGCGTTACCTGTTCGGCAACACGCGGTTCCTGTGGGGGGTGACCCGGCAGGCTGCGGGCGACGGGATCACAGCGAGCCCGCTCGCGGCCACCGGGAAGAGAGCCTCGTAACGCGGCACCCGCCGGACTCAGTGCCCGAGACCCCCTCGCACCACGAGTGGCGACGGCCATTGCGCTCACCCGAGGAGACCTCACGTGACCACGGATGCACCGGAAGCAACAGCTGCGGCAGCCACGAAGTCCGGCGCCACATCCCCGTCCGCCGACTCACGCATCAGATCTGCCCGCGCCCTGGCACGCACCGCGATCAGGAACGCGGTCAGCGATCCCGGCAGGCCGGGCTCCCTGTCCCACCGCGCTCGTACGAAACGTTGGGCTGAACTACTGCGACGATTCCCGGCCTTGAGCGACATGCACGTGCTGGACCTCGGCGGAGTGCCCGAGGCGTGGCGGCTGGCCCCTGTGAGACCGGCCCACGTCGTCACCGTCAACCTGGATTCGAGGGTCCTGTCGGCGGACGTGCCGGGCGTCACGGCTGTCGTGGGCGACGCCTGTGCCCTCCCCGCCCGGCTGGCCACAGAGCGATTCGACCTCGTGTACTCGAACTCCCTCCTGGAGCATGTCGGCGGCCACGCCAACAGGGTGCGCCTGGCTGAGACGGTGCGCATGATGTCCGACCAGCACTGGGTTCAGACTCCGTACCGGTACTTCCCCGTCGAACCTCACTGGCTCTTCCCCGCATTCCAGTTCCTACCGCTGCGTGCACGCGCGGAGGTCTCGCGCCGCTGGCCCTTCGGCCCCACTCGGTCCACGGACCTCGGGGCGGCCGTCGGCGACGTGGCATGGGTGGAGTTGCTGGACTTCACCGCGATGCGCCAGTACTTCCCCCACTCCGAGATCTGGCCCGAACGCGTCGTCGGACTGCCGAAGTCACTGGTGGCGGTAAGCCGGGCAGAGCACATCTGAAAACACTGCTCCGTCGGCGCGCTGAGGGAGAGCCGTGCATGCGGAGCGGCGGGGATCGATCGACGGCCGATCGCCTGAATTCCGGCCGCCTCGCGGGATCAAAGCCAGGAAACGCCCAGCGGCATCCGTAGGTTGTCGCCTGTGACGATCGCGCATACAGCCCTCGCCGAGTCCCGCCAGTGGACGCCGGTGACGTGCTGCAAACGCCCACTCACCGGCTGAGCCGAGGGCGTCGCGTCCACAGCTCGGACGGCGTTTCCGCACGCTCCTCAACAGCATCGGAGCCGCAGTACATGGCAATGACCCAACTCACCCGGCGCATCAAGTTGAAGACGACGGCGACCGTTGTGCCATGGGTGACCCGGATTCGTCCGGGGCACGGATTGCAACGGCTCGGTACTGATTACGGAGGATGGTGGGTCCCCACCGATCTGATCACGAAGGACTCCATCGTTTACGCGGCAGGTGTGGGCGAGGACATCAGTTTCGATCTCGCCGTCATCGAGCGCTTCGGGTGTGAGGTCTGGGCAATGGATCCGACGCCTCGCTCGGTCAGGTTCGCCGAGGGAATTTCCGAACAGCGTTGGCATTTCCTCCCCTACGGGCTGTGGAAGGAAGACAGCATGCTGCACTTCCATCCACCCGCAGATTCCGCACACGTTTCTCACTCAGCTACCGAAGTCCGTGGTCATGGTCCCGGATTCCAGGCCCAGTGCTACACATTGGCAACATTCATGAAGATGCTGGACCACAACCGGATCGACCTGCTGAAGATGGATATCGAGGGAGCCGAGGAGCCCGTGCTCGACTGGATGCTGGCCGAGGGTCACCTACCGCGAATTCTCTGCATCGAATTCGATACCCCGCAAAGCCCCTGGGCCCTACGTAGACGCCTCCGTCACCTCGAAGACGCCGGTTACGTGATTCGTCGTGCGGAAGCACGCAACTACACGCTGACGCGCGGCTGATGGGTCCCAGCATGGCTCCGGGAGACGAATCCTCAAACGGTCCCTCAAACGCTTCCTCGCCATTGCGGATCGCCGTGGTGCACAGCTTCTACGCTTCCGCCGTTCCCAGCGGCGAGAACCAGGCGGTGATGGATCAGATCGCGGCACTCCGCCGGGCCGGTCACGAGGCACACGTCCTGGCTGCGCATACCGACGAGCTCGGCCGGTCCCCGTTCCACCCGCTGCGGGCCGCGGTCACGGTGAGCAGCGGGCGAGGTCTCTCACCCGAGGCGGAGCTGCGGAAGCTTCGACCCGATGTGGTTCATGTGCACAATCTCTTCCCCAACTTCGGGAACTCCTGGCTCCGGTCCTGGCAGGGCCCGATCGTGGTTACGGTGCACAACTACCGGCCGATGTGCGCCGCAGCCACGCTGTACCGGAAGGGCGCGATGTGCACTCTCTGCCCCGACGGCGACCGGTGGGCCGGGCTGCGCAACGGCTGCTACCGCGGCTCACGCGTGGCTACCGCGCCACTCGCGTGGGCCGGCCGCCATGGAACTGCCGCCAATCCACTGCTGCGTCACGCGTACCGAATCGTGGTGCTGTCCGAGACGAGCCGTCAGATGTACATCCGTGCCGGACTGGATCACCGACGGCTGACCCTTGTGCCGAACTTCACGACCGACATCGATGCTTCGGAATCTGCCGATTTCTTCAAGCACGACACGATCGCGTCCGACGCGGCATGGGTCTTCGCCGGCCGACTGAGCCCGGAGAAGGGCCTGAAGGAGTTGCTGGAGCGCTGGCCGGCCGACGAACGGTTGGACGTCGTGGGCGACGGCCCTCTGCTCGACGACTGCCGCCGGGCGGCGCCGCCGTCGGTCTGCTTCCTCGGGGCACTCGATCACACCGACATAAGGCAACGGCTGCCCTCCTGGCGCGGCCTGGTCTTCCCCAGCCGCTGGCTGGAAGGCGCCCCTCTCATCTATCCCGAGGCACTGGCCGCGGGGCTTCCGGTTCTCGCATTCGCCGGTTCGGCCGTCGCGGCGTCGGTACGGGAACAGGGCACAGGCGCGGTGGTGGACTGGAACGAATCGTTGAGCACGGCACTCAGACGCGCCGCCGTTCGCTTCCCCTCTCTGCGCCCCCACTGCCGGAGCGTGTTCCTGCGCCACTTCACGGAAGATGTCTGGAGGGAGCGCATCGAGTCCGTCTACTCCGCTGCTCTCACGCACCATGCCGCTGCCCCCCATGCTCCGACTGCGGTCGGCCCAGCGGTCACTGCAACGGAGGGGACATGGTGAAAGTCAACCGTTCCGCGAAGATCGCCATTGTCCAGCCGTACATCCCCAGCTACCGGACCAGCTTCTTCGACCATCTCAGGTGTCGCCTTCGGGCGGCGGGCTGCACCTTGGACGTGATGCACGGTGCTCCACCGCCAAGCCACGCCGCGCGCCAGGACGCCGCGAGTTGCTCGGCTGCGGCCGAGATCCCTGTCCGCCGGCTTGTTGTACCCGGGGGGCGGTCGCTGGTCTGGCAACAGGTACCCCGCCGCGTGGCATCCGCCGATGTCGTAGTTCTGGAACAGGCGCTGCGGAACCTGGAAACGTATCCACTGCTCTTCAGACAGCAGTGGGCGCGCACGACCGGTGCTGTTGCCCCGCGGGTTGCGCTGTGGGGCCACGGCCGCACGTACACCAAGCCGGTCAGTCGTCTGGAGAGGATCGCCAAGGACGCTCTCACACGGCGCGCCTCATGGTTCTTCGCTTACACGCAGGGCGGTGCCGACTACCTCGCGTCCTCTGGTTATCCAGGACAGCGGATTACCGTGGTACGCAACTGCGTGGACACCGGGACGCTCTCCGAGGTACGTGAGCGCGCGGAGACGCCGGGGACCCAGGAGTTCGCCGAGGCGGCGGCGCTGCGTGCGCGCCACCGTCTGGTGCCTGGACGCACGGCTTTGTTCGTGGGTGGGCTGGACGCTCCCAAGCGGATCCCCTTCCTGCTGGAGGCGGCACGACGCGTCTCCGTTGCTCTCCCGGGGTTCCGGCTCCTGGTCGCCGGCGGGGGAACCGATCGGACTCTGGTCGACACTGCGGCTTCATCAGGCGGTCCGGTGGTGGCCCTTGGACACACCACTGGACGGAGTACGGCTCTGCTGGGCGCGGTGTCGGATGTCATGCTGATGCCGGGACGTGTGGGCTTGTGCGCTGTGGATTCTTTCGTGCTGCGGACGCCCATCATCACGACTGACTGGCCGTGGCATGCTCCTGAGTTCGAGTATCTGAAGCACGGTCGCAATGCCGTCGTCACGCGCGACGACCTCGCAACGTACGCTGCCGCGGTACAAGCGTTGCTGAGCGATCGCACCCAATTGGCGCGCCTTCGCGCGGCCTGCCAAAAAGACGCCACCGATTACACGGTCGAAGGCATGGCAGCTCGTTTCTGTAATGGCCTGATCAGTGCGCTCGAACGGGAACCGTGAACAGTGCATGGACCTGTGATCCAGGCGAGTGAGATTATTGCCAGCCACTCCGATCGACCTCACATCCGGATGTTAGGGTGAATGCATGAGGCAAGGGGATGCGTTTGCGGAGCGATATCTGTCGGGCCGAGAGCTCTGGGGAGATGATTTCACCCATGAGCAGATCGAGAGCTGGTTCGATGATGAGCGTGAGGCTTACGCGGATCTCAGCACATCCCCCTCGCCAACCGAATACGGCTACCATGGGATCAACCGATTCAACGGTTTTCGAAAACTGCCGAACTGTCGCTTCTCGCACGCCTTGGGCATCGGAAGCTCATTCGGTACGGAATTTCTTCCGCTGGTGGACAGGATTGACCGGATCACCATTTTGGAACCTTCGAAGAAACTGCGCTCGAAGTCGCTGCTGGGGCTCCCGCTGAATTACGTGGATCCTGCCTCGTCGGGACATATCCCGTTCGCCGGTAGTACGTTCGATCTTGCAGTCTGCTTCGGGGTGCTGCATCATATCCCGAATGTGACCCATGTGGTGAGCGAGCTCGGCCGGGTTCTGGCTCCCGGTGGCTGGATGGTGATCCGTGAACCAGTAGTGTCCATGGGTGACTGGCGTTATCCGCGCAAAGGGGGACTCACCAAGCGTGAACGCGGAATCCCTCGAAGCCACCTTGAGCGGGCGATCAACAAGGCAGGGCTTTCCATCCGGTCCAGTACCTTCTGCATGTCCCCGCTGACCGGCAGGCTCGGAAAGGTTGTCGGGCGCAACCTGTATGCCACAGAATTTGGCGCTGCCGTCGACCGAACTCTTGCACTTGCCACGGCTTGGAATTATCGATATCACGCGGTGTCCGGTTGGCAGAAGCTTCGCCCGTCAAGTGTCTTCATCGTTGCGCAACGTGCGAGAATCCGGCATGGCTCTGCCATGAGGGAATCCGGTTGAGCCTGGAGGTGGCGAGGCGAAACAGGGCGGCACACGGGGGAATTCACTCCTGACCCGAGTGTCCTCGCAATCCGCGGCAGGATGTCCATGGCACGCTGGCACCATGTCACTGCCAAGGGAAATCGTTAAACTCGCAGTAGGTGCCGCAAATCGGCCGATTGCTCGCTACCGCTTCTCCCGGGTTTTGGCGTCGACAGCGCCTCCCTATAAGATCGAGATCGGTGCTCACCGGACCAGACGCCCGGGCTGGATCGACACGGAGGTCTCGTGGCGTGCGCGTCATTACATGGATGCGGCAAAGGGTTGGCCGGTGCCGACTTCGTCTGCCAGTCACATCTATGCTGATAACGTGATTGAGCACCTCCGGATGCAGCCCAACAGAAGACTGTTCCGTGAAGCGCACCGAGTGCTGGTCCCAGGTGGGCGAATTCGACTGGCGACGCCGGACGTCGAGTATCTGGTGGCATGTTACACAAAGCGAGACGGCGAAACTCGACGTCTCCTTGAGTTGTCGAATCTGAAGAATTATGAGGCACATCATCCGGTTGATCTGCTGCGCGTTGCTTTTCAGGAGTGCGGCCACCACATCGGATACCTCTGGGACTTCCAGGCGCTGCGTGACGAACTGGCCCTGGCCGGGTTCGGCGATATCCGCAGGTTCGAATCCGGGCAGAGCGACGATCCCGATTTGAGGGGCTTGGAGATTCGCGAGGAGTTCGCCCTCGTCGTGGAAGCAGAAGCCGTCAAGAGCCCTTCCCCGAAACAGTCCGCGCTGCTGAAGGTCCCGGACCCCGCTCATTGACGCACGTCCGAATCAGAACAGCGCACAACGGAGGTCCCGGATGGAACACGACCGTCATGGACGTAGGGATGTGCGCGTGCTGCACGTTCTGAACCGACTGCGGGCCTCGGGCGCCGAGGTGATGCTCCGTGCTGCCGCCGGGCAGTGGAAACATCATGGCGTCGCGGCGGACGTCCTGGCTGTCGGCCCGGACCCGGGCCCCTTTGCGGGCGACCTGCGCGATGCCGGCTACTCGGTGGCCCACGAGCCGGACGCATCTCTGATCCGCGTACCGCCTCGGCTCGCCCGCCGGGTGCGGGACGGTGGTTACGATGTCGTTCACCTGCATGCCGAGCGTGCGGGTTTCTACTTCGGCCTTGCGGCCCTCGGTGCCGGAGCCGGGGTCGTCCGCACGGTGCACAGCGTGTTCGGATTCAGCGGCATGCTGCGCACCCAGCGAAAGCTGCAGCGCCAGGTCCTTCGTCGCATGGGCGTCGTTCACGTATGCGTCAGCCCGGGGGTGGCCGACAACGAGGGGCGCCGCTTCAGGAACCCGTCCCAGATCATCGAGAACTGGTGCGGCGAGGAGTTCGTGCCGCCGACAAGGCGTCAGAGGGCCCAGGCGCGGCAGGCACTGGAGCTCCGGGACCACCACTTCGTGGTGATCAGCGTCGGAAACTGCGCGCCGGTCAAGCGCCACGAGGCGATCCTGGAGGCGGTCGCCAACGCCTCCGGGATGCCGAACCTGGTGTACCTCCACGTGGGAGAGGAGGACAGGACAGGCAAGGAGCGACGTCTCGCCGAACAGCTCGGAATCTCGCACCAGGTCCGCTTTCTGGGACATAGGCATCCCTTGCAGGCACTGCGGGCCGCAGATGTCTTCGTCATGACCTCGGCCTTCGAGGGACTCCCACTGGCTGCTGTCGAAGCTCTCATGACGGGGCTGCCATTGGTGCTTGCAGACGTCCCTGGGCTCAGGGATGTGGCGGGAGCCAGCGAGACCGCCTGGTTGACCGACACCGGCCCCGTCCACCTCACGGCCGCCATCGAGAGAGCCGCGAATTTCTGCAAGAGCAGGTCTCCTACGGATGAGACCGGACTGTCGGGGGATCGATTCAGCCTGCGGCGCGGCGTAGCCCAGTACGCCGGCATCTATCACCGGCTGGCACGTCCTCGTCGTGGCCAGGAAGGAGAGCCGTGCGAGTAGCGATCGCCGCGCCGGTTGATCTGTCTCGGCTTGCACGTCTGCTCGACAGGTCCGTGGAGCAGACCACACCCGCAGGGCTGGGAGGGCCAGGCACCGCCGCACTGGTCGCGGAACTTGCGTCGAGAGGTCATGACGTGACTCTGGTGACCTTGAGTCGCGAAATCGACAGACCTGTGCACGGACGCATCGGTACCGTCGATGTCCTGATCGGCCCTTACCGCCGTCGGCACCGCGCCAGGAATGCATTTCGGCAGGAACGCGATGCCGTTCGCACGTTGCTCGACTCGGTGGATACCGACGTGGTGCATGCTCACTGGACGTACGAGTTCGGGTTGGGAGCTCTTGCAAGCAGGCATCCGACGTTGATCACTGTACGAGACTGGGCGCCAGCGATCATGAGATGCCAGCCGGACGCCTATCGGATGGTGCGGCTCGCCATGCAGTACCGCTGTCTGACGAAAGCGAGGCACCTCACGGCGGTCTCTCCGTACATCGGGGACCGGTTGAGGCGATGGTGCCGCGGCGCGACCACCGTGGTGCCGAACGGCCTGCCGAGCACTTCCTTCAGAGACGAGCCGCCGACGGCTCATCAGCCTGTCCGACGCCTGCTGTCGGTGAACTCCCATTTTTCGAAAGGCAAGAACACCAGCACCCTCCTCCGTGCCTTCGCTGCCATCCGTGGTCAGTTGGAGGATGTCGAACTCACGCTGGTCGGCAGCGGGCACGAGCCCGGAGGGCGGGCGGAACGCTGGGCACGCGGCCACGGACTGGCTGACGGAGTGGTCTTCGCCGGTCATATGCAGGCAGAGCAAGCTCTTAGTGTCATGGACACCGCAGACATCTTTGTGGCACCGAGTCTCGAAGAATCCTTCGGGATGACCGTGCTCGAAGCGATGGCACGAGGACTTCCGGTGGTGGCGGGCCGCTCGTCGGGAGCGGTGCCCTGGCTCCTCGATCTCGGCCGCGCCGGAGAGTTGGTCGACGTCCGCCGACCGGAAGCGATTTCCCAGGGCGTTGTGCGGCTGGCACGGAATGCCGACGTCCGTGCACACCTGAGTCGGCAGGCACTCGCGCGGGCTCGGCTCTTCGCTTGGCCCAACGTCGTACCGTCCTATGAAGCGCAGTACGAACATGTTGCCCGGTGTGTTTGAGCCTGTGTGCACTCCGGACGTCAGACGTGCCACCGGGCGTGAGCCACTCGGAGCGGACCTCGAAGATCAGGGGCTTCACAGGCGGGACACCGGTACGGTCACGGGATGCTTCGCCCGCCGACCCGGGCGGCCCAGCAGTCCGATCTCTGCCGCCGCCTGGTAGGCCGGCAGCCGACCGCGCAGCAGCCAACAGCCCAGCAGTGCCGGGGACATGGCGAGCACCGCGCCGGGCAAACCGCCGAGGGCGGAGGCGCCCCAGTTGCCGGTCGCGGCCAGACAGACCCCGGCCGTAAGGTGCGTGAGGTGCGAACGGGCCACGGCGGTGGCGTCGAGCGTGTCCGTCCTGTGCCAGCGGACCAGCTGAACGGCGTGGCCAACGGCCAACCCGGCCGCTCCGGCCGCGATGAACGGCAGTGGCTCGCGCCAGCCGACGGCCCCGACGAGCCCCACGCCGGTGACGGCGAGCAGAACCAACTGGGTGAGGACGAGATCGCGTCGGGTCCCGCGGGCAAGGTCCAGCGCGCACCCGGCTGCATAGACGACCTGCAACGCGGCGCTCGCGGCGAACGCGGGCGCCAGCGCCACGGCCCCTTCCCAGCCGGGGCCGAGCAGCAGCGCGAGCGCGGCCGGCCCGGCGCCGGCCAGGGCGCCGAAGACGACGAAGCCCGCGGAGGCGGCGTACAGCAGATGCTGCGCGGGCCGGGTCAGGGGCAGTCCCTGGCTGCGGCGGTCGGCGAGCAACGGTACGGCTGCCTGGTTGAGCCCCTTGAGCAGAACGTTCACCGGCACGTCGCACAGCAGCTGGGCGCGGGACCAGAGCCCGGCCGCGGCGGGACCGAGCAGTCGGCCCGCCATCCACAGCGGGGCACTGGCCGCGAGTGTGCGCAGCAGCGCGAAGCCGGTGAGGAACCCGGACAGTCCCAGCAGGGAACCGGACGGAGTGTCCGGATCACGCGCCAGAGTGAGCTTTGCCCCCGTTCCGCTCACCGCGAGACCGAAGGTGGTGAACGCTGTGATCGGAAGGGCCAGGGCGAGGGCGGCTGGGGCGCCTGTGCCGGTGAGTACGACGGCCCCGACCACGCAGCCGGCCACCTGCCCGGAGAGTTCGGCGACCGTTGCGCAGCCGGGCAGGCCGACCCGGCGCAGCGCGGACAACAGCACACAACCTGTCGGCGCCACCAGATACTGGCAGCCCAACAGGCGGAGAAAGAGCGTCAGTTCAGGCATCTCCCACAGTGCCGCGCACCACGGGGCAGCGACTTCGATGACCGCCCAGCAGATCACGCCGGTCAGCAGCGAAAGCCGGAGTGCCGCGTGGAAGAGGGCGCGGCTGAGCTGCTCGGCCCGCAGGACGCAGGTCGCCAGGCCCGCCGTGGCGACCAGCCCGGGCAGCTGGGTCAGCGTGAGGGCGATCGCATAGGCGCCGAAGGCGTTGTGCGGTGCCACGCGCGCGGTCCAGGCGGTGTAGCCGAGCTGCAGGGCGACTGATACGACCGCGCCGCCGTAGCTCCAGCTCAGCACGGAGAGGACGCGACCCGCGGATTTCGGGGCATCGGTCATGAGGTGAAGGGGGCGGTGGTCAGCAGGAAGTTCTGGTGGCGTCGTGGAGGGGCGAAGCCGTGGGGTACCGCGACGGGTCCGTGCGGAGCGAGGTGGTGGAGGTGGTGGTAGCCGAACTCGGCGGCAGTGGAGCGCAGCCGTTCCAGTGCCGGTCGGTCGAGGCACTCGGCGATCACGATCGGACGGTGGTCGGCGAGGGTCTGGGACATCCCGCGCAGCACTTCCGGTTCCAGACCCTCCACATCGATCTTCACCAGGTCGATGGGCCGGTCGTCGACTGCAAGGTCCCCCGTGGTCACCTCCACGTCGACGGTGCTGCGCCCGCAGCCGTCGGCGTCGTCGCGCAGGGTCGCCGTGGTGATGCGCTCGGGGATGGTCAGACGAGCCCGGCCCGGCACCTCTGAGAGTGCCTTGGCGACGACGTGCACCCTGGGGCCGAAACCGTTGACATCGACGTTGCGACGCAGCATCCGGGCCGCGGCGGGGTTGGGTTCGACAGCGACAGCGTGCAGTCGAGGGTTGGCCTGGCAGGCCAGCAGGGTGTAGAGGCCGGCGTAGGCCCCGGCGTCCAGGAAACCGCGTGCGGTACGGGCGAGCCGGTAGAAGAGCGGATGGGTGGCCTCCTCCCACAGCCGCAGATCCGTCCAGACCACGGGCCCGGCGAGTACGTCGTCCCGGCCGCAGTGGTAGCGGAACGTGCTGCCGTCCGGTGCGTGCAGCTGCCAGACGCCGGTGGGGCGCAGATGCTGCCAGACCGTGAGCGGCACATGGCCGCGTACGGTTCCGGCCCGTACCGCCCGCTGAAACGTGTGTGAGCGCATCAGCAGGTCACGGACACCGCGCAGCACGGGCTTGGCGTGGCGCAGCTGCGAAACGCCGGGGGTGGTCATCGCTCAGGCTCCCGTCAGCGAGCGCTCACGGACCGGGTTGGGAACAACGGCCAGTTCGGCGTCGACCATGATCCGGGCGAGTTCCGGAGCGTGAACGGCTGCCTGCCAGCCCAGTTCGCGTTCGGCCTTGGAGGCGTCACCGACCAGGTCGGGAACCTCGGAGGGGCGCAGATAACGCTCGTCGAAGCGGACGTGCCGCTCCCAGTCGAGGCCCACGTGCTCGAAGCAGAAGCTCAGGAAATCGCGGACGCTGTAGCTGGTGCCGGTGGCTACCACGTAGTCGTCGGGCTCATCCTGCTGCAGCATGCGCCACATCGCGTCGACGTACTCGGGCGCGTATCCCCAGTCGCGGCGGGCCTCCAGGTTGCCGAGATGGAGGACGTCCTGCTCCCCGCGGGCGATGCGGGCGGCAGCGCGGGCGATCTTGCGTGTCACGAAGGTCTCGCCGCGGCGTGGGGACTCATGGTTGAAGAGGATCCCGTTCACGGCGTGGATGCCGTACGCCTCACGGTAGTTACGGGTGATCCAGTACGCGTACACCTTGGCGGCCGCGTACGGCGAGCACGGGTGGAAGGCCGACGACTCCGACTGCGGGGGGGCGGTCGTCCCGAACATCTCGGAGCTGGAAGCCTGGTAGAAGCGGCACGGCAACCCGGTCGCCCGGATGGCTTCGAGGAGACGTGTGGTGCCCAGACCCGTGGTGGTACCGGTGAACTCGGGCTCGTCGAAGGAGACCCGGACGTGCGACTGGGCGGCCAGGTGGTAGACCTCGTCGGGCTGGATGCCCTCCAGCAGGGCAGCGATGCGGGAGCCGTCGGCCAGATCTCCGTAGTGCAGCCGGAGCCGTGCGTCCGGCTCGTGCGGGTCCTGGTAGAGATGGTCGATCCGTTGGGTGGTGAAGGTGGAGGAGCGGCGGATGAGGCCGTGCACCAAATAGCCCTTGGACAGCAGGAGCTCGGCTAGATACGAGCCGTCCTGGCCGGTGATGCCGGTGACGAGTGCAGTCTTGCGAGGCACGGCGACTCCTGGGTCGTGCTGGGACGGGGTGCGCTGCGCGGCTGTGCGCAGGTCGTCAGCAGGCCGACGATCACGGCCTGTTCTGGGCTGAGGGAGTAGGTGATCATGTAGACCAACTGGCTGCAGATGAGTAGCCGGAGCAGCAGTCCGTGCTCGCGATCCGCACCCGCCTCGCGCCAGGCTCTGGCGTACAGCACAAGGATCGCCGCGAGGCCGAGGAGGCCGAGGCGGAGCAGGACCTCCAGGTAGTAGTCGTGGGGTGACACGGTGACGAGCGTTCCGTCGACCACACGGTCGTACCCGGACCCGAAGGGCTGGCCCAGCAGCCACTCCGGTACCCCATCGAGATGGGCCACCAGAGCGTGCCAGCCTTCCATGCGCCACATCAGCGTCGTGTCGTCCTCACTGGAGGCTGCGAGGCTTGAGGTGACCTGGTCGGCGGCCCCCAAGGAAACGGCCAGCAAAGAGAGCACGCTGACGGAGCCCAGGACAGCCAGTGCCGCGGCACGGGATCCGGACTGCCGTCGGCGGCATACCAGCCAGCCCGTCACCATGACGCCCGTGGCAAGCCATACGGTGCGGTGCTGGGTCAGGACGACGACCAACAGGAGCGGCCAGGCCAGGGCTCTGCCGCGGGCAAAGCCGTGACCACACAGCAGCATCAGGGCCGCCTGGCCGATGATCAGGGCTTCAGCCGCGTTCACCGGGCGGGCGTTGGTGAGTACTCCGTCGACCATGATCGAGTCGGAGTTGGAGCCGATGCCGACGTTCAACCACCACAGCAGGGCAGCAAGGGACAGAACACAGGCGGCGGGCACCCAGATGAGGCTGACCACACGCAGTAGGTTCCGACCGGGGGGAATGGCGGCGACGAAGAACGCGACGCAGAGGAGCTGGACGAAACTGGTTCGCGCCTCGTTGCCCGCGGTCTGCACGCCGAAGAGTCCGAACCCCCGCATCAGCGCACAGGCGGTCAGGCCCAGCAGGACGAGAAGCGAGGCCCGGGGTCTGCGCCCCCGTTTCCTTACGGACATGATGAGCGCAGCGGCCAGCAGACATACGGTCAGCACATCCGTGGGCATGAGATCCAGACCCGGGCTTCGGAGGGGCGGACGCATGTTCTGCTGCGACTGCCAGAGCTGAACGGCGGTGTACAGGCCGATTCCCCAGACCGGCCAGCGGACAAAGCTCGCGCTGAGTGCCGCGCAGGCGATGAGCCCGGCGCAGCCGAACAGCACTGTCGTCGGATCGAGCAGCAAGGGATCATCCCCCTGCGGGGGAGCGACGGACCGAGGACCGCACCGCGGCCTTCACATAGGGCGAGAACATCAGCAGCGGGGCCCACGGCCAACAGTGCCGCAGGCAGTAGACCCGCCATTGCCGGGGCGGCAGTTCCCGCTGTGAGGTGATCCGGCGGAGCGCCTCACGCACGCCGATGCCCGGTTCACGGGACCCGGTGTGCGGCGGGGGGAGGTCGCAGATGCCGACGTGGCACGGTGTCACGTAAGCGGGAATGCCGGCCTGGCGGACGCGGAATCCGTGATCGTAGTCGCCGATGCCGTGCTGGAAGACCTCGTCGATGTCGCCCACCCGATCGCACACCGTCCTGGGCAACAGCACCACATTGCCGTTGTATGTGTCGCAGCGCTCGGGTCGGCCGGTGGGCTCGACCAGCGCGAGCGCACGGCCGCGGCGCCCCGAGTACGTGGTGCGGGCACTGTCCGAGGCGCGTACGGCGCCGACCACGACCTTGCCGGGTCCGACCGCGTCTGCGGTGTCGAGCAGTACGGCGAGCGCGTTCTCTGCCAGCGTCACGTCGTCATTGAGCCAGAGCTGGAAGTCCCAGGGCGGTTCACCGGTTCGCCGGCTGTTGCGGCTCGCGATACGCATGCCGTGGCTCCAGTAGATGTCGGTACCGACCGTGGTGACCTCCACCTCGGGGTGTGCCGCGCGGACGGCCTCGGGTGTGCCGTCGGTGCTGCCGGCGTCGACGAGATAGGTGCGCAGGGAGGTCTTCTCCGGCAGTCCACGCTGTCCGGCGAGCGTGGCAAGCGCGGACAGGGTTTTCTCACGGCGATTGTGACTGGTCATCAGTACGGCGATGCGGAGTGGTGGCATGCGGGACTCCTCAACTCGAACACCTCATCATTACCGAATGAATCGCCCGCAATTGCCCAACCGGGCCGGGTGCTCATCCGAACGGCCAACTGGTGGCCGCCCCCACCGCATTTCTCATACGAGGTGCTCAGGTCGCGCGTCATGGAGCTCGGAAATGGCTACAGCCGCGCACGAGAAGTCGGTGATTGCCGGTAGGAGTGTGACGCCGACCCTCTCTGCCGATGCCGGCGCGCCATGAAAGCGAAGGCAGGATCACAGCACCTCGACACGGTCCCCCCGGCAGCGGTTGCGGGTATCGAAGACATACGCCCCGGCCTGCTCGACGAGCGCGTAGTCGAAGGTGTCGTGGTCGGTTGCCACGACCACCACGTCGGCCGCCCGGATTTCAGCTTCGGTCAGTTCTACGCAGATGATGTCGGGGGGGAGGAGATAGGAGTCCGTGTACGGCTCCACGGCAGCGACATGGGCACCGAGCGCCTGCAGCAACCGGGCCAGCACGATGGCCGGCGACTCGCGGATGTCGCCGGTGTTCCTCTTGTAGGCCAGGCCCAGTTGGAGGACTCGAGAGCCGTTGACCGACTTTCCGCGTTCGTTCAGGCCTCGGCTGATCCGCCAGACGACGTGGTCCGGCATGTCGTCGTTGATCTCGTTCGCCAGCGCGATGAATCGGACGTTCTGCCGCAGTAGCCGTTTGACCTGCCATGACAAGTACGAGGGATCTACCGGCAAGCAGTGCCCGCCGACACCTGGGCCCGGTTTGAACGCCATGAAGCCGAACGGCTTCGTATCGGCGGCCTCGACGGCTTCCCAGATATCCGCTCCCAGCCCCCTCGAGAACGTCGCCATCTCGTTGACCAGGGCGATGTTGACGTGGCGGAATGTGTTCTCCAGCAATTTGGTCAGCTCTGCGGTCCGGCAGTTGGACACAGGCACGGTGCGCTCAACAATGCGTGCGTAGAAGCGCTCGATGCTGTTCAGGGACGCCGGGTCGATCCCGGAGATCACTTTCGGTGTGTTCTCCAGCTGCCACTGGGGATTACCCGGGTCGATTCGCTCGGGACTGTAGCCCAGATGGAAATCCACACCGGCCTTCAGCCCGCTGCCGTCCTCCAGCAGAGGCTGCAGCAAACTCTCCGTGGTGCCGGGATATGTGGTCGACTCCAAAACCACAGTAGCGCCGGGGGTGATATGAGAGGCGATGCTCCTGGCGGCACATTCCACGGACGTAAGATCGGGCACACCCTCGCGCAGTGGCGTCGGCACGGTGATCGTGCAGACGTCGAAGTCGGAGATCCCGGTGTAGTCGGTGGTCACCTTGTAGCGGCCGCTGTCCAGAGCGCTGACCAAGCGTGTATTGCCGACTCCCTCGATGAACGAGTCGCCGGCGGCGAGACGCTTGACCCGCAACTCGTCCGTGTCCACGCCGACGACGGCGAAACCTGCTTCCACCGCGCGCATGGCCAGCGGGAGACCTACATATCCCTGGCCGACGACGATCAGCTTGCACTGGTCCCGGTATGGGGGTTGGCCCACGCATATCACCCCGGATCACGAACGGAATATCACGACCCCAAAGTCGCATGCCCGCGCGCTCCGGTTTCGCCTTCCCGGCGTGTGTCTGTCGGGATCACTCTGATTCAGCAACTGGGGTGGAACGACACGGTCCCAATGGGTGAATGCGCCCCGGACGGCGGGCGCGTAACCGAACTACCGTGAACGCCGGTCCTAGCGTTCCGGCATGACCAGTACGACAGGCCGGGCTGCGGCCGTGACGGGCGCCGTGAAGCACTCACGCCCAGTCGGAGCGGAACGGGTATGGCCCCGAAGCTGCGCGACCTGACGGCCCGCGGCCGGGTTCTGCTGGCGAGGACCGCCAACCAGGCCCTGCTCGGACCGGTCTCGGGAGGAATGCCGCGGAAGTACGTACGCTCGATCGCGGAGCGCATGCACGATCCCAGGATGGCCAGGCATGTGAGCGAGGCCTTGACCAGGACTGAGGCCGTGGTCGAGCGGTACGACTTCCCCGCTGACTTCCCGCCATGGTTCCGCCGGTCCAAGGCGTTCGACGAGCGCCACGCCTACCGGCTCCACGACGTGCTGGTCAGCCCGCACAGCGGTCTCATCTGGCTGCCCGGCGGCCCCGTCCTGGAGGAGAGCTACGGATCCCTCATCCGGTCGCTCGGCTGGGGCGACGTCCGCCACGAACCGTTGTTGCCGGTCAGGCGACTCACTGGTCGTCCCGTCGTTACCTTCGGGCTGACGGGCTACTATCACTGGCTCCTCGAGGTGCTGCCGGCCGCGGTCTTCGCCCTGAGTGTCGAGCCTGAGGCGCTGCTCTTGATGCCGAAGTGCGTACCGGCCTACGCGTTGGAGGCTGCGCAGCACCTTGTCGGGCCCTCCAGGATCGTCCGCCTGGACGAAGTCGTACATGTCGACTCGTGTGTCCTCGCCGCCATCGAGCCCATGTCCGGCTTCATCCAGCGGCCCGAGATCGACCGCTTGCGTGCAGCGTTTCCTTCGGGCCGCTCCGACGTCGACGCCGTCTACGTGAGCCGTCTGAAGGACCCCAAACGAGCATTGTCGAACGAGGCGGACGTCGAGCGCGCGATGCGGGAAGCGGGCGTCACGGTGGTCTACGCCCAGGACCTGTCCTTCGAGCAGCAGCGCACCCTGTTCGCCGGCGCCCGTACAGTCATTGCTCCGCACGGGGCCGGTTTGGCCAACCTGGTGTGGGCTCAGCGGGCGGAGCGCGTGATCGAGCTGTTCTCTGCTGCCTCGTTCAACGACTGCTTTGCCCGCTTGAGCCGCAACCTCGGCATCGACTACGACTATGTCGTTGCGTCGCCTGCGAAAGAAGGAGAGGGCGTCGTACCGCTGGATCGGCTCGATGCGCTGCTGAACAAGGTCGCGGCTGCCGAGTGTTGAGCCGTGCGCAACGGTGGACGGCTGAAGTATGGCGCCGGAGTGAACTCAGCCGCCCCCGCACAGCAACACGCCCACCGGGCCAAGCCTGCGCCAATTGTCCTGATTACGCTGCTGTCTGTGCCCTCCAAAGAGATCTTGACCAGCGCACGTGATCTTTTCCTCCGCGTTCCGGGCTGCCAACGGGCCGTTCGCGCCGCGACCCTGCGCGGCCTGGTGCCCAGCGCAGTGTGGAGACGTCTGCATCCCACAGGGGAGTGGAGCATGCAGGCCCCCGATGGCAGCACCTTCCGCTACGTCAGCAGCGACGCGGACATCCTGGCCCGGAGCCTGATCTGGACCAACATGCGGCACTGGGAAGAGACCACTCATCCGCTCTTCTATCAACTCGCCCGAAACGCCCGGCGATTCGTCGACATCGGCGCCTTCTCCGGTATTTACACTCTCCTGGCCTGCAGGGCCAACCCGCAATTGGAGGCTGTGGCTGTCGAGCCCAACCCTGCCGCGATCCGCATGCTGAACCGCAACGTCCGGGCGAACGGGCTCGAGAGCCGCGTCACCATCATCGACAAGGCGCTGTCGGACGCACCCGGGCGTGCCGTGCTGAGGATCCCCACCAACACGACCACTGCCTCGCTCCTGGCCAGGCGACCCGCTCAGCGCGTCCTCGATGTGGACGTCACGACGGGGGATGCGCTGCTTGACGGACTCGCGGTGGACCTCATCAAGATCGACGTGGAGGGGCTCGAACCACAGGTGCTGCGCGGCATGGAGAAGAGCATCCGCGTCCACCACCCCGCCATCATTGCGGAGTGCCTCGACAAGGCAGCACTGAGCAGGGTCCGGGAGACCGCGTTCGACCTGGGCTACCGTCGCATTCAGCATCTCGGCGACACCGGACCGGTACCCGTGACGGCGGATCTTGTCCCGCCGGCCCGCTATGCAAATTTCCTCATCACCCGGGACGCGGCCGCCGCGAGCTGATCGCAGGCTCGCAGTGCGACCGCACTCGGTTCGGCCTCACTACACGGTTCGTGAGGAAGGAGCGACTCCAATGTCAACCTGCACGAAAGCCGACAGCGAAGTCACTCACCCCGCTGCTTCGGCGCCGAGTACCTGTGGAGTGGCAGCGTACGGAAACGTCGACCGTCCCCTCGACCGCTCGGCATGCGTGTTCGTGGCCGGGCGGCGTGGGCTGGTTGGTTCGGCGGTGTGGCGGCATCTGGCGCGGGAGGGATTCACCGACCTGGTCGGGCCCGGGTCGGAGGACTTGGACCTGCGGGAGCGGCGGGACGTGTTCCGCTGGTTCGCGGCCGAGCGGCCCGACATCGTCGTACTCGCGGCCGCCCGCGTGGGTGGCATCAAGGCGAATGCCACACGGCCCGCCGAATTCCTGTCCGACAATCTGCGCATCCAGGCGAACGTGCTGGACGCGGCCCTGGAGTACGGGGTGGAGCGGCTGCTGTTCCTGGGGTCCAGCTGTATCTACCCCAAGTTCGCCGAGCAGCCCATCCGGGAGGAGGCGCTGCTGACGGGCCCGTTGGAGGCGACCAACGACGCCTACGCCATCGCCAAGATCGCCGGAATTGTGCAGGTGCAGGCCGTGCGGCGGCAGTACGGGCGGTCGTGGATCTCCGCCATGCCGACGAACCTGTACGGGCCCGGCGACAACTTCCATCCGGAGCACTCCCATGTGCTGCCGTCTCTGATCCGGCGCTTCCACGAGGCGAAGGAGTCGGGTGCGCCGCGGGTGGTGAACTGGGGCAGCGGCACGCCTCGCCGGGAATTCCTGCACGTGGACGACCTTGCTCGGGCGTGCCTGCACCTGCTGGAACACTACGATGCCGACGCGCCGGTCAACGTGGGCACGGGCACGGATCTGACCATCCGTGAACTGGCAGAACTCGTTGCGGAGGTCGTCGGCTACCGGGGGAGTATCGAGTGGGACCCGGGGCAGCCGGACGGTACCCCGCGCAAGCTCCTCGACGTCTCCCGGCTCACCGCACTGGGCTGGTCGCCCCATATCGACCTGCGAGAGGGACTCGCCCGGACGTACGCCTGGTACGTGGAGAATCTCGGTTCCGGCGGCCTTCGCCACTGACCGCGGTGGTGGCCCGCCCGCGTGCCGAACGGGTGAGTTCCATGCCCGAGCCGCCCTCCGTATCCTGCGGCGCGGCGGGCAGCGTCCGGCCTTCGCC
Organism: Streptomyces sp. HUAS ZL42; assembly: GCF_040782645.1. Lineage (GTDB taxonomy): Bacteria > Actinomycetota > Actinomycetes > Streptomycetales > Streptomycetaceae > Streptomyces. The sequence goes on from NZ_CP160403.1 coordinate 6,150,478, forward strand.
CGGCCCGGAGCCGGACCTCCTCGACCCGCCGTACAACCGACCGACCAAGAGGTTCGCGCCGGGCGCGGTGAAGGTGGGGCGAACTCGGCCGAGCAGAAGCCGCGGTCGGCGATGACCGGGTCGCAGGGGCCGGCCGGTGGAGCCCGGCAGGGGGTGGACGTCGAACTGGATGCCGTCCAGCGCCACCGATCGCAGCCCGCGCCGCCACGCACCAGCAGTGTCCGCCGAGCGGGCGGACCGGCGACGTGCCGGAACAGCGTCTCCAGGGCCTCTTCGCCGAGCCGGGCCCCGTGCCGGGCGACAGCGAGGACCGGTTGACTCGGCGGGGCCCGACTGCCCAGGGTCGCTGCCGGCCGACACGCGCATGACCTCTGCATCGACTCCTGGGCGAACAGACGGAGCGCGAGCACGAAGCACGCCACAAGCCCGCCGGCTATGAACGCTTTGGCAGGCGTGCCCAGGGTGCGCGTCACGCGAGTCGGGCCTGAGAAGTCGCGCGGCGTCGGCCCCGCCGGACGTGCTGGAGCGGTGTCAGCGAGTGAGCCCGGCGCGGGGAACGAACACGACGCGGAACATCTTGGGCCAGAACTTGCCGGTGATCAGGAACTGGTTGGTGCCGGGGATGGCCGCCACGCCGTTCAGGACTGAGCCGTTCACCATCTCGTCCCTGCGTAGCAGCCCTGCGGCGTCGATGCTCGCGGTCACCTCGCCGGTGGCGGGATCGATGCGCACGATCCGGTCGGTGAACAGGACGTTGGCGTACACGGCCCCGCCGGCGCACTCCAGTTCGTTCAGCTTCGCCACCGGCCGCCCGTTCTCGGTGATGTCGAGGACGCCCGTCTTCGCAAGCGTCCGCGGGTGCCGAAACGTGAGCCGTGACGTTCCGTTGCTCGTCACCAGCCGGTTCCTGGACCGCTGGAGGCATACCCCCCAGCCCTCGTCGGGGTACCGGAGGCGGCGTACCTCCTCCAGAGTCGCCGCATCGCGCTCGACGGCGATCCCGTTCTGCCAGGTGAGCTGCCAGAGCGTCCGGCCGAGGACGGTGATCCCCTCGCCGAACAACGGCGCGGGCAGCGACACACGGGTCGTGGGTTGCCCGCCGGGCGGACCGGCCTGGACCGAGGACCGTCCCGCCAGGCCTGTCCCTTCGTACAGAGTGTCACCGGCCATCTCCAGGCCTTGGGTGAAGGACTCCGGATCGTGCGGCAGGACCTCGAGCACCTTGACCCGCAAGCGCTCCACACGGTCCGTTGCTGCCGCCTTCAGCGCTGGGGCGCCGTCCGCGCTGCCCTGCGCCGCGTCGCTCGCCGCGCAGCACGTGCAGCAGGTCAGCAGCATCCCCATGAACAAGGACGCCGTCATGGCGCGTACGCGTCGAGACACGGTGATCCTCTCCACTCTTCTCGGTCGGTTCGGGCCAGATGGTGCGACGTCGGCCGCAGGCCGAGACATGAATACCCGGGAACGGAAGCGGTGTCCGGTTGCCGGAGGCGTGGCGTGCCCGGAAGTCGCCGGATGGTGTGACAGGGCGCCTGGCGGTGGACGCACGCGGGGTGGCTCCCCGGATCGAGACGTTCAAGCGCCTATGTTCAGCCTTGTACATAGGGAACAAAACTCTCCTTTGGGTGGTTTCCTCGTTTCTTTTGAGGGGTGCAGCTTGGATCTCCACGGATTCCTGAAGGCTCTTTCCAGACGCTGGCCGACCGTCCTGGTCTGTCTGGTTCTCGCACTCAGTGCGGCGGTCGCCGTCACGGCATGGAGCACCCCCGAATACGAGGCCAGAACGCAGCTCTTCGTGGCGGCCCGCACCAACCAGGACACCGCCCAGCTGAACGAGGGCCAGAGTTTCTCGCAGGCGCGCGTGCAGTCGTACGCCGCAATCGTGCCGACCCGTCAGGTGACCGGGCCCGTGGTGCGCGAGCTGAAGCTGCACACCACGCCGGAGGAGCTGGCGTCCCGCATCAGCGCCGAGGCTCCGCTCAACACGGTGCTGATCAACATCACCGTCCGGGACACCGACCCCGAGCGTGCCGCGAGGATCGCCAACGCCGTCGCGGCGTGTTTCAGCGCCGTCGTCGAGCGGCTGGAGACACCCAAGCGGACGGGCCCGGAGCAGGCTGCGGCGCGCGAACAAGGTCGGCCCGACCCCGTGTCGCCGGTTTCGCTGGGCGTCACCCAGCAGGCAGTCGCCCCCGCAGATCCCGTCTCGCCCCGCCCCCTGCTCAACCTGGTCGCAGGAGTTCTCGCCGGCCTGCTCCTCGGCGCCGGACTCGTCGTCCTGCGTGAGACGCTCGACACCACTCTCAAGACCAGTGAGGCGCTCGGCGAGCTCACCGGCCTGCCGGGCCTCGGAGCGATTCCGTACGACAGGAGCGCGCCCAGGCACCCGCTCGTCACGGCTGCTGATCACTCCCAGCGCGCCGAGGCCTTCCGCAAGCTGCGTACCAATCTGCAGTTCGCCCAGGTCGACGACCGCCCCCGGATCATCATGGTGACCAGCTCGGTGCCCGGCGAGGGCAAGACCAACACGTCGGCGAACCTGGCCCTCTCCCTCGCCGAGGCGGGCGTCTCCACCTGTCTGGTGGACGCCGACCTGCGGCGGCCGACCGTGGCAAGGACCTTCGGTCTCATCCAGGACGCGGGACTGACCACCGTGCTCATCGGACAGGCGCGGGTGGAGGAAGTGATGCAGCAGGCCGGCAACCGGCTCTCGGTGCTGGCCAGCGGCGCCGTACCGCCCAACCCCACGGAGCTGCTCGCCTCGGCCCGCATGAGGGAGGTCCTGCAGGAGCTCGCCAGCACGTACGAGGTGGTGATCGTCGACACCGCTCCTCTGCTGCCGGTCGCCGACACGATCGGGCTCTCCCCGCTCGCCCAGGGCACGCTGCTCGTCGTCCGTGCCTCGAAGACCAGCCGTGACCAGGTCCGTACCGCCGCCGAGGCGCTGGAACGGGTGGGCAGCCGCGTACTGGGCACCGTCTTCAACATGACCGTGCCCCCCAGGGGGGACAGTTACAGCGCCTACGGGCAGTACGGCGAACTGCCCGCGCCCCGCCTGTCGGTCCATCAGAAGGGGACCGTCGTGACTGATCTCGCGGGTGAGAAGTGACCCGGGGGCTGCGGGGCTGACGTTCGGCAGCGCACCCCGGCCGGTGCCGGGGTGCGCTGCCGAACGTGCGCCGAGCCGGCGTCCAGTCAGAACCCGGCGACCCTGAGCAGGCGCTCCTTGATGCCGTCCCCGTCCTGCGACGGCCACGACCAGTTGGTGCTGCCGTAGTACTGCAGGGCCGCCCTGACGGCCGCCGGTGACGCGGTGGGGTGCGTCGCCCGGTACAGCGCCGCGGCGCCCGCCACATGCGGTGTGGCCATGGATGTGCCGGACATGACGGCGTAGCCACCGCCCTTGTACGTCGACGCGATGCACACGCCCGGGGCGATCAGGTCCACGTCGGCCCCGTAGTTGGAGAAGTCGGCGAACGTGTCGTCCTGGTCGGCGCGGCATGTCGACCTGGCCAGCCCGCCGGGCTTCCCGTCGAAGTCCGCCAGGGCGCTGACGGTGATCACTTCGTTGTACGAGGCGGGCACGGTGTTCCTGGCGTTGGCGTGGTCGTTGCCGGCCGCCACCGCGTAGGTGACGCCCGCGGCGACCGACCTGCAGATGGCCTGGTGCATGGCGTCGCCGTTGGTCCGGCCGCAGTTGCCGTCGTCGCTTCCCGAGCCGCCCAGGCTCATGTTGGCCACGTCGATCTGGTCGGCGTGCTGGGTGACGTAGTCGATGCCGCAGACGACGCTGGACGTCGTTCCCATGCCGAAGGGGTCGAGGACCTGCACCGGCCACAGCCGCACCCCCGGCGCCACGCCGACCACTCCGGCGCCGTTGTCCAGGGCGCCGATGGTGCCCGCCACATGCGTGCCGTGGCCGTACATGTCGTCCGGCGGCATGGCGCCGACCCAGCAGTTCTTTCCGCCGGCCCGGTAGACGTTGAGGTCCGGGTGGTCCAGGTCGATTCCCGTGTCGATGACGGCGACGTCCGCGTTGACCCGCCTGTCCACGCCGTTGATGCCCGCGGTCGGGCTGAGGTCGGCGTCGACCCGGTTCACGCCGGTCGGGAGCGACTGGGCCGTGGCACGGACCCATCGGTCCTGCTGCACCGACTGGACCTGCGGTTCGGCGGCGAGCTTGGCCGCGGTGCGCGCGCTCATCGACGCCGAATAGCCGTAGAGGGCATGGCGGTAGACGTGGCGCACCCTGGCGCCCAGGTCGGAGGCGTGCTCGGTGGCCGTCGTCACCGCTGCGTCCATGTCCTCCCGTCTGTCGGCGGAGCCCTGCTTGAGCGTGACGATGTACTGGCCGGCGATCTTGCCGGTCTTCTCGGGAGCTGCGGCTGCGGGCGGGAGCTCTGCCGCGGCCGAACTGGCGACGGCGCCCGGCGTGCCGACCGCCAGAGCCGCCAGTGCGAGGAGTGTCAAACCAAAGGTTTTGGGCATCCCGGACCTTTCTCGGTTGCGTTGGGGTGACGAGCCGGTCCGACGGTTATGTGCCGGATGTCCGGCTCACTCCGGTTCCTAGAGCTTGCCGGTGTGCGAGGGGTGGCGGTGGCCCGACGTTCGGCGATGCGGGTTTTTCCGACCATCTGTCAGCCGTGTGGCCCCGTGGTCCGCTTCATGCCGGAGCAGTGAGATCGTGGGCCGGGCCCGGGTTCGCGGGCTCGTCACCCGGATGCTCCGCACCCGGGTCACGGCCGATTTCGTTGTGGGGTGTATGAGGACCACGCAGCAGCCGGTCTGCCATGTATGACGGACGGTTTCCTGGCGCTCCTTCAGGCGCCCCTTCAGTCGTCTCTTCCGGCGGCGGTCCTTCGTGGCACCGTCACATCTGCGGCCATGGCGGCCTGCTGCCGCTGCTGCGGGTCGTCGGCTTGCTGATTGCCGCGGTGGCGGCGGTCATCGCCGCCATGGTGAGTGTGTTCAGCGGCATCGTCGCGTTCGACCCCCTGCGCGAGGTGGCGACCGCCGGCCCCGCTCGCCTCGGTGCGGATCACTGGTGGCCGCTGCTGGTGTACGGGCCCTGGATGGTTGCGTCCCTGTCGATCCTGCGGGCGGCTCTGTACGGGCGCCGTGCCGCACATTCCTGGTGTGTCGTGCTGTTCTTTTCCGCCGTGGCTGTGCTATTGGGCATCGCCCGGGTGCCGAGGACGCTCCCCGACATGTCCGCCGCGGCACTTCCGGCCATCGCGGCGCTGACCGGCTTTCAGCAATTGGTCCACCAGATCCTGCCTGTCCGGCCGCCCTGCCGTGCCGTACCGCGGCACCGCGACACCTCTCGCATTTCCCGGTAGCCAATTCCTGCCGCGCAGTCCGAATTCCGCCTGGTTGCTTCGGTGTTGAGGCTCGGACAACGCGAGTCGGGCGGTCGCCGAGCCGAATGCCGGCCCGACTCCAAGCGGCGGCGGAGGGCTTGCGGGCCTTGGCGTCCCAGGCCGTTCTGACGTCGATCCGGTGATCTACGTGCGCCAGATGGCGTCTTATCCAACAGTCGGCGTTATCTGCCGCTTTTTGGCGCGATACATGCATATACCGTACTCGCGGGTCGCACCATGGCGTCGGCCTGATCCCACTAGAGGAGCGTGAAATGCGATGACGGCGTCATCGAAATGGCGTGCCGCCCTTGCGGCCACTGCAGCCTCCGCTGTCATGACCGCTGCCCCGGTTCTGGGGGCGCAGTCAGCCTTTGCCCAGCAGTATCCGCCTCCACCCCCGAGCCTGACCCTCAGCTCCACCGTGGTCGGGGCCGGTGACCCCGTCGACTTCAGGGGAACGGGTTTCGCGGGGAACCAGGAAGTGGAGGTCGACCTCGCATCCAGGATCGTCGTCCTGGGCCACTTCGCGGCAGACTCGACCGGCACGGTGGAGGGTACTGTCCGTATTCCTGACAGCACCAAGCCGGGCGAGCACCTCTTCCTGGTCAGGGCGGAGGACCCGGACCTCACCCTGTCGGCCGAGATCACCGTCGTGGACGGCGAGGACGGCGACCACCACGGCAGGCCCGGCCACGACTACGGTGGCAAGCCCGACTACGAGCACGGCGAGCACGGTGGCAAGCCCAGCTACGACCCGGGCGACAAGCCCAGCGAGAAGCCGAGCTACAAGCCCACCGAGGAGCCGACGAAGGAGCCGACGAAGGAGCCCACGAAGGAGCCCAAGGACGACTACGGCTACGAGCACCACGGCAAGCCCGGCTACGAGCACCACGGCAAGCCGCACCTCGCCGACACCGGTGAGGACCGCTCGGGTCTCCTGTTGGGCGGGGCTGCTGGACTGCTCCTGCTCGGTGGCGGGGCGATCCTTCTCACCCGTCGGGTGAGGCGCGGCTGACCTGCGCGAGTCCCTCGTGCAGCTGCGACACCCGCGGCAGTACCCGTGTGACGGCCGACAGCAACGGATCTCTCTCTGCGCCCCTCGGGGCGCAGAGAGAGGCACCGGCTGTCGGCCGTCGCCGCACTTTATGGGATGTAAGGCCAGTCATCCCGTTACTCTCTGTGGGGCGTTTCATTTCGCTTCCGTCACCCTGCATACCTGTCCGCGTTACCTATGTGCCGCTAATTCAGGGCGCAGTCGCCAGGACGACGGAGGAAACAGCCGTGTGGAACACCGCTCTTTGGACATTGCTTGTGTGCACTTCTGTATGCACCATGGGGTCTCTCCTGGGATCCCATCCGCTCGGCCGGATGTGGCGTGTCGACGTCCTCGAGTTGCGTCGGCGACGCCGCATGATCGAAGTGCTCGAGAGGAACACCCACCCCGTGCACCGTGAGCCGAGCGCCGTCGCCCACCGGGAATGACCTCCGAGGCAGGGGTCATCATATGGTTTTCGCACAGCAGTGGAACATGGTCGAATGGCCTCTAGATAAGATACTTATCCACGCATTCCTGTCACCCGTTTGCCGCGCATCCAAGGGAAAGAGGCGGCGTTAATCGGGGCATGACTAGGGCAAGGAATTTCGGCCTGTTCACGTCTCGCGAGGACCAGAGGGGCCTGACTGGGGGGCACGCGGTGACGATGGGTCCTTACATCTACACTCCGTCCTCGGCGTACTCCGCGCCCAGCGCCAACGGGACCCTCAGCAAAGAGGGACTGCCCGTCGCGCTGGAGGTCACCGAACCGCTGTTGCAGAAATTTCTGGACGGCATGGCGCGGCTGGAAGCCGATCTCGTCCGACGATGGACCACCTTGGAGCGCCAAGGCACCCGTTCCCGGGCCGAATGATCAAGCCGCCATGAACCACGAGCGCATCGACCACCACTCGGGGTACTACGCCGATCATCTCGGCCAGTTCGGCGCCGATCATCTCGGCCAGTTCGACATGGGGGCCACCGGCCGGCACCGGCGCGCGGCCGAAGTGTTCCAGGAACCCCTGGTACCGCCGGACCCGGCATGGGATCCGGCCGAGGAACTCGCCTACATGCTGCAGGACGCCATGGCGGCCGAGCGTGCCCCAGCACCGCCCCCGGTCCGTGAGGAGGCGCCGGCCGCCCCGCCGCCTCCCGTCGGTCCTCCGACGAACCTGCAGGACATCACGGCCGAACTGCCGCCGCTCAGGGGAGTTCCCCGCAGTCATCGCAAGCTGCGTGAACCCAGGCGTCTCAGCGGTCTGCGCACCCTCAGCTACCTGATCGCCGCGGTGGCCGCCGTCATCACCTCCATGGTGAGCGTCTTCGGCGGTATGGCCACCTATGAACCCCTGCGGCAGATCGCCGTGTTCCACACCCAGAGCGGCGCCGTTTCCTGGTGGCCGTTGCTGGTCTACGGGCCTTGGCTGGTGGCCGCACTGTCGATCCTGCGTGCCGCACTGCACCGGTGCCGTGCCGTCCACTCCTGGGTGGTGGTGCTGCTGTTCTCCTCCGTTGCGGTACTCCTGTGTGTCGTCCAGGCAGGCGGAAACATCACCGATGCCGCCGCGGCCGCTCTGCCGAGCTGTGCGTCTCTGGCGTGTTTTCAGCAGCTCGTCCGCCAGATCACCATGACGAGGCCGCATCGCCGTACCAGGCCCCGGCACCGGTTGCGGCTCTCCGCCATGAATCATCCGGCGCCACGCGTACACCGGCCGGGTCTCTAGAGGCAGAAGCTCGCCGCGGCTGTGCGCACCGGAATCATCCGGTGCGCACAGCCGCGGCGATGCGGTGCACCGCACCCTCGATGCGTGCCAGGCATTCCTGCACTTTCTGGAGCGGGGCACCCTGCGGGTCGTCGATGTCGTCGTCACCCGGGAGCGCGGGCGCGGCGCCCCGCCGAGCGGCCGCGCCGCGGACCAGGGCCGCGAACCGTTCGGCGGGATCCTGCACACCGGCGGCGTCCTCGGTCCGCACCAGCCGGGCGAACTCGCAGAGGGTGAAGGCGCGGGCCAGCGCCCACACGGGAGACAGCCGCACGGCGGCCTCGCGATGCTCCGTCGAGGCTCCCAGCACCAGGTCCGACTTCTCGACCAGCTCCTTCGTCAGCCGGCGGGAGCCCGTCCCGGAAGGATCCGCGCCGCGGTCGAGGAGGAAGGACGCCGCCGTTTCGGGCAGGGGCGTACCCGGGACGGCCCGGGTGCCCGCACTGCTCAGCCGGATCACCTCCCCCGCCTCGAACAGCCGCTGCCTGAGCAGACTCTCGGCGAGGGGGGAGCGGTACAGGTTGCCGGTGCACACAACGAGTACGCGAAATGCGGGTACACGCGCGCCGGGTGACGGGGAAGGCATGGGCCCGAGAGTGTGGAGCATGGCTTCAGTATTCACCCGTGACTTCCACTGAACGCGGAGATGCGCGCTCCCCGGTCGCCGTATCGCCGTTTCGGCTTAGTAACTCCGTCCTTTGCTCATGCAGCGTTGCTTCGGTGCTGGTTGGGGCATGTCGGATCGTGGTCGGTGGCGAGGCTGGTCCACCAGCGTTCGCAGCAGGCGGCGTTCAGCTCTGCGCAGGCGATCGCTTCGCACAGTTCGTCGCGGCGGGTCCGGCACCGGTCTTCCCGCCGCCGCAGTTCGGCGACGGTGTGGCGCTCGTCGGCGAGGACGGTCTCACGGACGAAGGCGATGACCGGGACGATCGACGCGGCGACGAGCAGCGGTACGGGCCAGGGGGAGCCGCCGTACTGGTACTGGCGTACAGCGCACCAGGCGAGCCAGAGGGACGTCAGGCCGTAGAGGGCACAGAGGAGGCGGCTGGGGAGGCTCATGGACTTCTTCCGATCTCTGTGAGGGATCCGCCCGGTTCAACTGTCGGGCGAAGGTCACGGATTCGGTCCATTCGGGGATCGATGCGTCGGAAAGGGGCGCGCCGCGGGCGGCCCGCGCCGGGGCGCGCGTGGGGCCACTGGTCGGTCGCGCGTCAGGGCAGGCGGCGTACGGGGGCACCCGCGAGGAAAGCCCGGATGTTCTCGACGGCCTGGCCGTAGTACGTCTCGTAGTTGGCGCGCGACACATAACCGAGGTGCGGCGTGGCGAGGAGGCGCGGAGCTGTGCGCATCGGATGGTCGGCGGGGAGGGGTTCGATGTCGAACACGTCGATGCCGGCGCCGGCGATACGGCCCTTGTGCAGGGCGGCGAGGAGGGCGTCCTGGTCGACGATCGCCGCGCGCGAGGTGTTGATCAGGTAGGCGGTGGGCTTGAGGCGGGCGAGTTCGGCCGGGCCGAGCAGACCGCGGGTGCGGTCGCCGAGGGCGAGGTGGATCGACACGAAGTCGCTCGAGCCGAGGAGTTCCTCCATGCTCGTGGCGAGTTCCACGCCGACCTCGTCGGCGCGCTCCTTGGTGAGGTTCTGGCTCCAGGCGCCGACCTGCATGCCGAAGGCGAGCCCGACCTGCGCCACCCGGCTGCCGATCTTCCCGAGTCCGAGGAGCCCGAGCCGGCGGCCGTGGAGGTCGGCGCCCACCGTCGACTGCCACGGCCCGCCTGTGCGCAGGGAGTTGTTCTCCTCGACGATGCCGCGGGCGAGGCCCAGCAGCAGGGCCCAGGTGAGTTCGACGGGCGGTGTCGAGGAACTGGCCGTACCGCACACGGTGACCCCGTGCGCCTCGGCGGCGGCGTAGTCGATGACGCTGTTGCGCATACCGGAGGCGATGAGCAGGCGGAGCCGGGGCAGGCGGTCCATGAGCGAGCGCGGGAAGGGCACGCGCTCCCGCAGGGTGACCACGATGTCGAAGCCGGCGAGGGCCGCCGCCAGGGCGTCCTCGTCGGCGAAGTGGGTGTCGAAGGAGACGACCTCCACGTCGTCCGCGAGCGGTGACCAGTCGGCGAGCTCGGTCGCCACCTTCTGGAAATCGTCGAGAACAGCACAGCGCAGCCGCACGTTTCTTCCCCTGTCGGGTCGTCGGGATCCTGAATCGTGTCGGCTCAGTTGTACTTCAAGTCGGTTGTACTTCAGGGCGTGAGAGGCCGAAAGCAAGACGGGACCGATCGCCGACCGGCGATCGGTCCCGACCGGAGCTGCCTAGAAGCGAGGAGCGGCACCGATGTTGGTGAAACCGGAGCACGCCGCCGCGAGGTTCGCCGAAGTGAAGGGAACCGCGCTGGTGACGCAGGTCGTCCGGTAAATGACGCCGCTCTCGGCCAGCAGGCTGATGATGAGGCGGCCGGGGGCTCCCTCGGTCACCGACACGGCCGTGTCCGTCGTGCACCTCGGACCGCCCGGGATCAGGTTCAGGTTGATCCAGGCGCCCGGAACCCGGCTGTCATTGAGGAAGGCCTGCCCGCGACGGTTCGTTGCCGTGCTGAACACCGTCCCGAACAGGGGGCTACCCGCGAAGTCCACTACGGCGGAGCTGACGTCGCGCTCCGACACGCACTTGTGGTCCTTCCCGTAGTGGGGGTCCGGGTGGGGCCCGGCCGCGACCGCGGGGGCCGCGAGAGTCCCGACGAGGAGTGCTCCTGCCGCGAGCCCCCCCGCCGTCATAGCGAGCTTCTTCATTCGTGCTTTCCTCTCCGAGGGTACGGAGGTCCAATGGCGGTCCGAGAGGCAGTCAGTTCACCTGACAACCAACCCAGACCGTCATAAATGACCTCGTTTCATCCCAATAATTCGGCAAAGGCGCGGCAGTGCTTGCGCGCCGTCCCGAGCCATCACTCATGGGGGGTACATCCGTGCTCCTAATGGAGCCCGCGGCGACCCGGGGAGAGGGGGATAGGGGGAGGGGGGAGAAGAAGACGGGGAGAAGAAGAAGGGGAGCGGAGGCCGGTTACGCGCTGCATGCGGGGAAATGCGCTCTGGCCGGCAAAAAGCCCTCCCGAAGGAGGGCGAGGCATGGGCGCCCCCGGCAGGACTCGAACCTGCGGCCAAGCGCTTAGAAGGCGCCTGCTCTATCCACTGAGCTACGGGGGCCTGGTGTGGTGGCCTCGTGCCTGGTGCCCTGGTGTGGGCTGATCCGTGACGTTGCCGGGGACAAGGATAGGGCTCCCGAGACCTTGTCCCTGTTGCTTCGCCTCCGTGGCTCAATGTGGAGGTTCGGTGAAGCGGTCCTGATAATCGCAGGCAGGTACGAATCGTGCACCGCTTTTGGCGTCTCGCGCACCGGGTGTTGTGCACTCGTTATGCCTGGGGTTTGCCCTCGCCCCAGTCGCCCCTTCCGTCCCTTGTGTCCTATCGGCACGCAGACATGCCCATATGCTTCAGAAATCCCCTGAAATTGGGCATTCTTCGCATGTGGTGACCTTGGACGTACGGCCTCAGCTGCTCGACGCACTCTCCGCCCTGCGCGACCGTGTCGCCGCCGCACGCTTCCCGCTGCCCCTGGCGGGGGCGCCACGCGCGCGTGCCAACCGCGACGAACTGCTCGCCCAGCTCGACGACTACTTGGTGCCCCGCTTGAGAGCGCCTGAAGCGCCCCTGCTGGTCGTCGTCGGCGGATCGACCGGGGCCGGGAAGTCGACGCTGGTCAATTCCCTGGTGGGACGGCGGGTCAGCGAGGCGGGCGTGCTGCGGCCGACGACACGTACTCCCGTGCTGGTGTGCCATCCGGAGGATCATCACTGGTTCAGCGGCATGCGCGTCCTGCCCGACCTCACGCGCGTGTGGGTGCCGCATCAGGACCCGGGTGACGACCTGTTGCTCCCCGGGGAGGATCCCGCGCGCGTGCTGCGCGTCGAGACCGTCGACACCGTCCCGCCCGGCCTCGCCCTTCTCGACGCGCCCGACGTGGACTCCCTCGTCGCCGAGAACCGCGTCCTCGCGTCCGAGCTCATCTGCGCCGCCGACATCTGGGTCATGGTCACCACGGCGGCCCGGTACGCCGACGCCGTGCCCTGGCATCTGCTGCGCACCGCCAAGGAGTACGACGCCACGCTCGTGACCGTGCTCGACCGTGTGCCCCACCAGGTGGCGGCCGAGGTCTCCCGCCAGTACGGGGCCCTGCTCACCAAGGCCGGGCTCGGTGACGTACCGCGGTTCACCGTGCCGGAACTGCCCGAGTCGGCCTGGGGCGGAGGACTGCTTCCGGCCACCGCCGTGGCCCCGCTGCGGACCTGGCTGGTCCACCACGCACAGGACCCGGCGGCGCGGCAGCACGCCATGGCCCGTACGGCGTACGGCGTCCTCGACTCCCTCAAGGCGCGCATGCCCGAGCTCGCCAGCGCCGCCGCCGCCCAGCACGCGGCTGCACTGCGGCTCACCGCGGCCGTCGACGGGGCGTACGACAGCGAGTACACGCGCGTGCGGGGGCGTCTGCAGGGCGGGGCCGTGCTCGCCGGTGATGCCTTGAAACGCTGGCGTGCCTTCCCGCTCGACTGCACCGCCGGGGAGCTCCTCGACGCCGTGGTGGAGAGCCTGGGCGAGCTCTTGCTGTGCGCCGTCACCGCCGCCGACGAGCGCATCGACGAGGCCTGGCGGCGCGAACCGGCGGCGGCCGCTCAGGTCCTCGCGGACCGGGATACGTCCCTGGAGACCGCGGAACACCGCATCGGGATGGCCGTACGGCGGTGGCGGCGGGAACTCGAGGAGTACGCCGAGGACGAGGTGCGCCACCTCGACCGCAGCCTCGCGCCCGATCCCGAGGTGGTCGCCGCGCTCGTCGCCACCGCGCTGCTGAGCGGTCGCAGGGCCAGGTCGGCGGGCGAGAAGCTCGCCGAGCGGATCGGCGCGCACGGTGCGCTGCGGCTGCGCGACCGGGGCGGGCGGCTGCTGACCGAGTACCTGGACCGGGTCATGCGCACCGAACGCGAGCGGCGCCTCGCCCCGCTCGACGAGCTCGAGATCCACGCCGAGCCCCAGGCCGAACTCATCGCCGCGCTGTCCGTACTGCAGAAGGAGAGGTGACCGGTGGCCGCCGTCACTGATCATGACCCCACGGAGCACGCCGATCACACCGACGACACCGGGGAGGCGGTCTCCATCGACGACCGGTCCGAGAACCGTGCCCCCGAGGAAGGCGACCGTGAAAACGGCCTCCCCGGGGACGGCGACTCCGCCGCGGGCTCCCCGGCGGAGGACGCCTCCTCGGGAGAGCGGGGCGCCGGCGAGGGCAAGCGTCCCCAGGAGCGCGCGAGCGAAGGCCACGCGCGCGTGCGGGCCGAGGACGACAGGTCCCGTCGTACGGACTCCGCCGACGTCTGGGACGACGGCCTGATCGCGCGGCGGGTGACCGAGGGCGCCGCCGAGCAGGCCGCCGCGCCGGAGACGACCGGTGCACCCGGCACGCACGCGGTGGCGCCGCTCGCATACGACGGACATCTGCGCTCACGGCTGGACGCCCTCCGCGAACTGGTGGGGCTCTCGCGCACCAGGCTCGACAGCAGGACGCTCGCCGAGGCCGGCCGGGTGCTGGACGAGGCGGTGGCGCGGCGCAGGCTCTCCGGGCAGCACACCGTCGTCGCCATCGCGGGCGCGACGGGCAGCGGCAAGTCGCAGCTGTTCAACGCGCTCGCCGGGGTGACCATTTCGGAGTCGGGCGTACGACGCCCGACCACCGCGGCACCCATCGCGTGCAGCTGGAGCGACGGCGCGGCGAGCCTCATCGACCGGCTCGGCATCCCGGGACGCCTGCGGCGGCGCCCGGTGCAGAGCCCGGAGGCGGAGGCGCAGCTGCGCGGGCTCGTGCTGATCGACCTGCCCGACCACGACTCGGCGGCGGTGCAGCACCGTGAGCACGTCGATCGCATCCTGGCGCTCGTCGACGCCGTCATCTGGGTCGTCGACCCCGAGAAGTACGCCGACGCCGTCCTCCACGAGCGCTATCTGCGGCCCATGGCGGGGCACGCGGAGGTCATGTTCGTCGTCCTCAACCAGATCGACCGGCTGCCCGGCGAGGCAACCGAGCTGGTCCTCGACGACCTGCGCCGGCTGCTCGACGAGGACGGGATCGCCCTCGGGGAGTACGGCGAACCGGGCGCGACCGTGCTGGCACTGTCCGCGCTCACCGGGGACGGCGTCGGTGAGCTGCGCGAGGCGCTGGGCCAGTTCGTGGCGGAGCGCGGGGCCCCGGCGCGCCGGATCTCGGCCGATGTACAGGCCGCGGCGTGGCGGCTGCGGCCCGTCTACGCCACGGGGCGGCGCACGGGGCTGAGCGAGGAGGCGCGGGAGGAGTTCTCCGCGCGGCTCGCGGACGCGGTGGGCGCCACTGCCGCGGGCGAGGCGGCCGAACGGGCCTGGATGCGCAACGCCAACCGTGCGTGCGGGACGCCCTGGCTGCGGCTGTGGCGCTGGTGCCAGGACCGGAGCGGGCCGCCCACGGGCCGGCTGCCGCTGAGGGCCCAGGCCGACGAGGAGACGACGGCGCGCCAGCGCGTCGAACAGGCGGTGCGGACGGTGTCCGACCGGGCCTCGGCGGGACTGCCCGTGCCCTGGGCGCAGGCGGTGCGCGAGGCTGCCGTACGTGGGTCGCAGGGGCTGCCCGAGGCGCTGGACGAGCTGGCGGCGCGGGCCGGGTCGTCGCCGGGACGTCCGCCGCGGCCGGGCTGGTGGCCGGCGGCGGTGCTGACTCAGGCGTCCATGACACTGCTTCAGATCGTCGGCGGGCTGTGGCTGGTGGGGCAGATCGCGGGGATCATGGCGCCGAACCTGGGCGTGCCCGTGCTGCTGATGCTGGCCGGCATCGTCGGCGGTCCGCTGGTCGAGTGGAGCTGCCGGATGGCGGCGCGCGGTCCCGCCCGGAGGTACGGCCAGGAGGCGGAACGGCGCCTGCGGGAGGCGGCGGCCGCGTGCGGGCGGGGCCGGGTGCTGGATCCGGTGGCCGCCGAGTTGCTGCGGTACCGGGAGGTGCGGGAGCAGTACGTGCGGGTGACGGGGGTGGGGGCGGGCTGATTCGGGGGTGCGGACCGCTGATTCGGGGTTGGGGGCCCTGGGCGGCGATGTGCGCCACTCGTTCGGGTGAGGGCGTTTTCCACAGGCGGGGCGGTGATCCACAGGGCGCGGCGGGCCGGGCCGGGTGGCGGCAGTCTGGGGTCACGGCGATCGCGGCGGATGCGGTCGTCGTGGCAGCGGCGGCAGGCGGGCGTTCGCGGTCGTCGTGGCAGTGGCGACGGCGAGGCGTTCGCGGTCGTTGCGGCAGACGCAGCCGTACGGGACCGGCCCGTACGCGTATCCGCCCGGCGCGGTCGGCCGGGCGAAGGAGGGGTTCGCGATGAACGAGACGATGGTCTGCGCGGTGGGGAACGTGGCGACGCAGCCGGTGTACCGGGAGCTGGCGGCGGGACCGTCGGCACGGTTCCGGCTGGCGGTGACCTCGCGGTACTGGGACCGCGAGAAGAACACCTGGACCGACGGACACACCAACTTCTTCACGGTGTGGGCCAATCGGCAGCTCGCCACGAACGCGGCGGCGTCGCTGGCGGTCGGCGATCCCGTCGTCGTGCAGGGCAGGCTGAAGGTGCGCACGGAAGTGCGCGAAGGGCAGAACTGGACCTCCGCCGACCTCGACGCCGTGGCGATCGGCCACGACCTCGCACGGGGGACGTCGGCCTTCCGGCGGGCGAACAGGCCGGAGCCGGCGACCGCCGTACCGGCGCGGCCGGAGCCCGACTGGGAGACACCGACGGCAGAACCGGACTCCGCCATCGCCCAACAGCAGCCCGAGACCGCAGCGGTGACGTGACGTCAGGCAGCGTCCCGGACTGACCGATGCGCGGCTTATCGGCGAATGGGTTCTGAATCACCTGTGGATTTGTTGATAAGCCCTGCGCGCAGACGGTCCGGCGATAACGATTCCGAGTCGGATCGCCTGTCCGACGGTATGACTGGGAAGTGTGGTGCGCCCGCGTCTCTAGGATGCCGGGCATAGCTCACGGGGCTCCTGTTTCTGCTGGTGGGACCGTACCCCCCACGTCAACGGGTCCTGCGCGAAGGGGAATTGCGTGTTTTCTTCGTTCTCTGCGTTCTCTGCGTTCTCTGCGTTCTCTGCGTTCTCTGCGTTCTCTGCGTTCTCTGCGTTCTCTGCGCCGGCAGCGCGCAGGCGAGGCGCGGCGCGGCTGGCCGCCGGAACGCTGGTGTCCGGACTCGTCGTCGCCGGTCTGCTGGCCGCAGCCGGCCCGGCCACCGCCGGCGGGACGACGCAGAACCAGGGCGGGGCGACCGCCACCATAGGCGGCCTGAAGACGTACGGCGCAGCGGTGATCCACGACGACAGCGGGGATCAGGAGGTGTCGGCGGGCCTGTTCGAGATGTCCGTCGAGGGCGGAGGCACGCTCCAGACCTACTGCATCGACCTGCACAACCCCACGCAGCGGGACGCCAAGTACCACGAGACCCCCTGGAGCGGCACCTCGTTGGGCACCAACAAGGACGCCGGCCGGATCAGCTGGATCCTGCAGAACTCCTATCCGCAGGTGAACAACCTCGCGGCGCTCGCCGACGAGGCCGGTATCGACGGCGGTCTCACCGAGCAGGACGCCGCTGCCGGCACCCAGGTGGCGATCTGGCGCTACTCGGACGGCGCGGACGTCGACGCGGTCGACGCCCAGGCCGAGAAGCTGGCGGACTTCCTCTACAAGAGCGCCCGGGACGTGGCGGAGCCGAAGGCGTCGCTGACCCTCGACCCGCCCGCGGTCTCGGGCCACCCGGGGGAGCTGCTGGGTCCGGTGACGGTGCACACGAACGCGAGCAGCGTGACGGTGGCGCCACCGGCGGACGCCGCCACGAACGGAGTGCGGATCGTCGGCAAGGACGGCAAGGCGGTCACCTCGGCCACCGACGGCAGCCAGCTGTTCTTCGATGTCCCCGAGGACGCGGCGGCGGGCACGGCCGAGCTGACGGTCCAGGCGTCGACCACCGTGCCGGTCGGCCGCGCGCTCGCCTCCGAGAGCCGCAGCCAGACGCAGATCCTGGCCGGCTCGAGCGAGTCGACCGTCTCGGCGACCGCCAGCGCGGGCTGGGCGGCGCAGGGGGCGATACCGGCACTGTCCGCGGCGGAGAACTGCGCCAAGGGCGGGGTGGACATCACCGCGGCCAACGTGGGCGACGAGGCGTTCACCTTCGAGCTGATGGGAACCGAGCACAGCATCCCGGCGGGCGGGACCCGCACGGTGACCATCCCGCTCCAGGAGGGCCAGGCCTACGACTTCACGATCACGGGGCCGAACGGCTTCGAGAAGCGGTTCACCGGCGTCCTCGACTGCAAGACCCAGGGCAGCGAGTCCGGCGACACTACGCAGACCCTGAGCGAACCGAGCCCCGCGACCGTCGGCGGCACCGGCACCGACACGAACCTCGCCGAAACCGGCGGCGCCAGTGCGACCCCGCTGATCGCCGGCGTGGCCATCGGCCTGGTCGTGATCGGCGGCGCGGCACTGCTGATCACGGGCAGGAAGCAGAACCCGACGCAGGAGTGAGCCCTGCCGCCGCGGCCTTCGGAGCGCCGGTGGACACCGTTCCGGCAGGGCACTAGCTTGCCGAAGTGGATCTCTTCTCGCGCTCTTGGACGGCGTTGCGCACGGCGGTCGACGAACTCTCCGACCAGGACTGGGAACGGCCGTCCGGCTGCACCGGCTGGCTCGTGCGGGACCTGGTGTGCCACCTGATCATCGACGCCCAGGACGTCCTGATCACTCTGGTCACGCCCGCCGAGACCGAACCGACCGTGGACTCGGTCACCTACTGGAACCTCGTCGAGCCCCCGACCGGCGAGGACCCGCTCGACGCACTGATCCCCCGGCTGGCCGCCGCGTACGGCGAGCCGAGGTGGCTCAGATTTCACTTCGACGACGTCGGCTCCGCCGCCGGGCGCGCCGCGGAACTCGCCGCCCCGGGTGCTCGCGTCAGCACTCGCGACGAAGTGCTGACCGTCGGCGACTACCTGTCCGCCTACGTCATGGAATGGACGTTGCACCACCTGGACCTGATCGCACACCTGCCCTCGGCCGCCGAGCCGCCCGCCGAAACCCTCGCGGCGGCCCGCGCGTCACTGGAAGAGATCGCCGGGGCACCGATTCCGGCGTCGTTCTCCGACAAGGACGCGCTGCTCGTCGGAACCGGACGCCGCGTCCCGACGGACGCGGAGAGTGCCGCGCTGGGCGAACTGGCCTCGAAGATCCCGCTCGTTCTCGGCTGAACCAACCCACGGCCGTGATCGGACAGCGACCGTCGAGCCACCGCCCCCGGCGGCGAAACGCCAGGTCAGAGCCGCTCGACCATACGGGTTTCCCCCAAGGGGTAGCCGTCCGGCAAGATGGGGTGTATCTGCCCACTGCCAGATTTCAAGCTGCCGGACGGTTTCTCTTGGCTGAGTTCATTTACACCATGCGCAAGGCGCGCAAGGCGCACGGCGACAAGGTGATCCTCGACGACGTCACCCTGAGCTTTCTTCCGGGTGCCAAGATCGGCGTCGTCGGCCCGAACGGTGCCGGTAAGTCGACCGTTCTGAAGATCATGGCGGGGCTGGAGCAGCCTTCGAACGGTGACGCGTTCCTGTCGCCGGGCTACAGCGTCGGCATCCTGCTGCAGGAGCCCCCGCTGAACGAGGAGAAGACCGTCCTGGAGAACGTCCAGGAGGGTGTCGCCGAGATCAAGGGCAAGCTCGACCGGTTCAACGAGATCGCCGAGCTGATGGCGACCGACTACTCCGACGCGCTGCTCGATGAGATGGGCAAGCTGCAGGAGGAGCTCGACCACGCCAACGCGTGGGACCTCGACGCCCAGCTCGAGCAGGCCATGGACGCGCTCGGGTGCCCGCCCGGCGACTGGCCCGTCACCAACCTCTCCGGTGGTGAGCGCCGTCGCGTCGCGCTGTGCAAGCTGCTGCTCGAGCAGCCCGACCTGCTGCTTCTCGACGAGCCCACCAACCACCTCGACGCCGAGTCCGTGAACTGGCTGGAGCAGCACCTCGCCAAGTACGAGGGAACGGTTGTGGCCATCACCCACGACCGGTACTTCCTCGACAACGTCGCCGAGTGGATCCTCGAGCTCGACCGTGGGCGCGCCTACCCCTACCAGGGCAACTACTCCACCTACCTGGAGACCAAGGCCTCCCGTCTCAAGGTCGAGGGCCAGAAGGACGCCAAGCGGCAGAAGCGGCTCAAGGAAGAGCTCGAGTGGGTGCGCTCCAACGCCAAGGGGCGGCAGGCCAAGTCCAAGGCGCGTCTCGCCCGGTACGAGGAGATGGCCGCAGAGGCCGAGAAGATGCGGAAGCTGGACTTCGAGGAGATCCAGATCCCGCCGGGGCCGCGTCTGGGCAACGTCGTCGTCGAGGTCAACAACCTCAGCAAGGCCTTCGGGGAGAAGGTCCTCATCGACGACCTCAGCTTCACGCTGCCGCGTAACGGGATCGTCGGGGTCATCGGGCCCAACGGTGCCGGTAAGACCACGCTCTTCAAGATGATCCAGGGCATCGAGGACCCCGACTCCGGTTCGATCAAGGTCGGCGAGACCGTCAAGATCTCGTACGTCGACCAGAGCCGCGAGAACATCGACCCGAAGAAGAGCCTGTGGGCCGTGGTCAGCGATGAGCTCGACTACATCAACGTCGGTCAGGTCGAGATGCCCTCGCGGGCCTACGTCTCCGCCTTCGGGTTCAAGGGTCCTGACCAGCAGAAGGCGGCCGGTGTGCTCTCCGGTGGTGAGCGCAACCGCCTCAACCTCGCGCTCACCCTCAAGCAGGGCGGCAACCTGCTGCTCCTCGACGAGCCGACCAACGACCTCGACGTCGAGACCCTGTCGAGTCTCGAGAACGCGCTGCTGGAGTTCCCCGGCTGCGCCGTGGTCGTCTCCCACGACCGGTGGTTCCTCGACCGCGTCGCCACGCACATCCTCGCCTACGAGGGCGAGTCCAAGTGGTTCTGGTTCGAGGGCAACTTCGAGTCGTACGAGAAGAACAAGGTCGAGCGGCTCGGTCCGGACGCCGCCCGTCCGCACCGCGCCACCTACAAGAAGCTGACCCGGGGCTGATCTTGCGGCACATCTACCGCTGCCCGCTGCGCTGGGCGGACATGGACGCGTACGGCCACGTCAACAACGTGGTCTTCCTCCGCTATCTGGAGGAAGCCCGTATCGACTTCCTGTTCCGCCCGGAGAAGGACTTCAAGCAGGGGTCGGTGGTGGCCCGCCACGAGATCGACTACAAGCGGCAGCTCGTCCACCGCCACGCGCCCGTGGACATCGAGTTGTGGGTCACCGAGGTGCGAGCGGCGTCCTTCACCATCGCCTACGAGGTGAAGGACGGCGATGAGGTCTACGTCCGCGCCTCGACGGTCATCGTGCCGTTCGACTTCGAGGCGCAGCGGCCGCGTCGGATCACCGACGAGGAACGCGAGTTCCTCCAGGGCTACCGGGACGACGAGGAGGAGGCCGTCGCCGCATGACGGTGCTCCACCTCGCCGACGAGGGGGAGGCAGCGGATCTCGCGGCCTTCCTCTCCCGGCTGCTCCACTACGACCGTTCGGCCGCGGTGCGTCTGCAGGCGGCCGGAACCGCGCTCGCCGTCTTCGGACGGCCGCCGTCCTTCGAGGTACTGGCGATCCGCGCGGTGCGGCTGGCCAAGCCGTACGAGAACGGGCTCGACGTCACCCTCGACGTGACGGTGTCCGCCGGCGAACTGCTGGAATCCGTCGACGAGTCGGCCGCCACAGCCGTCGTGCCGGCCGCGGTGACCGGACCGCCCTGGGCCGGGGTGCTCCCGCCGCGCGGCGGGTGGCGGGCGGAGCCGGGGCTGCCGGATCCGGACGCGTTGCGTGCGATGGTCGGTGCGGCCGTCGCCGAATTCCGGGGCCGTACAGAGGAGTTGGCACCCGAGCGGCGTACGCGGGCCGAACTCGACCGGGTCGGGCGGGAGATCTGGTCCCGTACGGTCGGAGACACGCGGCTGCCCGTACGGGCCGTGCACGCGGCACAGTCACTGGGCTTCCTGCGGCCCGCTGCGGCCGCGGAGAACCTGGCGCTGGTCTCGTCGGGTGCGTGGCTGCGGCTGCGCACGCCGTACGGGTCGATCGCCGTACGGCGTGCGGGGCTCGGTGCGCTCGACGTCAGCGTCCGCTGACGCTGACCGCTGTCACACCAGGGGCCAGAGGGCGGCGGTCAGGCCGAAGCCGATGACGCCCATCGCGGTCGTGAGGACCGTCCAGGTCCGCAGGCCGCTCGCCACGTCCAGGCCGGCCAGCTTGGTGAACATCCAGTAGCCCGCGTCGTTGATGTGCGAGACGGCCAGCCCGCCCGCGCCCATCGCCAGGGCGACCAGGGAGAGCTGCGCGTGGACAGGGCCAGGACGCGGAGGTCGTTGTCGCAGACCGCGTCCACGACCGCGGTGGCGCCGTCGTGAAGGGTGGCGAGCCTGGCGGCCACGTGGGCGGGGCCGCTGGTGCGCAGGTCGTCGAGGGTGATGCGGAGGACCTTGTCGGCGGGGGTGCGGCCCTTCGTCTTCGGTTACGGGCCGCGATCACTGTGGTGTGCTGTCGTCCGGCCGTACGGCGATGTGGTCCGGCTCCAGTTCCAGGGCCACGCGGTCACGCATGCCCAGGGCCTGGGTGTACTCGGCGGGGAGCTGGAGGCGGCCGGCGCGGTCGAGCATGGCGTATTCGCGGGCCACGACGGTTTCGTGGCCGGTCGTCGCGTCCACCTCGCTGCGGCGCAGGACCTCCGTGGCGGTGCGGCCGTCGCGGATGGCGACGGTGCGGCGCACCTCGTCGGCGACCGTCTGGTCGTGGGTGACGATGACGATGGTGGTGCCGAGGTGTTCGTTCGCGGTACGGAGGGCGGCGAAGATCTGTTCCGCCGTGTGGGAGTCGAGTTCGCCGGTGGGTTCGTCGGCGAGCAGGACCGCGGGGTTGTTGGCGAGGGCCACGGCGATGGCGACGCGTTGCTGCTGGCCGCCGGACATCTGGTGGGGGCGGCGGTCGCGGCAGTCTGCCGTGCCCATCAACTCCAGGAGTTCCAGGGCGCGTTCGGTGTGGGCGCGGTGGTGTCCGCGGGGGCCGGAGAGTTGCATGGGGACGGTGATGTTCTGGGCCGCGGTGAGGTAGGGGAGGAGGTTGCGGGAGGTCTGCTGCCAGATGAAGCCGACGGTCTTGCGGCGGTAGGTGAGGCGGTCCTTGGCGGTCATGGTGAGGAGGTCGTGGCCGGCGACGCGGGCTGCGCCGGCGGTGGGGGTGTCCAGGCCGGCGAGGATGTTCATGAGGGTGGACTTGCCGCTGCCGGAGGCGCCGACGAGGGCCATGAGCTCGCCCTCCCGGACGAGGAGGTCCAGGCCTTGGAGGGCTTGGACCTCTATGCCGTCCGTGGAGAAGATGCGGACGAGGCGGTCGCAGGTGATGAGGGCATCGTGGCCGTAGGCGGGTTGGTTGCGGGTGGTGGTGGCTCGGTGGGCGAGGTCGGCGAGGGTGGGGTTCGTGGTCATACGTAGGTCTCCCGGGGGTCGGTCAGCAGTGGCCCGGTGTTGGTGCTGGGGGTGTGTCGCGCAGCCCGGCGCTTGCGGGGTGCCGCCCGCGCGAATGCCTGCGGCAGGCGGGTTCGATGCGAGGGCGCCCGGGGCTGCGGTCGGCGCGGGGTGTGTCGCGCAGCCCGGCGCTGACGGGGTGCCTCCCCCACTCTCGGCTTCGCTCGAGCGGGGGGACCCCCATCGCCCACCCGTGCCGCCCCAAGCGGCACGCATGCCCGCGGACTGACGGCGTGGCGGGGTGGCACGGATGCCCGCGGGGTGGCGGGGTGGCGGGGTGGCGCGCATGTCCGCGGACCGACGGCGTGGCTGGGTGGCGCGCATGTCCGCGGACTGACGGCGTGGCGGGGTGTAACGCATGCCTGCGGACTGACGCGTGGCGGGGTGGCACGGATGCCCGCGGGGTGGCGGGGTGGCGCGCATGCCCGCGGGGTGGCGGGGTGGCGCGCATGTCCGCGGGGTGGCGGGGCGGCACGGATGCCCGCGGGGTGGCGAGGTGGCGCGCATGTCCGCGGACCGACGGCGTGGCTGGGTGGCGCGCATGTCCGCGGACCGACGGCGTTGCCGAGTGACTCATCGCGCATCCCCCACCCTCAACTCCCGCACCGACCCCCGTCTCCCCACCCACCACGCCTGCACCCCCGCCACCCCCACCGCGATCGCCAGGACCGACAGCGCCGGGATCGTGAGTGACAGGGCGTCGGTCTGCAACTGCGGGCTCGTGCCCAGGGGTTGGGTCGAGGACAGGGCGATGGTCGTCAGGTCGATGCCGGGGGAGAGGAGGCGGATCGTGGCCCAGCCCGTCAGGGTGCCGCCTGCCGCTGCCAGCGTTGCCTGGGGGAGGGACTCGAGGACTAGGAGGTGGCGGGACTGGCGGCGGGTGAGGCCCATGGTGCGCAGGCGGGCCAGGAGGGCGGTGCGTTCCGGGGCCGCGCGCAGGAGGGACAGGAGCAGGGCGAGGACGGCGTAGCCGGCGCCGGCCGCCACCGCCGCCGCGTAGATGCGTTCCGCGCCGGACTGGAGCGGGGAGTCGACGTAGCGGCCGCGTTCCTCCGAGCGCAGGCGGACGGACACGGAGTCGGCCTCCTTCTCCGCCGTCGCCTCCCGCAGTGCCCGTCCGTTCACCTGCTGTCCCGTCACCAGCAGCACGTTCGGGCGGGCCGCCTCCCCGCTCAGGGCCCCGCGGTCCACGATCAGGAAGTCCGTGCCGGACAGGGCCGGGGTACGGTCCCGGACCAGGGTGATCCGGACGGTGACGGTGCTGCCGTCCGCCAGGCGGACCTCGAACGGCCGCGTGCCGTACGTGTCCGCGACCGTGGGGGAGGCGAGGGCCGGAACGACGGACGGTGTCCCGGGGGCTCGCTTCAAGTCGCCTGCCCGGAAGGGCCCCAGGTGGGTCCGGTCCGCCAACTCCGCGTACGTGGCGACGTCGACGCCCGCCAGCGGTACCGACTGCCCGCTCTGCGTGGACTGCGCCCCGTACGCGATGCTCACCTCGGTGAGCCCGCTCACGCCGGGTGAGCGGCGGACCCGGTCGGGAAGGCCGGACGGCAGCGCGGAGTCCGTCACCTCGATGCGGGCGTCGGCGCCGACGGCGAGGAGCGCCGCCTGGTCGCGGGTGTCGTGCACGCCCGCCAGCACGGACCCGCCGAATGCCGCGGTCGTCAGGGCCGTCAGCAGGGCCAGCAGCGGCAGCGCCGCGGAGGCGGACGTGCGCCCCGCGCGGGCCAGGGACAGATGGGCCACGGCGCCGCGCAGCCGGCCGGCGGGGCGGGCGAGACGGCGCAGCGGCAGCGGGTAGAGGCGGATCAGCAGCAGCGCCGCGATCACACCGACCAACACCGGTGCGGACGCGACCAGTTGATCGCCGGACGCGCCGCGTCTGCGCAACGTCTCGACCGCCCCGGCGGCCAGCGTCAGCAGCGTCAGCTCCGCGACCGTACGGCGTCGGGACGGCCGTACGGACGCCACGTCCTCGCGGCCGCCGTGGGCGCGTACGAGCCGGTGGGCGGCCGCCGCGCGCAGGGGCAGTGCGGCGCAGGCGACGGCCGTGACCACGGCGGCGGCCGCGATCGACGGTGTGCTGCGGCCCGAGGGCAGCGCGAGCAGCGCGGCCGCCAGGCCCAGGGCGCCGGCCGGTACCGCCACCACCGCCGTCTCGGCCAGCAGCCGTCCGCCCAGGCCCCGCAGGGAGGCGCCGCGGGCGCGCAGCAGGGCGAGTTCGGCGCGGCGGCGGTCGGCGGCGAGGCCGCCGGCCATCGTCAGGACGACGAGGGCGACGCTGCCGGTGCCGAACGCGGCGACGGCGACCAGCGGGCCGATGCCCGCGCGCAGCCGGGTGTAGGAGCCGATCACCTCGTCGAAACCGGTGACCGCGTCCGCGGACGCGCCGGTGAACGAGCGGATCCGCTGCAGACCGGGACCCGACTCCAGGGCGGCGAGCGAGGACTTCAGACGGTCCAGGTCGCGGCTGTGCAGGGCCGAGGTGTCGGGTGCCAACTGCCAATAGGGACAAGGGTTGCCCTGAGTGCCGAGGAGGGCGGGGCCTGCCTCGGGGGCGAGCAGCAGGGCGCCGAGCCAGTAGGCGTCGTCCGCTCCGCCGCCGGGGATGCGCGCCATGGCCGGAGTACGCAGCAGTGGCTGGGTCGACCAGTATGCGCCGTCCGGATCGCGGGGTGTGACGACGCCGGTGACGCGGACGGCGAACGGGGCGCCGCCCGCTCCGGGCACGTGGACGACCGAACCCACCTTGATGTGCAGCGTCCTGGCGGTCTCTGCGGAGACCGCGGCCTCCACCCAGGTGGTCCCGGCGCTCCCCGACGATCCGTCCGTGCGCGGCAGGCGGCCCGTGCGCAGCCGGGCGTGGTCGGCCAGGCCGTGCTGGGCCACGAGGGTCATGCGGACGGGGTTGCCGCTCGGCTGGGGCAGCCAGGGATCGCTCGCCGGCTGAGGGGTCTCGGTGCGTACGCCGTACGTCGACTGGCCGGGGTCGATGACGAGCGGCCGCCTCGGCACGGTGAGGATCTCGGCGTACTGCTCGGCCAGGGTGTCGGCGTGCAGGATCCCCGGCAGGTCCGCCGGTTCGAGGCCCATGCCGAGCAGCGGCTCGTACACCTGCACGGTGGTCCGGTCGGGGCGGGCCTGCTCGAAGGAGCGGCGCAGGCCCGCGTCCTCGTACCGGTCGAGCGCCCGCGGGAACGCGGCGGCCAGACACGCGGTCACCGCCACCAGCAGGGCGAGGGCACAGGCCGCGGCGGGCGCGGTGCGCAGGCGGGTGCGGATCCAGGGGGCGACGGGCGAAGTGCCGGCTGCTGTCAGGGCCCGCCGCGCCAAGGAGACCACACGCCGCACCCCCGCCGGAGAAAGCACCACCCGCCGCACCTCACTCACCCCCCTGGAACCGCAACGCCGACGCCGGATCCGCCCGCCGCAGCGCCAGGACCACCGTGACGGCGAGCGGGGTCACGGCCACCGCGGCCAGGAGGACGGCCGCCTGACCGGGCGGCAGTTCGACCAGCACGTGCGGCACCGGCCGGGTGGCCTGCGCGGTCAGCACGACCAGCGGGATCACCGCCCGGGTCAGTACGGTTCCCAGGGCCGCGCCCACCAGCAGTCCCAGCAGGACCAGCACACCGTGCTCGGCGGCGATCATGCGGGCCAGCCTGCGGCGCGGAGCGCCGAGGGCGCGAAGGATCGCGAACTCGGCGTCCCGCTCACGCAGGGACCCCGCCGCGCTCACCGCGAACCCGACCGCGGCCAGCGCCGCCGCCACCCCGGCCGCCACCGCGAACGCGGCCTCGGGGCCCGCCCCGAACGGGTCGTCGCGCAGTTCGTCGGCGATCTCGTCCCGCACCACCACCCGCCCGGGGTCCATGTCGGGCCGGGCGCGCAGCGCCGCCGCCACGTCGGCCGCGTGCCCCGGAACCGGTCGCAGCCACCACTCGTTGGGTGGGACGCCCGCGCCGTACCGCTCCTCCAGCACCCGGTTCACGGCCCGCAGGTCGACCAGCAGGGCGCCGCCGGTGTCGGTCTCCGCGGTGGTCGGCAGCTCCCGTACGGTCCGAACGATCCGCACCGGCACGGACTCCCCGCCGAAGGTGACATCCACGTTCTGCCCGGTACGGGCGCCCGCGGAGGTGAGGAAGCGCTCCGTGGCGACACCGGTCACCTCGGGCGCCGCCGGCTGGGTGACCCCGAGGCGCACCGTCAGCGGCGAGGTGCCCCAACTGTCTTCGCTGGGAACGTATCCCGTGTCGTACTCCATCGTGGGCGGCGCGGACGACGTGAGCTGCGGCGGGGTCGGGATGTCGGTGCCGCCCGGAAGAGCCGGTTCCCCGTCGCCGATGCCCGGGGTCGCCGTCCAGGAGGACGGCAACGGCAACCGCCGTGCCGCCCCGTCGGCCGCGACGGACTCCAACCCGTCGACGGTGAAGCGGTGTTGCTGGGCACGGCCGGCCGGCTGGCTCATGTCCAACCGCAGCGAGGAGAGTGTCAACCGGCCCTGGGTGCCGGGGAGTTCCACGACGAGGGCATGGGGGCGGCCGTCGGCGGGGAGCCGTCCGGCGGGCAGCTGGTACGGGATTCCGTACCGGTCCTCCAGGGTGAGCGTCACATCCGCCGTCATCCCCGTCCCCGAGCTGCGCAGCGTCGTCGTCAGCCGCAGTCGCGCGGCGCCCGCGGGCACGTTCACCCCGGCCGCCGAACCCCGCGGGCTCAGCCCGGCCAGCAGGGGCCGTACCGGTTCGGACGCCAGATCGCGGCGCATCAGCAGCATGTCCGCCGCGTGTGCGGTGTCCACGGCCAGCACGGCCGCCGAGCGGCCGCCCGACAGCGGCAGCGTCGTACGGACGACCGGGGCCGCGGCGCCGGCCCGTGGGACGGCGGCGTACTCCTCCGTGCGGCCCAGTCCGGCGGCCCCGGTGCCGAGTACGCGCACCGGCGCACCCGCCCGGAAGTCGGCCTGGTCGGCCTGCGAACGGTCCCAGGACGCGCCCTGCCCGATCGCCAGCATGCCCAGCGCCACGGCGAGGACCAGCAGCAGCACCGGGCCGGCACCGCGCGTCGGACGGCGGCTGAACTGCCAGCCCGCCAGCGCCGTGGCCAGCCCGCGCCCGCCCGCGGCCCGGCGCTCCGCGAGCCGGGCCACCGGCGGCAACAGCCGCAGCGTCAGCACGGTCCCGGCGAGCAGCGCCAGCGCGGGCGCGGCGACGAGCAGCGGGTCGATGCCGAGCGTGCCGGCGGTGTCGCCGGTCACGGCACCGGAGGGCTGCCGGTTCAACTGCCAGTAGGCGACGCCCGCCACCGCCAGCAGGCCGAGGTCGGCGCCCGCCCGCACGGGGGCGGGCAGGGAACGAGGACGTGCGACCCGCGTGCCGTCGGACGAAGGGTCCTCACGGCCGTCACCGCGTGCCCCGCCCAGCGCGGCCGCCAGCTCGGGCGCCGTCACCGCCGACGCGCATCCCAGTGCCACGCCCGCCGCCACCAGCCACACGCCGAGGCGCCCGCCCGACGGCACGTCCAGGTGCAGGCCGATGCGGGCGAGTGGGCCCTGCTCGGCCAGCAGCCTGGTCAGCGGTCCCGCGAGGAGGGGCGCGCAGATCACCGAGGGCCCGGCGAGCAGCAGGGCCTCCAGGGCTGCGAGGCCCGCGATCCGGGCCCGGGAGGCGCCGCGGGCCCGCAGCAGCCGGGTCTCGCCGACGCGTTCGGAGCTCAGCAGCCGGGCCACCAGCAGCAGCGCGCAGGCGGCGAGAAGGGTGAGCTGGAGCGCGACGATCAGCAGGGTGGAACGGGAGACGAGCAGCGCGCGGTCGGCGCGGTCGAGGACGTCGGGCAGCGAGGTGGTCGACGCCGTGGTGCCGCTCAGGGCCGGCTGGTCACGCAGCGCCGCGCTGCCGGTGCGAGCGGCCTCGCGCAGGGTGTCGATCCGGCCGGTCGTCACCGTCGAGTAGTCGGCCGAGGCGAGCCAGGCGGACGGTCCGGCGCTCACCTTTCCACCGGTGATGACGGAAGGGGTGGCGAGCAAAGGACCGTACGTCGTGAAGGCACCCTCCTTCACACCGCGACCGCCGAGGTCGTCCAGCCGCCAGTACGGTGCGGCGGGGTCGGCGGGCCGGTACACGCCGGTGATCCGGACCTGGACGGCGCTTCCGCCGAGCCGGTCGGCGAGGGTGAGCCGGGTGCCGGGCTTCAGACCGAGGCGCCGGGCGGCGGTCTGCGGGACGGCCGCCTCGAGGGCGCTGCCCTCTTCGGGCGCCCGTCCCGCGGTGATGCGCACCTGCGACCGGTCCAGCGCCGCCA
The DNA here is from genome assembly GCF_040782645.1 of Streptomyces sp. HUAS ZL42. Classification (GTDB taxonomy): domain Bacteria; phylum Actinomycetota; class Actinomycetes; order Streptomycetales; family Streptomycetaceae; genus Streptomyces. Next base: position 6,179,595 of record NZ_CP160403.1, read on the forward strand.
GGTACGTGAGATCCGGCTCTCCGGTCCGCTCCGCCCGCGGCTGCAACGAGCGCGGCAGGGCGTACGGCCCCGACCGCAGCAGGGTCCGTACGGTCACCGGTAATCCGTCGAAGGTAGCGCGGGCTCCGTTCCGTACGGTCGTGTCGGCGGCCGTACGGCCCTCGGCCGGCACGTCCGCCTTGACGATCAGGGCGGAGTCGGCCGCGTTACGGGGCTCGCGCAGGGAGTGGCGCAGGGCCGCGTCGCCGATCGCACCCGAGTACGCGGTGAGCGTGGCCAGGACGGCCGAGGTCAGCAGGACGGTGAGCAGCGCGGCGGCGAGAAGCGGACGGTGCGCCCGCGCACGCAGCAGCACGAATCGCGCAAGCCCCGCCGATCCTGTCACGCGGCCCCCCGCCGTGTTGTCCGGACCTCCGGGCGATGTTGTCAGAGGAGACGGGGCGGGGGTAAGCGTTTGTGGGCGGGGCTTGACCGGATCGTGACCGGATTCCGGAGAGGTGCGACCGGAATGCGCGCGTCAGCTGTTCGTGGCGGCGCTCAGTCCGGTGCGTTCACCATCGACGCGGCCGCGTACGTCAGGTAGTTCCACAGCGTCTGCTCGTGCTCCTCGGAGAGGCCGAGCTCGTCGACGGCGTCCCGCATGTGCCTCAGCCAGGCGTCGTGCGCGGCCCGGTCCACGGTGAACGGGGCGTGGCGCATGCGCAGGCGGGGGTGGCCGCGGTTGTCGCTGTACGTCGTGGGGCCGCCCCAGTACTGGATCAGGAACAGGGTGAGCCGCTCCTCCGCCGGGCCCAGGTCCTCCTCGGGATACATGGGCCGCAGGACCGGGTCCTCGGCGACTCCCTCGTAGAAACGGTGGACCAGCCGACGGAAGGTCTCCTCCCCACCGACCTGCTCGTAGAAGGTCTGCTCCTGAAGCGTGCCGCGCCGAATCTCCTTCACGTGGGTTTGCCTCACCAATCTCGTGCCGGTCCGCCCCGAGGCTGTTCGGCCGGGGGCCCGGGGGTGGCCCCGGGAAGTGCAGTACGCCCTCCATGCTCTCAGACCGGGCGACGGAGGACCCGGGGCTTGGCTACCACCCCCGCAAGAAGGGCGGCCGATCGCGGACCGACCGGCTTCGGTGCTCGCCTCCCGCCTTCTCGCGCAGGACAGTGGAGCCATGAGCACGCACGCTCTCGACAAGGGGCTGGAGGATCTCGCCGCCTCGGCGCGGGCCGCGATGGTGCGCGAGATCGAGATGGGTGGGGCCTTCGCCGCCGACCCGGTGTGGAAAGAGGCGTTCCTCGCGGTTCCGCGCCATCTCTTCGTGCCGTACTACTACGTCGGCGTCGTCGGCGGATACGAGCGGCGCTGGGGCGAGAGTCCCGATCGGCGCGCCCGCGAGCGCTGGATACGCGGCGCCTATGCCGACGCCCCGCTGGCGACCAGACTGCGCGACGGGGAGCTGGTCTCCTCCAGCAGTCAGCCGTCCCTCATGGCGATGATGCTGGCCGAGCTGCGGGTCGAGGACGGCAACCGGGTCCTGGAGATCGGCGCCGGCTCCGGATACAACGCGGCGCTGCTGTCGTACCGCCTCGGCGACGAGCTGGTCACGACCGTCGACCTGGACCCGGAGATCACCGAGTCCGCGCGCCGGCACCTCGCCGGCGCCGGATACCGCCCGACCGTCGTCACCGGCGACGGGGCACGCGGAGTCCCGGAGCGCGCCCCCTTCGACCGGATCATCGCGACCTGCACCCTGGCGTCGATCCCGGACGCCTGGCTCGAGCAGTGCCGCCCCGGTGCCCGGATCCTGACACCGCTGGCCACCGGCCTGGTCGCGCTGACGGTGCGGGAACCGGGGCAGGCCGAGGGACGCTTCCTGCACACGCCCGCCTATTTCGTGCCGCTGCGCGGCGGAGGCCGGCCCGGGGCGGAGACCGCGCCGCTGGGCGGGGTCCCGCGGCGGGCCAGGGACCACGAGCTGTTCCGGTTCCTGCTGGCTCTGACGCGCGGCAGCCTCGATCCGCAGGAGGCGCACGCGCTGTGGGAGCGCGAGGGCATGCCGCAGCGTGAGCGGTACGGCCTCACGGTCGGCGGCGGCCGCGCCTGGGCGTGGCTGGACGACCCGGAGGGGCCCTACGTCTGGCCCCTCCCCGGGCCGGGGTTCAGCCTCGCCGGATCGTGATCGTCGTCCAGGCGCCCACGTGCACCCGGTCCCCGTCCTGCAGCGGTACCGGAACGAAGGGCTGGATCGGTTCTTCCGAGCCGTTGACCGTCGTGCCGTTCGTCGAGTTCTGGTCGACGACCGCCCAGCTGCCGTCCGGCTGCTGGACCAGCACCGCGTGCTGGTGCGAGACGCCCGGGTCCTCCGGCGGCACCGACAGGTCGATGTCGGGGGTCTCGCCGGTGGAGTGGCGGCGGCGCCCGATGGTGATCTGGTTGCCGGTCAGCGTGCGCTGCTGCTCCGGCGAGTACGCGGGCAGGTTGAGCCCCGCGGCCTCCGGCCCCGAGCGCTGCATCATCGCCATGAAGTACTCGCGGTCCGGGCCTATGGTCGCCATCCACGTCGCCGGCTGCTGCGGTGCCTGCGGGAAGCCGGGCGGGGCCTGGCCGGCGCCGGGCTGCGGGTAGCCGTAGCCGCCACCCTGGGCGGGGCCGCCGGGGCCGCTGTTCGAGGGCGGGGAGATCACCCAGTCGTCGTCACCCCCGCCGAAGGACTGACCGCCGGGCTGCGGCGGCCGGCCGGTCTCCTGCGGGTACCCGGGCGGGGCCGACGGGCCGGACGGCTGGAACGCCGAGGGAGCGCCGCCGGTCGGGGCGGGTCCGGAGGGCTGGAAGGCCGAGGGGGCGCCACCCGTCTGACCCGGACCGGAGGGCTGGAAGGCCGAGGGGGCGCCACCCGTCTGACCCGGACCGGAGGGCTGGAACGCCGAGGGGGCGCCACCCGTCTGACCCGGTCCGGAGGGCTGGAACGCCGAAGGAGCGCCGCCGGTCGGGGCGGGTCCGGAGGGCTGGAACGCCGAGGGAGCGCCACTGGTCGCACCCGGACCGGAGGGCTGGAACGCCGAGGGGGCGCCACCGGTCGCACCCGGACCGGGCGGCGTCGGCCCGGGCGGCGGCGGGACCGGACGGGAGGGATCGGCACCGAAGGGACCGGGGGGCGGGCCGGGAGGCCCGGGCGGTCCGGCCGGACCCGACGGCTCACCCCCGAAGGGGATCGGCTCGGCGGGCCGGTTCACCTGCGACGGGCGGGAGCTCTGGTAGTCGAACGAGTCGCCACCGCCGTACGACGGCCCCGGTCCCTGCGGGTAGCGCGGGCCCGGGCCGGGCGCCGACGGGCGCGGGGCGGCCGGGGTGTACGACGTCGCCGTGTTCGTCAGGAAGTTCCACCGGCACTCCTCGCAGAACGGCGCACCGCCCTCACGGGGCGTGCGGCACTGCGGGCAGAGCTCCGGCTCGTGGTCCGGTACGGCGGACAGGTGCGGGCGTCCGCCGGGGCCGGGGGCACCGGAACCGCCGGGCGGCGGGAAACCGTAGCCACCGCCGGGCGGGGGCGGCGGAGGGGGCGGAGGTACGGCACCGGCCATGCGGTGACCGCAGACCTCGCACCAGTCGTCGGAACCCGACTGGTGTCCGTTCGGGCAGGTCGGCATGTCGGCGCTTCCCCCTTTCCTTCGGTTCCTACTGGGTCACTTCTTTACACGAACAGTCTTTGTGGACCGGGTCTCGAGGGTCATCTCGTCGGCCTCCGCGACCTTCGCCTTCAGTCGCACAGTACCTGTCGCGGCGTCGACCACGTCCACCACCTTCGCAAGCAGTTTCGCAGTATCGGCGTTGCCGGAGACACTCGCGAGCTGAACGGCCCTGCCCAGTTTGGCCGTTGCTCCATCGACATCTCCCGCTTTGCGCAGATCGAGCCCCTGCTGGATGACTTGTGCCAGTTCTGCCTGGCCGGTGTAGTGGGCGACCTGAGGGTTGATCGACGTCGAGGCGGCCATGTCGTCGGTCCACACGGCCCGTACGAGACCCTGGGCGCCAAGGTTCTGCGCGGTGCCGTCGGGCTGCGGAACGACCAGCGAGACACGGGCCGCCAGCATCTCCTGGCCGATGGCCGCGACCGGGACCTCGACGCATACGTGGTAGTCACGGGACTCGTCTCCCCAGGAACCGGTGGGGTAGTCGCCGGCGCGCGGGCCCGCCTCGGTGCGGCGGTCGGTCAGCTCCTCGACCGTCGGCGCGACCTGCTTGACGAACTTGATGGTCGTGCCCACCGGCGTCCACACCCGCAGGGCGACGTCCGCGACCTCCTTGCCCATGGCCGTCTCCATCATCTGCGTGAAGTCGGCGGCGAGGCCGGCCGGGTCGGCGACGATGTCGGCGGTGCCGAGCAGCGCGGAGGCGATTCCTGTGACTTCTTTCACTTCCCAGTCGGTGCCCACGCCGCGCGCGTCACAGGTGAACCGCCCGGCGCACGAGTCGAGGGCCGCCTTGAGGTCCTGCGGCGACTCGTGTTCGTTGCGGCCGTCGGTGAGCAGGATGCCGTGCCGGATGGCGACGTCGGCCGAGGACAGCAGCCGGTCGGCGAGGCGCAGCCAGGTGCCGATGGCGGTGCCGCCGCCCGCGCTGAGCTTGCGCAGGGCCTGCTTGGCCTGGTCACGGGTGGTGGCGTCGGCGACCGCGAGGCGCCCGTTTGCGGGGTAGACCTCCTTGGCCACGTGGGTGCCGCCGATCACCGCGAAGTGCACGCCGTCGCGCAGGGTGTCGACGGCGGCCGCCGTGGCGTCGCGGGCGTTGCGCATCTTGGTGGGCGGGTAGTCCATCGAACCCGAACAGTCCACCATGATCGCCACGGCCGCGGAGGGGCCCTGTCCCGGCGCGTAGAGGTGGGGTGAGGCGACCGCGCTTCCGACCGTGCCGCCGCCGGTCGCGGTCACCGTGACGATCGCGTTGACCTCGCGGCCGCCCTCCGGCAGGTACTCGTTCTGGTAGACGTCCATCGAGAACTGCGGCACGTTCGACTTCGAGAAATTGGCCATGCCTGATCGAATCCCCCTCGAAAAACCCCACGTTCGTGGGGCGTTGAGTGTGGACGGACCGGTCCCCTCCGGTCCGTCGCTGCTTCCCCGTGTGCAATGTGCGGATTTCTGCGGCCTCAGGCCGATCCTGCCCCCTGCGGAGGGGCCGGGAACGGAAGGACGGCCACTGTTACGTTGTCGTGGCCGCCGCCGTCCAGGGCGTGGCCGACCAGGACCCGGGCGCTGTGCAGGGGGCGTACGGCCGCGTCGAGGGGGACGGCCTGCGCCATCTCCTCGGCCGCCTCCGCGTAGTTCCACAGGCCGTCCGTGCACACCACCACTACACCCGGCCGGTCCGGTTTGAAGGAAGCGGTGTGCGGCTCCAGTTCGTAGGCGTCCGCGCCGAGCCAGCCGGTGATCGCGTGGGCGCGCTCGTCGGCGTAGGCCTCCGCCTCGTTCATCAGTCCGGCGGCGACCATCTGCGCGGCCCACGAGTCGTCCTCGGTGAGCCGGGCCGGGGGCGCACTGCGGTCCGCCGGCACCCAGTAGGCGCGGCTGTCTCCCACCCAGCCGACGACGAGCAGGGTCGGGGTGACGACCGCGCCGACGAAGGTGCAGGCGGGGGCGTTCTGGTGCGGGGCGTGCTCGCGGGCCGTCGCGGGTTCCTGGGCCAGCGCGTTGACCGCCTGGGAGGCGGCGACGATCGCGTCGTGCATGGCCTGCTGCGGGTGCGCACCCCGTGGCAGGGCCGTGAGCAGGGTGTCGCTCGCCGCCTGCGAAGCGGCCAGCGAGGCGTCGTCCGGGCGGGTCGCCGAGGACACGCCGTCGCAGACGATGGCCAGGGCGGCGGCCGTGCCGTCGGGCAGCGCCGCGTTGCCGAGGGCGAACGCGTCCTCGTTGCGGTGGTGGCGCAGGCCCCGGTCGCTCACGGCGGCGGCCGGACCGGACTCCTGTTCCATGTGGTCGCGTTCGCGCGGCTGGGCGTGCCCGCAGTTCTCGCAGTAGCCGTCGCTGTCGACTCGGCCCGCGCGGCAGGCCACGCACACCTTGGCCTCCGCCGCCGCGGCGGCGGCATCGGCGGCCACGCGCGGGTCCGGTGCCTGCAGCGCGTACTCCTCGGGCTCCGGCGGGCGGTCGAACCGCACGCCGGTGGCCGGTGAGACGGGCGAGCCGGTGGGTGGCGGCGGGGTGCCCGCGGGTGACTGCGGCGCGTGCGGCGGCAGCGGGAAGGCTCCCGAGTCCGTGCCCCGCAGGTCGGCCGGCAGGTGCACGGTCGGCGGGGTGTCCGAGCCGCCCGGCTCGGCGGCGCCCGGCCAGGACTCCGGGGGCCCGGGGGAGGGCGGCTGCGCCCCCGCGCCGTTCATGGTGAGCGTCGGCTGGTCGTCCGGCAGCGGCGGTACGGCGGACAGGTCGTAACCGCACGCACCGCAGAAACGGTCACCCGACTCGAGCGGCCACTCGCAGCTCGGGCACTTCGACAGAGCTGCCTGCTGGGGCATCTGCGACATCAACTACACCCACGTCCGGGGGCGGTAACGGTTGGCACGTTCCACCAGGTCGATCCTCTCCTCGCCGCCGGTCGCGAGCCGGGCCAGCGTGCGGTACGAGCGCTCCAGGCCGAAGCGCAGACCCCGCTCGTCCAGGTCGCTGCCGAGCAGTACCCGCCGGGCGGCCGGGGCGGTGTCCTGGCCACCGGAGAGTATCCAGTCCAGGGCACTGCCGAGCACCTCCGCGGACAACTGCTCCCGGCGCGTCGGGTCCAGGCCGTACGCGTCCAGCGCCTCGACCTGGCCCGCGGCGGCCGTCAGGTCCTCCAGGAACGGGGCATCCGTGGCGACGGCCGTACGCTGCCGCAGTCGCGCCCGTACGGCCGCCACCCGCGCGGCCGTGTAGTGGATGGACGACTCCGGCACGGACTCCAGCGTCTGCACGGCGCCACGGCGGTCCCCGGCCGCGAGCCGGACGCGGGCCAGGCCGAACGCCGCGCTCACATAACTCGGGTCGGTCGCCCACACCAGGCGGTAGTACTCGGCGGCGTTGTCCAGCTGGCCGAGCACCTCCGCGCACAGGCCGAGCGCCAGCTTGGGCGCGGGCTCGCCGGGGAAGGCGTCGTAGATCGCGTCGAAGGCGAGTGCGGCGCTCTCGTGGTCGCCGGTGACCAGGGCGGCCACGCCGCGGTACCAGACGACCCGCCAGTCGTCCGGGTGGTCGGCCTCGAGTTCCTCGAGCGCTCTGACGGCACCGTCCGACTCGCCCATCTCCAGCCGCGCGCGCAGTTCGCGCAACCGCAGCTCGGGGGAGCTCGTGGACGCGGCCTGCAGCGCGGTGATCAGCTCACCCGGCGCGGAGGCCATCAGGCCCGCCAGGAAACCGGCGTTGGGGTCGGTCGGATCGACCCGGGGGACGGGCAACGCGAGCGCCGCGGCGGAGGACTCGACGGACTTGACGAGCCGGGGAGCGATCGCGGCCGCGGCGCTCCCGACCGAACCGGCGGGAGACGGACGGCGGTTGGGCACCACCCGCGCCCCCAGCCGGGAGACCTCCCCGTCCAGCTTCGGGAACAGCTCGGCGTCCGTGACCTTGAGTTCGGGCCCGAACAGCGTCGACAGCGACGGCCGTGCGCGCCCCGTCTGCAGGGACACGACCTCCCGCAGCACACCCGTCAGCTGCTCGGCCATCTCCTGCGCGGAGGCGAACCGGCGGGCCGGATCCGGGTCGGTGGCGCGGACCAGGAGGCGGTAGAACGACTCGTACTGGCGGAAGACCTCGATGTTGTCGGGGTCGGGCAGGGAGTCCACGAAGACGTTCGTGTAGCCCTGGAAGTCGAAGGCCAGCACCGCCAGCGTCCGCCCGACCGTGTACAGGTCCGACGCCACCGACGGGCCGACCTCCGCGACCTCCGGAGCCTGGTAGCCGACGGTGCCGTAGATGGCCGACTCGTCGTCGTCCATCCTGCGCACCGCGCCCATGTCGATCAGCTTGAGCTGGTCCTCGGTCTGGATGGCGTTGTCGACCTTGAAGTCGCAGTACAGCAGGTTGCGGCTGTGCAGATGGCCGAGGGCCTCAAGAGCCTCGATGCCGTAGGCACAGGCCTGCTCCACCGGCAGCGGGTCGCGCTTCCCGTCCGGTGTGCGGCGGTCGTTGGCGATCTCCTTCAGCGACTTGCCGCCGACGTACTCCATGACGATGTACCCGTCCAGCGAACCCGTCCGCTGGTCCAGGTGCTCCACGAAGTTGTAGATCCGCACGATGTTGGCGTGCTCGATCTCGGCGAGGAAGCGCCGTTCGGAGATCGCGGCGGCCATCGCGTCCTGGTCGCCCGTGTCCAGCAGGCCCTTCAGCACCACCCAGCGGTCGGAGACCGCCCGGTCGACGGCCAGGTAGATCCAGCCGAGGCCGCCGTGCGCCAGACAGCCCACGACCTCGTACTGGCCGTGCACCACGTCGCCGCCCTTCAGCTTCGGGACGAACGAATAGGGGTGCCCGCACTTGGTGCAGAAACCCTCCGTGCGCCCCGGCCGGTCACCGCGCGAACGCCCCACCGGCGCCCCGCAGTCCGAGCGCGAGCAGAACCGCTTGCGCTCCGGCACCTCCGGGTTCTCCAGGACCATCTCGCGCGGATCGGGCCGCGGCACCTGGGGGACCGTGACCAGGCCGACGCCCAGCCGCGCCCGCCCGGAGGAGCCGGCGCTCGAACCGGAGCTGCGCACCGACACCGAGCGGCCCGAGGAACGGCCGGACAGGGAGCGCGAGAGGCGTCCCGACACCGAGCGCCGCGACTTCGACGACTGCGACGACGTACGGGAGCTGCCGCGGGTGGAGCGTGAACTGGCGCTGCCCGCGGAGCCCTTGCCGGCGCCCGAGCCGCCGGTCGGGGGCGAGCCGACCACGCCGCCCGCGGAGACGACCGGTGCGAGGCCGCAGGTGTCGCAGTACAGCTCGCCGCCGCCCACGTCCTCGTACGACCCCTCGCAGTCCGGCCGCTGACATGTCTGCCCTGCCTGACTCATGGCGCTCCAACCCCCTTCTCGCTCACGCCCCGGGCCCCCTTCGATCCTCGGGTCCGTGCTGCTGCGGCACGCGCGGGGTGCCGAGCAGTTCGGCCGCCGCCTGCTGGTAGCGCAGCACGGCCTGTTCGGCGACGCGCAGGTCGCAGGGCGCGCTCCACAGCATGCGGCGCGCGGCGTCGTACCGCTCGATGAGGAACGGGTCCTCGGCGAGGCCGTGCCGGGCGACCTTCGCCTTGTACGCGTCGAGGCGGCCGCGCAGCTCCGCACGGACCGCCAGGGGCGCGGTGACCGCGGTCAACGACTCGCGGGCGCGCAGCAGTTCGTCCTCCGCCTTCTGCTCCAGGGACTCCAGGAGCGGGGAGAGGCGATGCCACTGGGCCTGTCTGCGGTACTCGGCGGCCGTCGCCAGCTGCTCCTGCAGCACGGTCGGCGGTCCGCTGACCACCGGCACCTCCGTGGCGGCGATCTTCGCCAGGACCTCGCCGCGCGCGGCGCGCGCCTCGGCGAGCGTGCGGTCCGCGCGGGAGAGCACGTCCCGCAGCCTGACCAGCCGCTGCTCGGCGTCCTGGCGGACCGTCAAGACAGCGTCGATCTCCCGGCGCACGTCCTCCAGGGCGCGCGCCTCACGGTCGTACACCGTGGTGTCCGGCCGGCCGCCGCCCGGTGCCGAACTGCCCTGGGCGGGCACCCAGAAGGCGAGCGGGTCGGAGACGACCTGCTCGCGCAGGGACGTCAGGGTCCGCGTGATGCGCTCGAGGTCGTCGCCCGCCGGATGCTCGCCGGGGCGCACGCCGACGGAGTGCGCGAGCCGGCGGGTGCGCTGGAGCTCCGCGGCGAGTAAATCGATACGGGCGGGCAGCGCCGACCAGACCGCGTCGGCGGCGACGACCATGTCCAGCGACGACGCGTACAGCTCGTTCATCCGGTCGACCAGGGCGGCCAGCGAGAACTGTTCGCTGAGCTTGCTCGATCCGCCGTGCAGCGTCGGCGCGTTGGCGGTCGCCGTCGCGGAGCCGGCGACCGTGACGGACTCGCCGCGCAGCAGCTCGGTGAGCTCCACCAAATCCTCACGGCTCGACCAGCGGCGGCGCGAGCGGATCTCGCGGGCGCTGCGCAGGGCGTCCGCGTACGCGTCGAAGTACGCCCACAGAAGCGTGATCGACGCGTCCGCGGCCGTCCAGCGCTCCTTGGTGACGCCCGTGAGCTCGGCCCCTTCGAGGAGTCTGCGGCCCGCGTGGTCCTGCAGGGCGAGGAGCGAGGTCTCGATCGCCTCGTGCTCCGCGCCGAGCCGCGCCAGCGCACGGTCCACCTCGTCCCGGTCCATCACCGGCCCAGGGGGTCCCGTGACGCCCATCGATCACCTCTCGCTGCTGTGTTGTGGGGTGTGCCCTCAGTTGTACGCCCGCCTGCCGCCGGTCACTTGTAGCGGGCCGCCGGCGGGGTCGCCGACTCCGACTTCGTACCCAGCGTCGCGGACAGCCACTTGTCGTACGACGCCTTCCAGGAACCGTCGGCGCGGTACGTCTCCAGTATCCGGTTGACCCGGCGTACCAGATCGGTGGCGCCCTTCTTCATCGCCACGCCGTAGTACTCGGTGGTGAATGTGGTGCCCTTCAGCTGCACCGTCAGGTCCTGCGCGGCCTGGCTCGCGGCCAGCGCGCCGTCGGTCACCACGGCGTCCACCTGGGCGAGTTGCAGCCGCACCAGGCAGTCCAGCTGGTTGGGGACCTGGGTGTCGATGTCCGTGGTCGAGGGGATCTTGCCGGCCTTCTTGTCCGCGTCCAGCTTGTCGTGGGCCGTCGAGCCCTTCGCCGAGCAGATCTTCTTGCCGGCGAGCGTGGCGTCGTAGCCCTTGATCGTCGAGGTCTTCGGGGCGAGCACCTGCTGGCCGGTCTTGAAGTACGGGGCGGAGAACGCGACCTGCTCCAGACGGGTGCAGGTGATCGTCATCGTGCGGACCACCATGTCGACGCGGCCGCTCTGGATCGCGGGGACGCGCTGGTTGGTGGGGATGGCCCGGAACTGGATCCGTTCCTTGGTGTCGTCGCCGAAGATGTTCCGGGCGATGGCGTGGACGAGGTCGATGTCGAAGCCCTCCAGCTCGCCGGAGGGGTTGTTCGGGTTGAGGTAGCCCCAGCGGTAGCTGTTCTGGTCGACGCCCACCGACAGATAGCCGCGCTTCTTGATGGCGTCGATCGTGATGCCGTCGGCGTCGGACGGGGCCGGGCTCTGGTCCTGGACGGTGCTCTCGTCGCACGTGGCGGCCTTGGTCCGGCTGCCCTTGGCCACTTTCTGGCCGCCGAGGTCCGCACCACCACCGCCGTGCGGCTGGGTGAGCGGCAGCAGCAGGACGAGGGCGAGCGCGAGGGCGCACACGGCCGCCATCGCCCCCACTCCGCCCCAGCCCCGCAGACCGGCCCTGGCCCGCCGCCAAAGGGGCGCGCACAGGCTCCCAGCGCCCCGGAGGAGAACAGAGTCGTCGCGTGTTCGCATCGTCACGCCCCCTTTCACCGGTACTCCGACAGCCTGCGCCCGATGCCCAGCACCGCCCCGGCCGCGCCGAGCACCGCGAGCACCGCGGAACCGACGGTCAGGCCGGTCATCGCGTCCAGGCCGTCACCGGCGGCCTTCTCGAACTCGTCCGTCTCGTGTGCCAGCGCCTGCGTCAGGGACTTGTCGACGTTGTCGAAGCACACGCTCGTCGACTGTTCCTTGTCGGCGCCGATGACCCGGTCGCGGGCCTGCTGGTACTCGCCCGAGTCGTTGAACGAACGGGCCTTGGAATTGCGGAGCTTCCACTCCTTCATGGAGCTGTTCGCCACCTTCACGGGCTCCCGGCCCGCCGAGTCGTCGGCCAGGGCGTCGGCCCGGTCGAGCTGTTCGGCGAGGTCCGAGATCGCCTCGTCGTACAGGTAGTCGAAGGCGTCCACGACCCTGTCGTTCGGCAGCGTCTTCGTCTCCGCGCCACGGCTGACCAGGGTCAGGTTCTCGTCGCTGCGGGCCTTGAGGGAGGCGATCTGGGCGTCGTGCAGCACGTTCAGGGAGCGCACGCCGTGGTCGTAGGAGTCGTCGAGGCCGGCGCGGGCGACGCTGTGGCCGACGACCACCCACAGCAGGACGACGGCCGTCGTGGCGGTGGCGGTGACCAGGCCGTGGTTCAGGACGCGGTTCGTGCGCAGGTAGTTGCGCCGCTGGCCCCAGGTCAGCGCGCCCAGCGCGAGGACGCCCAGGCCGATCGCCGCCCACGGGTACGGCGTCGCGTCCGCGTAGTCGGAGCGCAGGCGCTGGTTCTCGTTCTTGTAGAGCTCCTCGGCCTCGGGGAGCATCTGGTTCTGCATGGTGTCGTTGGCCAGCCGCAGATAGGCGCCGCCGACCGGGAAGCCCTCACGGTTGTTGGCGCGGGCCGTCTCCACCAGGCCCTTGTACTCCGGCAGGAGCTTGTTCAGCTTGGCGATGGTGTCCGCCGCGGGGGAGCCCGGCTCGGAGTTGGCGGCGGCCGTGACGAGCTTGGCGGCGGCCGTGCGCACGTCCTCCTCGTACCGTTCGCGGGTGGCCTTGGTCTCCTGCAGGCCCGCGAGATAGCCGCTGGCGGCCATCGTGTTGGCGTCGGCGAGTGAGCGGTAGATGTCGGCCGCGGCGGAGCTGAGGGGCTGGCTCTTGTGCAGCACGTCGTCGGCGGCTGCCGCGCGGTCGGCCGTCTGCCAGGCGGTCACCGCGCCGAAGCCGACGACGAGGAGGGCGAGCACGGCGCCGATGATGCGGAGCTTGCCGGGCTCGGTGGTCGCGGCGGCGCGCAGCCTGTCGACGCCCTCGGCGAACGCGGTGCGGCGGGGCTCCGGCGGTGGGGCCGGGGTGGGGGTGCCCTGCGCCGTGCCGGGTGGCCCCGGTTGCGGTGGAACGGCGGGCATGGTGGGCACGCCGGACCGGCCCGGTGGTGCCGCACTGCTCTTCGGCGGATTTGTCACTGCTGACCTCCCCCATGGTCATTCGTCGCCGCAAGTATCGCTGCCGGGGCTGATATGCGCACCGGCCTTCACTGGATCTTGATCCAATCGCAGCGGAATGCCTGCCGGCGGCTGAGCAGCGTCCCGGATCACCCCCTGCCCATGAATACGCCGTGAGAATCTGTTCGGTTCCCTGGGGCCGCACCCCCAGACCCCGCTTCGGGGTGGCGTCGCGCCGAGTGGTGCAGCCATGCGGGCTGCACTGGTCCGGATGGCTTGTGGTCGGCAGACGGGGCCGGGTCTCGGGGTCGCTGCGGGAGCCGGTCAGGGACGGCACGCTCTGCCCGGCGCCCCGGTGCCGGGCCGATCACCGCCGTGACCTGCGACATCGCGAGGGCTGCCCCGGCTGAACCACTCGGCGGGGCGCCATCCGCTTCGGCTCGGAACGGGCCTCGCCCTCAAACGCCGGACGGGGCTGGATGGTTGCGGACCGGAGCTCAGCCATGCCGTGTGTCCGCGGGCAATCGTGCCTCCCCCACTGCCTTAAGGGCGTGGGAGGGTGGGCGCGGGTGGCACCCCGTCAGCGCCGGCTTGCGTGGCCCACCCCGACGGCACCAGAGCCGGCGTTCACGCCTCGTAATACGCCCGCACCCTCTCCTGCACCTCGAGACCCGCCCCCACCCGGTCCAGCCCCAGCAGCGCCGCCCCCAGTACGGGACGTGCCCGTACCACCCTCGGCACCGCCTTCGGTGCGCGTTCCGCCAGCAACGTCCGTACCCCGTCGTCCAGTTGTGCGTGCCGCGCCGACAGCACACCACCCCCCAGCAACACCGGCGTCTCCTCCTCCAGGAGGGACAGCCGGGACAGCGCCACCGTCGCCATGGTCACCACCTCCTCCGCCAGCCGGTCGACGATCGCGCGGGCGACCCCGTCGCCGTCGGCCGCCGTGGCGAAGAGGACGGGGGTCAGCTCGTGGCGCCGGGCGGGCTCGATGTGTCCCAGGTGCAGCGCCTCGATCAACGCGTACATGGAGGGCAGCCCGAAGTGGGCCGGCAGCGTGCGGGCGAGAGCCGTGGGAACGCCCCGTCCGTCCTCCGCCCGCGCCGCGTGCCACACGGCCTCCTCCGCCAGCCCCCAGCCGCCGCCCCAGTCCCCTGAGACACGGCCGAGCGCCGGGAAACGCGCCGTACGGCCGTCGGGGCGCATGCCGACACAGTTGATGCCCGCGCCGCACACCACCGCCACGCCCCGTGGCTCGGCCACGCCCGCCCGCAGGATCGCGAACGTGTCGTTGCGGACCTCCACCGACCCGCCCCACGCGCGTGCGTGCAGCGCGGCCGCCAGCTGTTCCTCCTCCACGGGCAGATCCGCGTTGGCCAGGCAGGCCGAGACGTGCGTGACGGAGACGACGCCGGCCGACTCGTACGCCCGGCCCACCGTCTCCGCCAACGCGTCCACCGCCGCGTCCACCCCCACGGCCGGCGGCCGGAAGCCGCCGCCGCGGGCCGTGCCGAGAACCTCTCCGTCCGCCGCCACGACGGCGACGTCGGTCTTGCTGTTGCCGGCGTCGATGGCCAGGACACTTGCCGTCAGGCCCACGCGAGGTGCTCCCGGTTGTGTGCGATCAGCTGGTCGGTGAGGGCGTCGGCGTACTCGTACTGGCCGACGAGGGGGTGGGCGAGGAGCGCGCGGAAGACGCGGTCGCGGCCACCGTGCAGGGCGGCTTCCAGGGCCAGCCCCTCGTACGCCGTCACGTTCGCCATCAGCCCCGCGAACAGCGGGTCGACCGAGGTGACGGGCAGCGGGGTCGCGCCCTTCGGCCCCACCGCCGCCTGCACCTCGATCACCGCGTCGGACGGCAGGAACGGCAACGTGCCGTTGTTGTACGTGTTGACCACCTGGTACGGGGTTCCGGAGCCGGTCAGCAGCGCCGCCGCAAGGTCCACCGCCGCCTCCGAGTAGTAGGCGCCGCCCCGCTTGGCCAGCAGCTCCGGCTTCGAGTCCAGCGCCGGGTCGCCGTACATCTCCAGCAACTGCCGTTCCATCGCGGCCACTTCCGCGGCCCGCGACGGCTTCGTTCGCAGTTCCCGCACCACCTCGTCGTGCGCGTAGTAGTAGCGAAGGTAGTACGAGGGGACCACGCCGAGGCTGTCCAGCAGCGGCCGGGGCAGGTGCAGGCCGGCCGCGATCGAATCGCCGTGCCCGGCCAGCAGCCCGGACAGCACGTCCTCGCCCTCGGGGCCGCCGAGGCGGACGCCGGTCTCCCAGGTGAGGTGGTTGAGGCCCACGTGGTCCAGGTGGACGTCGGAGGGCGCGACGCCCAGCATCCCCGCGAACTTCCGCTGGAATCCGATCGCCACATTGCACAGGCCGACCGCCTTGTGGCCCGCCTCCAGCAGCGCCCGGGTCACGATCCCTACCGGGTTGGTGAAGTCGATGATCCAGGCGCCCGGGTTCGTACGGCGGACCCGTTCCGCGATGTGCAGGACCACCGGCACCGTGCGCAGCGCCTTCGCCAGGCCGCCCGCTCCGGTCGTCTCCTGTCCCACGCAGCCGCACTCCAGCGGCCAGGTCTCGTCCCGCTCACGCGCCGCCTGCCCGCCCACACGGAGCTGGAGCAGCACCGCGTCCGCGCCGTCCACGCCCGCGTCCAGGTCGCCGGTCGTCACGATCCGGCCCGGGTGCCCCTGCCGCGCGAAGATGCGCCGGGCCAGCCCGCCCACCAGCTCCAGGCGGTCCGTCGCCGGGTCGACCAGGACCAGTTCCCCGATGGGCAGGGTGTCGCGCAGGCGTGCGAAGCCGTCGATCAGTTCCGGTGTGTAGGTCGAGCCTCCGCCGACCACGGTGAGTTTCATGGTTGCTTAACCCTTCACTCCGGTGAGCGTGACGCCCTCGACGAATGCCTTCTGGGCGAAGAAGAACACGAGGATCACGGGGGCCATGACCAGCACGGTCGCGGCCATGGTCAGGTTCCAGTCGGTGTGGTGCATGCCCTTGAAGGACTCGAGGCCGTAACTCAGGGTCCATGCCCCGGCGTTCTCGGAGGCGTAGATCTGCGGCCCGAAGTAGTCGTTCCAGGCGTAGAAGAACTGGAACAGGGCCACGGCGGCGATCCCGGGCTTCGCCATCGGCACGACCACCCTCAGCAGCGCCCGCAGTTCCCCGCAGCCGTCGACCTTCGCCGCGTCCAGGTACTCGTTCGGGATGGTCAGCAGGAACTGCCGCAGCAGGAAGATGGAGAACGCGTCACCGAACGCCATGGGGATGATCAGCGGCCACAGCGTGCCCGAGAGGTCCAGCTGCTTCGCCCAGAACAGGTACATCGGGATGATGATCACCTGCGGCGGCAGCATCATCATCGAGATGACGAGCATCATGGCCGGATTGCGGCCCCGGAAGCGGAACTTGGCCAGCGCGTACGCCACCGGGAGCGACGACACGACCGTGAGGACGGTGCCCAGGCCGGCGTAGAACAGCGTGTTCCTCCACCAGGTCAGAAAGCCCGGGGTGTCGAAGACCTTCTGGTAGTTGCCCCACTCCCAGGTGTGCGGGATCAGATCGCGGCTGAGCGCCTGGCTGTCGCTCATCAGCGAGGTCAGGAACACGAACACGAAGGGGAGCGTGAAGAAGAGCGCGGCGGCGACGCCGAGGGAGTGGACGGCGATCCACTCCAGGAACGCCCTGCGGCGTGCGGTGCGCTCGGCGGTGCTGTCCGGGGCGCTCAACTGCACCGGCTTGTCCAGTACTTGGGTCATGGTCAGTCACCTGCCTGGATGAGACCGCCCCGGCGCCGCATCAGGAACGCGGTGAACACCATGGACAGGGCGAACAGCACGAGCGCGACCACACAGGCGGAGCCGTAGTCGAAGCGCTGGAAGCCGAGGTTGTAGACGAGCTGGGGCAGTGTCCAGGTCGAGTTCTCCGGGTAGCCCGGCTCGAAGTTGGTGCCGGCGCCCTGGATGACACCCGAGGCGACCTTTCCGGCGATCAGCGGCTGGGCGTAGTACTGCATGGTCTGGATGACGCCCGTGACCACCGCGAACATCACGATCGGCGAGATGTTCGGCAGCGTCACGTAGCGGAACCGCTGCCAGGCCGACGCGCCGTCCAGTTCGGCGGCCTCGTACTGCTCCTGCGGCACGTCGAGCAGCGCGGCCATGAAGATGACCATCAGGTCGCCGATGCCCCACAGGGCGAGCAGGGTGA
The DNA here is from genome assembly GCF_040782645.1 of Streptomyces sp. HUAS ZL42. GTDB lineage: Bacteria > Actinomycetota > Actinomycetes > Streptomycetales > Streptomycetaceae > Streptomyces. Next base: position 6,196,752 of record NZ_CP160403.1, read on the forward strand.
GGGCGGGCTTGGACCAGGTGGGGTCGTTGAACCAGGCGGGAGCCGGGATGCCGGTCTTCTCGAGGATCGAGTTGACGGGTCCCGTACCGGGGTTGAGGAGGAAGGCGAAGGCCATCGTGGCGGCCACGGGCGGGGCGAGGTACGGCAGGTAGAACAGGGTCCGGAAGACACCCGTACCCGTCTTGATCTTCGTGATCAGCAGTCCGACGCCGAGCCCGAACACCACCCGCAGGCTGACCATCACCACGACCAGCCACAGCGTGTTGCGCATCGCGGGCCAGAAGTAGGGATAGTCCCTGAAGACGTAGATCCAGTTCTTCGCCCCGCTGAACGTCGGCGGCCGGAACCCGTCGTAGTGCATGAACGAGAAGTAGACCGTCGAGATCAGCGGATAGGCGAAGAAGACGGTGAAACCGATCAGCCAGGGCGACAGGAAGGCGGCGGTCCTGAACGCCGCCTTCCGTCGCTTGGCGCGCAGTGTGTACGCGGTCATGACTCTCTGACTCTTACTTCGCCTGCGCGATGTCCGTGTCGATCTGCCGGGCCGTCTTCTCCAGGCCCGCCTTGAGATCGGTGACCTTGCCGCTCTCGTAGTCGTATCCGAGCTTCTGGAGCGTCACGAGGTACACACCGCCGTTGACGGAGGCCGGAGTGGTCGTCGAGTTCGGGTTCGAGGCGATGTCCAGGAACGTCTTGAAGCGCGGGTCGTACTTCAGCTTCGGCGACTTCAGGGCCTCCAGCGTGGAGGGCACGTTGTGGATGGCGTTGGAGAACTCCACCACCGCGTCCGTGTTCGTGGTCATGTACTTGACCAGCTCCCAGGCCGCGTTCTGCTTCTTGCTGGTGGACGGGATGCCGACGATGGTGCCGGTGATGTAGCCCTTGCCGTACTGGTCGGCCTGGTCGTCCGGCACGGGCAGCGGGGCGACCCCGATCTCGAACGTGGGCTTGGCGTCCAGAGCCATGCCGAGCCGCCACTCACCGTCCAGCTGCATCGCCACCTGGCCGGTGTGGAAGGGGTGCTTGGGGCCCCATTCGTCACCGAGTCCGGAGCGGTACTTCTCCAGCTTCGCGTAGCCGCCGAGTTCGTCCACGAGCTTCTTCTGGAACTCGAAACCGGCCTGGAACTTCGGGTCCTTGGCGATGTTCGACTTGCCGCTGGAGTCGAAGTACGTCGGCGACCACTGCGCGAAGACGTGCTCGGTGGTGAACTCCCAGCCGTGGTAGTTCGGCATGACGCCGAGCTGCGTGTACGAGTCGCCCTTCTTGACGGTCAGCTTCTTGGCGTCGGCCTCGAACTCGGACCAGGTCTTCGGGGGGCTGGTGATGCCGGCCTTCTCGAACGCGGTCTTGTTGTAGTAGAGGCCGTAGGCGTCTCCCAGCAGCGGCGCCGTGCAGCGGTCGCCGTCGTACTGGGTGTACTCGTTCATCGCCTTCGGGAAGGTCGTGTCCGGGTCGATGCCCGCCTTCTTGAAGAAGGGGTTGAGGTCGACGAACGCCCCTGAAGAACAGAACTTGCCCACGTTGTTCGTGGTGAAGGACGAGACCACGTCGGGGGCCTTGTCGCCGCCCGCTCGCAGCGCCTGGTTGACCTTGTCGTCGGTCATGCTGCCGACGATCTTGACGTGGATGTTGGGGTGCGCCTTCTCGAATCCGGCCACCAGGCCCTGTATGGCCTTGGTCTCGGACGGCGCGCTCCAGCCGTGCCAGAAGTTGATCGTCGTCTCCTTGGAGGCGTCGTCGGCGGCGCCGGAGTCCGACTGGCCGGTACAGGCGGTGGCGAGGAGGGCTACGGAGGCGGTGAGGGCAAAAGCCGCCTTTCGGGCGACTCCGGGTATGGCTGTGGGCATGACGAGGACTCCCAGGGGCAGGGCGATGAGGTGGGTGAGGTGAGGTGAGGTGAGCGAAGGAGGGGGGTGGTACGGGGGTTCAGCGCGAGGTGTCGAAGACCTCGTCGCGGGTCGTCGCGAGCGCGCTCTCCAACGCGCCGCGCAGGACGGGGTGTTGGCGTACGTCGCCGACGACGAGCCGGGGCCTGGCGGCGGCCAGCTCCTCCAGCTCCGCCTGGACGAGGGCGCGCAGCACCTCGCCTCCGGAGGTCAGCGAGCAGCCGCTGAGGACGACGAGTTCCGGGTCGAGCACGGAGACGAGCGAGGCGAGACCGGTGGCGAGCCGCGTGGCGTACGCCCGCAGGAGCTCCCGGTGCGGTCCGCCGCCGTGATCCGCGGCCGTCGCCACGAGCGCGGCGGCGACCTCGGCGTACGGCCCCGACGGGATCTCCTCGATGCCGAGTTCACGGGCCAGTCGGGGGACCGCCTGCGAACCGGCCAGCTCCTGGTAGCCGCCGCTGTTGGCCTTGGTGACCTGGCGGACCAGGGGTGCGCCGGGCACCGGCAGGAAACCGACCTCGCCGGCGCCGCCGGTCCAGCCGCGGTGCAGCCGCCCGCCGAGGACGAGGGCGGCGCCGAGGCCGCCCTCGTTCCAGAGGAGGACGAAGTCGTCGTGCCCGCGGGCCGCCCCCAGCCGCTGTTCCGCGACGGCGACGAGGTTGACGTCGTTCTCGTACTCGACCGGCATCGGCAGGGCCGCCGCGAGTTCGTCGAGGAGGGTGGGGGAGTGCCAGCCGGGCAGGTGGGAGGCGTAGCGCAGCCGGCCGGTGTTGGGGTCGAAGGCGCCGGGGGTGCCGATGACGAGCCGGTGGACGTCGTCCCGGGCCAGTCCCGCCGCCTTCACGGCTCCGTCGAGGGCGTCGGTGACCTGCCGTACGACCGACTTCGCCGACGGCCTGCCGGGGGTGGGCAGCTCGTACTCGCCCACCGTGCGGCCGGTGATGTCGGCGACGGCGGCGAGGACGCGTTCGGGGGTGACGTCGAGGCCGGCGGCGTGGGCGGCGGCCGGATTGACCTCGTACAGCTGGGCGTTGGGGCCCGGTCGGCCCTCGCTGGTGCCCGTCGCGAGTACGAGTCCCGCCGCCTCCAGGCGGGCGAGGAGCTGTGAGGCGGTCGGCTTGGACAGGCCGGTGAGCTTGCCGATCCGCGTGCGGGACAGCGGCCCGTGCTCCAGCAGGAGGTCGAGCGCGGCGCGGTCGTTCATGGCGCGCAGGACGCGCGGGGTGCCCGGCGTACCGGCGGTTCCTGCCATGGGGTCGACACCTGCCTTTCAACTGCCCAGCTTCTCAGCGATCAGGGGGATGAGTCCATCCTTGATCACCCGTCGATCACTGTTAGGAAAGTTTCCTTCCAGTGGCAGGAAGGTAAGCCCGTCGGGAAGGGGGCGTCAATAGAGAACGCCCCCGAGGCAACAGAGTCGTTACCTGCGGGGGCGGTGGGAGGCGGAGTGCGTGCGGACCGGCGTTGCCGCCCTACTTCGGCTGAGGCGCCGGCCGCGGCGCCGCGATCGGTGAAGCCGCCGCGACCTGAGGGGAGTCCGCGTTGGAGAACACCGACGGGGCCGCGACCAGCGCCGTCGGGTCCGGGGTCTCCTCGTCCGCCGGGGCCGTGGCACCGCCCACGATGCGGATGTCCGCCGCGTCGAACGCCCGCTTGATGCGCCAGCGCAGTTCGCGCTCGACGGTGAGTGCCTTGCCGGGCATCGTCTTGCCCGAGACGCGCACGACCATCGAGTCGAGGAGGACGGAGTCGAGGCCCAGCACCTGGATGGGCCCCCACAGCAGCTCGTTCCAGGGCTCCTCCGCGCTCACCTTCTCCGCGACCTCGTCGAGTGTGGCCTTGACCCGGTCCAGGTCCTCGGACGCCTTGACGGTCACGTCGACGCCGGCCGTCGCCCAGCCCTGCGAGAGGTTGCCGATCCGCTTGATCTCGCCGTTGCGGACGTACCAGATCTCGCCGTTGTCGCCGCGCAGCTTGGTCACGCGCAGCCCGACCTCGATGACCTCGCCGGAGGCCACACCCGCGTCGATCTGGTCCCCGACGCCGTACTGGTCCTCGAGGATCATGAAGACGCCGGAGAGGAAGTCCGTGACGAGGTTGCGGGCGCCGAAACCGATCGCCACACCGGCGACACCGGCGGACGCCAGCAGCGGGGCCAGGTTGATCTCGAACGTGGCCAGGATCATCAGGGCCGCCGTGCCCAGGATCAGGAAGCTCGCCACCGAGCGCAGCACGGACCCGATCGCCTGCGAGCGCTGGCGGCGGCGCTCGGCGTTGACCAGCAGCCCGCTCAGGGCCGTGCCGTCGACCGACTCCACGGTCCGGGTCATACGGTCGATCAGCTTGGTGATCGCCCGCAGTACCACCGTTCTCAGCACCGCCGCGATCACCAGGATCAGCAGGACTCTGAGCCCGATCGCGAGCCACGTCGACCAGTTCTGCTCGACCCAGCTGGCTGCGTTCGTCGCGCTCTCCTGGGCGTCCTGGAGGGACGGGACGGACACGGTCGGCGACTCCGAGGGAGACGGCGACGGCGAACCGGCGGCCAGTAGGACGGCGGACAAGGACACGGCAGGTACCTCCAGTGCGGCGGTCTGCCCCACCGGCAGGTGGTCACGGAGGGTCCGCGGCCGATCAAGGTCACGGAACGGTCACCGGAAAGGCAGGCTCACCACACTATCGGGGCATTGTGTGTGGATCGTTGCGTTGTCCGGGGGAGAGACCGCGCTCACTTGGGGATGAACTGGAGGGATGAACCGTTCACGACCCGGGGGATGAATCAGATGTGGTCGAAAACACTCCCAGCCCGTTACCGGGAGATGGTGGCGCGTTCACCAGGCAAGAGGGGAGACTGACTGCAGATCGTCCCGGCGCGAGCCACGCGCCGCCGACGCCCAAGGAGGCATCCGTGCCGCATGTCCTGGTCCTCAACGCGTCGTACGAGCCGCTCGGCGTCGTACCGCTCCGCCGCGCGCTCGTCCTCGTCCTCGAGAACAAGGCCGTCTGCCTCGAGGAGTCCGGCGCCTTTATGCACAGCGCAACCGTCACAGTCCCCGCACCCAGCGTGGTCCGGCTCAAGCGATTCGTCCGGGTTCCCTATCGGGGGCCCGTCCCTCTGACCCGTAGGGCGCTGTTCGCCCGCGACGGGGGCCGGTGCATGTACTGCGGTGGCGTCGCAACCAGCGTCGACCACGTCATCCCGCGCAGTCGCGGGGGCAAGCACGTCTGGGACAACGTGGTGGCGTCCTGCCGCCGCTGCAACCACGTGAAGGCCGACCGTCACCTCGTCGAGATCGGCTGGCGGCTGCGCCACAAACCAGCTCCGCCCACCGGCCTCGCCTGGCGCATCATCGGGACCGGCCATAGGGACCCGCGCTGGCTGCCCTACTTGCAGCCGTACGGCGCGGACGACGCCTTGGCCCGGATCGACGGCATCTCCGCCTGACGATCCGGGCCTTCGCATTGCCGTGAACACGGACGGCTGCGAACCGACCCCGGGGGTCCCCCGTGCCCCCGGGACCGGTCGGTCGTGCGGCGCTCACACGTAGCGCAGTTCCGCCGGGTGCACCGAGCGGCGCAGCAGCGGCAGCGCGGTGGCCGCCGCCAGCAGACAGCACGCGTACACCGCTACCGGCACCAGCAGCGCCACATACGGCACGGCAGGGACGGTGTGCTCCGTGGTGAGCGAGGCGTACCAGACGCCGATCGCCATTCCGTCCACGCCCGCCACCGCCACCGCGGGCGCCAGCGGCAGCGCGGTCTCGAGCAGCAGCGCCCGGACCAGCACCCCGCGCGGCACGCCGGCGGCGGTCTGCGCGGCCAGGCCGCGGCGCCGGGTGGCCAGGGACTCGGCGGTGCCGACGGCGAGACCGCACAGGACGAGCGCGAGAGCGACGAGGATCGCGGCGGCCGTCAGATCGATGCCCGTCGTATAGAAAGCCATGTCCATGCCGAGCGAGCCGTCGCCGCGCATGGCGCGCAGATCGGCGAGCAGCACCTGCCGTACGCCGACGAAGCCCGTGCCCACGAGCGTCACCAGCAGTACGGCAGCGTGCGTACGGGCCGTCGCCCACGGGTCGTCGCGCAGCCGTTCCGCCGCGATGAGCGGCGCCGGGCGGCGCGCGCGGACGGCGAGCACGCGGCCGAGCAGCCCGGACGACCAGCCCGTCAGCCACACCGCCACGACGCCGACCAGCAGGATCAGGGCGAAGACCATCAGCTGGGGCAGGGAGGAGGTGAGGGCGTCACCGTTGTCCGGGGTCAGGACGGTCAGCAGCACCAGCATCGTGCACAGCCCGGTCACCGCCAGGAACGCCCGCCCGGGAGGCCGCGTGGGCCGCACCCGGCGTACCCGGCCGAGGGGCGAGGCCACCACCCGGCGCAGCGCCAGCGCACTCGCCGCCGCGCCCAGCACGGGCACACCCAGGGCGACCAGGACGATCCCGGCCCAGGCGAGCACGGTCGGGTGGGACCACAGGGAGAGCAGGACCGGTGTCGCGACCGCGGTGGCGACCGCCGAGCCCAGCAGGCAGGCAAGGCCCGTCTCCAGCGCGGCGATCCGGCGTACCTGCCAGGGCGTGGCTCCGGCCAGCCGCAGCCCGGCCAGCCGCCGGTCGCGGTGGACGGCGCCGATCCGCGCGGTCTGACCGAGGAAGCCGAGCACCGGGATCAGGAGCAGCAGCAGGGTGAAGACCACGCCGGTGCGTTCGCCGGGCTGGTTCAGCAGGCCGTGCGCCAGCCCCGTGTCGTAGCTGCCGCGCAGCGCGGCCAGGACGACGGCCGCCAGCGCGAATCCGGTCGCGAGCGCCGCCCCGAGCGCGGTGAGCCCGGCCCGCCACCACTCACGCCGGTCGGAGCCCCGGGTGAGCTGCCAGGCGATCCGGAGGTCGGAATCCACCGTCCTCACGCCGTCACCCCCGCCGACGCCACGACCCCGTCGCTCAGCCGCACCTCGCGGTCCGCGTACGCGGCCACCTGGGCGTCGTGCGTGATCAGCAGCACGGACGTGCCGGATTCGCGGGCCGTGTGCACCAGGGCCGTCATCACCTGCTCGGTCGCCAGCGAGTCCAGCGCCCCCGTCGGCTCGTCCGCGAAGACGATCTGCGGACCGGTGACCAGGGCCCGGGCCAGTGCCACCCGCTGCGCCTGGCCGCCGCTCATCTCACCCGGCCGCAGCTCGCCCTGACCGCGCACCCCGAACCGCTCCAGCCACCCCCCGGCCCGCTCCCGGGCGTCCGTGCGCGGGGCTCCGGCCAGCATCAGCGGCAGCGCCACGTTGTCCAGGGCCGTCAGCTCGGGTATCAGCTGCCCGAACTGGAACACCACCCCGAACTCCGTGCGGCGCAGCTCGCTCAGCCGCTTCTCGGGCAGCTCGTCGAGCCGCTCCCCGGCGTACGTCACCGTGCCCTCGTCCGGCCGGACGATCCCGGCCAGACAGTGCAGCAGCGTGGACTTGCCGCTGCCGCTGGTCCCGGTGACGGCGAGGATCTCGCCGGCGCCCAGCTCGACCGAGGCGCCGCGCAGGGCCGGTGTCCTGCCGTGGGCCTTGGCGAGGTCACGGGCCGCGAGGCGCGGGACCGTCGTACCCCCGTGGTTGCTCATGCTGCGTCGACCTCCGCGGTCAGAGTGATCAGCCGGGCCGCCGTGGTCGTCATCCAGCGGAGGTCGGCGTCGAGATGGTTGAGGGCGTAGTCCGCCGAGAGCACGGTCGCGAGATCGCCGCCCGGGGCCGTCTTGACGGCCGTGAGCTCCCGCATCCGCGCCATGTGGGCGTCGCGCTGCGCCCGCAGGTAGGCGGCCGGGTCGCCGCCGGACAGGATCGACACGACGACCTTGGCGAAGATCTCGTTTGTCACGAACGGTGCCGGTGGTGCCACCGTTTTCGACCACTGGGCCAGCTCGCGCGATCCGTCCGTGGTCGACCGGTACACGGTCCGCTCCGGGCCGCCGTCCGAGTCGGTGCCCTCGACCTCCGCCAGGCCGTCGCGGACCAGACGCTGCAGGGTCGTGTACACCTGCCCGTAGGCCAGCGGACGGGCCTGCGGGAACCGTTCGTCATGGCGTCGCTTGAGGTCGTAGCCATGGCTCGGCCCCGCCGCGAGCAGGCCCAGCAGGATGTGACGGGTGCTCATGGAGCTCAGTATGTACTGGCTACATGTACTGAGTGAATAGTGATCGGGAAATTCGCAGGGCGTGGAGGATGGAATGTGACGAGATGCGCGTTGTTCGCTGTACGACGTCTGGCGCCGCGCCCGCTGGGTAGGGCTGCGGTAACCCGTTGAACGCCGCACTCGACAAGGAGGCCAACACGTGGCCGCACCGGCACACCTTCTGCTCCCGGCCCTCTCCAAACGCATGGCGGAGCCGCCCATCGAGCCCGCCGAGCCCCACCTGTGCGCCTTCAGCGCCGAGGGCGCCTGCACCGAGGCCCCGCTGACCAGCGAACCCCCGCTGCCCGACGCCGAACCCCTCACCAGCGAACCGCCGCTCGCCGCCGCGGACTCCGACTCCACGAGGCCGTAGATGACCGCACCACGGCCGGCCGCACCACCCGGCGAGGACCTGTCCCGGCTCGCCGAGCTGCACGGCGTCGCCACCTCCTACAGTCCCTCCCCGGACCGTACGGTCGCCGCCTCGGCCGCCGCCGTCACCCGCGTCCTGACCGCCCTCGGCGTCGACGCGGGCACCCCGGAGGCCACCCGCGCCGCGCTCGCCGCCCGGGAGCGGGAACTGCGGGAGCGGCTGCTGCCGCCCACAGTGGTGTGCTGGAGCGGCGGCGAGCCGGAGGCGACGGCCGCACTGCCGGACGGCACCCGCCTGCGCATCGAGACCGAGCAGGGCGAGACCCGCGCCACCGCCGCGCAACTCCCGCTCGGCGTCCACCGGTTGACGGCCACCGCACCCGACGGACGCACGGCCGACGCCCACCTGGTCGTCGCCCCGCCCCGGCTGCCCACGCCGACGTCACGCTCGTACGGACTCCTCGTCCAGCTCTACTCCCTCCTCTCCCGGCGCTCCTGGGGCATGGGCGACCTGGGCGACCTCGCCGAACTCACCGCCTGGGCCGGCCGCGCCCTGGGCGCCGGGTTCATCCAGGTCAACCCCCTGCACGCGGCCGTCCCCGGCGCCCCCACCGATCCCTCGCCCTACCGCCCCTCCTCCCGCCGCTTCCCCGACCCCGTGCACCTGCGCGTCGAGGACGTCCCCGAGTACGCGTACGTCGGGGACCGCGAGGGGGTGCGCTCGCTGCTGGAGCGGGCCGCACGCCTGCGCGAGGCGGTCCTGGAGAAGGACGCGCTCATCGACCGGGACGCGGTGTGGGAGCTCAAGCGGAAGGCGCTGGAGCTCGTGCGGGAGGTACCGCTCGGGCCCGGACGGCGCGCCGCGTACGCCGACTTCCTCGCCGAACAGGGCGAGGCCCTCGAGGACCACGCGACCTGGTGCGCGCTCGCGGAGGTGTACGGCTCGGACTGGGGCAGGTGGCCCGCAGGCCTCCAGGACCCCCGCTCGCCGGAAACGGCGCGCGCCCGGGCGGAGCTGATCGACAGAGTCGACTTCCACTCCCGTCTCGCGTGGCTCACAGACGCCCAGCTCACCGCCGCGCAGCGGGAGGCGCGCGAGGCCGGGATGCCCATCGGGATCGTGCACGACCTGGCGGTGGGCGTGCACCCGGGCGGCGCGGACGCGTGGGCACAGCAGGACCACTTCGCGGCGGGGATGTCGGTCGGCGCTCCCCCCGACGCCTTCAACGCACGAGGCCAGGACTGGGGCCTGCCGCCGTGGAGACCGGACAGACTGGCGGAGTCGGGCTACGCGCCGTACCGACGGCTCCTGCGGGCCTTGTTCCGCTACGCCGGCGCCCTGCGCATCGATCACGTCATGGGCCTGTTCCGCCTGTGGTGGGTCCCGCAGGGCGAGGCACCGACCGAGGGCACGTACGTCCGCTACGACGCCGAGGCCATGCTCGCGATCCTGGTCCTGGAGGCCTCGCGGGCCGGATCCGTGGTGATCGGCGAGGATCTGGGCACCGTGGAGCCGGGCGTCCGCGAGACGCTGCGCGAGCGCGGGGTGCTGGGCACGTCGGTGCTGTGGTTCGAACGCGACTGGGACGGCGACGGCCTGCCGCTGCCCCCCGACCGCTGGCGCGCGGACTGCCTCGCCACCGCCACCACCCACGACCTCCCGCCCACCGCGGCCCGCCTCACCGGAGAGCACGTCGACCTCCGCGACAGCCTGGGCCTGCTGACCCGCCCCGTCGGGGAGGAACGCGCGGAGGCGGCCGCGGACACGGGGGAGTGGCTGGCACTGCTGGCCCGCCTGGGCCTGCTCGACGGCACGGGCGGAGGCCTCGGCACGTCCTCGGAGGAGGCCGAGATCCAGGCCCTCCACCGCTTCCTGCTCCGCACCCCGGCCCGCATGCTCGGCCTCTGGCTCCCGGACGGCGTCGGCGACCGCCGCCCCCAGAACCTCCCCGGCACGTGGGACCAGTATCCGAACTGGCGCCTTCCGATCGCGGACGCGCAGGGCCGTCCCGTGACGCTGGAGGAACTGGCGGCTTCGCCGAGGTTGCACGCGCTGGTGGATGTGCTGCGGCACGGGGGGTGAGCGCCGACCGTCGTCCGCCGGGTGCGGGTGGTGGGCGGCTGGTCGCTGAGTGGGCCGCTCGCGCACGGGGCGCCTCATACCGACCCCGGACGCGCGCCCCGATCCCGCGTTCGCTACTTTTGCACCGTGGACAAGAAGAACGCCCTGCGCGCCGGCACCCTTGCCGCCGGTACGACGCTGATGATGCTGCTCATGTCGTCCCCCGCGCTCGCGCTCACCCGCGACGACGGCGACGACCCCGGCAAGGGCCTGAGCGTCATCGAGACGCTGGGCCTCTACCTCGTGGCCCCGGTCGCGCTGTTCGCGGTCATCACCGGCCTGGTGATGGTCCTGGACAAGTCGCACCCCTCGCACCGGGTGACGAAGGCCAAGGCCGGCTCGAAGGCCTGACGGGGCGTTCCGCCCCGAGCACCGCACGCTTCCCGAGGGCGCCGACTCTCCCACGTACGCGCACCAGCCGTACGTGGGCGAGTCGGCGCCCTCGGCGTGCCGATCAGGGGCTCGGCGCCGTCAGATACCGCTGCACGGTCGGCCCCAGCCACGCCACGACCTCCCCACGGCTGAGCCCCACGGCCGCCGGGAGGCGCAGGATGTACCGCGTGAGCGCCAGCCCGAGCAACTGCGTCGCGCAGAGCCCGGCCCGGGCCGGCACCTGCTCCGGATCAGGGCACACCGTCCGGGCGACCGGGAGGAGCTGCTCCCGGAAGATCGCCTGCATGCGCTCGGCCCCGGCCTGATTGGTCGCCCCGACCCGCAACAGGGCGGTGAGCTGCTCGTTCTCCTCCCATATGGCGAGGAAATGGGTCACGAGCGCCCGTCCGACGTCGTGCCGGGGCAGCGCGCCCAGTTCCGGCAACCGCAGATCGACGGCGACGGCCGCCGCGAAGAGGCCCTCCTTGTTGCCGTAGTAGCGCATCACCATCGAAGGGTCGATGCCGACGTCCTTGGCGATGGCGCGGATGGTGGCCCGCTCGTACCCGTCCGCGGCGAACCTCTCCCGGGCGGCTTCGAGGATGGCCGCGCGGGTGGCATCGGAGCGCCGGGCCGGGGCCGTGGGCTTGCTGGCTGGCATGTCAACAAGCGTAGGCCAACGAGCGTTTGCCAACAAGTGTTGACTCCCTCCCGAAAGTGCGCCTATGTTTGCCAACGAGCGTTGACCAACAAGTGTTGACCAACAAGCGTTGGCACCCCAGGAGGCCAAGATGACCGGCACCACTGGCAGCACCCGCACCAACGTGATCGTCGTCGGCTCCGGCCCCACCGGCCTGCTCCTCGCCGCCGACCTTGCGGTCGCCGGTGTCCGCGTCACCCTCCTCGAGAAGCGCCCCCACAAGATCAGCAACCTCTCCCGCGCCTTCGTCCTGCACGCCCGCACACTCGAGCAGTTCGACGCCCGCGGTCTCGCCGACGACCTCGAGGCGGTCGGCCGCCGCCTCGACCGTCTCCGCCTCTTCGGCCGCCTCACCGTGGCCCTCGACACCCTCCCCTCCCGCTTCAACCACCTCCTCGTCATCCCCCAGTACGAGGTCGAGAAGCTCCTGGAGCGGCGCGCGGTGGAGGCCGGCGTGGAGTTCCGGTACGAGACCGAGGTGACCGGTCTGACCCAGGACGCGGACGGCGTGACCGTCGAGGTCCGCACCCCCGGCGCACAGACCGCGACCCTGCGCGCCGCCTACGTCGTCGGCACCGACGGGATGCGCAGCGCCGTCCGCAGCGCGATCGGGCTGCCCTTCCCCGGCCACTCGGTCATCCGCTCCGTCGTCCTCGCGGACGTACGGCTCGCGGAGGAGCCCGAGACCCTGCTCACCGTCAACGCCGTCGGCGACGCCTTCGCCTTCCTCGCGCCCTTCGGTGACGGCTACTACCGCGTGATCGGCTGGAACCGTGCCCGCAACGTCCCCGACAGCGAGCCCCTCGACCTCGACGAGGTCAAGGAGGTCACCCGGCTCGCCCTCGGCCGCGACTTCGGGATGCACGACGCCCGCTGGATGTCACGGTTCCACAGCGACGAACGCCAGGCGCCCGCCTACCGCGTGGGCCGCGTCCTCCTCGCCGGTGACGCCGCTCATGTCCACACCCCGGCCGGCGGCCAGGGTATGAACACCGGCCTTCAGGACGCGGCCAACCTGAGTTGGAAGCTCGCCCAGGTGGTCAACGGCCACGCACCCGGCACCCTCCTCGACACGTACCAGTCCGAACGGCACCCGGTCGGCAGGTCGGTCCTGCGCAGCAGCGGCGGCATCGTCCGCCTGGCCATGGCCAAGAGCCCCTGGACCCTGGCCCTCCGCGCGGCTCTCACGACCTTCCTGAACACCGCAGCCCCGGCCCGCCGCAGGGCCATCGGCCGGATCACCGGCATCGGCTACAGGTACGCTGCCCCCCGCGGCGCCCACCGTCTCACCGGCACCCGTGTCCCCGACGTCGCCCTCGCCGACGGCGGCCGCCTCTACGAGGCCCTCCGTGGCGGCCGCTTCGTGCTGATCACCCCGAAGGCGGAGGAGGGGGAGACGTACGACGACCAGGGTGCCCGCAAGGGCAGGCTGACCGTCGAGCGCTGGGCGAGCGACCGCCGTACGACCGTCCTGGTCCGCCCCGACGGATACGTGGCCTGGGCGGCCGAGGCCGCCGATCCGGCCGCGATCGAGGCGGCTCTCGCCGCCCACGTGGGCTGAGAGCGGACTACGGCCTCTCGGTCCCCGTCAGCAACTCCCTCAGCAGGTCGGCCAGTCGGCCGGCCTGCTCCTCGTCGAGGGCCGCGGTCAGGGCCTCCGTCTGGACGGCGAGTCCCGCGCCGACCGCCTCGTCGATCAGTTCCAGGCCCTTGTCCGTCAGGGTGACCTGCAGGGCCCGGCGGTCGTGCGGGTCGGGGGAGCGGCGCAGGAGGCCGGCCCGTTCCAGTTTGTCGAGGCGGCCGGTCATGCCGCCGGTGGTGAGCATCAGCGTCGCCGAGAGCTGACGGGGGGAGAGGGTGTACGGTTCCCCGGCGCGGCGCAGGGTGGCGAGGACGTCGAACTCGCCGCGGGAGATGCCGAACCGCGCGTACGCCTTTTCCATCCGGTCGCCCATCGCGCGCGCGAGCCGGTAGACACGGCCGAAGATCTCCATCGCCCGGGTGTCGAGGTCCGGCCGTACGAGGGCCCACTGCTCGATGATCGCGTCGACCGGGTCCCCGGGCGCCCTGGGTGCGGGGTTCTGGCTGCTCATGAGGGGAGTATCGGCCGCGTTCCGCTCGCCCGCAAGAAAGTGGCTTGACGGAAAGTAGCTTAGAGCTAAGCTACTTTCTACTAAGTTCGGCGGCGGCCGCGGCCCTGCTGCTCCGCGTGGAGCGGCGGCTGCCGGAGGAGGCGGTACGGCCCGTGCCGGTCACCGTCGCCCGCGGCGCCGGCCCCGACGCCTCCCCGACCGCGCCGGTGACGGCGCACGCCCCCCGCCTCTGCGGCGCCTCTCTCGGTGCAACCCGCGACTCCTCCGAAGGGACCCGGCCATGAAACGGCCCGCGACCGTCCTGCTCACCGCCCTCGCCCCCGTCTCCTGGGGCACCACCTACGCCGTCACCACCGAGCTGCTGCCGCCCGACCGCCCCCTGTTCACCGGTCTGATGCGTGCCCTTCCCGCCGGACTGCTGCTGCTCGCCGTGTCCCGGGTGCTGCCGCGCGGTGCCTGGTGGTGGAAGGCGGCGGTCCTCGGCGCGCTGAACATCGGCGCCTTCTTCCCCCTCCTGTTCCTCTCCGCCTACCGGCTCCCGGGAGGCATGGCGGCCGTCGTCGGCTCGGTCGGGCCGCTGTTCGTCGTCGGCCTCTCGGCGGTACTGCTGGGCCGGCGGCCGACCGTGCGGTCCCTGCTCGCCGGGGTCGTGGCCGCGTTCGGCGTCAGCCTGGTCGTGCTGAAGGCGGCCGGGGCGCTGGACGCGCTCGGCGTGATCGCTGCGCTCGCCTCCACCGTGTCCATGTCCACCGGCACGGTCCTGACCAAGAAGTGGGGCCGGCCCGACGGGGTGGGCCCGCTGGCGCTCACCGGCTGGCAACTGACCGCGGGCGGCCTGCTGATCGCCCCGCTCGCGCTTCTCGTCGAGGGTGCCCCGCCCGCGCTGGACGGCCCCGCGATCGGCGGCTACCTCTACCTCGCGCTGGCGAACACGGCGGTCGCGTACTGGCTCTGGTTCCAGGGCATCGGCCGGCTCACCGCCACCCAGGTCACCTTCCTCGGCCCCCTGTCGCCGCTGACCGCGGCCGTCGTCGGCTGGGCGGCGCTCGGCCAGGCGCTGACACCGGTCCAACTGGCGGGGATGGCGCTGGCGTTCGGGGCGACGGTCATGGGACAGGGCGGTGGCTCGCGGGCGATCCGCGAAACGCGCCATCGGCAACAAGGCGCTCTTGACGCTGATGTACACCGGCACGACTGTTGGCGGGATGCGGACATCGTTGTATCCGGCCGTCGATGAACTGGAGTGGCAGGCCCGCGCGTTGGCCGCAGCCTCGCCCGGCGTGCTGCGCCTGCGTGTCGTCGGCGAGAGCCGGGCGGGACGGCCGATACGGCTGCTGTCCGCCGGGCACGGGGACCGGCAGATCCTCACCGTCGCCGGAGCGCACGCCAACGAACCGGTGGGCGGCGCCTCCGCACTCCGCCTTGCCGGGGTGTTGGCACGCCGGCCGCGGATGCTCGAACGGCTCGGCTGCACCTGGCACTTCCTGCTCTGCCTCGACCCGGACGGGGCACACCTCGCCCACGGCTGGCAGCCCGAGGAACCGGCACCCTCCCTGGAGAGGTGCCACCTGCGCCTCTACCGGCCCGCGTTCGCCTGTCAGCCGGAGTCGCTGCCCGCACTGGGCGAGAACCGCGACCCCCTGCCCGAGTCGGCGACGCTCGTACGGCTGCTCGACGAACTGCGGCCGGTCGCCCAGTTCACGCTGCACGGCATCGAGTTCGGCGGCGCCTTCGCCATGCTGACGCGGGACGTGCCCGGCGCCGCGCGCGCCTTCCGGGAGACCGCGGCGCTCCTGCGCATCCCCCTGGACGACCACCCCTGCGACGGCCCCGACTGGCACCCTGACCCGCCCGGCATCCTGCAACTGCCCGCCGGCCGGGCCGGGAGCGAGCGCGACCCGAGCGGTTTCGTCGCCGAGAGCACCTGGCTGTACCCGCGCCGGCACGGCACCCTGACCGCGCTCGTCGAGGCACCCGCCTGGGCCGTCCCCGCGGTGAGCGACGCACGGCCCGCCGCCGACCCGCAGCGGGAGATCGCGCGGGTGGGGGAGGTGCTGCTGGGCCGTACCCGGGAGCTGACGGCCGTGCTGGGGGACCGCGCGGACAGCGACGTCCCCGAGGAACTGGTGCCCCTGCGCGAGGCCGGCCGGGAACTCGTCGGCGTGGCGCCGTCGGTCGCCGCCACCTGGACGGCGGAGGAACTCAGCGGCTCCCGCGGCCACTTCGCCACCCTCGGCATCGCCGCCCGCCGTATCCCGCTGCGCGCGGCGGCCATGCTGCGCCGGGCCCTCGCCCACACCGCCCCGGAGACCGCCGAGGCCCTCGCGGACCTGGTGCGCGAGTGGTGCCAGGAGCTGGACAAGGCGTACGACCCGCGGTGGGTGCCGGTCTCCGCGCAGACGGCACTGCATGTGCGGGCCATGCTGGACATCGCCGGGCGGGTGTGCGGGTCGGGTGGGTGACCGGTCCGGTCGTCCGCCCGACCCGCTTTTGGGCTATTCGGCGTCCACGGCCTGGGCGGCGCCGTCGTGGGTGCCGGTCTCCGCGCAGACGGCACTGCATGTGCGGGCCATGCTGGACATCGCCGGGCGGGTGTGCGGGTCGGGTGGGTGACCGGTCCGGTCGTCCGCCCGGCCCGCTTTTGGGCTATTCGGCCGCCGCGTCCGCGGCCTGGGCGGCGCCGTCGTGGGTGCCGGTCTCCGCGCAGACGGCACTGCATGTGCGGGCCATGCTGGACATCGCCGGGCGGGTGTGCGGGTCGGGTGGGTGACCGGTCCGGTCGTCCGCCCGACCCGCTTATGGGCTATTCGGCCGCCGCGTCCGCGGCCTGCGCCCTCAGTGCCCGCTCCACGCCGGCGCGCGACTCCGACACGAGCCGCCGCAGGGCCGCGTTGGGCTCGGCGGCGCCCAGCCAGATGTCCGTCCTGGTCAGGGTCTCCTGCGACACCTGGATCGCCGGGTAGAGGCCGATCGCGATCTGCTGGGCGATCTCGTGGGAGCGGGAGTCCCAGATGTCCTTGACCACCTCGAAGTACTTGTCGGCGTACGGGGCGAGCAGCTCGCGCTGGTCGGTCTGGACGAAGCCCGAGATGACCGCCTCCTGAACGGCGTTCGGGAGCTTGTCCGACTCGATGACCGAAGCCCAGGCCTCCGCCTTGGCCTCCGGGGTCGGGCGGGCGGCCCGCGCGGTCGCCGCGTGACGCTCGCCGGCGGCCGTCTTGTCCCGCTCGTACTCGCCGGCGAGCTCCGCCTCGTCGAACCGGCCGACGGCGGCGAGCCGCTGCACGAAGGCCCAGCGCAGCTCGGTGTCGACGACCAGCCCCTCGACGGTCACGGAACCGTCGAGCAGGCTCTCCAGCAGGTCCAGCTGCTCCGGCGTACGGGCCGTCGCCGCGAACGCCCGCGCCCATGCCAGCTGGTGGTCGCCGCCCGGCTCGGCCGCGCGCAGGTGGGCCAGCGTGGCGTCGGTCCAGCGGTTGAGGAGTGCCTCGCGGGCCGCCGGGTCGGCGTACAGGTCGATCGCCAGCTTCACCTGGCGCTGCAGCGACTGCACGACGCCGATGTCGGACTCCTTGCCGATGCCCGACAGGACGAGGGACAGGTAGTCGCGGGTGGCGAGCTCCGCGTCCCGGGTCATGTCCCAGGCCGAGGCCCAGCACAGCGCGCGCGGCAGCGACGCCTCGAAGTCGCCCAGATGCTCGGTGACGAACGCCAGCGACTGCTCGTCCAGGCGGACCTTCGCGTACGACAGGTCGTCGTCGTTGAGCAGGACGACGTCCGGGCGGCGCCGGCCGATCAGCTGCGGTACGGCGGTCAGCTCGCCGTCGACGTCCAGCTCGACACGCTCGTCGCGCAGCAGCTTGCCGCTGTCGCCGTCGAGGTCGTACAGGCCGATGGCGATCCGGTGCGGCCGCAGGATCGGCTCGCCCTTCGCGCCGATCGGGAGGGCCGGGGCCTCCTGGCGGATGGCGAAGGAGGTGATGACACCGTCGGCGTCCGTCTGGATCTCCGGCCGCAGGACGTTGATACCGGCCGTCTCCAGCCACTTCCTCGACCACGTCTTCAGATCGCGCCCGGAGGTCTCCTCCAGGGCACCGAGCAGGTCGGACAGGCGCGTGTTGCCGTACGCGTGACGCTTGAAATAGGCCTGCACACCGCTGAAGAACTCGTCCATGCCGACGTACGCGACGAGCTGCTTGAGGACGGAGGCACCCTTGGCGTACGTGATCCCGTCGAAGTTGACCAGCACGTCGTCGAGATCGCGGATCTCGGCCATGATCGGGTGGGTGGAGGGCAGCTGGTCCTGCCGGTAGGCCCACGTCTTCATGGAGTTGGCGAACGTGGTCCAGGAGTGCGGCCACCGGCTCTCGGGCGCGTACGCCTGGCAGGCGATCGACGTGTACGTGGCGAACGACTCGTTCAGCCACAGGTCGTTCCACCACTCCATGGTGACGAGGTCGCCGAACCACATGTGGGCCAGCTCGTGGAGGATCGTCTCCGCGCGCACCTCGTACGCCGCGTCGGTCACCTTCGACCGGAAGACGTACTGGTCGCGGATGGTCACGGCACCGGCGTTCTCCATCGCGCCCGCGTTGAACTCCGGCACGAACAGCTGGTCGTACTTCTCGAACGGGTACGCGTAGTCGAACTTCTCCTGGAACCAGTCGAAGCCCTGCCGGGTCACCTCGAAGATGGCGTCCGAGTCGAGGAACTCGGCGAGCGACGGGCGGCAGTAGATGCCCAGCGGCACGCTCTGCCCGTCCTTCTCGTACACGCTGTGGACCGAGTGGTAGGGGCCGACGATCAGCGCGGTGATGTACGTCGAGATGCGCGGCGTCGGCTCGAAGGCCCAGACGTTGTCGTCCGGCTCGGGCGTCGGCGAGTTGGAGACGACAGTCCAGCCCTCCGGCGCCCGCACGGTGAACTGGAAGGTCGCCTTGAGGTCGGGCTGCTCGAACGAGGCGAACACGCGCCGCGCGTCGGGCACCTCGAACTGGGTGTACAGATAGGCCTGCTGGTCGACCGGGTCGACGAACCGGTGGAGGCCCTCGCCGGTGTTGGTGTAGGCGCAGTCGGCGACGACGCGCAGCACATTGCGCCCCTCGAGGAGCCCCGGCAGGGCGATCCGCGAGTCCGCGAAGACGTCTCGGGGCTCGAGCGGGTCGCCGTTGAGGGTCACCTCGTGGACGGCCGGGGCCACCAGGTCGATGAAGGACTCCGCGCCGGTCTCGGCGACGTCGAAGCGCACCGTGGTAACGGACCGGTAGGTGCCGCCCTCCTGCGCGCCGGAGAGGTCGAGTTCGATCTCGTACGAGTCAACGGTGAGCAGCTTCGCCCGCTGCTGCGCCTCTTCGCGAGTCAGGTTTGTGCCAGGCACGCGGTCATCTCCTCGTCATGTGTCGGTGGCGCCATCCTTCCACGGGACCTGCACGGAACGCGATGTCCGTTTACCGCCGGTGAGCGGGGCGGACCCGGGCGAGTGTGGGGACATGACGATTTACACCGCACGACCAGTCACGCCCGCCGTTCTGAAGGAGCTGCGCTCTGCTGACGACGCGGGACGCGAGATGGTTCCCGTGACCGATGAGGAGGGAGGTGCGCCGCTGCGCTGCTGCCTTCGCCGCAGCGAGCCGGGCGAGCGGATCGCCCTCGTCTCGTACGCGCCTTTGCGCCGCTGGGCGGCGGAGACGGGAGTGGATCCCGGGGCCTACGACGAGCAGGGCCCCGTCTTCATCCACGCGGAGGAGTGCGCGGGACCGACCGGAGACGACCACCCCTTCACCGACGCCCACCGCACGGTCCGCCGCTACTCCGCCGACGGGCACATCCTGGGCGGGCGGCTGGTGGAGGAGGCGAAGGGGTTCGACGGGGCCTTCGCGGAGGCGTTCACGGACCCGGAGGTCGCGCTCGTCCACGTGCGGGCGGTGGAGTACGGCTGCTTCCTGTACGAGGTCCGCAGGTACTGACGCGGAAGGGCGGCCACCACTCGCGGTGACCGCCCTTGGACCGAGGCAGGGCGTCAGCCCTTCAGCTCCGCCGCCACCAGCTCCGCGATCTGCACCGCGTTCAGCGCAGCGCCCTTGCGGAGGTTGTCGTTGGAGATGAACAGGGCGAGCCCGTGCTCCACCGTCTCGTCGGCGCGGATGCGGCCGACGTACGACGGGTCCTTGCCGGCCGCCTGCAGCGGCGTCGGGATGTCGGTGAGGACGACGCCCGGCGCGTCGGAGAGGAGCTGCGTCGCGCGCTCCGGCGACAGCGGGCGCGCGAAGCGGGCGTTGACCTGGAGGGAGTGGCCGGAGAAGACCGGGACGCGCACGCAGGTGCCGGAGACCTTGAGGTCGGGGATCTCGAGGATCTTGCGGGACTCGTTGCGGAGCTTCTGCTCCTCGTCCGTCTCGTTCAGGCCGTCCTCGACGAGGTTGCCCGCGAAGGGGAGCACGTTGAAGGCGATGGGCCGCTTGTAGACGCCGGGCTCGGGGAAGTCCACCGCCTCGCCGTCATGGGTGAGCTTGTCGGCGTCGGCGACCACCTTCTGCGTCTGGCCGTGCAGCTCGGCCACGCCCGCGAGGCCCGAGCCGGACACCGCCTGGTAGGTGGCGACGACGAGCGCCTCGAGGCCGGCCTCCGCGTGCAGCACCTTCAGGACCGGCATCGCGGCCATCGTGGTGCAGTTCGGGTTGGCGATGATGCCCTTGGGGCGGTCGGCGACGGCGTGCGGGTTCACCTCGGAGACGACCAGGGGTACCTCCGGGTCCTTGCGCCAGGCGGAGGAGTTGTCGATCACGACGGCGCCCTGGGAGGCGACCTTTTCGGCCAGCGCCTTGGAGGTGGCACCGCCCGCGGAGAACAGCACGATGTCGAGGCCGGTGTAGTCGGCGGTCGCCGCGTCCTCCACCGTCACGCCGTCCAGGACCGTCCCGGCCGAGCGGGCCGAGGCGAACAGGCGCAGCTCGTCGGCCGGGAAGTTCCGTTCCGCGAGGATCCTGCGCATGACCGTGCCGACCTGACCGGTGGCTCCGACGATTCCGACCCTCACGGCGACTCCCTTGCGTGTTCTTGAATGGCTGCGGCGTTTCCATCATGCGGCCGACCCGGGTCCGCCTGTCCAATTCTTTGCGCCCCATGCCCGAGGGCTGGGACGACACGGCGTGATCAACGGTTGTGGAACTCCCGCCACACCTCTTCTGAGCTGGAGAAATTCGCCTTACGATCACGTCTCGCCGCAAGCTGTGCTGCTCGTTGCCGAGATGTGACGTACGCCTCCGAACGTTTCCGGCGCCACCGGCGTCGTAGGAGAAACGCGGCGAGGGGAGGGGTGCTGTGCTGCGCAGAAAGGCCCGTCGCGGCCAGGGGGAGGACGCGCACGCCGTCCACGGGGATCCCCTGGACGCGGCCCAGGAGCGACGGGTACGGGCGGTACTCGCCCTGGGTGGGGTGCCGCAGGCGGACCTGCTGGACGGGGTGCAGCAGGTCCGCCTGCGGCTGCTGGAACGGGCCGCGAGCGGCCGCGAGGCACCACGGGACGTGTCCGCGTGGGCGGCGGTCGTCGCCTCCAACCTCGCCATGGACTGGCACCGCGCCAAGCGCCGCCAGGACCGGATCGGCGAGCGTCTGGCCTCCCTGCGCCAGCCGGCGCACCCCTCCGGCGAGGACACCAGCCTGCTGTCGCTCGCCGTGGCCCGGGGCCTCGACGAACTGCCCGACGCCCAGCGGCAGGTCCTCGTCCTGCGCTTCTACGCCGACCTGCCGGTGCGTTCCATCGCCGAGGAGCTCGGCGTCCCGGAGGGCACGGTCAAGAGCAGGCTGCACACGGCGGTACGGGCCCTGCGCGCCCGCCTGCACGAGGACGAGGTGGTGTGACGTGACCGCCGAACACGACAACCGCGACGACCACGACGGCCTGGACCCCGGGATGGTGGCGCTGCTGCGCGAGCAGCTCGGCGTCATCGCCGACGCACTGACGGAAGCGGACCGGGAAGGGCTCCAGGAGATCGCCGGGGCGCCGCACCCCGCTCCGGTACGGCAGGAGCGTCCCGTACGGCCGCCCCGGCGCCGCTGGTTCCCCCTCGCCGTGCAGGCCGCCGGCGTCGCCGTGGCCGGTTCCCTGGTCGTCGGCCTGGGCTGGCTGGTCTCCCAGGCGGGCAGCGGGGCGAACGACCTCGGTGCGTCCAGCGACGCGGAGAAGTCGCAGGCGGACTCGGACTCGAAGGCGGACGCGGGCGCCGGGAGCGTCTTCGGTGCCCCCACCTATCTCGCCTGCGCCCGACTCGTCGTCGAGGGCGACGTCACGGACGTGGAGCGCGTCCCCGGCACCGCACGGGACCGGGTGGTCCTGCGCGTGACCCGCTACTACAAGCCCGACCAGGGCAAGGCCGAGGTCAGCTTTGTGGTGGAGCAGGACATGGACCCCCTGCTGAACCGGGGCGACCACGTGCTCGTCGGCTTCTCCGGGCAGTCAGCGACGCCCGACGCCTGGGTCGTCGGCGCCGGTGACATCGCCCGCGAAGAGGTCGCCGTCGCGCAGGGTCTCTCCGAGTCGCGCGCCCTGCAGTGCGCGGAATGACAAAGGGCGGGCGCCCGGTACCCGGACGCCCGCCCCACAGCCGTGATCAGGACTACGGCGTGACCTTCTCGATGGCCACGTTGCCGACGCCCGCGACCGTGCCGCGCGCGTTGACCAGCTGGACCTGACCGAAGAACGCACGTCCCTCGGGCGCGGCCGCGGCGGCCGTGACCGTGGCGGACACGTTCGCGGAGGCGCCCGTGGCGAGCTTCACCGGCGTCGACTCGTCGACGGTGACGGTGCCCAGGGACGCGGAGAAGAACACGTCCCGGTAGTCGTACTCGGTGGAGCCGGCCGGGACCGCGTAGCCCACGACTTCGATGGTGTAGGTACCGGCGGCGGGCGAGGCGACGGAGACCGCCTCCTCCGAGTCGCCGTCGGCGGACTGGCCGACCTGCGTGCCGTTGGCGTCGTAGACCGTCAGGTCGAGGTCGGCGGAGGCGTCGGAGACGTTGCCGATGACGACGTCGAGCGACTTGGCGCCCGCGGGCACCTCGACCGTGGTGGTCCGGGTCTCGCCCTCCTTGATCGTCGGGCGCTCCGTCTTGGACGAGCCGAGCGGGCCGCCCACCAGCTTGCCGTCGATCGCGGCGAAGCCGTTCGTCACCTTCCAGGAGGCGGCGGCCGGGGTGCCGACCTTGGCCTCGGGCACGGTCACGGTCTCCGGGTCGAAGGCCGCGCCGAGCACGGTGACGTCCAGCTTGTACGGGTTGTCGAGCAGCGGCGACGTACGGCGCGACTCGACCTCGATCTCCCAGACACCGGCCTGCGGGTCAGCGTACGAACGCACGTCGGGCTTGCAGCCGTTGCCGTCGAGGTAGTTGTTGTAGCAGTACGGAGTGCCGGTGGTGTCGGACGGAACGCCGTACGGGTGGATCGCGATGAACCGGGTCTGGCTCTTGCCCTTCAGCCCGCCGATCGCGACCTCGAGGGACTTGGCGCCCTCGGGGACGGTCACGAAGTACGACTGCGAGCTGTTGCGCTGCACGCTGTTCGACGCGGAGAAGCTGTAGTTCAGCGGCGCCGAGACCACGACCGTGGTGAGGATCTGCTTGTCGACGCCCTCGGTCTTCGGGTCGTCGACCTCGAGGATCGCGCTCTTGAGGCCCGCGGACTTCGGAGCGGCCTGGACCTTGACGGTCACCGGCTGGTTGAGCGGCAGCTTCACCTCGTCCGAGCCGACGATCTTGAAGGTGCCACCGGCGTTGTTCTCGAAGTCCAGCTCGTGCCGGATCGCCTTGTCCGCGCCCGACGTACGGGTGATGGTGACGTCGTACGTCTTCTTCTGGCCGGCCTTCAGGCCGCCCTCGCGGTCGTACAGGCCGGTGCCGAAGCCCGGCGTCTTCAGCGCGAAGTCGATCGCGGTGTCGACCGGGGCCTTCACCGTGTAGTCGTGCGCGGTGGCGCCGTCCTTGATGGCGTCCCAGGCGTCCACGATGTTGATGAGGCCCGCGCCCTCCTCGTACGCCTGCACACCCTTGATGTGGTCGGCGGTCGAGGTCAGCGCCGTGCGCAGGGTCGCCGGGGTGAGGGCGATGCCCTTCTGCTTGGCGGCGGACAGCAGCAGCGCGGACGCGCCCGCGGCCTGCGGGGAGGCCATCGAGGTGCCCTGCAGCATCGAGTAGCCGGCCGGCAGCGAGTAGCCCGCCTCGGCGACCGGGGAGCCCGGCAGCCAGGTCTGGGTGGTGTTGATCGAGGCGCCCGGCGCGGACAGCGTCGGCGTGAAGCCGCCGTCCTCACGCGGACCGCGCGAGGAGAAGGGCAGCATCGCGTACTTCTTCTCCACGACCGAACCGTAGTTGGAGGCCCAGGTCGCCTTGGAGATGGTCGCGCCGACCGAGATCACCTTGTCGGCGAGGCCGGGGTCGCCGATGGTGTTGGCGCCGGGGCCGGAGTTGCCGGCCGAGATGACCAGCTGGACGCCGTAGGTGTCGATGAGGCGCGTGTACAGCTCGGCGCGCGCGTTGTTGCCGTCGTTCAGCGCGGGCAGGCCGCCGATCGACATGTTGACGATGTCGACGCCGCGGTTGACGACGAGGTCGATCATGCCCTCGGTGAGCGCGACGTTGGTGCAGCCGCCGGTCCAGGTGCAGGCACGGGACGAGACGATCTTCGCGCCCGGGGCCGCGCCGTTCATCCTGCCGCCGAACAGGCCGTTGGCGGCGGTGATGCCGGCGACGTGCGTGCCGTGCTCGGACTCGATGACGCCGATGTTGACGAAGTCGGCCTTCTTGCCGACCCAGTCGCCGCCGAACGGGTCCATCGGCACGTCCTTGCGGATCTGCACGACGAACGGCTGGCGCTCGACCACGTCGGTGGACGGGTTGTCGGTGCCGAAGTAACCGACCTGGAAACCGTCCTTGTACGGCTTCAGAACCTCGTCGTCGCCGAAGTCGAAGTTGTTGTTCAGGTCGACGCGGACGGTCCCCGCCGCCGCGTCGTACAGCACGCCCCACGAGTCGGTGGTGTCGCCGTCGCGGTTCGCGTCGCCCTTGGCGTCGCCGCCGGTGGTGGCGGACTCGCGGAACAGGCTGATCTGGTACGACCCGGCGGGCGCCGTCCAGCTCTTGCCGCCGTAGGTGAAGGCGGGGCCGGAGACGGCGGTCACCATCGGGCGCCAGGTGGCGTCGCTGTCGAGGATCGGGTCGGTCGCGGTCACCCAGTCGACGATCTTGCGCTCGCCGGTGGTGGTCTTCTGCAGCGCCGGGTGGCCGAGGTCCACGCCCGAGTCGAGGATGCCGATGGTGATGCCGCGGCCGTCCGCCTTCTTGTGGTCCTTGACGAAGTTGACGGCGCCCGTCTCGAAGGACGGGTTGTACGGGTTCTCGGCGGGGGTGTACTTGCCGGGTGCCGGGTAGGTCGCCGTGGACGTGCTCGCGGCCCCCTTCGCGGTGTCCGCGGCCGGCGTCGGGTCGTCGAGCTGGATCTCCTGCCGCAGGTCGATCGCGTGCACGGAGGACAGCTTCGCGGCGGCGGCGATGGCCGCGTCCGCCTTGCCGGTCGGGACGGTGGCGCGGACGTAGCCGAGCTTGTCGTAGGTCTGGCCCACGGAGCCGCCCTTGACCGCGTCGAGCTTCTCGGCGACCTGCTCGGTCTGGCCCGCCGCGGTCGCGACCATCAGCGTGACGGTCTTGTCGCCGGCGGCCTTGGCCTCGGCGAGCAGGTCGGCGTCGTCGGCGCCGAGCTTGTCGTGAGCGGCCTTGACGGCCGGGTCGGCGGCGGCCGGGCTCTGGTCCGCGGAGAAGGCCATGGGTATCGGCCCTGCCGCGGACAGCGCGGCGACCAGGCCCGCGGCCACGGCTGTGCGGGCCACGCGTCTGGCGCCCGGTATCGGTTCGCGCTGGGGGGTGGAGGTCATCGGCATCCCTTGTACGTAAAGGAACGTGCGTCGAGCGACCGGGCCCGATGGGCCCCGGTCTCGGTCGTCCGGAATACGACCCCGGACGATCGCACAGCTTTACCCAAGGGACAGTTGTTTGGGGAGGGTTGACCGAAACGATATGGATGTATGGGGAAAACCCGCGATGCGCTTTGGGGTGATGAGTCCTGAATGGCGACAAGTCGCCCGGCGTCCCGGGCTTCCGGAAATACTCGCCTGCCGATCCGGACCCGGCGGGTTAACGTCCGTACGTGCGAAAGAACTTGAGGGTGGCGGCCTACGCCGTGTGCGTCCGTGACGGCCAGGTCCTGCTCGCCCGCTCGCCCGCACCCGACGGCGCCCCCGAGTGGGTCGTGCCCGGCGGAGGCATGGAGCACGGCGAGGACCCGTACGACACCGTCGTGCGCGAGGTGGAGGAGGAGACCGGCTACCGCATCGAGGTGACCGGCCTCCTCGGCGTCCACTCGAACCACTTCACCGTCCCGCGCCGTGGCCTGCGCCGCGCGACCGACCACCACGGCGTACGGCTGGTCTACGAGGGCCTGGTCGTCGGCGGCGAACTGCGCTACGAGGTGGGCGGCTCCACGGACCTGGCGGCCTGGCAGGATCTGGACACGGTGCCGTCGCTGAGGCGGGTCGGGCTGGTCGACACGGCGCTGCGGCTGTGGCGCGAGCGCCCGACGGCGGGACGGCTCGCGCTCCCCGAGGGATAGGTTCACTACCCCGCGAGATGAACGCGCAGTGACCGCCTCCCGGCCGTGCGCGGAGCGGCCGTGAACGCCTGGTGTTTGCCGAGATCCACGTACGGAGATCGGTGTTGCGCGTTGCCGCCTCGTTCACGCACAGGTCATTCCCGGTGCCAAGCATCCAGAGCGAGCGGGCCGTTCGCGACAGCGACCGCCCGCGACCACTGCCGACGCGTTCGCACTCGGGGAGATCGCGCCATGTCGCGCATACGCTCTGTCGCCGGCTCCGTGCCGGTGGTCAACCGCCGTACCGTCCTCGCCGCCACCGCCGCCGTGTCCGTCTCCGCGGGCGTCGGCTACGCCCTGCGGCCCACCGACAGCCAGGCAGCCCCCGCTCCCGCCCCGGCCCATGCCCACGAGGCGCAGGTGGCGCAGTCCCGGAAGGCCCCCGCGGCCCCCCTGGCCCCGTACACCAAGGGCACCACCCTCGCCACGGTCGCCGCCCCGCGCTCCGGATCCGGTTACCGCCGGCTCGGCAGCGGCCCCGGCTGGCAGCGCGTCGTCCGCCGCGAACTGGCCGCACCCAGGGCGGGCCGCGCCGGACGCCGTACGACACTCGCCGCGTTCGTCCAGCTCACCGATCTGCACCTCATCGACAGCCAGCACCCGCTGCGGCTGGAGTACTTCTGCGCCGGCGACCCGCGCGCCTGGCGCCCGCACGAGGCGCTCACCGTGCAGGGCGCGGTCTCGCTCGTCGAGCGGATCAACGCGCTGCGGGGCGCCCCCGTCACCGGCTCGCCGCTGCACTTCGCCGTGACCACCGGCGACAACACCGACAACAACGCGCGCACCGAACTGGAGTGGTACCTGAAGGTGATGAGCGGCGGCCGCATCACCCCCAACTCCGGTGATCCGCTGCACTACGAGGGCGTGCAGAACAGCGGCCTGAAGCTGTACTGGCAGCCCGACCACGCGGTACGCGACGCCTACAAGCAGCAGGGCTTCCCGCACGTGGACGGCTTCCTCGCGGCCGCGATCCGCGAACTGCGCAGCCCCGGCCTCAACCTGCCCTGGTACTCCACGGTCGGCAACCACGACTCCCTGCCGCTGGGCTGCTACGCCCACGGCGACCCCTACCTCACCGAGTACGCGACCGGCGGCAGGAAGCTGATGAACGCCGGCGCGGCCGAGACCGTGAAGCTCCGGCAGAGCATCAGCTACGCCAAGGACCCCGAGGGAACCGGCTTCCGCGACTTCCTCAAGGCCCACGCCCGGGACATGCGCTCGGTCACCCCGGACGAGCGCCGCGCCCCGTACGCCCCCGCCGACTGGCTCAGGGCCCATCTGGACCCCGCGTACCGCGGCCCGGGCCCGGTGGGACACGGCTACTCGACGGCCAATCTCGACGCGGGTACCCAGTACTACACCTTCCAGGTCGCCGACGACGTCATCGGCATCAGCCTCGACACCACCGACCCGGGCGGCCACTACAACGGCTCCATCGGCACGGCCCAGCTGAAGTGGCTGGACAGGACGCTGCGCGACAACAAGGACGCGTACGCCGTCGTCTTCAGCCACCACACCAGTACGACGATGCAGAACACCCGCCCCGACCCGTCCCGCCCGAGCGAGCACCGTCACGACGGCGCCGAACTGACCGCCCTCCTCGCGAGCCACCGCAACGTTCTGGCCTGGGTCAACGGCCACATCCACCAGAACCGCATCACCCCGCACGCGGCCCCCGACGGCCGGTCCTTCTGGGAGATCTCCACCGCCTCCCACGTCGACTTCCCCCAGCTCGCCCGCGTCGTCGAGCTGGTCGACAACAAGGACGGCACGCTCTCCGTCTTCACCACCCTCATCGAGTCCGCGGCCCCGCACCGCACGGACCACACCGACCTCTCCCAGACCGGCCTGGCCGCCCTGTACCGCGAGCTGTCCTACAACGCCCGCTCCGGCGACACGCTGCTGATGGGCGGGGCGGACGACCGCAACACGGAGCTTGTGCTGAAGAAGGGCTGAAACGCAGCGACGCGGTGATCGAGGGTGAGTTCTGCGGCGAGTTGCAGTCACGAAGCATCGTGTTCATTCGTACGTAACGTCCGTACCGCCTCATATCGGCTAACCCGCACTTCACGGGGATGGCTTGATATGTGTGCTAGGCGGGTGATCGTGTGCGCTCTGGACACGGACTGCGTGTGCTGTCGGTCTACGACGGCTTCTTCTCCGGCGGGGCACGGATCGTGCACACCGACGTCCTGCTGGGCCTCCGGGAGGGCGGGCAGCACCACCGGGTGCTGAGCGTCCACCAAGAGGTGCACCGCGAGACGACACGTCAGCGGATGGAGGACGACGCCTGCTACGGCGCGCTGACGGAGGCCGGCGTGACGGTCTCGTCGCTCGGCCGTACGTACGGCCCGGGCAGTGATCCGGCCACATTCAGCGGGCCGGAGCTGGCCGAGACGGCACGGTCCATGGCCGAGGCGGACGTCGTCCTCTCCCTCAAGGAGCAGCCCCTCGGCCTCCTCAACCAGGCGGGTCTGCCGCGCCGCCCGGTCGTGGTCTGCCTGCACCGCTCGGACCCGGAGAACCAGGGCCCGGCCCTCGACGACCTGAAGGCCGCCATCGCCGACGGCACGGTGGCGGCCTGCGTCTGCTGCGCCGAGTCGACGCGGGCGGCGTACGAAAGGGCCGGCATCCCGGCCGGGCTGCTGCACGTGATCCCCAACGGGGTGGACCTCCTCCGCTTCCGCCCCGACCCGGCTCGCCGGCTGGCCTTCCGGACGGTCCTCGGCATCCCGGACACGGCACCGGTGGTCGTCTTCGCCGCCCGCTACGACGGCATGAAGAACGTGCCGCTGTTCCTGAGGGCGGCCCGGGAGTGGCTCCGGCACGAGCCGGAGGGGCATGTGCTGATGTGCGGGGCGGGCATGACCGGGGCGGAGGCGAATCCGGCGCTCGACGCGGACATCGAGGTCGCGTTCGGGACGGAGCGGAGTCTCACGGCCGGCCGGCTGCACCGGCTCGGCGTACGGCGGGACATGGAGACGGTGTACGCCGGCTCCGACGTCGTCGCCCTGACCTCGTCCTGGGGCGAGGCGGCCCCGCTCTGCCTCATCGAGGGCATGATGTGCGGCGCGGTGCCCGTGGCCACGGACGTGGGCGACACCGCGGCGATCGTGGCGGGGCACGGCATCCTGACCGCGCAGGACCCGGCGACGATCGCCCGGGCCTGGACGGACGCGGTCGCGTCCCGCGCGGACTTCGCCCCCGCCCTCACCGCGAGCCGTGAACGCTTCAGCCGCACACGCATGATCGCGTCGTACGCGGCCCTGATCGACCGCGTGCACACCGGCTCGGCCACCAGGCCGACGCTGCCGGAGCCGCTCTGACGGGCGGGGGAACCGGATCCGCCCGGGACGCTGTCAGTGGGATCGGCTTGGATGGCGGTCATGTCCGTCCATGAACTGATCCGCCGACTGCCTGCGATCCCGGTCGTCCGGGACCGCTGCCGCGCCATGGCCATGCTGGATGCCGTGATGAGCCCCGAATGGGAATCCCGGTACTACTCGTTCGCCTCCCGCTGGTCGCCAACCGAGGAAGTGGCGTCCATGCGCGATGGGTCCGGCAACGAGTACTCGATCGTCTTCTCGCCGGCGGGGGCCTACGCCCGCGGCTTCGACCACGAGTCGCCGATGAGTCCGTACCGGGAGACACCGCCGACACCGTGGCCGGGACTGTTCGACGGGCTCCCCGAGGCGTTCCGTCCGCATGTCGCGGAGCCCGCCTTCACCGACGAGACCGAGACGCCGGTGGTGACAGTGTGCTTCTGGCGAGAGGTGAGCGACGTCGAGTGGAGAGCGGGAAACCCCGGTCCCCTTCCGCATGGAGCGGACGGCGACGGCAGCACCGAGTGGCTCTTCGACGTCCTTCTCGACGGCCGTCCGGAGGCGTACCAGCAGTTCGCGGAGGACTACTACGAGACCGGGGTGGACCTCGAGGCCGTACGTCACGTGTACGCGCTGCGCCCCCTCACGCAGAGCGTCGTGTCGGCGCTCAATCCGGAGGTCGACCTACCCGGCCTCGAGGAGGACATTGCGCAGATCGGGTATCCACGCGGCGCGCACGCCTGAGTCGTTCGGCGTCAAGATCGGGCGTGCGCCTGCCGCCGCAACCTCGTGCCCGTCGAGCGGCCGGTGACGGTGTCGTAGGGGACGTGGCAGGTGAAGCCGGGTCGCAGGCGGCCGGGGTGTTCCTCGCCCACCTCGTCCAGTTGGAGGCCGGGGCACTCCGGCGCGCCGTCGGCCGCCCTGCCTCTCGCCAGGGTGATCAACCCCCACAGGAGCGGGAGCAGGAACAGCACCAGTAACACGCCTCTCAGCTTCATGCCGCCCTACCCAACCACCTGCGCCCGGACATGAGGAGGGGCCGCCGATGCGGTCCGGCGGCCCCTCCACTCCCCTCCTGCTGGTGGTCCCGTCCGTCACCGGGGCAGGATCACGACGTACGCGGCCGGTTCGCGGTCGCCGGACGCCATCAGCGCCGTACGGACCACGGCCGCCTGTTGCTCCATCGCGTCCCGTAGCTTCCTCGGCGTGATGTGGACGACCGTGATGCCCAGGCGCTCCAGGTGCTCGCGCTTGCGGGCGTACTCCGACCACCGGGCGTCCTCGTCGGGGCGGGGGGCGCGGGTGTCCAGCTCCAGCGCCACCGCCTGCTCCGGCCAGTACGCGTCCACGCCGCCCAGGAAGGGGCCGCCCGGCAGGCGCAGGTCCACGTTCCAGACCGGCTCCGGGAGGGCGAACTCGCGCACCATCCGGTACAGGCGGTCCTCCGCGATCGCGCGTCCCTCCGCCAGCAACGAGTCGACCGCGTCCACCACGTGCGGGCGGCTCAGCAGCTTCGCCTGGTTCAACTCCCTTACCACTGCCGCTGGTTCGCAGTGTCCGGCCCGTACCGCCTCCGTCAGCAGCCGGCGTACGGCGTCCGCGTCCGTCAGTTCCGACACCGCGTCCGCCAGGGCGCGCGGCACGGGGGCGACGGGGAGGCCGGTGACCTGTTCCGGGGTGGGCAGCGCCGCAGTGCGGACGATCCGCGCGCAGCCCGTCGAACGCAGGCGGCGCAGCCGGGGGACCAGGACGTCGATCGTCGCCAGGGACAGCAGTGGGGGCGTCGACGTGAAGCCGTGGAGGGTGAGGGCGGCCAGACCCGTGATCACGGCTTCCTTGTACATCGGGCGGTGGGCTTCCCAGGCGGTCGGCTGCGCCGGCACGACCCCCGGTGAGCACTCGCGCGCCGCGTAGGTCAGTACCGCGTGCAGCCGCTCCTCGCTGGTCGGCGGGCCGGGGTGGAGCAGGAACACCCCCGGGAGGAACTGCTGCCAGGGACCGCCGGGGCGGCACTGCTCGTTCGCCTCGGCGGGCGACACGCCGTGTGCCCGCAGCTCTGCCGCCGGCATGACGCGACGGTGGACCTCGGAGAGGTGGCCGAGGGGGCGGTGGGAGGCCGGGGGAAGCGGGGTGTTGTGGTTCATGCCCCCCGGATTCCCGCGCTCCGCCCCGGCTTTAACCGCTGTTACACGCTCGTCGACAAATCTGGACAAGCCTGCCCTAAAGGACGAGTGTTCGGGTGTCGAAAAGGGGCCGAAAACCCCTGGTCCATTCGGGGTGGGTCAGGGGTTACGGCTCCTATTGCCTGAATTCCGTAACGGCTACGGAGTGACCAAGCCTGGGCCAGAGGTCTTCTTATCGCCCCGCCTCGGCCCCCGCACTCGCATCGCACGCCTGCCCCCGCAGCGCCCGCGCCAGATCGTCCCGCGCCTCCACGACCAGGCGGCGAAGGGCCGGAGCCGCCCCCTCATGCGCCGCGAGCCACGCGTCCGTCGCATCGAGCGTCTCCTGCGAGTCCTGCAGCGACGGGAACAGACCGCGGACCACGTCCATGCCGATCTGGATCGACCGCTCCGCCCACACCCGCTCGATCGCCTCGAAGTACTTCACGGTGTACGGCGCCGTCAGCTCCCGCTGCGACGGCCGGGCGAAGCCCGCGATCGTCGCCTCCACCAGCGCGTTGGACAGCGCGTCCGACTCCACCACCTGCGCCCACGCCTGCGCCTTGACCGCCGCCGAGGGGCGCGCGGCGAGGCAGCGGACCTGGTGGCGCTTGCCGGACGCCGTGTCGTCGCGGGCGAGTTCGGCGGCCAGCTCCTTCTCGCCGACGACCTCGTGCACCGCCAGCGCCTCCAGAAACGCCCAGCGCAGCTCTTGGTCGATCGTCAGCCCCGGCAGGGTGACCGTGGCGTCGAGCAGACCCGTCAGCAGGTCGAAGGCGGCCGGCACGTCGGCCACGCGCGCGAAGAAACGCGCCCACGCCAGCTGATGCTCGCTGCCCGGCTCGGCGGCGTACAGCTGGAGCGAGGCTCCCTGGGCGAGCAGCCTGCCGCCCGGCTCCCGCCAGTCGGGCGCCGCGTAGTGCACGACCGCCGACTCCGCCCACGCGTGCAGCATCTGCAGCACGCCGATGTCGGACTCCCGACCCGCGAACCGCAGCACCAGATCGACGAAGTCCCGGGCCGGCAGCAGCGCGTCCCGCGTCATGTTCCACAGCGCCGACCAGCACAGGGCGCGCGCGAGCGGGTCGGTGATGTCGCCCAGCCCCCGCCTCAGCGCCGCCAGCGACGTCTCGTCGAAGCGGGTCTTGCAGTACGTCAGGTCGTCGTCGTTGACCAGCACCAGCTCCGGCGCCTCCGCGCCCGCCGGCTCCGCCACGACCGTACGAGGCCCGTCGACGTCCACCTCCACCCGTGCGTACCGCTCCAGCACCCCCGTCCCGGAACGCCGGTACAGGCCCACCGCCACCCGGTGCGGCCGAAGCTGCGGATGCGACTCGGCCGCCTCCTGCAGCACCGCGAGCTCGTCGACCCGGCCCTCCGCGTTCAGCAGCACCTGCGGGGTCAGCGAGTTCACCCCCGCCGTCTGCAGCCACGCCCGCGACCAGGCGCCCATGTCCCGCCCGCTGGTCTCCTCCAGGACCGCCAGCAGATCGCCGAGGCGCGTGTTGCCGTACGCGTGCCGCTTGAAGTAGCGCCGCGCGCCCTCGAGGAACGCGTCCTGGCCGACGTACGCCACCAACTGCTTCAGTACGGAAGCCCCCTTGGCGTAGGTGATGCCGTCGAAGTTGAGCTTTGCGTCCTGCAGGTCGCGGATGTCGGCCGTGATCGGGTGCGTGGACGGCAGCTGGTCGGCGCGGTACGCCCACGCCTTGCGGCGGTTGGCGAAGGTGATCCAGCCGTCGGTGAAGCGGGTCGCGCCGACGAGTGAGAAAGCGCCCATGAAGTCGGCGAAGGACTCCTTCAGCCACAGGTCGTCCCACCACTCCATGGTGACCAGGTCGCCGAACCACATGTGCGCCATCTCGTGCAGCACGACGTTCGCCCGGCCCTCGTACGAGGCCTGCGTCACCTTGCCCCGGAAGATGAACTCCTCCCGGAAGGTCACCAGACCCGGGTTCTCCATCGCTCCCAGGTTGTACTCGGGCACAAAGGCCTGGTCGTACTTCCCGAAGGGGTACGGGTAGTCGAAGTGGTCGTGGAAGAAGTCCAGGCCCTGCTTGGTGACCAGGAAGACGTCGTCGGCGTCGAAGTAGGGGGCCAGGCCCTTGCGGCACAGGGCGCCGAGCGGGATCTCCAGCCTCGTACCGTCCTCGAGGACGCGCTCGTACGAATCCGTCACGTAGTGGTAGGGGCCGGCCACGACACACGTGATGTACGTCGAGATGGGCTTCGTCTCCGCGAAACGCCAGACACCGTCGGACAGCTCGCCGACCCCGTTGCTCCACACCGTCCAGTCCTCCGGCGCCCGCACCTCGAAGCGGAACGGGGCCTTGAGGTCCGGCTGCTCGAAGCCCGCGAAGACGCGGCGGGAGTCGGCCGGTTCGTACTGCGTGTAGAGGTAGACCTCGCCGTCCTCGGGGTCGACGAAGCGGTGCAGGCCCTCACCGGTGCGGGAGTAGGCGCACTGCGCGTCGACGATCAGCTCGTTGTCGGCGGCCAGGTCCTCCAGGGTGATCCGGGAGCCGTCGAAGACCTCGCTCGGGTCGAGGTCCCTGCCGTTGAGGGAGACGGCCGTCACACTCGGCGCGATCAGGTCCGCGAAGCTCGTCGCGCCGGGCTCGCTGCACCGGAAGCGGATCGTGGTCACGGAGCGGAAGGTGCGCGGTTCGCCGTCCCCGTCGCCGACGGCGGAGCGCACGTCGAGGGACACGTCGTACCCGTCGACGGACAGCAGGGCGGCCCGCTCCCGGGCCTCGTCGCGGGTCAGGTTCTCACCGGGCACGGGCGGTACTCCCTCGGATGGTGTTCGGCATGCGGACAGGTGTGACAGGGCCGATCCTGCCATGTGCCCCTGACGCCGGGCAGCAGGGAAATGGGACGCGCAGGGAAGGGGGGAGGGTGGGGAATGGGAGGGGGCAGAAAGATGTTGCGGGTTCAAGGAACGTCTGTGCCCCTACTCCGTACCCAAGGAGAACCATGTCCGAGTCCGCGACCTCTTCCGGGAAGACCCCCGTCGACTTCTGGTTCGACCCGCTGTGCCCCTGGGCCTGGATGACGTCCCGGTGGGTGCTCGAGGTGGAGAAGGTCCGGGACATCGAGGTCCGCTGGCACATCATGAGCCTGGCCGTCCTGAACGAGAACAAGCTGGACGAACTGCCCGAGCAGTACCGCGAGATGCTGGCGACCCAGGCCTGGAAGCCGGTGCGCGTGGTGACCGCGGCCTGGCAGAAGCACGGCGCAGACGTCCTCGGCCCGCTCTACACCGCGCTCGGCACCCGCATCCACAACAACGGTGAGGGCCCGACCCTCGAGGCGATCGCCGGTGCGCTCGCCGACGTGGGACTGCCCGCCGACCTGATCGACTACGCCGGCCAGGAGGCCTTCGAGTTCGACGCCGAGCTGCGCGCCTCCCACAAGGAGGGCATCGACAAGGTCGGCCAGGACGTCGGCACCCCGGTCATCGCGGTCCCCGGCCCCGACGGCGAGCAGATCGCCTTCTTCGGCCCGGTCGTCACCCCCGCCCCCCGGGGCGAGGAGGCAGTCCGCCTCTGGGACGGCACGATAGCGGTCGCCTCGGTCCCGGGCTTCTACGAGATCAAGCGGACGCGGACCAAGGGCCCCGACTTCAGCAATCTGTGACAACTCCTGTGCGGGAAGGCCCCCGTGAGCCGTCCTCGCGGGGGCACCATTACCTCCATGACGGAGATAGACACCTCGGTTCCCCACTCGGCCCGCATCTGGAACTACTGGCTGGGCGGCAAGGACAACTACCCGGTGGACGAGGCGGCCGGCGACGCCTACACCGCCGTCTTCCCCGGCATCGTCACCATCGCCCGCAGCAGCCGCGCCTTTCTCGGCCGCAGCATCCGGTACCTGGTCGAGGAGGCCGGCATACGCCAGTTCCTCGACGTCGGCACCGGACTGCCCACCGTCGACAACACCCACGAGGTCGCCCAGCGCCTCGCCCCCGAGTCGAAGATCGTCTACGTCGACAACGACCCGCTGGTCCTCGCCCACGCCCGCGCCCTGCTCACCTCCACCCCGGAGGGGGACACGGCGTACGAGGACCTCAGCCTCTACGAGCCGGAGCGCATCCTGGAGGCGGCGGCGAAGACCCTCGACCTCACCCGCCCCACCGCCCTGATCCTCAGCGGCATCCTCGGACACGTCGACGGCTACGACCGGGCCCGCGACCTCGTCCGCGCGTTCCTGGCCGGACTTCCCTCCGGCAGCCATCTCTCCCTCAACGAGGGCTCCCGCGGCACCGACCCCGTTTACGAACAGGCCCAGGACGCCTACAACGAGACCGGCGCGGTCCCGTACTTCCTGCGCCCGGTCGACGAGATCGAGGGCTACTTCGAAGGACTGGAACTGGTCGAACCCGGGGTCGTCTCCGTCCCCCTGTGGCGCCCGGAGCCGGGCACGGACCCGACGCCGATCGGCCAGCACGGCGGCCTGGGCCGCAAGCCCTGAGCCGACAGGAAGGCGCCCTCACGTGACACACGTGAGGGCGCCTTGCTGCGGCGGTCGGTCACGCGGCGACCGACGGGCCAGACGCGCGCCGTCCGTTTGGTGAGACCCAACAGAGGGTGCAGATCTCTCCCGAGTAGCCGAGGCCACCCCACCTCAGTGACCATCATCACGCCATATCACGTGTAACCGCCACGCTTTGTGGGGAGCCCACCAAGCCCCCGATCAAGCCTTTGTCGACCACCGACGGTGATCGGCCCGAGACTCCTGGGATAGCGTCACGCCGTCCCCAACTGCCCAGACCCCGCCGGAGTCCCCATGAGCACCGCCGCCGCCCCCGCCCGCACCGGAGAGGTCCTCGCCGACCTGCTCCCCGCCTCCCGCGTCCGGGACATCGCGCTGGTGCTCGGCGGCGCCGCGCTCACCGGCCTCGCCGCCCAGATCTCGATCCCCGTCCCGGGCTCCCCGGTGCCGGTGACCGGCCAGACCTTCGCCGCGCTGCTCGTCGGCACGGCCCTGGGCGCGGGCCGGGGCTTCCTCTCGCTCCTCGTGTACGCGCTGGCCGGCCTGGCCGGTGCGCCGGTGTTCGCCGGCGGGTCCTCCGGGGTGGCCCCCTCCTTCGGCTACATCGTCGGCATGGTGCTCGCGTCCGCCGCCGTCGGCGCGCTGGCCCGGCGCGGCGCCGACCGCAACGTGTGGCGCACGGCGGGCACCATGCTGCTGGGCGAGGCGATCATCTACGCCGTCGGTGTCCCGTACCTGGCCCTGGCCACCGGCATGTCGGCGAGTGCCGCCGTCGCGGCCGGCCTCACCCCGTTCCTCATCGGCGACGCCCTGAAGGCGGCCCTGGCGATGGGCGTACTGCCCACCGCCTGGAGGCTCGTCAGGCGCTGACGCCGTAGTTCCTGCGGAAGAGGTTCGCCGGGTCGTACTGCGACTTCAGCCCGGCGAGCCGCTTCGCCGTCTCCGCGTCGTACAGCCCCTCGGCCCGATCGCCGGCCCCGAACGCGAAGTTGAGCGCCCGGCCGAGCGAGTCCGGCGCGAGCAGGGCGAAGGCGGGGTCGAGCAGGGCACGGGCCTTCTCCCGCTCACCCATGGTCAACAGCCGTACCAGGAAACGCCCTTCGCGGTACGGCACCGAGTTCGGCGCGGGCCGCGCGAGCGCACCGCCCAGGTGGTTGATCTGCACGACGCACATGGCCCCGGCGTCGGGCCCGGTACGGCGCAGCAGCTCACCGGCCCTGTCGACGTCCAGCTCGCCCAGCACCGAGCTGTCCCCGTAGTACGCGTGCGGGAAGTCCGGGTCGCCGTGGATGGTGTGGCTCCCGGCGTACGGCATCTCCCGCAGGGAATCGCCGAGCACCGGCCCGATCTCCCGCAGCGGGGCGACGAGTCGCTCGCCGTCGGCGCCGGTGTACGCGACGCGCACGCAGACGACGTACCGTCCGCGCAGATGCGGCGGCAGCGCCGGGATATCCGGATACGGTACGGCGGCTAAGGACGAGGTCAGGGTGGAGGGGACGGTCCGCGTCCACGCCTCGTACGCCCGCAGCACGACCGCCGGATCGACGACACGCCCGTCGAACGCGAGCGAGCCGCCGTAGAGGGTGCGGACGGGGACGAGGCCGATCTTCATCTCCGTGACGACACCGAGGGCGTGGCCGCCACCGAGCAGGCCCCAGTACAGGTCGGGGGCGGACTCCCGGGTCACATGGCGTGGACGTCCGTCGGCCGTGACGACGTCCAGGGAGCGCACATGGTCGGCCGCGTACCCGAACTCGCGGGCCAGGATGCCGAGTCCGCCGCCGAGCGTGTAGGAGACGGCGCCGACGGAAGGCGCCGAACCGTTGAGCGGGGCGAGTCCGTACGGCTCGGCGGCCGCCACGACCCGGCCCCAGCGGACGCCCGCCTGGACGCGGACGGTGCGGGCCTCGGGGTCGACGGTCACCCCGTCCATGCGGCCGGTGGTGACGAGCACGCCGCCCTCCGCGGCGCCGGGCAGCCCGTGCCCGGTGGCCTGGACGCCGATCGGCAGCTTCCCGGCGGCCGCGTACCGCACGGCGGCGACCACGTCGTCGGTGCGGGAGGCGGCGACGACGAGGGCGGGGCGCTGAGCGAACCCGGTCTGGAAACCGGCCGTCCCGTCGTCGTAGCGGGGGTCGCCGGGACGGAGGACGAGCAGGTCGGTGGTGTCGGTCGGCGAGTTCATACGGCCGATGGTGGAGGCATAACCTGACAGCCTCCGTCAGGTTATGCCTCCTTCGCTTCCGGGGGTCAGGCCTCCTGCCGTTCCGGCCGCCGCTGCGACCACCACAGCCCGGCCACGCCCGCCGCGATCAGACCGGCGCCGGCCGCGCCCAGCGGCAGGACGTCGCGTCCCACACCGGTCTTGGGCAGCTCGTCACCGCCCGGCGCCACGGGCTTGTTGTCGGTGCCGAGCAGCAGCGGTGTGGCCGGAGCGTTCGGTGACGGGTTCGTCGTACCGAACGGGACCGGGCCCTGCTGCCAGAACGTCTTCTTCCCGTCACCGGTCTGAACGGGCAGACAGATCTTTCCGGTCTTGCTCAGATCGAAGCCGGCGTCGACGTCGTAGGACTTCGACGCGCCGGCCGCGAGATTGTCGATCGGGCAGGCGAAACCGCTGTTCGACCCCGGGGGGAGATTCCCTTTCTCGATCGCCGAGCAGCCTTGAACGTTTTTGACCGTCAGGCCGTCGAAACCGACGACCAAAAGCTGGATCTTGCCGCTGTCCTTGGTCCCTTCGTTCTTCACGGTGGCCGTAATCGCCGTTTCCTGGGAGCTGTTGTCGACCGAGATCTGCTCGGGCAGCGTCGTCGTCAGCTTTACGCCCGCGGGTGCCTCGTCAACGGCCTTTCCCCCCTTGCTGCTTCCGGGTCCCTGGTCGTCGGCGCTCGCGGTGAAGGAAAAAATCATCACCGTCGAGAAAGATGCCGCGACCAGCGATCCTGCGATGGTCGTCATACGACGAGAACTCATGTTCACATCCCCCTTGCGTCCCCCTGACTGCGCCTGAATTCGCAGCACTTGAAGAGGTACCACAAGATTTCTCCGCACTATGCTGGTACGGCATGAAGTGTGACCATTGTGTTTCACTCGAGGATGTCCGGGGAACCTGAGGCGTCGTTGAGGGGGTGCAGCGGATTGCCGGGGAGTACGGGAAGTCCGAGGAGTGGTGGTGCTCCGGGGATTGTGGTGACGGGGCGCTACCGGCTGGTCGAAAGCATTGGCCAGGGGGGAATGGGGCGTGTGTGGCGTGCCACGGACGAAATGCTCGACCGGCCGGTCGCCGTCAAGGAAATGCGCATAGACGGCCTCGATCCGGAGGACACCCGCACCCGCCGTGAACGAACCCTGCGCGAGGCCCGCGCCACGGCCAGGATCGACCACCCCAACGTCGTACGGGTCTACGACGTCGTGGACGAGGGCGAACGCCTGTGGATCGTCATGGAGTTGGTGGCGGGCCGCTCCCTCGAGCGGATCATGGCGGAGGACGGACCGCTGGGCCTGGCGGAGGCGGCACGGATCGGACTGGGCCTGGTCGCGGCGTTGCGGCAGGTCCACGCGGGAGGAGTCCTGCACCGGGACATCAAACCGGGCAACGTCATCGTCGAGACCGGCGCACGCGGTCGCGTCGTCCTCACCGACTTCGGCATCGCCGCCATCCAGGACGCCAAGGCGCTCACCATGGTCGGCATGCTGGTCGGCTCCCCGGACTACATGGCTCCCGAACGCGTCTCCGGCCGCCCGCAGGGACCGCCGTCCGACGTGTGGTCCCTGGGTGCCACCCTCTGCGCGGCCCTCGGCGGCCGCTCCCCGTTCTCCCGCGACACCACCCTGGCCACGCTGCACGCCGTCCTCTACGAGGAGCCGGAACTCCCCGCGACGGCGGGCGCGTTGCGGGCGGTCCTGGCCGCGCTGCTGGAGAAGGAACCGTCGGTCCGCCCCGGCCTGGAGGACGTCGAGACGGCGCTGTATCCGGTGGCGTATCCGGAACCGACTCCAACGGTGGCGGTGGGCGGGGGAGGGGCGGAGCCGGAGGGGGATGCGGGACCGCAGGACGAGGCCGAGTATGTGAGTGAGCCGGGGCCGGGGCCGGAGCCGGACGCCCGGGCCGTGTCCGGTGACGTGTCCGACTCCGTGCAGGCGCTCGACATGCCGACGCCTCCCCTGCCATGGGTCGCTCCCAGGGAGTCGCGTACCCCGGCCCTCCTGCAGACGCCGCCGGTAGGGAAACCGGAACAGGAAACGGAACCGGAGCCCTCTCCCGACCGTGCCGCGACCTCGGCAGCCTCCAGCGCCTCCACCGAAGCCGCCTCCAGCGCCTCCACCGAAGCCGCCTCCAGCGCCTCCACCGAAGCCGCGTCCGAAGTGCGTTCCGAGGTCAGGTCCGAGACTCCTGCCGGCCGGCCCGGCGTAGCCGGAGCGCACCTCACCGGCCGCGTCACGGCGGCGCGTGCGGAGGCGGTGACCGAGGAGAGGCGGCCGGGCGGTGGCCAGGGGCCCGTCGGCATGCCGCAGGGTGAACTCCCCGGTCCCGCCGTACCGTCGGCCCCGCGGCGCGGCCGGCGCCGTACCGGACTGGTCGCCGCCGCGGGAGTGCTGACCGCCGGTGCGGTCGTGGCGGTCGTCCTGACGACGGCCTCCGGATCACCCGGGGACAAACATGCCGGGACCTCGGCCGGCCCGTCCGCGGTCAGTTCCGGCCCCGGTGACAGCCCCTCGCCCACCGTCGAGGGCACCTCCAGGCCGCAGAGCCTGCCGCCGGGCACGCACCAGGAGGCCGGCGGGTACGCGTGGGCGACGCCCGAGGGCTGGCGACGGGACGTGAAGACGGGCGCGGAGGTCCACTACACGTCCCCCGACGGCAAACAGGAACTCGTGGCCAAGTCGTCGCTGGCCCGCGGCGACCTGATGGAGACCTGGCAGACCTCGGAGCAGAACGCCCACCAGGGCCGTGACTATCGCAAGATCCGCCTGGCGGAGACGACGTTCCGCGGCCACCCCGCGGTGGTCTGGGAGTACACCTTCACCCTCGACGGCGTCTCCTGGCACGCGCGGCTCCTGGGCTTCAACGCGCAGGGCAAGTCGTACCAGATCAACACCTGGTACCAGCCGGACATGGAGGCCGAGGCCCTGAGGACCTACAACAAGGTCAAGGACGGCTTCGTTCTGCTGTGACCCGGTCCAGGGCCGCCTTGCCGAGGACCTTCTCCTTGACGAAGGCGACGGCGAGCACGACCGCCGCGACGAGCAGCGACAGCAGCACGGTCTCGCGCCCGTCGTGCTCGGTGTCGGTCAGCATGTAGCCGAGGACGAAGACGATGAGTGCGGCCGTCGCCCAGGTCAGGTACGGATACAGCCACATCTTCACGACCAGCTTCTCCGGCGCCTCGGCCTGGATGATCCTCCGCATGCGCAGCTGCGAGAAGCAGATCACGAGCCAGACGAACAGGGCCACGGCACCACTGGAGTTGACCAGGAAGAGGAAGACCGAGTCCGGGAACCTGTAGTTGAAGAAGACGGCGACGAAGCCGAAGACGACGGAGGCGATGATCGCCGCCATGGGCACACCCCGGCTGGTGGTCCGGGCGAACGCCTTGGGCGCGTCGCCCCGCTCGCCGAGCGAGAAGGCCATGCGGGAGGCGGTGTAGAGGCCGGAGTTGAGGCAGGACAGCACGGACGTCAGCACGATGAAGTTCATGATCTGGCCGGCGTGCGCGATGCCGAGGGAGTCGAGGGCGGCGACGTAGGAGCCCTCGTCGGCGATGGAGGCGTCGTTCCACGGCAGCAGGGACACGACCACGAAGATCGACCCGAGGTAGAAGACGGCGATACGCCAGATGATGCTGTTGGTGGACTTGGTGACGGCCCGCTGCGGATCCTCCGACTCACCGGCCGCCAGGGTCGCGATCTCACTCCCCATGAAGGAGAAGACGACGAGCAGTACACCGGTGAGGATGGCGCCGGGCCCGTTGGGCAGGAAGCCGCCGTGGTCCGTCAGATTGCCGAGCCCGGCCTTGTCGCTGTCGACGCCCGGAAGCACTCCGAAGACGGCCAGCCCGCCGACGACGATGAACGCGGCGATCGCGACGACCTTGATTCCGGCGAACCAGAACTCGAACTCGCCGTACGAGCCGACGGAGACGAGGTTGGTCGCGGTGAGCACGACCATCACGATGAGGGCCCACCCCCACTGGGGGACGGCGGGGATCCAGGATTCGAGGATCTTGGCACCGGCGGTGGCCTCGACGGCGAGCACGACCACCCAGAAGAACCAGTAGAGCCAGCCGATGGAGAAGCCGGCCCAGCGGCCGAGGGCGCGGTCGGCGTGCGCGGAGAAGGATCCGGACGTCGGGTTGGCGGCGGACATCTCGCCGAGCATGCGCATCACCAGCACCACGAGGGTGCCGACGAGGGCGTAGGAGAGGAGGATGCCGGGCCCGGCGGTGGCGATGCCGGAACTGGAACCGACGAACAGGCCGGCCCCGATGACACCACCGATGGCGATCATCGAAAGATGGCGGTTCTTGAGCCCTGCCTGAAGTCCTGAACCGGGTTCACCGGTTCCGGTGCCGGGGCTTCCGTGGCCGCTTCCGGCCTTGGTGACGGTCGGCTGCGAGGTCATGGGATGGATTTCCTTTGCGCCGGGTGAGCTGTGTCCCGTACGAGCGGTGTACGAGCCGGACCAGTGAAACGGAGGTGAACGGATTCGTGAACCTTTGATTCCGGATCGTTATTTGAGCTTTCCCTGAGGTTCCATGGATTTCTCTGAATCCCTCCCCCCGACCACCCGGCGCTGCTACCCGGCGACACGCATGTCACACTCGTCCCATGCGCGTGTATCTCGGCTCCGACCATGCGGGCTACGAACTCAAGAACCACCTCGTCGAACGGCTGAAGGAGGCGGGCCACGACCCCGTCGACTGCGGCCCCCACATCTACGACGCCCAGGACGACTACCCGCCCTTCTGCCTCCGCGCCGCGGAGCGGACGGCCGCGGACCCCGACTCCCTCGGCATCGTGATCGGCGGCTCCGGCAACGGTGAGCAGATCGCCG
This sequence comes from Streptomyces sp. HUAS ZL42, assembly GCF_040782645.1. Classification (GTDB taxonomy): domain Bacteria; phylum Actinomycetota; class Actinomycetes; order Streptomycetales; family Streptomycetaceae; genus Streptomyces. The sequence goes on from NZ_CP160403.1 coordinate 6,240,176, forward strand.
CGAACAAGGTGAAGGGCGTACGGGCGGCCCTCGCCTGGAGCGAGGAGACCGCGTCGCTCGGCCGCCAGCACAACAACGCGAACGTCCTCGCGGTGGGCGGGCGCATGCACACGCAGGACGAGGCGACGAAGTTCGTCGAGACGTTCCTCAACACACCGTTCTCCGGCGACGAACGCCACATCCGCCGCATCGACATGCTGACGGCGTACGAAACGACGGGAGACCTCCCCCCGATCCCGCCGCACCACCCTCAGCAGTGACCTGCGCCCTGGGCCGGACGGGCTGATTTCGGTCGGCTCCTGTCCGGCCCGGGCGGGGTGGGTGGACGAGGAAAGGGGAGGGCACCGTGCCGGAAGGGCACACGATCCACCGGTTGGCGCTCGACTACGCCAACCGTTTCTCCGGCGCGCCCGCACAGGTCACCAGCCCCCAGGGCAAGTTCTCCGACGCCGCCGGACTGCTGACCGGAGCGGAGCTCACCCGCACCGAGGCCCACGGCAAGCACCTCTTCCTCGGCTTCCGCGACGCCGACTGGATCCACATCCACCTCGGCCTCTTCGGCAAGGTCGACTTCGGTCCGGCCCCCGCCCCTCCGCCCACCGACACCGTTCGCCTCCGCCTCGCGAACAGCACCTCGTACGTCGATCTCCGCGGCCCCACCACCTGCGCCCTGATCACGCACACCGAGAAGCACGCCATACACGCCCGCCTCGGCCCCGACCCCCTCCGCGAGGACGCCGACCCCGCCACCGCCTACGCCCGCGTCTCCCACAGTCGTACGACGATCGCCGCCCTCCTGATGGACCAGAAGATCATCGCCGGCGTCGGCAACGTCTACCGCGCCGAAGTCCTCTTCCGGCACAACATCGACCCGTACCGCGCCGGCAAGGACATCACCCCCACCGAGTGGGACGCGATCTGGACCGACCTCGTCGAGCTCATGCGCGAGGGCGTCCGCAACAACCGCATCGACACCGTCCGCCCGGAACACACCCCGGAGTCGATGGGCCGCCCGCCGCGCGTGGACGACCACGGCGGCGAGGTGTACGTCTACCGCCGAGCCACCCTGCCCTGCCACATCTGCGGCGGCGAGATCCGCACCGCCGGCCTCGCCGCCCGCAACCTCTTCTGGTGCCCGACCTGCCAACCGGCCTGAAAGCAGCGGAAACCCGCGCTCAGAACCCGTGCGGCAGCCAGGGCGCCGCCACCGACCCGAACCCCACCGAAGCCTCCGCCAGCGCCCCCTGCCGAAGCTCCCGCACCCGCCCGGCCGCGCCCAGCGAGACGAGCGACACGCCGCCGAGGTACGCCGACCCCAGCTCCCGCACGGACAGGGACACATCCGCCGCATCCGTCGTACGCCCGCAGGCCGCGCCCTTCGCATCCCCCGTCAGCCGCCAACGCCCCGCGTTCCAGGGGCAGAAGTCGTCCTCGACCTCGAACACCACGTCCACCGGCGCCTGATAGGTCCGCGCCTCCAGCGCGGCCCCGACGTCCACCAGCCGTACGTACAGCCCGTCCCGCTGCCGCAGCCCGCAGCGGCGGATGTCGGACACCATGTGCAGCCACGGCTCGTCCACCGGCCGCGCCCGCGCGCTGAGCGTCGACGTCAGGTCGATGTCGAACAGGAAGCGGAACAGCGCCGCGTGCGCGGCCGGGTCGAGGGCCTGGGCGTCCTGCAGTTCGACCGTGCCCTTGGGGCCCCTCGCGTCCCAGTCGGGTTTCACGCGGAAGCGCGCGTACCCCACGACCTCCTCTCCCCGCTCGGCCACCACGCACTGCAGCGGCGAGGCCCCGCCGCGCTCGCTCTCCGGATCCAGCAGCCACAGCCGGTCCCAGCCGGGCATCCGTGCCAGCATGCCCGGACGCTTCGGGACCTGCCGTGCGTACACCGCCTCGCACGCCTCGAGGACGTCGGCCGGTGCCGCGTACCGCAGCCGTATCCCGTCCGTGCCGGGCGGCACCGACAGCCGTACACGGCTGGTGTCGACCTCGACGTTGAGCTGATGCGTGGCGACGCCGTATCCGAAACGGCCGTAGATGTCCGGCTCGGACGCCGTGAGCACCGCCAGCGGCCAGCCCCACGCGCGCACATCCTCCAACTGCCGCCGCATCATGGACCGCAGCACCCCGCGCCGGCGGTGCGTCGCGGCGACGCTGACCATCGTCACGCCCGCGGCCGGCACGGAGGAACCACCGGGCACCGTCAGCCGGAAGGCGAACGCCCCCGCCGTGCCCACGCACACGTCGCCGTCCCACGCGCCGATGGAGCGGTCGACCTCGGTCAACGAGCGGAACTTCTCCCGCTCCTCGGCCGCCTCCGGGATCCCTCCGAAGGCGCGGAGCAGGTTGTCGTACCACTCGTCCCATTCGTCCTGCCGTAATATCCGCAGGTCGGGCGCACGGCCCGTCGCGTCGGTCGCCATGGACCATGCCTACCAGGACATTGCGGGACGAGCGAGGGAATTTCTCGCTCGCCCCGACGCAACGGCTTTCTGTGAAGTTCACTGTGAACTTGAGTCTCGGACGGGGGACAAGTGGGACCTCCCGTGCCAAGCACCTGGTCCGATGGATAGGGTCCCGAACTAATGGCAGCAGGACGAGAGCGGCGCGCGGAAGCCGAAACGTTGACGGCCCGGTTGAAGCACTTGGTGCACCGGGTCCGCACCGGCGTGCGCAGAAGCGCCGTGGACTACTTCCGCGGTGACGGCTCGGACTGGATCGCGCTGGCCGGTCTGCTGCTCACCATCCCGCTGATCGCGGCCGCGACGCTCGCCAACTCGGTGTGGTGCTCACCGGCCCTGCTGGTCCTCCCGATCGTCGCGGGCGGCCTGCTGCTGCGCCCGGCCAGCCTGCTGGGCCTGTACGCGGCGGCGGCCACGGCGCTGATCGTGGAGTCGGTGCAGCTGGGCCCGTACACGGAGGGGCCGTCGCGGGTGACTCCCGGCGTGGTCCTGGTCGTTGCGGCCTGCGGTTTCTTCGGTCTCCTCATCGCCCAGTTCCGCAGCCGGGTCGGTGTGCCCTGGCGGCGCGGCGGCACCATGCTGTTCGACCTGCGGGAGCGCATCCGCGTGCAGAGCAAGCTGCCGAAGCTGCCGCTGGGTTGGCACCGGGAGATGGCGCTCCGGCCGGCCGGCGGCCAGTCCTTCTCCGGTGACTTCGTTGTCGCGGCCCGTACGAACGGCGGCCGCACCATGGAGGTCGTCCTCACGGACGTGTCCGGCAAGGGCATGGACGCGGGGTCGCGGGCGCTGCTGCTGTCGGGCGCGTTCGGCGGCCTGCTGGGCAGCCTGCCCCCGCACGCCTTCCTCCCGGCCGCGAACGGCTACCTGCTCCGCCAGGACTGGGACGAGGGCTTCGCCACGTCGATCCACCTGGTCCTCGACCTCGACTCCGGCGACTACGAGCTCTACTCCGCCGGCCACCCGCCGGGTCTCCAGCTCAGCGCGGGCAGCGGCCGCTGGGAGGAGAAGGCCGCGGAGGGCCCGCTGCTGGGTGTGTACGAGGGTGCCCAGTTCGACCCCGTGAAGGGCTCACTGCGCCCCGGTGACGTGTTGATGCTGTTCACGGACGGTCTGGTGGAAACGTCCGACCGCGACATCGTCGAAGGCATCGACCGCCTCACGGGCGAGGCCGACCGCTATGTGGCCGGGGGCTTCCAGGGGGCCGCCTGGCATCTGATCGAGGCGGTGGCGAGGGACGTGAACGACGACAGGGCGCTGCTGCTGATCTGCCGGGAGGGTCCGACGGCTCAGACGACGCTCCGCTGAGCACCGGTGGCCGTGCCGGGGGACACTGGACGGGTGACGAACACGCTCCCGCTGTCCGAGGTCGAGGCCATCGCCCGCGCCGCGCACGCCGCCCAGACCGACAAGGCCGGCCGGCCCTACGCCGAACACCTCCAGGCCGTCGCGGAGGGCGTGCGCGCCCGCGGCGGTGACGACGAGCAGATCGCGGCGGCGTGGCTGCACGACGCCGTGGAGGACGTCGCACTGTCCGAACAGTGGCTGGCACAGGCCCCGCTGAGCCGTCGTACGAAGGACATCGTGCTCGCCGTCACCAAGCGGGCGGGGGAGACACCCGAGGCGTACGCCGGGCGCATCCTGGCCACTCCCGGCGCGCTCCTCGTGAAGGAGGCGGACCTGGCGCACAACGCCGATCCCGCGCGTCTCGCTGTCCTCGACGAGGCGACCCGCACACGACTGACCGAGAAGTACGCACGGATGCGCGCACTCCTCGGCCTCAGGGCGTAACGGATCCGGGCGTGGATCCAGGGGGGAGCCGCGGGAAGTCGCGGGAAGTCGCGGGGCTAAGCGTCGACCTTCTCGCGCAGTTCCTGCTTCTCGCGCATCTCCCTCGTCTCCCGCCCCTCCTTCTTCTCGCGCTCGCGGGCCAGTTCGGCTGCGCCGGGCTTGAAGGCCCAGCTCATCCTGGGCTCCATCACGAACCCGAACACCCGCCGCACCGGCCTGGTGCACAGCAACGTGACGGCCGCGGCCGCGAGGACGGTCACCAGGATCTCGCCGAGCGGCCGGTGCAGCCAGGCATGGTCGAACCAGCCCCGGTACTCGCCGGTCTTGATGAGGAAGCCGTGCAGCAGGTAGCCGTACAGCGTGCCCGCGCCGAGTGCCGTGAACCACATCCCGCGGCCCGGGACCCACGAGAAGAAGCAGGCGGTCAGCAGCAGCGAGCAGCCGAACAGCGCCGGCACCATGACGGGCCCGGCCCACCACGGCGCGCCCAACTCCTGCGCGGCGTCACGGTGGTAGAACCACGCGGCGTTCATCCGCGGCACGGCCCACCAGGCGAAGGCCAGCGCGCACGCGAAGACGGGCACGGCCGCGATCCGCACCGAACGGCGGCGCACCAGCCGGAAGTGTTCGGTCTTCATGCACAGCCCCAGCACGAAGAACGGCAGGAACTGCAGGACGCGCTGCAGGTCCAGGTCGTCACCGATGTTCGGGGTGACCGACGCCAGCATGGCGACACCGAGCGCGACCGGCAGCGGGTGACGGATCGTCTTCCAGATCGGGGTGGTCATCCGCCAGACGAACAGCGCGCACAGGAACCAGGTCAGGTACCACGGGTCGAGGAGGCTGATCTCCTGGTCGGGGGCGTTGGCGTGGTCGACGACGCGTCTGAAGAGCGGGTAGACGGTCTCGAACACGATATAGGGCACCGCGACACCGGTGATCAGCCGCTTCAGCCGGCCGGGAGAGGCGTCGAAACTCCGGGAGAAGAAGCCGGAGATGAGGATGAACGCCGGCATGTGGAAGGCGTACACGATCATGTACGCGGCCTGCAGGACCCGGCTGTCGCCCTTCAGAGGTTCCCAGGAGTGGCCGATGGCCACGAGCACGATCGCCAGGTACTTGGCGTTGTCGAAGAACGCGTCACGCTGCTTGGGGGCGGAGGAGGGGCGGATGTTCTGTTCGTTCTGCTTCTGCGGCGAACGCGGACTCGGCACGTGGAACATCTGAGGCACCCTAGCGTCGCCTGTGGGATTTCGTAAATCCGCCCACGTCATTCCTGGTTATCGGCTTCGAGTACCCGCGATTTACGAACTGGACAGCCCGGCAGGTGCCCCGGATGTCACGATTCATCCATACTAAATGGTGCATTTGACCCGAGGGTGACGTGTCTCCGATGTGCTTGTGGCAACAATTCGAATTACCTGCGAGCCCGTTGTGTGGGCATGGAAACGATGCCTCTGAATTCCCTGTGCGGGTGCACTCTCGAATTGCTGTGCGGTAAGCCGGTGTTGGGGCCCCGGGGCGCGGGGCCCCGCGGCGGGCGGAGCCGACGACGGGTCACCCGCTGCATAAGGGGGTCCGGTTGGTGGCACGATGGTTCTGGCGGGGGTGCGCGGGGTTGGCGCCCCCGGGCCGGGAGCGGACCGACCGAGGGTGTGATCAGTTGTGGCCATTTCGCTGTCAGTGGTGCTGCTGTTGGGGATCATCCTTGTAGTGCTGATGCGAGGAGGGACGATCAAGGCGGGCCCCGCCATCGTCGCGGTGCTCTTCGGTTTCTTCCTCGCCTCGACCGGCATGGCGCCGTCCATCAACCGGTTCATGAACTCGATAGCCGAGACGATCAACTCGATCAGCTTCTGACGCCGCAGGGTCGGCCGCACACAGCCGGTGAGTGCCGCACCACTCTCCGGTGTCACTGCGGCACGCCCTCGGGTGCTCCGCACCTTCGGGTTGCTACGAGGTCCGGGGATCCGGCTGGGGTCCGATCGCCATGAGGGCGAGGACCAGGCAGCGGACGACGGCACCGCCCAGCAGCGCGGTGACGAACGAGTCGACGTGCATGCCGTAGTCCAGCCGAGAGCTGATCCAGGAGACGAGCAGCCAGACGAGTGCGTCCTGGAGGATGCCGATGGCGCCGAAGAGCACCCACGGGGAGCTCCTGACGGCGCTCGGACAGCAGTAGACCAGCTGGCCGACGATCAGAAGCACGGAACCGCTCAGGAGGAAGTCCCACGACGGTGTGCCGGGCAGGGGCGAGATGCCAGGGAGCAGGCCGGCGGCGAGGGCCGCTCCCGCGTAGGTACCGAGGACGCGTCTTCGCCTGTACCTGGGAGCGATCATGCGGGCGGTCCCAATTGCCGGGCAAGAGCCCGTAGTTCACCGAATGTGCCGGCCATCGGGAACCGGTCGCACGGCGGACTGGCCGGAGGCCCGGGAAACGATCAGGGCCAGGCGGAGGATTGATCCTCTGACCTGGCCCTGAACCGTATGGAGCGGGCGACGGGAATCGAACCCGCGTAGCTAGTTTGGAAGACTAGGGCTCTACCATTGAGCTACGCCCGCACAGGGCGCGCCGCAGGTCAGATGAACCGCGGCACTGCAGGCATCGTAGCGGGTCGGCCGCCCTCGCCGCACATCCCTTCCCGTACGCCGGGGAGCGCGCCCCGCCGATCGCCCGGTGCTCTGCAAATGCGGCGGCTCCACTGCCTGCGGGCATGTACCCTACGTGTCGCACCAGACGGGGTGTGGCGCAGCTTGGTAGCGCGTCCGCTTTGGGAGCGGAAGGCCGTGGGTTCAAATCCCGCCACCCCGACCACCGACCGGCCATCCCGGTCATCCGCGCGATCACCTCGCTTGATCGCCTTTGGGGCGTTCGGCGGCTGCGGTTACTATGCAAGCTGCGCGCCCGTGTGTCTCATCCACTGGAAGACCTCTGGAAGTCTCCGGGCGGCGAATCCGCCGGACCAGTCTGGCTCCGGCAGAAACCAAGAAGTCAGCCACAAGGAGACCGAACCGTGAAGAGCGCCGTGGAGACCCTGAACCCGACCCGGGTTCGGCTCACTGTCGAGGTGCCCTTCGAGGAGCTCAAGGACAGCCTCGACGCGGCGTACAAGAAGATCAACCAGCAGGTCACGGTGAAGGGCTTCCGCAAGGGCAAGATCCCCGCCCGGGTCATCGACCAGCGGTTCGGTCGCGGCGCCGTGCTGGAGGAGGCCGTCAACGACGCGCTCCCGAAGTTCTACACGGAGGCGGTCAACGAGGCCGAGCTCAGCGTGCTGGGCCAGCCCGAGGTCGACATCACCGAGCTGAAGGACGGCGAGACGCTGAACTTCACCGCCGAGGTCGACGTCCGCCCCGCCCTCGAGCTTCCGGAGGACTTCTCCTCCATCGAGGTCGAGGTCGACGCCGTCGAGGTGACGGACGAGGACATCGAGAAGTCGGTGGAGCAGCTCCGCGAGCGCTTCGCCTCCACCTCCCCGGTGGAGCGCGCCGCCGAGGACGGCGACGTGGTCACCGTCGACCTGGAGGCCAAGGTCGACGACGAGGTCCTCGAGGACGGCGTCGCGAACGGCGTCTCCTACACCATCGGCTCCGGCGAGCTGCTGGACGGCATCGACGACGCCGTGAAGGGCCTGGAGGCCGGTGGCGAGGCCACCTTCACCTCCGAGCTCAAGGGCGGCTCCGCGGCCGGCCGGGAGGCCGAGGTCACCGTCAAGGTCACCCAGGTCGCCGCGCGCGAGCTCCCCGAGCTGGACGACGAGTTCGCGCAGCTCGCCTCCGAGTTCGACACCCTCGAGGAGCTGAAGGCCGACAGCCGCAAGCGCCTCGAGAACATGAAGCAGTACGACCAGGCCACGCAGGCCCAGGAGCGCGTCCTGGAGAAGCTGCTCGAGCTGGTCGAGGTCCCGGTCCCCGAGAAGCTGCTCGAGGACGAGATCAACACCCGTAAGCACAACCTCGAGCACCACCAGCTCGGCCAGATGGGCCTGACCCTCGACAAGTACCTGGAGATCCAGGGCAAGACCGCCGAGGAGTTCGAGACCGAGACCCGCGAGGCCGCGGTCAAGGGCATCAAGACCCAGTTCGTCCTGGACGAGCTCGTCAAGCGCGAGAAGCTCAACGTCAACCAGGAGGAGCTCACCGAGCACCTCATGCGGCGCGCGGCCTCCTCCGGCATGTCCCCCGACCAGTTCGCCCAGGCGGTCGTCGAGGGCGGCCAGGTGCCCCTCCTCGTCGGCGAGGTCGCCCGCGGCAAGGCTCTGGCCGTCGTGGTCGAGTCCGCCACGGTGAAGGACACCAACGGCGAGATCATCGACCTGGACGACGAGGACGAGGTCGAGACGGCCACGGAGGTCGCCGCCGAGGCGACGGAGGCCGACGCCACCGACGAGACGACCGAGGGCTGACGCCCACGGCGTTTGTAGGTACGTACGACGGGCCCTGGGGACATCGCATCCCAGGGCCCGTCGTCCTCCCCCAGGGGCGCGGGGCTGTATGCGACATGCGGCTCCGCCGCGTGGGCGCGAGCAACCCCCACGCGACCCGCAGCCGCCCACTTGCGGCACCACCACGGCGGGTGGAAGGCGGCCCACTCGCCGAAGGCACCCGCTACGCCCCCGGCGAACACCCCCCGCTGCGGGATTCCCCGAAGGGACCCGCGCGTTAGGGTCCATGAATACGGGGGGAGTGGAGTCCCCGACGGCTCCAGCCCCGCAGGGATACGTGAGACGGCCCGGCGCCGTCGTAAGACGAGCAGGTGGATACGTGACGAATCTGATGCCCTCCGCCGCCGGCGAGCCTTCCATCGGTGGTGGCCTCGGCGACCAGGTCTACAACCGGCTGCTCAACGAGCGGATCATCTTCCTCGGCCAGCCGGTCGACGACGACATCGCCAACAAGATCACCGCACAGCTGCTGCTCCTTGCCGCGGACCCGGACAAGGACATTTACCTGTACATCAACAGCCCCGGCGGTTCGATCACGGCCGGCATGGCGATCTACGACACCATGCAGTTCATCAAGAACGACGTGGTGACCATCGCCATGGGCCTCGCGGCCTCCATGGGCCAGTTCCTGCTCAGCGCGGGCACCCCCGGCAAGCGCTTCGCGCTGCCGAACGCCGAGATCCTGATCCACCAGCCGTCCGCCGGCCTCGCCGGCTCGGCCTCCGACATCAAGATCCACGCCGAGCGGCTGCTGCACACCAAGAAGCGCATGGCCGAGCTCACCTCGCAGCACACCGGCCAGTCGGTCGAGCAGATCACCCGCGACTCGGACCGCGACCGCTGGTTCGACGCCTTCGAGGCCAAGGAGTACGGCCTCATCGACGACGTGATCCCCACGGCCGCCGGCATGCCGGGCGGCGGCGGCACCGGGGCGGCCTGAGGCCCGCCAGGGGCCCGACTGACCCCCCAGCAGCCCTCAGCCGACCGCCTCAGCCCCTAGGAGAGAGACAGTGAACGACTTCCCCGGCAGCGGCCTGTACGACCGCACACGCGCCGAGTACACGGGTCCGGCCGCCGAGTCCCGCTATGTGATCCCCCGCTTCGTCGAGCGCACCTCGCAGGGCATCCGCGAGTACGACCCGTACGCGAAGCTCTTCGAGGAGCGCGTGATCTTCCTCGGCGTGCAGATCGACGACGCCTCCGCCAACGACGTCATGGCGCAGCTGCTGTGCCTGGAGTCGATGGACCCCGACCGGGACATCTCGGTCTACATCAACAGCCCGGGCGGCTCCTTCACCGCGCTCACGGCCATCTACGACACGATGCAGTTCGTGAAGCCGGACATCCAGACGGTCTGCATGGGACAGGCGGCCTCCGCCGCCGCGATCCTGCTGGCCGCCGGTACGCCCGGCAAGCGCATGGCGCTGCCGAACGCCCGCGTGCTGATCCACCAGCCGTACAGCGAGACGGGCCGCGGCCAGGTCTCCGACCTGGAGATCGCCGCGAACGAGATCCTGCGGATGCGCTCGCAGCTGGAGGAGATGCTGGCCAAGCACTCCACCACGCCGATCGAGAAGATCCGCGAGGACATCGAGCGCGACAAGATCCTCACGGCCGAGGACGCGCTGTCGTACGGCCTGATCGACCAGATCATCTCGACCCGGAAGATGAACAACGCGTCCGTCCGCTGACGCGGAGGGACGTGGTCTCTGCCGCCCTTGGTCCGGTTCGCCGGCGCGCACCGCAAGGTGCACGTCAAAGTGAACCGTGCCAAGGGGGGCCCGAACGGGGGGCCCGGCAAGGTACCGTCGGACATAAGGCAGCACCAGGAGCCGCTGGACCTAGGCGTCTCCCAGGCGAAGGGGAAGCACACCGTGGCACGCATCGGTGACGGCGGCGATCTGCTCAAGTGCTCGTTCTGCGGCAAGAGCCAGAAGCAGGTCAAGAAGCTCATCGCAGGGCCCGGTGTGTACATCTGCGACGAGTGCATCGACCTCTGCAACGAGATCATCGAGGAAGAGCTCGCGGAGACCAGCGAGGTCCGCTGGGAGGAACTCCCGAAGCCCCGCGAGATCTACGAGTTCCTCGAGGGCTATGTGGTCGGCCAGGAGGCGGCCAAGAAGGCCCTCTCCGTCGCGGTGTACAACCACTACAAGCGCGTCCAGGCCGGTGAGAACGGCGGCGCCCAAGGGCGGGACGACGCCATCGAGTTGGCCAAGTCCAACATCCTTCTGCTGGGCCCCACGGGCTCCGGGAAGACCCTCCTCGCACAGACCCTCGCGCGCATGCTCAACGTCCCGTTCGCCATCGCCGACGCGACGGCGCTGACGGAGGCGGGGTACGTCGGCGAGGACGTCGAGAACATCCTGCTCAAGCTGATCCAGGCGGCCGACTACGACGTCAAGAAGGCCGAGACCGGGATCATCTACATCGACGAGATCGACAAGGTCGCGCGCAAGAGCGAGAACCCCTCCATCACGCGCGACGTGAGCGGTGAGGGCGTGCAGCAGGCGCTGCTGAAGATCCTCGAGGGCACCACCGCCTCGGTCCCGCCCCAGGGCGGCCGCAAGCACCCGCACCAGGAGTTCATCCAGATCGACACGACGAACGTCCTGTTCATCGTGGGCGGTGCCTTCGCGGGCCTGGAGAAGATCATCGAGGCGCGGGCCGGCGCGAAGGGCATCGGCTTCGGCGCGACGATCCGCTCCAAGCGCGAACTCGAGGCCAAGGACCAGTTCGAGGACGTCATGCCCGAGGACCTGGTGAAGTTCGGCATGATCCCCGAGTTCATCGGCCGTCTGCCCGTCATCACCTCGGTCCACAACCTGGACCGCGAGGCGCTCCTGCAGATCCTCGTCGAGCCCCGCAACGCGCTCGTCAAGCAGTACCAGCGCCTCTTCGAACTCGACGGCGTGGAGCTGGACTTCGAGCGCGAGGCCCTGGAAGCCATCGCCGACCAGGCGATCCTGCGCCAGACCGGCGCGCGCGGACTGCGGGCCATCATGGAAGAGGTCCTGATGTCCGTGATGTACGAGGTCCCGTCCCGCAAGGACGTGGCACGGGTCGTCATCACGGCGGACGTCGTCCACTCCAACGTGAACCCGACCCTGATCCCGCGGGATGCCCGCGGCCGCGGCCCGGGCGAGCAGAAGACGGCGTAACCGCCCACGCACACGACGAGGGGGCCCCGGTCGACGACCGGGGCCCCCTCGTGCTCGGCGAGTGCGTCAGGCCTTCACACGGACTTCCTCGCGCAGCTTCGTGGTGATGTCGATCGCCGACTCCTTGGTGATGCCCTTGGTGTTGTCACCCGGGGACACCATGGCGATGGTGCTGTAGTCGGACCACACACAGAACCAGTCCGTCGACTCCTTCTTGGTGAGGGAGTTGGTGCTCTTGGCCGCCTGGCACTTCATGACCGCACCGTCGATGTTCGCCTCCTCGGGCTGCCCGAGCAACTCGGTGTCGGACGACGTGCCGTTCGACGAGCTCGAGGAGTCGGAGTTGCTGTCCTCGATCTCCTTCTGGATGGCGGCGAAGTACTTGTCCAGTGCGGCCTCGGGGTCGGCGATCTTGCCGTAACCGCCCAGCATCGTGATGCCCTTGGCCGTCAGCAACTCGGACGTGGGCGGCAGGTCCTTGGGGTCGGGGTTCTGCGGGTCGTAGTCACCGAAGTCGGCCGTCGACCACTGGCCGATGACGGCCTTGCCGTCCTTGACGCCGCTGGCATCCAGATACTTCGTGGTGTCGGAGTCGTTGCTCTCGCCGCCCTTGCCGACCCGCTTGTACTCGCTGATCACCGTGCTCGGCGTGTTCAGCTTGTGGGCACCGTCGTCCTCGAGGCCGCCCGCGCCGCCGCTCGCTCCGAGCACGAAGTACGCGCCCACACCGATCGCCGCCACGGCGGCGACGACACCGATGACGATGCCCGCCTTCTTCCCGCCGCCGGAAGCCGGCGGCTGCGGCGCCCCGTACGGGGCCTGGCCGTAGGGCGGCTGCTGACCGTACGGGGGCTGCTGGCCGTACGCGGGCTGCTGACCGTAGGGAGGGGTCTGCGGCGGGACGCCCTGCGGGGCCTGCTGCGGGTGGCCGTAACCGGGCTGGGCGGGCGGGGACTGCTGAGGGTAGCCATAGCCGGGCTGGGGGGCCTGCGGCGGCTGGCCGTAGGGGCCCGGCTGGCCGTACGGTCCGGGCTGCTGGGGCTGCCCGCCGTACGGGCCCGGCTGGTTGTAGCTCATTTCTGGGTTCCCCTCCAGATGCTTATGTGTTCCTGACATCCTGGCCCAGGCAGCGCGCGAGCAGCGCATCGGGGGGCGCACCGTTACAGAACAAACGCGTTTCGGGACACGGCTGCGACACCCCTAAACTGAGCGGGTGACCGAGAACGCTCAGCAGCAGCCAACAGCGCCCCACACCGAACTGCCGACCCAGTACGCGCCGGCCGATGTAGAGGGGCTGCTGTACGAGCGCTGGGTAGAGCAGGGTTACTTCGAGGCCGACGCGAAGAGCGACAAGCCGGCCTACACGATCGTCATCCCGCCGCCGAACGTCACGGGCAGCCTGCACCTCGGGCACGCCTTCGAGCACACGCTCATCGACGCCCTCACGCGCCGCAAGCGCATGCAGGGCTACGAGACGCTGTGGCAGCCCGGCATGGACCACGCCGGCATCGCCACGCAGAACGTCGTCGAGCGCGAGCTCGGCAAGGAGGGCAAGTCCCGGCACGACCTCGGACGGGAAGAGTTCGTCGAGCGTGTCTGGCAGTGGAAGGCCGAGTCCGGCGGGCAGATCAGCGGGCAGATGCGGCGCCTCGGAGACGGTGTCGCCTGGTCGCGCGAGCGCTTCACCATGGACGAGGGCCTCTCGCAGGCCGTCCAGACCATCTTCAAGCGGCTCTACGACGACGAGCTGATCTACCGCGCCGAGCGCATCATCAACTGGTGTCCGCGCTGTCTGACCGCCATCTCGGACATCGAGGTGGAGTACCAGGACGACGACGGCGAGCTCGTCTCGATGAAGTACGGCGAGGGGGACGACACCATCGTCGTCGCCACGACCCGCGCCGAGACGATGCTCGGAGACACGGCCGTCGCCGTCCACCCCGAGGACGAGCGGTACAGGCACCTGGTCGGCAAGCTCATCAGGCTGCCGCTGACCGACCGTTCCATTCCGGTCGTCGCCGACGAGCACGTCGACCCCGAGTTCGGCACGGGCGCCGTCAAGGTGACCCCGGCCCACGACCCGAACGACTTCGAGATCGGCCAGCGCCACAACCTGCCGTCCCTGACCGTCATGGACGAGCACGCCGTCATCACCGCCCACGGCCCCTTCCAGGGCCTGGACCGCCTCGAGGCCCGCTCCGCCATCGTCGCCGCGCTGCGCGCCGAGGGCCGGATCGTCGCCGAGAAGCGGCCGTACGTCCACAGTGTCGGCCACTGCTCGCGCTGCAAGACCACCATCGAGCCGCGCCTGTCCATGCAGTGGTGGGTCAAGGTCGGCCCGCTGGCGAAGGCGGCCGGAGACGCCGTCCGCGACGGACGCGTCAAGATCCATCCGCAGGAGATGGAGAAGCGGTACTTCGACTGGGTCGACAACCTGCACGACTGGTGCATTTCGCGGCAGTTGTGGTGGGGTCACCGGATTCCGGTCTGGTACGGCCCCGAGGGTGAGGTCGTCTGCGTCGGTCCCGACGAGGAGCCGCCGAGCGGCGAGGGCTGGCGGCAGGACACGGATGTCCTCGACACCTGGTTCTCCTCGGGCCTGTGGCCCTTCTCCACGCTGGGCTGGCCCGAACAGACCGAGTCGCTCGCGAAGTTCTACCCGAACTCCGTCCTGGTCACCGGCTACGACATCCTCTTCTTCTGGGTCGCCCGGATGATGATGTTCGGCCTGTACGCGATGGACGGCACTCCGCCGTTCCACACCATCGCCCTGCACGGCATGGTCCGCGACCAGTTCGGCAAGAAGATGTCGAAGTCCTTCGGCAACGCGGTCAACCCGCTGGACTGGATGGACAAGTACGGGTCGGACGCGCTGAGGTTCACGCTGGCCCGTGGGGCGAACCCCGGTGTCGACGTCCCGATCGGCGAGGACTGGGTCCAGGGCTCCCGCAACTTCGCCAACAAGATCTGGAACGCGACGCGGTTCGCGCTGATGAACGGTGCGACGGTGGAGGGGCCGCTGCCGGCGCCGTCAGCGATGTCCGCGACCGACCGCTGGATCCTGTCGCGGCTCAACTCCGTCGTCTCGGAAGTCGACGCGTTCTACGAGGACTTCCAGTTCGCGAAGTTGTCGGACGCGCTGTTCCACTTCGCGTGGGACGAGGTGTTCGACTGGTACGTCGAGCTGTCGAAGACGACGTTCGCCGCGGGCGGTGCGGCCGCGGAGGTCAGCAAGCGGGTCCTGGGCGAGGTCCTCGACGTCACGCTGAAGCTGCTGCACCCGGTGGTCCCGTTCGTCACGGAGACGCTGTGGACGACGCTGACGGGTGGTGAGTCGGTCGTCGTCGCCGAGTGGCCGACGGACAGTGGCTTCCGGGACGCGGAGGCGGAGCGGGAGATCTCGACCCTTCAGTCGGTCATCACGGAGGTCCGCCGCTTCCGTGCCGACCAGGGGCTGCAGCCGGGGCAGCGGGTTCCGGCGCGCCTGGAGCTGGGCGGGACGGCGCTCGCCCCGCACGAGGCCGCCATCCGCCAGTTGCTGCGGCTCCAGCCGGAGGGTGAGGCCTTCTCGGCGACAGCGACCCTGCCGGTCGGCGGTGCCACGGTGGCGCTGGACCTGTCCGGCACGATCGACGTGGCGGCGGAGCGCAAGCGTCTGGCGAAGGATCTCGCCGCCGCGGAGAAGGAGAAGGCCCAGGCCAACGCCAAGCTCGGCAACGAGGCGTTCCTGTCGAAGGCACCGGATCAGGTGGTGGAGAAGATCCGGACGCGGCTGGCGAAGGCGGACGAGGACATCGCCCGGATTGCTGCGCAGCTGGAGCGGTTGCCGCAGGCGTAGGTTTCCTTACGTTGCCGAGGGCCCCGGAGCCGAGACGTTCCGGGGCCTTTGGTTGCCGCGGGTGGGTCGCGCAACCCGGCGCTTACGGGGTGCCGCCCGCGCCCACCCTCCCCCCACTCTCGGCTTCGCTCGAGCGGGGGGACCCCCATCGCCCCTGGGGGCACCTCCCACGCCATTGAGGCAGTGGGGGAGGCACGCATGGGGGCGGAGCCCCCAGGGGCAGCGGCCCCCACCGGGCCGCACCCTTCTCCCTGCCTCCGTAGACTGACCCCGTGAGCGATACCGACCCCTTCGAGGAGATCGTCGCCGCCGAGACCGACCGTGATCCGGATCTCGCGGTGATCGAGGCCGGCAGCCGTACCCTGCGCACCCAGGGCGGTCCGCCGAGCACCGACGTGCCCGGGCGCCCGGAAGACCCCGAGCTCGACAAGGCCCTGCGCGAAGTCGAGGCGGAGCTCGCGACGCGCTGGGGCGAGACCAAGCTGGAGCCGTCCGTCAGCCGTATCTCCGCGCTGATGGACGTGCTGGGGGAGCCGCAGCGGTCGTACCCCTCGATCCACATCACGGGGACCAACGGCAAGACCTCCACCGCCCGCATGATCGAGGCGCTGCTGGGGGCCTTCGAGCTGCGGACGGGCAGGTACACGAGCCCCCACGTCCAGTCGATCACCGAGCGCATCAGCCTCGACGGCGCCCCGATCTCCGCCGAGCGGTTCGTCGAGACGTACCAGGACATCAGGCCGTACATCGAGATGGTCGACTCCCAGCAGGAGTACCGGCTGTCCTTCTTCGAGGTGCTGACGGGGATGGCGTACGCCGCCTTCGCGGACGCGCCCGTCGACGTCGCCGTGGTGGAAGTGGGGATGGGGGGCTCGTGGGACGCCACCAACGTCATCGACGGTGACGTCGCCGTGGTCACCCCGATCGACCTCGACCACACCGACCGCCTCGGCGAGAACCCCGGCGAGATCGCCACCGAGAAGGCCGGCATCGTCAAGCAGGACGCGACCGTCATCATGGCCCAGCAGCCGGTGGACGCGGCGCAGGTGCTGCTGAAGAAGGCCGTCGAGGTCGATGCGACGGTGGCGCGTGAGGGGCTCGAGTTCGGGGTCGTGTCCCGGCAGGTCGCCGTAGGCGGACAGCTGCTCACGCTGCGCGGGCTCGGCGGCGAGTACACCGAGGTGTACCTGCCGCTGCACGGCGCCTACCAGGCTCACAACGCGGCGGTCGCGCTGGCCGCCGTGGAGGCGTTCTTCGGGGTCGGCTCGCAGCGGCCGGAGCCGCTCGACGCCGACACCGTCCGCAAGGCCTTCGGGGCCGTGTCGTCGCCGGGCCGGCTCGAGATCGTACGGCGCTCGCCGACCGTCGTGCTCGACGCGGCCCACAACCCGGCGGGTGCCGCCGCCACCGCCGAGGCGATCGGGGAGGCGTTCGACTTCAGCCGGCTGATCGGGGTCGTGGGCGCCAGCGGCGACAAGAACGTCCGCGGGCTGCTGGAGGCCTTCGAGCCGGTCTTCGCCGAGGTGGTGATCACCCAGAACTCCAGCCACCGCGCCATGGACGCCGACGCGCTCGCCGCGCTCGCCGTCGAGGTGTTCGGCGAGGAGCGCGTCCAGGTCGAGCCGCAGCTGCCGGACGCGCTGGAGGCGGCGATCACGCTGGCCGAGGAGGAGGGCGAGTTCGCGGGCGGCGGGGTGCTCGTCACCGGCTCCGTCATCACCGTCGGCGAGGCCCGGCTGCTGCTGGGGAAGGGCTGAGATCCCGAGATGCGTACGCTCTGTTCCTCGACCCTGATCGGCGAGTTCTTCATCATCGGGTTCGCCGGGCTCGTCGCCATGAAGGACCCCGACCTGTCCACGAGCACCGTGTGGACGGTCAGCGGGATCGCGATGTTCCTGTGCCTGGCGCTGTGCGGGGTGGTGACGCGGCCGGGGGGCGTCGCCCTCGGCTGGGTCCTGCAGCTCGCGCTCGTCGCCTCCGGCTTCTTCGTCCCGATGATGTTCTTCATGGGGGTGGTGTTCGCGGCCCTGTGGTGGGCCTCGGTGCACTACGGGCGCAGGGTCGACGAGGCGAAGGCGAGATTCGCGGCCCAGGCCGAGTCCTCCACGCCTGACGCTGCGTGACGGACGCCCGGACGCGCCCGGTAACCTCGTGACCCCGCACCATCGTGTTCTCCAAGGAGCCCTCGTGACCCAGCGCACCCTCGTCCTCCTCAAGCCCGACGCCGTCCGTCGCGGCCTGACCGGCGAGATCATCAGCCGTATCGAGCGCAAGGCGGGCTGGCGGATCACCGCGCTGGAGCTGCGCACCCTGGACCACGACACCCTGGAGCAGCACTACGGCGAGCACAAGGGCAAGCCGTTCTACGAGCCGCTGGTGGAGTTCATGGCTTCCGGCCCGGTGGTGGCAATGATCGTCGAGGGCGAGCGGGTCGTCGAGGGCCTGCGCGCGCTCGCCGGGCCGACCGACCCGATCGCCGCCGCGCCCGGTTCCATCCGCGGTGACTACGGTGTCATCGTGCGGGAGAACCTGATCCACGCGTCCGACTCCGAGGAGTCCGCCGAGCGCGAGGTGAAGATCTTCTTCCCCGGCCGCGCGTGAAGCTGTCGGGGGTCCGGGGGTCGTCCCCCGGAGTATTGCAGCCTGAGGCTCCGTCAACTCTTCTGGACTTCCGACCTGGGACGGCCCAACCTTTTCGGCCGTCCCTTGGCATATGCGTGCCGATCGGGGGAACGAGTGCCCCCGATGGACCGTCTCCACAAGCGAGGCGGCTGCTCATCTGCTGACAATGGCGAAGACCCTCGCGCAGTGTTCGTGCAGGCGCGTCTACGATGGAAGCCTTCACGTCACAGCACCCACTTCGCCGACCTGAAAAGCCCTCAAAAGCTCGTGGGAAGGCCAGACGAATCCTGATGGGGAACTCAATGTCGTTCATCGGCCGTGACATGGCTGTCGACCTCGGGACCGCCAACACGCTGGTGTACGTCAGGGGTCGCGGGATCGTACTCAACGAGCCGTCCGTCGTCGCGATCAACACCAACACCGGTGGCATCCTCGCGGTCGGCGCCGAAGCCAAGAAGATGATCGGACGGACCCCTGGCAACATCGTCGCCGTCCGTCCGCTCAAGGACGGCGTGATCGCCGACTTCGAGATCACCGAGCGGATGCTCCGCTACTTCATCCTGAAGATCCACAAGCGGCGGTATCTGGCTCGTCCGCGGGTCGTGGTCTGTGTGCCCTCGGGCATCACGGGTGTCGAGCGCCGCGCCGTCATCGAGGCGTCCACCCAGGCCGGTGCCCGGCAGGTGCACATCATCGAGGAGCCCATGGCCGCGGCCATCGGCTCCGGCCTGCCGGTCCACGAGGCCACGGGCAACATGGTGGTGGACATCGGCGGCGGCACCACGGAGGTCGCGGTCATCTCGCTCGGCGGCATCGTCACCGCCCAGTCGATCCGTGTCGCGGGCGACGAACTGGACAACGCGATCATCCAGCACATCAAGAAGGAGTACTCCCTTCTGCTGGGTGAGCGGACGGCCGAACAGATCAAGATCACGATCGGTTCGGCGTACGACCTCGACTCCGACGAGCACACGGAAATCCGCGGCCGGGACCTCGTCTCCGGACTGCCCAAGACCGTCGTCATCTCGGCCGCCGAGGTGCGCAAGGCGATCGAGGAACCGGTCAACGCCATCGTCGACGCCGTCAAGACGACCCTCGACAAGTGTCCGCCGGAGCTGTCCGGCGACATCATGGACCGCGGAATCGTTCTGACGGGCGGAGGGGCCCTGCTGCGCGGGCTCGACGAGCGGCTGCGCCGCGAGACCGGCATGCCGATCCACATCGCCGAGGACCCGCTGGACAGCGTGGCGCTCGGTTCCGGCAAGTGTGTCGAGGAGTTCGAGGCGCTCCAGCAGGTCCTGGACGCCGCACCTCGCAGATGAGGTAACTCTTCGGTTCCGCCGTACGGGATGACCTCCTCTCGTACGGCGGATCGTTGATATAGAGGCATAAGCTCCCATAACGAGCCCCTCGGCCTTCTCCCGGGGGCTGCCCGGTTTGCTGACAGCTGATCTGAATACTGATCCTGGTTCCTATCGAGGAAGGGCACGGCCGCCGCACGTGAGGGACACACGAGAGAGCCGGCTGCTCCTGGTGCTGCTGATCGCCATCGCGTTCGCGCTGATCACGGTGGACATCCGCGGCGGGGAGGACTCCCCGGTCGACGGTGCCCGGCAGGCCGCGGCCGCGGTCTTCGGCCCGATCGAGAACGGCGTGTCGGCGGCGGTCGACCCGGTCGGCAACGCGGTCTCCGCGATCCGGGACTCAGGGGAGCGCCACGACCGGCTCGCCGCGCTGGAGAAGGAGAACGCGGCCCTCAAGGCGAAGCTCGGCAGCGACGACCGCAACCGCAGCCGCCTCAACCAGCTCGACAAGATGCTGAAGATCGCGGGCGCGGGCCAGTACGGCATCAAGGGCGCCGAGGTCATCGCGATAGGAGCGGCCCAGGGCTTCTCCTGGACCATCACCATCGACGTCGGCGCGAACGACGGCATCCGGCGCGACATGACCGTCCTGAACGGCGACGGGCTGGTCGGACGTGTGACGACCGTCGGCCCCAACACCGCCACCGTCCTCCTCGCCAACGACCCCGACTTCACCGTGGGCACCCGCATGGAGGCCACCGACGAACTCGGCTTCGCCTCCGGGCAGGGCGACCGCGCGCTGCGCGTCGAACTCCTCAACGGCAAGGCCGACGTCAAGAAGGGCGACCGCCTGGTCACCTTCGGTTCGCAGGCCGACAAGCCCTTCGTGCCCGGTGTCCCGGTCGGCGTGGTCTCCCGCGTCGACCCCTCCGGCGGCAACCTGACCCGCACCCTGTACGTCACGCCGTACGTCAGCTTCACCAAGCTCGACATCGTCGGCGTCGTCGTCGAGGCCCCGAAGAAGGACCCGCGCGACACCGTGCTCCCCGCCAAGCCCAAGCCGACCCCCACACCGACCGTGACGGTGACGGTCACCCCGTCCGCCGACGCGCCGCTCGACGGCCAGTACCAGCAAGAGCAGTAGGAGCTGATTCCCCGTGCGCGTCAACCGGATCCTGCTGTCCACCTCGCTGGTCGTGGTCGCCCTGGTGCTGCAGGTGAGCGTCCTCGCCCGGCTGCACCTCCCAGGCGCCGTCCCCGACCTCCTGCTGCTCACCGTCCTCGGTCTGGCCATGGTGTACGGCCACGTCGGCGGCGCGCTCATCGGCTTCGGCGCCGGCCTCCTCGCCGACCTCGCCCCGCCCGCGGACCACGCCGCGGGGCGCTACGCCCTCGTTCTGTGCGTCATCGGCTACCTCGCCGGACTCGTCAAGCCGGAGAACGGCCAACTGAAGTCCGCCACAGGGCCGATGGCCGTGGTGGTCGCCGCCGCGATCGGCTCCACCCTGCTGTACGCCGGCGTCGGCGCCCTCGTCGGCGACACTGCCGCCCGCCATGTCGGGCTCATGAGCCTGCTGTTCACGGCCGCCCTGTACGACCTGCTGCTCGCGCCCTTCGTGGTCCCCGGGATCATGGCGCTGGCCCGGCGCGCCGAGAACGACCCGCTCGCCGAGACCAACTCGGCGGCCAAGGGCACCGACATCTCGTCGGGCTGGCTCTCCGCGGGCACGGGGCTCAGGATCGGCGGGCAGCGCAGCGGGCTGCGGATGAAGGCGGCCCGCTCGCGGGTGGCGCGGGCCGGGCGCATAAAAGGGGTCAAGCGGCTGTGACCGGACGGGGACCGGCCGCCGTACGGCCTCACAGGTCCGTCGGATATGACACGTACACACAGTGAGAGGGGGCGGCAGCCGCAGTGACCAACATCCCCGAGACCGGACGGACCCCACGGGTCCAGATCCGGCTCGTCGTGATCCAGATCCTCGTCCTCTCCCTCCTCGGCACGCTCGGCGGCCGCCTGTGGTACCTGCAGATCCGTGAGGGCGCGGAGTACGCCAAGGAGGCCAGCGGCAACCACGTGCAGCAGGTCGTCCAGCCCGCCGTGCGCGGCTCGATCCTGGACGCGCGCGGTGTGCCGCTCGCCGACAACGAGACCCGGCTCGTCGTCTCCGCCTCCCGCACCGAACTCATGAAGCAGGACGACGACGGCAAGGCCGTCCTCACCAAGCTCGCGGGCGTGCTCGGCATGGACCCGAAGGAGGTCATGCTGAAGGTGCGGCTGTGCGACGCCAAGACGCCGCAGCCCTGCTGGAACGGCTCGCCCTATCAGCCGATCCCCATCACCGACGAGGCAACGCCCAAGCAGGCGCTGCAGATCCGTGAGCGCGCCGAGGACTTCCCCGGCATCACCGCCGAACCGGAGGCCGTGCGCCGCTACCCCGCCCCCGGCAAGGCCAACACCGCCCAGGTCCTCGGCTACCTCTCCCCGGTCACCGACGAGGAGATCCAGCAGGCCAAGGACACCGACTCGCCGTATCTGCGCTCCGACCAGGTGGGCCGCAGCGGTCTGGAGCGCGCCTACGACAAGGTGCTGCGTGGCAAGGCCGGCGTCACCCGCTACGAGGTGGACAACCTCGGCCGTGTCATCGGCCAGGCCGAGGCCGACGCCTCCGAGCCCGGCTCCAACCTCGTCACCAGCATCGACTCCCGCGTCCAGCGGGTCGCCGAGTACGAGTTGGACCAGGCGATGAAGACCGCGCGCCAGCAGTTCGACAAGATCACCGGCGAGTACTACAAGGCCGACTCGGGTGCCGTCGTCGTGATGGAGGCCAAGACCGGCCGCGTCGTCGCCATGGCGTCCGCCCCGACGTACGATCCGAACGCCTGGGTCGGCGGCATCTCCGCCAAGGACTACAAGAAGCTCACCGGCAAGAACTCCGACTACCCGCTGCTCAACAGGGCCATACAGGGTCAGTCCGCGCCCGGTTCGACCTTCAAGGTGATCTCCACGGCCGCCGCGGTCGAGGCCGGCTACGACTTCGACGGCCGCTACCCGTGCACGAGTTCGTACTCGGTCGGCGGTCAGGTCTTCAACAACTTCGAGGGGGAGAGCTTCGGCCCCATCTCGCTCGGCCGGGCGCTCGAGATCTCCTGCGACACCGTCTTCTACGGCCTTGCCCACAGCGAGTGGAAGAGGGACGGCGGCATCAACCCGAAGAAGGGTGAGCCCAAGGACTACTTCTTCAAGGCCGCCCACCAGTTCGGCCTCGGCAAGGAGACCGGCATCGACCTGCCCAACGAGGTCACCGGCCGCGTCCCCGACCGCCAGTGGAAGGAGAACTACTGGAAGGCCAACAAGGACGGCTGGTGCAGGACGGGCAAGAAGAACGGCACGTACGTCGAGAAGATCGCCTACGAGAACTGCCTCGAGGGCAACAAGATGCGCGCCGGTGACGAGATCAACTACTCCATCGGCCAGGGTGACACCCTGCTCACCCCGATCCAGGAGGCCGTGATCTACGGGGCGCTCGCCAACGGCGGCACCATGTACACCCCGACCATCGGCAAGGCGATCATCAGCGCCGACGGCAGGACCGTCCAGGAGATCAAGCCCAAGGCCAAGGGCAAACTGCCGATCACCAAGGCGACGCTCAAGGGCATGGACGCCGCCCTCGCGGGCGTCGTCACCCGCGGTACCGCCGCGTGGAAGTTCGGCGGCTGGCCGCAGAACGAGATCCCGCTGCACGCCAAGACCGGTACCGCCGAGGTCTACGGCAAGCAGACGACGTCCTGGCTGGCCACGTACAGCAAGGACTACACGGTCATCATGACGATCGCCCAGGCCGGTACGGGTTCCGGTGCCTCCGGTGAGGCCGTGCGCCGCATCTACAACGCCCTGTACGGCGTCTCCGCCGACGGCTCGATCGACAAGAAGAACGCGCTGCTGCCGACCCCGCAACAGGGCCTGCCGAAGGTCAGGACGGACGGCACGATCGCGTCCCCGAAGGTCGCCAAGGACCCGGCGAAGGACCAGCGGGCGAGTCAGCAGGGCGCGCCCGAGCCGGGGCAGACGCAGCAGGCGGCGGCGACCGTGCGGACGCCTGCGGCGGGGAACCGTGACACGCGCAGGCGACGGCGACGGTCTCGGCGGCAGCGGAGGGGAAGCGGGAGGTTGTTCACATGACCGGGGTCAACAGCTTCTCCGTCTCCGGGTACGGGCCCGAACGGGCCGGGTGGACGCGGTACTTCGCCCGTGACTCGGTGGCCCGGCGGCTCGACTGGCCGATACTGCTCGCGGGTCTCGCGCTGTCGTTCATCGGCTCACTGCTGGTCTTCTCCGCGACCCGCAACCGCACCGAGATCAACCAGGGCGACCCGTACTACTTCCTCATCCGGCACGTCATGAACACCGGCATCGGGATCGCCCTGATGATCGGCACCGTGTGGCTGGGCCATCGCGCGCTGCGCAACGCCGTGCCGATCCTGTACGGCCTCTCGGTCTTCCTGATCCTGCTGGTCCTCACCCCGCTGGGGTCGACGGTCAACGGTGCGCACTCGTGGATCGTGTTCGGCGGCGGATTCTCGTTGCAGCCCTCGGAGTTCGTGAAGATCACGATCATCCTGGGCATGGCGATGCTGCTGTCGGCGCGGGTGGACGCGGGGGACAAGCCCTACCCGGACCACCGGACCGTGCTGCAGGCGCTGGGGCTGGCGGCCGTCCCGATGCTGATCGTGCTGCTGATGCCCGACCTCGGGTCGGTGATGGTCATGGTCATCATCGTGCTGGGGGTACTGCTCGCCTCCGGCGCCTCCAACCGCTGGGTGTTCGGCCTGATCGGCGCGGGCACGCTCGGCGCGATCGCCGTCTGGCAGCTGCACATCCTCGACGAGTACCAGATCAACCGCTTCGCGGCGTTCGCGAATCCGGACCTCGATCCGGCGGGGGTGGGTTACAACACGAACCAGGCGAGGATCGCGATCGGGTCGGGCGGGCTGACCGGGGCGGGGTTGTTCCACGGCTCCCAGACGACCGGCCAGTTCGTTCCCGAGCAGCAGACGGACTTCGTGTTCACGGTCGCGGGGGAGGAGCTGGGGTTCGTGGGCGCGGGCCTGATCATCCTGCTGCTGGGTGTGGTCCTGTGGCGGGCGTGCCGGATCGCTCGTGAGACGACCGAGCTGTACGGCACGATCGTCGCCGCGGGGATCGTGGCGTGGTTCGCCTTCCAGTCCTTCGAGAACATCGGGATGACGCTGGGGATCATGCCGGTGACGGGTCTGCCGCTGCCGTTCGTGTCGTACGGAGGGTCGTCGATGTTCGCGGTGTGGGTGGCGGTGGGGTTGCTGCAGTCGATTCGCGTGCAGCGCCCCATGTCCGCGTGACCGCTGCGCTGGGCTTTGGCGGGTGGGCTGCGGCCTCCGGTGGCTGGGCCGTTGCGCGTTGGGTTTGGTGGGTGGGTCGGGGGTGTGGTGGTGCGGCGAGCCCGTCGCGGGTTGTGCGGTGGCCTCCGGCGGTTGGGCCGTTTGCGCGTTGGGTCTGGTGGGCGGGTCGGGGGTGTGGTGGTGCGGCGGCGCTGTCGCGGGTTGTGCGGTGGCCTCCGGCGGTTGGGCCGTTGCGCCTTGGGCCGGGTGGGTGGGTCGGGGGTGTGGTGGTGCGGCGAGCCCGTCGCGGGTTGTGCGGTGGCCTCCGGCGGTGGTGCCGTTTGCGCCGTGGGTCCGGGGTGGGTCGGGGGTGTGGTGGTGCGGCGAGCCCGTCGCGGGTTGCGCCCCTCTGCCCGCTGCCACGGTGGACGGCGTGGGGACCAGCTAAGCGACGGGCTGCGCCGCACCACCACACCCCACTCCGGCGCGCGGGCGACTGCGGGTGCGTGGTGGCGCGGGGCGCGCTCAGCCCTGCCGCCCGACCGCGGGCCCGCGGCGCAGCCGCCGTGTCCATCCGCGGGCGGGCGCGGCGCTCAGCCACCGCGTTCGTCCGCGGGCGCGCACCGCGCTCAGCCACCGCGTTCGTCCGCGGGCATGTGTGCCGGCTGGGGCGGCACGGGTGGGCGCGGGCGGCGCCCCGTCAGCGGCGGGTTGCGCGACCGCCCCGCGTCGGCCTCAGTGCCGGGTACGGCCTGCGAGCCTTCCGACTACCCACCGTTTCCCTGGGATTCACCCCCAGTGGGCCCTGCCATCCCGGCCCGACGCCGACTAGATTCAGGTCATGGCGGAGACGAAACGCGAGATCGAGCGCAAGTACGAATCCGATGACAGCGGGCTGCCCGACCTGACCGGCGTCGCAGGTGTCGCGGCCGTTCTGGACAAGGGCGTCGCCGAGCTGGACGCCACCTACTACGACACCCCGGACGAACGCCTCGCCGCATCCTCGATCACCCTGCGCCGCCGAACCGGCGGCTCCGACGCCGGCTGGCATCTGAAGTTCCCGGTCGGCCCGGACGTACGGGACGAGATCCGGGCCCCGCTCTCCGACACCCTGCCCCGTACCCTCGCCGGCCTCGTCCGCTCCCGCGTCCGGGACTCCGACCTGCTGCCCGTGGTCCGGCTGCGTTCCAGCCGCGACGTACGCGATCTCGTCGACGCCGAGGGCCGCCTGCTCGCCGAGGTCAGCGTGGACGCCGTACGGGCGGAACGTCTCGGCGGGGACGGCGGCTCCGCGCAGTGGACCGAGATCGAGGTGGAGCTCGCCGACGGCCGCGACCCGGCCTTCCTCGACAAGGTGGACAAGCGGCTGCGCAAGGCG
Organism: Streptomyces sp. HUAS ZL42; assembly: GCF_040782645.1. Lineage (GTDB taxonomy): Bacteria > Actinomycetota > Actinomycetes > Streptomycetales > Streptomycetaceae > Streptomyces. The sequence continues at coordinate 6,266,532 of NZ_CP160403.1, forward strand.
GGCGTACGGCCGTCGAAGTCGGCCTCGAAGCTCGCGCGGGCCCTCGCGGAGACCTCCCCCGAGCGGAAGGGGAAGCGGAAGAAGGCGAAACCTTCCGCCGCGCCCCTCACCGCCGGCGACCACGTTCTCGCGTACGTCCGCGCCCAGCGGGACGCCATCGTCGAGCTGGACCCTGCCGTCCGGCGGGACGTCTACGACTCCGTGCACCGCATGCGCGTCGCCACCCGCCGGCTGCGCAGCGCCTTGCGGTCGTACGGGAAGGTCCTCGACCGGGCCGTCACCGACCCGATCGGCGAGGAGCTGAAGTGGCTCGCGGGCGAGCTGGGCGTGGACCGCGACCAGGAGGTGCTGACCGAACGTCTGACGGCCGCCCTCGACGACCTCCCCCGCGTCCTGCTCACCGGCCCCGTCCGCACCCGGCTGCGCACCTGGTCGCACGCCCGCAGCGGCGGATCGCGCCGGCGCCTCATCGCCGTACTGGACGGAACACGGTATCTGGCGCTGCTCGAGACGCTGGACGGGCTGCTCGCCGAGCCGCCGCTGCTCGAGGCCGCCGCCGGGAAGCCGGAGAAGGTGATCGCCAAGGCCGTACGGAAGGACTTCGGGAAGCTGTCCGGCCTGGTGGAGGAGGCGATCGGGCTTCCCCCCGGACACGATCGTGATCTCGCGCTGCACGAGGCGCGCAAGAAGGCCAAGCGGGTGCGGTACGCGGCGGAGGCGGCCGCGCCCGCGCTCGGCGACCCGGCTGCCGGACTGATCAAGGCGGCCAAGTCGCTGCAGACGCTGCTCGGCGATCACCAGGACAGTGTCATGACCCGCGAGGCCCTGCGTGATCTCGCAGGTCAGGCGCATGCCGCCGGGGAGAACTCGTTCACGTACGGCGTGCTGTACGGGCGTGAGGAACAGCGGGCCGCGGCGTACGAGGCGGATCTGCCGGGCCTGTGGCAGGAGATCACGGGCGGGGTGACCGTCTGAGCGTACGGAGGGGGTCCGGGACCGCGTTAGTCTTGATGGTCACCCCTGTCAGCTCACGAAGGTTCGCGAGATGCCTGCCGAAGCCGCCGAATCGGTCTTCCCGCAGCTCGAAGCACTGCTCCCGCATGTGCAGAAGCCGATCCAGTACGTCGGCGGAGAGCTCAACTCCACGGTGAAGCCGTGGGAGTCATGTGACGTCCGCTGGGCGCTGATGTACCCGGACGCGTACGAGGTCGGTCTGCCCAACCAGGGCGTCATGATCCTCTACGAGGTCCTGAACGAGCAGGAGGGCGTCCTCGCCGAGCGCACCTACAGCGTGTGGCCGGACCTGGAGGCGCTGATGCGGGAGCACGGCGTCCCGCAGTTCACGGTGGACAGCCACCGGCCGGTGAAGGCCTTCGACGTGCTGGGGCTCTCGTTCTCCACGGAGCTCGGCTACACGAACATGCTGACCGCCCTGGATCTGGCGGGCATCCCGCTGGAGTCCAGGGACCGGGGGCTGGACGACCCGATCGTGCTGGCCGGCGGCCACGCGGCCTTCAACCCCGAGCCGATCGCCGACTTCATCGACGCGGCTGTCATCGGCGACGGCGAGCAGGCCGTCCTCGATATGACGAAGATCATCCGCGAGTGGAAGGCGGAGGGCCGGCCCGGCGGCCGGGAGGAGGTCCTCTTCCGCCTGGCGAAGACCGGTGGGGTGTACATCCCGGCCTTCTACGACGTGGAGTACCTCCCGGACGGCCGCATCAGCCGTGTCGTACCCAACAAGTCGGGTGTCCCGTGGCGCGTGTCCAAGCACACCGTCATGGACCTGGACGAGTGGCCGTACCCCAAGCAGCCCCTGGTGCCGCTCGCCGAGACGGTCCACGAGCGCATGTCGGTCGAGATCTTCCGCGGCTGCACCCGCGGCTGCCGCTTCTGCCAGGCCGGCATGATCACCCGCCCGGTGCGCGAGCGGTCGATCACCGGCATCGGAGACATGGTGGAGAAGGGCCTGAAGGCGACCGGCTTCGAGGAGGTCGGCCTGCTCTCCCTGTCGTCGGCGGACCACTCCGAGATCGGCGACATCGCCAAGGGCCTGGCGGACCGCTACGAGGACGACAAGATCGGCCTGTCCCTCCCGTCGACCCGCGTGGACGCCTTCAACATCGACCTGGCGAACGAGCTGACGAGGAACGGCCGCAGGTCCGGCCTCACCTTCGCCCCGGAGGGCGGCTCCGAGCGCATCCGCAAGGTCATCAACAAGATGGTCTCCGAAGAGGACCTGATCCGGACCGTGGCCACGGCCTACGGCAACGGCTGGCGCCAGGTGAAGCTGTACTTCATGTGCGGTCTGCCGACGGAGACGGACGACGACGTGCTGCAGATCGCCGACATGGCGACGCGCGTCATCCAGAAGGGCCGTGAGGTCTCACGCTCGAACGACATCCGCTGCACGGTGTCGATCGGCGGCTTCGTCCCCAAGCCGCACACGCCGTTCCAGTGGGCGCCGCAGCTCAGCGCCGAGCAGACCGACGAGCGGCTGGAGAAGCTGCGCGACAGGATCCGCGGCGACAAGAAGTACGGCCGCTCGATCGGCTTCCGCTACCACGACGGCAAACCCGGCATCGTCGAGGGCCTGCTGTCGCGGGGCGACCGCCGCATCGGCGCGGTCATCCGCGCGGTCTACGAGGACGGCGGCCGCTTCGACGGCTGGCGCGAGCACTTCTCGTACGACCGCTGGATGAGTTGCGCGGACAAGGCGCTGCCCACGTTCGGCGTCGACGTCGACTGGTACACGACCCGCGAGCGCACGTACGAGGAGGTCCTCCCCTGGGACCACCTCGACTCCGGCCTCGACAAGGACTGGCTCTGGGAGGACTGGCAGGACGCCCTCGACGAGACGGAGGTCGAGGACTGCCGGTGGACGCCCTGCTTCGACTGCGGGGTGTGCCCCCAGTACGACACTTGGCCACAACTGAGCAACAGCGGCAAGAAGCTGCTGCCCCTCACGGTCAAGAAGACCGCTCCGACCGGCTGAAGCCGGCGGTGATCTCTGCCATGCACAGTCGCGGCGGTCACTCGCTCTGAGGTGTCGGTGATCCTGGACGGGTAGTGGGGGCGCTGGACGGTTCCTGGCGTCGACGCTTCGCCGAGGTGGCAGTGGTCGGGCAGCGGATCACCGCCGAGGTGATCGCCGTGGATCTGGATGCGGGCCGAGTACGGCTGTCGATGGCGGCCACGGAGAATCCGGACGGCACGGTGGCGGCGATCGAGCGATTCGGCGTGTTCGTGGCGCTGGACGAGGGTCCCGACCATCCGGTCCATCCCGGCGTCGGCTTCATCACGTATCCCGAGCTGTCCTTGCGGCGCTTCGAGGCGGCGTCCGAGGTGGTTGAGCTCGGGCAGCGCGTGTCGTGCACGGTCGAGGGCCTGGTTCCGCTGGGCGAGCTCGGACCGGCACCCGTGGCTGCTCCGGAGGACGTCGTACGGCGCGGTGACGAGGTTCTGGTCACCGTCACGGACATCGATCGAGAGCGGGGCAGGCTCACCTTGTGCCGACTGGGCCCCCTCAGGACAGGTCCTACGGAATGAACAAGTCCGCCAGATAGGTCGGTTTGGCCTCTATCTCCGCATAGCGCCCGGTCTCCTTCGACCAGGCGACGTTCCCGGCGGTGAGCGCGTGGAAGTCCCTGACACAGTGCAGCGCGTCGTCGACGAGGTCGTCGGCGAGGCCGGAACGCGTCAGCCGCCCGGGCAGGACCTGTTCGAGATCGAGGATGCGCTGGACGTATCCGGCCTGCATCACGGCCACTTGATCCACCGCCTCCTGGAGGCTGCACTGCTGATGATGGCAGATCACCGTCACCGCGTTGAACGCATAGTCGTGCGCGAGTTCCTTGGGCAGCGAGTAGAGATCGTTGATGCAGGCATTCGCGTAGATCACCGCCTCACGCATGTCCGAGAAGGCCGGGTGGGCATGCAGCTGGTCGGACAGGTCCACCCCGGTACCGATTTCCATCAGGTCGAGGACTGCGTCAAACGCGAACGAGGCGCGGCGGTGGGCGAGATATTGCTGCAGGCCGGGTACGCGCCCTTCCTCCCGATGAATCATGTCGGCCCGGTAGCTGTCGAAATACCACAATAGGTGCGGGACAAATCTTCGCTGCCAGACGGAAGAACGGACGGCTGTCGTACGGTCCCACAGGTCGGCCAGGGAACGCGCCAGTCGCCCAGCCGAAACAGTTCCGTCGAACACGGCGAACAACGGCCCGAACGCCTCCCGCCACCGCTCGGGCTGGTAACCGCGCACCGGGTCGTCGTCGAACTGGTCGTCCAACTGGAACAGCCATGCGTTCCACTGGGTGATCAGCGTCAGCGCCTCCCGTGAGGCGTTCGGGCACAGCCACGCAGTGAGCCGGTCCACACGAGTGCGCTGCACATGCCGACGTGTCTCCTCGGTGGGCACCAGGCCGAACTCCTCCAGCCACGCCTCCGCGGCCGCCGTCGACTCCTGGAGTTCCGGATTGAGCGCTGCCGGTACGGGTACGTAGAGGTCCGGAATCCGGAAATTGTCCATACGTCAGCTCGCTTCTCGGTATTTCTCTGCCATTCGCGACATCCAGCGACATTGCTGATCCTGCGTGCCCACATGGAGCATTGACCGGGCAGTCCCAGCCACCGACGTAAATTACCCTGCATGTCGATGGCGTTCGGCAGAGGTCTCGGTTCTTTCGCGCTCATTGCCCTGCGCGGGGCAGTACCACAGACCGGGCGAATTCGGTTGGCCGCTGATACAAGTACCCAGCGCTCCAAGCCTGTTGGGAACGGGTCGGGTCAGGCCCGTATCAGCTGCGGCGCCCGGGCCGGTTCAGACGAGCCAGGAGCAGAGCGACGTCGTCGCCCAGGCCGTGAGCCTTCTGCGTACTGGCGAGGAGGTCGTCGACGACGGTCTCCAGGTCCGCCGTGGGAGCGCCTCGCAGACCCCGGAGAAACCTCTCGATGCCCTGGTCGATGTCCTTGTTCACGGCCTCGAGCAGACCGTCGGTGGTCAGCGCGAGCACGCTGCCCGGAGCGATGCGCATGCGGGTGGTCGGGTACCGCTGCTCCCGGTCGATCCCCAGAGGGAGACCGCCGGGGACCTCCAGGAGGCGCGGCGGCTTGCGGGGCGTGATCAGCGCCGGGGGCGGATGACCCGCCCGGCACACCCGGAGCGTTCCGTCGGAGGGGTTGAGCGCGATGTAGCAGCATGTGGCGAACAGGGCCCTGTCCGGGTCGGAGTTCAGCTCGGCCAGCAGGCGGTTGGTGCGTTCCAGGACGGCCGCGGGCGGGTGTCCTTCGTTCGCGTAGGCATGCACGGCGGTACGCAGCCGCCCCATGAGAGACGCGGCGTGAACGCTGTGTCCCTGCACATCTCCTATGACCAGAGCCACCCCGCCGTCGGGCAGGCTGATGGCGTCGTACCAGTCGCCACCGATCCACATGCCGGAGGTGGCGGCCTGGTAGCGGGCGGCGATGGTCACACCCGGCACCGTGAGCGGCCCGCGCGGCAGCATGCCACGCTGGAGCTCGGTGGCGAGTGCGTGTTCCGACTCGTACATGCCGGCTCGCTCCAGTGACTGGGCGAGCAGTCCGACGGCGGCGACCAGGAGGGCCCGCTCCTCGGGCAGGAACTCCTGCGGCTCAGGGAAACTGACGAGGCAGGAACTGACGCGGCCGCGCGAGTCCTCGAGCGGCAGTGCCGCCCACGCCTGCGGGGCCGAGCGCGCGAGTGGCGGCAGATGCGGATAACCGGTGATCAGTGCGTCCGCGGAGCCGACGAGAACGGGCGCCTTACGGTCGAGTGACTCCTCCACGAGTGTGCGGGCCGTCGCGTCGAGGACTCGCAGGGAGTCCTCACCCTGCTCGTCGTCGGCGCACGAGGCGACGACGCTCAACCGCTTTCCATCCGGGGCGATCACCGCCAGTGCGTCCGCTCCGAACGTATGCAATCCCGCCTGCGCGGCGGCCATGATGTCCTTGACCGTCACCGCGGCGGCCAGAGCCGCGGTCAGCTCCCGCATCCAGCGGTCACGGGTGGCGCGCTCGTACAACCGCCGTCGCTCCGCCTCGTGGCGTTCATGGACGGCCGTGGTGTCCATGACCACTCCGACCATGCGGGCCGGCAGCCCGTCGGCGCCGGGCAGTACGCGGCCCCGGGCCTCCAGGGACCGGTTCCGGCCGTCCTCGGAGGTGACGCGGTACTCGATCTGGTAGTTGCCGCAGGACTCCGCTATCACTCCCAGGGCATCGCGCACATCGGCCAGATCGGACTCGTGCACTGCGGCCAGGAAACTCGAGATGTCCGACGGGCCGTTCTCGGGCATGCCGTGCAGCGCGAGAGTGAGCGGATCGCAGCTCACCTCGCCCGTGGCGATCTCCCAGCAGAAGAAGCCCGCCTGCACGATGCTCGCGCTGGCCTGGAAGGCGCCGGGATTGGACTCGTCTTCCCGGACTACGGCAGTACGCACCGACCCGACGTCTTTCACTAGATCTCCCTGCCGCGGCGTGAACGACTTCCCTTCGAGGGATCAACCGTGCTCAACCGGATGGGCCACGCACTGCATTGCGTGGCCGATGGAAACCAGCCAGTGGGGCGACCTGAGAGCCTACTGGTTTGCGACACCATTCCCTCCCAGAGGTGAAGGGGCTCTCACGGCGGAGTGTGCTTCCGCACTTCCAGGGAAGATCGCCTGACCGACCCGACCTTGGCCGGATCGTGCGCATGGTAGTGACTTTCCGGATCTTGCGCCAGACACCGCACCCGGCAGACCCCGTCGGCCGGGCGCGCTGAGGCGTTCCTTCGGCCGGGCCGTGCCTTGACGGTCAAGCAGCCGGCCGGGAGGGAGCACACGCACTGATCAGCCGGTCGCGCAGTGGTGCGAGCCGGGAGCGGTCCATGGCCAGCGCCTCCTGGAAGTCCCTGAGGTCGTCCAGGGCCTCCCGGATGCGCTGCTGCTCGGGGCCGCAGGCCAGGAAGCGGTCCAGCTCTTCCTCCGCCTCGGTCCATCGGGCCAGAGCGCAGTGGATCACCAGGAGGTTTCCCCGGGCGTGTGCCGCTGCGGCGCCTCCCGCTGAGCTGTCGGCCGTGAACATCTCCACGGCCGTACGCCAGTGCCCGTGTTCCTCCGGGCGGCCGAGGAGCCTGAGGGTGATGGCGATTTCGACGTGGTACCAGGCGTCGTCGGGATCGTCTTCGAGGGCGCGGACGAAGTCCGTCAGGGCGTCCTCGTGGTGCCCCAGGAGGCGGTGGGCGAGACCGCGTTCGGCGAGGACCCAGTCGAGGGTGTCGTCGAGTTCGAGGGCGCGGGTGAGGTCGGTGAGGGCGTCCTGGCGGTGTCCCATGAGGCGGTGGGTGATGCCGCGTTGGGCCACGGCCCAGGCGTAGGTGTCGTCGAGTTCGAGGGCGCGGGTGAGGTCCGCGAGGGCGTCCTCGTGGTGCCCCAGGAGGCGGTGGGCGAGACCGCGTTCGGCGAGGACCCAGTCGAGGGTGTCGTCGAGTTCGAGGGCGCGGGTGAGGTCGGTGAGGGCGTCCTGGTGGTGTCCCATGAGGCGGTGGGTGATGCCGCGTTGGGCCACGGCCCAGGCGTAGGTGTCGTCGAGTTCGAGGGCGCGGGTGAGGTCCGCGAGGGCGTCCTCGTAGTCGCCCGTGGCCTGGTGGGTCCGTCCGCGTTCGGCGAGGGCCCACTCGTAGGTGTCGTTGAGTTCGATGGCGCGGTTCAGGTCGGCCAGGGCGTCCTCGTGGCGTTCCAGGAGACGGTGACCGACGCCGCGTTCGGCGAGGGCCCAGTGCAGCGTGTCGTCGAGTTCGATGGCGCGGGTGAGGTCGGTGAGGGCTTCCTCGTGATGTCCCATGAGGCGGTGGGTGATGCCGCGGTTGCCGATGGCCCAGGCGAAGGTGTCGTCGAGCTCGACGGCGCGGGTGAAGTCGGCGAGGGACTCCTCGTAGTGCTCCATGGACTGGTGGGTCTTGCCGCGTTCGGCGAGGGCCCAGTCCAGGCCGGCGTCGAGCGCGAGAGCGTGATCCAGATCGGCGAGAGCCTCCTCGTACCGGTCCAGGAGGCGGTACGTGACACCGCGGGCGCCGATGGCCCAGTCAAGGCTGTTGTCCAGTGCGAAGGCGCGGGTGAGGTCGGTGAGGGCTTCCTCGTGATGTCCCATGAGCTGGTGGGCGATGCCGCGGTTGCCGATGGCCCAGGCGTAGGAGTCGTCCAGTTCGACGGCGCGGTCAAGGTCGGCCAGCGCCTCGTCGAGGCGCCGCATGACGCGGTGCGTGACGCCGCGGTTCGCGAAGGCCCAGTCGAGGGTGTCGTCGAGTTCGATGGCGCGGGTGAGGTCGGTGAGGGCTTCCTCCTGGTGCCCCATGAGGCGGTGGGTGACACCCCTGTTGGCGACCGCCCACGCATAGGTGCCGTCGAGTTCGATGGCGCGGGTGAAGTCTGTCAGCGCGTCCGCGAGGTTGCCCGCGCGCCGGTGGGTGATGGCGCGCTCGGCGAAGGCCCAGGTGTACGTGCTGTTGAGTTCGACGGCGCGGTTCAGGTCGGCGAGGGCGTCGTCGTAATGCTCCATGGCCTGGTGGGTCTTGCCACGTTCGGCGAGGGCCCAGGTGTAGTTGTGGTCGAGTTCGACGGCACGGTTCAGGTCCGCCAGCGCCTCCTCGTACCGCTCCAGGAGGCGGTGAACGGCGCCGCGTTCGGCGATGGCCCAGTCGAGGGTGCCGTCGAGTTCGAGGGCACGGGTGAGGTCGCGGAGGGCTTCCTCGTGGTGCCCCATCAGCCGGTGCGTGACACCTCGGTTGCCGAAGGTCCACGCGAAGGTGTCGTCGAGTTCGACGGCGCGGGTGAAGTCGGCCAGCGCGTCCTTGTTCCGCTCCATCAGGCGGTGGGTGATGCCGCGGGCGCCGAAGGCCCAGACGAGGGTGTCGTCGAGTTCGATGGCTCGGGTCAGGTCGGCGAGCGCCTCCGCGTAGCGCCGCAGTCCCAGGTGGGCCTGGCCGCGGGTGCCGACGTACTCGGCGTCCTCGGGTGCCAGTTCCATGGCGCGGGCGAGGTGGGGCAGCGCCTCCTCGTGCCGTCCCATCAGGCGGTACGTCTCGCCGCGGCCGTAGTGGGCCCGGGCGAGGTCGGCATCGAGGGCCAGGGCGGCGGCGTAGTCGTCGAGGGCCTGGGCGTACCGTTCGGCGTTGCGGTGTTCGCGGCCGCGGACGGTGAGGGCCAGGGCACGGTCGGCGACGGTGAGTTCGGGGGCGGTGGACAGTCGGGTCAGGGCGGCGACCAGAGCGGTGTCGTCGTCGAGGTCGGTCGGTGGGGTGAGGCGCCGGGCCCAGTCGAGGAGGGCTTCCGTACCGCTGTCGTGGCCTGCCTGTGACAGGGTCTGAGCCATGCGGCGCAGGGCCGCGGGCCCCTGGTCGCAGGCGTGGATCGCGTCGGCGAGGGCCGCGCGCAGCTGGTGGGGATCGGCGCAGAGCCGATGGTAGGTCTCGTTGAGCCGGTGCTCGCGCCAGGTGCTGTCGTCCCACAGCTCGTACGCATCGGTCGGCAGCGTCGCTTCGAGCGCCTCGCGGCGTCGGCGGTGGATGTCGGCCAGGCCGGTGTGCTGCTGCTGCCAGCGTGACGGGGACTGGGTGCGCTGCAGACGGAGCATGGAGGAGCGGACGACGTCGTGATAGCGGCAGAAGCCCGCCTGTGTGCTGACGAACGGCAGCCCGCGCAGCCACGCGTACTCGTCGGCCGCCGCGTCGGGCACGGTCGCGCGGTAGACGTCCTCGTCCAGCTGAAGCGGCAGGGCGCAGGCCAGAGCGGCGGCGTGGCGGTGCGGATCGGTGATCCACTGCAGGAAGCGGTCGACCGCCGTACCGGACAGGTCACCGACGTCACGCGGGTCCTGGGGGCTGGTCTGGGCGAGCAGGTCCACCATGAGCGGCAGCCGTCCGGACAACTGCAGGACGACCTCGATGACGTCCTCGTTCGTGACGCCCCGGGCGGCGAGCAGCCGCCGGGCCTCGTCCTCGGTGAAGACCTCCAGCGGAACCTGGGCCACCAGATCGAGGCTGTCCGCCCAGTACCGGGCGCTCAGCCGGCCGCGCCCGGACAGCACGACGACGACGTTGGTCGGCAGGTCCGGGTATTTGTCGGGGCTGACCAGCAGGTCGCTCAGCCACTCGTCGAGCACCGGGCCGGTCTGTTCGTAGACGTCGAGGAACAGCACCACCCAGGGCCACCGCTCGGCCGCCTCCGCCAGGCCCTCCAGGAACACCGGGGTCAGGACCCGTACGGGGGACATGACGAGCTGTACGTCGTCGTGATTGCGGAAGCGGGCGCTGAGCACCGCCCGCAACCGGTCGGCGCCCTGGGCCACCTGCTGCGGGTCCATCGCTCCGGCGACCGCGCCCAGCCCCGGCACCATGCCCAGACCCGCGAGACCGGCCTGCGCCATGACGGTGCTCGACGCGGACGCCGCCGGCTGCTGTCCCGCGCCGCCCGCGTCGGCCGGCATCGCGGTGCCCAGCGGGGTCTCGGCCTCGTGCCGCCGCTGGCGATAGGTCGTCAGCATCCGGTCGAAGCCCTTCAGAGCCATGCCCTGATGGCCCAGCTGGGCGCTGATCGCCTCCATGGCCTCGACAGCGCTGTGCACGCCGTCGTCGAGGTACACGGTCGCCGCCCCGAACTCCCGCGCCACGGCGACCCACTGCTGCACCAGCGACGTCTTGCCCACGCCTCCGTCGCCGTGGATGTGGAACAGGTACTGGAACGTGCTGGTGGCGCTGTCCGGGTCCTGCGCGAAGTTCTCCCGGAAGCCGGTCAGTTCGTTCTGCCGGCCGATGAACCCGGTCCGGCGGCGCAGTCTGTTCAGCTGTTTCCGCGAAGGCCTCTTCTCGGGCACCCCACCACCCCCGCACTCCAGGATGGCAGCGCGTCAACTCACTTGAAAAGCGATGGCACTTCGAGGACTTCGTACGGCACTTCGTCGCGTGGGCGGAGGAGAACGCGGGCTCGCACCGCTGCACGGTGCTCGTGCGCGACGGCGCGGTCATCGGCATGGCCTGGCCGGCGGTGGTGCGGCGGGTGCCCACCCCACGCGTCCTGCACCGGGCGTCGGGTGACGTGAGGTGCGTGTACGTGGAGCCGGAGGCGCGCGACGGCGGGCTCGGCGGGCAGCTGCTCGACGCGGTCCTCGCCCGGGCACGCGAACTCGGGCTCGAGCGCGTCACCGTGCACTCCTCGTCCCGCGCGTTCCCCGCCTACGCCCGCCGGGGCTTCGAAGCGTCCCCGCGGCTGCTCCACGCGCGCGTGGCCGGAACCAACTCCTCGTCCTGACGCGCATCCGTCCGGGCGATCGAGGCGTCTACGTCGGTATGGACCTGGAGAAACCGCCCGCGCGGCAGCCCGCGCCGCAGACGCCCGAGGGGTGTCTCGTCGTCGCGATCCGGATACCCGTGCGGATCGTCGTGCTCGTGCTGGTCGTCCCGGTGCGGGTGGCGTGGGACGCGCTGGTCGTCGCCGGACGGTTCCTGCGGGACACGGTGTTCCGGCCGGCCTGGCGCGCACTGCTGTGGCTCGGGAAGGCCGTGTTCGTCCTGCCGTTCGTCGCGCTGTGGCGGTATGTCGTCGTGCCCTTCGGCAAGGCGCTCGGGTGGCTCGGGTACGTGCTCGTCGTCGTGCCGCTCGTGTGGTTCCACCGGAACGTGCTCACTCCCCTGGGGCACGCCCTTGTGTGGGTGTACGCGCGCGTGCTGACGCCGCTCGGGCACGCCTTCATGTGGCTCCTCAAGGGACTCGGGGCCGTGCTCGCCGCCGTCGGGACCGGCGTGCACACCGCCGTGGCCTGGCTGGTGCGCCACCTCGTCACCGTGCCCGTCGTATGGCTGTACGAATGGGTCCTCGCGCCCGTCGGGCGGGCGATCGCCCGGTGTGTCAGCGGGCTCGGCCGGCTGGTTGCCGTGCTCGTCAGCGGGATCGGTGTCGCCCTGTACTGGATCGCCTGGGTCCTTGTCGTTCTGCCCGCGCTCGCCCTGTGGCGCTGGGTCCTTGCGCCCGTCGGGCGGGGCCTCGCCGTCATCGGTCGCGAGGTGTGGGACGCGCTCGGGCATGCCTGGCGGGTCGCCGGGCACATCTCGCTGGCCGTCGGGCGGTTCCTCGGGAAACTCTTCCGGTGGATCTTCGTGGAGCCTGTGCGGTGGGTGTACAAGTCGGTCCTCACCCCCGTCGGGCACGCAGTCCGGGACACCGTCCTGCGGCCCGCGGCCCAGATGGCGCGCAGCGTGGGGCGGGCGACCCGGCAGGCACTGGAGGCCGCCCGCGAGTCCGTGCGGCAGGCCCGCGCCGACTTCCGGCGGATGCTCTTCGGGGAGCAGCGGCAGGCGCAGGCGGTGGCCCGGCGGGAACCCACGGGCCGCGAGACACGTACTCTTGGTAGCAGCACGACCGCTCTCACGAAGGACTGAACGACACTGGGCAAGCGACAGCCCGAAGGCCCGCCGCCCGCACCCGCGGTGCAGCGCATCCGACTGCGCTACACCAAGCGCGGCCGCCTCCGGTTCACCAGCCACCGTGACTTTCAGCGCGCCTTCGAGCGTGCGCTGCGCCGCGCCGATGTACCGATGGCGTACTCGGCGGGGTTCACGCCGCATCCGAAGGTGTCGTACGCCAATGCCGCACCCACCGGCACGGGCAGTGAGGCGGAGTACCTGGAGATCGCGCTCACCGAGGCGCGCGATCCGCAGAAGCTCCGGCTTCTTCTCGACGAGTCGCTCCCCGCCGGGCTCGATGTCGTCGAGGCGGTCGAGGCCCGGATCTCCGGGCTCGCCGACCGTCTCACGGCTTCGGTCTGGGAGCTGCGGCTCGACGGAGTGGACCCGGCCGACGCCGACCGCGCGGTCGGCGCCTTCAATGCCGCCGAGTCCGTCGAGGTCCAGCGCCTGACCAAGAACGGCGTACGGACATTCGACGCCCGCCCGGCGGTCGTACAACTTGAAACACATGCTCAACCGGCTGATAGGCCGACCGACCAGCCCTGTGCGATACTGCGGCTGGTTGTTCGGCACGTGACGCCTGCCGTACGACCCGACGACGTCCTGTCCGGTCTCCGCGCCGTGGCCGACCTGGCGCCGCCGGTCCCCGCAGCGGTGACCAGGCTGGCGCAGGGGCTGTTCGATGAAGAGACCGGCACGGTGACCGACCCGCTCGCGCCCGACCGCGAGGCAGCGGAGGCCCTCTCGACGGCCGCTCTCGCTGCCGCCGCGACGGCGCCGGTGCCGGAAGGTTCCGCGTAGGGACGGACGTCGTAGCGCCGCCCTCGTACTCGGGAGCCACCTGGGTCGGGCAGCGCACCGACCAGAAGACTTTCGCCAGGCCGTACGCATTCGGCGTACGGAACCGGCGAGACAGGACACAGAGAGCTCCCGTGCGGCGCCCGCGCCCCGGACGGCGGCACCGCGCACAGCGCGAGCCGCGGACGTCAACGGCGATCGAACCGATCGACGCCGGACCAGGTGCGGCGCCCGGGAGCCTGACGGGAGAACCGCCCGCATGCTCGAGCCGATCGAACCCACCGAGGGTTCCGAACTGACCACACCCAGCGACACCCTGCCGCCGCGCAAGCGGCGCCGTGCCGCGTCCCGCCCTGCCGGTCCGCCGGCGGCCACCATGGCCGAGGGCGAGGAGGAGAAGAAGACCGACGAGAGTGTCGAGGGCTTCGAGAGCCTCGAGACTCCGGTCGTGACGGCCGAGGTCGAGGAGACCGAAGAGGCCGAGGAGATCCAGGAGCCCGAGGTGGCCGCCGCTGAGGCGCCTGCCGAGGAAGCCGCGCCCGCCGCTCGTACGCGTCGTCGTGCGACCCGCCGTGCGTCCGCGCCTGCCGGTGCTCCGGTGACGGCCGAGGCCGCCGAGACCGTCGTTCCCGCGGCTGCCGCCACGGAGGAGAGCGCGCCCGCCGCCGAGGCGCCTGCCGAGGAGGCCGCGCCCGCCGCTCGTACGCGTCGTCGTGCGACCCGCCGTACGTCCGCGCCCTCCGGTGCTCCGGTGACGGCCGAGGCCGCCGAGAGCGCCGAGACCGTCGTACCCACTGCCGAGGTGGCCGAGGTCACCGAAGTGGCTGAGATCGCCGAAGCCGCCGAGGCGTCCGCCGGTCGTACGCGCCGCCGTGCCACCCGCCGGGCGTCCGCGCCCGCCGGTGCGCCCAAGGGCGCCGAGATCGAGCAGGCCGCCGAGGCTCAGGTGAGCGCGGAGCCGGAGCCCGAGCCGGCCCTCACCGCGGCCGGTGAGGCCGAGGCCCCCGACTCCGACGACGATGCCGCTCCGCGTCGCACCCGTCGCCGCGCCACGCGTCGCGTGTCCGCTCCGGCCGCGGGTGCCGCCGAGGAGACGGAGACGGCTGTGCCCGCCGCTGCGCAGGAGGAGACCGCCGAGACGAAGGTCCCCGCTGCCGTGGGCGCGGGCGCCGGGGAAGCGGAGGCCGCCGAGGCCGAGGGTGCCGCCCCGCGTCGTCGCCGCCGTGTCGCCCGCAAGGCCGCCGCCGGGTTCTCCGAGCCGCCCGCGCAGCCCGTCGCGCCGGAGGCCGAGGAGGACCAGGCCCCGCGCCGGCCCGCGCGGCCCGCGGTCGCCGTGTTCCAGGCGCCCGTGTTCACCGAGCCGATGTTCCAGACGCCGGAGCGGGCCGCCGCCGCAGCCGCCGCCGAGGCGGCGCAGGAGGCGCCGGAGCCCGCCGAGGCCGAGGAGCTCCCGGAGGAGCAGTCCGGGTCGCGGCGTCGCCGCCGGCGCCGGGGTGCCGGGTACGGCGACGAGGCCGAGGCCGCCCAGGTGACCGAGGCCGCCGCCGAGGACGAGAACGAAGAGGCCGAGGAGTCGGCCGAGGACGCCGGCGAGGGTGACGAGAGCGAGGACACCGGCTCGCGCAGGCGCCGTCGGCGCGGTGGCCGCCGCCGTCGTCGCGGCGAGTCCGCCGAGACCGACGCCGAGACGGGCGAGTCCCTGGACGCCGAGTCCGAGGAGCTCGCCGCCGAGCAGGCCGAGCAGGACGCCGAGGACACCGCCGAGCAGGTCGAGGAGGACGAAGAGGAGGGCGGCGCCGACGAGGCCGGGGGCTCGTCCTCCAGCAGCCGTCGCCGCCGTCGGCGCCGTCGCCGTGCCGGTGACACCTCCGTCGACACCGAGCCGGGCGACGGCGACCCGGAGCGCACCGTCGTCAAGGTCCGCGAGCCGCGCAAGGCCGCCGAGCCGTCCGACGAAGTGCAGTCCATCAAGGGCTCCACGCGTCTCGAGGCCAAGAAGCAGCGCCGCAGGGAAGGCCGTGAGCAGGGCCGCCGGCGCGTTCCGATCATCACCGAGGCCGAGTTCCTGGCCCGCCGTGAGGCCGTCGAGCGAGTGATGGTCGTCCGGCAGAACGGCGACCGTACGCAGATCGGCGTCCTCGAGGACGGCGTGCTCGTCGAGCACTACGTCAACAAGGAGCAGTCGACCTCCTACGTCGGCAACGTGTACCTGGGCAAGGTGCAGAACGTGCTGCCGTCGATGGAGGCCGCCTTCATCGACATCGGCAAGGGGCGCAACGCCGTTCTCTACGCCGGTGAGGTCAACTTCGAGGCGCTGGGCATGGCCAACGGGCCGCGGCGCATCGAGTCCGCCCTGAAGTCCGGGCAGTCCGTGCTCGTCCAGGTCACCAAGGACCCGATCGGGCACAAGGGCGCGCGTCTGACCAGCCAGGTCTCCCTCCCCGGCCGCTACCTCGTGTACGTCCCCGAGGGCTCGATGACCGGTATCAGCCGCAAGCTGCCCGACACCGAGCGGGCGCGGCTGAAGACCATCCTCAAGAAGATCGTCCCCGAGGACGCGGGCGTCATCGTGCGCACCGCCGCCGAGGGCGCGAGCGAGGACGAGCTGCGCCGGGACGTCGAGCGGCTGCAGGCGCAGTGGGAGGACATCCGCAAGAAGTCCAAGAACGGCGGCAGCTCGAACGCACCGTCGCTGCTGTACGGCGAGCCGGACATGACCGTCCGGGTCGTTCGCGACATCTTCAACGAGGACTTCTCCAAGGTCGTCGTCAGCGGCGAGGACGCCTGGGAGACCGTCCACGGGTATGTCTCGCACGTCGCGCCGGACCTGGCCGAGCGGCTGTCCAAGTGGACCTCCGAGGTCGACGTCTTCGCCACGTACCGGATCGACGAGCAGCTCGCCAAGGCGCTGGACCGCAAGGTCTGGCTGCCCAGCGGCGGCTCGCTGGTGATCGACCGGACCGAGGCGATGGTCGTCATCGACGTCAACACCGGCAAGTTCACCGGTCAGGGCGGCAACCTCGAGGAGACCGTCACCAGGAACAACCTGGAGGCGGCCGAGGAGATCGTGCGCCAGCTGCGGCTGCGCGACCTCGGCGGCATCATCGTCATCGACTTCATCGACATGGTGCTGGAGTCCAACAGGGATCTCGTCCTGCGGCGCCTCCTCGAGTGCCTGGGCCGGGACCGTACGAAGCACCAGGTGGCCGAGGTCACCTCGCTGGGGCTCGTGCAGATGACCCGCAAGCGGGTCGGGCAGGGCCTGCTGGAGTCCTTCTCCGAGACCTGCGTGCACTGCAACGGCCGCGGTGTCATCGTCCACATGGACCAGCCGGCGGCTCCCGGTGGCGGCAAGCGCAAGAAGCGCGGGCGCGGCGACGGGCATGTCCACGAGGCCGTGGCCGCGGAGATCGTCGAGCCCGTCGAGTCCGGTGTGACCGCGGAGGAGGAGGCCGAGACCGAGGCCGAGATCGTCGCCGAGGTCGCCGAGCCGGTCGCTCTGGCGGCCCCCGACTTCGCGCCGGACGAGGAGCTGTACAGCAGCGTCGCGGAGGCCGAGGCCGCCGCCACCCGCGGTCGGACCCGGCGCCGGGCGAGCCGTCGTGCGTCGGCTCCGGCGGGTGCGCCGAAGAGCGGGCCCGGGAGGCAGGCGGCCCCCGCCGAGGTGCCGACCGCTCAGGAGGTCACCGCCGAGGCGGAGGCCGAGCAGCCGGTGCAGCCGGAGGAGGCCGTCGTCGCGCAGGCCCAGCCGGCCGCCGTCGAGGACCCGGTCGTCGAGGCCCCGGCCGCCGAGGAGGCCGCGCCCAAGGGCCGTACGCGTCGTCGTGCGACCCGGAAGGTGTCCGCTCCGGCAGGTTCCCCCGCGGGGTCGGAGGCCGCCGTGGTGACGGTGTCCGAGTCCGCGGCGCAGGCGCCCGAGGCTCCGGTGGAGCAGCCCGCGGCCCAGCCGGAGCCCGTGGCGGAGGCGCCGGCCGAGAGTGCCGCCCCGGCCCGTCCGCGGCGCCGCGCCGTGCGCAAGGCCACCGCGCCCACCGCGTCCGAGGAGACGGCCGTCGTGGTCGTCCCGTCGGCGGAGGTGCCGGAGGCCCCCGCGGAGTCCGGTGCCGAGGCCGCGGAGTCCGCCGAGTCCGCCAGTGCCGAGGCCGCGGCTCCGGCCAAGAAGACGGCCGCCCGCAAGACGGCCAAGAAGGCCACCGCGAAGAAGGCCGCGACCAAGAAGACCGCGGCCAAGAAGACGGCGGCGAAGAAGGCCACGGCCAAGAAGGCGGCGAAGACCACCAAGGCGGCCGCGAAGTCGACGTCGAAGAAGACCGCGGCGGCGCAGCAGACGCTGCCGTCCGTCTCGGCCACGGCGGAGGACTGACCTGTCCCAGCCGTGGCGCGGCGCGCGTCACGAAGCGCGGGACACCGTACAGGTGTCCCGCGCTTTTGCTCATTCCCGGATGTTCACCCTCATTTCCGCAGCGTGTCGCCTTGGCTTTGTCGATCAGTCACTCTGTGTGCCACCTGTGATCGACCACACGCCGAGCGGAGTGTTCGCTGCGGTAACTCTGAGGAAAATCCACAGCCATGTGCTGGTAACGTTGCTTCGGTCCTGGCTTCTGATGGCAGCTTCCGATGGCGTCGGCAAGCCATGGATCCAGCCGATGAGCACGACCGGTCGTCAAGCCCGGAGAATACGGCTGACTTCCCGCAAGAGATCTTCTGGGGGGCGAGGTCTCTCGCGAAAAGCCGTTCGCCGCCGACAGGCACTGGCGAACTTCAGGGTGGCGGACGTGCTGCGCTCGACACACCGTCCCTTCCCGACCCTTGCTGTACGAGGTGCGCCCAAGAGGTCGCCGAAGAGAGGGGGATGTCGATGACAGACGCCCATGAATTCATACCGGCCGCCAAACCTGTGATCGGCGAGGAGGAGATCGAGGCAGCGGTACGGGTACTGCGCAGCGGCATGGTCGTACAAGGCCCCGAGGTGGCCGCCTTCGAGGCGGAGTTCTCGGAGCTGGTGGACGGCCGTCACTGTGTCGCGGTCAACTCCGGCACCTCCGCGCTGCACATGACCCTCCTCGCCCTCGGCGTCGGCCCCGGTGACGAGGTCATCGTGCCGTCGTTCTCCTTCGCGGCCTCCGCCAACGCCGTGCGGCTCGTCGGTGCCGACGTGGTCTTCGCCGACATCGAGCCCGACACCTTCTGTCTGGACCCGGCGGCCGTCGAGGCGGCCCTCACGCCGCGCACCGCGGCGATCATGCCGGTCCACCTGTACGGCCACCCGGCCGCCATGGACAAGATCATGGCGATCGCCGGCCGGCACGGGCTGGCCGTGGTGGAGGACGCCTGCCAGGCGCACGCGGCCGCGCTGCACGGCACGCCGGTCGGCGCCTTCGGCTCTGCGGGCACGTTCAGCTTCTACCCGACCAAGAACATGCACAGCCTCGAGGGCGGCATGGTCACCACCGGGGACGCGGAGCTCGCCCGCACCCTGCGCCTGCTGCGCAACCAGGGCATGGAGAAGCGCTACGCCAACGAGATCGTCGGCGCCAACGTCCGTATGACGGACGTGTCCGCCGCGATCGGCCGGGTCCAGCAGGCCAAGCTCGCCGGCTGGACCGAGCGGCGCATCGCCAACGCCGCGTACCTGACGGAGCACATCAGCGCGCCGAACGTGGTCACGCCCCGGGTCGCCGAGGGTGCACGCCACGTCTACCATCAGTACACCGTCCGGGTTCCGGGTGACCGGGACGCCGCGATGGCGCGCCTCAGTGAGGCGGGCATCGGCAACGCGGTCTACTACCCGACGCCGATCCACCGGTTGAAGCCGTACTGGGAGCCCGACCAGAAGGCCGGCCGCACGTGGGAGCTGCCGGAGACGGAGCGCGCGGCCGCGGAGGTCGTGTCGCTGCCCGTTCACCCGGCGCTTTCCGCGCAGGATCTGGAGCGCATCGTGACCGCTGTGAACGCGCTGGGGGAGCACCTGTGACCACGGGGACATCGCTGCGGGCCGGACTCGTCGGCCTCGGTTCCATGGGACGCCACCACGCGCGCGTCCTGGCCGGCCTGGAGGGCGTCGACTTCGTCGGCGTCGTCGACCCGATGGGGGACAAGCACGGTGCCGCGCAGGGCTCGCCCGTCCTGAACACCGTCGAAGAGCTCGTCGCGCTCGGCATCGACTACGCCGTCGTCGCCTGCCCCACCGCGCTGCACGAGCAGGTGGGCCTGCAGCTCGCCGAGGCCGGAGTCTGCGCGCTGGTCGAGAAGCCGGTCGCCGACACGGTGGAGGGCGCCCGCCGCCTGGTGGAGGCCTTCGAGTCGCGCGGACTGGTGGCCGGTGTCGGCCACATCGAGCGGTGCAACCCGGCACTGCGCTCGCTGCGCGCCCGGCTGGAGGCCGGTGAGCTCGGTGACGTCTACCAGGTCGTCACCCGCCGCCAGGGTCCCTTCCCGCACCGCATCGCCGACGTCGGCGTCGTCAAGGACCTCGCCACCCACGACATCGACCTCACCGGCTGGGTGACGGGACGCAAGTACGTGTCCATCGCCGCCCACACCGTCTCCAAGAGCGGTCGCCAGCACGAGGACATGGTCTCCGCGGTGGGCCGCCTCGACGACGGGACCATGGTCAACCACCTGGTCAACTGGCTCAGCCCGCTCAAGGAGCGCTTCACCTCGGTCACCGGCGAGCGCGGCTGCTTCATCGCCGACACCCTCACCGCGGACCTGACGTTCCACTCCAACGCCGCGGTGGCGACCGAGTGGGAGGCCCTGCAGGCCTTCCGCGGTGTCTCCGAGGGCGACATGATCCGCTACGCCATCCCGAAGCGCGAGCCGCTCCTCGTCGAACACGAGCTGTTCCGGGACGCGGTGCTCGGCAAGCCCGCCGACATCTGCACCCTGCGCCAGGGAATGCGAACGGTGGAGGTGGCGGCGGCGGTGCTGGAGTCGGCGGCCGCAGGGACGTCCCTGCGCTTCGACGACATCGGCAGTGGAACCGCCTGACACCTGCCCGGCGTGTCCCTCACCGCTCGTCCCCGGTTCCGCGCAGATCGTGGAACCGGGGACGCCGAACTCCTGTCTTCCACCAAGAGGAACTTGTAGATGGAATCCCCTGGCCGCCGGCCGCGCCTCGCCGTGATTGTCGCCAACGGCATCACCGGCGACTCCCGCGTACAGAAGACCGCTGTCGCCGCGGCGCGGGACGGGTGGGACGTGACCCTGATCGGCAGGAGCGACGGCAAGCGCGTCCAGCGCTCGAAGATGGGTCCGATCCAGGTGATCCGTGTCCCGGTCGGCACGGAGTTCCTGCGCGAGGTGAACGCCCGCAAGGCCCACCCGCTGCGGGCCGCGGCCACCCAGTTCCGCATCCAGGACCCGGCGGCCCTGAAGCGTTACACCGCGAGCTACCGGGCGTGGGTCCGTCAGAAGTCCGCCGAGAGCAGCTGGGCGGGCACCCCGCGCCGGGCCTCCATCAAGGCGGCGCTGCGCGCCCGCCGGTCCGTGCACCGCCTGCGGGTCAGGGCGTTCAAGTGGGAGCAGCGCCGGCGGCCCACGGACCCGGCCCCGGTGCGGGACTGGCGTCGTGACTGGCCCCAGGTGGTCGATCTCGACCTCGCCTTCGGGCCGGTGATCGAGGAACTCGAGCCGGACGTCATCCACGCCAACGACGTGACGATGATCGCCACGGCCGCGCAGAGCGCCGCCCGGCTGCGCGCCAGGGGTCACAAGTGCGCATGGCTGTACGACGCGCACGAGTACATCAAGGGTGTGGAGTGGCCCAACGCCCGCCAGGCGTACGCGCTGCCCGCCGTGGAGGCCGAGTTCATCGGCCGCGCCGACGCGGTCGTCACCGTCTCCCCGCAGATGGCGGAGCTGCTCGCAGGCGACCACAAGCTGAAGGAACTGCCCCTGGTGGTGGGCAACTCGCCGGTCCGCGAGGTGATCGGCGGCGGCAGGTCGACCTCGTCGGTGCGTGAGGCCTGCGGCCTCGGCCCCGAGGTGCCGCTGATGGTGTATTCGGGCTGGATCGGCCGGGAGCGCGGTGTCGACGCCGTCATCGACGGTCTGCCCGACCTGCCCGGCTTCCACCTCGCCCTGGTGCACGGCCGGATGACGCCGCTGCTGGAGGAACTGCTCGCGCAGGCCGAGACCCTCGGTGTGCGGGACCGTGTCCACCTGGTGCCGTACGTGCCGCAGCACGAGGTCGCCGACTACCTCTCCTCCGCCGACCTCGGCCTCACGCCCTTCAAGCGCGTCCCCAACTGCGAGGTGTCGCTGCCGACGAAGGTCTCCGAGTACCTGCAGGCGGGGCTGCCGCTGGTCACCAGCGACGTGAAGGTCATCAAGGCGTACGTCGAGGAGCACGGCCTCGGCGAGGTGTGGACCTGGGACGACCCCAAGACGTTCGCGAAGGCCGCCGCACGGGCCATGGAGAACCGCGACAAGCATGCCGCGGCCATTACCGAGGACGTCCTGACGGACCTGTCCTGGGAGGCCCAGAGCGGCAAGCTGCTGAAGCTGTACCGCGAGCTGTCGCAGAAGACCCCGCCCGGCCCGCGGCCCGAGGTGTCCTGGACCGTCCAGGAGACCCCCGACGCCGTCCGGACCGTGGAGATCACGGACGGCGACGGCCAGCCGACGTGGAAGAAGCTCGGCGAGACCCGCATCCGGCTGGGCCTCGGTCCCGCCAACTACGCGGGCCAGGGCGCCGCGTACGCCCAGGCGATCACGCGCCTCAACCCGGACGTGTCCGTCGAGGTCGTGATGAACAAGCGCCCGGAGTCCTTCGACTACCCGGCCGACGTGTACGTCGACGCGACCCGGCTGCGTGAACTCGCCGTCCAGTTCCAGCAGGTGGAACGGATCGTCGGCCGCTACACGCACCTGCTGGTCGACGCGTTCATGCCGGTCTTCGGCTACCTCAACGGCTCGTCCATCGCCGGTGACCTCGACGCGCTGAAGCAGGCCCGGATCAAGGTCGCGCTGCTCGCTCACGGCAGCGACATCCGTCACCCCGAGAACCACATGGCGCGCCACCCCTTCTCGCTCTTCCACGACGCCCCCGAGGGCGTCGTGGACAAGCTCCAGGACAAGGCCGAGCTGAACAAGCGGATCGCCATGGAGGCCGGTCTGCCGCTGTACGTCACCACGCCGGACCTCCTGGAGGACCTGCCGTCCGCGAAGTGGGCGCCGCTGGTGGTGGACGTGGCCGCCTGGGCCACGGACCGTCCGGTGATGGAACGGAAGCGCCCGCTGGTGCTCCACGCACCGTCCAAGCGGTGGACCAAGGGCACCGACCGGATCATGCCGGTACTCACCGAGCTCCACGACCAGGGGCTCATCGAGTTCAGGCTTGCGGAAGGCATCCCGTGGGCCGAGATGCGCGAGCTGGTGCAGAGCTGCGATCTCGTGCTCGACCAGTTCACCACCGGGAGCTACGGCACCTTCGCCGTCGAGGCGATGGCGGCGGGCAAGCCCGTCGTCGCCTACATCAGCGACGGTGTGAAGGCGGCGACGGACGGCGCGCTGCCGATTCTCGGCGCCACCCCCGACACCCTGCGCGAGGTTGTGCAGTCTCTCGTCGACGACCGCGAGGGCACGGCCCGCATCGGCCGGCAGTCCGTCGAGTTCGCCCGCACCTACCACGACGGGTCCTGGACCGCGCAGGTCCTGAGCGATTTCCTGAAGTGACCGGTTCAGAAAGGCTGTTCATGGAAGCGCAGAGTGCCGACGCACCCCGCCCCGTCAAGGG
This sequence comes from Streptomyces sp. HUAS ZL42, assembly GCF_040782645.1. GTDB lineage: Bacteria > Actinomycetota > Actinomycetes > Streptomycetales > Streptomycetaceae > Streptomyces. The sequence continues at coordinate 6,289,532 of NZ_CP160403.1, forward strand.
CCGCGTCGTCATGCTGGTCGACAACAAGGTCGACGGCGACTCGCGAGTGCAGAAGGCCGCCGAGTCCGCCGCGGCCGCCGGGTGGGACGTGGTGCTGCTCGGCCTCGTCCGCTCCGGCAACGGCCGCACCTGGAAGCTCGGTGACGCCGAGGTCCGGCTGCTGCCGCTGAAGACGCCCCTGGCGAAGCGGCACGCCGAGCGGCACCGCTCGCTGCTGCGCCGTCCGTTCGCCTACCCGCCGGGGCCGATGGCCGCCTACCGCCGCCAGTGGGTCAAGGCCTGGCGGGCGGACGTGGCCACCCGCCGGGCGGCGCTGAAGGTGGCGCCCCAGGCTGTCGGCTCGCCCGTGTTCCGGAAGGCCGAGAAGGCCCGCCTCGCGGTGGCCGGCCCGGTCTCCAGGTTCATGCAGAAGTGGGTCGGGTTCCGCGCACGCCAGAGCAGCCAGGCGCAGAAGGCGGGCCGCGCCCTGCGCGGGCCGGTCGACCGTGCCTTCACCGCCGGCTGGACGGCCCTCAAGGGCAATCGCGCCTGGCGCCGCCTCGAACCGGTGCTGTGGGACTACGAACTGACCTACGGCAAGGAGATCGACGCCCTCGAGCCCGATCTCATCCACGCCAACGACTTCCGGATGCTCGGTGTCGGCGCCCGCGCGGCCGTCCGCGCACGTGCCAAGGGCCGCACCGTCAAGCTGGTGTGGGACGCCCACGAGTTCTTGCCCGGGGTGCGCCCCTGGGAGGACAACGCCCACTGGATTCCCGGCAACACCGCGCACGAGAGCGAGTACGCCCCGTTCGCCGACGCCGTGGTCACCGTCTCCGAGGGCCTGGCCGACCTGCTGCGCGAGCGCCACGGCCTCAAGGAGCAGCCGACCGTCGTGCTCAACGCCCCCGACCGTCCCGTCGAGCGGGACCAGGCGATCGAGGACGGCGAACCGGAGCCGGACCTGCGCGAGCTGTGCGGCATCGGACCGGACGTACCCCTCGTCGTCTACAGCGGCTCGCCCGGCCCGCAGCGCGGCCTCGGCGACATGGTGGAGGCCCTGCCGAAGCTGGACGGCGTCCACATGGCGTTCGTCGTCCCCGCGCCCGCGGCCGCCTACATCCAGGGCCTGCTCGGCCGCGCCCAGGAACTCGGCGTCGGCGACCGGCTGCACGCCGTCCCGTACGTCAAGCACTGGCAGGTGGTCCGCTTCCTGTCCGCGGCGAACGTGGGCTGCATCCCGATCCACCACTGGCCCAACCACGAGATCGCCCTCATCACCAAGTTCTTCGAGTACTCGCACGCCCGGCTGCCGCTGGTGGTGAGCGATGTGAAGACCATGTCCGAGGTGACCCGCGCCACGGGCCAGGGCGAGGTCTGCCGGGCCGAGGACGTCGACGACCTCGTACGCGCGATCAAGGCCGTGCTGGCCGAGCCCGACAAGTACACGGCGGCCTACGACAAGCCCGGTCTGCTCGACACCTGGACCTGGGAGGCACAGGCCGAGGTCCTGGACGGGCTCTACACCCGTCTCGTCTCCAGATCACCGAAGGTGGGCTCATGAGCACGGCTCCGGACGTCACCGTCGTCGTCGCTGTCTACAACACCATGCCCTACCTGACGGAGTGCCTGAACTCCCTGATCGGGCAGAGCATCGGCCGCAAGCGGCTGGAGATCGTCGCGGTCGACGACGGCTCCACCGACGACAGCGGCGCCGAGCTCGACCGCTTCGCCGAGCGCTACCCGGACACCGTCAAGGTGATCCACCAGGCGAACTCCGGCGGCCCGGCCGCCCCCAGCAACCGCGCGCTGGAGGTGGCCACGGGCCGCTACGTCTACTTCATCGGCTCCGACGACTACCTCGGCGAGGAAGCGCTGGAGCGCATGGTGAAGTGCGCCGACAAGAACGGCTCGGACGTCGTCGTCGGCAAGATGGTCGGCACCAACGGCCGGTACGTGCACCAGGCGCTGTACAAGGAGAGCGACCCGGACGTCAGCCTCTACGACTCCGCGCTGCCCTTCACCCTCGCCAACACCAAGCTGTTCCGCCGTGAGCTGGTCGAACAGCACAAGCTGCGCTTCCCCGAGCATCTGCCCGTGGGCAGCGACCAGCCGTTCACCATAGAGGCGTGCGTCCGCGCGAAGAAGATCTCCGTGGTGGCCGACTACACCTGCTACTACGCGGTGAAGCGGGGCGACGCCAGCAACATCACCTACCGCGCCGACCATCTGGCGCGCCTGCGGTGCACGGCCGAGATCATGGACTTCACCGCCGACCTCATCGAAGCGGGCCCGAAGCGCGACGCGGTCCTGCGCCGGCACTTCACCTGGGAGCTGGCCAAGCTCGTCCAGGACGACTTCCCGGCCCTGGACGGCGCACTGCGGCGCGAGATCTGCACGGGCATCGCGAAGCTCGCGGACACCTACTTCACCGACGGCATCCGCGACGCCATGGACGTCAAGCGCCGGGTGCGGATCTGTCTGGCCCGGGCCGGCGCGGTCGACGAGCTGTGCGAGGCCATCACCTCGGAGAAGGAGAATGGCGCGCCCCCGTTCGTCGTCGAGGGCGACCGCGCCTACGCCCGCTACCCGGGCTTCCGCGACCCTCGCATCGGCCTGGCCGACCGCTGCTACGAGCTGGTGGGGGAAGCCGTCCCGGGCCGGCTGGCCGGCGGCACCGAACTGCTCGCCTCCGGCTGGGAGCAGGAGGACGACCGGATGGCCTACACCGCCTCGGTGAAGGTGGGCGTCCTCGGTGACGTGGACGGCGCCGTCCTGCGGCTGATGCGGGGCGCCATGCCCAAGTCGGCGGACAAGCCCAAGGCCCGGAGGCTGAAGGCCGACCACCAACTGCCGGCGCCGGTGGGCACGTTCACGTCGGAGCCCGCGCAGGACGGCACCGGCACGGTGCTGCACGCCCGCGTCCCGCTGGAGCAGCGCACCGTCAAACTGGGCGTCCGGCTGTACGTCGACGTCGCGGGATCGACGTACGAGATCCCCGTGCGCGGCCAGGGGCTGCCCATGCCGCTGGCCCGGCTGTGGGGTCCGGAAGGCGATCCGTACCGCGCGTCGGCCGTGGTCAACCCCAAGGGGCGTGTCGTGATCGACACCGCCCAGCTGTATCCCCCGAAGCGGGCTCTGGTCCGGCGGGCACTGGGGGGGCTCGTCCGGAAACTGAAGTCCAAGGCCGTCGCCCTGAGGTCGAGCGGTGCCAAGAAGTCGAAGTCGATCGGCTCCAAGAAGCCGAACGGTTCCAAAAGGAAGTAGCGACCCTCCATGAACATCTGTGTAGTAGCGCTCGGCAAGATCGGTCTCCCGCTGGCCGTGCAGTTCGCCTCCAAGGGCCACCGGGTCATCGGCGCGGACGTCAACGAGAAGGTCGTCGAGCTGGTCAACGCCGGTGTCGAGCCGTTCCCCGGTGAAAACGACCTGGACGTCAAGCTGAAGCAGGCCGTCGACGCCGGGCTGCTGAGCGCGACGACGGACACCACGGACGCGGTCGCGCAGTCCGAGGCCGTCGTCGTGGTCGTCCCGCTGTTCGTCGACGCCGAGGGCGTGCCGGACTTCGGCTGGATGGACGCCGCGACCAAGGCGATCGCCCAGGGCCTCAAGCCGGGCACGCTCGTCTCGTACGAGACCACGCTGCCGGTCGGCACCACCCGCACCCGCTGGGCGCCGATGCTGGCCGAGGGCTCGGGCCTGACCGCCGGTGAGGACTTCCACCTGGTCTTCTCGCCGGAACGGGTGCTGACCGGCCGGGTCTTCGCCGACCTGCGCCGCTACCCGAAGCTGGTCGGCGGCGTCGACGAGGCGTCGACGGCCCGCGGTGTGGAGTTCTACGGGCAGGTCCTGGACTTCGACGCCCGCGACGACCTGCCCCAGCCGAACGGTGTGTGGGACCTGGGCACGGCCGAGGCCTCTGAGCTGGCCAAGCTCGCCGAGACGACGTACCGCGATGTCAACATCGGCCTCGCGAACCAGTTCGCCCGGTTCGCCGACCAGAACGGCATCGACGTCAAGAAGGTCATCGAGGCCTGCAACTCGCAGCCGTACAGCCACATCCACCAGCCGGGCATCGCCGTCGGTGGCCACTGCATCCCGATCTACCCGCGGATGTACCTGTGGAACGACCCGGCGGCGACCGTCGTGCGCTCCGCCCGCGAGGCGAACGCCGCGATGCCGGAGTACGCGGTGGACCTGCTGGCGGCCGCGTACGGCGACCTGACCGGCGTGAACGTCCTCGTCCTGGGCGCGGCCTACCGCGGCGGCGTCAAGGAGACGGCCTTCTCGGGCGTCTTTCCGACGGTCGAGGCGCTCAAGGCGCGGGGCGCCGTCCCGTTCGTCTCGGACCCGATGTACACGGCCGACGAGCTCGCGGCGCACGGCCTCACCCCGCACCGGGGCGAGAAGGTCACCGCGGCGGTCCTGCAGGCGGACCACGCCGAGTACCGCTTCCTCACGCCGGCCGACCTGCCGGACGTCAAGGTGCTGGTCGACGGGCGCCGGACCACCGATCCGGAGGCCTGGAAGGGCGTTCGCCGGGTAGTCATCGGCGGCTGACAGCCGACCGTCGTACGATGCGGCCCCGGCCATCCGGCCGGGGCCGTCCTCCTACCGCTCAGGAACCGTACGTGCCCGTCGTCCGCCCCGCTCCCTCCGCACCGCCGGCGGTGCGGATCGCCGTGCGCGTGCGCCGCAGCAGGGCCGCCCTTCCGCTGCTGGTCTGCGTCCTGTACGCGGTGCTCCAGTTCGCGGCAGGGCCCCATTGGACGCTCTTTCCCGACTCCTACCGGTACGCCCGCACGGCCGAGCGGTACCTCGGCGCCTCACCCGCGGAGGCGCACCGCACGGCGCTTGCCGCGTTCTGCGCGGCCCGCGCCGACCGCTCGGCCCACGACCTGCGGCTCCAGCCGACGACCCGGCGGAGCGAGCACGCCCTCAAGGCCGCCGCCGAACGCGCCTGCCTCGACCGCTGGGCCGATGCCGAGGACGTGACCACGGCGGACCCGCGCTACCAGTCCATCTTCGCCGGCCGGCCCGGCTACCCCTTGCTCGCGGCGCCGTTCATCAAGGCCTTCGGTGTGTCGAAGGGCATGCGGCTGCTGGGGCTGCTCACGGCCGAGGCCGGCGCGCTGCTCGTTTTCGGTCTGCTCCGTGCGGCAGGTCTGACCCGGCCTGCGGCTCTCCTCGGCCAGGTCGCGTTCCTCGCCACACCACTCGGTTGGTGGAGTGCCCAGGCACTGAGCGAGGGACTGTTCACGGTGTGCGTGCTCGGCGTGCTGTGGGGCGGACTTCTGCTGCTCAGGCGCCGCTCCCTGCCGAAAGCCGCCGCCTTCACCGCCGTCGCCTACGTGGCGGGCGCGGTCACCCGCTACTCGTCGGTGCTGGTGCTGGGGGCCTTCCTCGCCGCTGTCACGGCAGGCGCCCTGTGCTTCTCCGCCCCGCTGCGGCACCGGGGAACGGTCGTTCTCGCGGGACTGTCCGCGGTGGCGGCAGGCGGTGTCGCCGTGGCGATGAAGGTCCTCGGGCTGCCGTCCTCGCAGGTCACCCTGCAGGACACCTTCACCCACCACTTCGACACCCCCGAGGTCGCCGACCCCTGGGGTAGGCTGCTCCGCCTCGCCGCGGGATTCTGGCGGGACTGGGCCGCCCAGCAGGCCGAGCTGCCCTATTTCCTCGTGCTCACGGCTCTCGCCGTGTGGGCGCTGGTCAGGTACGGCGAGGGCCTCGGCCTGCTGGCCCTGGCGACCGCGCTCACCGGGGTGTGCCTGGTCACGGCCCATCCACTCGTCCAGGAGTCGGAGCGTCTTGGCATCCTGATGTGGACGCCCCTCGTCCTGGGTCTGCCACTCGTCGTCGATCGGCACTGGACCGCGCGTCCGGTGCGGGAACTGGAGCTACGCTGTGCCGGTGTCTCGGATTCCCGCTGAGCGGTTGGTCACTCCCGTGCGTTGGCTGAGCTCCGGCCTGGCCAGGGCAGGAGCACCGACTCTGGCGGCCCGCCTGCTGAACGTCCTGGCCAAGGAGGCCGGGGAGCCCAGACTGAAGGCCGATCTGCTGTCCGAGGCCGCGGAACTGGAGCTGTCCCACGGCCTCACGCCGCGCCGCCTCAAGGCGGCCTACGCGGCCGAGCTCTCCTGCGCCGACGCGCTGTACAAGGAGGGACAGCGGGCGGCCGCGGCCGGGGCGGCGGCCAAGGCGCTGCTGCTCGCCTTCCACCGCATACCGCACGTCGACGGACTGGCCTCGCCGCTGGCCGAGGACCCGAAGGGCTTCACCGCCCCGATCCACCGCAGCCGTGTCATGCGCGTGATAGCCAAGCCGCGCGGCCGCAAGGAGCCCGCCGCGCCGCCCCCGGACGACCGTCCCCTCAGGCTTCTCGTCGTCAACCGGGGCAACGCAAACTTCCTGCAGCTCATCACCGAGCGGTACGAGCAGCACGCCGACGTCGAGGTCCGCACCCTCGACCTGGCCACCGACCCTGAACTGGCCCCCCTGGCCAAGGGCCTGCAGCGGATGATGGGGCGCTTCGCCGGAGGCCAGGGAGCCTACGGACGTGCGATCGAGGAAGCGTTGCGGCCCCACTTCGACTGGGCCGACACGGTCTTCGTCGACTGGTGCTCGGCCGGTGCGGCGTTCCTGACCCTGGTCGACCCGGGCACCACGCGAGTGATCGTGCGGCTGCACAGCTACGAGGCCTTCAGCTACTGGCCTCACATCACGGACTTCTCCCGGGTCGACGACCTGATATTCGTCGGTGACCACGTGCGCGATCTCGTCACGGCCGCCGTGCCGCGGCTGTCGGCCGACGGCGCCCCACGGCTGCACGTGATCCACAACGCCATGAACCTGTCCGTGTACCGGCGCCCCAAGCGGCCCGAGGCGCGGTTCACGCTCGGCCTGGTGGGCGTCGGCCAGGTCGCCAAGGACCCCCGCTGGGCGATCGAGGTCCTGCGGCATCTGCGCGAGCAGGACGACCGTTACCGGCTGCTGCTCGTCGGCAGTGGGCTCAATCCCGAGGCCGGACCGGCCGTACGGGCCTACCACGACAGCCTGGAGCGGGACCTCGCCCGGCTGGAACCCTCGGGCGCGGTCCGCCGCGTCGGCCAGACCGGCGACGTGCCCGCCGTGCTCGAGGAGGTCGGGGTCATCCTCAGCTCCTCGGTGCGGGAGAGCTTCCACTGCGGATTCGTGGAGGGCGCCGCCAGCGGTGCCGTCCCCGTCACCCGTGACTGGCCGTTCTTCGCGGGCGGGGAGCACAGCGCCCGCACCCTCTTCCCGGCGGAGTGGGTGGCCGGCACGCCTCAGGAGGCGGCGCGGCGGATACTCGCCTGCACCGCGACCGAGGAGGCCTGGGTCAAGGCGGGCCAGGCGGCCGCCGAACACGCACTCTCCGCCTGGGACTGGACCGTCGTACGCGACGATTTCGACCGGCTGCTGCTCGGCAGTCACAGGAAGGTTCAACAGTGAGCTACACCATCAAGCCCACCGCCCAGGTCGACGAGAGCGCCGAGCTGGGTGACGGGACGACCGTGTGGGAACTCGCCCAGGTCCGCGAGAAGGCCCGCCTCGGTGAGGGCTGCGTCATCGGCCGCGGCGCCTACGTCGGTACGGGCGTGCGCATCGGCGACAACGTCAAGCTGCAGAACTACGCCCTGGTGTACGAGCCTGCCGAGCTCGGTGACGGCGTCTTCGTCGGCCCTGCCGTCGTCCTCACCAACGACCACTACCCGCGTTCCGTCGACCCCGAGGGCAAGCTCAAGCGCGGCGGCGACTGGGAGGCCGTGGGCGTCAAGGTGGCCGAGGGTGCCTCGCTGGGTGCCCGTTCGGTCTGTGTCGCACCGGTCCACATCGGCCGTTGGGCGCTGGTGGCCGCGGGCGCCGTCGTGACCAAGGACGTCCCCGACTTCGCCCTGGTGGCCGGTGTCCCGGCCCGCCGGATCGGCTGGGTCGGCCGGGCCGGCGTACGGCTGGCCGAGCGCGAGGGCGAGGCGGGCGTGTGGGAGTGCCCGCAGACCGGCACCCGGTACGAGGAGCGGGAGGCCGACGGGGTCACCGAGCTGGTGGAGCTGCCGGGCGACTGATCCTGCGAGCCGCGGCCGGTTTGCGGGACGAACCGGTGCGGGGCTTCACGCCGCCTTCTGTCGGTGCCGTCCGGGCCTTGTCCCGGGCGGCACCGAACTCGTTCGGGCCCGCTCCGCCTCCTCCTGTGCCCCCTCGTTGCCTTCGCTGTGTCTCCCGTATGCTCGCCCGGGGGCGGAGCCGTGCGCCCGAGGCGCGGAAGTGAGGCTCCGTGAGGGGGCGGGCACGGGACACCGGAGCCGTTGGTCCTCCATCCGGACCGGCGTACGACCTCGTTGCCGAGGGTCAAGGCGCCCAGGACACACAGCGAGGACGACGACAGATGTCCCAGACCGACGTCACGGTCGCGGCCCAGCCGCATACGCCGAACGCACCGGACGCACCGGACACACGCGGCCCCGTGCCGCCCGCGAAGGCGCGCGGCTCGCGGCTCTACGCACTGGACGCGCTGCGGGTGATAGCGGCCCTCTCTGTCCTCATGTTCCACTTCACGGGCGTGGACGCGGCGACCAAGGCGAACTGGGGCATCAACCCGAAGGCGCTGTTCCCCTCGATCTTCCCGTACACCTCGTACGGCTCCTACGGCGTCCAGCTCTTCTTCATCATCAGCGGCTTCGTCATCTGCCTGTCCGCCTGGGACCGCACGCCCGGCCAGTTCGTGCAGGCCCGTTTCCTGCGGCTCTTCCCCGCCTACTGGTTCTCGGTCGTCGTCGCCGTCCTCGTCTGGCGGGGGCTGCCCGACGGTGCGCGCAAGGCGCCGAGCTTCAGCGAGTCGCTGACCAACCTCACGATGTTCCAGGTGCCGCTCTCGGCCCGGCACCTCGTCGGTGCCTACTGGACGCTGTGGGTGGAGCTCACCTTCTACCTGATCTTCCTGGTCGTGCTCTGGAAGGGCCTGAACTACACCCGTGTCTCCGTCTTCTGCTGGCTGTGGCTGCTCGCGAGCATCCTGGTGCAGCAGAACGAGGTTCCGCTGCTCGGGGTCTTCGCACAGCCGCTGAACACCGCGCTGTTCGTCTCCGGCATCGCCATGTATCTGATGTACCGGTTCGGTCCGGACCTCAAGCTGTGGGGCCTGCTCGGCGCGAGCTGGCTGGTGATGCAGAGCGACCTCGTCCAGCACGCCGACCATCTGCGCCACGACAAGGGCATGGACCGCGACCCGTACGTCGCTCTGGCCCTCGTCACCGTCTTCTACCTGCTGGTCCTCGCCGTCGCCCTGCACAAGCTCGACCGGATCGGCTGGAAGTGGCTGAGCACGGCGGGTGCGCTGGTCTACCCGCTCTATCTGCTCCACGAGGAACTGGGCTGGGCGATGATCCGAACCCTGTACGGGCACCTGGGCGCGTGGGCCACGCTGGGCATCACCACGGCGGCGCTGCTTCTCCTGTCCTGGCTCGTCCACCGGTTCGTCGAGAAGCCGTCGCAGAGGTGGTTGCGCAACGCCCTGGAGAAGGAGTCCCGCAAGCGCGCGGAGGCAGCGGGCTCCGGCCGCCAGAACACGTGACCGGGGGGAAGCCGGCAACGCGAGGCAGGCCTGGATCGCCTCGCGCGGACCACCTGTGAGGCCAATGGGTTGCGTGTGTGACTGCTGTGACTTTTGTCATATTCGGGGGAACAGGCGGGGTATTGCATGTGCACTTCATGCAAAGGGATCATCACTTGAACTTCTTTAGTCTCTCTTTAACTACGGGGCATTTGTGTCAAGGGTGGGGAAAGTCTGGCGGCATGGTGCTGCCGCCGTTTTGACAGGGGCATTGCTGGCCTGGGGCGTGGGAGTCGGCGGTACGCCCGCCGCGGCCGCCGTCGCATGCCCCTCCGGAGTCGACTCGGACTTCAACGGCGACGGAATCCGGGACACCGCGATCGCGGACCCGGAGGCGACCGTCGACGGGGTGGCGAAGGCAGGCGCGGTGCACGTCGTCTACGGCGGCGGCAAAGGAACTTTGACGCTGACTCAGGCCCTCGACGTCATCCCGGGCGTCCCCGAGGCGGGCGACCAGTACGGCTACTCGCTGGCCGTCTACGACGCCGACCTCGACGGCTGCAGCGACCTGGTGATCGGCTCGCCGTACGAGGACATCGGCACCGTCCCCGACTCCGGTGCCGTGCACCTGATCTACGGCGCCACGAGCGGGCTGAGCGCAGGCAGCAAGGGCGTCAAGGAGTTCTTCCAGGGCACCGACAAGCCGCTGGGCGGCGGCGCGGAGACCGACGACTGGGTCGGTTACTCCGTCGCAGCCGGAAAGACCTCGGGCGGCACGCCGTACCTGCTGATCGGCAGCCCGGGCGAGTCGATCGGCACCATCGAGGACGCCGGCGGCTTCTACTACGTCAGCGGCACCGCGCAGACGGTCACCTTCAGCCACCAGGACACCAGCGCCGCCGGCGCCGTGCCCGGCGTGGCGGAGCAGGACGACCGCTTCGGCTCCACGCTCGCCGCGACCCCGACCCACTTCGCGGTCGGCACGCCTGGCGAGGCGCTCGGCACCGTGCCCTTCGCCGGCGGTGTGGCCCTCTTCAACCACACGCTCACCTCCGGCTACCCGAAGCCGCTCGCCGGGCTCGGGCAGGACCAGGACGTGATCAGCGGGGCCGAGGAGGCCGACGACCAGTTCGGCGCAGCGCTCGCCATGGTCCCGTACCGCCCCTCCGGCGCCACTTCCACCACCGAGTCGCTGCTCGCGGTCGGCGTGCCCGGCGAGGACCTGTCGACGACCGTCGACGCGGGCGCCGTCCAGGTCTTCCGGATCACGGCGAGCGGCACCTACACCGAGACCGCCTGGATCGCCCAGGACTCCCCGGACATGGCTGAGCAGTCGGAGGCCGGCGACTTCTTCGGCAAGCGGCTCGCCGCCGTCAACACCTCCCCGAACGCCACCTCCACGGGCACCACCACCCGGCTCGCGATCGGCGTGCCCGGCGAGGAGTCGACCGAGGAGCACGCGGAGAAGGGTGGCGTCGCCATCGTCCCGCTGGTCGGCGCGCCCGGCGCCTCCGACGAATGGATCGACCCCGGGTACGGCATTCCGTCCGCTCCCGCGCCGCGCATGCTCGCCGGCCTCTCCCTGGGTGCAACCCCCTCCCTCCTGTACGTCGGCGTGCCCTATGGCCCGGCCGAGGGGCGGGCGGTCTACGGCTTCCCCTGGGGCGTGGCCTCCGGCGGGGCGCCGACCCTGACGATCAAGCCCGGTGAGGGCGGCGTTCCGGCGACCGGCGTCGCCTTCGGGGCGACCGTTCGCTGATCACTGACGGTCGTGGGCCCGGGCGTTCGGGCTCACGACGTCAATTCATGACAAGACGTCAATTCATGACAAGGGGGGGAGTAAAGCCATGTCCGAAGGCGGACACGGGACGGCCGAAGGCCGTTCCGCGCCCGGCGGAAAACGGGTCCGGCCGCTCCACGGAAGCCGGGGGAGGGCCGCCGCAGGGGCACTGTCGTTGGTGCTGCTGGTACTGGGAGTGGGGGGAGGCGGCACCCCGGCTGCAGCGGCGACCGCGTGCACGGGCGGGGTCGCCTCCGACTTCAACGGTGACGGCATCCGCGACACCGCGATCGCCGACCCGCTGGCGACGGTGTCGGGCAAGGACAAGGCCGGCGCAGTGCACATCGTGCTCGGCGGTGGCAAGGGTGTGACCACGCTGTCGCAGGACACGCCGAACGTTTCCGACGCCGCGGAGGCCGGCGACCAGTTCGGCTTCTCGCTCGCCGTGTACGACGCGAACCTCGACGGCTGCAGCGACATCGCCGTCGGTATTCCGTACGAGGACGTCGGCACGGTCAAGGACGCCGGTCTCGTCCACCTCGTCTACGGCTCGACGGCCGGCATCGGCCAGGGAACGTCCGATCTCGGATTCCGTCAGGGCTCCGACGGCAAGTTGTCCAACGCCTACGAGGAGGACGACTGGGTCGGCTACTCGGTCGCCGCCGGTCTCTCGACGACCGGCGTGCCGTTCCTCGTCATCGGGATCCCGGGGGAGGACAGTTCGGGTATCACGGACATGGGCTTCGCGGCGTACGTGTACGGAGTGAGTCCGTCCGTCTCGACGGTCCACCAGAACAGTACCGGGGTGTGGGAGGACGCGGAGGCCTACGACCACTTCGGATTCGCGGTCGCCGCAACCGACCGGTACTTCACGGTCAGTGCACCCGGCGAGAGCATCGGCACGGTCGCCTTCGCCGGAGGCGTCCAGGTGTTCAAGCCGTCGCTCAACACGGACGGCATCCCCGACCCGCTCTTCGGCATGGGACAGGGGCGCACCCCCGGACCGGACTCGGCCGCCCAGACGGACGACCGCTACGGAAGCGCACTCGCGATGGCCCCCTACCGCCCGTCGGGCGCGGCCACCGTCACCGACTCGATCCTCGCCGCGGGCGTGCCCGGGGAGGACCTCGGCACCACCGTCGACGCCGGAGCGGTGCACGTCTACCACATCAAGGCGGACGGCACGCTCGCGCTGCTCAACTGGATCGACCAGAACGTCGAGGGCGTCGAGGGAGACGCCGAGCCCGGCGACTTCTTCGGCCAGCGGCTCGCGGCGGTCAACACCACCACCAACGTGGTGAGTACGGCGACCACGATGCGCGTCGCCGTGGGTGCACCCGGCGAGGAGTCGACGGAGGAGGCCCCGGAGGCGGGCGCCGTCCAGATCCTCCCGCTGATCGGGGCGCCCGGCGCCTCGGACGCGATCGTCGAGCCCGGGAACGGCATCCCCTCCGGCCCCGCACCCCGGACGTACGCCGGCATCAGCCTCGGCAGCAGCCCGTCGCTGCTGTACGTGGGGGTTCCCTACGGCCCGGCCGACGGCCGTGCGGTCCACGGCTTTCCGTGGAACGCGGCCTCGGGCAGCGCGCCGACGCAGACGTGGAAGCCCGGTGAGGGCGGCATTCCCGCAGGTGGTTCCGCCTTCGGAGCGACGGTCCGATGACGGCCCGTCAACCACGTGACCCAGCGCGCCGGACAGGACGTTCCGGCGACCGGACTTCTGACACAGACATGAACCGACTGGAGAGTGGACGCGTGTCCGCAGACAGACACAGACCGATACGGCGAAGCATGGTGGTCCGTGCCGCTGTGGCGGCCGCCGTCACCGGCGCCGTGGTGGCCGGCGCGGCGGTCCTGCCGGGCGGCACCCCGGCGCAGGGCCCGGCGCCCATTGCCGCAGACCAGCCGATGCAGACCGAGCAGCAGGCCCTGGCCGCCGCGAAGGAGAGCGGCAAGAAGACCGAGGTCGTCGGACTGCGCACCGAGCGCCGCGAGATCTTCGCGGAGCCCGACGGCACCTTCACCGCCCGCGAGTACACCGAGCCCGTGCGCACGGTGCAGGGCGGCAAGTGGGTCGACGTCGACGCGACGCTGGTGAAGCGGGCCGACGGCAGCTGGGGGCCGAAGGCCGCCACCGTCGACCTGAGCTTCTCCGCCGGACAGGCGGGCAAGCCCTTCGTGACGATGCAGCGCGCGGGCCGCGAGTTCGCCCTGACCTGGCCGTACGGCAAGCTGCCCGCACCGAAGGTCGAGGGTGACACCGCCACCTACGCCGACGCCCTGCCCGGCGTCGACCTGACCGTCCGCGCCGAGGCCGACGGCTTCGGTCACCTGCTCGTCGTCAAGACGCCCGAGGCGGCGGCCGACCCCAAGCTGGCCCGGCTCGACCTCGGCATGACGACCGACGGCCTGAAGGTCGCGGAGGATGCCACCGGCGCGATCGTCGCCGAGGACGCGGTGGTCGGCGGCACGGTCTTCCAGGCAGGCAAGCCCGCCATGTGGGACTCGGCGGCCGTCGAGGAGGCAGCGAGCAAGAAGCAGGGCCCCAAGGCCGTCGCGAAGGCGCTGAAGGCCGCCGCGGCCGGGGCGGACGAGACCGCCACGGCCGGCCCCAGGGCCGACGAGACCCCCGAGCCCGCTCTCGAGGGCCCGGGCGGCGGCGGCCGCGTCGCCCCGCTCGGCGTCGAGGTCGGCAAGGGCAAGCTGAGCCTCGTCCCCGACCAGAAGCTCCTCAAGGGCGAGAACACCGTCTTCCCGGTCGTCATCGACCCGATCCAGCGGACCACCTCGCGTACCGCCTGGACCGGCGTCATGTCCGGGATGCCCAGCGAGCAGGACTGGAAGTACTCGGGCAGCGCGGGCGTCGGCAAGTGCCCCACCGACTACAACCCCGTCTCCTGCAACGGCGTCGGCGTCCGTCGCGTGATGTTCACGATGCCGCTCTCCTTCTACAAGGGGAAGCAGATCCTGGGCGCGACCTTCTCCGCCCGGGTCGAGCACATCTACAGCGCCTCCCCGACCGCTGAGCCCATCCGGCTCTACCGGATCGGCGGCCAGAACTACACGTTGACGTCGTCGAGCAACTGGTCGAACACGTCGGACGACTGGGTGGACTATCTGCAGACGGTCGACAAGGCGATCTCGCCGACCTCCTGCTCGAGCCAGGCGAACCTGCACTTCGAGAGTGGTGCGACGGGTGAGCTGACCAGTGAGATCAAGACGGCTGCCGCGGGTGGCTGGAATGCGATGACGCTGGGTCTGCGGGCTGCGGATGAGACGCGCTTTGCGGAGTGGAAGCGGATCTGCGGTAACGCGTATCTGTCGATCAAGTACAACAACCTGCCGCGGCAGATCAAGACCTCCGACATGTCCACCGACCCCGGTGGCCTGTGCAAGTGGGGCTCGACCCGCGAGTACTCCGAGGTTCCGCCGAAGCTGCAGGCCATCGCCAGCGACCCGGACCACGCCAACGGCCAGACCGACAAGGTGAAGGTCGAGTTCAAGGTGGAGTGGGGCGGAGCGTCGCCTGGTTCGTATACGTACACCACTCCGGACTGGCTGTCTCCGACGACGAGCACCAAGTTCACACACACCGTCAAGTCGACGATCCCGCAGAACACGGTCATCTACTGGAGCGCACGGGCCTACGACGGTGACGGCTACGGCCCGTGGAGCTGGGAGGGCGACACCGCGCAGCGCTGCGAGTTCATCTACGACAAGACGCTGCCGGGCAAGCCGAACGTGCTGTCCAAGCAGTACCCGTCCGACACCGTCTACCACGACGGCGTGGGCACCTACGGCACCTTCACCTTCGCGCCCAACCCGAACGACTCCATCCCGGACACGGACGTCGTCAAGTACCGCTACGCCTTCGACAGCACCGCCAGCCCGGCGACCACCGTCGCCCCGTCCGCGGCGGGCGGCTCCGTCTCCGTGCAGTGGATGCCGACCCGCGCCGGACGGCACTGGGTCGACGTGATCGCCGTCGACAAGGCGGAGAACCCGAGCACCAAGGCGCACTACGAGTTCCTGGTGAGCGAGGGCACACCGGTCGTCGCCCAGTGGAACCTCGCCGACCAGGCGGGTGACGCCGAGGCGCACGACGAGAGCGGCGAGTTCTCGGCCACCGCCGGCACCGCCGTCGCCTTCGGCGCGGACGGACCCGGCGGCAAGGTCGACAAGGCGGCCCACTTCGACGGCAGTGCCGAGTCGTACCTCGACGCCAGCGCGACCGTGCTCGACACCGCCAAGAGCTTCAGCGTCAGCGCCTGGGTGCGGCCCACCGCGCTGGACAAGAACATGGCCGTCGTCAGCCAGGACGGCACCGGCGAGCCCGGCTTCACCCTCGGCTACGACGCCTCGGCGCAGACCTGGAAGTTCTCCGTCCCGGTCAACGACGTGGACTCGCTCGGCGAGTGGAAGGCCGTCTCCACCGGAGTGTCCGTGGTCAAGGACCAGTGGGTGCTGCTGACCGGCGTCTACGACGCGCAGAAGAGCGGAGGCCCGCAGCTCCAGCTCTACATCAACAAGGACCTGAAGGGCTCCGCCACCCGGCGCTCCACCTGGAAGTCGTACGGACCGCTGCAGATCGGCCGCTCGACGGCCAAGAGCGGCTACCGCGACAACTTCACGGGCGACCTCGCCGAGGTCCGGGTCTTCGACCGTGTTCTGCCGGCGACCCAGGTCGCCGAGCTGATGACCATCAAGCCGGAGCGCAAGGGCTACTGGCAGCTCGACGCGGTCACCAGCGGCGCCTCCTCGGAGACCGGCGGCGGCCAGGTGCTGACCCTCGCGGGCGACGCCTCGATCTACCGTCCGGCCGACCCGCTGTTCGACGTCGCCGCCCTGGTCGGCGACGGCAACCTGGTCCTGGACGGCGACGGGGACTACGCGTCCACCGCCACCGCCCCGGTCACCGGCAACAGCAGCTTCACCGTGACCGCCCGCGCCCAGCTCACCTCGCTGGACCCGGAGAAGTCGCAGACGGTGCTGTCCCTGCCGGGCGCCAACACCAACCGCGTACAGGTCCGCTACCAGGCGACCACGCAGCAGTGGGAGCTGGCCGTCGCCAAGACGGACGCGGCAGCACCCGAGATCGTCACCTTCACCGATGACCAGGAACTGCCCGACACGGGTGGCTCCGGCCAGCACCTGGCGGTGGTCTACGACGCCTTCGCCAACTCCATTCGCCTGTATGTGGAGGGTCAGCTCGTCGCCGGTGCCTACGGCACGGACGACACCCTGTGGTCCGCCACCGGTGGTCTGCAGGTGGGGCGTTCGCTGCGCGGGGCGAGTGAGTACTTCGCCGGTGCGATCGACGAGGTGCGTGTCTACAGCGGTGCCGCCGACCAGATCGCGGTGCAGCAGATGGCCGCGCTGACGGCAGTCCCCGACATGTGACGCTTCATCACGTCTGATGTGTGCCGGGCCCATTGAGGGCCCGGCACACCTGTCCTGACCGCTGTGCTCCTCTTCCTCCTCATGGCGTTCTCCTACGATCAGGAAGTTGCCGAATGTTGTTCCGTGGCTGCTCACTGAGCCGCCGCATGCCCAGACAGACGGTTGTCGCGACAGTGCTGGGGCTCACCCTCGCGCTGTCCGCGTCGTCGGTTCCGGCATTGGCGCTCGACGACGGTAACCGGGGCCGCACCAGCCGCCCCGGCGTCCAGGACGACGGAGATCCCGCCGAGGGGTCCGACGCGAAAGCGAAGTCCCGCCCTTCCGATCCGGCGCGCAAGGCGGCGGTCAAGGGGCTGGACAAGGCGGTGTGGCCGAAGCAGGGCGGCGCCGAGCTGAGGACAGGCGCCACCGCGGAGGCCGGCGGTTTGCCGGTGAAGGTCACCAAGGCGAAGGCCAAGGTCAGGGCGGCGCAGGCCGCGGAGAGCGTCCGGGTGGACGTCCTCGACCCGAAGCGTGCCGACGAGCTGGGCGCCGATGTGCTGCTGGGCGTCGAGCGGGCGGACGGTTCCGCGCAGGCGGGCAAGGTCCATCTGACGGTGGACTACTCGGAGTTCGCCGAGGGTTTCGGCGGTTCCTACGGCTCCCGGCTCCAGTTGGTCCAGCTCCCGGCGTGTGCCGTCGTGGCTGTGCCGGGCAGCAAGGCCTGCCCGCAGCAGCCCAGGGTGCTGCCGACGGTCAACGACGTGAAGACGGGCACGGTCTCCGCCGACGTCACGGCCGCCCCGGCCCCGGCCGAGGGTGTCTCCACGATGGCGACGGACGCGACGTCCCTGGTCGCGGTCGCGGCGGGCCCGTCCAGCGCGCAGGGCACCTACAAGGCCACGGCGCTCGCTCCGTCGGCCGGCTGGAACGTCTCGAACTCGTCCGGCGGGTTCTCCTGGAACTACCCGATGCGGACGGTGCCGACTCCGGGTGGTCTGACGCCGACGGTGGGCCTCGGCTACTCCTCGCAGTCGGCGGACGGCCGCACCGCGGCGACCAACAACCAGGGTTCGTGGGTCGGTGAGGGTTTCTCCTACGACCCGGGCTACATCGAGCGCCGTTACAAGGCCTGCTCCGATGACGGTCATTCCGGTTCCGCCGAGCAGTGCTGGGCGTACGACAACGCCACGATTCTCCTCAACGGCTCCTCAACGGAACTGATCAAGGACGACACGACCGGCAAGTGGCATCTGGCCAACGACGACGGTACGAAGGTCGAGAAGCTGACCGGCGCCACGAACGGCGACAACGACGGCGAGCACTGGCGTGTCACGACGACCGACGGCACGGAGTACTACTTCGGTCTGAACCGGCTGCCGGGATGGGCGACGGGCAACGAGGAGACGGACTCGACGTGGACCGTCCCGGTCTTCGGCGACGACTCCGGTGAGCCCTGCTACAACGCCACGTTCACCAGCGCGCACTGCAAGCAGGCCTGGCGGTGGTCCCTCGACTACGTCAAGGACACCCACGGCAACGTCATGTCGTACTACTACGCGCGGGAGACCAACTACTACGCGCTGAACGGCAAGACGGACGTCAACGGCACGGCGTACCACCGCGGCGGTTACCTCAAGCGGGTCGACTACGGTCAGCGCGACGGCCAGGTGTACGCCGCCAAGGCGCCGGCGCGGGTCGTGTTCAACACGGCCGAACGCTGCCTGCCGACCGCGGACTTCGACTGCGCGGAAGCCAAGCGCACCACGGCCAACGCCTCCCACTGGCCGGACGTTCCCGTCGACCAGGAGTGCAAGGCCGACACCAAGTGCACGGTCGGCCAGACCTTCTGGACCACCAAGCGGCTGACGTCCGTCGTCACGCAGATGCGCAAGGACGCGACCACGTATCAGGACGTGGACGCCTGGTCCTTCACGCATCTGTTCACCGACAACGGCGACGACTCCAAGACGCTGTGGCTGGCGAAGATCGACCACGAGGGCCGGGTCGGCACGGCGGTGAAACTGCCCACGCTGGAGCTCTACGGCGAGCAGCTGGCGAACCGGGTGGACGCGATCGGGGACAACATCGCCCCGTTCCACCGCTTCCGCCTGTCCACCGTCCTCAGTGAGACGGGCGCGCAGCTCGACGTCAACTACGCGCCCACGAACTGCACCAAGGACGCCCTGCCGGCGCCGGGCGAGTCCACCAAGCGCTGCTACCCGGTGAAGTGGTCGCCCCCGGGCTACATCGACCCGATCACGGACTGGTTCCACAAGTACGTCGTGGCGGCCGTCATCGAGACCGACCGCACCGGCGGCAGCGACCAGCTCGTCACGCGGTACTCGTACCAGGGCGACGCGGCCTGGCGTAAGGCGGAACCCGACGGCATCACCGAGGACAAGTACCTGACCTGGGGCGGCTGGCAGGGCTACGGCAAGGTCACCGTCACCAGCGGCAGCGCCGACAACCAGACCAGCCGGGTCGACTACACGTACCTGCAGGGCATGGACGGGGACAAGACCTCCTCCGGCGGCACCCGATCGGTGAAGGTCTCCGACTCCACCGGCACCGAGTACACGGACGCCAAGGAGTTCACCGGCTTCGAGCTCGAAGCCATCGCGTACGACGGAAGCAAGGTCGCTTCCAAGGTGATCAACACCCCGTGGAAGGCCTACACCGCCACGCAGACCAAGAGCTGGGGCACCAACCGGGCGGCCATCGTCAACACGGAGACCAGCCGCGGCTTCAGCCCGCTCGCCTCGGGCGCCTGGCGCGAGACCCGGTCGACGACGAAGTACGACACCTCCAACGGCACCGGCCGGGTCACCGAGGTCGAGGACCTGGGAGACGTGTCCACCACGGCGGACGACACCTGCACCCGCTTCTGGTACGCCGACAGCACCGCGCAGAACATCCTCTCCGTGCCCAGGCGCAGCGAGTCGGTGTCCGTGAAGTGCGCGACCACACCGGACCGCAGGACCCAGGTGCTGGCCGACGAACGCACCTCGTACGACGGTGGTGCCTACGGCGCCGCGCCGACGAAGGGTGACGCGACCCAGACGGAGCGGCTGACCTCGCACGACGGCACCTCCGGCACCTATCAGGTCACCGGCAGCACGACCTATGACTCCTTCGGCCGCCCGCTGTCCCAGACGGACGCCTCCGGCGCGCTGACGAAGACCTCGTACACGGACGTCGACGGGTTGATCTCGAAGACGACGTTCACCAACGCGCTCGGGCATGTCACGACGACCGACTACGCGCCCGCCTGGGGCATGTCGGCGGGCCAGACCGACCCGAACGGCAAGCGGACCGACCTCGCCTACGACGGCCTCGGCCGCCTCACCTCGGTGTGGCTGCCGGACCGGGTGAAGGCCTCGCAGACGCCGAGCATCAAGTACTCGTACAACGTCCGCAAGGACAAGGTCGTCGCGATCAAGACCGAGAAGATCGAGAACGACGGCTCCTACGGCACCGAGTACCAGCTCTACGACGGACTGCTCAGAGCCCGTCAGATCCAGACGGAGGGTCCGGGCGGCACCCGCATGGTCGCCGACACGTTCTACGACGGCACCGGGAAGGTCAGGAAGGCCAACGAGACCTACAACGCGGCGGGCGCCCCGTCCGACGAGCTGCTGCTGGTCCACAACGGCGAAGTGGCCACGCAGTCGCTCTTCGAGTACGACGGACTGGGCCGCACGACGGCGAGCGTCTTCGCCGTGTCGGGCGTCGAGCAGTGGCGCACCACGACCACGTACGACGGCGAGCGCACCCACATCGACCCGCCCACCGGCGGTGTCCCGACGACGACGGTGCGGGACGCCGCAGGCCGTACCAGCGAGATCTGGCACTACCGGGGCGCTTCCCCGAACGCGCTGTCCGGCTACGACGTCACCAAGTACACCTACACACCGTCCGGAAAGCTCAAGACGGTCGTCGACGCGAAGAACAACGTCTGGCGCTACGAGTACGACCAGCTTGGCCGCAAGACCAAGTCCATCGACCCGGACGCCGGCACCTCGGCCGTGGCCTACGACGCCCTGGACCGCCCCGTCTCCTCGACGGACGGCAGGGGCAAGAAGCTGTCGACGGTCTACGACAAGCTCGGCCGGGTCGTCTCGACCTGGCAGGGCGACGCCGGCACGGGCACCAGGCTCACCGAGACCCGGTACGACAAGGCGGGCTGGCTCGGCGAGGTGTACGCGCAGCTGAGCTACGTCTCGCCGACCGAGTACTTCGCGACGGTCGTGCAGTCGATGGACGCGTTCTACCAGCCGCTGAAGACGGCCTACTCGGTACCCGCCTCGCAGGGGGCGCTGGCCGGTACCTACGTCTTCACCAGCACCTACAACCGCGACGGAACCGCCCAGTCCGGAGGAATCCCGGCGGCGGGCGGACTGCCGGCCGAAGTCGTCACCTTCGGGTACGACGAACTGCAGCGCCCGACGTCCATGACCGGCACCACCTCGTACGTCACCGACACCCGCTACTCCACGCACGGACACCTCCAGCAGTTGGAGCTGTACGCGGGGTCGGGGAAGAAGGTCTGGCAGACCTACGACTACGAGACTGGCACCGACCGGCTGGCCCGTGCGGTCGTCGACGTCTACGGAGCGACCGCCCCGGCGAAGGAGTCGAACTACTCCTACGACCAGGCCGGAAACGTGCTGTCGATCTCCGACACGGCGGGCGCCTCCTCCCCGGACGTCCAGTGCTTCGCCTACGACAACCGGCAGCGGCTCGCGGAGGCCTGGACCCCGGCATCGACGGCGGCCGACGCCGCGGGCAACGGGACCCTGGGCACCACGGCCCCGGTCGACGGCTCCGGCCCGAAGGCGTGCGAGGCGACAGCGGGAGCGAACCCGCTGGGTGGTCCGGCGTCGTACTGGAAGTCGTACGAGACCGACGCCATCGGCAACCGCGTCTCGGAGACCGTCCATGACACGGGCCTGGACGCGTCGAAGAACGTCACCCGCACCTTCACCTACGGCGGGGCGGGTACGGCCGGTGACGGTCCGCACCAGGTCACGAAGATCGTGGAGAACACCCCGACCGGTGACCGGCAGTCGTCCTACGAGTACGACGACTCGGGCAACACCACCAAGCGCACCATCGGAGGCAACGCCCAGACGCTGACCTGGGACGACTCCGGCAAGCTCAGCAAGGCGACCGAGGCGAGCGGGTCGGAGACCAGCTACCTCTACGACGCCGAGGGCGAGCGGGTCCAGCGCAAGGACCCGTCGGGCACCACGGTCTATCTGCCGGGCATGGAACTGCGCCTGCCCACGGGTGGTTCCCAGGTGGCAGCGACCCGCTACTACACCTACCTCGACCAGACCGTGGCGGTGCGGACGAGCGACGGCAAGCTGTCCTTCCTGGCCGCGGACCACCACGGGACGGGTGAACTGGCGATCGACGCGGCGACCGGTGCGATCTCGCAGCGGCGCTTCGACCCGTACGGTGTCGACCGCGGCCAGTCGAGCGGCACCTGGCCGGGGGAGAAGGGTTACGTCGGCGGCACCATCGACGCCTCGACCGGTCTGACCCATCTCGGGGCACGTGAATACGACCCGGTCATCGGGAAGTTCGTCTCCGTCGACCCGCTCATCGACTACACCCGGCCGCAGCAGATCAACGGCTACGCCTACGCGGACAACTCTCCGGTCACGTTCAGTGATCCGTCCGGACTGGAGAGTTGCTATCCGCACGCCTACTGCTCCGGTGACAACGGCACCTACGGCCCGTACAAGCCGAAGAACCCGGAGAAGGACAAGGCCGAGGCCGAGGAGTACGAGGCCGAGCAGTCGGTCTCGAAGGCACGGGGCCAGCAGTCCGCCTCCAAGCAGCGGATCAAGCAGGCCGGCAAGGCGCTGGTCAAGATCGTCCGGGACATCCTCGGTGTGGACGCGGCACTGGACTGCATCTCCAGCGGTGATCTGGGCGCGTGCGGCGAGACGCTGCTGAACATCGCGGGGAGCTTCGCCGGAGGAATCGCGGGCAAGATCCTCGCGAAGTACGGGGCCCCCTGGAACTGGGCCAAGGGCGCCAAGCTCGCCAAACGCGTGGTCGGCCTGGTCGGCGACCTCGTCGGCGGAGTCAAGGACCTGCTGAAGGCCAACAAGGCGCTCGGCAAGGCGAAGGACGCGCTCTCCTCGGCACGGGCCAAGCTCAAGGCAGTGATCAAGAAGGGCAAGAAGGAGGATTCGGGAACCTGCCCGACCAACGCCCTGCCCAACCACAGCTTCCTGCCCGGGACGAAGGTCGCTCTCGCCGACGGCGGAAGCAAACCCATCGAGGAGGTGGAACTCGGCGACGCGGTCCTGGTGACCGACCCGGAGACGGGCGAGACGACGGTCCGTCAGGTCGTCGGCACCATCGTCACCGAGGACGACAAGCACTTCGTCGACCTCACGGTGCGAGGCGAGTCC
The DNA here is from genome assembly GCF_040782645.1 of Streptomyces sp. HUAS ZL42. GTDB lineage: Bacteria > Actinomycetota > Actinomycetes > Streptomycetales > Streptomycetaceae > Streptomyces. The sequence continues at coordinate 6,312,669 of NZ_CP160403.1, forward strand.
GGTGAGCCGTCCGACCTGGTCTCCACCACCACCCACCCCTTCTGGGTGGAGTCGGAGCGGGCCTGGATCGAGGCCGGCGACCTCGCACCCGGCATGCGGCTGCTCACCGCGGACGGCGGTCTGGCCACGGTCGAGGCGGTCAGCCCCTTCGAGCGGCGGCAGCGCACACACGACCTCACCGTCGAGGACATCCACACCTACTACGTGCTGGCGGACGAGGAACCACTCCTCGTACACAACTGCGGCACCGGCGGCGGGAGCGGCGGCAGCCGCAACGGCGGCGATCCCGAGCGCTCCGACCACGGTGACGCCGACCCGAGTTCCGTTCCCGACCTCTACGACCCCAACGACGCCGACTACAAGCCGGTCAAGCGCCGCGAGGCCGAAGGCGAGACGCGTCGTGCCTCCGAGTCCGTGGGCGACGCGGCCAAGCAGCGGCAGAGCGCCCTGTCCGGCGCCTCCACGAACGCCGGGAAAATCCTGAAGCCCTTCACGCATCAGGCCGGAGCGTCCCCTGGAATAGTCGAGGCCACGATCGCCACGGCGCTCGTGATCGCGAGGATCGGACAGTACGTCAAGAAATGGAAGAGGGGCCGTGGTGCGCCATAAGGCAGGGGAAGTATTCGCTCAATTCCGGCGCGACGGGTTCGTCGCGCCGGAGAGCGAGTCCGCGGCGGAATTCGGCGTATGGGACCGGCTGACCCCTGGCCGGGTCCTCCTCACGGCCCTGCAACTGGAGCTGAACGACCGCAGGACCGAGGGCCATTCGCCCGAGCGCATCGCCACGGACCTCGGATTCGTCCCGGGGCCGGGGCCCGGGCTCGGTCACGAGGAGGCCGCCGCCGTGATCACCGGCCTGCTGGGTGACCTCGCGGCGCTCCGGCGCGCCGACCAGCGGGGCCTCCTCGCGCCGAGCGGCGTGCTGACCCTGCTGCGGGCCGTGATCGAGGCCGAGGGCTACACCGAAGCCGAGATCGGCGAACTGCTGGGCTTCGCGGAGGAGGCTGCCCGCACGGCCTTGCGGGGACCTGTCTCCGGTCCCTGGGACGCCGGCTCGCTGGGCGTCCCGGAAGGGGAGTACACGGACCTGGGCGGCCTGCGCATTCCCGCCCGGCCGGACATCGAGCTCAAGTTCGTGGGCGACAAGCGCGGCAACGACCGCGTCCTCGCGGTCACCGTCGTCCACGGCAGGACCGCGCTCCAGCTCCAGGCCTACCACCGGACCCCGGGCCGCTCCTGGGACACCGTGCGCGCCGACCTGCTCGCGAAGTTGAGCAAGGACGGCGCGTCGGTACGGGAATGGGCGGGCCCCGCCGGAGTCGAACTGCGGGCCGAAGTGCCCGTCGTACGCCGCGACGGCTCCCACACCACCATGCACTCGCGGTTCCTCGGCTTCGACGGCCCCGGCTGGCTGCTGCGCGGAGTCGTCACCGGCGCGGGAGCCGCGCCGGACAGCACCGACGACTGGCCGTACGAATTCTTCAGGAACACCGTCGTGGTCCCGGAATTCCCCGGCCCCGCGGCCTCCGGTCCCGCGGCCTCCGGTCCCGCGGAGAGGGACACCATTCCGCTCCGCATCCCCTGACTTATTCCCCCTCGCCGCGGCGCAATTCATGCGCCGCGGCGAGTACTGCCCGTCCACAAACGGAGATAGTTGATGTATCGGAAGAGTCGGCCGTTGAGCCGACGAATACCCAGACGCATTCTTGGCACGACGGTGCTGGGCCTGGCCCTGGCGCTCTCGGCGTCCACGGTCCAGGCGATGCCGCTCGCAGCGGACGGCAAGGGCCGCACGAGCCGCCCCGGCGTGCAGGACGACGGCGATCCCGCCAAGGGGCGCGACGCCAAGGCGAAATCCCGTCCCGCCGACCCGGCGCGCAAGGCCGCGGTCAAGGGGCTGGAGAAGGCGGTGTGGCCCGGGCAGGGCGGCGCCGAGGTGAAGCTGGGGGCCACTGCGGAGGCGGGCGGCCTGCCGGTGAAGGTGGACAAGGCCAGGACGAAGTCCGCCAAGGCCGCCGACAAGGTTCGCGTCGACGTCCTCGACCCGAAGCGCGCCGCGCAGCTCGGCGCCGGTGTTCTCCTCGGCGTGGAGCGCGCGGATGGCGCCGAGCAGGCCGCCAAGGTCCGTCTGACGGTGGACTACTCCGAGTTCGCCGAGGGCTTCGGCGGCTCCTACGCCTCCCGTCTGCGGCTGGTGCAGCTCCCCGCGTGTGCCGCGGTCGCCGTGCCCGGCAGCAAGGACTGCCCGCAGCAGCCCAAGGTGCTGCCCACGGTGAACGACGTGAAGACGGGCACCGTCTCCGCCGACGTGACCGCTGTCCCCGCCGCCGAGGGCGTGTCCACCATGGCGACGGACGCGACCTCGCTGGTGGCGGTCGCGGCCGGCCCGTCGAGCGCACAGGGCACGTACAAGGCGACGGCTCTTGCGCCCTCCGCCAGCTGGAGTGTCGCGACCTCGTCCGGGTCATTCAACTGGAACTATCCCTTCCGGTCCGTGCCGACCCCGGGCGGCCTGACGCCGACCGTCGGCCTCGGCTACTCCTCCCAGTCGGCGGACGGCCGAACCTCGGCCACCAACAACCAGGGCTCCTGGATCGGTGAGGGCTTCTCCTACGACCCCGGCTACATCGAGCGCCGCTACAAGCCGTGTTCGGAGGACGGTCACGACAGTTCCGGTGAGCAGTGCTGGGCGTTCGAGAACGCCACGGTCATGCTCAACGGTTCCTCGGGTGAGCTGGTCAAGGACGACACCACGGGTAAGTGGCACATGTCGTCCGATGACGGCAGCAAGGTCGAGAAGCTGACCGGCGCCACCAACGGTGACAACGACGGTGAACACTGGCGTATCACCACGTCGGACGGCACGGAGTACTACTTCGGGCAGAACCGCCTGCCGGGCTGGGCCACGGGCAACGAGGAGACCAACTCCACCTGGACCGCGCCCGTCTTCGGCGACGACTCCGGTGAGCCCTGCTACAACTCCACCTTCACCAGCGCGCACTGCCAGCAGGCGTGGCGCTGGAGCCTGGACTACGTCAAGGACACGCACGGCAATGTGATGTCCTACTTCTACGGGCGCGAGACCAACTACTACGCGCTGAACGGGAAGACGGACGTCAACGGCACGGCGTACCACCGCGGCGGCTACCTGAAGCGGATCGACTACGGTCAGCGCGACGGCCAGGTGTACGCGGCGAAGGCGCCGGCCCGGATCGTGTTCAACACCGCCGAACGCTGCCTGCCGACCGCGGACTTCGACTGCGCGGAGAGCAAGCGCACCACGGCCAACGCCTCGCACTGGCCGGACGTCCCGGTCGACCAGGAGTGCAAGTCGGGTACCAAGTGCACCTCGCCGGTGCAGACGTTCTGGACCACCAAGCGGCTGACGTCGGTCGTCACGCAGATGCGCAAGGACGCCACGACCTACCAGGACGTGGACGCCTGGACGCTGACGCACCTGTTCACGGACAACGGTGACGACTCCAAGACCCTGTGGCTGTCGAAGATCGAGCACGAGGGCCGCGCCGGTACCGCCGTGAAGCTGCCGTCCGTGGACCTGTTCGGTGAGCAGCTGGCCAACCGCGTGGACGCGATCGGCGACAACATCGCGCCGTTCCACCGCTTCCGCCTGTCGATGGTCCTGAGCGAGACGGGCGCCCAGCTCGACGTCAACTACGCGCCCACGAACTGCACCAAGGACGCGCTGCCCACGCCGGGCGAGTCGACCAAGCGGTGCTACCCGGTGAAGTGGGCTCCGCCCGGCTACATCGACCCGATCACGGACTGGTTCCACAAGTACGTCGTGTCGGCGGTCATCGAGACCGACCGCACGGGTGGCAGTGACGGCATGGTCACCCGCTACAGCTATCAGGGTGATGCGGCCTGGCGTAAGGCGAAGCCGGACGGCATCACCGACGCCAAGTACCTGACCTGGGGCGGTTGGCAGGGCTACGGCAAGGTCACGGTCACCAGCGGCACCGCCGACAATCAGACGACCCGGGTCGACTACACGTTCATGCAGGGCATGGACGGCGACAAGGACTCGTCGGGCGGCACGCGCTCGGTGAGCGTGCAGGACTCCACCGGGGCGTCCTACTCCGACGACGAGGAGTTCACCGGCCACCAGCTGGAAGTCGCCACCTACGACGGCACCAAGCTGGTCTCCAAGACCATCCAGACCCCGTGGAAGCACTACACGGCCACCCAGACCCGCAGCTGGGGCACCACCCGCGCGGTCATCGTGCATGCCCAGACCGGCCGCGGTTTCAACCTGAAGTCCGACGGGACCTGGCTGGAGACGAAGTCCACCACCACGTACGACACGTCCAACGGCACCGGCCGCGTCCTCCAGGTCGACGACCAGGGTGACGTCTCCGCCACGAAGGACGACACGTGCACCCGCACCACGTACGCGGACAACACGGCGAAGAACATCCTGTCGCTGCCCGAGCGCAGCGAGGTCGTCTCGGTCAGGTGCTCCACGACGCCCGACCGTAAGACGCAGGTCCTGGCGGACGAGCGCACGTCCTACGACGGCGGCGCGTTCGGCGCGGCACCGACGAAGGGTGACGCGACCAAGACCGAGCGGATGACGTCGCACGACGGCACCACGGCCACCTACCAGGTCACCGGCACCACGACCTACGACTCCTACGGCCGTCCGCTGTCGCAGAAGGACGCCAAGCTCAACGAGACGAAGACCGCCTACACCGAGACCAACGGCCTGCTGACGAAGACCACGGTCACCAATGCCGCCGGCCACGTCACCACCACGGACTACGAGCCCGCCTGGGGCATGTCCAAGGGCCAGACCGACCCCAACGGCAAGCGGACGGACCTCGCGTACGATGCGCTGGGCCGCCTGACGTCGGTGTGGCTGCCGGACCGCGCGTCGACGCAGACGCCGAGCATCAAGTACTCGTACAACGTCCGCAAGGACAAGGTCACCTCGATCAAGACCGAGAAGATCGAGAACGACGGCTCGTACGGGGCCGAGTACCAGCTCTACGACGCCCTGCTCAGGCCTCGCCAGATCCAGACCGAGGGCTTGGACGGCACCCGGATGGTCGCCGACACCTGGTACGGCGGCACGGGCAATATCAAGAAGACCAACGCGACGTACAACGCGGCCGGTGCGCCCTCGGACGAACTGCTGCTCGTGCACAACGGCGAGGTCGGCCAGCAGAGCCTGATGGAGCACGACGGCCTGGGCCGACCGACTGCGCAGATCTTCGCGGTCTCGGGCGTCGAGCAGTGGCGCACCACGACCCGGTACGACGGCGAACTGACCCACGTCGACCCGCCGGCCGGCGGTGTCCCCACGACGACCATCACGGACGGTCAGGGCAACGTTTCGGAGATCCGCCACTACCGTGGTGCCTCGCCGAACGCGGGTGTGCCGTACGACTCGACGAAGTACACGTACGCCGCGGCGGGTTACCTGGAGACCGTCACGGACGCCAAGGGCAACGTATGGCGGTACGAGTACGACCAGCTGGGCCGCAAGACCAAGTCGATCGACCCTGACGCCGGCACCTCGCGCACGGAGTACGACGAGCTGGACCGGCCGATCGCCACCTATGACGGCCGCGACAAGAAGATCTCCACGGTCTACGACAGTCTCGGCCGTGTCCTGACCACCTGGCAGGGCGATGCCACGACGGGCACCAAGCTCAACGAGACCCGGTACGACAAGGCGGGCTGGCTCGGCCACGCCTACGGCTTCCTCAGCTACACCTCGTCGACGGAGTACTTCGCCACGGCGATTCAGTCGATGGACGAGTTCTACCGCCCGCTGAAGACCGCCTACCAGGTCCCCGCCTCGCAGGGCTCCCTGGCCGGCACCTACGTCTACACGTCCACCTACAACCGGGACGGAACGCTCCAGTCCACCGGCATGCCGGCCGTCGGCGATCTGCCGGCGGAGGTGCTGACCTACACGTACGACAGCCTGCAGCGCCCGATGACGATGACGGGCAACACGTCGTACGTCACGAACACCGTCTACTCCGGCAAGAGCCTCGTGCAGCAGCTGGAAATGTACGCGGGCAGCGGCAAGAAGGTCTGGCAGACCTACAACTACGAGACGGGCACCGACCGGCTGACCCGCTCGGTGGTCGATGTCTACGGAGCGACCGCCCCGGCGAAGGAGTCGAACTACTCCTACGACCAGGCCGGCAACGTCCTGTCCATCGCGGACACCGCGAACTCCGCCTCGCCGGACGTGCAGTGCTTCGCCTACGACACCCGGCAGCGGCTGAAGGACGCCTGGACCCCGGCAGCTACCGCGACCACCGCGGCGGGCACCGGCACCCGCGGCTCCACAGCACCGCTTGACGGCACCGGACCCGCGGCATGTGACTCCGCAGCCGGTTCGAGCGCGCTGGGCGGTCCGGCCCCGTACTGGAAGTCGTACGAGACCGACGCCATCGGCAACCGAGTTTCGGAAACCGTCAACGACACCGGTCTCGACGCTGCGAAGAACATCACCCGCAGTTACGAGTACGGCACCGCGGGCACCCTCGGCGACGGTCCGCACCAGGTCACCAAGATCGTCGAGCACACCCCGACGGGTGACCGGCAGTCGACGTACGAGTACGACGACTCGGGCAGCACCACCAAGCGCATCATCGGCGGCAACGCGCAGTCCCTGGTCTGGAACGACCTGGGCAAGCTCAGCGAGGTCACCGAAGCGAACGGATCCAAGACCAGCTACCTGTACGACGGTTCCGGTAACCGCCTGTTGCGCAAGGAGCCGTCGGGCACGACCGTCTACCTGCCGGGCACCGATCTGAAGCTGTCGGCTGACGGCACCAAGAAGGAGGCCACCCGCTACTACGAGTACGCCGGCCAAGCGGTCGCGGTGCGCACGGCGTCCAAGGTGTCCTTCATCGCCTCCGACCACCACGGCACGGGCGAGGTGGCGATCGATGCGGCGACCGGCGCGATCAGCCAGCGACGCTTCGATCCGTTCGGTGCCGAGCGCGGCGCGAAGACCGGTGTCTGGCCGGGCGAGAAAGGTTACGTCGGCGGCACCATCGACGCCTCGACCGGCCTGACCCATTTGGGGGCGCGCGAGTACGACGCGGTGATCGGCAAGTTCATCTCGGTCGACCCGATCATCGATTACACCCAGCCGCAGCAGATCAACGGCTACGCGTACGCCAACAACTCGCCGGTCACCCACGCCGACCCCAGCGGCATGATCATCCCGGAGTGCCGGGAAGGTCTGATCGAGTGCCGAGGGGGCCAGCCGTACTTCCCGAAAACCGCCGAGGAGAAGGCTCAGTCGGACTACGACCAGGCCTCCCGCAACGTCTCGCAGGCACAGGGCCAGCAGTCCGCCGCCAAGCAGCGCATCAAGTCCGCCGGCAAGGCCCTGGTCAAGATCGTCCGGGACATCCTGGGCGTGGACGCGGCCCTGGACTGCATCTCCACCGGTGACGTCGGTGCCTGCGGCGAGACCCTGCTCAACATCGCCGGCAGCTTCGCAGGCGGTCTGGCGGGCAAGATCCTCGCCAAGTACGGCGCCCCGTGGAACTGGGCCAAGGGCATCAAACTCGCCAAGCGGGTCACCGGCCTCGTCGGCGACCTGATCGGCGGCGCCAAGGACCTGTGGAAGGCCAACAAGGCGCTCGGGAAGGCGAGAGCCGGGCTCTCCAAAGCCGGGGACAAGCTGAAGGACGCCAAGAAGAAGGCGGCCGAAGCCCTCAAGAAGCGCAAGAAGAACGAAGAGGGCGGCTCCTGCCCGATCAACGGGAAGCACAGCTTCCTGCCGGGCACCAAGGTGCTGCTCGCGGGCGGCAAGACCAAGCCGATCGAAAAGGTGAAGCTCGGTGACAAGATCACCGTCACCGACCCGGCCACGGGCGGGACGACGGTCCGTGAGGTCGTCGGCACGATCGTCACCGAGGACGACAAGCACTTCGTCGACCTCACGATCAAGGGCAAGACAGGCAAGGTCGAGACCCTGGTCTCCACGACGACCCACCCCTTCTGGTCGGACTCCGAGCAGGCGTGGATCGAGGCGGGCGACCTTGAGCCGGGCATGCTCCTGCATACCGCGGACGGCGACTCGGTCACTCTCACGGCCACTCGTTCCTTCGACAAGCGCCAGCGCACGCACGACCTCACCGTCAACGACGTGCACACCTACTACGTGCTGGCGGAGGACAGCCCCGTCCTCGTCCACAACTGCGGAGAGCATGAGGACGAGCGCGCGGGCCTCGACTTCACCGACAATGGGCGGCAGGAGGTCTACGACCAGAACTTCGAGAAGAACGACGGCGTCTACAAGTGCGACTACTGTGGTCAAGAAGTGGAGCGTCGTGCTTCGCGGGGTGCTGACGGCAAGCCCATCAAGGGCCGGCCGGACGATGCTCAGATCGACCACGAGATCCCCAAGGCACAGGGCGGATGCGGCGCACCTCACAACGGCTGCGTGGCCTGCCGACGATGTAACAGGGACAAGTCGGCCAAGACGGTCGAAGAGTGGGACGACGAACTCCGAGAGTTTGTGGAGCCATAGGAATGGATGAGTCTCGGTCGAGTGAACGGCCGGTGTCGCCCAGCGGGGCAAAGATGTTCAAGGTGGCCTTCGACCTGAACTCGGACGCCTCCGGCTGGCCGCCGGTCTCCGTGGAGCGACTCTGGGGTGAGAAGACGGACGTCAGGTTCGAGATTCGGGTGGTGAACACACCGTTCTTCGTTCCGGGAGTTGCGTTCGGCGACCTCGTCAGGGTCCGTGCGGACCACGAGCGGCGCGAGCTCGTCTACGAGGGTTTCACCGCGGAGTCCGGGCATTCGACCGTGCGCATCGTCTTCATGCGAGGTGATGTGCGGGATTCGGTGGAGCGCAGGCTGCGAGAAGCAGGCTGCAGCTGGGAGACCACAGAGGGATTCAGGAACCTGATCGCCGTCGACATTCCGCCGGACGTCGGGTACGAAGAACTTCGTCAGTGGTTCTTGGAGCGGATCGAATCCGGAGACATCGAGATCCAGGAAAGTGCCATCTCGGCGACTCACAGGGGACAACTGAGTCAGTTCCCTTAGCGGCCCCCTCGGCTCTGTCCGAGGCCGGCCGAGTCGCCGACCGGGGCCCGGTTTGACCCCTCAAGCCGGGCCCCTTGGCTGTTGGCGTCCACTGACCTGCCCTGGTCCGGCTGCTGCCCGACCACACATTCCCCGAGGTGTCCGAGCTGGGCGGCTGGTGGAAGCGGCAGAACAACCCTGAAGTGCCGGATGGCCTGCTCGAGGCGTGGGCTGGTTGATGCCGAAGGCGATGCAGCCCCTCTGTACGCCGCATGGGTTGCATGCGTAACCCATGTGACTCTTGTCACGCACTGGGGAACGAGATGGGTATTGCATGTGCACTCCAAGTAAAGGAATGTCTTCTTCGGCCTTTAAACTCTCTTTATTTACGGGGTAGTTGTGCCAAGTACGGGGGAAGTGTGGCGGTGCAGGGGTGCCGCCGTTTTGGCAGGGACATTGCAGACCGGGGGAGCGGGAACCGACGGAGCGCGCTTCGGGGTTGCCGCGCCCGGCGATGCGTTCGGCACGGGCTCCTTCGGTGGTGGCGCGAAGGCGTTGCCGAGATTTGTGACAGATCGCCAGTTCTGAAGTACGCCAGGATCTTTGCGGCCCGGCGTACCTGTTCGTATGCCTGCTTTCCCCTCCCTCTCCATGACGTTCTCTTCCGAAAGGGAGCTCTCTGAATGTTCTTCCGTGGCCGCTCACTGAGCCGCCGCATGCCGAGACAGGCGGTCGTGGCGACAGTGCTCGGGCTTTCGCTCGCGCTGTCCGCGTCGTCGATCCAGGCAGCGGTGCTCGACGACGGCGCCCGGGGCCGTACCAGTCGCCCCGGCGTCCAGGACGACGGTGATCCCGCGAAGGGATCCGACGCGAAGGCGAAGTCCCGCCCCTCCGATCCGGCGCGCAAGGCCGCGGTCAAGGGGCTGGAGAAGGCGGTGTGGCCCGGGCAGGGCGGCGCCGAGGTGAAGGTGGGGGCCGGCGCGGAGGCGGGTGGTCTGCCGGTCCAGGTCGGCAAAACCAAGGCCAGGGTCAAGGCGGCGCAGGCGGCAGAGAAGGTCCGCGTCGACGTTCTCGACCCGAAGCGCGCCGCGCAACTCGGCGCTGGCGCACTTCTGGGTGTCGAGCGGGCGGACGGTTCCGCGCAGGCCGGCAAGGTCCGTCTGACGGTGGACTACTCGGAGTTCGCCGAGGGCTTCGGCGGCTCCTATGCCTCCCGGCTCCAGTTGGTGCAGTTGCCCGCGTGTGCCGCGGTCGCCACCCCGGGCAGCAAGGCCTGCCCGCAGCGGCCGAAGGTGCTGCCCACGGTGAACGACGTGAAGTCGGGGACCGTCTCCGCGGACGTGACGGCCGCCCCCGCCACGGAGGGCGTGTCCACCATGGCGACCGAGGGGACCTCGCTGGTCGCCGTCGCGGCCGGCCCGTCCAGCGCGCAGGGCACATACAAGGCGACCGCGCTGGCCCCGTCGGCCAGTTGGAGTGTCTCTCCGTCCTCCGGCGCCTTCAGTTGGAGCTACCCGCTGCGTTCGGTCCCGACGCCGGGTGGTCTGGTCCCGACTGTGGGCTTCGGCTACTCCTCCCAGTCGGCGGACGGCCGCACCTCGGCCACCAACAACCAGGGCTCCTGGCTGGGTGAGGGTTTCTCCTACGACCCCGGCTACATCGAGCGCCGTTACAAGCCGTGTTCGGAGGACGGTCACGACAGTTCCGGTGAGCAGTGCTGGGCGTTCGAGAACGCCACGGTCATGCTCGACGGCGCCTCCGGTGAGCTGGTCAAGGACGACACCACTGGCGAGTGGCACCTGTCGTCCGACGAAGGCGCGAAGGTCGAGAAGCTGACCGGCGCCACCAACGGCGACGACGGAAGCACGAACGACAAGGGCGAGCACTGGAGGATCACCACCTCGGAGGGTACGGAGTACTACTTCGGCCTGAACCGTCTGCCGGGTTGGGTTTCCGGGAACGAGGAGACCAATTCGGTCTGGACGGCTCCGATCTTCGGTGACGACTCGGGTGAGCCCTGCTACAACTCGACGTTCACGAGCGCGTACTGCCAGCAGGCGTGGCGGTGGAGCCTGGACTACGTCAAGGACACGCACGGCAACGTGATGTCCTACTTCTACGGGCGCGAGACCAACTACTACGCGCTGAACGGGAAGACGGACGTCAACGGCACCGCGTACCACCGCGGCGGCTACCTGAAGCGGATCGACTACGGTCAGCGCGACGGCCAGGTGTACGCGGCGAAGGCGCCGGCCCGGATCGTGTTCAGCACCGCCGAACGCTGCCTGCCGACCGCGGACTTCGACTGTGCGGAGAGCAAGCGCACCACGGCCAACGCCTCGCACTGGCCGGACGTCCCGGTCGACCAGGAGTGCAAGTCCGGTACCAAGTGCACCTCGCCGGTGCAGACGTTCTGGACCACCAAGCGGCTGACGTCGGTCGTCACGCAGATGCGCAAGGACGCCACGACCTACCAGGACGTGGACGCCTGGACGCTGACGCACCTGTTCACGGACAACGGTGACGACTCCAAGACGCTGTGGCTGTCGAAGATCGAGCACGAGGGCCGCGCCGGTACCGCCGTGAAGCTGCCGTCCGTGGACCTGTTCGGTGAGCAGCTGGCCAACCGCGTGGACGCGATCGGCGACAACATCGCGCCGTTCCACCGCTTCCGCCTGTCGATGGTTCTGAGCGAGACGGGCGCCCAGCTCGACGTCAACTACGCGCCCACGAACTGCACCAAGGACGCGCTGCCCACGCCGGGCGAGTCGACCAAGCGGTGCTACCCGGTGAAGTGGGCCCCGCCGGGCTACATCGACCCGATCACGGACTGGTTCCACAAGTACGTGGTGGCGGCGGTCATCGAGACCGACCGCACCGGCGGCAGCGACTCGATGGTGACCCGCTACGACTACCAGGGCGACGCGGCCTGGCGGAAGGCGAAGCCGGACGGCATCACCGACGCCAAGTACCTCACCTGGGGCGGTTGGCAGGGCTACGGCAAGGTCAAGGTCACCAGCGGCACCTCGGACGTGCAGACGACCCGGGTCGACTACACGTTCATGCAAGGCATGGACGGCGACAAGGACTCCGCCGGCAACACCCGCTCGGTGACCGTCAAGGACTCCACGGGAGCCTCTTTCACGGACGCGGAGGAGTTCACCGGATTCCAGCTGGAGGCGGCGACCTACGACGGGGACAAACTGGTCTCCAAGACCATCCAGACCCCCTGGAAGTACTACACCGCCACGCAGACCCGGAGCTGGGGCACCACCCGGGCGTCGATCGTGAAGCCTCAGATCGAACGTGGCTTCAACCTGCTGTCCGACCGGACCTGGCGCGAAACGAAGTCCACGACCACGTACGAGACCTCAAACGGCACTGGTCGGGCGAAGGAGATCGACGACCAGGGCGACGTCTCCACGACCAAGGACGACAGCTGCACCCGCACCACGTACACGGACAACACGGCCAAGAACATCCTCTCGCTGCCCGCCCGCAGTGAGTCCGTCTCTGTCCGCTGCTCGGCCACCCCGGACCGCAAGACGCAGGTCCTGGCGGACGAGCGCACCTCCTACGACGGCGGCGCGTTCGGCGCGGCACCGACGAAGGGTGATGCGACCAAGACGGAGCGGATGACGTCGCACGACGGGACGACGGCGACGTACCAGGTCACCGGCACCACGACCTACGACTCCTACGGCCGTCCGCTGTCCCAGAAGGACGCCAAGCAGAACGAGACGAAGACCGCCTACACCGAGACCAACGGCCTGCTGTCGAAGACGACGGTCACCAACGCCCTCGGCCACGTCACCGCGACCGACTACGCCGCCGCCTGGGGCCTGTCCGTGGGCCAGACGGACCCGAACGGCAAGCGGACCGACCTCGCGTACGACGGTCTAGGCCGGCTCACGTCGGTGTGGCTGGCGGATCGTGCGTCGACCCAGACACCGAGCATCAAGTACTCGTACAACGTCCGCAAGGACAAGGTCACCTCGATCAAGACGGAGAAGATCGAGAACGACGGCTCGTACGGGGCCGAGTACCAGCTCTACGACAGCATGCTCCGGGCCCGTCAGATCCAGACCGAGGGCCCGGACGGCACCCGTATGGTCGCCGACACGTTCTACGACGCGACCGGAAACATCAGAAAGACCAACTCCACCTACAACGCGGCCGGTGCGGCATCGGACGAGCTGCTGCTGGTGCACAACGGCGAGGTCGGCGCGCAGGGTCTGACGGAGTACGACGGTCTCGGCCGGACCACGGCCCAGATCTTCGCGGTGTCGGGCGTCGAGCAGTGGCGTACCACCACCGCGTACGACGGCGAACTCACCCATGTGGATCCTCCGGCCGGGGGCGTGCCCACAACGGCGGTCACCGACGGCGAGGGCCGTGTGGTCGAGCTCCGCCACTACCGGGGCTCCGCACCGAACCCCGGCGTGCCCTATGACTCGACGAAGTACACCTACAACACGGCGGGTCTGCTGGAGACCGTCACCGACGCCAAGGGCAACGTCTGGCGGTACGAGTACGACCAGCTGGGCCGCAAGAAGACCGCCGTCGACCCGGACGCGGGTACCTCACGCACCGAGTACGACGAACTCGACCGGCCGATCGCCGTGTGGGACGGCCGCAACAAGAAGATCTCCACGGTCTACGACAAGCTCAGCCGTGTGGTGTCGACCTGGCAGGGCGACCCGGACACCGGCACCAAACTGAGTGAGACGCGGTACGACAAGGCAGGCTGGCTGGGTCTGGCCTACGCCAACCTGAGTTACGTCTCCCCGACCGAGTACTTCGCTTCGGCCGTCCAGTCGGTCGACGATCTCTACCGCCCGTTGAAGACCGCCTACCAGATTCCCGCCTCCCAGGGGGCCCTGGCCGGCACGTACACCTTCACCAGTTCGTACAACCGGGACGGCACACTCCGTGACACGGGCCTGCCCGCCGTCGCCGATCTGCCCGCCGAGGCGGTGACGTACACGTACGACGCTCTCCAGCGACCGGTCACCATGACCGGCACCACGTCGTACATCACGAACACCAACTACTCCAAGGACAGCCAGGTCCTGCAGCTGGAGCTGTTCAACGGCAGCGGCAAGAAGGTGTGGCAGACCTTCGACTACGAGAAGGGCACCGACCGGCTGGCCCGTTCGGTGGTCGATGTCTACGGGGCGACCGCCCCGGCCAAGGAGGCGAACTACTCCTACGACCAGGCGGGCAACGTCCTGTCCATCTCGGACACGGCGAACCCGGCCTCGCCCGACGTGCAGTGCTTCGTCTACGACAGCCGGAACCGGCTGGCGGACGCCTGGACCCCGGCGGCCACCGCCGCCACCGCCGCGGGCAACGGGACGCGTGGTTCCACCGCGCCGCTGGACGGCACCGGACCCACCGCCTGCGACGCGGCGGCCGGCTCGGCCGCGTTGGGCGGCCCGGCCCCGTACTGGAAGTCGTACGAGACCGACGCCATCGGCAACCGCCTCACCGAGGTCGACCACGACACGGGGCTGAACGCGGCGAAGAACGTCACCCGCAGCTACGAGTACGGCGGCGCGGGCGCGCTCGGCGACGGACCGCACCAGGCCACCAGGATCACGGAGAAGACCCCGACCGGGGACCGTCAGTCGTCGTACGAGTTCGACGACGCGGGCAACACGACCAAGCGCACCATCGGCGGCAACGCCCAGTCGCTGGTCTGGAACGACGCGGGCAGGCTCAGCGAGGTCACCGAGGCCAACGGCTCGAAGACCGGCTACGTGTACGACGGCTCCGGCAACCGCATCGTGCGCAAGGACACGTCCGGTACGACCGTCTACTTCCTGCCCGGCATGGAGCTGAAGCTGTCGGCCGACGGCACCAAGAAGGAGGCCACGCGCTACTACGACTACGGCGGGCAGACGGTCGCTGTCCGCACCGCGGCCAAGCTGTCCTTCGTCTCTCCCGACCACCACGGCACGGGCGAGCTGGCGATCGACGCCGCGACCGGTGCGATCTCCCAGCGGCGCTTCGACCCCTTCGGCGTGGAGCGCGGCGAGAAGACCGGCACCTGGCCGGGGGAGAAGGGCTACGTCGGAGGCACGATCGACGCCTCGACCGGCCTGACCCACCTGGGGGCACGGGAGTACGACGCGGCGATCGGCAGGTTCATATCCGTCGACCCGATCATCGACTACACCAAGCCGAGCCAGATCAACGGCTACGCCTACGCAGAGAACTCGCCGGTGACGCTCTCCGACCCGACCGGCCTGGAGAGCTGCTTCCCGTACTCGTACTGCTCGGCCTACTCGGGCACCTACACGGACACCGGCAACAAGGACGTCGACGACGCGGCGGACGACGTCACCGAGGCCTCCTCGAACGTGGCGTCGGCGCAGGCGCAGCAGTCCTCGGCCAAGCAGCGCATCAAGTCCGCGGGCAAGGCCCTCGTCAAGATCGTCCGGGACATCCTGGGCATCGACGCGGCGCTGGACTGCATCTCCACCGGCGACGTCGGCGCCTGCGGTGAGACACTCCTCAACATCGCCGGCAGCTTCGCGGGCGGCCTGGCGGGCAAGATCCTCGCCAAGTACGGAGCCCCGTGGAAGTGGGCCAAGGGCCTGAAACTCGTCAAACGGGTGACCGGTCTCGTCTCCGACCTCATCGGCGGCGCCAAGGACCTGTACAAGGCGAACAAGAGCCTGGGCAAGGCGCGATCCGCCCTGGCCAAGGCCACGGACAAGCTCGCCGAGGCGCGACAGAAGGCCGCGGCCGCGCTCAAGAAGAAGGGCAACGACTCCTGCCCGTCGCCCCACAGTTTCCTGCCGGGCACCAAGGTGCTGCTCGCCGACGGCACGACCAAGCCGATCGAGAAGGTCGAACTGGGTGACAAGGTCACTGTGACCGACCCGGCGACGGGCGAAACGACCGTGCGCGAGGTCGTCGGCACGATCGTCACCGAGGACGACAAGCACTTCGTCGACCTCACGGTCAAGGGCGGCTCCGGTCATGCCGAAGCGCTGGTCTCCACGACGACGCATCCCTTCTGGGTGGAGTCCGAGAGGGCCTGGATCAAGGCGGGCGACCTCGAGCCCGGCATGCGTCTGCGCACGGCGGACGGCAGCACGGTCACGCTCACGGCGACCCGCTCCTTCGAAGAGCGCCGGCGCACGCACGACCTGACCGTCGAGGATGTGCACACGTACTACGTGCACGCGGGGGAGACCTCGCTGCTGGTGCACAACTGCGGTGACATCGACTACGGCTCCATCGACGCGGACGGGCGCCGTTCAGGTGTCGCGGCGCTGGTCACGCCGCAGATGCTCGGCAAGGGGACCAAGGCGACGCGCAGTGTCCGCCCGCCGGGCTTCGTGAGCGGTGCGAACGGGGACGCGCGCGGTCATCTCCTGCCGAAGGGCCTCGGCGGCTCCGGTACCCATGAGTCGAACATCGTCAGAACGACGGGCTCCATCGACAACGGGGACATGCGGTTGTTCGAGGAGAGCATCGCCGAATACGTGGACAAGAGCCAGAACACGATCCTGTACGCGGCGACACCGCAATACAAACCCGGCAGTAATGTCCCGTTCGCGGTCACCATCGAGGCATTCGACGATACCGGCTGGTACGTGGGCAAGACCTTCTTCCAGTGACCGGTCGTCGAGTCTGAAAGGCCGTTGAGCCCGTGAAAGGCCTGGGAGGAGCTCCTCGCGGAGTTCCTCCCAGGGCCTCGGTGTTCTCAGCGGTTCCACTCGTAGGCGCCGGGTGACGTCTCCCTGACCTCGCTCGGCCAGGTCCGGCGCACCTCGTCCAGCTGTTCACGCAGGTCCTGGACCCAACCGTCCTCCACCGCGACCGGCAGGACCGCGGAGGCGCCGGAAGCCGATCCGTCCTCGATCCTCACGTAGGGGAGGCCCGGTTCGTCGGCGGAGAACTCGATGTTGACCGTCGGACCGTTTCCGGTGTCGAGCCAGTGCAGGTCCTGCCCCGCTTCGAGGCCGTCCAGAGCCAGGCGCCAGGATTCGAGATCCGCCGGACGGAAACAGACCGGGAGGCGTCCGTGGACGAAACTGCTCTCGATGACGATTTCCGCGTCGAGTAGATCGTGTCCCGGCAGGATGCCTGGGCTGCGGCGGCCCAGGACGCGCAATCGGAAGGAATTGTCTCCATCCGACAACCGGATCAGGTCGGCTGCTCTGTCTCCGTTCGTCATGGTCACCGACCCTACTCGTCGCCAGTTCCGTGACTCCCGGCGGAGTGATCTTCCAGCGGCGGAGGAGCGACCGGCCGGGCGGCCGGGGCTCGGTTTGACCCCTCAACGCGAGCCCCGTAATCTTGACCGTCGGCGTGTCGAGTGGCAGGCCACATCCCCGTAAACCTCTTCCTCCAGGGCACCTCGGTGACCGGGAGAGGCCGTCCGTGTTCGTTCCGGGCGGCTGGACTGCGGGGGTGCCGTTCCGAGCGAGAGAGTGAGATCCGCGTGTACGCCATCGTGCGCAGCGGTGGTCGCCAGCACAAGGTTGCTGTCGGCGACATCGTTGAGGTTGACAAGATTTCCACCGCCAAGGTTGGCGACACGGTCGAGCTCTCGACCCTGCTCGTTGTCGACGGCGACGCTGTGACCAGCGACCCGTGGGTGCTGGCCGGCATCAAGGTCCAGGCCGAGGTCGTGGACCACCACAAGGGCCAGAAGATCGACATTCTGCGCTACAAGAACAAGACGGGCTACCGTCGTCGTCAGGGCCACCGCCAGCAGTACACGGCGATCAAGGTCACTGAGATCCCCGCGGCTGCGAAGTAAGGGACTGAGGAGAAATGGCACACAAGAAGGGCGCATCGTCCACCCGGAACGGTCGCGACTCCAACGCCCAGCGGCTCGGCGTGAAGCGCTTCGGCGGTCAGGTCGTCAACGCGGGTGAGATCCTGGTCCGCCAGCGTGGCACCCACTTCCACCCGGGCGCCGGCGTCGGCCGTGGCGGCGACGACACGCTGTTCGCGCTGCAGGCCGGTGCGGTGGAGTTCGGTACCCACCGTGGCCGCAAGGTCGTGAACATCGTTCCGGTCGCCTGAATCAGCTGAATCACCTGATTCACGGCTTCGACCGAACCTTTCGCGAGGCGGACCTCACTTCCCGTTCGGGAAGGCGGGTCCGCCTTTCGCTTGTTACGCAAGAGAACTTTCCGTACGTCTCTGGAGGCACCCCACCATGACCACCTTCGTGGACCGCGTCGAGCTGCACGTCGCCGCGGGTAACGGAGGTCACGGCTGTGCCTCCGTCCACCGTGAGAAGTTCAAGCCGCTGGGCGGGCCCGACGGCGGCAATGGCGGGCGCGGCGGTGACGTGATCCTCACCGTCGACCAGTCGATCACCACCCTTCTCGACTACCACCACTCCCCGCACCGCAAGGCGACCAACGGCAAACCGGGAGAGGGCGGCAACCGGTCCGGCAAGGACGGGCAGGATCTCGTCCTTCCCGTGCCCGACGGCACCGTCGTCCTCGACAAGGCGGGCAACGTCCTCGCCGACCTCGTCGGCCACGGGACCTCGTACGTCGCCGCCCAGGGCGGCCGCGGCGGCCTCGGCAACGCCGCGCTGGCCTCCGCCCGCCGCAAGGCGCCCGGCTTCGCGCTGCTCGGCGAGCCGGGGGATCTTCAGGACATCGTCCTCGAGCTGAAGACCGTCGCCGATGTCGCGCTGGTCGGGTACCCGAGCGCCGGTAAGTCGTCCCTGATCTCCGTGCTCAGTGCCGCCAAGCCGAAGATCGCCGACTACCCGTTCACCACCCTCGTCCCGAACCTGGGTGTCGTGACCGCCGGCGCCACCGTCTACACCATCGCCGACGTCCCGGGCCTGATCCCCGGCGCCAGCCAGGGCAAGGGCCTCGGCCTCGAGTTCCTGCGGCACGTCGAGCGGTGCAGCGTCCTCGTGCACGTCCTCGACACCGCCACCCTCGAGTCCGACCGCGACCCCGTCTCCGACCTCGACGTCATCGAGGCGGAGCTGCGCGAGTACGGCGGGCTCGACAACCGTCCCCGCATCGTCGTCCTGAACAAGATCGACGTACCGGACGGCAAGGACCTCGCCGACCTGGTGCGGCCGGATCTCGAGGCGCGCGGTTACCGCGTCTTCGAGGTGTCCGCGGTCGCGCACACCGGGCTCAAGGAGCTGTCGTTCGCGCTCGCCGACCTCGTCGCCAAGGCGCGGGCCGCGAAGCCGAAGGAAGAGGCCACGCGGATCGTCATCCGGCCCAAGGCCGTGGACGACGCCGGCTTCACCGTCACGCTCGAGGGCGACGGGCTCTTCCGCGTCCGCGGCGAGAAGCCCGAACGCTGGGTGCGCCAGACCGACTTCAACAACGACGAGGCCGTCGGCTACCTCGCCGACCGGCTCAACCGCCTCGGCGTGGAGGAGGAGTTGATGAAGGCGGGCGCCCGTTCGGGTGACGGCGTCGCCATCGGGCCCGAGGACAACGCCGTCGTCTTCGACTGGGAGCCCACGGTCATGGCCGGCGCCGAGATGCTCGGCCGCCGTGGCGAGGACCACCGCTTCGAGGCCCCGCGGCCCGCGGCCCAGCGCCGCAAGGACCGCCAGGCCGAACGGGACGAGGCGGCACAGGAGTTCGACGACTTCGAGCCCTTCTGATTCCTTCGGGCCTTTCTGATCCTCGAGCGATTCCGAGGAACCCCGGAGCCTGACGGGAGCCTGGGACTCATCTGTGCCCCAGGCCACTCTCAGCGCAGTCTCAGGAACACCTCTTACCGTCCTTTGACCATGGAGACGGACTGTACGAGAGACGACTTCGGGGTGAACGGCACCGCCCCGCTGCCCCCCGGCACCCGCCTGCTGCACATCGGCCCCCACAAGACCGGGACCACCGCGATCCAGGGCGCCCTGTTCGCGGCGAAGGACAGGCTGACGGCGCACGGTGTCGAGGTCCCGGCGGACAGCAGGCACCCCATGTCGGCCGTCCTGGCCGCCTGCGCCCGGCCCGCGATGATCGGCGACACCGTGCCCACCGACCGGCACTGGACGCGGCTCCTCGGGCAGCTGAACACCACCGGTGACCGCACCTCCGTGATCAGCAGCGAGTTCTTCGCCGACGCCCCGGACGAGGCGACCGTCGCCCGGGTGGTCGGGCAACTCGGCGGGGTGGAGCGGGTGCATGTCCTGGTCACCCTGCGACCGCTGGTGAAGATCATGCCCTCGCAGTGGCAGCAGTACGTGCAGAACGGTCTGCGCATGGGATACGAGGACTGGCTGGAGCACATGCTCCGCAAGCCCCCGTACGAGAAGCCCAACCCCAGCTTCTGGCACCGGCATCGGCACGACCGGCTCGTCGAGCGCTGGGCCGGGGTGGTCGGTGCGGAGCGGATCACCGTCGTCGTGGTCGACGACCGCGACCGCGGCGGTCTGATGCGCACCTTCGAGGCGCTCCTCGGCCTGCCCGGGAATCTCCTGCAACCCGTTCCGGACTCGGCGAATCGTTCGCTCACTCTCGCCGAGACCGAAATGCTGCGGAACCTCAACAAAGAATTCCGTGGTAATGGGCTCCCTGACGAGTTGTATTCGAAACTCGTCCGTAACGGCGCAGTCATGCATATGAAGAACACGTGTAGTCCCACGTCCCGGGATGTGAAGATCTCGACCCCGCAATGGGCCAACGAGGCCGCCGCCGCGATCGGCGCGGAGATGGCGGGGCGAATCGAGGCCATGGGAGTGCGCGTCATCGGCGACACGGCGCTCCTGTCAGCCGTACCGGAGCCGGTCACGGCGCCGTGCGTGCAGCCGGCTGCCGAGGCGCAGATCGCGCCAGAAGTGGCTGCTCAGGCCCTGTACGGGGCGCTCGCGGCGGTCGCCGCGGGCCCGTTGGGGCCCACCGCCCCGGCCGGGTCGCGCACCGTTCACCAGACGACGTCCGGGGAACTGGTGAAGGTACTCGGGCATCGCTGCCTCAGGCGGCTCGGGCTGCGCTGAGCCCGGGTGGCGTCACTCTCGGCAATATCATGGAGTCTGTGGAGTTACTCACAGCAATTTCCTGCAGCATCCAGGGAAGGTCTCTCCGCCTCTAAGCAATCACCAGGGGTGCAAGGTGAATGACAGGTTGCGCGCACATATGCAGCGGACGGCGCTCACCTTGCACTGCGGTAACCGTAAGTGGGACCATTTCCTCGTTCCCTGTCGCCCCAAGGTAGGTCACCTGTGTCCCAGAACATAGCCAAGCCCCGTACCACCGCAGTGATCCTGGCCGGCGGTACCGGTCAGCGCGTGGGTCTTCAGATCCCCAAGCAGCTGCTGAAGATCGCCGGCAAGGCAGTCATCGAGCACACCCTGACCACCTTCGAGAAGGCCGACTCCGTCGACGACGTCATCGTGCTGATGGCGCCGGGGTATGTGCCCGACATCGAGAAGATCGTCGCCAAGGCCGGGTTCAAGAAGGTCTCCAGAATCATCGAGGGCGGCTCCACACGGAACGAGACGACCGAGCGCGCCATCGCCGCCCTGGGCGAAGGGCTGGCCGACGGTGAGGACCTCAACGTCCTGTTCCACGACGCCGTACGGCCGCTGCTGTCGCAGCGCGTCATCGACGACTGCGTTGCGGCGCTGGAGCGTTACCAGGCCGTCGACGTCGCCATTCCGTCCGCCGACACCATCATCGTGACCCGCACGCACGGTGAGGACGGCGAGTTCATCACCGAGATCCCGGACCGCTCGAGGCTGCGCCGCGGCCAGACCCCGCAGGCGTTCAGGCTGTCCACGATCCGCCGTGCCTACGAGATCGCGGCCGGCGATCCCAACTTCCAGGCCACGGACGACTGCACCGTCGTCCTGCGCTACCTGCCGGACGTGCCGATCCACGTCGTGGCGGGCGACGAGTACAACATGAAGGTCACTCAGCCGGTCGACGTCTTCATCGCCGACAAGCTGTTCCAGCTCGGCTCCACCGCCGCGCCCGCGCAGAACGGCGAGGAGGCCTACCGCGAGCTGCTCACCGGCAGGACGGTCGTCGTCTTCGGCGGTTCGTACGGCATCGGCAAGGACATCGCCGAACTCGCGGAGTCCTACGGCTCCAAGGTGTACGCCCTGGGCCGCTCCACGACCGGCACGCACGTGGAGAACCCGGAGGAGGTGGACGACGCGCTGTCCAAGGCATACGCCGAGACCGGGCGTATCGACTACGTCGTCAACACGGCCGGAGTACTGCGCATCGGCAAACTCGCCGAGACCGACAACGCGACCATCGAGGAAGCGCTGAAGGTCAACTACCTGGCCCCGGTGCAGATCGCCCGTTCGGCCTACAAGTACCTCGCGGAGACCAAGGGTCAACTCCTGCTGTACACCTCCAGCAGCTACACCCGTGGACGCGCCGAGTACAGCCTCTACTCCTCGACCAAGGCGGCGATGGTCAACCTGACGCAGGCCCTGTCCGACGAGTGGGCGGGTGACGGCATTCGGGTGAATTGCATCAACCCGGAGCGCACCGCCACCCCCATGCGCACCAAGGCCTTCGGACACGAGCCGGCGGGCACCCTGCTCTCCTCCGAGGCGGTGGCCCGCACCTCCCTTGACGTGCTGCTTTCCGAGCTCACCGGCCATGTCATCGACGTCCGTCAGCAGGATCCGACGGCCGACGCGAGCAGGGCGTCGGGCTTCGAGCACGCGTTGGCCAGCGTCCTGGACCGTCAGGACGGCATGGCATAATCCACTGCAAATCGGCATCTGAATTTCAGGCCTCTGTGGCACCCAGTTGGTGGAGCATTCACAGAGGCCTGAGTCCGTAAAATTCCCAGACCCCGCACAAGGTATTTTCCGGACTTTACGACATCTGCCAACCAGCACCCCTCCCAGAGCAGGTTCTCCGTGATAACCACCGCTATTCGCGTCGCCCGGGTGGGCAGTGCGGCCGAGCTGGCCGCGGCGGTCCTCATGATGCTGGGCTTCGCCGGCGTCATGGTGGCCGCGCTCGTCCCGAGCGTCCCCGCCTTCGCGGCCGCCGCCGCTGTGACGTACCTGGCGGACACCTATCTGCACAATCAGGGCAGCTACCTGCTCAACCGCCTCAGCAAGGTGCGGGCCGGTCTGTCGATCCGCTTCCTGATCCGGCAGCTGCTCCTGGTCCTGCTGCTGGCTCGCCTGGACCTCTCGGAGGAGCCCGTCTTCTACGCGGCCCTCGCCTGCTTCATCGTCTTCTTCGGCCTCCAGGCCCCGCAGGGCGCGCTCACCACCCTGATCAACAACCGCCGTGAGATGCCGGTCGCGACCCGCAACGTCGATCTGGCCTCCCGCATCCGGATTCCGGACGCTCCGCCGCGCTGGCTGATGAACCGCTCCGGGGAGAAGATGCTCCACCTCGACGTCGCGGCCGTCGCGGGGCTGCTGGTCTGGGCGCTCACGGACGCCGATGTGGCGGGCTTCGCCGGGGTGGGCGTCACGCTGGTCCTGGGCGCGGCGTACGTCCTGGCGCTGGTGCCGTACCTGCGCGGCAACCGGATCCCGCCCAACGACGCCAAGGTGCTGGCCGCCGCCAGCGCCTGGCTTCGCGAGTACCGGCCGGAGACGGTGCTGTACTTCTCCGGCTCCAAGGATTCCGCGTACCAGGTCAACATGTGGCTGGAGACCATGGCGCAGCTGGAGACCCGGCCGCTGATCCTGCTGCGCGAGCGCGTCATCATCCAGAACCTGGCACCCACCACGGTCCCCGTCATCTGCGTGCCCGGAGGGGTGCACCTGATGAACCTGGACCTGTCCACGGTGCGCGTCACGCTCTACCCCGCGAACGTCGGCAAGAACATCCACATGCTGCGCGTGCCCACCATGAAGCACGTCTTCATCGGCCACGGCGACAGCGACAAGGCCGCCAGCGTCAACCCGTTCAGCAAGGTGTACGACGAGGTGTGGACAGCGGGCCGGGCGGGCCGCGACCGCTACGCCATCGCCGACGTCGGCGTCCGGGACGACGACATCGTGGAGGTCGGCCGCCCGCAGCTGGCGCCGATCGAGCCCTGGAAGGGCGTCCCCGAGGGACCCGGCGGGGCCGGCGACGGCTACTGCCCGACCGTCCTGTACGCGCCCACCTGGGAGGGCTGGGACGACAACCCGGGCAACACGTCCCTCCTGCTCGCCGGCGAGAACATCGTGAAGCAGCTGGTGAAGGCCGACCCACCGGTCCGCGTCCTCTACAAGCCGCACCCCTTCACGGGCACCCGCAGCCGCCCGGCCGGGGCCGCGCACCGCCGGATCACCGCACTGGTCGAGAAGGCCGCCGCCGAGCGCGCCGCCGACCCCCGCTTCAAGGCCGACGCGGCGGAGCAGGCCAAGGCCAAGGCCGAGATGGCCCGTATCGAGGCCCGCCTCGCCCAGCTGTCCATCGTCCCGGACGCGAAGAGCGACGAGGCCGTGGCGACCCGCGACGGGCTGGTCGACCTCCGCAAGCACGAGGAGGTCGCCAGGCTGCGCGCCCAGTGGAACGACGCGTACTGGCGTTCCTTCCCTGCCTGGGAGCACCACGTCATCACGGGCGCCGAGCCGCGCCTGTACGACTGCTTCAACGCCTCCGAGGCGATGGTCTCCGACATCTCCAGCGTGGTCTCCGACTTCATCGCGAGCGGCAAGCCGTACGCGGTCACCGACTCCGCGGGGATCGGTGTGGAGGAGTTCAGGCGGCAGAACACCGCGGTGCGGGCGGCCGTCATCCTCTCCAACAGCGCCGCCGAACTGGGCCAGTTGCTGGACGCCGTACGCGACCCGGCCGCCGACACCCTGGCGGACGACCGCGCGGAGCTGAAGCGGTACCTGCTCGGCCCGGACGAGCCCACGTCCATCGACCGGTTCAACACCGCGGTCGCGAACCTCGCGCTGAAATCCGAGGCGCGCAACGTCGGCCAGGAGTCGCGGGCCGCGGCCGGCGAAGCGGCGCTGACGACCCCGGTGCCCACGGGCCCCGAGGCGGCCGAGACACCCGAGACACCCGAGACACCCGTGGCGGTGGCCGGCGAGGGGGAGGGCGTGGCGGCAGGCTGACGCCCTTCCGACCTGAGCACCGGTTCGGCCCCGAGGAGCGATCCTCGGGGCCGAACTCCTTTTGCGTCCACGCTACTTACCCCGTCTCTTACCGTGCTCGCCTACCGTGACCTCCTCGAATTCGCCTGTGATGCGGATCACGAAATGCGTGAGGCAACCGCTTGCGCACATCGCCCGTCTACCAGATATCCAATGAGCAGACACGGGAGGAACATCCCGTGACGAGGGGGAAACGTGACCGTGGCGCAGCCTGATGTGAGCGTGATCATCGGGGCGTACGAAGCGATGCCGTACCTGGTCGAGTGCCTGGCCTCCGTCGAGGCACAGACCCTCGCCCCGGAGCGCATCGAGGTCATCGCGGTCGACGACGGTTCGACGGACGGCACGGGAGACTGCCTGGAGGAGTTCGCCGCCCGGGCCCCCATGCCCGTCACGGTCATCCGCCAGGAGAACTCCGGCGGCCCCAGCGGCCCGCGCAACGTCGGCCTCGGCAAGGCGTCCGGCCGCTACGTCTTCTTCCTCGACGCCGACGACCGGCTCGGGCCGGAGGCCCTCGAGCGGATGGTCGCCATGGCCGACAAGAACGGCACGGACGTCGTCCTCGGCAGGATCGAGGGGGTCAACCGCAGCGCACCCAAGTCGATGTTCGGCAAGACGCTGGACCGCACCGACGTCTACTCCTCCAACATCAAGTTCACGCTCAGCGCCCAGAAGCTCTTCCGCCGCGAGCTGCTCGAACGCCACAACATGCGCTTCGACGAGTCCCTGTGGACCGGCGAGGACGCGCTGTTCACGATGGAGGCCTACCTGCGGGCCGACGGCGTCTCCGTGGTCGCCGACTACACCTGCTACTACCTGGTGGGCCGCGACGACGGCAAGCACGTGACCAAGAGCGGGAGCTACACCCTGCGCTTCGACTCCGCGCGCGCTCTGATGGGGCTGCTCGAGCGGATGGTCCCGGCCGGCTCCAAGCGCGACGTACTGATGGTCCGCCCCTTCCTCGTCACCGTGCTGCCGCAGTTCGGGCCCGTGTTCCTGCGGGACACCGAGGAGGTCCGGCAGAACAAGCTCGCGCTGGCCAAGCCGCTGATGGACGCCCACTGGAACGAGGGCGTGGCCCACCGCCTCAAGGTCCACGAGCGACTGCGCCTCCACCTGGTGGCCCAGCAGCGTCCCGACCTCCTCAAGGACGTCGTGGAGTTCGTCCGGGCCAAGCGGCAGGCCGCCGCCATACTCGAGAAGCGGGGCAGCCGGGTCTACCTCGTGTACCCCCACTTCCGCTCCAAGCGGGCCCGCATACCCGACTGGGTCTACCTCGCCGAGCCCCGCGAGGCCCAGGCCTTCCTGGGCTGGCGTGAGGGCCGAACCACCTCGTTCCTGCGCCGCGCGGCCCGCAAGATACGCCGCGCCCTCCCGTCCCGCCCACCGGTCACACCGGGGGGTGCGGCGGCGGCCTGACGGAGAGACGCCCAGCCTGTGCGTCGGCCCGCGGGCGCGCGTGGTACTCAGCCCCGGCGATCCGCAGGCGCGCGTGGTACTCAGGCCCCGTCGATCCGCGGGCGAGCGGCGCCCCGCCACCCCGCCAGTCCGCGGGCATGCGTGCCGCCTGGGGCGGCACGGGTGGGCGCGGGCGGCACCCCGTCAGCGCCGGGTTGCGTGGCTCCCCGGGCGTCGGCTGCAGTGCCGGGTGCCTGATAGCCGGTTTTGCCCGCTGCAGGCATCCGCGGGCGGCATCCCGTCAGCGTCGGGTTGCGTGGCTCTCCGCGCGTCGGCTGCAGTGCCGGGTGCCTGATAGCCGGTTTTGCCCGCTGCAGGCATCCGCGGGCGGCGCCCCGTCAGCGTCGGGTTGCGTGGCTCCCCGCGCGTCGGCTGCAGTGCCGGACCACCGCGAACCCCCGGTACGGACACCGTCCGCGTGCTGGACCGGCGCGCGCCGCACGACCCGCTTCGCGTAGATTGCCAGGCGGGGCAGCCGAACCTACGCGAGGGGACAGACAGCAAGGTGTCAGGGGCAAGGCAGGCCGTGGTCGAGGCCCGCAGGATCGTCGTCAAGGTGGGTTCCTCGTCGCTGACCACCGCCTCCGGCGGCCTGGACGCCGACCGCGTCGACGCGCTCGTCGACGTCCTCGCCAAGAGCCGCAGCGGGGGAGAGAAGGAGATCGTCCTCGTCTCCTCCGGCGCCATCGCCGCCGGCCTCGCCCCGCTGGGCCTGCGCCGCCGCCCCAAGGACCTCGCCCGCCAGCAGGCCGCCGCCAGCGTCGGCCAGGGCCTGCTGGTGGCCCGCTACACCGCCTCCTTCGCCCGCTACGGCGTCCGCGTGGGCCAGGTCCTGCTCACCTCCGACGACATGAGCCGCCGCGCCCACCACCGCAACGCCTCCCGCACCCTGGACAAGCTGCTCGCCATGGGCGCCTTCCCGGTCGTCAACGAGAACGACACCGTCGCCACCGACGAGATCCGCTTCGGCGACAACGACCGCCTCGCCGCCCTCGTCGCCCACCTCGTCCACGCCGATCTGCTGGTGCTGCTCTCCGACATCGACGGCGTGTACGACGGCGACCCGGCCAAGCCCGGCACGTCGCGGATCGCGGAGGTCCGGGGGCCCGAGGACCTCGCGCACGTCGAGATCGGCAGCGCGGGCAAGGCGGGCGTCGGCACCGGCGGCATGGTCACCAAGGTCGAGGCCGCCCGGATCGCGGCCGCCGCGGGCATCCCCGTGGTGCTGACCAGCGCGATCCACGCGGCCGACGCGCTGTCCGGCAACGACACCGGCACCTACTTCCATCCCGCCCGCCGGCGTTCGGCGGACCGGCTGCTGTGGCTGCAGCACGCCTCCACCCCGCAGGGGTCCCTGACCCTGGACGACGGGGCCGTGCACGCGGTCGTCGAGCGCCGCAAGTCGCTGCTGCCGGCCGGCATCGCCGCCGTCGAGGGCGAGTTCAGCGCGGGCGATCCCGTCGAACTGCGGGACGCCACCGGGCGCGCGGTGGCCCGCGGGCTCGTCAACTTCGACGCCAAGGAGATCCCCCAGCTGATCGGCCGCTCCACCCGGGAACTGGCCCGTGAGCTGGGCCCCGCGTACGAACGCGAGGTCGTACACAGGGACGACCTGGTGGTCCTGCACCCGTAAAAGGTCGAAACATCCGCCCCCGCTGGTGGACGTTGGGCAAAACCGCCACACGACGGCCTGCCGCCTGCTCAACTTTGTCTCAGGGACACATTCCGCACGAGCACTGCTCGACCGTTGGGTAAAGGAGGCCGTCGTGAGACGAGTGCGCCCTGGGGCGGCGGCGTCCCGCGGTGGGTCCCCCTCCCGCGCGGCCGGCGAGGAACGCGCCCTGACGAGCGTCGCGGCCGGCGAGCGGCACCGCGACGAGCGCCCCGAGGACCTGCCCCGTCTGTGGCACGTCACCCTCAGCGTCTCCGGCGAGGAGGCTCCGCTGAAGGAGGTGCGGCGCGCCCTCGAACAGCTCGCCCACGACCACCCCTTTCTGCTGACCAGCCGCTACGCGAACGACCACGCGGAGATCCGGTACTGGGAAGAGGCCCGCGATCTGCACGACGCGGCCGCCGTCGCACTGCGCCTGTGGGGCGAGCACCGCCAGACCGCCGGGCTCCCGCCCTGGGAGATCGTCGGCCTGGAGGTCATCGACCGCCAGACGTACCACCAGCGCATCGCGGAGGGATACGGGCCCGCACCGGCGACTCCTGTAGGAGTTCATCCCTATTGAGTGGTATGCGCGGTCTGCGGGGCTTGTCTCGGGTTTTGGGATGAACGGTGGACGCCCCCGTCCGGCGCACTACCCTTCCCTCATGACCACGCTTTCGCCGTACGACTCGATGTCCCCGGTCACCCAGGCCGCCTACCGCGCCAAGGCCGCCGCCGCCGACCTCGCCCCGCTGCCGCGGGCCGCCAAGGACGACGCGCTGCTCGCCATCGCCGACGCCCTGGAGGTCCGTACGAGCGAAATCGTCGAGGCCAACGCCAAGGACGTCGCCAAGGCCCGCGAGGCCGGTATCAGCGAGGGCATGATCGACCGGCTCACCCTCACGCCCGAGCGGGTCCGCGCGATCGCCTCCGACGTGCGCGACGTGGCCGCGCTGCCCGACCCGGTCGGCGAGGTCGTCCGTGGCTCCACCCTTCCCAACGGCATCGACCTGCGCCAGGTCCGTGTCCCGCTCGGCGTCGTCGGGATCATCTACGAGGGCCGTCCGAACGTGACCGTCGACGCGGCCGCCCTCTGCCTGAAGTCCGGCAACGCGGTGCTGCTGCGCGGCTCGTCCTCGGCGTACACCTCGAACACCGCCCTCGTGCGCGTGCTGCGCGACGCCGTCGGCGGGGCGGGGCTGCCCGCGGACGCCATCCAGCTCGTGCCGGGGGAGAGCCGCGAGAGCGTGCGCGAGCTGATGCGCGCCCGGGGCCTGGTCGACGTGCTGATCCCGCGCGGCGGCGCCTCGCTGATCAACACGGTCGTCCAGGAGTCCACCGTCCCGGTCATCGAGACCGGCACCGGCAACTGCCACGTCTACGTCGACGCCCAGGCCGACCTCGACATGGCCGTCGAGATCCTGATCAACTCGAAGGCCCAGCGGGTCGGCGTCTGCAACGCCGCCGAGACCCTCCTGGTCCACCAGGACATCGCCCCCGAGTTCCTGCCCCGCGCCCTGGACGCCCTCGCGGCGGCCGGTGTGACCGTCCACGCCGACGACAGGGTGATGGCGTACGCCAAGGACTCCAAGGCGACCGTCGTCGAGGCGACGACGGAGGACTGGGAGACCGAGTACCTCTCGTACGACATCGCCGCCGCCGTCGTCGACTCGCTCGACAAGGCCGTGGAGCACATCCGGCTGTGGACCTCCGGCCACACCGAGGCCATCGTCACCACCTCCCAGCAGGCCGCCCGCCGTTTCACCCAGCTGGTCGACTCCACGACCGTCGCGGTCAACGCCTCGACCCGCTTCACCGACGGCGGCCAGTTCGGCTTCGGCGCGGAGATCGGCATCTCCACGCAGAAGCTGCACGCCCGTGGCCCGATGGGCCTTCCGGAGCTGACGAGCACCAAGTACATCGTCACGGGGGACGGGCACGTGCGGCGCTGAGCCCGACGTCCGCAGCGCAGAAAACACGTCCCACCAGGCGGATGAATTTCCATACCGTCTGCCCAAAATGACCCCCCAGGTCTACTCTGGATCCGTGCCGGAGGACGTGGGGGGCACGCCGTTCCCTGACGGCTGGGAGCCCGACGACGACCACGACCGCGGGGTGTCGGACGAAGAGTTCGCCTCCGTGGTCTTCGACGAGGCCTTCGTACGGGCGGCCGTGGTGCACGAGCCGACCGCCGTCGAACGTCTCCTGGCCGCCGCGCAGGCGAGAGCGGAGGCCTCCGAGGCCGAGGCCCGCCGGGCCCGCGGCAGGGGCGAACGGTACGACGACGGGTACGGCCCCGACGGACACGGCGATTTCGGCCATGATCCCGACTTCGACGACCTGGACGACACCGACGTCCTGGAAGGTCCCTACGGCGCCCCGGGGCCGTACGGCAAACAGGTCCGCTGGCATCGCCCCGTCGCCTGGATGCTCGCCCTCGTGATGGGCATAGGCATGGTCGCGCTGGCCTTCGCGGCGGTCTACCGGGGCGCCTCCTCGGGCAGCCGGGACCAGATTCCCCCGCCCGCCTCGACCGGCCTGGAACAGGGCGGCGCGGGAGCCCCCTCGGCGTCCGCCGACTACTCCCAGCCAGCCGTCTCCGTGATCCCCCGCACCCCCTGAACGCCCCCGGCGTTCCTGGTGAGAACCTGTCAGAACTTGTCGTGTACCAGGGCGTTTACCCGAGCCCCCGGCGACCTACTCTGAAAGTATGGGCGGGCCTGGAGACCCACCTGAGGGGACACCCGAGGGTGCTTCCGGTGGTGGTGAGGACGAGTACCGATCCGTCGTCTTCGACGAATCGTTCGTACGTGCTGCCCGCCTCCAGGAGTACTCCGCGCAGGAGCGGATGGCCGACCACACGCCCGCCGTGCGCCGCCGCCCGCCGCTGCACCGGGGTCTGTCCCGGCAGGCGCTGATCCTGGTCCTGCTGATCGCGGTTGCCTTCGGCACCGCGATCTACATGGGTGTAAGGCACCCGTACACCACCCCCGCCGCACAGCAGCCCGTCGAGCCCCTGCGGATGACCGTCATCCCGCTCGTCCCCCAGGGCAGGGTGCCGGGCTCGGCCGACCCCGAGTACCTGTACGCGCACAGCCCCGCCGCGCAGTTCCGCATCGGCGCGGAGGGCATCCCGCTGCCGGCCTCGCGGCGCACCGCGCACTTCTCGGACAGCCAGGTCGTGACCGCCCTGAGCACCGCCAAGGACTACATCGTGCGCTCCTCGCTCTACCCCGAGGTGCTCACCGGCGAACAGGTCCGGCCCGCGCGCGTCCTGCTCAACGCGGATCAACTCGGCCAGTTCGACGAGAGCTTCGACCACCCCATCGCCGACGGCCGGCACGCGCCGACCGGCTGGCTGGTTCGCTTCGACCCCTCCCGGACCGAACTGGCCGACCGCAAGATCCGCGTACAGGGCACGCTCCAGGCCGCCGAGACCGACTCCGCGACGCTGGAGGTCACCGCGGACCACACCTTCGTCTACGCCCTGCGTCCCGCCGCCGACGCCAAGGCGCAGGCGTCCCTCTTCACTGTCCGCCGCGAGCTGCACTTCCGCTTCGACCGCGACGACCTGCGCCTGCGCCAGGCCCGGCTCGTCGTCTCCTACGTGCAGGCAGGCCCCCTGTCCTGCGCCGACGACGCCACCAACCACCTCCACCCCCTCCTCGCCGGCCAGACCGCGAAGACGGGCGGCCCGGCCGGCACGGACCCCTATGCGACGGGCAGCGCGACGGCCCTGTGCGGGACGCTGGCGACGAGCGCGCAACCGAAGGTGTGAGGTGGGGCGTTTCCCCCACCCACCCGACTCGGTCGGATGGGCGCACCCTCGTTCTGGGGCTCCGCCCCAGACCTCGGCGGGGACTGCGTCCCCCGCACCCCTCGCGCACCCCGAACGGGCGTCTCCGCACGCAATCCAGCCCGTTCGGGGTTCGAGGACGAGGTCGTTCGGGCCGAAGGGGGCCGGGGCCCAGTGAGTGAGGGGTCGGAAGCCTCCCGTCAGTCCTGCCGGGGCGGCGCATCCGCGGGCGGCGTGTCCGCCGGAGGCTCCTGCTGCGGTGCCGAGCTCGTGAAGCCCTCGTAGCCGCGCCGCACCCGGCCGCCCAGGCCCCCGGCCCCGCCCGCTATGTCGCTGACCAGCTTCATCAGCGGGTCCTTGGAGCTCTTCACGTGTGTGGCGTAGTGCGCCGCCGACTCCCGGAAGGAGTCCGAGACCGAAGTGTCCTTGTCCTCGCTGCGCCGCGGGTAGTGGCCGTCCATGATCCGCTGGTAGTCGCGGGACTCGGACCACTTCTTCAGCTCGGCCGCGCGCACGGTGGTGAAGGGGTGGGAGCGGGGCAGCACGTTGAGGATCTTCAGCACGGAGTCGCGCAGGTCGCCCCCGGCCTCGTACTCCTCGGCCTGCTGCAGGAACGCGTCCACGTTCATCTCGTGCAGATGGTTGCCGCCCGCGATCTTCATCAGGCCCCGCATCGAGGCCCGCAGGTCCTGGCCGACCAGCAGACCCGCGCGGTCGGCGGACAGCTCCGACTTGCGGAACCACTCGCGCAGCGCGGTCACGATCGCCATGATCGCGAGGTTGCCCAGCGGTATCCAGGCGACCCGGAGGGCCAGGTTGGTCAGGAACAGCAGGATCGTCCGGTAGACCGCGTGCCCGGACAGCGCGTGTCCGACCTCGTGCCCGATGACCGCCCGCATCTCCTCCTCGTCGAGCAGCTCGACCAGGCCCGTGGTGACGACGATGATCGGCTCGTCCAGACCGATGCACATCGCGTTCGGCTGCGGGTCCTGGTTGACGTACATCGGCGGGACCTTCTCCAGGTCCAGGATGTAACAGGCGTCCCTCAGCATGTCGTTGAGGTGCGTGAACTGCTGGTCCGACACCCGGACCGAGTCGGACAGGAACAGCAGCCTGAGGCTTCGCTCGGGCAGCAGCCCGCTGAGCGCCTTGAAGACGGTGTCGAAGCCGCTCAACTTGCGCAGCGCCACCAGGGCGGAGCGGTCGGCCGGGTGCTCGTACGCACGCGAGGAGATCCCCGGGAAGCGCCTGCGCTGCCTGCTCGGTACGTTCTCGTGCCCGTTGTGCTCGTGGCCGTCGTCGGACATGTGGTCCCCCATGTGCGTGTGAGTGGCCTTTGCGGACCCTTGTGCGGCCCTTTGCGCCCCCGAAGCAGAGCCCAGCCTAGGCGGAGTTACGGTGGACGGGCACTACACGAAGGAGTCCCGCACCATGGAGCACAACCCCGCAGCCGCCTGGCTCCCCGAGGCCGCGAGCGCCGCGCAGCAGCAAGGGGCGGGGAATCTGCTCCGGGTGGTGCTGATCGTGATGGTGCTGGGCTGCGCCTTCACCGCGTGGTTCCTGCTGCGGGGCTACAAGCGGAAAGACGACTGAGGCGGCGCGAAGGTTCCCCAACGGCGGAGTCGGCGTGATCGCCCCCGAGCCACCCGCTTACGATGGGCCGACATCTTTATCCCGCCCACACCTGATAGGTACTGCCGAAGATGAGCTTCCACAGCGCCGCAGCACAGTTGGTCACCTTTGCCGCCGAGGGCGAGGAGCACGGCGGCAACCACGAGAGTCTCAACCCCTTGGTCACCGGCGGAGGCGCGTTCCTCATCCTGCTGCTTCTGCTGTGGGTCACCACCCGCTTCAACCGCGACCGCTGAGCTCGGCAAAGCCCCTGATAGCGGGGCACCCCGGGCATCCGCCTGCCGGGGCCCTCAGGCCGGGCCGGTAGGGTCTGCACGCATGGGAGAGCAGGACATGCCTACCGGTCCGGCGAACATCACGGCCGGCGACACGGCCGCCCGTCCGGTGAACGGCTCCGGGAACGGTCCGTCGAACCCCGGCAAGCGCCGCCTCGGCGTCATGGGCGGAACGTTCGACCCGATCCATCACGGGCACCTCGTGGCGGCCAGCGAGGTCGCCGCGCAGTTCCACCTGGACGAGGTGGTGTTCGTCCCGACCGGGCAGCCGTGGCAGAAGACCCACCGTCACGTCTCCCCGGCCGAGGACCGCTACCTGATGACGGTCATCGCGACCGCCGAGAACCCGCAGTTCTCGGTGAGCCGCATCGACATCGACCGCGGCGGCCCCACCTACACCGTGGACACCCTGCGGGACCTGCGCGCCCTCAACCCCGACACGGACCTCTTCTTCATCACCGGCGCCGACGCCCTCGCCCAGATCCTCACCTGGCGCGACAGCGAGGAACTGTTCTCCCTGGCCCACTTCATCGGAGTCACCCGGCCGGGCCACCATCTGACCGACGCCGGACTTCCCGAGGGTGGTGTTTCTCTCGTGGAGGTTCCCGCGCTCGCCATCTCCTCGACGGACTGCCGTGCGAGAGTCGCCAAGGGCGACCCCATCTGGTACATGGTGCCGGACGGAGTCGTGCGCTACATCGACAAGCGCGAGCTGTACCGCGGCGAGTGAGCCGAGAGGGGCACCGGTGAACGACCGATACGACGCGGGGTACGGGGGCGACCAGTACGAGCTCGTCGGCTACGACGAGTACGGCCGGCCAGTGTACCGGCAGGTACCGGCGCAACAGGTGCCACAGCAGTCGTACGACCCTTACGCACAGCAGGGATACGGCTACGACCCGTACGCGACCGGCCCGCAGCAGCCGGTGCCTCCCTACGACCCGTACGGCACCGGCCAACAGCCCCGCGCCTACGACACCGGGCAGCAGGCGCCCGTCCACGACACCCACGGCACCGATGCACGGGGCGGGCAGGGCGGTGCCGCGGCTCCTTACGACCCCTACGGCCGCACCGCGGCCACCGGGCAGCAACCCCGCGCCGCCGAGCAGACCGCCCACATCCCGCAGCAGGCCGGCCCGGCCGAGGGGGCGCGTGCGGGGTCCCAACGGGACTACCACACCGGGCAGTTCGCATTCGTCGAGGAGCCCGACGGCGACTCCGAAGACGTCATCGACTGGCTGAACTTCACCGAGAACCGCACCGAGCGCCGCGAGGAGGCCAGGCGCCGCGCACGCAGCCGCCTCGTCACCCTCGTCGTCGTCCTCGCGCTGGTCGCCGTCGGCGGCGCCGGCTACCTCTGGTACGCCGGGAAGCTGCCCG
The DNA here is from genome assembly GCF_040782645.1 of Streptomyces sp. HUAS ZL42. Taxonomy (GTDB): domain Bacteria; phylum Actinomycetota; class Actinomycetes; order Streptomycetales; family Streptomycetaceae; genus Streptomyces. The sequence goes on from NZ_CP160403.1 coordinate 6,347,930, forward strand.
GCCTGTCGTCGTCCGACTCCAAGACCGGCACCACGGCCGCCGCCGGCGCCCAGCAGCGCGACGTGATCGTCGTCCACCTGCACAACACCGCCAAGGGCGGCACCTCCACGGCGCTCCTCGTCGACAACACCACCACCAAGGAGGGCACCACCGTCCTGCTGCCCAACTCCCTCGCCCTCACGGACGACGACGGCACCCCGACCACCCTGGCCAAGTCCGTGGAGGACGACGGCTCCTCCGGGACGCGCGAGGCGCTGGACACGGTCCTCGGCACCGACATCGAGGGCACCTGGCGCCTGGACACCCCGTACCTGCAGAACCTCGTCGACCTCATCGGCAACATCGAGGTCACCACCGACGCCGACGTGCCCGACCCCGCCGGAAAGAAGGGTGCCGCACCCCTGGTCCGCAAGGGCGAGGACCAGACCCTCAGCGGCAAGATGGCCGTCGCCTACGCCACCTACCGCGCCTCCGGCGAGGCCCAGAACGCCCAGCTGGAGCGGTTCGGCCAGGTCATGCAGGGCGTGCTGCGCAAGATGTCCTCCGACGCGCAGGCCGCGACGGTCACCGTGCAGACCCTGGCGCAGATCCTCGACCCCTCGCTGACCGACAAGGACCTCGGTACCTTCCTCGCGAAGCTCGCGGACCTCGCCAAGGGCGGCGACCTCAAGACCGCGCTGCTGCCCGTCCAGGGCGACGGCACGCTGAGTGCTCAGGCCGGCGCGGCCGTGGTCAAGGACGTCCTCGGCGGCACCGCGAAGAGCCCCGACAAGGACGCGGCGGTCAGCGTCTCCGTCCAGAACGCCAGCGGTGACAAGGACAACACCGAGAAGGCCCGGGTCGTGCTCCTCAACGGCGGCTTCACGTTCCTGGAGGGCGGCACGGCGTCGAGCACCCGCGCCACGTCCAAGGTCACCTACGCGGACGCCGCCGGCAAGGAGAACGCCACCGAGGTAGCCAAGACCCTCGGCCTGCCCACCGGCTCCGTCGCCCAGGGCAAGATCTCCGGGACGGCGGACGTGGCGGTGGTCCTCGGCAAGGACTACAAGCCCGCGTCGTCCTAGGCGGGGGCGCGCGTCCCGGGCGTGATCCCTTAATCACGTGGGGTGCCGTCGGCGGTCCGTGAGACCCTTGAGGTCAAGTGACCGCCGACGGAAAGCCTCGCAGTGACCGCAACCGACCGCTCCCTGGAGCTCATCAACACCGCCGCCCAGGCGGCCGCCGACAAGCTCGCCCACGACGTCATCGCCTACGACGTCAGTGACGTGCTGTCGATCACGGACGCCTTCCTGCTCGCCTCCGCGCCCAACGACCGCCAGGTCAAGGCGATCGTGGACGAGATCGAGGAGCGGCTCCTCAAGGAGCACGGTGCCAAACCGGTGCGCCGCGAGGGCGACCGCGAGGCCCGCTGGGTCCTGCTCGACTATGTCGACATCGTCGTCCACGTCCAGCACAGCGAGGAGCGGGTCTTCTACGCCCTGGAGCGGCTGTGGAAGGACTGCCCCGAGCTCGAGCTGCCCACCGACGCGCGGGCGACCCGCGGCAAGGCGGAGGAGCACGCCAAGCTGCAGGCCGCCGAGGAGGCGGCCGAGCTGGGCGGTGAGTGGCGTTGACCGCCACCGGTGAGGGGACCGTGGCCAAGCCCGGGCGGGGGCGCCGCGTCATCCTCTGGCGACACGGGCAGACCTCCTGGAACGTGGAGCGCCGCTTCCAGGGCACCACGGACGTCGAGCTCACCGAGGCCGGTCTCGCCCAGGCCCGCCGCGCCGCCCGGCTGCTCGCCTCCCTGAAGCCCGACGCGATCGTCGCCTCGGACCTCCAGCGGGCCGCGAACACCGCCGCCGAGCTCGCCGCGCTCACCGGCCTGCACGTGGCCCGGGACGAGGCCCTCCGCGAGACCTACGCGGGCGTCTGGCAGGGACTGACGCACGAGGAGATCGTCGCCCGCCACGGCGAGGAGTACGCCGCCTGGAAGCGCGGTGAGCCGGTGCGCCGCGGCGGCGGCGAACTGGAGACCGAGGTCGCCGACCGCGCCGCCCCCGTGGTGCAGCGGCACGCCGACAAGCTGCCCGAGGACGGCACGCTCGTCGTGGTCAGCCACGGCGGCACCATCCGCACCACCATCGGCCGGCTCCTCGGCCTGGAGGCCCGCCACTGGGAGAGCCTCGGCGGCCTCTCCAACTGCTGCTGGTCCGTCCTGGGCGAGGGCGCCCGCGGCTGGCGCCTCCTCGAGCACAACGCCGGCACACTGCCGGAGCCGGTCCTCGGCGACGACGACTGACACCGCCGGTCGGTCGTCGCGCCGGGGCCCCGCACCCGGATTTCACTTTCCGGCAGGTCGCAGGCTAAAGTTCTTCTTGTTCGCCCCGCCGAGCGGGGGAACGTGAGGGGCTATAGCTCAGTTGGTAGAGCGCCTGCATGGCATGCAGGAGGTCAGGAGTTCAATTCTCCTTAGCTCCACTGATCGACACTCTGTTGGGTTGTCGAAGATCGGTTGATGAAGATCCCGTCCCGCTGGGGCGGGATTTTTTCATCGGGCCACAGGCATCGGGTACGAGTCACGGCTCGGCCGGGGTCATCGCCCTTTGCGGTGCTGCGACGTTGGGCACACTGTTCTTGAACCGGCTTGAGTCACTTGGGGCCCCGGAGGCGTATACCTCCTCGGAAGCGCTTCTTACATGCATGTTCGCGCTCGCAGCGACGGCCGCGGTGGGCCCCGTGTCCGTACTGGTACTGAGGCGTCGCTGACCGTATTGGTCCGGCCGTGGCAGAATCAAACGGCCGGAAGGGGGCGCGGCCCGACGGGAGGGAGTAGCGATGCCTGCGAGCATCCTCGAAGAGGTCGGTGACCCCTTCGAGGCAGCGTTGACTCGGGACACGGTGACCCGCCTCAGCTGCCCTTCCTGCGGTTCCGCGCATGTGGCCCAAGTCCTCGGCGACAACGGCGGAATTTCCTACGTGTGCACGGCCTGCGGCCACAGCTGGAGCTGATCGATGGGTGCACACAGGCGAAAGTGTGACTGGTGCGGCAGTGGTACGCCGATCGTCCGGGACATGGAACCGGTCAACCCGGACTACCAGTACTGGTGCGAGGAATGCGCGCGGGCGCTGATCATAAAAGGCGACCCGATCGAGACGTACCGCGAGCTGGAGGGCGAGCCGATCTACGGCCGTCTCCTCGAGGAGCACTGCACGCTCAAGCGCTTCTATTCGTTCGTCACGGCTTGACCGGCAAAAACGACACAGGCCACCGTATCGGTGCACAACGGAAAACGATTTGGTGCTGCACCCCGTCGACCGTGTAATGTTGGCGTCGCCGCCGGGGGAACCCGGAGCGCCGCGAGGGGCTATAGCTCAGTTGGTAGAGCGCCTGCATGGCATGCAGGAGGTCAGGAGTTCAATTCTCCTTAGCTCCACAGAAGTCGAAGGCGGGACATCCGATCGGATGTCCCGCCTTCGACGTGTTCAGGGGGAGTTGGGAGCGTGTTCAGCGGCCGAGGGCGCGGCGTCCGCGCCCCTGGGACAGGACCGGCAGGTTGCGGGAGGGCGCCTGCGCGCGGGTGTCCTCCTCGATGCGCAGGGCGAGCGCCGGGCAGCGACGCACCGCGCGTAGAGCCTTGGCCTCGGCGTAGCGCGGCACCTTTGCCTGCGCCACGGTGGGGAAGCCGTCGGCGCCGAGCTGGAAGACCTCCGGGAGGATGTCCGCGCACAGGCCGTGGCCCCGGCACAGCGTCCAGTCGACGTAGATCTTCTGGCGGCTCTCGCCGCTGTCCTGGGGCTCGCCGCCGCCCGGGATGCCCGTAGGCATCTTGCCGCCCTCGAAGAGCGGCAGAACGCCCTCAACGGGCCGTCCGCAGCCGTTCCCGAGGACGTGCGCGGCCAGGTCGTCCGTGAACGCCTTGATGGTCGACTCCAGGAACATCGCGGAGCCGTCGGGGTGCGAGCACGCGCCGCGCCGTTTCACGTTCTTGGCGACCTGCTTGAGGGCCTCCAGGGCAGCCGGGCCGCCGCCGTTGAGGATGTCCTCCATCCCGCGTGCGGCGGCGGGCAGGCCCAGGTAGCAGGGGCCGCACTGTCCCGCGCTCTCCTCGGCCAGCCACTGCGCCACGCGCAGCGACTCGCCCAGGGGGCAGGTCTCCTGACTGATCGGCAGGATCGCGCCGGCGCCGAGCGCCCCGCCCACCGCGTCCAGGGAGTTGCGGGAGACGACCGCCTCGTTGACGGTCGCCGCGTCGATCCACTTGCCGTGGTAGCCGCCCGTGAGCACACCCTGCGGCACCGGCGGGGCGCCGGCCAGCTGCAGGACGTAGCGCAGGGGGACGCCCGTGGGGACCTCGATCACCATCGGGCGGGCGACGGCGCCGGAGACCGTGAGCATGACGGTGCCGGGCTCGTCGTACAGGCCGGTGTTGCCGTAGCGCTCCGGGCCGATGCGGGCGGCGATCGCCAGCTGGGCGAACGTCTCGGCGTTCGACAGCAGCGTCGGCGCGCCGCCGACGCCGTTCTGCGAGGCGCTGACCTTGCGGCCGGGCGGGATCGCCGGGCCGCCGTCGATGGAACGGATCAGCGACGCGGCCGCGCCGGTGACCATGCGGATCGGGTTGCGCTGGACGAACGCCTTCAGCGCCGAGCGGCGGCCGTTGCTCAGGCCGCGCTCGGCCAGCGCGGCCTCCATGGACCGCTGCGTCGACTCACGGGTGACCCCCACCACGAGCGTGCGGGCACCCAGTGCCTCGGCGCACAGCAGCGCGCCGTCCAGGATGAGATGCGGGGCACGGTTGATGAGCACCGTGTCCTTGCGGCAGGCCGGTTCGTCCTCGCTTCCGTTGACGACGACGACCGGCCGGACGCCGCGCTTGATCGCCGATTCGGCGACCGAGCGCAGCTTCTTGTGGAAGGGGAAACCCGCGCCGCCGCGGCCCTTCAGGTTGATGCGTTCGGCGAGCTGCGCGAGCTGCTCGCCGCCCAGGGGTTCGAGCGGCCCGTGCACCTTGAGGTGCATGGGCAGATCAAGTCGTTCGACAAGGTCGAAGCCCGACGTGAGCTGGGGAAGGCCGACCACGCGGACTTCGGGGACGTCGGGCAGGGCCTCGTTCACCTATAGCCTCCGGAAGGCGTGTTCCAAGGTTCGCCCGAACCCGGTGCGCCGAACGACTCACCGGGCATTGGATCATTGGCGGGACCGCTGTTGTACGTGTCGTTCGGGTTGTACGTGCCGTAGAGGGTGTTCGACTCACCGGTGTCGTACACATCACTCGAGCCGTACGCGCCGCCGCCCGAATTGCCATAGACCGGGATGTTGTATCCGGTGTCCTGGAGGGGGTCGTACGCCGACGGAGGTGCCTCGCCGACCGGCGGAGGCGAAGGAATCGGCCAGCTGCCGGAGGCGCCGGCACCGCCGTCGGCGCGCGGGACCGCCTGGGTGGGCTGCATGTCCATGGGCAGATCCATGCGCGCGGTCTGGTCGGCGGCGAACGGCTGCTGCTGCGAGGGCGAGGAGACGGCGCGGTAGGCCGCGGCGAAGCCGTTGGAGGGCTCCGGGGTCATGGTGCGCGACTCGAACGAGGCTGCTGCGGGGGACCCCGTCGTGTCCGTGAACGACGGCGTGGCGGAGCGCCGGCTCTCGTAGCCGGGCAGTCCGGATCCGGCCGACTCCGTCACCCGGGCCCGGCTGACGTCCAGGTCGTCGAGGGCCGACATCTCCCCGTTGCCCAGGATGGCGGTGAGCCGGTCGGCGAGCTTGCGCTTGAACGGGCGCGGTGCGGCGCGCAGCGCGATGGCCCCGATGATCCCGGCCAGGCACAGTTCGTACGACACCATGAAGAACGTCTTCGCCGGGCGTCCCGCGAACAGGCCGTGGATCACTGCGGCGCACAGGGCGGGGTAGGCCAGCATGTGCATCGCGCGCCAGCGGGCGGCGACCGGCGCCGGAGACGCGAACTGGTTGCGCAGCGCACCGGTGACGCCGACGAAGATCATGAGCAGGGCGGCCAGCGAGCCGAGGCCGATGAGGCCGGCGCTGCCCTCGACGCCCAGGCTGAAGGGGATGAGCGCGGCGATCAGGACGGTGTGCTCCAGCGCCAGCTTGACGGCGATGTGCACGAAGAGGAACGCGATCGAGGCGACGGCGGTCACCCGGTGGATGCCCTGCGCCACGATCCGCTGGCGGATGTTGAGGATCAGCCGGTCCTGGGCGACGAGGCCCCAGATGCAGGAGCAGGTGAGGCACACGAGCGACAGGACGCCCGCGCCGAAGTTCAGGAACTGTTGAAGCCAGTCGCCTCCGAACAGCACGACGACGGGTATGAGCAGCAGAACGACAGCTGTGGCCACCCCGTAGGCCGACCGGCCTGGCTTGGGGAGCGAGCTGGTACTACGACGAGGGTTCATGGGGGCAACTCCGAGCAGTTCGGGAAAGCGGTCCCGCTGCCGAACTCTAAGTGGCGCCATACCGATCAGTACGAGGTTTGAGTTATTGCGTTGTTACCAAAGGACAATGCGCCTGTTGTGTTGTCCCTTAGCTGCTGTTACGCGAAGTAACTTTTGACCTTCGTTCAATTTTTGTCGGGTCCCGGGTGCGGGAACTCACAGGTTTGAAGTGGGTGGCACCCGGTGCCAAGGCCGTCCGGGAAGTGCGTCGCGGCGCGAGCGGGGCCTGCGGTACCCTGACGCCATGCGTGCCGTACGCCTTCTGCTTAGCGAGCCGCGCTGATCAGTCCCGACCGACGGTGAGATCGTGGTCGGAGTCGGCGCGGCGTCCCCTCCTATGCGAGGGGATTTTTCGTTTCTCGGAACGACACAGCCGCTGGCAGAGACGATCGATGGAGCTTTGAGGATCATGAGCGAGACGAACCCCGCTGCCGCCGCCGAGGTGGCTGCGCCGCACCGCTACACGGCCGTCATGGCGGCCGAGATCGAGGCACGCTGGCAGGACTTCTGGGACGCCGACGGGACGTACGCTGCGCCGAACCCCAAGGGTGACCTGGCCGGTGACCCGGAAGTGGTCTCCCGGCCCAAGAAGTTCATCATGGACATGTTCCCGTACCCCTCCGGTGCGGGCCTGCACGTCGGCCACCCCCTGGGCTACATCGCCACCGATGTCTTCGCCCGGTTCCAGCGGATGACCGGCCACAACGTCCTGCACACCCTGGGCTTCGACGCCTTCGGCCTGCCCGCCGAGCAGTACGCGGTGCAGACCGGCACGCACCCGCGCGTGTCCACCGAGGCCAACATCGAGAACATGAAGATCCAGCTGCGCCGGCTGGGCCTGGGCCACGACAAGCGCCGGTCGTTCGCCACGATCGACCCGGACTACTACAAGTGGACCCAGTGGATCTTCCTGCAGATCTTCAACTCCTGGTACGACGACGAGGCGAAGCGGGCCCGTCCGATCTCCGAGCTGATCGCGCAGTTCGAGTCCGGTGAGCGTTCCGTACCGGGCCACACGCGCGCGTGGGGCGAGCTGACCGCCGCCGAGCGCGCCGACGTCCTGGGCGACTTCCGCCTGGCGTACGCCTCCGACGCGCCGGTCAACTGGTGTCCCGGCCTGGGCACCGTGCTGGCCAACGAGGAGGTCACCGCCGACGGGCGCTCCGAGCGCGGCAACTTCCCGGTCTTCAAGGCCAAGCTGCGCCAGTGGAACATGCGCATCACCGCCTACGCCGACCGGCTGCTGGAGGACCTGGAGGCGCTGGACTGGCCCGAGGCCATCAAGCTGCAGCAGCGCAACTGGATCGGCCGCTCCGAGGGTGCCCGGGTCGACTTCCCGATCGACGGTGAGCGCATCACGGTCTTCACGACGCGACCCGACACCCTGTTCGGTGCGTCCTACATGGTGCTGGCCCCCGAGCACCCCCTGGTCGAGAAGTTCACCCCGGACGCCTGGCCGGAGGGCACGCACGACGTGTGGACCGGCGGTCACGCGACCCCGGCGGAGGCGGTCGCCGCCTACCGCGCGCAGGCCGCCTCGAAGTCCGACGTCGAGCGGCAGGCCGAGGCCAAGGACAAGACCGGCGTCTTCATCGGCTCGTACGCGACCAACCCGGTCAACGGTGAGCGGATCCCCGTCTTCATCGCCGACTACGTGCTGATGGGCTACGGCACCGGCGCGATCATGGCCGTACCCTGCGGCGACCAGCGCGACTTCGAGTTCGCGCGCGCCTTCGAGCTGCCGATCCGCTGCATCGTCGAGCCGACCGACGGCCGCGGCACGGACACGTCGACGTGGGAGGACGCCTTCGCGTCGTACGACGCGAAGATCATCAACTCGGCCAACGACGACGTCTCCCTGGACGGCCTGGGCGTCGCCGAGGCCAAGGCGCGCATCACCGAGTGGCTGACCCGCAGGGGCATCGGCGAGGGCACCGTCAACTTCCGGCTGCGCGACTGGCTGTTCAGCCGCCAGCGGTACTGGGGCGAGCCCTTCCCGATCGTCTACGACGAGGACGGCGTCGCCCACGCGCTGCCCGAGTCGATGCTGCCGCTGGAGCTGCCGGAGGTCGAGGACTACTCTCCGCGCACCTTCGACCCGGACGACGCGAACACGTCCCCGGAGACGCCGCTGTCCCGCAACGAGGACTGGGTCAGCGTCACCCTGGACCTGGGCGACGGGCCGAAGCCGTACCGCCGCGAGACCAACACCATGCCCAACTGGGCCGGTTCCTGCTGGTACGAGCTGCGCTACCTGGACCCGCACAACGGCGAGAAGCTGGTCGACCCCGAGATCGAGCAGTACTGGATGGGTCCGCGTGAGGGGCAGCCGCACGGCGGCGTCGACCTGTACGTCGGCGGCGCCGAGCACGCCGTGCTGCATCTGCTGTACGCCCGCTTCTGGTCCAAGGTCCTGTTCGACCTGGGGCACGTCTCCTCCGCGGAGCCGTTCCACAAGCTGTTCAACCAGGGCATGATCCAGGCCTACGTCTACCGTGACAGCCGCGGTATCGCGGTGCCGGCCGCCGAGGTGGAGGAGCGCGACGGCGCCTACCACTACCAGGGCGAGAAGGTCTCCCGGCTGCTGGGCAAGATGGGCAAGTCCCTGAAGAACGCGGTCACTCCGGACGAGATCTGCGCCGAGTACGGCGCCGACACGCTGCGCCTGTACGAGATGGCGATGGGTCCGCTGGACGTGTCGCGGCCGTGGGACACGCGCGCGGTGGTTGGCCAGTTCCGGCTGCTGCAGCGGCTGTGGCGCAATGTGGTCGACGAGACGACCGGCGAGGTCACCGTCCTCGACGCGGAGCCCGACGAGGAGACGCTGCGCGCCCTGCACAAGGCGATCGACGGAGTGCGCCAGGACCTGGAGGGCCTGCGCTTCAACACCGCCATCGCCAAGGTCACCGAGCTGAACAACCACCTGACCAAGGCCGGCGGGGCGGTGCCGCGGACGGTCGCCGAGTCGCTGGTGCTGCTGATCGCGCCGCTGGCCCCGCACATCGCCGAGGAGCTGTGGCGCAGGCTGGGCCACACCGATTCGGTCGTCCACCAGGACTTCCCGGTCGCCGACCCGGCGTACGTCGTGGACGAGACCGTGACCTGCGTCGTGCAGATCAAGGGCAAAGTCAAGGCCCGCCTGGAGGTCTCGCCGGCCATCTCCGAGGAGGAGCTGGAGAAGGTGGCGCTGGCCGACGAGAAGGTCGTCGCGGCGCTGGACGGCGCGGGGATCCGCAAGGTGATCGTGCGGGCGCCGAAGCTGGTGAACATCGTTCCGGCGTAGCTGGGCGCAGACTGAAGCGCTGAGGGGACCGCCCTGGCTCGGGGTGGTCCCCTACGGGCAGGTTCGGGGTTCCGGTGGAACTCCGAACCTGCCCGTTGCGTTTACCGTTGAAGAGCGGCGCGGGGTGCGCCGTCGTGGGCCGGAGGAGGAGCGTCGTGGAAGCCGTGATCGCAGTTTTCGCCCTGCTCTTCGTGCTCTTCCTGGTGCTCGGCGCGTATGCCACGGTGAAGGTGATCGGCGCGGCCAAGCGCGGCGTGGACCGCACCATCACCCAGGCCCGCCGCACGGTCGAGGACCACACACTGCGCGCCAAGTCGTTCGCCCAGCTCGGTCCCGCGGGCGAGATCGCCCAGCTCCGGCTCAAGCTGCGCACGTCGATGCGCGCCACTCAGGACGCGCTGCACGCGGGCGTGGCCGAGGACGAGTCCCTCAAGGAGTCCCTCGGCCTCTTCGAGCGGCTCAGCGCGCACGGGCACGAACTGGACGGTGAACTCAAGCGCCTGGAGTCCGAGCCGGACCGCGCGACACTGGCCGAGCGGCTGCCCTCGCTGCGCGAGCGCACCGAACGCATCACACAGTCCGCGGACTCACTGCGCTGGGCGGCCCGCGACCGGGCACGCCGCTTCGCGGACGACGACCTGGACTCCCTCAGCGCCCAGATCGACGTGGAGGCCGGCGCCCTGCGGCACTGGACGACATCGACGTCCACGCCGGCGCCGCCCCCCTGGCCCGAGGCCCCGGCCGCCGACGATGCGTCGGGCCGGCAGACCTGGCCGGGGACCCCGCAGCCGCCCACGGCGGACGAGGCCACGCGGCCCGCGATCACCCCTCCGGGACAGCGCCCCGTGTACCCCTGGCAGAAGAAGCCCCGTCCGGAGAGCACGACATGATCCCGCCACACGCGTCTCAGGAGAGCGGGGCCGGGCTGCCGCCGAGGCGATACGCCAGGTAACCTCCAGCTCATGTCCCGCCATGTCGCGATCGTCACCGATTCAACGGCCTACTTGCCGCCGCGGACGATGGAGCGCCACGGCATCACCGCGGTACCCCTGACCGTGGTCCTCGGTGACCAGGCGCTCGACGAGGGTTCGGAGATCTCGACCCGTTCGCTGGCGCAGGCACTGCAGAAGCGACGCCCCGTCACCACCTCGCGCCCCAGCCCCCAACTCTTCGCGGAGACCTACCGCAAGGTCGCCGAGTCCGGCGCCACCGGCATCGTCTCCCTCCACCTGTCCGCCGAACTCTCGGGCACGTACGACGCGGCCGTCGTCGCGGGGCGCGAGGCGCCGGTGCCGGTGCGGGTGGTGGACACCGGCATGGTCGCGATGGCACTCGGGTTCTGCGCGCTCGCCGCGGCCGAGGCGGCGGAGACGGGCGGCACGGTGGACGAGGCCGTCGCGGCCGCCGAGAAGCGGGCCGCGGGCACCTCCGCCTACTTCTACGTCGACACCCTCGACTATCTGCGCCGCGGCGGCCGGATCGGCGCGGCGCAGGCCCTGTTGGGCTCCGCGCTCGCGGTGAAGCCGCTGCTGCGACTGGACGACGGCCGCATCGAACTTCTGGAGAAGGTACGTACGGCGTCGAAGGCGATCGCCCGGCTCGAGGAGCTCGTGGCCGACCGGGCGGGCAGCGCCCCGGTCGACATCGCCGTCCACCATCTCGCCGCGCCCGACCGGGCCTCGGCCCTGGCGGACCGCCTGCGGGCGCGTGTTCCCGGCGTTGCCGACCTGCATGTGAGCGAGGTGGGAGCGGTGATCGGGGCACACACGGGGCCGGGGTTGCTGGGGGTTGTGGTCTCTCCGCGGTGACGGCTTGCGTTTCACCCGTGTGAGTGGCGGAGTTGTCCACAACTGGGCGGTCGTCCCCGGAACTTGAGCAAGATCATCGCCAATCGGCGAACTGCACGATGCTCGTGGCATGGCACTTCGATCACGCTCACGCACAGCGACCGCAACCAGTGGCCCGGGACGCGGACCCGCCTCCGACGGCCGAACTCGCCACCGACGACCGCCCGTACGGGGCCGGAACCGGATCCGGCACCGTCACGCGTCGGCGGAAGACCTCCGGCGACGAGCGGAGCTGCTCTTCGCCGAACGCGCCGGTGCATGGCGGGAGTCGGGGGCGGGGCCGCCGGTGGAGGAACGGCGTGAGGTGCACGCCGACGGGATCCCGGCGGACGCGGGGGCGGTTCCTGACATCACCCCCGATGCCGATGCCGACGCCCATGCCCATGCCGATGCCGGAACCCGCCGGGTCGCGGCCGGTTGGCAGGAGCGTGCCGGGCTCGCCCTGCGGGAGCGGATGCCGGTGTGGCTGCAGGCGCGGTGCGGGCTGGAGCGGCGGAGCGCGGTCGCGCTGACGGTGCTGCTCGTCGTCGTGGCGGCGTTCGCGGCGCAGCACTACTGGACCGGCAGGACCCAGCCCGTGCGGGCGCCCGAGGTGGTGCGGGCGGCCGCTTCGTACGGGGCCCGGGAACCGGCCGAGGCGGCCGCACCCGGCGCCCCGGCAGGCGCCTCCGCGGATGCCGCGGCCACGGCGGGCAACGAGATCGTGGTGGACGTCAGCGGCAAGGTCCGCGATCCCGGGATCCACCGCCTGCCGCCCGGCTCGCGTGTGGCCGACGCCCTGCGCGCGGCCGGCGGGGTGCGCCCGGGCACCAACACCGACGGCCTGAACCGCGCCCGCTTCCTCGTGGACGGGGAACAGGTGCTCGTGGGTGCTCCCGCGCCCGTCGGAGGGCCGGGAGTCGGGGGTGCCGCCGGTGAACCGGCCGGTGCGGCTCCGGCGGCGCCGGTGTCCCTCAACACCGCCACCGTGGACCAGCTCGAGACCCTGCCGGGCGTGGGACCCGTGCTGGCGCAGCACATCGTCGACTACCGCACCCGGCACGGCGGTTTCCGTTCGGTGGACGAGCTGCGCGACGTCAATGGCATCGGCGAGCGCCGCTTCGCCGATCTGCGGAATCTCGTACGGCCATGACGCGCGACCACGCCGTTGCGCCCGGCCGTGTGGCGGCGGACGGCCCCGGTGCCCGCGCCCGCCGGGCCGTGCACGCAGCCTCCGGGAAGCGGCTGGGGGCCGCCAACCCACGGCAGGAAGGACCGACGGATCTGAGACTCGTCCCGCCCGCGCTGGCGGCCTGGGCGACGGCGGCGCTGACGCTGGACGCACCGCCGGGACAGGTGACCGCGCTCGTGGTGGTCTGCTCGGCCCTGGCCGCCGTACTGCTGCTGGTGCGCCGAAGGAGAGCAGGAGGCCTGCAGGAGCCAGGGCGGGTTCGCGCAGGGTCGCGCACGGCGGTCGCGGCGGCACTGCTGTGCGTGGCCGCGGCTGCCGCCTCGGCCGGGCTGCACGGGGCGGATCTGCGGCGCGGACCCGTGCCGGTGCTGGCGCGGCAGTACGCCACGGTGACCGCCGAGGTCGAGGTCACCGCCGACCCGCGGCTCACCCGGCCACGGGTCAGAGGGGATCACGCGGCTCCGTCCGCCGTGCTGGTGGAGGCGGAGGTGCGACGAGTCGAGGAGAGGGGTGGGACGGTGGTGGCGACGCGGACACCTGTGCTCGTGATCGTCGGCGCGGGCGCGGATCCCCGGAAGGCGACCGTGGGAACGGGGAGAGCTGCCGCACGCTCGTCCTGGCTCGGGCTGCTGCCTTCCACACGGCTGCGGGTGACCGGGCGGCTGGCGCCCGCGATGACCGGCGGCGACCGGATCGCGGCGGTGCTGCGGGTGCGGGACCGGGCGGCACCGCAGGTCGTGGCGGAGCCGTCGGGAGCGCAGCGGTTCGCGGGCCGGTTGCGGGCCGGGCTGCGGGAGGCCACCGGCGGACTGCCGCCGGACGCGCGGGCGCTGCTGCCCGGGCTGGTCGTCGGCGACACCTCACGGATCACGCCCGAACTGGACGAGGCCTTCAAGGAGACGGACCTCGCGCACACGCTCGCGGTGTCCGGAAGCAACCTCACGATCATCCTCGCGCTGCTCATCGGGCCACCCGGACTGGCCCAGCACGTCGAGCGGCGCGGCCTGGCGCCCAGGCTCGGCATCTCCCTGAGGGCGACCGCGCTCCTCGGCGGAGGGCTCACCCTCGGGTTCGTCGTCGTGTGCAGGCCGGATCCGAGCGTGCTGCGGGCCGCGGCCTGCGGAGCCGTCGCGCTGCTCGCCCTCGCGACCGGACGCCGCAGATCCCTGGTTCCTGCACTGGCCGCGGCCGTACTGCTGCTGGTGCTGTACGACCCGTGGCTGGCCCGCAGCTACGGCTTCCTGCTCTCCGTCCTCGCCACCGGCGCCCTGCTCACGCTCGCGCCCCGCTGGAGCAGGGCCCTGCGAAGGTGCCGGATTCCGCCGCGGCCGGCCGAGGCGCTGGCCGCCGCGGCCGCCGCGCAGGCCCTGTGCGCGCCGGTCGTGGCGGTGCTGTCGGCGCGGGTGAGCCTGGTGGCGGTGCCGTGCAACCTGCTGGCGGAGGTCGCCGTCGCGCCGGCGACGGTGCTCGGGTTCGCCGCGCTGGCGGCGGCACCGGTCGCGATGCCGGTGGCCGAGGCACTCGCCTGGTGCGCGAGTTGGCCGGCCGGGTGGATCGCGGACGTGGCGCGGACGGGGGCGGCGCTGCCCGGCGCGGGAGTGGACTGGCCGGGCAGCTGGACCGGGGCCCTGCTGCTCGCCCTTGTGACCGCGGTCGTCGTGCTCGTCGGCCGGCGGGTGCTGGGACACCCCTGGTGGTGCGGGGTGTGCGGGGTGCTGCTCCTGCTGGTGGTGGTGCAGCCGCCACCGCTGACCCGGGTGATCACGGGCTGGCCGCCGCCGGGCTGGCGGTTCGCGATGTGCGACGTGGGACAGGGCGACGCCCTGGTGCTCGCGGCGGGTGGGGGTACCGGGGTGGTGGTGGACGCCGGGCCCGATCCGGCCCTGGTCGACCGGTGTCTGCACACGCTGGGCATCACCACGGTTCCGCTCGTCGTACTGACGCACTTCCACGCCGATCACGTGGCCGGACTGCCGGGCGTGCTGCGGGGGCGCGCGGTGGGCGCGATCGAGACGACGGGATTCGAGGAGCCCGTGGACCAGGTGGAGTTCGTGCGGAGGGCTGCGGCCGAGCGGCACATCCCGATCACCCGGGCCGGCGCCGGGGAGGAGCGGCGCATCGGGGCGCTCTCCTGGCAGGTGCTGTGGCCGGCGCCGGGCCCGGCGCCGGAACCGGAGGACCCGAACGACGCCAGTGTCACGCTGTTCGTCCGGTCGGCCGAGCTGACTCTGCTGCTGCTCGGGGATCTCGAACCCCCGGCGCAGCGGGCCCTGTTGAGGTCGTCGGCGGCGGCGCTCCTGGCCGGGGTGGACGTGCTCAAGGTGGCCCATCACGGCTCGGCCTATCAGGATCCCGACCTCGTACGGGCCGTGGCTCCGCGGCTGGCGTTGATCTCGTGCGGGGCGGACAACCCGTACGGGCACCCGGCTCCCGGCACGGTCGCGGCGTTGCGGGCCGGGGGCGCACAGGTGCTGCGGACGGACCAGGACGGGGCGCTGGCGGTGGCCGGGAGGGGCGGGGAGTTGCGGGTGGCGCGAGACTGAGGTCATGAATCCCGCACAGGTTGATGCCTACCTCCGCCGCCTGGGCGTCGCGCACCCGGCGTGGCCCACCGTCGACGTGCTGCGCGAGCTGCACCTGCGCCACCTGCAGACGGTGCCCTTCGAGAACCTGTCGATCCACCTCGGCGAGGAGATCGTGCTGGAGGAGAAGCGGCTGCTGGACAAGTTGCTGGGGGCGGGGCGGGGAGGGTTCTGCTACGAACTGAACGGGGCGTTCGGGGCGCTGCTCGCCACGCTGGGGTTCGACGTCACGCTGCTCGCGGCGCGCGTCCACGGGGAGGAGGGCCGCCTCGGGATCCCGTACGACCATCTCGCGCTGCGGGTGCGGACGGTGGACGCGGGCGAGTGGCTGGCCGATGTGGGGTTCGGGGCGCACAGCCACTACCCGCTGGCCTTCGAGGAGCGGGGTGAGCAGGTGGACCCCGGTGGGGTGTTCCGGATCGTCGCGGCGGGGCCGGACGCTGCGGGAGCGCGGGGCGGTGTCGCCGGGTCGGTCGAGGTGGCGGACTTGGACGTCGTCCGCAACGGCAGACCGGAGTACCGCCTGGAGGTGCGGCCCCGGGTGCTGGGCGACTTCGTGGCCGGGGCCTGGTGGCACACGACCTCCCCGACGTCGCACTTCACGCAGTCGCTGGTCTGCTCGCGCGTCACCGAGGAGGGAGGGAGGATCACGCTCAGCGGACGGCGGCTGACGGTGACGGCGGCGGACGGGGCGCGTGAGGAGCGGGAGTTGGGCACGGACGAGGAGGTGCTCGCGGAGTACCGGGACCGGTTCGGGATCGAGCTGACGTCGGTGCCGACGGTGGGTGAGCGCAACCGGGATGACTGATTCTTTACTTCGGGCACATAGGGTTACTTCTGCGTAGTCCCAGCACTTCTGCTGGATTCCCGTGATGTGGTTCCGAGTTGCCTCGAAAGCCTCAGCGGTGGTCGAATGCATCCCCGACAACGGGGTCAAGTCGCACAAGGGTGGGCGCAGATGATCGGCCGCTGGCTGGGAAACCGAACGAACCGGGTGCAACGGACGAGTCCCCTGGCGGCGCTGCAGACCCCGCCGAGTGCCGGGGTGCTGAGCTGCCGGGTGCTGGATCCGGTCAACGCACCGGTGGCGCATGCGGAGTTCGCGGTCAGCGACGCCATGGGGCGCAAGGTGGTCAGCGGTGGTACGGATCCCTACGGGTCGTTCGTGGCGACGGTTCCGGCGGGGGAGTACAAGCTCGCGGTGTCCGCCGACGGGTACACGCCGTACCGGGCGACCGCCCTCGTCGGTGAGAACTCGCTCGCCTCGCTGGGCGATGTGACGCTCCAGCCGGCCCATCCGCCGGAGCCACCGGCGCCGGGCGACTGGGAGATCGAGCCGACGCATTCGTCGATCGCCTTCACCGCGCGGCACATCGGACTGGCCCGGATTCACGGGCGGTTCAACACCTTCGCGGGGGTCGTCCGGATCGCCGATCCGGTGGAGCAGTCGGCGATGCACGTGGTGATCGACGCGGCGTCCATCGACACGAACGTGCGGATGCGCGACGACCACCTTCGGTCGGCGGACTTCCTGGACGTCCAGCGGTTTCCGACGCTCGAGTTCTACAGCGACCGGTTCGTCCACAGGGGCGGCAGCCGGTGGGCCGTCACCGGGGCGCTGTCGTTGCACGGGGTGACGCGCACGGTCACGCTCGACACGGAGTACCTCGGGCTCGGGAACGGGATGGAGGGCGAGGTGCGGGCAGCGTGCCGGGCCACCACCGAACTGCGCCGGGACGACTTCACGGTGAGCTGGCAGACGATGCTGGCGCGGGGTATCGCGGTGGTGGGACCGAGCATCGGTATCGAGCTGGACGTGCAGGTCGTGCGCAGGAGCTGAGGCCGGGGGCGGGGCCCGGCTGTCGTGTGCGGGGGCCGACAATGGCTCCGTGAGTGATGTGAAACATGTGCTGGTGCTGCCCGACCGTGACGCCGCGGAAGAGGTGGTGGAGGCGCTCGGGGAGCGATTCGGGATCGTGGAGGAGCCACAGCTCGTAAGGGACGCCCTGGCCGGGGAGGACGACGCCGAGGACGCGCAGTGGCTCGTCGTCCTGCGGGACGAGGGGGAGCGGCTGGATCCCGGGGAGCTGGACGCGTTCGTGGGGGAGTGGGACGGGTGGCGGGAGGAGCCGTAGTCACGGCGGGGCGGGCTTCGTCCGGGTGGCGGGGCGGGGCCGTTGTCAGTGGCGCGTGGGATGCTTGGCGCGATGGCCAGGAAGACTGCGAATGACGACCCTCTCGCCCCGGTGACGCTTGCCGTGGGCCAGGAGGACCTCCTGCTCGACCGTGCCGTGCAGGAGGTGGTGGCCGCCGCCAGGGCCGCCGACGCCGACACGGACGTACGTGACCTGACCCCGGACCAGTTGCAGCCGGGCACGCTCGCCGAGCTGACCAGCCCCTCGCTCTTCGCGGAGCGCAAGGTCGTGGTCGTACGCAACGCGCAGGACCTGTCGGCCGACACGGTCAAGGACGTGAAGGCGTATCTCGGGGCGCCCGCCGAGGAGATCACCCTCGTGCTGCTGCACGCGGGTGGAGCCAAGGGCAAGGGGTTGCTGGACGCCGTGCGCAAGGCGGGCGCGCGGGAGGTGGCCTGTCCGAAGATGACCAAGCCGGCGGACCGGCTGGCCTTCGTGCGGGGTGAGTTCCGTACGCTCGGGCGGTCCGCCACCCCCGAGGCGTGCCAGGCGCTCGTCGATGCGATCGGGAGCGATCTCAGGGAGCTGGCGTCGGCCGTGGCGCAGCTCGTCGCCGACGTCGAGGGGACCATCGACGAGGCCGTCGTCGGGCGGTACTACAAGGGGCGGGCCGAGGCGTCGAGCTTCACCGTCGCGGACCGGGCGGTCGAAGGGCGGGCCGCGGAGGCGCTGGAGGCGTTGCGGTGGTCGCTGGCCACCGGCGTCGCACCCGTGATGATCACGAGCGCGCTCGCGCAGGGCGTGCGGGCGATCGGCAAGCTGTCCTCCGCGCGTGGTGGGCGCCCCGCCGACCTCGCGCGCGAGCTGGGCATGCCGCCGTGGAAGATCGACCGGGTGCGCCAGCAGATGCGCGGTTGGACGCCGGACGGGGTGGCCGTCGCGCTGCGGGCCGTGGCCGAGGCCGACGCGGGGGTGAAGGGCGGCGGGGACGACCCCGAGTACGCCCTGGAGAAGGCCGTCGTCACCATCGCGCGCGCGGCGCGGTCCAGGGGGCGGGCGTAGCGCATCTACGTCCGTGATCGAGTCGACGGGGCGGGGGCGAAGAGGACAATCGGGTGTATCAGCCGCAGCTCGCCGAAGCGACGGAGAGGTGGCGATGATCATGGCTGAACACCCGCACGCAGCGCTCGTCCGCAAGGGCTACGAAGCATTCTCGCGAGGTGACATGGAAACCTTGCGCGGCGTGTTGTCGGGGGACTGTACGCACCATGTGCCCGGCAGTCACCCACTCTCGGGCGACTACAAGGGACAGGACGCGGTCATCGAGATGTACGGCCGGCTCTTCGAGGAGACGGGCGGGACGATGCAGGTCGAACTGCGCAACATTCTCGTCGACGGCCGCGGCCACGCCGTGTCCGTGCACCGCTTCACCGCCGAGCGCCAGGGCAAGCGCATCGACGAGACGGGAGGCATCGTCTTCCGGATCGTGGGGGAGAAGGCCACCGACCTCGACGAGTGCGTGGCGGACATCGACAAGGCCAACGACTTCTGGTCGTGACCCCCGGGCCTCCTGTCCAGGCCGAAGGCCCCGGCACCCGCTCCGGGGAAGAGCGGGAGGCCGGGGCCTTCGGGTTCAAGCTGCTGGATCCACGCCCGCGTGGCGAACGCAGGCCGCGCGTGGATCTGTGGGATGCCGGTCGGGAGCGGATGAGAGAGGGCCCGCTCTGGGTCCTTCCGGCGGTCAGATCAAGAGAAAGGTCAGCCCTTGAGGGACGCGACCTTCGAAGCCAGCGCCGACTTCTTGTTGGCAGCCTGGTTCTTGTGGATGACGCCCTTCGAGACGGCCTTGTCGAGCGCACGCGACGCGGCGCGCTGGAGCTCGGTGGCCTTCTCGACGTCACCCGCGGCAGCGGCCTCACGGGCCTTGCGGATCGCGGTCTTCAGGGAGGACTTGACGGCCTTGTTGCGCAGCCGGGCCTTCTCGTTGGTCTTGATCCGCTTGATCTGGGACTTGATGTTCGCCACGAATGAGCCTTTTCAGGTTCAGGCACGGGTCCGCGAAGGTCCCGTACCAGGTGATTTCTTGAGACGTGCCTCGCGCTGAGAGGGCATGAGACACAGCCATCCACACTACCAGTGGTGCGGAGAGCGGCCCAAACCGGTCCCTGGTCCCCGCGCATGGGACCATGGAGGCTACGTATCGATCCGACCCGAGGCATAAGGCGCCTCAAGAGACAGGACCCTGCGTGCCCGCGACCCCTAACAATGTGCCCGAGCCGAGCCGTACCGACCCGGCTCTGATCCGCAATTTCTGCATCATCGCGCACATCGACCACGGCAAGTCCACGCTCGCCGACCGGATGCTCCAGCTGACCGGTGTGGTCGAGCAGCGGCAGATGCGTGCTCAGTACCTCGACCGCATGGACATCGAGCGTGAGCGCGGCATCACGATCAAGTCCCAGGCGGTGCGTCTGCCGTGGGCCCCCACCCACGATCCGGGCAACACGCACATCCTCAACATGATCGACACCCCGGGGCACGTCGACTTCACGTACGAGGTCTCGCGGTCGCTGGCCGCCTGCGAGGGGACCGTCCTCCTCGTCGACGCCGCCCAGGGCATCGAGGCCCAGACCCTCGCCAACCTCTACCTGGCGATGGAGAACGACCTCACGATCATCCCGGTGCTCAACAAGATCGACCTGCCGGCCGCGCAGCCCGAGAAGTTCGCCGAGGAACTCGCCAACCTCGTCGGCTGCGAGCCCGACGACGTGCTGCGGGTCTCCGCCAAGACCGGCCTCGGCGTCGACGCGCTGCTCGACAAGGTGGTCCGGGACATCCCGGCGCCGGTCGGGGTCAAGGACGCGCCCGCCCGCGCGATGATCTTCGACTCGGTGTACGACTCGTACCGGGGCGTGGTCACGTACGTCCGTGTCATCGACGGTCAGCTCAACAAGCGCGAGCGCATCCGGATGATGTCCACGGGCGCCACGCACGAGCTGCTGGAGATCGGGACCAACTCGCCCGAGATGCTCCCTGCCGACGGCCTCGGCGTCGGCGAGGTGGGCTATCTGATCACCGGTGTGAAGGACGTCCGCCAGTCCAAGGTCGGTGACACCGTCACCAGCCAGGTCAAGGGCGCGACTCAGGCCCTCGGCGGCTACAAGGACCCGAAGCCGATGGTCTTCTCCGGCCTGTATCCGCTGGACGGCTCCGACTACCCCGAGCTGCGCGAGGCCCTGGACAAGCTGCAGCTCAACGACGCCGCGCTGGTCTATGAGCCGGAGACCTCCGCCGCCCTCGGCTTCGGCTTCCGCGTCGGCTTCCTGGGCCTGCTCCACCTCGACGTGATCCGCGAGCGGCTGGAGCGCGAGTTCGGGCTCGACCTGATCGCCACCGCGCCCAACGTGGTCTACTGCGTGATCATGGAGGACGGCACCGAGCACGTCGTCACCAACCCGAGCGAGTTCCCCGAGGGGAAGATCGACGAGGTCTTCGAGCCGGTGGTGCGGGCCACGATCCTCGCGCCCACCGAGTTCATCGGCGCGATCATGGAGCTGTGCCAGACCCGGCGCGGCAGCCTGCTCGGCATGGACTACCTCTCCGAGGACCGTGTCGAGATCCGCTACACGCTTCCCCTCGCCGAGATCGTCTTCGACTTCTTCGACCAGCTGAAGTCCAAGACCCGCGGGTACGCGTCCCTGGACTACGAGCCCACCGGGGAGCAGTCCTCGAGCCTGGTCAAGGTCGACATCCTGCTGCACGGCGACAAGGTCGACGCCTTCTCGGCGATCACCCACAAGGACCAGGCCTACGCATATGGCGTACGGCTCGTTGCCAAGCTCAGGGAACTCATCCCGCGGCAGAACTTCGAGGTGCCCGTCCAGGCCGCCATCGGGTCGCGGGTCATCGCCCGTGAGACCATCCGCGCCATCCGCAAGGACGTCCTCGCCAAGTGCTACGG
This sequence comes from Streptomyces sp. HUAS ZL42, assembly GCF_040782645.1. GTDB lineage: Bacteria > Actinomycetota > Actinomycetes > Streptomycetales > Streptomycetaceae > Streptomyces. Next base: position 6,369,338 of record NZ_CP160403.1, read on the forward strand.
CGGCGACATCTCCCGCAAGCGGAAGCTGCTGGAGAAGCAGAAGGAGGGCAAGAAGCGGATGAAGATGGTGGGTTCCGTGGAGGTTCCGCAGGAGGCCTTCATCGCCGTACTGAGCAGTGACGACAGCGCGGGCTCGGCCAAGGGCAAGAAGTAACCGACGGTAACGGCAGGTTGCGACCCCAGAGCGGGCACATCGGGGTCCGCCGCGCGACGTGCGGCGGGCCCCTACGCGTGCGTAAGGTCGCTCTCTGTAGAAAGTGACAGGGCGCGGGCCCTTACGTACAGGACGGTCGCCCTTTAATCTGATCCCTGCTCGATAGTTACTCGCGAGTTAAACAACCGCGTGTGAGTGATACAGCGCGTAAGTGAAACCAGCCGCACTGAGCCAGCCGCGCCTTCGCGGGCCCCGGAGGATGTCGTGAGCGACACACAGACACTGATCGAGAACCGTCCGCCGTCCGTGGCGGGCCTCTTCCTGGAGCGCGTGGCGGCCACGCCGGACGCCGAGGCGTACCGGTACCCCGTACCTCCCGCCTCCGGTCAGGGTCCGGACGACTGGAAGTCACTGAGCTGGGCGCAGGCCGCCGAGCGGGTCTTCGCGATCGCGGCCGGACTCATCGAGCTGGGCGTGCAGCCCGAGCAGCGGGTCGCCCTGGCCTCATCCACCCGGATCGAGTGGATCCTCGCCGACCTCGGCATCATGTGCGGCGGGGCGGCCACGACCACCGTCTACCCGCAGACCAACGCAGACGAGTCGGCCTTCATCCTCTCCGACTCCGAGAGCAGGGTGCTGATCGCCGAGGACGCGGCACAGCTCGCCAAGGCGGTCGAGAAGCGTGCCGAGCTGCCCGACCTCACGCATGTCGTCGTCATCGACCCGGCCGGCGTCGAGACCGCCGACTGGATCCTCACCCTCGACGAGCTGGAGAAGCGCGGCGCCGCGCGCCTGGAGAAGGACCCCGACCTGATCAAGGAGCGGGTCGGCGCGATCACCTCCGATCAGCTCGCCACCCTCATCTACACCTCCGGCACCACCGGCCGGCCCAAGGGTGTGCGCCTCCCGCACGACAACTGGTCGTACATGGCGAAGGCGATCGCCGCGACCGGGCTGATCAGCAGCGAGGACGTGCAGTACCTGTGGCTGCCGCTCGCCCACGTCTTCGGCAAGGTGCTCACCTCCGGCCAGATCGAGGTCGGTCACGTCACCGCCGTCGACGGCCGCGTCGACAAGATCATCGAGAATCTGCCGGTCGTGCAGCCGACGTACATGGCCGCCGTGCCGCGCATCTTCGAGAAGGTCTACAACGGCATCGCGAACAAGGCCCGCGCGGGCGGCGGCGCGAAGTACAAGATCTTCCGATGGGCCGCCGAGGTCGCCCGTGAGTACGCGAAGACCGCCCAGGACAACTTCCGGCGCACCGGCACGGCCTCCGTCCCCTTCGGGCTCGGCGCAAAGCACAAGGTCGCCGACGCGCTCGTCTACGCCAAGATCCGCGAGGCGTTCGGCGGCAACCTGCGCGCCTGCGTGTCCGGTTCCGTCGCCCTCGCCCCGGAGATCGGCTACTTCTTCTCCGGCGCGGGCATCCACATCCTCGAGGGTTACGGCCTGACCGAGACCTCCGCGGCCTCCTTCGTCAACCCCGGCGAGGCCTACCGCACCGGCACGGTCGGCAAGCCGCTGCCCGGCTGCGAGGTGCGCATCGCCGACGACGGCGAGATCCTGCTGCGCGGCCCTGGCGTCATGGAGGGCTACCACGGTCTGCCCGACAAGACCGCCGAGGTCCTGGAAGCGGACGGCTGGTTCCACACCGGCGACATCGGCGAGCTGTCGCCCGACGGCTACCTGCGCATCACCGACCGCAAGAAGGACCTCTTCAAGACCTCCGGCGGCAAGTACATCGCGCCCACGGAGGTCGAGGGCCAGTTCAAGGCGGTGTGCCCGTACGTCTCCAACATCCTCGTGCACGGGGCCGACCGGAACTTCTGCAGTGCGCTCATCGCGCTGGACGAGGTGTCGATCCTGCAGTGGGCGGCGGAGAACGGGCTCGAGGGCAAGTCGTACGCCGATGTCGTCGCCGCGCCCGCGACGGTGGCGATGGTCGAGGGGTACGTGAAGCAGCTCAACGAGGGGCTTCAGCGGTGGCAGACGATCAAGAAGTTCCGGTTGCTGCCGAGGGATCTCGATGTGGAGCACGGTGAGATCACGCCGAGCCTGAAGCTGAAGCGACCTGTTGTCGAGAAGGAGTACAAGCACCTCATCGAAGAGATGTATGAGGGGGCGCGCGAGGCGTAGGGCCGCGCCCCTTCGGGGTCAGTTCACGCGTCCCTTGCCACCAGCCGGCGTATCTCCCGGACCTGTGTCCGTAACTCTGACAGGTCCGGGAGTCTGTCACCCCCCAGCTGCTCCTCCAGGGCCGCCAGCCTGGTGTTCAGCTGTGCGCTGTGCGCCTGTTCCCTCGCCAGCAGTCGTTCCAGCTGCCTGTTCTTGCGGTGCAGGTCCAGGAACACGCTCACCTTGGCCCGTAGCACCCACGGGTCGAAAGGCTTCGTCAGGTAGTCCGCCGCGCCCGTCGCGTAGCCGCGGAAGGCGTAGCCCGAGTCGTCCTCGGCCCCCGTCAGGAAGATGATCGGGACGTCCTTGGTCTGGTCGAGACGTTTGATGTTGGCGGCCGTCTCGAATCCGTCCATGCCCGGCATGCGGACGTCGAGCAGGACGAGGGCGAACCGCTGCCGCAGCAGTGCCTTCATCGCCTCCTCGCCCGAACGTGCGCGTACCAGCGGCTGGTTGAGGGACCCCAGGACGGCCTCCAGCGCGATCAGGTTGTCCTCCATGTCGTCCACGAGGAGGATGCCTGCGCGCTCGTCGGTCGTTTCCTCAGCGCTCATCGTGACGGTGCCTCATTCGGTTGTCGCCTCCTCGACGTCGGCACTCCCCTCCGGGTCCGTGTCGTCCTCCTGCGTGCTTCGCGTCCCGGGCGCTTCAGCCCCCGGCTCCGCGCTCTCAGGGTCCAGGAGGGCACAGACGACCGTGAGCAGTTGGTCGACGTCCACCGGCTTGGGTACGTAGTCGTTGGCGCCCCGTGCGATCGACTTCTCCCGGTCTCCCGGCATCGCCTTCGCGGTCAGCGCGACGATGGGCAGCCCGGTCCAGCGCGGGGTGCGGCGGATGGCGGCGATGGTCTCGTAGCCGTCCATCTCCGGCATCATGATGTCCATCAGGACGAGTTCGACGTCCGGGTTGCGCTCCAGTGTCTCTATTCCCTCGCGGCCGTTCTCCGCGTAGAGGACCGGCATGCCGACGCGGCCCAGGACGTGGGTGAGGGCGAAGACGTTGCGGATGTCGTCGTCCACGATCAGTACGCGGCGCCCGGCCAGGACCTGCCCCGCCCGGCCCGCCTTCCAGGCCTCCAGCTTGGTGGGGGCCGGCCACGAGTCGTCCGTGTCGTGCGTCGCCGGGAACGGCTCGCCCGGCATCAGCTCCGGCTGCGGCGCGGGACGGTCGTCGAGGGCCGGGCCGGTCGCCGTGTGACCCGGGCTGACGACGGGGACGTACAGGGTGAAGGTGGAGCCCTTGCCCGGTTCGCTCTCCGCGACGATACGGCCGCCCAGCAGGCCCGCGATCTCCCGGCTGATGGACAGGCCGAGGCCCGTGCCGCCGTACTTGCGGTTGGTGGTGCCGTCGGCCTGCTGGAACGCCTCGAAGATCACCGGGAGTTTCTCCCGCGCGATGCCGATGCCCGTGTCGGACACGGCGAACGCGACCACCTCGTCGCTGTCGCGCACATATTGCCGCTCGGGGTCGTCCACCCGGTTCACCCGCAGCTCCACCCGGCCCGTCGCGGTGAACTTGATCGCGTTGGAGAGCAGGTTGCGCAGGATCTGCTGGAGCCGTTGCTCGTCCGAGTACATCTCGCGCGGTACGCCCTCGCCCACCGTCACCTCGAAGGCGAGCCCCCGGTCCAGGGTGAGCGGGCGGAACGTGGCGTGGACGTAGTCGAGCAGCTTGATCAGCGGCAGCTTCTTCGGGCGTACGTCCATCCGGCCCGCCTCGATCTTCGACAGGTCCAGGATGTCGTTGATCAGCTGGAGGAGGTCGGAGCCCGAGCGGTGGATCGTGGTGGCGAACTGCACCTCCTGGTCGGTGAGATGGCCGTCGGGGTTGTCGGACAGCAGGCGGGCCAGGATCAGGAGCGAGTTCAGCGGTGTGCGCAGTTCGTGCGACATGTTCGCCAGGAACTCCGACTTGTACTGCGACGACGTCGCCAGCAGGGCCGCCTTCTCCTCCAGCTCCGCGTTCGAGCGCTGCAACTCCGCCTGCTGCTTCTGGAGTTCGTCCGAGCGTTCCTGGAGCTGCATGGCCAGACGCTGGGACTCGCCGAGCAGGGACTCCGTACGGGAGTTGGCGATGATGGTGTTGATCGCGACGCCGATGGTGTTCACGAACTGGTCGAAGAACGCCAGGTGCACATCGGAGAAGCGGGAGAAGGACGCCAGCTCGACCACGCCGAGGAGCTTGTCCTCGAAGAGGATCGGGATGATGACGATGGTGGTCGGGGCGGCCTCGCCCAACCCGCTGTTGATCTTGATGTAGTCCGGCGGGGCCTCTTCCACCAGGATGCGCTTCTTCTCACGGGCCGCCTGCGCCACCAGACCGTGCACCGGCAGACCGCCGGTCTCGACGGTCGCGCCCTGCGCCGCTCCGTATCCGGCGATGAAGGCCAGGCCCTTCGTCGGGACGGTGGTGCGCAGGGAGGCGCCGTCCTCCTCCGGGTCGGCCAGGTAGAACGCGCCGTACTGCGCGTTCACCAGCGGGGTCAGCTCGCGCAGGATCAGGTCGGCGACCTCCATCAGGTCCCGGTGGCCCTGCATGAGGGCGGCCAGACGGGCCAGGTTCGACTCCAGCCAGTCCTTCGCGCGGGTGGTCTCGCGGAGGTTGGCCACCATCAGGTTGATGTTGTCCTTCAGCTCGGCGACCTCGCCCTGCGTCTCCACGGTGATCGAACGGGACATGTCGCCCTGGGCCACCGCCGACGCCACCTCGGCGATCGCGCGGACCTGGGTGGTGAGGTTCAGCGCGAGCTCGTTCACGTTCGTCGTCAGGCGCTTCCAGGTGCCGTACACACCCTCGACCCTTGCCTGGCCGCCCAGTTGGCCCTCGGAACCCACCTCGCGGGCCACGCGTGTGACCTCGGAGGAGAAGGAGGACAGCGTGTCGACCATCGTGTTGATGGTGGTCTTCAGCTCCAGGATCTCACCGCGGGCGTCCACGTCGATCTTCTTCGACAGATCGCCCTGCGCCACCGCCGTCGCCACCTGGGCGATGTTGCGGACCTGTGAAGTGAGGTTGTCCGCCATGTAGTTGACGTTGTCGGTCAGGTCCCGCCAGACGCCCGAGACGCCCAGCACCTGGGCGCGACCGCCCAGCCGGCCGTCGGTGCCGACCTCGCGGGCCACGCGGGTCACCTCGTCGGCGAAGGCGCGCAGCTGCTCCACCATCGTGTTGACGGTGTCCTTCAGCTCGAGGATCTCGCCGCGGGCGTCGACCGTGATCTTCTTGGAGAGGTCGCCGTTGGCGACGGCGGTGGTGACCTGGGCGATGTTGCGGACCTGCGAAGTGAGGTTCAGCGCCATGAAGTTGACGTTGTCGGTGAGGTCCTTCCAGACGCCGGAGACCCCCCGCACCTGGGCCTGACCGCCGAGGTTGCCCTCGGTGCCGACCTCGCGGGCCACGCGTGTGACCTCGTCCGCGAAGGCGGAGAGCTGGTCCACCATCGTGTTGATCGTCGACTTCAGCTCGAGGATCTCGCCCTTCGCCTCGACCGTGATCTTCTTGCCGAGGTCGCCCTGCGCCACGGCGGTGGACACCAGGGCGATGTTGCGGACCTGCGAAGTGAGGTTGTCCGCCATGAAGTTGACGTTGTCGGTGAGGTCCTTCCAGACGCCGGAGACCCCCCGCACCTGCGCGCGTCCGCCGAGGTTGCCCTCGGTGCCGACCTCGCGGGCCACGCGTGTGACCTCGTCGGCGAAGGCGGAGAGCTGGTCGACCATCGTGTTGATGGTCGACTTCAGCTCGAGGATCTCGCCCTGTGCGTCGACCGTGATCTTCTGGCTCAGATCGCCGTTGGCGACGGCGGTGGTGACCTGGGCGATGTTGCGGACCTGCGAGGTCAGGTTCGAGGCCATGAAGTTGACGTTGTCGGTGAGGTCCTTCCAGACCCCGCTGACGCCCCGCACCTGGGCGCGGCCGCCCAACTGGCCCTCGGTGCCGACCTCGCGGGCCACTCGTGTGACCTCGTCGGCGAAGGCGGAGAGCTGGTCGACCATCGTGTTCACGGTCAGCTTCAGTTCGAGCAGTTCGCCGGTCGCCTCGACCGTGACCGTGCGGGTCAGGTCACCGCGGGCCACGGCCGTGGTCACCAGGGCGATGTCGCGCACCTGCGCGGTCAGCCGGGACGCCATCGTGTTGACCGCCTCGGTCACGTCCCGCCAACTGCCCGAGAGCCCCTGCACCTTGGCGCGCCCGCCGAGCCGCCCCTCGGTGCCGACCTCGCGGGCGACCCGGGTCACCTCGCCGGTGAACAGCGAGAGCTGGTCGACCATCTTGTTCACGGCCCGCCCGAGCCGCCGTAGATCACCGCGTAACTGCCGGCTGCCGTCGTGCAGGTCCACCCGCTGGGTCAGGTCGCCGCCGGCCACCGCGTCCAGGACCCGGGTGGCGTTCGCCGCCGGGGCCACCAGGGCGTCGAGCAGCTGGTTCACGTCGTTGACCCGGGAGGTCCAGGCCCCCTGCCCGGGGCTGGCCGAGAGCCGTTCGTCGAGCCGGCCGTGCCGCACCAGTTCCCGTTTGACGCGCTGCGTCTCCGCGTTGAAGTGGGTGCTGCGGTCGAGGATCTGGTTGAACGTCGCGGTGAGTTCGGCCACGATCCCGTGGCCCGTCTCCGGCACCTTCGTGAAGTCGCCGTCGCGCGCGGCGGTCATCGCGGCGAGAAGCGGACGCAGATCCGATGCTCGAATCTGACCCTCTTTCTGTTCGTCTTCGAGCACTTGCGTAGCACTGTTCTCACTCATGACGGCCCACTTCGGTAACTCGGCGCTTATGGGCGGGGTCAGTCTGTCACTCTGTCGGCATCGACCGAGGCGTATTCGTCCGAACTGCTCGGGGAGCTGTCCATGGGGGCCATTCCGACGCAACGGGAGACTCTTTCCCGTGCCTCTGATGTGCCTGCGCATGCCTCGGAGGGGCACGCGCCCGCCGGGCACCCGTGTCCGCAGGCGTGCGCGACCCTCTCGGGGAGCTCCCTCGCACCCGGATCCGCCCGCGCGCTCGTGCGCTCGGCCGTCCGGGAGTGGGTCGGCCTCGGGCTGCCGGGCAGCGAGCACCTCTCCGACCGCCTGACCGACGAGGCCACGCTGGTCGTCAGTGAACTCGTCACCAACGCCGTCGTCCACGCCGGCACCGATGTCGAGCTGGTGTGCCGGCTCGAACCGGCGCAGGAGGCGTGCGCCCTGGTCGTCGAGGTCTCCGACCACCACGCCTCGCGCGCCCCTCGCGACGGCGACGGCGAACCGTCGCACGAGGCACAGGAGTACGGACGCGGCCTGCGCCTCGTCGCCGCGCTCTCGCAGGCCTGGGGCGTCACCTACCGCCGCGGCGCCAAGACGGTGTGGGCGCGGCTGCCCGCCCACGGGTACGAGACGAGCGAGGTGTACGACGCCGAGGGCGCCCTCGGGGGAGGCCTGCACCTCGCGGAGGCCCTCGCCCCGGAGCCTCCCCCGTTCTCGGCCGCGCTCGAGCGGGGGCACCCCCACCGCCCCGAGCGCGACCGGGACTGGCTCAACCGCGGTGCCCTGTCCTTCCTCGCCGAGGCCTCCGACCTGCTCGCCGGGCAGCTCGACGAGGACCTGGTCGCCGCGCTCACCGGCCAGCTGATCGTGCCGCGCCTGGCGGACTGGTGCGCGGTGTGGCTGGAGGACGAGGTCACCGGCCGCGGCTGGGCCGTCGACGGGACGGGCGGATCCGGACCGCGGCTGGCCCGGGTCTGGCACGGCAGCGAGAACCGCATCGAGGAACTGCGCCGGGCCCTGGAGAAGGACCCGCCGCGCCCCGCCGACACGACACGGTCAGGTCCGGTTCCCTACCCCTGGCCGGAGGCGCTGAGCACGCCGGCGGAGCCGGGGGCGCACGCGGAACGGGGCGTGCCCGGACCGGACGGCGCGGCTCTCGCCTACCGCCTCGTCGCGGGCGGCCGCCCGCTGGGCACGCTCGTCATCGGCCGGGCCGGCCTGCTGCGCTTCCCCGACGAGGTCACCGGGCTCGTCGAGGACCTCAGCCGCCGGGTGGCGCTCGCCATCGGCGCGGCCCGCCAGTACGCCCGGCAGGCCACCATCAGCGCCGTCCTGCAGCGCGGGCTGCTGCCCGGCGCGGTCGCCGAGATCCCCGGGGTGCGCAGCGCCCTGGTCTACGAACCGTGCGACAAGGGCGGCCCGAGCGGTGACTTCTACGACCTGTTCCCGGCCGACGACGGCCGCTGGTGCTTCGCCGTCGGCGATGTGCAGGGCAAGGGCCCCGAGGCCGCCGTCGTCATCGGACTCGCCCGGCCGTGGCTGCGGCTGCTGGCCCGCGAGGGCTACGGAGTGGCCGACGTCCTCGACCGCCTCAACCAGCTCCTCCTCGACGACGCCACGGAGGCCGCGGACGCGGCGGCGAGGGCGCTGGTCGGACCCGCCGCGCCGGGAGACGGCCCCCAGACGCGTTTCCTCTCCCTGTTGTACGGCGAGCTGGTCCCCTTCGCCGGAGGTGTCCGCTGCACCCTCGCGTCGGCCGGGCATCCTCTGCCGCTGATTCTCGGACCGGACGGGAGTGTCCGCACGGCCGCGCAGCCGCAGACGCTCCTCGGGGTCGTCGAGGACGCGACGTACACGAGCGAAACGTTCGAGCTGCGGGCCGGGGACAGCCTGCTGTGCGTGACGGACGGGGTGACGGAGCGGCGTTCCGGCTCGCGCCAGTTCGACGACGGGGACGGGCTCGCGACGGCGTTCGCCGGGTGCGTGGGGCTGGACGCGGACCTGATCGCGGAGCGGATCAGGCGGCTGGTGCACGAGTTCGGCGGGCAGCCGCCGGAGGACGATCTGGCGCTGCTGGTGCTGCAGGCGGAGTAGGACTTCTCGCGGTTGCTGGACAATGGAGGACATGCCTTCCGCACTCCCCGACGGCGAGCCCGTCCCCGACGACGGCGCGCTGCCCGCCCGCGCGCTCGCCGGGGCCGGCGAGCGTCCCCTCGGCTTCTACCTGCACGTCCCGTACTGCGCGACCCGCTGCGGGTACTGCGACTTCAACACCTACACGGCGACGGAGCTGCGCGGCACGGGCGGGGTCCTCGCGTCCCGCGACAACTACGCGGACACGCTGATCGACGAGATCCGGCTGGCCCGCAAGGTGCTCGGCGACGACCCGCGCGAGGTCCGCACGGTCTTCGTGGGCGGCGGTACGCCCACGCTGCTGGCCGCCGCTGATCTCGTACGGATGCTGGGGGCGATCCGGGACGAGTTCGGGCTCGCGGCGGACGCGGAGGTGACGACGGAGGCGAACCCGGAGTCGGTGGACCCCGGGTACCTGGCCGAGCTCCGGCAGGGCGGCTTCAACCGGATCTCCTTCGGCATGCAGAGCGCGAGACAGCACGTGCTGAAGGTGCTGGACCGCACGCACACGCCGGGGCGCCCGGAGGCGTGCGTGGCGGAGGCCCGGTCGGCGGGCTTCGAACACGTCAACCTGGACCTGATCTACGGCACGCCGGGGGAGTCGGACGACGACTGGCGGGCGTCGCTGGAGGCGGCGATCGGAGCCGGACCGGACCACGTCTCGGCATACGCGCTGATCGTCGAGGAGGGCACACAGCTGGCCCGCCGGATCCGCAGGGGCGAGGTCCCGATGACGGACGACGACGTGCATGCGGACCGGTACCTGATCGCGGAGTCGGTCCTGTCCGCGGCGGGCTTCGACTGGTACGAGGTGTCGAACTGGGCCACTTCGGAGGCCGGGCGCTGCCTGCACAACGAGCTGTACTGGCGGGGCGCGGACTGGTGGGGCGCGGGGCCGGGGGCGCACTCGCACGTGGGCGGGGTGCGGTGGTGGAACGTGAAGCATCCGGGAGCGTACGCGGCGGCGCTTGCGGCGGGGCGGTCGCCGGGGGCAGGCCGTGAGGTCCTGTCGGAGGAGGACCGCAGGGTCGAGCGGATCCTGCTGGAGCTGCGGCTGCGGGAGGGGGTGCCGCTGTCGCTGCTGCGGGAGGACGGGCTGGCGGCATCGCGGCGGGCGCTGGGGGAGGGGCTGCTGGAGGGCGGTCCGTACGCGGAGGGGCGTGCGGTGCTGACGTTGCGGGGGCGGTTGCTGGCGGATGCGGTGGTCAGGGATCTGGTGGACTGATCACTCCGGCGAGTGAATCGGTGCGGAACGGCGGTTCGGTCCCTAACCTGGTTCGTAGGCTGCCGCCAAAAGGACGCGGCGGATGTGGAGGGCCACGGAGATGACCGCTGTGGACGAGCGTGGGATGACCAGGTTCTTCGAGGAGTTCGAGCCTCCGGGGGGCGTCAAGGTCGAGCTTCTCCGGGGGGAAATCGTGATGATGGCCACTCCCGATCTGGTGCACAACCGGATCGTGGCGGACGTGAACGACCAGATCCCACGCAAGAAGTGGGAACGGCTTCAGACGACGGATGTGGACATCGTCGACGAGGCCAGTGAGCCCGTGCCGGACCTGTTGGTGCTGGAACGAGGTGTTGCCCCCGACTCGGGGCGCCTGCTGCCGTCCCAGTTGATCACGTTGGTGGTCGAAGTGGTTTCCAAGACAAGCGTCGACCGGGACTACGGGGTCAAGCGTTCCATCTACGCGGCGGGCAAGATCCCTGCTTACTTGATCATCGACCCGATTGTCGCGCATTGCGTCTTGCTCACCGAACCTGTCGGCGACGGTGAGGTAGCTGACTATCGAGCGCAGCGAATTACGAAATTCGGTGACCTGCTTCCCCTGGAACCGCTCGGCCTCGAACTGGACACCAGCGAGTTCGGAACCCTCACCGGCGTCCGACGTCACCACCTGCCGTAACAAAGTCGATCAGCTCCTCCACCCTCCCCAGCAACTCCGGCTCCAGGTCCTTGTAAGAGCGCACCCGCGACAGGATCCCCTGCCACGCCGCGCCCGTGTTGTCCGGCCATCCGAGCGCCCGGCACACCCCCGTCTTCCAGTCCTGGCCGTGCGGGATCCGCGGCCACGCCTCGATGCCCAGGGACGACGGCTTCACCGCCTCCCAGATGTCGATGTACGGGTGGCCGACGACCAGCGCGTACTCGCTCGTCACCGACTTCGCGATGCGCCACTCCTTCGTGCCGGGGACCAGGTGGTCCACGAGGACGCCGAGGCGGGCGTCCGGGCCGGGGGAGAAATCGGCCACGATGGACGGCAGGTCGTCCACGCCCTCCAGGTACTCCACGACCACGCCCTCGATGCGCAGGTCGTCGCCCCAGACCTTCTCGACCAGTTCGGCGTCGTGCCGGCCCTCGACGTAGATGCGGCCGGCGCGGGCCACGCGTGCGCGTGCGCCAGGGACGGCCACTGAGCCGGATGCCGTGCGCGTGGGGCGTATCGGGCCGGTGGAGGGCTTCACCAGTGTCACCACCCGGCCTTCCAGGAGGAAGCCCCGCGGTTCCATCGGGAACACCCGGTGCTTGCCGAAGCGGTCCTCCAAGGTGACCGTGCCCGCCTCGCAGCGGATCACCGCGCCGCAGAAGCCCGTCCCGGGCTCCTCCACCACCAGGCCCGGCTCCGCCGGGACCTCCGGCACGGGCTTGGGCTTCTTCCACGGCGGGGTCAGGTCCGGCGAGTACTGGCGCATTCGGATGACGATAGGAGAAGCGGCCGGGGAGTCCTCACGACACGCCGAAACGGGCCGCCAGCGCGTCCCGCTGCGCCCGTACGAACGCCGCGTCCACCGCCGCTCCGTGACCGGGCACGTACAGCGCGTCCTCGCCGCCCAGGTCCAGCAGGCGGTCGAGGGCGGCGGGCCAGTGGGACGGTACGGCGTCGGGGCCCGCCTGGGGCTCGCCGGACTCCTCGACCAGGTCGCCGCAGAAGACCACCTCCGGCTCGCCCGGGACCAGGACCGCGAGGTCGTGGGCCGTGTGGCCGGGGCCCACGTTCGCCAGCAGGACCTGGCGGCCGGCGCCCAGGTCGAGCGTCCACTCCCCGGAGACGAGGTGGCGGGGCGGGACGAGCACCTCCACCGCCTCGTCGGCCGCGTCGGTGTCCAGCCCGTTGCGCACCGCGTCCGCGCGCAGCTCCTCACGTTCGTACGCGAACACGGTGTCGATGCCCACCGCGCCGAAGACCTCTGTCCCGGCGAACGCCGCCGCGCCGAAGACATGATCGAAGTGCGGGTGCGTGAGAGCGAGATGGGTCACACGGTGACCGGCGAGCGCCTCCGCCTGCGCCCGCAGCCGCGTGCCCTCCGCCAGGCTCGACCCCGCGTCGATCAACAGCAGCGCGCCCCGGCCGGCGACCAGCCCGGCCGTGCAGTCCCACACCGGAAGCCGGCACCGCCCGACCCCGGCGGCCAGCCGTTCCCACCCGAGCTCTTCCCAAGTCACCGTCATACGGCGACGCTAGCGGTGGCCCCCTGGTCGGCACGACCTCGCAGGACCGGCCTTGCCCGCGGTGTACCTCACGGCCGTACACTGGGCCGGGGAACGCTGGCACTCGCGCGCGCAGAGTGCCAGGAAAGGCACCAAGGGGACGAGTTCTGGAGGTGTGCGCGATGCTGAGTGAACGCAGGCTTCAGGTGCTCCGCGCCATCGTCCAGGACTATGTGGGCACCGAGGAGCCGGTGGGGTCGAAGGCGCTCACCGAGCGGCACAACCTCGGCGTGTCCCCGGCGACGGTCCGCAACGACATGGCGGCCCTGGAGGACGAGGGCTTCATCGCGCAGCCGCACACCAGCGCCGGACGGATCCCGACCGACAAGGGCTACCGGCTCTTCGTCGACAAGCTGGCCGGCGTCAAGCCGATGAGCGCGCCCGAGCGGCGCGCCATCCAGAACTTCCTCGAGGGGGCCGTCGACCTCGACGACGTGGTGGCGCGTACGGTCCGGCTGCTCGCGCAGCTGACACGGCAGGTCGCCGTCGTGCAGTACCCGTCGCTCACGCGGTCGACGGTGCGGCACGTGGAGCTGCTCTCGCTCGCCCCCGCGCGCGTGATGCTCGTGCTGATCACGGACACCGGGCGGGTCGAGCAGCGGATGGTCGACTGCCCCGTGCCCTTCGGCGAGACGTCCCTGGCGGATCTGCGGGCGCGGCTCAACAGCCGGGTCGCCGGACGCCGGTTCGCCGATGTGCCGCGGCTCGTGGAGGATCTGCCCGAGGCGTTCGACGCGGACGACCGCGGTACGGTCTCGACGGTGCTCTCCACCCTCCTGGAGACGCTCGTCGAGGAGAACGAGGAGCGGCTGATGATCGGCGGCACCGCCAATCTCACCCGCTTCGGACATGACTTTCCCCTCACCATCCGGCCGGTGCTCGAGGCGCTGGAGGAGCAGGTCGTGCTCCTCAAACTGCTCGGCGAGGCGAAGGATTCGGGCATGACCGTCCGCATCGGTCACGAGAACGCCCACGAGGGACTCAACTCCACCTCCGTGGTCTCGGTCGGCTACGGTTCGGGCGGCGAGGCAGTCGCCAAGCTCGGCGTGGTCGGACCGACCCGCATGGATTACCCGGGAACGATGGGAGCGGTACGCGCAGTGGCACGGTACGTCGGACAGATCCTGGCGGAGTCGTAGGTGGCCACGGACTACTACGCCGTTCTCGGCGTGCGCCGCGACGCGTCGCAGGAAGAGATCAAGAAGGCCTTCCGGCGGCTCGCACGCGAGCTGCACCCGGACGTCAACCCCGATCCGAAGACCCAGGAGCGGTTCAAGGAGATCAACGCCGCCTACGAGGTGTTGTCGGACCCGCAGAAGAAGCAGGTCTACGACCTCGGCGGCGATCCGCTCTCGCAGGCCGGCGGCGGTGGCGCGGGCGGCTTCGGGGCGGGCGGCTTCGGGAACTTCTCCGACATCATGGACGCGTTCTTCGGTACGGCGTCCCAGCGCGGCCCGAGGTCGCGTACGCGGCGCGGCCAGGACGCGATGATCCGGCTGGAGATCGAGCTCAACGAGGCGGCCTTCGGCACGACCAAGGACATCCAGGTCGACACGGCGATCGTCTGCTCCACCTGCAACGGTGAGGGAGCGGCGCCGGGTACCTCCGCGCAGACCTGTGACATGTGCCGCGGCCGTGGTGAGGTCTCCCAGGTGACCCGGTCCTTCCTGGGCCAGGTCATGACCTCGCGTCCGTGCCCGCAGTGCCAGGGCTTCGGAACCGTCGTTCCGACGCCGTGCCCGGAGTGCGCCGGCGACGGCCGTGTCCGCTCCCGGCGGACGCTCACCGTGAAGATCCCGGCCGGTGTCGACAACGGCACGCGGATCCAGCTGGCCGGTGAGGGCGAGGTCGGGCCCGGTGGCGGGCCCGCCGGTGACCTGTATGTCGAGATCCACGAGCTGCCGCACCCGACCTTCCAGCGGCGCGGGGACGATCTGCACTGCACGGTGACCATCCCGATGACGGCGGCGTCCCTCGGTACGAAGGTGCCGCTGGAGACGCTCGACGGTCTGGAGGAGGTCGACATCCGGCCCGGCACGCAGTCCGGCCAGTCGATTCCGCTGCACGGGCGGGGCGTCACGCATCTGCGGGGCGGCGGGCGCGGTGACCTTGTGGTCCACGTCGAGGTCCAGACCCCGACCAAGCTCGATCCCGAGCAGGAGCGGCTGCTGCGCGAGCTGGCCAAGCTGCGCGGCGAGGAGCGGCCTCAGGGGCAGTTCCAGCCTGGGCAGCAGGGGCTGTTCTCCCGGTTGAAGGACGCGTTCAACGGTCGCTGAGCGGGGGTGGCTGGGGGTGGCTGTTTCGCCCTATGGCCGCCCACCGCCCGACTCGGTTGGCTGAGAGGTCACCGGACGGGCTGATCGTGTCGGCCTGTGCCAAGGGACAGCCCGATTCGGACTTGTTCGGGGGACGTGACAACATGCCGTCATGTCCTCCGCACTGACCGATCTCTTCCCACATCCGATCGTGCAGGCCCCCATGGCGGGCGGTGTCTCCGTCCCGCAGCTCGCTGCCGCCGTGTCCGAGGCGGGCGGGCTCGGGTTCCTCGCGGCCGGGTACAAGACGGCCGACGGCATGTACCAGGAGATCAAGCAGCTGCGAGGACTGACCGGCCGTCCCTTCGGCGTGAACCTGTTCCTGCCGCAGCCCGAGTACGCCGAGCCCGCCGCCGTCGAGGTGTACGCCCACCAGCTGGCCGGCGAGGCCACCTGGTACGCCACGGAGCTCGGCGACCCGGACAGCGGGCGCGACGACGGCTACGACGCCAAGCTCGCGGTGCTGCTGGACAACCCCGTTCCGGTGGTGTCCTTCCACTTCGGTGTGCCGAGCCGGGAGGCGCTCGACGCCCTCCGTCGCGCCGGCACCCTCACCCTCGTCACCGCGACCACGCCGGAGGAGGCCCTCGCCGTGGAGCGGGCCGGCGCCGACGCGGTGATCGTGCAGGGCATCGAGGCCGGCGGCCACCAGGGCACCCATCGCGACATCCAGGAGAACGACGGCTCCGGTATCGGCCTGCTCTCCCTCGTGGGCCAGGTCCGCGAGGCCGTCGGCCTGCCGATCGTCGCCACCGGCGGGCTGATGCGTGGCAGCCAGATCGCCGCCGTCCTCGCCGCGGGCGCGAGCGCGGGACAGCTCGGCACCGCGTTCCTGGCCACCCCCGAGTCGGGCGCCCACGCCGTGCACAAGCAGGCGCTGACCGACCCGCTGTTCGTCCGTACCGAGCTGACCCGCGCCTTCTCCGGGCGCCCCGCCCGCGGACTGGTCAACCGCTTCCTGCGCGAGCACGGCCCGTACGCGCCCGCCGCCTACCCGCAGGTCCACCACATGACCTCGCCACTGCGCAAGGCGGCGGCCAAGGCGGGCGACGCGCAGGGCATGGCGCTGTGGGCGGGGCAGGGCCACCGGATGGCCAGGGACCTGCCCGCCGGGCAGCTGGTCGAGGTGCTGATCGCCGAACTCGACGCGGCCAGGGCGTCGTTGTCGCGGGGCGAGACCCGATGACCGCGCCCGTCTTCGTCGTCGAGCACTTCCGTGCCGGCGGTGGTGGGCAGTACGTCCTCGACGGGCCCGAAGGGCGGCACGCCGTCTCCGTGAAGCGGCTGCGGCCCGGCGAGACGGTCGTCCTCACCGACGGCAAGGGCCGCTGGTCGGACTGCGACGTCGTCGGCACCGAGGGCAAGGACCGGCTGATCGTCCATATGACCTCGGTGTCCGAGGAGCCCCCGGAGTCCCCGCGGATCACCGTCGTGCAGGCCCTGCCCAAGGGCGACCGTGGTGAACTCGCCGTCGAGACCATGACCGAGACCGGCGTCGACGCCATCGTGCCGTGGGCCGCCGCCCGCTGCATCACCCAGTGGAAGGGCGAACGCGGACTGAAGGCGCTCGCCAAGTGGCGGTCGACGGCCCGCGAGGCCGGCAAGCAGTCCCGGCGGGTCCGCTTCCCCGAGGTCGCCGACGCGGCGAGCACCAAGCAGGTCGCGGCGCTCCTCGCCGAGGCCGACTTCGCCGCCGTACTGCACGAGAGCGGGGACGAACCGCTGGCCACGGTCGAACTGCCGTCCTCCGGAGAGATCGTGCTGGTCGTCGGGCCCGAAGGGGGCGTGGCCCCCGAGGAGTTGGCGCTCTTCGAGGAGGCCGGCGCGCAGGCGTACCGACTCGGGCCCACCGTGCTGCGCACGTCGACCGCCGGTACGGCGGCGGCCGCCCTGCTGCTCGGCCGCTCCGGCCGCTGGTCCTGACGTCAGGGAGAGAACCGTGGAACTTGCTCAGGTACGGCTGCTCGTCACCGACTTCGCCGCCTGCTACCACTTCTACGCCGAAGTCCTCGGCCTCAAGCCCCAGTCGGGGGCGACGAGCGGGCCGTACGAGAAGTTCAGTCCCGCCACCGGCGCCGCGGGCATCGCCCTGCAGGACCGTTCGATGATGGCCGAGGTCCTCGGTGAGCTGGGCGACTCGGCGACCGGTCACCGCTCCCTGGTGGTCCTGCGCGTCGACCACCTGGACACGTACTGCGAGGAGATCGCCGGCCGGGGCGCGGCCCTGATCCACGGCCCGGCCCCCATGACGGACCGCATGCGCGTCGCCCACCTCAAGGACCCGGAGGGCAATCTGGTGGAACTCCAGGAGTGGCTGCTGCTGCGCACCTGACGACGACGGATGCGAACAGCTCCCAGCCGTCCACCTCGGCGGACCCCGCCAGGAGCCCGCGCCGCCGCGCCTCGTCGACGAATGCGCGTACGACACCGGGCTCGTGCAGGTTGAGCACGCCGTCGTTGGTGCACACGCAGCCCGAGGGCAGGTACCCGTCGGCGATCCCGCGCCCCTCGCCCTCCCGGAAGACGATCCGGGTGACGGCACCGTCCCGGTGCAGGCTGCGCACCTCGCTGCAGGGCTCGCCGCCGCCGTGCCGGTGACGGACGTTCCACACAAAGACGGTCCGCTCGTCGACCACGAGTCTTCTGAGCCGGCGTTCGTATCGCATCCGTTCAGGCCAGGCGCCGGGCACCGTCGGTACGCTGATCGTCAAGGGTCCTCTGCGCGCGGGTAGTTGGGTGACAATCGATCGTGACCCGAGAGGGCGGCGAGTGGCCGTATGCGCCCTACCGTGCCGACCGGGTCAGTGGCAGGCTGTCCTCCATGGGGGCGTTGAGGCGGATTTGGCGTCGGCCGCGTGCGGCCCGTGTGGCCGCTGTGGCCGGGCTCGCGATCGTGGCCGTGGGCGGAGCCGTGGCGTGCGAGCCCGGTGGGCTCAGTTCCGCGGCGGTGGCGTACACCACCGACCAGACCGCGACGAAGGAACTCGAGCGGCAGCACGTCGACGTGCGCTGGCTCAGCTGCACCGCCAACTACGGCAACGGCAAGGTCTACACGCCCGGCAAGTCCTCGCCCTCCGCCACCGAGGAAACCGTCGCCACCGTCGACTGCCAGGGCCAGACCGACGACGGCAAGGACATCACCGTCACCGGCAAGGTCACCCGTGCGGTCGACGGCGCGTGCGTACGCGGGGACCTCACCGCCAAGGTGGACGGCAAGGTGTTGTTCCACGTCAACGGGCTCGGCGACTGCAACGCGACCCCCTCGCCGGTCAATCCGCCCGGCAACGGGGGCGGCCGGCCCGGGCCGACCGTCACCGTGACCGTCACCAAGACCATCTGGTGCCAGGGCGACCCGCAGTGCCGGCCCGTGGAGGGCAAGTGAGCAAGCGACCTCGCTAAGTGATCCAAAGCCCTGTCCGCGGACGTCGTCCCTGCATATGGTGATCGCGTGACACAGTCGGCAGCGCTTTCTTCCTATCTCCGGTTCCCTCACCTGCACGGTGAACTGGTCGCCTTCACCGCCGAGGACGACGTCTGGCTGGCCCCCCTCGACGGCGGCCGGGCCTGGCGGGTCAGCGCCGACAACGTGCCGGTGACCATGCCGCGCATCTCGCCGGACGGCACCACGGTCGCCTGGACGTCCGTCCGTGACGGCGCCCCCGAGGTGCACACCGCCCCCGCCGACGGCGGGCCCTCCACCCGCCTGACGTACTGGGGGAGCAACAAGACCCAGGTGCGCGGCTGGACCCCGGACGGCCACGTCCTCGCGCTCAGCACCCACGGCCAGGCGAGTCTGCGCCGCACCTGGGCCCGCGCCGTCCCGCTCGACGGCGGACCGGCCACCACCCTGCCGTACGGGCCGGTCGGCGACGTCGCCCACGGCCCGCACACCGTGCTGCTGTCCGCGCCCATGGGGCGCGAGGCCGCCTGGTGGAAGCGGTACCGGGGCGGTACGGCGGGCAAGTTGTGGATCGACCGGGACGGTGATGGTGAGTTCGTACGCCTTCACCAGGAGCTCGACGGGAACATCGAGTACCCCGTGTGGGTGGGGGAGCGCCTCGCCTTCCTGTCCGATCACGAGGGCACCGGAGCGCTGTACTCCTCCCTCGCCGACGGATCCGACCTGCGGCGCCACACCCCCCTCGACGGCTTCTACGCCCGGCATGCCGCGAGTGACGGCACCCGTGTCGTGTACGCCTCCGCCGGTGAACTCCTGCTGCTCGACGACCTGGACGGCGCCGAGCCGCGCCCGCTCGAGGTCCGGCTCGGCGGGCAGCGCACCGACCGGCGGCCGTTCCCGGTGACCGCGTCCCGCTGGTTCGGGTCCGGGTCCCCCGACCACACAGCGCGCGGCAGCGCGGTCGCCGTGCGCGGATCGGTGCACTGGGTCACCCACCGCTCCGGGCCCGCACGCGCGCTCGCCTCCGAGCCGGGCGTACGGGCCCGGCTGCCGCGCACCTTCCGCGCCGAGGGCGAGGAGTGGGTGGTGTGGGTGACGGACGCCGAGGGCGCGGATGCCCTGGAGTTCGCTCCCGCGACCGGTCTCGCGCCCGGCGCGACCCCGCGCCGCCTCGCCGCCGGACGGCTCGGCCGGGTCCTGGAGCTCGCCATGGCGCCCGACGGCAGCCGCGCAGCCGTCGCCGCGCACGACGGACGGCTGCTGCTCGTCGAGCGGGAGACCGGCGAGGTCCGTGAGGTCGACCGCAGCACGGACGGCGAGGTGTCGGGGCTGGTCTTCTCACCGGACTCGGCCTGGCTCGCGTGGTCGCACCCGGGACACCGCCCGCTCAGCCAGCTCAAGCTCGCCAACACCACCGACCTGTCGGTCACCGAGGCGACCCCGCTGCGCTTCCAGGACTACGACCCCGCGTTCACCCCCGACGGCAAGCACCTCGCCTTCCTGTCGACCCGATCCTTCGACCCGGTCTACGACGAGCACGTCTTCGACCTGGCCTTCGTGGTCGGCTCCCGCCCCCACCTCATCACCCTGGCGGCCACCACACCGTCCCCCTTCGGCCCGCACCGGCACGGCCGCCCCTCCGAGGCCCCCGACAAGGACGAGACGCCCGACAGCGAGGGCGCCCCGACCACCCGCATCGACATCGAGGGCCTCGCCGACCGGATCGTCCCGTTCCCGGTCGAGGCCGCCCGCTACACCAACCTGCGCGCCGCCAAGGACGGTGTGCTGTGGCTGCGCCACCCGGTGCGCGGTGTCCTCGGCGCCTCCCGGGCCACCCCGGACGACCCCGACCCGCACACCGAGCTGGAGCGCTACGACCTGGTCCAGCAGCGCATCGAGCACCTCGCCGCCGACGCCGACCACTTCGAGGTCAGCGGCGACGGCAAGCGGCTGCTGCTGTGGTCCGACGGCAAGCTGAAGGTCGTCCCCAGCGACCGGCGCGCCTCCGGCGACGACGACAGTGACACCAACATCACCGTCGACCTCGGGCGGGTACGCCAGACGATCGACCCGGCCGCCGAGTGGCGGCAGATGTTCGACGAGACCGGCCGCATCATGCGGGACAACTTCTGGCGCGCCGACATGGGCGGCGTCGACTGGGACGGCGTACTCGACCGCTACCGGCCCGTCGTGGAGCGGGTGGCGACCCACGACGACCTCGTCGACCTGCTGTGGGAGGTGCACGGCGAGCTCGGCACGTCGCACGCGTACGTCATGCCGCGCGGCGGATACGGCCGCGGCGCCCGGCAGGGACTGCTCGGCGCCGACATCTCCCGGCACGAGGACGGCAGTTGGCGCATCGACCGCGTCCTGCCCGCGGAGACGTCCGACCCCGACGCCCGCTCCCCGCTCACCGCGCCCGGCGTCGCGGTGCGCGCCGGTGACGCGATCGTGGCCGTGGGCGGGCAGCCGGTGGACCCGGTGGCCGGGCCCGGGCCGTTGCTCGTCGGTACGGCGGGCAAGGCGATCGAGCTGACCATTTCGCCGGCCGGAGGGGGCGAGGTACGGCACGCGGTCGTCGTGCCCGTCGCCGACGAGGAGCCGCTGCGGTATCACGCGTGGGTGGCGGACCGGCGGGCGTACGTCCATGAGAAGTCCGGCGGGCGGCTGGGGTATCTGCATGTGCCGGACATGCAGGCGCCCGGCTGGGCCCAGATCCACCGTGACCTGCGGGTCGAGGTGGCGCGGGAGGGACTGGTCGTCGACGTCCGGGAGAACCGGGGCGGGCACACCTCGCAGCTCGTCGTGGAGAAGCTGGCGCGGCGGATCGTCGGCTGGGACCTGCCGCGCGGCATGCGGCCGGTCAGCTATCCGGAGGACGCGCCGCGCGGGCCCGTCGTCGCCGTGGCCAACGAGTTCTCCGGGTCCGACGGGGACATCGTCAACGCGGCGATCAAGGCGCTGGGGATCGGGCCCGTGGTCGGGACGCGGACGTGGGGCGGGGTGATCGGGATCGACAGCCGGTACCGGCTGGTGGACGGGACGCTGATCACGCAGCCGAAGTACGCGTTCTGGCTCGAGGGGTACGAGTGGGGCGTGGAGAACCACGGGGTGGATCCGGACGTGGAGGTGGTGCAGCGGCCGCAGGACTGGGCGGCGGGGAGGGATGTCCAGCTGGACGAGGCGGTGCGGTTGGCGTTGGCGGCGCTGGAGTCGACCCCGGCCAAGACGCCCCCTGCGCTGCCGTGACCGTCCCGTCGGCCCCGGCCAATACGCCGCCCGCGCTGTCGTGACCGTCCCAGGGGGCTCCCGCCCCCGGGACCCCCGGCCCATGCCCACCCACCACCGACTCGGTCGGACAGCCAGTCACCTCTCGATACGATGCCCCCGTAAGAGATCAACCCGGCCTGAGGAGGCACACGCATGGCAGGGGAGCCGCAGGACGACTGCCTGTTCTGCAAGATCGTCGAAGGTCATGTCCCGGCGACGATCGTCCGCGAGACGGAGACGACCGTCGCGTTCCGTGACATCAACCCCCAGGCGCCCACCCACGTCCTGGTGATCCCCAAGGCGCACTACAAGGACGCTGCCGAGCTGGCCACCGTCGAACCCGCCCTCGCCGCGGACGTCCTGCGCGAGTCCCAGGCCGTTGCCGACGAGGACAAGCTGGACAGCTACCGCATCGTCTTCAACACGGGCACCGGCGCGGGCCAGACCGTCTGGCACGCGCACGCCCACGTGCTGGGCGGCCGCGGCCTGCAGTGGCCCCCCGGGTAAGACGACGTGTCCGTACGCGAACTGGTCGTCCTCGGCACCGCCAGCCAGGTCCCGACCCGGCACCGTAACCACAACGGCTACCTGCTGCGCTGGGACGGGGAAGGCATCCTCTTCGATCCGGGCGAGGGCACACAGCGCCAGATGCTGCGTGCCGGGGTCGCCGCGCACGACCTGAACCGGATCTGCGTCACGCACTTCCACGGCGACCACTCGCTGGGCCTCGCCGGTGTCATCCAGCGCATCAACCTGGACAAGGTTCCGCACCCGGTCACCGCCCACTACCCGCGCTCCGGCCGGCGCTTCTTCGACCGCCTGCGGTACGCCACCGCCTACCGCGAGACGGTCGAGATAACAGAGGTTCCGGTGGACGCGGACGGGGTGATCGCGGCCACGGAGACCTTCACCCTCGAAGCCCGCAGGCTCTCCCACCCCGTGGAGTCCTACGGCTACCGGCTGATCGAGCCCGACGGGCGCCGCATGCTGCCCGGGCGACTCGCCGCGCACGGGATCAAAGGGCCGGACGTCGGCCGCCTCCAGCGCGAGGGCACTCTCGACGGCGTGTCCCTGGAGGACGTCAGTGAGGTGCGGCGCGGGCAGCGGTTCGCATTCGTGATGGACACCCGGTTGTGCGACGGGGTGCACGCCCTGGCCGAGGGCTGCGACATGCTGGTCATCGAGTCGACCTTCCTCGACGAGGACGTGGAACTCGCCGTCGAGCACGGGCATCTGACGGCCGGTCAGGCGGCGGGAGTCGCGCGGGACGCGGGCGTGCGGCACCTCGTGCTGACCCACTTCAGCCAGCGCTACTCCGAACCGGACGAATTCGAGCGGCAGGCGCGGGCGGCGGGCTTCGAGGGCGAGCTGACCGTGGCGCACGATCTGCTCCGAGTGCCGGTCCCGAAACGCCGGTAAAACAGCCGTACGATGCTTTGATGTCCATCCCGAAAGCTGAACTGCACCTCCACATCGAAGGCACCCTCGAGCCCGAGCTTGCGTTCGCGCTTGCCGCGCGCAACGGCGTGACCCTGCCGTACGCGGACACCGACGAGCTCCGCAAGGCGTACCAGTTCGAGGATCTGCAGTCCTTCCTCAACCTGTACTACGAGCTCATGGCGGTCCTGCGCACCGAGCGGGACTTCGAGGACCTCGCGGACGCCTACCTCGCGCGGGCCGCCGCGCAGGGCGTGCGGCACGTGGAGATGTTCTTCGACCCGCAGGCCCACATCGCCCGCGGGGTGGACATGGGCACGGTCGTCGAAGGTCTGTGGCGTGCGCTGGGGCGGAGCGAATCGGTCCACGGCATCTCCGCCCAGCTCATCATGTGCTTCCTGCGCGACGAGTCCGCCGAGTCGGCGCTGCGGACGCTCGAGGCGGCCGAGCCGTACCTCGACCGGATCACCGGCGTCGGACTCGACTCGGCCGAGGTCGGGAACCCGCCGGCGAAGTTCCGCGAGGTGTACGAGGCGGCCGCCGCCCGGGGGCTGCGGCGCGTGGCGCACGCCGGGGAGGAGGGGCCTGCCGAGTACATCGCCGAGGCCCTGGACGTGCTCGGCGTCGAGCGGATCGACCACGGGCTGCGGTGCATGGAGGACCCGGCCCTCGTCGAGCGGCTCGTGCGCGAGCGGGTTCCGCTGACGGTGTGCCCGCTGTCGAACGTGCGGCTGCGGACCGTGGACGTCCTCGCCGACCATCCGCTGCCCGCCATGCTCGACGCCGGGCTGCTGTGCACGGTCAACTCCGACGACCCGGCCTACTTCGGCGGCTACGTCGGCGACAACTTCGACGCCGTGGGCAGGACGCTGGGCCTGTCCGAGGACCTGCTGCGCGAACTGGCCCGCAACTCCTTCGTCGCGTCCTTCCTGGAGCACGACGAGGACCGTCGGGCGCGGTACCTCGCCGAGGTGGAGGCGTACGAGTTCTCGTAGGGCCTACGCCCCAGGGCCTGTCCGGCGGATCATGCCGCAGACTTGGGGCTCGGCCCGCACATCCGCGGGCACCAACCCCGCTCACCGGTGCTGACCAGGTGCCGCTACTTCCCTGCGACTTGATCTGCCGGACAGGCCCCGGTCGCCGCCGGCCGCCGTGTCGTCGGCCCGCTGGGCAGGTACGGCCGGGTGCTCCACCGGGACCTCCACGACGGCCGCGGTGCCGCCGCGCCGGCGGGTCGCGCCGGGCATTAGCGGGCACCCGGAGGTGTGCAGGGCGACCGCGGTCATGGGGACGGCGACCGTCCGGAGCAGATCGCGGCCCGCACCCGGCTGTCCCTCATCGCCTACCAGCGCGGCCAAGTGGCCTTCACCGCGGCCTCGTTGAAGCGCATCGCCGCCTTCCGGCCGCCATCGGCCTCAAGGACGTCCACAGCGACCTCGACCGCCAACAGTGCCTCACCCTCGCCGCCCCCGAGGACTTCGTGGTCTTCAACGGCGCCGCCACCGCCGAGACGCAGGCTCGCGCTTACGCCACCGTCGGCGTTCTGGCCTGCTCCTCCGCCGTCCACGCCTTCGCCCCGAGATCGCCAACGCTTTCTTCGCCGCGCTGCGAAAGGGGCTCTGACCCGCACGTGTGCACGGGTCTGCGCTGTTTCGCTCAGCCCACGGGGCGCTGCTGGTTCTCGATGTACCGGCGTACGACGGTCAGCGGTGCCCCGCCGCATGATCCGGCGAAGTAGGAGCCGGACCAGAAGTGCCCGCCCCACGGATGGCGGTGGCCCAGCGCGGTGACGTAAACCGAATGTTACTGTGATCGCGTGGTCACGTAACGTGCTCAGGCGAAGCGGCGCACGCGGCCCGCATCATGTGGCACTGCCTGCACGCATGGTGGACGATGCTCCCCAAGCCGCCCGGAAGGTCCTGCACCTGTACCGGATGGGCCTCGCGCTCATCCCGGCTGCCGGGAGGGCAGTCGTCAGGCGCGCTCGTCGCGTCAAGCCCGCCACCGCAAGGTAGGCAGGAATCTCCTTCCTGAGGCTTGTCGAAAGGAGGAGAGCATTCAAGTCCCGCTCGTCGAACTCACCGCGTGCCCGGATACGCCGTGTCGTCGGTGAAGGCGGGGCCCGGCTGCGCGGCTGTCCGGTGGGCCCCGTGCGCGCCCCGCTCACCGACCCGTAGGCCGCCGACCTGGCCGACCTCAGAACCTGCTCACGACCGGCCTCGACCTCGTAGGAGCCGCCCTGTGAACCTCACGATCGCGAGCGTCCGCCTGACTCCGATCCTGGTCGCCGACCCGCCCCTGCTGAACACGCAGGGCGTGCACCAGCCGTACACCCCCCGGCTGATCGTCGAGGTGGAGACGGCGGACGGGATCACGGGCATCGGCGAGACGTACGGCGACACCAAGTACCTGGAGTTGGCGCGGCCTTTCGCCGAGACGCTGAAGGGGCGTCAGGTCAGCGATCTGAACGGGCTGTTCGTGATCGCCGACGAGGTCTCCGTGGACGGCTCCCGGGTCTCCGGGCAGGTCGACGTCGGAGGTCTGCGCGGCGTCCAGACCGCCGACAAGCTGCGGCTGTCCGTCGTCTCCGGATTCGAGGTCGCCTGCCTCGACGCCCTCGGCAAGGCGCTCGGTCTGCCCGTGCACGCGTTGCTCGGCGGCAAGGTGCGGGACGCCGTCGAGTACAGCGCGTACCTCTTCTACAAGTGGGCCGGCCACCCCGCGGGCGTCGCCTGCGAGAGGGACGACTGGGGTGCCGCCCTCGACCCGGCCGGAGTCGTCGAGCAGGCACGGAAGTTCAAGGAGCGGTACGGCTTCACCTCCTTCAAGCTCAAGGGCGGCGTCTTCCCGCCGGACCAGGAGATCGCCGCCGTGCGCGCGCTGGCGGAGGCCTTTCCCGGGCACCCGCTGCGTCTCGACCCCAACGGCGCCTGGAGTGTGGAGACTTCGCTGAAGGTGGCGAAGGAACTCGGGGACGTCCTCGAGTACCTGGAGGACCCCGCGCTCGGCACCCCCGCGATGGCCGAGGTCTCGGCCGGCACCCACGTCCCGCTGGCCACCAACATGTGCGTGACGACGTTCGCCGAGATCAAGGAGGCGTTCACGCACGACGCCGTCCAGGTGGTGCTCTCCGACCACCACTACTGGGGCGGGCTGCGCAACACACAGCAACTCGCCGCCGTCTGCCGGACCTTCGGCGTCGGGGTGTCCATGCACTCCAACACCCACCTGGGGATCAGCCTCGCCGCGATGACCCACGTCGCGTCCACCGTCCCCGGCCTCCGCCACGCCTGCGACTCCCACTACCCCTGGCAGTCGGAGGACGTGCTCACCGAACGGCTGACCTTCCACGACGGCAGGGTCACCGTCCCGGACGCACCCGGCCTGGGCGTCGAACTCGACCGCGAGAAGCTGCGGCTCCTGCACCGGAGGTGGCTCGACGACGACGGCACCCTGCGGGACCGCGACGACGCGGCGTCCATGCGGGTCGCCGAGCCGGGGTGGGTCACGCCGGTGGTGCCTCGCTGGTAGGGGTGGATCAAGCAGAGGGCCGGCCGACCTGACGCAGGGCGAGGGTCCGGCGTGACAGCCGTCGTGTTGTCGGTGGCGTGGTGCAGACTGGGCTGATCGGCACCACGTCAGGGAGCGCACCGTGACCGCGTCCACCGGAGAGGACCCCCGTAACCGGCCCCAGGTCGATCCCCTGGCCGCCCTGCGCACGCCGGACGACCCGCCCTGGGACGTCTACCTCACGGGCACGGTCTTCCTCGACATCATCTTCACCGGGCTCGACTCCGCCCCGGTGCGCGGGACCGAGTCCTGGGCGCGCGGGATGGGGTCGAGCCCGGGCGGCGTCGCCAACATGGCCACGGCGCTGGCCCGCCTCGGCCTGCGTACGTCGCTGGCGGCGGCCTTCGGCGACGACCACTACGGCGAGTACTGCTGGGACGCGCTGGAGCAGGGCGAGGGCATCGACCTGTCCCCGTCGCGCACGGTGCCCGGCTGGCACTCCCCGGTCACCGTCTCCATGGCGTACGAGGGTGAGCGCACGATGGTCTCCCACGGTCACGAGCCGCCCCCGGAGGAGCCCGCCCCCGACTGCCCCCCGCGTGCGCGGGCGGCGGTCGCGTCGCTGGTGCAGGGCAAGCGGGCGCCCTGGATCGCCCAGGCCGCGAGCAAGGGCACGTGCCTGTTCGCCGACGTCGGCTGGGACGACACGGGGGCGTGGGATCTTGCGGCGCTGGCCGATCTGGAGCACTGCGAGGCGTTCCTGCCGAACGCCGAGGAGGCGATGCGGTACACGGGCGCGGAGTGTCCGCGGGCGGCGGCCCACGCCCTGACCGAGTACGTGCCGCTGGCGGTCGTCACGCTCGGGGCGGAGGGGGCGTACGCGGTGGACGGGCGGACGGGGGAGACGGCCGAGGTCCCCGCGATCGCCGTGGAGGCCCTCGACCCCACCGGCGCCGGAGACGTCTTCGTGGCCGGCTTCGTCACCGGCACCCTGGCGGGGTGGCCGCTGGCGGACCGGCTGGCGCTGGCGGGGCTGACGGCGGCGCTGTCCGTGCAGGAGTTCGGCGGGTCCTTGTCGGCGCCGGGGTGGGCGGAGATCGGGGCGTGGTGGCGAAGGGTGCAGTCGGTGGACGGGCAGGATCCGGAGGCCCTTCAGCGGTACGCGTTCCTGGAGGCACTGGTACCGGAGGAGGCGGCGGCACGCCCTTGGCCCCTGCGGAGGGCGGTACCGACGATCGGGTTCGGCAGGTCGGCCTGACGCCGGTGACCCATGGCGGCTCAGCAGCCGCCCGCGCTGTCCAGGACGGCGGTCACCTGTTCGCGGACCACCTCCCGGGCCGCGGCGGGAAGCGTGCCGATCGCCGTACGGCCCAGGGCGTCGAGAACCGGACCGGCCTCGGTGCCGTACGCCGTGCTCGCGGTGAGCACCTCGTATCCGTCACGGACGGCGACGCGCAGGACGGGCCGGTCCCCGTCGGCGGCCTGCACGGCGACGGCCACCACGAGGGGCGGCGCCCCGCCCGCCTCGCCGGACAGCTTGCGATAGCCACTGGCCACCGGCTCACGCCAGCGCAGACTCAGCAGCATCGGGCGTTTCGCCAGCAGTTCGGTCAGGTCGGTCTCGAAGGGACCGCCCGCATCCAGCACCACCGCCCGGGCGTCCAGGACGTGGGCCGCGGGCAGCAGACAGCGCAGCGTGCTGCCGACGATGTTCCCGCCGACCGTGGCGGCCCGGCGCACGGCCCCGGTCCCCACACCGGAGGCCGCCCGTCGCAGCACCTCCGGTACCCGCTCGTCGATCCGGTGCAGCGGCACGGCCGCGCCCACCGTCTCGGCCCCGATCACATTGGCCTCCGGCAGTTCGCGCAGCGACACAGCCTGCTGGGGGAAGCCGTCCCGCTGCCAGGTGGCCCACACGAGCGTCGCCCCTCCGATGGGCACCGCCCCCTCGGCCAGACACTCCTTCGCTTCGGACACGGACGTGGGCAGACGCAAGAGCACGGCGGCCGACCTGCTTTCCCTCCACGGCCGGCGGTGGATGACGCGACACCGGCCAGTTGTTCTGCTGACGTGGCGCATTCTGCACACTTGCGAGGGAGCGCGGACAGGGCTCACGCCGCCACTCCGTGCGCTCCTCCTGCTCCCGTGCGCACCCTCGGCCCGGGTGAGCCCCCTCGACTTTCCCGGCCCAGGGGTACCGAAAAGCCCTACGGCGTTGTCAGTGCCCCGTCGTACCCTTGATACCGCGAGGCCGCCCTCAGCTATGCGGCCGTGAAGAGGAGGAACCGCAGGCCTACAGAGCCGGCCCATGACTCAGACACCCACAGCTCACACCCCCGCGCAGGGGCAGGCGAGAGCACAGTTCACGGTCCCTGCCCAGCACCCGATGGTCACCGTGCTGGGTTCCGGCGACTCCCTCCTGCGCGTGATCGAGAAGGCCTTCCCGGCGGCCGACATCCACGTCCGGGGCAATGAGATCAGCGCGGTCGGCGACCCCGCGGAAGTCGCCCTCATACAGCGCCTGTTCGACGAGATGATGCTGGTGCTCCGCACCGGACAGCCGATGACGGAGGACGCAGTGGAACGCTCGATCGCCATGCTCAGGGCGAGCGAGAACGGGGAGGGTTCCGAGGAGACGCCGGCCCAGGTGCTCACACAGAACATCCTGTCCTCGCGCGGCCGCACGATCCGCCCCAAGACCCTCAACCAGAAGCGGTACGTCGACGCGATCGACAAGCACACGATCGTCTTCGGCATCGGCCCCGCCGGCACCGGCAAGACGTACCTCGCCATGGCGAAGGCGGTGCAGGCCCTGCAGTCCAAGCAGGTCAACCGCATCATCCTGACCCGCCCGGCGGTGGAGGCGGGGGAGCGGCTCGGCTTCCTCCCGGGCACCCTCTACGAGAAGATCGACCCCTACCTGCGCCCGCTGTACGACGCCCTGCACGACATGCTCGACCCCGACTCGATCCCGAGGCTGATGGCGGCGGGGACGATCGAGGTGGCGCCGCTGGCCTACATGCGTGGTCGTACGCTCAATGACGCCTTCATCATCCTGGACGAGGCCCAGAACACGAGCCCCGAGCAGATGAAGATGTTCCTCACCCGTCTCGGCTTCGACTCGAAGATCGTGATCACGGGTGACGTGACGCAGGTCGACCTGCCCACCGGCACCAAGTCGGGTCTGCGTCAGGTCCAGGAGATCCTGGAGGGGCTGGAGGACGTCCACTTCTCCCGGCTCACGTCCCACGATGTCGTACGGCACAAGCTCGTCGGCCGTATCGTCGACGCTTACGAGAAGTACGACACCAAGCACGGCACCGAGAACGGCACTCACAAGGGCGGCCGGGGCAGGTCGTCCGGGCACAAGGGGAAGTAGACACAGCACGACCATGTCGATCGACGTCAACAACGAGTCCGGAACCGAGGTCGACGAGCAGGCGATCCTCGACGTCGCCCGCTACGCGCTCGCACGGATGCGCATCCACCCGCTCTCCGAACTCTCGGTGATCGTCGTGGACGCCGACGCCATGGAGCAGCTGCACATCCAGTGGATGGACCTGCCCGGGCCGACGGATGTCATGTCCTTCCCCATGGACGAGCTGCGGCCGCCGTCCAAGGACGACGAGGAGCCCCCGCAGGGGCTCCTCGGCGACATCGTGCTGTGCCCGGAGGTCGCCAAGAAGCAGGGTGAGGAAGCGCCGACGCAGCACTCCATGGACGAGGAGCTCCAGCTGCTCACCGTCCACGGCGTGCTGCATCTTCTCGGGTACGACCACGAGGAGCCCGACGAGAAGGCCGAGATGTTCGGTCTGCAGGCCGCGATCGTGGACGGCTGGCGAGCGGAGAAGGGCCTGACCGGCCCGTCCCCGGCCCCGACCGTGTCATGAGTCCCACCCTCGTCGCCGGAGCGATCGCCCTGGTCGTGGTCGCGTGGCTGGCCGCCTGCGCGGAGGCGGGCCTCGCGCGCGTCTCCAGCTTCCGCGCCGAGGAGGCCGTGAAGTCCGGCCGCCGCGGCAGCGCCAGGCTCGCCCAGGTCGCCGCCGACCCGACGCGCTACCTCAACGTGGCGCTGCTGGTCCGCGTCGCCTGCGAGATGGCGGCGGCCGCCCTCGTCACGTACGCCTGTCTGCAGGAGTTCGACGGGACGACCGAGGCCCTGCTCGTCGCGATCGGCGTCATGGTCCTCGTGTCGTACGTCGCCGTCGGTGTCTCCCCGCGCACCATCGGCCGCCAGCATCCGCTGAACACGGCGACGGCGGCGGCGTACGTGCTGCTGCCGCTCGCCAGGATCATGGGGCCGATCCCGCCCCTGCTGATCCTCATCGGCAACGCCCTGACCCCCGGCAAGGGTTTCCGCCGCGGCCCCTTCGCCTCCGAGGCGGAGCTGCGGGCGCTGGTCGACCTCGCCGAGAAGGAGTCCCTCATCGAGGACGAGGAGCGCCGCATGGTGCACTCCGTCTTCGAGCTGGGCGACACGCTCGTTCGGGAGGTCATGGTCCCGCGGACCGACCTGATCGTGATCGAGCGCTACAAGACGATCCGCCAGGCCCTCACCCTGGCGCTGCGGTCCGGCTTCTCGCGCATCCCGGTGACCGGTGAGAGCGAGGACGACATCGTCGGCATCGTGTACCTGAAGGACCTGGCCCGCAAGACGCACATCAGCCGGGACGCCGAGTCCGAGCTGGTGTCGACGGCGATGCGGCCGGCGGCCTTCGTGCCCGACACCAAGAACGCCGGTGACCTGCTGCGGGAGATGCAGCAGGACCGCAACCACGTCGCCGTCGTCATCGACGAGTACGGCGGCACGGCCGGCATCGTCACCATCGAGGACATCCTCGAGGAGATCGTCGGCGAGATCACCGACGAGTACGACCGTGAACTCCCGCCGGTCGAGGAGCTCGGCGAGGACCGCTACCGGGTCACCGCCCGCCTCGACATCACCGACCTCGGGGAGTTGTACGGCCTCGAGGAGTACGACGACGAGGACGTGGAGACGGTCGGCGGGCTGCTGGCCAAGGCGCTGGGCCGCGTCCCCATCGCCGGGGCGTCGTCCATGGTCGAGCTGCCCGACGGACGCGACCTGCGGCTGACCGCGGAGGCCGCCTCGGGACGCCGGAACAAGATCGTGACCGTGCTGGTGGAGCCGGTGGGACCGGCCGAGCCGCCGGAGGACGAGGAGACGAAACCGGAGTGACCCCTCAGGAGCTGCGTTCCTTCTGTCTGTCCTTCAACGACACCGTCGAGGACTTCCCGTTCCGCCCGGAGATCTCCGTCTTCAAGGTCGCCGGCAAGCTCTTCGCCCTGACGACCCTGGACGCCCGGCCCCTGACGGTCAATCTGAAGTGCGACCCCGAGGACGCGGTGCGGCTGCGCAGCGAGTACGAGGGCCTCGTCGTCCCCGGCTACCACATGAACAAGCGCCACTGGAACACGGTGACGGTCGACGGCGGCCTCCCCGACCGGCTGGTCCGGGAACTCATCGAGGACTCCTACGACCTGGTCGTGGCCGGCCTGCCGAGGGCGGAGCGGCTGCGCCTCGACCGCCCCTGAAAAACGCCCTGTCCCGCGGATGTGACCCCGTGTCACAATCCGGCGCATGACCATTCGATACCCGCGCCCCCTGCGCCCCGGTGACCGTGTCGGTGTCACGTCTCCCTCCAGCGGAGTCCCGGAGGCGCTTCGGGAGCGACTCGACGTGGCCGTACGCGAGGTGGAGGAGCGTGGGTACGAGGTGGTCGTCGGCCGGTGCATGGACGGTGCCGGGCACGTCAGCGCCCCCGCCGCCGAACGCGCCGCCGAACTGATGGAGATGCTGACCGATCCCGGCATCCGGGCCGTGGTGCCCCCGTGGGGCGGGGAGACCGCGATCGACCTGCTGCCGCTGCTGGACTTCGACAAGCTGCGGGCCGCCGAGCCGACCTGGATGGTCGGCTGGTCCGACATCTCGACGATCATCACCCCGCTGACTCTGCTGACCGGGGTGGCGACGGTGCACGGCAACAACCTCATGGACACTCCCTACCGGACGCCGGAGGGCCTGCTGTCCTGGTTCGACATCGTCGCCGCCCCGCAGGGCGAGCCGTTCACCCAGATTCCGCCGGGCCGCCACCGCACCACGGGCTGGGACGACTACCGCCTCCACCCGGACGTCCGCGAGCTCACGCTCGACTCCTCCGGCACCTGGACCCGTCTGGACGGCGACACAGACGTGGACGTGACGGGCAGGCTGATCGGCGGCTGCATCGAGACCCTGGCCAACGTCGCGGGGACCCGCTACCTCGACACGTCGTCCTTCGCGCGCGCATCGGCCCCTGAGGGGCTGCTCGTGTACGTCGAGGCGTGCGAGGACAGCGCCTACACCATCTGCCGCAACCTGCACGGCATGCGGCTGGCCGGGTTCTTCGACGCGGCGAACGCCGTACTCGTCGGCCGTACCGCGGCGCCCGACGGCCCCACCCTCACCCAGCACGAGGCGGTCCTCGACGCGCTCGGCCCGCTGAACGTGCCGATCGTCGCGGACGTCGAGTGCGGACACGTCCCCCCGTATCTGCCGCTCGTGAACGGAGCACGTGGCCGTGTCGTCCACACGGCCACACGCTCCGAGCTCACTCAGACCCTCGGCTGACGCCCGCGCAGTCCCAGCGCCACCAGGACCGCCGCCGCGAGCACGATCGCCGCGTCCAGGGCCAGTACCGTGTGCACGCCCGACAGCAGGTCGTCCGAGGTGGTGGCCAGGACGCCGAGCAGCGGGATGCCGACGGTGATACCGACCTGCTGGGTCGAGGTGACCAGGCCGGTGGCCAGGCCCTGCTCCTCGTCCGGGACACCGGAGGTGACGGTCACGCCGTACGAGATGATCGCGCCCAGATGGCACATGCTGGCCAGCGAGACGGCGGCCGTCGCGAGCCACGCCGACCAGACGTGGGCGTTCAGGCCCAGCATGGCGGCGACCAGCACGCCCTGGCCGACGAGCGAGCCGACGAGGGTACGGCGGGCGCCGAAGCGGCCGATGACCTTCGCCGCGTATGCGCCCGCGACCGCCGACAGCACGCCCTGCACGCCGAAGACCAGGCCCGTCTCGAAGGCCGTCAGACGCAGGACCTCCTGCAGGTAGAGGGTCAGCACGAACACGACGGTCGACATCATCGAGAACGTGACCAGACCGCCCAGGTTCCCCCAGGCCACGGTGCGGCGGCGGAGCATCGGCAGGGAGACCAGCGGGGTCCGCGTGCGGGACTCGACGACCACGAAGGTGGCGAGCAGCAGGACGCCCGCGACGAGCGTGGTGACGACGTCGGTTCGGGCGAAGCCGTGGTCGGCGGCCGTCGACAGGGCGTAGATCAGGGAGAGCAGACCGCCGGTCACGGTGACCGCGCCGGGGACGTCCAGGCGCGGGCGTTCCGGGATGGGGGTACCTCCCATGCCCTTAGGGCCATGGGGGAGTGACTCGGGCAGCAGACCGGGCGCCAGCGGCAGCACGATCAGGGCGAACACGGAGAGCAGGCCCATCGTGGAACGCCAGCTCAGCACATCGGTCAGGACGCCGCCGGCCACCATGCCGACCGTGAAGCCGAGGGAGAGGAGCGTCCCCGAGATGCCGAGCGCACGGTCGCGGGCCGGCCCCTCGGCGAAGGTCGTGGTCAGCAGGGACATCCCCGTCGGCACGATCGCCGCCGCGGCCAGGCCCTGCAGGGCGCGTCCGGTGAGGAAGGAGGCCGGGTCCCAGGCGAAGGTCGCGAGCAGCGAGGCCGCGCCGAACAGGGCGAGGCCGGTGAGGAACAGCCGGCGACGGCCGTACAGGTCGCCGATGCGCCCGAACAGCAGCAGGAAGCCGCCGGAGGGGAGGGCGAACGCGGTGACCGCCCACTGCAGGGCGGACCGGCTCATGCCGAGGTCGGCACCGAGCACGGGCAGTGCCACGTTCAGGACGGAGAAGTCCAGCGCGACCATGAACTGGGCGGCGCACAGGACGAAGAGGACGAGCTTGTCGCGCGTCGACAGCCGTGGGGTGTCGAGCGGCGAGGTCGAGGAAGTGGTGGTGTCGATCGCCATGGACAGCAGCCTGCGGGCGCCGGAATAGCCGTGGGGAGCGGGAAGTTGTCGTGGTGGTGGCACCACCAGCCAGAGACCGAGGGGGATCGGTACGTGCCTGAGGATGCGCCCAAGACCCGGCACCGGCGGCGCGAACTGCGGGAGTTCCTGATGAGCAGGCGGGCGCGGGTGACGCCGGCCGAGGCGGGACTGCCCGGCGGCGGTGCGCGCCGCCGCACGCCGGGCCTGCGCCGCGAGGAGGTCGCCGTGCTCGCCGGTGTGGGCGCCTCCTGGTACCAGTGGCTGGAACAGGGCCGGGACATCTCGGTCTCCCCGCAGGTCGTCGACTCCGTCGCCCGGGTCCTGCGGCTCAGCGACGCCGAACGCCGTCATCTGTACGTCCTGGCCGGGCTGAACGCGCCCGCGCCCGAGGTCGAGCCCGGGAAGCGGGACATGTGCGAGGGGCTGCGGCGGCTGATCGACGCCTGGATGCCGTATCCGGCCCACGTCATGGACATGTACTACAACTGCGTGATGTACAACGACGCCGCCGCGATGGTGCTCGGCATGCGTCCGGACATCACTCAGAACTGCCTGATCGACTTTTTCACGGACCCGATGTACCGGTCCCGTTCGAAGAGCTGGGAGCGGAACGCGCGCACGGTCGTCGCGCAGTTCCGGGCGGCGTGCGCGGCACGGCCGGACGACGAGGGGTACCAGGCCGTGCTGGCCGAAGTGAGGGCCGCGAGTGCGGAGTTCACCGAGCTGTGGGAGCGGCGGGACATCGAGGACGCCGGGCAGATCCCCAAGGAACTGGACCATCCGGTGGTCGGGCTGCTGTGTCTCGAGGCGAGCGTGATGAAGATGCCGGTGCGGCCCGATCTGTCGATCGTGCTGCACACGCCGCTGGACGAGGCGAACACGGCGGCGAAGCTGGAGTGGCTCGCCTCTCCGGAGGGGCGGCGCGGGGCGATGTACCCCGTGGCGGGCTGACCGGCGCGGTGCTCCGTATGCTCGGATCATGACCGACACCCACGCCCTCGACCCCGAGGACCGCAAGATCGTCACCCTGGCCCGCTCGGCCCGGGCCCGCAACAGTGTGCCGGAGGGCGCCGCCGTGCGCGACGAGACCGGCCGTACGTACGTCGCCGCAACCGTCGCCCTCGACTCGCTGAAGCTGAGTGCGCTGCAGACCGCGGTGGCGATGGCGGTCGCGTCGGGGGCGAAGTCGCTGGAGGCGGCGGCGGTGGTGACGGAGGCAGAGGGACCCACCGCCGCGGACCTGGCGGCCGTACGGGATCTCGGCGGGGCGGGGACCCCGGTGCTGGTGGCTTCGCCGGACGGAACGGTTCAGGCCACGCTGCCCGCGGGCTGAGGTCCAGCGGGCTCCGCCTCCTGGACCTCGGCTTGTGCCCATCCACCTCCCGCCTCGGAAGGGCAGGAGGCGGAGCTCGCCGGCGGCTCGGTCAGCCCATAGGTGAACCGAAAACTTCTCTTGCCATGCGTCGCCACGTGCGCATCAATGGAACCGGTAATTCCGACGGACCGTCAGATTCACCGCTTGGCAGTGTGTCCGCACCCACCTGCCCCCGTCGGCCCGTCGGCGCGCACCTCCCGTCCATCCCCACATGGCATTCCCCGACCCGGGAAGGGAGCCCAACCCCCATGAAAGGCAAGCGAATCGGAACAGGTGCGGCACTGGTCGCCGGGGCCCTCGCGGTCACCGGACTCGCGCTCGCGCCCACCGCCCTCGCCGTCACCCCCGACACCGCGACGATCACCGCCGACTGCGGCGCCTTCGGCGGTGGCGAGGCCACCCTCACGGCCACCCAGGACGGCACCGCCGCCACCATCACGCTGACCTCCTCCGCGATCACCGCACCCCTCGCCCTCGCGGAGGACTCGATCACCTCCACCCTCACCTTGGTGAACGCGAACGGCGGCACCACCGCGTTCACCGGTACGGAGAATCCGGCGATGGCCGCCGGGGACCCCGTGACGGTCGGTCCGCTCGGTGGCACCGTGGCCTCCGGCGACAGCCTCGAGGCCTACGGCGGCTCGCTGCAGATGACGGTCTTCGGGATCACCATCACCTGCACGGCGACCGGACCGCAGTCGCCCGGCCCGTTCGTCTTCGACTGAGCCGGCCTGACCGCAAGGCTCAACCGGACCGTCAGTTCCGGATGTTCACAGCAAACGAACAGGAGTCGAACAGGAACTGACGGTCCATCAGTTAATCGCCGCGCATCCATTGACTTCTCACGCAATCCACACATCAATGCCCCCTGTCGGCGCAGAAGAGCCGCTGCGCCCGCATCCCTCAGGAGGGGGCACATCCATGGCCTCGACCATCCGAAGACGCCGCTGGGCCGCGCTCCTCGGCGCAACCGCGCTCGCGGTCACCGCGGGCGGCGCACTGGCCTGCCCGGCCGGCGCCGCGGGCACGGACGTGGACTTCGCCACGCACTGCATCCCGCCCGCGATCGCCGGCATCCCGCCGATCGACGGCACCACCACCGCGAACATCTCGGTGGACAACACCAGCCCCAAGGTCGGCGACACCGTCACCGTGACCTACACCGTCGTCAAGCCCGCCGCCAGCAACCCCACCGACCTCGCCCTCCCGGCCGACATCATGACGCCCACCGGCAAGGTCACCCTCGGCGGGGCGCAGACGGGCGACGTGACGGTGGCCGGTCCCAAGAAGAACGATCCCGTGCCGGGCAAGGGCGCCTTCCCGTCCTTCTCGATGACCGGCACCTTCACCGTCACCACGGCCGGCGCCATCACGCTCTCGCCGGGCGACTACAACATCCACACCAGCTACATTCTCGAACTGGACACCCCCTGCACCGTCACCAACCCGCCCGCCCCGGTCTCCGAGACCCTGACCGCGACGGACGGCAACCCGCCGGCCAACACCCGTGCCATCTCGCTCGGTTCGGCCTCCGGGAAACCCGGTGACAGCGTCACCGTCACCGGCAGCAACTTCGCGGCGGGGGCGACGGTCACCCTGGCCGGACGGTCCGGCGGCACCCAGACCGCGGACACGGCGACCGTGACCGCGGACAGCGCGGGCGCCTTCAGTGGGTCGCTCGTCGTCAACGACCTCACGACGACCGGCGTCGTGGCGTACGAGGGCAGCGCCTGGAGCTCCGACAAGGGCGCCGGGCCCGCCGCGTACGTCGTCGTCGACGACACGCCCGTCCCCGAGGGCAGTCAGAAACTCACCACCACCGTGAAGGCGGGGACGCTGTCCATGTCCCAGGCCGGGGACTCCGTCCAGCTGTCGGCGGTCGACTTCGGCAAGGGCGGGGCGTCCGAGGGTGCCCTGCGGACGGTGACCGTCAAGGACTTCCGTGGCGGGCCCGCAGGCTGGTCCCTCACCGGCAAGGTCACCGACTTCACCGGTCCCGGCGCCAAGATCGATGCCGGGAAGCTGAGTTGGTCTCCCGCCTGCGTCACCAAGGCGGGCAGTCCGAGCACCTGCCAGGCCGGTTCGGCGGGCACGGTGGGCAGTTCGGGAGCGACCCTGGCGTCCACCCCCGACGGCACGCTCACCGGCGGTGAGTTCACCGTGGACGCGGGGCTCTCCCTGAACGTGCCGGCGTTCACACCTCCGGGCTCGTACTCCGGCGTGCTCACGCTCACCCTCACCTGACGGCCCGACTCACCTCACGGCGGCCGGGCGCCCCCGCACCGGGGTCCGCACCCGCCCACCGCCACGCCCTTGGGGGTCCGCACCCATGCGCAAGCTGTACGTCCTCCTCCTGTGCCTGCTCTGCTCGCTGTGCCTGTTCTTCGCACTGCCGACGGTGCCCGCGCAGGCCGCCGACAACGGCAGCTGGTCCGTCTACCCCGCCTCCTCGCAGATCGCCGCGCGCCCGTACTTCTACCTCTCGGCCGACCCCGGTACGACCCTGAAGGACACCGTCGTCGTCGCCAACAAGACCGGGCAGCCGCTCACCTTCCGGCTGTACGCGGCCGACGCCTACAACACCGCCCGCGACGGCGGTTTCGCGGTGCGAACGGTGAAGGAGAGACAACGCGGGGTGGGGGCGTGGGCGAAGCCCGGGCGCTCGCACGTCACCGTCCCCGCGCACGGCACGGTCGCCGTTCCGTTCACGATCCGTGTGCCCGAGGGCGCCGAACCGGGTGACCACCCGGGCGCGTTGGTGGCGCTCGACGAACGCGTCGAGCAGGGCGACGGCTCCCTCGCGCTCGGTGTGCAGCGGGCCGTGGGTGCCCGCGTCTACCTCCGCGTGGGCGGCCCCGCCCTCCCCGCGATCGCCGTCGAGGACGTCCGCGTCACCCACCACCAGCCGCTCGTCCCCGGCCTCGGGGACAGCACGTCGACGATCTCCTACACCCTGCACAACACCGGCAACGTCGTCCTCGACCCGAAGGTGGAGCTGCGCGCACAGGGCCTGTTCGGCCGTACGCTCCTCGCCCGCGACCTGTCGAAGATCCCCTCGGAACTGCTGCCCGGCCAGCGCGTACGCCTCACCGAGCCGTGGCGTGACGCGCCCCAGCTCGACTGGGGCGACGTCACGCTGACCGCGAGCGCGAAGGACACCCGGGAATCGGCGAGCGCGTCGTTCTTCGCGCTGCCGTGGCTGGTGGCGGCGGCGCTGGCCGCCGCCGTGGTGGTGGGGGTCGTCCTGTTCGTCAGAGCGCGTCGGGCCCGCGCTCACCCGTCCGCACCCGTACGACCGTCTCCACCGGCAGCGCCCACACCTTCCCGTCCCCGATCTTCCCCGTCTGCGCGGCCTTGACGATCGCGTCGATGACGGCGTCGGACTCCGCGTCCTCGACGACGACCTCGATACGGACCTTGGGGACGAGGTCGACCTGGTACTCGGCGCCGCGGTACACCTCGGTGTGGCCGCGCTGACGGCCGTACCCGCTGGCCTCGGTCACGGTCAGACCGTGCACGCCGAGCTCCTGGAGCGCCGTCTTGACCTCGTCGAGGCGGTACGGCTTGACGATCGCGGTGATGAGCTTCATGCCTGGGACTTGACCTTCTGGGCGGTGGAGACGGAGGACGAGGTGACCGGGGCGCCGTGGCCCAGGACGCCGTGATCGTATGCGGTCTCGGCGTGCACCGTAAGGTCCAGGCCGGTGTGCTCCTGCTCCTCGCCCGCGCGAAAGCCCATCGCCTTGTCGATCAGCTTGCCGATGCCGTACGTGACGAGGAAGGCGTAGGCCCCCACGGCGACCACGGCCACCAGCTGCTTGCCGAGCTGGGCGAGCCCGCCGCCGTAGAGGAGGCCCTCCGTGCCGCCGGTCATCTCCTCGACGGCGAAGACGCCGATCAGGAGCGTGCCGATGATGCCGCCCACGAGGTGGACGCCGACGACGTCGAGGGAGTCGTCGTAGTTCAGCCTGAACTTCCAGCTCACCGCGTAACTGCAGACGACACCGGCGGCGAGACCGACCACCAGGGCGCCGAGCAGGGAGACCGAGCCGCAGGACGGGGTGATCGCGACCAGGCCGGCGACCGCGCCGGAGGCGGCGCCGAGGGTCGTCGGGTGGCCGTCGCGCTTCTGCTCCACGAAGAGCCAGCCGAGCAGGCCGGTGCAGCCGGCGGCGAGGGTGTTGAGGAAGGCGGCGGCGGCCAGACCGTTGGCGCCCAGCGCCGAACCAGCGTTGAAGCCGAACCAGCCGAACCAGAGCAGGCCGGCGCCCAGCATCACCATGGGGAGGTTGTGCGGACGCATGGCGTCCTTCCTGAAGCCGAGGCGCGGGCCGAGGACCAGGCACAGGGCGAGACCGGAGGCACCGGAGGTGATCTCGACGGGGAGACCGCCCGCGAAGTCGAGGGCGCCGAGGCGGTCCAGGATCCAGCCGCCGGGGCCCCAGACCCAGTGCGTGACGGGAACGTATACGAGCAGGGCCCAGACGGGGACGAAGACGAGCCAGGCGCCGAACTTCGCGCGGTCGGCGATCGCGCCGCTGATCAGGGCGGCCGTGATGATCGCGAAGGTGAGCTGGAAGGTGGCGAAGAGGAGCGTGGGGACGGTGCCCTGGACGCTGTCGGGGCCGAGGCCGTGCATGCCGGCGTGCTTCAGGCCGCCGATGAGCCCGCCGAACGCGTCGTCGCCGAAGGCGAGGGAGTACCCGGCGGCCAGCCACACCACCGTGACCAGGGCGATCGACA
Organism: Streptomyces sp. HUAS ZL42; assembly: GCF_040782645.1. Lineage (GTDB taxonomy): Bacteria > Actinomycetota > Actinomycetes > Streptomycetales > Streptomycetaceae > Streptomyces. The sequence continues at coordinate 6,410,149 of NZ_CP160403.1, forward strand.
CGAAGCTCATCATCAGCATGTTGAGGACGCTCTTCGTGCGGACCATGCCGCCGTAGAACAGGGCGAGGCCCGGGGTCATCAACAGGACGAGGGCGGTCGCGGCGAGCAGCCAGGCGGTGTCGCCGGTGTCGACGCTTGCTGCGGCGAGGGTCACGGGGGTCTCCAACGGGGTTGGGGGCTCGTCAGAGGGTCACGGGCGTGCGTTTCCGGTTGCGTACGGCCGTGTTTCCGGGAGGTTTCGTTGCGTGCGGGTTTCCGAAAGCTCACGGGCGGGTGGCCGCTCGGGCTGTTGTGCGGTGGCGCTCTGTGGATCAGGGACAATGGTCGCCATGAGCGTTCGCAGTCAGTCATCCGAGCCGTCGGAATCGCCGGAGGCCGTCCACCGGGCGGGCTTCGCCTGTTTCGTGGGCCGCCCCAACGCGGGCAAGTCCACCCTCACGAACGCTCTCGTCGGGCAGAAGGTGGCGATCACGTCCAACCGGCCGCAGACGACCCGGCACACGGTGCGGGGGATCGTGCACCGGCCGGACGCGCAGCTGATCCTCGTCGACACCCCCGGGCTGCACAAGCCGCGCACGCTGCTCGGCGAGCGCCTGAACGACGTCGTGCGGACCACCTGGGCCGAGGTGGACGTGATCGGTTTCTGCCTGCCCGCCGACCAGAAGATCGGGCCCGGTGACCGCTTCATCGCGAAGGAACTGGCGGGGATCAGGAAGACCCCGAAGGTCGCGATCGTCACGAAGACGGACCTCGTGGACTCCAAGGCACTGGCCGAGCAGCTGATCGCCATCGATCAGCTGGGCAAGGAGCTGGGGTTCGAGTGGGCGGAGATCGTGCCGGTGTCGGCGGTGGGGGACAAGCAGGTGGGGCTGCTGGCCGACCTGCTGGTTCCGCTGCTGCCGGAGGGGCCGGCGCTGTATCCGGAGGGCGACCTCACGGACGAGCCCGAGCAGGTGATGGTGGCCGAGCTGATCCGGGAGGCGGCGCTGGAGGGTGTGCGGGACGAGCTGCCGCACTCCATCGCGGTGGTCGTGGAGGAAATGCTGCCTCGGGAGGACCGGCCTGCGGACCGGCCGCTGCTCGACATCCACGCGAACGTCTACATCGAGCGGCCGAGCCAGAAGGGCATCATCATCGGCCCCAAGGGCAAGCGTCTGAAGGAGGTCGGCATCAAGTCCCGCAAGCACATCGAGGCGCTGCTGGGAACGCCGGTCTTCCTCGACCTCCACGTGAAGGTGGCGAAGGACTGGCAGCGCGACCCGAGGCAGCTGCGCAAGCTGGGCTTCTGACTTTTCTTGCCCACCCGCCCGCCCGACTCGGTGGGCTGAGGGGTCACCGCCCCTGGGGCTCCGCCCCCAGACCCCGGCGGGGCTTCGCCCCTGCACCCCGGGCGGGGCTTCGCCTCGGACCTTGCACGGTCCTGACGCCCGCCCCGGACCCCGGACCGTGGTTCCAGATGGCCTCCACAGAGCGTATCCGCCGCGAACTCGGCTACCGCCCGCTGTACCCCAGTGTCTGGGCGGCCCGGGAGGCCGGAGCGCTGTGGATGCTCAGTCCACCCCCCTGATCCGCCCCACCAGCACCGCCCCCGCCAGTCCGATCACGGCGGCCACCAGGTACAGCACCCGGTAGCCGCCCAGGTGCGTGACGATCGGCGCGGCGAGGGCGGGGGCCGCGACCTGGGGCAGGGCGTTGGCCACGTTGATGACGCCCAGGTCCTTGCCCCGGTCCAGGGCCTTCGGCAGGACGTCCGTCATCAGGGCGAAGTCGACCGAGGTGAACACGCCGAATCCGATGCCCAGGACCGCCGCCGCCGCGATCGCCCCGGGCCAGGTCTGCCAGATCGCCAGCCCCGCCGTCGCCACCGCCATCAACACGCCCGACCAGATCACGAAGGGCTTGCGGCGGCCCAGGCGGTCCGACCAGACGCCTCCGACCACGACGGTCGCCAGCAACGTCACCCCGTTGACCGCCGTCAGGATCAGCACGCCCTCGTCGGGGTCGGCGTAGTGCAGGCGGTCGCGGAGGTAGTACAGGAGGTACAGCAGCACCAGCGCGTTGCTCAGGTTGATCAGGAAGCGGGTCAGCCACGCCCAGCCCAGGTCCGGGTATCTGCGCGGGCTCAGCCAGAAGCCCGCCAGGAAGCCCCGCCAGGACCAGGGCGGGCGGTCGGCTGCCGACAGCCTCAGGTCCTCGTAGCGCAGCACGTACGGCAGCACACCCACCACCGTGAACACCGCGCACGCCACATAACCGGCCCCGATCCCGCCCGCCGCCGTCGCCAGCCCCGTCCCGCCGACCACGCCCAGGATCTGTGCCGCCCCCAACCAGCCGCCCACCGAGCCCCGCTGGAGCCGCGGCACCCGGTCCGGGACCGCCGCCGTCACCGCCGCGAACGCCGCGTTCAGGGTCAGCTGCACCAGGCACCAGCCCAGCGCCATGGTCCACACCCCGCCCGCGCCGGCGAGCAGCAGCAGCGACAGTGCCCCGCCCGCGGCTCCGGCCACGATCCACGGCGTACGGCGGCCCCGCTGGGACGTCGTACGGTCCGACAGCGCGCCGAAGAGCGGATTCGCCGCCAGCGACACCACCGCGCCGGCACCCGTCACCCACGCCAGCATGGTCTCCTTCGACATGCCGGAGCCGGGCGCGAAGTCCTTGGCCTGGGAGGCGAGCAGGATCTGCAGCGGGCCGTACCAGCCCACCCAGATCGCCCCGTTGGCGAGGGACAGGGCCGACGTCCAGCCCCGGCCCACCCGCTCGACGGGCTCGGTCAGGGCGGTGGCCGGGACGCGGTCCGCCGTCGTCATCTCTGCGCCCGCAGGACGTCCCGCAGCCAGCCGTAGGACGCCTTCGGGGTCCGGGTCAGCGTCTCGTAGTCGACGTGGACCAGGCCGAACCGCCGCTCGTACCCCTCCGCCCACTCGAAGTTGTCCAGCAGCGACCACACGAAGTACCCGCGGACGTCCACCCCCGCCTCCACCGCCCGGTGCAGCGCCCGGAGGTGACCGTCCAGGTAGGCGATCCGGTCCTGGTCGTCGGTCCCCTCGTAGCTGCAGCCGTTCTCGGTGATGACGACCGGCGGGAGCCGGTCGCCGTAGCGCTCGCGGAAGCCGGTGAGCAGTTCCGTGAGGCCCTCGGGGACCACGGGCCAGCCGAAGTCCGTCACCGGGACACCCTCGATCTCCCGTACCGAGAAGGGAAGTTCGGCCGGGATCGTCAGACCGCCGAACTCGATGTCCGTGCCCTGCGGTGCGCCCACCCGGGTCGGCGCGTAGTAGTTGACGCCGTACCAGTCGAGGGGCTCCGCGATCACCTTCAGGTCGGACTCGAGGTCGTCGGACGGCATCAACTCACCCAGTCCGTCGGGGTACTGGCCCAGCAGCAGCGGGTCGGAGAACAGGCGGTTCAGCAGCAGGTCGTAGAAGTCCGCCGCCTCGACGTCCGCCTGTTCCTGCGACGCCGGCCAGGTCGGGCCGTGGGAGTTGGCGATCCCGATGTCACCCGCCCCGGCCGCGCGCAGGGCCCGTACCGCGAGGCCGTGGGCCAGCAACTGGTGGTGGGCCACCGGGAGTGCGTCGAAGAGCAGCTGCCTGCCGGGGGCGTGGGCGCCCAGCGCGTGGCCAAGGAGCGTGTGTTCGGCGGGCTCGTTGAGCGTGATCCACTTCTTCACCCGGTCGCCGAGCCGCTCGGCGACCACCGTCACGTACTCCGCGAACCGTGCCGCCGTGTCCCGCTCCAGCCAGTCCAGGGTGACCGGCAGGTCCCAGTGGAAGAGGGTGGGGACCGGCCGTACGCCCGCCGCGCACAGCTCGTCCACCAGGCGGTCGTAGAAGTCCAGGCCGCCGGGTGAGTTCACCCTGGGCCAGGAGATCGAGAAGCGGTACGCGTCCACGCCCAGGCCGGCCAGGAGCGCCACGTCCTCGCGGTAGCGGTGGTAGTGGTCGCAGGCCACCGCCGCCGTGGAGCCGTCCTTCACCCGTCCCGGCTCGGCCGTGAAGGCGTCCCACACGGAGGGTTCGCGCTGGTCGGCCGCCCCCTCGATCTGGTGGGCCGACGTCGAGACGCCCCACAGGAAGCCGGCCGGGAACCGGGGTATCGGATCCGTTGTGATCCGCGCATCGTTCGCCATGCGCGGATCATCCGTACCGGTGGTAACAGAAGTCAACGCCCGGGAGTGAAGTGCGGGTTACGCCGCTTTCCGCACAGCCGGCTACGCCCCTTCCTTCAGGACCTTCGAGATCAGCTTCCGCTGCTCCTCCGTCAGCCGGGGATCGGCCGCGTAGACCGTCTTCCCGTCCACGGTGATCTCGTAGCCGAAGCCGTCCGGAACCCCGATCGGGGGCGTGCCCCGGCCGGCGGCGAGAGCCTTCTCGGCCAGGGCGTGCCACTCGGGGGCATCGGGCCGCCCCGAGGTGTCCACCTCGGCGTGCCGCTCGATGCCCGCGAATCCGCCCGTGCGCCTCACTTCAATACGCATGGGTCTGTGTCTAGTACGGAACTACAGAATCCGCACCCCGACCTGCTCCCACGCCTTCTCCACGGCCTGCAGCTCCTCGCCGCCGTCGCCGTAGCGCTCGCGCGCGGCCTCGACGGTGAGCTTGGCGAAGTCCGTGAAGAACGCCCGCTCCTTGAGCCGGCCGCCGGTCAGGACGTCGTACCAGATCTGACCCGCCTTCTCCCAGGCGTAGCCGCCGAGCGCGGTGGCGGCCAGGAAGAAGGCGTGGTTGGGGATGCCGGAGTTGATGTGGACGCCGCCGTTGTCGCGGCCGGTGCGGACGTAGTCGTCCATCGTCGCGGGCTGCGGGTCCTTGCCGAGCACGTCGTCGTCGTACGCGCTGCCCGGTTCCTTCATGGAGCGCAGGGCCTTGCCGGTGACGCTCGGGGCGAGCAGGCCCGCGCCGATCAGCCAGTCGGCCTCGGCGGCGGTCTGGCCGAGCGTGTACTGCTTGATGAGCGAGCCGAAGACGTCCGACATCGACTCGTTCAGGGCGCCGGGCTGGCCGTAGTAGGTGAGGTTGGCCGTGTGCTGGGTGACGCCGTGGGTCAGTTCGTGGCCGATGACGTCGATCGGGATGGTGAAGTCGAGGAAGATCTCGCCGTCGCCGTCGCCGAACACCATCTGCTCGCCGTTCCAGAAGGCGTTGTTGTAGTTCTCGTCGAAGTGGACCGTGGCGTCGAGGGGCAGGCCGTCGCCGTCGATGGAGTGGCGCTGGTAGGCCTTGAGATAGAGGTCGAAGGTGGCGCCGAGGCCGGAGTAGGCGCGGTTGACCGTGGCGTCCTGGCCCGGGTCCTCGCCCTCGCCGCGGACCCTGGTGCCGGGCAGGTCGGTCCCGTGCCCGGCGTCGTAGATCGTCCGCAGCGGCTGGTTCGACGGTGCCTTCGCCGTCGGCGCGGCCGCGAGGCCGAACTCGGTGGTGACGCGGCGCCTGCCGCGCAGCTCGCTGTCGCGCATCAGGGTGCGCTGGGCGGGACCGGAGAGTGCGGGGTCGTCGTGCCGGGCCAGCTGGTCGAGGACATGTGGCGGCACGACGGTGCAGAAGACGGGCTCGAAGCCCCCGTTCGTCGTCATGCCCGGCACCCTTGCACTGAGTCATGATGCTGTCACTACTCGCAACCATGATTGGTGAAATGTGCCGACAACGGGCCTCACGGTCCGTAGCGAAGTGGTATGGCGCACTTTTTGTCCCATTCGCTCCTTCTTGGCGAGGTGATCCCGCATACTGATACAGCCCCCCGCGACCAGAACGACTCGGCTAGGCTGCGCAGCATCATGCGTTTCGGGCTGCTTCTCCTTAGCTGCCGCGGCGAGGGCCTGTAGTCGAGGCCGACCCCCTCCCCGCGGAGCTTGGCGTTGCGTCGTCGGCCGTCCTTCCGGACATCCTGAGGAGCCCCGAGCATCATGGCGAACCGCCAGCAGCCCAGTTCCATGCCGATCCACAAGTACGGCCGGTACGAGCAGGTCGACATCCCGGACCGCACCTGGCCGAACAATCGGATCACCGTCGCCCCCCGCTGGCTCTCCACCGACCTGCGTGACGGTAACCAGGCCCTGATCGACCCCATGTCGCCCGCGCGCAAGCGCGCGATGTTCGACCTGCTGGTCAAGATGGGCTACAAGGAGATCGAGATCGGCTTCCCGGCCTCCGGCCAGACCGACTTCGACTTCGTGCGCTCGATCATCGAGGAAGAGGGCGCGATCCCGGACGACGTGACGATCTCCGTACTGACCCAGGCCCGCGAGGACCTGATCGAGCGGACCGTCGAGTCCCTGAAGGGCGCCAGGCGCGCGAACGTCCACCTCTACAACGCCACCGCCCCGGTCTTCCGCCGGGTCGTCTTCCGCGGCTCCAAGGACGACATCAAGCAGATCGCCGTGGACGGCACGCGGCTGGTCATGGAGTACGCGGAGAAGCTGCTGGGCCCCGAGACCGAGTTCGGCTACCAGTACAGCCCCGAGATCTTCACCGACACCGAGCTGGACTTCGCGCTGGAGGTCTGCGAAGGCGTCATGGACGTCTGGCAGCCCGGCCCGGACCGCGAGATCATCCTCAACCTGCCCGCCACCGTGGAGCGTTCGACGCCCTCCACGCACGCGGACCGCTTCGAGTGGATGGGCCGCAACCTCTCCCGCCGCGAGTACGTCTGCCTGTCGATCCACCCCCACAACGACCGCGGTACGGCCGTCGCGGCGGCCGAGCTGGCGCTGATGGCCGGCGCCGACCGCGTCGAGGGCTGTCTGTTCGGACAGGGCGAGCGCACCGGCAACGTCGACCTGGTCACCCTGGGCATGAACCTGTTCTCCCAGGGCGTCGACCCGCAGATCGACTTCTCCGACATCGACGAGATCCGTCGTACGTGGGAGTACTGCAACCAGATGGAGGTCCACCCGCGCCACCCGTACGTGGGCGACCTGGTCTACACGTCCTTCTCCGGCTCCCACCAGGACGCCATCAAGAAGGGCTTCGACGCGATGGAGGCCGACGCGGCCGCCAAGGGCGTCACCGTCGACGACATCGAGTGGGCGGTCCCCTACCTGCCGATCGACCCCAAGGACGTCGGCCGCTCCTACGAGGCGGTCATCCGCGTCAACTCGCAGTCCGGCAAGGGCGGTGTGGCGTACGTCCTGAAGAACGAGCACAAGCTGGACCTGCCGCGCCGGATGCAGATCGAGTTCTCGAAGATCATCCAGGCGAAGACGGACGCCGACGGCGGCGAGGTGACCCCGAGCGACATCTGGGCGATCTTCCAGGACGAGTACCTGCCGAACCCGGACAACCGCTGGGGCCGCATCCAGGTCAGGACGGGCCAGTCGACGACCGACACGGACGGCGTGGACACCCTGACCGTCGAGGCGACCGTCGACGGCGAGGACACGGTCCTCTCCGGCACCGGCAACGGTCCGATCTCGGCCTTCTTCGACGCCCTGCAGTCCATCGGCATCGACGTACGCCTGCTGGACTACCAGGAGCACACGATGAGCGAGGGCGCCTCCGCGCAGGCCGCCTCCTACATCGAATGCGCGATCGACGACAAGATCCTGTGGGGTATCGGCATCGACGCGAACACGACGCGTGCGTCGCTGAAGGCGGTCGTGTCGGCGGTGAACCGCGCGGCCCGCTGACGCCGCTGACGTGGGAAGTCGGGGCCCCGACCGCTGTATACGGCGGTCGGGGCCCCGTCGTATACCGGCCATCCGCGCATGGAGGTCACGGAAAGGTCTCGTCCTGGGTACTGACTCCACCTCGCCGATGTGGCTAACATCACGCAAGCGCGGCGATGTTGCCGCGGCCTACGGAGGTGCGACGTGCTGCCAGGACGGGGACGAGACGGCCGTGCTGCCCGGCGTGCGCGCATCCTGGGCACCCGTACCGCGTGGACGCCCGTCGGGGACGGTGAGTTCTTCTGCCCCGGCTGCGGAGGCGACCGCAACTACCAGCGCCTGGCGGGCCGCCGCCGCTTCGCTCTTTTCGGCGTTCCGGTCCTGCCGCGAGGCGAGAGCGGACCGGTCGTCGAGTGCGCCGCCTGCCGCCGCCACTTCGGCACGGACGTCCTCGACCACCCCACGACCACCCGCTTCTCCGCGATGCTCCGCGACGCCGTGCACACCGTCGCCCTCGCCGTCCTGGCCGCGGGCGGCACGTGCGCCCGTGCGTCCCTGGAGACCGCCGCCGACACGGTCCGCGCGGCCGGCTTCGACGACTGCACGGTGGAAGGTCTGGACGCCCTCGTGGAGGCCCTGGCCGCGGACACCGGCCGCGTCTTCGGCGAACCCTGCGGCCCCGGCCTGGCCATAGAGCTCCACGAGGCCCTGGACCCGCTCGCCCCGCACCTCGCCCCCGTGGGCCGCGAATCGATCCTCCTCCAGGGCGCCCGCATCGCCCTGGCCGACGGCCCCTACACCCCCGCGGAACGCGAGGCCCTCACCACGGTGGGCGCCGCCCTGACGATCTGCGCGGACGATGTGACGCGGTTGCTGGAGGCGGCGCGCACGCCGTCCTGAGGGGGGGCGGAGCCCGCGGTTACAGCAAGCCCGCTGAGACCAGGTGCCAGCCCACCCGTTCCACCTCATCCGGCGACAGCGGCACTTGTGGTTCCGCCGTCGCCGGGCAGGCGATCACTCCCCGTAGGTGCAGCGCGGTCTTGAAGGCGCCCAGGGCCGAGGAGCTTGCGCCCATGCGGGCCGGGTCCCCGGCGCGGACCATGCCGTACAGGGCGCACAGCCGTTCCTGTTCGGCGCGGGCCCCTTCCCGGTCGCCCGCGCGGCAGAGGGCGTCGAGGCGGACGTAGCCGTGCGGGTCGACGTTGGCGAGGCCCGGTACCGCTCCGTCCGCGCCGAGTGCCAGCGCCGAGTCGACGGTCAGTTCGGAGCCGGTCAGGACGCTGAAGCCGGTGATGCCTGGGTGGGCGCGGACGCCCATGACGACCTCGCGGAAGCCGGCGAGGTCGCCGCTGGAGTCCTTCAGGCCGGCCAGGACGCCGTCCGCGGCCAGTTCCAGTACGAGGGCGGAGGGGAGTTTCGTGTGGACGGAGACCGGGATGTCGTACGCCACCACCGGGACCGGGCTCGCCGCGGCGACCAGGCGGTAGTGGCGGGCGATCTCCGACGGGTGGGTGCGCGTGTAGAACGGCGCCGTGACGACCACGGCGTCCGCCCCCGCCGCCGTGACCGACGCGACATGGTCCAGGACCCGGGGCGTCGTCATGTCGATCGCCCCGGCCAGCACCGGAAGCCGGCCGCCCACATGTGCCGTGACCGACTCGGCCACCAGCCTCCGCTGCCGGTCCGTCAGATACGCCGCCTCCGACGACGAGCCCAGCACGAACAGCCCGTGCACCCCACCGGCGACGAGATGATCGACGAGCCTGAGCAGCGAGGGGACGTCCACCTCGCGGTCCGGTGTCAGGGGGGTGCAGACGGGCGGGACGACACCGGTCAGCGGCGCGGGGACGGTCATGACGACCAGTGTCCCGCCTGCTCTCCTCTCAGGGCAGCGTCTTCATGTACGTCTTGTCCGTGTCGGAGTCGTACACCAGCTTGCCTCCCGCGTCGTAGCCCTTGATGTGCGGGGACTGGGTCGCCTCCTGGTTCAGGATGCCGGCGGCGACGAACCAGCCGTGGTCCAGGACGGCCTCGGAGGTCTGCCCGCCGTAGGAGACGGTCACCTTGGTCACGGACGGGTCGACCGTGCCGATGTCACCCCAGCGGAAGGGAACCTTCCAGTTGCCCTTGTCCATCACGGACTGCGAGTACAGCTTCAGCGCGTTGATGTCGGGCCGCACGAGCCCCGCGTCCGGTGAGCCGTCGTCGCCCCCGCTGGTGTTGAGCCCGGCTGCCTCGGCGTCCTTGATGGTGCAGATCACCCTGGTCGTCGTGGGCTGCTCCCTCACCGCGACGACGAAGTAGCCGTCGCCGGGGGCGTTGCGGTTCCCCGTGGCCTTCATCGCCAGCAGGATCCGGTAGTCGGAGGCCTTGCCCAGGTCGTTGAGGGGGCTGATCACCTTGCCGTTCTGGTCCTTCACGACACGGTCCTGGTCGTAGGCGATGCACTTCTCCAGCCCCGACGCCGCCTCCTCGAAGGTGACCCCGTCCAGCAACTGCCCCTCCGTGGCCGGCCGCGCGGGCCCCGACGGCGTCGCGGCCGGCGTCGGCGTCGTCGCCCGTGTCGCGCTGACGGAGGGCGTGGGCGAAGCCGTGTCCGCCCCCCGCCCGCCACCGCCCAGCGCATACGCCCCCGCGGGCACCACCGCCAGCGTCACCAGCGCCGCGCCGGCCACCGCCACGCGCCGCCGCCGCTCGGCCACGCCCCGCCGCCGGATCACGGGATACGGCGCCGGCGACGGCCGGATGGCGTACGCGTCCTCGGCGAGCAGCTCACGCACCTGCTCCTCGAGGTCCCGCTCGCTCTCCAGCTGTTCCTGGTCCTCGCTCACCTGCCGCCTCCCTGCCCGGACTGCCCCGCCGACGTCCGGCTGCGCCCGGGCCCGTCCATGGCCCGTCCCAGCCCCGGATACACACGCAACTTCGCCAGTCCCTTGGACGCCTGGCTCTTGACCGTGCCGGGCGAGCAGCCGAGCACCTCGGCGACCTCGGCCTCGGACAGGTCCTCCCAATAGCGCATCACCACAACCGCCCGCTGTTTCGGCGGCAGTTCGGCGAGCGCGGCGAGCAGGGAGCCGCGCTCCTCGACCCGCCCCACGGCCTCGTCGCGCCGCGCGACCTCCGGCGGGGCGGCCGTCAGCGCCTCCTTGACCCGCCGCTTGCGGAACCGGTCGCTGTTGCAGCTCACCAGCATCCGCCGGACGTACGCCTCGGGGTTGTCGGCGCGCGCGACGCGCCGCCACGACCGGTACGCCTTCGCCAGCGCGGTCTGCGTCAGGTCCTCCGCGTGGTGTGCGTCGCCCGTCAGCAGATACGCGGTCCGTACGAGATGGGACCACCGCGCTCTGACGAAATCCTGGAACTGGGCCTCTAGTTCGGCCTGCATCAGCACCCTCCTCGCCCAGCAGACCACCGGGCGGGCGGTTTCGGTTGCCCGGGCCGGGCGAGAGGTCTGGAATGGGCCCATGGAGAACGAGACGCGGTGGGACCCGACGGCCGCCGGTGTCCTGCGCCTGCCCTCCGGCCGCCTGGTCCGGGGCCGCGCCCTGCGCCGGCCCCTCGACCCGACGGCGCCCACCCCGTCGTACGGCGTCTACCTTCTCGGCGGTCCGCCGCCGGACGTCCCCTGGGAGTCCCGCTGGATCCGCTGGCCCGACTTCCGCCTCCCGGCGGATCGCGATTCGGCCCGTATGGCGCTGGCTCAGGCGTGGGAGCGGGCGGCCGGCGAACGCGTGGAGATCGCGTGCGGCGGCGGCCGGGGGCGTACGGGGACGGCACTGGCGTGTCTGGCGGTCCTGGACGGCGTACCGGCGGGGGAGGCGGTGGACTTCGTACGCCGCAACTACGAGCGGCACGCGGTGGAGACGCCGTGGCAGCGGCGGTATGTACGGCGGTTCGGCTGCGGGCGACGAGCGGTGCCGTGACCACCCCACCGCTCACAACTTCAGCGACATGATGGTCCGGTCCTCGCCGGGCCCGAAGTAGTCCCTGCGCACGCCTTCTTCGGGCAGGAACCCCAGATGGCGGTACAGCATGATCGCCGCGGTGTTCGTCGGTTGCACGGCCAGGCGGGCCTCGTGGACGCCTTCCTGGCGCAGCCGCCCCAGCGCTTCGCTCATCAGCCGTCGGCCCAGCCGACGGCCGCGTCGGTGCGGGGCGACGGCCAGGCTCAGGCACCAACTCACGGAGAGGTTCGCGCTGGTGGCGAACAGGACGTAGCCCAGCAGGCTGTCGCCCTCTCGCAGGACGAGCAGATGGTCGCCGTGCGCGTCGAAGTGCTGACGCAGGACGAAGTAGGGGTACGGGCTGAACTCGAAGACCTCGTTGTCGAGACGGTGGAGTTCCGGCAGATCGTCCTCGCGGGCCGGGCGGATCTCCGGCTTGTGCTCGCGCACCGAGGGGATGTCCAGGTTGTGGCCAAGATCGGGCATTAGACCAGAATTGCCCGCTGGGGCAGGCGAGTTCAAGTCGGAAAATTCCGATCTTGGTACTGTGAGGCATGCATCTGGGATCACCCGGGAACCTGCCGCAACTGAACGCGGAAGCCCCCTGGGACGCTTTCGACCCACTGGTCTACGTCGATCACAACTACAAGAGCATGATCCAAGAGGACCGGGAGATCATTTCGATCGTCCGCGGCCACTTCGGTGATCACTTCCGTGCCAACCCGGACCGCCCGGCCCGGGGGATCGACGTCGGGGCCGGAGCCAATCTCTACCCCGCCTTCGCGATGCTGCCCTGGTGCGACGAGATCACGCTGCTCGACCGGGCGGGCCGGAATGTTCACTACCTCGAGCGACAGCAGGACGGATACGACCAGAGCTGGGACGCGTTCTGGGACCTGCTCTGTGAGGACGAGGCGTACGCCGCGCTTACGGGCAACCCGAGAGACAGGTTCGCCGAGGCCACACGGGTCGAGAAGGGAGATCTCTTCGCTCTCAGCGGCCGGCCGGAACACTGGTCGCTCGGGACCATGTTCTTCGTTGCCGAATCCCTGTCGACCAGCCACGAGGAGTTCTGGCAGGCCGTCGAGTGTTTCCTGCTGGCGCTCACGCCGGGTGCGCCGTTCGCGGCCGCGTTCATGGAGCACTCCGAGGGATACTTCGTCGGGGACACGCACTTTCCCGCATGCGACGTCGGCGAGCCTGAGATCCGGTCCGCGATCGAGGTCTATGCCGAGAGGCTCAGCATGTTCACGGTCGGGCAGCCCGACGCGGTGCGCCCCGGTTATACGTCCATGATCGTGGCTTGCGGCTTCCGTGGCGGGGGTAATTAAAGACAGGCTCCGACAGGGGTATGCGATCTGTGAGGGGGCACGGGGTGCAGATCAAGCCACGCCAGCATCTGCTGGACATCTGGCAGGCCATGGCCCACCACTCCTTCCACGACGGAGAGTGGGTCTGGGGCGAGTGGGGCGGAGAGAGCAGCGTCGCGGACGCGGAGCGGCTCCTCTGCCTGCTGTATCCGGCCACCGAGATCCCGGCGTTCCGGCTGGACGACCCGGACACCACGCAGGAGGACGTCCAGCAGGCCCTGAGGAGGGCCGGTGGGCGGCTGGACGTCCCGGCCAACCTCGTCACCGCCGCGGCCCAGTTCATGCGCACCCATACGGACGACGACAAGAGCCCCTCCTTCGCCGGGGGTTACTACTTCCGGTCCGAGGACAAGGCCAAGGAGCTCACCGAGGAACAACGCAGGCTCGGCGTGACCGATTCGTTCTCCATGTCGATCACCCTCTGCCTGGCCACCCTCGGCTTCCTCAAGGTCTACGAGACCAGGACCAGGCGCAGCGACATCAGGGAGACGATCGCGGAACTGCGCTCGGCCACCAGCAACCGGCTCACCGCCGCGATGGTGAGCCTGCTGCGCTCCTTCACCGTCAACGTCTTCGACACAGACTCCTCCCAGGGCCGTACCCTCACCGAACTCCTCGACCGGGGACGCCTGTCGCAACGGCAGGTGCTCAACACGTTCCAGAACCGCTTCCGGCCGCTGCGCGCCGCGCTCGTGGAGAGCCTGTTCCTAGGTATCGACATCCAGGAAGGGCTCAGGGACGAGAACGGGCTCTTCGACTGCGGCTGGGCGTGGAGCCTGGTGAAGGACGCCCCCGAGATCGACACCGACGAACCCATCGGTGCGCAGCCCGAGGGCGTCGCCGACCCGGCACCGCACCTGTACTTCACCGTCGTCGCCCTCGACGGCATCCAGGACCTGTTCTCCGACCGCACCCTCACCCTTGGCCTGCTCAACACCGAACAGCAGAAGCTCGCCGAGGCGCTCAGGCTGCGCTGGGAGCTGACCCAGCAGTACTGGTCCGGCATCGCCCGCTTCCACGCCGACCGCTGGCCCCTGGAGGACATCCCCTGGCGTACGACGGGACAGAAACTGGAGTCCGAGTACTTCTCTCTGTCCGTCGCCGCCATCCTCGTACACGACCTGATGCGCCGCCGCGCCACCGACGACGACCTGACCCGCACCGTCAGCGTCATGGAGCGGCTCGCCGAACGCGGCCGCATCACCAGCCGGATGACGCGCGACGACCCCTTGGTCCACCAGCTGCACAACGTGGGCGTCGCCCTGCCGTTGCAGGGCAGCGAGCGGGCGGGCCCGCCCATGACGTGGTCCATGAACGACTTCTCGGCGCAGTTGCTGAAGCGGACCATCCAGTTATGCGCGCTGTCGCGCAACCTCGCCTCGCACGACAGGCTGCTCAGACTCGCCGAGGACACCTTCGACCACCTGTGGCGACGCCGCATCCCGGACGGCGAGGGTGTCGGCCTGTGGGACAACGTCCACGCCGCCTATCCCGAGGCGGACATAGAGGAACGGCAGGTCCCGGTGTCGTGGAGCATCACCGAGCGGGTCACCGAGGTGATGGTCCAGGCCCACCAGATGTACCGGCAGCCACCGATCCGCAGCCTTGAACTCACCGAACTGGCCAGGGCGTTGATCAGCGAGTCAGACCATCTCCTCGGCAACGAACAGATGGAACCCGCGCCCATGGACGACGGTCGGCACGGGATGGAGCTCAGGAACATGGAGGTCAAGCTGCGCCGCGCCCGCAGCCTCGTGGACGAACAGCCGGGTACGGCCTACGCGTTGACGCTCGAGGTGCTGGGACAGCTCGACACGCTCGCCCGAGCGCGCGAAGCCGCGGACCGGGGAGTGTGACACCGTGCTGATCTTCGCCGCCTCCGACAAGGGCGGCGCGGGCCGCTCCGTCACCAGCGCCAACCTTGCCTATCACCGGGCGCTTGCCGGGGACGGCGTCTGCTACCTGGACTTCGACTTCGGCTCGCCCACCGCGTCGGACGTCTTCGGCATACCGGACGCGCCGAAGGAGGCAGAGGGACGCGGTCTGCACTCCTACCTCAACGGCGAGACGAGCGAACCGATGCGTGTCGACGTCTGGGCGCGCACCGAGCACTTCGTGCTGCGCGACAAGCCGGACCGCTCCGGACGGCTGGTTCTGCTGCCCGGCGACCGCAGCGGCGGCGAGTTCGTCACCGACGAGGAGAACCTGCACCGCTGCGTGGACCTGATCCTCCGGCTCAAACGTGAATTCGACGTGATCGTGGTCGACCTGAGCGCCGGCCGCAGCTACGCCATGGACCTGGCGCTGGCGGCCACCGCACAGCACGAGCTGCGGCGCATCAAGGCTCGCTGGCTGATCTACCACCGCTGGACGCGGCAGCACGTCATGGCCGCCGCCGAGCTCGTCAGCGGAAAGCAGGGCATCGTCAGCGCCGGAGAGGAGATGGGCCACGACCGGGACGCGCTCATCGGCGCCATCCGCTTCGTCCGGGCCGCCGTACCCGCCCTCGAATCACCCCTGTGGTCCCAGCTGCCGCCCGCCCAGTCCGCCTGGATGCGCCAGTACAACGAACGGCTCGAGAGCATCGCGGCCGACCTGGGCATCGGCCGCAGCCGGGTCCTGGGGTCCGTGCCGCTGGAGCCCGTGCTCCAGCTGAGGGAACAGCTCATCACCGACCACGACGTCCTCGACAGCCGTATCGCCAACATCGAGACCTGGCAGGCGATGGGCGACCTCGCGGACAAGCTGGGCGACGACAAGTACTGGGGGCCGTTGTGAGCACAGCAGGGGCCGTCTTCAGGGAGACCAGCGCCCAGCCGCGCACGGAGGCCGTGCCGTACTCCCATCTCTCCCTGGAACTCGGGCACTTGTACATGGAGGACTTCGCCGAGGGCCCCGACCGGCTGCGCGCGCACTTCACCGCCGTACGGCCCTGGCTCCAGGCCGCCCGCGCCGCCGTTCCGGGCCTGCCCGAGGGCAAACGGCCCCGGATCAGCACCTGCTTCCTCATCGACGACTACTTCAGCCGCCTCGCCGGACCCGCCGAACTGATACCGCCCCTGCTGGAGGAGGCCGAGGCGGCCGGGCTGACGATCGACTACCTGGCCCGGGAGTCCGGCTGCGCCGCCACCGAACCCGGCAGGCCGGACCGGGGGCTCGCCGAGTCCGTGTTCGGCCGTCTGGTCGAGTCCCCGCCGCCCGGCAGCACCGGCTTCCGCCCGCCCGTCAGCCGCACCGGCTGGCTCACCAACGGCCGCCGCGCACCGGCCCGGCGCAACTCGGCGGCACTGAACTCCAGGGGAACCTGGCAGCCCCCCAGCGAGACCGGGGCGCGCGGGCACTCCATCTTCGTCGACGTCGAACTGTGGGACGAGCGCACCGACCGGCGCACCTGGTCCTGCGCCTTCCTGGCCGCCGTCTGGCAGCTGGCCCGCCTCGGTCTGCTCCGCGACAACGGCGAGGCGGTCCTCACCCCAACCCCCTGGGACGCGTCGGCCTTCCCGAAGGACTGGGACGCCCTGCCGCACCTGCTGCGGCTCAACCCCCGCGCGGCACCCTTCAGCGCGTACTACACCTGCAGCGTCCTGCCGGCCAGGTTCCTGCCCGTGGAGCACGCCGTGCGCATCGTCCTCGAGCAGACCCATGTGCACGAGGAGGCGCTCCAGCAGGTCGCGAACCGGGCGGAGGGCGAGCAGGTCGCGCTCCCCACGGGCGTCGTGGAGCGTACGTCCTACGTGTTCCCGCCGGGACTGTGACATGAGCGCCCCGGGGGAGACGACACGCCCGGTCCTGGCCTGCGGCGAGGTGCGCACCTGCCTGCTGCCCACCCGGGACGCGGTGAGCGAACGGGACGCCGAGAGCCTGCTGCGGCTGCGCGCCGACGAACCCGTCCGCCTGTCCCGGCGTCCCAACCCCTACGCCCTCTCGCCCGACGTCCTCACGGGCGTCGACTGCCGGCTGCCCACCGCCAACCGGGCCAAGGTCCGCGCGGTCGGTACGGTCGCCGCCCGCGCGTCCCTCACCGAGGGCCGGATACTCCAGGCGACGGCGTACTTCCGCGCACCGGGCGCCGGGCCCGACCGACGGCAGCCGTGGGGCTACTACCTGGTGCGCCCCGGCGTCCTGGTCCCCGTGGGCAGGCTGGACGAACAGGCCGTCGCACAGGGCTTTCTGGCCGAGCCCCGGCAGGGGATGCAGGAGATCGTGCCGGACGAACTGGATGCCGGATCCGTCGCCGAGGGCCTCCTCGCCCGGATCTCCCGCCATCGGCTCCTCGACCACGACGCCCCGATCACCTCTCCCACCACCAGCCTGCGCTGGGCCGCGCTGACCGCGCCCGACGCCGAGCGGCCGGTCCTGGAGCGCTTCACCGTCGCCGAAAGCGGGCTGCGGCTGGTGCGGTTGCGGCTGCCGGACGGCATCCCGGCCGGCGCCGTGGCCCGGCTCTGCGAGGACCTCGCCCTGCACGACTGGCTCTTGACGACCGTCGTGCACATGCTGGACAACAGCCGGCTCGGCGCGGCGGACGGGCCCTCGGCGGTCCTGGCGCTGCGTCCGGCCGTCGACCATCTGCTGCACCTGTGGATGCCGCACGCGCACGTGGACGACTCGCTGGTCCACCTGTGGGAAGAGCTGGAACGCAGGCCGGGTTTCACCCGCCAGTGGCAGAGCATGGTCCAGCGCATCCGCGACCAACTGGCGCTTCAGGCGATTCCTTTGCTGCACGAGGCGCTGTTTCCGCGCTGACCCAGTAGCCCCAACGATTCCGGCGGAAGAGGCAGGCATGGACGGAGAGCCGGGAACCCCCGGTCGGCCGACGGGCGGACTGCACATACCCCCGGTCGTTCTGAAGATCCTGATCACGGTGGCCGTGGGGACGGTCACGTATGTGATCACCAACCTGATCGACCAGTCTCAGGAGGAACTGTGGCAACTCGCCCTGGCCGTCGTCATCGGCGGTGCGACGCTGATCGTCCAGTACATGGTCGACTTCGAACGGCGCCTGGACTCGGTGGAGACCGGTCAGCGACGGAGTGGGCGTGACCTGCGGGAGAACCTGACCACGCACCACCATGAGATGACGGAACTGGTGGACCGGGGCTTCCGGCAGGTCGGCGAGGTGACGGAGCTGTTCAGCAGGCTGGACGCCTCGGGGATGCAGTCCCGCGAAGTCGCGCGGCTGGCCAGGAGTGCCGCGCAGATCGGTCTGCAAGGCCAGGACATCTTGCAGGAGTTCGTACGGGCCGAGATCGCACGGCTGGCCTCGATGGTGACGGCGCTGACTTCGAGGAGTGCCGACTGGCCGGGCGAGAACAACGACCTGGTCATTGCTCTCACCCAGTGCGTCCGCCAGAGCATCGACGCCACCAGCAGCTTCGTCGACCTGCCCTTCTGGGAGACCGCAACCGCGAAGTACTACCTGGACGTGCAGCGCGAGGCGATCCAGCAGCACGGCGTGAAGGTCAGGCGCTTGTTCATCGTGAAGGACCCCGAGGAACTCGACCCGAACCTGGACAAGATCCTCGAGCAGCAAAGGGACGCGGGCATCGAGGCCGGGGTGGTGGTCCTGTCCGAGCTGCCGTCCCACATCAGGGTGGGCGAGACGCTCGACGTCGTCATCTTCGACGGAGAGCTGTACTTCGAGATCACCACGGATGTGCAGCAGCTCAATCCCAACGCCAAACTGGATGCCCATGAGGAGAAGGTCGCCCGGCGCAAGGCACGGTTCGACAGTCTCTGGGAGGAACGCCGGGAGGGCCCGACGGGACTGCGCGGACGCTGATGGGGAGCGGGCGGCCGGCAGGGCGGCAACCGCGTACGCCGACGCACGCAGGCGGGGCGAAGTTCCCCGACGCGGGGGCGGGGACGTAAGGTGCGGCCGCATGGGCTTGTGGAGATGGAGGAAGAACGGGCCGAAGGCGATCCGCCGCTACCCCGTGCCGCTCACCATGCACCAGCTGTGGATGGTGTCACTGTGCGCGCCGGTCAGCCGGGACCGGAGCGCCTCGCGTACGACCCTGTACCCGTTCACGCGGATCGACGACGACGGTGCGCGGCGCTGGCTGGCCGACCAGTGGGAGATCACCTCCCGTGAGCAGCTGGCGGACCGGCTCGACGACCTCGCGGTCCGCGGCTACCGGTCGCGGGCGTACCAGCTCACCGGCGTCGCCCCGCTCGCCTGGGACGCCGCCCTGTACGTCGACATCTCCCGCCGGGGCTTCGCCTGCGGGCTCCTCAGCGAGGCCGACGCCTGGACCGCGCTGAAGAACATCGTGCCGACGGTGGTGCGTACGTACGCCTCCTGGCGGGAGTACGCCGATCACTATCTGCTGGGGCGGCAGGTGTGGCGGGACGGTCTGCAGGGCCGTGCCGACGCCACGGACCTTCCGGCGCCCCAGGCCGCCGCCGATGCCCACCTCCGCTCCCTCCTCGACCCCGCGAACCGCTCCAGCCCCTGGAACCTGGCCCCCTGGGACACCATCAGTCACCCCGACCGCGCACGCTGACTCCGGGCGTACGGGAGAATGGCCCCATGAGTCTGTTCCGCGACGACGGCATCGTGCTGCGCACCCAGAAGCTGGGCGAGGCGGACCGGATCATCACGCTGCTCACGCGTGGGCACGGGCGGGTGCGGGCCGTGGCGCGGGGGGTGCGGCGGACGAAGTCGAAGTTCGGGGCGCGGCTCGAGCCGTTCTCGCACGTCGACGTGCAGTTCTTCGCGCGGGGGAGCGAGCTCGTCGGCCGCGGGCTGCCCCTGTGCACACAGAGCGAGACCATCGCCCCGTACGGCGGCGGCATCGTCACCGACTACGCCCGGTACACCGCCGGGACGGCCATGCTGGAGACCGCCGAGCGGTTCACCGACCACGAGGGCGAGCCGGCGGTGCAGCAGTATCTGCTGCTCGTCGGGGCGCTGCGCACCCTCGCCCGTGGTGAGCACGCGCCGCATCTCGTGCTCGACGCCTTCCTGCTGCGTTCCCTCGCCGTCAACGGGTACGCGCCCAGCTTCAGCGACTGCGCGAAGTGCGGCATGGCCGGGCCGAACCGGTTCTTCTCGGTGGCCTCCGGGGGGTCGGTCTGCGTCGACTGCCGGGTGCCCGGCAGCGTCGTACCCTCGCCGCGGACCCTGGAACTCCTCGGCGCGCTGCTTACGGGAGACTGGGAGACCGCGGACGCGTGCGAGCCGCGGTACGTCCGGGAGGGGAGCGGGCTGGTGTCCGCCTACCTGCACTGGCATCTGGAGCGCGGGCTGCGCTCGCTTCGGTACGTGGAAAAGTAAGCGGAAAAGAAACAGGGAGACGAGAAGCACATGGTCGTACGCGGGATCCTGGGGCGCCAGCGCCGCGAGTACAGGGCGCCGGAGCCCCACCCGTCCGGCGCCCGCGCGCCGAAGCTCCCCGGCGAGCTGGTCCCCAACCATGTGGCGATCGTCATGGACGGGAACGGTCGCTGGGCGAAGCAGCGCGGGCTGCCCCGCACCGAGGGGCACAAGGTCGGCGCCGAGCGCGTCCTCGACGTACTGCAGGGCGCGGTCGAGATCGGCGTCGGCAGCATCTCGCTGTACGCCTTCTCCACCGAGAACTGGAAGCGTTCGCCCGACGAGGTGCGCTTCCTGATGAACTTCAACCGCGACTTCATCCGCAAGACGCGTGACACGCTCGACGAGCTCGGCGTCCGGGTGCGCTGGGTGGGCCGTATGCCCAAGCTGTGGAAGTCGGTCGCCAAGGAGCTCCAGGTCGCCCAGGAGCAGACGAAGGGCAACGACCGGCTGACCCTCTACTTCTGCATGAACTACGGCGGCCGCGCGGAGATCGCCGACGCGGCGCAGGCCCTCGCGGAGGACGTGAAGGCGGGGCGCCTCGACCCGTCCAAGGTCAACGAGAAGACCCTGCAGAGGTACATGTACTACCCGGACATGCCGGACGTGGACCTGTTCCTGCGGCCGAGCGGCGAGCAGCGCACGTCCAACTACCTGATCTGGCAGAGCGCGTACGCCGAGATGGTCTTCCAGGACGTGCTGTGGCCGGACTTCGACCGGCGTGATCTGTGGCGGGCCTGCGTGGAGTTCGCTTCACGGGACCGGCGGTTCGGCGGGGCCATTCCGAACGAGGAGCTGCTGGCGATGGAGGGCAGGCAGGGCGAGGCCTGAAGCGCCGGGCCCGGAGATCGCAGCCCGTCCGGCCTTTGAGGACGAGGCCCGTTCAGGGCCGAAGCAGGGGGCTGGGGGCGGCAGCCCCAGGGACGGTCACCCCGGCCCACCCGCACGAACCCGGCTCAACCGCCGGAGGCCGCCGCGCACTCCGCGCACGTGCCGAAGATCTCCACCGTGTGCGCCACGTTGACGTACCCGTGCTCCGCCGCGATGGCGTCGGCCCACTTCTCCACCGCCGGGCCCTCCACCTCCACCGCCTTGCCGCAGACCCGGCAGACGAGGTGGTGGTGGTGCTCTCCGCTGGAGCAGCGGCGGTAGACGGACTCGCCGTCGGAGGTGCGCAGGACGTCGACCTCGCCCGCGTCGGCGAGGGACTGCAGCGTGCGGTACACCGTGGTCAGGCCGACCGAGTCGCCCTTGTGCTTGAGCATGTCGTGGAGTTCCTGCGCGCTGCGGAACTCGTCGACCTCGTCGAGGGCCGCCGCCACGGCGGCCCGCTGCCGGGTCGCGCGGCCCTTCACGGGCGGTCCAGCCGTCGTCACCGGTTGCCTCCTCACACGTCTGCACCTGCCGGGCCATTGTGCCAGCCCGGCCTGTAAGCGGTCAGACGCCGATCTTCCCGTCGGTCCCCCTGCTGGCCGGAATCGCACACTCCGCGGGGTCTCCCGCAGGCTGCGCGGCCGCCAGCGCACGGGCGCGGCGCCGGGCCAGCGGGGCCGCCAGTGCCGTCAGCGCGATGAAGGCGGCGATCGTCAGCAGCACGATCGTCGCGCCGGGCGGCACGTCCTGGTAGTACGACGTGACGGTGCCGCCGATCGTCACGGTCACGCCGATCGCCACGGCAATGGCGAAGGTCGCCGCGAAACTGCGGCTCAGCTGCTGCGCCGCCGCCACGGGAACGACCATCAGGGCCGACACCAGCAGCAGTCCGACCACCCGCATCGCGACCGTCACGGTCACCGCGGCCGTGACGGCCGTCAGCAGGTTGAGAGCGCGGACCGGCAGGCCCGTCACCCGCGCGAACTCCTCGTCCTGGCTGACCGCGAACAGCTGGCGGCGCAGGCCCAGGGTGACCAGGACGACGAAGGACGCGAGCAGGCAGATCGCCGTGACGTCCGACTCCGACACCGTCGACAGCGACCCGAAGAGGTACGACGTCAGGTTCGCGTTCGAGCCGCCCGGCGCGAGGTTGATGAACATCACGCCGCCGGCCATACCGCCGTAGAAGAGCATCGCGAGGGCGATGTCGCCGCGGGTCCTGCCGTACCAGCGGATCAGCTCCATCAGCACGGCGCCGAGGACGGAGACCGCCGTCGCCATCCACACGGGGGAGGCGGACAGCAGGAAGCCCAGGCCGACGCCGGTCATCGCCACATGGCCGATGCCGTCGCCCATCAGGGCCTGGCGGCGCTGGACGAGGTAGATGCCGACGGCCGGGGCGGTGATGCCGACGAGGACGGCTGCGAGCAGCGCCCGCTGCATGAAGGCGTAGTCGAGGAAGTCCATCAGCTCAGCAGTCCCGTGCGGATCGGTTCGGCGCCCGCCGGAGCGTGCGGGTGCACGTGGTCGTGGCCGGGCAGCGCGTGCTGGCCGACGGCCTGCGGGGGCGGGCCGTCGTGCAGCACACAGCCGTCGCGCAGGACGACCGCCCGGTCGATGAGGGGCTCGAGGGGGCCCAGTTCGTGCAGGACCAGCAGGACGGTGGCGCCCTGGGACACCTGCTCGCGCAGGGTCGCCGCCAGCACGTCCTGGCTGGCCAGGTCGACGCCCGCCATCGGCTCGTCCATGATCAGCAGCTCGGGTTCGGCGGCCAGGGCGCGGGCGATCAGGACGCGCTGGTGCTGGCCGCCGGACAGGGCGTTCACCGAGTCCTTGGCGCGGTCCGCCATGCCGACGAGCTCCAGGGCACGCCGTACGGCCTCGTGGTCGGCCTTGCGGAAGACGCCGAAGCGGGCGCGGGCGAGGCGGCCCGAGGAGACGATCTCGGTCACCGTGGCGGGCACGCCGCCAGCGGCGGTCGTGCGCTGCGGCACGTACCCCACGCGCGCCCAGTCGCGGAAGCGGCGCCGGTCCGTCCCGAACAGCTCGATCTCACCGGTGGTCGCCGGCACCTGTCCGATGATGCTGCGGACGGCCGTGGACTTGCCGGAGCCGTTCGCGCCGAGCAGCGCGACGACCTCACCGCGGTGCACGGTGAGGTCGATGCCGCGCAGGACGGGGCGCGAGCCCAGCTCGGCGGTCACGCCGCGCAGTGATATGACGGGCTCGCCCATGGCGTCGTCCTCCGTAACGATCATTTGGTTCCCAGGGCCGTCTGCAGCGCCTTGAGGTTGGACTCCATGACCGAGAAATAGTCCTTGCCCCGGGACTTCTCCGTGATGCCCTCGATCGGGTCGAGGACGTCCGTCCTGAGGTTGGTGTCCTTGGCGATGGTCTTCGCGGTCTTGTCGCTGACGAGCGTCTCGTAGAACACGGTCGTGACGCCGTCGGCCTTGGCCATCTTCTCAAGATCCTTCACGCGTGCGGCGCTGGGCTCCGATTCCGGGTCGAGGCCGTTGATGGCCTCCTCGGTGAGGCCGTAGCGCTCGGCGAGGTAGCCGAAGGCGGCGTGCGTGGTGATGAAGACCTTGGACTTCGTGTCCGCCAGCCCGTCCTTGTACCGGGTGTTGAGCTTGTCGAGCTTGGCGACCAGGGCCGCGGTGTTCTTCTTGTAGTCGGCCGCGTGGTCGGGGTCCGCCTTCTCGAAGGCGGCGCCGACGCCCTTGGCGACCTCGGCGTACTTCACCGGGTCGAGCCAGATGTGGGGGTCCTGGCCGCCCTCCTCCTCGCCGTGTTCGTCGTCGTGCTCGGCCGCGTGGCCGCCGACCTCGTTGCCGTGCTCCTCGAGGGAGGTGAGTGTGGCGGCGTCGATCTTCGTCTTGACCCCGGACTGGCTGACGGCGTCGTCGACGGAGGGCTGGAGGTTCTTGAGGTACAGGACCGCGTCGGACTCGTCGAGCTGCGCCCGCTGCTGGGCGCTGATCTCCAGGTCGTGCGGCTCCTGGCCGGGCTCGGTGAGGCTGGTGACCTGCACATGGCCGCCGCCGATCTGCTCGGCGAGGAAGGCCATCGGGTAGAACGACGCAACGACGTCGAACTTGTCCGTGTTGCCGGCGGCCGCGCTCGCACCGGAGCAGGCGGAGAGGGTGCCGATGCCGAGAGCGGTGGCCGCGGTGACCGCTGCCGCGGATATGAGGTGTCGTCCGTGTCGCCGTACGTTCATGACAGTCATTTTCAACAAATCTGGAAATGGTTGTCAACAGCGCTTGTGGGAGGCCTTCGGGCGGCTTGTGGGCGGAACCGATTTGATTGAGGGGGAGCCTGCGCCGGTACCCTGAAGCATTCGCTGGAAGCATCTCGCTTCGTCGCCCGTCGTCGTAATGAAGAGAGCACCGTGGCCGCCGACAAGATCGACACCATCGTCAGCCTGAGCAAGCGCCGTGGCTTCGTATTCCCCTGCAGTGAGATCTACGGCGGCCAGCGCGCCGCCTGGGACTACGGACCGCTGGGTGTCGAGCTCAAGGAGAACATCAAGCGCCAGTGGTGGCGCTACATGGTGACGTCGCGCGAGGACGTGGTCGGTATCGACTCGTCCGTGATCCTGGCCCCCGAGGTCTGGGTCGCCTCCGGCCACGTCGCCACCTTCACGGACCCGCTGACCGAGTGCACCTCCTGTCACAAGCGGTTCCGCGCGGACCACCTGGAGGAGGCGTACGAGGCCAAGCACGGCCGCCTGCCGGAGAACGGCCTCGCGGACGTCAACTGCCCGCACTGCGGTAACAAGGGCCAGTTCACCGAGCCCAAGCAGTTCTCGGGTCTCCTCTCCACCCACCTCGGCCCCACACAGGACAGCGGCTCCATCGCCTACCTGCGTCCCGAGACCGCCCAGGGCATCTTCACCAACTTCGCCCTGGTGCACACCGCTTCGCGCAAGAAGCCCCCGTTCGGCATCGCGCAGATGGGCAAGTCCTTCCGCAACGAGATCACGCCCGGCAACTTCATCTTCCGCACCCGCGAGTTCGAGCAGATGGAGATGGAGTTCTTCGTCAAGCCGGGCGAGGACGAGAAGTGGCACGAGTACTGGATGGAGCAGCGCTGGAACTGGTACACCGGCCTGGGTCTCCGTGAGGAGAACATGCGCTGGTACGACCACCCGCAGGAGAAGCTCTCCCACTACTCCAAGCGCACCGCCGACATCGAGTACCGCTTCCAGTTCGGCGGCAACGAGTGGGGCGAGCTCGAGGGTGTCGCGAACCGCACGGACTACGACCTGGGGGCCCACTCGAAGGCGTCGGGCCAGGACCTCTCCTACTTCGACCAGGAGGCCGGCGAGCGCTGGACCCCGTACGTCATCGAGCCCGCGGCCGGTGTCGGCCGCACCATGCTGGCCTTCCTGCTCGACGCCTACGTCGAGGACGAGGCGCCGAACGCCAAGGGCAAGATGGAGAAGCGCACGGTGCTGCGCCTCGACCACCGCCTCGCTCCCGTGAAGGTCGCGGTCCTGCCGCTTTCGCGCAACCCCGAGCTGTCCCCGAAGGCCAAGGGCCTCGCCCAGGCGCTGCGCCAGCACTGGAACATCGAGTTCGACGACGCCGGCGCCATCGGCCGCCGCTACCGCCGCCAGGACGAGATCGGCACGCCGTACTGCGTGACGGTCGACTTCGACACGCTGGACGACAACGCGGTGACGGTACGCGAGCGTGACTCGATGAAGCAGGAGCGGGTGTCGCTGGACCAGATCGAGGGCTACCTGGCCGGCCGCCTCCTGGGCTGCTAGGACACAGGGTCGTTCGAAAACCCCGGTTCCGTTACGGACGTAACAGACGTAACGAAACCGGGGTTTTTCCCATCCCGGACACATACGGCTCCGAAGGAGAGGTCATGCGCGGCCCGCAGCGGGCGGGCGCGGCAACGAACACTCACGGGGGCATCATGCGCAAGCAAGCAGTCGTCGGCGCGGCCGTCCTGGCCCTGGCCATCGGTTCCGTCGGCTACGTGGCGGCGAGCGGCCAGGAGCAGCAGCCCGACTCCTCCGCGGCGATCTCCGTCCAGTCCGGCTCCGGCTCCGGAGCCGGGACCGGACCGGCGGCGGGCGACCGGCTCGCCGCGATCGGCCTGACCGGCGACCAGCGCCTCGTCCGCTTCCGCCTCGACCGGCCCGGCACCGTGCTGCCGCTGGGCAGGGTGAACGGCCTCAAGGGCGACACCAGGCTGGTCGGCATCGACTACCGGGTGCAGAACAACAAGCTGTACGGCGTCGGCGACAAGGGCGGCATCTACACCCTCCGCGAGATCGGCGCCAGGGCCACCAAGGTCTCCCAGCTGAGCGTCGCCCTGCAGGGGAGCCGCTTCGGCGTCGACTTCAACCCCGCCGCCAACCGGCTGCGCGTCATCAGCGACACCGGACAGAACCTCCGCCACAACATCGACGACCCGGCCGGCGCGCCCGCCGCGGGCACCACCGCCGTCGACGGCACCCTGACCAACCCGCCCGTCCCGCCCGCCACCACCGTTGCCACGGCGACGGGCGTGACCGGCGCGGCGTACACGAACAACGACCTGGACACCGCGACGGCCACCACCCTCTTCGACCTCGACACCGCCCAGGACCGCATCTCCGTCCAGTCCCCGGCCAACGCAGGCAACCTCGCCCCCACCGGCGGGCTCGGCGTCGATGTGCCGGGCAACTCCGGCTTCGACATCTACAGCTCGGCGAACACGGGCACCAACACCGGCTACGCGGTGACGGGTTCCCGCGCCTACCGGGTCAACCTGCTGACCGGCAGGGCGACTTCCACCGGCTCCTTCCCGAAGGCACGCAAGGTCGTGGACCTGGCGATCCCGCTGCGACAGGGCTGAGCGTCCTCCCCGGAGGGCCGTTGATTGGTCCTCCATGGAGCCGGGGGATTGGCCCTGGGCAGGCGATCACCGGGAGCGGCACCGTGACCCCCATGAGCATCGCCTTCCTGCTGACCACCCTCGTGGTCGTCGCCACCCCCGGCACCGGAGTCGTCTACACCCTCGCCGCAGGTCTGTCCCGCGGCCGCCGCGCGAGTGTCGTGGCGGCCGTCGCCTGCACTCTCGGCATCGTTCCGCACATGCTGGCCACCGTCACCGGCGTCGCGGCGCTGCTGCACGCGAGTGCGACGGCGTTCCAGGTCCTCAAGTACGCCGGTGTCGCCTACCTCCTGTACATGGCGTGGGCCACGGTGAAGGACAAGGAGGCGATCACCGTCGACGGGGACACCGCGCCGCTCTCCGCGGGCCGGGTCATCGTCCGGGGCGTTCTGATCAACATCCTCAACCCGAAGCTGACGATCTTCTTCTTCGCCTTCCTGCCGCAGTTCGTGGACCCGGACGAGCCGCACGCGGTCCTGCGGATGCTGGGGCTCGGCGGTGTCTTCATGCTGGCCACCTTCGTCGTCTTCGCCGCGTACGGCGTCCTCGCGGCCTCGGTCCGCAGCCACGTCACCTCACGGCCGCGCGTGATGACGTGGCTGCGGCGGAGCTTCGCGGGGTCGTTCGTGGCGCTGGGGGCGAAGCTCGCGTTCACCGCCCGCTAGCCAGGCCGGCCTCGACGTCGACTGACAGATATCAGCTGACAGATATTGAAATCTGTCAGCTGATATGCCAGGGTGGACGCATGACGATGCAAACGCGCTCTCTCGGAACCACCGGCCCTCAGGTCTCCGCCCTGGGTCTCGGCTGCATGGGCATGTCCGCGCTGTACGGCGCCGCCGACCGGGCCGAGTCGATCGCCACCGTCCACGCCGCCCTGGAGGCCGGCGTGACCCTGCTCGACACCGGCGACTTCTACGGCATGGGCCACAACGAACTGCTGATCGGCGAGGCCCTGCGCTCCGCCCCGGCGGCCCTGCGCGAACAGGCCCTGGTCAGCGTGAAGTTCGGCGCGCTGCGCGACCCGGACGGCGGCTGGTCCGGATACGACGGCCGCCCCGCCGCCGTGAAGAACTTCGCCGCGTACTCCCTCCAGCGCCTCGGCGTGGACCACATCGACGTGTACCGGATCGCCCGCCTCGACCCCGACGTACCCATCGAGGAGACGGTCGGCGCGATCGCGGAACTGGTCGAGAAGGGGTATGTGCGGCACATCGGCCTGAGCGAGGTCGACGCCGACACGATCCGCCGGGCCGCCGCCACCGCCCCGATCAGCGACCTGCAGATCGAGTACTCCCTCATCTCCCGCGGCATCGAGGAGTCGGTCCTGCCGACCACCCGTGAACTCGGCATCGCCATCACGGCGTACGGCGTCCTCTCCCGCGGCCTGATCTCCGGGCACTTCACCCCCGACCGGCAGCTCGCCGCCAACGACTTCCGGGCCTTCTCGCCCCGCTTCCAGGGCGACAACCTCCGGCACAACCTGAACCTGGTCGAGGCGCTGCGCAAGATCGCCGAGCAGAAGGGCGTGAGCGTCGCGCAGATCGCCATCGCCTGGGTACTCTCACGGGGCTCGCAGCACGGCAACGACATCGTGCCGCTGGTCGGCGCGCGCACCCGGGAGCGGCTGGCGGAGTCCCTCGGCGCGCTGGACGTCACGCTGGACGCCGCCGACCTCACGGCGATCGAGGAGGCGGTCCCGGCGGGCGCCGCCGCGGGCGACCGCTACCCGGCCGCGCAGATGAACCACCTCGGCACCAAGTAGTGGCCAAGAGGCCGGGTACGGTCTCCCTCATGGCACCGACCAGCGAGATCCTGACCGCCGAGCGCATCCTCGAGGCGACCGAGGAGGTGCTGCGCCGCCACGGCCCGGCGAAGGCCACCGTGGTGGACGTGGCCCGCGCGCTCGGTGTCAGCCACGGCAGCGTCTACCGCCACTTCCGTACGAAGGCGGCGCTGCGGGAGGCGGTGACGAAGCGCTGGCTGGACCGCACGTCGGACCACCTCGCCGTCATCGTCGCCGAGGACCGCGACCCGCAGGCCCGGCTGCGCGACTGGCTCGCGGCCCTGTTCGAGGCCAAGCGCCGCAAGGCGGGCGACGACCCCGAGCTGTTCGCCACGTACTCGGTGCTGACCGGCGAGACCGGCGACGCGGTCGCCGAACACATCGCCGACCTGACCGCCCAGCTGACGGAGATCATCGGAGCGGGCGCACAGTCGGGCACGTTCACCACCCCGGACCCGGCGACGGCCGCCCGCGCGGTCTTCCAGGCAACGGCCCGCTTCCACGACCCGTGCCACGCCCGGGAATGGGAACAGCCGGGCATCGAGGAGGAGTTCACGGCGGTGGTGGATCTGCTGGTGCGGGGGCTGCGCGGCTGAGCGCTCCGCTGGACGTGCCGCGGTGTGCCGTCTTCCGACTGCGGCGCCGTCGTGGCTGGTCGCTCCCCCACTCTCGGCTTCGCTCGAGCGGGGGGACCCCCATCGTGGCGGAGCCGCATATCGACACAGCCCCGCGCCCCTTCGGGGCGCTGCCGAACCGCAGCCGACTTCGCCAGGGCCGCGTCAGAGCCCACGGCCGGGGCCGCTCGCCGTGCACCGCCAGAAGTCCCGCATCAGCGGGGTCGGGTGTGGGTCCTCCATCGCCACCTGGGTGAGGAGGATCGTGACCGTCTCGGTGGTGGGGACGAGATGTGCCGTGGTGCCTGTGCCGCCGATCCAGCCGTAGCGGCCCGGGACGTTCCACGGGGCGTTCGGCTCGACGTCGACCTGGGCGCCGTAGCCCCAGCCCTGGCCGTCCAGGAACAGCCTGCCGATCTCGCGCTGGCCGGCCGTGAGGTGGTTGGTGGTCATGCGGCTGACCGAGGTGGGCGTCAGGAGCCGATGGCCGCCCGTTGTGCCGCCGTTCAGCAGCAGGCGGGCGAAGGCCAGCCAGTCGCCGGCCGTGGAGACCAGGCCGCCGGCCCCGGAGGGGAAGACCGGGACGCCGCTCCACCGGCCGTCCGGGGTGTCCCGGAGTTCGAGGGCGCCCGCCAGGTCGGAACGGTAGTAGCTGGTGAAGCGGTCCCGTTTCGCCGCCGGCACCTCGAAACCCGTGTCCGCCATGCCCAGCGGCTCGAACAGCCGCTCCGCCAGGAACTCGGGCAGCGGACGGCCCGCGACCCGGGCGATCAGCACGCCCTGCAGGTCGGAGCAGGTGTTGTACAGCCAGGCCTCGCCCGGCTGGTACAGCAGAGGTACGCGGGACAGGTCCGCCAGCCACGCGTCCGGCGGTGGGAAGGCGCCCGGGTCGCGCCCGTCCTTCTGCACCTCGAACAGCGCCTGCACCGCGGGGAGCGAGAAGTCCGACGGGAAGCCCCAGCCCGCCCGGGAGCTGAGCAGGTCCTCGACGGTGATGGGACGGTCCGCCGGGACCACGTCGTCGACCGGGCTCGACGGCGTACGCACCACCGTCGGCTTCGCGAGCTCTGGCAGCCACTCGTCGACCGGCGAGTCCAGGCCGATCCGCCCGTCCTCGACCAGCATCAGCACCGCCGCCGCGGTGACCGGCTTGGTGAGCGAGGCGATGCGGAAGACCGAGTCCCGGGCCATCGGCGCGGTGCCGTCGGCGTCCACCGACCCGACGGCCACCACCTCCACGTCGTCGCCCCGGGTCACCAGCCCGACGGCGCCCGGCACCGTTCCGTCGTCGACATACCGTCGCAGGGTGTCGTGCAGAGCGCTCATCGGTCGGCCTTCCGGTCAGCAGCAGTCGTCCTGTGTACGACCCCTGCCGCGGCGGAAAGTCATCGGTCGGGCTGTGCTACGCCTCCGACGGGTCCACCGTCGCCTGATGCGCCTCGGCCAGATGCTCCTCCGCCTTCAGCCAGGGCAGGAACTGCGCTCCCTTGCGCCAGCCGCACGTGTCACATCTGATCGTGCGCTGGACTCCCGTGCGCTGCACTCGGACCACGTGCTCCCGTCCGTGCTGGTCCCAGCGGCTCACCTTGCTCGTGTTGATCTGCAGCATGACGTCTCCAGTGGCCGGCTACAGGCAAACCTCTCCGTTCGCGCAGCAAGGAGTGTGCAGCAAGACCAACATCAACAGGGGATCCTTCACGGTGAGTTGTCCAAGCTGTGGCCAAGGCAACGGTCCTGCTCGGCCGATCGTCCGCGGCAGCCGCAGGCTGAGCAGTCCGGTCAGTGCCACCCCCGCCAGCTGGACCAGGAGCGTCGTCACCAGGTCGTTCCGCATGCCCATGCCCGGGATCAGGGAGAGGAAGAGCGTGCCCAGGGTGGCCACGCCCAGGGCCAGGGCCGACTGCTGGGCGGTGGTCAGCACTCCGCTGGACACGCCCGCCCGGGCGGGCGGCACCTCAAAGAGGACGACCCGGAAGAGGACCGGGAGTTGGAGCGCCTGACCTGCGCCGGCGACCGCGGCCCCCGGGGAGGAGTTCGACGAAACCGAAGTCCGGCCAGGAGCGCCAGGCAGCCAGGGCCATCAGCCCCACGCCCACTCCCTGGACCAGTGCGCCCGCCGTCACCCCGCGCGTGCCGTACCGGGCGACCAGCCGCGGACCGGCGCCCCAGCGAGCGGGCCCACCTCTTCCAGCCGGCCGTCTACAACCGCACGTACGGCTTGCTCCTGTGCGACCTGGACGCGGTGCCGCCCGAGGAGTGGGCGTCGTCGATCGTGCATCTCGAGGAGACCCGGCGTCTCATGGCCGCCCGCTTCCGCGCCACGATGGCCGGCCATCTCGGTGAGCCCGCCTGGAAGGTGCTGCTGAAGCGGCTGCGCGCGGAGTCGCCGGGTTCTGCGCGGCCTGGGACCGCCACGAGGTCGTCGCCCACCGCACCAAGCGCAAGGAGTTCCGCAACCGCCACGTCGGCCGCATCACCGTCGACCACACCGATCTGTGGATCGGCCCGCAGGCGGGGCCCCGGATGGTGACGTACGTGCCGTCGGACGAGGAGTCCCGCGAGCGGTTGGAGAGGCTGCACGCGATCGCGCTGGAGCGGGAGGCCCGGGGACCGGGGCGGGAGGCCCGGACGACCTGATCTCACCGGTGTCGGGTCCGGTCGGCGCCCTGGGGCGCCGTGGCGGACGAGTGCCGCGGGGATTCGAAGAAGACCGCCTGGTTCTTGCCCGCCGTCTTCGCCCTGTACAGGGCGGTGTCGGCGTCCCGCAGCGCTTCCGCGGGGGTGGTCGGCCGGGTGACGCGCCGCACCCCGACGCTCGTCGTCACGTCGGCCGAGTGGCCGTGGGCGAGGACGAACGGGTCCTGGAAGGAGTCGAGGATCCGCGTGACGTAATGGTGCAGTGTCCTCGCGTCCACGCCCTCCACGAGGAGCGCGAACTCGTCCCCGCCGAGCCTGGCCACCAGGTCCTGCTCGCGGACCCTGCCCATCAGCCGCTGCGCGACGTCGACCAGGAGTTCGTCGCCGGCGGGATGCCCCAGCGTGTCGTTGACCTCCTTGAAGCCGTCGAGATCGAGGATCACCAGTCCGGCGGAGGACTCGGCCGAGCACCGTACGAGAGCGGACTCCAGGCGGTCGTTCAGCAGTGCCCGGTTGGCCAGCCCCGTCAAGGGGTCATGGGTCGCCTGATGGCTCAGCTGTTTCTGGAGCTCCGCCTGCTCGCGCAGGGACGCGGCCAGCGCCTGGGCCCGCGTTCGCGCTTCGGCGGCCCTGACCTGGGCGTACTGGGCCAGGAACACGACGCGCAGCACCAGCAGCAGCGACAGGCCGGCCATCATGGCGACGATCACCGTGACGTTCACGGGCTGGGCCCGGATGCCACCGACATCGGCCACCACGATCAGCGGCCCCATCAGAATGAGCCCGATGAGGATCGACTGCCGCCCGCGGGACAGCCTCTCCTGCTCGTACGCCAACCGCGACGGCCGGGCGACGGAGGAGTGCAGCGCCGCCAGCCCCAGCAGGACGGACGAGAGCATCCAGCCCACTTCGGAAACGTCCTCCGCGATCGCGGTGCCCGTCGTCGCCATCGTTCCGTAGTAGAGGCCGTCGGCAGCGAGCAGGACCAGCAGCCAGCCGATGCACAGAACGAGCGACGGCGTGCGTGTGCCGGTGGTCAGCATCAGCCGCGCGGTCACCGACAACAGCACCATGTCGGTGACCGGATAGGCGATCGACACCGCGAGCGGCCACGCGGACAGCTCGCTGCGCAGGAAGGGGGCGATGATGAACGCCCAGGCCAAAGTGGCGAACCCCAGGGTGACGATTCCCGCGTCCAGCAGCCCCACCCAGTGCAGCCGGCCCGCCTGCTGCCGGGCCAGCGTCAACAGGCCCGCGGCGAACAACACGTAGGTGCCCAGGTAGAGCATGTCCGCCAGACCCGGGAAGGGCACCTCCGTGCCGTGCATCTGGTAGAGCCCCCAGATCATGTCCGCCGCCGCGTACGGTGCCATGGCCGCCGCGAACAGGCACCACGGAAGGACCGAGCGCGGTCTGTTCCTGATCACTCCCACCACGATCGCGAGGACGACCGACGCCTGCACCAGCACGGGCAGCACGTACCGCGCCGTGGAGGAGATCAACAGATAGACGACGATCGCCGCGATCCCCGCCGCCGCGTACGCCCAGGCGACCGCGTCACGGCGGGAGGGCAAGCGGAGTCGAGGGCCGAACACGGCGCGTCCTCATCCGGCTCCGTGGTCGGGCAGCCGGAAGCGGAGCGCCTCGAGGGCACGGCAGGTGCGGTCGAGTTCCTTCTGGAGCTGCGGGGCGGTCCGGGTCAGCGGGGCCGGGTCTCCGGCCCTGGCGTGCTCTTCCAGGTCCCCGCAGCAGGCGGCGAGGCTGTGGGCGCCCAGGTTGCCGGCAGCGCCCTTGAGGCTGTGTGCCTGCTCGGCGATCTCCCGGGTGTCGTGGCGGTCCAGCGCGTGGAAGAGCGCGTTGGTCATCTCGGGGGCCCGGACGAGGAAGTGGTCGATCAGCCTGTCCACCAGTTCGTTCTCCGCCGGGGTGCCGTTGCCGCGCAGTTCGTTCAGCCGGGCCCCGAGGGAGGCGCGAAGCTCCTCGTCCGCCTCGGCGTGGCCGGGGTGGACCCAGCGGGCGAGGGCCTGTTCCAGCTCTTCCTCGGTGACGGGCTTGCAGACGTAGTCGTCCATGCCCGCGGCCAGGCACCGGTCCCGGTCCTCGGCCATGGCGCCGGCGGTCATGGCGATCACCGGCAGGTGGCGGCCGCTGTCCCGTTCCCGGCGGCGCAGTTCCCGGGTGGCGCTGTAGCCGTCCATCCTGGGCATCTGGCAGTCCATCAGCACGGCCTCGTAGTCGTGCTCCTGGGTCATGCGCAGGGCCTCGAGACCGTCGGTGGCGGTGTCCGCGCTGTAGCCGAGCCGGGTGAGCAGGCCCTGGGCGACCATCCGGTTGATCTCGTTGTCCTCGACCAGCAGGAGATGGCCGAGGTGGGCGGGCGGGGAGGCGGTGGGGGCCGGTGCGGCCGGCGCCGTGGTGGCCACCGGCGTCGTCCCGGCGGTGAGTTCGACCAGGGTGTCCATGAGCAGGGACTGCTGGACGGGCTTGGGCACGCTGCGCGCGATGCCGGCCGCCTGCAGTTCGGCGGCGGACAGCGGGGCACCGGAGCTGAGCATGACCAGCCGCAGTCGGCCGATGGTCCGGTCGGTGGTGATCCGGCGCGCGAGCTCCAGGCCGTCCATCTCGGGCATGTGCATGTCCAGAAGAGCCAGATCGAAGGCGCGGCCCGCGGCCGCGGCCTCGTGCAGGGCGACCAGGGCCTCGGGGCCACCGGCGACCATCGTGGGCTGCATGTTCCATCTGCGCAGCAGCGTCTCGAGGATCAGCCGGTTGGTGTCGTTGTCGTCGACCACCAGGACCCGCAGCCCGTCCAGGGCGTCGGGCGGTGGCAGTGGCTGTTCGGGGGCGTCCGGGGTGCGCAGGGGCACGGTGATGAAGAAGGTGCTGCCCTGGCCCAGCCGGCTGGTGACGCCGATGGAGCCGCCCATGGCCTCGCTGAGCCTGCGGCAGATGGCCAGCCCCAGGCCGGTGCCTCCGTAGCGGCGGGTGGTGGAGGCGTCCGCCTGGGAGAAGGCGTCGAACATCCGCTCCTGGTCCGCCTCGGCGATGCCGATGCCGGTGTCGGCCACCTCGAAGCGCAGCCACGGTCCGCTCGCCGCGGAGGCCCGGTCGGGAGCGGGGAGGGCACGGAGGACCACCTCGCCGGACTCGGTGAACTTCACCGCGTTGGACGCGAGGTTGAGCAGGATCTGCCGCAGCCGTGCGGCGTCGCCGAGCACCACCGCGGGCAGGTCGGGATCGCAGTCGCCGATCAGCTCGAGACCCTGGGCCTGGGCGGTCTGCGCGACCAGCGCGACGACCTCCTCCACCAGCGTCCGGGGAGAGAAGGTGATCTCGTCCAGTTCGAGCTTGCCCGCCTCCAGCTTGGAGAAGTCCAGGATGTCGTTGATCAGCGACAGCAGTGCCGAGCCGGCGGCCTGGATGCCCTCGGCGTAGCGGCGCTGCTCGGCATCCAGCGTGGTGCCCAGCAGCAGGTTGCTCAGCCCGATGACCCCGTTCATGGGGGTACGGATCTCGTGGCTCATGGAGGCGACGAACTGCGACTTCGCCTGGGACGCGGCGATCGCCTGGTCGCGGGCCTCGGCGAGCGCGGTCTGGGCCTGCTTGCGCTCGGTGATGTCACGGATGAAGGCGTTGAAGCAGCGCGCCTTCGCCGACTTCAGCCGCCACACCTCGAGTTCGACCGGAATCTCGTGGCCGTCGCGGTGCAGTGCCTCGAATTCGATCCGGCGGCCCAGCACACGGGCCTTTCCGCCGGCCAGAACCCGCTGCAGACCTGCGCTGTGCGCGGCGCGGTACCGCTCGGGGATGATCGTGTCCGTCAGCGGCCGGCCCATCGCCTCGCGATGGGTGAACCCGAACAGCTTCTCGGCGCTCTGGTTCCAGTCGATGACCAGGCCGTCCTCGTCGATGGAGACGAAGGCGTCCCGGGCGGTCTCGATGACCGAACGCGCCTGGTCCTGCAGCAGCCGCAGCGCCTCCTCCCTGCGCCGCTGGCCCTCCGCCTCCCGGACGAACCCCCGCACCTCCAGCGGCTCGCCCGCGGCGTCCCGTACCACCCAGGACGTCGCCTCGATCCATATCGAGTGCCCGTCGGCGTGCCGCATGCGCAGACACACCACCACCCGGCCGTCGCGGAGCAGATCCCGCTCCGCCCACTCGAACTCCTCCACGTCGCCCGGGTGCACCCAGGACTCCACCGACGTCCCGACGATGTCCTCGGCCGGTTTGCCCAGCAGCGTCGCCCCCGCCGCGGAGACCTCCTGGAATACGCCCCCGATCGTCCGCCGGAAGACCATGTCCGGGGAGTTCTTCGACAGCAGCCGAAAGCGCTCCTCGTCGTCGGCCGCGTACTGTCTCGGCGGGTCCGTGGGCTCCATAGGTCTGCCTCCAGATGTCATCCGGCGCGGCGCCGGTGGCTGCACGCCCATGAGCCATGGATGGAGAAATGGCGGAGCTCGAGCGATCCGCCATCCGACACTTCCAGCGAAGAATGAACGACAAAAGATCGCAAATCGAGCCGACGGTTCCCACGCCGAGCCCTGCGGCCTCGCGAAGGCGCGCTGCGTGAAGGTACTGCGGTCGGGTGCGGCGTGCGGGGCGGCCAGGGGGAGTTGGCCGGCGCCGAGGATCAGAACCGCGGATGCGTCGCCGGTGAGGGTCGGCCCGTCGGTGGTTTATACGCTGAGCCCATGTGGCCTCACGAGGGTGCGCTGCGTGAAGGTACTGCGGTCGGGTGCGGCGTGCGGGGGCGGCCAGGGGGAGTTGGCCGGCGCCGAGGATCAGAACCGCGGATGCGTCGCCGGCGAGGTCCGCTGTGCCCGCTGGCGCGGATGGGGCGGCTGGTGATGCGCCGAGGCCGGGGCCGCGGCGCCGCAGTCGGTGAGGGGCCTCCGGGCGGCGGTTTGCACGTCGACGCCTGCGGCGTCGTGCGCCTCCACCGCCGGCAACCATGTGGTCGGCCGGCGCGCCCAGGGGCGCTGGTGAGGCGCGGTGACGGCGCCGAGCGCCAGGGCTGCGAAGCAGCAAGTCGGTGAGAGCCCCCTGCGTACCCGGCTGCTTGAAGCCGTTCAGTGGTCTGCTCCGCGGGCCGTGCGGACAGGGGCCGCTGGTGATGCGCCGACGGCCGGGACTACGGCACCCGCAGCCGATGAAAGCCCCTGGCCGGTGCTTCACACCCCACCGCCCTCCGCCTGGGGTCGTTCGGCGGCCTGTTGTGTTGTTCGGCGTGTCCGGGGCTGCTGGTGAGGGTTCCGAGGGCCGGGGGGTTGGTCCCGCGGTACGAGGGGGTTCCCGGTCGGTGTTTCACGCCCTGGCGCCGCCGCCTTTCGTACCTCTGCTGCTTGGGGTCGTTCGGGGTGT
Source organism: Streptomyces sp. HUAS ZL42 (assembly GCF_040782645.1). Taxonomy (GTDB): domain Bacteria; phylum Actinomycetota; class Actinomycetes; order Streptomycetales; family Streptomycetaceae; genus Streptomyces. The sequence goes on from NZ_CP160403.1 coordinate 6,447,553, forward strand.
CCGGGGGCTGCTGGTGAGGGTTCCGAGGGCCGGGGGGTTGGTCCCGCGGTACGAGGGGGTTCCCGGTCGGTGTTTCACGCCCTGGCGCCCGCCGCCTCCCGTACGTCCGCCGCCCGGAGTCGTTCGGCGGTCTGTTGGGCTGTTCGGGGCGTCCGGGGCTGCTGGTGAGGGTGCCGAGGGCCGGGGCCTTGGTCCCGCGGCGCGAGGGGGTTCCCGGTCGGTGTTTCACGCCCTGGCGCCCGCCGCCTCCCGTACCTCCGCCGCCCGGAGTCGTTCGGCGGTCTGTTGGGCTGTTCGGCGTGCCCAGGGGCCGCTGGTCAGGGCGCCCAGGATCAGGACCGCGGCGCCGCAGGCGGTGAGGATCCACCAGGCGGGGACGGCGGCGGAGACGAACGCGGCCTTGTACGACGACGAGCCCACGCCCGCCGCCAGCACCGCGCCGATCACCGCGACGCCGAGGGTCTGGCCCAGTTGGCGGCTGGTGGAGGCGACTGCGGCGGCGACGCCGGCCTGGGTGCGGGGCATGCCCGAGACGGCCGTGTTGGTGACGGGGGCGTTGACGAAGCCGAAGCCGACGCCGAAGAGGGCGTAGCCGATGAAGAGGGTGACGTCGGACGTCTCGGCGTCGAAGACGGCGAACAGGGCGCTGCTCGCGGTCATCGCGACGCCCGCGATCAGCAGGGGCAGGCGCGGGCCCCGGGCTCCGACCAGGCGGCCGGCGAGCGGGGCGCACAGGAACGTAGGGACCGCCATCGGGAGCATCCACAGACCCGCGTGCAGGGCGTTCAGACCACGCACGTTCTGCAGGTAGAGCGTGGACAGGAACAGGAAGCCGCCCAGCGCCGCGAACGCGCTGATCGCGATCACCGTGGCCCCGCTGAACGGTGCCGAGCGGAAGAAGCGCAGGTCGATGAGGGGTTCGTCGCGGCGGGGTTCGTACCTGAGGAGCGCGAGCAGCGCCACGACCGCCACGGTCGCGAAGGGCAGGATCGTCGTGAAGCCCGACTCCGGCGCCTCGATGATCGCGTACGTCAGGGAGCCGAACAGCGCGATCACCAGGACCTGTCCGACCGGGTCGGGGCGGCGGGCCTTCGGTGCGCGGGACTCGGGGACGTACCGCAGGGTGAGCAGGAGCGCGGCGAGGCCCACCGGCAGGTTGATCCAGAAGATCGAGCGCCACCCGACCGACTCCACCAGCAGGCCACCCACCAGCGGACCCGCGGCCATGGATATGCCGACCACCGCTCCCCAGACGCCGATGGCCCTCGCCCGCTCGCGCGGCTCGGTGAACGTGTTGGTGATGATCGACATCGCGACCGGGTTCAGCATCGAACCGCCGACCGCCTGCACCATGCGGAAGGCGACCAGCAGGTCCAGGTTCGGCGCGAGCGAGCACAGCACCGAGCCCGCGGTGAAGACGATCAGGCCGCTCATGAAGACGCGCTTGCGGCCGACGCGGTCGGCCGTGGAGCCCGCGAGCATCAGCAGCGAGGCGAGCACCAGCGTGTACGCGTCGATCGTCCACTGCAGACCCGACGTACTCGCGTGCAGCTCGCGCTGCATCGCGGGCAGCGCCACGTTCAGGACGGTGACGTCGAGGCTGACGATCAGCAGGCTCATGCAGCAGATCGCGAGGACGAGCAGACGTCGGCGGTGACTGAGCTCGGGCATGTGTGGATAGTACGCCTAACTAATTATTTTCGCCGCACCCCGTCCGGTACGTGAGAATGGGTGGATGCCCGCGACCCCCTCGCTGCTCCGGATCGGCCCGCACACCGTCCAGCCGCCCGTCGTCCTGGCCCCCATGGCCGGGATCACCAACGCGCCCTTCCGCACCCTGTGCAGAGAGTTCAGCAGTGGCAAGGGCCTCTTCGTGAGCGAGATGATCACGACCCGGGCGCTGGTCGAGCGCAACGAGAAGACCATGCAGCTGATCCAGTTCGACGCGAGCGAGCAGCCGCGCTCGATCCAGCTGTACGGCGTCGACCCGGCGACCGTCGGCAAGGCCGTCCGCATGATCGCGGAGGAGGACCTCGCCGACCACATCGACCTGAACTTCGGCTGCCCGGTGCCGAAGGTGACCAGGAAGGGCGGCGGTTCCGCCCTCCCGTACAAGCGCAACCTGCTGCGGGCGATCCTGCGCGAGGCGGTGTCGGGCGCCGGTGACCTCCCGGTGACCATGAAGATGCGCAAGGGCATCGACGACGACCACATCACCTACCTCGACGCCGGGCGCATCGCCGTCGAGGAGGGCGTCACGGCCATCGCCCTGCACGGCCGTACGGCCGCCCAGCACTACGGCGGCACGGCCGACTGGGACGCGATCGCCCGGCTGAAGGAGCACGTGCCGGAGATCCCCGTGCTCGGCAACGGCGACATCTGGTCCGCCGAGGACGCGCTGCGGATGGTGCGGGAGACGGGGTGCGACGGGGTCGTGGTCGGGCGCGGGTGCCTGGGCCGGCCGTGGCTGTTCGCGGACCTGGTGGCGGCCTTCGAAGGCCGTACGGACTTCGTGCGTCCCACCCTCCGCGAGGTCGCCGACGTCATGGTCCGCCACGCCACCCTGCTCGGCGAGTGGATCGGCGACGAGTCCCGCGGGGTCATCGACTTCCGCAAGCACGTGGCCTGGTACCTCAAGGGCTTCGCGGTCGGCTCCGAGATGCGCAAGCGGCTGGCGATCACGTCCACCCTCGAGGACCTCCGCGCCGGACTCGACGAACTGGACCTCGACCAGCCCTGGCCCGCCGGTGCCGACGGGCCCCGCGGCCGTACGTCCGGCAACAACCGTGTGGTGCTGCCGGACGGCTGGCTGAAGGACCCGTACGACTGCGCGGGCGTCGGCGAGGACGCGGAGCTGGACACGTCGGGCGGTTGATCAGCCCGACGGGTGCGGAGTGGACCCGTACGCCGTCAGGAAGCGGTCGCGGAAGGAACTCATCTTCCAGACCGGGGCGTTGTGGGCCGGCCTGAGGCCGTCCGTCCAGTTCCACCCGGCGATCTTGTCGAGGACCTTCGGGTCCTTGGCGACGATCGAGATGGGCACGTCACGGCTGGCGTGGTTGCCGCTGACCCGGGAGATGGGCTGGTGGTCGCCGAGGAAGACCAGGACGGTGTCGTCGCTGCCGTAGCGCTCCAGCCACTGGGTGAGGGCGGTCACCGAGTACTCGACGGACCTGCCGTACTCCTGCCGCGACTTCGTGGTGTCGGCGATGACGTCCTCGGCCTTGTGTCCGGCCTGCTCGATGCCGGCGAACACCGAACCGTCACCCAGTTCGTCCCAGCCGACCATCCTCGGGATCGGCGCCCAGGGCTGGTGGCTGGAGGTCAGGATGATCTCCGACATCAGCGGCTTGTCGCGCGTCCTGCCGTGCTCCAGACGCTGGAAGGCCTCCAGCGCGTACTGGTCGGGCATGGTCGACCAGCTGAACTTCGGGCCCCGGTAGCCCATCTCGAAGGCGTTGTAGACCTTGTCCAGGCCGTAGTACTTCTGCTCCGGCCAGGCCTTCTGCACCCCGGGCATCACGCCGACCGTGTCCCAGGCGCCCGTCTTCTGGAAGATCTTGGTGAGGCTGAGATGGTCGCTGGACATGACCGTGCGGTAGCGCTGCTGGTTGTCGATCCACAGTCCCGACAGGGTGGTGGAGTGGCCGAGCCAGCTGCTGCCGCCGTAGGTCGCCGACGTCAGCCAGCCGCTCTTGGCGTGGAAGCCGGCCTTCTCCAGCGACCGCGTGCTCGCGGCGAGCGTCCTGTCGACGCCGGGCGCCATGACCGGGTCCTCGATCGCGCTGCGGCCGTAGCTCTCGATGAACGTGAGGATCACGTCCTTGCCGCGCAGATCGGGCACCAGCTGGGCGGCGGGCGTGTTGCCGAAGGTGTCCCTCCCGGCCTCCTTCCCGAACGCCGCCTCGTCCCGCAGGGTGTCCCGGATCGTCCGCGCCTGGACCTTCAGGGCGCCGGCCGTGTGCTGGGAGGCGATCGGGACGCCGGCGATCTGGAGGTTGAGGGCGGTGCAGGTGATCCAGACCGTGCCGACGATCAGTGTGGCCCTCGACGCCCCGGCCCGGTGGCGGGCCAGCAGGTTGCCGAGCCGGACCGTGGCCAGCGCCACCAGGACGATCAGGAGGACGACGAGGGCGACGGCGCCCACGGTGATGCCGAGCGTGGCCGCCTCGCCGAGGGAGTCCTTCAGGTACGACTGGGCGTCGTCGAGCAGACCCCAGTCCAGGACGACGTTGAACGGCCGGCCGAGGTAGTCCCAGAAACCCATGTCCAGGACGTTCAGCAGGGTCATCGCACCGAGCAGCGCACCGGCGAACGCCGAGACGGCGATCCGCGCCCGGCGCGGCAGGCTGAGCAGCACGACCGCACCCATGACCGCCTCGGCGGGCAGCCGCATGAACGCGACGGGCTTCAGGGCGGCGAGCGTGTTCGGTACCTGCAGACAGACGAAGACGAGGAGGGCGCAGAGGAGGGTGGTGGCGAAGTAGAGGACACGGGCGGCCCCGGGGTGCCGGGTCCGCCAGCCGTACCAGGGCAGCCACCGCAGGAAACCCGACCGCTTACCGGGCTCGGCCCCGGGCTCCGGCTCGGCGGACACCGCCTCGGGTGCGTCCTCTTCGGCCGGTACGGCTTCGGCCTCTTCGGCCAGGGCCTCGGGAGCGACCTCCGGCTCGGCGTCCTCGGCCGGCGCCGCACCGGCCGAGGTCGCCTCCCCCTCGATCACATCCGTCCCGCTCTTCGCCGTCGAAACCGCTTCCGTGGTCTCCTCGGAACCGTCCTCGTCCACCGCGCCGGAACCGCCCGTTCCACTGGCGTCCGGCGGCAGAACCTCGTCCTCGACCACCCCGGCCCTTCCCGGTGACTGGCGTGTACTGGTGTGCTGGGGCAACGGAGGTCCTTCCGTGCGTGACCCTGACGGAGTGGCGGGCCACGTCGGGGAGGTTCGGCCCGCCATCATCCCGTACGGGCCGCCTCCCGCGCCTGTTCACGGAACTGGGCAAACACCGGGCAAACGCCTCGTCAACACTCTCGCTACGCCCCTCCGACCGCCGTGAGCAGGGCCAGCGGAGCCGCCGCCGACCTCGACTCGCGTACGCACGCGTGCGGGTACGGCACCGGCTCCCCGTGCGTCTCACGGCCGTATCCCGCGAGCACCTCCGGCAGCCGGTGTCCCGTGGCCGTCGCCGCGTCGACGAGACCGTGGGCGACCGTGCGGGCCTCGTCGTGCAGGCCGTAGCGGGCGAGTCCCAGCGTGATCAGCGCGTTGTCGTGCGGCCAGACCGAACCCCGGTGGTACGACAGCGGGTGGTACGCCGGCTGCCCGGCCGCCAGTGTGCGCACGCCCCAGCCCGAGAAGAAGTCCGGTTCCAGCAGACGGCGGCCGACGACCTTGCCGTACTCCTTGTCGAGGAGCCCGGACCACAGCAGATGCCCGGCGTCCGACGCCAGCGCGTCCACCTGGCGGCCGTTACCGTCCAGCGCGAGCGCCGGGAAGGAGTGCTCCGGCATCCAGAAGTCCCGCTGGAAGCGGTCGCGCAGATCTCCGGCCGCCTGTTCGAGGAGGGCCGCGTAGACCTCGTCCTGCCACACCGTGCGCGAGATCCACGCCGTGCGCCGCAGCGCGTCGTACGCGTACCCCTGGGCTCCCGCCGCCATCACCGGGCCGGCCGGGCGGGTGCCGTCGGCCGAGCAGATCGCGCCGGGGGAGTCCTTCCAGTTCTGGTTGGCGAGGCCGCCCTGGTCGGCGCGGTAGAGCAGGTAGCCGCGCGAGGTCAGCCCGCCGTGGTCGAGCATCCAGCCGATCGCCGCGCGGGCGTTGGGTTCGAGACGGCGGGCCAGGGCCGTGTCGCCGGTCTGCTCGACGTACGCGCCGAGCAGCACCAGGAACAGCGGGGTCGCGTCCACAGAGCCGTAGTACCGCCCGTACGGCACCTGCCCGAAGTGCGCCAGCTCGCCGTGCCGCACCTCGTGCACGATCTTGCCGGGCTGGGCCACCGACTCCGTGCCGGTCTCGGTCGCCTGGACCGCGGCCAGCGCGGCGAGCGTGGCGGCGGCCGGCCGGGGCCGGTAGGGGAGGGCGAACAGCGACGTCAGGAGCGCGTCGCGGCCCAGCAGGGTCAGGAACCACGGAGCCCCCGCCGCCGGTACGCGCAGTTCCTCGCCGTCCGGCCCGGTCGCCGGGACCTGGAGCGAGGCGAGGTCGGCCAGGCCCCGCGCACAGGCCGCAGCCAGCTCGGGCCAGCCCGTAGGGAAGGCCACGCCCTCCACGAACTCGCCCTCGGCGGCGATGAGTTGATCGTTGAGGGCGGCCGGGGAGCGCGGGACCCGCAGGGCGCGCTTCTCGCCGTGCGGGCGCGCCATCACCCGCAGCGTCAGCTCCGCCGTGCCGTGCGGTTCGAGGTCCAGGGTCCAGACGAGACGACGGGCACCGGTGCCGGTCTCCTCGACGCCGTCCGGAGCGGGCTCGGCCGTCACCGTCGTACAGGAGCGCCACTCACCGCGCTGGTACGTGAACTCCACGCCGCTGTCCAGGACCTGGCGGGAGCGGACGGCGCCGATCTTGGCGTATGTGCGGTGGTCGGAGCGCAGTTCGAACTGGTCGGTGAAGTCGGCGTCCGCGGTGACCGCCAGGCGGACCGTCGTCGGCACCGGCCGGTTGCTGGTCACCCGCAGCGACTCCACGAACGAGCCGTCGCCGACGGCCTGTTCACGGAAGAGCGTGTAGGCGGGCGGCTCGTTGCGCCCGCCGCGCGGGACGAGGACGCAGCGCGCGGTGTCCCCGTCCGCGACCGGTGTGAGCGTCTCGGGCACGGCCCCGTCGACCGTCAGCTGCCAACGGCTCAGATGCCGTGCGTCGCGTACGAATAACCCAGCAGGGGAGCCGCCGCCCCGCACGCCGCTGATGTCCCCGCTGTCGCCCACGGCGGCGAACGTCCCGCCGTACACGAGCAGATGATGCCGGTCCGTCATCCCCGGTCGCCTCCTTTGACGCCCTGGTCATTCCTGTCGAATGTGCGGATGCCCATGGGGGACACGCCGTGTCCGGGGCCCGTGTGCAGCAGGTCGAGCGTGAGCGCGGCGGTCCAGCTGAAGCCGGTCGCGCCGCAGGCCTCGCCGGTGTACGGGTCGACGTACTCCGCGAAGTCGGAGGTGTCGGCGATGTCCAGGGCGGCGTCCCGCAGCGCGTCGGCCCGGTCCTGCTCGCCGTGCGTCCGCAGCCCGCGCTCCAGCAGCCACGCCGTGTTGAACCACGCGGGGCCGCGCCAGTAGCGGTGCGGGTCGAAGGCCTCGCCGAGGAGGTCGTAACTCGGCACGAGCCGGGTCGTCACGCCGAGCCCGAAGTGCGCCGAGCCCGCGGTCCGTACGACGGCGGAGGCGATGTCCCGCGGAAGCGTGGGCAGCAGCAGCGGGACCAGGCCGGAGACACTGCGCTCGGGGATCGGCTCCCCGCCCGGCCGCACGCTCCGCACGTCCCGGCAGAAGAACATCCCCTCCGCCGGATCCCACAGCCGCTCGATCAGCGCCGCCGTCAGCCGTTCCGCGCGCGCGTGCCGCGCGGTGCCCGTCGCCCCCAGCTCCTGCGCGATGCGGGCCAGCGCGTGCTCGGAGGCGATCAGCAGGGCGTTGAACGAAGGGTCCTCGACGGCGAACTCGCCGGCTCCGTCCCGGTACTCCCCGTCCCGGTAGTCCGTCGCCAGCCGCACGTACCGCCCGTAGTCCAGATCCGTCGGCCGGTCCTCCGCCGCCCCGTGGTCGAGGTCGGCGCGCCGGAAGGAGCGGGCCGGGGCGGGCGCGACGCGGGACAGCGGGGCGTCCCAGCAGGGGCTGTTGTCCATACCCTGTTCCCAGGGGTGCACGACGGACGCCAGCCCGCCCCCGCCCAGGTCCCGCCGGTGCAGCAGATAGCGGTGCCAGGCGGCCAGCCGGGGATACACCCGGGTGAGGAAGCCGCGTGCCCGCGACAGACCCGGGTCCGCGCAGTGCACCAGCCATGCGGCCAGCGCGTGCACCGGTGGCTGCACGATGCCCGAGGTCTGTACGGTGCGCGGGGCGCCCGCAGCGCGCCCCGCGGTCGAGGAGCGCCAGAAGTCGGGGCTCGGGAAGTACGCGTCGAGCGGCACGGAGGGGTTGAAGACGATGTGCGGGATGCGCCCGTCACCCCACTGGGCGTCGAGCAGCGTCTCCAGCTCCGTCTGTGCCCGCAGCGGCGAGACGTGCCGCAGGCCGATCGCGGTGAACGCCGAGTCCCAGGACCACTGGTGCGGATACAGGCCGCGCGAGGGCACCGTCGAGGTTCCCGTCCAGTTGCCTTCGAGGACGTCCACGGCCCTGAAGTGCAGGGAGCCGGGCACCGGGGGCGGGTCGTATGCAATCTCACGCTTCGCAGCGGGTGCTGTGAGTTGGGCAGTGCGATCCACTCGGGGCTCCCCGAAAGATGTCCGGCCGACCGGTTCGGTCGTGGCTACCGTAGGGTTACGTCTATTTAACACGCAAAACTCAATATGTAATGCAAGCTTGGGAAACACAAGGGGGTGCGCATGACGGGACGGAGTCAGGCGAGCGCCGGTGATCTGCTCGAACTCGTGCGCAGCGGCCGCGCGACGACCCGTGGCGCCCTCCAGCAGGCCACCGGCCTCTCCAGGGCCACCGTCGGACAGCGTCTCGACCGTCTCTTCCGCGCGGGCTGGCTGCGCGAGGGCGCGGGCGGCCCGGTCGACTCCCCGCTGGGCGGCCGCCCCTCCATCACCCTGGAGTTCGACGACGCCCACGCGGTGGTCCTCGCCGCCGACCTCGACACCCGGCACGCCCGCGCGGCAGTGCTCTCCCTGGCCGGCGAGATACTCGCCGAGCACAGCGGCACGCTGGTGCTCGGGGACGGCCCGGACGCCGTGCTCGGCGAGCTGGGCCGCTGGTTCGCCGAACTCCTCGAGAAGGCGGGACACCGGGCCGACGAGGTCTGCGGCATCGGCCTCGGCGTCCCCGGCCCGGTCGACAGCGGGACCGGCCGGGTCGTCCAGCCGCCGATCATGCCCGGCTGGGACGGCTACGACATAAGAGGCCGCCTGGCCCGCGCCTTCACGGAACGCACGGGGAGCGGGCGGATACCGGTCCTCGTCGACAACGACGCGAACCTCATGGCGTACGGCGAACAGCGCACCGGCCATCCCGACTGCTCGGCGTTCGTACTGGTCAAGGTGTCGACGGGAATCGGTGCCGGGGTCGTGGTCGACGGCTCCATCTACCGCGGCATCGACGGGGGTGCCGGGGACATCGGGCACATCCGGATCCCGGAGGGCTCGCAGGCGCTGTGCCGGTGCGGGTCGTACGGCTGCCTCGCCGCCGTGGCCAGCGGTGGCGCCGTGGCGCGGCGGCTGGCGGAGACCGGGGTCCCGGCGGCGTCCGGCTCGGATGTGCGGGACCTGCTCGCGGCCGGGCATCCGGAGGCGGCCGCGCTGGCCCGCGAGGCGGGGCGCCGGGTGGGGGAGGTGCTGGCGACGGTCGTGACCCTGCTCAATCCGGGCGTGCTGATGATCGCCGGAGATCTGGCGGGGACGCCCTTCGTCACCGGCGTACGGGAGCTGCTGTACCAGCGGGCGCTGCCGCGCTCCACGGCCCACCTGGACGTCGTGACGTCCCGGCTGGGGGAACGGGCCGGACTGGTGGGCGCCGGGGCGCTGGTCGTGGAGTACCTGTACGCGCCGGAACGGGCCGAGGAACGGCTGCTTGCGCTCGGCGTGTGACGAGGATGTTTCCCGTCCGCGGTCGCGTCCGCATGGTGAAATCCGGGCGCCTGTGGCAGCGTGATTCTCGCCACCCTTGATAAGGGTTGCGCTCAGATGAGCGGATCTTGGGCGACTGCACTTCTCCAAGGGGTGGCACTGAGTGCCACCCCTTGATCGTTCATCGATCGAAATCAGACGTGCCGATACCCGCTCATGTGAGCGCTGCCGACTGTCTGATGGGGGTTGATGCGTTCAGGAAATGAAAACATCGGCTGCTCAGCGCTTGCCAAGCTTTGACTTTCGATCCGTCGGCGGACGACTGGTTACAGGCGTATGACGCACAAGTGGACGTACCCAGGCGCCTTCGATCTGGGTATGTTCCTGGCCGTCAGGGCAGCCACCGCGTCCTCGAGGAGTCGAGACCCGTGTCGGAAAACAAAGATCCCCAGGTAGCCGCGCAGGGCAACAGCGTTGAGGGCGTGAAGTTCGTTTACGACTTCACCGAGGGCAACAAGGACCTCAAGGACCTCCTCGGCGGCAAGGGCGCAAACCTCGCCGAGATGACCAACCTGGGCCTTCCGGTCCCTCCCGGCTTCACGATCACCACCGAGGCGTGCAAGGTCTACCTCGACAGCGGCGAGGAACCGGCGGCACTGCGTGACGAGGTGAGCGCGCACCTCGAGGCCCTCGAAGCGAAGATGGGCAAGAAGCTCGGCCAGGCCGACAACCCCCTGCTCGTCTCCGTCCGCTCCGGCGCGAAGTTCTCGATGCCCGGAATGATGGACACCGTCCTGAACATCGGCCTCTCCGACAAGTCGGTCCAGGGTCTCGCCAAGCAGGCCGGCGACGAACGCTTCGCCTGGGACTCCTACCGACGCCTCATCCAGATGTTCGGCAAGACGGTCCTCGGCGTCGAGGGCGACCTGTTCGAGGACGCCCTCGACGCGGCGAAGGCTGCCAAGAAGGTCACGGTCGACACCGAGCTGGAGGCCGCGGACCTCAAGAAGCTGGTCACCAAGTTCAAGAAGATCGTCAAGACCGAGGCCGGCCGGGACTTCCCGCAGGACCCGCGCGAGCAGATGGACCTCGCCATCAAGGCGGTCTTCGACTCCTGGAACGGCGATCGCGCCAAGCTGTACCGCCGCCAGGAGCGCATCCCGCACGACCTCGGCACCGCGGTGAACGTCTGCTCCATGGTCTTCGGCAACCTGGGCCCCGACTCCGGCACCGGTGTGGCCTTCACCCGCGACCCCGCCTCCGGCCACCAGGGCGTCTACGGCGACTACCTGCAGAACGCACAGGGCGAGGACGTCGTCGCGGGCATCCGCAACACGGTCCCCCTCGCCGAGCTGGAGACGATCGACAAGAAGTCGTACGACCAGCTGATGCAGATCATGGAGACCCTGGAGAACCACTACAAGGATCTCTGCGACATCGAGTTCACCATCGAGCGCGGCCAGCTGTGGATGCTCCAGACCCGCGTCGGCAAGCGCACGGCGGGCGCCGCCTTCCGGATCGCCACGCAGCTCGTCGACCAGGGCCTCATCGACGAGGCCGAGGCGCTCCAGCGCGTCAACGGCGCCCAGCTCGCGCAGCTGATGTTCCCGAAGTTCGACGAGGAGGCGAAGGTCGAGCAGGTCGGCCGGGGCATCGCGGCGTCGCCGGGTGCGGCGGTCGGCAAGGCGGTCTTCGACTCGTACACCGCGGTGAAGTGGTCCCGTTCCGGCGAGAAGGTCATCCTGGTCCGCCGCGAGACCAACCCGGACGACCTGGACGGCATGATCGCGGCGGAGGGCATCCTCACCTCCCGTGGCGGCAAGACCTCCCACGCGGCGGTGGTCGCGCGCGGCATGGGCAAGACGTGTGTGTGCGGCGCGGAGGAGCTCGAGGTCGACACCAAGCGGCGCCGGATGACCGTGCCGGGCGGGCACATCGTCGAGGAAGGCGACGTGATCTCGATCGACGGGTCCAGCGGAAAGGTCTACCTGGGCGAGGTCCCGGTCGTCCCGTCCCCCGTCGTGGAGTACTTCGAGGGCCGGATGCACGCGGGTGCCCACGACGCGGACGAACTGGTCGAGGCCGTGCACCGGATCATGGCGTTCGCCGACCGCAAGCGCCGCCTGCGGGTGCGCGCCAATGCGGACAACGCCGAGGACGCGCTGCGCGCCCGTCGCTTCGGCGCCCAGGGCATCGGCCTGTGCCGTACGGAGCACATGTTCCTCGGCGACCGCCGCGAGCTGGTCGAGCGCCTCATCCTGGCCGACACGGAGGCCGAGCGCGAGGAGTCGCTGAAGCAGCTGCTCCCGCTGCAGAAGAAGGACTTCGTGGAGCTGTTCTCGGCGATGGACGGGCTGCCGGTGACGATCCGTCTGCTCGACCCGCCGCTGCACGAGTTCCTTCCCGACATCACCGAACTGTCGGTGCGCGTGGCGCTGGCGGAGTCCCGCCAGGAGCCGCACGAGAACGAGCTGCGCCTGCTCCAGGCCGTGCACCGCCTGCACGAGCAGAACCCGATGCTGGGTCTGCGCGGCGTACGCCTCGGCCTCGTCGTCCCCGGCCTGTTCACGATGCAGGTACGGGCGATCGCCGAAGCGGCCGCCGAGCGCAAGAACGCCAAGGGCGACCCGCGGGCCGAGGTCATGATCCCGCTCGTCGGCACGGTCCAGGAGCTGGAGATCGTCCGTGATGAGGCCGACCAGGTCATCGCGGAGGTCGAGGCGGCGACGGGCGTCCGCCTGAAGCTGGCGATCGGCACGATGATCGAGCTGCCCCGCGCCGCGCTGACCGCCGGTCAGATCGCCGAGGCCGCGGAGTTCTTCTCCTTCGGCACGAACGACCTCACCCAGACCGTGTGGGGCTTCAGCCGCGACGACGTGGAGGCCTCGTTCTTCACGGCGTACCTGGAGAAGGGCATCTTCGGGGTGTCGCCCTTCGAGACGATCGACAAGGACGGCGTCGGCTCCCTGGTGAAGGCCGCCGCCCAGGCCGGCCGCGAGACCCGTCCCGACCTGAAGCTCGGCGTCTGCGGCGAGCACGGCGGCGACCCGGAGTCGGTCCACTTCTTCCACGAGGTGGGACTGGACTACGTCTCCTGCTCGCCGTTCCGGATCCCGGTGGCGCGCCTGGAGGCGGGCCGCGCGGCCTCGCAGTCGACGGGCAGCGACCACCGCTGAGCCCCTGCAGGGGCACTGAACGCCGGAACTGCCGCCGGTCCCCGACCCTCACAGACCGAGGCGGCAGTTCCGGAGCACGAAGAGGGCGGCACCCTGTGCGGGGGTGCCGCCCTCTCCTCACGTGTCACTCGCAGGCGACGCCGTCCCCGTCGCGGTCGAGGTGGCGGCCGTAGCCGGGATCGCCCGCATACACGGGTGCGGCTCCGGCGGCTCGGGCCTCGCTGCAGTTGGCGTAGTAGGCGCTGCTGGAGCCGGAGTCGCTGCCCGCGGCGGGCTGTGCGGTGACGGTCTTGGTGACCTTGACCGTCTTCGTGGCGGTCACTGTGGTCGCCGGCTCGGGCACCGCGGTCTCCGTGGCGGTGGCCGTGGCCGTGACGGTGACCGTCGGCGCCGGCTTGGCGGCGGTCGGCTTCGCTTCGGTCGTCGTGTCCTCGTTGCCGCTGCCTATGCCGACGCCGATGAACAGGGCCAGCGCGAGTGCCGGGAGCACGTACCGCTTCCGGGCCCACTTGGGAGCGGGCCCGGATGCGGGATATGGCGGCACAGGCGGTGTGGTGTACGGGTTGGTCATCTCGCCCCCCAGACGTGTTACGTGAGGGGATGACCGTATTGCCGCGCTCTCAATTGTGTACAGGTTGTGGAGGATGTTTGTTCGTTCCGTGACTGACTCGGGTCACGGGAAGCCGCCGTCACGCCGGAAGCGCCGGCATCTCCCGCCGCCGCTGCCCCGGCTTCCCGACGGCGTGGCCGCCCGTCGGTGGTTCCGCGGACGGCAGGTGTACCACCGCGTCCAGGCCGCCCGTGGCCGCCGGGCGCAACTCCACCTCTCCGCCGCTGGCGTGCGCGAGCCGCTGAACGAGGGCGAGTCCCAAGCCCGTGCCGCCCTTGGGGGCGCCCGGGGCGCGCCAGAAGCGGTCGAAGGCGTGGGCGCGCTGTTCCGCGGTCATGCCGGGGCCCTCGTCGGTGATGTGCAGGTCGACCCGGCTCGGGCGGGCGTCGCGCAGGGCGCGCCGGGCCGGTACGTGGAGGCGGAGTTCGACGGTGACCGTACTGCCGGGCGGCGAGGCGCGCAGGGCGTTGGAGAGCAGGTTGTCCAGGATCTGCTCGACGGCACCCGGCACCGCGAGCACCGGGCCCACCCGGCCGGCGAACAGGACGAGGGAGACGCTTTGCCGTGCGAACAGCGGCAGCCAGGTCCCGTGCCGCTCCGCGCAGACCGCGCCCACGTCGACCGGTCCGGGGGTGGCCGCGTTCTCCTCCAGGCGGGCCATCGCCAGCAGCCCCTCCACCATCCGGGCCAGACGGTCCGTCTCGGTGACCGCGGCGGCGAGGCTGGCCTGTGCCCGTCCCGAGACGTCGGACTCCAGGTTCTCCAGGCGCAGCCGCAGCGCCGCGAGCGGCGTCTTGAGCTGGTGCGAGGCCTCGCCGGAGAAGGCGCGCTGCGCGGCCAGGAGATGTGCGAGGCGAGCCGCGGTGCAGTTGAACGCGGCGGCGAGGCTGCGGACTTCGGGCGGCCCCTTGGTGACGGTCACGGGGGTGGCCAGGCCGCCGCCCGCCAACTCGTGCGTGGCGCGTTCCAGTTCGCGGATGGGGCGTCCGGTCCAGCGGGCGATGCCGAAGCCGGCCGCGGCGACCGCCACGAGAACCCCGAGCCCGCCGGCCGCGAGCAGCAACCACACGTGGTGCACCCGGTCCTGCACCGTCCGGGTGGGCACGGTGAGCCACACGGCGCCCTCCGGACGCGCGTCCTGCAGAACGGGCACCGCGACGGACAGGTACTGGACGCCGCCGATGGTGGAGGTGCGGACGTCCGTCGTGGTGGTACCCCCGAGGGCGGCCACGATCCCCGGGCGGGAGGCCAGGGCGCGGGATGCCGCGGCGGACAGCGGGTGCGAGGCCGCGAGCGGCGTGCCCGAGCCGTCGACGACCACCACCTTGCCGCCGATGCGCTCGGCGCAGTGGGCCACCCGGCCGGGCAGATCCCGCTCGGCCCGCCCCGCCGCGAGGGACAGCGCGGCGAACGCGGAGACCGACTCGGCCTCGTCCTTCGCCGAGTTGACCACCCGCTCCCGCTCGCCGCGCGAGTACACGAAGCCCAGCGGGATCTCCAGACAGAGCAGCACCAGGGCGGCGAGCGTGAGGTAGCCGATCAGGAGGCGGCGGGTCATGGCTGCTCGCCCGGCTGGGCGTGCACCGCCAGCCGGAAGCCGACGCCGCGCAGCGTCTGGATCCACGCCGGATGGCCCAGTTTCTTTCGCAGCGCGGCGACATGGACGTCCAGCGTCTTGGTCGGGCCCTCGTAGTGCGGGTCCCACACCCGGTCGAGGATCTGCTGCCGCGAGTAGACCGCGCCGGGATCCTCGGTGAGCAGCGCCAGCAGTTCGAACTCCTTGGGGGTGAGCGTCACGGAGGCCTCGCCGACCCAGACCTGACGGGTGCGGCGGTCGACCACCAGCGGGCCGGGTTCCGGCGGCGCGTGGGGGGAACGCGGGGACGGGTCGTACGACGCCGTCGGTGTCGGCTCGTACGACAGGGCGGCCGGGGGCTCGTGTGCCGGTGGGGGCGCGGGCTCGTACGACGGCGGGGGCACGGGTTCGTACACGGGGGCCGCCGCTGTCGTGACCGTCGCCCACGCCTCCGCCGGCGCATGCGAGCGCTGCGTCCGCCGGGTCACAGCCCGCACCCGGGCCACCAACTCCCGTACGCTGAACGGCTTCGCCAGATAGTCGTCCGCGCCCAGCTCCAGGCCCAGTACCCGGTCGGCCTCCTCGCCGCGCGCGCTGAGAATGACGATGGGCACGTCCGAGACCTGCCGGATGCCCCGGCAGACGTCGATGCCGTCCATGTCCGGCAACCCGAGGTCGAGCAGTACGACATCGCCGTACGGCCCTCTCAAGCCGTCGTTGCCGGTGGAGACATGATCGACCGTCAGCCCGAAGTGCCGGAGCCCCTCGGCGAGCGGTTCGGCGATCGTCTCGTCGTCCTCGATGAGCAGCACTCGTATGCCCATACGTCCTGTCTCTCCGTGAATTCCGGACACCACGACAACGCGAATGCCAGGTCGTGGAGTTGACACGCTACGAGGGATGTCGACGCTGCGTCGAGTGATTGCGGCGCAGTGTGATCAGCCGCTCAGAAAGCGGTTGTGTGTCACTTTTCGGCGGGGCGTGACAAATAATGTCCTGCTGCTGTCCGGGCTCTGGTCTTCGCTTAACCTTCGTCTGTTCATCGCTCCTCTACGGTGTGGTCATCTGGCCGAACTCCCAGTCGAGGAGGCATCGTTGAAGGCATTGCTGGACCGGGCCCGCTCGTTCAAGCGGCAGGTCGATTTCGAGAGCGGTGAATACCGGAAACTGGCCGACGGGCAATTCCCGGAAGCGCTCTTCATTACCTGCTCGGACTCCCGGGTCATACCGGCGCTGATCACCGGCGCGCGGCCCGGAGAGATATTCGAGTTGCGGAACGCGGGAAATATCGTGCCGTCGTACGGACAGCCCGGGACCTCCGGTGAGGCCGCCACCGTCGAATACGCGCTGGAGGTGCTCGGGGTTCAGGACGTCGTCGTGTGCGGTCACTCACACTGCGGTGCGATGGGCGCGCTGAACTCCGGCGACGACCTGTCCCGGCTGCCGGGCGTGGACGCCTGGCTGTCGCTGGCCCGCCCGGAGCTGGCCCCGGTGCTCGGGGCCGGTCCCGACGATCCGTCCCTGCGTGACGTGGCGCAGCGCAACATCGTCAACCAGCTGGCCGGACTGCGCAGTCACCCGGTCGTGCGGCAGCGCCTCGACGCGGAGCGGCTGCGTCTGCACGGCTGGTACTACGAGGTCGACACCGGGCGGGTGTGCGAGCTCGACGACGACGGCTGCTTCCGGGTGCACGCCGCATGAGCGGGGCACACGCGCGGGGCCGCAGACGGGTGCGGACGGGGGCGACGGCCGCGCAGACGGGCCCGGGGATCGGCGTGAGGACGGGCGACGGCCCGGAGCATCGGCCACCGGCCGGAGCGACAGTCGCTCCGAAGCCCGGTGCGAAGGCCGACCTCGGCACCGAGATCACGGCCTCCCTCGTCGTCTTCCTCGTCGCGCTGCCCCTGTGCATCGGCGTGGCCGTGGCGTCCGGCGTTCCGGCCGAGCTCGGGATCATCTCCGGGGTGATCGGGGGCCTCGTGGTCGGTGCGGTCAGGGGCAGCACGCTCCAGGTCAGCGGGCCGGCGGCGGGACTCGCCGCGCTCGTCGCCGAGACCGTCGACGAGCAGGGCGTGGTCATGCTCGGGGTGATCGTGCTGTGCTCCGGGATCCTGCAGATCGTCCTCGGTCTGGTGCGGCTCGGCCGGATGTTCCAGGCGATTTCCCTCGCCGTCGTCCAGGGCATGCTGGCCGGCATCGGACTGCCGCTGATGTTCAGCCAGGCCTATCCGATGGCCGACGCCAAGGCCCCCGGCACCCCCATCGAGAACATGGCCGGGATCCCCGGGCTGCTCGCGGACGTCCTGATCGACCGCCAGGCGGTGATCGCCCTGCTCCTCGGTGCCGTCACGATCGTGCTCAGCTTCGTGTGGAAGAAGGCGCCGGGGCCGGTGAAGAAGATCCCGGCCGCGCTGGTCGCCGTAGGGATCGGCATCGGGGTCGCCGCGCTGCCCGGTGTGGACGTGAAGACCCTGCAGGTCGGGAACCTGCTCGGCGCCGTGCGTGTGCCGGGCGGCGAGCAGTTCGCGGGCCTCGCCGACGCGGCGATCATCACATCCGTCCTCACCTTCACGGTCATCGCCTCCGCGGAGAGCCTGTTCACAGCGGCCGCGGTGGACCGTATGCACAGCGGCCCGCGCACCCGCTACAACACCGAGCTCATCGCGCAGGGCGCCGGGAACACGATCGCCGGCATCCTCGGGGCGCTCCCCATCACCGCCGTGGTCGCCCGCAGTTCGGCGAACGTCCAGGCCGGCGCGAAGACCCGGCTCTCCCGCACCCTGCACGGCCTCTGGCTGCTCGCCTTCGCGCTGCTGCTGCCGCAGGTCCTCGCGCTGATCCCGATCTCGGTGCTGGCCGGGGTCCTGGTGCACAGCGGGTGGAAGCTGTTCGCGCCGGAGGAGTTCCCGAAGATGTGGCGCCAGGACCGGGGCGAGTTCGTGGTGATGGCCCTCACCACGCTGGTCATCGTGGCGACGGCACTGCTCGAGGGCGTGCTGATCGGGCTCGCCGCCGGGATCGTGCTGGCCGCGCTGCGCATGTCGCAGACCGTGATCCGGCAGCACCTCGAGGAGGACACCGCCAAGGTCGTCATGGCCGGCAACGCCACCTTCCTGCGGCTGCCGAAGGTCATCGAGGCGCTGGAGGCCGCCGCGGCCTCGGGCAAGCCCAGGATCCGTCTCGACCTGACCGGTGTGACCCATCTGGACCACGCCTGCCGCAACCAGATCGAGGAGTTCACGGCCCAGCAGCGCGGCCTCGGTCTGCGTGTGGAGCTGCTGATGCCGGGACCGGCGGCGACGACGGCCCCGCGGCCCGCGGCCGCCCCGCAGCCGGCTCCGGCAGCGGTGGGCCCGGGCCCCGGAGCCGAATGGTTCTACCTGGACACCCGCCCCGTCCCGGACGATTACGCCGGACGCCCGCCCCTCGTAGGCTGATGCCACGCTGTCAGCGGAGGGAGGCCGGCCATGTCCGGCTGGAACGAGAGGGACGTCCCCGGCCAGCGCGGTCGCGTCGCCGTCGTGACCGGGGCCAACAGCGGCATCGGGTACGTCACCGCGCGGGAGCTGGCGCGCAGGGGCGCCCGGGTGGTGCTCGCCTGCCGGAGCGAGGCGCGCGGCACCCGGGCCGTGGAGCGGCTGGCCGACGAGGTCCCCGGCGCGGACGTGGAGCTCGGGCTGCTGGACCTCGCGGACCTGGGTTTCGTGCGGGAGTTCGCGGACCGGTTCCCGTACGAGCGGCTCGACCTGCTGGTCAACAACGCCGGGGTGATGGCGCTGCCGTACGGGACGACCGCGGACGGGTTCGAGACGCAGTTCGGCGTCAACCACCTCGGGCACTTCGCGCTCACCGGGCTGCTGCTCCCCGCGCTGCTCGCCACCCCCGGTGCGCGCGTCGTGACCGTGTCCAGCCCGGCACACGCGATGGCCAACATCGACATCACTGATCTCAACAGCGAGCGCCGGTACCGGCGTTGGACCGCATACGCCCGTTCCAAGACCGCCAACCTGCTCTTCACCCACGAACTGGCGCGCAGGCTGGCGGCGCACGGCTCGGACGTGGTCGCGGCCGCGGCTCACCCCGGGTACGCCGCCACGAACCTGCAGTCCGCCGGGCCGCGCATGGCGGGCCGCAGGGCCACCGAGCGGTTGATGCGGATCGGCAACCGGTTCGTCGCCCAGTCGGCCGAGGCCGGCGCACTGCCCACCCTCTACGCGGCGACCGCCCCCGACGTACGCCCCGACTCCTTCACCGGCCCGTCCTTCGCGATGTGGCGCGGGACGCCCGCACCGTCGTGGCGGGCGCCCTGGACGACCAACGACATGGCGGCGGAACGCCTTTGGGCCGCGTCCGAGCAGCTGACCGGGGTGTCCTACGACGCACTGAAGGCATGAGTCCCCAGGGCCGCGCTGCGGCCCCTCACCGGAACCGGCCGGTGGCGGGAAGGCGTCACCGCAGTCACGCCACCTGCGTCAAGTAGCCCGTACGGGGGGCCGGATGCGACTGATCCAGCCAGTCTCCTCTATTGTCACGGCAGCCCTACCCGCCCCACGACTTGGAGCCGGCCCCTGATGACTCAGCCCCGCAGGTGCCTGCCCGACTACGTGGACTTCCGCCCCTTGGGGCGCTGCAATCTCGCCTGTCCCTTCTGTTACGGGCCCCGCCACAACGTGCCGTCCATGACGGAGGACGACGCCCTGCGCGTGGTCGAGATCCTCCGTGCCGAGCGGGTGAAGGGCGTGGTCATCTCGGGCGGGGAGCCGACCCTGCTGCCTTACCTGCCGAGGATCACGGCCGCCCTCGCCGCGCCGTACACGACCGGTGAACCGGGTCCGCGGATCGTCCTGTCGTCGAACGGGCTGGCGCCGATCCCGGCCATGGCGAAGATTCTCCCGCATCTGACGTGGCTCGCTCTGCCGCTGGAGTCGGCCGACGCCGGCGAGCACGCGGCGATGCGCATCGGGCACGCCCGGCACCGGGAGCGGGTGATCGCCCTGCTGACCGAGGTCCGGCGGTCGTATCCGGATGTCCGCATCAAGCTGGGCACGGTGATCACCAGGCTTAACTCGCGGGGCGCGGACGGGGTGCTGGACCTGCTGGACCGTTCCTGCCTGCCGGACGTCTGGAAGATCTACGAGATGTCCGAGACCAGCTACGGTGCCGACAACCGCGACCTCCTCACGCCGGAGCCGGGCGTGTTCGACGAGGTCCTGCTGCGGTGCGAGAAGGCCGCCGCGAACCTCGGGGTGGAGGTGGTCGTCTACCGCAATTCCACGAGGAGCGGCAACTACTTCTTCGTCGATCCCGACGGCAGCGCGGTTGTCGTCGACGACGGTGAGGAGCGGCGGCTCGGCTCGTTCTTCGAGCTCTACGACAGCGGCGCGGAATGTCTGCGGGACTCCGTCGGTGAGGGCAACGCCGCGAACTTCACCCGGACCTATCCGACATGGTCGCTGACAGGATCTCCAGACGCCGTCGTAGCAGCGCCTTGAAGTCCTGCTCCGCGGCCTCGTACTCCTCCACCGTGTTGGAGATGGCCCAGTACTGTTCGAACGCGGCGTCGTCCACCTCGTAGAACCTGCTGATCTGGCCGAACTCGATCTCGAACGTCCGCAGCGGCCTGCGGGTGCGGTCCAGCGGATCGGCGGTCATGTAGGGCTCGAAGAAGCCGACTTCGGAGGTGAGCAGGCTGGTGCCGGGGATGTCCATCGGGGCGATGCGCAACTGGATGCGCTCCCCGTACCTTCGGCGGAGCGTGCGGTAACTCTCGATGACGGGTCTGAACGTCTGCATGTAGTCGCCGTCCTCGATGTTCCTGAGGGCGGTGTCCGGGCTCTTCACCCGTGGCCGTGGTCCGCCTGCCTCCGCCGCGGCGTCGCCGACCAGGAAGTACGAGGTGATGCTGTTCCACGGGTTGCTGATGATCACCTCGACCCTGACACCGTGGGCCAGCCGCTCCTCGATGCCGGGCTTGTAGCGGTTCAGGGGCCCCAGGAAGTAGGAGGCCCCGCCGAACGCGATGATGCGGATGCGGTCCTTCTCCCGGCTGATGGCCTCCGACTTGGCGAAGTTGCGGCGCTCGTTGTCGCGCGGACCGTAGAAGTGGCTGAAGCTCTCGCGCGCCCCGACCACCGCCGCCGAGTCGTCACGGGCCGTGGCCAGGTTGTCCGCCGCCGCGAAGCTCTGCGGATGGTGTTCACCCAGTGCCGTGAACGTCAACTGGACGACGGAGTCCAGGGATTCGACCGCGCTCTTGATGTGGGCGTCGGTGTCCTGCGAGCGTGACGAGCGGGCGAGCTCGAAGCGGGCGACGGCCAGGTTGGCGCGGATGGAGAGCGCGAGCGGACTGTGTGTGCCGAACCGCACCATGCTCTTCTGCGCGACCCGCTCCAGGACACCGAGGGCTGTGCGCATGTCGTCGGTGGAGTCGGCGGCCCGGGCCAGGGTGAGTTTCGCGTCGGCCAGGGTGGCGAGCGCGCTCAGCACCTCGGAGCGGCCCTCGCCACGTCGGGCGAGCAGCCGGCGCGTGCACTCCCCGAGTTCGGTGACCGCGGCCGTGAGCTGCTCCGTGTCGGCGCGCTCCTTCGCGATGCTCACCAGGACGGAGGCCAGGGTGACGGCCAGCCGGTCGGCTGCGGGGTGGTGCGGCGCGCCGAGCAGCGCCTCCTGCGCGTGCTCGGCCCAGCTCGCCGCGAACTCGGTGTTGTGCGAACGCAGGCTGATCACGCTCAGGTTGGCCAGGATGACGACGTCCTCGGCGGCGTCCTCCGGCTCGGCGGACGGGTCGCGGGCCCGGTTGAGGGCGTAGGTCAGCACCAGCCTCGCCTCGTCCAGCTCGCCGTGCTGGGCCAGTTGAACGGCGATCCTGTTCCACACCGACGGCGGGAACACGGTCTGCCCGGCCTCCACCAGCTCCATGTGCCGAAGTGTCCGCTGGACGACTGCGCGGGCGCTGTCCCCCAGGCCGAGGCGGGTGAGCAGGCCGGAGAGGTGGGTGATCCGGTCGACGAGTGTGCGGTCGGGTTCGGCGGCGAGGCCGGCGGACCTGAGGTTCCGGACGAACTCGTCCAGCTCCTCCAGGTGGGCCGCCTTGGTCTGCTCCTCGTCGGAGAGGATGTCCTCCGCGAACGCGATGGCGTCGGAGATGGTCCTGATCACCGTCGTCTCCTGAGGTCTCATGCGGGGCCGGCGGTGGGGTTCTGGTCGAGCAGGTCGCGGATCCGCTGGATCAGGTGCGGGTCCAGGACGTCGCCCTTCTCCGCTCCGTCGAGGACTTCCGCGAGGAGTCTGCGCTCGTCGGAGGTGGGGAGGTCCTGATCCTGCGTGGGCCGCCCCGGGCCCGCCAGGAGGTCCTCCAGGATGCGCTGGTCGCTGAACATCCGGAACCTGCCCGTGGCCTCCCGGACGGAGACCGCGTACAGGGTGTTCGTGCTCATCCGGGGCTGTGGTCTGATGGGTTGCTGTTCCAGCAGGATGCCCAGGATGGCGTGGGGTGATGCACCCACCGCCGCGCGTTCGACCGGGCTTCCCGAATACCCGTGGTGGTCCCGCCGGTCCTCCGGGCACAGTAACTGGATGACGTTGATGATCTCACCGTCCGCCATCTGCTTCGGCAGGGAGGCGAAGGCGACCGTTCCCGTGAGAATCCCGTCGTTCAGATTGGGCCGGTAGGTGGTGTGCCAGGGGTCGCCCCGCTTCGCCTCCTCGGCGCGCGGGAGGTCCAGGTTCGGGGGTGCGGAGTGTTCCACTCTGATGAGGGCGATGTCCCCGCCGGGGATTTCCTCCACTGTCCCGTCGAAGATCTCCTCGACGGGTTCCCCGTCAATGATCTTCTTCAGGATGTGCAGCTGTAAGGTGTCCCCTCTTCTGGGTTTGCGGTCCGGGCGTTTCAGACCGCGGCGCAGGCAGTGCTCAGCGGTGACGACGAGGTCGTTCGTCAGACGCAGGCCACCACCGAGCCCGACGCCGTCCCGTTTCAGGGCGACCCAGCACGTCTCGCACATACGCGATCACCCCGTCCGCTCGATGGAGAGGGTGACCTCGAACGAGGCCTCGCCCGAGGCCTTGGAGACGATGACCCCGGCCTCCACGGCCAGGGTCAGTCCGAAGGTCACTTCGAGGCCGGAGACCCTCCAGCCGGGGCGTTCCGGAAGGTTCTGCAGGGAGTCCTGGGCGATGCCCGACGCCTCCCTGATCGCTTCCTGGACTTCGGCGCTGCGCTCGCTGAGCCGGGCCGTCACACGCGATGTTTCACTGACCTGACGAAATCCGGAATCGTCGAGCTCGACCACTTCGACCCGAACGCCTGCGCCATTCATGTGATCCCCCCGGATTTCGAATCGATCGCCGATTCGCGCACAAGTAGGGGGAATTATAGGGAGGTTGACTACTCATGGGCAGATGGTCCGAACGTCCCTTGCGGGCCTGTTTGTCACGGGTGCCACATTGGCAACTCGCCTTGCGGGCAAGGCGACTCGGCAACCAACGAACGGCGGGCCCGCCGAGGTGCCGGCGGGCCCGCTCAGGTGTGTCAGGCCGCGCGGACCTCGTACGTCGTGATGCGCACCGCCTCGTCGTCCAGGCACTGTCCGGAGATCAGGTCGAAGCGCTGCTTGAGCAGGGGGGAGGCGACGAACGGGCGGCCCTGGTGGGTGCCGGTCAGGCCGCGGGAGAGGACCGCCGCGCCGCTGAACGGGTCGCGGTTGTCGATGGCGTACAACTCGCCCCTGCGGTCGCGGAACAGGGCGACCTGGTGGCCGTCCGGCAGCAGGGCGGCCACGCCCCGGCCGGGGACGAGCTGGTTCAGGTCGCAGACGGTGAACCAGTCGTCCGCCAGCCGCAGCTGGACCTTCAGGTCGGTCGTCTCGGGTGCCAGGGTCATCGCTGGGCGCTTCCTTCCAGGACGTCTTCCGTGGGACGCAGGCCGATGCTGAGCAGCGGCAGGTCGGGCTTGATCTGGTCGCGCTCGGGGACGAAGCCGACGACCGGGTCGGGGGTGTCGGGGGCGTTCACGAAGGACACGAACCGGGCGAGCTTCTCGGGGTCGTTGATGGTCGTCGCCCACTCGTCGGCGTAGTTCGCCACGTGCGCCGCCATCAGCGACTCCAGCTCCTCGCAGATGCCGAGGGAGTCCTCCACCACGACGTCCCGGACGTGGTCGAGGCCGCCGGGGATCCGCTCCAGCCAGGTGGAGGTGCGCTCCAGACGGTCCGCCGTGCGGATGTAGAACATCAGGAAGCGGTCGATCAGGCGGATGAGCTCGGCGTCGGACAGGTCCTGGGCCAGCAGGTCCGCGTGGCGCGGGGTGGCGCCGCCGTTGCCGCCGACGTACAGGTTCCAGCCGTTGGCGGTGGCGATCACGCCGAAGTCCTTCGACTGGGCCTCCGCGCACTCGCGCTGGCAGCCGGAGACGGCCGACTTCAGCTTGTGCGGGGAGCGCAGGCCCCGGTAGCGCAGCTCCAGGTCGATCGCCATGCGGACGGAGTCCTGGACGCCGTAGCGGCACCAGGTCTGGCCGACGCAGGACTTCACGGTGCGCAGCGCCTTGCCGTAGGCGTGGCCCGACTCGAAGCCGGCGTCCACCAACCGCGCCCAGATCAGCGGGAGCTGCTCCACCCGCGCGCCGAACATGTCGATCCGCTGACCGCCGGTGATCTTCGTGTAGAGGCCGAAGTCGCGGGCGATCTCACCGATCACGATGAGCCCCTCGGGGGTGATCTCACCGCCGGGGATGCGCGGCACGACCGAGTACGAGCCGTTCTTCTGCAGATTGGCGAGGAAGTGGTCGTTGCTGTCCTGCAGGGCCGCCTGCTCGCCCTCCAGGACGTAGCCGCTGACGCCGATCGTCGGGGCGAGGGAGGCGATGATCGAGCCCACCGCCGGCTTGCAGATCTCGCAGCCGTCGCCGCCCTTGGCGCCGTCGCGGCCGTAGCGGTCCAGCAGGTCCTGGTAGGTGTTGATGCGCAGGGCGAGGACGATCTCGTACAGCTCCTCGCGGGTCTGCGAGAAGCAGCCGCACAGGCCCTTGTCGACCTCGACGCCGCTGGCCTCCAGCTCGGCGTTGATCAGCTGGCCGAGGACCTTGACGCAACTGCCGCAGGTCGTACCGGCCTTGGTGCACTTCTTCACCTCGGGCACGGTCGTGCACTGGTGGTCGGTGACCGCGCCGCGGATCGTGCCCTTGGTGACGTTGTTGCAGGAGCAGATGATCGCCTCGTCCGGCAGCGCGGACGGGCCGAGCTGGGCGGGCGCTCCGGCGCCGGCCGGCAGCACCAGTGACTCCGGCGAGACCGGCGGGACCGAGCCGGTGAAGGCCTTCAGCGTGCCGTACGCCTCCGCGTCGCCGACCAGGATGCCGCCGAGCAGCGTGCCGTCCCGGCCGATGACCAGCTTCTTGTACAGGCCCGCGCGGGAGTCGGAGTAGACGACGTCCAGACAGTCCTCGGTGGTGCCGTGCGCGTCGCCGAAGGAGGCCACGTCCACGCCGAGCAGCTTCAGCTTGGTGGACAGGTCGGCGCCGGTGAACGACAACTGCTCCGCCTCGTCGGCGGCGATCGTGGCGGCCGCCGTCTCGGCCTGCTCGTAACCGGGGGCCACCAGGCCGTACACCCGGCCGTCCGCCGCCAGCGCGCACTCGCCGATCGCGAACACGTGCGGGTCGGAGACCGTGCGGCACTGCTCGTCGACGGTGATGCCGCCGCGCTCGCCGACCGTCAGGCCGCAGTCACGGGCCAGCTGGTCGCGGGGGCGGACACCGGCGGAGAACACCACCATGTCGGTGGCGAGTTCGGAACCGTCGGACAGCTTCATGCCGGTGACCGCGCCGTTCTCGCCGACGACGATCTCCTGGGTGCCCACACCGGTGTGCACGGTCAGGCCCATGTCCTCGATGGTGCGCAGGAGGGCCGCGCCGCCGCCCTCGTCGACCTGGACGGGCATCAGACGGGGCGCGAACTCCACGATGTGGCTGGTGAGTCCCAGGCCCTTCAGGGCGCCCGCGGCCTCGAGACCGAGCAGACCGCCGCCGACCACCGCACCGACGGTCGCCTTCGACTTCGCGTACTCCTCGATCGCGAGCAGGTCCTCGATCGTGCGGTAGACGAAACAGCCCTCGGCGTCCTTGTTCGGGACCGGCGGCACGAACGGGTACGAGCCGGTGGCGAGGACGAGGGTGTCGTACTCGAAGACCTGGCCGGACCTGGCCGTGACCTTCTTCGCCTCACGGTCGATCGTCTCGGCCGGGTCGCCGACGTACAGCTCGATGCCGTGGTCGTTGATGAACTCCATGTCCGTCATGGAGAGGTCCTCGGGCGTCTTGCCCGAGAAGTACGAGGTGAGCGCCACACGGTCGTACGCCGGACGCGGCTCCTCGCACAGCACGACCACGCGGTGCGTGGCGGTCAGGCCGCGCTCGGCGAGAGCCTCGAGGAAGCGCTGGCCGACCATGCCATGGCCGACGAGCACGATCGTGGGGGTGGCCCCCAGGGTGGCGGTCATCAGGAGCCTCCATCGTTGGTGAGCAGGTGGAGCAGGGGGCCGCCGTCAGTGGGGAGCGGCTCTGCTCCCTCCCAGGCGCGGGCGAGCGCGCCGACGGTGCCGAGTTCGCCGACGAGGACCCCGCCGACCAGGCGGTCGTCGCGGACGACGACCTTGCGGTAGGTGCCGCGGGTGGCGTCGGCGAGCTGGACGACGTCGTCGCCCGGGCGTGCCTCGGTCTCGCCGAACGCGGCGAGGTCGAACGATCCGAGGGGCGAGTCCTGACCGGCCAGGGTGAGCCGGGTCAGGGAACGGGTGCCGGTGTAGCGGGCGTTCGCGTCGCCCGCCAGCAGCTCGGCCAGCACGTCCGCCTGTTCGAGGGCGGGCGCGGCGAGTCCGTACACGGTGCCGTCGTGCTGGGCGCAGTCGCCGACGGCGCGGATGTGCGGGTCGGACGTACGGAGTTCGTCGTCGACGAGGACGCCCTTGTGGACCGCGAGCCCCGCGTCCTGGGCGAGGCCCACGCGCGGGTGGATCCCGCAGGCCAGGACCACCAGGTCGGCGTCGAGGGCGAAACCGTCGTGCATCTCCACCGAGCGGACCGCGCCGCCGACGCAGCGCACGTCTCGCACGCGGCACTCGGTGTGCACCTCGACGCCGAGGTCCTTCAGGTGCCGCAGTACGAGCTTGGAGGCGCCCGGGTCGAGCTGGCGCTCCATGAGCCGCTCGGACTGCTGGGCGAGGACGACCTGCGCGCCGCGCACCGCGAGGGCGCGGGCCGCGGAGACTCCGAGGAGCCCGCCGCCGATGACGACCGCGCGCACCCCGGGCCGTACGGCCTTGGACAGGCCCAGGCAGTCGTCCATGGTCCGGAACGCGTGGACGCCCTCGGGCAGCACGTGGTCGGGGGTGAACAGGCCGCGCAGGGGCGGGAGTACGGGGTTCGAACCGGTGGCCAGGACCAGCGTGTCGTATGCGATCTTCGAGCCGTCCGCGAGGTGTACGGCTCGCACCTCGCGGTCGATGCCCGTGACCTGGCCGCGGGTCAGTTCCGCGGGCGCGGGCAGCGCGATCACGTCGGGGTTGTAGCGCCCGGCCAGCACTTCGGCGAGGAGCACCCGGTTGTACGGGCGGTGCTCCTCCTCGCCGATCAGCGTCACGGGCGTGCCGAGCTCACCGAGCCGCCGGGCGAGACGTACGCCCGCGAGGCCGGCGCCGATCACCACCACACGCGTATTCGAGGTCATGCCCCTGAGCGTGCGGTGCGGACGTTACCCGGCAGCATCACGGTTGTTTCCCGCGAGGAACGCTGCCCTCAGCTGGAGCCGGGTGGACGTGTGAGGGTTTCCGGGGGCGCGGTGGGGCAGGCTGTGAGGTGGGGCGGAGCGGGCCGGCACGGGGTGACCGGCACTCCGGATTTCCATGCAGGCAGCATCGTCTACGACCGTTCGATAACGCGTTGCGGGTGCGCCGGAGTCCTCCTCCAGTGTGACCCGGTGACGCCTCAGGTGATAGTGCTGAAATCGCTCCGGACGGCGGGGTGAGCGTCGGCCCGGAGTTCCGGACCCTGGAAGCGGCGTGGACGGCAGGGATCGCCGCGATGGTCCACGCCGGCGCACGGGTGATCATCGACGACGTCTTCCTCGGCGGCCCCGCTTCCCAGGAGCGGTGGCAGAAGGCCCTCGCCGGACTGGACGTGCTGTGGGTCGGCGTCCGGTGCGAGGCCGAGGTGGCCGCGGGCCGGGAGATCGTGCGCGGCGACCGGCCGCGGGGGATGGCCGAGCGGCAGGCGGAGCTCGTCCACCGGAACGTGGTCTACGACCTGGAGGTGGACACCACGCGCACCGAGGCGCTGGAGTGCGCGTGTGGTCTACGACCTGGAGGTGGACACCACGCGCACCGAGGCGCTGGAGTGCGCGCGGACCATCGCGCGGGCGGTGCTCAGCGTTTCCCGGTGAGGTGTGCGAAGACGACCACATTGCCCCGGTAACCGGTCGAGGGCGAGTACCCGCCCCCGCAGGTGATCACCCGCAGCTCGGGCCGCCGCGCCGCCCCGTACACCTTCTCGTCGGGGAAGTGCTCGGCCTCGTACACCTCGACGGCGTCGACGGTGAACAGGGCTGTGCTCCCGTCCCGCCGGTCCACCTCGATGGCGGCGCCCTTCTGCAGGGCGCCCAGGTCGTAGAAGACGGCGGGGCCGTCGGCGTTGTCGACATGGCCGGCGACGATCGCGGTGCCCGTCTCACCGGGGGTGGTGCCGGCCTCGTACCAGCCGGCGAGGTTCTTCCGCGCGGCGGGCGGGACGTCGAGGCTGCCGGACGGGGTCAGTCCGAGGCCCGTGAGAGGGGCGTCCACGTGGATCGAGGGGATGCGGACGCGGTCCGGCGGGGAGGGCGGCAGCGCGGGTGCGGCCGCCTGGTCCTGATCGCCGCCCAGGCCGGCGCCGGCCTGGGCGGCGGACGGCTGCGGCGGGGCCTGGGTCCCGGCCGCACCGCCCAGCAGCCACACGCTCGCGCAGAGGGCGGCGACGCTGAGGGCCCCTATGGCGGCATTGCCGATCCTGCGCATGGCGACCCCTCTCCCGGCGGCCCGATCCCCCTCCGGGCCGCGAGGGGCGTCGGACCCGGAGGGGGAGGGGAAGTGCGGTACCGGCGGACGGACAGCGGAGGGTGTCCGTCAGATCCTGTCGCCTCTCGCCCGGCGATGCAGGAGCCAGGTACCGCCCGCGGCGGCGACGGCGAGAGCCGTCACGCCTGCCGCGGTCTGCACGGGACCGGGGCCCAGGGCGCCACCGATCCCCGTCTTCACACTTCCTTTGGGTTGTACCTGCTCACGGGCCCCGGTCAGCGTGACCACCAGGTCACCGGTGACCTTCCGGCCGCCCTGGGCGCAGGTCGCGACGATCTCGTACGTCCCCGGCTGCGCGCTCGGCGGCACCCGGAACTGCCCGATCGCGTCGCCGTCGTGGGTGCTCGGCGCGAGAGTGAAGCGACCGGCGCCCACGGCGCTGGCGTCACCCGCCGCCGTACCGTCCGCCCCGCAGGCCGTCGTGTTCACGGTGACGTCACCGCCCGGCATCACGGAGGAGGGGTACAGCTCGAGGCTGCCCGTGCCCTTGCCGAACGCGGGCGCGGTGACCCCGCCCATGGCGGTGACGGCGAACGCCGTACCGGTCAGGAGACGGGCGGTACGTCGCATCGGTGCTCCTTCGAGCTCTTCGGCGGGTCCTGCCCTTCCGAGGTAAGTGGCAGCGGGCCGGACGCGCTTGCTGAAGGTGTGTCAGAAATGCGGTGAACGGGTGCCGCGCCGACCGGCGGGAGGCTCGACCGCCCGGCGTTTCGGCAGGTCACCGCCGTACGGCAGACGTGTCGCGGAAGAGAACCCGAAGGGCGGGGGGCACGGGTGTGAACGGGTGAACCGCCCACAGCGATCCGGGCTTGACCTCAACAATGCTTGAGGTAAGAGGCTGGTCCACATGATGAGCACCGACACGCTTGCCGCTGACAGCCCTCTGAAGGTCACCCTCGTCGTGGGCAGCAACCGCCACGGCCGCTTCGGCCCCGTGATCGCCGACTGGCTTCTCGACCGCATCGGGCACCGGGACGACCTCGTACCGGAGGTCGTGGACGTCGCCGAGGTCCCCCTGCCCATGTCCTTCGCCCGCACCTCCGAGACGACCACCACCCTCTCCGCCGTCACCCCGAAGCTGGCGGGCGCGGACGCCTTCGTCGTCCTCACCCCCGAGTACAACCACTCGTTCCCGGCCGGCCTGAAGAACCTCATCGACTGGCACTTCGCGGAATGGCAGGCCAAGCCCGTCGCTCTCGTCTCCTACGGCGGCCTGGCGGGCGGCCTGCGCGCCACCGAACACCTCCGCCAGGTCTTCGCCGAACTCCACGCCGTGACGGTCCGCGACACGGTCTCCTTCCACAACGCGGGGGCCGCCTTCGACGACGAGGGCCGCCTGAAGGACGCGTCGGGCCCGGACGCGGCGGCGAAGACGATGCTGGATCAGCTGGTGTGGTGGGGGCGGGCGCTGCGGGAGGCGAGGGAACGGCGGCCGTACGGGGTTTGAGGACCACGCGCAGGCCCATGCCGTCAGCCGGTGGGCGGCACCCCGACAGCGCCGGGCGGCGAGACCCACGCCGCCCCAGCACCATCCCCGGTGCCTGCGAAGCGCACGGCAACCGCGGCGCCGGCCCGTCCAGGACGACTTCGAGGCCGTAGGCGAACTTGGCGCCGCGCTGGGCGGCCGGATCGACCGTGGCGCCCGCCGCGTCGGCGTACGACTCCGCGTAATGGTCGTGCCCGGCGGCAGCCTGCTGCGCCGCGGGCATCAGGCGCTCGATGAACTCGGCTCCTCGGGCCCGCCGGACCGCGCGACCGCCGGCGGTGGCACAGGGCGACGAGGGCCTGAGCCGGGCGTGCCCGCGGGCCTTCACCACCAACGAAGGCCGGTGCCGCTCGGGCACCGGCCTTCCGGTTTGAACTCCAACGGTGAGGGAGGGCCGGGGCCCGTCCGGCCTCAGTTCACGTTGACCGCGCTCCAGGCCGCCGCCACCGCGTTGTACTCCGCACTCCCCGCCCCGTACAGGTCCTTGGCCGCGTTGAGCGTCGCGGCGCGCGCCCCCGCGTAGTTCGTCGAGGACGTCATGTAGACCGTCAGCGCCCGGTACCAGATCCTGCCGAGCTTGTCCCGGCCGATCCCGGAGACCGTGGAGCCGTTGCAGGTGGGGGAGTTGTAGCTGACGCCGTTGACGGTCTTCGCGCCGCTGCCCTCCGCGAGCAGGTAGGCGAAGTGGTTGGCGACGCCCGAGGAGTAGTGGACGTCGAGGTTGCCGACCGTCGAGCTCCAGCAGTCCGCCGAGTTGCCGTCCTTGGACGGCTTGTCCATGTAGCGCAGGGCGTCGCGCCCGAACCCGGAGCGTACGATCTTCTCGCCGATCAGGTAGTCGCCGGTGTCGGACGAGTTGTTCGCATACCACTCCACCAGCGTGCCGAATATGTCCGACGTCGCCTCGTTGAGGCCGCCCGACTCGCCCGAGTACGTCAGCGCCGCCGTCTTCGAGGTCACGCCGTGGGACATCTCGTGGCCGGCTACGTCCAGCGACACCAGCGGCCCGAAGGTGGTGCCGTCACCGTCGCCGTACGTCATGCAGAAGCAACTGTCGTCCCAGAAGGCGTTGTTGTAGTTGTTGCCGTAGTGCACGCGGTTGTACGAGCCCTTGCCGTCGCCCGCGATGCCGCTGCGGCCGTGGACGTTCTTGTAGTAGTCCCAGGTCTCGTTCGTGCCGTACTGCGCGTCCACCGCCGCCGTCGAGCGGTCGGCCGTCGTGCCCGTGCCCCAGTGGTTGTCGGCGTCCGTGAAGAGGGTCGCGGGCGCCCGGCTGAAGCAGATGCCGAAGATGCACAGGTCGGTCTTGTTCGCCGCGTCACCCGTGTACGTGTTCCCGCGCGTCGGGTCCTTGAGCTGGTACGTCGATCCCGACAGCGTCGTCTCCAGCGGCACCGTGCCGCCGTACAGCGACTTGCCGTCGCCCGAGGCCGTCTCGATGCTGTCCCAGGCGTCGATCTGCGCTCCCGTGCGGGCGTCGGTGACGACCGTCCGTGCGACCGGGTTGCCGAGCGAGTCCTGCGCCACCGCCTCGGTGCGCCAGGCGAGCCTCGGCGTGCCGTGCAGGGCGTCGACGACCAACCGGGGCTTGGCGGTGACGTTCTTGAGGGTCTCGCCGAGGTTGGCGGCGCGCAGTGCGTTCACGGCGACGTCGGCGGCCTTCGGGGCGGAGAGGGACGGAGTGATGCCGGCGAGCGTGATCTGGCTCCTCGTCGCGCGGTTCGCGCTGCGGTACGTGCCGTCGGGGGCCAGGTGGACCACGAAGTCGCCGCCCAGCACCGGGAGTTGACGGTAGGTGCGGTCGTAGCGGACGTGCTGGACGCCGTCCGCGTCCACGACGACGTCGCGGACCTTCGTCCCCTGGACGGCGGTGAGACCCAGGGAAGCGGCGTGATCGGCAAGAGCTGCCGCCGCGTTGTCGATCGCATCGGCCCGAGTGGGTCTGTCGGCCGCGTCGGCGGCGGGCGAGAGTGCGGCGGCCAGCAGGGTGGCGGCGGTGGCGGCCACGCCGGCGGTGGCGAGACGGCGGGAACCTCGGACGTGGTGCTGCCGTATCCGGCTCATCGGTCTCCTCGGGAAGGCGCCGTGGGGCGCGTGGGGGGCGGCGCGGATGTTGACCCAGATTTAAGGGGCCATGACATGTCATGTCCATAGCGCGTTCGAGGAGGTATGTGAGGAGAGAGAATCGTTTCTGTGAGCCTCCCTTTCTTCGTCTACGGCACCCTCCGCCCCGGCGAGATCAACCACGCCCGGTTCCTGCACGGCCGTACCCGCTCCGCGGAACCGGGCCGCCTCAGGGGCGCGGTGCTGTACGACGGCCCCGGCTACCCGTACGCCGTGGAAGACCCGGGCGGAGTCGTGTACGGGGACCTCGTCACTGCACTGCCCGAGGGCTACGCGCGGCTGCTGACCGAACTGGACCGCCTGGAGGAGTACGCGCCGGGGGACCCCCGAAGCCTCTACGAGCGGGTTCAACGGGACGTGGTACGCGAGACCGACGGCGCGGCCGTACCCGCCTGGGTCTACGTCGCGGCCCCACCCGTCGCCACGGAACTGAGGACACGCGGCAAGCTCATCGAGAGCGGGGACTGGTTGTGCCGGGGGTGAGCCCGTAAGGGCTGGACGGCACCGCGAAAAGCCGCCTGCGAGGAAGTCGCTGGCGGCAGGTGTGCCGGGGGATCAACGGTCGTTCAGTTCGCCCCAGACGACGAGCCGGTGAACGTACGCGCCGCCGCGGTCACGGTCCGTGCACGTGGTGAGCGTGATCCGGGCCTTGTCGGGCTCGGTTCCCGGCCGGTTCGGCACGGGTAGGACGACGCCGACGTCGGAGGGCTCGACGACCTCGGTCCGGGTGACTCGATAGGTGAATGACCTCCCCTGCCACTCCACGTTGATCGCGTCGCCCTTCTTCAGCTCCGGGAGCCGGTGAAACGGCTGCCCCCAGCCGGTCCGATGCCCGGCCACCGCGAAGTTGCCGATTTCGCCGGGCATCGCCGTCCCCGGATAGTGCCCGGGACCCTTCTTCAGATCCCCTTGGGACACACCCTCGACGATCACAGGGTCGAATCCCGAGCCGAACCGAGGTATCCGCAGCACGGCCACTGCGTCAGCCTTCGAAGGGGCAACTGAATTCCGGAGATCTTTCCGTAGCGCCTGCTGAGCGCTTCTGTATTCATTGCCCGAGTGCCCGTCCTGGAAAAGCTTGAAGCCTCCCAGGGTCAAACCGGTGAATATCAGGCAAACACCCAGACCGCGCAGCGCCCTTCTCACTATGAGTCGTCTTTGGTCTTGCGTGGAACGAGCCGCAGGGCAGCGAATCCCGCAGACACCAGAACGAACACGACGATCCAGAACCAGATGCTGTCAGGACCCCCGGTGAGTGGCAGCATCCCGGCCGCACCGGTTCCGGTGGCCGCGGTACCTGCGCCTGCGTTGTTCATCATGTGCCTGAATTCCTTTGCTCGTTCGATTTCTCTTCTTCGTGCGCCTGGAAGTCACCAATTACGTGGTCTTTGCAGAGCGGCGTCCGCGAGGGCCCGGATGTGCACGCCCTGGAGAAACAGGTCGTAGAACCACTCCGGTACGACGAGCATCGACGCGAGCGTCGCCCGCCAGCCCCTGGATTTCACCGTGATCGCACGCTCGATCGCGTAGAACCCTGTGAAGGCGATCCAGAACGGTGTGATCCTCAGCCCCGTACCCACGGCGAGAAACCAGATGATCGAGCCCACGTAGATGGTCGATATGGAGGTCCCGAGGAACGCTATGACCTGCCTGGCCCAGCCTTCCAGGGTGTGGCGCGTCAGACCGTAGTCGATCAGGTTCTCCAGGGCTCCACGCTTCCAGCGGAGTCGCTGTTTGCCGAGGTCTCTCCACGTTTCCATGACCTCGGTGGTCATGGTCGCGCGGGACGGCGCGACGATGCGCCGTCCGAGATGCCGCAGGGCGAGCGTGAGCTCGTTGTCCTCGGTGAGCGCCTTGGTGTCGTACACGCCGTCGGCCGGCGGAAGCGTGCCGTCTTCCCGAGCGGCCAGTACGTCCTTCAGGGCTCCCGCCTTGAAAAGGCAGGCCGTACCCGTCAGGCAGAGCACCTTGCCGTTCTTGCGTGCCGTGTCCCGTGCGTAGCGGGCGAACTCGTTGCGCTGGAAGGCGCCGCACAGCCGGCCGCCCGAGCGGCCGCGGAAGTTTCCGCCCGCGGCGCCGTACCCCTGTCCCAGCTTCTTGTGTGTCACCTCGATGAAGTGAGGATCCAGGTACGTGTCGGCATCCTGCACGAGAATCGCGTCCTCGTCGGAGAGACCCGGCAGCAGTCTGCTCAGTGCGCCGTTGAGGTTGCCGGCCTTCTTGTGCCGGTTGCCGGCCGAATGCCAGACCTCGGCACCCGCCTCGCGGGAAATCCGTTCCAGCTCCTCGGTCCTCTTGCCGTCCTGGTGCGGGTCCAGCGTCACGATGATGCGGTCCGCGGGGCGTGTCTGCCCCTTCAGGGCCTCGAGCACGTGGCCGAGAGAATCCACTTCCTTGTAGGCAGGTACGAGCACGGTCACGGTGCTGGTGCGGGTCGCATCCGCCATCAGGGACTCCCTGCTGTCGTAAATTTACGATGTATACATACATACGACATTTAGCACGTAGAGTCAACAGATGGCAGCCCGAAGGGGCCCGCCCGCGGGTGTGCGGGGGGCCTGGCTCGTGTACGGATGAGCCCGTGCCGAAGGCCCGGACTCAGATCAGGGAGTCGCTCGGACGGCCTCCACCCGCACCGCGCACACCTTGAACTCCGGCATGCGCGAGGTCGGGTCCAGGGCCGGGTTGGTGAGGGAGTTGGCGCGGCCCTCGCCCGGCCAGTGGAAGGGCATGAAGACGGTGTCGGGGCGGATGCCGGTGGTGATGCGGGCCGGGGCCACCGCGCGGCCGCGGCGGGACACCACGGCGACCGGGTCGCCCTCGGCCGCGCCGAGCCGCGCCGCCAGCCGGGGGTGCAGCTCCACGAAGGGGGCCGGTGCGGCGGCGTTCAGTTCGTCGACGCGGCGGGTCTGGGCGCCGGACTGGTACTGGGCCACGACCCGTCCGGTCGTCAGCAGCACGGGGTAGTCGTCGTCCGGCTCCTCGGCGGCGGGGCGGTGTGTGACGGGCGCGAAACGTGCCCGCCCGTCCTCGGTGGCGAACCGGTCGAGGAAGAGGCGGGGCGTGCCCGGGTGGACGTCCGCCCCGTCGGCGGGGAGCGTTTCCGGGGCGGTGGCCTCGCGGACCGCTCCCGGACACGGCCAGAACACCCCGTTCTCCTCCGCCAGCCTGCGGTAGGTGATCCCGGAGTAGTCCGCGGGGCCGCCCGCGCTCGCCCGGCGCAGCTCCTCGAAGACCTCCTCGGGGTCGGTCGGGAAGCCCTTCTCCACGCCCAGCCGGGCCGCCAGCTCGTGCATGACCTCCAGGTCGCTGCGGATGCCCTCGGGCGGCGTGATCGCCTGCCGACGCAGCAGCACCCTGCCCTCGAGGTTGGTCGTCGTGCCGGTCTCCTCCGCCCACTGCGTCACCGGCAGTACGACGTCCGCGAGCGCCGCCGTCTCCGACAGCACGACATCGCAGACCGCCAGGAAGTCCAGCGACCGCAGCCGCTCCTCGACGTGCGCGGCGCGCGGCGCGGACACCACGGGGTTCGAGCCCATCAGCAACAGGGACTTGATGTCCGTACCCAGGGCGTCGAGCAACTCGTACGCGCTGCGTCCCGGCCCCGGCAGCGAGTCCGGGTCCACGCCCCACACCTCGGCCACGTGCCGTCGCGCCGCCGGGTCCGTCAGCTTGCGGTAGCCGGGCAACTGGTCGGCCTTCTGGCCGTGTTCGCGCCCGCCCTGCCCGTTGCCCTGCCCGGTCAGGCAGCCGTACCCGGACAGCGGCCGGCCCGCCCGCCCGGTGGCCAGGCACAGGTTGATCCACGCGCCCACCGTGTCCGTGCCCTTGGACTGCTGTTCCGGTCCGCGTGCCGTCAGCACCATCGCCGACTCGGGCTCGCAGAACATCCGTACGGCCTCGCGGAGTTGGGGAACGGACACCCCCGTGATCCGTTCCACGTACTCCGGCCAGTGCGCCATCGCCGCCGCCCGGGCGTCCTCCCAGCCGGCGGTGCGTTCCTGGACGTAGTCCTCGTCGACCAGGCCCTCCGCGACGATCACGTGCAGCAGACCGAGCGCCAGCGCCAGATCCGTACCCGGCCGGGGCGCCAGGTGCAGGTCGGCCTGCTCGGCGGTCTTCGTCCGGCGCGGATCGACGACGATCAGCGTGCCGCCGTTCTCGCGAAGCTCGTTGAAGAAGCGGAGCGACGGCGGCATCGTCTCCGCGAGGTTGGAGCCGACGAGGATCACGCACCCGGTCTTCGGGATGTCCTCCAGCGGGAAGGGCAGCCCGCGGTCCAGCCCGAACGCCTTCGTCCCCGCGGCCGCCGCGGACGACATGCA
Organism: Streptomyces sp. HUAS ZL42; assembly: GCF_040782645.1. Classification (GTDB taxonomy): domain Bacteria; phylum Actinomycetota; class Actinomycetes; order Streptomycetales; family Streptomycetaceae; genus Streptomyces. Next base: position 6,484,672 of record NZ_CP160403.1, read on the forward strand.
GAAGCGCCCGTTGTAGTCGATCTGCGAGGTGCCCAGCACCACCCGTGCGAACTTGCCGAGCGTGTACGCCTTCTCGTTCGTCAGGCCGCCCCCGCCGAAGACACCGCACGCGTCCGGGCCGTGCTCCGCCCGCGTGGCGCGCAGCCTCTCGGCGATCCGGTCGAGGGCCTCGTCCCAGGTGGCGGGCACGAGCGTGCCGCCGGAGCGCACCAACGGGGAGGTCAGACGCACCCGGGACGAGAGCACGGCCGGAGCCGTACGGCCCTTGCCGCAGAGCGCGCCCCGGTTCACCGGGAAGTCCGTGCGCTCCGTCACCTCGACGCCTCCACCGGGCAGGGGCGACAGGGTCATCCCGCACTGCAGGGCGCAGTACGGGCAGTGGGTGGGCGTCGAGGTGGTCCGCATGCGTTCAGCGTGCTTCGGCCGTGTTACGTGCCGGGACGCCGTCCGTTACACGGGCGGCACGGCAGCCTCCCCGCCGCCCGGCCGCCACCGTGAGGCACGCGGCTGCCCGCCCCTTGGTCGTCGCCGCCCGGCCGCACAGTCGACTCTGTGGCAGAAGTCGCACCGGCTCCGCCAGGGCCGGGCTGCGGCTACCGGGCCGACGCCAACGCCCGTGCCACGCCCGGCTCGCGCGGCCCGAGGAACCGAGGATCGGGTTCGAACAGCGCGTCCAGTGCTGCCTTGCCGGCTGCGAAGATCTCCCGGGTGCCCCCGTAGTACCAGGTGACGTCGTGCTTGGCGTCGACGCCGACGCCGTACGACGTGACCCCCGCCGCCTGGCACAGCGCGACCGCGCGCCGGATGTGGAAGCCCTGGCTGATGAGGACGGCCTTGTCGACGCCGAAGATCTTCTTGGCGCGGACGCACGAGTCCCAGGTGTCGAAGCCCGCGTAGTCGCTGACGATCCGCGCGTCCGGCACCCCGTGCTTCGTCAGATAGGCGCGCATCGCGTCGGGCTCGTCGTAGTCCTCGCGGCTGTTGTCGCCGGTGACGAGGACGACCTCGACACGGCCTTCCCGGTACAGCTTCGCCGCCGCGTCCAGGCGGTGCGCGAGGTACGGCGACGGCTCGCCGTCCCAGAGACCGGCACCGAAGACGACGGCGACCTCCGTGCGCGGCACGTCGGCGGTCGTACGCAGCCGGTCACCCGTCACGACGTACATCCACGTCGCCGGAAGCAGCGCGAGCACGCACCCCGCCATCACGGCCTGCACCAGCCCGCGCCGCCCCGCGCGGGTGCGCGGCAGGCGGGGTCCGCGCAGCTTCGGTCGGCGCATGGAACGGTCCCTCCCCAGGTCGTCTGTTCGACATTCAGGGACGCGATGTCAGGCCCCCCGGTTCACCGACCGAACGTGACCAGATTCACTTCGAACCACGAAACCGCAGGTCAAACGCCCTCACAGGCCGCCTGCACCCCACGGTGAACCGCCGGAAAACACCCGTCATTCCCGTGCAACGGGGCGGCAACCTCACGCCGCCACCATCGGTACATGACGGCGTCGAACCTTCCTCGCGACGAGTCCACGACCGGCCCCGGTGCTGCCACGCACCTCGACAGTACGGCGCACATCATGAACCGGATCAGCACCCAGCTCGCCGGCCAGCTCAGCCTGGTCTCGCTCGACGGCAGGCGCCGCCCGGGCCCGCCCGCGCTCGTCCTCGTCGGGCACGGCAGCCGGGACCCGCGCGCTCTGAGCACCGTCCGCACGCTCGTCGAGCGCGTCCGGGAACTGCGCCCCGGCCTGCCAGTCCACCTCGGCCACATCGAACTGAACGAGCCCCTGCTGACCGACACCCTCGCCGAACTCGACGCGCAGGGGACCCCCGAGGCCGTCCTCGTACCGCTGCTGCTCAGCCGCGGCTACCACGTCAAGCGGGACATCCCCGAGATGGCCGCCGCCGTACGGGTGCACACGCGCGTCGCGGCCCCGCTCGGCCCGCACCCCCTCCTCGTGGAGACCCTGTACGCCCGTCTCGTCGAGGCCGGCTGGCGCACCCGGACGACCGAGGCCGAGCGCCGTTCGAGCGCGGTCGTCCTCGCGGCCGCCGGCTCCCGCGACCCCCACTCGGCCGTCGACACCCGCCGTACGGCCCAGCTCCTCGCCGAACGCCTCGGCGTACCGGTCGTCCCCGCCTACGCCTCCACCGCCGCCCCCACCGTCCCCGCAGCCGTCCGCGCCCTGGCCGCACGAGGCCGCCACCGGGTGGCGGTCGCCTCCTACTTCACGGCCCCGGGCCGCTTCGCCACGGAGTCCGCGCAGGCGGCCCCGTGGATCGCCTCGGCCCCGCTGGGCACGCACCCGGCGATGGCCCGGCTGGTGCTGCACCGCTACGACCAGACGCTGGCCGTCCCGGCCGCGACGGCACCGGAACTGGCGTCGGCTTGAAATAACGGGTGACTTCGTCAGGGGCGCGGGACTGTATCGATTTGCGGCTCCGCCGCGTGGGCGCGACCAGCCACGAACGACCCGCACTCGCACACAATCAGAACCCCGCAGACGAGTACGCGCCTTACTGTCGACACATGGAAGGCACCGCACCCGAAGCCCACGAAAACCACATCCCACCCCCCGGCTACGACCCGACGTCAGTCGACCGCTGGGCCCCCGAACCCGACAAACGCCCCGGCCGCACCGCCTTCCAACGCGACCGCGCCCGCGTACTGCACTCCGCCGCGCTCAGGAGACTCGCCGGTAAAACCCAGGTCGTCACGCCCGGCGAGCGCAGCGCCACCGCCTGGGACGCCAGCCCCCGCACCCGCCTCACCCACTCCCTGGAGTGCGCCCAGGTCGGCCGGGAGCTGGGCGCAGCCCTCGGCTGCGACCCCGACCTCGTGGAGGCCGCCTGCCTCTCCCACGACCTCGGCCACCCGCCCTTCGGCCACAACGGCGAACACGCGCTGAACGAGTTCGCCCACGACTGCGGCGGCTTCGAAGGCAACGCCCAGTCGCTGAGGCTCCTCACCCGCATCGAGCCCAAACGCTTCACCGCCGAGGGCTCCGTCGGCCTCAACCTCACCCGTGCCGCCCTCGACGCCGCCACCAAGTACCCCTGGCCCCGCGGCGCCCACCCCACGGACCCCGCCTCACCGAAGTTCGGCGTCTACGAGGACGACCGGCCCGTCTTCGACTGGTTCCGCAAGGACGCCCCCGCCACCCGCACCACCTTCGAGGCGCAGGTCATGGACTGGTCCGACGACGTGGCGTACTCGGTGCACGACGTGGAGGACGGCCTGCACGCCGGCCACATTGACCCCAACTGCCTGCACGCCGAGCCGGAACGCCAGGAGATCTTCCGGGTCGCCGTCGGCCGCTACGTCCCCTCAGGCACCGACCCCGCCGAACTCGCCGCGGCCCTCGACCGCCTCCAGGACCAGGAGTGGTGGCCGCACGGCTACGACGGCTCCGCGGTCGCCCAGGCCCGCCTCAAGGACGCCACCAGCCAGCTCATCGGCCGTTTCTGCCTCGCCGCCGAGGCCGCCACCCGCGCGGCGTACGGCGGCGGCCGGCTCACCAGATACGGTGCCGAGCTCGTCGTACCGCTCGAGACCCGACTGGAGTGTGCGGTCCTCAAGGCGGTCGCCGACCGGTACGTCATGCAGCGCGCCGAACAGGAGCGGCTGCGGGCCGACCAGCGGATCGTCGTCGCCGAACTGGCCGAGGCGCTCACCGCCCGCGCCCCCGACGGCCTCGACCCGCAGTTCCGTGCGCTGTTCGGCGCCGCCGACGACGACCGCGCCCGCAAGCGCGTGATCGTCGACCAGATCGCCTCCCTCACCGACGCCTCGGCCCGCTCACTGCACGCGAGACTGACGGGGCGCATGTGACACAAACGTGACCCTCCGTGGCCTGATCGGGCCACTCCCTCTTCCCCCATCACACTCCGTGCGGGACGCTCGCATGTGGCGGCACCCGCAGTGTTTTCTGGGGGTACACCCCCCAGACCCCCGGTAGGAGGCATCAAGTGGTCGACGCGGATCAGACATTCGTCATCGTCGGAGGAGGTCTCGCCGGCGCGAAGGCGGCCGAGACGCTCCGGGCGGAGGGCTTCACCGGCCGCGTGATACTGATCTGCGACGAACGCGACCACCCGTACGAGCGCCCGCCCCTCTCCAAGGGCTACCTGCTGGGCAAGGAGGAGCGCGACAGCGTCTTCGTCCACCCGCCCGCCTGGTACGCGCAGCACGACATCGAGCTGCACCTCGGCCAGACCGTCGACGCCATCGACCGCGCCGCGAAGACGGTCCGCTTCGGCGACGACGGCACACTCGTCCACTACGACAAACTGCTGCTCGCGACCGGCGCCGAGCCCCGCCGCCTGGACATCCCGGGCACGGACCTGGCCGGCGTGCACCACCTGCGCCGCCTCGCCCACGCCGAACGGCTCAAGGGCGTCCTGACCGCGCTGGGCCGCGACAACGGCCACATCGTGATCGCGGGCGCCGGCTGGATCGGCCTGGAGGTCGCGGCGGCCGCCCGCGAGTACGGCGCGGAGGTCACCGTCGTCGAGCACAATCCGACCCCGCTGTACCACGTCCTCGGCCCCGAGCTCGGCAACGTCTTCGCCGAGCTGCACCGCGAGCACGGCGTCCGCTTCCACTTCGGCGCCCGGCTGACCGAGATCGTCGGCCAGGACGGCATGGTCCTCGCGGCCCGCACCGACGACGGCGAGGAGCACCCGGCGCACGACGTCCTGGCGGCGATCGGCGCGGCACCCCGGACGGGGCTGGCGGAGGCGGCCGGGCTGGAGATCGCCGACCGCGCGCACGGCGGCGGTGTCGCGGTGGACGCGCGCTTGCGCACCTCCGACCCCGACATCCACGCGGCCGGCGACGTCGCGTCCTTCCCGCACGGTGTCTTCGACACGACGTTGCGCGTCGAGCACTGGGCCAACGCGCTGAACGGCGGCCCGGCTGCGGCGCGGGCGATGCTCGGCAAGGACGTCACCTACGACCGGGTGCCCTACTTCTTCACCGACCAGTACGACCTGGGGATGGAGTACAGCGGGTGGGCTCCGGCGGGGTCGTACGACGAAGTGGTGATCCGGGGAGACGCGGGAAAGCGTGAATTCATCGCGTTCTGGCTGAAGGAGCGGCGGGTGCTGGCCGGGATGAACGTCAACGTGTGGGATGTCACGGACCCCATCCAGCAGCTGATCCGGTCCCGGGCCCAGGTGAACACGGAGGCATTGGCGGACCCGCACATTCCGCTGGAAAGCGTCGCATCTTAGGCGTCGGTCCGTCCCACCAGAAGTGCCGGTCCGTCCCTGTGCTGTGACTCCCGGGGGCGCAGCGACCGACACCCGCTGCGCGGCGGGCCGGCCCCCGGCCGGGTGCCGGTCATCGCGCCCAGGAGTGTCAGTTCGGCCCCGTAGAATTCACGCGTGGCAGGACGGATCAACGACGAGGACGTGAAGGCGGTACGGGACGCGGTCCCGATCGACGCCGTGGTGTCCGAGTACCTCCAGCTGCGAGGCGCGGGCGGGGGCAACCTCAAGGGTCTCTGCCCCTTCCACGACGAGAAGTCGCCGTCCTTCCAGGTCAGCCCGAGCAAGGGACTCTTCCACTGCTTCGGCTGCCAGGAGGGCGGCGACACCATCACGTTCGTGATGAAGGTCGACCACCTCTCCTTCTCCGAGGCGGTCGAGCGTCTCGCCGCCCAGGCCGGCATCACCCTGCGGTACGAGGAGGGCGGGTACAACCCCTCGCACCAGCGCGGCGAACGCATCCGCCTGGTCGAGGCCCACAAGATCGCCGCCGAGTGGTACGCCGAGCAGCTCGCCACCGGCCCCGAGGCCGACACCGGCCGGATCTTCCTCGCCGAACGCGGCTTCGACCAGGCAGCCGCCGTCCACTTCGGCGTCGGCTACAGCCCCCAGGGCTGGGACCACCTCACCCGCTATCTGCGCGGCAAGGGCTTCACCGACAAGGAACTGCTCCTGTCCGGCCTCTCCCAGGAGGGCCGCCGGGGCCCCATCGACCGCTTCCGCGGCCGTCTGATGTGGCCGATCCGCGACATCGGCGGAGACGTCGTCGGCTTCGGCGCACGCAAGCTCTACGAGGCCGACACCGGCCCCAAGTACCTCAACACCCCCGAAACGGCGATCTACAAGAAGTCGCACGTCCTGTACGGCATCGACCTCGCCAAGAAGGAGATCGCCAAAGCGAGCCGGGCGGTGGTGGTCGAGGGCTACACGGACGTCATGGCGTGCCACCTCGCCGGAGTCACCACCGCCATCGCCACCTGCGGCACGGCCTTCGGCAGCGACCACATCAAGATCCTCCGCCGGCTGCTGATGGACAACGGCAGCGCGCGCGTCATCTTCACCTTCGACGGCGACGCGGCCGGCCAGAAGGCGGCCCTGCGCGCCTTCGAGGACGACCAGAAGTTCGCCGCCGAGACGTACATCGCGATCGCGCCGGACAACATGGACCCGTGCGACCTGCGCCTGGCCAAGGGCGACGAGGCGGTCGCCGACCTGGTCGAACCCCGTACCCCGCTCTTCGAGTTCGCGCTCCGCCAGATCGTCGGACGCTACGACCTCGAAACCCCGGCCGGCCGCGCCGCCGCCCTGGACGAGGCCGCGCCCGTCGTCGCCCGCATCAAGAACAGCGGCGCCCAGCACGAGGTCGCCGTGCAGCTCGCGGGCATGCTCGGCATCCTCGACACCCAGTTCGTGGTCAAGCGGGTGGCCCAGCTGGCCCGCTGGGCACGGGATCGGGGCGGCAAGGGCGGCCCGGCACCGACGCGCACGGACCCGCACCAGTACGGAGCGGCACCCCGAGCCTCGGCCCCCGGCCCGGCACTGCAACTCCGTAATCCGGTGTACGCCACCGAACGCGAACTGCTCAAACTCGCCCTCCAGCGCCCGGAGTTGGTCTCCCCGGCGTTCGACGCGTACGGCGTCGACGAGTTCACCGCCGCCCCCTACGCGGCCGTACGCCAGGCCGTCCTGGACGCGGGCGGCGCCGAGTACGGCACGCAGGACCCGCAGGAGTACCTCGTCCGCGTCCGCGAGGCGGCCCCCGACGACACCGTCCGCGCGATGGTCACGGAACTCGCGGTCGAGGCGATCATGCGCAAGACGGTCGACGAGAACTACGCGGGCGACCAGCTCGTCACGGTCCGCCGCCGCGCCGTCGAACGCCGCATCCGCGACATCCAGTCCACCCTCACCCGCCTCGGCACGAACGGCGACTCGGCCCAACTGGCGGCCGTGCAGAACGAACTGTGGGTACTGCAGCAGTACGACCAGGCCCTGCGCGAGCACGGAGCCGCAGCTCTCTGAGGGTTTCGCGTACGGCAGGGTAACCACGCGGTCACGGACCGGACTCAAAAAGTCACCGCACGCCCCTCGTGGCGGCCATGTGTCGTACTCCACACTGGGTTCCGGTGCCTGAGTCCTCGGAGCGCGGCCGATCCGTCCCCCACGGATCCCACACCCCCGCGGTTCCGCTCATCGCGTACGGGACGGACAGCGGCGAGGCCGCCGACTCCGTCCTCGAAGCAGCGCTGCCGCATACCTCGGCAGCGAACATCCTGGAGGTCGCCCCCGTGCAGACCCAGACCCTCACACAGACCGACATCAGTACCGCCATCGGCAACGAAGCCACTGCGCCGGACGCCGAGGCCGACGTTCTCGTCGCGGTGCCCGCGCAGAGCCGTGTCGTGCACCACCCCGAGGCAGAGCCGGACAGCCCGCCCGAACCGGCGGAACCGCCCGCCGAGGCGATGCAGACGGCCGAGGCCGAGCCCGTCGAACCGCCTGTCGCCCGCGCCGAGACCAGCGGCCCCTCCTCGGACCTGTTCCGCCAGTACCTGCGGGAGATCGGCCGCATCCCGCTGCTCACCGCGGCCGAGGAGGTCGAGCTCGCCCGCCGTGTGGAGGCCGGCCTGTTCGCCGAGGAGAAGCTGGTCAACACCCCCGACCTGGACAGCCAGTTGGCTCTCGACCTGGACCGGCTGGTCGTGATGGGCCGGATGGCCAAGCGCCGCCTGATCGAGGCGAACCTGCGGCTGGTCGTGTCCGTGGCGAAGCGGTACGTCGGCCGCGGTCTGACCATGCTGGACCTGGTGCAGGAAGGAAACCTCGGACTCATCCGGGCCGTGGAGAAGTTCGACTACGCCCGCGGCTACAAGTTCTCCACGTACGCCACCTGGTGGATCCGCCAGGCCATGTCCCGCGCCCTCGCCGACCAGGCCCGCACCATCCGCGTCCCGGTCCACGTCGTCGAGCTGATCAACCGGGTCGTCCGCGTCCAGCGCCGCATGCTGCAGGAGCGGGGCTACGAGCCGACACCCGAGGAAGTGGCCGGCCACCTCGAGCTCCCGCCCGAGCGCGTCAGCGAGGTCCTCCGACTCGCCCAGGAACCGGTGTCGTTGCACGCCCCGGTCGGCGAGGAGGACGACGTCGCCCTGGGCGACCTGATAGAGGACGGCGACGCGACATCACCGGTGGAGTCGGCGGCGTTCCTGCTGCTGCGGGAACACCTGGAGGCCGTCCTGTCCACGCTCGGCGAGCGCGAACGGAAGGTCGTACAACTGCGCTACGGCCTGGCGGACGGCCGCCCGCGCACGCTGGAGGAGATCGGCCGCATCTTCGGCGTGACGCGGGAACGGATCCGTCAGATCGAGTCGAAGACCCTCAACAAGCTCAGGGACCACGCGTTCGCGGACCAGCTGAGGGGCTACCTGGACTGAGGCGGGCCGCCTCCGGCGGCCCCCTCCGCGCCCCCTAGTCGACCTCGGCCACCGCCTGCGCGAACTGCGCCTTGTAGAGCCGCGCATACGCGCCGTCGGCCCCGAGCAGTTCCGCATGCCTGCCCTGCTCCACGATCGCCCCGTTCTCCATCACCAGGATCGTGTCCGCGTCCCGGATCGTGGACAGCCGGTGCGCGATGACGAACGACGTCCGCCCGTGCGCCAGCTTCGCCATCGCCTTCTGGATCAGCACCTCGGTCCGGGTGTCCACCGAACTCGTCGCCTCGTCCAGCACCAGGATCACCGGGTCGGACAGGAACGCCCGCGCGATGGTGATGAGCTGCTTCTCACCGGCGCTGACCCCCGTGCCCTCGTCGTCGATGACGGTGTCGTAGCCGTCGGGGAGGGTACGGATGAAGCGGTCGGCGTGGGCCGCCCGCGCCGCCTCCTCGATCTCGCCCCGGGTGACCTCCCGCGCGGCGCCGTACGCGATGTTCTCCGCGATGGTGCCGCCGAACAGCCAGGTGTCCTGCAGCACCATCCCTATCCCGGCCCGGAGTTCGTCGCGGGACATCTTCGCGATGTCGACGCCGTCGAGGGTGATGCGCCCACCGGAGACGTCGTAGAACCGCATGAGCAGGTTCACCAGCGTCGTCTTGCCGGCCCCGGTGGGACCGACGATCGCGACCGTGTGGCCGGGTTCCGCCGCCAGCGACAGATCCTCGATGAGCCGCTTCTCGGGGTCGTACCGGAAGGACACGCCCTCCAGCGCGACCCGCCCGCGCAGTTCCTCCGGCCGCACGCCCGGCACCGGATCCGCCTGCTGCTCCTCCGCGTCCAGGACCTCGAAGATCCGCTCGGCCGACGCGACACCCGACTGCACCAGGTTCGCCATCGACGCGACCTGCGTCAGTGGCATCGAGAACTGCCGCGAGTACTGGATGAACGCCTGCACATCGCCGATCGACAGCGCACCGGACGCGACCCGCAGACCGCCCACGACCGCCACCAGCACATAGTTGATGTTCGAGACGAACATCATCAGCGGCTGCATGACCCCGCTGTTGAACTGCGCCCTGAACCCGGCCTCGTACAGCGCCTCGTTCTGCTCGGCGAACTGCTTCGCCGACTCCTCCTGCCGCCCGAACACCTTCACCAGGGTGTGCCCGGTGTACATCTCCTCGACGTGCGCGTTGACCTTGCCGGTCGAGCGCCACTGCTGCACGAAGTGCGGCTGGGACCGCTTGCCGACCCGGGTCGCCACGACGGCCGACAGCGGCACGGTCACCAGCGCGACCAGCGCCAGCAGCCACGACACCCAGAACATCATCGCCAGCACACCGATGATGGTGAGCAGCGAGTTGATGAGCTGGCCCATCGACTGCTGCAGGGTCTGCCCGATGTTGTCGATGTCGTTCGTCGCCCGCGACAGCACCTCACCGCGCTGCCGCTTGTCGAAGTACGACAGCGGCAGCCGCGACAGCTTCGTCTGCACGTCCTCGCGCATCCGGTACATCGTGCGGTTGACGGCCCGGTTCACCAGCCGGGTCGCGACCGCCATCAGCAGACCGGCGACGAGGAACACACCGAGGGCGAACAGCAGGACGTTCCCGACCGCGGCGAAGTCGATGCCCTTGCCCGGCGTGAAGTCCGTGCTGCGCAGCATGTCGGCGACCTCGCCGTCACCGCGCTGCCGCATGGAGTCGAGGACCTGCTCCTTGGAGGCCCCGGCCGGCATCTGCCGTCCGACGATGCCCGCGAAGACCAGGTCGGTGGCCTTGCCGAGGATCTTCGGCCCGACCACGTTCAGGCCCACGCTCACCACCACGCAGAACAGCAGCGCGTAGATGGTGAACCGCTCCGGCTTGAACTGCGCGATGAGCCGCCTGCCCGACACCTTGAAGTCCAGCGAGCGGGTCTCCGGGCCGCCCCCGGCCATCATCCGCCCCATCGGCCCGGCCATCAGGCAGCCTCCGCTTCCGTCAGCTGGGAGAGCACGATCTCCCGGTAGGTCTCGTTGTCCGCCATCAGCTCGTGGTGCCGGCCGGTGCCGACGACCCGTCCCTCGTCCAGGACGACGATCCGGTCGGCCTCCCGGATGGTCGCCACGCGCTGGGCGACGATCACGACGGTCGCCTCCGCGGTCTCGCGGGCCAGGGCCGCGCGCAGCGCCGCGTCCGTGGCGTAGTCGAGCGCGGAGAAGGAGTCGTCGAAGAGGTAGATCTCCGGGCGCTGCACCAGCGTGCGCGCGATGGCGAGCCGCTGCCGCTGACCGCCGGAGACATTGGTGCCGCCCTGCGCGATGGGGGAGTCCAGCCCGTTCTCAAGGCGCTCCACGAAGTCCTTGGCCTGCGCCACCTCCAGCGCGTGCCACAGCTCCTCGTCCGTCGCGTCCGGATTGCCGTACCGCAGATTGGTCGCCACCGTGCCCGCGAACAGATACGGCTTCTGCGGCACCAGCCCGACGGTCCGCGCCAGCAACTGCGGCTCGACGGCCGACACGTCGACGCCGTCGACGAGCACCTCCCCCTCGGTCGCGTCGAACAGCCGCGGCACCAGCCCGAGCAGCGTCGACTTGCCGCTGCCCGTGGACCCGATCACGGCAGTGGTCTCACCGGGCCGCGCCACCAGGTCGACGGCCTTCAGCACCGGCTCCTCGGCACCCGGGTAGCGGAAGCCCGCCCCGCGGATCTCCAGATGGCCGTGGCGGCGCAGCTCCCGCACCGGGTCGGCCGGCGGCACCACGCTCGACGAGGTGTCCAGGACCTCCTGGATGCGTTCGGCGCACACCTCCGCGCGCGGCACCATCATGAACATGAAGGTGGCCATCATCACGGACATGACGATCTGCATCAGATAGGCGAGGAACGCGGTCAGGTCACCGATCGCCATCCCACCGCTGTCGATGCGATGGGCACCGAACCACACCACCGCGATCGACGACAGGTTCACCGTGGTCATGACCACCGGGAACATCAGCGCGAGCAGGTTGCCGGTCTTCAGCGACATCTCGGTGAGGTCGGTGTTGGACTTCCGGAAGCGCTGCTCCTCGTACTCGTCCCGCACGAAGGCGCGGATGACGCGGTTGCCGGTGATCTGCTCGCGCAGTACCCGGTTCACCGTGTCGAGCCGCACCTGCATGGACCGGAACAGCGGCCGCAGCCGCCGTACGATCAAGGTCACGCAGATGCCCAGTACCGGTACGACGGCCACGAGTACCGCGGACAGCGGCACATCCAGTCCGAGCGCCAGCACGATGCCGCCCACGCACATGATGGGCGCCGACACCATCAGCGTGAACGTCATCAGGGCCAGCATCTGGACCTGCTGGACGTCGTTGGTCGTACGGGTGATCAGCGAGGGCGCGCCGAAATGCCCCACCTCGCGCGAGGAGAAGGACTGCACCCGGTCGAAGACGGCCGCCCGCACGTCCCGGCCGAGCGCCGACGCCGTCCGCGCTCCGTAGTAGACCGCGCCGATGTTGCAGACGACCTGCGCCAGCGAGATGCCGATCATCAGGGCGCCGTAGCCGATGATGTAGCCGGTGTCGCCGTTCACCACACCGTTGTCGATGATGTCCGCGTTCAGCGTGGGCAGGTAGAGAGTGGCGCAGGTCTGCAGGAACTGCAGCAGCACCAGCAGGGCGATGGGTTTCTTGTAGGGCCTGAGGTAGGTCCGCAGAAGTCGTATGAGCACGCTACGTCTCTCGGAGTCGGCGACAGGGGCGGTGGTTGCCCCTGGCCCCTATCGTCGAACACTCCACCCGCGTTACCTCAACCGATTAAACCGACAGCAGTGCTTGTTACGGCCCTGCGGGTACGGCTCCTACCGGTTTCTTACGTTCCGCTACGGTCGGAGCGCACCCGGGTGGGTCTGTTCCCGCACCGACACGAACTGCTGGCGCACCGCCTGGCCCACCGCGAGATCCTCGCCGGGCTCCAGGACCTGCGCGGCCGCACCCTGCCAGAACGGCGGGGTGCGCGGGTCCAGGGTGCCCTGGGAAACCCCGAGCGCCCAGGTCGCCTGCCGGGCGGCGCCGATCGCGGCGTAGTCCGCCGGCTGCGGCACGACGACCTGCACACCGAACAGCGAGGGCGCCGCGGCCTGCACGGCGGGCAGCTCGGCGGCAGCTCCCAGCAGGAAGATCCGCCGCACCTCCACGCCCCGCCCGCGCAGCACGTCGAGCGCGTCCGCGAGCCCGCACAGCATGCCCTCGAACGCCGCCCGCGCGAGATGCTCGGCCTTCATCGACTCACGCCGAAGGCCCGCCAGCGTCCCTGCCGTGTGCGGCAGATTCGGCGTCCGCTCGCCCTCCAGATAGGGCAGCAGCACGAGACCGTGAGACCCCGGCGTCGACTTCATCGCCAGGTCGGACAGGCTCTCCAGATCGGGCAGGCCGAGCAGCTCGGCGGTGCCGCGCAGGGTCCGTACGGCGTTCAGCGTGGTGACGACCGGCAGGTGCATGCCCGTGGCGTCGGCGAGAGAGGTGATCATCCCGGTGCTGTCGACGAGTGCCTCGGGGTGGACGGCCATCACCGACCCGGAGGCCCCGAGCGAGACGACCGCGTCCCCGAGCCCGATGCCGAGCCCGAAGGCGGCGGCCATGGTCTCGCCGGTCCCGGCCGAGATGAGCAGCCCCTCCGGTGTCGTACCGGCCGCGTCCGCGGGCCCGATCACCTCGGGCAGCATGGCCTGATGACCGAGCGCCAGCTCGACGAGATCGGTCCGGTAGGAGCCGGTGGCGGCGGACCAGTACCCCGTACCGGAGGCGCCGCCCCGATCCGTGGTCCTCCTGACCGGCCGCCCGAGCAGCTGCCACACCAGCCAGTCATGGGCCTGCAGCAGGACGGCGGTGCGCTGGGCGGCGTCGGGCTCGTTCTTGACCAGCCAGCGCAGCTTGGTCACCGGCTGCGCGGCCTGCGGCACGCACCCCACAGCCTGCGCCCAGGCCGCGCGTCCGCCGAGCGCGTCGATGAGATCGGCGGCCGCGACCTGCGCCCGCTTGTCACCGCCGACGAGAGCGGGCCGCACGGTGTTGCCCTGGGCGTCGAGCGGCACGATGGCGTTCTGCTGGGACGAGACCCCGATGGCCTGGACGCCCTCGAGCAGCCCACCACCGGCCGCCTCCCCGAGGGACAGCAACCAGGCCTGCGGATCGACATCGGCAGGCCGGCCGCCACCCTCAGCACTCTCCACCGGATGCGGCGCGTATCCCTGCCTGAGCACGGCCCCTGTGTCCGTGTCACAGACAACGATACGAGTGAAATCGGGCGAACTGTCCAACCCGGCGACTATCCCCATGATGAAAATTCTGCCGCACCGACGCGGTTGCTCGGGCCGTGGGCGCCCAACCGTTTCGTGGAGGCGGTATCGCTAGGTGCCGCTCGTGCCCCAGTCGTCGCCGCCGTTGTGCGAACTGCGCTCACGCAGCGCACGCACCCGTTCCACCACCGTGTCGGGCACATGCTCGCCGACCTTGTGGCTCACCGTGTGATACGCCTTGCCCGCGTAGTGGCGGCCCTGCTGCGCCGCCGTCTCCGCGGTGTTGCGGACCGCCGGGTTCTGTGCGATCTGCTGCGCGGACTTCTTCAACTGCTCGTAGCGCTCGCGCCCGGCCCGTGTGCCCAGTACGTAACCGAGGACGAGGCCGGCGACGAACGTGAGGCGGTAGCGCATGACGGCCACCCTTCCCTTGTGAGCCTTGTGCAGGTCTCTGGTGCGGCATCGGTGCCAGGGGGAACCGATTGGCGGAGCACCCCCCTGCTTGCGCTAATGTATGTGTCGCAGCGAGCGCGCGCCCCCTGGCGAATACCCAGGTAGGTACGTTCGATGCAACGAGGCATTCCTCCGTAGCTCAATTGGCAGAGCAGCCGGCTGTTAACCGGCAGGTTACTGGTTCGAGTCCAGTCGGGGGAGCTCGATCCTCCGTAGCTCAATTGGCAGAGCAGCCGGCTGTTAACCGGCAGGTTACTGGTTCGAGTCCAGTCGGGGGAGCATGCTGAACGAGGACCCCGCCGGGGTCCTTTTTCATGCCCTGGGGAACCGCTCTGGCCTCGGCGGAGTCCTCAAGGTCACGAAGCCCGCGCGAAGCCGACCATCCGAAGCAGGAGATCGTATGAGCGGCTATGCTGCGGCAGACGGCGCGCACACATGTACGCGACACGCCGCTATGGGGCGGTAGCTCAGCCGGTTAGAGCAGCGGACTCATAATCCGTCGGCCGTGGGTTCGAGTCCCACCCGCCCCACCACTCGCTACGCGAGGAGAAACCATCTGACCAGGCACTTTCCTGGTCGGGGCGAGAGTGTGAGGGTCCCGGCGACCCCGTGGTGATCACGATTTCATGATCGTCTGGACGACGTCTGGACGACGATTCCGGTTAAGTCGCATATGGCGCTCATCGGGTATTTCGTGTCGGCGTCGGACAAGTCTCCGCTGGCTCGTCCCGCAGTGAGAAGCGGGTTCATGTGAATGCGTGACACCCGCTGCGCCTCCCCTGTGTTGTCTGCTAGTGGTCGATGGCCGCGCTCGATGTTGGTGATGTATCCTGGGTGCATACATCGTGGATGTTGGAGGTGTCCGGTGTCCGTCACGCAGATCGATCTCGACGACGAGGCGCTGGCCGAGGCCATGCGGCTCATGGGTGCCACGACGAAGAAAGAGACCGTCAACGCGGCTCTTCGGGACTACGTGGCGCGGATCAGGAGGCTGGAGGCCGCGGAGAAGCTGGCCGCGCGAGGTGAGCGCGGCGAGTTTGAGCAGGCCGCAGCGGCGCATGAAGCTGAGAAGCGTGCGCGGCGCGAGGCCTTCGAGTGATCACGTATCTGGTGGATACCTCGGCTCTGTGGCATCTGTTCCGTACTCCAGGTGCACTGCGCCCCTGGGAGGGACACATCGCCGCCGGGGTGTTCCACCTCTGTGAGCCGACACGAGCCGAATTCCTCTACTCGGCGACCAGCCCGTCTCACCGAGATGAGCTGGCCGAGGAGTTGGACGCGCTCTGTCTGCTCTCTCCGGTTCCGAAGAACGCCTGGCGGTGGGTCGACGCCGCCCAGTACAAACTGACCCAGAGGGGCCAGCACAGGGCGGCGGGAGCGATCGACCTGTTGGTGTGTGCGACAGCTGTGCACCATGGGCACACCGTCCTTCATGTGGACAATGACTTCGTGACGGTGGCCGGAGTCCTCAAGGAGGTCCAGCAGCGAGACGCACGAGCCTGATCTCCGGAAGCAGGATCACGTCTGCTGGCTTCTGGCCTCGGTGATCGATGTCTCCGGGGCGCAGAGCAGTCCTTCCGGTAACGGGTTCGACCGTACGCACCGCCGCACGACGCCTCATGGCTCGCGGGATCGCTTGGGCCAAGGCGGTTGCTACTGGGCCTGGCCGACCTGGCGTGCCTGGCGGCATGCTGGTGAGTCGGGAAGTCCACGTTCACCGTCCACTTGATGCGACCGCGCCCGTTGGTTCGCGCCGGGGAGTGCGAGCACGCCTGCCCATCATCGAGCGCCTCTCCGGCCACCGTTCCTTCGCCGTCATCGGACTCGACGAGAACGACCTCACCGCAGGCCTCGGCGTGTCCGCCGTCGTCCGGGATCCCCAGGAGGTCGGCCGCCAGGCGGCACGGCTGGCCATCGACCGCATCGCCGAGCCCGAGCGGCCGCCGCGTACCGTCACTGTCTCCAGCACCCTGATCCACCGCGGCACCGAGGAGGCCAACGCGCCGATCCTTGCCCTGGAGACCTGAGAAGCGTTCGGAAGCCCCTGGCGTGGAGGGAGAGGAACCCGGGCGACGGTTGAGCGGTCCTCTTCATGCCGTTGAGGCTGCCGGGGCCGGGGGTGAACCCAAGGTGGCCGTACGGCCACCGGCACGGCGCCGGTGTATGCGCGCCGGGCCACGGGGCGTTTCCCGTGGCCCGGCGATCGGCGTCCGCCCGGCGGGGGCCGGGAGGCGGGGGTTGCCTGCGACGTCAGCTTTCGGTCGGGGCCAGTTCGGGGTGCTTGTTGATCTGCCAGACCAGCTTCGGGCGTTCCCTGAGCATGTCCTTGGCGATGGGGTCGTGGAAGTACTTCTTGTAGAGATTGACGTAGGTGCCGTCCTCGATCATCGCGTCGATCTTGGCGTCGATGTCCTTCAGCAGCTTCGGGTCGCCGTCCTTGCGCAGGGGAAAGGCGCTGCCCTGCAGGCTGTCGAATTCCACAGCGATGCGCACTGGTTGCTGCTTGACGTATTCGTCGGCATCGGCGCCGCCCAGGACCACTCCTTCCACACCTCCGGAGAGAAGTTGTGTGATCAGTGCCGTCTGGTCCTTGAACTTGACCAGGTCGGCACTGGGCATCTGGCGCTTGACGAACGTTTCTTGCACGGATCCGCTGACGGTACCGACCCGCTTGCCGTCGAAGTCGGAGAGCTTGGTCTGCTTGCCGCTCTTGAGGGTGACGACATCGGTGAAGCCCCAGTAGTAGGGGGTGGTGAAGGCGACCTGCTTCTTGCGTTCGGGGGTGGCGCCGACGCCCGCGACGCCGATGTCGTACTGCCCGGCAGACAGGCCTGCGAGGATGCCCTGCAAATTCGTGGTCTTGTACTGGACCTTGACGCCGAGACGCTTGGCGGCCTCGTTCATCAGGTCGACGGCGAAGCCACTCGGCTTGCCGGAGGCGTCGGTGACGGCGAAGGGTGGCTGTTCGGCCTGGGTGGCGGCTGTGATCACGCCTGGCTGGACAAGCTTGTACGTGACGGCCGGGGAGTTCGCCGCCTCGCTGCCGCCGCCGCAGGCGGTGAGGGTGAGCAGCAGGGCGGTGGCTGCGGTGCCGGCGAGCAGGGATCTGCGGGAACAGGAGCGCATGGGCTGGGCTTTCTGCTGAGAGGGGGCGTTCACAGGACCTGGTTGAGGAACTGGCGCAACCGGGGGTGCTGGGCGCCTTCGAAGATCCGGTCAGGGGTGTCGATCTCGGCGAGGCGGCTGTCGCACATGAAGGCGACGCGGTCGGCGGCCTCCCGGGCGAAGCCCATTTCGTGGGTGACGACGGCCATGGTCATGCCGCCCTGAGCGAGGTCGCGCATCACGGCGAGCACGTCCTTGACGAGTTCGGGGTCGAGCGCCGAGGTCGCCTCGTCGAACAGCATGACCTGGGGTTCCATGGCGAGCGCACGGGCGATGGCCACGCGCTGCTGCTGCCCGCCCGACAACCGGCTGGGCCGCTGGTCGGCGAACATCGCGAGGCCCACCTCGTCCAGACGGCGTCGCGCAACCGACCGGGCCTGTTCGCGGGTGAGGCCCTTGACCGAGGTCAGGGCAACTGTGACGTTGCGCTCAACGCTCATGTGCGGGAAGAGGTTGAAGTGCTGGAAGACCATGCCGATGCGGGCGCGCGCGGCGTCCACGTCGGTGCCGGGGGCGGTCAGGCAGGTCTCGCCGAGCCAGATGTCACCCGTGTCGGGCCGCTCCAGCAGGTTGAGACACTTCAGCAGCGTGGACTTGCCGGAGCCGGATGGTCCGATGAGACAGAGCGTTTCTCCCCGCTGGATGTCCAGGCTGATGTCACGCAGGACGGTCGTGGAGCCGTAGCTCTTGCTCAGAGAGGTGATGCGCACGGCCGCGGAGGCGGGGAGCGCCTTGGCTGCGCTGGACATCGGTGCCTCTCCGGTGGTGGTGGGGCTCATCGGCTCTCTCCTCCTGCTGCTGGAACCGGGGTGTCGGGTAGGTCGGGTTCGGCTGGAGCCGGAGTGCTCTCGGGGTGGGGCCCTTCGCGCAGCCGCCTGTCGAGGTGGTTGACGAAGTAGGTCAGGGGGATGGTGAGGGCGAGGTAGCAGATGCCGGCCGCGATCAGGGGTGAGGAGTTGTACGTCCGCGCGACCTCCTCCTGGGCGATGAAGTACAGCTCGCGCTGTCCCACGGCCAGGCCGAGGAGGTAGACCAGCGAGCTTTCCTTGATGTCCTTGACGAACTGGCCGGCCAGGGCGGGCAGCACGCGCCGGATGCCCTGGGGCACCACGACCAGGCGCATGGCCCGGAGATAGCTCATGCCGAGGCTGCGGGCCGCCTGCAGCTGACCGGGATCGACGCTCTGGATACCGGAACGGAAGATCTCAGCGGTGTAGGCACCGGAGATGATCCCGATCGCCAGAATCGCGTACCCGAACGGGTCGGTGCCGAAGGGACGGATGCCCGCGGCGGGCAGGCCCACCCCCACCAGCATCACCGTGATGATCACGGGCAGGCCGCGGAAGACATCGACGTAGATCCGTGCGGGCAGGCGCACCCACCATCGCTTCGACAGCAGCAGCATGGCGGCGAGCAGTGCGATGGCGACGCCCACGACGATGGCTCCGGCGGCGATGGTCAGGGTGTTGAGGAGGCCCTCGGTGATCAGCCGGGGGAAGGTCTGGGCGATCAGGTCCCAGTTGAAGAAGGTGTTGACCAGGGCGTTCGATGCGAGGGACACGGGGGATGAGGGGTTCATGGCGATTCCTGACCATGGGCGGGGACGGACAGGGAGGCCCGGAACTCGGCCCGGACCTCGTCAAGCAACTCCGGTTCCTCGAGGAGGTCCAGAACCAGCGCGGCCAGGGCGGTCGTGATGATCTCGACGGCATCATGTGCGTGAGGGCTGCGAGCGGCTTCGCGCATCCGGACGGAGTGGCCGGGAGTATCGCGTGGGCATATCTGAACGTACGGGTGAATAACCGGTACTGCGACCGACACATTGCCGATATCGGAGGAACCGGCCGGATTCTGCGGCGACGGCGGCTCCAGTTCCAGCCCGAGGTCGGCTGTGTAGGCGGCGAGCCGGTCGGCCATCACCATGTTGTTGTTGCGTTCTGTGTACCGGGGCGCGGTCTCGGAGCAGTCGACCGTCGTGCCGGTGGCCAGTGCCGCTCCGTCGGCGGCGGCGAGCACGCGGGGCAGCAGGGCGTCCAGGGCCGCGGATGTCGCCTCGCGGACGAAGATGTCCACCTCCGCGTGGTCGGGTATGACGTTGGGGGCGCCGCCGCCCCGCACGACGATGCCGTGCACCCGGGCGGTCGGGGGGATGAACTGCCGCAGCGAGTCGACCGCCGTGAGGAAGAGCTGGGCCCCTGCGGCTGCCGAACGGCCGTCCCAGGGCGCCTTGGCCGCGTGCGCGGCGACTCCCTGGAAGACGACCCGCAGATGGCTTGCGGCGAGAGCGTGCCGGGCGCGCAGGCTGCGGTCCGCGGGATGGAACATCACCGCGGCGTCGACTCCGTGGAACACACCGCGTTGCAGCATCAGGATCTTGCCGCCGCCGCCCTCCTCTCCCGGTGTGCCGATCACCTTGAGCGTGCCTCGATGGCCGGGACGCGCGGAGGCCGCGGCGACGGCGGCGGTCAGCCCGCCGGCCGCGATGAGGTTGTGTCCGCAGCCGTGACCTATGCCCGGCAACGCGTCGTACTCCAGCAGCACCGCGATCGTCGGGCCGTCCGCCGAGCCCCGGTGAGCCGCGGTGAACGCCGTCGGCAGACCCGCCACGTCCTTGTCCACCTCGAAACCCGCCACCGCCAGTCGCGCGGCGAGCTGCTCGACGGCGTAGTGCTCCTCGAACCGGGTCTCCGGCGTCCCGTGCAGATCGAGACTGAGCTGGTCGAGTGCGGCCCGGCGCTCACGCACGGCGGCACACAGGTCGGCGGGGACACGAAGGGTCATGGCAACTCCGGGCTGGTCCTGTCTGGGTTGCCGGAACCGTAGGCCGCACCGGAAGTGGTCCCTACAATGCTTATCGGGGGTGCGGTAACCGATATGCCGACGACCGGAGGTGAGCGTGAGCGTCGTCCTCTCACTTGCCGGTGCCGGCCCGGCCCACGTCCTGGCGGGCGCGTCTCCCCTTGCGGAGCTGACAGCCGCGCTCCACGCCTACACCGAGACCGAGCACCACCACTGGGCGCTTCGCTGGGCACGCGGTCTGGAAGCCGAGCCGGACCGTGGCGACACCTCGGCCCGCACCACGGCAACCGGATCCACCCTCAGCCCCGAGACGCGGCGCCACATCCGGGAATGGGCACCCCTGTGGGCCGCGTACCGGGCCCGCTACCTGCTTCCGCTGAGTCCGGTGGGAGACCGCACGCTCGCCGAGGAGATCGCGGACATCGAGCGGCTGCCCCTCCCGCTCTTCGCGGAGCTGACCGGGTACGCGATCAGAGGCGGCAACTCCGGGCCCCCGCTGAACCGGATTCTCGGGGACGCCGGGCAGCGCGCCGGACTCCTGGCGTCGGCGGAGCGCCGCTCGACCGCACGAGCCGAGCTCGCCGACAGACTTCTGGACGACCCCGGCACTCTTCGTACGGACCTGCTCGATCTGCTGATCTGCGCCGCCCGGGCCCTGGAGGCGGACCTGGCCCGAGCCGAGCGGGCGATCAGCGAACAGCTGCCGGGACTGTGCAAGAGGATCCAGCGTGAGGGTCCGGGCCAGACCCTCGCCGGGCTGGACTCCTCGGCGTCCTACCGGGACGAGCCGCCCCGTGTCGTCTTCGACAAGTTCCACCACGGGATCGTGAACGTCGCCACCACCCCGGTGCTCATCGTGCCGTCGCTCTTCGGGCGACCGCACCTGCTGGTGAAGCACGAGCCTGGCTTCGCTGCGGTCGTCCAGTACCCTCTGCTCGCGGAGGGGGACGACCAGCCGGCCCACACCGTCGTCAACCGCCGCCTCGAAGTGCTGTGTGACGCAGGTCGGCAGCGCATCGTCCGCGCCATCGCAAGAGAACCGCTCACCCCGTCCGAACTGGCCGACCGCGGCGGTATGTCCCTTCCGCAGGTCTCCCGCCACCTCGCCCGGCTGCGCGAGGCCGGCCTCGTCACGGTCGAGCGCGACGGCCGTCGCGCCTACTACCAGCTCCACCTCGAACGGGTACGCCGCCTCGGCGACGATCTCCTGACCGTCCTGTTCCACTGAGTTCGACCGGTCGAGCCGAAGCGGGTGCAGTGCGCGGAAGCCGCCTGCGCAGGAGCGGCCGATACTTGTCTGCGCCGCGGCAAGCGTTGTCACCGATGTCGACGGAACTCCTAGCGTTGCCGGATCCGAGAGCCTTCGTGCCCCGGACGAGCAGAGGAGTTCTCGCCCATGAACGCTCAGTGCGGCCGCACCCGGTCCATCAAGGTCCCCGCCGATGCCCACGCAGTTCCCCTTGTGCGCGGAGCGGTCTGCGACACGCTCCGCGCATGGGGAACACTGGACGACCATGTCGTCCAGACGGTGCGGCTGATCATCTCGGAGCTGCTGACCAACGCCGTGCTACACGCTTCCGCGGCCACCGCGGAAGCGGTCGTGACGATGGAGATGCTCGACGACTTCCGCATGCGCCTGGGAGTACACGACAGTCACCCGGAGAGCCCGGCACCCGTGCAGAGTGACGTCGAATCGCCGCATGGCCGTGGCCTGTGGATTGTGCAGGCGTTGGTCCAGGAACTGGACGGGGTCCTGTTCGTCGAGCGAGCAGCCGATGGAGGAAAGACGGTCGGGATCGTCGTGTCCGTCTCCGCCGGCGCTTCCCGGCAGGCCGACCACGACAGGCCGTCGGCCGGAGCACAGGCCGGGCGCGAGGAGAAGAACCGTGCCCCCATCGCTTCGAACGACAGATTGAGTGGGCGTACCAGAATCTTCAGCTCACCCGGCTACGCGCGCTGAGCTGCCTTCGGCGCGGGGCAGTGCCTCGGCGACGTGATGGTTGACGCCGACGGGGATGTCGAGTGGATCGGCGGCAAGCCGCCCCCGCTCTGCACGGCTGGTCAGCCAGGACGCGGTGCTCGGCGCAGGGCGAGTATGAGGCGACCGCGGCAGACACATCGGTGGACCGGCACCTCACGGCCCTCTGCCTGTGTCCTGTACGCCGCCCTCCTGATGACCCCCGTTCGTGGAGACCTGGCGGGGCGGGGCCCGCACCGAGACAGGTTGGCCGCACCGATGTACCCGCCATCGCCAACGACGCGGGCTTCACGCAGAACATGCCCGACCGCCAGGGACTGTCAAACGAGCACGAACGTCTTACAGTCCCGACCGCCATCATCTCTGCGATCACTGATTGAGGTGGATGTGGCCCGGATCCTGGAGCGGTGATTCCGCGCGCTGCGAGGGGAGTGAGTTTGCACCCTATTCCTCGGGCTCACCTCCCAGCCCGGGGGACGGGTGCTACGGAAGCTGAATCGTCCATCCGGGACGCATTCGGGCGGCGTGGACAATTCGGTGGGGCGTATCGCCGACGTCGCAGCCATGTTCTGGACGCAGGTTGGACACAAGGATCGGAAAAGACTGGCAAGGGCCGAGATGGGCTGAGACGCCAGACCTCGTCTGACTTGGGAAAATGACCAAGACGAGCATTGATCGACAAGGGGCGCCAAGATCCTCAAAGGACTCATAATCCGTCGGCCGTGGGTTCGAGTCCCACCCGCCCCACCATTGCAGGGCTGTGACCTGCGCAAACGTTCCTTGTGGAGCCTCGAAACGGCTCCTTTGGTCCAACGGACAAAATCCGCTGCGCGCTTCGAACACAGCCTTGCGTATGACTCTCCCCCCGGGGCCACCCTCAATCCTCTGACGCGACTCTGTAGTAGTTGAGGCAGGTCCCTCAGCATGGGCGAGGCGGTCGTCCGGCCACAGCGCGAGTTGTTGAGGCCGTATTGAGGCCGCGGGGAGCCGATCTTGCGGGATACCAGTCTGTGAGGACAGCGACCCGGTACTCGGCGGACCGCTCCGTACGTTCCTCGCCGAAGGCGCCGGACGGACCTACACAACTGCCAGGGCATGTCCACGCCACCTCGCGCAGAGCCCAAAGGCCCCTCCGTGACCAAGAAAGAAGCCGTGGGGTGTCCGCCAGGGCGGGGGAGCCCGGCACGAGGACTGGAGGCATCCTGTCGCAGGGAGACCGTTCCTACGATCACCAGTCGGCGCGAGCCCGTGGTGCCGCGCCTCGGCGACGATCTCTCGGCTGGTCTGCCACGGGCAACGAACGCCGG
The DNA here is from genome assembly GCF_040782645.1 of Streptomyces sp. HUAS ZL42. Taxonomy (GTDB): domain Bacteria; phylum Actinomycetota; class Actinomycetes; order Streptomycetales; family Streptomycetaceae; genus Streptomyces. The sequence goes on from NZ_CP160403.1 coordinate 6,508,338, forward strand.
GCGCGACCTGGCGATGTTGCAGTCCCGTCAGGGCACGGGTCCACCCCTGCCTTTCCCGACATTGCCTGGCAGTCGCAGACCTGAGCGAGGACCTCGTCCTGGACGGCGAACTGGTCGTGCGTTGGTGACCGAACAGGTCAGGGCTGCGACGCGGGTGCGAACTGGCAGGATTCCGTGACGGCGTCGAGCCCGAGGTCAACGAGCCGTCTGCCGAGGAGCCCGCGAGCGCCGAGGTGGTGCAGCAGTCCGGCGGTGAAGGAGTCCTTGCGCCTTGACCGAGTCGAAGATCTGCGTGGGCACCGTGGGAATACGGATCCGTTCCCCGTCGAGTGGGCCGAGGGCGCCATCCGTGCCGAGGTTGATCGCGACGCGCTGTGTCCCGGCGGCGCGCCAAGGGTCAGCGAGCAGCACTGGCCACGTCACCGGTCCGATGTGCCACGTCGAGTACGACACCCGCTTCGGCTCCTGGTGTGAGATGACCACCCCCGTGGCCCCCGGTCGGGATGCGCCTGCCCGTCCGACCGTGAAGTGATCACGTACGTGCGCACAGTCGCCCTATCCGGTTGCTGCTGGGGGTGCAGTCACGCTGCCAGGGGCGAGTCACGTACAACCGGTAAGGCCTGTGTTCCTTTGGTCGGACCAGCGTTGAGCGAGGTGCAAGGGGAGCGATCAGTGGTCCCAACGGGCAACGGTCGGCCGAGCCACCCGTTTTCCGAGAGCGATATCAGCCCTCGGTCGTGTCTGGCCGGGGCAGGGTGCCCGAGCAGGTGGCTCGGCCGAACAATCCCGGTGGCGGTGGCGCTTTGGACGAGCTGCCCGCGGATGGCGAGGGTGCAGCGGGCCTGGCCGCCTTGCTCGCCGAGGACGATGCTGACGATCGGATCCGTCCCAATACCGAACACGCCTTAGTGGCGTGAGTGGAAGGGGCGGAGCGTCATTCCTGACTCCGCCCCTTCCGGCCGTTTCCAGTAAATGACATTCAGCGAGGTTCAGATGTGGATCGATCGACTGGTGGAAGTCACTCATTGGGAGCCGCTTCAGGCGGAGATGTCCTGGAGTGCGACCGAGGAACGTCTCGGTCTGTCGCTGCCCGAGGACTACAAGCGCCTTGCCGCGGTCTTCGGCAAGGGGCTGTTCTCCGACTTCCTGCAGATCCTTTCCGTCGCTCCCGGGGGGGCCTTCGACCTCGCCACTACCTGGCAGAGTTTCAGTGCTGACGCTCCTGCCGAGGGTGACGACCCGCTGTACGCGCCATACAGGATGTATCGGCCCGGCCAAGTGGGGCTGATCCCATGGGGCTTCGGCCAGACCGAGTGTGAGTATTACTGGCTGGCCAACAGGAAGCCGGCGGATGAGTGGCCTATCGTGACACGGGGGCGGGGGTACCGGGAGTGGCGTCAGTTGGACATGTCCACACCTGAGTTCATTTACCGGGTGGTGGCCGACCCGGAGTTCGAACCCTTCTCCATCGCGGCTTTGGTGTCCGAGCCGTTTTTCGCGCCCGCTCCGGAAATCGCGTTCTGAGACGGGGTGGCGACGGCTGGTGGCGGAACAGTTTCACGCATCATTGAAACCGTCTCGCAGGCGACTCGGTTGGCGTGCATCCACCGGTTGATCAGTGCAGGGCTCGGGGACGGTCCTCTTCGCCCGGTTTGATCATGGGATGCCGTGGAGGGCCAGGACTCCCTCGGGTCGACGGTGGGCGCTGGCGGTGTTGACCCGGCCGGCCCGCTGGAAAGTGGCGCGGGCCAGGTCGCGCAGGGCGGTCATGACAGCGGGAGTGCGGTGGCGGCGGACCTGGCTGGCGTCCTCGGCGAACGTGACGTCCTTGGTCCAATGGACGGTGTTCTCGATGATCCAGCGTCCGCGTGCCCAGGCCGCGATCTCGGCGGCGTCGGCCTGGTGGGCGGCCAGGTCGGTGAAGACGTAGACCATTTCGGTCTGCCCCTTCCCGCGTCCAGGCGACGGCGCTTGCGGTGGATGCCTACGACCTGGCGGGCGTGAGTGAACAGCAGCCCGTCGACGAAGACGACCTTGACCGCGCGGACCTCCTCTCGGCCGTGTCCGCGGGTGCAGGAGCGGTCGAGGACGGGGCTCTGCTTCCCAGGGCAGCGTCGTCAACTGGCCTGCGAGCGTGGGCTGGTTGTTCTTCATCGACAGCAGGTAGTGGGCGTGGCGTTGCTCGACGACGTAGCGGGCGTTGTCCCTCTGGGCCGCAGTGCGTCCACGGTGATCGCGGCGGTGAGGTCTGCCTGGTCGCTGGTCGAGCAGCGGGGCGAATTGAACCGCTCCTGGATCGGTGGAGGCTCTATGCGTCCACGTCAGCCGCCGGTTGGAGCTGGGTTTGAGCGTTGTGGTTGGTCTCGTGCTCGTGGGGCGGGATGTATCCGATCGCGGTGTGGAGGTTCTGGTTGTTGAACCAGTCGACCCATTCCGGGGCGCACGGCCTGCCGGAGAGGCCGGGCACCTGCCAGAACGCGGCCCATGTCTGTGTACTGGTGTCCCACGTCCGGGCTGTTGTATAACCGGGCCCCTTTGTACGGATCGGGAAATGGGGAGCTGGACATGATGGCAGTGCATCCTGCGCGACGGGCGGTCCTGGCTGCCGTGATGCCTGTTGTCGCGGCGTTGAGCGGGTGCGGCAGCGACAGGGGAGCAGAGGGTCCGGGCACGAGCGCCGGATCGACGGACCGTCCGGCCTCTCCCGATCCTGCTCGGCCCGTGGTGCCGGCTGACTTCCTTGAGCGGGCCCGGCAGGCCATGGCGGCCGAGAAGGGACGGACCTTCGCCGTGACGGGCAGGGAGTCGCTCGCGATGCCGGGGCGGACGAGCGGCGCGTCCTACACATCCATGGTGCGGCGGACGAGCGATCCGGAAGCCCTCCACTCGACGGGGACCATCGTCAGCAATGGGACGAGCAGACGCGAAGAGGTCTTCTTGGTACAGGGCACGGGCTACGTCCGTGAGGGGGAGTCAGGCGCCGAGTGGAAGACAGGGCCAGTATCCGACCCGGACATTGCACCCAAGGTGGAGGACCCCCTGGACGCCCTGGAGGCGTTCGAGACGTACACGGAGGAAGGAGCCGAGGTCGAGGTCGTCCAGGCCGATGGCGAGATCAGGCTGCACGTCCACATCCCCTCCGGCCGGTTGTCCGACCGCCGGCACCAGCCCGCCCTCGCGAAAGCGGCGCGCGAGCTCCAGCCGACCCTGGACCAGCTGCGCGAGGCGGGGCTCACCGCGAGCGAGCGTGAGATCGTGCTGAACCGGCTGGACGAGGTCCTGGTCCTGGACTCCGCCACCTTCTGGCTGCCGTGTCCCTGCCGACTGGTGGGTGCTACCCCGCCGTGTGGCTGGAGCTGCCACTCGCCGGGCCGCAAGAGCTCTTCGCGGCTTTAGGGTCGAGTCGGCATGGGCCGGAGACGGCATGAACGAAGGTGAGGCGGAGCGGGTGATCCGGGTAGTGGTGGTCGACGACGAGGCACTGGTCCGCTCGGGCTTCGAACTCATTCTGGGCGCGTCCGAGGACATCGAGGTCGTCGCGACCGCGAGCGGCGGCCACGCGGTGGAGGCCGTCCGGCGGGAGCGGCCGGACGTGGTGCTGCTGGACATCCGGATGCCGGACGTCGACGGGCTCACCGTCCTGCGCGAGCTGCGGACGATGCCGGATCCGCCGGTGGTGGCGATGCTGACCACGTTCGACGCCGACGAGTACATCCTGACCGCGCTGAACTCCGGCGCGGCCGGCTTCCTGCTCAAGGACACGGAGCCGGAGCAGCTTGCCCACCTGGTGCGGACCCTGGTCGCGGGCGGTGTCGTGCTGTCGCCCAAGGCGTCGCGGACGCTGCTGCACAGCCACCCCGGCACCGAGACGGCCGTCGACGAGGAGGCTGCGCGGGTGCGGCTGCTCACCGCGCGGGAGCGCGACGTCCTCGTCCTGGTGGCGGAGGGGTTGTCGAACGCCGACATCGGGGCGCGCGTCCACCTGGGGGCGGGCACGGTCAAGGACCACGTCAGCGCGATCCTGGCGAAGCTGCGGGTGACGAGCCGGGTGCAGGCCGCGCTGCTGGCACAGCGGGCCGGGCTGCTCGACGAGCGCCCACGGTCGGAGGCCGGCCGATGAGCCGTGCACGTGCCATGTGGCAGCGGGTGCCCGCGCCGGTCATCGACATCGTTCTGGTGGCGGTGGCCGCCGTGGACGTACGAGTGGTGAGCATGTGGGAGCACACGCGTCTCGAGGTGGCGCTGGCCGCGGTCGGCTGCGTCGCGTTGGCGTTCCGGCGTAGGTTCCCGCTCGCGGTGTTCCTGCTCACCCTGCCCGTCGCGCTGATGCAGGATGTCGCCGTCGCTGTGCTCGTGGCGCTGTTCAGCCTGGCCGAACGCTCACGCAACCGCCGTCTCCTCGCGGTGTGCGTCGTCCTGGCCGCCGTCGCGAGCAGTACTCCGTGGCCCCTGGCCGCGGCGGACCGGGCCATGACCCTGGTCTTCTTCGTGTACGGCTTGGCAACCAGTGTCGCCCCGGTCCTGTTCGGCCAGCTTCTCCAGGCGCAACGGGACCTGGCGAGGCGGTTGGCCGAGATCGAGGAGGCCAGGGAGCACGAGCGCACTCTGCACGCCCAGGCCGTGCTCGCCCGTGAACGCGCCCAGCTGGCCCGCGAGATGCACGACGTGGTCTCCCACCAGGTGAGCCTGATCGCCGTGCGGGCCGGGGCGTTGCAGGTCGCCGCCAAGGACGTGGATGCCAAGGAGGCCGCCCGCACGATCCGTTCGCTGAGCGTCACGACCCTCGACGAGCTGCGCACCATGGTGACCCTGCTGCGTGCCTCCGGCGGCCACGCCACCGAGCTGACCCCGCAGCCCACCCTGGCCGACCTGCGCAAACTGGTGGAATCCAGCGGCACTCACACGGAGCTGACGGGTGAGTTGCCGCCCACCGTGGGCACACCCGCCCAACGCGCCCTCTACCGCACGGTCCAGGAGGCGCTCACCAACGTCCGCAAGCACGCCCCCGGCGCCAACGCCCGCGTCGAGCTGTGGAAGGACGGGGACGGTATCGGAGTGACCGTCACCAACACGCCTCCCACGCGCCCCTCCCTCTCCTTGCCCGGTTCGCAGCAGGGCTTGGTCGGTCTGCGCGAACGGGCCGAGATCCTGCACGGCACCCTGGAGGCGGGCCCGACCGCACAGGGCGGCTACCGGGTGCGGCTGAGGGTTCCCCTCAGCGCGGAGTGAAACGCTGTCTGTCGGCTTGCGGCTCACAAGACCCACGCGCGAGCCTCGGCCGGCAGTGGGCGCCGGCGCCCCTGGACCGTGCTCCGCCGACCTGCCCGCTCGTTCAGCTCCCTGTGGCTGACCGTGTCCGGTGCCGTGTAAGCCCGGTGAGGATCCCGGCACCAGGCTGACAGCCCTGATCGCCGCCTCACCCACGGACGGACGACGCGGAGCTTGACGTGACAGGTCGCCGCCTCACTTCAGCAGGGTGCTGTCCACGGCGACGGCCACTCCCAAGAGCGCGTCAGTACCGCCGATCCTGACGGCTCGTCGCCACGTACGGCCTGCGGCCCGGGAGGCGAGCAGGCCCCAGCCCAGCAGCACGACGGTGTTGATTCCGAAGGCGACGTACTCGATGCCTGTGGAGCGCCACCAGCCAAGGCCCGCCCCGTACAGCAGCAGTGTGGTGGGCAGCGCCGCCACTACCAGCGGCCATTCGGCGAGCACGGCACGCACCACACCCCGTACGCCGTCGTATACGCCGCCGAACAGCGTGGTCGGCTGGGCCAGCCAGTCCCATAGCCCACGTCTGCAACGGATGGCGGACTCGGTGCGCATAGGGGGCCTTTCGCGGTCTTGGTTTCCGTGGGTGCCGGTGCGTGGGGTTGTCCGGCCGGGACTGGGGCAGTGGACGACCGGACAACCCTGCGTGTGGTGGGTCATGGCACGGGGGCCAGGAGCTGGGTGGCCGCCAGCCGCGCGTACAGCCGGTCTTGGTCCACCAGTTCCTCATGGGTGCCCACGGCCCGGACCCGGCCGGCGTCCATGACGACGATCCGGTCGGCGCCAGTCACCGTCGACAGGCGGTGGGCCACCACCAGCACGGTGGTCTCCCGGGCCACGTCCGCGATGACGCCCCGCAGCGCGAGCTCGTTGACGGCGTCGAGTTGCGAGGTCGCCTCGTCCAACAGCAGCAACCGGGGCTTGCGCAGGACGGCGCGTGCGATGGCGACGCGCTGCCGCTCACCGCCCGACAGCTTCGAGCCGCGGTGGCCGACCGGGGTGTCCAGGCCGTGGGGCAGACGCTCGACGAGGGTGTCGAGTTTCGTGCGGGCCAGGACGTCGCGGAGGGCGTCGTCCGTCGCGCCGGGCGCCGCGAAGACCAGGTTCTCCCGAAGCGTGCCGGCCAGTACCGAGGCGTCCTGCTCCACGTACCCGATGGCGGACCGCAGCTCGCCCAGGGACCAGTCCCGTACGTCCTCGCCGTCCACCAGGACCCGGCCGCCGGTGACTTCGTAGAACCGCTCGATGAGCGCGAAGACCGTCGACTTGCCCGCGCCGGAAGGACCGACGAAGGCCGTCATGCCGGCACCGGGTACCTCGAAACTCACGTGCTGATGGATGTACGGCAGGCCCGGACGGTAGCGGAAGGACACGTCCTCGAAGCGGACCGACGCTGGACCCGGCGCGGCTGTCCCCTGCCGGGGCAGGGAGCCCGTCCGCCGAGCGGGCGATTCCGTCGAGAGGCGTTCCACGGCCGCGATGCGGGAGATCGCGGCCGCCCCCTCCTGATAGGAGGTCACGGCGTCGACCAGCTTGGACACCGGCTCGATCAGATAGAAGAGGTACAGCAGGAAGGCGATGAGGGTGGACACGGGGATCGCCCCGGACGCCACCCGCGCCCCGCCGACGGCGAGCACCGCGAGAAAGGCCAGCTGTACGGCGAGTTCGTCGGCCGAGCCGGCCACGGCCTCCCACTTCGCGCTCTTCACACCGTGCCGCCACGCCCGCCGCGCCGCCGCCTCCACCCGGGCGGTCTCCCGCTCCTCGGCCCCGGACGCCTTCACCGTGCGAAACGCCCCGAGAGACCGCTCCAATCCGACGGAGATCTCCCCGACCGCCTCCTGCGACCGCTCGGTGGCCCGCGCGATCCTGGGCATCACCATGGCCACGACCCCACCGACCAACACGACCACGCCGAGCGTCACACCCAGCAGCACGACATCCAGGTACGCCATCATCACGACCGCCGCCACGAAGGCCACCGCGCCGGTGGCCGCGGAGACGACCGCCTGGGTGCTGACCGCCCGCAGCAGTGTGGTGTCCGAGGTGACCCGGGACATCAGATCACCCGGCGGGATCCGCTCCCACTCCGAAAGCCGCAGTCGCATCAACCTTCCGACCAGGGTGCGCCGTGCGGCCAGGACCACCGACTCCGCCGTACGCTCCAGCACATACGCGCCGAACGCTTCGACCGCCGTGCCCAGCACCACCAGCACGGTGAGCGCGATCAGGATCCCGGCGATGGTCTCACCGGAGGCGAGCCGGTCCACCAGCACCTTCGTGGCCAGCGGCTGCAGCAGCCCCCCGGCGGCCCCGACCAGGGCGCACAGCAGACCGAGGGCGACCGCCCACCGGTGCGGCCGCACATACGCGCCCAGTGCCTTGACCGTCTCCCGGGCGGACAGGGACGTCTCATCCGTCGTCGGAGCGGATGCGGTTTTCACGAAGTCCCTTTCATCTGCAGTGTCGCGGCGTCACAACCCGGTACGCGGGCCGAAGTGCCGGGGCAGTCCTCGCGCTCCTTGTGTCCGCGCGGTCTGTCATGCCTTCAGCCTTCAAGCCCGGCCGCAACGCGCCCATCCGGCAACCGTCGGGTCCACCCCCGCCAAGTGGCTGAACTACACCGCCCGTCCGGTCGCACCGGACCGACCGGTCAGGACGAGACTCCGCCGGTCGGCAGGGCGGTACCCGCCGATCGGCGGGGGAGAGCCCGAAGACTGCCGGATGGTCCGCCCCCGGACGTCCACGCGAGGTTCTCCGTATGACACAGACACAGCCGCCGCAGGAGACACCGGCTCCGCAGGAGGCGTCAGCTCCGCAGGAGAACTCGCCTCCACCGCCCCGAACCTCCCCCGAATCAGCCGGGCCGGCCTCGCCCGGTCCCTCGATGGGACGCCTCGTCGGAGTGGACCTGGCCCGCGCCTTGGCGGTGTTCGGTATGTACGTCGTGCACATCGGCCCCCCGCTGTCCGCCACACACGGCGTCGCCAGCTGGATCCGGTACATGTCGGACGGTCACTCGTCGGTTCTGTTCGCCACCCTCGCCGGGTTCTCACTGATGCTGCTCGCCGGCCGCCGCGAGCCCAAGACCGGCCTGGCGGGCCGGCAGGCGAGGGCCCGCATCGCGATCCGCGCCGTGATCCTGCTGGCGCTGGGCACCGTGATGGCGATGGAGTACGGGGGAGTGATCATCCTCGGCTTCTACGGGGTCTACTTCCTCCTCGCCCTGCCCCTGGTGCGACTGAGCGCCAGGACCCTCGCGATCATCGCGGCCGCGTTCGCCCTCGTCACACCGCAGCTGGCGTTCGTCCTCACCTCGCTGCTGACCCCGTCGGTCCAGCAGAGCATCAACACCTACGACCCGCTCCGCCACCTCAGCGAGGTCGGCGTTCTCGATCTGCTGCTCACCGGCTTCTACCCGGCGCTCACCTGGATGTCGTTCGTGATCGCGGGCATGGCGCTGGGCCGCCTCGACCTCTCCTGCGGCACCATCCAGAAGCGCCTGGCCGCGCTCGGCGCCACTCTCACCGCGGCCGCCTACGGCATGTCCCTGCTGCTCGCCGGCAAGGGCGCGTTGCGGAGCCTCGCGGAAGACGGGCCGTCGTCCGGCGGCTCCGGGTCGATGCCCACCGGCAGCGGATCGATGCCCGCTGATGCAGGGTCGTTCCCCGACATGTCCGCGTCGTTTCTCCTGAAGGCCGGGCCGCACAGCGGCACCACGTTCGACATCATCGGCAGCGTCGGCGTCGCCATCCTGGTGGTCGTGGGCGCGACGGTGCTGCTGGACCGCCTGCCGCGACTGCGCCGCCTGGCCAAGCCGGTCATCGCCGTCGGCACCATGTCCCTGACCGCCTACGTCGGCCACTTCCTCGCACAGACCGCACTGTCCACACCCGCCGGAACCGGCACCCAGCAGTCCTGGCTGCCCCTGATCCTGTACGTCCTCGGAGCCATCCTGTTCGCCGCGATCTGGTCCCGCTTCTTCCGCCGCGGCCCCCTGGAGTACCTCCTCAACGCCGCCACCAAGCCGGCGAAGCACATCCGATGAGACCCGGGCCGGGGTGTGAACCTCCACACTCCACCCCGGCCCGGGCCGCTCATGGATCCAGCATCTGCCGCTGCTGCCCCAACGCCCATCCGGCCAGGTGGTGCTGGGGCAGCCTCCGAACAATCCGCACTCGAAGGACAGGACTCGCCGGGGCCGTCTATCGATCCTCACCGTGGCCGATTACAGGTCCTCGACGCCCGCCGACCTCATCGACGCCCGAGGGCACGGAGCCACCTATCGATCGAAGTCACAGCCTACGAGGGCCGCTCGGTGATCGTGGCCAGCAACCTCCCTCCCTCAGGCTTCGATTCGATCATGCCCAAGACACTGGCCACCGCCGCTGTCGACCGGCTCCGACGCGACAACCGGGGGAACCGACGGGACCACGGGGGACACGGGGTCACGACGGGGGACACGGGGGACAACGGGAGAAGCGGGACTGGAGGGCCCGGGGGGCGTCCAGTCCCGCTTTTGTCCGCTGCTGCGGCCTTCAGGGTCGCGTCCGGCCGGTCCTACTCCTTGTAGAAGGTGGCGTCCTGCCGGCCGAGCGTGGTGGTCACCGGCTGGGTGTAGAGCAGGTTGTTGTAGTGCCGGATGTACCGGCCGGGGAAGTTGTACGACTCGTACGACACGGCCGCGGGGTCGGCGAGACCGGCCCGCTCGTGGAACGAGGCGTCGTTGTCGAACAGGGTGGTGCCGTCGTCCTTCTCCACCCACACCTCGTTGTTCTTGTGGCGCAGGTAGTAGCCGGGGAAGTTGGCCGATTCGAGGGAGACGGTGTCGTTGCCGGCCAGGCCGGGGACGACGCGGAACTGCGAGTCGGCGAGGTTGGTGACGTTGGCCTCGGTCCTGGCCCGGAACTCCCAGTGCCGGATGAACCTGTCCGGGTAGTTGTACGAGGAGAAGCGGACGGGTGTGACCCCGTCGGCGACGGGGATGCCGAAGTTGGGGGTGCCGTCGGCGTTCCAGTAGATCTTCTGGTAGCGGGTGCGGCGGTTGGGGTCCTTGAGCGCGTCGCCGACGATGTCCTTGTAGTTGCGGTCGTGGTAGACGAGGATGTCCGACTTGCCGTCCTCGGAGACCGTGAAGGAGTTGTGGCCGGGGCCGTACTGGCTGGTCTTGTCGTTGCTCTTGAAGACCGGTGTGGGCGTCTTGCTCCAGGAGGCCGGGTTCATCAGGTCGGCGGTGGCGTCGGCGGTGAGCAGGCCGAGGCAGTAGTTGGCGTTGGTGGCGCTGGCCGAGTAGGTCATGAAGACCTTGCCGTTCTTCTCGAGGACGGCCGGGCCCTCGTTGACAGTGGCGTTGACCTTCTCCCAGGCGTACTCGGGCTTGGAGATCATCACCGGGCTGCCGCTGATGGTCCAGGGGTTGGACATCTTCGCCAGGTACAGGTTGGTGCCGTTGCCGACCGCCGGGTCGTTCTGCGCCCAGCTGAGGTAGCGGGTGCCGTTGTGGGTGAAGGTCGTGGCGTCCAGCGAGAAGGTGTCCAGGGGCAGGCTGATCCTGCCCTTCTCGGTCCAGGGGCCGGTGATCGGGTTGGCGGCGCTGGTCTCCAGGACGTAGGGGCGGATCCGCCAGATGTCGTTGGACCAGCCGGCCGTGAAGTAGATGTACCACTTGCCGTCGATGAAGTGGATCTCCGGGGCCCAGATGTGGGCGCCCATCTCACCGGTGGCGTGCTTGGTCCAGATCGTGGTCTCCGGGGCCGTGGCAAGGCCCTGGAGGGTGGTGGCCCGGCGCATCACGATCTTGTCGTAGGCGGGGACCGTGGCGGTGAAGTAGTAGAAGCCGTCGGTGTGCTTGAAGATGTGCGGGTCGGCCCGCTGCTCGGCTATCGGGTTGGTGAAGGTGACGGCGGGGGACGCGGGCGCGGCGGCCTGGGCGGGGGTGGTCACGGAGGTGAGCACGGCGAGCGCGGCCGCCGCGGCCACCAGAACCCGTCTGGCGAGGTGTCTCATGTTTGTGTTGCGGCCCTTCGGGATCAGACGGTCGTGGGGACGAGCTGCTCACGGCCGACAGTTGGTGCTGAGACGGCTCCACCGGCGTACGCCGGTGCCGGTCGCGTGCCGCGGTTGGCGACGTCCATGACCTTGCCGGTGGAGGCGTTGACGGTACGGGGGTATTCGCCGCCGAGATGGACCACGCCGAACCGCGTTCGAAACTGCGAACAATGTGCGGAACTGCGGACGAAACGTAAAGGCGGCTCAGGGACGCCGTCAATGGGTAGAACGAAACCAATGCCGGCCAGTCCGCCGCGGAAGCGTCCGAGGCCGTAGTCGGCCGGCTCGACGAAGATCCCGCCGCGCGGCTCCTTCTGGAGGTCCCCTTTCAGGGCATCCACCTGGCCGACGGCGGCGCGCTCTGCTGATCGATATGCTGCTCGACCACGGATAGCACACGCTCTGCATCCCCGGCCGAGTCCGCAGTCGCGCCTCCAAGGGCTACCGAGGTGAAGACAACACCGACGCCAAGGACGCCGCAGTCATCGCCGACCAGGCCCGCATCTGCCGGGACTTGCAACCCTTGCGGCCCGGTGATGAACCGGGCCCCGAGATCAAGGTCCGCACCGGTCATCGCCGCGACCTCGCCGACGACCCGCCGCTTGATCAACCGGCTCCACAATCACCTCACCAGCATCTTCCCCTCCCTGGGCCGGGCTCTGGACCTCAGGAACAACGGCCCGCTGATCCTGCTGACCGGCTACCAGACCCCAGCCGCCATCCGCGGGACCGGGGCTCGGAAGCTGGAGACCTGGCGCGGCTCCCGAGGCGGTCGGCAACCGACGTTCGACGAGGCCGACTACAAACAGCGGCATGCGGTCAATGCGGGATCAACCGGCTCAAGCGCCACCGGGCCGTGGCCGCGACGTACGACATGCTCGCCGTCTCCGCGCTGTCGCGCCCTTGTTCGCGTCCGGCTCGTGGGGGCTCGGGGGATGTCGTTCGCCGGTAGTCGCGGTCGGTCCTGTGCGGCGACGGGGCCCGTCGGTCGTGATCGGACGTGCCGCGTCGCGTCTCCCGGCGCGCGCCACGGCCAGGGGGCCGGGTGAGTGCCGGATCGTTCATTGGTACGTTCGATTAATCGGATGTGTCGGATGTATTGACGCGCTCTCTTTTCCGGATTTAGCCTCTGCCCGATTTCGCGAACAGTGTTCGATATAGCGTTCAACGTGCCTGATTGGACAGTGAGTTGGTCATGAAGGCTTCCGGCCGAAGCGCCGCCCACCTGAAACGCCTTCACGGGTGCTGAGAAGCACAGACACCCGGCCCGTGCCGCAACCGCCCCACCTGGGCGGACGTACGTGCTCGCGCGCCCTGACCCGCCGTCACCACGGCGCTCTGAGCGAAGTGGTGAAACACCGTCGTTCGGATCCCCCCTTCCGGCCCGCGCGGTGTCCGGGTCCTGTCCCGCCCACTCCGAGACCAAGTTCCCCCCGCCACCCCGCTCCCCCTTCGCCCGGCGGTGGCAGCCGCACCCGACAGGAGATCCGATGTCTGTGCTCCGCGCCCGGCTGACGGTGATGTTGCTCGCCGTCTGCCTCCTCTTCACGGGCCAAGCCCTCACCACACCCCAGCGGGCGGCCGCCGCCGACCCCGGCTACCTGATGGTGCACTTCACCGGCGACTCCGCGACCGGTCAGATGCTGTACCTCGCGCACAGCACGGACGGCCTGCACTGGAGTGACCTCAACGGCGGAGCGCCGGTCCTGAACTCCACAATCGGCACGAAGGGGGTGCGCGACCCCGCACTGGTGCGCTCTCCCGACGACAGCAAGTACTGGATCATCGCGACCGACCTGTGCGTCCGCTGCGGCTCGACGTACACCAACGGCAGCCCCAACTTCGTGGTGTGGGAGTCGACCGACCTGGTGACCTGGTCGAAGCCGTGGCTGCTCGGCGCCGCCGGACTGATCCCCGGCGGAAAGAACGCGTGGGCGCCGGAGGCGATCTTCAACCCCGAGACCAACGACTACGTCCTGTACTGGGCGACGAACGCCTCGGTGAACGGCATCTTCAAGTACCGCATCTACGCCGCCCGCACCAAGGACTTCCGCACCATCACCACCCCGCAGATCTGGATCGACCCGCCCGGCAGCACCCCGGTCGTCGACACCCAGATGACCGAGGTGCCCGCAGGCACCGGCCCCTACCGCTACCTGCGGGTCTCCGGCGACGGCCAGAACAACGTCGAGGGCAGCAACTCGATCCTCGGGACGTGGACCAACCTCGGCAACCTCTCCAGCATCGGCCTCACCGGCAACGTGGTCGAAGGCCCGGTCTGGATGAAGTTCAGGGACCGCGACGAGTGGGCCCTCTACATCGACTACAACAACCCCCAAGGCGTACGCGAGTACAGGCCGATCCTGACGACCAACCCGTTCGACGTCAGCACCTACCGGCCGCAGGATGCGACCAGCTACGACATGGGCGGCACCCCCAAGCGCCACGGCGCGATCATGACCCTCACGGCCGCCGAGGAGAGCCGCGTGCTCGCCCGCTGGCCCAACACCCCGGCGCAGCGGCTGCAGTCGTACAACTTCCAGGACCGGTACGTGCGCCAGATCGACTTCGACGTGCGCATCGACCCGAACGTCAGCCCCGTCGAGGACTCCCAGTTCCGGATCAGGCCCGGCCTGGCGGGCACCGGCACCGTCTCCTTCGAGTCGGTGAACTACCCCGGCTACTTCCTGCGCCACGCCAGGTACGACTTCCAGCTCGCCCTCAACGACGCCAGCAGCCAGTTCGCCGCGGACGCCACCTTCCGGAAGGCCGACGGCCTCGCCGACGCCACCTGGTCGTCGTTCCAGTCGTACAACTTCCCCGACCGCTACATCCGCCACTACGCCTACCAGCTGCGCCTCGACCCGATCACCACCGCGACAGCCCGCAGTGACGCCACCTTCCGTGTGACGAACTGACCCGCACCGACAGGGGTGCCGGCGCCTCCAGGTCGGCGCCGGCGCGGATGCGTCACCCCAATCCCCCACGTCCGCACGGCCCTCATGGCGGCACCAAGGCCTGGGACAACACAAGAGCGTGGGCCCAGGCACCAGTTGGCTCACCGCGGCTCCCTGGAGCTGACGAGGGATCGAACCTGTGGGCGGCTCCAGGCCGGGGTCGCCCACAGGTTCTGGATCCGCCCGCACCTTTCCTACGCCCCGGAGGCACCAGATGAGTGCAACCCCCCTCCCGTCGCGCCGGCTCTTCCTCGGCATGGCCGCGGCCGTGCCGCTGTCCACCACCGGCGTGCTGACCCTCGGCAGCCGGTCCGCGAGCGCCGCGACGGCCTACCCGTTCGTCATGGCCTACTTCACCCAGTCACCGAGAAACCTCGGCACGGACTACGGCCTGCACCTCGCGGTCAGCACCGACGCGCTGCAATGGATGCCGCTGAACCAGAACAACCCCGTCGTGACCCCGACCGCGGGCGACGGCGGTCTGCGCGACCCCTTCATCCTGCCCAAGCAGGACGGCACCTTCGTCGTCATGGCGACCAATCTGAAGGGCACCGACTGGACCAAGAAGACCCCGTACATCCACGTCTGGGACTCCGCCGACCTGCGCTCCTTCGACAACTACCGCCTGCTGAAACTGCACGACATGGCCACCCACACCTGGGCGCCCGAAGCCTTCTGGGACCCCTCCCGCGGCCAGTACGCCCTCATCTACTCGGCCGTCAACAGCAGCGGACACAACGTGATCATGGTGAACTACACAACGGACTTCCAGACGGTGACGGCACCGCAGGTCTTCTTCGACCCGGGCTACGACATCATCGACGGCACCCTGGCCAAGGACGTGAACGGCGTCAACTACCTGTACTACAAGGGCCGCAACAGCCTGGTGGGGGCGAGGTCCACCTCCCTCGCCCCCGGCAGCTTCACCCAGTTCACCTCGGGCCTGGCGCCGCAGGGAGGCATCGAGGGCCCGATCCTCGCCGAGGCCTCCGGCACCTGGTACCTGTGGGGCGACGCCAACGCGCTCTTCTACACCTGGCAGACCAACGACCTCTCCACCGGCACCTGGACCGCCACCGACCGGCGCGTCTACACCCAGCCGCTGAACTCCAAGCACGCCGACATCAAGCCGATCCCCCAGACGGTGTACGACAACATGGTCGCCAAGTGGGGAAGACCTGCCTGGAACCGGCTGAAGTCCTACAACTTCCCGGACAGATACTGGCGGCAGGTCGATTCCCTCGGCCGCATCGACCCGTACCCGTTCGACCCCTACACCGACTCGCAATGGAAACTGGTGCCGGGGCTGGCCGACCCCTCCGGCGTCTCCTTCCAGTCCCTCAACCAGCCGACCCGCTATCTGCGGCACTCCTTCTACCAGCTGCGGCTGGACACCAACGACGGCACCACGAGGTTCGCCCAGGACGCCACCTTCCACAGGACCGCCGGGCTCGCCGACCCGTCCTGGTCGTCGTTCCGCTCCCACAGCCACCCGGACCGCTACATCCGGCACTACAACTACGCACTGCGCATCGACCCGATCTCCACCGCCACCTGCAGAGCCGACGCCACGTTCTCCGTCTGGTACTGAGGCGACACGCACGCTCCGAGTGCGCCCGGCTCAGGTGGAGCTCACCCTCAGTGGCGATGAGGGGGTCTCGGGGTGGTGTACGTCGGTTGTGACGGGCCGGGGCGATTGGCTGTTGGCAAATGCGCCCAGTCTCGGGTCGCCGGCCGTTTCCCGGCCACCGCTCCTCGCCCCACCAAGCCGGTCGGTGTCGAGCACGTCCATGAGTCTCGTCCTCCCGTGTCACCCGGCCTTCCTTCGCATCCGCGAGTCACCGGGTCGACCACCGCCATCAGCACCGGCGGCGCGCCGACGAGGCATCGCCGACCTCATGACCGCCTCGATGGATCTCGATCTGCGGGTCGCGGAACAGGCCGATCGCACCCTCAGTCGGCCCGGCCCTTCCCGGTCAGGCCCCGAAGTTCGTCAACGGCCAGGCGCAGCTCGTGGTCGAGCCGGGCCAGCGCGTCATCGCCGGTCGACATCGGGGAGCGAGTGTGCGCGGCTTGTTCGAGGCGCCGGCAGAGGTCCGCGGCGCGGGAGGCCCCGACGGTGGCGCAGCTGCCCTGGAGGCGATGCGCCGCCATGCCCGCCGTGTGGAAGTCCCCCGAGTCCACGGCGTCCCGGAGACGCCGCAGGGTCTCCGGGGCCGCGGTGGCGAAGGCCTCGGCGATCTCGGCGACTGCCTCCGGGGGCATGTCCGACAGCTGTGCGGTGATCTCCGGTTCCTCCGGCCCGGTGGGCTCGCCGGTGCGCATCCCCGTCCAGACGGGGACCCGGGCGAGCACCTGCTGCCAGTCCACGGGTTTGGTGAGGTGGTCGTCCATGCCTGCCTCCAGACAACGGGTGCGGTCGTCCGGCATGGCCGCCGCCGTCATGGCGACGATCGCAGCGCGTTCACCGTCCGGCTGGCGCCGCCGGATCTCGGTGGTGGCCGCGAGGCCGTCCATCCCGGGGAGCTGGCAGTCCATGAGGACGAGGTCGTACCGGCCGTGGAGCGCCGACCGCACCGCCTGCTCGCCGTCGCCGACCACGTCGACATGGTGGCCGGCCCGCCGCAGCACCAGCTGGGCCACCTGGGAGCTGACTTCGTCGTCCTCGGCGACCAGGATGCGAACCGTCGTCTCCGCGGCGGTGGACGCCCGGTGCCCCGGCCTGGGCACGCTGTGCTGCACAAGGTCCGGGTGGCCCCCCTGGTCGCCATCCGTACCCAGGGTGTTCTCGACCGCCGCCAGCAGTCGGCGGCGGCTCACCGGGCGGGTGACCGACTGGACGGCCCGCTCCTGCGGCCGGGAGGCGGCCGGCCACGCGGCCCCGGTGCGTCCCGGGCTGAGCAGCACGATGACACCGGTGGCACCGAGCAGGGGGTCGGTGAGGACGGCTTCGGCGAGCGAGCCGCCTCCGTCGAGCGTCATCTGCAGATCGATCACGGCCAGGTCGAAGGGTGTCTCGTCGGCAGCCGCGCCGCGCAGCGCCGCCAGGGCAGCCGCCGCGTCCGCCGCCTGGTCCACCGCCAGACCCGCGCCGGTCAGCATGCGGTCGGCCAGGGCGCGGCTCTCGTCGTCCGCGTCCGCGATGATCACGCGGCGGCCGTCGAGCTGTCCGGTGGCCGGGGCGGTCCAGGTGAGGACGGGCACCGGCAGGGTCACCCAGAAGCGGCTTCCCACTCCCTTCACGCTGTCCAGCCCGATCCTGCCTCCCATCAGCTCGACCAGCTGCTGGCTGATGGCGAGGCCCAGACCGCTGCCGCCGGTGCGGCGGGTGATGGGGGAGTCCAACTGGCGGAAGGTCTCGAAGACGCGGTCGCGGTCCTCGGGGCCGACCCCGATGCCCGTGTCGGTGACGGTGAACCGCAGGACCGCCGGGTCGGCGGCAGGTGGACCGCCCGGCGCGGAGGCCGGCCCCTCCAGCGCGACCTCCAGGTCGATACCGCCCTGGACGGTGAACTTCAGCGCGTTGCCGAGGATGTTGGTCAGCACCTGCCGGAGCCGCACCGGATCGCCCAGGACGTGCTGGGGCAGGTCCTCGGCGAGGTGCAGCGTGAGCCACAGCCCCTGCCGGTGGGCGTTCGGGGCGAACGGCGCCACCACTTCGTCGCACAGCCGCGGCAGGTCGAAGGGCACGGCCTCGATGCGCAGCCGGCCGGCCTCGATCTTCGACAGGTCGAGGAAGTCGTCCAGCAGACGCAGGAGGTTCTGCGCGGACTCCTGCACGGTGCCCGCGTAGTGCCGCTGCTCGTCGTCCAGCCGGGTGTCGAGCAGCAGGGCGTTCATCCCGAGGACGCCGTTGATCGGCGTGCGGATCTCATGGCTGACCTTGGCCAGGAACTCGGACTTCGCCGCTGACGCGGTCACGGCCTCGTCCCGGGCCCGGGCCAGTGCCTGCGCGTACCGTGCCAGGGTCCGCTGCGCCCGCCGACGGCCGCGGCTGGTGTGGATCTGGAAGACCAGCCCGACCAGGATCAGTGCGGCGAGGAGGGCCGCGACGGTCAGCACCCGGTTGCGCAGCCGTCCGGCGGAGGCCAGCGCCTCGCCGGCGGGCACCTCCGCGGTGACCGTCCAGCCGATGCCGGGAATGGGCCGGGAGGCCGACAGCACCAGCCCGTCCAAGCCGCGCTGGGTGGTGAAGAGCGTACGGCCGGCCAGTGCCGCGTCCACCCGAGGGTCCTCGCGCAGGGAGGTGAGCGCGTACAGCTTGCCCCTCGGGTCGGCCACCAGGACACCGGTCTGGTCCGTGATGAGCAGTTGGATCCCCTGGGCCGCGGCCGCCTCCGAGGCGAAGGTCTGGATGGCGTCCAGGCTGTAGACGACGGCCAGGATGCCGACCTGCCGACCGCGGGAGTCCCGGATCGGGGCTGCGACGGCCACCGCCCGCGACACGCCCCGCATGGCGGGCGTGTACGCCTGGGACACATAGGCCTGTTTCTGCCTGCTGACCGCGCGGTACCAGTCGGTGCCGCGCACGTCCGATACCAACTCGCTGGGCGGTTGCGCGCCGATCAGCCGTCCGTCGGCACGGGTGACGATCACGCCGCTGATGCCGGCCCGCATCCGCGCCAGTTCCCGGAGGGTGTCGGCCAGGGCCGGCCTGGGCGTGCCGGAGCCCGGCGCGACGGCGGAGCGGACGCCCGGTCGTTCGGCGTACGCGCTGACGAGCTGCTTCAGCGAGCCGATCTGCTGCTCCACCACGACTTGGCTCACCGAGGCCGTCGTCTGGACCCGGTCGCGCACCTCACTGCGTACCGCCTGATCGGACAGCCTGATGCTGGACGAGGTCAGGAGGCCGAGCGGAAGCAGTCCGAGCAGGACCCACAGCAGGGCCACCGCCAGCAGCCAGCGCAGGTCGCCGTCACCGCCTCGACCGGACCGTGCGGACGCGCGCCGTCCGGTCACGGCAGATCGCCATCCCAGCGCGCTCACCTCCGGCGGAACGGGTGGACCTAACAGTTGTGCCGCGGTCGTGCGGCGAGTGTTGCCAGATGCTAATGCGGACCGTCAACAATTGGCGCGACGCCGTGAGCACAAGGAACAAAAGGCCCAGGACACGCCCCTCGGTCCGGAATCCTGTGGCCCTGCAGCGTCGGCATGGCCGCCACATCGGGAGGAGCATGGCGATGGCGGTGACGGACATCACCCTTCTCATCGTGGATGACGACCCGGTCGTCACCGCCACCCTGCGTGCGCAGGTCAACCGCATTCCCGGTTTCAGGGTGGTGGCGATCGCCCACACGGGCCGCGAGGGGTTGGCGGCGGCACGCCGCTTCGCTCCGCACCTGATACTCCTGGATCTTCATCTGCCCGACATGCCGGGGCTCGACATGGCGCACCAGCTCCACCAGCCCGGGCGTCCGTCGCCGGACATCATCGTGATCTCGGGCCGGAGGGACTCGGCCGCCGTGCGCGCGGCCATGCAGCGCGGCGCCCTGCACTACCTGGTCAAGCCGACCCGGACCGGGACGGTGGAGCAGACGCTCAACCGGTACGCGGCGGCCTTGGCGCACCTGTCCTGGGGCGAGCGGGCGGTGGAACAGCAGGAGATCGACCGGATCTTCCGCTCGCTGCACCTCGACCCGGTCAACCGCCCCAAGAAGGTCTCGGCCCCCACCGAGCAGTCGATACTCGATGCGCTGGCCGCCGCCGAGTCGGACCTGTCGGCGCAGGAGACCGCCGAGGCGGTGGGGATCAGCAGGGCGACCGCCCGGCGATACCTGGAGTACCTCACCGAGCAGGGGCAGGTCGAGGAGAGCCTGCGCTACGGCGCGACGGGCCGGCCCCAGCACCGCTACCGCCTGTGGGCGCCGTGATCGTCCGCAGAACCGTGCTGTCCGCCCTGGGTGGTCTGGTGCTCGGTGCCTGCGGCCCGGCGGGCCGGGACGGCTCCGTGGCACGGTTCCCCAAGGACTCGACCATGGCCCGCATCAGGGAGCGGGGCGTGCTCACCGCCGGCATCAAGTTCGACCTGCCGCTGTTCGGGTACAAGGACCCCTCGACGGGGTGGATCACCGGTTTCGACGCGGACATCGCCCGCATGGTGGCCCAGGACCTCACCGGCAGTGAGCACAACATCCGGTTCATCGAGACGATGCCCCGCAACCGGGAGGACTTCCTCGACCGGGGCGTGGCGGACATCGTCGTGGCCACGTACTCGATCAGCGACGAGCGCCGCAAGCTGGTGGACTTCACCGACCCCTACTACCACTCGGGGCAGGACGTACTGGTCCGCAGCACGGACACGGACATGCACACCGTCGCCGACCTCCTCGGCAAAACGGTGTGCACGGGCGCCCGTTCCACCCCCCTGGAGCGGCTGCGGGCCCGGCTTCCGCAGGCCCGGCTGGTGGTGGTGGACAACTACAGCGAGTGTGTGTCTCCCCTGCTTGAGGGGCGGATCGACGCGATCAGCACCGACGACTCGATACTGCTGGGGCTGATGAGCGAACACCCGGACTCCCTACGGCTGCTGGGCAGCCCCTTCGGCGGGGAGTCGTACGGCATCGGTGTACGCCGCGGCGACAGCGTCTTCCGTGACTATCTCAACGGCCTGATCCGCCGTTTCCTGACCGACGGGCGCTGGGACGAGGTCTTCAGGAACACCATCGGCGTGATGGGCGTGTCCCCCAGGACGGCCAAACCGACGCCCTCACGCTGAGCACAGCCACACAACTCCCTTGCGGCGACAAGCCGCTCCCACGGGGGCCGCGGGCCCGGGCTTCCGCATGCCGGATCCCGCCGGAACGCCAGGCGAACACCCCGACTCCGTACGGCTGCTGGGCAGCCCCTTCGGCGGCGAGCCGTACGGCATCGGTGCGCCCGGACGTCGTGAGTGCGCGCCGTCCGCCGGGCCGGACGGCCGCATCGATGCCTCCAGCGCCCTCGCGCTGAGCACAAGGCGCACAAGTCCCTTGCGGCGAAAAGCCGCTCCTACGGTATCGCCATCGCCACCGGGAACGGCATCGCGGAGGCGGATCACCAGCAAAGGGAGAGGCGTGTGCCCATGACCAAGAACCTGCCGGCAGGACGGCAGCAGGAGGCGAACACCCATCTGGTGGTGCTCGACAAGGTCAACAAGCACTATGGCCGACTGCACGTTCTGCAGGACATCGACCTGGCGGTGAGCCGGGGTGAGGTCGTCGTGCTGATCGGACCTTCCGGGTCCGGCAAGTCCACTCTGTGCCGCACCATCAACCGGCTGGAGACCATCGACTCGGGCATCATCATGATCGACGGCACGCCCATGCCCTCCGAGGGCAGGCAACTGGCGCGGCTGCGCGCCGAGGTCGGCATGGTGTTCCAGGGGTTCAACCTCTTCGCCCACAAGACAGTCTTGGAGAACGTCACCATCGCCCCGGTGAAGGTCCTCAAGCAGGACCGGAAGGCCGCCGAGCAGCGCGCCCGCGAACTGCTCGACCGCGTGGGCATCGCCAGCCAGGCCGACAAGTACCCCGCCCAGCTGTCGGGAGGTCAGCAGCAGCGGGTGGCCATCGCCCGGGCCCTGGCCATGGACCCCAAGGTGATCCTCTTCGACGAGCCGACCTCCGCGCTCGACCCGGAGATGGTCAACGAGGTGCTGGACGTGATGACGTCCCTGGCCCGCGACGGCATGACGATGCTCGTGGTCACGCACGAGATGGGCTTCGCCCGCCGGGCCGCAGACCGCGTGGTGTTCATGGCCGACGGCCAGATCGTGGAGCAGAACAGCCCCGACGCCTTCTTCTCCCACCCGCGCAGCGAACGCGCCAGGTCGTTCCTCGACAAGATCCTCACCCACTGAGCCGGCCCTCGCGCCGACGCAGCCACGCCTATCCACTCACAACGGGAACCAGGGGTTCACCATGTCCAAGAGACTGATCGCTGCCGCTCTCACCACCGTGATGGTCGCGCTGGGCACCAGCGCCTGCGGGGGCGGTAGCGAAAGCAACAGCAACGCGTCCGTCGTCGACAAGGCCAAGAACGACAAGAAGCTCGTCATAGGCGTGAAGGCCGACCAGCCGGGCCTGGGACTGCGCACCCCCGACGGCAGTTTCAAGGGCCTCGACATCGACGTGGCCACCTATGTCGCCGAGGCCCTCGGGGTGGACGCGAAGAACATCACCTTCAAGGAGACCGTCTCGGCCAACCGCGAGGCGTTCCTGGAGCAGGGGCAGGTCGACATGGTGGTGGCCACCTACTCCATCACCGACGCCCGCAAGGAGAAGGTCTCCTTCGCCGGGCCGTACTTCGTGGCGGGCCAGGACCTGCTGGTCCGCTCCGACGACAAGTCCATCACCGGCCCCGAGTCGCTCAACGGCAAGAAGCTGTGCTCGGTCGCGGGCTCGACCTCCGCCCAGAAGATCAAGGACGCCTTCGCCAAGGATGTGCAACTCCAGGAGGAGCGCAGCTACTCGGCCTGCGTGGACCGGGTGCTGGGTGGTCAGCTCGACGCGATCACCACCGACAACGCCATCCTGGCCGGCTACGCGTCGCAGCACCCCGGCAAGCTCAGGCTGGTCGGCAAGACCTTCAGCACCGAGAAGTACGGCATCGGCCTGAAGAAGGACGACAAGAAGGGCCGGGACGCGATCAACGACGCCCTGAACAGGATGTTCCTCGGCGGCAGTTGGAAGGCCGCGGTGCAGTCCAATCTCGGACCGTCCGGATTCCAGGTCCCCGCGACTCCGCTCCTCGACCGGTACTGACAGCAACCGCTGGACGGCGGGCAACCGGCGACGGCAGGCAACCGCCCGGCCCTTGCCCGCCCCGACGAAGTAAGGCCCTGATGGACGCACTGATAGCCGAGCGAGGGACGATCCTCGCCGCGTTCTGGATGACCCTGCGACTCACCGTTTTCAGCGCGCTCGGCTCTCTCACCCTGGGTACCGTTCTCGCGGGCATGCGGGTCTCCCCGCTTCCGGTACTGCGCGCCGCGGCCCGGGTGTACGTGACCGTGGCACGCAACACACCGCTCACTCTGATCCTGCTGTTCACCAGCCTGGGTGTGGGCGCCAACCTCGGTGTGGAGTTCTCCGACCGCATCGACACCAACAACTTCTGGCTCGCCGTCGTCGGCCTGACCGCGTACACGTCGGCGTTCGTGTGCGAGGCCCTGCGGGCGGGCATCAACACCGTCCCCCTGGGGCAGACGGAGGCGGCACGGGCGGCCGGGCTGAGCTTCGTCCAGACGTTGCGGCTCATAGTCCTGCCCCAGGCGTTCCGTGCGGTGATCATGCCGCTGGGAAGCATCCTGATCGCCCTGACCAAGAACACGACCATCGCCCTGGTGGCGGGTGTCGCGGAGGCATCCGTCCGGATGCGGGAGATGATCGAGGTGTATGGCGACCAAGTGATCCAGATCTTCCTCGGGTTCGCCGCCGGCTTCGTCGTGCTGTGCCTCCCGACCGGCCTGTTCTTCGGCTGGCTCTCCCGTCGCCTGGAGGTGGCCCGATGAGCCACGCGAACCTGTACGAGGTCCCGGGCGCGCGGGGTATGCGCCGCAACCGGCTGCTGGCCGCGGTCTTCGCCGTCGCGCTGGCCGGCCTGGCGTACGTGATCTACACGCGGTTCGACGCCAAGCAGCAGTGGGACGCGGAGAAGTGGCGGCCCCTGCTGCGGGGCGAGGTCTGGACGACCTTCATCGTGCCCGGCCTGCTCGGCACGCTCCAGGCCGCGGCGCTGGGCATCGTGTTCTCAGCCGTCTTCGGGCTGGTGTTCGCCACAGCCCGGCTGTCCGAGCACCGTTGGATCCGCGTCCCCGCCGCGTCGATCGTGGAGTTCTTCCGCGCGGTCCCCTTGCTGTTGCTCATCTTCTTCGCCTTCTTCGGCTCCTACGCGATCATCGGGGTCAACGTCTCCCCGTTCACCGCCGTGGTCTTCGGCCTCACCCTGTACAACGGCTCGGTCATCGCGGAGACCCTCAGGGCGGGCGTGAAGAGCCTCCCGTCGGGGCAGAGGGAGGCGGCGCAGGCGCTCGGCATGCGCAAGGGCAAGGTCATGCGCCTCATCCTTCTACCGCAGGCGATCACCGCGATGATGCCGGCCATCGTCAGCCAGTTCGTCGTGCTGCTCAAGGACTCCGCCCTCGGGTTCATCGTCGGCTACGACGAGCTGGTCGACCGCGGCCTGAACGGAATCGCCGCGAACTTCTCCAACGTCATCCCGGCGGCCATGCTGGTGGCTTCGATCTTCATCCTCCTCAACATGGCGCTCGACGCCGTCGCCCAATGGCTGCGGCGCAAGATCGGCAGCGGCCGTAGGACGGGGTCCACGAAGGGCGGCGACACCGCCGTCGCTCCGGCGGCCGAGCCGGTCGGTTCCGTCTGACCCGAACCCCCGGCCGAGCGGTCGCAGTTCGCGGACCCGCCCGGGTCGGCGGCGTGGGGTTCCTCACCCGCCCCGGGCCGTTCCGCCGCGTCGACGGCTCATCTCCCCAACGGTCGGCTGGACGTCCCAGCGGCACCACGCCGGCCATCACCCCAAGCCTGGCCCTCGCGGCCGGATTCAGGAGTACGCATCATGGCGGAGGACCCGTTCCGCATCGAGCACGACCTTCTCGGGGACGAACCCGTACCGCAGTACGCCTACTTCGGCATACACACCCTCCGGGCGGTGCACAACTTCCCCATCACCGGCATCCGCATCTCCGCCTACCGCGACCTGGTCAACGGCCTGGCAGCGGTCAAGCAGGCCGCGGCGGCGGCCAACCGCGACCTGGACCTGCTGGACCCCGCGAAGGCCGAAGCGATCATCAGCGCCTGTGAGGAGATCCGCTCCGGAAGGCTCCACGACCAGTTCGTCGTCGATGTGTTCCAGGGCGGCGCGGGCACCTCCACCAACATGAACGCCAACGAGGTCATCGCCAACCGGGCACTGGAGCTCCTCGGGCACAGCCGCGGCGAGTACCGGCACCTGCACCCCCTGGACGACGTCAACGCCGGGCAGAGCACCAACGACGCCTACCCCACCGCCCTCAAGGTCGCCCTGCACGAGACCACTCAACGCCTGGAGCGTGCCATGGCCACACTGCGGCACGCCTTCGAGACGAAGGCCGAGGAGTTCGCCGACGTCGTCAAGACCGGCCGTACCCAGCTGCAGGACGCGGTGCCGATGACCCTCGGCCAGGAGTTCGGGGCCTACGCGCAGACGCTGGGCGAGGACGAGCAGCGCCTCGCCGAGGCCCGTGCCCTGCTGGGGGAGATCAACCTGGGCGGCACCGCGATCGGCACCGGTCTCAACTCCCACCCCGACTACGCCGCACTGGCCTGCGCGCATCTGCGTGACATCACCGGTCTGGAGCTGTCCGTCGCCCCCGACCTGGTCGAGGCCACCCAGGACGCCGGTGTCTTCGTCCAGTTGTCCGGTGTGCTCAAGCGCATCGCGGTCAAGCTCTCCAAGACCTGCAACGACCTGCGGCTGCTCTCGTCCGGCCCGCGTGCCGGCCTCGGCGAGATCAACCTCCCGCCGCGACAGGCGGGCTCCAGCATCATGCCGGGCAAGGTGAACCCGGTCATCCCCGAAGTCGTGAACCAGATCGCCTTCAAGGTCATCGGCAACGACATGGCCATCACCATGGCCGCCGAAGCCGGTCAGCTCCAGCTCAACGCGTTCGAACCGCTCATCGCCCACTGCCTGTTCGAAAGTCTCACCAACCTGCAGGCCGGCTGCCTGACCCTGGCCGAGCGCTGCGTCGTCGGCATCACCGCCAACCGGGAACACCTCCACGCCGTCGTCCACAACACCATCGGCATCATCACCGCCCTCACCCCGCACATCGGCTACGCCCAGGCCAGCGCCGCCGCCCAGGAAGCACTCACCACACACCGCTCGGTGGCCGAGGTCGTACTCGGACGAGGACTGCTGTCCTCCGACGAACTGCACCGCCTGCTCCGCCCCGAGGCCCTGGCTCGCCCCGGGGGCCACGACTTGCAAGCATCCACGATGTGATGCTGCGCATGGAGGGCCCGCCCGGTTGGCGGGAGGTCACAGAGCGTCGTCGGATCCGGCGACGGCTCGTGTTCATGTGTTCTCGCGCGCCCGTCTGACGGACAGAAAGGATGATCTCGAAATCGGAGAGCAACGCGCTGAGTCTGCGGTCGGCGTGGCGCCGCACCCACAAGGCCACGCCGAGCACGGGCGGTGCGGCCGCCGTGCGTCTCCGCCGGGCATATCGGCGCCTCATCGACGCACCGGTCACCCCGCGCCCGCAGCGGCGGGCGGTTGAGTGCCTACGGCAAAGAGGTCACCATCACTGACCCCGTCCCACGTGACGAAGCCGAGGCCGATGTCGTGACGGTGAAGCCGCAGCCGTCCCGGGCCGAGGTCCACTGGGACTGCCCGTCCGGCTCCCCCCTCGGGCGAAGACGACGGGCCTTCTCGTCGGTAAGGCACTCCGCTTCGTGAGAGTTCGAGACCACGACGCCCAGCCCGCCTCGCCCGACCTGCCCGAGCACCCGGACACCCCCATCCGCCGTCTTCAACGAGGCCACTGGTCCGCTGCGGGCCCGTGATGTCTGCGAAGCCTTCGACCGCGACCTGATGCCCAAGAACATCGAAGGCACCCGCGTCAAGCTGAAACGCTCCGTCGCATCCTCACCGAGATCGACACCGGCAGCTTCTCCAGGAAAAGCAGTAACCGACCAAGGCCCGCGACCAGCACTGTCTCCAGCGCCGGGGTCAGCGGGCGAGGACGCGGTTCAGCCAGGCCAGCAGGTCGCTGACGATCTCCTGTTTGTTGGTCTCGTGGAACAGCTCGTGCCGGGCTTCGGGATACCTGAGATAGGTCACGTCGATGAGGCCGGCCTCGCCGTAGCGTTCGACAAGCAAGTCGCTGCGTGAGAGTTCGGCGTTCAGTGGGTCGTGATCCCCGACCAGGACGCAGATGGGCAGATCCGCCGGGATGCCCTTGGGCTGGGCAAGTGACGCCGAGGCTATGGTGATGTCAGCCATGCCCCGGGCGTCGAGGCTGAAGCCGCACATGGGGTCGGCGAGGTAGGCGTCGACGGCCGGTTCGTCCCGGCTGAGCCAGTCGAACGGCGTGCGGCTGGGCTGGAACGCCTCGTTGAGCGCGAGCAACGGGTCTCCTCCCTCCGCGGCCTGTTGCGCCTGTGCCGCGAGCATGACGTCGACCGCAGTGGTACCGGCGAGGGCGAGTGCGTCGATCAGGTGGGCGTGGTCCAGGACGTACTGCTGCGAGGCGAAGGAACCGAGGCTGTGTCCGAGCAGCACCAGGGGCAGGCCGGGGTGCTCCTCGCGGATGGCCTCTGAGAGGGTGACCATGTCACTGACGAGTCGGTTCCAGCCGTCGTCGCCGAGATGACCGGGCTCGGCGTGCCTGCTCAGCCCGTGTCCGCGGTGGTCGTTGGCATAGACGGCGTAGCCCTGAGCGGTCAGTGCTGCCGCGAGTGGGGCATAGCGGCCGGCGTGCTCTCCCATGCCGTGGGCGATCTGGACGACGGCTCGCGGGGGCGTCTCCGGCTTCCATTCGTGCACGTGGATCTGGACGCCGTCTTCGCTTTCGAAGGTGAACATCGGGTTCCTTGTCTTGGGTACGCGGGCAGCTCTGAGGGTCCGGCCGAGTTGTGGAGGGTGGGCCGGCCCGAGCGGTTCAGGCTCACGGCGGTTGTGGTGTACGGCGGTTGTGGCCGCCGGCCGGGTCAGGCGTACTGCTCGCCGAGGTAGCCGGCGAGGATCCGGGACTGGTCGGCCCGGAGTTCCCGGGCCGCGGCGTGCGCGGTGATCTCGCCGTGGGAGAGGACGTAGCCGCGGTCGGCCATGTCGAGGGCGAGGCCGACGTGCTGTTCGACGAGCAGTACCCCGCAGCCGGTGTCGTCGGCATAGCGCCTGACGATGGGCAGCAACTCCTCGACGATGATGGGTGCCAGGCCGAGGCTGAGCTCGTCGAGCAGGAGCAGCTTGGGGCCGCGGGCCAGGGCCCGTCCCATGGCGAGCATCTGTTGCTCGCCGCCGGAGAGCAGTCCCGCCTTGCGGTCCTGGAGGCGGGACAGGGCGGGGAAGTAACGCTGGGCGGCCGCCTGGTCGAGGCGCTCGCCCCGGTGACCGAGGCGCAGGTGTTCCGCCACCGTGAGGCCGGAGAAGATGCCTCGTCCTTCCGGAACGTGGGCGATGCCGAGGCGGGCGCGGGTCGCCGCCGGGATCCTGCCGAGGTCCGTTCCGTTGAAAGTGATCGTGCCGGCAAGGGGGCGCAGCAGCGCGGAGACGGTCTTGAGCGTGGTGGTCTTCCCCGCTCCGTTGGCCCCGAGGAGGGCGACGACCTCTCCCGCGCCCACTTCGAGGTCGATCCCGCGGATGACAGCGGCTCCGTCGTATCCGGCGGTGAGTCCGGCCACCTTCAGGACTGGGGTGCTCATGGTGTCTCCGGTGTGCTGGTGAGGGCCTTGGCGGAGCCACCGGCCGAAGTGCCGGACGCGGTGGCGGGCTGGACGGCGGATGCCCCGAGGTAGGCGGTCACGACGGCGGGGTCGGTTCGGACCTGTGCCGGTGTCCCGGAGGCGATCACCTTGCCGAACTCCAGGACGACGACGTGGTCGCAGATGCCCATCACGAGGCTCATGTCGTGGTCGATGAGGAGCAGCGCGGTGCCGGCCTCAGCGACCGCGCGCAGTCTGCGTCCGAGTTCGGCGCTCTCCGTCGTGTCCAGGCCGGCCGCGGGTTCGTCGAGACAGATGATGCGGGGGCGGGCTGCCAAGGCCCGTGCCACACCGACGAGTTTGCGTCTGCCCTGGGACAGTTCGTGTGCCGAGGCGTCGGCCAGGTCCTCGAGTCCCAGGGCCGCGAGGGCCTGAGGGACAGCGGGGTTCGGGGACGGGCGGCGGCCGAAGGTCTCGCCGAGCGTGGTCCACCACCTCGAAGGGTCCGCCGTGACCTGGAGGTTCTCCGCGACCGTGAGGTCTTCGAAGAGTTCGCTGCTCTGGAAGGTGCGGGCGAGCCCTCGGCGGGCTCGTACATGGGGCGGCCGTCCGGTCAGGTCCTTGCCATCCAGTTCCACCCTTCCCCGGGCGGCGACGAGACCCGTGACCGCGTCCACGAAGGTGGTCTTGCCGGCCCCGTTGGGGCCGATGAGCCCCACGAGTTGGCCCTCGCCGACCTCCAGGGAGACATCGCTGAGCGCGTGGACGCCGCCGTAGCTGACGCCCAGCTGCTGGACAGAGAGCACGTTCACGGTGCGACCTCCTTGGCGTCGGCAGTGGTACGGCCGAGGTGGATCTCCGGGGAGCCGACGGCGGATGCGTTGTCGGCCGGTGGTCCGGTCGTGGCCGCCGCGCGTCTCGCCCTCTTCGCCGTCCCCCGGCGGTGGGCGGCGCCCGCGATGCCGTCGGGGTTGGCGATCAGCGTCACGATCAGGGAGACGCCGCCGAAGAGCAGGGCCCAAGTCCCCTTGATCCCGAACCACTTGTCCAGCGCATGGGGCAGCAGCGCCTCGGTGGACATCAGCCCCGCGATCACGGCTCCGGACACCATGGTGATGCCGCCGATGTAGGCGAAACCGATCAGGCCGAGGGCGGCCAGCGCGGTGAACCGGGCGGCGCTGACCGAGCCGAAGTTGTAGCCGTAGAGGGTGCCGGCGGCGCTGGCGATGAAGGAACTGATCGTGAACGCGGCGATCTTCACGGCCCGCACGTCGACACCGGCTGCCGCGGCGGCGCGCTCGTTGGAGCGGACGGCGAGCATCCGCCGGCCGAGCCCGGTGCGCCTGAGATGGGCGACGTACAGTCCGAGGGCGACGGTGACGGCCAGCACGAGGAAGCCGAACATGGGGCTGGGTTCGTTGCCGTCCAGGCCGCGGAAGTCCGCTTTCGGTCCGAGGTCGATCCCGAACAGGCGCGGCGGGGGTACGGACACTCCGGCCGTTCCGCCGAACGAGGTGTTGTTGAACAGCGCCTGTTCCATGGCCAGGGCCGCGGCCAGGGTGACGACGGCCAGGCTCACTCCCCGCACCCGCAGGGCGGAGACGCCCGCGGCCACTCCGAGCAGTGTGGCCAGCACCATCGCGCCGAGGGCGGAGAACGGGAACGGGATCCCCCGCCGGACCGAGAGGTGGGAGAGGACGAAACCCGCGGTTCCGGAGAGCGCGAGCTGCATCACGGAGATCTGTCCGACGTAGCCGGTGATGACGACGTAGGACAGGACGATGACCATGCCGATCAACGAGTTCGTGAGTGCCTGGCGGAAGTCGAACGGGAGCACTATCAGTGCGGCGGCGGCGACCGCGGTGGCCGTCAAGGCGGGGCGTAGCAGTCGCTCGGGCAGGGGCACCGCGGGCAGTCGCTGTTCGACGAGTTCACCGCGGCGCGGCAGACCGGCACCCCGCACGTACAGGGCGACGACCATCAGGGCGAAGACGAGGAGCTGCTGGAGGCCGGGCATGGCGTTGCCGTTGTCGGTCGGGAACCAGCTCTGCGTGGACAGGTAGTACACGATCGACTGGAGCACTCCGATGAGGATGCCCGCGGTGCAGGCGATCCACAGCGACGTGAACCCGGCGAAGAGGGCGGCGGCCAGGGCCGGGACCACCTGCAGGGGGAGCGTCATGGAGTCGACCTGCACGATGGGCGCGGCCAGGACACCGAGCAGCCCGGCGACCAGGGCGGCCAGGAGTGTGTTGGCCATCGAGACGCTGTTGGGCGACAGGCCTGCCAGAAGAGCGGCCTGTTCGTTCTCCGAGGCCGCGCGGGTGGCCAGGCCGAAGCGGCTCCACCGGTACAGGGCCCCGAGGACCAGGGCGATCACGACGACCAGTCCGGCCAGGACGAAGCGGTCGGAGGGTGTGGTGATGCCCAGCATGGTGACGGTGCCGGCCGGAAGGATGCTCGGTGCCTGCTGCGGCTGCACCCCGAAGACCAGGAGCACGGTGGCCTGCAGGGTGAGCAGGACGCCGAGGGAGGCCGCGAGTTTGGCCAGGGGCGAGACGGTGCGCAGCGGCTTGAAGACCGCCACCTCTGTGAGCACTCCGACGGCGAGCGCGACCGCGAGGGCCCCGGCAAGAGCGGGCCCGACGGGCAGCGTGAGCCCGAAGAAACCGGTGGTCAGGGCCCAGAAGGCATAGGCCGAGGCCATGGCGACCGCGCCGGTGGACAGGTTGATGATGCCCGAGCCCCGGTAGGTGACCACCACGCCGAGCGCGATGCCGGCGATCAGTGCCCCCTGGCCGAGGCCGAGCACGGCGAAGAGCAGGATCTGTTCCAATTCATGACTCCTGTCATGAGTCCGCACATCCGCGAGTCCGCGCTGCTGAGGCTGCGTCCTGCGAGGGCTGCGACCTCAGCGGCGGCGGGGCGGGCGGGGGCTCACTGGGGCGGGCGGATCCAGTCGGTCAGGGGCTTGAACTCGCCCTTGCCTTCGTACTGGTAGAACCTGGCCTGGTCGTTGCAGACGGCGGGGGCGTCCGGGTACTTGCCGCACTCGACCTCGGCGGCGCCCATGATGACCGGCCCGGGGAACTTCTTGAGCTGTTCGGTCACCGACGCGGGGGTGATCTTGTCCGGGCTGATGGCGTTGAGCACCTTCGCGTACGTCAGGATCGTGCTCCAGCCCAGCGGCGCGAAGACCTTGGACTGATCGCCGTTGCCCAGCCCCGCCTGCGCCGAGGCCTTCAGGAACGCCTTGGAGTCGGCGGCCGAGGAGTCCATCGGCAGCGTCTGGGCGACGCCGTACGTCCAGGTGGGCAGGTCCCCTCCGAGCCCCTGGGCGACATCGGGGGACATGCACAGCGGCGTGGAGACCACCGGCTTGGTGACATTGAGCTGCTTCAGTGCCTTGGCGATTCCGACGCATCCGCCACCGATGGAGATGGGGACCACGACATCCGCGGTGTTCGCCCCGGCCGCGGTGACCGGGCCGATCAGATCGGTCGACTGCGCGTCGAATCCGACGGACTTCACCTTCAGACCGGCGGCTTTCAGACCCTTCACCGCCGCCCCGGAGGCGATCTTGTCGCCGGGCGTGCTCGTGTGGATCACCGCCGCGGTCTTCGCCTTCAGCACGTCACGGGCGTACGTGCCCCAGGTGCCGAAGATGTGCGGCAGGTCGCCGAACGTGCTGAAGGTGTTCTTCGCGGTGGGCATGGTCGGGCCCGTCGCCACTCCGACCAGCACGGGCTTCTTCCCCGCGATCACGGAGTTGAAGGAGGCGTCACCGAGGTAGAGATTGCCGACGCCGATGGCGGAGATTTCTTTGTCGCCCAGCAGTTGCTGGCCGCACTTCTGTCCCTCCTCCTCGGCGGACACCACCGTGCAGACGTTCAGCTTCAGCGGGTGCCCACCGATGCCGCCCAGTCTGTCGTTGACGTACTTCACCGCGGCACGGGCACCGAGGGTGGCTTCGGGGTTGCCGCCGGGGCCGCCTTCGACGTTCACCCAGCCCAGAGCGACCGGGTCGAGGCCGGCGTCGGCCTTGCCCGCCTTTCCGCCGACGTAGCCGAGGTAGTCGGTCACGACGTCACTCGCCGAGCGGGAGTCCGAAGTCGCGGAGGAGCCACCTCCCAAGGCGCCGGACGACGAGGGTGCGTTGGTGCCCGATCCGCTGCATGCGGCGACGCCCAGCAGGGGCGCCATGGCGGCGGAGACGAGGCCGAGTCTGAGGGGGCGTGAGATTGCGGGCATGCGGGATCCTCCAGGATCGGAAAACGGCAGGGCGGTGCCCGGCACGGCATGCGGGGAGGGCGCGGAAGGCGGAGGAGGGCAGGAGGGCGCACCGGGGTGACCGGTGCCTCGGACCAGCCCGAGGAGCTTCGAAAGGCCAGGCGATCGGCGCTTTCGAGTTTCGTAACTTTCTTACGGATCGGGAATCTAGGTGTACGCTGGCGCCCTGTCAACGCCCCGGTTCACACCGAATTAACGATCATGCAATGGGAGGGAAGGACATGACGGAGCACGCCGTGAGACGCAGACTCCCTCGGCGCTCACCCGAAGAGACCCGGGCCCTCATGCTGGAAGCGGCCACCAAGCTCGTCTGCGCCGGCGCCTCCGACACGAGCGAGGAGGCTGTCTCCGCAGCCCTTGCTCACATCCGCGTCAAGCGGGTCACCGAGGAAGCCACCCGCATCATGCGGGAGAGGCTGGGCGACGACACGGCACCGGCGATCACGACCGGATCCATCTACCAGATCTGGCCCGCCCAGGCCGACTTCCAGGCAGATCTCCTCTTCCACCTCACCAGCCGACAGGCCGAACTGGTCCCGGGGCTGCCGGAGAGCATCCGCCGTTTCAAGGAGGCGGTCGACGCCGGCACGACCTGGCAGGAGGCACTCAACGACGTCCTGACGGACAACCACGAGAACCACCGCGTGGACCCGATCTACCGTGTGCTGCTCGGCTTCTACGCCAGTGCCGCCAACCCACGCGTCCGCGATGCCCTGGGACACTACGGCGAGTCGTTCACCGAGGTCGCCTGCGAGGCGTATCAGGCGCTGCTGGACGCCTACGGGCTGCGCATGCGCGCGCCCTACAAGATCGAACACCTCGCCACCACCATCGCCGCCCTGCTCGACGGCTTCCACATGCGCTGGATCGCCGGACATCCCAACCTGGAGGACCCGGAAGGACGGGACCGCTGGTCCCTCGCCACCCGGGCCGCGGTGATGGTGTTCGACCAGTTCACCGAACCGGCGTAGGTGGGCGCGCACGTCCATGCGTCGATGAGCGCGGAGCGTCTGCGCATCGGATCGGCAATCTGCTGCGGACGGGCTCGAAACTGCGCTGGATCGCTGACCTGCAGTAATGCATTGGCCAGGACGGACATGGTGCGGGCTGCGCCGTTCCATCCGCTTGCCCCGGACTGTGAGGACTCTTTGCCCGGTTGTCGTCCTGCCCGGCCTTCCAGTCCCGTGCCCGTTGTCGTCCTGCCCGGCCTTCCGGTCCCGGCGGGATCCGCCGATGTCCGGACCGGTCAGGTCGTCCTGCTCTGGCGTCCGCCGCCGAGCGGTCGTGTGAAGCCCTGGTCGGAGATGAGGCGTGCCGCGTCCGTCAGTTCGGCGGCGAAGCGTTCGATGGCGTCGTAGGGGAAGCGGTGGTTGGGGCCGCTGACGGACAGGGAGGCGATGACGGCGCCGGAGGCGCTGGTGATCGGGACGGCGACGGCGGTGAGACCCTCGTCCCACTCGCTGTTGCTGACGGCGTAGCCCCGCCGCGCGGCTTCCTGCGCCGAGGTGCGCAGCCGGTCCGCGTACGTCTCGTCGTGGGAGGAGGCGAGGGCGAGTCGGCGCAGCAGGGTGTCGGGGGCGTCGCGCAGCAGGATCTTCGAGGATGCGCCCGCCCACAGCGGCTGCTCCTCGCCCACGTCGACGACGTGGCGCAGCGGGTGGGGGCTCTCCTCGTGGGCCACGCAGACGCGGTGGAGGTCGCGGGGGACAAAGATGTTGACCGTCTCGCCCAGCCGGTCCGCCAGGTCGCGCATCACCTTGCGGGTGGCGCGGGGGATCTCCCACTGGCCCCGAGCGAGGTAGGCCCAGCGCCACAGGCCGGGGCCGGCGATGTAACCGCCGCCGTCCGACCACAGCAGGCCGCTCTCCTCCAGCGTCTGTACCAGGCGCAGCACCGTGGTCTTCGGCAGACCGGTGGTTTCGGTGATCCCACGCAGCGTGATGAGCGGCCGTTCCTCGCTGAGTAGACCGAGAATGTCCAGAGCGCGCCGCACACTGCGGACCCCGGTGCCGTTCGGCTCCTTCTCCGAGTCGGCCCCTGCGCCGCTGCTCGCCACTCTTCAGCCTCCTCTGCCGGTTGCCCACAGGAGCGTACCTGGTGCCGCATGTCTGCCGCGTCCTTGTCCCCGACGGTAGTCCGTTGTGTGGACCGTAGGAACCCGAAGTGCGTTCGAAATCCTGCGGTAACTCTTGCCTGCGGACCATCAGGGCCGTATCTTCCCGCCAATCGGTCCATTCGATCCATCTAGCGGATCAGATGATCTCGGGCATCGCCTTCACGCCAGGCGGGCTCCGGTGTCGGTCGACGGCAGGCTCCCCACCCCGGAGCATGCGCCGTTCGACCCGACAGCCGAACGTACGGCAGTCGCCTGTCCTCGTGTCCACCCGTCTCTTCTCGAGCCGCGCCCTCCGGCCGGCCGGTGAACCGCAGCATCCAATGGAGTGTGTGAGTTGAGCAGCATCCCCAGCACGGCAGCAGGCGCCGGGACCACGAATCCCGGTGCGGCAAAGAGAGCGGCCCTGGCCGGCTTCATGGGGGCGGTCGTCGACTGGTACGACTTCTTCCTCTACGGCATCGTCGCCGGCCTCCTCTTCAACGAACTGTTCTTCCCCGACGTCAGCCCGGCCGTGGGCACCCTGGCCGCCTGGGCCACGTTCGGTGTCGGCTTCCTGTTCCGTCCGCTGGGAGGCATCGTCTTCGGTCACTTCGGGGACCGGCTGGGCCGCAAGAAGATGCTCGTCCTGACCATGCTGATCATGGGACTGGCGAGCACGCTCATCGGTGTGCTGCCCACCCATGCGCAGGCCGGCCTGTGGGCTCCGTTCCTGCTGGTGGTGCTGCGGGCGGCCCAGGGCTTCGCGGTCGGCGGCGAGTGGGGCGGTGCCGCGCTGATGGCCGTGGAGAGCGCGCCCGCGAAATGGCGCTCGCTGTACAGCAGCGGCGTCCAGGTGGGTGCCTCGGTCGGCCTGTTGCTCGCCACCTTGTTCACGAAGATCACTTCCGGCTCGCTGTCCGACGCGGCCTTCCGCTCCTGGGGCTGGCGCGTTCCCTTCCTGGTCAGCGCGGTCATCGTGATCATCGGTCTCATCGTGCGGGCGAAGGTGGAGGAGTCCGAGGTCTTCACCAAGGAGGTCGCCGCACGCGAACAGGGCGGCAGGCCGCGCCTGCCCCTCGTCGCCGCCGTCAAGTCGAACCCCAAGGGTTTCTTCGCCATCA
Organism: Streptomyces sp. HUAS ZL42; assembly: GCF_040782645.1. Classification (GTDB taxonomy): domain Bacteria; phylum Actinomycetota; class Actinomycetes; order Streptomycetales; family Streptomycetaceae; genus Streptomyces. The sequence goes on from NZ_CP160403.1 coordinate 6,544,525, forward strand.
TCGGTCTGCGCCTGGTGGAGCTGTTCACCTTCTACGGCGTGACCAACTTCGCCCTCAGCTACGGCACGGCCGAGTTCGGCCTGGACCGCGACAGCCTCCTCGACGTCAACCTCGCGGTCGGCGCGCTGGCGATCGTCACGATTCCGGCGTTCGCCTACCTCGCCGACCGCTACAACCGCCGCTCGGTCTATGTGTGGGGTGCCGCGCTGGGCATCGCAGGGTCCGTCCCCTTCTTCTGGGCCATGGAGTCCGGCTCCATGGTGCTGATCATCGTGTGCGGGGTGCTCCTGGTGAACGGCGCCCACGACATGGCCGTCGCCGTGCAGCAGTCCCTGTTCACCGAGATGTTCGGCCCGGAGTACCGCTACAGCGGCGCCGGCGTCGGCTACCAGCTCGCCAGTGTCGTCGGCGGCGGCTTCACGCCCTTCGTTCTCAGCTCCCTGGTGCTCTGGGCGGACGGCGGCTGGTACCTCGTCGCCGGCTACTTCACTCTCGGTTGCCTCATCTCCCTCGTCGTTGCCCTGCGGATGGGCGGCGGACGGGACCGGGTTCCCGTCGCGACCCCGGAGGAGTCCCTGACGGAGACCGTCTGACCGGCGGATCGCCTCGCACGGCCCGTCGACGCACGACCCGTCGACGGGCCGTCGGCTCCGCCCGGGTGACGGCCGCCTGACGGACCGTCCCGTCAGGCGACGGTCGCGCCTCTTTCCGCACCGCGGAGCCCGTCATGCCTCGGGAGTTCCTCAGCCGCCGTACGTCCCTTGCCGGGCGCGTACGGCGGCGCTGTTTCGCGCCTCTGACGCAGACCGCCCGCGCCATGTGCCGCCGACCCCGGGCCGGCCCCTCTTGTGGGTACTGCGGACACCACCCTCTGGTAAAACCGCTCTTCGGATCGTATGGTCCATTAACCGGACCACGGTGGGAGATTCAGGGAGAAGATGATGAGAGCAGCAGTTCTCACGGGCACCTGTCGCATAGAGACGGTGGAGGACTGGCCCGAGCCGTCCTGCGGACCGCACGACGTGGTCGTGGCGGTGGGCGGAGTCGGACTGTGCGGCACCGACCTCGCCGTCTTCCACGGCAAGCGCCGTCCCCCCGCAATGCCGTGGGTGATGGGGCACGAGGGCTTCGGCCGTATCGTCGCCGCGGGGGCCGAGGTGCGGGACCGCACGGTCGGACAGACGGTGGTCGTCGAGCCCAACTACGCCTGCCTGAAGTGTGTCGACTGTCTCCGCGGCCTGACCTCTGCCTGCCCTCACCGCGCCATCGTGGGCCTCAACGCCCCCGGCGTCCTCGCCGAACGGATCGCGCTCCCCGGGCAGTTCGCCCACCCCGTCCCCGACGCCCTGTCCGGCGCCGACCTCGCCAGCGCCGAGCCGTACACCGTCGCCCGGTCCGCCGTACGGCGCAGCGGGGTCACTGCGGGGGATCGCTGCCTCGTCGTCGGAGCCGGGGCGCAGGGCCTGCTGGTCTGCCTCATCCTCGCCCGCCTCGGCGCATGGCCGGTGGTCGTGGAGCCGCATCCGCAGCGCGCTGCCCGTGCTCAGCGTCTCGGCGCACTCGCCGACGACGGACGTACCGGATTCAGCTTCGTCTTCGAGACGTCCGGCCACGCACCCGCGCTGCGCCCCGCCCTGGATCGGGCGGCGCCCGGCGCCACCGTGGTGCTGGTCGGCCTCAATGCCGACCCCCTCCCCCTCACCACCGACGACCTGGTACGCCGCCAGTTGGTGATCAGGGGCTCCATGATCTACGACCATCCCCACGACTTCGCCGATGCCATGGCCGAACTCGGCAGTGCCCGGCCCGGACGTGCCGTCGACTGCCGGTACCCGCTGGAGCAGGCCCAGGAAGCCTTCGCCGGAGCAGGCCGACGGGCCGGCAAGACCTGGATCAGCCTCGGAGGGTTCGGAGGCGCGGATGCGTAAGTCCATCGCCACCGTCTGCCTGAGCGGCTCGCTGAGCGAGAAGCTCACCGCCGCCGCACGCGCGGGCTTCCACGGCGTGGAGATCTTCGAGAACGACCTGCTCGCCAGCCGACTGAGCCCCGAACAGGTCCGCGAGCGCGCGGCCGACCTGGGACTGGCCATCGAGCTCTACCAACCGATGCGCGACATCGAGGCCGTCTCCCGCGAACAGTTCGCCCGCAATCTGCGCCGCGCCGAGCGCAAGTTCGAGGTCATGCGCCGACTCGGTGCCGATCTGCTGCTGGTGTGCTCCAACAATCTCCGGGCACACCGTGGACGACGACGCACTCGCCGCCGAGCAGCTGCGCCTCCTGGCCGAACGCGCCCACGGACACGGCATCCGCGTCGCCTACGAGGCGCTCGCCTGGGGACGGCATGTCAGCACCTATGACCACGCCTGGCGCATCGTCCAGAAGGCGGACCACCCGGCCCTCGGCGTCTGCCTGGACAGTTTTCACATCCTCTCCCGCGGCTCGGACCCCACCGGCATCCAGCGGATCCCCGCGGGGAAGATCTTCTTTCTCCAGCTGGCCGATGCTCCTGTCCTGGCCATGGACGTACTGCAGTGGAGCCGCCACCACCGCTGCTTCCCCGGTCAGGGTGGGCTCGATGTGGCCGGCCTGGTCCGTCACGTGGTCAACGCCGGCTACCGGGGCCCGCTGTCCCTCGAGGTCTTCAACGACGTCTTCCGCCAGTCCGAGGCGGGCCCCACCGCCACCGACGCCCTGCGCTCCCTCATCGCGTTGGAGAAGCGCGCGGGCATCTGCGCGCCATCAGCCACGGTCACGCAGCCCTCCGGCATCGCCTTCGCCGAAATCGCCAGTCCGGACCCACAACCCGTGACCGCGACTCTGAGTGCCCTCGGATTCCGACGCACCAGGAATCAGGCAGCGGGAAACCGGGCGGAGCTGTGGGAGTCGAACGACGCCCGAGTCCTGGTCGACAGCGGCTCCGCCACCCGACGCGACGGCACTTCGCTGACCGGCATCGGGCTGCGCAGCCCCGACCCCGACGCGCTCGTCGACCGCGCCGCGTCCCTGCTGGTACCCGTTCCGGCCGGGCGCGGGGAGCGGGATGTCTCATCGCACGCCATCAGCGCCCCGGACGGCGGGAAGCTGTTCCTGTGCGCCACCGACGACCGTGCGACCGGGGCTTGCGAGGCCAGGACCGGCGCAACCGGCGCACTTCTCGGCGTCGACCACGTGGCGCTCACCCACACCGGCGCCCAGTTCGACCAGGCGGTCCTCTTTCACCGCAGCGTGCTCGGGCTGCAACCGCACGAGAGCGTGGAGGTGGCCGACCCCTACGGGCTGCTGCGCAGCCGGGCGCTCTCCAACGACGACGGCCGTCTGCGCCTCGTACTGAACCTGGCGCCTGCCTCCGACGGCGACGAGCACCCGACGCAGCACATCGCGTTCGTCACCGACGACATCCTGGCCGCCGCCCGCCGGTTCCGGGCCGCGGGTGCCGAACCGCTGGCGATCCCCGCCAACTATCACGACGATCTCGACGCCCGCTACGACCTGGACCCGGCAGAGCTGGCCGCCTACCGGGAGTTCGGCATCCTGTACGACCGCGACGAACACGGCGGCGAGTTCCACCACTTCTACACCGCGACTGTCGGACGGGTCTTCTTCGAAGTCGTCCAGCGCAGCGGAGGCTACGACGGCTACGGCGCCGCCAACGCCTACATCCGTCTTGCCGCTCAGCGCAGTTGAAGGCGGCGGGTCGGGGAGGAAGGCAGGAGCGACGTATGAGCGAGCGCCGATGGTGAGTGCTGCCTGCGCTGCCGGTAGGGATCTCGATGATCAACCAGGTCCGTCCCCGGACACCGGGGACGGACCCCCGGTGGGAGGACCTCCTCCCTCATCTGACCACCGGACGAACTGGCGGTGGGGCGGACTCGGGAGTGTTCGGTCGGCTGGGGTGCCCGGTGTGCAGGTTGAGGGCGACCGTGAAGGATATGCCGCATCCGATCAGGAGATACAGGGCGACAGGGACCCAGCTGCCCTGCGCCCACAGCACGAGGGTGCCGGCGATGAGGGGGGTGAAGCCTCCACCGATGACGCTGGCGAGCTGATAGCCGACGCCTGCGCCGCTGTACCGGAAGTCGCTGCCGAACATGTCGGTGAACAGGGGTTGCTGGACCGCGACGGCCAGGTCGTGGGCGCCGTTGACGAGCAGGATCGCGGTGACCAGGACCAGGATCGTCGAGCCGGACTGCAGAGCCGTGAAGAAGGGCAGGGCGCCGACGATGCCGAGACCCGCACCCCAGAGGTAGACGGAGCGGGGGTTGTAGCGGTCCGCGAGGTAGGCGAAGGCGGGGATGGTGACAAGGGCCAGCGAGCCGAGCACCAGATTGATGTCGAGCAGCGCGTCGCGGCTCAGACCGAATTCCTCGGTGCCGTAGCTGAGGGCGAAGGTGGTCACGCAGTAGAAGCTGAGCAGTTCGACGAAGCGCAGGCCGACGATGGCCAGGAAGCCGGAGGGGTGAGCCTTGACCGCGGCGACCAGCGGCAGCCGCAGGCGCGGGGAGCGGGCGGCGGTGCGCTCGGTGAAGGCACGCGATTCGGGGACGGCTGCCCGCACGACGAGGCCGACGACGACGATGGCGGCGCTGGCGAGGAAGGGAACCCGCCATCCCCACGCGCGGAAGTCCTGTTCGGGAAGGTGGGTGGACGTGAACCGGACGGCCGCGGTGGCCAGCAGCAGTCCGACCGAGGCGCCGATCTGTACGCCGCTGCTGTAGAGGGAGCGCCATTTGCGGGGTGCGTTCTCCACCGCCATGAGCGCGGCACCGCCCCACTCGCCGCCCACCGCGAAGCCCTGTGCGGCGCGCAGGACGACGAGGAGGACCGGAGCCCAGACCCCGATGTCGTCGTACGTGGGCAGGACGCCGATCAGAGTGGAGGAGAGGCCCATGACGAGCATGGTCAGGATCAGCATCCGCTTGCGGCCCACTCGGTCTCCGAAGTGACCGAAGACGATGCCGCCGAGGGGGCGGAAGAGAAAGCCGACACCGAAGGTGGACCAGGCGGCGAGGGTGGCGACGGAGGGGTCGGCGTCGGGGAAGAACAAGTCGTCGAACAGGAGGCCGGCGACGATCCCGTAGAGGAAGAAGTCGTACCAGTCGGCTACGGCCCCGACGAAACTGGCGATGGCTGCCCCCGCGCCGGGGCCGGATCTGGATCTGCGACTCATGCCAACCTCCGTGGCGACAGGTGGTGGAAAGACCCCGTGGGGGCAAGGGCCTGGGTTCCGTTGAGGTCCACAGCGATCCGCTCTGTGGATCACATGTTCCGGACCGCAGTGAAATTACGCGGTGCTTCGGGCGCAGGCAAGGGTTTGGGGCGGAGAGATGGACCGCTCTGCGGATCTCTCGATCCTTTCAATGGACCCAAAGAGGGAGACATTCGGCCGCCCAGGCGGTAGGTTGACGTTTTGTTGAGCCCGGGTGGTGCTCGGCCGTTCGTCGTGTCTGGGCAGGGAGCTTCCGCCTGGCGTGGCCTGGCCGTGGCGACCTGGGCGACGTGCCGTCGTGGATGTTGGTCGAGGACGCCCAGCGGAAACGGAGCCTCCGGGGCGGACGTCCCTCAGTCTTTGTGTCAGAGGAGTATGCGCATGCGCCCACTTGTGTCGATCGCCGCTGCACTGGTCATGAGCATGACTGGGTGTCTCGCTGTCGCCCAGGCGTCCCAGCAGCCTGCGTCCCCTCGTCTCCCGTCCTCGCCGACGCATGACTGTTCCGACCTGGTCAGCATCCGGGCCTTCTCCGACGACCTCGACAAGAAGACCCTGGACGGCGTCTACGTCGGCAACCTGTCCGCCCTCGGCGTCGACCGGGGCGGCCGGATCACCGCGGTGTCCGACGAGTCGTACGTGTTCTCGCTCGACGTGCGAGAACACGCCGACTCACTGACCGCCGATGCGGTGGCAGTGACGGCCCTCACCGACCTGAACGGTGGGGCGCCGGACTCCGAGGGCCTGGCCATCGACCAGGACGGCACCCGGCTCGTCAGCTCGGAGACCGAACCTTCCGTGACCCGCTACGACCGCGACGGCACGGCCTTCGAGGCACTGCCCGTGCCGTTCCCCCTTGCCGTGGCACCGACAGGCCGCGCCGTGCGCAATCAGACCTTCGAAGGGCTGGCACTCCAGCCTGGCGGGAGAACCCTGATCGCCTCCATGGAGGGCGCCCTCTCCGGAGACGAAGCCGGCGTGGTCCGCTTCCAGACATGGCACCGTGCGGGCCTGGGCGAACCGTTCGCGACCGGCGCCCAGTACGGCTACGAGGCTGATGCGGGCCTCGGGGTGGTGGAGTTGGCGGCCGCCGGGAACGGTCGGCTCCTTGTTCTGGAACGCGGCTTCACCGCAGGTGTCGGCAACACCGTCCGGCTGTATCTGGCCGACCTGAGCCGGGCCGAGGACGTGAGCGCAACCGAGAGGATCGCCACAGACGGTGCGGTCCGCCTGGCTCGCAAGGCACTGCTGGCCGATCTCGTCGACTGTCCGCCCCTCGGCGCCACGGCCGAGCAGCCCCAGCCCAACCCGCTGCTGGACAACATCGAAGGCCTCACCGTGGTCGGCCGCACAGCCCACGGACGTCTGCGTGTCCTGCTGGTCAGCGACGACAACGAGCGGGAGTCGCAGATCACTCGCCTGTACTCCCTCGAGGTTCGCCTTCCTCGCTGAGCACCCCAGGAGAGTGCCTGCCGAGCCGTCGGGCGCGGCCTCATCGCTGGTGTCGGCAACCCGCTCCGGCTGTATCCGGCCGCCGTCGGATGCATGCCACTCCGCTGCCGGCTCGGCCCACCGCTACGAACGGGACGACCAGCTGGGTGCTCTCCGTCGGCGGCGTCGCCCTGCGTTCTTCGGGGCTGGTGACGGTTCTTCCCACCGAGTCAGTAGTGGTATCGAGCCTGGACGATGATCAACTCATCGTCGGTAGGCTTGTACGGCCGGTCGCCGACCCGCAGCATGCGCAGGGAGTGGCAGGTCGGGTGGTAGGTGACCCGGTGCGGGAAGTGGGCGCCGACGTCGGTGACGTCGAGCACGTCGACGAGGAGTTCCGACAGCTCGTACACCGTCGGCACCACCCGCTCGACCGCCTCGGTGAGCGCGGGGTCCCCCAACTGGGCGGCCACTACGCGGTGGTGGTCGCGCACCATGCCCGCGCACGAGCCGGAAGGGGTGACCACGGCGTCGTAACCCGCGAAGACCTTCGCGAAACGGCGCACCATGGGCAGAGTCCCGGGGCGGTGGCCGGTGTTGAAGTGCATCTGGCCGCAGGAGGTCTGGCCCTGCGGGAACTCCACGGTGTGGCCGAGCCGGTCCAGCAGTTCGGTCACCGCGCGGCCGGTGCGGGGAAACATCATGTCGTTGAAACAGGTGATGAACAGAGCTCTGCGCATGGTGCTTCCTGAGCGGCCGGGGAGCCGATGACGGTCAGGCCGTAGGTCCGCAGAGCGGTTCCGGTGAAGACCTCACGGCGTTCGGTGAGGTGGAGTGCGGCCGTCAACTCCCTTGCTGTTGCGACTACTTCGGCGTAGGTGGCGGCCAGTCGACAGACGGGCCAGTCGGAGCCGAACATCAGCCGCCGCGGGCCGAAGGCGTCCAGCACCGTGTCCGCGTACGGCCGGAGGTCCTCGACGCTCCACCGGTCCCAGTCGGCCTCGGTCACCATGCCGGAGAGCTTGCAGACGGTGTTGGGCAGTGCGGCCAGCAGGCGCACCGCGCCCGCCCACGGCCGCAGCTCGCCCGAGGCGATGGGAGGCTTGCCCGCGTGATCGAGTACGAACGTGAGGCCGGGAAGCAGGCGGCCTCACGGTCTCATACGCGGCCGCGAGCTGGTGGGGCCTGACGACCAGGTCGTACACGAGCCCCGCCTCGGCCACCGCGGCGAGCCCACGCAGCACGTCGGGCCGCATCAGCCAGCGAGGATCGGATTCGCCTTGTACCTGGTGGCGGATGCCCACCAGGTACTCACCTCCCGGCCCCTCCCGCAGCGCCGCGAGCGCGCGGGTGACATCAGGGGAGGTCAGGTCGGTCCAGCCCACGACGCCGGCCACCAGGTCGCTGCCCTGGGCCAACGCCAGGAACTCGGGTGTCTCCTCCGGCCCGTCGATCGTCTGGACCAGGACGGTCGCCGTGACGCCGGCGGCCCGGGCCTCGGACTCCAGATCGGCGAGCAGGAAGTCGCGGCGCAGCAGGGCGAGTTCCTGTCCGGTGATCCAGTCCTGGTCGCGGACGGAGAGGTCCCACACGTGGTGGTGTGCGTCGATGACGCCCTCAGCGGTGCTCGTCTCCATGGCGGTCACCCTCACGACTCCGGTGCGGCGGCGGGGACGGGGGCGTGCGGGGGCAGCAGCTCCTCGGCACGTAGTTCGTCCCAGAGCGCGGCCGGTACCGTTCGCCGCATCTGGTCCACCGTGTCCCGGACCTCCTGGGCGGAACGCGCACCGGACAGCACGCTCGCGACCGCCGGATGGCCGAGCGGGAAGCGCAGAGCGGCTGCGCGCAGCGGTACGCCGTGGCGGTCGGCGACCGCTTTCATGCGCAGCGCCCGGTCCAGTACATGTGGCGGGGTGGGCGCGTAGTCGTACATGGCCCCGGGTTTGGGGTCGGTGAGCAGACCCGAGTTGAACACCCCGCCCACGATGACACTCCTGCCGCGGGCGGCGGCCTCCGGCAGTACCTCCGCCAGTCCCTCCTGCTCCAGGAGGGTGTAGCGGCCGGCGAGCAGCACGACGTCGATGTCGGTCTCGCGCAGGAAGCGGGCGGGGAGCGCGCACTGGTTGACGCCGAGGCCGATCACCTTGACGACGCCTTCGGCGCGCAGCCGTTCCAACGCCGGGTAGGCCTCGGTGAGGGCCTGCTCGGCGTGGTCGTCGGGGTCGTGGAGCAGGGCGATGTCCACCCGGTCCAGGCCGAGGCGGTCCAGGCTCGATTCCAGGGAGCGCAGCACTCCGTCGGAGCTGAAGTCCCAGACCCGGCGGTGGGTTTCGGGCACGGCGAAGCCCTGGGCGAGATCGTTGCCGTGGCTGCCTTCGGGGTTGGGTTCGAGCAGCCGTCCGACCTTGGTGGAGACGGTATATGTATCGCGGTCGCGGTCGCGCAGCGCGGCACCCAGGCGTCGCTCGGACAGCCCGAGCCCGTAGTGCGGGGCGGTGTCGAAGGTGCGTACGCCCGCGTCCCAGGCCGCCTCCACCGCGGCGGACGCGGCCTCGTCGGAGACCGGGCGGAAGAGGTTGCCGATGCCGGCGGCCCCGAACGACAGCTCGGTGACCCTGACACCGGTTCCGCCCAGCGTGGTCGTTCTCATGAGCCGGCCGCCGGGCGCAGCCGGAACCCCTGCACGCCACCGTCGACGGCGAGGGCGATGCCGGTGACGGAGGCCGCGGCGGGGCTCGCCAGGTAGACCACGGCCGCTGCCACCTCGTCCGCGGTGACCAGGCGGCCCAGGGGCTGGCGTGCGTCGAGGGCTGCGCGTTCCGCCTCCGGGTCGTCGGCGGCGTCCAGGAGCCGGGTCACCCAGGGTGTGTCGGCGGTGCCGGGGTTGACCGTCTCGGCGGCGTGGTCGCGGTAGTTCAGGCCGACGCAGACGATCTTGCCAGGGTGGGCGAGAGGGGCACCGATCCGCAGACCGTCCGGGTCCAGCTCGGGCAGACTCCCCGCCACGACCTCCGCCCGGGCCCGGTCGACACCGTCCGAGGCGAGGAAGGCGCCGTCGATGTCGGAGGTCACGGGGGACAGGCCGAGCAGCCGGCCGTCCTCGGTGCGGACGGCGGGACGCTCCTCGCCGGGCGCGCCGACTCGTAGAAGTTTCACCGGGCGTCTCCTTGCGATGGGTGCAGATGCCAGATCTCGGTCAGGTCGGACCAGCTGCCCCCGGTGCCGGTGTCGGCCCAGGCCTCCTGGCAGGGGTCGGTGAGCTTCCACCAGGCCTGGGTGGTCGCGTCGGTGCCGATCGCGGCCATGTCGGCCTCGAAGTCGTCGCCGTGGTACTCGAAGTAGGCGAACAGCGTGTCCTCGCGCAGGAAGATGCTGTAGTTGCGGATGTTCGCGGCCCGCAGCGCGGCCTCGACGCCCGGCCAGACCGCGGAGTGCAGCCGCAGATACAGCTCACGGTGTTCGGGCCGCAGGCGGATCGTCTGGGCAATCCGTTTCATCTGTGCCTCACTCCTTGGTCGCGCCGGCGAGCATGCCGGCCACGAGGGCGCGCTGGGAGAAGAGGAAGACGATCAGCACGGGGACGATGGTGACCAGGGTGGCCAGGGCCAGTTCGGGCCGCATGATCTGGTTGCCGGTGCCGCTGGAGGTGTTGAACAGCGGCGAGGCGGCGAGCAGGTTGTTCAGCCCCACCTGCGCCGGATACTGCGAGCTGTCGGGGAGCATCACGAACGGCAGGAAGAAGTTGTTCCAGTTGCCGACGAAGTTGAAGAACCCGACCAGGGCGATCACCGGCTTGGCCAGCGGCATCGCGACGAGACGGAAGACCTGCCACTCCGAGCAGCCGTCGATCCGCGCGGCGGACAGCAGGTCGGCGGGGACGTTGGAGGAGAAGTAGATGTAGGTCAGGTAGACCCCGAACGGGAAGAAGGAGAAGGGCAGGATCACCGACCAGATCGTGCCGTCCAGGTGCACGGCGTTCATCCCCAGGTACAGGGGAAGCACCATCGCGGCCGTCGGCATGAGCATCACGAGCATGGTGATGGTCAACAGCATCCGGCGCCCGATGAACTGAGTGAGAGCCAGCGCGTACCCGGCGGGGATCGATGTCACCAGCGTGATGGCCAGTGCGCCGAACGTGTAGAGCGCCGAGTTCTTCAGCCAGGTGAGGATGGCGCCTTCCTGGAAGGCGTGGAGATGGTGCCAGGCGTCGGCGATCGCGGTGGGGGAGCCGAAGGAGAACGGGTTGTCCCGCACGATCTGGCCGTCGGTCTTGGTCGTGGCCAGCAGGAGCCACACCACCGGCACACAGAAGAACAGCACAGCCAGGGCCATGACGATGAGCCAGGCCAGCCGGGCGGCCAGTGAGCGTGGGCGGCGCGTCCGGTGCATGGGCTTCCTCGGGCTGGTGCGGGCGCCGGCGGTACGGGGCGGCGGGGTTCGGCGGGCTGTGGTCGTGGGAGCCGTGGTCATCGTTCGTCCCTGTCGAACAGGCCGGTACGGAAGACGACGAGCGCCGCACAGGCCAGGCCAAGGATGAGGAGGTCGACGGAGAGCGCCGCCGCGCCGTTGAAGTCGCCCGCCTGGAAGGCGTACTGGTAGGACAGCTGGTTCGGTGACCAGCTGTCGGGGATCATGCCCCAGCTGGCGAGGGAGACCAGTTGCGGCTCGACGAAGAGCTGGGTGCCGGCCGCGAAGGCCAGGATCAGCATGTACGCGATCCACTTGGTGATCATGGGGATCTGGATGCGCAGGGCGATCTGGAGCGTGCTGGCGCCGTCGATGCGGGCGGCCTCCAGGATTTCGTCCGGGATGCTGTTGAGCGCGCCGTACATGACCACGATCCAGCCGCCGGCCCCGGTCCAGAAGGCGATGACGGTGAAGAGAACCGGCAGGTGGCCGGGGGCGTTGACCTGGGCGAGGGTGTTCCAGCCGAAGCCCTTGAGCAGCCAGCCGACGGGACTGGCGGCCGGGTCGAGGAGGATCAGGAAGAGCAGTACGCTCGCCACCCCGGCGAGGGCACCCGGCAGGTAGAAGAGGAACCTCAGGGTGGTGGAGGCCCTGCGCATGCGGCCGTGCAGCATCAGGGAGAGCAGCACCACCAGGATCATCAGGCTGGCCAGCCAGATCACCAGGTACAGGCCGATGTGGAGGAAGGCCGGCCCGAAGCGGTAGTCGGTGAACGTCCGGGTGAAGTTGCCGATCCCGACGAGCTGGTTGCGGGAGTTGGACACTGCCAGCCACACCGCGTAACCGGTGGGCAGGACGCCGAAGGCGAGCAGGAGGAGGACGTAGCCGGAGACGAAGACGTAACCGGCGCGTCCGACCGGGTTGCGGGCCGAGCGGCCGCCGCGGCGGCCGCTCCGCTCCGTTGCGAGGTGGGTGGTCATCGGTCCGCTTCGCTAGTTGACGGTGTATCCGAGGGATTTGGCCTTGTCGGTGATGGCCGTCTGCCAGGTGCCCAGGGTGTCGGTGAGGGTCTTGCCCGAGTTCAGGGCCGGGACCACGGTGGAGGAGTAGATCGCTTCCTGGCTGTACTGGGTGGCGGACCAGCCGGGCCAGATGAGTTCCGCCGCCTCCTGGAAGACCGGGCCGACGTCCTGGGCGAAGTAGCCGGTCTTCTTCTGGCCGGCGAGCCAGGCGACGGCTGCCTCCTTGTACGCGGGGTACGTGCCCGCGGTGGCCTGGTACTCGTTGGAGGTCGTCATCCAGGTGACCAGGTCGGCGGACGCCTTGAGGTTCTTGCTGTGGGAGGAGACGAACCACAGCCCGCCGCCGACGTTGCCGGTGTAGTTCTTGGCGTCGCCCTCGAACTTCAGCGGCGAGGCGGCGGCGATCTGCCCCTTGGGGATCTTGAAGGTGGAGTTGAAGAGCACCTGGCCGTACCAGGAAGGGCCGGGGAGCATGAGGACCTTGCTCGCCTGGTTCTTGACGAAGCCGGCGCTGAAGACGGTGTCCTTGGACACCGAGCCCTTGGCGATCAGGCTGTCGAGCAGCTTGGCCATCCGGGTGCACTTGGCGTCCTGCAGGTCGACCTTGACCTTCTTGGCGTCGGTCACTGTGCCGGCAGGGCACTGGCTCGCCCAGAAGTACACCTCGGGACTCCATGCGTCCCCGGCGGTTCCGACCAGGTAACCGGGGTGCTCCTCGGCGACCTTCTTGCCGAGTGCCTCGTACTCCTCCCAGGTGGTCGGCACGGAGTAGCCGAACTTCTTCATGAGCGCCTTGTTGTACCAGAGCACGTTCTGCGCCAGGTCGTTGCGCAGGCAGTAGGTGGTGCCGTTGAAGGTGCAGGGGCCCAGCGAGCCGTGCGCGAAGCCCTTCAGCGTGGACTCGGGGATCAGGCCCTTGTCGACGGGCGCCGCATAGGGGGTCTTGCCCTGGGAGGCCCAGGTGCCGTCGTTGACGTTGGCGCTGAAGGCGACGTCGGGCCAGCCGCTTCCGGTCCGGTCGAACAGCTGGACCTTGGTTTGCAGGTCATTGGCGCCGTTGGCGTCTCCGCTGTACGTGACGATCTTGATCTTCACGTCCGGGTGTGCCTTCTGATAGGCCTGCACGCCGGGGACTCGGGCGGCGTCCGCCCAGACCGTGATCTGGCTTCCTTCCTCCTGCTTCACAGGCTTGAAGGTCGCGGGGGAGGAGGACGTCCCGGCGGCTGCGGGATCCGCGCTGCCGCAGGCGGCGAGCGCGAGAAGGGAGACGGCGCCCAGGGCCGCACCGGCAACGCGTCTGACCTGGCGGCGGGAGGTGACGGGAACGTCGTTGTTCATGACTGACCTCATGTCTGCGTTCTGCGGGGATCCGCGGGATGTCGGCGCAAGCACCGGAGAGGGTGAGGGGAGGTGTGGAGGGATCAGGTACCGAAGGCGTGGAGGGTCGGGTACGGGGCGATCGTGAGAGTGGGGTGGACTGGGCGGATCAGGCCTTCGGCGGCGTCAAGGTCTCCTTGTCGACAAACCGCTGAAGGACGGGGGGGTAGTCCAGGCCGGCGGGCAGAGCCACGCCGGGCCCGGTGGGGGCGTGGACGAGTCCTTGGGCGTCGATGCCGCTCTCGCGGCTGATGGGATTGCCCATGACCAGGGACTCGTAGTAGGTGGTGTTCGAGATGGCCATGCACAGGTGTCGGTTGGGGATCTCCGGCCCGTGCACCTCGGCGCGCAGCCGGTAGGCGTCGGCGAGGTGGGCGGTGCGCATGGCGCCGGTGAAGCCGCCGCGCAGTTGGGTGGAGGCGCGGACGCCGAAGGTGGCGGCGCCGGCCTGGATGAAGTCGGCCGAGTTCATGTGGGCCCCGTCGGAGGTCTCGGCCACCAGCAGGGGTACCGCCACCGCGTCGGAGAGGCGCTTGTACGCGGTGATGCTGAACTCCCGGATCGGCTCCTCGTACCAGAGGTAATCCGCGTCGGACAAGGCGTGTCCGAGGTAGATCGCGTCGGGGAGGTCGAATCCGGCGGACCCGTCGAACATCAGGGGGATCGCGTCCCCCACGTGTTCCCGCAGGGCCACCGACAGCCTGGCGTCGCGGCGTGCGTCGCCCCAGGCGTGCAGCTTGATGGCAGGGTATCCGAGCTCCAGGGCCTGGTCGGCGATGTCCAGGTACGCCTCCACCGAGGAGTAGGTGACGGTCGAGGCGTAGGCGGGGATCGAGGTGCGGAAACCGCCCAGCATCTGCCAGGTGGGCCGGTCCGCGAGCCTGCCGGCCAGGTCCCACAGCGCGGTGTCGACGAGGCCGAGCAGGTAGAGGGGCAGCTCCTCGGTGCGGTCCAGCTCCCACATGCGATGCCACAGCCATTCCCGCTGCAGCGGGTCCTGGCCCACGAGCTCCTTGCGCAGGAAGCGGTCCAGCAGGTCCGCCAGGATGACGGCGCTGCCCCGGCGGGGGGCCATCGCGACGCCCTCGGCCCCTTCGTCGGTGCAGATCCGCAGCACCGCGGCCTCGCCGTCCGGCGGGCTGCCCAGCAACCCGTCACGCCAGACGAACGGCGGACTGGCGCCCGGAATCCGGACCGGATAGCTCTCCACATCGGCAATGCGCACGGTCGTTACCCCTTGCAGTGGCAGCTACTGCTGCGAAATTTTCGTGTAACGTAAGTCGTCATACGAATGCTGTCAAGGTGTGCGGAGCGTAGAATCAGCGATCGTCCACACCGGTGAGGGGGCCCTATGGCGAAGAGCGGTCGAAGCGGCGTCGAGGATCCGTCGGCCCTGAAACCCTGGCCCAGGCGCCCGGCGCGGCTGGCCCATGCCGTGGTGGAGTCCCTCACCGACAGCATCGTCTCGGGTGCCATCCCTCCCGGCTCCACCTTGCCGGTCGAACCCGAACTGTGCGAGACGTTCGGCGTCAGCCGCATCACGATCCGTGAGGCGGTCAAGTCGCTGGAGGCCAAGGGGCTGGTTCGGGCCCGGCAGGGTTCCGGCACCACGGTCACACAGTCCGAGGAGTGGAATCTCCTGGATCCTGTCGTGCTGGCGGCCACCGTCCAGCACGACGACGAACTCGTCGTGCTGGACCAGCTTGTCGGCGTGCGTTCGGCTCTTGAGGCGCAGATGGCGGCCCAGGCCGCCGAGCTCGCCACCGATGACGATCTCCGGGAGGTCGAGAGGCTGCTCGGCCGCCTCGACGAGGAGATCGCCACTCCCGCCCGGTTCGTCGAGACCGATGTGCTCTTCCATGACCGGATCATGCAGGCGTCCCGGAACAGGCTGGGTCGTTCCATCATCCGGACCGTCCACACCCAGGCCCGCAGTACGTTCCTGTACACCGGCACTCCTGACGGCCACGCCTGCGAGCTGGCGAACGCCGAGCACCGCCGGATCGCCGAGCGGCTTCTGGCCCGCGATCCCCAGGGCGCAGCGCAGGCCATGACGGCCCATATCGAAGCGGCCTGGAGCCGCCGCCGTATCCCGCACCCCGGTCTCACCGGTTGAGCGCATCCCGGCCCTTGCGTGCGCCGGAACCCGCCCCCGAGCTGTCAGCCGGGGGCGGGTTTCTTTCGTGGTGCAGTCTATTTCTGCGCCCTGTATTGACAGCATACGTATGACGACTAACGTTACGTCGCCGTATCACCTCCGCAATCGCCGCAGGGCCGTATCCCCCTGAGTGGGAGGACGCCCCGCGCGTGCCCTCTCGCACCTTCGGAAGGTCTCAGATGCGCCCAACCCGCTCCCGCGCCGCGCTGCGTGACCGGCTCAGACCATGTCTGGCCGCACTCGCGCTCCTCACCGCCTCTGCCGGGGCCGTCGTCGCGCAGGCCGTGCCCGCGTCCGCCGCCACTTCCGCGACGCTCCATGTGTCCCCCAACGGCACCGGTACGGCCTGCTCGACCAGCCAGCCGTGCTCCCTCACCCAGGCCAAGACCAACGTCCGGGCCATGAACAACTCCATGACGGGGGACATCGTCGTGGAGGTCGCCGACGGCACGTACCGGCTGACGGCCCCCCTCACCTTCACCGCGGCGGACTCCGGCACCGGCGGTTACTCGGTGGTCTGGAAGGCCGCGCTGGGCGCCCGTCCGGTCATCACCGGCGCGCAGCGGGCCACGGGCTGGACGCTGCACGACTCGGCGAAGAACATCTGGCAGGCCGGCGTCGGGACCGGGTTCGACACCCGGCAGCTGTACGTCGACGGCGTCCTGGCGACCAGGGCCCGCTCCTCGATCAGCCGCGCCGACCTGACCGCGACCACCAGCGGCTACACCTTCACCAACACCGCGCTGAACTACCTCAACAACCTGGCCACTCCGAGCCGCACCGAGATCCACGGCATCGGATCCTTCACCGACCGCTACGCCCCGGTGTCCGGCATCAGCAACGGCACCATCACCATGGAGCAGCCGGCCTGGGACGACAACACCTTTGGCTACGACACCCTGACCAAGCCCTTCCGGTCGGCAGCGCTCTACATCGAGAACGCCTACGAACTCCTCGACGCGGCCGGCGAGTGGTACCTCGACACGAGCTCCGGCACCCTGTACTACAAGCCGCTCGCGGGGCAGAACATGAGCACCGCGGACGTCGAGGTGCCGAAGCTGGAGTCGCTCGTCGACGTCGGGGGGAGCTATGCCTCTCCCGCCACCCACATCACGTTCTCAGGGCTGCAGTTCTCGGGCACCAGCTGGCTGGGCCCCAGCACTCACGGCTACGCCAGCCAGCAGACCGGCGCGTACCTCACCGGTACCTGGGACCGTCCCTCCGACGCGCTGACCTCCTGCCAGGGCGGCTGCCCGCTCTTCGAGGCGACCCGCCCTCACTGGGACCAGATGCCGGCCGCCGTCCAGGTGTCGGCCGCCGACCACATCACCTTCACCGGCAACCGGTTCACGCAACTCGGGCAGGTGGGCCTCGGCATCGGCCAGGACGCCAACGCCCACGCCACCGGGGTCGGCCTCGGTGCCGACACCGTCACCGCCACCGGCAACGTCTTCACCCAGGACGCGGGCGGAGGCATCGTCGTCGGCGGGCTCCAGGCGGACGCGCATCACCCCAGTGACAGCCGGATGACCAACAAGAACATCACGCTGAGCAACAACCTCATCCACGACGTGGCGATCGACTACCGGGACATGTCGGCCATCCTGGCCACCTACGTCAACGGCGCGACCATCTCGCACAACGAGGTGTACAACCTGCCCTACTCGGGGCTGACCATCGGTTACGGCTGGGGCGTCAACGACCCGGGCGGCAGCCAGGACTACGTGAACCGCGGTCTGTACGACTACCAGCCCGTCTATACGACCCCCACCACCGCCGCGAACAACCACATCACCGACAACTACCTGCACGACATCATGCAGCAGATGAACGACGGCGGTTGTCTGTACACCCTGTCGGCGTCGCCGGGCAGCACCTTCGAACGCAACTACTGCCACAGCAACAACAACTACTACGGCTTCTACCACGACGAGGGATCCAGGAACTTCACGGACACCAACAACGTCTTCCGCAACGTGGGCCGGTGGGCCCACCAGAACGGCAGCTCCACCAACAACACCGGTGCCCTCACCCTCCAGGACAACTGGTCGACCACGCCCTCGACCAACGTCTTCGACGGTGGCCGCGGCGATGTGGTGAGCGGCACGGTGGTGGTCTCCGACGGCAACTGGCCCTCCGGCGCCCGCACGGTCATGGACAACGCGGGCATCCAGCCCCAGTACCGGCCCCTGACCACGGACCCTGTCACGGCCCCCTACAGCAGCTATTCCTCCACTCCCGCCTTGACCGGCCAGAGCGGCGGTAGCTTCACCGTCACCGACGCGGGAGCCGACATCTGGGGTGCCGGCGGACAGCACGACGACGCCTACGGCACCGCCTACCTGGCGAACTCCGCTGTCGCCGGCACCTCGGTGATCGCGCGGGTCGACAACATCGACAACACCAACGGCTGGGCCAAGGCGGGCGTCGTCCTGCGCAACAGCCTCACCGGCAACGGCTCTTCCCCGGGATACGTGGTCGCCGCGGCGACCCCGAGCCACGGCGTGTGCTTCCAGTGGGACTCCACCGCGGACGGCTACCTGGACCAGTTGTCGTGTACGTCCTCGACGGTCAAGGCGCCGGTGTGGGTGCGGCTCACCCGCACGGCCACCCAGGTGTCCGCCTTCTATTCCACCGACGGATCCAGCTTCACGCAGATCGGCTCGGCGGTCACCCTGCCGTCCATGGCCGCCACTCAGGACGCCGGTGTCATCCACAGCGCCCACAGCACCACCGTCGGCAGCGCGGCCTTCAGCAACCTGCGGATCGTCACCTCGCCCTTCAAGGCCTACGGCTCCATCCCGGCCGCGGTGGGCCAGAGCCAGGGAGTGACCTCCCTGACCAACGCGGGCATCGACGTATGGGCCACGAGCGCGCTGCACGACGACGACTACTCCGCGGCCTACCAGTCGGGCGTGGCGGGAACGTCGTCGACCGTCACCGTCCATGTCGACAGCCAGGACAACACCAATGCCTGGGGCAAGGCCGGCCTGATGCTGCGCAACGACATCACCGGCACCGGCTCCTCCACCGGATACGTCGTCCTCGTCGCCACGCCGGGCAAGGGCATCACGTTGTCGTCGGACTCCGACAGTGACGGCTACCTCGACTCCAACACCACCAAGACCGGCACTGCCGCCATCGCCCCGGTCTGGCTCCGCCTGGTCAGGAACGGCGACTCGGTCACCGGCTCCTTCTCGGCCAACGGGACCACCTGGACCACGGTGGGTACGGCGACGCTGACCGGTGCGAACAGCGCCTTGGACGCGGGCATGTTCTTCAGTGCTCACGGCGGAGCGCCCGGCACCGCGAAGTTCAGCCAGTTCTCCGTGAGCTGACGAAGCGGATCTGAGTGACCGTTGGCGGATCCCGCCACCGGTCACTCAGTTCTTCCGAGGACTGCCCGTGCCGGGCAGGCTCCCACGCCGCGTCCCTGACGAGGGAAGCTCGCACCGCTTCTGTCGCTGCGAAGTCACCCCCGATCCGCGAGGTTGTGCCGCTCACCGACGCTCCTGAGCCCTCGGGACGCTCGAGGCCGGACGCTGAAGATCCACGTCAACCGCACTGACAACACCCCCGGAGCCGCCACATGAACACTTTCCCGACCGTCCGCACCAGCAGGAGGGGGAGACGATGAAGCCCGTCACCTCCACCATCCGCAAGCTGTCAGCAGTGCTTGCGACGGCTCTCCCCGCGGTGCTGCTGACCTCCCTCACGACGCCGACCCCGGCCTCGGCCGCCACCCAGGCGACGTACTACGTCGCCCCCAACGGCAGCGACACCAACGCCGGGACGATTACGGCACCGTTCAAGACCCTGCAGCACGCCCGGGACGTCGTGCGCACGGTGAACAACAACATGACCGGGGACATCAACGTCCTTCTCCGCGGCGGCACCTACCCGGTGAGCAGCACGATCAACTTCACCTCGGCCGACTCCGGCACCAACGGGCACCAGATCGTGTACGCCGCCTACCCGGGCGAGAAGCCGGTCCTGGACGGGGGCGTTCAGCTGTCCGGCTGGACCCAGCACAGCGGGAACATCTGGAAGGCCACCCTCAACCGCGACAACAAGCTCCGCGCCCTCTACGTCAACGGCAAGCGCGCCCAGATGGCCTCGAAGACGATCAACACGGCCGGATGCTACGGGACCTACACCGTCACGGCCGGCCAGGCTCCCTGGGCCTGGGAGTCGGGTTCGCAGTGCGACGGGGCCAAGTACAGCCTCTCCGACCTGCCGGCCATCGCGTCCAACCAGGACGACGTCGAGATCGTGTCGGCCACGACCTGGACCACGGCCATCGTGGGCGTCCGTCAGATCACCACGAGCTCGGACGGCGCCAACCGCGTGGCCCTGTTCCAGCAGCCGGGTGCGGCCATCGCCCAGGCAGCGCCGTACGGCCCGTTCAAAGTCGGTGGCAGTCATACGTTCATGAACGCGTACGAGTTCTTGGACAAGCCGGGCGAGTTCTACTTCAACAAGACCACCCACACGCTGTACTACTACAAGTCCAGCTCCGAGGACATGACCACGGCGAAGGTCTTCGCGCCGAACAGCGTGTCCACTCTCCTCAAGATCGCCGGCACGTCGAGGACCGACCACGCGCGGAACATCACGTTCTCCGGGCTCACGGTCGAGCACTCCGACTGGAACCTGGTCAATGTCGCTGGCTCCGTCTTCCGGCAGAGTCAGCAGGGCAACACCGTCTCGACCGTGTACGCGAGGAAGAACTTCCACGCCTACACCTACCGCAACGTCGACCTGCCGCCGGGCATCATCCAGATCGAGAACGCCGACGGCATCACCCTGCGGCGCAACACGGTGCAGCACACGGGCGCCGACGGAATCACCCTGGCCAACGACGTGACCGACTCGCAGCTGACCGGCAACGTCACGAATGACATAGCCGGCTCCGCGATCACCGTGGGGCACCCCCAGCACGTGTACATCGGGGACTACACCTCGACCAACAACGAGAAGTACCCGGTGAACGTCGAGGGAGTCTGCAAGAACATCTCGATCACGAACAACTACCTCTACGAAAGCGGGGCGTTGTTCGAGGCCTCCAGCCCCGTGTCGGCGTACTTCGTGGACTCCCTGTCCGTGGAGCACAACCGGATCGAGAAGTCCCCGTGGGCGGGCATCACGCTCGGCTGGGGATGGTGGAACTTCGACGGTTCGACGAACTCCATCAATCCCGGGAACCCGACCACCACGGCGAAGAACAACACCATCAGGTACAACCAGCTCCTCGACACGATGCAGGTGCTCGGCGACTCCGCTCCCATCTACACGCTGGGCAGCCAGCCGGGAACGGAGATCAGCGGCAACTACATCAAGGGCGTCCCTGCCGGCCACAAGTACGGCCTGCACCCCGATGAAGGCTCCGCCTTCATCAACTACCACGACAACGTGTTCGACGTCGACCCGGGCCTGGCGTACACCGTCAACTCCGGCACCTGGGGCCGGCAGCACGACCTGAGCATCACCAACAACTACGGCACCGTCAACAAGATCGCCGGCAGGAACGTCCCGAACAGCACGATCCAGGACGTGCGGGGGTACGGGGACAACGTGTGGCCGTCGCAGGCGTACAGCATCGCCCTGAACGCGGGTCTGGAGGACGCCTACAAGAACCTCGTCCCCCAGAGCAGAGTGGCTCTCCAGGACTACACCCTGCCCGCGAGCACGTTCGCCGGCACGGGCGTGATGACCATTCCGGTGCGCAGCCCCGCAGACGCGACCAAGACGCTCTGGCTGGCTCCCTCCGGTACGACGACGTTCGCCGCCGGTCCCACCATGACCAGCGCGAGCGGCACCTCGACGAGCATCAGAGTCCCGCAGGCGGTGGGTGACTACCGGCTCTACGTCGTGGACGCCCAGGGGAACGCGTCCGCCGCGTCGAACGCCCTCGTGCGGCAGCGCTGGAACCACGTCGACGACAAGGCCGCGGGCGTGACCTACTCCGGGACCTGGTCGAACTGGAACGACACGAGGGACATGAACGGGTCCGAGAAGGTCACGAGCACCGCGGGCAACTACGCCGAGTTCTCGTTCACCGGCTCGGGCGTGCGGTACCTCAGCATGACGCAGCCGAACATGGGCAAGGTGGACGTCTACATCGACGGCACCCTGACCCAGGCGGGCATCGACGCCTACGCCCCGACGGTGACGAAGCAGGTGCCGCTGTTCGAGAAGACAAACCTGGCCGCGGGCCCGCACACGATCAGGGTGGTGTGCACCGGGACGAAGAACACCGCCTCCTCCAGCACCGTCTGCGCGGTGGACGCGTTCGCCTCCATCCAGTTCCCCGCGACGAACGCCAACTACAAGATGGTCAACAAGAGCAGCAACAAGGCGGTCGATGTGTCAGGCGGATCGCTGACCGCCGGAGCCAACATCATCCAGTGGACCGACACCGGAGCCGGGAACCAGAACTGGCGCTTCGTCCCTGTGGGTGACGGCAGTTACAAGGTCGTCAGCCGGAACAGTGCCCTGCTCATGGACGTCAGCGGTGCTTCCACCGCGGACGGCGCGTCCATCATCCAGTCGTCCGACACCAACGCCGCGAACCAGCACTGGACACTGGTCGCCACCGGAACCGGCTACTACAAGATCAAGAACGTGAACAGCGACAAGGTGCTCGACGTGTCCTCGGGAGGCACTCAACTCGTCCAGACGACGGACACGAACGCCGACAGCCAGCTGTGGAAGGTGGTGAACGTGGACTGATCCGGTACGCCACCACGTACCGCGCACCCTGCCCGGCAGCCCCAGTGAGCTGCCGGGCGGGGTGTCTTCTGCTCCGGGGCCTGTCTCAGGCCGGGGCTGTGCCCTCTACTACGGCATCACCAGCACGTTCGGGTACTCGCCCGGCGTGGCCGTGCTGCACTCGAAGGACCTGGTCAACTGGCGCACTCGGTGGCGCGGTGGGTGATCTCACCCGTATCGGGCCGGAGTTGAACTGGGACCGGATGAACCGCTACGGCCGTGGTGTGTGGGCCGGGGCCCTCCGCTATCACGCGGGCCGGTACTGGGTGTACTTCAACACCCCCGACGAGGGCTTCTTCATGACGTCGGCCCCCTCGCCGGCCGGGCCGTGGGATCCGCTGACGGCGGTATGGCGGACCTCCGGCAGGGCTACCTGGTCGCCACGCACTACTCGGACAGCTACAAGATCAACCTGTTCAATCTGTCCGCGGACGGCAAGTCGCTGGACTCCAAAAGACACGGCTGAGCGTCGTCGCTGTCCCAGCGATCTGTCCGATACCCGCTGGGAGTTGGTCGAACCGATCCTGACCGCCCGGCGGGCCGAACCACGGCCGCCATCTTCATCGCTCCGGCCGTACGGGCGCCAGCTTGCCGTAGTCGTCGGCGTTCAGGAAACCGGTCTGCCAGGGCCCGTCCATCTCGTTGCCGAGACACCACATGCGGATGTTGTGCGGCTCCGGCGTGCCGTTGGCGATACGCAGGTCCGAAAGCGCCGTACCGGAGGGGTGGTTGGCGTATTCGAGCAGGTCCAGGGCGGGCAGGATGCCGCGGGTGCCGAGGTTCACCGCCAGCATCATCTCGGAGTCGGTGAGCTTGAGCCAGCGGGCGAACTCGTCCAGGCCGACCTGGTTCGACTCCAGCGAATGCCAGGCGAGGTCGCGGCGGACCGGGCGCTTGTCGCGTGGGCCGACCGAGTCCTCCCAGCGGAAGCCGGAGACGAAGTTGCCGCCGGGGTAGCGGACGGTCCTGGTGCCCAGCTCTCTGACCAGTTCGACGACGTCCATACGGAACCCGTCGTCGTTCGCGCTCGGGTGTTCCGGCTCGTAGAGCCCGGTGTACACGCAGCGGCCGAGGTGTTCGACGAACGAGCCGAAGGTGCGGCGTCGGACAGGAGCGATGACGGCCTGCTTGTCGAGAGTGACGTGGGCGCGGGGCAATGCAGTGGTCCTTCGCGGTTCAGGAGGGGTGTGGGGCAGCGAACGCGTTACTTGACGGCGGCTGCGGTCAGGCCCTTGCGCCAGAACCGCTGGAGGCTGACGAAGGCGATGAGCAGAGGGATCAGTGACAGGAACGCACCGGTGATCGGCAGCAGCGGCGGCACTCCGTTGGCGAACTCCGCGCGCCACTGCACCAGACCCACCGTGACGGGCTGCAGTGAGGGGGTGTTGAGCATGAGCGAGGGCAGCAGGTAGTTGTTCCAGATGGCGACGAACTGGAACAGGAAGACGGTCACCAGGGCCGGGGACATCAGCGGCAGGGCGATCCGGAAGAAGGTGCGCCGTTCGCCTGCTCCGTCGAGCCTTGCGGCCTCGAGGAGTTCGTCCGGGACGGACGCCGCGGCGAAGATCCGGCACAGGTAGACGCCGAACGGGCTGACACAGCTGGGCAGCAGCACCGACCAGTAGGAGTTGGTGATGTCCAGCTTGGCCATGAGCAGGAACAGCGGCAGGGCGAACATCGGCGCCGGGATGAGGACCGAGGCGAGGATGACGTTGAACACGCTTTCGCGGCCGCGGAAGGTGAACTTGGAGAGCGCGTAGCCGGCCATCGCGGACAGCAGGGTGCCGACGGTGGCGCCGACCAGGCTGTACAGCGCGCTGTTGGCGAGCCAGGTGGAGAAGATGCCGCCCTCGAAGCTGAACACGTTCCTGATGTTGGTGACCAGGTCGAAGTGGGAGAACCACAGGGGCATACCGGTGTAGAGGTAGCCCGATTCCTTGGTCGAGGAGACGAACAGCCACCACAGCGGGATCAGCGTGTACAGGGCCATCAGGCCCAGTACGCCGTTGACGACGGCCTTGCTCGCGATGTCGGCGCGGCGGCGGGCGGGCCGGGTCGGTCGGCCGGCCGAAATCACGCTCATGCCATCGCTCCCTTGCGCTGGTTGTACTTGAGGAATCCGAACGAGAGCACGAGGGTGATCAACGCGAGAATGACGGACTGGGCGGCCGCCAGGTTCTGGCCGCCCACGTCCATGGCCACGGTCGTGTTCATGATCGGGGAGAACTTCGGGTCGACGCCCGGGATGCGCGCGCCGACCAAGACGGCCGGTTCGGTGTACATCTGCGCCGTGCCGATGATGGAGAAGACCGTGGTGAGCACCAGCGCGGGACGCACCAGCGGGATCTTCACCGCCCATGCCAGGCGCCATCCGGTGCAGCCGTCGAGCGCGGCGGCCTCCATCACCTCGGCCGGGATCGTCTGCAGCGCGGAGTAGATGATCAGCATGTTGTAGCCGGTCCAGCCCCACGTGATCATGTGCCCGATCGAGACCGGAACCCAGGACGGCGACAGGAAGTCGGTGTCGATCCCGATGTGGGACAGCGGTTCGGTGAACGGCGAGAGGTCTTTGACCAGGAGGAAGGACCACATCAGCGCGGCGATCGCACCCGGCAGCGCGTAGGGCAGGAAGAACGTGAGCCGGAAGGTCTTGCGCAGTCGGGCCGAGCGGGAGTCGAGCAGGAGCGCGAGCAGGAGGGCCAGACCCAGCATGATCGGGACCTGGACGCAGCCGAAGAGCACGACCCGGACGATCGACGCGACGAAGTCGTGGTCGCCGAAGGCGTCGGTGTAGTTGGACAGCCCCGTGAACTCACTGGACTGCGCACCGCCGAACAGCCCGGCGCGGCGGACGGTGAAGAAGCTCTGGTATATCGCGTAGCCGATCGGCGCGACCATCATGGTCACAAAGAGGACCGCGAACGGAGCCAGGAAACCCGACGCGGTCAACGCGCTGCGGCGGCCGGCGCGCAGCGGCCGACCGGCGGGGGAGGCGCGGCGGGTGACCGCGGGCGCCGACCGCGGCGG
The DNA here is from genome assembly GCF_040782645.1 of Streptomyces sp. HUAS ZL42. GTDB lineage: Bacteria > Actinomycetota > Actinomycetes > Streptomycetales > Streptomycetaceae > Streptomyces. The sequence goes on from NZ_CP160403.1 coordinate 6,569,925, forward strand.
TGACGCGGTCCGGGTGCTGCTGGGACTGCTCATGGAAACCTCGCTGGGCGGTTCGTCGTCAGGGAGCGGATCCCCGCGGCGTCGGATACGGGCGGCCGCGGGAATCCATCGGGGCGGCGGGTGTCCCGCTGCCTCAGTTGGTCACCGACAGTCCGAGCTTCTTGATCGCGGCGACCGTCGAGGCCTGGACCTTGGTGACCGCGTCCGGCAGGGTGCCCTGACCGATGGCACCGGTGAAGTCCGTCTCGACCTGCTGGAAGGTCGGGCCGTTGGTCCAGGTGCTGGGCACCTGCGCGGCGGAGGCCTTGTACACGTCACCGACCTTCTGACCGCCGAAGAACGGGTCACCGCCCGTGAGCGACGGGTCGTCCTGTCCGGCCTTCGACGCCGGGTACAGCCCGCTTTCGATGCCCGTCTTCACGGCCTGCGGGTCACTGGACAGAAAATCGGCGAACTGCACTGCTTCGCGGGGCGTCTTGCAGCCGGTCATCACCGAGGTGGCCGAGCCGCCGCTGCTGGCGCTCTTGCCGTCGCCGGCCTCCCAGGTCGGCATCGGGGCGACCCTCCACTTGCCGGCCTCGCCCTTCAGGTCCGACTTCAGACCGCCTGCGGCCCAGGCCGCGCCGACGAACGTCAGCACCTTGCCCGCTTCGGAGGCCTTGTTGAACTGCGGGTCCCAGGCGCTGCCGTGCTTCGCCACCAGACCCTGGTCCTTCAGGTCCTGCCAGTAGGAGGCGACCTTGCGGGTGCCGGGGTTGTCGATGCTGACGGTCCAGCTGTCTCCCTGGGTTGAGTACCAGGACTGACCGGTCTGCAGGGTGAAGGACGCCAAACCGCTGGCGTCGCCGAGTATGGTGCCGAACTTCACACTGGGGTCGGCGGCGGTGACCTTCTCGGCGTCGGCCTTGTACTCGGCCCAGGTGGCCGGCGGCTTGCTGATGCCGTACTTGGCGAACAGGTCCTTGCGGTAGAAGAGGACCATCGGGCCGACGTCCACCGGAACCCCGTAGATCTTGTCGCCGACGCTGGAGGCGGAGACGGCCGACGGGACGTACTTGTCCATGTCGGCGCTCGCGTACTTCGTGATGTCCATGATCGTGTTCTTCACGAGCATCGACGGGATGGTCTGGTACTCGATCTGGGCCAGACACGGGCCCTTGCCGGCGGTGATCGCGTTGCTGATCTGGGTGTAGCCGCCCTTGGGGCCCGACGGGATCTTCTTGAAGGTGACCTTGATGTCCGGGTGGGCGGCGTTCCACTGGTCGACGATCTTCTCGTAGCCGGCCCAGCCCCAGAACTCCATGCTCACCGGCCCGCCCTGGCCCGATCCCTCGGCGGAGTCGTTCTTGTCGCTGCTGCACGCGCCGACGCCGAGTGCCATGATGGCCGCGGTGGCGAGCGCCAGGAGCCTGCGGGTGCGTATGGTGGTGCGGTCCATGTGAGGGAAACCCTTCGTGACGGGGACTGACTTTGCTGGACTGTCGGTGGGCGGGCGGCCAGGCCCGCCTACCGTCCGGTGCTGAACTCCACGCGGAACACGGTCGGGACCGCGGCCAGGACGTCCGATGCCGACGGGCCCGGGCCGCAGGCCGCGCTGCCGAGGCCGTGGTGCGCGTGGTCGAGGTGGAGGTGGAGTCGGCCGTCGCCGACCAGGTCGTGCTGGTGGGCCGCGGCAGCCAGGGCCGCAGTGCTCCAAGGACGCACGGTCAGGTCGATGACCGGGTCGCCCGTGATGAGCAGGGTGCCGTCCGCGGTGGTGATCCGGGTGCGGCGGACTTGGTGGCGGTTGCCGTTCTCCTGCGGGCGCACATACGGGGTCTGCATCGCCGACACCGTCGACCGATAACGGCCGACGCGAGCGGCGCTACGGGAGTCGCGGTACGTCTCGCCGGGACCCAGGCCGAACCACTCGACCTCGGCGTCGGTGCCGGGCAGCGACATCGCGATCCCCAGCCGGGGCAGCGGCACCGACCATGCGCCGTCAGGGGTGACGGCGCATTCCAGCCGGAGCAGGGCCCGGCCCGCGTCCGGTCCGTCGCCGACCGTCCAGCGGTAGACCACGCCGAGCGCGGAGGAGGATCCGGCGGCGGCGAGCCGGGCGGTGACCGTGAGCCCTAGTGCGTCGGGCTCGACGCGCAGAACCTCATGGCGCATCCGGTTCAGTCCGGCGGCGAGCCAGTCGGTGATCTGCGGCTGGCCGAAGGCGTTGAGCAGGTCGTTGTCGATCGGGGCACGCCAGATGTCCAGCCTGGGTCCGTCGAGCTCCAGGTCGCCGAGCCGGATCAGCACCCCGCTGCGGGCGTCGAACCGCGCGGGGCCCAGGGTGATGTCCCCGTCGTGGGCGATCGCCGGCGCCGGCGTGGACGGGACCGGCGAGGCGGCGGGAGCCACGACCAGCCCCTGCGCCCAGGCGATCTCGTGGCCGGCCCGGGCCCAGGTCTCGTCGGCGGCGAGCTCCGCGGTCACGGTCATCCACACCTCGTCGCCGGAGCCGTTCTCGCGGGCCGCATCGAGCGAGGCGGCGACCTCGGCGGGCCATTCGACGGTGGTAGTCGCGCCCGGAGCGGTCGTGGGTACCTTCAGGTCGCCGGAGCCCACCGGCTCGCCGCCGTCCTCGACGGTCCACCGGAAGTCCAGGTAGCCGCTGTCGCGGACGTGGTGCAGGTTGTGCACGCTGAACTGCCGAGTGGCCGGGGCGATGTGGATCCGGACCGGCTCGATGACCTTCTTGAACTCGACCAGACCAGGCGACGGCGTGCGGTCGGGAAAGAGCAGCCCGTCGGCGACGAAATTGCCGTCGTGGACCTCCTCGCCGAAGTCGCCGCCGTAGGCGTAGTACGAGTGGGGGTCCTGCTGCCCGGTGAGCCGGGCGATCCCGTGGTCGATCCACTCCCAGATGAATCCACCGGCCAGGCGCGGATGTGCCTCGATGACCTGCTGGTACTCGGACAGCCCGCCGGGTCCGGTGCCCATGGCGTGTCCGTACTCGCACAGCACGGCGGGCAGGTCGCGGCGGTGTGCGTCGTCGGCCGGATCGGCCGTCGGTGCCTCCTGGCCGCGTCCCACGGCGGCCAGCTCGTCCACACCGATGTACATGCGGGAGTACAGGTCGACGTACGCGCAGCTCGCGTAGTCGCCCTCGTAGTGGATCAGGCGGCTGTCGTCGCGCTGCCGGATCCGGGCGGCCACGGCGGCCAGGTTGGCTCCGGTGCCGGACTCGTTGCCCAGCGACCAGACGATGACCGAGGGGTGGTTCTTGTCGCGCTCCACCAGCCGCGCGGCCCGGTCCAGGTACGCCTCGCGCCACGCGGGGTCGTCGCTGGGGTTGCGCCGCCAGCCGCCGGGTTCGAAGCCGTGCGTCTCGAGGTCGCCCTCGCAGAACACCCACAGGCCGTGCTCGTCGCACAGGTCCAGGAAACGGTGGTCGGGTGGGTAGTGGCTGGTGCGCACCGCGTTGATGTTGTGCTGCTTCATGAGCAGCACGTCGGTCACCATGGTGTCCTCGGTCAGGGTCCGCCCCGTCAGCGGATGCCATTCGTGGCGGTTGACGCCCCGCAGCGAGATCGGCCTGCCGTTCGCGGTCAGCACGCCGTCCACGACGGCCACGGTGCGGAAGCCGATGCGCAGCGGTATCCGCTCCCCGGCTTCGGAGACCAGTTCCCCCGTGTACAGGCGCGGCCGCTCGTCCGACCAGGGCTCGATGCCGTCGATCAGGTGCGGGCCGGCCGGATCGGCGGCGGAGATGCCGAGCTCGGGAACCGACAGGGACACCTGGGTGGGGGCGGTGACGTCGACGGCCAGGGTGCCCTGGCCCGTGGTGTGGTCGTAGGCGGTGTGGACGAAGAAGTCCTCGACACCGCGGGCGGCCACGGACACCGACCGGAAGATCCCGGACAGCCACCACATGTCCTGGTCCTCCAGGTAGCTGCCGGACGACCATTGGTGCACGCGGACCGCGAGTACGTTCCGGCCGGGCCGCAGACCGGCGGAGACGTCGAACTCGGTGGTCAGGCGGCTGCCCTTGCCGTCGCCGAGCCGGATCCCGTTGAGCCACACCGCGAACGCCGAGTCGACGCCCTCGAACCGGAGCACCGCGGCCGATGCCGGGAACCCGTCCGGAACCTCGAACACGCGACGGTACTCACCGGTCGGGTTCTCACGGGGCACCCGCGGCGGGTCGACCGGGAACGGGTACAGGATGTTGGTGTAGGCGGGGGCACCGTAGCGCGGCTCGCCGGGCAGGCCGCTCATCTGCCAGCAGGACGGCACGGCGAGCAGGTCCCAGGCGGTGTCGTCGAAGTCCGGTGCGGCGAAGTCCCCGGTGAGGTCGTCCAGCCCCGACGCCAGTCGGAATCTCCAGTTGCCGTCGAGCGCGATCGTGGGCAGGTCGGAAGCGAACGCGGCGCGCGGCCGCAGCCGTCCGGTGCCCGGCGACCGGTCTTCGACGTAGGCGTTGGGGTCGAGGACGTTCATCAGTGACGGTGTTTCCTCTCAAAATGCCCCGTGGTGGCGGGAGATGGCTGGAAAGGACTGCGCCGGCGGCTATGGGGTGTGCCGTGGCAGGTCAGGCGGTGCCGGGCGCCGAGCGGTCGCCCCGGGCGGGGCCGCTGCTGTCCCGGATGGTCAGGGTCGGGCGCAGCAGCGATACGACGTTGGTCGGCGGCCGGCCGGAATCGACGGCTCGCAGCAGGAGTTCGACGGCCTGCTGGGCCATCTCGCGTTTGGGGAAGGTGACCGTGGTCAATGCCGGTCGGATCCGCCCGACTTGGGCGATGTCGTCGAAGCCCACGACGCTGACGTCGTCGGGAACCCGCCGCCCGGACCGGACCACCGCTTCTATGGCACCGACGGCCAGGACGTCGTGGGTGGCGAAGATCGCCGTCAGCTCCGGATCCGCCTCCAGCGCCGCGCAGGCCGCGGCGAAGCCGCCGGCGGCGTCGTCGCTGGTGCAGGCGAACACCATGCGGTCGTCCAGCCCGTCGGCGGCGAACGCGCGGCGCAACCCCACGACGCGCGGCGTGTGCGCGGGGAGGTCGGCGATCACCGCGACCTTCCGGTGGCCGAGATCCCGCAGGTGGCACCCGGCCAGAAACCCTGCGTGCTGGTAGTCGATGGACACCACCGGCAGTGTGGTCGGCGGGTCGCCCTCCCAGGCGAACAGCGCGACCGGGAAGTTGGCCTCGGCGAGCATCGGCAGCTGCTGTTCGACGCCGTTGTCCCCGGCGACCAGCAGTGCGTCCACCGAGCGGGCAGTGAGGTTCTCCAGGTGGGCCCGGGTGTAGTCGGGATCGTCGCGCGTCGTGGCGAGCAGCAGGTTGTATCCGTGGCCGACCAGGAGGTTCTCCACCTCCTCGACCACCTCCGAATAGAACGCGTTGGCCACCGACGGCACGAACAGCCCCACCGTCGACGTGCTGCCCGTGCGCAGTGAGCGCGCCACCAGGTTCGGCTTGTAGCCGAGTTCGGCGATCGCCTTGTTCACCTTCGCCAGGGTCTCCGGCCGTACCTTCTTGCCCGAAACCACGTTGGAGACGGTCTGTTTGGTGACGCCCGCCCTCGCGGCCACATCCGCCATTGTCACCACGTAGGCTCCCCGAAACATTTATCGATCCACGAAAGTGGCGTCAGCGTAGGGCGGTTGTCGCGGCAGGGCAAGACTTTGCGCCATGGCCGTGATTCGGCCGTTACGGAGCACGGTGGGGGCGCCATGGGCAGGTCGTGATTGTTTTCGCGACTTGACGTGCGCGGAGCATTGACGGTTCCGGAAATGCGGCAGTAACGTCCCCGCCACGCCAGATCTCATGGATCGGTCAACGTGGTGCTGTTGTCACTCTGGCCCACCGCGCGCAACAACACTCGATGTCACCTTGCGCCCCGCGCTCGGTGCGTCGGGGTGGTCCTCTCGGCCGCGACGGCCCCAACGGCCGCGGTCCGGCCGCAGCATCGCGAATGCTCCGCGCCGTCTCCAGCAGGCGGCGAGCGCCTGAACAGACCTGGAAAGGTCTCGTCCGGAGGAGAGACAGGCATGAACCGACCGGCCGGCGGCGACGCCGACCCGAACCCCGCCCCGGCGCGACGCAGATCGCGCGTGAAGCGCTTCATCGCGGCCGCTGCCGGCGCCACCATCACGGCGGCGAGCCTCATGCTCACCGGCACCGTCCCCGCACACGCCGCCACCACCGTCCACACGTACGCACCGACGGGAGTGGGAGGCGGTACGACGACGTCCCCGGACGTGGCGTCCACCAAGTACCAGGTGCAAGTCGCCGGAACGCCGGTCCAGGCTGTCCAGTACACCGCGAACCGCCACAACTTCGACATCGCGCGCTTCGCGTCGGACTCCCGGACACCGACGATCACGGTCACGCTGCCCAGCACCACGATCGACACGGTGAACATCTATCCGGCCCGCTACTACCCGTCCGGCAGCGTCTCGGTGAGCGCGGACAAGCACACCCTGACGTTCCAGATGTCAGCCGACGCCGGGTTGAACCAAGCGATCGTGATGGTCAACGGCGACTCGACCAACGCCACGGGACAGCCCTACCTGGCGGTCATCAACGACCCTCTGGAAGACCCGGCGCGGCGCCCGAACACCACGAGCGCACCGGACGGTTCCGGCGTCAACCTGCAGACCGGTGTCCTCAACTTCCAGGAGTTCGCCGCGAAGTACCTCGCGGCGAACCCGAACAGCGCGGCTCAGAAGGCTCCCGCCGCGACGACGAGCTCCATGGCCGGCAAGACCGTCAACGGCACCGCCATCCCCGCCGGTCAGCAAACCTCGGCCGGTAGCCTGGTGAGCGCGAGCAGCGTCAATGTGCGGTACCCGAATGTGCGGGTGATGGCCGCAGGCGACGTCACGTACGCCCTGCAGGCCGCCATCGACACCATCAAAGCCAACCCCACGGCGCTCAACACGCTCTACTTCCCGAACGGCACGTACGTGTCGTCCGGTCTCCTGGTCAACGGTCTGGACGGCAGCAGGCTCAAGGGCGGCAAGCTGAAGATCTACACCGACGAAGGCGCCCTGCTGAAGAACCGCGTCCAGGCGTACATGGAGGCGTTCGAGCCGGCGGTCGGGATCATCCACTCGAGCAACATCGAAATCTCCGGCCGCGGCGTCTTCGACGGCAACGGCGTGGCGAACTACAACGCCCGCGGCATCGGTGACTCACATGACGCCTACCGCAGCCAGCACCAGGGCGGCGTCATGGTCATGCACTCGTCGGACATCACGTTCAACGACACCTACGTGCGCGACGCGAAGCAGTGGAACTATGAGACCCACAGCGCCAACAGGGTGACGTTCAACAACATCAAGGCCCTCACCCCGTACGGCCAGCCATGGATCGACGGGACGGACTTCGCGAGCGGCCAGGACATCACCGCCAACGGCGTCTTCACCCTCGGCAACGACGACGCGTTCGCCTCCGGCCACTACAACCCCAGCGACGGATTCACCCCGCTGGCCCCCGGCGTGTGGAACAACTTCCAGCTCGGCACCTCCACGCCCGACGTCCAGGGCTATGTCAACGCGGTAGGCGCCCACGACACCGTCGCCGACGAGCTCGGGTTCGACAACTACCACTGGGACAACCAGGACTCGAAGAACATCTCGGTCAGCAACACGCTGAACTGGTCCGTCGGTGCCGGCAACTCGATCCGAATCGGATGGAATTCGTACGGATACCGGCTCAACAACTACACGTTCGACAACTTCAACTCCGTGTCGGCGCCGGCCGGCGGCATCTTCACGCAGAACAGCCCCAAACCGTACCCGCGCATCTCGAGCATCGTGATAAAGAACAGCTCGTTCGACACCTCCCGGTACACGTCGGGACCGATCAGGCTCAACGGCGGCAACGGGTCCACCCAGACCATCACCGCCGACGATCAGGCGACCTACGGGCTCGCCCCCAACCCCGACGGGTCGGGCACCACGTACACGTACACCAAGACCCCGATCAGCACCTTCAAACTCGACAACGTGTGGTTCTCGCAGCAGAAGACGAACAGCAGCCCGTTGAACGGCGCCACGAACGTGACGCTGAACAACCTCCGCGTCGCCGGCCAACTCGTCAGATACACCAGCCAGTTCCCGCTGACGACGAGCGGGATCGGCACGCTGACCACCACCTACACGGACGCGAACGGCCAGACCCAGAACGTCAAGGCCGGCGCCCTCACCAGCGGCGACACCTGGGTGGGTGCGTGGTGGGGCGACCAGACCAAGAACAACTCCTCGGACCTGACCCTCATCACCCGCAACACCGGGGTCGGCCTGATGGGCGAGCAGTACACCACAGGATCCGGGGACGGAAAGCTCTCCTACATCCAGTTCCCCCTCAACAGCCTCACCAAGGCACCGAGCCAGGCGACACTCCATCTCACCTACGTCGGCCACCGCTATTCGTCGGTCCCGTCGACTGACACCGACCAACTCCTCGTGCAACCCGTCAGCGACACCACGTGCACCGGCGGCGGCACGTCCTGCCCTATCAACACGATGACCTGGCAGAACCGGCCGAGCTTCACCGCCACGACCTCCTCCGTCGCCAAGTCGGCCACCTTCACCCTTGGTTCGACCCTCATCCCCGAGGGCGGCGGTACCCACCAGGGCAACGCCATCGACGGCCGCGACATCACCGTCGACATCACCGCCTTCGTCCAGAACGCTTACGCGGCCAACCAGTCCACGCTCCTGCTCGCCGTCTGCAACGCGGGGGGCACGAACCACGAGCTCCGCTTCGTCAGCTCGGAAGGCGCCACCGGCTCCGGGAAGCTCACCAACGGGACCGCCGAGATGGCGCCCGGGGTGACCGTGACCCCGTAGACACTCGAGGCCGGTCCGTCCCCGCGGGACGGGCCGGCCTCAGCCGTCCCGTTCTGCCGTCGACGGCTGATGCAGCCACCGCATGTCTGACAAAGCGCTGTTGTTCACCACCGCACCCGCACCGGTGGCACCCCTGTGCCCAGTTGTACTCACCGTCCGACAACGGAGTCGACCCATGCCACTGCCCGACCTTCCCCTCAACCGTCGGCGTTTCCTCACCACGGCCGCCCTCGCCGCCGGCGCCGCGGCCCTGCCCGGCTTCGTCTTCGCCTCCCAGGCCGCCGCGGCCGTACCGCCCCAGGTCACCCTGCCCGACCGCGGCATCTGGGACAACGCCACCGCCTCCGCCTGGACCGACGGGTTCCTGAGCGGAAACGGCGAGTACGGGGCCGTCTACCACGGGGCGCCGACGCTCGAGAAGATGATCTTCAATCATCACCGGTTCGTGCTGCCCAACGGCAGCCGGAGCGTCATGCCCCCCGTGATCTCGCCGTATCTCGAGACCGCCCGGGACCAGGCGCTGGCCGGCGACTACTCCGGTGCCTCCACGACCTTCGCCCACGGCTGGAGCCTGCGCTGGACCCAGAGCTTCCACCCCGGCTACGAACTCCAGCTCAGCACCCCGGGCATGACCACCGTCAACGACTTCGCCCGCATCACCGACTTCCGCACCGGCGAGATCACCCACACCTGGACCGACCAGTACGGCACCTGGAAGCGCCACGTCTTCGTCTCCCGCGCCGACCAGGTCATCGTCCACGAGCTGCTGCCTGCCACCGGCCGCACCGTGGACACCACCATCAGCGTCAACACCGCTCTCGCGGGCGTGCCGACCAGAGTGTCCTTCTCCACCACCGCCACCGTCACCAGCGGCGACGGCTACCTGAACCTGCGCGGCACCTACCCCTCCGGCGGTGCCTACGGCTACGAGGGCGTCACCCGCGTCGTGGTCTCCGGCAGCGGCTCCTCCGTCACCGCCGACGGACAGACCCTGGTGGTCGCCAAGGCCACCAAGGTGCTGCTGCTGACCAAGCTCGGCCGCTACGAGACCTCCACCGGCTGGAACAGCCGGCCCCTGCAGACCGCCCTCGCCGCGCTGACGGCCGACTACGCCACCCTCCTGGGCCGCCACGCACCGAAGCACCAGGCCATGTACGACCGCTCCAGCATCGACCTCGACGTCTCCGCCGCCGACCGCCGGCTGGCCACCAGCGAGCTCATAGCCCGCCAGAACAGCAACGCGTCCGTCATCGACGTCGCACTGCTGGAGCGGATGTACGACTCCGGCCGCTATCTCTTCATCAGTTCCAGTGGTGTCCTGCCACCACGCCTGACCGGCATCTGGACGGGCACCTGGAACGGCTCCTGGGCCGACGACTTCACCACCGACGCCAACATCAACCTGCAGGTCGCCGGCGGCAACATCCTCGACCTCACCGACGCCATGCAGGGCTACTTCGACCTGATCCTCGGACAGCTGCAGCACTGGCGCGACAACGCCACCAACCTCTACGCCGCCCGCGGCTTCCTCGCCCCGTCCCGGACCGACGGCGAGTACGGGCACATGCTGCACTTCAACAGCGGCAGCTTCCCCGGCGAGGCCTGGACCGGCGGCGCCGACTGGCTGCTCTACCCGCTTCTGGAGTACTACCAGGTCACCGGCGACAGCGTCTTCCTGAAGAACAAGCTCGGCCCGGCCCTGATGGAACTGGCCCTGTTCTACGAGGACTTCCTCACCCGCACCGACTCCAGCGGCAAGGCCGTCTTCGTCCCCTCCTACTCCATGGAGAACACCCCGCTCAGCACCGGCCAGGCGTTCTCCATCAACGCCACCGGCGACATCATGGCCGGCCGGCACGCCCTCCAGGCCGCGATCGACGCGGCCAACACCCTCGGCCTGGAGCAGGGCAGCGGCCAGGGCGTGCAACGCTGGACCGCCCTGCTCGCGAAGCTGCCCGACTACACCGTCAACAGCGACGGGGCGCTCGCCGAGTGGTCCTGGCCGGGCCTGACCGACCGCTACAACCACCGGCACGTCCAGCACCTGTACGGCGCCTGGCCGCTGCACGAGATCAACCCCGAGGACAAGCCCGACCTGGTCAAGTACGCCCGCACGGCCCTGGACAAGCGAGTCGACCAGAATTATTCCGCCCACGGCAGCCTCCACCGGGCGCTGGCCCGCGCCCGCCTGAAGGACGGCCCCGGCGTCTACGGCAACCTGCTGAAGATCTACGGCAAGAACATGGTGTGGCGGAGTCTGATGACCTCCCACAACCCCAACCTGGACATCTACAACTGCGACGCCGCCAACACCATCCCCGCCGTCCTCGGCGAAGCACTCGTCTACACCCGCCCCGGTGTCCTTGAGATCCTCCCCGCCCTGCCCGATCAGCTCACGAAGGGCACCATCAACGGCGTCCGCGGCCGCAACCGCATCACCATCCAGTCGCTGTCCTGGGACACGGCGGCCCGCACGGCCACCGTCACGCTCACCTCCGACACCGACCAGAACATCACCTTCATCTGCCGGCGCGGCATCACATCCATCAGCACCGGCGCGACGGTCACCACGTCGTCGCTGGGCAACCACGCCCGCATCGTGTCGCTGACCGCAGGAACGAGCACCACGATCACGATCGGCCTGCTGACCGGCCCCTTCAAGCTGGTCAACCGCAAGAGCGGCAAGGTCATGGACGTCTCCGGCTCCTCCACCTCCGACGGCGGGCCCGTCATCCAGTACACGTGGTCCGGCAGCGCCAACCAACAGTGGAAGCTGCTCCCCGAGCACGACGGGTCCTACCGCCTGTCCAACGTCAACAGCGGCAAGGTGCTCGACGTCCCGGGCAGCTCCACCAGCGCCGGCACAGCCCTGGACCAGTGGTCGGACACCAACGACACCATCCAGTGGTGGAAGCTCGTTCCAGCGGCCACCAGCGGCTACTACCGCCTCGTCAACGTCAGAAGCGGGCTGTGCGCGGACGTGCAGAGTGGATCCACCGCCGACGGCGCCAAGGTCATCCAGTGGCCCGCCAACGGCGGCTCCAACCAGGAATGGCAGCCAGTGGGGCTGTGACGGCCCTGGGCACGTGACCGGCGGCGATCCGACTCGCCGCCGCGGCCTGGCTCCGGCATCACAGGATGGCCAGGTGGCGGCCGGACAACGGCACGGGCCGACTGGCTGGTAGTCATGACCGCGATGCTCAAGGGCGGTTCGATGCAGCGGTAGCGACGGATCGTGACATGAAGGATCGTGGCCGTCACCCGAGTGGCTCGTGCGCCAGCCGCCGGGTCACGGTGTCACGCGGTGTGCCTTGGCAATCGCAGAGGTGGCACCGCTGATCGGACTCGACGACCCGGCACGCCAGAACCGCACGATCCGTGGTGAGTCGCTGGCCGGTGACTTCGGGCCCAAGCTCGTCAAGGCGGCAGAACGTAGTCATGTCGGCGTGGGCGAAGGGAACCCCGCGGGAGACCTCGACGCCTACCCGGCCACCGACGCGGAGCGAGCTGCCACCGCCGGTGGACACAAGTTCCTGACGGTTGATGATCTGAAGTCAACCAGGGAGGTGAATCGTTCCGTGTCGGCCCCGGTCGCACCAAGGGGGACCGGGGCCGAGACTTGAACGGTGGGTTCGGTCGTGGCTTGTGGGCCGTTCAGTTCTGGGGCATTCAGCGGCCGATGCCGTCCAGTTCGGTCAAGTCCTCATGGGAGAGGGAGAGTCCCGCGCCGGCGATGTTCTCGCGCAGGTGTGCCGTCGATGACGTGCCGGGGATGAGCATGATGTTCGGTGATCGCTGCAGCAGCCAGGCCAGCGCGACGGACATCGGTGTCGCCTTCATTCGAGCGGCGACCGCCGAGAGCGCGGAGGACTGCAGTGGGGTAAAGCCCCCGAGGGGGAAGAAGGGCACGTACGCGACGCCGTCGGTGGCGAGCCGGTCGATGAGCTTGTCGTCGTGGCGGTGGGCGAGGTTGTACATGTTCTGCACGCACACGATCGGCGCGATGCTCTGTGCCTCGGTGACCTGCTCCTCGGTGGCGTTGCTGACCCCGAGGTGGCGGATCAGGCCCTGCTGCCGGAGTTCGACGAGCGTCTCGAACGCCTCGGCGAGCGAGCCGGGCTGGGGACCTTCGGCGTTGCCGAGTCGGAGGTTGACCAGATCGAGTACGTCGAGCCGGAGGGACGTGAGGTTGTCGTGGACCTGGCGGCGCAGATCTTCGGGACGCCGGGCCGTGGGCCAGCCACCCTGTGCGTCGCGGGTCGCGCCCACCTTGGTCACGATGCGCAGCGACTCGGGATAGGGGTGCAGTGCCTCGCGGATCAACTCGTTGGTGACCCGCGGCCCGTAGGCATCGCTGGTGTCGATGTGGGTGACACCGAGATCGACCGCTTCCCGCAGAACGGCCAGGGCACCCTCGCGATCGGCCGGCGGCCCCATCACCCACGGGCCGGCCAGTTGCATGGCGCCGTAGCCGAACCGGGTGACGGTCAGGTCACCCAGAGGCCAGGTGCCGCCGGGAAGAGAGAGGGAGGGTGTGCTCATCTCGTTGCCTTTCGTCGTGCACTTGAGGGGTGGCGCCTGCTGCCTCCATGCATCAGCATCGGAGAGAAACTTCCTGTCAGGAAGTAGGCACTTCGGAGTGCGTAACCCACCCATTGGTGAGAGGTGTGATCAGTGACGACGATGAAGGCGGCCCAGAAGAGGGCTCAGGCCAAGGTGGAGTACAACGCGTTCCTGGCAGCATGCCCCAGCCGTCAGCTGCTCGACCGAATCTCGGACAAGTGGGTCGTCCTGATCCTGTGTGCGCTGGGCGGCGACAACGGTTCCGGCCGGCCTGGTGCAGCACACGCAGACGCTCCGAAGGCGATGCGTTACTCCGAGATCTCTCGTCTTCTGGCCGGGGTCAGCCAGAAGATGCTGACCCAGACACTACGGTCGCTGGAGCAAGATGGATTGCTCACCCGCACCGTGACGCCAACTGTCCCTGTCACCGTCTCCTACGAGCTGACCGACCTCGGCCTCTCGCTCCACCACATGACGCGCGGGCTCAGGAACTGGGCGCAGACACACATGGCCCAGGTCCTCGCAAACCGCGAGAACTACGACGTTCGCACCCCCTGACGACTCACATCCAGCCGTCCAACGACTCCAAACTCTCGGCGCTACACCCTCAACTGCGAAGAGCCGGTATCTGGGGACGCGGTGAGCGGTCTGGAGGTGGGGGAAGGCTCACTCACCGCCGTGCTGCACGGTACGACGCCCACAAGGTGGAGCTCACCCTCGGCGAGGACGAGGGGCTCTCGGGGTGGTGCGACTGCCCGTACGGGCAGGAGGGCAACTTCTGCAAGCACTGTGCGGGATAGTTCGCGGCGAGCAGAAGCGGCTGCTCATCGGCACCTCCCGGCGACGAGGCTGGAAGGGGGCTTGTTGAGCGATCACGTTCCAGGAGAGACTTCTACAGCACCGTAGATGGTGATGCGGGGTCGGTCCGTCATATCGGCAGCCCGTCCGCCACTGGGAGAGAGCAGACCTGATGTTCGGCTTGAGTGAACTGGCCCTAATCCTCGTCGTTGTCATCGTGGTCCTCGGCATCAAGAAACTGCCGGAGCTGACGCGTTCGGCGGGTACAGCGGCCCGGATCTTCAAGAGCGAGGCCAAGGCTCTGAAAGAGCAGGACTCCCCTGATACGCCGTCTGGGACGGGACGAGTCGTCTCAGGCGCGGCCGCCGAGCGCGACGAGCCGTCCTCGCGTTCCTGAATCTCCCGGGGGACCGTTGCCCGTGCTCAAGTCTGTTCGGAACGGCGTGCGGCGCTTGGCTGTTCCGTGACCCGGCCCACCCCGTCCGGTACGCGAGGACCACTGCCTGGACACGGTCGCGCAGTTGGAGCTTCGACCGGATGCGTCAGGCATGCGGTTTGACGGATTCTGAGTGGGTGTGACTCGCAGGCTCCGGCCAAGTGGCCGGTCAGTTCCGACGATACCGATCGCTGTCGTGCCGATCAGGCCGCCCGGATCGCGTCCGGGCAGCACGGCCTTGGCTATCGCCCCGGCGAGCAACCCCAGAACCAGCCACGCGATGACACCCATGTCTCCTGATCTCCTCTCGTCGGTCTCTCCGCATGCCGCGGAAGGAGACGTGTCGGCAGCCTAGCTTCTACAATTTTGTAGAGGATAAGCGGGGAGGGCTGCCCGCTGTCAGCGGAGCGGTGTCGGAGGCCTATTACGATGGACCGCTCGTGAACTGCTGGGCAGTGGAAGGGAGACAGGCTGTGACGAACCAGCGGCAGGGTCCCCGGCGCCGGGGACAGGGCGAGTTGGAAGGGCTGGTTCTGTCGGCCCTGCGCGATGCGGACGGTCCGGCGAGTGCGGGCTGGGTGCAGGAGCGGCTCGGCGGGGACCTCGCCTACACCACCGTGATCACCATCCTCACGCGGCTGCTGGCCAAGGGTGCGGTGACCCGCGAGCGTGCGGGCCGGTCCTTCGCGTGGACGCCGGTGTCCGACCAGGCGGGGCTCGCGGCGCACAAGATGCGCAAGCTGCTGGACGGCGAGAGCGACCGGGAAGCGGTACTGGCCAGCTTCGTCACCTCACTGGAGCCGGGCGACGAACGCCTCCTGCGGGAACTGCTGAGTCGCGCGAAGGCTGAAGGGGAAGACTGAAGCCTCATGGGGGTTTTCGTCTTTCTTCCGCTGGTGCTGCCGCTCACGGCGTGGCCGATCGCCCGCCTGGCCGAGCAGCACCTGCATCCCCGCACCGCCACGCGGCTGCTGACTGGGCTGGCCGGTGCCATGGCGACGTGCAGCTCTGTGTGCCTGGGATTGCTGATGGTGGTGGGTACCGCCCAGTTGCCCGGGAACCCGCTGCCCGACGGATGGTCGGACCCGGAGGTGCGTGAGGCGGTGCCATACGACGAGATCGCCGGGCGGGTGGCCGTACCCGCCCTGTTCGTGGTGGTGGCTGCGTGCGGAGGAACCTTGTGGCGCCACTGGCGGATGCGTCGTCGGGCCCACCGGGCGCTGGCCAGTCTTCCAGGGACCGAGGTGGCGGTGCTGCCCGACGAAGTTCCCTACGCGTACGCGCTGCCCGGCAGGGCGCGCGACCGGATCGTGGTGACGACGGCGCTGCTGTCCTGCCTCGAACCTGCCGAGCGCCGCGCCCTGTTCGCCCACGAACGCGCGCACCTCACCGCCCGCCATCACCGCTTCCTGCTCGCCGTCCGACTGGCTGCGCACGCCAATCCGTTCCTGTATCCGCTGCGCACGGCGGTGTCCTATACGACGGAACGGTGGGCGGACGAGGTGGCAGCCGAGGTGGTCGGAAGGCGCCGCACTGTGGCGCGCGCGATCGGCAAGGCGGCCCTGGTCTCCCGCGGCATTCCCGTGCCCACGCTCGCGGGGTTCGCCGCGCCCGGGCCCGTACCGCGCCGGGTGGCCGCCCTCCTCGCCCCTGCACCCGCGGCGCGTAACTGGCCGTCCGTATTCACCGCAGTGGGGGCGGCGGCGTGGACGGCGGCCGCCGGTACGGCCGTATCGGCCATGTCGTCCGCGAACTCCGCCCTGACGCTGGCCCTGATCCTGCACGCGGCGACACCTCTCTAGGGGCCGCCCGAACCGGGCAGTACGTCGGGCCAGTACTTCTGGATGACCGGCCCGACGCACGTGCCGCGCTCGATCAGAGGTCGAACTCGTGGGGCGGCAGTTCGAGGGTGAAGCACGCCTCGCGGACGACGGCTTGCTCGGTCTTGTCGAAGTCGCCGTCGGCGCCGCCGATGACGATGCCGATCTGGATGACGGCACGCGCCTCGGCGGGCTTCTTCTTCGCCTTGGCGATCTCCTGCAGCACGCTGACCTTGCCGAAGGCGAAGTCGGCGGTGAGCTTGTCGAGGTTGTCGTCGAAGCGCCGTTGCAGGTCCGTGGCGTCGAAGTTCTGCAGTACCTCGTTGGTGGCGATGAGTTGCGCCACACGCTGACGCTCGGAGGGGTCGATGGTGCCGTCGGCGGCGGCGACCAGCGCGCACATCGCCATGCTCGCGTCGCGGAATGCGCCGCTCTTGAGGTCGTTCTTCTTCGCCACGAGCTGGGTCTGCATCGTCGACGCGGACTCCTTGATGCGGTCCCACAGGGCCATGAGAACTCCATACGTTCGAGTTGAAGGCCCGGTCCGCCCCAGCGGCGGGCCGGCTTCCCATGAATATCTACAGCAACGTAGAAACTAGCGGCCCGACGCATAAGTTCCGGCCGACTCGAGGATCTTCACTCCGAGAGCAGGGCTTCGACCGATCGGGGGCCGCGATCGCCTCCAATGAATCGCTGACCAGTTCCTGCGGACGATCAGCGCCTGACCGTCGGCGGCCTCGGCCGGCGGCTCAGCCCTCGTCCCCCTCGTCCCCTTCCTCGCCCTCGAAGAAGTCACCGATCTCGTCGACGACTTCGGCCGCGACCATCCCTCCGACGACACCCACGGCCAGGCCCGCCGCCCCGGCGGCGACCGCGGTGCCGATGCCGGGTCCGGAGCGGTGGCCGTCGTGGTGACGGTCGTCGAAGCCGTGGCCGTGGTGCACTTCGTGCCCGTACGCGGCGTGGGAGCCGTACGACGTCCGGTGCTCGACCAGCTGCCGGATCCAGCCATCGACTTCGGTGTTCCAGTCGCGCGCGTCGTGGTGTCCGATGGTGAAGCGGGTGAGCGCGTCTCGTCCATCTGAGAACAGGCCACCGCGCTTGTCGGCCTCCAGGACCACCTCCATGCCGCCGGGGTTGGCGAGGAAGGTCACCTCGATCTCGTTGACCTGGTGCGCGTACTGCGGTGCCGGGGTGAGCTCGATCTCCTGGTAGAAGGGCAGCTGCTGTCCCGTACCGCCGATGCGGCCGTATTCCAGGTCGGCGGACCTGAAGCCGAAGCCGAGCTGTCCGAGGGCCTCCAGGATGGCTTCCTGGACGGGCAGCGGAGCGACGGCGAGCTGGTCCAGGTCGCCCTGGTCCTTCGCACCGGCCACCGACAACTCGGTCCGTACGCCGAGCACGATCCCCAGGCCCTGCCCGTACAGCTCGGTGATCGGGGTCTCCCACGGCAGCGTCACGCTGAACGGCACGCTGCGTTCCTCGGCCTCAGCCAACCGGAAGCCGCCACCGACGATGAACCGGTCGAAGGTGACGACACCCTCGCTCTCGCCCTCCTCGTGCTCGGCCTCGACGCGCGCCACCAGGTCCACGGCAATGTGCTCGATGTCGAAGTCGGCACCGCCGCCCTTGAGATGGATCTGACCGGTGAGCGCGCCACCGGGGCGGGCCGCACCCGGATCGACGACCGTGTCGACCGTGGGACCGCCCACGCCGAGCGAACCGAGCAGTCGTTTGAACACCATCGCGGCGTTCACTCCTTTTCGTGCGTCCGTCTTGTCGGGTAGTGCCGTCGCCGCTCGTCGGGTCCGGCACGCGGAACAACCGGAAGGGCCCGGGCGTTCTCTACAGGCGAGTAGAAGCATAGGGTTGCCCGTCCCGTAGGAGGCGGCGGCGCGGCCCCCAGCGCGGGAAAGTCCGAAAACTGCCGCAACCTGGCGGTCGTCAGGGGCTTGACCGGCGCGCTTTTCTTGCCCTTTACCATGAGCCGAGGGCTGCTGATGCCCCGAACCCAGCAGGGTCCTCTCGACCCTCCGAACCACGAAGGAGCCACGGTCCCGCAATGGGTGAGCCTCCCAGTACCAGCCGTGCCACAGCCCGTCGCCCGCGCCATGCCGCCACTGACGGATCGGGGGTGGCACGGTGACCGAGGTCCTGCTGCTCCTGCTGGCCCTCCTGCTCACACTGGCCTGCGCGGTGTTCGTCGCGGCCGAGTTCTCCCTGACCACCGTCGAGCGCGGCGACCTGGAGCGGGCTGCCGAGGCGGGTGAGCGCGGCGCCGAGGGTGCGCTGAAGGCCGTACGCCGGCTGACGGTCCAGCTCTCCGGAGCTCAGCTCGGCATAACCGTCACCTCGCTGGTCATCGGCATGCTCGCCGAGCCGTCCCTCGCGGCGCTCCTCAACGGCCCCTTTCAGGCCGTCGGCCTGGGCGGTGCCGCCTCGGCGGTGGCGAGCGTGCTGGGCGTGGCCGTGTCCACCGTGGTGCTGATGGTGGTGGGCGAGCTGGTGCCGAAGAACTGGGCGATCTCCCGGCCGCTGGCCGTCGCCAAAGTGGTCGCAGGTCCCCAGCGGGGGTTCACGGCCGCCTTCGGCCCCTTCATCCGGCACTTGAACAACACCGCGAACCGGTTCGTACGCCGCTTCGGCCTGGAGCCCGCCGAAGAGCTGGCCTCCGCGCGCAGCCCCGAGGAGCTGATCGCGCTGGCCCGGCACTCGGCCGCCGAGGGCGCCCTGGAGGCGGACTCCGCCGAACTCTTCGTGCGCACCCTGCACCTGAGCGAGCTGACTGCCGAGAACGTGATGACCCCGCGCGTCGACGTGAAGGCCCTCGAAGCACACGCGACGGCCGCGGATGCGGCAAACCTCACCCACGCCACCGGCCTGTCCCGCTTCCCGGTCTACCGCGACAGCCTGGACCAGGTCATCGGCACCGTCCACATCCGCGACGTCCTCGCCCTGGAACCGGAGAGGCGGCCCGTCACCCAGGTCACCGAGCTGGCCACCGCACCCCTGCTGGTGCCCGACAGCCTCACCGCCGACCGGCTGCTCGAGCGACTACGGGCCACCCGCACCATGGCCGTCGTCATCGACGAGTACGGCGGCACAGCGGGCGTGGCGACGATGGAGGACATCGTCGAGGAGGTCGTCGGCGAGGTCCGCGACGAGCACGACCCCGTCGAGGTCCCCGACCTGCTACCCGCCCCCGCCACAACGGAAGGCCGCGCGGTGTGGGAGGCGGACGGCGGCGTCCGCCTCGACCAGCTCACCGGCATAGGACTGACCGCGCCCGAGGGGCCGTACGAGACCGTGGCCGGACTGATCGCCACCCGCCTCGCCCGCATCCCCGCCAAGGGGGACACCGTCGACCTCGACGGCTGGCAGCTGGATGTCCTGGATGTCGAGCACCACCGCGCCGACCGGATCCGCATCACCCAACCGGCCCAGGTGCCGGCCCAGGCAGGGGAGGAGCCCCGATGACCGTGCTGCAGCTCGCCATCGGCGCCCTGACGCTGCTGACCAACGCCTTCTTCGTGGGCGGCGAGTTCGCCCTTATCTCGGTGCGCCGCAGCCAGATCGAACCGCGCGCGAAGGAGGGGAACAAGCGAGCCCGGATGACCCTGTGGGGCCTGGAGCACCTCTCCGCGATGCTGGCCACCGCCCAGCTCGGCATCACCGTCTCCTCACTGGTGCTGGGCGCGGTCGCCGAGCCGGCCATCGCGCACCTGTTGGAGCCCGGCTTCGAGGCGGTGCACCTCCCGCACGGCCTGGTGCACCCGGTCGCCTTCGTCATCGCGCTCAGCGCGGCGACGTACCTGCACATGCTGATCGGCGAGATGGTCCCGAAGAACATCGCCCTGGCCGCGCCCGTCCCCACCGCGCTGCTGCTCGGCCCGCCTCTGGTCGCCCTCACCCGGGCGCTCCGACCGGTCGTCTTCGGCATCAACGCCTTCGCCAACACACTGCTGAAGCTGCTGCGCGTCGAACCCAAGGACGAGGTCGAGTCCGTCTTCACCGACGACCAGCTCGTCCGCATGGTCGTCGACTCCAGAGAGGCCGGCCTGCTCAGCCCGGCCGACGGCGAACGGCTGCGCGACGCGCTGGAACTGGGCACCCGCCCAGTGGGCGAAATCCTCGTCCCCGCGCAGAAGATGCGCACGGTCGGACACACGATCACCCCTGCCGAGCTGGAGCGGACCGCGGCCGCCGCGGGTTACTCACGCTTCCCCGTCACCGGCCCCAACGGCACGCTGTTGGGCTATCTGCACATCAAGGACACCTTGGGCGTCACCGACCGCGATCAGCCGTTCCCGCGTACTGCCCTGCACCCCATCACCGGGGTCCGTATCGACACGCCGCTGGACGACGCCCTCACCGCCCTGCGTGCCGATGGCAGCCACCTGGCCGCGGTGGCCGGCGACACGGGCGCGGTCCTCGGCTTCGTGACCATGGAGGACGTCCTGTCCGAGCTGGTCGGCCCGGCCCCGGCCACCGACTGACCGCCGGCCCGGCCGGTCAGCTCCTGCGGCGGGTTGCCAGCCAGAGGCAGATGGTGGGAGGCAGGGCACTCCCCACCGCTGTGACCAGGGCTGCAGTCGCGAGCGGCTCGCTGAGGGTGGGCAGGACGGCGCTGCGTACCCGGTCGGCGGCCCGCACGGTGACCTCGCAGCCCTGCTCGGTCATGGTGATGCTGTCGCCCAGTCCGTAGCCGGTATCGAAACACTCCTTGGTGGCGGTGGCGTCGGCGACGAACCACAGCAATGCCGCCAGGGCGGCGAGCCCAAGCGCCGCCGCCGGCCCCACCCTGCGCAGGAGGCGGTCGTGATCGTAAGCCCGTCGGCCCTGCTGATCGTGTGCGGTCATACGTTCATCGTCCTCGGGAAGCGGGGGCAGTTTGTTGGCGGGCCGTCCGGGGAGTCATTGGCTCGCCCGTTGTCGGCGTACAACCGAACGTTCACGTGAACGCCGCACCCGTCCGCTGAGGAGCTCCGGGTCCGTGCGGTTCACGCCCCATAGGCGGCTGCTGCGCGGTGGGAAGCTCGTGGTGACCGCGGTGATCGCGAGCACAGGCGGCTTGCGCCACTGGGGCCTCCGGGGTCGGGACAATGCGCCAGGGCCATCGCCTCGACCTCGCCGTCCATGCGCGCCTGATCGGCCGGAAGCCGGCGTGGAGCCGGGGGAGGTGGCGGATGGTGCCACGGCCCTGGAGGCGGTGCCCCGACTGCGGCCCGATGTGGTCCTGATGGATGCACGGATACCGGGCACCCTCGACATCGAGGCGACCCGCCGGCTTCGTCATGCGTTCACCGGACTCAGAGCGGGTGCCTCCAGCGCTTTGCCTTTTGGCGGCGTCGGCAGGACAAGGGCTTGATCATTGCCGGCGTGAGCAGCCGCGTTGGGCGGGCATCGCTCGGGCGGTGGCACGGAACTCCCCGAACCGCGGGTGAAGTGGCCGCAGTTCATCGCCGGTCAGAGGCATCGTGGGGTTGCCGTGCCGCCTCGCCGGACTCGAGTTGCCGGCCCACGAGCCTCGCGTAGTGACCGTCTCGCCGAAGCAGGTCGTGATGGCTCCCCCGCTCCACGATGGTCCCCTGGTCGAGCACCAGGATGGTGTCGGCGTCGCGGATCGTGCTCAAGCGGTGCGCGATGATGACCTGGGTACAGGCCAGGGTGCGCAGGTTCTGCGCGACTTTCTGCTCGGTCTCGACGTCCAGGTGACTCGTGGCCTCGTCGAGCAGGATGATCGCCGGGTTGTGGGCGATCGCTCGTGCGATGGCCAGTCGCTGTCGCTGACCGCCGGACAGGGCGCTCCCGCCCTCGGAGACGAAGGTGTCGTACTGCATTGGCATAGCCATGATGTCGTCGTGTATGGCGGCCAGCTCGGCGGCCGCGACCACTCGCTCTCGCTTGATCAGTGGGTTGCTGAGCGCGATGTTGGACCATATCGATCCGCTGAACAGCGCGCTCTCCTGAAGCACGACGCCGAACTGGCGTCGCAGCTCCTGCAGGTTGACTTCCCGCAGCGAGACACCGTCGTAGAGGATGTCCCCCTCGGTGGGGACGTAGAGTCCCAGCAGCAGTTTCCCCAGCGTGCTCTTGCCCGATCCGGAGAGCCCGACGATCGCGATCCTCTCTCCGGGCCGTACGGTCAGGTCGATGTCGCGCAGCACCTGGGGGCCCGTCTGCGCGTACCGGAAACCGACCCCGTCCACCCGCAGGTGGCCCGACAGCCGTGGGGCGGGCCGTGCCGCCTGCCGTAGCTGTTCCGGCTCCTCCTCGGTCACGTCACGGATGCGGTCGAGGTTGGCGCTGACGAGCTGGAACTGCTGGGCGCTGTCCACGAGTGTGGTGAGCGGCGCGAAGAAGGCGGCAGCCAGAGCCAGGAGCGCCACCATCGTGCCGACGCTGATCGATCCGTTGAGGACCTGTGTGGCACCCACCCACAACAAGGCAAGCTGTCCGAACAAGGGCAGGGACCCCAGGATCGAGGCCACGGCGCCGGAGACGTAGTTCTGGCGCAGCGAAATGTTGAGGTGGTCGAAGAACAGGTTCGACCAGCGGCCGAAGGCCTGTTCCTCGGCTCCGGCCGCCTTCAGCGTTCCCATCCCGACCATCGCTTCGCCCAGATATCCCTGGGACTTTCCGAAAGCGGTCAGCTCTCGGCCCGCCAGCCTGCTGACCGGGCCATTACTGAGCATGAGCACTACCGCCCCCAGCAGGCCGACGCCGAGCGTGAGCGCGCCGAAGGGCGGGGACTGCCAGAAGAGGAGGAGCAGGTAGAACATCACCAGCCCGCTGTCCATGACGCTGGACAGGAGCTGGTTGCTCAGCAGTTCGCGCAGCATGGCGTTGCTGGCCACCCGGGACAGCAGATCACCGGTCGACCGCTGCTGGAAGTACTTGTAGGGCAGTTCGAGCAGATGCTCGACGAAGCCGAGCATCATGCTGACGTCGATACGCGCGCGCAGGTGCACCAACAGCCATTCCCGCAGCAGCGTCGTGACGGTCTGGGCGACGAAGATCGCCACGATGCCGATCGCCAGGACCGGCATGACGTCGTCCATCCGGAAGGGGAGGATCTGGTCCAGCACCACCTTGGTCAGGATCGGCAGCACGAGCCCGAGCAGGATCAGCAGCAGGGACACCCCGAGCAGTTGCACAGATGTCCCGGGCGCCTGCCGCAGGTACTTCAGCGCGAACGTCCGGAAAGTCGCGCGGTGGGGAATGGCCGGACGGCGGTCGAAGGCCACCCCGGGTTCGAGGAGAATGACCACCCCTGTGAACCCGGCGTCGAACTCGTTCTCCGTCAGCCGACAGCGCCCTCTGGCGGGGTCCACCACGTCGACGTACTTGCGCGACCACCGCTCGACGACGAGGAAATGGGTGAACTCCCAGTGGACGATCGCGGGGAGTGCGACGAAACGGAGGTCGTTCCGCGGCAGCGAGACGGTCCTCACCCGCATCCCATGGTCGCGGGCGGTCCTGACGATCTCCAGTGCGGAGAGGCCGTCGCGGCCGACACCGCAGCGCGTCCGCATCTCCGACAGGGAGATCCCGCAGTCGTAGTAGTTGAGCACCATCGTCAGGCAGGCGAGGCCGCACTCCATCTCACTCATCTGCCTGACTTCGGGAACTCTCCTCCGGTGTGTTGTGCGGGTCCTGCCGGTCCGGGTGCGGAGCAAGGCAAACAGGTTCGTCATGAGGCACCGCCGGCCGCGTCGCCCAGTCCGGGGAAGAGTGTCAGGAGCCGTTGCGCCCCGGTCTGCAGCCGGGCTGTCAGGAGGCTCCCGCCATAGGTGGCCGGTGGCAGCGACTGTTCGAGCCGCACGATCACGACTTTCCAGGGCTGCCGAACGGTATCGGCCCCGGGTTCGAATCGGTATTTCTCTCGCGCCGTGTCCGGGCTCGTCAGGCCCGGCTCGACCCTGACGACAGTACCCGAGGCAGACGGACCCGACGAGCCGATTCGGCCGCGGACCTGCTGGCCGACGCGCACGTCCACCGATTGATCCTCCGGCAGGAACAGGGCGGCCGCGGTCGTTCCGCCGCTCGGTCCGGCCCCGGCGCCGCCCTGGAGGATCGTGCCCTGGGCGCCGACGTAGGTGGGCACCCGTATGGACCAGGCCAGTGCCGTCACGGCGATCAGCACGCCAAGCAGCAGCCACAGGCAGACGATGACCGGCCGCAGGGTGAGGTGAGGCACGATGTCCTTCGCCGTGCCTCGCCGGTAGGCCTGGATGGCGTTCTCCCGGAAGATCACCCGCTGGGCCACGACCAGTGATCCTTTCTCTCAGCCCCGCGCTTGCCATCGGGGAGGAGCCAGGAGAAGAACGGATGGCATCTTTTCGGGCTCGGCCAGCCGGAGCAGCTCGTACCCGATCCCCGCCAGTCCGGTCATGAGTCCGGGCGTCTCCACCCTGAGGGGCACTCCCGTGAGGAAGCC
This sequence comes from Streptomyces sp. HUAS ZL42, assembly GCF_040782645.1. Classification (GTDB taxonomy): domain Bacteria; phylum Actinomycetota; class Actinomycetes; order Streptomycetales; family Streptomycetaceae; genus Streptomyces. Next base: position 6,594,815 of record NZ_CP160403.1, read on the forward strand.
GTTGGCCTCGATACTCGCCACGACCGACGCCGTCGCTCGTTCCAGAGCGTCATGATCCTCAGGCCTGTTCAGCATCCGCGCCGCCGTCAGGAGAAGCTCGAGGTTCCCGAGCGCGCCGTGGCACAGCGAGTGGCCCATGGCGAAGCCGTACTGTGTCGTGGCGCTCAGGGCGATGTCGATCTCGTCTCGTGTCGTCGCGTCGGCCAGCTGATCCAGGGCGGCGAGGCGCGCCAGGCCGATCCCCGGGGCGCCGTGGCACCAGGCCACCATGCTCTTGTGAGGTGGCTCGCCGGCCGGATCCACCGGGTCGGTCCGGATGCTCCGGGGCGGGAAGACACGCAGGTCGGCCCAGTTGTTCAGTTCGGGAACGAACAGGCTGCGGTCGTAGCCGAGAGCGCTGAGAGCAGCCTGGCGGAAGCGGTCCTCGCCGCTTCGGGCAGCCAGTTGCAGAAGGCTCAACGCGATGCCCGCGGTGCCGTGCGAGAACCCGCCCAGCGGCGGCTGATCCTCGAGCGTCGTCCAGGCGATCCCTCGAGGCACGGGCTGCGCCGTGGCCAGGAGCCGCTCGCCGCAGCGGACCGCCACGTCCAAGGTGCGCGCCGAGGGGCGGACCGTGTGCAGGCTGAGCAACGAGAGGATGCACCCGGCCGAACCGTGGATCACATCCAGCGAACGGTCCCTGGAGATGAGCGAGGGCAGTCTCGCGACCAGTTCGGACGCTTCGTCGAAAAGATCCCGCTCGGCCCACAGGCCACCCAGGCTCGTCAGGGCGTAGACGACCGAGGCCAGGCCGTCGAACGCTCCGACCGTCGGCGGGGCTTCCCCCGCGTCCAGCTGCTCCCGGAGCCACTCTCTCGCTTGGGCTCGTGCCGCTGTCAGTGCCCGGCGTGCGAGCAGCGTGACGGACGGCTCGCCGGTGATCGCCCCCAGGTAGCCCAGGAAGAGTGCGATTCCGCTGGTCCCGGAGTAGAGGTCGCTGCCCGCAGGGAAGAGGCCCCAGGTCGATTCGTCCAGAGGGGCCAGGCCGAGCCAGTACGCGCTGTCCTCGTTCTGGTGGGAGAGCTCGCCGAGACGTCTCCCGACGGCGCTCGCCAGTGCCAGCAGCTGTTCTCGCTGCACCGACTGGGCCGCCCGGGAAGGACGATCCACCGACGGGACTTGTGCCGGCTGGTTGATCCGGTTCTCGGGATCCATGAACAGCGTGGCGAGCGACGCCTTGATGATCCAGGTCTGCTTGGCCAGGTCGTCGTCGCCCAGCTGCTCCACTCGCTGCCGGACCAGATCGAGGCTGGGCCCGTCGAAGAAGTCCTCGATGCGCTCTCCCTCCGTTGTGAGGACCGCTTGGCTGCCTGGGCAGGTGCGGAACAGCGGGATGTCACCGTGCCACAGATCCTGATGCTCCGCCGGGATGAGCGGAACGAGAGCGGGATGCTGCGCCGCTTGTACCCACAGGTGATCGAAGAAGCGATCACGTTCGAGCGCGTCACGCAGCAGATCCGGATGGAAGCTCTCGTACCAGAGGAGGCCGTAGACGTTCGTCGAGCGGACGACGGCGCGTGTCTCGTCATGCGCGAAGCGTGGGACCTGTTCCGACAGCAGAGCTGCCCTGTTCTCAAGGAGCAGACGGTACATTCCGGTGAAGCCTGCGAGCACGGCGTCCTTGTACTCCGAGACCTTGACTTCCTGGTCGCCCAGACGGGGCCGGTTCTCGCTCTCGGGCAGCTCGGCACGCCGCCGGCCCACCCGCATCTCGTCCGTCCCCGGTTTTTCCCAGCTGACAAGCCGATGCGGGTTCATCTGCCCCGCCTGCCCGCCCAGGCCGCTCATGTCCACGCCGATGGAATCCTGGTCGGCCCACACGCGCCGCGGCAACAGCCCGACCTCTGATACGGAACGATCCAGTGCTCCCGCCGCAAGGTTCGCCGCGGCCGGTCCCTCGGCGTGGACGCGAGGGTGGAACAGCGCCTCCAGGTCCACGAGCATCGGATGCTCACCTGCGGCAACCAGGTTCTCGTTGTGCAGGTCGGCGGCGTCCAAGACGTACAGCAGCGCCAGGTAGCTTCCCTGACGCCGGTAGAAACGCACGACCTCTTCCTCGCATGTGCAGGAGGCCGCGTCAACGAATTCCGACCAGCCGTGGTTGCCGCGGTCGAGCAGCTTCAGCGGCCGCAGACCGGGCTCGGCCCCTCGGTCGTTCAACCAGGACAGCAACTCCTGGAAGTGCACGTCCACACCCAGCGACCTCGGCTTGTACAGCAGTTTCATCCCCGAGCCGAACCGCAGCTGGAGCACACTGCGGCCCCGACGATGCCGGTCACCCTTTTCGGCCTCCACGTCGACCAGTGGTCCAGGATCGCCGACCGGGGCAAAGGTCGTGCGGATGGACTGCCAGTCCGCGCACAGATGGGTCAGGAACTCGTACAGGTAATCGGCCCACTGTTGTGTCGTGAGCACCAGTTGGCGTGCAAGCACCGGGTACTTGGCGAGGAGCCCCACGATCGAGTCGTCCTGGCCGAGCCGCCGGATGAAGTCCTGGAAGCGTTGTTCCGCTGTGTCGCCTCTCAGGCGTCCTCCCAAGCGCGCGAGGTGCAGCTCGAGCAGGAGCGGTTTACTGAGCTGGAAGAGGATGCGGGGCGCGAGATTCGCCACGAACATCCCTGGGAGTATTTTCGTTTCGAAGGGGAGGAACTCGACCTCTCCGCGCAGCCCGCGCACTTGTTCCTGGAGACGGTCCACAAAGTGCCGGAGAAGAGGGCTGATCGCCGGCAGGCTTCCAGCGAGAGGGTGATCGGCCAGTGTTGTTTCGAGCAGGGGCGACAACTCCTCGGCGGAATCCGGGTGCGTGAATGCCTGCTGGAGAACGATCAGCCAGCCGGGGGTGGTCTGGATGCGGGCCTTCAGGCTTTCCGCGGGCTCCGCCAGCAGAGCCAGCAGATCGCGTTCGGCGAGGGAGTCGAGCGCCAGTCGCTCGGCGAACAACTGTCCCTGCTCGAAGGGCTTCTGGCTCTTCCAGGCGTGCAGACGGCCTCGCGCGCGCTCGAGGAGGAGGTCCGAAGCGGGAGGCGTCCCCGTTCCGCGGGCACTCCGTGTGCCACCGCGTTCGGAGAGGGGCAACGCCCGGTACCACTCAGCTGCCTGCCACACCTCTTCCGCTCTCATGACCCAGCGGCTCCCTCGACGTCTGCCGGTGCCCAGCACAACGAGGGCTGCTGGACAGCGTCTGGCAGCCCTCGCCTCGCCGGACGTACAAGAGGCGGTCGCGTGTTAGAGCGCAGGAGCCGGATGATCAGCCGGGCCGGGCGCAGTCACCTCCGCGACAGCTCGTACGCCAGTACCCCGCCGTTATGCCTGGCACTCGCTGCAGGGGTTCTGCGAGTTGCCGCGAGTACAGGTCTTCGTGTTACACCCGGCGCTGTTTCCGCTCTGGACGCCACCCAGAACCTTGCCCAGCTCCGCGTCGGTCAGCTCGATGACGCCCGCCGGGTTCTCCGGCAGGTCGGCCAGTTCTGCAGCGCTCAGGCTGCCCCGGTACTCCGGGTCCTCCCAGGCCCGGACAGTCTTGCGGAGACTCATGGCACTCTTCCTGTCTTGCTCGACTTTCTTGACGACCGTGAGATTCACCGCCGTTCAGCGGCGCCAATACCGCATCCCAAAACGAGGGGACGCCTGTTGAAGAATCGGCAGTGTCGCACCGCCCGCTGACGACGCGTCGGAAACACAGATGCCGCGAGAGGTGCACCGGTCGTTTGACCCGTATACGGGTGAGATGAATCTGCGATTCGGGAACACGGAATGCCATCCGAACGCTTATCTTTTTCAACCCTTACCCGCGCTTCCGCGGCATGTCAAGGCGGTGGCCCATCCGGTGACTGGGAGGCCTTTCTCGGTGGCGCTGGGTGGCCGCCGACTCGACGCACGTGGGGTCACCGAGCATCGGAGACCCGGCTTCCACTGGAATGTCTGCGGCACGCGCTGGGCTTCAGGATGGTCGCCGGCCGTGTCCAGGTGAACTCGTCGCCTTCCGTCGGCCAGCCGCTCAATCCGCGCGACGGACACCGCGTCGAGGTCGAGCAGCAACGTCGTATCGTTGAGCAAGCCCGTGGCTCGTGCATGATCGTTCTGCCTCGAGAGCAGAGATGATCACGCAGGTCCACGGGCGTCCTGCATCCGGGGCCGTGCCCGAATGCGTCATGACAATCCGCCGGGTGTGGTTCGCTGCTGGGGTGACTCAGGACTTGGAGATCGTCGCATTCGAATCCGCCGAGGCATTCCAGGCATGGCTCGGCGAGAACCACGCCGTCTCGCCGGGCATCTGGCTCAAGCTTCGCAAGAAGGGCCCAGGAATCGTCGCGCTGGACTACGCCCAGGCGCTCGACGTGGCACTCTGCTACGGCTGGATCGACGGCCAGAAGGCCAAGTTCGACGACCAGTGGTGGCTCCAGCGGTTCACCTCGCGCAAGCCGAGCAGCAAGTGGTCCAAGGTCAACCGGGACAAGGCGGCAGCCCTGATCGAGCAGGGCCGGATGCGTCCGCCGGGGCAGGCCGAGGTCGACCGCGCCAAGGCGGACGGCCGCTGGGAGGCGGCCTACGACGGCGCGAAGACCGCCACGGTGCCGGACGACCTCGCGGCGGCCCTGACCGCCGACCCGGCCGCGGCGGAGTTCTTCGAGACACTGGACCGGCAGAACCGCTACGCGATCCTCTACCGGGTCCAGGACGCCAAGAAGGCCGAGACCCGGGCGCGCCGGATCGAGAAGTACGTGGCGATGCTGGCGAAGGGCGAGAAGCTGTACCCGTAGTCACGGAGAGGGACCGTGGCCGTGTGGTGCCCCGGGGTCCCGACGCGCCTGCGGCCCCGGCAGCAGCCGCTGGCTGTGGACATGCCGTTTGCGGTCCTGGTCGGACAGCTCGCCACGGCGTACGCCAAGCGTTCCTGAGCTTGGTCGGACCAACGGTGCCGACTGACCGGGCCAGGGACGTGCCGACCAGCCGTCCGAGCGCGAACGTCATGCCGGCGGCGAGGATGATCTCCAACCTCGAGCCAAGACAAGAAGTGTGCGCGGTTTGCCGGGTCCGCAGGGCCCAGCCGAGGGCGTCTTCGGCGAGCTACTTGACACCAGTCGAGCTCCCTACCGTCACGGGACGCCGTGGCATGCAGCAGAGCGACGGTGTGCGCGTCATTGGCCAGCACATCGTGGAGTTGTGTGCGCTAGGTGGCGCCGGACAGTCGGAAGTCGAACTCAGATGCAGCAAAGGTGGAGTTCACGGCCCTGAAAGTCGCCCGCCAGCGGGGATTGGCCGGGGATGTGCCACCGCACGTCGGGGTCGAACACCTTCACCAGGGCGTCCACGTCGCCTGCCGAGACGACGTGCATGGCGCGCCTGAACACAGCGATGTCGGGATGTTCGGCCTTAAGTCATGACGCTGATCCGCCCCCCCGCCGAGGATGACGCCGCCCGTATACAGGATCGTTAGGCTGATCGCGTGGGCCCGTCGGGGGTCTGTGGCCCGTCCCCGGCGGTCAGAGCCCGGTTCGCCGTGTCCAAGGAGGCCCCATGCCCGTGGCACGCCTGCTCGGCGCCTCCATCGCCCTGATGGCGGTGCTGCTCGCTGGGTGCACCGGAAACGATGAGCCGCCCCGGCCGTCCGGTGAGATCAGCGTGGCCACCGGCAACCCGGGCGGCGTCTACGCGGAGTACGGGGCCGGATACGCCGATCTCATCGAGCGTCGGCTGCCCGACGTGTCCGCCCGTGTCCTGTACACCGGGGGCAGCGTCGACAACCTGCGACGGCTGGGCACGGGCGAGGCGCAGGTGGCCCTCACGCTCGCCGACAGCGCCGCGGACGCCCTCGCCGGGCGGGCGCCGTTCAAGGGGCGGGTACCCGTGATGGCGCTCGCCGCGCTCTACGACAACTACCTGCAACTGGTGGTCCCCGCGGACAGCCCGGTACGCAGTGTGAAGGAGCTGCGCGGGCTGCGCGTCTCCATGGGCGCCAAGGGCTCGGGCACCGCGTTGCAGGCCGAACGCGTCCTGAAGGCCGCGGGGCTCTCTCCGGGCGAAGATGTGAGCGCAGAGCGCCTCGATGTGCGGGAGGCGACGGCCGCCCTGGCCGCCGGGCGGATCGACGCCTTCTTGTGGAGCGGCGGCCTGCCCACCGCGGCGATCACCGAGCTCCGCCGGACGTTTCCCATCCGCCTCGTCGACCTCGGCGACGTGGTCGCCGATCTCACCCGGTCCTACGGCGAGCTCTACACGGAGACCACCGTGCCTGCCGTCGTCTACGGGGCGCAGAGTGCGGTGACCACCGTGAGCTTGCCGAACTTTCTGGTGGTGCGGAGGGACATGCCGGACGCGGAGGCGTACTGGCTGACCCGGCTGCTGTTCGAGGGGCAGTCCCAGCTCATCCGCGCCCACCCGGAGGCCCGTCGGCTGGACCGGCGTACGGCGATCGCCACCCATCCGCTGGACCTGCACCCGGGCGCGGCGCGGTGGTTCCGCGAGTCGCACCCCTGACACCGGCCGACGTTCTGGTCAGGGTGCCGCGACGGGGGGTGGGGGAGCACTGGGCAACCGTACGGTGGCCGCGAGTCCGTGCGGCTCGGCCGCCGCCAGGCGAAGTTCGCCGCCGCCCGCCTCCACCACCATGCGGGTGAGGGCGAGGCCGAGTCCCGTACCCCGGACGTTCTGGTGGCGTGTGCTGCGCCAGAACCTCCCGCCTGCCTGAGCCAGTTCCTCGGCGGTCAGCCCGGAGCCGCCGTCGCGGACCGTCACCTCCACCACACCGTCGTCCTGCCCGCCGTGTGCCCCAGCACCGTCACCGCCCGGAGCCCGGGCGACCGAGACGTCCACCGGGGTGCCGTCGCCGAACTTGAGCGCGTTGTCGAGCAGGGTGTCCAGCGCGTGGTCGAGGCAGTCGGGCAGGGACAGCGCGCCCACGCCATCGGGAACCCGCATCGTGAGCGGCACGTCCTCCGCCTCGTAGGCCGTCCGCCAGGCGTCGACCCGGTGGACGACCACGGCCGTTACGTCGACGGGCCGGCGTTCCGCCTCGGACGCCTCGGTCCTGGCCATGCGCAGCAGCCCGTCGAGGATCTCGCCGAACCGGTCGGTCTCCTCCACGGCGAAGTGGAGTTCGTGCAGGCCACGTGGGTCGTTCACGAACTCCTCGAGGTTCTCCACCCGCAGCCGGAGCGCGGTCAGCGGATTGCGCAGCTGGTGGGAGGCCTGTGCCACGAATGCGCGCTGCTGCTCCTGCGAGGCGTGCATGCTGTCCGCCATCGCGTTGAAGCTGTTGGCGAGGCGGCGCAGTTCCGGAGCGCCCACCCGTTCCGAGACCTTGGTCTTCAGCCGCCCCAGGGCGACCTCGTGCGTGGCGCGGTCCAGTTCGTGGACCGGGCGGAGCACCCACCGGACGACCGGGGCCGCGACCGCGACGACGACGGCGGCGAGTGCGGCGAGGCTGCCCAGGACGACAAGGGTCACGTGGTCGGCGACCTCGGAACGGGCCCGGTCGGTGGGCGAGACGATGAGTACGGCGCCGAGCACCCGGCCGTCGCGCTTGACCGGCTCCGCCAGGACGAACGGGCGATGGTCCCACGGCCAGACCACGCTGGGCTGCAGCGCGGGCCGGTCGGCCAGGGCTCTCAGCAGCGCCGACCGAACCTGCGGCTCCGCCAGGTCGAGGGGGCGGGGGGCGACGACGATCTCGCTGTCCGCGTCGATGACGGCGACCCGCGAGTCGTACAGGGCCGTGTAGCGGTCCGCGGCGGCCTCCAGGCGGCCGGTCCGTCCCGATTCGAGGGCGGTGGCCGCCATGTCGGCGAACCATGCGCCGTCCTCGACCCGTCCGATGAACGAACGCTGGACCGTACGCTCCGCGGTGGCCCGCACCAAGGGCAGGCTGAGCGCCACGATGAGGCCCGCGACCAGGGCGAAGACGATGACGAGGAGTCGGCGGCGCATCGGTGATCAGCGTGCTCAGGCGTCGGCCGCCGTGGGCGGCGAGGCAGGGGTCGGGCAGTCCGAGTTCGGGGCAGGAGCCGCATCAGGGGCGGTGTCCGGGGCCAGGGGCGCAGCCGGAACCGTGTGCGGGGCCACCCCGTCGGCGGTTGCGAGGCGGTAGCCGAAGCCGCGCACTGTCCGCACCACGCTTCCCGCCCGCCCCAACTTGCCGCGCAGGGTGGCCACATGCACGTCGAGCGTGCGGGACATGCCGTCGTACGTCGTCTGCCACACCTCGACGACGATGCGGTCCCGGGGCACGGCGGCACCGTCGGCGCGCACCAGCACGGCCAGCACCTCGAACTCCTTGCGGGTGAGGGGCACCGGCTGCCCGTCCAGGGTGACCGCGCGCCGCCCGAGGTCGATCTCGAGGCCGTCGACGGTGACGAGCCGGGTCTCGTGGGCGCGGTGGCTCATGCTGCGCCGGAGCACCGCCTCGATACGGGCGAGCAGCTCGGCGGTGCCGAAGGGTTTCACCACGTAGTCGTCGGCGCCGCTGCGCAGCCCCCGTACCCGGTCGGGTTCGCCTCCCCGCGCGGTCACCGCGATCACCGGGATCCCGCCCCGGGCACGTAGCTCCCGGCACACCTCGATACCGTCCCGGTCCGGCAGGCCCAGGTCCAGCAGGACCAGATCGACGGCGGGCGCGGCCAGTGCGTCCGCGGCGTTGGCCGCGCGCCGCACCTCGTAGCCGTTGCGACGCAGCGCACCCGCCAGGGCGTCGGCGACCCGATTGTCGTCTTCGACCAGGAGTATCCGCACCGCAGCCCCCTGTTCTCGTGCGCCGGACCCTGAGCCCCGTCAGGGCACGAAGGCCAGGGGCAGCGCGGGTGTCGGCCGTCGGGAAGAGCGTAGAAGTGATCCCCGTCACCCAACCCTAAACCTAGGTTAAGACCGCAGGCGTTCTCTGTTGCCGGCTTATGACGGCTGCCAGCTTGGGGTTACAGCGAAGCACCCAGCCCCAGGAGATGGCCGAGATGAGCATGGCAACGGCGCCGACCGAGCCGCAGCAGCGGACCGCTGAGGATCTGGTGGCCGAGTTCGACCAGGAACGGCCGGCCCGGAAACTCTCCCCGCGGGTGTCCGTGCCGGTGTCCCTGGCATGCGCGGCCCTGTCGGTCTTCGTGCTCTACGCGATCTTCTTCCCGCTGGCCAAGGGCAGCCAGTACTACCTGACGATCTTCCTGGCCGCGACGCTGCCGCTGGTCTTCCTGACCTACCGCGGCACGGTGCGGGTACCGGCGGTGCTGCTTCCCTGGCGGCGCGGCGCCGGCGCCCACAAGGAAACCGGCCAACCCGCACGGCGCGACGACCCCGGCTGGTTCGACTGGCTGCTCGCTGCGGCCGCGCTCGCCGTGTGCGTATACCCGCTGCTGGAGTTCGACCCCTTCATCGAGCGGCGGCAGCTGCCCACCTCCCTCGACGTGCTGGCCGGGCTCGTCCTCATCGTGCTCGTCCTGGAGGCGTGCCGCCGCACCACCGGCTGGGTGCTGCCGGCCTTCTGCGCGGCCTTCCTGCTCTACGCCTACTACGGCGGGCTGCTGCCGTACGACTGGTCCCTGGCGCACGGCGGGTTCGACATCGACGCGATCGCGGCCCACTTCTTCATGGGCACCGACGGGGTGTACGGCGTACCGCTGAACGTGGCCGGTACCTACATCGTGCTGTTCACCATCTTCGGCGCGGTCCTCGACCTCTCCGGCGCGGGCAAGTTCTTCATCGACCTGTCGTTCGCGGCCTTCCGCGGCTCCCGCAGCGCCCCCGGCCGTACGGTGACCGCCGCCGGCTTCCTGCTCGGCACCGTCTCCGGGTCCGGCACCGCGACCGCGGTCAGCCTCGGCTCGGTCGCCTGGCCCGTGCTGCGCCGGGCGGGCTACCGCAAGGAGCAGGGCGGCGGCGTGCTCGCGGCGGCGGGCATCGGCGCCATCCTCTCCCCGCCCACCCTGGGCGCCGCGGCGTTCATCATCGCCGAGTACCTGCGGGAGAGTTACCTCACCGTCCTGCTCTACGCCCTGGTGCCCACCCTCCTCTACTACTTGGGCATCCTCCTCGCGGTGGAGATCGACGCCCGCAAGCACCAGGCGCAGCCAGTGGTGGGGGAGAAGGGCACGTCGGCGCTGAGGCTGCTGGGCCGGTTCGGTTACCACTTCCTCTCCCTTTTCATGATCGTCGGTTTCATGGCGGCGGGCCTCCCCCCGTTCAAGGCGGTGGTCTACGCGACGGCCCTGCAGTTCCTGGTCTCGTTCCTCGACGCCGAGCACCGGATGACGCCGCGGCGGCTGTACGCGGCGCTCGCCGACGGCTGCCGGTCCGTGCTTCCGGTGGTCGCCACCTGCGCCGCGGCGGGCATCATCGTCGCCGTCGTCACCCAGACGGGGCTCGGCCTCAACCTGGCGTCGGTGATCGTCGACGCCGCCGGACTCTTCGGTGACGACAAGACGGTGGAACTGGTCCTCACGGTCGTGTTCGCGGCGGTCTCGGTCTCCATCCTCGGCCTCGCCGTCCCGGTCACCGCTTCCTTCATCATCGCCGCGGTGATCATCGCGCCGGCGCTGCTCTCGCTGGGGATCGCCACCCACGAGGCGTACATGTTCATCTTCTACTACGCCGTGCTGTCCGAGGTGAGCCCGCCGACGGCGCTCGCGGCGGCGGCGGCCGCTGCCATCACCGGGGGCAACCCGATGCGCACCATGGTGGCGACCTGGAAGTACTCGCTGCCCGCGTTCCTGGTGCCGTTCGCCTTCGTCCTCACCGACAACGGCTCCCAACTGCTCGGCACGGGAAGCCTGTCGGGCATCGCCTGGACCACCGCGGTCTCCGCCCTCGCCGTCGCCGCGCTGGCCGCAGCCACCGGAGGGTGGCTGCTCGGCCCGGCCGGGCGGGTGGAACGCGCGCTGTGCGCCGCCGCCGCGCTCTGCCTCCTCTACCTCGAACCCGTCGCGATCACCGCGGGTGTCGTGGCCCTCGTGCTCGCCCTCGGCGTCCATCTCGTACGCCGCAGGCAGAAGACCCCTGCGGTTCCCACCACCGGTGAGAACCGTCAGGCGGACACCATCATGGAAGGACACCTGCCCTCATGAAGCATCGGATGCGTGCCACACGCCTCGTCGTCGCCGCCCTTGTCACCGCTCTCGCCGCCACCGCCTGCGGCGGCGGGAAGCAGACCGAGAACACGGCCGCAAGCGGCGGAAAAGGTGGTCGGCTCACGATCGCGACCGGCGCCACCACCGGCGTCTACTACCAGATCGGTGGCGGCCTCGCGGAGCTGATCTCCGACAACCTCGACGGCTACCGGGCCACCGCGACCTCCACCGGCGCGTCGGTGCAGAACATCCAGGGCCTCGCGGCCGGCACCTACGACATCGCGTTCTCCCTGATGGACACAGCCGACGACGCCGTCGAGGGCACGGAGTCGTTCGACGCCCCCCAGGAGATCGAGGCCCTGACCCGGCTGTACCCGAACTACACCCAGGTCCTGGTCCGGGCCGATTCCGGGATCAAGTCCCTTGAGGACATGAAAGGCAAGAGAGTGTCCACCGGGGCGCCCAATTCCGGCACGGAAGTGATCGCCAACCGTCTGCTGAAGGCCGCCGGGCTGGACCCGGCCAAGGACGTCACGGCTGAGCGCCTCGCTCTGCCCGAGTCCGTCGACGCCATGAAGGACAGCACCATCGACGCGCTGTTCTGGTCCGGCGGACTGCCCAGCGGCGGTATCACCGATCTCACGACCAGCCTCAAGAAAGACGTCCGTCTCCTGGACGTCACCCCGCACTTGCCCGCTCTGAACCAGGAGTACGGCGACGTCTACCAGAAGGGCTCCATCCCGGCGTCCGTATACAACCAGTCCGAGGACGTGCCGACGATCGTGGTTGCGAACGTGCTGCTCGTGAAGAAGGGCTTCGACCCGGAACTGGCCGCGGACATCGTCAACCTGATCTACGAGAAGAAGAGCGAGCTGGAGAAGGTGAACGCGGCAGCGACCGAGATCGAACTCGCCAAGGCGCAGGCCGTCTCACCCGTCCCGCTGAACGCCGGTGCGGAGAACGCCCTGAAGGCGCTGGCCCAGAAGTCCTGAGCCTGCCTCGCGGGCAGGGGCCGGTCCACGTCCGTGCACACCACGGGACCGGCCCCCCAACCGCCGGGCACCCTGGCGCCGCCGAGGAGGAGCAGAGCCTCCAGAACGGCCGGAGGACCGACCGGTCCTTCCTCCACGAGGCACGGCGCCAATTTTCCCGCCCCTGCCGGAGCGGGCCGCCCACCAAGGAATGATCATGACGGACATCCCGGGACAGTCACTGTTCCACAGCTTCCGGGTCTCCCCGGAGGACCCGGCGACCGTGCCCAAGGCCCGTCGGTTGCTCCTGGCGGTGGTCCGCGACTGGAATCTCCCACTGGCGGACGAGACGCGCGACGACCTCGGGCTGCTCTCAAGCGAGGTGATCGCCAACGCGGTGCGCCACACCACCGGGCCGTGCTCGGTGACGGTGCGCTGGACGGGGGTCCGGCTGCGGGTGGAGGTGACCGACACGGTGGCCGGGCTGCCGACACAGCGTGGTCACGAGTTGTACGCCGAGAGCGGCCGGGGGCTGGTGCTGGTCGCGTCGGTGGCGGCGAGTTGGGGCAGCGCCCGCACCGCCACAGGCAAGGTCGTCTGGTTCGAGGTGGCGCCCGGGACGCCGACCGCTGACCTTGACCTGCTGGCGTCGTAACGCCGGCGATCGCCGGGTTCTGCACGTATCACGGAACACTTTCCTCACAGCTGGGATGAAGATGATCTTGAGAACGTTCGGCTGGTCGTTCGCGGTCACGGCGCTCGGTCTCGCGTTCGCCGCGTGGCAGTGGGGCTGGGAGGCCTTCGGGATCGTGCTGATCCTGTCGGTCCTGGAGATCTCGCTGTCCTTCGACAACGCGGTCGTCAACGCCGGAATCCTGAAGAAGATGAACGCCTTCTGGCAGAAGATCTTCCTCACCCTGGGCATTCTGATCGCGGTGTTCGGCATGCGGCTGGTCTTCCCGGTCGTCATCGTCGCCATCAGCGCCAAGGTCGGGCCGATCGAGGCGGTGCAGCTCGCCCTCGACGAGCCGGACCGCTACGAGGACCTGGTCACCGACGCACACCCGGCGATCGCCGCCTTCGGTGGCATGTTCCTGCTGATGATCTTCCTCGACTTCATCTTCGAGGACCGCGACATCCAGTGGCTGGCCTGGATCGAGCGCCCGCTGGCCAAGCTCGGCAAGGTCGACATGCTCTCGGTCTGCATCGCGCTCATCGTCCTGATGGTCTCCGCGATGACCTTCGCCACCCAGGCGCACGTCAGCACGGGGCACGCGGACAAGTCCGCCACCGTGCTGCTCTCCGGTGTCGCCGGTCTGATCACCTACCTCGTGGTCGGCGGTCTCTCCGGGTACTTCGAGGACAGGCTCGAAGAAGAGGAGGAACACGAGCACGAGGAGGAGGAGAAGGCCCGGGCCGAGGGCAGGCCCGTCTCGGCGGTCGCCCTCGCCGGCAAGGCCGCGTTCTTCCTCTTCCTCTACCTGGAGGTCCTGGACGCGTCCTTCTCCTTCGACGGCGTGATCGGCGCGTTCGCCATCACCAACCACATCTTCTGGATGGCGCTCGGCCTCGGCATCGGCGCGATGTACGTCCGGTCGCTCACGGTCTACCTGGTCCGCCAGGGCACCCTCGACGACTACGTCTACCTGGAGCACGGCGCCCACTACGCCATCGGCGCCCTCGCCGCGATCCTGCTGATCACCATCCAGCACCAGATCAGCGAGATCATCACCGGCCTGGTCGGAGTGATCCTGATCGCGGCGTCGTTCCTCTCGTCCGTCCGCCGCAACAAGGCAGTCCCGGCGAAGGAGGACGTGTCAGGAGTGGACACACCATGCGCCCGGCGACCCCATGCCGGCTTCTCGGCGACGGTGAATCGTGACCTCTGACACGGTGATCGCCCAGCGGATGGGCCGGGAGCCTCTCCCGGCCCGCCACCGGCGCAGCCACCGCCCGCCTCCGAAGAGCCTCCCTGCGCCGACGGCGACAACCGCCGTGCACCATCCCGGTTCCCTCGCGCAGGGATCAACGACTCGGAACCCCTACCGCTCCGAATCAGCAACTGCTGTCACTCCCTGACCCCGACCGGCGTCCCGGTCAGAACCGTTCCGAGGATCGGCGCGTCGGTGAACGCAACGTACGCAAGCAGGCCTGATCATTTGCGGTCGGCCCCTTCCTGCCGTATTCGCCTTCCGGCACGGTTACGCCTCACCGACGCGCTGCCGGGGAAACCCGACCACGTTCTCCTGCCCTGTGTGACCTGTGCTGATCGCGCTCCGGGGCATGTTCGCACCGCTGAATCCATGCGGCCGTTCCGTTCGTCTGTCCTCCCGTCCGAAGGAGACTCGGTGTCCTCCCACGGCCCGTCCCCTGAACACGACTCGACCACCGTCGCCGCCCTCTACCTCAGCGAACTCCGCCACGGCTCGTCGTACACCCCCGCGGAGCTGAGGCAGGCCATCGCCCAGAGCTACGCGGGCCTTCATCCGTCCGAATCTCTCCTGCCCCGATACTGGGCGACCTGGCGTGCGGCCGACGTGGGCGATGAGGACTTGAGGGAGCGAAGACTCTGGGCCCTGCGCATGGCGGCCGTTCTGGCACAGGACGAGCAGCAGACGGGGAGGGCGCCCTCGTCGTGGGCGGTCGGCGCTGCGTCCGCACCCGCCGCTGCCGCCTCCCCCAGCCGCGGGCCAAATCCAGCGGTGCAGCAGTTGCGCGCGGCACGGCGGCTGCCGGTGCGCGTCACCGTCACGGTGCTCGGCGTCCACCTGACCGTCGCGGGCCTGGCCAGGCAGGCCGGAGATCTGCTGGCCGTGCCGATCGCCGGCCCCTTCAACGTCGGCTTGGGCCTCCTGCTGGTGCAGCTTGCCGTCACGGCCGGGGCCGCCGTGTGGTACGGGCCGTACGCCCGGACCGCGATCGATCCGCTGACCGAGCACGTTGCGTCCTGCCTCGCACACCCGGGGAGCGACCGTTGATCACTCAGGCTTCCTACAGCGACACCTTCCCGGTCTTCACGGTCTTCGCCGCCTTCGGTGCGAGCACGCTGTTCCTCTGCCTCGCTGCCGTTGGCCGTGACACCCTGAGCAACTTCTACCTCGGCCACCGACGGCTGTCATGGGTAGGAAACGGACTGGCCGTCTTCGGCATTTACATGTCCGCCGCCGGGATGCTGAGCAACCCGGGTCTGGTCTCGCTGAGCGGCTACGACGGCATCCTGTACGTGCTGGCCTCCTCAGCCGCCTGGATCGTGCTCCTGGTCGTGATCACCGATGCCTACCACGGTTCGGCGCGATTCACCGTCGGCGACTCTCTCGCCCGCCGTCTGAGTCCGCGGCCCACGCACCTGGCCGCCGGTGTGGTTGCCCTGGTCATCTCGCTGGTGTACCTGATCGCGCAGCTCGTCGGCGCCGGGACGCTCGCGGCGCCCATCCTCGGCCTGGACGGGGCGGCCGCCCAGAGGGCCCTCGTCGCCTGTCTGGGCACGTTGATGATTCTCTCCGTGGTCGGCGGCGGCATGCGGGCGGCAACTGCGGTGCAGTGCGTCAAAGCCGTGCTGCTCCTGGCGGGTGGTGCCGTTCTGGCGCTCGCGGTGCTCTCGCGCTTCGGCTGGAACCCGGCAGCCCTGCTGAGTGCCGCAGTAGACCACAGCGCTCTCGGCGACGACTTCCTGCGGCCCGGCACGCACGCCGACGAAGGCGCCAGTGCACTGGATGCGCTGGGCCTGGAGCTCACCAGGGTGCTCGGATCCGCCGGTCTGCCGCATGTGCTGATGCGGATCGGCACCGTGGCCACCGCACGCGAAGCAAGACGATCGATACAGTTCAGCAGCCTTCTGATCGTCTGCTTCTCCTTGGCGGCCGTGGTGATCGGGCTCGGTGCGGCCGGCCTGCTTGGCACACAGGCCATCGCCTCGGGCAGCCCCTCCGGCAAGACCGCCGTACTCCTGCTGGCCGACTCCCTCGGCGGCTCGCTTGCGCTCACCGCCGTGTCCTGCCTGGCTTTCATCACGATCATGGCGGTCGTGACCGGCCTCATCCTCACCGCGGCGGCCTCACTGGCCCACGACATCTACGGGGCGACGATCAGGCGGGGCAAGGCTTCGGAGCAGGAGGAACTCGCCGTGGCCCGAGGGGCGGTCCTGCTGATCGGCGCGGGCGCCATCACCCTGTCCATGTTCGCCCAGGACCTCAACCTGTCCCTCCTGGTGGAACTCGCTTTCGTCATCGCGGCCTCCGCGGTCCTGCCGACCATCCTCTACAACCTGTGGTGGCGGGGCTTCACCACCCGAGGGGCAACCTGGAGCCTGTACGGCGGACTGCTGACCGCGCTGCTCCTGATGACGCTGTCCCCCGCGGTGTCCGGGCATCCGGCCGCCTTGCTGCCCGACGCGGACTTCGCGATCTTCCCCATGCGCAACCCCGGCGCGGTGTGCATTCCCGCGGGCTTCTTCCTCGGATGGCTGGGATCGGTCCTCGACACGCGGAGGCGTTCCGCCGAAGCAGCGGGCCGGCAGAGCAAGGACCGGGCGGCGCCTGCCCCGACCGACTGAGCGGATCACTCGTGCCCCGGCGCGTCGGCGACCAGCAGCCCGGGCGGCGAAGGAGCCGCGCACCCCGGCATGACGACCACTGGAACGGGACACCAAGCCCCGGGCGAGCTCGAAAAGAAGCGGGCGGGAGCCTTCTCCCTCGGCAGGTCGGCTCCGAGGAACTGCGCGTCACAGGGCTCACAGCACGCGAGATCGGCCTGAAGGCGGCGGAGCGCGGAATTCCGTTCGACGCGCGGGGCGCGGTGCGTCCGGCGGGTGGTCGGGGCGGCCACGCGATACAGGTGGGCCACCGCTTCGTCGTCCAGTTGCAGAGCTCGCGCCATCGCCCGACGTCGCGGTGTCCCTGGCTCTCCGGAACGGTGTCCGGACGCAGTTGGGACGCAAGGATGGGAACAGGCATGGGACTTCGATCATGGCCCCTCGGGCGACCCCCAGCTGGCCCGTAGCGTGGCGAGCGGAGGACTTCGCCGGCACCCTGCGCGCCCGCCTTGAGTGGAACAGCCTCGCCGTCCAGCCCTGACACGGATGGCGCCGCGGAGGTCAGTGGCTGCGGGGCGCGTACATGATGACGGCCATGCCCGCGAGGCAGATCAGGGCGCCGATGACGTCGTAGCGGTCGGGGCGGTAGCCATCGGCGACCATGCCCCAGGCGATCGAGCCGGCGACGAAGATCCCGCCGTAGGCGGCGAGGATGCGTCCGAAGTGGTCGTCGGGCTGGAATGTGGCCACCACCCCGTAGAGGCCGAGGGCGATCGCACCGGCGCCGACCCAGATCCAGCCCCTGTGCTCCCGGATGCCCTGCCACACCAGCCAGGCGCCGCCGATCTCGAACAGGGCGGCAACGACGAACAGGGCAACGGAACGCGCAACGGTCATGGCCGGTGAGGCTACCGGCGGCCCGTGGTGGTGATCTGAACCGAGTCGCCGGATGTCCTGCAGTCGCACCCGTTGGCGCCTGCTGCTTTGGGCGCGCACGAGCAGGAGCGAGGGCGCCGGCCGAGCCACCAGGTTCCGGCGGTGAACACGGCCAGGACGACAGCGAGAGCGGGCAGCCGGCGCACCACGGCTCCGGCACCGGCGCCGATGACGCCCGCCGTGATCAGCATGGGCCGCGCGCAGCATGCCACGCAGGGCAGGGCGGCCAAGCCCCCGAGCATCTTTGGGGCGCGCCCAGGGCGGGGGTCAGCAGCAGGGGCCGGGCTGAGACTTGGCGGGCGAAGAGCGGGCTACGCGGCGAACTGGCCGGCGTAGGCGGCCGGGCAGCAGTCCCAGCCAGGTGGGGACTCCACAGCACCGCGCACCCCGGTCGCACGGGGTGCCGAGCATTGCTCGGGTGGTCTACCGGCTCGCCTGATCAATGGCGCGCAGCCGCGTGATCACCGTGTCCAGTCCGTCATGGATCGCGGCCAGCTGCGCGCCGGGCATGTCCCCGAAGAGCTCCACGGCCAGTTCGTCTCGCCCCGCGCGCAGGCCGGCGGTGAGGGTGCGGCCCCGTTCAGTGAGGGAGACCAACGTGGCACGCCGGTCGGTGGGGTGGGTGGCGCGGGCCACCAGACCGTCGGCCTCCAGGGCGTCCAGCAGTCCGGTGACGTTTCGCGGGGTGACGCCCAGTTGTCCGGCCAGCGCCCGCTGGGTCATCGCCCCGTCGTGGAACAGCGTCCACAGCAGCCCCGCCCGGGCACGGGTCAGGCCATGCTCGGCGACCCCACGCTCCATCATCGCGCCGAGCACCTCGGCGAGCTCGAAGAGCCGGTCCAGTGAGACGCTGGCGGAAGCGGCCCCTTCAGGCTTATCGTGAAGCGGCTTCACTATGTAGTACCTCCGCAAAACATCGTAGCCCTCAGGGCACCGCTGTCGAGGAGGACGGTGACCCGCCATGACCGCACAGACCGCCCCGCCGACCACGCGCCATCCGCTCTTCGCCCGCTTCTACGCCAAGGTCGCCGGCCCCGCCCTGGACAAGGCCGGCGTCGGCGAACACCGCACGAACCTGCTGTCCGGCCTGACCGGCGACGTCATCGAGATAGGCGCCGGCAACGGACTCAACTTCGCCCACTACCCACCGGGCGTGAAGCGGGTACTGGCCGTCGAACCGGAGCCGAACCTGCGCGTGCTTGCCCAGCACGCCGCCGACACAGCCCCGGTGCCCGTGGAGGTGGTCGACGGGATCGCCGAGCAACTGCCTGTCGCGGACGCTTCGTTCGACGCGGCCGTCGTCTGTCTGACCCTGTGCTCGGTGGCCAACCCTCACGCCGCACTCGCCGAACTCCACCGCACACTGCGGCCCGGCGGGCAGCTCCGCTTCTTCGAGCACGTACGCGCCGACTCACCCGCGATGCGCCGAGTGCAGCGCACCATGGACGCCACCGTCTGGCCCCTGCTGATGGGCGGCTGCCACACCGGCCGCGACACCCAAGCGGCCATCACGGCCGCCGGGTTCACCCTCACCTCGGTGGAGAAGTTCCCCTTCCCCGACACCCGCCTGCCCTCCCCGGCCGCCACCCACATCCTTGGCACCGCCCGGCGCACTCAGTCGGAAGGCACATCATGACCGCCCCCGAGCACGAGACCACGCCCGTGCCGCTGCCGGACACCGACCTGTCGGCCGCCCACGCCTCCGTCACCCTGCTGGAACGCCTGGCCGACAAGCTCGGCGGCCGTGCCTCGGTGACCGCCGTCTACGGCGAGCCCGTCACTGCCGACGGAGTCACCGTCATCCCGGTCGCCGAGGTCGGCTTCGGCTTCGGCGGCGGCGCCGGACGAGAGGTCAGTGCCACCAAGACCGGCGAAGGGGGAGGAGGCGGAGGAGGAGCCGGCGCCAGGCCGTTGGGCTACATCGAAATCCGCGACGGCACCGCCACCTACAAGCCCATCCGAGACCCCTGGCGCGATGTCGTCCTGCCACTCGCGGCTCTGATCATCGGCAGCGCCATGCCGAAACTCTTCCGCTCGCTACGCCGCCGACGCTGAGCACTTCCGCCGCCCAACTCCCTGCGGATGACGGAGCTGGAACGGGGAGCGGCGATCGGGAGCCTACGGAAGCGGCCCTCCTCGACAGGCCGCGCGGATGCCGGCGGCGCTGCCCCTTCGGACGTGATGTGCCAACCCCGCCCCGCCGTTCGGGGCGGGCCGCGTCCCATGTCACAGGTGTCGAAGGGGAACCGCGTTCAGGGCTACGGCTGCGCTTCGACGAGGTCGTCCACCACGACGACAACGACGCCCTGCGCCAGAGGCCGGCGCGCCCGGCGTGAGCGTGTCGCGCCGCCGGGAGGGTCAGGCGGTGCCCTCGGGCTCGAGGGCCGGGTCGGGGACCGCCATCGCCCAGGTGCCCATTGCGTTGAGGACGTCGCGCAGCCCTTCGCCGAGGGCGGTGAGCTCGTACTCGACGCGTGGGGGGATCTCCGCGCAGGTGGTGCGGGTGACGATGCCTGTTCTCCACCAGCGGCTTCCCGATCGATCCCGCCGTCGGCGGTGCCGCTGCGGACCTGGCTGCCGGCCTGGCCGACAGCGGCGTGTCCCACGCGGTGATCGCGCCCGAGCTGTACCTGGAGAACCTGCTCATGCCCTACGTCATCGAGTCGATCCGTGAACGCGGCGTGCTGCCCTACCCGATCCGGGCCGACTTCCCCGTCTCCTGGGCCTCCCACCTGGACATCGCCGACGCCGCCGTCGCCCTGTCCGACCGCCCGGACGTCACCGGTGTGGTCTCCGTCGGCCAGTACCCGGCGATCACCGGACCCGATCTGGCCGAGGCGTTCGGCGCCTGGCTCGGACGGGACGTGATCATCGAGCCGATCACCCCCGAGGAGTGCCGCACCTCGGTCGCCCGCTGATCGGGGAGGGTGCGGCCGCCGATGTCGCGGGGGCCTACCAGGCCATGGGCACGATGCGGGCCGCTCGATCACACCCGAGAACTCCGCACGGCAGCGGCTGGGCATCGCCTCCCGGACCACGAACCAGTGGCTGGCCGACATCGGCCTCTGACCGCCATGACTTGCCGGCTTCCACGACCAGTCCGGTCGCGCTGAAGCGGCCATGAGGATGTCCGATCCCGCGCATGGCCTCAGAATTGGCGTTATGGCCTGTTTGCTCCGGATCGGAGACACCCCATGAAGGACCTCAAGTTTGAGCAGAAGAGCTCGCTGTCACGCATTGAGGCGGCTGACCAGCTCGCGGCGCTCGCAGCCGCGCTGAGGGAAGGCGGAGACGCCGAACTGGAACTCGGCCCCGGGATGCTGAGTCTGCGGATTCCCGACGACCTTCGCAGTGAGATGGAGGTCGAGGTCGGTAACGGGGAGATCGAGCTGGAGATCGAGTTCAAGTGGCCGACCGCACCGACCGGGACAGCGCCCTCGCGGACGGCCGGGGGCACAGAGACGGCCACGACGCAGAAGAGCGTGCCCGCCAAGCCCGGTCGAAGCAGTACGGGCACCAACAGGAGCAGAAGCGCGAAGCGGTCCGCCGCAAAAACGCCCTGAGTCGTGCCCGGACCTCGGGCTGACGGCGAGTCGGCGGGCATCAGCCCCTGTCCTCTGCCGCACCGCCTGCCGCGAAGCTGCAGCGGGTGCGAGCACGGCCGCCACCTGGTGTTCAGGCGTACGGCTGGGCAGCCGGGTTTCGCACGCCGGGCGCCGCTCATGGCGTCCGGCGTGCGGTCCTGAGGCTTGTCACGGCCAGATGGACTTCAGCTGCCATGCCTGCATGTGGTCGAGGGTGGCGGTGCCGCCTTCGGCGAACGCGGCGACGCCGGTGCTGGAGGGGTCGGGGAAGATCTGGTCGGTGAGGGTGACCTGTTCGCCACGGCTGTTCTGGGCGTAGACCTCGACGGAGGAGGCGTCGACGAGGACGTGCAGGCTCAGCCGGCCGCCGTCGAGTGCGAGGGGAGCGCGCTGGACGCCGGAGAAGGTGGGGTCGAAGTCGGTCGCGCCGGAGGCGGTGCGGTCGATGTAGACCTCGCCGGTTGAGGTGTCGTAGCCGATGCGGGTGCGCTGCCCGCCGCCGGTACGGACGTCCAGGCCGAAGCGGTCGGCGGTGCCGGCGGTCAGGTCGGCCTGGAGTTCCTGGCTGCTGCCGTGCACCGCGAGCGGGGTGGTGGTGTTCGCGACGCGCGTGCTGGGCACCCGGGTGTCGGCCTCGCGCAGGCCGATCAGTTCGCGGACCGGCTGCTGGATCAGCTGGACCTTGCCGTTCACGGTCTGCAGGGAGAGCTGGCGGGGGAAGGAGTCGGCGCTGCGCCACGGGCTGGTGGGGATGGCCTGCCCGTAGTTCCAGTTGTTCATCCAGGCGATCATGACGCGGCGGCCGCCGGGTGCGTCGTTCCACGTGCTGGCGGCGTAGAAGTCCGCGCCGTAGTCGAGCCAGCGGGCCCGCTGGGTGGTGGTCAGGGCGGGCTTGTCGGCGGCGGTGAACTGGTCGGCGAGGACGTGGCCCCAGCCGCCGGAGTTGGCGTCCACGATCTGGATCCGGGCCTGCTTGCCCTTGTAGGCCATGGTGTTGAAGGAGGCCCAGTCGAGGTTCTCGGAGTCGGCGCCGGTGGCACTCTGGACGACCTTGCCGTCGACCAGCAGGTTGACGCCGGTCTCGATGGAGGGGGGCTTCGCCCGGGTGTCGGAGAGGACGACCTGGTCGAGGTTGAGGTGGCCCCAGCCGCCCGTGTTGTCGTCAACGACCTTGATCTGGGCCTGCTTGCCCTGCAGGTCGGACAGGTCCCAGGAGGCCCAGTTCAGGGCTTCGCCGTTGGGTCCGGTGGCGGAGCGCACCACCTTGCCGTCCACGATGAGTTCGACGGCGGTGGGGGCGTCGGAGCTCGCGGGGTGATAGCCGCCGCCGATGAGGAAGTTCAGGTACTTCTTGTCGATGGTGAACGTCGGGGAGGTCAGGGTGCCGGTGCCGGCGTCGCCGTTCAGGAAGCTGTTGACCAGGCCGTTGCCGAGGTAGCCGGTGACCTGCTGCTGGCCGGGGAGGGTGCCCTGGGCCGGTCCGGTGCCGAAGGCGTCGCCGGTGGTGGTCCAGTCGCCGATGGGGCTGGTGTACGTGCTGCCCTCGAAGTCGGCGAGGGTTTCACCGGTGGGTGCCGGCGCGTCGCCCAGGACGGCGTCGGGGTCGTACGGGTGGTTGCCGCCGCCGACCTTGAAGTTGATGTAGTCGCTGGTCACCGTGAACGCGGGCGAGGTGAGGGTGCCGGTGGAGGCGTCGCCGCCGTGGAAGCTGTTGGCGAAGGCCTTGCCCTCGAAGCCGGTGACCTGTGACTGCCAGTCCACCGCCCCGGTCGCGGGCGCGCTGCCGAACGCGTCACCCGTGGCCGTCCAGTCGCCGAACGAGCCGGACTCGAAATCCTGCATGAGGGTGCCGCTCGGCGGGGTGTACGTGCCGGTGTCGTCGGAGGTGAACTTCTTGCCGTTGAAGTCTCCGACGAAGTACTGGGCGCCGGAGCCGCCCGCGATGCCGCCGGGGTTGAGGTTGACGGCCAGCACCCACTTCCTCTTCTTCGGGTTGCCGTCGACCGGGAGCGGGAACAGGTCCGGGCACTCCCACACCCCGCCGGTGGCGCCGGCCGGGCCGAAGTCGCTCTGGTGGGTCCAGTGCTTGAGGTCGGCCGAGCTGTAGAAGGAGATCTTGTGCTGGTCGGCGAGGGCGACTGCCATCAGCCAGCGCTGCGTGGGGGCGTACCAGAAGACCTTGGGGTCGCGGAAGTTGTTCGAGCCGATGTCGAGCACCGGGTTGTCGTGGTACTTGGTCCAGGTGGTGCCGCCGTCGGTGCTGTAGGCAAGGGCCTGCTGCTGCTTGCCGGAGGCCTTCTGCGCGCTGGTGTAGATGGCGACGAGCGGCGGGTTCTTCCTGGTCCCGAAGCCGGTGGTGTTGTTCCTGTCCAGCACCACGCCGCCGGAGAAGATCATCTCCTGGTCGTCCTGGGGGATGGCCACCGGGAGCTGCTTCCAGTGCACCAGGTCGGTGCTGACCGCGTGGCCCCAGGACATGTTGCCCCAGCTGTTGCCGGACGGGTTGTGCTGGAAGAACAGGTGGTACTGGCCCTTGTAGTAGATGAGGCCGTTGGGGTCGTTCATCCAGTTCTGGGCCGGGGTGAAGTGGAACTGGGGGCGGTACTGCTCGTGGTAGAGCGTGTCGGCGGTGGCGGGGGAGGCGGCGACCAGGCCGAGCCCGGACAGAACGGCCAGTGCGGCCAGGAGTCTGCGGCGCGGACGAGTGGTTCTGGACATGGCGCTCCTTGCGGGCGTGTGGGCTTCGACTCAGCCGTAGGGGACTGACGCGTGGCGGGTGACAAATGACGAGTGACAAATGACGAGTGACGCTTGACGCGTGTCGAGTGCGGGCAGCGGCTCCGCCGTGGCCTCGTCCAAGGCCACGGGCGAGCCCGGCGTGTGGGGGCAGCACGGCACCGGCAGCTCCAGCCGGCGGCTGGAAACGTTTCGCCGAACGTAAGGGCACGACGTCACCGAAGTCCAGACCCTGTGCAGGAAAACTCCTGAATGCGAGGATCGAGACGGCTGCACGGGCCATCGACCGCAGCCATCGACCTCCGGGAGAAAACGTTGCCCAGCCAGCACAACGACACAGGTCGGCGACCTGCGACCATGCGCGACGTCGCGACCATGGCCGGGGTTGGGATCGCCACCGTCTCACGGGTCGTCAACGGCAAGCCCGTCACCCCTGACCTGGCGGAACGGGTGACGCGTGCCGCCGAACTGCTCGGCTACCGCCACGATCTGACGGCCAGCAGCCTGCGCCGGGCCGATCGCCGCACCAGCACCCTCGGCCTGGTCCTGGAGGACGCGGCCAACCCCTTCTCCGCCGCGCTGCACCGCGCGGTGGAGGACGCCGCCGCCGAGCACGGCCTGCTGCTCCTGGCCGGATCCACCGACGAGGACCCGGTCCGGGAACGCGGCCTGCTGAAGACCTTCACCGCCCGCCGGGTCGACGGCCTCATCGTGGTGCCCACCGGACAGAACGACAGCGACCTCGACGCGGCCCGCCGCGCCGGCACACCCGTCGTCTGCGTGGACCGCCGCACCACAGCGCCGCAGGTGGACACCGTGACGGTGGACAACCGGGCCGGCGTGCGGGCCGCGGTGAAAAGGCTGCACGAGGCAGGCCACCGGCGCATCGCCTTCCTCGGGGACCTCCGCTCGATCTGGACCGCCGAAGAGCGTTACGCCGGGTTCGTCGAGGGCCTCGCCGAAGCGGGATGCGTCCTGCACCCCTCTCTCGTGCGGCGCGGGCTGCACGGCGCAAGGGCCGCCCAGGAGGCCACCCGCGAACTCCTGGCACTCGCCCACGCGCCCACCGCACTCGTCTCCGGCCAGAACCTCCTGACCGTGGGGGCCCGCATGACCCTGCAGGAGCTTCGGCTGCAGCGCCGCGTGGCGCTGATCGGCTTCGACGACCTGTCCCTCGCCGACCTGCTCGAACCCGGCATCTCGGTGATCGCCCAGGATCACGCCGCGATCGGCCGGGAGGCCGCGAGCCTGCTGTTCGACCGACTCGACGGCGAGGCCGGCCCCGCCCGTCACCGCGTACTGCCCACCCGCTACCTCGCCCGCGGCTCCGGCGAACTCCCCGCTCCCGAGGACGGCTGACGACCTCCCCGTGAACGAGTTGTTTCCGGTGTGTTGACGGGGTGAGCCTCTCGGTGCTTCACTGCCGGAACCGGTACCGAAACCGGTTCCGGCACCGCTCCCGGTACCGGTTCCACCGATCTCTGTACGATCGGCCTTCGGTGCGGGAGAACGTCTTCCGCCTCTGCGTGGAGTGAGAGGAGGTGGCATGGGAGTCACCATCGCCGACGTGGCCGCACGGGCCGGCGTCAGCAAGACGACGGTCTCGCGAGTGCTGAACGGCAAAGGCGAGATCAACGAGAACACCGTCCTGAAGGTCCGCAAGGCGATCTCGGAGCTCGGCTATGTGCCGAGCGCCGGGGCGGTCGGACTCGCACGCGGCACGACACAGATGATCGGCATGCTGGTCCCTGATATGGCCTGGGCCTGGGCCGGCATCGTGCAGGCGGTCGTCGAAACGCTGGAGACCGAGGGCTTCGGGCTGCGCATGCTGACCTGGAACCGTGGTGAGGAGTCACTGCGCAGGCTGGGTCTGCAGGTCGCCGCCAAGTCGTTCGACGGTCTGCTGGTGATAGAGCCCGAGGGGGCCCTGGGGTACATCACCGAACTGCACGAAGCGGGGCTGCCGGTCGTGCTGATCGACGATCGCTTCCAGCGGCCGGGATTCCCCTACGTGGCCACCACCAACCGGGAGGGGGGTGCACAGGCCGCACGGCACCTGCTGGACATCGGGCGCCGTCGTCCTCTGGTGGTGACCGGTCCCGAGACCTTCGGCTGTACTCGGGAACGGCTGGGCGGCTTCGTCGACGTGTACGCGGAAGCCGGAATCGAGATCGATCAACGCAGCATCGTCTGCGGCGACTTCGACTTCGAGCGTTGCCGGAACGTGGTCGCGCGCGCTCTCGCGGACGGCCTGGAGTTCGACTCGGTCTTCGCACACAACGACCCCTCGGCGGCCGGCGTGCTCGCCGCCCTGCACGAGGCCGGTCTCTGGGTTCCGCAGGATGTCGCCGTGGTGGGGTTCGACGACGTCGAGATGGCGTCGTACACCTATCCGGCACTGACCACCATCCGCCAGCCCATGCGGGAGATGGGTGCGGCGGCGGCGCGTCTGCTGCTGGACCACGTGCGCGGATCGCCGGAGGCCGCCCCCTCGTGCGTCATCCCCACCAGCCTCGTGATCCGTGGCTCGACGTCACAGCCGGGCTCGAACTGACGCCACGTCATCGAGATGCTCACGGCGTGAGCGTCTCACCGAACCGTCCGTCTCCGCCGTCCTGCCCAGCCCCGCAGGCGGGGACGGACCCCATCCGGACATGGAACTGACCCACCCCGCTGTCGGGTAGGACGACAGGCTGTCCCGCTCTGCCTGAAGCCGCTTCCGCGCAGGCCCCGACCGGCGTGGTTGCCTGCTCCCCGGCTTGGCCACCCGCCACGCGGAACCGTGTGCACGCGTCACCGCCGAGGTGCCGTTTCCCTCGATCCCTTCCCGTTCCGGCACACCGAACGGTACGCCCGGCACACCCCGCCCGGCCGCTGCCCACTTGGCCGGACGCTCCAGCCGCGACCCGCGGCTGACCGTCGATGCCGCTGTCACCGCAAACGGACTTCACCTCGCGGGCCCGCCCGTCCGGGCGCCTGCCCGCTCCCGCTTTGGCCACCCCCCGCGCCTGTATCACTCAACGGCAAGGAGCCGCACAGTGCGTATCACAACTCGTCACACCGTCAGAACCGTCCAGATCATGTGTGTCACCGTCACGGCAGCCCTGATGGCCACCGGCTGCGGCCGGAGCGCCGACTCCGGGCCCGGCAAGGACGCCCCCGCGAAGATCGACAGCGGCAAGGCCACGGGCAAGGTCGTCATGTGGTCCATGGGCGACGCCGACAAGACACTCGAGAGCCTGGCCAAGAAGTTCGAGCAGGAGAACCCGGACGCGGACGTCCAGGTCACCGCGGTCCCGTGGGACGCCGCCCACGACAAGCTGACCACCGCGATCGCCGGCGGCAACACACCGGACATGTCCGTGATCGGCACCACCTGGATGGCGGAGATGGCCGCCATGAACGGCTTCCAGGCGGCACCGGCATCGTTCAAGTCCTCGGACTTCTACCCCGGCCAGTGGGACACCACCAAGTACAAGGACACCTCCTACGGCGTGCCGTTCATCGCCGACACCTCGGTGGTCTACTACCGGACCGACCTCACCACGAAGGCCGGCATCAAGGGCGCCCTGGCCGGTGACCGGGACGGATATCTGAAGGACCTCAAGGCCATCCAGGCCACCGCCGGCAAGCAGAACCCCAAGCTGCGCCATGCCACCGGGCTGGTGATGGGCTTCAACTCCTGGATCTTCTGGGTGCCGATGGTGTGGCAACAGGGCGGTGACATCTACGACGCCAAGACCGGGAAGTTCACCTTCGACTCGCCCGAGGTCGCCAAGGCGCTGGAGTACTACGCAAGCGTGCCGAAGCAGGGCCTGGCGCCGACCGACAGGTCGGACAACGTGCAGGGCTTCCGGGACGGGCTGATCGCCGTCTACCAGGAGGCCGCGTGGGCAGGCGGCAGCTTCCACAAGGACGCCCCGGAGCTGGACGGCAAGTGGAAGACCATGCCGGTGCCTTACAGCAAGCAGCCCGCCGGGTTCGCCGGTGGCAGCGACCTGGCGGTGTTCAAGGAGGCCAAGAACCCCGACGCCGCATGGAAGTTCGCCCAGTTCCTGACCGAGCCCGCCAACCTCGCGGCGTATGCCAAGGCCACCGGCAGCCTTCCCCCTTCGCCCCAGGCGTGGTCGGCGGCGAAGCTGAGCGAGGACGAGAACATGACGGCGTTCGCCGAGCAGCTCGAGGTCAGCAAGGCGCCGCCCGCCATCACGACCTGGCAGCAGATCGCCGACGTCATCGACTCCGAACTGGAGAAGCTGTCCCTCGGCAAGGCCACCGTCGCCGAGGTGCAGAAGACTCTGCAGTCCAAGGCCACCAGCATCGGCACCGGCCGCTGAGCGCTGCCGCGTGAGTACCCCTCGTACGGACGGATGACATCCATGTCCACGAAAACGCTCCCTGGGCGGGGCGACACCCACGAGCAGGGCACCGCAGGGCCGGAGCGGAGTGCCGATCGCCGGCACTCCGTGCGCCGGGGCACGGCGCGCCGCAGGCAGGCCCGGGCCGCCTGGATCCTCGCCGCCCCGTTCCTCGCGCTGTTCGCGGCCTTCATGCTGCTGCCGGTGGTGTGGTCGCTTCTGATGAGCCTGACCGACACTCAGAGCGCCGACCTGCGCACGCCCCTGAACGTGTCGTTCATCGGCCTCGACAACTACGTGCGGCTCTTCCAGGACGATCAGTTCTTCACGGCCCTGCGCAACACCGCTGTGTTCGTCCTGGTGGCCCTGCCCCTGACGCTGGCCGCCGGGCTCGCCGCGGCTGTCGCCCTCGACCGGGGCATCCGCCGCTTCCGGGCCGTCTTCCGGGTCGGCTTCTACCTCCCGGTGATCACCAGCATCGTGGCCGTCGCCGTGGTGTGGAAGACGCTCCTGGAACCGCGCGCGGGACTGGTGAATCTCGTCCTGGGCTGGTTCGGCATCGACGGCCCGGCCTGGCTGGCGGACACCCGTTTCGCGTTGCCCGTCATGATCGTGATGGCCGTGTGGCGCAACCTCGGCACCGTCATGATCATCATGCTGGCCGGGCTGCAGTCCGTGCCCCAGTCCCTGATGGAGGCGGCCGAACTCGACGGCGCCGGGGCGTGGCAGCGGTTCTGGCGGGTCACGTTCCCGCTCCTGCGTCCGGCCCTGCTGCTGACCGCCGTGACCACGGGCATCGGCTATCTGCAGTTCTTCGACGAGCCGTTCGTCATGACGGGTGGTGGGCCGCTGGACTCCACCCTGTCGGCCACGTTGTACGCCTACAACCAGTTCGGCAACGGCAATTACGACATGGCGTCGGCCGCCAGCTACGTCATCTTCGTCCTCATCGTGGCGCTGACCGTACTGCAGTTCCGGATGCTGCGAGACAAGGACTGATGCCCCATGAGCACCCTCTCCACGCTTCGGACGGCGCACCCCGGCACGGACCGTGCCCTCAGGCGCCGGCACATCCGGCGGACCTGGGGCCACCCCTGGCTGTTCGTACCGCTCGCCGGCGCCCTGCTGCTGATGATCGCGCCGTTCCTGTGGATGCTGTCCGGTTCCTTCAAACCCGAGGCCGACATCCGCAGAGTCCCGCCCGTCCTGATACCCACGGCGCCTACGACCGCCAACTACGGTGAGCTGTTCAGCACGCTCGACTTCACGAGCATGTTCGCCAACTCGGTGATCGTGGCCCTGGCCGTCACCGCCGGGAACCTGATCTTCTGCTCGATGCTCGGATACGCCCTGGCCAAGCTGGAGTTCCGCGGGCAGCGCGCCGTTTTCCTGCTGGTCATGGGGACGCTCATGATTCCCGGCCTGGTCACCTTCGTCCCCCTGTACGTCCTGGTGGCCAACATGCAGCTGACCGGCTCCCTCCTCGGGCTGATCCTGCCGTTCCTGGCCGGCCCCTTCGGGGTGTTCCTGATGCGGCAGTTCATCTCCACACTGCCCGACGAGCTGATCGACGCCGCCCGCGTCGACGGCTGCCGCGAACTGGCCATCTTCGGGAGGATCATTCTTCCGCTGACCAAACCGGCCCTCGCCACCCTCGGGATCATCACCTTCCTCGGCTCCTGGAACAACTTCCTGTGGCCCCTGGTCGTGGCCCAGAACGAGAGCCAGTACACCCTCCCCGTCGGCCTCGCCCTGGCCAGCAGCGGCCAGTCCTTCACCCGCTTCGGCATCCTGCTCGCCGGCGCCGTGGTCGTCCTGCTGCCGGTGATGATCGTCTTCCTCCTCTTCCAGCGCCAATTCGTCGCCGGCATCGCCACCACCGGCCTGAAGTGACACCCCCGCGCCCACCCCGCCGCCGTGTGCCGCTGCGGTCCGGCCCGGAGCGCAACGGGGCAGCGGGCACGCGAGCCCCGCCGTAGCAGGCGGCGGCGTCCCGGCGACGAAGCACCCGCCGTCGGCAACCAACTCTCTGACCTGACGACTGATTACTTGGAGACCACAGTGGGACAGCCGGTCCGCTCTGCCGTGTACCTGGACCCGGAAGCTTCCGTGGAAACGAGAACCGAGGACCTGCTGTCACGGATGACGCTGCCGGAGAAGGCCGGGCAGCTGCTGATGCTCGACGCACAACACGGGGACCTGGTGGACATCGTGTCGGCCAAGCTGGCCGGGTCGGTTCTGCATGTGTCTCCCGAACGGATGCCCGAGGCAATGGAAATGGCGCAGCGGACACGGCTCGGCATTCCGCTGCTGACAGCCGACGACTGCATCCACGGCCACTCGTTCTGGCCGGGCGCGACCATCTTCCCGACACAGCTGGCCATGGCCTGTACGTGGGATCCCGATCTGCTCCAGCGGGTCGCTCGTGCGGCCGCGACCGAAATCTCGACGACCGGAATCCACGGAACGTTCTCCCCGGTGCTGTGCATCACCCGGGACCTGCGCTGGGGCCGGATCAACGAGACGTTCGGCGAGGACCCGTACCTGATCGGTGAACTGGGAGCCGCGTTGGTGCGCGGCTACCAGGGCGAGGGCCTCGGCGACCCGACAGCCGTGCTGGCGTACGCCAAGCACTTCGCTGGCTACTCCGAGACCCTGGGCGGACGCGACGCCAGCGAAGCGGATCTCAGCCCCCGCAAGCTGCGCTCGTGGTTCCTGCCCCCGTTCGAGCGAGCGGCTCGGGCCGGCTGCCGCGCCTTCATGCTGGGCTACCAGTCGATCGACGGCGTGCCCATCACCGCGAACGAGTGGCTGATCAACGGTGTGCTCAAAGGCGAGTGGGGCTTCACCGGCACGCTGGTGACCGACTGGGACAACGTCGGCCGGATGGTCTACGACCAGCGGACCTGCGCCGACCACGTCGAGGCGGCGGCGGTCGCCGTCAACTCCGGGAACGACCTCATCATGGCCACGCCGGCGTTCTTCGAGGGCGCACAGGAGGCGGTCGCCCGCGGCCTGGTTGACGAGAAACAGATCGATGACGCCGTACGGCGGGTCCTGCGGCTGAAGTTCGAACTCGGGCTGTTCGAGGACCCCCGTATGCCCGACCCCGAGCGGCAGGCGCAGGTGATCGGCTGCCGCGCACACACCGACCTCAACCTGGAGACCGCTCGACGTTCCCTCGTGCTGCTGCGCAACGAGGGAATCCTGCCCCTCGAAGGCGGGCTGACCGCCGACGGAACCGGCCGCGCCGAAGGCCGGGGCACGCCTCGGACGATCGCGGTCATCGGCCCCAACGCCGACAGCCCCGAAGCCATGCTCGGCGACTGGGCGGGCGCCACCGGCCAGGTCCCGTGGATGCCCGAAGGACATCCCCGGGAGTCGGTGGAGACGGTGCTCGACGGCCTGCGCGCCGTCGCCCCCGCCGACTGGACCATCACGCACGCCCGCGGAGCCGACATCGAAAGCCCCGCCTACGACCCCGCCCAGTGGTCGACCGGGCCCGACGGCCAGCCGCTGCCGGCGGTCTTCGTCCCCGCCCCGTTCGACGAGGCACAACTTCAGGAGGCCACCGCCGCGGCACAGGCCGCCGACTACGCCGTCGTGGTCGTGGGGGACACCATCGCTCTCACCGGCGAGGTGCGCTCCACGGCCACCCTCGACCTCCAGGGAAGCCAGATCGCGCTGCTGGACGCGATCGCCGCCACCGGCACGCCCATGATCGTGGTACTGCTCCAGTCCAAACCGAGCACCCTCCCGGACTCGGCACTGAACGCGGCAGCACTCGTCGAGGCGTTCAACCCGGGTATGCGCGGTGGCCGCGCCATCGCCGAACTCCTCCTCGGACTCGTCGAACCCAGCGGCCGGCTCCCGGTCTCCTTCGCCCACCACGTCGGACAGCAGCCGGTCTTCTACAACCAGGTCCGAGGCCAGCACGGCGAACGCTACGCGGACCTCACCCAGGACCCCCTGTTCGCGTTCGGCGAGGGCCTCACCTACACCACCGTCACCTACTCCGACCTTGTCGTGCGGGACCCGGACGTCCCCGCCGACGGCACCGTCACCGCCACGGTACGACTCACCAACAGCGGAAGCCGTCCCGCCCTGGAAACGGTCCAGGCATACGTCAGCGACCTGACCACCAGCGTCACCTGGGCCGAGCAGGAGTTGAAGGCCTTCTCCCAGGTCACCGTCCCTCCCGGCGAAAGTCTGGACGTCACCATCAGCTTCCCTGCCTCGCACTGCTCACTGGTCACGGCCGACGGCCGCCGAGTGGTCGAACCCGGCGAGTTCGCGCTCCGTGTCGGGCCCAGCTCACGGCGGAGGCAGCAGCTCAGCGCGGGGTTCCGCATCCGGGCCTGAACCCCCCGCTTGGAGGCCTGCGGAGGCCACGCGAAGCCCGTACGAAGGCCGTACCAAGCCCGTACGAAGCCCGTACGAAGGCCGTATCAAGCCCGTACGAAGGCCACCGGAGGCCGCTTGAAGACCCCCGCCCAGCCGACCCTGACACGGCTGGGCGGGCCCCCTCTGAAACACCGAAAGGCACGCGTGTGTCCACCCCACCCCGCGATCCGCACTTTCCGGTCGCGCACCTGCGCCCGCCCCGCAACTGGCTCAACGACCCGAACGGGCTGACTTTCCACGACGGCCACTACCACGTCTCCTACCAGTACAACCCGTACGGAGCGACCCACGCGAACCTGAACTGGGGCCACTTCCGCAGCCCCGACCTGCTGAGCTGGGAGCCGCTGCCGATCGCCCTGGCCCCGACCCCCGGTGGCGTGGACGCCGACGGCTGCTTCTCCGGCAACGCCGTCTCCGACGGCGACCGGCTGGTCGCCTTCTACTCCGCACACCGCGAGGACCGCTCGTTCCAGCACCAGCCGGTCACCTGCGCCGTCTCCCACGACGGCGGCCGCACCTTCCATCCGCGCGGGGATCTGGTCATCCCCGAGTGGCCCGAGGGCTGCACCATGTACCGCGACCCGTACGTCTGGCAGGACGGCGACGGCTGGCGGATGCTGGTCGGCGCCGCCCTCGCGGACGGCCGCGCCGCCGCCCTCCTGTACGACTCGCCCGACCTGGAGAACTGGACCTACCGAGGGCCCTTCACAACCCGCCACCCGCAGCCCATCGGTGGCACCGAGCAACTCAGCGGCGAGGGCTGGGAATGCCCCCAGTACCTCCCCGCGGCCGGCGGGCGCGGCGCCCTCATTTTCGGCGCATGGACCGAACCCACCGGCCCCATGAGCGTCGCAGCCCTGATCGGCGAAGAGCACGACGGCCACTTCAAGGCCGGCCCACCGGTGTGGGTGGACCACGGTCCCGACTGCTACGCACCCGCCCTGCTGCGTGCACCCGCCGGCCGGTGGCTGCTGTGGGGCTGGTCATGGGAAGCCCGCGACGAAGCCTGGGCCGTCGCGGACGGATGGGCCGGCGTCCTCACCCTGCCCCGCGAGATCCATGTCGACGACGACGGCACGCTGCGCCAGCAGCCCGCGGCCGAACTGCTCGCCCTGCGCGGCGAGTACACCGTGCATGCCGAGGGTGCGACCCATGGCCCGGAGCCGGTGGAACTGGGCAGCGTGGGACGCGCCTTCGACCTGACAGCTCGTCTGGAGCCGACCGGAAACGCCGGCCTGCGGCTGCTCACCACCCCGGACGGATCCGAGTACCTCGACATCCGCCTCGATCCGGACGCGGGCGAACTGGTCGTCGACCGCTATCACGCCTCACTGGACACCCGTGCCCGCGGCGGCTCCTACCGGATGCCCTGCCCCGCCGGCCGGCCCGTCGACCTGCGCGTGGTCGTCGACCACTCCATCGCCGAGGTCTTCCTGCCCTCCACCGGCCAGGTCCTCACACTGCGCTTCTACCCGACAGGGCAGGGCGCGTGGCGACTTCAGGCCCGCACCGCACCGGGCACGCGCCTGCGCTACGCGGTCGACGCGTGGGAGCTGCACCCGCTCGTGATCAAGGTGCCGACCGCCGGCGCCACAGAGCAGTACTGAACAAACAGGTCTGAAGGAGGATGCTCAATGAGCTCGTACGGTTTTGGACGACGTCAGTTCCTCACCGCCGCCATCGGCGTCGCCGCCGCCTGGACCCAGGTTTCCGGCAACGCTGCGGCCGCCACCTCGTCACGCAATTCCGTGCAGGTCTGGCTTACCGACATATCGGCCAAGAAATGGCTCGTCGGCCAGAGCGATCTGCTGTTCCGGACGAAGGAAACGGACAACCCGCTCACCATCAAGATCGACGGCAGCGTCAAGTACCAGAAGGTCCAGGGCTTCGGGGCGGCCATGACCGACTCTTCCGCCTGGCTCATCAACAAGCTGTCCACCGCTGATCGAACGAAGCTGATGCAGAAGCTGTACGACCCCTCGAAGGGCATCGGCCTCAGCCTGATCCGCTCTCCCATGGGCGCCACGGACTTCAACGCGTCCGGAAACTACTCCTACGACGACATGCCCTCGGGAAAGACGGACCCGACGCTGTCCAACTTCTCCGTCAAGCATGACGAGACGTACATCATTCCGGCGTTGCGACAGGCGCTCTCACTCAACCCGTCCCTCAAGATCATGGCCAACCCATGGAGCCCGCCAGGTTGGATGAAGACCTCGGACTCCATGATAGGCGGCACGCTCAAGAGCGAGTACACCTCCGCACTGGCCGACTACTTCGTGAAGTTCGTCATGGCCTACGAAAAGGCCGGCGTGCCCATCTCCTACATCTCGCCGCAGAACGAGCCCATGGGCACTCCCAGTTGGCCCGGCATGTTCCTGTCCGCCTACCAGGAATCCCAGTTGATTCAGGAGATCGGCCAGGCGTTTGCGGCCAACCGAATCTCCACGAAGATTCTGGCCTGGGACCACAACTGGGATGTGCCCTCCTATCCCGAGACGATCTTCAGTGATCCCGCCGCCTCCCAGTACACGGCCGGCACTGGATGGCACATCTACAGCGGCAACCCGACTTACCAGTCTCTGGTCCACAACGACTATCCGAGCAAGGAAACCTACATCACCGAGGCCAGCGGCGGTGTTTGGCAGGGCAACGACCAGACAGCGTTCCATGACGCACTCGGCACCTGGATCATCAAGGGCGTGCGCAACTGGGCGAACGGGGTGATGCTGTGGAACACCGCACTCGACCAGGACAGAGGTCCACTCAACAGCGACACCAATGGCATACCCATGTGCCGGGGACTGGTCACGATCAATCCGGCCAGCGGACAAGTGTCCTACAACGTGGACTACTACGCACTCGCTCACGCCAGCAGGTTTGTGAAGCCTGGAGCGCACCGCATCTACTCGAACACCCTCGGGGAAGGAAGCATAGAGAACGTCGCGTTCCAGAACCCGGACGGATCGAAGGTCCTGATCGCGTACAACTCGGGGAGCGCCGCCAAGACCTTCAGCGTTGCGGACGGATCGCAGTCCTTCGACTACACCTTGAACGCCGGCGACGCCGTCACGTTCACGTATTCGGGACCCAGGGGGAGCGGCGGTACCCCCGCGGCGACCAATGTCCCGGATCCGACCCATGACTTCACGTTCACGTCGCCGTCCGGTCCGATCACGGTCACGTACGACCCGGCACTGCTCCCTCACCAGAATGCCGTCCGTACCGGAAACAAGCTGCTCACGTACTCCCTTCCGATGGGAGCCTCCGTCCGGACGCCCGGAACGGCACTGAGCCGTAGTCGGTGGACCGCCACCGCATCGGCGAGTCCTGACTGGGGCGCCGCCGCGAACGCGATCGACGGCGACATCAACACACGGTGGAATCTCGGGCACGGGACGACGAGCGGCGACTGGTTCCAGATCGACCTCGGGAGTGCAACGAGCTTCAACAAGATCGTCTTCGCCACCGGCGAAAGC
Source organism: Streptomyces sp. HUAS ZL42 (assembly GCF_040782645.1). Taxonomy (GTDB): domain Bacteria; phylum Actinomycetota; class Actinomycetes; order Streptomycetales; family Streptomycetaceae; genus Streptomyces. The sequence continues at coordinate 6,630,901 of NZ_CP160403.1, forward strand.
AACTCCTTCGACTACGTCACCAAATACCAGATATACGTCTCGGACGACGGGGTCGACTGGGGCAGCGCGATCGCACACGGCAGCGGGAACATAGGAAGGATATCCGTCACGTTGCCGACCCGGACGGCACGGTACATTCGCATCGTCAGTGCCGCGGCTTCCGGTTTCTGGTGGAGCATCGGCGAAATCAACGTATACGGGGCTTCGATGGGGACCGGTTCGGGTTCGATCGCAGCTCCGGCAGCGGTGCCCAAGGGCCTCCAGTTGAAGACCTGGACCAGCTCGGAAGGGTCGGAGGTCACCGTAGTATTCAATGGGACCGCCACCAGTAAGAGTTTCCCGGTGTCCGCCGACGGCTCGTACGCCTATACGCTCCCGAGCGGGACTTCGGCGATGTTCACCACCCAGAAGCTGTCGAGCCTCCCCGCACCGGTCTTCAGCAGTCTGGAGCCGAAGCAAGGCATACCGCGCTCCAGGTTCACGATCAGCGGATCCGGTTTCGGTGACACGCAGGGACTGGGCACGGTTCGTTTCGGATCGGTTTATGCCGCAATAGTCGGCTGGTCGGACGCGAGCATCAGTGCCTACGTTCCGAGCGGCCTTTCGGTGGGGACGTACAAGGTCTCGGTGAACGGAGCCAGTGGAGCGGACGCAGGTGGATCCTCGTTCGACGTCATAGATCTGGGTCCTGCGCTGCCGCGGACGGGTTGGACCGCAAAGGCTTCGGACACAAGCCCGTACAACGATGGGCCCGGCAACATGCTGGACGGTAATTCCGACACTCGGTACAGCTCCGGAACAGGCCAGTACGATGGCCTTTGGATCCAAGTGGACATGGGGCAGCCGCAGACGTTCGGCAAGATTTTGCTGGATTCCGGCAGCAATATCGGCGACTATGCGCGAAGCGCGGACGTGTACGTGTCCACGGACGGAACCGACTGGACCATGGTTTCTTCCATAACCGACGGCCAACGAGTCGAACTCGTATCCTTCCCGACGCAGACGGCTCGCTACATCAAGGTCGTCAACACCGCCGATGTAGCGAGCAACTGGTGGTCAATCGCAGAATTGACCGTCTACAGCTGACCTCGGGATTGCCCCGAGGTGGAGAAAGCGCCTCCGGCCAGCGAGACAGGGATTCCTGATCCCTTGTTCTCGCAGCGGCCGGAGGCCTTTTCCGTAAGTCGGCTTGGATCGGGCCTCGTTGGCGTAGTCGTCCGGGCGTTGGTTTCGAAATCCCGGTCGCATGGAGGAGGGTGAGCCCCGCCTCCTCGGCGGCGGCCACGAGGAGGTGTTCTGCCACTCCGTCGTGCTACCTGCCCGGAGCGCGCGCAGCGCAGCACCTGTCATCCATATAGCAGACAGGATCAGCAAGCTCAGAAACCTCAGTACTAGTCTGATGTCCCTGAACTGCTTTCGAAGCACGGCACATGGGAAAGGTGACCGGTGATGTCCCTGAGCCCCGGAGGTTCGGGTTCCATAGGCGGCTACGAGCTGATCGACCGGCTGGGCAGTGGCGGCATGGGCGTCGTCTACCTGGGACGGTCGGCCTCGGGACGGCAGGTCGCGGTCAAGGTCGTGCACGCGCAGTACGCGCAGGACCAGGAGTTCCGGACGCGCTTCAAGCAGGAGGTCGCGGCGGCCCGCCGGGTGAGCGGGGCATTCACGGCCCCGGTGGTGGACGCCGATCCGGACGCCGAACAGCCGTGGATGGCGACGCTGTATGTGCCGGGCCGCACACTGTCGGACATCGTTGCCGAGGACGGCCCGCTGCGCGGACCCGAGTTGCGCGTGCTCGCGCTGGGCCTTGTCGAGGCGCTGCGGGACATTCACCGGGCGGGTGTGGTGCACCGTGATCTGAAGCCGAGCAACGTCCTGATGGCCGAGGACGGACCCCGCGTCATCGACTTCGGCGTCTCGCACGCCGTCGACAACCAGGCGCTCACCGTGACCGGGCGATTGATCGGCACCCCGCCCTTCATGTCGCCGGAGCAGTTCGCCGCGCCGCGGGAGGTCACCGCGGCCTCCGACGTTTTCTCGCTGGGGTCGTTGCTGGTGTACGCGGCCACCGGCAACCGCCCCTTCGACGCCGACAGTCCGTATATGACGGGCTATCAGGTGATGTACGAGGCACCGGCCCTGGACGGAGTCGCCGAACCGCTCCGGAGCATTGCCGAACGCTGCCTGGCCAAGGACCCGGCCTCCCGGCCCGAACTCGCCGAACTGCACCGTATGCTCCGGGCGCTGCCGGATTCCGTCGCGCCGGTCGCTCCGGGAGTGACCGGCACGGCCGGCCGCCAGGTTTCCTTTCGCGCGCCGCGTTCCACCAAGCCCGGCCACCGCAGAGGGGAAGGGGCGAACGGACAGGAGCCGAACCGGTCACGGACGTCGAGGCGGCGCATCCTCATCAGTCTCGCCGCGACTCTGGCCGTCGCCGGGCTCAGCGTCACGGCAGTGAAAATGGGGTCGCACCAGGACAGCGCTTCCCAGTCGCCCACCGCTTCCGCTTCTGCGTCCGTTTCCTCGTCCTCGTCCTCGTCGGCACCCGCGTCCGCGCCGGCCCCTGCGGCCGCTTCCGCTTCCTCGTCCACCGCCGAGGTGACGTTGCCGCCGAAACACGTGCGGTGGGACTACCAGATCGGCGGCGCGTACACCCCGCCGGCCGGTGTGCAGGTGGTCAGTCGCAGCTACGAGGACGCGCCCGCGCCGGGTGTGTACAACATCTGCAATCTCAACGCCTTCCAGGCACAGGAGGACGCGGAGGGCGACTGGGACTCCGACCTGCTGCTGCGCGACGCCAACGGGGATGTCGTCTACGACAGGGACTGGAACGAGGCGGTCCTGGACATCAGCACGGACGCCAAGCGGCAGCGCATCGCCGCCCAGGTGAACAGCTGGATCGACGAGTGCGCGGCCAAGGGGTACAAGGCCGTCGAGCCCGACAACTACGACACCTTCACCCGCTTCCCGGCGTACCTGGACGCCGACCAGGCCAAGGCGTTCATGAAGCTGCTCTCGGCGCACGCCCACAAGAAAGGCCTGGCCATCGCCCAGAAGAACACCCTTGAGCTCATGCCCTACCGTGCGTCCGTGGGCCTGGACTTCGCCGTGGTGGAGGAGTGCGGCCAGTGGGACGAGTGCGGCGAGTTCGCCGAGGCGTTCGACGACAACGTGCTCGTGGTCGAGTACACGGCGAAGGGCCTGTCGAAAGCCTGCTCCGGCTTTAGCAGCACGCTGAGCATTGTCCGCCGTGACCAGGCGCTCGTGCCCAAGGGGACGAGCGGCTACTTCCGCCAGACCTGCTGACGCCAAGCGGCTCAGGTGTGAATCACGGCGGTCATGGACGTCGACGTGTGCACGGTGAGCTGCTCCTGGACGACGCGGGAGCGGCGATGGACGCCGTCCGGCACGGGGCACCAGGCGTAGGTGGCATTCAGCGCCGCCACGCGACGATTTGCCTGGTGTGATCTGAAACATACGTGATCTGCGCCATACGCACTCATAGTCCGTTATGGGTAGCTTGAGGCTCTTGCCCCGCACACGGCGTCGCGGCATCGCGTGCACCGCCTACCGATCCCCGCCCCGGAGACCCATGCGCCCCCGAATAGCCTCCGTACCGCCCCTCGCCCTGACGGGCGGCGCGCTGACCGTCGGCCTCGGCGGTCTGTACCTGGCCGGGCTGCTCGTCACGGGCGGTGAGATCGAAGCGGGTACGACGGTGCGCGGGGTGGACATCGGGGGCCTCAGCCGTACGGAGGCCATCCGCAAGCTGGACGGCCACCTGGCTGCGGCCGGCTCGCGGGATCTGGCCGTGAAGGTCGGTGACCGCGGCGGGACCGTCGACCCGCGGCAGGCCGGACTCACCTTCGATGCCGAGCAGACCGTCGACAGGGCGGCGCGCACAGGCTCCGATCCGTTCAGCGTGATCGGCGGGTTCTTCCACTCAGGGGGTGACATCGAGCCGGTCGTACGCCTCGACGAGGGCAAGGCCCGCACCGCTCTCGGGAAGCTGGCGAAGTCGCTCGACCAGAAGGTCCGCGACGGGGCCGTCACCTTCGAGGACGGCCAGGTCGAGCAGGTCGCTCCACACAGTGGTTACGCCCTGGACGTGGACGCCGCGATCGACACCCTGCGGACCTCCTTCCTGCGTGGCGCGGCGCACACGGTCACGGCCCTGCCCGCCCGCGAGACCGAGCCGAGGGTGGGGGCGCAGGAGGTACGGCGGGCGGTGCGCGACTTCGCTCGGCCGGCCATGTCGGCGCCCGTCACGCTCACCGCGGACGGCAGGCGGTTCACGGTCGGCCAGGCCGTTGTGGGCGAGTACCTGACCATGCGGCCGGACGGCTCCGGCAGGCTGATACCGAAGCTGGACGGCAGGGGCCTGCGCTCCGCCCCCGCGGTGGCACGCCCGCTGGCCGGCGTCACCACCACGGCCAAGAACGCCGTGCTGCGGCTGGACGGCGACCGGGTCGTGGTGACCGACGACGCCCGGACCGGCGTACAGATCACCGACAAGGCGCTGAGCAAGGCCGTGCTGCCGCTGCTCACCGAAGCGGGCGCCGCCCGTGCCGGGGACGTGGCCGTACGACGGATCCAGCCGGAGGTGACCCGCGAGAACGCGGCGCGGCTCGGGCTGACCGAGAAGATGTCCTCCTTCACCGTCAACTTCGAACCGGCCGCGTACCGCACGAAGAACATCGGGCGGGCCGCGCAACTCATCAACGGTTCCGTCGTCATGCCCGACGAGACCTGGAGCTTCAACCGGACCGTGGGCGAGCGCACCGAGGCCAACGGCTTCGTCGAGGGCATCATGATCCGCGACGACCAGTTCACCAAAGCGTCCGGCGGTGGCGTCTCCTCCGTGGCCACGACCGTGTTCAACGCGATGTTCTTCGCCGGGGTCAAGCCCGTGGAGCACGGCGCCCACTCCTTCTACATCGAGCGTTACCCGGAGGGCCGTGAGGCGACGGTCGCCTGGGGCAGCCTCGATCTGAGGTTCACCAACGACTCCGGCCACGCCATGTACATCCAGGCCGAGTCCACCGACACCTCGGTGACCGTCAGCTTCATCGGCACCAAGAAGTACGACGAGATCAAGTCGGTCAAGGGGCCCCGGACCAACGTGAAGCCGCCCGAGCAGAAGGTGAGCGCCGACGAGAAATGTGTGCCGCAGACCCCGCTCGAAGGCTTCGACGTCACCGTCGAGCGGGTCTTCCACGACGACGGCAGGGAAGTGAAGCGGGAGCCGTTCCGCACCCACTACACCCCGCGTGACGAGATCACCTGCGAGGTTCTTCAGCCGTCCGAGAGCGGCCCGCCTGACGCCAGGTAGGCCGTGCCGGGCGCTTCCCCGACCCCGATGCGGGCACCTGGCCCCTTGACCGAAGCGGGGCGGCAGCCTGCAGTTCGCCGTCGCCCCGCAGCCGTATCTGCAGGGCTACTTGGCCGTCGAAGAGGTGCGCCGCACCCGATGAGCCTGTTGCCGTGGTGGTCCGCCGCGCCCGTGGTGGCCGCGGCGGACGGCCGGTCAGGAGGCGAACGGTGTGGATCCGTCGGCCGTGGCGATGCGCCACAGATGGTCGGCGGTGCCGTTGTCGTCCCACTGCAGGGCCTGGGCCCCGGATGCGGTGGACATGTTCTGGATGCCGAGCGCCATGCCGCTGTTCTTGTTGATGATCTTGCAGTGACCGCCGCCCCCCGCGGCCGTGACCGGCCGAGCTGTTCGTGCCGACCGCACGGGAGGCGGCGAGTGAACTCGTAAGATCAACACCGGGTTTGCGACGAGTTTCTCTGAGCAAACTCTGGAGGGTCTGTTCGGCTCGAACCCGGAAGCGAAGGTGTGGGGCGTGTTCTCTCCGGGTCACACATCGGAGCGCGTCAGTCGCCGTGGCGGTGGCTGCGGTCGGCGCGAACGCCGGATCCGGACCGGCCATCCTCACCCGAAGCTCAAGGAGGAACACGTGGCCGCCGTACCCATCACCGACATCGACATGTTCGCGACCTCGGACCAGCGCACTCGCTACGAGCAGTATCGGCACCTGCGCGAGCTGGGCGCCGTCGTCCGGCTGCGTGAACCGGACGTGTACGCGGTCACGCGTTACGACGAGGTGAAAGCCGCCCTGGCCGATCACGGCGCCTTCATCTCCGGCGAGGGCGTGGGATTCAACCCCGACGTCAACCAGATCATGCGGGGCGTCACTCTCGTCAGCGACCCGCCGGAGCACGACGTGCTGCGCTCCGTCGTCGGGGCGGGACTGCGGCCCCGCGCCGTGCGCGATCGCAGTGAGGAGATCGCCCAGAAGGCGCGGGACCTCGTCGCCGACGTCGTCACCAGGGGCGAGATCGACGGCGTCACCGAGCTGGCCCAGGCGATGCCGATGCTGGTCATACCCGACTACCTGGGACTGCCCGACCGCAACCGCGAGCACCTCTACGAGTGGGGGCAGGTGGGCAACGACCTGCTGGGCCCGGTCACGGAACGCACGCCGCACAACATGGAGATGACGCTGCGCCTGTTCCAGTTCGCGGGCGAGCTCGCGCAGAACAGGGAACTCGCGCCTGGAAGCCCCGGAGCCACCATGCTCGAGGCAGCCGATCAGGGTGTCATCCCCAAGGAGAAATGCCCGCTCCTCCTCGTCGACTTCATCGGCCCCTCGCTGGAGACCACGGCCGCGGCGATCGGCCATCTGCTCGCCGTCTTCGCCGAACGCCCGGACCAATGGGCCGCGCTTCGCGCCGAGCCCGGCCTCGTGGCTTCGACGATCAACGAAGTCCTCAGATACGAGAGTCCGGTGCGGGGCCTCACCCGCATCGCGGCGCGCGACACCGAGCTCGCAGGGGTGACGATCCCGCAGGGCGCCCGTGTGTGGGCCCTGTTCGCGTCCGCCAACCGCGACGAGCGGAAGTGGGAGCGCGCGGACGAGTTCGACTTCCGCCGCAATCCGGTCGACCACCTCGGCTTCGGATACGGCCCGCACAGCTGCGTCGGTCAGGGCGTCGCCCGCCTCGAGCTGCACGCCCTGATCCACGCGCTTCTCGAGTCCGTCGAGCGCATCGAGTTCACCGGCGATCCGGTGATCGCGGAGAACACGATCCTGAACACGCACGCCGAGATCCCCGTCCGACTCGTGGCGAGGAAGGCGGCCTAGCGGAAGGGGGCTCCGACCGGCTGAGCTCGAGGGCGTTCGCACCTGGGTGCGGCGCCCTCGGACCCTTATCGGCATGCCTGCGTACTCAGGCGCAGCTACTCGCACTCCCGCAGTCCCGGAGAACGCTTGTAGCCCAGGATCAGCACGTCGCGCAGGGCCGTGGCGCCCGCCTGGGCGGCCGTGATGGGACGTACGGCGTGCAGAACCTTCTGGTCGGCCCAGAACATCGTGTCCATCCGCGAGGTCAGACAGAACTCGGTGATGAGTTCCTTGGACTCGCTGTAGACCTGGGATTCGCCGCCCGTGACATTGAGCCGGTTCATCAGGTGAATCGCACCGAAGTCGACCTCGTCGCGATGCGGGCCCTCCGGCGTGGGCTCGCCGACTTCGTCCGGGGTGCTGATGATCCGGAACTGGTGACACTGCACGTCCCAGGGGTCGTCCAGCCACTGCGGCTGGACCGGGAACCTGGCGAAGTCCAGGCGGATCAGCCTGGTCAGCAGGGGGTTGTGCAGTGTCGCCCGGCTGAGCGGGGCGACGTCGCGTTCGATGCCGCCGGCGTACTCGTTGACGCCGTCCGACTGGTAGTAGGGCCGGTGCGGACGGAGCCGGATCAGTCCGCTGCGCGGCAGAAAGTAGAAACGGTCGTAGCGACGCTCGCGGAATCGTGATCCGTTCTTCAGATACTTGTCGACTTCCAGGTCGTTCCATTCGCCCGCCAGTTCCTCCTCGAAACGGTGAAGCTCCGGATCGAGTGGAAACTGATCGCGCGTCAGCAGTGAGTAGCCGAGGTTCCGCAGTTCTTCCCGGGTGTCGGTCGACACGGTGGGGTCCTCCAGATGCCGGTTCTCTCTCCCGGTGCACGCCCGGAATTCTCCGGCCGAGTTTCGCACCGCGGCGCTGACGGCGAACTGACAACGCGATCCCCCCGGCGCGGGAGACGAAGGCCGCGGAAGTGCAAGGTCGGGCCGTGGGTCAGCCTCGCGTCAGCCGGTGGCAAGCCCACCGTGTTGTACTCGAACCCGTCTGGCAGGAGGGTGAACACGATGGCGCCTATTGCCGAACGGCTGGAATCACTGTCCAGGTCGGAACGCTGGACAGTTCTCGAATCCATGGTCGTGGCGGAGTTCAAAACGGCCTTGCTCATGAGCGAGGACGAAGAGCTGCCGTTGGAGGACAGTTACTTCGAACTGGGTCTGACATCCCTGGCTCTCACCGATGTGAAGCAGCGCCTCGAGGCGCTCCTCGGCCAGGGCATCAGCAGCACCGTGATGTTCAACCGGCCGACCGTCGAGCAGTTGATGGACTACCTGACCGGCGAGGTCCTGGTGGAACTGTTCGACTCGCGGGCCGCGGCCGGGTAGCGGCCACGCCGGGCCGCCCGCCCGCAGGGCACGAAGAAATGGCCAGCACAAGCTCACCGGACAAGGAGGCGGCCGGCATGCCGGAATCGGACCTCGCCGCAGTGCGACAGAGGCTGGACGCGGCAGAGGAGACCATCCGTCAGCAACAGCGAACCATCGGGCAGTTCGTTCTGGAGAAACACGAGCCCATTGCCGTCGTCGGTGTCGGAATGCGTTTCCCCGGTGGCAGCACCACACTGGACGAGTTCGAGGCGTTTCTTCGCGAAGGGCGTTCCGGTATAGGCCCCCTACCGCGCTCACGCTGGCTTTCGGACGTGGCCGAGGAGAAGATCACGGCAAAGGCCGGTGGATTTCTCGACCGCATCGACGACTTCGACGCGCAGTTCTTCAACATTCCGCCCAGCCAGGTGCCGTACGTCGATCCGCAGCAACGGCTGCTTCTGGAGACCGTGTGGGAGGCGCTGGAACACGCCAACATCGATCCGGCAGGACTCCGCCACGGCGACGGGGGAATTTACGTCGGAGCTTCGCCCCTGGACTTCGCGCTCGAACTGGAGTCGCTGGGTGACGAACAGCTCGACGGCGCCCTGACCACGGGTATGGGCGGCTATTCGATGTCCGGTCGGCTCTCCTACTTCCTGGGCTGGCGCGGGCCGAGCCTCACCACCGACACCGCCTGCGCCTCGTCACTGACGGCGCTGCACCTGGCCGTCGAGGGGCTGCGCCGCCGTGAGTGCGGGATCGCCCTGTGCGCGGCCGTGAACGCCCTGCACAATCCCCGCTCGTTCGTCATCCTCTCGCACGGCCGGATGCTCTCGCCGGACGGCCACTGCAAGACGTTCGACGAGGCCGCCGACGGGTACGCCCGGGCCGAGGGCTGCGGGGCGCTCGTCCTCAAGCGGCTGTCGGACGCGCTGATGGACGGGGACACCGTGCTCGCCCTGGTGCGCGGCACGGCGATCGGCCAGGACGGTGAGAGCGCCGGCCTGAGCGCCCCCAACGGTGTGGCTCAGGAGGCCGTCATGCGGTCCGCCCTCGCCAACGCCCGCCTGGAACCGGGCGACATCCAGTACGTCGAGGCGCACGGCACCGGTACCCCGCTCGGCGATCCCATCGAAATGGAGTCGATCAACGCGGTGTTCGGCGCGTCCCACGCCAAGGAGGCGCCGCTGACCGTGGGTTCGCTCAAGGCCAACGTGGGTCACATGGAGCCGGCCGCCGGTCTCGGCGGGATCATCAAGGTCATCGCACAGCTGCGAGCGGGCACGATCTTCCCGCACCTGTGGCAGAACCCCTCCGGCCGCATCCCCTGGGACAGCTACCCGGTCACCGTGCCCACGCGGGCCCACCCCTGGGAGGCACCCGTACGCCGCGCGACCGTCAACGGGTTCGGGGTCGCCGGAGCCATCGGCGTCGCCGTCCTCGAACAGGCGCCGCCCCCCGACGTCGCGCACACACTGCTGGAGCGGGCGGGCCACACCACCACCGCAGAGGGACGGGTCGTCACCGACGACACGGGCGACGCACCCGAGGGACACGGCGGGCAGGACGAGCCCGGTGGGCACGTCTTCACCCTGTCCGCCAAGACCCGGCCCGCGCTGCGTCTGCAGGTGGAGCGCCATCTGCGCTTCCTGGAGAGCAACCCGGACACCGGCCTGGCGGACCTGTGCCACACGCGTGCCGTCGGGCGCACCCACTTCCGGCACCGGCTGGCCGCCGCGGTGGAGAGCGTCGACGAGCTGACCGCCGTACTGAGCGAGGAGCTCGGCCGGGCGGGCGGCGAGGACACGGCCGCCGGCCGGCCCGCCGCGGACACGTACCGCAAGGTGGCCTTCCTCTTCACCGGTTCCGGCTCGCAGTTCGTCGGCATGGGACGGGACCTCTACCGCGGCCACCCGGCCTTCCGGGAACACGTCGACGCCTGCGACGCCCTGTTCGCCGCGGTGCTCGGCAGGTCCGTGCGCGACATCATGCTCGGCGAGACGGCGGACGCGGAGGAACTCCTCGACACCACCCGCTACGCGCACGCGGCGCTGTTCACGCTGGAGTACGCGCTCGCCCGGCTCTGGCTGTCGTGGGGCGTGCGGCCCAGTGCCCTGATCGGACACAGCGTCGGCGAGATCGTCGCCGCCACGGTCGCCGGCCTGTTCTCGCTGTCCGACGGGGTGTCCTTCCTCGCGGAGCGTGCCCGGCTGATCGAGTCGGTCTCCCGGCCCGGTGGTATGGCCGCGGTGTCGGCACCGGCGGACGAGGTCGGCCCGCGGCTGGCCCGCTGGCCGGATCTGGCGGTCGCCGCGGTCAACTCTCCTCGCCAGTGCGTCGTCTCGGGCGGCGCGGAATCGCTTGCCGCGGCCGTCGCCGACCTCAGGGCGGCCGGCTGGACGGTCACGCCGCTGCGGGTGTCGTCGCCGTTCCACTCGCCGCTGATGGCCGAGGTGTCCGACCGACTGCGCACGGCGCTGGGCAAGGTCCGGTTCCGCGAACCGGAGCTGACCCTGATCTCCAACGTGACCGGCCGGGCGGCCCGGCCCGAGGAGATGTCCACCCCCGACTACTGGGTCCGCCACCTCAACGAGGCGGTGCGGTTCGAGGAGGACGTACGCGCCGTCGACGAGCGCGGCCGCCACGTCTTCCTCGAGGTGGGTCCCTCGACCGCCCTGACCTCCCTGGCGCGCCAGTGCGTGGATGCCACGCGCCACCGCTGGCTGAGCTGCCTCAGCCGGTCCGACACGACGGGGAAGACGATCCGCCGGGCACTGGCCGCCCTGTACGAGGCCGGGCCGGCCGTCGACTGGCGCGAGGTGTACCGGGGTACGCCGGGGCGCAGGATCCCGCTGCCCGGTTACGCCTTCGACCGGCGCCCCTACCGTCTGCCCGCCCGGCGCGATCCGGCCGGTGCCGACGTCCACCCGCTGCTGGGCCGGGAGACGCCCGAACCGGATGGGAACGGACAGCCGGGACCGGTCCGGCGGTTCACCGCCCGGATCAGCGCCGGACAGCCCGGCTACCTGGCCGACCACACCCTGGACGGCCGGGTGTTCCTGCCCGCCGCGGCCTACGCGGAGACGCTCTTCGCTCTCCAGGACGCCCTGTACGGGACCACCACCCGCCCGGTGGAGGACCTGCGCTTCCACGAGGCGCTCTTCCTCACCGCCCGGCCGGTGCTGCTGACCACCCGCGCCGAGCCCACGGGCGACGGACGCCTTCGCGTGGAGATCCTCAGCGGCCCCCTCGAGACGGGGCAGGGCCATGAGCGGCTGCACGCGACGGCCGTCATCGCGGCCGACCCGGCGGACGGCACCGGAGTGAGCGCGACGGGCGGGGCGCTGCTGAGCCGTGCCGACGCCCTCTCCGGCGTACCCCTCTCCGCCGACCGGATCCTGGACGGGGACGGGGTGCGGGAGGCCTACGAGCGGGCCGGGCTGCGGTACGGGCCGCAGTTCCGCCGGGTCCGCCTCGTCGCCCGGTACGAGGACGACCTCGCCGTGGGCGAGCTGTACGGCGGGGACGTCTCCCGGTCCGAGCACCTTCCGCCGCCGCTGCTCGACGGCGCCACGCACGGCCTGGCCGTCCTCGCCGACGACGGGCACCGGTACGTGGCCACCGGAATCGGCCGGCTGCGCCTGTTCAAGAAGCCCCGGGCCGGGGAACTGCGCACCGTCCTGGGCCTCGACAGGAGCGCCGACGCCGGTGACGGCGGAACGGCGTTCACCCTCGACGGACTGTTGCTCGAAGGCGACAGCCCGGTCGTGGAGCTGTCCGGCATGGCCTTCACCCGCCTGGCCCCCCGCGCGGCCACCACGGCGTCCGCCGCGGGGCCGGCCGAGGCGCAGCACCGGGCCCGCCGCGTGCTGCCCGGACGGGACGCCCTGCTCGCCGCGTCGCCGGACGCGCGCAGGACTGGGCTGCTCGACGTGGTCCGCTCCACCGTCGCGGAGCTGCTGGCGATCGACGACCCGGACACCGTCGACGCCCGTGCCACGTTCCTGGAACTCGGCGTGGACTCGCTCAGGGCGATCGACCTCAAGGACCGGCTCGAGGACGCCCTGCGCGTCCCGCTGGTCTCCTCGGCCGTGTTCGACCACCCCACGGTCGAGGACCTCGCGGACGCCCTGGGCCACCGCCTGACCGCCGGACCGCAGGCCGGCCCCGCCGCCCGCGCAGGCACCGCGGCCGGGGCGAACGAGCCGGCGGCCACGGTGCCGGACCGGCTCGGCTGACCGGGACGGCACCGCACGGCGCCACTCACCACCGCACCGAGTCCCTGCCGCGCCCACCGGGTGCCGGCCCGACGAACGAACCGAGGGGCCCCATGGACAACCGGAACGAGAGGACACTCGCCGCACGATCGGCGCTGCACGCCGGTCGGCGCCCCGACCATCCAGCCGTCGTCTGCGAGGACCGCACGCTGACGTACGGCGAACTGCACCGGCACAGCAACCGCACGGCCCACGCCCTGCTCGCCGCCGGGCTGCGCCCGGGAGCCCGGGTGGGGTACCTGGGCCAGGAGTCGGAGCACTACTACGACATCGCCCTGGGCTGCGCCAAGAGCGGCACCGTCCTGGTACCGGTCAACTGGCGGCTGACCTCCGGCGAGGTCGAGCACATCCTGCGCGATGCCCAGGCCGAACTGCTCTTCGTGGAGCGGGAGTTCAGGGATGTCGTGGAGCGGCTGCGGCCGTCCCTGCCCCGGCTCGCCCACATCGTCGAGACCGACTCGGACACCCATGTGGCCGGCGGCTTCCTCGCCTGGAAGGAGGGACAGCCGGACACCGACCCGCCGGCGGCCACCGGGTTCGACGACGCCGTCGCCCAGCTCTACACCAGCGGCACCACCGGTCTGCCCAAGGGTGTCGTGCTGGCCCAGCGCACCTTCTTCACGTTCATCGCCGACATGACGGCGCACGGCGTGGACTGGATCGACTGGCGGTCCGACGACCGCGGGCTGAGCTGCTTCCCCGGTCTGCACACCGCCGGCTTCGGCTGGTTCATGCACTCGTTCAACGCCGGCGCCACCACCGTCATCATGCGCAGGTTCATCGCCGACGAGGCGGTGAGGCTCATCGAGCGGCATCGGATCACCACGCTGTGGGCCGCCCCGGCCATGCTGCGCATGATGCTCACCGAGCAGGGCACCACCCGCGACACCTTCAAGTCCCTGCGCAAGGTGGTCTACAGCGGCTCCCCGATCGACCGGGAACTGCTGCTGACCTGCATGGACGTCCTGGGCTGCGAGTTGGCGCAGGGGTATTCGTCGGCAGAGGCGGGCAGCTTCGTGACCTGCCTGGCACCGAGCGACCACGTGCCGGGCAGCGAGGTCCTGGGCTCCGCCGGCCGGGCCTGTCCCGGCAACGAGGTCCGGATCGTCGACGACGGGGGAAACCCACTGCCGCCGGGCCGGGTCGGCCGGGTGTGGGTCAGCAGCCCGGGCCGGTTCGTGGAGTACTGGCGGATGCCCGAGGCCACCGCGCAGGCCGTGACGGACGGCTGGCTCGCCATGGGGGACATGGGCTACCTCGACGAGAACGGCTACCTGTTCCTCGTCGACCGTGTCAACGACACCATCATCGTGGCCGGCCAGAACATCTACCCCACCGAGGTGGAGAACGCGCTGCGACAGCACTCCGCGGTCGAGGACGTCGCGGTCTTCGGCGTGCCGGACGCCCACTGGGGCGAGGCGGTGCGCGCCGCCGTCGTACTGCGACCCGGCGCCGAGGCCAAACCCCGCGACTTCCTCCGCTTTCTCAACGGCCGCCTCGCCGGCTTCAAGATCCCCACCGGTTACGACCTCGTCGACTCCCTGCCCCGCAATCCGACCGGCAAGGTGCTGCGCCGCGTGCTCCGGGAGAGCCACGCGGGTGCCGGGGCCACGGCGGGCGGGTGAAGGCCGTGCCCGGGAGCGAGCCCGTGCGGCTGACGGAGCCGGCGACCGCCCCGGCACGCTGGCTGCACCCGCCCGACGCGGAACCGGACGCCGCCGTGCGGCTGTTCCTGTTCCACCACAGCGGCGGCGGTGTCACGGCGTACCACGACTGGTACGGGCAACTGCCGAGCGACGTCTGCGCCCAGGGCGTGCAACTGCCCGGCCGTCAGGAGCGGCGCCACGAGCGGCCGTACTCCCGGCTGGCTCCGCTGGTGGACGCGGTGGCCGAGACGCTGCTCGCCGATCTCGACGAGCGTCCTTACGCGGTGTTCGGGCACTCGATGGGAGCCCTGCTCGCCTATCGCACGGCCGTGGCGCTGCAGGCCCGGGGCCGCCCGCCGGCGCTGCTCGCCGTCTCCGGGTGGGCGCCGGAGGGCTTCGGCGGGCCGTCGGCACGGGCGCCGGGCCCGCTGACCGCTGAGCGGGCCGTGGCCGAGATGCGCCGCCTGGGGGGCCTGCCCCCGCAGGTCGGTGACGATCCGGACCTGCTGTCGGCGGCCGCGCGGGCGATGGCCGCCGACAGTGCCGTGTGCCTGGACTACGAGGACGACCGGGCGGTTGTCGACTGCCCTGTCGTCGCCTACGCCGGACGGGAGGATCCGCTGCTGGATCCGGCGGCTATGCGGTCCTGGGCCGGCCGCACGCCCCGGTACCTCGGGTGCCGGCTGTTTCCGGAGGGTCATTTCTTCATCCGTTCACAGGTCCCAGCCGTCACCGCCGATCTCGTGCAGTTGCTGAGGCGGTACGCGGCGGACCCCCGGCCGAGACGGGAGACGTACCGTGCTGCCTGGACCGAATGAACTCACCGACCGTTATGTGGCGTTGTGGAACGAGACCGACCCCGGGCGCCGCCGCGAGGAGGTGCCACGGCTCTACGCGCCCGACGCCACCTATGTCTTCTACCGGCGGGACCCGATCCACGGCCGTGCGGCCATCGAGGCACAGATGGCGTACACCCAGGAGATCTACGCCCCCATGGGATACGTCTTCAAGTCGGGGCACAACGCGACGGGGCACCACGGCGTGATCCGGTTCAGCTGGGTGATGGTCTCGTCCCGGACCGGCGAGATGGAGATGGCCGGGCAGGACGTCCTGGTGCTGGACGAGGATGGCCGGATCCGCTTCGACTACCAGTTCCACGACCGGTTGCCGACGTCCTTCGTCTACAACGACGGGTACGAGGAGCACGGTGTCGCGGTTCGGCCGGCGAGGCCGGAACGGGTCGGCCCCTGAGGCCGGACGGCACCGGCCCCGCACTCTTCGCGCACACGCAGCGGCCCCGCGGCGCATCCGCCGCGGGGCCGCTGCGGCGTGCTCAGGCTGCCGCGCTGCTCACGGAGTCCGGGCAGTACAGGCCGATGATGGCCTCGGCAGTGGCGGCGGCCACCCGTGCCGGGCCGGCGGCCCCCATGACCTCGCCGTTGGCCAGCATCCCGCCGATGACCAGCATCAGCGCGTCGGCCATGGCCTCGGGGTCGTGGGATCCGGCCTGTGCTCCGAGGTCGCGGAGCCAGGCGCGCACCTTCTCCAGGTGCTGCCGGGCCTCGCGGCGTCCCGGGTGCTCGGGGTCGCGGAATTCGCTCGAGGTGTTGAAGTAGATGCAGCCGCGGAAGCCGGGGTCGCCGACGCTGTCGTAGAAGAAGTCCATCAGCGCCATGATCTGCCGGACGGGGTCGCCGGCGTGCGGCTGGGTGACCCTGCGCGCCTGCTCCCACCACTCCTCGTCGCTCTGCCGGATCCAGGCCGCGACCAGTTCGTCCTTGCTCGCGAACTCGCGGTACAGCAGGCTCTTGCCGACTCCGGTCGCCTCGATCACCTGCTGCATGCCCACCGCTCGCACACCGCGCTCGCTGAACAGCTTGGCGGCGGTGCCGAGAATGCGCCCACGGGTGCCGGGTGCCGGCGTGCGTGCCATATCTGACTCCCTTCACGCTTCCCCCGTGGCCCCAAGCATACGTTTGACAGGCCCAGTTGTGGACGCTATAAATGGACCGATCGGTCCCGGACCGATCGGTCCGGGATCTTGAACGCAACGTCGTCGCCCTCCGATCGGAGTCTGTTCATGACTGAGGCGTCCCCCACCTCCCCGCCGGCGGCCTCGCCCGCGCCCGCGGACGTCGGTGCGCCGGCAGTGAAGAGCCTGCCCCTGCTGCTCGCGGTCGTCTGCGCGGTGCAGTTCCTGGACGCGATGGACATCGCGTCCATGGGGCCGGCGCTCCCGCTCATCGAGAAAGACCTGGACATGTCCCCCGCGGCCCTGCAGTGGGTGGTGTCCGCCTATGCGCTGGGCTTCGGCGGCTTCCTGCTGCTCGGCGGGCGGCTGGCCGACCTGTTCAACCGCAAGCGGCTGCTCATCGGCTGGCTGTTGGTGTTCGTGGTGGCCAGCTGTCTCGGCGGCATCGCCGACAGCGGCCCGCTGCTGGTGGCGGCCCGGCTGGTCAAGGGCATCAGCGCCGGCATCACCGCGCCCGCCGCGATGGCGATCCTGCTGGACGCCTTCCGTGACGAGACGGCCCGCAACCGCGCTCTGGGCACCTTCCTCGCCGTCGCCTCGGCGGGCTACTCGCTCGGGCTGCTGCTCGGCGGTGTGCTGGCAAGTGCCTCCTGGCGGCTCATTCTCTTCCTGCCGGCCGTCGCGGGCCTGCTGATCGCCCTGCTCGCCGCGTCCACGGTCCCGGCCGGGCAGCGCCAGACGGAGCGCGGCAGCCTGGACATCCTCGGCGCGGTCACCGTCACCGGGGGCGCGGTCGCGCTCGTCTACGGACTCAGCAACGCCGCGGGCGAGGGCTGGGGCGATCCGCTGACCGTCGGCTCGCTGGTCGCCGCGGCCGTGCTCCTGTCGCTGTTCGTCCTGGTCGAGCGGGGGCACTCGGCGCCGCTGGTGCCGCTGGGCATCTTCCGGCGCGGGCAACTGGTGCGCGCCAACATCTGCATGCTCTTCTTCGGTGCCTACGTCTCCTTCCAGTTCGTGCTGACGCTGTACTACCAGCAGGAGCTCGGCTGGTCGCCGATGCAGGCGGGCCTCGCCTTCCTGCTCGGCGGTGTGCTCACGGTGGGCGCGGCCCGCTACGGCGCCGCCCTGGTCACCAAGCACGGCGCCTGGCTCGTGGCGACCGTGGGCCTGGTGATGATGAGCGTCGGCTACCTCGGCTGGGTGCTGCTCCTCGGTCACGTCGATCCGGTCGTGACGCTCCTGGTCCAGCAGCTGCTCGGTGGCATCGGCTTCGCCGGTGTCTACCCGGCCATGAACATCGCCGCCGTCGGCAGCGCCGGCGAGGACGAGCAGGGTCTGGCCTCCGGGCTCTTCAACGCCGGGGCGCAGGTCGGCAACGGCATCGTCATCGCCGTGACGGCCACGGTCTTCGCCCTCGTGAGCCAGGACGGACTGGAGCCCTACCGGGCGGGTCTGTGGACCGTCACCGGAATCACCCTGGTGGTGACGCTCGTCGCCGCCGCCGGCGCGGCGAAGTACCGGAAGCGTCCGGTCTGAGGTTCCTGTTCGGCCCTTCGAGCGGCCGTGCAGCGTGGGGCGGCATCGACAAGAATCCCCCGTATTCGCCGACCCCCACGCTGCACGGCTTTTTTCTCGATCTTTTTCGGTACACGCCTTTTCGGACACGGTGGAGTGTTTCCGGTCGTCGATTTTCGGTCGGTCGAAATGGCGAACCGCGACTTGGATATCGACTCGGTTGACAGTGTCAAGGATGACCGGATACGGTCAGGGACCGATCGGTCCGTATCGAACTTTCCAAAACTCCAGACATCAGGAACGGGAAAGTCCTACGATTCAACGGATGTGAGCCGCAGTCTCGGACGGCAACGTTCCGGTTTTTTGCTGTCCACCGGATGTCAAGATCGGTTCAAGCCAGCTCCAATCACTTCCCATCTCGCGGGGGAGAGGGTTTAGTGTGTTGAAATTTTCAGTACTGGGCTGCATGGAAATAAAGCAGGGTCAAAAAACAGTTAAACTTGGTGGCGCGATTCAGCAAACACTTCTCGCCACTCTTCTGGTGACCGGCGGTTCGCTGGTCACCGTCGACTCCCTGATCATCGAACTCTGGGGGACCACCCCTCCGTCCAAGGTGGACAACGCGCTCCAGGCGCAGATCAGCAGGATCCGCAGGACGCTCAACGCGCTGGAGCCCGAGCGGGAGACCTCCCGGGTGGTCACCAGCATGTCGGGCTACGGCTTCTCCCTGGACCGCTCGGAACTCGACGCCCATGTCTTCCTGGACGCCGTGGAAGCGATCCACGCGCGACTGGCCCGAGGCATTTCGAACGACGCCTACGACGACATCGAGAGCCTGCGGAAGGCCCTAGCCCACTGGCAGGGCCCCATATTCGGCGGCCTCACCGGCGGCCCGCTCTGCCAGGCGGCGTCGGCCAAGTACCTGGAGGCCAGAAACTCGGCCCTGGCGCTGCTCTACGAGCTGGAACTGCGGGTGGGCGGCCATGAGCGCATTCTTCCCGAGCTGATGGAACTGCACTCCCGCAACCCGGTGCAGGAGCAGTTCTGCCTGCTCCTGATGCGTGCGCTGTACCGTTCCGGCCGGCAGCTCGACGCGCTGAACGTCTACCGCCAATGCCGGCACGACCTGGTGGAGACACTGGGTATTGAGCCATCACCTGTTCTTCGCCAATACGAACAGGCCATCCTCACCCACGATCCCATCCTGCTCAGCAACGAGCCGACCTGGCTGCCGGCACCACCCGCCGTCGCCATGGCCCCGGCCTGGTAGAAGCATGTCCGCAGCGGCGCCCGCGGCGCCGGGCCCCGTCCTGCTCGTCGTCGCCCACGGCAGCCGCGACCCGCGGCACGCCGCGACCGTCGGGGCCCTGCTGCGGCGCGTGCGCTCGCTGCGGCCCGGACTGCGGGTCACGGCCGCCTACCTGGACTTCGACACCCCGACCGTGCCGGACGCCCTGCGCGACCTGGCGGTGGAGGGGGTGGCCGACGTGGTGGCCCTGCCCCTGCTGCTGACCCGGGCCTTTCACGCCAAGATCGACCTGCCCGCCGTCCTGAGCGGTGCCGCCCGGCTTCACCTGCGGGTGCGACGGACCGCCGTACTCGGTCCCTCGCCGCTGCTGCACGCGGCCCTGGAACGACGGCTGCGCGAAGCCGGGCTCGGGCCCGCGGACCGACCGGTCACCGGCCTGGTGCTGGCGTCGGCGGGCTCCACCGATGCGGACGCCGTCGCGGGGATCGCCGACACCGCGCGGGAGTGGAGGAACACCGGCTGGGGTGCCGTGCGCCCCGCGGTCGCCTCCACCACCTGCCGCCCCGCCGGCACGCCCGACGTCCTCACCGCCGTACGGCAACTGCGCGCCGAGGGTGCACGGCGCGTCGCTGTGGCCCCCTACGTCATCGCCCCCGGCGTTCTGCCCGACCGGATCGCCCGCGAAGCCCGAACCGCCGGTGCCGACGTCCTGGCCCAAGTGCTGGGCGCCGCACCCGAACTGGCCCTTCTCGTGCTCCGACGCTACGACGAGGCACTGGCTCCGGGGACGGACCAGGGGGTGTCCGGTGGTTCGGACCGGCACCACGTCCGAGTGACGGCGCCTGATGACACGGCCGAGCGGGAGCGACGGGGGAACCGGGAGTGAGGCACCGCCTCCTGTCCGCGCCTTGATTCGCCGGGCGGCCGTGGGAGCGCGGGGATCGCATCCCGGGCGGGCGGGTGGCGGACGGTTCTGCCACGACGGCGTTCTCGATGCGGTGCGGCTGGGGGATGCCGGTATCGCCGTACCGGCGGGCGGCCATCGGGTCGGTGGCCGCCCGCGGGTGCGCGCGGCCGGCGTCGGATTCGCCGGTGCGGTACCGCTGCCGGGCCTGCGCCGGAGGCGAGCAGCACGCACCGGGGCGCGGTCACTCCGACGGGCGCTGCCGGGCGCGCCGGGGGCCGACGCGGAGGCCGTCGGGCCGTGTGGCCAGGCCGCGGCCGCGCAGCATCCACCGTTCCACCGGGGAGAAGACGACCAGGTCGACCGCGACGCCGACGGCGAGGACGAGGAGAATGGCGAGAAACACCCCGGGCATGTCGGAGTTGTTGCGGCCGTTCTCCAGCAACTGGCCGAGGCCGACGCCCAGATCGGGTGAGGAGACGATGATCTCGGCCGCCATCAGCGAGCGCCAGGAGAACGCCCAGCCCTGCTTCAGGCCCGCCACATAGCCGGGCAGAGCGGCCGGCAGCACGATGTGCCAGGTGCCCTTCAGGCCCGTCGCGCCCATGGTGCGGCCGGCCCGCAGCAGCAGCGGCGGCACCTGGTCCACGCCCGACAGCAGCCCGTTGGCGATGGACGGGACCGCGCCCAGCAGGATCACCGTGTACATCATCGAGTCGTCCAGGCCGAGCCAGATCACGGCCGGAGGCACCCAGGCCACCGAGGGCAGCGACTGCAGCCCCGACAGGACGGGTCCGATCGCCGTGCGCAGGGGCCGGAGCCGGGCGACCAGCAGACCGAGGGGGGTGCCCACGGCGAGCGCCAGCAGGAACCCGGCCAGGCCACGCGACACACTGGTCCAGATGACGTCGAAGAGGGTGCCCCGCAGCCACATGTCGGTGAGGCTGTGCCAGACCGCGGACGGCGGCGGCAGCTTGTAGTCGCTCGTCACGGCCGCCCACGCAAGGGACTGCCACACCGCGATCACGAGGGCGACGGCCAGCAGCGGCGGCAGCACCGTACGCAGCAGCACGTCCCGCACCGGAGTGCGCCGGGCCTGTTTCGTCTCCAGGGCGTCCAGCCCGGCTTCGAGACCTGCGAGGTCGGGGCCGTCCTCGGCGCTCGTCGTCTCAGTGCCGGCCATGGCGACGGATCTCCCCCCGCAGTTCCTCGGTGATCTCGACGGACAGCTCCGCCACGGCGGCGTCCTCGATGCGGCGCGGCTGGGGAATGCCGACACTCCACTGGCGGGCGATCCGGCCCGGCCGGGAGGACAGCAGCACCACCCGCTCGGCGAGCCGGACCGCCTCGCGCACGTTGTGCGTGACGAACAGGACGGACAGCCGCGTCTCCCGCCAGATCCGGGTCAGTTCGTCGTGCAGCACGTCCCGGGTGATCGCGTCCAGTGCCGCGAACGGCTCGTCCATCAGCAGCAGCCGACTCTCCTGCGCGAGGGCACGGGCCAGGGCGACGCGCTGGCGCATACCGCCGGACAGTTCGTGCACGCGCTTGCCGTACGCGCCCTTCAGCCGGACGAGTTCGAGGAGTTCCTCCGCCCTGTCGCGCCGCTCCGAGCGGGGAACGCCCCGCAACTTCAGCGCGAGTCCGACGTTCTTGCCGGCGGTCAGCCACGGGAAGAGGGCGTGCTCCTGGAACATCAGGGCCGGGCGGCCGTCGGTGGTGATGCTGCCCGCGCTGGGGGCGTCCAGGCCCGCCACAAGGCTGAGCAGGGTGGACTTGCCGCACCCGGAGGCGCCCAGGAGGGTGACGAACTCGCCGGGCGCGACATCGAGGGTGATGTCGTCCAGGACGAGCTGCTGCCCGGCGGGGCCCGCGAAGGACTTCGAGACGTGTGCGATCCGCGCGGCGGACGCGGCCGTCCCGGTGCCGTCGGCGGCCTTGGCGAGGGTCGTGGCCATGGTCGTCGCTCCTGGAGGTCGGGCGGATGACGGGGTCAGGGGGTGCCGAGCCCCGCGTCGGAGACCCACGGCAGTCCTCGGGTGCTCAGTACGCGGTTCAGCGGGCCGAGGTCGTAGATGCCGGCCGGCCTGGGGTGGTCGAGCAGCCCGGTGCGGGCGGCGCGCTCGGCCTGGACGCGCAGGGTGGCGGCCAGCGGGTCGTCCGTGAAGTGGACGCGGGGCCACGCGTGGTCGAGGACCGCGTCCGGCAGCGCCTTGCCGGTGAGGTCCTCGAGAGCGGCGTTGGCGGCTCGCGCGGCCTCGGCGGGGTGCGCCCGGATCCAGCGGTTGGTGGCGACGGTGCCGCGCAGGAAGGCCTCCACCACATCGGGATGCGCGGTGAGGAAGCTCTGCGACACGACGATGTTCGTGATCACGAACTTGCCGTCCGGCCACAGCGAGGACTCGTCGAGGAGGACCTCGGCGCCCTCGGCCACAAGCTTGGACGCGGTCGGTTCCGGCACCCAGGCGCCGTCCACGGAACCGGACTTGTAGGCGTCCGGGGTGATCCTGTTGTCGGTGCGGACGACCGTGACATCGCCCCGGCCGCTCTGCGCGTCGACCGTCCAGCCCTGCCGGGCGGCCCACTCGAGGAGCGCCACGTCCTGCGTGTTGCCGAGCTGCGGCGTCGCGATCCGCTTGCCCTTGACGTCCCGCACCGTCTTGATCTTCTCCGGATCGACCACCAGGCTGACGCCTCCCGACGCAGCCCCCGAGACGATCCTCAGATTGCGGCCGCCGGACTTCGTGTAGCCGTTGACCGCGGGGGAGGGGCCGATGAACCCGATGTCGACGGCTCCCGCGTTGAGCGCCTCGATCTCCGAGGGGCCGGCGTTGAAGGTGGCCGTCCGCAACCGGGTGCCGCCCAGCTCCCGCTGGAGCAGCCCCTCGCTGACGCCGATCAGGGCGGTCGCGTGGGTGAGATTGGGGAAGTAGCCGATCCGCACGGTGTCGGCGGAAAGCTTCCTGCCGTGCACGGCGGGCTGCCCGTCGTCCTCGGGTGCCAGGGAGCCGTAACCGCACGCGGTGAGCGTGCACAGCAGCAGCGCCACGAGGGCGGCGGTCACGCCGCGGGCCGTTGTCATCGGACGGCGCCCTCCGCCCGGCGGCGGCCGGCGCCACCGTGCGCCGTGAACGCCTCACCCGTCATGCCCGCGGTGCGGGTGGTGCCGTCCGACGGATCGATGAGAAGGAAGGAGCCGGTCCGGCGGGACACCGCGTAGAGGTCCGGCGCGACGGGCTCCGACGTGCGCAGCGTCGCCTGCCCGATGGCGTTCATGGGGAGTTCGGCCGGGTAAGGACGCAACGACAGGTCCGCCAGGCTGAGTTGGTGGGCGAGGTGGTCCACCACGGCTCTGACCGTGCGGGTGCCGTGTCTGAGCAGCACACGGTCACCGCGGCGCAGCGGACGCTCGTGCAGATGACAGAGGGTCGCTTCGACGACCCTGGTGGTGGCGGGCACATGCCGGCTGGGCACGATCAGGTCGCCGCGCGAGACGTCGAGGTCGTCGGTCAGCAGGAGCGTCACCGACTGCGGGGCACGGGCGAGATCCACGGGCCGGCCCAGCAGGTCGATTCCGGTGATCCGCGTGGTACGTCCGGACGGCAGGACGGTGACCTCGTCGCCGACCCGGAAGGTGCCGGCGGCGATCTGACCGGCGTAGCCGCGGTAGTCGGGATGCTCGGCGGACTGCGGCCGGATGACGTACTGCACGGGGAACCGGGCGTGACCGTGCGCCTCGTCCTGCCCGACCGGGAGGCTTTCCAGGTGCTCCAGGACCGTCGGGCCGTCGTACCAGTCCATGGCGGGCGACGGCGCCACGACGTTGTCGCCGGCGAGCGCCGAGACGGGGATCGCGGCGATCTCCGGGACGCCGAGGCCGGTCGCGTACGCCGTGAACTCCTCGGCGATCGCTGCGAACACCGACTCCCGGCGGTCGACGAGGTCCATCTTGTTGACGGCGAGGACGACGTGGGGCACGCGGAGGAGGGCGGCGATGGCGGCGTGGCGGCGGGTCTGTTCGACGACACCGTGGCGGGCGTCGACGAGGATGACGGTGAGCTCGGCGGTGGAGGCGCCGGTGACCATGTTCCGGGTGTACTGCACATGGCCCGGCGTGTCGGCCAGGATGAACCGGCGACGCGCGGTCGCGAAGTAGCGGTAGGCCACGTCGATGGTGATGCCCTGCTCCCGCTCGGCGCGCAGACCGTCCGTGAGGAGCGCGAGGTCGGGACCTTCCTGACCGCGGCCGGCGGAGGCGCGCTCCACGGCCTGCAGTTGGTCGGTGAGGACTGATTTGGAATCGTGGAGGAGGCGTCCGACGAGGGTGGACTTGCCGTCGTCGACGGAGCCGGCCGTCGCGAAGCGCAGGGTGTCGATGGTCGTGCTCATCCTCAGAAGTACCCCTCGCGCTTGCGGTCCTCCATCGCGGCCTCGGAAAGCTTGTCGTCGGCACGGGTGGCGCCGCGCTCGGTGAGCCGGGAGGCGGCGATCTCGGCGATGACCTGCTCCAGGGTCACCGCGTCCGAGTCGACGGCTCCGGTGCACGACATGTCTCCGACGGTCCGGTAGCGCACCTGGCGCTTCTCGACGGTCTCGCCGTTCCTGGGCCCGCCCCACTCGCCGGCGGTCAGCCACATGCCGCCCCGCCGGAACACCTCTCGCTCGTGGGCGAAATAGATCCCGGGCAGCTCGATGTTCTCGCGGGCGATGTACTGCCAGACGTCCAGCTCGGTCCAGTTGCTGAGCGGGAAGACGCGGACGTGCTCGCCGGGGGCGTGGCGGCCGTTGTACAGGTTCCACAGCTCGGGCCGCTGCCGGCGCGGGTCCCACTGGGAGAACTCGTCCCGCAGGGAGAACACCCGCTCCTTGGCGCGGGCCTTCTCCTCGTCGCGGCGCCCGCCGCCGAAGACCGCGTCGAACTTCTCCGACTGGATCCGCTCGGTGAGCGGGAGGGTCTGGAGCGGGTTGCGCGTCCCGTCAGGGCGTTCCCTGAGCACGCCGCGGTCGATGTAGTCCTCGACGGAGGCGACGTGGAGGCGCAGTCCGTGGGCGGCCACCACACGGTCGCGGTACTCCAGCACCTCGGGGAAGTTGTGTCCGGTGTCGACGTGCAGCAGCGAGAAGGGGATGGCGGCCGGGGCGAACGCCTTCAGCGCCAGGCGCAGCATGACGATGGAGTCCTTGCCGCCGGAGAAGAGGATCACCGGATTCTCGAACTCGCCCGCCACCTCACGGAAGATGTGCACCGCCTCGGACTCCAGCGCGTCCAGGTGCGACAGCGTGATCTCGTGGCGCGCGGACACCGTCGCCGTCCTGCCGGTTCCCTCGGTGATCGCGGTCATCCGTGCAGCCCACACTCGGTCTTGGCGCGGCCCGCCCAGCGGCCGGCGCGCGCGTCCTCGCCCGGACGGAGGCGGCGGGTGCAGGGGGCGCAGCCGATGGAGCCGTAACCGTCCGTCAGTAACGGATTGGTCAGTACGCCCTGTTCGGCGACGTACGCCTCCACGTCGTCCCGGGTCCAGCGGGCGATCGGGGAGATCTTGACCTTCCGGCGCTTCTCGTCCCAGCCGACGACCGGGATGTCCGCCCGGGTCGGGGAGTCTTCGCGGCGCAGTCCGGTCGCCCAGGCGTCGTAGCCGGCGAGGCCCTCTTCGAGGGGCCGGACCTTGCGGAGTTCGCAGCACAGGTCGGGATCGCGGTCGTGCAGCTTCGGCCCGTACCCGGCGTCCTGCTCGGCGACCGTCTGGCGCGGGGTGAGCGTGATGACGTTGACGTCCATCACGGCCTCGACCGCGTCCCGGGTGCCGATGGTCTCCGGGAAGTGGTAGCCGGTGTCGAGGAACACCACGTCCACGCCCTTGAGGACGCGGGACGCCAGATGGGCGACCACTGCGTCCTCCATCGAGGAGGTCACGCACCAGCGCCTGCCGAACGTGTCGGCGGCCCACCGCAGGATCTCCTGCGCGGAGGCGTCCTCCAGATCACGGCCCGCCTGCTCGGCGAGCGCCTTCAGAGCCCGTTTCTGCTGAGTCACCGTCATCCGGCTGTCCCTTCGTGGTACCGCCAGAGAATTCGGGAAGAATGGGGGGAATCACAAAGCGAAATATCGCGGCAGGCGCCTGCGGTGAACTCGAGGCCCGCGGCGCGAAAGAGATTATCAGCGGTGGCACATGGCGCGCTGACCGCTCGCTGACCCCTGGTCCGGGACCGGAGTCAGCGAGCCGCAAGCGTCTGATCAGCACTGAGTCAGTGGGCTCTTGGGATAGTGCCGGGTGTGAACAGGGGGACGCATCCGCCCTGGTGTGCGGCATCGAATTTTCCAGAAAACCGGCGAGACGCGTGCACAAGCGGGTCGCCGCGGAATCGGTGGCGCACGCGTCCGCGGCGGACCGCGAAACGTTGTTCCCGAAAGAGGAATGTACGAGACCGAAGGACAACTACGTGTCCGGGCCGAGTGCACCGGGAGAGGGACAACGAGACCGATGAGACTTCACAGGTTCCGACAACTCGCCTCCGCGCGGCGGGCGTTCCTCGGCCTGCTGGCGCTCGCGATGACCGCCGGCCTGCTGGCGGGGGGCGGCACCGCCGCGGCCGACGCACCCCGCCGGTGGACGTCCGCGTTCCGCGGGGTGGACGGCGTCGAGTACACCGCGACCAATCACCTGACGAAGGCGGCGAACGGCCCCGGCCGCAAGTGGCTGCTGGTCTGGGCCGGACCGGCCGGGCAGCCGGCCCCCGACTTCCTCGCCGTCGTCGACGCCACCCCCGGGTCGCCCACCTACGGCCAGGTCGCCAACACCGTCACCACGGGACCGGGCACCGGCAACGAGCCGCACCACCTGCAGTACATGTGGCACAAGGGCGACCGCATCTACGCCGGCGGCATCCTCTCCGACACCACGTACGTCTTCGACGCGACCGCCCTGCCTGCCCTGCGACTGGTCGGCGTCAACACTCCCGGCCAGACGCCCTGCGGCACGCTCCCCGACGCCTACCAGGTGCTCAGCGACGGCACCGCGTACGCCACGTACATGGGCGGTCCGGACGTGTCCGGGCCGTGCACCTACACCAACGGCGAGGTGCGCGTCGGCAACGGCGCCGCGGGGTCGCCCGGCGAGATCGTACGCATCGGCGAGGACGGCCGAACCCTCGCGGAGATACCGGCGGCAACCGAGGAGTCGGAGGACCCCGCGCAGTGCGGCAACGTGCCCGAGCTGCCCGCGTCCAGCTGCGCCAATCCGCACGGCATCGCCGTGCGCGAGGACCTCGACATCATGGTGGCCAGCGACTTCGCCGAGGCGCGCAACTTCATGACCCCCGAGTCGCCGCTGCGCGAGAACCTGGCCCGGCAGACGGTGCGGGTCTTCGACATCAAGGACCGCAACAACCCGCGGCTGATGTCCGTCTCCAAGGTGCACGACGGTCCGCGCGGCGCGCTGGAGAAGCGCCCGTTCTTCCGCGAGTCCCGTGTCGTCATGGAGGTCGCCACCACCAACCGGCCGGGAAACCGGGGAGCCTTCGTCTCCTCGATGGCCGGTGGCGCGGTCTTCTACACACCCGACATCACAGCCAAGAACCCCAAGTGGCGTGAGGTGTTCGACGACACCACCGCCTACCGGTCCTTCAACCGGGACCAGTCGGTCACCGGCGGGGGTGACAACTCCAGCTGGCTGGCGGTCAGTCCGGACGACCGCTACCTGTTCCACACCGTCATGGGCCAGTCCGTGCCCTACGGCGCACCTCTCGACGGCACCACCGGCATGCTCTACGTCCTCGACATCCGCAAGCTGCTCGCCGAGGGCAAGTCGACCCGTTGCTCCGTCGACCAGCTCAACGAGGCGTACGCCGGAGGAGCCGAGCGGGACTGTCCCGAACTGGCCGGCGTGGTGCCGATTCGGGACGTCACCTCCGGTGGCCCGCACTGGGGCACCATGGACATCTTCCGCCGCGGTGGCGGCGGCATGTACCAGGAGACGGACCAGGTACGCCGGATCGCCGTCGCCAACTACTTCGTCGCCGGCTCCTTCGGCGGCGGCGGCGACCACCGGGTGTGCATGTTCGACCTGAACAGCAAGGGCCGTCCGGTACTCGACCGCAGGTTCCGCGACGAGAACACGGGCAAGCCCTGCGTCGGCTTCGACCGCACGTCGTGGCCGCACGGCGAGTACGGGGACGCCCAGCCCCACGGTGTCATGTTCGCGGTGAGCGACCGCGCGCTGCGACCATGACGACCATCCTGCTCCAGGTGCCCGCGGCCGGTGACGACGACGGCCCCGGGCACCTGGTTCCATCCGTGTACGGCGCCTTCGTGGCGGGCGCCCTCGTGCTGAGCCTCGCGGCGGCGCTCGGGATCGTCCTGCTCCGCAAGGGCGTCCTGCGACGCCGGTCCGGCACCTCCGGCTACTTCGCGGGAGCCGTGGCGGTCGCCGTACTGGCCGCCACCGCGGTCGTGGTGTGGCCGGCCGGTCCGGAGCCCGCCGCCGGCGGGCGCGGCACGCCGCTGCTGAGCCGGATCCGGCTCGGCGGGTCGAGCGTGCCGGTGACGGTGGTCCCGAACCGGCCCGGCGTCAACCTCGTCGGCATCGGCGCGGCGGACGCCTCCGCGGGACCGGACCGGGGCCGGCTCACCGCGGGCCGCGCCCACGCCGGCAGCGCGCAGACGTGGGTGACCGTGCGGCTGCCGGCGGGGCGGAGCACCGTGTGGGTGTCGGCCCGGGGGACGACCTCGCCGGTGGCGGTCGACACCGGCGAGGACCGCGGCCGGACCCTGACGGCGCTGCGCGGCCCGGACGGCCCGGAGTGCGCCGCGGCCGCCGTCGGCGCCGTGCTCGCCGGCGACGACCGGCCGCTCGACGCCTGTCCCGCGGACCGGCTCGCCCCGGGCGACGCGGCCGCGCTGCGGTCCGTCGTGGACTTCCTGGCCGACCGCGGAGAGCGGGGCGTCGCCCTGGTCGGCGACGACTCGCCGCGCGCGGTCGCAGCGGCCGACGTGGTGCGCGCCGCGGCACGCCGGGCCGGCCTGGAGGTGACCCGGCCCGGGACGGCACGACATCCCCTGATCGTCGTCGCCGGCTGGGCGACCGGCGCCCAGGCGGTCGAGGGCGTGGCCGCAGGCCGGACCCCGGCGCAGGGCACCTACCTGGCGCCGTGGCTGCTGACCCCGTCGCTGCTGCAGCCCGCCGCGGGTCAGATCGTTCCGCTGCGGTACGCGCCCCGCGGTACCGAGGTCTCGGGCTACCTGAACGCCCTGAGCGAACGGCTCCCCGGCGAGCCGCCGGCCGCGGCCGGCTACGAGGCGTGGCAGCAGGCCCGCGGGACCACCGGCGACGCGCCGGTCAGGCTCTACGCCGTCGCGGTTCCGTACGTACCGGGCAGCGGCGGCTCCGGCCACGTCCATCACCTGAAGCGGGCCGACTGGCTGCCGGGCGGCATGATCATTCCCGTGGCGGCCCCCGGGAGGAGGACCGCCTGACTGCCGGACAACCCCGGCGACGGGGAGCGGCGACCCCGTCCGCTCCCCGTCGACCGTGATCGTCCCGGCCACGGAAGGAGCACCCAGATGACGGAGACGGACGCGACACCCGCGTCGGCGGCCGCCCGGTCGGCGGACCGGCGCACCGAGGGCCAGTGGGCCATGGGGGAGCGGGCCCCGCTGAACGCCAACGAGCAGTTCAAACAGCACGAGGACCCCCTGAAGGTCCGCGAGCGGATCGAACAGGTCTACTCCCGCACCGGGTTCTCCGGCATCGACCCGGACGACCTGCGCGGCCGGTTCCGCTGGTGGGGCCTGTACACCCAGCGCAAGCCGGGCATCGACGGCGGGCGCACCGCCGTCCTCGCCCCCGAGGAGCTGGAGGACGAGCACTTCATGCTGCGCGTGCGCGTCGACGGCGGCCGCCTCGACGCCGCTCAGCTGAGGACCGTCGCGGACGTCTCGATGCGGTTCGCGCGGAACACGGCCGACATCACCGACCGGCAGAACATCCAGCTGCACTGGGTCCGGATCGAGGACGTGCCCGCGATCTGGCGCCGGCTGGAGGCCGTGGGCCTGTCCACCACCGAGGCGTGCGGCGACTGTCCCCGGGTGATCGTCGGCAGCCCGGTGGCCGGCGTGGCCGCCGCCGAGGTGCTGGATGCCACCCCGGCCGTCGAGGAGATCGTGGCCCGGTACGTCGGCGACGCCTCGCTGTCCAACCTCCCGCGCAAGTTCAAGTCCGCCGTCTCCTGGCTGCCGGACGTCCCGTACCAGGTGAACGACGTCGCCTTCCTCGGTGTCGTGCACCCCGAACTCGGCCCCGGGTTCGGCCTCTGGGTGGGCGGTGGCCTGTCCACCCAGCCGATGCTCGCGCAGCCCGTCGGTGTGTGGGTGCCGCTCGCCGAGGTCCCGGAGGTGTGGGTGGCGGTCGCCCGGCTGTTCCGGGACTACGGCTACCGGCGGCTGCGGCACCGGGCACGACTGAAGTTCCTGGTCGCCGACTGGGGCGTCGAACGGTTCCGGGCGGTGCTGGAGGACGAGTA
Organism: Streptomyces sp. HUAS ZL42; assembly: GCF_040782645.1. Classification (GTDB taxonomy): domain Bacteria; phylum Actinomycetota; class Actinomycetes; order Streptomycetales; family Streptomycetaceae; genus Streptomyces. The sequence goes on from NZ_CP160403.1 coordinate 6,661,476, forward strand.
CCTGCACCGGCGCCTCCTCGACGGCCCACCGCCGCTGCTGCCCGGCCTCCCCCTGGACCACATCGGCGTCCACCCGCAGCGGGACGGCCGGTCGTACGTGGGGGCCGCGCCGGTCGTCGGACGTCTGTCCGGCAGCCGGCTGGCCGCCCTCGCCGACGCCGCCGAGACACACGGGTCGGGGCGCGTTCGGCTGACGCCGTATCAGAAGCTGCTGGTGCTCGACGTGGTCGACCCCGAACCGCTCGTTCGCGAACTGCGCGGGCTCGGACTCGAGGCGGAGCCCTCGTCCTGGCGGCGCGACACCATGGCGTGCACCGGGATCGAGTACTGCAAGCTCGCCATCGTCGAGACCAAGGAGCGGGCCGCGGGCCTGGTGGCCGAACTGGAAAGGCGGTTCGACGGCTCGCCGGTGCGTCTCACCGTGAACGTCAACGGCTGCCCGAACTCCTGCGCGCGCACACAGGTGGCCGACATCGGGCTCAAGGGCCAGCTCGTCAACGGCCCGGACGGCAGCCAGGTGGAGGGCTTCCAGGTTCATCTGGGGGGCGGGCTGGCGCTCGCGCAGGACGAGCAGGGAGGATTCGGCAGGAAGCTGCGCGGTCTGAAGACGACCGCCGACGAACTCCCCGACTATGTCGACCGCCTCACCCGCCGGTATCTGGCGGGCCGGCACGGCGACACGGAGACCTTCGCCCAGTGGGCGGAACGGGCGCCCGACGAAGAACTCAGGTGACAGCGGCACGAAGAGGTCCGGCCCGGTGCGGAAGTGGTTTCCGCACCGGGCCGGACCTCTTGGCACCGGGCACCGTCGTCACCGCGACGACAGCACCGCCCGTACGGCGTCCCGGATGACGTCGACACTGCGGTCCACGTCCTCCTCGCCGGTCCGCCAGTTGACCACCGACACCCGCATCGCGGCCCGGCCCTGCCACACCGTGCCGCCGAACCAGCAGACCCCGCTGTCCTGAATCCGCGCGATCACCGCACGGGTCGTGGCGTCGTCGTCGGCGAAGCGCACCATCACCTGGTTGAGCACGACCTCGTTGAGCAGTGCCACGCCGGGCACCTCGGCGAGCCGGGCGGCGAACCGGGCCGTGAGGTCGCAGCACCGCTCGACCATGTCGGCGACGCCGGAACGGCCCAGGGTGCGCAGTGCGGCCCACACCGGCAGGCTCCGGGCGCGTCGTGAGAAGTCCGGCACCCACTCGATGGCGTCCCGCTCGCCCGGGGTGCCGGCCGGCAGGTATCCGGCACGCTCGTTGAGCATCGCGGCCCGGTGCGCCGTGGGATGCGCCACCACGACGATGCCGCAGTCGTAGGGGACGTTGAGCCACTTGTGGGCGTCCAGTGCCCAGGAGTCCGCCCGCTCGACCCCGGCCACCAGCGGACGCAGCCGGGGGCTGGCCGCCGCCCACAGCCCGAACGCGCCGTCGACGTGCACCCAGGCGCCGTACCGGTGAGCGATGTCGCAGATCTCCCCGACCGGGTCGACCGCACCGGAGTTGACGTCCCCGACCTGGGCACAGACGATGACCGGCCCGTCCAGCCGGTCCAGGAGGTCGGCCAGCGCGTCCGGCCGCATACGTCCCCGGGCATCGACCGGCACGTTGTGGATGCCGCCGCTGCCGAAGCCGAGGTAGCGGGCCGCCAGGTCGATGGTCATGTGGTGCTGCGCGCCGGCCACGAGGTGGACGCGCGGCGCCCCCGGCAGCCCGTCGCGCTCGACGTCCCAGCCCAGCCCGGCCAGCAGGTGGTGGCGGGCGGCGGCGAGCGAGGTCAGATGGGCCATGGTGCAGCCGGTCGGAAAGCCGACCGAGGAGTGCTCGGGCAGTCCGAGCAGCTCGAGCACCCACTGGGCGGCGACGTGTTCGGCGACGGCGATCGCCGGCGAGAGGTTGTAGAGGCTGGCGGTCTGGTCCCATGCGGCCACCAGCCAGTCCGCCGCGATCGCCACGGGCAGGGTGCCGCCGGTGACATAGCCGAAGTAGCGCGGCCCTGAGGCGGCGGGAATACCGCCTTCCGCGGCCGCGCGGCCCAGCAGGGTGATGGTGTCGGAGGCGTCCTGCGGCCCGGTCGGCAGCGGTCCGCCGAACATTTTCAGCAATTGTTCGGCATCTGCGGTGGCGCCCACCGGACGCCGGGCGAGACCTGCCAGGTATTCCGTCGCCTGGTGATATGCCAAGTCGAGTGGTGCCCTGTCCGCATTGGTCATGACATCACCGTATGGCTCATCCACTGACAAACGGCTGACCGTGGTGCACCAAGGCTTGGACGGCAATGCGCCCAGCGCGATATGACTTCTCGGGCGGCCCGACCGGCGGAGCGGAAGCCTCTGCCGGCCATCCGGTCGTCGCCGTCGTGCTGCCGTGACGGCGTTCTGCACCCGGTGTTCCACCGGGCCGACAGGAAGGCGTGAGGAAGGCAATGTCAGATGAGCAGACGCGCAAGGTTATCGACGAGTTCAACCGGGCGTTCCATGAACATGACCCCAGTATTCTGAAGGGTCTGCTCGCCGAGGACTGCGTCCTGGAGAATTCCGGCCCGGCACCGGACGGTTCACGGCACGAGGGCTATGCCGAGTGTCTTGATTTCTGGTCCGGCATCGCCGCCAACAAGGGCATCGAGTTCGAGCCCGAGGAGGTGTGGGTGGCAGGCGAGCGGGCCGTGTGCCGCTGGACCATGCGCTGGGGCTCGGGCCCGCGGGACTTCGTGCGGGGGGTCAACGTGACCCGCCTGCAGGGCGGTCTGATCGTGGAGAGCTTCGGCTACGTCAAGGGCTGACCGCCCGCGGACATGCCGACCGGGCGGGTGCCGAGAACGTACGGCACCCGCCCGGTCGTGTCCTTGCGACTTGTTCCGCCGAACAGGTTCTAGTCCAGCTGGGACACGACCATGACGCAGTCCTCCAGGGCCTTGGTGGCGTGGCCCTTGCCCTGGGTGTCCTCCACCAGTTGTGTGTTGCCGGGGGAGAAGGTGCGTGTCTCGCCGTCGCTGACGCTGCACTCCAGTGAGCCGCTGATGAGGGTCATGATCTGGCGGCGGGGCGCCGGGTGGAAGTCCCCCTCGTATCCGGCCGGCAGGAAGAGGTAGACGACCTGCTTGGCCGGCACCCCGTCCGAGACGTAGATGGGCGGAGCGGGCGGAGCGAAGTTGGCCGCCGTCACCTCCAGGGTCTCCTCGATGAAGTGCGATTCCCCCTTCTCGTCGTTGTACAGCCGCGACACGGGTATTTTGCGGGACTCAGCGCTCACCGGAAATCTCCTCGTTGGTGAATCCTCAGGCAGTCGCGCCGCATGATGCACGGGCGCGCACCGGCTTTGTCGCCACACTATTCCAGGCGTCGCTGATGCCCTCCTGATATCACCGGCCGAGGAATCTTCGTTCCTCTCAGGCTTTTATCAGGGGCGTGTCAGGACGGGTGTGCCAGGATATGAGCAACGAAAGGCGAGGAGAGGTACCCAAAGCGGCCGAATGGGGTCCGGTGGGGTATTCATCGGTCGGGCTCTGCCCACGCAGGTTCGAATCCTGCCCTCTCCGCCGGCGCACACCTAGGCACGCGCATCCCGGATTTCTCCGGGTGCGCGTGTCTTTGGCGTGACAGCCGCGTGGGAACGGGCCTTCAGATCGCCCGTCAGCGCACCGCCTCCGATCCAGGTGCCCATGGATTCCCGTCGACGGTGCCTCATTCACCCACCATCCGGCGTGATGCGAACCAGCGTCGAATCCCAATAGATTGGAGAAGGCGTGCCCAGCAACAACACCGCCCTGTACGCGAGCCGCCCGTCCGGACACGCGGAGATCGTGGACGAGATCTCTTCCTGGCTGACGGTCTCCGCGGAGGAGATCGACGTCAGGCACCAGCGCGACCGCGGGCGCGTGGTCGCGGCCGTGACGGATCTGAACGAGGCGGCGGCCGCCGGCGACGCCGGCGCCCATTACCACCAGCAGCTGCTGCTGTCGCGCATCTACCAGACCGTCATGCGGATCCCCGAACGGCCCACCGCCGAGGGCTCCGTGGTGCTGCACGAGGTCACCCGCCTGCTGGAGAGTGCCACCACGGCGGCCGAGGACCTCAGGATCGAACCGGGCACCCTGGAGGAAGCCCCGGGCGATCCCAGGCAGTTCATGTCCTGGCTGAAGGGACTGGTGCGCACCCACCGCGCGTACAAGCACCCGTACTACACCGAGTTCATCAATCGCGAGGCCGAGCGCGAGGACCTGCGCACCTACGTCATCCAGGAGTCCCTCGTCGACGGCCGCTTCGACGACTTCCTCGCGATGATGCAGGTGGGCACCGCCGGCGCGAGCAAGATGGAGATCGCCAACAACTACTGGGACGAGATGGGCAACGGCGATCCCGACGAGGTCCACACCCATCTCTTCAACAAGATCTACGAGGTGTTCGACGTCCGCGAGGAGGACCTGGAAGGGGCGATGACCGCGACCGACCTGCTGTCCGGCAACCTGGCGGTCCTGCTGTGCCGTTACCGCCACCTCTACCCGGAGGCGGTCGGCTTCCTCGGCATGACCGAATGGCTGGCCCCCGACCGGTTCCGCAACGTGGTGCGGGCCTGGGAGCGGCTGGGGCTGCCCGAGGTCGGCATCACCTACCACAAGCTGCACATCACCATCGACTCGCAGCACGCCGCGGGCTGGTTCCACAACGTGGTGATACCGACCGCGGACTCGCCCTACATGCGGCGCGGCATCGCCCGCGGCGCCCTGTGGCGGGTCAACTCCTCGGCGCGGCACCTCGACGAGCGGCTCTCCCGGGCCCGGTCGTCCGCCGAGCGCACCCCCGTCGGCGCGGGCTGACCGGCGGGGAGGCCGACGTGCCCCTGCCCGAGCCGGGATTCGTACTCGTCGATCTGCCACCGGTGCCCCCGGCACTGGCGGACAGTTACGCGGCACTGCCGCAGGCCGGCGGCGCGTGCCGCCACGGACAGGTCCTGGTGAGCATGTCGTGGACGGCCGACGACGACTGGTTCTTCGAGGTGGACACGGCCCGGGCAGCGGCCGGCCGGCGGGCTCTCGCCGGCCGGCCGTTCACCTCCGCCCTGGCCACGCTGCTGCGGCGCCTGCTGCGTGGACCGTGGCTGCACACCGGCACGGACTGGCGGGTCGAGACCCACCAGTTGCGTACGCTCGTGGCGCCCGGCGCGCCGATCCGTGCCGCCCTGCCGCGGCTGGACGCCGGTGAGCTCGTCCTGTTCGCCGTGGTGCGTCAGGAGGGCGCCACGGGCGGCGGGCCGCGGCTGGTCCGCGCCGACGGTGCCGGGCCGGACCGGGAGGCCGCGCTCCCGCCGGGGCGGGCGCTGCTGGCCGACCGCAGGGCCGTCGCCCCCGAGGTACGGGAGCTGCGGGCGACCGGCCCGCAGCCGGGCGTGCAGGATCTCCTGGTCTGCCTGGTGTCCCGGCAGCGGGCGGGAACGGCCTCCGCGGCCTGAGCGGCCCGGTGCACCGGCCGCCGCGGCACCAGCACCGTTCCACCCGCGCCGTGACACACCTTCCGAGGAACACGTCCGGGGCCCGTCCGCACAGGACGGGCCCCGGACTTCGTCGGCCGGAGAGCTACGCCGGACCCTCGTCCGCCGCCGCGCGCAGCATCTCCTCCAGCTCGGCAAGACCGGCGTCGGCCGCCCGCGCGGCCCCCAGGTCGTCCGGCGCGTCCGCGCACGCCGTGAACAACTCGACGACCTTCCTGCCCTGGGTCTCGATCTCCTCGGACACGGGTCACCTCGACATTCTGTGAAGGCCGGCCACGGCCGGAGTGAGGGCGCGGACCGCGCCCGGCGGTCAGACGGCGTTGCAGGCGCGGAAGACGTGCACCAGGGCGGGCAGACTCGCCCGGTGCTGGAAGGCGATGTACTCGGGCAGCACGACGCTCGGCGCCCACTTCTCCTTGTAGTCGAGCTGGGTGCGGGCCGGATAGATGTGCGCGCCGTGCTCCCACAGGTGGTTCATGAACCAGTGGAAAGCCCTGCTGTACCCGGGAAACTGAGGTGCCGTCAGCGAAGTGAACGGCGTGAACCCGAAGTGCAGCCAGTTCGCGCCCTCGGCCCGGAAGACGTCGATGGCGGTCTTGTTCACCGCCTCCATCACCCCGGGCGGGGCGTCCGGCAGCCGCCTGCTGAGGTCGTGCATCCACCCCGCCCGCGAGCCGTACACCGGCGCGTACGACACGTAGCCGATGAGCTCGCCCTCGCGCTCCGCGACGAACAGCCGCCGCAGCTCCTGGTAGCGGCCGCCGGTCTGGCCCACCAGGAACTCCAGGGGTTTCACGCCCTCGCCCTTCGTGCCCAGCCAGGCCCGGTCCAGCGCCCGTACGGCCTGCTCCCACTCGCCGAACGGCGCCTCGTAGATCTTCAGGCCGGAGCGCAGCGCCCGTGAGATCTTGTTGCGCAGCTGCATGAACCGGGTGCCGGCCAAGGTGAACGACTCCAGGTCCACGACGTAGGAGGCGCCCATCTGGTTGACGGTGAAACCCTGGGCGACGTAGATGTCGCCGTCCTTCGCCTGCAGTTGGACGGAGACGATCTCGCGGCCCTGCTCGGCGGCGAGTCCGACGAAGGCGGCGAGCAGCCGCGACCGGCTCTCGGCCGGCGCGAACGGCCCCCCGAACTGCACGAGGTAACGGCCCACCGGCCGATAGACGATCACGCCGGGCGTGTCGGGGAGCCGGAAATAGCTGTTTCCCTCGTTGAACGCGAAATACGCACTCGGATTGTCCGAGTCCGGATAGCGCTGGATCGCGTCGAGCGCGATGTCCGTCTCCGGAATTGTCCCGGTCATTGTGAGATCCGTTCTCGCTCGCCGGTCATGTCCGCGACTATTGGTTATCGCATTTCCCGCGCCCGACCACAAGAGCGCCCCCCGCTCTGGTCAGCAGAGGGTCAGTCGTGTGTCAGCGGCAGAACGGCGAACGCCGGGTCAGGGGAGCGTCAGGGAAGAGTCAGGCGGGAGGTGCCAGACTTCTTGCCGAATGCGCGGGATTCCGTTCCGGGTTTATTTGCAGCGGGCCCGCCCGAGTATTCCTCAGCGTTCGAGGAGAATTTCTGCAATGCGTTCCCTGACGGCAGCGACAGAGGTTTGCGAACGATTCCATCCAGGGCTGCTCGCAGCCCTGGAAGAGCTTCCGCTCATGGCGCGGGAGGCCCCGGACAGCCCGGTCGTCGAGGCGTACCGCCGACACGGTGGGCCCGGCCTGCTGGTCCCCGCCGAGTACGGGGGCGGTGCCGCGGGTCCGCTGGACGCCGTTCGGGTGCAGCGGGCCATCGCCTCGGCCTCGCCGTCCCTCGGCGTCGCCACCGTGATGCACCACTTCACCGTCGCCATGCTCTTCCGGCTGGCCGCGACCGCCGAGCGGCTCACACCCGCCCAGCTCAAGGTACTCACCGCGGTGGCCGGCGACGGACTGCTGCTCGCCTCCGGGTGGGCGGAGGGCCGTACCGACCAGAACATCCTCGCCCCGGCCGTGGTGGCACTGCGCACCGCGACCGGCTACCGGGTCAACGGTGCGAAGAAGCCGTGCAGCCTCTCCCGTTCCATGGACGTGCTGACCGCCAGCGTCATGGTCACGGACGACGACGGCCGGGCCGCTCTCGCCCTGATGCTCATACCCGCATCCTCACCGGGCATCGAGACCGTGCCGTTCTGGGCGACCCCCGTGCTCGCGGCCGCGCAGAGCGACGAGGTCCGGCTGACCGACGTCTACGTCCCCGAGGACCTGGTCATCCACAGCACCCCCGAGGACCACGACCGGCTCGACGACCTGCAGACGGCCGGCTTCACCTGGTTCGAACTGCTCGCCACGTCCTCCTACACGGGGGCCGCCTCCGCCCTGGTGGCGCAGGTGCTCGCCGGGGACCGGGGCAGCGCCCAGGACCGCGCCGCCCTGGCGGTCCGGCTCGAGGCGGCGGTCGGCCTGGTGGAGGGCACCGCCCGCGCCCTGGCGGACGGGCTGGACGGCGACGAGGCGGTGGCCGCCGTGCTCACCGCCCGCTACGCGACGCAGGACCTGCTCGCCGCCACGGTCGACCAGGCCGTGGAGATGCTCGGCGGAATGGCGTTCATCCGCTCGCCCGAGGTGGCCCACCTGGCCGCGACGGTCCGGGCGCTCGCCTTCCACCCGCCCTCGCGCTCGAGCGTGGCGACGGAACTGGCCGAGTACTTCGCCGGCGGCCCCCTGCGCCTGTCCTGACCCCGCAGCCATCGGAAGGGCACCCTCATGGACATCAAGAACCCGGTCGAGTCACCGGTCACTTTCAACCTGCACCGCGCCGAGTACCTGATCGCCTTCGCCGTCACGATCGTGCTGATCCTCGTGCACTTCCAGGACATCCGCTGGATCCCGGCGATCGCGCTCTTCCTCTACATCGACGTGATCGGCTACATCCCGGGCGCCATCGCCTACCGGCGCAGCCCGGACGGCCGTATCCCCAAGGCGTACTACGTCCTCTACAACAGCATGCACAGCCTCATCAGCGTGGCCGCCGTCGGCGCCCTGTGGTGGTGGATCGTCGGTGCCGAATGGGCCCTGCTGGCGCTGCCCTTCCACGTCTTCGGCGACCGGGGCGTCTTCGGCAACTTCCTCAAGCCGTTCGGGCTGCCCTTCGAGCCGGAGTCCACGCCCCTGGTGGACCAGGTGACCGCCATGCTGCGCCGCCGGGGCAGGACGAGCAGCCGGGTCCCGCTGCCGCTGAGCGAGGAGCGCGGCGGTCCCGTCGTCGGAGCGAGCCGTTGAGCCGGCCCCCGGCCCGCTTCGCCGACCGGACCGCGGACGTGGGGGACGCCGCGCAGGTCGCCCGCATGGCGCTGCGCCACGTGGCCTCCGGGGTGACCGTCCTGACGGTGAACCGGGACGGCGTCCCGCACGGCACCACGGCGAGCGCGGTGGTCGCGGTCTCCCGCGATCCGCTGATCCTCGGCGTGTGCCTGCACCCGTCGTCCTCGTTCGGATCGATGGTCCGCCGCACGGGGAAGTTCTCCGTCAACGTCCTCAGCTCCGGCCAGACCGCCGTCGCCCGCCACTTCGCCGACCCCGGACGCCCCTCGGGACACGCCCAGTTCGACCGGCTGGAGTGGTCCACCGACACGATGAGCGGCGCCCCCCTGCTGACCGGCAGCCTCGCCCACCTGTCCTGCCGGACGGTGGCCCGGCACCGTGTCGGCGACCACGACCTGCTGATCGCCGAGGTCACCGGCGGCACCCACCACACCGGGTCGCCGATGCTCAGCTTCGCCGGCCGGCTGCACGAGGCGGACATCACGCCGTCGCCCCTTCCCCTCTCTCCCACCGCTACCCGCAGCGAGGTGTCATGACTGTCGAGATACCGGTCGAAGCCGACTGGGACCGCGCCCCGAACCTGCTCGAAGGCGCCCAGGAGATGACCCTGTCCGCCGAGGAGTGCGACCTCGCCTACTGGCTGTCGGCCGTCGCCCAGGGCACCCTGCGCGGCCGTGCCGAACGCGGACACGCCGCCGGCACCCCGGAGCACATGCGCCGCCCCGGCCCGCTGCGCGACGCCCTCGTACTGGAACTGGGCAACCGGTCGCTGGCCGAGTCCCGGGCCGTGCAGGTCCTCTCCAACTACGTCATCGGGGCACCCGGCGTCGTCGAGCAGGAGTTCTTCGTCACCCAGGTGGTGGACGAGGCCCGGCACGCCATGATCTTCCGCAAGCACCTGACCGACCTGGGCGTGCCCGAGGACGGCCTGCTCGCCTACATCGCGGAACAGGGCGCCGACTACACCGAGCGGGTCCTCAACCCGATCGCCGAGTTCGCCACCACCGTGGTGCGCGACGAGGGCGACTTCATCGGAGCCGTCGCCGTGTTCACCATCGTCATCGAGGGAGTGCTGGCCCCGGCCGCGGAACTCAGCGAGCGCAAGTGGACCCTGCTCGACCCGGCCGCCGCCGAGATCGCCCGCGGCGCGTCCATCGACGAGATCCGCCATCTCACGGTCGGCAGCTCCATCGTCCGCGAGCACCTGGCGCGCGACCCCGGCTACCGGCCGCGCCTGATCGAGCTCATCCGCCGCGGCCGCGCCCTGTGGGACGAACTCCCCTCCGAGGAGTTCGTCCTGGAGCGTGAGGAGCTCTTCCAGGAGGGCATGGGCGCCCATGCCGACCTGCTGCGCGACTACGAGGTCTTCCCGGGCTGCAAGCTGCTGGAGACCACTCCGAAGCAGCGCTACGACCTGGCGGAGCGGTGGACGGACGACATGGCGGAGGTGCGCCTGCCCTACATGGGCATACCGGAGGCCGTCGAGCTGATCCGCACCTCCCGATGACGCGCCCGGACGGCCCCGGGGCGCGGCCGCTGCGGCGGACCCTGACGACGCCGAAGATCGTCTTCCTGGTCGTCGCGGCGGCCGCGCCGATGGGCGGCGTGGTGGGATCCGTCCCGCTCGCCTACGCCATCGGCAACGGCGCCGGCACACCGGCCGCCTTCGTACTGGCCGGGCTGACGCTGCTGTGCTTCTCGGTCGGGTACGCCGCCATGAGCCGCAGGATCGTCGACACCGGCGGTTTCTACACGTACATCGAACGCGGGCTGGGCCGTCCGCTCGCCGTGGCGGGCGGGCTGGTCGCGGTGGCGGCCTACAGCGCGGCGGTGGCCGGCGTCGCGGGCGCCTTCGGCTACTTCGCCGAACTGGTGGCGGCGTCCCACGGGTTGCACGTGTCCTGGGCGGTGTGGACGGCCTCGGGCATCGCCCTGACGGCCTTCATGGGATACCGGCGCATCGACCTCAGCGCCAGGCTGCTCGCGGTCCTCATGATCGCCGAGGTCGCCGTGCTGCTGCTGCTCGGCGCCGCCATCGTCGCGCGGCGTGGCGCGGACGCCCTGCCGGCCACGTCCTTCAGCCCGGACACGGTCTTCACGCCGGGACTCGGGGTGGCGCTGATGTTCGCCCTGATCTCGTACGTCGGGTTCGAGGCCGCGGCGCTGTACGGCGAGGAGAGCCGCACACCGCGGCGCAGCGTGCCCGTGGCGACGTACACCTCCGTCCTCCTCATCACCGCGTTCTTCGCCCTGATGAGCTGGGTGGGCGTCGGGGGAGTGGGCACCGACCGCCTCACCCGTGCCGCGGAGACCGAACTCGGTGACCTGTTCTTCAACCTCTCCGACGACTACCTCGGCGGCGCGGTCACCACGGTGATGCAGATCCTGTTGTGCACCAGCCTGTTCGGCGCCCTGCTCGGCCTGCACACCGCGGCCAACCGCTACCTGTACGCCCTCGGGCGCGAGGGGGTGCTGCCCGCCGCGCTGGCCCGGACCCATCCCCGTCACGCCTCCCCGTACCTCGCCTGCGTGACACAGACCGCCATGACGGCGGCGGTGTGCGCCGCCTTCGGGCTCGCCGGAGGCCATCCGTACACCAACCTCGCCACCACCATGCTGGCCTTCGGCACCGTGGGCATCGTCGCCCTCCAGGCCGTGGTGAGCCTGTCCGTGGTCGCCTTCTTCCGCGCCGATCCCGAGCGCCACTGGTGGCGGACGACCGTCGCGCCGCTGCTGGCCGCCGCCGGTCTGGTCGGCACGCTGGTCCTGCTGCTCTCCAAGTTCGCGCTGGTGACCGGTTCCTCGTCGCCGCTCGTCAACCGGCTGCCATGGCTCCTGGTGGTGCTCGCGCTCGTCGGCTTCCTGCACGGCCGCCGCCTCGCGGCGCGGCGCACGGGCCCTCCTCCTGCGAGCGAGCCGCACGACCGCTCCGTGCGTCACCTTTCCGGACACCCCGAGCACTGAGACGCCGGCAGGTGCACTACCGGCCGTCTCGGCCGGTGGGGCATGCTCGGCCCATGGACCTCATGGCGTGCATCCGGCGGCTCGCGGCCGACGACCTGGATCTCTCGCGGGTACGGGTCGCGCTCGACCGGCTGCTGCGCAGGGCCGTCGGCTACGACCTCGCCGCCATTTCCACCGTCGACCCGTCCACCCTGCTGTGGACGAGTTGCTTCGTCAGCGGCATCGACTCCGAAGGGTCCGCCGCGCGGGAAGACGTGATCTTCGAGGGCGAGTTCCGCGGGTCCGACGTCAACGGCTACGCACACCTGGCCAACGCGCCCGTTCCCGTCGCGGGCCTGCACTCCGCGACCGGGGGCGACATCACCGTGGCCGAGCGGTACGAGCCCCTGCTGAGGGGCCTCGGCGTCTGCGACGAGGCCCGCGTCATGTTGCGGGCCAGGACCGGCTGCTGGGGCTCGCTCACCCTGTACCGCACCAGGCCCTCACCGCCGTTCTCCCAGGCCGACCTGGACGTCCTCGCCGACATAGTCACCCCGGTCGCCGACCTGCTCCGCCTCACCCTGCTCCGTACCGCACTCGCCGCGTCGGGCGGCCTGCCGGCGCCGCCGGGGCTGTTGTTGGTCGGGCCGGCCGGTGAGACCGTCACCATGACCGACGACGCCCGTGTGTGGCTGGAGATCCTCGACGACCGGGAGCGGTTGCCCAGCGTGGTCCGCGCCGTGGCCGCGGCCGTACGCACCGGCAACGGCCTGGCCCGGGCCGCCCTGCCGAGCCGCGACGGGAGATGGGTCGTCCTGCACGGCTCGGCCGCGGGCGACCGGATCGCCGTCATCGTCGAGGGCGCCCGGCCTGCCGTGATCAGCGAGGTGATCACCCAGGCGTACGGGCTGACGGCCCGGGAACGCGAGATCACCGAACTCGCGGCCCAGGGCCGCAGCACCCGGCAGATGGCCACCCGGTTGGGGATCTCGCCCTTCACGGTCCAGGACCACCTCAAGGCCGTATACACCAAGGCAGGGGTCAACAGCAGGGGCGAACTCGTCGCGGCGCTCTACAACGAGCACTACGCGCCGCGCTCCGCCGCCGGCGCCCGGCCGAGCCCGTACGGCTGGTACCTCGACGACACCGCCGACTCCCGCGGCGGCGCCCCCTCGTCGTGCCTCAGCCGATGACGCCGAGTTGCCGAAGGTGGGCCATGTCGTCGCGGACACCCCAGTGTTCGGCCACCCGACCCTCGTCGTCGAAGCGCATCCAGTGCATCTGGCGGAACCGGAAGGGCCGCCCGGTCGGCTCATGGCCCATGAACGGGCCCTGATGGGTGCCGGCGTACCAGTTGCGCATCACGACGGCATCGCCGTCCGCGACCATGTGCTCGATCTCGGTGCGTGCGTCGGGGAAAGCCGTACGCAGCATCTCGATCAGCCCCCGCACGGGCTCGATGCCCACGCGGTACGGCTCCGGTGCGGTGTGGTTGACGATGTCGGGCGCGAAGCACTCGTCGAGGATGTCCAACTTCCCCTCCCCGAAGGCCTCTTCGTATATCCGGCGCATGGTGTGGATGTTCCGCTCCGCGGTCTCGGCGGCCTTTGCGGATCCAGTCGTTGTGTTCATGCCTCGAACGTAGAGGCGGGCGCGACGGCGCCCCATCCCTGGAATCAGGGGGTGGATCTGCCGCTGATCATCGGCGCCAGGGACCGGGTATCCGATCCTCGGGTTCCTGCCGGTCGGGTCGCTCCTGCGTCGGCCACGGGGTGTCCAGGACCAGCTCTGCCAGCCGCAATACGAGCTTGAACCGCGGCTGGTCCGACCTGCCGTAGAGGCAGACGTAGTACGAGCCGTCGGCGTACCGGAAGACTTTGCGCCGCAGGATCTTCCGGATCGCGTACTCAGGCTGTTCGGTGCACGCCGCGTCGTACAGTGCGGCCTCCGCCTGCTCCCTCGTGCCGTCCAGTTCGGCGACCGTCCTTGTCGGGTATTCGGTGTCGAGTGTCTTCACGGTGATCACCCACGAAGCCATGCCGTCCCCCCAAGGCGCACGGGACTGCGACCGTGCGCGTCGTCATGCGGGAATCATGGGCCGGGGGCGGGCATCTGTACAGGGCTGCCTGACCAGTGGCGTGTTCGGGCGCGTCAGCTGTGCTGCTCGGGGCCGGAGGGATCAACTCACCGTCCGCGGCCGCCCAGAATGCGGAGTGACGTTGGGCACATCGGACGTCTTCGGTCGCATGGGCCGTTTCGCCCCCGGCTGTTGCGCATCGCGCACTGTTCCTGCTGGACGACCACGTGTCAACCGGTATCTGACGAAGTGTCAAATGACCCTCCGGAGACGGAAGGAGCACCGAACAGTTACGTCCCGGTAACGGTAAACCGCTGTCAGGAAGCGTCCTCGCCCGTCACTCCAGCCCCTAATCTGTTGCCAGACCCGCTCCGGGCCTCTCCCCGCAGCGCGGGCGGGACCCCCGCCCGTCAACCCCCCAGAACAGGCGGCTGAGGGCATGAAACCACTGCGCCCAGAAGATCCCGAGCAGCTAGGTCCGTATCGTCTCGTGGCTCGGCTCGGAGCAGGTGGCATGGGCCGGGTCTACCTGGCGACCGCATCCGACGGCCGTACCGTCGCGGTCAAGGTCATCCGCCCCGAGATGGCGGAGGACAAGAGCTTCCGCACCCGCTTCCGGCGTGAGGTGGCGGCCGCGGCCGCGGTCGGCGGTGTCTACACGGCACCCGTGGTGGACGCCGCGCCGGACGCCGAGACCCCGTGGCTCGCCACCGCGTACATACCCGGCCCCACCCTTGCCGAGGCGGTCGCCGAACACGGGCCGCTGCCGGTGGAGACGGTCCTCGCGCTGGGGGCGGGCATCGCCGAGGCGCTGATCGCGGTGCACGCCGAGGGCCTGGTGCACCGCGACCTCAAACCGTCCAACGTGCTGCTCGCCGCGGACGGCCCACGCGTCATCGACTTCGGCATCGTCCGCGCCCGCGACGGGTACGAACTCACCGGCACCGGCGGTCTGTTCGGCTCCCTCGAGTACATGTGTCCCGAGCAGGCCACCGGCGATCCGATGGGGCCGGAGGGAGACGTCTTCTGCCTCGGTTCGGTGCTCGCGTTCGCCGCGTCCGCACAGGCGCCGTTCACCGGTGCGGCTGCGGCCGCCCTCCTCTACCAGGTGGTCCACGGCTCGCCCGACCTGACCCGGGTGCCCGAGCCGCTGGACAAGATCATCAGCCTCTGTCTCGCCAAGGACCCGGCCCTGCGTATCGGCCCCGACCGGCTCTCCGCGGCCTGCGCTCCCGGCGGCGCCGAACAGGTGCTGACGGAGGGCTGGTTGCCCGAGCCGGTGACCGCCATGATCGCCGGCTACCGGGCGGCCGTGATGGACCTCGACCTCCTCACGCGGACCCCGTTTCCCGCAGAGGCCTGGGGCGACGCACCCGACTCGGTGCCGCCCCCGCCCGGCCGGCGGGCGTCGGCCTGTGTGACGGTGGGGCGGTCGTCGTACGACACCGCCGTCGCCGACGGCAGGTGCGGCGCGGCCGGCCCGGCCGGCGTCCGCGAAGCCGGCGGCAGCGGCGACTGCGGCGCCGGTGGTGTGGGGCTCGCCACCGAACCGCCGGACCAGGAGCCCTTCCCCGCCCCGGAGGAACCGGCGCCGGAACGTTCCGCTGCGCCCGTGCACCGCCGCACCCCCGTACGTTCCGGTGTCTCCCGGCGCACGATCCTCGCCGCGGCCGCGGGTACGGCCCTCGCCGGGGGCACGGCCCTCGTGTTCTCCCGGCGAAGGACGAGCGGACAGCCGGGGCGCCCGGTCGGTCCGGCCCCCGAGCCGACCTGGGTCTACCGTGGCGGCCCGCTGCTGCAGACCCCGGCCGTCTTCAACGACGGCACGGCCCTGCTGAAGGCCCGCCCCGGCAGCATGATCTGCCTCGACCTGGCGAACGGCTCCCAGCCCAAGTGGGTCTACCAGGGCATCAGCCTCTCGCCCACCCCGGTCCTGCTGACCTACGGCGCGGCGGTCGCGCTCGGCACCGGCGCGACACTGATCGGCGTCGACCCGGCCAGTGGCGCCGAGCGGTTCACCCTCGACTTCGGTCAGAACTTCCAGTTCGAGCAGCTGCTCGGCAGTTACAACGGCTACGAGGTCTCGGTCCTGGGCGCCAGTCTGCAGCGGCAGTCCACGGAGCAGGGCGTCGCGACCTCCACCAGCGCGGTCTTCGGCGTCGATCTCGAGGCCCGCCAGGCCGTCGTCATACCGATCGACCCGGAGGACGTCGGCATCCCGCTGAAGCCCGTCATCACCTCCGAGTACTTCGTCTACGCCGACGGACTGCGCAACGTGTCGGTCCGCAGCACCCGCGACAGCGGCAGCCTGACCTGGCGGCACCCGGTGGGCCACGACCTCCGGCCGGATCTGGCCGTGCTCGACCAGACGGTCTTCGCCATCGGCTCGGAGCTGATCGCCCTGGAGCTGCGCACCGGAAAGCCCCGCTGGCAGGCGAAGGCCGATCGCGGCATGTTCGCCTCCCTCGGGGTGGGCGGCAGCACGGTCTACGTCACCGGCACCGATCCCCACGGCGTCCACGCCTTCGACGCGGCGAACGGCACCCGGCGCTGGTTCTGCGAGACCCCCCGCCTGGGCGTCGACAACCCGATCGCGGTGGGGGCGCACACCGTGTACGTTCCGGCCTTCGAGAACAAGAACGGCTTCTACGCGATCGACACCGCCTCCGGCCGCCTGCTGTGGAACTTCACCGACGGCCGCGAGACCGGTGTCAACGACTGGCAGGTCTCCTGCGACGGAGCCGGACACCTGGTGGCCCAGCACTTCGACCGCGTCTACGGACTTCCGGTCACCTGACCACCGACGAAACGCCCCATCCGCTCCGACGAGGGATGGGGCGTGTCGCCGTGCCGAGCCGGCGTCCGGGGGAAGGTCACGCCCCGGACGAGACCTCCGCCTTCTCCTCCCGGGACGGGTCCTGCGCCTCGGCAGACCCGAGCGCCCGGTTGCGGCGGACGGACGAGAGGAACGACGCCGCGATCAGGATCACTCCGACCAGGCCGGTGATGATCTCGCTGATCTGGTGCTGGATGGTGATCAGCAGGATCGCGGCGAGGGCGCCGATGGCGTAGTGGGCGCCGTGCTCCAGGTAGACGTAGTCGTCGAGGGTGCCCTGGCGGACCAGGTAGACCGTGAGCGACCGGACGTACATCGCGCCGATGCCGAGGCCGAGCGCCATCCAGAAGATGTGGTTGGTGATGGCGAACGCGCCGATCACGCCGTCGAAGGAGAAGGACGCGTCCAGGACCTCCAGGTAGAGGAAGAGGAAGAACGCGGCCTTGCCGGCGAGGGCGACGGCCGAGACGGGCCTGCCCTCGGCCCGGGCCTTCTCCTCCTCCTCGTGCTCGTGTTCCTCCTCTTCTTCGAGCCTGTCCTCGAAGTACCCGGAGAGACCGCCGACCACGAGGTAGGTGATCAGACCGGCGACACCGGAGAGCAGCACGGTGGCGGACTTGTCCGCGTGCCCCGTGCTGACGTGCGCCTGGGTGGCGAAGGTCATCGCGGAGACCATCAGGACGATGAGCGCGATGCAGACCGAGAGCATGTCGACCTTGCCGAGCTTGGCCAGCGGGCGCTCGATCCAGCGCAGCCACTGGATGTCGCGGTCCTCGAAGATGAAGTCGAGGAAGATCATCAGCAGGAACATGCCACCGAAGGCGGCGATCGCCGGGTGGGCGTCGGTGACCAGGTCCTCGTAGCGGTCCGGCTCGTCGAGGGCGAGCTGCACCGCCTCGATCGGCCCGACCTTGGCGCTGATGGCGACGATGACGACCGGGAAGACCAGCCGCATGCCGAACACCGCGATCAGAATGCCCAGGGTGAGGAAGATCTTCTGCCAGAAGGCGTTCATCTTCTTCAGGATTCCGGCGTTGACGACCGCGTTGTCGAAGGACAGCGAGATCTCCAGGACCGACAGGATCAGCACGATCCCGAAGGCCTCCCAGCCCCACTGCCACGCGGCGAACGCGAGACCGAGCGCCGTGACCGCGAACGACCAGCCGAAGGTTTTCAGCATCATTCTTATGCCGCCGCCTTCACCGCGAGGACCGGGCAGCCTGCTCCCAGCAGGATCTGCTGCGCGGCCGAGCCCATGATCAGCTTTCCGACCGCGCTCCGGCGCCGCAGTCCGATCACCACCAGGGACACGTCCGCCCGCTCCGCCATTTCGATGATCTCCTCGGCGGCGTCGCCGCCGCCGAGCACCTGGCGGATGTCGAACTCGACACCCAGCGCGGCCAGGTCCTCGCGTACATGGGCAAGATCGGGCTCCTGCGCGAACCGCGGGTCCACATAGGCGTCGCCCCGCGAGGTGTTGATCACCAGCAGTTTCTCGCCGCGCAGGCGGGCCTCGTCGATCCCCGCGCGCAGCGCGGCCTCACCCTCGGGTGAGGGTACGTAACCGACCAATACGGTCATGTCTGTTCAACCTCTCCAGGCTCTCAGGCACTTCGCTCACGCAGGGGACGTACGACGAACCGTCGGACCAGCGGCCAGACGAGCACCAGGACGATCGTGGTGTAGACCGCGTACGACACCGGTCCGCCCACCAGCCCCGACAGTTCGCCGCCCGACAGCTGCAGGGAGCGCCGTCCCTGCAGTTCGGCCCGGGGGCCGAGGATGACGCCGACGATCAGGGGCAGCACCGGCAGTCCGAACCGCCGCATCGCGAACCCGAGGAGTCCCAGCAACAGCAGCAGGAACAGGTCCAGGGGCTGTGCGTTGACGGCGTACGCACCCATCGACGCGAAGAACAGGATTCCGGCGTACAGATAAGGGCGGGGAATCTGCAGCAGCTTCGCCCAGGCGGGCGCGAGCGGCAGATTCAGCAGGAGCAGCAGCAGGTTGCCGATGAACAGGCTGGCGATCAGCACCCACACGAGGCTCGCCTCGCGCTCGAACAGCAGGGGGCCGGGCTGGATGCCGTACGACTGGAAGGCCGCCAGCATGACCGCCGCCGTGGCGTTCGTCGGCAGGCCGATCGCCAGCATGGGGACAAGCGTGCCCGCCGCGGACGCGTTGTTCGCGGCCTCCGGGCCGGCCACACCCTCGATGGCGCCCTTGCCGAACTCCTCGGGGTGCTTGGTCAGCCGCTTCTCCGTCGCGTACGACAGGAAGGTCGGTATCTCCGCGCCACCGGCCGGCAGCGCGCCGAACGGGAAGCCGAACGCCGTGCCCCGCAGCCACGGCAGCCACGACCGCTTCCAGTCCTTCTTGCCCATCCACGGCGTGCCGACCGGGATGACCTCGGCGGGCTTGCGCCGCAGATGCGCGGCCACCCACAGCGCCTCGCCGACGGCGAAGATACCCACGGCGACGACGACCACGTCGATCCCGTCCGCCAGCTGGGGGATGCCCAGCGTGAGCCGCTGCTGTCCGGACACCGCGTCGATGCCGACCAGGCCGATCGTCAGGCCCAGCAGCAGCGAGATCAGGCCCCTGATGCGGGAGGAGCCCAGCACGGACGTGACCGCGATGAAGGAGAGCAGCATCAGGGCGAAGTAGTCCGGCGCGCCCAGGCTGACCGCGAAGTCCACCACGATCGGGGTCACCAGCACCAGCAGCAGGGTGCCGATGGTGCCCGCCACGAACGAACCGATGGCGGCGGTGGCGAGCGCCTGCGCCGCCCGTCCGGCCTTGGCCATCTTGTTGCCCTCGATGGCCGTCACCACCGACGACGACTCGCCGGGGGTGTTCAGCAGGATGGAGGTGGTGGACCCGCCGTACATGCCGCCGTAGAAGATGCCGGCGAACATGATGAACGCCTGGACCGGCTCCATCCCGTAGGTGATCGGCAGCAGCAGGGCCACGGTCATCGCCGGGCCGATGCCCGGCAGGACGCCCACCGCGGTGCCGACGACGACGCCTATCAGCGCCAGCAGCAGGTTCATCGGGGCCACGACGTCCGCGAAGCCCTGCATGAGGTTGTTCAGGTTGTCCATCACAGGATCCCTTGCAGCACGCCGGCCGGGAGGTTCACACCGAGCCCGATCGCGAAGGCGTAGAACGTGGTGAGGGACAGCGTCACCGCGATCAGCAGATTGCGTACGTAGTGCCGGTTGCCGAGGGCGAAGGCCGTCCCCCAGAACAGCAGCGTGCCGCTGATCACCCAGCCGAGCCGTTCGATGAGCACCGCGTTCACCACGAACGCGCCGATCAGCAGCACCACCGTGCGCCAGTCGCTGCCCTGGGAGAGGTCGACGTCCTCGCCGGCCTCCGGCTCGCCATGGCCGCCCCTGGCCACGTCGACCGCGTACAGCGCGGCGACCACCAGGAGCAGCACGCCCAGGATCACCGGCACCGCGCGCGGACCGACCGGGTCGGTGCTGCTGGTGATGTGCGGGATCCCGAGCCCGTCCACGATCACCGCGGTGCCCAGCAGGGCGAGGAACGCGCACACACCGTACTGTGCGCGGTCCCCACCCCGGGGCGGACGGGCGTCCTCCACGGTCCGTTCGTCCGTCATCTGGGAGCTCATGCCAGTCCGAGCTCTGCCAGCAGGTCGGCGACGGTCTTGTCCTGGTCCTTCAGGTACGTGCCGAACTCGTCACCGGTGATGAAGGCGTCGGTCCAGCCGCGCTTGGTCAGCTCGTCCTTCCACTGCGTCGAGTCGTGCATCTTGGTCAGCGAGTCGATCCAGGTCTTCTTCTGCGCGTCGGTGATCCCGGGAGGGGCGACGACGCCGCGCCAGTTGGTGAATACCAGGTCGATCCCGGAGTCCTTGAGGGTGGGGGCGTCCTTCACCGCCGCGATCGGCTTCTCGCTGGTCACCGCCAAGACGCGCACCTGTCCGGCCTCGATCTGGTCGAGGAACTCGCCGTAGCCGCTGGCGCCGAAGGCGACCTTGTTGCCCAGGATGGCGGGCAGCAGCTCACCGCCGCCGTCGTAGGAGACGTAGTTGACCTTCTTCGGCTCGATGCCGACCGCCTTCGCCAGCTGCATCGGCAGCAGGTGGTCCGGGCCGCCCGGCGACGAGCCGCCGCCCACGGCGACCTTCTTCGGGTCCTTCTTCCACGCGGTGACCAGGTCGTCGATCGTCTTGTAGGGGGAGTCCTTCGACACGACGATCGCGCCGGCCTCCTCGATCAGCTTGGCGAGCGGCGTGGTGTCGGTCAGCGTCGCGGCGGACTTCGAGGTGTAGGACGAGCCGACGACTCCCAGGCCCATCTGCATGGCGAGCTTGCCGTTGCCCTTCTCGTTCACCAGGCGCTGCAGGCCGACGGTGCCGCCGGCGCCCGGCAGGTTGTACACCTGGACCCCGGACGCCGTCTTGGAGTCCTGCATCACCTGGGCGACGGTCCTGGCGGTGACGTCGTACCCGCTGCCCGGGGTGTTGGGCACCATGAGGCGCAGGCCGGTGACGGGCTTGGAGCTTCCGCTCCCGCTCCCCGAATCCTCCTTCTCCGCGGTGGCGCCGCAGGCGCTGACGGCGAGCATCGACACAGTGGCAAGAGCTCCGAGAAGTGCGGCTCTGCGAGTTCTCATGGCTCATCTCTTTCGCTTGGGCGAGTCCGGCGCCATGATTGTGCGATCCCCGTGAAAGCCCGTCTCTGTTGTGTGACCATTGAAGGTTGAGTTCATTGTGGTCGTGACGTCCCGACGTCATACGCTCGCCGGTGAGCTGCTGGTATTGCAGCTCGCCATCGTGGTGATCGTGCTCGTCGCGGTGGCCGCCGTCTCGCTCGCGCAGTCGAAGGCGACGTTCGACCGCGTGGAGGGGCGCCGGGTGGCCGCCCTCGCCGAAGAGATGGCCGGAAACCCACTGCTGCGCGCGCAGCTCGTGCTGCCCGCCCCCAGTGAGATGCTCGCCCCGCTGCTGCAGACCACCATGACCCGGTCCAACGTAACCTCCGTCACAGTCGCCGACGAGCGCGGTGAGATCGTCGCCGCCACCAATCCCACGCTGGTCGGGACACAGCTGCCGGTGGACGGGCCGAGCGTCGCGCAGGCGCGCGGCTGGTCGGGGGAGCTGCCGGTGGACGGGGTGCGTGAGCTGGTGGCCCAGGTCCCGGTACTCGGCGAGCACAGGGACCACGTGGGCGAGCACCTCGGCACGGTCATGATCGGCCGGGCCTCACCGTCGGCCTGGCAGCGGCTGAGCGGCGCCTCCTCGTATCTGCTCGCCTACCTCGGCATCGCGAGCGTGCTCGGGGTGGCCGGGTCCTGGCTGCTGGCCCGGCGGATCAAGCGCCAGACCTTCGGCCTCGAACCACGCGAGATCGCCGGTCTCGCCGAGCACCGTGAGGCGATGCTGTTCGGGATCGCCGAGGGTGTGATCGCGCTCGATCCGAGGCTGCGGCTCACGCTGGTGAACGAGGTCGGCCGCAGACTGCTCGACCTCCCCCAGGACTCTGTCGGGATGAGCCTGGCCGATCTGGGCATCGAGGGCAGGCTGTACGACGTACTGGCAGGGACGGGCGGCGAACACACCGACGGACACGGCACCGGGGGACGCGACGAGGTGGTGGTGCGCCGGGGCCGCGTGCTGGTGATGAACCGCATGGACGTCACCAAGGACGGCCGGCGCCTCGGCTCGGTCACCACCTTGCGGGACCGTACCGAACTGGCCCAACTGGAACGCGAGTTGGGCTCGTTCCGGAGCAGTACCGAACTGCTGCGCGCGCAGGCCCACGAGTTCTCCAACCAGCTGCACACCATCTCCGGGCTCATCCAGATCGGCGAGCACGACGAGGTCGTACGGTACGTCCGGGCCCTGCGCAAGCACCGTGAGTCGCTCGATCTGACCCTCACCAGCAGGGTCCGTGACCGGGCCGTCGCCGCGCTGCTCATGGCCAAGTCGGCACTCGCGGCGGAGCGCCGGGTCCAGTTGCGGATCTCCGAGCGCACGGCCCTGGACAAGCTGGAGCCGACCGACTCCGCGGACGTGGCGACGGTGCTCGGCAACCTCGTCGACAACGCCCTCGACGCGGCCGCGGCCGGGGAGCACGACGACGACGCGTGGGTGGAGGTCGAGCTGCGCCAGGACGCCTCGAGTGTGGAGATCGCCGTACGTGACTCGGGCCCCGGAGTGGCTCCCGAGCTCGCGCAGGAGGTGTTCTCCCACGGCTTCACCACGAAGGCCGCGCAGGGCGGCGACCGGGGTATCGGGCTGGCACTCACCCGGCTGGTCTGCAAGCGCAGGGGCGGTGAGGTGTCGGTGGCGAACACAGAGACGGGCGCCGTGTTCACGGCCAGGATGTCCGTCGGCCGGCTGGCCGGCCGGGAGACGGAGGAAGTCCGGTGATCGACGTACTCGTGGTCGAGGACGATTTCATGGTGGCGCGTGTCCACCGCGGATTCGTCGACAGTGTCGAGGGCTTCCGTGTGGTCGGCACGGCGAACTGCGGGGAGCAGGCGCTCACCGCCGCCGCAGAGCTGCAGCCCGACCTGGTCCTGCTCGACCTCTATCTGCCCGACATGTTCGGCCTGGATGTCGTACCCCGGCTACGGAGCGCGGGCCATGACTGCGACGTGATGGTGATCAGCGCCGCCCGCGAGGCGGAGGCGGTCCGCGGCGCGGTCCGGCAGGGCGTCGTCGACTACCTGCTGAAGCCCTTCGACGCCGACGAGCTCAAGGACAGGCTGGAACGCTACAGCGCCCGGCGCAGCAATCTGAGCGCCGGGACGGTGAGTGGACAGGCCGATGTGGACCGGGCACTGGGCCGGGTCGCGGCTCCGACGGTGACGCCCACTCTGCCGAAGGGCATGAGCGTGGAGACCTCGGAACTGGTCGAACGCGCGCTGCGCGAGGCCGGCGGAACGCTGTCCGCGGCCGAGTGCGCGACGCGGGTCGGCGTCTCCCGCGTCAGCGCGCGCCGCTATCTCGAACACCTCACCGTCACGGGCCGGGCGGTGGTGTCGCTGCGCTACGGCCAGGCGGGCCGCCCCGAGCGCCGCTACCACTGGCACGCCCGGTGAACGCCGCGTACCGCTCCCCGCCCATGCGGGTCGCTCCGAGTGTCGTGACTGCTGGTGCGCTTGGTGAGGGCCGTGTTCGGGGGTTGCCTGCCGGCGTGGGTCGCTCCGAGTGTCGTGACTGCTGGCACGCCGGGTGAATGCCGCGTATCGGGGCTCCCCGCCGACGCGGGTCGCCTCCGAGCGCCGCTACCACTGCACGCCTGGTGAAGGCCGTGTTCGGGGGTTCCCCGCCCATGCGGGCCGCTCCGAGCGTCGCGACTGCTGGCACGCCTGGTGAAGGCCGTGTTCGGGGGTTGCCTGCCGGCGTGGGTCGCTCCGAGTGTCGTGACTGCTGGTGCGCTTGGTGAGGGCCGTGTTCGGGGGTTCCCTGCCGGCGTGGGCCGCTCCGAGCGTCGCTACCGCTGGTACGCCTGGTGAACGCCGCGTACCGGGGCTCCCCGCCCGCGCGGTGGAGCCCCGGTACGGCGCCTGTCAGGGCAGTTCCGTCACCCGGGCCGTGCCCGGAGGCGTGACCGGGGAGCCGGCGGAGAGGTAGTCGGTCAGGGCCGCGATGTCGTCGCCGCCGCCGACCGGGTTCGTGCCCTTGGCGAAGGTCGTGAAGCCGTCGCCGCCGCCCGCGAGGAAGGTGTTGGCGACCACCCGGTAGGTCGCGTCGGGCTTCAGCGTCTCGCCGTCGAGCTTGATCGAGTCGGGGTCGATGCGGTCACCGACGGGGGCGCTGCGGGAGTAGGAGTACGTCAGGCCCTTGGAGACGCCCAGGATCAGGGTGGGCGCACGGGTGCCGGAGTCGTTGAACTGCTCCTCCAGGATCTTCTCGATCTGCGCTCCCGTCAGGTCAACCGTCACCAGCGTTCCGGCGAAGGGCTGGACGGCGAACGCCTCGGCGTAGGTGATCTCGCCGGGTGCCTCGCCGCCCGTCGAGGAGTCGTACACCAGGTCCGCCCTGACCCCGCCCGGGTTCATCAGGGCGATCCGGGCCCCGCCCTTCTCCGGTGCCGAGGTCGCCGCGAGCTGGGCGTCGGCGACCAGGTTCGCCAGGTCCGACTCGGCGTCGCGGGTCTCGGAGCGGGTGATGTCGGCGGTGACGCTGCCGACGACCCGGTTGGCCAGGGGCGCCGAGAGCGCCTTCCACTTGGCGATGACCTCGGTCTGGTCGGCGTCCTTGGCGCCGGTGCGGGTGACGAGGTGGTTCATCGCGGCGACCTGGTCGCGTACGACGTCCCCGGTGCGGCGGTCGACGGGCAGCCGGGTCTCGGTGACCACCCGGCCGAAGGACGAGGCCGACGTGACCATGCGCGGCTTGCCTGCCGGGTCGGGCAGCGAGCAGATGTACGGCTGGTGGGTGTGGCCGGTGACCACGGCGTCGATCGCCGGGTCCAGGTTCTTGGCGATGTCGACGATCGGGCCGGAGATGCCGTTGCACTGACCGTAGCTGCCGGCCTGGATGCCGCCCTCGTGCAGCAGGACGACGATCGCCTCGACGCCCTGCTCGCGCAGCTTGGCGGCGGCGGCGTTGGCGGTCTCCACCTCGTCCGTGAAGCGCACGGACTTGATGCCCGACTGGCCGGTGACTTCGGGGGTGCCCTCCAGGGTCATGCCGATGAAGCCGAGCTTGACGCCGTCCACCTGCTTGACCCAGGTGGGCGCAAGGAGCGGCTCACCGCTCGTGCGGTCGAGGACGTTGGCCGCGAGCCAGGGGAACTGCGCACCGTCGTACGGCCGGCCCTCGATGTAGCAGCCGTCCTTCGGGTGGCAGCCGCCGTTCTGCATGCGCAGCAGTTCCTCGGTGCCCTCGTCGAACTCGTGGTTGCCGACGCTGGTGACGTCCAGGTGCAGCTTCTCCATGGACTCGACGGTCGGTTCGTCGTGGAAGAGACCGGACAGGAAGGGGCTGGCGCCGATGATGTCGCCCGCCGCGACGGTCAGCGATGCCTCGGTGCCCTCCCGGAGCCGGCCCAGCGTGGCGGCCAGGTACTCCGCGCCGCCGACCGTGGTCGACTTCGGGTCCAGCTTGGAGCCGAGGTTGGCGTCACGCCCGGTGGGCGGTTCCAGGTTGCCGTGGAAGTCGTTGAAGGACAGCAGCTGGACGTCGACGGTGGACGAGGGCTTCGGCCTGGTCGGGAAGTCGTGGGTGTACGACGTCCAGAGCTTGACGTCCTTGCTGTCCGTACGGCCGTTGCCGTCGAGGTCACCGGCGGAGCCCGAGGCGGGGAGGGACTTCAGGTCCCTGGCGTCCACCGTGCCGTCGCGGTTGATGTCCGGGGTGTGGGTGGCCAGCAGTCCCGGTCGGACGGAGAGCAGGTGGAACTTGGTGACGCTGCCGTTGAAGCCGAAGTTGTCGTCGGCGACCAGGACGAGGGAGCGGGACCCGTCGGGCAGTGTCGGCCCCCAGGTGATGCCCTCGACGTTGTCGGCGTCGGTTCCGGTGGTGGTGAGGTCGTACAGCAGCTTCTTCGGCATCGGCTGCTCGGAGCCCGACAGCTTCTCCTTGCCGCTGACGTCCGTGGCACCGACGGTGCTGGTCCAGTAGAGGCGGATGGAGAAGCCGACGCCGGAGGCGAAGGACCGCTCGACGGTGATGTAGTCGGTTTCGTTGATCGCGAGGATCTCGGAGACTCCGCGGTCCGCGGAGTAGGTGCCGACGGGGGCGGGCAGGGGAGCGGTGGGCGCGTCGGAGATCGGGTCGACCTCGTAGACGTGCTCGGCCTCGGAGGCGCCGGTCCCGCGGTCCGTCACCAGCAGTCGGGACGGGCTCTTGGCCGTCAGTCCGGCGGCGGGGCCGTCCTGGACGAGGGCGTTCTCCGTAACGGTGACGGCCTTGCTGCCGTCCGGGGAGAGGGTGAGTCCTTCCAGGGCCTGGTTGTTGCGGACGCCCGCGACGAGCGTTCCGGAGGAGCTGCG
The DNA here is from genome assembly GCF_040782645.1 of Streptomyces sp. HUAS ZL42. GTDB lineage: Bacteria > Actinomycetota > Actinomycetes > Streptomycetales > Streptomycetaceae > Streptomyces. The sequence continues at coordinate 6,688,098 of NZ_CP160403.1, forward strand.
GACCGGTGCGTACGCCTTGGGCAGCGGCAGTTCCCGCTCGTGCGCTCCGGAGGTGCTCGCCTCGCGGACGAAGGCGGGCTGCCCCGAGGAGGAGGCGCCCTCGCTCGTCCACAGCACGCTCGCGGCGCCCGGCGTCCAGCGGATCGCCTCGGGGTCGACCGCCTTGGTGGCGAAGGGTTCGCCGTTCGTGTCGTCGAGCACGGTCAGGGCGTCGAGGTCGGGCTTGTCGTGCGCGAACGCGTCGCCGTCCAGGGGCAGTCGGAGGGTGTAGAAGCGGGCCTTGCCGTTCTCCGAGCGGTCGTCGCTGAGGGCGACGTACTCGCCGGACTTCGGGTCGTAGTCGATTCCGGACAGGCCGCCGAACGGCATGCCGAGCTCGCTCGTCCCCGCGGGCACGGTCAGGGTGTCCAGCAGACGGATGCCGTGCTGCTCGGTGGCGTCCGTCCCGGACTCGGCCGCGAAACCGCGCGCGAGGCTCAGTCCGCCGAGGAGGCAGGCCGCCGTGAGGCCGCCGAGAAGCGCGCGTCTGCGGCGCGCTCGGTGTCTGGGGCGCATGGTGTCCTTCCATGGGGAAGTCATGGGGAAGTGGTCGTACGGGGAGGTTCCGGGCACAACGGGGCCCGCCCCTTGGCGCTGACCAGGGGCGCCGGGGTGTGATGGATGGGGTGCGTCGACAGTAGGAAGTGCAAAACGATTTGGCTACGTTGCCCGATTTCCACTGCATTTCTTCTGTGGGACGCCCCGAAGTCATCGAGCGGCGGATCCACCGTGGGGGGCCGCGGCTGAAACACCGGCAACTTTTCCGAACCCCGCGACCACTGAGGGGTGGGCGGCTACTTTCACAGGAGTCGCACACCTGAACACGTGTTCTCCCGAACCACGTAAGGACCTCATCAGTGGCGTCGCCTTCTCACCGCCGTTCTCCCCGCAAGCGGCGCACCATGCTGCTCCCCGCCGTCGCCGTGGCGGCCGTCGGGATCGTCATATCCCTGGTCATGGCCTTCCGGCCCGACCACAGAGCCGACGACGGGCAGGGGGCTGCGGCCGCAGCCGTCACCGGCTCCCGGGCGGTCGTGACGCCCACGGCGTCGGAGGCGAAGCCGTCCGCGTCCCCGACCCCGACGGCTCGTGCGACCACCCCGACGGCCACCGCGACCTCCGCGTCGGCGCGGCCGTCGGCCTCGAGGACCCCGCAGAAGACGGCTTCCGGCGCGGCACCGCTGGCGGGACGGATCCGCCCCGGCGTCAGCTACCGGGGAAGCGCCACCTTCTACGACGCCGGGAACGGCGACGGTGCCTGCCTGTACGGGCCGAGCGACGACCTGATGATCGCGGCGATGAACACGACCGACTACGAGTCGTCCAAGGCGTGCGGGGCGTATGTGCTGGTCCGTGCGGGGAGTGCCTCCGTCACGGTCCGGATCACCAACGAGTGCCCGGCGCCCTGCGCCCCCGGGCAACTCGACCTCAGCGCACAGGCCTTCGCCGAACTCGCCGACCCCTCGCGCGGGCAGATCCCGATCACCTGGAGCCTGCTCAGCCCCCGCACGTCGGACACGATCTCGATCCGGTACAAGACCGGGTCCAGCCGCTATTGGTGCGGCATCCAGGTGATCGGCCACCGGAATCCGGTCGCGCGACTGGAGGTGCGCAGCGGCGGCGCCTGGACCCGGTTGCCCCGTGCCGACTACAACTACTTCCTGTCCGAGCAGGGCGGCGGGTGCGGCGGCGCGATCAGGATCACCGACATCTACGGAGAACAACTGACGGTCGACGCAGTCGCGGTGCGGCCGGACGCCGTACAGCCGACCCGCGTCCAGTTCGCCGCACACTGACCCCGCCCGCCGCGCCCCCTCAGGCGGGCTCGGCGAGGCGGCTGGCGGGCAAGGGGGAGGTGGGCATCGGGAGGTTGTCGAGTGCGGTGCCGCGGAGGTGCCGTACGTACTGCTCCCGCGGTATCAGCACGCCGCCCATGACGCGGACGTGCGGGCTGTCCCGCTGCGCGTCGAGCAACTCGCCGCCGGCCTGGGCGAAGCGCGCCCCGAGGTCGGTCACCGCGACCTTCGATGCGTCGGGGCGGTGGAAGAACATCGAGTCCATGCTGAAGACCGAACCGACCCGAAGACCGAAGACACCGCCCACCAGTTCGCCGTCCTCCCACACCTCGACGCTGTGCGCGTGACCCAGTTCGTGCAGGCGGACCAGGCTCGCGATCAGCTCCTCGGTGAGCCACAGGGGGTGGCGGTCGGCGCGGCATTCCCGGACCACCCGCTCGAAGCCCTGGTCCAGGGTGGTCGACCACGGCAGCCGGTTGCGCAGCCGCCGGGCGAGGCTCCGGCTGAGATGCGTGGCCGAGACCGGCAGCACCGGCCTGGGGTCGGGCGACCACCAGGAGACGGCGTACGGATCGGCCGAGTCCTCTCCCACGAGCCGGATGTGGCCCTGCTGGACCTGGTCGTCGTAGACCACCTCGTTGAGGACGCGGGTGTAGTCGTCGGCCGCCGGGAAGGGGTAGAGCCCCGCGCGGTACGCCGCCAGGAGGCTCGCGGGGCTGAGGTCGGCGGAGAAGGCCACCGGACCGTCGGGCGCCGCTTCCAGCACGTCCAGGTCCTCCCAGCCCGCGCATCGGATCACCACCGTGCCGCTCCCTGTCCCTTCTTCGCCACCGGCCTTACGTAGTCGGCCCGTTGGAGGAAGTCGATGTAGCGGTCCAGCATCTCCGCGTCGACCGGCGGAACGTCGATCCCGGCCTCCGCCAGTGCCGCTTCCCCGTTGTCGCGGGTGAACTCCGGGAAGACGCCCTGGAAGTACATCTCGCTCACGCTCATGTCGGCGCGGGCGCACCGGTCGACGAAGAGCGGCACGAACGGGGTGAGCGGGTCGGTGGGGTGCCCGGCCGCGTACTTCACCAGGGCCGCGACCCACTCGGCGTACGGGATCTCCTGGACCGGATAGCCCTGCAGGCGCAGCCGCTCGGCGAGCGAATGCAGCAGCGTGGAACGGGGGTTGGTGAGGTGGTAGACCTGACCGCGCGCGGGATGCCGGGTGGAGATGTGGCCGATCGCGCGGGCGAGGTGGTCGGCCGGAAGGAAGTCAAGGGGCAGCCGGACGTCCGGGCACAGCCCGGTCCGCGCGATGAAGCCGAACAGGGCGGCCATCTCGCTGCTGGTGTTCATCACCCCGGTCCCGCTGCGGCCCGTGATGTCCATCAGTCGGTGGATGACGACCGGCAGGCCCGCGTCGGACGCCTTCTTCAGCAGCGCCTCGCCGACCCATTTGCTCTCCACGTAGCCCACCGACAGATACTCGGGGAAGCGCAGCGGCGTGCTCTCCGTGATCTCGTGCACCCCCGCCGGCCCGAATCCGGCGATCACCGCCATGCTGGAGGTGAAGTGGACGGGGACGGCCCTGGGGGCGGCGAGGCGGATGAGCTCGCAGGTGCCCTCGACGTTGGCCGCGCGCAGGTCGTGGTACGAGTAGATGAAGTTGACCTGGCCGCCGAAGTGGTAGACGACGTCGATGGTCGAGCCCAGCTCCTCGAACCGGCCTGCCGGCAGCCCCAGTCCGGGCTTGCCCAGGTCGCCGACGACCGGCTGGACGCGCGAGCTGGACAGATCGCCGAGGACGTACTGCTGGTGGCTCGCGCGCAGCCGCTCCATGCCGTCCTGCTCGTCGGAGGCACGGACCAGGCACAGTATCCGCCCTGTCGTCCTGCGCAGCAGCTCGTCGATCATGTACGCGCCGCAGAACCCCGTGGCCCCCGTCAGCAGGACGTCGCCCGGGCGCCGGGGGTGCGGAGCCGGCGCTTCGCCGCCCACCACGGGGACGGGCCGGTCGATCTCGGCGGCGAAGTGGACGCTTCCGCCTTCCGGATGGGCGAGTGTGCCGGCCCGGGCCTGGCGCACGGCCTCGGTGAACGAGGCGAGCACCGGTCGCTGCAGCAGGGAACGGGTCAGCTCGCGGATCTGGGTGACGCCGATGCCGAAGATGACGCGGGTGCGGGCGAGCATCTCCATGGCCAGCAGCGAGTTGCCGCCCAGCTCGAAGAAGTCGTCCTGCGGCCGGACGTGCTCCACACCCAGGATCTGGCTCCACAACTGGGCCAGTCCGCGCGGCACCGGACGGTCGTCGGGGACGGCCGTCGTCGCCGCGGTCCTGGGCGCCGGCTCGGTCTTGCGGTCGAGCTTTCCGCTGGGCGCTACGGGCAGCTCCTCCACCGAGTGGAACGCCGCCGGGATCATGTAGCCGGGCAGGACCTCCGCGAGCGACGACCGCAGCCGTCCGCGCAGCGCGGCCTCGTCGTCGGGCGGCGCGGTCGGCGTGTAGTACGCGATGAGGTCCCGGTCCCCGTTGTCGCGGGCCCGCGCCACGACCATCGCCTGGCCGACCTCGGGAAGCGAGACGAGCTCGGCCTCGATCTCGGCCGGGTCCACGCGGAACCCGCGGATCTTCATCTGGTCGTCGACCCGGCCCAGGACCTCCACGTTGCCGTCCGGTCGCCGGCGGCCCAGATCCCCGGTGCGGTACATCCGGTCGCCGGGTGCGAAGCCGAGCGGGTCGGGCAGGAACTGCCGTGCGGTCAGGGCGGGTTGCCGCCAGATACCGCGTGCCAGGCCCGCCCCGCCGATGTAGATCTCGCCGCGCACGCCGGGCGGCACCGGGCGCATGTCGGCGTCGAGCAGATGGACGAGATCGCCCTCCAGGGGCCTGCCGATCGGTGCGACGGCGGTGTCCGGCGCGGCGAGCACCTCCTCGTCCAGGTCGCAGAGCGTGGAGGTGATGGTGGTCTCGGTGAGCCCGTAGGCGTTGACGAGCCGTGCGCCGGGGATCCGGCGCAGCGCGGCGCGGCAGTCCTTCGCCGTGACGATCTCGCCGCCGACGATGACGAGCCGCAGCGAGGCGAGTTCGCCACGGTCCGCGACGGAGACGATCCGATGCCAGTAGGCGGGGGTCAGGTCGGCGACGGTGATGCCGTACTCCGGGAGGCGGTGCAGCAGGTCGGTGGGCGCCCACGTCCGGGTGCCCGCGAGGACGAGCGTCGCACCGCTGATCAGCGTGGCGAAGATCTGCTCGAGCGAGGTGTCGAAGCCGAGCGCCGCCGCGTGCAGCACCCGGTCACCGGGCGTCAGTTCGTAGGCCCGGGCCGTCGCGGTGAGGGAGTGGGTCAGCGACCGGTGGCTGATCATCACGCCCTTGGGAGGCCCCGTGGATCCGGACGTGTAGATCACGTAGGCGAGGTCGTCCGGCCGGGGGCCGGGGGCCGGGGACCGGGGTGTCTCCGGTGGTGTCCGCGTGGCCGCTTCTTCGGCGTACGCGACCCGTGCCCCGCACTCCGCGAACAGGGGGGCGTGCTCGTGGCTCGAGACGATGAGACGTGAACCGGTCTCCTTGATCAGTGCGGCCACACGCTGCCGCGGTGTCGCCGGGTCGAGGGGCAGGAACGCGCCGCCGGAGCCCAGCACCGCAAGCAGCGCGACGATCAGCTCGGGCACACGGTCGAGGCACACGGCGACCACGGACTCCGCGCCGACGCCCGACTCACGAAGCTCCTGGGCGAGCCGGTCGGCGCGGCCGGTCAGCTCGGCGTAGCTGAGCCGGCCCTCGTCCGAGAGCACCGCGAGCGCGGACGGCTCGCGCCGGGCCCGCTCCCGGACCAGCTCGGGCACGGTCCTCGGCCCGGCCTCCGCGAGCTGCCCCTCGGCGCGGGCGCTTGCGGGCCGCATGTCCGTCCACAGGCGGTCGACCAGACTCGCGCACGACTCGGGGGACGCCGCTTCGCCGATCCGGCGCCAGCCGGCCGGAACCCGTCGATCGGCGGGCCAGATCGCGTACTGGTCCTCGTCGTTGCGCAGCACGACGCACGGCGCAGCGGACTCTTCCGGTGGGCGATCACGTTCCGTCACCTTGGGCCTCCTGCCTCGCGCGGGGGACTGCGGAGCACGACCTGCGCCCCTCGCGGGAGAGAGCCGCCGCTCTCACCGCTTCCCTTTCGCGGGTGCCCCGGGCACTCCGGCCAGGCGGCCGAGCGGCGGCGCGAGGACGAGGTGCTCCGACTCCTCGGCGCTGATCGGCTCGGCGAAGAGGTATCCCTGGCCCAGCCGGCAGCCCATGGAGATCAGCAACTCCTGCTGCCTCACGTTCTCCACTCCTTCGGCGATCACCGTGAGACCCAGTGTGTCCGCGAGATGCGTGATGCCCTCGACCAGGGCGTACTGCTCGGGCGAGCGCCCGAGTTCGTCGACGAACGACTTGTCGATCTTGAGGATCGAGATGGGGAACTCGCGCAGATAGCTCAGCGACGAGTAGCCCGTTCCGAAGTCGTCGATGGCGATACGGATCCCGAGGTCGGTGAGCGAACTCATCTCCCGCAGAATACGTTCGTCGTTGTACATCAGTACACTCTCGGTCAGTTCCAGCACGAGAGACGACGGTTCGATGCCGGAGAGGTCCAGAGCGCGCCGGACCACGTTGTAGAACTCCTCGTCGCGGAACTGACGCGGCGACACATTCACGCTGATGTACGGGGGTTTGCGGTCGTCGATCCGGTCGCGCAGCACGGAGTCGTGCCACCGGACGGCCTCGGTCGCCGCCTGGTCGAGCACCCAGGCGCCCAGCGGGACGATCTGCCCGCTCTCCTCGGCCAGCGTGATGAACTGCTCCGGCATCACCATGCCGCGCGTGGAGTGGGGCCAGCGCACGAGCGCCTCGAAGCCTTTGATCTGCCCGCTGGCCAGCTCCACGATGGGCTGGTACAGCACCAGGAACGACGTCTCGATCGGCGCGTTGTCCAGGCCCTCCTGCAACTTGGCACGTTCGGCCATGCCGCTCTGCAGCTCCGGACGGTAGCGGCGCCACTGCCGCTTGCCCGCCGTCTTCGCCGCGTACAGCGCGAGATCGGCGTGGGTCAGCAGTTCGACCGAGTCGATGCTGTCCTCCGTCGTCGCGACGCCGACGCTGGCGTATATGCTCATCGGCCCCACACTGAGCCGGAACGGCTCGGCGAACACGGACATCACGTGTTCGGTGAACCGCTCCACGCCCTCCGGGGCGATGGCGCCCTCCACCAGCAGTGCGAACTCGTCCCCGCCGATGCGCGCGGCGGTGTCGGAGGCACGGACGGTGGTCTGCAGCCGGAGCGACAGCGCGACCAGGAGTTCGTCGCCCACGCTGTGCCCGTGGATGTCGTTGACGACCTTGAAGTCGTCGACGTCGACGAAGAGCACCCCGACCACCGTGCCGTCGCGCTGGGCCTGCGTCAGGGCGTGGCTGACCCGGTCCTGGAAGAGCACCCGGTTGGCCAGGCCGGTGAGCGAGTCGTGGAACGCCTGGTGGGTGAGTTCGCGTTCGAGCTTGAGCTGTTCGGTCACGTCCCGCAGGGTGAGCACCAGCCCGCCGACGGTCGCCTCCTCGCGCAGGTCGCTCCACCTCACCTCGACCTCGATGGACGACCGGTCGGAGCGGAGCATGCGCCAGTGCTCGCGCCTGCTCTGGTACTCGCCGGCCCGTATCCGCGCGAGTGTCTCGACCACCGCGCGACTGTCCTGCGGCGGCACCAGATCGATGAGGTGGGTGCCCTCCAGGCTCGTACCGCCCAGCACCTGTTCGGCGGAGGGACTGGCGTAACGGACCCCGTCGGCGTCGTCGAGGATCAGGATGACGTCGGAGGCGTTCTGCACCAGCGTGCGGAAGTACGCCTCGCTGTTGCGCCGGCTGACCTCCCGGGCGAGCGCTATGCGCGTCACGGCGAGTGCCGTCTGCGCGGCGAGCGTCGCCAGCGTCTCGCGGAGCACCAGCAGGTCCCGTTCGTCCCCGGCCACGATCAGGGCCCCGATCAGTGGATCGCCGGAGGGGTGATCCTGCGAGGTGAGCGGGCAGACCACCGCATGGCCGGGGCGCGTCGCCTCCCCGTCCGGGCCCGAGAGGGCACCGGCGAGATCGGGCCCCACACCGTCGAGGGTCAGCAGACGGTTCTCGCCGGACGCGGTCAGGGCCCGTACGGCCTCGGTCACCCGCGCGAGCACGGGGCCGGCCACCGCGGCCTGCGTTCCGTTCACCCAGAGCGTGCCGTCCGTCACCTTGAGTAGCGCTGAGCGTGGCGCGCTGTGCTGCATCAACCCCGTCACGGCCGAGTGGACGGCGCCGGCCACATCCCGCTGATCGCCCGCTCCGCCCAGCGACGACACCGCCATCCGCAGGACCTTCTCCCGGCCGACCGCCCGCTGGTGGGTCGCCACCACGCCCGCCAGGCGGTAGAGCACGAGGAGGAAGAGCACCGCGGAGAACACCCCGATGACGCCGACGTTGGCCCGCACGCCGCGCACCGCCTCCGTCAGGAGGATGGCCGGCGCGATCAGCGACGCCAGGGTGAGCAGGCTCAGCCGGCCCGCGCTGCTCTCGGCACGCCACGTCACCGGCTCGGTGAGCGTCCGCATGGACGGATCGAGCGCGGCGGCCGCCCAGGCTCCGTACAGGACGGCCCAGCCGAGTTCGACCGCGGTACCCGTGCGCCACGTTCCGTTCAGCTGGATCAGGCCGTACAGCACATCGGCGGTGAGCAGGCCGACGGTGCCCGCGGTGAGCAGCATGAGCGAGCGGCTCTTGCCGCCACGGCCGGCCAGCAGGCGCAGCAGCATCGCCAGGACGAGGATGTCGCCCAGCGGATAGGCGATGGAGAACGCCTTCTGCACCCAGGTGAGACCCGCGACGTGGGCGAACGGATCGATGAGGAACAGCCACGACAGCAGCGCCAGACCGACCGTCAGTGTCAGCGCGTCGACGAGGCTCGCCCGGTCGCGCCATCCCGTGCGCCAGTGGACGAAACCCAGCAGGCCGGCGGCATAGAGCGGATATGCCGCGAGATAGAAGCCGTCGGCGAGTGACGGAAACGGCATCTCCTCCTGGAGCAAATCGATAAGGATGATCTGGGTGGCCTCGCCCGCCGCGAAGGTGAGGTTTCCCGCGGCGAGCAACAGCCAGGGAAGCCGATGCGCCGGACGGTTGAGAAAGACACCCAGGACAATACCGATGACGCCGGTCGCACCAATGGCGACGAAGATCAGCCGATGTTCCGGAAATATGTAATAGAGCGCGGTCAGTGCGACGATACATGTGCTGACAACGGCCATCGCGGCCTGGCTTCGCAGTCGCGCGTTCACCCCAACGCACCTCCTGGGAGGGTTACTTGGCCGGGCGGACCGAGAAGGAGAATTCTCTGGGGGGCCGGGATTCGACCCTTCTCGCCTGTGAACGCGATCGCCGGTGTACGCGGTTGCGGTGGGATGTGTTTTCCGGTATGCGCGGTCGCCGGTGTGCGGGCTCCTTCTCGCCGAGACATCGACGTGTCTTGCATCCAGTCTTACCCGGCTCGCCATTTCCCGCACGCGGACCGTGAGATGCCGCATCACGTCGTGTGATTCCGCGGCATGCGCGAAAGTCGCGGACCGGCGTGCCATGCGTGAAAATGGAGGGCGCGGAAACCGGACCGGATCCGCCAGCGCCGCTCGGCTCCTGACGGAGCGTGGAGTCCCATGCTCTCCGACTACCGCCGGATCTTCTCTCCCGCAGGCACCCTGCTCTTCTCCGCCGCGGGCTTCGTCGCCCGCCTTCCGCTGTCGATGATCGGCGTCGGCATCGTCACCATGGTGTCGCAACTGGGTGGTGAGTACTGGCTCGCCGGCTCGGTCTCCGCCACACAGGCGCTCGCCGCCGCGGCGATCGGGCCGCAGATCTCCCGGCTGGTCGACCGGCACGGCCAGTGCCGCGTGGTCCTGCCGGCGATGGCCGTGACGGTCGCCGCCATCGGCGCGCTGGTGCTGTGCGCCCGGTACTCCGCCCCGGAGTGGACGCTGTACGTCGCGGCGGCGGTGGCGGGCTGCATGCCCAGCATGGGAGCGCTCGTCAGGTCGCGCTGGGCGGAGATCCACCGGGAGTCACCGGGGCTGCTGCACACCGCGTACTCGCTGGAGTCGGTGCTCGACGAGGTCATCTACGTCGTCGGCCCGATCCTGGCGATCACGCTGTCGACCAGGGGCAGCGCCGAGGCCGGACCGCTCGCCGCCGCGGTCCTGCTCGCCGTCGGTGTCGCGCTGTTCGCCGCCCAGCGGCGCACGGAACCGCCGGTGCGCCCCGAGCGGCAACGTGCGGTCGGCTCCGCGCTGCGCCTGCCGGGACTCGCCCCGCTGGTACTGGTGCTGACGTCGGTGGGCGCGTCCTACGGTTCGGTGGAGGTCGCGACGGTGGCGTTCGCCGGCGCACACGACCACAAGGCGCTCTCCGGCCTGCTGCTCGGGGTGTACGCGCTCGGCTCGGGCGTGGCGGGCGCGGTCTTCGGCGCGATCGGGCCGCGGGGGGCGATCACGCGGCGGCTGCTGGTCAGCGTCTGCGCGATGGCGGTGACGATGGCACCGCTGCTGTTCGCGCCGAATCTGGCGGCGCTGGCGGGGATGCTGTTCGTGGCGGGCGTGTCCGTCGCGCCGACCCTGATCACCGCGATGGCGCTGGTGGCCCACCTGGCACCGGCCGCCAGGCTCACCGAAAGCATCACCTGGGTCGTCTCGGGCCTCTCCGTCGGCGTGGCGCTGGGCTACGGCGCGTCCGGGTGGCTGATTGACGTGGCGGGGGCCCCGGCGGGCTACTGGGTGCCGTGCGGGGCGGCCCTGCTCGCCGCCCTGACGGTCGCCCTCACCCTGCCACGGATGAGCCGCGCCGAGGCGCGGTGAGCGCCCGGTCGCAGGCCGCGCTTCCTGTCACACGGGCTGCGGGGCGAAATGGTGAAGTGCGTCCGCTCCGGGGTGTACGACGCCGTAGCAGTTCTCCGGGACCTCGTTCCAGGCGCCGGGCAGGTCGCCCAGGGGCTCGGACACGACGAGACGGGTTTCGTCGGACACGTCACGGAGGAACTCCAGGTCCGGGTGGAGCGCTCGCAGGGTCTCCACGGCGGTGCTGTAGTAGAGCGAACGTGAGGACTTCTGGCTGGAGTAGCGGAAGGCCCACACGCTCTGTCCGTCGGTCACGGCGACCGTCATCTGCAGCGGGAACTCCACGCCGTGGTCGTGCCCCGTCCGCTCCACCAGACCCGCCATCCGTGCGACGGCCCCCGGCGGGTCCTCCTCCAGGCCGAAGGTCAGCGCCAGGAAGAACATCATCTCCGAGTCGGTCGATCCCTCGATGTCGGGGAAGAGCTCCGGGTCGACGGCCATCGCGAGATCACGCCGGATCCGGTCGAATTCGGCGATCGCCCCGTTGTGCATCCACAGCCAGCGGCCGTGGCGGAACGGATGGCAGTTGGTCTGCTGCACCGCGGTACCGGTCGTGGCCCGGATATGGGCGAAGAACAGCGGAGAGCTGACGTGGTCGGCGATCTCCCGGAGGTTGCGGTTGCTCCACGCAGGGCCGATGTCCCGGAAGAACGCGGGGGTGTCCGCGACATCCGGCGCGTACCAGCCGACGCCGAAGCCGTCGCCGTTGGTCGTCTCGACGCCCAGCCGGGAGTGCAGGCTCTGGTCGATCAGCGAGTGTGCCGGTCTGTAGAGGATGGTGTCGAGCAGGACGGGTGTCCCCGAGTAAGCGAGCCAGCGGCACATCGTTGACCGCCTCCCCTGGTCTTGGCCGGGTTTGGTTTGTTCCACAGTGCCCACGGGCACGGCTGTTCCGCATCGCCCGGGACGGGTGAGCCTGTCTTCCCGCGTCTGCCCCCGGCGCGGGCTTTCGGTGTCAGTAGCGGGATTGCGTAGTTCTACCGATGCCCTCACCCTGATCGCCCCGTAGCGTTCGGCGGGCCGGGCGAGTGGCTCGCTGTTCCATGGCGCCCGAGGAATTCCGAGGTGGTCGCAGGTCACCATGCCGACCGCCTTCCACCGTCACCCCGCCCGGAGCACCAACCGGTCAATCGCGAGGGACGGAACCGTTGAACGGCGCAGGACGGATCATCGACGGGCGGTTCGAGCTGCTGGAGCGGCTCGGCACCGGCGGCATGGGCACGGTGTGGCGGGCGCGGGACACCGTCCTGCACCGCGACGTCGCCCTGAAGGAGGTCCGCCCCGCCGATCCGCGGAGGGACACCGCGAATGCCGGATCCCTGCGCGTGCAGCACGAGCGGGTGCTGCGCGAGGCCCGCGCGCTCGCCCGGCTGAGGCACCCCAACGTGGTGACGATCCACCACATCGTCGACGCGGACCCCTACCCCTGGCTCGTGATGGAGTTCGTGCCGGGACTGTCCCTTCAGGACCGGCTGGACACAGGCCCGTTGGACCCCCGGGAGGCGGCCCGCGTCGGCCGTGACGTGCTGGCCGCGCTGCGCGCCGCCCACGCCGCCGGTGTCCATCACCGCGACGTCAAACCGGCCAACATCCTTCTGCGCGAAGGCCCGGCGGGCACCTGGACCGCGGTGCTCACCGACTTCGGCATCGCCGGACTGCCGGGGGTGAGCCGGCTGACCAACACCGGGGAAATGGTCGGCTCGCCCGAGTTCATGGCTCCGGAGCGTATTCGTGGAGCCGACGACGCCCCGGCATCCGACTTCTGGTCACTCGGTATGACCCTCTACGTCTCGGTGGAGGGGACCAGCCCGATGCGGCGCGGCACCGGCCTCGCCACGCTTGCCGCCGTGCTCGGCGAGCCGGTGCCACCGGCGGTGCACGCGGGCCCTCTGGCTCCGGTGCTGTCGCAGCTGCTCGTACCGGACCCGCAGGCCCGGCCGGACGCCGACCGGCTGGACGCGCTGCTCGCCGCCGTGCTCGACGGCACCGCCCGACCGGACGTGTCGTCCACGCCGGCCCCGGATCTCCCTCGGCCGCAGAGCCCGGTGCAGGGCGAGTCCTCCGGTCGCGGGGCCGACGGACTTCCGCCCACCGCCCGGTTGGAAGCGCCGCCGTCGCGTCGTACTTTCCGGCGCGTGGCGGTGGGCGCGGCGGTCGCCGTGGTCGCCGCGGCGCTGGTCGCCGCAGCTTCGTACCGAGCCCTGACGTCGTCCGCGGATGCCGGTGCCGATGCGGCGGACAAGACCGGATCCGCCGCGACGGTCACCGCGACCGCCGTTGTGCCGACGGCGAGCGGAAGTCCCGTGGAGAGTCCAGGCCCCAGCCGTGACTCGAAGAGCAACGGGGCCTCCGGGCCGACGGCCGAGGCGGCCGTCGGGCGAACAGCCGACAACCCCGGGAGTTCCGGGGCCGGGGAAGCGGCCGCGGCACCGGACGACACCGACCCGCCCGCCTCGACCCCCGGTGCGACGGCGACGTCGGCCTACGACGGGACGGCCGTGTCGTCCGGCGCGTTGCGGGGCAGGCAGTCCGGCAGGTGCCTGACGGCGAACCTGTACGCTGCCGCGATCAAAACGTGCACGGGAGATGTCGGGCAGTCGTGGACGTTCGGCTCGAACGGCACCCTGAAGGGCGAACACGGGTACCTGACGGCGACTGCCGGGAGTTACGCCCTCAAGACCGTCGCCGACTACACCGGTGACGCGTTGCAGCGCTGGGTGCTGAACTCCAGCGGCGAGATCGTCAACGAGGAAACGGGCAACTGCGTGGACGTCAACGGGCAGGCGATCGCGGACGGCAGCAAGGTGACCCTGTACACCTGCACGGGCAACACCAATCAGGCCTGGGTCATGCAGTGAGTCTCCGCCGCTCCAGCTCCGCCGGCGCCGACAGGCCGTGCGCTCCACAGCGCTCGGCCAGCCGTCCCGCCTCGGCCAACTGCGCCCGGGTGGCGGCCGGTTCACCGGGCAGCGCGGCCAGCGCGGCTCCCGCCCGGATCCGGGCCATCGCCTCGTACAGCGGCATGCGGCGGGCGTCCGTTGCCGCCAGCTCTCCCCGGCCCGTGCCGCCCACGCGCCGGGCAGCCCCGCGAGCGGCTCCCCGCGCCACAGCGCGCACGCCGCGCGCAGCAGCCCCGCCCGCTCGGCGTCCGCCCGGCTGGCCTACCGGCTCGACGTACCGTTCCTGGACGGGGCGGGGCCCGGTCCTGGTGTGCCCTCTTCGGCACCGGTCGCGTCCGCCAGGGTCCGGCGGAGCCTCGCGGCGTGGGAGTAGAGCGACGCGCGGGCCTCGGCCGGCGGGTCCTCGCCCCACACCCGGTCGATCAGGGTCTCCAGCGGGACCGGGCGTCCGGCGTCGACGAGCAGGGCGGCCCCCGCACCATGGGACGCAGACGCCGTCGCGGCCGAACGGGACGCGTGGGAACACGCTTTCCAGGGGGAAGACGGGGGAGACGGGGGGAATCGGGGCCCGGGCGGTGCCGCGGCGGCGTCAGCATGTTTCGGCGGCATATCTCACTGACGTGGGCATGCCTCGCTTCGGCGATGGGTAGGGGACGCGTCGGGGACGGACGTCCTCCCCAAGGAGTAGCCCGTACCCGCCGGTTCCTGCCGCGGGAGCAGCTCAGGCCTCTCCACGGGCACGATGTGCGGGACCGTCGCGGCGGGGAGGCTGGTCGCATCGGACTCGAGGCATCTCGAACTCTCCATGAGTCCCGATGCACCAGGAGGTCGAACATGAACCGCCAGACCCGCATCCGCGTCGTCCGCCGCCCCGCCGCGCCCCGTGACATGCCGATCGACCGCAGGACTCCCTCGGGCCGGATCCTCCCCTACTGAGCGCCGACGACAGGGCGGCCCCGCCCCGCACGCCGTAGCGTGAACGCATGCGCGTGCTGGTCGTCGAGGACGAGGAGCGGTTCGCGGCCGGGCTCAAGGACGGTCTGGAGGCCGAGGGGTTCGCCGTCGACGTGGCGCCCGACGGCGTGGACGGGCTGTGGCTGGCCCGGGAGAACAGCTACGACGCGATCGTCCTCGACATCATGCTGCCGCGCCTCAACGGCTACCGGGTCTGCCGGGCCCTGCGCGCCGACGGCGACTGGACGCCGATCCTCATGCTCACCGCCAAGGAGGGCGAGTGGGACGAGATCGAGGGCCTCGACACCGGCGCCGACGACTATCTGACCAAGCCCGTCTCCTACGCCGTACTCCTCGCCCATCTGCGCGCCCTGCTGCGGCGGGAGGCGCACCAGCGGCCCGCCGTGCTCGCCGCCGGGGACCTGCGGCTCGACCCGGCGACCCGGACGGTGACCCGGGCCGGCCGTGAAGTGGAGGTCACCGCACGGGAGTTGGCCGTACTCGAGTTCCTGCTGCGGCGGGCCGGGGAGGCGGTGTCCAAACGGGTCATCCTCGACCACGTCTGGGGCGACGACTTCGAGGGCGACCCCAACATCGTCGAGGTGTACGTGCGCAGGCTGCGCAACAAGGTCGACCGGCCCTTCGGGCGCCACTCGCTGACGACGGTGCGGGGGCACGGATACCGGTTGGTCCCCGATGACGGCTGAACACGGCTCCAGGGCGCGGCTGCGTGCCGTACGGGTGCGGGCCACGGCCGTCGCCGTGCTCGCGGTCGCGCTCGCCCTGGTCGCCGGAGGTCTCGCGCTCGTGCTCGGGCTGCGGACGGAACTCAGCAACGACGTACGGGACGCGGCGCGCGCCCGGGCGCAGCAGGTGGCCCGGGTCATCGAGGCGGGCCGCGGGGTGCCCGAGCTGACCGTGGCCGATCCCGACGAGGAGTTCCTGCAGGTCGTCGACGCGGCCGGGACGGTCGTGGCGGCCAGCGGGAACGTCGAGGGGCGGCCGCCGGTGGCCCGGCTGCGGCCCGGCGGGGACACCTCCGTGCACACCCCGCTGGACGAGGACCCCTTCCTGGTCGTCGCGGTCGGCGCGCGCGACGACGGCCGCGAACTCGTCGTGCTCGACGGCAGGACGCCCGCCGGAGTCGCCGAGGCCGTCGCGACCGTCACCCACCTGCTCCTCATCGGCGTACCCGTGCTGCTCCTGCTCGCCGCCGCCGCGACCTGGGCCGCCGTCGGCCGCGCTCTGCGCCGCGTGGACCGCGCCGAGGCCGCCCGGCGCCGCTTCGTCTCCGACGCCTCGCACGAGCTGCGCTCACCCGTCGCCACGGTCCGCCAGCACGCCGAGGTCGCCCTCGCCCACCCCGAGCGGGCCGACGCGGGGACGCTGGCCGGGACGGTGCGCGACGAGGCCGTACGCATGCAGCGGCTCGTCGACGACCTGCTGCTGCTCGCCCGCGCCGACGAGAGCGTGCTGCTGCGGGCCGGGCGGCGGCCGGTCGACCTCGACGACCTGGTCCTGGAGGAGGTACGGCGGCTGCGGTCGGCGACCGGCCTGCGTGTCGACGGCACAGGTGTCGGCGCGGCCAGGGTGACCGGCGACGAGGACGCGCTGCGGCGCCTGGTGCGCAACCTGGGCGAGAACGCGGCACGGTACGCCCACGCGCGCGTGGCGTTCACCCTCGCCGACACGGGCGACGGGCGGGTACGGCTGCTCGTGGACGACGACGGGCCGGGCATTCCGGCCGCCGACCGCAAACGGGTCCTCGACCGTTTCGTACGGCTGGACGAGTCCCGTGCCCGGGACGCCGGGGGTTCCGGCCTGGGCCTGGCGATCGTCGCGGAGGTGGCGGCCGCGCACCGGGGGACGGTGGAGGTCGGTGAGGCGCCGGAGCTGGGCGGGGTGCGGGTGACGGTGGTGCTGCCGTCGGGGGAGCGGAACTGAACGCTCCGTCAGCTTCGTTCAGGGTCCGTTCAGCCGCGGTGCGGGACGCTCGGGACGTCCGCCGAGGAGGCCGTCATGAACGCCCACCACTACGACCGCAAGAACCGCAGGACCCTGTGGCCCGTCCTGGGGGCCGCCGTCCTGCTGACCGGGGCCTGCTCCTCGGGCGGGGCCTCGCAGGCGAGCGCCGACGACTGCGTGCACGTCGTGGACGAGGACACCGGCAGGACCGGATCCGAATGCCTTCCGCTGGCACCCGAGAGCGCCCGCGTCGACCTCGCGAAGCCGGTCTTCACCCACCCCACCCGGATCACCAATCCCCTGCACCCCACGGCCCGGGTGACCCAGACGATCTACGGCGGGCAGACGGACGACGAGCCGTTCCGCTCCGAGGTCAGCCTGCTGCCCGGCACCAGGACCATCACCTGGGACGGCCGGACGATCGACGCCCTGACCTCGCAGTACGTCGCCTACGCGGACGGCCGCATCCAGGAGGTCGCCCTCGACTGGTACGCACAGGCCGACGACGGCTCCGTCTGGTATCTCGGCGAGGACGTCTTCAACTACGAGGACGGCGTCGTCGCGAACACGGACGGTACCTGGCAGGCGGGCAAGGACGAGGCGCCCGGCGCGATGATCATGCCCGCGCATCCGCAGAAGGGCGATGTGTACCGTCCCGAGAACCTCCCCGGAGTCGTCTTCGAGGAGGTCACCGTGAAGGCCGTGAACCAGACGGCCGACGGCCCGTACGGCAGGATCGAAGGCGCGATGACCGTCCGCGAACTGCACATGGACGGCTCGACCGAGGACAAGGTCTTCGCCCCCGGGTACGGGGAGTTCTCCACCGGCAACGACGGCGGTGATCTGGAGGCGGTGTCGCTCGCCGTACCGACCGACGCGAAGCCGGGGCCGCTGCCGGCCCGCCTGGCCGCCCTCGACCGGGCCGCGAGCGCGGCGCAGGACGGCGAGGTCACCGACGCGGACGCCCGCGCGGTGCACGCCGCCTGGACGGCGTACCGCGGCTCCGACGCCGTACCGCCGCTGCTGGAACGGCAGATGAGCCGCGACCTCGACACCCTCGACGAGGCCGTCGGCGCGGGGGAGGCCGCGGAGGCGCGCGAGGCGGCGCTGCGGGTCGCGCAGAACACCACCGACCTGAGACTGCGCTACGAGCCCGTACGGACCGTCGACCTGGACCGGTTCGCCCTGTGGGCACACCAGCTGGGCATCGACGCGGCCGCCGGCGACGAGGGAGCGGTCGCGGGCGACGTCACCAGCCTCGAACTCGCCTGGCAGCGCCTGCGCGACGACTCCGCCGCGGCCGCCGCCGTCACGGCCGACCTGCGCGAGGCGCGCGAGGCGGCCGACCGCGGGGACACGCAGGCGGCTGGGCAGGTGGCGCCGAGGCTGGTGGACGACATCGCGCGGGTGACGGGCGGCTGACGGCCCGCGTGTCCCTCGCCGTGCTCAGGTGCCCAGCGGGTCCAGTTCCAGCGGCTGGATCTTGCCCTCCAGCATGGCGCCCAGACCCATCGCGGCGCAGACGTCCGGGCGTTCGGCGATGTGCACCGGCATGCCGGTCGCCTGCCGGAGCATCTGGTCGAGGCCCGGGAGCAGGGCGCTGCCGCCGACCATCATGATCCCGCGGTCGGCGAGGTCGGCGACCAGGTCCGGCGGGCAGTCCCGCAGAACCCTGCCGATGCCGTCGAGCACGGCGGTCAGCGGGGTCTCGATCGCGTCGCGCACGGCGGCGGTGTCGACCTTCACGGAACGGGCGAGGCCCGTGGCCACGTCCCGCCCGTGGATCTCCGTCGACGCCGGCCCCTGCTGGGTGAGCCCGTTGCCGGAGAGCGCGAGCTGCAGCGGTCGTACGGACTGGCTGGGGAGCATGAGTTCGTGCTCGTGGCGCAGATGCTGGACGATCGCGTGGTCGACCGCCTCGCCCCCGATCGGGATGCGCTCGGCGGTCACGATCGAGCCGAGGGAGAGGACCGCCACCTGGGTCGCGGCCGCGCCGCACACCATGATCATGGTGCCTTCCGGCTGCTCGACCGGGAGTCCGCAGCCGACGGCGGCCGCGATGAGGGTGTCCACGAGTTCCACGCGGCGGGCGCCGAGGCCGACGAGTGTCTCGATCGCGGCGCGCTGCGCCAGCGGGTCCGCGTCGTGCGGCGTGCAGGCGGCGGCGCGCAGCCGGGGCTTGCGGCGCAGTGAACGGCGGATCTTGTCACCGATCAGATGCCGCAGCATGCGCTGTGCCATCTCGATGTCGACGACCGTGCCGCCGGAGACCGGGCGGACGACACGGATGTAGTGCGGGGTGCGGCCCGTCATCTTCTCCGCGAACTCGCCGACAGCGATCAGCGCGCCGGTACGGGTGTTCACGGCGGCGGCGGAGGGCTGGTCGACGACGAGTCCGGCGCCTTTGACGTAGACGCGGGTGCGAGCCGCGCCCAGGTCGACGGCGAAGTGGCAGCGGCGCAGCTGCTCCAGACTGGCGGTCATGGCAGGTCCTCCCGAGAGCACAGACCGTGGGGCCGCCGGACGGCAGGCCTCTTTTCGCATCGTGCGGGGACGGAGGCGAGGGCGCCTTTTATAGGCGCCCGGGCGGGGTGCCGCCGAACGGGGGATTTCGCCGACGCCGGCCGGCCGGACAGGCTCTGGAGGGAACGCGCGGCCTCCAGGACGGGGCGAGGGAGGAGACGGTGATCTCGCAGCCCGCCTCGCGCGGGCGCTGCTCGACGGGGGAGGGCGCAGCCGGGGAGCGCAGGGCGCGCAGGAGGCAGTCGGGGTGGAGGAGGAGGCCCAGGTACTCGCCGCGGTCGTGGACACCGGCGAGAGGCAGGCGGTACCGCTCGAGGCAGCGGCGTACGGCCCGCCCCTTCCACGGCGCCCCGGTCGTCTTCTTCAGCAGGCTCAGGGGTGGCCGACGTCCGCCATGCCCCGGATCACCCCCAGCTCCACCAGGTCCTGTGGACGCAGGCGGAGCTGACCGGCCGTCGCCTCGACCTCCTCCGGCGGCCGCTTCAGGATCGCCGCCGCGAGCTCCGGGGCGATCACCGAGAAATAGCTGTCGGGCGTGGCCCAGGTGTTGCCGGGCGCGGCCAGCGCCAGCGCCCCGCCGGAGCCGCCCTCGCCGATCACCAGGGTGGTGACGGGCGTGCGCGCGGCGGCCACCACGCCGAAGAGGTCCGCGATCGCCGCGCCCGCGCCCTGCCGCTCCGCCTCCGCGTCATTGGCCGCCCCCGGGGTGTCCACCAGCGTCAGCACCGGGATGCCGAGCCGGTCCGCGAGCCGGATCAGCCGGGCGGCGGTGCGGTAGCCGGCCGGGCGGGTCGCTGCCCCGGTCTGCGCGGCGTAGGCGATCGTACGGCCGTCGTGCGCCCCGAACCCGCACCGCATGCCCTCGGGGTCGGTCCCCCCGCAGCGGTCGCCGCCGATCGCGACACGATGCGTGAAGTAGGCGTCCAAGTAGCGCCCGGCGCGGGGGCGTTGAGGCGAGCGGGCGCGCCGCACGGCGTCCCAGCCGGTGGCCGGGAGACCCCTCGCCCCGAGGGCGTGTGGAACCGGCGCAGGCTCGGTCGACGGCGACGTCAGCAGCCGCAGCCACCGCCCCAGCGTCTCCCGCAGCTCCTCCGGCCGTACGACCGCGTCCGCCGACCCCGTCGCGACCTGCGCCTCGGCCGTGTACGCCGCCGGGTCCGCGTCCGGCGGCCGTACCCGGGAGCCCGCGAAGCCGACCTGCGCGCCGGGCAGCGCGAGAATCACGTCGGCGCCCGCGCCGAGGGTGGCCCAGCCCCCGCCGGTCGTCGGATCCCGCAACACGGCGACCTGGGGCAGCCCCGCCTCCCGCGTGAGCGCCGACTGCCGTGCCACCCGCTGTAGTTGGGCCAGCGCGAGCATGCCCTCCTGCATCCGGCTGCCGCCCGTCGCGACCAGCGGCACGACCGGCAGCCGCCGCTCACGCGCGTACTCGTACGCCGCCACGAGCCGGTCGCCGGTGCGCTCGCCCAGAGAGCCGCCCAGGAAGCCGAACTCGAAGGCGATCAGCACGGCCCGGGTGCCCTCGACGCCCGCCGTGCCGCACACCACGGACTCCGACTCGCCCGTGCGCTCGGCGGCGCGGGCGCGCGAGGCGTCGTAACCCTGCCAGCCGAGCGGGCCGTCGGGCCCCGATTCCCTTGACGAGTAAGGGAGTTCGGTGAAGTCGTCGGCCACGAGGGCGACGGCCTGCCGGGCCGTGAGGCGCCCGCTCACGACGTCAGCGCCCGCTTCATGATCTTCCCCATGTCGTTGCGGGGCAGGGCGTCGAGGTAGCGGACCACACGCGGCCGCTTGTGCGGGGCGAGCCGGCGCGCCACATGGTCGGCCAACTCCCCTTCGGCGGGCGGCGACGCGGGATCCGCAGGGACGATCCAGGCGACGATCCGCTCACCCAGGTCGGCGTCCGGCTCCCCGGTGACGGCGGCCTCCCGCACCCCCGGATGCTCCAGAAGCGCGTTCTCGATCTCACCGGCCCCGATCTTGTAACCCCCGCTCTTGATCAGATCGGTGGCCTTGCGGCCGACGATCCGGACGTAACCGTCGGGGTCGCGCACCGCCATGTCGCCGGTGCGGAACCAGCCGTCGGCGGTGAAGGCGGCGGCGGTCGCGTCGGGCCGGTTGAGGTACTCGGTGAACAGGTTCGGGCCGCGCACCTGGATCTCGCCGACGGTCTCCGAGTCGTACGACGTCACCGCCGACCCGTCCTCCTCCACCAGCCGCAGCTCCACGCCAGGCAGCGGCACGCCCACCGTTCCCGCCCGTGCCTCGCCGTCGGCGCGGACGCTCGTGTTCATGAGCGTCTCCGTCATGCCGTACCGCTCGATGACCCGCCTCCCGGTCGCGGCCGTGATCCGCTCGTGGTCGTGCACCGGGAGGGCGGCGGAGCCGGAGACCAGCAGCCGTGCGCCACCGAGCGCCTTGGCCAACTCGGGGTCCGTGGGCAGTGCTTCGGCGATGCGGTGGTACATCGTCGGCACCCCGAACAGCATGGTCGCGCCGGTGTTCAGCTCGCGGGCGACGCCCTCGGTGCCGAACCGGCCGAGGTGACGGACACCGCCGCCGCGCCGCAGCGGGCCCAGGATGCCCAGCACCAGCCCGTGCACATGGAACAGCGGCAGCCCGTGCACCAGCACGTCCTCGCCCGTCCACTGCCAGGCGTCGGCGAGGGCGTCCAGGGTGGCGGCGATCGCACGGCGGGGGATGACGGCGCCCTTGGGCGGACCGGTGGTGCCGGAGGTGTAGACGACCAGGGCGGGGTCCTCGTCCGCGGCCGACCGGTCGTCGGGGGCCGGTCCGGTGGCCTGTACGTCGACGTCCACGCGCGCCAAGTGTCCTACCGCTTCCGGGAGTTCCTCGCCGGGAGCGGCCAGGAGCAGCGAAGGCGCACTGTCGGACAGGATGTGCCCGAGCTCCTTCTCCCCCGACTTCGGGTTGAGCGGTACGGCGGCCACCCCGGCGAGCAGCACGCCCACGACCCCGACGGCCGTCTCCAGGGAGGGGGTCGCCCAGACGGCGACCCTCTGTGCCCCGCGGATCCGCTCACCGACGGCCCCGGCCGCGGCCGCGAGCTCGGCGTACGTCAGGGAACGGTCACCGAAGCGCAGGGCGACCTGCTCGCCGGGGCCGTCCTTCAGGGCCGGGAAGAGGGAGGACACGCGACGACTCCTCGGGGTCGGGGACCTGGCACAACATCGTTCCTACACCAGGGTCGGGGAAATCAGGCGCTGCCGGAGATTGATCCCCGTCACTTCCACGGTCAGCTTGTCCCGGCCGCGGCGAGCCACTGCAGCCGGGACTGGTCCACAGCGCCCTCGTGGAGCGGCGGCCAGCCGGTCGCCGGGGTGAAGTCGTCCAGGACCACCGTCCCGCCGGGGACCAGCAGACGCCCGACGTCGGCTGCCGGATCACCCTCCGTCTTCCCCTGTCCACCGCCGTCCAGCACGAGCAGGTCGTACGGCCCCCGCTCGCCGATCCGCTCCCAGTCGCCGGTGAGCACCTCCACCTCCGGCCGGTCCGCGAACACCTCCGCGGCGACCCGGGCGCGCTCCGGGTCACGCTCCACGCTGACACGCCGTACGCCGTCGCCCGCGCCGGAGGCGAGCCAGGCCAGGCCCACCCCGAACCCCGTGCCGGTCTCCCCGATCAGGCCGCGGGCGCCGCCCGCGAGGGCGTGCAGCAGGCGGCCCTGTTCGGGGCGGCAGGAGTACGGGAAACGGTGGGCGCGGGCGGCGGCGAGGGCTCGTTCGACGAGCGGGGGCAGATGGCCGGTGGAGTCGTACGCGTCCGTTCCGGAGATCGACATGGGCCGATCTGCCGTACGGACAAGGGTGTTGGTCAGGCCGCCGCCTCCACCACATCGGCGACCACGCAGCTGACGTTGTCCGGCCCGCCCGCGTCGTTCGCCGCGCCCACCAGGGCCCGTACGGCCGCGTCCGGGGCCGGAACCGAGCCGAGGAGCTCCCTGATCCGGTCGTCGGGGACGACCCCGGACAGCCCGTCGGAGCACAGCAGGTAGCGGTCACCGGGGCGGGCCTCGTGCAGACGCAGGTCCGGCGTACCCGGGGCGCCACCGCTCAGGGCCTTCAGGAGCAGGGCGGGCTGCGGGTGGGCCGTGGCCTCCTCCGGGGTCAGCCGCCCCTCGTCGAGCATCGACTGCACGACGGTGTGGTCGTGGGTGATGCGGAACAGCCCGCCCTCGCGCAGCACATAGGCACGCGAGTCACCGATGTGCACGAGCGCCAGCTGGGAGCCGGTCCACAGCAGCGCGGTCAGTGTCGTACCGATCTCGTCCGTGCCCTCGGCGACGTCCCGCACGGCCTCCGTGGCGCCCCGCACGGCGTCCTCCAGCAGGTTGAGCACGCTGCCCGCGGGCACCTCCTCGGTGTCCAGGAATTTCAGCGCCTCCACGGCGGCGCTGCTCGCGGGCCCGCCGGCCGGCCCGAACCCGTCCGCGACGGCGAGCAGTCGTGCACTCGCGTACGCAGTGTCCTGGTTGGCGGGCCGGACGTGGCCCCGGTCCGAGTGGGCGGAGTAACGAAGTTCCAGCATGGCTGTGTCCTTTCCCGGTGTGCCTGACAGGTGGTCCACGAGGAACGCGGCGAGGTCGCGCCGCACCGCCGTCTCCGCCTCGACCCGCGCCCAGTAGGCACGTATCTCCCGGGCGGCGGCCGCGGGTTCCAGCGCGCACACCTCACGGATCCGGGCCAGCGGCATGCCCAGCCGCCTCAGCCACGCCACCAGCCGCGCACGCTCGAGCTGCCCGACCGCGTAGTACCGGTACCCGGTGTCCGGGTCGACGCGGGCGGGCCGCAGCAGGTCCAGCTCGTCGTAGAGCCGCAGGGCCTTGGGCGACAGCCGGCACGCCCTGGCGAAGGCGCCGATCGTGAGCATGTCCATGCGCACCCCGTCTCTCTCGTGTTCCGCCACCGATGCTGGGGCTTCACCAAAGGTGAAGGTCAAATGGGTTGCCGCGGTTGCGGGGGCGGCGGTTAACCTGCCAGGCGGATCGTCCCCCCCCCCCGTACCGGATCGGAGTCCTGCCGTGCCCCGCGTCGCCCTCGTCACCTACGACCCCCGGCCGGAGCCCAGCAGGGACGGCGACCTCCCCGTGCTGCTGCGGGCGCTGCGCGAGGCGGGAGCCGAGGCGGACGCCGTGTTCTGGGACGACACGGAGGTCGACTGGGCCGGCTACGACCTCGCCGTCATCCGCTCGACCTGGGACTACAGCTGGCGGGCGGACGAATTCCTGGCGTGGGCGGAGAAGTGCGGGAGCGCCACCCGGCTCGCCAACCCGGTCGAGGTGATCCGCTGGAACAGCGACAAGCGCTACCTCGGGGATCTCACGGCGGCCGGCGTGCCCACGGTCCCCACCCGCTACATGGCCCCCGGTGACCCGGCCGACCTCCCCGGCGACCACGAGTACGTGATCAAGCCCACCTCCGGTGCGGGCGCCCGCTATGCCGCCCGCTACACGCCCGACGACCACGACACGGCCGTACGCCATCTCGCGCGCATGCACGAGGAGGGCTTCACCGCGATGGTGCAGCCGTACATGCGGGGCATCGACGTGGCCGGTGAGCGGGCCCTGCAGTTCTTCGGCGGCCGCCTCGTGCACGCCAGCCGCAAGGGAGCCGTCCTGGACCGGGGCACGGCATACGACGCCGACAAGGTGCCCCACCCGGATCTGGAGCCCTGGCGGCCCACGCCCGCCGAACTCTCCGTCGCCGAACGCGCCCTGGCGGCCGTACCGGACGCACCGGAGCTGCTGTACGCGCGCGTGGACCTCGTGGACGGGGAGGACGGGGAGCCCCGGGTGATGGAGCTGGAGCTGGTCGAGCCGAACCTCTTCCTGTTCCTGCATCCCGACTCGGTGCCGCTGGTCAGGGACGCGATCCTGGTGGCCGCCGGACGCTAGCTTCAGCCGACCACCGCCGTCCGCTGCAGCAAGCCCCAGGTGAACTCGGCGACCACCTCCCGCCGGATCCCTTCGGCGTCCGGAGCCGTGAAGGCCAGGCCCCAGCGGGTCGGGGCCGTGCCCTCCAGGGGGCGGGCCGGGGCGAAGGCGCGGGCCGCCTCGTCGACCGTGCAGGACCAGGGGGTCAGGTCGTCGAGGGTGCGGAGGTCGGGGCCCTGCACTCCCGGGGCGCGGACCAGCCACTCGTTCCAGACCGCGCCGGTGGGGCCGACGAGCACCTCGAAGCGCAGATCGGGCCAGAGGGGGAGGGGCCAGAGCCAGGCCTCGCAGTCCAGGTCGCCGATGCGGCGGGGGGTCGTGGAGTCCGGGATGCCCAGGATCGAGCGGTAGCGGGAGGCCGCCGGACGGGCGCGCGGGGAGCGGAGCATCGCCTGCCACCGCTTGTTGGCCTCGCGCATCTCCGCGATCGACACGCCCAGTTCGTGGCGGGCGTCCTCCACCAGGTCCGGATTGTGGTCGGCCATGCGGCGCAGCAGCACCAGCTGGAAGTCGAGGCGGGTGAAGGGGTCAGCGGGGCGCTTCGGAGTGGGCGGCATGGGAACCATCGTCGCCCATCCCGGCATCCCCGCCCGGGACGCGGCCGTCCGGGAGGAACAGGACGGAGTTGACGTACCGGGGGCGGCTGCGGAAGGGCATCACGCGGCGCAGCAGACCGTCGGAGGCGACGTGCGCGGTCTGCGTCTGGTGGGCCTCCAAGGGGAAGGTCTTCAACGGGACCCAGGTGTCGGCCGGCAGGACCCAGCCGTCGTAGCCGAGCAGGGACAGATACGTCAGCACCGGGGTGATCGGTGCGATGCGGGACTCCAGTTCCACGAACAGGGCCGGGCGGTCGCGGGCGAGGAGGGCCGTCGCCCCGCGCAGCACGGCCAGTTCGTTCCCGTCCACGTCGATCTTGACGAAGCCGACGTCCTTGAGGGCCAGGTCGTCCAGTGTGATGCAGGGGACCTGGAGGGCACGGTCGTGGATGTCGCGGCGGATCAGGGAGGACACGCCCCGGTCGCCCGCGTCGTCCGGCGGCAGCCACAGGCGGGTCGTGCCGGGGCGGTCCGAGGCGGCCGCCCGGATCACGCGGACGTTCGGCGGGGCCGTCGCGGACAGCAGCCGCGCCAGGTGAGGGACGGGCTCGATCGTCACCACCCGGCGCGCCCGTCCGCACAGCCGGCGCGTCCAGGGGCCGTACCAGCCGCCGACGTCGACGGCCGTCCCGCAGTCGGCCGGGCACAGGTCGGCGAGCCGGGCCAGCTCGGGCTCGAAGCGCGGATAGACGGCTCGCGCGGCGGCCGCGACCAGGCGGGCCGGGAGGTGCGGGGCCAGCCGGGCGGCCAGGGTACGGGTCGTCGTCATGGAACCATCCGCTTCAGCAGTTCCTCGTGTTCGTCCTCGGAGACCTGCTCCCCGGAGGACGGCAGCAGCTGCGGGATGCCGTCGGCGATCGGATAACGGCGCCGCAGACGCGGGTTGTAGAGGGCCTCCTGGGAGACCACCTTCTCGTCCGGCAGGAGCAGATGCAGCGGGCCCTTGTCGAGCGGGCAGGCAAGGATCCTCAGCAGCGGGTCGTCGGGGTTCACGGTGGCGTCAACTCCTTGGCACCTATGGGGGGTCGGGGTGCCGGAGCGTCGTGCTTCGGCATGGTCAGCAGAACGGTGACGGCGAGCGCCGTGCCCGCCACGCGCAGGGCGAGCCTGAGCGCGTCGTGCGGCAGCGCCTCGCCGAACGCGAGCGTGCCGAGCACCGCCGTGTACAGCGAGGTCACGGTGGTGCACACCGGCACGATCAGCGAGGCCCGGCAGCGCTGCAGCGCCGCCTGCGACATCACCAGGCCGAACGCGCCGGTGAAGAGGAGCAGGTACGGGTACGGGGAGCGGAGCAGGTCCAGGAACGCGCCGCCGAGGCCGTCGGCCGTGAGGTAGCCGGCCACCCCCTTGATGGCCAGCGAGCTCACGCCGTACAGCAGGCCCACCGCCACGCCGTACTCCACGCCGGTGGTGGGCAGCCGGTGGCGGTGCCGGGCGCGGCGCTCGGAGGAGTTGTACAGCCACACCCCCGCCGCCAGCGACGGCACGCACAGCAGCAGGATCAGCGGGTACGGGGCCGCCCGGCTGACGGTGTCCGAGCCCTCCCGCAGGGACAGGACGACCATGAGCAGCGCGGCGAGGATCGCGCCGAGCGCGTAGCGCTCCCGCCCGGACGTCTCCTCGCCCAGCAGCCGGGCCGACAGCAGCACGAGCAGGACCAGACCGGAGACGAAGATGCCCTGAGCGGCGGCGATCGGCAGCGTCCGGTAGACGACCAGCTGCGCGCCGAAACCGGCGGCGAGCGAAAGCGATCCTCCGATCCACAGCGGACTGCCCAGCACCAGCCGCAGCAGCCGGGCGGGTTGCCGGATCGTCACCTCGGGCAGGGCCGCGAGCGCCCGCTTCTCCAGGACGAAACCGGTGCTGTACAGGACGTTCGCCATCAGGGCCGCGGCCACTCCCCACCACATGGCCTACGTCCTTCGGGCATGGAGAAGGAGGATCGACGCCAACGACGCTCTGGCACAGGCCAGCCGGTCCAGCGGGCGCAGCGGACGCGGTACGCCGTGGAAGGGAGCCCCTTCGAGGCGTACGACCTCGAAGCCGGCCGCGGTGACGAACTCCCGTAGCGCGCGGGCGGTGTAGAGCCGCAGATGCCCCACGACCTCCCGCCCCGGCCGGCCGTGGATCGCCCGCAGGCTGACCTCGGAGAACACCGGCTGGACGCCCGCCAGCAGCAGGGCGCGGTTGTACCAGGCGGCCAGGTTGGGGGTGGAGAGCATCAGATGGCCTCCCGGGCGCAGCACCCGGCGGATCTCGTCCAGTGCGGCGTCCGGGTCGACGAGGTGCTCGACGACCTCGCTGAACAGCACGGCGTCGGCGGAGCCCGTCCTGAACGGCAGCCCGGCGCCGCTGAGTTCGCCGCGGACGGCGTACGGCAGACGTGCTCGGGCGCGGGCGAGCGCGTCCTGGGACCAGTCGACGCCGACGATGCGGTGGCCGGGCAGGAGGGGGGCTGCCGTGGCGGCCGCGGTGCCGTCGCCGCAGCCGATGTCGAGGACGGTCCTGGGAGTGCGGGTGACCGGGCCCAGGGCGGCGGCCAGCATACGGGCCTGGCGGAGGCTGCGGGGGGTGCCGGAGGCGACCGGGACGGCGGGGTCCTCGTAGAAGTCGCGGAGGTCCTTCGGGGGTGCGGGCGTGGTGGTCGCGGTGGTGGTCATTCGCTCACCTCCGTGGTGTGCAGATAGTGCTCGAAGAGGTCGCGGAGGTGGGCGCCGTCGCCGTGGCTGAGCAGGGCGCGCGACCAGCGCAGGGCCAGGTGGAGGCGGCCGGCGGTGGAGGCGGTGGTGACCGTCAGGCCGCGTGGCACACGGGCGGGCGCCGAGAACCACACCGCGTGCGCGCGGCCGGCCTCCGCGCCGAAGTCCAGCGGGTACGGGATGCGGCCGATGTTGCTGAGCAGGGTCGTCGACGTCCAGGGGGCCGCCGCTCTGCGCAGACCGCGGGTGAGGGCCGCGCGCCATGCGACGGGGGTGACCGGGGCGGTGAGAAGGGCGGCGCCGTGGCCCAGTGGGGGGCGGGGAAGGGACTTCAGGGCGCGGGTGCGGGTCGCCGTGCGGCGCAGCAGGTCGGGCAGGTGGGGGTGGGTCAACTCCTCGGGGGTGAAGGGGACTTCGACGAGGCGGGTGCCGTTGCCGATGGGCATGGTGGTGTCGCGGGGCCGGTCGTCGACGGGCATGGTGATGCGGAGGGGGCGGGGGGCGGCGCCGTGTTCCCTGTTCCAGTGGGCGAGGGTCAGGGCGGTGGTGACCATGAGCTGGTCGTTGACCGTGTAGGGGGAGCCCTTGGGGCGGTGGGGGAGGGGGAGTTCGGTGACGAGCATGCCGTTGCCGGGGGAGGGTTCGGGGGTTCCCTGGGCCACGCGGGCGGGCGGGGACCAGTTGGAGGGGATCTGCTCGTCGTGCGGGGGCTGGGGGGCGCGTACGGGGGGTGCGGTGGGGGAGTTGTCCCGGCCGCCGTACAGCTCCGCCGCGGTGGCGAGGACGCGGAGGCAGGCTGGGCCGTCGAGGGCGGTGTGGTTGATGGTGAGGAACAGAACCGTGCCTTTGTTCCGGTGACCGGGGCTGCTGCTGGCGGGTGTCTGCGCTCGCCCGCGCTTGCGGGGTGCCTCCCCCACTCTCGGCTTCGCTCGAGCGGGGGGACCCCCATCGCCCACCCTCCCCCACTCTCGGCTTCGCTCGAGCGGGGCGACCCCCATCGCCCCGGCGGCACGACTGCCCGCAGCTACGGCGAGGTCGACCGCATCGCTCGCCTCGCTCCCCTCCACCGGCCCCGCCGCTCCCTCCACCACCTCCAACCGAATCGGCGGCGAAACGGACAACGGCGGTACCTGCGTCAGCGCCCGCGTCCGCGCGTCCCGCAACGCATCACGCCCCGGCGGCGGGAAGCTCACCACCTCCACATCCGGGTCGGCCGTCAGCTCCCACTCGTAGCGGCGCCGGTACCACCGTCCCGGCGCCTCGCGCATGAGGATGCGGGGATGGCGGTGCAGCGCCTCCGTGAAGGCCTTGCGGAGGCGGTTCGGGTCGAGCGGCCCGGGGAGGTGGACCTCGATGTGGACGGTCTCCGGTTCCTCCTCCTGGACGCAGTGCCGGGCCACCTCGTCCACGGTCGGGAACGGAATCCGTACGGGGTGCTCCGCTGAGGTCATGAGGTCCTGCCCCTCCCCGTGTCGGGTTCGGACGGTCCCGGCGGCCGTTCCGGGCCGCGGGCGGAGACCGTCGGTCCGGACTCGGGGCGCGGCCCCGGGACCGTGGCCTCTGCCCCGGATCCCGCGCCCGGCCCGCTCTCGCCCCGGCGCCGCCGCGGCAGCTGCTGCGTCGGCGCCTCCGAAGCCGCCCCGCCGACCGGCGGCATCACCGCCGTCGAGCCGGGTCCGTCGCGGCCGTCCGGCCCCTCGTTCTCCCGCACGCTCACCAGACCCGCGAACAACCCGATCAGCGCCAGCAGTTGGGCCGTGTGTCCGAAGGCCCCCTCGCCCGCGGCCACCGGCTCGCCGGCCCCCGTGGCCGCCGCGATTCCCGCGCCCGCGAGGGCCAGGAACGCCAGCGGCACCAGCAGGGCGTGCCGTCGGTACGCCAGCAGTGCCAGCGCAGGGACCAGCAGCGCGAACCATCCGGCGATCACCGCGGCCACCAGCGTCAGCGCCACCGTCCCCAGCCACAGCCCGGGCGGCGGCGGCACCGGCTGCGGCTCGTCGGGGTTGGGCGCGCGCCGGCGCCACAGTGCCAGGCCCAGCAGCAGCGCGAGTCCGACCCCGCTGCCGATCAGCCCGGCCTCGTACGTCGTCGCCGGCTCGTACGACAGCTTGACCGTGCCGCCCGCCCCGGCCGGGATCCGCCAGCCCTGCTGCCAGCCGTCGAGCCGGACCGGGCTCAGCTCCTTGCCGTTGAGCGTGGCCCGCCAGCCGTCGTTGTGGTTCTCGTACGTCGTCAGGTACACGGCGGCGCCCGCGCCGACCGTCACCTCTCGGCGGTCGCCGAGCCAGTCCCGTATCCGCAGGTCCCGACCGGGTTGCGCGGGCGGGGAAACCGTCCCGTGCGTCAGTGTCACGTCCGTCAGCGCCAGCGGACCGGCGTCGCCCGACTCGACGCGGTGCTCGCCGGTCGACAGGTCCAACTCGGTATCCGTACGCCCCTCCTGGCAGAGCGTCACCTCAACCGCCCGGCGCTCCACCAGGTCCCGTACGGTCCCCTTCACCGCCGTCCGGTACAGCTCACCGTCCACCGCCAGCAGCGGCCCCCGACCGCACGGCAGGGAGAAGGGCCGGTCGCCGGTGGGCTGCGGGGTGCGGTAGCGCTCGCCGAGTGCCGGGACGTACGCCTCCGTGAGGCCCACCGGCAGTTGGAGGTCCTCGTCCGCGACCGGGTTGTGCAGGGTCAGCGGGGCCGTCTTGGTGATCGTGATGTCCAGGGAGTCCGTGGTGATCGGGTCGAAGCGGGTCGCGCCGTTCTCGTCGACGCCCGCGATCGCCGCCCCGTCCGGGGAGCTGATCTCCACCTCGGTGGGCCGGGTGGACAGGCCCCCGGCCGGCGCCAGCACCACTTCACCCACCGCCACCTTTCCCTGCCAGCGCAGATGGATCGTGGGCCGGTCGCCCGCGAGCCACGCCGTCGTCAGGTCGCCGTCGGTGAGGTTGCGGGCGGACAGGCTCGCGCCCAGGTCCGCCGTGGAGTCCGCGGTCGCGGTGACGCGTGTCGCCTGGTCCGGCGCGACCGTGTACAGCAGTTCGTCGAGCGCCTCGCCCGCGACCGGCACCGCGCTCGCCTTCACCTCGTACGTCCCCGCGGCCGAAGTGGAGAAGACGCGGTGCAGGCCGGCCTCGGTGCCCGTCGGTGAGAGGCCCGTCGGGTCGGGTGTGCGGTGCAGGGAGACGACCGAGGCGGCGGTGTCCGCGGCGTCCGCGTCCGTGGGCAGCCGCAGCAGGCGCGTCACCTGAACGTCCGGCAGGGCGATCTCCGAGAAGCCCGCGCCGGTCAGACCGGAGCGGCGGGCCACCGAGTCGACGATCGTCAGCTTCATCCAACTCGTCCCGCCGGGAGGTGCCTTGACGGTCTGCGCGCTTCCGTCGGGGCGCAGGAAGCTGGTCCGCGACCCCTTCTCGGTCTCCACCCGCACCCGTGTCGCCGCCGACCGCACGCTCTCCTGCGGCAGCGGGGTGACCTTGAACGACGACGGCATGTCGTACGCGTCGTCCGTGAACGCGATCCGCAGCCACTGGCCGTCCGCCGAACCCGGCGACCCCTCCGTCCAGGCGGTGTCCGGGTTGCCGTCGAAGGCGTTCACCGGGTCGAACTGGGGCAGGTGGAACAGCCAGTTGCCGCTCGAGGACGCCGTGACCGAGCGGGCACCCCGCAGTTGCGCCACCGTCTGGTGGTCGAGTCCCTTCGCCGGCAGGATCTGGTGCGGCTTCTCGCCCGGGTCCTGCGTGGCGTCCGGCGCGTTGCGCTCGGTGGCGGTGTACGTGTACGACGTGTTGGCGTTGACCAGGCCGAACCGTGTGTCGGCGCGGCGCAGTCCGTCGCCGACGATCTGCAGGGGCGGGGTGCCGAGGCCGGGGTGGTTGTCACCGGTGAGGACCGTCGCCCGGCCGCGCAGCCCGGAGGCGAGCGGGAGCAGTGCCTCGGGGCCGCCGGAGACGGCCGCAGTGTCCGCGACCGGCAGCAGTCCCGCCTGCCGGGGGTGGGGCACGGCGGTGTCCCGGGGCATGTAGATCTCCACGGCCCGCTCCCGCGGATACAGGCCTTCCACCTGCAGCGGGGTGCCGTTTGCGATCCGGCCGCCCGTCATGACCGGCCCGAAGCCCCACACACGCCGGTAGCCGGACTGCTCCAGGGTGCGTTTCACGGTCGTGGTCGGCACGTAGCCGATCTGGTCGGGGTCGAGGTCGCCCCGGACGACGACGTAGTAGATGCCGGCACGACTCAAGTAGTCGGCCAGGCCGGGTACTTCGCCGCCACTCATCAGCGCCTGCTCGACCGCGTCCATCGCGCGCCGGTTGCCGGGCGTGCCGAACGGGACGTAGTCCCGCTGCGCCCAGCGGCTGTCGGCGACCACATCGAGGGGCTGGTCGATGGGGGAGCCCCAGGTGTAGATGCCGTGCGCGGTGGCCGGGACGACCAGGGCGCGCGCGTCCGGCGAGTACTCCTTGAGCCGATCCGCCGTCGCCTTCCAGTACTTGGGTATCTCCTGGAAGGAACCCGGGTTGAGGATCGAGCCGTTCAGGTACGGCCACATCAGCCCCGGCAGGACGAGGACCGCCGCGACGAGCGGGGCGTACCGGCGTCCGCGCACGGGACGGGCCCCGCGCGACTCGGCGGCCACGCCCACCAGATGGGCCAGGCCCAGCACCAGCGCCAGGGCGAGGCCCGTCTGGAACTTGTAGATGTTGCGGAACGGCACCAGCCAGCCGTTCAGCCAGTCCTGCACGACCCCGTGGAAGGGCGCCCCGAACGCGCCGCCGTACCCGGCGAGCAGGACCAGGGAGACCGACACCACGGTCAGCACCAGCCAGCGCCGTTCGGGCATGTCACGGCGGGCGAGCCCCGCAAGGCCCAGCCCGGCGGCCAGTGCCGAGCAGACGATCACGACCACCGAGGAGGCAACCGTCCAGCCCGCGGGCAGCCAGGCCTCCCCGAAGTGCAGGTAGGCGACCCAGTTGCCTGCGCCGCGCAGGGACTCCGTCGCCGACATGGTCTCCGTCGTGGTCCGCGCGGTCTCGACGTACGGCAGGAAGTTCTCGCCGTACACGCCCAGCAGCAGCAGCGGGATCCACCACCAGGCCGTCGCCACGATCACTCCGGGCACCCACCAGGCGATCAGCCTGCGCTGCCGCGGTCCGGGCGGGCGGGAGAGCAGGTACAGGCCGACGGGGAGCAGGGAGGCGAGTGTCGCGGCCGCGTTGACGCCGCCCATGAACGGCACGAGCAGTGCCGAGCGCAGGGCGGCGACCCGGGCGGTGTACCGCTCGTCGGTCAGCGGCAGCAGCACCCACGGCAGGAAGGCGCCGGGCAGCGCGGCCGCCGAGGTGGAGCCGACGACGGTGGTGAACACCGGCCACAGCGCGTACACGACGGCCGCGAGCAGCCGGGAGCCGCCGCTGCCGACGCGCAGCCTCTCCGTCAGCCGCAGCGCGCCCCAGAAGGCGACCGACACGATCAGTGACAGCCACAGCCGTTCGGCCAGCCACACCGGCAGACGTACGAGATCGGCCAGCCAGTAGAACGGCAGCATCGGCCACAGATAGCCGACGTACTGGTCCTGGATCCCGCCGAAGGACCCCTGGTCGTGCCACAACTGGCCCAGGTCGGAGAGGAACCGGCCCGGATCGACCGTGACGCCGAGCTTGGTGTCGAAGGTCTGCCGTCCCGGGTGCACCGCGAGCAGCAGGACGAGCACCACGGCCCAGAACCCCAGCAGCCAGCGCCGCGAGCGCGGACCGTCCGGCGGGCCCGCGGTGGCCGCGGTGGTGGGGACGGCTGCCGGGGGAGGAGCCTGGACCGTGGTCGTCATGGGGGACACCGCCGGAGGACGAGGAGGAGGTTCCAGGTGGCCAGCTCGCGTATGCCGGGCGCTCGTACGACGGCTTCCGCGAGGAACGGCCAGTAGCGGGAGCGCGCCGAGACGACCGTGACGTCGTCGCGAGCGCGCACCTGCCGCAGGGTGGCGCCGATGTGCACGGCGAACAGGTTCTCGCCGAGGGTGTGCTTGGCCGGCCGGCCGGTACGGCGGCGGTAGCGGGCGCGGGCCCGCTCGGCCCCGAGGTAGTGCCAGGGGGCCCACTCGTGCCCGCCCCACGGGGACAGCCAGTTGGTGAACGACACGTAGATCAGCCCGCCGGGCCGGGTCACCCGCACCAGTTCGCTGAGGAACGTCTGCGGATCGGCCACGTGCTCGAGGACGTTGGAGGAGAAGGTGACGTCGGCGACCCCGTCGGCCAGGGGCAGCAGATAGCCGTCCGCGATCACGGTTCCCTCGGGGGGCTTCTCGCCCAGCTCCCGCACGTCCGGCTCGAAGAGATGGGCGTGCGCGCCGCGGCTGCGGAACTCCTCGGTGAAGTACCCGCTGCCACCGCCGACGTCCACCACGGTCCGCCCGGCGACCGGCCCGTCGTACGCCTCGACCTGGTCGACGGCGTCCCGGGCGAGCAGGGAGTAGCAGGCGCCGGGGTCGTCCTGCTCGTGCCGGAAGGCACGGAAGAGGGCGAGGGAACGGCGTATCGAGGGGTCCCTGAGGCCGGTCCCGGTCATGGGGACCAGCTCCTCACCGCCTCGGCGGCCACGACCCGGAACTGTCGCACCGTGCGGTGCCAGCGATACCGCGCCGCGTGATCGCGGGCCGCCTTGCCCATGAGTTCACGTCGGTGCCCGGACAGGGCCAGCGTGCACCAGGCCGCCGCGAAGGAGGACTCGCCGTGCGCGAGGACGCCGGTTTCACCGTCGAGTACGGAGTCCCGCAGTCCGGGTACGTCGAAGGCGATCGCCGGGGTTTCGCGTGCGGCCGCCTCCGTCACCACCAGACCCCAGCCCTCCATCGCGGAGGGGTGCACCAGCAGCCAGGCGGCGCACAACAGCCGGTGCTTCTCCGCCTCGGACACATGGCCCGTGAACTCCACGCCGGGTCCGGCGAGTTGCTCGAGCCGTTCCCGCTCGGGCCCGTCGCCGACGATCAGCAGCCGGCCGCCGGTGACCGGGCGCACCCGCTCCCACAGCCGCAGCAGCAGGTCGATCCGCTTGTACTCGACGAGCCGTCCCACGGCCACGAACAGCGGTTCCGGCGAGCGCTCGGCCCGCGGCCCCGGCTCCTCGACCCCGTTGTGCACGACCCGGATGCGGTCCCGCTCGACGCCGATGGCGCGCAGGGCATGTGCCGTCGAGGGGGACACGGCGACCAGCAGACTCCGGTGCTGCGCCGTGGTCAGCGCCCAGTGTTCGAGTCTTCGGCCGATCCGGGCGGCCGGGGCGAGCGGTCCGCCGAACCGCATCTTCCACACGTCCGTGTGGACGTGGTTGACCAGGCACAGCGTGGGGCCGTGGTGCCAACGGGGCGCCAGGTACGGCACGCCGTTGCACACCTCGACCAGCAGGTCGGTCTCGCCGACCTGGCGGTCGAAGGCCGAGCGGGCGCGCAGGTAGTGGCCGTAGGCACCGCCCGCCGACACCACACGGTAGTCGCGGTAGGCAGCCGGTCCGCCGCACAGCAGGGTCACCTGGTGACCGAGCCGGGTCAGTCCGTCGGCGAGCCGGTCGACGAGCAGCTCGGAGCCGCCGGCGTGGGGATTGCCGAGGTCACGGTGGGCGAGGAAAACGATTCGGCGCGGTTGTGGGGGGAGCGCCGAAGGGTGCTGCGACGCCCGGGGATACGCGGCGCGCAGCTGGGACGGCACGTGCTGGGGCATGGGTGCTCCAACTCGTCTCGGGGTGCGGAACTCAGCGTGGGGCAGGGGTCGTTTCTGTGCGGGGTCTGAGCTCTACGTGGGTGGGGGGTGTGGACGGGCTGTGCTGGGGTGGGGTTGGACAGTTTTCGCCCAGCCGTTCGCCACGGCTACTCACCGAGGTGACAATTTCGGCGGTTATTAGATCTGACGTATCGTCAAATCGTGAGCGGAACCGGGGGCGTCTCGGATGTTTCGTCGCCATTGGGCTGCTTCCGCCCACGCGCCACCAAAACGCCACCCACCACCGCGAGTACGAATCCGGCCACAGCCGCCCCGACCGGCAGCGTCTCGCTCACCATGCGCAGTTGACCGCTGTCCTTCTTCGCCTGCCGCACTGCCTCCTTCTGCGTCTCGGTGGTGAAGGCGATCTTGCGGCTGTCCAGCAGCACCACCGCGTCCGTCTTCGCGCCCGGCGCCCGCAGCGTCCGCTTCGGGCCGGTCTGCGCGTAGATCACCCGGCCGGTGCGCTGGTCCACGATCAGCTCGAGGCCGTGGTTGGAGTACCACTCCTCGGCCAGTACCTGCGGCCGGTTCGGCTGGTCGACGATGGCGCCCGGGACCAGCCGGGTGCCGACCTTCGCCGGCGCAACAGTGCCGGTGAACCGGTATCCCGTGTACCCCTGCACCTTCTTGGTGCCCTGGTAGCGCAACGTGACCGTCGAGCCGAGGGAGTTGTCCCACCAGCTGTAGGAGCGCTTCTGCACGTCGAACGGGAACTTCAGGTAGGCCTCGCCCTCGATGTACGGCGTCTCCTTGCAGCAGTGCACCGGCTTGGTCGTCTTCCGGTTCATGACCCAGCGGTGCGGGACGAAGTCCAGCGCGTCGTGCGGATCGGCCGCAGGCAGCGACTTGTCGGTGTCCACCGTGGTCGTCACGTCCCAGACGGCGTTGCCGCTGCGCTCACTGTCCGCCACGTTGCCCCGCACCCGCTGGGTGACGGTGATGCGCTGGTCCGGCACGGTCTCGATCTTCTCGGTGTCGAAGACGCTGCCCGTGCCGCGATAGACGGCGGTGGTGTCGATGTCGATGGGGTTCACGGCGGCGCGTGGGCTGACGTACCAGGCCAGCAGGGGCGCGAGTACCAGCAGAAACGTGCCGAGACCCAGCAGGATCAGGGAGAAGGGCGAGGCAGTACGGCGCATCCGGGCACTCCAGGTCCGAGAAGGAACAGTGCGCGTGCGAGTCGTCCCACCCCTATGGGCCGGGAACCGTAGGCGCCCCTTGACGGGCTGTCAATGCTTGTCGACACTGGGCCGACAGGCAGGGGTGGGGCACCGGGGTGGGACGACCTCCGGACAGAGAGGCTGACCCTGCGATGTCCAGACTGCTCGCCGCCGCACTGACCATGGCGGCCGCCGCCGCCCTCGCCGCGGGCGCCGCACTCGGCGTCGTCGCACTGCTCGAGGCGACGCCCGACCAGCCGAACACCCCGCTGATCACATACGAGCAAGCGGGGGAGGGGGGTTGACCCGTGCCCGGCCGTAGCGCGCCGGAGGCGAACCGAAGAGTGGCAGCTCGACCGGCACCCGTCACCACCCGCTCGGCCTGGCACGAGGTGCCCCGACTCCAGGTGCGCCGGTTCGCCGCGATCGCCATGGCCGAGGCGCCCGAGCTCGCCGAGGAGATCCTGCGCGAGATCCGCCGCGAATACCCCCACCTGCCGGTCGTCCTCGACGAGAACGGTGAGCCGATGGCCCTGGTCGGCATCCGCCGCGCCATCGAGGTCTTCGTCCAGCACCTGGAGACGGCGGAGGGCCGCCCGACGGTGCCGCCCGGGGTCTTCCAGGAGTTCGGGCGCGGCGAGGGCCTCAACGGCCGCAGCCTGGATTCCCTGCAGGCCATCTACCGGATGGGCGTACGGCTGGCCTGGCGCCGTTTCGCCGAGATCGGACAGCGGGTGGAGATCCCGCCGCCGGCGATGTACGAGCTGGTCGACGCGGGCTACGAGTACCTCGACGGCCTGGTCGACCAGTCGGTGCGCGGCTACGCGGAGGCCGCCGCACGGCAGGCCGGCGAGCGCCTGCGCCTGCAGCGCCGCCTGATGGAGCTGCTGCTCGCCGAGCGCCACCGGGGCGACCCGGCCGACGCGCTCGCGGAACGGGCCGCGCGGGTCGGCTGGCCCCTGCCCGAGAAGGTCGCGGTGGGGGTGCTGCTGCGTCCGGCGCGGGAGGCGATGGCGCCCGCGGTGGGGCAGGGGGTGCTGCTCGACATGGAGTGCGAGCAGCCGCGCATGGTCGTGCCCGAGCCCGACGCGGGGGGCCGGCCCGAGCTGCTGCACCGGGCGCTGGCCGGCTGGGCCGGCGCGATCGGCCCGCCGGTGCCGCTGGCCGACGCGTCGAAGTCGCTGCGCTGGGCCGAGGCCGCCGTACACCTCATGGAACGGCGGCTGCTGCCGGCCGGGGAGGTTCTGCACTGCACCGAGCACACGGAGGCGCTGGTCCTGCTGCAGCCGGAGGAGCTGATCGACGACCTGGCCCTGAGGTGCCTGGCCCCCTTGGCGCAGTGCGGGCCCACGCATGGGCGACGGCTTGCGGAAACGTTACTGGCGTGGCTGGAGACGCGGGGTGGGGCGCCGGAGGTGGCGGCTCGGCTCGGTGTCCATCCCCAGACCGTCCGTTACCGTCTCCGTCAGATCCGTGAACTGTGGGGCGACGAGATCGACGATCCGGACCGGCGTTTCGAGCTGGAGCTTGTCCTGCGGGCCCAGCGGCTGAGGGGGACGCTGGGCGAAACGCGGGCCGGGGACTGAAGGCCGGGTTCGGGCGCGATCGGCAGGTTCGGAGGTGGTCGGCGCACGCCCATTGCCCGGACAAACACAGTTTGAGTAGCCTGTGTTCGTCATTCCGATCGACTGTTGAAATATCGAACGATCGCCACACAGACACCAAAGGGAGGGGGCCGGACGTGGGACGCCTCGTACCTGCTGTGACCAGGGCTCTCGACATCCTCGAGCTCTTCCTCGACGGGGACGGGACGCTCTCCGCTCCGGACATCGTGCGCAAGCTCCAGCTGCCGCGCACGACCGTCCACGAGCTGGTCACCACGCTCGCCGCCCGGTCGTACATCGCCCCGGTGCCCGGACAGCCAGGACGCTACCGGCTCGGTGTCCGCCCGTACCAGCTCGGCAGCCGCTACGCCGAGCAGCTCGACCTCGCCGCCGAGGGTCAGCAGGTTGCCCGGTCCGTCGCCGAGACCTGCGACGAGACCGTGCACGTGGCGATCCTCGAGGGCACCGACGTGATCTACATCGCCAAGGTGGACTCCACGCACGCCGTCCGGATGGTGTCCGCGGCCGGGCGTCGTCTGCCCGCCCACTGCACCTCCGTCGGCAAGATGCTGCTTGCCTCCCTTCCCGAGCAAGAGCTCGCCGCCCGGATCCCCGACGACGCCGACCTCGTTCGGATGACTCCGAACAGCATTACCGACCCGGCCGCTCTGCGCGAGACCCTTGCGGCGATCCGGCAGCGCGGCATCGCGGTGGAGAACCGCGAGTCGAACCCCGACGTCTCCTGCGTGGCGGCCCCGGTACGCGACCGCACCGGGCAGGTCGTCGCCGCGTTGTCGATCTCCGTGCCCATGATCCGCTGGAGCGAGGAGCGCCGCGGTGAGCTGGAGCAGCTCGCCGTCAAGGGCGCGGTCGAGCTGTCGGAGAACCTCGGCTACCGGAGCGTGGGGTGAGCTACACGTACGAGGTGGCGGTACGGGCCGAGGCGACCCTCGGCGAGGGACCGACGTGGGACGCGCAGGCCGGGCGGCTGATCTGGATAGACATCCTGGGCTCCCGTATCAACACGTACGACCCCGGCTCCGGGCGGCGTACGGTCCGCACGACCGACCAGCACGTCGGCGCCGTCAAGCCGCGCGCGGGCGGCGGGCTCGTGCTGAACCTGCGCGACGGGGTGGGTGTGCTGGACGCGGACGAGACGTTCCGCTGGCTCCACCACGAGCCGGTGCCGGGCCGCCGGGCCAACGACGCCGCCGTCGCCCCCGACGGCTCCCTCTGGGCGGGCACCATGCGCTACGACGAGGCGGCGGGCGGCGGCACGCTGTCCCGGATCACCGGTGACGGCTCCGTCGAGGTGGTCCTCGGCGACGTGGCCGTGAGCAACGGGACGGGCTGGAGCCCGGACGGCCGCCTCATGTACTACGTCGACTCGCCGACGGGCCGGGTGGACGTCTTCGACCACGAGGACGGCCGGGTGACGAACCGGCGGCCGCTGGTCGAGATCGAGGAGGGTGCGGGCTTTCCCGACGGGCTGACGGTCGATGCGGACGGGTGCGTGTGGGTTGCGCTGTGGGACGGCGCGGCGGTGCGGCGCTACACGCCGGACGGCACGCTGGACCGCGTGCTCGAACTGCCGACGCCGAGGGTCACTGCGTGCGCTTTCGGGGGGTCCGACTTGACGGACCTGTACATCACGACGGCTCGCGTGGGCCTGGAGGCTCCGCATCCGGTGGCGGGGTCGCTGCTGGTGGTACCGGGGGCGGGGAAGGGGTTGGCACAGCCGGCGTTCGAGGGCTAGGGCGTCGCCGGTGGCGGTGCGGCACGGTTGCCGTCGGCCCGCGGGCATGCGTGCCGCCTGGGGCGGCACGGGTGGGCGCGGGCGGCACCCCCGTTGGCGCCGGGTTGCGCGGCCTACCTCGCGCCGGCGCCAACGCCGGGTGCCTGTTGTTCCGGCTTGGCGGGCCGCAGGCCCTCGCGGCACCCCGTTGGCGCCGGGTTGCGCGGCCTACCTCGCGCCGGCGCCAACGCCGGGTGCCTGTTGTTCCGGCTTGGCGGGCCGCAGGCCCTCGCGGCACCCCGTTGGCGCCGGGTTGCGCGGCCCACCTCGCGCAGCACCAACGCCGGCCGCCACCCCTACCCCCGCCGAGACACCCCCCGCACAATCTCCCCCTCCTCCACAGTCAACGGCGGCCCCTCCAACGCCGGCAGCGACGGCCCGTTCAGTACCGCCAGCAGTGTCCCGGGACGCAGCAACCGCCCCGCCCCCGCCCGCAGACTCGACACGTCCCACAGCGCCGCCGCCGCCGGATACGAACCCGTCGCCGCCTTCATCAGGCGGCGCGAGAACCGCGTGACGAGACGGTCGGAGACCTTCGGCT
The DNA here is from genome assembly GCF_040782645.1 of Streptomyces sp. HUAS ZL42. Classification (GTDB taxonomy): domain Bacteria; phylum Actinomycetota; class Actinomycetes; order Streptomycetales; family Streptomycetaceae; genus Streptomyces. The sequence continues at coordinate 6,729,284 of NZ_CP160403.1, forward strand.
TCGCCCCCCGCGTCTGCGGGTACCAGACGTCCTGCCCCACAGCCGTCGCCCACGCCGCCTCCACCCACCGCGCCGCCCCCCGCTGCACCCGCCGGGCGAGCCCCGCAGAGGCCACCCCGCCGGCCCGCACCTCGCGGCCCAGGACCTGCGCGCCCAGCGCCGCCACCGACATGCCCTGCCCGTACGTCGGATTGAAGGTGGCCAGCGCATCACCGAGGACGACGAACCCTTCGGGCCAGTCACGCACCTTCTCCAGATAGCGCCGGGAGTTGTGCGTACTGCGGCTGACGTGTACGCCGGTCAGCGGCTCCGCGCCGGATATGAGCCGGCCGACGACGGGGTGCGCCAGATCGAGGGCGTACCGCAGGAAGCCGTCCGGATCGCTAGGCGGCTCCCCACCGCGCGTGCCGCCGAGGCTGACCATCCAGCGGCCGCCCTCGATGGGCAGGACCATCCCGCTGCGACCCGGCCGGCCCGCGTACGGATCGGCGTGCACGACCGTCATGGGGAACCGCCCGGCACCCTCCGGGGCGCGGTAGAGGCGCGTGGCGTTGACCAGCCCGCTGTCGACGGTCCGTTCACGGATCCCGGTGACACCGAGCCCGCCCAGCCACCGCACCACCCGCGAGCCCCGCCCGCTCGCGTCCACCACGAAGTCGGCGTCAAGTGCCGCCTCACCGCCGGCGGTTGAGAGACGCACACCGGTCACGCGCCCGGCGCCACCCACGAGTTCCAGCACCTGAGCCTTGCGGATCTCGACCGGCGTGTGGGCCAGCACCGCGGCCCGTACCGTCCAGTCGAGCAGCGCCCGGCTGCAGGCGATCATCCGCGGCCCCTCGTGGTTCCAGCGCCGGAACCAGCCCTCCGGGGTCAGCGCCACCATGTCCCGGCCGAGGGACAGGTCGTGTGCCCCCGCGGCGAGCAACCGCTCGCGCAGGCTCACGGCCGGCACGAGCTCCTCCATGGCGTCCGCGCCTCCGGCCAGCAGGACATGGGCGTGCCGCCCCTGCGGGAGCCCCTTGCGGGGTTCGGGCCCGTCGGGCAGATCGTCGCGGTCCAGTACGACCACTTCGTCCGCGCCTCCGGCGGACAGCGCGGCCGCGGCCAGCATGCCGGCCAGACCGGCACCGATGACGACAGCTCTACGCGTCATGGGGCTCCTCGTGTTCAACTGTGGGTGGCCCTCACCGTACCTTCGCGTACCGCGCTGACGAGGGGCGATCGCGTCAGCGCCTGCGCCAACTGCACCAGCCCGCCGGGGCCGGAGACCTCCGTGGCGTAGAGGCGGTACATGCTCGGCGCGTCCAGCGGCTCCTCGCGGGCGGCGGCCCGGCGCGCGGCGTCGGCGACCATCGCCGCCTCGGCCACCACCCGGGCCTCGTGCTCGGAACGGCCCTCGTCGCGGGCGGCGTCCAGGGCGCGTGCGCGGACACGGTCGTCGAAATAGGGAGCCAGCGCCAACAGCGCGTCGTGGATGGACACTTCACGCCAGTGCAGGCGCGCCAGGGGGAGCAGCCAGAGGGAGCTGGGCGGCTTGGGGGCGGTGGAGGCGAACCGTATCTCCGACCACAACGGACCCAGCCTGCGGTGATCGTCGATGCTGCGCCAGTGGGCGACGGCCGCGGGCAGCACCCTGGGCAGCACGAAGCCCGCCGCACAGAGCAGCACACCGAGCGAGGCCATGGGCGGGGCCACCGTGGTGGACAGGAAGTCCAGGTCATGTCCCGCCCAACGCGCCACCAGAGCCGTGTACTTGGCGAGCTGGAAGCCCACCACGTCGAGCACCGCCCCCAGCAGGACCAGCCGTAGGCCCGCCCTGAGCAAACCGGTCACCTCGCGGTCCCACTTCACGCACACCGCGCACAGCACCAGCATGGCCGCGCTGTGCCCCAGCAGGCAGAGCACGATCATCTCGCGCATGTACGGCGTGTTCGCGTAGTACGTGTCGAGGTCGGAGAGCCGCTCGGTGTCCGCCTCAGCCGACGCGAACAGCACGACGATCGCGACGATCAGCACGCCGTACGCGGCCACGCTGCACAGCGTCCTGCGCCGCACCAGCGCACGGGAACCGCCGCGCAAGTCGACCAGCAGGACGAGCAGCGAGCAGCTGTACGCGGAGAGCAGGCCGTGGGCGAGCGGCGCCCCGGAGTTCGGGACGCCCGTGAGGGCGCCGACGGCGGACAGGGCCGGCGGGGCCGATGAGAGGAGGGCGAGGGTGCCGAGGGCGATCGCGACGCAGGTGGACACGGTCCGCGGGTTCCCTACGGCCGTACGCGGCCGGGGTCCGCGCAGCAGCGCCAGGCAGGACAGACTCAGGACCGCGCCCGCCAGAGACACGACGAGACTCATGCCCGGGAACTCCATTCCGTGCCCGTCGTGGTCGTGCCGCCGCTGACGCGGGCGGCGGCGACGAGCGGGGACGTGGCCAGGGCGTCGGCGACGCGTACGAGGGCGTCCGGTCCGGGTGCCCGGTGCTGGACCCACTCGCCCTCGTCGGCGGGCAGCACGGACCGGTCGCGGCCGCGTTCCTCCACGACGGCCGCGGCGATGACGGCTGCCCAGGCGGTGGCCTCGGCCCGTTCCGGGTCGCCCGTCTCCCGCAGCGCGGCCGCGAGGGTCCGCTCGTACAGGCCCCGGTCGAAGAACGCGTCCAGATGGCCGAGCGCGTTGTGGATGCTCGTCCGGCGCCACACCAGCCGGGTGGTGGGGGAGGCCCAGCGCGGGCGCGGCAGGCGCAGCGAGCGGCGGGTGAGGAGTTCGTCCAGCTCGCGCTCCAGCGGTTCGAGACGCGCGTACGTCCGCCGGGATCGCTGCCGCTCCGTCAGCCGGGGTCCGGCCAGCGGGATCAGGATGCCGGTGACCGTCAGGACGGCGGCCAGGCCGGCGGCCGCGGGCGAGACCGTCGTACTGAGCCCCGACCAGTCGCGTCCGCACCAGCGGGCGATCACGGCGGCGAGCTTGGTCACGCTGTAGCCGGCGTTGCACAGCGTTCCGATCCCCAGCGTGATCAGGCCCGCCCGCAGCCAGCCGTCCACCTGGCGGGCCCAGCGCAGGGACGACACGGTGGTGACGCCGGCGGCGGCGAGATGCCCCGACAGGTACAGCACGATCATCTCGGCGACGAACGGCGTCGTCGCGTAGTAGGTGTCGAAGTCGGTGCGGCGTTCGACGGGCGCGTCGCCCAGCGCGAACATCGCCGCGATGCCCAGGAGGACTGACGCGTAGGCCACGATCCAGCGGCGGCTGGTGCGATGGACGTCGGGCCCGCCCCGCCAGTAGACGATCAGTACCTGGGAGGCGGCGCTGTACGCGGTGATCGACGCGTACGTCAGAGGTGCGGCCAGGTTGGGCATGCCGCTGAGGTGGTTGATGGCTCCGACGGTCGGCGGAGCGCCGAGGAAGAAGCAGATGCCGGCCAGGCCGAGGACGGCGCAGATGGCACGCAGGTAGGGGTCGCCGCGGTGGCGTGTCAGGTCCGGGGCCTTCACCAGCAGGCCCAGCCAGAGCAGGCCGCAGCTGATGTAGTTGATCAAGCTGCTCATCCTCGTGTCCCGCGGTGGTTGAGGGCGGCTCCGATGCGCCCGGCCAGATCCCGGGCGCCTTCGCCGGGCGCCTGCCCGGCCGCGAACCCCTGGTCCGCCGGGGCCTCCAGCCACGGGCGCAGCCGCTGGGCCATGAGCATGCCGAACCGGTCGGCCTCCTGCTCGTCGGCCAGGCTGAAGTCGGTGCGCGCGGCGGTGGGCTCGCCGGCCGCCTCGGCAGGCGTGCTCGTCTCCTGCCGGTGCATGTGCCACACCTCGTGGCAGAAGATCACGATCTGGTGCCACAGCGCGGCACGCTTGTCTATGACGACGTCGTCGTGCGTGTCACGTTCCAGCCAGAGTCCGCTGGCGGTGTGCGGCGGGAAGACCTTCCGGTGCACCCTGACCTCGCGGCCCCGCCACACGCCGACGGACGCCACGAGCGCGTCGAAGAGGTCCTCGGGTTCCGCGGGGACCGTCACCCGTAGGGGATCGATGAGCGCGTCGGCGAGCCGGCGCATCTCCTTCTTCCTGCGCATCGCTGAAATATGCCAGGCCATGTGCTTTTTCAGCCACCTCACCTCCGGTGCGGAAGGACCGGACCCTCCGCTCCCGCCCGGTCGGTCGTCCCCGTCCGGTCGGCCGTCCGCGACGGATCGGCCTTCGGTGACGGATCGGCCTTCGGTGACGGACCGTTCGCCGCCACCGGCCCGTGCGTTCCCGTCGCGGCACCCGCGCTCGCTCGCACCGCGTCGACCGCGTCGGGGTGGCGCAGCGCCCGCGACACCGCCGCGATCTCCTGGAGCAGGTCAGTGGTGTCGGGGTCGTCGGCCGCCTCGCGCCGCGGCGCCCGGTCACCGGCGTGGACGGCGTCCAGGATCGCCACCGCGGCCGCGAGCGCCTTCGCCCGCTCAGGCGTGAAGCCGAGGCCGAGGGCGGCGTCGTACGACCGCGCCCGCAGGCCCTCGTCGATGTGCCGGGCCAGTGGGAGCAGTACGTCGCGGATGAAGGTCTCGCGGCGGGTCAGGCGCAGTTCGGGGGCGGCCCGCAGCAGAAAGGGGACGCCGTCGCCGTTGACGGACCGCATCAGTACGTACAGCGGCCGCAGTTCGTGGTGGGCGAGCCGCACCCGCCGGCGGTCGTGCAGGTACTGCCCGGCGTGCGGCAGGATGAAGCCGACCGCGATCAGGACGGCGGACAGACAGGCCACGGGCGGCGCCGCGTCGGTGCTCAGCCAGTCCAGGTCGTACCCGGTCCAACGGGCCGCCACGGCGGTGAGTTTGGCGGCGTCGAAGGCCAGCTGGGTCGCGTAGCCGATACCCAGGAACTTCAGCCCCCAGCGCAGCCAGGCGTCGAGCCCGTCCGTGCGCACCCAGTTCCAGATCAGCCGCGAGGTGATGAGCGTGGCCAGGGTGTGCGCGAGCAGGTAGAGCAGGATCATCTCGCGCATGTACGGAGTGTTGGCGTAGTACGTGTCCAGGTCCCGCTGCCGCTCCACGGGGGCGTCCGCGAGGGCGAACAGCACCCACAGCGCCACGATCACACCCGAGTAGACGGAGACGACCCAGCGCGTCGCCCGCCGGGTCGCGGCCGAGCGGTCGGACAGGCCGTTGCGCCAGGCGATGATCAGCAGCAGACAGGAGCCGCAGAACGCGGTGAGCAGCGAGTACACCCAGGGCGCCGAGATGTTCGGCACGCCCGTGACCCGGTTGGTCCACGCGATCGTCGACGGTGTCACGAACACGAACACGGCGCAGGCGAGCAGCAGCAGCCCGCCGACGGCACGCAGCAGCGGGTCCTTCCACAGCCGGATGATCGTGGGCAGCTTGATGGCGAGGGCGGCGGTCAGGACGGCGGTCGGGATCCAGAACGAGACCGAGGTCTCGCTCAGGACACGCAGGTCCAGCGCCAGGAACTCGGGCCGTACGGTGAGGGACTGGGTCACGGGGCCGTTCCTCCGGTTACGCGGCGGTGGAGGGGACCGGCGAGGGCGGGGGCGCCGGGGCGGGGCCGCAGCGCGGTGGCCAGGCGGTGGCCGAAGTCGTCCGCCTCGGCCTCGTCGGCTGCGCGGGAACCGTCGCGAGCGGCCACCGTCAGGGCGCCGTCCCGCCCGTCGGGGCCGGCGGCGAACGCGGCGCGCACAGCAGCCGCAGCGGCCGGAGGACGACGGGGGCGATGGCGGTGCCCGGCGTGCAGATGCCACAACTCGTGTCCGAGAATGACCAGTTGCTGCACCGCCTCGGCGCGCTCCTCGACGATGACGAGGTCGAAGTCCTGGAACTCGATCCACAGACCGGTGACGTCGAGCTCGTCGGGGAACCGCTCGAAACGCAGCTCGACGGGCCGGCCGTCCCGGCGCACGCTCATCTCCTCGCACAGCGCGTGGCACAACTCGCGCGCATCGGCCGGGTGACGGGGTCTCGCGCGCAGCGCGGCGGCGAGCTCGGCGACCAGCCGGCGGGCGTCCCCGCGCGCCGGGCACCACAGCCTCGCCGCGATCCGGGCCGCCCTCTGCCGCGCGCCCGCGATGTCCATCGCTCCCCCTTCCCTGGGGCCTGTCGGCCGCTCGGCGGCTTGGCAGCTCGTCCGAGGTTACGCGCCCGGAAGTGTCCCCGTCAGGCGATCCGTCGGCCGTTTGTTCAACCAGGAACGACCACTTCACGACTGCTCCACGAGTGCTTCCCGAGCACTCCACGAGTGCATCCCGAGCACTCCACGGCTGCTTCCCCGCACTCCACGACTGGCTCGTGACCGGCCCATGACTGCTTGCCGACCCCTTCCGGTGGGAAGGGTGCCCGCAGGCCGCGCAGAAAGCGCTATCCAAAGTCATGTCCGACCCATTGACGTTGGGTGCACATTGAATCTACGGTCCCGTTCGAAGTTACGAGCGATATCCGATATATCGAACCCTCCTCGGCAACAGGGCACGACACACCTTGGAAGTAAAGGGCAGGGAATGGGACGACCCGGCCTCACTCGCAGGCAACTTCTGGCCACCGCAGGCGGATTGACGATCGCGGGCAGCTTCGGCTTCGCGGCCCTCGGCACGGGCGCCGACGCCCTCGCCCCGGGCGCACGCACCCGCGTCCGTTACTGGAACCTCTTCCAGGGCGGCGACGGCACCAACCAGGTCGCGATGGTGGACGCCTTCCGCAAGGGACACCCGGACATCGCGGTCAAGGAAGAACTGCCGTTCCCCGCCGCACCAGACCGGGAGCCGCACTCCCACCGGGCAGGCAGCCCGCCGGCCAGGCCCCACCCGTACGGCTCGGAGACCCCGCGCTCACCCCTGCTCGCTCAAGCACGCTACGACTCAGTACTCGGCCAGCTGTTCCAACGCCTGTAAGGACACCCATGCGCACCGCCCGCTTCACCCTCGACCCCGCCTTCACCATCGGCGAAATCAACCCCCGTCTCTTCGGATCCTTCGTCGAACACCTCGGCCGCTGCGTCTACACCGGCATCTTCGAACCCGACCACCCCACGGCCGACGCCGAAGGCCTGCGCACTGACGTCCTGGACCTGGTCCGCGAACTCGGCGTGACGGCCATCCGCTACCCCGGCGGCAACTTCGTCTCCGGCTACAAGTGGGAGGACTCGGTCGGCCCCGCCGAGGAGCGCCCGCGCCGCCTGGACCTCGCCTGGCGCTCGACGGAGACCAACCGCTTCGGGCTCTCCGAATACATCGCGTTCCTCCGGAAGATCGGCCCCCAGGCGGAGCCCATGATGGCGATCAACCTGGGCACGCGCGGGGTGGCGGAGGCCCTCGAACTCCAGGAATACGCCAACCACCCCTCCGGTACGACCCTTTCGGACCTGCGTGTCACCCACGGCGACAAGGACCCCTTCGACATCCGCCTCTGGTGCCTGGGCAACGAGATGGACGGGCCGTGGCAGACCGGCCACAAGACGGCGGAGGAGTACGGCCGTATCGCAGCCGAGACGGCCCGGGCGATGCGCCAGATCGACCCGACCGTCGAACTGGTCGCCTGCGGTTCCTCCAGCCAGTCCATGCCGACCTTCGCCGAGTGGGAGGCGACGGTTCTGGCGGAGACGTACGACCTCGTCGACTACATATCCCTGCACGCCTACTACTGGCCGACCGACGGCGACGTCGACTCCTTCCTCGCGTCCGCGGTCGACATGGAGTCCTTCATCGAGAACGTGGTGGCCACCTGCGACCACGTGGGCGCGAAGGTGAAGTCCCAGAAGAAGATCAATCTCTCCTTCGACGAGTGGAACGTCTGGTACCTGCCGGAGTGGGAGGAGCACGCCCGAACCTCCGACCCGCGGGACTGGCCCGAGGCGCCGCGCTTGCTGGAGGACAACTACAGCGTCACGGACGCGGTCGTCTTCGGCTCGCTGCTCATCGCCCTGCTCCGGCACGCCGACCGGGTCACGGTGGCCTGCCTCGCCCAGCTCGTGAACGTCATCGCGCCGATCCTGACCGAGCCGGGTGGCCCGGCCTGGCGGCAGACGACGTTCTTCCCCTTCGCCCAGGCGTCGAAGTACGGCCGCGGCGAGGTACTGGACGTACGCGTGGACTCACCGAAGTACGGGACGAAGAAGTACGGCGAGGCGGACCTCCTGCACGCGACGGCGGTCCGCGCCGCCGACGGCACGGTCACCGTCTTCGCAGTCAACCGGAGCCGCACCGAACCGCTCCCGCTCGAAGTGGCCCTGACCGGCCTGAGCACAACGACTGTCGTCGAGCACACCGCACTCGCGGACGCCGACCCGGACGCGAGGAACACCCTCACCGACCCCGAGCGGGTCACCCCGCACACGGTCGAGGGCACGACACTCCAGGACGGCACCCTCACGGCCGTACTGGAGCCGCTGTCCTGGAACGTGATCAGACTCGCGTAGGGAACGTGCGCGTCACGATCGGCTTGCCGCCTGATGAGGTGGCAAGCCGATCGCATCTTGGACGGTGGGTCGAACAAAGGGCGATATCTCGAAAAGGTTTCCGATCTCTCAAGTAGTTGAAAAATCGTCTACTTCCCCATTGTGTGCAGCCTGCACAGGAGTCACCCTGACCCGGCGGGGCGAGTGAAGCCGCAACTCCGCGGCAGTCGCCCCTTCTTACGGGGGGTCCCTCAAATGATCGGTCCTGGTGCGGCGGGACGCCTGCTGTGCTGGACTCTGGCCGCCGCCATGCTCGGCGCGGCGGTGGAAGCCGTCTTCTCGCCGGACGCCGACTGGTGGCAGGCCGCCTGGCCGGTGCCGTGGTACCTGGTCCCCGCCTGGGCGCTCCTCTGGGCGGCCCTGCGCGCCTGGGAGAAACGCACCCAGCGCCTCGGCCGGCACGAGACCGACGAGGACGTACCGGCGGACTTCGACAAGGCCGCCTGACCTGCTCCGCCCCGGCGGCGACCCGGTGAAGGCGGAGGCCATCGCCTCCGTGCAGGACGTCCGCACAGGTTCCTGGAACGGATCCTCGGCGACCTGTGCCACAGCGGAATCGTCGCCAGCCGCCGCGACGGAGGACCCGACGGGTCTGAGACGCGCGCCAGCCCAAGTCGTTCTACTTCGTTGGCAATTGACGTGTGATCATCATCACTTCACTTTGCGAAACCATGTGAACGTCTTGTGGATTCTTTGGGTAGCCGCTTAGAACTTCCCTACTTTTGATCAATTCCGTGGGGGGATCTGTGCGACCGGCGCGCCTGTTCGTGGTTGCTGTTGCCTTCGTCCAGACCTGTGGAACGACCACGTTCACCTACAACGGAGGCTCCAACAACCTCGCGGGCGACGGCACCACCGCCTACAACCGCACCCCGGAAGGAGATCTCCTCTCCCTCTCCACCGGTACCACCAAGCAACTGGCCGTCACCGACCAGCACACCGACCTGGTCGCCGCCCTCAATGCCGACGCCACCCAGGTCACCGGCTCGACCGCCTACGACCCCTTCGGCAAGGAAACGGCGACCAACGGCACGACTCCGGCCGTGGGCTACCAGTCCGGCTGGACGGACCCTGCGAGCGGCGACGTGAACATGGCCGCCCGCTGGTACCAGCCGGGAACCGGCTCCTTCGCCTCCCGGGACACCTGGCAGCTCGACCCCAGCCCGTCGGGGCAGGCCAACCGCTACAGCTACGCCAACGAGGACCCGGTGAACGGGACGGATCCGACGGGGCACGTGTGCGCGTGCGGTGGTGGCAGCCCCTATAGCTCACGGATCGCAGGCAACAGCTATCGGGCACCCAGAACCGGCCGTGGCGGGTACGACATCGCCCCGAAGAGCAGCTACCGAGGTTCCCGGAGTTCGAGCACCAAGACACGCCCGCGCACCACAATGAGCACGGGTAACCGGACCATCAACCGCGCTCAGAGCCGCAGGAACATCGCAGAGCTGCGGCGTCTTGAAAGGCGATACACGACAACGTCGAAGGCGAGCTCCACCCGCGGAAGGGGAGCCAGTGGTCGTGGATGCACCTACCGGTGCTCGACCTCCACCACGTACCGCGGCCCCCGAAGCACCCGTGGCACTGGCACCCCACGCACCGGCACGACGCGTCCGCCCAAGCCCTCGACCCCGCAGAACCCCAATCGCGGCAAGAGCCCCACTTCAGCACCCACCAGGCCGGCCCCGAGGCCGCGGGTGGATGTCGCGCGCATCCAGCAACGCACACTGGACCGGGCTGTGGTGGTGGACCAGGACGCCATGTTGGGTATCGTCGTCGACCTCCAAAACGCCCTCGACCCGGAGGCGGCCTACGAGGCGGACTCCTCCCGGGATGACGGGCGGAGGACGGAGGACGATGAGGACCAGGAGAACTGCACTGAGCACCTAGGACAGACGGTCGCCGGCCGAGGCATGTCCGGCATCGTCTGCTTCCGCGCCCCCGCAGGAGCGACCCAGGATCAGATCGACGAACTGAAGGACCACATTGCCGCCTTGAACGCGATTCCCAACTACTGGTCCCCCAAGGGACGGGTCTCGCCGAAAAACGAGCTCGTTGTTGGCCCAGACGGCGCCATCGACACATTGGAGCGCATCGCGGAGAAGATCAAGGGTAAGCACAAACGAGAGGTAGCTGGCACGCCTTATCAGTACAACGGCAAGGTGGCGGGACACCTCCCAGACACCAACTGGTCGGGAGCGCAGAGCCCCTACTGCTGGCATCAGCAGGACGGCGACGTCAACTCGAAGGTCGGGCGTTATTCGCAGAAGTACCGAGTGGGCTATCAGCCGACCGGATTCTACTATGGGGGCGTCGACGGCGATCCCAGCACGTACACGACGGAGCATGTGACAGGCTCCGTCATGCGAGGCCAGTATGGAATATGCAATATCAGCCGTCCATGAGGCAGAACGTGGAGTAAGCCGTGGAAATCCGTCAGTTGGTTGGCCAGTTGATGAACAAGAACATCATGGAGTACCTCGCCGATGCGCCCGAGGTACTCTTCCCGATCCCACGGCTCTACCCTCCGGCGACCGCGGCGCAGATTGCCGTCCTTGAACGACGAGCCGGCCAGCAACTCGCGCCGGGCTACCGGGAGTTCCTTTCCTTGACGGACGGAATGGACGGGTTCTACCTGACCATGCCGCTCTTCGGATGTCACAACTGGGACGAGGGCAGTCGTGCGAGTGCGGGACTCGCATTCCTGGATGGTGTTCGAGAAGACGGCACCGCCGGGGACGTCGGACTCCCGGCGGACATTGCGTTGTTTCCTGTCTCGATCAACGCTGACCGGGCCCAAGCCATCTTCATGCTTGATAATTCCGATGTGCTTCCCGAGCGGTTCTGGTGGATCGGCGAAGGCAGCAGCTCCTTCTTCGACACGTTCGGAGATGTGCTCGGCTATGCCATTGATCCGCGCTCATACTCGCCGAGGGAATACGTGGACTAATCTGGGTCATTTTCCTCGGCCGAGAAGATCGCGGCACTCGGCGTGCACCCAGGGGAAAGGAACTACAGCGGTACTACCGTGAGTTCCTATCCCTCACGAACGGGATGGACGACTTCGTCTGCTCGAACCTGTCGGCATCGGCGGACCCGGCCCCGCTAGCTGGAGATCAACTCCCGATGTGCGAAGCCTTGGGCTCGTGCGGCGGCGCCGCTACAGCGTTAGGTCAGGTATGCGGTCGGGTATCAGCCAACCGGCTTCTGCTGCGCGTGCGTGAGCGGGGATCCCAGCACGTACACGACCGCAAGGGTCACCGGGTTGGTGTCGCGCGGTCAGTACGGCATCTGTGAAATCAGCCGGCCTTGATGCGAGCCCGAGGAGAACACCATGGAAATGTGGATGCTCGTTGGCGAACTGATGCGCGCGAGGGCGCGCGAATACCTTGCCTCTTCGCCCTTGAGCCCTGAGGCAATGCCCGGGCTCAGGCCCCCGGCGACGCCCGCGCAGATCGGGGCTCTGGAAGCCCTGGCCGGCCAGCCGCTGGATCCGGCGTATCGGAGCTTTCTGTCCCTGACGGACGGGTTGGACGGATTCCAATACACGATGCCGCTCCTGGGGTGTCGTGACTGGGGGAGCCCGGAGCGGAGCGCACTGGCTTCGATGTTCCGTGACATCGTCCTGGAGAGCGGGCCACTGGACGAGGTTGGGTTGCCGGAGGAGACGCATGTCTTCCCTGTCTTCGTCAACGCAGAGGGATCCGCGGGCGTCCTGATGCTGCACCACGGTGACGATGCCGCGGAACGCTTCTGGTGGACCGGCGCGGGAGACAACATGTTCTTCCACACCTTTCGTGACTCCTCGCCTACGTGACGGATCCGCTCTCCTACAGTCCGAGGCAACTCTTCGAATGACATCCTGGAGTGGGTCTGACAGGCGGGAAGGAGCTTCGTTCCTATGCGAGGCTACGGAGTTTCTTCTTGCACATTGGGGGGTGCCCGGGGAGTCACCCCGACGAATGGCCCGTGATGGTGGACGAGGCATTCCAGCAAACAGGTCGGCAGTGAGTCCGAGAAGAGTCAGGTAGTCCCGGGCTGGGTTCCTGGCGGGAGGAGACAAAGGTGATTCTTTCCGTGGAGTCACTGCTCGGAGAGCGGGAACGCTTTCGCCCTGCATCGGCGGAGGCGTGGCAGGCAGTGGAGGGCTGGCTCGGGCATGAGCTGCCGACGGATTACAAGGAGCTCGTGGATGGATTCGATGATGGCATTCTTTTCGGACACCTCTTCGTTCCCCATCCGGCGGGCACCAAGCAGCTATTGAAGTTCATGCAGGAGGAGCGGAGGGACTTGCATGACGCGTACGAGGATGTGGATGACGTTCCCTCAAGTGTGGTGTCTGCGTGGGAGCGGGTGATCCCCTGGGCCTATCATGACTGGAATGGTGACGTCTGTCTCCTGGTGCCCGATGCGACCGGTGATCGTTGGAACGTTGCTGTCGCTTTCCGTCAGTGTCCAGAATTTCTGGTGATCAACGGAGGGGTTGCTGAGTTTTTGCGCCTGCTGGTGAGGGAGCGCCGCTTTCCTCGAGGGTGGCCGACCGGAGACCCGCGATGGCGGTCGAGGTCGGGAAGTCCCCTCGTGTGACTTGGCTCCGCAAGGTCAAACGCTGAACCAGCTGGGAGAAATCCCTTGGTGTCTTGCTCATGAGCTTCGCCGAATAGCGCGCCGAGCGCCAGAGTCGCTGGTCGTTCGCTCCACATGAACGGGGGCCACTCTCTCGCAGTGACCGTCCACGACCCAGACCGTCTCAGCGCGCTGTTGTGGATCCGAACGAATGGAGCCCCAACTATCGCGGATGAGCCGACCGCCGTCTCGGTGCGTGATTTTGAAGCTGGAGGGTGAAATGTCGTCAGTAGGACAGTTGAAGAACGTGTTGGGTTTGCCTCCCAGGGGGCCTGTGGGAACGTTCGAGGAGGTAGAGAATTCCTTTGGTGTCTCACTGCCTGCGGAAGTGAAGGATGTTTGTTCGCTCTACGGTGATGTGATGGTCTCTGATTTCATCTTCATCTTCGGTCCTAAGTTCATGGCCGAAAAGAGCGCATGGATGAGTGATTTCGTACGGGATGGGCACCCTGCTATCCCCAGGGCGGTGCTCCCTGACGCTGGGGGCATGCTTCATTGGGGCCACACAATTGAAGGGGATAAATTCTTCCTGGAGGATCGAGGAAGCGGTAGATGGACAGTTTCTGCTTTTCGGAGAAACTGGGGGGACTGGTATGAGTCCGATGACACCCTTGCCGACTGGCTGGTTGGAGTTTTCAAGGGTAACCGTGCAGTGGACTGGATGCCGGAATGGCCTGAATCTCATTGGTTTGAGTCTAGTTGATGTCGATTAGTGCATGCTTCTGAAAGGCCGTGAGGTGCAAATTTCTCGATTTCGGCAATTTTTGGGGCGTCCGCTGGTAAATGGTGATGTGGGCCGCGACTGGCAGGCTCTTGAGGCGCGATCTGGCGTGACGTTCCCAGCTGACTACAAGCAGTTCGTTACGGCCTACGGGCCCGGATGTGTGAACGACCAGCTCTACGTGTTTCACCCAAAGGCAGCGGGTGGGAGCGAAGGGCTGCGTCTCGAGTCGCTGTGGGAGCAGGCTTCATATGCGCACTCGGAGCTTTCGCGAAATGCTCCCGACTATTATCCCTATCCAATCTATCCAACGCCCGGCGGATGTATTCCAGTTGCTCGATCGACATCGGGAAATCAAGTGCTGCTCGCCCCTCCGAAGAGTGGTGAAAGTGACTGGTCCGTAGTCCTCGACATGGGTCAGTGGATTCCGGTGGCGATGTCGTTCACGGATTTCCTGTGGTCTGCCCTTTGCGAGGAGCTGCATGTTCCGGTGCTCGATGGAGAGCCGTCGTTCCAGCCGGTTGGCACGGTGGAGCCATGACGGATGGCCGGTGTTGCGGCCGACCGCGGACTTGGAGATCCCGAAGAATGGAGCGAGCTGCCGCGTCGTCAAGTTGGTTCGCCAGTAGGGCACAACCAGCAAGGCACGGTCCTGGAGGGGCAGGCTCCAGGGGGTGTCCCCCGTGATTTGAGCGCACCGTGAACGACACACTGAGACAGTTGAGAGACATCGTCTCCCTGCTCCGAGAGGAAGGGGAGGCTGGCGATGTGGTCGACTGGGACGCCGCAGCGGCCGAACTCGGCGTGGCTTCGTTCCCAGGTGACTACCGGGCGTTCGTCGCGACATTCGGGGCGGGATCCTTCGAGGACAGCCTTTTTGTGTCTGTCCCGCGCCCGGGGAACTCGGCCGCACCCCTGACGGTGGGGCGCCTGCCGGATGACGCTCTGCGAGCGGAGGTGATGAGCGACTGGCAGGCTGCTGGAGCCAACTCGAAGTATCGGCTGGTGGACATGCTCGTCTGGGGGCAGACAAACGGGGCGGATGCCCTGTGCTGGGTGACCTCGGATCCCGACTCGAACCGCTGGCCGGTTGCGGTTTGGGAGAGGCAAGGTGGCGGTTGGAAGATCCACGACTGCGGAATGACGGACTTCCTCGTGAGGCTGTTGCGTGGCGATTTCCCTGAATGCCCCCTCAGCCTTGCCACGCTGTGGCGCCGGGGCACCGCACGTTTCCTGAACTTCAGGGAGGAAGAGCGGTGTCTCGACGCGGGTGTCGACCCGTGGACGGAGGAGTCGATGGACCCCTTCGACGATGTGGGCCGACCATAGTGACCTTCTCGTCGCCTCCTGGCCTCCCGACCTGAACGCTTCGAGGGCTGAACAGGTCGGGTCCAACCAAGAATGAAGGAACCACAATGTCCCACCCCGCGATCGCTCGTCTCCGGCAGTTGCTGCCGCCACCCTTGTCCGGCGGTGACGCTCTCGACTGGGACGCGCTGTCTGATGCAGCTTCCTTGAGGCTTCCGGCGGACTATCGGGAATTCGTCGAGATCTACGGCGGCGGAGAGCTCGACGAGTACCTGTCCGTCAGCACGCCGCCAGTTCCGGGCTCCCCCTACGGCGATCTGCTGGACGGGACGGACCCGGCCCTTCCCCCTGAGACTCGTGCCGAACTGGCCGCCTGGTTTCCAGATGACATGTCGCCCCGGCTGCTGCCATTCGGGAGTACTGCAAGCAGTGACGTCGTCTTCTGGATGTGTGTGGGGTCCCCGGACGACTGGAAAGTGGCCGTCTTCAGGCGGCAGTCGTTCCATGGCACGAGTCGCTGGATCGTTTTCGACGGCGGTATGGCCGAGTTCCTGACGGCTGTTCTGGCCGGCTCAATAGACCCGTTCAGTAGCTCTCTTGAGGCGGGGAAGCATCACTACCTCAATTGGCGGGACGAGTAGCGATCTCTCCGTTGAGTCCCGCTGTACCGTGGAGAACATGCCTGAGGCAGCGGGAGCGAGCGTCGACCTCGACGACATCCTCGTTCTGATCGCGCACCCCTTCGGGGATGTCTGGGTGCCGCTTCCGCAGTGGATTGCTCATGGTCCAGGCCCCAGATCGTGGGTGCACCCCGTGAAGGCGCGATCCATCTCGACCGGCGAACCGCTGCCGCTGACCGTGATTCCGCTGCAGTACCGCAACACCTACGAATCCCGCCAGGCGATCCGAGACGGCCGGCTGGTGAATCCGTGGCCGGAGACCTGGCGGGTGCCGGCGCTGGAGAACGACCGGGACGACCGTTTCGTCTTCGAGTTCTTCATGGCGCCGGATGACGCGTCAGCTGCATCGGTGATGAGTGAGGGGGCGCGTGATGACCTCGAGACGCTGCAAGGCGGCGGCTATGCACCGGAAAGATGCGTCATCGAGTGGGAGAGCATCTTCACCGGGATACCTCCCCGCCAACTCATCAAGGTCGGCGAACCCCGCCGCCTTACGGAACCCACCGGTGACGGCCGCCATGTCATCGTGCTCTCGGAGCGGCTGTTCAGCTCGCTTGTGACGGCGGCCGGAACGCAGGTGGACGAGGTGGCCCGGAAGTGGGCGCGGCTGCGCCTGATCGACGGCGGCGACATCGGTGAGGACGCAGCCATCGGTCACCTCCGGGAACTGGCGGATCTTGCCCTCAGGGCCGCCGAACGAGGCCACCGGCTCTATTGTTCCGTGACGCGCCCTTGAAGCGCGACTGTTCGGGAGCTGGGGACGTAACGGTCAACGTCCATTGATTCCAAGCGAGTTGGGGCAAGTCTGAGCGGGTGTGTGAATGGGCCGGGGTGAATGGCCGGAGTTCTACCTGGCCGGGGTCCCAGGAGGCTTCCTACGATGCGTTCGCCTCCGGCCTTCACAGGATCCTCATGGTTTCTTCAAAGGTTGGGGGCGCAGCCACCCCCCAACATCTAGGAGAGACCATGGCTCGTGGACTCCTGCTGAGCGGCGGCGCGCTCGCCGCTCTCCTCGCCACCGCGTTACCCGCGCACTCGGCCCCGGCCGACGCGTTCGACGACCCGCCCCCGGACAAGATCATCATCAAGGTCGCCACGGTGAACGGCTCCGGCTGCCCCCAGGGCACGACGGCCGTCGCCGTCTCCGAGGACAACACCGCCTTCACGGTGACGTACAGCGAGTACCTCGCGCAGGTCGGCGGCAACTCCGACCCCACCGCGTTCCGCAAGAACTGCCAGCTCAACCTGGTCGTCCATGTCCCGCAGGGCTTCACGTACGCCATCGCCAGCGCGGACTACCGAGGCTTCGCCGCACTCCAGTCCGGCGCGAGCGGCATGCAGAGAGCGTCGTACTACTTCCAGGGTTCGTCGCAGACGGCCTTCAAGAACCACCCCTTCAGCGGGCCCTACAACGACAACTGGCAGGCCACCGACACCACGGATTGGGCCCAGCTCGTCTGGGCACCCTGCGGCGTCCAGCGCAACTTCAACATCAACACCGAGCTGCGGGTGAACGCGGGCACCTCGTCGCCGAGCAAGGTCAGCTTCATGACGATGGACTCGACCGACGGGGACATCAGCACGGTGTACCACATGGCCTGGAAGACGTGTCCGGGCAAGTAAGGCCCTCTGTTACGTACTTCTCCTGACGCCGGTGCCTCCGGTCGACTGTCATGATCGGAGGCCCGGTAGGTACTACGACGCGAGAGCGGGGTCGGCCGAGTGCGGGACCGGCTGCGCACGGTTCATGGTGTACGGGTCTCCGGCATCTGGCGTCGGTCCGAAGGCCGCCGGTGATCCGACGGATGCGGGAGCGGTCCGAGGCGCGGGTCCGGTCCAACGGGGCGGAAACGTCTACGCGATCGGGGGTGTCGGCGTCGTCGTCATCCTCGCTCTGCTCTACGGCCGTCGAGCCGTCGGCGTCCTCGAACTCCTCGCTGCGATTCGCGGGGGTTAGGGGCGCCGGGTCACTTCGTGGCGTATGTGAGGAAGTCGGCCCAGGTGGTGGGGGAGAGGGTGAGGTAGGGGCCTTGTTTGTCCTTTGAGTCGCGGACGTGGATGGTGGCGGGGGTCAGGGCGACCTCGACGCAATCGTCGCCGGAGCCGCTGCTGTAGCTGCTCTTGAACCAGGCCAGTTCGGTGGAACTCATAGGTTTCCTCGCATCCGCTGCAGCAGGCTCACGGAGTCCGGGATGGTGAGAGCCTGTGAACGCATCCTGGCATACCGGCCCTGGAGCACACTGACCACTTTCCGGTCGGCGATCAACTGGCCACTGAGCTGGCCTTCGTTGTACGCGAACCACTTGTTCTCCGGCGTTTCCAGCAGCCGGACGGGGCCGTGCAACCCCGCGTGCGACTCCCGCACCAGCGGCATGATCTGGATCTCGACATTCCGCAGCTCGGACACCCGCAGTAGGTGATCGACGAGTTCCCGCGTCACCTCTGTCCCGCCCGTGCGCCGCAGGAGCAGCTGCTCTTCGATGATGAAGCTGAACGCGGTGTTCGGGCGTTCCCGCAGCAGCCGCTGGCGCTCGGCCCGCGCCTCCCACTGGGCCTCGATCTGCTCGTCCTTCAGCGGAGGCAGCTCATCGTCGAACAGCTGCCGGGCGTACGCCTCGGTCTGCAACAAGCCCGGAATCAACCGACATTCGTATGTGTACAGCGTGATCGCGACCCCCTCCAGCCGCGCCCACTGCCGAAACCACGCCGCCAACCCCGGCTGCCGAGCCAAATGCTGTGCAGCCCTCCGCAGCACCCCCGTGTTTCCCAGCACCTCCTCCGCCCGCCCCACGAACGCCTGGTCCGGCATTCGCCTCCCCAACTCCACTGAAGCCACCGTGTGTTTGGAGTACCGCACCTGCTCCGCGAAGTCCTCCCGGCTCAGTCCCGCGTGTTCGCGCAACGCCTGGACCACCGCGCCGAACGTCCGCAGACTGTCCGAGGACTCCGGTTCGCCGCCGCCCGTACCCACCAGCCCGTCGACCACCATGGTCACCTCCCGCGGGCCATGGTCACGGCCAGTCACCGGTACTGTCCAGTCCGTGACCGCGTACGGAGCGGCAGCGTACGCGGCGACGACCTGGTGAAGTGCCGTCCCGGAACGCCAGATTGGACCCGTGACAGAAGCCCGCGCCCCCCAACCCCCGATTACCGTACGTACGTTCACCCGGCGTCTCAGCGCCACTCCCCGTGGCGCCCGCCTCGCCCGGCATCTCGCTCTCACCCAACTGCACAGCTGGGGCATCCCCCACGGCAGCGACGCCTCCGACGCCGTCGCCGTGATCGTCGCCGAGCTGGCCGCCAATGCCGTGACCCATGGCCGCGTCCAGGGGCGGGACTTCGAGCTGCGGCTGGCCCTCGTCACGGGAAGCGTCCGTGTCGAGGTCACCGACACCCGTTCCGAGCCGCGTCCGCCCACCCCCGACGCCGTACGCCCGCCCCACCCGCTGGCGGAAGCCGGCCGGGGTCTCGCCCTCGTCGACTCGCTCGCGAGCCGGTGGGAGATGGTCGACCGCGACCCGCCGCCCGGCAAGACCGTGCGGGCCGAGGTCGACCTGCCGGGGTGGCTCTCCCTGATCAGGAAAAGCCACCCCGCGATGGACGGGAGTTACGTCAGCTCTGCTCCACGCCCAGAGTGAGCGTGCCGGCATAGCCGGCGGAGGCCGAGCTGCCCAGGGCGGTGAGGGTGAGGTCGCGAACTGCTCCACGGCGGACTCGGCCGACGTACGGCAGTGGTCGTGGCTGAACAACAACTGCCAGCAGTCGAAGCTCAGTCCGGTGTGACGGGTTAACCCACCTGTCCCATCCCGGCCGCGTTCGGCCAGCTCTGGGCGTTGGGCCAGCCCGTCGCCGGGGCGGGGGTCAGGCCGTTGGTGCCCCTGACCTGGGCGGCGGTGAGGCCGCCGCGGGCCGGGACGCCGGGCGGGGTGGGACCGGCAGCCGTCTGCGCGGCCGGTCCCATCGCCGCGGCCGGTCCCATCCCCTGGGCGGGGGCCATTGCCGCAGCCGGAGCCATGGCCGGGGCGGGAGCCATCGCCGCAGCCGGAGCCATCGCCGCAGCCGGAGCCATCGCCGCCGCGGGAGCCATCGTCGCGGCCGGGGCCATTGCGGGGAACGGCGCCGGAACGGGCGCCGGAGCAGGGGCCGGGACAGGTGCCGGAGCGGGCGCAGACTGGGGGAAGATCTGGGCCGCGGCCGGCATCGGCATCCCGGCCCCGTTGGACTGGCCGGGCTGCGCCGCCGCGGGCATCGGCATGCCGGCGCCGGCGGCCGGGGCGGCTGCGAACCCCGCGGCACCGGCGCCGACGGCCTGAGCGGCAAGGCCCTGCATGCCGGCCCCGTTGGTGGCGCTGACCAACCGGTCCACGGCCGCCGTGCCCGAGCTGTAGCTGGTCCCGGTGCCCAGCTCGGGCACGGCGGCTCCGCTCCTGGTCCCGTAGAGCACCTGTTCCAATCCGGACACCAGGCGACGCACGTCCGTCTGGGGGCGCACCACGAGTCGCAGGAAGCGGCTGGATGAACCGATCTTGTTGCCGCACTCGCGGACCAGGATCCGGTGCTCGGTCAGCATCCGGTCCCGGACCACGGTGCCTTCGGCGCCCACGGGGAGGCGCACGAAGAGGAAGTTGCCCTGGGACGGGTAGACCGTCAGGCCGGGGAGTGCGGAGAGCTGGCTCGCCATGTCCAGCCGGTCGCGGCGCACCTGCTGAAGGCTCTGCGCGTACTCCGGTCCGTGCTCCTTCAGCATGAACACCACGTGTTCCGCGAAGGAGTTGAGGTTCCACTTCGGAAGCATCGAGCGGACCCGGCCGGCCAGGGAGGGGTTCGCGACCAGGTAGCCGAAGCGTATGCCGTGCAGGCCGAAGTTCTTGCCGAGGCTGCGCAGCACGACCACGTTCGGTCGCAGCATCGCCTCCTGGACCACGCTCGGTTCCGCCTCCGCGTCCGCGAACTCCAGGAACGACTCGTCGATCACCACCAGGTCCAGGTCCGCCATCGCGTCCATGAACTGCACGATGGCGTGCTTGTGCAGGAAGCCGCCGTCGGGGTTGTTCGGGTTGCATATGACGGCGACCCGGGTCCCCCGGGCGCGGATGAACTCGGCGTACTGCGCGAGGTCCAGGGCGAAGCCGCTGGACTCCTGCAGCGGGAACATGTCGACCCGCTTGCCGGTCTCCATCGGCTGGTCGGTCCAGCGGCCGAAGGTGGGCACGGGAATGGCGAGCGACTCCCGCACCAGCAGGTGGTCGATCCAGGTGATGAGCTCCGTCGAGCCGTTGCCCATCGCCACGCACTGCGGAGGCAGCTGGAGCAGGCTGCAGAGCTCCGCGGTGATCGTGTCGGCGCTGCTCGGGTAGTACGTGATGATGTCCCGGAGCCTGGCCCCCATCTCGTCGAACATGGCCGGGGTGGGGAAGTACGGGTTGCAGGGGATACAGAAGTCGATCGGACCGGCTCCGTCGCCGCCCTCCCGCGTCAGCGCCGCCATCGACGGGCTGTGCGCCGCGGTGCTGCGGAACAGCGAGGTGACGTTGTCGGCCATGGAACCTCCGTATGAGGCGGACCCGCTGGGGACGGCCGGGCCCGTCGTCTGTGGGTGGCCCGCGCGGGGGAGCGCGGGCCGTCCCTGTATACGGGTGCCGGGGCGGCGCTGTTCAACCGCTGGGAAACCGGAGCGGACCTGTGAGCCGCCTGTGGAGCGGGGTCGGCCCGATCTTCTCGCGGCTTCCCCTGGTCCTGGCGGTACGCACCTGTATGCCTGAGGGGAGGCGCTCCCTATACTCATCCCATCTGGGTTTCGAACAATGGTCGATATTTCGAACAATGAAGGGTGGGGCCGGTTCATGAGCGTCGAGCACGATGAGCGAAACGACCTCGATCTCTGCGCCGTGGGGGTCGACTTCGGCACGCTGTCGGGGCGGGCCGTGGTGGTACGGGTCCGTGACGGCGCGGAGCTGGGCACCGCGGAGCACGCGTACACGCACGCTGTCCTGGACCGGGAACTGCCCGACGGCACGCCGCTGCCGCCCGACTGGGCGCTGCAGGTGCCCGCCGACTACATCGACGTCCTGCGCCTCGCGGTGCCCGAGGCGCTGGCGCAGGCCGGCGTGCGGCCGGAGCAAGTGATCGGCATCGGTACGGACTTCACCGCCTGCACTATGGTGCCGGTCCTCGCCGACGGCACGCCGCTGTGCGAGCTGCCCGACCTCACCGGCCGTCCGCACGCCTACGTCAAGCTGTGGAAGCACCATGCCGCCCAGGCCCAGGCCGACCGGATCACGGAGCTGGCCGCCGAGCGCGAGGAGGCGTGGCTGGAGCGGTACGGCGGCAAGATCTCCTCGGAGTGGGAGTTCGCCAAGGGGCTTCAGCTCCTGGAGGAGGACCCGGAGATCTACCGGCGGATGGACCACTGGGTGGAGGCCGCCGACTGGATCGTGTGGCAACTGTGCGGTACCTACGTGCGCAACGCCTGCACCGCCGGCTACAAGGGCCAGCTCCAGGACGGCGCCTACCCGTCTCCCGACTACCTCGCGGCGCTGAACCCGGACTTCGCCGGGTTCGTGACCGACAAGCTGGAGCACGAGATCGGTCAGCTGGGGGCGCAGGCCGGACGGCTGACCGCTCAGGCCGCCGCGTGGACCGGTCTGCCCGAGGGGATCGCGGTCTGCGTGGGCAACGTCGACGCCCATGTGACGGCGCCCGCGGCGACCGCGGTGGAGCCGGGCCAGATGGTCGCCATCATGGGCACCTCCACCTGCCATGTGATGAGCTCGGACAAGCAGGGCGTGGTGCCCGGCATGTGCGGTGTGGTCGAGGGCGGCATCCTGCCGGGGCTGTGGGGCTACGAGGCCGGGCAGAGCGGCGTCGGTGACATCTTCGGCTGGTTCGTGAAGAACGGTTTCCCCGCCGAGTACGCCGAGCGGGCCGCCGCGCAGGGACTGGGAGCGCACGAGTACCTGACCGCCCTCGCGGCGGAGCAGAACATCGGCGAGCACGGCCTGATCGCTCTGGACTGGCACAGCGGCAACCGGTCCGTCCTGGTCGACCACGACCTCAGCGGTGTGCTGGTGGGGCTGACGCTCTCCACCCGGCCCGAGGAGATCTACCGGGCTCTGCTGGAGGCCACCGCCTTCGGCACCCGCACCATCATCGAGGCGTTCGAGACCGCGGGCGTGCCGGTGCAGGAGCTGATCATCGCGGGTGGCCTGACCAAGAACGCGCTGCTGATGCAGATCTACGCCGACGTCACCCGCCGTCCGCTGAGCGTCATCGCCTCCGCACAGGGTCCGGCTCTCGGCTCGGCCATGCACGCCGCGGTCGCGGCCGGCGCGTACGCGGACATCAATGCCGCCGCGAACGCCATGGGCCAGGTCCACCGGGGCGTCTACCAGCCCGACCCGGAGCGGGCCGCGTCCTACGACCGCCTGTACGCCGAATACCAGCAGCTGCACGACTACTTCGGCCGCGGCGCCAACGAGGTCATGCACCGCCTGCGCCGCATCCGCGCCGAAGCGTCCGCCTGAGCGGGCACGCGGCACCGCCAATCACCGCTACCCGCCCGAAAGGAACGCACCATGACCAACCCGACCGAGACGTCCCAGGACCAGGAGATCTGGTTCATCACCGGCAGCCAGGGCCTGTACGGCGAGGACACCCTGCGCCAGGTTGCCGACCAGTCCCGCCAGATCGCCGAGATCCTCGGCTCCGCCTCGGAGATCCGCGCGCGGATCGTGTGGAAGCCGGTCCTCACCGACGCCGACTCGATCCGGCGGCTGTGCCAGGAGGCCAACTCCTCCGACACCTGCACAGGCCTGATCGTGTGGATGCACACCTTCTCCCCGGCCAAGATGTGGATCGCCGGGCTCAGCGTCCTGGACCGGCCCGTGCTGCATCTGCACACCCAGTTCAACCAGTCGCTGCCCTGGTCGAGCATCGACATGGACTTCATGAACCTCAACCAGGCCGCCCACGGCGACCGGGAATTCGCCCACATCGAGTCCCGGCTGGGTGTGGTCCGCAAGATCGTCGCCGGTCACGCCACCGACCCCAGGGTCGTCGGGCGAATAGCGGCCTGGTCGCGCGCCGCGGCCGGCCGTCAGGCCGCGCGCACCCTGCGCCTCGCGCGGTTCGGCGACAACATGCGCGATGTCGCGGTGACCGAGGGGGACAAGGTCGAGGCGGAGCTGCGCTTCGGGTTCTCCGTGAACACCTACGGGGTCAACGACCTGGTGGCCGTCGTGGACAGCGTCACCGACAAGGAGGCCGCCGAACTCGCCGGCGAGTACGGGGAACTGTACGACCTGGCCGCGGAACTGCGTCCGGACGGCGCCCGCCATGACTCACTGCTGTACGCGGCCCGTATCGAACTCGGCCTGCGCGCCTTCCTCACCGACGGCGGTTTCACCGCCTTCACCACCAACTTCGAGGACCTGGGCGGACTGCGTCAGCTGCCCGGCCTGGCCGTCCAGCGGCTCATGGCCGACGGCTACGGATTCGGCGGCGAGGGCGACTGGAAGACCTCCGCGCTGCTGCGCACGCTGAAGGTCATGGGCCACGGACAGGCCGGCGGCACCAGCTTCATGGAGGACTACACCTACCACCTCGGCCCGGGCACCCCGCGCATCCTGGGCGCGCACATGCTGGAGGTCTGCCCCTCCATCGCGGCCGACCGCCCCAGCTGCGAGATCCACCCGCTGGGCATCGGCGGCCGGGAGGACCCGGTCCGGCTGGTCTTCGACGCCGCCCCCGGCCCCGCCGTGGTCGTCGGCCTCTCCGACCTGGGCGACCGGTTCCGGCTGACCGCCAACGTCGTCGACGTCGTCGCCCCCGACGAGCCGCTGCCCAACCTGCCGGTGGCCCGGGCCGTGTGGGAGCCGCGACCCTCGCTGGCCGAGTCGGCCGAGAGCTGGCTGCTGGCCGGCGCCCCCCACCACACCGTGCTCAGCTCGGCCGTCGACGTCGAGACGCTGACCGACTACGCGACCATGACCGAGGTGGAACTGCTCACCATCGACGAGAACACCACGGTGAACCAGTTCGCCAAGGAAATCAGGTGGAACGCCGCCTACCACCGCCTCGCTCAGGCCCTGTGACACACGAGAGGACGAGACAGCCGATGAGCGTACGTGTGCGGGACGGCCTGCGGCAGGAGGTACTGGAGGCGAACCTGGCCATCCCCGTGGCCGGGCTCGCCACCCTCACCTGGGGCAATGTGAGCGGGGTCGACCGGGAGGCGGGCGTCTTCGTCATCAAGCCCTCCGGAGTGCCGTACGAGGACCTGGCCCTGGAGCATCTGGTGACGGTACGCCTCTCGGACGGAGCCGTGGTCGACGGCGACCTGCGGCCCTCCACCGACACCGAGACCCACCGCTGCCTGTACCTGGCGTTCCCGTCCGTCGGCGGCGTGACCCACACCCACTCCACCCACGCGGTGGCCTTCGCCCAGGCCCGCCGGGAGATTCCCGTGTTCGGCACCACACACGCCGACACCTTCAACGGCCCCGTCCCGTGCACTCCGGACCTGACCGCGGACCAGTGCGCGAAGAACTACGAGTACAACACCGGCCAGGTCATCGTCGACATGCTCCGACGCGACGACGACAAGGCGGCCGAGGTCCCCGGCGCGCTGGTCGCCAACCACGGGCCGTTCACCTGGGGTGCCACCGCCCGCAAGTCCCTGGAACACGCCATCATCTGCGAAGCCGTCGCGGAGATGGCGATCCACACCATGGCGCTGGCACCCACCGGCCCGCCCCCTCGCCACCTCCTCGACCGCCACTACACCCGTAAACACGGCCCGGACGCCTACTACGGCAATCCGGAGATGACGAACCGCTGATCACGTGTAAGGGGCGGCCCGCGCTTCCCGGCGCGGGCCGCCCCTTACGTATGCCGTGGGTCAGACTCCGAAGGAGTGGACCGTTGTCGTCCGGTAGGTCTCGCCGGGCCGCAGCACGGTCGACGGGAACGACGGCCGGTTCGGCGAGTCCGGGAAGTGCTGGGTCTCCAGGCAGAGGGCGTCGCCCTGACGGCAGATGCGGCCGCCGGATTCGACGAGGGTGCCGTCGAGGAAGTTGCCGGAGTAGAACTGCACACCCGGCTCGGTGGTCGCGATCCTCAGGGTGCGGCCGGAGGACGGGTCCCGCAGGGTCGCGATCCACTCGGGCTCCGCCGTGACGCCCTTGTCCAGCACCCAGTTGTGGTCGAAGCCCTTGCTGTACAGCAGTTGCCGGTCGTCGACGCGGATGTCCCGGCCGACCGGCTTGGCCGTGCGGAAGTCGAAGGGGGTGCCCGCGACGTCCGCCAGTTCGCCGGTGGGGATGAGGCCGGGGTCGACGGGCGTGTAGCGGGAGGCGGCGATGGCGAGTTCGTGGTCGTGGACCGAGCCGCTGCCCGCGCCGGCCAGGTTCCAGTAGACGTGGCTGGTGAGGTTGACGACCGTGGCCCGGTCGGTGGTGGCCTCGTAGTCGATGCGCCAGTCGCCGTCCCGGGTCAGCGTGTACGTCACCTTCGTCGTCAGCGTGCCGGGGTGGCCCATCTCGCCGTCGGCACTCGTGCGGTACAGGTACAGGCCGACGTCCGGGCCCTCGGTGAACGGCTCGACGTCCCAGACGACCTTGTCGAGGCCCGTGGACCCGCCGTGCAGGCTGTTCTCGCCGTCGTTGACGGACAGCTGGTACGTCCGGCCGTCGAGAGTGAACCGCCCCTTGCCGATGCGGTTGCCGAAGCGGCCGATCAGGGCGCCGAAGTACGGGCTGTCGGCGACGTAGTCCTCGATGCGGTCGAAGCCCAGGGAGACGTTCGCGTACCGGCCCTCGCGGTCCGGGATCTCCAGGGACTGCACGATCCCGCCGTACGACAGGACCTTCATCCGCGTGCCGCCGCTCACCAGCGACCAGCGGTGCACCTCGGTTCCGTCGGCGAGCTTGCCGAAGAGCTCCTTCACAGGCTTCCTCCTGCCTTGACTGAGTATGGACAGCAAAAGGGCCCCGCACCCTGGACAGGTGCGGGGCCCGATGCCGGCTCAGGAACCGGACTTGCGCTTGTTCCAGACGTCGAAGCCGACCGCGGCCAACAGGGCCAGGCCCTTGATGACCTGCTGCCAGTCGGTGCCGACGCTGAGGAGGTTCATGCCGTTGTTGAGCACGCCGAGGACGAGACCACCGATGATCGCGCCGAGGACGGTACCCACACCGCCGCTCATGGACGCGCCACCGATGAACGACGAGGCGATGGCCTCGAGTTCGAAGTTCAGGCCCGCCTTCGGCGAGGCCGCGTTCAGACGGGCGGCGACCACCAGACCCGCCAGGGCCGCGAGCACGCCCATGTTCAGGAAGACGAGGAAGGTGACCTTCTTGTCCTTGACGCCGGACAGCTTCGCCGCCGGCAGGTTGCCGCCGATCGCGTAGATGTGACGGCCGAAGACGGCGTTGCGCATGACGTAGCCGTAGCCGACCACGAGCACGCCGAGGATCAGCAGCACGATCGGCGCGCCCTTGTAGCTGGCGAGCATCAGGGTGAGGGCGAGGATCGCGGCGACGATCGCGACGAGCTTGAGCAGGAAGAGGTTCCTGGGCGGCACGTCGAGGGAGAACTCCTGCTGGCGCTTGCGGTCGCGGACCTCCTGCAGGACCACGAAGACCAGCAGGGTGATGCCCAGCAGCAGGGTGATGTTGTGGTAGTTCGTCTCCGGGCCGACCTCGGGCAGGAAGCCGTTGCCCATCTTCTGCAGCCCGTCCGGGAACGGGCCGAGGGTCTGGCCCTTCAGGAAGATCTCCGTCAGACCGCGGAAGAGCAGCATGCCCGCGAGGGTGACGATGAACGACGGTATGCCGAGATAGGCGATCAGGAAGCCCTGTACCGAGCCGGCGACCGCGCCCACGATCAGGCACAGCACCAGAGCGACGGGCCACGGCAGGTCGTGCTGCACCGTCAGGACGGCCGCGAAGGCTCCGATGAACGCCGTCAGCGAACCCACCGAGAGGTCGATATGGCCCGCGATGATGACCAGCATCATGCCGATCGCGAGGATCAGGATGTAGCTGTTCTGCAGCACCAGGTTGGAGACGTTGCGCGGCAGCAGCAGGTCCCCATCCGTCCAGACGGCGAAGAGGGCGACGATCAGACCGAGGGCGATCAGCATGCCGTACTGGCGCATGTTGCGCCGCAGACCGTCCAGCATCAGCTGCAGCAGTCCGCCGCCGGAGGGCGAACCCCCGCTCTTCCCGGGCGGCGCCGCCGCCGGGACCTTGTCCGTCACTTCGGTGCTCATCGTGTTACCTCTTTGTCCTTCGTCATCTGACGCATCAGCACTTCCTGCGTGGCCTCCGCCCGCGGAACCTCGCCCGTGAGCCGCCCGGCGGCCATGGTGTAGATGCGGTCGCACATGCCGAGCAGTTCGGGCAGTTCGGAGGAGATGAAGACGACCGCCTTGCCCTGGGCGGCCAGCTGGTCGATGACCGTGTAGATCTCGTACTTGGCGCCCACGTCGATACCGCGCGTGGGCTCGTCCAGAATCAGCACATCCGGACCCGCGAAGATCCACTTGCTGAGGACGACCTTCTGCTGGTTGCCGCCGGACAGCTTGCCCACCGGCTCGAAGACGGTCGGCGCCTTGATGTTCATGGACTTGCGGAAGCCCTCGGAGACCTGCCGCTCCTCGTGCTCGTCGACGATTCCGCGCTTGGCCACCTTGCCGAGTGCGGTCAGCGAGATGTTGCGGTTGATGGTGTCGATGAGGTTCAGGCCGTAGTGCTTGCGGTCCTCGGTGACGTACGCGATGCCGTGCTGGACCGCCTCGGCGACGGTCTTCGTACGGATCTCCTTGCCGTCCTTGAAGACCGTTCCGCCCGCGTGCCGGCCGTAGGTCCGCCCGAACACGCTCATCGCGAGTTCGGTGCGGCCTGCGCCCATGAGGCCCGCGATGCCGACGATCTCCCCGCGGCGCACATGGATCGACACGTCGTCGACCACCTTGCGCTGCTGGTCGATCGGATGGCCGACGGTCCAGTTGCGGATCTCCAGGGCCGGGGCCGCGTCCAGCTCGCCCTCGTACGCGGTGCGTTCGGGGAAGCGGTGGTCGAGGTCGCGGCCCACCATGCCGGAGATGATCCTGTCCTCCGTCGTCTCGGGCGCCTTCACATCGAGGGTCTCGATGGACTTCCCGTCGCGGATGATCGTCACCGAGTCGGCGACCTTGCGGATCTCGTTCAGCTTGTGGGAGATGATGATCGAGGTGATGCCCTGCTTCTTCAGCTCCAGGATGAGGTCGAGCAGTTTGCCGCTGTCCTCGTCGTTGAGAGCCGCGGTCGGCTCGTCGAGGATGAGCAGCTTCACCTTCTTCGAGAGCGCCTTGGCGATCTCCACCAGCTGCTGCTTGCCCACGCCGATGTCGGCGACGCGGGTCTCCGGGTGGTCGCTGAGACCGACCCGGCGCAGCAGCTCGCTGGCGTGCCGCAGGGTCTCGTTCCAGTCGATGAGCCCGCCCTTGGCGTGCTCGTTGCCGAGGAAGATGTTCTCCGCCAGCGACAGGAACGGCACCAGCGCCAGCTCCTGGTGGATGATGACGATGCCGCGCTGCTCGCTCGCCCGGATGTCCTTGAACTCGCAGACGTCTCCCTCGAAGAGGATCTCGCCCTCGTAACTGCCGTGCGGATGGACGCCGGAGAGCACCTTCATCAAGGTGGACTTCCCGGCGCCGTTCTCACCGCAGATGGCGTGGACCTCGCCCTGGCGAACGGTCAACGTGACGTCCGACAGCGCCTTCACACCGGGAAAGGTCTTGACGATCGAGCGCATTTCCAGGACGGGTCCCGCCATGGTCGTGCCTTCCAATCAGTAGGTGTCGGCGGATCAGCCCAGCTCGGCGGCGGTGTAGTAACCGCCGTCGACCAGCACCTGCTTGTAGTTGGTCTTGTCGACGCTCACCGGCTGCAGCAGGTAGGCCGGGACGACCTTCGAGCCGTTGTCGTAGGTCTTGGTGTCGTTGGTCTCGGGCTTCTTGCCGTTGAGGGCCGCGTCCACCATGTTCGAGGCGACCTTGGCCAGTTCACGGGTGTCCTTGTAGACGGTCTGCGTCTGCTCGCCCGCGATGATCGACTTCACCGAGGCCAGCTCGGCGTCCTGACCGGTGATGACCGGCAGCGGCTTGCTCGCGGAGCCGTAGCCGTCCGACTTCAGCGCCGACAGGATGCCGATGGAGATGCCGTCGTACGGCGAGAGGACCGCGTCGACCTTCTTGTTCGTGTAGGCCTTGGTCAGGATGTCGTCCATGCGCTTCTGGGCGGTGGCGCCGTCCCAGCGCAGGGTGGTGACCTTGGTGAGCTCGGTGTCGCCGGACTGGACGACGAGCTTCTTGCTGTCGATGTACGGCTGGAGCACGCTCATCGCGCCGTTGAAGAAGTACTTGGTGTTGTTGTCGTCGTTGGAACCGGCGAACAGCTCGATGTTGAACGGGCCCTTGCCGCTCTTCAGGCCGAGCTTGTCGACGATGTAGTTGGCCTGCAGCTCGCCGACCTTCGTGTTGTCGAAGGACGCGTAGTAGTCGACGTTCGGCGTGCCGAGGATCAGACGGTCGTAGGCGATGACCGGGATCTTGGCGTCCTTGGCCTGCTGGAGGACGTTGTTCAGCGACTTGTTGTCGATCGCCGCGACGATCAGCGCCTTGACGCCCTGCGTGATCAGGTTCTCGATCTGCGAGACCTGCTGGTCGGGGTCGTCCTCGCCGAAGACCAGCTTGGTCTTGTAGCCCTTGGACTGAAGGTCCTTGACGACGTTGTTGCCGTCGGCGATCCAGCGCTCGGACGACTTGGTCGGCATCGCGATGCCGATGGTTCCGCCCTTGGCGCTGCCCGAGTCCTCGTTGCTTCCACCCTCGCTGCTCTGGCCACAGGCGGTCAGGGTGAGGGCGAGGGAAGCGGCTCCGGCTATCGCGGTGAGGGCAGCTCTGCGAGTACGCATGGTCATCATCCTTGATGTGTGTGCAGGGCTCGGTCTGCGGGGCGCAGACGCCGGAGGGCGGTGCAGGGAGAGACCGAGAAACAGATGTGTGGGATTGTGCGCGACTGTGTCGTCTTTTGCGCGAGATGTTTCCGGAACGTTATGGCGAAATCTCGAACCGGTTGAGGTTGCCGGGCAGTCGCGAACCGAGCGGCGCCATGTCGCCGTCCGCTCCGTGCCGCGCCAGCAGATCCAGGGCGAGCCGACCGCGCCGTACCCGTTCCCGGGCGGTGGACAGGGTCAGGTCGCGCAGGTGGTGACCGTAGGGATAGATCCCGGAGGTCTTGGACAGGCCGAACTTCAGGTAGAGCGGTGCGCCGCGGCGGATGAGCTCGGCGACCTCGTACATCCGGACATAGCCGCCGAGATCGTCGGGGGCCTCGATGTACATGTCCATGGGAGCGCCGGACACCCGGCGGATCTCGGTGAGGTGATCGAGCGTCAGGTCGCTGGGCACGTTGAGGGAGTCGGCGCCCAGCCGCTCGTACACCGCGTACGCGGCCGGGTTGACCGGACCGATCAAGGCGGACACCTTGAGCGTGGTGTCGGCCGGGATGATGCCGGCCACACGCGCCCGGTGCAGTGTCCACAGCACGCCCTCGTCGGCGACGAGGAGGCACTTGACGCCCAGCTCCGTTGCCCGGACGGCGTCTTCGACGCAGCCGGCGACCGCGTTGTGGCCTCGGGCCCGAAGGCCTCCGCCGCCCGAGTCGGTGCGCACGGAGCCGCCGATGTCCCACGTGCCGCGCGGGCCGGTGAACAGGCAGAGCTCGATGTCGCGTTCGCTGGTGGACTCGACCATCTCGATGATCTCGGAGTCGGTCAGCATCCACACGCCGGAGCCCTGGCTGATCCGGTGGATCGGCACGTCGAGGCGTGAGGCCTCCTTCAGGACGACGGCCAGCGCTTCGGGACCCTCGCACGAGGGGATCTCGGTGCGCCAGCGGCCGCCGCCCGGGAAGGCGTGGGGCGAGGCGTCGGCTGGGTCGAGGGCGGGCAGGCTCAGGCCGAGCGCGGTGAGCGCCTGCTCACCCGGTCGACGGGCTGCCTTGGCGGGAGCGTCGGTCACAAGCTGTCCTTCTTGTTCGATATTTCGGTCGAAGTTCGCGGCTCTAGGCGTGCGGGGTCTTGGGTGTACGCCGGTACGGAGGCCGTCAGGTTGCCCCCGTACCGGCGTACGTCTAGGGGCGGAGCAGGACTTTGCCCACCTTCGGATCGTCGGACCCCACCAGCTCGATGGCCTCGGAGAACTCGGCCAGCGGCAGCTCGTGCGTGACCAGCGGAAGCGGATCGAGCAGCCCGGTCCCGAACACCCGCACCGTGTGCGCCCAGGCGTCCGGCGCTGCCCCGAAGACGGTGTGCACCTGCAACTGCCGTACGACGAGGTCGGTGGGGTCGAGACCCTCGGCGCCCGGCGCCGGGATCCCCGTCAGGACCAGACGTCCGCCGCGCCTGAGCATGGAGGCTGCGGTGGTTGCGGCGGACGAGGAACCGGCGGTCTCGACCACGACGTCGAAGTCGCCGGGGAGCTCCTGGTCCTTGGTGCGGAAGTCGGTGGCCCCGAACTGGCGGGAGAGCGTCTCCCGGTCGTTCCGCGTGCCCACGACGAGCAGCTCGGCCGGCGATCCCGCCTTCAGGAACTGGACGGCGAACATCCCCAGCGTGCCCGTGCCGACCACGGCGACCCGCTCACCCGGCCGGGCGTTCGCCTTGATCGCGGCGGCCGCGATACAGGCGGCCGGCTCGAGCAGGGCGGCCGCGGTGAGGTCGGCGTCGTCCGGGAGGGCGTGCAGCAGTCGGGCCGGCAGGGTGAGTGTGGTGGCCATCGCACCCGGCTGGGTGAACCCGGTCTCCTCGTACCCGGCCGTGCACAGCGTCGTCTCGCCCGCGTGGCAGCGGTGGCAGACCTGGCAGTTGCGAAAGCCCTCGCCGACGGCCTTGCGGCCGACGAGCGACTCCGGGACGCCCGTGCCCACGCTCTCGACGGTCCCGGACCACTCGTGACCGGGCGTGATCGGATAGCGGACGTAGCCCTCGGGTCGGGTGCCCTGGTAGATCTCGCGGTCGCTGCCGCAGATGCCGACGGCGTGGACCCGGACCAGCGCCTCGCCGGCGTCGGGTGGCCGTGGGTCCTGGGCGACGAGCTGGTGCGAGCCCGGCGCCGCGATGACGACGGCGCTGCTCACTCCTCGGTGCCCTTCGGCTTGCGCTGCTCCCAGCCCTCGGCCCACAGGTCGAAGCGGGCCTGCTGCTGCGGGAACTCGGCCGCCGCGTCGGTGTCCAGCTCGACGCCGAGGCCGGGTGCGTCGGAGAGGTGGAAGTAGCCGTCGACGACCTGCGGGGCGCCCTTGACGACCTTCTTGATCTCCGCGTCGGCGAAGTCGTTGAAGTGCTCGAGGATCTTGAAGTTGGGGGCGGTGAAGCCGACCTGGAGGGAGGCCGCGGTGAGCACCGGGCCACCGACGTTGTGCGGCGCGACCAGCATGTAGTGGGTCTCTGCGGTCGCGGCGAGCTTGCGCGTCTCCCAGATGCCGCCGATGTGGCCGACGTCCGGCTGGATGATGTCCACGGCCTGGCTCTCGAAGAGCTCGCGGAACTCGATGCGGTCGTGGATGCGCTCGCCCGTGGCGACCGGCATGTCGACCTTGGCGGCGACCTTCTCCAGCGCCTTGAGGTTCTCCGGCGGGACCGGCTCCTCCAGCCAGGCGGGCTTGAACGGCGCCAGCTCCTTGGCGAGCCGGACGGCGGTGGCGGGGGAGAAGCGGCCGTGCATCTCCAGCATCAGCTCGGCGTCGGGGCCGATGGCGTCCCGGACCGCCTCGATCAGGGAGACGGCGTACAGGGTCTGCTCGTGGTCGAGCTCGAAGTGGCCGGTGCCGAACGGGTCGATCTTGAGGGCCTTGTACCCGCGCTCCATGACCTGCTGGGCGGCCTTGTGGTAGGCCTCGGGGGTCCGCTCCGTGGTGTACCAGCCGTTGGCGTAGGCCTTGACCCTGTCGGTGACCTTGCCGCCGAGTAGCTGCCAGACCGGCACTCCCAGGGCCTTGCCCTTGATGTCCCAGCAGGCCATCTCGACGACGGCGATGCCGGACATCACGATCTCGCCGGCCCGCCCGAAGTCGCCGTACTTCATCCGGCGCACCAGGTCCTCGACAGCGAACGGGTCAGAGCCGAGAATGTGATTGGCCTCGGCCTCTCGCAGGTAGCCGATCAGCGCGTCGGTGTGCCCCAGCATGCGGGTCTCGCCGATGCCCGTGATGCCCTCGTCCGTATGCACCTGCACGTAAGTCAGATTGCGCCAGGGCGTCCCGACTACGTGTGTGCTGATTCCGGTGATGCGCACGGATGCTGCCCCTAGCCGTTCGAAATTTCGTCACTCGTTCGAAATGCTGACCAGACATTAAGGATGGTGTGGCATGGGTGTCAATGGGTCGAACGAGTAACGGTTTCGACACTACCGAAAGCCGGTTTCGCGAGGATCTCGGAGAGATGGGCCGGATGCTGGGGTTGTCGGGGGGATGCCGCAAGATGGCGCGGAATGCGGGGCGTCCGTATCAAGATGCCACGCCGGAACGGCTTGTTTCCCACACAACTTTCACAGCCGCGCCTAGGAACGTTACCGATCGGGATCCTAGTCTTCCCGCGTCATGGACTTCTGCCACCCGTGCCGACGGCACCTCAATGGCGCCCTCGCATGCCCGGGGTGCGGCACACCAGTCGAAGAACTCCGTACGTATGCGGAGGAGTCAGACATGTCTCCGCATACGGACGTTGCCGACGAACCGTACGGGAGCGAGGACTCCGGCAGTCCGGACGAGCACGAGCACGGCCGCGACGACTCGGGCGCGCCGCAGGGACGGGCTGCCCGGCGCCGGGCACAGGGGCGCCGACGGGGGCCCGGCCGGGAAGCCGACGAAGAGGCGACGGGGCCGGTCGGCGGTGCCGGGACGAGCCGTCGCGACCGCAAGGCCGCGGCCCACCGCCGACGCCGACGGCGCACCATCCTGATCACCGCGGGCCTCGTCCTCGCTGCGGGCGGCCTGAGCCTCGCGGAACTCGGCGTCGACGCGCCCTTCTCCACCTCCAAGCCTCCCGCGGCCGGGGGCGCGAACGCCGAGGGCGGTACGTCGTCGGAGGCGGAGGAGACGGCACAGCCCCCGGACGACACGACGGGCAGGGGTACCGGCTCGGAGTCCCCGAGCGCCTCGGCCTCCGTGTCGGCCTCGAAGTTCCCGTCGCCCTCGGCGTCGGAGAGCACCGGCAAGGCCAACGAGTCGGCGCCCGCGGGCACCTCGCCGGCCACGCCGGCTGAGGGTCCGACGGCGACGAGCCCGGGCCGGACTTCCAAGCCGTCCTCGGATCCGACGACGGCGAACCCGGATCCTTTGCCGTCCCGGACGTGCACGCGGTTCCTGTGGTGGTGCACGTAGGGATCTTGCTGGTCACCGCCGGTCGGGACGACCTGCGTGGGGGCCTTCGCCGTCAGGCGCGTTATTCAACCGTGACGACCATCTGCGGCAACCCTCTTGACCGCCATGAATTGTTAGCGCTCACAATAGCCCCCGCAATCACCGGTCGGCGTTCAGCGCCAGCAAGGGAGGTACGGGCGTCGTGTCAACAGTGCCCCAACTCGCCCTTCCCGCCTGTGCCGTTGGTCTCTTCGGAATCCCGGAGTGAAGCCCGCGGTACGGCAACAACCACTCACATCACAGGACTTATCGGCAGACGAGCGCCAGGGGGGTGCGGCCGTGGCGGACAGCCAGCTCCGACCGCCTACCATGGCGGACGTGGCACGCGTGGCCGGCGTGTCCCACCAGACCGTGTCCCGCGTGCTGGGGGGCCACCCCAATGTGCGGGACGCGACACGGGCCAGGGTGCTGCGTGCGATCGAGGAGATGGGCTACCGCCGCAACTCCTCCGCACGGGCCCTGGCGACTCGGCGCACCCGCACGCTGGGTGTGATCGCCTCGGACACCACCCTCTACGGACCGGCCAGTACGCTGTTCGCGCTCGAGGAGGCGGCGCGCGCCGAGGGATATCTCGTCTCGACGGTCAGTCTGCGTGAACTGACCATGGAGACGCTGTCCGAGGCCCTGGACCACCTCAGTGAGGGCGGGGTGGAAGGCGTGGTCGCCATCGCTCCCCAGCGATCGGCGGTGGACGCCCTGGCCGAACTCCGCTGCCCCTTCCCGGTGGTGGTCGTGGGCAGCGGGACCGGTGACATCCCCAGTGTCACTGTGGACCAGCACCTGGGGGCGAGGTTGGCCACTAGTCATCTGCTGGCCGCCGGTCACCGCACGGTCTGGCACCTCGCCGGGCCCGAGGGCTGGCAGGAGGCGGCCGACCGGGCCGCCGGCTGGCGGGACACCCTCGAAGAGGCGGGCGTCGAGCCGCCCGTGATGCTGCGCGGGGGCTGGAGTCCGCTGTCGGGCTACCGTGCGGGCCAGGAACTGGCCGGCTGGCTGGGCCGAGGGCTGACCGCAGTGTTCGTGGCCAACGACCAGATGGCACTGGGGGTGTTGCGGGCCCTGCGTGAGGCGGGGGTCCGGACTCCCCAGGACGTCGCAGTGGTCGGTTTCGACGACATCCCGGAGTCGGAGTTCTTCGCTCCTCCTCTCACCACCGTTCGGCAGGACTTCTACACGGTGGGCAAGCGAGGCATCGCACTGCTCCTGGAGTTGATCGAGGGCCGGGCGCCCGCCACCACGGCCCGGATCGCGATCGAACCCCAACTCGTCGTCCGCGCCAGCACTTTCCCGTACGCCGCTCAACCGGAGGGCGTACTCCACTGACGGAACACCCGGCCTCCACTGCGCAGCAGTATGGCCGATATTTCGAACAATGATCGACAGGTTGGACGCACCGCGGCCGGCTCCCAGTACCGGCGGGTTCATCCCCGGGTCGGCTCTTCAAAGGAGAAGAACATGCTCAGCAGAAGGAACTTCCTCACCGCGGCGGTCGGCGTGGCGGCGGCGGGCGGCCTGGCGGCCTGTGCCAAGAAGGACGACAGCTCGTCCGGCTCCTCCTCCGCGGGCGGCAGCAAGACGATCACGCTCGGCTTCTCCCAGGTCGGCTCGGAGAGCGGCTGGCGCAGCGCCAACACCACCTCGGTGAAGGACGCGGCCAAGGAGGCGGGCTACAACCTCAAGTTCTCCGACGCCCAGCAGAAGCAGGAGAACCAGATCTCCGCGATCCGCAGCTACATCGCGCAGAAGGTGGACGTCATCGCCTTCTCGCCGGTGGTCGTCACCGGCTGGGACGCGGTGCTCAAGGAGGCCAAGGCCGCGAAGATCCCGGTGGTCCTCACCGACCGCTCGGTGGAGACCTCCGACGACTCCCTGTTCGTGACGCTGGTCGGCTCCGACTTCACGGACGAGGGCCGGCGCGCGGCCAAGATCCTGGAGAAGGTCATCGCGAAGGCCGGCCTCAAGGGCCCCGTGAAGATCGCCCAGCTGGAGGGCACCACCGGTGCCGCCCCCGCGATCGAGCGCGCCAAGGGCTTCAAGGAGGTCATGGACGCCGGCCACGCGAGCGACTGGAAGATCGTCGTCAGCCAGACCGGTGACTTCACCCGCGCGGGCGGCAAGCAGGTCATGGCGGCGTTCCTGCAGTCCAACCCGGACATCAACGTGCTCTTCGCGCACAACGACGACATGGCCATCGGCGCCATCCAGTCCATCGAGGCGGCCGGCAAGAAGCCCGGCAAGGACATCCTGATCGTCTCGATCGACGGCGTGAAGGACGGCTTCGTGGCCATGTCCGAGGGCAAGATCAACGCCATCGTCGAGTGCAACCCGCTGCTCGGCCCCCAGCTGATGGAGGTCGTGAAGAAGGTCAAGGACGGCGAGACGGTCGAGCGCTGGATCAAGACCAAGGAGGGCGACTTCATGCAGGACCAGGCCGCGGCCGCGCTCCCGACCCGCAAGTACTGACCGACCGCACCCACCGGCAGGGAGCCTCCGTCCGACCGGCATTCGGTCGAGAGGCTCCCTGCGGGCCTGAACCAATCTCAATGAGGAGCGCTGCCATGGCAGAGCCGCGGCCCGTCCTGGAAATGGCGGGCATAGTCAAAGAGTTCCCGGGGGTACGGGCTCTGTCGGACGTCGACTTCCGGCTCTTCCCCGGCGAGATCCACGCCCTGATGGGCGAGAACGGCGCGGGCAAGTCCACCCTCATCAAGGTGCTGACGGGGGTCTACTCCCTGGACGGCGGCACGATCACCCTGGACGGGAAGTCCGTGCGGTTCGGCAGCCCGCTCCAGGCGCAGCAGGCCGGCATCAGCACGGTGTACCAGGAGGTGAACCTCTGCCCCAACCTGTCGGTGGCGGAGAACATCTTCATCGGGCGCGAGCCCACCCGCATGGGCCGCATCCAGTGGAAGCGGATGCGCAAGGAGGCGGCGGAGCTGGTCGACCGGCTCGGCCTCGACATCGACGTGACCGCCCCCCTGTCCTCGTACCCGCTGGCCGTGCAGCAACTGGTCGCGATCGTACGGTCGGTGGGCACCGGCGACAGCGACGGCCAGGGATCGGGCACCAAGGTGCTGGTCCTGGACGAGCCGACGTCCAGCCTCGACCGTGACGAGGTCCAGGAGCTGTTCCGCCTGATGCGGCGGCTCAAGGACGAGGGCGTGGCGATCCTGTTCGTCTCGCACTTCCTCGACCAGGTCTACGAGATCTGCGACCGGATGACGGTCCTGCGCAACGGCACCCTCGTCGGTGAGCACATGGTCAGCGACCTCGACCAGGTCGGGCTGATCCAGCTGATGATCGGCCACGCCCTGGACCAGCTGGAGGAGCTCCACGACCAGCAGCTGCGCTCCGACGTCGGCGAGGTGCTGCTCGACGCGGACGGCCTCGGGAGGACCGGCGGTATCGCCCCCTTCGACCTGGAGATCAAGAAGGGCGAGGTGGTCGGGCTCGCCGGCCTGCTCGGATCGGGCCGGACCGAACTCGCCCGGCTGCTCTTCGGCGCCGACCAGCCGGACAGCGGCAAGGTGTCCATCGGCGGCAAACAGGTCTCGATGAGCGCCCCGAACGACGCGATCGGCGCCGGCGTCGCGTTCTGCTCCGAGAACCGCAAGACCGAGGGCCTCGTGCCCGAGCTGACGGTGCGGGAGAACATCATCCTGGCCCTTCAGGCCTCCCGTGGCTGGACCCGCCCCATCCCGGTCGCGCAGCGCGACGAACTCGTCGCCAAGTACATCAAGGCGCTGGACATCCGCCCCGCCAATCCCGAGGCCAGGGTCGGCCAGCTCAGCGGCGGCAACCAGCAGAAGGTGCTGCTGGCCCGCTGGCTGATCACCCAGCCCAAGCTGCTGATCCTGGACGAGCCCACGCGCGGCATCGACATCGGAGCGAAGGCGGAGATCCAGAAGCTGGTCGTCTCACTCTCCGAGGACGGCATGTCCGTCCTGTACATCGCGGCCGAGCTCGAGGAGGTCCTCCGGCTCAGTCACACCATCGGGGTGCTGCGCGACCGCCGGCTGGTGGCGCAGATCGCCAACGGGCCCGAGATCACCACGAGCCGGATCCTCGAGACCATCGCGAGCGGAGAGCACCAGTGACCACCTCTTCCCGATTGCGAGCGCTGACCCGCCACAACCTGTTCTGGCCGGTGGCGGTTCTTGTCCTCCTGCTGCTCGTCAACGTTCCCTTTACGCCAGACTTCTTCTCCGTCCGGATGTCGGACGGCCACCTGTACGGCAGCCTCGTCTCGATCGTGCTGTTCGGATCGCCCCTCATCCTGGTGGCGGTCGGCATGACCCTGGTCATCGCCACCGGCGGCATCGACCTCTCCGTCGGCGCCGTGGTCGCCATCACCGGAGCGCTGGCCTGCTCGTACATCAGCGACCAGGCCGACCAGGGCGCCATGTCCGGAGTACTGCTCGCCATGGGCCTGGGCCTGCTGGCCGCGGTCGTCTGCGGCCTGTGGAACGGCTTCCTGGTCGCCAGGATGGGCATCCAGCCGATCATCGCCACGCTGATCATCATGGTCGCCGGACGCGGTCTCGCCCAGCTGATCACCGATGGCCAGATCATCACCATCAACAGCGAGCCGTACAAGCTGATCGGCGGCGGCTACTGGCTGACGCTGCCGTTCTCCATCTTCGTGGTGGCCGTGGTCGTGGCCGTCACCGTGGCGCTGACCCGCCGCACGGCGCTCGGGCTGCTCGTCGAGTCGGTCGGCGGCAACGCCGAGGCCAGCCGCCTGGTGGGCATCAGGTCCCGGCGCATCAAGATCATGGTGTACGTCTTCTGCGCGCTGTGCGCCGGTATCGCGGGCCTGATGATCAGCTCCAACACCTCGGCGGCGGACGGCAACAACGCCGGTCTGTGGATCGAACTCGACGCGATCCTCGCCGTGGTGATCGGTGGCACCTCGCTGCTCGGCGGCCGGTTCTCCATCGGCGGCACGGTGGTCGGTGCCCTCGTCATCCAGACCCTGACCACCACGATCTACACCATCGGTGTGCCGACCCAGACCAACCTGGTCTTCAAGGCCGCCGTCGTCATCGTCGTCTGCCTGCTGCAGTCCCCGAAGTTCCGCGCCAAGATCTTCGGTGCCAGGTTCGCCGCCAGGTTCGGCGCGAAGACAGGCGCCAAGCCGGCCGCGGCCCCGGCGGACCCCGCCTCGGCGACCGAGGCCGCTCCCAAGATGGAGGTGTCGTGATGAGCACGACCACCCAGAGCCCCACGGCCGCCTCGGACAGCCGTACCCCGTCCAAGGCGGCGCGTCTGCTCGCCGACCGGCGCCTGCCCGTCGCGGCGACGGCCCTGCTCTTCCTCGTGATGTACGGCGTGGGCCTGGGCCGGTACCAGTACTACGGGTTCGCCGAACCGCAGGTCTTCCTGAACCTGTTCATCGACAACGGCTATCTGCTGGTCGCCGCGGTCGGTGTCACCTTCGTCATCCTGTCCGGGGGCATCGACCTGTCGGTCGGCTCGATGATCGGCTTCACGACGATGTTCACGGCGTGGCTGGTGGAGCGCCAGGGACTGCCGATCGTGGTCGTGATCCCCATGGCGCTGGCCGTGGGCGCCTTCGGCGGATTCCTGATGGGCTATGTGATCCACAACTTCGAGATCCAGCCCTTCATCGTGACCCTCGCCGGCCTCTTCCTCTTCCGGGGCCTGTGCCTGGTCATCAGCAAGGAGTCGATCTCCATCACCGACTCCTCGGTGAGCAGCATGGCCCAGGCGCAGGTGTCGCTGGGGATGGGCTTCCTGTCGATCGGCGCGATCGTCTCGCTGGTCGTCCTCGCCGTGGCGTTCTACGTCCTGCACTACACCCGCTTCGGGCGCCGGGTGTACGCCATCGGCGGCAACGAGCAGTCGGCCCTGCTGATGGGTCTTCCGCAGGGCGGCACGAAGATCGCCGTGTACACGGTGAGCGGCTTCTGCTCGGCCCTGGCGGGCCTGCTCTTCACCCTCTACATCCAGTCCGGTGACCCGCTGCACGCGACCGGTATGGAACTCGACGCGATCGCAGCGGTCGTCATCGGCGGCACCCTGCTGACGGGTGGCTCCGGCTATGTTCTGGGCACCCTCTTCGGTGTCCTCGTCCTGGGCCTGATCAAGAGCATCATCCAGTTCGAGGGCACGCTCAGCTCCTGGTGGACGAAGATCGCCACCGGTGTGCTGCTGTGCGCGTTCATCCTGGTCCAGCGTGCCATGACGGCCCGTAAGAAGACCTGAGCCGAAAGGGACGTTCCAGTCCGGAGCGGTCCGGGGCACGCACGCCGTGCCCCGGACCGCTTGCGTTTGTCAGTTCGAGCGGGCCGGGTTCAGCATCCGCCGCAACAACCCCCGCATCACCAGCCGTTCCTCTTCGCTGAGCCCGGCCAGCGGCTCGCGGGCGAAGTGCAGGGACTCGCGCAGGCTGCGGGCGACGCGGCGGCCCTCATCGGTCGCCGCGGCCAGCTTCACGCGGCGGTCGGCCGGGTCCGGGCGGCGTTCGACCAGGCCGCGGGACTCCAGGCGGTCGACGATCCCGGTGACGTTCGACGGCTCGCACTTCAGCTTCTGGGCCAGCTTGCGCATCGGCAGCGGCTCCAGGGACAGAAGACTCAGCAGGCGCGCCTGCGCGCCGGTCAGCGCGTGCTCGCCGGCCGCGGTCTCGTAGTCATCGTAGAAACGGGCCACAACCTCGCCGATGAGCTCGACGACTTCCATGGTCA
The DNA here is from genome assembly GCF_040782645.1 of Streptomyces sp. HUAS ZL42. GTDB lineage: Bacteria > Actinomycetota > Actinomycetes > Streptomycetales > Streptomycetaceae > Streptomyces. The sequence goes on from NZ_CP160403.1 coordinate 6,771,224, forward strand.
GTGCGTCGGGACGATGGGTCTTCTGCGGAGTGGCCATGCGCTCCAGGGTACCCCGTTACTTGACATCATGAAATATTCAGGCGCATGGTTGTTTCAGATGCTGAAGTAAATCGAAAGGCGTAGTCATGATCAACCGCGAATGGCACCTGCTCAGCCGCCCGGTCGGCTGGCCGAAGCCCGAGGACTTCGCCCTGGTCGAGGCGGAGGTCCCGACGCCGGGCGAGGGTCAGGTGCTGGTGCGGAATAAGTACCTCTCCGTCGACCCGTACATGCGCGGCCGCATGAGCGCCGCCAAGTCCTACGTCGCCCCCTTCGAGCTCGGCAAGGTCATGCAGGGCGGCGCGGTCGGCGAGGTCGTGGCCTCCAACGCCGAGGGCGTGGCCGTCGGCGACCACGTACTGCACTTCTTCGGCTGGCGCGAGTACGCCGCGGTGGACGCGAAGAACGCCGTCAAGGTCGACCCCGAAGCCGCGCCCCTCTCCACGTATCTCGGCGTCCTCGGCATGACCGGCCTCACCGCCTACGCCGGCCTGCTGCGCACCGCCGCCTTCAAGGAGGGCGACTCCGTCTTCGTGTCGGGCGCGGCGGGCGCCGTCGGCAGCCAGGTGGGCCAGATCGCCAAGCTGAAGGGCGCCTCGCGGGTCATCGGCTCCGCCGGCTCCGACGACAAGGTCAAGCTGCTCGTCGAGGAGTACGGCTTCGACGCGGCCTTCAACTACAGGAGCGGCCCGGTGAACGAGCAGCTGCGGGCGGCCGCTCCCGACGGTGTCGACGTGTACTTCGACAACGTCGGCGGCGATCACCTCGAGGCCGCGATCGGACAGCTCAACCAGGGCGGCCGTATCGCCGTCTGCGGCATGATCTCCGTCTACAACAACACCGAGCCGGCCCCCGGCCCGAAGAACCTCGCCCGACTCATCCAGACCCGCGGCCGCATCGAGGGCTTCCTGGTCGGCGACCACTACGACCTGCAGACGCAGTTCGTGCAGGAGGTCGGCGCCTGGGTCCGTTCCGGCGAGCTGAAGTACCGCGAGACGGTCGTCGAGGGCATCGAGAACAACCTGGAGGCGTTCCTCGGGGTCCTGCGCGGCGACAACACCGGCAAGATGATCGTCAAGCTCTGACCGGCGAGAACGGGAGCGACACCCCGTGACGCCGGTCCGCCGGCGCTCGTTGCGCACGGCGAAGGCCGCACCCTTGGACGTGGGGTGCGGCCTTTTGGATGGCTCGGTCGCCTGCGGGCGCTTTCAGCCGGTGTCGAGACGGCGATCGTGCTCAGCGCTTCGGGCCTCCGCTTGGATGGCTCGGTCGCCTACAGGCGCTTTCAGCCGGTGTCGAGACGGCGAACGTGCTCAGCGCTTCGGGCCTCCGCTTGGATGGCTCGGTCGCCTGCGGGCGCTTTCAGCCGGTGTCGAGACGGCGATCGTGCTCAGCGCTTCGCGCCTCCGCGCGTTCGCCGTCTCGACACCGGCGCGCCCTTCGGCTCCCTCGCGGCCGGCGCGTGGGGGCACTGGGCTTTGGTGGGCCCTTGCCGTTGGTTGTTGTGGTCAAGTCGCCGGCGTTGCCTCGTGTACGGCCTGCGTGGACCGGTCGCTCAAGTTGCCGGCGCCGCCGTGTGCACCGCCTTCACCAGCCGTACGTTCTCCGGCGCCGCCCCGCCCGGGAAGGCGACGCGCCGGCGCGTGTACCCGTACGCCAGCCCGCAGCGCGGGTCGGCGAAGGCCTGCGAACCGCCGGCGCCGCTGTGCCCGAACGTCCCGGCGCCCAGGAACGGGTACCACGTGTCGGCCACCGCCTGGAATCCGAGCCCGAACGACTTGTGCGTCCGTGCCACCAGGTCGTACCCCGTCGAATGGATCTGCCCGACCTCGGCGATGGTGTCCGGCTTCAGCAGCGGCGGCCTCCCGTCCAGCTCGCTGATCGCCGCCGCGTACATCCCCGCGAGCCCGCGCGCCGCCGCGACACCGCCCGCCGACGCCGGCCCCTTGGCGCGCACGGTACGGGAGTTGGGGTGATCCACCAGGTCACCCGGCTCCGGGACGTGCGTGTTGAAGGCGATCGAGGAAAGGCTGTGCGGCCCGGTCCGTGCAGCGTCGAGCACGGCCTGCTGCTCCGCGGTGGGCGCCATCGGCTGCACGGACCGGAAGCGGGGCTCCAGCGCCGAGGGCAGCCCGAGAAAGAAGTCCAGCCCGTACGGCGCCCGCACCCGCTCCTCGTACACCTCCTGGAGCGTACGGCCGGTGGCCCGCCGCACGATCTCACCGGCGAGCGCGCCGATGACCAGCGCGTGATAGCCGAAGGCCGTACCGGGGCGCCAGAACGGCCGCTGGTCCGCGAGCCGTTCGGCGATGACGCGATCGTCGGCCAACTCGGCCTCGGTGAACCCGGTGTCGAGCCCGACCAGCCCCGCCCGGTGGGCGAGCAGGTCGCGCAGGCTCAGCCCTCCCTTGCCCTCGGCACCGAACTCCGGCCAGTAGTACGTCACTTTTCGGTCCAGTTCCAGGGTGCCGTCCTGCACGAGGAGCGCGACCACGAGGTGGGCGGCGCCCTTGGTGGACGAGAAGACGCCGTACAGGGACTCGGCGTCGTTGCCGTCCCCCGCCCACAGGTCGACGACCTTCCGGCCGTGCACGTACGCGCACAACTGCCCTTCGTAGTCGGGCCGCTCCTCGGCCACGAACGCGGCGAACTCCTCCCGCACGGCTCCATAGCCGTCGGCGACGGTGCCGTGGATCTCCTGCGTCATCCGCTCCTCCTCAACCTCAGCCGCTGCCGATCCGACTTGCCGAGATCGTTGCCTTCTTGTGATCGGTACGGCGAGGTGTACCCGTTCGACTCAACAGCAATAGGAGGGCGTTGGTGTCACGGATGCCCCGGATGGCCTACGGCGGGGCCCCGGGAGGGGCCATGCTGAGTCCTCCGGGTGCACGTGAGGCGAGGAGAGCCCATGGCAACGATTCCTTCGCTCCCCAGCAGGGACGACGTGCTGCGCGTGGCGCGCAGCACGACCGACATCACCGGCCAACTCCTGGACACGGCCGGGAACATCACCAGGATCGCGATCAACACGTTCGACCCGCGGGACGGTTCGGGAGCGGAGGTGCTGCGGGTGCTGCGCCGCACGACGGCGGAACTGGCGGAGGCCAGTGCCTCACCGCAGGCCCAGGAGGCCTTCTACCGCATCGTCGACACACTGACCCGGCTGGGCACGAGTGGGGCGCCTCTCGCCGTGCACCCGGTGAGCGAGCCGGCGCAGGCACTGCTGACGGCCCTCGGCGACAGTCTGCTGCCGGTGCTGGACGCCGTCGAGCCCGCGGTGGAGGAGTTCGCGGCGGTGCTCGGCGAACTGGTCGAGGCGATGTCGCCGTTGCTGCCCGCGGGGGCCGGGCTCACGGCGGGCGTACTGCTGGCCCTCTCGCCGGTGATCCGGGCCGCGGCGGACGTACTGCGGGAGTCGACGCCGGAACTGAGCCGCATCGCCGACGCACTGACCGCCGCCGTGGCACCGCTGATGCCGTTGCAGGTGGCGGTGGCCGAGCGGACCGCCGCCGCGGGCGCGGACGTCGTACGGGCCGCCCTGCCCGCGCTGGCCGACCTGACGGAGGCGGCCGCGGCCTCGGCGAAGGCGGCACGGCCGGTACTGGTCGCCGGGGAGGAGCTGGTGGTGGCGGGCCTCGAACAGCTCCAGCCGGTGCTGCTGGCGGGCGCCTACCGCGCGGGCCGTCTGGCGCGGGCGACGGCGGTACGGGTGTCGGCGGCGGTGTCCCCGGCGGCGGAGCGGGGCGTCGTGGTGGCGGTGGCGCCGGTGTGACCGGCTCCCCGGCGCCGCCTGCCGGGGAGTGCCGGCCCGTCGATAGAGTTGACCCATGCGCGATCTTGGGACGGGTTTCGGCTATCTCCTGAAGGGCCAGCGATGGGTCGGCCGGCACGGCAGGCAGTACGGCTTCGGGCTCATCCCGGGCCTGATCACGCTCGTTCTGTACGCGGCCGCGCTCGGCGCGCTCGCGGTGTGGGGTGACGACTTCGTCGGCTGGGCGACCCCGTTCGCCGACGACTGGTCGAGCCCCTGGCGCGGGCTCTTCCGCGGCTTCCTCACGGTGGTCGTCTTCGCCCTCTCCCTGCTCCTCGCCGTCGTCACCTTCACCGCTGTGACGCTCCTCGTCGGCCAGCCCTTCTACGAGAACCTCTCCGAGAAGGTCGACCGGGACGTGTCCCCGGACGGCACGGCACCCGAGTCCGGCCTTCCGCTCTGGCGCGAGTTGTGGATCTCGGCCCGCGACAGCCTCCGTATCGTCGTGCGGGCCGCCCTCTGGGCGGTGCTGCTCTTCGCGCTGGGCTTCGTCCCGGTCGCCGGCCAGACGGTCGTCCCGGTGATCGGCTTCTTCGTCACCGGCTTCTTCCTCACCGAGGAGCTCACCGCCGTGGCCCTCCAGCGCCGGGGCGTCGAACTCCGCGACCGCCTCACCCTGCTCCGCTCCCGCAGAACCCTGGTCTGGGGCTTCGGCACACCCCTGGCCCTGGCCTTCGTGGTCCCCTTCGTAGCGGTGTTCCTGATGCCGGGCGCGGTCGCGGGCGCGACGCTCCTGACGCGGGAGTTGCTGGGCGAGGAGACCGCGGAGGACGAGGAAGGCGACGCGGACGAGGAGAGCGCTAGGACACCGCAGTCACCAGAATCGACCTCACCTGCGCAATGATGTCCAGCCGGTTGCGCACGAACTCCGGATCCGTCACCGTCCCGGTCCCCGGATCCGTGTTTCCCGCGCCGAACTGCAGCACCGGCGTGTGCACATGGCCGCCCGGCAGACTGTCGTGCAGCCCCAGCCGGTCCCGCAGCAGCGTCGCCCGGTAGGCGATCTCGTTGGACAGGTAGTTCCCGCCGCCCCCGGCACGAGCCGTCGAGCCCGGCGTCGGCCCGTCCGGCCGTACGACGGGATCGGTGCCTCCCGCCGGGATCTCGGTCACGGCGGTGTTGTCGTACACGGGGAAACGCCCGGTGTTCGCGGCCACGATCTTCTGGTACGGCAAGGTCGTCGTCGTCCACTGCGGCTGCGAGGCCGGATCGGTGACCGGGACGGTCTCCGTCCTGCTCACGTTCTCGTTGTCCGGGAATCCGCCCCGCCAGGCTCCGTTGGTCCGCTCGACGTCGAACCGGCCGATCCGGCCCTGGCTCACCGTCGTGAAGAGATGCACGGTCGGCAGATACGGGCGCAGGGTGCGCTCCACCGTCCCCTCGGCGAAGTCCTGCCAGCGCACCGGGAACACGGCGGTCTCGACGCGCGCCGGTCCGTCCGCCGTCTCGATCACCGTGCCGTCGAGGGCGAGCGCGGTGGCCCCGGAGGGGTTGGAGATGCGGATGTCCCGGTCGAGGGTGAACGGGTCGAAGCCGGTGACGAGGATCCGCTTGAGTCCCTTGTGGTGCGGGTAGCGGATGTCGGTCTGGCCGCGGGAGGTCCGCTCCAGCGCGTGGAGGAGCCGGGCGCGTTGGACGTCGGTCAGGGCGAACCCCGGCTCCCACGTGCGCACTTCCCGGGTCATCCCGAGGCGCGCCCAGTACAGCGGCCGGTCGTCGTCCCGGCTGAGGTCCCCGCCCGCCGGCCCCCGCCCCTGTGCCCGGTCGACCGCCCGCCGCCACAGCGCGGCTCCCTCGCGTACGACGACGCCGCGGGCCTGCGCGTAGGTGTGCGCGGTGGCGAGCGCCCGGGCGAACCGTGGGGCCACGGTGTCGAATCCGGACCGTTCGAGGATCTGCTGCGGCACTGCCTTGCCGAGCCGCTGCTCCTCGACGGTGGGGGCGGGGGCGTTCTCGGCGGCCGCGGCGGTGGTCGGGGCCGAGAGGCCGGCCAGCAGGGTCAGTCCGAGGAGGCCGATTCGAACTCGTATCGAATGCACGGCAGTTCGGGTCCTTCCGTCACGGTGGGGGAGTACGTGGTGCGGGACGGCCGCAGTATCGCGTGACGGAAGTGGTCTACGCCATGGCGTGTGACTCAGGTGGGGATCTTCTCGGCCGCCTCCCGCAGCGCCGCCAGGAACGCCTCCGTGGCAGGCGTCAGTGACCGCCCCCGCACGGTCGCCGCGTACACCGCCCGGGCGGGGGCGCCCTCGTCGAGCACGGGCAGCAGGGCTATGTCCGCCCGTACGGCCTCGGCGGCCGGCGCCGGGACCAGGGTGAGGCCGGGGTCGGCGGCGACGTAGCCCTGCTTTGCGGTCCACTCGGCGACGACATGAGCGACGCGCGGGCGGAAGCCCTGTCGCGGGGCCGCGTCCAGGAGGGTGCCCTCGGGGCGGGGGCTGCCGGAGATCCACTCGGCGTCGGCGAACCGGCCCAGCCGCACCGGGCCTTCGCCGCCCGCCAGCGGATGGTCGGCGGGGACGGCGACGCCCGGCCGCGCTGCCCGCGGCCGGGTGAGCGTCAGCCCAGGTCCTCGCCCAGCAGCCGCAGAAAGTCCCGGAACGCCCCCGGCATGTCCACCGACTCCGGGTCCAGCAGCCACTGGTACTGCAGGCCGTCCATCACCGCCACCAGCAGGGGAGCGGCGCGTTCCGGGGTGAGGCCGTTGGGGAGGTGCTCGCCGTACTCGGTGCGCAGGACCGCCGCCATGCTCTCCCGCACCCGCGTGTACCGCTCGGTGAAGTACTCGCGTGCCGGATGCCCCTCCGTGACACTCTCGCCGAGCAGCGCCGAGAAGGTCTGGATGATGCCGGGCCGCATCGCGTTGTACTCGACGAGCGAGGCGAGCAGATCGACCCGCCACTGGGTGTCCGGCACCGCGTCCCACTGGTCCCGCTCCTCGAGCACGGCGACCAGCAGGGCGTCCTTCGTCGGGAAGTAGTGCAGCAGCCCCTGCTGGGTCAGCCCGACCCGCTCGGCCACCGTGCCCAGGCTCGCTCCCCGGTAACCGCGCTCGGCGATCACCTCCAGCGCCGCCCGGACGATCTCCGCGCGGCGCTCCGCGCTCCTGGTCCTGGCGCTCATGGGGTCACCGTACGACATCCCAGGGCCGAAAGGTAACGGCGAAATAACGATACCTACCGCTCTACAGGTAACCGGTGCACGATGAGAGCCACAGCGCTCGCACTCGACGAGGAGGCACCGCGATGGCGGAAACCCCGGGACACGACACCGACGAGGCCCGTGAGGCAGCCGTCGAGGCCGCGCTCGGCAAGCTCGACCTGGACGCCAAGACCCGGCTCCTGGCCGGCCAGGACATGTGGTCCCTGCCCGAGCTGCCGGAGATCGGGCTGAAGTCCCTCGTCATGTCCGACGGCCCCATCGGCGTGCGCGGAGTCCGCTGGACCGCCGACGACCCCTCCGTCGCGCTGCCCTCCCCGACCGCCCTCGCCGCCACCTGGGACCCCGGCCTCGCCCGCCGCGCCGGCGCGCTCCTCGCCCAGGAGGCCCGCCGCAAGGGCGTCCACGTGCTCCTCGCACCCACCGTCAACCTGCACCGCTCGCCGCTCGGCGGCCGCCACTTCGAGGCGTACAGCGAGGACCCGTACCTGACAGGGCGCATCGGCTCCGGATATGTCCAGGGCGTGCAGTCCGGCGGCGTCGGCACCACCGTCAAGCACTTCGTCGCCAACGACGCCGAGACCGACCGCTTCACGGTCGACAACCTCGTCTCCGAACGCGCCCTGCGCGAGCTCTACCTCGCCCCCTTCGAGGCGATCGTCGAGAACGCCCACCCCTGGGGCATCATGACCGCGTACAACACGGTCAACGGCACGACCATGACCGAGCACCACCACCTCGTCAACGAGGTCCTGCGCGGCGAATGGGGCTTCGACGGCTTCAACGTCTCCGACTGGATGGCCGCCCGCGACACCGTCGGCGCGATCAAGGGCGGTCTCGACGTCGCCATGCCCGGCCCGCAGACCGTGTACGGCGAGGCCCTCGCCCAGGCCGTACGGGACGGCCGGGTCGCGGAGGCCGAGGTCGACGGGGCCGTACGGAACGTGCTGCGGCTCGCCGCCCGCGTCGGCATCCTCGAGGGCGCCGAACCGGTCGTCACCGAGCCGCCCGAGACGGTCGACGGCGAGGCGCTCCCCCGCGAGATCGCCCGCCGCTCCTTCGTCCTCGTGCGGAACGAGAACCACGCGCTCCCGCTCAGGGCGACCGGCACCGTGGCCCTCATCGGCGCCGCCGCCCGCGACGCCCGGGTCCTCGGCGGCGGCTCCGCCACCGTCTTCCCCGCCCGCGTCGTCTCCCCGCTCGACGGCCTCACCGCCGCCCTCCCCGAGGGCACCCTCACCTACGCCGTCGGAGCCGACCCGACCACCGAACTCGCCGTCGCCGACAAGGGCTTCACCCTGAGCGCCGTCTGCCGGGACGCCGCCGGCAGCGTCATCGGCACCGGCTCCGCACCCAACGGCCAGATCCAGTGGATGGGTGCCGACCTCCCGGAAGGCGTGACGCACGACGCCCTCCACACCGTCGAACTGACCGGCACCTTCACCCCGCGCGCGAGCGGCCCCCACACCTTCGGCGTCAAGGGCACGGGCGCCTTCACGCTCACCGTCGGCGGCACGACGTACTTCGACGACATCCAGCGTCCGGCCGACGTCAGCGACCCCTTCGAGGCCTTCTTCGGCGCGCCGGTGCCCCGCGCCCGGGCCGAACTGACCGCCGGCGAACCGGTCGACGTCCTGCTCACCCACGTCGTCGCGCTCCCGGAGGAGATCCCGCTGAAGGTCGTCGCCTTCGCCCTCGCCCACCAGGAGCCGCAGCGCGACCCCGACGAGCTGATCTCCGAGGCCGTCGAGGCCGCCCGCGCCGCCGGCACGGCCGTTGTCGTGGTCGCCACCACCGACCGCGTCGAGTCCGAGGGCTTCGACCGGGGGGACCTCGCCCTCCCCGGCCGCCAGGACGACCTCGTCCGCGCCGTCGCCGCCGCCAACCCCAACACCGTCGTGGTCGTCAACTCCGGCTCCCCGGTGGAGCTGCCGTGGCGCGAGGACGTCGCCGCCGTGCTGCTCAGCTGGTTCCCCGGCCAGGAGGGCGGCGCCGCCCTCGCGGACGTGCTGACGGGCGCGCACGAGCCCGGCGGCCGCCTGCCCACCACCTGGGGCTCCCTGGACGCCGCCCCGGTCACCCAGGTGGTCCCGGAAGGCGGCGAACTCCCGTACACCGAGGGCGTTTTCATCGGCTACCGCGCCTGGGAGAAGGAGGGCAGGACCCCGTCGTACGCCTTCGGGCTCGGCCTCGGCTACACCGAGTGGACGTACGAGTCCGTCGAGGTCGACGGCACCACCGCCAGGATCCGCGTCCGCAACACCGGTGAACGCGCCGGACGGGAGGTCGTGCAGCTGTACCTGGCGCCGAGCACACCGGACGCCGAGCGGCCCGCGCGTTGGCTGGCCGGTTTCGCGGGCGTGGAGGCGGAGCCCGGCGAGAGCGTCGAGGCCGTCGTCGAACTGCCGCGTCGCGCCTTCGAGATCTGGGACGAGGCGGCGAGCACGTGGGTGCATGTGAAAGGTTCGTACGAAATCCAGATCGGCCGCTCGATCGCGGACCGCAGGATCACCGCGACGATTAACGTCTGACACAGCCCCGGTCCGGGCACCTGACCCCCGGACCGGGGCAAGGGCCCTGGTCGCGTCAGCGGGCCGAGAAGCCGTACACCGTCTCCGACCGGTACACACCGCCCGGACGCAGCTCCGTGCTCGGGAACTCCGGCCGGTTCGGCGAGTCGGGGAAGTGCTGGGTCTCCAGTGCGATGCCGTCGCCGGGCGAGAAGGGATCGCTCAGGTGGTCCGCGGTGTACAGCTGGATGCCGGGCTCGGTGGTCGCGACCGACATCACGCGCCCGGACGCCGGGTCGTACAGCTCGGCGATCTCGACCGGGGCCTCGGTCACGCCCTTGTCGAGCACGAAGTTGTGGTCGTAGCCGGGGCCGACCTTGCGGGCCGTACGGAAGTCGAAGCGGCTCTCCGCCACCTCCGCGAGCTCGCCCGTCGGGATCAGGTCCGCGTCGACCGGCGTGTAGCGGGAGGCGGCCAGCCGCAGCTCGTGCCCACCGGCGTTCCCGGACCCGCCGAGGTTCCAGTACGAGTGGTTCGTCAGGTTCACCACGGTCGGCGCGTCCGTGACCGCCTCGTACGCGATCCGCAGCGCCCCCGAGGCGTCCAGCGTGTACGTCGCGGAGACCTCCAGGCGGCCCGGGAAGCCCTCCTCGCCGTGCGGGCTGACCCGGCTCAGCCGCAGCCCGTGCTCGACCGGCGCCACGTCCCACACCCGCTTGTCGAAGCCCCGCCCGCCGCCGTGCAGCGAGTTCGGGCCGTTGTTCGGCTCGAGCGCGTAGGTGTCCTCGTCGAGCGGGAAGCGGGCGCCCCCGATCCGGTTCGCGTACCGCCCGATCAGGGCGCCGAGGAACGGCTCGGGATGGTCCAGATAACCGTCCAGGTCCGCGAACCCGAGCACGACGTTCGCCGTGTGCCCCTGCCGGTCCGGCACCTCCACCGACTGCACGATTCCGCCGTACGACAGGACCCGCACCCGTACGCCCGCCCGCTCCAGGATCCAGCGGTGCACCGCGGTGCCGTCGGAAAGTGTGCCGAAGTGTTCGCTCATGGTCGAAACCCTAAGTCACGGCTTCTTCGCCGTGACGGTCCGGTAGGCGATCTCCGCGAGCCGTGCCTGTCCGTTCGTGCTGGGGTGGAACCAGTCCCAGTGACTCAACTGGTCGGTGCCGAACTTGAACTCGTAGACCGCGCCGCCGTCGAACCGGCACCGCCGGTCCTTCGCGCAGACCTCCTCCAGCACCTTGTTGTAGTCCTCAACGCGCTTCTGCACCGTGTCCCGCCGCAGATTCGCCGCCGGGTCCAGCGCGTCCGCGTCGCCCAGCATCGAGGGACAGATGCCGAGCTTCCACACCTGCTTGCCCAGCGGATTCGTCCGCCCCTGCGACCACAGCCGCTTCAGGTTCGGCACGCTCGCCACGTACACCTGCGCCTTGGGCGCCGCACCGCGCAGCGTCCGCATCGCGTCCTCGAACTCCGCCCGGAAGTCCGCCACCGACGTCATCGCCGCGGTCGAGGCCCGGCACGCGTCGTTCGCCCCCGCCATCACCGCCACCAGCTCCGGCTTCTTCACCGCCGCCTGCGCCATCTGCCCCGGCAGATCCGCCATCCGCGCCCCGGTCACCGCGTAGTTCCAGCTGTGCGAGGCCGCCCTCGCCTTCCCCAGCAGCCGCACGGCGAGGCTGTCGACCTCCGGGCTGCTGCCGGTCGCCCAGGACACCTCCGGACAGTCCGTCAGCACCGCGCAGGCGTCGAAGCCGCGCGTGATGGAGTCGCCGACCGCGGCGATCGAGGCGGGGCTGCTGTCCCAGGCCGGGGTCGGAGTCGGGGACGCCTTCGCCCGTTGGGCCTGCGTACCGTCCGGCCCGGCGGAATCGCCACCGACGGCGTCGCAGCCGGCGACGCCCAGGACGGTCGCCGCCGTGACGGCGAGAACGGCCCGCGAGCGGTGGCTTCGCATCCGCATCCCCTGGTGATCCCCTCGGTCGGCGTGCAGTGAACGGTCCTCCCATAACAACGCGCGGGAGTTCCCGGCCGCGGAAGATGCAACGGTTCGCACCCGTACTAGCGTCCTGCCGGGTGAATGGCGGGCGTTTCGGGGCACTGGGACGGACGGTACGTCACACTCCTTGCGCCGCAGCACGGTAGCCTCGCCATCAACGGGGCGCCCGCCACCGCCCGCCATGCCAGCCAGCAAGATGTCCGCTCTGCCCGGAGGTCCCGGTGACGACACGTGGAGTCCTGTACGTGCACTCCGCTCCGCGCGCGCTGTGCCCGCACGTCGAGTGGGCCGTCGCCGGAGTGCTCGGCGGGCGCGTCAACCTCGACTGGATCCGGCAGCCCGCCGCTCCCGGCACCTGGCGCTCGGAGTTCTCCTGGCAGGGCGAGGTCGGCACGGCGTCCAAACTGGCCTCCGCGCTGCGCGGCTGGCACCTGCTGCGCTTCGAGGTAACCGCCGAGCCCTGCCCCACCGCCGAGGGCGAGCGCTACAGCTGCACCCCCGACCTCGGCATCTTCCACGCCGTCACCGGCATCCACGGAGACATCCTCATCCCCGAGGACCGCCTGCGCGCCGCCCTGCAGCGCTCCCAGCGGGGCGAGACGGACCTCGAGGCCGAACTCGCCAAGCTCCTCGGCAAGCCGTGGGACGACGAGTTGGAGCCGTTCAGGTACGCGGGTGAGGGAGCTCCCGTCCGCTGGTTGCACCAGGTCGTGTGAGTTCACGACACACGAAGGGCCCCCACCGGCAGGTGAGGGCCCTTCAATTGCGTACAGGCGTCTCTCAGACCGTACGGAACGCCAGCACCACGTTGTGCCCACCGAACCCGAACGAGTCGTTCAGCGCGGCGATACGGCCCTCGACGGGCAGCTTGCGCGCCTCACCGCGCACGATGTCCGCGGTGGCCTCCGCCTCCGGGTCGATGTTGTCGACGTTGATGGTCGGCGGAGCCAGCCGGTGGTACAGGGCGAGGACGGTCGCGACCGTCTCGACACCGCCCGCGCCACCCAGCAGGTGACCGGTCATCGACTTCGTCGCGGAGACGGCCATGTGGTCCGTGTCGTCGCCGAACACCTTGCGCAGCGCCTTCAGCTCGGCGATGTCACCGGCCGGCGTCGACGTGCCGTGCGCGTTGACGTGCACGATCTCCGCCGGGTCCAGGTCGGTGCGCTCCAGCAGGTTCTGCAGGGCGTGCGAGATGCCGCGCCCCTCCGGCTCGGGCTGCACGATGTCGTGGCCGTCGGAGGAGATGCCCTGGCCGACCGCCTCCGCGTAGACGCGGGCACCGCGCTTGGCGGCGTGCTCGGCGGACTCCAGGACGACGACGCCCGCGCCCTCGCCGAGGACGAAGCCGTCGCGGGCGACGTCGTAGGGACGCGAGGCGCCCTGCGGGTCGTCGTTGTTCTTGGACATCGCCATCATGTTGCCGAACGCGGCGATGGGCAGCGGGTGGATCGCCGCCTCCGTACCACCGGCCACGACGACGTCGGCGCGGCCCGTACGGATCATCTCGATGGCGTAGCCGATGGCCTCCGCGCCCGACGCGCAGGCGGAGACCGGCGTGTGCACGCCCGCCCGGGCGCCCACGGCCAGACCCACGTTCGCGGAGGGGCCGTTCGGCATCAGCATGGGGACGGTGTGCGGGGAGACACGGCGGACGCCCTTCTCCTTCAGCACGTCGTACTGGTCGAGCAGCGTCGTCACGCCGCCGATGCCGGAGGCGATGACCGCACCGAGGCGGTCGGGGTCGACACTGCCGCCCGACGCGGCGGCGTCAGATGCCACAGCGCCGGCCGGGGCGGTGAAGCCGGCGTCGGCCCACGCCTCCTGAGCGGCGATCAGAGCGAACTGCGCCGAGCGGTCGAGGCGTCGGGCCTGCGGCCGCGGGATGACCTCGGTCGGCTCCACGGCGACGGGCGCCGCGATACGGACGGCCTGCTCGGCCGCCCACTCCTGCTCCAGGGGCTTGACACCGGACTTGCCGGCGATCAGGCCCTCCCAGGTAGAGGCTGCGTCGCCACCCAGCGGTGTGGTTGCGCCGATACCGGTGACGACCACGGTGCGATTGGTCGGGCTCACGGGAATTCTTTCTCCAACGGATACGAGGATCAGCGGCGCCACCGCCGGGTGGCGGGGCCGGTCAGCGTCCGGCCCAAGCAGGGGCTCAGGCCTGGTGCTTGAGGATGTAGTCGGTCGCGTCGCCGACGGTCTTGAGGTTCTTGACGTCCTCGTCCGGGATCTTGACGTCGAAGCGCTCTTCAGCGGCGACGACGACCTCGACCATGGACAGGGAGTCGACGTCCAGGTCGTCGGTGAAGGACTTGTCCAGCTGGACGTCCTCAACCGGGATCCCGGCGATCTCGTTCACGATCTCGGCGAGACCGGCGACGATCTCTTCCTGAGTGGCGGCCATGTTGGCGCTCCTTCGTTGATCTTCCAGAGGGTGTGGCGCCCGCCGCGGCAGCGGCAGGTGGTTTGCGGTTTCCGCCCCGGACCGCATGATCCGGCACGGAGTGCCTAGGGGAGGGTAACGACCGTCGCGGCGTACACGAGACCCGCCCCGAAGCCGATGACGAGCGCGGTGTCGCCGCTCTTCGCCTCGCCGGTCGCCAGAAGCCGCTCCATCGCGAGCGGAATCGAGGCGGCCGAAGTGTTGCCGGTGGTGCGCACGTCACGCGCGACCGTGACGTGCTGCGGCAGTTTCAGCGTCTTCACCATCGAGTCGATGATCCGCTCGTTGGCCTGGTGGGGAATGAAGACGTCCAGGTCGTCCGGGGTGATTCCGGCCGCGTCCAGCGCCTGCTGCGCGACCTTCGCCATCTCGAACACGGCCCAGCGGAACACCGCCTGGCCCTCCTGCGTGATCGCAGGGAACTTCTCGACCGCGCCGGAGCGGTAGTCCGTCCACGGCACGGTCTGCTTGATGGTCTCGGACTTGTCGCCCTCGGAGCCCCACACGGTCGGGCCGATCTCCGGCTGCTGGGACGGTCCCACCACGACCGCGCCCGCGCCGTCACCGAACAGGAAGGCCGTGGCCCGGTCCTCCAGATCGGTCAGGTCGGAGAGCCGCTCGACGCCGATGACGAGCACGTACTCGGCGGAACCCTCGATGATCATGCCCTTGGCGAGGGTCAGGCCGTAGCCGAAGCCCGCGCAGCCCGCCGAGATGTCGAAGGCGGCCGCCTTGTTCGTGCCGAGCTTGTCGGCGATCTCGGTGGCGATCGCCGGGGTCTGCTTGAAGTGCGAGACGGTCGAGACGATCACACCGCCGATCTGCTCGGCGGAGATCCCGGCGTCGGCGATCGCCTTGCCGGACGCCTCGATCGACATGGCGGCGACGGTCTCCTCGTCGCTCGCCCAGTGCCGGGTCTCGATGCCGGAGCGCGAGCGGATCCACTCGTCGGACGAGTCGATCGTCTCGAGGATCACCTCGTTCGGCACGACCCGCGTGGGACGGTAGCCGCCCACGCCGAGGATGCGCGCGTACGGGGCGCCCTTGCTGGGCTTGATCTTCGACATGTTCGGTCGGCTCCTTTGGGGACGTCAGGAGTGCTCGGCGATGAGCTCGCGGGCGGCGTCGAGGTCGTCGGGGGTCTTCAGTGCCAGCGTCTTGACGCCGGGCAGGACTCGCTTGGCGAGCCCGGTGAGGGTGCCGCCCGGGCACACCTCGAGCAGCGCGGTGACGCCGAGCTCCTGGAACGTCTCCATGCACAGGTCCCAGCGGACGGGGTTGGCGACCTGTCCGACCAGGCGCTCGAGGACCTCGGCGCCGGTGGCGACCGCCTTGCCGTCCTTGTTCGAGACGTACGTGACCTTCGGGTCGGCCGGGGTGAGGTCGGCCGCGGCCTTCGCCAGCGCGTCGACCGCGGGAGCCATGTGGTGGGTGTGGAAGGCGCCGGCGACCTTGAGCGGAACGACCCGCCGGACGCCCTCGGGCTTGTCCGCGTCGAGCGCGGCCAGCTGCTCCAGCGTGCCCGCGGCCACGATCTGGCCCCCGCCGTTGACGTTCGCCGGGGTCAGGCCCAGCTTCTCCAGATGCGGGACCGTCGTCTCGGGGTCGCCACCGAGCAGCGCCGACATCCCGGTCGCGGTGATCGCGGCGGCGTCGGCCATCGCCAGGCCCCGCTTGCGTACGAGGGCCAGCGCGGCCTCGTCGTCGAGGACGCCGGCGAAGGAGGCCGCGGTGATCTCGCCGACGCTGTGTCCCGCGACCGCGCCCGGGGAGCCCGCCGCGTCAGCGGCAAACGGGTAGGCACCCAGTGCCGCGGCGGACAGGATTCCGGCCGCGACGAGGAGCGGCTGGGCGACAGCCGTGTCCCGGATCGCGTCCGCGTCGGCCTGCGTGCCGTAGTGGGCGAGGTCCAGTCCGATGGCGTCCGACCAGGCGGCGACGCGGTCGGCGGCACCGGGGAGGTCGAGCCAGGGGGTCAGGAAGCCGGGCGTCTGGGCGCCCTGGCCGGGAGCGACGAGTACGAGCACTCTCACACTCTCTCTTGAGGGCGGCCACGGCCGCCCGTGAGGACAGGGACGAAGAACACGAGGGGGTTTTGTGGGCCCCCGACAAAAGCCTAGGGCTGAAGATCTCCATCCACCAGACGCCCCAGGATCAGCGCGATCCGCAACGTGAACGCGGAGCGTACATCAGAGGGCGACCAACCGGTGACGTCAGTCACACGTCGAAGCCGGTAGCGCACGGTGTTCGGGTGAACGAAGAGCATCCGAGCGGCCCCTTCGAGACTGCTCGCCTGTTCGAGATAGACGGAGAGCGTCTCCAGAAGTGCCGACCCCGCTTCCTCCAGCGGTCTGTAGATCTCCTCCACCAACTGCTCACGCGCGCTCGGATCACCCGCGATCGCGCGCTCCGGAAGCAGATCGTCCGCAAGCACCGGGCGAGGGGCGTCCTGCCAGGCAGAACACGCTTTGAGCCCGGCCGCGGCGGCCTGCGCGGACCGGGTGGCGGCCAGCAGATCGGCTACGACGGGCCCCGCGACCACCGGTCCGGCCGCGAACGGCCCGATCAGCGACTTGGCGACGGCGAGCGGATTGTCGCTGCCGCCCGCGATGACGACGAGCCGGTCCCCGAGCACCCCGGTGAGGACCTGCAGCTTGGCGTGCCGGGCAGCCCGCCGGATGGCCTCGACCGTCAACTCGCTGTCACCGTCGGGCGCGGTACCGAGGACGACGCACACATGCTCCGGCGAGTTCCACCCCAGCGCGGCGGCCCTGCTCACCGCCCCCTCGTCGGCCTCACCGCTGAGCACGGCGTTGACGACGAGCGACTCCAGCCGGGCGTCCCAGGCACCGCGTGCCTCGGCGGCCTGGGCGTACACCTGCGCGGTCGCGAAGGCGATCTCCCGGGCGTAGACGAGCAGCGCCTCGCGCAGCACACCCTCGTCACCGGGAGCCGCGACCTCGTCGATCGCGCTCTCCATGACCTCGATGGTGGTACGCACCATCTCGACCGTCTGCCGCAGGGTGATGGCCCGCGTCAGCTCGCGCGGCGCGGTCCCGAACACATCGGTGGAGATGGCCTGCGGGGCATCCGGACGCCGGAACCACTCGGTGAACGCGGCGATACCGGCCTGGGCCACGAGACCGATCCAGGAACGGTTCTCCGGGGGCATGGCCCGGTACCACGGCAGCGTCTCGTCCATGCGCGCGATGGCCTGGGCGGCGAGACTTCCGGAGGACTTCTCCAGCCGCTTCAGGGTCGCGGCGTGCGGGTGGACGCCTTGCGCTGCGGTTGCGGATTTGCTGGTTTCGGGTTCGGGCACGGGACAAGACTGCCTTATCCGGATGGCTCGGTCGCCTGCGGGGCGCTCTGTGCTTGATGGCTCGGTCGCCTGCGGGGCGCTCTCAGCCGGTGTCGAGACGGCGATCGTGCTCAGCCCTTCGGGCCTCCGCGCGTTCGCCGTCTCGACACCGGCGCGCCCCTTCGGCTCCCTCGCGGCCGGCGCGTTGGCACAGTGTTCGTCGGTGGGCCCTCGCCGTTCGTCGGTGGGCCCTCGCCGTGAGTTCACCCGTGCGGTCGAGCCGCCCGGGCGGGGCTACCGTGGTGACCGTGATGGACGTACGGCGCGCCGACGAGCGCTACCGCGGAGGGGACCCGGAGGCCGGGATCGACACCCGTCACGCCTTCTCCTTCGGCCCGCACTACGACCCCGGCAACCTCCGCTTCGGCGCGATGATCGCCTGCAACGAGGAGCGCCTCGCGCCCGGCGCCGGCTTCGACGAGCACCCGCACAGCCACACGGAGATCGTCACGTGGGTGGTCGAGGGCGAGCTGACGCACCGGGACTCGACCGGTCACGAGACGCTGGTACGTGCCGGAGACGTGCAGCGGTTGAGCTCGGCGGGCGGTGTCCGTCACGTGGAACGCAACGACGGCGCCACACCCGTGACCTTCGTCCAGATGTGGCTGGCGCCTCTGACCCCCGGCGGCGACCCGTCGTACGAGATCGTCCGCGGCATCGCCGACTCGACCCCCTACGCGGTCCCCGAGGCGGGCGCGATGTTCCACGTACGCCGCCTGAGCGCGGGCGAGCGGACGGCCGTACCGGACGCGGCGTACGTGTACGTGCACGTGGTGCGTGGTGAGGTGCGGTTGGACGGCGAGCAGTTGGGACCCGGCGACGCGGCACGCATCACGGACGCGAAGGATGCGGAGGCGGTGGGCGTGACGGGGGCGGAGCTGCTGATGTGGGAGATGGGGCCCGTTTAGCTCGCAAACCCGTCAGCGCCGGATTGCGCGGCCCGCCTGCCCACAGCAACGAACCTCAGCTCCGCACCTCCGCCAGCACCGCATCCGTGAACACCGGCCACGCCTCGACTGCCCACGGCCCGAACGCCCGATCGGTCAGCGCAACGCACGCCATGCTCGCCTCCGGGTCGACCCACAAGAACGTCCCGGACTGCCCGAAATGCCCGAATGTGCGAGGCGATGACGAAGACCCCGTCCAGTGCGGCGACTTGGCATCCCGGATCTCGAAGCCGAGCCCCCAGTCGTTCGGATTCTGGTGCCCGTACCCCGGCAACACCCCCTTGGTCCCCGGGTACTGCACCGTCATCGCCTCGGCCATCGTCCGCGGATCCAGCAACCGCGGCGCCTGTACCTCCGCCGCGAACCGCAGCAAGTCCTCGACCGTCGACACCCCGTCCTTCGCCGGCGACCCCTCGAGCGACGTCGACGTCATCCCGAGCGGCTCCAGCACCGCCTGCCGCAGATACTCGGCGAAGGGAATGTCCGCGGCCTTGGCGATGTGGTCGCCGAGCTCCTCGAACCCCGCGTTGGAGTACAGCCGCCGCTCCCCGGGCGCGCCCGTCACCCGGTGCTCGTCGAACGCCAGCCCCGAGGTGTGCGCGAGCAGATGCCGTACCGTCGACCCCGCCGGCCCGGCCGGCTCGTCGAGCTCGATCGCACCCTCCTCGTATGCGACGAGGGCGGCGTACGCGGCGAGCGGCTTGGTGACCGAGGCCAGCGGGAAGCGCTGCCCGACCGGCCCGTGGGTTCCGAGGACGGTGCCGTCGGCCCGTACGACACCCGCCGCAGCGGTGGGAACCGGCCAGTTCTCGATCGACGCGAGGCTCTGCAAGGACATGCCGATGAGCCTATGCGCTCACAGCGTCAGCCCCATCGCGGGGTCCGGCTTGCGCGCGAAGCCCAGGGACGCGTACAGGGGCTCGGCCTCCGCGGACGCCGTGAGATTGACGTACGAGGCCCCCTGCTCGCGGAACCAGTCCAGCAGCGTCTCCATGCAGGCGCGCGCATAGCCCCGGCGCCGTGCGTCCGGGTCGGTGGCGACGCTGAAGACGTAGCCGACCGATCCGTGCGGGTTGCCCGCCTTCCCGATCCGGTAGTCGACCGTCCCGGCCACCAGCGCCGCGAGTGCGCCCGGCCGCTCCGGATGGTCGACGACGAAGGCCGCGAAGCCCCCGTCGGACTCCGCGAGCCGCTCCCGCAGCGTGGGCAGGGACTGCGCATGCCACTCGGTGTCCGTGTCGGCTGACGCCATCGAATCGATCATCACCTGACGCAGACGCAGTACTTCCGGCGCGTCCTCGGGAGCGGCACGGCGTACGAGACTCATGACCCGCACGCTAACGACCCGCCCGGGTCCGCGTCCTGCCGATTTCTTACCGGTCCTGCTTGCTTCGAGTGCACTCCAAGGCCATAGCGTTGAGGCCATGACGGTGATGGAGACCACGCGTACCAGGACCGACAGCTGTGCCGCCCCGCCGCACCCGCACCGGCGCCCGGAAGGCCAGGACAGTTACACGATCAGTGAGGTCGTCGCCTTTACCGGCCTGACCGCGCACACCCTCCGCTGGTACGAGCGCATCGGCCTGATGCCGCACGTCGACCGCTCGCACACCGGCCAGCGCCGCTACAGCAACCGCGACCTCGACTGGCTCGACCTCGTCGGCAAGCTCCGGCTCACCGGTATGCCGGTCGCCGACATGGTGCGGTACGCGGAACTGGTGCGCGAGGGCGACCACACCTTCGGCGAGCGCTTCGAACTCCTCGAGGCGACCCGCCGTGACGTGCTGTCCCGGATCGCCGAACTCCAGGACACACTCGCGGTCCTGGACCGCAAGATCAGCTTCTACTCGGACGCGAACCGGGCCACCGAGGTGGCACGCTAGAGCTCCGCCAGCAACTCCGCCTTCTTCACGGAGAACTCCTCGTCGGTCACCAGCCCCGCCTGATGCAGTTCCCCGAGATGACGAATCCGTTCGGCGATGTCCGCGGGATCCCGGCGCGGCGCAGCCGCAGCCGGGACCGCCGCCGACGCCCCGCGCGAGCGGACCGCCGTCAGCACGGCCGCGGCGAACGGCAGCGACTCGTGAACGGGCCCGTACCCGAGCCCGAACACCACTGCCGCCGGATCCTGGTCGGCCTG
This sequence comes from Streptomyces sp. HUAS ZL42, assembly GCF_040782645.1. Taxonomy (GTDB): domain Bacteria; phylum Actinomycetota; class Actinomycetes; order Streptomycetales; family Streptomycetaceae; genus Streptomyces. The sequence continues at coordinate 6,791,639 of NZ_CP160403.1, forward strand.
CGCAGGCTGCGTACCGCCGTTGGCATCCCTGCGCAGCAGTCGCAGATGCCCCTCGAACACCTCGGGCGAGCGCCACTCGACCCCGCTCAGGTCGGAGACGGCGAAGCTCTGGTCCCCGGCCTTCCACTTCGCCGACGACGCCCCCGTCCAGAACCACCGGAAGCGCACCGTCTTCCCGTCGAACGAGGCCTTGCCGTCGTACGCCTTGAACGACACCGGGACCTCCGGCGCGTCCACGAGGAACCGTTCCGTCGGTCCTGACTGGGACAGCTGCGCCCGCAGTTCGTCGGCGTAGTACTCGGCGAGAGTGTCCCGTTCGGCAGGCAGCACCAGCCGATACGGATCGCATCCGTCCTTGAGCTGTCCCGCCGCCGCCTCCATCAGCGGATCGGCTCCGGGGCGGGGCTCCGCGCGCAGCACCACGGTGCCGCGCTTGCCGGGGGTGAGGGTCACCCCCTCGAGAGCCGTCAGCGGAATCCTGCGTTCCCCGAGCGCCTGGAAGAGCTTGGGTGTTCGAATCCCCCGTTCGTAGCGGATGAGCACGGAGTCGGACTCGAACTCCCAGGCGGCATGAAATCCGGCCAGTACATCACCCATGCGGCTCATCGTATGCGGCACGAGCTCCTTCGTCCCCTCCCCGCGCGCACCGCAGTTCCTGCGCCTCTACGCGCGTCCCGCCGCCGAGGTGCCGGACAAACCGTCCCGGCACACGTCGTCGTTGTGCGCACACCGCACCGAGCGGTACGCGCCAACTCCGATCTCGGCGAAGTTCGACAGACTGTCCGTACCCGGCTCGAAGTAGCCGGCGTGCCCCTTCGCGTCCTGTGCCGACAGCACCCGCGCACCGAACGCGGCCGACACCGGATCCTCCCCGTGGCCGAGGCCGCCGACCTCCAGGTACGGCACGTCCTGGACCCAGTCGTCGGCGTCCCGCATCGCCCACACCCGGGCGGACGTGCCCAGGCGGGAGGCGCTCGCGACCCGCATGCCGGGGCTGCCCGCCACCGCTATGTCGACCACCCGGCGCGGCATCCCGCGCGCGGCCACCCCGCACACCACCGAGCCGTAGCTGTGGCAGAACATCGACACCGGCGCGCCGCCGGGCAGCGCGCGCAGCAGCGAGTTCAGCCGCAGGGCACCGCTCTCGGCGCGCATCGCGGTGGCCGAGTCGATGCCGAGCCCGTCGGGTGCCGTGTAGTCGGCCCAGGCGATCACCGCCGTGCGCGTGGCGGGGCTCGCCGCGCGCTCGGCGTCGTACAGGGACTGGGCCATGCCGACGGGCGCCGAGTACCTGCGGTTGGTGCGCTGGAAGGTGAGCAGGTCGGTGGCGACGCCGGGGACGACGACCGAGATCCGCTCGGCCTTGCCGAGGTCCCCGAAGACCTCGGCCGCCCGGCCGCTGCCCTCCGGGTCGAAGGCGAGGATCTGGCGGTCCTTGCTCATCATCGACTCGAAGCGGTGCATGCGGCGGCCCGCCTCCTGCTGCCCGGCCGGCGTGAGCCGCGGGTCGTGCATACGCCTGCGCTCGGTCTTGCGTGCCTGCGCGAGCGCGGTCCGGTTGGCGCGGTAGCGCAGTTCCACGGGCGCGCCGTTCATGTTGCCCACCGCGAGCGGGTAGCGGCGGGCGAGGGAGGTGCGCTCGGCGGTGCTGAGGGAGGCGAAGAACCGGGCGAGGAGGGCGGGGGCCGCGTGCGGGTCCGGCAGCCGGCGTCCGTCCATACGGCCGTGCTCCCAGTCCGTGAGCGAAGCCTGGAGAGCGGTGGACTCCCGGTGGTGGCGCAGTGCGGTCCATCCGGTGGTCGTCAGCATCACGAACACCACGGCCAGCGCGAGCAGTGCGCGCCAGGCGTTGAGTTGCGGGGAGGTGTCGAAGGAAGTCACTGGGAGGACACACTAGGAGAACGAGCGGGTCTCGCGTTAACCAAGTGACGGGGATCACGTTTCGATAACGGGGGCAATGCCCCGTGTCGTGACCTTCAGGTCGTGCGCCAGCTCCCCGTGAGCGCGGGTCCCACCTGGTCGAGGTATGCGGTCGTGAGCTCGCGGATCGCGTCGAGGCTGAAGTCCTCGCCGATGCTCCACTGCCGTTCCGTCACCCTGATCACCCCGCCGAAGACCGCCACCGCCAGGCGCGGGCGCGGGTCGGCGTCCACGTCGAGCCCTTCACGCTCGGCCAGTACGCGGGCGATCTTCTCCTCCGTCTCCACGGAGCGGCGCAGATGGGCGGCGAGCAGTGAGGGCGTCGATTCGATCACCCGGTACATGCGCAGATACAGCTCGACCGGGACGACGACTCCGACGGCCTCGCTGAGCGTGTCCCAGCCCTCGACGAGGGCGTGCCGCATCGCCTGCATCGGGGACTCGTCCCGGGGCCTCGCGCGTACCGCCTCCACATACTGCGCCTCCGTCATGTCCTGGACGGCGAAGGCGGCCTCCTCCTTGCCGGCGAAGTAGCGGAAGAACGTGCGCTGCGAGACCTCGACGGCCTCGGCGATCTCGTCGACGGTCGTCTCCTCGTAGCCCTGCGTGGTGAAGAGCTCCAGCGCGGCCCGCAGCAGAGCGTCCCGCGTGCGCTGCTTCTTGCGGGCGCGCAGCCCCGGCAGCGGGGCGACCTCCGCGCTCCCCAGCGTGTCCATGGGCCTCTCCTTAGAACTGTTCTCCCAGTTCAGACTATGGGTGAGTGACGTGACAGTTACCGACTAGTGAATTGGTTTGTCAATTGTCAGTGGCTGACACTAGCCTCGAACGCATGACTAGTCAGACCACCATCGACACGACCGGGTCGGGGGACAAGGCACCGGCCGCCCCGGCGGACGCGGCGCCGTCCGCCGGGCTGCGCGGCCACCCCTGGTTCACCCTCGTCACCGTCGCCGTAGGGGTCATGATGGTGGCCCTGGACGGCACCATCGTGGCCATCGCCAACCCGGCCATCCAGAAGGATCTCGGCGCCACCTTCGCCCAGGTCCAGTGGATCACCAACGGCTACTTCCTCGCCCTCGCGGTCTCCCTCATCACCGCAGGCAAGCTCGGCGACCGCTTCGGCCACCGCCAGACCTTCCTCATCGGCGTCGTCGGCTTCGCCGCCGCCTCGGGCGCGATCGGACTGTCCGACAGCATCGCGCTGGTCGTCACCTTCCGTGTGTTCCAGGGACTCTTCGGCGCCCTGCTGATGCCGGCCGCACTGGGTCTGCTGCGCGCCACCTTCCCGGCCGAGAAGCTCAACATGGCCATCGGCATCTGGGGCATGGTCATCGGTGCCTCCACCGCGGGCGGCCCGATCCTCGGCGGCGTCCTCGTCGAGCACGTCAACTGGCAGTCGGTGTTCTTCATCAACGTGCCGGTCGGCGTCGTCGCCCTCGTCCTCGGCGTGCTGATCCTGCGCGACCACCGCGCCGCCCTCGGGCGGAGCCCGAAAGATGGGCACAGCGCCCCGCGCTCCTTCGACCTCCTCGGCATCGCCCTCCTCTCGGCCGCGATGTTCTGCCTGGTCTGGGCCCTGATCAAGGCGCCGACCTGGGGCTGGGGCGACGGCAAGACCTGGACCTTCATAGCCGCGTCCGTCCTGGGCTTCGGCCTCTTCTCCTTCTGGGAGACGAAGGTCAGGGAACCCCTCATCCCCCTGGCGCTGTTCCGCTCGGTCCCGCTGTCGGCGGGTGTCGTCCTGATGGTCCTCATGGCCATCGCCTTCATGGGCGGCCTCTTCTTCGTGACGTTCTATCTCCAGAACGTCCACGGCATGAGCCCGATCGACGCCGGTCTGCACCTGCTCCCGCTCACCGGGATGATGATCGTCGGCTCCCCGCTCGCGGGCGTGCTGATCACCAAGCTGGGCCCGCGCATCCCGCTGGCCGGCGGCATGGCGGCCACCGCGATCGCCATGTACGGCATGTCCACCTTGGAGACGGACACGGGCAGCGCGGTCATGTCGCTCTGGTTCGCCCTGCTGGGCCTCGGCCTCGCCCCGGTGATGGTCGGCGCCACGGAGGTCATCGTCGGCAACGCCCCGATGGAGCTCTCCGGTGTCGCGGGCGGCCTCCAGCAGGCGGCCATGCAGATCGGCGGCAGCCTCGGTACGGCCGTGCTGGGCGCCGTGATGGCCTCCAAGGTCGACGGCGATCTGCCCGGCAACTGGCAGGACGCGGGCCTGCCGCAACTCACCCCGGCCCAGCTGGACCAGGCCTCCGAGGCGGTCCAGGTCGGCGTGCCCCCGGTCGCGCCCGGCACACCGGCCGAGGTCACCGCGAAGATCACCGACGTCGCCCACGACACGTTCATCTCCGGCATGAGTCTGGCGTCCCTGGTGGCAGCGGGCGTGGCGGTGGTGGCGGTCCTGGTCGCCCTGCTGACGAAGCGCGGCGAGAACGCGGAGGCGGGCGCGGGAGCGGCACACATCTGACGGGATTTCAAACGGAGTTCCCCTATCAGGGTGACAACGCCGAAGATCCCTCCCCTCCGGTACGCGCCGCAGGTCACATTGGGTCAAGCCCTCCGTACGGCATGCTCCTTGGGCAAGTCCGTACGGCGAGGAGGGCGGGCCGGGCCGCGGCGCGCTGCCGGAGGGGGACAGCGCGCCGACGCCCCGGAAACGGGGAGGAATAGGCGCCGCACGGTGGGTACCCGCCCCACCGAACCCCGACTCAGGGAGTTGAAGATGGCGGGCTTCGGACACGGAACGCGCAGGTACCCCCGCTCACGTGGCCGGACGTGGTCACGGACCGGGCCGGATCGCGCGACGCTGGGCATCATCGGCACCATCTGCGCGGTCGCAGGATTCTTCGTCCTGGGCATCATCCTGGGCCCGGTGGCGATCGTCTGCGGCTGGCTCGCCATGGGCCGCACATGGTCGGGCTCCCGCCCGATCCCAGCGCTGATCGCCTTCGTTCTGGGCGCCATCGACACGCTCCTGGCCATCATCTGGTTGGCGGGAGCGGCGACCCCGGGCAACGGAATGTTCTGACCCGGGTCGAGTGAGGGAAAGCCGCTGCGCCTCAGCCTGCGCAGCCACGCAGCTGCCGTTGCTGCCGTAGCTGCGTGCAGTCGTGCCGCCGGGGCGGCACGGGCGGGCGCGGCGGCACCCGTCGTCGCCGGTTGCGGACCCACCTCGCGCCGGCGGCAGAGCCGGGTGCCTGTGCATCCGGCCGAACGAGCCGCAGGCCACCGCACCCCGGCGGCGTCGGGTTGTGCGACCCACCTCGCGCCGGCCGCAGCACCGGGTGCCGCCGCAGGCCACCGCATCCCGCAAGCGTCGGGTTGCGCGACGCACCCCGCGTCGGCCGTGGCGCCGGGTGCCTGTTCGTCGCCGCTCGCGCCGGCCCCGGCGCACGGTCAGGTGCTGGGCGACCGCTCCTGCAGTGCCGCCACTTCCGCCCGCAGCGCCCGCACCTCCTCCGTCAACGCCAGAATCGCCTCCGTCTGCGCCCGCTCCTCCACGTCGTCCTTCTCGAACCGCTCGATGAACCACGCGGCGATGTTCGCGGTCACCACACCCAGCAGGGCGATCCCGGACAGCATCAGCCCCACCGCGATCATCCGCCCCAGCCCGGTCGTGGGCGCATGGTCCCCGTACCCCACGGTCGTCATCGTCGTGAACGACCACCACACCGCATCACCCAGCGTCCGGATGTTCCCGTCCGGCGACTCCCGCTCCACCGACAGCACGGCCAGCGACCCGAACATCAGCAAGCCGACGACCGCGCCGGCGACGTACGTCGTCACCTGGATCTGCGAGGCCATCCGCGCCCGCCGCCCCACCAGCAGCAGCGTCGAGACGAGCCGCAGCAACCGCAGCGGCTGCAACAGCGGCAACACGACCGCGCACAGGTCCAGCCAGTGCGTGCGGACGAACTCGCGCCGGTCCGGAGCGAGTACCAGCCGCACCAGATAGTCGACGGCGAACGCCCCCCACACCACCCACTCGATCATCGTGCACACGACCGTCAGCGACCGCCCGGCCGACGTGTCCACGATCGGTACCGCATAAGCCACGGCGAACACCACGGCCAGGGCCAGCAGAGGTCGCTGAGTCCGCTGTTCCCACCGTGCCTGGGCCGTTTGTTCGCGCATGTGCGCATCGTAAAGAAGACGTAAGGGTGGTGGAGCCACAAGGCCCCACCACCCTTCTCGTTCAAGCCGAGCGATGGGGGTCCCCCCGCTCGAGCGAAGTCGAGAGTGGGGGAGCTACGCGTCGCCGCCCGCCGCCCCCGGGTCGGCCGCCGCCACGTCCAGCAGCTGGTACCGGTCGATCGCCTGCTTCAGCGCCGACCGGTCCACCTTCCCTTCCTTCGCGAGCTCGGTCAGCACCGCCACGACCACCGACTGCGCGTCGATGTGGAAGAAGCGGCGGGCGGCCCCACGGGTGTCCGCGAAGCCGAAGCCGTCCGCACCCAGCGACTGGTACGTCCCCGGCACCCACCGGGCGATCTGGTCCGGAACCGACCGCATCCAGTCCGAGACGGCCACGAACGGCCCCTCGGCACCGGTCAGCTTCCGCGTCACATACGGCACCCGCTGCTCCTCCTCAGGGTGCAGCAGATTGTGCCGCTCGACCTCGACCGCCTCGCGCCGCAGCTCGTTCCAGGAGGTCGCCGACCAGACGTCCGCGCGTACGTTCCACTCCTCGGCGAGGATCTTCTGCGCCTCGATCGCCCAGGGAACCGCGACACCCGACGCGATGATCTGCGCCGGGATCGAGCCCGATGACCCCTCGCTGAAGCGGTAGATGCCCTTGAGGATGCCCTCGGCGTCCACGTTCTCCGGCTCGGCCGGGTGCTGGATGGGCTCGTTGTAGACGGTGAGGTAGTAGAAGACGTCCTCGCCGTGCGGGTGCTCCGCGTCCGAGCCGTACATCCTGCGCAGACCGTCCTGCACGATGTGCGCGATCTCGAACGAGAACGCCGGGTCGTACGCCACACAGCCCGGGTTCGTCGACGCGAGCAGCTGCGAGTGGCCGTCCGCGTGCTGCAGACCCTCACCGGTCAGCGTCGTACGGCCGGCGGTGGCACCGAGGACGAAGCCGCGCGCCAGCTGGTCGGACATCTGCCAGAACTGGTCGCCGGTGCGCTGGAAGCCGAACATCGAGTAGAAGACGTACACCGGGATGAGCGGCTCGCCGTGCGTGGCGTACGCCGAGCCCGCCGCGATCAGCGAGGCCGTACAACCGGCCTCCGAGATGCCGTCGTGCAGCATCTGACCCGTCGGCGACTCCTTGTAAGCCAGCAGCAGGTCCCGGTCCACGGCCTCGTACTGCTGCCCCAGCGGGTTGTAGATCTTCGCACTCGGGAAGAAGGAGTCCATTCCGAACGTGCGGTACTCGTCCGGTGCGATCAGCACGAAGCGCTTGCCGAGCTCATTGTCCCGCATGAGGTCCTTGAGCAGACGTACGAAGGCCATGGTCGTCGCGATCGACTGCTGACCCGAGCCCTTCTTCACGGTTGCGTACGTCTTGTCGTCCGGCAGCGCCAGTGGCTTCGACCGTACGACGCGCGTCGGGACGTACCCGCCGAGCCCCTTGCGCCGGTCGTGCATGTACTGGAGCTCCTCCGAGTCCCGGCCCGGGTGGTAGTACGGCGGCGCGCCGGACTCCAGCTCCTTGTCGGAGATCGGCAGGTGCAGGCGGTCGCGGAAGCGCTTGAGATCGTCGACCGTCAGCTTCTTCATCTGGTGCGTGGCGTTGCGGCCCTCGAAGTTCGGACCCAGCGTCCAGCCCTTGATCGTCTTGGCGAGGATCACCGTCGGCTGGCCCTGGTGCTCCTTGGCCGCCTTGTACGCCGCATAGATCTTGCGGTGGTCGTGACCGCCGCGGCCCAGGTGCAGGATCTGGTCGTCGGTCATGCCCTCGACCATGGCGCGCAGCCGGTGGTCGTCGCCGAAGAAGTGGTCGCGGATGTACGCGCCCGACTCGGTGGCGTAGGTCTGGAACTGGCCGTCCGGCGTGGTGTTCATCTTGTTGACGAGGATGCCGTCGCGGTCCTGGGCGAGCAGCGGGTCCCAGGTGCGGTCCCAGATCAGCTTGATGACGTTCCAGCCGGCGCCCCGGAAGACCGACTCCAGCTCCTGGATGACCTTGCCGTTGCCGCGCACCGGGCCGTCCAGGCGCTGCAGGTTGCAGTTGACGACGAAGGTCAGGTTGTCCAGGCCCTCGCGTGCGGCGATGGTCAGCTGGCCGAGCGACTCGGGCTCGTCCATCTCGCCGTCGCCGAGGAACGCCCACACGTGCGACTTCGAGGTGTCCGCGATCCCGCGCGCGTGCAGGTAGCGGTTCATCCGCGCCTGGTAGATCGCGCCGATCGGGCCGAGGCCCATCGACACGGTCGGGAACTCCCAGAACTCCGGCATCAGCCGCGGGTGCGGGTACGAGGACAGCCCGAACGGCGCCTTGGACTTCTCCTGGCGGAACGCGTCCAGGTTCTGCTCGCTCAGACGGTCCAGCAGGTAGGCGCGCGCGTAGATGCCGGGGGAGGCGTGCCCCTGGAAGAAGACCTGGTCGCCGCCGTCGCCCTCGTCCTTGCCGCGGAAGAAGTGGTTGAAGCCCACGTCGTACAGGGACGCGGAGGAGGCGAAGGTGGCGATGTGGCCGCCGACCCCGATGCCCGGCCGCTGGGCGCGCGATACCATCACGGCCGCGTTCCAGCGGGTCGCGTTGAGGATCCTGCGCTCGATCTCCTCGTTGCCGGGGAAGAACGGCTCGCTCTTGGTGGGGATGGTGTTGACGTAGTCCGTGCTGCGCATCTCGGGCACGGCCACGCGCTTCTCGCGGGCGCGCTCGATCAGGCGCAGCATCAGATAGCGGGCCCGCTCCCGGCCGCGCTCGTCGATGGCGGCGTCGAGCGAGTCGAGCCACTCCTGCGTCTCTTCGGGATCGAAGTCAGGAACCTGACTCGGAAGGCCGCCAATGATGATCGGGTTGCGATCGGATCCGGAAGCCACGCTGTTCCTTACCTGTCAGAGGGGCTGTTTTCGTTGGGGTCTCGGTACGCCTGCACCGCTCCCCATCGTGTACCTCGGGGCGGCAAACGTCATCTCTACTGTGGGGTAACCAGGATCTGGGTCGGCTCCCCGGGTTTCCCCCTGGTTCCCAAACACGCAAACCGGGCAGAAAGGTGTGGTGTGGGTCACGCGTCCCCGGGAGCCGGTGCCGTAAGTTGCGGCGACACGGCCGGGATCGTCACCGTTTCGGCGGTCTGAACCGCCGGGTACTTGCGCGATCCGTCCCGCCCGTGTGGACTACGGCCAATGCTTCGCGCACGCGCGTGGCTGAGTTATTCCCAAAACATGATCAGGAGGCAACCCGTGAGCGCGACCGCGGACCACGCGGAGGAGCGGACGAACCCTGCCGTCAGGCTGGGGTTCCAGCCCGAGCAGGTGGTCCAGGAGATCGGCTACGACGACGACGTCGACCAGGAGCTCCGCGAGGCCATCGAGGAAGTCATCGGCAGCGACCTGGTGGACGAGGAGTACGACGACGTGGCCGACGCCGTGGTGCTGTGGTTCCGCGACGAGGACGGCGACCTGACGGATGTGCTGGTGGACGCCACCACGTACATCGAGGAGGGCGGCGCGATCCTGCTCCTCACGCCGAAGACCGGCCGTGACGGATACGTGGAGCCGAGCGACATCTCGGAAGCCGCTACGACTGCGGGGCTGTCGGCCTCCAAGAGCGTCAGCGTGGCAAAGGACTGGATCGGCAGCCGGCTGCTGACCCCGAAGGCCGCGAAGACGAAGAAGTAGCCCCGGCCTCACTGTCCGGACGGGCTGACTTCGTCAGCCCGTCCGTGGGCCCGTCGTGATCGCTGCGTAGGGTGGCACAGGAGCGTTCTCACCGCTCTCACCCCAACAGCCCACCGAAAGGGAAGCACGACGATGGCGATCCAGGTCGGCGACAAGGCCCCCGACTTCGAGCTCAAGGACAACCACGGCGCGACCGTGAAGCTCTCCGACTTCCGCGGTGAGAAGAACGTGGTACTGCTCTTCTACCCGTTCGCCTTCACCGGCGTGTGCACCGGCGAGCTGTGCGAGGTCCGCGACAACCTGCCGAAGTTCTCGGACCGCGACACCCAGGTGCTCGCCGTCTCCAACGACTCCATCCACACCCTGCGTGTCTTCGCCGAGCAGGAGGGCCTGGAGTACCCGCTGCTGAGCGACTTCTGGCCGCACGGCGAGGTCTCGCGCGCGTACGGCGTCTTCGCCGAGGACAAGGGCTGCGCGGTGCGCGGCACCTTCGTCATCGACAAGGAGGGCGTCGTGCGGTGGACCGTCGTCAACGCGCTGCCGGACGCCCGTGACCTGAACGAGTACGTCAAGGCGCTCGACACCCTCTGATTGTTCGGTCGCAGGGCCTGCGACGGTCGGGAACCCGTCACTAGGATCGACTCGTTGATCCGATATCAAACGCATGGCGGGGCTCCCCGCCCCTGGACACCAATGGAGGACTCGTGGGAGTCAGCCTCAGCAAGGGCGGCAACGTATCGCTGACCAAGGAGGCCCCTGGCCTGACCGCGGTCATCGTCGGTCTGGGGTGGGACGTCCGCACCACGACCGGCACCGACTTCGACCTTGACGCGAGCGCACTGCTGCTGAACAACTCGGGAAAGGTCGGCAGCGACCAGAACTTCGTCTTCTTCAACAACCTCAAGAGCCCGGACGGCTCGGTGGAGCACACCGGTGACAACCTCACCGGTGAGGGCGAGGGCGACGACGAGCAGATCAAGGTCAACCTCGCTGGCGTCCCGGCCGACATCGAGAAGATCGTCTTCCCGGTGTCGATCTACGACGCCGAGAACCGCCAGCAGTCCTTCGGCCAGGTGCGCAACGCGTTCATCCGCGTCGTCAACCAGGCCGGCGGAACGGAAATCGCTCGGTACGACCTGAGCGAGGACGCGTCCACCGAGACCGCGATGGTCTTCGGCGAGCTGTACCGGCACGGCGCGGAGTGGAAGTTCCGGGCCATCGGCCAGGGGTACGCCTCGGGTCTGCGCGGTATCGCGCAGGACTTCGGCGTCAACGTCTGAGCCGGCCGGCCGACGGGCTCACCGTCCGGCGCCGCACCGTTTACGTGCGGCGCCGGACGCGCAGGACAACCAAAAAGGCATCACCCGGGGAGGGACCAGCATCATGGGCGTCACGCTCGCCAAGGGGGGCAATGTCTCCCTGTCCAAGGCCGCACCGAACCTCACTCAGGTGATGATCGGGCTCGGCTGGGACGCGCGCTCCACCACCGGAGCCCCCTTCGACCTGGACGCCAGCGCGCTGCTGTGCAACAGCGGGCGGGTGCTGGGGGACGAGTGGTTCGTCTTCTACAACCAGCTCAAGAGCCCGGACGGCTCGGTGGAGCACACAGGCGACAACCTCACCGGTGAGGGCGACGGCGACGACGAGTCGATTCTGGTCGACCTGTCCAAGGTGCCGGCCCACTGCGACAAGATCGTCTTCCCGGTCTCCATCCACATGGCCGACGAACGGGGCCAGACCTTCGGTCAGGTCAGCAACGCGTTCATCCGGGTGGTCAACCAGGCCGACGGCCAGGAGCTGGCGCGCTACGACCTCAGCGAGGACGCCTCCACCGAAACCGCGATGATTTTCGGCGAGGTCTACCGGTACCAGGGCGAATGGAAGTTCCGGGCGGTGGGACAGGGGTACGCGTCGGGGCTGCGGGGCATCGCTCTAGACTTTGGGGTCAACGTTTCGTAAAGCCGAGTACGGCGCGGGGGAGACCCTCCCCCAGACTTCGTCTGGGAGGCGCCCCCAACACACGATTGGGTAGCCAGTGCTTCTGAAAACCTTCGGCTGGTCGTTCGCGATTACCGCGCTCGGCTTGGTCGCTGCGGTCTTCTACGGGGGGTGGGAAGCCTTCGGCATCGTGGCGATCCTCTCCATCCTCGAGATCTCGCTGTCGTTCGACAACGCGGTGGTCAACGCCGGAATCCTGAAGAAGATGAATGCCTTCTGGCAGAAGATCTTCCTCACCATCGGCGTGCTCATCGCGGTCTTCGGCATGCGGCTGGTCTTCCCCGTCGTGATCGTCGCCGTCAGCGCCAAGATGGGCCCCATCGAGGCCGTCGACCTCGCGCTCAACAACAAGGACCGCTACCAGGAACTCGTGACCGACGCCCACCCGTCGATCGCCGCGTTCGGTGGCATGTTCCTGCTGATGATCTTCCTCGACTTCATCTTCGAGGACCGGGACATCCAGTGGCTGCGCTGGATCGAGCGCCCGCTGGCCAAGCTGGGCAAGGTCGACATGCTGTCGGTCTGCATCGCCCTCGTCGTCCTGCTGATCACCTCCTTCACCTTCGCGACCCACGCCCACCAGCACGGCGGCGCGCACGTCGACAAGGCGCAGACGGTCCTGATCTCCGGAATCGCGGGCCTGATCACCTACATGGTCGTCGGCGGACTCTCCGGCTACTTCGAGGACAAACTCGAGGAAGAGGAGGAGCGCGAGCACGAGGCGGAGGAGGCAGCCGCCCGCTCCGGAAAGCCACGCTCGGCGATCCTCCTGGCCGGCAAGGCCGCCTTCTTCATGTTCCTCTACCTCGAGGTCCTCGACGCGTCCTTCTCCTTCGACGGCGTGATCGGCGCCTTCGCCATCACCAACGACATCGTGCTGATGGCGCTGGGTCTGGGCATCGGCGCGATGTACGTCCGGTCGCTGACCGTGTACCTCGTGCGCCAGGGCACCCTCGACGACTACGTCTACCTGGAGCACGGCGCCCACTACGCGATCGGTGCGCTGGCCGTGATCCTGATGGTCACCATCCAGTACGAGATCAACGAGGTGATCACCGGCCTCGTCGGCGTCGTGCTGATCGCCTGGTCCTTCTGGTCCTCCGTGCGCCGCAACCGCGCGCTGGCAGCGGCAGAGGGAAAAGCTGAGGACTCGGACGAAAAGGCTGAAGTCTCGTCCGGGGTGTGATCACCTTCTGAGTGAGGAACGCTCTGTGCGGGGCGGCCGTCGAGGACGTGTCCTCGGGCCGCCCCGCCGGTCTTTCGAGTGAACGTGGGGGGCGGGAATGGGCTTCTTCGACGGCTGGCGCGGACGCACGGCCGACTTCGACTCCGGCAGTGCGGCGACCAACGCCATCGAGCTGACCAAACGGCACCACCAGGTCTCGCTCACCAAACAGGACGCGGCCAACGGTCATCTCCGCATCAACCTGAACTGGCGGATGCGAACCTCCGACATCGGCGGCTCCCAGCGGGAGAGCCTGCTGCGGCACCCCTTCAAGGCACTCCGGCCGCCGGAGGTCATAGGGCACAGCCAGAGCATGGTCAACGTGGACCTCGACCTGGGGTGCCTGTACGAGCTGCAGGACGGCACCAAGGGGGTCGTCCAGCCGCTCGGAAGCTACTTCGGCGACGTGAACGCACCGCCGTACGTGAAGCTCAGCGGCGACGACCGGTTCGGTTCGGCGTCCGGTGAGACGATCTACGTCAACCTCGACCACCGGGACGAGATCAAGCGGCTGCTGGTCTTCGTGTACATCTACGACCAGACGCCCGCGTTCGACCGTACGCACGCGATCGTGACGCTGTATCCGAGCAACGGGCCGCGGATCGAGATAGGCCTGGACGAACGGCATCCGCAGGCGCGTTCCTGCGCGGTGGTGATGATCGAGAACGTGAAGGGGGAGATCGTCGTCCGGCGTGAGGTGAAGTTCGTGTACGGGTTCCAGGCGGAGCTGGACCGGCTGTACGGGTGGGGGCTGCAGTGGGGGCGGGGCTACAAGACGAAGGTGGAGCGTTAAGCCACGAGTCCCGAGCCCCGAGTCCCGAGCCCCGAGAGCCCCGAGCCCGCCGGCCCCTACGGCCGGATGAACTGAGGCCCCTGAGGAGGCAACCGGAAGTCTGGGTCCGCCACCGCCGTCACCGGCGGTGGGTAGCCGTACCCCGACGGTGCGCCCGTCGCGACCGGCGCCGTCTGCGGATAGCCGTACGCCGGCTGTGTCGTGGCCGGCTGCGGGTAGCCGTACGCGGGCTGGGTCGGGACGCCCGTCGGCTGTTCCGGGGGCAGGGGCTGGGAGATCTCGGGCTGGGCCGCCTCCGACTCGTCGACCGAGATGCCGAAGTCCGTGGCCAGGCCCTTCAGACCGTTGGAGTAGCCCTCGCCGAGGGCGCGGAACTTCCAGCCCTCGCCGCGGCGGTACAGCTCGCCGCAGATCAGGGCCGTCTCCTGGCCCGTCTCCGGCTTGATGTCGAAGTACGCCAGCGGCTCGCCGTCGGCGATCGTCGCGTCGTACAGCAGGATGCGCAGGTCCCGTACGCGGTCGAAGGTGACGCCGTCCGCCGAAGCGACGAGGAGGATCTGACCGACTCCGCCCTCGACACCGGCCAGATCCGTCTGGACGGTGTCGGTGAGGCCGTCGGCGATCCGCTTCTTGCCGAGCCGCCAGACCTTCCCGGAGGGGTGCCGGGGCTGGTTGTAGAAGACGAAGTCCTCGTCGGAGCGCACACGTCCGTCGGGGCCGAGGAGCAGCGCCGAGGCGTCGACGTCCGGGATCCCCTGCCCGGGCGTCCAGCGCAGCACGGCGCGCACCGTCGTGGCTTCGAGCGGTACGTTCGACCCCTTCAGCATCGCGTGCGTCATGCGGTCATCCTGCCCTCTCGGTCCTGATCACGACAACGCGGGGGGTACGACGGCCGACACTGGTGTGCTTGGCTTGCGTTACCTGAAATTCATGCCCGGTGGGAACCCCTGACATGGATCCCTACGTACTATTACCGGCCACCTATAGGCACTTTTCACCGGCCACTTCAGAGGCAGTTCCGTCACCACGGGGGAGTTCTATGCGTCATTTCGGGCACATCGCCCCTGAGGTGCGGCAGCGCCTCTTCCACCGGGAGCCGTGCGAGTTCGGCACGGACTCCCCGGCCAGGCTGCTCTCCGCGGCCCTGGGCGCCACGCTGTACAGTCCGGCCACCCGGCCGCGGCTCGCGGACGACATCGTCAAGCGGTCCGGGCACGGCGTGGTCTCGATGGTGCTGTGCCTGGAGGACTCGATCGGCGACGAGGACGTAACGGAGGGCGAGGAGAACCTCGTACGCCAGTTCGCGGACCTCGCCGGACGGCCGGGGGCCGAACTTCCGCTGCTCTTCATCCGGGTGCGTACGCCCGAGCAGATACCCGATCTCGTACGGCGGCTGGGCCCGGCCGCGCGGCTGCTGTCCGGGTTCGTGATGCCGAAGTTCACGGAGGAGCGGGGCATCCCCTTTCTGGAGGCGCTCGCCACGGCGGAGGCCGAGAGCGGTCGCCGTCTGTTCGCCATGCCCGTCCTCGAGTCGCCCGAGCTGCTGTACCGGGAGTCGCGGGTGGAGACGCTCGAGGGCATCTCCCGCGCGGTCGGCAAGTACCGCGAGCGGGTGCTGGCGCTGCGACTCGGCGTGACCGACTTCTGCTCCTCGTACGGGCTGCGCCGAGCCCCTGACATGACCGCGTACGACGTCCAGATCGTCGCCTCCGTGATCGCCGACGTGGTGAACATGCTGGGCCGCGCCGACGGCACCGGGTTCACGGTGACCGGGCCGGTGTGGGAGTACTTCCGGGTCCAGGAGCGCATGTTCAAGCCGCAGCTGCGCCGCAGCCCCTTCCTGGAGGGGCAGGCCGAGGAACTGCGCGAGGCCCTCATCGAGCACGCCATGGACGGGCTGCTGCGCGAGATCGCCCTCGACCAGGCCAACGGGCTGCTGGGCAAGACCTGCATCCACCCCTCACACGTACTGCCCGTGCACGCTCTGTCAGTGGTCAGTCACGAAGAGTTCAGCGACGCCCAGGACATCCTGCGGCCGGAACGGTGCGGTGGGGGTGTACTCAGGTCGGCATATACGAACAAAATGAACGAAGTGAAGCCGCACCGTGCGTGGGCCGAGCGGACCATGCTGCGTGCCGAGGTCTTCGGCGTGGCGAACGAGGACATCGGCTTCGTGGAACTCCTCGCCGCCGGAATTCCGACCTGACCGGCCGAAACCGGCTTCTACACAAGGGACGCATGAACAACGCAGTGAACAACGGGGTCTGGTCCGGGACCTGGGTCTCCGAACGGCTCGGGCTCGAACTCGTGGGCGACGACAAGCTGGTCGACCTGCTGGGGCTGGCTCTGCGCCGCAATCCCAGGCGGGCGCACCTGCTCGTGTCGAACGTGCTGGGCAAGCACGTGCCGCAGTCGCCCACGGTCGTGTACGGCTACGGGTTCGCCCTCGGCCGGCGGGTGCGCGAGCTGCTCGGCGCCGAGGAGGCGGGCGCGGCGGTCGTCCTCGGCTACGCGGAGACCGCGACCGGCCTCGGTCACTCCGTCGCCGACGGCCTCGGTCTCGCGCCCTACCTGCACTCCACCCGCCGTCCGGTCTCCGGCGTCGCCCCGGCGGGCGGCTTCGAGGAGTCCCACTCGCACGCCACCTCGCATCTGCTGCTTCCGGAGGACCCGGCGCTGCTGGTCGGCGACGGCCCCCTGGTCCTGGTCGACGACGAGTTCTCGACGGGCAACACGGTCCTCAACACCATCCGTGAGCTGCACGAACGCTATCCGCGCAAGCGGTACGTGGTCGTCGCCCTGGTCGACATGCGCTCCGCGGCCGACGCCGGACGCCTCGCGGACTTCGCCCGGGAGATCGGCGCCCGCGTGGATCTCGTGGCGGCGGCGTCGGGGACGGTCGCACTGCCGGAGGGCGTGCTGGAGAAGGGGCAGGCGTTGGTGGCGCGGCACGAGTCGCCCACGGCGTCCGAGCAGCGGTCGTACGGCCGGATCGAGCGCGTCGAGTTGTGCTGGCCCGCCGGCCTGCCCGACGGCGGCCGGCACGGCTTCACGCCCCGGCACCGGATGCGTCTGGAGTCCGCCCTGCCCGCCATGGCCGCACGGCTCGCCGAGGCGCTGCCCGCCGATGCCGTGCGGGTACTCGTGCTCGGCTTCGAGGAGCTGATGTACGCGCCGCTGAGGCTGGCCCGCGAGCTGGAGCAGATCGTGTCCGCAGACGTGCGCTACTCCACCACCACCCGCTCACCCGTCCTCGCGGTCGACGACCCCGGCTACGCGATACGCAGCCGCCTGGTCTTCCCCGCCCACGACGACCCGGCCGACGGCCCCGGCGAGCGCTACGCCTACAACGTGGCGGGCAGCGGCTTCGACGCCGTGGTCGCCGTCGTCGACTCCGTCGCCGACACTCCCGAACTCCACGCCCCCGACGGCCTGCTGACCCAGCTCGCCGCCCACACCCCGCACGTCGTCCTCGCGATCGTGCCGTCGTACGTCCCCGAGCCGCCGGCCGTCCCCGAAAGGCCCCACATGCTGCCCGAGCCCCTCCGTGGCCCCGCCTTCTCCTCGTACGCGCCCGAGGAGGTCGGCTGGCTGCTGCAGGACCTCTCGGACGTGACGCTGGAGGCGCCCACCGAGGAGCGCGAGGAGGCCATCCAGAGCGGCGGCGCGCACTACGCGGAGTCGCTGCCGGTGGAGTACCAGCCGAGCGAGGAGTACCAGGCGCTGTTCCATGCCGCGCTGGAGGAGTCGGCGGGGCGCCTGGCCCACGCGGTCGGCGTGGTCACGGAGACGGTGCTCGCCGAGCGGTCACCCCGGCCCGTGCTCGTCTCCCTCGCCCGCGCCGGCACGCCCGTGGGTGTTCTGATGCGCCGCTGGGCCCAGCACCGGCACGGTCTCGAACTGCCGCACTACGCGGTGTCGATCGTGCGCGGCCGCGGCATCGACGCCAACGCGCTGCGCTGGCTGGCAGCCCACCACGAGCCGTCCGACGTCGTCTTCGTCGACGGCTGGACCGGCAAGGGCGCCATCACCCGCGAACTCGCCGACGCGATCGAGGAGTTCGAGGCGTCGGACGGCGTCACCGGCTTCGACCCGGAGATCGCCGTGCTCGCCGACCCGGGCTCGTGCGTACGGACGTACGGCACCCGGGAGGACTTCCTGATCCCCTCGGCCTGCCTCAACTCGACGGTGTCGGGCCTGATTTCGCGGACGGTCCTGCGCGCGGACCTGGTCGGCCCGCACGACTTCCACGGCGCGAAGTTCTACCGCGAACTCGCCGGTACGGACGTGTCGACGGTCTTCCTCGACGCGGTCTCGGCGCGCTTCACGGAGGTCGCGGACTCGGTGGGCTCGGCCGTTAAGGAGCTGATGGCCGGTGACCGCACCCCGACCTGGGAGGGCTGGGCGGCGGTCGAGCGGATCAGCGAGGAGTACGGCATCCACGACGTGAACCTCGTCAAGCCGGGCGTCGGCGAGACCACGCGCGTGCTGCTGCGCAGGGTCCCGTGGAAGATCCTGGCGCGGGCCGGGGCGGGCGCCGACCTCGACCACGTACGACTGCTCGCCGAACAGAGGGGGGTGCCCGTCGAGGAGGTGGGTGAACTGCCGTACACCTGCGTGGGGTTGATCCATCCCAGGTACACGCGGGGTGCGACGGGCGCCGACGGCAGGGCGGTGACGGTCTGATGCCGGTACTGGTGGCGAGTGACCTCGACCGTACGCTCATCTACTCCTCGGCGGCTCTGGCGCTGACCATGCCGGACGCGCGGGCGCCGCGGCTGCTGTGC
Organism: Streptomyces sp. HUAS ZL42; assembly: GCF_040782645.1. Taxonomy (GTDB): domain Bacteria; phylum Actinomycetota; class Actinomycetes; order Streptomycetales; family Streptomycetaceae; genus Streptomyces. The sequence goes on from NZ_CP160403.1 coordinate 6,810,168, forward strand.
GTGGAGGTGCACGAGAGCAGGCCGCTGTCGTACATGACGGAGACGGCGGCGCAGCTGCTGACCGACCTCGGCGACGCGGCGGTCTTCGTGCCGACCACCACCCGGACGCGCAAGCAGTACCTGCGCATCAACCTGCCCGGACCGGCGCCGAAGTACGCGATCTGCGCCAACGGCGGCCATCTGCTCGTGGACGGGGTGTCGGACGACGACTGGCACCGGCGGGTGACCGACCGGCTGGCCGGCGAGTGCGCGCCCCTGGCGGAGGTGCAGGAGCACCTGCTGAGGAGCGCCGACCCGGTCTGGGTGCGCAAGCACCGCGTCGCCGAGGACCTGTTCGCCTACCTCGTCGTGGAGCGCGAGCTGCTGCCCGACGAGTGGGTGAAGGAGCTCGCGGTGTGGGCGGAGAACCGCGGCTGGACGGTCTCGCTGCAGGGCCGCAAGATCTACGCCGTGCCCAAGCCGCTGACCAAGAGCGCGGCCATGCACGAGCTCGCCCGCCGCACCGGCGCCGACCTCACCCTCGCCGCGGGCGACTCCCTGCTCGACGCGGACCTGCTGCTCGCGGCCGACCGGGGCTGGCGGCCTGGACACGGCGAACTGGCCGAGGCGGGCTGGGCGGCCCCGCAGCTCACGGCACTGCCGGAACGTGGGGTGCTGGCGGGGGAGCGGATCGTACGAGAGTTCCTGAAGGCGTCGCGGGCGCCCCGCTGACGTGGTGGCGGGGGTTCCTGGCGGCGTCAGCCGCAGCAGCCCCCGCCACAGCACCCGCCGCCCCCGCCGCCCGAGCGGGGCGCCGGCGTCGGGGCGGACGCCGTGCCGCCCACGGCCACGGTCGACAGGAGCTTCACCGTGTCGTCGTGGCCCGCGGGGCAGGCCGCGGGGGCGCCGGACTCCGCCATGGGGCGGGTCAGTTCGAAGGTGTCGCCGCAGGTCCGGCAGCGGTATTCGTAACGAGGCATGGGGACAGGCTAGCGTCGCACGTTCCCGAGGCGAGCGGCCCCGCCGACCCTTCATGAAGATCACGTAAGTGATCCTTGTGGATCTCATTGGACACCACCACCGGGGCGTTGTCCCGCAACGTTGGTACGGCAACCCCCGCACCGGCCGACAGGCCCGCGTCGAACCACTTGAGAATGGGTGATTTCGGCGTCTTCGGTCTTCGGGCCGCCACGTCGGGCCAGGCGCACATCTACGTCGATGGCACGTCCGGCAGGGCCACGATCACCACCGACGCGATCGTTCGCCTCGAGTAGTGGGGCATTCCGGACTGCACATCCAGCCTTCCCGAGGGGGTGCCGATTGTCGGCACCCCCCCTTTTTCATGTGGAGTGGCGCGAAATTTCAAAATGGGAGCCATGTGGTGCGATATGCACCTCAGGGTCTTGGACGGTCTTCGCTTCTGTCGCTTTCTTATGTGGAGAACTTGCGAAGAGCGCTGGTAACTTGAGAGCGCCGCGAAGGACCAGCGTGGTGGGGGAATCAGGGGTGCAGCCGCATTTGCGGTAATACGGCATACCAACATCAAACCCGTGTACGTCTGTACGTCTGCCTGCGCGAGTAACACGGAATGCGGAGGGAGACGCCGTCGTGACCCAGTTAGGCAAGGGGGAGGAGCCCCAAGAGCCGGATGTCACCATTCAGTTGAAGGTCCCCGCCGATTTCCGGCCAGACGAGACCATGCAACTGCGGATACCTGAACAGCGTGGCATATCCGACCATCCGGAATTGTCTGCCGAGTCCTCGTGGTCCCCATGGTCCACCGAATCCCCCTGGTCCTCTGAGTCCCCTGGGTCCCCCGAGCCGGCAAACGGGCGAAAACTCCAGCGACGGGCCCGGCGAAGGGCCTCCCGCCTCTCCCTCCGCGCCCGCCTCACCGGACTGCTCGGCCCTCGCCTGCTCGCCCTCCTCTCCCCCCTGGCCCCTTATGCCCGCCGACTTCGCCCGCAGTACCCCCGTCCCGGCCGACCCGGCTGGCGCCGCTGGTTACCGTCCTGGCGGCAAACGCTGGGCGCCGCGCTGACGTTCGTCGGTCTTAGTGTCGTGTTCCTGGGCATCGGCTACGCCGCCACCGACATCCCCGAGAACCTCAACTCGTACGCCACACAGCAGGACAACGTCTACTTCTGGTCCGACGGGACGCCGATGGCCCGCACCGGCTGGGTGCAGCGGCAGGACATGCCCCTGAAGGACGTACCCGAGGACGTCCGCTGGGCGGTGCTCGCGGCGGAGAACGCGAGCTTCTACAGCGACCCCGGCATCTCCCTCAAAGGCCTCACCCGCGCCCTGTGGCGCACCTTCGGAGAGGGCGACACCCAGGGCGGCTCCACCATCACCCAGCAGTACGTCAAGAACGTCTACCTGAACCAGGACCGCTCGATCGGCCGCAAGTTCACCGAGGCGATGCTCGCCCTCAAGCTCGACAACAGGATGAGCAAGGACGACATTCTCGAGGGCTACCTCAACACCAGCTGGTTCGGCCGCGGCACCTACAGCCTGCAGCGCGCCGCCCAGGCCTACTACGGCAAGGACGTCGGCCAGCTCAACGTCAGCGAGGCAGCCTTCCTCGCCTCCCTCCTCAAGGGCGCGGCCCTCTACGACCCCGCGCTGAGCAAGGCCAACCACGCGCGGGCGGTGGAGCGCTGGTCGTGGATCCTCGACCGCATGGTCGACATCGGCAAGCTGTCGAAGTCCGAGCGGGCCGAGTACAGGACGTTCCCCGAGCCGCTGAAGCAGGCCCGCGTCTACGACACCGGCAAGCAGAGCGACTACCTGGTGGAGCTGGCCGCGCAGTACGCCAAGAAGGCCGGGCACATCTCGGACAAGCAGTTCGACCTGGGCGGATACCAGATCTACACGACCTTCGACCGCAAGCGGGAGACCGCACTCACCGACGCCGTCGCCAAGGCCCGCAAGAAGGCGCGGAAGGACGACGCGGCCGGCGCGAAGACCGTCCACTACGGCGCCGCGTCGGTGGCCGCCGACGGACGGATCCTGGCCGTCTACGGCGGCCCCGACCACCGTACGCAGGGCTACAACGAGTCCAACGCGACCACCGTGCCCGCCGGTTCGGCCTTCCTGCCGTTCGTCTACGCCGCCGCCCTGGAGAACGGCGTCCACAAGAGCCGCGACGGTGCCGCGACCACGGTCACCCCGCTGACGCTGTACGACGGCGACGACGGCATCCCGGTCATGACACCCGAGGGGCCCTACTGGGACCGCAACGGCGACCAGGTCACCTCCCACAACGAGGACAAGAAGTCCTACGGGCAGATCAGCCTGCGCCGGGCGCTCGCCCTGTCGGTGAACACACCGTTCATGCAGCTCGGCATGGACACCGGCCTGGACACGGTGCGGGAGACCGCGCAGGCGGCCGGCCTGCTGCCCTCCAGCTTCGGCGCGCAGGTGCCCGCGCTGTCCCTGGGCAGCGCCACGCCCAGCGCGATCCGCATGGCGAGCGGATACGCCACGTTCGCCGCCGCGGGCACACACGTCGAGCCGTACTCGGTGGCCCGGATCACCCGCAACGGCTCCAAGGTCGCCCTGGCCGAACCGGCCTCCAGGCGCGCGGTGAAGGCGGAGGTGGCCGAGGAGGTCCAGTCCGCCCTCACGCAGGCCTTCCGTACCGCCCACCCCGGCGCGGGCACCACCAAGCGGGTGGCCGGGAAGGCCGGCACCGTGCAGGACGACACCGCGGCCTGGTACGTCGGCACGGCGACCTCCGTGTCGACGGCCGTCGTGGCCTACCGCATCGACCTCACCAAGAGCCTCCAGCCACTGCCGTTGAACGGGATCGCCGGCACGTCCGCCGACAGCGTCCCGTACGACATCTGGTCCGGTGCCCTGGGCCTCGGCTGACCCCCGGCGCCCAGGCACCACCACAACCCCCCACCACCCCCCTCGCAGAATGAGCCGCGCATGATGTCACCGACCGGCCGCCGCCGCAGAGCCCGCGCACCCCGCCGCACCCCACCACCGGGGATGCTGACCCTGGCGGCCTTCCTCGTCGTCGCATCCCTGGTCGCCGGATACCTGGTCCTGACCCGCTCCGACAGCACCACCCCGACGGCGTCCTCCGGGTCCCGCGACAGCGGCAGGCCGGCCTCCGCCAAGGCGACCAAGGAACCCGAGTGGGACGGCAGGACCAAGGTCCTCGGGGACGGTTCCACCTCCTACACCGGCCCCCAGCAGGGCCAGTTGAAGCCGGTGCCGCTCAAACCGGGCGAGAAGCCACCCCAGTTCGTGGTCTTCTCCTGGGACGGCGCACTCCAGGGAGACGACGGGCTCTTCTCGCACTACCGGGAACTGGCCAAGAAGTACAACGCCCACATGACCTTCTTCCTCACGGGCATCTACCTGCTGCCCAAGGACAAGAAGGACCTCTACGCCCCGCCCCAGCACCCCGAGGGCTCGGCGGCCATCAGCTTCGCCACCGACGAGCACATCCGCTCCACGCTGGAACAGCTCGGCAGGGCGTGGCAGGAGGGCAACGAGATCGGCACCCACTTCAACGGTCACTTCTGCGGCGCGAAGGGCGGGGAGGACTGGAGCGTCGAGGAGTGGAAGAGCGAGATCGACCAGTTCTACGCGTTCGTCGAGAACTGGAAGACCAACACCGGCTTCAAGGACGTCGACCCGCTGCCGTTCGACTTCAGGAAGGAGGTCACCGGGGGCCGCGCGCCCTGCCTGGAGGGCCAGGAGAACCTGCTGAAGGCCATGAAGAGCTACAACTGGCGCTACGACGCCAGCTCCGCGGGCGAGTTCCAGATATGGCCCAAGAAGAAGGAGGGCGTCTGGGACCTTCCGCTGCAGATGCTCCCGTACAAGGGCGAGGACTTCCAGGGCCTGTCCATGGACTTCAACTTCCTCTACAACCAGTCCAACGGCCAGACCGAAGGCGACCCGGCCAAGTACGCGCAGTGGGAGCGGGAGACCCTCGACACCTACATGGACGGCTTCAACCGCGTGTACTACGGCAGCCGGGCGCCGATGTTCATCGGCAACCACTTCGAGGAGTGGAACGGCGGCATCTACATGAAGGCCGTCGACCAGGTCGTCGAGAACGTGTGCACGAAGAAGGACGTCAAGTGCGTGTCCTTCAAGGAGCTGACCGACTGGCTCGACGTGCAGAAGCCCGAGACGCTGCAGCAGCTGCGCAACCTGGACCCGGGACAGTCGCCGGTCTGGTCGACGGTGGTGAAGTAGCAACCACCCCCCGTGTCTTCATAGTTGAGGAGAACATGTAAAGATTCCCTACCCCGGCATCCCTCCGCCGGGGCAAGAGGGGAAACATCAGTGAAATCAAGGAAATTGAGCCGTACGCGCCGCCGCGCCACCATATTGGGGGCCGCCGCCGCTTCGGTCGTCGCGGGAGCGGCACTGCTGCCCAACTGGAGCGCCGGCGCGGCGGTCGTCGACGACCCGACGGTGGACGCGCAGACCAAGGCCACCTTCCAGCGGCTGGCGGACGCCGTCTTCACCGACCGCACCAACGCCCTGGTCGACGCCCGATCCGGCGAGAGCCAGAAGCCGCTGACCAACGGCTTCTCCGGCGACGTCCGGCTGTCCTCGGGCCAGGCCCGCAGCGAGAACACCGCCCTGTCCGCGCTCGACCGGCGCAAGGACCGTCTCGCACAGCTCGGCGAGAAGTACAGCAAGGCCGGCACCACCGTCACCCTGGACGCCACGCGCGTGAAGGGCCGTACCGCCAAGGCCGCCGTCACCGAGACCACGACCCTGACCTACGAGAAGGTCCGTGGCGACGAGCCGAAGACCACCGGCTTCCAGGCCCACCACGAGCTCACGTTCACCGCCGACCGCCAGGGCAACTGGCAGCTCACCGGCATCCGCGACACCGACCAGGGCATCGCGGTCAACACCGTCGCCAAGCCGTCCGTGAAGGCGACCACCACGGACGACACCATGCCCTCGGCGCCGCGCGCCGCCACCACCCGCCCCGCTCCGGCCAAGCCGAAGACCCTCACCGGCGCCACCCTGGACTACAAGGCCATGGCCACCTACGCCGAGAAGTACTGGAACAACTACAACAAGGACTACCCGGACTTCAACGGGCACGGCGCCGGCGGCGACTGCACCAACTTCGTCAGCCAGTCCCTCAAGGCGGGCGGCTGGAAGCACGTCCCCGGCTACGTGTACGACTACACCAAGTGGTTCGGCAACGCCGAGATCCAGTCGGACTCGTTCGTCGGCGTCAACGAGTGGTCCTGGTTCGCCCAGAACTCCAAGCGGACCACCAGCCTCGCCAACGTCTACCAGCTGGACGTCGGTGACGTGCTCCAGGTGGACTTCGACAAGGACGGGTCCAAGGACCACACGATGATCGTCACGTACCGCAGCCCGCAGGGCGTGCCCTACGTGACGTACCACTCCAACAACACCCTCCGCAGGTCGGTGGCGAGCCTCGTCGCCTCGTACCCGAACGCGTACTACTACGCCTACCGCACCTGATCCGGCCGGTCCCGCTGGTCCGTGAGTTCCCGCCGCTCCTGCCCCTGCTCCTGGGCCGGCTCGGCGAGGTCGGGGTGGCGGGCCCGCCAGTACGGGTTGTCGTGCGGCAGGGCGGAACCGACCCTGCCGTACATCCCGAAGACCAGCAGCAGGATGCCGACCACGAAGCTGAACATCACGTTCTGGATCTCGAAGGCCAGGAAGTTGTAGTCCGTGTCCAGAAGGCCCATGTTCAGGAAGCCGCTGAGGATGAACAGCACACCGAGGGTCATGTTCAGCGTGGACGCGAAGTTCCCGCCGATCACCATGCCCACGAAGAGCAGCAGCCCGACGCCGACCGACAGCCAGCTCAGGGCGCCGTTGGTGTTCAGACTCAGGACCGTGTCCCCGCCGGTGTCGAAGAAGCCGATCTTGTCGATGATGCCGAAGATGCCGAAGACCAGCAGGAACAGGCCCATCAGGCCCGCCCCGATCCGGTAGACCAGGTTCAGGCGATGGTCCACCGGAAGGTGATCATTGAACCTGATCCGCCGACGGGTCCCCGAGTGCAGTGAGTGCGAGGCCATCTCCGCCTCCCTCCGCGTGTGAGCGGAAGCCGTACGTCCGTCCCTTCAATATCCGCCCGCGGCGCCCCGGGGGCAACGGCTCAGTGGCCCGTCCCGCGCTCCCCACGGATCTGCGCCACCACACCCGCCACGGTCTGCCGCACGGCCTCCGTCTCGGTCAGGAAGTGCCAGTAGTCCGGATGACGGCCCTCCAGCGAGCCGATCGCCCGCTCCAGCCGGCCCACGGAGTCGTCCAACGGCCGCGCATGCCGCGGATCCGGCGTGTTCCGCCCGGCCATCGCCAGCCGCTGCGCGTCCCGGATCGCGAACCTGGTCCGCTCGATCTCCTGCTGCGGATCCTTCTGCACGGCGTTCAACCGCGTCAGCCGGTCGCCGGCCGCCGACACGGCCTCGTCCGTCGTGTTCAGCAGCGCCCGCACGGTCGACAGCAGCGCGGTGGCGTCCGGCCAGCGCTGCGCCTCCCGCGCGGCCTGCGCCTCCTTCAGCTTCAGCTCGGCCTGCCGTACGTTCTCCCCGGCCTGCTCCGGTACCCGCTGCAGGTCCTGCCAGCACGCCGCCGTGAACCGCCGCCGCAGCTCGCTCAGCACCGGATCGACCTGCCCGGCCCGGGTGGTCAGCGCCTGCGCCCGGGTCCGCAGCGACACCAGGCGGTGATCGATCTCGGCGGCCCGCTCGGGCAGCCGCTCGGCCTCCACCCGTACGGCTTCCGCCTCCCGCGCGACCCGCTCGGCACGCTCCAGGGTCTGCGGGACGCCGTGCTGCCCCGCCCCCTGGTTCAACTTGGTCAGCTCGGGCGCGAGGGCGGCGAGCCGGGCCGCCAGATCGTCCGCCTTCAGCCCCGAGCCCCGCACGGCATCGAGCGCGTTCGAAGCGGCCAGCAACGCCTGCCGGGCCCGCTCGACCGCGGGCGCGAGCCGCGCCAGCTGCGTTTCGGCCTTGCCCAGCAGCGGCCCCAGACCGGTGCTGAAACGGTCCAGCTCCTGCTTGACGCGGTTGAGCTCGTCCTTGGCCCTGGTCAACTCGGTGCGGGCCCGCGCGGCCGCATGAGCCTCCAGGTCGTCCCGGTCGAGATCATGCGCGTCGACGGCGTCGATGTACTGACGGCTGACCTCGTCGATCCGCCCACCGATCGCCTCGAAGTCGGCGATCGCCCGCCGGGCGGCCGACGAGTCGTCGACCGCGGTGATCGTCTCGATCGAGATCCGCAGATCGCGCTGGGCGGTGTCCAGCTCGTAGAACGCGGCCGCGGCGGCGTCCTTCGCCGCCTGCGCCTCCGCCCGCTGGCTCTCGGACCGCCCGCCGAACCAGCGCCGGGTGCCGCCGCCGGCGAACGCGGCGGGCAGCGCCAGCGCGGCGACCAGCGGCAGCGCGATCAGGGCGAGCGTGTCACGCAGGACGTGACGGGGTGCACGCGGCACCAACGGCGAGTACGACTTCGGAGGTGTCGCCGTCACATCCCTCTCCCGTGCTGTGATTCGCCCTGCCCGGTGTCATTCTCCCACCGGTTAAGGACGAACACACGGGCCCGTTAGTTCGCGGTCCGGACCGTGACTTTGCCCTCCCCGGTGCGCGCCGACACGACATGCGAGCTGGACTCGTCCCGCGGCACCGACACGTCGACCCCGCCGTCCCCGGTGTCCGTGGTCACACGGTACGTGGCCCGCGGCAGCGCGATGGTCACGGAACCGTCGCCGCTACGGGAGTCCACCCGGTCCGGTACGACTCCCAGTTCGAGGCGGACGGAGCCGTCCCCGGTCCGGGTTCGCACCTCGCGCGAGGAGACCTCCGCGCGCACCGACCCGTCGCCGGTACGCAGGTCGAGCGGCCCGGAGGAGTCCGTGACGTGCACGGACCCGTCCCTCGTACGAATGCTCAGAGCCTGCTCGAATCCCCGCGCCCGCACACTCCCGTCCCCATCCACCACCTTCACCGCGACCCCGCGCGGCACCTCGATCCGGTGCCGGGCCGAACAGTCGGCGACCACCCCACTGCACTTCATCCGCAGCACCAGCCGATCGTCCTTCATGGACCAGGTCACCTTCGGATCCTTCCCGATGGCGACCGACCCCTCGAACCACCGCGTGACCTCGACTCGCCCCGCCTTGTTCCCCTCCGCGGCGACGATCTCCAACGCGGAGTCGTCGGAGTCGACGGTGAGGGTACTGCCCTGCAGAGCGAAGCTCCGGTGCTCGGGATCCTTGTCGTCCCCGGCGGAGGCGCCACAGGCGCTGACCCCGCCGACGAGCGCGACGGCAACCACGGCGAGGGCCACGCGGGCTGCAACGGTACGGTCCATGCCGATCTCCCCCTGGGACGAACTTCGACGGTTCCTCGACCGTACGGATCCGGGGGCGCCGGGGGGATCCGGAGCACTCCCGGATCCGGGGTGGGGATAACCCCCGCCTGCACGTCCGGGGATACGGGTTTGCGTGGCAGTGCCCCGGGCAATGTAGGCTGTCGGCCTGTCCGGGTGCGTAGCTCAGCGGTAGAGCGCCTGCCTTACAAGCAGGATGTCGGCGGTTCGAAACCGTCCGCGCCCACGTCAGGAGAAGACCCCGGTCCGTTGGGCCGGGGTCTTCTGCGTGTGCCGGTCTATCCCTGTTGCTGTGCCTCCGCGTCCTCGTGTGCGTGTTTGAGGCGCATGCGGGCCTCCACCCGCTCCGCCGTCGCCACCTCCGCCCAGAAGCGGTGGCAGCTCACGAACACGGCGAGTTCGTGCTCCCGCCGGCGTAGCTTCTCCACCTCGGCCTGTTCGTCTGCTGTCCAGCCGGGGGAGGCGGGGCGTTCCACCTTGCGCCAGCCGTTGTCGTCGCTGAAGGCGTCCAGGGGCTCGACCGACCAGGGGAGCCGCTTCAGCAGGGCCGACAGCTCGGCCCGGACCTGATGCAGCTCCTCCTGACCGGCGCGCAGGTCGCTCGGAAAGTCATAGGTCGTAGCCACGGCGCAATGCTACGCCTGTTCGAATTTGGGGCGCGAGCTCCTTCCGGGGGTTCGTGCGAACGGGTGTACGAGTCCGGTCGGGTGTCAGACCTACGCCGTACGGTGACCGGCATGGACCTCGATGGTGTGGAGCAGGTGCGGCTGGTGCCCTGGGCGGAGGGGGACTTCTGGTTGCTGCGGAGGACCAACAGCCCGGAGATGACGGAGCACTTGGGAGGGCCGGAGAGCGAGGAGCAGCTCGTGCGGCATCGGCGGTATGTGGAGACGCAAGTGGGGTGCATGTACCGGGTGACCTTGGCGGAGGGAGGGGAGACCGCCGGGTCGATCGGGTTCTGGGAGCGGGCGTGGCGGGGCGGGACGGTGTGGGAGACGGGGTGGGGTGTGCTGCCGGAGTTCCAGGGGCGGGGGCTCGCCGTGCGGGCGGCGCGGGCCGTCGTGGAGGAGGTGCGGGCGGCCGGCCGGCACCGGTATCTGCACGCCTTTCCGGGCGTGGCGCACGCCGCGTCGAACGGGGTGTGCCGCCGGGCGGGTTTCACGCTGCTGGGGCCGGTCGACTTCGAGTATCCGAAGGGGCACCGGATCAGTTCCAACGACTGGCGGGTCGACCTCGGGGGAGTCGCCGAGTAGGGGTGTACGTCGCCTGAGTACGGGCGCGGATGCGGGCGGTGGCCGTGATCCGTAACGTCCGGCACATGGAGAACACCGGCATCGCTTCCGAAACCGCGGGCCCCGCTGAGGGGCGCCGCCGCGCGCGTACGGCCGCCGATTGGGCCGGACTGACCGTGTTCGCCGTGCTGGTCCTGCTCGTCGGTGCCTTCGTGTACCTGATCGGGCCGCTGCTCGCGATCACCTGCGCGGCGTGCGAGGACGGCGTCCGCGGACCGCTGCGGTTCGCCGACGCCCTCCTCGCCGTCGCCCGGGTCGGGGTGCCGCTGGTCGTGTTCGGCACCGTGGCGGGGCTGTTCCATCCCCGGGGCGGGGCCCGGGCGGGCGCTGTCGGGCTGGGGGCGCTGGTGGTGCTGTTCGTCGTGATGCTGTGCCTCGGCCAGGTCACCGCCTGAGCGGGCCGGGGCCGACGGGTCAGTGCCCCGCTGCGCGCAACTCCCTTACCAGTCGGGCCGTTACCGGCACCTCAATGCCGTGCCGCTCGGCCGCCCGCAGCAACGCCCCGCCGATCGCGTCGAGTTCCAGTGGGCGTTCCGCTTCGGCGTCGCGCTGCATCGAGGACTTCGTCTGCGGTGGGAAGGAGTCGTAGCGGGCGAGGGCCTGTTCGGGGTCCGCCGGGCCGCCGCAGGCGCGGCTGACGGCCGCTGTCTCGGTGACCAGGGCGGTCAGTTCCTCGCGGTGGAGCGTGCGTACGTCGCCGAGGGGGAGGTCGTAGCGGGTGGTGAGCAGGGCGAAGGGGGCCAGGAAGGACATCTTTGCCCAGAGCGCGGCCGCTTCGTCGGGCAGGACGCGGGTGGTGGGGCCGGCGGCGTCGAGGGCTCCGGCCAGGGCGGTGAGACGTTCGTGGGGCACGCCGTCGCCCGTCAGGTCGATCTCCGCGAAGGGGCTGCCGTGTTCGATCACGCCGGGGGCGAGGCGGGTGGACTCGACGCGGATGACGGCCGGGGCCACGCGGTCGGGGCGGTAGCGGGCGCGCAGGGTCGCCGGGTGTTCGACGCCGTTCAGAAGCGGTACGAGGAGGCCGTCGCCGAGGGTCTCGGGCGGGACGCGGGTCAGTGCCACGTCGAGGGCGGTGTGCTTGACGGCGACCAGGCACGCGTCGACCGGTTCGCGCAGGGCCGTGTCCGCCTCGACGGGGGCCGTGAAGTCGCCGAATCGGGCGCTGCGGACCTGGATCCCGGCCGTGGACAGCGTCTTGGCCGTCTCTTCGCCGGCCAGGCAGATCACGCGGTGACCGCCGCGGGACAGCAGCGCGGCGAGCAGTCCGCCGACGCCGCCCGGGCCGAGGACGGCCACGGTGAGTTCGTCGTTCGCCATGATCGAGGTTCTTCCTCTCGTCGGTCGGCCCCGAACGGTGGCCGCCTCGGAGATGATCATCGCACTCGTCCGTGAACGCCGGGGCGTCTTCGGCGACACTGGTGGCATGTGCCGCAGCATCAAGACTCTCCGCCCGCCAGCGCTGCCCGAGGAGGCCACGGACGAGGAGATCCGTGCCGCCGCCCTGCAGTACGTGCGCAAGGTCTCCGGGTTCCGCGCGCCCGCCGCCCACAATCGGGAGGTGTTCGACCATGCCGTCGACGTGATCGCGCAGGCCACGGCCGATCTGCTGGGCGGGCTGGAGGTCAGGGGGCAGGCGGTCCGGCAGGCGGGCTGAGGTGCGGGCCCCGGCGTGTTACGCGGGCTGCCTGCGCATCAGGTACGTCGCGCCCGCGCCCGCTGCGAACAGCGCCACCAGGGACACGCCCGTGGCCAGCCATGTCGTGCCCAGCCAGTGGGCGCCGAAGTAGCCGAGGGCCACGCTGTACGTCGCCCAGGACAGGCCGGCCAGGGCGGACCAGGGCAGGAAGTCGCGGACGCGGCGGTGTGCGGCGCCCGCGATGAGGGAGACGACCGAGCGACCGGCCGGGGCGAAGCGGGCCAGGACGACCAGGAGGCCGCCGCCGCGGGCCAGGGCCGCGCCGAGACGTTCCTGCGCGGTGGTGAGGCGGCGGGAGCGGGATATCGCGCGGTCCAGGCGTTCGCCGCCCCGCCAGGCCAGCCGGTAGGCGACCAGGTCGCCCAGGACGGAGGCGGCGGCCGCGGAGAGGATCAGCGTCAGGACGTCTATCTCGTTCGCGACCTGGCCGGTCGCCGAGCCCGCCGCCGCGGCCGTCGCCGCAGCGATGACCAGGACGCCGCTCGGCAGCACGGGCAGGAACACGTCGAGGAGGACCGACAGGGCCACCATCGCGTAGATCCATGGGCTGCCCGTCAGCGACCCCACACTCTCCAGCACCGCACTCTCCCCGTGTCTCCCCCGTACGGCCGTTCCGTGCCGCGATGTCGCGGTCGAGCGGCAGGCGGCCGACAACAGCCATACAGCGTACGCGTGGGATGTGGCAGGAGGTTCACGGGGGGCTCGTGTGTTCGGCACAGTGTGTTCACGTGCGTACCGGCGGGCGCGTTCGCCCTGTGTACCGGAAATGACAAGGGGCGCCCTCTCCGTCTGCGGGTGGAGGGCGCCCCGGGGGCGTCGATCAGGGCGTCGGTCGATCAGGCCGTCACGGGCGCCTTGTCGGCCGCCGGCTTGTGCTCCCGCACCGGGCGTTTGGCGAAGAGCCGGTCCAGGCCGAGCGCGCCGGAGCCGGTGAAGACCAGCACGAAGAAGGCCCAGCAGAACATCGCCGAGGCCTCGCCGCCGTTCTCCATCGGCCACAGGGCGTTGGGCTGGTGCACGTCGAAGTAGGCGTACGCCATCGAGCCCGAGGCGAGGAAGGCGGCCGCGCGGGTGCCGAGGCCGAGCAGAACCAGGCTGCCGCAGACCAGCTGGATCACGGCCGCGTACCAGCCGGGCCAGGTGCCTGCCTCGAGGGTGCCGCCGTCGGTGCCGGCGGCACCGCCGAGGACGCCGAAGAGCGATGCTGCGCCGTGGCAGGCGAACAGCAGGCCGACGACCATGCGGAACAGGCCGAGGGCGTACGGCTGTAGGAGGTTGAGGCGAGCGGACATGTGGGGGGTACTCCTTGGGTTTCGGTCGGTCCGGTCCCGGAGGACCGGGTCGGTGGGGGCGGCGGTACCGAACGAAGGACCCAGGCTAGGAGCACCCCATCAATGCTTGCAAGTTCAACATTTGGCCACGGTGCGGGCTCCGTTTGCGGCTCCGCTTCCGTAACCGCCGCACGTAGGACGGCTCGTGCCACCGCGTCCGCGTCCGAAAGTGTGACCGAATACACCCCCGGACGGGCGCCCGCCGCGGTCACCCAGTGCACGCCCGGGGCCGGGTGGCGCCCGGTCGGCCATGTGGTCCGTCAACTCCTGGCAGGGTGCGAGGAGTTCGGGGGTGGAGGCGCAGAGGCGTTCCAGTGCGCCGGCGCCGCGCGGTTCGGCGCCGACCACGGCGACGGAGACCGGCGTTCACGGAAGCCGACGGGATCCCGGACATCCCGTGGCTCCCGCGCGTCACTCCGGACTCATCTGGGGTTGCCGGTGCTGATGCTGAGCCACGGTGTCCAGGTCGAACAGTTCTCCCAGCCGATGTCGTTGGAGTAGTTGCGCAGGCACACCTTCATCCGGAAGCCGCCGGACTCGGCGAAGTCGTAGTTGCACTCCGTCTTGCCGGTGAAGGCGCCGCCGGTGGCCTTGCACTCGCCCGAGCGTCCGTAGTCGGTCTCCCAACGGGTGACGGCGCTTCTGCCGTCCTCCCCGAGGTCCGCCGCCATCACCCAGTCGCCCTCGGCCTGGAAGGCGCCCTCGCCCTTGTAGTCGGAGGTGTACGCGTGTTGCGGCCAGCCGGTCGGGTACCAGGTGGCATGGGCCGGGACGGCCATGAGGACGACGCCCGCTCCGGCGGCGGCGAACACGGTGCTGATCTGCTTCAAGTTCAACGGACCCTGCCCTTCGGCGAGTTGAGGGCCTCGAAGCGGCCCCCGGTGCCGAGTGAGCGTATGTTCGATTGCGGGTTTCCTGAAGATTCATCTGTGCTCAACTCGCCGTTGGCATGGCTCAGTTGTGCCCAGTCCCGTCACGGGTATCGCTCAGCGCCGACTCCGTCACCGTCGCCAGCCGCGCCTTCCCGCCCCGTTCCGCCCGTGCCTGGTCCAGCCGCAGCCGGGCCGAACGCCCCCGCAGGGTCAGCGTCATGATCTGGTTGCCGAACCAGGGACCACCCGTCCTGCGCCAGTCGATCGACGGCCGCGGGACGCGGCCGTGACCTGCGAGTCGGCGGCCCAGGGCCCGTGCGGCGGCGCTCCAGCCGAAGCGGAAGCCGAGGCGGATCGACGCGTGGATGGCGTTGTGCACGGGTGAGCAGGTGAGCTGCAGAACCCGGGCCTCCGGGCCGCGCCCGGGCCAGGACGGCTCGGCCACGTACGCGTGGTGCACGTCACCCGACAGTACGAGGACCGTCGCCGGTGCCTCCGGCCCCGAACCGGCCTCGGCGATCAGCTCCGTCAGCGCCTCGAAGGACGCCGGGAAGGCCGCCCAGTGCTCCAGGTCCGCCGCCCGCCGCAGCTTCTCCCCGAACCGCGCCCAGCGCGCTCCCTTCTCGCCCCGGCACAGCGCCGCGTTCCACCCCTCGGCGTCGTGCACGAGGTGCGGCAGCAGCCATGGCAGCGAGGTGCCGATGAGGAGGTGGTCGTACGAACCGGGCTCCTCCAGCGCCTGTGTGCGCAGCCACTCCGCCTCGCCGGGGCCGAGCATCGCGCGGCTGTCCTCGTCCAGGACGCGGGCCGCGCGGGTGTCCACCATCAGCAGCCGTACGCGGCCGAAGTCGCGCCGGTAGCTCCAGCGGACGGAGGCCGGGTCGGCGTCGGCGCGGGCGGCGAAGGCGCGCAGGACGTCGGTGGCGTCCGGGGTCTCGCGGACGGCCGCGTAGAGCGTGTCCGTGGCCAATTGGTCCGGGGAGAGGTTGCCCAGGTGCTGGTGCACCCAGTACGACATCAGGCCGCTCAGCAGCCTTTCGCGCCACCAGGAGGTGGCCCGCATGTCGGCGAGCCAGGAGGCGGAGGTGTTCCAGTCGTCGATGAGGTCGTGGTCGTCGAAGATCATGCAGCTGGGCACGGTGGACAGCAGCCAGCGGATCTCGGGGTCGAGCCACGACTCGTAGTAGAGCCGCGTGTATTCCTCGTAGTCCGCGACCTCACTGCCCGGCGGGTCGCTCAGATCGCGCCGGGCGGCCAGCCACCGCTGAGTGGCCCGTGAGGTCTCGTCGGCGTACACCTGGTCGCCCAGCAGCAGCAGGACGTCGGGCCGTTCGCGTTCCGGGTCGGCGGCGATCCGGGCGGCCAGGGTGTCCAGGGCGTCGGGGCCGACCGGGTCGTGCTCACCGGCGGGCGGGGCGGCCCAGCGGCAGGAGCCGAAGGCGACCCGGATCCCGTCGCCGTCGGCGGCGGTGCGGATGACGGAGGGCGGGAAACGGGAGTCGGGCAGCGGCCACACGCGCGTGCCGTCGAGGAGGACGTCGTACGACGGTGAGGTGCCCGGCGTCAGGCCGGTCACCGGTACCAGGGCGTAGTGATGGCCCGCGACCTGGAAGGTGCGGGCCGTGCCGCCGGCGCCGTCCGCGCAGCGCACCTCGGCGGTGCACGGACGGCTCGCCTCGACCCATATGGTCGCGGACGAGCCGTCGGCGTATCTCAGCAGTGGTCCCAGGCGCAGTTCGGCCACGGTGATCGCCCGCCCTTTTCTTGGTCGGTTCGCCTCCGGGTGCTGCAGCCGGTGTCGGGACGGCGATCGTGCTCAGCCCTTCGGGCCTCCGCGCGTTCGCCGTCCCGCCTCCGGCGCGCCCCTTCGGCTCGCCCTCCTCCGTCGCCCCGTACGGTACGGAACGACAGAGGTGAAAGGGGAGGTCCCGGCGATCAGCAGTTCGCGAGGTAGCTCGTCAGCGCGGACTTCTCGGCCGAGTCGACCGAAAGGTCGTAGTAGTACTTCACCTGGACCCAGGCGCGGACGTAGGTACAGCGGTAGGCCGTGCGCGAGGGCATCCAGGTGGCCGGGTCCTGGTCGCCCTTGGCCTGGTTGACGTTGTCCGTCACGGCGATCAGCTGCGGACGGGTCAGGTCGTTGGCGAAGGCCTGGCGCTCGGAGGTGGTCCAGCTGTCGGCGCCGGAGTCCCAGGCCTCGGCGAGCGGGACGAGGTGGTCGATGTCGAGGTCCGAGGCGGCGGTCCAGGTCGCGCCGTCGTACGGGGAGTACCAGCTGCCGCTGGTGGCGGCGCAGGTGGAGCTGGTGACGACGTTCGTGCCGTCGCGCTTGAGGACCGTCTCGCGGGTGTTGCAGGTGCCGGAGATGGTGATCCAGTGGGGGAACAGGTCACGGCTGTAGCCGGTGCGGTCCTCGGTCGCCACGGTGAGGGTCGCGAGGTAGCTGCGGGCGGTGGCGGCGCTGACGGGGGTGGGGAGGGCGGCGGAGGCGGTCGGGCCGTTGAAAAGTCCGACCGAGGCTATGAGGCCGGTAAGGGCCGCGAGTATGCTGAGCCGTCGACGCGCGTAGAACTTCGGCATGCGAACTCCCTTGGGGAGGCAGGGGTGTTGGGGCGCGAGCGATGGAATGCTCGCGGTGCCGTATTGCCGTGGGGTGTGCGTTCGGTAAGAAGTTAATGACGCGTACATGACACGACAAGGTTTATGGCAGAACGATCTCGTACTATGGACGGCGCAGAAGGGGAGTAGCTCTTCGCCGGACCGTCGACATACTGCTCAGCTCGTCTGAGCCGGCGCCCGGAGGCGACCTGGGACCACCGGGTCGGCCAGCGAGACCTTCGGCAAGCAGTGCACGTCCGTGCCGTACGGCACGGGTGACATGTGTGCTGCCATGCCGAGGTGTCGTGTACGAAGGCTCAGCACTCTCGGTGGGGCGGCACCCGACCGATTGAGGAACCTTGATCAGCTTCACCGTGACGGCGCTCGTCTTCGGCGTCGTCTTCCTTGCCGAACTGCCGGACAAGACCGCTCTCGCGGGTCTCGTCCTCGGCACCCGCTACCGCGCCTCGTACGTCTTCGCCGGTATCGCCGCCGCCTTCGCGCTGCACGTCGCGCTGGCCGTCGCGGCGGGAAGCGTGCTCACGCTCCTTCCGCAGCAGATCGTGCACGCGCTGACGGGCGCGCTCTTCCTGGGGGGCGCGGCGATGCTGCTCCTGAAGAAGGGCGAGGACGAGGAGGAGGTGCGGAGGCCGGAGAACCAGTCCTTCTGGAAGGTCGCCGGGGCAGGGTTCATGCTCATCCTGGTCGCCGAGTTCGGTGATCTGACCCAGATCATGACGGCGAACCTCGCGGCCCGCTACGACGATCCCCTCTCCGTGGGTCTGGGAGCGGTGCTTGCGTTGTGGACGGTGGCCGGGCTCGGCATCGTCGGTGGGAAGGCGCTGATGAAGCGGGTGCCGTTGCGGCTGGTCACGCAGGTCGCGGCGGCGCTGATGCTGGGGCTCGGGGTGTGGAGTCTGTGGGAGGCCGTGAGCGGGTGAGCTGAACGGCGGGTGAACTGCCGCGCAGGGGGTGGCGGGATGCGGGCGGGTTTTGTATCGTGAAGGAACAAAGTGGCTCTCGCCCGTTTTCCCTGACCGGCGGGCGGGGCCGTTTTGTTTTGCCTGGCACCTTGGAGTCCTGGAGCTGCCGATGACTGCCACGACCGTGCTAACCGCCCGTGCCCTGCTGCTGGACATGGACGGCACCCTCGTCAACTCCGATGCGGTCGTCGAGCGAGTGTGGCGGCGCTGGGCCGCGCGGCACGGGCTGGACGGGGACGAGGTCCTCGAGGTCGTGCACGGGCGGCAGGGGCATGCCTCGATGGCGATGCTGCTGCCGGAGCGGCCGATGGAGCAGAACCTCGCCGACAACGCGCGCATGCTGGCGGAGGAGACCGCCGACAGGGAGGGGGTCGTCGAAGTCCCCGGCGCGGCGGATTTCCTGGCTTCCCTGCGGGGGTTGCCGCATGCGCTGGTGACCTCCGCGGATGTCGCGCTGTCCACGGCGCGGATGGCCGCGGCGGGGCTCGATCTGCCGGATGTGCGGGTGACGGCCGAGTCGGTCGGCGCGAGCAAGCCTGATCCGGAGGGGTTCTTGAAGGCCGCCGCCGAGTTGGGGGTGGCGGCCGCGGAGTGCGTGGTCTTCGAGGACTCCGGGGCGGGGATCGCGGCGGGACGGGCTGCGGGGATGCGGGTTGTAGGGGTGGGGGAGCGGGCGCAGGCTTATGGGCCGGATGTGGTGGTGCGTGACTTGACGGGCGTACGGGTGCAGTCGGGCGGGGGTGGGGAACTGCGGCTGTACGTGGGGTGAGTGTGGGCCGCAGCCCGGCGTTGAGAGTGCTGGCCGGTGGGGTGCGAGTGACTGTGCCCGCGGGGTTGTGAGCGTGCCCGGTGCGGGGGCCGGCGCGGGGTGGGTCGCGCAACCCGGCGCTGGCGGGGTGCCGCCCGCGCCCACCCGTGCCGCCCCAGGCGGCACGCATGCCCGCGGATCGGCGTGGTGGCTGAGCGCCGCGCGCCCGCGGACCAACGAGGTGGCTGAGCGTGCGCCCGAGGACCAACGCGGTGGCTGAGGACCGCGCGCCCCGTGGAGGGGTGGGGTGGTGTTGCGCGCGTCCGCGGATCGGCGTGGTGGCTGAGCGCCGCGCGCAGCCGCGGATGGGCGGCTGGTTGCGCGCTGTGCGCCCGCGCCGCGAGCCCCGGGGTCTGCGTCCGCGCCCCGTGTCCGCTCCGCGCGCCGAGTGGCTGCACCCGCCTCGTTACGGTTCCGTCGTCTCCGATTCCAGGCGGGTGCGCGTGGCCGCCCCGTACACCCCCGGTTCCTCGTCCTGGATGCCGCGTGCCTGTTGGTATCCGGTGACCGCGTCTTCGACGCCCTCGTTGTACTTGCCGCCGGGCTGCCTTGTGTAGAGGCCGAGTTGGGTCAGGCGCAGTTCGAGTTCCGTGACCTCGGCGCCCTTGTCGCCGCGTCGTAGCACGGGGGCCGCGCTGGTCTTCTGGGCGTCGCCGGCGCCGTTCTCGGGTTCGATCGTGCCGGTCGCGCGGACGGTGGTCGCCGTCTCGGTGGGCTCGGTCGAGCGGGAGGCGCTCGGAGAGGCGCTCGATGCCGACGAGGACGGGCCGGTGCTGTGGGAGGAGGAGGCCGACGACGGTGGCGCCGAGGCGGGGCCTGAAGTCGTCGCGCCCGCCTGCGAGGAGGACACCGGCGCTGCGCTGGTCGACGTGTCCGGGACCGCCGCCCGTACGTCATCCGGCAGCGCGCCCTCCCGCGACGGCGTCTCGTACGAGAACAGCCCGCTCGCGTACCCGGCCGCCGCAACCACCGCCACGCAGGCGGCCGCGAGAGCGAGCAGCACGGTACGGCGGCGGCCGCCCGGCCGGTCCTCGGCGCTGGGCGGGGCCGGGGTGCCCGGAACGCCGCCGCCCGTCTCGAAGAGGCTCAGGTCGGTCGCGCTGGGTTCCGTCTCCCGCGGTACCAGCGGGGTCGGAAGGGCCGGGGTGATGGCGTGCAGGGGCATCGTGTCCTCCGCCGCGGACGGTTCCGCCGGCGCGGTCCCCTCCATGCCCGCGCCCTCCAGTTCCACGTACGGCCGTATCCGCAGCGGATCGAAGTCCTCCGCCGCGGCCGCCTCCGCCGTACGCGCGTCGCGCAGGGCCTCGGACGCCCGCTCGGTGCAGGCGCACGACGGCGTGTTGTCCGGTGCCCGGAGTGCCCCGCATTGCGGGCACTCGTACCCCCGCCCCGATCCCTTCGGCTCGTTCACGTGTTCGCCCCTCCCCGTGAGAACTCCAGAGATTATCCAGATCCTTCACGACTCCCTGTGTCACCGGCCCCCGGAATACCGGCTTCCAACAGGACTCAACAGGCCATAACCGGTCACACCGATCACGATGGAAGATGTCTCGCGAGCCTCGGGAGGTCCACATGGTCTTGGACGCGCGTTCCAGGACGGGCGAGGCCGAGCGGCACGTGGCCGGCAACGTCCTCGTGTCGATCGGCGCCCTGCTCCTCGGCATGCTGCTCGCCGCCCTCGACCAGACCATCGTGTCGACCGCCCTGCCGACCATCGTCAGCGACCTCGGAGGACTGGAGCACCTGTCCTGGGTGGTCACGGCGTACCTGCTGGCCTCGACCGCCGCGACCCCGCTGTGGGGCAAGCTGGGCGACCAGTACGGGCGCAAGAGGTTGTTCCAGATCGCCATCGTGATCTTCCTCGTCGGCTCGGCGCTCTGCGGAACGGCACAGAACATGCCGCAGCTCATCGCCTTCCGGGCGGTCCAGGGACTCGGCGGCGGCGGGCTGATGGTGTTGTCCATGGCGATCGTCGGCGACATCGTCCCGCCGCGGGAACGCGGGCGGTACCAGGGGCTGTTCGGAGCGGTCTTCGGGGCGACCAGCGTCCTCGGCCCGCTCCTCGGCGGGCTGTTCACCCAGCATCTGAGCTGGCGCTGGGTGTTCTACGTCAACCTGCCGATCGGTGTCGTGGCGCTCGCCGTGATCGCGGCCGCGCTCCACATCCCGCGCACGGCCACGCGGCACGTCATCGACTACCTCGGCACCTTCCTCATCGCCGCAGTCGCCACCTGCCTGGTGCTCGTGGCGTCCCTGGGCGGCACGACCTGGAGCTGGGACTCGGCGCAGATCGTCACGCTTGCCGTGCTCGGCGTGCTCCTCGCCGCCGCCTTCGTGGCCGTGGAGCGCCGGGCGGCCGAACCCGTGCTCCCGCCGAAGCTGTTCCGCGTCCGCACCTTCACCCTCGCCGCGGTCATCAGCTTCGTCGTCGGCTTCGCCATGTTCGGCGCGATGACCTACCTGCCCACGTTCCTCCAGGTCGTGCAGGGCGTCTCGCCGACCGTGTCCGGTGTGCACATGCTGCCGATGGTGGTCGGCATGCTGCTGTCGTCCACCGTCTCCGGACAGATCGTCAGCCGCACCGGCCGCTGGAAGGTGTTCCCCGTCACCGGCACCGCCGTCACCACCTTCGGCCTGCTCCTGCTCCACCAACTCGACGAGAACAGCCCCACCGCCGAGATGAGCACCTACTTCTTCGTCTTCGGGCTCGGACTCGGCCTGGTCATGCAGGTCCTCGTCCTCATCGTGCAGAACGCCGTCCCGTACGAGGATCTCGGCGTCGCCACCTCCGGAGCGACCTTCTTCCGCTCCATCGGGGCCTCGTTCGGCGTCGCCATCTTCGGCACCGTCTTCGCGAGCCGCCTGGGCGACGAACTGGCGGACGCCTTCCGGGGCGCCCGGCTGCCGCCCGGAGCCTCGGTCGACGCGCTGGAGGCCGACCCGCGCGGCATCGCCGGACTGCCGCCCGCACTGCGCCCGGCCGCCGTGCACGCGTACGCGTCCGCCATCACCGACGTCTTCCTGTACGCCGCCCCCGTCGCCCTCCTCGGCTTCGTCCTGGCCTGGTTCCTGAAGGAGGACAAGCTGCGCGGCTCCGTCACCGCGCCCGACGTCACGGAGACGCTCGCCAGCAACCCGGTCGAGCGGTCGTCGTACGACGAGGTGTGCCGCGCGCTGTCCGTCCTCGGCACCCGCGAGGGGCGCCGCGAGATCTACCAGAGGATCACCGCACGGGCCGGCTACGACCTGCTGCCGGCGGCGAGCTGGCTGCTGCTGCGGATGAGGAAGTACGGCCGTGTGGAGCCGGCCCTGCTCGCCGAGCGCAGCTCCGTCCCGCTGACCGTCGTCGTCGAGGCGGCCCGGCAGGTCGAGGAGCGGCGCCTCGCCGTGCGTGAAGGTCTCGACCTCGAACTGACCGAGCAGGGCCGCGAGGTCGCGGGACGGCTGTCGCGGGCCCGTGAGGAGTCGCTGACCGAGCTGCTCGGTGACTGGTGGGGGCCGGACCGGCCGACGGACCTCGACCGTCTGGTCAAGGAGCTGAACGACGAGCTGTGCGGCTCGGACCGTGAGCAGCCGCACGACGAACGGCCGGTTCGGCGCCTCACCTGAGCGGTTTGCGGAACCAGTGCTCGGCGTACTCGTCGTCGTTGTGGCGCTCGGTCTCCGTGTAGCCGAGCCGCGCGTACAGCGCGCGTGCCTCTACGAGGTCGCTGCGGGTGTCGAGGATCATCCGCTCGGCGCCGAGCGCGCGTGCCGCGTCCTCCGCGGCCCGTACGAGGAGCGGGGCGCCGCCCCTGCCGCGCATCCCCTCGTACACGAACACCCGGGTGAGCTCCGCCGTCGTCGCTTCCAGCAGCCGTACGCCCGCGCTGCCGGCCGGCTCACCCGCGTACCGCGCCACCAGCAACTGGCCCTTCGGCGGGGCGAGTTCGGCGCCGGTGCGGGCGGCGATCTCCCGCTCCAGCTCGTCGGGGTCGGTCCGGCGCCCTTCGTGCAGGAGGTACCAGCGGTCGCTGACCTCCGTGTAGTACGCCCGCCAAAGCGCGGCGGCGACGGGGGAGTCGAACGGCTCCGGGGTGACGGACCAGGTCATGCCACTCATTCTCGCGAGGCGGTGCGCGGGCCGTGCAACCGAATATGCGTCACCTCCGGTGCCCAGGTCGTTGAGCAGCCGGCGCCCACCGCACGTCGGCACCGGCACGACGTGCAGGACCAACTCGTCCAGCCGACCCGCGCGGACGAACTGCTGCACCAGGTCGGCCCCGCTCCCCGCCGATCCCCAGCGGATGCTCGCGCGGCGCTGCCGGCGTCATGCGCCATCGCCGTGGCCGCCGTACCTGTGGAGTCCCCGCGGCCGTTGCCCCGGAGGCGCGGCCGAGAGCCCGGTCCGGAGGCGCGGCCGAGCGCCGCTGCCGCGGGCCGCTGTATTCCCGGACACCGAACCGCCGGATTCCGCCGTCGACGGCACCCCGACGGTGGACGCCGCCCCGGACCGGGTCGCCTCGCCTTGCACCGTGGCGAGTGCCGTTTCGGGGCGTGCCTTCGCGGCTACCCGGTCCGGAAGCCGGCCCGCCGACCGGGCCGATACACGGAAGGCAACCATGTCCACAGGCGTGATCATCGCTCTGATCGTGATCGTGGCGGTCGTCGTCGCAGTGGCGGCCGTCCTGACCCTGCGTGCTCAGCGGGGCGCAGGGGGCACACGGGGTCTGAAGAGGCGCTTCGGGCCCGAGTACGACCGGACCGTGGCCCGGCACGACGGGGACACCAAGGCGGCCGAACGCGAGCTCACCACCCTCGTCGAGCGGCACGGCGGGCTGCGCGAGCGGCCGCTGGAGCCCGCGGAGCGCGAGCGGTTCGAAGCCCGCTGGACGGCCGCCCAGGAACGCTTCGTCGACTCGCCCAAGGAAGCGGTGGAAGAGGCGGACCGGCTGCTCGCGGAGCTCGCCGGAGCCAGGGGCTTCCCCGACGGCGGGCACTACGAGGAGCAGCTCGCCGCCCTCACCGTGCACCACGCGCCCCACGTCGGCGGCTACCGGCACGTGCACCGCGTGGCACACGCACGCGTGAACGGCGCGGACGACGACCGCGGCCCCGGCACGGAGGACATGCGCGCGGCCATGGTCGAGGCGCGCGCCCTCTTCGACGACCTCGTCCGACCGGTGCGCGAGGACACCGGCCGCACCCGCCCGCGCACGAGGCGGAAGGACGACATCGAGACGCCGGCCCGCACCGAGACCCGCTCCCACCTGCCGTGGGCGATCCACCGGCACCACCCGAAGGAGGGCTGACCGGCATGGCAGACGTGACTTCCGCCGCGGGCACCCCGGCCGCGTCCGGCGACGGGCGCACCCGGCTCCTGCCGCACGACGAGACCGACAAGCTCGAACAGCGGCTGCAGCACGCGGTCTCCGGATTCGTCGACGAGCCCCGCGCCTCCGTCGAGGAGGCCGACCACGTCCTCGAGGAGCTGGCCTCCCGCTTCACCGACGCGGTGACCCGGCGCCGGCGCACCCTGCGCATGTCCTGGCAGTCCACGGAGGGAGGCGAGGACAAGCCCGCGACGACCACCGACACCGAGCAACTCCGGCTGGCACTGCGGGACTACCGCGAACTGGCGGAACAGCTCCTACGCATCTGACCCGAGGGCGTCCGCCCCGTCCACCGCCGCCCGGCGCTCCCGCCACTGCCGTACGACGTCCTCGACGTCGTACGGCTTCATGCCCAGCGGGGGACCGGGCGGCGGCTTGAACATCATGTCGCGGATCTTGGCGTTGACGTCGGTGAGGAGCTTGCGCACGATCCGCTCCGAGGGCGCCGCGAACGCCGCCGCGAGGGTGTCCTCGGCCTCCTTGCGCAGAGCGAGGGAGGGCGGCAGGACCGCGAGGCCCTCACGGGCCATCTTGCGCTTGATCCACCACAGTTCGTCGTACGACGTGTCCGTCCCCGGCGGCAACGGCTTGCCCGCGCCGGGCAGTCGGTCGAACTCGCCACGGCTCTGCGCGTCGTGGATCTGCTTGTCGACCCAGGACTCGAACGGGACGCCGGGTGGCTTTCGCTCGGTCATGAGTCCATTGTGCCGGACGCGATACGCCCGGGCGATTTATCATTCGGCGGCGGTGAACCAACCGGGCCGCCGCACAAGCATGTTTCACAGGTCTGTGCAAAGATCGTCTCAGGAGGAGCGCACGTGCTCGAACTCACCATGGCCACCGTCTCAGCGGTGGAGGAGGGCGCCACGGCCGGGATGCTCATGGCCGACGCGCCCAGCGAGCCGGGCGCCGTGCTGCGGGTGGGCCGCGACAAGTCCGTCTGCCGTCTCGTGACACCGGACGACTGGCTGTTCGTCTCGCGGATCCACCTGGAGTTCCTGTGCGGGCCCGAGGGCAGCTGGCAGGTGAGCTGGCTGCGCGGCTCGCAGCCGGACCCGTCCTCCGAGGTCCGGCTCGTGGTCGGGGAGTACGCACAGACCATCGCGTACGGCGGGACCGTGCCGTTGCCGAGGGGCGGCTCCGGAGAGATCGTCATCCAGGACCGCACCGCGCCGCGCAGCGTCAACGTGGGCTTCTACCACGAGGTGTAACCGGAGGGGTTGTCCAGGAGGGCTGTCCAGGAGGGGCCGTTCGGGAGGGCTGTCCGGGAGGGCCGTTCGGAAGGGCTACGCCAGCACCCGCGCCAGCGCGAAGCCGTCGTAGCCCTTGGTGCCCACCGTCTGGATGGCCGTGCCGCTCAGCCTGGGGTGGGTGCCGATCAGTTCGATGGCGGCGCGGGTGCCCTGGACGTCGGGCGTGGTGCTGTCCGGGTCGACGATCCGGCCGCCACGCACGACGTTGTCGATGATGATCAGGCTGCCCGTGCTGGTGAGCCGGAGGGCCCATTCCAGGTAGTTGGCGTTGTTGGCCTTGTCGGCGTCGATGAAGACCAGGTCGAAGGGCGGCGGGTTCTCGTCGGCGAGCTGGGGCAGCAGATCCAGGGCCCGGCCCACCCGCACCTCCACCAGCTTGTCGAGGCCCGCGCGCGCGATGTTGCGGGTGGCCACCTCGGCGTGCTTGGGGCTGTACTCGAGAGAGATCAGCCGGCCGTCGGAGGGGAGCGCGCGGCCCAGCCAGATGGTGCTGTAGCCGCCGAGCGTGCCGATCTCAAGGATCGTGCGCACGCCCTGGAGCTGGGCGAGCAGCTGGAGCAGCTTGCCCTGGTTGGCCGTGACGTTGACGCCCGGCAGCTCGGCCGCCTCGCTGTCGCGCAGGGCAGCCCTGGTCACGTCGTCGTCCGGGGCGAGGTGGGCGGTGAAGTAGGCGTCGACGGCGTCCCAGATCTGCGACTCGCTCATACGTCTGCCTTTCGTGTACCAGGCACAACTAGTTAGAAGCGCTAACCAGTTGTGCCAACGTGGGCGGCCGCGCGCAGGTTCCCCCGGCGTTGCTCCTCACACCTTCCACGGTGGGGGATTTCAGCCGATCGGACCAGGGGGGTGGGGTGACCGCGTGGGCGGAAGCGGTGGCCGCGTGGCCGGCGTGGCCGGCATGGGCGGGAGGGGCGGCATGGGCGGCATGGGCGGTTGGGTGGGTGGTGACGGCATCCGACCGGGTGTAGGGGTCGGTGGCATCGGCGGCTCCGTACCCAGGTCCTGTCCCTGTCCCTGCCCGTGTCCGTGTCCCTGCCCCCGCAGCCGCGGCCGAGGACGCAGTGCCAGCCACACGGAGACCGTGGCGGCCGCGGCCAGACCGCCGACGATCGTCAGCAGCCACGCCGGGATCCCGGCCACCTCACGCATCCGGTCCTCGTAGATCACCTGCCGGAAGGATGCGTCCGTGGCCGCGCGGCGCAGTTCGTGGTCCCCGGAGATCGTCGAGGGCGTGGGGAACTCCTGGCCGACGGCCGTGAGGAACGGCGTGTCCTTCGCCAGCCTCGCGAGTTCGCCCGACGTGGCATCGACGCGTCCGGCGAAGGTGACGCGCGGCCGGGCGCCGCCGATCCGGGAGGCCGGCTCCATGCGGT
Source organism: Streptomyces sp. HUAS ZL42 (assembly GCF_040782645.1). GTDB lineage: Bacteria > Actinomycetota > Actinomycetes > Streptomycetales > Streptomycetaceae > Streptomyces. The sequence continues at coordinate 6,837,091 of NZ_CP160403.1, forward strand.
GCGCGGCCAGGACGTACAGGCCGAGCGACTGCGGGGTCTGCGCGAGGCGCGACAGGCGCATCGGGTAGACCGGCGAGCCCGCGGCGAAGGTGAGGTGGAGCGGGTCGAGGGTGCCGTTCAGGGAGGTGTCGGCGCTCTCGGGTGCCAGGCGGACGGCCACGTACTCCCAGCGCTGCTCCACGTACGGCTCCAGCGCCCCCTCGAGCCGGGCGGGGAAGGCGAAGCCGTTGCTGCTCAGCCAGTCGTCGAGGGCGTCCGGGTCGGTGGCCGTCAGCAGGGCCACGTCGAAGGGCCCGAGCCGCTGGCGGCCGACCAGTCCCACGTCGGGCGGTGCGCCGGCGCCCACGCCGGGCGGCGGTGCCCCCACCGCGCCGTCGCCCGTGGTGAGCGGCCAGTCGCCGTCCTGCGGCCAGAAGTGGTACCGGGTGCGGTGCAGGGGGGCCGTGGCGGCGGCCAGCTCGTCGAAGAGCCCGGGGTCGCCGAGTTGGACCGTCGCCCGGTTCGGGACCGGCATGATCCAGGCGGCCTGCCGGGCGTCCCCGCCGATCTGCAGGCTCATCACGATCTGCTCCTGCCGCCCGTCCCACCGTACGAGGGACACCTCACGGCCGACGTTGACCCGCTGCCGGTCACCGGGGATCAGGGCACCGCAGCCGCAGGCATGGGCCGGGGCGACCAGGGAGCCGACCTGGAGGGCGAGGAGGGCGAGGACGACGACGGTGACGCGCCGACCGATGCCACCACCCGCGCGGATGCTCGCGCTCCCCCGCAGTAAACCGACCATGCCCCGAAGCACTCCGAGCCCTCCAACCCCTCCAAGCCCTCCGCCGTCGCGTTCGACAGGGTGTACGGACGGTACGTCGGAGGGGCCGATTCCGTTCGGCGTGTGATCGATATCGCGCCCTGCGGAGGCAACCTTCGCGCTCGCGCACTATCGTCATCCGGACAAAAGGAGAGCGGACGTCAGGTGAAGAGGGGGTTGCCGGCGTCTCTGTCCAGGGGGTGCGAGCCTCGTAGGGTTCGTAGAGGAAACCCACCCATGGGACCCGTGTGACGAACGGGGCGGGAGGCCGACGCGGCGTGGCGGATGCGGAGCACAACGGGCGAACGGCGGAAGCGCTCGGAGCAACGGCCGTCGGCGCGGCCGGCGCACGTGTGCGCATGGCGCGGCTGGGCCTGTGGCTGGTCGCCGCCGTCCTCGCCGTACGGCAGATGACCCTCGTCCTCAGCACCCCGCGGGGCGAGCGGCTGACCGCCCTGGAGACCTGGGTCGGCCCCGAAGGCGTCCTGCACGTCAAGGGCTCCCTCTACGAATCCACACAATTCACCGGCACCCCCTTCGGCGGGCTGGTCCTCAAGCCCCTCACCCGCTCGGCCGAACAGGCCCTCGGCTGGGGCTGGACCTTCGGCACGCTGCTGCTGGTCGCCGCACTCGGCGTGCTCGCCGCGAGAGCCCTGCCGCAACCGGTGAGCCGTCTGACGTCGCTGCTGGCGGCCCCGGTGGCGATCAGCCTCCTCATGCTCTCGCTGCCCGTGCGCAACACCCTGTGGCTTGGCCAGACGAGCATCATGCCGGTGCTGCTCGTGCTGGTGGGCTGCTTCGCCGTACGCGGGGAGCGCGCCAGCGGCCTGTGCGTCGGCTTCGCGGCCGCGCTGCAGCCCGCGTTGCTGCTGTTCCTCCCGCTGCTGTGGTTCACCGGCCGCCGCCGGGCCGCGCTGACAACGGGCGTCACGTTCGCCGCGCTGACCGTGCTCGCGTGGGCCGCGATGCCGCACGACTCGTACGCCTACTGGGTGCACCACATGGCGGGCGCGGGCCTCGGCGGCGAGGCGGACGACCTGGCCAACCAGTCCCTGCACGGCGCACTGCTGCGGCTGGGACTGACCGGACCGCTGGAAATCGGCCTGTTCCTGGCGCTGGGCGCCGTCGTGGCCGTACTCGGCGTGCGGCGCGCCGTGCACTACGCCCACGACGGCCAGCTCCTCCTCGCCGTCGCGATCACCGGCTGCGCGGCCATCGCGGTCTCGCCCACGACGTGGCAGCACCAGCTGCTGTGGGTGCTGCTCGCGGTCGTGGGCCGGGTGGGCAGGCGCGCCTCGGACCGCTACGTCTGGCCGGTGGCCGTGATCCTGGTGATGACCCTCCCGGCGAAGATGATGCTGCCGAACATGGCGGCGCTCTACCCGCTGCGGGACAACGCGGTCCTGCTGGCCGCACTGGCCGCCGCGACCCTCGTACCCTTCCTGTCCCGCACCTCCCCGTACTACCGGTCCCCGATCCCGAGGGAGTACGCCCCTCCGGTCCCGACCCGTTTCCGCCGCGTCCCGCTGCTGCCGTACCTGCGCAGGGTCCTCACGCGCCCGAATCTGCTGCTGGAGCTGCTGCTGATCCGTGTCACGTATGCGGCCTACCAGAAGGTCCGCCTGGCGGCGACCGGCGGCAGCAACTCGAAGGGACGGGGGAAGGCCGAGGCGCACGGTCAGGACATCCTGGATCTGGAGCGCGGGCTGCACCTGGACATCGAGCACTGGGTGAACCACGCGGTGGTGAGGGTCGACTGGCTCCGCAACTTCTTCGACTTCTACTACGAGTCCTTCCACTTCGTGGTCCCACTGAGCGTGCTCGCCGTCCTGTACTGGCGCCGACCGGTCGACTACCGATGGGCACGCTCGGCCCTGGGCTTCGCGACCTTGCTCGCCCTGGTGGGTTTCTGGCTGTATCCGCTGGCTCCGCCCCGGCTGATGCCGACGCTGGGGATCATCGACACGGTGCACGGCGTGCAGGACTTCTCGAAGCCGGACTACGGGACGCTGACGGCGCTGACCAATCAGTACGCGGCGATGCCGTCGCTGCATTTCGGGTGGTCGCTGTGGTGCGGGGTCGTCATCGCCATCGTGGCGCCCAAGTGGTGGATGAAGGCGCTGGGACTGCTGCACCCCTTCTTCACGCTGTCGGCGATCGTGGCGACCGGTAATCACTGGGTGCTGGATGCGGTGGGGGGTGCGGCGGTCGTCGCGGCGGGGTTCGGGCTGACGTTTGCGTTGCAGGGGCCTCGGGGGCGGGGGGTCGTGGCTGTGGAGGAAGGCAGAAGGGAGACGGTGGTGCTGGAGAAGGACGGGGCTGCGAAATGACCGACGGCGGGCGCAGGGCGGCGGCCGTCGCACCGGCGGCGGGTGTGAGAGGCGCTTGCGTTACCTGACCGCTTCCTTCACCTTTCGTTGCATTTCCTTTCAATGTTTGGAAAATTCTTGAAGCCTGAGACGGAAGGGCTTCATGCCGCTTTGGGGGAGGTGGCCGGGACGCAAACCGTGCAATGGGTGTATCGGCGATCTTTCCGTAGGTCCGGCCCGGTGAGCGTTTGTGCAAGCCTTGACTGCACCATGGTTTTGTCGTGGGCAGGGCAATACTCTGCCCGATCGGCTCTGTAGCCCCCTGTGATGATCGCGTTCGTTTGTGTTGATCATGATCATCAGGGAGGGAGCTGATCGTGCGTCACAGACCTGTGGCACATGGCAGTTCGAGATTCAGACGTGCCCGTCAGTCGCGGTGGCTGCGGCAGCTGGCCGTCGGCGTGGTGCTGGCGATGGCGGCCCAGAGCGCACTGGTCGTGGGGGGCACCGGCACCGCATCCGCACAGCCCGCCTCGGCAAAGGCAAAGGCAAAGCCAAAAGCGTTGGGTCCTGCGCAGGCCCAGGACGATGCGTCGGCGATGCTGATGGCCCGCCTTCAGCACCGCAGGATCGAGGTGCTGTCCGCTCGTACCGCCGACTCGACGACGTACGCGCTGCCCGGCGGGGAGCTGCAGACGGAGGCGTACGCCGGTCCGATCCGGGTGAAGCAGGGCGGGACCTGGAAGGCCATCGACACCTCGCTGTCGGACACGGGCGCCGATCTCACGCCGGCCGCGGCGGCCGCGGACGTCACGGTGTCCGACGGCGGCGACACGAAGCTCGCCTCGGTCACCAAGGGCAAGCAGTCCTTCGGGCTGGGCTGGGGCGCCAAGCTGCCCGCCCCGTCCGTCAAGGACAGCACCGCCTCTTACGCGCTGGGCAGCGGCCAGACCCTGTCGGTCACCGCGCTGGCGCAGGGCTTCTCCGAGAACATCAAGCTCGCCCGGAAGCCCGACGGCGCCTCCCCTGCGTACCGCATCCCGCTGAACCTGCACGGGTTGAAGCTGTCCCAGGCGGACTCCGGTCACCTGCTGCTGAAGGACTCCGCCGGCAAGCTGGTCGCCGAGGCGCCCGCGCCGATGATGTGGGACGCCAGCAAGGACGAGGCGTCCGGTGAGTCCGCGCACCAGGTACGGGTCGCGACGAGGATCGAGACCGCGTCGGACGGTTCGCAGACCCTGGTCCTCACCCCCGACAAGGACTTCTTGGCGTCGGCCACCTATCCGGTGACGGTCGACCCGACCACCACCCTCGCCGTGACCACGGACACGTGGGTGCAGAACCCGGACTACCCCGACTCGCAGATCTCCTCGGAGGAGTTGAAGTCGGGCACGTACGACGGCGGGACGGACACGGCCCGTTCGTACCTGAAGTTCGACGTGTCGAAGTTCACCGGCAAGCACATCACCGCCGCGACGATGTCGCTGTACAACTACTACTCGGCGACCTGCTCCACCTCGGGCGCCGCCACTCAGGCCCGCCGGATCACCTCGACGTGGTCGTCCTCGTCGATCACCTGGGGCGCTCAGCCGTCGACCACGACGACCGGGGTGGCGACCAACACCGGGCACTGGGGCTACTCCTCGTCCTGCCCGGCGAACTGGTCCAACTGGAACCTGCAGACCATCGTTCAGGCGTGGGCCGACGGCTCGACCAACTACGGCCTGCAGGTCCGCAGCGCCGACGAGACCGACTCCACCACCTGGCGGCGCTTCCGTTCGGCGAACTACTCGACGTCCGGGTACGCGCCGAAGCTGGTGGTGACCTACAACTCGTACGCCACCACGTCCTCGGCGGCGATCTCGCCGTCGCAGGTCAACGCCTACAACGGCAAGCGGTACGTGACCTCCCTGACGCCGAGCCTGTCGGCGAAGGTGACGGACGCGGACGGCGGCAACGCCCAGGGCCAGTTCGAGATCACCGCGGACCCGGCGTACGCGGACACCACGTACTCGTACACGGCGTACGGCAAGACGGTGGCCTCCGGCTCCACCTCCACCCTGACGGTGTCGTCGGCGAATGCCTTCCCCGCGGGCAAGCACCTGCGCTTCCGGGTGCGGGCGTACGACGGCACCGACTTCGGGGCCTGGTCCGGCTACACGACGTTCACGCTGAACACTGCGCTGCCCGTCGCGCCCACCATCTCCTGCACCCCGTACAGCGAGAACACCTGGACGGCGAAGTCCGGTAGCGGCGCCACCTGCACGCTGGACACGTCCTCGACCGACGGCATGGGCTTCTACTGGGGCCTGGACGACTCCTCGGTGCCCAACCGGGTGTACGACACGACCGACGGCACGGGCGGCGACCCGCTGACGATCACGATCAATCCCGGCGAGGACTGGCACAAGCTGTACGCCAAGACCGTCGACTCCGGCGGCAACCTGTCCACGGCCACCACCTCCTACGCCTTCGGCGTCGGCGACGGGGCCGGTCTGCTCACCCCGGGCGAGGGCGACACGGCCGCACGCCGGGTCAGCCTGACGTCGACCGGCAAGACGACGTACACGGGTGTGACGTACCAGTACCGTCGCGGTGAGACCGACTCCTGGCACGACGTGCCGGTCGCGGACGTCACCAAGTCGTCGGACGGCTCCGCCGTCTCCGCCTGGCCGGTCACGGTCACGAGCGGCAGCCCGGCAGCGCTCACCTGGAACGTGACGACCTCGCTCACCGAGGACGGTCCCGTCGACATCCGCGCGGCCTTCACCGACGGCACCACCACCGCGTACTCCCAGCCGCACACCATCACCGTGGACCGCAAGGCCGGCACGGCGCCCACCGAGCAGGTGGGGCCGGGCGAGGTCAACACGCTCACCGGTGACTTCACGCTCTCCGGCACCGACGCGTCGGCGTTCGGTCTGACCGCCTCGCGCACCGCCTCCTCCCGCCGGCCCGCTGCCGGTGCGGACGCCGAGGGCCAGGTGGCGATCTACGGCCCGCAGTGGACCTCGGGCACGACGGCCCAACTCACCGATTCGGACTGGGCCTACGTCCGCAAGACCTCCGCGACCTCGGTCGCCCTGGTTGACGCCGATGACGACGAGACCGGGTTCACCGCCACTTCCTCCGGTGGCTGGAAGCCCGAGCCGGGCTCGGAGAACCTCACCCTCACCGGCTCGCTGACCGGTTCCTTCACGCTGAAGGACGACCAGGGCACCACGACCACCTTTGCGAAGGTGGACTCGGCGGCGACGACCTGGCAGGTCTCCACCACCCAGCTGCCCACTGACAACTCCACCACCAAGGTCGTCTCGGAGAAGGTCACTTCGGGAACCAGCACCCTGGCCCGCCCGAAGTACGTGATCGCCCCCACCTCGGCGGTGTCGTCCTCGACGTGTGAGAGCACGCCGGCGACGAAGGGCTGCCGCATGCTGGAGTTCGTCTACGCGACCACCATCACCGCCACGTCGAGCACGCTCGGCGACTACAACGGCCAGGTCAAGCAGATCAAGGAGTGGGCCACCGACCCGGGCGCCTCGGCGGCGACCGCGACAGTGGTCGCTCAGTACTCCTACGACGACTCCGGCCGACTGCGCGAGGAGTGGGACCCGCGGATCAGCCCCGCGCTGAAAACCGCCTACACCTACGATTCCGCGGGTCGCGTCGCCACCCTGACCCCGCCCGGCGAACTGCCGTGGACCTTCACCTACGGCCAGGCCGGCAACGCGGCCACCGCCGGTGCCGGCATGTTGCTCAAGGCCTCCCGGCCGAACCTGACCGCGGGCACGAAGAGCACCACCGACGGCACGACGGCGACCACCAGCGTGGTGTACGACGTCGCGCTGAGCGGCACCAAGGCGCCCAACGCCATGGGCACTTCGGACGTCGCCGCCTGGGGCCAGACGGACGTGCCGACGGATGCCACAGCCGTCTTCCCGGCGGACTCCGTTCCGGTGTCGAACACCGGTGGCGATCTGGCCGCGTCCGACTACGAGCGGGCGACCATCATCTACACCGATGCCTCCGGACGCGAGGTCAACACGGCCACGCCCGGCGGTCACATCAGCACCACCGAGTACGACCGCTTCGGTGACACTGTCCGTCAACTTGCCCCTGCCAACCGCGAGTTGGCGCTGGCCACGAGTGGTGACGGACAGGCCGAGCAGGTGGCCCTGAGTATCGACCAGATGACGACTGCGGACCGTGCCGAGGTGCTGTCCACGAACTCGGTGTACTCCTCGGACGGTCTGCGTGAGACGGACGAGTACGGGCCGCTGCACCTGGTGACCCTGACCTCGGCGCTCAAGGCCGGCACGGGCGGCACCGACCTCTCCGCGGGTACCGAGGTGGCGGCACGTCAGCACACCGTGAACGTCTACGACGAGGGCCGTCCGACCGACGGTTCGGCCGCCGTCTCCAACCAGGTCACCACCAGCAAGGTGGGCGCGTACGTGGACGGCTACCCGACGGACGCGGACGTGCACACCACGACCACCGTGTACGACTGGGCCAAGGGCCTGCCCACCCAGACGGTCACCGACCCGAACGGCCTGGCGCTGAAGAAGACGACCTGGTACGACTCCCAGGGCCGGGTCACCAAGACCAGCCTGCCGAAGTCGTCCGGCTCGGACGCGGGCGCCACGGTGACCACGTACTACTCAGCGACCGGAACCGGCGCCTGCAACGGCCGCCCCGACTGGGCCGACCTGCTCTGCACCACCGGCCCCGCGGGTGCCATCACACTCGGCGGCTCGAACCCGTCCGAACTGCCGGTGAAGACGGTCGAGTACGACCGTTGGGGCAGCCCCGCGAACATGACGGAGACGGCGAACGGCGTCACCCGCACGACCAGCAACGTCTACGACGCCGCCGGCCGGCTCACGAAGATCTCCGTCAGCGGCGGTGTGGGCACCGCGGTGCCGGACAGCACGATCGCGTACGCCACGGACAGCGGTGACGTGACCACGGTCAGCTCGAACGGCCAGACCATCACCCACACCTACGACGCCCTCGGGCGGCAGATCACCTACAACGACGGTGCGGGCAACACGACGAGCACGAGCTATGACGCGCTCGGCCGGCCGGTGAAGACCACCAACTCCGCCCCGTCCACCACCACCTACACCTACGACACGTCCAAGGACGCGCGCGGCCTGGAGACCTCCCGCACCGACTCGGTCGCCGGCACCTTCGCCGCGGCCTACGACGCGGACGGCGCCCTCGCCACCGAGTCCCTTCCCGGCGGCTACACCCTGACCGTCGCGCAGGACGAGGCGGGAGACACCAACTCCCGGATCTACACCCGTGACAGCGACGGTGCCGTGGTCGCCTCCGACATCGCCGACCGGTCCGCTCTGGGCCAGACGGTCACCGACGCCGGCAGCAACGGCCAGACCCGCGTCCACAGCTACAGCTATGACGCGTCGGGACGGCTGAGCCGGGCGGACGACACGGACCCGAACGGGGCCTGCACCCGCCGCGACTACACCTTCGACGACAACGGCAACCGCACCGCCCTGGCCACCGCGACCAGCGACGTCGGCTCGGCCTGCACGTCGACCGGCGCGACCACCACGTCGTACGCGTACGACAGCGCGGACCGCCTGGAGACCGCGGGCACGGTCTACGACGCCTTCGGTCGCACCACGACCCAGGCATCAGGCGCGTCCATCGGCTACTACGCCAACGACCTCGTCCGGCAGCAGACTTCCGGCAGCAGCCGGCAGACCTGGGGCCTGGACGCGGCCGGCCGTCTCGCCACCTGGACCACCGAGACCCAGGGCAGCGACGGCACCTGGACCCAGACCGGGTCCCGGACGAACCACTACGGCTCGAACAGCGACAGCCCCGACTGGATCCAGGAGGACGGCTCCACCATCACGCGTACCGTCCGGGGCATCGACGGAGACCTGGACGCCACCACCACCGCCGGCGGGAACACGGTGCTGCAGCTGACCGGCGTTCGCGGCGATGTCATGGTGCAGCTTCCGCTCGACACCACCAAGGCGCCCGTCGCGCTGGCCTACGACGAGTACGGCAACCCTGAGGACAGCACCACCGCCACCCGGTACGGCTGGCTCGGCGCCAAGCAGCGCTCGAGCGAAACCGTCACCGGCGCGGTCCTCATGGGCGCCCGCCTCTACGACCCCAGCCTCGGACGTTTCCTGTCCACCGACCCCGTCCCGGGACCGGACACGGCATACGACTACGCCGGCCAGGATCCCGTCAACCAGACCGATCTGCTGGGCACCTACCGGCACATGAAGATCAGCTGGCACTGGACGTACGTCGACATCAAGTTCGACAGAATGGGCACGAACGACGTGCTGGACTACTGGTGGGTGGTCGTGGGTGCCACCGCCGGCATCCCCGTCGTCGGTTGGATCGTGGCCACGGTGGCCGTCTTCGACTGGGCGCTCGTCGACTCGTACTACCGTCGTGGGTACTGCCTTGGTATCTGGGTGACCTACGCTCATCCCAAGACGCCCCACCCCTACCCCTACAAACACGGGTTCTGTCGATGACCGTTCTCCTGTCCATCCTCATCGGCGCCCTCGCCGGCGCCGGTGTGGTGGCTGCTTCCCTGCCCGGTCGCTCCGGTCGGCCGAGCAACTGGCTCAGAGGACTCGGGGTACTGGCTCTCGCCGTCCCGTTCCTCTGGTGGTGGGCACGGAGTACGGATCAGTTCCCGGCCACCTTCGGAAGTCTGGCGGTGGTCGAAATAACCGGGCAGACCCATCTGAGAAGGCGCGCCCGGCACACCGGTAACAACTGACACAACCCCGCAAGCGTGCCGCCGATGCGTCTGCATCGGCGGCACGTGTGCGTCTGGGGACTGCGGCGGTGCAGGCCGTGGCCGCGCAGGGCTACAACTCCCACCACTCGCCCAGATCGCTGGGCGCACCTGTCTGGATGAAGTGGCGCAGGAGGGCCCACGCGCGATCGACGTTCAGGACGAAGCCACCAGTGAATGCTGCCAGTTCGTCCATGATCGGGACGTCGGCCAAGGTGCCCGAGGGGGCGGTGCCGTCTCCCACGAGAAGGGACACTCCCTCAGCCTCACTGAAGAGATGGATGACTGCGTGATCACCTCGGAATCCGAGGGCCAACGTAGGAGAGTCGCTGTCTGGCAAGCGAACTTCGAGGTATCCCTGGCCACGGGAACGCAGTTCGCTGAAGCGGTCCGAGAGATCTCTGAGGTCCGAGCGTCTCTCAACCTCGGAGAACCGTCCCGATTCCGGCGACGTCGCCGCCCACACCGCGCTCATCGCTGTCCGCGCTGCTCGTAGCGCCGCCACTGGCGTCCGCCGTCGCGGGAGATCCACAGCCCTTCGCCCTGCACGAGGTCGCCGCGCACACCCTCGCCCTGGGTGAGGGACAGCGCCGTGGTGCCGGCCCGCGCGGCGAGGACGCCCCCCGCGTAGGGCTTCGGTACGGCCGTGGAGCCAAGGGTGCGACCGTCGCGCTGCCGTACGACGCGGTCGGGGGCGTCGGTCAGGGACTGGACCAGGCTCCATGCCGTGCCCCGCTCGTCGACGGCGAGGCGGACGGCGTCGTCCGGCACTGCGGCCGGGGGCGCCACGATGCGTCTGGCGGGGCGGTAGACGAGGGTCGGCTCCACTTCGGTGAGCAGGATGTCGCCGGGCCGGGTGCGTAACGGGGTCTCGGTGATGACGACTTTGTGCCGCTTGCCGCGTACGTCGAGGGCGTACGTTCCCTCGGCTCCCTCCTCGGGCGGCACCCGCACGAAGTCCCCGCGCACCGCCTTGAACGCGGCCGGCACCGCCTCCGCGTCCGCGTGTTCCGCGTGCTCGGCGACCGTACGGCCGTCGGGTCCGACGATGCGCCAGGCGGTGGCGGCCGGCCCCTCGTCGTCCTCGACATTGCCGGCGTCGTACGTCAGAAGCAGCGAGCCGTCGTCCGCGCGAACCACGCCGGTGGGTGCGCCAGCCGCCTCGATGACGTCGGCGGGGCGCGGGTGAGGTTCTTCGATGACGCGCTTGTACTTCGCCTCGCGGTCCCCGGAGGCCCTGTCGTCGGCGCCGCCCGGGCTGCAGGCGGTCAGCACCAGCGCCGCACTCGCCGCGGCCACGAGCCCGACCGTCCGATCACCGCGTTTCTCCAGCCACGCCATTGCGACATCCTCACATGCGGCCGGCCGACTCCCACTCAGCTGCCCCGCACTCGAACCACACCGTCTTGCCGCCCCCAGGTGCCGGTGACACCCCCCACTTGTCGACCACCGCGTCCACAAGTGCGAGGCCGCGGCCGTGTTCGGCGTCCGGCGGCAACTGGGAGGGGACGGTGGGGGATTGGGGGCAGGCATCCGTCACCTCCACCCGGATCCCCGCCGCCTCCCGCAGGAGCACCAGCGTGCAGCGCCGGTCCGGTACGTGCCGTACGACGTTGGCGATCAGCTCCGTCACCGCTAGCTCCACCGCGTCCGTCAGCTCCGTCAGCTCCCACTCCATCAGGCATGAGCGGGCGATGCGGCGGATGTGGCGTGCCGAGTGTTCGCCGACAGTCAGGTGCATCCGGTACTGGGTGAGGCGCGGGGCCGCCAGCGTGGGGGGAAAGTATTCGTTCACGGTACGAGGCTGGCCTGGCGTGACTACTCTGGGCTACCGATCGGATACAACAGGTCCCGCAGTGGACCGAGTTGCGCGAGAGGGGCCGTGCGTGACCCACATCAACGTCCTTGATCCGGGAGCCTCGCCGCTCGACTACTACGGCTTTGAGCTGCGGCGACACCGTGAGGCCGCCGGGCTCACGCAGCGGCAGCTCGGGGACATCGTCAACTACACCGGCTCGCTTGTCGGACAGATCGAGACTGCCCGGAAGCTGCCGACGGCCGAGTTCAGCGAGCGGGTGGACGCGGCGCTGGGGACCGGTGGGTTGTTGTCCCGGCTTGTCGCGCTCGTGATGCGCAGTCAACTTCCGGCCTGGTTTCAGCAGGTGGCCGAGTTGGAGGTGCGGGCGGCCGAGATCTGTACCTTCCAGACGCACATGGTTCACGGGCTGCTCCAGAGCCGGGCCTATGTCCGTGCCGTACTCGGCTCGCTGGACGAGGCCGATCTCGACGACCGCACCGCCGTACGGCTGGCCCGCCAGCGCATCTTCGAGAAGCAGGAGCCGCCGGTTCTGTGGGCGGTGATCAGCGAGGCGGCCCTGTGTCAGGAGATTGGCGACTCCGAGACCATGCGGGGCCAACTCGCCCACTTGTTGTCCTTCGAGCGCAATCCCCGGATCAACGTTCAGGTACTGCCCTTCTCGGTGGGGGCGCACGCCGGGCTTCAAGGCTCGTTCACACTCTTCCGATTCGAGAGCGACCCTACGATCGTCTATACCGAGGGCTACGGCAGCGGGCATCCCACCGCCAACCCGGACACGGTCAAGGACTGCGCACTCCGTTACGATCATCTCCGGGCCGCCGCGCTGTCCCCAAAGGATTCGGCGGAGTTGATCCGGCGTGTGATGGAGGACCGCTATGGAGAGCAACTGGCGTAAGTCCAGCTACAGCGGCGACCAGGGCGGCGAGTGCCTCGAGATCGCCGAACTCCCCGGTGCCGCCGTAGCCGTACGCGACTCCAAGGACCCCGAGGGGCCCCTGCTCTCCTTCGAGTCCTCCGTCTTCGCCGACTTCCTCTCCTGGACGGGGACTACAGCCGCTGAATGATCGTGCCGGTGGCCAGTCCGCCACCCGCGCACATCGTCACCAGCGCGAACTCCTTGTCCACGCGCTCCAGTTCATGCAGTGCCGTCGTGATGAGCCGGGCACCCGTCGACCCGACCGGGTGCCCGAGCGCGATCGCACCGCCGTTGACGTTGACCTTCTCCAGGTCCTGGTCGAAGACCTGCGCCCAGCTCAACACCACCGACGCGAAAGCCTCGTTGATCTCGACCAGGTCGATGTCCTTCAGCGACATCCCGGCCTTCCCCAGGACCGCCTTCGTCGCGTCGATCGGGCCGTCCAGGTGGAAGTGCGGGTCCGCGCCCACCAGCGCCTGCGCCACGATCCTCGCCCTCGGCTTCAGTTTCAGCGCTCGGGCCATCCGCTTCGACGCCCACATGATCGCCGAAGCGCCGTCGCTGATCTGCGACGAGTTGCCCGCCGTGTGCACCGCCGTCGGCATGATCGGCTTCAGGGAGGCCAGCGCCTCCATCGACGTGTCGCGCAGGCCCTCGTCGTGGTCCACCAGTCGCCACATGCCCTGACCGGACCGCTGCTCCTCCTCGGTCGTCGGCACCTGGACCGCGAACGTCTCCTTCTTGAAGCGTTCCTCGGACCAGGCGATCGCCGCCCGCTCCTGGGAGATCAGGCCCAGCGCGTCGACGTTCTCCCGTGTCAGGCCCCGGTGCCTGGCGATCCGTTCCGCCGCCTCGAACTGGTTCGGCAGGTCGACGTTCCACTCGTCCGGGAACGGCTTTCCCGGGCCGTGTTTCGAGCCCGATCCCAGCGGCACCCGCGACATCGCCTCGACGCCGCACGAGATTCCGACGTCGATGACGCCCGCCGCGACCATGTTCGCCACCATGTGTGACGCCTGCTGCGACGAGCCGCACTGGCAGTCGACCGTCGTCGCCGCCGTCTCGTAGGGGAGGCCCATCGTCAGCCAGGCCGTGCGGGCGGGGTTCATGGACTGTTCGCCGGCATGGGTCACCGTGCCGCCGACGATCTGTTCGACGCAGTCGGCCTGGATGCCGGTGCGGCCGAGGAGTTCGCGGTAGGTCTCGCCCAGGAGATAGGCGGGGTGCAGGTTGGCGAGCGCGCCGCCGCGCTTGCCGATGGGGGTGCGGACTGCTTCGACGATCACGGGTTCGGCGGCCATGGGTGCGGATCCTCTCCGAGGGTTCTGCGGGTGCTCTCGGGGGTGTTCTCGGGGGTGTTCTCCTTCAGAACTAGTACGCGTTCTAGTTCTGTCTGCAGTTTGCTGACGCCGCGTCCGCTGCCGCAAGGGTCTTGCACGTCCTGAAGTCGTGATCTGCACAGATTCCGCACCCGATTCAGGGCGCCGTACCCCTTGCCACTTGTAGAACCCGTTACTACCTTCACGGCAGCTCCGTATTCCTGATGGACCGTCAGATCGTAAGCTGCAGTTGGCTGGAGTGAGTTGCCTATGCCCTGTCCAGCACTTCCCGACGGGTTCGACTTCACCGACCCCGATCTGCTGCACCACCGCGTACCCCTCCCGGAGTTCGCCGAGCTGCGCCGGGCCGAACCGGTCTGCTGGATCCCGCAGCCGGCCAATGTCGCCGGCTTCCAGGACGAGGGCTACTGGGCCGTCACCCGGCACGCGGACGTCAAGTACGTCTCCACGCACCCGGAGCTCTTCTCCTCGACCCTCAACACGGCGATCATCCGCTTCAACGAGCACATCCAGCGGGACGCCATTGACGCCCAGCGGCTGATCATCCTCAACATGGACCCGCCCGAGCACACCCGGGTCCGCCAGATCGTGCAGCGCGGCTTCACCCCGCGCGCCATCCGCGCCCTCGAGGACACCCTGCGCGTCCGCGCGCAGGCCATCGCGCGGAGCGCGCTCGCGGAGCCCGGCCCCTTCGACTTCGTCACCAAGGTCGCCTGCGAACTGCCCCTGCAGGCCATAGCCGAACTGATCGGCATCCCGCAGGACGACCGGGCCAAGATCTTCGAGTGGTCCAACAGGATGATCGCGTACGACGACCCGGAGTACGCCATCACCGAGGAGGTCGGCGCGGAGTCGGCCACCGAACTCATCGCGTACGCCATGAACATGGCCGCCGACCGCAAGCAGTGCCCGGCCAAGGACATCGTGACCACGCTGGTGGCCGCCGAGGACGAGGGCAACCTCCGTTCCGACGAGTTCGGCTTCTTCGTGCTCGCGCTGTCCGTCGCGGGCAACGAGACGACCCGCAACGCCATCACCCACGGCATGCACGCCTTCCTCACCCACCCCGACCAGTGGGAACTCTTCAAGCGGGAACGGCCGGGGACCGCCGCCGAGGAGATCGTCCGCTGGGGCACGCCGGTGGTCTCCTTCCAGCGCACGGCCACCCAGGACACCGAACTCGGCGGCAAGCCGATCAGGAAGGGCGACCGGGTCGGCATCTTCTACGCCTCCGCGAACCACGACCCGGAGGTCTTCGAGAACCCGGACGCCTTCGACATCACCCGAGACCCCAATCCTCATCTCGGCTTCGGTGGGGGCGGCCCGCACTTCTGCCTCGGCAAGTCCCTGGCCGTCCTCGAGATCGACCTCATCTTCAACGCCGTAGCCGACGCGATGCCCAACCTCAGGCTGGTCGGCGACCCACGCCGACTGCGGTCCGCGTGGATCAACGGGGTGAAGGAGTTGCAGGTCAGCGCTGGCTGACAGTTGACCCAGACCCGGGCCGACGGCATCAGGGCGCCGTCGGCCCGTCCCGAGGGAGGCAGGAGCACACCCCAACCCTCACGCCCCCGTTCCTGCCTCCCCCGAGACGGCTCACTCGCGACCGGACGCCGTGACCGCCAGCACCCCCGCCACGACGGCCGCGATCAGCAGCGGGATGCCCAGCCCGTGATGCGACACCAGCCACGCTCCCAGCAGGGCGCCCGCCGCCAACGCGCACACCGAGGCGGCACGGCGGGCGGAGCGGGCGCCGCTTCCGCCGCCGATACGGGAGTCGGCGGCGAGGCCGGTCAGGGTCGTCGTCTGGACGGTGGTCGTCAGGTCGGGCACGCCGAGCCGGTGCACGGTCGCGTTGCGCAGGCCCATCGCGAAGGCCGTGAGCGCGATCAGTGGGTACGTCGCTCCGGTCGCGTCCGGGGCGACGAAGGCGACCACCGCCGATGTACCGATCAGCAGCGCCTCCGCGGCCAGCGTCACCCTTGCCCACGTGCGGCGCGACCCGGCGCCCAGCCGTCGCGCGAGGCGACCGCCGGTCACCCCGCCCAGCAGGAAGCCGGCCAGGGATGTCGCCGTGTGCGGTACCGAGAAGCCCGGCGCTCCGGCCGCGGCGAAGCCGAGCACGACGACGTTGCCGGTCATGTTGGCGGTGAAGACGTGATGCAGGCCCAGGAAGCTCACCGCGTCGATCAGTCCGCTGACGACGGTGAGGAGAAGCAGCACGGCCACCAGAGGCAGGCCTCGTGCCTCCTGTGCTGCCTCCTCGGTCCTGGCGGTCATCGCACCAGTTGAGCATGGGGGGCGTGAGAAACGGCGAAGGCGGCGGCCCGGGGATCCGGAACCGCCGCCTTCGCCGTACGGCAAGAGGACGTAGACAAGAGGACGTACGACAAGAGGCCGTACGGCGAGTGGCTGCTCTTAGTACCAGCCGTTGGCCTGCCAGAAGTTCCACGCGCCGACCGGGCTGCCGTAGCGGGACTTCATGTAGTCCAGGCCCCACTTGATCTGGGTCTCGGCGTTGGTCTGCCAGTCGGAGCCGGCCGAGGCCATCTTGGAGCCGGGCAGGGCCTGGACCAGGCCGTAGGCGCCGGAGGAGGCGTTGGTGGCGTCGACGTCCCAGCCGCTCTCGTGCTCGACGATGTTGGCGAAGGCCTGGTACTGGGCCGCGTCCGGGATCATCTTGTGCGCGATCGCCTGAGCCTCGGAGGCGGAGGCCACGCCGGCCGCGTGAGCGGGAGCCGCGGTCAGAGCCATGCCGGCTGTGGCGGCGGCCACGGCGGCGGTGGTGAGGGCCTTCTTGGGGGAAGCGATGCGACGGATGAAGGAGACGGACACGGAGAACCTTTTTCCTCGGGGACTGGGCTGTCGCAGCCATGCGGGAACCACGCGGTGCGTGGCGGGGCATGCGTCGGCGCCGCGGCCCTGTGGGCACGTCGGCGCCGTGCGACGTCGTCCAGAGAAACAGGCTCGAGAACTGTCCGCAATTTCCCCTTTTACTAGTTGTGGTCGCATTCGGGAGGAAGGTCGACTGTGTGACGTGGCTCTCAATGTGCAGGTCAGGCGGTATAGGGGTGCGTACATGTCAGGACGTTGGGTCTACGACTTTGCCTCGTAGGTGATCTGGGTCATGTGGGGCGCTTCACCGTTTGAGCGACGCTTTGTGACGCTTTGTGTGTGGCCTCTTACGGAGTCGGCGCCTCGAATGTGACAGGCGTCTCGAAAGCCGCACGGCGCGTGGCCCGCCGCAGTGCCTTGAGCACCGCGGGGCCGAGAGCGAGCGTCAGGACGACCGTGACCACGGCCCGGCCCAGGTCCCAGCCGAGCGACGTGGCCAGGCAGTACGCGACGAAACGAGCCAGGTTGGCGGGGACGGCGGCCTGCGGGTCGAAGGAAATGTTCGAGGCGAGCGCGCCCATGAAGGGCCAGCCGGCCAGGTTCATCGCCGTGCCGTAGGCGAAGGCCGCCAGGAAGCCGTAGGCGGCGAGAAGCAGGCGTTCGGTACGGCCGCGCAGGCGGTCCGCGCCCGGCAGCAGGCCCGCGCCCATCGTGAACCACCCCATCGCCAGCATCTGGAACGGCATCCACGGGCCCACCCCGCCCGTGAGCAGCGCGGACGCGAACATCGTGACCGAGCCGAGGACGAATCCGAAGCCGGGGCCCAGGACCCGGCCGCTGAGCACCATCAGGAAGAACATCGGCTCGATACCGGCCGTACCCGCGCCGATCGGGCGGAGGGCCGCTCCCGTGGCCGCCAGTACGCCGAGCATCGCGACCGCCTTCGGGCCCAGGCCCGACTCCGAGATCGTCGCCGCCACGACGGCGACCAGCAGCACCAGCAGGCCCGCGAACAGCCAGGGGGCGTCCTGGGCGTGGGCGGTGAGCTGTGAGGTGGGCGGGGCGAGGAACGGCCAGGTGAAGGCGGCGATACCGACGGCGCTGGTCAGGGCGAGGGCGGCGAGGGAACGGGGGCCGAAGCGGATGGCTCGGGCTTGGCGGGTCACTTGAGGGCCTCTCTCACCTGGGCGACCGTCAGCCACTCCTGCGGGGCCAGGATCTTGGTGACCTGCGGTGCGAAGGAGGGCGACGAGACCACCACTTCCGCTGTGGGCCCGTCGGCGATCACCTCGCCGTCCGCCAGCAGGACCACCCGGTGGGCGAGTTCGGCGGCCAGTTCCACGTCATGGGTGGCCAGGACGATGGCATGGCCTTCGGCGGCGAGGGCGCGCAGCACGGTGACCAGGCGGGCCTTCGCCGCGTAGTCCAGGCCGCGGGTCGGTTCGTCGAGGAGGAGCAGGGGAGGGCGGGCTGTCAGGACCACTGCGAGGGCGAGCGCGAGGCGCTGACCTTCGGAGAGGTCGCGGGGGTGGGTGGTGTCGGCCACCCCCGGGAGGAGCTCCGAGACGAGCGTGCGGCAGGTACCGGGGTCGGCCCCGGCGTCGCCGTCGGCGGCCGCGCACTCGGCGGCGACCGTGTCGGCGTACAGGAGATCGCGTGGCTCCTGGGGGACGAGACCGACGCGGCGTACGAGGTCGCGGGGCGGGGTGCGGTGGGGGACCGAGCCGCCGACTCTCACCGCACCGGCGCTCGGCTCGACCAGGCCGACGAGCGTGTTGAGGAGCGTGGACTTTCCGGCGCCGTTGCGGCCCATGAGGGCGATCGTCTCGCCGGGGGAGACGGTGAGGTCCACATGGCGGAGGGCCTGGATGCGGGCGCGGCGGACGGCCAGGGAGCGGACTTCGGCCGTGTACAAGGGCGTTGGTGCCGGACGCTTGCGCGGGCGCCGACGGGAGGTGGAGGTGGGCAGTGCGGGGGCGCCGGGCGTCTGTGGGGAGTCGGGGGTGGCCACCCGGCGTCCGGTGAGCTGTTCCCGCAGGCCCGCTGCCCGTCGCCGCGCGTCCCGCACCGTCAGCGGCAGCGGCGACCAGCCCGCCAGCCGGCCCAGCCCTACGACCGGCGGGTACACGGGCGATACGGCCATCACCTCCGCCGGGGTGCCCAGGACCGGTGCCGCGCCCGGGGCCGGGAGGAGGGCGACCTGGTCGGCGTACTGGATGACGCGTTCCAGGCGGTGTTCGGCCATGAGGACCGTCGTGCCGAGATCGTGGACCAGGCGCTGCAGGACCGCGAGGACCTCCTCGGCGGCGGCCGGGTCGAGCGCGGAGGTCGGTTCGTCGAGCACCAGGACCCTGGGGTGCGGGGTGAGGACCGAGCCGATGGCGACGCGCTGCTGCTGGCCGCCGGAGAGGGTGGCGATCGGGCGGTCGCGCAGGTCGGCGAGGCCGAGGAGGTCGAGGGTCTCCTCGACGCGGCGGCGCATCACGTCGGGCGGCAGGCCCAATGACTCCATGCCGTAGGCGAGTTCGTCCTCGACGGTGTCGGTGACGAAGTGGGACAGCGGGTCCTGGCCCACCGTTCCTACCACGTCGGCGAGTTCGCGCGGCTTGTGGGTACGGGTGTCCCGGCCGGACACCGTGACACGGCCGCGCAGGGTGCCGCCGGTG
The DNA here is from genome assembly GCF_040782645.1 of Streptomyces sp. HUAS ZL42. GTDB lineage: Bacteria > Actinomycetota > Actinomycetes > Streptomycetales > Streptomycetaceae > Streptomyces. The sequence continues at coordinate 6,856,574 of NZ_CP160403.1, forward strand.
AAGTGCGGGACGAGTCCGCTGACGGCTCCGAGGAGTGTCGACTTGCCGACACCCGACGGGCCTGCGAGGAGGACGAGTTCGCCTTCGGGGACCTCGAAGTCGACGCCCTGGATGGTGGGTTCGGTGGCACCGTCGTAGGTGACGGAGACGTTCTCGAAGCGGATCACGACGGCTCCTTCGGGGCGAGGAAGGCCGGGAGCAGGCCGAGGAGGATCGCCGCCGCGGGCCACAGGGGGAGCGTGGGGGCCACGAGGGGGACCACCCCGGGGTGCAGGGCCGGCGGGTCGGCGGACGCGGCGAGGGTGAGCAGGGCGGCCACCGCGATGCCGGACGCGGCGACCAGGCAGGCGCGGGCGTTCCAGGTGTCGGGGCGGTAGCGCGTGCGGAGGGACCGGCGGCCGCCGAGGCGGAGTCCGGCAAGGGCCGCCGCCGTTCCGGCGAGGAGGAGCGGCAGGCCGTACGTGCCGCCTTCGGCGGTGAGCATGCCGTACGTTCCCGCGCAGACGCCGAGCAGTCCGCCGAGGGTGAGGACGGCGGTCGTACGGCGGACGGGGGCGGGGACGTCGGCGGTACGGCCGTAACCGCGGGCGTCCATCGCGGCGGCCAGGGCGACGGAACGTTCGAGGGCGCCCTCGAGGACGGGGAGGCCCACCTGCAGCAGGCCCCGGACTCCGCTGTCCGGGCGGCCGCGCAGGCGGCGGGCGGCGCGGAGACGGTGGACGTCGGCGATGAGGTTCGGGGCGAAGGTGAGGGCCACGACCACGGCGACGCCGGTCTCGTAGAGGGCGCCGGGGAGGGACTTGAGCAGGCGGGTCGGACTGGCGAGGGCGTTCGCCGCGCCTATGCAGATGAGGAGCGTGGCGAGCTTCAGGCCGTCGTAGAGGGCGAAGAGAAGGGCTTCGGCGGTGACCTTGCCGCCCAGGTGGATGCCTTGTGCCCAGTGGGGGAGGGGGAGTTCGGGGAGGGTGACGATCACGTGTGTGCCCGGGATGGGGGAGCCGAGCGCTGCCGCGAAGACGAGGCGCAGGAGGAGGACGGCGAGGGCGAGTTTGGCGAAGGCGGTGTAGGAGCGGGCCGTGGGGGTGTGCGGGCGGCGGGCCGCGACGACGTAGGCGGAGGTGGCGATGAGGAGCGTGAGGAGCAGGGGGTTGGTGGTCCGGGTGGCGGCGGTGCCGAGGCCGAGGGACCAGAGCCACCAGGCGCCGGGGTGAAGAGAGGCGTAGCTGCGGGCAGTCGTGCCGCTGGGGCGGCACGGGTGGGCGCAGCGGCACCCCGCCAGCGCGGGTGAGCGACCCCACCCCCACCGTGCAGTGCCGGGCGAGCTACACATGCCTGCGTCGCCGTGCCTGCCAGAGTGCGGCCCCGCCCAGAGCTGCCACCAGTGCAGCTCCCGCGAGCAGGCCCGCCGACGGTCCGCCGTCCGTCGTGTCCTTCTTCGCAGCACCGGCCGTCGGCTTCTTCCCCGCCGGCACCTGCTCCCCGCACCCCTGCTCCGGATACCCCGCGATCGCACACAACAGGGCGTTGGCGTCGTACCGCAGGGGCTTGGCGACGGCGGCCAACGCCTCTGCCGTTGTCGCGCCGGAGGACACGCGCGCGCAGGCTGTTCGAGGCGCGGGCGGGGTCTCGCCGGACGGGGCGTCCGTCGTCGTACCGAAGTCGATGACCAGGGCGACCCGCTTCTTGCCGTCCTGCGCGGGCGTCCTCGCGCAGATGGTCGAGAAGTTCGCCGTCCCGCGCGGCCGGTTCGCGTCCTGGGAGTCCTCGCTGACCGCGAAGCGGAAACCCTGGACGTCGCCGTCGGAGGGGCGGGTGGTGGACGGGCCCTGGTCGGCGTAGGTCCAGTGGTTGCCGTCGCGTTCCCAGAAGGACCAGTAGCGGTAGCCGGCGGCTTGGGCCTGGCCGGTGCCGGCCAAGGTCAGCAGCAGGACCAGCAGCACGGAAATCCGGCGTGTCACAGCTGCTGCTTCCTGCCCCGGCCGCTCAGCAGGAAGCCGATGCCGACGCCGGCGACGAGGAAGACGCCTACGGTCCACCAGACGCCGAAGCCGGAATCGGAGTCGGAGCCTGCGTCGGAGTCCGTGGCGTCCTTGTCCGTCGCGGTCGTTGCCGTCTGCGGGGCCGGCCCCGTCGCGTTCAGCTGCGCGACCAGATCCGCGCCCCCGAAGTCGCGGGGGTCGGCCCCTGCGGCGTGGGCGGCGAGGATCAGCTGGGCATAGGCGGCGGGGCCGCTCTGCTTCGCCCAGGCCGCGGAGTTCCGCTCGAGCCACTTCAGGGGCTGCTGGGCCTGTGCGGCGCCGCCCTGTGCGGCGAGCGCGACCACGGCGTCGGCGGTGTTGCCGTAGTCGGGCTGGTCCTCGGCGCCGGCGAGCGCGGACTTCAGGTAGCCGTTCTGCTCGAGGGCCTTGGCCAGGTAGGCGGCGCCGTTGGCCGCGGCCTGCTGGGGTGCCGGATAACCCGCGTCGGTGCAGGCGGCGACCGGCTTCGCGGAACCGGCCTCCGCGACCAGCCCCTTGCCCAGCGCACCGAGGACGCCCGCGGCCGTCGCGTCCGCGTTGGCGGCCAACTCGCCCTTCTTGTCCGGCTGGTAGGCGAAGGCGCCCGCACCGTCGCCGGAGCAGGGAAGGGCGAGCCGCAGCAGGGCGTCGTACGGGGACCGGCCGTCCTTCACGACCTCGCCGGGCTTCTCGCCCGCGGCCGTGAGCGCGCCGATGACGACGGACGTCGAGTTCGCGTCGCTGGCCCCGCCGGCTGTGTAGCCCCAGCCGCCGTCCTTGTTCTGGACGGACTTCAGCCAGGCCACGCCCTTGTCGGCCCCGGTGTCGTGGCCACCGAGGGCCGCGAGTGCCTGTACGGCGGCCGCCGTGCTGTTGGTGTCGACCATGACCTTGGCGTCGCAGGCCTTGGCGGTGTCGGCGCGGAAGGCGGCGAACGCCCCGTTCGCGCACTGCTGTCCGGCCAGCCAGCCGACGGCCTCGGCGGCCGGTTTCACGCCCACGGTGTCCTGCGCGAGCAGGGCGAGGGACTGGCGCCAGACACCGTCGTACGTCGGGTCGCTGCTGCCGTACAGGCCGGACGGAATCGCCGCGGACGGGGACGGGGACGGGGACTGGGACGGGTCTGCGGCCATGGCGGGCGCGGCGGCGCCGATCACGGCGGTGGCGGCCAGGGCCGCGGCGCTGCGGCGGACGACGTTCATGATCGGCGGGTGCCTCTCCCTGCAGGGAGCCGGGCAGCACGGGACACCCCGGCGGCTCGGCTCCGTAGACCTCGACGGTGCCGTGCGGCGGCGGGTTGCCGACGCACCTGAGCCGGTCACGGTCCCGTACGGGGCGATCCGGCTTGCCAGGGCAGTGGCTCACGGTTGCGGGTCAGCGCCGGAATTGCACCGGCTTCCCCCCGTGCGGGTGTGATGACGACCCGGCCACTCTACCCGCCGGTAGGGAAAGGGCTGTGGGCGGGCTGAGAGGGTGGGTAGGTTCGGGCCATGGCGATCACGGGGAGACTGCTCGGCTCGGGCCGTACGGCCGATGTGTACGAGATCGACGAGGCGTGGGTGCTGCGCCGCAACCGGGAGAGCTGGGGGGACGCGGTCGCTGAGGGCGCGTTGATGAAGTACGTGCGCGGGCACGGCTTCCCCGTGCCCCGGGTGCGGCCGTCCGGTTCCCGCACCGACCTGGTGATGGAACGGCTGTTCGGGCCGACGATGCTGGAGGCCTGCCTGGCGGGCTCGCTGACGGCGGCGGAGGCCGGCGCCACCCTCGCCCGGCTGCTGCGCGACCTGCACGCGATCCCGGTCCGGCGCTCCGCCACCGCCCGCATCCTCCACCTCGACCTGCACCCGGAGAACGTGATCCTCACGTCCGACGGCCCCCGCGTGATCGACTGGGGCACCGCGGAGGAGGGCGACCCGGCGCTGGACTGGGGCATGTCGGCGGTCATCATCGCCCAGGTCGCCGTCTCCACCGAGCCGTTGGCCGGACCGGCCCGCGCGATGCTGGCCGCTCTGCTCGCCGACTCCTCCGATCTCACCGAGCCCGGCCTGACGGAGGCAGGGCGCCGACGGGCGGCCAATCCGACGATGAGCCGAGCGGAGGTCGAACTCCTCGGAGAAGCGACGGACTTGATCCGGTCGTTCATGGTCTAGTCGTTCATGGCCTGGGCGCGGGGCGTCGGGCCCCCGAAGGCCAGGAACAGTGTCCGGGCGGCCAGCAACCAGGTGCCGTCCGGGGAGCGGCGGAAGGTGTCCTCGTAGTGGCCGACCTGGACGGGCGGGCCCGCGGGCGTCAGATCACCGGTGTGCCCGTCGACGCGGTAAGTCGTGAAGTAGGACGTCGCTGTCGCTGTCGCTGTCGCTGTCGCTGTCGCTGTCGCTGTCGCTGTCGCTGTGTGTGTCGCTGTCGCCGTGTCCGGGGATGTCACCGTGACCAGGACGTTGGACATCAGTCGGCGGGAGAGGCGGTCGGCGGGGCGGGAGCCGAAGTAGGCCCGCAGCGCCTCCCGGCCCTTGACCAGGCGGTCGCCCTCGGGCCATTCCCAGGTGCCGTCCTCGGTGAACAGGTCGGCCACGGAGGAGGGTTCGCCGAGGTCGAGGCGGTGGACGAAGTCGTGGATCAGGCGGGTGCAGGCGTGTTCGGCGAGGAGGTGTTCCAAGGGGTCCATGGGTTTGTTGGTACCAGGGGTGACGGCGGGCGACGACCTGTTTTACCCCACCCAGGTTGCTCACACCGCCACGTACGTCACCGGATCGCTTCCCGGCACCGCCTCCGCCCGCCCCAGCTTCACCAGCCGGCGCAGATGGGCCTCCGCCTCGGAGACGGCGATGTTCCTCGAGCCGTACGGGATCTGGTCCCAGGGCCGGTTCCACTCCATGCGTTCCGCCAGCTGCCAGGGCGTAAGGGGTTCGGACAGCAACGCCCGTAGTCCGGAGAGGCGTTCCTCGTGGTGATCGAGCAACTCCCCTACCCGGGCCGCCGCGTCGGTGAACGCGTGCTGGTGGGCCGGGAGGATCTCGGCGGCGGCGAGACGGCCGACGCGCTCCAGGGAGTCGAGGTAGTCGCCGAGGGGGTCGGTGACCGTGGCGTCGTCCGGGTCTTCGTAGAGGCCTATGTGCGGGGTGATCTCGGGAAGCAGGTGATCGCCGGAGAAGAGGCGGCCATGTCCCGGTAGTTGGGAGGGGTGCTGCTCCTCAAGGTGAAGGCAGACATGGCCGGGGGTGTGGCCCGGCGTCCAGATCGCGCGCAGGCGGCGGCCGGGCAGGTCGAGGAGTTCGCCGGGGACGATCTCGCGGTCGGGCAGGGCGGGGGAGAAGCCGGGCAGGGTGCGGCGACGGGCCGTGCGCAGGGGCGCGATGTGCTCCTCGGGGGCGCCCGCGGTCGTGAGCTTGTCCGCCATGTACGAGAACCAGCGCTCCGGGCGGGTCTCCCGGGTCCTGCGCACGATCGAGGCGTCCGCCGCATGCATCGCGACCCACGCCCCGGACACCTCCCGCACCCGGCCCGACAGTCCGTGGTGATCGGGGTGGTGGTGGGTGATGACGACCCCGTGAACATCGCCCACCGAGGCCCCACAGGCCGTCAGCCCTGCCGCGAGGGTGTCCCAGGACGCCGGGTCGTCCCATCCGGTGTCGACCAGGACCGGTCCGCGGTCGGTGTCGACGACGTACACGAGGGTGTACCCGAGGGGGTTGTCCGGAATGGGGACCCGGATGGAACGTACGCCGCCGCCGTGGTCGTAGACCTGCGTCATGGATTCCCCGTCCTGGCTGCCGCCACCGTCCTGGCTGCTCTTCATGTGCCCTCCGCCCCACGGCCATTGCCCACTATAACTAGAACTGGTTTCAGATCCGATGGGCCTGCGGAAGCTCTACCTGGGAATGCGCTGACCAGCAACGGAGCGGTCGTCATTGGTCGTTGTTGGGCGTCGTGGGCCGCTGTCGGACGGCCCAGGGACGGCCCCGGCGCGGGAGGGCCCGCTGTCGTCCAGGAGTGAGGTGTGGCGGGCGGACGCTGCCAGCCTTCGAAGTGCTTAGCGATGTGAGAACTGAGTGTGCAGATGTCCGAAGGGGGCTATTCTGGCCGACACGAGGAGGGGAACAATGAGCGTACTGGCGTGGGCGTTTGGCGGCGTTGGCGGGGCACTTGTAGTTGCTGCGATTGGGTGGTTCATCTTCGACAGGAAGAGCGATACGGCCAAGCAGAGCCAGAGAAGTGGCAGTAATTCCAGGAATTATCAAGCGGGTCGGGATCTGACCATCGGTGACATTGAAGAGAAGCCGTGAAGCAAATTCAGCGCGCGGGCGACAATTCTACCAATTTCCAGGCGGAAGTGATTCACGCGGGAATCAGCTATCGTGATGCGCGCGATATTGCCACGGATGTTTATAAGGAGAATATTCCCAAATTTGCCGAGATTGCGCGCGAAGTAGCCCTCGAGCGTGCGGAAATCTTCAATGAGAAACTTCTCGACGGAATCGCGCCGGAGACTCTGGAGGCATTGAAGGATCCTGACGTCCAGCGGTCCCTCTTCTTTGCTCAGCAGGAGTATGCATGCTCAGGAGAGGAAGACTTGAGGGATGTGCTTATCGAGCTATTGCGAAAAAGGATGACGAGTCCCGTGAGGGACATTAGGCAGCTGTCCATAACGGAAAGCCTTAAGACTGCCCCCAAGTTGTCCGCAGCGCACCTTTCCGCTCTCAGTGCGCTCCTGATTCTCATTCGAACAAGACTCGGGGTGGCGAACGTCGAGGACTTGCGCAAGAAGCTGCGCGAGATATTGGCTCCCGTTGTAACAGACTTGCATTTGAGTAACGCTGACGTCGCTTACATGGAGTACGCCGGTTGCCTGTCTATTCAGATTACGGAGCACTCGATCGGTAGCGTCTTGTTGGAAACCTACAAAGGTTGTTTCACGAGAGGCTTTACGGTAGAGCAGATCCCGGAGGATGCGCGTTCAGGCATCCGGTCTCTGCTAATGCCATGCCTGCGTGACCCTGCCAAACTGCAAATAGCAAGCCTCAATCAGGATATGGTGGCTGAGCTCATCAAGGAGCGTGGACTTGAGGAGTACGCGCAGCAGATTACAGCATTGCTGGATGTCGGCATCATGAACGTCTCCGAAATTGCGGAGGAATTTGCTGGCCTACATCCCGCTCTGGAAAATCTGGTAAATATCTTCCATTCGACCAGTTTGAAGAGCTGCCAGTTGACGACCGTCGGGACCACGCTTGCGCACACCAACTTGCGACGCATGGTCGGAGAAGCCTTTGAGCCGAGACTAGACGTCTGGGTCCACTGAAACGTGACTTCGTCCAGGCTGTACGGGCTCTCAGTTAATGCCTCGCGGCATCCAGGAGCAGAAGCACCGCAGCGGGGTCGCCGTCGTACCTGAGGTGTGGTTCGTCCGGCTCGGGCGGTATGAAGCGAGTTCGGTACCGCTGAAGGTCGCTTTCGGAGAAGTAGATTGAGTTGGGGTCGTGCGCGTGGGCTTGGTTGCGTTTGCTGATCCTTGACCAGAGTTCGTCGTGACTTGCTGCGAGATAGACGAGCACCGGGGTTGCGCCGGCGTCGGTGGCGATAGCTCGCCATCGGGTGCGGTCGTCCGGGGTCCAGAAGCCGTGGTCGACCACAACGTCGTGTCCTGCCTTGAGTTGCTCGCGGAGTTCAACCGACACATCCTCAAGGACCGGACGCTCAAGGGTAGGGAAGGTGCCCCGCGGGAAGTCCACGCCGTACACGCCGTGGCGGCGATACATCTCCTCGTCAGGGCACAGGCGCACGAATCCACGAGCGGTGAGCGCGCGGGAAAGGGTCGTCTTGCCGGAACCGGGGAGACCAGCCATGAGGACGCAGAACGGCGGGCGTGAGGGCATCGGTCTCGTCAGGGTCCGGGAGATCGCAGACATCTCCGCTTCGGCTTCGGGGGTGAGTGTGTCGGCACGGTGAGCGGCGAGCAGGGCGTCCAAGCGGTCTTCAAGCACGCTCAAGAGTGTGTCGTCCACGGCCCTCACTGAGAGACCTCCGATTCCGTCCGCCACGTGCGACCAGGGCCCCCAAGGTCGACACCGTACTCCACGATGTTGCCCTCGCTATCGATGAACTTCGCTGTCATCACGACCACGGGTTCCGTCGGCGGGTTCTCAGGATCCAGCTCCAGAAGCTGTGCGTCCTCCTCCGTCAGCAGGCGCGCTGAAGCAGTGTCGATCCGATGGGTGATCGGGAGGCCAGTCGCCTCGGCAATGAGCTGAAGCGAGGTACCCCCGGTCAACCGCTCGCTCTGTGCCAACTGGGGGATCAGCTTTCCGTACCGAGGCGGGATCCAAGACGTACTGTGCGCCACAATGCCGTGCCGGTCCCTGTATACGCGGCGCCGGCGGATCACGTCGGAGCGAGGTTCGATGCCCAGTGCTTGGGCCACCTCTGGGGGCGCGGTAACTACAGCGGCCTGGTGTGAGTCGGACCGCTCGCCTGATCCCCAGCTTGATCCGGTACGGCGACCTCGGTCCTGACGCTGAGATCCCGAAGACATCGGAGCGGGTTGATCCAGGACTTCCGTCCCGATCCCGTGGATCCCCCTCACTAGGCCCTCGTTGCGCAGCTTGCGCAACGCCTTCTCCGCTGTCGCGGTGCTGACGCTCCACTCCTCCGCGAGGTTCTTGATGCTCGGCAGCAGCGATCCCGGCGGCAGCTGGCCAGACGTGATCAGCTCCGTGTAGTGGGCGGCAATCTTCGCGTATGGCGCTCGATTGTCAGCCTGACCAGCCATTTCGTCTGCTCCTTTGTCTCTGCTCCCTGCGGTTCCCTAGCTTACCGCTTGACACCGCAGGGAACCCTAGGGAACCTTAGGGATGTGCCCGCCGGTAGGGACGTAGGCCGAGGGGTGCTGTGCCTAGGTATGTCCGCATTGATGGCGGATCTACCGGCTCGGAGCAGCGTCAACGCCCGGAGGAAAGCCCGCAGGGGTGAGTACGAAGGCAGCGTCAGTTGGTTGAGAATTCAATAGGGATTCAAGTGCGACGGGGTGTGAGCCCCCGTCTCCGCAACGGCCCGGGTGACGGCCGTCGGTGGCCACTTTGAGGCGGGCGAACCTGTCCCGCCCTGCGTGTCAGCTCTGGAGAAACATCCGTAGGGATCATCCCTTCCCTTCAGGGAGGTCAGCCCCTCGGGTGCCACCTGGTGCGCTGCCGCCCTGCTGGCGTCAGAGCAGTGAGGATGACGCGCCCGATTTCCGGCTCGGGACCGTGCTCCGTGGCAACGGCGCACCGGTGAAGCCCGGTCTCGCTTCTTCCTGGCTTCGCAGCATCGATCGCTGCGGCCGGTTGCCTCCGCTGCTCGTCTTGTACGAGCAGCGCTGAGGGGAGCCGGATGTTCCGACTTCAACGGCGCGCACCCCCGGAGCGGCAACTCCGGGGGTGCTGTTCGGGCCGTTCCACCTGTGAGAGGAACCACGACCCAATGAGCCACATCGTCACTGTTCAGACCGCTGTTACCGCGTTCGCCGACTGGATCGAACCGACGGATGCGGAGTTGGACGCGATCGAGCAGGAGTCTCCGCTGATCCTGGCAGAGGTCGACCTGCTCGACGCGCAGATCATCACCCTGGATCGCGCCCCGTCCGAGTTGGACGCCCAGCGCATCCGCCGCGCCCGCCGCCGCCTGCTCGCGGCCCGCCGCACCCTCGCCAACCAGACCGGCACGGCCACCGCCGGCGGTGTGGCGTGAGGGCCAAGACTGTTCTGCCTGCCGTCGCTATGACGGCCGTGTCCATGGTCCTCACGCTGGCTGTGGTCGTGATGTGGCTGGGCACAGCCGTGCCGTGGCCCGTCGCCCTAGTCGTCGGTCTTGGTATCGACGGGGGATGGCTGGCCACTCTGGCCTACGAACGCCGGTTGGCCGCGCAGGGCGACCACAGCCGCATCGTGACCGCCGTGGGATGGTGCTTCGGCCTCATCGCCGCTGGCGTCCTGGTCGCCCACGCCGTGAGTGCTGACCACGCGGCCGGCGCGTGGCTGGCCGTGGCATGGCTGCCGATCGCGGCCAAGGCCCTGTGGCTGGTCCACGGACTGTGGGAGCGCACCGCGCTGACCCCGCTGGCACTGGACGCGATCCGGGGCATCCGGCAGGAGGCCCGCGACGAAGCAGCCGTGGCCCGCGCACGCCTGCGGGCGGAAGCGGCCACCGAGGAGACCCGACTGACGGCCGTCACGGCCGCCGGGGCACGCGTCGCACGCGTCCAGGCACAGACCGCCAAGATGCTCTCGCAGGCCTGGTCGACGCTGGAAACCGCGCGCCAGCGTGAGGGCACGGGCAAGGCGCTGACCAGCGTGACGAGCCCCGTCACACCCGGTGTCCCGGCCCGCTGGGAACTGCCCGTGTGGGGCCCGAGCGAGCCGACCAGGACGCCCGTGCTGGACGCCGCGCCTGCGCTGTCCGATGACGTGCTGGACGCGCTGGTCGACGAGATCCGTCACAGCGAAGACCCCGCCCTGTCCTACCGCGAGATGGCCACCCGCTTTCGTGCGGCCGGCCACTCCGCCTCCGAGGTCCGTCTTCGGGCCGCGTGGAAGCGCGTGGTCGCCTGATGCCCGCCGCGTACGCCAAGTGCTACGACCCGTCCGGCGCCCGCTACGGCGTGCCCACCTACCCCTGGAAGCTGGCCCCCGACGGGATGGCCACCCGCCGGCAGTTACGGGCCCAGGGCCTGCGTCCGGGCGGTCAGCCGATACAGGCGCAGGTCATGCGGATCAACCGCCGTACCGGCGGGCCGCGCGTTGCCTACCTCTACCGCGAAGACCTCGCGCTTCCGGTACGGCCGATGACCTCACGCAAGTGGGGCGCCCTCGCGCTGGCGATGCTGGCTCGCCGCACCTGCCCGAAGTGCCGCATCACCTACAGCTACTGCATGCCCCGCTCGCTCGGCATCTGCGTGCTGTGCGCCTTCCCGGACAACTGCGCATCCCCGACAGGGAGCTGACCATGGGCAAGCCCAACACCCGTCGCCTGGACAAGGAGATCCGGCTGACGGAACGCAAGATCGAAGCGGTGCAGAACGAGGAAATGTGGCCGCTGAACAGTGCCGAGCGGCGCAAGGTCGTGGGCGCGCTCGCGGGCGGCTCCTACCGGGTGCTGCGGGGCAAGAGCACCGGCCGCGCCGAACGCGCCCTTGAGCAGGTCTGGAACGCGGTCAACATGCGGCTGACCGCTGAGCTGACCGCGTTGCAGATGGAGCGGCAGCGCATCGTGACCGAGGCAGCCAAGGAGAAGGCTGCCAAGAAGTCCTCGGGGTGGTGGTGAGCATGGACGGCCGTTGCCCCGCCGCTCACCCGGAAGACCCCACGCCCTGCGTCGGTCCGGTCGTGGTGAGCGTGCTGGACGCGGCGGGCGCCGGCGCCGACGGGTGCGAGCACCACGGCGCCCGGCTGCTGGCCTCCCTCGACGGCGGACGCGTCTACGCCCTGCCCGACGCCCCGCCCGGCGCCGCCATCCGCACCTTCACCGCCGCCGCCGGTATCCGCCCGTTCTGCTGGCTCGACGGCCCGCGTACCGAGCCGTCGCAGCTCAGCCACATCGAGAACCGCGCCCGCCGCGGGCGCTGAATCGCGCCGCCGGGGTGGCCGCGCTTTCCCGCATGCCCAGCCACCCGGCACCCTCTCTCAACTCCCGCCCCGATCGGGGCAGTCAGGAGCAATCCCCGCATGTCCGAGAACGTCGTTCACCTGCACAAGAACACCGAACCGACCGCCGATGAGGCGAGCGTGACCACGCTGACCGTGGTGCCCGACCCGGCGCCCGCCAAGCCCGTGCCGCTGTGGGTGCGCTCCGGCCGCGCGGTGAAGCACGCGGTGACCCACGAGACCACCAAGACGACCGTGCGCGCGGTCGCGCGGCACAGCCTCTACACCGTCAACGGGGGCCGGATCGTGGCCCGTCGCGCCTGGGACGGCAAGACCGGCGCCCGCTATGAGCGCATGCTGCGTGCCGCTGAGGCTGCCGGCAACTTCGAGGTGGCCGAAGAGTGGGAGGACCGCCTCCAGCGCTTCCGCGAGGCCCGCCACCGCCGCCGCATGGACCTGCTCCACTCGCCCGTCGACGCTGCCAAAACCGTCGGAGTCGGCGTCGGTATGAGCATCGGCGTCCTGGTGGCGCTCGGGGTCGTGATGGCCATCAACAACCACGACGTCGGCGACGTCATCACCCCGCTCGCGGCCACCATCGAGTTCATTGGCCTGCTCATCAGGATCGTGCAGATCGTGTGGGGTCCCGCCCTCGTCATCGGCCCGTTCCTGGCCCTGCTGGCGCTGTGGACGGTCGGCAGCAAGCAGCAGGCCGCCCCCGCCTGGGCGCTGCCCGCGAACGTTCGATCCGGCGAGGGTGAGCCGATTACCCCGTCCATCGTGGTCAAGGCCCTGCGTGACCTGGGGGTCGCTCCGCTGCGGGGCGCCATCAAGGAGATGGGCGACGCCGGCGCGTCCATGCTGTCTCCGATCCGGATCGCCGGATGTGGCGTGGAAGTCGACGTCACGCTCCCGTCCGGAGTGTCGACCAACGAGGTGCAGAACAAGCGGCGCAAGCTCGCCGAGAACCTCACCCGGCACGAACACGAAGTCTTCATCACCATCCCCGAGGCCGCCCGCACGGTCCGACTGTGGATCGCCGACTCCGGCGCGCTGGACGAGCCGATCGGCCCGTCCCCGCTGGTCACCGACGAGACACTGACCGCCGACTACGCCAAGGGCCGCGCCCCCTGGGGGCAGGACCTGCGCGGGGATGCTGCGAGCCTGAGCGTGTATCAACGCCACCTGCTCATCACCGGCCTGTCCAACCAGGGCAAGACCGCCGCCCTGCGCGCCCTCGCCCTGTGGCTGGCCCTGGACCGGTCGGTCGAGTTCTGGATGGGCGACCTCAAGGGCGCCGGCGACTGGGCCATGTTCGACGGGCTCGCCACCGTCCTGATCCAGGGGCCGACCGATGACCACGTCATCCAGGTGACCGAGATGGCCGAGGACGCCGTGGAGGAGATGAACCGCCGTCTCCAGGCGCCGCCCGGCACGGAGTTCCCGCTGCTGGTCGTCATCGTGGACGAGGCGCAGGTGGCGTTCATGTGCCCGGTCAAGGACAAGGAAAAGCGCCCGTACGGTGGCTCCAGCGCCACATCCCGGTACTTCATGGCCGCCCGGAAGATCCACAACCAGGGGCGAGCCGTGAACGTGCTGCTGTGGCAGGGCACCCAGGACCCCACCGACCAGAACCTCCCCAAGCTCGTTCGCGAGGGCGCCCACACCCGCGCCTCGCTCGCGCTGGGCACGGAGTCCCAGGCCCGCATGGCGCTGGGAGACAAGGCGGTCGACGGCGGCGCCGCGCCGAACCTGCTGCGTCCGGGTCTGGACAAGGGCACCCTCGTGGTCGCCTCCGACGGGATCGAGATCCCCAAGGGGCAGTCGTCCATCACGGTGCGCACGCACTACATCAGCACCGAGGACGCCACCGCGATCGCGGAGCGTGCCAAGGCGATGCGCGACGGGGTCACCACCTTGCACGTCGTCGACCGAGGCGAGGAGCGTGACCCGCTCGCGGACATCGCCTCCGTGGTCGGCGACGCGACCCGGGTGCGCACGCAGGACGTTCTCAAGCGGCTCGCGGTGCTCAACGCGGACGCATACGGCAAGTGGTCGTTCCTCGATCTCAAGCGCGTCCTGGACGGCACAGGAGCCGAGCCGTACAAGTCCGACGGGGTCATGGTCGTGGGCCGTGACCGCCTCGCCCGTGCCCTCGCCAACCGCGACGGCGACGGTTCCGCTTCCGCCTCCCAGTGACAGGGAGCCATTCCCGCCCGGGGCAGGGAGGCAGGGAGAACTCCCTGACCCCCTCCCTGCCCCGGCTCCCTGGCCCTGACCTGCACTGATGATCACTCAGGGAGGCAGGGAGGCACCCCAGGTCAGCGCCCGAAAACCCCCTCCACAACGCCTCCGGAAGGGGGTGTCTCTTCCTCCCTGACCCACTGCCGGAAGGGATTCCGCATGTACCCCGAACCCGCCCGCCAGGTGTCCGCCGAACGGGCCGTGGAAGTCCGCCAACCCACCCCGATACAGCCCATCGTCGCGGTTCCGGCGCCGCACGTTCCCGTCCAGCCGGGCACCGTTCCGGCGGTGACGAGCATCGTCCTGCCCGACGGCCGCGTGGTCACCGGCTACGCCCTCGAACCCGCCAAGCCCGAACCGATCGCGGCGAAACCGCCCGTCTCCGGCGCTGCCGTGAACGTCGCCCTCGGGGGCGTCGGGTTCCTTGCCGTATGTGGCGGACTGCTGCTGCTCACCACATTCATCACCGCCCTGACCGCGCTGATCACCCAGCTCATCACGCTCGCCGCCGTCATTTTCGGCGGATGGATCGCCGTGCAGGTGCTCGGCTCGAGCAGCCGCAAGGGCGGCACGACGGTGAACATCCGCCGCGCCGTCATCAAGCGGAACCACTTCCACGGCTAGCAGGGCAATGCCGTGCCGGCTATGGCTGGTTGTAGGCGAGCGGCCAGCCGGCGAAGCCGCCGTCGTCGGTCTGGTAGACCAGCTCTACGTACTCCTCACCGAGGAGATCCTTCACATCCTCGGTGGGCTCGCTGGGCAGCAGCACAGCAACCCGCAGTTCCCTGCGCCCGGGGATGTGGCGGCGGTAGTCGGCCAACTGCCCGATAGCCATTCGGACATTAGCCCGGGTCGTCAGTCCCTTCGCCTCGTACAGCGCGTGATCCGTCGCGTCGTACAGGTCAGGCGTCAGCGCCCCGGGCTCACCCTCGATGGTGATCTGGAAGCTGTGGGTCTTGTGGCCGGCCGCGGTCAGATGCGCCACGAACGCCTTGACCAACTCTCCTTCACGGCGCAGCACCTTGCGCTGCCCGGCAGGAATGTCCGCGACGGTCTCGGCGGTGCTGTGCTGCTCGGTCCTCTTGACCTTCGCTCCGCTCTGCTTCGGCAGTGCGACAGGTTCCGGCACCTCAACGACGGGTTCGACGATCTCGACATCCGACTTCGCGGCGGCCGGCATCCGGTCTGCCTCCGTCCACGCTGGCGTGGTTCCCTCAGCCGGCCGGAACCGGAAGACGAGCACGTTGCGCATCAACCCGTCCTTGCCGGGCCCGCGCCGAACGTCGTACGGCTTGATCGGGTCCAGCACCATCTGACCGATGTAGCGCTGCTGCATCGCACCGCTACCCGGCACCCTGCCGTGCGCGACGAACAGATGCACCTCGCGGCCCTTTTCGGCATGGGTGATCAGGGACCCGTTGCGGCCTGAAGGCTTGTGGTGTCCATTGGCGCCGGCGCCGGTGTACAGGTACAGCGGCCCGAACTCGTCGTCTTCGGCGCGGCCATCGAAGGTGTAGCCGTACTCCTCACCCGCCGACGGGTCGGAGTACACGAACACCATGCCCGCCTCGTCAGCCGGCTCGATGCCCTGGAACGTCCCGCAGCCATAGGCCGCCGCGATGGCATCGCGCGTCGTCACCAAACCGGGCACAAGATCAACGCTCGTCGTCATGGCGCGACCTTAACCACCCCCACTGACACCCTGCCGCCCCATTTCCCGGGGCGCAGGCAAAAGGGCGACCCCCCTTCCGCCAAGAACGCGGGGCCGCCCTCATCACCCAGCACCCTGCAACAGGACTGGAGACATCCAGCATGACCCATGACCCCCGTTCCGCGCTGCTACGCGCAGCGCTGGAAGCCGCCGAACGCGGTTGGCACGTCTTTCCGCTCCGGCCCGGCAGCAAGCGGCCCGCCCTCCACGGAGAACGCACCTGCACCCGCACCGGCCCGTGCGCGAGCGGCCACCTGAAGTGGGAGCAGCGTGCCACCACCGACGCCGACCGCATCCGGACCGCCTGGTCGGGGGCGCCGTTCAACGTCGGTATCGCCACCGGCCCCTCCGGGCTGCTGGTCGTCGACCTGGACGTGCCGAAGGACAAGGGCAGTTCGGACGCGCCTAGCGGCGCGGCGACCTTTGGAGCGCTCTGCGAGCGCGCCGGGCATGCCGTCCCCACCACCTACTGCACCCGGACCGCGAGCGGCGGACAGCACCTGTACTTCACCGCCCCGAACGGCATCCGCCTCGCCAACACGGCAGGAGCCGTCGGCGAGTTGGTCGACACCCGCGCTTGGGGCGGCTACGTCGTCGCTGCCGGCAGCATCACCCTCGCAGGAGCCTACGAAGCCCTGTGTGGCCCCGTAACGGCCTCTCTGCCCTCGTGGCTGCAAAGCATCCTGCAACCCGCACCCAAGGCTTCTCAGGCCCCTTCAGTGGCCTTATCGGGGCAATCTCGCCGATACGCGGATGTAGCGCTCGCCAACGAGACGCGGAACGTAGCCACGGCCCAACTCGGGGAGCGCGAGCGGAAGTTGTTCGTTGCGGCGCGCGCCCTGGGACGGTTCGTCGCGTGGGGCGACCTCCCCCGGCACGTGGTTGAGCAGGCTCTTCAGGAGGCAGGCGAGGCGGCTGGACTCGCCGCGTCCGAGTGCCGCTCCACCCTCCGCAGCGCCCTCAACTGGTCCATCGCCCACAACCAGACCAGGAGGGATGCAGCATGAGCACCCCTCCCCGCCTCTCCCTGAAGAGCATCACCGAGACCCCGTCCGGGCCGTCCGCCGCTCCGCAGCCCGTGGACACGACGGCCGTCGGCGCGCCGAAAGTCGCCGCCCGCAAGGGCGTCCGAACATGCCCTGACCCGCAGCAGGGCGACGGCCGGTATCCCGTCGCCTGGCTGCACATCCGCGCACCGTACGGCGCCACCCCGAGCGCGACGTCGACGTGCCTGTGCGGCCGGCACCGCACCGCCGTCGGCGAGCGCCGCGTGCACGCCCTGATCACCGACCACACCGCCCACCGCGACAACTGCCCGCTCCGCGCACCCAGGGAAGGGAGGACTGCGGCATGACGGACCCCACCACGACCGAGACCGAAGAACTTCCGCCGCCGTCCAACCCCATGGCCGTGGCCCGCCGCATCCTGCCCGACTGGCAGACCCAGGACGGACAGCCCGTATGCCGCCGCTGGCGCACGTCCTGGATGCGCTGGAACGGCACCTGCTGGCGGGAGCTGGACGAAGAGCAGGTCCGCAAGGCCATGTATGAGCGCCTGGAGCACGCCGTCTACCGGGCGCCAGCCAAGGACGGCCAGACCGAGGAGCGTGCCTGGGCACCCACGAAACCAAAGATCAGCAACCTGCTCGATGCCCTCGGGTCCATCACCCTGCTGCCCACCGAGGTCGACGCTCCCACCTGGACAGACGCAGAGAGCGAACAGGACGACGGGCCGATCGTGGCATGCGAGAACGGCCTGTTGCGCATCCGGGACCGCGCACTGCTGCCGCACACCCCTGACTTCTTCAACCTCGTGTCCGTCCCCTTCGCCTACCGCCCAGAGGCGACCGCACCGACCTGGGAAGCGTTCCTGACACAAATCTGGCCCAACGACCCCGACGCCATCCAGGCCCTTCAAGAGTGGTTCGGCTACGTCCTCTCAGGCCGCACCGACCAACAGAAGATCCTGCTCATGGTCGGCCCGTCCCGCTCCGGCAAAGGCACCATCGCCCGCGTCCTCAAAGAGCTGGTCGGCAAAGAGAATCTTGCCGGGCCCACGCTCGCCGGACTCGGCACCAACTTCGGCTTGTCCACCCTGATCGGCAAGCCACTCGCGGTCATCGCCGACGCCCGGCTGTCCGGCAACGACAACAGTCAAGTCGTCGAACGGCTCCTGACCATCTCCGGCGAGGACACCATCGACATCGACCGCAAATACCGCGCCGTGTGGACCGGCAAACTGCCCACCCGGCTGGTGATCCTGTCCAACGAGTTGCCGCACTTCGGCGACTCCTCCGGCGTCATCGCCCGCCGCTTCATCCTGCTGAACATGACGGTGTCCTGGCTGGGCAAGGAAGATCCCACCCTGTTCGATCGGCTCGTTGCCGAGATGCCCGGCATTCTCAACTGGGCCCTGGAAGGGCTCGCCCGCCTCCAGCGCACCGGCCGAATCACCGAACCGGCCTCCAGTCGTGAAGCCATCACCACCATGCAGGACACCGCCTCACCCACCTCCGCGTTCATCCGGGAACGCTGCACCACCGGACCCACCTGCTCCGTGCCCGTGGACGCGCTGTGGAACGTCTGGCGGGAGTGGGCCGAGGACAACGGCGTCCGCCCTGGCACCAAGCAGGTGTTCGGCCGCAACCTGCTCTCCGTCGTCCCCCAACTCAGCCGCTCCAGGCCCCGCGACGCGTACGGCCGGCAGGTGGTCACCTACACCGGGATCACGCTGAACATGTCCGAACCACATTTGCCTGAGTCGCGACTCATCGCCTCTCAAGCCCCCTCTGAGCGCCGCTGAGTGCCGATGAGTCGCGACTCAGAGCAATGTATTTCCAACTCGTGGAGGACTCAGTGAGCGCGCCCGCCCCCGTCCGAGACGACCCCCGCGCCATCCTCCGGGGTGGTCTCCCGGACCGGTACCTCACCGCTGACGACATAGCTGTGATCTTCAAGGTGCCCAAGGAAACCGTCTACCAGTGGCGCAAGAAGCGCATCGGCCCGCCCGGCTTCCGAATCGGCAAGTACATCCGTTACGACCCCGCTGACGTGCGCGCATACGTCACCGGTCGCAAGGACGCCGAGCGCGACACCGCCTGACCGAATACCCCACCAAAGACAGAGGGAGAGCCGCTATCGGCGGCTCTCCCTGCTGCTTGTCGAGAAGGGACCGCCGCCACATGGCCGGCCACATCCAAGACCGCTGGTACAAAACCGAGAAGGACGCCAACGGCAAGACCATCCGCGTCAAGACCGACCGGTACGGCACGGGCATGCGCTACCGGGCCCGGTACGTCGGCCCGGACGGAACCGAGAAGTCCAAGAGCTTCCCCGACGGCAAGAAGCGTCTAGCCGATCAGTGGCTTGCCCAGATTGAGGCCGACATGGCGCGGGGGCAGTACGTCGATCCCAAGGCTGGCCGCACCACCTTCCAGCAGTACGCCGAACGCTGGGTCGCTGCGCAGACGACCGACGTTTCCACCCGAGCGGGCACAGAGTCCCGACTCAGGCTGCACGCCTACCCGCACATCGGTTCCCGCCCGCTCAGCTCCTTCCAGCCGGAGCAAATCCGCACGTGGTCAAGGCAGTTGGAAGACAAGGGTCTTGCCGCGTCGTACCGGCGGGTCATCTTCGCCAACGTCTCCGCCGTATTCACGGCAGCCTTGGACGACGGATTGATCAGTAAGAACCCCTGCCGTGCAGCCTCAGTGAAGGCGCCGGCAATGGTGCCCAGTCGAGTGCGGCCCTGGACGGCCGAGCGCGTATTCGCCGTACGTGCCGCCCTGTCTGAGGGCTACCGCGCCATGGTGGACGCGGGCGGTGGTTGCGGCCTACGGCAGGGCGAGATCTTTGGTCTCCCTGTCGATGAAATCAACTTCCTGAAAGGGTGGTTGCACGTCGGCTATCAGGTGAAGTTGGTCGACAATCAGGCCGTATTCGCACCTCCGAAGCGCGGCAAGGTGCGTGACGTTCCGCTGCCCGAGCGGGTTGGGCAGGCATTCGCGGTTCACATGAAGCGATTTCCGCCTACGGAGGTGACGTTGCCGTGGCTTGTCCCAGGAGGGCAGCCCGTGACGAAGAAGCTTATGTTCACCGCTCCCGAAGGCGGTGCGCTCGTGCGGCACAACTTCAACCGGGATGCCTGGAAGCCCGCCCTGGTGTCCGCTGGAGTCCTCCCTGAGCCTGAGCAGGGCCAACGGATCGCGGAATCGCGCGAGGACGGCATGCATGCGCTCAGGCACTTCTACGCGTCCGTCCTGCTCGACGCGGGGGAGAACATCAAGGCGTTGAGCCGCTACCTGGGGCACAGCGACCCTGGGTTCACCCTGCGGGTCTACACGCACCTCATGCCGAGCAGCGAGAGCCGCACGCGGCGGGCGGTCGACGGCGTGTATCGGGCCGCTCGTGAGGGCGATGACGGCCCACAGACGGCCCACGCGGCATGAAGTAGCCCCCCACCAGCGGTGAACCCGCTGGTGGGGGCCTATCTGGCGTTAGGTCTGGCCTAGTTTAACTAGAACTGGTATCAGTTCTGAAACACCGTCAGAAGACACCGTCAGGAACGGGAACCACCGTCCGGGAACGGGATCGCCGGCTCCTCAGGAGGCAGTCGCCATGGCCGAGCTCATGGAACACGGACAGCTGTTCATCGGCGGGGAGTTGACCGACCCGCTCGGCAAGGACGTCATCGAGGTGGTCTCGCCGCACACGGAAGAGGTCATCGGGCGGGTGCCGCACGCCTCTTCGGCCGACGTGGACCGGGCGGTGGCCGTGGCGCGCAAGGCGTTCGACGAGGGGCCCTGGCCGCGGCTGTCGCTCGACGAGCGGATCGAGGTCGTCACCCGCATCAAGGACGCGATCGCCGTACGGCACGAGGAGATCGCCCGGGTGATCTCGTCGGAGAACGGATCACCGTACTCCTGGAGCGTCCTCGCGCAGGCCCTCGGCGCGATGATGGTGTGGGACGCGGCGATCACGGTCGCGCGGAACTTCACGTACGAGGAGACCCGCGACGGAGTGCTCGGCAGGATCCTCGTGCGGCGCGAGCCGGTCGGGGTGGTCGCGGCCGTGGTCCCCTGGAACGTCCCGCAGTTCGTGGCCGCCGCGAAACTCGCGCCCGCGCTGCTCACCGGCTGCACGGTGATCCTCAAGCCGTCGCCGGAGTCGCCGCTGGACGCGTACATCCTCGCCGACATCGCGAGGGAGGCCGGGCTGCCGGAGGGCGTCCTGTCGATCCTCCCGGCGGACCGCGAGGTGAGCGAGTACCTGGTCGGGCACCCGGGCGTCGACAAGGTCTCCTTCACCGGCTCGGTCGCGGCCGGGAAGCGCGTGATGGAGGTGGCCTCCCGCAACCTCACCCGCGTCACCCTCGAACTGGGCGGGAAGTCGGCGGCGATCGTCCTGCCGGACGCGGACATCGAGACGTCCGTCCCCGGGATCGTCTCCGCGGCCTGGATGAACAACGGGCAGGCGTGCGTGGCCCAGACCCGCATTCTGCTGCCGCGCTCGCGCTACGACGAGTTCGCCGACGCCTTCGCGGCGGCCGCGAGCGCGCTGGTGGTCGGCGACCCGCTGGACCCGGCGACCCAGGTGGGCCCGCTGGTGGCCGAGAGGCAGCAGCGCAGGAACCTCGACTACATCCGCATCGGCCAGGAGGAGGGCGCGAAGATCCTCACCGGCGGCGGGCGCCCACCGGGCCTGGACCGCGGCTGGTACGTGGAGCCGACCCTCTTCGGCGACGTCGACAACTCCATGCGGATCGCCCGGGAGGAGATCTTCGGCCCGGTGATCTGCCTGCTCCCGTACGGCGACGAGTCCGAGGCGCTGAAGATCGCCAACGACTCGGACTACGGGCTGTCCGGCAGCGTGTGGACGGCGGACGTCGGGCACGGCATCGAGGTGGCGCGGCAGGTCCGTACCGGCACGTACTCGGTCAACACCTTCAGCCTGGACATGCTCGGCCCGTTCGGCGGCTACAAGAACTCCGGGCTGGGGAGGGAGTTCGGCCCGGAGGGCTACGGCGAGTATCTCGAACACAAGATGATCCACCTCCCGGCCGGCTGGGAGGCGTGAGCGGTCATGGGTGACCGCTGGCACGTCGAGGTCGATCGCTCCCTGTGCATCGGCTCCGCCCAGTGCATCCACCACGCCCCGGACGCCTTCCGCCTCGACACCGCCCGCCAGTCCCACCCGGTCGACCCCGACACGGACGCGGGCGAACAGGTCCTGGCGGCGGCGGAGAGCTGCCCGGTGGAGGCCATCGTGATCACGCTGGTGGGGAGCGGGGAGGCGGTGTTTCCACCGGAGGAATAGGAACTGTCGATGCCTCGAACAGGACTGTAGGCGCCTCGCTGTACGCTCCCCGGGTTTCTGTTTCACGTGAGGTTCACGGGATGGGTGGGGAAGCGTGCGCAAGTTTGAGGCCAAGCAGCTGATCAAGCAGGCGTACCAGGCGTGGGACGCAGAGGACTGGCTGCGTGCGGCCAGCCGCTTCGAACAGGTCCTCGCGCACTTCCCGGACGAGAAGCAGAGCGCGGTGTGGTGGTACGACGCCGCGCTCGCGTACAAGTTCCTGCGCAACTGGCAGAAGGCCTACGACCTGGGCCGCGAGGCCGCCGCCCGGGCACCGCGGGGCGAGGGCGACCCCGCGTACTGGAACCTCGGCATAGCGGCGACGATCCAGCGCGAGTGGGCGACCGCTCGGGACGCCTGGACCGGCTTCGGGATCGACGTCCCGGACGGGGAGGGCGAGCTCGTGGGCCGCTTCGGCAACGCCTGTGTACGGCTGGACTCCGGCGGTGAGCGGGAGGTCGTGTGGATCGAGCGGCTGTGCCCCACGCGCGGGCGGGTGGTCAATGTGCCGGTGACCGGCGGTCGGCGGTACGGCGAGATCGTCGTCCACGACGGGGTGCCGAACGGGGAGCGGATCGTCGACGGCACGACGTATCCCGTCTTCGACGAGCTGATGCTCTTCGAGGCGTCGGACCTGCCGACCCTGGAGGTTACGGTGCACGCCGGGGAGTCGGCCGACCTGGAGGCGCTGGTCGACCGTTCACTGAGCACGGCTTCGGGGCGGAGCCCGCGAGCAGCGTGCGGATGCTGTGCGCCTGCTGCAGCGAGGGCACCCACCAGCAGGAACGGTCCGTGGTGGCGGGCGCCCAGCAGGTGTCGCTGGCGGCTCCGGAGCAGGAGGCGCGGCGGTTGCCGGAGCGATGGGCGGGGGAGATGGTGATGGGGCGGAGTTGGAGCGGGCTGGGGCCGGTGGGCTAGGCATTCCATCCGTTTTTGCCCAAAAAAATCACTATTCCAGGGGTTCTCTTCGTGCGCAGAGGTTCTATCCTGTAATTGGCCTACGGGACGAGTGAGGGAGTTCGACCGGAGTAGCCGACATTGGCGTGAGGCAGACGGTCTCCGCCGGTGCCGACGTCGACGGTCGGGCTGAGAGGCCGGAAGGTCGGAAGACCGAAAGGTCCGAAGACTGGAAGGCGACCCCCAGTCACCTGATCCGGACAATACCGGCGAAGGGAACCCGTCTCGTAGGTCCTTTCTGTGCCCGGTTCGCCCGTCACGCCTCCTGGTAGAGGTTGACGATGTTGCCGTCCGGGTCACGCAACCACACCGAGCGCCGTCCCCACGGCTGGGCTGTCGGGGGCTTGAGGATCTCGACACCCCGGCCCAGCAGACGCTCGTGCCGCGCATCCACGTGAGTGACCTGGAACTCCAGCGTGAAGCCGCCGCTCGCGGCGCCGGCCATCGAGCCGGGCACCATCGACTCCATGCCCTGAGTGGAGAGGAACGACAGGACGGCACCGGGGACCGTCACCCGGGCGAAGGGGTCGCCACCTTCGATCTCTGCGTCCAGGACAGCGGCGTAGAAGGCGGCGAGGGCCGGAACGTCGTCGGTGATCAGGGAGGTGCCGGTGAAGTGTCTGCATCGGGGCATCGTAGGTCGATGCCGGGACGCTCGGGTCGGAACTCCTCTCGACCACGGTTACGTCGAGCTCCTGGTGATTGCGGAACGCAGACTCGAACAGCAATTTCCTGGCCTCGCCTCTGGTGAGTTCGAGCAGCGCTTCCTCGCGATGGTTTCGAATGTCGCCGACGTAGGGCGGAACACGTGAACGACTGGTGCAAAAGGTGACGTTGGCGGTGAGGGTGTCCTCCGAAAAGCCGCCCTCGGAAAGGGAGATGTATCCCAGGATGGGGTGCGTGCATTCCTCAGGAGCGGCTAGAGATCTTTAACGGTGCGGGTTACGTCGGGTCGTGACAGCTGTCGTGGGCCGCGCTATGCCGGGAGGGTGAGGTATCCCGATGGCGGTGGATTGACGGCCGAGGAACGTTCTCGGCGTGAGCAAGTCCGGCTCGCAGCCGCCGATCTGATCGAGGCTGCCGGAGCCAGTGACCGGGAGGTGGCCCGACGGTTCAGGGTGACCCGGATGTCGGCGAACCGGTGGCGGCGGGCGTTGGCTTCGGGCGGTCGGCAGGCTCTGGTCTCAAAGGGCCCCGGCGGCGCCCGCTGCAAGCTCGATGCGGAACAACTCCGTCACTTGGAAGCTGTGTTGGACGCTGGCCCGGCCGCCGTGGATGGGGACGGGCTGACCGCTGCGGGGCGTCGGCGCCGGGAGACGGTACGGATGCAGGCGGCCGAGCGGATGGACCGGGCGCCGCGACACTGGGCCGGTGCGGTCGACCACCAGGAGCCGGATCCCATCACGGATGCGTGCCACGACTACGAGGAGAATGCTCCGAGTTCTTGTTCTGTCTTTCCGGACCGGCCGGTCTGTGCGCGCGACGCTTCGGCCCGCTCCTTGACGCCGAGGAGAAAGCGGCGGGTCATGATGAATGCCGCCGGCTCCATGATGCGCATGCCCAGCCACCAGAGCACCTTCTTCGGTACGTGCTCGCTGCCGCGCGTGACAAATCGTGTGCGTTGATCGTCGAGCGGATGCAGAACAAACTGCCAGACCCACTTGAAGCCGCGATCCTCGTAACTCAGCGCGAGTGCGCGAAGCGGTTGCACAACTCCCACGGCGAGCTCTGTGTTGTGCCCCCAGGGGATCTTGTCACCGACGGCAAGGTGCTGAAACTCGGGGAGGATGCGCGTCGCGCTTGGGCGATCGAGAAAGCCGAAGAGCCGGTCGAGCCAGTCGTAGCTATACAGCCCGCCGCGCTGGTAGCCGATCTGCACCAACCACGGCCAGATGTCCTCTGGAGGCGCATTCACGGTGATCGCCTGCATCGACATGTCCGTCGGATTGGGGATCAACGCGTCGCCGGGCATCACGCGCGCAAGCTCCTCAGGCGTGGTTCCCCACCGGCTGAAGCATCGCCGAACGGGAAACCAGTAGACCGCCGTGAGCGCGAGGACGCCGCCGAGTTTCCGAAGGCGCCCCTCCGCAGCAAGATCGTTCAGCGCCATCCCGGGCCTCCTTCATCGCTCGGCACCAGACTCGCACAAACAACCTTCTCGTACATCCGCTCCCAGGCGCATCGCGCCTGGGAGCGGCCACCTGCGCCGCACTCACCCTCGGTGGTGGCGCCTGGCTCGCGGGTCTGCTGTAGCGGTGCTGAGGCGCGATCCAGATTTTTCGGAGTTCGACGGTCCGAGGATGTCAAGAACGTGCCACCGGCACCGTCCCAGGGACATCAGCGGCCACCACCGGCCGCACGAGGAAGAAGGAGACACCAGCATGGCGATTCAGCGGATGGACAACGTCGGCATCGTCGTCGAGGACATGGATGCCGCCGACAGCTGTCACGACCCGACGTAACCCACACCGTTAAAGATCTCTAGCAGGGCCAGGCACGCGTAAGCGAGTGAGCGTCGTAGGAGTCGGTCCTGCCTTTCCGGGCCGGAAGCGGAAACGAAAGCGGCGCCTACCCACTGGCAGCCCTGCAAGCCGGATACAGCGGTGCTGGGCAGGTTCGTTCCTACGAGATGGGACATTCTGTCGTTCATTCTCACGGGTGCTCACCGCCGTCGAACGCGTTCCAAGCCTCGCTCACCGCTGCCTGGAGGTCTGTGTCAGAGAGGTCGCCGGGCTCTACGAGGTCGGGATCGGGGGAGTAGTCCTCGAGGAGCATGAGCACCCGGTCGAAGAGGCCTTCGAGGGAGCCTTGGATCCGTTCGCCATTCGCCTGCGAGGCGCGCCGGGTTTCCCTCCAGCCGTGGGCGAAGTCCGATGCGTTGCGGGTGCCCCGCGTGAACTCGTCCAGGAGGGACAGTTGGCGCGCTGCAGCGCTCTCCGGATCGACGTCGGAAGGATGGGGCCACGCCCTGTGCGCGGCTGGGTAGGCGGCTGCGACGGCCGTCAGGGAGGGGCACTGTTCCGCGACCGTGCGGGCGTAACGGCTGAAGCGTGCCCGTGCGGAGTCGATGCCTTCATTGACGGCCGCGGCCATGAAAGCCGGGGTTCCCGCGAGAAGGGCGTAACCCGCTTCCGGGAGCAGGACAGTTCCTTAGTGGTCGGGTGTCCAGAGGAGGGATGTCGGACGGACACCCGAAACGCCCCGTCGAAGGGGAGCTGGAAATCATCGTGTCCAGCGAACCATGAGCGACGGCCGACAAAGGCCGGACCAGGGATATCCTCGGACGATGTCGAATCGGGCGGTAGCAGCTGGAGTAGGTCTCGCGCGGGTGATGGCGCACTGCGGGGGCAGCCCATCAGTAGCCGTGCACTATCTGGCGGGTGCCATCGCCTCCGCACCTGAGAACCCCGAGCCCTATGCGGTTCTTGCCGAGTTGTGGAGGGACAAGCCGTCGGAGCTGGCCGAGGTCGTCCAGGGTGCCGACTCCTTGAGGACGGTACTGG
This sequence comes from Streptomyces sp. HUAS ZL42, assembly GCF_040782645.1. Classification (GTDB taxonomy): domain Bacteria; phylum Actinomycetota; class Actinomycetes; order Streptomycetales; family Streptomycetaceae; genus Streptomyces. The sequence continues at coordinate 6,882,953 of NZ_CP160403.1, forward strand.
CGCAGTCGTACATCAGCTTCCTTCAGGACGACATGGACGGCGCGGCGCTGGCGATCGGATCGGTCACGGGCGTGCGACCCGACATCGCCTGGGCCAACGCCCCCTGGTTCAGCGATGAACGATTTCTCGGTGTGGTGAGTGCCGATGCGCTGGCCGAGGCCGCGATGCGGACGATGGACTATGGCCATGATCTGGACACCGAAGCCATGCGGGAACGATTTCGGCCCTGGTTCGAAGCCATCGACGTGATCTCTGCCCGCCAGCCGTTGCCGGAGGCGTTGGCGAAGATGGCGATCTTGCTGCGGGCATGCGGTCTCACCGACGCGTCGTTTGCCCTCTGCGACCAGGCGGACTCCATTGAGCGGATCATGCTGACGGAAGTTGTGCGAGCAGGCACGTGGCGCAAGCTGAGTGATCTTCAGCAGACCGCGACGGCGTTCGAGCGCGCTTGTGCCCTGGAACCGGCCAACTGGTCGCTCTATCTCGACCTGGCCGACGTGCGTGCTGAGCAAGGCGACTTCACCTCTGCCGTCCGGCTGATCGATCAGGGGATGAGGCACGAGCCGGCTGAGCTCTCACTTCGCGCGGCCGGGGCTGCCTACCGTGCACGACTGACCGGCTCACGTGCCGATCTGAGCGAACTCATCGAACTGGCGCCGCATCTGCCGAACGACTCGTACCGGGACCTGCTGATTGATCACGCGTGTGCCGGTCCCGCGCTGCCGGCCGAACTCGTGGCTGCGGCCCGGCGCATCCAGAACAGCTGAGGGTCCGCTCCTCCACGAGCAGCAGCTCCAGCCAGCAAGTGCCCAGCAGCGCGACAACCCCCGGTCTGCCCCTGTCTGTCGGGATCTCGGGGAGCGAACCTGCACGACAGCCAGGCTCTTATCCCCTGGTGAAGGGCATACCGCCGATCCGCTCCCGCCGCGGACGGCGGCGACGCAGGCATCGCTGGACGATCGAACGCACCAACGGCCTGGCTCGCCGGCTGCCGCCGTCTCCACCGACGCTACGAACGCAAAGCCGACCACTTCCTGGCCTTCACCTGCATCGCCTGCACCCTCATCTGCTACCGAGGGCTCGACAGCCAAGTGTGCCGCTAATTCGATGGAACGCATCGAATGGTGCCCTCACGCTGGTCACCGTGGCAGAACCCAAGCACCAAATCCGCGCCCTTTACACGGCTTCCACGGTCACCGTCTACCAGGCGTACGTCCGGAGATCGGTCTTCCCGCGGCCCGAGACGGTCGCTTCCCGGAAGCCTGGCAGCGGGACCGGATGACGTGGATCACCAAGCCGCTTTCACAGCCCTCATCCAGCGCGGCAGCTCTGGACCCAGGTGGAGCTACTCCACCTCGATGCCGAAATCCTGAACGAGTTCCTCCAAGCCGCCCGTGTAGCCCTTGCCGCCCAGGACGAAGTCCCAGTCTCCGTTCGATCTTCGGCGGAAGGAGCCGAGTACCAAGGCGGTTTCGCGCGTCCGGCCGTCGGAGACTTCAAGCTGTCCCAGCTCAGCCAGCCCCGGGTCGAGCAGGCGGATGCAGGCGTCCGTGAAACCGGAGAGGTCGGCGTTCGGGTTGACCTCTGGGTCGATGGCCGCCACGAGCACGAACCGGTCGGCCTCATTGGGCAACCCGTCGAAGGAGACACAGATCGCGGCCTTGTCAGGTGCAGTGGCCGGGAGAGCACGCACTGAGCCGTCCGGCGTCTGCGGGTTGTTGAAGAAGACGAAGTGATCGTCACTGAGGACCCGGTTGCCACGGCAGACGAGAGCGCACACGTCCAAGGCGACGCTTCCAGTCCACGACATGCCCAAGACGTTGTAATCGTCTGGCAGCCGAGTGTCCGGCACGGAGGGCGTCGGCTGTGCTGAGACTTGCCGAGCGCCGTCACCAAGCCGCCCACGCAGCCCATGACGATGCAACAGATCCACGAGTTCGGGGCCCGAGATGAGTTCCAGCGGCTTGCCGTTGGCGAAAGTGTGCGAGCCAGGGCCGAACCCTGACGTCGTCACGAGGACACCTTTGTTGGCGCCGGCGTCCTGCACGGTTCCATACAAGTCGCGCACAGCGGTGGGCGGCACCGTGTTGCGGTAGCGCTTCACCTGCACGACGATCTTGCCGCCTCGGATCGGTGCCGGATCCAGTGCGTCGACGTCTACACCACCATCGTTGGAGCGCTGGGTGGTCACCGCCTGCATCCCCATAGCCCGGAAGAGATCGGCAACGAGATTCTCGAAGGCGATCGGGTCCATTGCGAACAGGTCCGGCTCCTCATCGCTGCCATGGGCGACAATGCGGTTCCCGACATCCTGGGGCCGCCTACTCGGCCGTACCGGTGCGAGCTGGTCCGGCCGAGCCGAGAGCTGCCCGCGCAGGGCGTCAGCCAGGCAACTACCTGCGTCCACCTGCGCCAGGTGCAGGTCACGGAACGAAAAGCGCGAGGCCATGACGGTTGCGAGGAAAATTTGGCCCGGTCGGCCCGTTGTAGGGTCATGCCCATCGACGAACCCGTTCAAGGTCACTGACTCAAGCGCACCCAGCTCGTCTGCGGCGAACAGCTCGTGCAAAACAAGCAGCATGCACTGAGCCAGAACCTCCCTGTACAAAGAACGGCGCTGGCCTGCTGGGCGGGGAGTCTCCTTGTCCTGGTCGACGCCGGACATGTACCGAACAGCCTTGACCTCCGGCACGATGCTGTAGGCAGGCAACTCCCAATCCAGCACCAATTGCCGGGCGGCCGGGTCGTAGGCTGCTGCCACCTGGCGTGGGAAACCTTCCGGCCATGCCGTCGAGGCGTAGAGAGCGGCAGAGAAGTACTCGATCACGGAATCGGGATCCTGGCGCCTAACGCCTTCGGTTATCGCCACGACGCCGGCGTTGTGTCGCCGTACATCAGCCAGCTGAGTATCGGCCCACTGCTGGTACTCCCGCTGGTACGACGTCAGCTGTTGCTGTCGGTGCGCCTCCGCGGCTTGAGCAATCTGCCAGTCCCGCTCGAAGCGCGCTCGTGCTTCGGCCTGCGCCTGGGCCCGGCGACTCGCAGTCCAGCCGCTCTGCGTTTGGTAGAGATTGTAATCCGGCATGGGCACTGGCTGTGCCAGTGGTCCTGGAGCGAAGGGCTGGACCTCCTCAGGTCGCATGAGAGAGGCAGCCCTAAAGGCCGGAGCCTGGCAACCCGAGGCAAGAAGACCTTGCAACGACGCAACCTGCGCGTCCAGCTCCTCCGTGCGCCGTAGAGCTTCTGCCTGCCGGTAGTCGCGGTGGCTCTGAGCAGCTCGTCGCTGGTAGGCCCGCGCTTGCTGATCTTGCTGTCTCCGCCGTCTGGCTTCGGCTTCCAGTTGGCGCTGCTGCTGCCGTTGCATCTCAGCCCAGACACCGACAAAACCAGTAGAGCGACGACTCATGTGCTGCAGGCCCTCCCCAGGACGTTGGCAGCCGAAAGGCGCTTTGGTTGTCCCCACAACCAGTTGTAACAAGACGACTCTAGCCAGCAATCACCGTCTCGCATATCCACTCGGCAAAGGAAGCGCGGTCGTTCCATCTCCGCAGGTCAACGCGACTGGAGGGTAACAAGGACCGTGCCTGGCCGTAGTACCCAAACGGTCGCATATACCGGCACTGGTCTCGCAGTGCGCACCGGATCCAGAAAGGACTTTGAACACGGCTTGACATGGGTCATCAAGCCGCGTTGACAGACCGCTACGCGCCGGCCGGGAAAGGGGAGCCGCTGCGGCTCTTACAGGCCGGCTGGGTGGCTGGAAAGCCAGTCTGTGTGTTGGTCACGCACACGGTCACGCTCTGCAGGCGTGGCAAGGATGACGTCTGCGCCGCCGTCGTAGGGATGGTGGATGCGCTGCAATTCCGTGTCGACAACGAAGACTTCAACGAGCGTCTCGTCCGCGACGGCTCGCAACAGACCGTCGAGGCAGCCACGGTTCCACCTACGGCGGTCGGCGTACAGACGTGTGTGGATGTGGAACCGCGGGTCGGAGTCGTCCTGCTCCGACTCTGTCCACCAGCGGATGCCGTCGGGGTGCAGTATCTGTCGTGGCGTCGGGTAGCCCGCGTGCCCGGTCGGTGTGTTCGACCAGTCCATGGTCACCACGAACACGTCCGTGCCCGCGAACAACTCGTCGAGGATCGTGCTGTACCGGTCCAGCACGATCGCGTATTCGTCCTCGGATTCCGGGTAGCGCTTCGAGCCGGGAAGGCTGTGGAAGCGCACCCAGCGATCCGCGTACCTAGTGCGAAACGTGTGAGCGACGGGAGGGCCCGACGGATGGCGTTCCCTCCACAAAGCCACCAGGAGATCAGGGTCGATGGCGAAACTCCCCCTTGGCCGGAGCCACGCCGATCGGACGGGAGACGCCGATCCCGCCGTGGCCGTTGATGTTGCGATCAAGATACTGCTGGTGGTGCCCGTCCGCCGTGCCGAACGTACAGCCCTCCCAGGAAGGCAGGCCGTTCACCCCGATCACGGTGGATGCAGTCTGTGAAAGCGGCTTGACATGGGTCATCAAGCCGCTGTCAGAGACCTCAACCATGCTGTCGGCATGGCCCTGAACGGCTGCCGGCGTGTTGCTGGTCAGTGCCGCAGGTGGGCGAGCAGTTCGTCACCGGCGGGGTATCGCTGTTCCTGGGGAAGCAGTCGTGTCGCGGAGTCCAGATCGCCGCGATTGACGAGTGTGCGGATTTCTCGGGCCAGTGGAGTCACGTCGCTGATGGACACGGTCCAATCGTCCGCGTAGCGCGACGATGCCTCGCCCGTGAGTCCGAGTTGCAGCGAGCGGTGCGGCAGGGGACGCAGGTTCAGGTCGCGTTCGGGGTCCCACTGGACACGGGCCGGTGCGCGCTTGAGTTCACGCTGCCAGGTGCCGCGATCGGGATGCAGGCCGCGAACGTAGCTCGACAGGCAGGCGTGGCGCAGCGCCCAGTCGAAGCCGACGCGAGTGATCTCGATGGCAAGAACGGTCTCCTGCCCGGCACCGGTCCCCCAGTTGGAGCGGTACATCATCCACAGGAAGCTGGGTTTAATCCACGTCATGCGACTCCGCAGCCACGTGGAGGGAAAGCGGCCGTCGCGGACAGCGGGCACTCCAATTTCAGGGGCGTAGGCCTGGTAGACGGTGATCGTGGATGCCGTGTGGAGCGCGCGGATCCCGCGGTGCGGTTCTTCCATGGCGTACAGCGTGGGGGTCGGCCAGCTCGGGTGGCCACCGATTTTTGACTGCTGCTCGCTACGACGGAGTACGCCGTCTCGACGACGGCTGCAGCACCGTGCGAGTTGCCAGGCCGGATGGCTCGCGAGTCCGCTGAGATGAGAGCCTCTGCGTGGTCAGTCGAACGCCACGACCAGGCGGACGCCGTCATCACCGAAGCGGTCTGCCAGGGCCTTCATCACGGCGAAGACGTGTGGCCAGTGCGTTTCCGGTCCCACGGCGCCAACGGTCAGCGGTTCGTATGCGCACATCACTTCGTCGGTGGTCCACTCCACGCGTCGCGTCGCGTCGCACTGCGCAAGTCCGCGGGCGGCGCCCCTACCGCGGAAAGAGCTTCCGACGGCCAGGAATCGGATACGAGTTGTTGATGCAGTATCGACGGCAGCGATTTCGTGCACCAGGTCAGCCGGCCGATGAAGTGATCAGGCGCGGTCGCGCGACCCATCGAAGCAAGCTCCGCCCAGCTGACCCAGGTCGCGCCGTACAGGTCACCCGCTGCAACCCAGGACCCCAACTGCGAACGCGTCCCGCTCGACAGATCGACGGGAAGGCCGCGGTCTGGTGCGAGGGGTTGAAAGCCCGCGTAGTTGCGCACTCCGAAGAGACAGCCGAAGGCCGCGTAGTCGGTCTCGTCGTACAGCGGCCAGAGATCCATGGCGGCCACCCACGGCTCGCCGTCGTACTCCCTGACTGCAGCACGACGCCTCCTACCCACAGAGCATTCCTACCCGGTGCCCGAAGGAGGCTTGGACCACTTGCACCGATGAGCAGAGCCGCCAATTGAGATGACCTCTTAGCTTGGCGTTTTATCGTCCTTGGTCGAACACGGCCTCGAACTTGCTGACGTTTTCGTCTGAGTGTCTGACGTGAGAGCGGCCTTCGCCTGATCCTGTGCTCCGTCACAGAGGCGCTTGACCAGTACGAAGGCCGTAGCAATGAGTCTGCTGCAGCGGGATGTCCCGCGGGATGCGTTTGCCGAACTGTCATGTTTCCGGTCAGAGTTCTATGCCTGCCTGACCCAGCGGCCCGACGCCTGAGACTCGATCATGTTCTTCCTCGACGCTGCTGCTCACGAGAACTCGTGCAGTACCACCCAGTAGTCGTACTCCTCCTCCGAGGCGGCGCACAGGCGGCGGCCGTCGAGTGAAACGGCGAGAAACTCGGGCGAACCTGTCACATCGGCGATGCGTGCGGGCAGGTTGCTGCCGACGGTGTCTCTGACCCTCACCCAGCCGATCTCACTGCTTCCTGAGCCGGGCGGGAGGATGAGGAACTCGGCGTTGTCGTCGTAGAGCGAGACGCTTGAGGCATAGTGGTACCACTTCGCGTCCAGTTCGGCGGCGGCATCCGGGGACGGGGTGGGGATGGTGGCGACCGGCTTGACCTCGAGTCCGTTGACGGCGTAGATGGCGGACATCACGGGAGGACCGTTCTGTGCCGCTTGCTCCAGCACTTGAAGGCCGCAGCGCTCCAGGACATCCACCACTTCGGCTTGTGGCTTGTTGATCTCGGCCCGCCTTTCGGTCACCCGTTTGTGTATGCGGTCAGATTTGAGATGTAGGCGGTGTCGGCGACGGCCCGGATGTGGGTCTCAGGTGAAGTGACCTCGATGGAAACTCCGTTGTCCTGTGCAAGAACAATGTCCGCCGTCACCTCTGAGCCGAAACCTTCCAAGGCGATCGCACGAAGACCGCTGAATAAGAGCTCGATCTGCACGGTGTTGAAACCCTGTGCGATCCACTTCCGTGGGGGTTGGTCGGGGTAACGGGGAAGGTCCACGCGCAACCTCAGCGTGGGTCCGTCCTCGTGTAGAATCACCTCCCTCATAAGGACGTTGGAGAGGTCCGGTGGAGTGTCCTGATAAACAGCGGAAATTCCCTCCGGATTGTGTATCAACGATGTCCATGGCATGGTGAACCGTTCGACTTATGGCATCTTATCGAACATCAATTTCTTGGCATCGTCTCTGGTGAGCTCGAGCAGCGCTTCCTCTCGGTAGCTTCGGATGTCACCGACGTAGGGCGGAACATGCGGGCGACTTGTGCAAAAGGTGATGTTGGCTGTGAGGGAGTCGTCCGACAAGCCTCCCTCGGAAAAGGAGACGTATCCCTGGATGGGGTGGGCGCTTTCCTCTGGGGTGGCTTTCAGGGCCATGCAGGCGTAAGCGAGCGAGCGCCGCAGGAGTTGATCCCGCCTTTCCGGGCCTGAGGCGGGAAGGTCGTAGTCCATCATGCCGCGCCCGTTCACCGTGGCTTCGAAGTGAACAATATCTGCAAAGTCTTCGAGGGCAGCCCCGTTGTATCCGGACTGCAGTGCTGAAAGCAGGTGGGCACCGCTCTCGTCCACGATCCAACCCCCCTCCGCGATCGCTCGATACGCGGCGGGGACATCGCCCGTTCGAACACAGGGTAGATCCGTCCCTAGAAGATCGGACATTCTGTCGTTCATTCTCACGTCAATCTTCTCCCAGAACCTTGAGACCCTTGCGAATGCCTGCCTGGAAACCAGGGATCTTAGCGACCTCCCGTTCGACCGAGCGTGGCAATCCGTCGAATTTTCCATCGTCGAAATTGTACTGGTACTTCGCCGTGGGATTGCTCTGGTCCTGGAAATGCAGCTGTCCGGCTCGTTGCCCTGGGTTCGGATTCTCGACGTCGATCCTATACGGCCCGTGATTCCACATGGTCTTGCTCGTTACCTGAGTCCCGTTGGCCCCGATCATGCTGCTTGTCGGACGTTCCTTGATCCCGTACGCGTCGCGCATATCGCGAATCCGTTGTTCCACGGCGTCGGGGTGGTAAGGGTCGTTCCTGAAAGCAGGCTGGGAGGTGTACCCCTCGGGGGGCTCACACTTCAACCCGAGCGGGTCGGCCCACATGTAGGGGTTGGGGACATAGGCGGCGGGATTGGGTCCCGGAACCAGTCCGAGGGGGTCGGGAGTGACGTACCGCGCGGTCTCGGGGTCGTAGTGGCGGAAGTAGTTGTAGTGGAGGCCGGTTTCGGGGTCGTAGTACTGGCCGGGGAAGCGTAGTGGCGTGTATGCGGTGCTGTTCTTCGCCCAGGCGGTGGTGCCCCACAGGGTGCTGCGGGTGCGCCAAGCGATCTCGCCCTGTTCGTCGACGAGTTCGCTGGGTGTGCCGACTAGGTCGGTGACGATGGCGAAGAAGCGGGAGTCGATCTCGCCCTGGGGTGCGTCAGCCGTAAGAATGCGTTCAGTCTGACCGATTGGTCGCAGGCCCTGATGGTCCCAGGTGAGTGTGACTGGGCCGGGCAGGTTGGAGGATGTTGTGGTCTGCTCGCACAAAATCCTGCCGTCCCATGTGAAGTCGACCCGTTCGAGGACGGTTTCGCCGTCCTCGGCGAGGCGGAGTTTGGCGGTGCGACGGCCCAGAGGGTCATAGGTGTAGCGCCAGCGAGTGCCGTCTGGGGTGGTCACCGAGGCCAGGCGGTCTTCAGCGTCCCAGGTGTAGCGCCATGTGTCGGGTTTGCGGGACAGGCGGGTTTTTTGGCGCAGGACGATGCGGCCGAGCTCGTCGTGTTCGTAGCGGGCGTGGCCCGCGCGTGTGAGGCGAGTTCCCGTGTAGGTGCGCTCGCCTGCTGCTTCCTGACCGGGGTGGCCCGCCGGCCATGAGGCTGACGTCTGGTTACCTGCCGCGTCGTAGGCGTAGGTCTCGGTCCAGTTCGCCGCGTGTACGGCCGTCACCCGGCCCGCCTCGTCGAGGTCAAGGCGGCGGGCACCGGAGAGTTGGTCGTCGATGCCGATCAGATGGCCGTCGGAGCGGTAGGTGTAAGCCCGGTGCTGCACCCTTCGACCGTCCCTGCGCAGTACGGACTGGGAGGTCAGGTGGCCGAGAGCGTCGAATGTGTGCTCCAGGGTGAGCGACTGGCCGATGCGGCGGGAAAGCTCACGGCCTGTCTCGTCGTAGCCGAAGTCGATGCTCCGGCCAGCGACGACCATGCCGACGCAACGCCCGGCCGCGTCATAGGACCAGTTCGTCGTGGCGCCGGTCGGGGTGGTGCGGCCGGTACGGCGGCCCAGCTCGTCGTAGGTGTGGGTCAACGCGCGGCCATTGGTTGTCTCCGAGACGACACGACCGTAACGGTCGCGCAGGATTGTGAGCGTGGTGCCGTCCGGGCCGGTGGCCTGCGCCAGCTGGTCGGTGAAGTCGTAGGCGTAACTGGTGCCCTGACCGGCCGCGTCCTTGTGCACCACCTGTCCCAGCTGATTACGTTCGAAGGTGACCGTTTGGCCCAGGGCGTCGGTACGCGAGGACAGGCGGCCTGCCACGTCGTACGCGTACGTGAGGGTGCGGCCGTCATAGTCCGTCTCCGCGACCAGCCGCCCCGCCGGGTCGTACTCGTAACCCCACGTGAGCCCCTGTGGGTTGGTGACCTGCTTCAGCCGCAGCTCGGCGTCGTGGGCGAACTCGTAGCGCACCCCGTCGGGGCCGGTGCGGGCGGTGAGCAGGTCGAAGTCCGTGTACTCGAACCGGCTCACACCTCCAAGCCGGTCTCTATGGCTGGTGCAGTTGCCCTCGCCGTCATACGTCCACGACTCACTCGCCCTGTCGGGATCCGTGCGCCGAGACAGGCGGCCCTCCACGGTCCAGTCGAAGCGCGTGGTGGCGCCGGTCGGATCAGTGACCGCGACGGTGCGGCCGAAAGCGTCGCGCTCGTAACAGGTCACTGCCCCCAGCGGGTCCGTCACCTCAAGCGGCAACCCCGCCCGGTTGCAGACGACGCCGGTGGTGTGGCCGAGTGGGTCGGTTACGGCCGTCAGGTGGCCGGCCTCGTTGTAGGTGAAGCGGGTGGTCCGGTTGGCCGTATCGGTCACCGAGATCTGGTTGCCGCGCTCGTCGAAGCTCTGGCGGATGACCGTGCCGTCCGGGTTGACCAGCTTCACCGGCAAACCGAGCTCGTTGTACTCCGCCCGTGCCTCACGGCCGTCCGGGCGTACGACCGAAGTGAGGTTGCCTTCGTCGTCGTAGCGGAACGTCGCTGTGTGACCGAGTGGGTCCGTCTGGGAGAGCAGACGGTTGTAGCGGTCGCGCTGGTAGCGCGTGACCCCGCCGAGCGCGTCCGTTTCGGCGATCACCTGGCAGCGTTCGTTGATCAGGTAGCGAGTGGTGTGGCCGAACGAGTCCGTGACGGTCGTCGTGTGCTCGCCGGTTTCGCCGTCGGCCGGTCCGTAGGTGAAGGTCGAGCGCAGGTGGCCGGCCGCGCCTGACTGGTGGGTGCAGCGGTCCTGGTCGTCGTAGGCGTAGGTGAAGTGGCTGTCGTTGGTGTCGGTCCAGGAGGTGATGCGGCCGAGTTCGTCGTAGCCGAAGCGGGTGGGGCGGCCGGAGGAGTTGGTGACCTCGGTGAGGTGGCCGTCGGTGTAGCCGTAGCGGAGCAGTTCCTGGTCGCCGCCGTCCGCTGCCGCGCCGGCCAGGTGGAGTGCGGTGATACGGCCGTCCGCCGTGGAGATGCGCAGGTGGTAGCCGCCGCTGTGGGTTAGCGATCGCGGGGCGCCGTCTACGTCGTACTCGAACGTGATCCAGTGGCCGTTGCGGTCGTCGAGTTGTTCCAGCACTGCCAGGCGGTCGGTGCGGTCGGCGAAGTGGAGTGTCCGGCCCGATTCTGGGTCGGCGAGGGTGTAGCCGTCGTCCCCCCGGTCGAGGGGCCAGCGTGGGCCGTGGCTGGGCAGCGTGGGTACGCCCGGTGCTGGGTGCGGGTACGCGAGCGTCAGGCCGTCCTCGCCGACGAAGACGACGCCCTCCGTGTCGATCTCCAGGCGCTGGTCCAGCGTGGAGGACCAGGTCGGGCCGAACCAGCCGCCCAGCCGGTACGACGACTCGAACTGGCGCCTGACGACCAGCGGGAGCTGGGCCGTGAGGGATACGTCCGTCTGCGGCAGCACCATCCTGCCCGTCGCCACGTCGACGGGGTCCTTCGCGCAGACCTTCTCGCCCGGTCGGCGGCCGACGTCGTCGGCCCCCTCCTCCACCGCGTTCCGCGCGGTCTTGCGCAGACCCTGCGAAGCCGCCCCCTCCGCTCCCTCCTTCAGCGCGAGCCGCAGTCCGCCCCGCGCCAGCCCCGCCCCCTTCGTGCCGATCAGCTCGGGCAGGAGGCGGCCGACGAACTCGGAAGGATCCTTCTTGAAGCCGTCCACGGCGGCCTGGACGACCCGCTCGGGGTGGGAGGCCGTGGAGACCAGGCCCGAGAGCGTCATGCTGACGTTCTGCAGGTACGCGGCCGGGTGCGTGAGGTTGTAGGGGTCGGTGGGATTCAAATCGCGGGCGAAGTTGAGCAGGCCCGCCGTGCCCTTCAGGGCGCCGCCGACCACATGCGTCAGCTCGGTGTTGACGGCCTGGTAGCCGTCGACCAGGTCGCTGCCGATGCGGTCCAGCGGCGGGGGTTCCGCAGGGGCGTGCGCCACCGCGGCCTTCACCTTCGTCTGTGCGTCGGAGGCAGCCGTGTTGCGCTGCTTGCGGGCCTCGGCGAGTTTGTCGTGGGCGGCCTTGACGTCGGCCTTTCCCGGGTCCTTGAAGGGTTCGGGCTTCGGGCCCGGGTCCTCGTTCGCCTTGATCTTGGCGTTGTAGGCGTCGACCCTCTTGTTGTACGAGTCCACCGCGTCCTGCGACGCCTTGACACCCTTCTTGTAGAGCTCGATGGCCTCCTTGGCCTGGCCCTGGGCCCACTTGACGGTGCCGGCGTACGACTCGAGCGCACCGGACGCCGTCTTGCAGGCCTCGGCGGCCTGGGTCCACTTGGCGGGGTGGACACCGAACTTCTCGCGGAAGGCGTCACCGCCCTCACCCTTCCAGCTGCCCGAGTCGACCTTCTTCATGCCCTGGCCGACCTTGTCGAAGGCCGCGTTGAAGTCCTTGAGGTGTCCCGCGCTCTCCAGGATCTTGTCGGGGTTGCCGTGGACGAGCTCGTTCGGGTCCTCGGTCTGGCCGAGTTGCTGTTCGCCGGGCGTGGCGCCCAGGTCGGAGGCGACCTCGTCGCCCCAGTCCTCCACCCCGTCGGCCCAGTCGTGCAGGCCGACGCGGTCCAGGCCGTCGCCCACCTTGTTCGTGGCGTAGTCGACGCCCTCGCCGAGCTTCTTCTTGCCCTCGTCGACGAGGTGTTCGCCGTAGCTCAGGCCCTCGTTGAGGCCGTCCTTGAGGCCGTCGCCGATGTCTCCGAAGATGCCCATCAGCCCTCACCGCCCTGCTGCTGTTCGGTGGCTTTGGCGCGTTCCTCGGGCGACGGGCCGAAGGTGTCCTCGAGCATCTGGTCGTACTGCTGGTCCGAGACCCCGAACGTCTCGTGCAGGTTCTCCGGGTTGAGGCCGAGAGGGCCGACGGTATGCGAGGTCATCACGTCCCGGCCCGCGTCCTTCCAGCCCTGCGCGCTGTTGGCCATCGCCTGGTCGAAGGACTCCTTGCTGTAGTCCACACCACCGAACGCACCCGACGTGGCGATGTCGCCCCAGCCCATCTGCGTGACCTCCTCCTCGGAGGCGTACGGGTTGCCGATGGCCGCGTTCGTGACGACCTTGAAGGTGCCCTCGACGTACTGTTCGGTCTCGTAGTACGTGCCCGCCGACAGACCGGTCTTGAGGGCGAACCCGTTGCCCTCGTTGATCAGCGAGCGCACGCCCCACTCCCAGCGCTCGCAGAACCCCTTGAACTCCGCCGTCAGTCCCTCGTGGCCGAGTTCGAGCCCGGACAGCGCGATGTCGCCGAAGCCGCGCCCTGCCCCGGCCATCCCGACCATGCCCAGTTCCTTCAACTCGCCCAGTGCCTCGGTCAGCCCCTTGGCGATCAGACCGAGCCCGTCGGCCGCGAGGTCCTTGCCGCCCCCGTCCGTCATGCCATGCCCTCCTCACGATCCACGGCCACCGCGTCCGGCACGATCCCGCGCACCGGTGGGAAGACCATCCCGTCCTCCCCGTCCGCGCAGTCCAGCGCCACCCCGCACGGCACCCCGGCCGCCGGTACGGCCACATCCAGCAGGCGTGCGCCCAGGATTGTCTGATACGTCCATTCACGGGCCGCCTCGCCACGGGCCTGGGCGTAACGGGCCAGCGAGTGTTCGTCGGAAAAGGCCAGGATGAAGCGGATGCCGTTCAAGTCGGCGGTCAGCAGGCCGCGTTCGTCGTCGGGGCCGGGTACGTCGCCGAGCGGCACCAGCACGGGGGTGCGGCGGAACTCGCCGAGCAGGGCCGCGAACTCCCGTCTGCGGGCCCTGACTTCGGTGTCCTCGGCGGTCTGCTCCGGTCCGGGCTCGGTCTGGGGCGCCGGTCGCGGGTCGGCCGCGGGTTCCGGCTTCGCCGGCCGCTCGGGCGCGAGTGCCGGCGCGGGCGTCGGCTGCCGGTCGGTCGCGACTTCTGGCTCCGGCTCCAACTTCGAAAGTGACGGCGAATCAGGCTGGAGCTTCGGCTGTGCCCCCGGATCAGGCCGCGACTCCGGCTGTGACTCCCAAGCAGGCTGCGGCTCCAACTCCGGCTCAGTCCGCTCCCGATGCTCCTGCGAAGACACCGTCATCTCCGCATAGTCGTCCAGCCTCGACCTGGGAACCCTGTTGTGCGGTGACTCGTCTGTTCCGCCCCCGTGTTCAGACATGCAACCATCATCGCTAATGCATTCTCAGGGAACAACGAACTCGCCGTCACACCCTTGTCACAGCGGATCCGCCCCTGTCACCGGGGCTCCGCCTCAGGGGCCGTCAGGTCGATCAGGCGGCACACCGTCTCGATGTCGATCTTGACCTGGGCGATGGAGGCGCGGCCCGAGAGCCAGGTGATGAGGGCCGAGTGCCAGGTGTGCTCGATGACGCGGACCGCGGAGAGCTGGTCGGGGGTGGGGTTCTCCAGGCCCATCGCGTCCAGGATGATCACCGTCGTCTGGCGGGAGACCTGGTCGACCTCGGGCGAGACGCTCCGGTCGGCGAAGGTGAGTGCGCGGACCATCGCGTCGGCCAGGTGCGGCTCGCGCTGCAGGGCGCGGAACGCCCGCATCAGGGTCTCCGCCACCCGCTCGGCCGCCGTCTCGCCCTGCGGCGGCTTCTTCCGCAGCGTGCCGTGCATGTGCTCCAACTGGTCCTGCATGGTCGCCACCAGCAGGTGCACCTTGGACGGGAAGTAGCGGTAGAGCGTGCCGAGGGCCACCTGCGAGGACTCCGCGACCTCCCGCATCTGCACGGCGTCGAAACCGCCCCGGCTGGCCAGCTGCGCGCTCGCGTGCAGGATGCGGCGCCGGCGCGCCTCCTGCCGCTCGGTGAGGGGCGGGGAGGCGGGCTGTGCGCCACTGACTTCCGCAGGCATGGGTCCCGTCCGTGACAGTCGGTGAGGGTGAGTGATCAGACAGCATGCCAGGGCACCGGCCGTGGCGTGAATCACCTGATCCACCGCTCACAGCGGCGCTACCTGCCGGTAGATTCAGAGCCTCTTGAACGATCAAGTCTGTAACTTGTTCTAGATTAGCGTCCCCGCGTAATGTCGCGGGAAAGAGCAGGGAGAAGGGGGCTCAGAGTGACCGCTGAGGCCAGGGAGGCCGGTCCCCTGGAGGGATCTGCCGCCGACGGCGAGCGACCGCTCAACATCGCGCTCCTCACGTATAAAGGGAACCCGTTCTGCGGGGGACAGGGCGTCTACGTCCGGCATCTCTCCCGCGAGCTGGCCCGCCTCGGCCACCGGGTCGAGGTCATCGGCTCCCAGCCCTATCCGGTCCTCGACGAGGGCTACGACGGCCTGAGCCTCACCGAGCTGCCCAGCCTCGACCTCTACCGTCAGCCCGACCCCTTCCGCACCCCGGGGCGCGACGAGTACCGCGACTGGATCGACGCGCTGGAAGTCGCCACCATGTGGACCGGAGGCTTCCCCGAGCCGCTCACCTTCTCCCTCCGTGCCCGCCGCCATCTGCGTGCCCGGCGCGGCGAGTTCGACGTCGTGCACGACAACCAGACGCTCGGATACGGACTGTTGGGCGACGTCGGCGCCCCGCTGGTGACGACCATCCACCATCCCATCACCGTCGACCGCCAGTTGGAGCTCGACGCGGCGCAGGGATGGGCACGGCGGTACTCCGTGCGCCGCTGGTACGCCTTCACGCGCATGCAGAAGCGGGTCGCGCGCCGCCTGCCCTCCGTGCTCACGGTGTCCGGCACCTCCCGGCAGGAGATCGTCGACCACCTCGGGGTGCGCGGCGACCGCATCCACGTGGTCCACATCGGCGCCGACACCGACCTTTTCTCGCCCGATCCGTCGGTGCCGCAGGTGCCGGGCCGGATCGTGACGACGTCCAGTGCGGACGTGCCGCTCAAGGGACTCGTCTTCCTCGTCGAGGCGCTGGCGAAGGTGCGCACGGAGCACCCGGACGCCCACCTCGTCGTGGTCGGCAAGCGGCCCGCCGAGGGGCCGGTCGCGCAGGCCGTCGAGCGGTACGGCCTCGAGGGCGCCGTCGAGTTCGTCAAGGGGATCTCGGACGAGGAACTGGTCGACCTGGTGCGCTCGGCGCAGGTCGCGTGTGTGCCGTCGCTGTACGAGGGCTTCTCGCTGCCGGCCGCCGAGGCGATGGCGACGGGCACACCGCTGGTCGCCACGACCGGCGGGGCGATTCCCGAGGTGGCCGGGCGCGACGGGGAGACGTGCGTCGCGGTGCCGCCGGGTGACGCGGGAGCGCTGGCCGCCGGGCTCGGCCGGCTGCTCGGCGATCGTGGGTTGAGGGCTCGGCTGGGTGCGGCGGGGCGTGAGCGGGTGCTGCGGAACTTCACCTGGGCGCGCGCCGCGGAGGGCACGGTGGCCCGCTACCGCGAGGCCATCGCCGTCCCCCACGCTCGGCTTCGCTCGCGCGGGGCGACCCCCGTCGCGGGCCCGGCTCCGGGCCGCTCCGCGGCGGCCACAGAACCGAGCGCCCCCTTCCAGACGACCACCCCGGTCCAAGTGACCGTCGACAACGACCGCGAAAGCAGGGCCACGTGCTGACCGTCGACTTCTCCCGGTTCCCGCTCGCCCCGGGCGACCGTGTCCTGGACCTCGGCTGTGGTGCCGGCCGGCACGCTTTCGAGTGCTATCGGCGGGGCGCCCAGGTCGTGGCCCTCGACCAGAACGGCGAGGAGATCCGCGAGGTCGCCAGGTGGTTCGCGGCGATGAAGGAGGCCGGTGAGGCCCCCGAGGGCGCCACCGCCACGGCCATGGAGGGCGACGCGCTCGCGCTGCCCTTCCCCGACGAGTCCTTCGACGTCGTGATCATCTCCGAGGTGATGGAGCACATCCCCGACGACAAGGGCGTACTCGCCGAGATGGTCCGCGTGCTCAAGCCGGGCGGCCGCATCGCCATCACCGTCCCGCGCTACGGCCCCGAGAAGATCTGCTGGGCCCTGTCCGACGCCTACCACGAGGTCGAGGGCGGTCACATCCGCATCTACAAGGCGGACGAGCTGCTGGAGAAGATCCGCGAGGCGGGCCTGAAGCCGTACGGCACGCACCACGCGCACGCGCTGCACTCGCCGTACTGGTGGCTGAAGTGCGCGTTCGGCGTCGACAACGACAAGGCACTGCCGGTGCGGGCGTACCACCAGTTGCTGGTCTGGGACATCATGAAGAAGCCCCTCGCGACCCGGGTCGCCGAGCAGGCGCTGAACCCGCTGATCGGCAAGAGCTTCGTGGCGTACGCGACCAAGCCCCACCTTCCGGCGATCTCCGAGGCGGACGCCAAGTGACCACTCCCCGGACAGAACACCTCGTCCTGACCGGGGTCCTCACCGCCGAGCAGGCCGCCGCGACCGTCGCCGGCATCCTCGCCGTGCAGCGGGAGGACGGCGCGATCCCGTGGTTCCGGGGGCACCATCTCGATCCCTGGGACCACACCGAGGCCGCGATGGCCCTCGACGCGGCGGGCGAGCACGAGGCCGCCGAGCGGGCGTACGCATGGCTGGCGTGGCATCAGAACGAGGACGGTTCGTGGTACGCGGCGTACGCGGACGGGGACTTCGAGGACGTCACCGACCGGGGCCGTGAGACGAACTTCGTCGCCTACATAGCCGTCGGCGTGTGGCACCACTACCTGTCCACCGGCGACGACACGTTCCTGGACCGCATGTGGCCGTCCGTCTACGCGGCGATCGAGTTCGTGCTGCGACTGCAGCGGCCCGGCGGGCAGATCGGCTGGCGGCAGGACGACGACGGCACGGCCACCGCGGACGCGCTGCTGACCGGCTCCTCCTCCATCCACCACGCGCTGCGCTGCGCTCTCGCCATCGCCGAGCAGCGCGAAGAGCCGCAGCCGGACTGGGAGTTGGCGGCGGGCGCGCTGCGGCACGCGATTCGGCGGCACCCCGAGCGGTTCCTCGACAAGGACCGCTACTCGATGGACTGGTACTACCCGGTGCTGGGCGGCGCGCTCACGGGCGCGGAGGCCAAGGCCCGCATCGAGGAGGCCTGGGACCGCTTCGTCGTCCCCGGCCTCGGTGTGCGCTGCGTCGTCCCCAACCCGTGGGTGACGGGTGGCGAGTCGGCCGAACTCGCCCTGGCGCTCTGGGCGATGGGCGAGTCCGACCGCGCGCTGGACATCCTCCAGGCGATCCAGCATCTGCGGGACGCGCAGAGCGGTCTGTACTGGACGGGGTACGTCTTCGAGGACGAGGCGATCTGGCCCCGGGAACTGACGACCTGGACGGCCGGCTCCGTCCTCCTCGCGGTCGCCGCGCTGGGCGGCCACGAGGCGACGTGTGCGGTGTTCGGGGGCGAGCTCCTGCCCAGGGGACTGGACCCCGACTGCTGCGACTGACGTCGGCGGGCGGCGCCCAAGAGCTCGGGTGGTTATGCCCGGGTGGTTCTGCTGCCCGGGTGGCGGGTGCCGGCCGTCATGGGCTGATCGCGCCCACGCGGCGGAGCCGCACAATGTGACAGCCCCGCGCCCCTTTGGGGCGCTTCAGTGGCGGTGAGCCCTGTTGGCGATCGCGTGCCCCACGAACAGGTACACGACCGCGGCCAGGCCGTACCCCGCCACGACCCGTGCCCACGCCTCGTCGAACGTGAACAGGTTGTACGACCAACCCGCGAGCCAGCGGGCCGCGTCATGGATGAACTGCACGAAGTCGTTCGTGCGGTTGGCGTCCAGCAGGTACATCAGGATCCACAGGCCCAGGATCAGGGCCATGATGTCGGCGACGATCGCGATGACCGTGCCGGCCTGATTCGAACCGTTCCGATATCGAGGGGACATACCCGTCGGGTTGCCGTTGAACGCGGGATGAAACCCCTGACTGGAATCTCCGCTTCAGGAGTTGAGCTCGGCGAGCACCCGCAGCGTGTTCGGATCCGGGGCCAGTACCAGCAGGTCGGTCACCGGTCCCTTGCGCCACAGCTCCAGCCGTTCGGCGATGCGTTCACGCGGGCCGACCAGGGAGATCTCGTCGGCGAAGGCGTCCGGCACGGCCAGTACCGCCTCCTCCCTGCGGCCGGACAGGAACAGTTCCTGGATGCGCCGGGCCTGCTCCTCGTACCCCATGCGTGCCATCAGGTCGGCGTGGAAGTTTCGGGCGGCGTGCCCCATCCCGCCGATGTAGAAGCCGAGCATGGCCTTGACGGGCAGCAGTCCCTCGGAGACGTCGTCGCAGACGCTGACCCGGGCCATCGGGGCGACGACGAATCCCTCCGGCAGGTCGGCGACCGCATCGCCGTACACCTCGGGCCGGCTCGGCGCCCAGTACAGCGGCAGCCAGCCGTCGGCGATCCGGACCGTCTGTGCGACGTTCTTCGGCCCTTCGGCGCCGAGCAGGATCGGCAGGTCGGGGCGGAGGGGGTGGGTGATCGGCTTCAGGGGCTTGCCGATTCCGGTGGCGTCCGGGCCGCGGTAGGGGTGGGCGTGGAAGCGCCCGTCGAGTTCCACCGGCGCTTCCCGTCTGAGGACCTGCCGTACGACGTCGACGTACTCCCGGGTCGCGGTCAGTGGCGACCTGGGGAACGGCCGCCCGTACCAGCCCTCGACGACCTGCGGGCCCGACAGGCCGAGTCCGAGCATCATCCGGCCGCCAGAGAGGTGGTCGAGGGTGAGGGCGTGCATCGCGGTGGTGGTGGGGGAGCGGGCCGCCATCTGGGCAACCGCCGTACCGAGCTTGATCCTTGACGTCCGGGCGGCGATCCAGGTCAGCGGAGTGAAGGCGTCCGACCCCCATGCCTCGGCCGTCCACACGGAGTGGTAGCCGAGCCGCTCCGCCTCCCGCGCCAGCGGCACGTGGTCCGCGGAGGGGCCGCGGCCCCAGTAGCCGAGTGCGAGACCGAGCCGCATGCCTACCTCCTGACGGTACGTCAGTTCCGGGAGGGCGACTGTACGACAACGGCCCCCCGCCCGGAAGGGCGAGGGGCCGTGAACGGCACTGGGGAATCAGCCGCGCTGGATGCCCGAGGTGTCCCGCAGCACGCCGCGGCGGCCGTCCTGGGTCTGGGCGACCAGGCCCGGGCCGCTCTGCTCGACGGCCAGGTACCAGGTGCCCGGCGCCAGTTCCGCGATCGGCATCGGCGAACCGTCCTCCGCGTACAGCGGCCGCGGCACCGGCACGGCGAACCAGAACGGCGAGAACTCCGCGGCCGGCGGCTGGCCCTGCTGCGGGGCCGGCGCGCCGTACGGCTGACCCTGCTGCTGCGGCGGCTGCCCGCCGAACTGCGGCTGCGGCGCGCCCGGGTAGCCGTAACCACCCTGCGGCTGGCCGCCGTAGGGCTGCGGGGCCGGCGGCTTGGGGGCGGGGATCAGGCCGGCCTGGAGGGCGGGGACGAGCGGGGTGGCGATGGCGCCGCCCGCCAGCAACAGGGTGGCGATGAGGCCGAGGATGAGGCCGGTACCGGTGTCGACGTTGTCGCTGCCGATGGTGTCGCTGAACGCGCCCAGCGGGTCGATGATCGTCCAGAGCGCGGTCCACGCGGCGAAGACGGTCAGCGCGACACCGAGCGGACCGAGGTCGAGTCCGGCGACCTTGCGGGGCTGCGGGAGGGCGCGGGCCACGACGATCAGGACCGCACCGATGATCCCGCCGACGTACATGCTCATCACCAGGCCGAGGTTGTCCCACGCGTTGGGGACGTCGTCGCCGGAGCCGTCGAACGTGTCGAGGAACGACGCGATGAACAGCAGAAGCGCTGCTCCGATCACCACGCCGTCGCCTCGAGTGAGGGAGCGGATATTCACTTCAGGTCCTTCGTCAGTCGTCTCGTCGTCGATAGAGCGTCGGAAGAGGCGTCGCTGTCACCATGTCGCCGTCCGGCCCCGGTGTGAAGCGCGGGGGTGGCCCCTCATCGTAGGGACGACCCTATCGTCCGCACGATCAGGCTGTCGGCCCGGATCAGCGCCCTGATCACTACCCGCGCAGGAAGCTCACGATTCCCTCAGAGATCCCTTGCGCCGCCTTCTGCCGCCAGGCACCACTGGTCAGCAGTGCCGCGTCCTTGCTATCGCGCATGTTGCCGCACTCGATGAACACCTTGGGAACCGTTGACAGATTGAGACCGCCGAGGTCGCGGCGGGTGACGAGTCCGGTGCCGTCGCCGACGTAGTTGGAGGGCGCGCTGCCCGTTGCGCGGACGAAGCTGCCCGCGATGCGCTCGCCGAGGTCGCGGGAAGGGCCGGCGATCGGGCGGGTGTCGGCGGCTCCCGCGTGCACCGACGCCGGAAGGATCACATGGAAGCCGCGGTTGCCGGCCGCCGAACCGTCGGCGTGGACGGACACGACGGCGTCGGCGTGCGCGTCGTTCCCGATCCGCGCCCGCTCGTCCACACAGGGCCCGTAGGGCCGGTCGCCGTCCTGGGTCAGCTTCACGGTCGCGCCCTGCCGCTCCAGGAGGGTGCGCAGGCGATGGGCCACGTCGAGCGTGAACCGGGCTTCGGTGTAACCGGAGTTGGTGGAGGTCCCCGTGGTGTCGCACTCCTTCCAGTTCGTGCCGATGTTCACCTTGCGGTTGATGTCGGCGGTGTGCTGGAAGTTGCCCGGGTTGTGGCCCGGGTCGATGACGACGACCTTGCCCTCGAGGGGCGCGGCGGCATCCGAGCCGGGCTTCTCGTCGTCGGTCGCGGCGCCGCCCGTCGGGGAGGCGGGAGCGCTGGTCGCCGTCCCCACGGCCGCCCGCTGCGGACTCCCCGGCTCACCCTGTGCGCCCACCGCCTCGTAGACGAGCCAGCCCAGCAGCGCCCCCGGCACCAGCGCGGCGACCGCGACGATCAGCGGACGGCGACGGGAACGAGGGGGGTGGGGCGGCTCGAAGCCCGGACCTGCGTACGACACGACAGCGACTTTAACCGAGGGTCAGATCCCCGCCCCGGATCGCCGCAGGACACGCAACGAGTCCGTGACGGAGATCTCCGTGAACGCGCCTGACTCGAGTGCCCGCAGATAGACGCGGTAGGGGGCCTGGCCGGTGAACTCGTCCGCCGGGTCGGGGAACACGTCGTGGATGACGAGCAGCCCGCCCTCGGCCACATGCGGTGCCCAGCCCTCGTAGTCGGCGCCGGCGTGTTCGTCGGTGTGGCCGCCGTCGATGAAGACCAGGCCGAGGGGGGAGTTCCAGATCTTCGCGATCTGCGGGGAGCGGCCGACCAGGGCGACGACGTGCTCCTCCAGGCCCGCCTTGTGCAGCGTGCGCCGGAAGGTGGGGAGCGTGTCCATCAGGCCGATCTCGGGGTCGACCGTCTCCGGGTCGTGGTACTCCCAGCCGGGCTGCTGCTCCTCGCTGCCGCGGTGGTGGTCGACGGTGATCGCGGTGACGCCGGCCTGGCGGGCCGCGTCGGCGAGCAGGATCGTGGAGCGCCCGCAGTACGTCCCGACCTCCAGCAGCGGCAGCCCCAGCCGCCCCGCCTCGACCGCGGCCGCGTACAGCGCGAGGCCCTCGTCCACGGGCATGAACCCCTTCGCCGCCTCGAACGCGGCCAGGATCTCGGGCTTGGGTGCCGCGGGCATGGGGCCTGCCTTTCCAAAGGGGGACGTACGACGGGGACGTACGACGGGAGGCGTACGAGCGTATGGGCGCCCCATGCTGCCGCACCCCCCGTCGGCGGGGCGACAGGGGGTGCGGGTGGCGTGGATCTCAGTGCGGCTCAGGGGCTCGGCGGTTCAGGCCGTGACCGTCTCGCCCGGCAGGGACAGGTCCAGGTCCACCGGGGTGTCGTCGCCGGTGTGGGTCGCGGAGGAGGCGTGCGGGCCGTGGCCCTCGGCCTTCGCGGCGAGGACGTAGGCGCCCTCCGCGGGGACGGCGAGGGCGTAGCTGCCGTCCTGCGCCGAGAGGGTCGCGCCCGCCTGGCGGCCGCGCCGGTCGATCAGGGTGACGTTGGCGCGGGCGACGGGGGTGCCGTCGGCGTCCAGGACGCGGCCGCGGAAGCCGCGCAGGGCCTCCTCGGCGCGGGCCAGGTTGGTGTCCTCCTCGCTGCTCGCGCGCAGCTGAGGCTTGCCCGAGGGACGGCGGCCGGGCAGGAAGAGGGCCGACAGCAGGCCGAGCGCCACCGCGGCCGTCGCGATCAGGAAGGAGACGCGGAAGCCGTGCATGGTCGGGATCTCGACGCCGTTCACGGTGTTCGCCGTGTTCGCCAGCACCATGCCGATCACGGCGCTGGACACGGACGTACCGATGGAACGCATCAGCGTGTTGAGGCCGTTCGCCGCGCCCGTCTCCGACGCCGGGACCGCGCCGACGATCAGGGCGGGCAGGGAGGAGTAGGCGAGGCCGATGCCGGCGCCGAGGACCACCGCGATGACGAGGCTCTGCCAGGCGGCGCTCATCAGGCCGAGGCCGGCGCCGTAGCCGATCGCGATGATCAGCAGGCCGAGGATCAGGGTGACCTTGGGGCCGTACTTCGCCGACAGCCGGGCGTAGACGGGCGCGGTGAACATCATCGTCAGGCCGAGCGGCGCCACCAGCAGACCCGCGACGACCATCGACTGGCCGAGGCCGTACCCGGTGGCCTTCGGCAGCTGGAGGAGCTGGGGCAGGACCAGGGAGACGACGTAGAAGGAGACGCCGACCATGATCGACGCGAGGTTGGTGAAGAGGACCGCGGGGCGGGCCGTGGTGCGCAGGTCCACCAGCGGGGCCTTGACGCGCAGCTCCATCACGCCCCACAGGGCGAGTACGACGGCCGACGCGCCGAACAGGCCGAGCGTGGTGCCCGAGGTCCAGCCCCAGTCGCTGCCCTTGGTGATCGGCAGCAGGAACAGGACCAGGCCGGTGGAGAGGCCGAGCGCGCCGAGCAGGTCGAAGGTGCCCTCGGCGCGCGTGGGGGACTCCGGTACGACGAGGAGGGTGAGGAGGATCGAGACGGCGCCCAGGCCCGCGGCGCCGTAGAAGAGGGCGTGCCAGTCGGCGTGCTGGGCGACCAGGGCCGCGGCGGGCAGTGCGAGGCCGCCGCCGACACCGATCGAGGAGCTCATCAGGGCCATCGCCGAGCCGAGCTTCTCGCGGGGCAGCATGTCGCGCATCAGGCCGATGCCGAGCGGGATCGCGCCCATCGCGAAGCCCTGGAGCGTACGGCCGACGATCATCGGGAGCAGGTCGCTGGTGACCGCGCTGACCAGCGCGCCGGCCACCATCACCGCCAGGCTGAGGACCAGCATGCGCCGCTTGCCGTACAGGTCGCCGAGGCGGCCCATGATCGGGGTGGCGACGGCTCCCGAGAGAAGCGTCGAGGTCAGGACCCAGGTGGCGTTGCCGGGTGCGGTGTCCAGCAGCTGCGGCAGGTCCTTGATGACCGGGACGAGCAGGGTCTGCATCACCGCGACCACGATGCCCGCGAAGGCGAGGACCGGGACGAGGGCCCCGCTCGCTCTCCGGGCGGGCTGGTCGGTCGACGTGAGCGTCATGGGGTGAGGCCTCCGGGCCGGAAGGGAAGTTCGAGGATCCGTGCGGGATACGTGCAAGCTGAACCCCGTGCGCCTGGGCAACTATTCCGTTGCTTCGGCATGCTAACGAATTCTTGACCTTCTCTTGGGACAGTGGCCCGCCCCCTACGCGCGGGGCCTAGTCCGCACGACCGACACGCGGCTGCGGCGAAATGCCGATGCAAGGGGCACCGCCCAGTTGAGACCATGACGCCCATGCTCGGAGCCGCTGACGCCACCGCCCGCATGTCCCGCCGTACCGCGCCGCCCACCTGGCTGGTGGTGGCGCTCGCCTGTGCGGGGCAGTTCCTCGTCGTGCTCGACGTGTCCGTCGTCAACGTGGCACTGCCGTCGATGCGGGCCGAGCTCGGGCTGAGCGCGTCCGGCCTGCAGTGGGTGGTGAACGCGTACGCGATTGCCTTCGCCGGGTTCATGCTGCTCGGCGGGCGGGCCGGTGACCTGTACGGCCGCAAGCGGATGTTCCTGGTGGGGCTCGCCCTGTTCACGCTGGCCTCGCTGGGCGGCGGGCTGGCCCAGGACGGCTGGCAGCTGCTGCTCGCACGGGCCGTGCAGGGGCTCGGGGCGGCGGTGCTCGCGCCCTCCACACTCACGATCCTCACCGCCGCCGTCCCGGAAGGCGCCGCACGCGCGCGTGCCATCGCGACCTGGACGGCCGTCGGCGCGGGCGGCGGGGCCGCGGGCGGCCTGGTCGGCGGGGTGCTGGTGGACCTGCTGTCGTGGCGGTGGGTGCTGCTGATCAACGTGCCGGTCGGGGCCTTCGTGCTCGTCGCCTCCCTGGCCTGGCTCGCGGAGAGCCGCAACGGCGACGGGCGGCGCCTCGACCTGCCGGGCGCGGTGCTGGTCACGGCCGGCCTCGCCACACTGGCGTACGGCATCTCGCAGACGGAGGCCCAGGGGTGGACGGCGGGGGCCACCCTGACACCGCTCGCCGCGGGTCTCGTCCTCGTCGGCCTCTTCCTCGCCGTCGAGGCCCGTACGACGGCTCCGCTGATGCCACTGGGACTGTTCCGCGTGCGCGCGGTGTCGTCGGCGAACGTGGCGATGTTCCTCTGCGGCTTCGCGATGTTCTGCATGTGGTTCTTCATGACGATGTACGCCCAGAACGTGCTGGGCTACACCCCGCTGGAGGCCGGCCTCGCGCTGATGCCCAGCTCCCTTGCGGTCGTCCTGGGCTCGAAGCTCGCGCCCCGCTTCATGCCGGTGGCCGGGGCGCGTGGCGTGGCGGTCCTGGGGACGCTGGTCGCGGCGGCCGGATTCGGCTGGCAGTCGAGGATGGGCGCGGAAGGCGCGTACATCACGTCGATCATGCTGCCGGGGATCCTGATGATGCTGGGCGCGGGCCTGGCGGCGACACCGCTCGCCGCGCTGGCCACGTCGGGGGCGGCGCCGGGCGAGGCCGGACTGGTGTCCGGACTGGTCAACACCTCGCGCACGATGGGTGGTTCGCTGGGGCTGGCCGTCATGTCGACGATCGCGGCGGCGCGTACGGCGGGCAGCGGGTCGCCGGAGGCCCTGACGGAGGGGTACGCGCTGGCCTTCCGGGGCGGGACGGGGGTGCTGGTGGTGGGGGCGGTGCTGATGCTGGTGTGGCTGCCGCGGAGGGTCGCGGTGCGGTGACGGGAATCCCGGGGTCCCGGGTGCAGTGCGGAAAATCTTCGCCGAATCCCGGCCCCCCCGGGAGGCGGCGCGAAAATTGTTCGCGTGGTGAGGCAACGATCCGGGCGGTCCATGGACTCCTTCTGACATCCAGGAGGTGTCCATGGGGGATCGCAAGCAGGCAGGGGACGGTGAGTTCCAGGCCTTTGTCATCGGCCGCTGGCCGCGGCTGATGCGGACGGCATTTCTCCTCACGGGGGAGCAGCACGCCGCGGAGGACCTGGTCCAGTCGACGCTCGAACGGGTCTATGTGGCCTGGCGCAGGGTCGGCTCGGCCGACGACCCGGAGGCGTACGTACGGCGCGTGATGGTCAACGCGCACGCGCGCAAACACCGCAGGAGACTCAGGGAGTTCCTGGCGCCGAAGGACGACACGGGGATCGTCCACGAGATCGCCGACACCGGCGACCGCATCTCCCAGGCCGACGACCGCAACGCCCTGCTGAAGGCGCTCGCCCAGCTGCCCGCGCGGCAGCGGGAGGCGGTGGTCCTGCGGTATTGGGAGGACCTGACGGAGACACAGACCGCCGAGGCGATGGGCTGCTCGGTGGGCGCGGTGAAGAGCAACGCGGCCAAGGGGATCGCGAAACTCCGCGCCATACCGGGTCTCGCCGGGATGGTCACGCACGGAGGCCGGAAGTGACGAGCGCGGACCGGGAGACGAACCACGACATGACGCACCACGACATCGCCTTCCTGCTGGCGGACGCCGCCGACGAGGTCGAGATCGGCACGGCCCCCACCCAGGCGCTGATCCGCGGCGGCCGCCGCCGCAAGACCCGCCGCTGGGCGGTGGCCGCGGGCACGGCGCTGGTGGTCGCGGGCTCAACAGGGGCGCTCGCGATGACGGGAGTGCCGGGCGGCGGGCACGCGGTGGCGCCGATGGCGACCCAGCCGCCGGTGAACAGT
This sequence comes from Streptomyces sp. HUAS ZL42, assembly GCF_040782645.1. Lineage (GTDB taxonomy): Bacteria > Actinomycetota > Actinomycetes > Streptomycetales > Streptomycetaceae > Streptomyces. The sequence goes on from NZ_CP160403.1 coordinate 6,909,585, forward strand.
AGTAGCCCGCAGGTGTTCCAGCCGCACGGCAGGGCCATGCTCGCGACCGGTACGGACGGGGACAAGGAGTGGCGCGTCACCATCGACGTGTGGCCGGCGCCGGTCAACGCGGCCGACGCCCAGGCCATGATGAACGCGATGGCGGAGTACGGCGAGACGCCCACCGGCGTGACCACGGCCGCCGAACTGGTCGGCAAGAGCGCCTACTTCGTGCACCGCGGCACCGGGCAGAACGGCATCGGCTGGGAACATCTGACCCTGCACGCCCTGACCGGCAAGGGCGACACCATGTCGGGCGGGGACATCGAGGCCGTCGCGGTCCCGCTCGACCCGGCCGCCACCGACGGCCCCGAGCGTCTGGTGATCGGCCATGTGGCAAAGACCGCCCAGGAGGTGACCTGCACCTGGAAGGACGGCACGAAGACGGTGGTCCGCCGGGCACCGGCCGACGGAGACATCAACAGCGACGAGATGGCGATCCGGATACCCGACGGATCCCCGTACGGCTGGTTCGTCTGCCTGGCGCCGAAGGGGACGGCGTACAAGTCGGTGGAGGTGACGAAGTAGGACGAGGGAGGCGGAAGAGCGGACGGGCGTCGAGAGAGCCCCCGGCGGGGCGGCGGAGCACGCGGCCGTGGCGGAGCTGGGGCGGGGTGCCGCGAGTGGTCATCGGCCTCGGTGTCAGGTCCTTTCTGGTCCCGCCAGGTCCCGCAAACCAAGGCGGGACGCATCGGCAACGTCAGCCGGCCGTCAGAGCCAGCCCTGCCGCCGTGCCTCCCGCATCGCCTCCATCCGGTTGCGGGTGGCCGTCTTGCCGATCGCGGAGGAGAGGTAGTTGCGGACCGTGGACTCGGACAGGTGCAGCTTGGCGGCGATGTCGGCGACCGTCGCGCCGTCGGTCGAGGCATTGAGGACGTCGCACTCGCGGGCCGTCAGCGGGTTCGGGCCGGCGCTCAGCGCGGCCGCGGCCAGCGCCGGATCGACCACCGTCTCGCCGGTGAGTACGCGCCGGATCGCGGCGGCCAGCTCCTCCACCGGACCGTCCTTGACGAGGAACCCCGCCGCGCCCGCCTCCATGGCCCGGCGCAGGTAGCCGGGCCGGCCGAAGGTGGTGAGGATCAGCACCCGGCAGTCCGGGACCTGTTCGCGCAACTCGGCCGCCGCGTCCAGCCCGCTCATGCCCGGCAGTTCGATGTCCAGCAGGGCCACGTCCGGCCGGTGGTTCAGTGCGGCGTCCACGATCGCGTCGCCCGCAGAGACCTGGGCGACGACCTCCAAGTCCTCCTCCATGCCGAGCAGTAAGGCCAGGGCACCCCGCATCATCCCCTGGTCCTCGGCGAGCAGGACCCTCACGCACTTCGCCTGCCGGTGATCCCGCGGCATCTCGTCCACGGCCCAAGCGTAAGGCGCGGCAGGCGCGCTGAGCCAATGCGTTCTCCGGCCCATCAGTAATCAAAGACTCGCTATTGTTCCGTTCCGCGAGTCTTGACGGCCCCCGACCGCAGGCAAACAATCGCCTCTGCATTGGGAGTTCGCCTTTGCAATTTCTGTACCATTCCCGTCTTCTGTAATTGTTCGACACTTCGATCGGCCAAATAAGTTCGGGATTTCGGTCGAACGATGTCCGGTATACCGGACGACATCCCCCCGCACTGCCCTACCACCCGGGTTCGGAGATCTCCCTGCGCGCGACGACCTCGTGCTGCACGACCGACTACATCCGCCACCAGAACAACGCGGCGGTGATCTCCCCGGTGACGTCGAGCAGTTCGAGCCTCGACAAGAACGACGCCACCTGGATCGTCCGCCGGGGCCTGGCGAGCAGCTCCTGCGTCTCCTTCGAGTCGCGCAACTACCCCGGTGACTTCCTGCGGCACTACAACTACCAGCTCTACCGCCAACCCATGGACGGCACCGCGCAGTTCAGAGCCGACGCCACCTTCTGTCCGACGACCGGCAAGAGCGGCACGGGCACCTCGTTCGCGTCGTACAACTACCCGAGCAGATTCATCCGGCACTACGACTACAACGTCTACATAGCGAGCAACGGCGGCTCGAACGCCTTCGACAGCACCACGTCCTGGGCGAACGACGTCAGCTGGGTGGTCAGTCAGCCCTGGGCGCCGTAGACAGGGACAACTCCGCCTGCTCCGTGGGGAGGTCGCCTTGTTCCACGGGGAGAGCGCCGTCCACGGGAAGCTCGGCGGTGACCGTGAAACCGCCTCGTGGCGACGGGCCCGCCCGCAGGGACCCGCCCGCCGCCGCGAGGCGTTCGGTCAGGCCCTTCAGACCGGTCCCGCCGATGCCCTCGGCGGGACCGGTCACCGATGTGCCGGTGCCGTTGTCGGTGACCCTCAGACGTACGCGGTCCGCGGTGCCGTCGACCGTGATCTCGCAGCGGGTCGCACCGCTGTGGCGCACGGCGTTGGTGACCGCCTCACGCACGACCCAGCCCAGCAGGGCCTCGTTCTGCGGGGCGAGGGGCGGGCCGGACTGGCGGACCACGGGATCGATGCCCGCCGCGGACAGCGCCGAGCGAGCCCCCTCCAGTTCCGTGCCGAGGCTGCCCTCGCGGTAGCCGGTCACCGCCTCGCGGATCTCCGTCAGGGCCTGGCGGCCCACGGACTCGATGTCCGCGACCTGCGTCAGCGCCGCCGCCATGTCCCGGGGAGCGAGGCGCCGTGCCGCCTCCGACTTCACCACGATCACCGACATGGTGTGGCCGAGCAGGTCGTGCAGATCGCGGGAGAAGCGCATGCGCTCCTTCTCGACGGCACGGTGGGCCAGTTCCTCGCGGGCGGCCTGCAGTTCGCGGACCGCCTCGGACAGGCTGAGGATCGCTGCCGTGACCATCGTCGACAGGAACGTGCCGTACGCGATGTTGATCCCGTTCCAGCCGTCGTGCACGGCGGAGACGAGGCCCGCCAGCGCGGAGAGTCCCAGGCCGATCCTGCCGAGCCACCGCCCGCGCACGACGGCGCCCGTCGCCAGGCCGAGCAGGGGGAAGAAGAGCAGCCAGTTGTCGCCGTACCCGATGGCCAGACCGCAGGTCAGCAGCCCCATGAGGACGAGCGCCACCCGCGTGGACGTCGCCTGGCGCTTCTCCTTGTCGAAGGCGCGGAACGCCACATAGATGTAGAGGGAGTTGAAGGTGAGCAGGCCCAGGCCGCCGATCACCGGGTTCGGCGCCTTGCCCTGGAAGATGTTGGAGAACGCGCCCAGCCCCATCAGCAGCCAGGGCAGCAGGGCGAACCCGGTGGGCGGCGCGCCGGGGTGCTCCGGCACCTTTTCGCAGGCGCGGGCCGCCTTCGACTCCGCCCTGCAGCGGGCGTTGTCCTCCTTCCACGCCACACGCGCACGCCGCCACGCGTCCAGACGGCACGAGACCTTGCGCAACCAGGACATGTCTCTTCCCCCGATCGGATGTTCCCCGGTCCTGGCACCGAGGCTACGGATCAGCCGCCGCGCCCGGCAGGGGCCGCCCGTACGGACTCCGGCAGTACAAATGTCACGGTCCACTGGGCTGACCCAACTGGTCTGACACACCGTCAGGAGCCTTCACAACTTAGGAGCGCTGGGCTATACAGGGGGCGCCGGACTGGAACGCGTTCTAGATCGGCTCGTGGAGACCTCGGTGCGCCCGACGGTGCGGACGGCCGTACCGGGGTTCTCCTCCTCCGTGACCAGAGCCCGGCCAGAGACCGCCGAGATCAGGAGCCCCATGCCCATCGACGCAGCCAAGGCGCTCGCCGCCGAACCCCGCTCCGGCGAGCTCTCCTGGGACCAGAAGGACGTACAGCTCTACCACCTCGGCATCGGCGCCGGCGTCCCCGCCACCGACCCCGACGAGCTGCGCTACACCCTGGAGTCCCGGCTGCACGTCCTGCCCAGCTTCGCCACCGTCGCGGGCGCGGGGAGGCCCGGCGTGATCAGCGGACTGTCCATGCCCGGTGTCGAGGTGGACCTCGCCCGCGTCCTGCACGGCGGCCAGGAACTGACCGTCCACCGCCCCATCCCGGTCGAGGGCACCGCGACCGCCACCGGCCGGATCGCCGCCGTGTACGACAAGGGCAAGGCGGCCGTCCTCGTGATGCGCACCGAAGTCGCCGACGCCGACGGCCCGTTGTGGACCAGCGACGCGCAGATCTTCGTACGGGGCGAGGGGGGATGGGGAGGCGACCGGGGGCCGTCCGGCCGCCTCGACCCCCCGGACGGCGAACCCGACCGGATCGTCGAGCGGCCCGTCCGCGAGGACCAGGCCCTGCTCTACCGCCTCTCCGGCGACCTCAACCCGCTGCACGCCGACCCCGAGTTCGCCAAGCTCGCCGGCTTCGAGCGGCCCATCCTGCACGGCCTGTGCACGTACGGCATGACGCTGAAGGCGGTCGTCGACACGCTGCTCGGCGGCGACGTGACCAGGGTCCGCTCCTACGCCACCCGCTTCGCCGGGGTCGTCTACCCGGGCGAGACCCTGCGCATCCGCATGTGGCGGCAGCAGGACGCCGTCCGGGTGGCCGTGAGTGCCGTCGAGCGGGAGGACGCGCCCGTCCTTGCCGACACCATCGTCCAGCACACATGAATCAGACATCTGAATCAGCACATCTGAATCAGCACATCTGAGTCAGTCCTCCTGAGTCAGTACTCCGAGGGGAGCCGCACCATGCGCGCAGCCGTACTGCACGAGATCGGCCAGGAAAAGCTCGAGGTCCTCGACGACGTCGAGGCCGTCGGCTTCGGCCCCGGCAAGGTGAGGATCCGGGTGCGCGCCACGGGGCTGTGCCACTCGGACCTGTCGGCGATGAACGGGGTGCTGCCGCAGCCGGGGCCGTTCGTGCCCGGGCACGAGGGCGCGGGCGAGATCCTCGAAGTCGGCGAAGGCGTGACCAACGTGAAGGCCGGGGACCGGGTCGTCGTCTGCTGGCTGCCCGCCTGCGGCGTCTGTCCCGCCTGCAAGCGCGGGCAGACCGAACTGTGCCTCGCCGGGTTCATGAACGCGGGCATCCCCAACTTCAAGCGGCCCGGCGGCGATGTGTTCGGCTTCGCCGGTACGGGCACCTTCACCGAGGAGGTCGTCGTCGCCGCCGGGTGCGCGGTGCCGATCCCCGACGACGTGCCCTTCGACATCGCCGCCCTCATCGGCTGCGGGGTGACCACGGGCCTGGGCGCCGCGCTCAACACCGCCGACGTGGAGGCCGGTTCGTCCGTCGCCGTCATCGGGTGCGGCGGGGTCGGCATCTCCGCGATCCAGGGGGCCCGGCTCAAGGGCGTGGCCGAGATCGTCGCCGTCGACCCGGTCGCCTCGCGCCGCGAGGCCGCGCTCAAGTTCGGCGCCACCAAGGCGGTTTCGCCGGACGAGCTGGCAGACGCCAAACAGTCCGTCACCGGCGGCGAGGGCTTCGACTACGTCTTCGAGGTCGTCGGCAAGTCGGCCACCGCCCGCGCGGCGTACGAGGCGACCCGGCGCGGCGGCACGCTCGTCGTGGTCGGCGCGGGCGCCATGGACGACTTCCTGCAGCTCAACATGTTCGAGCTGTTCTTCGACGAGAAGCGGATCCTGCCCTCGATGTACGGCGGCGGGGACGTCCTGCGCTCCTACGAGCGCACCATCGCCCTGTGGCGGGCCGGCCGCGTCGACCTGGAGGGCCTCATCACCCACCGGGTGCCGCTCTCCGAGATCAACGAGGCCCTCGACCAGATGCGTACGGGTGCGGCGCTGCGTACCTGCATCGAGATCTGAGGGGCCTGTATGTCACTGCCACTGGACGGTCTCTCCGCCATCGTCACGGGCGCCGGCCGCGGGCTCGGCCGGGCCGAGGCGCTGGAGCTCGCCCGGCTCGGCGCGGCCGTCGTGGTCAACGACTACGGGCAGCCCGGCCGCGACGGCTCGGGCGAGGCCTCCACCGGCCCCGCGGAGGAGGTCGCCGCCGAGATACGCGCCGCGGGCGGCACCGCACTCGCCCACACCGGCGACGTCTCCGACTTCCGACAGGCCCGGGAACTCGTCGAGTCGGCGATCGGGGAGTTCGGCAAGCTGGACATCCTGGTCAACAACGCCGGCATCCTGCGCGACCGCATGGTCTTCTCCATGACGGAGGGCGAGTGGGACGCGGTGATCCGGGTCCACCTCAAGGGCCACTTCAATACGACCCGTTTCGCGGCCGCGCATTGGCGCGAGCGGTCAAAGGCGGCGGGCGGTCCGGTGTACGGGCGGATCGTGAACACGTCGTCGGAGGCGTTCCTGGCCGGTTCGGCGGGCCAGCCCAACTACGCGGCGGCGAAAGGCGGAATCGTCGGCCTGACCACGTCCACGGCCCTCGCCCTCGCCAAGTACGGCGTGACGGTCAACGCCATCTGCCCGCGCGCCCGCACCCGGATGACCGAGGACGTCTTCGCCGGCCTCGAGCAGCCGGACGAGGGCCTCGACCCGCTCGCCCCCGAGCACGTCGCCCCGCTCGTCGGCTACCTCGCCTCACCGGCCGCCGGACGGATCAACGGGCAGCTGCTCGTGGTGCACGGCGGCATGGTCGCCGTAGTCGAACGGCCGCATGTCCAGGCCAAGTTCGACAGCAAGCAGGACACGTTCACGTACGACGAGCTGGACGCCGTACTCACTCCGCACTACGCGGAGCGGCCGCAGGGGGAGACGTTCGCGGCGGCTGAGGTGCTGGGGCTGAAACGGGGCTGACCACAACGGAACGGCCCCTGTACGTCCGTCGTGGACGTACAGGGGCCGTCTGCTCGACGTACCGTCAGGCCGCCCTCTCGGCTGCCTGCTCCACCGGCTTGCGGTGGCGGCCGCGCGGAGCCGTCTCGCTCTCGTGGGCCGAGACCTGGCCGCGGTGCCTGCCGTGTCCGGCGGTCTCCTGGACCTCGCCCGTGCGTGGCTGGATTGTGCTGGTGTCGCTCATCGGAACTACTCACCCCGTCAACATGATCCTTCTTTACAGCCGGGCGAGTTTAACCGGCACACCAAGGGCTGAATCCAGCCGCACACGCCAACCGGCACTACTTCGTTACCTGCTTGGCACACGACCTTTCAAAGGCGCCTGCTGCAAGGGCACCGGACGTGCGGCGCCGGGCTCCGGACGTGCGGCGCCGGGCTCCTGGTGGTCCGCGGTGCCGGGCTCCTGGTGGTCCGCGGTGCCGGGCTCCGGGCGGTCCGCGTCCGACGCCTCGCCGGGGCGGTCGTCCGATGCCTGGCGCCGTACGCCCACCGTCGCCGAGTTCCGCACGGGCACCGCCATCCGCGCCACCCCGCACGGCACCTCCTCGGTGGCGTACGGCAGTCGGAGCTCCCCCTCCCTCGTCCACAGTCCGGCGCCCGCCAACCACCCCTCGGGCGCCGGGAGATGGTGCATCCGCCGCTCGGCGGGCCGCCACGCGCCCAGCGTGCAGCCGAACGGCCCGTCGATCCGCAGCGCCACCGCACAGCCCTCAGGCGTCAGCACCTGCCCCGGCTGGATCGCGAACGGGGTGACGCTGCAGCCGGGCACGCGCAGGCACTCCGGGAAGCGCACCGGCAGCGTGCTGCCCAGCACGCCCCAGCCCAGCCGTTCCTCCCCGGGCGAGGGAGCGTCGGAGCGGACGAGCAGCAGTCCGCTGTCGGCGTCGGCGAGCAGCAGCCGGTCGTCGCTGCCCGCGGCGATCTGCAGCAGCGGCGACATCTCGCCACCGCGCTCCAGGTCCACCACGACCGCCTTCGTCCGGCCCCCGGTCTCCCGGTCGAGGGCCAGCATCCGTCCCGTGCGGTCCAGCCACACCCCGCCCGAGCAGCGCCCGGGGATCTCGGCGAGGTGCTCGGGCCCGAAGGCGCCGCCCGCCACCAGCCACACCGCCGTCGAACTCGGGCCCACAGCAAGCGCGTACGCCCGCTCGCCGCACGGCGCCGGAGGCAGCAGCCGCAGCCGGGTGCCCGCGTCGGGGCACTCGATCCCGCCCAGCGGGAGCTCGCCGGTGCCGGGCCCCGTCGGGTAGAGGAGCGAGAAGGAGTGCCACCCGTCCGCCACCCGGCGGATGAGGACCCGCCCGTCGCTCATGGGCTGCAGCTCCGTGCCGGGCTCCTCCGGCTGGTTGCCGGGCAGCGGTACGGCGTACGGTTCGGGGCCGTCCAGCGTCCAGCGCTCCGGGAACCAGGAGCCGGACGCGGCGTCCCGCGCCAGCCGCGCGGCGTAGGCGCCGTCCGCCGTGATCACGCACCCTGCCGGCGGCGTACCGCCGTCCTCGTTCTCCGCAGCGGGCTCGATCGCACAGGCTGTCATCGTTCGGTCACCTCCGGTGACGAAGCTAGTTTTCGTACGCACAGCCGGAGGACGGGCCGGTAACCGCTTCACACATAAGGGTGGCGAAGAAGCGATTCGCCTGAGGGAACGGGGTCGGATGTGCTGGCCGGGGCGGGCCGGACGCGCCGATCCGGGCCGGGCCGCTCACCTGCCCGGTAGCGGTTCAGCCGCACGGAGGGGCCAGGTAGCCTTTTCCCGTGCCCCGTCTGTCTGAAGTCATCGCCGCGCTGGAGACCCTGTGGCCCGCCGAGCGGGCCGAGTCCTGGGACGCGGTCGGCACGGTCGTGGGCGACCCCGACCAGGAGGTCTCCCGGGTCCTCTTCGCCGTCGACCCGGTCCAGGAGATCGTCGACGAGGCGCTGAAGCTCGACGCCGACCTGCTGGTCACCCACCACCCGCTCTACCTGCGCGGTACGACGACGGTCGCGGCCTCCACCTTCAAGGGCCGCGTGGTGCACACCCTCATCAAGAACGACATCGCGCTGCACGTGGCCCACACCAACGCCGACACGGCGGACCCGGGCGTCAGCGACGCACTGGCCGGAGCGCTCGACCTGCGGGTCGTACGCCCCCTGGTGCCGGACCCGACCGATCCGTCCGGCCGTCGCGGCCTGGGCCGGATCTGCGAACTGGACCACCCGGTGACCGTCGGCGAGTTCGCCGCCCGCGCCGCCGAACGGCTGCCCGCCACCGCGCAGGGCATCCGCGTAGCCGGCGACCCCGACGCGCCCCTCCGCACGATCGCCGTCAGCGGAGGCAGCGGCGACAGCCTCTTCGACCACGTACGCGCGGCCGGCGTCGACGCCTTCCTCACCGCGGACCTGCGCCACCACCCGGCGTCCGAGGCCCGCGCCCACAGTCCCCTCGCGCTGCTCGACGCGGCGCACTGGGCCACCGAATGGCCCTGGTGCGAGCTGGCCGCCGCCCAGCTCGACGAGATCTCCGACCGCCACGGATGGGACCTTCGCGTCCACGTCTCGAAGACGGTCACCGACCCCTGGACGGCCCACGCGGCCTCCCCGGAATCGAACGCAGGAGCCCCCAACTGAACGCCGCGCCCGCCGACCAGATCCGACTCCTCGAAGTCCAGGACCTCGACGTCCGCCTCCAGCAGCTCGCGCACAAGCGGAAGTCGCTGCCCGAGCACGCCGAGATCGAGTCGCTGACCAAGGACCTCACCCAGCTGCGCGACCTGCTCGTGGCCGCGCAGACCGAGGAGAGCGACACCGCCCGCGAGCAGACCAAGGCGGAACAGGACGTCGACCAGGTCCGCCAGCGCGCCACCCGCGACCAGCAGCGCCTCGACTCCGGCGCCATCACCTCCCCCAAGGACCTGGAGAACCTCCAGCACGAGATCGCCTCCCTCGCCAAGCGGCAGGGCGACCTCGAGGACATCGTCCTGGAGGTCATGGAGCGCATCGAGTCCGTGCAGGAGCGGGTGCGGGAGCTGACCGAGCGGGTCTCCTCCGTCCAGGCGAAGATCGACGACGCGACCGCTCGCCGGGACGCCGCGTTCGAGGAGATCGACGGCGAGGTGGCGACGGTGACGAAGGAGCGCGAGGTCATCGCCGGTTCCGTCCCCGCGGACCTGCTCAAGCTCTACGACAAGCTGCGCGAGCAGCAGGGCGGCATCGGCGCGGCCAAGCTGTACCAGCGCACCTGCCAGGGCTGCCGCCAGGAGCTGTCCATCACCGACATCAACGAGATCCGCGCGGCCGCCCCCGACACGGTGGTGCGTTGCGAGAACTGCCGCCGCATCCTGGTGCGCACGGCCGAGTCCGGCCTCTAGGAGCCTGTGCCATGCGGGAGTTCATCGTCGAGGCCGACGGCGGGTCACGGGGCAACCCGGGGCCCGCGGGCTACGGCGCAGTGGTGATCGACGCGGCGACCGGGGAGACGCTCGCCGAGCGGTCGGAGTACCTCGGCGTGGCCACGAACAACGTGGCCGAGTACAGCGGTCTGCTGGCCGGCCTGCACGCCGCGTACGAGTTGGACCCCGCTGCCACGATCCACGTCCGCATGGACTCCAAGCTGGTCGTCGAGCAGATGTCGGGCCGCTGGAAGATCAAACACCCGGGCATGAAGCCGCTGGCGGCGGAGGCGGCCCGCGTCTTTCCGCCGGACCGGGTGACGTACGAGTGGATTCCGCGGGAGCAGAACAAGAGGGCGGACCGGTTGGCGAACGAGGCGATGGACGCGGGGACGTCTTCTGCCGCTGCTTCCTTCGCTGTTCCCGACTCCGGCCGGGGAGTGGCGGAGCCGCCGGGGGGCGGAGCGGCCAAGGCCGAGGCGGAGGCCGGGGCGAAAGCCGAGGTGAAGGCTGAGGCCGATGGACGGGCCGCTCGCGCTGTCGCCAGCCCCGGTTGGGCTCCCGCTGACATGGGCGCCCCGGCGACCTTCGTACTGCTCCGGCACGGGGAGACGCCGCTGACGCCTCAGAAACGGTTCTCCGGCAGCGGAGGCACCGATCCCTCCCTCTCCGCCGTGGGCCGGGAGCAGGCCGAGCGGGCCGCCGAGGCGCTGGCCCGCCGCGGCACCATCCAGGCCATCGTCTCGTCGCCCCTCGCCCGGACCCGCGAGACCGCCGGTGCCGTAGCCGCCCGCCTCGGCCTGGACGTGACCATCGAGGACGGGCTGCGCGAGACGGACTTCGGCGCCTGGGAGGGCCTCACCTTCGGCGAGGTCCGCGAGCGCTACCCGGACGACCTGAACAAGTGGCTGGCCGACCCGGAGGCCGAACCGACCGGCGGCGGCGAGAGCTTCGCGGCCACCGCGGCGCGCATGGCCGTCACCCGCGACAAGCTGGTGGCGGCGTACGCGGGCCGCACGGTCCTGCTCGTCTCGCACGTCACCCCGATAAAGACTCTCGTACGACTCGCCCTGGGCGCCCCGCCGGAGTCCCTGTTCCGCATGGAACTCTCGGCCGCCTCCCTGTCGGCGGTCGCCTACTACGCCGACGGCAACGCCAGCGTCCGCCTCTTCAACGACACGTCCCACCTGCGCCCCTGAGCCCAGCCGCACCCCGGGCCAGCTCCTCGATCCGGGCCCAGTCCCGGGCGGCGACGGCGTCCGGGGGCAGCATCCAAGTGCCGCCGACGCAGCCGACGTTGGGAAGCGACAGATACTCCGCCGCGTTGTCCGGCCCGATCCCCCCGGTCGGGCAGAAGCGCGCCTGCGGAAGCGGCCCGGCGAGCGACTTCAGATAAGCCGTGCCGCCCGCGGCCTGCGCGGGAAAGAACTTCATCTCCCGGACCCCGCGCTCGAGCAGCGCCACGACCTCGGATGTCGTCGACACCCCCGGCAGGAAGGCCACCCCGGACGCCCGCATCGCTTGCAGCAGTACGTCGGTCCAGCCGGGGCTCACGAGAAAACGCGCCCCCGCCGCCACGGACTCGGCCACCTGCTCCGGGGTGATCACGGTCCCCGCTCCGACGACGGCCTCCGGCACGGCGGTGGCGATGGCGCGGATCGCGTCCAGTGCGGCTGGAGTCCGCAACGTCACCTCGATCGCGGGGAGCCCGCCGGCGAGGAGGGCGCGGGCGAGCGGTACGGCGTCGGCGGCGTTCTCGATGATGACGACGGGCACGACGGGGGCGATATCGAGCACGGACGCGGACAGGGGAGAGCCGGGCAGGGGAGAGCCGGGCAGGGGAGAGGCCATGGCGTCATCGTGCCCGGGGTGAGCAGCATGCGCAAAGGTCGTTGCGCATGCTGCAATGGAGCATGGGGGTTGGTGTCAGTGGACTTCGGTCACCAGCACGTCGAGAGTCCACGCCTTACCGGCCCCCACCGGAGCGTCGACCTCCACGACGTATCCGAGGTCTCGCAGCGTCTCGACGAGCTCCGCCGGCCCGGAGGGCGCCGCACCCGCCGTCAACAGACTCCGTACGATCCGCCCCTTGGTCGCCTTGTTGAAGTGGCTGACGACCTTCCGGGTAGGCGCGTGCAGTACGCGCACGGTCGCAGTCCGCCCGGCGACCTCACCTTTAGGCTTCCAGGCGGCCGCGTAGGCGGAGGACCGCAGGTCCAGGACGAGCCCGTCCCCGGCAGCCTCGGGGAGGGCGGCGGCCATCGGTGCACGCCAGTACGCGCCCAGGGCCCCGAGCGCAGGCAGCTTGACGCCCATCGAGCAGCGGTAGGAGGGGATCTTGTCGGTCACGCGGACCGCACCCCACAGCCCGGAGAAGACGAGCAGAGAGCGGGTGGCCCGCCTCTTGGCGGCCGTATCGAGGGATGCCAGGTCGAGGGCGTCGTACAGCACCCCGGTGTAGATCTCCCCGGCGGGCCGCGCTCCGGCGGTCCGAAGCTCGACGTTCTTCGCGACCTCGCCCCGCAGCCCCTCACTCAGCCCGAGCACCTCGCGAGCCTTGTCCTCGTCACTCGCGCACAACTCGACGAGTTCGCCGAGGACGGCCTCACGGGTGGCGGTCAGCCCCGGCAAGGACAGCGACTCCAGCTTCAGAGGGGCGCCACGCCCGGAGGATGCCTTGCCTTCGGAGGGCGGCAACAGGACAAGCACGGGGTCTCCTTCTCTTGGCTCCGGGACAGCGTACGGCGTGCCAGGCAGGGGTCCCGGTCCTACTCTCGTTCCATGCCCCGCCGCCACATCCGCGTGACCGGCGCCCCCGAAGCCCCCCTCCGGGCCGCGCTCACAGCGCTGCGCACCCGACTCGGAATCCCCGAGAGGTTCCCGCCCGAGGCCCTGGCAGAGGCGGAACGAACGGCGCAGGCACCGGCGCTCCCGTCGTACGACTCGTACGACGCCACCGACATCCCCTTCTTCACCATCGACCCGCCCACCTCCAGGGACCTCGACCAGGCCCTGCACCTCTCCCGTCAGGGCACCGGCTACCGCGTCCGGTACGCCATCGCAGACGTCGCCGCCTTCGTCGTACCGGGCGGACCGCTGGACGCGGAGGCCCACCGCCGGGTGACGACCCTCTACTTCCCGGACGAGAGGATCCCGCTGCACCCGCCGGTGCTGAGCGAGGCCGCAGCGAGCCTGCTCCCGGACGAGCCCCGCCCGGCGGTGATGTGGACGATCGACCTGGACGCGGACGGCCGTACGCTCGCGGTCGACGTCCACCGCGCCCAGGTCCGCAGCCGGGCCAGGCTCGACTACGCGGGCGTACAGAAGCAGATCGACGACGGCACGGCGGAGGAACCGCTGGCGCTGCTCAAGGTGATCGGGCGGCTGCGGGAGCGGCTGGAAGTGGAGCGGGGCGGCATCTCGCTCAACGTGCCCGAGCAGGAGATCGTGGCGAAGGACGACGGTGCGTACGAACTGACGTACCGCGCCCCGCACCCCGCAGACGCCTGGAACGCCCAGATCTCCCTGCTGACGGGCATGGCGGCGGCGGACGTGATGCTCGCGTACGGCACGGGAGTGCTCCGCACCCTGCCCGCCGCCCCGTCCGGCGCGGTCGGCCGCCTCCGCCGCACGGCCCACGCCCTGCACATCGACTGGCCGCACCACGTCTCGTACGCGGAACTGGTCCGCTCCCTGGACCCGCACAACACGCGCCACGCGGCCTTCCTCCAGGAGTGCACGACGCTGCTGCGCGGCGCCGGCTACACGGTGTTCCGGGACGGCAAGCTCCCGGAGATCACGACACACTCGGCGGTGGCGGCGCCGTACACACACTGCACGGCCCCACTGCGCCGCCTGGCCGACCGGTACGCGGCGGAGCTGTGCCTGGCCGCGGTCGCTGGTGAGGCTCCGCCCGAGTGGGTGCTCGCCGCGCTGGACGCGTTGCCGAAGGAGATGGCGGACGGCGGCAGACGCGCGGGGACGGTCGAGCGCACGTGCGTGGACATCGTCGAGGCCGCGGTGTTGCAGGACCGGGTCGGCGAGGTCTTCGACGGGTGTGTGGTGGACGTGGAAGAAGACCAACCGACCGTCGGGAAGGTGCAGTTGGAGTCCCCGGCGATTATTGCGCGGATCGAGGGGGAGAGCCTTCCGCTGGGGGAGCGGCTACGGGTCCGGCTCACGCAGGCCGATCCGGCAGCGGCGAAGGTGAGCTTCGCGCCCGCGTGATCCCGTGATCGTGTGCCACGATCGAGGGAACGGGTCCCAATCTCACGGACAGGTGATCAGCCGATGACCCACCATGGCGAGCGACCGAAGGAGGGGCGTGACATGACTGCCGTGGCACACGAACCGATCACGCAGGAGCTCCTGCTTGAGTGGTTTCTCGCCCTGGAGACGCCGGAGGGCTTCCGGGCCGAGCTGATCGAGGGGGAGATCGTCGTGACGCCGCCGCCGGACGGGGACCACGAAGACTACATCGGCCTGATCGTGGGCCAGGTGATCAGGCGGTCCCGGACCGACATGCAGTTCTCCGGGAACAAGGGCCTGAAGCTTGGAAAAGCGGAGGGCTGCCCGAAAGACCACGTGATCCCTGATGGCACATTCGCTCCCGGGGAGCTGCGGCTTTACAGGGGCGCCGAGCCCTGGATGCCCTGCCGCGGCGTTGCCATGGTGCTGGAAGTGACATCCACCAAGCCCAGGAACGACCGTGAGGTCAAACGTCGCTGCTACGCCCGCGGAGGCATCCCCCTCTATCTGCTCGTCGACCGGGACGTCTCCCAGGTCACCCTGTTCAGCGATCCGGAGAAGAGCGATTACCAGCAGCACTGCACCCTCGCCTTCGGTAAGCCCCTGACCCTCCCGGAGCCCTTCGCGTTCGACTTGGACACGAGCGACTTCCTCTAAGCCCCCCGGGATGGAATAGGGACCTGAAGGCGTTGCACCCCTAGAACGTGAGGGGGTGCGAGGTGAGCGCAAGAGAACAGGCCCTGTGGACCAGGGCAAGGCTGGGCCGCTGCGGCCCCCCGCTCTACCTGCTCACCGCCTGCTTCGACAAGCACGTCTACGCCCCGCACGCCCATGACGAGTTCACCATCGGCGTCTGCGTCGGCGGCTCCGAGTTCATCGACTACCGCGGCGGCCGCATCCGCACCGGCCCCGGCTCGATCGTCGTCCTCGCCCCCGGCGAGATGCACACCGGCGGCCCCGACAACGCCACCGACGGCTACGCGTACCGCGCCCTGTACGCCGAGCCGTCCCTCCTCACCGACGGCATCCAGGGCGGCGGCCTCCCAGACTTCCGTGAGCCCCTGCTCGACGACGGTGAACTGGCCGCGGCCCTCCGCGTGACCCACACAGAACTCAGTGCCTGCCCGGACCCTCTGGAGGCCGAGTCCCGCCTCCCCTGGCTGCTCACGGCCCTGGCCCGCCGCCACTCGACGGCCCGCCCGACGACGGACACCATCCCCGGCGCCGACCACATAGCCCACACCGTCCGCGACCGCCTGGCCGACGAACTCCTCTCCCCACCCTCCCTGGCCGACCTCGCCACCGACCTGGGCCTGTCCCGCTACCAGCTCCTACGCGCCTTCCGTACGACGATGGGTGTGCCGCCGTACGCCTGGCTGGCCCAGTACCGCGTGAAGCGGGCCCGCGCCCTCCTGGATTCAGGCCTGCGCCCGGCGGAGGTGGCAGCGCTGGTGGGCTTCGCGGACCAGGCACACCTCACCCGCTGGTTCCGCCGCGTACTGGGGGCCACTCCGGCGGCGTACCGCAACAGCGTTCAAGACCGCAGGGCCTGACCCGGCCGAGACTCGCCGTATGACTGCACGCGGCTGGTTCCTGTTCTCCCTGATGGGAGTGGTCTGGGGCATCCCCTACCTGCTGATCAAGGTAGCGGTGGATGCTTCGTTGTCCCCCTCCATGGTGGTGTTCACGCGCTGCGCCCTCGGCGCCGCGCTCCTGCTCCCTTTCGCCCTACGACAAGGCGGCCTGCTCGGCACTGTCCGCGCCCACTGGCGCCCCATGCTGGCCTTCGCGTGCATCGAGATCATCGGCCCGTGGTTCACGCTGACGGACGCGGAACGGCACCTCTCCAGCTCCACGGCGGGCCTGCTGATCGCGGGCGTACCGATCGTGGGCGTGGCCCTGGCCCGCTTCTTCGGAGACACGGAGAAGCTGGGTGTACGGCGGCTGGTGGGCCTGTTCCTGGGCCTGGGAGGCGTGGCGGTACTGACCGTCCCACACCTGACGGGCGGCGACGCGCGCTCCCTGGGTGAGGTGCTGCTGACGGTGCTGGGCTACGCGACGGCGCCCCTGATCGCGGCCCGCCACCTGAAGGACGTCCCGTCGCTCCACCTCACAGCCCCGTGCCTGGCACTGGCGGCGCTGGTGTACGCACCGGCTGCGGCGATGACGTGGCCGTCTGAGATGCCCTCCGCCACGGTCCTGGCCGCGCTCGCCGCCCTGGGCGTGATCTGCACGGCGGTGGCGTTCGTAGCCTTCATGGAGCTGATCAAGGAGGCGGGCCCGACGAGGGCGACGGTCATCACGTACGTCAACCCGGCGGTCGCGGTGGCGGCGGGCGCGCTGTTCCTGGGCGAGGAGGTGACAGCGGCGATCGGCGTGGCCTTCACCCTGATCCTGGCGGGCTCGGTACTGGCGACGGCGACCGCCGGACCAAGGCGAGACGTCCGCCCGGGGCTGGACGAACCCGGGGGACGCAGCATCCGCGAGCGGCTGCGCCGCGGACCGGCCCCCCGGCCGGGGGACCGAGGCGAAGCGCGCGCCCGGTAACATGGTCGACACGGCAGACGAGCCGGGCGGACGGCCGCGTGGAGTCCCCTCAGGGGCTTCCCGAGGAACGTCCGGGCTCCAAAGGGCAGGGTGGTGGCTAACGGCCACCCGGGGTGACCCGCGGGACAGTGCCACAGAAAGCAAACCGCCGGGGGCTTTGGCCCCCAGTAAGGGTGAAACGGTGGTGTAAGAGACCACCAGTGCCCAGGGTGACCTGGGCAGCTAGGTAAACCCCACCCGGAGCAAGGTCAAAAGGAGTGCTGTAAAAGGCACTCTGCGCGGACGTTCGAGGGCTGCCCGCCCGAGTCCGCGGGTAGACCGCACGAGGCCGACGGCAACGCCGGCCCTAGATGGATGGCCGTCGCCCCGGGGCCCGCGAGGACCCCGGGGAACAGAACCCGGCGTACAGCCCGACTCGTCTGCCGCTCCGCGTTTCCGCAGGCCAGAGGCCATGTTCACCGGGTGAACAAACCCGCGGGGTCGAATCCGGTCGAATCTGCGCTACAGGTATCGTCGTTTCCGTCCGCCACCCATGCCGCATATTCGGGCAATCCGGGTGCCAAATGGGGTCCAGTACGGCTCTGCAGCCCCCGCGCCTGCCTGCTGGATCAGTGGCCGGGATCGTGTCCCAAGAAGTGGTGTAGCCGGGCAGGGTCCCGGAACGCGCGGGTGTCTGCCCGGGGTGTGCATCCGCTGGCGGTGCATGCTCCCTGAACAAGGGCAGGCCATCGCGCAAGTCTCCCTGGTGAACGGGCAGTTCGACCGGAGGAGCACGCGATGGCCTTGTCCCAGTCTGAGCTGATGCGGCTGCTGGAGTCACTACGTCGGGCCGGCGGAGTTGAAGCGATCAGGGTGGTGTGCGAGCGCATCCTGCAGGAGCTCATCGAGGCCGAGGCCACCGAGGTGATCGGGGCTGCGCCGCGCGAGCACCCCTGGACGCGCACGGCGTGGCGCAACGGCCACCGCGAACGTCTGCTGACCACGCAGGCCGGCGGCCGCGGATGGCCCGGCCCGGCTCACGCTTGCAGGGTCTCCTGCGGGCTGGTCTTCCGGAGGAGGGGCAGCAGTCCGGCCGCCACGAGCGCGGAGGCGAGGCCGAGGGCGCCGACGGCCGTCGTGAGGTGGCCGGTGGCGGACTTGAGGGCGAGCAGGGCGGGCGGGCAGAGGAACTGCCCGAGGAAGAACGACGCGATCCACAGTCCGGTGCCCCGGCCACGGTTGCGGTATTCCAGCTTTGACATGGCCCAGGTGAGCAGCGTGGGCAGCAGAAAGCCGGTGCCGATGCAGTTCAGGAAGGTGCCGAAGATCAGAATCGCCACGTTGTGGGCCAGGCTGATCAGCACGAACCCCGCTGCGCACAGGGCGAAGATCGCGGCCAGTCTGCGCTCCGGCCGGCCGATCATCGAGGCGAAGATGACGGAGCCGCTGACGGTGGCCGTGCTCGCGATCGCGGTGACCATGCCGATGAGGGCGCTGGACTGTATGCCCAGGCCGTTCATCAGGTAGGCCGTCTCGGCCGGGACGACGTAGAAGACGATGCCACCGAACACCGAGAGCAGGCAGATGCCGGCCAGCCGGCCGGCCGAGGAGGACCGACGCCCGACGGTGAGCGCCTCGTCCACGGGGGCGCCCGGCCCGGGCTTGGACAGGAATGCGGCCATCGCGGGGGCGAGGAGCAGCCCGACGGCGTAGAGCTGGAACGGGGCGCGCCAGTCCGAGGTGGCCATCGCCCCGCCGAGTATGAAGCAGGCGGTGGCGGAAATGGTGGCGCACACCGTCTGCAGGGCCAGGTAGCGGTCGCGTGCCCGGCCCGCGTAGTAGTCGCCGATCAGCGTCGTGCAGGAGGTCATGACGAAGGCCTCGGCGACACCGAGGAGGGCACGGCTGGCCACGATGGCACCGAGCGAGTCCAACCACAGCGGAGCGGTGCCGAACAGCGCGTACAGGACGGTCGCGACGACCAGTGGAATCCTGCGTCCCAGGCGGTCGATCAGGACACCCGCGAGGGGGGCGACCAGGGCGAGCGTGAGCGCGGGAATCGTGAGGATCAACGGGACCAGTACGTCCGCGTCCGGCACCGTGCTGAACAGCTCCTGCAGCTTCGGCAACACAGGAGCGAGCAGCACCGCGCCGAGGACCGGCAGGCAACTCCCGCTCATCAGGAGCGTCAAGCGCAGACTGCCCCCGGATTCCGGCACGGGCTCGGTGCTCCGGACGGCGAAACCGTCGGTGGGAACGGGTGAGGAAATGAAACCGGGCACGCAAGGCCTCCACGCGGGCGGTGACAGGGCACGCGGCAGGCTGCCGCGTGGCCGTGCCACACCGCGGAGCGCCAGTGCACCGAAGGGAAACGCCCGGAGGAATGAGGGGGCGTCTGGACTTGCACGACTATCGGGCAAGTTACTCCCTGTTGCCTACCCCCTACGCCATTCAACTGGTGGATCTCACCTATCCGTCTTCTGGATGATTCCCGGTGCCGATCTCCCGCCGAGGATCGGTTCAGGGTGCCGGCCGGCGGCCGCAGCCTGTGGAGCTACTACCTGCTCAACCGGACGGCGCACACCGAGCTCTTCCGCTCGCGCATCACCGACCTCGAGGACCGTCGGCTCTCCGACATGGCGGACCTGGGGATCCATCACCAGGTGCTCTCTCTTACCACCCCTGGCGTGGAACTGTTCGAGCTCCCGTTGGCGCGGGAACTGGCCGCCATGACGAGAGCTCCCTCGGGCAGTCCGGGAGCTCGGGTTGAGCGGCGTGATCGTCAACTCGCAGACGCGGGGCGTGTACCTGGACCTCGAGGCCGAAGCGGCCGCGCAGCCACTCTTCGCGATACCTGCGACGCCTCGGATGTGGATTCGCCACCGTGGTCCGTGTGGAAGATGACTCTGAGCTTCCCCTTCCACTGTGGAGAGCGTGACCGGAGGGACAGCTGGGGGCATGGCCACTCCGGTGACCGGGCCCAAGATGATCCGCCCAGTCGCTTAGGCTGGTTTCCTTGTCGCCGATAAGGAGGCGCAGGCTGCGGCGGCGTGTGCTCGCCGTCCGTCCGAGGGAGGCGTTCGAGTGGCAGTCGCGGGGGGCCGGTCGAGGAAGCGGCTCCAACGGGGAACTCTTTCCCAGGGGCTGATCGCGGGGACCGCGCTGCGGATCCTCGACGAGGACGGGCCGGACGCGCTGACCTTCCAGCGACTCGGCAAGGAGCTGTCCGCCTCCGCGACCGCGGTGTACCGGCACTTCGCGAGTCGCGACCACATCATGATCGCCGTCGCGGAGGAGCTCGACAGGATCTCCCTCGAGGGGTACGAGCCGCACGAGTCGTGGGCCGAGTCGCTGCGGGACCTGGCGATTCGTGCCTGGAACACCGCGCTGGACCACCCGGCGGCGGCCGCGCTCTGCATGGGGAGAGTCACCCGGGGCGTGCACGAGTTGCGTGCAGTCGACGCCGTCCTGGAAGCGTTCCACCGCGGCGGCTGGCGCGGCCGGGCGGCGGTCCTGCACTACCAGGCGTTCTCGAACTTCATCCTCGCCATGGCGAGCAACAACGCCTGGCGGCTCGTCAACCAGCGGTTCGGCGCCGAGGTGAACTGGGTGCAGGAGTACCAGCCGGGGGATCCTGCCATGTACCCCTACGCCGAGGCGGCAAAGGAACACCTGCGCAGCATCGACATGACCGACGTCTTCCGCCGGCAGACGGACATCCTCCTCACGGCCCTCGAGGCGGAGGCGGCGACGCTCCCGCGCGACTGACGCGCGCCCTGCGTCAGGCTTCACGGCTACCGCCCGGCAACCTTCCACGGCCGAAAAACGGAGGCGGGTCCGGCGTACACAAAGATAGTGAATGCTATTGACTAAGCCGTTCACTTGGCTGCATCCTCTCCACACCGAGTGCTCCACGGCTCGCTTCCACGCGGCGCCCAACGAGGGCCGCGCGCACCGCCTCCGCCCTGAACCGCTCGCGCTCGTCCTGCCCTCCCGTGCGACCTGCGCAGAGCCCGACATCCCTCTCAGGAGCACCCATGCGCCAGACCCGTACCCGCGCGGTCCCTGCGACTGCAGCAGTCGCCATGACGGCCGTGCTCGCCGGCTGTACCACCACGGGATCGACGTCCGGAGACCCGAGCAGCGGCGGTACCGCAACGGTGACGAAGATCCGGACGACGATCGACGTGCCGGCCGGCTTCGACCCGGCCAAGGCTCTGTCCCTGCCGGACTACCTGCTCGCCCGGAACAGTTACGACACCCTCGTGCGCAAGGACGACGGCGGGCTCGTCGGCGGGCTCGCCACCAAGTGGGAGAACACGCCGACCTCGGCAACGTTCACCCTGCGCACCGACGCGACCTGCGCCGACGGGACGCCGATCACGCCGACGGTCGTCAAGGCGTCCCTCGACCGCTACATCGACCCGAAGACGGCGGCGCCCGATCTCCCCACGGTCTTCGGCCCGGGCAACACGGTGAAGGTGACCGCCGACGACGCGGCGCGGACGGTGAAGATCACGCTCGCCAGGCCGTGGGGCGACATGGTCACCGGCCTGTCGGTCGCGAGCACGGGCATCGTCTGCCCGGCGGGACTCAAGGACCTCAAGGCCCTCGCCGCCGGTAAGGCCAAGGGGTCCCAGTCCGGCCCGTATCTTCTTCAGAAGTCCCAGTCAGGCGTCTCGTACTCCTACACGCTTCGCCCGGAGTACAAGGCATGGCCGGCCTGGCGCACGAAGATCTCCGGCAAGGTCGCCACGACGCTGGAGTACCTGGTCTCGCCCGACCCGACCGCGACAGGCAACCTCGTGACGAGCGGCCAGCTCGACATCGGCAAGATCGACGCCTCGGGCATCCCGCGCTTCGACGGCGTGGGCGGCCACTCCGTGAGCGTCAGCCGGTTCTCCGACTTCTACCTGCTCTTCAACGAACGACCCGGCACGGTCTTCGCGGACGTCGCCACCCGCCGGGCAGTCGCCCAGGCCGTCGACCGCGCCGCCTTCACCAAGGTCGTCTCGAAGGACACCGGTGAGCCGTCGACGATGTTCGTGCAGAAGGGCGTCCCCTGCAACGATCCTGGCTCCTCCTTCCTCGTATCGAAGGACAAAGCCGCGGCGGCGGCCGTGCTCAAGGGCAAGAAGATCCGCCTCGTCGGCCCCCAGGTCGTCGGGCCGGCCGGCGCCGGAAACCAGTACATCCAGGAGGCGCTGCGGGCCGCGGGCGCGGACGTCACCCTCGCCAACGTCGACGTCGGGGCCTGGGTCGGGACCGTGTTCGGCAAGCCCGACGCCTGGGACCTCACGGTCTTCGCCGACCTCAACTTCCTCGGCAGCCTCGCCAACCCGCTCGGCCACTTCGTGGGTCCGACCGTCCCCGAAGGCGGCGGCAACCTCGGCGCGGTGAAGAACCCCGCGCTTGACAAGGCCTTCGCCCAGGGCGCCGAGGCGACGACCGTCAAGGCCCGCTGCGCCGCCTACCAGAAGGCCGCCAAGGCCCTGATCTCGCAGGTGGACGCGGTGCCGCTGGTCAACGACCCGTTCATCTACGCACTGCGCAAGGGATTCAGCGCGCAGATGCTCGGCGGCTCGCTCGACGACCCCATCCTGCGCGTCACCGGCTGACGGACAGGCCGCCCGCACGCGGCGGAGACCCACGCGGCCGGACCCGACCGTCCGGCACGGAGAATCCCCGCGCTGTTCCGGCGCCCCGCACCGAGACCCTTGCACCTTTCCGACAGGAGTCCCCTGGTGATCGACCCCTTCAGTACCGCCCAGCAGATCGCCGACCTCGTGCGCACGAAAGAGGTCAGCCCGGTGGAGGTGGCCGAGACCTACCTCGACCGCATCGAGCGGATCAATCCCGCCGTCAACGCCGTCGTCTGGCTCGACGCCGACGCCGTGCGCGCGGCGGCCGTCGAGGCCGAGCGAGCGGTGCTGCGCGGCGAGCCGCTCGGCCCGCTGCACGGCGTCCCCGTCCCGATCAAGGACCTCAACTCCGTGGC
Source organism: Streptomyces sp. HUAS ZL42 (assembly GCF_040782645.1). Classification (GTDB taxonomy): domain Bacteria; phylum Actinomycetota; class Actinomycetes; order Streptomycetales; family Streptomycetaceae; genus Streptomyces. Next base: position 6,932,446 of record NZ_CP160403.1, read on the forward strand.
GGGGCAACCCAACACGATGTCCTCACTGGCCATCCGGGACACCCCGCAGACGGTCACGGACCCCGACATCCAGCTCCTCCTCGACGCCGGCGCGATCCCCCTCGGCCGGACGAACTCACCGGAGTTCGGCGCTCTGACCGTCTCCGAGAACGCCCGGCACGGCAAGACGCGCAACCCGTGGAACCCGGCGCACACCTCCGGCGGGTCGAGCGGCGGCGCGTCGGCGGCCGTCGCGGCCGGGCTCGCCCCGGTGGCACACGCCTCCGACGGCGGCGGATCGATCCGGGTCCCGGCGTCCGTCACCGGCCTCGTGGGCCTCAAACCGAGCCGGGGACGCGTGCCCGCGTTCGTCCGGGGCTGGGAACACTCGACGACCGAAGGCGCGATCACCCGCACCGTGCGCGACGCGGCCCTGATGCTCGACGTCATGGGCCGTGCCGACCAGCTCGCCTGGTACAGCGCGCCCGAACCGGGTCGCCCGTACATCGAGGAGGTCGGTGCCGATCCCGGGCGGCTGCGGATCGGCCTGCTCCTCGACGCGCCGACCGGGCTGCCGGTCGACGAGGAGTGCCGCACGGCGGCGCTGACGGCCGCGCAGGCACTGCGCGACCTGGGACACGACGTCGTCGAGGCCCGCCCGAAGATGTTCTCGTACGAGGCGATCATGGGCTTCACCTGGACGATCATCAGTGCCTCCACCTACGCCATCGAGCTCGACGATCCCGACGCGGTGGACCCCTACATCCGGCGCCGCCGGGAGACCGCCCTCGAGGTCACCGCGGGCGACTACGCCCGGACGGCGGCGCGCCTGCAGGCCGAGTCACGCGAGGTGGTCGCCCAGTGGGGCCGTGACTTCGACGTTCTCCTCACCCCGACCACGGCGGTCGTGGCGCCACCGGTCGGCCCCGTGTACGACGAGGCGAACTCCGACCCGGACGGCCCGCGGCACACCGAGACCCGGATGGTCTCGTTCACCGCGTTCGTCAACATCGCCGGGCTGCCCGCCATCTCGCTGCCCGTCCACATGACCGCGGACGGACTGCCGGTCGGTGCGCAACTCGTCGGCGCGCCCTACGACGAGGCGACGCTGCTGCGACTCTCGGCCCAGCTCGAACCGCGGTTCCGCTGGCACGAGCGGCACCCGGACGACGCGGCGCTCGCGGCGGCGGCGCTGTGAGCGCCGGGTCCGCGGTCCCGACCGGGCCGCTGCCTGCCGCACCCGTCAGACGCGTTCCCCGGCTGCGGCTGGCCGGTGGCTGGGCCGGGTTCGCCGTCCGCCGGGCGGGCGGGCTGCTGATGTCCATGCTGCTGCTCGTCCTCGTGACGTTCCTCATCGTGCCCCTGCTGCCCGGGGACCCGGCCCGCGCGATCGCCGGCACCAACTCGTCCCCGGCCACGCTCGCGGCGATACGCGAACGACTGGGCCTCGACGAGCCGCTGGCGACGCGGTTCGTCCACTACCTCGGCGACATCGCGTCCGGACGGCTCGGCACCTCGTTCCGGTTCGACACCCCGGTCGCGGACATCGTCGCGACCCGGTTGCCGTACACCGTCCAGCTCGTCATCCCGGCCGTCCTGCTCTCCCTGGTCATCGCCGTCCCGCTGGGCATGGCCGTCGGTGTCCTCACCCGTGACGGACGCCGCCGCCGGCTCGGCGTCGGCTTCGGCACGGTCGCCGGGCTCCTCGCGTCGGCGCCGGTCTACGTCGTCGCGACCCTCCTCATCGTTTTGTTCTCGATCAGCCTCGGGCTGCTGCCGTCCGGCGGCGCCACGACACCGAGCGCGCTCGTCCTGCCGATCGCCGCGCTCTGCATCGGTCCGGCCTTCGCCATCGCCCGGGTCGTCCGGCAGGAGACGGCCTCGGTGCTGGCCCAGGACTACATGAGGACCGCTCGCGGCCACCGCCTGGGATCCGTGCGTCTCCATCTCCGCCACGCGCTGCCCAACCTCGTGACGAGTGTCCTCACCCTGAGCGGTCTCGTCCTCACGTCCCTGCTCGGCGGGACGATCATCCTGGAGAACGTCTTCACCTATCCCGGGCTCGGCACCGAGGTCGTCCAGGCGATCATCTACAAGGACTATCCGGTGATCCAGGGCATCATCCTCGTCGTCGGCATGCTCGCCCTGCTCGTCAACCTCCTCGTCGACGTCGTCCTCGGGATCGTCGACCCCCGCACTCTTGAGGGAGGTCGTCGTGGCCACTGACGCGACCGTGCGCCGATGGCGCCGCAACCCGTCGCTGCTGTCCGGCGCGGTGATCCTCGGACTGCTCCTCGTCGTGGCCCTCGCAGCCCCGCTGCTGCTGAGCGGCTCCGCCGAGACCCTCACCGACGACACCCGGCTCGGGCCCGTTGCCGAGCATCTCCTCGGCACCGACGCCTTCGGCCGTGACGTCCTCGCCCGGGCGCTCGTCGCGACCCGGCTCACCCTGCTCATGGCCGCCGCCGCCACCGCCGCCTCGTTCGTCGCCGGCGTCGCGATCGGCGCGCTGGTCCACCTCGCACCCGGGTGGCTGCGCGAGACCTGTCTGCGGCTCATCGACTCGGCGGTGGCCTTCCCCTCGCTCGTCCTCGCCCTCGTCATCGCGGCCGTGCTCGGGCCGGGCACGGGGTCCGCGATCGTCGCGATCGCCGTCGCCGGCGTCCCCGGGTTCGCGCGGTTGACGGCGAATCTCGCCGCGACCGTCGCGGACAAGGACTACGTCCTCACCGCGCGCCTGCTTGGCGTTCCCGGCCTGCGCATCCTGGGCCGGCATGTCCTGCCGAACATCAGCGGGCCGCTGCTGGTGCTCTTCAGTTCGAGCTTCACCCTGTCCCTGCTCGACATCAGCAGTCTGTCTTTCGTCGGACTCGGTGTGCAGAACCCGCAGTACGACTGGGGCCGGCTGCTCAACGAGGCGCTGCCGTCGATCTTCGCCCAGCCGTCGGTCGTCCTCGCTCCGTCGATCATGCTCATCGTCACCGGTGTGGGCGCCATGCTCCTCGGAGACGGCGTGGCCTCACTCGTCGACCCGCGAACCCGCGGCACAGCGCCCGCACCGGCCAGGACGGCGGACGCGGCGGGCCCGGCCACCCCGGTACAGGACGGCGCGGCGCAGGCGCCTTTGGCGGCGGGCGGTGCGGGGGCAGCGGCCGGCACGGAGCAGGACGGCCTGCTGACCGTCGCCGGGCTGACCGTGCGGGCCGGTGACCGGACACTCGTCGACGACGTGTCGTTCACCATCGGGGCCGGCCAGATCGTCGGCCTCGTCGGGGAGTCGGGCTCGGGCAAGTCCACCATCGCCATGGCGGTCGCGGGCCTGCTCCCCGAGGGCGTACGGGCGCACGCGTCGCGCCTTGCCCTCGGCGACCTCGACCTGCTCGGAACACCGCCGGAGCGACGCCTCGCGACCGAGATCGGCATCGTCTACCAGGACCCGATCGGCACGTTCAACCCCGCGCTGAGGCTCGGCACCCAGCTCACCGAGGTGGCCAGGGTGCATCTGGGGACGCCCCGGCGTCAGGCCGCGCGGGACATGGTCCGCGCCCTGGCCGACATCCACGTCACCGAGCCGGACCGGCGGCTGCGCCAGCATCCGCACGAGCTGAGCGGCGGCATGCTCCAGCGCGCCTCGATCGCCTCCGCGATGACGACGAACCCGCGGCTGCTCATCGCCGACGAGCCGACGACGGCCCTCGATGTCACCGTCCAGGCGGAGGTGCTGCGCCAGTTCCGGCGCATCAACCGCGAGCACGGTACGGCGATGCTGTTCATCTCGCACGACATCGGCGTGGTCGGCGTGCTCTGTGACACCGTCCTGGTGCTCCACGGCGGCCGGGTCGTCGACCGGACGACCGGCGGCGACCTGGGCCGGGGGAGGGCCACCCACCCGTACACCCGCGCGTTGCTCGCGGCGACGCCCGCCGCGGTCGAGGCCGGCGGAACCCTCAGCGCCGTCCGGTGGACGGCCGGCGCGCCTTCGGCGCAGCCGAGCGAGGCGCCGTCGGACGACCTTTCCGACAAAGCCGCGGACCGCCCCCCGGCCGCGGAAGGGAGCCGATGATGTCCGCCACCGCCACCGCACCGGACCGGCAGGCGGCCGCCCCGCTGCTGCGCGTCGAGGGCCTCACCGTCGAGCTCGGCCACGGCGCCGCGGCCCGCAGGGTGCTCAAGGAAGTCTCGTTCGACATCCCCCGGGGCACCACTCTCGCACTCGTCGGCGAGTCCGGGTCGGGCAAGACGACGCTCGCGCGGACACTCGTCGGCGTCCACAGGCCGTCGAGCGGCCGGATCCTCGTGGACGACGCCCCGCTGCGCACCTCGCGCGGACGGGCGGGAGCCGCGACGGTCCAGATGGTCCCGCAGGACCCGTACTCCTCGTTCGACCCGCGGCGCACCGTCGCGCAGTCGCTCGCCGAGGCACTCGATCCGATCCGGGCCAGGGTCAAACCGGTCCGGGCCCGGATCGCCGAGCTGCTCAGCCAGGTGAGCCTCGACCCTGACACCATGGACCGCTACCCGCACGAGTTCTCCGGCGGCCAACGGCAGCGGCTGGCGATCGCACGAGCCCTCGCACCGCGTCCCCGGTTCGTCATCGCCGACGAGATCACCTCGGCCCTCGACCTGACGACCCAGGCCGAGATCCTCAACCTGCTCGCCGATCTGCGCCGCCGGCTCTCGCTGACGATGCTGTTCATCTCACACGACCTGGCCGTCGTCCGGCACGTCAGCGACACGGTCGCGGTCCTGCTGCACGGGGACCTCGTCGAACTCGGCCCGACCGGAGCCACCTTCGCCAGGCCGAACCACCCGTACACCGCTCAACTCCTCGCGTCCGTCCCGGGCGACCCGAGGTTCCGCCTCGACGACGAGCCCGCCACGACGTGAATCGACCGGACGCGGTGCGGCTTCCAGCCCGCGGACCGGCCCATGCGGTCGGCGGGTCGTGCGGCGCCGTGGGCCTCGACCTCGCCGGTCGTCGGCCCCTTTGCCGGCTGGGTGGTGGTGCTGTCGGCGCCCCACAGGTGTGCAAGTCACGCACCCTCGCCGCGTTGCCGAACCGCCCACGTGGCTCCGCCACGAGGGCGCTCCGGCGCCTTGCGATCGCACGCACCAGACGCCGCCGGGCCCGCCCTCCGGGCGGACGACGGCAATTTGACGACAGGTCCTTGGTAGCCGATCGGGATGGAAAGGTTGCCGCCGTGTCCGATGTTCAGATCCCTTTCGTGCCGTGCACCGGTCGCCGAGAAATCAGCGTCGGGCCGGCAACCTTCTCGTCCTCTGCGGCAACTGGGAGCCGGAAGGCCGAGTCGAACTACCGGATGGACGGGCATGAGGGCAACGAAGCACGCCGCGCCGCAACCGTGGCGCAGGCGCGGACTGTTCACGGGCATTTCCTCGGGGCTGCTGGTCGTACGTGTGTCGGCGTGCCTGGCCCTGACCGTCCTCACCGGGAGCAGAACCGGTGCCGGGCGGGCAGCGGACGCGTCCGCCGCAGGCGCGCGGGCGGCCGCCCCGTCCGATGCCGGGTCTGAGGCGGGCGGCGGTGCGGGGGCGACGGTGCAGCCGACGGTCACGGCCAGTCCGACGATCCTGGCTTCGGCCACGCCGTCGCCTTCGGTTTCGGCCACTCCGGTGGCCTCGGCCACCAGCACCGCGCCCGCGAGCTCCAGGGCGGCGGCCCTGGCCGGACGGATCAGGCCGGCCGTCAGCCACCAGGGAGTCGCCACCGCCTACGCCGCTGGCGACGGCAGCGGCTCCTGCCTGTCCGCCGATGGCACCGGCTGCGGCGGGGCGCTCAGGATCACCGACATCTACGGGAAGCAGCTGACCGTCGACGGCATCGCCGTACAGCCGGACGTCGCGCAAGCGACCCGCGTCCAGTTCGCCCGCCATTGACCAGCCCGCCAGTCAGCCTTCACCGGCCCGCAACCGAGCATGAGCGCCGGTCTGGTCCCGGGCTGGACACTGTTAGGCTGCGCCCCCCGATGTTGTTAAACGTGCAACCAACGCACACATCATTGCCAGGAGAGGGCGATGGAGGGATGCTCCTCGATGACGCGTCCGCGGAGTTCCACGAATTCTTCGAACGCCACTATGCCGAACTCGCCCGTCTGGCACACCTCCTGACCGGTGAGACCGACGCGGCGGACGACCTCGCGGCGGATGCCCTGGTCGCCCTGTGGCAGCGCTGGGACCGGTTGCGGCAGGCCGACCACCCGCTCGCCTACGCCCGCGGTGTGGTGGCCAACCTGGCGCGCGGACGGATCCGCAGCGCGGTGCGCGAGCGACGCCGGATCACGCTCTTCTGGTCCCGCAGCCCCGAGAAGGTGGAGGGACCGGACATGGCGGCCGTACTGGACGTCCGCGCGGCGCTCGCCCGGCTGCCGTTCCGCAAGCGCGCCTGCGTGGTGCTGCGGCACGCCTTCGACCTGTCGGAGAAGGACACGGCGGTGGCGCTGGGCATCTCGGTCGGAACGGTGAAGAGCCAGACCTCGAAGGGAATGGCCGAGCTGGAAAGGATACTGGGCGCACGAGCGGCGGGGGACCTGGTGGCAGGGAGGAGGAACCGGTGAACGAGGAGATCGCCCGTCAGCTGGGCGAGGCCGCCGAGGCCCACCGGCCCGACCGTGCGCGGATGCTGGCCCGGGTGCAACGCGGCATGGCCGGCCCCGCCGTCCGTCACCGCGCGCGGCCGTTCGCGAGGTCCGGGACCAGGGTCGCGCTCGCCGGGCTCGCCGCCGCCGGCATCCTGGCGACCGGCGGCCTGGCCGTCGCCGCCATCGTCGCGACCTCGTCGCCGTCGGCCACCGTGACCGTGCCTGCCACCCCGGCCCCGGCCGTCAGCTCCCCGCAACCGACATCGGCCCGCCCCACCCCTGTCGGGCCGGGCCCGGCCACCACCCCGGGCAGCGCGCGCCCGACTCCGCCGGCCACCAGTCCATCGCCGGCCGCCGGCGAGAGCCAGAACGGACCGTTGTGGTCGGCCGGCTCGGTGGACCCGCACAGCACCGTCTACTGGACGCAGAGCAACCTCGCCCTCAAGACGACCCAGCCGCTCACCTCGCTCACGGTCGAGATCCGGATCGTGCAGACCGGCGGGGTGAAGGACACCGGCACCTGGCAGACCCTGCCGAGTGGTGACTTCACCGTCACCGTCCAGGAGGCCGGCGGCGCGCTGGTCTACCGCTGGGTCCTCAAGCCGGGCCTCACCGTGCCGGCCGCGAGCCATGAGTTTGCCGCCCAGTTCAACAACGGCACCGGCGTGCGCAGTGCCGCGGGCGACGGCTACCGCGTCGACGCGCGAGGTTCGACCGGCTCCGCGTCGGTCCGGGGAGGGTTCGTCCCGACCCGGTGAACACCGCTGTGCGGCAAGGGGAAGAGTCCCCTTGCCGCACAGCTCGATGGTCAGAACTGGGTGGGGAAGGTGGCGGCGGCCGTGAAGATTCCTCCCTCGATCGCGGCCACTTTTGTGTGCGTGGCGGTAACTGCCGGGTAACCGGGGGCGGGCCAAGGCCCGTTGTGGCAGAAGGACATGCCGTTGTCGGATCAGTGACCGCTCTCATCGCGGCCGTCCTGCAACGAATGCGGCCCCATCGAAGAGACGGGGCCGCATTCGCGCCTGGCGCCTACTTGAGCGGTGTACCGCCCGAGTTGTGATAAGCGATCGTCTTGCGGATCAGGTTTCCGCCGTCGGACTCGACCGTCGTCTGCTCCGTCCACCCCGCACCGAACAGCAGGCCGGCGACGTGGGCGTTCGCCACCTGGTCCATGTGCGCGAAGAACCAGTCCACCTTGTCGTCCTTGAAATGGCCGGGAGTGTTGTTCTGCGCCATGTTGCCCACGGGGATCTGCCACAGGACGACCGGCTTGCCCACGGACTCGGCCATCGTCTTGTAGAACTTCAGCGTGGCGGCGGCCTTCTGGTCGGTCCAGAAGGTGTTACGGCTGCCGTGGGCCGGCAGTGCGTACCAGCCTGCGTCGCGGTCCGACACATCGGTGACCAGGAAGTCGGCGTTCCGTGCCCCGAGGTCCGCATAGTCCTTGACGCACTTCTGGAGGTTGCTCTCCCAGTCGAAGCAGGAAAGGTGCAGCCCCACGGCGGTGTTCGGCGCGTACTTGTGCGCCATGTGAACCAGGCAGCGGGCGAGTCCGGCGGCGCTGTTCTCCTGCGATCCGCAGTCCGTCGGATTCGCGCCCGAGACCTGCGCGGGAACCTGGTGCAGATTGCCGAGCGACCGGGCGAAGCCCCAGAAGTCGGGCTCAAGGTCGATCATGTCGTGCGACTTGCCGATCTTCTGGAGGAAGAAACGGTAGTCGTTCAGGTACCGGGTGAGCAGGTCGACCCTGTTGATGGCCTTGACCTCGCCCGGGCCGTCGCCCTCGCCTGCCGCATCCCCGAGGTCGCGCAATGAGTACCAGGTCCACAGATACTTCTGCGGTCGCGGCTTGCCCTGGTAAGTCGCCTTGGCCGCCTGGGCGTCCGACCAGGTCACGTAATGGCCGGGCGCGGTGGTGTTGCCGCCCCAGCAGCCCCACCAGTTCGTCCACGCGTCCTGGCAACGCGACGCCGAATAGGCGGCCGACGAGGGCGCGGGCTGGCTGTGCACGTAGGCGTAGCGCACGTCGAACGGCGCGGCGTTCGCCGAGGCGTCAGTCATCGAGCCGCCGATGAGCACCCTGCTGCTGCCCATGAAACGTGTCGTCGAGCTGCCGTTACCGGTCGCGGGAGACGACGGCGACGACGACGACGGCGACGACGGCGACGACGGCGACGACGACGGCGACGACGGGCGCGTGCCGACGCTCCCGGCCGGGACGAGTTTCCACTGCTGACTGGCGCCGCCCCGGTCGCGGTCCTGGACGACGCCGCCCCCGTTGGCCTTGGCGGCGTTGCGCACCCCGACGGCCATGCCACTGAAGCGATTGATCAAACGCACGTGGCCGTTCGGCGACTTGGCCAGTTTGAACTGCTGGTTGGCGGCGTTCAGGTCTTTCCACTGCACGATGGCGGAGCCGGCGGTCTTCGACCAGCCGAGGTCGTCCAGCACCTTGCCGGAGTTCCGGTTCTGCAGCCGGTAGTACCCGTCACCCGCGTCGACGAACCGCCACTGCTGGTTGGCCCGGCCGGTGCGCGCCCACTGCACCACCGCCGCGCCGTCGTTCTTGGCGAAGGCGCGGTCATCCAGCACCTTGCCGCTGTTGCGGTTGACCAGCACGTACCACTTCTTCAGATCCAGGGGTGTTTCCGCCGATGCCTGGTTGACCACGACAGCGGAGCCGGCCACGACGACCATGACGAGGGCCGCCCAGAAACCCCGACGCGCGAACAACCGACGGCTGCGGTGCATCGGGCGACCACCGCGGGCGTGGCCGTCGGTACGGCGGCCGCCGGCGCGGGACGCCACCGCTGACGCGGGTGGGCTGGGGACATGTCTGTGCTCCCGTTCAAGGGGCATGCCTGTGCTCTCTTTCAGCTGTTGCTGTGACCGGACCACCTGGCCGGACAACACTGAGTGGTCCGAGAGGGCGAAAAGGTTGCCGAGAAGAGCCACAGATTTTTCCGCCTTGGCCGCTTCCCGTCCGCAGGGGAGCGCGGCATGGCGAACGCCGGCGGTGGCGAACGCCTGACGGCTGCTCCCGTGCCTGCCGCGCACCGCGTACCACACCCACCACTGGACTTGCCGATCTCCTGCACCTGATGCGGCTGTTCGGCATCACGCACAGGCGGCCATGCGCTACGTCAAAGCCGCCCACCCCGAACGCGCAGCCATGCTGCCGCGGTGACGGTTGCCGAGGCGAAGGCTGCGAGCGACTGCGCTGCGGCTGTCAGAGCTGACCAACCACGAAGGTCGGGTGGCCCGAGGGCGAGGTCCCCTCGGGCCACCCGACCTTCGTGGTTGGCAGGGGTGTTGGCCATGCGCTGTCAGGCAGACAGCAGGTAGCGCACCGCTGTCTCTGCCATATCGGCGACGAACGCGTCGTCCTCGACAGGTACCGGCCTGGCGAAGCCCGGACCATATGCGACACGGATGACCGATGCGGCGAAGACGGTGCTGAAGCAGGCACGCACCCCTGCCTCCGTGTCGGGGAGCGTGATGGCTTCCGCCGCCCGCAGGACCACTTTGGTGAACCCGTCCCCCAACTCCTGGCTGTAGAGGGAACCCCGGCGCCGGACTTCCGGATGGGACGCGGAGAGCAGGACGACGGCCCGCAGGAACCGCTCGTGGCGAAAGAACATGCCGACCGTCTCGGTCACTACTGCGCGGACGAGTTCGGTCGCGGACAGGTCTGCCCATCGGCTGTCGTCGGCGAAAACCCGCTGCTCCGCGCGCAGGCGCTGGATGCCATGTTCGTAGACGGCGAGGAAGAGAGCGTCCTTGCTGGTGGTGCGGGCGTAGATCGCCGGCGGCGCAACCTCGGCGCGCTCGCACACGGCGGCGATGGTGAACGCCTCGTACCCGCCGTCCTCCAGAATCGACACTCCGGCATCGAGGATCCGGTTCCATGCCTCGCGGCTGCGCCGTTGTTTGGGCGGCCGGATCTCCAGGTCGGTCGCCGGTGCCGTCTCGGCCTCGCCCATGACCTCAGCTCCCGTTCCCCCTGATGCGTACACAAGCCTTGACTGAACCGTAGTGCACACTACAGTCTGCCGCTAACAGTAGCGCTCGCTACTGTTTTCCTCCCGGCGACCTGAGGTGTCCCATGCCCGTACCACTCTCGAACCCCAGCGGCCGCGTCGCTGTCCTCGGCGCCGGGCCGGCCGGCATGGCAGCCGCGCTGTCGATAGCCCAGGCCGGTCACGACGTCGTCGTCTACGAGCGCTACCGCGAAGCACGGCCCGCCGGCAACATCCTCAACCTGTGGCCACCGCCCCTGAAGGCACTGCGCGCGCTCGGCGTGGACACCGACGACCTCGGCTCGCCCACGGACTCCGAGTTCCGCAATCTCCGCGGCCACGTGCGCGTACGCGTCAAGCAGGACCCCGAGACCAAGCGTGCCTACGGCGGCGGATTCATCGGACTGCTGCGCCCCGAACTGTACGAGCGGATGCTTGCCGCCATCCCACCGGACACCCTCCGGTTCAATCAGCACGTGACACGCATCGAGCAGGACGACCATGCGGTCACTCTGCACTTCGCCGACGGCACCACAGCACAACACGACCTACTGGTCGGCGCCGACGGCATCGACTCGCTGGTCCGACGCACGCTGTGGGGAGATGCCCCCAAGCGGGAGCACCGGCTGCACATCTTCGGCGGGTTCACCTTCACCGAAGTCCCCGGCACCGAACCGAACAAATGCGTCCTGACACACAGCAGAACAGTGCAGGGAAGCTGGACATCGATCCGGCACAAGGGCCGCGACGGCTTCCAGTGGTGGGTGCTCACCGCCACCGACCCCGACGCCCCGGCGCCGACCGACCTCAAGGCCGCGGCCACCGCGCTGGCCGCGGGGTTCCCCCCGCCCCTGCCCGGGCTGATCGCGCAGACAGAGCCGGACAATGTGCAACGCTGGGTGCTGCGCGACCGGCCCCGCCTGAAGCAGTGGTCCAAGGGACGGGCCACCCTCGTGGGCGACGCAGCACACCCGACCTCCCCCTACGCCGCCTACGGCGCCGGCATGTCCATCGAGGACGGCTACTTCCTCGGCCGCGCTCTGCGCGGCGTCGACCTCACCGACATCACCGCCCTACAGCGCGCCCTGCAAAGCTACGAGGACCCGCGCAAGCCCCACACCGCCCGGCAGGTCCAGCAGGCGTGGTTCCTCGGCAAGCTCTTCCACCACGCCCCGGCACCACTGCAGCCGATCCGGGACTTCATCCTCGACCACACCCCGCTGCTGCAGAAGGTCGCGGGTGACACCAACCCCCGCGAAATCCTCAAGCAACTGGCCCTTATCCAGGACTGACACGCCGCCGGAACAAGAACCCCAACCGCGGACGCGATTCCGGTTCTTGGAGGGCCACCAGCCCCCGCGGCAGTCCGCCGAACCGCACGGTTGAGGACGTTCACCGTCCGCTCACCCACCACGGCGACTTGGATTGAGCGGATCTCCAAGCCTGCCGTTCATGGGAGACCGGCCGCCGCGAACGGCTCAACCTCGCGAGGTTTGGTCGTGGTGCCGTTATCGGTGAAACGGAATCCATTGTTATCGCACGGTGAAGGAACCTGTGATGCTGATTTTGCCGGATGGGCACTGTGGTGCTCTTTCAGTGGCGGTGTAGCTGTAGGTGCCGGGCGGAGTGCCTTTGCCTACTGTGACGACGGTCTGCCAGCCGCCGCTGGGGCCCACTCGTGGTGTGGCCGATTGGGTCAGGAACAGGGCTTTGGAGCCGTGGGGCAGCGTGATGCGGACGGTGCCTCCGGGCAGCCAGTTGTTTCCTTTTTGGATGAACTTCGAGCCCACCGTTCCCGACTTGGGCACTGTGGCCATTGTCGGGTTCGTCGGGCATACGGTGAAGGAACCTGTGATGCTGATTTTGCCGGATGGGCACTGTGGTGCTCTTTCAGTGGCGGTGTAGCTGTAGGTGCCGGGCGGAGTGCCTTTGCCTACTGTGACGACGGTCTGCCAGCCGCCGCTGGGGCCCACTCGTGGTGTGGCCGATTGGGTCAGGAACAGGGCTTTGGAGCCGTGGGGCAGCGTGATGCGGACGGTGCCTCCGGGCAGCCAGTTGTTTCCTTTTTGGATGAACTTCGAGCCCACCGTTCCCGACCTGGGCACTGTGGCCATTGTCGGGTTCGTCGGACAGTCGTTCACCTTGAAGATCACATCGGCGCTACCCCCGTTACCGATGATCGCCGATATCACGACTGACCCTGTCGCCGACCTCGGAATAGTGACAGCTATCCGAAACGTTCCGGAGGCATCGGGGGTGGGATCGGCAACCTGCTCTCCGCCGATCATGATCGGGACGTCGATATGGCGAGAGCCATGCTCCTCCCACCCAGCGCCGGTGACAATCACAGTGGCTCCGGGCGGACCAGACGACGGGCTCACGCTGATCGACTCCCCTACGGCTGATGCCGTTGGGGGAAAGAACAGAGAAACGATCGCTACCACGGCCGCCAGCGCAGTCAGTACGAAGGGCTTTCTTCTCATGCTTCCGCCTCCCTGTATTGCCCACTGGGCAGGAGCGACGCAAGGCCTTCAATTCCAAGACGTTGCTGCCCGCGCTGTCCAGGCCGACGCAGTCCCCGTCGCTGCCCTGACCGGGGAGCAGAGAGCTTTGTGCGCCCTCCTCCCCGCCAATCAGGACGCCGGGGGGAGGAACCCGTAGTAGCTGGAGGGGGCAGACACCGAAGTCCCGTTGGGTGTGGTGACGGCGACTTCAACCGTGCCAGCCACGTGCGGGGGAGCTTCAACGGCGATCGTGTTGTCGTCGATGACGTGGAGATCCCTGCCTAGGAGGCGACCAAACGTCACGGCGGTGGCGCCGCTGAATCCCGCGCCGTGGAGGGTCACATGTGTGCCTCCCTCGATCGGGCCGACAGATGGCTCGATTCCGGAGATTGCGGGCACCGGCAGGTACAGGTACTCCGCGGTGTCCGATCCCGCCGGGCTGCTGACGATGATGGACACAATGCCGGCAGTGGCGGACGGTGGCGCGACGGCCGTGATCGTCTGGTCGTCCACCTTGGTGACTGTAGCGGCGGGGATGGCAGCGAAGGTCACTGTGCGTACGCTGCCAAGGTCTGTGCCGCTTATGGTCACATGAGTGCCCCCGGTCATCGTGCCCTCATGGGGTACGAGGTCCGTCACCCGGGGAGCGGGAGGCATGTAGGTGAGAACGCCGGCGAGGGTTCGGACGACGTCAGGGCCGATAAGGGTGACAGGCACGCGGCCCACGTCGTGATCAGGTGCGGTGAAGGTGAGCGTGCTGTCCGAGTGGGTGACGATGTCGGGTGTGGGTCCGTCCATGTCGATAGCCGAGACACCCGCCAGGCCTGTGCCCGTAATGGTCACTTCGACGCCGCCCGAGGCGGGCACAGCCTCGGGATTCATGCTGGTGACGCTCGGTTCCTTGAGGAATGTGAAGGTGAGCGGATTGCTCGTCTGTTCGCCGTCCGTCGCGCTCGCCGTGGCAGGCCCAGGGACGCCAGTGCTCGTCCGGAAGCGCATCGTCGTCTCGTCGAGCACCGTCGTTGGGACGGGTTTACCCGCGAGGAGTACCACGGTTTCGGAAGTGAAACCGCTTCCGGTCACCAGGACCTCGGTGCCGCCGGTGGCGGGGCCGTTGTTCGGGTGCAGGGAGCGAAGTTTTGGGGGTGACTGGCAGTACGTGAAGACGCTACCGGTACTGCTGTAACCGCCAACGGGGGTCCCGACCGCTGTCATACCGGTGACGCCGTGTCCTGCCAGCGCCTTAGGGGCCGGTTGTCGGCCCATTGCCGCTGTGGACGCCTCCGCCCTTCTCGCCCCGTCTGAGTGCGTGGCGACCTTGGTCTCGGTGTCTTGGACTGCAACGTGGGCGGCGGTGGTGCCTTCTTCTGCGATGTCGTTCAATTCCGCCACGTCGCCAGCTTGCGGGGCGGATCCGTCGGCAAGTTGCTGCCAGGGGAAGCCCATACGCACGGCAGCCTCCAGGTGGTGTTTCCAGAAGGCATGTAGGGGGCCCACCCAGTCCTCTACGTTGCCGTTGCCGTTCTGACGTGACAGGCCCTCAAGGAGCGCCCTCTGCTGCGGGGCTACGTCCCGGACCAGCTGGAGGAAGAGCGGAGACGGCTCAGGCGTCCGTGCATGGGTGCCCATGAGGAGGCTGCCCATCTCCTCGGTGATCGGGCCGGCATCCAGAAGCGTCCAGTTCTCGTACGCATGCATAAGCCCCGACCAACTGGAGATGCGCTTTGGGTACTGCTTCAACCGAAGGGTCATGGTGGCCGCCCCATCAGGGCGCAGCACGATGCGGAGGCTGTCCGGAGACTTGGGGTCACCTACAGCTTCAACTTGGCCGTTCCACATCGCGGACAGCATGCGGTGCAGGATGTACTGCTGGTCAGACGCTGTCGCGAGGGGCCAGTTTCTGTCCCGGTAGCCTGTCCGTTGGCGCCAGGCCAGGTGACTGCCCGGATCTTCGTTGTCGCGGGTCCGGGACCACAGCCGCAATACCTGCCGTGCCTCCGGTACCTCCGTCACGCCCATCTCGCTGCGGAACAGAACCACTGTGATGGAGTCCGTCGCCGCCGAATGAAACTCGGGGCTGGTGCCACTGGGCAGTTGCAGCTCCTCTCTCAGGAACTCCTGCGCCAATACCTGCTCATCGGTCTGGGGGTAGACGATGAGGGTCTTCAGGGGCCCTCCACCCTCTGGGACGAACCCGGCAGGGAGCAGTCCGGCGAGCTGTGTGCGGAACCGGCCGACGTCCAGCCACTGGCCGCCAGTTCCCTCGGTCACCTTTTCGCCGTGAGCGGCACTGGTGAGCAGTGTGCCGAGCGACGGAAGCAACGGGCGGTCGCCGGATGCGCCGGTAGCGTAGAACAGCTTCTTGACCCGCTGGTCGAAGATGCGTTTCGCTGAGTTCACGGCTTCCCGAGGGGGCCTGTCGGTGACGTGCTCAAACCGGTAGTCGACAAGCATCCGCTCAAGCAGTCTGGCTACGCCCTTCTCCGCCGGGAGTCTCTCCTCCTGGAGGAGTCTGCCCTTGAGGTCCTCGTAGAAGGCGTCGAAGGACTCTCGTGGGGGAAGGAGGTAAGCCACGCCGGTGCGGTCGTCTCGGTACAGCTCGGTCTGCCTGTCCTGGAGGGTCTTCGAGCCTTCGTCGATGTATGCGGTGAATGCCCTGACGAGCTCGTCCACATCGGTTTTCGCTCGTTCTAGAGCCGATTTCCATACGGTGCTGTGCTCTCTCCAGTGTTTGTGCCAGAGGGAGCGGCCTTTCCACGTGTACCACTTGTCCTGGTGCTCTACTGCCGGGGATACCTCTGGATCCGTCCAGTGGACCTGGAGGAGCCCGCCGTAGCGCCTCTTGACCTGGGGAACATTGGGCGGGGACTCGACGTCCCACTCTGTGCCGTCAGCTTGCTTCGGCTTCTCCGGTGTTTCGGACCTGTTGGTGAGCATCCCTTCGAATCCGGCATCTGCCACGCGATCCGAGTGACCAGGGATTCCTGTGATGACCCGCTGAGCGCGGAAGGGGTCGACCTCGTTGAGCAGCTCCCGCACACCCTTCCTCGGGTTGAATCTTTCGGCGAGGGCTGTCACGCGCTGGTCGAGTTCTCTGTCCATACCCGAGAGTTGATCATTCATGGTCTCGAGACGGTCTCTGAGGGTCTGGGCGATGGGGTTCTTTCCCTTAGGGAGCGGATAGGGCTGCGGTGGATCCCATACATCGCGTTCCCACAGTTCTTTGACCCCCGAGTCGGAGAACATGCGCTTGATCAAAGACATGTTGTCTTCGCCTCTACGGCTTTCGCTGCCGGTGAGATCCTCGACCGCCTCACACAACAGCCGGCCTGCGATAAGCTCTGCGAGCTCGTCTATCGGGACAGTCATCGAGGCCGCAAGACTGGTGGACAGGCCTCGCCGCCCGATTCCGGATGTGGCACGAGCAGCCCGGTGTATCCCTCTGTTGACGAAACTAGCGGCGAACGATGGCGATTCGTCGTCGGTTCCGCCGGATCCGGTTTTCTCTCTGGTTTCTGTACCTATGAGTGACAGCACCATGGAAACGACTGAGCGCCTGAGGTCGTCGGGCCGTATTCCTGCAGTGCGGGTGAAAAGGAACGCGGTCTGCAGCGTTGAGGGCCGGAGATGCAGGCGTCCAATTTCTGGGTACTTGACGCTCAGCGTTTCCCGCTGGCCTGCGTCTGTGATATCGGGTTCGATGGTCGGCACATTCTGCTCGTCGACCAGATGGAACAAGTCCACTACAGCGCGGGCGGCGTTCAGCTCCGCCTCCCGTCCGCCTCCGGATTCCTGCGGAAATGCGGACGGCATGACAACCAGCGGGTAAATGCTGACTCCTGGGAATCTTGCTGTGTCGAATGCTTGCCGGATGAAGTGCATGTAGTCGTAGAAGAGACCGGTTCCCGTTCCGCCGGCCAAGGAAAAAGCGACGAACACATCGCAGCCGCGCAGCTGCTGACCGCCAAGCTCACGCAAGTCGCCTATGGAGCGGCTAATACCGTCAACAGCCTCACGGATAGGGGCAAGGACTGGTTCAGGTCCGCTGCGCAGCGTAGAGAACAGGGCTGCGCGTGCCACACTCGGCAGTTGGCCCGCACCGTGGTAGAGCGGGGCAACCCGCGGCTCATGCTCGCTCGGAGGTAGCCATTCCTGTACATCGTCGTGCAGGGCCACCCGCAGCGTACGGGTGAGCTCGGGCGAGCTGTCGTATGCAGGAAGCAGTCCTGGGGTGGCGTGGGACGTGCGCCCATACGCCGTCCTCAGCGAGCGCTCCACTCTCCGGTACGGCAGCCTGTTGAGCTCGGCCTCGTTGAAGTCGGCATACACGAACTGCAGGCACTCAGGAAGCTGAAACCGCGATCGACCGCTCCCATTCACCAGCCTTGCACCGTCGGGCCCGCACAGTTGCTCCCTCAGCCTCTGCTCGAGTTCAGCACCGATGAGGCAGCCAGTGCCCCCCAACCCCACGAACAACATCGGCTGATGGATCTTCATTGCCGTTTCCATCTCCATCGGCTCCCATTCAACTCGCTGGGTATCGCACCTTAGAAATAATCCGCCGTCCCACTTTTCGAGCCACCGGAGTTACCTCTTGGGTGGATCGGGTGCATTCGCGACCGATAAGAGGGCACTATGCTCTTATTGCCGATACCGAAGGGCTGACCCTCGTGAACCTCTTGCTTTTTTCCACTCGCGGTCTTGACCTTTAGTCGACCCTTGGGTAGCCACCGGTGAATCTGATACGCCCCTTTCTCGCCGCGGCCGGGCTTGATTTCATTCTCGTCCACGCTGAAGGAGTAAGGTCCCTTTTGGCCGTGCTGAACTGGCTGGGACGTGGACAGCACCTCGCCCTTGTCTTTGTCATACAGCGCTAGCTGCAGCCCTGCCGGGTTCAGCCACCTGCGATAGCGATCCCACAAAAACAGGATAAGTAGAACCCCAGCCGCACACAGCGCGCCTATAAGATTCCACGGCGTAGAGGGAGGGGGCTTCACCGTTGTGCCGACGAATACGGTTGCGAGTTGCTTGTTCCCGTCTGTGCTGTCGAGGACCGTGACATGCCCGCCGAGCATCTGGTCTTTGGCTGCTCTGTCGCTGACAGAAATAGCGAACTTATGCGATTGCTGCGCACTGCCAGCTGGTACGGACACGATTACCGGGCTGATGCTCGCGGGTACGGCCTTGTTCGTGTCCTGCAGAATGAGGCGCAGCTCGTGTGGCTTACTGTCTTTGTTTGCGGTTTCCACGATTCCTGAGACAGTTCCGCCCGGTTGGACAGTCTGCTGGTCAACCACCCCGGCGGCCGTGACGCCGGTGGGTGGGGGATCTACATCCAGGGTGACCGGACGGGAATCCCCAGTGATACCTGGAGCAACCACCGTGCTCGTGAGAGTCAGCTTCCCCTTGGCATTCCGAGGTATGTCCACGTAACCGCTGAATCGGCCGTCCCCAGACTTGCTGTCAGGTTCCCGCCCCTTGTCCTCCAATTGGAACCCGTTGGGCTGAATGCTCTGGCCGGCAAGCCGGACGCCGACTCGTCCGCCATACGCCTGCAGGAGGTCGATTACCGGAACTCCCTGCTGGTTTTGAAGCTGCACTTCCACCGGGATCTTCTCACCCTGCTCCACGCCCCTCTGTACGTCGATATAGGAACGGACGACGCCTTGCCAGATCGCGCCAATAGTGGCCGTTTGATCTCGGTGACCAGGAGGTGCGTCGACGTGTGCGGTCCATTCACCCGGTGCAGGAGGTTGAAGGATTTGTAGTCCCGCTACCGTGTTCTGTAGTCCGCTGACCTGAAATGCGGAGTTTTCCCCGTCGCGAGGAATCTTCGTTCCCCCTGGGTCGATGTAGGATACATTTACTTCCGGGTCATGCTTTATCACCACGATTGCTGCGTTTGTTGCAATGGGGGGCAACTCGACGTGCAGGTCACTGGACGGTCGCCTGCTGGTTCCCTCCGTCAGATGAGCGCACCGAGCGCTGGCAAACGTCTGAAGCAGCGCCGTGTCGACGTCGCTGGGGCTGGTCACGGTGCGTGCGTGAGGCGTGGCCTCTGGGAGACCGGCGCACGCGTTCTGGTATGCGCCACTCGCCATGGTCTGGAGAGCTTCTTTTTCCACGTCCTTTCCGAACCCGAGCGGCCAGACCTGCACTCCTGCCGACCTCGCTTGTCGCAGGGCGCCGGTCAGGGCCTTCTCACCGTTGGCCTCCCGCGTGGGAGGATCCGGACCGTATGCCGGGTCGTCCCGAACGTCGAGCTTCCCATCGGTCAGCAGAAACATGATCTTAGGTGTTCCGGGAGAGGAGTCTGCTGAGAGCCGGTTCGCTGCCTGCCGTATCGCGGACGGGAAATCAGTGCCTGCACCGATCTTTGCGCTCTCTCGATTGAGGCGCTTCACGCAGTCTCCCAAGCTTTGCCTACCAGCGGCGTCAAGTTTGGTCAACGGGCAGGCCTCGTCCACTGATGTGTAACCAGAGTCGTCAGCTCCGCCGAATATAAGGACCATACCGCGGGAGTCTCTGGATATTTCTCCCTGAGCAAGAAGAGCGGCTGCTTCTTTCTCTCCCTGCAGAGCGTCGGCCTCCACACTGGGCGACGCATCAACGACGACAGCGAAATCAATAGGCCCAGCACCACCCTCTGAATCGCCTCTGGCGACAGCGGATGGAGCACCGAGAGACGAGATGCCGAGGGTGACTGCCCATATCACTGCGGCGTTGAGAATTTGAACCAACAACCGAGCGTATACGCGCCGTTGTCGTCCCATCCTCCGGTGCCACTGCGACCCGAAGGCCAACGTGGGTGCATTTCCGTTCGGAGACATGGTACTCCGTCCGGTCTGAGACAGATAGACCCGGAAGGCATCTCTACATATGCCTTACCAGTCGGTTGGCGACCCCGCTGGTCGATCCCCGTCGTTCTCAGTGCAGCACGACCCCGAAGTTCACGCAAATGCGGGAGTTTCCGGAGTTGTTGCGTTGTTCGGATCATGCTCGCGCTATGTAACGGGTTCGGTTCCTGCCGAGATTGAACGAGCGTTGTTGTACCTGCTGATAGGCGTTTGACCCTGCGGTACGCCGTGCTTTTCAGTATGCGCAGAGTAACGGGCTCACGAGCGGCGATCTCCCTATCGAGCCGAGCGACCTGCCGGTCCAGCACGCCGATCACCGAGCGCAGCGCCCGCAGCCGCGCTGAAATGGGCGGCGGGAACCGGCAGCTCGTCAAGGAACGCGACGCCGCCGACGCCAAACAACTCGGTGCTGTGCGAGTTTCGGGCCCGGCTGGCCGAGAACGGCACCGCTGACTGGTTGTTGAAGGCGATGCTGGAGCGTCTGAGCGAGGCCGGCCTGCTCAAGGCTGGGGGCCGGCAGCGTACCGACGCCACCCATGTACTGACCGCGGTGCGTTTCCTCAGCCGTCTGGAGCTGGTCGGGGAGACGCTGCGGGCCGCTTTGGAGGAGCTGGCCGAGGCCGCCCCTGACTGGCTGACTCAGCTGATTGCACCGGAGTGGGGCAAGCGCTACGGGCGGAGGGTGAAGATCGGCAAGGGGCAGACGATTCTCGCCGCTGCCTGGGCCCCGTCTGCCCCGCCTCATCTGCGGCTGCTGCCGCAGCGAACGCGACCCATGTCGAGGCGGTCGGGAAGATCATCTACCTGCGGCAGAACTACCACTTCGGGCTCGAGAAGATCGCCATGTACCTCCAGCGGTACCACGACGTCACCATCAGCAAGTCCGGCGTCTGGCGGATCCTCAATCGCCTCGACATGGGCCGCCTTCCGGCACCGCAGCGCTACAAGCGCCACGACCGCAGACGGAAGCGGTAGGAGAAACAACTGCCCGGCCACCGGGTGCAGATCGACGTGAAGTTCATCGGGCCGCTCGCCTCAATGCGGCACGGGCGCCGCGGCGGGCGCAACAAATACTTCCAATTCACCGCGATCGACGACTGCACAAGGCTGCGGGTGCTGTGGATCTATCCGACGCTGAACCAGGCCACCGCCATCCAGTTCCTCGACTACGTCATCCAACGCCTGCCGTTCCAGGTCGAGGTCTTCCAGACCGACAACGGTGCCGAGTTCCCAGTCCGCGTTCCACTGGCACATCCTCGACAAGGGCATCGCCCACACCTACATCAAGCCCCGCACGCCACGCCTGAACGGCAAGGTCGAACGCTCCCACCGTATCGACGCCGAGGAGTTCTACCAGCTCCTCGACGGCGTCATCATCGACGACGCCGAGGTATTCAACGACAAGCTGCGCGAGTGGGAGGACTGCTACAACTACCATCGGCCCCAGGGCGGCCTCGGCGGCCAGACGCCCTACGAACGCCTCAAGCAGAAGACCATGGCCCAGGCGTAGTCGGTGATCGTCAGTTGCACAACCTGGACCTCAAGGGCGACCCGTCGGAGGTGCCCGCAGGGCGATCTCGGGAGAGGCACAGGATGCCGGTGATTACATCCGAGGTGACGCCAACAGCCGTATTGTACTGAGCTGTATCTGCCGCCCGAGTGGACCAACGACCGGCAGGGGGCTGGGCCGTGCTTGTCCCGTCTGGCGGAGGAGATGATCGAACGGGCGCTGCCCGACCTGCCCGAGGGCCGCGTCTGGATGGCCGCGGACAAGGTCTACGGCCGCGACGCATCCTTCTGCTGCTTCCTCGGGACGCGCAGACTGTCGTACGCGGTCACCGTGCAGGCCGGATGGTGGAACGCCGCGCCCGTACCTGAAGCAGACGCCCGCGCTGGACGGGCGGACTGCCGAGGCCATGGATCGGGCGACGGAGTGGGCTGTGCTCCCTTAGGGAACTGCGGGCTGGGTCACACCGAGGCTTCGCGAACAGCGAGAAAATCGTTCCGTAGTTAACGCTTCACGCATTGGTGAGCTGACCGTAGAATTCCGCATCCAAGGGGGGATCAGCGGGACTTGTGCGGCCACCAGGACAGTACGGATTTCTGTGGCCGCGCTTTGCGTTGGCGGCAGAGGGGACTGCGGTCGACGCTGGTGCTCCGTTGGCCCAGAGGCGACAACATCAGGGACCAGCGTGACGAACTCGGGTGACTTCGGGGGCAGCCAGGAACTCGACCGCCTCAAGGCAATGCTTGAGGGCTGGCGCACCTCTCTGGTGGACTTGAGCGGCCGCAACCGACTGCTCAATTTCCGCCACACCAAGGCGGC
This sequence comes from Streptomyces sp. HUAS ZL42, assembly GCF_040782645.1. Classification (GTDB taxonomy): domain Bacteria; phylum Actinomycetota; class Actinomycetes; order Streptomycetales; family Streptomycetaceae; genus Streptomyces. Next base: position 6,954,730 of record NZ_CP160403.1, read on the forward strand.
GACACTGGAGATCTCGGCTCCGTCCGCCCAGGAACTCGTCGAAGGCCTGGGCCGCGGCTGGGACTTCGCGCCGCTCCCGGACGAGGAACCGGCGGCCGACGGGGCGCGGCGTACCGGAGACGTGGTGCTCACGAAGAAGGGCGACCGCGCCGACGGAATCGTCACCCAGAAGACCACCGCGCCTTCTCTCCTGCGTGCGCTGAACAGCCTGCGCGCCAAAGCGACGCAGGTCTTCAACGACTACGGCCTGTGGACCCTCAACCTCGGCGCCGGCATGCTCCGTTGGCGTGAGGACGGAGCCGAGACGGGCAGCGACGCCCCGCTGGTTCTGATACCGGTGGTCATCGAGCGTGCGCGGAACGGCCGGATCCGTCTCAGGGCGAGCGACGACGAGGAACCGCGACTCAACCCGGCCCTTAAAGTGAAGCTGGAGCAGTTCCACATCGACTGGACGCCGGTCGCCGAACAGGACCCCTCGGATCTGCAGGCGGTGCTCTCTGCCGCTGTTCGCGCCGTGGCGGGCAAGTCCGGATGGCAGATCTCCGACCGCGTGGTGCTCGCGCTCTTCGCCTCCCACAAGGAGTCGATGTACCAGGATCTGCTGGACAACGAGGATCGGGTCCTCGGCAGCGACCTCGTACGGGCGATGGCGCTCGGCCCGGATTCCGGACTCGCCTCCGACCGCTTCGACTTCGAGGAGATCGAGCTCGACCGGATCGACGAACTGAGCCCGCCCGAGGACAGCCCGCTGGTGCTCGACGCCGACGCCTCGCAGCGGCAAGCCGTCGCCGCGGCCGTGGCCGGACAGTCGTTCGTCCTGGACGGCCCGCCCGGTACGGGCAAGAGCCAGACGATCACGAACATGATCGCCGGTCTGATCCACGCGGGCCGCAGTGTGCTGTTCGTCAGTGAGAAGGCGGCGGCTCTCGACGTCGTTCTCGATCGTCTGAAATCAGTCGGACTCGACTCCTACGCCCTGGCCCTCCACAGCCACAACACCAGCCGCAAAGCGGTCGCCCAGGAGCTGGGCCGGGCGCTCGCGGAGGAACCGCGCGCACCGCAACTGTCTGAGCAGACCTTGGCGCAGGCCAGGGAGCTGCGCCTCGCGCTCAGCGCCTACGCCGAAGCGATGAACGAGGCCCGCGACCCGCTGGGACGGACCCTGCACGACGTGATCGGTCAGGTCGGTCGGCTGTCCGAGGCGCCGGTGGCCTACCTGAGCCATGGCGACGGCACCAACACGGGCGTCGAGGGGAGGTTTCGTCCGGAGACACTCAGCGGTGAGGACCTGCGCCTGATCGTCGAGGCGACGAAGACCATCTCCGACGCCTGGGAGGCGGTCGCCGATCCGTCGTTTCCCTGGCGTGACCTGCGGTCCGGGATGCCGCATCCACGCCCTGTACTGGAGCAGGCACAGGCAGCGAGGGACGCGCTCGCGACGGCCGTCGACCGGTACCGGGATCTCGCGCCGGATGGAACTCCCGCCACCGATCAGAGCGGCATCGGCCGTTTGATCGCGCTCCTGCGGTTGCTCGACGTGCGGAGCCCGGTGCCGGAAACCTGGCTGACGACGGACGCCTTCGCCGACGAGGTGGACGACCGGGTCGACGCCTTCCTGACCGAGCTGCGCAAGGCGCAGCGCATGAACGCCGCCGTCCGGTCGGTGGCCGGCGAGCGCTGGCAGGAGCTGTCCTCGAGGCTGACAGCTGAGCCGGGGGAAACCGAGAAGGAGCTCTCGGCGATGGCTCCGCGCGGCCTCGATCTCGCCGGACTCACGCAGGAACGAGCGCGAGAGCTCGCCGGGGAGTTCGACGCTACCGCGGGTGTGCTGGAGCGGACGCAGCAGAGCCTCGCCAGGGTCAGCCGCCTCATCGGGCTGACGGCCCCCGGCGGCATCGAGGGAGCACGTCATCTGTGTGATGTGGTCGCCGTGGCCGGCACCGAGCACCGGCCCCTCGAACAGTGGCTGGTTCCCGAGGGCGCAGGGCGGGCGGAGGAGGCTGCGGTCCGGGTCATCGCCGACTCCCTGAGCGACTTCTTCACACGACGTGACCAGGTACTGTCCGCCCAAGCCCTCGCGACGGACCACGTGGGCCCGGGGTGGGCCGAACTGCGCCCTGAACTGAGCGCGGAACGACCCGCCAACGAGCAGGCCCTCGCCGCCCTGGAACCGCCGGGCGCCGACATCGCGTCGCTGACGGGCCGCGAGGCCGAAGAGCTGACCGAGCGGTTCGACACGCTTGCCAACACCCTCGCGGCGGCCGCTCAGCACGCCGACACGGTGGCCGAACGCCTCGGGTGTGGGCGGCCGAAGGCGACGTCAGAGGCCGAGGACCTGGCCACGCTCGTGGAGCTGGCCACAGTCTCGGACCGCACGCTCGAAGCATGGCTCGATCCCCGCGCACTTCCCGGCGTCCAGGCAGCCGTCGCGGAGATCTCCTCGGCGGCCGAAGAACTGACAGCCGCCGCGGAAGCGGCACGCGACACGTTTCTGCCCGACGTCGTCTCCACACCCGAACTGCCCGAAGCCGTCCGTCGGCTCATGGAGGGCCGCCAGGGACTCGCCGGCATGCTGTCCAGCGGCGTCCGGGCCGACCGGAAGCTCGTGGCCCGGCTGACGCACGGCGGCTCGTGGCGCGGCGAGCTGTACGACAGACTGCCACTCGCCGACGCATGGTGCACCGCCCACCGGAGACTGTGGTCGCTGGCCACGACCCACGCCGAGCTGATCGGCCGCTACCGGGGCACGGAGCTGCCTGACGTCCCGGCCCTGCGCAAGGCACTGGCGCACGCCGAAGCGGTCCACACACTCGCCCCGGAGACCGTCGCCGACTCCTACCGCCGGAGCCTGCTCGCCGCTCACCTGGCCGACGGCCGAGAGCCGCAGCCCGAACTCGTCGAGCAGGCTACGGCGCTGCGCCGCGAACTCACCGCTTGGCGACGGGACTTGGACAGCCCGTCTCTGGCGCCGCATGCGGCCGACCTCACCAAGCAGCCGCTCGACGAGGCCGCCCGCTGGCTGCGCGCTCACCTCGTCCCGTTGCGGCAGGCCGTCGCGCTGCTGGACACCGTGGCCTCGGTCGGTCGCCGAGACGGCGGCCCGGGTTCCCAGCACACGCTCGCCTCCGCGCGCACGGCGGTCACCGTCGCGCACGCGGCCCAGAGGGAGACAGCCGCGTTCGCCGCTCAGGCCGTAACCGACCGCAGCCTCCTCGGCCCCTGGTACCGGGGACTCGACACGCAGGCGGACGACCTGCACGAGGCCGCGCCCAACGGCGTGACGGGCTACGAACCCGTGGGAGAACTCCTGCGTCGCGGCCTGGACCTGACGCGACAGCAACCGGGTCCGTACGCGACGGAGCACCAGCGCGACCTGCTGGGCCAGTACGTCCCGGATGGGCGCCCCGACACCGAGGCCCTGCGGGCCGCCCTGGACTCCGCCCAGCTGATCACCCGCCTTGCGCCCGACACGCTCACGGAGCCCGCGCGCCGGACCAGCCTCGTCGACGTACTGGCCGACGGCCGACCCGAACCGCGCGAACTCCTCGCGCAAGCGGAACAGATCCGCCGTGACCTGGACCTCTGGCAGGAGTACACCGGGCAGCCCCATGTCGCGGCGGTCGGCACAGCACTCGCCGCTCGTCCCCTCGAACGGTCGGCGAGCTGGCTCCGCGCACACGTGCAGCCCTTCGAGGACGCGGCCGACCTCATCCGCTCCACCGCCCGCGTCATGGACGAGGGCACGGGCCTCACCCTGTCCCGTGCCAGGGAAGCGGTGGCCGCCGTCGTCTCCGCCCGCGCGGCCGAGTCCTCCTTCGCGGAGAACGAAGCCACGTACCGGAGCCTTCTCGGTTCCCTCTATCAGGGCACTGGGACAGACCGCGACGCGATCCTGGACGCTCTGGACTGGGTCCAGAAGGTCCGTCGTACCGCGCACGGCGGTCATGCCGCGCCCCTGCCGGAGGCGGCGGCCCGGCTGATGCTGACCGCGCCCGCCGACCCGTCTTTCGCGGCCCGTGCCAACGACTGGAGCGGCCAGCGGGAGGCACTCGCCGGGTACTTCGAGCCCGAGCGGGCGGACGAGGTGCGATGCGAACTCGCCGAGTCCCTTGCTTCGGCCAAGTCGGTCCTGTCCCGCCTCGACCGCGACCCCTTCGGCCCGGAGGCGTGGACCAGCTGCGCCTACGCACTGACCCTGCTGCGCCGCTACCACCTCGACGGGCTGCCCGACCAGCTCGCACGCCGCGAGGTTTCCGCCGAGGACTTCCCCGCCGCTATGGAACGTGCGGTGCTCACCGCGTGGGTCGAGCACCAGCTCGCCACCGATCAGAGGCTGAAGCCGATGCGGGCCGTGGAACGCGACCAGTTGGTGGAGCGGTTCCAGAGTGCGGACCAGGACTTGGTGGCGGCGGCACACGCCGAGGTCATCGCCGCGTGCAACTCCCGCCGTCCCCGCCGGACGTCGGTGGGCCAGGCCGCGACAATCCGTCGCGAGGCCGAGAAACAGCGTCGCCACATGCCCGTACGGCACCTGCTGAAGCAGACACGCGACGTGGTACGGCTGGTCAAGCCCTGCTTCATGATGAGTCCCTTGACGGTCAGTCAGTTCCTTCCGCCCGACTTCGAGTTCGACGTCGTCATCTTCGACGAGGCATCCCAGGTGCTGCCTCAGGACGCGGTGAACTCCGTCTACCGAGGCAAGGCCCTCATCGTGGCGGGCGACCAGAAGCAGCTGCCGCCGACGTCGTTCTTCAGCGCGGTCGGCGACAGTGACGACGGCGACGAGTGGGACGAGGACGCCACCGACAGTTTTGAATCCATCCTCGACATGTGCAAGGCCAGCGGAGTCCTGCGCGGGCTGCCCCTGCGCTGGCACTACCGGAGCCGGCACGAGAACCTGATCGCCTTCAGCAACCACGACTTCTACGACAACTCCATGGTCACGTTCCCGGGCGCGCTGGAGCAGGGGCCCGACATCGGCGTGGAGTTCATCAAGGCGGAAGGCGTCTACGACCGCGGCGGGCGCAGCGACAACCCCGTCGAGGCCGCCAAGGTGGCCCAGCGCGTCATCCACCACTTCGACACCCGACCCGAGCACACCCTCGGTGTGGTCGCGCTGTCGAAGGCGCAGGCGGAGGCAATCGAGTACGCGGTGCAGAAGGCGAGGGCGGCCCGCCCGGACCTCGACCACCACTTCACGGAAGGCCGGCTCGACGGTTTCTTCGTCAAGAACCTCGAAACCGTCCAGGGCGACGAGCGCGACGTCATCATCCTCTCCATCGGCTACGGTCCCGACCACCGTGGCAAGCTGCTCTCGACGTTCGGACCCATCAACCGGGAGGGTGGCTGGCGACGCCTCAACGTGGCCGTGACCCGCGCCCGGCGCCGCATGGAGGTCGTCGCCTCGTTCTACGGAGGCGATCTGCCGGACAGCACCAACAAGAGCGTGCAGCACCTCAAGCGGTACCTGCAGTACGCCCAGCACGGCCCGGAGATCCTTCAGACCGAGGCCGCCGACCCGGACGCCGCTCCGGAGAGCCCCTTCGAGGAGGAGGTCCTCGAGGTGCTGCGCGGCTGGGGCTATGCGGTCCAGCCACAGGTGGGGGTCGCCGGATTCCGCATTGACATGGCGGTACGCCACCCGGGCGCGCCCGGCACGTACGCGCTCGGCATCGAGTGCGACGGCGCCATGTACCACTCCTCGCGGGCGGCTCGCGACCGCGACCGGCTCAGGGAAGCGGTTCTACGCGACCTGGGTTGGCGGCTGCACCGAATCTGGGGTACGGACTGGTACCGGAACCGCCGGGATGCAATGGCGCGGCTGCGGGCCGCGGTGGAGGCGGCATGTGCGGAGGATCCGCATGCGGTGCGAGTGGCGCCGCCCGTGGGGCTGGACGCCAGCGGCGGCGATCGTGGCAACGGTGACAGTACGGCGGATCCCGCGGGCGGCACCGCGAGCGCGGGGCGCGGAGAGTCTGCAAAAGAGGGATCAGCTGGTCCGGCAGCCCCGCGAGTGGAGTTCGTGACGGTCGACGCCGGCCCTGCGCCCTGGAGCCGTCCCTACCAGGACGTCGAGCCTGACCTGTTGGCAGAGGTACGTGACCGATCGAGCAGCCAGCGAGGCATGTGGGGCGTGGAGTTGCAGGACCCGGATGCCCTCGACGTGGTGGCGGACGTGGCGCTGTGTGTGGTCGAGGTGGAAGGGCCCGTCGAGAAGGAAGTGATCTACACCCGGGTCCGTCTCGCGTGGGGCCTCGGACGAGCCGGCCAGGTGGTCCGCGACCGCATCGACCGAGCTCTGCGCCGCCTTCTCAAGCAGGGCAAGATCGTCCACGCCGGTACGGCCTACGACAGGCCCGGCCACAAGACGGAGTTCGCCCGCACACCGACAGAGCGGTGCGCCCGACGAGTGGCGGAGGTTCCCGCGGCGGAGCGACAGCTCGTGCTCAGAAACGTGGTCGACGAAGGACCGGGCGTGCATCGCGAGGACCTGCTGCGAGAGGCCGCTCGCTTCTTCGGGTGGGCGCGGCTCGGAGCAGATATCCGAGACGCACTGACTGGCGACATCGACGCGTTGATCGCCGCAGGGGACTTGATCGAGTCAGAGGGCGGCCTGATGCCTGCGGAGGCTTCTTGATCCATTGCGGCGGGGCTTCTCGTATCGCCCAGAGGGCCCGCTGAGCTGGCAGGACGGGACAAGCGCCATGCGATGTCCCGTTGACAGCGGTCCGTTGTCCAGGTCGGGCGGTGCAGGGGCACGACGGGGTCCTGGTCGCCGTTGCATTGGCCAGGCTCCCTTGCGGCATGTAAGCGCCGACACTGGCCACATCCGCTGAGAGACGCGGAAGCCACCGAGGTCGACCGACTCCAGAGGGGCAGAGGCCCTGCACTCCAGGCTCCGGACGTCGGTAGGGGAGACCGGGCACAGCGTCCGCGGCCGCCACTGCGACCACCGGTACGACTGTCAGCACCGCCAGGTACCCTCAGACACATCGTCAACGCGGCCCGACGGGCTTCCGCTCCGCCCCGGTGGAGTTTCAAAGGACATGCCCCCACCCGCACGAGTCTTTTCGTGCTGCCTGGGGGAAGTCCTTGCTGTTCCGCGCGTCCGCGAAAACGGTCGCCGTCATGGCACTCGACGGTTCGCTGTTCCTGCACCTCACCGACAACTTCGTCCACATGCATGGCTATCGGCCCGGCGCCTCGGAGGTGCGTTCCTGGGAACGCAGCATCCCCGTCCTGGCTGCCGCACTCAACGACGCTGGCCTCGGCGACGTGGAGGTCATGCTGGAGTACTCGCTCCCGCTGAACAGCAAGCGCGCCGACGTCGTCCTCGCCGGAGTGCACCCGGCCACAGGAGAGCCGTCATACGTCGTTGTGGAGCTGAAGCAGTGGAGTCAGGCGCTGCCCCACGAGGACGACCCCACCCTGTGCCATGTCGACGCCCACGCTCATCCGGTCCTCAACCCCATCGAGCAGGTCCGCCGCTACTGCGAATACCTCGTCAATTTCAACGGCAGGGTGGCTGAACACGGGTACCGGGTGGCCGGACTGGCCTATCTGCACAACGCCACCGAGTTCGGCGTGACCGGTCTGCGGGAGATCGAGCGTGACGGCCACGGACTGCTCTTCACCGCAGAAGGCCGCGGTGCCTTCCTCGACCACCTTCGTACGAGGCTGAGCGACAAGCACCCCGGGGCCCAAGCAGCGGACGAACTCCGCGCGGGCGCCACGGTGCCGTCGAAACAGCTCATGTCCGTGGCCGCCGAGGAGGTGCGCGAGCGCACCCAGTTCGTCCTCCTCGACGAGCAGCAGGTCGCGTACCGCATGGTGCTCAACGCGGTGGAGAAGGCGAAGCACGCCGACCGCAAGGAAGTCGTCATCGTCACGGGCGGCCCCGGCACCGGCAAGAGCGTCATCGCTCTGCAACTGCTCGGTGAGCTTTACAGGCGTGGGGTTCCGGCGCTGCACGCCACCGGCTCGCAGTCGTTCACGAAAACGATGAGGAAGGTCGCCGGAGCCCGCAAGCGGGAAGTCCAGGACCTGTTCAAGTACTTCAACAGCTTCATGACGGCCGAGAAGAACAGCCTGGGCGCCCTGATCTGCGACGAGGCACACCGCATCCGGGAGACCTCGGCCAACCGCTACACGCGTGCCGCGCACCGTACCGGCAGGGCACAGATCGACGAACTCATCGACGTGGCCTACGTGCCGGTCTTCTTCCTCGACGAGCACCAGGTCGTCCGCCCCGGTGAGATGGGCACGGTGGCCGAGATCAAGGCGGCAGCGGCGAAGCGGGGTATCCCCTGCAGTGTCGTCCCGCTGGACAGCCAGTTCCGCTGCGGTGGTAGTGACGCCTACCTGCGCTGGGTGGTCCGTCTCCTCGGCCTGGAGTCGGGCGGGCCGGTCGTGTGGGAGCCCGACGGCCGCATGCAGTTGCTGGTCGCCGACAGCCCGCGGGAGTTGGAAGCCTTCCTCGAGGCTCGTCGGACCCAGGGCTACGGTGCCCGTATGTCCGCGGGTTACTGCTGGCGTTGGTCCCCGGAACCCAAGCCCGGCACCCCGCTCCCGCCCGACGTGGTCATCGGGGACTGGGCCCGCCCCTGGAACCTGCGAGGCGACCGCGCCGTCTCCGGCGCGCCCCCGGCTGCCCTGTGGGCCACCGACCCCGCGGGCTTCGGGCAGGTCGGCTGCGTCTATACCGCCCAAGGCTTCGAGTACGACTGGTCCGGCGTGATCATCGGCCCCGATCTGCTCTGGCGCGGCGACCGCTGGATCACGGACCGCACGGCGTCCATGGACCCGGTCTTCAAGAAGTCCACCCCCGACACCGACGTGGACCGACTCATCCGTAACACGTACAAGGTCCTGCTGACCCGGGGCATGGTGGGCACGATCGTCTACTCGACGGACCCGGAGACTCGGGAGAAGCTTCGGGAACTGGCGGGTGGGACGGCCCGAGAGGCGGCGCCGGCCTGACAAGCACGGTCGGCGCTGGCCGAGCTGCCAAATGCATGCACGCTGCCCGATCGAGACTTCGAGACGGGCTCCTTCGCTTCGTTACCGCCATGGTTGCGGTAGGCCAACACTGGTGCGAATGAGCCCACATCCTGTAGCCGAGTTCAATACGGTGCATGCTTCCGCGCAGTGCGCACGACGCGAGGGGGACTTGTGAAGCTCACCTATGTCTGTTTCGAGGGAACACCGGAAGAACTGGACGCCTCCGCGACGGTCCGCGGAATCCTGCCGTCCGGGTCCGGAACGGCCGAGGATGTCCCGGGGACGGTGTTGATCGTCGCTCATCCAGACAGCGACGAGGACGCGGACTTCGGATGGCATGTCGAGGGCGAGGTGCCCGGCGTGGCGGCGGAGGGGCAGGGCACCGTGAAGACGCAACTCGCCTTCAACCCCGCCGCCCAGCAGTTCGTCGACTTTCTGGCGAAGGCAGTCTCCTGGGACAACGTCGGAGTTCACGGCATCAAACGCAAGGCCTGGCAGGTGGGCGAGCCGTTGGACTACTCCGGCTACCTGCGCCTGCGCCGCAAGGGTAGCCAATACGGCGGCTTCGCCTATGCATTCGCGTCGACCGGCCTGATCAACTTTCGTCTGCGGCACAGCGACGCGATCGAGAAGCTGGCCCCTCAGGCGTATCCCCTGACCGCCGGCAACCCCAACTACAGGGTGAGCATCCTGGTGCGGAACGACGAGACCCTGAAGCAGGCGCTCGCCCTGGCGAAGCTTGCTTACGACGCCACATGAAGGTCCGCTTGTCGACTCAAGGTATGATTTGGTGATTCTGTGACTGTATGGGCTTCATTGCGGGTTGTCGGCTGAGACGGAGCCGGAGTCTCTTGTGATGCGGCTGTATATCCCATAGTCCCGTCCTTCACGGGCTCTGCTCATGGCACATGCAGCCACTAGGATCAGCCTGCGGGGTCTGACCATGGGGAACGGCAGCCCTCGAGGGAACGAACGAGTGGGGACAGGCATGCGGGAAGGCCGGTGGGTCACGGTCACCGAGTCCGAGTTCGATCATGAACGCCGCGGCCTGGAGGCGATCCGTGAGAAACTCCCGGACTCTGACCCCTGGCGTGCCTGGTCGAACTTCACCTTCACCGCGAACACCGGCCACGTCCGCGAGGTCGACCTGCTGGTTGTGGCCCCCGGCGGCGTCTGCATGATCGAGCTGAAGGACTGGCACGGCTCGGTCACCTCCGAAAACGGCACCTGGGTCCAGACCACGCCCGGCGGTCGTCGCCGTACGCACGGGAACCCGTTGCATCTGGTCAACCGCAAGGCCAAGGAGCTGGCGGGTCTGCTCGCAGGGACCGGTGGCAAGCGGGTCTGGGTCGCCGAGGCCGTCTGCTTCACGGACAACAGCCTTCGCGTACGGCTGCCCGCCCACGACCAGAACGGCGTCTACACCGTCGACCAGCTGGTCGAGATGTTGGGGCAGCCCCCGAGCGACGAGCGGCGCCGCATCACGGCGATCGGCTCGCGCGAGATCGAGGCGGCCCTCAAGAACATCGGCATCCGCAAGAGCGACGCGCAGTACAAGGTCGGCCCGTACGAGCTGGAACGGAAGTCCTTCGACTCCGGGCCCACCTGGGCGGACTATCTCGCCCGCCACAGCGATTTGCCCGAGGCCGCCCGTGTCCGCATCTACCTCAGCGAGCGCGGCTCCGACGCCTCCCTGCGCCAGTCCGTGGAGAACGCCGCCCGGCGCGAGGCCGCGGTGCTGGGCCGCTTCAAGCACCCGGGGGCGGTCGAGCTCAAGCAGTACTTCCCCTCCGGGCACGCCGCCGGCCCCGCGCTGATCTTCGACTACCACCCGGCCACCCTGAAGCTCGACGAGTACCTGGTCCAGTACGGCGAGAAGCTGGACATCCTCGGCCGGATGGCGCTGGTGCGCCAGCTCGCCGAGACCATGCGTTCCGCGCACTCCAGCCGCATCCACCATCGGGCGCTCGCCGCCCGCTCCGTGCTCGTCGTCCCCCGGCCGCGCGGCGGGAAGGGCCGGGCCGTGGGGGAGGAGGCCGCCTGGCTCACCCCGCAGCTGCAGATCTCCGACTGGCAGATCGCCACCCAGCGCAGCGGGGACTCCTCCCAGGGCCAGGGCATGACCCGCTTCGCGCCGACCGCCCTGTCCGCCATGCACCTGGCCGACGACGCGGACGCCTACCTCGCCCCCGAGCTCACCGCCCTCAACCCCGACCCGGTCTACCTCGACGTGTACGGGCTCGGCGTCCTCACCTACCTGCTGGTCACCGGCAAGGCCCCGGCCGCCAGCCAGGCCGAGCTGCTGGCCCGCCTGGAGGCGGGCGAGGGCCTGCGCCCCAGCTCCCTGGTGGACGGCCTGTCGGAGGACGTCGACGACCTGGTGCAGGCCGCCACCGCCTACCGTCCGGGTCAACGCCTCTCCAGCGTGGACGAGTTCCTGGAGCTGCTGGAGGTCGTCGAGGACTCCCTGACCGCCCCGGCCACGACAGCCACCGGTGCGGAGGGGCCGAGCGACGAGGACACTACCCCCGTCGACAAGGACCCGCTGGAGGCCGTCGCCGGTGACGTGTTCGCCGGCCGGTGGGAGATCCGACGCCGCCTCGGCACCGGCTCCACCAGCCGCGCCTTCCTCGTCCGCGACCTTGAGGCCGAGGCCCGCAGGACCCGCCCGCTGGCCGTGCTGAAGGTCGCCCTCTCCGACAACCGCGGCGAGATCCTGGCCCGCGAGGCCGAGGCCATGGGCCGCCTGCGCCCCCACTCCGGCATCATCCGCCTCGTCGAACCGGAGCCGCTGCACATCGCCGGCCGTACGGTCCTGGCGCTGGAGTACGTCGGTGACGAGCGCGACGACAACGGGCAGGGCACCGAGGCCGGGTCCCGCCCGCGCCGCCGTGAGGAGACCGTCGCCCGCCAGCTCCGCGAGAACGGCCGCCTCCAGGTCGACCAGTTGGAGGCGTACGGCGACTACCTCTTCGGCGCCGTCGACTTCCTGGAGGGCGAGGGCGTCTGGCACCGCGACATCAAGCCGGACAACATCGCCATCCGCATCCGCCCCAACCGCACCCGCGAACTCGTCCTCATCGACTTCTCCCTCGCCGGCTACCCGGCGAAGAACACCGACGCGGGCACCGACGGCTACCTCGACCCCTTCGTCGACGTCATCACCCGCGGCTCCTACGACTCGCATGCCGAGCGGTACGCCGTCGCCGTCACCCTGCACCAGATGGCCTCCGGCGAGCTGCCCAAGTGGGGCGACGGCAGCCTCCCGCCCCGCATGACCGACGCGAAGGAGTGGCCGTACCCGACCATCGCGGCCGAGGCCTTCGACCCGGCCGTACGGGACGGTCTCGTCGCCTTCTTCCAGAAGGCCCTGCACCGCGACGCGGCCAAGCGGTACCCCGAGCTGAAACCGATGCGGGACGCCTGGCGCAAGGTCTTCCTCGACGCCTCCCAGACCGTCCCCTCCAGCCACCGCACCCGCTCCCCGGCCCCGGCGGCCACGACAACGGGGGAAGGGCTGGCCGCTGAGGGCGCCGCCGCGGTGATCGCGGACGCCGAGCCCGAGAGCGCCGAGCAGCAGCGCGACCGCCTCGCCGCCGAGGTCACCCGCGACACCTCGCTGACCGTTTCCGGCCTCACGCTCGCCGCGCAGTCCTTCCTGTACGGCCTGGGCATTACCACGGTCGGCGAACTGCTGGACTACAGTCGCCGCAAGCTCGTCAACGCCCCCGGCCTGGGCGCCAAGACCCGCAACGAGGTCCAGCAACGGCAGCGCGAGTGGGGCGAACGGCTGCGCGAGATCCCCGTCTCGCCTCTCACGCCGAAGGGCCGCGCGGAGGCCAAGGAGGAGCTGGACCACCTCACGGCCGCCGAGTCGGCCTTGGTGGGCCACCTCGCGACAGGCGAGTCGGCGGGCTCGCTACCCGCACGCACGCTGCGCTCCGTCAGCCTCGACACCCTCGCCACCATCTTCGTACCCGCCGTCAACAACAACGGCTCCAACCGCAACAAGGCGGAGATGGTACGGCTGTTGCTGCGCCTGCCCGACGAGCACGGCGTGCTGCCCGACATCGGCGTCTGGCCGAAGCAGAAGGACGTCGCCGACGCGCTCGCCCTGAGCCACGGCCGTATCCCGCAGATGCTTAAGGAGGAGCGCAAGCGCTGGAAGGCGGAGCCCGCCGTCCAGGCACTGCGCGAGGAGATCATCGACCTGCTCGTGAGCATGGGCCGTGTCGCCTCGGCGGTGGAGATCGCGGACGCCTTGGCGGTCCGGCGCGGCACGCATCTCGCGGGGCGAGAGCAGCGGCGCGCGATGGCGCTGGCGGCCGTACGGGCCGTGGTCGAGGTGGAGCAACTGGTACCGCAGGAGGCCGAGTTCCAGCACCAGCCCAACCGCAAGGCGACGGACGAGTCCCTGGGCGCCGGCCTGCTCGCCCTCGACGTACGGGAGAACGACGGCCCGGACACCCCGACCGCGCCGGGCCTGCTGGAGTACGCGACCCGTCTCGGCCGTACGGCCGACCGGCTGGCCAAGCTGGACACCCTGCCGACGGCCGCGACCGTGCTGGCCGAGCTGGGCGCGCTGACGGTCCCGCCGGGCGCGGTCAACTGGGACGAGCGGCGCATGGTGGAGCTGGCGGCGGCGACATCCGTGAACGCCGCCGCCACTCCACGGCTGGAGATCTACCCGCGGGACCTGTCGCTGGTCCGGGCGCTGCGCCTGACGCAGGCCGGGCTCGTCCGCTGGATCCCGGGTATGCCGGAGGGGCAGCAGCCGGGCCTGACCGGCGAGGCCGTACACGAACGGGTCCGCGCCCGCTTCCCGGAGATGGTCGTCCCTGACGGGCGTGGCGGCACGCACCACGAACTGCCGACCGGTGGCCCGCTCACCAAGGCGTTGCGCGACGCCGGCTTCGAACTGTCGCTCAGCATGCACGAACGCGAAGGCGTGCTGCGCTACTTGCCGACGCGGGTGGACGACGCGTCGAGCTATCTGACGACGGGTGCGTGGCGGCAGTCGACGCGTACGGGTGCGGTGTCGCGGTACGCCGACGACCCGCAACTCGCGGGCGCGGTGCGCGCGGAGGAACGGCTGCTCGCGTCGGCCCGCCGGGACGGGTACCGCGTGCTGACCGTACGGCAGCAGTTGGTGCGGGACGCGGTGCGGGAGCTGGGTGCCGAGCGGATGGGCGCGGGTGCGGTGTCGGTGACCGAGCTGTTCCTGGAGGCCCTGCGCGCGCAGGTCACGCCGGGTACCAAGCCGACCTGGGAGACGCTGCTCAAGGCGGATGCTGCGGAGCCGGGTTCGAAGGGTGCGGTGCGGTTCGCGGAGTACGTGCGGACGGCGTGGGGCGCGGTCGAACCCCGGGTTGCCGAGCTGCTGGGCGACGGTGACGGTGGCGGCGCCGGTCCTGTGCTGCTGACGGAGGCCGGGGTGTTCGCGCGGTACGACGCGATGGGCGTCCTGGACCGGCTGGCGTCGGCGGCCCGGCGGGGTGGGCGGGGGCTGTGGCTCCTGGTCCCGCAGAGCGACCCGTCGCGCGAGCCCCGGCTCGGGCAGGTGGCCGTGCCGTACCAGGCCGGCCTGGGGGAGTGGATTCAGCTTCCGGACACGTGGGTGGGCAACGCCCATCGTGGGTCCGGCGAGGTTGTGGCTAGTGCCAGTGGTGTCGAGGGAGACGTCAAGTGATCGACCGCAAGGCTCTGTTGAACGACCTGAAGCAGCAGGTCAAGGCGGTCGAAGCAGACCTTGGGCGCCAGGTGAAGGCGCTGGGGGATGTGGGCGCGCGGCTGAAGGCCGAGTACGACCAGGCGCGCAAGCTCGGGCGTACGGCGGCGACATGGACGTCGTGGCTGGACGAGCGAGTCACGCAGGTCGCGGTGGCGTGGGTGCTGGGGACTGTGTTCGTACGGTTCTGCGAGGACAACCGGTTGATTCCGGAGCCGTATTTGACGGGGCCGGAAGGGGACCGGCGGGAGCTGGCGGAGTCTCGGTACGACGCGTATGTGGAGTCGGACGAGGACCCGACGTACCGGGGGTGGCTGGAGAAGGCGTTCGAGGAGCTGGGGCAGGGGCAGGCGGGGCGGCTCCTTTTCGACAAGCGGCACAACCCGCTGTATCAGGTTCCGCTTTCACATGACGGCGCGCGGGAGCTGGTCGAGTTCTGGCGGGGGAGGGATGAGGCGGGCGTCCTCGTCCACGACTTCACCGACCCGCTGAACGAAGACGGCACGGAGGGGTGGGACACGCGGTTCCTGGGCGACCTGTACCAGGACTTGAGCGAGGCTGCGCGGAAGACGTACGCGCTGCTCCAGACTCCGGAGTTCGTGGAGGAGTTCATCCTCGACCGGACGATGAACCCGGCTGTGCGGGAGTTCGGGTACGAGGAACTGAAGATGATCGACCCTACGTGCGGGTCGGGGCACTTTGTGCTGGGGGCGTTTCGGCGGCTGGTGCGGCTGTGGGGGGAGGGGCAGCCGGGGCGGGATGTGCATGAGCGGGTAGCGGCTGCGCTCAGGTCAGTTCACGGTGTGGACGTCAACCCGTTCGCGGTGGCTATTGCTCGGTTCCGGTTGCTGGTCGCGGCGATGGCCGCAGGTGGGGTGAGGACGCTGGCCGGGGCGGCGAACTACGACTGGCCGGTAAATCTGGCGGTAGGTGACTCGCTGATCAAGTCGCGCCGCTCGCAGCAGGGCAACCTGTTTGGCGGGATGGGCGAGGACTTCGTGGACGAGTTGGCCGAGTTCAAGTACGCCACGGAGGACGTGCACGAGTATCCGGACATCTTGCACCTGGGTCGGTATCACGTGGTAGTGGGGAACCCGCCGTACATTACGGTCAAGGACAGGACACTCAATTCCCTCTACCGGGAACTGTATCCGGCGTGTGCGGGCAAGTACGCGCTGTCGGTGCCGTTCGCCCAGCGGTTCTTCGAGCTGGCCAAGCGTGGGGATGCTGAGGGACACGGCTACGGCATGGTTGGCCAGATCACGGCCAACTCGTTCATGAAGCGGGAGTTCGGAACTCAGCTGATTGAAGGCTACTTCGGGCACGCGGTGGAGCTGACTGAGGTCATCGACACTTCGGGCGCCTACATTCCGGGGCACGGAACGCCGACGGTCATTCTCGTAGGCAGACAGCGGGGTGGAGACAGACGATCACCGGTCATCCGGACCGTCCGAAGTGTGCAGGGTGAGCCCGCCGCACCGAAGAGCGCCGAGGAGGGTCTGGTCTGGCGGTCGATCGTCGAGCAGATTGACAAGCCGGGCTCGGTTAGCCAGTGGGTTTCCGTGGACGACTTGTCACGGGAGAAGTACTTCGGCAAGCAGCCGTGGGTTCTGGCTGATGGCGGCCAGGAGATGGTTGAGCAGCTGGAAGCTGCTGCGGTGACGAAGCTTTCCGCATTGACGGAGTCAAGTGGATTTTCCGCCATCACCGGAGACGACGACTTGTTTGCTTACCCCCGGCCAGCCGCTGTCTGGCTGGCCGATCGTCAGGCTCCCATGAGGCCCTTCTTGGAAGGCGATCAGATCCGGGACTGGGATAGCTTTCCGGGCGCTGACGCCATCTACCCAGTTGGGGCTGGAACCGATGAACGAAAGCGGTTCGAATCGAATGAACTCTGGCGAGGGCGAACCGTTTTGCGAAACACGCTCTACTTTGCCAAGACAAAGGAAGAGCGTGGTATCCCCTGGTCTAACTATGCATTCTATAAGGAGGATCGCCTTAATGCCTTCCTCCTGATCACGTTCGCCTTTGTTGCGACTCATAACCATTTCGTACTGGACCGGGGCGGCAAGGTGTTCAAGCAGTCCGCTCCGGTGATCAAGTTGCGGGAGGGGGCGAGTGAGGAGGAGCACCTGCGCTTGCTTGGGCTGCTCAACAGCTCCGCCGCGTGTTTCTGGCTGAAGCAGGTGAGCCACAGCAAAGGCAACGCCACGGCCGCGAGCGGCATGCCTGACCAACCCTGGTCATGGAACTATGAGTTCACCGGCACGAAGTTGGAGGAGTTTCCGCTTCCCGCCGAATACCCTGTCCCCCTTGCTGCAGCCCTCGACACTCTTGCTCAGCAGCTCGCCGCCACCAGTCCGGCAACGGTAGGTGCCGATGATACGCCTACCGCCAGCATCCTTCGGGAGGCACATTCAGCTTGGGAATCCACTCGCGCCCGCATGATCGCTCTTCAGGAGGAGCTGGACTGGCAGGTCTATTCAATCTATGGCCTGCATCCCGAAGATCTCCGCGCTCAAGAGTCCTGCGTCCCCGAGATTGCTCCTGGTCAGCGTGCGTTCGAGATTGTTCTCGCTCGAAAGATCGAGAGCAGCGAGGTAGCCACTAAGTGGTTCACACACCACAGTCACACGCCCGTCACCGAGATCCCCGCCCACTGGCCCGCTTCCTACCGGGAGATTGTCCAGAAGCGGATCGACGTGATCGAGTCGAACCGCGCTATCAACATGGTCGAGCGCCCCGAGTACAAGCGCCGCTGGGCCACCGAGGGTTGGGACGCACTCCAGGAGAAGGCCCTGCGGTCCTGGCTGCTCGACCGTATGGAGAAACGCGACCACTGGTTCGACGAGAACGGCCAGCCCACCATACTCACCCTGGCCCGTCTCACCGACGCGCTCTCCCGCGACGAGGACTTCGTCTCCGTCGCCAAGCTCTTCGCGCCCCGCAAGGAACTCGCGAAGGTCGTCGCCGAGCTGATCACCGACGAGCACGTGCCGTTCCTCTCCGCCCTGCGCTACAAGCCCTCCGGCATGAAAAAGCGCGCCGACTGGGAAGAGGTGTGGGACCTCCAGCGCAAAGAGGATGCCGCTCCCGACGAGCCCGCCAAGCGGAAGATCCGGGACTCCATTCCCGTGCCGCCGAAGTACACCTCGGCAGACTTCCTCCGCCCGTCCTATTGGAGGGCGCGAGGCAAGCTCGACGTGCCCAAGGAGCGGTTCGTCTCCTACGGGCAGACCAACGCCGCCACCCCCGAGCTGTACGGGTGGGCCGGCTGGGACCATCGGGAGCAGGCGCAGGCCCTCGCCACGTACTTCACCAACACCGCGCTATCCACCGAGGAGATCACGCCGTTCCTCGCCGGCCTGCTGGAACTCCAGCCGTGGCTGTACCAGTGGCACAACGAGTTCGACATGCTCTACAGCGGCTCCCCGGCGGACTTCTTCGCCGGATACCGCCAGCAGAAGCAGGGCGAGCACGGACTCACCGACGACGATCTCCGCAACTGGCGTCCCCAGGCCGCAACCCGAGGCCGTCGCGCTGCCGTGAAGAAGTAGCCGGAAATGACTCGGTGTTGTGCCCGTACGCTGATGCCGAGTCTGCCGGACGAAGGGCCACTGGGTGCGTGGGCGGGTGGCCTCCGTTCGGTACGCGCAGCTCGGCCCAGACGGTCTTGCCGGGGGCAGCTGGGCGGGGCGTGAGGCCCCAGTTGTCCGCGAGCGCTGCGACGAGGTGAAGGCCGCGGCCGGACTCGGACGTGGAGTCGGGGGCCGGGGGAGTTGATGGGGGCTGTTTCTCGGCGCGAGTGTCGGTCACCTCGATGCGGAACGTGTCCTCGGTCAAGGTGAGTTGGACATGGAAGTCCCGGCCGGGGACGTGGCCGTGACGTACGGCGTTGGCGGTGAGTTCGGCCGTGATGAGGCTGAGCGTCTCGTTGACCGGGGTCGTGTAGGGGTGACCCCAGTCGTTCAGGCGATGCGAGACGAGTCGGCGGGCGAGGCGAGCACCGCGTGGGGTTGAGGTGAACTGCATGGTGAACTCGCGTTCGGGTGCAGGGTGTGGCATATGCCCATTCAGGGGAGTTGGTGAATTCATGCGGTCAACGGTTGCGAACTCTGAGTAGCGTTGAACAGGAATGATGCGCTGACGGGTGCGGGCTGTACGCGTGGGCGGTGCGCTTGTACGCGGTGTTGGGCGTGACTGGTTCCCGGGCCGTGCGTTGGGTGGACGGTGTCCGGTGACCGTGATGGTCGTACGGGAGGAGCTGCGGCGTGGACGACGAGGTTCAGCAGCCGGAGTACGAGTTCGGGGCGGGCATTCTCTGCGTGTTCGGACGGCAGTTGAAGCTGTTCCGGGAGCGGGCGCAGATGGACCGCGCGCAGTTCGGGTCGCTGACCGGGTACTCGGCCTCGACGATCGCGTCGTTCGAGCAGGGGCGACGTATTCCGCCACCGAAGTTCATCGACCAGGCGGATGAAGAGCTCGGGGCGGGTGGGGTGTTGAGCGCGAGCAAGGAGGAGGTTGCTCGGGCTCAGTATCCGGCGTTCTTTCGGGACGCGGCCAGGTTGGAGGCCAGGGCGGCAGCCCTGCATGTGTACGCGACGAAAGCAGTACCAGGGCTGTTGCAGACGGACGATTACGCGCGAGCGGTGTTCTCCATGTGGCGTCCGCTGCTGGACGAGGAGACCATCAACCAGCGGGTCGCGGCTCGCCTGGCACGCCAGGAGATCTTCTCCCGGACCCCGTTGCCTACCATCAGCTTTGTGATCGAGGAGTTCGTTCTGCGGCGACCGCTCGGTGGATGGGCCGTGATGCAAGGCCAGTTGGAGCAGATTCTGCTTTACGGGCACCGGCGCAACGTGGAAATCCAGGTGATGCCAATCGAGCGGGACGAGCATGCTGGGTTGGATGGCCCCTTCACCTTGATCGAGACGCACGAAGGGCAGAGGATCGCCTACGTGGAGGCGTTCAAGGACAGCCGTCTCTACACGGAGCGGAGGCAGGTACGGGAGATCGAGGAGCAGTACGGCATCCTTCGGGCTCAGGCGCTTACTCCGCGCGAGTCTCTGACCCTCATCGAGAAGTTGCTTGGAGAGAGATGAACGCCCAACAGCTCATAAAGCCGGTACCTGAGTCGGCCTGGTCCAAGAGCAGTTACAGCACGGGCTCGGGCGGAGAGTGCGTCGAGGTTGCCATCCGCCCCGCCAGGGTCCACGTCCGCGACTCGAAGGACACAACCCGCGCCACACTCGCCGTAGACCCCACGGCGTGGACCGCGTTCGTCGAGTTCGCGGCACTCTGACAAGGTTGGCACCGATGGCAGGGCCTTCCGGTGAGCACGTGCTTGCCGAGGGCCCTGCGCATATCCGCCTGCGCAGCACCTTCAGCAGCTCTCGCGCTTTGCCCGCCGGGTTCCGCGCCGGCGCTGGCTGCCACGGCGATCAACGTTCGCCCAGTGACGCGCGGTTCGCGACGGCGGTCGCCTTCCCGGGTGACGATCTACATCGTGATGGACCCAGCCCACACGCCACCGGCACCCCCATCAGGAGACCCCAACGGGGCATACGAAGTAGGGCCCTTGGGGCGCGGAGCTACTGTAAGTTCCTGCTATGAAACAGGGCAAAGGCATCGAGAACCCCGAGTCGCGCTTCTCCGCGGTGCTGCTGGCGGCAGCAAAGCTTCCCGGTGTGCGTATCAACAGGGAGACGTACCTCCAAAGTGCGCTGGCTCGTCACTGCTCCGAGGACGACATCCGGAGAGCGATAGAGGAGACCCCCGCTGCGGCGGGCATCCCTGTTGAGGTTCTCGACAAGGTGGCCAATGACTCCATCCGCTTCGAAACCGGCAAGGTCAGCGCTCTCTCCGCCGCTGCCGGGATCCCCGGCGTCCTCGCCCTTCCCGCCACCGTGCCCGCCGACGTGGCTCAGTACTTCGGCCACATGGTGCGTATCGCGCAGAAACTCGCCTACCTCTACAGCTGGCCCGATCTGTTCTCGGACGACGGCGATGATGTCGATGACGCGACTATGGGGGTGCTCACGCTGTTCTTCGGCGTGATGTTCGGAACCCAGTCGGCGAACGCCGCTGTGGGGAAGGTCGCCGGGATGATGTCGAAGGAGGTCGCCAAGAAGTTGCCCCAGAAGGCACTCACCCAGGGTGTCGTCTACCCGATGGTGAAAAAGGTCGCGGCTTACCTCGGCGTCCAGATGACGAAGCAGTCCTTCGCGAAGGCCGTCTCGAAGGCCATCCCGCTCGTCGGCGCCGTTGTCTCCGGCGGGCTCACTCTTGCGACCTACCTTCCGATGGCCAAGAGGCTCAAGAAGCATCTCTCCAGCCTGCCGCTGGCGGAGCCGTCGCACCGAGTGATGGATGGGGAAGTCGTGGACGGCGAAGTCGTCGAAGACCACGAGGCTTTCGCCACAGCACACGCCGTCCAGCACGGCGCAGACGACACTGCCATCAAGCTGGAGGAGCCCGAGGCCTGACACCGCGAGCGCACTCCTCACCCCCGAAGGGGCGGCCGATGCCGCGAGCGTTCTCGTCATCGCCGGGCGCGGTGACCTGTTGGCATGAGGGCTCGCTCGTCATCCCGCCCCGCTGATCACCGCGAACCGCGCACACCCGTCGGAGCACCGGACACCCGGGGCGGGGCCAGGGTGACGATCTCCCGGTCGAAGAAATCGTGGAATTCCTCACCGCGCTCATAAAGCGCATCGAAGCCGGCGTTCGTTTCCCGGATCAGTGAGCGGTCGGTGTAACGGTTGGCTCCGGCCGCATTTCCGTCCTCGTCGTAAACGACCTCATACATGACTACATCGCCGAGAATCACTACCTCTGGAACCGGGCGAGTCCGCTCGATGTTCGAAATATCGCGAGCATCGAGAACCTTGATGGCATCGCCCACGTCCACGCGTACGCGCAGGACGAACAACTCCCATTGCACATACGGCGTGACCGGGAATTCCACGACGCGAAGGCGGCGGTGCGTGACGCCCAGTCGCGACGCCTGGCGGAGTTCTTTGGCGTAGTCCTCGCGCCTCTCGTCGGCCAGGGACAGGGCCCTCTCCCAGTCGCCGTCGGCGAAGGCCTCCCAGCTCGGGAAGCCGCGCTCCTGGAAGTGCTGGCCTCGCTCGAGCTTGTTGAGGAAGCCGATCCCGCTGGAGTACACCCGGCCTAAGTCCGCGTGGTAGGCGGGGCGGTCCAGGCGTTCGGAGGTGCCGCCGCGGAAGGAGTCAAACATTTGGGATGTCCGGCTTCGCCGCGATGAGCATGTTCCTGGGGATGACCACGAGGCGCTCGTCCGACCCGATCGAGACCCCGTCGGGGAGGTGCCTGCCAAGAGACTGGGTCAAGTCTCGGCCGATGACAGCGATGTCACCGTTGGTGAGTTCCCAGATGTCCGGGCAGTCAGGAGTGCCGGTTGTGTTTCCGAGCTCCTGGGGAGTTTTTCCCAGGCGCTGTTTGAAACCTGTGTCCGGATCTGCTTCCCATGGCCTGGCCATTCCCATCGCCCCCTCGATCGATCGGGATGTCTCACTGTAGCGTGCAACTTACCCGTCTGACCATGTGTTAGAACCCGTCCGAAGGGGTAATGGCGAGGATTGATTCCTCCTTGTCTCGTGTCGCTCGGGGCTGGAATGATAATGATCGGAAAGAAAATCACGCCAATGCCTGACAGGTGACACTTCCCATCTGTGCTGTCGAACAATCGGGTGAACGGAGGGGCGGCTGTGGACCCAGAAGTGACCGTGCTCGCACAGAGCGCGGGGGCCACCTTGGTCACGTTGATGGCGACCGATGCCTGGCACCGTGTGCGTGACGGGATCACACAGCTCTGGCGCCGGACGCAACCCGAGCGAGCCGAGACCGTTGCCGCCGAGTTGGAGGCCGGCCGTGAGGACGTGCTGGCCGCCGTGGCGGCGGACGACCAGGAGACCCTGGACGAACTGCGCCTTCAGTGGCAGGGGTTGGTTCGGCGGCTGCTCGTCGCTCGGCCCGCCGCCATCGAGGAACTGCGCGCACTGCTGGACCAACTCGATCCCGGTGGCTCGGCGGCCCGGCAGATCACCCAGCACGCCACCGCGTCCGGTCAGGCCCGGGTCTACCAAGCGGGACGTGACCAGCACATCGCCGAGCGATGACGGGCGGGACGGACGGCCACGCCGAGGACCACGGACGTGTCTACCAGTCGCGGGGCGACCAGCACATCAGCGAACACCACCACTACGGCGGTGACGGGCCGGAGCACGGCGGACCGGACTCGGTGCGACGCCCGGCGGTCGGCCGGCCCCCCGTCGCGCTCCGCGACCGCAGCGAGGTGATGGAACGCCTGCGGGCGAGCGTCGAGGCGGAGCGCGGCGGCCAAGTCTACGTGCTGTACGGCATGGGCGGCTCGGGCAAGACGGCGGTCGCCTGCGCCCTGTTCCAGGAGGTCACCGGCGCACAGGGCCGGGTGGGCCTGTGGGTCAACGCCTCCGACCGGGCGAGCCTGCGCGCCGGCATGCTCGCCGTCGCCGCCGACCGAGGGGCGGGCGACGGCGAACTGCTCGCCGCACGCAACGGCCTCAGACCTGCCGCCGATCTCGTCTGGACGTATCTCGACCGTTCCGCCGAACCCTGGTTACTGGTCCTGGACAACACCGACGAGCCCGAGATCCTGCGGGACGGCAACTGGCTGCGCACCAGCCCGCGCGGCACCGTCCTGGTGACCACACGGCGCGCGGCGGCCCGGTGGTGGCCGGGCGCCGAGCTGCAGTACATCGGCGTACTGCCCCGCGAGGACGCCGCACTCGTACTGCGCGATCTCGCCCCGCACAGCGGTACGACGGAGCAGGCGGCGCGGGTCGCGGACCGGCTCGGGCGGCTGCCCCTCGCCCTCACCCTGGCGGGCGGCTTCCTCTCCCACCAGGTCATCGACCCCTGGACGATGGACGCCTACGGGGACCAGCTCGACGGAGACGAACGAGTCCAGCTGATCGACCGGGGAGCCGACGCGCTGTCCGAAGCGGACCCCCGGCATCTGGTCGGCCTGACCTGGCAGCTGACCCTCGACGCGTTCGAGGCGCGCGGGCTGCCCGAAGCGGCGGCCCTGCTCAGATTGCTGGCCCGGTTCGCCGCCGAGCCGCTGCCGCTGACTCTGCTCAACCACGCCGGCATCGGCGCCGTACTGCCTCGTGCCCGAACCGAGACAGCCCTCAGAGCCCTCCTCGACCAGTCCCTGTCCGAACTGGTCGACGCCGCCGGCGCGCGCTGCGTACAGAGTCACGGGATCCTGCTCGACAGCGTCTCGGCGGCCACGCCCGCGGACCTGGTGCCCGCCCTCGACACGACAGCCGTCCGGCTGCTCGACGCGGCCGTGCCCGGCGTACCCGACGCGGGTCCGCACGATCCGCGACTGCGCCTGCTGGTACCTCACGCGCTGGCCCTGCTGCGGCACATCGGCGGGCCGTCCGCCGCCGACGCCCTGGCCGTCGCGACGCGGCTGTCGGTCGCCCTGCACCGGACCGGTGACTACCTCTCCGCCTGGGAGACCGCCCGAAGTGCGGCGGACCTCGCAGAGCGACTCCTCGGCGCGGAGCACCGTACCGTCCTCGCCGCCCGTTCCAGGGCAGGGCGGGCACTGTTCAGGCTGGGCAGGTACGCCGAAGCCGCAGCGGCGCTTCGCGCGGTCCGGGACACCCAGGAGCGCCTGTTCGGCGCCGATGACCCCGACACCACGGACAGCGGCTACGGCCTCCAGCTCGTGCTGGCGAACCTCGGCAAACGCGAGGAATCCGTCGCTCTGCTGCGGGAAAGCGTCGCCGGGCGGCGCTCGGTGCTGGGCCCCACGCATCCGCTGACCCTTCGGGCCCGCGCCAGCCTGCTGGAGACGCTTCCCGCCGCCGAAGTGGTCACCGAGGAAGGCGGCACACTGCTCGCGCTGCCGTCGGAATGCGATCGGTCCCTCGGCCCCGACCACACCGTGACACTGGGCGCCCGACACAACCACGCGTGGGCGCTGTACCTCCTGGGCCGCTTCGACGAGGCCGACCGGGAGATCCGGAGGGTCGCCGAGACGTATGTGCGGCGCTTCGGGCCCGAGTACCCGATCGTGCTCGCCGCCCGGCAACTCCTCTCCCGGACCCGGGCCGCGCTCGGACAGGTGGACGAGGGGATCGCGCTAATGACCGACGTCGTCGAACGGCGGGAACGCGGCCTGGGCCCCGAACACCCCTTCACGGTCGCGAGCCGGCAACTGCTGGACGCCTACCGGTCGGGGCGATGGCGGCCGTAGGGCTTACGGCGGGACGGGAGCGGTCCGCACGGACGGTGCGTGAGGGTATACGGCACGGGGGCGATGGGGGTACGGATGTAGGGTGCTATGCGCAGGCCGTATGGGTGACGTTCAGTACGAGGGGGACGAAAAGTGCAGACGCCGTCAACCCGTCTACCTTGACCCGGCCGACGCCGTGAGCGTCGTTCCCGTCCGGTCACCGCATCGCCGGTTCCGTCCTCGCCACCGGCCAGGACAGCCGGCCCGCCGCACCGGCCGTCCGTACCCCTGAGCCCCGCCCCACCGCCCGAGCCGGCCTCGGGCCTCGGCGGCGGACCCCGCACGACACCGAGTACGAACAGCAGCACCGAACACCGTCAGGGAGAGCGAGACCCGCAATGGCGCAGCAGCCCCTCCTCCGCGATGTCATCGACATCAAGGAGTCCATCTCCACCTCGGACTTCGTGCTGTCCCTCGCCGAGGCGACGACACCCGAGGGCGCCGAGCACGCGCTCAAGGACTACGTGGTCACCGAGCGGCTGCTGGAGAACTTCGACGAGGCGCTGAAGCTCATCAAGTCCTCGCTCGACGGGCACCGCTCCAAGGCCGCCTACCTGCACGGCTCGTTCGGTTCCGGTAAGTCGCACTTCATGGCCGTGCTGTACGCGCTGCTCAGCGGCGACCCGGCCGCCCGCGCCCGTACCGAGTTCGACCCGGTGCTGACCAAGCACGAGTGGCTGACCACGGACGGCAAGAAGTTCCTGCTCGTGCCGTACCACATGCTCGGCGCGAAGGCCCTCGAACAGCGCGTGCTCGGCGGATACGTCACGCATGTCAAGAAGCTGCGCCCGGACGCCCCGACCCCGCAGGTGTACCGGACCGACTCCCTCTTCGCCGACATCCGCGCCATGCGCGCCAACATGGGCGACGAGGCCGTCATCCGCGGACTGGGAACCAATGACGCGGACGACGGCGAAGAGGACGAGTGGGGCGAAGGCTTCGCCTGGACCCCGCAGCTCCTGGACACCGCGCTCGCCGCCGAGGAGAACCACGAGGCCGGCACCCCGCTCGACCTCCGCAACCCCTCCACCCCGGCCGAACTGCGCGCCAAGCTGGTCAACGACGCCAGCACCAACCTCCTGCCCGGCTTCGCCAAGAACGCCGTCGAGGACGAGCACGGCTTCATCTCCCTCGACGCCGGTCTGTCCGTCATCGCCGAGCACGCCAAATCGCTCGGCTACGACGGCCTGATCCTGTTCATGGACGAGCTGATCCTCTGGCTCGCCACCCTCATCCACGACCAGAAGTTCGTGGCCCGCGAGGCCAGCAAGATCACGAACTTCGTGGAGGGCGGCGACGCCCGCCGCGCCATTCCCGTCGTGTCGTTCATCGCCCGCCAGCGCGACCTGCGCGAACTCGTCGGTGAGGAAGTCTCCGGGGCCGCCGAGTCGTCCATCCAGGACACCCTGAACCTCGCCTCCGGCCGCTTCGACAAGATCACTCTGGAGGACCGCAACCTCCCGCAGATCGCCCACGCCCGCCTCCTCAAGCCCAAGGACGCCGAGGCGGAACGGCTCGTCGAGGCAGCCTTCGAGCAGACCAAGCGGGTCGGCACCCAGGTATGGGACACCCTCCTCGGCTCGGAGAAGGGCACGACCGGCGCGGACGCGGAGTCCTTCCGGCTGACGTACCCGTTCTCGCCGGCTTTCATGGACACCCTCGTCCACATCTCGTCCGCGCTGCAGCGCTCCCGTACCGGTCTGAAGCTGATGGGCCAGCTCCTCGCCGATCACCGCAACGAGATCCGCCTCGGGCAGCTCATCCCGGTCGGTGACCTCTACCCGGTGATCGCCGAGGGTGGCGACAAGCCGTTCACCGACAGCCTGAAGGTCGTCTTCGAGGCCGCCGACAAGCTCTATAAGACCAAGTTGCGGCCGTACCTGCTCAGTTCGTACGACATCACCGAGGACGACGTCGAGCAGTACGTCAACCGGCCCGAGGCCATCACCGACCCACAGCGCGCCAACCGCTGCCGCATGTTCGTCGGCGACAACCGCCTCGTGTGCACCCTGCTGCTGTCTGCGCTCGCGCCCAGCGTGCCCGCGCTGGCCGAGCTCACCATCCGGCGGCTCGGCGCGCTCAACCACGGCTCGGTCCTCGCGCCCATCCCGGGCGCCGAGGTCGGCATCATCAAGAACAAGGTCGCGGAGTGGGCGGCCCGGTTCCCTGAGATCAAGGAGACCGGCACCGACGCCAACCCGGGCGTACGGCTTGAACTCTCCGGCGTCGACGTGGACTCCGTCATCGCCAACGCCCAGGTCAACGACAACCCCGGCAACCGGGCCGCGCTCGCCCGCCGCCTGCTGTCCGAGGAACTGGGCGTTGAACACGGCCAGTTGAGCGACCAACTCACTTTCACCTGGCGCGGCACCGCCCGCACGGCCGAGATCGTCTTCGGCAACGTAGCCGACGAGGACGAGCTGCCCGACCACGACCTGATGCCGCAGGAGGAGGGCCACTGGCGTATCGCCATAGACCTCCCCTTCGACGAGGGGGAGTGGGGTCCCGTCGAGGACGTCAACCGGATCCGGCGGCTGCGCGAGCGCCAGCAGGGCGAGCGGTCCCGTACCGTCGCCTGGCTGCCCGCCCACCTGTCCGCGCAGCGCTTCGCCGACTTCCGGCGCCTCGTCGTCATCGACAAGGCCCTCGCCGACGAGCACCGCTTCGACACCCAGTACGCCGGCCACCTCAACGCCGACAACCGCAGCCGCGCCAAGGGCCTCCTCGAAACCCAGCGCGAGGCCCTCCTCAAGCAGGTCAAGGGCGCCTTCAAGCAGGCCTACGGCCTCGCCCAGAAGCAGGCCGCCGACGTCGTGCCCGACTTCGACGACCACCTCGTCGCACTGCCCGACGTGGACAGCCTCACCTTGTCCTTCGGACAGAGCCTGCACGACGGCATCCGGCACGTCGCGGGCAAGCTGCTCGCCCACCAGTACCCGGCGCACCCCGACCTCGACCCCGAGGCCACCTGTATCGCCGTCAAGCCGATCGACACGAAGAAGGTCTTCACCCACGTCCGGGCCGCCGCCGAAGCCCGTGACGGGCGGGTGGAGATCCCGGCCGCCGACCGTAAACTCATGCAGCGGATCGCCGGGCCCCTGCGGCTTGGGCAGCAGAAGGAGGCATACTTCGAGCTGTCCCGCTACTGGGCCGACCACTTCCGCCAACTCGCCAGCGCCCAGGGCGTCACCGGGGACCTGTCCCTGATCACCCTGACCGACTGGACGGACAGGCCCGACCCGCGCGGCCTGCCCGACTTCCTCGCCCGGCTCGTCGTCGCCGCCTTCGCCGAGATGGACGACCGGGTGTGGGTGCGCGGCGGCACCGTACTCGACCCCGCGCCCGAACTGTCCGCGATCAGGGACCATGACGCGCTGCGCAGCCAGCCGCTGCCCGCCGAGACCGACTGGGACACGGCACGCCAGCGCTTCGAGACGGTCTTCGGGCAGAAGGCACCCGCCCTGCGGCGCGGCCGGATGGTCAACCAGTTCGCCCGCCAGATCATCGAGGCCGCCCGCACCCACCGGGACCACGCGGCCGACCTCGTGCACCAGTTGGAGGCCCACGCCTCCTTCCTCGGCCTCGACCAGACCGCCGACACCGGGCGACTCGCCCTCGCCCGACGCTCCCTGCAGCTGCTGGACGCGCTCACGGCCGAGGCTGGCAAGGGTGCGGCCGGGGCGAAGAAGACCGTGGAGGCCCTCGCCTCCTTCGACCTGGGCCAAACCAGCGCCGACCGGTACGGGACCTCCATCAAGCAGGCCCGCGGCGTCGCGGAGGCCGTCGCCTCCGCGCCCTGGAGCACCCTGGAGCTCGCCGCCGGACTCGGCCCCGAGGGCGAGGCCCTGCTCGACTCGCTGCGCAACGTGGCCCGCGACGACCAGCGCACCGCGGACCTGCGCGACGCCCTGACCCGCACCCAGCGCGAGGTCGTCGCCCTGGTCAAGCGCAGCCAGGCCGCCGCCCAGCCGTCCGCGCCCGTCGCGCCTTCTCAGCCCACGGCGGGCGACCTGTCCCTGGACACGCCGACCAGCGACCCGCGTATTCCGTACACCCCGCAGCAGACACCCACTCCGAGTTCGGGCAGTGGGCCCGCGCGGAAATCCGGTGGCCGCCGTACGACCGCTGCCCGAGCCGCCGCCGACCTCCAGGCGGAGCTGTCCGAGCTGGCCGCCCGCCATCCCGACGCGACCATCGAGATCACCTGGCAGGTCGTCGAATGACAGACACCGTCGCTGCCGCCCCGGGCGCCGTACGGCTGAACACCGCGACCGTCACCCAGTACCTGTCCTCGCAGTCCTCCCTCGCCGCCTCCCTGACGGGGGACGGCCGGGGCAGGCGCCGCGTCGTGCTACTGCGGTCCGCGCCCCAGTGGGACGGCCCCGCCGAACCCGCCTGGGGCGAAGGCCGGACGGCCGGTGTCGCGGTGGCGCCCTCGCCGCTCGCCGTCCACGAACTCGTCCTCGAGCACATGGCGGGCCGGCGCCCCGGCCCCGCTGTCCTGGTCGTCCTCACCGACCGGGAGCAGAACGAACTCGACCCGGCGATCCTCGCCCGCGTCCACAAACTGCGCATCGACACGGTCGACAGCTGGGACGTCGTCCGTGAGGCGTTCGGCGCCCGGCAGATCGACCCGCGCCTCAAGGACGTCAACTGGGCCGCCGAGGCCCTGCTCGACGCCACCCCGCCCGGCGGCTGGCCGCCCGTGCCCGGTGGCTGGCTGTCGAGGCAGTACGCCCTGACCGCACTCGCCCAGCGCCGTCTGCGTCTTGGCCGCTACGACACCGAGGGCGGCGCGTGGCGCCTGGGCGACGACCGGCTCGACGCGCAGACCCTGCTGCACTGGTCGACCCGGTCCGGCGCCCCCGAACGGCTGCTGGGTCTGCGCGGCCCCGAGCGCGCCGGACTGACCGCCTTCCTCGGCGAGGAGGACCAGGCCGGCCCCGCCGGACGCGCCCTGCTCGCCCTCGTCGACGCCGAACGCGGCGCGGACGCCGCCGCCTTCGGTCTCGTGTGCGCGGCCCTGTGGCAGCACGCCGAGCCCGCCCCGGAGACGTACCAGGCCCGTGGCCGCGCCGAACGCTACTTCGGTGACCAGCCCCCGGCGGTGGGCGAACAACTCGACACTCTGGTGGCCGTCTTCGGCCGGTCCGCCGAGGAGTACGTGACCACGCTGCTGGCGGCCGGACACCGCAACGGCGGCGCCGACGCCGACCAGGCCCGCGAGGCACGCCGCACCACCGGCATCGTGCTCGACAGGGCGACCGTGCTGGCCCGCCAGTTCGGGGCGCAGGCAGCCGTCGCGGCGAGCCCCGTTCTGCGCGGCGGACTCGAGGCCCGGTTCACCGCAGTCGGCCACGCCCTGGCGACGGGTGACACGGCGGCGGCGTCGGAGGCCGTACGGCGCCTGGCGGACCACGGGCTCGCCACCGACCCGGAGGAATCGGCCCGTATCGAACGCGCCCGCATGGGGCAGCGCCTCGCCCGCTGGCTGGCCACCGACCCAGCCGCCGAAGTGCCCACTGTCGCCGACGCCATACAGCGGCACATCGCCGAGACCGGCTGGGCGGACCTCGCCCTGGAGCACATCGAGGCCGGTGGCGACCCGGACCCCGTGCTGAAGGCCGCCTACGACACCCTCGGCACGCGCGTCAGAGACCGGCGGCGGCAGATCGACGCGGCCTTCGCACGCTCACTGGCCGCCTGGACGGAGACCGGCACCCAGCCCGGAGGCATGCTCACCGTCGAGACCTTCCTCGACCGCGTGGTCGGACCGGTGGTGCGGCGCGAGGCGGAGCGGCGGGTGCTGCTGCTCGTCCTCGACGGCATGAGCGCGGCCATAGCGAACGAACTCGGCGAGGAACTGCGCCGTTCCTGGGCGGAGTTCGACCCGCTGTCCGAGGGCGAGCCGCATCGTCGGGCGATGGCGGCGGCACTGCCCACCGTGACGGCCGTGTCCCGCACCTCGCTCTTCTCGGGCACCCTGATGAAGGGCACCCAGGCCGACGAGAAGCGGCTCTTCCCCGCACTGAAGCTGTGGGGCGGGGCCCCGGCAGCGGTGTTCCACAAGGATGACCTGCGCACCGAGACCGCGGGCGACACCTTCGGCCCGGCGCTCACGGAAGCGCTCGCCGACGGCAGGACCCATGTCGCCGTCGTCCTCAACGCCATCGACGACCGTCTCGCAAAGGAACAGAAACTCGGCGACGGAGCCTGGCGGGTGGACGACGTCCCCGGCCTTCGCGACCTGCTGGGGGTGGCGGCGGCGCAGGGCATGGCCGTAGTCGTCACCAGTGACCACGGCCATGTCGTCGACCGGCACGGCAAAAAAGTCGACGCCATCGCCGAGCCCGCGTCCGCCCGACACCGCCTGCCCGGCGACAGTCCGCTCGCCGAAGAGGAGATCGCCCTCTCCGGGCCGCGCGTGGTCTCGCCCGAGCCCGGTGCGTCCATCGTCGCCCTGTGGGACGCCGACTCCCGCTACACCGCCCTCAAAGCCGGCTACCACGGTGGGGCCTCCCTCGCCGAGTTCACCATTCCGGTGCTCGCCTTCCTGCGGTTCGGGGCCGAACCGCCCAAGGGATGGCGGGAGTTGGGCGACCAGCGGCCGGTCTGGTGGGCTCCGGGAGAGGCGGGGAGGCCGCTCCCGGACCAGCGGGCGGCCCAGACGGTCGGCGCGGCTGCGAAGAAAGTGACCGCGAAACCCCGGAAGAAGCAACCCGAACCCGGGACGCTGCCCGACGCGCTCTTCGACGTGGCGCTGACCACGGGAGGAGACGATGCCCTGCTCACCCCGACCGCCGTCTCGCGGAACGAGGCACTCGTGACGGCGCTGCTCGACTCGGATACATACCAGGCACAGCTCGAAGGCCTGGCCCGTAAACCGCAGCAGGAACCGGTCCACAAGGCCCTCGCCGCCCTGCTCGACGCGGGCGGCACCCTACCGGTGACCGCGCTCGCACAGCGTGCGGGCATGCCCACCAGCCGGGGCGACGGCTTCGCCGCGGTCCTTCGCCAGCTCCTCAACTACGACGGTGTACAGGTGCTGGAGAACCTGCCGGACGGGCGCACGCTGCGGCTCCACGAGGCGCTGCTACGCGAGCAGTTCGCCCTCGGGGTGGACTGACGCACATCGGGTGCCTCCGGACATGTCCTGGAGGCACCCGAACGGTGCGTCCGGTGCTTGCGATCACCCGTCGTCAGGCGTCGGGTTTGGCGGCCAGCATGTGCCTGAGTACTCCCTCGCCGGTGTCGAGTGCAGCCGTCAAGTCAGCTTGCAGTTCTGCCGATTTCCCTCCTGCCGGCGTGACTGTCTCAAGAGGGCAGCGGCCACTGCGGGCCGTTCGGGTTCCCAAGCCAGACCACCTGTGCGTCGCGGGAGACCGTCACCCCGAACGCCGCGATGCTCGGTGATCCGTACTCCTCCCAGGTGGCCACCGCCGACTCGACTGCGTCCCAGAGCCAGCGCGGGCCGCCCTGGCGTACCTGCCAGCCGCTGTCCGTGGGAGCGAGGACGGCGACGAAATCGGTGACGCTGTCCAGCACGAACGTAGCCTTTCGCCGACTCACCGATGTACGCGGCATGGTCAAGGATCTTCGAGCCTGAGCTTGGCAACCGGGGGGCCAGAGGGTAGGTGTTGATGACCCGGCGTGACGGGATGCCCGCAGGCGCGCAGAGCCGGTCGGGGCCGAGAGGGCTCGCTGCGATGGACGGACGTGACCTGCAGCACTCTCAGCCCGATGGAGACGGCCGAGTGCCTGAAGACCTCCTGGAACACCAGTCCCCTGGGCGCGTTCAGGACACGAACGCCCGCAGCACTTTCGCGAAGGTGGTCAACTCGTCGATCATCTGCTCCGGGAGTGGCTTCTCGTCGAAGTGCGCGATCCGGTTGTGGATGTCCTTCACGCGCTTCAGGCGACCGATGAACTGCTCCCGAGGCATGTTGGGCCACTTCAGGGCTTCCCAGTCGACGTCCGCGCGCTCGGCCATCGACTGTTTCGTCTGGTCACCGTCCAAAAGTCTCAGGTAGTCGCCGAACATCAGGTCCGACACCTGGCCGGTGTGGTGTTCCGGCTTCTTGTTCGTCTGAACCGCTTTGATGGCCTCGTGGTCCAGCGCCGCGCCCAGGCAGCGGCGCAGCAGGGACTCGATCTCCCCGACGATGAAGAAGGGGCGTGCGGCGCCGCGCCCTCGAAGCGATCCGTGACGTCCGCCGCGGTGACGATCCCTGAAAGGCAGCCGTAAGTCGGGCTTCGGGTCGTCCTCGGTTCGCGCGCCCGTCAGGTCCGTGAGCGGAAGCGGGTCGCACCGCCCGTCTGCAGGGTCATCACCACACCGGGCGGGTAGTCGAGCGTCACCGTGGCGATGATCGCCCGGATCCGGTCGTCGTCCCACTTTCAGTCCCGCTGGAAGTCCGGCAGCTGGAGCGCCCCGGAAGCGACCTCAACCAGTAAGTCCTTCAGGCTCACGTTGTCGAGCGCTGCCACGTGGACCTCTCCCACCCCTGCCGCCTGTACAGAGAGTGATTTCAGCAACGTACCGGGTCACCGTCAACCGATTCGCGGAAGTAGAGGCGACGGATCCCCGCGAAGTCTGCTCTGGTCACCAGGTGGGTCCGGGGCCCGTACGGCAGCGGTCCGGGAAATGAAAGACTGGCTGCCGTGAGCACCACCGGATCCAAGCGCCCCGTCCAGGTGAGCGCTGCCCGCCGCCGCACCGTGATCGACGCGCTGCGGCGCGGCGCCGTGCCCGAGAGCGGGCTCGATCTGCTGGCCACCGGACTCGACCGGTTCGAAGCAGCCCTCGACGCGGAACTGGACGCCGTGGCGTCCGGTGGGTCTGTGTTCAAGGCGGTGCGGGGTGAGTACGGGTCCGGCAAGACGTTTTTCACCCGCTGGCTGGGGGAGCGGGCCAAGCGCCGCAACTTCGCTGTGG
This sequence comes from Streptomyces sp. HUAS ZL42, assembly GCF_040782645.1. GTDB lineage: Bacteria > Actinomycetota > Actinomycetes > Streptomycetales > Streptomycetaceae > Streptomyces. The sequence continues at coordinate 6,988,705 of NZ_CP160403.1, forward strand.
CCGAGATTCAGGTCTCGGAGAACGAGACACCCCTGCACAAGCTGGAGACGGTCTACCGGCGGCTCACCGAACGTCTCACCACCTCCAGCTTCCCGCCCAGTGCGCTGCGGCCCGTGGTCGACGCCTGGTTCTATGCCCTGGAGGAGGACGCCCTCGCGGCCGGAGCGACCGAGGACGAACTGCCCGGCGAGGTGGAGAAACTGCTCGTCGCGCGGCTCGCCGAGGTGTCCCGGCACGCCCCGTCCTTTGCGACGGCATTGCGCGGCTACCGGGCCGCCCTCGCGGACGGCGATGAGGCGTCGGCCGCGGCCGTACTGGCGTGGCTCGGGGGCCAGCCGCACGTCGCGGCCTCCGCCCGCAGGTCCGCCGGGGTGCGCGGCGATCTCGACCACTTCGGGGCGCTCGGCTTCCTGCAGGGTCTGCTCACCGTGCTGCGGGACTCCGGGCACACGGGGCTCTTCGTCGTGCTCGACGAGGTGGAGACGCTGCAGCGGGTCCGGTCGGACGCCCGTGACAAGGCGCTCAACGCACTGCGGCAGCTCATCGACGAGGTGCATTCCGGCCGCTTCCCCGGCCTGTATCTGGTCATCACCGGCACGCCGGCCTTCTACGACGGGCAGCAGGGGGTGCAGCGTCTGGCCCCGCTCGCTCAGCGTCTGGCCACGGACTTCACCACCGACCCGCGCTTCGACAACCCTCGGGCTGTACAGATCAGGCTCCCCGGCTTCAACCAGGAGTCGCTGGTCGGCCTCGGCGCGACGATCCGGGATCTGTATGCCGAGGCCGCCTCGTCGCCAGAGCGCGTGAAGGCGGTCGTTGACGACGCCTACGTCGCGGACCTCGCGCGGGCCGTCGGCGGGGCGCTGGGCGGAAAGGTCGGTGTGGCCCCGCGGCTGTTCCTGAAGAAACTCGTCGGGGACGTACTCGACCGCGTGGACCAGTTCGACGACTTCGACCCCCGGCAGCACTACCGGCTGACCGTCGCGAGCAGCGAACTCACCGACGTGGAACGGAACCTGGCCGCCACGGTATCCGGCGGCTCCGCTTCGGCCGACGACATCGACCTGGAACTGTGATGGCGGACGCCGGGAGCCCGGTCGAGAAAAGCCCGGGTGACGAGGAGACCGACGTACTCGACCGGCTCGACCCTGTCGTCCTGCACCACATCGTCAACACCCTCGGCTGGCCGGACCTGCGCCCCCTCCAGCGTGCGGCGATCACGCCTCTCATGGAAGGCCAGGACGCCGTGCTGCTGGCGCCGACGGCAGGTGGCAAGACCGAGGCGGCCTGCTTCCCGCTGCTGTCGGCGATGGCCGAGCAGCGGTGGACCGGCACCTCGGTGCTGTACCTATGTCCACTCAAGGCGCTCCTCAACAACCTGGTCGGCCGCGTCGATGCCTACGCCCAGTGGCTGGGGCGGCGCGCGGCCCTCTGGCACGGCGACACCAAGGAGTCACAGCGGCAGCGCATCCGCACCGAGGCCCCGGATGTCCTGCTGACCACGCCCGAATCCCTCGAAGCGATGCTGATCGGCGTCAAGACCGACCACGCGCGCTTGCTGGGAAGCGTACGGGCCGTCGTCGTAGATGAGGTGCACGCCTTCGCGGGCGACGACCGGGGATGGCATCTGCTCGCCGTGCTCGAACGGCTGGAACGGGTCACCGGACGGCCCATCCAGCGGATCGGACTCTCGGCGACCGTCGGCAACCCCGCGCAGTTGCTGCACTGGCTGCAGGGCGCGGGCGCCGGAAGCCGTACCGGACACGTCGTCGCCCCGGGCGTTCAGCTGCCGGCCGCGTCCGAGGCACCCGGGCACACCGACAAGGCCGCTGCCGACCAACTCCACAGGCCCGCGGGCGAGGTGGAACTCGACTACGTGGGCTCCCTGGACAACGCCGCCAAACTCATCGCGGCCCTGCACCGGGGAGAGAAACGGCTCGTCTTCTGCGACTCGAGGGCTCAGGTCGAACAGCTGGGAGCCGCGCTCCGGGCCCGCGAAGTGACCGTCTTCCTGTCCCACGCCTCCCTCTCTGTCGACGAACGCACCCGCTCCGAACAGGCCTTCGCCGAAGCGCGTAACTGCGTCATCGTCTCGACCTCCACCCTCGAACTCGGCATCGACGTCGGCGACCTGGACCGCGTCATCCAGATCGACTCACCGTCCTCCGTCGCCTCGTTCCTGCAGCGCATCGGCCGCACCGGCCGGCGCCCTGGCAGCGTACGCAACTGCTTGTTCCTCACCACCCGCAAGGAGACACTGCTGCAGGCGGCGGGCCTGCTGCTGCTGTGGTCGCGCGGCTGGGTCGAACCGGTGCTCCCGCCGCCCGAGCCGCGTCACCTCGTGGCCCAGCAACTGCTCGCCGTCACCCTGCAACAGCACAAGCTCGGCGACCAGTTGTGGGACCGGCAGTGGAACGGGCTCGCCCCCTTCGACCGGTCCGCCGCCCCCATCCTGCGCTTCCTCACCGAGGAAGGCTTCCTCGACACCGACGGCGGCATGCTGTTCGTCGGACCCGAGGCGGAACGCCGGTTCGGCAAACGGCACTTCATCGAGCTCACAGCGTCCTTCACCGCACCGCCGCAGTTCACCGTCCTGTCCGGGCGAACGGAGATCGGCCGCACTGACCCAAGCGTGCTCACGGAGGAACGCCCCGGCCCACGGAGGCTGCTGCTCGGCGGACGCAGCTGGCAGGTCACCTACATCGACTGGCTGCGCAAACGAGTCTTCGTGGAACCCGCCGACAGCGGTGGTATCGCCAAGTGGATGAACGGCGGCATCGCCGGACTGTCCTATACCCTGACCCGCGCCATGCGAGAGGTCCTTCTGGGCACGGACCCAGCCGTCTCCCTCACCCGGCGGGCGGAGGCGTGCCTGGCCGAACAGCGCGAGACCGACGCGCCCGACACCGTGCATCCAGGCGGCACACTGGTGACGCGGGTCGGCGCTGACGTGCGCTGGTGGACCTGGGCCGGCTACGGCGCCAACGCTACCCTCGCGTCCACCCTCCAGGCGGTCACCGACCCCCTGCAACGTCCCACGGACAGCTGGCTGCGCCTGCGCGAGGACCTCACTCCGGACGCTTGGCGCGCGGCCCGTGAGAGCGTCGGCGAGAACCTCGTCCTGCCCGACGTGGACCGCCGCGCCGTGCGCGGACTGAAGTTCTCGGCCGCCCTCCCTGAACGCCTCGCCGTCGCCACGGTCGCGGCACGGCTGGCCGATTTCGACAGCGCTCGCGCGGTGCTCGGCGAGCCCGTGCGCTTTCAGCACCACAGCTGAATCGAAACGAAGGAGCCGCCGCGCCGGTCCCTCTCAGTCCGGCCCCAAGATATCTCCGCCGGCGGGGGGAACATGCGATACCTGCTTGTGGTCCAAGTCCGCGCTTGATGTACGAGCCTTTCCCAAATCCCCCAGAGGCCACCATCATTCCCACACGGGACTACATGGGCACCGGTGCCTTGACTCCCGACTCTTGGTGGGTGAGGGACCGCTCGCCTGCAGCAGGCCGATGGCGCTCGCCTACCGAACGTGCTCCGCCAGGTGCTCGTCTTCCACTGGCGCGCGCGACGGCGATTGCTTACGCGGATCGCCCACCGCCCTCTGCACGTGAACGTAGTCCGTTTGGAAAGTCGCGCCGAAGCACGCCGATGGCTTGCCAGGATCACGGGCACCCCCGTCCCTGCCGGCTGCCAGGCAATCACCGGATCGGGTACCAAATTCCGCCCGGGTGATTCGAACTACGCATCACGGCAGCCGTGTCCAGTCCTGACAAGCGACAACCCAAAGAATCGAACTTTTGATCGATAGATCGTCCGTTACGTGCCGCTGATCAGCAGCGTTGTTTAGGCACCTGTCCCAGTCGTCGTCAGCGGAGGAGCCCTTATGCGCCCATATCCCAACGTCATCGGCATTCACCTGGTGTTCGAGCGGGCGGGCAAGGTGCTCCTCGGCCTGCGATCGTCCACCTCTGCCTACGCCGCCGACACCTGGCACCTGCCGGCCGGGCATCTCGAGGATGAGTCGGCCATCGCGTGCGCCGTACGTGAGGCCCGGGAAGAGCTCGGTGTGGCCGTGCACGAGCAGGACCTCCGACTGGTCCACGTCGTCCACCATCGCGACGCCGAGGACGACCAGGCCCGTATGCAGATGGTGTTCCGCGTCCTGGACTACGACGGGACACCCACGATCTGCGAACCCGACCGGTGCGCGGATTTGCGGTGGTGGCCGTACGGTGCGCTGCCTGCGCCGCTGGTGGACTACACGGCCGTCGCGCTGACCGGCATCGCGGCCGGTCGCACCTACACGGAGATGGGGTGGCCGGCATGACGCGCAGCAAACCGCTGCCGGAACCGCTCCGTGGGTGGGCGAGCTCCGTCGTCGGGCACGTCATGGCGGTCCGGGATGCCGCATGGCCGCGCGTCGCCTCGCGGGTGTGGGAGCTCACCTGTGGCGACGGCAAGCGGTTCTTCCTGAAGGTCGCGCCGACGCCGAAGTTCTTCGCCTACGAGACCCGGGCCTACCGGTCGGCCGTCCCCTCCCTCGGCGCGGGGCATGCTCCGCGGTTGCTCGGCACGTTGCCGCAGCAGCTCGCGTTGCTGCTGACTGCCGCGCCGGGCACCTCGGTGCCCGCACTCGATCTCACCGATGGACAGCGTCAGTCGGTGCACCGCCATGCCGGTGCTCTGCTGCGGCGGCTGCACGGTGACGGTGGCCTGGATGCCGAGGCGCGAGCCGAGGTGGAGGCCCAGGCCGTCCGGCTGGCCGAGAAGGCGGACAAACACCTGGCCCGGGCCGGGGACCTCTTCACCGATCGAGATCGCGCCGTCGTCGAGCAGGCCGTCAGGCAGCTTCCCGAGATGCGGCTGTTGCCAGCCGCGTACGCGCACGGCGACTTCCAAGAACGCAACTGGCTGTGGTCCCAAGGAAACCTCGCACTGGTCGACTTCGAACGGGCGCGGCACACCTGGGCCGTGTGGGACCTGGTGCGGCTGGCCTGCGGACCGTGGGAGGGCCGCCCGGATCTGCAGGAGGCGTTCCTCGACGGCTACGGCCGCGCGCTCACCGACATCGAGCAGCACGCGCTCGGCTGCCTGGCAGCGCTGGACGCGGTCAGCGGTCTGACGTGGGGGACGCTCAACGACCCGCCCGTCGCCGAGCGCAGCCGGCGCACACTCGACCGACTCGCCAAGGGGGAACGACTCGTATGAGGACGCGCGGGAAACACACGGGGCAGAACGGAGCGTCGGCCAAGGACGCGGCCGGCGCCCAGGAGGTATCGGAGTCGGAGCGGCTGCTGTTCGGCGGGCCGCTCCGGTACGACATGGGCTGGAACCAGCATCACGGCTCGTTCCTCGAACTGGATCTGCGTGCCATGCTCGCGCGGATGCCCCGGCTCATCGGCGCCACGATCCGGATGGCACACCGCGCCGACCCGGGCGCCCTGCGCCAGGTCGCTGCGGCGGAGATCAGCGGCGGCATCGCCCGCGCGGTGAGCCTGGTGGCTGTCAACGGCGTGCTCGCACAGCTGTTGACCCACGGAGGGACTGCCGAACGCCTCAGGGCTGCGATCCCCGCCCTGACCGCCGTAGCCGTCACCGCCCTCATCGGCGCCATGCTGAAGTCCCTCTCCACGGCCGGCACCGGCCGGCTGGAGCCGAAGGTGTTCCGCGTGGCGAGCGAGGAATACCTGGAGCGGGTCGCGCGGGTAGAGCTGGCCGCGGTGGAGGACGAGGAGTTCCATAAACTGCTGGACTCCGCCCAGTGGGGTGCCGAATCCGCCCGACGGATGATCAAGTACTGCGCATCAGTGATCACTGCCGCCATCGCGTTGGTTGCGGCGGCCGGAGTACTGACTGTCCTGCACCCGGCGCTGTTGCCGCTCCTGGTGGTGATGACGCTGCCGAGCGCCTGGAGTTCGCTGACCGTCGCCCGCCGCCGCTACATCTCCTTCCACACCTGGGTCCAGCACGCCCGCGCCGGCCAGTTACTGAGCCGGCTGCTCATCGACACGCAGGCCGCGCCCGAGGTGCGCGTCCACAACATCGGCCCGTTCCTGCTCAGGCACTTCCGCACGATGGCGGAGACGGGGGAGCGGGAGCAGACCCGCCTCGCCTCCCTGGCCGCCCGCACCGGCCTGATCGCCTCCGGCTGGACCGGTCTCGCCATCGTGGCCACCTACAGCGTGCTCGGCCTGCTGCTGTGGACCGGCGCCATGGACCTGGCCGTCGCCGGGACCGCGGTCATCGCCATCCGCACCGGCTCCGCCAACCTCGAGGCCCTGGTCGTGCAGCTCAACTACCTCTACGAAGAAAGCCTGTTCGTCGCGGACCTCGGCCGGCTGTGCCAGGAGGCCGACCGTCGCCTCATCCCCACCAGCGGCCGCCGGTTACCCCAGCAGGTCGGCGCCATCCGCTTCGACAACGTCACCTTCACCTACCCCGGCACCACCGGCAACCAGCCCGCCCTGGACGGCGTGACAGTCACCATCCCCACCGGAAGGATCATCGCCCTGGTCGGCAACAACGGCAGCGGCAAGAGCACGTTGGCCAAGCTCCTGTGCGGCCTGTACGCCCCCGACACCGGCCGCATCCTCTGGGACGACGTGGACGCCACCGAGATCGACCGCGCCGACCTCTTCGACCGCGTCGCCGTCGTCGCCCAGGACTTCTACCGCTGGCCCTTCACCGCCCGCATCAACATCGCCATCGGCCGCCCCGACGCCCCGCACGACGACCACCTCCTGCACACCGCCGCCGAGTACGCCGGCGCCGACGAGACCATCGCCTCCCTGCCCCGCGGCTGGGACACCCTGCTGGCCCGCGGCTACAAGGGCGGCCACCAGATCTCCGGCGGCCAGTGGCAGCGCCTCGGCATCGCCCGCGCCCGCCACCGCGAAGCGCAGATCTTCGTCGTCGACGAGCCCACCAGCGCCCTGGACGTCGAAGCCGAACAACGCGTCTTCGACCAGATCCGCAACCTCGCCGCCGAAGGCCAGACGATCATCCTGATCACCCACCGCCTCCACAGCGTCCGCCACGCCGACGAGATCTACGTCCTCGACCACGGCCGCATCGCCGAACACGGCACCTTCGAGCACCTCATGCGCACCGATCAGGACGGCCCCGGCCTCTTCCGCCGCATGTACCTGGTGCGGTCCGAGCAGTACCGCCTCGACGAGCACAGCCTCCCGAGGCAGAACGCAGCCGACGTAAGGGATCACGAGACCGAGTCGAGCGGTGAACGATGAGCCCTGTATCCCGAATGGGTAACTGCGCAGCGACGCGCGTGCCTGCGCAGCCCAACTGCGCAGGCACGCCGGATGGTACCTAAGACCCCGTCCGCAACGCCGACTGCGCAGAGCCGCGGAAGGTCAGGCAGCCGGGTGCGCATCGCGCGTCCAACGATGCGCACCCCGGCTACGCACTTGGTGACACGCCGGCTGCGCAGACGCGTGGTTGGCCCCGTGGTTGGGGCGACCATGAGCCTGACCACGGCAGATGGTCGGGCGGCTGCGCAGACCCCGATTCGCCCGTGGGTGCTGACTGCGCAGCTATCCAGGCGTGCTGCGCATTCCGCTGCGCGCGCGGTGTGCAGTTGGTTGCGCATCGCTGTGGTGGGCGCCATGGTCGGGGTCTCGCGGTTGTGGTCGGCCCCGTGGTCGGGCTCTGCGCAGCCATCGCACGGCCGTGGTGGGTGGTGCGCAGCGGCTGTGCAAGCCGTCTAGGCATGCGGCGACCAGCTCCAGGCGACCCTGCGATCGGGGTCCCGGACGGGATACCACACGGGCTGGGACGGGCCGTCGGTGCGCAGGTCTGCCAGGGCTGCGGCCAGGACAGGGACCGTGCGCAGGAACAGCATCAGCGCCGGGTCCTCGGCGGCCACGTGCAGGGCGTGGATGCGGGTGGTGACGCCGGCGGGGCCGGTGCCGTCCAGGACGAACAACAGGCGGGGGAAGATCGGGTAGTGCCGCCGCCATGCCTCCCGCGCCGGCTCCTGCCCGAAGGCCGGACGACGCTGACCCGGGGAGGTGGGCACGTAGTTGTGGAGGCGGGCGTAGGCGGTGGGTTTCGCGGCCAGGCGTTCCGGGCCCATGGTGGCCCGGTCGACCTCGACGAACGCCCGCAGCATCGGCCCATCCCCGCCCTCAGGGCCCTGCCGGTAGTACATCAACGCGTCGGGAATGACGGCCTCGCCGCCGCCGAGGGGGTGGTGGACCTCGGGTATCCAGTCCAGCGGCCGGCACAGCTCGCCGCGGCGGCGCGCGTCCTCGAGGAAGACGAGCGCAGTCTCCGTCACTGTCAGCGTGTGCCCGACTCGCAGTCGCGCGGCAGTTGGATCGGAAACCGTCTTCGGTGGCTTCCGCCCGCGCAACTCGGGCCACTCCGAGGCGATTTGGACACCGTAGGGGGTGGGAAACCACACCCGCAGCCGTCCGGCCCGGGGCAGGGTGATGCGGTCGATGAGCCCCTCATCGCGCAATTTGGCCAGCCGTCGCCGCGTCTGCTCCCTGCGCACTCCAGGGGCGATCACCCGGTGCATCTGTTCGGTGGTGGCCATCCGGTACTGCGTCAGCACCGCCAGCGCCAACCGGTCACCACCACCGGTATCAACGTCAGTCATCGTCGGCCCGCCTTTTCTGTACGAGCGGCGCCGTCCTGTCCGGCACCGCGCATACCGGCTACAGCAGCAGCCGACCCCGACCCCGCTTGCGACCATGAAGGCCCGACCACGGTCACGATGCGACAACACCGCCCCCGACCGGGCCGATATCCCCGCCGACAGCTGTCTGTACGCTGCCGCGTCCAGCGCGGCATATCGGCAGGTCACCACGGCCTCTTCGGCTTGGTCGCCAGCCCGACATCCCCCTCTGCACACCCCCTCGCTCGCCCCAAAACAGAAGAACAGGTGAAGGGGACGGCGGGCGAACGGGCGGGCGCGTGTCGCCGGGGGATCGGGGCTGCCGTTGCCCATGTTGCGCGTCGGCTGCCGCCGCCGCGCTCGTGCGCCGCAGGAAGCGGCGCACACCAGCAAACATCACCCAGGGCAAGGGTGTCGGGTTGGTTCACCTACACGAGGTCGGTGAGGAGGGTGTCCAGGACGGTCTCTTCCTCGATGCGCACGCCGAGTTCGGTCAGGGCCGCGGCCAGGTCGGGGTCCCATGCGGCGGTGGCTGGTGTGCCGGTCAGGGGTGGGGCCAGGGGTGTGGCGGCGGCCGCGTTGCGGTAGTCGGCAGCGGTGTAGCGCCAGGGCTGCCAGGGGACGCGGCGCAGCAGGGCGTCGGCGATGCGCAGGCCGCCCCAGTCGAAGTCGCCGTGGTAGCGGAGGGTGGAGCCGTGGGTGTGGAGGTGGCGTAGCAGGGTGAGGGCGGCGGCCGAGGGCTGGCCCTGGAGACAGACCAGGGGTGGGCAGGTTGGGCCGTGGGTGTCGGCCGCGGTGGCCAGGACGGTCGGGTTCTCGCACGCGTACACGACCGTCGGTGCCGTTCTCGGCGGGGTGTGGGTGAGTTGGCGCAGGGTCAGGACGGCCGGTTCGCCCTCGTCGGTCATCCAGTCGAGGGCGGGGGTGCCGCGTAGGCCCAGAGTGAGGACGGTGGAGGAGAGGGCATCCCTGAGCAGGCCGGCCGAGGCCCAGGCCTCGCGGCGCCACTCGGCTCCGCTGCCGTCCGGGAAGCCGGTCAGGGCGCGCACCCCGGACAGGACAACCGTCGCGAGCGGGGTTCCTTCGTCGAGAGCATGGGCATCACCGAGCGTTCCCGCGGCGAAGGCGGGCAGCGACACCGCCGGGTCGGCGGGCAGTGCCCGCAGGGCCGCCGCGGCATCGGTGAGCAGCGTCTTCGCCGCCTGCGGGGTGCGCGCCAGGCGGCGCACGAGGCCGTCCTTGCGCAACTTGTCGGTCCACTCCGACAGTTCGGGCCCCAGCGTGGCCAGTGGGGCGTACGCCTCCTGCCAGGCGTTCGCCTCCTGTTCGCGTACGTCGGCCAGCCGGGCGATGGGACCGGTGAGGGCGGTGACGGCTGCAGCGAGGCCCTCGGGGCTGATTCCGGAGCGGCGCAGCACCTCGTCCACCGCGTCCAGGCGCACGGTCAGCGAGCGCCCTGCGCCCGGGCTGCGGCCCAGCAGCCGTTCGGCGGCGGCGCGCTCGGCGGTGGTGGGGGCGGCCAGCGTGACCGGGCCGGTGAGGGGTTCGTCCCGTTCCAGGCGGCGCCTGACGCGCTCGATCAGCCAGGCCAGGCCGGGGTCACCGAGCAGGCGGCCGAGGCGGTCGCGGTCGACGCCCGCGTCGGGTTCCCCAGGGAGCGAGGGTTGCCCGGGGCTGTTCACGACCACAGCTCGTCCTGGCCAGCATCCTTGCCGTCGGCGGGCCCAGGTGCCGCCGCGCCCACCGCAGCACCCGAGGACGCCCCCTGCGCGGGAAGCTCCGCCAGGCGGTGGTCCGGTTCCGTCCCCCGTACGCGCTCGCTCCCGTCCCACTCCCACCGCGTCACCAGCACCGCCGCGATCTCGTCGACACGCGAGAGCTGGGCGATGGCGACCCCGGGGACCTGCGGATAGCAGGCCCATTCGCGTTCGCTGGTCATCACCACGTCCAGGTCGAAGGCGTGCAGCAGGCCCAGGCACTTGGCCCGCGAGTCGTCGTCCACGCCCGCGAACGCCTCGTCCAGGGTGACCAGGCGCGGGGCGTCGGGGGCGGCCGTGGCGTAGTGCGAGGAGGCGGCGGCGAACAGGGGCACGGACACGGCCAGGACGCGTTCGCCGCCGGAGGCGGGGCCGGTGGCCGGTACCCAGGTGCCGTGCTGGTGGCGTTCGATGCCGAACTCGTGCCAGGAGCGGTAGTCCAGCGCCGCGGTGAGCACCTCCAGCCAGCTGCCCGCCGCGTCGTCGGACTGCCGGCGGGCGATCTCGGCCTGCAGGAACTCCCCGACCGCCGCCCGGTCCTCGGGCGCCCACGCGTCCGCGGACTGGCGCAGACGTTCGCGGGCCTGGGCCAGTCCCGTCGGGGCCTTGCGGGAGGGGCGCCACACCAGGCGCAGTTTCATGCCCGTGGAGGTGGGGCGCTCCTGGAGCTCGGCGTTCATGGCCCGCACCTGTCGCTCGGCGGCGGCGATCAGCTCCTGCAGGGTGCCGGCGACCTCGGTGAGCAGGTGGGTTTCGAGGATCTCGCGTTCGTGCGCGGACAGGATGCGCGCCAGTTCGGTCGTCTCGGTGGCGAGGGCCGCGGCCAGGTCGGGCACGGTGCGTCGGCGGCCCTGGTAGACGATGTCGACGACCATGCCGTCCTCGACCATGCGGGCGGTGGCGGTGTGGCCGCCTCGGGAGAGGGCGTCCTGGAGTTTCTTGTACTCCTCGCTGAGCCGTTTTTGTACGCGTTCCCAGGCGCCGTCGGAGTCGTCGGTGCCCGACGGGCCCGACAGCTGTGCCTCGATGGTGCGGGCGAGCGCGACGGCCGGGGTGGCCGCCCACGGGCCGCCGTCCAGCGGGGGTACGACCGTCTCGGGCAGCGCGACGCTCAGCAGGCCGGTGGCCGCGAAGCGCTGGAGCGCGGCAATTGCCTCGGCGCGGGAGGCGGCGGCCTCGCGTACGTCCTTCTCCAACTGCTCGATGCGGCCCTCCGCATGGCCTACGCGCCGGCCGGCGTCGGTGTGCTCCACGCGAGAGCGGCGTTGGTCCCGGTCACACGTGGCGAGTGCCTCGGCGGTGGCGGCCAGGCGCCGCTCCAGTTCCGCGACGGCGGCGCCGACGGTGGAGCGCAAGGTGGTGTGGCGTTCGTCGGCGGCGGCCGCCAGGCGGGCCGATTCCTCGGCGCGCAGGGCCAGTTCGGCCACGTGGGCGACGGCCCGTTCGGCTTCCGCGCGCTCGTCGGCGACTGTGCGCGCTGCGTCGGTGCGCTCGCGCAGGGCGGGCCACAGGGCGGCGAGGACTGCGGTGTAGTCGGCCAGCGCCTGGCGGACGGCGGCCAGGCGCTGGCGGTCGGCGGGCAGGTTCACGGCGGCCGCGGTGTCGGTGAGTTCGGTGGCGGCTTCGGCTTCCTGCCGGGTCGCCGTGGTCAGTTCGGCGGAGCGTTCGTCCTGGCGGGCGCGGGCCCGGTGGGCGGCGTCCGCGGCGGCCGCGGCCAGCGCGTGCGCGTGGCGCAGGGCGGCGTCGTCGGGGACGGCGGCCAGTTCGGCGTCCAGGGTGCGGCGGCGCCGGCCCACCGTGGCCCGCTCGGCCTGCAGTTCGTCCGACTGGTGTGCCAGGGCCTCGAGTTCACCGCGCAGTACGGCGATCCGGGCCCGGCGCGCCTCCTCGCGGGCGCCCTCACCCACGTACACGGCGGACTGCTTCGACCAGCTGCCGGTCAGCGCTCCGACGCGGAAGCGGCCATCCGCCGCCACCCACGTGTCGCCGGAGCCGCCGGAGTCGCCGGAGCCAAGGCCCACGGCGGTCAGAAGGCGGGCCACCGTCTGCTCGCCCACCGCCATGGCGCGCGCGTCGCCGTGGTCCACGGCCGGGCGCAGCACATCGGCGAGCACCGGCCCGGCGAGCGGGGCACCCGGCGAGAGGAGAACGTCGTGCCCGTCGGCGGCGACAGCGGTGCCGTCCGGGCGCACCCAGGCGTCCAGCAGACCGGAGGCCTCCAACGCCGCCTCCACTCCTGCGCGTTCAGCGGCGGTGACGTGGTCGTGGAAGTCGACCAGGCGCCACAGCGGCGCCCCGGGCGCCTGCTCGCGCACGCCGGGCGTACGCGTGTGGGGTTCCGTGGGACCGCGCTGGCCACCCGCCTCCAGGTCGGTCAGCTCCCGCGCGGTCTCGGCGCGTCGGGTGTCCAGTTCGGTCAGCCGTTGACCGAGGGCGGCCATCCGGTCGGCCAGGTGAGCGGCGCGGGCGCGATGGGCGTCGGCGGTGTGCACGCGCGCGGGGGAGGGGCCTTGGAGGTGCGTGACCCAGTCCTGCAGAGCGTCCAGCAGGCCCGCCGGGTCCTGGGGCGTCAACTCCTCACAGGCGTCGAGGTGTTCGCGTACTGCGGCCACCAGTTCCCGGCCCGCCTCGGCCGCGGCGGCCTCTGCCCGGGCCTGCCGTTCGGCGGTGTGTCCGGCCTCGGTCTGGGCCTCGTCCAGGCGGCGGGCGGCGGCGCGCCGCTCGGCGGTGGCCTGCTCGGCGCGTGTCGCCAGCTCCTCCACGTGGTCGAGGGTGCGCCGCCTGCGCGCCACCGATTCCTCGGCCACGCGGCGCAGTTCGGCCTCCGGCGCGCCCTCGGTGCGCAGGTCACCGTCGAGGCGGGCGGCCGCGGCCGCCTCCCGCTCGCGGGCGAGCATGTCCGTGACCTGCTCCTCGGCCCACGTGAGCCGCCGGCCTGCGCTCTCGAGGCGGCCCAGGGCGCGCGTGTGGACCTGGGCGGCCCGCTCCCGGTCCGCCTCGGCGCGCGCCACATCAGATGCAGTGCGGCGGGCGTCGGCCGCCGCCTGCTCCAGCTCCCGTGCGCTGCGCATCTCCGGACCCTCGCGCAGCGCGGCCTCCTGTGCCGTCAGCCGCGCGGAACTCTCCTCCAGCTGCGCGATCCGCACGGCGATCCGCTCCCGCTCCTCCTCGGCCTGCGACCGCTCGGTCTGGGCCTGCGCGAGGTCGCGGTTCAGCTGTTCGTAGCGGGCGTGTTCGTGGCGGGGGAGCCGGGCGCGGCGGCGGGTGGCGACGCGGGCGTAGCGGCGGTAGTGGTCCAGGAAGGCGGAGGCGGCGCGCTCGGCCTCGGTGGCCGCCCGCAACTCCTCCTTCTCCTCGTCCAGGGACCGGAACGCCTCGGCCACATCGGCGATCACCGCCTGGTCCATGGGCGGCAGCGCCTCGGTCAGTGCACGCGACAGCGCCGCCTCGTTGGGCCGCTTCGACAGCTGCGGCTGGCGCAGCTGGATGAGCAGGTCCACCAGGGCCGCGTACCGCCGCTCACCCAGCCCGAACAGCGCCTCGTCCACCGCCCTGCGATACGCCGTTGCCGTGTCGTACACCATGCCGTGCCCGGCGACCGCTTCCGCGAGCCGGTCCCGTGACAGCGCGGTGCCGGTGGCGTCCAGGAGGCTGAGCCCCTCGCCGATGCGCTGGTCGGTGACGGCGTACCAGTGACGGGCGATGCCCCGCCCCGCCACCGCCTTCAGCCCGCAGGCCAGGGTGAGGAAGCGGTCCTGCCCGGCGGCCTCGTCATGGCGGCCGAACTCGATCCAGGTGTAGCCGAGCCGCTCGGGGTGCGGGTGCTGTCCGCCCAGCAGCAGGTTCCACTCCATGCGCTTGCCCGGGTCGGCGTCGGGCTCCACGCGCCGTGCGGACAGGTCGCCGTCCAGGAGGAAGGGCAGGGTGAGGGCGAGGACCTTGGACTTGCCGGTGCCGTTGTTGCCGCGCAACAGCAGCCGTCCGTCCCGGAACCAGAACTCCTCGGTGTCGTAGTAGAAGAGGTCGACCAGGCCGATGCGCAGCGGCCGCCACCGGCCGGGCGCGGGGGTGGGCAGGGCGGTCACGGCGGGTCATGCCTTTCGCTGAGAGGTGCGGGGGGTGGGGACTCCCGGTTCCCGTACGACGGTCTCGCCGACCGCGTACCGGGCCAGCGCCGGTAGCGGGGCGACGCCGCCGGGTGCGGCGGTGACCAGGCCCAGTGCGGTCAGCTTGGCCAGGGCCTGGTCGACCAACTCCGCCTCCGCGCCCGGCTGTTTGGCGCTCTTGGACCAGAAGCCGCCGTGTTCGGCGGCCAGTTCCCGCACCCTGCGCTCCAGTTCGTCGCGACTGACCGCGCCGCCCGCGGTCGCGAGGTGCTCGGCGAGCAGCAGGGTGACGTGTCCGTGGGTGCCCTGCTCGGGCATCCGTACGTCGGTCAGGTCGTCCAGCGGGTCGACCATGGCGATGCCTTCGGCCCGCACCTCGGCGACCAGGCCGGTCAGTTCGGTGATCCGGGCGGTGATGAAGGCGCGCTGGCGGGTGAGGTAGGCGAGCTCTTCGTCGGTCAGCTCGGCGTAGTAGAGCACCGGGTCGTCCAGCAGGCGCCGGGTCAGCCGCTGGCGGATGGCGCGGAAGCGCAGTTCGTCGCTGTCCAGGGCGCTCTCGGCGGTCAGCTCGGCCAGGCGGTCCTCGAAGCCGTCGGCGGTGATCATCGACGGGCCGCGGCGGGCGGCGAGCAGTCCGGCCAGGACGCGGCGCTGGACGTCGTAGAGGACATCGCCCGCCCCGCTGACGTAAGCCTCCTCGTCCCCGGCCACCCGTCGCAGCACGCCGTACCGCATGAGCAGCCGTACCACCGCCGCCAGATCCAGCCGCTCCTCGCGCCGCTCCAGCGTGAACTCGATCCCGGCGGCGGCCAGATGGGGATCGGCGGCGTCCAGGACCACCTGCTCGGCGAGACGGCCCAGCGCGATCTGTGCCTCGCCGCGCTCCAGTGCGGCCAGCGCCAGGCACAGCAGCACATAGCGGCGGCGGGTGAAGGGCGCGCGGGCGCGGGAGGCCTCGCGGGCCGGATGGGTCGGGTCGGCGAGGGTACCGGGTGCCCGGCCCAGCCGGGCCGCCTCCGCGTCCACCCGCAGTGGCCAGCCGGTGTTGCGGTCGAACCAGTCGCGCAGGTCGCCGGCGTGCTGTCGCACCAGCCGGAACTCCTCGGCGTACGGGCCGTGCGCGAGCAGCAGCGGCTCCTTCAGCAGCGCGCGGGCGGCCTTGTGGAACTCGGCGGTGCGCCGGCCGTCCAGCACTTCACTCAGGGGCGTGGTCATCGCTCCCCTCCCATGGGAGTGCCGTCGGCGTGCACCTGGCCGGTCCGGGTGAGATCGGCGATCTCGACCAGGTGGTCGGGGCCGCGGAAGGTACCGCCAGGGGTGCGGATCTCGGCCGTCGTCCCGTCCGCCAGGGCGGTGAGCCGGATTTCCATCGTGCCGTCGTTGCTGGTCGCGACGGTGGTCGTCATGCCGGGCCGCCAGGTGGCCAGGGCGTCACCGAGCAGCTGCAGGAACAGGCCGAAGGCGAGCGGGTCGAGCTCGCCGAGTGCGGACAGCCGCGTGGTGCCGTCCGTCGCGAGGCGGGCGCGGGCGGCCGCGATCTCCTGCGCCTGTTTGGCGGCGATCTCGGCCAGGCGCCTGCGCTGCTCGGACCGGTCCTGCACCCGGCGGGTCTTGCCGCGCCGCTCGTAGCTGCCGGTGCGGCGCAGCTGCGGGCTGATCCGCAGCGGCTCGGCCTCGGCCCACGGGGTGGAGGCGGCCTCCGGGTGGGCGGCGCGCCGGTCCAGGGTGTCGGCGTCCACGGTGAGGTGGCGTGCCGGATACAGGCCGAACGCGGCACGCCACAGCCGGTGCCGCGCCTCGTCGTCGGGGGCCTCGGCGAACCAGCGGGCCAGGGTGCGGAAGTCCGCCGAGCGGTCCGAGCGCCCGGTCCGCCGCTCGTTCAACTGCCGTACGACCGCCAGCAGTTGCGGAATCGCTCCAAGAGCCCGGCCGCGCAGCAGACGGGCCTGCGACTCGCGGCCGTCCGCCGACACGAACCAGGCGGCCAGCCCCGACCACCTGCCCACCCACCGCTCATACGCCCGCGCCTCGGCGCTCTCGGCCTCGTCCGGCGCGGCGTCGGCCGCCTCCCGGGCCGCCGCCAGCCGCAACAGCACACCGACCCGCCCCTGATCCTCCAACTCGCCGATGAGCAGGGCGATCCGCCCGCCCAGGGTGATCAGGTCCTGGATGAACCGCTCCAGGTACTGGATCAGGCGGTCCTTGTAGGCGAGGAACACCTCGACCTCCACGTCGTGCAGGTCGATGGTGCGCTGCAGGGAGCCCATGAACGCCCGCGCGTTCTCCGCCAGCGCCTCGAACCGGCTCGTCAGCGCGGACAGCGCCAGATGCGCCTTGGCCGCGTCCGGCTCGCCCTCCTCCTGCTCGGCGGCGATCACCAGCAGGGCCCGCAGTTGGGTGACGATGTCGCGCAGGGCGACCGCCTGCAGCGCACCGCGCCGCCCCAGCGCCTCGTCATACGTCGACAGCGCCAGCTCGGCGGCCTCGCCGGCCTGCGTGAGCTGGTAGATGAAGCGTTTGCGGTAGAAGTCCTCCACCGCGGTGACCCGGGAGGTGTCCGGATCCGCCCGCAGATTGCCCCACTCGACAAGGCTGTCCAGCGCCTTGACCACCGCGTCCAGCTCGGCGGGCCGGTGCTGCGGCGGCAGCGCCGCGAACACGTCCTCGGGCCGCAGATGGACCGCGAAGCGCTCCTTGGCGGCCAGGAACGCGCCCATCACCCGGCGGTACAGGGCGGCGTTGGGCACGGTGAGGTGGGCGAAGGGCGCGTACCCGGCCCGTGCCGGTCCGGAAGGCGTCGACGTCATCGTTCAGGCATTCTTCCCGACCCACGCCCCGCTGCGGCAACCATGGCCTGACCTTCACACAGGGTCATGCGTGTGCGCTTCTACTCTTCCGCGTCGTCGGCCGTACGCCGTGGGGTGCCATATCTTCGGCGTGGCCGTCATCCCGCCGATCGGGCGTTCGGGGACGGCGAGGTCAAGGTGGTGCCCGCCGACCCTTCGGCGACGCACAGCGGAGCGCGGAGCGAAGCGGCGGCCGGACTTCACGGCCTCCTCGGCGCGGAAGCTGGAGACGCGCCGCCCGCCCTTGGCGTCGGTCACCGCGATGCGGAGGAGGCCGGTCGTGGTGTCGGGGGTGAGGGCGAGCCGGAAGCCGCGGCCCTGGACGTGGTCGTGCAGGGCGGCGTTGGCGGCGAGTTCGGCGACAATCTGCTCGGCTCGTTGGGCTCGTTGGGCTCGCTCGGCTCGCTTGGTGACGTCCGGTGACAGGTTCCAGGCATGGAGCTGGGTGGCGATGAGGCCTGACAGAGGACGATTACCCTGGTCGAGGCCCTGTTCCTGTGGGGTGCCCGCTTCTGCCTGCGAGCTTTCGACGGGTGTAGTGATACAGGTCACATGGTTGGTGGTGTCGTGCTTCCGGGTGGGCAGAGCCTCTTAAGGGGTGACGGGTGACGGCGAACTGCCTTTCCCGCCCCACTCCTGCGACAGGACGAACATGCTGACGTTATTGCTGACTCTGGTGTCCACCGCCGCAACGGCTCTTGCCGCGACGGGTTTTCACTGGCTGCGGGACCGGTCCCGCGAGCGGCTCTATCGGAGCGTCGCCGGCTCACTCCCGCGCGGCGGAACCGTGCGGGAGCATCAGTCCGACGGCTCCGCATGGGAGTTGCGCATCCCGACCGACGGGAGCTGACGGTGAGCGCATCCGACCCGGAGTACGACAGGTGCTACCGAGCCTACTGGCGGGAACTGGTCGTGATGGCGACCCACATGCTGGCCGGGGACCACCATCAAGCGCAGGAGCTGGTCAACGACGCTTTCGTCAAAGCGTGGCGGGCGTGGGACCAGATCGACAACCCCAAGTACTGGCTCAAGACGGTCATCGCCCGCGACGCGGCCAGAAACAGGCAGCGGTGGAGGCAACGCTTGCCCCAACTGGCCCGGATCCACGCCACCGAGCGCACTCGCACGGCCCCCGATCCGGCAGCTGTGACAGAGCAGCGCGAGGACTACATCCGCGTTGTCCAGGCACTGAGCGCTCTGAGCGACCGGCAGCGCACCATCGCCGTACTCCGCTGGCACGAGGGATGGTCGCAGGCAGCCATCGCAGAGACGCTCGGCATCGCACCGAGCAGCGTGGCCAAACACCTGGGGCGGGCCCAGCACAAGCTGGCGCGTCAGTTCGGGACGAACGGCGAGGCACTCAACCACTTCCACCACGACCGGAAGGATCGGCTGTGACCTGGTTCCGGCGGCCCTCACCCGACCCCGATCACGATCACGATCACGATCCCGTCATCCAGGATCACATGGCCCGATCCGCCGCGTGGTTGCACACACAGCTGGGGAGGGCCGACGACGACCAGCAGGCCGAAGCCCTTACAGAGATCAAGCGCCGGGCAAGCGGCTCGGCCCGGGGTAAGACACGGCCCCGTCCCCGGCGACGTCACGTCGATGCGCTGACCGGTCTGCCCCACCGCGCCTGGCTGATGAAACGGATCGGGACGCTGCTGCACGAGGCCGAACGCGCCGGTGTCCGGGCCGCCCTGGTGCTGATCGACCTCGATCGATTCCGCGCCGTCAACCACACCCTCGGCCATCAAGCCGGCGATCGTCTGCTGCGCCAGATCTCCGACAGGTTGTGTCACGCCCTTCCACGCGGAGCGGAAGCGGCACGTATGGGTGGCGACGAGTTCGCCGTCATCCTGCCGGCCGCTGCTTCCACCGAGTCCGTGACCGGCATTGCCCGTTCACTCCTGCATGCTCTCGCCTCCCCCTTTTCCCTCGACGGACTCACCCTCGTGCTGGAGGCCAGCGCGGGAATCGCTGTCTTCCCCGACCACGCGCTCGACGCCGAGGAGATGCTCCGTCGCGCGGAGGTGGCGATGTACCAGGCGAAGGCGGATCGCACAGCGGTACAGGTGTACGACGATGGACAGGACTCCCATACCTCGAGCCGGCTTGGGCTGTTGGCCGACCTGCGACAAGCGCTGGACGCTCACCAGGTGGAGGTTCACTATCAGCCGGAGGTCGGCTTCGACGGAAAGGTGATCGCTCTGGAAGCCCTGGCTCGCTGGATTCACCCGCAGCGGGGCGCGGTGCCCCCCAACGAGTTCGTGGGGATCGCCGAATCGTCGGGACTGATGCACCATCTCACGCAGTACGTGCTGGAGGCGGCGCTCGGCCAGGTCGCCCGGTGGCGAGCGCAAGGCCTGCGAGTGACGGTGTCCGTCAATGTTTCGCCGCATGACATCCAAACACCGGCTTTCGTCGACTCGGTCCTGGACCTCCTTGCCCGCCACAGCATGCCGGGAGGAGCACTCCAACTCGAGGTCACTGAGGGCGCCTTGGACCAAGACCCCCAACAAGCCGCCGAAGCACTCGACCGGCTGACCCGCCACGGCGTGAAGATGTCCCTGGACGGCTTCGGCACGGGCTACTCCTCACTGGTGCACCTGCGCCGCCTTCCCCTCGCCGAGCTGAAGATCGACCGTTCTTTCGTGTCCGACATGGCAATCGAACATGAAGACGCCGAGATCGTGCGCTGCTCGGTGGACCTCGCGCACTCACTCGGCCTGCTCGCCATTGCTGAGGGCGTCGAGGACGACGAAACCTGGGAACACCTGCGTGACTTGGGCTGCGACGCCGTACAGGGCTGGCTCGTGGCCCCCGCCATGCCCGCCGACGAGGCCACCGCCTGGCTGCTCGCCCGCGATCGGGGCCCCATCACGGTCAGCCCCCAGGACGAAGGCGCCGACGCGGTGCGGCACATGATTCGAGGATCTTGATCGGACCTGAGCTCGAAGGGCACTCGCAACTCAGTCCCGGCGGGTGGACCGCATCCACTCCTGTGGACGACACGGAAGCCTGGGGCATTCCCTGGGTTCACTCTGCCGACGAGGCGTCTCGGCCACCGCGGTGAACGGAGTTGAACACGTTCAATTTCTGCGTCATGATACCTCTGGCCATCCAGGGCGCTCGCTGGACGAGAGGACCATGGTCATGACGAGCTCGCTTCTCACGCCGCGAGGCCGTCCCCGCGTCGGTACAACCGGCGAGAGAACGGCGACGGGCAGCACCGCCCCGACACGGATCCTCGACTGGCGGCATCCGCGTGTCGCCTCGTTGCTTCGGCAGATCGACACGGTCGACATGACAGCGGGCTCGGGGGCCACCCCAGACCCCGCCCGTCAGATAGCGACCCTGCGCCAGGCCCACCGACGGATCGCCGCAGCCGTGCGGCCGGTGTACTCGGTGCAGGACGAGCGACCCGTGTCCGAGGTGCTGCGCCGCGGCCGCGGCTCGTGCAGCCAGCGGCTGGCCGTGCTGGAGTCCGTGGCGCGGGCATCCGGGGTGGCTACGCGGGTGCGCGGCCTGCTGGTTGATGGCGCCTTCTGGTATCCGCGTTTCCCCCGGCTGCATCGGATCGTCCCGGACCAGGTACTGCTGGCATGGCCCGAATTCCGCCTCGAGGGCCTGTCGTCGACCGTCCACCCCACCGCGCCCTGGTTGGCCGTCTCGGAACTCTTCGGCAGCCTTGACGAGTTGAGTGGCGGTCATGGTGGTGGCTTCACCAATGCCGGCGCGGAGACGCTCTTCGAGGCGTTGTCCAGGACGGCGATCGACTGGGACGGTGTGACGCTCTGCCCGGCCGCCGGCGCCACCTGCGATCTCTCGGCCTACGTCCTGGCGGACCTGGGCCACTTCGACTCACGCGACGAACTCTTCGCCAGGCACGGCCAGACACTCTGCCTTACGGCGAGACTACTGGCCGAGCCCATCCTGGGTCGTCGTCGCTCGGCGGCCGGCTAGGGGCACGTCCCGGACGTGTCGGGCTCGGAGTCGGGGCGCCTTTCCTGACCGCAGCCGGGTGAGCGCGTCTTCAGGCACCATCCGCCCTCCTGCAACGTCCACGCCCCAGCCGACGTCTTTCGACGGGCATGGGGCGTGGACGGGCCTGACTCGCCTCGCCTCGCCGGTCGCCTACTGCCGCTCGGGGGCGGCTGCCTCGCCTCGCCGGTCGCCTACTGCCTTGGTGGTACGGGTACGACGACACCCACACCGAGCGGATGCCGGGCCTGTCCGTTCATGAGGCGCCCGACGCGGAGTCGGCCGAGGCCCTGCTGCTCCTGGCCCGGCCGGTGAACCGTGGGGCACCGATCCTTCCCCTGCCGCCCCTGGGAAAAGACCGCCTGAGCGGAGCTCGATGTGCCTGTGCGGTACGGAGTCAGATGGCACCCTCGAACAACCGCCGTAATCACAATGGAGCGCCCAGGCGCTCAGAACGTCAGATGTGACGGCCTGTTGCGTGCGAAGGGTCGGGCGGGAGGGCCGAGCATGTCCACAGGGACACGCCGAATCGTCGCGTGGTCGGTCGGAGTCGCCTGCCTGGCCGTGGCGACCTGGCTCGTGGCCACAGCGCTGTTCGACCCTCACACCCGGCGCCGCGGTTCGATCCATGCTCAAGGCATCCATGGGCCTCGCGGACACCGTCGTGGTGGCCAACGTCGAGACGACCGTCGCGCCGTTCAACGAACTGGCGCGCCGGCACGGCATGGCCGGGGACGAGTGACGGCGTCCTCAGAACGCCTGTAGACAGCCCCGAGCCTGATCGCCCTTCAGCGTCTGGACGTAGATCTCGATCCACTGCACCTTCTTGCGGCGGTCGTCGTTCACGCATGGCGGGCACACCCCTGCCCAGCGCGCTTCCTTCAGTGTCTGAGGTTCGGGCAGCCCGAGGTGCGCGAAGCGCTCTCCCTCCGGGGCGAAGTCCTTCTTCTGCGCCTTCAGGGGCTCTTCGGAGCGTAGGTCTTCCGCGATGCCGTCGGCGTTCTTCCCGGTGGTGACGAAGGAGAGGAGGTAGATGTCCTCCTGCGGGTTGACCTGGACGGCGCCCTTGGTCTGGGTCGCGCCGTCGGGCACCGCCACGTTCATGAACGCGGACGCCTCGGCCGCGCCCGCCTCCTTGTCCCAGTGCCAGTCACGCCCCTCGCTCACGCGGCGATCGCCCCCGTCGGAGCTGGAGCACGAGGCGAGGAGGAGGACGGTTGCCAGTGCCGCCAAGAGGTGGGCACCACGTCGGATCATCAACGGTTCTCCTCGTCACCGCGGGAGACGTCCCCCGGGTGCCTTCACGGCCCTGGTCCGGCGGGTTCGCCGTCGCGGGCGTGTCACTGTTCAGGTCGTACGTGTAGGTGGAGCTGTTGCCCCGCATGTCGAATTCCTGGGCGAGGCCCCTCTTGTGCAGACGCCCCATCTCGGAGTCGGGGATCACCACGCCCCCGGGAAACGTAGTCGACTTGCCGGCGTCTCAGTTGTGTCCGTCCCAGACGTCGGGTTCTTTCGGAGTCTTCCGGCACGGGGCGGCAAACCGCTGGTGCGAGGCTTTCAGGCAACAACCTCGGCAAGTGCACTGGTGAGGGCCGCCGCAAGCATCATCACGGCGAGAAAAGTGGAGGCGGCCCGCATGACAGCACTGGGATAGCTGGCGCCGTCCAGGCGAGCAAGCTTGCCCGCGGCGACAGCCGCAAGGAGCGCCAGAACGAGTACCAGAACGGCGGTCAGCAGAACAAAGGCGAGATTCGACACGGCAACTTCCCTGCGAGTGGTGGTGTTTGACGTGTTCAACGTCTCGGAAGAGGTGTTTGCCGGCGTGCGTCTGGACGAAGATGAACACCAGCGAACACATGAGAGCGGGGCGGACGGGTGGCCGAGGGAGAGAAGGAGCGCGAGGCAGCGCTGACCGAGTTGCGTGCCCGACTGAACGACGGCCTCGCCCGGTCCCGGCTGACCAAGTCTCAACTCGCAGTCCAGGCCAGGATGGGGCGCACTACAGTCCAGGAGGCCTTTCGGACAGGGGCTTCTGCTCCCTCAGCCGAGACGGTCGTTGCTCTGGCCCGTGTGCTGCGCCTTGCGGACGACGAACTTCTCAGGCTCCACCGCACAGCGACTGGGCAAGCCAGCTCCCCGCCCATCGCATACCAGATGCCGGGCAGGCGGATCAGCGACTGGGATCCGCACGACTTGGAGATACACCCCGCCGGCTTTACCCGGGACAAGCGTGGCTCCGGCGCCGTACCACGAGTACTGCCCGGATACGTCATGCGGGCTCATGACCAGGTACTGGCAGACGCGGTCCACGAGGTCGGTGAGGGCCGCAGTCGGATGGTGATCCTGGTCGGAACCTCCTCGACGGGCAAAACAAGGGCGTGCTGGGAAGCCGTCCAACCACTTGCCCCCGAGGGCTGGCTGCTATGGCATCCCTTTGACCCCACGCGCGTCGAGGCTGCGCTGAGCGACCTGGAACGCGTGCAGCCCTGCACAGTGGTGTGGCTGAACGAGGCCCATCACTACCTCGGGGACGCCCGAGCCGGTGAGCGGATCGCAGCAGCACTGCACAGCTTGCTTACGCATCCTGACCGTCGGCCGACCCTCATCCTGGGCACACTGTGGCCCGAGTACGCTGATCGCTATACGGCAATGCCCACTCCGGGCGACGCGGATCGACACAGCCGGGTGCGGGAACTACTCGCCGGACGCACCGTCACCGTCCCTGAGGCCTTCGACCGGGACGCGCTGCGCAGAGCAGAGGCTCTCGCGAAGCGAGGCGACCTGTTGCTGGCCGACACGCTCACCCGGACTCGTGTGGATGGCAGGGTGACACAGGACCTTGCCGGGGCCCCTGCGCTCCTGCGCCGATACGAGCACGCCACTCCTGCTGCCAGAGCAGTACTGCAGGCTGCGATGGACGCACGTCGCCTCGGCGTGGGCGTCCGTCTCCCACAAGCCTTCTTGACCGACGCGGCCATCGACTACCTGAGCAACCGGGACTACGACGAGCTCACCGAAGACTGGGCAGAAGCCGCCTACGCCGACCTTGCCCGCCCAGTCCACGGCAAACAGGCACCTCTGCGCCGCACGATGCCCCGTCCGAAGCGCCGCCCGCCCGGTAGTTCGACCCCGTCCACAGAGCCCGCAGCGAACACCGGGCCGATGTTCCAACTCGTCGACTACCTCGAACAACACGGCCGGACCATCCGCAAGCACTTGTGCCCACCCACATCGTTTTGGCACGCCGCTCACCAGCACCTGACCCACCCCGGTGACCTGAGAAACCTCGCCTCGGCTGCCCACGATCGACACCGCCTTCAGTGGGCACACGCCCTCCTCGAACGAGCTGCGGACGCAGGCCACATCAATGCCCTGATCGACCTGGCGCGGATACGAGAGAAGGACGGAGACCGGGACGCCGCCGAAACCCTCTACCAACGGGCAGCCGACGCCGGCCACATCAACGCCTTGTTCAGTCTGGGGCAGTTGCGTGAGACGGCCGGAGACTGGAAGAGCGCCGAATCCTTCTACCAACGAGCCGCCGATAACGGCAACACCAACGCACTGATAGTCCTGATGCGTAAGCACGAGAAGGACGGAGACCGGGAAGCCGCAGAAATCCTGCTTCGTCAAACCATCAGCCATGGCCGCACCAAGCTTCCCGTGAGTCTGGCGAAGCAGCGAGATGGGAACCGGAAAGGTGCTCAGCCGCTGCTTCAACGATCCGCGGACGCCGGTCGCAGCAGCGCACTGATCGACCTGGCGCGCATGCGCGAGAAGGACGGAGACCGGGAAGCCGCAGAAATCCTGCTTCGTCAAACCATCAGCCATGGCCGCACCAAGCTTCCCGTGAGTCTGGCGAAGCAGCGCGATGGGAACCGGGAGAGTGCTCAAGCGCTGCTTCAACGCACTGCGGACGCCGGCCGCACCAGCGCCCTGGTCGACATGGCGCGCATGCGGGAGGCAGGCGGAGACCGGGAAGCCGCAGAAGCGCTACTTCGTCAAGCTGCGGAGGCCGGCCACACCAGGGCCCTGATCGACCTGGCGCGCATGCGCGAGAAGGACGGGGACCGGGAAGGCGCCGATACCCTCTACCAACGGGCAGCCGACGCCGGCCGCACCAGCGCCCTGGTCGACATGGCGCGCATGCGGGAGGCAGGCGGAGACCGGGAAGCCGCAGAAGCGCTACTTCGTCAAGCTACGGAGGCCGGCCACACCAGCGCCCTGATCGACCTGGCGCGCATGCGCGAGAAGGACGGGGACCGGGAAGGCGCCGATACCCTCTACCAACGGGCAGCCGACGCCGGCCACACCAGCGCCCTGGTCATCCTTATGCAAATGCGGGAAGAGGACGGTGATCGGGAGGGCGCTGAATCCTTCTACCAACGGGCCGCCGACGCTGGTCACACGAACGCCCTGGCCATCCTTATGCAAATGCGGGAGAAGGCCGGGGACGTGGAAAGTGCCGAATCCCTACTCATCCACGCCGCTGAGAACGGTCACACGAACGCGATGGTCAAGCTGGCGCGGAGATTGGAGAGGGACGGGGACGTGGATCGAGCCGAATCCTTGCTCCGCCGAACCGCCGATTTCGGCGATGCTTGGCGGTTTTCGCGAGACGGTCGCTGGCCGTATGGGCTGGATCCGGATGGAACGCCGACCCAGCCCTGGTAGAAGGCCGTATCGGGGCGTCTCCGGATCCGTCGAGTAGATGCCCTTGTGTGCAGCGGTTGGCGGAGGTCGGAAGAAGGCTGGTGCGGGTGGGGGCCGCTGAACGGTGCTCGCCATGGGCGATCAGCGCCTGGCCAACCAGTCTGCATATGAAGGACGTTGACCCGGCGCAGTCACACCAGCACAATGAGCCCGCACGCTTGAGAGCGCTCTCAAAGAGAGCGCTCTCAAATCCGAGACGCTCCAGTCCACACCCCGCCCCTTCGCCCCGCACCCCTCAAGGGAGTCCCATGACCGGCAGGCAAAGACCGCAGCTCAGCCGTCGTACGCTCATCGGCACCGGCCTCGGTATCGGCGCCGCGGCGCTCACCGCGGTCGGCTCCGGGGCGGCCCACGCGGCCTCGGCCCGGGACGCCGCCGAGGTGTCCGCCCCTCGCCGCGGGCACGCTTTTCTCGCCGCAGCCATGGACGCCTACCCGGACCACGGCAGCACTCGTCTGGCCCAGAGTTACACCGACCAGGCGGGGCTGTTCAGTACCGCGTTCACGTACGACAACGCGCTCGCGGTCCTGGCTCACCTGGCGGGATGTACCGCGGAGGGACAGGCCCGGGCCGTGGCGCTCGGGGACGCGCTGCTGTACGCCCAGAACCATGACCCCGCCTACGACGACGGCAGGCTGCGTCAGGCCTACAACGTGGGGCCCTACACGTTCTACGACGGGTCGCAGCAGCCGGACGGGTTCGTGCGGGCGGACGGTAGCGCCAACGTCGGTACGCAGTTCGGGTTCACCGGTACGGCCGTGGGGGACATGGCCTGGGCCGGGATCGCGTTGAGCGCGCTTGCCCGGCGGACCGGTGAGCGGCGGTTCCTTGCCGGTGCGGTGAGGATCGGGGAGTGGGTCGAGCACAACGGTCGTACCGACGAACCCCTGGGCGGCTACAAGTTCGGGGTCAACGGGGCCAACGAGAAGCTGCCGTTCACCTCGACCGAGCACAACACCGACCTGATCTGCCTGTTCGGACGGCTCGCCCGGCTGACCGGGGACCGGGTGTGGCTGGCGCGGCGTGCGCGTGCCGAGGCCTTCGTCATGAAGATGTGGGAGCCGTCGGACGGGTTCTTCTACACCGGCACCAATGACGGTGTCACGGTCAACACGTCACCGATCCCCGAGGACACCCAGACCTGGACCCATCTCGCGCTCTCCTCCCGGACCCACTCCCGTTCGCTGGACTGGGCCGCGTCCGAACTGGCCGTCCTGGACCACGCCGAGCGACGGAACAGCACGGTCCCCGCGGGGCAGTCGTACGAGGGCGTCACCTTCAGCTCCGCCAGTCTGGTGGCGAACGAGGACGCACCCATCGCCGAGTTCCAGCCCAAGCCCGACCGCAACGGCGTGTGGTTCGAGGGGACCGCCCACCTTGCCCTTGCGCTGCGGGAGCGGCACGCCCGTGGTGACGAGGCGCGCGCTCGGCGGCTGATCGACTCCCTCGAGCGGGCCCAGGACCTGCTCGGCGGCGGTCAGACCATCGGCGGCAAGGCCCTTCCCGAACGCTCCGGCGTCGTGTCGGCGAGCAGTCCGCTCGACACCGGATTCGGCTTCGGCTATTACCCGTACCGGCACACGGGGGCCACCGCCTGGTACCTGATGGCGGTGGCGCGCGCCAATCCGTTGCGGGCCTGAGCGGGTTCTGCGGTGGGCGTGGGCGCTGACGGGTGCCCATGCCCACCGCTGTCTCCGGCGTACCGTCCTACTCGTCTCCCGCCCCCGTTACGAAAGCTTCGTCGCCGACACCGCCGTGGCCGCCACCGTGTTGTCGCACTCCGCGAAGAGCCCGTCCTCCAGCGCGACCTGGTGTGCCCCGGCTCCCGGAAGGCCGACCACCAGCGTCGGGTACGCCACGGGCTCCGCGCCGGACTCGCAGTAGCCGTCTCCCTCGCCCTGGACCTGGACGAAGGTCAGCTTCACCCAGGCCTTGCCGCCCGGGGCCAGCAGTACCGGAGAGGCGGAGCCCTCGGGGGTCACCTTCAGCGGGGCGTTCTTTTCCGGGGAGCCGTTGCCTGCCCCGGCCACCGTGGGGTGGCCCTGCAGGGTGCACGGCTGGGCGGAGGTGTTCTTGAACTCGACGATCGCCGCACCGATTCCCGTGCCGTCCGGGCGATCGGCAGCCTGGGACGCCGCCGCCTCCAGGGCGGTTGCGGTGCACTTCTTCGTCGCCGCCTCACCCGTTGAGGCTGATCCGGACGTGGGGGAAGCCGTCGCGGAGCTCGGTGCCGAGGAAGAGGGCGTCGAGGGCGCTGTGCTGGTCGGGGCCTTCGACGGCGAGTCGGCGGGGGACGGGGTGTCGCCGGGCCGGCACGCCGTCACCGACAGGATGGCCGAGAGAGCGGCCGTCGCCAGTGCGGCCTTGCGGACGGTGGTTGTGCGGTTCATCAGGTCCCCCGAGAGCGAATTGCGCAGAGCCGGTCCTCGCCGGCATTCGCCGATGGAGACTGAGGGGCGTCACCCTAGGTTCCTGTGGTTTCCCTGTTGATCACCTGTGACACGGCGGTGACAGGGCTGCCTGACCTCGCATCGCCAGGGCTCGGGGCATCACCCGGCGTGCCCCGTCGCCGGAAGCACCGCCAGTGTGGCGACGACCGCCCGGTGGTCCGTGCCCGGCACGGTTCGTTCGCTGACGGAGACGCCCGCCATGCCGGAACCGTGCAGGACGTGGTCCAGCTGGACCATGGGCGGTACGAGGGGCTTGCCGACCGGCCAGGTGCGGGCCCAGCCGTGGCCCAGTTCCGCGTGGGTGTCGGTGAGGCCCGACTCGAGCAGGTCGCGCATCGGTGCGTGGTCGAGGGTGGCGTTGAAGTCGCCCAGGAAGACCGTGTCCGGGCCGCTGTGCCTCGCGGCGGAGGTCAGGGCCGACATGTCCCGGGTCCAGCGCTTCGCGTTACCCAGCGGGTAGAAAGTGTGGACGGCCACCAGCCGTACGGTGCGTCCGCCGACCGTCACATCCGCGGTCGTTTGCGGCCAGGCGGTGTCGGCTTGCAGTACGCCGCCGTGGCTCAGTGGGATGCGCGAGTAGATCGAGGAGTCGTACTCGGGGTGGAGTTCGTGATACGGCAGCAGTTTGTCCAGGCCTGCCTCCGTGAGCTCGGCGATGCCGGCTGACGGCAGCTGTTGCACTGCCAGTACGTCGATCCGTTCTGTCTCGACCAGCCGCACCAGGGCACTCGCATCCTCCGCGCCTACGTTGGCGTTGAGAGTGGCCACCCGCAATACTGGTGCCTGAGCCGGGACGTGCTGCCGATGCGGAACGAAACGCGGTATCAGCAACACGACTTGAGCCGACGTGACAATCGCGACGACCGCGATCGTCCATCGCGAGCGCAACGCGGGAACCGCGAGTACGGCGACCAGCACCAGCACGCTGAGTGCCGCGCCGTACGGAAACAGCACCACCGGCACGGCCAGC
Source organism: Streptomyces sp. HUAS ZL42 (assembly GCF_040782645.1). Classification (GTDB taxonomy): domain Bacteria; phylum Actinomycetota; class Actinomycetes; order Streptomycetales; family Streptomycetaceae; genus Streptomyces. The sequence continues at coordinate 7,018,169 of NZ_CP160403.1, forward strand.
GATGTTCCCGCGTCCAGTCCGGTCAGGCGTACGACCAGCAGGGCCGACGGTACGGCCAGCAGGGCGCCGCAGGCCGGCAGACCGATCCTTCGTCCGCGGCGGCCGGGCCTCCCGCCTGCCCTGTGCCTCTCGGCAGCTTGCGGCGCGCCAGCGGCAGTGTTCGTCATCTGCGCTCCTCCCATCAGCGGAGCCTGCGTGTCGATCACCAAGGCCCCAACGTGAGGAGAGCAGTTGACGCGTATTCGGTTGCGGGTCAGAGCGCGTCGACCCCGCTCACCTTCCAGCCGTCCTCCGTCCGCGTCAGCGTCATCCGCACCCTGTTCAGGTCCACCCGCGAGCCCGAGACCTGCGTGCTCGTGGTCACCTGGTTGACGAAGAGGAGGACCACCGCCCGGTCCGGTGAGGACGAGATCACCGAGGCCGCCGGGGTTCCGCCGGTGGGGTCCGCCACCGTTGCCTTCACCACTCCGTGGTACTTCGTCGCCGTCGGGCCGACCACCGTTGTCGTGGTCTTCCGGTACTCGTCTCGGAAGTGCCCCGTCAGGCGGGTCTGTGCCGCGGCGAAGTCGCGGTTCAAGTGGCGGTAGTCGTAGGACAGGACGATGGGGGCCGCCTGGCGTGCGGCCGCTACCGCCTGGCCTCGGGCCTGTTCCGCGCGCATTCCCTCCCGGTAGCGCCAACCCAGCACGCCGGCCGCCACCAGTCCCGCCACGAGCAGGACACACAGGGACGCGGTCAGCAGCCGGCGACGGCCCTGCAGCGTACCGCTGGGCTCCTCCTCGAGCGACTCCCGCGACGGCTCCGGCGGGTCGTCCCAGCCCTTCTCGTCCTCCGGGTCGATGATCACCGTGCGTCCGGCCTGCGGGTCCTCGCTGAGACCCCGCTCCGCTCGTTCGGCTCGCTTCGCCGCCGCACGCGCCGCCGCCGTCATCGTCCGCCGGGTGCCGGTAACGGACGTGCGGCCTCGCGCCGTCGTCGTCTTCGCCATCGTCGTACTCCTCAATCCTCGCGGCCGGTCAGCCGACGAACTCGACGTCGGACGTCAGCCAGCGGCCGTCCCGGTACACCAGGTCGAGCTGGAGCCGGTAGGTGCGCGCCTCGCCCTCGGGTACGGCCGTGTTGGTCACCTTGCTGTCGGCGACCACCAGGACCCGGGCCGACTTCTCGTCGGAGCGGACGATGCCCGCCTCGAGGACCTGGCCCTCGGACACCGACTTGTTCTCGTTGACGAGCTCGGTCAGCTGCTTGGTCTGTGCGGCGAACTCCTTCTTGAAGTCGCCCGTCGCGCTCTCCAGGACGTTCGCGCTGTCCCGGCCGTAGTGCCGGTAGTCGAGCGAGGTGAAGTTCAGCGCCGACTGGCGGGCCGCGGCCAGGATGTCCTGGCGGCGCTGCGCCGTCTCTCGCTGGTCCAGGAGCCCGAGGCTCAGCCAGATCGTCAGCGTGGTCGTGAGGACCGTTGCCACCACCAGTCCCACGGCCAGTGCCCTGCTCATGCCATCGGTCCGACGAGCAGCCATTGCCAGGACTCCCTTCCGAACACCGCCTGTTGGCCACCCGTCGAGCCGATCTCGACGGGGTTTCCGTCCGGGCCGGTGGCGGTGCCGGTCTCCGGGTCGTAGGGGGTGATGTACGGGGTTGCGTACGCCGCCTGGTCCGCGCCGCCCGAAGTGGTGCTCGCCCCCGGGGCGTTCTGTGCGCCCCTCACCGATGTCTTGCTCCCGCGCGGAGCCGTGCAGCGCGCGTTCGTGTTCGCCGCACGTGTGCTGGTGTCCGCGGGGTCGCGTCGTGTCGTTCCGTAGCCCTGGGTGCAGGCGGGCGGGTCGTCGGCGTTCACCACCAGGCCGAAGTGCGTGGTGCCGTCGCCGGGGATGACCGTGTAGCTGCCCGCCACCATCACCGGGAAGGTGACCAGGGCCTGTTCCACGCCGGGCAGGTTCGCCCGCGTGACCTGGCCGCCGCTGATCAGGTTCGCCAACAGGACCGACAGCTGCGGGCCCGTCGACTTCAGTAGCGAGTTCACTTCCTGCGCCGCCGGCGTCGCGTTCCCGATCAGCTTGCGCAGGTCTCCGTCGCTCGACTTCAACTGTGCGCTGAGCTGCGCCAGATCGTGCGCGAACGACTTGATGGACGAGCCCTGGTCGGCCTGCGTCTTCAGGACCTTTCGTGAATCCTCGATCAGCTGGATGGTCTCGGGCAGCGCGTCGCTCGCCGACTCCACCAGCGCGTTTCCCGAGTCCACCAGTCGGCTCAGGTTCGGGCCGGTGCCCGAGAACGCCTTGCCCAACTCGTCGACCGTGACCCGCAGATCGTCCTTGCCGACCGAGTTCACCAGGCGGTCCAGGCTCAGCACCAGGTCCGTCGTCGGCAGCGGCACGCGCGTGTCGGCTCGCGGGATGGTGCTGCCGTCCAGCAGGTACGGGCCGTGCGTCGTGCGCGGTTGCAGGTCGACGTACTGCTCGCCCACCGCCGAGCGGTTCGCCACCACGGCGAGGGTGTCGGCCGGGATGCGCGGCACCCCGTCGTCGATCTCCAGCGCGACCGAGACACCGCCCGCGCCCGTCAGTCGCAGCGCGCCCACTCGACCCACCGGCACGCCCCGGTACGTGACCTCCGCGCCGGGGAAGATGCCCCCGGAGTCGGCGAAGTCCGCCCGCACGGTGTAGCCGCGGCTCAGGGCGTCGTCCACCAGGCCCGTGTACTCGGCGCCCACGTACGACATCCCTACGGCGGTGATCGTGGCGAAAGCGATCAGCTGGGCCTTGACCGTCCGTGTGATCACGGCTGGACCCCCTTCAGCATCAGCTCGGCGAGCTCGAGGTCGATCCCCTCCGGCAGCCGGCCCGCGGTCGTGAACCCGGCGGTGCACACCGGCGGGCACAGCAGGTCGCCGCCGCCGTCCGACGGGGCAGAAGGGGACGGCAGTCCCGGTGTACTCGGCAGCGCCGTCGGTGTCGGCACGCTCGGCAGGCCAGGAAGATCCGGCAGGTCAGGGGTCTTCGGCGGCTGGGAGTCGCCGTCGCCGGACTTGCCCGACCCCGTCCCGCCCGTCAAGTTCCCGTACAGCTCCGACAGATCCATGTCCGCCGTGATGTGCAGGTTGACGTAGTCGCCCTTCACGGCGTCCACCGCGTTCCTCGGGAACGGGTAAGTCGTGAGCAGCTCCAGCGAGTTGGGGAGATCACTGCCCGCCTTGTTCAGCTGCTGCAGGATCGGCTGCAGCTGCTTGAGGTTCGCGACCGTGTCGTCGTGCGAGGCCTCGACGACCTTGGTGCCCGTCTTGCCCAGCTGCGACAGGGACGTGAGCATCTTCGTCAGGTCGCGTCGCTGGTCGGCCAGGACCTTCAGGGCCGGCGGTATCTCGTCCACGGCCCGGGCGATCGTCTTCTTCTCCTTGCCGAGCCGTTTGGCGAGCTTGTCCACGGCCTCGAGGGCGCGGACGATGTCGTCGCGCTGGTCGTCGAGGCCGCCGATGAACGTGTTCAGCTCCTTCAGTAGCGACTTGACCCGGTCCTCCCTGCCGTTCAGGGCGTTGTTCAGCTCCACGGTGATCGTCTTGAGCTGGGCCACCCCGCCGCCGTTGAGGAGCGCGGACAGGGCGGACAGCACCTCCTCGATCTCCGGGTTGCGGCCGCTGCGGGACAACGGGATGCGGTCGCCTTCGCCCAGGCGGCCCACGGGGGCCGTACCGGTCGGGGCGGAGAGCGCCACGTACTTCTCGCCGAGCATGCTGGTCTGGCGCAGTTCGGCGACCGCGTTCGCGGGCAGTTTCACGGAGTCGGCGATACGTAGGCGTACGCGCGCGTGCCAGCCGTTCAGTTCGACCTTCTCGACCGCGCCCACGGTGACGTTGTCGACCTTCACCGCGGATTGCGGCACCAGGTCGAGGACGTCGCGGAACTCGACGGTGACGTGGTAGGCGTGACCGTCGTCGGCGGCTCCGCCGGGGAGCTGGACGTCGTACCAGCCGTTGAAGCCGCAGCCGGACAGCAGCAGCGATCCGGCGGCCGCCCAGGCGACCGCCCTACCCTTGCGCAATGCGACGCTCATGCGCTCGCCCCCAGGATTCCGCCGAGCGTCCGGTCGACCGTGCCCGTCACCGCGGAGCTCTGGGGCACCTCCGGCAGGGAGTCGAAGAGCTTCCTCAGCTCCGCGCAGTCCGGGTTCTTGCCGCCCTCGTCGCCGGTCGTCCGCAGTACGGAGCACAGCAGCGAGGCCGGATCCTGCGGGCTGTCGGGGTTGTTGCGGGTGTCGAGGGTGCCCGCGGACGGGTTGTAGGCGTTGTTCAGGTTCGACATGCCGGTGGGTGCTACCTCCAACAGTTCCTCCAGCGCGGCCCGTTGGGTGACGAGCACTTTGGTCACCTTGCTCAGGCCCTGCACATTCGAGGTCAGCGCCTTCTTGTTGTTCTTCACGAAGGCGGACACGTCGCCCAGTGCAGTCCCAAGGTTCTTCAGCGCGGCCGCGAGGTCCTTGCGTTCGCCGGCGAGCTGCTCCGCGACCTCCGTGAGGCTGGTGTTGAAGGACCGCACGCTCTTGTCGTCCGCCGCGAGCGCCGCCGTGAACACCTGGAGGTTGCGCACCGTGCCGAAGAGGTCCGTGCGGCCGTCGGACAGCGTGGTGACCGCCTGGGAGAGGTCCTCGACCGTCCGGTGAAGGTTCTCGCCCTGGCCGTCGAGGTTGTCCGCGCTCACCCCGAGCAGCCGGGAGAGTGCCCCGTCCTTGTTGGCGCCCTCGGGGCCGAGTGCCTCGGCCGTCGTGTGCAGGCTGTCGAAGATACGGTCCAGTTCGACCGGTACGGCCGTCCGCGACTCGGGGATGACCGCGCCGGTGCGCAGGACCGGGCCCTTGCGGTACACCGGAAGCAGCTGTACGTAACGGTCGCTGACCACCGAGGAGTTGATGATCGCGGCCTTCGCGTCGGCCGGGACCTTGCGGCCCGCTTCGTACTCCAGCTCCACGCGCACCCGGTCGCCCTGCGGCGTGATCTTCTTGACCTCGCCGATCCGCACGCCCAGGACGCGGACGTCCGAGCCGGGGTAGATGCCGACGGTGCGCGGGAAGTACGCCGTGACGTGGACCTTCTCGGGTCGCGGCCACAGCACGAAGGCGAGGGCGGCGACGACCGCCAGTGCGGTGACCAGCGCCAGGCGCTTCTTGAGGCTCTTCACTGCGCGCCTCCCGTCCGCGGTACCACCGGAGCGGCGACCAGGTTCTGGACGTAGGAGTCGAACCACCGGCCGTTGCCGAGCGTGTTGGTGAAGACCCGGACGTACGGCGCGAGCAGCTTGATGCTGCGGTCCAGGCTGGACTGGTTGCGTTGCAGCATCTCGACCACGCGGTTGAGGCCCTTGAGCGCGGGCCCGATCTCCTTCTCGTTGTCCTCGACCAGGCCGGAGAGCTCGATGCCGAGCAGGGCGGAGGTCTTGAGCAGTTTGCTGATCGCCTGGCGCCGCTTGCTGATCTCCGTGAACAGCTTGTCGCCGTCCTTGATCAGGGCGGTGAAGTCCTCGGTGTGCTCGGCCAGTACGCCCGTGACCCCGTTCGCGTGGTCGAGGAGCTCGCCCAGCGCCTTGTCGCGCGAGGCCACCGTCCGGGAGATCTGCGACAGGCCCTTGATGGACGCCTTCACCTCGGCGGGTGAGTCCTGGAAGGTGGTGGAGATGGTGTCCAGGGCCTGCGCCACCCGGTCGGTGTCGACGTCCTCGGTCGTCGTGGTGAGATCGCTGAACGCCTGGACGACGTCGTACGCCGAGACAGTCCTGTTCAGCGGGATCTCGCTGCCCGGCTTCAGTTGCCCCGGGCCCTTGGGGTGCAGCGCGAGGAACTTCGCGCCGAGGATCGTCTTGACCCGGATCGACGCGCCGGTCTCCGAGCCGAACTTCGGGTCGCCCTTGATCTTGAAGGTGACTTTGACGTGGTCCCCGTCCAGGTCGACGTCCTCGACCTTGCCGACCTTGACGCCTGCGATCCGCACCTCGTCGCCGGGCTTGAGGCCGCCCGCCTCCGAGAATGCCGCGCTGTACGTCTCGCCGCCGCCGATCAGCGGCAGGTTGTCGGCGTTGAACGCGGCCATGGTCAGCAGTGCGAGGGTGGTGAGGCCTACAGCCCCGATGACGACGGGGTTGCGGTCGCGGAAGGGGATCAGGCGGGGGCGGCGCAGCCGTATGCGCGGAAGCCTGGGCGGGTCGACACGGACCTTCATCAGTGGTTGGGGGCGGGGTGCCCGGCGCGGCAGGAGCCGCACCCTTGGGACCCGTATGCGAGGCGGGTCGACACGGACCCTCATCAACGGCTGCGGGCCGGGTGTCCGGCGCGGCAGGAGCCGTATCTTCGGAAGCCCGGGCAGTCGAGGCGGGTCGATACGCACCTTCATCAAAGGCTCCGGGCGGCGGTTCTTACGGCTCATGCCCCGCACCTCGCCCTCGCCACGTGCAGCTGGGGAGTGAGCACCTGCTTCGTCTTCGGCAGCACGATCCGGCCGTCGAAGTCGCAGAGGTAGAAGTTGAACCACGAGCCGTAGGACGCCGTCCCCGTCAGCTCGTTGAGCTTGTTCGGCAGCCGCTTCAGCACGCCCTCCACGGTCTTTTCGTTGTCGTTCAGCGTTCCGGTGAGATCGGTCAGCCCGGCGATGTCGTCCTTGAGGGCGGGACGGGCGTCCTTGAGCAGCCCCGAGGTGGCCTCCGTCAGGTCGCCGATGTTCACCAGCGACTCCCCGATGGGCCCCCGGTCGGCGGACAGGCCCGAGATGACCCGCCGCAGCTGCTTGAGCAGCCCGGAGAAGCGGGTGCCCCGCTTGTCGAGGGTCTCCAGGACGGTGTTGAGGTTGTCGATCACCGAGCCGATCAGCTCGTCACGGCCCGCCAGCGTCGTGGTGAGCGAGGCCGTGTGCACGAGCAGGCTGTTGACGGTGCCGCCCTCGCCCTGGAGCGTCTTGATGATCTCGGTGGCGAGCTGGTTGACGTCCTGCGGGCTGAGCGCGGCGAACAGCGGCTTGAAGCCGTTCAGCAGCGCGTTGAGGTCCAGCGCCGGCTGGGTGCGCGACAGCGGGATCGTGGCGCCCGGCTTCAGCCGGGTGTCGTCGCCCGCGCCCTCGGTGAGCGCGACATAGCGCTGTCCTACGAGGTTGCGGTAGCGGATGACCGCGTGGGTGCCCGCGAGCAGCGGCCGGTCGGCGCCGACCGTGAAGGTGACCTCCGCCAGCGTGCGGTCCTTGATCCGGATGCCCTCGACCTCGCCGACCCGCACTCCGGCGACGCGGATGTCGTCGCCCTTCTCCAGGCCGGTGACGTCGCTGAACACCGCGTGGTAGGTGCGCTCCGGGGTCAGCGAGATGTTGACGATGGTGGCGGCGAGCAGGGCCGTGGCCAGGATCGTCACCAGGGCGAACAGGCTGAACTTGATGAGAGGAGCGGCGGTCTGCCTCATGCGACGCTCACCGCCGTCCCGCGTGCCATCGGCCCGAACAGCAGGGTCGCGACCGGCGGCACCTCGTCGGCGGGCACGCCCATGACCGGGGCCACGAGCGAGCCGACGGCGCGCTGCTCGGCCCGGGTGGCGGAGACACCGAGCGGACCCCCGGACGAACTCCCGTTCCGCGAACCGTCGTCGAGATGCGCGCCCGGTGCCGGTACGGGCGGGCCGGGCAGGTTGCGGCAGTTGGGCCCCGACCGCTCGCCGTAGCGCGGGTACTCGCCGGGCTCGTACGCCCCCTGCGGCCGGACCACCTCGAGCGTGATGTGCATCTTGCCGCCCCGGAACGCCTGCTCGGAGGCCTTCTCCTGACGGACCAGGCCGGCGAAGAGACAGGGGTACTCGGGGGAGTAGCGGGCGAACAGCTCCAGCGTGGGGCGGGAGACCTCGCCGAGGGTGATCAGGCGGCCGCCGTTGGCGTCGAGGAAGCCGTCCGCGGTGCCCGCCGTGGTGGCCGTCGTCCTGAGCGCGGACGCGAGCTGCTCCCGCTGCTCGACGATCGTCCGGCTGGTGGTGACGGTGTTGCGCAGGATCGCCAGCAGGTCGGGCGCCGCCTCGTCGTACACCTCGGCGACCTCGGCCAGACGGGCGAAGTCCTCGGTGAGGGACGGCAGATGGGGATTGAGCCGGTGCAGGTAGTCCTCCACGCGTGTGAGGTTGTCGCCGATCCGGTCGCCGCGCCCCTCGAGGGCGGTGGCGAACGCGGAGAGCGTGGCGTTGAGCTTGCCGGGCTGCACGGTCCGCAGCAGCGGCAGCAGGTCGTTCATCAGCTGCTGCAGCTCGATGCCGACGCGGGTGCGGTCCTGGGTGATGACGTCCCCGGCGCGGACGGGACGCGCCGAGGAGCGGGCGGGCGCCACCAGGTCGACGTACTTCTCGCCGAACAGCGTCTTGGGCAGCAGGCGCGCGTGCACGTCGGACGGGATGTACTCGACGTACTCCGGCTTGAGCGCGATGTCGAGCGTCGCCTTGCTGCCGTCCGTGTGCACCGAGCGCACCTCGCCGACCAGCAGCCCGCGCAGTTTGACGTCGGCGCGCGGATCGAGCTGGTTGCCGAGGCTGTCGGCCTCCAGCTTGATCCGTACGGCAGGGGTGAACACCTGCCGGTACACGGCGACGGACAGGGACAGCAACAGGGCCAGCACGACGAGGAACACCACGCCGTACAACCGCAGTCTCAGCACCCTCATACGGCTCACCCCGCAATCCGCACGGTCGTGTTGGCGCCCCAGATCGCCAACGACAGGAAGAAATCAAGGACGTTGATCGCCACGATCGACGTGCGCACCGCGCGGCCCACCGCGACGCCGACGCCCGCCGGGCCGCCGCTCGCGTAGTAGCCGTAGAAGCAGTGCACGAGGATGATCAGGACGGCGAAGACGAGTACCTTGCCGAAGGACCACAGCACGTCGACCGGGGGCAGGTACTGCTGGAAGTAGTGGTCGTAGGTGCCGGCCGACTGCCCGTAGTAGCCGGTGGTGATGGTGCGGGCGGCGAGGTACGAGGACAGCAGGCCGACCACGTACAGCGGGATCACGGCGACGAACCCGGCGATCATCCGGGTGGTCACCAGGAACGGCAGCGAGGGCACGCCCATGACCTCCAGGGCGTCGGTCTCCTCGCTGATCCGCATGGCGCCGAGCTGGGCGGTGAAGCCCGCACCGACGGTCGCGGAGAGCGCGAGGCCGGCCACCAGCGGGGCGATCTCCCGGGTGTTGAAGTACGCCGACAGGAACGCCACGAAGTTGGAGGTGCCGAGCTGGTTGAGGGCGGCGTACCCCTGCAGGCCCACCTCCGTGCCCGTGAAGAAGGAGAGGAAGGCGATGACGCCGACCGTGCCGCCCACGACGGCGAGGGCGCCGCGGCCGAAGCTCACCTCCGCGAGCAGCCGCAGGATCTCCTTCTTGTAGCGGCGCAGGGTGCGGCCGGTCCACGCGAGCGAGCGGCCGTAGAAGGAGAGCTGCGTGCCGAGCGCTTCGAGGGAGCGCAGAGGGCGTTCGAGGAGTCTTTGGGGTCGCATGGCCTAACCCCTCTGCGGGACGACTTGGAAGTACACCGCGGTCATCACGAAGTTCGTCACGAACAGCAACATGAAGGTGATCACCACCGACTGGTTCACGGCGTCGCCCACGCCCTTCGGGCCGCCCTTCGCCGTAAGTCCCTTGTACGAGGCGACGATCGCGGCGATCGCGCCGAACACCAGCGCCTTGATCTCGGCCGCCCACAGGTCGGAGAGCTGGGCGAGCGTGGTGAAGGAGGCGAGGTAGGCGCCCGGGGTGCCGTTCTGCAGGACGACGTTGAAGAAATAGCCGCCCGCGACGCCGACCACCGAGACCAGACCGTTGAGCAGTACCGCCACCACCATCGACGCGAGGACCCGGGGCACGACCAGACGGTGGATGGGGTCGATGCCCAGCACCTGCATCGCGTCGATCTCCTCGCGGATCTTCCGCGCCCCCAGGTCCGCGCAGATCGCCGTGCCGCCGGCGCCGGCGATCAGCAGCGCGGTGACGATCGGCGAGGCCTCCCGCAGCACCGCCAGGACCGAGGCGGCCCCGGAGAAGGACTGGGCGCCCAGCTGCCGGGTCAGACTGCCGATCTGCAGCGCGATGACCGCGCCGAAGGGGATAGACACGAGGGCGGTGGGGAGGATCGTGACGCTCGCGACGAACCAGGCCTGCTGGATGAACTCCCTTGCCTGGAAAGGGCGTCGGGGCATGGTCCGGACGACGTCCAGGGCCATGGCGAACAGATTCCCCGAGTGCCTGAGCGCCCCGGTCGGTGAGAGGCTCATGCGCCGGTCACCGCCTTCCGGTGCAGCTCGGCCTCGCGTCTCGCGATCGCCTCCCAACGGGGCGGCCGGGTGATGCCAGGCCCCGGCAGCAGGCGGGGCGTCATCTCCTGCACGGGCGCTCTGTCGACGAGTTCGGCGAGCTCCTGCTTCACCTGCGCGGCGTCCTTCTCCTCCGCCATGCCGATCGGGCCCTGCATCCGGCCGTTCAGGAACTGCCGTACGACCGGTTCGTCGCTGTTCAGCAGCCGCTCGCGCGGCCCGAACATGACCAGCTCGCGGCGGAACAGCAGGCCGATGTTGTCCGGCACCTGGCGGGCGGAGGCGATGTCGTGCGTGACGATCAGGAAGGTCGCGTCGATCTGGGCGTTGAGGTCGACGATGAGCTGGTTGAGGTAGGCGACGCGCACCGGGTCCAGGCCCGAGTCGGGTTCGTCGAAGAGGATGATCTCCGGGTCCAGGACGAGTGCCCGTGCCAGCCCGGCCCGCTTGCGCATGCCGCCGGAGATCTCACCGGGCAGCTTCCCCTCGGAGCCGATCAGCCCGACCATGTCCATCTTCTCCAGGACGATGCGCCGGATCTCGCTCTCGGACTTGCGGGTGTGCTCACGCAGCGGGAACGCGATGTTGTCGTACAGGTTCATCGAGCCGAACAGCGCGCCGTCCTGGAACAGCACGCCGAACAGCTTCCGCACCTCGTACAGCTCGTGCTCGCGCAGCCTGGTGATGTCACGGCCGGCGATCTTCACCGACCCCCGGTCCGGCTTCAGCAGGCCGACGAGCGTCTTGAGGAACACCGACTTGCCCGTGCCCGAGGGGCCGAGCATGACCGATACCTCCCCGGCGGGCAGCGTCAGCGAGACGTCCTGCCAGATGACCTGGTGACCGAAGGACTTGGTCAGCCCTTCCACACAGATCTCGACACCCATCCGGTCCACCCTTCAGCCCGCGGAGTCACCTTCGACATCTGCTCTACGGGGAGGGGCGGGGCGTCCGTCGCGACGGAGGCGGATTTTTTTGAGCGGCTTTTCGGGGGGCGTTTTCCAGCGGCTTTACGGGGCCGAGGGGAGTGCGCTCAGGGAGGGGGCGGGGAGGGAGACGGAGGGGACGGCCGAAGTGGCGGACTCGACCGGCACGCTCGGCAGGTCCGGCAGATCCGTGACCTCGGGCAGATCGGTCACACCGGATACTCCCGGCACTCCGGGCACCCGTGGCACCTCCGGCGCCGGCACCGTGGGCAGGCCCGACACCTCCGCCAGGGACGGCACGGACAGCGGTAGCAGCGCACTCGGATTCTCGTCCGCCCGCGGGGTGGCCGCCGCCGACGCGGACAACGGGCCGGGGGACTGCGGGGTGCGGGCCACGCCGGTGCCGTCGGGGTGGAGTGCCTCCGCGTCATGGGACACGGACGGGTGGGGCGCCGGAGCGTCGTTCGCCCCGTCGAGCGCGTACGGCAGCACGAACCCCGCCACCGCCAGGGTCGCCGCCGCCGAGGCGGCCCCCACGGCCTGCGCCTTGCCGCTCGCCCGCAGCCGGCCATGGCCGATCAGGAACAGGGCGAAGCCCAGCGTCGCGGCGAGGGAGTTGCGCAGCGTGCGCCGGGCCCGGGCGAGCAACGACTCCACGGTCCGGTAGCTCAGCCCCATGCGCACGGCGACCTGGTTCACGTCCAGGTCCTCCGACTTCAGGCGGAGCGCCTCGGCCTGGCGCGCGGGCAGCTCCCCGCTCCGCACGGCCAGCCACCTGGCCTCGGCCCGGTCGCACACCGCCTCCTCGACGGGCACCGGGCCCGGCGCGGTGAGCGTGGGGCCGCTGCGCACCACCTCGGCCTCACGGTTGACCTGCCGGTACCGGTCGACGCACAGCCGCATGGTCACCGTCGTCAGCCAGGCGCCGAGCCGGTCGTCGTCCAGATCCGGCCGCTCGGCGGCGCGCAGCATCGCCTCGTGTACGGCGTCCTCGGCGTCCTCCAGGCTCATCGACCTGCGCCGGGCCACCTTGAGCAGCTGCTCGCGGTGGCTCCACATGCGCCGCCAACGGTCGTCGGCCGCCGATATCTCCGCAGGCATGTCCGGCATGTCCGTCGCCATGAGGGCCCCTTCGCGCTCACCCGCCGGTCTGGTGCTGTCCGGCGGGTGGCGACATTACCGCCCGGTATCCACGGTTGTGGAGGGGGTGGAGGCCATCGAGTCCACACCGTTGCTGGTCAGCGGGGCGCCGCTGGGCAGCAGGCCGGAGCCGGGCAGCTCCAGGTCCGTGCCGGGCGAGGGGAGTTGGGGATCCTCCGTCTGCACGGTGCCGGTCGACGGGCGGGACGGGGTGGGACTGGGCGAGGCGGCTGCGGACGGTGCCGGGGAGGGCACGGCGCTCGGACGGGCAGACGGCGCCGGCTTCGGGGTGGCCTTCGGCCGCGTCCGCCCGGCGCCCGCCGAGGACCCGCCGACGGAGCCGTCCGGCACCACCCGGTGCCCTTCCAGGAAGTACGCGTACCAGGCCCTGACCGTGCGCAGATACGCCTGCGAATGGTTGTAGCCGAGGATCGCCCGGTCCAGATCCGCGGGGTCGGCGAGGTCCCGCCCGCCCGCACACAGGTAGCGCCCGGCGGCCAGCGCCGCGTCGAAGACGTTGCCCGGGTCGGCCCGCCCGTCGCCGTTGCCGTCGGCGCCCCAGCGGGCCCAGGTCGACGGGATGAACTGCATCGGCCCGACCGCCCGGTCGTAGGCCGCGTCCCCGTCGTACGCGCCCCCGTCGGTGTCCCGGATGACGGCGAAGGCGCCGCCGTCCAGCCGGGGCCCGAGGATCGGCGTCACGGTCGTACCGTCCGCGGTCACCCGGCCGCCCCGCGCCTGCCCGGACTCCACCTGACCGATCGCGGCCAGCAACTGCCAGCGCAGCCGGCAGCCGGGCGCCTCACTCGCGAGCCGCTCCTCGGCCCGCCGGTAGGCGTCGAACACGGACGCGGGCAGTTCGGCGACCTCGGCCTCCGCCGATGAGCCCCGCGCGCGTTCCCCGGTCCGCAGCGGCGGCAGCTCCGTGCGGTACGGGGTGTCGCCGGAGACGCTCGCGCCGTGACCGGCAGCCCGCTCCACGGGCGCGGAGGCCCCTGCCTGCGCCGCGCCCGGCGCCTGTGACGCGGTCAGCGCGGCCATGGCCGCCGCCGCGATCGCCGTACCCCTGACGCGCCTGACCCTGTGCCCCACCACGTCGTGCTCCCCTCCCTGTGGGCCGTTGTCATCTGCTCTACGGGGGAGGGCGGGGGGTCCGTCGCACGGGACGGGGAGATTTCGCTTGCGGTACGCAACTCGGCCGATGTCGTGACGGAACATCACAGTCACCAGCACAATGGCATGTACGCGGTCGGCAGTGAGGCGAGGTGCAGGTTGTCCGACGTGTCGGTGAACGTCCAGGCCGTCATGCTCACGGGTCTGCGGGTGGGGGAGACCGGCTTCGACGAACTCCAGCCCATGTCGAAGGCACTGCTGGTGGGCATGCTGCTGCAGCGCAGCCGCGGACTCACCCAGGAAGACAGCAAGCGCTGGGCCTGGGCTGACAGCACCGAGGCGAGCCCGCCGCTGGTGGCGAAGAAGGTCTCCGCGCTGCGGGCAGCCGGATGCAGCGTGCGCTCCGCCCGCGGCGGGGGCTCCTACCGACTCGAGGATCTCGACTTCGACGCCGTCGACGCACACCGCTTCGTCGCGGAGTACCGCAGGGGCCGCGAGCTCGTGGTGACCGACCCGGCGGCCGCCGTCGAGGCGTGGGAGGAAGCACTTCGGCTGTGGACGCCGTACGTCCCGCTCGCGGACCGGCACTCGTACGTGCAGTGCCCCTCCGTGTTCGAGAAGTACGAGACCTCCTACCGCGATCTCGTCGCGGACCTGTGCGACGCGGTGCTCCGGCAGCCGGGCGACGACGCGCGGGGGAGGGCGGTCGAGCTCCTTGACCTGCTGGTGGAGGCGGCGCCGGAGGACGGGCGGCTGCCGCGGTTACGCGAGGCGGCGGGCGCGCCGACGCCCTTCCCGGTGCAGGCGCGCCGGGTCCCGCCGGCCGGAGCGGCGCCGTACGGTGCGGCCGAGGAGCAGTACGTGGCGGAGTACGCGCGCCGCTGCGCGATGGTCGACCCGCGCCACATCCAGCGAAGCCGGCCCATGCAGGACGTGATCGTTCCGCTCGACGACGTGTACATCGCCCTCACCCTGGACGCACCGGATCCGGCCCCGCAGGGGTGGGGAGAGGGAGCGGACGAGTCACCGTCCGACCTCGAGTCGGACCACCACCGCGCGCCGGACCTCGCCGGCCCGGACGGCCGTGCGGTCCTCGCGCTGGGCGCGACGGGCATGTCCGACGAGGTACCTACGCCGGGGGACGCGGCGGAACCCGGTCTCACCGACACCGCGGCCCTGCGCCCCGCTGCTGCCCCCGTCGAGTTGGTGGAACTGATCCGTGAGAAGCGATGGGCGGTCGTGCTCGGCGACCCGGGCGCGGGCAAGTCCACACTCCTGCAGTGGCTGGCCCTCAACCATGCCAAGGCACTCGCCGCCGACCAGGAGCGGGTCCTCATCCCGGGCCATCAACTGGGGCTCGACGTCCCCGAGGTCGACCTCGGCCCCGCCCGGCTGCCCGTCCTCGCGCGGGTCGCGGACTACGCCGAATTCCTGAGGCGGGAGGCTGACCAGGCCCCCGGCAAGGCGATCCGGCTGCTGGACTTTCTGGGGCTGCACCATGTGCTCGACGAACCGCTCGGCGGCTCGTCGGAGGAGGAGCGAGCCGCCCTGATCCGGGCCAGGCTGAACGCCGGCCGCGCGATCGTCCTGCTGGACGGCCTGGACGAGATAACAGACCGCGACCTGCGGCTCAGGGTGCGGCGCGACATCGAGACGTTCGTGGCCGATCACATCGTCGATCCGCAGAACCCGGGAGCCCTCCACCCGTGGGCGGACTCCGGTACCGGGGAGTGGTGGCGGGTCCACCAGTCGGCGCCCGCCGACTCCGGTGGCAACCAGATCGTGGTCACGAGCCGCGTCAACGGATACCGCGAGACAGCGCTCGACAGCCGCTACACGCTGGTCCGGGTCCAGCCGCTCACCCCGAAAATGATCGAGCGGTTCTGCGGGAACTGGTGCCTCGCGGTGCAACGCTTCCGCGCCCTGACCACCCACGCGCCGGACGAGGAGATCCGGCGGCTGGCGGCCAAGGACGCCGCGAAGCTGAACGATTCCATCCGCGCCCGCCCCGGTGTCGCGCGGATCGCGTCGAACCCGCTGTTGCTGACGGTGCTGGCGACCCTGCTCAAGGGAGGCCAGCTGCCCGCTCACCGTACCGGGGTCTACGAGCAGGCCTGCCGCGCACTGGTCGAACGCCGGCAGCTCGCCTGGAGCCTGCAGGACGTCATCAGGGCCCTGGGCCCCCTCGCGCTGTGGCTGCACGAGAACCGGTCCAACGGCGTTGCGACGCTCGAGGAGGTGCGCTACTGGCTGACCGAGTCCCTGCCCCGGGTGGTGGACGGCACCGGGGACCTCTCCACCCATGTGGACGAATTCCTCGCCGCCCGAGAGGCGTCCGGGCTGCTCGTGGAGGTGTCCGAGGGCCGGTTCCGCTTCCTGCACCTCACGTTCCAGGAGTTCCTCGCGGCCTGCGAACTGACCCGCTCCCTGAGCGAGTTCCGGTCCCACCTTGAGCGGCGGCTGCACGACCACCGCTGGTTCGACGTGTCCGCCATGTCGATGGCGCTGGTGTGCCAGAACCGTCCCGACGAGATCGACGGTGTGCTGGCCGGGGTGCTGGACGCGGGTTCCGCACACGAGGACATCGTCCACCGTGACCTGTTGTTCACCGCCTACTGCCTCATCGAAATGCCGTGCAGCCTCCCGGCGCCGACACGGCGGGTCGTCGACGAACTGCTCGCCGCCGGCATGGAGGCGCAGGCACGTGGCTACCCGCAACTCACCGGACGCATACGGGAACTGCTGCGCTCGCTCCACGAAGCGTGGCCCCGCCTGCTCCTTCCACGACTGGTCGGCGCGCTGCACGATCCGGTGACCGCGGCTTTCGCCACGGACGTCTGTTCCCTGCTGGAGGTGTCGTCGCAGACGCTTCCGGAACCCGTGGCCCTTCTTGAAGGGGTGGACGCAGCGTGCCGGCGCTGGGACCGGTCGCCGAGGGCGGTTGCGATCAGGGCGGACATCACAGTGCGGCTGCGCGCCGTCGGCCATTTCGTGGACGCGCGGTTCCTGCCGATCGAGACGCTGCTTGACGAGTACGCCGACGCGACGGACCTGTTGTCCCCGTGCGCTCCGCAGGTGACCGCACTGCTCAGGAGGATGGCGCGTCGGGTCGACCCGGCCGTGCAACCGGTGTTGCGCTGGTTCCTGGACGGTGTTCGCGGACAGGCACCGCAGGCTCCGACGGATGCCGTCGACCGACTGGTGGACGCGCTCCTCGAGGAGTGCCGGTCGGCCCAGGGCGCCGACTTCGCGGCGTTGGCCGCCGTCGCCTACGATCTGGCGCCGCAGCGGGCGAAGGACTGGGTGAGCGAGGAGTTCCGGAGCGAGCGGGTCGACCTGCTGTCGGCGGCCCGGCTCCTGGTCGATCTGGTCGCGTTCTTCCCCGATCCGGGCGAACGCGACGCCTGGTTCGCCGCTCTGCCCGACACGGCCGCTCGGGCCTTGCTCCGGCAGGCCGTACCGCAGAGCCGCGCGTACCTGATGACCGCACTCGCCTGGCAACGACTACGCGCCGGCGGCTCCTCCGAGACCACCGCCGAAGCACTCGCCCTGCTGCGCCGCATGGCCGAGGAGGGCCGGTTCATAGAACTGACCCTCGACGCGATCCATGTGATGCGGTCCCTCCTGCGCTCTCGCACCGAGCGGGAGCGGCAGTCCGCGCTGTTCCTGCTGAGGTGGCTCGTGCTGCCGCCCGACCCCTCGGACGCCCTCACCGACCGGCTGGAGGAGATCGCTGTCGACGGCGAGGACGAACTCGCCGTCCTCGCCGACATCGTGTTGGCGGCCCTGCCCGATCGCCGGCTGACCCCACGCCGCTATGACGTGGTGGCGGACGCGTTGCTGTGCAACGGGGAACGGCTGCGGCGGAAGGCCCTTTCGGGGCTCCACCTGCGGCGCGACGCAACCGGTGTTCCGGCGGAGACCCTGGGTCGGGCCACCCTGCATGAGAAGAGACTGGCCGAGGCAGGAGACCTGGTGTCGGCCGGCGCTCACGCGGCCTTCGTCCAGCGTGTCTTCAACGCCTCGTTGGAGTGGATGCTGTCCGTCGGCCGCGAACGGGTGGGCATGGACGTGCCCCGGCTGTCTTCGGAGGCGGCCGCCGAAGGGCTGCTGAGAGCCGGGGACCTGACGGACGACGAAGTGAGCCTGCTGCTGACCAGTTGTGTGTGGTTCGACAGCGCGACAGGGTCTCCGCTGGGGCTGGACCCGGCCCTGCTGCGGAGCGCGTTGGGCGCGGTGCGGGGCGCCGCCCGGGAGAGTGTGATGGCGTTGCTGGCCGCCGAGGCCGCCGTGCTCGATCGGGTCCCCTTCGTGATCGAGTCGCTCGAGAAGGCGCACGGACCGGAGTTGACAGCCGTCGCCGTCCGTGAGTGCGCTGCCCATCTGCACCGCCACGAAGGGAACTGGTCGGCCGTGGCAGCCCTTCGGGACCTCGCGCAGACCGCTCTCGTCGAGGCCGACCAAACGAACCCGCAGGCCGCCCAGCGGCTGACCGGCGCCCTCTTCCTGCTCGACCTGGTCGAGGGGGCGGCACCGGACGCGACACTCGCCGGCCTCGCCGCACGGACACGCGGCGACACCGGTCTGGTGCAGGCTCTGGTGTGGGCGCTGTCAGGGCCGTCCGAGGCGATGGCGACCCGAAGCGGGGCGACGGTTCATTCCCTCATCCCCGCCATCGGCGCCGCACTCGGTGCCTCGGCCCGCCGGACGGAGGCCCTCGTCCGGCACGCGGCGCAGCTGCTGGATACCTCGTCGGACGACTGGAGAGGGCGCCGGGCGGTACTGGGCCTGCTGGATGCCGCGGCGGATCGCGGGCCCGAGACCTTCGCCGCGTGCAGCCGCTCCGTGCACCTCGCGGACCGGCTCGCCGCGGGGGCGAAGGACCGGCTGAGCTTCAGCGTCCGACGGCTCAGCCTCTGTCTCATGGCCCGGTTGGACGACAGCGATCCGTCGTTGGCGGTCCGGCTCACGGCGGAGTGCCGGGACATCGACGTCTTCCGCCAGGCCGTGTCCGAACGCCTGCAACAGCCGCCGCCTCCGGTGTGGCGTGTGGAACCGGCCGACACACACGCGGCCCTGACCGGTGAACACTTCGAAACGGCCCTGCTGGCGGGTCGCTTCGCCGTCCGGGCGAGCAGGAGTGCGGGCAGCGGGATGAGCACGGCGAACGCCGCCGAGCTGCTGGCTCTCCGCGTGCACCGACGGGATGCCCTGGCCCGGCCTCTGCTCGGCCTGCTCGATGAGTTGCTCGTCGTCGGTTCGCGCTACCCCACGTCCGCCACGGGACTGGAGCGATGGCAGAGCGAGAGCGCTCTGCTGGGTGAGCACCGCTTGTTCTACGGCAAACGGGACTTGTGGTACGGGACCGCGCTCGACACGGACACCGTCGTAGGCCTGGTGACGTCCCGGCTGCCGTGGCTCGAATCGAAGCGCGTGACCGCGGCAGCGTCATTTCCACCGAGATCCCACGGCTCGGACATCGGCTGGACCGACCTCGGTTTTACAGACGGTCTCTCCAGCCATGAGAAGAACCTGCTCTCCGGCGTGATCTACAACCTGGCCGAGGCACGGGTCGGTTCCCTCATTTCCCGCAAGATGGACCGCATCCAGTTCCGGCGCTTCTGGGAACTCGCCGGCGCGGACGATCAGGTATCCGCAAGGAAGCTGTTGGACTCGGCCGTACCTGACTATCCCGAGGATGCCCGTCGCGTACTCTCGTCCGTCCACGACGAGGTGAGGCAACACGCCACGGAGCTGCTGACCCTGCTCAGACCCGCGAAGAGCGATAAGAACGGGCAGATGACCGGCGGTCGTCCAAAGAGGAACGAGAGAGGAACGCGCGGGAACAGCACGGGAATCTCCGGCTCATAGCGTCGAACTGCTGCACCGATCGGCGGAGCAGTTCGACGAAGGAGTGGGAGACATGAAGCTTCCGGGCGAGAAGTCCATGGACTCGGTGGCTCGATTCGGCGCCTTTCTCGGCGCGATGGGTATCGGTGCGGTGCTGGTTCTCACGGGGCACGCCACCGTGGCGGAGGCGGCGAACTACGTCAGCAGCGGCGTCGTGTATCTGACGGCCGTCTCCAGCACGGGGCGGGGGCAGGAGTCGATCGGCCGCTGAGACGCGTCGGCACCATCGACAAGAGACAAGTGCAGAAAGAGTTCGCCCCCTGGCCGGCGCTCAGGGGGCGAACGTCCGTGTTGTGGAGTGCCGAAACCTCAGCGCTCATGGACGACCCGTCCGTCGAACACCGTCATCTCCACCTCGGCGTCCGTGATCGCGTGTGGGTCCAGGTCCAGCAACGGCCGGTCCAGGACGCACAGGTCCGCGACCTTGCCCGGTTCGATCGAGCCCTTCCAACTCGGCGAAGTCCTGGCGGGCCGGGTTGATGGTGTACGCGCGCGCAGGGCGTCGGCGAGGTCCACGCACATCCGCCGGTGCGGGCGCCCACTTCTCCTCGATACGGCCGTACCGCCAGATCGCGATGGCCGCGGCCCAGGTGACGACGAAGAGCAGGACGACGGCGTATCCGACGCTGTTGAGGTCGATGCCGCCGCCGGCAAGAGCTGACGCGGTGACGGGGGCGGTGTGGCTGCGCCGCCCCTTCACTGTCCGGCGGTGCGACCGGCGCCGAGTGAGCGCTCCGTCACCCGTGCCAGATGCCGTGTGAACACCTCGCGTGTGTCCGGGGTCAGGGTGCGCAGGGCGACCAGGGCGGTGATGATCACGTCGCACAGTTCGGACTGGACGTCCTCCCAGGTGTGGGTGGTGCCCTTGCGGGGGTTCCGGCCGGTCGCGCCGATCACCGCCTGGGCGACCTTGCCGACCTCCTCCGACAGTTTGAGCATGCGCAGGAGCATGCCCTCCCGGTCACCCTGCGGGCGGTTCCCGTCCAGCCAGGTCCACAGATCGTCGATGGAGGCCCACAGGTCCGGGGACGCGGGTGCCTGCGCCGGGGCGTCCTGATCGCTCATGCACGCAGCTTGCCATGGTGGCGGTACTCCTCGAAGAGCGCCTCCTGCTCGCCCTCCAGCGCCTTCCGCACCCGCTTGTTGCGCGCGCCCACGACCAGCGCCGTCGCCGCCGCCGTCGCGCCCAGTGCGGCCGGGACCATCCAGCCGCGGTCGAAGACGTGGCCGAACGCGTGGTCGAGGGAGAGGCGGCCGGGTCCGGCGACGGCGAGGCCGGCCGCGGCCAGGCCGAGGGTCGCGGCGTACTCGTAGCCGCCCTCCTTCGCGAAGAAGCCGTTCGGCATGTGGACCGCGGCCGCGCCGGCCATCGCGCCGGCCGCCGCCGCACCGGCCGCGGGGGTCGCAAGGCCCAGCGCCAGCAGCGTGCCGCCGCCCGTTTCGGCCAGGCCGGCCGCCGTGGCGCTCGCCTCGCCCGGCCGGTAGCCGACGGACTCCATGTACCTGCCGGTCCCCTCGATCCCGCCCCCGCCGAACCAGCCGAGCAGTTTCTGCGCGCCGTGCGCGGCCAGGACTCCGCCGGTACCCAGTCGGAGCAACAGCAGGCCCAGATCACGTCGGTCGTAAAAGGTCACGATGACTCCCCGGACAGACAGCAGGAAACAGGTTCCCCTCAGGCCTGTTCAGGCCCTTTCAGGCCTCATCAGGTCCCTCACGCGTTTCCACCGTCGCACTCCCCACACCCGCCGGGCCCGCCCGGGCGGCCGTTCGGGTGGCGGGCCCCGGGGAGCGGTGCAAGTCTGACCGGCATGACGATTCAGACAGCCAGACTCAGCGACCCGGCCGTCCGCGCCTTCGTCACCGCCGTCAACGCCCATGACCGCGACGGCTTCCTGGAGCTGCTCACGCCCGACGCGACCATGTCGGACGACGGCGCCGAACGCGACCTTTCCGACTGGATCGACCGGGAGATCTTCTCCTCCAACGGCCACATGGAGGTCGACAACGAGTCGAAGGGCGGACGCTCCCTCCTCGCCCACTACCGCAACGACACCTGGGGCGAGATGCGTACGCGCTGGAACTTCGTCGTCGAGGACGACGGCCGGATCTCGCGGTTCGAGACAGGGCAGGCCTGAACTCCCGAAAGGGCTTGCCTTCGTGTGCGCTCCAACCTCTAGCGTTCCCCGGCATGGAGACCAACAGGACACTGGGACGCACCGGCATCGAGGTGAGCGCCCTCGGCTTCGGCTGCTGGGCCATCGGCGGTGAGTGGCAGACGCCCGACGGACAGCCCCTGGGCTGGGGCAAGGTCGACGACGACGAGTCCGTACGGGCGATCCGGCGCGCCCTCGACCTCGGCGTGACGTTCTTCGACACGGCCGACGTCTACGGCACGGGCCACAGTGAGCGTGTCCTCGGGCGCGCGCTGGGCAAGCGGCGGGCCGACGTCGTCGTCGCGACCAAGTGGGGCAACCTCTTCGACGAGGAGACCCGCACCCTCACCGGCAGCGACGCCACACCGGCGTACGCCCGCCGCGCCCTCACGGCGTCCCTGCGCCGCCTCGACACTGACTACGTCGACCTCTACCAGCTGCACCTCTCCGACGCCGACCCCGCGCGCGCGGCCGAACTCCGCGACCTCTGCGAGGACTTCGTACGCGAAGGGCTCGTCCGCGCCTACGCGTGGAGCACCGACGACCCCGCCCGCGCCGCCGTGTTCGCCGAAGGCGCGCACTGTACGGCCGTACAGCACGCCCTGAACGTGCTTCAGGACGCACCCGAAATGATCGCGCTGTGTGAGGAGTCGGGGCTCGCGAGCATCAACCGCAGCCCGCTCGCCATGGGGTTGCTGTCCGGGAAGCGCAGGGCGCAGGAGCCGTTGGAGGCAGGGGACATCCGCAGTCGTCCGCCGGCCTGGCTGAAGGGATTCGAGGACGGATCCGGCGCCGCCCCGGACTGGCTCGCCCGGGTGGACGCCCTCCGCGAGGTACTCACCAGCGGCGGCCGTACGCCCGCGCAGGGCGCCCTGGCCTGGATCTGGGCCCGCAGCCCACGCACGGTGCCCATCCCCGGCTTCCGCTCGGTCGCGCAGGCGGAGCAGAACGCGGCCGCGATCGCGCAAGGGCCGCTCACCGCTGAGCAGGTGGCCGAGGTGGATCGGATACTGGGGCGGTGAGTGGCCCTGCGGGCGGGACTCGCCGACGGCGGCCGTACGCCGCTCGCGCAGGCGCGTAGGCAGGGCCGCGGCTCCGACGCGGTGTACGAGCAGGCGTGGGCACGCTGGTCGATGCGGCCCACGGGACGCATCGACGGCCGGGCCGATCTGGTGGCAGCCGCTCCACGGTCCGGTGCGTACCTCGCGGTCCCACGCGAGATCCACCCCCAACCCGGTGCCGTGGAACGACTGCCCTCCCCCCTCGGTATGGCTTTGCGGAACTTCTGCGCCTCAAGTGTGAAGCTCTTGTGGAGGAGAGTCGAGCATATGCCCCCTACCGGCCGCAATGGTGCGGACTCGGAAATTCCGCTTGTGCAGGTTGAGAAGTTGACGACCGCGAACCGGCGTCAGCCGCGCCCCACGTACGGCATCGTCGTCGCCAGCACCGTCGCGAACTGCACGTTCGCCTCCAGCGGCAACTCCGCCATGTGCCGCACCGTGCGCGCCACATCGGCGACGTCCATCACCGGTTCGGGTGCCGTCTCCCCGTTGGCCTGCAGCGCGCCCGTCTGCATGCGTGCCGTCATGTCGGTCGCCGCGTTGCCGATGTCGATCTGCCCGACGGCGATGCGGTAGGGCCGGCCGTCCAGCGACAGCGACTTGGTCAGGCCGGTCAGCGCGTGCTTGGTCGCCGTGTAGGCGACGGAGTGCGGCCGGGGCGTGTGCGCCGAGATGGACCCGTTGTTGATGATCCGGCCGCCATGGGGGTCCTGCTCCTTCATCTGCCGGTACGCCGCCTGCGCGCACAGGAACGCCCCGTTGAGGTTGGTGTCCACCACGTGCCGCCAGGCTTCGTAGGGCAGCTCCTCGACGGGCACCCCGCCCGGCCCGAACGTCCCCGCGTTGTTGAACAGCAGGTCGACCCGCCCGAACCGGTCCACGGTGGCGGCGAACAGCGCGGCCACGTCCTCCGGCCGTGACACGTCCGTGCGTACGGCGAGGGACGCGCCCTCGGGCGCCGACGCCGCCGTCTCCTCGAGGGTCCCGGTGCGCCGGCCCGCCAGGGCCACCGACCAGCCCGCGCGCAGCAGCTCCACGGCCACCGCACGGCCGATGCCGGAGCCGGCGCCGGTCACCACCGCGATCCTCGACTGCTGGGCACTCCGCATGGCATTCATGGGCCCGCAGCGTACGGGAGCATCCGCCATGCGGAACTCATCAGTCCGCCATGCGGCTGTTGTGTACGCGCCAATCTGACGTCGTCCCAGGGTCGTCCCCGGTCACTCCAATGCCTCCTGAACCCATCTTCAGGGGAGGACCGGATGACACCCGCAGCACGCCCGTCCCAGCATGCCCCCGAACTCCGCGCCGCCGCCCGCCACATGGGCCGCCGCCGCTTCCTCACCGTCACCGGCGCGGCCGCCGCGCTCGCCTTCGCCGTGAACCTGCCGGCCGCGGGCACGGCGGCCGCCGCCGAACTCGACCCCGCGCAGATCACCGACGACCCCTTCACCCTCGGCGTCGCCTCCGGCGACCCTCCCCCACTCTCGGCTTCGCTCGAGCGGGGGGACCCCCATCCCGGCTCCGTCCTCCTGTGGACGCGCCTCGCGCCCACCCCCTACCAGCCCGACGGCGGCCTGCCCGCCGAACGCGTCACCGTCCACTGGGAACTGGCCCACGACGAGAACTTCCGCCGCACGGTGAGACGCGGCACCGCCACCGCGCACCCCGAGTTCCACCACACGGTCCACGTCGAGGTCACCCACCTCGACCCGGACCGCGTCTTCTACTACCGCTTCCGCGTGGGCAGCTGGGTCAGCCCGACCGGCCGCACCCGCACCGCCCCCGTCACCCACGCACCCGTGTCCGGCCTGAAGCTCGCCGCCGTCTCCTGCCAGGCGTACGCCGACGGCTACTACACGCCGTACGCCCATCTCGCCCAGGACGACGTCGACATGGTCTTCCATCTCGGCGACTACCTCTACGAGTACGCGATCAACTCCGTCGGCAACAACCGCAACTACACCGACCGCACGCTCCCCGACCTGTTCAACCACGAGACGCTCACCCTCGAGGACTACCGTCTGAGCTACGCCCTCTACAAGTCCGACCCCGACCTGATGGCCGCCCACGCCGCCCACCCCTTCGTCGTCACCTGGGACGACCACGAGACCGAGAACAACTACGCCGACGACATCCCCGAGAACAACGTGCCGCCGGAGGAGTTCCTGCTGCGCCGCGCCTCCGCCTACCGCGCCTACTGGGAGAACCAGCCGCTGCGCCGCCCGCAGCTCCCCGAGGGCCCCGACATGCGGCTCTACCGGCGCCTGCACTGGGGCCGCCTCGCCCAGTTCGACGTCCTGGACACCCGGCAGTACCGCTCCAACCAGGCGTACGGCGACGGCGCCCAGCTGCCCGGCCCGGACGTCGACGACCCCGCCCGCACGATGACCGGCGAGACGCAGGAGCGGTGGCTGATCGACGGCTGGCACGCCTCGCGGGCGCTGTGGAACGTCGTACCGCAGCAAGTCACCTTCTCGCAGCGCAAGCTGGACCTGAACCCGGTCGCCAAGGTGTCCATGGACGCCTGGGACGGCTACCGCGCCTCCCGCCGCCGCGTCCTGGACGGCGCGAAGGCGGCCGGCGTCGACAACCTGATGGTCCTCACCGGTGACGTGCACGTCGGGTACGCCTTCGACATCAAGGACGACTTCGACGACCCCGCCTCCCGCACCCTCGGCACGGAGATCGTGGCCACGTCGATCGCGAGCGGCCGGGACGGCTCCGACAAGCCCGCGAACTGGAACACGTACATGACCGCCAACCCGCACCTGAAGTTCTACAACGGGCGGCGCGGCTATGTGACCGTCGCGCTGGGCCGGGAGCAGGCCCGTGCCGACTTCAGGACGGTTCCGTACGTGACGAGGCCGGGCGCCCCGGCCGCCACGGCCGCGTCCTTCATCTCCGAGGTGGGGGAGCAGGGACTCAAGCCGGCATGAGGCTCGGCTCGCCGGCCTCTCCGGGGTAGCGGACGCCGATGCGGTCCCGTATCGCGTCGAGCGTCCGCATCACCGCGAGCGTGCCCTCCAGCGGCACGAGCGGCGACTCCGTCTCGCCGGCCCGCAGGGCCCGCATGACCTCACGGGCCTCGTGCTTGAGACTGCCCCGCGGCCCGTCGGCCGGGTCGGCCGCGAACTCCTCGGGGTCACGGCCGTCCCGGTGCAGCACAAAACGGTCCGGATAGAAGAAGCCGTTCGGGATGTCGATGCGGCCCTGCGAACCGGTCACCGACGCGGAGACGGACGTACCGCCGACGAGGGAGCAGTGCACCGCCGCGAGCGCGCCGCTCTCCCAGGTCAGCAGGGCGCCCGTCTGGAGGTCGACGCCCTCGGCGGAGAGCGTCGCCCGGGCGGTGACGTCGCAGGGCTCGCCGAGCAGCAGATGGGCGAACGACACCGGGTAGACGCCCAGATCGAGCAGCGCGCCGCCGCCCTGGTCCGGGTCACGCAGCCGGTGCGACGACGGCAGCATTCCATTCCTCGCCTCCGGCAAGAGGTGCCCGGCGAGCCCGAAGTCGGCCTGCACGGTGCGCACTTCGCCGATCGCACCGTCCCGGACGAGCTCGGCGAGCTTCAGGATCAGTGGATTGCAGTACATCCACATCGCCTCCATCAGGAAGCTCCCGCGTTCCCGCGCCAGCGCGACCAGTTCCTCCGCCTCGCGCACGTTGAGCGTGAACGCCTTCTCGCACAGCACGTTCCGGCCGGCCTCCAGACACAGACCGGCCGCCGTTCGGTGCGACGCGTGCGGGGTGGCGACGTACACCACATCCACGTCCGCGTCCTTCGCGAGCGCGTCCCAGTCGCCGTACGCCCTCGGTATCCCGAACCGCTCCGCGAACGCCCGCGCCGACGCCTCCGTCCGCGAGGCCACCGCCAAGACCTCGGCGTCCGGAAGGTCCACCAGATCCGCCGTGAACGCGGACGCTATCCCGCCGGTCGCCAGGATCCCCCACCGCACACCGTCCGCCGCCATACCCCACCCTCACTCGTGTGACCCCGGGCACTCCGTTCGAGCTGAGAGCATAGGTGGCGGAGGAGTCGGAGAGGGAGGGGCACATGCGCGAGGGCGGGGCGCCGATACCGAACGTGTCGCAGGCGGTCGCATTGGAGGCGGGGCCGCCTGCGCCCGCTGCACGCCGCACCGGGCTGCTCGTCACCATCGTCCTCGGCGGGCTGACCGCCACACCCCCGCTGGCGATGGACATGTACCTCCCGTCCCTGCCGGAGGTCACCCGCTCCCTGCACGCCCCCGCCGCGACCGTCCAGCTCACCCTCACCGCCTGTCTCGCCGGCATGGCGCTAGGGCAGCTGGTGGTCGGCCCGATGAGCGACAAGTGGGGCCGCCGCCGCCCGCTGCTGATCGGCCTTGCGGTCTACGTCCTCGCGACGGTCCTGTGCGCCCTCGCGCCGACCGTCGAGACCCTCGTCGCCTTCCGGCTCGCGCAGGGCCTCGCGGGCGCGGCCGGAATCGTGATCGCGCGGGCCGTCGTGCGCGATCTCTACGACGGCGTGGCCATGGCCCGCTTCTTCTCCACCCTCATGCTGATCGGCGGGGTCGCCCCGATCGTCGCACCGCTCATCGGCGGGCAGATCCTGCGGGTGACGGACTGGCGGGGCGTGTTCGTGGTGCTGACGGTGGTGGGGGCGCTGCTGGCCGGAGTCGTCTGGGCGCGGCTCCCGGAGACGCTGCCGCCCGCAGACCGTCACTCCGGCGGGATCGGCGAGGCCCTCGGCGCCATGCGCCGCCTGCTCGCCGACCTGCCCTTCACCGGGTACATGCTCGCGGGCGGCTTCGCCTTCGCCGCGCTGTTCGCCTACATCTCGGCGTCCCCCTACGTGGTCCAGGAAATCTACGGCGCCTCCCCGCAGACCTTCAGCCTGCTGTTCGGCCTGAACTCGGTCGGGCTGGTCGTGGTCGGCCAGATCAACGGCAAGGTGCTCGTGGGCCGGGTCCGCCTGGACAAGGTCATGGCGATCGGCCTCGCGATCATCGCCGTGGCCGCCACCGCCCTGCTGCTGATGGCGGCCGGGGTGTTCGGCGAGGCGGGGCTGACACCCGTGGCCGCCGCCCTCTTCGTCCTGATGTCCGCGATGGGCATCACCCTCCCCAACGCCCAGTCCCTCGCCCTCATGCGCGTACGGCACTCGGCCGGCTCCGCGTCCGCCCTGCTCGGCACGTCCTCGTTCCTCATCGGCGCGATCGCCTCGCCGCTCGTCGGGATCGCCGGGGAGCGCACCGCCGTCCCGATGGCCGTCGTCCAACTGGCGGCCGCACTGGTTGCGGCAGCCTGCTTCGTGGGAATGTGCCGTCCCTGGAACACACGTGCGGGCGCGGAGGGAGCAGGGAACTGAGCGCACCGAGACTGCGCCGCGACACACCGGAACGAGCCGGACTCGACCCCGAGGAACTCCGTCACCTCGTCCGCGAGGTCCGCGATCTCACGACCGGGGAGCACCCCTGGGCCGCGGGAGTCGTGGTGGTCGCCGGGCGCGGCCCGGTGATCGCGGTGGAGGAGGCGGCGGGCTGGGCGGTGCGCTACGCGGCGTACGACCCGGCGACGGACAAGGGTGTGGAGCTGCCGGCCGCCGAACGCGTGCCGATGACCGTCGACACCCCCTTCGACCTGGCCTCCCTCACCAAGCTGTTCACCTCGGTCGCCGCGGTCCAGCAGATCGAGCGGGGCAGGCTCGGCATCGATGCGCGCGTGGGCGCCTACCTGCCGGACTTCCGCGCGGCCGCCGCGCACGGCATCACCGTACGGCAGCTGCTCACCCACACCTCCGGACTGCGCCCCGAACTCCCGTTGTACAACTGCGCGGACGACGCGGAACGGCTGGCGCTGCTGCGGGCGGAGGCCCCGGCGGGGGAGCCGGGCGAGTACCTCTACTCGGACCTGAACATGCTGCTCCTCCAGCACCTCCTGGAACGCCTCACCGGACGCACGCTGGACGTCCTGATCCACGACGGCATCACCCGCCCGCTCGGCATGACCGCGACCGACTTCGGTCCCTGCCCCGGCGCGGCGGCCACGGAGGACCAGCGCCGGCCCTGGGCCAAGGCGGACCGCGGGATGCTGCGCGGCGAGGTCCACGACGAGAACGCGTGGGCGCTGGGCGGGGTGGCCGGTCACGCGGGCCTGTTCTCGACGGGGAGAGATCTGGCGGTCTTCTGCCGTGCACTGCTGGCGGGCGGTTCGTACGGCCCTGCCCGCATCCTCGGCCCGGACTTCGTGGAACTCCTGCTGACGCCACCGGGGCTGGGTTTCGCGATGGACCAGGCGTGGTTCATGGGGAGGCTGGCCGGGCGGGGAGCGGCGGGCCATACCGGCTTCACGGGCACGTCACTGGTACTGGATCCGGCGACGGACACGTTCCTGGTCCTGCTGGCGAACACGGTGCACCCACGGAGACGGGGGGCGGACAGCCGGCCCCGGGCGGCGGCGGGGGTGCGGGTGGCTCGAGCGGTTCGGGGGAGGTAGTGGGGGGCGCTTCTTGGCCTACCGAGCCATGACGTGGTGGGGTCGCTTCTTGATCGACCGAGTCGGGTGGTGGGTGGGCACAGGCCGGGGGTCTGGGGGCGGAGCCCCCAGCGGGGCCCGCACCGAACACCGGCCAACTTAGAATCGCCGGGTGAACGACCCCGTACTCCCGGCGGACGCCCTCCGCACCGCCCTCGCCGCGCTGCTCGACGGACTCCCGTCCAGGCAGGCCACGCAGGCGGTCGAGCGGCTGATCGCCAACTACCGCGGGGCCACCCCGACCGACGCCCCCATCCTGCGCGACCGCGCGGACGTGGCAGCGTACGCCGCGTACCGGATGCCCGCGACCTTCGAGGCGGTGCGGTCGGCGCTGACGGCGTTCGCCGACGCCGTGCCCGACTGGACACCCGACAGCCACATCGACCTCGGCGGCGGCACCGGCGCGGCAACCTGGGCGGTCAGCGCCACCTGGCCCGGCACTCGTCCCGTCACCGTCCTCGACTGGGCCGAGCCCGCGCTCGCCCTCGGCAGGGAACTCGCCGCGGCCAACCCCGCCCTACGGGACACCCGCTGGCAGCGCGCCCGCATCGGGGCGGCGCTGTCCCTCGAGAGCACGGACCTGCTCACCGTCTCCTACGTCCTCAACGAGTTGTCCGAGGCCGACCGAGCCTCCCTCGTCGACGCCGCCGCGTCCGCCGCGCAGGCCGTCGTGATCGTCGAGGCCGGCACTCCCGACGGCTACACCCGCGTCATCGAGGCCCGCGACCGCCTGATCGCCGCCGGCTTCCACGTCGCCGCGCCCTGCCCGCACAGCGCCGGCTGCCCGATCGTCCCCGGCACGGACTGGTGCCACTTCTCGGCCCGGGTCAGCCGTTCCTCCCTGCACCGGCAGGTCAAAGGCGGTTCCCTCGCCTACGAGGACGAGAAGTTCTCGTACGTCGCCGCGGCCCGTTTCCCCGTCACGCCCGCGGCCTCCCGTGTCGTACGGCGTCCTCAGATCCGCAAGGGCCAGGTGCTGCTGGACCTCTGCGAGGCCGACGAACAGCTGCGCCGGACGACGGTCACGAAGCGGCACGGGGACCTGTACAAGGCGGCGCGGGACGCGGACTGGGGGGACGAGTGGTGACGAGACGTCCCGTCTCACTCGCTTGATACGGTCGAATCATGGTCACGAAGCAGCCTGGTAAGCCGACCCCCGACTCCACCCGCCGCAACGAGAAGTCACGTCGCGCGATCCACGACGCCGCCCTCGCGCTCGTCGGGGAGGTCGGCTACGCGAAGACCACGATCGAGGGGATCGCGGCTCGGGCCGGCGTGGGCAAGCAGACGATCTACCGGTGGTGGTCGTCGAAGGCGGACGTGCTGCTTGAGGCATTCCTCGACCTCGCTGACGGGGAGCAGCGGCACGCCGTCCCGGACACCGGGGATCTGGCGGCCGACCTCAAGGCGGTGCTGCGGGCCACGGTCGACGAACTCCTCGACCCCCGCTTCGAGGCGCCGTCCCGGGCCCTGGCCGCCGAGGGGTTGGTCAACGAAGAGCTCGGCCGGGTCTTCGTGGCGAAGCTCCTCGAACCGTCGTTGCAGCTGTACGTCGACAGGCTGCGGGCGGCGCAGGCCACCGGGGAGGTCCGACCGGAGATCGACGTGCGCGTCGCCCTGGAACTGTTCGTCTCGCCGCTGGCGCAGCGGTGGCTGCAGCGGACGGGGCCGATCTCGTACGAGTACACGGACACGTTGGTGGATTACGCGCTGCACGGTCTGGCCCCACGCTGAGGGTGGGCGGACGAAAGGGTGTCTCGCCCCCGCCGCCCCTACCCGTCCCATCCCCAGGGGCGCTGCCCCTTCGACCCCGCCAGGGGCTCCGCCCCCAGACCCCCGTCCTTGCCCACCACACCCACCCGACTCGGTCGGATGAGCGGTGGACGTCGAGGGCTTCTCGTCCCGCTTCTCGACCGACCGAGTCGGGTGGTTGGCTGACCTCTCAGCCAACCCCGCTCGAAGACGGGCGCGGTTCGCGGGGTTCGGGGCGCAGCCGCGGGTGGGAAATCCCCGTAACACACCTCATGCCCCCCGATCCAGGCCCCCGGTATGGCTTGTCTCACCCGCCCCGGATGTCTGCCGCGGTCCCCTGCAGCCCGTGAAGGTGGGACCATAGGGCATGCTGTTCCGCACGACAGCGAGGCGAGGGGATAGATGAGCGCGACGTTCGGCGGTCGGACCGGCCGGCAGGGCAAACTCTCCCAGTGGCTGCGAGGACGCCGTCCGAAGGAAGCCGCCGACGACGGCGGTCGTGAGGCCCTGCTGCTCGCCGCCGCCGGAGCGGGACTGCCTCTCGCGCCCGCCGCTCACCCTGCCCCGGGCTACCGATGTTCCTGCGACCGAGTCGGCTGTCCGACCCCCGCCCGGCACCCGGTGTCGTTCGCGTGGCAGACGCAGTCCACGACGGACCGCGCGCAGATCGAGCGGTGGGCCCGCCACCAGCCGCAGGCCAACTTCATCACCGCGACCGGCATGACGCACGACGTGCTCGACGTACCGATCGAGGCGGGGCGCGAGGCGCTGGAGCGGCTGCTCGGCTCCGGCGTCGAGGTGGGACCGGTCGCCGAGAGCGACGACGGCCGCATGCTGTTCTTCACGCTCACCCGGGGCACCCCCGAGGACGAGGACGAGTGGTGGCCGTGCGAGCTGGACTGCCACCCCGAGACGATGGACGAGCACCCGGGGATGCGCTGGCACTGCCGGGGGTCGTACGTCCTCGTACCCCCGGCCCGGCTGCCCGGCGACGACGACCGGAGCGTGCACTGGGTGCGCGGCCCCGAGCATCAGCTGCCCGACCCGCTGAGCCTCCTCGAAACCCTCACGGACTCCTGCGCCCGCCACGCCGGTGACGAGCACCACCACGCGGGCTCGGCCTGGCCGCTCCGCCGCTGAAGACCTTCTCCCACGGCACTACTCGCCCTGCGCCGCCGTCAAGCCCTCCACCCGGCCCAGCACCGACACCTTCGAGCCCTTCGCCGGATCCAGCGCCACCTCGTTGGAGACGAACTCCATCGTCAGGGACTGCTTGATCTCGCCCTTCGTCAGGGCCTGCACGCTCTTGTTCGGGGTGGGCACCGACGCACCCGCCGCGGCCGTCTGCTTCACGAAGTGGTGCGTGGTGAAGAAGACCAGCGCGCCGCCGTCCGCCGTGCGCAGGGCCAGCGGCGCGTAGTCGCCGTTCGCCAGCGGCGAGTCGATGTACTGCGTGACCAGACCCGGCTTGGTGGCGTTCTTCGCGCGCGCCGTGCGCCGCGCGCTGGTGTGCGGGCCGGCCGCGAAGGTCGTCCCGCCGCTCTTCAGGTACGTCGCGTACTGCTTGCTCAAGTCGGCAGGCCTGGCGGCCAGTTCGGTGGAGTTCGCGGGGACGGCCTCGGCCCAGCCGTCCTTGTCCTTCTTGAACTGCGGTACGGCGTCCGGGGACACCAGCGTCAGATACGACACCTGCCACGGCTCGGACAGGTCGTTCCGCACGAACACCAGCAGCCAGCGCGCGTCGCCGCCCTTGTTGGCCTTCGCGTCGGCGACGAACCAGCGCGGCCACCCCGCCTTCTTCGGGATCGTGTACTTCGCGTCCGTCAACTCCAGCGGAGAATGCCGGGCGTTGCCCTCCGGGCTGAGGGCGTGACCCGCCTTCAGGCGGGCCCCGTCGATGTCTCCGAGGGCCCCGGTCGTGTAGTCGGCGTCCAGGGAAGCGTCGTACGCCTTGTCGGCCGCGTTGTACGCGCTCGTGAACTGCTTCAGTGCCTTCGCGGCCTCCGGCTGCGTGGTGGCCGGGAGCACCTCACGCTCCCCGTGCACCACCACGCAACCGCTCGTCGTCAGCGACAAAGCGGTCAGCGAGGCGGCAATGAGTGCGTTACGGTCGCGCCTGCGGAGCCTTCGAGGGCTGCGATCCCTGGTCATCAGGTGTCTTCACCTTCCCCTTCCCGGAGGCGAACCCTACCGGGGAGAGGAACAGCGCGAGCGTCGGGACCAGGTACAGCAGCCACACCGTGACCTGGAGGACGGTCGGGTCGGGCTGGAAGTTGAACACGCCCTTCAGGAGCGTGCCGTACCAACTGTCCGGCGGGATCGCGCCGCTGATGTCGAAGGCCTTGTCGGTCAGGCCGGGCAGCCAGTCGGCCTCCTGCAGATCGTGGAAGCCGTACGCCAGCACACCGGCCGCGACCACGACCAGCATGCCACCCGTCCAGGTGAAGAACTTGGCCAGGTTGATCTTCAGCGCGCCCCGGTAGAACAGCCAGCCGAGGAACACCGCCGTCGCCAGGCCCAGCGCCACACCGATCAGCGGGCGCGGGGTGCCGTCGCTCGCCGCGTGCACCGACGCCCATACGAACAGCGCCGTCTCCAGGCCCTCCCGGCCGACGGCCAGGAAGGCGGTGGCGACCAGCGCGGCCGTGCCCATCTGCAGGGCCGCGTCCAACTTGCCGTGCAGTTCCGCCTTCAGGTGCCGGGCGGTGCGCCGCATCCAGAAGACCATCCAGGTCACCAGGCCCACCGCGACGATCGACAGTGAGCCGCCGAGTGCCTCCTGCGCCTCGAACGTCAGCTCCTGGGAGCCGAATTCGAGCGCGGAGCCGAAGCCCAGGGCGAGCGCGACCGCGACGCCGATGCCGATCCATATCGGCCTGATGGCGTCCCGGCGGCCCGTCTTGACCAGATAGGCGATCAGGATGCAGACGACGAGGCTGGCCTCCAGGCCCTCCCGCAGACCGATCAGATAGTTGGAGAACACGGCTACGCCTCCTTGGAGAACAGCGTGCTTCCCCACCAGTCGTCCTTGTCACGGACGCCGGGCGGGACCGCGAAGTGCGCCGAACCCACGTGCTGGATGTACTCGTTGAGCGCGTCGGTGGCCAGATTGGTCTGGATGCGGATGAAGCCCTCCCGGACGTCCCGCTGGTACGCCAGGAAGAACAGGCCCGCCTCCAGCCGGCCCAGGCCGTCCGTGCCGTCGGTGAAGGAGTAGCCGCGGCGCAGGATCGTCGCCCCGTGGTTGGCGTCGGGGTGCGCGAGCCGCACATGCGCGTCGGGCTTCATCGCCTTCAGGAACGGCTCGTCGCGCTCCTTGGCCTTGCCGACGGGGGCGCCCTCGCCCTTGTCGCGGCCGAAGATGTCCTCCTGCTCCTGCAGGGAGGTACGGTCCCAGGTCTCGATGTGCATACGGATACGGCGGGCGACCAGGTACGAGCCGCCCACCATCCAGTCGGGGCCGGCCTTCTCGTCCACCCACACGAACTTCTTCAGCCGGGCCGTCTCCGTGCCCGCGATGTTGCGGGTGCCGTCCTTGAAGCCCATCAGGTTGCGCGGGGTCTGCGCCTCGGGCGTGGTGGACGACGTCTTGCCGAAGCCGAGCTGGGACCAGCGGATGACGACCTTGCCGAAGCCGATCCGGGCGAGGTTGCGGACCGCGTGCACCGCGACCTGCGGGTCGTCCGCGCAGGCCTGGATGCACAGATCGCCGCCGCTGCGGGCCCTGTCGAGGTTGTCGCCGGGGAACTTCGGCAGGTCGACGAGCGCCTCGGGCCGCTGGTTCTGCAGGCCGAACTTGGCGAACAGCGACGGCCCGAACCCGATCGTCAACGTCAGCCGCGACGGCTTGAGGCCCAGCGCCTCGCCGGTGTCGTCCGGCGGAGCCTCGGCCAGACCGCCGAACGCGCCCTCGCCCACCGGGTGCCCCGCCGTCATCCGCCGTGCCGCCTCGGTCCAGTCCTTCAGCAGCTGGACGAACTCGGCGCGGTCGTCGGTGGTCACGTCGAACGCGGCGAAGTGCAGCCGGTCCTGCACCGGCGTGGAGATGCCCGCCTGGTTCGGCCCGTGGAAGGCGATCGCGGCGCCCGCCTCGGCGGCCGCCGGGTCCACGTCGTTGCCGGTGCGGGCCATCGCCGCCGCGCCGCCGGCCGCGGCGGCACCGAGCGCGAGCCCGGCCCCGCCCCAGCCGATCAGCGCACGCCGGGTGGGCGCCTTCGCGACGGCGGCGTCGGTGGCGTCCGTGTTCGTGTTCGTGTCCGTCATGGTGTGGTGACCCCTCGATCGGTTACTTCACGACGGCGGCGGCGAGCTTGGACAGCGGCTCCGCCAGTGCGTTGACCGCGTCCGACAGCTGCTTGCGGTCGGCCTCGCCGACCTTGTCGTAGGAGGTGAAGTCGTACGACGTCTTGTTCGCCCGGTACTTGTCGAGCAGCGCGTTCAGCGTGGCGAACTGCTTGTCCAGCTCGGTGACCAGCGCCGCGTCGTTCTCCTGGGCGACGGCCTTGAGCAGCTCGTACGACTTCTGCGCGCCCTCGACGTTGGCCTTGAAGTCGACCAGGTCGGTGTGCGAGTAGCGCTCCTCCTCGCCGGTGACCTTGCCGGTGGCGACCTCGTCGAGGAGCTCCTTGGCGCCGTTGGCCATGGAGGTCGGGGTGATCTCCGCCTTGCCGACCCGCTCCTCCCAGTCCTCGAGGTCGGTGATCAGCTGGTCGGCGAGCTGCTTCTCGCGGTCGGTGATCTTCTTGTCCTGCCAGAGGGCCTTCTCCAGGCGGTGCCAGCCGGTCCAGTCCTTGGCCGGGTCCTGGCCGTCCTCCAGGCCGTCCTCGCGGACGTCGACCTTCGGGTCGATGTCGCCGAAGGACTCGGCGACCGGCTCGGTGCGCTCCCAGCCGATGCGGGAGGGCGCGTAGGCCTTCTTGGCCGCCTCGATGTCGCCGGCCTTGACGGCCTTGGCGAAGGTCTCCGCCAGCGGCAGTGTCTCCTCGGCCTGCTCCTCCACGTAGGCCCGGTAGGCGGCGACGGCCTTGTCCAGACGCGGGTCGCGCTTGGCGGCGGTGCCCCCGGTGACCTTGAGGTCCTGACGGATGCCGTCGCCCTTCATGCCCGGCTTGCAGGCGATCTGGTAGTCGCCGGCCTTCACCTCGGCGGTGACGCGCTGCTTGGTGCCGGCGCCGATGTTCTCGCGCTCGGTGACGACCCGGTCGTCGGGGAAGAGGATGTAGACCTCGGTGACCTTGGAGCCCTTGTTCTCGATCGCCAGCTCGACGTGCCCGGCGGAGATCTCCTTCTTGGACGTCTCGCACTTGCTGTCGGTGGCCGTCACG
Organism: Streptomyces sp. HUAS ZL42; assembly: GCF_040782645.1. Taxonomy (GTDB): domain Bacteria; phylum Actinomycetota; class Actinomycetes; order Streptomycetales; family Streptomycetaceae; genus Streptomyces. The sequence continues at coordinate 7,054,371 of NZ_CP160403.1, forward strand.
TTGATGACGCGGTCGCCGTCCTTGGCGTCGCTTTTCTCGGTGCAGCCGGTGACGGCGGTCAGTGCCGCCGCAGTGGCGACGGCGGTGACGACGGAGAGTCTGGCGGCTCGCATTCGGGCTCCCGAGGCTGGCTGAAAAATCACGTGACCGGGCTCACCAAGGATTGGTGAGGCTCGCCTAACTTATCTAAGGCTTACCTGCGTGATACCCGTCGATGCCGTGATTCACCTCTCATAGACGCTGTAAGAGCACGAGCTGATCACGGTGGCTCAAACCGGACCCCAAGAAACGGTCAAAGGAAATTCAAAGATTCCGCTTCGCGGGCCGGTGGCGGGCTGGGCGGCGGGCGGCGGCGTGTCGGCGCCGAATGCTTCAATTCCGGAGTGACTGACTACGACGTGCTTCGCGTCTTCTGCGCGCCGAACGGCGGCTACGGCAACGAACTGGGCGTCGTCCGCGACGGCTCGGTGATGCCGGACGCGGACGAGCGGCAGGCGTTCGCCGCGAAACTCGGCTTCAGCGAGACGGTGTTCGTCGACGACCCCGAGCGCGGGATCATCGACATCTACACGCCCACCCTGCGTCTGCCCTTCGCCGGGCACCCCTGCGTCGGCACGGCCTGGCTGCTCGACGTCCCCGAACTCGTCACGCCCGCCGGAGTCGTCGGAACCCGCCTGGACGGAGAGTTCAGCTGGATCGAGGCACGGGCGGAGTGGGCTCCGCCGCGCACGCTCCGCCAGTACGCCACCGCCGCGGAGGTCGACGATCTGCCGGTTCCGCCGCCGGGTGAGTGGGTCTATGCCTGGGCATGGGAGGACGAGGCGGCGGGCCGCGTCCGCGCCCGCGCCTTCCCCGGCCGCGACGACGGCATCGACGAGGACGAGGCCACGGGGGCGGCGGCGCTGCTGCTGACCGAACGGCTGGGGCGGGCGCTCAACATCACGCAGGGCGCGGGATCGCAGATCCTCACGGCACCCCAGCCGTACGGCTGGGTGGAGATCGGCGGGCGGGTCTTCCTGGAGCGCTGAGGGACGGCCCTACGGCAGCGTCAGGATCTCCGCGCCCGTCTCCGTGACCACCAGCGTGTGCTCGAACTGCGCCGTCCGCATCCGGTCCTTCGTGACGACCGTCCACCCGTCGTCCCACATGTCGTACTCGTGCGTCCCGAGCGTCAGCATCGGCTCGATCGTGAACGTCATGCCGGGCTGCATGACCGTCGTCGCGTGCGGGCTGTCGTAGTGCGGGATGATCAGGCCGGAGTGGAAGGAGGAGTTGATCCCGTGGCCGGTGAAGTCGCGGACGACTCCGTAGCCGAAGCGCTTGGCGTACGACTCGATGACCCGGCCGATCACGTTGATCTGCCGGCCCGGCTTGACCGCCTTGATCGCACGGCTCAGCGACTCGCGCGTGCGCTCCACCAGGAGCCGGCTCTGCTCGTCGACGTCCCCGACCAGGTACGTCGCGTTGTTGTCGCCGTGCACCCCGCCGATGTACGCCGTCACGTCGAGGTTGACGATGTCGCCGTCGCGCAGGACCGTCGAGTCCGGGATGCCGTGGCAGATCACCTCGTTGACGCTGGTGCACAGGGACTTCGGGAAGCCCCGGTAGCCGAGCGTCGACGGGTAGGCGCCGTGGTCGCACATGTAGTCGTGCGCCACCTTGTCCAGCTCGTCCGTGGTCACACCCGGTGCGATCAGCTTCGCCGCCTCCGCCATCGCCCGCGCGGCGATCCGGCCCGCCACGCGCATCGCCTCGACGGTCTCCGGGGTCTGCACCTCCGGGCCCGTGTACGGCGTCGGCGCGGGCTTTCCGACGTACTCGGGACGGCGGATGTTTCCGGGTACGGAACGGGTGGGGGACAGCTCCCCTGGAACGAGCAGCGACTGGCCAGACATGCCAGCGAGTCTAACCAGCGACCGTGGGGGAACATGTCCGTGGCGAGAGGAGCCGGTCATGGCCTTGTTCAAGAAGAAGCGGACGGTCGGGAAGCCGGGCGAGTGGTACTACTGCCTGGAGCACAAGAAGGTCGAGGAGGGGCCGGAGTGCCCGGCCAAGGACCGCTTCGGTCCGTACGCCTCCCGTCAGGAGGCCGAGCACGCGATGGAGACCGCCCGCGAGCGCAACGTCCAGTGGGAGAACGACCCCAAGTGGCACGACGCCCCCGCGGGCGGCGGCACGGACGACGACTGATCAGGCCTCCACGACAGTTGCGGCGCGCTGCTCGCGCAGCCGCGCCGCGTGCTCGTTCGTCCGCACGTCGTAGGTCATCAGCTTCGGCAGGCACAGCGCCAGCAGCCCCACCGCGCCCGCGCACAGCAGCCCGCCCGACCAGACGGACGCCCGCACCCCCCACCACGCGGCGAAACCGCCGGAGCGGACCTGGCCGAGGGTCGGCCCCACCGAGTACGACAGCAGCTCGATCCCGGCGAGGCGGCCGCGCAGCTCGTCCGGGATCGTCTGGTTCCACATGGCCCCGCGGAAGATGCCGCTGACCATGTCGCAACCGCCGGCCACGGTCAGGAACAGCAGCACCAGCCACAGGTTGCCCACGACGCCCGCGCCAGCGATGGCCACACCCCACAGCGCGGCCGACAGCACCACCATCCGCCCGTGCCGGTGCACCCGCGAGGTCCAGCCGCTGGTCAGGCTCACCAGCAGCGACCCGGCCGGAACCGTCGCGTACATCAGGCCCAGCGACCACTCGGCGTCCAGTTCGTCCGCGAGAAACGGCAGCACGGCGAGGGGCATCGCCAGGAACATCGCGGCGAGATCGACGGCGTAGGTGCCGAGGAGTTCCTTGCGGCTCCAGGCGTACCGGGCGCCCTCGGCGATCGACCTGAGCGACGGTTTCGCGGCCTCGTGGGAGGCGGGGGAGGAGGCGATGCGTACGACGAGGGCGACGGAGACGACGAAGGTGACGAGGTCCGCGCCGTACGCCCAGCCGAGCCCCGCGTACGCCACGACCACGCCCGCCAGGGCCGGGCCCGCGACGCCGCCGACCGTCCAGCGCAGGGAGTTCAGCGAGGCCGCGGCCGGCATGTGCTCGTGGGCCACGATCCGCGGCCACAGCGAGTCGAGCGCGGGACGCTGGACGGAGACGAGGGCGGAGGACAGGGCGGCGACGACGTACAGCGGCCAGACGGCCGGGGTCGGGACGAGGGCGTTCACCAGCAGCACCGCGCTGAGCAGCCCCTGGCCGGCCTCCGTCCACACGATCAGCGTCCGCTTGTCGAGCGCGTCGGCGAGCGCACCCCCGTACAGCCCGAACACCACCAGCGGCACCAGCTCCACGGCCCCGATCGCCCCGACCGCCGCGGCGGACCCGGTGAGGTCCTTGATCTGCACCGGCAGCGCGACGAACGTCAGAAAACTTCCGAAGTTCGAGATCAGCCCCGACAACCACAACTTCCGGAAGTCCACCGAACCCCGCCAGGGCGCAAGGTCGGGGAGAAATGAACGCAGCCCGGTGGGCGGCGCTTGGGGGGACTGGCTGGGGGCGTCGTCGGTCACGAGGGGCCATGGTCGGACGGGGGCGACGGAGGGGCAACTGCTTTTTTCAGGGCGGGGCCGGAGTCGGGGCGGGGCGGGGCGGTTGCGGGGTAGCGGTATGCCGGTCTGCGGCGCGAGGTGGTCCGGGGAGGGAGGGGGCTCGCGGGTGGGGTGCGGACGCAGGGAGGCGCGCGCCCGCCTGCGGAGAGCACTTGCCTGGGGTGGATCGCGAGCGCGCCCGCACTGCGGGAGGCGGGTCTGCCCGAAGCAGGAACCCGGCGCGGGGCGGGCGCGCACGCCGCGGGCCTGCGGCCGCGCAGCCGCTCGCTGTCCTGCCGAAGGCAGTGAACCGACCGAGACGGGTGGGTGGGAGACTCACCAGCGGGCAGGCGGCGGTGCCGTCAACGACTCCGCCAGCCTCGACAAGCGGTCCCGGAATCGTCGGCGCCCCCGCGGATGCGGAACCGCGTTCTCCCCGGCCGCCGCGCTCACCAGGTGCTGAACGGTGTCGAGGTCCAGCTCGGAGCCGTCCGGCACCGCCAGCGTCTCGTGCGCCAGTCCCGCCAGCTCCCCGTCACCGCAGCCGAGCGCCAGCACCGTCAACCCGGCCCTCCGGGCGTCGTGCACCCGTTCCAGCAGGGGAGCGGCTGGCCCCCGGGGTGCGACCACCAGCAGCGTCTCGTCGCGTCGCGCCGCCTCCAACCGCCCCGGCCCGACCGCCAGATGCGCCGGATCCGAGGGGCGCGCGTCATGCCGTACAAGCGTCGGGGCGAGCTCGGGCGTCCCCGACCACGCTGCCTCGTCCACCAGGTGGGCGGCCAGATGCCACGGCTCGTACTCCGGCGTGCCGACCAGCAGCAGCCCGCCCCCGTGCGACACCACGGACCCGCGCAGCACCCCCGCGAACCGCCGCGTGGCCCCCAACCACTCGGTTCCGGCGAGCACTTCGCGCAACAAAGCGACTCGTACGGCATCCATGCCAGCGCATACTGCCGCAATCCACCCCTCGTGATCCGGCATTCACCCCGAATTCGCCCGACTTGGGGAACGACGCCACCGCCCGTGAGCCGCCTCACCTGATCCCTTGGGGCCGCCGAGAGGATCGTAAAGTCGGCTCATGACCTCTACCGACAGTGCACAGACCCCCGCGAAGGCCCCCGCCAAGGACCCGTGGGACCTCCCCGACGTCTCCGGGCTCGTCGTCGGCGTGCTCGGCGGGACCGGGCCGCAGGGCAAGGGCCTCGCCTACCGGCTCGCCAGGGCCGGCCAGAAGGTGATCATCGGCTCGCGGGCCGCGGAGCGCGCCCAGGCCGCCGCCGACGAGCTCGGGCACGGTGTCGAGGGCGCCGACAACGCCGAGACCGCGCGCCGCAGCGACATCGTGATCGTCGCCGTGCCCTGGGAAGGTCACGGCAAGACCCTCGAGTCGCTGCGCGAGGAGCTCGCCGACAAGCTCGTCGTCGACTGCGTCAACCCGCTCGGTTTCGACAAGAAGGGCGCGTACGCGCTGAAGCCGGAGGAGGGCAGCGCCGCCGAGCAGGCCGCCGCCCTGCTGCCGGACTCGCGGGTCACGGCCGCCTTCCACCACCTGTCGGCGGTGCTGCTGATGGACCGGGAGATCGAGGAGATCGACACGGATGTCATGGTCCTCGGCGAGGAGCGCGCCGACGTGGAGATCGTCCAGGCGCTGGCCGGCCGTATCCCCGGTATGCGCGGCATCTTCGCGGGCCGGCTGCGAGGCGCCCACCAGGTGGAGTCGCTGGTCGCCAACCTGATCTCCGTGAACCGCCGCTACAAGGCGCACGCCGGACTGCGGATCACCGACGTGTGAGCCCATGGGGGACACTGGTGTCCAGCAGTGTCCCCCGACAGGAGCCGAAGCCATGCCCCGCCTTGCCCTCTACGCCCTGATCGTCTGTGTGCTCTCCGTGGCCGCGGCCGTCGTCTCGTTCGTCCAGGGCAGCTGGCTGGGCGTCGTGTGGGTGCTGCTTGCGGGGCTGTCGTCCAACATGTGCTGGTACTACCTGAAGCGTGGAAAGAGCCCGGCCGGGCGCGGGTCCCTCACCGGCTGACGCACAGCTCCGGGGTGCCCTCCCAGAAGCGGTACAGCCACTGCCCGCAGGTGACCGCACCCGGATCGACGCCCAGCGACTGGAGCACCGAGTCGATCACGTCGAAGAACTCACGGTTCACCGACGGGATCCACAGCAGCGCGAACACGAACAGCAGGCCGAACGGTGCGAACGGCTCCACCTGGCGCCTGATGCTGTACGACAGCCAGGGCTCGATCACGCCGTAGCCGTCCAGGCCCGGCACCGGCAGGAAGTTCAGGATCGCCGCGGTCACCTGGAGCATGGCGAGGAACGCCAGCGCGAACCGGAACTCGTTCGGCACGCCGTCCAGCGCGTCCAGCCAGAACGGCGCTGTGCACACGGCCGCGAACAGGATGTTCGTCAGCGGCCCGGCGGCGGAGATGAGACTGTGCCGCCACCGTCCCCGGATACGGCCGCGCTCGATGAAGACGGCACCGCCCGGGAGCCCGATCCCGCCCATGATCACGAAGATCACGGGCAGCACGATGCTGAGCAATGCGTGTGTGTACTTCATCGGGTTCAGCGTCAGATAGCCCTTCGCGCCGACCGAGATGTCGCCGCTGTGCAGTGCGGTGCGCGCGTGCGCGTACTCGTGCAGGCAGAGCGAGACGATCCAGGCGGCCGTCACGAACAGGAACACGGCGATGCCCGGCTGCTCGGCGAAGCCGGTCCAGGTCGCCCAGCCCGTGACCGCGGTGACGGCCAGGATCCCGACGAAGACGGGACTGATCCGGCGGTCGCTGTGGCGGGTGGTGGTGGCGGTGGTCATGGGGCTCCCTGAGCTCTGCGTGCACGCGGTGGCCTGCCCGACCGTACCGGGCGGGGGCGTACGGGAAAACGTCTCGCGGAGGGCCATCGGTTCCTAAGAAGGTGACTGCACGGGGATGGGACGGCGCCGCACCGCCCGATCCCCGTGACCTGCCCCGACCCCTACAGAGACAATGGACCCCGTGCGCTATCGCATCCTCGGCACCACTCAGGTACTCCGCCCCGACGGCACCCCGCTCGCGATCGGCGGGGCGCGGCTGCGGGCTCTGCTGACCGTGCTGGCGCTGCGGGCCGGTCGCACCGTGCCCGCGTCCCTGCTGGTCGAGGAGGTGTGGGACGAGGATCCGCCCGCCGACGCCCCGGGCGCCCTGCAGGCGCTGATCGGGCGGCTGCGCCGGGTCCTCGGCGCGGACGCCGTCGCCTCCGTGGACAGCGGCTACCGGCTCGCCGCCGCCCCCGACGACGTCGACCTGCACCGTTTCGAGCGGCTCACCGCCGACGGCACCCGCGCCCTCGCCGACGGCGACCCCGCCAAGGCGGCCGTCGTCCTCGACGACGCGCTCGCCCTGTGGCGCGGCCCCGCCCTCGCCGACCTGCCCGACCGCACCGCGGAGGCGGCCCGCTGGGAGACCCGGCGCCTCGACGCGCTCCGCGCCCGCCACACCGCCGCCCTCGCCCTCGGCCACGCCGAACAGTCCCTGCCCGAACTGACCGCCCTGTGCGACGGTCACCCCCTGGACGAACCCCTGCAGGTCCTGCGCCTGCGCGCCCTGCGCGACGCCGGCCGCACCGCGGAGGCGCTGGCCGCCTACGAGGACGTACGGCATCTGCTGGCGGACCGGCTGGGGTCCGACCCGGGGCCGGAACTGCGCGCGCTGCACGCGGAGTTGCTCAGCCCGGGGCCCGCGCAGGCTCCGACGCCGCCGCAGGCGCCGAACGCCGGTGAGACCCTGAAGACGCCGGGTAACCTCCGCGCTCGTCTCACCTCCTTCGTCGGCCGGGAGGCCGACATCGAGGCCATCCGGGGTGACATCGCGGCGGCTCGGCTCGTCACGCTGCTCGGGCCCGGCGGGGCCGGCAAGACGCGGCTGTCGCAGGAGGCCGCGGAGACCGTACGGTACGCGGCACGGGACGGCGTCTGGCTGGCCGAACTCGCGCCCGTCGACGACCCGGAAGCCGTACCGGAGGCCGTGCTCACCGCCGTGGGAGCACGCGAGACCGTCCTGTACGGCGCCGGAGCGGAGGCGATGCGGGCCGGGAACGAGCGCCACGACGACCCCGTCGAACGCCTCGTCGAGCACTGCGCCAGGCGCCGCATGCTGATCGTCCTCGACAACTGCGAGCATGTCGTCGACGCGGCCGCGCGGCTCGTCGAGGAGCTGCTGGAGCGCTGTCCGGAACTGACGGTGCTCGCCACCAGCCGTGAACCCCTCGGCGTACCAGGGGAGTTGCTGCGTCCGGTGGAGCCGCTGCCCGAGCCGGTCGCACTGCGGCTGCTCGCCGACCGCGGAGCGGCGGCGAAGGCCGGATTCCGTACGGAGGACGATCCGGAGGCGTGCGCGGAGATCTGCCGGCGCCTCGACGGACTGCCCCTCGCGATCGAGCTCGCGGCCGCCCGCCTCCGCATGTTGACGCCGCGTCAGATAGCGGACCGGCTCGACGACCGCTTCCGCCTCCTCACCTCCGGCAGTCGCACCGTCCTGCCCCGCCAGCAGACACTGCGGGCCGTCGTCGACTGGTCCTGGGACCTGCTCGACGAGGACGAACGGGACGTGCTGCGGCGGCTGTCGGTCTTCGCGGGCGGCTGCGACCTTCCCGCCGCCGAGGCCGTGTGCGGCCCGGTCGCGCTCGAGGCGCTCGGCTCGCTCGTCGACAAGTCCCTGGTCGTGGCGGCTCCTTCGGGCGACGGATGCATGCGCTACCGGCTCCTCGAAACCGTCGCCGAGTACGCGGCCGAGCGGCTGGAGGAGTCCGGCCTGCGCACGGAGACCGAGCGTACCCACCTCACGTACTACCGCGAACTCGCCCGCACCACCGACCCGTTGCTGCGCGGTGCCGGACAGCTCGCCGCCATCCACCTCCTGGAGCGCGAGTACGAGAACCTGCGCACCGCGCTGCGCCACGCCGTCGCCGAGCGCGACGAGCAGGAGGCGATCTGCCTGATCCTGTCGCTTGCCTGGTACTGGCAGATGCGCGACCTGCGCATCGAGGCCCGCAACTGGTCACGCGAGGTCCAGCCCCTCGGCCCCGACCCCTTCGCCGAGCCCGCGCGGCCCGCCGCCCCGGTGTGGGAGCGCTGTACGGACACCCCGCCCCCGTGGACCGGCGAGGTCCTCGACGAAGCCCGGCGCGGTCTGCACCTCGTGGAGATCGCCGGCATGGACACCGAACTGGACGCCTGGCAGACCCCGGAGGCACAGGCGAGGCTGGGCATCATCGCGCAGACCTACGAGCCCGGTCTCCCGCAGACCTGCCGGGCGCCCGGCTCCCTCTGGTTCTTCGCCGTCATGCTCAGCGGCGACATGGACCTGGTGCGAAGGGTCCTGGACGCCGCCGTGCGCACCTGCCGTTCCACGCCCGCGTACGAGTGGGAGCTCGCCGCCGCGCTGCAGTGGCGCGCCAACATCCACGCCAACCGCAGCGACTGGGCGGGCGACGCGACCCGCGACGCCGAGGAGGCACTGGAGATCTACCGCAGGCTCGGGGACCAGTGGGGAACCGCCGAGTCGCTGTCCGCGCGCGGTGAGGCCCACGAGCGCAAGGGCGAGTGGCGGCTGGCCGCCGCCGACTACGAGGCCGCGATCGAGCACGCCGAACGGATCGGCGCCCGCGCTCAGATGGCGGTGCTGGGTGCCCGGCTGGGATCCGCGCTCCTGGAGGCGGGCGAGGCCGAGCGCGGCGAGCGCCTGCTGCGCGACGTGATAGCCCGGAAGGACGGCACGAGCAACGAGGCGATGCCCGCCGCCCGGATGTTCCTGGCCGCCTGGCTCGTCATGACCGACCGGATCCCGGAGGCGCGCGAACAACTGCGGCTGCTGCGTGAGCAGTTCAAGATCGCGCACTTCGTCATCTTCGACGCCTTCATCCTCGGCTCGGAGGCTTGGGTGGAGGCCGCCGACGGCCGGTACGAGGAGTGCCTGGACAAGGTGAGGCAGGCACTGGCGCGAGCCGGTGACCCGCTGTCCGAGGCCATCGCCCCGCACATGCGTTCCACGTATCTGGCCATCGCCGCGATGGCCCTCGCCAGTGCCGACGGCGGCAGCCGCGCCCACGACGCCGCCCGCTGCCTCGGCGCCGCCGACGCACTGCTGCCGCCCAGTCACATCCGCTCGACCCTGGAACGTGAGGCGCACGACCGGGCCGTGCGGCGGACGCGCACCGCGCTCGGCGACGAGGCGTACGAGGCCGCGTACGCCGAGGGCGGCGGCCTCTCCCCGGAGGAGGCCGCCGCCCTGGTCTGACGCGTACCGACGAAACGTCCGCCGGATGGTCAGGTCTTGGTGCGGAACTTGTGGATCGCGAACGGCGCCATCACCGCCGTGAGCGCCACCGACCAGCCGAGCGTCACCCACAGACCGTGCGCGACCGGGCCGCCCACCATAAGCCCGCGCGCGGCGTCCGCGAGCGAGGACAGCGGGTTGTAGTCGGTGAAGTTCTGCAGCCAGCCCGGCATCGACTGGGTCGGTGCGAAGATCGACGAGCCGAACTGCAGCGGCATCAGCACCAGAAAGCCCATCGCCTGCACGGACTGCGCGCTCTTCATCACCACGCCGAGGGTGAGGAACACCCACATCAGCGCCGAGCCGAACACCGCGGACAGGCCCACGGAGGCGAACAGTCCGGGCCAGTTGGTGATGTCGAAGCCGACGAGGACGCCGACGACCATGAGGACCGCGGTCGCGAACAGCATCCGCATCAGCTCCACCACGATCTTGGCGAACAGCACGGAGCCGCGCCCGATCGGCAGCGACCGGAACCGGTCCATGACACCGCTGTTGAAGTCGGTGTTGAAGCCGGTGCCGACCCCCTGGGCCATGTTCATGCCCATCATGGCCATCAGTCCGGGCACGACGTACTGCACGTACGCCTCCTGCCCGCCGCCGAGCGACTGCCCGATGGAGCCGCCGAAGACGTACACGAACAGCAGGGTGAAGATGACCGGGAACAGGACGGCGTCGAACATCGACTCCGGGTCCTGCCGGATCCACAGCAGATTGCGGCGGATGAGGGCGCCGGTGTGACGCAGATGGCCGCGCAGGGAAATACGGGCGTCGGCAGCGGTGATGGTGGCGGCGCTCATACGGCGACCTCCTCGCGGGTGTCGGTGGGCGCGGCGTCCTGCGGGGTGCTCGCGCGGTGGCCGGTGAGGGACAGGAACACCTCGTCCAGGCTGGGCAGTTCGGTGCTGATCGAGGAGAGGGTGATACCGCGCGCGACGACCGCGCCGGTGACGGCGGTGAGCTGCTCGTCGCTGAGGATCGGCACGAGGACGGAGCCGCTCGCGGTGTCCACCGTGGTCGCGGCGAGCCCGGTGATGCCGAGTTCGTCGAGGTCGCGGGCGAGCGGCCGCAGCCGCAGCGGATCGGCGGGCCGGATGCGCAGAGTGCGCCCGCCCACCTTGGCCTTCAGGTCGTCGATGGCGCCGCCCGCGATGACCTTGCCCCGGTCGACGACGGTCAGCTCGGAGGCGAGCTGCTCGGCCTCCTCCATGTACTGGGTGGTGAGGAGCACGGTCACGCCCTCTCCCACCATGGTCTTGACCTCGTCCCACACCTCGTTTCGGGTGCGTGGGTCGAGTCCGGTGGTCGGCTCGTCGAGGTACAGCACGGCCGGACGCCCGATCATCGAGGCGGCGAGGTCGAGGCGCCGTCGCATACCGCCGGAGTACGTGGCCGCCGGGCGCCTGGCGGCTTCGGTGAGCGAGAACCGCTCCAGCAGTTCGTCGGCGCGGGCGCGGGCGTCCTTGCGGGACAGGTCGAGCAGGCGCCCGATGAGATACAGGTTCTCCCAGCCGGGGAGCTTCTCGTCCACGGAGGCGTACTGGCCGGTGAGTCCGATCACCCGGCGCAGCTGGCGGGGCTGCCGTACGACGTCGTAGCCGGCGACGACCGCCTGGCCGGAGTCGGGGGCGAGCAGCGTGGACAGGATCCGGACGAGGGTGGTCTTCCCGGCCCCGTTCGGCCCGAGCACCCCCATGACGGTGCCCTCGCGCACGTCCAGGTCGACGCCGTCCAGCGCCTTGGTCTCGCCGTAGTGCTTGACCAGCCCTCGCACGGTCACCGCCGCGTCGGGGTTCTTGTCGATTCGCGTCATGGGGAAGACGGTGTCAGCGCCCACCTACAAACCACCGACAGGCCACCGACATTCGCCAACACCCGACCGACAGCACGGAATCTTTCCCCGACGACGGCCGTAACCATCAATTGAGGAACCACGACGACGAGCAACCACGTCCGCGAGAGCGGCGCCGGCTTAGGCGCAAAGGCAGCAGCCCGCCGACGGGGGATGATCGGCGGGCTGCCTGCGTGCCGCTATGGCCTCAGTGGACGGAGTGTTCCTCCGACGGGAACGTCCCGCCGACGACGTCCTCCGCGAACGCCTTGACCGCGTCGCCCATGACCTCGCGCAGATTGGCGTACTGCTTCACGAACTTCGGCACCCGCCCGGACGTCAGCCCCAGCATGTCCGTCCAGACCAGCACCTGCGCGTCCGTCTCCGCGCCCGCCCCGATCCCGACCGTCGGGATGTGCAGCAGACGCGTGACCTCCGCGGCGAGCTCCGCCGGAACCAGTTCCAGGACGACCGCGAACGCGCCCGCGTCCTGCACGGCCTTCGCGTCCCGCAGCAGCCGCGCCGCCGCCTCGTCGCCCCGGCCCTGCACCCGGTAGCCCATCGCGTTCACCGACTGCGGGGTCAGCCCGATGTGCGCCATGACCGGGATGCCGGACTCCACCAGCAGCTCGATCTGGCGGTGCGAGCGCTCACCGCCCTCCAGCTTCACCGCGCCGACGCCGGCCTCCTTCACCAGCCGCGTCGCCGAGCGCAGCGCCTGTACCGGCCCCTCCTGGTACGAGCCGAAGGGGAGGTCGCCGACGATCAGGGCGCGCTGGGTGCCGCGCACGACCGCCGCCGACAGCATGGTCATCTCGTCGAGGGTGACGGGCACGGTGGTCTCGTACCCGAGGTGGCAGTTGCCCGCCGAGTCGCCGACCAGGATCACCGGGATCCCGGCCTCGTCGAAGACGGACGCGGTCATCGCGTCGTACGCGGTGAGCATGGGCCACTTCTCGCCGCGCTCCTTGGCTGCGGCGATGTCGCGCACGGTGATACGACGGGTGCCCTTCCCCCCGTACAGCGCCTTGCTGCCGTCGGAGGGCCTGTTCTGCGCAGTGCGGGCAGCCGAAAGCTGCGTCATTGCAACGGCTCCTTACGTCATCTCGAGGCGCCCTGACGGCGTCCCCGGACCGTCTCCATGGTGGCACCTCGTGCCACGCGCGGCCAGACCGGGACACGGGACTTCGGTCACTCGCCGAGACCGACGTCGTACGCCCGGGCCCGTCGTACGTCCCATGGCCCAGGTCCGTTCTTAAGGTCGCGGTAAAGGTCTTAAGGTCTCTGCAAAGGATTCCGATACGAGACGGTTCCGTATCGAAATGCGCCTAGGCTCGACCGTATGACTACTCCTGCCGTCCCTGCCTCCCGGGTCCCGGAAGCGGTGCACCGGCGTCGTTGGGCGATCCTCGGCGTCCTGATGCTGAGCCTGCTGATCGTGGTGCTCGACAACTCGATCCTGAACGTCGCCATCAAGACGATCTCGACCCCGGCCCCGACCGGCCTCGGCGCCACCCAGAGCGAGCTGGAGTGGGCGATCAACTCCTACACCCTCGTCTTCGCGGGACTGCTGTTCACCGCCGGCCTGCTCGGCGACCGCATCGGCCGCAAGAAGGTTCTGCTCGGCGGCCTCGCGGTGTTCGGCATCGGCTCGGCCCTCGCCGCCGAGTCCGGCTCGCCCGGCCAGCTCATCGCCTTCCGTGCCCTGATGGCCCTCGGTGCCGCCTTCGTCATGCCGGCCACCCTCGCCGTCCTCATGAACGTCTTCGAGCGCGAGGAGCAGCCCAAGGCCATCGGCCTCTGGGCGGGCGGCGTGGGCCTCGCCATCGCCATCGGGCCCATCACCGGTGGTGTACTGCTCGACCACTTCTGGTGGGGCTCGGTCTTCCTCGTCAACGTGCCGATCGTGATCCTCGCGATCGGGCTGATGCTGTGGCTGGTGCCCGACTCCCGCGACCCCCACCCCGGGCGGATCGACCCCGTCGGCGTCGCGCTGTCCGTCGTGGGCCTGGTCCTGCTCGTCTACGGCATCATCAAGGGCGGCGAACTGGCCGACTTCACGGACGTGACCGTGCTGTCGACCATCGCCGCCGGTCTCGCCGTCCTCGTCGCGTTCGTCGTGTTCGAGAAGCGCAGCGACCACCCCTCCATCGACGTCACGTACTTCAAGAACAAGGTCTTCTCGGCCGCGATCGCCGCCCTGGCCCTGGTCTTCTTCGCGCTGATGGGCGTGACCTTCTTCTCCGTCTTCTACACCCAGACCGTGCGCGGCTACTCGCCGCTGCAGACCGGCCTGCTGATGCTGCCGCTGGCCGCCGCCCAGCTGATCTTCGCGCCGCGCGCCCGGCTCCTGGTCGACCGCTTCGGCAACAAGGCGACGACCACCGGCGGCATGCTGCTCTGCGCCGCGACGCTGAGCGCGTTCGCCACGCTGGACAAGGACACGCCGATCTGGGTCCTGGAGGTCGTCTTCTTCCTCATGGGCACCGGCATGGCGCACATCATGACCCCGACCAGCGTCGTCATCATGCAGGCCCTGCCCCGCGAGAAGGCCGGCTCGGCCTCCGCGCTCAGCAACACCTTCCGCCAGGTCGGCGGCGCCCTGGGCATCGCCGTGCTCGGCTCGGCGCTGTCCACGGCGTACCGCTCGGGCATCGAGGACAAGCTGGGCGTGGTGCCCCCCTCCCTGCGCGACACGGCCGGAGAGTCCATCGAGGCCACGCTGGGAGTCGCTGCGAAACTCGGCAAGCAGGGCGAGTCCCTCGTCGCGCCCGCCAACGACGCCTTCCTGCACGCGATGCACGTCACCGCGTTGTGCGGAGCCGGTGTGGCGGTGATCGGCGCGGTCGTGCTCGCGCTGTTCCTGCCTGGGAAGGCGCCGGCCCGTCAGAAGGACCAGGAGGAGGCCGCGTTGGTGACCGCGGGGGAGTAGTGGTTCAGCCTGCCTCGAGCCGCACTGCCGTACTCGGGGGGGAGAATTTCCCCCGGTACAACGAAGGGACGGACTGAAGTGAGTCTTGCCGGCAGCCGGCCCCGCCCGGAAGGCGGCGCCAAGGGGCGCCCCCGCAGCGAGGCCGCGGAACGGGCCATCCTGGAGGGCACGATGAAGCTCCTGGAGGACGGCGTGCCGCTCGCCGAGCTCTCCATCGAGCGCATCGCCCGCACCGCGGGCGTCGGCAAGGCCACCATCTACCGCCGCTGGAGCGGCAAGGAGGAACTCTTCGTCGACGTGGTGCGCTCCGTCGAGCCCGACGACCCCGAACTGCCCGGCACCTCGATGCGCGACGACCTGGTCGTGCTGCTCGAGACGTTCCGGCAGCGCGGCCTGGCCAGACGGCAGTCGGCGATCCTGCGCAACGTCCACGCCCAGATGAAGAGCAGCCCCAGGATCTGGAACGCCTACGACGCGACCGTGATCGCCCCGCAGCGCAGACTCGGCCTGGAAGTCCTGCGCCGCGGCCGGGAGAACGGGGAACTGCGGCAGGACATCGACCTCGAACTCGTCAACGACCTCTTCGTCGGCCCCATGCTGGTGCGCTCCGTCCTGCGCCCGGACGCCGAACTCCCGGACGGCATGTCGGAGCAGATCGTCGACACCCTGCTCGAGGGACTACGGCCCGTCAGTTCGTAGGCGGGCGGGAGCGCTCCCCAATGTGCGCGTTTCGTCACAGAGCACATCCACCACGCCTTGTTCGGAACTCCGAACGCCGCCTTCCACGTCCTCGTGCCAGTACGGCCGTCGCAGGACGGCACGAACGGAACCGATCATCCCCTAGGGTCGTACCCGGGGGACGACGGTGTGCACGGCAGGTAGTGAGGCGACGGTATGGCGCAGCAGGCGTACGTGACGGAGACGGACGGCGGCGGCTCGGCGGACGAGCAGCGGGGTCACCGGCTCCGGCGCCTGACGAACCGCCTGGTCACCGGCTGGCGCGGCGACCCCGGAATCTGGCGCCGCGGCATCGCCCTCGCCGCGATCGCCGTGCTCCTCGCCCTGGTGATGCTGCTGCACTCGCGCATCCCGAACCGGTACGGCAACCTCGGCAGTCTCACCGAGACCTTCCTGCCCTGGCTGGGCCTGCTGATCCCGCTCCTTCTCCTCCTGGCCCTGCTGCGCAGGTCCGCGACCGCGCTGCTCGCGACGCTGCTGCCGGTGATCGTGTGGCTGAACCTCTTCGGCGGGCTGCTCGGCGACAAGACGGGCCCCGGCGGCGACCTCACGGTGGCCACGCACAACGTCAACGCCGAGAACGCCGACCCGTCCGGCACCGCCCGTGACGTGGCCGCCTCCGGCGCGGACGTGCTGGCACTGGAGGAGCTGACGGCCTCGGCGGTTCCCGTGTACGAGAAGGCGCTGGCGTCGACTTACCGGTACCACTCGGTGCAGGGCACGGTCGGGCTGTGGAGCAAGTACCCGCTGAGCGGCGCGAAGCCGGTCGACATCAAGCTGGGCTGGACCCGCGCCATGCGCGCCACGGCGACGACACCAGAGGGCCAGGTCGCGGTGTACGTCGCCCATCTCCCGTCGGTCCGCGTGAAGATGGAGGCCGGCTTCACCGCCCGGCAGCGCGACAAGAGCGCGGACGCGCTGGGCGAGGCCATCGCCGACGAGAAGCTCCCCAGGAAGATCCTGCTCGGCGACCTGAACGGCACGATGAACGACCGCGCCCTCAACGCGGTCACCTCCCAGATGCGCTCCACCCAGGGCGCGGCGGGCAGCGGCTTCGGCTTCAGCTGGCCGGCGTCGTTCCCCATGGCGCGGATCGACCAGATCCTGGTCCAGGGCGTCGAGCCGATGAGCTCGTGGACGGCGCCGGAGACGGGCAGTGACCATCTGCCGGTGGTGGCGCGTGTGAAGGTCGATACGTCGGCGTCGTGACGCATGGGCACGGAGGGCCGGGGCGGAGCCCCCGGTCGCCGGTCAGACCCACCCGCGCCGGCCGTCCGTGATCGGCGCGGTCACCGTCCCGCCTCAGGGATGTCGAAGCGGGCGAGGTCGCGCAGCCAGGCCCGTGCCGAACTGTCGGACGGTGCGCGCCAGTCGCCGCGCGGTGAGAGCGAACCGCCGGCCGAGACCTTCGGCCCGTTCGGCATGGCCGACCGCTTGAACTGCGCGAACGCGAAGAAGCGACGGCAGAAGACCTCCAGCCACTGCCGGATCTCGGGCAGGTCGTACGCGACCCGCTTGGCCTCCGGGAAGTTCGGCGGCCAGGCGCCGGCCTCCGGGTCGTGCCAGGCGTGCCAGGCCAGGAAGGCGATCTTCGACGGCCGGAAGCCGTACCGCAGCACGTGGAAGAGGGTGAAGTCGTGCAGCGCGTACGGGCCGATCTTGGACTCGGTGGACTGCATCTCCTCGCCCGGCACGAGTTCCGGGCTGATCTCCGTGTCGAGGATCGCCGCGAGCGTCTTGCCGGTCTCGTCGTCGAACTGGCCACTGCTGATGACCCAGCGGATCAGATGCTGGATCAGCGTCTTCGGCACGCCCGAGTTGACGTTGTAGTGGCTCATCTGGTCGCCCACGCCGTACGTGGACCAGCCGAGGGCCAGTTCGGAGAGGTCGCCGGTGCCGAGGACGATGCCGCCGCGCTGGTTGGCGAGCCGGAACAGGTAGTCGGTGCGCAGTCCGGCCTGAACGTTCTCGAAGGTGACGTCGTACACGGGCTCGCCGGAGGCGAACGGGTGGCCCATCTCCTTGAGCATCAGCCGTGCGGTCGGCGTGATGTCCAGCTCGGCCGCGGTGACGCCGAGCGAGTTCATCAGCTTGTGGGCGTTGTCCTTGGTGTGGTCGCTGGTGGCGAAGCCGGGCAGGGTCCAGGCCAGGATGTCGCTGCGCGGGCGGCCCGCGCGGTCCATCGCGCGGGCGGCGACGATCAGCGCGTGCGTGGAGTCCAGGCCGCCCGACACCCCGATGACCACCTTCGCGCCGCCGATCGACGCGAGGCGCTGCTGGAGCCCCTCGACCTGGATGTTGTACGCCTCGAAGCAGTCCAGGGCGAGGCGGTCGGGGTCGGCCGGCACGAACGGGAAGCGCTCCAGGCGACGGCGCAGCCCCAGGTCGGTGAGCGGCGGATCGAGCTCGAAGGCGACCGTCCTGAAGTCGCCGGTCCGCGCGCGGTGCGTACGTCGGTTGTCGTCGAACGTGCCCATCCGCTGCCGCTCCTGCCGCAGCAGGTCGAGGTCCACGTCGGCCACCGCGTGACTGTCGCCGAGCGGGAAACGCTCCGTCTCCGCCAGCAGCGCGCCGTTCTCGTAGACCATGGCCTGGCCGTCCCAGGACAGGTCGGTGGTCGACTCGCCGAGGCCGGCCGCCGCGTAGACGTACGCGGCGAGGCAGCGGGAGGACGCCGAGCGGCACAGCAGCTTGCGGTCCTCGGCCCGCCCGACCGTGATGGGGCTGCCCGAGAGATTGACGAGGAGGGTCGCTCCGGCGAGGGCCGCCTCCGCACTGGGCGGCACGGGCACCCACATGTCCTCGCAGATCTCGGCGTGCAGCACGAGACCGGGCACGTCCCCCGCCGCGAACAGCAGATCCACGCCGAACGGTACGGCCTCGCCGCCGACGCGGATCGACCCGCCGCGCTCGTCGGCGCCGTCGGCGATCTGCCGGCGCTCGTAGAACTCCCGGTAGTTCGGCGGGTACGACTTGGGTACGACACCGAGGACGCGGCCGCGGTGCACGATCACCGCACAGTTGTAGATCCGGTTGCGGTGGCGCAGCGGTGCCCCGACGACCAGCACCGGCAGCAGGTCCGCCGAGCCGGCCACCACCTCCTGCAGCGCCTCCTCGACCTGGTCGAGGAGCGCGTCCTGCAGCAACAGATCCTCGATCGAGTAACCGCACAGCACCATCTCCGGGAAGACGGCGACCGCCACCCCCTCCTCGGCGCACCGGCGCACGTGACGCAGGACCGCTTCGGCGTTGGCATGCGGGTCCGCGATGACGGTGTGGCCCGTACATGCCGCGACGCGTGCGAAGCCGTGCTGATAGATCGACCAGAAGTTCAACGGAGGCACGCGCTCAGTGTAATCGTCAGAGCGACACGATGGGGTGGTGCGGGATGTCGGATACCCCACGCCACCCCATCAGCAGGGTGCCGTCGTCAGCGGCGGCCGTACGACTCCACGTATCCGGCCGCGGGCGAACCCACGCCGGTCACGTCGTCGTAGCCCTTCACCGCGGACAGCGAGCTGTCCTTGCCGAGGCTGCGGACCGAGGTGATCAGGCCTTCGGACGCGTCATAGCCGTTCGCGAAGTCGACGCGGGCCACCGCCAGGCCGGAGCCCGTCGGGTTGTCCGTGACGTCGTGGTACACCTTCGACCCGTACTTGGCGTAGATCGCCGGGTTGGCGAAGCCGATCGGCTTGCCGCCGCGGGCCTCCTGGGCCAGGGCCTGGACGGCCGCGATGACCGGCGCGGCCAGCGAGGTGCCGCCGATGCGGTACTCGCTGTACTGCTGCGACCCGTCCGGGAAGGTCTGCGTCTGGCCGACCTTGAAGCCGGTGTTCGGGTCGGCGATCGCCGCGATGTCCGGGACGACGCGGTTGCCGGCCGGGTTGTTCGCCGTCGCGAGCGTGTTCGGGACGACGCCCTTCTGGTAGTAGGGCTCGGCGACCGTCCTGCTGGTCCCGCCGCCCGCGCCCGAGGTGAAGGCGCCCGGGAAGTTCACCCAGCTCTTGCCGTCGTCCGACAGCAGGGCCTTCTCGGTGCCCCAGCCGGTCTCCCACAGGTACCTGTCGCCCTTGCCGACCGCCAGCGAGGTACCGCCGACCGCCGTCACCCACGCCGAGTTGGCCGGGGTGTCGACCTGCTTCGTCCCGGTGCCCGCGACCTCGTCGCCGTTGTCGCCTGAGGAGAAGTAGAAGCCGATGCCCTCGACCGCGCCGAACTGGAAGACCTGGTCGTAGGCGGCCGCGAGGTCCGGCGTCTGGTTGGCCTCGATGTCGCCCCACGAGTTGGAGACGATGTCGGCGAGGTGGTTGTCGACGATCTTGCTGAGCGAGTCGAGCAGGTCGTCGTCGTAGCAGGACGAGGCGCCGACGTACGTGATCTGCGCGGCCGGCGCGACCGCGTGCACGGCCTCGACGTCGAGGGTCTCCTCGCCGTACCAGCCGGCGGCGCCGCACTCGTCGGTCTTGGTGTAGTTCTTGGGCAGCACCTGGCGCAGCTGGCCGCTGGTGTACGCCGCGTCGCCGTGCTTCTTCGCGTAGGTGGCCGCGTCGAAGGCGATGGTAGGTGAGGCGTACGCGTCGGTGATGGCGACCCGCACCCCCTTGCCCGTGCGGGTGCCGGCGCCGTACGCGGCCCGCAGCTGCTTGCCGGTGTAGCCCTGCACCGCGTACGGGATCTTCGTGCCGTACGCGTCCGGCAGCGTGGTCGCGATGTTCGAGCCGTAGTACGAGGAGAACGGCCCGGAGTTCTTGAACACGGCGTCCGGAGGCGGCAGTTGGTCGGCGTGGGTCGCCTTGTGCGGCGCGTTGTCCAGGCCGGTGACGGTCAGGACGGCGCCGTTCAGGCTCTCCGGGGCGGAGGTCGTCGTCGACGGTGCGCGGTAGGTCTTCGAGCCCTTGGCGAAGTTGTGCAGCTGGGTGCCGAACGCCTTCTCGGCGGCGGCCACGTCGCCGGTGACGGAGACATAGTGCTGCGTGACGCCCGTGACCTTCAGACCGGCCGACGTCAGCCAGGACCTGACCGCGGCCACCTGGGCCTTGGTCGCGCCGAAGCGGGCCTGGGCCTGCTCGGCGTTCAGATACCTGCCGTACGCGGCGGAGTTCGGGTCGGACACGGCCCTGGCGTAGGCGGCGAGGCCCGACGCGTCCCGGCCGGCGAGGTAGACCCGGGCGGAGACCTGGGCGCTGTTCGAGGTCGCGCCCTTGTCCGCCTTGGCCGTGGCCCACGCGGGCTTGGTCCCGGCCAGCGTGTCACGGTTCGGGTTGTCCGCGGCGTGCGCCGCGGGTATGCCGAGCGCCAGCGCACCCGCGAGCATGGGCAGTGTCGCCGCCAGGCCCACTCCGGCGCGCACCTTGGCGCGGTTGGATCTCATAAAACCCCCTGTGCGGTTCGTTCGCGAGTGGATCACTCGAGGTGGCCACTCTTGCGATGAACCGTTCATGCCAGGGGAATGAGGAAACCAAAAGGAGCCCAAGTAAGCGCTGTGTGGGGGAATTTGGCGGTTACGTCCGCGAACTCCAGGGAAATCCCCATGACTTCACGGTGCTGCGACTCAGGGCGCTAGGGCCGTGCCTCGGCTCCCCGCTCCTTCAGCATGCCCGCCATCAGTTCGATCTCCGACTCCTGCGCGTCGACCATGCCCTGCGCCAGCCGCTTCTCCACCCCGACGGTGCACTTGGCGGCACAGCCCTCGGCCATGTGGACGCCACCCTTGTGATGGTCCGTCATGAGCTGGAGGTAGAAGACCTCGGCCTGCTTGCCGCTGAGCGTCTCGAGCTTCTTCAGCTCGGTGTCGGTCGCCATGCCCGGCATCAGCGCGCCGTCCTTGCCGGAGGCCATGTCGCCCATGCCCATCCACGTCATCGGCGCGTCCGACGACACCTTCGGCAGCCCCCACAGGTCCAGCCAGCCCAGCAGCATGCCGCGCTGGTTGGCCTGCGTCTGCGCGATGTCGTAGGCGAGGCGGCGCACTTCCTCGTCCTCGGTGCGGTCGCGCACGATGTACGACATCTCGACGGCCTGCTGGTGGTGCACGGCCATGTCGCGCGCGAACCCGGCGTCCGCGGAGTCGGCGGACGGCGTCGTCGCACCCGAGCCGCCGTCCTCGGCGAGGGCATAGGTGATCGCGCCGGCGGCGACGAGTGCCGCCGCCGCGGTTCCCGCGATCCAGCCCGCGTGCTTCCTCACTTCATCGTCCCGCCGGTGCACGAGGCACCCGGCTCGGGCGTCTGCTCGCCCTGCACGAACTTCTCGAAGAACTTGTCGACGTTCGGGTCGCTCGCGCCCGTCACCGTGCGCTGGTGGCCCCATGCCGTGAGCATGATCGGGTCCGCCTGCTTCTCGTCCGGGCTCATCAGCGTGTACGGCGTCTTCTTCACCTTGGCCGCGAGCGCGTCGACGTCGGCCTTCGACGCCTTGCTGTTGTACGTCACCCAGACGGCGCCGTGCTCCAGCGAGTGCACGGCGTTCATGTTGTTGACCGGCTCGGTGTAGACGTTGCCGTTGCAGTTCAGCCAGACCGGGTTGTGGTCACCGCCGACCGGGGGTTCCGCCGGGTACTTCACGGTCTTGGTGACGTGGGTGCGGCCCAGCTTCCCCTTCCAGGTCTTCACCCCGTCCGAGCCCATGACGAAACTGCCCGAGCTATTGGCGTCGCTCGCCTCGTCCTTGTCCCCGCCCTGCGACTTCACGACGAAGACACCGCCGACGACGAGCCCCGCGACCACCACGACGCTCGCCGCGATCGTGAGGATCCGGTTGCGCCGCTCGCGGGCCTGCTCCGCGCGCCGCATCTCTTCTATGCGCGCCTTGCGTGCGCCGGTGCTGCTCTTCTTCGCGGCCATGGGGTGTGTCCTTCGGGGGGAAAGGGACAGTCGGTGCGCTGATCGTAATGGGGCAGGAGTGACGACCCGCAGGGAGGGCACAGCATCGGCCGGATCGGTACGGCCCCCCGGCGCACCGCACCGCCGATATTTTGAACCGCGGATGCGCATTATTTAGGCTGCGGGTATGCGGCTGCTGCGCTCCACCGACCTGGCCCTGCGTGTCCTCATGAGGCTCGCCGTCACCGGCGGGTCCAGCCCCACGACCCGCGAGGTCGCGGCGGACATGGACGTGCCGTACACGCACCTGGCGAAGGTCGTCGCCGAACTCCAGCATATGGGGTTGCTCGACGCCCGGCGCGGCCGGGGCGGCGGGCTCTCCCTCACCGAGAAGGGCCGCACGGCGTCCGTGGGCGCCCTCGTCCGCGCCTTCGAGGGGGAGGGCGACGTCGTCGAGTGCGAGGGCGCCACACCGTGCCCCCTGAACTCCGCCTGCCGGCTGCGCGGCGCGCTGCGCCGGGCCCAGGAGGCGTTCTACGCCTCGCTGGACCCGCTGACCGTGAACGACATGGTCGCCGCCCCGACGGGGCCGTTGCTGCTGGAGATCGGCCGGGCGTCTTAGGGCCCTTCTGAGGGATCTCCGCGGCGTCGCGACGCCCGGCACGCTCCTCCACTGCCTCAAAGGGCGTGGGAGGTGCCCCACTCGCCGGACGCCGCTCCTTGTCCCACGGAGACCCATCAGAAGGGCCCTCCAGTCGCCTTTGCGGAGTCCCGGGCAGGTCGGGCGAAGTCCGCTGCGGTCCGGCAGCGGCCTGAAGGGGTGCAGGGCCGCATCGATCATGCGGCTCCGCCGCGCGGGCGCGACCGGCCACGATGGCGCCGCAGACGATCGACGGCACAGCGCGGCGCCTGCAGTGGAGCGCTCAGCCCTCCTGGGCCAGCCACAGATCCGGCCCGAACACCTCGTAGTGGATGTCGGCCGGTGCCACGCCCTTCTCGATCAGCTGGGCCCGTACCGCGCGCATGAACGGCAGCGGGCCGCACAGGTACGCGCGCGTGCCGGGCGCGACGGGCACGCGCGCGAGGTCGGCGAGCCCCGAGTGGGCGGCCGCCGGGGCGTCCTCCTCGTACCAGAAGTGGACAGCCGCCTCCGGCAGCTTCCCCGCGTACGCCTCCTGGTCGTCGCGCAGGGCGTGCTCGGCGGGGGAGCGGTCTGCGTGCACGACGGTGACCGGGGCGCGGTGCCCGGACTCGGCGAGCTGCTCCAGCATCGCGACCATCGGGGTCACGCCGATGCCGGCGGAGGCGAGCAGCAGGGGCGTGTCCGCGGCGTCGTCGAGGACGAGGTCGCCGTAGGGGGCCGACAGCTGCAGAACGCTGCCCTCGCGCACGCGCGCGTGGAGGTGGTTCGAGACCTCGCCGTCGGGTGCCGTGCCGTCGTGGACCCGCTTCACGCTGATCTGCCGCACCGTCGCGTCCGGCGCCCCGGAGAGGCTGTACTGCCGTATCTGGCGGGCACCGTCCGGGAGCTCGACGCGTACGGAGACGTACTGCCCCGCGCGGAAGCCGGCCACCGGTCCGCCGTCGACGGGCCGCAGCCGGAAGGTCACGACGTCGGCGGTCTCCGTGACCCGCTCCACGACCTGCCAGTCCCGCCAGCCGGGCTCGCGGGCCTCCTCGTACAGCCGCTTCTCGATCGCGATCAGCGCGTTCGCCATCAGCCAGTAGACCTCGTCCCAGGCGGCCGCCACCTCGGGGGTGACGGCCTCGCCCAGCACATCGGCGATGGCGGCGAAGAGGTGCTCGTGGACGATCGCGTACTGCTCGGGCGTGACGCCCAGCGACGCGTGCTTGTGGGCGATCCGGCCGAGCATCGCGTCGGGCCGCCGGTCCGGGTGCTCCAGGAGGTGCGTCGCGAAGGCGGCGATCGAACCGGCCAGGGCCTGACGCTGGGTGCCGGCGGCCTGGTTGCCGCGGTTGAAGAGGTCGCGCAGCAGCTCGGGGTGGGCGGCGAACATCCCGGCGTAGAAGCGCTCGGTGATCTCGCCCAGGGCCGCCCCGACGGCGGGGAGGGTGGCGCGGACGGTGGCGGCGGACGGCTCGGACAGCATCGGGGCTCCTTGTGGCTCGGCTGATCGGCACCGTATTTAAACTTGCATCCAAGATGCAAATTAAAGGGAAGTGGTGTCGCTCACGCAGGAGCTCGCGCAGGAAAGGGGTCGGCCATTACGGATGTCGGTCCGAGCAGGCAAGATGGGCGGAAGAGCAGTACACCTGCCCGACGTGAGGCGTTCGGGCCGCGGTCGCTTCGGCGATCAAGGTCCGCAACGCGCATGAAATGCTGTTGTGGTGGGATGCTCAGGTGCCCGACCGCCTCCCGCGGTACCGGAGACAGGCGGCCTGACCAGCAAGGATGGGGAAGCGGAAGATGGACAAGCAGCAGGAGTTCGTGCTCCGGACGTTGGAGGAGCGCGACATCCGGTTCGTACGGCTGTGGTTCACGGACGTGCTGGGCTTCCTCAAGTCCGTGGCCGTGGCCCCGGCCGAGCTGGAACAGGCCTTCGACGAGGGCATCGGCTTCGACGGCTCCGCGATCGAGGGCTTCGCCCGGGTCTACGAGTCCGACATGATCGCCAAGCCGGACCCCTCGACCTTCCAGGTACTGCCCTGGCGCGCGGAGGCCCCCGGCACCGCCCGCATGTTCTGCGACATCCTCATGCCGGACGGCTCCCCGTCCTTCGCCGACCCGCGCTACGTCCTGAAGCGCGCCCTGGCCCGAGCCTCCGACCTGGGCTTCACCTTCTACACCCACCCCGAGATCGAGTTCTTCCTCCTGAAGGACAAGCCGGTCGACGGCACCCGCCCGACCCCCGCCGACAACTCCGGCTACTTCGACCACACCCCGCAGAACGTCGGCATGGACTTCCGCCGCCAGGCGATCACCATGCTGGAGTCGATGGGCATCTCGGTCGAGTTCTCCCACCACGAGGGCGCCCCCGGCCAGCAGGAGATCGACCTGCGGTACGCCGACGCCCTGTCCACAGCGGACAACGTCATGACGTTCCGCCTGGTCATGAAGCAGGTGGCGCTGGAGCAGGGCGTCCAGGCGACGTTCATGCCGAAGCCGTTCTCCGAGCACCCCGGCTCGGGCATGCACACGCACCTCTCCCTCTTCGAGGGCGACCGCAACGCGTTCTACGAGTCCGGCGCCGAGTACCAGCTCTCCAAGGTCGGCCGCTCCTTCATCGCCGGCCTGCTGCGGCACGCGGCGGAGACCTCGGCCGTCACCAACCAGTGGGTCAACTCCTACAAGCGCATCTGGGGCGGCTCCGAGCGCACCGCGGGCGCCGGCGGCGAGGCCCCGTCCTACATCTGCTGGGGCCACAACAACCGCTCGGCCCTGGTCCGCGTCCCGATGTACAAGCCCGGCAAGACCGGCTCCGCGCGCGTGGAGGTCCGCTCCCTCGACTCCGGCGCCAACCCGTACCTGGCGTACGCGGTGATGCTGGCCGCCGGCCTCAAGGGCATCGAGGAGGGCTACGAGCTCCCGCCCGGCGCCGAGGACGACGTCTGGGCCCTCTCCGACGCGGAGCGCCGCGCGATGGGCATCGAGCCGCTGCCGCAGAACCTCGGCGAGGCGCTGACGCTGATGGAACGCAGCGATCTTGTCGCCGAGACGCTCGGCGAGCACGTCTTCGACTTCTTCCTGCGCAACAAGCGGCAGGAGTGGGAGGAGTACCGGTCCGAGGTGACCGCGTTCGAGCTTCGGAAGAATCTGCCTGTGCTGTAACGGTTCGTTCGCCGTTGGGGCGTGGGGTCGCGTTGACGGCCCCGCGCCCCTGAAGGGGCGCTACTGAGCCGCCAGTTTCGCCAGTACCTGGTGGAGTGGCTCCGTCAGTCGTCGCTTGTACTCCTGGATCGCCCAGCCGTTGCCGTCCGGGTCCTTGAAGTACATGAACGTGGCGCCGTCCTGGGGTGCGAACTGCTGGGGCTCGGTCACCTCGAGGCCGCGGGACTTGAGCTCCTCGTAGGCCGCCTTGGCGTCCGTCACGCAGAGTTGCATGCCGTGGTACGTGCCCGGCTGCGGTGTGCCCGTCGGGACCCTCAGTCCGTCCACCAGGGCGATGGAACAGCCCGAACCCGGCGGTGTCAGCTGGACGATCCGGACCCCGGGCATCACCTCGCCGTCGAGGTCGACGTGGAAGCCGACCTTGTCGCGATAGAACTCCTTGGCCCGGTCCACGTCGGAGACCGGCAGCAGGATCACTTCGAGGCTCATGTCCATGGCGTGACTCCCTTGTCGACGTCAGTCGAACCGCCAGCGCGTCTGGCTGAACGGCTCCCCCTTACCGAAGCCGAAAACCGTGCGCGGCGCCACCGCGAAGACGGCGGCGTGGCCAGGACCGTGGTGGAAATAGCCATCCCGTACCTCGAAGTGCCAGAAACCGCCGTACTTCGCCTCCCACGCCGCGGCCAGCTCGCGCAGCCTGCCGTCGTCGGACACGCGCGCAGCCTCGCCCTCCACCACCAGGTCGTAGCCCTTGTTCCAGGTGCCGGTGCCGGTGGTCAGCACGACCTGCGGGTTCTCCGCGAGGTTGCGTGCCTTGCGCTTCTCCGGCCCGGTGCAGAAGTGCAGGGCGCCGTGCGCCCAGACCGCGGGCAGCGGTGATGGGGGTCCCCCCATGCCTTCAGGGCTATGGGGGAATGCGGCCGCCCGTCCGGTCGTACCGTCGAGATCCAGAACAGCTCGGCCTCGGCGAGCAGGGCCTCGGCCTCGGGCCAAGGGGTGGCGGTGGCTGACGTGTCGCTGTAACGGGGGTCGAGAAGGGTCTCGGGTTCGTTGTCGGGCATCGGCCGACCTCCTGTCGTGTCCCTACGACAGGGCAGACCCTCCGGGCCTGCGGAACTCATCGCCGCACGCCGCGGCGCTCCTCCCAGGTACTGCGGTTACGCTCGAGCGGGTACGACCTTGATCCGACGGGAGACGGGGCATGACGGCGCCGGGGCGCAGGAGCAGTACGTTCAGCAGGCTGCTGCGGCACGGTTTCACCGATCCCTCGGCCGCCGAGCGGCTGCTGGAGAGCGCGGAGCTCGCCACTGTTCGCAACGACCCGGTGCTCCTCGAGGCGCTCGGCGCGACCGCCGATCCGGATCTCGCCCTGCACGGTCTCGTACGGCTCCTCGAGGCGCAGCGGGAACCGGTCGCACGCCGCGAGCTGCTCGACACGCTGATAGCGGCCAAGCCGCTGCGCGACCGGCTGCTCGGGGTGCTCGGCGCCTCCGCCGCGCTCGCCGACCACCTGGCGCGGCACCCGAGCGACTGGCAGGCGCTCGTCATGTACGAGCCGCGCGACCTGCATCCGGGGGTGGACGAGTTCGAACGCGGGCTCGCCGCGGCCGTCGACCCGGTGTCCCTGCGCGTCGCCTACCGGCGCTGTCTGCTGTCCATCGCCGCCCGAGACGTGTGCGGCACCACCGACGTCGCCGAGACCGCCGCCGAACTAGCCGACCTCGCCACCGCGACCCTGCGCGCCGCCCTCGCCATCGCCCGCGCCGCCGCGCCCGACGACGCCGCGCTGTGCCGGCTGGCGGTCATCGCGATGGGCAAGTGCGGGGGCCACGAGCTCAACTACGTGTCCGACGTCGATGTGATCTTCGTGGGCGAGGCCGCCGAAGGGGCCGACGAGGGCAAGGCACTGCGCGCCGCGACCAAACTGGCCTCGCACATGATGCGGGTGTGCTCCGAGACCACCGTCGAGGGGTCCATCTGGCCCGTCGACGCCAATCTGCGGCCCGAGGGCAGAAACGGTCCGCTGGTGCGCACGCTCAGCAGCCATCTCGCCTACTACCAGCGCTGGGCCAAGACCTGGGAGTTCCAGGCGCTGCTCAAGGCCCGCCCCGTGGCCGGCGACATCGAGCTGGGCGAGGAGTACATCGCCGCGCTCGAACCGATGGTGTGGAAGGCCGCCGAGCGCGAGAACTTCGTCACCGACGTGCAGAAGATGCGGCGGCGGGTGGTCGAGAACATCCCCGCCGCCGAGATCGAGCGCGAGCTCAAGCTCGGCCCCGGGGGACTGCGCGACGTCGAGTTCGCCGTGCAGCTGCTGCAGTTGGTGCACGGGCGGACGGACGCCTCGCTGCGCAGCGGCACCACGCTCGACGCGCTGCAGGCGCTGGCCGCGGGCGGGTACGTCGGGCGGGACGACGGCACACAGCTCGACGAGGCCTACCGGTTCCTGCGCTCCATGGAGCACCGCATCCAGCTCTACCGGCTGCGCCGCACCCATCTCGTCCCCGAGGACGAGGCCGATCAGCGCCGCATCGGACGCTCCCTCGGCCTGCGCACCGACCCGGTCGCCGAGCTGAACCGCGAGTGGAAGCGGCACGCCGGCGTCGTACGCCGTCTGCACGAGAAGCTGTTCTACCGCCCGCTCCTCGACGCCGTCGCGCAGCTCGCCCCCGGCGAGGCGCGGCTGAGCCTGGAGGCGGCGCGGGAGCGGCTGGTCGCCCTCGGGTACGCGGACCCGGCGTCCGCGCTGCGGCACCTGGAGGCGCTCGCGTCCGGCGTCACGCGCAAGGCGGCGATCCAACGGACCTTGCTGCCGGTGCTGTTGGGCTGGTTCGCGGACTCGGCCGACCCGGACGCGGGGCTGCTCAACTTCCGCAAGGTGTCGGACGCGTTGGGCAAGACGCCCTGGTACCTGCGGTTGCTGAGGGACGAGGGCGCGGCCGCGGAGAACCTCGCGCGGGTGCTGTCGGCGGGGCGGCTGGCGCCCGATCTGCTGATGCGGGCGCCCGAGGCGGTGGCCCTGCTCGGCGAGGGCGACGGGGGTGGGCTCGAGCCTCGGGGGCGGGCACACCTGGAGCAGGAGATCCTGGCCGCGGTGGGGCGGGCCGAGAACGCCGAGCAGGCGGTCACGGCGGCGCGTGGCGTACGGCGGCGGGAACTGTTCCGTACGGCCGCCACCGACATCGTCAGCTCCTACGGCACCGAGACCCAGCCGGCCGAGCCCGATCAGGGGGCGCTCGTCGACCGGGTGGGCGGCGCGGTGTCGGACCTGACGGCCGCGACGCTCGCGGGGACGTTGCGGGCCGTGGTGCGGGAGGTGTGGGGGGACACCCTGCCGACCCGCTTCGCCGTGATCGGCATGGGGCGGTTCGGCGGGCACGAGCTGGGCTACGGGTCGGACGCGGACGTGGTGTTCGTGCACGAGCCGCGTGAGGGCGTCGAGGAGCGGGAGGCCTCGGAGGCGGCGAACAAGGTCGTCGCCGAGATGCGGCGGCTGCTGCAGATCCCCAGCTCGGATCCGCCGCTGCTGATCGACGCGGATCTGCGGCCGGAGGGCAAGTCGGGGCCGCTGGTGCGGACGCTGAAGTCGTACGAGGCGTATTACCGCCGGTGGTCTCTGGTGTGGGAGTCGCAGGCGCTGCTGCGGGCCGAACCCGTTGCGGGGGACGAGGGTCTCGGGCGGCGGTTCATTGAGCTGATCGATCCGCTGCGGTATCCGGCGGAGGGGCTCGGGGAGGAGGCCGTACGGGAGATCCGGCGGCTGAAGGCGCGGATGGAGTCGGAGCGGCTGCCGCGCGGCGCGGATCCGAAGCTGCACACCAAGCTCGGGCCCGGGGGGCTGTCGGACGTCGAGTGGACCGTGCAGCTGCTGCAGCTGCGGCACGGGTGGGCCGAGCCGGGGTTGCGGACGACCCGGACGCGGGAGGCGCTGGCCGCGGCGCGTGCTGCCGGGCTCATCTCCGGGGAGTACGCCGGGATCCTGGACGAGGCGTGGGTGCTGGCCACGCGGGTGCGGAACGCGGTGATGCTGGTGCGGGGGCGGGCCGGGGACACGTTTCCGTCCGAGAGCCGGGAGCTCGCGGCGGTGGGGCGGTACCTGGGGTACGGGCCGGGGCATGTGGGGGAGATGCTGGACGGGTATCGGCGTACGACGCGCCGGGCTCGGGCGGTGGTGGACGAGCTGTTCTACGGGGCGTGAGCCAGCCTCCGGCGGTTGGGCCGGTTCGCCTGCGGGGGGTGTTGCCTGCGGTGGGGCGGGCCGGTTTGCCTGCGGCGGGTGGTCCGTCGGGTGGGGGCGGTGTGTTTGTCTCCGGTGGACCAGCTGAGCGACGGGCTGCGACGCACCGCCCCGGCCCGCTCCCGTCGTCCGGCGGCTGTCCCGCCGTCGTGGCGGAGAAGCGGCCCCGCCGGCGTGGCGTCACGCGCCGTTCATCGAGGCGCTGCGGACGTCGGTAGTAGTGGGCCGAACCGGCGGTACCAGTCTCGGCAGTGCGTAAGGCAGGGCTCCGTACCAAGCCCCCGCCACCGCGAAGCCGAAGGCCAGGCACAGGACGCCGCCCACCGCGTCCAGCCAGAAGTGGTTGGCCGTGGCGACGATCACCACGAGGGTGGCGGCCGGGTAGAGGAGGCCGAGGACGCGTACCCAGGGGATTCTGGCCAGGGCGAAGATCGTCAGGCCGCACCACACGGACCAGCCGATGTGCATCGAGGGCATCGCGGCGTACTGGTTCGACATGTTCTTCAGGTCGCCGGAGGCCATCGAACCCCAGGTCTCGTGGACGAGGACCGTGTCGACGAAGCCGCCGCCGTTCATGAGACGCGGGGGTGCCAGTGGATACAGGTAGTAGCCGACGAGGGCCAC
The DNA here is from genome assembly GCF_040782645.1 of Streptomyces sp. HUAS ZL42. Taxonomy (GTDB): domain Bacteria; phylum Actinomycetota; class Actinomycetes; order Streptomycetales; family Streptomycetaceae; genus Streptomyces. The sequence continues at coordinate 7,085,194 of NZ_CP160403.1, forward strand.
GACCGTTGTCGCGAAGAGGACCAGGCGGGTCGCCGCGTAGCGGCCCGGGTGGCTGCGGTAGAGCCATGCCAGGACACCCAGGGTGATCACGAAGTGCAGGGTGGCGTAGTAGTAGTTCATGCCTACGATCAGCCACGTCACCGAGTTGACGGCGTGGTTGACCGATTCCTCCACGGCGATGCCCAGGTGGTGCTCGGTCCGCCACAGCCAGTCGGCGTTGCGCAGGGCTTCGGCCCTCTGCTCCGGGACCGCGTTGCGGATCAGTGAGTACGTCCAGTAACTGATCCCGATGAGCAGGATCTCGAACCAGATGCGGGGGTGCCGCGGCTTGCGCAGGCGGTGCAGCCGGCCCGGTTCGGATTCGGCCGTGACGGGGTACGGAACGGCCTCTCCGCGGCGTTCCAGTGGTGTCACGGTCGCTTCACCCATGGGCACAAAGTCTGCCAGAAAAGCCTTGCCGCTCCGATCATCCCCTGGTCGGGTTCACCGCGCACTTCCTACGGCCAGGAGACTCCTCTACCTCCTACCAACGCACTGTCCGTACCAGCTTATTTCTCCACCCTACGGACGATTACGGTCCCCAGGGGCCGAAGCGGTCGAACCACGCACCACCAGTTCCGGCATGAACACGAACTCACTGTGCGGCGCGGGCGTCCCGCCGATCTCCTCCAGCAAGGTGCGCACCGCGGCCTGGCCCATCGCCGGGACCGGCTTGCGGATCGTCGTCAGCGGCGGGTCGGTGAAGGCGATCAACGGGGAGTCGTCGAAGCCGACGACCGAGATGTCCTTCGGGACCTGCAGGCCGTGCTGCCGTGCCGCCCGTATCGCGCCGAGGGCCATCATGTCGCTGGCACAGACCACCGCGGTGCAGTTCCGCCCGATGAGCGCCGTCGTCGCGGCCTGGCCGCCCTCCAGGGTGTAGAGCGAGTGCTGGACCAGCTCCGACTCGATGACGTCGGTGCTCAGGCCCAGCTGGTCCTGCATCGCGCGCACGAAGCCCTCGATCTTGCGCTGGACCGGTACGAACCGCTTGGGGCCGAGGGCGAGGCCGATGCGGGTGTGGCCCAGGGAGACGAGATGCGTCACGGCCAGGGTCATCGCCGCGCGGTCGTCGGGGGAGATGAACGGCGCCTGCACCTTCGGCGAGAAGCCGTCCACCAGCACGTACGGCACGCCCTGCGCGCGCAGCCGCTCGTAGCGCTCCATGTCGGCGGTGGTGTCGGCGTGCAGTCCGGAGACGTAGATGATCCCGGCGACCCCGCGGTCGACCAGCATCTCCGTCAGCTCGTCCTCCGTCGATCCGCCCGGCGTCTGGGTGGCGAGGACGGGCGTGTATCCCTGCCTGGTCAGCGCCTGGCCGATGACCTGGGCCAGCGCCGGGAAGATCGGGTTCTCCAGCTCCGGGGTGATCAGGCCCACCAGGCCCTCGCTGCGTTGCCGCAGACGCACCGGGCGTTCGTACCCCAGCACGTCCAGGGCGGCCAGCACGGACTGGCGGGTGGTGGCGGCGACGCCCGGCTTCCCGTTGAGGACGCGGCTGACGGTCGCTTCGCTCACCCCCGCCTGGGCAGCGATGTCGGCAAGCCGTGTGGTCACAGGGTGGGACTGTACCGGCCAAGTGTCGCCTTGCGCACCAATTGGGCGCCGTGGGCGACCTGCCGGCCGACCCGGTCCGGACTGCTGCGTCATCGCGCTCCCTCATGAAAGTGATGGCAAGAGCTTGCAGAGTCTTGCACAACAGGCCCCCGCGCCGCTCCACCGCTGTAAACAAGCGTCTCATGGTGGTCGCTGCGAGGTCACGCCCGGATAACTTCGGAGATCCCTTGCACTTTTTTGCTGCAAGGACTTTCGCGGCGCTTGCAATGTTGTTACGTTCCCTGACGCCCGGCGGCGGCAACGGCGCAGTCGGCAAGTCGGCAGGAGCGTCAGACGGGACCGCCCCTGCACCACACGGGCTTTCACCCTCAAGGAGAACTCATGCGGCGTGGCATAGCAGCCACCGCGCTGGTGGCGTCCCTCGCCCTCGCGGCGACGGCCTGCGGCGGAGATGACAGCGGCAGCGACAACTCGAGCGGTCCGACCACCATCACCTGGTGGGACACCTCCAACGCCACCAACGAGGCACCGACGTACCAGGCCTTGGTCAAGGAGTTCGAGGCCGCCAACAAGGACATCAAGGTCAAGTACGTCAACGTGCCCTTCGACCAGGCGCAGAACAAGTTCGACACGGCCGCCGGCTCCAAGGGCGCCCCGGACGTGCTGCGCTCCGAGGTCGGCTGGACGCCCGCCTTCGCCAAGAAGGGCTACTTCCTGCCGCTGGACGGCACCGAGGCCCTCGCGGACCAGAGCAACTTCAAGTCCAACCTGATCGAGCAGGCCAAGTACGACGGCAAGACCTACGGCGTGCCGTTCGTCACCGACACGCTCGCGCTCGTCTACAACAAGCAGCTCTTCACCAAGGCGGGCATCACCGAGGCCCCCAAGACCTGGGACGACCTGAAGAAGGCCGCCGCCACGATCAAGGACAAGACCGGCGTCGACGGCTACTGGGGCTCCACCCAGGCCTACTACGCCCAGACCTTCCTCTACGGCGAGGGCACCGACACCGTCGACGCCGGCGCCAAGAAGATCACGGTGAACTCGGACGCCGCGAAGAAGGCGTACGGCACCTGGCTGAGCCTCTTCGACGGCAAGGGCCTGCACAAGGCCGACACCACCGCCGACGCCTACGCCCACATCCAGGACGCGTTCGTCAACGGCAAGGTCGCCGCGATCGTCCAGGGCCCCTGGGAGATCACGAACTTCTACAAGGGCACCGCGTTCAAGGACAAGGCCAACCTCGGCATCGCCACCGTCCCGGCCGGCTCCACCGGCAAGGCGGGCGCCCCGACCGGTGGCCACAACCTCTCCATCTACGCCGGCTCGGACTCCGCGCACCAGAAGGCCGCACTGAAGTTCGTCAACTTCATGACCTCCGCGAAGTCCCAGGCGAGCATCGCGCTGAAGAACTCCACCCTGCCGACCCGCGACGACGCCTACACCGCCGAGGTCAAGGCCGACCCGGGCATCGCCGGCTACCAGGGCGTCCTCGCCGCCGCCCAGCCGCGCCCCGCCCTGCCCGAGTACAGCTCCCTGTGGGGCCCGCTCGACACCGAACTGCCCAAGATCGCGGGCGGCAAGGAGTCCCTCGACAAGGGCCTGAGCAACGTCGAAGTCGCCATCGCCAAGCTGGTGCCGGACTTCAGCAAGTAAGCACCGACCGACCGCCGGAGCCCTCGAACATGGGGGGAGGGATCCGGCGGTCGTCGGCCTGTGTGCCGTACACCCCTTGATCTGCAGACCTGCGAGAAGGTTGTCGAACCATGACAGTCGCCATCGACCGCGCGACCGGAAAGCGCCGAGGTGAGCCCGGCCCGCGCCCCGGGCTCGGACAGCGCCTGAAGCACGGCTACCAGAAGCACTGGTACGCCTACGCGATGATCGCCCCGGTGGTGATCGTCCTCGGCGTCCTCGTGCTCTATCCCCTGGTGTACGGCCTCTACCTCACCCTCACCGACGCCAACAGCCTCAACACGGCCCGCACGATCGGCGTCAACCACATCGACGCCACCTACAAGTTCATCGGCCTCGACAACTACCAGGACATCCTGTTCGGCCCGACGGCGTACGACCGCTTCTGGTCGCACTTCATCTGGACGGTCGTATGGACCGCGCTCTGCGTCACCCTGCACTACACGATCGGCCTGGGCCTCGCCCTGCTGCTCAACCAGAAGCTGCGCGGCCGCACCCTCTACCGGCTGATCCTTATCCTGCCCTGGGCCGTGCCCACCTTCGTCACCGTCTTCGGCTGGCGGTTCATGCTCGCCGACGGCGGCATCATCAACTCGGCGCTGGACGCGCTCCATCTGCCGTCGCCGCTGTGGCTCGAGGACACCTTCTGGCAACGGTTCGCCGCGATCATGGTCAACACCTGGTGCGGTGTCCCCTTCATGATGCTGTCGCTGCTCGGCGGACTGCAGTCCATCGACTCCTCGCTCTACGAGGCCGCCGAGATGGACGGCGCGAGCGCCTGGCAGCGCTTCCGGTACGTCACCCTGCCGGGCCTCAGGTCCGTCAGCTCCACCGTCGTACTCCTCGGCATCATCTGGACCTTCAACCAGTTCGCCATCATCTTCCTGCTGTTCGGCAACACCGCCCCCGACGCCCAGATCCTTGTCACCTGGGCGTACTACCTCGGCTTCGGACAGCAGCCGCGCGACTTCGCGCAGTCGGCCGCCTACGGCATCCTGCTGCTGGCCATCCTGATCGTCTTCACCTCCTTCTACCGCCGCTGGCTGAACCGCAATGAGCAGCAGCTCGCGATCTGAGGCAGGAGTCCCCATGAGCACGACCACTGTTGAGACCTCCGCCGCGGCGCCCCAGGACGACTCCGCGGCCGGCAAACCCCGTAGGGTGCTCCGCCGCGGCGAGAGCGGCCCCGCCGCGCGCCTCGTCTCCCACGGCATCCTGATCGTCGCGAGCCTGATCGCGCTCTTCCCCGTCGCCTGGCTGGTCTACCTGTCCCTCGGCCCGGACAAGGACGACTATCTGCACCCCGGCGCCATCTGGGGCAAGATGACGTTCGACAACTACTCGTTCGTGCTGGAGCACACGAAGTTCTTCGACTGGCTCCAGACCACGCTGATCGTCACCCTGGGCACCACGCTCATTGGTGTGATCATCTCCGCCACGACCGGCTACGCCGTCTCCCGCATGCGCTTCCCTGGCTACAAGAAGTTCATGTGGGTGCTCCTGGTCACCCAGATGTTCCCGGTAGCGGTACTCATGGTGCCGATGTACCAGATCCTGTCGGACCTGCAGCTCATCGACAGCTACCTTGGTCTCGTCCTCGTCTACTGCACGACCACCGTCCCCTACTGCGCCTGGCTGATGAAGGGCTACTTCGACACCATCCCGTTCGAGATCGACGAGGCGGGACGCGTCGACGGGCTGACCCCCTTCGGCACGTTCGCGCGACTGATCCTGCCGCTCGCCAAGCCGGGCCTGGCGGTCGCCGCCTTCTACAGCTTCCTCACGGCCTTCGGTGAGGTCGCGTTCGCGTCGACGTTCATGCTGTCCGACACGAAGTACACCTTCGCGGTCGGTCTGCAGACCTTCGTCAGCGAACACGACGCCCAGCGCAACCTGATGGCCGCCACCGCGGTGCTGATCGCGATACCCGTCTCCGCGTTCTTCTACTTCGTGCAGAGGAACCTGGTGACCGGCCTCACCGCCGGCGGCACGAAAGGGTGACGCTCGGCTGGGAGGGCCGCGACGGGTCGTCGCTTGCCTGCGGCGCCGTCGTGGCCGGTCGCGCCCGCGCGGCGGAGCACATGATCGATACAGCCCCGCGGCCCTTCGGGGCGCTGCCGAACCGCAGGCGACCCGCTCGGCCCTTCACTGCACAACTCCCGCGCGCCTGACCGCGCGGGTGGCGGCCGCGGTGTCCATCCGACCCCGCTGTCACCGCGGCCGCCTCACACCTGTGCCCCGACGAATCCCGAAGTTTCCGTAAACCGGGGAAAACCTGACCGCGCCACACTGCCGTTAGCCCCCTCCGAAGACCTCCGTGACCCGAACCCCCTTACGCATCAAGGACGCCATGAGCCAGCAGCACTCCGCCGCCGACCCGGCCCCGACCCTCACCTCCGCAGCGGCCGTCGCCACCGTCACCAAGCGCCGTGACTGGTGGCGGGACGCGGTGATCTACCAGGTCTATCCGCGCAGCTTCGCCGACAGCAACGGCGACGGCATGGGGGACCTGGAGGGCGTACGCTCCCGCCTTCCGTACCTGCGCGACCTCGGCGTGGACGCCGTGTGGCTCAGCCCCTTCTACGCGTCGCCGCAGGCCGACGCCGGCTACGACGTCGCCGACTACCGGGCCGTCGACCCCATGTTCGGCAACCTCCTCGACGCGGACGCGCTGATCCGCGACGCCCACGAACTCGGGCTCAGAATCATCGTCGACCTGGTCCCGAACCACTCCTCCGACCAGCACGAGTGGTTCAAGCGGGCGCTGAAGGAAGGCCCCGGCTCGCCGCTGCGGGACCGCTACCACTTCCGCCCCGGCAAGGGGAAGAACGGTGAGCTCCCGCCCAACGACTGGGAGTCGATCTTCGGCGGCCCGGCGTGGACACGGGTGCCGGACGGGGAGTGGTACCTGCATCTCTTCGCGCCGGAACAGCCCGACTTCAACTGGGAGCACCCGGCGGTGGGCGACGAGTTCCGCTCCATCCTCCGTTTCTGGCTGGACATGGGCGTCGACGGCTTCCGCATCGACGTGGCACACGGCCTGGTGAAGGCGGAAGGCCTTCCCGACCTGGGATCCCACGACCAGCTCAAGCTGCTGGGCAACGATGTCATGCCGTTCTTCGACCAGGACGGTGTGCACGAGATCTACCGGCAGTGGCGCACGGTCCTCGACGAGTACGCCGGCGAGCGCATCTTCGTGGCGGAGGCCTGGACCCCCACGATCGAACGCACCGCGAACTACGTCCGCCCCGACGAACTCCACCAGGCCTTCAACTTCCAGTACCTGGCCACCGAGTGGGACGCGGCCGAACTGCGCACGGTCGTCGACCGCACCCTCGAGGCGATGCGCCCGGTGGGCGCCCCCGCCACCTGGGTGCTGTCCAACCACGACGTGACCCGCCACGCCACCCGCTTCGCCAACCCGCCGGGCCTCGGCACGCAGATCCGTCTCGCCGGCGACCGCGCACTGGGCCTTCGGCGGGCGAGAGCGGCGACCCTGCTGATGCTGGCGCTGCCCGGCTCGGCGTACATCTACCAGGGCGAGGAGCTGGGCCTCCCGGACGTCGTCGACCTGCCGGACGAGGTGCGCCAGGACCCCGCGTACTTCCGCGGCGCGGGCCAGGACGGCTTCCGTGACGGCTGCCGAGTGCCCATCCCGTGGACGCGCACCGGTTCCTCGTACGGCTTCGGCGCGGGCGGCAGCTGGCTGCCGCAGCCGGAGGGCTGGGGAGAGCTGAGCATCGAGGCCCAGACCGGCGAACCGGACTCCACCCTGGAGCTGTACCGCTGCGCACTCGCGGTCCGCCGCGCCCGGCCCGACCTGGGCGCCGGTGACTCGGTCGAGTGGCTGAAGGCACCCGAGGGCGTCCTCGCCTTCCGCCGCGGCGAGTTCGTGTGCGTCGCGAACACGACGGCGGAGTCGGTGACCACGCCGGTGCACGGCCGCGTGCTCCTCGCGAGCGGCGAGGTGAGCGAGACGGACGGCGAGGCGAAGGTGCCGGCGGACACGACGGTGTGGTGGACGACGGCCTGACGTTCCCGCAGGCGCATCGCATCCAATCCCGGAGGCCTGCTACCCAGTTGGGTGGCAGGCCCCTACCTTCGCGCCATGACGATCACCTACGAATGGCGCGGCGACTTCGACAACTCAGCCGTCAACGCGTTGCATGCGGAGGGCTTCGATCATCGGCCCATCACCGTCGATTGGCTGACCCGGGTGCACCGCCACAGCCTTGGCTGGGTCTGTGCACGTCATGCCGGTGACCTCGTCGGCTTCGTGAACGTCGCCTGGGACGGTGGCGCCCACGCGTTCCAGCGGTCGTTCTACTTCGATGCCTGCGGGTTCAGGCCGACGGCCGCAGGTCTCATCGCGCTCTGAGTCGCCGGACCGGGTCGTCGTACCCCGTCCAGGGCGGAATTGAAGGTTCTTGCATCAACTTTGCACGGCCCGCTGCCCTTTCGGGCGGCGGGCCTTTAACATCTCCGTCACCGCAAGTTTGCTGAATATTTCAGCAAGCACATTCAGTGGCCGATACCTGCCTTCAACGAAGAAGGACAACCCCACATGGCATCCAGCAGATCCCTCGCGGGCGCCCTCGCGCTCGCCGCGGCGGCAGCAGTCGCCGCGCCCATCACGGCCCACGCCTCCCCGCCCGGCACCAAGGACGTCACCGCCGTCCTCTTCGAGTGGAACTTCGCCTCGGTGGCGAGGGAGTGCACCAACACTCTCGGCCCCGCCGGCTACGGATACGTCCAGGTCTCCCCGCCCGCCGAGCACATACAGGGCGCGCAGTGGTGGACGTCGTACCAGCCGGTGAGCTACAAGATCGCCGGTCGGCTCGGCGACCGTACGGCCTTCCAGAACATGGTCAACACCTGCCACGCGGCCGGTGTGAAGGTCGTGGTCGACACCGTCATCAACCACATGTCGGCGGGCAGCGGCACCGGGACGGGCGGCTCCTCGTATACCAAGTACAACTACCCGGGCCTGTACTCCTCCTACGACTTCGACGACTGCACGTACCTGGTCGGCAACTACCAGGACCGCTGGAACGTCCAGCACTGCGAACTGGTCGGTCTCGCGGACCTCGACACGGGCGAGTCCTACGTCCGCGGCGCCATCGCCGGCTACCTGAACGACCTGCTCACCCTGGGTGTCGACGGTTTCCGTATCGACGCCGCCAAGCACATCGACGCCGCCGACCTGGCGAACATCAAGACCCGGCTGACGAACCCTTCCGTCTACTGGAAGCAGGAGGTCATCTACGGCAGTGGAGAGGCCGTCCAGCCGACTGAGTACACGGGCAACGGGGATGTGCAGGAGTTCCGGTACGCGTACGACCTCAAGCGCGTCTTCAACAACGAGAATCTGGCGTACCTGAAGAACTACGGCGAGGGCTGGGGCTACATGAGCGGCTCCGTCGCCGGCGTCTTCGTCGACAACCACGACACCGAGCGCAACGGCTCCACGCTCAACTACAAGGACGGCGCCAACTACACCCTCGCCAATGTCTTCATGCTGGCCTGGCCCTACGGCGCCCCGGACATCAACTCCGGCTACGAGTGGTCCGACACGGACGCCGGCCCGCCCAACGGCGGCACGGTCAACGCCTGCTGGCAGGACGGCTGGAAGTGCCAGCACGCCTGGCCGGAGATCATCCGCATGGTCGCCTTCCGCAACGCGACCCGTGGCGAGTCGGTCACCAACTGGTGGGACAACGGCAACGACGCCATCGCGTTCGGGCGGGGGAGCAAGGGTTACGTGGCCATCAACCACGAGTCCGGCTCGCTGACGCGGACGTACCAGACCTCGCTGCCCGCGGGGACGTACTGCAATGTGCAGAACAACACGACGGTGACCGTGAACTCCAGCGGCCAGTTCACCGCAACCCTCGGCTCCAACACCGCGCTGGCGATCTACACGGGCAAGTCGAGCTGCTGAGCAACCGGCGGGGCGCGTGGGATTGACGCAGTGGCGCTCAACGTGGCCACCAGCGCCAACCAGGTGTCCTTCAGCCTGCAGAACACCGGAATCACCACCGGCACGGCCACCCCTATCTGGCCAACAGCTCGAACAGCACGGCCCGGCAGCCCGCCGTGGCGGTCAGCGGGGGCTCCCTGACCGCCACGGTTCGGGGCCGATCGCTCGTGACCTACACCGTCAGGTGAAAGTTCTTGCCGATGGTTTCAGGACTCTTGCTGTAAGCCTTTCGGCGGCGATACGGTCGCGCGGGGTCGGACCCACGAGAGCCGCAATCGCAAGGAGTCCACGTCTGTGATACCGAGATGGCCGACGCCGTCAAGGCGCCGTACCGCCCATGCGGGCCGAGTAGCTGTGGTCACCGTGACCGCGCTGGCCGCAGCACTCGTCCAGCCCCTCGCCGCCCGGGCCGACACCCCGCCCGCGCCCCCGTCCGACGCGAAGCTCGCCGCCCAGCCCGCCCGGCACGACGACACGCGCGAGCAGTTCTACTTCGTCCTGCCGGACCGTTTCGCCAACGGTGACAAGGCCAATGACACCGGCGGCCTGACGGGTTCGCGCCTCACCACCGGCTACGACCCCACCGACAAGGGCTTCTACCAGGGCGGCGACCTCAAGGGCCTGACCAAGCGCCTCGACTACATCAAGGGCCTCGGCACCACCGCCATCTGGATGGCCCCCATCTTCAAGAACCAGCCCGTACAGGGCACCGGCGCCAACGCCTCCGCCGGCTACCACGGTTACTGGATCACGGACTTCACCCAGGTCGACCCCCACTTCGGTACCAACAAGGATTTGGAGACCCTCATCTCCAAGGCGCACGCCAAGGGCATGAAGGTTTTCTTCGACGTCATCACCAACCACACGGCGGATGTCGTCGACTACGAGGAGAAGTCGTACGACTACCTCTCCAAGGGCGCCTTCCCCTACCTGACCGAGGACGGCGAGCCCTTCGACGACGCGGACTACGCGGGCACGGGCGACTTCCCGCAGGTCGACGCCGACTCCTTCCCCCGCACGCCGAAGGTCACGAAGAAGAACAAGGTCCCGGCGTGGCTCAACGACCCGACGATGTACCACAACCGCGGCGACTCCACCTTCGCCGGTGAGAGCTCCACGAACGGCGACTTCTCCGGCCTCGACGACCTGTGGACCGAGCGCCCCGAGGTCGTCAGCGGGATGGAGAGGATCTATCAGCGCTGGGTCCGGGACTTCGACATCGACGGCTTCCGGATCGACACCGTGAAGCACGTCGACATGGAGTTCTGGACGCAGTGGGCCACGGCCCTCGACGCCTACGCGGCCAAGCAGGGGCGCGACGACTTCTTCATGTTCGGCGAGGTCTACTCCGCCGACACGAACATCACGTCCCCGTACGTCACGCAGGGCCGCCTCGACGCCACCCTCGACTTCCCCTTCCAGGAGGCGGCCCGCCAGTACGCCTCACAGGGCGGCAGCGCGAAGAAGCTCGCCGGGGTCTTCGGCGACGACTACAAGTACACGACCGACAAGGCCAACGCGTACGAGCAGGTCACCTTCCTCGGCAACCACGACATGGGCCGGATCGGGTACTTCCTCGCGCAGGACAACCCGAAGGCCTCCGACGCCGAACTGCTGAAGAAGGACAGGCTCGCCAACGAGCTGATGTTCCTCAGCCGCGGCAACCCCGTCGTGTACTACGGCGACGAGCAGGGCTTCACCGGCTCCGGCGGCGACAAGGACGCCCGCCAGACGATGTTCGCCTCCCGCACGGCCGACTACCTCGACGACGACGAGCTCGGCACCGACCGCACCCACGCGAGCGACGCCTACGACCCGGGCGCACCCCTGTACCGGCAGATCGCGGCCCTCGCGGGGCTCCGCAAGGCCAACCCCGCGCTGACGGACGGCGTACAGACCGAGCGTTACGCGGCCGACGGCACGGGCATCTATGCCTTCTCCCGGACCGGGAGCGACAGGACCGAATACCTCGTCGCCTTCAACAACGCGGGGGAGGCCGCGGAGGCGACCTTCGCGGTCGGCTCGGCGAACATGACGTACACCGGGATCTACGCCACCGACGGCACTGTCAGGTCCGACGCCGACAGGAAGATCACCCTCACCGTTCCGGCGGGCTCGGCGGTCGTCCTCAAGGCGGCCGGCCAGCTCGCCAAGCCCTCGACCGCGCCGACGATCACCCTCAAGGCCCCCGCCACCGGCGCCACCGGCACCGTCGAACTCACCGCCGACCTGGACGGGGGGCAGCTCAACCGCGTCGTCTTCGCCGCCCAGGTCGGCAACGGCAAGTGGCGCACCCTCGGCTCCGCCGACCACGCCCCCTACAAGGTCACCCAGACCATCGCCGAGGACGTACCGGCCGGAACCGCCCTGCGCTACAAGGCGGTCGTGATCGATTCGGCCGGGCGCACGGCGAGCGCCACCGCGCAGAGCCTCACCGGCACCCCGCCCGCCGAGGAGATCCCCACCGCCTCCTCACGCGACTACGCGATCGTCCACTACAAGCGCACCGACGGCGACTACGCCGACTGGGGCCTGTACGCCTGGGGCGACCTCGCCGACGGCGAGTCGACGAACTGGCCGGACAGCCACCCCTTCATCGGCCGTGACGCCTATGGCGCCTTCGCCTACGTCAAGCTGAAGCCGGGGGCGTCTTCCATCGGCTTCCTGGTCATCGACAAGCAGGGCACCAAGGACGTCTCCGCCGACCGGACGATCGACGTCACCAGGACGGGTGAGGTCTGGGTCGAGCAGGGCAAGGAGGCCGTGCTCACGCAGCGGCCCGACTATCCGGCCCAGGACAAGTCCAAGGCGGTCCTCCACTACCACCGCGCCGACGGGAACTACGACGGCTGGGGCCTGCATGTCTGGACCGGCGCCGCGAACCCCACCGACTGGTCGAACCCCCTGAAGCCGGTGAAGACTGACGCCTATGGTGCGGTCTTCGAGGTACCGCTCACCGACGGTGCCACCAGCCTCAGCTACATCGTCCACAAGGGCGACGACAAGGACCTGCCCGCCGACCAGTCGCTCGACCTCACGGCCAACGGCCACGAGGTGTGGCTGTTGAACGGCCGGGAGAAGTACCTGCTGCCGCAGCCGGCAGGCTCCGCCGCCGCGCTCGACCTCACCACCTCCAAGGCCGTCTGGATCGACCGGAACACGGTCGCCTGGAACGGCTCCGAGGCGGCCGTCTCCACCCAGCTGCTGTACTCGCGCGACGGGTCGATCGCGGTCAAGGACGGCGCGCTGACCAGCGACGACGAGCGCTGGCTCCGCCTGACCAAGACCACGCTCACGGACGCCCAGAAGGCGAAGTTCCCGCACCTGAAGGCCTACACCGCCTGGTCGGTCGACCCACGTGACCGCGACCGGGTCCGGGAGGCCCTCGGCGGCCAGCTGGTCGCCTCCCAGCGGGCCGCGAACGGCGCCGTGCTCGCCGCGACGGGCGTCCAGATCGCCGGCGTACTCGACGACCTGTACCCGGAGGCTACGAAGGCGCGACTCGGGCCGACCTTCCGTAATGGGCGTCCCACACTGGCCGTCTGGGCGCCGACGGCACAGTCGGTGAAGCTCGAACTCGACGGCTCCGCCGTCGCCATGAAGCGCGACGACACCACCGGCGTCTGGTCCGTCACCGGGCCCAGGTCCTGGAAGAACAAGCCCTACCGGTATGTCGTGAAGGTGTGGGCACCCAGCGTCCGGAAGATCGTCACCAACAAGGTCACCGACCCCTACTCGGTCGCCCTGACCGCGAACTCCGAGCGCAGCCTCGTCGTCGACCTCGACGACAGGTCCCTCGCCCCCGGCGGCTGGTCGGCCCTGACCAAGCCCAGGGCCGTACCGCTGAAGGACGCGCAGATCCAGGAGCTGCACATCCGGGACTTCTCCGTCGAGGACCGGACGGCCCGGCACCCGGGCACGTACCTCGCCTTCACGGACAAGGACAGCGACGGTTCGAAGCACCTGCGCGAACTGGCGAAGGCGGGCGCGTCCTACGTCCATCTCCTCCCGGCGTTCGACATCGCCACCATTCCGGAGAAGAGGTCCGACCAGGCGACCACCGACTGCGACCTCGCCTCCTACCCGGCCGACTCCGACAAGCAGCAGGAGTGCGTGGCGAAGATCGCCGCGAAGGACGCCTACAACTGGGGCTACGACCCGTACCACTACACCGTCCCCGAGGGCTCGTACGCCACCGACCCGGACGGCACGGCCCGTACCGTCGAGTTCCGCAGGATGGTCAAGGCGCTGAACGAGGACGGTCTGCGGGTCGTCATGGACGTCGTCTACAACCACACGGCGGCGAGCGGGCAGGCGGACACCTCCGTGCTCGACAGGATCGTGCCGGGCTACTACCAGCGGCTGCTGGCCGACGGCTCGGTCGCGAACAGCACCTGCTGCGCCAACACGGCCACCGAGAACGCCATGATGGGCAAGCTGGTCGTCGACTCGGTCGTCACCTGGGCCAAGGAGTACAAGGTCGACGGCTTCCGCTTCGACCTGATGGGGCACCACCCGAAGGCCAACATCCTGGCCGTCAGGAAGGCCCTCGACGCACTCACCCCCGAGAAGGACGGCGTCGACGGCAAGAAGATCATCCTCTACGGCGAGGGCTGGAACTTCGGCGAGGTCGCCGACGACGCGCGCTTCGTGCAGGCCACGCAGAAGAACATGGCCGGCACCGGCATCGCGACCTTCTCCGACCGGGCGCGGGACGCCGTGCGCGGCGGCGGCCCCTTCGACTCCGACCCCGGCATCCAGGGCTTCGCCTCCGGGCTGTACACCGACCCCAACTCGTCGGCCGGCAACGGCACTCCGGCGGAGCAGAAGGCCCGGCTGCTGCACTACCAGGACCTGATCAAGGTGGGTCTTTCCGGCAACCTCGCGAAGTACCGCTTCACCGACACCGCCGGCAAGGAGGTCACCGGCGCCGAGGTCGACTACAACGGAGCCCCCGCCGGCTACGCGGACGCGCCCGGCGACGCCCTCGCCTACGCCGACGCGCACGACAACGAGTCGCTGTTCGACGCGCTCACCTACAAGCTGCCCGCCTCGACGAGCCCGTCGGACCGCGCGCGGATGCAGGTCCTCGCCATGGCCACGGCCGCCCTGTCCCAGGGGCCCTCCCTGTCCCAGGCCGGCACCGACCTGCTGCGCTCCAAGTCCCTCGACCGCAACTCCTACGACAGCGGTGACTGGTTCAACGCCATCCACTGGAACTGCGCGGACGGCAACGGCTTCGGACGCGGACTGCCCATGGCCGCCGACAACGCCTCCAAGTGGCCTTACGCCACACCCCTGTTGAGCACCGTCGGCGTGGGCTGCGCGCAGATCGACGGCGCCTCGGCCGCTTACCGTGACCTGCTGAAGATCCGTACGACGGAGCAGTTCTTCTCCCTCGGCACGGCCGAGCAGGTGCAGTCGAATCTCTCCTTCCCGCTGTCGGGGAAGGACGAGACTCCCGGCGTGATCACCATGGAACTCGGTGACCTGGTCGTCGTGTTCAACGCGACGCCGAAGACGCAGGAGCAGCGGATCGACGCGCTGACCGGGACGGCGTTCGCGCTGCACCCCGTGCAGCGGGCCGGAGCGGACTCCATCGTCAAGGCGTCGGCGTACGAGCGGGAATCGGGTACCTTCACCGTTCCTGCGCGGACTGTGGCGGTATTCGCCCGCACGTCCTGACAAGGGCATTACCTTGGTGGGGCAGACTCCGAACCCGGTCTGCCCCACCGCTGTTGTCCAAGGGCTGACAGATGGACGTCGACGGCAAGCTGACAGACACGACTGTGCTGGTCGTGGACGACGTGGCGGCCAGCCGCTACGCCATGGGCACCGTGCTGCGTCGCGCCGGCCACCGCGTCGTCCCGGTCGCCACCGGCGGCGAGGCGCTCGTCGAGCTCGACGTACGGCTGCGCAAGGGCATCCTGCCCGACGTGGCCCTCGTCGACGTGGAGCTGCCGGACATGACGGGCTTCGAACTGTGCCGCCGGCTCAAGGAACGGCCGCACATGGCCGGTCTGCCCGTCGTGCACTTCTCGGCCGCCGCCGTGGAGACCGGTGATCGCTGCCGGGGTCTCGACGCGGGCGCCGAGGCGTATCTGACCGTGCCCGCCGAGCCCGAGGAGATCGAGGCGGTGGTCCGGGCGGCGGTGCGCGCGGCGCGGCTGCGGGCCGACGACCAGGCGCTGGTACGGCGGCTGCGGCGGCTGTCGGAGACGATCGTCACCATCCAGGCGGCGCGCTCCCTGCAGGAACTCGCCGACGCTGCCGCCGACGGCACCGCGCGGCTCACCTGCGGTACCGCCGCCGTCTTCGTCCTCGGCGCGGACGACGAGCTCTACCGCGGCATCTCCCGCAACCGCACCTCCCTCGCCCTGCCCGACGAGGGCTCCGACCGGGCCGTGGCCGGACTGCTCCGGCGGCTCACCCGTGGACAGGCCGGGGTGCAGATCACCACGGTGCCCGCGCCGCTGTGGCCCGCCGGGTTCTTCCGGCCCGGTGTGCAGCACGACGCCCGCCTGGCGCTGAGCCTCACCCAGGACGGCAAGGCCGCGGTGTGCCTCGCCACGCCCACGCGCGGGATGCACCGGGTGAATCCCGAGGACGAGGCCCTGGTCGCCCAGCTGGCCCAGGCCACCGCCCTCGCCGCCGAGCCGCTGCTCATGTACCAGGTCGAGCGGCATGTCGCGCTGACCCTCCAGCACAGCTTCCTGCCCCAGCCGCACCGGCTGCCCGAGCTGCCGGGCATCGACGTCGTGGTCCGCTACGTGCCCGCCTCCCGGGAGACCGAGATCGGCGGCGACTTCTACGCGGTCCTGCGCACCGGCGACGGAGTGCTGACCGCGGTCGGCGACGTCGTCGGTCACTCGCTGGAGGCGGCCACCGTCATGGTCGAGATCCGGCACGCGCTGCGCGCCTACAGCGTGGAGGAGAGCGACCCGGCCGTGCTGGCCGAGCGCCTCGACCGGATGCTCCAGCACTACCACGCCGACATCACGGCCACCGTCTGCCTGGCGCTGATCGACCCGGCCACCGGACGCACCCGCATCGCCAACGCGGGCCATATTCCGCCGCTGATCATCCGGGACAGCGGCAGCGCCGACTATGCCAAGGCCGCAGGCCCGCTGCTCGGCCTCGGTCTGTCCCATCCGCCGCCCACCGAGCTGTTCCTCGAACCCGACGACCAGTTCCTCATGGTCACCGACGGCCTGATCGAGGCCCGCGGCACGGACCTCTCCGTCTCGATGGAACACCTCCGCGCGGCCGCCGTCGGTGCCCTGCCCGGCCTGGACGCCCTGTGCGACACACTCCTGGCCTGCTTCGGCCACGACCGCGAGGACGACATCGCGATGCTGGCGCTGCGGCTCACAAACTAGGGTTGACCCCGTCGTCCCAGCACAGGAGTGCCCATGCCGCAGATCACCGTCGACTACTCCGCCACGATCGATTCCGCCTTCGACCGGGCCGGCTTCGCCGAGGCCCTGCACACCGCGACGGTCGAGATCGCGGCCGCGAAGCCGGAGGCGTGCAAGACGCAGTTCCGCCACAGCGAGTACACGGCCTTCGGGTACGAGGACCCCGAGGAGCAGCGCCACGCGATCGTGCACGTCACGCTCGGCCTGCTCGCGGGACGCACCGACGAGACGAAGGCGAAGCTCACCGAGGCCGTGCTGGAGCTGCTGGGCAAGCACATCGAGTCCGAGGGGTTCGTCCTGCACGCCTCGGCCGAAGTACGTGACCTCGACCCCTCGTACCGCAAGTTCGAACGCTGACGGGCCTGTTCAGGACGCGAGCGCCAGCAGCCGGGTGACCAGGGTGCCGAACGGCCCGTCGCCCGGCTCGTCCTTGAGCATGTCGCGCAGCAGCGCGTTCATCTCGTCGTCGTACGCCGCGCTCACCGCCGCGAGCGCGGCGAAGTCGTGCACGAGCTGGACCTCCAGCTCCTCGCGCGGGATGCGCCGCCCGTCCAGCCAGATCAGCGCGGTCGACTCGACGAGCGAGATCCACGAGCGGATGACCAGTTCCAGCCGTGCGGGCGGGTCCGCGATTCCGAGGTGCGAAAGGATCTGGACATACGCGGCCTGGCGTACGGAGTCGACGAGCGCATTCGTCGTCGACGAGCCGCCGGCCGGGCCGCCGCGCATCAACGCCGAGAAACCGGGCCCGTGCTCGTCGACGAAGTCGAAGAAGCGCCGCATCGCCCGGCGCAGTCGCGCCCCGAGCGGACCCACGTGCGGCTCCGCGAACCGGCTCGTCAGATCCTCCGAGGCACGCTTCAACGCGGCCTCGTACAGGCTGAGTTTGCCGGGGAAGTAGTGGTAGACCAGCGGGCGCGAGATGCCGGCGGCCGACGCTATCTCGTCGATGGAGACCTCGTCGGGCGAACGGCGGCTGAAGAGTTCGAGGGCGACGCCGATCAACTGCTGCCGCCGCTCCTCGACGCCCATTCTGCGGCGTACCCCGGTTGTCATGCGAACACCTTACCGATCGAATCCGGCCCCGAACGGCCCGGACCGGACACCCGTGTTCACGCAGGCGGGCACGATTCGCTCACTCCCGTGCCGTACTCACCGGAGCCCCTCGATCGACCCACCGTCCTCCAGGGTCCCCGTCAACCCGGCCTGAGCCCCTTGCTTCGCGCGCGCCGTCAGCAGGCGTCCCTCCGACGTCGCCCGGACCCCGCCCGTCGCTCTGATCGACGAGGTCCCCCGGCTCCCGGCCGCGAGCAGGTACCAGTGGCCCCCCTCCGACTTCCACAGCACCCCGGCCAGCACATGAGGATCGCGGGGCCCGCACGCCGGGACGTTCTCGGCCTTGGCCGCCACCGCCCCGTACGCGCCGTCCGGCGTACGGAACTGCGCCAGCACCCGCGGCCCGGTGCCCTGCCAGGTCTCCGCCCGCGTGCACACCCAGTCGGCCGACCCGCTCGCGTCGGGCAGTGGCTGTTCGGCGTACCGCCAGGCGTTCACCGACCGCACGCCCTGGCCGCGCGCCTCGGCCAGCGAGCAGGCGAACGGCGCCCAGGTGTGCAGTGCCTCCGCACCGCTCGTCTCGTGCGGTGCGGCCGGACGGCCCACGGTGAGGCGGGCGGGCACGAGTTCGCCGAGGTCGCTCATCAGGCGGGTGCCGGTCTCGTCGGTGAGCTGCAGCACGTTCCACGATGTGCAGGGGCCGGTTCGGGTGACCGGGCCGGCCAGGGGCGCGGTGATCCCGCCGGTCACGGTCAGGGCCATCACACCGGCGCCCGGCTTCATCAGATCCCGCTCGGCCGCCTTGGCCACCCACGGTGCCAGCAGATAACGGACGTTGCCGTCGGCCCGGTCCAGCACGATCGCGCTCGCCTCCGCGCGGGACGCGCCGTCGACCCGGGCGAAGTCGAGGGCGGCGCCGGCCGTGCCGTCCTTCGGCTCGGCATACCGGGCGATGCGCAGACCGTCGTAGAGGATCACCACCCGCGCGCTGTCGGTGTCCCCCGCGTACAGCAGCTGGGGCGGGCCCGCCGGGCCTCCGGACGGGGTGCCGGGCGTCGCCGAGACGCGGACGGCCTCGCCGGGCCGGGCCCAGACGGCGAGGGAGCGGCGCAGCAGTGCCGTGTCACCGGTGAGGTCGCCGCGCGCGGGCCACACGGAGAAGTCGGTGCGCGTGGAGCCGCGCCAGACGGTGGGAGCAACTCTCGCCAGGTTGGCCGGGTTCAGGGCGGCCTCGGCCGCCGGATTCCGCGCGTACGACGGGGCGGCCGCACCCTCGGGGCCCCAGCCGTCGCCCGGCAGCGCGACGAGCGCCCCGCACACCGCGACGGCCGCCGCGGCGGCGAGCACGGCCCTGCCGTGCTGTCTGCGCCGCATCAGATCGGTGGGCCGGGCCTGCAGCGAACAGGCGTCGAACTCGGGGGAGTCGAGCAGCGCGTACCGCGCCTCGACCCCGTCGGCCTCCCGCAGCGCGGCTTCGGGGTCGTCGACTCCGGACGCCGTCAGCACCTGGCGTACGTCGCCGTCCGGGAGCTTCTCGAGGCCGCGCAGCACATACGCGGCACGAGCCGGGCCGGACAGCGCGGAGAGCCGCTGGTCCAGGGCGAGTTCCTCGGCGCCTCCCGAGCGCGGGAAGAGACGCAGACCCCAGACCTGGGGGAGCAGCGGCGGGAGCTGGGAGCGCCTGGGCCGCCTCGGGCGCCACCGCGGCAGGCCCGCCTCCAGTGCCGTACGCACGACCTGGAGGCGGACGTACGCGTACCCCGGATCGCCGTCGCGGCCGGTCGGCTGGGCCGGGATGACGGGCGTCGAGCCGCGGCCTCGGGGCAGGGCGCGCTGAGCGAGGGCGTGGGCGGTCAGGACGCGCCTGCCCCGGCCGGTGCCCGGCGGCAGCATCAGATAGGCGAGCCGGACGAGCCGCGGATAATGCTCGACGAGCGCGGCCTCGGCCTGTTCGACGTCCACGACCGGGTCGGAGGAGGCTGATGTGGGGTGCGGGGCGACATCCTGTGACTGCACGTTCAGCAAAACGAGCGAATCGCCGGATGGTCACCTGACTCAGGAGAGTTACTCCTCGGGCTCCACGAGCAGCCGCGCGTAGTTCGCCATCGAGCGCTGGTAGCGCGGCAGATGGGGCGCCAGGGCGCCCAGCACCAGGGACAGTCCCTCGCGGTCGCGGCCCAGACTGGACAGACACAGCGCGAGGGTCGCCCGTACGGCGTCGTCCAGCTCGTCGGACGGCGCGTCCAGTTCGGGCGTCAGGAGCTTGACGCCTTCCTCCGCCCGCCCCATGTTCCTCAGTGAGCTGGACATCTGGATCTTCGCCCGGCGGCCCTTGTAACCGCTGACCTCGCTGAGGCCGAGCGCCAGAGCCTCCCGGTACAGCGGGACGGCCCTGTCCGAGTGGCCCGTCGAGTCCCAGGCACTGGCCTGCTCGAACGGACGGAGGGGACTGCCCTCCGGCAACTCGGCGACGAGGGCGTCGATCACGGCCCGGAAGTCCGCGGCACGCTCTTCGGGGTAGGCCGGGAAGCTGTCCCAGGCTGCGGTCACGCGATCTTCCCAGTCTCGGTTCACCGGGACACTTTCGCACGGGCGTGCCTACAGTGGCACTCGGTTTCCGGCCCCTTGAGGACCGATCTGAGCATGTCGCGCGCGGGGGCCGTATCGAGGGGGAGGCTTTCGCAGGGAGGACAGATGAAGGTGACCCGACCGATGCTCGCGGCGGCCGGCGCCGCGGCCGTGCTGGTGCTGGCGGGCTGCGGCTCCGACGGGGGTACGAAGGCGCTGCCGGAGACGGCGACCGGCAGCCTGGAGCACCTGGCCGCCGAGGTGAAGTGCACGCCGGACATGCAGACCGACGCCGACGAGATCCGGCAGGCCGTGTGCAAGAACTCCGACGGCAAGTTCATCCTCGCGACCTTCGCCACCGATCGTGGTCAGCGCGAGTGGATCAACGGGGCGAAGGACTACGGCGGCCACTACCTCGTCGGCCGCAAGTGGGTGGCCGTGGGCGAGGACAACACGGTGACCGCGCTGCAGAAGACCCTCGGCGGGGACATCGAGGAGGGCACCGACCACTCCTCGCACGGTGCCTCGGAGAGCGCGACGCACTCCGGTCACTGAACGACTTCGGCGCAGGCGAAAGCCGGCGGTGGGAATTCCCACCGCCGGCTTTCTGCTGGTCTAGCCCTGGGTCACTGGCACTTCTGGCCGCTGTTGATGCAGTTGGCGACCTTGTTGTTCAGCTGGGCGTTCATCACGTTGATGAAGTCGTCGTGGTCGGTGGAAGGCTTGTGGAGCTGCTCCGGGAAGCCGTCGACCGCGTACGGGTTCTTGATCTGGCCGTTCTGCAGCACCGGCGGGGGAACGTCGTACACCAGGCGCATCGTCAGCTGCGGGATCGCCTTGAAGCCGTTCTGGCAGTTGCCGTTGGCGTCGGCGAACGCGACGTGCGTGCGGTGGTTGGCCGAGTCGATGTTCTGGCCGTCCCAGCAGCTCTGGAAGGCGAAGGTGCGGACCACGCTGCTGCCCTGCGGGCAGATCGGGTACTGCTCCGTCAGCTGCACCTTGTTCTCGAAGCCGGTGCAGCTCCAGTGCGCGTTGGCGTTCGCCAGGCCGTTCGTGGTGGTCTTGGCGTCACCGGTGATGATGCGCAGGAACTGCGGCATCGCGACGACCTTGCTCTTCGGGCTGCCGACGAACTTGATCTGGGCCTGCTTGGCGACCAGGATCTTGCCGACGTTGCCCTCCTTGCCACCGCCGTCCGCGTTCTGGTCGAAGTCCTGCGTACCGTCCTGGATACGCAGCACCGGCCAGTAGTACAGCGACTTGTCCTGCTGGTTCTGGCAGGTGGTCTGGCCCTGCGCGAACGTGTTGTTGTTGGCGAAGGCGTCGTTCGTCTGGTTGCCGACGTAGTCGTGCAGGTGGTGCGCGCCGTTCTTCACGCCGGGCGCCACGATCACGTTGTCGGTGTTGTGGCTGCCGTTGGCGTTCACACCGCACTTGGTGGTGAACGTACCCGTCGACGCCTGGCCGTTCCGCTGCGGCTTGGCCTTCACGTTCGGCTGGACCTTCGTGATGTCGACGAAGTCGGCCGCGACCGGACCGTTGCCGGCCTGCCCGCCGTTGCCCTGCTGCTGGCCACCGTTCTGCTGGCCGCCGTTCTGCTGCTGGCCGCCGTCGTTGTTCTGCTGCTGGTCACCGTTCTGTTGCTGGTCACCGTTCTGCTGCTGCCCGTCGCCCGCCTGACCGGCGTTGGTCTGGGCGGCGGTCTGCGTCGTGCAGGCGGCGAGCTGGCTCAGGTCCTGTGCCTGGCCACCGACGCGCTTGATGTTGATCCGGATCCGGTCGATCGTCGCGACCCGCTTGTCCTTGAGGGGGCCGACGATCGCGTTCTGGACGAAGTTCGCGTCGTTCGCCTGCGCCTGGCGCGTGGAGGCGAGCCGGGCGTAGGCCTCGGTGATCTGCTTGTCCAGCAGCGCCAATTCCTTGGCGACACCCGCCTGCGCGGCGGCCGGCACATTGGTCAGCTTCTGCCCCACGTCCGGGCAGGAGATGGTCGCCACCTGGGTGGCGGCGGCCTTGGTCTGGTTCTGCGCCGAGTTGTTCGACTCGTGCGCAGAGGCGTAGAAGTTCGCCCAGATCAGCCCGCCCCCGCCGAGCGCTAGGGCCGCCGACGCGGCTATGGCCTTGGTGGCCATCGACGAACGGCGTTTACGTGTGTTGCGTCCCATGGAACTCCTCTGACTTCCTTGCGGGGCAGCATCGAGGCGCCCGACAGGAGTGAAGCGGCGTCTTTCCATACGGACGCCGTCCCAGAGGTGTTCAGCCGTCTCAGAAATTTATGAGAGACGCGTGGAACAATTCCCCCTCAACTTGCCCAAGAACCTGTGAGTTGCAGGTCATCAGCGGTGCCGGTCGAGGTGGGCGAGGACGGTCGGCGCGCGTCGATTGTCGTCGTCCGGGATCTCAAGTCCGGGTTTGGCGAAGATGCTGGCGGTGTGTTCGGCGATAGCCCGTTCCGTCACGACCAGCGGGCCTGTGCTCGGTCGAGCGGCAGCCATCGGCGCCCTTCGCCGGTCACCCCCCATCGCCCGCCAGCACCTTCGCCTCCACCTCCGGGTCCAGACCCTTCCGCGTCCGGTCCGGCCGCTGGGGCGCCGTACCGCCGATGCTCCGCAGCCAGCCCCATGTGTCGGCCACGGTGTCCTCGACGGGCCGGCACTCCAGTCCCGTCGCCAGCGCCCGGGAGACGTCCGCGGAGTGCAGCGCGTCGTGCAGGTCGCTGCCCGGCGGCACCCACACCGGCAGCTCGGTCCACGGTTCGATGCCCGCGCCGAGGATCACGTCCGGGTCGGTCCAGCGCAGCTCGGCAGGACCGCCGGTCGCGCGCACGCACGCGTCGAGCAGAGCGCCCATCGTGGTGTGACCCTGCGGGCCGATCAGGTTGTACGGCCCGCTCAACTCCCGTTCCACCGCGCCGAGAACCCACTCGGCGAGGTCGCGGACGTCGACGTACTGCAGGGGCAGATCCCGCGGCCCCGGCGCCAGGACCGGTCCGCCACGGGCGATCCGGGTCAGCCACCAGGGCAGCCGCCCGACGTTCTCGTACGGCCCGAGGATCAGCCCGGCCCGCACGAGCACGGAGCGGTCCGCCCCGAAGCCCTGCACGGCGGCCAGTTCGCCGCCCCGCTTGTCGCGTGGGTACTCGGTCTGCTCCGCGTCGGCCTCGGCGCCCTCGACCAGGGGCGCGTCCTCGGTGTACCCGGCGGGCGGGGTCCAGGCGTACACCGAGCAGCTCGACACGTACACGTACCGCTGTGCGCGGCCCCGCAGCAGGCGCGCCGTGCGGTGTACCGAGCGCGGGGCCGCCGACCAGGTGTCGACGACGGCGTCCCAGGTGCCCTCGGCGAGGGCGGCGAGCCCGTCGGGCGCGGTGCGGTCGCCGTGCAGCGACCGCACCCCGGCCACAGGTGCGTGCCGGCCGCGATGGAAGACGGTCACGTCCCAGCCACGCCCCAGCGCCGCCTCCACGACGGCCCGCCCCACGAACTGCGTACCACCCAGCACCAGAAGTCTCATACCGGTGACTCTGCCGGGTGCAGCCGCGGGACGGAACCGGATCTGCCGTGGGCAGAGGCGGGGCTCAGTGTCCGGTCGGCGGGGTGTACTTGTAGCCGACGCGGCGTACGGTCTGGATCGCCTGGCGGTGCTGGGCGCCCAGCTTGCGGCGCAGACGGGCGATGTGGACGTCGACGGTACGGCCGTCGCCCACGTGGCCGTAGCCCCACACCGTGGTGACCAGCTGGTCGCGGGTGTGCACCCGGTGCGGGTGCGCGACGAGGTGGGCGAGCAGCTCGAACTCCAGGTAGGTGAGGTCGAGTGCGCGCCCGTCCACCTCGGCGGTGCGCTGCGCGGTGTCGAGGCGGACGAGCGGGTCGTCGCCCGTCTCGTCGCCGTCCGGCCGGTCGGGCGCCGCCACCGGCAGGAACGGCGGCTGCTGGTCGGCCGGGACCAGCACCAGGTAGCCGATCATCGGCGGCCGGCCCGGCAGGGTGGGGAGGGTGTGCTGAGGAGCCGGCAGCCAGGTGGCGCCGGGCGGCAGGAAGGCCGCGACGTCCACCACCTCGTCGTGCTCGACGGCGCGCAAGCGGTGCCGGGCGGGGGAGTTGAGAGGAGGGGTGGACGAGAGAGAACGAGTGGTCGCCATGAGAGGTCAGCTCTTTCGCGCGAGAGGTTCGTCGGAGGGACGTACGTCGTTGCGCGCTGGCCGAAGGCCGGGGTGTGCGGCGTCAGAGGGCCGGCGCGTTCATCGCGCGGCAACACACCCGGTCGAAGTCGTGGTGCTGACGGGAAGGCCAGAACGGCTCGAGGTCACGGCGACCCGTCGCGCTGCACTTCTGAGACCCGGCCATGACCCCATTGAAGCAGAAGCGGGCCTCCGGCAGGACGCTTCTCTCACTGCTCGGACACTCCCCGGCACACGCGAAGGGCGCCCACCGACCGGCGGGCGCCCTCGAGGAGCTGCGGGACGGATCAGACCTGGCCGGCCTTCTCCAGCGCGGAGCAGCAGGTGTCGACGATCAGGCGGGTCACCAGGTACGGGTCGACGTTGGCGTTCGGACGGCGGTCCTCGATGTAGCCCTTGCCGTCCTTCTCGACCTGCCACGGGATACGGACCGAGGCACCGCGGTTGGAGACGCCGTAGGAGTACTTGTCCCACGGGGCGGTCTCGTGCAGACCGGTCAGACGGTCGTCGATGCCGGCGCCGTAGTTCTTGACGTGGTCGAGCGGCTTGGAGCCCTCACCCAGCGACTCGCACGCGGTGATGATCGCGTCGTAGCCCTCGCGCATCGCCTTCGTGGAGAAGTTGGTGTGCGCACCGGCGCCGTTCCAGTCGCCCTTCACCGGCTTCGGGTCCAGCGTCGCGGAGACACCGAAGTCCTCGGCGGTGCGGTAGAGCAGCCAGCGGGCCACCCACAGCTGGTCCGAGACCTCGAGCGGGGACAGCGGGCCGACCTGGAACTCCCACTGGCCCGGCATGACCTCGGCGTTGATGCCGGAGATGCCCAGGCCCGCCTCGAGGCAGTTCTCCAGGTGGGCCTCGACGACCTCACGGCCGAAGATCTCGTCGGCGCCGACACCGCAGTAGTAGCCGCCCTGCGGGGCCGGGAAGCCGCCCTTGGGGAAGCCGAGCGGGTAGCCGTCCTGGAAGAAGGTGTACTCCTGCTCGATGCCGAAGATCGGCTCCTGGGCGGCGAACTTCTCGGCGACCTCGACCAGCGCGGCACGCGTGTTGGTGGCGTGCGGGGTGAAGTCGATGTTCAGGACCTCGCACAGGACCAGGATGTCGTCGCCGCCGCGGATCGGGTCGGGGCAGGAGAAGACCGGCTTGAGCACGCAGTCCGAGGCGTGGCCCTCGGCCTGGTTCGTGGAGGACCCGTCGAAGCCCCAGATCGGCAGCTCGGCACCCTTGGCGTCGTCGGCAAGAATCTTTGTCTTGGAACGAAGCTTGGCCGTCGGCTCGGTGCCGTCGATCCAGATGTACTCAGCCTTGAAGCTCACGGGCCACATCCTTCGGGGGTGGGTCTTGGCGCGTATCGCGGGTGCTGCGGCGCTGCGGCACTGGGGCGCCGCACTTGTTTCCCGCGAGCCTGTCAACAGGCGATTTCCCGGTCGTTGCCCGAGTGTGAACCGCGTGTTACCTGGTGGTGCTGTGGCGCATTTCACGATGTGAGGGCCTCGACGCCACAGGGAGTCCCGAGAACCTCTCGGTCACGGCCTCAGCGGCGTGAGGGCGGGACGGCTCGTATGCGATGGGCGTGCGACGCCGACGCCACGCGACCGCGAAACGGCCGGCGACCGTCACCCCCGTAACGGTCGCCGGCCTGGCCGCATTCTCTGGGCGGACGTGCCGGTCCTGCTGCTCCTGGCAGGGGGCAGCAGGACCCGTGACACGTACGACCTCAGAGTTTCCCTGGGTGCCCGAGCCTCACCCCACCTTCTCGATCACTGCCCGGCGGATCAGGAACTTGCCGGGCTCACGGACCTGTTCGAAGGCCGCGTTGTTGAGCAGGACGCAGCTGCCGGAGACCGAAGTGACCTCCACCGTCGTGGACTTGTTGTTGTCCAGGTTGGTGACCTTCAGCTTCGTACCGGCCGGGAACTGGTTGCTGGACGCGGCCGGGGCGCCGCCCTCGCCGGAGAGGGTGACCGTGGAGCCGTTGCAGACCTGCTGACCCGAGGCGGCACCGCCGCCGTTGTTCCCGGCATTGCCCGTGTTTCCCGCGTTACCGGCGTTGCCGGTGTTCCCCGCGTTCCCCGCAGGAGCGGACGCGGAAGCGGCCTGCGAAGGCTGCGTCGCCTGGGAGCCCTGAGCCGACTCCCCAACGACGCACCCGGACGCCTTCTGCTGGACCTGGATCTGCGCGACGACCGCCTCACGGTTGGCGATCCGCGCCGCGGACTGCGCATCGGGATTGGCCCGCTGCCCCTCGATGAACTTCTGGTTGTTGCCGAGGGCGGTGGCCAACCCCTGACACACGGACGACTCCGCGGCCGTCTGCGGCGACTGTGCGGCGTTGGAGGTGCTCGCCATGACGAAGGCACCGCCTCCCGCCACCGTCGCGGCGCTGACCAGCAGCGCGATCTTCTTCTTGGTACTGAGTGTTCTCCTGCGCGACATCCGCGCCTCCTGAGAGGTAGGGGAGCGTACGCCGCTATGTACGAGATACCGAACGAAGTTACTCAGTGGTTACAGGAGTCACTGAAGTAACGTACGTCACACCCCCGCTCCCTGCTCGTACGCCGCCACCTTGTCGTCGACGTACTGGAGAAGCCCCTCGGTCTGCCGCGTCAGCTCGGCTTCCTTCGTCTCCGCGCCGTCGCCCCACTGCCCATTGGCGAACACCATGGAGCGCACGGTCATCAACCGCCGGAACACCCCGGCCGAGCCGGCGGCACGGTCGGCAACCCGGCCTCAGGCGGCGGGTCCAGCGACACGACCTGATACGTCACCGGGTCCGTCGCGGCCATCCCGAAGACGAGCATCGCGTCCTCGGCCCGCCGGTACGTCACCACCGTGACCGTCACCTGCGAGCGCCGCTCGGCGTCCGTGAACAGGGCCGAGGTCAACTGCAGGCATCCCGATCCCTTTTCGGAGAACGAGGCCAGCTCCTGCGACATGCCGTCGGCGCATCGGGTGGTGGTGGCCAGGTCGACACGCTCGTAGCGCGAGCCGTCCTTCAGCCGCACGCTCTTCTCCGGGAACGCCTGCTCGGGTCGGACGACGGGCGGCGACGAGGCGGCGGAGGGGGTCGCCGCGGAAGTGGCGGCGGTACCGGCCGAGGCCGGGGAGGCGGACGTCTCGCCGGCCTTGCCGTCGCCCACCGTCATCACCGCCCCCACGGCGACGGCCGCGACGAGCACGGCACCCGCCGCACCGGCCACGGCGAGCCGGGTCCGCCGACGCCTGCGTATCCGCTCCTGTTCGGCCACCCACCGGGCGTACGGGTCCGGCGGCCCGTACGGCTGGTGCTGCGGCCCGTACGGCATTCCTTGATCACCGAAAGTCATGGCCGCGGAGGTTAACGCCGGAACCGGCCCGCACTCCCGTCACCCGACAAACCCTCGGTCAACGGGACAGAGCATCCCGTACGGCCTCTTCCGTGCGGGCGATCACGGCCGTGCCGTCGTCCGCGGTGATGATCGGACGCTGGATCAGCTTGGGGTGCTCGGCGAGCGCGCTGATCCAGCGATCGCGCGAAGTGTCGTCCCGCGCCCACTCCTTGAGGCCGAGCTCCTTGGCCGCGGCCTCCTGGGTGCGCGTGATGTCCCACGGCTCGAGACCGAGGCGGTCGAGTACGGCCCTGATCTCGTCCTCGCTCGGTACGTCCTCCAGGTAGCGGCGGACGGTGTAGTCGGCACCCTCGGCGTCGAGCAGCGAGACGGCACTACGGCACTTGGAGCAGGCCGGGTTGATCCAGATTTCCATGCGGCTCACGGTACGCGAAGGATGGCTTGTTCGATTTTCTCTGGTCTCCCGCGCACCTTGCGGACCGGATGTGACAGGGCGGCAACTTCCGTTCCCATCAGCAGTTTTGCTGGATCGCCGGGCTCCCCGAGTGTCAGTGCCGGGCGGTAGACTTGAAGCAGTGTTCGAGGGAGTCGCCGGGATGTCCGGACGGCGCCCTGACCGCGACAGGAGGATGCCCGTGCCCGCTGCCGCACTGAAGCCGAAGCCGCTGCCCACCCAGTCCACCGCGAAGCGTCCCGTGCTGCTCGACCTGCCCTACGAGCCCGTGGAGAAGCGGCCGCTGCCGCCGGGGCGCCCGCGCGAGTGGTACATCACGCACAACCGCCGTCTCAAGGCGATGCGGTTGGCGATCGCCCTGCTCGACTCCGGCGTCTACATGCCGAACCAGGCGCGCAACGAGACGATACGGAGCACGGCGGAGACGATCGGCGTCCATCCGCCGTCGGACACGACGTGCCACATGGTGCGGGCGTTGATGCGTTACTCGCGGTGAGTAGCTGGTGCCGGGTGCCCTGGGTTTCTCGGGCACCCGGCGCTGGTTCCGCCCTCGCTGCGGGCTCCGCCCCCAGACCCCGGGCCTGTGGTGCCCACCCACCACCCGACTCGGTCGGACAAGAGGTGCCCCCCAAGGCCGGCTGCTACCCCGCCAACTCCCGCTCCAGCGGCGTCCGGAACCGCGGTGTCACCCGGCTCGCTCCCACCCACCCCCGCAACCTCTCAGCCTCCGCCCCGATCGCCGCCTCCCCCTCCCGGCCGACGCCCTCCTTCTCCAGCGCCCGCCACACGATCTCCCCGTCGGGCCGCTGAGCCCATCCCCCCACCACCCGCCCGTCCCACCACACCGTCGGCCCGACGTTCCCGCTCCGGTCGAACAGCAACGGGCGCAGCTCCGGCGCCAGATACCAGTCCCGCCCCTGCCACCCCATCGCCGTGGGATCGAGGGCAGGCAGCAGAGCGGCCCACGGATCGGACGGGCCCGCCACCGGGCCGACGTCGCCGTCGACGACGTACCCCGTGCCCTCGTCCAGGGACACCGCCTGTGCCCCGATCGCCGACAGCGCACGGCGGACCTCGGTCACCCGCCACCCCGTCCACCACTTCAGGTCGGCCTCCGTCGCCGGCCCGCACGCCGTCAGCCAGCGCCGCAGCAGGTCCGCCTGCGCCCGCGCCACGTCCAGCTCCGGATGCTCGGGAGCGAGCGCCCAGCGGAACTGGCTCGACGTCCAGGAGCCGAGCGGGCGGCCCCGGACCACCTTGCCCTCCACGCCCAGCACCCTCAGCAGCCGCGTCGAGACGGTGTGCACACCCTCGTAGCTCTTCCCCGCCGCGTACACGAACTGCTCCCGCAGCCGCGGCTCGTCCTGCGCCAGTTCGGCCGCCGTCGCCTGTCCGCGGCGCGCCAGCGCCGCCAGCGCCGACTCCTCGACCTCCTTCAGCCACGCCGCGTCCGGCGCCCCGGCCTTCGCCATGTGCTTCAGCAGAGAGGCACGCTCGCGTGCGGCCACCGTGAGACCCGTCGAAGCGTGCACCACCGCCGTGAGCCGCGTCGGGAACACGAAGACCGTGTGCCGCATGCCGTGCATGCGGACCAGGGCCCGGTCGCCGTACAGCGCCCGGTCCGTCTCCGCGACCGTCGGCGCCGGGTCCGCCAGCCGTGCGCCCACCGCCAGGTACACCGTCGCGGGGTCCGACCCGTGCAGGGCGACCAGCGCGTCGGCGACGGCCTCCGGGGTCGCCGCCCGTGCCGACCGGGCCAGGCGATGGCGGAGCGCCAGCCGCGCCCGCCGCTCCGCCACGCCGATGTACCGCTGCCCCTCCGCCATACCGGCCTCCACCCGTCACCTCGTCCGTCACGCCATCCTCCCGGACGCCACTGACAACCGGCACCGTCACCCGATCGCCGGACCCGGCATGCGCCCGCCCGGTGTGGGGCCTTTCACTGCGATCAGGAGGTGACGGAATCCGGGAGGCGTGATGCAAAGGGAGGGCCGATGACCACCCCCGCCGAACGTGCCGAGCGCGGCAAGGACGCCCGCAAACGCGTCCCCCGCTCCGCCCACGCCCGCTGGCTCCCGTCCGTCGACAGGCCCGACCCCGTCGCCGTACTGGAGCGGCAGGGGCGGGACCGGCTGCCCGAGCTGCTGCCGATCCGGTACGGGCGGATGGCCGCCTCACCGTTCGCGTTCCTGCGCGGCTCGGCCGCCGTGATGGCCGCCGACTTGGCCGCGCACCCGCACACCGGCCTCACCGTGCAGCTGTGCGGCGATGCCCACCTGCTCAACTTCGGCCTGTACGCCTCCCCCGAACGCGCCCTCCTGTTCGACCTCAACGACTTCGACGAGACGTTCCCCGGCCCCTTCGAGTGGGACGTCAAACGGCTCGCCGCCTCCGTCGCGGTCGCCGCCCGCGAGAACGGGCACAGCGACACCAAGGCCCACAGGGCCGCCATCGAGGCGGCGGCCGCCTACCGCACCGCCGTCCGCCGCCTGGCCGACGAAGGCGAACTCGCCGTCTGGTACACACGCCTCGACGCCGAACAGCTGCTGCCCCTCGCCCCCTCCGCCGGCCGGCGCCGCCGCGTCGAGTCCAGCCTCGGCCGCGCCCGCCGCCGCACCAGCCTCCAGGCTCTGGGCAAGCTGACAGAGGTCGTGGACGGGCGGCGTCGCATCATCCACGACCCGCCGCTCCTGGAACCCGCCGGCGCCTCCGACACGGCCTCCCTGCGGAAGATCTTCAGCGACTACCGCTCGACCCTCTCCGAGGAGCGCCGCCTCCTCCTCGACCGCTACCGCTTCGTCGACGCGGCCCGCAAGGTCGTCGGCGTCGGCAGCGTGGGCATGCGCTGCTTCGTCGTACTGCTGGCCGGGCGGGACGCCGACGACCCGCTGTTCCTGCAGATCAAGGAGGCCAGGAAGTCCGTCCTGGAGGAGTATCTGCCGAGCGGGCCGTATGTCCACCCCGGGCACCGGGTCGTCGCAGGGCAGCGGCTGCTGCAGGCCGCGAGCGACATCTTCCTGGGGTGGATGACCGGGCCCCAGGGACGCGCCTTCTACTGGCGGCAACTGCGCGACATGAAGGGATCCGCCGACGTCGCCGGGATGAACCCGGCCGACCTGGCGGCGTACGCCCGGCTGTGCGGCACCGCCCTGGCCCGCGCCCACGCCCGCTCCGGCGACCGCATCGCCATCGCCGCCTACCTCGGCGCCGCCGACACCTTCGAACACGCCGTCGCCGACTTCGCCCTCCAGTACGCCGACCGGACCGCCGACGACCACGCGGCCCTCGGCGCGGCGGTCGCGGCGGGGGTGGTGACGGCGGCGCCGGGAGTCTGAAGCGGGCAGACCCGCTCAGGCGAACCTCTCCAGCAGACCGGCCGCATACGCCTCCAGCCGCGCGCCCAGCACCTCCGGCGTCAGCTCGGTCCGCCCGAGCTCACGCCACGGGCCCGCGAGCTTCGCCGCGTCGGGGGAGTAGGCCAGGGCGTCGAGCAGCCGCCAGTACAGATGGTCCGGTCCGGCGGCGAGCCGGCGCCCGCCGTGGGCCTCGTAGCGCCCCCGGAACCCCAGCCCGTGCTCCGACCCGTGCAGCAGCGCCAGCGCCGTCGAGCAGTGGGCCACGTCCAGATCGGCGGGACCCCACGAGGTCTCGACCCAGTCGGCCACGCCGCTGATCCGCAGCTCCGTTCCCGCCCCGTGCAGCAGAACGGCGGTGGCCGCCCCCGGGCCACCGCTGTCGCCGTACACGCCGCTGAGTCGCTCACCGGCGTGGTCGTGAGTGAAGGACGTGGAGGAGGTGAAGGACGTGCAGGACTCGGAGACCGTGGAGTCGGAGAGCACGCCACCGCCCTGCGCGGCACGCCCGCTCATCTCCCCATTCACTCATGGCACTTGCGCCGCGGGCGCCCGCTCTCCGCCGTCGGTGCCCGAAAAGGAGATGCACGCGGAGTCACCGCCTTCCTACCCTGGAGAAGCGTTGCGGAGCACCACACTCCCGCTTTCCGCAGGCGAGGAATCACCTGGCCGGAGCGGGGCTACTCTCTACGCACCGACGGACGGCAGCCTTCCCCCAGCTCCCCTGTCGAGCACCCCCCGGCACGATTCGACACCGCTCAGTAACCGACCCACGCCCACGGAGGCCCGTCATGGGCACCATCGTCATATCCGGGACCGTCGTCCTGGTCGTCCTAGGATTCGGAAACCACGTCTACTGGCTCGCCGCGGTTGCCCTGCTCTTCCTGTACGTGCAGTACGGGCGCGGCTCGTCCTCGGCGTCCTCGTCGGGGTCCGGCGGGGGCTCCTCGTCGGCGGCCGCGCCGCAGTCGTACAAGGCGTACCGGGAGCGGCGTGACATGCAGGCCAAGTGGGAGCGGCGCTACCGCCGTGAGCGCCCCTTGGAGTCCCGCCGTCAGCAGCGGGAGCGGAGCGGCTGAGACCGTACGGATCGCGCAGGTCCCGGGTGGCCCCCGGTCACAGACCGGGGGCGCCCCACACGGGGAACCAGCGGCCCAGGTCCTGCTCGATCCGCAGGTCGTTCGTGAGGGCCGCCTTGACCTGCAGTTCGAGTGCGTTGTCGCGCCGTTGTCCCTGACCGGGCAGCGGCGCGAAGGGGTAGTAGGTGCCCCGCTTGTAAAGGTAGACCAGCGCCAGCCGGCGGTCGCCCTCCTGGAAGCCGGCCAGTGAGCACAGCAGCTGTGGGCCGAAGCCGTTGACCTCCATCGAGCTGTTCACCGCGTGCAGGTCGTTGACCAGCAGCGACAGCTCGTCGGGGGAGCGCCGGGAGACCAGCCAGGAGTAGCCGTAGTCGTCCTGGGTCAGCTCCACCGGGGGGCCGGTGCGGTCGGCGTCCGCGTCGAGGAGGGCCTGGACCTCGCGGTGCGTCTGCTCGAAGGCCGCGCCCTCGACCGTCGCGAAGCACACGGCACCCTGCCCGGTCGGCGTGAACCCGACTGCCGCCTCCAGCGTCACCGCCGCCGACGGCAGCGCGAACAGCTGGTCGAGATCGGGCGCGACCGCCTTCGTACGGCCGAGCAGGATGTCGAGCAGCCCCATGCTCAGCCCGCCTTCCCGGGCTTCGCCGCCTCGCCCAACTCTGCGGAGATACGGCCCAGTTGGTCGAGCCGTTGCTGCAGCGTCGGGTGGGTGGAGAAGATCCGCTCGATGCCGGGCTCGGATCCGGTCGCCGGGGTGAAGTAGAAGGCGTTGAAGGCCTGGGCCGTACGCAGGTCCTTCGAGGGAATCCGGGCGATGTCGCCGGAGACCTTGGTGAGCGCGGAGGCCAGCGCCGAGGGCCGGCCGGTGAGCAGAGCGGCCGCCCGGTCCGCCGCCAGCTCACGGTACCGGGACAGGGCCCGTATCAGCAGGAAACTGAGGGCGTACACGGCTGCCGACACCCCCATCACCACGGCGAACACGGCGGCGGTGTTCTGATCCCTGCGCCCGCCTCCGAACAGCTGTGAGTAGAAGGCGAACCGCACGATCAGCCCCGCGATCACGCCGAGGAACGACGCGATCGTGATCACGGCGACGTCCTTGTGGGCCACGTGCGACATCTCGTGCGCGAGCACGCCCTCGAGTTCGGCGGGCTCCAGCCGCCGCAGCAGTCCGGTGGTCACACACACCACGGCGTTGTCGGGATTCCGTCCGGTGGCGAACGCGTTGGGCATGTCCATGCTGGAAACGGCGACGACGGGCTTGGGCATGTCCGCGATCGCACACAGCCGGTCGATCACCGCATGCAGCTCTGGATACTCCTCCCGCTCCACGACCCGCCCGCGCATCGCGAACAGCGCGATCCGGTCGGAGAACCAGTACTGCGCGCCGAGGAAACCCGCCGCGATCACGACGACCAGCACCCAGGACTTCAGCACCACGATCAACGCGGCGACGAAGGCCACGTACAGCAGTCCGAGCAGAAACAGCGTGACCGTCATCCGCACGGTCAGCCGCCGATCGCTCCGGAAACGGCTCTGCATCTGCATCACCCCGCAGTCAGGCACTCGCCCCACTGCCCAGTGTGCACCCGCGGCCTCCCATGAACGGGTTCCGATCGGCCCTAGGAGGGGCAAAAGGTCCCTGGGCACCTCAGGCGCCGAGCCCGGCCTCCCACTTGCGGCGCATCAGCACATACTCGCTGAAGAGATGCCGCCCACGGTCGAGCAGCTCGCTCACCTCCGGTGCGCCCCGCGGCACGTCGGGCGTCGCGTGCCAGCCCCGCACCGACCGCTCGGCCCACGCCCGCAGCTTGACGTCAGGGTCGTCAAGAAGCGCCACAGCGCTCCTCAGCCGTGCGACACCACCCTGCGCCTCCAGCAGCCGGAACGCGGCGGCGCGCACGTGCCTCGGCCGCGCGCTCTCCAGCCGCTCCGCCAGCCGACCGGCGTCCAGCGCCCGAGCGGAGGGCAACAGTGCCTCGGTCGCCTCGCGGACGACGCCGGCCGCCGGATCGTCGAGCAGGGGCACCAGCCGTCGTACGTCCGTCACGTCCAGGGTCCGCAGGCCGGCGACCGCCCGTGCCCGCACGCCGGGGGCAGGGTGCTCGAGCAGCGGCCACAGCAGTTCGGCGTCCCTCCGCTCACCGCACTCCGCCAGTCCGATCACCGCGCCGGGCGGCAGCGCGGGGTCGTCGGAGGCGGAGCACCAAGAGCGGTACAGCGGCTGCGGATCGGTCCCGTGCTGCCGTACGACGTACCGCGCACACGCCCGCACGAGCGCGGACCGGTCGGCGAGGAAAGCCCGCGCCCGTTCCGGCCGCCCGGCCCACCGCAGCGCGGTTACCCCGGCCGAGCGCACGCGCGGATTGCGCGCGGTGAGCAGCGGTCCCAGGACGTCGTCGTGCGCACCGCCGTCCCGTATGCCGGCCAACGCGGCCTCGGCGCACAGGTCCTGGACGACGGTGTCGTGGTCCCCGGCGGCGGCGTCGGCCAGCTCGGCGGGGGAGAGGAGGCCCTCCTCGACGACGAGGCGGTACGTGAACCGGCGTACGGCGCGGTCGGGGTCGGTGAGCAGAGGGACGATCCGCTCCCACGGGGACCGGCGCAGCACCTCCGACAGCAGAGCGACACCGAACGCACCCCGGTCGCGGCGGCCCACCCGCAGGATCAGGGGTGCCAGGCCGGCGGCCGTCTCCGGGTCGAGGCGCTCGCGCAGCAGCTCTCGCGCAGGCTCGCGCACCGGCGTGGCCCAGTCGGCGGCGCGGAGCACCACCAGCGGGAGCACGGCGGGGTACTCGGCGGCGCGCCGCACCGCGGCCTCCCTGACCCGGCCGTCGGGGTGGCACAGGGCCAGCGCGAGTCGCGGCTCGACGTGGCGGAGGGCGAGAGTCGGCGGGATCGCCTGCCGTTGTCCCTCGACCCAAGCCCGCGTCGGAAGCGGGCCCTGCCGGTACCAGCCCCTGGCCCGCACCCCCGCGTCCAGCGCGGTCCACGCGGCCGGATCGTCGGTGTCGACGACCTCCGGAAGAGGTGCGCCGTTCTCGAGCCGCAGCACCATGGCCTCCCCGGCCGTGATGTCGTCGCGCATTCCCGCCCCCGATTGACCTTGCACGTCCGGCGATCGTAGGGCGCAGGACACCGCCCGGGCGCGCGAATTACGCGCTCCTCCTAACACGGTCTGATACGGCCTAATACGGCGCCCGGAACCGCGCGTACCCCAGCAGCACGATCACCGCGGCCACGCAGCCCAGTACCACCACCGTCGATATCCACGACGAGCGGCGTGGTGTCACCGGGCCGGGGTCGGCGCGGAACGGCTGGGGCTCGGGTGGGTTCTCCCTCCAGCGGGCGGCCAGCATGCGGGCGCGGGCCGAGGGTTCCTTGTGTTCGGCTCCGTCCGCCCACTTGAGGTCGAACTCCCGCTGGTCGTCGTCCTGTTCGGACATCCCCGTCTCTCCCCGTCATGTCTGTCGAACAGCAGTGCCGGAAACAATACGACGGCGCCCCCGCCCTGAGAAACAGGAACGGGGGCGCCGGAAGGCTCACGCGTCGGTGACGCGCGGTCCGATCACACGTCGAAGTAGAGCTCGAACTCGTGCGGGTGCGGACGCAGCTGCAGCGGGGCGATCTCGTTCGCGCGCTTGTAGTCGATCCACGTCTCGATCAGGTCCGGCGTGAAGACGTCGCCCTGGAGGAGGAAGTCGTGGTCGGCCTCGAGGGAGTCGAGGACGGCCGGGAGCGAGGTCGGGACCTGCGGCACGCCCGCGTGCTCCTCGGGAGCCAGCTCGTACAGGTCCTTGTCGATCGGCTCGGCCGGCTCGATCTTGTTCTTGATGCCGTCCAGACCCGCGAGCAGCAGGGCCGAGAAGGCCAGGTACGGGTTGCCGGAGGAGTCGGGCGCACGGAACTCGACGCGCTTGGCCTTCGGGTTGGAGCCCGTGATCGGGATACGCATGGCCGCGGAGCGGTTGCGCTGCGAGTACACCAGGTTGACCGGCGCCTCGAAGCCCGGCACCAGACGGTGGTACGAGTTCACCGTCGGGTTGGTGAAGGCCAGCAGCGACGGGGCGTGCTTGAGGATGCCGCCGATGTAGTAGCGGGCGGTGTCCGACAGGCCGGCGTAGCCCTGCTCGTCGTAGAACAGCGGCTCGCCGCTGCTCCACAGCGACTGGTGGACGTGCATGCCCGAGCCGTTGTCACCGAAGATCGGCTTCGGCATGAAGGTCGCGGTCTTGCCGTTGCGCCAGGCCACGTTCTTCACGATGTACTTGAACAGCTGCAGGTCGTCCGCGGCCGCGAGCAGCGTGTTGAACTTGTAGTTGATCTCGGCCTGGCCGGCGGTGCCGACCTCGTGGTGCTGGCGCTCGACCTGGAGACCGGCCTTGCCCAGCTCCAGGGAGATCTCGGCGCGCAGGTCGGCGAAGTGGTCGACCGGCGGGACCGGGAAGTAGCCGCCCTTGTAACGGACCTTGTAACCACGGTTGTCCTCGAGGGCGCCGGTGTTCCAGGCACCCGCCTCGGAGTCGATGTGGTAGAAGGACTCGTTCGCGCTGGTCGCGAAGCGCACGGAGTCGAAGACGTAGAACTCGGCCTCGGGACCGAAGTACGCGGTGTCCGCGATACCGGTCGACGCCAGGTACGCCTCGGCCTTCTTCGCCACGTTGCGCGGGTCACGGGAGTACTGCTCACCCGTGATCGGGTCGTGGATGAAGAAGTTGATGTTGAGGGTCTTGTCGCGGCGGAACGGGTCCACACGCGCCGTCGACAGGTCGGCGCGCAGGGCCATGTCCGACTCGTGAATGGCCTGGAAGCCACGGATCGAGGATCCGTCGAAGGCGAGCTCGTCGTCCGGGTCGAACGCCTCGACGGGCACCGTGAAGTGCTGCATCACGCCCGGCAGGTCGCAGAAGCGGACGTCGACGAACTTGACGTCCTCGTCCGCGATGAACTTCTTGGCCTCGTCGGCGTTCTGGAACATCCAGCTCCTCCTACTCCCGACCGTGCCGCCGGGGTGGTAGTTCGTTCGTGCGGCCAGTGCGGTGGCACACGCTGACCCCGACAGTAGGGACGCGTGATTTCTCGTACGTGACCCATTTGTTTCGCACAAGTTAACCGGACGTCGGCGGCTCCACCCCACCTGTCCATATGGCAAAACGGGCACAGTACCGTGGACGCGTGGACAAGAGGCAAGCAATCGGATCGTGGCTGTCCGGCCCCCGCGCGGCCGCTGAGGAAGCCGGTGTCGAGTTCGGATACCGGGGTGAGCAACTCGGCCTGCCGGAGGAGGGACCGGGCTCCCTCGCCCGCCCGGGACGGCGCCTCGGAGCGCTGGCCGTGGACTGGGGTGTCAGCCTCTTGATCGCATACGGTCTGATCACCGACGGCTATGACCAGGCGACCGGCAACTGGGC
Organism: Streptomyces sp. HUAS ZL42; assembly: GCF_040782645.1. Classification (GTDB taxonomy): domain Bacteria; phylum Actinomycetota; class Actinomycetes; order Streptomycetales; family Streptomycetaceae; genus Streptomyces. The sequence goes on from NZ_CP160403.1 coordinate 7,123,313, forward strand.
CCTGCTCATCTTCTTCGCACTTCACGTCCTCACGGTCGGCACGGTGGGCTTCACACCGGGTAAGCGGCTGTTCGGTCTCCGCGTGGTCACCCAGGACACCGGCACCGTCAACCCGCTGCGCGTCCTCCTGCGCAGCGTCCTCCTCTGCCTCGCCATCCCGCCCCTCATCTGGGACCGCGACGGCCGGGGCCTGCACGACCGGCTGGCGCGCACCGTGGAAGTGCGCATCTAGGGCACATCGGGCCTGTGCCGGGTACGACGAAGGGGGCGGCCGGATCACTCCGGCCGCCCCCTTGTTGACGTAGGAGGAAAGTCAGCGGGCCTTCGGCCCGCCCTTCGGCAGCCGCATGCCCTTCGGCATCGGCCCCTTCGGCAGCGGCATGTTGCTCATCAGGTCGCCCATGGCGCGCAGCCGGTCGGTGGTCGCCGTCACCTGCGGACCGGTCAGGACCCGCGGGAACTTCAGCAGGGTGGTGCGCAGCTTCTTCAGCTCGACCTGGCCCTCGCCCGTGCCGACGATCACGTCGTGCACCGGCACGTCCGCGACGATGCGGGCCATCTTCTTCTTCTCGGCGGCCAGCAGGCTCTTCACCCGGTTCGGGTTGCCCTCGGCGACCAGGACGATGCCGGCCTTGCCGACGGCACGGTGCACCACGTCCTGGCTGCGGTTGATCGCCACCGCGGGGGTCGTCGTCCAGCCCCGGCCGATGTTGTCGAGCACGGCCGCGGCGGCGCCCGGCTGACCCTCCATCTGCCCGAAGGCGGCCCGCTCGGCCCGGCGCCCGAACACGATCGCCATCGCGAGGAAGGCGAGCAGGAAGCCCAGGATGCCGAGATAGATGGGGTGACCGATCAAGAAACCGATCGCGAGGAAGACACCGAGGGTGACGATTCCGATAGCCGCGAGTACAAGACCGATCTTCTTGTCGGCCCTGCGGGTCATCTTGTAGGTCAGGGCGATCTGCTTCAGTCGCCCGGGATTCGCAGCGTCCGCTGCAGGTTCCTTCCTCGCCATGCCACGAAGTCTACGTGGCCCGGGAAGTGCCGACGACGGCAGTGCCCCGGAGGGAACCGGTGGAGTCAGGAGCCGGTGTAGGTGACCTGCTCAAGGACGCGCTGCGCCTCGACCCGGTCCTTGGCGCGACGGCGGTCCTCCAGGACGGAGGTCCAGGCGTTGCGGCGAGCGGTGCGCTGACCGCTGCTCATGAGCAGCGACTCGACGGCACGGAGTGCATCGGTGAAGGACGGGATGGCTGTGGCGCGAACGGGCGCGGCCTGCATGATGGAGGTCCCCCCTCGGGAATGGCGGCTTGGGCGAGCGGTGTACGGGGTGTACAAGCAGGGTCACTGATTGGTGTTACCAGGGCATGACCGGCCGGTCAAACGCCAATGAAGCCTTGATTCGTGGCGGAAAAACCTTGACGCGGCCCTGATGGCGCCCCCATCTGCGGGGATGCCCCAGGACCGCGTCAATCGGTCGCTACTGGACGGTAAGCGCTTGTGCGCAGATTCACACGACCTTGGTGGCACTCCGTGCCATCGAGGGGCTGTGTCGGCGACCGTCAGACGGCCTGCGAGGCGACGTACGCGCCACGCTTCTCCACGGCCATCTGGTACAGCCGCCCGGCACGGTACGAGGACCGCACCAGCGGCCCGGACATCACACCCGAGAAGCCGATCTGCTCGGCCTCCTCCTTCAGCTCCACGAACTCCTGCGGCTTGACCCAGCGTTCGACGGGATGGTGGCGCACGGACGGGCGCAGGTACTGGGTGATGGTGACCAACTCGCAGCCGGCGTCGTGCAGTTGCTTGAGCGCCTCGCCGACCTCCTCGCGGGTCTCGCCCATGCCGAGGATGAGGTTGGACTTGGTGACGAGGCCGTGGTCGCGTGCCGCGGTGATCACCTTCAGGGAACGGTCGTAACGGAAGCCGGGCCGGATCCGCTTGAAGATCCGCGGGACGGTCTCCACGTTGTGCGCGAAGACCTCTGGCCGGGAGGAGAAGACCTCTTCGAGCTGTTCGGGAACGGCGTTGAAGTCGGGAGCGAGCAACTCCACCTTCGTCCGCCCGCCCTCGCGTTCGGCGGTCTGCCGGTGGATCTGCCGTACGGTCTCGGCGTAGAGCCAGGCGCCGCCGTCCTCGAGGTCGTCGCGCGCGACGCCGGTGATGGTCGCGTAGTTGAGGTCCATGGTGACCACGGACTCACCCACGCGCCGGGGCTCGTCGCGGTCGAGCGCCTCGGGCTTGCCGGTGTCGATCTGGCAGAAGTCGCAGCGGCGCGTGCACTGGTCGCCGCCGATGAGGAAGGTGGCCTCGCGGTCTTCCCAGCACTCGTAGATGTTGGGGCAGCCGGCTTCCTGGCAGACCGTGTGCAGGCCCTCGCTCTTCACGAGGTTCTGCATCTTTGTGTACTCGGGACCCATTTTCGCCCGGGTCTTGATCCACTCGGGCTTGCGCTCGATGGGGGTCTGGCTGTTGCGGACCTCCAGGCGCAGCATCTTGCGTCCGTCGGGTGCGACTGCGGACACGTCGGCTCCCTGCTGATTGCTTTGAGTAGTCTTCGATTCTTCGGCGTACACCAGGGTACGCCCGTACGTTTTCAGTCCCCGGGGTGGGCAACTCTGCGGATCCGGGGTGCATTCCCGGTGCCCGGCGCCGCAGTGGCCGTCGAGGTCGGTCGGCTCACCCGCGCCGGCCGGGTGCCGCTCCTAGGCCGACGCCCGCTCGACCTCCCGCGGCTTCAGCTCCGCATTGCCCAGCACCTCCGCCAGATGCCGCTCCACCACCGGCAGCACCTCCTCGATCGTCACGTCCCGCCCCAGCTCGTTCGCCAGAGACGCGACGCCGGCGTCGCGGATCCCGCACGGGATGATCCGGTCGAACCACCTGTTGTCGGGGTTCACGTTCAGCGCGAAGCCGTGCATCGTGACGCCCTTCGCGACACGGATGCCGATCGCCGCGATCTTGCGGTCCTCGCGACGCTGCCCCGCGTTGGACGGCGCGTACTCCGGCCCGTTCATCCGCGGGTCGAACTCCTCGTCCTGCAGACGGGGGTCGAAGTCCAGGGACAGCCCGCCGAAGGACGGCCGCTGCTCCACCGGGTCGCCCAGCACCCATACGCCGCTGCGGCCCTCGACCCGGGTGGTCTCCAGTCCGAACTCCGCGCAGGTGCGGATCAGCGCCTCCTCCAGCCGCCGTACGTGCGCGACGACGTCCACCGGACGCGGGAGCTTCTGGATCGGGTAGCCGACCAGCTGGCCCGGCCCGTGCCAGGTGATCTTGCCGCCGCGGTCCACGTCGATGACCGGCGTGCCGTCGAGGGGCCGCTCGTTGTCCGCCGTGCGGCGGCCCGCCGTGTAGACGGGAGGGTGTTCCAGAAGCAGCACGGTGTCCGGAACCTCGTCGGCGAACCGCGCCGCGTGCACGCGGCGCTGCTCGTCCCAGGCCTCCTGGTACTCGACCGCCTCCGCACCGAACCCCATGCGGACGAACCGCAGCTCACTCACGGGCAAGCGCCTCCCTCAGCGATGCAGCGATGCAGCAGATGCAGCGATGACTGTGTCAGGCACATAGCGCGCCCACGCCACTGTACGTCTGCACGTCGCGCGTCAGTCCTGCGGGCAATCCTCACACGATCGGATGAATGAATGCGGAAGCCCGCAATCGGCTGCTTACGCTCCGCTACATTCGCGCCGTCCATGAGGCCATAAGGGCTGCTCACGGGCAATCCAGGAACTTCAGTGCCCGGAAGGCAGGAGACCGCACCGCAGATGACGGAACGACCCGCGCAGCGCACTCCCAACCGCCAGCTCGCCGCGCTCATCGCAGAAGCGGGATTCTCCAACGCGGGTCTGGCCCGCCGCGTGGACCAGCTCGGTCTCGAACACGGGCTGGATCTCAGATACGACAAGACGTCCGTCACCCGGTGGCTGCGCGGCCAGCAGCCCCGCGGGACCACCCCCGCCCTGATCGCCGAGGTCTTCACCCGCCGCCTCGGGCGGCGCCTCACCGCCCAGGACCTCGGCCTGGACGCCTGCGCGCCCGTCTACGCGGGCCTGGAGTTCGCCGCCACCCCCGAGGAGGCCGTCGACATCGTCAGCGGTCTGTGGCGCAAGGACTCCGGCAGCCACGCGGAGCTCCGCAAGATCGCCTTCACCGCGGCGGGACTCGTCGTGCCCAGCCGGGACTGGCTGATCGGCCGGGCCGACGACAAGGTCACCCGCGTCGAACCGCTCGCCAAGATCCCCCCACAGGGCCGGCCCGTGGTACCCCGCCAGCGCGGGGAGGCCGAGCGCGGCCCCGGCCAGAGGGTCACCGCCGGCGACATCGCCGCCCTCCGTTCGGTCGGTGAGCTGTTCCGGACCCTCGACAACGCCTACGGCGGCGGCCACGCCCGCCAGGCCCTCGTGAGGTACCTGGAGCACGAGTGCGAGCCGATGCTGCGCGGCACCTACGGCGAGCAGACCGGCCGCCGCCTGTTCGCTGCCACCGCCGATCTGACCCGGCTCGCCGGCTGGACGTCGTTCGACATCGCCGCGCACGGTCTCGCCCAGCGCTACTTCGTGCAGGCGCTGCGACTCGCACAGGCCGCCGGTGACCGTGCGTACGGCAGCTACGTGCTCGTCACGATGAGCCGCCAGGCCGTCCACCTCGGCCACGGACGGGAGGCCGTGCAGCTCGCCCGCGTCGCCCAGCAGGGCGTGGGCGCGGGCGCCCCGCCGGTCGTCCAGGCCCTGCTGCACGCGGTCGAGGCACGAGGGCACGGAGTGCTCGGCGAGGTCCGCAACTGCACCGCCTCCCTCGTCCGCGCCGAGCGGGCCCTGGAAGCCGCCAGTGCCGGCGACGAGGTCCCGTACTGGGCGCGCTTCTTCGACGAGGCCCAGCTCGCCGACGAGTTCGGGCACTGCCACCGGGACCTGCAGCAGTTCCGCGCCGCCGCCCAGCACGCCGAACGCTCACTGCAGCTGCGCGCCCCCGGCTACGCCCGCAGCCGCCTCTTCTGCCGCCTCGTCCTCGCTTCCGCCCGGCTCGGCCTCGGCGAACTCGACCAGGCCTGCCAGCTCGGTGCGGAGGCCGCGGGCCAGGCGGTGGAGATGCGGTCGGTCCGCGCGATCGAGTACGTCAAGGACTTCGAACGCAGGCTGGAGCCGTACAAGGACGCTGCACCGGTCCGGGGCTACCGCGACAAGGTCGCGGCACTCGGCTGAGCACCGTGCCGTCAGTCCGCGGGCATGAGTGCCGCCTGGGGCGGCACGGGTGGGCGCGGGCGGCACCCCGTCAGCGCCGGGTTGCGCGACCCACCCGGCGCCGACCGCAACACCGGGCACCTGTTCATCCGCTCAAGCCGCCCGCGGCACCGTAGCCACCGGCTCCGCCGCATGCATCGACCCCGCCGCCCCCAGATCCGCCAGGATCGCCGAGGCGGCCCGGTGCGCCGAGTGCAGGGCTCCCTGGACCGTGCTGGTGTCCCGGTGGTCCCCGCACACGTACAGCCCCGCCATCAGCCGTACCGGCCGCCGCAGATCGTGCGGCGGCCGCATCGTCGGCACCGCCTCCGCGGTGTGGTGCACGGCGAGCGTCTCCCAGCGCGTGGTGGAGGTGCCGTAGAGCCGGGACAGATGGATCCGCACGGCGGTGTCGACACCGTCCGGCGGTGTGCCCAGGACCGTCGACGACACGAGCGCGCGGCCCGCGGGCGCGCGGCTGGGGTCGACGTGGCTGACCACCGCGGTGTGCGCGACCGGGCCGCCGCGGTCCGCGTCGAGCAGCAGGGACCCGCCGGTCTCCGGCGGCTCGTCGGTCGTGTGGTGGACGACCGTGACGGGGTGGAAGTCCGGTACCCGCAGGCCGGGCAGCAGCGCGGCCGCCGTGCGCGCGTCCGTGGCCACCAGCACCGCGCGGCAGCGGATCTCACCGTGCTCCGCGGTGGTCACCGAGGTCGTGGAGACCGAGGTGACCCGGACCCCGGTGTGCACCGTGCCCGGCGGCAGCTCCCTCGCGAGCAGCTCCGGCAGGACCTCCGCGCCGCCCTCCGGCAAGCACAGCCGGCCGGACGCGAAGGCGCGCAGCGCGAGGTCCGCGCAGCGGCTGGACGTGGTGAGGTCCGGGTCGCACAGCAGGGCGGCGAGCAGGGGGCGCAGGAAGCCGTCGATCGTCCGGGCGGGCAGGCCGCGGGCAGCGAGCGCCTGGCCTGCGGGCGATTCGGGGCGCGACAGCAGCCGTTCGACGGGGACGGCCGCGAGGCGGCTGAGCGCGGCGGCGAGCCGGGCCTGGTCGACGGCGCTGCCCATCGGGGCGCCCGGGCGGACCCTGGGCGCCGTCGCCTGCGCCGGCGCGCCCGACCGGCCGCCGGCCGGTGACAGCATTCGCGAGGCGCCCGCGCGCGGCCTGGGCAGCGCGTGCGCCGGCCGACCGGACCGGGGGGCGCTTGCAAGGGCGCGCACTGCACGGAGTGCGCCCCTTGCGCCCCCGGCGTCCGCCTGGGCGCCCGCGCGGTGGTGGCGTCCGTCGCTGTGCAGCAGGACACCCGGGGCGAACGGGCGCAGCACGAGCGCGCCGAGCCCCTGCGTGAGACCCAGCTCGGGGTACGAGGTGGACAGGAGTTGCCCGATCCGGTCGAGCCGGAAGCCGTCGACCTTCTCGGTCGACATGCGGCCGCCCGCGTAAGGGGCGGCCTCCAGGACTGCGGTCGTTACTCCTGCGCTGGTCAGCCGATGCGCCGCCGAGAGGCCGGCGACTCCGGCTCCCACGATGACGACGTCTGCCTGGTACGCGGGCTCAAGCACGTGCCCCTCCTCGAGGATTGCGCGGCCGGTGGAGACGTGATGCCCCCAACTTGCTCCGGGGATACCCGAGTTCGGCTCGAGGTTAAGACGCTGATCGGTCAGGGGCAGTCGCGCATGAACAGGGCACGGTCGCACAGTGGTCGCACAGGGACGCGACACATCCTCACGCGGCGCGGATCGCGTCCTCGATCTCCGGGAACGCGAAAGTGAACCCGGACTCCAGCAACCGCTTGGGCACCACCCGTTGGCTGCCCAGAACGTCCCCGGCCATCTCCCCGAGGACCGTGCGCAACACCGGCGCCGGTACGGCGAACGGAGTGGGACGGTGCAGCACCCGACCCATCGCCGCCGTCACCGCACCGTTCGTCACCGGATGCGGGGCGGTCAGGTTGAACGGCCCCGACAGGTCGTCCCGGTCGAGAAGATGACGGATCGCCGCGACCTCGTCGTGCAGCGCGATGAACGACCAGTACTGCCGCCCGTCGCCCAGCCGCCCGCCCAGACCCGCCCTGAACAGCGGGAACAGCTTCCCCCAGGCACCGCCCCGGCGCGCCACCACCAGCCCGGTCCGCGGGAACACCGTGCGCACGCCCGCCTCCCGCGCCGGCGCCGCGGCCTCCTCCCACTCCACGACCAGCGAGGGCAGGAAGCCGTCCCCCGCAGGCGCGCCCTCGTCGACGGTGCGTTCCCCGGTCTCCCCGTAGAAGCCGATCGCGCTGCCGTTCACGAACACCCGCGGCCGCTCGTCCTCGGACAGGGACGCCAGCGTCCGGGCCAGCGCCGCCGTGCCCAGCACCCGGCTGGAACGGATCCGCGCCTTGTACGCCTCCGTCCAGCGGTGGCTGCCGACCCCCGCCCCGGCCAGATTGACCACGGCATCGCACCCGGCGAGTCCCGCCGCGTCCACATACCTGTCCTCGGGGTCCCACCGCAGCTCGTCCGCGCCCCGGGGCGCACGGCGCACCAGACGCACCACCTCGTGCCCGTCCGCGGTCAGGGACCGCACCAGGGCGCTGCCGATGAGACCGGAGGCGCCGGCCACCACGATGCGGGAACGTTCCATGACCACCATCGTGCCTGTACGCGCCGTACAAACTCCATCGGGTCCTCGCATCGGGTCCTCGCCTCCTGCGGCTCACGGCGGCTTAAGGTGACCGTCATGCCGGATCCGTACATACGTCACGCCACGCCGGACGACGAGGAACCCCTGGCCCGGCTCGACCGCGCCACCTGGTCCCACCAGCACGCCGTCACGCCCCCGCCGCAGCCGCCGTACGAGCCCTTCTTCCGGGAACAGTCCGGCCCCGGCGACCACCTGGTCGCCGAACTCGACGGCCGTGTCGTCGGCTACATCCGCCTCGGCTTCCCCACCCCGCTGGCCTGCAACGCGCACGTACGCCAGATCCGTGGACTCGCCGTCGCCGACGAGGCCCGCGGCCGGGGAGTCGGCCGGGCGCTGCTGCGGGCCGCCCTGGAGGAGGCCCGCCGGCTGGGCGCCCGCCGCATCAGCCTGCGCGTGCTCGGGCACAACACTCCCGCCCGCAGGCTGTACGAGTCGGAGGGGTTCGTCGTCGAGGGTGTCCAGCCGGAGGAGTTCCTCCTCGACGGCAGGTATGTCGACGACGTGCTGATGGGACGCCGGCTGGACGCCGTGCGCCCCCTGCGCCCCTGGCGGCCCCGGTAAGAGCCTGTGTCTGGCCCCCGGCCGGGTGCCGGCCGGGAACCAGGCACAGGCTCTGAGGCTCAGGAGCTGACCAGGTCGCCCGTGTCCACGGGCGCCGTGGCCCGCGCCGCGCGCTGGGCGTCCGAGGCGACCTCGTCCGCCGTCAGGACGTAGCCCGTCTCGTCGTCCGAGGTGGAGCGGGCGAAGACGACCCCGTACACCCGGCCGTCGGTGGTGAGCAGCGGCCCGCCGGAGTTGCCGGGGCGGACGGTGGAGCGGATCGAGTAGATCTCGCGGGAGACCAGACCGTCGTTGTAGATGTTCTGGCCCCTGGCCTGCACGCGGTTCGCGACCGTGGCCGCCTGCAGGTTCAGGTCGCCGTCCTGGGGATAGCCGGCGACCACGGCCTGGTCGCCGCGCCCGGCGTCGGTGTCGAAGCGCAGCACGGGCGCCCTCAGGTCGGGCACGTACAGCACCGCCACGTCCCGGTCCGGATCGAAGAGAACGACCCGGGCGTCGTACGACCGCCCGACGCCCCCGATCCGCACCGTCGGGCGGTCGATGCCCGCCACCACGTGCGCGTTGGTCATCACGTGCTCCGCCGCGTACACGAAGCCGCTGCCCTCACGGCCCTGGTCGCCCGAGACGCCCTCGATCTTCACCGTGCTCAGCTTGGCGGCGTTCGTGGCGCTCGCCGTGACGCTGTCGCCGGTGGGCTTGGCGACCTCGGCCGTCGACTCGTTCTCGAACGGGTTGAAGACCTGCGGGAAGCCCGCCTGGGTGAGCGCGGAGGTGGCGCTGGAGAACCACGTCGGCGTGGTGTCCGGCATCGCGTCCTGCACCGCCCCCAGCAGCTTCGAGTCCCGGATCGCCGTCGTCACCACCGGGGACGAGGACGCCGCCAGAACACTGGCCGCCACCCACGCCACGATCAGCACCGCCACCGAGTTGGCCACCGCCCCGCCGATCCCGTCCGCCACCCTGAGCGGCCCCCGGTCCAGCTCCCGCCGCAGCCGCAGCGCAAGGCGTCCCGCCAGCTCGTGCCCCACCACCGCCGGGACCAGCACCGTCAGCACCGCGGTCACCGTGGCAGCCGTCGTCCCCGGCGTCACCAGGTCCATCATCCAGGGCAGGATCCACACACCGACGACCGCGCCGCCCACGAAACCCGCGAGCGAGACACAGCCGGCCACCAGCCCCCGCCGGTAGCCGGACCCGGCATAGGCCAGGATCACCAGCAACAGCAGGATGTCGAGCAGGTCCACGAAGCCGCCTTTCTCTCGGACCCCTGAGGGGCGTCCCCTAGTACGTGCGGGACGGGCCCGGTGATCAGCCACTTGTCAGCCGCGCGCGTGACGGCGGTAACCGGCCACGCGTGCGTGTACCCCGAAAAACGCCGCGGACCGGGACGATGGTTCCATCGGGTGGTACACCACACATGGCGGGCGGACCGGATAGGGCCGACAGTGGGAACCATGCGTGTCTTCCGATCGGCCTTCCGGCCGGCTTTCCGAAGAGGACGGGGGGCGCGAAGACGGCGCCGGGTGCGAATACCGGGCGCGGCCCTCGCGGTACTGGGCTGTCTGCCGGGGCTGGCCGCCTTCGGCGCGCTGGCGCTGTGCGCGCGAGGCGTCGAGCACACCGCCACGGCAGCCGTGACCGCCAGAGCCGCACGCCAGGCCGCGACCCGCCCCGCCGCCCCGCACCGCGCGCCCAGGCCGCACATCGTGCCCCGCTCGGCCTGGCTCGACGCCCGGGCCTGGCCCGCGCAGCCGCCGCCGCGCCACGACGACAAGGTGGTCGCGGTCTTCGTCCACCACACCGACTCGCCCAACGGCTACGACTGCGCCGACGTCCCCCGCATCATCCGCTACCTGTACGCCGGCCAGACCGGCTCCCGGCAGTGGGACGACATCGGCTACAACTTCCTCGTCGACCGCTGCGGCACGATCTACGAGGGCCGCGCGGGCGGCGTCGACCGCCCCGTCACCGGCGCCCACACCCAGGGCTTCAACCACCGCACCGCGGGCATCGCCGCCATCGGCACCTTCACCGCCGGAGTCCCCGTCCCACGGGCGATGACGGACGCGATCGCCGCGCTGGTCGCCTGGAAACTCGGTCCGGCCGACATCGACCCGCGCGCCACCGTCCGCCTCACCTCCAGCAACAGCCTCAGCCGCTACCCCTCCGGCACCACCGCCACGCTGCCCGCCCTCGCCGCCCACAAGGACGCCTACATGACCAGCTGCCCCGGCGCGGCCCTCAGCGCCCGCCTGCCGGAGATCAGACAACTGGCGGCACGACTACAGGGCAGAACCCCGTAGCAGCGCCGCCGCGGTCGGTGTCACCTGCGCCCGAGGTAGACCCCCAACGCCCGCTGCAGCACCTTGCCCTGGCTGCCCACCGGCAGTTCCCACTCCCCGAGGTACTCCACCATCCGGCCGCCCGTCCCCGCCTTGAAGCGGAGCCGGCCGAGCAGTCGGTCGCCGGTGAGGGCGGGGGTGACGGAGCGCAGATCGTACGTCGCGGCGCCCGCCGCCCGTGCGTCACACAGCATGCGCCACAACAGCGCGCTGCTGGGCCGTAGTTGGCGCCCTCGACGGCCGGACGCCGGGTAGGAGTGCCAGACCCGGGAACCGACGTTGATCATGAGGGACGCGGAGAGCACCTCTCCGTCGTACTGGGCGAGATAGAGGCGGAGACGGTCGTCGTCCTCGGCGTTCAGGGCCTTCCACATGCGCACGAAGTAGTCCAGCGGACGGGCCTTGAAGCCGTCGTGGGCAGCGGTCGCGGTGTACAGGCGGTGGAAGTCGGGCAGGTCGGCGGCCGAGCCCCAGGAGACACGGACGCCGGCCGTCTCAGCCGTGCGCAGGGACTGCTCCCAATGCGGTGCCAGGGCGCCGCGCAGGTCGTCCACCGAGCGCCCCGCCAACGGGATGTGGCAGCCGTAGCGCGGCTGGCCGAGCCCGAACCCGCTGCCGACGTCCTCCTCGCACCGCCGCCACCCGAGCCGCCCCAGCCGCTCCGCGGCGTCCAGCGCGTATCCGTCGATGCCGGCCGCGGGCAGATCGTGCAGATGACGTACGTCGGGGTCGGCGATCCCCGCCGCGACGGTGGCCGCGTCCCAGTGCCGTACGACGAGGGGCGGTCCGATCCGCACCGAGAAGGCGCCGATCCGCTTCAGATGGGCGACGAGCGGGTCCAACCACCGCTCCAGACGGGGGGTCCGCCAGTCGATCGCGGGCCCGTCGGGGATGTACGCGAGGAAGCGCCTCGTCCCGGGCAGCGGCCGGTACAGGACGAGCGCCGTCGCGACCATCGCCTCTCCCTCGAACCAGCCGACGCTCTCCGCCAGCCAGTCGGGCTTCACGTCGCCCCACTCGGGGATCTGGAGATGGCTTGCGTCGGGAGACAGCCGCAGGTGGGCGACATGTTCCGCGCGCGGTATCTCCCGCACGTACAGGCTGGTCATGGGCAGGGTGCTCCTGTTCGGGGCGGCCACCCTAAGCCGGGGATCACCGGACGGGTCAAGAGTCCACGGGCGAACGGCCGGCGACGGACACCCGAACTCTCACAGGGTTCTCGTAGCCGACTCAACGATCACCCCGAGACTGCCTTCCTATCGTCATGCACACGCACTGACTGGAGGTGGGGAAAATGAACAGCGATCACACCGACACCACGGACAAGACGGAGAAGACGGAGACGGCGGGCGGCTGGACCAGGACCGCCCGCGGCCCCTGGGCGGTGGTCTGCGCGGTCGCCACGGTTCTCGTGGGCCCGGCCGCGGCCACGGCGTCCGCCCTCGATCAGGCCAACAAGGCGCCGATGTACCACGCGGTGCGGGTCGACCAGACACAGGCGTACATCCCGTCGGACACCACCCGGCGCCGTGTGGCGGCGTGACGCTCACTCCCGGAAGCGGTTCCACAGCTTGGGATAGCGCTCGGCGAGCACCCGTTCGTTCTCGAAGTCGGCCGGCGTGCCCTCGGGCTCCGCGGCCGCGGGCGGAATGCCCAGATCGGGCGCGACGGTCCCGGTGAGCTGCTCGTACGCCTCGTCCGCCGCGTAGCCGAGCTCCTCGCCGTCGCCGTCGATCTCCTCGTCGAAGTCGGTCAGCAGGTCGGCGAGCGCGTCAGGGTGGTGCAGGGCGCCCTCGAACACGTCCCGGCCCTGACCGATCAGCCAGCACCGGAAGAAGTCGAAGGCGTCGTCGCTCGCCCCGTCGAGCAGCACCCAGGCGGCGCCCCACAGGTCCCAGCGGTAGGCGCGGTTGTAGCGGGACTCGAAGTGACGGGCGAAGTCGAGCACGGACTCGGGGTCCAGTTCGAGCAGCCGCTCCACGAGCAGGTCGGCCTGCTCCTCCGGGTCGCCCTCGGCGGCCTCGCGGGCGGCGTCCACCAGCTCCCAGAACTCCGACTCTTCCATCACGGGTCAAGCATCTGACGTCCAGGGGTGGGGCGCACCCGGAGTACAGGGGATTGTTATGGGGCGCAGAACACAGCGCACGCGGCGCAGAGCACGGCTCACCATGCGGTGAGCACGGCTCACGGCGCGTAGAGCCCGGCCAGCCGCGCCGCGTCCGCCGCGAAACGCGCCCGCAGGCCCTCCGGCGCCAGCACCTCGGCCTCCGGCCCCAGCGCGGTGAGCTGCGTGTGCGCCACCTCCTCCGACTCGACCCGCAGCGTCACGGTCACCCGCCCCTGCGCGTCGGGCGGGCCCGCCGACTCCATGGCGTCTCTCGCCGAGAGGGGATCGACGGCGTACGGCAGTCTCCGCGCCCCGGCCGGCGAGAGCCGTACGACGACCTCGGCCCGCAGGATCGAGCGGGCGAAGCGCTCGGCCTGCTCGCCCCAGAAGCCGGGCAGGTCGAACGTCTCGTCGCGGTCGAACCGGACCTCCAGCGGGATCACGGCGGTGAACCGGTCGATGCGGTACGTCCGGAACGCGCCGGCCTCGGGCACCCGCGCGCACAGGTACCAGACTCCCGCCTTCAGGATCAGCCCGTACGGCTCCAGCGCCCGGTCCACCTCCGTACCGTCCCGCCGGTAGCGGGCCGTCACGCACCGGTCGTCCCAGACCGCCTCCGCGATCACCGGCAGCAGGGCGGGCGTCTCCGGCTCCCGGAACCAGCCGGGCGCGTCCAGGTGGAAGCGCTGGGCGGCGGTGCGCGAGGCGTCGCGGAGGGAGGGGAGAAGCGCGGCGGACACCTTCAGGCGGGCGGCGGAAGCGGCGTCCTCGAGGCCCATCTCGCGCAGCGCCCCCGGCACCCCGCTGAGGAACAGCGCCTCCGCCTCGGTCCGGGCCAGGCCGGTCAGTCGCGTCCGGTAGCCCCCGATCAGCCGGTAGCCGCCGGCCCGCCCCCGGTCCGCGTACACCGGCACCCCCGCCTCCGACAGCGCCTGCGCGTCCCGCGTGACCGTCCGCTCCGACACCTCCAGCTCGCGCGCCAGCTCGGCGGCGGTCATGGAGGGCCGGGACTGGAGCAGGAGCACCATCTTGATCAGGCGGGCGGCGCGCATACGGCCATGATGCCGGGGGCCACTGACAACGAAGGGGTACGGCGGTCCGCCGTACCCCTTCACCGAAGGCCGGCCCCTACAGGCCGTACCTCTCGCGCGCTTCCTTCACCGAGGCCGCCTTGACCTCGCCCCGCTTGGCGAGCTGGGCCAGGGCCGCGACGACGATCGACTCGGCGTCGACGCCGAAGTGGCGGCGGGCGGCGTCACGGGTGTCCGACAGGCCGAAGCCGTCGGCGCCCAGCGAGGACCAGTCCTGCTCGACCCACTGCGCGATCTGGTCCGGGACCTGGCGCATGTAGTCGGAGACCGCGAGCACGGGGCCCTCGGCGCCGTGCAGCGCCTGCCGAACGTACGGGACGCGCTCCTCGCCGCGCAGCAGGGCCGCGTCGGCCTCCAGCGCGTCACGGCGCAGCTCGGTCCAGGAGGTCGCCGACCACACGTCCGCCGCGACGCCCCACTCCTCGGCGAGGAGCTTCTGCGCCTGCAGCACCCAGTGGATCCCGGTGCCGGAGCCCAGCAGCTGGATGCGCGGGGCGTTGGCCATCGGGGACAGCCCAGCCGTCTCGGCCGTGTTGAAGCGGTACAGGCCCTTGACGATGCCCTCGTCGATGCCGGGGCCGGCCGGCTTCGCGGGCTGCGGGAGCGGCTCGTTGTACACGGTGAGGTAGTAGAAGACGTTCGGGTCCTCGCCCGGGGCCGCCTCGCCGTACATCCGGCGCAGACCGTCCTTGACGATGACCGCGATCTCGTACGCGAAGGCCGGGTCGTAGGTCAGGGCGGCGGGGTTGGTCGCGGCGATGACGGGGGAGTGGCCGTCGGCGTGCTGCAGACCCTCGCCGGTCAGCGTGGTGCGGCCCGCCGTCGCGCCGACGAGGAAGCCGCGGCCGAGCTGGTCGCCGAGCTGCCACATCTGGTCGGCCGTGCGCTGCCAGCCGAACATCGAGTAGAAGATGTAGAACGGGATCATCGCCTCGCCGTGCGTGGCGTACGCGGTGGACGCGGCGATGAAGTCGGCCATCGAACCGGCCTCGGTGATCCCCTCGTTGAGGATCTGGCCGTTCTTGGCCTCCTTGTAGTACATCAGCTGGTCGCGGTCGACCGGCTCGTACGTCTGGCCCTTGGGGGAGTAGATCCCGAGGGAGGGGAACAGGCTCTCCATGCCGAAGGTGCGCGCCTCGTCGGGGACGATCGGCACCCAGCGCCTGCCGGTCTCCTTGTCGCGGACCAGGTCCTTGACCAGGCGTACGAAGGCCATGGTCGTGGCGACGTTCTGGGAGCCGGAGCCCTTGTCGAAGGAGGCGAAGGCCTTCTCGGCGGGGGCGGGCAGCGGGGCCGGCGCGTGCGTACGGCGCGCGGGGGCCGGACCGCCGAGGGCCGCGCGACGCTCCTGGAGGTAGCGGACCTCGGGGGAGTCGGCGCCGGGGTGGCCGTAGGGGACGACCCCGTCGACGAAGTCGCTGTCCTTGATCGGCAGGCCGAGCAGGTCGCGCATCGCCTTGAACTCGTCCACCGTCAGCTTCTTCATCTGGTGGTTGGCGTTCTTCGACGCGAAGCCCTCGCCGAGCGTGAAGCCCTTGACGGTCTGGGCCAGGATGACGGTCGGGGCGCCCTTGTGCTCGACGGCCGCCTTGTACGCCGCGTACACCTTGCGTGCCTCGTGACCACCGCGGGAGAGGTGGAAGCACTCGAGGATCTTGTCGTCGCTCAGCAGCTTCGCCAGCTCGACGAGTGCCGGGTCCTTGCCGAAGAAGTCCTGGCGGATGTAGGCGGCGTCGCGGGTCTGGTACGTCTGCACCTGGGCGTCGGGTACCTCGCGCAGGCGGCGTACGAGGGCGCCGGTGGTGTCGAGCCGGAAGAGCTCGTCCCAGGCGGAGCCCCAGAGCGTCTTGATGACGTTCCAGCCGGCGCCGCGGAACTGGGCCTCCAGCTCCTGCACGATCTTGAAGTTGGCGCGGACCGGGCCGTCGAGACGCTGCAGGTTGCAGTTGATGACGAAGGTGAGGTTGTCGAGCTCCTCGCGGGCGGCGAGGGCGAGGGCCGCCGTCGACTCCGGCTCGTCCATCTCGCCGTCGCCGAGGAAGGCCCACACGTGGGACGCGGAGACGTCCTTGATGCCGCGGTGGGTGAGGTAGCGGTTGAAGCGCGCCTGGTAGATGGCGGAGAGCGGGCCGAGGCCCATCGACACCGTCGGGAACTCCCACAGCCAGGGCAGGCGGCGGGGGTGCGGGTAGGAGGGCAGGCCGTTGCCGCCGGCCTCCTGGCGGAAGTTGTCGAGGTGCTGCTCGGTCAGGCGGCCGTCGAGGAAGGCGCGGGCGTAGATGCCGGGGGAGGCGTGGCCCTGGATGTAGAGCTGGTCGCCCGAGCCGTCGGCCTCCTTGCCCTGGAAGAAGTGGTTGAAGCCGGTCTCGTAGAGCCAGGCGGCGGAGGCGAAGGTGGCGATGTGGCCGCCGACGCCGTGTTTGGAGCCGCGGGTCACCATCGCGGCCGCGTTCCAGCGGTTCCACGCCGTGATACGGGCCTCCATCGCCTCGTCACCGGGCACGGCGGGCTCGGCGGCGGTCGGGATGGTGTTGACGTAGTCGGTCTCGAGGAGCTTGGGCAGCGCGATGCCGTTGCCCTCCGCGCGCTCCAGCGTGCGGCGCATCAGGTACGCGGCACGGTGCGGGCCGGCCGCCTTGGCGACCGCGTCCAGCGAGGCCTGCCATTCGGCGGTCTCCTCCGGGTCCCGGTCGGGGAGCTGGTCGAGCTCGCTCGGCTGGATGGCGTTGGAGTCGGTCATGTCGCCGCCTTCCTCAGTCGAAGGGGGTTCCCTTGAGGGTTTCGGGGTGCCCTTTGTCTTTGGCAGGACAGGGCTTGGGCTCCGGTGCAGTGTCGATTTGCGACTCCGTCGCGTGGCCCGTCGGCGACTCTAACTTCTGATCGATGATCGATCAAAGGGGTGAAGGGCAAAACATCTTGATCACGAGAAAGTCGGCACGCGGTGCCTTCCGGGCGGGCACCGCGTGCCTTGTTTTCGAAGGGTTTTCGCAGGTGGGGACACGTATGAGCGAGCGTGCGCTCAAGGCTCGTGCCGGGGCGCGCAGCCCAGCACATGTGCCTTCACCAGCTCGGCGATCCGCGGGTCCCGTCTGCGGAACGCCTCCACCAGCTCCTCGTGCTCCTCCGCGTACGACTGCTGCACCGTCCCCAGCCAGCGGATCGACAGCGCCGTGAAGACCTCGATCCCGAGCCCCTCCCAGGTGTGCAGCAGCACCGAGTTGCCGGCCGCGCGGACCATCTCGCGGTGGAAGGCCACCGTGTGCCGCACCTGTGCCGTGCCGTCGGCCTTGCGGTCGGCCTCGTAGAGGGCGGCGACATGCGGCTCGAGGGCCGAGCAGTCCTCCGCCAGCCTCCCCGCCGCCAGCTCCGCAGCGATCGCCTCCAGGCCGGCCCGGACCGGGTAGCTCTCCTCCAGGTCGGCGGCGGTCAGATTCCGCACCCGCACGCCCTTGTTCGGCGCCGACTCGATCAGCCGCAGCGACTCCAGCTCGCGCAGCGCCTCCCGCACCGGTGTCTGGCTGACCTCCAGCTCCGTGGCGATACGGCGCTCGACGATCCGCTCGCCCGGCTTCCAGCGCCCGCTGACGATCCCCTCCACGATGTGCTCGCGGATCTGTTCGCGCAGCGAGTGGACGACGGGCGCGGTCATGAGGGCTCCTTAAGGAGGGGCCGCCCATGGGCCCCGGGGGCGTTTGACGTTTAGACAATACGGCCGCGAGCCCTTACGGAGGGGCGCACGGGGGCGCTCACCCGCAGGTGAGACGAGGCTTACACGCTTCCCAGCGGGACGATTCCTGTAAAGACCCGTACCGGATACGGCCCGGAGCCGTCACCACCGTGTCACCGGGAGAACCCGACGCGCCGGATTCGTGTCGCGGTCGGCAGAGGGGCACCCGCCGGGGCCCCTTGGCACGAGTGGGGGACGACATGAACATCGGGGGACGGCGCGGACGACTGCGCCTGGCGATCACGGTGGCCGTCATCGGCATGGTCGCGGCGGTGACGGGGTGCCAGGAGACTCCGACGAGGGCCGCGAAGACGCAGGTCGGCGAGGCCGAGGAGATCACGGGAATGGCGGGAGCCGCCGCGCCGGCGGCTCAGCCGGCCGGGCCCGGTGGCGCCTGCGTCTTCGTCAAGCCGGACGGCGCGCAGCGGTTCGGCCACGTCGGCTGGGGCTTCCGCGTCAAGGGGACCGACCGCTGGGTGTACGGCGCGGTCGAGAACCCGAGCAACGAGCTGTACACCAGGCCCGGCGGCGACATCGGAGCCTGGCACGCGGAGGGGTCGTACGCACGCATGGTCAGCGACATGTCCCGGGACGCCCACTACCCGGGGAAGTCCACGCATCCGTACAGCCGCTACCGCTGCACCAGCTCCTCGACCGGCGACGTGGCGGCCGCCCGCGCGATGATCCGTACCGTCGAGGCGCGCGGCTTCCTCGTCGGCGTGGACCCGACGAGCGGCGAGCTCACGTCACGGGACTGCCTCGACGCCACGTACGACGTCCTGAAGGCGTACCGGACCTGGCATCTGACGCCCGCGTCCCACCTCGGCATCCCGAACGTGTGGGTGGAGACGCTGGTCACCTGGACGGACCGGAGGCTGACGCCGCGGTGAGAACGACGGTGCCCCCGACCGGAGTTCTCCGGTCGGGGGCACCGCAGGTACTCCTGGGACTCAGAGCCCGAGCTCGACCTCGAACTCGCCCGCCTCCAGGATCGCCTTGACCGCGGTCAGGTAACGGGCCGCGTCGGCGCCGTCCACCAGACGGTGGTCGTAGGACAGGGTCAGGTACGTCATGTCGCGGACGCCGATGACCGTGCCCTCCTCCGTCTCGATGACGGCCGGGCGCTTCACCGTGGCACCGATGCCGAGGATCGCGACCTGGCCCGGCGGCACGATGATCGTGTCGAACAGGGCACCGCGCGAACCGGTGTTGCTGATGGTGAAGGTCGCGCCGGACAGCTCGTCCGGGGTGATCTTGCTGGCCCGGACCTTGCCCGCCAGGTCGGCGGTGGCCTTGGCGATGCCCGCGATGTTGAGGTCGCCGGCGTGCTTGATGACCGGGGTCATCAGGCCCTTCTCGGAGTCCACCGCGATACCGACGCTCTCGGTGTCGAAGTAGGTGATGGTCCCCTCGGCCTCGTTGATCTTGGCGTTGATGACCGGGTGGGCCTTCAGCGCCTGGGCGGCGGCCTTGACGAAGAACGGCATCGGGGAGAGCTTGACGCCCTCACGGGCCGCGAAGGAGTCCTTCGCCTTGGCGCGCAGCTTCATCAGGCGGGTGACGTCGACCTCGACGACCGACGAAAGCTGCGCCTGCTCGTGCAGCGCCTTGACCATGTTGTCGCCGATGACCTTGCGGATGCGCGGCATCTTGACGGTCTGGCCACGGAGCGGGGAGACCTCGAGCGCCGGGGCCTTCTTCGCAGCCGACGGAGCAGCGGCGGCGGGGGCCGGGGCAGCGGCCTTCGCGGCCTCGGCGGCGGCGAGGACGTCCTGCTTGCGGATGCGGCCGCCGACGCCGGTGCCCTTGACGGTGGCCAGGTCGACACCGTTCTCGGCGGCGAGCTTGCGCACCAGCGGGGTGACGTAGGCGCCCTCGTCGGTGGGCTGGGCGGCGGGCGCCGGAGCGGCCGGGGCGACCGGAGCCGGAGCTGCCGGCGCGGGAGCCGGAGCAGCCGGAGCCGGCGCGGCGGCGACCGGGGCGGGCGCGGGAGCCGGGGCGGGAGCGGCGGGCGCCGGAGCGGGCGCCGGGGCAGCCGGAGCCGGGGCAGCGGCGGCGGGCGCCGGAGCCGGAGCGGCCGGGGCGGGGGCGGCCGCCGGAGCGGCACCCGGGGCGCCGATGACGGCGAGCTTGGCGCCGACCTCGGCCGTCTCGTCCTCGCCGACCGTGATCTCGAGCAGCACACCGGAGGTGGGCGCCGGGATCTCGGTGTCGACCTTGTCCGTGGAGACCTCGAGCAGCGGCTCGTCGGCCTCGACGGAGTCGCCGACCGACTTCAGCCAGCGGGTGACGGTGCCCTCGGTGACGGACTCGCCGAGCGCGGGCAGGACCACGTCCGTGCCCACGGCCGTACCGGCACCGGCAGCCGCCTCGGCGGTCGGAGCCGCGGCCGGGGCGGCCTGCTCGGTGGAGGGCTGGGCCTGCGGGGCCGGCTCGGGAGCCGGCGGGGCGACCTGCTCGGCGGCGGGGGCCGGGGCGGCCGCGGGCGCCCCGGTGCCGTCGTCGATGACGGCCAGCTCGGCGCCGACCTCAACGGTCTCGTCCTCGGCGACCTTGATGGAGGCCAGGACACCGGCGGCGGGCGAGGGGATCTCGGTGTCGACCTTGTCGGTCGAGACCTCGAGCAGCGGCTCGTCGGCCTCGACGCGCTCGCCCTCGGCCTTCAGCCAGCGGGTGACAGTGCCCTCGGTGACGCTCTCGCCGAGCGCCGGAAGGGTTACGGAAACCGCCATGGTTTCGGTTGCTCCTTAACGAATTGCGGAAGTCTGAGTCGTCGCTTCGTCGACCGAGGGTCAGTCGTGAGCGTGCAGCGGCTTGCCGGCCAGTGCCAGGTGGGCCTCGCCGAGCGCCTCGTTCTGCGTCGGGTGGGCGTGGATGAGCTGAGCGACCTCGGCCGGCAGCGCCTCCCAGTTGTAGATCAGCTGGGCCTCGCCGACCTGCTCGCCCATGCGGTCGCCGACCATGTGGACGCCGACCACGGCACCGTCCTTGACCTGGACGAGCTTGATCTCGCCCGCGGTCTGGAGGATCTTGCTCTTGCCGTTGCCCGCAAGGTTGTACTTCAGAGCGACGACCTTGTCCGCGCCGTAGATCTCCTTGGCCTTGGCCTCGGTGATACCGACGGAGGCGACCTCCGGGTGGCAGTAGGTCACGCGGGGGACACCGTCGTAGTCGATCGGGACGGTCTTGAGACCGGCCAGACGCTCCGCCACCAGGATGCCCTCGGCGAAGCCGACGTGCGCGAGCTGGAGGGTCGGGACGAGGTCGCCGACGGCGGAGATGGTCGGAACGTTGGTGCGCATGTACTCGTCGACCAGGACGTAGCCGCGGTCCATCGCGACGCCCTGCTCCTCGTAACCGAGACCGGCGGAGACCGGACCACGGCCGACGGCGACGAGCAGGACCTCGGCCTCGAACTCCTTGCCGTCGGCCAGGGTGACCTTGACGCCGTCGGCGGTGTATTCGGCCTTCGAGAAGAAGGTGCCCAGGTTGAACTTGATGCCGCGCTTGCGGAAGGCGCGCTCAAGAAGCTTGGAGGAGTTCTCGTCCTCGACCGGGACCAGGTGCTTCAGGCCCTCGATGACGGTGACGTCCGCACCGAAGGACTTCCAGGCGGAGGCGAACTCGACGCCGATGACACCGCCGCCCAGGATGATCGCGGACTTCGGTACGCGGTCCAGGACGAGGGCGTGGTCCGAGGAGATGATGCGGTTGCCGTCGATCTCCAGGCCCGGCAGCGACTTCGGCACGGAGCCGGTCGCCAGCAGCACGTGGCGGCCCTGGACGCGCCGGCCGTTCACGTCGACGGAGGTGGGGGAGGACAGCCGGCCCTCACCCTCGATGTACGTCACCTTGCGGGAGGCGACAAGACCCTGCAGGCCCTTGTACAGGCCGGAGATCACGCCGTCCTTGTACTTGTGGACCCCGGCGATGTCGATGCCCTCGAAGGTGGCCTTGACGCCGAACTGCTCGCTCTCGCGAGCCTGGTCGGCGATCTCGCCCGCGTGCAGCAGGGCCTTGGTGGGGATGCATCCCCGGTGCAGGCAGGTGCCGCCGACCTTGTCCTTCTCGATCAGGGCGACGTCCAGGCCCAGCTGAGCCCCGCGCAGGGCCGCGGCGTAACCGCCACTACCACCGCCGAGGATCACTAGGTCGAAAACGGTGCTGGCGTCGTTCGCCACGTCACGTCCTCCATGCATGTGCGCCGTGCGCCGGTCTTCCGTGACCGGTCGGCGGCTGGTGTCCGGCCGCTCTTTCCTCGGCCCTGTGGTGGGGGCCCTGTCCTGCCGTGCCCCATCTTTGCACTTGTAGGAGGCGGACGAGACGCGGGGCCGGGGTGTGAGACGCCCCACGCTCACTTGTGAGCAGGGGGAGTGGTCCTGTGTGAGCAGGGGGAGTGGTCCTGCCAAGGGGCGCGGGACTGTGTCGATCTGCGGCTCCGTCGCGTAGGCGCGACCAGCCACGTGATCAGGCACACAGTCCCGCACCAAGGGGAACTAACCGAGATCGCCCGCCGCGGTCAGCTCCGCAAGCCGCACCAGCGTCCGCACAGCCGTCCCCGTGCCGCCCTTGGGCGTGTACCCGAAGGCACCCCCCTCATTGAAGGCGGGCCCGGCGATGTCCAGGTGCGCCCAGGTGATGCCCTCGCCGACGAACTCCTTGAGGAACAGACCGGCGACCAGGCCACCTCCCATCCGCTCACCCATGTTCGCGATGTCGGCGGTCGAGGAGTCCATCCCCTTGCGCAGGTGCTCCGGCAGCGGCATCGGCCACGCCGGCTCACCCACCTCCTCGGCGGCCTCGTGCACCGCGGAGCGGAACGCGTCGTCGTTGGCCATGATCCCGAACGTGCGGTTGCCCAGCGCCAGCATCATCGCGCCGGTGAGCGTGGCGACGTCCACGATCGCGTCCGGCTTCTCCTCGGACGCGGCCCACAGCGCGTCGGCCAGCACGAGCCGGCCCTCCGCGTCCGTGTTGAGCACCTCGACCGTCTTGCCGCTGTACATCCGCAGGACATCGCCGGGACGGGTCGCGGAACCCGACGGCATGTTCTCGGCGAGCGCCAGCCAGCCGGTGACGTTCACCTCCAGGCCGAGGCGGGCGGCGGCGACGACGGCCGCGAAGACGGCCGCCGCACCGCTCATGTCGCACTTCATCGTCTCGTTGTGGCCGGCCGGCTTCAGGGAGATGCCGCCCGAGTCGTAGGTGATGCCCTTGCCCACGAAGGCGAGGTGCTTGCTCGCCTTGGAGTGCGTGTACGACAGCTTCACCAGGCGCGGAGCCGCCGCCGAGCCGGCGCCGACGCCGAGGATGCCGCCGTAGCCGCCCTTCTGCAGCGCCTTCTCGTCGAGCACCTGCACCTTGATGCCGTGCTCCTTGCCCGCGGCCTGGGCGATGGCGGCGAACGCCTGCGGGTCGAGGTCGTTCGGCGGGGTGTTGATCAGGTCGCGGGCCCGGTTGAGCTCCTCGGCGACGGCGGCGGCACGCGTGAGCGCCGCCTTGTGCTCCTTGTCCCGGGGCTTGCCGCCGAGCAGGGAGGCCTCGGCGAGCGGCGCCTTGCCGTTCTTCGCCTTGGGGTCCTTGCCGTTCTCCTTGTACGTGTCGAAGGAGTACGCGCCGAGGAGCGCGCCCTCGGCGATCGCGCCGACGTCGGCGGCGTCCGCCAGGGGCAGGGCGAAGGCGGCCTTCTTGGAGCCTGCGAGGGCGCGGGCGGCCGCACCGGCCGCCTTGCGCAGGGCCTCGGCGTCGTACGAGGCGTCCTTCTCGGGCTGCGCGCCCAGCCCCACCGCCACCACGAGGGGCGTCTTGAAGCCGGCCGGTGCGGGCACCTTCGTCACCTCGGCTTCGGCGCCGGTGGCGCCAAGGGTCTCCAGGACGCCGGCCAGCCTGCCGTCGTACGCCTTGTCCACGGCCTCGGCGCCCGGGGCGACCACCGGGCCCTTGGCGCCCTTGGCGACACCGATCACCAGTGCGTCGGCCCGCAGGCCGGGCGCCGCGGCGGTGCTGAGAGTGAGAGCAGTCACTGTGGTGAAATCTCGCTTCCGATGTGAAGTTTCTGTGGCCGAACTGTGTGGGTCGACCGGGCCCGACAGCCGACCCTAGGTCCGGCCTGAGGGTCGGTCTCCGTCGGGGTCCTCACCGGCGCGGCGAACCGGCGCGGACTTCCCGGGATGAGCCTACGCGCGTGTGCGGCCGTACTCATTCCTGCGGGTGTTCACCTGACGGTGGCGCGGCGGCCACTTCTCGATCCTCGCACTCCCCGGCCCACGTCACACTCGTCAGGTTCCGGTCAATCGAGGCCCCGCTGCTTCGTGGAGCGATCATCCTTGGGGTACGTCGCCGCACACCCTGGAGCCCGTCCCGTGAGACGCCCGATACTGCTGTTCGCCCTGATTCTGCTGCTCGCGGGCTGCACATCCGCGCCCGAAGCCGACGGCACACCGTCCGACGAACCGTCCGGCGAGCGCTGGCAGCCCCTCCCCGGCACCGCCTGGCAGTGGCAGCTCAGCGGGCGCCTCGACACCTCCGTCGACGTGCCCGTCTACGACATCGACGGCTTCGACCACTCCAGGGCGACGGTGACCGCCCTCCACCGCGAGGGCCGCAAGGTCATCTGCTACCTCTCCACCGGCGCCTGGGAGGACTGGCGCCCGGACGCGGCGAAGTTCCCCAAGTCGGTGCTGGGCAAGGGCAACGGGTGGGAGGGCGAGCGCTGGCTCGACATCCGCCGCACCGACGTCCTCGAGCCGCTGATGGCGGCCCGCATCGACATGTGCCGCAAGAAGGGCTTCGACGCGGTCGAGCCCGACAACATGGACGGCTACAAGAACAGCACCGGCTTCCCGCTCGAGGCGGCCGACCAGCTCCGCTACAACCGCCTCATCGCCGAACTCGCCCACGACCGGGGCATGTCCGTCGGCCTGAAGAACGACCTTGACCAGATCCCGCAGCTGGTGAAGGACTTCGACTTCGCGGTCAACGAGCAGTGCGCCCAGTACGACGAGTGCGCGGACCTGACTCCCTTCATCGAGGCGGACAAGGCGGTGTTCCACGTGGAGTACGAGCTGCCGACCCGCAGCTTCTGCGCGGAGTCCCGCAGGCTGAAGCTGAGTTCGCTGCTCAAGAAGTACGACCTGGGGGCATGGCGCCGGGCCTGTTAGCGACCCAGCGAGAGGACGACCAGCGCGGTGGTCGCCGCCGTCTCCGCGAGGCCGCCGAAGACGTCGCCGGTGACCCCGCCGAAGCGGCGTGTGCAGTGCCGCAGGAGGAGTTCGGCGACGGCGAGGGCGACGAGGACCGCGAGGGCGGTACGGCCGCTCTCGTACGGCCCGAAGCAGGCACCCCCGGCCGCGGCCGCCGCGAGGACGGCGAGGGTGGCGACCGCCGCACCGCGCGCCGGCACCACGCCCGCGACCGCGGCGCCCAGGCCTTCCGGGCGGGCGGCGGGTACCCCGCCGCGGGCGGCCAGGGTCAGGGCCAGCCGGGCCGCGGTCGCCGAGACGGCGGCGGCGAGTGCGCCCCGGGCCCAGGAGCCGCCGTATGCCTCGGTGAGCGCGGCCACCTGGGCGAGCAGTACGAACACGAGGGTGATCACGCCGAACGGGCCGATGTCCGACTGCTTCATGATCCGCAGCGCGTCCTCGGCGGGCTTCCCGCTGCCGAGCCCGTCCGCGGTGTCGGCAAGACCGTCGAGGTGCAGACCGCGGGTGAGGACGGCGGGTACGGCGGCGGAGGCGACGGCGGCGAGGAGGGGCCCCGCGCCCAGGAACAGCAGCAGCACGCCGAGCGCGGCGGCGGCGAGGCCGACCACCGCACCGGCCAGCGGAGCGCAGAGCATGCCGCCGCGGGCCGTCTCCCTGTCCCAGCGGGTCACCTTGATCGGGAGCACGGTGAGCGTGCCGAAGGCGAAGCGGAGGCCGTCCGGCGAGAGGGTCTTGGACACCGGCGCAGGTTACCCGGCGGTCGCGGGGGTGTCCGCGGCGGCCGACGAGAGGGGTTCGAGGGGTGGGGATAAAGTTCACATATGGGAGATTGGTGGCAGCGGAACATCGTCGAGCCCGGCAAGCTGCCGCTGCTCCTCGCCCTCGCCGCCTTCCTCCTGACCTTCCTGGTCACCCGCGCCATCACCCGTCTCATCCGGGCGGGGAAGGGGCCGTTCGGCAACGTCAAGGCGGGCGGGGTGCACATCCACCACGTGGTCCCAGGCGTCGTCCTCACCCTCGTCGGCGGCTTCGGCGCGGTCGCCAGTGGCCGGGAAGGCGTCGGTGCGGCGGTGTGCGCGGTCATCTTCGGCATCGGAGCGGGGCTCGTACTGGACGAGTTCGCGCTGATCCTGCACCTCGCCGACGTGTACTGGAGCGAGGAGGGACGCAAGAGCGTCGAGGTGGTCGTGATGACCTTCGCCGTCGTCGGCCTGGTGCTCGTGGGCTTCTCGCCGCTCGGTGTCAACGACGTGAGCCAGGACGAGGCGCAGGGTCGCGGCGGCGTGATCTCGACCGTGGCGGTCAACTTCCTCTTCGCCCTGGCCGTTCTGAGCAAGGGCAAGGTCCGCATGGCGATCTTCAGCGTGATCGTCCCCCTGGTGGGCCTGGTCGGCCTGGTCCGCCTGGCCCGCCCCGGCTCCCCCTGGGCCAGGCACTTCTACCGCCGCCGCCCACGCGCCCGAGCGAAGGCCGCCCTGCGCGCCTACCGCCACGACCGCCGCTGGTCCCGCCCGCGCCGTGCCCTGGAAAACTGGCTGGGCGGCAAACCGGACCCGGAACGGGCTTCGAAGCCCACCCATACCGCCGACCACCGCTGAAGCACACGGCCCCCGAAGGCTTCGGCCGGCCATGCGGCTCCGGAGCGAGGGCGAAACCCCACCCGCACCCCTGATGCGCGCCCCCGGCCCACACGAAAGAGCAGCCATGCCCACCACCGAGCCCGCCCGCGTCGCGCGCCGGGGGCCGGTCGGCCGACTGGCAAGCGGGACGGGGTTCGGCGCTGCTGATGCGGGGTGGCTGGCGCCACGCGGCATGGACGTCTCCCGCCGCGGCCGCGTCCGGCCTGGGCGAGGGCTGCCCGCGTTACGAGCGCTGCGGGGTCTGCCCGCGCCGGGCGCCGGGGTGGCCAGCGGGGTGGGGTTCGGAGTTCCCGTACCGGCCGAACCGGGCCGTTGCGCGCGTCCGGGCGCAGGCCGTCCCGCGCGCCTCCCCTTACGACCGCCGCTGGGCCCGCCTGTGCCACGCACCAGAGTCGGGCTCGCGGTTCAGTCGTGCCGCCGGCCGCCGCCGCTGGGCCCGCCCCCGCCCCGCGCTGGAGGACCGGCCCGGCGGCAAGCCGGAATCGGAGCGGCGGCGGCGCAGCTCCGTCGCGCCGCACAG
Organism: Streptomyces sp. HUAS ZL42; assembly: GCF_040782645.1. Lineage (GTDB taxonomy): Bacteria > Actinomycetota > Actinomycetes > Streptomycetales > Streptomycetaceae > Streptomyces. The sequence goes on from NZ_CP160403.1 coordinate 7,150,411, forward strand.
CGCCAGTACCGCCGCGAGCGCCGCCAGGTGTTCCTTGCCCGCGAGGTTGTCCTTGATCAGTACCTCGGCCACCATCGCCAGCGCCACGGCGCCGGCGGTGACGTACGCGCCGTAGCGCCAGCCGAGGAAGACCGCGAGTCCGACCACCGCCGCCGACGGGCCGGTGTCCACCACCTTCGCGTCCGAGCCGGGCAGGCCCAGCGGGCTGTCGGGGCCGAGAGCGATGCCGACGCGGGCGTACAGGGTGCCGGCGAGCGTCGCGGCGTAGGCGATGACGAGTGTCCGCCACCAGCCCAGGCAGATCTCCGCGATCCCGAACACGAACAGGATCTGCGCCAGCGCACCCCACACCGGCAGGTCGAGGGCAGGGACGTACAGGGAGAGCGGGGTGCGCAGCAGCGCCTGCCACAGCGGGTCCTGCGCCCGTACGGATCCGATGTTCTGCACGAATCCATAGCCCCACGACTGGTTCTGCACGAGCTGTATGACCGCCGTCAGACACACCGCCCCGATCGTCATCGGGAACGCCCGCCGGCGCCGCTCCAGCAGCGGCTCGCGCACAGTGACGTACAGCAGTCCCCATTCGGCGCGGGCCCAGCGGGCTGGTGCGGTCATCTGTGCGTCTCCAGGTGCTTGCGGTGCAGCCACTTCGGCAGCCCCGGTGCCTCCAGGAACCCCTCCGCCCGCGCCGCCGCGACGGCGATGCGGGGCAGGTCCGCGCTCTTCTCGAAGAGCAGGAAACGGGGCTCCCAGATGGGCCGGTACTTGGCGTTGGCGCGGTACAGCGACTCGATCTGCCACCAGCGGGAGAAGAAGCTGAGCAGTGACCGCCACAGCCTCAGCACCGGCCCGGCGCCAAGGCGTGCGCCACGTTCGAAGACCGATCGGAACACGGCGAAGTTGAGCGAAACCTGGGTGATCTCGATCTCCCGGGCACGCCGCAGCAGCTCGATGACCATGAACTCCATCAGCCCGTTGTCGGAGTCCCGGTCACGCCGCATCAGGTCGAGCGACAGCCCGTGCGGCCCCCAGGGCACGAAGGAGAGCAGCGCCCTGAGACGCCCCTCGGCGTCGACGCACTCGAGCATCACGCACCGCCCGTCCTCCGGATCCCCGAGCCGCCCCAGCGCCATGCTGAAACCGCGCTCGGTCGCCCCGTCACGCCAGTCGTCGGCGCGCCGGATCAGGTACGCCATCTCGTCGGGCGTGATGTCCTCGTGCCGCCGGATACGCACGCTGCAGCCCGCCCGCTTCACCCGGTTGTACGCCTGCCGCACGGTCCGCATGGCCCGCCCCTCGAGCGTGAACTCGCCGACGTCGACCACGGCCTCGTCCCCGAGCTCCAGCGCGTCGAGGCCGTGCCGCGCGTACACGGTCCCGGCCTCCTCGCCAGCCCCCATCACCGCCGGGATCCAGCCCTGCACGCGCGCCTCGGCGAGCCACGGCTCGATGGCCCCGGGCCACGCCTCGGGATCCCCGAGCGGATCCCCGGACGCCAGCGACACGCCCCCCACGACGCGATGGGCGACGGCCGCCTTGCCGGTCGGCGACCAGACGACGCTCTTCTCCCTGCGCAGCGCGAAGTACCCGAGGGAGTCCCGCTCCCCGTGCCGTTCCAGCAGCTCGCGCAGCCGCTTCTCGTCGTCCTCGGTGAGCGGGTCGACGGCACGCCGGGAGCGGAAGGCGGCGTAGAGGACGGCGAGGACGAGCGCGGTGCTGATGACGTTGACGGCGACGTCGGCCCAGTTGGGCGCGGAGATCCCCGGGAACGACTCGTCGGAGGCGACGGAGACGAGCCGCAACGTGCCGTACTGCCAGCGTTCGAGGAACGTGGAGTGGCCCTGCGCCTGGTTGGTGACCGTGACCAGCAGCGCGGCGAGCAGGGAGGAGAGGAGCAGCCCGCCGAGGGCGACGGCGGTGGCGAGCTTCGGATTGGACCGGTCGCCCTTCGCATAGAACTCACGCCGCCCGACGAGCAGCGCGGCGACGAAGGCGGCCGTCAGGGCCAGGGAAACCCAGTTCTGCGCGTACTGCCGGACTTCCGGCAGCGCCATGGCGACGGCGAGCAGCAGCAGGAACGCCCCACCGATCCCGAGGTTCAGGATCCACGCGGCCCGCTTGCGGCGCCGCATCGTGACGGCCAGGAACGCGGTGAACACACCCGACGCGAACCCGGCCGTCAGCAGATACGGCGTGAAGTAGTTCTCCTGGTTGTGCCGCCGCACGTCCTGCCCCAGGGAGACCCACACCGCACTGAGGAAGTTGACGAACGCGACGGCGCGCAGATACCAGACGGCGAGGGCGGCGGCGCGGCGCGAAGCAGGGGTGCTGCGGCGATCACGGATTTGGGCGAGTCGGACATCTCCCATGAGTCGTGATCATATGGGTGCATTTAGATCGAGCCGTTCTTTTCCTGCCCGGCTTGCCTGTCGGCCCTGCTTCTCTTTCTCTCCGGCTTTCTCTGATGCCCCGCCGTTACGACTGCTCCTTCTCGGGCTCCTCGGAGGCATCCGAAGACTTCTCGGGCAGCTCGGCCGCCAGGGCGGCCGCAGCCTGGACCAGCGGCAGCGCCAGCAGGGCCCCCGCGCCTTCCCCGACGGTCACCCCCTGATCCAGCAGCGGCTCCAGCGCCATCCGGTCCAGCGCCTTCGCCTGCCCCGGCTCCCCGCTGCGTTGCCCCGCCAGCCACCAGTCCGGCGCCCGGAACGCGATCCGCTGCCCCACCAGCGCACACGCGGCGGCCACGACACCGTCCAGGATCACGGGCATCTTCCGTACGGCGGCCTGCAGCAGGAACCCCGTCATCGCCGCCAGGTCCGCCCCGCCCACCGTCGCGAGCAACTGCAGCTGATCCCCGAGCACGGGCCGGGCGCGCCGCAACGCGTCCCGGATCGCCTCGCACTTCCGCATCCACGCCAGATCGTCGATCGCGAGCCCGCCCCGGCCGGTCACCACGGACGCGTCGGTCCCGCACAGCGCGGCGACGAGCACCCCCGCCGCCGTGGTCCCGCCCACACTGACATCGCCGAGCACCACCAGATCCGTACCGGAGTCGGCCTCCGCGTCGGCCACGGCGATCCCCGCCAGGAACGCCGCCTCCGCCTCCTCCGCGGTGAGCGCGTCCTCGACGTCGATGCGCCCGCTGCCACGCCGCACCCGATGCCGTACGACGTCCTCCGGCAAAGTGTCCGGCTCGCAGTCCAGCGCCACGTCCACGACCCGCACCGGCACCCCGAGCCGCCTGGCGAGCACGGACACCGGCCGGGCGCCCTCCAGAATCTCCCGCACCAACTCCGAGGCGCTGCCCGCCTGCCGGGCCGAGACGCCGCGCTCGGCGATGCCGTGGTCGCCGGCGAAGAGGACGACCCGCGGCCGTTCGACCGGCCGTACCGGTACGGCGCCCTGCGCCGCGGCCAGCCACTCACCCAGGTCGTCGAGGCGCCCGAGGGATCCGGGCGGCACGATCTGACGTTCCCGGCGCGCCTCGGCGTCGCGGCGCACTCCGCCGTCGGGGCGTTCGATCAGATCGGTGAAGTCGTCGAGATTCAGCGAGCTCATTCGCCGAACAGTACCGGCACCGGTCGAACGCTTCCGTGCCACATCGCCACCACACCCTCACGGTGTCTTTGCACCCAAGATCGCGATCCCATACGTTCCGTTTTGCAGCGGATTGTCGTACGCCCTTCAGTACCACCGGGAGCCGCTCATGCCCCCCAGCTCCTCCAGACCCCCGAGGCCCGTCCACGAGCCGCGCCGCGAGGACTGCCCCTGGTGCGGCTCGAGACGGGTGGGCACGCGTCTGCCCGCTCTCACGCTCGACGAGTGCCGGGACTGCGCGCACGTGTTCCGGAACCCGCGCCTCACCGCCGAGGGACGGTCGCTGTACGACGCGCACGCGCCGGAAGCGGCCCCCGGCAGTCGCCGACTGCGGGCCACGGCCCGGGTGATGCTGCCGCTTGTCGAGCCGGAGAGCTGGCTGGACGTGGGTACGGGCCACGCGCACTTCCCGGAAGCGGCGAAGGAGGTCTTCCCCTACACGTCGTTCGACGGACTGGACCCGACCCTCCGGGTCGAGTGGGCCCGCGAGGCCGACCGAGTGGAGGAGGCACACGTAGGTCACCTGACCGCTCCGGACGTCTTGGCCCGCCTCCGCGCCCGCTACGACGTCGTGAGCATGCTCCACCACCTGGCCCGCGTCCCCGACCCGCGCGAGGAACTCCGCGCCGCCCTGACAGCCCTCCGCCCCGGCGGCCACCTCCTCCTTGAACTCCCCGACCCGCACAGCACGTTCGCGAAACTCCTGGGCAAGCGGTGGCCCGCCCACACCCGGCCCCACCACGTCCACCTGATCCCCCAGGACAACCTCCGCACGGAACTGGAGACCCGGGGCTGCACGATCATCCCGACGGGCCGCAGCGGGGCGCTCCGCTTGTCGAACACGTATCGCGTGCTCGCCCGCAAGGAGAACGACACGCAACCGAAGTAGCTGCGGCCACCGACCCCCGCACCACCGCACGGCCACCCGCCCCCGCACCACCGCACGGCCACCCGCCCCCGCACCGCCGCGCGGCCACCCGCCCCTGCACCGCCGCGCGGGCAGCCGGTCCCGCCCAGCCGCGGGCATGCGTGCCGCCTGGGGCGGCACGGGTGGGCGCGGGCGGCACCCCGCAAGCGCCGGGTTGCGCGACTCGCCGCGCGTCGGCTGCGGTGCCGGGCGTCTGTGCAGTGGCGCTGGTGTGCCGCGGGCACTCGTGGGGGCGGGCGGCGCCTCGCGAGCGCCGGGTTGCGCGACTCGCCGCGCGCCGGCTGCGGTGCCGGGCGTCTGTGCAGTGGTGCTGGTGTGCCGCAGGCACTCGTGGGGGCGGGCGGCGCCCCGCGAGCGCCGGGTTGCGCGACTCGCCCCCGGCCTAACCCCGCAGCACCACCGCCTGACCCGCCACCACCAGCACAACCTGCTCGCACTCGTCCGCGAACGCCGTGTTCAGCCGCCCCAGTTCATCCCGGTACCGCCGCCCGGACGCCGTCGCCGGCACGATCCCCGACCCCACCTCATTGGACACCGCGACCACGGTCCGCCGAGCAGCCCGCACCGCCGCCGTCAACTCCGCGACCCGCGACCGCAGTTCCCGCTCACCCCCGTCCGCCCACACCGCGTCGTCCCACGCACCGACGGAGTCCATCGCATCCGTCAGCCACAACGACAGACAGTCGATGAGCAGCGGCGCCCCGTCGGCCTCCAGCAACGGCACGAGATCGCACGTCTCCACAGTCCGCCACGACCCCGGCCGCCGCTCCCGATGCGCCGCCACCCGCGACGCCCACTCGCCGTCCTCGCTCCGCGACCCCCCGGTCGCGACGTACAGCACGTCGGGAAAGGCCGCCAGCCGCCGTTCCGCCTCCACCGACTTCCCCGACCGCGCCCCACCCAGCACCAGCGTCCTCCGCGGTACGTCCGGCACGTCCTCGTACACGCCCACCACCAGCGTCGACCCGTCCGGCACCGCCCGCGCCCCCGCCGCCGCGAGCCGCCGCCGCAGCTCTGCACCCGGCGGCACGTCGTGATCGAGGTGTACGGCGATGACGTCCGTCGTCGGCCCCACAGCACCCACCGCCCGCAGCTTCGCCAGCGCATCGGGCCGCCCGACGACATCCGCTAGGACCATGTCGTACGCCTCGGAGTGAGCCGACCCCTCCTCCAGTCCGGCCGGCGCGCCCCCCGGCGGCAGGTACAGCAGCCGCTGTCCGTCCGGCCCGGTCACGGCGTACCCCGTGCCCGGCGCGTCCATGGCCACCGCCCACACCCGGTGCCCGGTCAGCAGCGCCAACTCCCGTCCGTCCGGCACCCGCCCGGGCTGCGGCAGCCCGGCCGGCACCTCGACCGGGGGCCCGTCGTGCGGATGCGACAGCAGCACCTGCCGTACACCCCCCAGTGAACGCCCGACCCGTGCGGCCGCGAACGCCGCACCCGGCGTCAGATCGAGCAGCAACGTCCCGTCCAGGAGCAACGCGGTCGCAGCCCGCGCGTCCGCCCCGAGCGAGGTCGCGCACACAGCACAGGGACAGTCGGGACGGGGCAGCCCCAGAGGAGCACCGGTGCCAAGCAAAGTCACTTCCACGCCCTGATTCTCGCCGTCCACCCCACAACATGCGCACCCGAGACCCACCCAAGGGGCGCGATCGACCCCGCACGACCCGCACCGGCCCGATCACCCGCGCTCTCACAGCTCACCCAGCGGAACGCATACGCTTCTGCTCGGCACGTGTTCACAACTGGGAGGCGTACATGGCGGCATGGGCGTGGCGGTTCGAGAAGGCCGACGGGACGGAGATCCAGCCCGCGGTGCAGCCCGAGGAGTTCACGACCCAGGGGGACGCCGAGTCCTGGATCGGGGAGCACTGGAAGGCTCTGCTCGAGGGTGGCGCGGACCAGGTGCGGCTGTTCGAGGACGCCACGGAGATCTACGGCCCGATGAGTCTTCACGCCGCCGAGGCGTGAGCGAGCGGAGAGACGAAGGGGCGGTCCGCGTACGGACCGCCCCTTCCGGCTTCTCGGCGCGGCGTCAGCCGCGCACACCGCACAGATGGAGCAACGCGGCGACCCGGCGGTACGGATCCGTCCGCCCGGCCCGCTCCTCGGCCGCCAGCAGCGTCTCCACGTCGGCCGGGATCTCCGCCCCGTCCGCCGCCGTGTCGGTGAAGACCCGCACCCCGTACCAGGCGTGCAGCGGCGCCCCGATGCCCGCCAGGGTCGCGGTCAGCGCATCGAGACGATCGGCCCGGACGTCGAGCCCGAGCCGGTTCCGGTACGTGGTCGTGTCGAAGGCGCCCAGCGTCCCCGCCCAGTCGCCGGACATGCCGGGCCGCATCGCCAGCGCGTCCCCGTTGCGCACCAGCAGCGACAGCAGCCCGCCCGGGGCGAGCATCCGCGCCAGGCCCGCCAGCAGCGGGTCCGGCTCATTGACGTACATGAGAACGCCGTGGCACAGCACGACGTCGAAGCTGCCGGGCAGGAAGTGGACCCCGGTGTCCCGGCCGTCGCCCTCGATGATCCGCATCCGCTCGCGGATGCCCTCGGGCTCGCCGGACAGGGCCTCCCGCGCCGCCGCGATCATCTTCGCGTCCTGCTCGAGTCCGGTCACCTGATGGCCGGCGCGGGCCAGGTGCAGTGCCTGCGTCCCCTGGCCCATCCCCACGTCGAGCACCCGCAGCCGCTGCCCGACCGGGAAACGCCCGGCTATCTGCTCGTCGAGCTGGCGGGCCACCAACTCCTGCCGTACGACATCACGCAGCCCACCCAGCTTGCTCAGCCAGGCCTCGGCCGCACCCCCGGAGAAAGACGTCGTGCTCAGGGCCGCTCTCCGCGCTTGACCTGAGGCTTCGGCAGCCGGAGCCGGCGCATCTGGAGGGAGCGCATGAGCGCGTAGGCGACGGCGCCCTTCCTGTTCTGGTCCGGGAAGCGCTCACTCAGCCGCTTCCGCAGACGGAAACCGGTGAGGATCGAGTCGAGCACGATGAGCACGATCACGACGAGCCACAGCAGCAGCGCGATGCTCTGCAGCGAGGCCACCCGCACCATGCTCAGCACGAGGATCAGCACGGCCATCGGCAGGAAGAACTCCGCCACGTTGAACCGCGAGTCGATGAAATCGCGCGCGAACTTACGGACCGGGCCCTTGTCGCGGGCCGGCAGGTACCGCTCGTCGCCGCCGGCCAGCGCCTGGCGCTGCCGCTCGAGCTGCGCACGGCGCTCCTCGCGCTGGCGCTTGGCGGCGTCCTTGCGCGACGTCGACGTATTGGCGACGCTGCGGCGCTGGGTCTGGGCCTCACTGCGCTTGGGCGTGGGCCGGCCCTTGGGGGCCTCGGGGTCACGGGTCTGCTTGGAGTTGGTCACCTGCGCCTTGTCGGCGGGGGCCTTCTCTTCCTTGGCACGGCTACGGAACACAAAACCCAAGGGTAAGGGGTGTCCGGGGTTGGACCCCAGCCCCGCGGGGAACGATCCGGCAACACCAGTCGTCTGTAGGGGGACAGAGTGGACGTTGCGTACACCTCGTCCCCGGGGAGCACCTACTCCCTACGCTGGAGCGGGGGCATGCGCAGTCGTCCTTGGGGATGAGCGCATCCGTCCCCGAACAGTGCGTCAATGGATGCAGGGCCCGTACTGTGGGTTCTGTCGCAGAGCTGGAGCTGGACTCGGTCAGAAGGGGGCGCGCGAAGCCCATGAGCGGTGTCATGAAGCGTATGGGGATGATCTTCCGCGCGAAGGCGAACAAGGCCCTTGACCGGGCCGAGGACCCGCGCGAGACCCTCGATTACTCGTACCAGAAGCAGCTGGAGCTGCTCCAGAAGGTCCGCCGCGGCGTCGCGGACGTGGCGACGTCCCGCAAGCGCCTCGAGCTCCAGCTCAACCAGCTGCAGCAGCAGTCCACCAAGCTGGAGGACCAGGGCCGCAAGGCGCTCGCGCTGGGCCGCGAGGACCTGGCACGCGAGGCGCTCTCCCGCCGCGCGGCGCTCCAGCAGCAGGTGACGGACCTCGAGACACAGCACTCGACGCTCCAGGGCGAGGAGGAGAAGCTCACCCTGGCGGCCCAGCGCCTGCAGGCGAAGGTCGACGCCTTCCGTACGAAGAAGGAGACGATCAAGGCGACCTACACGGCGGCCCAGGCCCAGACCCGTATCGGCGAGGCCTTCTCCGGCATCTCCGAGGAGATGGGCGACGTCGGCCTGGCCATCCAGCGGGCCGAGGACAAGACGGCGCAGCTGCAGGCGCGGGCCGGCGCGATCGACGAGCTCCTGGCCTCCGGCGCTCTGGACGACCCCAGCGGCATGGCCAAGGACGACATCCAGGCCGAGCTGGACCGGCTCTCCGGTGGTACGGATGTAGAGCTGGAGCTGCAGCGCATGAAGGCGGAGCTGGCCGGTGGCTCGACCGGCGGGCAGCAGGCCATCGAGGGCGGCACCGGCCAGTCGCAGTCCCAGCAGCAGTCGCAGGACACCCCGCGCTTCGACAAGCAGTGACCAGGGCGCGACAGCCGGGGCCCACGCCGAGGAGGGCGACATGATCGTACGGATCATGGGGGAGGGGCAGGTGAGGCTGGCGGACAGCCACCTCGCCGAGCTGAACAAGCTGGACGACGAGCTCCTGGCCGAAATGGAGAACGGCGACGGCCCGGGCTTCCGCCGCACCCTCCAGGCCCTGCTGACCAAGGTCCGCGACCTGGGCGAACCACTGCCCGACGACTCCCTGGAACCGTCGGAACTGATCCTCCCGTCCCCGGAGGCCACGCTGGAGGAGGTTCGGGAGCTGCTGAGCGACGACGGGTTGATTCCGGGCTGACGCGTACAGCGCCGTCAGCAGTGTCCAGCCCGTCCGCCGTTCGAGGACGGGGCGGGGAACCGCACGTTCCCCACCGGCCGGGGCCCCCGTACCTTTGACAAGCGTGAGCACCCTCGAAGCGGCCAGAACCCAACTGAAAGCGCACCCTCTCGCGCTGGACGCGGCGCTGGCCGCCGGCGTCCTCGTCTGCATGGTCGCCGGCTCGTTCGTGGACCCGCACGGGGAGAACGGCGTCACCTGGGGTGTCCGCACTCCGGACCCGCTCAGCCTCCTGCTCATCACCCTCGGCGCCGTAGCCCTCGTCTTCCGGCGAAGCGCCCCCATGACGGTCCTCGCCCTCACGGGCACCGTCTCCCTCGTCGAGTGCGTAACCGCCGGTGATCCCCGCGCCCCGGTCGCGATGTCCGCCGTGATCGCCCTCTACACGGTCGCCTCGACCACCGACCGTCACACCACCCTGCGCGTCGGCCTGCTCACCATGACGGTCCTCACCGGCGCCGCCATGCTCGCCGGCCCCCTGCCCTGGTACGCCCAGGAGAATCTCGCGATCTTCGCCTGGACCGGCATCGGAGCCACCGCCGGAGACGCGGTCCGCAGCCGCCGCGCGGTCGTCCAGGCCATACGCGAACGCGCCGAGCGAGCGGAACGCACCCGCGAGGAGGAGGCCAGGCGCCGCGTCGCCGAGGAACGCCTGCGCATAGCGCGCGATCTGCACGACGTCGTCGCCCACCACATCGCCCTGGTCAACGTCCAGGCCGGGGTCGCGGCCCATGTGATGGACAAACGGCCGGACCAGGCCAAGGAGGCCCTCGCGCACGTACGCGAAGCCAGCCGCTCCGCGCTCAACGAACTGCGCGCCACGGTGGGCCTCCTCCGTCAGTCCGGCGACCCCGAGGCCCCCACCGAACCGGCCCCCGGCCTGGCTCGCCTCGACGAACTCGCCGGCACCTTCCGCAGCGCGGGCCTCCGGGTCGAGGTCGCCCGCGCCGACAACGGCACCATTCTTCCGGCCGCCGTCGACCTGGCCGCGTACCGCGTCATCCAGGAAGCCCTGACGAACGTGCAGAAGCACGCGGGCTCCGACGCCAAGGCCGAGGTCAGTGTCGTACGCGTGGGACCGAACATCGAGGTCACCGTCCTCGACGACGGCAGTGGCGAGGACGACGACCCGTACTCCGGCGGCGGGCACGGCCTTCTCGGCATGCGGGAGCGCGTCAGCGCACTGCGCGGCACCCTCACCACCGGTCCCCGCTACGGAGGCGGCTTCCGGGTCCATGCGATCCTTCCGGTCAAGACCCGCACCGCCACCTCGGGGGAGAGCGCATGACCATCCGTGTCCTGCTCGCCGACGACCAGGCGCTGCTGCGCAGCGCCTTCCGTGTGCTCGTCGACTCCGAGCCCGACATGGAGGTGGTCGGCGAGGCGTCCGACGGCGCGGAGGCGGTGCGGCTGGCGAAGCAGCAGAGCGCCGACGTCGTCCTGATGGACATCCGGATGCCCGGCACGGACGGGCTGGCCGCGACCCGCATGATCGGCGCCGACCCGGACCTCGCCCATGTCCGGGTGGTCATCCTGACCACCTTCGAGGTCGACGACTACGTCGTGCAGTCCCTGCGCGCGGGAGCCTCCGGCTTCCTGGGCAAGGGCAGCGAACCGGAGGAACTCCTCAGCGCCATCCGCGTGGCCGCGGGCGGCGAGGCCCTGCTCTCGCCCGCCGCCACCAAGGGCCTGATCGCCCGTTTCCTCGCCCAGGGCGACGCGGCGGACCACGACCCCGCCCGCGCCGGGCGGCTCGACGCGCTCACCGTCCGCGAGCGTGAGGTCCTCGTCCAGGTCGCCGGCGGCCACTCCAACGACGAGATCGCCGAGCGCCTCGAGGTCAGCCCGCTGACGGTGAAGACACACGTCAACCGGGCCATGGCCAAACTGGGCGCCCGGGACCGCGCCCAGCTCGTGGTGATCGCGTACGAGTCGGGGCTGGTCCGTCCGAGAGTGGACTGACCCACCTTCAGCCGTACTGCCCGGAGCAGTTACCGCGGTTACGTATCCTGTGGCCCTCGAACGACTTTGCGGGGGAAGGGGTTTGGCTGTGCCGCTGCACAGGGACGACCCGAAGTCCGTCGGCGGGTACAGACTGGTCGACCGGCTCGGCTCCGGCGGCATGGGCGTCGTCTACTGGGGCAGATCGCGTTCCGGACGTGACGTCGCCGTCAAGGTGGTGCACGCCCAGTACGCCGAGGACGCCGTCTTCCGCACCCGGTTCCGGCGGGAGATCGAGGCCGTCCGCAAGGTGAGCGGTGCCTTCACCGCACCGGTCGTGGACGCCGATCCGGAAGCGCCGCGGCCCTGGATGGCCACGCAGTACGTGCCCGGCAGCTCGCTCGCCGAGCGGCTGCGTGATCACGGCCCGCTGCGGGGCACCGCGCTGCGGCGGCTCGCGCTGGGGCTGGTGGAGGCGCTGCAGGACATCCACCGCGCCGGGGTGGTGCACCGGGACCTGAAGCCGGCCAACGTCCTGATGGCGGAGGACGGTCCCCGCGTCATCGACTTCGGCATATCCAGGGCGGTGGAGAACCGCAACACCCTCACCGAGACCGGCCAGATGATCGGCACCCCGCCGTTCATGTCCCCGGAGCAGTTCACCGACGCCCGCTCGGTCGGCCCCGCCTCGGACGTTTTCTCGCTCGCCGCGCTCCTGGTCTTCTCGGCCACCGGACGCGGTCCCTTCGACGCCGACAGCCCCTACATGACCGCCTTCCGGGTCGTCCACGAGGCGCCCGGACTGGACGGTGTGCCGCGGCCGTTGCGCGCGGTCCTGGAGCGCTGCCTGGTCAAGGAGCCCGCCGACCGGCCCCAACTGGACGTTCTGGCCAAGGAGTTCGCCGAGGCGCTGCCCGAGCCCGACCCCATGGACCCGGACACCACGACCCTGCGCCTGGCCGACCTGAGGACCGTCGAGGAGACCTACGCCGGGACCGGCGGCGCGGGGCCCGCGAAGGCCACTCGGTCCGGGCGCACGCGAAGCCGCAGGGTCCGCCCCTTGCCGGCGGTGGCCTGCGCGGTGGTTGTCCTGGCCCTCGGGACAGGGTGGTACCTGCGGTTCGGGCCGGGCTTCTCGGACGGTGAACCGGCGGCGGGTTCCGCCTCGTCCGCGAACTCCCGATGGGCGGCCGTACCCACCGGCTGGCAGCCCTGGCAGACGACGATGTCCGAGACGTCACCGCTGGGCGAGGTCAACGCGCTGGCGAAGGACAGCAAAGACGCGGGCGACGCCACCTGCCAGCGGTACGAGAACGCGGTCTACTGCGCGGGCAACAACATCCTCCCGGTCCGTCTGGACGGCCGTACCGGCGCCACGGTCTGGCGCTCCGCGCTCGCGTCCTCCGCCGAGGGCGCGGACAAGGGGCGGAACGTCTTCGATCTCCTGGGTGTGCGGGACGATGCGATGCTCGTCCAGCACTTCGAACACGGGGCCACCGGGGGCGAGAAGGTCAGCATCGTCGCCCTCGACACCGAGAGCGGCGAGCAGCTGTGGGCCCGCGAGCGGAACAACGTGACCGTCGACCAGATCGTGTCCGGCGACCTCGTCCTGACCCCCGACACCAGCGGTCGGCTTGTGACGGCCCGTTCCCCGCGCACCGGCACCGACCGCTGGACCACCCAGCTGCCCTCCGACGACTACTGCCAGTTCGCGACGGCCGGCTCCCGCCTGTACGCGCACTGCTTCCCGGACGACGCGAGCAAGGACGCCGTACTCCTGGAGCTGAACAAGGCCGACGGATCGGTGCTCCGGCGTCTGAACACCCCGAACGCGAGCGGCCTGCTCGGCACCGTCGGCGGCCGGCTTGCCTTCGTGGTCGGCGGCTACAGCGGCCCGGCGCGCCCCGAAGGGCTGAAGTTCGGCGAGATCAGGCTGCTCGACCCGGACACCGGCGCCGCCACCACGACGAAGCTGGCGAAGACCTACGACGGCTCGGTGCGGCTGGCCGCCGACACCCTGTGGATCACCCAGGCCAACGGCCAGGTGGCCGCGGTGTCCCCGCTGACCGGCACACAGCTGTGGGAGACCCGGACCGGCGTCGAGGGCTCGGGACAGCCCACGTACGACGCCCGCACCCGCACCCTGTACCTGGCCAGCACCAGCGGCCGGGTCGCGGCCCTCGACACCCGCAAGGGCACGCTGCTGTGGGAGACGGGCGCCCACGCCGAGCAGCTCGCGAGCGGCGACGTGACCAAGTCCAAGGTGCTGCCGTACGGCGGCGCACTGATCGTGAGCACCCCGGACGGCACGGTCTTCAGCCTGGACCCCGCGCACCCCGAGCGGAAACCCGTCTCGGGGTGACAGCGGGGCGGACGGCTACGGCAGCGCCAGCATCCGCTCCAGCGCGAGCTTCGCGAAGGCCTCGGTCTCCTTGTCGACCTCGATCCGGTTGACCAGGCTGCCCTCGGCCAGTGACTCCAGCGCCCAGACCAGGTGGGGCAGGTCGATGCGGTTCATGGTCGAGCAGAAGCAGACCGTCTTGTCGAGGAAGACGATCTCCTTGCCCTCGGGCGCGAAACGGTTCGCGAGGCGTCGTACGAGATTCAGCTCCGTGCCGATGGCCCACTTGGAGCCCGCCGGGGCCGCCTCCAGGGCCTTGATGATGTACTCCGTCGAACCGACGTAGTCGGCCGCGGCCACGACCTCGTGCCTGCACTCGGGGTGGACGAGGACGTTCACGCCCGGGATGCGCTCGCGCACGTCGTTCACCGAGTCGAGCGAGAACCGGCCGTGCACCGAGCAGTGGCCGCGCCACAGGATCATCTTCGCGGCGCGCAGCTCGTCCGCCGTCAGTCCGCCGTTGGGCTTGTGCGGGTTGTAAACGACGCAGTCCTCCAGGGACATGCCCATGTCGCGGACGGCGGTGTTGCGGCCCAGGTGCTGGTCGGGCAGGAACAGCACCTTCTCGCCCTGCTCGAAGGCCCACTCAAGGGCCCGCTTCGCGTTGGACGACGTGCAGATCGTGCCGCCGTGCCTGCCCGTGAACGCCTTGATGTCCGCGGACGAGTTCATGTACGAGACGGGCACGACCTGCTCGGCTATGCCGGGCTCGGTCAGCACGTCCCAGCACTCCGCGACCTGCTCGGCGGTCGCCATGTCGGCCATCGAGCAGCCGGCCGCCAGGTCCGGCAGGACCACCTTCTGGTCGTCGGACGTCAGGATGTCCGCCGACTCCGCCATGAAGTGCACACCGCAGAACACGATGTACTCGGCCTCCGGGCGCGCCGCCGCGTCCCGGGCCAGCTTGAAGGAGTCGCCCGTGACGTCGGCGAACTGGATGACCTCGTCGCGCTGGTAGTGGTGGCCGAGGACGAAGACCTTGTCGCCGAGCTTCTCCTTGGCCGCGCGGGCGCGCTCCACCAGGTCCGGGTCGGACGGGGAGGGCAGGTCGCCGGGACATTCGACGCCCCGCTCGCTCTTCGGGTCGGCCTCGCGGCCGAGGAGCAGCAGGGCGAGGGGCGTCGGCTGTACGTCGAGCTCCTGGGTGGGGGCGGTGGTCACGACACGCACCCTTTCTGTTCTGCGGCTCGCCGGGACCGGAGGACCGGACCCGGCGGGACATTCGGGACACCGTTTCGACTTCTCGTCGATTTGACGCTATCTATCATAACCGCTTCACGTCACTTTGACGACGGCCATTGCGTCGATGTGACGTGAATCCCGACACCCGGACGCCGGACGGTCGTCGCACGGCGATGTCGCGTTGTCCACAGGGCGTTGTCCACAGGCCGCTGTCCGCATCCTCGCGCGTGTGCGAGCATGAAAGAGCCGTCGGCAGGAACGGGCGGAAAGCCGAGCGCCCGGGCCGGAATGAATCCACGGCCCGGTCTGTTGCAACCGTCGGCAAGCAGTCTCCGTACAACCCGGGAGAGATGTAGATGTCCGTATCGGACGAGACCACCACCGTCAGCGACGGCATCATCCTGACCGACGCCGCGGCGTCCAAGGTCAAGACCCTGCTCGACCAGGAAGGCCGTGACGACCTCGCGCTGCGCGTAGCCGTCCAGCCCGGTGGCTGCTCCGGCCTGCGCTACCAGCTCTTCTTCGACGAGCGCTCCCTCGACGGCGACGTGGAGAAGGACTTCGGCGGCGTCAAGGTCGTCACCGACCGCATGAGCGCCCCGTACCTGGGCGGCGCCACGATCGACTTCGTGGACACGATCGAGAAGCAGGGCTTCACGATCGACAACCCGAACGCGACGGGCTCCTGCGCCTGCGGCGACTCCTTCAGCTGAGCGACGGCCGAACAGCTGAACAACGCGAAGGCGGCGGCCCCCTCCGACAGGGCCGCCGCCTTCCGTGCGTCGCCGCAGAGGACTACTGCGGCTGAGTGGACGTCTCCGGCAGCCGTGCCCCCGCCTTCTCCAGAGGGACCGCCTTGCCGTCCGTCCCGACGACCGTCCGGTCGCCGAGCGGCTCCTCGAGCTGCACGGTCTGGTGGTAGATCTTGGCGATCAGGATGCAGACCTTGCCGGGCCACGGGGTCTCGGTCACCTTGACCGTCACCTTGTCCCCGGTCTCCGTCGCCGTCGTCCGGTAGTCGGCGCACACCCCGCCCGTGAAGCTCACGGTCAGCTCTTTGCCCTCGGCCGTGTAGCCCTCCACCTGCACGTCACGCGTCTTCGGCGCCGAGGTCGGCTCGTCGCCCGGGCCGCTCGGCCGCGGGCTGGGCTGCTCGGTCGGTACACCCGGGGACGTCGTCGTCGAGGTCAGGTACTCGGGCTCGACCGCCGGACGGGTCACCGTGAAGGTGTCCTTCGCGCCCGACGCCCGTACGTCGAACAGCCACGACGGGACCAGCACCTGCCGCCCCTGCGCATAGTGCGAGGCCAGCCCGAACACCGCGTCCTCGACCGTGATCGACTGCTGCGCCGGAGCCGCGGTCGACGATCCGCACGGCTCCTCCTGCCGGTCCTTCAGCGGTACGGGACTGGCGCAACCGCCGATACCCATCCGGTGGTCGGTCGCCGGCGCCGCGTTCATCAGGTCCAGCGTCTTCTGCGCTCCCAGGACGGGATACGTGTCCCCCTCCACCGGTGCCTTCAACTGACCGCTGCCGGTGACCACCTCGCCCTGCGCGCTGACGCTCAGCCCGGTCGTCCAGCCGTACGTGGGCAGGCCGCCGACCACCGGATCCGCGTTCAGGACCCGCTGGGCGCCCATGATCTGACTCGCGTCCACCTTCGCGTCGTCCTGACCCAGCGCCTTGAGGACCGGCGCGGCCGCCTTCTTCGCGGCCTCGACGCTCACCGGGTCGCCGGCGGGGGCGGTGGGGTCGTGCGTGCACACCGGGGTGCTCTTCTTGCAGTCGTCGGTACCCGGTGCGTAGCGGGTGAACGTCCACGCCCCCGGAGCCTCCTTGTTCACCTGCAGACTCGGACCCAGGCCGTCCTTGCCGGGACCGACCTGCCACGCCCGGCCTGCGGCCACCGGCGTTCCCTCGATGCCGAGCGCCTCGGCCAGCCGGGCCACCTCCTCCTTCGTGACCTCGCCCTTCGCCCAGAACACGGGCGCCGAGTCGGGGCCGTCGGGGAGCGCACCGGCGGCCTTGTAGGTGGCGCCGTACGGGTTCGGCTCGCCGGGCGCGACACCGCCCGTACCGTCGCCCGAGCCGCTCTCGGAGTAGCCGTCGAGCGCGAGCGGCGGGGGAGTGCCGTCACCACCGGGGACCCCGGATCCCGTACGACCGCCCGAGCCCCCGGAGGCGCTCATGGCGAGGTACGCCCCGCCGCCCCCGGCGAGCAGCACGGCGGCGGCGACGGAGGCGATGATCACGGGCGAGCGACGGCGAACGGGGCGGCCACCGGGGTGCTCCTGGCCGTCCGGCGCGGGAGCGACGACGTGCACGTCGTCCGTGGCCGCGGCCTCGTCGGGTTCCCGGGCCTCGGGCGCGGCGGCGTCGGCAGCGGTGTCGGTCTCCGGAGCGGGTGCGGCCTCGGAGACCGTGTCGGCATCGGGCTCCGGGGCGGTCGCGTCGGCGTCGGGCTCCCGCTCCGGGGTGGTCGCCTCGGCCTCGGGCTCATGGGCGGCCTCGACGGCCTCCGTCTCCTGCCGCTGCTCTTCCCCGTTCTCCTCCCGCGCCCCCTCCACGGCCCCGCCGGAGGCGCCCGCGTCGTCGTTGTCGGGTCGCTCGGTGTTCACCGCATCGCTCCTTCAGCTGCACAGCCGTCCCTGTGACCAACCTGACCCGGCCCTGTCAAAACGGCCTGCCGGATGGTCGTATCCCACATCCCCTTTACGGGGGACGCCGATGGGACGCAGCGGGGGAGCGCACGGTTCCCTGAAGGAGCACCCGGGCCTCGCTCCGGCTGCCTCAGTCCCCGTAGTCCGACATCGCGTCCAGCAGCCGCGCCGACGTCGTCGGCACGATCACGCCGTGGATGAGTGAAGGGGACACCGGCAGGGAGACGTCCCGGTCGGGGGCCGTCCAGTGCGGAGACATCCGGGCGCAGTCACCGAGCAGCGACGCCAGGTCGCCGTCGAGGTCGGCCGGGGCCGGGGCATGGACCTTGAGGTTCGTCATACCGGAACCGTATGCACGTCGCGCCGCGCGAAGAAAGATCTACTATCGGGTAGTTTCACCTGCTCCGCAGCCTCGCAGAGCCCCACGCGGACCCGGTAGCGTGAACTGTCGACCCGCCCTCCCGTCTTGCGCCACCACCCTTCCAACGAGCGCTATCGCGCGCCCCTTCTTGATTCCACAGGAGAGTCCACGCCGTGCGCATCGCAGTCACCGGCTCCATCGCCACCGACCACCTCATGACCTTCCCCGGCCGCTTCGCCGACCAGTTCGTCGCGGACCAGCTGCACACGGTCTCGCTCTCCTTCCTCGTCGACAACCTCGACGTGCGCCGGGGCGGCGTCGGCGCGAACATCGCCTTCGGCATGGGACAGCTGGGCACGAAGCCGATCCTGGTGGGCGCCGCGGGCTTCGACTTCGACGAGTACCGGGCCTGGCTGGACCGGCACGGCGTCGACACCGGCTCGGTCCGCATCTCCGAGACGCTGCACACCGCCCGCTTCGTCTGCACCACCGACGCCGACCACAACCAGATCGGCTCCTTCTACACCGGTGCCATGAGCGAGGCCCGTCAGATCGAGCTGAAGACCGTCGCCGACCGCGTCGACGGCCTCGACCTGGTCCTCATCGGCGCCGACGACCCGGAGGCGATGCTCCGGCACACCGAGGAGTGCCGCACCCGCTCCATCCCGTTCGCCGCCGACTTCTCCCAGCAGATCGCCCGCATGAACGGCGACGAGATCCGGATACTGCTGGAGGGGGCGACGTACCTGTTCTCGAACGAGTACGAAAAGGGCCTCATCGAGTCCAAGACCGGCTGGACGGACGAGGAGATCCTCGGCAAGGTCGGCCACCGCGTCACCACCCTCGGCTCGCGCGGCGTGCGCATCGAGCGCGTCGGCGAGGACCCCATCGAGGTCGGCTGCCCCGAGGAGGAGCGCAAGGCCGACCCGACCGGCGTCGGCGACGCCTTCCGCGCCGGCTTCCTCTCCGGCCTGGCCTGGGGCGTCTCCCTGGAGCGCGCCGCCCAGATCGGCTGCATGCTCGCCACGCTCGTCATCGAGACGGTCGGCACGCAGGAGTACCAGCTGCGCCGCGCCCACTTCATGGACCGCTTCACCAAGGCGTACGGCGATGACGCGGCCGCCGAGGTCCGCAAGCACCTCGCCTAGTCAGGAGACGCGGCGGACCACATACGCCGAACCGTGGTCCGCCGGCTCCTCACCCACGTACTCCTGACCCCGCATCTCGCACCACGCGGGGATGTCGAGCCGGGCCGCCTCGTCGTCCGAGAGCACCCGGACCGTGCCGCCCACCGGCACGTCCCCGATGACCTTCGCCAGCTCGATCACCGGAATCGGGCAGCGCCTGCCCAGCGCGTCCACGACGAGCGCGTCGTCGCGTACGGCCGCGGGGGAAGTCGGCGCTCCCAGCTTCTCCCGTACGGCCGACACCGCCTCGGGTAGCACCGACAGGAAGCGGTCCACGTCCTCCTCCGCGGCCCCCGTCGGCAGCGACACCCGCACATTGCCCTCGCTCAGCACCCCCATCGCCTTCAGCACATGGCTCGGCGTCAGGGTGCTGCTCGTGCAGGACGATCCGGACGAGACGGAGAAACCGGAGCGGTCCAGCTCGTGCAGCAATGTCTCTCCGTCGACATAGAGACAGGAGAAGGTGACGAGTCCCGGCAGTCGCCGCGCCGGATCCCCGACCACGTCCACGTCCGGCACCAGCTTCGGCACCCGTGCCCGGATCCGGTCCGTCAGCTCCCGCAGCCGTACCGCCTCGGCCGCCGCCTCCGCCCGTACCGCCCGCAGCGAGGCCGCCGCGGCCACGATCGCCGGGATGTTCTCGAACCCGGCGGCCCGCCCCGACTCCCGCTCGTCGACCGGGCCCTGGGCCGCGAACCGCACACCCTTCCGCACGACGAGCAGCCCTACTCCCGCCGGCCCGCCCCACTTGTGGGCACTGGCCGTCAGCAGCGACCAGTCACCCTCCACCCGTCCCCAGCCCAGCGATTGAGCCGCGTCCACCAGCAGCGGCACACCGGCCTCCCGGCACACCGCGGCCACGGAGGCCACCGGCTGCTCCGTCCCCACCTCGTGGTTGGCCGACTGCAGACAGGCGAGCGCGGTGTCGGGGCGCAGGGCTTCCCCATACGACTCCACGGCCACCGCGCCCGTACGGTCCACGGCCACCTGTGTCACCGTCCCGCCGTCGGCCTCGTGCAGCTCCGCCGAATGGAGCACCGAGGAGTGTTCGACCGCTGACACGATCAGGTGGCGTCCCACCCGCCGCCGCCCTGCCAGCGCCCCGGCGATCCCGGAATGCACGGCCCGCGTTCCGGAGGACGTGAACACCAACTCGTCCGCCCGGCACCCCACCGCCTCGGCCATCGCCTCCCGCGCGGCATCAAGCAGCAGCCGAGCCCGCCGCCCCTCCCGGTACAACCGCGCAGGATCGGCCCACCCCTCGTCGAGCGAGGCGGCAAGAGCCTGCCGGGCAACGGGATGCAGGGGAGCGGCGGAAGCCGCATCGAAGTAAGCCACACAGCAACGCTAAGCGTCCTGAAGGGGCGCGGGGAACTGCGCGAGAAACCACAACGGAACCGCAGCCGCAAACGCGACCGAACTCCCCTGGCTATTAGGCGCCCCCGCCAGGCAACCCCCCTTCGGGCTGACCCGCGGCGCGTATGGCACCCCTCCCCGCGAACCGCCGGATGGCGTCCAGTAGGGTTTGGTCCGCATAAACATCAAACCCCTGCCCGACGCAGGGCGGCGACCGACCAGCGAGAAGGCCGCAGCCGAACCGCGCGGGCGAGACTCTCGGGAAGGCGCTACGTGAGTCCCAACGGCTCCGACCGCTCGCCGCGGCGCCCGATGCGGCGGAAGCTGCTGCAGGCAATGACCGCGGGCCTGGTCCTGGCGACCGCCACCGGTTGCACATGGGAGGACTTCCCCCGCCTTGGTATGCCCACCCCGACCACGGAAGAGGCTCCGCGGATCCTCTCCCTGTGGCAGGGTTCCTGGGCCGCCGCGCTCGCCGTCGGCGTGCTGGTGTGGGGACTGATCCTGTGGAGCGCCATGTTCCATCGGCGCAGCCGCACCAAGGTCGAGGTTCCTCCGCAGACCCGGTACAACATGCCCATCGAGGCGCTGTACACGGTCGTACCGATCATCATCGTCTCGGTGCTGTTCTACTTCACCGCTCGCGACGAGTCCAAGCTCCTCAGCCTCGAGAAGAAGCCCGACGTCACGGTCAACGTGGTCGGCTTCCAGTGGAGCTGGTGCTTCAACTACGTCGCGGACGTCGAAGGTTCCACCGGTGACGCGAAGACCGACGAGAACCTGGCCGCGATTCCGGACCGGTTCAAGAAGGACTTCCCGGACAACGCGGGCGGTGTCTACTCCTGCGGCACCCCCGGTGAGCGGAACCCGCAGACCAACAACCCGGGCCCGACCCTGTGGCTCCCCGAGGGCAAGACGGTCCGCTTCGTCCTGACCTCGCGCGACGTCATCCACTCCTTCTGGGTGGTGCCGTTCCTGATGAAGCAGGACGTCATCCCGGGCCACACCAACGCCTTCCAGGTGACCCCCAACAAGCAGGGCACCTTCCTGGGCAAGTGCGCCGAGCTCTGCGGCGTCGACCACTCCCGGATGCTGTTCAACGTGAAGGTCGTCTCCCCCGAGCGCTACGAGCAGCACCTCAAGGACCTCGCCAAGAAGGGGCAGACCGGTTACGTTCCCGCGGGCATCGAGCAGACGAGCCACGAGAAGAACCGGGAGACGAACAACCTGTGAGCATCCTCAACGAACCCCAGGGTGCCGCCGCAGCTGAGGACTCGTACGAGAACGAGCTGCCGGTCAGGCGCAAGCAGCCCGGCAATGTCGTGGTGAAGTGGCTGACGACCACCGACCACAAGACCATCGGAACGCTGTATCTGGTCACGAGCTTCGCGTTCTTCCTGATCGGTGGCGTGATGGCGCTCGTCATGCGCGCCGAGCTGGCCCGGCCGGGCCTGCAGATCATGTCGAACGAGCAGTTCAACCAGGCGTTCACGATGCACGGCACGATCATGCTGCTGATGTTCGCGACGCCGCTGTTCGCCGGCTTCACGAACTGGATCATGCCGCTGCAGATCGGCGCGCCGGACGTGGCGTTCCCGCGGCTGAACATGTTCGCCTACTGGCTGTACCTGTTCGGCTCGCTGATTGCGGTGGCCGGCTTCCTCACCCCGCAGGGCGCCGCCGACTTCGGCTGGTTCGCCTACGCCCCGCTGTCGGACGCGGTCCGCTCGCCGGGCGTCGGCGCCGACATGTGGATCATGGGTCTGGCCTTCTCCGGCTTCGGCACCATCCTCGGCTCGGTCAACTTCATCACCACGATCATCTGCATGCGCGCACCCGGCATGACCATGTTCCGCATGCCGATCTTCACCTGGAACGTGCTGCTGACCGGTGTCCTGGTCCTGCTCGCCTTCCCGGTGCTGGCGGCCGCGCTGTTCGCCCTGGAGGCGGACCGCAAGTTCGGCGCCCATATCTTCGACCCGGCCAACGGCGGAGCGTTGCTCTGGCAACACCTCTTCTGGTTCTTCGGCCATCCAGAGGTGTACATCATCGCGCTGCCGTTCTTCGGCATCATCAGTGAGGTCATCCCGGTCTTCTCCCGCAAGCCGATGTTCGGCTACATGGGCCTGATCGCGGCGACCATCTCGATCGCGGGTCTGTCCGTGACGGTGTGGGCGCACCACATGTATGTCACCGGCGGTGTGCTGCTGCCGTTCTTCTCCTTCATGACCTTCCTGATCGCGGTCCCGACCGGTGTGAAGTTCTTCAACTGGATCGGCACCATGTGGAAGGGCTCGCTGTCCTTCGAGACGCCGATGCTGTGGGCGACCGGCTTCCTGATCACCTTCACCTTCGGTGGTCTGACCGGTGTCATCCTGGCCTCGCCGCCGATGGACTTCCACGTCTCCGACTCGTACTTCGTGGTGGCGCACTTCCACTACGTCGTCTTCGGCACCGTGGTCTTCGCGATGTTCTCCGGCTTCCACTTCTGGTGGCCGAAGTTCACCGGCAAGCTGCTCGACGAGCGCCTCGGCAAGATCACCTTCTGGACGCTGTTCATCGGCTTCCACGGCACCTTCCTGGTCCAGCACTGGCTGGGCGCCGAGGGCATGCCGCGCCGGTACGCCGACTACCTGGCAGCCGACGGCTTCACCGCCCTGAACACGATCTCGACGATCAGCTCGTTCCTGCTGGGCCTGTCGATCCTGCCGTTCCTCTACAACGTGTGGAAGACGGCCAAGTACGGCAAGCCGGTCGGCGTCGACGACCCGTGGGGCTACGGCCGCTCGCTCGAGTGGGCGACCTCCTGCCCGCCGCCGCGGCACAACTTCCTCACCCTGCCGCGGATCCGCAGCGAATCCCCGGCGTTCGACCTGCACCACCCTGAGATCGCCGCGCTCGAGCAGCTGGAGTACGCCGGCCACGGTGCCGACGCCATCTCGGGCGGCAAGGAGGCCGGCAAGTGAGAATCCAGGGCAAGATGTTCATGTGGCTGAGCGTCTTCCTCCTCGCCATGGCGATCGTCTATGGCGTGTGGTCGAAGGAGCCGGCCGGCACCACGGCCCTCTTCCTGGCCTTCGCCCTGAGCATCATGATCGGCTTCTACCTGGGCTTCACCGCCCGGCGGGTCGACGCGGGTGCTCAGGACAACAAGGAGGCGGACGTCGCGGACGACGCCGGCGAGCTGGGCTTCTTCAGCCCGCACAGCTGGCAGCCGCTGTCGCTGGGCATCGGCGGCGCGATCGCCTTCCTCGGTGTCGCGGTGGGCTGGTGGCTGCTGTACTTCGCCGCCCCGATCATCCTGATCGGCATCTGGGGCTGGGTCTTCGAGTACTACCGCGGTGAGAACCGCACCCAGTAGCACACCCTGAGCGCCCGGGAGCCCGGACCCACCGTCACGGAGGGTCCGGGCTCCTGCGTTTGCCGCAATTGCGATCACTCGTACGTGTCACCCAGCGCGCCGCAGTTGACGAGCCTTCCTAGCGTGAAGGCATGAGCAACAGACCCCGCCCTCGCACCGTCGTCAGCTGCACGACGCTGGTGATCGCCCTCTGCGCGGGCGTCACCGCCTGCGGCTCGGACGGCAATCCCCTCTCCTCCCGCCCGTACGACGCCTCGGACCAGATCGCCTTCAACGGCCCCTCCGGCGACGGCAAGAAGGCCGACCCGGACAAGCCCCTGGAGGTCACCTCCGAGGACTCCGACGACCGCATCACGGACGTCACGGCCGTCGACAAGGCAGGCCGCTACGTGGCCGGCGAACTCTCCGCCGACGGCACCCGCTGGCACAGCACCGAACCCCTCGCCGCCAACGCCCACTACACGGTCCGGGTGAGCACCGAGGACGAGGACGGCGCCCCCGGTCGCAAGGTCCTCACCTTCGACACCGGCAAGCCCTCCGGCAAGAACCGCCTGGACGTGAAGTTCGGCCCCAAGGCCGGCAAGTACGGCGTCGGCCAGCCCATAACCGCCGAACTGAACAAGCCCGTCAAGGACAAGGCCCAGCGGGCCGTCGTCGAACGCGCCCTCAAGGTGGACTCCACGCCCTCCGTGCAGGGCGCCTGGTACTGGGTGGACGACAAGGAACTCCACTACCGGCCCCAGGAGTACTGGCCCGCCCACGCCACGATCCGGGTGCACAGCAACCTGGACGGCATCAAGATCAGCGACCGTCTCTGGGGCGGCAGTGCCAAGCCGGTCGAGCTCACCACGGGCGACCGTGTCATAGCCGTCACGGACGCGTCGTCCCACTCGATGACGTTCTACAAGAACGACCAGGAGATCAAGCAGATCCCCGTCACCACCGGCAAGCCCGGCTTCGACACCCGCAACGGCGTCAAGGTCGTACTGGGCAAGGAGTCCTTCGTACGTATGCGCAGCAGCACGGTCGGTATCGCCGAGGGCTCCTCGGAGTCGTACGACCTGCCCGTCTACTTCGCGACCCGCGTCACCTGGAGCGGCGAGTACGTCCACGCCGCCCCCTGGTCCGTGGGCTCCCAGGGCTACGCCAACGTCAGCCACGGCTGCACCGGCATGAGCACGTCCAACGCCGAGTGGTTCTTCGACAACGTCCGCGAGGGCGACATCGTCAAGGTCGTCAACAGCAACGGCGACACGATGGAACCGTTCGGCAACGGCTTCGGCGACTGGAACCTGGACTGGACGAAGTGGCACGCGGGCAGCGCGCTGACAGCCGGCACACCGAACAGCACAGGCCCGCAGGACACGGCAAGGCTCAGACCGACGGCAGTGTGAGACACCTGGGAACCATGGGCGCGGGGCTGTATCGACATGCGGCTCCGCCGTGTGGGCGCGACCAGCCACCGTACGCCCGCAGTCGCCCGAAACCCGCACCCCCGCCTTCTTGGGCGCTCAGGCGCTCAGCAGCCTCTTCTGCCGCAGCAGAGCAGCCAGGGCACCGGCGAACTCCACCGGCTCCACCGGCAGCGTCACAGCCGCATCCGCGCGGCTCCACGTGGCCAGCCAGGCATCCTGAGGCCGCCCGATGAGCAACAGCACCGGCGGGCAGTTGAAGATCTCGTCCTTGATCTGCCGGCAGACGCCCATGCCCCCCATGGGCACCGCCTCGCCATCAAGGACGGCGACATCGATGCCCCCCTTGTCCAGTTCGCGCAGCACCGCTTCGGGGGTCGCGCACTCCAGGAACTCCACGACGGGAACGTCCGGCGCCGGCCGCCGCCCGGTGGCCAGCCGCACCTGCTCGCGGGTGTTGGAATCGTCGCTGTAGACCAGCACCGTGGCGGTCGGCTGCATGCTTCCTCCGGGACCTCAGCGTCGTACGGACAGAACCGATGCGGCGGATGCTACTCCCTTCAACACCACGTCAACAGCGGTCCGGAAGGCAGAGACACTCCGAACGGCACCCCCCGGAGTGAGGGCGGGATAAGCGACCGACATAATGTCGGTCGTGGCGACAGCAACGACAGTAGATACCGGGCACGCGCACCCGTCGGTCAACCGGCCGAACCTCACCAGCGTCGGAACCATCATCTGGCTGAGTTCCGAGCTGATGTTCTTCGCGGCCCTCTTCGCGATGTACTTCACCCTGCGATCGGTGACGGGTCCTGATCACTGGAAGGAAATGGCCGAGGCCCTGAACTTCCCGTTCTCGGCCACGAACACCACGATCCTGGTGCTCTCCTCCCTCACCTGCCAGCTCGGCGTGTTCGCGGCCGAGCGCGGTGACGTGAAGAAGCTCCGGGGATGGTTCATCGTCACCTTCATCATGGGTGCGATCTTCATCGGCGGTCAGATCTACGAGTACACCGAGCTGGTCAAGAAGGACGGGCTCTCGCTCTCCTCCGACCCGTACGGCTCGGTGTTCTATCTGACCACCGGCTTCCACGGCCTGCACGTGACGGGCGGTCTCATCGCCTTCCTGCTGGTCCTCGGCCGTACCTACGCGGCCCGGAGGTTCACTCACGAGCAGGCGACCGCCGCCATCGTCGTGTCCTACTACTGGCACTTCGTCGATGTCGTCTGGATCGGCCTCTTCGCCACGATCTACATGATCAAGTAGCCGGGCCCGATCCCGCGCGCGCTCCATGAGCGCACACCCACAAGCATCGACGCAGAAGATCCTGACACCGGGGTAATCCGTGAAAAAGCTCTCCGCACGACGACGCCATCCGTTGGCGGCGCTCGTCGTCCTACTCCTCGCGCTGGCATGCACTGGGGGGCTGTACGCCGCGTTCGCGCCCGCGGACAAGGCGCAGGCCGACGAAACCGCCCAGTCCCTCGCCATTGACGAGGGCAAGAAGCTCTACGCCGTCGGCTGCGCCAGCTGCCACGGAAAGGACGGTGGAGGCACCTCCGACGGTCCGAGCCTGGTGGGCGTGGGCGCCGCGGCCGTCGACTTCCAGGTCGGCACCGGCCGTATGCCGGCGGCGACCTCCCAGGGCGCGCAGGTGCCCCGGAAGAAGGCCGTCTACACGCAGGCCGAGATCGACCAGCTGGCCGCGTACATCTCTTCCCTGGGCGCCGGTCCGGCCGTCCCGACCGAGGCCCAGTACAGCCCGGAGGGCGCGGACATCGCCAAGGGAGGCGAGCTCTTCCGCAACAACTGCGCCATGTGCCACAACTTCACGGGCAAGGGTGGTGCGCTCACCAAGGGCAAGTACGCCCCGAGCCTCGAGGGTGTGGACCCGAAGCACATCTACGAGGCCATGCTGACCGGCCCGCAGAACATGCCTGCCTTCCCGAACACCACGCTGACGGAGCAGAACAAGAAGGACATCATCGCGTACCTGAACGCGGTCAACAGCGATGAGACCGAGAACCCCGGTGGTCTCGAGCTGGGCGGGCTCGGGCCGGTCAGCGAGGGTCTGTTCGCCTGGATCTTCGGCCTCGGCGCGCTGATCGCGGTCGCCGTCTGGGTCGCCGCTCGGACCGCAAAGGCCAAGAAGTCATGAGTAGCCACGACATTCCAGAAGAGAACCTGCCCGCTGAGCAGGACGAACGTGCCGTAGCGCTGGCGGACGAGAAGAACCCGTTCGCCGACCCGGGGCTGCCGCCCCACGAGCACCGCATCCAGGACGTCGACGAGCGGGCCGCCAAGCGGTCCGAGCGCACGGTCGCCTTCCTGTTCACGCTGTCGATGCTTGCCACGGTCGGCTTCATCGCCTCGTACGTGGCGATCCCCGCCGA
Source organism: Streptomyces sp. HUAS ZL42 (assembly GCF_040782645.1). Classification (GTDB taxonomy): domain Bacteria; phylum Actinomycetota; class Actinomycetes; order Streptomycetales; family Streptomycetaceae; genus Streptomyces. The sequence continues at coordinate 7,178,040 of NZ_CP160403.1, forward strand.
CAAGTCGATCTTCGTGTTCCCGATCGGGCACCTCAGCGCGCTGAACTTCGCGCTGGGTCTGACGCTCGGCACGGCGCTGTTCTGCATCGGGGCGGGCGCGGTCCACTGGGCCCGCACGCTGATGTCCGACGTGGAGGTCGCCGACGAGCGCCACCCGATCGAGGCATCCCCGGAGGTCCGCGCGAAGGTGCACGCGGACTTCAAGCAGGGCGCCAAGGAGTCCGCGCTCGGCCGCCGCAAGCTGATCCGCAACACGATGCTGGGCGCGCTCACCCTCGTGCCGCTCTCCGGTGTCGTGCTGCTGCGCGACCTCGGCCCGCTGCCCGGTACCTCGCTGCGCCACACGCTGTGGGCCAAGGGCAAGCTGCTCGTCAACATGAACACGAACGAGCCGCTGCGTCCCGAGGACGTCGCCGTCGGCTCGCTCACCTTCGCCAAGCCCGAGGGCCTGGAGGAGCACGACGAGGAGTTCCAGAACGAGATCGCCAAGGCGGCCCTGATGATCGTCCGGCTCCAGCCGGACGACATCAAGGACAAGCAGGAACTCGAGTGGTCCCACGAGGGCATCGTGGCCTACTCGAAGATCTGCACCCACGTCGGTTGCCCGATCTCCCTGTACGAGCAGCAGACGCACCACGTGCTGTGCCCCTGTCACCAGTCCACCTTCGACCTCTCCGACGGCGCCAAGGTCATCTTCGGCCCGGCCGGTCACGCCCTGCCGCAGCTGCGCATCGGCGTGAACGACGAGGGCTACCTCGAGGCGCTCGGCGACTTCGAAGAGCCCGTCGGTCCTGCATTCTGGGAGCGCGGATGAGCACCAACGAGAACACCGAGGCCCGGCGCGGCAAAGCGCCGGCCGGCGAGCGCGTCGCCGACTGGGCCGACGGCCGGCTGGGGATCTACTCCCTGGCCAAGGCCAACATGCGCAAGATCTTCCCCGACCACTGGTCGTTCATGCTGGGCGAGGTCGCGCTCTACAGCTTCATCATCATCATCCTCACGGGTGTGTATCTGACGCTGTTCTTCCACCCGTCGATGAACGAGGTGGAGTACCACGGCAGCTACGTCCCGCTGCAGGGACAGCTGATGTCCGAGGCGTTCAGCTCGACCCTGCACATCTCCTTCGACGTGCGCGGTGGTCTGCTCATCCGGCAGATCCACCACTGGGCGGCGCTGATCTTCCTCGCGGCCATGTTCGTGCACATGATGCGTGTGTTCTTCACGGGCGCGTTCCGCAAGCCGCGTGAGATCAACTGGCTGTTCGGCTTCCTGCTGTTCGTCCTGGGCATGTTCACCGGCTTCACCGGTTACTCGCTCCCGGACGACCTGCTCTCCGGCACCGGTGTCCGCTTCACCGAGGGTGCGATCCTGTCCATGCCGATCGTCGGCACGTACATCTCGTACTTCCTCTTCGGCGGCGAGTTCCCCGGCCACGACTTCGTGGCCCGGTTCTACTCGATCCACATCCTGCTGCTGCCGGGCATCATGCTCGGCCTGGTGGTGGGCCACCTGATCCTGGTCTTCTACCACAAGCACACGCAGTTCGCGGGTCCCGGAAAGACCAACAAGAACGTCGTCGGCATGCCGCTGCTGCCGGTGTACATGGCGAAGGCCGGCGGCTTCTTCTTCCTGGTCTTCGGTGTCATCGCGGCCATCGCCGCCATCGCGCAGATCAACCCGATCTGGGCCATGGGCCCCTACCGTCCGGACGTGGTGTCGACCGGCGCCCAGCCCGACTGGTACATGGGCTTCGCCGAGGGTCTGGTCCGCTACATGCCGGGCTGGGAGGTCAACTTCTGGGGTCACACGCTGGTCCTCGGTGTGTTCATCCCGCTGGTGCTCTTCGGTGTGGTCCTGGGAGCGATCGCGCTCTACCCGTTCATCGAGTCCTGGGTCACCGGCGACAAGCGCGAGCACCACATCCTGGACCGCCCGCGCAACGCCCCGACGCGTACCGGGTTCGGTGTCGCCTGGATCACGGTGTACATGATCGGCCTGGTGGGCGGTGGCAACGACCTGTGGGCCACGCACTTCCACCTGTCGATCAACGCGGTCACCTGGTTCGTCCGGATCAGCTTCTTCGTCGGCCCCGTCGTCGCGTTCATCGTCACCAAGCGGATCTGCCTCGGTCTGCAGCGCCGCGACCGGGACAAGGTGCTGCACGGTCGCGAGACCGGCACCATCAAGCGCCTGCCGCACGGTGAGTTCATCGAGGTCCACGAGCCGCTCAGCCAGGAGGCGCTGCACACCCTCACGGCGCACGAGCAGTACAAGCCGGCCGAGATCGGCCCGACCGTCGACGAGAACGGTGTCGTACGCAAGGTGAAGGGCACCGAGAGGCTGCGCGCCAAGCTCAGCGAGGCGTACTACGGCGAGGACGCCCAGATCCCGAAGCCGACCGTCGAGGAGTACAAGGAGATCACGAGCGGCCACGGCCACCACTGATCACTGCGTCGCCACGTCACGGCAAGGGCCCCGTCCGGTGTTCGGACGGGGCCCTTCGCCGTACCCGCCGGCTGGATAGGGTGGAGCCGTTGAGACTCGCGTCCCGTAGTCCGGGACACATCTGACCCAGGAGCGGCTTATGAGCGCTGTGACCCCCGCTGGAGGCGACACCGCGGCGGGCCGTTCCTGGCCCGAGGTGCTGAACGCCCTGCTGTACGGCCACGACCAGAGCGCCGACGCCGCGTTCTGGGCGATGGACCAGATCATGCGCGGCGAGGCGACGGACGCCCAGATCGCCGGGTTCGCGGTGGCGCTGCGGGCCAAGGGCGAGACGGTGCAGGAGATCACCGGCCTCGTGGACGCCCTCTACCGGCATGCGAACGTGATCGAGGTGCCGGGGGCGACGGTCGACGTCGTCGGCACGGGCGGCGACGGCGCGAAGACGGTGAACATCTCCACGATGTCCTCGATCGTGGTCGCCGGCACGGGCGCGAAGGTCGTGAAGCACGGCAACCGGGCCGCGTCCTCCGCGTCCGGGGCGTCGGACGTCCTGGAGAAGCTCGGCGTCAATCTCGAGCTGACGCCGAAGCGTGTGGCCGAGGTCGCCGAGGAGGCCGGGATCACCTTCTGCTTCGCGGTGAAGTTCCATCCGGCGCTGCGTCATGTGGCGGCGGCACGCGGCCAGTTGGGCATCCGGACCGTCTTCAACTTCCTCGGTCCGCTGGCCAACCCGGCCAAGGTCAGGGCGCAGGCGGTCGGTGTCGCCGACCTGCGCATGGCGCCGATCATGGCGGGCGTCCTCGCCGAGCGCGGCAACTCCTCGATCGTGTTCCGCGGCGACGACGGCCTCGACGAACTGACCACCACGTCCACGTCCCGGGTGTGGATCGTGCGCGACGGCAAGGTCACCGAGGAGACCTTCGACCCGCGGGAGGTCGGCGTCGACCTGGTGCCGGTGGAGGCGCTGCGAGGCGCCGACGCGTCGTTCAACGCGGAGGTCGCCCGCCGGTTGCTGGACGGCGAGACGGGCCCCGTGCGGGACGCCGTCCTGCTGAACTCGGCGGCCGCGCTCGTCGCGTTGGAGCCCGGGGACGGGCCGCTCGCGGAGCAGCTCCGCGCCGGGATGGAGAAGGCGGCTCAGTCCATCGACTCGGGCGCGGCGAAGCGGACGCTGGAGCGCTGGGTGGCCGTGAGCAACGCCTGAACCCCGCACGCCGTGTGACGCAAGGCGCAGTCCGGATCCCGGACTGCGCCTTGCGCGTTGCTGATCGTGTGGCAGGATGTTTGACAGGTCATGAGTGACAGCCATTCGGCCCCGGCCGGCTGTCCGGCAACCCTCCGTCCGTGGCGGGGTGCCCCGGGTGAGGACCAGGTCGTAGGCAGCGAGGTCTACGGCAAGCGCGGACCCCTCGCACGCTTCTGAAAGTGTGGGGCCAGGGGTCCTGGTCAGCCGAGGGAGCCTTCTGTGAGCAAGCGAATGCGATAGGGCCGCAGAGCCCCGCCTCCGCATCCCCTTTTCACCTTTCCCGTGCCGTTGACGCGCCGTCCGGCACGGTGATTCCGCCTGCTTTCACGGGAGTTCAGCCATGTCCGTCTCCACCGCTGCCACCGACCGGTCCGTTTGCCGTGACACTTCGGGGGCGCTGCCCGTTCTGGGCCGGGATGTCACCGTCCCGCTCGTCACGGGCGGCGAAGTCACCTACGCCGCGCTCGACTACGCGGCCAGCGCGCCTGCCCTCCAGCGGGTCTGGGACGACGTGGCGGCGTACGCGCCGTACTACGGCAGCGTCCACCGCGGCGCCGGATACCTCTCCCAGCTGTCCACGGACCTGTTCGAGAACGCCCGCAGGACGGTCGCCGAGTTCCTCGACTGCCGCGCCGACGACCAGGTGATCTTCACGCGGTCCACCACCGACTCCCTCAACCTCCTGGCCGCCGCGATCCCGGCCGACTGCCAGGTCTTCGTCTTCGAGACCGAGCACCACGCCTCGCTGCTGCCGTGGAAGGACGCCCGGGTCACCTACCTCGACGCCCCGCGCACCCCCCGCCAGGCGGTCGAGACCCTGGAGCGCGCCCTCGCCGACCGCACTGAGTCCATAGAAGGGGGCCACGGCCCGGCCCTGGTCTGCGTCACCGGCGCCTCCAACGTCACCGGTGAGCTGTGGCCCGTCCGCGAGCTCGCCGCCGCCGCTCACGCACACGGCGCCCGCATCGTCCTGGACGCCGCCCAGCTGGCCCCGCACCACCCGGTGTCCGTCCGCGATCTCGACGTCGACTGGATCGCCTTCTCCGGCCACAAGCTGTACGCCCCGTTCGGCTCCGGCGTCCTGGCCGGCCGCGCCGACTGGCTGCGCGAGGCCGACCCGTACCTCGCGGGCGGCGGCGCCAGCCGCAAGGTCACCCGGCGCGAGGGCGGGGGAGTGGACGTGGAGTGGCACGACACCGCCGCCCGCCACGAGGCCGGCTCGCCCAACGTCATCGGCGCCTACTCCATCGCCTCCGCCTGCAGGGCCCTCACCGAGGCCGGATTCGACGCCCTGGTCGCCCGTGAGCGGCACCTGATCGCCAAGGTCCGCGAGGGCCTCGCCGAGGTCCCCGAGGCCCGCGTCCTCTCCCTGTTCGGCGACGACGCCCCGCGGGTCGGCGTGATCTCCTTCGTCGTCGAGGGCTGGAACAGCTCCCACTTCGCCGCGGCCCTCTCCGCCGAGTACGGCATCGGAGTCCGCGACGGCCTCTTCTGCGCCCACCCCCTGGTCCGCACCCTCCTGGGCAGCGACCCCCAGGCCCAGGGCGAGTGCGGCGCCCCGGAGGCGGCCCCGGGCGAGAAGTCCCTGAACGCGATCCGCGTCAGCTTCGGCGCGGGCACGCCGGACGAGCACGTGGACCGCTTCGTGAGTGCGGTGAAGGAGCTGGTGACGGCCGGCGCGAAGTGGACGTACAGGACGGAGGACGGCCGCTGCGTCCCGGCGGTGGGCTGACGAACCCAGTGGCGCGGGGAACTGCGCGAGCAACCACTCACGGCCCGCACTCGCACAAGAACCCGCGCCCCGCAGACGACTGGGCGAAGCTGCTCAAGAGTCCAGCCCAATAGCAAACGCAGCCTCGAGGTCATGCTGCGAATACGTACGGAACGCGACGTGCGTATCCGTCGCCTCCACCCCCGGAATCTTGCTGATCCGGCCCGGAATGACCTCCGCCAGATCCTCGTGCTGCCGCACCCGCACCATGGCGATGAGGTCATACGTCCCGGTGACGGAGAAGACCTCGCTCACTGATTCCAGCGAGGCGATCGACTCCGCGATCTCGGGAATCCGGTCCACGCTGGTCTTGATCAGGACGATCGCGGTGATCACGGCTGTTTCTCTCCCTCGGGGGCCGGAGCAGGGGCGGCCCTCACTCTAGTCGTACGGCCGAATCGGGCCCACGCGTAGAGAAAGCCCAGCCCGAAGCCCACCAGATGGGCCAGGTACGCCACCCCCGGCCCCTGCTCCGCCCGTCCCGCCGCCAGCCACTGCAGCGCCGCCCAGAAGGGCAGGACGACCCAGGCCGGGAAACGCAGCGGCAGGAAGAACAGGAACGGCAGGAGACTGGTCACGCGCGCCCCGGGGAACAGGAAGAGAAACGCACCCAGCACCGCCGAGATCGCCCCCGACGCCCCGACCAGCGACTGCTCGGAGCTGGCGTTGGCGGCCGCGTAGCCCAGCAGCGCCAGATAGCCGCAGCCGACGTAGAACAGGGTGAACTCCACGCGGCCCATCCGTTCCTCGGTCATCGCCCCGAAGACGTGGAGGAAGAGCATGTTGCCCAGCAGGTGGACCCAGCTGCCGTGGACGAAGAGGGCCGTGGCGGGGGTCAGGGCGGCCCTGGGGGAACCCTCGAACAGCTCGGCGGGGATCACACCCCACCGCCGGAAATAGGCCAGCTGGGCGGCGAGCAGCTGGTCGCCGGAGCCGTACGCCGGATTGAGGCCGGCGGCGGGGCCGATCAGGAAGATCAGGCAGCACAGGACCATCAGTGCGTACGTCACCGGCGCCGACGGCCGCCGGCTCCACTTGCTGATCATGAACACAGAGCATGACGTAACGAGACGCATCCACGCAGATCGCCTCGCCGCCGTGGACGGACGGGCGACGAGTACCCGCCAGGCCGTAGGGTTACGAGCCACACGCACCGGGGAGCCCGGCGCGTCACGGACACTAGAAGGAAAGCGAACAGTCACGATGACGGTTCCCCTGCCGACCGCCTCGACGCGGTGGCGCTGCACCCTCTGCGGCAACCTCACCCGCTTCGACGTGACCCGCTCGTCGAAGGTCGTCGAGTACGTCCATCTCGATCTGGCCGGGGAGCCGAAGGTCGAGGAGCGCGAGGTGCTGAGTGAGACCATCGAGTCGGTGCGGTGCCGCTGGTGCAACGCGGTGGACCAGGTGGAACTCGTCGACAGGCCGGGTGCCGACTCCTGACGGAGCGGCCTCGCACAGGTGATCCTGTACGGGATCCCGCACAGGCATTGGGGTGACGGATGGTGGAGACCGCAGGCGGGGGGCCGGGCGACGGCGCCGCTGAGGTGCTCGACCGTCCGCTGCCCGACGGTGTGCGCCGCAGGGTCGTACAGATCGTCGCGGACGGTTTCGGCGGGTTGACCGTGGCCGAACTGCCCGCTCAGCTGCGGCAGTACGCCCGGTTCGCGCCGAACCGGCGGGCCAAGTTCGCCGGCAACGCGATGGCGGCCGCGCTGGAGACCGATACGCTGTTCCGCCAGCGCATCGGCGAGAGGCTGAGAGAGGCCCAGCCGGAGCTGGTCGGCGCCCTCGACTCCGGCTCGCCGCCTCCGGCCGCGGACCCGCTCGACGTGGCGGCCGCGGCCTATGTTCTGCGGCCCACGGGCTGGGTGAAGCTGGTGACCGCCGCCGGTGAGGAGGCCCAGCGGGCGGACGCCGAGCGGGCCGGCGAGGAGAGCCGGGCCGAGCTGGAGCGGCTGCGCGAGGAACTCGCGCAGGCCCGTGAGCTGACGCGCACCGAGACCGAACGGCTGCGGGCCGAGCTGGACGCGTCGAAGAAGGAAGCGGACTCGCTTCACCGCAAACTGCGGGCGGCCCTCAGTGACGTCAAGCGCGGCGAGGCCGCCCTGCGCAAGGCGCACGGCGAGATGGACGCGGTGCGCGCCGAGGGGCAGGCGCAGGTGTCGGCCGCCGAGAGCGAGACCCGGCGGCTCAAGGCGCGGCTCGGCGAGGCGGAGGCCACACTCGAGGCCACGCGCAGGGCGGCGCGCGAGGGGCGCAGTGTCGAGGACATGCGCGTACGACTGCTCCTTGACACCCTGTTGGACGCCACCCAGGGGCTGCGGCGGGAACTTGCCCTGCCGCCCGTCTCCGTACGGCCGGCGGAGACCGTGGACGCGGTCGAACCGGGACGAATGACCCCGAAGGACATCGCCGCGCGGGCGTTGTCCGAAAACGATCCCGCCATCCTCGACCAGCTCCTGGCGCTGCCTCAGGTGCATCTCGTCGTCGACGGCTACAACGTCACCAAGACCGGCTATCCGCAGATGCCGCTGGAGAAGCAGCGGCTCCGGCTCCTCGGTCAGCTCTCCCAGCTCGCCGCGCAGACCGGCGCGGAGGTCACCTGTGTCTTCGACGGGGCCGAGCTGGCCGCGCCCGTGCTGCTCGCGCCGCCGCGCGGCGTGCGGGTGCTGTTCTCCAAACCGGGTGTGACCGCCGACGAGTTGATCCGTCAGCTGGTGCGCGCCGAGCCGCCGGGCCGGCCGGTCATCGTCGCCTCGACGGACCGTGAGGTGGCCGACGGGGTGGCCGGCGCAGGGGCGCGGCCAGTGGCGTCGGCGGTGCTCCTCAAGCGGTTCTCGCGCGGCTGAAAACGGGCGTAAGCGCCGTCAATTGGACACGTTTGAACGCCGGGGCGCTCTGTCCCGTACACCCCTTGGGCAACCTGCGTCCCAACCGTAACGTACGAGCTGAATGCCCGAATTGACGGTGCCGTCACGCAACGTAGCGTCAATCGCACATCACTTCGCGTGAGTTGTGTGTAAAGAATGCAGCGTGGGGCGGGATTTTTTGGTGTGAGGATTTGAACTGATCACAAGGTGGTCACTAGGGTCTGGGCTCAAACCTCCGAACGGGTGATCACTCACAAGAAGGAGCTCACCTCTGTGGCGTCCCACCGTCGACCCAAGCAGCCGAGCCGCACGCGTGTGACCGTGCTGACCACAGCTGCTGCCGCCGCAGTCGCGCTGAGCGCCAACGCCGCCAACGCCGCGCCGAGCGAGAAGCCGAGCAAGGACGAGGTGAAGGCCAAGGTCGACGCCCTCTACGAGCAGGCGGAGCAGGCCACCGAGAAGTACAACGGGGCCAAGGAGAAGCAGGAGAAGCTCCAGAAGGAGATCTCCACCATCCAGGACAACGTCGCCCGCGGCCAGGAAGAGCTCAACGAGCTGCGCGACAGCATAGGTCTGGCGGCCGCCGCCCAGTACCGCACCGGCACCATCGACTCCTCCGTCCAGCTCTTCCTCTCCTCGAACCCGGACGACTACCTCGACAAGGCGTCCACGCTCGACCAGTTGAGCGCCCAGCAGGTCGAGGCACTGAAGAAGATCCAGCAGAAGCAGCGCGAGCTCGCCCAGCAGCGCTCGGAGGCCTCCGAAAAGCTCAAGGACCTCGCGGCCACCCGCGCCGAACTGGGCAAGAAGAAGAAGGAAGTCCAGAGCAAGCTGGCCTCGGCGCAGAAGCTGCTCAACAGCCTGACGGCCGCGGAGAAGGCGGCCCTGGCCGCAGATGAAGCCCGCGCCAGCCGCGACAGCGGACGTGGCGTCCTCGGCTCCGGCAGCGCCGCCACCGGTCGTGCCGCCGCGGCCTACTCCGCCGCCCAGAGCAAGCTCGGCTCGCCCTACGTCTACGGCGCCTCCGGCCCGAACTCCTTCGACTGCTCGGGCCTCACCTCCTGGGCCTACGCGCAGGCGGGTGTCTCCATCCCGCGCACCTCGCAGGCGCAGGCGGGCATCGGCACCCGCATCTACTCGCAGAGCCAGCTCCAGGTCGGCGACCTGGTGTTCTTCTACAGCGACCTGCACCACGTGGGTTTCTACGCCGGCAACGGCCAGATCCTGCACGCCCCGCGCACCGGTACGGTCGTGCGCTACGAGGCGATGAGCAACATGCCGTTCCAGTTCGGCGTCCGGGTCTGATCAGCCGCAAGATCCCGAGGCAGTACCGCCCGAACGGGCGAATTACGAGAACCACCGCTTGTTCCGCGCCCCGCCGATGACCTGCGTCAGAGGCGGGGCGTCGTGCCGTACGGCCCCCGGAGGTCATTGGTGGGTCCCGCGTCGCGGGGCTACTGTCTGCCGCGTTTCCTCGTCGTCAGTGGAAGGAGCGCGGCTTCCCGTGGGGTCCCATCGCCGCCTTGCACCGTCCGGGTTCGACCGGGGCGCCGGCGCCGCCCTCTGTGTCCTGTCCGCCGCCGCGGCCGCCCTCGGCGCCGTACCGGCGGCGAGCGCCGCACCGCACGACGACACCCGCGCCGAGGTGGACCGCCTCTACGAGGAGGCCGAGAAGGCCACGGAGGCCTACAACAAGGCGGACGAGCGCGCCGACACACTGCGCCGGCAGGTGAGGGAGGCCCAGGACGGGATCGCCCGGCACCAGGAGCGCATCAACACGTTGCGGGAGCAGTTCGGTTCGCTGGCGGGCGCGCAGTACCGCTCCGGCGGTATCGACCCCTCCCTCGCGCTGCTGTTCTCCGACGACCCGGACGACTACCTCGACAAGGCCGCCGTCCTCGACCGGATCACCTCCCTGCAGGCGGGTGAGTTCAGGGAACTCCGGGAAGCCCTGCGCGAACTCACCCAGGAGCGCTCGGAGGCGGCCCGCAGGCTCGGCGAGCTGGAGCAGAGCCGCAGGGCCGTCGTGCGGCACAAGCGGACCGTCGAGGACAAACTCGCCAGGGCCCGGCGGCTGCTCAACTCGCTGCCGTACGCCGAGCGCGCCGCCTACGACCGCGTCTCCCGCTCGGGCCGTGACATCCTGCCCGACCTCGGCAACGCCGTCCCGGCCTCGGGCCGCGCGGCCGCCGCGGTCGCCGCCGCCCGCTCCGCGCTCGGCAGGCCGTACGTCTGGGGTGCCAACGGCCCCTCCGGCTTCGACTGTTCGGGCCTGATGCAGTGGTCGTACGCCCAGGCCGGCGTCTCCCTGCCGCGCACCTCGCAGGACCAGCGGTACGCGGGCCGGCAGATCCCGCTCTCCCAGGCCCGCCCCGGCGATCTGGTCGTCTACCGCTCCGACGCCAGCCACGTCGGGATGTACATGGGCAACGGCCAGGTCATCCACGCCCCGTATCCCGGCGCGCCGGTGCGCTACGACCCGGTCGGCATAATGCCGGTCTCGTCGGTCACCAGGGTCTGACCACGCGCCCGTACCGCCCGTACGATCTGAAAGGTGGCTGGTCGAAGGCGGGCGTCGAGATCCGGAGTCGTGGGACTCTGTCTGCTGCTCGTCTCCCTCGTGGGGTGCGGCGGGCGGACGGCGGCCGACAGCGCGCAGGCCGAGGTGCAGCAGTTGCTCGACCGGCGGGCCGCCGCGGTCCTCGAGCACGACGAGTCGGCGTACGCCCGCACCGGCACCCGCGCCGGGTACGCGAACCTGAGCGAAGTGCCGCTCACCGCCTGGTCGTACCGGGTCACCGCGCTGCACCGCACCGGTGACGCGGCCACGGCCGACGCCCGGCTGAGCTACCGCGTCCAGGGGTACGACAAGGCCCCCGTCACCGTCGGCCGCACCCTGCGCCTGACCCGTGACCACGACGGACTCTGGTCCGTGATGTCCGACGAACCCGCGAAGAAGGCGTCCGAACAGCTCTGGGACCAGGGCGCGGTGACGGTCGTCAAGGGGAAGCGCAGCCTCGTGATGGGCGTCGGGCAGTCCGGAGAGCTCCTGCGCTCGTTCGCGGACCTGGCGGACCACGCGGTTCCGGCGGTGTCCCGGACCTGGGGCACCACGTGGGCGCGACACGTCGTCGTGCTCGTACCGCGGTCGCTGGAGGGCATGGCGGGGCTGCTCGGCTCGCCCGCCTCCTCCTACCGCGGGATAGCCGCGGTCACCACGGGCGAGACGGGCGCCCCTGCGCAGGCGCCCGCGGACCGGATCATCGTCAATCCGGACGCCTTCGGCCTGCTGGGCGCGGTCGGCAAGCAGGTGGTGCTCACCCACGAGACCACCCACGTGGCCACCCGCGCCGACACCAACGCCGCCACCCCGCTGTGGCTGTCCGAGGGGTACGCCGACTGGATCGGCTATCTGGGCAGCGGCCGCACCCCGGCCCAGGCCGCGCCGGAACTGGGACGCGCCGTGGCCGAGGGCCGGGTCCCGGCCGCGCTGCCGACCGACGCGGACTTCGGTTTCAGCGGCGACGCGACCAGGCTTGCGCAGGCGTACGAGGGCGGCTGGATGGCCTGCCGGATGATCGCCGACCGGTGGGGCGAGGCCGGACTGGGCGAGTTCTACCGGGCCGTGGGCGCGCACCGGACGCGGCCGGGCGCGGTCGAGGGTGCGCTGAAGGACGTGCTCGGGACGACGCTGGAGGACTTCACCGCGCGGTGGCGGGAGTACCTGCGGGCTCAACTCGGCTGATCGCGCCGCGCGACGTCCTCCGGCAGCCGTGCGCTCTCCGCGACCGTCGTCAGGAGGAGACCGGGGTCTCCTCGGTGCGGGCGGCCCCACTCGGTACGGGAGGCTCGGCGGCCGGGGAGACCGTCGACCGCCACAGCACCACGGCCGCGGAGATCGCGGCGGCGACCAGCAGGCCGTTGCGGACGAACAGGAGGGTGATGCCCAGGGCGTCGCTTGCGACGACGTGTGCGAACCAGACCGGGAACTCCAGCACCGTCACGAACGACGCCGCCAGGACCAGAGCCACGGGCAGTCCCATCCGGCTCGCCCTGAAGCACAGGCAGACCGCCGCGAGTCCGATCAGCCACACCATGTACTGCGGGCTGATCACCCGGCTGCTCACGGTGAACATCAGCACCGCCACGAAGGCCGCGTCCGCGAGCGTGTGCGGGAGGAACCGCACGGCCGCCAGTCGCCACAGCAGCAGCCAGCCGAAGACGGCACCGGTGAGGAACATGGCCGCCGTACTCACCCACTCGACGTCCGGGCCGAGGAACTCCACCGAGCCGTAGTTGAGCAGCACCTTGCCGTCCCAGCCGTGGTGCCGGGCGATGTGGAACACGAGGGAGCCCAGCGACTCCACCTCCGTGCCCCGGTTGCGCTGGAAGGTGAGGAAGGCGAAGGCACCGGGCATGGCCACGGCCGACAGCGCCGCCACCGTACCGACGGTGATCGCCGCCGCGCCCCACGCCCGTCGCTTCACGGCACCGACGAGGAGCAGCACCGGCCACACCTTCAGCATCGCCCCGAACCCCGCCAGCGCGCCCATCACCCGCGGATGCCGGGCGCCCGCGAGCAGTGCGGCCACCGCGACCGCGGTGACCATCACGTCGTAGCGCGCGTACACGGTCGGTCCGAGCAGCGGTGCGCCCACCACCCACACCCAGGTGCCGCGCAGCGTACGGCCGGGGCGCAGGCCGCCGTACAGGAGCAGGAGGAGGACGGCGAAGTCGGCGAGGAAGGCGAGGACGAAGAAGGCGCTCGCGTATTCCATGAACGGCAGCAGGTCGGGGGAGAGCACCGCGAGTGCGGCGGCCGGCGGGTACTGCCAGGTGACGTCGTTCAGCGGGAACGATCCGGTGTGCAGCACCTCGTACCAGCCCTTATAGATGTACGAGATGTCACTCGTGACGTCCGGGCCCGGGAACACGAACACCTTGAAGACGAAGAGCAGCAGGAGCAGCCGAGTCGCGCACCAGACTCCCAGCAGCCACGGCAGTGGCCGCTTGGTGTTCGTTATCTTCACTTGTGCCCCGTTTCACTCGCTGCTCGTATCCTGATGTGGCCATGGTCTCCCCCTCGGCTATGGGGGCGCCATGAAGCACGGTCGTCCCGGGCTGTGCCTCCATGGTGGGGCACCGCCGTGCCCGGCCGCGAGGCCGGGACCGGTCACACGGGCGCTCGCGGGAGGCCGATAGGGTCGGCGGCGATGCACAAGACCCTGATCGTGACGAACGACTTCCCGCCCCGGCCGGGCGGCATCCAGGCGTTCCTGCACAACATGGCGCTGCGGCTCGACCCCGAGCGGATCGTCGTCTACGCCTCCACCTGGAAGCGCAGCCGGGACGGGATCGAGGCGACGGCCGCCTTCGACGCCGAGCAGCCCTTCACGGTCGTACGCGACCGTACGACGATGCTGCTGCCGACGCCGGGGGCCACGCGGCGGGCGGTCGGACTGCTGCGCGAGCACGGCTGTACGTCGGTGTGGTTCGGGGCGGCGGCGCCGCTCGGGCTGATGGCGCCCGCGCTGCGGAGGGCGGGCGCCGAGCGGCTGGTGGCCACCACCCACGGGCACGAGGCGGGCTGGGCCCAGCTGCCCGCCGCGCGCCGGCTGCTGCGCGGGATCGGGGAGTCCACGGACACGATCACCTACCTGGGCGAGTACACACGCTCGCGCATCTCGGCCGCGCTGACGCCCCGGGCGGCCGGGCGGATGGTCCAGCTGCCGCCGGGCGTGGACGAGAAGACCTTCCACCCGGGGTCGGGCGGCGACGAGATCCGGGCACGCCTCGGACTCACCGATCGCCCGGTGGTGGTGTGCGTGTCCCGCCTGGTCAGGCGAAAGGGGCAGGACACGCTCATCCTCGCCATGCCCCGCATCCTGGCCGCCGAGCCGGACACCGTGCTGCTGCTCGTCGGCGGCGGCCCGTACGAGGGGGACCTGCGCAGGCTGGCGCGGGACACCGGGGTCGCCGACTCGGTGCGCTTCACGGGGGCGGTGCCCTGGTCCGAGCTGCCCGCCCACTACGGCGCCGGGGACGTCTTCGCCATGCCGTGCCGCACGCGCCGCGGCGGGCTCGACGTCGAGGGACTCGGAATCGTCTACCTCGAGGCCTCGGCGACCGGGCTCCCCGTCGTCGCCGGCGACTCGGGCGGCGCGCCCGACGCCGTGCTCGACGGCGAGACCGGCTGGGTGGTCCGGGGCGGTTGCGCCGAGCAGACCGCCGACCGGATCGTCACCCTGCTCGGGGACGCGGAGCTGCGCCGCAGGATGGGGGAGCGGGGACGGCGCTGGGTCGAGGAGAAGTGGCGGTGGGACCTGCTGGCGGAGAGGCTGAAGGCGCTGCTGTAGCGCTCACCTCCACTGGAGGCCGTATCCGCACAGCATGCCGCCACCGCTGCGGAACGCGGATCCGCAAAGGTACTCAAATGCGCATGCCCTCCCCCTAGGCGGAACAGGAAAATCCGCACATGCTGCGCTCATGACAGCAAAACTGATGCAACGTCAGCTGACGAGACGTCAAATCCTGGGCATGGTGGCACTCCAGACCGCCGCCGCGTCCGGTCTCACCCGCATCGGTCTGCAGTCGGCGTCGGCCGCCGAACCGGCCGCCTCCGACAACGCACCCGCCATCGTGATCGGCTCGGGCTACGGCGGTGCCGTCGCCGCCCTCCGCCTGGGCCAGGCCGGCATCCGCACGATCGTCCTCGAGATGGGCCGGCTGTGGAACACCGCCGGCTCCGACGGCAAGGTCTTCTGTTCCACGGCCGCCCCCGACCAGCGGTCCATGTGGTTCCGCACCCGCACCGAGGCGCCGCTCGCCACCTTCCTGTGGCTGGACATCGTCAACAAGGACATCAGCCTGTACCCCGGCGTCCTGGACCGAGTGCACTTCGACAACATGTCCGTGTACGTCGGCCGGGGCGTCGGCGGTGGCTCCCTCGTCAACGGCAGCATGGCGGTCACCCCGCTCCAGTCGTACTTCGCCGAGCAGTTCCCCACCGTCGACGTGAGCGAGATGTACGGGACGTACTTCCCACGGGCCCGGTCCATGCTCGGCGTGAACACCGTCGACCCCGCCTGGTTCGAGTCGACGGAGTGGTACCGGTTCACGCGCGTGTCCCGCAAACACGCCCAGAACACCGGCCTGAGGACCACCTTCGTGCCGAGCGTCTACGACTTCGGCTACATGCAGCGCGAGGCGGCCGGCACGGCGACCAGGTCGGCGCTCGCGCAGGAGGTCATCTACGGCAACAACTACGGCAAACGGAGCCTCGACAAGACCTACCTGGCGTCGGCGCTCGGCACCGGGAACGTCACCATCCACACACTGGAGAAGGTGCGCGCGATCAGCCGGGCCGCCGACGGCACGTACGTCCTCACCGCCGACCGCATCGACAACACCGGCGCGGTCGTCGAGACCAAGCAGTACGGCTGCACGTACCTCTTCTTCGGCGGCGGCAGCGTCGGCACCACCGAACTCCTCGTCCGGGCACGCGAGACGGGTACGCTGCCCGCCCTGGACGCGAGCGTCGGCAGCGGCTGGGGCACCAACGGCAACGTGATGCTCGGGCGGGCCAACCACCTGTGGGACACCGTCGGGGCCAACCAGTCCACCATGCCCGTCATGGGCATCGACGACTGGGCCAACACCGCCAACCCCGTCTTCGCCGAGATCGCCCCGCTGCCCACCGGACTCGAGCACTGGGTCAGCCTCTATCTGGCGATCACCAAGAACCCGGAGCGGGCGACGTTCTCGTACGACAGCGGCACGGGCGGGGTGAAGCTCGGCTGGACGGCCGCCCAGAGCGCGGTCTCCGTCTCCATGGCCAAGAAACTGTTCGACCGGATCAACTCCGCGAACTCGACGATCTACCGGTACGACCTGTTCGGCTCGTCCAACAAGGCCTTCGCCGACGACTTCACGTACCACCCGCTGGGCGGCTGCGTGCTGGGGAAGGCGACGGACAACTACGGCCGGGTGAAGGGGTATTCGAAGCTGTACGTCACCGACGGCTCGCTCGTGCCCGGGTCGATCGGGGTGAACCCGTTCGTGACGATCACCGCGCTCGCCGAACGGACGATGGCGCGGGTCCTCGCCGAGGACACCGCGCCATGAGCCCGGACACCCTGTGACTACTTCTGGTAGATCGCCTCGATCTCGTCCGCGTAGTCCTTCGCCACCACGTTGCGCTTGAGCTTCAGGGACGGCGTCAGGTGGCCCGACTCCTCCGTGAACTGGGAGGACAGAATGCGGAACTTCCGCACCGATTCCGCCTTCGACACCGCGGCGTTGCCGTCGTCGACCGCCGACTGGATCGCGGCCAGCAGGTCCGCGTCCTCACGCAGCGACGCCGCGGTGGAACCCGCCGGCTTGCCGTGATCGGTCGCCCAGCGGCCCAGGAACTCCTCGTCGATGGTGACCAGCGCGCCCACGAACGGCCGCCCGTCACCCACCACCATGCACTCCGCGACCAGCGCGTGCGCACGGATACGGTCCTCGATCACGGCCGGGGCGACGTTCTTGCCGCCCGCGGTGACGATGATCTCCTTCTTGCGGCCGGTGATCCTCAGGTAGCCGTCCTCGTCGAGGGTGCCGATGTCACCGGTGTGGAACCAGCCGTCGGTCAGGGCCTCGGCGGTCGCGCCCTCGTTGTTCCAGTAGCCCTTGAACAGGTGTTCGCCGTGCAGCAGCACCTCACCGTCGTCCGCGATCCGGATCACGGAACCCGGCAGCGGCTGGCCGACCGTGCCGATCTTCTGCCGGTCCCAGGGGTTGAAGGCGGTGGCGGCGCAGGACTCGGTCAGACCGTAGCCCTCCAGGACCGTGAAGCCGATGCCCCGGAAGAAGTGACCCAGACGCTCGCCCAGCGGGGCGCCACCGGAGATGGCGTACTCGCCCTTGCCGCCGAGGACCGCGCGCAGCTTGCTGTAGACGAGCTTGTCGAACGTCTTGTGCTTGATCTTCAGGCCGAGGGACGGGCCAGACGGCGTGTCCAGGGCCTTGCTGTAGGCGATCGCCGTGTCGGCCGCCTTGTCGAAGATCTTGCCCTTGCCGTCCGCCTGCGCCTTGGCGCGCGCCGAGTTGTAGACCTTCTCGAAGACTCGCGGGACGCCCAGGATCAGCGTCGGGCGGAACGCGGCCAGCTCGTCGGTGAGGTTCTTGATGTCGGGGACGGTGCCCAGCTTGATCGGCGCCATCATGGGCGCGACCTGGACGAGCCGTCCGAAGACGTGCGCGAGGGGGAGGAAGAGCAGAACGCTGCACTCGCCGGTGCGGAAGAGGGGCCTGAGCCGCTCGACGACGTTGCCGCACTCGGCGAAGAAGCTGCGGTGGGTGAGGACACATCCCTTGGGGCGGCCGGTGGTGCCGGACGTGTAGACGATGGTCGCCGGGTCGTCGGCCTTCGACTGCGAGCTGCGCTGCTCGACCGTCGCGTCGGTGACGTCCTTGCCGAGCCGGCCCAGCTCCTCGACCCCGCCGGCCTCGATCTGCCAGACGTGCTCGAGGGCGGGCAGCCGGTCGCGGATCGACTCGACGGCGGCCGCGTGGTTGTCCAGCTCGACGATGCAGGCGGTGGCGCCCGAGTCGGAGAGGATCCACTGCACCTGCTCGGGCGAGCTGGTCTCGTACACCGGCACGGTGACGCCGCCTGCGCTCCAGATGGCGAAGTCGAGGAGCGTCCACTCGTAGCGCGTGCGGGACATCAGGCCGACCCGGTCTCCCGGCCGCACGCCGGAGGCGATGAGACCCTTGGCGGCCGCGTGCACCTCGGCCAGGAAGGCCTTGGCCGTCACGTCCTGCCATGCACCGCCCACCTTGCGGGCGATCACGGCGACGTCGGGATGCTGCGCGGCGTTTCTGCGGACGATGTCGGTCAGGTTGCCGTCCGCAGGGACCTCGTACAAAGCCGGAAGGCTGAACTCGCGCAAGACTGCTGCTCCTCATAGGGCGCCGGCGCCACGACGTTGTGTGATGCGACGGTCTGGTCCAAGGCTCGGGGAGGTGCTCCAGGTTTCGCCAGGGGCCGTGGGGCCCATTGGTTGAAATCCTGAGCACGACTGGACTGCCCGGACGTTACCCGCCGGTATGGCTTCTTCGACAGGGGGTTCCGGCGAGATGTTCGCTGCGTCACACAGATTGGTGTTGCTTTGCGTACGGTAGTCCACCCACTAACTGACTAGCCAGTAACCACAGGCCCTGACGGCACTGTTCACGTATGCCCCACACGCCTACCCTTGATCGTCATGGCACCCACATCCGCCCGTAACGGCAGGACCCGCGTCCACGTGGTCAGTGACGTGCACGGCAACGCCCGTGATCTGGCCAGAGCCGGTGAGGGTGCGGACGCCCTGATCTGTCTGGGCGACCTGGTGCTGTTCCTGGACTACGCCGACCACTCGCGCGGGATCTTCCCCGACCTGTTCGGCGTCGAGAACGCGGACCGGCTCGTGGAACTGCGCACCGCTCGCCGTTTCGACGAGGCACGGCGGCTCGGGGCCCGGCTGTGGGGCGGGATCGAGGGCGACCGGGCCACGATGATCGAGAAGGCGGTACGCAAGCAGTACGCCGAGATGTTCGCGGCGTTCCCCGCCCCGACGTACGCGACGTACGGCAATGTCGACATGCCGCGCCTGTGGCCGGAGTACGCCGGACCGGGCACGACGGTTCTCGACGGCGAGCGGGTCGAGATCGGCGGGTGGGTCTTCGGCTTCGTGGGCGGCGGCCTGCGGACGCCGATGCGCACGCCCTACGAGATCAGCGACGAGGAGTACGCGGCGAAGGTCGAGGCGGTGGGAGAGGTGGACGTGCTGTGCACGCACATCCCGCCGGAGGTGCCCGAGCTGGTGTACGACACCGTGGCACGGCGTTTCGAGCGCGGGAGCAGGGCGTTGCTGGAGGCGATCCGCCGCACCCGCCCCCGGTACGCGCTGTTCGGACACGTCCACCAGCCTCTGGTGCGGCGGATGCGGGTCGGGACGACCGAGTGCGTGAACGTCGGGCACTTCGCGGGGACGGGGCGGCCGTGGGCGCTTGAATTCTGAGACCTCCCAGGTGGGGTGACATCCGGTCGGGCGGTGCGCGGTAGCCTTCACGCTGCACACACGTGCGCAGGCTCGCGCACGGGGACTTCTCATTACCGGCCCGCATCTGGAGGAGCCACGGCGATGGCGGAACACACCAGCTCGAGCATCACGATCGAGGCGGCACCGGCCGATGTCATGGGGGTGATCTCCGACTTCGCCCGCTATCCGGACTGGACCGGCGAGGTGAAGGAGGCGGAGGTCCTCAAGACCGACGAGGCCGGCCGCGCCGAGCAGGTCCGGCTCGTCATGGACGCGGGGGCGATCAAGGACGACCAGACGCTGGCGTACACATGGACCGGAGAGCACGAGGTCTCCTGGACACTGGTGAAGTCCCAGATGCTGCGCTCCCTCGACGGCTCGTACATCCTGAAGCCGGCGGGGGCGGGGACGACGGAGGTGACGTACAGGCTGACGGTGGACGTCAAGATTCCGATGCTCGGCATGATCAAGCGCAAGGCCGAGAAGGTCATCATCGACCGGGCGCTGGCAGGGCTGAAGAAGCGGGTGGAGTCGGGCACGTAGGACAGACGGGACCGGGCGTTGCCCAGCCCCGCGCAGCAGGGCTGAACCTCCGCGTCCGTTACCGTTCACCCTCATGCGCACCATCCTGATCACGGGCCCCGGCGGCAGCGGCCGTACGACCATCGCGGCCGCCACCGCGCTGCACGCGGCCCGCGAGGGCACCCGCACCCTCGTCCTCAGCGCCGACCGCACGGACACCCTCGGCGGCGCACTCGGGGTGACGACGGGCGCGACCCCGACCCCCGTCATCCCGAACCTCACCGCCTGGCGCCCGGACGCCTCCGCCGGCTTCCGCGACGACCTCGCCGCCTTCCAGGACCGCGCGGCCTCCGTCCTCGACCTCCTCGGCGCCTCCCGCCTGGACCCCGAGGAGGTCACGCCCCTCCCCGGCGCCGAGGAGCTCGCCCTTCTGCGCGCCCTGCGGGACGCCGCGCTCTCCGACGCGCACGACCTCCTCGTGGTCGACCTGCCTCCGACCCCGCAGGCCCTCGCCCTCCTCGCCCTCCCCGAGGAACTGCGCCGCTACCTGCGCCGCCTGCTCCCGGCCGAACGGCAGGCGGCCCGCGCCCTGCGCCCCGTCCTCGGGCGGCTCGCGGGCGTCCCCATGCCCGCGGAGTGGCTGTACGAGACAACCGGCCGCTGGGACCTCGAACTCGCCGCCGTGGAAGCAGTCGTCGCCGACCGCGACACCGTCGTACGCCTGGTCGCCGAGCCGGGACCGGCCGGCGCCGACGCCGTACGCACGGCCCGACTCGGCCTCGCCCTGCGCGGCCTGCGCACCGAGTCGCTGGTCGCCAACCGCGTCCTGCCCGAGGGTGCCGCGGACAGCTGGCTCGCCGGGCTCATCGCCCAGCAACGCAAGACCTTGGAGGAGTGGCAGGAGACGTACGGCCCGCACCGGGTCCCCCACCTCGGCCGCGACCCCCGCGGCACCGACGATCTCGCCGCGCTCCCCGTTCCCGGCGTCAACGCGGCCGCATCCCCGGTCGAGTGGCCCGTCACCGACCGGCTCGGTGAGGACGGCGTGCTCGTGTGGCACATCCCCCTCCCCGGGGCGATACGCGAGGAGCTCGACCTCATCCGGCGCGGCGACGAACTCGTCGTCACCGCCGGGCAGTTCCGGCGCATCGTCCCGCTGCCCTCCGCCCTGCGCCGGTGCACCGTCGACGGGGCCGCGCTGCGCGAGGACGAGCTGCGCATCCGGTTCGCGCCGGATCCGCAGATGTGGCCGCGGACACGGTGAACCACGTACCCCCGTTCGGGTAACGTCGTAGAGACGAACCGTAGTCAGGAGTCCGTCATGAGCGAAGAGCTCCCCCCGTCAGACGCCACCGTGCACGAGGCGGCCGACGAGGTGCCTCGCGCCACCGACGACGACGCCTGGGCCACGGCCTGCGAGGAGGACCTGCAGGCGGAGAAGGCGCGTCGCCGCGCCGAGTACGGCCCGCCCCCGGGCTCGGCAGCCGAGGAACTGCGCAAGCTCGTCGACGCCGTGAGCGACAAGCTGTCGTCGCTCCAGTCGCCGCTGTTCGGGGCGGTGGCCGGGCCGGCCGCCCAGCAGGTGGTGCGCCAGGTCGTGCAGCAGGCGAAGTCCGCCGTCGAGCCCGTCATCGAGCGCAATCCGGACGTCTTCGACCATCTCGCCGCGGCCGGCAACGAACTGCTCGCCGCCTACCGCTCCGCGGTCCAGGCTCAGGAGCAGCGCTGGACCGCTCGTACGCAGGACATGCACAAGGACCTGGACGAGCGCCGCGAGGGCGGCGAGGGCACCGGCCCGGGCGAACGCATCGACCTGGACTGACGGCCCCGACCGCGCTCGCGCGGGAGCACCCCCGTGGAGCCGGCCCCCGCCCGCCCGCCAGGCGGACGACGGGAATCGGACGGCAGGGCCTCGGGTACGGTTGGCCGTAGCGGGGCTCGACCGGAACTGAGGGATTCATGGGACTCACCATCGGCGTCGACATCGGCGGCACGAAGATCGCGGCCGGCGTGGTCGACGAGGAAGGCAACATCCTCTCGACCTTCAAGGTGCCGACCCCCACCACGCCCGAGGCCATCGTGGACGCCATCGCCTCGGCGGTGGAGGGCGCGCGCGCCGGCCACGAGATCGTCGGCGTGGGCATCGGAGCGGCCGGCTACGTCAACCGGCAGCGCTCCACCGTCTACTTCGCGCCCAACATCGACTGGCGCCAGGAGCCGCTGAAGGAGAAGGTCGAGGCGCGCGTCGGCCTCCCGGTCGTCGTGGAGAACGACGCCAACGCGGCCGCCTGGGGCGAGTACAGGTTCGGCGCGGGCAAGGGCCACCGCAACGTCATCTGCATCACGCTCGGCACCGGCCTCGGCGGCGGCATCATCATCGGCAACAAGCTGCGCCGCGGGCACTTCGGCGTGGCCGCCGAGTTCGGGCACATCCGCATGGTGCCGGACGGGCTGCTGTGCGGCTGCGGCTCGCAGGGCTGCTGGGAGCAGTACGCCTCGGGGCGCGCCCTCGTCAGATACGCCAAGCAGCGCGCCAACGCCACCCCCGAGAACGCCGAGATCCTGCTCGGCCTGGGTGACGGCACCCCCGAGGGCATCGAGGGCAAGCACATCTCCATGGCCGCCCGCCAGGGCGACCCGGTCGCCGTCGACTCCTACCGCGAGCTGGCCCGCTGGGTCGGCGCGGGCCTCGCCGACCTGGCCTCCCTCTTCGACCCCTCCGCGTTCATCGTCGGCGGCGGCCTCTCCGACGAGGGCGAGCTCGTCCTCGACCCCATCCGCAAGTCGTACAAGCGCTGGCTGGTCGGCGGCAACTGGCGCCCGGTCGCCGACGTCCTCGCCGCCCGCCTGGGCAACAAGGCCGGGCTGGTGGGCGCGGCGGACCTGGCGCGGGAGCCCGACCCGATCATGTGAGGGTCACTTCGGACCGACGGTGATTCCCCGCGCCCCTGAGGGGCGCGGGGCTGTATCGACATGCCGCTCCGTCGCGTGGGCGTGACGCGCCACCACGCACCCGGAGTCGCAAACGGACAAATGCGCCCGAGCTCCTGGGCGTACATTGATCCACATGGCGCCCTCGACCCCGCTGCTCCCCAAGTCCAGCACCGACTCCGACGGTTCGGCCATCATCCGCGTCCTCACCTACAACATCCGCTCGATGCGCGACGACACCACCGCCCTCGCCCGGATCATCAACGCCTGCACCCCGGACCTGGTCCTGATCCAGGAGGCCCCCCGGTTCTTCCGCTGGCGCAAGAAACTCGCCAGACTCGCCGCCGCATCCGGGCAAGTGATCCTCTCCGGCGGCGCCACAGCCGCGGGCCCGGCGATCCTGTGCACCCTCCGCGCCACAGTGGAACGCACCGAGGACGTCCTGCTGCCCCTCACCCCCGGCCTGCACCGACGCGGCTTCGCGACGGCGGTCGTCCGCTTCGGCGGCGTCCGGCTCGGCGTCCTGAGCTGCCACCTCAGCCTGCAGAAGGACGAGCGGTACGAGCAGGGCGGCATGCTCCTCGACCGGCTCGCCGGAATGGGCACGGAGCACGCGATCGCGGGCGGCGACCTCAACGAGGGCCCCGGCGGTCGCACCTTCCGGCGGCTGGCCGACAGCCTCCAGGACTGCCGGCCCGTCGCCCCCTGGGGCGGCGAGCACACCTGGACGCGCACCGACCCCCACCGGCGCATCGACGCGATCTTCGCAACAAAGGGTGTGGAGGTGCTGGGGTGCGGGGTGCCCCTCGGTCACCCCGGCGTGACCGGGACAGACCTGAGGGCGGCCACGGACCACCTTCCGGTCCTGGCCGCCCTCAGAATTCCCGCGGCCTGAAGGATCAGACCGGCGGGCCACGTCAGACCACCGCGCCGCGCCCCGGATCCCCGTCGTCATCGTCGTCGGTCTTCATGCGCGTGACCAGCGTGACGAAGCCGCCGAGGAAGCCCCCGATGCCGAGCGTCGTGAGCCACCAGGTCATGTCCCAGCCGAGCAGCACCGCGAGCAGGAGCAGCAGCGGACCGCCGATCACCGCGAGCCAGGCGAACTTCGCCGTTGCGTCGGCGGTCGGCAGCGGCGGTGGCTCGGGCGGTACGAAGTGGCCCTCGTCGTCCTCGTCGAAGTCGTCGTCGGACGGCTCGGCGGCCGTGTAGTCGCGCGGGCCGACGCCGGGCGCGAAGGAGACGGAGCTGCCCAGCGGCTTGGCGGGCTTCTTCTGCTCGCCGGGATCCTCGTCGTTCGTCTCGGACTCGAGCAGCGCCAGGTCCTCGACCGACTTGAACGGCTTGCTGCCCGGCGGGTCCTTCGGCTCCTCGCCGAAGCCCGCGACGATCGCCGCCCAGGCGGCCTCCTCGTCGAAGGGCACGCTCTGCTCCTCCGGCTCGCGGTTCTCCCGCTCTGCCTGGGGTTCGCGGTCCTCGCGGTCCTCGCGCTCGGAGTCGTGCTCAGCCACCTGCCGTGGTCCCTTCCTTGCCGACACTGGGTGCGAGCCGGGCGATGAACGCGTAGCTCTCCTCGAAGATCCGGTCCGCGTCGTGGTCCAACGTCGCCACGTGGTAGCTCTGTTCCAGGAGGACCTCCTTTACGTCCGTCGACGACACCCGGCTCAGGATCCGCGCGGAGTCGGCCGGCGGCACCACGTGGTCCCGCACGCTGTGCAGGAGCAGCAGCGGCTGGGTGACCTGTGGCAACTCCCCGTCGACACGGCGGAAGAACGTCCGCAGGGAGTGCGCCGCGTGCAACGGCACCCGGTCGTAGCCGATCTCCACGCTGCCGGGCCTGGCGATGTCGCTGGCGATCCCCTTCGTCGTGCGGACGGCGTGGCGGGCGACGGGAAGGGCACGCGCGGCCAGACCGTGCACCTTGTTGGCCGGGTTGACGACCACGACTCCGGAGACGCCGTCCCCGTGCTTCGCGGCGAGCCGCAGGGCGAGGGCGCCGCCCATGGACAGTCCCGCCACGAACACCCGGGCGCAGCGGTCGCGCAGGTCGCGCAGGGCGCGGTCCACCTCCGCGTACCAGTCCTGCCAGCCGGTGAGCTGCAGGTCCTCCCAGCGAGTGCCGTGCCCGGGCAGTAGCGGCAGTGAGACGGTCAGGTCGCGCCCGGCCAGGTACTCCGCCCAGGGGCGCAGCGACTGGGGGGAACCGGTGAAACCATGACAGAGGAGGACCCCGACCTCCCCGCCGTCATGGCGGTACGGCTCGGCTCCAGGAAGGACCGGCACCTTCGGTCTCCTGTTCGTGATAGGGACATGAACGCGTCCGGGTGTGGCTTCACCGTACGCGACCGCACTGACACCGACCAGGGCCGTCGGGTTCTTCGAGCGCACTCCGGGTTAAGGTCTGATCAACACATACAGGAGGCACTCGGTTGTTGTACGGCGCGATGAAGGTTTCCGTCGGGGGGACGCTGAAGCTCGTCTTCAGACCCTGGGTGGAAGGCCTGGAGAACGTTCCCGCCGAGGGCCCCGCGATCCTGGCGAGCAATCACCTGTCCTTCTCGGACTCGTTCTTCCTCCCCGCGGTCCTGGACCGCAAGGTCACCTTCATCGCCAAGGCCGAGTACTTCACCACGCCCGGCGTGAAGGGACGGCTGACGGCGGCCTTCTTCAAGGGCGTCGGGCAGCTCCCGGTGGACCGTTCCGGCGCGCGCGGCGCGGGCGAGGCGGCGATCAGGAGCGGGCTGGAGGTGCTGGAGCGCGGTGAGCTGTTCGGCATCTACCCGGAGGGCACGCGCTCGCCCGACGGCCGTCTCTACCGCGGCAAGCCCGGCGGCCTCGCGCGCGTGGCGCTCGCCAGCGGTGCGCCCGTGATCCCGGTCGCCATGATCGACACCGAGAAGATCCAGCCGCCCGGCAAGGTCGTCCCGAAGGTGATGCGGCCCGGGATCCGCATCGGCAAGCCCCTGGACTTCAGCCGCTACCAGGGGATGGACCACGACCGCTTCGTGCTTCGCGCGGTGACCGACGAGGTCATGTACGAGATCATGAAGCTCTCCGGCCAGGAGTACGTCGACATGTACGCGACCGCGGCCAAGCGCCGGCTCGCGGAGGCGTCGAAGGCCGGGAAGGAAGCGGAGAAGGCCGCCAAGGCCGCACTCGCGCAGGCCCAGAAGGAACGGGCGGAGAAGGAAAAGAAGGCCGAACAGCAGTAGTCCGGGTCCTGGACAGGGCAGTCTGGGGTCTCGGGCCGGGGTGGGGTGGGGTGGGGCGTCATGGCCAAGCGTGAGCGGGTAATGCGGATGTCGGTCGAGCAGCCGCTGTGGCGTGCGCTCACCGCCTACCGGGTTCTGACGATGCTGTACGCGGTCGGCCTCTTCGCCACCGCGTACGACGAGTTCGCCCGCCCCGGCGTCGCCATCGGCTACTACGTCGTGCTCTTCGTGTGGACGCTGGCCACCCTGCCCAGGGTCGCCAACGCCGCCGCCTGCACCAAGCGGTTCCTCGCCGTCGACCTCACCGTCGCGCTCACCGGCATCCTGCTCACGCCCGTCGCCGACTCGCACCAGCGGATCACGGAGGGCGGTCCGACGCTTCCGTCGATATGGACCGCCGGTTCCGTCCTCGCCTTCGCCATCAAGGGCGGCTGGCGCTGGGCGGCGTTCGCCTCGACGGCCGTCGCCGTCGCCAACCTGGTCGAGCGCGGCACCCCGGCCCGCGACACCGTCCACAACGTGATCCTCGTCTGGGTCGCCTCCATCGCCATCGGGTACGTCGTCGAGGTCGCCCGCGCCTCCGAGCGCACCCTCGCCCGCGCCCTGGAGATCGAGGCCGCGACCCGGGAGCGGGAGCGGCTCGCCCGGGACATCCACGACAGCGTCCTGCAGGTGCTGGCCATGGTGCAGCGGCGCGGCGCGGTCATCGGCGGCGAGGCGGCCGAGCTGGGCCGGATGGCCGGCGAGCAGGAGGTGGCGCTGCGCACGCTGGTCTCCGGCGGGCTGGTGCCGGTCTCACGGGCGTCGGAGGACGTGGCCGAAGGGGCCGTCGTACGAGCGGTGGAGGAGCCGGACGACTCCGACGCTCCGGTCGATCTCCGCACGCTGCTCGCCCCGTACGCCGCCGCGAAGGTCAGCCTCGCCGAGCCCGGGGCCCCGGTGCCGCTGCCCCCGGCCGCCGCGAAGGAGCTGGCCGCGGCCGTCGGGGCCGCGCTGGACAACGTACGCAAGCACGCGGGGGAGCACGCGCGCGCGTGGATCCTCGTCGAGGACGAGCCCGACTCGGTGATCGTGACCGTGCGGGACGACGGGCCCGGCATCCCGGAGGGGCGGCTCGCGCAGGCCGAGGGCGAGGGGCGGCTCGGTGTGGCCCTCTCGATCCGGGGCCGGCTGCGTGACCTCGGCGGCAGCGCCGAGCTGGTCTCGACTCCCGGGCAGGGCACGGAGGTCGAGCTGACGGTGCCGAAGGACGCGAAGAAGACACGGGGGAAGGCAGGACGGCGATGAGTGACAAGGGCCCGATCAAGGTCATGGTGGTCGACGACCACCCCATGTGGCGCGACGCGGTCGCCCGCGACCTGGCCGAGTCCGGCTTCGAGGTGGTCGCCACCGCGGGCGACGGCGAACAGGCCGTGCGCCGCGCCAAGGCCGCGGTGCCCGACGTCCTCGTGCTCGACCTGAACCTGCCCGCCAAGCCCGGCGTGCAGGTCTGCAAGGAGGTGGTCGGCGCGAACCCGGCGCTGCGCGTGCTGGTGCTGTCGGCGAGCGGCGAACACGCCGACGTGCTCGAGGCGGTGAAGTCCGGCGCGACCGGCTACCTGCTGAAGTCGGCGTCCACGGAGGAACTGCTCGACGCGGTGCGCCGGACGGCCGTCGGCGACCCCGTCTTCACGCCGGGGCTCGCGGGCCTTGTCCTCGGTGAGTACCGGCGCCTCGCCTCCGATCCGGCGCCCGCCCCGGAGACCGGTTCGGAGGCGCCCCGCCTCACCGACCGCGAGACCGAGGTACTCCGGCTGGTCGCCAAGGGCCTGAGCTACAAGCAGATCGCCGAGCGTCTGGTCATCTCGCACCGCACGGTCCAGAACCACGTTCAGAACACCCTCGGCAAGCTGCAGTTGCACAACCGGGTGGAGCTGGTGCGGTACGCGATAGAGCGCGGGCTTGACGACGAGTAAACGAACCGCCTGACAATTCACCGGAATTGCCCTTCACGCCCATCCCTGTGTGAGCTGGATCACCATTAGCGTGGCCCTCAGCAGGCAACCGCGGCGAAGGGACATTTCCATGCGGGTCGGAGTACTGACCGGAGGCGGCGACTGCCCCGGGCTCAACGCCGTCATCCGGGGCGTCGTCCGCAAGGGCGTGCAGGAGTACGGCTATGACTTCGTCGGCTTCCGGGACGGCTGGCGAGGACCTCTCGAGAACGACAGCGTCCGCCTCGACATCCCCGCGGTGCGCGGCATCCTGCCCCGCGGCGGCACCATCCTGGGCTCCTCGCGCACCAACCCCCTGAAAGTCGAGGGCGGCATCCGGCGCATCAAGGAGAACCTGGCCAAGCAGGATGTCGAGGCGCTCATCGCGATCGGCGGCGAGGACACCCTCGGTGTCGCCGCACGCCTCACCGACGAGTACGGCGTGCCCGTCGTCGGCGTACCGAAGACCATCGACAACGACCTGTCCGCCACCGACTACACCTTCGGCTTCGACACCGCGGTCGGCATCGCGACGGAGGCCATCGACCGCCTGCACACCACCGCCGAGTCCCATATGCGCGTTCTGGTCTGCGAGGTGATGGGTCGTCACGCCGGGTGGATCGCCCTGCACTCCGGCCTCGCCGGCGGCGCCAACGTCATCCTCATCCCCGAGCAGCGCTTCGACCTCGACCAGGTGTGCGCCTGGATCACCTCTCGCTTCAAGGCCTCGTACGCGCCGATCGTGGTCGTCGCCGAGGGCGCCATGCCGAAGGACGGCGACATGGTGCTGAAGGACGAGTCGCTCGACTCCTTCGGGCATGTCCGGCTGTCCGGCGTGGGCGAGTGGCTCGCCAAGGAGATCGAGAAGCGCACCGGCAAGGAGGCCCGGACGACGGTGCTCGGGCACATCCAGCGCGGTGGCACCCCCAGCGCCTTCGACCGCTGGCTCGCCACCCGCTTCGGCCTGCACGCCATCGACTGCGTCCACGACGGCGAGTTCGGCAAGATGGTCGCCCTGCGCGGCACGGACATCGTGCGCGTCCCGATCGCGGAGGCCACGGCCAGGCTGAAGACGGTCGACCCGAAGCTGTACCAGGAGGTGGGGGTCTTCTTCGGCTGAGGAGATGCACCGGCGATGCGGGGTTGTCGGCCTTGTATTCTGCCCATAACCCCGCAGAACGGGAGCATTCATGGAGATCCTCGCCTTCGGCGTCCAGGCGGACGAGAAGCCCATGATCGAGCATGCCTTCCAGGGCCACCACGAGATCCGCTGCCTCGACGTCCTCCTCAACGAGGACACCGCACCGATCGCGGCCGGCTACGAGGTCGTCTCCTCCAGCGTCAACGCCGACCTGGGCCCCCGCGTCCTGGAGACCCTCGCCTCGGGCGGCACACGGATGATCGCCCAGCGCTCCACCGGCTTCAACAACATCGATCTCGGGGCCGCCGAGCGCCTCGGCATGACGGTCGCCCGCGTGTCGTCCTACTCGCCGTACTCGGTCGCCGAGTTCGCCTGGACCCTCGCCATGGCCGTCAACCGCCGTGTCGTCCGGGCCTCCACCCGCACCCGCGACTTCGACTTCCGCCTCGACGGCCTGCTGGGCCGCGACATGCACGGCCGTACCGCCGGGATCCTCGGCACCGGCAAGATCGGCGAGGCGTTCACGCGGATCGCCCACGGCTTCGGCATGCGGCTGCTCGGCTGGGACATCGCCGAGAACCCCGCCTGCATGCAACTCGGCATGAGGTACGTCTCCAAGGACCAGCTCCTCGCCGAGTCCGACCTCGTCACCCTGCACGTTCCACTCATGCCGGAGACCCAGCGCCTCCTCGACGCCGACGCCCTGAAGGCGATGAAGGACGACGCGATCCTGGTGAACTCCAGCCGCGGCGGCCTGATCGACACCGCGGCCCTCGTCACCGAACTGCGCGAGGGCCGCTTCACCGGCGTCGGACTGGACGTCTACGAGGCGGAGGCAGGCCTCTTCTACGTCGACAAGTCCCTGGAGGCCGTGGGGGACGACGTGCTGGCCCGCCTGGTCACCTTCCCGAACGTCCTGGTCACGTCCCACCAGGCGTACTACACCGAGGACGCCGTGAGCCAGATCGTCGAGGCCACGGTCAGGAACGTGCTGGACTACCGGGCGGGCCGCCGCTCCGAGAACGTGCTGGTGCCGCGCACCTGACCGACCAGCTCCCGCACGACGGACGCGCCGTTCAGGGTCAGGACCGACTCCGGGTGGAACTGCACACCGGCGAACCCCGGTCCTCGTACGGCGTGCACCTCGCCGTTGCCGGCCCGGCTGATCTCGATGCCGTGGGCGGCCAGTTCCTGGCACGCCTCGTCGTCGCAGCGCGCCACGAAACTGTTGTAGAAGCCGACCGTCTCGGTCCGCCCGAACAGGTCGATCGTCGTCTGCGCGCCCTGGTACGGCACTTCCTTCCGTACGATCTCGAGCCCCAGCTCGGCCGCGATCAGCTCGTGCCCGAGGCAGACGCCGAGGACGCCGTGCCGGTGTCCCCGGATCACCTCGGCGGTCAACTCCCTCAGGAACCTCATCTTGGGGTCGTCCACGTCGGACGGGTCACCGGGGCCGGGCCCGAGGACCACCGGCCCCCCGTGCGCGAGCACGGCCGCCCGCAGTCCGGGCTCGTCGTAGCGCCGGACGGTGACCTCGAGGCCGCTCGACCGCAGCACGTGGGCGAGCATCGCGGTGAAGGTGTCCTCCCCGTCGACCACCAGGGCATGACCGGTGACCTCCTCGGACCGCTCCTGCATCCGCAGCCAGAACGGCGCCAGCGAGGCCCGGCGCCCGTCCAGCGCCGCACGCACCCGCGGGTCGTCCGCCAGCCGGGGCCGCGCCCGCTCGTCACGCGGCCGCGACGGACGTACGCCCAGAGCCGCCAGCACCCCCGCCGCCTTGGCGTGCGTCTCCGCGACCTCGCTCGCCGGATCCGAGCCGCGTACGAGCGTGGCGCCGACCGGCACGCGCAGCCGTCCCGCCGCGTCGATGTCGGCGGTGCGGATGAGGATGGGGGAGTCGAGGGTCTGGGCGCCGCCGGTGTCCCTTCCCAGCAGCGCGAGCGCGCCGGCGTAGTAGCCCCGGCCGCCGACCTCGTGCCGCTCGATGACCCGGCAGGCGTTCTGCACGGGCGAACCGGTGACGGTCGCGGCGAACATGGTCTCCTTCAGGACCTCCCGCACGTCCAGCGAGGACTTCCCGCGCAGCTCGTACTCGGTGTGCGCGAGGTGCGCCATCTCCTTCAGACGCGGGCCCACCACGACCCCGCCCATGTCGCCGACGGTGCACATCATCTTGAGCTCCTCGTCGACGACCATCGACAGCTCCTCGATCTCCTTGCCGTCGGCGAGGAAGTCGAGCAGGTGCTCGGGGGTGGGCCCCTCGGCGGGATAGCGGTACGTCCCGCTGATCGGGTTCATGACGACCGTGCCGCCGGACATCCGCACATGCACCTCGGGACTGGCGCCGACGAGCGTGCGCTCCCCGGTGTGGACGACGAACGTCCAGTACGCGCCCCGCTCGCCCTCCAGCAGCCGCCTGAACAGGGCGAGGGCGTCGGCCCTGGAGAACCCGGGGATCTCACCCCCGTACGTCCTGCGGATCACGAAGTTCGCGCCCTCGCCCCGGCCGATCTCGTCGTGCAGCACCCGTCCGACGATCCGCGCGTACTCCTCGTCGGCGACGTCGAAGCCGCCGCCCTCGACGCGCACCTCGTGCGACGGGAGCTGTTCCAGAGCGTCGGCGAGCGGGATGCCGTACGACTCCTCGGGTGTGAGCACGGTCAGGGGCGTGCCGTCGTCGCGGACGTCGAAGCCGCGCTCGCGGATCTGGCGGAAGGGGACGAGGGCCAGGCCCTCGTCGGGGAGGTCGGCGAGGCGGTCGTGTGCGGCGACCGGGCCGAGGAACACCTCCACGGTGTTCTCGTCGTGGCCCGGCGTGCGGCGGCGCAGCAGGGCGAACGGGCGGGGATCGTCGAGCAGGTCGAGCAGCTGCATGGGTCCGTTTTCCTTCTCGCTGGGAGGAACGGGCCCCGGAAACGCCGAAGGCCGCCCCTCGGGCGGCCTTCGCGAAGTCTTGCGTACGCGCAGTCAGTGGGCCGCCGGATGAGCGGTCCACCACCAGTTCTGGGTCGAGTGCGCGAACATGGCAGGCACCCTACCGCACGATCAGTGGGGCGACAGGTGAGCGAGGGGCCGTCTCACCTGTCGAGCCGGACGAAAACGACTCGACACGACCCCGTAATGTTGAGGGCGTGACCGTGAACGCTAAGACCAGCGCGAGCGCTGGCAACACCTGGCGAGACCTGCCCGCGGCGCAGCAGCCCGAGTACCCCGACACCGAGGCTCTGCGCGCAGTGATCGCGGACCTCGAGTCGTATCCGCCGCTCGTCTTCGCGGGCGAGTGCGACCAGCTGCGCGCCCGGATGGCGGCTGTCGCCAAGGGAGAGGCGTTCCTCCTCCAGGGCGGCGACTGCGCCGAGGCCTTCGACGCGGTGTCCGCCGACCACATCCGCAACAAGCTCAAGACCCTGCTGCAGATGGGCGCCGTGCTGACGTACGCCGCGTCCGTGCCCGTGGTGAAGGTCGGCCGCATCGCCGGCCAGTACTCCAAGCCGCGTTCCAAGGGCACCGAGACCCGTGACGGCGTGACCCTGCCGACGTACCGCGGCGACTCGGTCAACGGCTTCGACTTCAACGAGGCCGCCCGCGTCCCGGACCCCGAGCGCCTGAAGCGGATGTACAACGCCTCCGCCTCCACGCTCAACCTGGTGCGCGCCTTCACCACCGGCGGCTACGCCGACCTGCGCCAGGTGCACGCCTGGAACCAGGACTTCGTGAAGTCGTCGCCGTCCGGCCAGCGCTACGAGCAGCTCGCCCGGGAGATCGACAACGCGCTGAACTTCATGCACGCGTGCGGGGCCGACCCGGAGGAGTTCAAGACCGTCGAGTTCTACTCCTCGCACGAGGCTCTGCTGCTCGACTACGAGTCCGCGCTCACCCGCGTCGACTCCCGCACCGGGCAGCTGTACGACGTCTCGGCGCACATGGTGTGGATCGGTGAGCGCACCCGGCAGCTGGACCACGCGCACATCGAGTTCGCGTCGAGGATCCGCAACCCGATCGGCATCAAGCTCGGCCCGACCACGACGGCCGAGGAGGCGCTGCAGTACATCGAGCGCCTCGACCCCGACCGTGAGCCGGGCCGGCTGACCTTCATCGTCCGCATGGGCGCCGACAAGATCCGCGACCGGCTTCCCGAGCTGGTCGAGAAGGTCACGGCGTCCGGCGCGGTGGTGGCCTGGGTGACCGACCCGATGCACGGCAACACCTTCGAGGCGGCCTCCGGTCACAAGACCCGCCGCTTCGACGACGTGCTCGACGAGGTCAAGGGCTTCTTCGAGGTCCACAAGTCGCTGGGCACCCACCCGGGCGGCATCCATGTGGAGCTCACCGGCGACGACGTCACCGAGTGCGTCGGCGGCGGCGACGAGATCTTCGTC
The DNA here is from genome assembly GCF_040782645.1 of Streptomyces sp. HUAS ZL42. Lineage (GTDB taxonomy): Bacteria > Actinomycetota > Actinomycetes > Streptomycetales > Streptomycetaceae > Streptomyces. The sequence continues at coordinate 7,211,608 of NZ_CP160403.1, forward strand.
GACGACCTGCACCAGCGCTACGAGACGGCCTGCGATCCGCGGCTCAACCGCAGCCAGTCGCTGGACCTGGCGTTCCTCGTGGCGGAGATGTACAGGGACCAGTAGCGGTTCGCCTGTTACAGGGCATGCACTGGGGCGCGGATCACATACGATCCGCGCCCCTCAGCACTTTTGCGACCACAGGACGCCGGGTAAGGTTAGGTTATCCTTATTGATCTCGGCGGGAGGTGAACCGCGTGTTCGTGTGCAGCTGCTTCGGAGTGACCGAAGCGCAGGTCCAGCAGCATGCGGACGACGGCGCCTGCACGCCCCGCCAGATAGCCTCCGCCTGCAAGGCCGGCACGGACTGCGGTTCCTGTGTCCGTCGCATCCAGGCGATTCTCGGCCGGGGCGCATGTCCCCGCCGTGAGCTCGCCGACCAGGGCAAGCCCGTCCTCGCGGCCCTCGAAGGGCTCGAGGAAGCCGCGTAGCTCAGCTCTCCGGCTGCTCGATCAGCTGCGCGATGTACAGCGCCTCACCGAGCTTCTCCAGCAGTTCCAGCTGTGTGTCGAGGTAGTCGATGTGGTGCTCCTCGTCCGCGAGGATCGACTCGAAGATGTTCGCGGACGTGATGTCACCCTTTTCGCGCATCACCTTGATGCCGCGCCTGAGGCGGTCGATCGCCTCGACCTCGATCTGCCGGTCGGCCTCGAACATCTCCCGGACCGTCTGGCCCACGCGCACATGGAACAGCCGCTGGTAGTTGGGCAGGCCCTCCAGGAACAGGATCCGGTCGGTGAGCACCTCGGCGTGCTTCATCTCGTCGAACGACTCGTGCCGCGTGTACTTGGCGAGCTTGGTCCAGCCGAAGTTCTCCTGCATCTTCGCGTGCAGGAAGTACTGGTTGATCGCCGTGAGCTCGGCCGTCAGCTGCTCGTTGAGGAACTCGAGAACCTCGGGGTCACCCTGCATCGCAGAGGCTCCTTCCACAGGAGGGACAGGGGGAGCGAACGGCCGCATGATTGCACCGGCATCGAAGATCGTCCAGTAAGTGCATACTTAGTAAGTTAGTCCATGCTTAGTCGGAGTTGCCCGTTTCTGGACATGGCTGGTCATGTGCACTGCCCGGGGTCTGTCAGGATGGAGTCATGGGTCATCCGGTGGAGCGCGAATCTGGAGAAGCGGCACGGTCAGAGCTTCCGCCGGGGCAGCGACTGCAGCGGGGCTGGCCCGTCACACACTACGGGCCCGTGCCCAAGTTCAGGCCCGAACGCTGGGAGTTCAGGGTCTTCGGTGCCACCGCCGACGGTGAGAAGCACTGCTGGAACCACGAGGAGTTCACGGCCCTGCCGTACACCACCGTCGTGGCCGACCTGCACTGTGTCACGAAGTTCAGCATGCTCGGCGCGGAGTGGGGCGGGATCCCGGCACGGACGATCCTGGAGACCGCCCCGCCGGCTCCCGATGTCACCCATGTGATGGTGTGGGCCGAGTACGGATTCAGCTCGAACCTGCGCCTCGCGGACTTCGCGTCCGAGCGGACCATCTTCGCCACCCACAAGGACGGCGAACTGCTGACGGCGGAACACGGCTTTCCGCTCCGTCTGGTCGTCCCTCATCTGTACGCCTGGAAGGGCCCCAAGTGGGTCCGCGGTGTGGAGTACATGACCGCCGACCGCCGCGGCTTCTGGGAGGAGCGCGGCTACCACAACATCGGCGACCCGTGGAAGGAACAGCGGTACTCGTACCAGGAGGGGCCCGGGGACGGCCCCGAACTCTGAGTCCTGGCCCTCGGGGGCGGTTCAGTGGTGGTACTGGTGGACCACCGCGTGCCCCTTGCCGCGGCCGATCATCCACTTGTTGACCGGCGTGGTGGCCACGAAGGCGATCACCAGTGAGATCGCCAGCGCGCCCCAGAACTGCAGGTCGCCCAGTTCCGCGTCCATCGCGCCGGGCCACAGCACGATCACGCCGTTGTCGACCAGCTCCATCACGGCGATCGACAGGGTGTCCGCGGCCAGCGCCACCCGGACGGCCGCGCGCAGGCCGACGCCCGCCTTCAGTACGCCGCGCAGGGTGAACGAGTAGCCGAAGAAGAAGGCCAGGACGATCGCCAGGACCGTCGTGGGGAGGTTGGCCCAGCCGAGCGCCGTGCCGATCACCATGCCGAGCACCTCGCCGATGGCGCACCCGGTCAGGCAGTGAAGGGTGGCCTGGGCGGCCATGGGCCAGGTGGCGGTCGTGCCGGGCCCGTGCTGATGTTCCTCGTGACGGTGAGCGTGTGCCGTGTGCGCCTCGTGCTCCATGAGTGCCCCCAATGCCCGGGTTACGGTTCCTGCACCGAGCAAGAACCGTATACCCCCCTGGGGTATTCCTCAACGCGTCAGGAATCCCGGAGCTTCTTCAGCCGTTCCACGTCCGCCGCATGGCCCTCCTTGCCGCCGGGCGTCTCGATGATCAGCGGTACGCCCTCCGTGGCCGGGTGCGTCATCAGCGCCCGGAACGGGTCCTCGCCGATGTGGCCGGCGCCGATGTTCTCGTGCCGGTCCTTGTGTGCGCCGACCACGTCCTTGGAGTCGTTGGCGTGGATCAGCTTCAGCCGCCCCGCGCCGACCGTGTCCACCAGCAGGTCGAGGGTCCGGTGCATGCCGTCCGGACCGGTCAGGTCGTGGCCGGCCGCGAAGACATGGCAGGTGTCCAGGCACACGCCCAGCTTCGGATGGGCGTCCAGCGCCTCGAAGTACGGCCCGAAGTCCCAGGTCCGCGAACACAGCGAGGCGCCCTGTCCGGCGGTGGACTCCAGGAGCAGGAACGGGTCGTCGTCATGGGTGAGTTCGTCGAGCAGCGGCAGCAAGCGCTCCCGCACCTGCTTCAGCGCCACCGCCCGCTCCCGCCCGCCGGTCGCGCTCCCCGTGTGCACGACCACGCCCAGCGCCCCGATCTCCCGCCCGCGCCGCAGCGAGTGCCGCAGCGACTCCACGGACCGCTCGACGGTCGCCTCGGTGTGCGAGCCGAAGTTGATCAGGTACGGGGCGTGCACGTACGCCGGGATCGACTCGGCCTCGCACACCTCCCGGAACGCCTCGTCCTGCCGCGGGTTCCCGGCGGGCGTGGCCCAGCCGCGCGGGTTGGCGACGAAGACCTGCACGGTCTCCGCCTTGAGGTCATGGGCGTACGACAGCCCCACCGAACGCAGGCCGCCGGCCACGGGGACATGACCGCCGACGGGGTTGCGGGAGGGGAAGGGAGCGGGAACGCCGGACTGCTGACTCGTCACCCGTTCAGGGTGTCATGGGCCGGCGCCCGCCCGATCACCGGATGGTGATCGTGATCGTCGACCCCTTGGGCGCCGTCTCGCCGCCCGCCACGGACTGCTTCCTGACGGTGTCACCGAACAGCCCGAGGATCCCGCGGTCCTCCCTGACCTCGAAGCCGGCGTCCTTCAGCTGCTGCTTGGCGTCGTCGACGCTGTCTCCGACCACGTCCGGGACCTCGACCATCTCCGGCCCCTTGGACAGTGTCAGCGTCACCGTGTCGCCCTCGGCGGCCTGCTTGTCCGCCCCCGGGGTCTGCGCCGCGACCCTGCCCTTGTCGTACTCGGAGTTGACCTCCGCGGCGGAGATCTCCACCTTCAGTCCGGCCTCTTCCAGCTCCGCCCGGGCGTCCTCGGGGTCCTCGCCGGTGACGTCCGGGACGTCCACCGGGCTGCCCTTGCTGACGACGATCGCGATCGCCGAGCCCGCGTGCCGCTCCGTGCCCGCCTCGGGTTCGGTGCTGATCACGAAGCCCTTGATGACGTCGTCGCTGAAGGCCCGGGTGACCATGCCCGGCTCCAGCCCGTCACTCTTGAGCCGGGCCTTCGCCTTGTCCAGCCGGTAGCCCTTCACATCGGGCACCTTCACGGTCTCCGGGCCGTCGGAGATGGTGAGCGACACCGAGTCGTTGTCGCGGATACGGGTGCCCGGCGCCGGATCCGTGCTGATGACCGAGCCGCGCTGCACGGTGTCGCTGTAGGCGTGCTTGATCGTCCCGACCCCGAGCCCGGCCGCCTCGAGCCGCTCCCGGGCCTGCTTCTCCGTCTTGGTCAGCAGTGGCGGGACCTTGGTGAACTGGCCGGAGTTGATGTACCAGACGCCCGCGCCGACGCCGAAGACCAGCAGGACGGCGGCGATGACCGTGACGAGGCCGCGCCCGGGCCGCGAGAACCGCCGCCGTGGCGGCAGCGGCGGCGGGCTCTGCAGCCGGCTGGTGCGGTTCAGGGGAGGCTCGTCGTCCTCGTTGACGGGCAGCGGCCGCGGCACCGTCAGCGAACGCGGTATCACGCTCGTACGGTCGTCGGCGTTGTGGTGCCCGGCGGAGACCGCCTGTGGCGGTACGGCGTCCAGCTGGTCGGCGCTGAGCGCCGCGCGGGACTCCCGCGCCTGCGCGAGCAGCGCCACCGCGTCGTACGGACGGACGTCCGGCGTGCGGGCGGTCGCCGAGGCGACGAGCTCGTCCAGCTCGTACGGCAGCCCCGGCACGAGGGCCGACGGCGGCGGCACGTCCTCGTGGAGGTGCTTGTACAGGATCACGGCGGGGGAGTCCCCGTCGTGCGGCTTTTCGCCCGTCAGCATCTCGTGGAGGACGACACCGCACGCGTACACGTCGACGCGCGGGTCCGCGGCGCCGGGCTGGTCGATCTGCTCGGGAGCGAGGTACGAGACGGTGCCGAGCACGGCACCGGTCGTGCTGGTGACCGTGTCCACAGACCGCACGAGCCCGAAGTCGGCGACCTTGACCCGGCCGTCGTCCCCTATCAGCACGTTCTCGGGCTTCATGTCCCGGTGCACGAACCCGGCGCGGTGCGCGGCGCCGAGCGCGGCGAGCACCGGCTCGAGGATGTCGAGTGCGGCCCGCGGCTGCAGTGCTCCGCGTTCGCGCAGGACGTCACGCAGCGTGCACCCGGCGATGTACTCCATGGCGAGGTACACGTACGACCCGTCGGCGCCCTGGTCGAAGACCTGCACGACATTGGGGTGCGCGAGCCGGGCGACGGACTTCGCCTCCCGGATGAACCGCTCGACGAACGCCCCGTCGGCCGCGAGCGCCGGGTGCATCACCTTCAACGCGAGCACGCGGTCGAGGCGGGTGTCCACGGCCCGGTAGACCGTGGCCATCCCGCCGACCGCGATCCGTGCGTCGACGCGGTAACGGCCGTCGAGCACCCGCCCGACGAGAGGGTCCTGAAGGGTCGTATCCACGCAGGTGAGTGTACGAGCCGCCACCGACACCACCGCCGCTTCCACCGGATCGGATCGGGACTGCAGCCGACCTGTGACGGAGGAGACACGCAGAAAGCGCTACCACCCCAAACCGAGGGCCGCCGACGGCGAGAACGCCCCACGGGAGAGCTCCACTTCTTGCCCGACTGGAAACGGGTGGTGCGCGGGTGGGAGACGAACCGGGACTGCGGCTCCGCTCAGAACGCAGGACGCTCAGGATCCAGCACAGCCAAGCCGTCAACCGGAGACGACGCCTCCGCAAAGTGCCGCCGAGGAATCCGGCCCGCCAACCGAGCCAACCTCCCCGCCTCCACGGCGTGACGCATCGCATCAGCCATCAACACCGGTTCCTGCGCCCGAGTGACAGCCGACGCCAGCATCACACCGGCGCACCCCAGCTCCATCGCCAACGCCGCATCCGACGCCGTACCGGCCCCCGCGTCCAGAATCACCGGCACCCCCGCCCGCTCCACGATCAACTGGAAGTTGTGCGGATTACGGATCCCCAGCCCCGACCCGATCGGCGACCCCAGCGGCATGATCGCCGCACACCCGGCGTCCTCCAGCTTCCGCGCCAGCACCGGATCGTCGTTCGTGTACGGCAGCACCGTGAACCCGTCGTCCACCAGCGTCTCCGCCGCGTCCAGCAACTCGATCGGATCCGGCAGCAGCGTCCGCTCGTCGGCGATGACCTCCAGCTTGACCAGATCGGTGCCGAGCGCCTCCCGCGCCAACCGGGCCGTCAGCACCGCCTCACCCGCCGTGAAGCACCCCGCCGTGTTGGGCAGCACCCGGATGCCCAGCCGCTCCAGCACCGACAGCACAGAGCCGTGCACCGACGGATCGACCCGCCGCATCGCGACCGTCGTCAACTCCGTGCCGGAGGCCACCAGCGCCCGCTCCAGGACCTCCAGGCTGGGCGCACCGCCCGTCCCCATGATCAGCCGGGACGAGAACGCCGTACCTCCGAGGACAAAGGGATCGTCGGCCATGGTTCAGCCTCCTTGGACGGCGGTGAGGACCTCGACGCGATCCCCCTCGCAGAGGGACGTCGACGGCCACTGCGCGCGCGGGACGACGGTTTCGTTGAGGGCGGCGGCCACTCCGGAGGGCGCCGCGGTGAGGGACTTCACGAGGGCGTCGAGTGCCGTGCCGGGAGCGACCTCGCGTCGCTCCCCGTTGACCGAGATGTTCATGCGGACCGCTCCGTGAGAGCGGCCGTCGTGCCGAAGCGCCGGGGCGTGAAGGGGCGGGCCTCGTCCGGGAGTTCACCGGTGGTCAGGGCGTACGCCAGCGCGTCGCCGGTGACCGGGGTGAGCAGCACGCCGTTGCGGTAGTGACCGGTGGCCAGCAGCAGCCCGTCCAGCTCGGTCGGCCCGAGCAGCGGAGCGTTGTCGGGGGAGCCGGGGCGCAGTCCCGCGCGGGTCTCCGTCAACGGCAGTTCGGTGATGCCGGGGACCAGCTCGTGCGCGTCGCGCAGCAGCTCGTACACCCCGCCCGCGGTCACGGTGGTGTCCCAGCCCAGTTCCTCGCTGGTCGCGCCGACGACCAGCTCGCCGTTCTCACGCGGCACCAGGTAGACATGACTGCCACGCACCACGGCCCGCACGGTACGGCTCAGGAAGGGCGCGTACCGCTCGGGCACGGTCAGCCGCAGCACCTGCCCCTTCACGGGCCGCACGGGCGGCAGTACGTCGTCCGGGACCCCGGCGAACTGCCCGCTGAGGCTGCCGGTGGCCAGCACCACCTGACCCGCGCCCAGCACCTCGCCCTCGCGCGTGACGACCCCCGCGGCCCGGTCCCGTACGACGGACAGCCGCTCGGCCCACTCCCGGTGGAAGGTCACTCCCGCGCGATCGCAGGCCGCCACCAGCGCGTGCGCCAGCCGCCGCGGGTCGATCTGGTGGTCGCCGTCCACCCTCAGCCCGCCGCGCACGCCCGGAGCGAGCATCGGCTCCAGGCGCCGGCAGTCCCGCCCGGACAGCCACTCGGAGTCCAGCCCCGACTCCCGTTGCAGGGCGTGCAGTTCGCGCAGATGGGCGCGGTCGTCGGCGTCCAGTGCCACCGCGAGCGTGCCGCACTGGCGGTAACCGAGGTCGTGCCCGGTGAGGTCGGTCAGCTCGGCCGCGAAGTCCGGGTACCGGCGGGCCGAGGCGAGGTTCAGGCCGAGCAGCGTCTGCTCGCCGTAGTGCAGTTCCGTGACGGCGGCCAGCATCCCGGCCGCCACCTGAGCGGCTCCGCCGCCCGGTTCCGGGTCCACGACGGCCGTGGCGAAACCGCGCTGTGCGGCCCGCCACGCCGTGACCAGACCGATGATCCCGCCCCCGATGACAAGGACGTCTGACGTACGCGTGGGCGACATGGGCGTCCAGCCCCTCCCTTCGCCGGCATGACCCGGATCAGGTTCGTACGGTCGGAGGCCGCCAGCCTCCCTCTCAGCCCGGTGCGTCCGGGCTCCCGCGAGTGCTCTACGTACCCTAGCCCTTCGTTCCGCGCCTCTGTAAGGGAGCCTTCCGCCATGCCCCGCTCGCTGGACGGTCTGGTCCTCGCCCCCGTCGCCGACCAGGCCCCGGGCCAGGTGGGCACGCGTACCCGTTTCGTCTACCACGAGAAGGACGGCGAGATCTGGGCCGATTACGCGGGCGGCGACGTCGTACGCGGGCATCTGGTGGGTACCCGGGAGGGTGACCGGCTCGACTTCCGCTATGTCCAGCTCAAGCACGACGGGACGACCTCGTCCGGGCACTGCGTGTCGACCGTGGTGGAGCTCGCGGACGGCCGGGTGCGGCTCGAGGAGACCTGGGAGTGGGAGTCGCAGCCTGGCAGCGGCACGAGCGTTGTGGAGCAGGTCACTGAGCATGACCGCTGACTGACAAATAGTCAGTTGTCTATGGTGATCAGGTGAGCGAGCAGAGCCAGGAGCGGAGCACGGCGGGACCGCGGCGCGTGGTCGTCGTCGGCGCGGGCATGGCCGGGGTGCAGACCGCGGTCGCCCTGCGGGAACAGGGGTTCTCCGGCACCGTGACGCTGATCGGCGCGGAGCCCCACCAGCCGTACGACCGGCCGCCGCTGTCCAAGGCCGTCCTGCTCGGCAAGGCCGAGGGCTCAGCGTTCGACGTCGACTTCGAGGGGCTCGGCATCGACCTGGAACTGGGGCGCGAGGTACTCGGCGTGCGCCCCGCCGACCATGAACTGGACACCGCCGCCGGGCCCGTGCCGTACGACGTCCTCGTCCTCGCCACGGGAGCCGAACCGATCCGGCTGCCGGGCACCGAGGGCGTGCCCGGAGTGCATCTGCTGCGCACCCTGGACGACGCCGAACGGCTGCGGCCCGTGCTCGCCCGGCAGCACGACATCGTGGTCGTCGGCGCGGGCTGGATCGGCGCGGAGTTCGCCACCGCCGCGCGCGAGGCCGGCTGCGCGGTGACGGTCGTGGAGGCCGCGGACCGCCCGCTGGCCGGGGCACTGCCCGCCGAGGTGGCCGCGCCGATGGCCGCCTGGTACCGCGACAGCGGGGCGGTGCTGCGCACGCACGCGCGCGTGGAGCACATCGAGCCCGGTGCCGTCGTACTCGACGACGGCTCGCGGCTGCCCGCGGACGCCGTCGTGGTCGGGATCGGAGCCCGGCCCGCCACCACCTGGCTGGCCGGGTCGGGGATCGAGCTCGGCGTGTACGGCGAGGTCGTGGCCGACCACCACCTGCGCACCTCCGCGCCGGACGTCTACGCGGTCGGCGACTGCGCCTCCTTCCCTTCGGGACGGTACGGCGAGCGCCTGCTGGTCCACCACTGGGACAACGCCCTCCAGGGCCCGCGCACGGTCGCCACCAACATCGTCGGCGAGGCCACCGGCGAACCCCCCGCGGTCTACGACCCGGTCCCGTACTTCTGGTCCGAGCAGTTCGGCCGTTTCGTCCAGTACGCAGGCCACCACCACTCGGCCGACACCACCCTGTGGCGTGGTGATCCGGCCGGACCGGCCTGGACGGTCTGCTGGCTGCGCGACGGCCGTCTGGTCGCACTGCTGGCGGTGGGCCGCCCCAGGGACCTGGCCCAGGGCAGGCGGCTGATCGAGGCGGGCACGACGATGAATCCGCGGCTGCTCGCCGACCCGGCCAGGCCGCTGAAGGCGGCGGTCGCGTAGCGCGGTCCCTGCCTGCGTCCCCCCGGAGGGGGCGCTCGGCTACCCACTGTCAGTCCGGGATGGCAGTCTTGATGACGTGACCGAGATTGACGCAAAGATCGATGCTCTCGTCCCCGCCTGGCTCACCCTCCCCGACATCGCCGAACAGCTCGGCGTCGAGGTGACGCGTGTGCGGCAGCTGGTCAAGGAGGGCCAGCTCATCGCCGTACGCCGTGGCGAGAACCGCGCGCTGCACGTCCCCGCCGCCTTCATCGACGGGGACCGGGTCGTCAAGGGCCTGTCCGGGACCCTGACGCTGCTGAGGGACGACGGCTTCACGGACGAAGAGATGCTGGAGTGGCTCTTCACTCCCGACCCGAGCCTGCCGGGCACCCCCGCACAGGCTCTGAGCGAGAATCGCGGCACGGAGGTGAAGCGCCGCGCCCAGGCGCTCGCCGTCTGAACTGCTGATCCGAACACCGTCGGCGTACGGGCCCGGCCCGTACGCCACCCAACGGGGGAACACACGCATGCCCGACACCGCAGCCACCGCCCGCGCCCGCCTCGCCGACGCCCGCGTCTACCTCTGCACGGACGCCCGCAGGCGCCAGGGCGATCTTCCGGAGTTCCTGGACGCGGTCCTGACCGGCGGTGTCGACATCGTGCAGCTGCGCGACAAGGGCATGGAGGCGGCCGAGGAGCTGGAGCACCTGAAGGTCTTCGCCGACGCCTGCGCCCGGCACGGCAAGCTCCTCGCGGTCAACGACCGCGCGGACGTCGCCCACGCCGCCGGCTCCGACGTGCTCCACCTGGGCCAGGGCGACCTCCCCGTCCCCGCGGCCCGCGCCATCCTCGGCGACGGCGTGCTGATAGGCCGCTCCACCCACGCGGAGTCCGAGGCCGCCGCGGCCGCCGTGCAGGACGGCGTGGACTACTTCTGCACCGGCCCGTGCTGGCCCACCCCCACCAAGCCCGGCCGCCACGCCCCGGGCGTGGACCTGGTCCGCCGCACCGCCGCCCTCGGCACCGACCGCCCCTGGTTCGCCATCGGCGGCATCGACCTCGGCAACCTCGACGAGGTGATCGAGGCGGGCGCCCGCCGCGTGGTCGTCGTACGGGCGATCACGGAGGCGGACGACCCGGGCGCGGCGGCGAGCGAGTTCGCCAAGCGGTTGCGGCACGTGTAGCGAGCCCTCGAGCCCTACGGGGTGTCCGATAGGTGGACAACAAATCGACAAACCGGGCAAATCTCCCGCATCTGGTTGGGTGACCGCTGGCCCCTGGCTAACCTGCGAGTATGGCCCTCGGCACCGCATCCACCCGGTCGGATCACGCCCGCACCGTCCGCGACATGCTCGCGACCGGCAAGACGACGTATTCGTTCGAGTTCTACGCCCCGAAGACGCCGAAGGGCGAGCGGAACCTCTGGAACGCCCTGCGCCGTGTCGAGGCAGTCGCTCCGGACTTCGTCTCCGTGACCTACGGCGCGGGCGGTTCCACCCGCTCGGGCACGGTCAAGGCGACCGAGGCGATCGCCTCGGACACCACGCTCACACCGATCGCCCACCTCACGGCGGTCGACCACTCGGTGGCCGACCTGCGCAACATCATCGGGCAGTACGCCGACGCCGGCATCCGCAACATGCTGGCGCTGCGCGGCGACCCGCCCGGCGACCCGATGGGCGACTGGGTGCCTCACCCCCAGGGCCTCGCCTACGCCGCCGAACTCGTCGAACTCATCAAGGCGTCCGGCGACTTCTGCGTGGGCGTCGCGGCCTTCCCCGCGATGCACCCGCGGTCCAGCGACTGGGACGCCGACGTCCGTCACTTCGTCGACAAGTGCCGCGCGGGAGCGGACTACGCGATCACGCAGATGTTCTTCGACCCGGAGGACTACCTACGCCTGCGCGACCGGGTCGCGGCGGCCGGCTGCGACACCCCGATCATCCCCGAGGTCATGCCGATCGCCAGCGCGAAGACACTGGCCAGGGTCCCTTCCCTCACCAATGCCGCGTTTCCGGCCGAGTTGAAAGAGCGGATCCTCACAGCCAAAGACGATCCGGCCGCTGTACGCTCCATTGGGATCGAATTCGCCACGGAGTTCTGCGCGCGGCTGCTGGCCGAGGGAGTGCCCGGACTGCACTTCATCACGCTCAACAACTCCACGGCGACCCTGGAAATCTACGAGAACCTGGGCCTGCACCACCCGCCGCAGGCCTAGACCGGTCGCACCGACATACGACACACTGCGTAGCGGCCACTGGGAGAGGGGCGTACATGGGCTGGACGGTCCTCTACATTGCGTTCGGAATCGTCGCACTGTGGCTGCTCGGCGAAGTGCTGCTGCAGTACAAGGCACGGCTTCGCTGGCGACTGCTGGCGTTCGTCGGCTTCCTCGGCGTGGTCCTGGGTGTGCTGATCCCGTCGGTGATCGTCATCGGGCTGGGTGCGGCCGCCTTCGCGGTCGGCCAGACCTACGTCACCCTCTCGTTCCGCCGCGGCTTCGCGGCCGGCTGGGCCGTCAGCCGCCCGGGCGCCGACGGACTCAAGGGCCGCCGCGGCAACGCGGAGCGCCAGGACCCCTCGCTCGAGGACTCCGACCTGGAGTCGGCCGACGGCGACGAGGCCGACGCCTACGGCCGTGACAGCGGGGCGTACGGCCAGGACAAGGGCGCCTACGGCGACGACTACGACCGTGACGACGTGTTCACCCCCGCGCGCGCCGCCCAGGCCGCGGCCGCCGAGAGCACCGCCGTGTACGAGCCGCAGCCCATGCCGGAGGACACCGGCTCCTACGGCATATACAGCGACTCCGCGTACGCCGGTTCCGGCCAGTCCCAGGACCAGTACGCGACGGCCGCCCAGGGCGCCGACCAGAACTACGCCTACGACTACTCCGGCTACGGCCAGCAGCAGTACGGCTACGACACCACCGGCCAGCAGCAGTACTCCGGCTACTCCGACCCGTACGGCACCCAGGGCTACGGCACGTACGACACCACCTACGGCGGCCAGCAGCAGTACGGCCAGCAGGGCTACGGCCAGGACCAGTACGGCAGCGGCGGCTACGGCGAGACCCCGGCCGGCGGCGTATGGGTCCCGCAGCAGCGCACCGACGAGTCGTACGGCGGCGAACTGCCCCCGGAGCAGCAGCAGTACCCGTACCAGGGCGACGGGCAGCAGGGCAACGGTTACGACGAGCAGTACCGTTTCTGAGAACCCCGGGTCTCCGCCACCGGCGTCTCACTGAGAGCCCCGGAAGCCCGGCCCCTCCACGATCAGCCCCGCGACCAGCGCGCCCGACATCCCGGCGTGCGGGAGACCGCCGCCGGGGTGGGACCACTCGCCCACCCGGTAGAGCCCGGTCAGCCGTGTGGTGTTGGCCGGGTGAAGGAAGCGGCCGTTGCCGGCGGCCAGTGCGGGCGCCGAGAGCTCTCCGAATCCGGTCAGGTCCGTGACCTGTTCCGGCACCTGCACCTCGCGCCACAGGAGGCGTTCGCGCAGTCCGGGGACGGCGGCTTCGGCGGCCACCAGGACGACCTCGGCGAACCGGTCGGCGAAGTCGCTCCGGCCCCACTCCACCTCGGTCGGCACGACCGCCGACACCACCACCGACTCGTGCTCGTCGTCGGGCCGAAGCGCCGGGTCGTCCGGCCGCAGCACCGTCACCGTGGGCCGTGCGGGGGCGCCGGTCTGCGCGCTGAGGAAGTCCAACTCGGCGGTGCGGTCGGGCGCGTGGACCACCGTGCGATGTGCGCCGCCCGCCTCACGCGCGCCTCTGAGAGCCAGCAGCACAGTGAAGCGTCCGGGGCGGGCCGTCGCCGCGTCGGGCCGTACGTCACCGTCGGCGTCCAGCGGGTGCTCCGTCAGGCCGTTGAGCCGCACGGGATCGACCCCCGCGACCACCTGGTCGGCCTCCACGACCTTCCCGTCCGCCAGCTCCACCCCCGCCGCCCGGCCGTCCTTCTCCAGGATCCCGGTGACCTCTGCGCCGAAGACGAACTCGACCTTCCGCGCCACGCACCGCTCGTACACCGCGCGGGCCAGCTCGCGTATGCCACCGCGGACGTACCACATGCCGAAGGCGTGCTCCATGTACGGCAGCACGGCCGCGCTCGCCGGAGTGGAGCGTGGGTCGAGCCCGTATGCGAGCGCGTGGCTCTCCAGCAGCGCGGCGAGCCTCGGGTCACGCAGCTCCCAGGCACCGATCTCGGCGAGTGTCCCGGCCCGGCGGGTGCGCAGCAGCCGCTTGTGGGGGACCGCCGGGTAGGGCTCGTGCTCGGCCAGCACCGACCAGTTCGGCCACAGGGGCTCCTCCAGAAGGGGCCGGCGTGTGCGGTCCCAGGCCTCGCGGGCCCGGACCAGGAAGTCGCCCCAGCGCTGCCCCGCGCGCGCCCCGAGCGCCTCGTCCAGGGCCGAGACGACGCCCGCCCTCGAGGCGTTCGGCAGGGACACCGCGGTGCCGTCCGCGAAGACGTGCCGCGACGACGGGTCGACCTGGACCAGTTCGACGCACGCCTCCAGCGGCTCCTTGCCGGTCTTGACGAACAGGTCGCGGTACACGGCGGGGAGGGGGAGCAGTCCGGGGCCGGTGTCGAAGGAGAATCCGTCCCGCTCGAAGCGGCGCACCGCTCCGCCGTACGTCTCCGTACGCTCGTACACCGCCACCCGGTGGCCCGCGACGGCCAGCCGGGCGGCAGCCGCCAGTGCGCCCGTCCCGGCGCCGATCACCGCAATGCGTGCCATGTCTGCGACCTTATCGGCCGCCACTGACAACCTGGCCACGGCGGTGGGGGAGTACCGGCACGGACGCTTTCGTCACCAGTCGGCAACAGAGGGTCCTGGGGATGAGTGCGCAGGACTGAGTATCCGTACCTAGCCGGTGAGATGAGTACGCGCGCGGATGGGGCCGGACCTGCGCGAACGAGAGAGTTGAGGCACGGAGAAGGGGCGCGGCTCCGGTACCGGCGACACGGGGCGCCGGAACGGAGCGGCCCTCGATCCGCTCCTTCCGCCGGCCAAGTCGGCGGGAGCGAGGCACGGGGGATCCGGGGGAGCGACCGCAACGGGGGTTCCAACGGGGGGACGTACGGGGGAGCAAGGGGAAGCGCCGGTTCGAGAGTGGCCCGCGGGGGACGCGGCCACATCGGACCGGCGCTTTCGCGTGCGGCCGCTCAGCGTGCGCCGCTGACCCGCCCCTGGAGCAGCCGGGACAGCGCCGCGTGGACGTCGTCCAGGGATCGCTCGGGCTGGAAGGCCTGCCAGTCCAGGGCGGCCACCAGAACCATGCCGACCAGCGCGGCCGCGGTCAGCTGGACGTCGATCTCGTCGCTGAACTCGCCGTTCTCGATGCCCTCGCGCAGGACACCCTCGACGACCGCCACCGCCTGCTGACGGACCACCATGAGCGTGGACTGCCACGCGCGGTTGGTGCGCCACAGCTCGGCCACGTACAGCTGGGTGAAGGACGGGTAGCGGGCGATGAAGCCGAGCCCCGCGCGGATCATGGCGTCCAGGGCGTCGACCTTGCTGCCGCCGTCCCGCTCCGTCTGCTCGGCCGCCTCCCGGAGCGAGGCGGTGAGGAGTCCCACACCGTGCCGCAGCAGCTCCTCGAAGAGGACGGACTTGCTGGCGAAGTTGTAGTAGACCGTGCCCTTCGCGACCCCGGCCCGCTCGGCGATCTCGTCGACCGTGGTGGCGGAGAAGCCCTGCTCGGCGATGAGCGTGACGGCCGCCTCGTAGAGCTTCTGCCGGGTGGCCTCGCGGCGCGAGGCGCCGGCCGACGTGGTGCTGCTGCTTTCCATGGCCCTGATTGTCACAGCTACGGGGCGTGCGGCGGTGTCCTGACGGCTCACAGGCTCAGCTCCGGATGCAGCCGGTCGAGCGTCCACACCTGCCGGCGCCGCGCCGACAGGGCCGTCAGTGCGAGGGCGCCCGCGGTGAAGGCGGCGAGCACCACGCACGCGTGCCACACCGGTGCCGCTCCGCCGCCCGTGATGAGCCGCCTGAGGGCCTCGACGACGTAGCTCATGGGCAGGAAGGGGTGGATCGCGTTGAAGAAGCCCGGACTGGTCTGCACGGGGTACGTGCCGCCCGCGGACGTCAACTGGAGCATCAGCAGGGCGAGGACGAGGATGCGGCCCGCCGCCCCGAACCTGGCGTTGAGCCACTGCACCATGGCCGCGAAGCAGGCCGTCACCAGGAACAGGAAGCCCACCGTCCCGGCCGCCCGGGCCATCTGCAGGCCGACCGCCCAGTGCAGCACCGCCATCAGGGCCGTGGTCTGCAGTACCCCGATCGCCACCACGGGCAGCCAGCCCGCCAGCGCGATCCGCCAAGCCGGGGCGCCCGCCGCGAGCGCGCGCCGGTTCATCGGCGGGATCAGCATGTACGCCACCATCGCGCCCACCCACAGCGACAGCGGGATGAAGTACGGGGCGAAACCGGTGCCGTAGTTGGGCGCCTTGTGCAGGTCCTCGGAGGCGAGCCGGACCGGGTCCGCCATGACGGTGGTGCGTGCGTCGCGGTCCTTCTTGTCGTAGTCGGGGACCCGCTCGGCACCGTCGTGCAGACCGCCCGCGAGCTTTCCGGAGCCGTCGACGAGCTTGAACATGCCGCCGTTGAGGTCGTCGGCGCCGGTGCTGAGCCTGCCCATGCCCTCGTCCAGGTCCGCCGCGCCCGTCTTGGCGGTGCCGAGCCCTGTGTGCAGCTTCTTCGCGCCCGCGGCGACCTTGGCGGCCCCCTCGTTCAGCTTGTTGATCTTGGTGACGGCGTCGTCGAGGTCCTCGGCGAGGTGCGGGGCCCGGTCGGCGAGCGCCTGGGCCTGCTTCTGGAGCGTGGCGAGGTGCTTGTCGAGCTTCTTCAGATCGCCGTTCTGGCCGGCGACCAGCGTGTTGACGTCGTCGGCGATCGTGGCCACGTCGGCGGCCGCGTCCTTCGCCTTCTCGAGGTCGGAGCAGGCGGGATCGGGCAGCACGGCGCTCTCGCACCGTGTCCTGTACACGGAATCCAGCGTGTCGGATGCCGTGTGTGCGCGCTTGGCGGCGATCGGTGCGGTCTTCGCCAGGGTGTCGAGGTTGTCGCGGATCGCCTTGGCGGAGTCGGCGACGAGCCGGGCGGTGTCCCCGATGGTCTTCTCGTTGTCCTCGAGGAAGGGCCCCACCTTCTCGTCGACGGCGTTGACCTTGTCGGCGAGCGCCTGTGTGCCGTCCGAGACCTGCTCGGAGCCGTCCTCCAGGTCGCCCGCGCCGCTGTTCAGCTTCTTCAGGCCCTTGGACAGCTTGCCGCTGCCGTCCTCGGCGTCCTTCAGCCCGTCGGCGAGGTCCCTGGATCCCTTCTCCGCCTTCCCGATGCCGCCGGTGAGCTTGTCGGCGCCGTCAGCGGCCTTCACGGTCGCGCCGTGGATGTCGGAGAACGAGATGAAGATCCGGTCCAGGAAGGACCGCGACGTCTTCGTGGACGCGGCCGTGCGCACCTCGCCGAAGACCGTCCGCGAGATCTGCCCGACGATGTAGTTGTTCGCGTCGTTCGTGCGCACCTGCAGTGCGCCCGTCTCCGGGGCGTCGCCCGCACTCGAGGCGATGCGCCTGCTGAAGTCGGCCGGCATGGTCAGCGACAGGTAGTACGTGCCGTCCTCCACGCCCGCGCGTGCCTCGTCGGCGCTCACCTCGTGCCAGTCGAAGACCTCGCTGTCGAGCAGCCCCTTCGTGATGTCGTCGCCCGCGGTGATCCTCTTCCCGCCGGCCGTCGCCCCCTTGTCGTCGTTCACCAGCGCTACGGGGATGCGGTCCAGCCGGCCGTACGGGTCCCAGAACGACCACAGGTACAGCGCGCCGTACAGCAGGGGCAGCAGCAGGAGCGCCACCAGGGCGGCACGCGGCAGCTTGCCGCGGCCGAAGCGCCGCAGCTCAAGAGCGGCCAGTTTCGGCGAGCGCATCCGCATCCTCCTTCTCCGGACGGTCTTGGGTTTCAGGCTTGTCCTGGGCTTCCGGCTTGTGCTGGGCGTCCGGCCTTTCGCCGGTGGACACCCTGACGGCGTCCTCGGGGGCCTCGCTGCACACCGCCACGACCGTGGTCCCGGCCTCGGCGACGGACCTGAGGAGCGCCCAGGCCTCCGCCCGATCGGCGTCCGAGAGCTTGAGGTCCGTGTCGTCGACGCCCAGCAGACGCGGGCGGCCGATGAGGGCGAGGGCGACGGACAGGCGCAGGGCTTCGAGGCGTTCCAGGTCGCCCACGGCGGTCCGGTCGCCCTTGGGCAGGGCCTCCCGGTCGAGGCCGGCGGCGGCGAGCGCGGTGTCGATACGCAGCTTCGACTCGGCCGCGCGCTCCCCGCGGGGCCGCAGCAGGCCGCGCAGTGAGCCGCTGAACCGTCGTTGCAGCAGCGCCCGTTCGCGCAGGTGCTCGCCGACGGTCAGGGCCGGGTCCAGGTCGGTGACGCCGGGAACGTGCGCGAGCCCGCTGACACGGCGCACCGCTGCCAGATGCTTCGGCAGCCCGGCCCCGCCGACGGTGGCGGTCCCCTCCGTTGCCCTCATCCGTCCCGTCAACGCGAGCAGCAGGCTGGTGCGCCCCGACCCCGACGGTCCTTCGACCGCGATCAGCGCGCCGGGCCCCGCGTCGACGGCGATGCCGCGGAACGCCCAGCCGCGGGGCCCCTTGAGCCCGAAGTCGCGGGCCGTGACGGCGACGCCGCCCTCGGCTTCCCCCATGGCCAATCCCCTGAACTATTTGAACTGACTGGTCAGTGCAAAAACTAACCCGAACTCTCGATCGAAGCAAAGACCCAGGTCAGAACGGATTGTCAGTGCCATACCTCACGATGGGCACATACGGCATCCCCGTATGAGGGCGTGCCGTCACACAGACGACAGGAGGTTCGTCATGGCCAGCTACCACGCAGCCGCCGCACGCCGGCGCCGCGCAACCGGCCCTGCCCCCTCACTGACCGGCCCGGCGAGCGACGTGCACCCCGTACTGCGCCGGGCCACGGCCCCGCCCGCCGCCCTCGACCTGCTAGCCCAGGCCCGTACCGCACTCGACGAGGCGACCGTCCTCGAAACACCGAACGAGCGCTACGCGACGGCCCACCTCGCCGCCCTGCGCACCGCCGCCGCCGTGCTGGCCGCGCGCGGGCGCCCGGAGTCCACACCGCGGCGCCGGGCCCGCATCAGGAGCGCCTGGGAAGTGCTCCCCGAAATCGCGCCCGAACTCACCGAGTGGAGCGCGCTGTTCGCCTCCGGGGCCCGGCGCCGCGCCCGGGCCGAGGCGGGCATCCAGGGCGCGGCCAACCGCCGGGACGCCGACGATCTGATACGCGACGTGGCGATGTTCATCCGTCTCGTCGAGCGGATGCTGGTCCTCCAGCCGGTCCTGCCGCAGCCGCGCGAGGACGCGGACGAGGCGGAGGGCCGCGGCGGGGAGCGCGACATGCCGGACGCCGGCTGAGCCTGCGGTGAGGGCCGGACGCAGCACCGCAGTGACCAGGCGGGGCGCCGGAGGCAATAGGGTGGAGAGCGCCTGAAGCCTTCCCCCTTCCGCACCCCGGGGCCGGGGGAGGCGCCCCGTTCGCTCCGCCGTTCATGTGGCGGTGCCGCGCCGAGGAGTCAACTGCCGTGTCGGACCCGATGCGCCCGCCCGTCTCCCACCGCCACCCTCATACGGCGTCGCTGCGCTCCGACCCCTCTCGACCACGCGCTTCTCTCCGTACGGCCGTGGTCTGGGAGGTCCTCCAGGACGCCCTCGACCGGCGGGTCAAGGCCACGGGCCGGGAGTCGCTGGACGTCCTCGACACCGGAGGCGGCAGCGGCAACTTCGCGGTGCCCGTGGCCCGCCTCGGCCACCGCGTCACCGTCGTCGACCCCAGCCCCAACGCCCTGTTCGCCCTGGAGCGCCGCGCCGCCGAGGCCGGCGTCGCCGACCGGGTGCAGGGCGTCCAGGGCGATGCCCACGGCCTCTTCGACGTGGTCGAGCGCGGTGGCTACGACGTGGTGCTGTGCCACGGCGTCCTGGAATACGTCGACGACCCGGCCGAGGGTGTCCGCAACGCGGTGGCCGCCCTGCGCTCCGAGGGTGTCCTCAGCCTGCTCGCGGCCGGTCTGGGCGGCGCCGTGCTCGCGCGCGCCCTCGCCGGCCACTTCAAGGAGGCCAAGCAGGCCCTCGACGACCCGCACGGCCGCTGGGGCACCGGTGACCCCATGCCGCGCCGCTTCACCGCCGAGCAGCTGACCGAACTGGTCGAGGGCGCGGGCCTCACGGTCGGGGCCGTGCACGGCGTGCGGATCTTCGCCGACCTCGTCCCCGGCGTGCTTGTGGACACCGAGCCCGGAGCCCTGGAAGCCCTGCTGAAGCTGGAGGAGGCCGCGGCCGAGCTCCCGGCCTTCCACTCCGTCGCCACCCAGCTGCATGTGCTCGGTGAGACGCAGGGGGCTGCCGAGGCCTGAGAACCTCCTGTGGGAGAGCCCCGAGGTGGCGCCGCTGATCAGGGCGTTGGCTGCGGATGGAGTACGCCACAGGCCCCCCGTTCGGGCGTTCCGAGCCGTATGATCGAGGGAGACCGCCCGGCATGACGGGTCGGCAGCTGGGGAATGGAAGCTTCAGCGAGCCGGGACGTCCATGGCGGACTCCGGTTGGCCAATTGGCGTAGAGGGGCGGGTTTCACGGGGGCGATTCCCTGCCTATCCTGAAGGGACCCCCGGGTCGCCCCGGCGACTGCACGATGAGGAGGACTCCGTGCCGCTCTCGGAGCACGAGCAGCGCATGCTCGAGCAAATGGAGCGAGCGCTGTACGCCGAAGATCCCAAGTTTGCGACAGCGCTCGAGGGAAGCGGGCTGCGTACGTACACCCGGCGACGGGTCTACCAGGCGGTCGCGGGCTTCCTCGTAGGTATCGCGCTCCTCATGGCCGGAATGGTCGCCAAGCAGGTCTGGCTCAGCGTCGTGGGCTTCCTCGTCATGCTGGGCTGTGCGGTACTCGCCGTGACCGGCTGGCGCAAGGCTCCCAAGCCGGGCGAACAGAGCGCCGGCGCATCACACGCTCACCGTCAGGGAAGGCCGAAGCGGTCCATGATGGACCGCATCGAACAGCGCTGGCAGCGCCGCCGCGACGAACAGGGCCACTGACCTCACCACAGCTTCCGAGCGACACCTGAGGGGGTGACCACCGACGAGGTGGTCACCCCCTCAGGTCTGCCCTGGGCAGGTCTGCTCTGGTCAGTCCCGGCGGGGCGCTGCCGACCCCACGAAATGCGACTCGGCCCTCACCCCGAAATCCCCGGGCAAGGGCCGAGCTGTCTGCGTCGGCTCCTCAGCCGCTCTGCTGACCGGACGGGCGGCGCACCATCTCCGCCCAGCGGGCCGCCCAGGCGGCCCTGACGGCCGTCCAGCGGTCGTTGAGCTCCCAGACCGCGCGGATCGCCGAACGGGGTGCGACGACCGCGCGCAGGCGCGTGGTCCGGCTGACTCTCGACCGCAGGGCCACCCGCATCCTGCGCACGTCCTCGGCCAGGCCTGCCTCGGCCCGCGGCTGCGGGGCGAAGAGAACCTGCTCCACGGCGCCGGCCACCCGGTGCACCGACGCCGAGGTCGGCTCGTCCAACTGGCCGAGCCGCACGATGCGCGCGGCAGCCTTCCGCGGGGTCAGGGCGTCGTCCGGTGGGATGCCGTAGTCCCAGGCCGTGTCGGTGAGCTCCCGCCAGACGGCCAGGACGTGCCCGACGGCCGCCTCTGTGGCCTGCCGCGACGGCACCTCACCCGGCAGGACCGTCATGTGGAGCCCGTCCGTGTACTGCCGGCCGGCAGGATCCCCACGGCCCGGCGGTGCCTGCCCCGCACCGGACGCCGCGTGCTGGGCCGAGGCCAGCCGTACCGACCGCCGCCTGAGCCGCCACAGCATGGGCAGCAGCGGCACGATCACCACAGCCAGCCCCAGGAGCGTCCAGCCGAGGGTCTGGTACCACGGCGTGCCCGAGTCGTCCTTCTGCTCCGGGTCGAGCGGCAGCGCTCCCGCGCACGCCGCGAGCTTCCTGTCCTGCGCCGCGCAGCTCGTGCTCGCCGAGGGCGCGGCGGAGGGGGCCGCCCCCGCCGACCGCGTGGCCTGCGGCAGGTCCGGAACGCTGCTGCCCGGCGACTCCGGCTGCGTGTAGGACGGCGTCGTGCCCCGGTTCGGCGTCGGCTCGAAACGGGTCCAGCCCACGCCCTCGAAGTACAGCTCGGGCCAGGCGTGCGCGTCCTTCAGCCCCACCGACACCGAACCGTCCGACTGCGGCGTACCCGGCGCGAAGCCGACCGCGACCCGGGCGGGTATGCCGAGCGTGCGGGCCATCGCCGCCATCGCGAAGGAGAAGTGGACGCAGAAGCCCTGCTTGTCCTTCAGGAACCGGGCGATCGCGTCCGGGCCGTTGCCTACCTCCACCTCGGTGTCGTACTGGAAGCCGCCCGTGATGGTGAAGTAGTCCTGGAGTTTGACGGCCTTCTCGTAGTCGTTCTGCGCGTCCTCGGTCACTTGCCGGGCCGTGCGGGCCACCACCTCCGGCAGTGACTTCGGAACCTTCGTGTACTCGCTCCGCAGCGACCCGGCCGCCTGCGGCGCCGCGGCGAGCTGCTGTGCCGTCGGCTGCACCGAGAGGCTCTTCACCTCGTACGTCTGACCGCGTGTGTTCTGACCGTGGTCGCCGACGAGGGTCATGCCGACCGGTTCGTAGCGCCAGTTGCCCTTGATCTTCACGCCGCTCGGCGGGTACGGCATCGGCAGCCAGTCCTGCCCGTACCAGTCGGCGGCCGATATCCGGGTCGTGATCTCCGCCCGCTTGATGTCGGGGCCCAGGCCGGTGGGCGTGGGGAACTCGTCCGGCACGGCGACGATGTGCCGCTTGGACGGCTTCCACGTGGTGCCGTCGAAGTCGTCCAGGGACACGATCCGCAGATACAGGTCCGAGAGGTTGTCCGAGTTGGTCTTCAGCGACAGGACCTGGCGGTTCTCGTCCACGTTCAGACTGTCGCGCAGCGACACCAGCGGGTTGACCGCGGAGATCGTGCCCCCGCCGCCGGTGCCCGCGCCGACTCCGGTCCTGGCGCTGCCCAGCAGGCCGCCCTCTATCGCGGGCAGCGGCAGCAGCGGCACCACGAGGGCCACGCCCAGCGCGACCGCGCCTATGCGCCGCCCTGTGCGCACCGGCGCCACGGGACCCGACTCCCCACCGGGCATGCGTGGCGCCCCGCCGAAGACCCGGCCCCACTGCGACAGCCGCTCGCGGCCCTCCGTCAGCAGCAGCATGAGATAGCCGGCCGCCGCGATCAGGAACCACGCCCAGTCACCGGAGCCGTCGGACAGCCCCGCGGCGACCGAGTACAGCGCGAGCAGCGGCAGGCCGGCCGGGGCCGCGCTGCGGAAGGTCACCGCGAGGGTGTCGACCGCCAGCCCGATCACCAGCGCACCGCCGATCAGCATCAGCTTGATGCCGTCGGACAGCGGCGCCGGGATCGCGTACCGCCCCACGTCGTCCGTGCCCTGCTGGAGCAGGTCGGCGAACCGCTGGAAGGCTTCCGGGCCGGGGAACAGGCCGAGGAAGCCCTGCTGCCGGGCGAAGACCAGGGTCAGCAGCATCAGCGTGACCGCGGTCTGCGCGGCCACGGTCAGCGGCCGGGCCAGCGGCACCCGCCGGGTCGCCGCGCCCACCAGCGACTGGATGCCGAGCAGGAAGGCCGCCTGCAGGAACCACGTGGCCGGGTCGACGAGGGGCAGCAGGGCGCACGACGCCATCAGCGTGGCCGCCCAGGCGCACAGCGCCAGTCGTGCCTGCCCGCTCATCATGAGCCTGCCTCCCCGTTGCCCGTCCCGCTCGCGGTCACGATGCCGTTGCGCTCCTGGTCCGCCTGACGCCACAGCTCGTGCAGCGAGACGCCCCGCGGCACGCCCAGGGCCGTCCAGCCCGCCTCGCGCAGCATCCGCAGCCGCTCCTCCGTACCCCTCATCGGTCCGGGCACGTCGTTCGGTTCGCGCACCCAGGCGTCGCTGTCCAGCACGAAGGCGACGGCGCCTCCGCTGCGCTGCCGCATCCTGGCGGCCACCGCGGCCTGTTCCTCGTCGAGGTCGCCGAAGAAGGCCACCAGCAGCCCCTCGTTGCCGCCGCGCAGCACGTCGTACGCCAGGGACAGACCCGTACCGTCCGAGTGGTCGATCACCGCGAGGGTGTCCATCATCAGCCCGGCCGCGTCCGCCGACTCCTGGCTCGCGCCCGCGAACCCGTCGGCGCCCTCGCCGGGAACCGAGCTGCCGGTGTCGGTGAGCAGCCGGACGGAGAAGCCCCGCTCGAGCATGTGCACCAGCGCCGACGCGGCGCCCGCGACCGCCCACTCGAAGGCCGAGTCCGGGCCCGCGCCCTGGAAGGCGATGCCCCGGGTGTCGAGGAGCACCGTGCAGCGGGAGCGCTGCGGCTGCTCCTCGCGGCGCACCATCAGCTCGCCGTAGCGGGCGGTGGAGCGCCAGTGGACGCGGCGCAGGTCGTCGCCGTAGCGGTACCCGCGCGGGATGACGTCGTCCTCGCCGGCCAGGGCGAGCGAGCGCTGCCGTCCGTCGCCGTACCCCTTCGCCTCGCCGGTCAGCCGCACCGGCGGCAGCGCCTCCACGCGCGGGATCACGGTCAGCGTGTCGTACGTCGAGAAGGACCGGGTCAGCTCGCACATGCCGAAGGGGTCGGTCAGGCGCAGCTGCAGCGGGCCCAGCGGATAGCGGCCGCGCAGATCGGAACGCACCCGGTAGGACACCTCCCGGCGGCCGCCGGCCTCCACCCGGTCCAGGACGAAACGGGGGCGCGGGCCGAGGACGTACGGCACCCGGTCCTGCAGCATCAGCAGACCGGTGGGCAGTCGGGAGACGTTGTCCATCCGCAGATGGACCCGGGCCTCGGACCCGGCGGGCACGCGCGCGGGGGAGAGCCGGCGACTGCCGGCCACCCGGTAGCGCGTGCGGTAGAGGACGGTCGCGCAGACCAGGGGCAGCGCCGCGAGCAGCAGGCCGACACGCAGCAGGTCGGCCTGGCCGAGGACGTAGGCGCAGATGGCGGCCGCGACTCCGGCGGCCAGGAAGGAGCGTCCGCGGGTGGTCAGACCGGCCAGGGCCGTGCGGATACCGCCCTTTTCTCCCCGGTCGGTCTCCGCGGGGCCCGGCCCGCCGGCGGTCATCACAGCCTCCGCGGCGGCTGCTGGCCGTACGCCTGCGTGCCGGTGCCCAGGCCGTAGCCGTGCTGCTGCTGGGGGGCCGCGGGAACCGGGGTGCGCTGCAGGATCTCCTGGACGACCTGCTCCGCCGTACGCCGGTTGAGCTGGGCCTGCGCGGTGGGCAGCAGACGGTGGGCCAGGACGGCGACGGCGAGGTTCTGCACGTCGTCCGGGAGCGCGTACTCCCGGCCGCTGAGGGCGGCGGACGCCTTCGCCGCGCGCAGCAGGTGCAGGGTCGCGCGTGGCGAGGCACCGAGTCTGAGGTCGGGGTGGGTGCGGGTGGCGGCGACCAGGTCGACCGCGTACCGCCGGACCGTGTCGGCGACGTGGACACCGCGGACCGCGTCGATCAGCTTGACGATGTCGTGCGCGTGCGCCACCGGCTGCATGTCCTCCAGCGGGGACGCGCCGCCGTGCACGTCGAGCATCTGCAGCTCGGCCTCCGCGCTGGGATACCCCACGGAGACGCGGGCCATGAAGCGGTCGCGCTGGGCCTCGGGCAGCGGGTAGGTGCCCTCCATCTCGACCGGGTTCTGCGTGGCCACCACCATGAACGGGCTGGGCAGCTCGTAGGTCTGCCCGTCGATGGTGACCTGGCGTTCCTCCATCGACTCCAGGAGCGCGGACTGGGTCTTGGGCGACGCACGGTTGATCTCGTCGCCGATCACGATCTGCGCGAAGATCGCGCCCGGCTTGAACTCGAAGTCCCGGCGCTGCTGGTCCCAGATGGACACGCCGGTGATGTCCGAGGGCAGCAGGTCGGGCGTGAACTGGATGCGCCGTACCGAACAGTCGATGGACCGCGCCAGTGCCTTGGCGAGCATCGTCTTGCCGACTCCCGGCACATCCTCGATCAGAAGATGTCCCTCGGCGAGCAGTACGGTCAGCGAAAGCCGTACGACCTCGGGCTTGCCCTCGATCACTCCTTCCACCGAACTGCGGACCCGCTCCACGGTGGCAGTCAGATCTGTAAGGCTTGCTCGCTCGTCATAGGTCGTCACCCGGCCCTCCTCGGCCCGTACTTTCTCCGGGCCGTCGCTCTGCGATGCGGACCGGCCCACCCCGAACACGGACACCACGCGTGGAAAGTTCCGCGTGACGTCACACCCGCATTCTTGCCGCCGTTACCGATTCGTGTCACTCGCCTGTGGACAACTGCCCGCGATATGTCGGTGTTGTGGCCTTTTGGGTGCCCGGGAGCCGGAAATTAACAGCGAAACGACAGTGACGGTGGACGGTTACGCCGGGTCGATCTCGCGCAGCAGACCGGTCTTCACGTCGAAGACGAAGCCGCGCACGTCGTCGGTGTGCAGCAGGAAGGGCGAGGTGCGCACGCGCTGCATCGACTGCCGGACGTCCTGGTCGACGTCCCGGAAGGCCTCCACGGCCCACGCCGGGCGCTGGCCCACCTCCATCTCCAGGTCGGTGCGGAAGTCCTCCGTGATCGCCTCCAGTCCGCATCCGGTGTGGTGGATGAGGACCACGCTGCGGGTGCCGAGCTTGCGCTGGCTGATGGTGAGCGAGCGGATCACGTCGTCGGTGACGACCCCGCCGGCGTTGCGGATGGTGTGGCAGTCGCCGAGCTCCAGGCCGAGGGCGGCGTGCAGGTCGAGACGGGCGTCCATGCAGGCCACCACGGCGACGTGCAGGACGGGCCGGGCGTCCATCCCGGGATCGGTGAATGCGGCGGCGTACTGCGCGTTCGCCTCGACGAGGCGGTCGGTCACCGTGCCGCCGTGTATGGCGCCTTCGGACTCGGTGGGTACGGATGCAGAAGTCGTCATGGCTATGACGTTACTGGTCACGGCCCCTCCGGTCCTGTCGTGAGAACGGAAAAAGAGCGTCATCACGTCCAGTGTGTGAGGTAACCCACAAGGGGGTCCGCGACGCGCAGGCCGGTTGATTGACCGCGAGACACCGTGGACTAAAGTGACGCGAAGCGGGAGGCGTGGTTCTCCCTGCTGGACTGCATTCCCCCAAAGACCCCGGCGAGCTTCCGGATCTCCCCACGTGCGCGGCGCGTACGTACGGCTCGGCCTCCTCCCGCTCCCGGCCGGCTGACGCTTCCGGCGCCGGCAGGCCTCCCCTTCACGAGCGGGCGGGGACCCGGTGGTGCGTACGTGTCGCGCCGGACCTGAGAGGGCCCCTTGAGTCAGAGTCGACACGTCCCGGTGATGCTCCAGCGGTGCCTGGACCTGTTGGCCCCCGCCCTCGAGCGGCCCGGAGCCGCGGTCGTCGACTGCACGCTCGGACTCGGTGGCCACAGCGAGGCCCTGCTGGCCAGGTTCCCGGAGGTCCGGCTCGTCGCCCTCGACCGCGACAAGGAGGCCCTGCGCCTGTCGGGCGAGCGGCTCGCGCCGTACGGCGAGCGCGCCACCCTGGTGCACGCGGTGTACGACGAGCTCCCCGAGGTGCTCCACAGGCTCGGCATCGCGCGCGTGCAGGGCGTTCTGTTCGACCTCGGCGTCTCCTCCATGCAGTTGGACGAGGCCGACCGCGGCTTCGCCTACGCCCAGGACGCGCCGCTCGACATGCGCATGGACCAGACGACCGGCATCAGCGCCGCCGAGGTCCTCAACACCTACCCGGCCGGCGAGCTGGTCAGGATCCTGCGCGCCTACGGCGAGGAGAAGCAGGCCAAGCGGATCGTGGCCGCCATCGTGCGCGGGCGCGAGAAGGAGCCCTTCAGCAACAGCGCCCGGCTCGTGGAACTGATCCGCGACGCGCTTCCCCAGGCCGCCAAGCGCACCGGCGGCAACCCGGCCAAGCGCACCTTCCAGGCCCTGCGGATCGAGGTCAACGGCGAACTCGCCGTCCTGGAGCGGGCCGTCCCGGCGGCCGTCAAGGCGCTCGACGTCGGCGGGCGGATAGCCGTCCTGTCCTACCACTCGCTCGAGGACCGGCTGGTCAAGCAGGTCTTCGCGGCCGGTGCCGCCTCCACCGCGCCGCCCGGGCTGCCGGTCGTCCCCGAGCGCTACCAGCCGCGGCTCAAGCTGCTCACGCGTGGTGCCGAACTTCCCACCGAGGAGGAGGTCGCCGAGAACCGGCGGGCGGCCCCGGCGCGGCTGCGGGGGGTCGAGCGCATCAGGGAGGACGTCGAGTGAGTGGGTGGGGGAACGGGACTCACTGGAGGGTGCGTGAGTAGCAGACCCGAGCTGAGGGGGAGGGCGGCCCGGCTCGCGCGGCTCATTCCGGCGGCGAGCCCCGGACAGGCGGCCCGCACCCCCTTCGTCCTCCTCGTCGTCCTTCTTCTCGGCGGCGGCCTCATCGGCCTCCTGGTGCTGAACTCGGCGCTGAGCGAGGGCTCGTTCAAACTGGACGACCTCCAGAAGGAGACGAAGAGCCTCACCGACGAGCAGCAGGCCCTGCAGCGGGACATCGACGCCTACTCCGCGCCCGACGCCCTCCAGCGCCGCGCCCGCGAGCTCGGCATGGTGCCCGGCGGCGACCCCGCCTTCCTCGGTTCCGACGGCACCGTCAAGGGCGTACCGTCACCGGCCCCGGCCGCCGCCCGGCAGGACCCCGCGTCCACGCCGCTGGTCCTCGCCCCGGAGGCGCTGACCACGCTCGTCTCCTCCTCGCCGACCGCATCCGCCCCGGCGCCCACGACCGCCGCGGCCACCCCCTCCACCCCTCAGCCCTCCACCACCACGACCCCCGGCAGGTGACGGAAGTGTCCGACAGGGAACCGCCGCGCCGCCGCGTGCCCGGCCCCGCCCGGCCCGCCCGCCCCGGCAACCAGCGGCGCCCCGGCCCCGGCGCCCGCCCGGCCCGCCGCCCCGCCCCGGCCCGGCCGGCGGCCCCCCGCCCGATCCGGCTCGGCAGCCCGCGCCCCCGCCTGCGCATGGTCGGCCTGGCCCTGACGCTGGTGATGATCGCCTTCGTCGTACGGCTGCTGCAGGTCCAGGCCGTCGACGCGAGCGCCTACGCCGCCAAGGCCGATCGCAACCGCTACGTCGGCTACGTCCTGGCCGCCGAACGCGGCGGGATCACCGACCGCACCGGCGTGGCCCTCGCGACCAGCGTGGACGCGTACGACATCACCGCCGACCCCACGATGTTCACCAGCAAACAGCTGAAGATCGACGACGGGCCCGAACAGGCGGCCGCGCTGCTGGCGCCGATCCTCGGCCGGGACCAGGCCGAGCTCACGGAGAAACTGCGCTCGAAGGGGCAGTACGTGATGCTCGCCCCGCGGCAGACCCCCCAGGTGTGGAAGCAGATCAAGGACCTGCGGACCGCGCTCGTCGCGAAGGGCAGGACCGACTCGTCGACCGTCAACGTCCTGGCGGGCGTCTTCGCTGTGGCCAGCAGCAAGCGCGTCTATCCGAACGGCGACCTGGCCGCCGGGATACTGGGCTGGGTCAACAGCGACGGCAAGGGCGGCGGCGGCATCGAGCAGCAGCTGAACAAGTTGCTGTCCGGCAAGGACGGCAAGATCCGCTACGCCCAGTCCGGTGGCCGTCAGGTCCCGACCGCCGGCTCCACCGAGACACCCGCCGTGCCCGGCTCCGACGTGGAGCTGACGATCGACCGCGACATCCAGTGGGCCGCCCAGAACGCCATCACCGAGCAGGTGAAGAAGTCCAAGGCGGACCGCGGTTACGTGATCGTCCAGGACACCCGCACCGGCGAGATCCTCGCCATGGCCAACTCACCCGGCTTCGACCCCAACGACCTCTCCCAGGCCAACTCGGCGGACCTGGGCAACGCGGCCCTCCAGGACGCCTACGAACCCGGCTCCACCGCCAAGGTCATGTCGATGGCCGCCGTCCTCGAGGAGAACGTCGCCACGCCGCTGACCCACGTCGTCGTACCGAACCGGCTGCACCGCGGCGACCGGCTCTTCAAGGACGACATCGACCACGAGACCTGGTACCTCACCCTCAACGGCGTGCTCGCCAAGTCCAGCAACATCGGCACCATCCTGGCGACCGGCCAGCTCGGCAAGACGCAGGCCCGGGCGAACCAGGTCCTCTACTCCTATCTGCGCAAGTTCGGCCTCGGCGGCTACACCGGGCTCGACTTCCCCGGCGAGACGAAGGGCATCCTCGCGGCGCCCGACGAGTGGTCCACCTCGCAGCAGTACACGATTCCTTTCGGCCAGGGCGTGTCCCTCAACGCGATGCAGGCGGCATCCGTCTACTCGACGATCGCCAACGGCGGCGTCCGTGTCGAACCGACCCTCGTGCGCGGCACCAAGGGCCCCGACGGCCGCTTCACCCCCGCCGCGAAGCCCAAGGAGACCAGGGTCATCAGCGCGAAGACGGCGAAGACCCTCGCCCAGATGCTGGAGTCGGTCGTGGACGACCGGGAAGGCACCGGCACCAAGGCACGCATCCCCGGCTACCGGGTCGCGGGCAAGACGGGCACGGCCAACCGCGTGGATCCGGCCACCGGCAAGTACAAGGGATACACCTCGTCGTTCGCCGGATTCGCCCCCGCGGACAACCCCCGTATCACCGTCTACTGCGCGATCCAGAACGCCACCAAGGGCAGCTACTTCGGCGGCCAGATCTGCGGTCCCATCTACAAACAGGTGATGGAGTTCGCGCTGAAGACCCTCCAGGTTCCGCCGACCGGGGCCAAGGCCGCCAACCTCCCGGTCACCTACACCCCCTGATCAGCGCAACCAGTCAGGAACGATCCGTGACCATGATCACTCCCGACCCCGGGAACCAGGCCCCGCCCACGCCCTCGCTTCGCTCACAGGCGGGTGAGCCCGGTACGCTCACCGCCGTGCCACACGCTGATCAGTCCCAAACCACCCAGAAGGGCGTTCCTGTGACATATCCGGGACCGCCCAGGCCGGTCCGGGTCTCCGCAACACCCCTCGCGGAGCTCGCCGATCAGCTGGGTGTCACCGCACCGGAGCGGACAGCCGACGTCACGGGCATCACCCATGACTCGCGCGCCGTGCGCCCCGGCGACCTGTACGCCGCCCTCCCGGGCGCCCGCCTGCACGGCGCCGACTTCGTCACCCAGGCCGCCGGCCTCGGCGCGGCCGCCGTGCTGACCGACCCCACGGGCGCCGAGCGGGCCGCCGCGACCGGTCTGCCGGTGCTGGTCGTCGAGGACCCACGGGGACGGATGGGCGAGCTTGCGGCCACGATCTACGGCCGGCCGGGCCACGACCTGCTCCAGATCGGCATCACCGGCACCTCCGGCAAGACCACCACCGCGTACCTCGTCGAAGGCGGTCTGAAGACCACCCGCAGCACCGGGCTGATCGGCACGGTCGAGATGCGCATCGGCGACGAGCGCATCAAGTCGGAGCGCACCACCCCCGAAGCCACCGACCTGCAGGCCCTGTTCGCCGTCATGCGCGAGCGTGGCGTCGAGGCGGTCGCCATGGAGGTCTCCAGCCACGCCCTGGTGCTCGGCCGCGTCGACGGCTGCGTCTTCGACATCGCCGTCTTCAACAACCTCAGCCCGGAACACATGGAGTTCCACTCCGGCATGGAGGACTACTTCCGGGCCAAGGCGAGCCTCTTCACACCGCAACGCAGCAAACTCGGCGTGGTCAACCTCGACGACGAGTACGGGCGCAGGCTCGTCGAGGAGGCCGGCGTCCCGGTCGTCACCTTCTCCGCCGAGGGCCATCCCGACGCCGACTGGCGTGCCGAGGACGTCGAAGTCGGCCCGATGGACTCGACGTTCACGGTCGTCGGCCCCCAGGGCGAGCGCATCGCCGCCAAATCCCCGCTGCCGGGTCCCTTCAACGTCGCCAACACCCTCGCCGCGATCGTCGCCCTGTCCGTGGCAGGCCTCGATCCGCAGGCCGCCGCCGACGGCGTCGCGGCAGTGCCCGGCGTACCGGGCCGCCTCGAGCGAGTGGACGCCGGGCAGCCGTACCTCGCGGTGGTCGACTACGCGCACAAGACCGACGCCGTCGAATCGGTCCTCAAGGCGCTGCGCAAGGTCACCAAGGGCCGGCTGCACGTCGTCCTCGGCTGCGGCGGCGACCGCGACCGGACCAAGCGGGCGCCCATGGGCGCCGCCGCGGCCCGCCTGGCCGACACGGCCGTACTGACCTCGGACAACCCCCGCTCCGAGGATCCCCTCGCGATCCTCGCAACCATGCTCGAGGGCGCGGCGTCCGTGCCAGTACACGAGCGCGGTGAGGTCCTCCTCTTCGAGGACCGGGCCGCCGCGATCGCAGCCGCGGTCGCCCGCGCACGGCCCGGGGACACCGTGCTGGTCGCGGGCAAGGGCCACGAACAGGGCCAGGACATCGCCGGGGTGGTCCGTCCCTTCGACGACCGCCAGGTACTTCGCGAAGCCGTCCAGAACACCCAGGGATGAAAATCCAGAAGACCCAGGGGATGAACTTGTGATCGCCCTCTCTCTCGCCGAGATCGCAGAAGTCGTCGGCGGGCAGACGCACGACATACCGGATCCGTCGGTGCGGGTCACCGGACCGGTCGTCCGGGACTCCCGCGAGGTGGTGCCCGGCAGCCTCTTCGTCGCCTTCGCCGGTGAACGTGTGGACGGCCACGACTTCGCGGCCGCGGTCGTCGAGGCGGGCGCGGCCGGTGTCCTGGCCTCCCGCCCCGTCGGCGTGCCCGCGATCGTCGTCGAGGACGTCCGGACGGCGCTCGGCGCCCTCGCGCGGCACGTCGTACGACGGCTCGGCGCCACCCTCGTCGCCCTGACCGGCTCCGCGGGCAAGACCAGCACCAAGGACCTCATCGCCCAGGTGCTGCAGCGCAAGGCGCCGACCGTGTGGACCCCCGGCTCGCTCAACAACGAGATCGGACTGCCGCTCACGGCCCTCAGCGCCACCGAGGAGACCAGGTTCCTCGTGCTGGAGATGGGCGCCCGCGGCATCGGCCACATCCGCTACCTCACCGAGCTGACGCCCCCGAGGATCGGCCTCGTCCTCAACGTGGGCACCGCCCACATCGGCGAGTTCGGCGGCCGCGAGCAGATCGCACAGGCGAAGGGTGAACTCGTGGAGGCCCTCCCCGAGGACGGGGCGGCGATCCTCAACGCCGACGATCCGCTGGTACGGGCCATGGCCTCCCGCACGAAGGCGAAGGTGATCCTTTTCGGAGAGTCCGGCGAAGCGGACGTACGCGCCGAGAACGTGAGACTCACGGACACGGGACAGCCCGCGTTCAGCCTTCACACACCCTCCGGGTGCAGTGACGTGACCATGCGCCTGTACGGTGAGCACCACGTGTCGAACGCGCTCGCCGCGGCCGCCGTCGCCCATGAGCTGGGCATGTCCGCGGAAGAGATCGCCACCGCGCTCTCCGAGGCGGGCTCCCTCTCCCGCTGGCGGATGGAGGTCACCGAGCGCCCGGACGGCGTGACGGTCGTCAACGACGCCTACAACGCGAACCCCGAGTCCATGCGAGCCGCCCTGCGCGCACTCGCGGCGATGGGCAAGGGGCGGCGGACCTGGGCGGTGCTCGGCAAGATGGCCGAGCTCGGGGACGAGGCGCTCGCCGAGCACGACGCGGTCGGACGGCTCGCCGTCCGGCTCAATGTCGGCAAGCTCGTCGCGGTCGGGGGCAGGGAAGCCGCCTGGCTGCAACTGGGCGCATATAACGAGGGTTCGTGGGGTGAGGAGTCGGTGCACGTGTCCGACGCACAGGCGGCGGTCGACCTGTTGCGCAGCGAGTTGCGCCCGGGGGACGTCGTACTCGTGAAGGCGTCCCGGTCGGTGGGTCTCGAAAGCGTTGCCCTGGCGCTGCTCGAGGCCGGTGCCGAGGGTGAGGTTGCCGCCCGATGATGAAGCAGATCCTGTTCTCAGGAGTCATTGGCCTGTTCCTGACCCTGGTCGGCACGCCGTTGCTGATCAAGCTCCTCGCCCGCAAGGGCTACGGCCAGTACATCCGTGACGACGGCCCGCGCGAGCACGCCAGCAAGCGCGGTACGCCGACGATGGGCGGTATCGCCTTCATCCTGGCGACCATCGCCGCGTACTTCCTGTCCAAGGTGATCACCGGATACGCCCCGACGTTCTCGGGTCTGCTGGTGCTCGGCCTGATGGCGGGCATGGGCATGGTCGGCTTCCTCGACGACTACATCAAGATCGTCAAGCGGCGCTCGCTCGGTCTGCGGGCCAAGGCGAAGATGGCCGGCCAGCTGATCGTCGGCATCGCGTTCGCCGTGCTCTCGCTGCAGTTCGAGGACGCCCGTGGCAACACCCCGGCCTCCACGAAGCTGTCGTTCATCACGGACTTCGGCTGGACGATCGGCCCGGTGCTGTTCGTCGTGTGGGCGCTGTTCATGATCCTCGCGATGTCGAACGGCGTGAACCTCACCGACGGTCTCGACGGCCTCGCCACCGGTGCGTCCGTCCTGGTCTTCGGCGCCTACACCTTCATCGGCGTGTGGCAGTTCCAGGAGTCCTGCGCCAACGCGACGACACTGACCAACCCCAACGCCTGTTACGAGGTGCGCGATCCGCTGGACCTCGCGGTCGTGGCCTCCGCCCTGATGGGCGCCTGCCTCGGCTTCCTGTGGTGGAACACCTCGCCGGCCAAGATCTTCATGGGTGACACCGGTTCGCTGGCCCTCGGCGGTGTGCTCGCCGGTCTCGCGATCTGCTCGCGCACCGAGCTGCTGATCGCCATCCTCGGCGGTCTGTTCGTCCTCATCACCATGTCGGTCGTCATCCAGGTCGGCTCCTTCCGCCTGACCGGCAGGCGCGTCTTCCGCATGGCGCCGCTCCAGCACCACTTCGAACTCAAGGGCTGGTCCGAAGTGCTCGTCGTGGTCCGGTTCTGGATCATTCAGGGCATCTGTGTGATTGTCGGACTGGGCCTCTTCTATGCAGGATGGGCAGCGGACAAGTGACCTCCTCGGTGTCTCCCGGGCGCTACGAATTCCAGGGCAAGCACGTCACCGTCGCCGGGCTCGGCGTCTCCGGCATCCCGGCGGCCAAGGTGCTGCACGGCCTCGGCGCGAAGGTCACCGTCGTCAACGACGGCGACGACGCACGCGCGCGTGAGCAGGCCGCCGGGCTGGAGGCGCTCGGCGTCACCGTGCGCCTCGGCGACGGAGCGTCCCTGCCCGAGGGCACCGATCTCGTCGTCACCGCGCCCGGCTGGAAGCCGGACAAGCCGCTGTTCGCCGCGGCGCACGAAGCCGGCGTCCCGGTCTGGGGCGACGTCGAGCTGGCCTGGCGGCTGAGGGGCCCCGACGCGGCGCCCTGGCTCGCGATCACCGGCACCAACGGCAAGACCACGACCACGC
Organism: Streptomyces sp. HUAS ZL42; assembly: GCF_040782645.1. Classification (GTDB taxonomy): domain Bacteria; phylum Actinomycetota; class Actinomycetes; order Streptomycetales; family Streptomycetaceae; genus Streptomyces. The sequence goes on from NZ_CP160403.1 coordinate 7,246,392, forward strand.
AGATGCTCGCCTCCATCCTGAAGGCGGCGGGCCTGCGCACGGCGGCCGTCGGCAACATCGGCGTCTCGCTCCTGGACGCGGTCCTCGGCGAGGAGCAGTACGACGTCCTGGCGGTGGAGCTCTCCAGCTACCAGCTGCACTGGGCGCCCTCCCTGCGCGCCCACTCCGCGGCCGTGCTGAACCTGGCCCCCGACCACCTCGACTGGCACGGCTCCATGGAGGCGTACGCCGCCGACAAGGGTCGTGCCTACGAGGGCAATCGCGTCGCCTGCGTCTACAACGTCGCCGACAAGGCCACCGAGGACCTGGTCCGCGAGGCCGACGTCGAGGAGGGCTGCCGGGCCGTCGGCTTCACCCTCGGCACGCCCGGGCCGTCCCAACTCGGCGTCGTGGACGGCATCCTGGTCGACCGCGCCTTCGTCGAGAACCGGCACAAGAACGCCCAGGAACTCGCCGAGGTCTCCGACGTCCGCCCGCCGGCCCCGCACAACATCGCCAACGCCCTCGCGGCTGCGGCCCTGGCCCGCGCCTTCGGGGTGCCCCCGCAGGCCGTACGGGACGGGCTGCGGGCCTTCACGCCGGACGCCCACCGCATCGCGCACGTGGCCGACGTGGACGGTGTGGCGTACGTCGACGACTCCAAGGCCACCAACACCCATGCGGCGGAGGCCTCGTTGGCGGCGTACGAGTCGATCGTGTGGATCGCGGGCGGGCTGGCGAAGGGCGCCACCTTCGACGAGCTCGTCGCCAAGTCGGCAAAGCGACTTCGCGGAGTGGTCCTCATCGGCGCGGACCGCGGTCTGATCCAGGAAGCCCTGACGCGACACGCCCCGGAAGTACCCGTCGTCGACCTCGACCGGACCGACACTGGGGCGATGCTCCAGGCAGTCCAGGAGGCGAAGCGGCTCGCGGCCGCGGGCGACACGGTGCTCCTCGCGCCGGCCTGCGCCTCCATGGACATGTTCGCCAACTACAACAAGCGCGGTGACGCGTTCGCGGAGGCGGTTCGCGCACTCGGCGCGGGCACCTGACGGTGGCGCTCGGCCACATCGGGTGCTTCGGGGACCCTTGGAGGGACGCGTGACTCGGATGTGGCCCGGGTTCGATCGGCAGGTGTCCGATGTCCAGTAGCCGTACGAGTCGCCCCCCGGTCCAGCGGGCCGGCAGACGGCCCGCGGCCCCCCGCCCGCCGCGCGACAATCCCGTACGACGTCTCTGCACGCGCGCGCGGAAGGCCTGGGACCGGCCGCTGACCGCGTACTACCTGATCCTCGGCGGCAGCCTGCTGATCACCGTGCTGGGTCTGGTCATGGTCTACTCGGCCTCCCAGATCACCGCGCTGCAGATGTCGCTGCCGGGGTCGTTCTTCTTCCGCAAGCAGTTCCTGGCCGCCGCCATCGGCGCCGGTCTGCTGCTGGTGGCCTCGCGGATGCCGGTGAAGCTGCACCGGGCACTGGCCTACCCGATCCTCGCCGGCGCCGTCTTTCTGATGGTCCTCGTGCAGGTGCCGGGGATAGGGATGGCGGTCAACGGCAATCAGAACTGGATCTCGCTCGGCGGCTCCTTCCAGATCCAGCCCAGCGAGTTCGGCAAGCTGGCGCTGGTGCTGTGGGGCGCCGACCTGCTCGCCCGCAAGCAGGACAAGAAGCTGCTGACCCAGTGGAAGCACATGCTGGTGCCGCTCGTGCCGGTCGCCTTCATGCTGCTCGGGCTGATCATGCTCGGCGGCGACATGGGTACGGCGATCATCCTGACGGCGATCCTGTTCGGCCTGCTGTGGCTGGTGGGGGCGCCGACCCGGCTGTTCGTCGGGGTTCTGTCGATCGCCGGCCTGATCGGTGTGATCCTCATCAAGACCAGCCCCAACCGCATGGCCCGGCTCGCCTGCATCGGCGCCACCGAACCCCGTGCCGGCGCCACCGACTGCTGGCAGGCCGTGCACGGCATCTACGCCCTCGCCTCCGGTGGAATCTTCGGCTCCGGGCTCGGTGCGAGTGTGGAGAAATGGGGCCAACTCCCCGAAGCGCACACCGACTTCATCTTCGCCGTCACCGGTGAGGAACTGGGCCTGGCGGGGACACTGTCGGTGCTCGCCCTGTTCGCGGCTCTAGGCTATGCGGGTATCCGCGTGGCCGGACGCACGGAGGACCCCTTCGTGAGGTATGCCGCGGGAGGTGTGACCACCTGGATCGTCGCGCAGGCGGTGATCAACATCGGTGCGGTGCTCGGCCTGCTGCCGATCGCCGGCGTCCCCCTCCCGCTGTTCTCCTACGGGGGATCCGCCCTGCTGCCGACCATGTTCGCGATCGGGCTGCTGATCGCCTTCGCACGCGACGATCCCGCTGCGCGGGCGGCGCTTGCGATGCGGCAACCCCGCTTTGGTAGAAAGCGGGGGGCGGGGGGCTCTGTGCAGGATCGGAGCCCCCGGAGATGGAACACGATGCGACGGCGTGCCTCGGCGGCGCGCTCGTCCGGAGAGCGGTGAATTTCGGTGCATGTCGTACTCGCCGGTGGGGGGACCGCCGGCCACATCGAGCCCGCGCTCGCCCTCGCGGACGCCCTGCGCAGGCAGGATCCGACCGTGGGTGTCACGGCCCTGGGCACGGAACGCGGCCTGGAGACCAAGCTCGTCCCCGAGCGGGGCTACGAGCTGGCACTGATCCCGGCCGTACCGCTGCCACGCAAGCCGACCCCCGAGCTGATCACCGTCCCGGGCCGGCTGCGCGGCACGATCAAGGCCGCCGAGCAGATCCTCGAGCGCACCAGGGCCGACGCCGTCGTCGGCTTCGGTGGCTACGTCGCACTGCCCGGCTATCTCGCCGCCAAGCGACTCGGCGTGCCCATCGTGGTTCACGAGGCCAACGCCCGCCCCGGCCTGGCCAACAAGATCGGCTCCCGGTACGCCGCCCAGGTAGCCGTCTCCAGCCCTGACAGCAAGCTGCGAGGCGCCCGTTACATCGGCATCCCGCTGCGCCGTTCCATCGCCACCCTCGACCGGGCAGCCGCACGCCCGGAGGCCCGCGCGATGTTCGGCCTCGACCCGAACCTGCCCACGCTGCTCGTCTCCGGCGGATCGCAGGGCGCCCGCCGCCTCAACGAGGTCGTCCAGCAGGTCGCGCCGTGGCTGCAGCAGGCCGGCATCCAGATCCTGCACGCGGTCGGCCCGAAGAACGAACTGCCGCAGGTCCAGCAGATGCCGGGAATGCCCCCCTATGTCCCGGTACCGTACGTGGACCGGATGGACCTCGCGTACGCCGCCGCCGACATGATGCTCTGCCGCGCGGGTGCGATGACCGTCGCCGAACTCTCCGCCGTCGGACTCCCGGCCGCCTACGTCCCGCTGCCCATCGGCAACGGCGAACAGCGGCTCAACGCCCAGCCGGTGGTGAAGGCCGGCGGCGGCCTCCTGGTCGACGACGCGGAACTGACCCCCGACTGGGTCCGGGAGAACGTCCTGCCCGTGCTCGCCGACCCGCACCGGCTGTACGAGATGTCCCGCGCCGCCGGAGAGTTCGGCCGGCGGGACGCCGACGACCTGCTCGTCGGCATGGTGTACGAGGCGATCGCCGCGCATCGTGCGCATCGATAGGCCGGTCTTCAGGACCGTATGAACGAAGGGCAGGAAGTGTGGCCGGACCGACCGTCGCCGAACGCGGTGAACGCCAGCAGGAGTCGTCCGGCCCGCCCCTCGCCCGGCGGTTGGGGCCGCGCAGACTTCGTATGATCATCATCCTCGCGGTCGTGCTCGTGCTCCTCGGCGCGGGTGGCGTCTGGGTGTTGTACGGCTCGCAGTGGCTGCGTCTGGAGCGAGTCTCCGTCTCGGGCACGAGCGTCCTGACGCCGGAACAGGTGCGCGAGGCCGCCGACGCACCGGTCGGGGCTCCGCTGATTTCCGTCGACACCGACGCGATCGAAGAGCGGCTCCGCCGGAAATTGCCCCGAATTGACGCGGTTGACGTGGTGCGCTCCTGGCCTCATGGAATCGGGCTGAAAGTGACCGAACGCGTTCCGGTTCTGATTGTCCAAAAGGGCGGAAACTTCGTGGAAGTGGACGACGAAGGTGTCCGTTTCGCTACGGTTTCCGGCGCTCCGAAAGGCGTCCCCGCCCTGGAATTGGCCGCCTCTTCCTCAAGCTCGGCCTCCGCGAGCCTGCGGCGTTTCGGCGAGGACCGGCTGGTGCGCGAGGCGGTCCGGGTCGCCGGTGACATTCCGGCCGCCGTGGCCCGCGTCACCAGGGTGGTCAAGGTGCGTTCCTATGACGACATCTCGCTGGAGTTGGGCAACGGCCGTACCGTCGCCTGGGGCAGCTCCGAGCAGGGCGCCGCGAAGGCCCGTACGCTCTCCGCACTCATGAAAGCCGCCCCCGATGCGCGGTACTTCGACGTCAGCGTTCCCACCGCCCCTGCGTCATCAGGGAGTTGACGCACATCTGCGCAGGCCAGCACCCTGGTTGGGCAGCGCTATGGCTGATCACATAGGGTGAAAAGAAAAACGGGAGGTTCGGCGTGTTCGTTGAACGTGCGCCACTTGTCGACTTAGTGTCCTGTTCAGAAGATTCCAGGGAACAGACACACTGGTAACCCTAAACTTCAACGTTAGGGTTCGGGTCGGCGTTCGGACCGTCCCATTCGGCATCAGTCGTCGGATCGCATGACCCGCGAGACGACGGCACGTAACTCGAGGCGAGAGGCCTTCGACGTGGCAGCACCGCAGAACTACCTCGCAGTCATCAAAGTCATCGGTGTCGGCGGCGGTGGTGTCAATGCCATCAACCGGATGATCGAGGTCGGTCTCAAGGGCGTCGAGTTCATCGCCATCAACACCGACGCGCAGGCGCTGTTGATGAGCGACGCCGACGTCAAGCTCGACGTCGGCCGCGAACTCACCCGCGGACTCGGCGCCGGAGCAAACCCGGCCGTCGGCCGCAAGGCCGCCGAGGATCACCGTGAGGAGATCGAGGAGGTCCTCAAGGGGGCCGACATGGTCTTCGTGACGGCCGGTGAAGGCGGCGGCACCGGCACCGGCGGCGCGCCCGTCGTGGCCAACATCGCTCGCTCCCTCGGTGCCCTCACCATCGGCGTGGTCACGCGCCCCTTCACCTTCGAGGGACGGCGCCGCGCGAACCAGGCCGAGGACGGCATCGCGGAGCTCCGCGAAGAGGTCGACACCCTCATCGTCATCCCGAACGACCGGCTGCTGTCCATCTCGGACCGCCAGGTCTCGGTTCTGGACGCCTTCAAGTCGGCGGACCAGGTCCTGCTCTCCGGCGTTCAGGGCATCACCGACCTCATCACCACGCCGGGCCTGATCAACCTGGACTTCGCCGACGTCAAGTCGGTCATGTCCGAGGCCGGTTCGGCCCTCATGGGCATCGGTTCGGCCCGCGGCGACGACCGCGCGGTGGCCGCGGCCGAGATGGCGATCTCCTCGCCGCTCCTGGAGGCGTCCATCGACGGCGCCCGGGGCGTGCTGCTGTCGATCTCCGGCGGCTCGGACCTCGGTCTGTTCGAGATCAACGAGGCCGCCCAGCTGGTGAGCGAGGCCGCCCACCCCGAGGCCAACATCATCTTCGGTGCGGTGATCGACGACGCCCTCGGCGACGAGGTCCGGGTCACCGTGATCGCGGCCGGCTTCGACGGGGGGCAGCCCCCGGCCCGCCGGGACAACGTCCTCGGTTCGTCCTCGGCCTCCGCGCGGCGCGACGAGCCGACTCCGGTACGGCAGTCCGAGAGCCGTCCGTCCTTCGGCTCGCTCGGCAGCGTCACGCCCAAGGAGGAGCCGGAGTCGGTTCCCGAGCCGGTGAACGACCTGCCGGCCGCCCCGCCGGTCCCGCCGTCGCGGGCCTACTCGGACAGCGCGGCCGAGGAGCTGGACGTGCCGGACTTCCTGAAGTGATAGGACAGCGCGACACCGTGAGCGGCGCGCACTTCGCCTTCACCGACCGGTGGGGCGGGGTGAGCGCCGTTCCGTACGAGGAGCTCAATCTCGGCGGGGCGGTCGGTGACGACTCCGGCGCGGTACGGACCAATCGGGAGCTGGCCGCCAAGTCGCTCGGCGTCGATCCCGCCCGGGTCGTCTGGATGAACCAGGTGCACGGGGCGGAAGTGGCGGTAGTGGACGGACCCTGGGGTGGGCGTCCGGTGCCGGAGGTCGATGCGATCGTCACGGTGCGGCGCGGCCTCGCCCTCGCCGTCCTCACCGCCGACTGCACGCCCGTCCTGCTCGCCGACCCGGTCGCCGGGATCGCCGCCGCGGCCCACGCCGGCCGGCCCGGAATGGTGGCCGGGGTCGTCCCCGCCGCCGTACGGGCCATGGTGGAACTCGGTGCCGAGCCGTCCCGGATCGTCGCCCGCACCGGACCCGCCGTCTGCGGCCGGTGCTACGAGGTGCCTGAGGCGATGCGCGCCGAAGTGGCCGCCGTCGAGCCGGCGGCGCACGCCGAGACGAGCTGGGGCACGCCGGCGGTCGACGTGGCCGCCGGAGTGCACGCGCAGCTCGAACGGCTCGGGGTGTGCGACCGGGAGCAGTCGCCGGTGTGCACTCTGGAATCGGGCGACCACTTCTCGTACCGCCGCGATCGCACCACCGGGCGACTCGCGGGATATGTCTGGCTGGACTGATGGGCATGACGGACCGCAAGGACGAACTCGCCGCGAACCTGGCGAAGGTGGAGCGACGCATCGCCGCCGCCTGCGCCGCCGCAGGGCGCGGGCGCGAAGAGGTGACCCTGATCGTGGTCACCAAGACCTATCCGGCGGGGGACGTGAGGATCCTGTCCGAACTCGGTGTGCGCCACGTCGCCGAGAACCGCGACCAGGACGCGGCGCCCAAGGCCGCCGCGTGCTCGGATCTGCCCCTCACTTGGCACTTTGTTGGTCAATTGCAGACCAACAAAGTGCGATCTGTAGTCGGTTATGCGGATCTCGTGCAGTCCGTCGATCGTTCCAAGCTGGTGACGGCCCTGTCGAAGGAGGCCGAGCGGGCCGGGCGTGAGGTGGGCTGCCTCATTCAGGTCGCGCTCGACGCGGGAGCGAGCGGGAGAGGGGAGCGCGGTGGCGTGGCACCCGGCGGAATCGAAGAGTTGGCCGGGCTTGTCGCGGAGGCTCCGGGTCTGCGGCTCGACGGGCTGATGACCGTCGCCCCGCTCACCGGGGAGTATGCGGGGCGTCAACAGGCGGCGTTCGAGCGGTTGATGGATTTGTCGACTGACCTGCGCCGAGCCCATCCGGCTGCGAACATGGTCTCGGCAGGGATGAGTGCGGATCTCGAACAGGCCGTTGCGGCCGGAGCGACACATGTGCGCGTCGGCACTGCGGTACTCGGAGTCCGCCCCAGGCTCGGGTAACGTCGCCAAGAAGTCGGACCACAGCAGAAAATATGGTCATTACCGTCGAAAGGCGGACATAAGGACCACGTGGATCGCGGGACCTGGTAATCGTCAGCCGATCCACCACAGAGCGGAGGACTCAGAGCATGGCCGGCGCGATGCGCAAGATGGCGGTCTACCTCGGCCTCGTGGAGGACGATGGGTACGACGGCCGGGGATTCGACCCCGACGACGACTTCGAACCCGAACTGGACCCGGAGCCCGAGCGGGATCACCGGCGGCACGAGCCGTCGCACCAGTCGCACAGTGCACATCAGTCCCAACGGGACGAAGAGGTGCGAATCGTGCAACCGCCCTCGCCGCGCGAGCCGGTGGCCCGTTCTGCTTCGCTACCCGCGGAATCCGGACGTCCGGCGCGCATCGCGCCCGTGGCGTCCATCACACAAGAACGCGCAAGTCTGGAGAAGAACGCACCGGTGATCATGCCCAAGGTCGTGTCGGAACGAGAGCCTTACCGGATCACCACGCTTCACCCGCGGACCTACAACGAGGCCCGTACCATCGGGGAACACTTCCGTGAGGGCACCCCGGTGATCATGAATCTGACTGAGATGGATGACACAGACGCGAAGCGACTTGTCGACTTTGCGGCAGGTTTGGTGTTTGGTCTTCACGGCAGCATCGAGCGGGTGACGCAGAAGGTGTTCCTGTTGTCGCCTGCTAACGTCGATGTCACGGCGGAGGACAAGGCCCGCATCGCAGAGGGCGGGTTCTTCAACCAGAGCTGAGACGCACGACCGGAAAACAGCAGTAAACGCAGCACGTAAGCAGGGGAGAGGGAAGCACCGATCATGAGCGTGGTCCTGGATGTCATCTACATCGCGCTGATGGTGTTCCTCATCGTGCTCATCTTCCGGTTGGTCATGGACTATGTCTTCCAGTTCGCCCGCTCATGGCAACCCGGCAAGGCGATGGTGGTCGTTCTGGAGGCCACCTACACTGTCACCGATCCACCGCTCAAGCTTCTGCGGCGGGTCATCCCGCCGCTGCGTCTCGGGGGCGTGGCGCTCGACCTGTCCTTCTTCGTACTGATGATCATCGTCTACATCCTGATCTCGATCGTGAGCCGGCTGTGAGCGATGTGAACTACCGTCTTGCCGATGCCGACGACTACGTTGAGGTGAAGAGATGCCGTTGACCCCCGAGGACGTGCGGAACAAGCAGTTCACGACCGTCCGCCTCCGAGAAGGCTATGACGAGGACGAGGTCGATGCCTTCCTCGACGAGGTCGAAGCCGAACTGACCCGTCTTCTCCGCGAGAACGAGGACCTGCGCGCCAAACTGGCCGCGGCCACGCGTGCTGCTGCCCAGAACCAGCAGAACATGCGCAAGCCTCCGGAGCAGGATCAGCAGCCCGGCATTCCGAACCAGGGCATGCGAGGCCCGGGTGCACCGGTGCCCGCCGGCATATCGGGCCCGCCGCAGCAGCCGATGGGTGGCCCCATGGGTGGCCCGCCCCAGCTGCCGAGCGGTGCCCCGCAGCTGCCTGCCGGTCCCAGCGGTCAGGGTCCGCAGGGTCCCGGTCCGATGGGCCAGGGTCCGATGGGTCAAGGCCCGATGGGCCAGGGTCCGATGGGTCAAGGCCCGATGGGCGGTCAGCCGCCCATGCAGCAGATGGGTGGCCCGATGGGCGGCCCCATGGGCGGTCCCATGGGCGGTCCGATGGGCGGCCCCGGTCAGGGCCCCGGCGGCGACAGCGCCGCCCGTGTCCTCTCGCTGGCCCAGCAGACCGCCGACCAGGCGATCGCCGAGGCCCGCTCCGAGGCCAACAAGATCGTCGGTGAGGCGCGTTCGCGCGCCGAGGGTCTCGAGCGGGACGCCCGCGCGAAGGCCGACGCCCTTGAGCGGGACGCGCAGGAGAAGCACCGCGTCGCGATGGGCTCCCTGGAGTCCGCCCGCGCCACGCTGGAGCGGAAGGTCGAGGACCTCCGTGGCTTCGAGCGCGAGTACCGCACGCGCCTGAAGTCCTACCTCGAGTCGCAGCTGCGTCAGCTGGAGACCCAGGCGGACGACTCGCTTGCCCCGCCGCGCACTCCGGCCACGGCGTCCCTGCCGCCGTCCCCGGCGCCCTCCATGGCTCCGGCCGGCGCGAGCGCCCCGTCCTACGGCGGCAACCCGATGGGTGGTGCGCCGAGCCCCGCTGCTCCGTCCTACGGCGGGCAGCAGCAGATGACGCCGGCCATGACCCAGCCCATGGCGCCGGTCCGTCCGCAGGGTCCGTCTCCCATGGGCCAGGCGCCCTCACCGATGCGAGGCTTCCTCATCGACGAGGATGACAACTGACGGTTGGTAGTACGCCGTAGGCGTCGGCAGCGTTCAGGGCGAGGCCCCGGAATTTCATCCGGGGCCTCGCCCTTTTCCCATGCGCGTTCGGGGTTGTCGGGGTGGTTGTTCGGGCGGGGGCGCGTTTGTACGTGGGCACGCAACGCCGAAGGCCTGGGGCACGGAGATTTTTCCGGGTGCCTTTGTGGTTGCCCGGCGTTGGTGCGGGCCCACGATGGCCCGCGGACCGACGGAGGAGCGGCTGGGCGGGTGCGGCTGACGGCGGCCCTGCGAGCGGCAGCCGCGGTGGGAGAGGGTCTGGAGGTGCAGTCACCGACGGCGCTGCACCTCCAGCGTGGGTGAGCTAGGCCTTGCGGAGGCGGAACGTCAGCGTCAGACCCTCGTCGGTGAAGGGGACGCCATAGCTGTCGTCCGCCTCGCCCTGGGCGAAGTCCGTCGCCAGGACCTCGTCCGAGATCAGAGACGCGTGCTCCGTCAACGCCGAGACCACCGCCGCATCCACCGCAGCCCACCGCAGCGCGATGCGGTCGGCCACATCGAGGCCGCTGTTCTTGCGGGCCTCCTGGATCAGCCGGATCGCGTCACGGGCCAGGCCCGCACGACGGAGTTCCTCCGTGATCTCCAGGTCCAGGGCCACCGTCGCACCGGAGTCGGACGCCACCGACCACCCCTCGCGCGGCGTCTCCGTGATGATCACCTCGTCCGGGGCCAGCGCGACCGTCTCGCCGTCGACCTCCACCGACGCCGCGCCCTCGCGAAGGGCCAGGGACAGCGCCGCCGCGTCGGTGGCCGCGATGGCCTTGGCGACGTCCTGGACACGCTTGCCGAACCGCTTGCCCAGTGCACGGAAGTTCGCCTTGGCGGTGGTGTCCACCAGGCTCCCGCCGACCTCGCTCAGCGAGGCCAGCGACTCCACGTTCAGCTCTTCCGTGATCTGCGCGTGCAGCTCCGGGTCCAGCGCCTCGAAGCCCGTCGCCGCCACCAGCGCCCGCTTCAGCGGCTGACGCGTCTTGACGCCCGACTCCGCGCGCGTGGCACGGCCCAGCTCCACCAGGCGACGGACCAGGACCATCTGCCGGGACAGCTCCGGGTCGATCGCCGACAGGTCCGCCTCCGGCCACGACGCGAGATGGACGGACTCCGGGGCGCCCGGAGTGACCGGCACCACCAGGTCCTGCCAGACCCGCTCGGTGATGAACGGGGTCAGCGGAGCCATCAGTTTCGTGACCGTCTCGACGACCTCGTGCAGCGTGCGCAGCGCGGCCTTGTCGCCCTGCCAGAAGCGGCGACGGGAACGCCGTACATACCAGTTCGACAGGTCGTCGACGAACGCCGACAGCAGCTTGCCGGCGCGCTGGGTGTCGTACGCCTCCAGGGACTGCGTCACCTGGTCCACCAGCGCGTGCAGCTCGCTGAGCAGCCAGCGGTCCAGGAGCGGGCGGTCGGCCGGGGCCGGGTCGGCCTCGCTGGGCGCCCAGTCCGACGTACGCGCGTACAGGGCCTGGAAGGCGACCGTGTTCCAGTACGTGAGGAGGGTCTTGCGCACGACCTCCTGGATGGTGCCGTGGCCCACGCGGCGGGCGGCCCACGGGGAACCGCCGGCCGCCATGAACCAGCGGACCGCGTCGGCGCCGTGCTGGTCCATCAGCGGGATCGGCTGCAGGATGTTGCCCAGGTGCTTGGACATCTTGCGGCCGTCCTCGGCGAGGATGTGGCCGAGGCAGACGACGTTCTCGTAGGACGACTTGTCGAAGACCAGTGTGCCGACCGCCATCAGCGTGTAGAACCAGCCTCGCGTCTGGTCGATGGCCTCACTGATGAACTGCGCCGGGTAGCGGGTCTCGAACAACTCCTTGTTCTTGTACGGGTAGCCCCACTGCGCGAACGGCATCGAACCCGAGTCGTACCAGGCGTCGATGACCTCCGGCACGCGCGTGGCCGTCCTGCCGCAGCCCTCGTGGGGGCACGCGAAGGTGACGTCGTCGATGAACGGGCGGTGCGGGTCCAGCGCCGACTGGTCGGCGCCCGTCAGTTCGGTGAGCTCCGCGCGCGAGCCGACGCAGGTGAGGTGGTCGTCCTCGCAGCGCCAGATCGGCAGCGGGGTGCCCCAGTAGCGGTTGCGGGACAGCGCCCAGTCGATGTTGTTGTTCAGCCAGTCGCCGTACCGGCCGTGCTTGACCGTCCCCGGGAACCAGTTGGTGTTCTCGTTCTCCTGGAGGAGGCGGTCCTTGATGGCCGTGGTGCGGATGTACCAGGACGGCTGCGCGTAGTAGAGGAGCGCGGTGTGGCAGCGCCAGCAGTGCGGGTAGCTGTGCTCGTACGGCAGGTGCTTGAAGAGCAGGCCGCGGTTCTTCAGGTCCTCCGTGAGCTTTTCGTCGGCCTTCTTGAAGAAGACGCCGCCGACCAGCGGCACGTTCTCCCCGAAGGTGCCGTCCGGGCGGACCGGGTTGACCACCGGCAGACCGTAGGCGCGGCAGACCTTGAGGTCGTCCTCACCGAAAGCGGGGGACTGGTGGACCAGACCCGTACCGTCCTCGGTCGTGACGTACTCGGCGTTGACGACGAAATGCGCCGGGGCCGGGAACTCGACGAGCTCGAACGGACGTTGATACGACCAGCGCTCCATCTCGGCGCCCGTGAAGGTCTCGCCGGTGGTCTCCCAGCCCTCGCCGAGGGCTTTGGCGACCAGCGGTTCGGCGACGACGAGCTTCTCCTCGCCGTTCGTCGCGACGACGTAGGTGACCTCGGGGTGCGCGGCGACCGCGGTGTTGGAGACCAGCGTCCAGGGGGTGGTCGTCCACACCAGGAGCGCGGCCTGGCCGGCGAGCGGACCGGAGGTGAGCGGGAAACGGACGTACACGGACGGGTCCACGACCGTCTCGTAGCCCTGCGCCAGCTCGTGGTCCGACAGGCCCGTGCCGCAGCGCGGGCACCAGGGGGCGACGCGGTGGTCCTGGACCAGCAGACCCTTGTTGAAGATCTCCTTGAGCGACCACCAGACCGACTCGATGTACTCGGGGTCCATCGTGACGTAGGCGTCGTTGAGGTCGACCCAGTAGCCCATGCGGGTGGTGAGCTCTTCGAAGGCGTCGGTGTGGCGCAGGACGGACTCGCGGCATCTGGCGTTGAACTCGGCGATGCCGTACGCCTCGATGTCCTGCTTTCCGGAGAACCCGAGCTCCTTCTCGACCGTCAGCTCGACGGGCAGTCCGTGGCAGTCCCAGCCGGCCTTGCGGGCCACGTGGTAGCCGCGCATGGTGCGGAAGCGGGGGAAGACGTCCTTGAAGACGCGCGCCTCGATGTGGTGGGCGCCCGGCATGCCGTTGGCCGTGGGCGGGCCCTCGTAGAACACCCACTCCGGGCGGCCCTCGGACTGCTCCAGGCTCTTGGCGAAGATCTTCTGCTCGCGCCAGAAGTCGAGCACCGCGTGCTCGAGCGCGGGCAGGTCGACCTGGGCGGGCACCTGGCGGTACGTCGGCGTTGTCATCAGCGAGCTTCCTCCGGCGGACTTGCTGCCTTCCGTCCGGAGGGACGAGAGCTGTGTCTTCCCTTGCGCCGACTTCGGCGCGCTCCCGCGGTACCACCCTCCTTGGCCCTCCGGTGCTCCGTGCACACCGGTGAGCCCCCTCATTGGGGTCGCGATGCCGGTTCTACTCGCCCGGGACGGCCCGTGGGCGGGGCCCACTGTCCAGGACTTTCCTCCGGCGGCTCCGGGGTGATCTTCACGTCGCGCTCGCCCCCGGGCTTCCACCGTCCCCGGGTCGCTCTGGGCTGCGTACGCCGCTACTCGTCCCCATCCACGCTTTTCGCTCCGCCCAGTGTACGGCGCCACGAGGACAGCGGCCGACCGGTTTTTCCGGGGCCCGGGAGACCGGGGCGTGCGGGATGTTTGGTGACCCGAATGGAGCGGTACGTGTGTTCGGGTTCTGGGACGTCCGGCACGGCGGATTACCTGGCGGGGAGCTGGGCACAACGCATGCAGGCTTGCGGCGCGCCATCCGTGAGCCGGGCGAATCGGGCGGTGCGCCCCGTTGCCGCGGGACTCAAGTCGATTTATCGTCCCAGCACGATTCGCGCGCAAGATCACAATATGTGAAGGGGCCGCGGCATGGTGGTGAAGAAGACCGCCGTACAGCAGTCGGCGTCCGGCAGATCCACGAACGCCTCCGGCAGTGCGGCCAAGGATGTGAGCGGGAAGAAGAGCGCCCGGGGAGGGCCAGGAACGCGTGCCGCGAAGCCTGTGAAGGCGGTGAAGACGGTCCGGGGGGCGACCGCTGCCGGGGCGGAGAGGGAAACGGAGGGGGCGGAGAGGGCCGCGGCGGGAGCGAGGGCGGCGGGGAAGAGGACGGCCGCGAAGGAGACGGCCACCAAGAAGACCGCGGACAGGAAGGCGACGGAATCGAAGGCGGCCCCTTCGGAGAGGGCTGCCGCGAAGAAGGCCACCGCGAAGAAGGCCACCGCGGCCGGAGCCTCGGCGGCGGGGAGGAGCACGGGGGCGAGGAAGAAGGCGGCCACTGCGAAGAAGGCCGCCACGAAGACGGCGGCTCCTGCGCCGAAGGCCGCCACGAAGACGGCGGCCACTGCGAAGAAGGCCGCCACCACGAAGACGGCGGCCCCTGCGAAGAAGGCCGCCACCACGAAGACGGCGGCCCCTGGGAAGAAGGCCGTCACCACGAAGACGGCGGCCGCGAGGAAGGCCGCCGCGAAGGAGGTCGCCACGTCCGAAAGGACTGCGGCCACGAAGGCTGCGGCCAAGGAACGCCTGGCCAAGAAGGGCGAGGCCACGAGGGGCGCGGCGGCGAAGACGGCCAGGAAGACGGCCAGGACGGTCAAGAAGAGCACGGCCAAGAAGAGTGCGGCCAAGAAGGTGGGCGCGGCCCAGGTCGCGGAGCAGACGGGAGCCACGACGGTGGTTGCGAAGAAGACTCCTGGCACGGCCACGGCGGCCACGAGCGCCGTTCCCAAGGCACGGGTCGCCGCGGTGGAGCCCGGCGAACTCGCGGTGCGCCCCGGCGAGGACCCCTGGACGCCGGAAGAGGTCGAGGAGGCGAGGTCCGAACTGCTGTCCGAGGGGACCCGGCTGCGCGACGAGATCGAGTCGTCCGAGGCGTCCCTCGTGGGGCTCATGCGCGACTCGGGGGACGGCGCGGGCGACGACCAGGCGGACACCGGCGCCAAGAACATCACGCGCGAGCACGAGCTGGCACTGGCGGCCAACGCGCGCGAGATGCTGATCCAGACCGAGCGCGCCCTGGAGCGGCTGGACGCGGGAACGTACGGCCTGTGCGAGAACTGCGGCAACCCCATCGGCAAGGCCCGGATGCAGGCCTTTCCGCGGGCGACCCTGTGCGTCGAGTGCAAGCAGAAGCAGGAGCGCCGGTACTGATCACATGGGACCCTGGGGGCGTGCCGTACCCTCGTCCTCAGTCAGGTATCTAGGTTGAAGGACTCACGTGGCAGAGGCGGAGCGCATCATCGGTACGCCGGACACCCCAGAGGCGGCGGCGGACGAGCCGGAGCAGATTCCGGCCGAGCGGCCGAAGGGCAGGCGCCGTATCGCCGTGCTGTTCGCGGTCGCCGCTTTCGCGTACGTCCTCGACCTGGTCAGCAAGATGATCGTGGTCGCCAAGCTGGAGCATCACGCGCCGATCGAGATCATCGGGGACTGGCTGAAGTTCGAGGCCATCCGCAACGCGGGTGCCGCGTTCGGCTTCGGCGAGGCCTTCACCGTGATCTTCACGCTGATCGCGGCGGCCGTGATCGTGGTGATCGCCCGGCTTGCCCGCAGGCTCTACAGCCTGCCCTGGGCGATCGCGCTCGGCCTGCTGCTGGGCGGCGCGCTCGGCAACCTCACCGACCGGATCTTCCGCTCCCCGGGCGTCTTCGAGGGCGCGGTCGTCGACTTCATCGCGCCCAAGCACTTCGCCGTGTTCAACCTCGCCGACTCGGCGATCGTCTGCGGCGGCATCCTGATTGTGCTGCTGTCCTTCAAGGGGCTCGACCCGGACGGGACCGTCCACAAGGACTGATCCACAAGGACTGATCCACAAGGACTGAACCCAAGGGCGACAGGAACCGCGTCCCGGGGCTTGATCCACAGGCTCCGGTCGGGGCTACCGCGCCCGTCCGGCATACTCGACGGGTGAGCACCCTTCCCGAGATCCGTACCCTGCCCGTGCCCGACGGCCTGGAGGGCGAGCGCGTCGACGCCGCCATCTCCCGGATGCTGGGCTTCTCCCGGACCAAGGCGGCCGAGCTCGCCGCCGCGGGGAAGGTCACGGTGGACGGGGCGGTGGTCGGCAAGTCGGAGCGCGTGCGTGGGGGTGCCTGGCTCGAGGTCGAGATGCCGCAGGCGCAGGCGCCCGTGCAGGTCGTCGCCGAGCCGGTCGAGGGCATGGAGATCGTGCACGACGACGACGACGTGGTCGTGATCGTCAAGCCGGTCGGTGTCGCCGCGCACCCCTCTCCGGGCTGGAGCGGCCCGACCGTCATCGGCGGCCTCGCCGCGGCCGGGTACCGGATCTCGACCTCCGGCGCCGCCGAGCGCCAGGGCATCGTGCACCGCCTCGACGTCGGCACGTCCGGGCTGATGGCCGTCGCGAAGTCGGAGTACGCGTACACGTCGCTCAAGCGCCAGTTCAAGGAGCGCACGGTCGACAAGCGCTACCACACCCTGGTGCAGGGCCACCCCGACCCGACCAGCGGCACCATCGACGCGCCCATCGGGCGCCACCCGAACCACGACTACAAGTGGGCGGTCACGGCCGACGGGAAGCCGTCCGTCACGCACTACGACCTCATCGAGGCCTTCCGAGCGGCGTCGCTGCTCGACGTGAAGCTGGAGACCGGCCGCACCCACCAGATCCGCGTCCACATGGCCGCCCACCGGCATCCCTGCGTGGGCGACCTCACGTACGGCGCGGACCCGACGCTCGCCAAGCGCCTGCGGCTGACCCGGCAGTGGCTGCACGCCGTGCGGCTCGGCTTCGAGCATCCCGGCGACGGGCAGTGGGTCGAGTTCGAGAGCGACTACCCGGCCGACCTGCAGAAGGCGCTGGACCAGGTGCGCGAGGAGACGTACGGATGAGCCTGCCGTCGTATGTCGTGCGTGTCGCCGAGGATCTTGCCGATCGCGAGCTGTGCTTCGCGGTGCGCAAGGAGGTCTTCGTCGTCGAGCAGGGTGTTCCGGAGGAGATCGAGTACGACGCCTACGACGCCGGGGCGGTGCATGTGCTGGCCGTGCGCGAGGACGGGGTGCCGCTGGGGGCTGGACGGCTGCTGTACGGGGAAGCCGGTGACGATCCGTCCGTCGGTTCCCTCGGGCGGCTCGCCGTGACGGGCGGGGCGCGCGGGCTGGGTGTCGGGGCCGCGCTGGTGCGGGCCATCGAGGAGGAGGCGCGGGGGCGTGGGCTGACGGCTGTGGATCTGCATGCGCAGACCCATGCGCTGGGGTTTTATGAGCGGTTGGGGTACGTGGCGTACGGGCCGGAGTATCTGGAGGCGGGGATACCGCATCAGGGGATGCGGCGCTCTCTCTAGGGGGCTCCCGCGCCACCCGTTTCCGGTCGGCTGAGAGGTTGCCGTCCCACGTGGTGGTTCAGCGCCGTCGGGGGCTTTCGCTTCGTAGGATCGGATCATGACTCGTAACGTCGTGATCAGTGGTGGCGGTACCGGGATCGGGCTTGCCACGGCCCAGCTCTTCGCCGCGGACGGGGATCAGGTGCTGCTGCTCGGGCGGCGTGCCGAGGTGCTGGAGAAGGCCGGGGTGCCCGGAGCGCTCACCTATGCCGCGGACCTCAGCAAGCCGCGCAGCGTACGCGGGGTGGAGCGGTTCGTCGCCGCCGAGTTCGGCACCGTGGACGTACTGGTCCACAGCGCCGGAGGCGCCGGGTACCTGGAACCGAAGGTGGACAGCGACGAGCCGCTCGATGTCGTCCTGCACAACTGGACCCTCAACTTCGGGCTCAACACCCTCACCGCGGCGCTGCTCACCGAAGCCCTCAAGGACCGGCTCGCGGAGCCGGGCGGGCGGCTGCTGTTCCTGAGCTCCATCGCCGCGTTCCGGGGGTCCGGGAGCGGGGCGTACGCGGGCGCCAAGGCCGCCCTGCACCCGTACGCCCATGATCTGGCACGCCAGTTGGGGCCGCGCGGCATCACCGTCAACGTCGTCGCGCCCGGATACGTCGAGGACACCGAGTTCTTCGGCGGCGCGATGGAGGAGTCGCGGCGGGAGCGGCTCATCGGGGAGACCTCCACCGGGCGGGCCGGCACGCCCGGGGACGTCGCCGCCACGCTCCACTGGCTCGCCTCCCCGGCGGCCGGGCACATCACCTCACAGGTCATCCAGGTCAACGGTGGTGCCGAGCGCGGCCACTGAGGCGCTGACTCAGCCCCGGCCCGTCCTCGGCGTTTCGTGGGCGCGGCGTGCCACCATGCCGTCGGGGGATCGCCGGCCCGGGGGGAGTACCGCGTCCGCCGTGTTGACGCGGGGCAGTGCGTAGGGGTGTTCCTGCGACAGCCAGCGGATCATCTGCTCGCGGACCGTGACCCGGACCGTCCATATGTCGTCGGCGTCCTTCGCCGTGACCAGGGCCCGTATCTGCAGGGTGTTCGGTGTGGAGTCGGTGACCGCGAGGCCGTAGTCGCGGCCGTCCCAGGCCGGGCACTCGCGCAGGATGTCGCGGAGTTTCTCGCGCATCAGCTCCGTCGGCGCCGAGTGGTCGAGGTGCCAGTAGACGATGCCGGTCATCTGGGCGCCGCCGCGCGACCAGTTCTCGAACGGTTTCGACGTGAAGTACGAGACCGGCATGGTGATCCTGCGCTCGTCCCAGGTTCGTACGGTCAGGTACGTCAGCGTGATCTCGTCGACCGTGCCCCACTCGCCGTCCACCACGACCGTGTCGCCCAGCCGCACCATGTCGCCGAAGGCGATCTGCAGCCCGGCGAACATGTTGCTGAGCGTGGACTGGGCGGCGACACCGGCGACGATGCCGAGGATGCCGGCCGAGGCCAGCAGCGAGGCGCCCGCCGCACGCATCGCGGGGAACGTCAGCAGCATCGACGCGACCGCCACCACGCCCACGATCGCCGACACCACCCGCATGATCAGGGAGACCTGCGTACGCACGCGCCGGACCCGGGCCGGGTCGCGCTGGGCGCGGGAGGAGGCGTAGCGGCTGTACGACGTCTCGACGACCGCCGCCGCGATACGGATCACCAGCCAGGCCGCCGAGCCGATCAGCACCAGCGTCAGCGCGCGGCCGATGCCCACCCGGTGCTCCTGCAGCAGCTCCGCCTCGTCGTACGACCCTCTCAGCAGGGCCGCGCACAGGACGAGCTGGTACGGGATCCGGCCACGGCGCAGCAGCCCCCACAGGGGCGTCTCGGAGTGCCGTCGGTCGGCCTGACACAGCAGGCGGTCGGTGGCCCAGCCGATGAGCAGCGTCAGGACGACCGAGCCGCCGACCACGATCACGGGTCGGAGTAGGTTCTCCATGCCTTCGAACGTAACCGGCAGGGCGGGCCCATGAACATGTGGCTTTTGTGAAGAGGCACGGACAGCGTTGTCGGTCCCGGCTGGCACCATGGCCTCATGAACATCATGCTCTTTCACTCGACCTTCGGTCTGCGGCCCGCGGTGCGCGCGGCGGCGGACCGGCTGCGTGCCGCGGGGCACGAGGTGTGGACGCCGGACCTCTTCGAGGGGCGCACGTTCGACACGGTCGAGGAGGGCATGGCCTTCAACGCGGAGATCGGCAAGGACGAGGTGCTCAAGCGGGCCGTCCTGGCCGCCGCGCCCTACTCGGAGCGCGGGCTCGTGTACGCCGGTTTCTCACTGGGCGCCTCCATCGCGCAGACCCTCGCCCTCGGCGACGACAAGGCACGCGGGTTGCTGCTCCTGCACGGCACGTCGGACCTCGCTCCGAACGCCTCGGTGGACGAGCTGCCGGTGCAGTTGCATGTCGCCGAGCCGGATCCGTTCGAGACGGACGACTGGCTGTCCGCCTGGTATCTGCAGATGGGCAGAGCCGGTGCCGACGTGGAGATCTACCGGTACGCCGGGGCCGGCCACCTCTACACCGACCCCGACCTGCCGGACTACGACGAGGAGGCGGCCGAGGCCACCTGGCGGGTGGCACTCGACTTCCTCGACAGTCTGTAGCCGGGGCTACACGGGGTCGTACGTCCGCTCGACCTTCTGCGTACCGGTGCGGGTGCGGTACGAGCGGGCCCAGGAGGAGGTGGCGCCGGCCTTGGTGCGGTCGGACAGGACGTAGTAGTCCATCTGCGCGCGGTCGGCGGTGATGTCCAGGACGCCGTAGCCGTGGCGGTCGGTGTCGACCCAGTGGACGTGGCGGTTGGCGGCCCGGATGATCGGCGAGGCGACCGCGGAGACCGTGCCCTCGGGGACCTTCAGGATGTCGTCGAGGTTGTCGGAGGTCACCGAGGTGACGACGAACTCCGTGGCGGCCGAGGCGGACAGCGGGTAGGTCCCGGCGTTCACCGGCACGTCGTTGGCCCACGCCATGTGGATGTCGCCGGTCAGGAAGACGGTGTTGCGGATCGCGTTCGAGCGCAGGTGCGCGAGCAGTTCGCGGCGGTCGTCCGTGTATCCGTCCCACTGGTCGGTGTTGAGGGCGAGGCCCTCCTTCGGCAGCCCGAGCAGTTCGGCGAGTGGCCCCAGCAGGTCGGCGGAGAGGGAGCCGATGGCGAAGGGCGAGATCATCACCGAGTTGCCGACCAGCCGCCAGGTGGTGTCGGACGCCTTCAGTCCCGCCTTCAGCCAGTCCAGTTGCGCCCGCCCGGTGATCGTACGGGCCGGGTCGTCGACGGAGCCGTTGCCGACGGAGACCTGCTGCGAGCGGAAGGAGCGCAGGTCGAGCAGCGAGAGATCGGCGAGCTTGCCGAAGCGCAGACGGCGGTAGGTGGTGCCGGCGATCGCCGGGCGGACCGGCATCCACTCGAAATAGGCCTGCTTGGCGGCTGCCTGACGCGCGGACCAGGTGCCTTCGGCGCCTTCGGTGTGGTTCTCGGCGCCGCCCGACCAGGCGTCGTTGGCGAACTCGTGGTCGTCCCAGATGGCGACGACGGGCGCCACCGCGTGCAGGGCCTGCAGATCGGGGTCGGTCTTGTAACGCCCGTGCCGGGTGCGGTAGTCGGCGAGCGTGAGGATCTCGTGGGCCGGGGCGTGCGGCCGTACGACCGTGTCGCGGGTCCCGTACTCGCCGGTGCCGTACTCGTAGATGTAGTCGCCCAGGTGCAGCCAGGCGTCAAGGTCGCCGCGGGCCGCGAGATGGCGGTAGGACGCGAAGTAGCCGGCCTCCCAGTTGGCACAGGAGACCACACCGAAGCGGAGGTTGGAGACGACCGCGTCGGTGGCGGGCGCGGTGCGGGTGCGGGCGACGGGGGAGTCGGTGCCGCCGGCCGAGAAGCGGAACCAGTAGTCCGTGGCCGGCGCCAGGCCCCGGATGTCCGCCTTGACGGTGTGGTCGGAGGCGGCGGTCGCGGTGACGGAGCCCTTGGCGACGATGGTCGTCAGCGCCTTGTCCCTGGCGACGACCCAGTTCACCTCGGTGTCCGGGCCGAGCCCGGAGCCGGGTATCGCTTCGGACGTGGGCGTCACTCGGGTCCACAGCAGGATGCCGTCGGGCAGCGGGTCGCCGGAGGCGACGCCGTGCAGGAAGGCGGGTGCCTCGTCGGCCGCACGAGCGGGCAGCGCCGTGGCGAGCGGGCCGGCCAGAGCGGCGGTGGCCGCGGCGGCCTTGACGACCGTACGACGGCTCGGCGAAAGCGAGTTGGCGCGCTCTGACGGTCTGTCGGCGCTCTCGGATGATCTGTATCGACTGGTCACGGGCGATCAGATTACTGACCAGTACGACAAAAGAGCGGGCGAACCAGCAAAAGTTCGCCCGCTCTTCTACTGAAGGACGGTTCAGGCCTTGAGCGCCGCCTCGATCGCCGTGTTGAAGTCGGCGACCGTCATCGGAGCGTTCTTGCCGTCGGATCCGGTCAGCGTCTTGTCGTCCATCTTCAGGGTCGGGGTACCCGACACACCGCTCTTGTCGAACGTCGCGGACATCTCCAGCGCCCACCGGTCGTAGGTGCCGTTCTTGACGGCGTCCTGGAACTCCTTGTTGTTCTTCAGCGCGGAGACCGTGTCCGCCACCTTGATCAGGTAGTCGTCGCTCTTGAACTTGTCGTCGGACTCCTCGGGGTGGTACTTCGCCGAGTACAGCGCGTTCTTGTACTCGAGGAACGCCTCGGGGCCGACGTTGAGCGCCGCACCCAGGGCGCTGAGCGCGTTCTTGGAGCCCTCGCCGGTCAGGCTGCGGTCGAGGAAGCTGGCGCCGACGAACTGGATCTTGAACTTGCCGGCTTCGTAGTCCGCCTTGATCGTCGAGCCGACAGTCTGCTCGAACTGGGCGCAGATCGGGCAGCGCGGGTCCTCGTACATCACGAGGGTCTTCTTGGCGGTGCTCTTGCCGATGACGACCGTCGTGCCGTTCTCGCCGCTGGTGTTGGCCGGCTTGACCAGCTTGGCGGTCTTGGCCTCCTCCCAGTAGCTGGGCTTGTTGGCCTGGATGACGGCGTAGCTTATGCCGCCCGCCGCAGCCAGGACGCCGACCGCCGAGAGGGCGACGATGAGCTGCCGCCTGACCTTGGCCTTCTTGGCCTGGCGCTCGCGCTCCTGGCGCAGCCGCTCCCGGGCCTGGGTCTTCGCCGCCTGGCTGTTCCGCTTGCTCATGTTGGTGATCTCCATGTGGGACGCGCACATGTCGTACGCGGGATACGTGTGGGGGACTGGTCGTGCTCAGCTGGTGCCGCCCGGCGGTGGCGCTCAGGCGAACCAAGTGATGTCGCTCAGGCGAACCGGGCGGTGTCGCTCAGACGAAGGCGACGGAGCACGGCGGTCCGCGCCGTCCCAGGGAGTGCACGAGAATCCGCTCACGGGTGGTGGCCGCACGGCGGACGGGGCGCGGCATGCGGCGCGCGGCCGGGGCGAGCCGTACGGTCACGGCTGCGACGGCGAGCAGCAGGGGCCGGAACGTGGTCGCGGCCACCGCGCGCAGCAGCTGGGCCAGTGCCCGCTCGCCGCGGCGCAGCCAGGCGGCGGCGAGGAGGCCGACGGAGACGTGCGCGCCGAGCAGCAGCCAGGCGGTCGCCGGGTCGGCGTGGGCGAGCAGGGCGGCGACCCGGTCGGTGTCGGTGCCGGTCACCCCGGCCAGCGGGGAGCCCACGCTGGTGCCGTTGCCGCAGAACACGTCCCAGCCGACCGAGCGCAGCGGGCCGGCGACCGGGCCGCCCGCGCGGCCGTAACAGACGTGCTGGCCGGTGGTGAAGACGGTGTCGGCGGCCAGCTCCAGCGGGATGAGCAGGGCGGCGATCCGCCCGAAGCCGCGCTCGCGGCCCGCGAGGGCGTAGGCGAGGACGAACACGGCGGCGGCGACGGCCGCCACCGTGTTGAGCGGCAGCGGGACCCGCGACAGCAGCACGTGCGACGCGGTGCTGAGCGTCACGACGAGTGCCGTGAACAGCGCCGCGCGTACGGCTCTGAGGTGGGTCCCGGATATGTCCATAGCGGAGGAGAGTGTGTCACGTGCTCCCGTAAGAGACCCCTAAAGGGTCTCTCTCGGAGCTCTTTTCGTTATGGATCCCGTCACAGACCCGGGATCCGTCCGTTGCGGAACAGGTCCACGAAGACCTGGTGGTCGGCACGCGCGCGTGCGCCGTAGCTGTGCGCGAAGTCGACCAGCAGGGGCGCGAAGCCCTCCTCGTCCGCCGCGATCGCCGCGTCGATGGCCCGCTCCGTGGAGAAGGGGACCAGGGACTCGCCGGACTGGTCGTCGGCGGCCGAGTGCATCGTGGCCGTGGCACGGCCCAGGTCGGCGACCACCGAGGCGATCTCCTCCGGGTCGTCGATGTCGCCCCAGTCGAGGTCCACCGCGTACGGCGACACCTCGGCGACCAGCTGGCCGGTGCCGCCCAGCTCGGTCCAGCCGAGCCACGGGTCGGCGTGCGCCTGCAGGGCGCGCTGGGAGATCACCGTGCGGTGGCCCTCGTGCTGGAAGTAGTCGCGGATCGCGGGGTCGGTGATGTGGCGGGAGACGGCCGGGGTCTGGGCCTGCTTGATGTAGATCACGACGTCGTTCTCCAGGGCGTCGCTGTGGCCCTCGAGCAGGATGTTGTACGACGGCAGGCCCGCCGACCCGATGCCGATGCCGCGGCGGCCGACCACGTCCTTCACACGGTAGGAGTCCGGGCGGGCCAGCGAGGTCTCCGGCAGCGTCTCCAGGTAGCCGTCGAAGGCCGCGAGCACCTTGTAGCGCGTGGCCGCGTCCAGCTCGATCGAGCCGCCGCCCGGCGCGAAGCGGCGCTCGAAGTCGCGGATCTCGGTCATGGAGTCCAGCAGCCCGAAGCGGGTCAGCGAGCGGGCGTCGCGCAGGGCGTCCAGGAGTGCGCCCTGCGCGGTGTCCAGCGTGAAGGGCGGCACTTCGTCGCTCTTGGCTCCGGTGGCGAGCGCGTGGATGCGCTCGCGGTAGGCGGCCGCGTACACCTCGACCAGCTCGGTGATCTGGTCGTCGCCCAGCGCCTTCGCGTACCCGATGAGCGCGATGGAGGCGGAGAAGCGCTTCAGGTCCCAGGTGAAGGGGCCGACGTACGCCTCGTCGAAGTCGTTGACGTTGAAGATCAGGCGCCCGTTGGCGTCCATGTAGGTGCCGAAGTTCTCCGCGTGCAGGTCGCCGTGGATCCACACGCGCGAAGTGCGCTCGTCCAGGTACGGGCCGCCGCGCTTCTCGGCCTCCAGGTCGTGGTAGAAGAGGCACGCCGTACCCCGGTAGAACGCGAACGCCGAGGCCGCCATCTTCCGGAACTTCACGCGGAACGCGGCCGGGTCGGCGGCCAGGAGCTCGCCGAAGGCGGTGTCGAAGACGGCGAGGATCTCCTCGCCGCGAGGCTCGTCGTTGAGCTGCGGAACCGACATCGCTGGGTGCCTCCTGGTGCAGTGCATGGACGACAGCGTCTCTGCCGTCTCCAACGCACGAAGGTACGCGGGAGTGCCCGCCGAGTGTCAGTGCCGAGGCATAGACTTCGACGCTGTCCCCCAGACTGTCCGCAGCTGGTGGGACACCCGTTGACGTACGTTTCCCTTGGAGGCCGCAGCCGTGTCGAAGCCGCCGTTCACGCACCTGCACGTCCATACCCAGTACTCGCTGCTGGACGGTGCCGCGCGGCTCAAGGACATGTTCAACGCGTGTACCGAGATGGGCATGACCCACATCGCCATGTCCGACCACGGCAACCTCCACGGGGCGTACGACTTCTACCACTCGGCGAAGAAGGCCGGAATCACCCCGATCATCGGGATCGAGGCGTATGTCGCCCCCGAGTCCCGGCGCAACAAGCGCAAGATCCAGTGGGGTCAGCCGCACCAGAAGCGTGACGACGTGTCCGGTTCGGGTGGTTACACGCACAAGACGATCTGGGCGGCGAACGCGACCGGCCTGCACAACCTCTTCCGGCTCTCCTCGGACGCGTACGCCGAGGGCTGGCTGCAGAAATGGCCCCGCATGGACAAGGAGACCATCGCCCAGTGGTCCGAGGGGCTCATCGCCTCCACCGGCTGCCCCTCCGGCGAGCTCCAGACCCGGCTGCGCCTCGGCCAGTACGACGAAGCCGTGAAGGCCGCCGCCGACTACCAGGACATCTTCGGCAAGGACCGCTACTTCCTGGAGCTGATGGACCACGGCATCGAGATCGAGCGCCGGGTCCGCGACGGGCTCCTCGACATCGGCAAGAAGCTCGGCATCCCCCCGCTGGTCACCAACGACTCGCACTACACGTACGCGCACGAGGCGGGCGCGCACGACGCGCTGCTGTGCATCCAGACCGGCAAGAACCTCTCCGACCCCGACCGCTTCAAGTTCGACGGCACCGGCTACTACCTGAAGTCCACGGACGAGATGTACGCCATCGATTCCTCGGACGCCTGGCAGGAGGGCTGCCGCAACACGCTCCTGGTCGCCGAGCAGATCGACACCACGGGCATGTTCGAGAAGCGCGACCTGATGCCCAAGTTCGACATCCCCGAGGGCTACACCGAGGTCAGCTGGTTCCGCGAGGAGACCATGCGGGGGATGGCCCGCCGCTTCCCGGACGGCATCCCGGACGACCGCATGAAGCAGGTCGAGTACGAGATGGACACCATCATCTCGATGGGCTTCCCGGGGTACTTCCTCGTCGTCGCCGACTTCATCATGTGGGCCAAGAAGCAGGGCATCGCGGTCGGCCCCGGCCGAGGCTCCGCCGCGGGCTCGATCGTGGCCTACGCCCTCGGCATCACCGACCTCGACCCGATCCCGCACGGCCTGATCTTCGAGCGCTTCCTCAACCCCGAGCGCATCTCGATGCCCGACGTCGACATCGACTTCGACGAGCGCCGGCGCGTCGAGGTCATCAGGTACGTGACGGAGAAGTACGGCGCCGACAAGGTCGCCATGATCGGCACGTACGGCACCATCAAGGCCAAGAACGCGATCAAGGACTCCGCGCGCGTCCTGGGCTACCCGTACGCGATGGGCGACCGCCTCACCAAGGCCATGCCCGCCGACGTCCTCGGCAAGGGCATCCCGCTCTCCGGCATCACCGACCCGCAGCACCCGCGGTACAGCGAGGCGGGCGAGATCCGCGCGATGTACGAGAACGAGCCGGACGTGAAGAAGGTCATCGACACCGCCAAGGGCGTCGAGGGCCTGGTCCGGCAGATGGGTGTGCACGCCGCCGGCGTGATCATGTCCAGCGAGACCATCACCGAGCACGTGCCCGTCTGGGTCCGGCACACCGACGGCGTGACCATCACGCAGTGGGACTATCCGAGCTGCGAGTCGCTCGGCCTGCTGAAGATGGACTTCCTCGGCCTGCGCAACCTGACGATCATGGACGACGCCGTCAAGATGGTGAAGTCCAACAAGGGGATCGACATCGATCTCCTCGGCCTCCCGCTGGACGACCCCACGACGTTCGAACTGCTCCAGCGTGGCGACACCCTCGGCGTCTTCCAGTTCGACGGCGGCCCCATGCGCTCGCTGCTGCGCCTGATGAAGCCGGACAACTTCGAAGACATCTCCGCCGTTTCGGCCCTGTACCGCCCGGGCCCGATGGGCATGAACTCCCATACGAACTACGCGCTGCGCAAGAACAAGCAGCAGGAGATCACGCCGATCCACAAGGAGCTGGAGGAGCCCCTCGAAGAGGTCCTGGCCGTCACCTACGGCCTGATCGTCTACCAGGAGCAGGTGCAGAAGGCCGCCCAGATCATCGCCGGGTACTCGCTCGGCGAGGCCGACATCCTCCGGCGCGTCATGGGCAAGAAGAAGCCCGACGAACTGGCGAAGAACTTCACCATCTTCCAGGCCGGCGCCCGCAAGAACGGCTACAGCGACGAAGCGATCCAGGCCCTGTGGGACGTGCTGGTCCCCTTCGCCGGCTACGCGTTCAACAAGGCGCACTCGGCCGCCTACGGCCTCGTCTCGTACTGGACCGCCTACCTCAAGGCGAACCACCCCGCCGAGTACATGGCCGCGCTCCTGACCTCCGTCAAGGACGACAAGGACAAGTCGGCCGTCTACCTCAACGAGTGCCGTCGCATGGGCATCAAGGTGCTCCCGCCGAACGTCAACGAGTCCGAGTCGAACTTCGCCGCCCAGGGCGACGACGTGATCCTCTTCGGCCTCTCCGCAGTCCGCAACGTCGGCACGAACGTCGTCGAGGCGATCATCAGGTGCCGCAAGGCCAAGGGGAAGTACGCGTCCTTCCCGGACTACCTCGACAAGGTCGAGGCGGTGGTCTGCAACAAGCGGACGACGGAGTCGCTGATCAAGGCAGGCGCCTTCGACTCCATGGGGCACACCCGCAAGGGCCTCACCGCGCAGTACGAGCCGATGATCGACAACGTGGTCGCGGTCAAGCGCAAGGAGGCCGAGGGCCAGTTCGACCTCTTCGGCGGCATGGGCGAGGAGGACACCAGCGAGCCCGGGTTCGGACTCGACGTGGAGTTCACCACCGACGAGTGGGACAAGACGTATCTGCTCGCCCAGGAACGCGAGATGCTCGGTCTGTACGTCTCCGACCACCCGCTCTTCGGCCTGGAACACGTGCTGTCCGACAAGGCCGACGCGGGCATCGCCCAGCTCACCGGAGGTGAGCACGCCGACGGCGCGGTCGTCACCATCGGCGGCATCATCTCGGGGCTGCAGCGCAAGATGACCAAACAGGGCAACGCCTGGGCGATCGCCACGGTCGAGGACCTCGCCGGTTCCATCGAGTGCATGTTCTTCCCGGCGACCTACCAGCTGGTGTCGACCCAACTCGTCGAGGACGCGGTCGTGTTCGTCAAGGGCCGCCTCGACAAGCGCGAGGACGTGCCGCGGCTCGTCGCGATGGAGCTCATGGTCCCCGACCTGTCCAACGCCGGCACCAACGCGCCCGTGATCCTGACCATCCCGGCGGTCAAGGTCACCCCGCCGATGGTCAGCCGCCTCGGCGAGATCCTCAGCCACCACAAGGGCGACAGCGAGGTCCGGATCAAGCTCCAGGGACCGACCAAGACGACGGTGCTGCGCCTCGACCGGCACCGGGTGAAGCCGGATCCGGCCCTGTTCGGCGACCTGAAGGTACTGCTCGGACCGTCCTGTCTGGCGGGCTGAGCCGTCGACGTGCGCGAGGGGCGCACCCGATCACGGGTGCGCCCCTCGGTGTGTCCGGGCCGCAACAGCCCTTTCGCGGGTCTCAGTTGTGGCCGAAGCGCTTCTGCCGGCCCTTGCGTGCCATCTCGGCAGGGTTCATCTGGGTGGCGCCGGGCTCGTCCTGCGGCTCCATCGTGGCCTGCGGGGCGGCCTGCTGACCGCGCGGGGACTGCGGCTGCTTACGATCCTGTTTCCGGTTCTTGGCCATGGTGATCTGCCTCCTGTGCTGATCTAGGGGCCAGGGCCGGGACCAGATTCACATAGCCTGACAACAGTCGCATGTCGGATAATTACCGTGTGTGACAGGCTTCGACGGCAAGCGCACCCCCGAAACGCCACGCCGAAGATCGAGTTCAGGCCGTTAACCCCCGCGCGGTCGGGCAGACTCGAAGGAAGCCCGAAGCAAACCTCCCGGGAAGAGGGTGAGTCGCGTGGACCGCTGCATCGTCCTGGTGGACGCCGGGTATCTGCTGGGGGCCGCCGCCAGTCTCCTCGCCGGGGAGCCCTCCCGGTCCCGGATCACCGTGGACCACGCCGCCCTCATCCAGGGACTGCGCGAGCAGGCCGAGTCGGACACCGAGCGCCCCCTGCTGCGCATCTACTGGTTCGACGGCGCCCCCGACCGCGTCCCGCAGCCCGAGCACCGCCGGCTGCGCGTGATGCCCCGGGTCACCGTCCGGCTCGGCGCCCTGACCCGCAGCGACGGACGCTGGGCCCAGAAGGGCGTGGACGCCGCGATGCACGCCGAGCTGACCGAGCTGGCCCGCAACCGCGCCTGCTCCGACGTCGTCCTCGTCACGGGCGACGGCGACCTGCTGCCGGGCATGATGGCCGCGAAGGAGCACGGCGTCGCCGTGCACCTGTGGGCCGTACAGGCCGCCGACGGCGACTACAACCAGTCCGAGGACCTGGTCGCGGAGGCCGACGAGCGGCGCGTCCTGGACCGTACGTGGATCACCAAGGCCGTACGCGCCAAGGAGCTCGGCGGGGTCTGCGCGCCGCCGCCGGCGCCCCGGCCCGAAATCGCCGCGATCCTCTCCGCGCCCCTGCCCGACTCCGCGCTCGCCCCGGCCTCCGAGCGGCCCGCCGAGGACCGCGAGCACACCTCCGCGGCCACCGCCGGGGAGAACGGCACGCAGGAGCGGGTCCCCTCGCCCAAGGGCGTGCCCACCCCCAAGGACCTGGCCGCCCTGCGCGCGCACGGCGCCCAGGCCGTCCAGCACCCCGCGACCGCGACCCTGCGCTGGTCCTCCGACAAGGGATGGGTCGACCGTCCGGGTGTCGCCGCGGAACCGGCCGAGGCCACCTCGATGCCCACGCTCGCGCAGCTGACCAGCGCGGAGCAGCGGTGGGCCGACCGGGAGGAGGACATCACCACGGTCGGCGGCGATCCGTACGAGGTGGGGCAGGTCTTCGCGCGGCGGTGGATGGAGCGGCTGGGCGACCAGAGCCATCTGCAGAAGCTGTCGGGGATGTATCCGCGGATTCCCCATCGCATCGACGGCGAGCTGCTCAGGTACGCGGCGCGGTTCGGGCTGCTCGCCCACAAGGACGACCAGATCGACGAGCACGACCGGTACGCGATCCGCGCGGGGTTCTGGCGGGAGATCGACGTGCGGACGGCGGCTGAGCACGCTCCGGCGCCAGAGCAGTGAATCGGTTGCGGCGCCCCAAAGGCGAGCAAAGCTTCCCGACCCCGTAGTCTCGTGCCTTGTGAGTACGCGCGCGGCACCGGCAATTCGGCACAGTGGTGAGGTCGTGTGTGCCGTGCGCGGACTGACCAAGACGTATCCCGCGGTACGGGCGCGGCGCGGCGCTCCCGGAACGCCCGAGGTGCGGGCCACCGACGACGTGGGACTGGACGTCCGGGGGGGTGAGATCTTCGGGCTGCTCGGGCCGAACGGGGCCGGGAAGTCCACTCTCGTACGCCAGCTCACCGGGCTGATGCGGCCGGACGCGGGAAGCGTCGAGATCCTCGGGCACGACATCGTGCGCCACCCGGAGCGGGCGGCGCGGATCCTCGCCTACCTGGGGCAGGAGTCCACTGCCCTCGACGATCTGACCGTGTCGCTCGCCGCCGAGACCACCGGGCGGCTGCGCGGCCTGGAGGTGCGGCGGGCGCGGGCCGAGCGGGACGCCGTGCTCGACGAGCTGGGTCTCACGCCGATCGCGGGGCGGCCGATCAGGAAGCTGTCCGGCGGGCAGCGGCGGCTGGCCTGCTTCGCCTCCGCGCTGGTCGGGGAGCGCCCGCTGCTCGTGCTCGACGAGCCGACCACCGGGATGGACCCCGTGGCACGGCGGGCCGTGTGGTCCGCCGTGGACCGGCGGCGGGCCGAGCGCGGGACGACCGTGCTGCTCGTCACCCACAACGTCATCGAGGCCGAGACCGTGCTCGACCGGGTCGCCGTGCTGGACAAGGGGCGGGTCATCGCCTGCGACACCCCCTCCGGGCTGAAGGAGCGGGTCGCGGGCGAAGTGCGGGTCGAGCTGGTCTGGCGGGAGCGGGCTCCGCTGGAGGTGCCGGAGGTCGCCGCGCTGCGGGACCGAGCCGTCGCCTCCGGGCGCCGCTGGACGCTGCGGCTGGCCCCCGAGGAGGCCCGCGCGATCGTCGCCACCGTCACCGGCGGAGCCGCCTTCGCCGCGCTGGACGACTTCACCCTGGCCACGCCGAGCCTGGAGGACGTGTACCTGGCGCTGGGCGGCGCCGCACGACAGGGGCTGGTGAGGGCTTGAGCACGCGAGCCGCCGTTTCCGTACGGAACAGCGCGATGGCAGCCGGAGCGAAGAGGAGCCGCGCGACGTGAGTGTCGTACCCGCAGAGGTTCTGCCGGGCAGCGCCCGGGCCGCGCAGGCGTCGGCCTCGGGCGCGGCCGAGCTCGGACCGCGTGCGCGGATGTGGCCGTCGCTGGTCGCCGTGTACCGGGCGCAGCTCTCCCGGGCGCGGGTCGCGCGGATCCCGCTGCTGTTCGTGGCGACTTTCCAGTCGATCGGCATCCTGATCATGATGCGCGGGGTCGTGGACGGCGGGAGCGAGGCGGAGGCCGTCGTGGCCGGGTCCTCGGTGCTCGTCGTGGCCTTCGTCGCGCTGAACCTGCTCGCCCAGTATTTCGGGCAGCTGCGGGCGAACGGCGGCCTCGACCACTACGCCACGCTGCCCGTGCCGCCGGCGGCGGTGGTGCTCGGGGCGGCGGGCGCGTACGCGTCCTTCACGGTGCCGGGGACGGTGGTCACCGCCGTCTTCGGATGCGTGCTGTTCGGGCTGCCGCTGACGCATCTGTGGGTGCTGGCGGCGGTGATCCCGCTGGCGGGGGCCGCGCTGTCCGGGCTGGGCGCGGCGCTGGGGCTGCTGGCGCCCCGGCCGGAACTGGCCACGCTGCTCGGCCAGTTGGGCATGTCGGCGGCGCTGCTGCTCGGGGTGCTGCCGGCCGACCGGATGCCGGAGGTGGTGCGGCTCGCGCGCGATCTGCTGCCCTCGACGTACGGCGTCGAGGCCTTCGCGCGCACGTTCGGGGCGCATCCCGACTGGGCGTTCGTGGTCGGTGACCTCGCCGTGTGCGCCGGGGTCGGCGTCGCCTCGCTGGCCGTCGCCACCTGGGCCTACCGCCGGGCGGCCGTCCGGTGACGCGCCGCACAGACGGGCCTGGCACGATGTCAGGGTGACCGCACCGCTGACTCCGCCCCCGCCGCCGCACGAACAGCCCCCGCACCACGCGTGGCCGCCTTCGCCCGGTGGGTACACGGGTGTGGCCTCCGCGCCCCATGACGCCGTGTACGAACAGGACGGTCCCGGGATGAAGACCGAGCTGCGGGAGGCCGCCGTGGTCACGGTGGCCGTGGCGGTCCTCGGTGTTCTGCTCGGGGTGCTCTGGAAGTGGCTGGCACCGCATGTGCCGCTGGTCGGGGACGTGGTGAACGGGAACTGGGTCGTCTACCTCTCGGACAGCGAGGGCGAACAGGCGGTGGGCGTCGACGGAACGTTCACTCTGCTGGCGCTGGGCTTCGGGGTCCTGAGCGCGTTCGCCGTGTTCCTGTGGCGCAGGCGTGGGGGAGTGCCGCTGGTCGCCGCGCTGGCCGTGGGCGGGGTGCTGGGCTCGTTGCTGGCGTGGCGGGTCGGGGTGTGGCTCGGGCCCACGCAGGATGTGCTGGCGCACGCGAAGCAGGTGGGCAAGGGCGTTACGTTTTCTGCCCCGTTGAAGCTGGGGGCGAAGGGGGCGTTGCTGGCGTGGTCCATCGCCGCGTTGGTGGTGCATCTGGGGCTCACGGCGTTGTTCGGGCCTCGGGATCCTGAGCAGTACCCTTCCGGGCCGTACGGGGCGCCGCCGACTTAGGAGCCGACGGTTCGTTGTGGTTGCGGCGGGGACTTTCGCCCCCGCCGCCCCTACCCCTCCCGTACCCGGGGGCTGGGCCCCCGGACCCCGCTTCGGCCTTGACGGCCTCGTCCTCAAATGCCGGACGGGCTGAATTCGAATCCTCTACGCCGGACGGTGGCCGTGGTTCGAGCGGCCCTTCTTGATACGCCACTTGCGTTTGCGGGTTTTCTTCGACATGTCCCTCGTACTTAACCGAGGAAGGGACCGTCGTCGAGAGGTCACGCACGGCCGATCGGGGCCAGGACCGCGTTCGTGAGTTTCGTGAGGTCCTCGGGGGCCAGTTCGACCTCCAGGCCGCGGCGGCCCGCCGAGACGCAGATCGTGGTGTGGGCGGAGGCCGACGCGTCGAGGACCGTGGGGAGCTTCCTGCGCTGGCCCAGGGGAGAGATGCCGCCGCGGACGTAGCCCGTCGTGCGTTCCGCCAGGGCCGGGTCGGCCATCGCCGCCCGCTTGCCGCCGACGGCCGCCGCGAGCGCCTTCAGGTCCAGTGAGCCGGCCACCGGGACCACGGCCACCGTCAGCGCCCCGTCGACGTCCGCCACCAGGGTCTTGAAGACCCGGTCGGGAGAGACGCCCATCGCCTCGGCCGCCTCCTCGCCGTAGGAGGGGTGGCCGGGGTCGTGGTCGTAGGCGTGGACCGTGTAGTCCACGCCCGCGGCCGTCAGGGCCACCGTCGCGGGCGTGCCGCCCGGCTGCTGCTGTTTCCTGGACTTCTTCGCCATCCCGGCCCGCTCCCCAGAGGTGCTGCGTCAGTTGAGACTTGTCGGGCTCCGCGTCAGGTCCGACGCGGGCAACGACGGCAGATTACGGATGATCGCCGTCTCCGAGCGAAGCAGTTTCAGTTCGTCGCGCAGACGGGAGGCCGTGTCAGGGGCCTGCAGCAGACGCTGCTTCGTCGGAGTGTCCAGCATCATCGCGGCCGCCACCAGGTACGACACCACGGGCGGCTCGTCCGGCAGGTCCGCGCCGGTCGCCAGCGACCGCTCCCGCGCTCCCGCGAGACGCTTCTGGTACTGGCGGAAGGCCCGCAGTACGCCCTCGGCCAGCGGTCCCGCCTCTTCGCCCTGCTCCTCCGGGAGCTCCTCCAGCTCCGCGGTCAGGAACGCGCCCGACGCGTCCACCGACAGCAGCCGGACCCGGGTGGTGCCGGTCGCCAGCACCTCGAAGGTGCCGTCGGCCCGTTCCCGGATCGTCGCCGCGTCCGCCACGCAGCCCACGCCGTGGAACGCCCTGATCGGGTCCGGGCCGAAGCCGGCCGCGGGACCGCGTTGGGGCAGCGCCGTCTGGTCGGGCATGCCCGGCTCGGCCGGCGCCACCTCGTGGCCGTCGCGGATCGCCACGACGGCGAATCGGCGAGGCTCCTCTTCGGGAGTCTTCAGCAACTCGCGCATCATGGCGCGATAGCGCTCCTCGAAGACGTTGAGCGGGAGCACTAGCCCCGGGAACAACACCGAGTTCAGTGGGAAGAGCGGGAGACGGGCGATGGTCACGGCGCAAAAGCCTAATGGTCGCCGGAGCGGGCACGTCCCGCGTACCCACTCCGTGGCTGTGCGGAGCCGGCCTGCAGGCGGGCTTCGTCGCGCATCTCCAGGAACCGGCCGAGCGCATCGTCCGAGAAACGACCCCAGGGGAAGGAGGTGGCGTACGGTCCGATCAGGCGCAGCTGCTCGAGGGCGTCGTCCCAGCGCCCCAGTTGTGTCAGGACGTACGTCAGCTTGTTCCGGATCTCGGCCGGCCAGAGGTCGGCCGCCGGGAACCGGGCGGAGAGCGCCATCGCCCGGTCGGCCGCCGCGTCCAGCCGCTCGCGCGGCACGGCGGGGCCGCAGTCGTCGGTCAGGTAGCCGAGGGCCGCCCGGGTCGGCAGCGCCTGTACGAGCGAGTCGAGCGGGGCGTCCTGCGCGGCCAGTTCGGCGAAGTCGAGGCACTCGCGGTGCGAGCCGTGCCAGGAGGAGGCCAGGTATCTCAGGGCCGCCACATGGCAGCCGTAGTGGTGCGGGGCGCGGCGGACCGCCGCCTCCCACAGCTCCCCGAAATACGTGTGCCCGGCCCGGGTGCCGCGCGCGTGGTCCAGTGCCACCCGCCACGGCACCGGGTCGCGGTTGTCGCGGCGTGCGGCGGCCGTGATCTGGGTGCTCACGTCGCGCAGCAGTTCCGCCCGTGCGGGCGACGGCCAGGCGCGGTCCACCGCGAGCTGGGCCCTGACGAGCAGCGCGTCCGGATCGTGCGGGGCGGCGGCGGCCCAGGTCTGGAACCACTCGGGCCGCGAACGCGCGAAAGCCGCGAGCCGTCGCACGTACCGGTCGCGGTTCTCCCATTCGGCCCGCTCACGGGTGGTGGCGAGCAGCCGGGCGGCCTGCTCGTAGGAGCCCCGTCCGGCCGCGACGAGGGCGGGGCCGAGGCGGTCGTCGGGCGCGTCGAGGATCACCTCGTCGTCGGTGGGGAGCGCGACGGCGGGGTGGACGACGGTCCTTGTCATCCGGGAGGCACGGATGAACGGCGGCAGCAGAGCCATGGTGTCAACCATTGAAAAGCCGCAGGTCGGGGACGCGCCAGAGCCTCTGCCCAACCCGCGGAAAGTTGTACGGGGATCGGTCAAGGACAAGTAAAAGGTAACTGTTCAACAACTGTGTGATTGTTCAACAACTGTTCGAAAACCGGCGAGCGCACCGTCCGGAGCCACCGCCCGCAGCCACCGCCCGGAAAGGACCTGGTTCTGTCCTAGTTCCGCCGCAGCAGCCGCGTCGCCCCCGCCGCCACCGTCGTCGCCAGGATCCAGCCCAGCACGATCATCGCGGCGGCCAGCCACTGCCAGCCGCCGCGCAGTTGCCACTGGCCGACCTGGCCCAGATCTATGACGGGCAGCAGCAGGTCGAGGGCGAACAGGGCCGGGTTCCAGGGCGGATGCCCGGAATCGTTCACCGGGGGGTGGGCGGCGTGCGTGAAGGTCAGAGAGCCGGCCGCCCACAGCACCGCCATCCACACGGCGGCCCGGCCCGGGCGGTACCCGTAGGCGACCGTCCAGTCCTGCACGTACCCCCAGAACTTCGCGGCCGGCGGCAGGGTCTCGCGGCGGCGGCGCTGCTTGGCGAGCAGCACCTCGCGGGCGTCCTCGTCCTCGCCGCCGGCCCGCAGCACGGCGGCCAGCCGTTCGTACGGCTCCGGGTTGTACTCGGCGGTCGCCGCGGCCACCCAGTCCAGCCGCTCGGTGAGCGGGAACGGTCCCTGCGGTACGAGGTTCTCGTACGAGAAACCGCCCATGTGCAGGTTGCCCGGACCCGGCCAGGCGCTCGCCCGGTCGACGAGATTGACGACCCGCGCCCCGGACAGCACGACCTTCCCGCGCTGCGGCCGCTCCCCGAGAAAGCGCAGCTCGGGTGTCTGTACGCGCCGCAGGGACAGCTCCTGGTCCTCGGTGAAGGAGAACCGGGCACGCTCGAGGTCGACCGCGTCCCCGAACCGCCCGTCGTCCAGCCGTATCCCGCCCTGGCACTCGAACCGCTGGATCCGCGTCCCGCGAGCCGGGGTCGTCCCGCTCAGCGACTGGCCGCCGACGCCCGCCGGGGTCAGGTACAGCGTGCGCTCCACGGTCAGCTGCGGGGCGTTCAGCGCGAGCCGCGTGTACGGGTTGACCAGCCGCGCCCCGCGCAGACTCAGCGAGACGCCGATGTTGGCGCTGCGCAGGCTCAGCTCGCCGTGCGACTCGAGAAGCTCCGCCTGCAGGTCCTGCCCCACGGTCATGCCGTCCGCGGCGATCGAGCGGCCGCTGCGGTCCCGGTACACGATCGCCTGGTTGAGCAGCAGATCCGTACCGATGTGCGCGTCGGTCAGCCGTACGCCGTTGTGGAAGCGGCAGCGGGGGAGATGGAGGTCGCCCTCGGTGTGGACGCGGGCGGCCTCCAGCCGGGGCACCGAGCAGTCCACCAGCCGCACGGTGGTGAAGCGGGCCTCCGGCAGCAGGACCTCCCGCTCGAAGCGGCAGCGCTTCAGCTCGACGTACGGCACCACCGTGCCGCCCGCCAGCTCCAGCGTGCCGCTGATCTGCACGCCGGCGAGCTTCAGCGACGACACGCGGCCGGCGAGCGCGGGCGGGCCGTCGAGGAGCAGCCAGGCGACGATGCGGGCCCGTACGGTCCGCCCCTCGCCCCACGGATGCCCGCCGTGCGGATCGTCGACGACCGTGTCCCCGCTGCTCAGGTCGTACACGCTGCCGTTGCGGAAGGCCTGCCACATGCCGACCTCGGCGGCCGTCAGGTCGTCCGGCAGGTCCTCGGTGCGGATGCCGGCACCATCGCTCACGGCTCTTCCATCCCCTCCCGGCTGCTCTCAGGATTGAGCACAACCGTTCATGCCCGCTCAGTGACGTCCCGAACGCTAGACGCGAAGGCGATCTTCCGGGTTCCGCCGTGGATCTGTATCAGCCATTGATACGTGCGGACGACGGCCGACCCCGGTCTGAGAGAATTGGGCCTGTGATCTCTCGAATCGATCTGCGCGGCGACGCCCTTCCCGAGGGCCCCGCCCTGCGCGACCTGCTGCCCCGAGCCGACTTCGACGTTCAGGCCGCCCTCGAGAAGGTGCGTCCGATCTGCGAAGCCGTGCATCATCGGGGCGACGCGGCGCTGATCGACTTCGCCGAGAAGTTCGACGGGGTCAAGCTGGACCGGGTGCGGGTGCCCGCCGAGGCCCTGACCCGTGCCCTCGAGGAACTCGACCCGGCGGTCCGCGCGGCCCTGGAGGAGACCATCCGCCGCGCCCGTCTCGTCCACCGCGAGCAGCGCCGTACGAACCACACCACGCAGGTCGTGCCCGGCGGCTCGGTCACCGAGAAGTGGGTGCCGGTCGAGCGAGTCGGTCTGTACGCCCCCGGCGGCCGGTCCGTCTACCCGTCCTCCGTGGTCATGAACGTCGTGCCCGCCCAGGAGGCCGGCGTCGAGTCGATCGCGCTCGCCTCCCCGGCGCAGGCCGAGTTCGACGGTCTGCCGCACCCGACGATCCTCGCCGCGTGCGCGCTGCTCGGCGTCGACGAGGTGTACGCGGCCGGTGGCGCCACGGCGGTCGCGATGTTCGCCCACGGCACCGAGTCCTGCGCGCCCGCCAACATGGTGACCGGCCCGGGCAACATCTGGGTCGCCGCCGCCAAGCGCTACTTCACCGGCAAGATCGGCATCGACGCCGAGGCGGGCCCCACCGAGATCGCGATCCTCGCGGACTCCACGGCCGACCCGGTGCACGTCGCCTCCGACCTGATCAGCCAGGCCGAGCACGACCCGCTCGCGGCCGCCGTCCTCGTCACCGACTCCGTCGAGCTCGCCGAGGCGGTGGAGAAGGAGCTGGAGCCGCAGGTCGCGGCCACCAAGCACATCGACGACCGGATCGTCCCCGCTCTCAAGGGCAGGCAGTCCGCGATCGTCCTCGTCGACGGCGTCGACGAGGGGCTGAGGGTCGTCGACGCGTACGGTGCCGAGCACCTGGAGATCCACACGGCCGACGCGACCGCCGTCGCCGACCGGGTGAGGAACGCCGGAGCGATCTTCATCGGCCCCTGGGCCCCCGTCTCGCTTGGCGACTACGCGGCCGGGTCCAACCACGTCCTGCCCACCGGCGGCTGCGCCTGTCACTCCTCGGGCCTGTCCGTCCAGTCCTTCCTGCGCGGCATCCACATCGTCGACTACACGCAGGACGCGCTGGCCGAGGTCGCGCACCACGTGGTGACGCTGGCGGAGGCGGAGGACCTGCCCGCGCACGGCGCGGCGATCAAGGCAAGGTTCGGTTGGAAGGTGCCTGAGAGCAAGTGAGCTTCGGAATCGACGATCTTCCCGTACGGGACGAGCTGCGCGGCAAGTCCCCTTACGGCGCGCCCCAACTGGACGTCCCCGTACGGCTGAACACGAACGAGAACCCGTATCCGCTGCCCGAACCGCTGGTCGAGCGGATCGCCGAGCGGGTGCGCGAGGCGGCCCGGAACCTCAACCGCTACCCGGACCGTGACGCGGTGGAGCTGCGCACACAGCTCGCCAAGTACCTGACGGACACGTCCGGTTACGCGGTCGGCCTGGCCAATGTGTGGGCCGCCAACGGCTCCAACGAGGTCATCCAGCAGCTGCTGCAGACCTTCGGCGGACCGGGCCGTACGGCGATCGGCTTCGAGCCGTCGTACTCGATGCACGGGCTCATCGCGCGCGGCACCGGGACGGGCTGGATCTCCGGCCCGCGCAACGACGACTTCACCATCGACCTCGCCGCCGCCGAGAAGGCCATCGCGGCCAACCGGCCCGACGTCGTCTTCATCACGACCCCCAACAACCCCACGGGCACCGCGGTCCCGCCGGAGACGGTGCGCGCGCTGTACGAGGCCGCACAGACGGCCAAGCCCTCGATGGTGATCGTGGACGAGGCGTACATCGAGTTCAGCCACGGCGACTCGCTGCTGCCGCTGCTCGAAGGTCGGCCGAATCTGGTCGTCTCGCGGACCATGTCCAAGGCCTTCGGCGCGGCGGGGCTGCGCCTCGGCTATCTCGCCGCGCACCCGGCGGTCGTGGACGCCGTCCAGCTCGTACGGCTGCCGTACCACCTGTCCGCCGTCACGCAGGCGACCGCCCTGGCCGCGCTGGAGCACACCGACACACTGCTGAAGTACGTCGAGCAACTGAAGGCGGAGCGGGACCGGCTGGTCACCGAGCTGCTGGCGATCGGCTACGAGGTCACGGCCTCCGACGCCAACTTCGTGCAGTTCGGACGGTTCGACGACGCGCACACGGTGTGGCAGCAGATCCTCGACCGGGGTGTCCTGGTCCGGGACAACGGCGTGCCCGGCTGGCTGCGGGTCACCGCCGGAACCCCCGAAGAGAACGACGCGTTCCTCGACGCGGTCCGTGAGTTGAAGAAGGAGAGTTCATGAGCCGCGTGGGACGCGTGGAGCGGGTGACCAAGGAGACCTCGGTCCTCGTCGAGATCGATCTCGACGGGTCCGGCAAGGTCGACGTGTCGACAGGCGTCGGCTTCTACGACCACATGCTCGACCAGCTCGGCCGGCACGGTCTGTTCGACCTGACCGTGAAGACCGAGGGCGACCTGCACATCGATTCGCACCACACCATCGAGGACACCGCCCTCGCGCTCGGCGCCGCCTTCAAGCAGGCGCTCGGCGACAAGGTGGGGATCTATCGATTCGGCAACTGCACGGTCCCGCTGGACGAGTCCCTCGCCCAGGTGACCGTCGACCTGTCCGGCCGTCCGTACCTCGTGCACACCGAGCCCGAGAACATGGCGCCGATGATCGGCGAGTACGACACCACGATGACCCGGCACATCCTGGAGTCCTTCGTGGCCCAGGCGCAGATAGCGCTGCACGTGCACGTGCCGTACGGCCGCAACGCGCACCACATCGTGGAGTGCCAGTTCAAGGCGCTCGCGCGGGCGCTGCGGTACGCGTCCGAGCGCGACCCGCGCGCCGCGGGCATCCTTCCCTCCACGAAGGGCGCGCTGTAGGCCATGAACGGGCTGTCCACCGTACTGATCGTCGTCGGTCTCTTCCTCGTCGGCGGCATCATCTCCTTCGTCAAACAGCAGATGCCCAAGAGCCTCATCGTGCTGCTCTCGATCGGCGCCGCGATGTGTCTCGTCGCGGGCGTCCTGAGGCTGGAGGTGTGGAATTGACCATCTCCAAGAAGGTCGTCGTCTTCGACTACGGCTTCGGCAACGTCCGCTCCGCCGAGCGTGCCCTCGCGCGCGTGGGAGCCGACGTCGAGATAACGCGTGACTTCGACAAGGCCATGAACGCCGACGGCCTGCTGGTGCCGGGCGTCGG
The DNA here is from genome assembly GCF_040782645.1 of Streptomyces sp. HUAS ZL42. Lineage (GTDB taxonomy): Bacteria > Actinomycetota > Actinomycetes > Streptomycetales > Streptomycetaceae > Streptomyces. The sequence continues at coordinate 7,286,982 of NZ_CP160403.1, forward strand.
TGCCTTCGCCGCCTGCATGAAGGGCCTCAAGGAGGCACGCGGCGACTGGATCGTCGACCGCCGGCTGTCCGGCGGGCGCCCCGTCATGGGCATCTGCGTCGGCATGCAGATCCTGTTCGCCCGCGGAATCGAGCACGGCGTCGAGACCGAGGGCCTCGAGGAGTGGCCCGGCACGGTCGGGCCACTGCAGGCCGACATCGTGCCCCACATGGGCTGGAACACCGTGGACGCGCCGGCCGACTCCGAGCTGTTCGCGGGCCTGGACGCGGACGCGCGCTTCTACTTCGTGCACTCCTACGCCGTCCACGAGTGGACTTTGGAGACGCACAACGCGGCGATGCGGGCGCCGAAGGTGACCTGGTCGACGCACGGCAAGCCCTTCGTGGCGGCCGTCGAGAACGCCGCTCTGTGGGCGACGCAGTTCCACCCCGAGAAGTCCGGCGACGCCGGAGCGCAGCTGCTGAACAACTGGATCGGAACCCTCTGATGGCTTCGAAGCTCGAACTCCTCCCCGCCGTCGACGTCCGCGACGGCCAGGCCGTCCGCCTGGTGCACGGCGAGTCCGGTACGGAGACGTCGTACGGCTCTCCCCTGGAGGCCGCCCTCGCCTGGCAGCGGGCGGGCGCCGAGTGGCTGCACCTGGTCGACCTGGACGCGGCGTTCGGCACCGGCGACAACCGGGCGCTGATCGCCGAGGTCGCCAAGGCCATGGACATCAAGGTGGAGCTGTCCGGCGGCATCCGGGACGACGACACGCTGGCCGCCGCCCTGGCCACCGGCTGCACCCGGGTGAACCTGGGTACGGCGGCTCTGGAGACCCCCGAGTGGGTCGCCAAGGTCATCGCCGAGCACGGTGACAGGATCGCCGTCGGTCTCGACGTACGCGGCACGACCCTGCGCGGCCGCGGCTGGACCCGCGACGGCGGCGACCTCTACGAGACGCTGGAGCGCCTCAACAAGGAGGGCTGCGCCCGGTACGTGGTGACCGACATCGCCAAGGACGGCACGTTGCAGGGCCCCAACCTGGAGCTGCTGCGCAACGTGTGCGCGGCGACCGATCGCCCGGTGGTGGCCTCCGGCGGCGTGTCCTCGCTGGACGACCTGCGGGCCATCGCCGAGCTGGTACCCCTCGGTGTCGAGGGCGCCATCGTCGGGAAGGCCCTGTACGCGAAGGCGTTCACCCTGGAAGAGGCCTTGGAGGCGGTAGCCCAGTGAGCGATGTACGACGCGTCACGACCGGCGCGCCCTGGGAGGAGACCTTCGGCTACTCGCGCGCGGTCGAGTTGCCGAACGGCCTGGTGCTGGTCTCCGGCTGCACGTCGATAGTGGACGGCGAGATCGCCGGAGGCGGTCCTCACGAGCAGGCCGTCAACGCCTTCAATGTCGCGTTCTCGGCACTTGAGCAGCTGGGTCTCGGCCGCGACGACGTCGTGCGGACGCGCATGTACATCACCCATGCCCGGGACGTGGACGAGGTCGGACGCGCGCACAAGGAGCTGTTCGACTCCGTCCGGCCCGCCGCATCCATGATCATCGTCTCCGGCTTCGTGGACCCCAGTCTGGTCGTCGAGGTCGAGGTGGAGGCGTACCGCCCCGGCGGAGAACACGGAGTTTCCGCATGACCTTGGCCGTACGAGTGATCCCCTGCCTGGACGTGGACAACGGCCGGGTCGTCAAGGGCGTCAACTTCCAGAACCTGCGCGACGCGGGCGACCCCGTCGAGATGGCCAAGGTGTACGACGCCGAGGGCGCCGACGAGCTGACGTTCCTGGACATCACCGCCTCGTCGGGCAACCGCGAGACGACGTACGACGTCGTGCGCCGCACGGCCGAGCAGGTGTTCATCCCGCTCACGGTCGGCGGCGGGGTGCGCACGCCCGAGGACGTGGACAAGCTGCTGCGGGCGGGCGCCGACAAGGTGGGCGTCAACACGGCGGCGATCGCCCGACCGGAGCTGATCAAGGAGATCGCCGAGCGCTTCGGCAGCCAGGTCCTGGTGCTGTCCGTGGACGCGCGGCGCACCCCGTCCGGCAGCTTCGAGGTCACGACCCACGGCGGCCGCAAGGGCACCGGCATCGACGCGATCGAGTGGGCCCACCGCGCCGCCGAGCTGGGCGCGGGCGAGATCCTGCTCAACTCGATGGACGCGGACGGCACGAAGGACGGCTACGACCTCGAGATGATCGCCGCGGTCCGTAAGCACGTGACCGTCCCGTTGATCGCGTCGGGCGGCGCCGGCAAACTCGCCGACTTCCCGCCGGCCGTCGCAGCGGGCGCGGACGCGGTCCTCGCCGCCTCCGTCTTCCACTTCGGCGACCTGCGAATCGGCGAGGTGAAGCAGGCGCTGCGCGAGGCGGGCCACCCCGTCAGGTGACGCCCGGCCGAGCCCCCGGCCCGGCCGGGGCTTGCCGCGTCCCCTAGATACCCAGCTGCTTGGTCTCGTGCAGCTTGGTGATCGCGTCGTCGTCGCCCTCCAGGTCCACCTTCGCGGCGCTCTGCCGGCCGTACGAGAACAGCAGCAGCTCCGACGGTTCGCCGGTCACCGTCACGACCGGGGTGCCGCGGTGGGCGACCGCGGTCTGGCCGTTCGGGCGGCGCAGGACCAGACCGGTCGGGGTGCCGCGGCCCATCAGGCGGGCGGTGCGCTCCAACCGGGACCACAGGGCGTCCTGGAAGACCGGGTCCAGCTCGCGCGGCGTCCAGTCGGGCTGGGCACGGCGGACGTCCTCGGTGTGGACGTAGAACTCGATCGTGTTCGACGCCTCGTCGATCTGCTTGAGCTGGAACGGTGAGAAGCGCGGCGGGCCGGTACGGATCAGCTGGATCAGCTCCTCGTACGGCTTGTCCGTGAACTCCTCCATCACCTTCTCCAGGCGAGGCGCCAGCTGCTTGATCAGGATGCCCGCGGAGGCGTCGGGGCGGCGCTCGCGCACCACGACGTGCGCGGCCAGGTCACGGGTCTGCCAGCCCTCGCACAGGGTGGGTGCGTCGGGACCGGCGGTTTCCAAGAGGTCGGCGAGCAGGAGCCGTTCACGCTTGGCAAAGGTCGACATGTAGTCAGCCTACGGCCGGGTGCCGGGTCCGCCCAGTGGACATGGCCCGGTCGGCACAGCCGTGGTGTCCCGGTCCGCACCCTGGACACGGCCCAGGCCTTGTCAGTGATGCGCGGCACAATGGCCCCATGACCAGCACGCCCTCATCCAGCAGCCTCGACCCGGAGATCGCCGCGCGCCTCAAGCGCAGCGCCGACGGGCTCCTCCCCGCGATCGCCCAGCAGTACGACACCGGAGAGGTGCTGATGCTGGGCTGGATGGACGACGAGGCGCTGCACCGCACGCTGACCACGGGCCGCTGCACGTACTGGTCGCGCAGCCGCCGGGAGTACTGGGTGAAGGGCGACACCTCCGGCCACGTCCAGTGGGTCAAGTCCGTCGCCCTCGACTGCGACGCCGACACCGTGCTGGTCAAGGTCGACCAGGTCGGCGCCGCCTGCCACACGGGCGCGCGCACCTGCTTCGACGCCGACGTGCTCCTCAAGGAAGCCGCGGGCGCCGATTCCGGCGTACCGGCTTCGGATCAGTAAGGTCAGCGGCCATGGACCTCGAGACGTTCCGCAAGCTGGCCACCGACCGTCGCGTCATTCCGGTCACCCGCAAGCTCCTCGCCGACGGCGACACCCCGGTCGCGCTCTACCGCAAGCTCGCCGCCGAGCGCCCCGGCACGTTCCTGCTGGAGTCCGCGGAGAACGGCCGCTCCTGGTCCCGCTACTCCTTCGTGGGCGTGCGCTCGGCCGCCACCCTCACGGAAAAGAACGGCCAGGCCCACTGGCTCGGCGCCCCGCCCGTAGGCGTCCCGGTCGACGGCGACCCACTCGCCGCCCTGCGCGCCACCATCGAGGCCCTGCACACCCCCCACGAGGACGGCATGCCGCCCTTCACCGGCGGCATGGTCGGCTACCTCGGCTACGACATCGTGCGCCGCCTGGAGAAGATCGGCCCCGGCGAACGCGACGACCTCGGGCTGCCCGAGCTGACCATGCTCCTCACCAGCGACCTCGCTGTCATGGACCACTGGGAGGGCTCGGTCCTGCTGATCGCCAACGCGATCAACCACAACGATCTCGACACGGGTGTGGACGAGGCGTACGCGGACGCTGTCGCCCGTCTCGACGCCATGGAGGCGGACCTCTCGCGCGCGGTCGCCCAGCCGCCCGCCGTGCTTCCGCCCTCCGAACTCCCCGAGTACACGGCGCTCTGGGGCGGCCCCGACTTCCAGGAGGCCGTCGAGGACATCAAGGAGCGCATCCGGGCGGGCGAGGCCTTCCAGGTCGTACCCTCGCAGCGCTTCGAAACTCCGTGCACGGCAAGCGCGCTGGACGTGTACAGGGTGCTGCGCGCGACCAACCCGTCGCCGTACATGTACCTGCTCCGCTTCGACGGGTTCGACGTCGTCGGCTCGTCCCCGGAGGCCCTCGTCAAGGTCGAGGACGGGCAGGCCATGGTCCACCCCATCGCCGGTACCCGGCACCGCGGCGCCACCCCGCAGGAGGACCAGTCCCTGGCCGACGAACTGCTGGCCGACCCCAAGGAGCGCGCCGAGCACCTCATGCTGGTCGACCTCGGCCGCAACGACCTGGGGCGGGTCTGCGAGCCGGGCTCGGTCGAAGTCGTCGACTTCATGTCCATCGAGCGGTACTCGCACGTGATGCACATCGTTTCGACGGTGACGGGGCGGATCGCCGAGGGCCGTACGGCCTTCGACGTCCTGACGGCCTGTTTCCCGGCCGGCACCCTCTCCGGCGCGCCCAAGCCCCGCGCGATGCAGATCATCGACGAACTCGAGCCGTCCCGGCGCGGGTTGTACGGCGGCTGCGTCGGCTACCTCGACTTCGCGGGCGACTCCGACACCGCCATCGCCATCCGCACGGCCCTGCTGCGCGACGGCACCGCCTACGTCCAGGCGGGCGCGGGCATCGTCGCCGACTCCGACCCGGTCGCCGAGGACCAGGAGTGCCGCAACAAGGCGGCGGCGGTACTGCGGGCGGTGCACACGGCCAACCGGCTGAGCGAGACCGGCAGGTAGGGCGAGCGTCACGTGAACCCCGGGTGACGGTTCATCCGGGGTTCGGGCGATAGTGGGGTACGTGACTGCTGCACCTCGCCCTCGTTCCGAAGCCGCCGCCCCCGTCCGGTCCGGCCGCCGGAGTCTCGCCCTCGCCCTGCTGTGCGGAGCACTCGGCGCGGCCGTGGTGCTGCTGGCGACCCGGCAACGCTGGGCGGAGGGCACCGCCACGGTGGCCGGCGGCTCCTTCCCCCTGACCGCCAAGGGCAGCGACGTCACCGGCGTGCCCGCGGCGCTCGCCATAGTGGGCCTCGCCGCGCTGGTCGCCGTCTTCGCCGTCCGCAGGGCCGGTCGCCTGCTGGTCGCCGGGCTGCTCGCCCTCTCCGGCGCCGGCACGGTCGCCGCCGCCCTGCTGGGCGTCTCCGACACCTCCGCGCTCGACGAGAAGGCCGCCCAGGCCTCCGGCGACACCTCCTCCACCGTGGCCGCCTTCACCCACACCGCCTGGCCCTACGTCGCGGCGGCCGGCGGCCTCCTGATCCTCCTGGCGGGCCTGCTGGCCCTGCGCTACGGCCGCCGGTGGCCCGCCATGTCCGGCCGCTACGAGCGCGGCGGCACCCCCCGCCCGCGCCGCACGGCCCCGTCCGTCGACCCCGACCGGCCCGAGGACATCTGGAAGGCCCTCGACCGGGGCGAGGACCCCACAGGCGTGGATCCCGCCTGACGACGCCCCCGCACAGCAGGGACCTTCGTCCCGGGCCATCGGTCCCGATGTGGTGAATCAGACGCGATCGGAAGCCACCCCCGCTCCCGGGACGCGCGCGCGTACGGGACAATGGACGACGAGTATCCGGCCCGGACACGCCGGCTCAGACACGTACGACACGTACACAGCAACGAGGAGCAACACATGGCGGGCAGCAGCCACGGACACACCCCGGCCGCCTGGACCGGTGTCACCATCGCCTTCATCGGTTTCTGCGTCGCGGGCGCGTTCATGGTGATGGCCGAGCCGCTGGGCTTCTGGGCCGGCATGGTGATCATCGTCCTCGGCGGTGTCGTCGGCCTCATCATGAAGAGCATGGGCCTGGGCCAGCCGAAGGACATCCACGCGGTGCGCCCGGCCCACACCCGGACCGCGGTGACGCCCGAGCCGGTGCGTGCCGAGAGCTGAGCTCCCCACGATTGCGTGAGGGGCGGCCGGTGACCGACCGGCCGCCCCTCACGCGTGCGTGCGGCCCGCGTGGGGCAGAATGCGAGGCGTGAACCCCGACAGCCAAGCGGTACCCGCTGCCGACGGGACCCTGCTGAAGCGGCTGGCCGTCCCCGCCGGAGTGCTCGCGGCCGTCGTGGGGGCCTTCGCATACGTCGGGACCGTGGACCCCAATCAGCCGGGCCACTACCCCGTCTGCCCTCTCCTGCGCCTGACCGGCATCTACTGCCCCGGCTGCGGCGGCCTGCGCAGCGCCCACGCCTTCGTTCACGGGGACTTCCTCACGGCGCTCCACGACAACGCGGCGGCCGTGATCGCCTATGTGGGCTTCGCCGTGGTGTGGACCGTCTGGGTGGTTGGTGCCGTGCGCGGGCGTCCGACGCGGATGCAACCGGGCCCGGCGCAGCTGTGGACGCTGGGGGCCTTCCTGCTGGTCTTCACCGTTGTCCGGAACCTGCCGTTCGGTGGCTGGCTGCATCCTTGATCAACAGCCGAATGTCCAGGTAGTGGGACCGGCGTCAACCGGATGCGAGGCCTGCGCCGTCCTCCGGATACCATCGCAGGGACCATCGAATTCGTCCTTGGTCACTGGAACCGCCAACCGTCCGGAAGGGGGCCGCTCGCGTGAGTGTGCTCGACGAGATCATCGACGGCGTCCGTGCCGACCTCGCGGAGCGGCAGGCACGCGTCAGCCTCGACGAGCTCAAGGAGCGCGCGGCGAAGGCTCCCGCTGCCAAGGACGGGGTCGCCGCGCTACGCGGAGACGGCGTCAAGGTCATCTGCGAGGTCAAGCGCTCCAGCCCGTCCAAGGGCGCGCTGGCCGCGATCGCCGACCCGGCGGGCCTGGCCGCGGACTACGAGGCGGGCGGCGCGGCCGTCATCTCCGTCCTCACCGAGCAGCGCCGCTTCGGCGGTTCGCTCGCCGACCTGGAGGCGGTCCGCGCGCGCGTGGACATCCCGGTGCTGCGCAAGGACTTCATCGTCACGGCGTACCAGCTGTGGGAGGCGCGGGCGTACGGCGCCGATCTGGCGCTGCTGATCGTGGCGGCGCTGGACCAGCCGGCGCTGGAGTCGCTGATCGAGCGTGCGGTGTCCATCGGTCTCACCCCGCTCGTCGAGGTCCACGACGAGGACGAGGTCGAGCGTGCGGTGGACGCGGGCGCGAAGGTGATCGGCGTCAACGCGCGGAACCTGAAGACCCTGGAGGTGGACCGCTCGACGTTCGAGCGGGTCGCCCCCGAGATCCCCGACGGCATCGTCAAGATCGCCGAGTCCGGCGTCCGCGGCCCGCACGACCTCATCGCGTACGCCAACGCCGGCGCCGACGCGGTCCTGGTGGGCGAGTCCCTGGTGACGGGGAAGGATCCCAAGGCCGCGGTCTCCGACCTGGTCGCGGCGGGCGAACACCCCGCACTGCGGCACGGCCGGGGCTGATCACCCGCTAGGCTCGCCCCGATGACTCTCCCGACGACCGTGACGACCACGGACCGCTACGCCCGCCTCGCGCGCGGCTGCCGGCCCCGTGGCTGCCGCGCGCCCGCACGCCGGGTGCACGGCCGGCGCGTGCGGTACGTCATCGGCGATGAGCCGGGGCAAGTCAACGGCATGCGATGGCAGCAGCCAACCTAAGGGGCGCGGGGCGCTTCTGAATGTGCGGCTCCGCCGCGCGGGCGCGATCAACCACAACGATCCGCAGCCAACTGACAACCCCACGCCCCACGGCGATCAGTGCACTCAACACATACTCACCGTGAGGTTTCCGCATGCCCAGCGACTTCTTCATCCCCGACCCGCAGGGTCAAGTCCCCAGCGCCGAGGGCTACTTCGGCGCGTTCGGCGGCAAGTTCATCCCGGAGGCCCTCGTAGCCGCCGTGGACGAGGTGGCCGTCGAGTACGACAAGGCCAAGCACGACCCCGACTTCGCCCGAGAGCTCGACGACCTGCTGGTGAACTACACCGGACGCCCCAGCTCTCTCACGGAAGTGCCCCGTTTCGCGGCGCACGCCGGCGGCGCTCGCGTGTTCCTCAAGCGCGAGGATCTCAACCACACCGGCTCCCACAAGATCAACAACGTGCTCGGTCAGGCCCTGCTCACCAAGCGCATGGGCAAGACCCGCGTCATCGCCGAGACCGGCGCCGGGCAGCACGGCGTCGCCACCGCCACCGCCTGTGCGCTCTTCGGCCTCGAGTGCACGATCTACATGGGCGAGATCGACACCAAGCGCCAGGCCCTCAACGTGGCCCGTATGCGCATGCTCGGCGCCGAGGTCGTCGCGGTGAAGTCCGGCAGCCGCACGCTGAAGGACGCGATCAACGAGGCCTTCCGCGACTGGGTCGCCAACGTCGACCACACCCACTACCTGTTCGGGACCGTGGCCGGACCGCACCCCTTCCCCGCCATGGTCCGCGACTTCCACCGCGTCATCGGCGTCGAGACGCGCCGCCAGCTCCTGGAGCGCGCCGGGCGCCTGCCCGACGCGGCCGTCGCGTGCGTCGGCGGCGGCTCCAACGCCATCGGCCTCTTCCACGCCTTCATCCCGGACACCTCCGTCCGCCTGATCGGCTGTGAGCCGGCCGGACACGGCGTGGAGACCGGCGAGCACGCGGCCACCCTCACCGCGGGCGAGCCCGGCATCCTGCACGGTTCCCGCTCCTACGTCCTCCAGGACGAGGAGGGCCAGATCACGGAGCCGTACTCCATCTCTGCGGGCCTGGACTACCCGGGCATCGGCCCCGAGCACTCCTACCTCAAGGACAGCGGCCGCGCCGAGTACCGCGCGGTCACCGACGACGCCGCCATGCAGGCGCTGCGCCTGCTGTCGCGGACCGAGGGCATCATCCCGGCCATCGAGAGCGCCCACGCGCTCGCCGGCGCCCTGGAGGTCGGCAGGGAACTGGGCAAGGACGGACTGATCGTCGTCAACCTGTCCGGCCGCGGCGACAAGGACATGGACACGGCCGCGCGCTACTTCGGTCTGTACGACACCGATGCCGAGGTCGCGGCCAACGCCGCCGACACCGCCGAGATCGAGGGGGACGCCAAGTGAGCGGGAACATTCAGCTGCTGTCGGACACCCTCGCCGCCGCCAAGGCGGAGGGACGCTCCGCCCTCATCGCCTACCTCCCCGCCGGCTTCCCGGACGTCGACGGCGGCATCGAGGCGATCAAGGCGGTCCTCGACGGCGGCGCCGACGTCGTGGAGGTGGGCCTGCCGCACAGCGACCCCGTCCTCGACGGCCCGGTCATCCAGACCGCCGACGACATCGCCCTGCGCGGCGGCGTCAAGATCGCCGACGTCATGCGGACGGTCCGGGAGACGTACGAGGCGACCGGGAAGCCGGTGCTCGTCATGACGTACTGGAACCCGATCGACCGCTACGGCGTCGAGCGCTTCACCGCCGAGCTCGCGGAGGCGGGCGGTGCCGGGGCCATCCTGCCGGACCTTCCGGTGCAGGAGTCGGCGCTGTGGAGGGAGCACGCCGAGAAGCACGGCCTCGCGACGGTCTTCGTCGTGGCGCCCAGCAGCAGGAACGAGCGACTCGCGCAGATCACCGCGGCAGGCAGCGGCTTCGTCTACGCCGCCTCGCTCATGGGTGTCACCGGCACCCGTGAGTCGGTGGGCGCGCAGGCTCAGGACCTGGTGGAGCGCACCCGCGGCACCGGCACCGACCTGCCGGTCTGCGTCGGCCTCGGCGTCTCCAACACCGAGCAGGCCGCCGAGGTCGCCGGCTTCGCCGACGGTGTGATCGTCGGCTCGGCCTTCGTCAAGCGGATGCTGGACGCTGCGGACCACGCGGCCGGCATCGAGGCCGTCCGCGCGCTCGCCGGGGAACTGGCGAAGGGCGTGCGCGGGCAGGTGTAGAAAATTCGGTCACTCGAACGAGTGGACCTGGGACCGGGGAGGCGCGCAGCGCCTCCCCGGTTCGTTCTCGGGGTGTGAGCGAGAAGAATCGTGAGGGTAAGCGCACGGCACGGGAGCGGCTGGCGGTCGAGCGCGAGAAGCAGAGGGCCGCGGAGAAGCGGCGGCGGACTCTGATCGTCGGCGCCAGCATCGTCTGCGTCCTGGGCCTCGCCGCGGTGATCGGCGTGATCGCCGCGAACACCGGCAAGGACGACAGCAGCAGCGACAGCTCGGGCCCGGTCACGGCGCCTTCGGGGGCGCAGGGCAAGGACGCCCTGGTGATCCCGGCGGGCAAGGAGGGCGCCAAGTCCACGCTCACGGTGTGGGAGGACTTCCGCTGCCCGGCCTGCCAGGCCTTCGAGGACGGCTACCGCTCGACGATCCACGAGCTGACGGACTCAGGAAAACTGAAGGTGGAGTACCGCCTGGCCACCCTCATCGACGGCATCGCGGGCGGCACCGGCTCCCGGAACGCCGCCAACGCCGCGGCCTGCGCGCAGGACACCGGAAAGTTCACCGCGTACCACGACGTGCTGTACGAGAACCAGCCGCCGGAGGCGGACGACGCATTCGCCAAGAACAGCGAGCTCCTCGAGCTCGCGGCCAAAGTCGACGGCCTCGACACGGCCGCCTTCCGCACCTGCGTCGAGGACGGCACGCACAACAGTTGGGTGGTGAAGTCGAACGAGGCCTTCCAGAAGGCGGGTCTCAACGCCACGCCGACCGTCCTGCTGAACGGCAAGAACATCTACCAGGACCGGACGATGACGCCGGCGAAGCTGAAGCAGATGGTGGAGGAGGCCGGCAAGGAGTAAGGCGGATTCACACCGGCCCGTTATGGACCCGTAGCCGGGCTGCCTGCCGTGTGCCCGGTCCGGCACGGTAGCGTCGACCCTGCCATGGAACTTGCCTACATTCCCAGCCCGTCGCGCGGGGTGCTGTACCTCGGCCCCATTCCGCTGCGTGGGTACGCGTTCTGCATCATCATCGGCGTCTTCGTCGCGGTCTGGCTCGGCAACAAGCGCTGGATCGCCCGAGGCGGGCGGGCCGGCACGGTGGCCGACATCGCCGTCTGGGCCGTGCCCTTCGGTCTGATCGGCGGCCGGCTCTACCACGTCATCACGGACTACGAGCTGTACTTCAGCGAGGGCCGCGACTGGGTGGACGCCTTCAAGATCTGGGAGGGCGGCCTCGGCATCTGGGGCGCGATCGCCCTCGGTGCGCTGGGGGCGTGGATCGGCTGCCGGCGCCGGGGCATCCCGATGCCCGCGTACGCCGACGCCGTCGCGCCCGGCATCGCCTTCGCGCAGGCGATCGGCCGCTGGGGCAACTGGTTCAACCAGGAGCTGTACGGCAAGGAGACCGACCTTCCCTGGGCCCTGCACATCACGTCCTCGGCGGACGGCCGCGTCCCGGGCAACTACCACCCGACGTTCCTGTACGAGTCCCTGTGGTGCATCGGCGTCGCGCTCCTCGTGATCTGGGCCGACCGCCGCTTCAAGCTGGGCCACGGGCGGGCGTTCGCCCTGTACGTCGCCGCGTACTGCGTGGGCCGCGCGTGGATCGAGTACATGCGCGTCGACGACGCCCACCACTTCCTGGGTCTCCGTCTGAACGACTGGACCGCGCTGGTGGTCTTCCTGCTGGCGGTGACGTACATCGTGGTGTCGGCCAGGAAGCGGCCGGGCCGGGAAGCGGTGGTCGAACCCGCGGCCGGGACCGACGGTGCCGGCGAAGCCGGGTCGGAGGACGCCAAGGAGGCGGACGCCGAGGCCGAGGAGAAGAGCGAGGCCGACTCCGTCGTGGAGGACGACGTGAAGGACGGCCTCAAGGACGAAGAGAACGACGAGGACGACGACCTGAAGGACCGTGTGAAGGACGAGGCCGAGTCGGCGGGCAAGAAGAGCTGACAACTGGTCGTACGAGGGCGAGGGCGTCCGGGCCACGCGGCGGCAGCCGCATCGAACAGGGCCGGGCGCCCTCGTCGTGCGCTCAGCCCCTGCGGGCCAGTGCCAGTGTGCGTTGCGCCGCCGCCACCACCGCCGCGTCGACGAAGCCGCCGTCCGGCAGGGTCTGGGCGCCCTGTTCCGCCGCCGCGGTCTTGACGACGAGTTCCGCCTCTTCGATCTCCTCGGCGGTGGGGAGGTAGGCCCGTTCGATGACCGGGAGCTGGCGGGGGTGGATCGCGGCCCGCCCCAGGAAGCCCAGCGCCCGGCCGCGAGCGCAGGACGCAGCGAGGGCGTCCAGGTCCCTGGTGTCGGGATGGACCGACTGGGGCGGCGGCGCCAGGCCGGCAGCCCTCGCCGCCACGATGACGCGGGAGCGGGACCAGTCGAGGCCGGCGTCGGCGCGTACGCCCAGGTCGGCCCGTAGATCCGCCTCACCGAGGGCGATACCCCGGAGGGAGGGGTGCGCGGCGGCGATGGCGTACGCGTGCTCGACACCCAGCGCGGTTTCCAGAAGGGCGTAGAGGGCAGGCACGCCGCCCTCGGCGGAACGTGTCCCCTCGGCGATGCCGACGACCTGCCGAGCCGAGGTCACCTTCGGGAGTCTTACCCCCGAGACCCCGGGCAGGGCCGCCACCACCTCGAGGTCGGCGGCGGCCAGCGGGCCGTCCACGGCGTTCACCCGGACGTGGACCGCTACCGGCTGGGCCTCGGAGAGCAACTCGGCCGTGGCCGCACGGGCGTAGTCCTTGCGGTCCGGGGCGACCGCGTCCTCGAGGTCGATCACGACCACGTCGGCACCGGAGAGCAGGGCCTTCGCGACGATGTGCGGGCGGTCGCCCGGGGCGTAGAGCCAGGTGAGGGGTGCCGGCGTCACAGGGCGCCCTCGCTGCGCAGGACGGCCAGTTCCGCGGCGGTCAGGCCCAGTTCGGTGAGGATCTCCGCCGTGTCCGCGCCGTGGGGGCGGCCCGCCCAGCGGATCGCGCCGGGGGTGGAGGAGAGGCGGAAGAGGACGTTCTGCATGCGGAGGGGGCCCAGTTCGGGGTCGTCGACGGTGGTGACCGTGTCGAGGGCCCCGTACTGCGGGTCCCTCAGCACGTCCCGTACGTCCTGGATCGGCGCCACCGCGGCCTCGGCCTTCTCGAAGGCCGCGAGCACGTCGGCGCGGGTGTGCCGGGCGATCCAGGTGCCGACCGCTTCGTCGAGGACGTCGGCGTGGCGGGCGCGGTCGGCACCCGTGGCGAACCACGGCTCGTCGATCAGCTCCGGGCGGCCGACCAGCCGCATCAGGCGCTCCGCCACCGACTGGGCTGACGTCGAGACGGCGACCCAGGAGCCGTCCGCCGTGCGGTAGGCGTTGCGCGGGGCGTTGTTGGCGGATCGGTTGCCGGTGCGTTCCTGCACGTATCCCAACTGGTCGTACCAGGTCGGCTGCGGGCCGAGGACCGTCAGGATCGGCTCGATGATCGCCATGTCGACGACCTGGCCCTCGCCCGTGCGCTCGCGGGCCGCCAGCGCCGTCATCACCGCGTACGCCGTCGCCAGGCCCGCGATGGAGTCGGCCAGGCCGAACGGCGGGAGCGTCGGGGGCGCGTCAGGTTCGCCGGTGATCGCGGCGAAGCCGCTCATCGCCTCGGCGAGGGTGCCGAAGCCGGGGCGGTGCGCGTACGGGCCGAACTGGCCGAAGCCGGTGACCCGGGTGAGGATCAGGCGGGGGTTGGCGGCGGACAGTTCCTCCCAGCCCAGGTCCCACTTCTCCAGGGTTCCCGGGCGGAAGTTCTCGATGATCACGTCGGCCGTGGCGGCGAGGCGCAGGAGGGTGGTGCGGCCGCCGGGCTTCGACAGATCCAGCGTCATCGTGCGCTTGTTGCGGGCCAGGAGCTTCCACCACAGGCCGATGCCGTCCTTCGACGGGCCGTGACCCCGCGACGGGTCGGGTTTCGCGGGGTGCTCGATCTTGATGACCTCGGCGCCGAAGTCACCGAGCATGGTGGCGGCGAGGGGGCCGGCGAAGAGGGTGGCGAGGTCCAGGACGCGCAGGCTGCTCAGCGGGGGGTCGGCGATGTCGGTCATGGGCGGGAAGCCTCCACATGGGTGAGGTGGGCCAGGGCGTCGAAGGCGATGCCGTCGAAGTCGCCGACGGACGTGGCCAGTCGGTTCTTGAGGGGGGTCGTCCAGCGGTCGGGCAGCGCGGTGGGAGTACCGGCCAGGAGGGCGGCGATGCTGCCGGCCGTGGCGCCGTTGGAGTCGGTGTCCCAGCCGCCCGACACGGCACGGCAGATGGAGCCGGTGAAGTCGCCGTCGGCGTGGGTGAGAGCGGCGGCGATCAGGGCGGTGTTGGGAACGGCGTGGACCCAGTGGTGGGTGTCGGCGTGGAGGGCGTGGAGTTCGTCGACGACGTCGTCGAAGTCGTCGTGCGCCCTTGCCAGTTCGATCGCGTGACGGACGGCCCTGGCCAGGCGGGATCCGGGCGGGACGACGGTGAGGCCCGTGCGGAGGCACGTGTGGACGTCATACGTGCCGGTGGCCGCGGTGGCGATGGCGGCCGCGGTGAACATCGCCGCGTAGACGCCGTTGGCGGTGTGCGTGAGCGTGGCGTCGCGGTGGGCCTGTTCCGCGGCGGCGGCCGGGTTGCCGGGGTTGGTCCAGCCGTGGACGTCGGCGCGGATCAGGGCGCCGATCCATTCGCGGAAAGGGTTGCGGTGGCGGGCGGTGTGCGGGGGTTCGATGCCGGAGAGGAGGTTGCGGTAGGCGATGCGTTCGGCGGTGAAGACCCGGCCGGCGGGGAGTTCGTCGAGCCAGAGCCTTGCCACGTCCGTGGTGGTGAAGGTTCTGCCGTGGCGTTGGAGCAGGAGGAGGTTGAGGAGGGGGTAGTTGAGGTCGTCGTCCTCGGGCATGCCGTCGATGTTCTCGGCGAGGGAGGTTGTGGCTGAGCGGCGGTTCCAGGGGTGTGCGGCGAGGAGGTCTTGGGGGACTCCTCTGGCTGTGAACCAGGTGTTGAGGGGCCAGTTGCCGGTGGATTCGGCGAGTTGGCGGATGCCTTGGAGGGGGAGCTTCTCGACTGGTTTGCCCAGGAGGCAGCCGACTGCTCGGCCCAGCCAGGCTGCTTCCAGTTGGGCCGGGGTGGGGGGTGCCGTTGAGGTGGGGACGCTCACCCGCGCTTGCGGGGTGCCTCCCCCAGAGGGGGGACCCCCAGCGCCCACCCTCCCCCACTCTTGGCTTCGCTCGAGCGGGGGGACCCCCATCGCCCCAGCGCCACGACTGCCCGCAGGCTGACGGCATGGCTGCGCGGACTTCGGCCAGTTCGGGCACAGGGACCTGATCTTCTCCAGGTCCGTCGGTTCGTCGTCCTTCAAGCTGCTCGGCAGGTCCGCCAGTTCGTCCAGTAGGTCTTCCGCGAGCAGTCGTAGATAGCGCGATGCCTGTTCACCCGATGCCCCCGCCCGTTCCGGAGCCTGCGAGCCCCCCGCCGCTCTCCATCTCGCGGCGATCGCCGCGGGCTCTCGGCCGTCCTGCCGTGCCTGGCGGAGTTCGTGGCCGAGGAGGTCCTCCGGCTGGACCCAGGTCAGTCGGAGCATTTCGGGCCTCCGAGCCGGGTGAACGCCTGCTCGTGGGTCCGGCGGCGCAGGACGTCCCTTTCGAAGATCTCCCTCGTGACCTCGGTGAGCGTGCGGGGCGGCTGCCACAGGTCCAGGCGGCTGGACTCCGCGACCGTCTTCGCCCAGTCCTCCGGGACGGGGGCGCCGAGGGCTCCCGCGATCGCCCCTGCCATCGTCGCGATGGAGTCGCAGTCGCGGCCGTAGTTGACCGCTCCGAGGACCGCTTGCCGGTAGTCGCCGGACGCCACCACCAGCATGCCCAGCGCGACGGGAAGTTCCTCGACGGCGTGCAGGCGGGAGGGACGGCGGGCGGCCAGGGAGGGAGAGCGGTAGTCCGGGCCCACCGAGTCGTAGGGCGCGACCGCCTCCCGCAGCGGGCCCAGTGCCGACTCGAAGTCCGTGTACCGGCGTGCCGTTTCGCAGACCTTCTCGATCGCCGTTCGGGTGCCGTCCTTCGCCAGGTCCAGGCACGCAGCCACCACCGAGTCCGGGGTCGCGCCGGGCGCGGTCGCCGCCGCCACGGCCGCCGCGAAGACGCCCGCCGCCTCACGGCCGTACGACGACTGATGGGCTCCCGCGATGTCCAGTGCCTCGGCGTACGCGGCCGGCGGGTTGGCCGCGTTGACCAGGCCGACCGGAGCCATATACATCGCCGCCCCGCAGTTGACGATGTTGCCCACCCCTGCCTCGCGGGGGTCCGCGTGGCCGTAGTGAATCCTCGTCACCAGCCATTTCTCCGCCAGGAAGATCCGCTGGAGCGGGAGGGCCTCCGCCTCCAGTTCAGGGATCCAGCGCGGTGTCGTCATCAGGTCGGGGACCAGTTGGTCTGCGACGGCGTAGGCGTCCAGGTGGTCGCGGACCGTGGCGTACACCCGTACCAGCGCGTGGGTCATCAAGGTGTCGTCGGTGACGTGGCCGTCGCCCTTGTGGTACGGGGCGATGGGGCGGGCGGTGCGCCAGGCGTCGCCGTTCCAGGGACCGACCACGCCGTGCACGCGGCCCCCGTGGCGCTCGAGGATCTGGTCGGGGGAGTAGCCCTCGACGGGACCGCCGAGGGCGTCGCCCACCGCCGCCCCCACCAGGGCTCCGGTGATCCGGTCCTCCAGGCTGCTTTCTGACTCTTTGGGCGTCATGCCCCGAATCATCCTCCTGGCGGGGCCGGTTGTGCGGCTTCCAGGAGTTCGGCGAGTTCCACCAGGTCGGTGCCGGTGAGGCGGGGGAGGACGCAGCCGGAGAGGGTGCGGCAGGTGGCGCGCCAGGACGCCGGGATGGAGTCGCCGCCGCCCAGCGCGCCGGTCAGGGCGCCCGCCAGGGCCGGCGCCGAGTCGGCGACCCGGGAGAGGCAGGCCGCCGCCGGCACCGCTTCCGCGATGCGGCCGCGCGCTGCCGTGGCCAGCGCCAGGGCCACCGGGACCGTCTCCGCCGCCGCGATGCCGTAGCTGTAGACGTGGTCGACGATGTGGTGCTCCAGCAGAGGGATCGCGGCGAACGCGCTCTCGGCGTCGTGGGCCAGCTTCAGCGCGTCGCGCGCGTTGCGGCCGATCTCCGTCTCCTCGGGGAGTTCGGCGAGCGCCGCCGCCACACAGGCCGTCACCTCCGCGCCGGCCAGGGCCAGCGCGAGGGCCGCCGCCATCGCCCGGGCGCCGTGCACCCCGTCGCCGTCCTGGGTGTAGCGGGCGTCGAACTCGGCCAGTTCGGCGGCGAGTCGGGCGTCGCCCGGATGCGCCACGGCGAGCACGCAGGCCCGTACGCAGGCCGCGTCGTCGAAGTAGTGCGGGTTGTCGTGGCCGGTGGCGGGCGGGCGCAGGCCGGTGACGAGGTTGCCGAGGCCGGCCCGGACGGAGATGCGGGCGCGCAGGGGAAGGACCGCCGACTCGACCTCGGGGGCGCGCTCGGCCGCGGCCGCGACCTCGCTCGCGGCCGCGTTCCAGGTCAGGTCGATGGCGGCGCGGGTGCGGCGTTCCCGGCTCAGGTCGCCGAGCACGCTGTCGTCCCCGGCCCGCAGCACGGCCTCCGCCGCGAACACCGCCCACTCGGCGTCGTCGGAGGGGCCGAGACGGAGGGGTTCCGGGGGCTGGTTCAGGGCGATCGGGACGGGGAGCGTCGTCGTCGCGTTCTGCTCGGCGAACGTGTCCAGTTCGCGGGTGAGGCGGCGGGTCCACTCGGGCATCCGGGCGGCCCGGTGCCGGGCGGCGGGCCAGCCGGCGGCGTCGCCCGCGGCGAGACCGAGGAGCAGGCCCTCGATGCGGCGCGCGCTCACGGCTGCATCTCGTCCGCGTCGGCGGCCGGCGACAACACGGGTGCCTCGTCCGGGGGAGTGCGTGCCGGGCCCCGGGCCTCGGACACGATCCGCCGGAGGGGCCCCGGTGTGCAGGCGACCCGGTCGGGGGCCGGTTCCCTGGTGCCGGACCGTACGAGGAGGTCCGCGATGTCCAGCACGTGGTACCCCGCCATCGACGGCAGGCAGCTGCCGCGGGCGGGGCCGATCTGAGCCGCCCACTCCGCGGGGATCGCCGAGATCCCCCGGGTCGCGCCCGCCAGGGCACCAGCCACCGCGGCCGTGGTGTCGGCGTCGCGGCCCATGTTCACCGCGGTCAGGACGGCGTCGCGGAAGTCGCCGTCCGCTGCCGCGTACGCGCCGAAGGCCAGGGCCACCGCCTCGGGGGCCAGGTCCGTCCACGGGTAGCCGCCGATCACCACCGCCGAGCGGACCGCCCGTTCGCCACGGTGGGCCACCGCCACCGCCCTGCGCAGGGAGCGGGCCGTCCAGGAGTCCTCCGGGACGACGGCCAGGGCGGAGGCGACCACCGCGATCGACCCGGCCCCCGCCATCGCCGCCGCCACGCCCGCCGCCACCGCCTGGCCGCCGTAGATCCCCTCGCCCTCGTGGCTGACCGAACCGTCGATCGCCACCAGCCGGGCCGCCTCCGCCGGGCGCCCCGCCGCGAAGACCCCGAAGGGGGCCGCCCGCATGGCCAGGCCGTCGCTCCAGGCGTGGCGGTGCTGGGCGGAGATGGGGGCGGCCAGTCCGCGGCGCAGGTTCTCCAGCGTGCCGCGCTCGCTGAAGCCCGCTCCGCGGAAGCGGCCCTCGTCCCGGTCCGCGATCAACTCGTGCCAGGCCGCCTCGACATGTGCCGGGGTGAGGGCGGAGCCGTGCCTGGCCAGCAGGAGGCCGGAGAAGGTCGCGTACTCGGTGTCGTCGGTGCCGGCCGGCTTCTCGGCGACGTAACCGGTGATGCGGCCCCACCGCGCGCGGATCTCCGAGGGTTTCATGTTCTCGGCCGGTGCCCCGAGGGCGTCGCCGACCGCCAGACCGAGGAGTGCCCCGCGGGCCCGTTCGCGGAGTCCGGCGGCGTCCTCGGGCGCCGGGACCGAGGGAATGCAGGCGATCGATGCCATACGTGGCCTCTCCTCCGGGGGCTTCTGACCGGGCGCGGAGCCCTTGGGAAATGTGTCCCACAGGAGGGGGTTCGCCAGAGCCCGACCGGCCTCAGCGTCACCCGGTCGACATATGTGCGAGCTCCTACACGGATGAGCGCCAAACGGTATAACCGCAGGTTAGCCCAGCCTTTCCTTGGTGGCGGGAACGGAATTCAAGGCGTAGGTTCAGCGTTGTCGAAAAGTAGAACTTGTCCAAACTAAGCTTTGCCTTGGCTTCCCAGGGGGACCCTTATGGCCATCATCGAGACCGAAGCGACGCTGCACGAGGCGCACCGCGACAACCACACGCACCGGGATGTGAACGGCGGCTGGCTGCGCCCCGCCGTCTTCGGCGCGATGGACGGCCTGGTCTCCAACCTCGCCCTCATGACCGGCGTCGCGGGCGGGTCCGTGAGTCACCGGGCCATCGTGCTGACCGGGCTCGCGGGGCTCGCCGCCGGGGCCTTCTCCATGGCCGCCGGCGAGTACACCTCCGTCGCCTCGCAGCGCGAGCTCGTCGAGGCCGAACTGGACGTGGAGCGGCGGGAGCTGAGAAAGCACCCCAAGGACGAGGAGGCCGAGCTCGCCGCGCTCTATGTGGCCCGCGGTGTCGAGCCCGAGCTGGCGCGGCAGGTGGCGGGGCAGCTCTCCCGGGACCCCGAGCAGGCGCTGGAGATACACGCCCGCGAGGAGCTGGGCATCGACCCCGGTGATCTGCCGTCCCCGCTGGTCGCCGCCGTGTCCTCGTTCGGCTCGTTCGCGCTGGGCGCCCTGCTCCCCGTACTGCCGTACCTGCTGGGGGCGACCGCACTGTGGCCTGCCCTGCTGCTCGCGCTGATCGGGCTCTTCGCCTGCGGTGCCGTCGTGGCCAGGGTGACGGCGCGGACCTGGTGGTTCAGTGGTCTGCGGCAGCTCTCTCTCGGTGGTACGGCGGCCGGTGTGACGTACGTCCTGGGCAGTCTGTTCGGAACCGCCGTAGGATAGGGCGGCTGAACTTATGCGTTGGGCCGCATAAGTAGCCGTTACTTGCTGGTTTCGAATGCTTAACCACGGGGCATGAGCCGTAAGCGCTGTGGGCAATGACGCCTGCCGCACACCCGCGGGGTGAGCGATGACGCTCTCCCCGCCCATGGATCGATGGACACCGATCTGTCCGCATCGGTCCTCACATACTTCTGTCGCCCGGCGCGGTACCCCGCCGCGACCGTGGCGTCCGCATGTTGGAACGGAATATCCCGGTTCCCGAGAACCGCTCCATCATGTAACCTGCACGAAATTTTGCACACACGCAGAGGGCCAGCGTCGTCCCTCGGCACCTGCATATGCCACATGACGACGACGGGAGAGCCGATGCGTACGCCGCGCCAGCCGTCCCAGCACTCTGCGAATGGCCAGAACTGGTCGTTCATGGATGCTCGCCCTGCTGCGCAGGGTATGTACGACCCCCGCAACGAGCACGACGCCTGTGGCGTCGGCTTCGTGGCCACCCTCACCGGCGAGGCGAGCCACACGCTGGTCGAGCAGGCGCTGACCGTTCTGCGCAATCTCGAACACCGCGGTGCCACCGGCTCCGAGCCCGACTCGGGCGACGGCGCCGGCATCCTCTCCCAGGTGCCCGACGCCTTCTTCCGCGACGTGGCCGGATTCGAGCTCCCCGCGGCCGGTGCTTACGCCGTCGGTATCGCCTTCCTGCCGGAGGACTCCGCCGCCGAGGCCGTCTCGCAGATCGAGACGATCGCCGCCGACGAGGGCCTCACGGTCCTCGGCTGGCGCGAAGTCCCCATCGCCCCCGAGCTGCTGGGTGCCACCGCCCGCTCGACGATGCCGGTCTTCCGTCAGGTCTTCGTCACCGACAACGCCGCAGCGCCTGCCACGGGTATCGCCCTCGACCGCAAGGCCTTCGTGCTGCGCAAGCGCGCCGAGCGGGAGGCGGGTGTCTACTTCCCGTCCCTCTCGGCCCGCACCATCGTCTACAAGGGCATGCTGACCACGGGCCAGCTCGAGCCCTTCTTCCCGGACCTGTCCGACCGCCGCTTCGCGTCGGCCGTCGCCCTCGTCCACTCCCGCTTCTCGACGAACACCTTCCCGAGCTGGCCGCTCGCCCACCCGTACCGCTTCGTCGCGCACAACGGTGAGATCAACACCGTCAAGGGCAACCGCAACTGGATGCAGGCCCGCGAGTCGCAGCTGGTCTCCGACCTGTTCGGCCCGCAGGAGAAGCTGGACCGCGTCTTCCCGGTGTGCACACCGGACGCCTCCGACTCGGCATCCTTCGACGAGGTGCTCGAGCTGCTCCACCTCGGTGGCCGCTCGCTCCCGCACTCCGTGCTGATGATGATCCCGGAGGCGTGGGAGAACCACGACTCCATGGACCCGGCCCGGCGCGCCTTCTACCAGTACCACGCCACGATGATGGAGCCCTGGGACGGCCCGGCCTGCGTCACCTTCACCGACGGCACCCAGGTCGGCGCGGTCCTCGACCGCAACGGTCTGCGCCCCGGCCGCTACTGGGTCACCGACGACGGCCTCGTCGTCCTCGGCTCCGAGGTCGGCGTCCTCGACATCGACCCGTCCAAGGTCGTCCGCAAGGGCCGTCTGCAGCCCGGCAGGATGTTCCTCGTCGACACCGCCGAGCACCGCATCATCGAGGACGACGAGATCAAGGCGCAGCTCGCCGCCGAGCAGCCGTACGCCGAGTGGCTCGAGGCCGGCGAGATCGAGCTGGGCGACCTGCCCGAGCGCGAGCACATCGTGCACACGCACGCCTCGGTCACCCGCCGCCAGCAGACCTTCGGTTACACCGAGGAGGAGCTGCGCGTCATCCTCGCGCCGATGGCCAAGGCCGGTGCGGAGCCGATCGGTTCGATGGGCACCGACTCGCCGATCGCCGCGCTGTCCTCGCGCCCCCGTCTGCTCTTCGACTACTTCACCCAGCTGTTCGCGCAGGTCACCAACCCTCCGCTGGACGCGATCCGCGAGGAACTGGTCACCTCCCTGCGCTCGTCCCTCGGCCCCGAGGGCAACATCCTCGAGCCGACGGCCGCCTCCTGCCGCAGCGTCACCCTGCCTTTCCCGGTCATCGACAACGACGAGCTGGCCAAGCTCATCCACATCAACGCCGACGGCGACATGCCCGGCTTCAAGGCCGCGACCCTGTCCGGCCTGTACCGGGTGCACGGCGGCGGTGACGCCCTCGCCGCGCGCATCGAGGAGATCTGCGCCGAGGCCGACGCCGCCATCGACAACGGCGCCCGGCTGATCGTCCTGTCGGACCGGCACTCGGACGCCGAGCACGCGCCGATCCCGTCGCTGCTGCTCACCGCGGCCGTCCACCATCACCTCATCCGCACAAAGCAGCGCACCGAGGTGGGCCTGCTCGTCGAGGCCGGTGACGTCCGCGAGGTCCACCACGTCGCCCTGCTCATCGGCTACGGCGCCGCCGCCGTCAACCCCTACCTGGCGATGGAGTCCGTCGAGGACCTGCTGCGCGCGGGCACCTTCATCAGCGGCCTCGAGCCCGAGCAGGCCATCAAGAACCTGATCAAGGCGCTCGGCAAGGGTGTCCTGAAGGTCATGTCCAAGATGGGCATCTCGACCGTCGCCTCCTACCGCGGCGCCCAGGTCTTCGAGGCCGTCGGCCTCGACGAAGCCTTCGTCGAGAAGTACTTCTACGGCACCGCCACCAAGATCGGCGGCGTCGGCATCGACGTCGTCGCCAAGGAGGTCGCCGCCCGCCACGCCAAGGCCTACCCCGCCTCCGGCATCGCTCCCGCGCACCGTGCGCTGGAGATCGGCGGCGAGTACCAGTGGCGCCGCGAGGGCGAGCCGCACCTGTTCGACCCGGAGACGGTCTTCCGCCTTCAGCACTCGACGCGTGCCAACCGCTACGACATCTTCAAGAAGTACACGGACCGCGTGAACGAGCAGTCCGAGCGCCTGATGACGCTCCGTGGCCTGTTCGGTTTCAAGTCGGACCGTCCGTCGATCCCCATCGACGAGGTCGAGCCGGTCTCCGAGATCGTCAAGCGCTTCTCCACGGGCGCCATGTCGTACGGCTCCATCTCCAAGGAGGCGCACGAGACCCTCGCCATCGCCATGAACCAGCTGGGCGGCAAGTCCAACACCGGTGAGGGCGGCGAGGACCCGGAGCGCCTGTACGACCCGGCGCGCCGGTCGTCCATCAAGCAGGTCGCCTCCGGCCGCTTCGGTGTGACCTCCGAGTACCTGGTCAACGCGGACGACATCCAGATCAAGATGGCCCAGGGCGCCAAGCCCGGCGAGGGCGGCCAGCTGCCCGGCCACAAGGTCTACCCGTGGGTCGCCAAGACCCGGCACTCGACCCCGGGCGTCGGCCTGATCTCCCCGCCGCCGCACCACGACATCTACTCCATCGAGGACCTGGCCCAGCTGATCCACGACCTGAAGAACGCGAACCCGCAGGCGCGGATTCACGTCAAGCTGGTCTCCGAGGTCGGCGTCGGCACGGTCGCGGCGGGTGTGTCCAAGGCGCACGCGGACGTGGTGCTCATCTCCGGCCACGACGGTGGTACGGGCGCCTCCCCGCTGACCTCGCTGAAGCACGCGGGCGGCCCCTGGGAGCTCGGCCTCGCCGAGACCCAGCAGACGCTGCTGCTCAACGGGTTGCGCGACCGCATCGTCGTGCAGACCGACGGCCAGCTGAAGACCGGCCGTGACGTCGTCATCGCCGCTCTGCTCGGCGCCGAGGAGTTCGGTTTCGCGACCGCGCCGCTCGTCGTCTCCGGCTGCGTCATGATGCGCGTCTGCCACCTGGACACCTGCCCGGTCGGCATCGCCACCCAGAACCCGACGCTGCGCGAGCGGTTCGCCGGCAAGGCCGAGTACGTCGTGAACTTCTTCCAGTTCATCGCCGAAGAGGTCCGCGAGATCCTCGCCGAGCTGGGCTTCCGCTCCATCGAGGAGGCCGTCGGCCACGCCGAGGCGCTCGACGTCACCCGTGCCGTCGACCACTGGAAGGCGCAGGGCCTGGACCTGGAGCCGCTGTTCCACGTGCCGACGCTGCCCGAGGGCGCCGTCCGCCACCAGGTCGTCGCCCAGGACCACGGCCTGGAGAAGGCGCTCGACAACGAGCTCATCAAGCTCGCCGCCGACGCTTTGGCCGCGTCCAGCGCCACCGACGCCCAGCCGGTGCGCGCCCAGGTCGCGATCCGCAACATCAACCGCACGGTCGGCACCATGCTCGGCCACGAGGTGACGAAGAAGTTCGGCGGCGCGGGCCTGCCCGACGACACCATCGACATCACCTTCACGGGCTCGGCCGGCCAGTCCTTCGGCGCCTTCCTGCCGCGCGGTGTCACGCTGCGCCTCGAGGGCGACGCCAACGACTACGTCGGCAAGGGCCTCTCCGGCGGCCGGGTGGTCGTCCGTCCCGACCGGGGCGCCGACCACCTCGCCGAGTACTCGACGATCGCGGGCAACACCATCGCGTACGGCGCGACCGGCGGTGAGCTGTACCTGCGCGGCCGCACGGGCGAGCGGTTCTGCGTCCGCAACTCCGGTGCGCTGGTCGTCTCCGAGGGCGTGGGCGACCACGGCTGCGAGTACATGACCGGTGGTCACGCGGTGGTCCTCGGCGAGACGGGCCGCAACTTCGCGGCCGGCATGTCCGGTGGCATCGCGTACGTCGTCGACCTCGACCGCGACGACGTCAACGTCGGCAACCTCGACTCGATCGAGGCGCTGGACGACACGGACAAGCAGTGGCTGCACGACGTGGTGCGCCGTCACCAGGAGGAGACCGGCTCGACGGTGGCCGAGAAGCTCCTGGCCGAGTGGGACACGGCGGTCGACCGCTTCAGCAAGATCATCCCCAGCACGTACAAGGCAGTGCTCGCCGCCAAGGACGCCGCCGAGCGAGCGGGACTCTCCGAGTCCGAGATCACCGAGAAGATGATGGAGGCGGCGATCAATGGCTGACCCGAAGGGCTTCCTGAACCACGGCCGTGAGGTCGCCAAGTCCCGCCCCGTCCAGGAGCGCGTCAAGGACTGGAACGAGGTCTACGTCCCCGGCTCGCTGCTGCCGATCATCAGCAAGCAGGCCAGCCGGTGCATGGACTGCGGCATCCCGTTCTGCCACAACGGCTGTCCGCTGGGGAACCTGATCCCCGAGTGGAACGACTACGCCTACCGCGAGGACTGGTCGGCGGCGAGCGAGCGCCTGCACGCCACGAACAACTTCCCGGAGTTCACGGGCCGCCTGTGCCCCGCTCCCTGTGAGTCGGCGTGCGTGCTCGGCATCAACCAGCCGGCCGTCACCATCAAGAACGTCGAGGTCTCCATCATCGACAAGGCGTGGGACGCGGGCACCGTCGCCCCGCAGGCCCCGGAGCGCCTGTCCGGCAAGACCGTCGCGGTCATCGGCTCGGGCCCGGCGGGCCTGGCCGCCGCCCAGCAGCTCACGCGGGCGGGCCACACCGTCGCCGTCTACGAGCGCGCGGACCGCATCGGAGGCCTTCTCCGGTACGGCATCCCCGAGTTCAAGATGGAGAAGCGGCACATCAACCGCCGTATCGAGCAGATGCGCGCGGAGGGCACCCGCTTCCGTACCGGCATCGAGATCGGCCGCGACCTCAAGGCGACCGACCTGAAGAAGCGGTACGACGCGATCGTCATCGCCGCCGGCGCGACGACCGCCCGTGACCTCCCGGTCCCCGGCCGTGAGCTCAAGGGCGTCTACCAGGCGATGGAGTACCTGCCGCTGGCCAACAAGGTCCAGGAGGGCGACTACGTCACCGCTCCGATCTCGGCCGAGGGCAAGCACGTCGTGGTCATCGGGGGTGGCGACACCGGCGCCGACTGCGTGGGCACCGCCCACCGCCAGGGCGCGGCCTCCGTCACGCAGCTGGAGATCATGCCCCGCCCGAACGACGAGCGGAACGCGCTCGCCCAGCCGTGGCCGACCTTCCCGATGCTCTACAAGGTCACCTCCGCGCACGAGGAGGGCGGTGAGCGGGTCTACTCCGTCTCCACCACCCACTTCGAGGGCGACGAGGACGGCAACGTCCAGTGGCTGCACATGGCCGAGGTCGAGTTCGTCGACG
This sequence comes from Streptomyces sp. HUAS ZL42, assembly GCF_040782645.1. Taxonomy (GTDB): domain Bacteria; phylum Actinomycetota; class Actinomycetes; order Streptomycetales; family Streptomycetaceae; genus Streptomyces. The sequence goes on from NZ_CP160403.1 coordinate 7,313,201, forward strand.
GCAAGCTGACCCAGAAGCCGGGCACGGAGCGCAAGATCCCCGCCCAGCTGGTCACCCTCGCCATGGGCTTCACCGGCACCGACCGTGAGAACGGCCTGGTCGAGCAGTTCGGCCTGGACCTCGACGAGCGTGGCAACATCGCCCGCGACGCCGACTTCCAGACCAACGTGCCCGGCGTGTTCGTCGCCGGTGACGCCGGCCGCGGCCAGTCCCTCATCGTCTGGGCCATCGCGGAGGGCCGCTCGGCCGCCCGTGGTTGCGACCGCTTCCTCACGGGCGCGAGCGACCTGCCGGCCCCGATCCGCCCGACGGACCGCGCACTGATGGTCTGACGGACGGACCCCCATACGTCCCGTACAACGGCGTACGGAACACAGACGGCGCCTGCCCCTTGTCCCCGACCGGACGAATGGGCAGGCGCCGCCGCCTTTTCCAGGACGACCGCTGTCCAGGACGGCCGCCGGTCAAGACGGCGGCTGCTCAAGACGGCCGCCGGTCAAGACGGCGGCTGCTCAAGACGACCGCCGGACAAGACGGCCGCTGGCCAAGACGGCCGCCGCCTCAGACGGCGCGCAGCCGCACGGTCACCGGAGCCGGTTCCTCCGGCACCGGCAGCGACTGCACGGTCAGGGCGTCCCCGCTCTCCACGACTCCGCTGCCCGACCGGTCGAGATGGGCGTCCACCACGACCCGCCGGCCCGGCGTCCAGTCGGCCGACAGGTGGAAGGGCACGGCGAGCGTGCCCTTCCCGTCGTACGAGATGTCCTGGACCGTTGCCGCGAGCTCCTGTGACGGCGCGTCCGCGAGTGTCACGTCGAGGACCCGCACCCGGAGGACGGCCTTCGAGAAGGCGCCCAGGTCGGGAGTGAGCAGTACCCGTCCAGAAACTGTCGTCATGTTCCTCAGGAGTTGAGCACGGCGTACCGCGCCTCGATGTCGACCGGACCGCCCGTGAGGTTGCGGATCTCGATGAAGTACTTGATCAGGTTGCTTGCCTGACGGTCCACCTGGACCTTCCACTCCACCTGGGCGTTGCCGTCCACCATGGGCCACGTCGGTACGACCGTCCAGTCGACCCGCCACGCCTCCGGCCAGCTGTGGGTGAACCACCGGCGGCTGGTGTTCGCCGGTACCTGTCCGCGGAACTGCACTCCCAGAATCACGACTCTCCCCCTTCCGGGGCCTCGGGCGCGGCCCCGCCGTCCTTCAGGCTCTCCGCGGCCGGGACGCCCGTGACGCCCCCGCCGTCCTGTGCCGCGCCCAGCGGCGCGTACCCGGCACCCGCGAACTCCGGTCCGCCGATGCCGCTGCCGGTCCCGGTGACGGCCGCTCCCGCCGGCGCCCCCGGCGCCCCGCTCAGGCTCGGCGCCGGACCGGCGTCGACCGCGTCGGCCCATCCTGCGGGCGTGGACTCGCCCGGCATTCCCATCGGTTGCATGGTTCCCCCTGTCAGGTCGCGTTGGCGCCCCAGCCCAGCACGTCGTAGCGGGCCTGGACGTCGACCGGACCGCCGGTCAGATTGCGGATGTTGAGGAAGTACTTGAGCAGTCCACCTGACTGCCGGGTCACCTGGACCCACGACTCGATCTGCGCGTTCCCGTCCACCACGGGCGCCGTCGGCACGACCGTCCAGTGGACGTACCAGTGCGCCGGCCAGCTGTGCGTGAACCACCGTCCGACCTGCCCGGCAGGGACGGTCCCCGTGAACTGCACGCCCGAGAAACGGGCCGGCGACTCCAGGTTCGCGTACATCGTCCGTACGGCGAGGCAGTCGCCGGGGCTGAGCCCCTGCCGCTGGCCGATCTCGACGTTCTGCCGGGGCACGATGGTGTCCTGGCCGTTGTTCGAGAACGCCCAGCGCGGATAGTGCATGATCGAGTGGTAGTCGTACGCGCCGACGTCGTCGCCGTCGGTGATGTGCTGGTTGAAGTTGTGGGCCATTCCCTGCTGGATGTTGGCCCAGTTGACGGTGACGAACTGGTCCCGGTCCTCCCGGCTCTGCTCGTGCCACAATCCGACCGCGTGCCCGATCTCGTGGATCGCGGCGCCCAGTTCGCAGCCCGAACCCAGCGTGATCTGCTGGACGTTGCCACGCCGGCCCACTGCGGAGCTGCAGCCGCTGCCCGGGACGAACCGGATGAAGTCCGGGAACTGGGCCCGGTTCTGGGCCGTGCGCCGGACGAAGCGGATGCGGGTGTTGCGCTGCCAGTGGTCGATCGCGCCGGTGACCCGGCCCTGGTCGGGCAGGTTCGGGTCGATCTCGAACGGCACGAGGCCGTTCGGCCAGCGGAACTGCCGGCCGGGGATGATGACCCCGCTCTCCAGGAGCGCCACCACTTCCTCGGCGGCGACCTGCTTGGCCTCGATCAGGTCGAGGACGATGTCGCCCTCGAACACGGGCTGCCCGTCGACCTCGGTGTACTGGACCGCCTTCGGCCCCTTGCCCGCCAGTTGGACCAGACCCGCCTGTACCTCGGGTCCGACCTGATAGGGCCCGAACCCGAAACCGGCGGCGGCCGGCTCGGCCGTATCGGCTGCCATGGCGTCCCCCTTGTTGTTGTTCCCCCTTGAGGGGGTCAACGTCGACGACGGAGCGGTGTCCGTCAATGGAGGGCGTAAGCGGCTTTTGTCTCGTACGTCTGGTGGGTCCGGGTCGGTAGGAAAGTCGGGCCTCAGCCGGTCAGTTCGGTGACCTTGCCCCATACGCAGAGCAGCAGCAGTGCCGGCAGCGCCACGCACACGCCGGCTTGGACCAGCGAGCGTCGGCGGTCCTGGGGCGCGTACGCGTACGCCAGCGTCACCACTCCGCCCGCGAGCAGACCGCCGAGGTGCCCCTGCCACGAGGTGACGCCCGCGGAGATCAGCAGCCACAGCAGCAGACCCGCCATGAAGCGGTTGACGGCGTTCATGTCGGCGCCCAGCCGGCGGGCCATGACGTAGTAGGCGGCGCCGACGCCGAAGATCGCGCCGGACGCGCCGACGGTGGCGGTGGTGGGCGCGATGAGCATGGCCAGGACCGAACCGCCCAGTGCGGACAGCAGATACAGGGCGATGTACCGGACCCGGCCGAGCTGGGTCTCCACCACCCGCCCCAGGTTCCACAGCGCCACCATGTTCATCACGATGTGCAGGATCCCGAAGGTCCCCTCGGTGGGCGGCGAGTGCAGGAACGCCCCGGTCAGCAGCCGGTACCACTCCCCGTCGACCACGCCCGTGGGGTGGTATCCGTCCGGGTACGACGCCTGCCACTGGTACAGCGCGCCGTCCGGACCGGTGAGTGCCGCGCCCAGCATCTCCAGCCGGTCCACGATCGCCGGGCGCACCAACTCGCCCAGGTAGGCGAGGACGTTGAGGCCGATCAGCACGTACGTCACCATCGGCGTCGCCGAGACCCGGCCGCCGACGACCGTACGGGCCTGCCGTATGGACCGCGCGCCCTCCTTCACGCACTCCACGCACTGGTGACCGACGGCCGCCTCCCGCATGCAGTCCGGGCAGATGAACCGTTCGCAGCGGGTGCAGCTGACGTAGGACTCCACCCTGGGGTGGCGGTAGCAGGTGGTGACCGCTGGTTCGGAAGGCGTGGTGGACTCGGGTTCCACGACCGGCTCCTGGAGAGTGTCGATGGGCGGGGACGGGTGAGCCGGTGGGGACGGCGGCGAACAAGATAACGAATCCCGGTGCCTGTGGGAGGGTTGGGTCCATGGTTGCGATCAGTCTGAGCAAGGTTCAGGAGACCGCCCCCGCGCTGGTCAGCCTGTACAAGACCGCAGGGGTGTCCCTCACGAAGCACGGCCTGGACGGGCAGCGGGCCGCCGTGTACCTCGTGGTCGACTACTCGGGCTCCATGAAGCCGTACTACCGCGACGGCAGCGTCCAGGCGCTCGCCGACCGGGTGCTCGGGCTGTCCGCGCACTTCGACGACGACGGCACCGTGCCGGTCGTGTTCTTCTCCACGGACGTCGACGCCGTCACCGACATCGCCCTCGCGGATCATGACGGGCGGATCGAGCGGATCGTGGCCGGTCTCGGGCACATGGGCAAGACCAGCTACCACCTGGCCATGGACGCCGTCATCGACCACTACCTCGAGAGCGGGTCCACCGCTCCCGCTCTGGTGATCTTCCAGACCGACGGCGGGCCGATCAACAAGCTCGCCGCGGAACGGTACCTGTGCAAGGCGGCGCCGCTGCCGCTGTTCTGGCAGTTCGTCGGCTTCGGCGACCCGGGCAGCCGGCAGTTCGAGTTCCTGCGCAAGCTCAACGACCTCGCCGTACCGGACAGGCGGGTCGTCGACAACGCCGGGTTCTTCCACGCGGGGGCGGATCCGCGCAAGGTGTCCGACGCCGAGTTGTACGACCGCCTGGTCGGCGAGTTCCCGAAGTGGCTGGTCGCGGCGCGGGCGCTGGGGATCGTGCGGCCGTAGATCGTGTCGGCACCGTTGGCTGAGCCGTGACCGTCGTGTCACCCTGAGGGAGATCCGACGGGGAGGCGACGACTCATGGACGGCGCACGATCGGGCAACGAGGCGGTTCGCGGGGAGTCTCCCGGCAGGGGCGAGAGGCTCGCCGACTGGGCCGACGGGCGGCTGGGCATCTTCGCGCTGGCCAAGGCCAACATGCGCAAGGTGTTCCCGGACCACTGGTCGTTCATGCTGGGCGAGGTCTGCCTCTACAGCTTCCTCATCCTGATCCTCACCGGCATCTACCTCACCCTGTTCTTCGAGCCGAGCGGCGTCGAGGTCGTCTACAACGGCTCGTACGAGCCGCTCAACGGCGTCATGATGACCAGGGCCTACGAGTCCACCCTCGACATCAGCTTCGATGTGCGCGGCGGGCTGCTGATCCGGCAGATCCACCACTGGGCGGCGCTGGTCTTCGTCACCGGCATGCTCGTGCACATGATGCGGGTGTTCTTCACGGGCGCCTTCCGCAAGCCCCGCGAGATCAACTGGCTGTTCGGCTGGACCCTGCTGATGCTCGGCATCATCACCGGCCTGACCGGCTACTCGCTCCCCGACGACCTGCTCTCCGGCACCGGCATCCGCTTCGCCGACGGGGCGATCCTGTCCATCCCGATCGTCGGGACGTACCTCTCCTTCTTCCTCTTCGGCGGCGAGTTCCCCGGCCACGACATCATCCCGCGGCTCTTCCCGATCCACGTCCTGCTGCTGCCCGGGATCATGCTCGGGCTGGTCGTCGCCCACCTGATCCTGGTCTTCTACCACAAGCACACCCAGTACCCCGGGCCGGGACGGGACCAGAAGAGCGTGGTCGGCATGCCCTTCCTGCCCGTGTACATGGCGAAGGCGGGCGGCTTCTTCTTCCTGGTCTTCGGCGTGCTGACGGTGATGGGCGGCATCGCCAGCATCAACCCGGTGTGGGCCTTCGGGCCGTACCGCCCGGATCTCGTGACGACGGGCGCTCAACCCGACTGGTACCTCGGCTTCTCCGAGGGCCTGATCCGGGTGATGCCGGGATGGGAGATCAACGCCTGGGGCCACACCCTGGAACTGGGCGTCCTCATCCCCTTCTCGCTGTTCCCGCTGATCCTGCTCGCCCTCGGCCTCTATCCGTTCGTCGAGGCGTGGATCACCGGTGACAGACGTGAGCACCACATTCTCGACCGCCCGCGCAACGCGCCCGTGCGCACCGGCCTCGGCGCCGCCTGGCTGAGCCTGTACGCGGTGCTGCTGATCGGTGGCGGCAACGACATCGTGGCCACCCATCTGCACCTGTCCATCAACGCGATCACCTGGTTCGTGCGGATCGCCGTCTTCGTCGCGCCGGTGATCACCTTCTTCGTCACCAAGCGGATCTGCCTGGCACTGCAGCGCCGGGACCGGGACAAGGTGCTGCACGGCAGGGAGACCGGCACCATCAAACGGCTGCCGCACGGCGAGTACGTCGAGGTCCACGAGCCCCTCACCCAGGAGCAGCTGTTCACCCTCACCCAGCACGAACAGAACCCGCCCTACGAGATCGGGCCGCTCGTCGACGCGGGCGGTGTTCGGCGGCAGGTCAAGGTCTCCCAGCGGGTGCGGGCGCGGCTGGCCAGGGCGATGTTCGGGCCCGCCGCCCGGATCACGAAGCCCTCGGTCGAGGAGTACAAGGAGCTCACCAGCGGCGAGCACCATCACTGAAGGCGCTGAGTACGGTGGCGCGGCACTCGTCCGGGGTGCCCCACGCGGTGCGCAGGGCGCGGGCCTTGGTCAGCCACAGCGACAGGTCGTACTCCGCCGTGTAGCCGATCGCGCCGTGCAGTTGGAGCGCCGTGCGAGCCGTGGCGTACGCGGCCTCGCAGGCGCTCACCTTGGCGGCGGCCACGGCGGCCGGGTTCATCGTCAGCGCGGCACCCATGACCAGGGGGCGCGCGAACTCCAACGCGATCTTCGCGTCGGCCAGCCGGTGCTTGACGGCCTGGAACGAGCCGATGGGCACGCCGAACTGCGTGCGCTGCCCGACGTAGGAGACCGTCCGGTCCAGGAGCGCGAGGCCCACGCCGAGGGCCTGGGCGGCGGTGGCGAGACGCGCCCAGGTGAGGGCGGGGCCGAGGGGTGGGGCAGGGGTGAGGAGCTCGCCCCCTGGGGTGAGGGGGGTGAGGCGGCGGGCGGGGTCGAGGGAGGGGCGGACCGGGCCGTGGCCGGGGGCCAGGCGCAGGCCGTCGGGGCACAGGGAGAAGCGCGTCGTCGCCGCGTCGCCGTCCAGGGCGTACGACCCCTCGGGCGCGAGGGTCGCCATCGACTCGCCCGCGGCGAGGGAGGGGAGGAAGCGCTTGGCGGGGGCCGGTTCGGCCGCTGTGAGGAGAGCGGCCGCGGTGACCGTCTCCACCAGGGGACCCGGTACCGCATGCCGGCCCAGCTCGACGAACGCGACGGCGAGCTCGACGGGGCGGGGCCCCAGCCCTTCGTGTGCCTCGGGTACCGCCAGCGCGAACACGCCCGCCTCGGCGATCCGGGACCACAGCGCGCGGCCGCTCGTGTGCTCGCCGCGGCTCCACTCCCGTACGACCGAAGGCGTGTCGGAGGCCTTGAGCAGGGCGTCCAGCGAGGCCGCGAACGCGCGCTGCTCGGTGTCGAGGAGGAAGCGCATCAGCGGCGTCCCTTCGGCAGGCCGAGCAGCCGCTCGGCGATGAGGTCGCGCTGGATCTCGTTCGTGCCGGCGTAGATGGGGCCCGCGAGTGCGAAGACGTACCGCTCGGACCAGTCCGTGTCCGCCGGCTCGCCCTCCCCGCCGAGGAGATCGAGCGCCGTTTCGTGCAGCGCGATGTCGTACTCGGACCAGAAGACCTTGTTCAGGCTGGACTCCGGGCCGAGCGGGTCGCCCTCCAGGAAGCGGGAGGCGGCCGCGTACGTGAAGAGCTGGTAGGCGCGGGCGCCGATCAGCGCGTCGGCCACCCGGTCGCGGGTCGCTGCCGGGCTGCCGTGCGTCAGCCACAGATTCAGCAGCCGGTCGGCGGAGGCGAGGAATCGGCCGGGGGAGCGGAGGGTGAGACCGCGCTCGTTGGCGGCCGTCGACATCGCCACCCGCCAGCCCTGGCCCGGCTCGCCGATCACGTCCTCGTCGGGCACGAAGACGTCGTCCAGGAACAGCTCGGCGAAGGCGGGTTTCCCGTCGAGGCGCCCGATCGGGCGGACCGTGACGCCGGGGGCGCGCAGGTCGAACATGACGTACGTCAGGCCCTGGTGGGGTCTCGGGGTGTTCGGTTCGCTGCGGAACAGGCCGAACGCGCGGTCCGCGAACGCCGCGCGCGACGACCAGGTCTTCTGGCCGCCGAGCAGCCATCCGCCGTCCGTGCGCACGGCCCGGGACGTGAGGGAGGCCAGGTCGGACCCGGCCTCGGGCTCCGACCACGCCTGCGCCCAGACGACCTCGCCGCAGGCCATGGGCGGGAGGACACGGGTTCTCTGTTCTTCCGTGCCGTGGTCGAAGAGGGTCGGGGCGAGGAGGTTGATGCCGTTCTGGCCGACGCGTCCCGGAGCGCCCGCCGCGTAGTACTCCTCCTCGAAGATCAGCCACCGGAGCAGGCCGGAGTCCCTCCCGCCGTACCGCGTCGGCCAGTTCACCACCGACCAGCGGTCGGCGGCCAGTTCGGCCTCCCAGGCGCGGTGGGCGGCGAAGCCCTCCTCGGTCTCCAGGGAGGGGAGCGGCTCGGACGGCACATGGGCGCGCAGCCATGCGCGGGCCTCGCCGCGGAAGGCGTCCTCGGCGGGGGAATGGGCGAGGTCCACCGTCACTCTCCTTCCCTAACAAGTGTTTGGTAGGTTAGCGTGCTGTCATGAAGAACGTCGAGGGCCCGGCGTACGTTCCCGGGCACGGGCTGCTCAGCGGGCGCACCGCCGTCATCACCGCGGCCGCCGGTGCGGGCATCGGCGGGGCGACCGCGCGGCGCTTCCTCGAGGAGGGCGCGCGCGTGCTGATCAGCGACGCGCACGCGCGACGGCTCAAGGAGCACGAGGCCCGACTCGCCGCGGAGTTCGGGGAGGCGTCCGTGGCGGCGGTGCCGTGCGACGTGACCGACGAGGCGCAGGTGCGGACCCTCTTCGACACGGCCGTCCGGCTGCACGGACGGCTCGACGTCGTCGTCAACAACGCCGGCCTGGGCGGGACGTCCACACTCGTCGACATGACCGACGAGCAGTGGTCCCGCGTGCTGGACGTGACGCTGAGCGGCACGTTCCGGTGCACCCGGGCGGCGCTGCGTCTCATGCGCGAGACGGGTGGCGTGATCGTGAACAACGCCTCCGTGGTCGGCTGGCGCGCCCAGGCCGGGCAGGCGCACTACGCCGCCGCGAAGGCGGGCGTGATGGCGCTGACGCGGTGCGCGGCGATGGAGGCGGCCGAGTACGGCGTGCGGGTCAACGCCGTGTCGCCGAGCCTCGCGATGCATCCGCACCTGGCGAAGGTGACGACTCCGGAGCTGCTGGAGGAGCTGACCTCGCGCGAGGCCTTCGGGCGGTACGCCCAGCCCTGGGAGGTGGCCAACGTGATCGTGTTCCTGGCGTCGGGCTACTCCTCGTACCTCACGGGCGAGGTCGTCTCCGTCAGCAGCCAGCACCCCTGACGACCGGAGCAGATCACAATGGACCCGTGCCGACCAACAAGAAGCCCCAGGTGACCGCGACCGGAAAGCGCGCGGCTGCCGCCGCTCCGGCCCGCCGCCGCGAAATCCTCGACACCGCCGCCGAGGTCTTCGCCGAACAGGGCTACAACGCCACCACCGTACGCAAGATCGCTGACCACGCGGGCATGCTCGCGGGCAGCCTCTACTACCACTTCGACTCCAAGGAGTCGATGCTCGAGGAGATCCTGCGCACCTTCCTCGACGAGCTCTGGGGCGGGTACGACGCCGTTCTGGAGGCCGGGCTGGGCCCGCGCGAGACCCTCGAGGCGCTGGTCACCGAGTCGTTCCGGGAGATCGACCGGCACCGTGCCGCCGTCGCGATCTACCAGAAGGAAAGCAAGCAGCTGGTGGCGCAGGAGCGGTTCGCGTTCCTCGCCGATTCGCAGCGCAGGTTCGAGAAGGCGTGGCTGTCCACGCTGGAGCGCGGGGTCGCCGCCCGGGTCTTCCGGGCCGACCTCGACGTCCGCCTCACCTACCGGTTCGTGCGCGACACCGTGTGGGTGGCCGCGTCCTGGTACCGGCCCGGCGGACAGCACAGCCCGGAGGAGATCGCCCGGCAGTACCTGTCGATGGTGCTGGACGGGATCGCCGTACGCACATAACCCACTGGGGAGTCGCCATGGCCGAGGCCTACATCGTCGAAGCGGTTCGCACGCCCGTCGGGCGGCGCGGGGGAGGGCTGAGCGGGGTCCATCCCGCCGACCTCGGCGCGCATGTGCTGAAGGAACTCGTCTCGCGCGCGGACGTGGATCCCGCCGCCGTCGAGGACGTCGTCCTCGGCTGCCTCGACACCGTGGGACCGCAGGCCGGTGACATCGCGCGGACCTGCTGGCTGGCGGCCGGGCTGCCCGAGGAGGTGCCGGGCGTCACCGTCGACCGGCAGTGCGGGTCCTCGCAGCAGGCCGTGCACTTCGCGGCACAGGGCGTGCTGTCCGGGACACAGGACCTGGTGGTCGCCGGCGGTGTGCAGAACATGTCGCAGATACCGATCGCCTTCGCTACCCGGCAGGCCGCCGAACCCCTGGGCTTCACCGAGGGCCCCTTCGCGGGCAGCGAGGGCTGGCGGGCACGGTACGGGAACCGGCCCGTCAACCAGTTCGCCGGCGCCGAGATGATCGCCGCGAAGTGGGGGATCAGCAGGCAGGACCAGGAGGAGTTCGCGCTGCGGTCCCATCGGCGGGCGGTGCGCGCGATCGACGAGGGGCGCTTCGAGCGGGAGACCGTGGCCCACGGGGACGTGACGACCGACGAGGGGCCGCGGCGGGACACGTCCCTGGAGAAGATGGCCGCTCTGAAGCCGGTCATCGACGGCGGCACCGTCACCGCCGCGTGTTCCTCGCAGGTCTCCGACGGGGCGGCCGCGATGCTGCTCGCCTCGGAGCGGGCGGTGCGCGAACACGGGCTGACGCCCCGCGCGCGCGTCCACCACCTCTCGGTGCGCGGCGAGGACCCGATCCGCATGCTGACCGCCCCGATCCCCGCCACGGCCCACGCCCTGAAGAAGACCGGCCTGTCGATCCACGACATCGACCTCGTCGAGATCAACGAGGCCTTCGCACCCGTCGTCCTGGCCTGGCTGAAGGAGACCGGCGCCGACCCCGACAAGGTCAACGTCAACGGCGGCGCGATCGCCCTGGGCCACCCTCTGGGCGCGACCGGCGTCAAGCTGATGACGACCCTTCTGCACGAACTGGAGCGCACCGGCGGACGGTTCGGGCTCCAGACGATGTGCGAGGGCGGGGGGCAGGCGAACGTGACGATCATCGAGCGGGTCTGACGAACTCCACGGGTCCGAGGTGCGTACGGCGGTGGGCGGCCCGAAGCGGCCCGCCCGCCGCCGTGCGTGCATCGGAGGGAGCGGTGCACGGCCCGGCGATTTCCAACCTTGACGACGAGAATCAGCCCTCCCCGTCGTCGATGCAGTAGGCCACGCGGAAGCCGCCTACTCGGAGGCGGTAGAGATGGCTCGGAGCTGTCGCTGCACCTAGCCGTGAAACGGAACGCACGTTTCACGCAGTGCCCTTGCTGGCCTCGGCCTTGCTGAGGATGCCTGCGAAACCGGCACGGGCGTCGCGGATGTTCATGCGCGCATCGAAGCACCGTGCACCGACAGCCCGCCGATGATTTCCCCGGCCTCCCGCATCACCCGCTCCACCAGATCCGCACACGACGGCAGGTCCTCGATCACCCCCGCGACCTGCCCGGACGCCATCACCCCGAGGTCCGTACGGCCGTCCACCATCGCGGACTTCAGCAGCATCGGCGTGTTCGCGGCGAGCAGCACCTGGCTCCAGGACAGCTCCTTGCCGTGCTTCATCGTGAGGCCGTCGCGGATCATGCCCTGCCAGGTGAGGCCGGACAGCTTCCGCAACCCCGCCGCATGGCGCACGGCACGCAGCAGGATCCGCGTACGGCTGGAGCTCTCCAGCGACTCCACCAGGTCCGTACGCAGCATCCGGTGCGGCAGACCGTCGACCGCCCGGGTCACCGTCACGTCCTTCACCGTCGCGGCCAGGTACGCCGCCTTCACCGCGTCCGGCACCGTCGAGTCCGACGTCAGCAGGAACCGCGTGCCCATCGCGACGCCCGACGCCCCGTACGCCAGCGCCGCGACCAGGCCGCGCCCGTCGAAGAAGCCGCCCGCCGCCACCACCGGGATGTCCACCGCGTCCACCACCTGCGGCAGCAGCACCGTCGTGGCGACCTCGCCGGTGTGGCCGCCGCCCTCCCCGCCCTGCACGACCACCGCGTCCGCACCCCAGGCCGCGACCTTCTCGGCATGACGCCGCGCCCCGACGGAAGGGATGACGACCACACCGGCCTGCTTGAGCTCCGCGATCAGTTCAGCAGAGGGGGCGAGGGCGAAGGAGGCGACCCGGACCCCCTCGTCGACGATGATCCGCACCCGGTCGCCGGCGTCCATGGCGTCCGCCCGGAGATTGACCCCGAACGGCGCCGCCGTACGGGACTTGACCTCGCGTATCGCCTCGCGCAGCCGGTCGGGCGTCATGGTCGCCGAGGCCAGGATGCCCAGCGCGCCCGCGTTCGCCGCCGCCGAGACCAGGCGGGGGCCCGCCACCCATCCCATCCCGGTCTGCACGATCGGGTGACGGACCCCGACGAGCCGGGTGAGCGCGGTCTCCATCAGCCGGCGACCTCCTTGGCCCGGACGTTCTCCGGATCGAGGACCTCGCGGATCAGCCGCAGCTCGGCGTCGGTGGGCTCGCGTGTGTACGGCACGTCGGCCGGGACCGCCAGGCCGAAGCCGGTCGCCTCCCTGACCTGATCCACGGTGACCCCCGGGTGCAGCGAGGCCAGCCGCATCGAGTGGTCGGGGGTGGCGAAGTCGAGGACGCCGAGGTCGGAGACGACCCGGGGGATGCCGTGGTAGCGGGCGGTCCCGGGGTGCTGCGCCGCGCGGTCGTACCCCACTCCGCACACCATGTCGACCTTCTCCACGAAGACCCGCCGGGAGTGCCGCGGGATCCAGTAACTCGTCCGGTTGTTGAGGGTGTTGACCGGTGCTCCCCGCACTCCGAGGAGCTGCCGCCGGGGTTTCGCCCAGTCGCCGATGCAGGAGATGTTCTGGTTGCCGTACCGGTCGATCTGGCTCGCGCCCATCATCACGTGCCGTCGGCCGCCGGTGACCAGGGACAGATGCTGCCGGTACGGCAGCCAGCCCTCGACCGTCCCGTCGGCGCCGACGAGCATCGCCTCGCCGTCGGTGAGCAGCAGCTCCGGCGAGAACGTCCGCCGGGCGAGGCGGGCGCCGAGGGACGGGATCAGGCCCATGGGACTCGCCAGGATCTCGCCGTCGTCCCGCCATGCCTCGGCGCAGGCGATCACGCAGTACTCGGCGCGGGTGGGGTCCGTGGTCATCCGTGGGCCTCCTTGTGCCAGGACTGCACGGCCGAGTGGTACGCCTGCTCGTCCCCGGCGAGGAACCGTTCGGCGAACTCCGGCCAGGGCGTGGCTGCGTACCGCCGCTGGAAGGCCTCGTCCCGGCCGTAGTCGGGGGCGCAGGACGTGAAGTGCGCGCCGCTCGGGGCCTCGACCACGCCCGTCACCGTGTGCCGTTTGACGAGGAGTGTCTGGGGTGCGGCCTCCTTGGTCAGCTCGGCCGTGTCCACGATCCGCTCGCACGAGAGGTAGGCCGTGTCCGCCGCCTCGCAGAACAGGTCGTCGAAGTAGGGGTCCGGGCCCAGGTACTGTCCGTTGCCCCGCCGGTCGGCACGGCTGACGTGCACCAGGGCCGCGTCCAGGCGCAGGGCCGGCATGGCCACGAACGTCTCCCCGTCCTCGTACGGCGAAGTGACCGTCCTGAGGCCGGGGTTGACCCGCAGCACGTCCGAGCCGATCCCGGCCCGCACCGGCAGGAACGGCAGCCGGTTCGCCGCCGCGTGCAGCCCCCACATGAACATCGCCTCGTCGACCTCCGTCAGCTCGAACGCCCCACGCTCGCGTGCCGCGCGGTAGTGCGGTTCGAGCGGGACCGAGTCGAGGGTGACGAAGGCGGTGACCAGTCTGCGGATCCGGCCGGCCGCGGCGAGCATGCCCACGTCCGGGCCGCCGTAGGAGACGACCGTCAGGTCGGTGACCCGGGAGCGCAGCAGCGCCCGTACCAGGGCCATCGGTTTGCGGCGCGAGCCCCAGCCGCCGATGCCGACGGTCATGCCGCTCTCCAGGCGGGCGACGGCCTCGTCGGCGGTCATCGTCTTGTCGCTCACTCAGGCACCGTCCCTTCCGAAGGTGTCACGCACCCGGTCGGCCACCCCGCCGAGGTTGGCCTCGAAGGTGAAGCCCTGTTCGAAGCGGTAGCTGCGGCGCACGTCGACGGGGTCGATGCCGTTGAGCGCGGCCTTGGCCAGGCGCAGCAGTTCCCCGTCCTTGGCGGCTATCTCGCGGGCCAGCTCCAGCGCGGCCGCGCGCAGTTGCCCGCGCGGCACGACCCGCCACACCGAGCCGTGCGCGTGCAGTTCGGCCGCCGTGACCGTGCGGGCGGTGTAGTACAGCGTGCGCAACAGGTGCTGCGGGACCAGACGGGCCAGATGGGTGGCCGCGCCGAGGGCGCCGCGGTCCAGCTCGGGCAGGCCGAAGACGGCGTCGTCGCTCGCCACGATCGCGTCCGCGTTGCCCACGAGGCCGATGCCGCCGCCCAGGCAGAAGCCGTGCACCGCCGCCACGACCGGCACCTCGCACTCGTACACCGCCGCGAAGGCCCGCGCGCAGCCGGAGTTCGCACCGATCAGGGCCCGGTGGCCCTGCGCCTGTATCTCCTTGATGTCCACACCCGCGTTGAAGCCGCGCCCCTCGGCGGCCAGCACGACACACCGGACCTCCGGGTCACGGCCCGCCGCGCGCACGGAGTCGGCCAGGGCGGACCAGCCGTGCACCGGCAGCGCGTTCACCGGGGGGAAGTCGACCGTGACGACGGCGATTCCATTTTTTTCGGGCCCCTTTTCCGGGGACGAGGTGGAGACACCCATGGGCGCATCAGCTACCTTTCCACCAAACATTTGTTAGGTGAAGGGTAGCGGCGAATGGAGCTCAACGGGAAGGTCGCGGTCGTCACGGGCGGCACCCGGGGCGTCGGAGCCGGCATCGCGAAGGCCTTCGTCGAGGCCGGCGCCGACGTCGTCATCTGCGCCCGCAGGCCGCCCGAAGCACCCGTCAAGGGAACGGAGTTCGTGCCCCTCGACCTGCGCGACCCGGACGCCGTGCGCGCCTTCTTCGCCGCACTGCCCCGCCTCGACGTCCTGGTCAACAACGCGGGCGGCGCACCCTACCGGCGGCTCGACCGGGCCGGGCCCGACTGGCACGCACGGGTCATCGAGCTCAACCTCACCACCGCGCTGACCGCCTCGCTCGCCGCGCACGAGCATCTCCGGCGCGCCAAGGGGTCGATCGTCATGATCGGCAGCGTGAGCGGCAGCCGCCCCTCACCCGGCACCGCCGCCTACGGCGCGGCCAAGGCCGGCCTGGAGAGCCTCGCCCGCTCCATGGCCGTGGAGTGGGCGCCCGACGTCCGCGTCAACACCCTCGTCGTCGGCATGGTGCGCACCGAACTGTCCCACCTCCACTACGGCGGCGAGGACGGCATCGCGGCCGTCTCCAGGACCGTTCCGCTCGGGCGCCTGGCACAGCCGTCCGACGTCGGAGCGGCCGCCGTGTTCCTCGCGTCGGACGCGGCGGCGTACATCAGCGGCGCGAGCCTCGCCGTGCACGGCGGCGGGGAGCCGCCCGCGTTCCTGGACGCCGCAACCGCCAACAAGGAGCAGTGAGATGACCGCAATCTGCGACGGCCGGGTCGTCGTCGTCACCGGCGCGGGCCGCGGCCTCGGCCGCGCCCACGCGCTCGCCTTCGCCGCCGAGGGCGCGAAGATCGTGGTCAACGACCTCGGCGTCGGCCTCGACGGCACACCGGGACCCGGCAGCCCGGCCGACGCCGTCGCCGATGAGATCCGCGCGGCGGGGGGCGAGGCCGTCGCGCACGGCGGCGACATCGCCACGACCGAGGGTGCCGCATCGCTCGTACGCGCCGCGGTGGAGACGTACGGCCGCCTCGACACCCTCGTCAACAACGCCGGGTTCCTGCGCGACCGGATGCTGGTCAACCTCGACGAGGACGACTGGGACGCCGTGCTGCGAGTCCATCTGAAGGGCCACTTCCTGCCCCTGAAACACGCCGCCGCGTACTGGCGGGCCCAGGCCAAGGCGGGGCGGATGCCCGAGGCCCGGGTCGTCAACACCAGCAGCGGGGCGGGGCTGCTGGGCTCGGTCGGGCAGGGCAACTACAGCGCCGCGAAGGCCGGGATCGTCGGACTGACCCTCGTCGCCTCGGCCGAGCTGGCCCGCTACGGCGTCCAGGTCAACGCGATCGCACCGGCGGCACGCACCCGGATGACGGAGCGGACGTTCGCCGAGACCATGACCGCGCCTGCCACCGGCTTCGACACGTTGGCCCCGGAGAACGTCTCCCCGCTGGTCGTCTGGCTCGGTTCGGCGGCCAGCGCGGGGGTGACGGGGCGGGTCTTCGAGGCGGAGGGGGGCAGGATCACGGTCATGGAGGGCTGGCGACCCGGCCCGAGCGCGGAGAAGGGGGAGCGGTGGGAGGCGGGGGAGGTGGGGGAGGCGATACGGAAGCTGCTGGAGGGGGCGCAGGCGCCTGGGGCGGTGTACGGGGCGTAGGGAGGACCGCTTCTCAGCCGACCGCCCGGGTGGTGGGTGGGCACAGGCCGGGGGTCTGGGGGCGGAGCCCCGGGCGGCGGCAACATCGACCCCGGTGACCAGACGACCTACGTGTCGCACTCCAGCACCGTCCTGCACAGCGCACACCTCGCCCTCATCCGCCCCCGCACCGGCACCCTGATCCGCTGATGACAGGTCGGGCAGGGGAACGAAACCCGCAGCGGACCCCGGCCGTCGGGTGTGAAGGCGTACGGCATGCCCGGCGCCGTCGCCGGCGCTTGGTCCTGGGCGTGGCGGCGGTCGCGGGCGTAGCGGCGGCGGCCCGCCCAGCCCGCCGCCGTCAGCGGCGGCTGCTGCTCGTCATGCCGGGCCAGCTCCCTGCCCTTCACATACGCCGTGTACGCCTGCGGGCTGGTGAACCACGTCGACGGATCCTCGCCGAACACCAGCGACCGCTTCGCCAGCACATACCCGAACTCCTCCGGCGTCAGATAGCCCAGCTTCTGCGACGACGCCCCGTCCTCCCGGTACGCATCCAGCAGCAGCCAGCCCGCGCCCAGGTACGTCGTCGCCGTGTCCGTGAGGATCTCGTTGTCACGGGTGCTCTGGAAGGACAGGTCCATGCGGTGCAGATACACATGCATGATCTCGTGCGCCAGGGCCGCGCCGATGTCCCGCCGATGGGTGCGGAACCGGTCGTTCAGCTCCACGAAGTACTCCGGACCCGCCGCGAGTTCGATGTTCGCCGCATGCCGCATCTCGCGGAAACTCACGATCAGCCGCGCGTCGGGCAGCCGGTAGTGCCGCACCAGCTCCCGGGCCACCCGCTGCGCCCCCAGATACAGATCGTCCGTGTCGCAGAACGCGACATCGGCGGGTGCCACACTGGTGTCGAACGTCCGGACCGTGTCGTACGACAGCCGTCTGTACAGCGCCGTGATGGAAGCCCGCACCGTCTCCAGGTGTGGGTAGCCGTGCTCGACCGGTCCGTCGTTTGCCACGCCTGAACCCCCAAGACGCCCTGAACCCGATTCCACTCTACGAGGAAACCCGCAGATATTGGCGGGTCGGACTCCCGCAGGCGGACGCACTAGGGTGAACGCCCATGACCACCCGCAACACCGGTACCGGTGACGTCGACCCCGCCGTCCGCGAGGAACTCGCCCGGCTGCGCGACAGCATCGACAACATCGACGCCGCCGTCGTCCACATGCTCGCCGAACGCTTCAAGGCCACCCAGCAGGTCGGCCACCTCAAGGCCGCCCACCAGCTGCCGCCCGCCGACCCCGACCGCGAGGCCCGCCAGATCGCCCGGCTGCGCGCACTCGCCGAGAGCGCCAAGCTCGACCCCGCGTTCGCTGAGAAATTCCTGAATTTCATCATCGCCGAAGTGATCAGGCACCACGAGCGCATCGCCGACGACGCGATCAACGGCACCGCACGCCCCACGAACTGACCTCCACGGATGTCCTCCGGGGGCGTGACACGGGGCCGCGGTGGGGGCATGCTGCCCTGTGCACTGCTTGTCAGCTGACGGGTACGGCGCGTCAGCACCCGGACGTAAGCTGGTTCCCCCACCGCGGGAGGGACGTCGGGCCATGCCGTCGGATGCCAAGATCCTCATCGTCGACGACCACCAGGACACGCTGTACGCGCTCGAAAGCGCTCTGGCCCCGCTCGGCTACCGGCTCGGCCGTGCCACCAGCGGCGACGAGGCGCTCAAGCAGGTGCTGCGCGGCCGCGTCGGCCTGCTTCTGCTCGACGTGCGCATGCCCGGCGTGAGCGGACTGGACGTCGTGCGCTACATGCGCCGCGTGGAACAGACCCAGCACATACCCGTCGTCCTGCTCACCGGCTTCGGCCCCGACCACGAACTGACCTCCGCCGCCTTCGGACTCGGCGTCGCCGACCTCGTGATGAAACCCGTCGATCCCTGGGCGCTGCGCACCAAGGTCCGCTACCTCTTCGACGCCCACCAGCGCCATACGGCGCTGGAACAAGAGGTGCGGGAACTGCGAGCCCTCGTCAAGGGCGACATCGGGGCACACACCCCGCGCCGCGTCCGCCCACACCCGGAAGCGCGGGTTCCGGGACCGCGCTAGGTGTTCTGTCCGGCGGATCAAGTCGCAGAGAATCAACGGCATCTGATCAGCGCAGGTGAGGGGCCATGGAGGTGCCCCCGCGCGAGGTTGTTCGAGCGTGGGGGAGCGTCCAGCTGCAAGGCGGAGGAGGGGTGTCGACGCGACGGGGGTCCCCCCGGCTCGAGCGAAGTCGAGAGGGGGGAGTCGGCGGCCGACGACAACGCGGCAGACGTGCGTGCCAGTCCCCGCGGCCCCGGGATGATCCGAAAGGCGCGCCCCGGGGGCAAGCGTCGGCTCCGGCGCGAGAAGGGACATAACGCACGTACCGATCCGCCCCTGTGCGTGGTGGGTGCCATCAGGCAGCATGTCGTTCATGTCCGTACTGACGCGCGACGAAGCGCAGACACGTGCCCAGCTCCTCGACGTCCACCGGTACACGATCGAGCTCGACCTGACCACCGGCGACGAGACCTTCGACTCCCGCACCGTCATCCGGTTCACCACCCGCGCGGACAGTGACAACACGGACACGTTCGTCGAGATCAAGCCGGCCGAGCTGCACTCCGTCACCCTCGACGGACAGCCCCTCGACCCGGACTCCCTCGACGCGAACAGGCTCCCCCTGAAGAACCTCAGCGCCGGCGAGCACGAACTGCGCATCCACGCCGCGATGCACTACTCCCGGACCGGCGAGGGCATGCACCGCTTCACCGACCCCACCGACGGCGAGACCTACGTCTACACCCAGCTGGCCATGGACGACTGCAAGCGCGTCTTCCCGGCCTTCGACCAGCCCGACCTCAAGGCCGTCTTCGACCTCTCGGTGAAGGCACCCGAAGGCTGGACCGTCCTCGCCAACGGCATCACCGAACACCTCGGCGACGGCCGCTGGCAGGCCGCACCCACCCCCCTGATCTCCACCTACCTCGTCGCCGTCGCCGCCGGCCCCTGGCACTCCGTGCACACCGAACACCGCGGCCTGCCCTTCGGCATCCACTGCCGCCGCTCCCTCGCACCCCACCTCGACGCCGACGCCGACGAACTCTTCGACGTCACCCGCGCCTGCTTCGACCGCTACCACGAGAAGTTCGAGGAGCCCTACCCCTTCGACTCCTACGACCAGGCATTCGTCCCCGAGTTCAACTTCGGCGCGATGGAGAACCCCGGCCTCGTCACCTTCCGCGACGAGTTCGTCTACCGCTCCGCCGTCACCGACACCGAACGCCAGACCCGCGCCATGGTCGTCGCCCACGAGATGGCCCACATGTGGTTCGGCGACCTCGTCACCCTCAAGTGGTGGGACGACATCTGGCTGAACGAGTCCTTCGCCGAGTACATGGGCTACCAGACCCTCGTCGAAGCCACCCGCTTCACGGACACCTGGACCGACTTCGGCGTCGTCCGCAAGGCCTGGGGCTACGACGCCGACCAGCGCCCCTCCACCCACCCCGTCGCCCCCGAAGCAGTCGACGACACCGCCGCCGCCCTACTCAACTTCGACGGCATCTCCTACGCCAAGGGCGCCTCCGCGCTGCGCCAGCTGGTCGCCTGGCTCGGCGACAAGGACTTCCTCGCCGGCATCAACACCCACTTCGCCCGCCACCGCTTCGCTAACGCCACCCTCGCCGACTTCATCGACTCCCTCGCGGAGGCCACCGAACGCGACGTGCACGCCTGGGCCGACGCCTGGCTGCGCACCACCGGCGTCGACACCCTCACCCCCCGCGTCGACTCCGGCGACAACGGCACGTACACCCTCACCGTCGACCGCACCGGCAGCCGCCCGCACCGCATCGCCGTCGGCCTGTACGACCTGGACCTCGCCGACGAGGGGCACCTCACCCTGCGCGAACGCCTCGGCATCGACGTCCCGCAGACCGCCCCGCAGCCCATCGGCAAGCGCCCCGCGCTGCTGCTGCTCAACGACGGCGACCTGACCTACGCCAAGGTCCGCTTCGACGAGGCCTCCTTCCACGCCGTGCGCGAAGGCCTCGCCGGCCTGCCCGAACCCCTCACCCGCGCGGTCGTGTGGAACGCCCTCAGGGACGCCGTCCGCGACGGCGAACTCCCGGCCTCCGCCTACCTCGACGCCGCCCGCGCCCACCTCCCCCACGAGACCGACCTCGCCGTCGTCCAAGGCGTCCTCGCCTTCGCCGCCGCCCAGGTCGCCGACCGCTACCTCACCCCCGAGGAACGCCCGGCAGCCCTGTCCACCCTCTCCGCCCTCTGCCGCGACCTCATCCGCCGCACCGAGGACGGCGACAACCCCGGCCTGCGCCTGATCGCCGTACGCCACTTCATCGACGTCGCCGCCCACCCCGACACCATCGCCGCCTGGCTCGCCGACGGCACCGTGCCCGGCGGCCCCGAACTCGACCCCGACCTGCGCTGGCGCGTCCTGGGCCGCCTCGCCGTCCTCGGCGCCACCGACGAGGCCGCCATCGCCGCGGAACTGGAGCGCGACCCGAGCGCCACCGGCCGGGAGGGCGCCGCCCGCTGCCGGGCCGCCCTGCCCGACGCGGACGCCAAGCGGGCGGCCTGGGAGGCGATGTTCTCGGGCGACGACCTCTCCAACTACCTGTTCACCGCCACCGCCCAGGGCTTCTGGCAGCCCGAACAGACCGACCTCGTACGGGAGTACGTGCCGCGCTACTACGAGGACGCCGTCGCCCTCGCCGCCCGGCGGGGGCCGGCCATCGCGGAGGCGGCCGGACGCTGGGCGTTTCCCGCCTACGCCGTCGACGCGGAGAACCTCCGGTTGGGCGAGGAGTGCCTGCGCGACGCCGACCCCATCCCGGCACTGCGCCGCAAGCTGGCCGACCAACTCGACGACCTGGGGAGGGCGCTGCGGGTCAGGGAGGCGTAGAGGGGACGTTGCCGCCGCACACGGCGCCGTAGCCAGGGGGCTCCGCCCCCTGGACCCCCGGCCCACGCCCACCCACCACCCGACTCGGTTGGGAAAAGGGTCACCGACCCCCAGCCCGTCCGGCGTTCGAGGACGAGGCCGTTCGCGCCGAGGGGATCCAGGGACAGAGCCCTGGCGGAGTGCAGGGGTGGGGCCTTGGTGGGGTCTCGGGGGTGGAGCCTGGGCGGGGTGCAGGGGGGCCTGGTGGGGTCTCGGGGGCGGAGTCTTGGCGGAGTGCAGGGGCGGAGCCCCGCTGGGGTCCGGGGCGGAGCCCCGGGCGAGGGGCACCTCCTGTCCGACCGAGTCGGGCGGTGGGTGGGCGAAGGCCGCCGGTGCACGGGCGGAGCCCCGCAAGGGGGCCTGGGGGCGCAGCCCCCAGCGGGGTCGAAGGGGCGGAGCCCCTGGGGAAGGGACGGGTAGGGGCGGCGGGGGCGACCCTACGACGCCCGCACCAACGCACGGCGCACCACAACGCCCCCACATACCCCTTTCGGGGGCAGTCCTCGCCCTTCCCGCACGCATCACCCCAACCACAGACAAGCTGGAACCCCCGCGCCCGCAGGAGCCCCCATGCCCACCCCACCCCTCGCCTCAGGCCCCGAAGGCCCGGACGCCCTACGCCCGTTGCTCCACGACGTCCTCGACGCGCTCGACACCGGCGCCCGGGCCCGCCGCGGGCCCATGCCCGCAGGCGGACCGGACACCGTCGCCGCACAAGTGCGCGCCGCCGTCGGGGACGTACTGCCCGAGCAGGGCGACCCGGACGCCCTGCGCACCCTGGTTCACACGCTCGCCGCGGGCGCCGCCGACCCCGCCGACCCACTCTGCGCCGCCCACCTGCACTGCCCGCCCCTCGCCGTCGCCACCGCCGCCGACCTCGCCGTGTCCGCCCTCAACCCCTCCCTCGACTCCTGGGACCAGGCCCCCGCCGCCTCCGAACTGGAAGCACAGGTCACACGGGCCCTCGCACGGCAAGCAGGCCTGGCCGACTCCCTGATCACCACCGGCGGCACCGAGTCCAACCTGCTCGCCCTGCTACTGGCCCGCGAACAGCACGGCCCCCGCCTCCGACTCGTCTGCGGAGCCAACGCCCACCACTCCCTGCCCCGCGCCACCTGGCTGCTGGGCCTGCCCGACCCCGTGATCGTGCCCACCCCCACCGGCACCCTCGACCCCGCCGCCCTCGATACGGCCCTCACCCACCTGCCACGCCCCCTGCTCGTCGCCGCCACCGCCGGCACCACCGACGCCGGCCTCATCGACCCCCTCCCCGACATCGCCACCCTCAGCACCGCCCACGGCGCCCGCCTCCACATCGACGCGGCCTACGGCGGAGGACTCCTCTTCAGCGACCGCCACCGCGGCACACTCACCGGCCTCGACGCCGCCCACACCGTCACCCTCGACCTGCACAAACTCGGCTGGCAACCGGTCGCCGCCGGCCTCCTCGCCGTCAAGGACCCCACCGACCTCACCGCCCTGCAGCACCACGCCGACTACCTCAACGCCGACGACGACACCGAAGCCGGCCTCCCCGACCTCCTCGGCCGCTCCCTGCGCACCACCCGCCGCCCCGACGCCCTCAAGATCGCCGTCACCCTCAAAACCCTCGGCAGAACCGGCCTCGGCGCACTCGTCGACCAGGTCTGCGCCCGCGCCCGCGACTTCGCCGGCCTCGTCGCCGCACACCCCGGTTTGGAACTCCACGCCCCGCCCACCATCAGCACAGTCCTCTTCCGGCCCACCACAGCCACCGACGACACCGTCGCCGCCGTACGGCGACGGCTCCTCACCGACGGCCGCGCCGTCCTCGGCCGCGCCCGCCTCGACGGCCGGCTCTGGCTCAAGGCCACCATCCTCAACCCCCACACCCGGCCCGAAGACCTGGCCGCCCTCCTGAAGCTGGTGGAAGGAAACACCCCCACATGACCTCCCGGACCAGCCCCGACCCCGACACCCCCCGCGACCTCGTCGGCATCGGCATCGGCCCCAGCAACCTCTCCCTCGCCGCCCTCGCCCACCCCCTCCCCGAAATCGACGCCGTCTTCTACGAACAACGCCCCGGCTTCGACTGGCACCCCGGCCTGCTCATCGACGGCACCACCATCCAAGTCCCCTTCCTCGCCGACCTGGTGACCCTCGCCGACCCCGCCAGCACCTGGTCGTTCCTCAACTACCTCAAGACCCGCGACCGGCTCTTCCCGTTCTACTTCGCCGAACGCTTCCACATCCAGCGCGCAGAGTACGACGCCTACTGCCGCTGGGTCGCCGAAAGCCTGCCCGCACTGCACTTCCGCCACCAGGTCGACGCCGTCCGCTGGAACCCCGAACGCGACACCTTCGAAGTCGACTTCACCCGACTCGACCCCCAAGGCGAAGCCGAAGCCCTCGGACGCACCCACACCCGGAACATCGCCCTCGGCATCGGCACCGAACCATACGTCCCCGACCCCCTACGACCACTCGTCGACGCCCCGGGCGCCCCCGTCGTCCACGCCGCCGACTACCTCACCCACCGCGACACGTTCCTCGCCGCCGACCACGTCACCGTCGTCGGCTCAGGACAGTCCGGCGCCGAAGTCTTCCTCGACCTGCTCCGACACCGCCCCCCAGGCCGCGAAAGACTCCACTGGATCGGCCGCACACCGGCCTTCGCACCCATGGAGTACTCCAAGCTCGGCCTCGAACAGTTCACCCCCGACTACACCCGCTACTTCCACGCCCTCACCGAAGAAGTCCGCGACCGACTCGTCGCCTCCCAATGGCAGCTCCACAAAGGCATCGACACCGCCACCATCGCCGCCATCCACGACGAGCTCTACCGCCGCACCCTCCACGGCGGCTGGCCCGACGTCGTCCTCACCCCCGGCGTCCGCGTCCGCACCGCCGGACGCCTCGCCACCACCAAGGTCGAACTCCACCTGGAACACCTCCAGCAGAACACCCGCTCCCGCCTCACCACCGACGCCGTCGTCCTCGCCACCGGCCACCGCGAACGCCCCCTCGACCGCATCCTCGCCGGACTCGACCCCTACCTGCGCCGCGACAACCACGACCGACCCCGAGTCGACGAACACTTCCGCCTCGTCCTCGACCCCTGCGTCACCGGCACCGTCCACGTCCAGAACGCCGGACTCCACACCCACGGCGTCGGCAGCCCCGACCTCGGCCTCGCCGCCTGGCGCAGCGCCACCATCCTCAACACCCTCACCGGCAAGGAGACCTACCCCCTCCCGCACCGCACCGCCTTCACCACCTTCGGCCTGCAACAACGACAGCCCCAGATCCCACCCGCACGCCGGCCGAAAACACTGACGCCACTGCGGGACGGAATCTGAGGCTGCCACCTCACACGGACAGGCCGACTAGAACACCGGCGTGCCGTTCCGCGTCAGCTTCCAGTCCACCGACGCGAAGTCCTTCGGGTCCAGAACACCCTTCGCGGTCACCCACTCCGCGATCCGAGTCCGGATCTCCGTCGACTCCGACCACAGCTCCTTGGCCGACGCCACGTGCGGGAACGCACCGCCACCGTTCGCACGGTAGTTGTTCACCGCGAACACGAACTGCTGCGCGTCGTCCAGCGCGGCACCGTTGTAGGTGAGGTTCTTGATCCGCGAACCCGCGGCCTGCGCGATGTCGATCTCGTACGACAGACCCGACACATAGTCGTAGTTGTAGTCCGGGCGACCGTTCGCGTTCGTCAGCTTCTCCGGGTCGATCACGACATCGGCCGCCGTCTGCACGAAGTACTGCGCCGAGTACTCCAGGTACGCCCGGATCTGCGCACCCGTCAGCAGCTTCGCGACCAGCGTGTTGTCGTACACGTACAGGCTCGACAGATCCCGGATCGTCACGTCGCCCGCAGGGATCTCCGAAGTCCGCGAGAACGGCGACGCCTGCGCGATCACCGGCAGCGACGCGTACTCCGTGCTCGCCAGCGCCGCCTTGACGACGTCCTCCTGCACCTTGGTGATCAGGTCGATGATCGGGGCGTCCTTGTAACGCGCCTCGACCGTCGTCAGCGTCTCCGTCGCGCTGCCGACCACCTGGTTGACGTACTCCACGACCTTCGCGTGCTCGTCGGTCAGCAGCTTCGTGATCTTCGGGTCGTCGGCCACCGTGTTGGAGTTGAGCACCTTCGACGAGACGGACTCGACCGTCCACCGGCCCTTGTCGAAGACCAGCTCGATGTCGAACACCGACAGCCGCTCCGCGTACGCCAGCGGCTCCGACAGCACGACCGTCCTGCCCGTCTTGTCGTTCGTGACCTTCAGCTCCGGGATCTCCACATGCGCGTGCCCCACGAGGATCGCGTCGATGTCCGGCACCTGCTTCGCCACATTGGCGGCCGCGTTCTCCACATACGGCAGCTGGTCACCGTACGACGACGTACCCGACGAGCCGGAGTGCGCCGACACGACCACCACGTCCGCGCCCAGCGCCTTCAGCTTCGGCACCCACTTCGCCGCCTGCTCCTCCAGACCCGGGAACGCCAGCTTGCCCTGGACATACGCCTTGTCCCAGATCGCGATACCCGGGTTCGTCAGACCCAGCACCGCCACCTTCACCGCCGGAGCGCCCGGCACGCGGAACTTCTTGATGAAGTAGGGAGGAAAGGCCGGCTTCAGCGTCTTCGCGTCCACCGCGTTCGCACCCAGCAGCGGGAAGTGGCACTGCTCCTCGAACTTGCGCAGCGTCTCGATGCCGTAGTTGAACTCGTGGTTGCCCAGCGCCGCCGCGTCGTAGCCGATCGCGTTCATCGCCTGCGCCATCGGGTGCACCGGACCACCCTTGGCGGTGATCGGGTCGACCTTCGCGTAGTAGTACGTCAGCGGCGTGCCCTGAATCGTGTCGCCGGCGTCCAGCAGCAGCGTGTTGCAGCGGCCCTTCTCCGCGCGAATCCGGTTCACCAGGGTCGAGATACGCGCCAGACCCTGCGCGTTGCCCGCCTTGTCGGTGTACTCCGCATCCTTGAAGTAGTCCCAGTTGAAGACATGCCCGTGCAGGTCGGTCGTGCCCAGCACGGTGAGGGAGTACCGCGTGGCCGGCTTCTTCGCCGTGGTGGCATCCGTGGTCTCCGCGGCCTGCGCCGCCGGAGCCGCCGCCGCGCCCGCGATCGCCACCCCCGCACCCGTCACTGCGGACTTCTTCAGGAACTTCCGGCGGTTCAACGGCATGTCTGGTTCTCCTCGGGGAACAGGAAACAACGCGCGTAGATTCTGACCCGTGCATGACGGACAGCAACAGGTCCCGGAGGTTTCGATCTGGTGACCGAACCTGTGAACTCCGGTGCCAACAAACGGGAAAGACATGACAGAGTGGGACGTATGACGTCTCCCTCGAGCGAGCCACCCGCCGTCCCCTACGGCACCCCCGACGCCCCCCGCATCGCCGTCCGCGGCGAAGCCCACCTCGAAGTCGACCCCGAAATCGCCCGCATCGGCATCACCGTCGCCGCCCGCGGCCGCGACCGCCGCACCGCCCTCGAGGACCTCACCCGCCGCAACGCAACAGTCCTCGACCTGGTCAAGTCCTACGGCGAGGCCGTCGAACGCCTGGAAACCGGCGCGTTCTCCGTCACCCCGGAACTGACAAAACACGGCCGCGGCGAACGCATCCGCACCTACCACGGCAGCGTCCACATCACCGCCGAACTCACCGACTTCACCGCCCTCGGCGAACTCACCACCCGACTGGCCGACTTGGAGCTCACCCGGGTCGACGGCCCCTGGTGGGCCCTGCGCCCCGACTCACCCGCCCACCGCGAAGCACGACAGCAGGCGGTCCGCGAGGCGGTCCAGCGCGCACGGGAGTACGCCGAGGCCCTCGGGACGACCCTGGCCGCCCTCGTCGAACTCGCCGACATCGGCGCGGAAGCCCCCCAGCCCTACCAGCAGGCACCGGGACGGATGAGGTCCGTGGCCTTCACGGCGGCGGCCGAGGACACGGCGGCACCGCCACTCGACCTGGAACCCCAGAGGCAACACGTAGACGCTGCGGTGAACGCCCGATTCACGATGGCACCGCCACGGCTGTGAGCCGTACGGCCCGAGTTTGCTGCAAAGCTCATCGATCGCTCATCGGAGCACCCCGCCGCACACATTCAAGTGTTGTCAACAGTGCTTCACCCAAAGGTTGTTGAGTCGTCACGCACGACCAATTCCCTACCGATCGGTAAGTCATAGGCTCGAAACATGCGCCGAGCAAAGATCGTCTGCACTCTGGGGCCCGCCACCGACACGTACGACCAGATCAAAGCCCTGGTCGACGCCGGAATGGACGTCGCCCGTTTCAACCTCAGTCACGGCAGCCATGCCGAACACGAGGAGCGCTACCACCGCGTACGCAAGGCCGCCGACGAGACCGGCCGCAGCGTCGGCCTCCTCGCCGACCTTCAAGGCCCGAAGATCCGCCTCGGCCACTTCACCGAAGGCCCCGTACTCCTTGAACGCGGAGACACCTTCACCATCACCGTGGAAGAAGGCGCCGAAGGCGACCGCCACCAGTGCGGCACCACCTACGCCGGCCTCGCCGGCGACGTCACCCCCGGTGAACGCATCCTCGTCGACGACGGCAAGGTCTGCCTCGAAGTCACCGCCGTCGACGGCCCCCGCGTCCACACCAAGGTCGTCGAAGGCGGCATCGTCTCCGACCACAAAGGCCTGAACCTGCCCGGCGTCGCGGTTTCCGTCCCCGCACTCTCGAAGAAGGACGAGGCCGACCTGCGCTGGGCCCTGCGCACGGGCTTCGACGTCATCGCCCTGTCGTTCGTTCGCAGCGGCCGCGACATCATCGATGTACACAAGATCATGGACGAGGAAGGGCGCAGGCTGCCCGTCATCGCCAAGGTCGAAAAGCCCCAGGCGGTCGACGCGATCGACGACATCGTCGCCGCCTTCGACGGCATCATGGTCGCGCGCGGCGACCTCGGCGTGGAGATGCCGCTGGAACAGGTCCCGATCGTCCAGAAGCGAGCGATCAAGCTCGCCAAGCGCAACGCGAAACCGGTGATCGTCGCAACGCAGATGCTCGACTCGATGATCGACAACTCGCGACCGACCCGAGCGGAAGCCAGCGATGTCGCCAACGCGGTCATCGACGGCACGGACGCGGTGATGCTGTCCGGCGAGACGAGCGTGGGCAAGCACGCCATCGAGACGGTGAAGACGATGGCGAAGATCGTGGAGGCGGCGGAGGAGGACATCCTCGACAAGGGCCTGCCTCCACTGACCGAAAGCAACAAGCCCCGCACCCAGGGCGGCTCGGTTGCCCGTGCGGCGGCCGAGATGGGCGACTTCCTCGGCGCGAAGTTCCTCGTCGCCTTCACCCAGTCGGGCGACACGGCCCGCCGCATGTCCCGCTACCGCTCCCCGATCCCGCTCCTCGCCTTCACCCCGGACCCGGCGACGCGGTCCCAGCTGAGCCTGACGTGGGGTGCGGAGACGTTCCTCGGTCCGCACGTGGGCTCGACGGACGCGATGGTCGACCAGGTGGACGAACTGCTGCTGAAGTACGGCCGCTGCGAGAAGGGCGACGTGGTGGTCATCACGGCGGGGTCGCCTCCCGGGGTGTCGGGGTCCACGAACATGGTGCGGGTGCACCACATCGGCGAGGACGACAGCCCGAAGTAGCGGCCGCGGGGCCCCTCTTGAGGAGGGGCCCTTTGTGGTCAGTGCTTGGGGCCTACGTGGGTGTCCATCAGGGCTACGGAGGCTTTGCGGGCGATCGAGATGTTGAACGGGTCGCTGCCGCGGGCAAGGGTGGTCCACTCGACGCCGACCAGGTCGAGGGCGTTCGTGAAGAGCTTCCGGATGTCGTCCGACTTGTTGGAGAAGAAGTAGCGCGGGTACTCATAACGCTTGCGCTCACCGGCAACGAGGCGAGTGGTCCAGTTGGTGATGCGGCAGCCGTCGGAGTGGACGAGGCCGCGGATGAACTCCCAAGGGTGCGCGTCGACGATTTCCTGTTGCCAGGGTTCGAGGGTGATCGAGCGCTCGTGCTTCTTGCCGGGCCCGTGCTGGGGAAACAGGCAATGCAGGTGCTTCGAGTACACCTTCACGTTGCGGCAGCCGACCTTTCGAACGCGGCAGACCGAGTTCTCCGGGAAAACCGCGCGCATGGACTGCTCACAGTCGTCCATGAGGCCGGGCCATGTCTCGGTGCAGGCGATCATGAGGTTGGGCACTCGGTGCGCCGAGTAGTGGCTGATATGACCATCCCCGAGATAGAGGCCGAGTAAGTAGCTGTACGCCTCTGCATCGAGATCTCGGCCGTCACACCGTGGGCACTTCGGATCGCGTTTCCCTGGGCACTCGCCACGTTTCGCACGGTCCAGGTGCTTCCAGTAGGCGACGGTGCCCGGTGGGACGCTGAATCTGCGAGCCACGTCTGCGTTGCTGGCACCGCTGCGCAGCAGCGTGAGCGCCTTCTGTCGAACCTCAGTTCCGTGGAAGATCATGCGACCACTCTGTGTTACTGATCGTGACCGCATGCAGCAAAAAGCGGAGGTTCACGCGAACGTGAGCCTCCGCTTCTTCTGAAGGTGCCCGGTGTGGGATTCGAACCCACATGCCCTAAGGCACGGTGGTTTGAGCACCGCGAGTCTGACCAGTTCCTCCAACCGGGCAAGCTGTGTAGCTGACGGGAAGTGTACCGGGTCTCCGCAGGTCCCCGCCTCTAGGTAGGCTGCATACGCAGCAGCACCTGCCCGGCCCGCAACAAGGAGCCCCCGTGACCGCCCCCGAGTCGCCCCAGCCCGTAGACGCGCCCGACGACGACAAGTCGCACGTGCCTCCGCTGACGACCCGTGTCGTCATCGCCGAGGACGAGGCCCTGATCCGGCTCGACCTCAAAGAGATGCTGGAGGAAGAGGGCTA
Organism: Streptomyces sp. HUAS ZL42; assembly: GCF_040782645.1. GTDB lineage: Bacteria > Actinomycetota > Actinomycetes > Streptomycetales > Streptomycetaceae > Streptomyces. Next base: position 7,343,377 of record NZ_CP160403.1, read on the forward strand.
CACCGTCGTAGGCGAGGCCGGTGACGGCGAGCAGGCCGTCGAGCTCGCCCGCGAGCACCAGCCGGACCTGGTGATCCTCGACGTGAAGATGCCGAAGCTCGATGGCATCTCCGCCGCCGAGAAGATCGCCGAAGAGCGCATCGCGCCCGTGCTGATGCTCACCGCGTTCTCGCAGCGCGACCTGGTCGAGCGGGCGCGGGACGCCGGTGCCATGGCGTATCTGGTGAAGCCTTTCAGCAAGAGTGACGTCGTTCCGGCGATCGAGATGGCCGTCTCACGGTTCACGGAACTGAAGGAGCTCGAGAAGGAGATCGCCGACCTCACGCAGAGGCTCGAGACCCGCAAGCTCGTCGACCGGGCGAAGTCGATCCTCCAGACGGAGTACGGGCTGACCGAGCCGGCCGCGTTCCGGTGGATCCAGAAGACGTCGATGGACCGCCGGATGTCGATGCAGCAGGTCGCCGAGGCCGTGATCCAGGACGCCGAGGAGAAGAAGGCGTCCAAGGGCTGAAAAACGCAGCCGTGCATACGACGAGGCCCGCGCCCCGAATCTCGGAGCGCGGGCCTTGTCGTACAGCCGCGAGGACTCAGTCCTCGCCGAGGTACGCCTTGCGTACCGACTCGTCGTGCAGCAGGTCCCGCCCCGTGCCGGAGAGGACGATGCTGCCGACCTCCATCACGTGGCCGTGGTCGGCCAGCGACAGTGCCGCCTGGGCGTTCTGCTCGACGAGCAGGATGGTGGTGCCCGTGGACTTGAGCTCGGCGATGGTGGCCATGATCTTCTGCATCATGATCGGCGAGAGGCCCATGGACGGCTCGTCGAGCATCAGCAGCTTGGGCTGGGACATCAGGGCCCGGCCCATGGCCAGCATCTGCTGCTCACCGCCGGAGAGGGTTCCCGCGGCCTGCTTCCTGCGCTCGCCCAGGATGGGGAAGAGCTCGTAGGCGCGCTGGATGTCCTTCTCGATGCCTGCCTTGTCGCTGCGGAGGAAGGCTCCGAGGCGGAGGTTGTCCTCGATCGTCATGCGGGGGAAGATGTGGCGCCCTTCGGGGGAGTGGGCGAGTCCCAGCGAGACGACCTGGTGGGCGGGGTACTTCTTCAGTGATTTGCCGTTGAACTTGATCTGGCCGCCGACGGGCTTGAGGAGGCCGGACAGGGTGCGCAGGGTGGTGGTCTTGCCGGCGCCGTTGGTGCCGATGAGGGTGACGACCTCGCCGGCCTCGACCTTGAAGGAGATGCCCTTGACGGCCTCGATCTTGCCGTAGGCGACCCGGAGGTCCTCGACTTCGAGCAGTGCGGTCATCGGTCGTTCTCCTTGCCGGGCGCGGCGTTGTTCTCGGCCTGTGCCTCGGCGGCTTCGACCTCGGCGATCTCCTCGTTGCCGGGGGCGTCTTCGAAGGGTTCGCCGAGGTATGCGGCGACGACGCGTTCGTCGCCCTGGACGGTTGCGCTGTCGCCTTCGACGAGCTTCTCGCCCTGGACGAGGACGGCTACGCGGTCGCACAGGTTGAAGATGAAGCGCATGTCGTGCTCGATGACGAGTACGGCGATGCCCTTGTCGCGGATGGCGAAGACGAGTTCTTCGGTGGTCCGCGTCTCCTGCGGGTTCATGCCGGCCGTGGGCTCGTCGAGGAGCAGCAGGCCGGGCTCGCTGGCCAGTGCTCGCGCGATTTCGAGCTTGCGCTGTTCGCCGTAGGGGAGGTTGCGGGCGAGGTGTTCTGCCTTGTTTGCGAGGCCGACGAACTCGAGGAGTTCCATGGCGCGTTCGCGGGAGGCGGCTTCGGCCTTGTGGAAGCCGGGGCCGCGCAGGAGGGCGGACCAGAGGCCTTCCTTGGTCCTGGTGTGGCGGCCGACGAGCACGTTTTCCAGGACCGTCATGTTGGCGAACAGGCGGATGTTCTGGAAGGTGCGGGCGATGCCGGCGGCGGTGACCTTGAAGGACTTGGGCGGCAGGACGTTGCCCTTGTAGCGGACTTCGCCTTCGGTGGGGATGTACAGGCCGGTGAGGCAGTTGAAGAAGGTGGTCTTGCCGGCGCCGTTGGGGCCGATGAGGCCGACGATTTCGCCGCTGTTGACCGTGAGGTTGACGTTGCGTACGGCGGTGAGGCCGCCGAAGCGCATGGTGACGCCGCGTGCGTCGAGCACGGTCTCGCCGGGGGCGGTGGCGCCGGGGGTGGCGTCCTTGGTGGTGGTGTCGGTTGTCATCGTGGTCAGACCCCTGCCTTGCTGAGGACTGCGGGCGCTTCGGCCTCTTCGTGGAATTCGAGCTGGCGGCGCCGGTTCGGGATGAGGCCCTCCGGACGGAAGCGCATCAGCAGGATGAGCGCGAGACCGAAGGCGAAGAGCTGGTAGTCGCCGAGGAACTGGAGCTTGGCCGGGATGAGGTAGAGCAGGGAGGCGCCGACGAGCGGTCCGCTGATGGTGCCCATGCCGCCGAGGACGACTGCGGCGAGCAGGAAGGCGGAGTTGGGCGGGACGACGTGGGCGAACTGGTACTGCTCGGGTGTCACGGTGTAGGTGACGTGGGCCTGGACGGAGCCGGCGAGGCCGGCGAGGCAGGCGCCGAGGGCGAAGGCGATGAGCTTGACGCGGAAGCCGTTGATGCCCATGGCGAGTGCTGCGGTCTCGTCCTCGCGGATGGCGACCCAGGCGCGGCCGATGCGGGAGTCGCTGCTGCGTCGGAAGACGATGACGACGATCAGCGTGATGAGGAGCATCAGCAGGAGGTAGTTGGCGAATCGGGCGATGGTGAACCCGGCGATGTCGTGTTCTTGGCCGAAGTCGAATCCGAGGATGTCGAGGTTCGGGATGGAGGAGATGCCGTTGGAGCCGTTGGTGACGTCGGGTCCGGAGGTGCCGTCCATGTTGAGGACGGTGATGCGGAAGATCTCACCGAAGCCGAGGGTCACGATGGCGAGGTAGTCGCCGCGCAGTCGCAGGGTGGGGGCGCCGATGAGGACGCCGAAGACCATGGCGACGGCTGCGCCGAGGAGGGCGGAGGCCCAGAACGGCCACTGGACGTGGAGGGGGGAGGAGGGGGAGCCGGAGACCAGGGCCGCGGTGTAGGCGCCGACGCCGAGGAAGGCGACGTATCCGAGGTCGAGGAGGCCGGCGAGGCCGACGACGATGTTGAGGCCGAGGGCGACGGTGGCGAAGATCAGGATGTAGACGCCGATCGTCGCGTACTGGTCGTCGGACTGGGTGAAGGGGAATGCGGCGGCTGCGGCGAAGGCGCCGATCATCGTGACCGTGCGGTGCTTGGCGGTGATGGCGGAGACCCGGGCCACGAGCCCGGCCTTCGCGACGGCGGCGAAGCCGAAGCCGGCGGTGATGAGGAAGCCGATGAAGAGTTCGTCGTACTCGGTGCCGATGCCGTAGGTGAAGACGGTCAGGCCGACGGCGAGTGCGGCGACGATGACGAGGATCTCGGCGTACGCGGGCAGCGCGCGGGCGGGGGCCGGGGTGCCGGAGGCGAAGGCGGCCTTGAGGACGGCGCGCTTGTGGCGCTGGTTGTGGCGGAAGTGTTCCCAGCCGGTGTCGTCGGGGTCGATCGGTTCGGGCGTGGGGTGTTCGAACGGCAGGGCTGCGGCGCCGACGATGGCGACGAGGGTGGCGATGCCGAGGATCCAGCCGCCGGGTTCGAGGTTGACGAGGCCGCCGAGCTTGGCGCTGATCGCGATGATCGTGTACCAGGCGGTGGCGAAGGTGCCGAGTGCGGCGAGCTTGAGGGCGCCGTCGGCGCCTGCGGGGGTGAGCCAGCGCAGGCCCTTGACTCCGTAGGAGGAGAGGCCGAGGAGCGTGGTGAGGATGCCGCCGATGAGGACGAGGACCTGCAGGCCGCCCGGGTAGCCGTAGACGGTGAGGTCGCCGGGGAACGAGGAGGTCCAGGTCCAGGCCGTGAAGGTGGAGATGGTGGCGAGGGCGCCGCCGCCGGTGGCGAGGGCGCGGCCGATGGTGGGGGAGATGCCGCCGATGAGGCCGGCCGAGGCCGCGGCCGGGGTGGGGGCTTCGGGAGCGGTGGTCTGTGTGGTCATCGGTGTCACGCCCTGTCCGCGACGCGCTCGCCGAGCAGGCCCTGTGGCCTGAAGAGGAGCACGAGGATGAGGAGTACGAAGGCCCATACGTCGGCCCAGGACTGGCTGCCGAACTGGTCCATGCCGGGGATGTCGGCGATGTAGGCGGTGGCGAGGGTTTCGGCGATGCCGAGGACGACGCCGCCGAGCATGGCTCCGTAGATGTTGCCGATGCCACCGAGGACGGCCGCGGTGAAGGCCTTGAGGCCGAGGATGAAGCCCATGCGGAAGTTGACTTCGCCGTACTTGAGGCCGTACGCGACGCCTCCGACGGCGGCGAAGGTGGCACCGAGGGCGAAGGCGACCACGATGATGCGGTCGGTGTTGATGCCCATGAGCTTGGCGGTGTCGGGGTCCTGGGCGGTGGCCTGCATGCCGCGGCCGGTGCGGGTCTGCATCACGAACCAGGCGAGGACGGCCATGCTGATGGGGGCGGCGATCAGCAGGAAGATGTCACCGGTCTGGATGGTGACGTCGCCGATGTGGAACGGGCCGCCGTCGATCTGCGGGAAGGTGATGGACGAGCGGGCGTCCGGGTACCACGCCCACACGGCCTGCTGCAGGGCGAGGGAGAGGCCGATGGCGGTGATGAGGGGGGCGAGGCGTGGTGCGGTGCGCAGGGGCCGGTAGGCGAATCGTTCCGCTCCGACGGCGACGGTGGTGGCGACGATGACTGCGCCGACGAGCATCAGCGGCAGGGCGATCCACATGGATGTGCCGTCGGGCAGGATGTACAGGTAGACCGTGAGAGCGCCGAACGCTCCGGTCATGAAGATCTCGCCGTGGGCGAAGTTGATGAGCTGGACGATGCCATAGACCATTGTGTAGCCGATGGCGACCAGCCCGTACATGGATCCTAGTAGCAGGCCGTTGACCAGCTGCTGCGGCAGTTCGTTCACCGCATGTCCTCCGAGACGGTTTCGGATGTTTCGACGGGTGGGGCCGGATGTGAGTCCGCGCGGGGCGCCAGTGGAACAGCGCCCCGCGCGGCTCAGGAGTGGTGCGGGTGTGTGGGTCAGCCGGAGTAGGTACCGGACTTGACCGCCTTCCAGGCACCGTTCTCGACGGCGTACACGGTGAGCTGCTTGTTGGTGGCGTCACCGTACTCGTCGAAGGAGACCTTGCCGGTCACACCGTCGAAGGAGACGTTCTGCATGGCCTCGGTGACCTTGGCGCGGGCGTCGTCCGGGAGCTTGCCGCCGTTGTCGTCGACGACCTTCTTCACGGCCTCGATGATGGCCCACGCGGAGTCGTAGGAGTAGCCGCCGTACGCCGCGTACTCCTCCTTGTAGCCGCCCGCCTTGTAGTTGGCGACGAACTCCTTGGCGGAGGCGAGCTCCTCGACCGGGGCGCCGACGGAGGTGGCGAGGTCGCCGGTGGCGTTGGCGCCGGCCAGCTCGATGAACTTCGGGTCGAAGATGCCGTCGCCGCCGACCAGCGGGACCTTGGCGCCGGCCGCCTTGATCTGCTTGCTGAGCGGGCCGGCCTGCGGGTACTCACCGCCGTAGTAGACGACGTCCGCACCGGAGGTCTTCACCTTGGTGGCGACCGCGGAGAAGTCCTTGGCGTCGGGGTTGATGTGCTCGGTGCCGACGACCTTGCCGCCGAGCTTCGTGAACTCCTTGGTGAAGGTGGCGGCGAGACCGGCGCCGTAGGTCTTCTTGTCGTCGATGACGAAGACCTTGGTCTTCTTGGAGTCGTTGTACACGTACTGCGCGGCGAACGGGCCCTGGATGGCGTCCGTGGTCGCGGTGCGGAAGTACGACTTGTACGTGCGGGCCTTGCTGGTCGCCCAGTTGGTGCCCTGGGTGAGCGCCGGGTTGGTGTTGGCCGGGGAGACCTCGACCAGCTTGGCGTCGTCGAAGACCTTCTGCATGGACTCGGCGACGGAGGAGTTCAGCGGGCCGACCACGCCGAGGACGCTCTTGTCGCTGACGAGCTTGGTGGCGTTCTGCTGGCCCGAGGAGGGCTGCGCCTGGTCGTCGAGGGCTTCGATCTTGAAGGTGACGCCCTTGACGTAGTTCTGCTTGTTGGCGGTCTTGGCCGCCAGGTCGACCGAGTTCTTGATGCCGAGACCGAGCGCGGACAGGTCGCCGGTCAGCGGGGCGTCGACTCCGATGGTGACGGTGGTGCCGCCGTTGTCCGAGTCGGAGCCCTTGTCGCCGCTGTCGCGCGAGCCGCAGGCGGTGAGGGTGAGTGCTCCCGCCGCCAGCGCGGCGGTGATGGCGATGAGCGAACGTTGACGCACGATCAGTCCTTTCCCTGGCGCAGCCGCATCCCCGTGGAAGCGGCCGAGTCGAGCGCAGGTCGATGGGCAATCGACGGCGCGGTGACTGGCGGTGACTCTAAGCGTGTGCGGGGAACGTGGAGGAGGGTCTGACCCATGCTGTGACGCTCTTGTTATGACACGACGTAATGCAGAGCGGTACTGCGTGGGGGGAACAGCGAATTTCAGGCCGATTCGCCCTGTCCACATAGTGAGAACCTGCAGGATCCGCCCCGACCCATTCAGGCGTCTCAGGCATTTTGGTAATTACCTGGATTCGTTGCTGCAGGCGACCTGTAGGGCCCGGGAGAGGTCCTGTGCGTAACGCGGCCCCGGGATGAAACTGTGCTCTTGTATTGCGCGCGTATTACGCAGAGTTACGTCCAGGAAAGGCAGTCCGGCGTTCTCCGGCGCCTTTCCGCAGTCCGTCACCCGCATCGTGATGACGACCCTGCGGACGGAACCGGCCCGTGTCCGGAACGGCGGCACCGGGTCCGAGACCAGGGAAAGACCGGCGTACGGCTGGGTGATGCGCGTCACAGTGACCGGCGGACCGGAGTCCACGCCGAGCAGTACCTCGAAGCTGAAGCTCCCGGGCGCGGCGCCCCGGGGCGCGGTCCGTGCGTCGACGTAGGTGAGGTCGACGACCTGGGAGGGAAACGGGGGGGTGGGGGGCGGGGGTTGGTGGGGCCGGGTCGCGTAGAGGGAGCCGCCGCCCGCGAGGAGTGCGAGGGCGGCCAGCGCCGTGAGGGTGGCCCGGCGGTGCCTGCCGTAGAAGCGGGCCGCGGCACGGCGGGGGCTCTCGTGCGGTCGGGCGGGGAGGTGTGGGGCGTCCGCATCCTGGGCATCCCACGCGCGCGTGCCCTCACCCGGCTCGACGGGACCGACGCCGCTCATTGCCAGGGGCCCTCGCCGGGACCGCCGCTGCGGTACCAGTCGGCGCAGCCTTCGCGCGCCTTGCGGTCGATCAACGCGTCGGCGGCCGCGGCCCCTTGACGTTTCTTCTCGGCCCGCGCGGCGTCCACGACGGACCGCAGGATCTCGTACTGGCCGTTGGACAGCCCCATCGACTGGTAGTCGCCGTACGTGTTGTCGTCGAGCACCTCGCGCGACCAGTACGCGACGATCCGCGTGCACAGAGCCTCGGGAGAGGTGGTCTGCGGCGAGGGGGAGCTGGTGCGTGGGGTGCGCGAGGCGGCGGCGCCCGGGGTGCCGGAATCGCCGCAGCCGGTCGCCAGCACGCCCGTGAGCAGTGCCAGTCCCAGCCGGAACCCGAGCACCACGGCCCCCGGCCCGGGGGATCCACCCGTTGTCATGATCTGACGCTAGGCCGCCGGGTCGCCCCGGAGCAACGGTGCCGCCTACGGTGTCTCGGTCCTTTCGTCTTTCGCCGGCTCAGCCCGCACCGCGCATGCGGCTCTCGTCGCTGGGATTCACGTCCCGCAGCAGGCAGGTCAGGCGGGCGCTGCACACGCGCTTGCCGGCCTCGTCGCTGATCACGATCTCGTACGTCGCCGTGGTGCGCCCGCGGTGCACGGGCGTGGCCACGCCGGTGACCAGGCCGGAGCGGACACCGCGGTGGTGGGTGCAGTTGAGGTCGACTCCGACGGCGATCTTGGAGCTGCCGGCGTGCAGCATGGAGCCGACCGAGCCGAGGGTCTCGGCGAGGACGGCGGACGCGCCACCGTGCAGCAGCCCGTACGGCTGGGTGTTCCCCTCCACCGGCATCGTCCCGACGACCCGCTCCGCGGACGCCTCGACGATCTGCACGCCCATGCGCGTGCCGAGGTGCCCTGCGGAGAACAGTGCCGGCAGGTCGACGCCGAGCGCCGCGTACTCGTCGATGACCTCTTGTGGGAACTTCACGTGCTGCTGTTCACCCATGGGGCCCGGCTCCGTTCGTGGTGCTCAGTCGGTACTCGTCGACTGAGCAAACGCTCAGTCGGGTGCCGATTGTTCCAGACGCACGACGACCGACTTGCTGGCCGGGGTGTTGCTGGTGTCCGCGGTGGCGTCCAGCGGGACCAGGACGTTGGTCTCCGGGTAGTACGCGGCCGCACACCCGCGCGCGGTCGGGTAGTGCACGACCCGGAAGCCCGGCGCGCGCCGCTCCACGCCGTCCTTCCACTCGCTCACCAGGTCGACGTACGACCCGTCGGTGACCCCCAGTGCCCGGGCGTCCTCCGGGTTGACCAGGACCACCCTGCGCCCATTCCTGATCCCGCGGTAGCGGTCGTCCAGGCCGTAGATCGTGGTGTTGTACTGGTCGTGCGAGCGCAGCGTCTGCAGCAGCAGCCGCCCCTCGGGCATTTCCGGCCACTCCACGGGCGCGGCGGTGAAGTTGGCCTTGCCGGTGGCCGTCGGGAAGCGGCGCTCGTCGCGCGGAGCGTGCGGCAGGGCGAAGCCGCCGGGCCGGGCCACGCGCGCGTTGAAGTCGTCGAAACCGGGGATCACACGCGCGATGCGGTCACGGATCGTCGCGTAGTCCTTCTCGAACTCCTCCCAGGGCACCTTGCTGTCCTCGCCGAGCACACGGCGGGCGAGCCGGCACACGATCGCGGGCTCGGACAGCAGCTGCCCGCTCGCCGGCTCCAGGCGCCCGCGCGAGGCGTGCACCATGCCCATGGAGTCCTCGACCGTCACGAACTGCTCGCCGCTGCCCTGCAGGTCACGCTCCGTGCGGCCGAGGGTCGGCAGGATCAGCGCGCGCGTGCCCGTGATCGCGTGCGAACGGTTGAGCTTCGTCGACACGTGCACGGTCAGGCGGGCGCGGCGCATGGCCGCCTCGGTCACCTCCGTGTCGGGGGAGGCCGAGACGAAGTTGCCGCCCATGGCGAAGAAGACCTTCGCCTCGCCGTCGCGCAGCGCGCGGATGGCCTGGACGACGTCGTAGCCGTGCTCCCGCGGCGGGGCGAACCCGAACTCCTTCTCCAGGGCGTCCAGGAAGGCGGGCGCCGGGCGCTCGAAGATGCCCATCGTGCGGTCGCCCTGCACGTTGGAGTGACCGCGCACCGGGCACACGCCCGCGCCCGGGCGGCCGATGTTGCCGCGCAGGAGCAGAAAGTTGACCACCTCACGGATGGTCGGCACCGCGTGCTTGTGCTGGGTGAGGCCCATGGCCCAGCAGACGATGGTCCGCTCGGAGGCGAGGACCATGCGGAGGGCCTCCTCGATCTCCTTGCGGGTCAGGCCGGTCGCCCTGAGCGTCTCGTCCCAGTCGGCGGCGCGTGCGGCCTCGGTGAAGTCCTCGTAGCCGTGGGTGTGTTCGCGGATGAACGCCTCGTCGACCGCGCCGTCCGTCTCCAGGATCAGCTTGTTGAGGAGGCGGAAGAGGGCCTGGTCGCCGCCGATGCGGATCTGCAGGAACAGGTCGTTGAGCGCGGTGCCCTTGAGCATGCCCTGCGGGGTCTGCGGGTTCTTGAAGCGCTCCATGCCCGCCTCGGGCAGCGGGTTGACGCTGATGATCCGCGCGCCGTTCGCCTTGGCCTTCTCCAGGGCGGAGAGCATGCGGGGGTGGTTGGTGCCGGGGTTCTGCCCGGCGACGATGATCAGGTCGGCCTTGTAGAGGTCCTCGAGCAGGACGCTGCCCTTGCCGATGCCGATGGTCTCCGACAGGGCCGAGCCGGAGGACTCGTGGCACATGTTCGAGCAGTCCGGCAGGTTGTTCGTGCCGAGCTCGCGCGCGAACAGCTGATAGAGGAAGGCGGCCTCGTTGCTGGTGCGCCCGGAGGTGTAGAAGAGCGCCTCGTCGGGGGAGGAGAGCGCGGTGATCTCCTCGGCGACGATGTCGAAGGCGCGCTCCCACGTCACCGGCTCGTAGTGCTCGCCCCCGTCGGGGAGGTACATGGGGTGCGTGAGCCGCCCCTGCTGTCCCAGCCAGTAGCCGCTGCGGGTCGCGAGGTCGGCGACGGAGTGCGCCGCGAAGAACTCCGGGGTGACCCGCCGCAGGGTGGCCTCCTCGGCGACCGCCTTCGCGCCGTTCTCGCAGAACTCCGCCTTGTGCCGGTGATCCGGCTCCGGCCAGGCGCAGCCCGGGCAGTCGAAGCCGTCCTTCTGGTTGACGCGCAGCAGCGTCAGCGCGGTGCGCTTCACGCCCATCTGCTGGCGGGCGATGCGCAGGGTGTGCCCGACGGCCGGCAGCCCGGCCGCCGCGTTCTTCGGGTCGGCGACCTGCGGCGCGTCCTGGACCGGATCTGCCTTGGGCGGCTTGGTGGCCATCGCGCACTCTCCTTCACACACCGCACTGTGTCCTGCCGGGGGAGCCCCGGATCTCCGCTGTCCCGATCCTCGCACGGGCCGGTGACAGCGCTCCCGGCCGGGCGGAAGAGGGAGGGCAGCACCGACTGTCAGTGGCTCGTGGCAGGATCGGGGGCGTGGCAGAGACAGCATCGAAGAAGACCGACAACACCTCCGGCGGCAGCCGCCCGCGCCTGATGCTCATGGACGGGCACTCACTGGCCTACCGTGCGTTCTTCGCGCTGCCCGCGGAGAACTTCACGACCGCGACGGGTCAGCCGACGAACGCGATCTACGGCTTCGCGTCGATGCTGGCGAACACGCTGCGCGACGAGGCGCCCACCCACTTCGCGGTGGCCTTCGACGTCTCCCGCAAGACCTGGCGCTCCGAGGAGTTCACGGAGTACAAGGCGAACCGCTCCAAGACCCCGGACGAGTTCAAGGGCCAGGTCGAGCTGATCGGCGAACTGCTCGACTCGATGCACGCACAGCGCTTCGCGGTCGACGGATACGAGGCGGACGACGTCATCGCCACGCTCGCCACGCAGGCGGAGGCCGAGGGCTTCGAGGTGCTGATCGTCACCGGCGACCGGGACTCCTTCCAGCTGGTCACCGAGCACACCACGGTGCTGTATCCGACGAAGGGCGTCTCCGAACTGACCCGGTTCACCCCGGAGAAGGTTTTCGAGAAGTACGGATTGACGCCCGCGCAGTACCCCGACTTCGCGGCCCTGCGCGGAGACCCCTCCGACAACCTCCCCGGCATCCCCGGCGTCGGCGAGAAGACCGCCGCGAAGTGGATCAACCAGTTCGGTTCGTTCGCGGACCTCGTGGAGCGCGTCGACGAGGTCAAGGGCAAGGCCGGGCAGAACCTGCGCGACCACCTGGAGGCGGTCAAGCTCAACCGTCGGCTCACCGAGCTGGAGCGGCAGGTGGAGCTGCCCAGGACGGTCGCCGACCTGGAGCGGGCGGCGTACGACCGCAAGGCCGTCGCGATGGTCCTGGACACCCTGGAGATCCGCAACCCGTCCCTGCGTGAGCGTCTGTTCGCCGTCGACCCCGGGGCCGAGGAGGCCGAGTCGACCCCCATCACGACGGACGGCGTGGAACTGGACGGCACCGTGCTGGGCACCGGCGAGCTGGCCGGCTGGCTCGCCGAGCACGGCACGGGGACGCTCGGCGTCGCCACCGTCGACACCTGGGCACTGGGCACCGGCTCGGTCGCCGAGATCGCGCTCGCCGCGTCCGGGGGAGCGGCCGCCTGGTTCGACCCCTCCCAGCTGGACGAGGCGGACGAGACGGCGTTCGCGGCCTGGCTCGCCGATGCGGACGGTGCCAAGGTCCTGCACAACGCCAAGGGCGCGATGCGCGTCTTCGCCGAGCACGGCTGGAGCGTCGCCGGCGTGCGCATGGACACCGCCCTCGCCGCCTACCTGGTCAAGCCGGGCCGCCGCTCCTTCGACCTGGACGCGCTGTCCCTGGAGTACCTGGGCAGGGAGCTGGCCCCGGCCGCCGCGGCCGACGGCCAGCTCGCGTTCGGCACGGACGACGGGGCGGAGGCCGAGGCCCTGATGATCCAGGCCCGGGCGGTCCTCGACCTGGGCGAGGCCTTCGAGAGCAAGCTCCAGGAGGTCGGCGCGTCCGACCTCCTGCGCGACATGGAGCTGCCCACCTCCGCCCTGCTGGCCCGTATGGAGCGCCACGGCATCGCCGCCGACCGGCCCCACCTGGAGGCCATGGAGCAGATGTTCGCGGGCGCCGTTCAGCAGGCGGTGAAGGAGGCCCACGCGGCGGCCGGGCACGAGTTCAACCTGGGCTCGCCCAAGCAGCTCCAGGAAGTCCTCTTCGGCGAACTCGCCCTGCCCAGGACGAAGAAGACCAAGACCGGCTACACCACCGACGCCGACGCCCTGGCCTGGCTCGCCACCCAGACCGACAACGAACTGCCGGTGATCATGCTCCGCCACCGTGAACAGGCGAAGCTCCGCGTCACCGTCGAGGGCCTGATCAAGACGATCGCGACGGACGGCCGCATCCACACCACCTTCAACCAGACCGTCGCCGCGACGGGCCGCCTGTCGTCGACGGACCCGAACCTGCAGAACATCCCCGTCCGCACGGACGAGGGCCGGGCGATCCGCCGCGGCTTCGTGGTCGGCGAGGGCTTCGAATCCCTCATGACAGCGGACTACAGCCAGATCGAACTGCGTGTCATGGCCCACCTCTCCGAGGACGCGGGCCTGACCGAGGCGTTCACCTCGGGTGAGGACCTGCACACCACGGCGGCGTCACAGGTGTTCGCGGTCGAGCCCACCGCGGTGGACGCGGAGATGCGCCGCAAGATCAAGGCGATGTCCTACGGCCTCGCCTACGGGCTGTCCGCCTTCGGCCTCTCCCAGCAGCTGAACATCGAGGCGGCCGAGGCACGCGCCCTGATGGACGCGTACTTCGAGCGCTTCGGCGGCGTACGGGACTATCTGCGCCGGGTCGTGGACGAGGCGCGCGCGACGGGCTACACGGAGACCCTCTTCGGCCGCCGCCGCTACCTGCCCGACCTCAACAGCGACAACCGCCAGCGCCGGGAGATGGCCGAGCGCATGGCCCTCAACGCCCCCATCCAGGGCACGGCGGCGGACATCGTCAAGATCGCCATGCTCAACGTCGACCGCGCCCTGCGCCAGGCGAACCTCGACTCCCGCATGCTCCTGCAGGTGCACGACGAAATCGTCCTGGAGATCGCCCCCGGCGAGCGGGAGACAGCGGAGGAACTCGTCCGCCGCGAAATGGCCGCCGCCGTTCACCTCAGGGTCCCGCTGGGCGTCTCGGTGGGCGTGGGCCCGGACTGGGAGTCGGCAGCGCACTAGCCTCCGGCGGCGGAGCGGGCGGGGCATTTTCAGCGCCCGCCCGCTCCGCAGCGCCCTCCCCCCAACGGCGAGCAACCACGACGGCGCTTTCCGGCGGTGCCGAACCTCCGCAACCCCGCAACCGCCGCCCCACCGGCACAACCCGCAACCGCCGCCCCACCCGCAACCGCCGCCCCACCCGCACAACCCGCAGCCTCCGCCCCACCGGCACAATCCGCAACACCGTCCCACCCGCAACCGCCGCCCCACCCGCACAACCCGGAAATTACTCGCACAACCCCAGCCTCACCCCGCAGGGCCCTTCACCCACGTGGCCCCCGAGAAAAAGCCTCCGTCGCCCCGGCCCGCCAAGATGCCGCCATGGGTATACGCATGCTCCACCGCCGGACGGCACACGCACGCGCCCAGGCCACGGCGATGGCAAACACGCAGCGCAACGCCAGTGCGGCCAGCTCCGCGCCGCTCCCCGCGGTACCGCCCTTCGCGCGCGGCGCCGCCACCGCCCGCATCCCCGTCACTCCCTTCGCCGCCATCCGCGGGGCCGTCGCCGGCCTCCGACGCGGTGCTGCCCGGCTCACGCGCCTCACACGCCGGGACGACACCGCCGTACGCCCCCACGAGATCACCGCCTGGCGGCTGTGGGCCGAGGCGGCGTACGACCGTCTCGTGCTGCTTCTCGGACGGCTGCGCAGAGCCCGGGCGGCACGCCCCCTCACCGTCTTCGTCGCGCCTGCCACGCCCCTCAGTGAGCGCCCGGCCGACTCCGCTCCGCGCTGAGCTCCTCCGGCCGCCCGGCGACATCCCGGGCGGCCGGACGCCACACGCGCACGCCCACGGCGTACAGCAGCACCCCCAGCACCAGTCCCGCGCCCACCCCGAAGCACAGCGTCGGAATCAGCTCCCAGGGCCTTGCCGAAGACCCCCACTCGTCCCACCACCGCGACGCCCGCTGTGCCGCCCCGAGCAGGACACAGCCGCCGATCACCACCACGGCCGACCACCGGTCCCGCACCGACAGCGACGGCACGCCCACCGGCTCACCCGCCGGCACCCTCCGCAGCGCGTACACCAGGAACACGGCGATCACGACCGCGGCGGCGGCCGAACCCCCGTACTGCAGGTACCAGTACAACGGTGAGCCCGCGATCTCCCGCTCCAGTACCGGGAACAGCCGCATGCCCCACCGGTCGAAATGCGTGAACGCGTCCCAGACGACGTGCGTCAGCGCGCCCAGCGCGGCGGAGACGTACCACCGCAGCGCCACGGACGATTCCGCCCGCGCGCGCGGAGCACCGCAGCGCAGCAGGGTGGCCGTGCGCCGTTGACGGGACCGCGGCAGCAGGGCCACCAGCGGCTCGCGCACCAGCAGCCACAACCCGACCAGCGCCCAGGCGACGAGCACGTCCACCGTGAACACGCCCGGGAAGGAGTGGGTGACATCGCCGAACTCCATGGCCCCGGACAGAACGCTAGCCGCGAAATAGGTCATGTCGGGAGCAAAGGAACCCGCCACGAGCACCGACGGCACCAGGCGGCCCCGGCCGGTACCGTCGGCGCGTATCGCGGGCAGCACCGCGGCGGCATGACTCAGAGTGAACGGCAACTGGGCTCCCCGTGGCGGACGTTGGCCGGACCCCCCCGACCGGTGATCAACGCTGCCCAGTATGCGGGACCCGCCCACTGTCGCAGATCCGTACGAACCATGTATGGCCAATCGGTGAAATTCGGGCACGAACCGCTGCCACTGCAAAGGAAGTTGTCGTAGGGTCACCTGGGTCACCGTGCCGGGCGGCACGGTCGAACAAGTGAGCAGAGCAAGACAGAACAATCGCGACAACGCATCTGGAACAACGTAAACGCGCGAAGCGAGCGCCCCACGAGGGCAACCCGCCCCGCGCGTCGATCGTCACAACAGGGCGGGCACAGCAGACAGAGACGGGCGCTCGGGCGTCCACGGGAGGGGTTCACTCTATGTCGGCGCATTTCGGCAGGAGGCTGCGCAAGGGGGCGGTCACCACCGCCGTGGCCGCAGCGGCGGTCGCGGCTCTGTCCGCGTCCCAGGCTCCGGGGGTCACGACCGACGACCAGGGCAGATCGACCGCCGCCGACGCGCAGTCCTCCCCGGACGCGAACACCGACGACAGCGCCACCGGCAACTCGCCGTACTACACGGACCTGCCGCCGCTGAACAGCCCGAACCCCGCGCCGAGCGCGAGCACCACCCCGACCGGCACCGGCGAGTCCGAGGCGGGCATCCCCGCGACCGTCCTCGACGCCTACAAGAAGGCCGCGGCCGAACTGGGCACTTCCAAGCCCGGCTGCAACCTGCCCTGGGAACTCCTCGCCGCCATCGGCAAGGTGGAGTCGGGCCAGGCCCGCGGCGGCCGCGTGGACGCGAACGGCACCACCCTCTCGCCGATCCTCGGTCCCGTCCTCAACGGCAACGGCTTCGCGAACATCAGCGACACCGACAACGGTGCCTACGACGGCGACGCCACCTACGACCGTGCCGTGGGCCCCATGCAGTTCATCCCCTCCACCTGGGCATGGGCCGGCCGCGACGGCAACGGCGACGGCAAGAAGGACCCCAACAACATCTACGACGCCGCGCTCGCCGCCGGCCACTACCTGTGCCGCTACGGCTGGGACCTGTCCACCCAGGCCGACCTGAACCGCGCGATCCTCAGCTACAACAACTCGCAGGACTACCTGAACACGGTCCTGTCGTGGCTGGAGTACTACCGCAAGGGCACCCACGAGATCCCGGACGGCACCGGCAGCCTCCCGTCGAACCGCAGCGACGACAACACCGGCGGCGGGGCCTCCCCCTCGCCCACGCCGTCGCCCACGAAGCCGCCGACGTCCTCGCCGAGCCCCAGCCCGAGCCCGTCCACGCCGAGCAACCCCGGCCCGAGCACGCCCGGCACCCCCGCCCCGACGCCCACCGACACGGTGGACCACCTCGAGGACGCGGGCACGGCGACGCTCACCGCCATGGCGGGCGACGCGTTCACCGAGAAGATCAGCACCCGCGCCGAGACCGAGGCCGGCAAAGCCGTCAGCAAGGTCAGGGTCCGCTTCACCATCCTCGGCGACACCGACGCCACCTTCGCCGGTGGCGAGACCATCGCGACGATGGTCACCAACAGCTCCGGCGTCGCCGTCGCCCCCGCGCTCCAGGCGGGCGAGAAGACCGGCACGTTCACGGTCCGCGCCGTGGTCGTCGGCCGTACGATCCCCGGCCTCGACTACACCGCCACCGTCACCGACCGCGCCGCCGACACCCTCGCCCGCACCAGCGACACCGCGCTGACCTGCACCCCGGGCGGCGAGTTCGCCGACCAGGTCCAGGTGAAGGCCACCTACAAGGGCGCCGTCGCGGACAAGGTCGCGGCCACGGCCACGCTCGTCAAGTCGGCGGACGACGCGACCGTGAACGACAAGGGCCCCTACTTCAAGGACGCGAACGGCAACCCCGTCCGCACTCTGACGGACCTGCAGACCGACGCGAACGGCCTGCTCACGCTGTCGAAGCTGTACGCGGACGACACCACCGGCACGTTCCTGCTCCGCATCACCACCACGGGCGGGGCGACGCTGACGGTCGAGCTGACCGTCGCGGCGGCCGAGTCGTCGTCGCCGAGCCCGTCGGAGAGCCCCACCGCATAACCCGCCACACCATGACGGCGCCCCCTCCCGGAAGAGGGGGCGCCGTCGTCGTGTGCAACGTGTTCTCATCTCGCCCGCCCGTTGCTACCGTGCCGAGCTGACGACCTATCAGTTCCTGCGGCTGTCCGCCGGGAGGCCCGCATGCGTGCCCTGATCGCCGCCGCCACCGGTCTCGCCGTCGCGCTCGCCCTGGTGTTCACCCTCACGGCCCTGGGCTCACCGACCGGCAAGACGTCACCGAAACCGCTGCTGACGACGGTGCCCGCACACCCGTAACCACCCGTCCGGGACGGAGGCCGAGATGCGCCGCAAGACCAGCCTGATCCTGCTCGCCCTCGCCGTGTTCTTCGCGACGCTGTCCCCGATGCTGCGCTGGTACGCCTTCCCGCGCCTGGCCAAGATCCCGGCGAACCAGTACCAGGACATGGTCCTCGAGGCGAAGAACGCCACCCTCCTCGACTACGGCACGATGACCGCCCGCAAGGTCCCCAAGGTCACCATCGTGCAGACCCTCAAGGGCAATGTGGAGGCCTCCGAGAAGATCGAGAGGACGGCGGGCCGAGACGTGGTCGTGTGGGACGGGCTGTCCTACGTCCAGGGCCCCGACGGCAAGATGGTCTCCAGAATCCCCGAGCGTTACATCTTCGACGCCCACAGCCAGGAACCCGTCCACGCCACCGGCGAGATGGTCGACGGCGACCCGGTGAAACGGGAGGGCATCGAGTTCAAGTGGCCGTTCCTCACGGAGAAGAGGGACTACGAGTACTTCGACGCCCAGGCCCGCGTGACGGCCCCCATCCACTACAAGGGCACCCGGAACTTCCGCGGCGTCGAGGTCTACTACTTCGAGCAGACCATCCCCTGGACCAAGGTGCCGTTCCCCAGGACCATGCCCGTCCAGGGCATCACCCGGGAGTCGGTCGCCAAGACCGGCACCACCCGCTGGTACACCACCGTCCGCAGGTTCTGGGTCGAACCGCTCACCGGCGCCCCCGTGTACGGCGAGGAGATCCACCAGGAGGAACTGCGCGGTGGCACCCTGCTCGGCGGCCGCGAGAAGGTCACGGCGTTCGCCGGCCACGTGAAGATGCGCGAGGACTACATCGAGCACACGGTGGCCCTGGTCAAGTCGAACCGCACCCTCGTCCTGCTGATGACGTCGTACCTGCCGTGGGGCTTCCTGGTCCTCGGCTCCCTGCTGCTGGCCCTTTCGCTGTACCTCGAGGCGCGCGGCCGGCGCCCGGCCGACCCGGCGCCCACTCGATCCACGGAAGCCGAACCGGTCACCGCCTGAGCCGCGCGTTGGTGTGCCGCGTCGGCTCGGCCGCGGCGGGATCCTCGGGCCACGGATGCTTCGGATACCGGCCACGCAGCTCCGCCCGTACGCCCTTGTAGCCGTCCTTCCAGAAGGAGGCGAGGTCGGCGGTGACGGCGGCGGGCCGCCCGGCGGGGGAGAGGAGATGCACCAGCAGCGGCACTCCGGCGACGGACGGGGTCCGGTCGAGCCCGAACATCTCCTGCAGCTTCACGGCGAGGACGGGCTGCCCGGGATCGCCGTAGTCGATCCGCACCCTGGACCCACTGGGCACGGTGATCCGCTCGGGGGCGAGTTCATCGAGCCGCGCGGCCTCCCCGGAGCCCCAGGGCAGCAGCCGTCCGAGTGCGGCCCCGGCATCGATCCGGCCAAGATCGGCACGCCGCCGTGCCCGCCCCAACTCCGGCTCCAACCAGTCGTCCACGCGCGCGTGCAGCGCGTCGTCGGAGACGTCGGGCCACGGCTCCCCGAGGCGCAGACGCAGAAACGCCAGCCGCTGCCGCAGTACGCAGGCCTCGGGCGACCACCGCAGCAGCCGCAGCCCCTCCCTTCGCAGCCCTTCGAGCAGCGCGTTGCGTACGAGGACGGGGTCGGCGTCCTTGACCGGACGCACCGCGAGCTCGACGGCACCCAACCGCTCGACGCGCCGCGCGACGACGTCCCCTTCGCCCCAGTGGACCTCGTCCCGCTCCTCCCGCAGTGCCCCGGCGGTCTGCCTGGCGATGTCCTCGTCGATGACGGCACCGAGCCGCACACGCGCGTGCCCCCTGCCGAGCGGCCGGTCGGCCACGGCAACGGCGATCCACGGCGCGCCGCGCAATCCGGTGCCCTGGCCGAGATCGGCGCGGGTGCCGGAGACCATGAGACAGGAATCGCCCTCCCTCCTGGCCACCCGCTCGGGAAAGGCGAGCGCGACCACGAGCCCGACGACACCGTCCTCCCCGGCGCTCGCCCACCCACCCGAGTCACGGTTGGGCGGGTGGGAAAGCTCCGTGGCGACCGCCGCCCGCAGCCGCCGTACCTCCGCCCGCCACCGCCCCGCATAGGCGTCGCCTCCACGCCGGGCGGTCCGCAGTGCGTCTGCGAGGTCGTCCCCGTACTCCCGTGGAGCCTCCTCACTGAGCAGCGCCACGATCTCGGCCGCCGCATCGGCCCCGACAAGCGCGCCGGCGTCGAGCAACGCCCGCCCCAGCCGCGGATGCACCCCCAGCCGCGCCAGCCGAACACCCCGCTCCGTCGCGCGTCCGCCGGAGTCCACCGCCCCGATCGCCGACAACACACTTCTCGCCGCCGCCATCGCCCCGCCCGGCGGCGGATCCAGCAGGGCCAGCCCGGTCGCGTCCGGATCGCCCCAGCACGCCGCCTGCAGGGCGAACGCCGTCAGGTCGGCCACCTTGATCTCCGGGGACGGGAACCGAGGCAGACGCGCCTCCTCGGCCTGCGCCCAGCAGCGGTACGCCGCACCCGGCGCCTCACGTCCGGCCCGCCCCGTCCGCTGTCCCAACGCCGCCTGCGACGCCCGTACCGTCGTCAGCGCGCTCAGCCCGCGCGCGTGGTCCACCCGCGGCTCCCGCGCCAGCCCCGAGTCGACGACCACCCGCACGCCCGGCACCGTCAGCGAGGACTCGGCCACGGCGGTCGCCAGGACCACCCGCCGCCGCTGCCCGGGCGCCAGCACCGCGTCCTGCACCGCCGCAGGAGCCCGCCCGTGCACCTGAAGGACGTCGACGTCGCCCAGATCCCCCAGCTGCCCGGCGACGCGCGCGATCTCGCCGACGCCCGGCAGGAAGCACAACACGTCCCCCGACCGCTCGCCCAACGCCCGCCGCACCACGGACGCCACATGTGCGACAAGCGCCGGGTCCACCCACATGCCGTGCGGCGGTCGAACAGGACGAGCCGGGGGAGCCCAGATCACCTCGACCCCGTACGCGGCCCCCCGCGCCTCGACCACCGGCGCCCCGCCCAGCAGCCGCGCCCACCCCTGCGCGTCGGTCGTCGCCGACGCGGCCACCAGTCGCAGCTCCGGGCGCAGCGTCTCCCGTGCGTCCCACAGAAACGCCGCAACTGTGTCCGCGTCCAGATGCCGCTCATGGCACTCGTCGAGCAGCACCACGTCGACGCCCGCCAACTCCTGGTCCCGCTGCAGCCGCTGCAGCAGCACACCGGTCGTGACGACCTCCACGCGCGCACGGCGCCCGACCACCCGCTCCCCGCGGACCGTGTACCCGACGCTGTCGCCGACCTTCTCGCCGAGCAGCCACGCCATTCGCCGGGCCGCCGCCCGCGCCGCGATCCGCCGCGGCTCGGCCACGACGACACGCCGGGGCGGGCCCTCGCCCAGCAGCCCCGCCAGCGCCAACGGCACCAGCGTCGTCTTGCCGGTGCCGGGCGGCGCCACGAGGACGGCGGTGCCGTGTTCCTCCAGAGCGTCGTGCAGGGCGGGCAGGGCGCCACGTACGGGCAGCGCGTCCAGGGCGTCGTAACGGATCACGCGTACGGTCCCGCGTTCAGTCCCGCTCGCACACGAAGATCGCCGTCCCCGGGATCAGGTTCCCCCGCAGCGGCGACCAGCCGCCCCACTCCGCCGTGTTCCAGGCGGGCCACTCCGGCTCCACCAGGTCCACCAGCCTGAAGCCCGCCGCCACGACGTCCCGGACGCGGTCGCCCAGCGTCCTGTGGTGCTCGACGTAGACCGCGCGGCCCTCCTCGTCCTGCTCGACGTACGGAGTGCGGTCGAAGTACGAGGCCGAGAGGCTCAGCCCCTCGGGACCGGGCTCGTCGGGGAACGCCCAGCGGATCGGGTGCGTCACCGAGAAGACGAAGCGGCCGCCCGGCCGCAGCACCCGGCGCACCTCCCGCAGCACCAGCACGGGGTCCGCAACGAACGGCAGCGCCCCGTACGCCGAGCAGGCCAGGTCGAAGGAGCCGTCGGCGAACGGCAGTGCGCCCGCGTCCGCCTGGACGAGCGGGAAGCCGCCGCCGATGCGCAGCGCGTGCTGGAGCTGCCGGTGGGAGAGGTCCAGGGCGACGGGACGGGCGCCCTGGCCGGCCAGCCAGCGCGAACACTGGGCCGCGCCGGCGCCGATCTCCAGGACGTCCTTGCCCTTCAGCTCCTCCGGCGGGCCGAGCAGCTCGGCCTCCACCTCGTCCAGGCCCTCCGGTCCCCACACGAAGCGGTCGTCGCCCAGGAAGGTGCCGTGCTCGATCTGGTACTCGTCCGCGTTGCGGTCCCACCAACCGCGGTTGGCGCGGGCGCTCTCCGCGACACCGGCCTCACGTCGCGTGGCCTCCGGTTCGAACGCGGAATCCTCGAACGGGGACTCGAAGGATTCGGACTCTTGGATGATCGGCTCCCTCGTCGTACTCTTCCGTGCAACCGTCTCGGGCGTGTCACGGAAGAGGTCTGTTCAGGCCTGCTTGGCCTCATGTGACGGTTCTTGTGCCGGGTATGCGGCGATCCGCCCCGGGTGTGCGCCTTCGCGCATTGACCCTGTCCGGCTGCCCCCGTATGCTACAAGTTGCGCTGCGGGCCTGCGCACCTCAGACGTAGCAGGCTGCGCTCGCATCTGTTGTATGTCCCCTCGGTTTTCGAGGCGCCACCGTCGTTTTGTGTGGCGCTTCCTTGGCTGTCCGGCTTCTGCAGAGCGAAACGGGCTCCCGGCGTAAGCAGTGCCTACGACTCAATGTCCGTACCGGAGCCCTTTCCCACATGACGAGCAGCACCGAGACCACCGCCACCACCCCGCAGGTAGCGGTCAACGACATCGGTAACGAGGAAGCCTTCCTCGCAGCGATCGACGAGACGATCAAGTACTTCAACGACGGCGACATCGTCGACGGCGTCATCGTGAAGGTCGACCGGGACGAGGTCCTGCTCGACATCGGTTACAAGACCGAAGGTGTCATCCCGAGCCGCGAGCTCTCGATCAAGCACGACGTCGACCCCAACGAGGTCGTCGCCGTCGGCGACGAGATCGAGGCCCTGGTCCTCCAGAAGGAGGACAAGGAAGGCCGCCTGATCCTCTCGAAGAAGCGCGCCCAGTACGAGCGTGCCTGGGGCACCATCGAGAAGATCAAGGAAGAGGACGGCATCGTCACCGGTACCGTCATCGAGGTCGTCAAGGGTGGTCTCATCCTCGACATCGGCCTGCGTGGCTTCCTGCCGGCCTCCCTCGTCGAGATGCGCCGCGTCCGCGACCTCCAGCCCTACGTGGGCAAGGAGCTCGAGGCGAAGATCATCGAGCTGGACAAGAACCGCAACAACGTGGTCCTGTCCCGCCGCGCCTGGCTCGAGCAGACCCAGTCCGAGGTCCGCCAGACGTTCCTCACGACCCTCCAGAAGGGTCAGGTCCGCTCCGGTGTCGTCTCCTCGATCGTCAACTTCGGTGCGTTCGTGGACCTGGGTGGCGTCGACGGTCTGGTCCACGTCTCCGAGCTGTCCTGGAAGCACATCGACCACCCCTCCGAGGTCGTCGAGGTCGGCCAGGAGGTCACGGTCGAGGTCCTCGACGTCGACATGGACCGCGAGCGCGTCTCCCTGTCGCTGAAGGCGACCCAGGAAGACCCGTGGCAGCAGTTCGCCCGCACCCACCAGATCGGCCAGGTCGTGCCCGGCAAGGTCACGAAGCTGGTTCCGTTCGGTGCGTTCGTCCGCGTCGACGAGGGCATCGAGGGTCTGGTCCACATCTCCGAGCTGGCCGAGCGCCACGTGGAGATCCCGGAGCAGGTCGTCCAGGTCAACGACGAGATCTTCGTCAAGGTCATCGACATCGACCTCGAGCGTCGCCGGATCTCGCTGTCCCTGAAGCAGGCCAACGAGTCCTTCGGTGCCGACCCGGCGTCGGTCGAGTTCGACCCGACCCTGTACGGCATGGCCGCGTCCTACGACGACCAGGGCAACTACATCTACCCCGAGGGCTTCGACCCCGAGACCAACGACTGGCTCGAGGGCTACGAGACCCAGCGTGAGGCCTGGGAGCACCAGTACGCCGAGGCGCAGCAGCGCTTCGAGCAGCACCAGGCGCAGGTCATCAAGTCCCGCGAGGCCGACGCTGCCGCCGCCGCCGAGGGTGGCGAGGCCGCCGCTCCGGCCGCGACCGGTGGTTCGTACTCCTCCGAGGGCCCGGACAACTCCGGTGCACTGGCCTCGGACGAGGCGCTGGCCGCGCTGCGCGAGAAGCTCGCGGGTGGCCAGAGCTGACGCTCACTGAGCAGTAGCTCTTGAGTGGCTCTTGATTGGGGGCCCGCACCTTTCGAGGTGCGGGCCCTCAGTGCTGCGCGCTCACGCACGTCGGGGAGTTGTCCTCGGCCTTGCGGCAACGTGCGGGGAATGCACCGGCAACTGACGGGCCGTAACCGACCTGATGAAAACGCAGTAAGAAGGTGCCTGATCAGAGGCGTGGGCGGGAATGCCTGCGCCTCTGATCGCGTTGTGCAGTACGAACACGAGGAGGAGCGGTCCAAGTGCTTGATCCGCAGGGTTTGTACGCATGGGAGCCGAAGGGCCTGGCCGTCGTCGACATGGCGCTCGCCCAGGAGTCGGCCGGACTTGTCATGCTCTACCACTTCGACGGATACATCGACGCGGGTGAGACCGGCGACCAGATCGTCGACCGGCTCCTCGACTCGCTGCCCCACCAGGTCGTCGCCCGCTTCGACCACGACCGGCTCGTGGACTACCGCGCCCGCCGTCCGCTGCTGACCTTCAAGCGCGACCGCTGGACGGAGTACGAGGAGCCGGCCATCGAGGTGCGTGTCGTCCAGGACACCACCGGCGCCCCCTTCCTGCTGCTGTCCGGCCCCGAGCCGGACGTGGAGTGGGAGCGCTTCGCCGCGGCCGTGAAGCAGATCGTGGAACGGCTCGGCGTCCGTCTGTCGGTGAACTTCCACGGCATCCCCATGGGCGTCCCGCACACCCGCCCGGTGGGCCTCACCCCGCACGGCAACCGCACGGACCTGGTCCCGGGCCACCGCAGCCCCTTCGACGAGGCGCAGGTGCCCGGCAGCGCCGAGGCGCTCGTCGAGTACCGCCTCATGGAGGCCGGCCACGAGGTCCTGGGCGTCGCCGCGCATGTGCCGCACTACATCGCGCGCTCTGCGTACCCGGACGCGGCGCTGACCGTCCTGGAGGCGATCACGGCCGCGACCGGCCTGGTCCTGCCCGGCATCGCCCACTCGCTGCGCACGGACGCGCACCGCACGCAGACGGAGATCGACCGGCAGATCCAGGAGGGCGACGAGGAGCTCACGGCCCTCGTCCAGGGCCTGGAGCACCAGTACGACGCCGCCGCGGGCGCAGAGACCCGCGGCAACATGCTCGCCGAGCCCGCGGACATCCCGTCGGCGGACGAGATCGGGCGCGAGTTCGAGCGGTTCCTGGCGGAGCGGGAGGGCGACAACTGAACTCTGCCGGGGTCTGTGTCGGCACCTTGTCACCGGGCGTCCCGCTGCAAGGCGGAGGAGGGCGTGCCAGGCCCAGCCTCCGCGGCAGGATCCGCCGGACAGGCCCTAAGCTTCCGCTCATGCTGAAGGTGGGCCTGACCGGCGGGATCGGCGCCGGCAAGAGCGAGGTGTCGCGGCTGCTCGTCGAGTGCGGTGCCGTTCTGATCGACGCGGACCGCATCGCGCGCGAGGTCGTCGCGCCGGGGACCCCCGGTCTCGCGGCGGTCGTCGAGGCGTTCGGCGAGGAGGTGCTCGCGTCCGACGGCAGCCTGGACCGGCCCAGGCTGGGCTCGATCGTGTTCAGCGACCCCGAGAAGCTCGCCGTGCTGAACTCGATCGTGCACCCGCTGGTCGGCGCCCGCTCCCGCGAGCTGGAGACCACCGCCTCCGAGGACGCCGTCGTCGTGCACGACGTGCCGCTCCTCGCGGAGAACGGCCTCGCACCGCTGTACGACGTCGTGGTCGTCGTCGACGCGAGTCCCGAGACCCAGCTCGACCGGCTCGTACGGCTGCGGGGCATGACCGAGGCGGACGCACGCGCGCGTATGGCCGCCCAGGCGACACGCGAGAAGCGCCTGGAGATCGCGGACATCGTCATCGACAACGACGTACCGCTGCCGGAACTGGTGCGCCGTGTGAAGGACGTATGGGCGGATCTGTTCCGCAGGGCCCACGCCTCCCGGGACGCGCCCCAGCAGCCCCAGGAACCCACCCAGGAATAGCGGCCCTCTGCCCGGGCGTTGAATCCTCCCAGCGAGGGAAGGAATTTTCCGTGCCCGATACCAGCGGTTCGACCGGACGTACTCCGGAGACGCATGTCATCGACTTCCGCGCGGCCGAGCAGCTGCTCGCCGCACGGGACCCGCGGGGCGCGGTGAAGCTGCTCGACGGAGTGATTGCCGCGCACCCCGAGAACACCGCCGCGCGGCTGCTGCGCGCGCGTGCCTTCTTCGCCGCCGCGCAACTACGGCCCGCCGAACTGGAGTTCAGCATCGTCCTGGAGCGCGAGCCGGACAACGCGTTCGCGCACTTCGCGCTTGCCCGCACCTACGAGCGCCAGGGGCGCGCCGACCAGGCCAAGCGCCACTTCCGGCTGGCGGCCGCGCTGGACCCGAACCCGCAGTATCTGAAGGCGGCGCGCTTCGACTCGTGAAGCCCGTCTAACGCAGGCGGTGGTCCGGCGGCCGGTAGGGAGGGATGTCGCGGCCCGGCTGGTAGTGCGGGCCCTGCCGGATGTGCTTGAGGATCATGGCCAGGTCGGCCGTGATCACGAGCCACAACAGCCCGCACGCGGCCGCCCAGCCCGGCCGTCCGGCCAGCGCGAACGCGGCCGTCCCGAAGATCGCCCAGAGCACCCCCCACACGCTCAGCCACAGACGCAGCCGCAGCGCACTGCGCGCTGTCCTCGGCTCATTGCCCGTACGCATGGGGATCACCACTCCTTCTTGCAACGTACTCTTCGGTAGGGACGTTCTCCAGGCCCTGCGAGGGGGTTCACCGCGTGCTTCCGGATGCCGATCAGCTGGCCGAGGTGCTCCTCGACCTGGGGGTACCGCACGAGGACATCAACGAACTCCTGCGGATGGGCCGAAGGGTGACCGACGACCCGGAGCTGCTGCGGTTCCTGGAGGGCTCCGTCGAGGAGCTCGTGCGGGACATGGGCGAGATCCGCGGCGGGGCGGACCTGCCCGAGCCGGACTGGCCGTCCGGCCCGCTGCAGCGCTTCTTCCCCCTGTACCTCCTGATCGCGGCGCTGCCCGCCGTGCTCGCCCACCATCGCGAACGGGGCGTTCCGCCGGAGGTCAGCCGACGCACCCTGGCCGACGTGGGCCGCAACATCGCCGTGCACCGCAAGCGGTACGGCACGGGCGGCATACCGCGTCCGCGGTGGCTGACGCTGCACTTCCGCGGCGAGTTGTACCAACTGGGGCGACTGCAGTTCCAGCGCGGCCGGATCGGCACCTGGCTCAGTGACTCCATCGCGGCGCAGGGGCTTCCGCTCGGGCCCGGTGACCCGGGTCTGGGCGTGCACGTCCCGGACTTCCTCGGACCGCTGACGCCCGAGGCCTGCGACCGCTCGCTGGCGCTGGCGCGGGAGTTCTTCGCCCGGCACTACCCCGAGGAGCCCTACACGGTGGCGACCTGCGGCTCGTGGCTGCTCGACCCCCAGCTGAAGCAGTACCTGCCGGCTCACTCCAACATCGTCCGTTTCCAGGAGCGCTTCCGCGTCGGTCACCTGCCTGCGGAGCCCGAGGACGAGGCGCCGATCCGCTACGTCTTCGGCACCGAGGACGTGCCGCTCGAGAAGCTGCCGCGCCGCAGTGCGCTGGAGCGAGCCGTCGTGGACCACCTGCGGGACGGCGGTCACTGGTACGTCGGGCACGGCTGGCTCCGGCTGTGACCTGCGGTCCGTGACCTGGCCCGATGCGGCCCCGCAGCCCGGCTCCACTCGAACGGGTGAACCTGGGCGAGGTGGGAACGGCCGTGCGGAGGCGGGCCGTTGGACGGGCATGGAGCTGAAGATGCGAGCAGGACATCAGGGGACGGGACCGGGGGCGATCACCCCGGACGGATGCGCGGTCGAGCTCTATTCGCGGCTGCCGCTCGGGCCGGAGCCGGACATCATCGCGGCGGCCGTGCCGGCGGGCGTGCGCATCCTGGAGCTGGGCAGTGGGGTGGGGCGCATGACCCACCCGCTGCTGGAGCGCGGCTTCACGGTCACGGCGGTGGACGAGTCCGCCGACATGATGGAGCGCGTCCGCGGGGCCCGCACCATATGCAGCCCGATCGAGGACCTCGACCTGGACGAGAGGTTCGACGTGGTGCTGCTCGCGTCGTTCCTGGTGCACACCGCGGACGTCGAGGTGCGGCGGCGCCTGCTGAAGACCTGCGCACGGCATCTCGCGGACGGCGGCTGCGTGCTGATCCAGCGGGAGGGCGAGGACTACCACACCGACGTGCCGCGCGAACGCGTCGACGCCACCGGCTTCACCATAAGGATCGCGTCGTCCGAACCGGTCGGAGACGGCGTCAACTCGGTGCACGCGGAGTACGAGTTCCCGGACGCGACGTGGACCCAGACCTTCCGTGCACGGCCACTGACCAAGGAACAGTTCGAGGAGGCGCTGGCGGAGGAGGGACTGAGGGTGGACGAGTATCTGACGGAGGACCGGATCTGGGTGAGGGCGGTGCCGATGACGGCGTAGAGAGCGGGAGGGGAGAGGACGGGAGCGGGAGGGGAGCGAGGACGCGGTGAATTCCCTGCGGACGGCGATGAGTTTCGTGCAGGACCCCGGTCTACCTCTGTGACAGCAACACGGAACCCTTCACACAGGAGACCCCCATGTCCGAGACCACCGCTTCGGTCGCCTCCGTCGCCTCCGCGACCTCCGTCTCGTCCGCCACCGCGTCCGGCACCGTGGTCGCCGAGTCCAGGACCGCTCGCGGGCGCCGCGCCCGTGTCGCCCTGCGTGTTCTGCAGGTCGTGCTCGCTCTCTTCTACGGGATTGCGAGCGCGCTGCCCAAGCTGATCGCGCACCCGACGGCCGCCGACGCCTTCGACCAGCTCGGCTGGGGCGGCGCGGGCATGTACACCATCGGCGCGCTCGAACTGGCCGGCGCTGTAGCTCTGTTGATCCCGGTGCTGCCGTCCGTGGCGGCGGTCGCGCTGAGCGGGCTGATGGTGGGTGCGTTCGTCGTCCAGCTCACGGTGTTCGACGGAGAGAACGCGGCGACACCGCTCATCCTGATCGTGCCGCTCGCTCTGATCGCCTGGGCGCGGCGCGGGCACAACGCCGAGCTGCTGCGGCTGGTGCGACGACGGGCGTGACCGACCGCTCAGCGTTCCCCGCCCGCCGGCCCCGGTCGCCCGCTCAGGCCGCCGAGGCCGCGCAGGCGTTCCAGCTCGCGGCGGTCCCGCTTGGTCGGGCGGCCCGCGCCGCGGTCGCGGATGCCCGCGGGGGTGACGGCCTCGCGGGGCGGGGGCGGCGGGCTGTTGTCGACGTAGCACTGGACGGCCACGGGGGCGCCGACCCGTTTGCGGATGAGGCGCTTGACGACGACGATCCGTTCCCGGCCCTCCTGCCGCAGGCGCACCTCGTCGCCGACGCGCAAGGAGTACGCGGGCTTCACGCGCTCTCCGTTGACACGTACGTGGCCGCCGCGGCAGGCGGTGGCGCCCTGTGAGCGGGTCTTGACCAGGCGTACGGACCAGATCCAGCTGTCGATGCGTACGGTCCCGCCGTCGCCGGGCCCGGCCGCCTCCGCGGCGGCGACCGCGGCAGCGATCTTGGGGTCGGTGCTGTCGGGCTCGGTACGCGTGGCGGTACCGCCCGTCGTGTCGGTCTCACCGTGCCCGGCGGTCTTGCCGTGGTCCGCACCTTCAGAAGCCATGGTTCGACCTTAGCTCCCCGCTCTCCGTGAGCCCGAAGGGTTTCCCTCGGGCGGCTCTACCGTGGAGGCATGGACAGCCTGGGCGATCTGGACACACGCATCACCGGATGCGGCGCGTGCCCCCGCCTGGTCGCATGGCGGGAGGAAGTGGCCCGCACCAGGCGTGCCGCCTTCGCCGACTGGACGTACTGGGGCAGGCCGGTCCCGGGCTTCGGGCCGGGGGACGCCCGCCTGCTGATCGTGGGACTCGCCCCGGCCGCGCACGGCGGGAATCGCACCGGCCGCATGTTCACCGGCGACCGCTCGGGGGACGTGCTGTACCAGGCGCTGTACGACGTGGGGCTGGCGTCCCGGCCCACCTCTGTCGCGGCCGACGACGGTCTCGAGCTGTACGGCGTGCGCGTCACCGCGCCCGTCCACTGCGCGCCGCCCGCCAACAGGCCCACTCCCGAGGAGCGGGACACCTGTCGGCCGTGGCTGGTCCAGGAGCTGAGGCTGCTGCGGCCGACGCTGCGGGCCGTGGTCGTGCTCGGCGCCTTCGGCTGGCAGGCCGCGTTGCCCGCGTTCGCCGAGGCGGGCTGGACCGTGCCCCGCCCGCGGCCCGCCTTCGCGCACGGCGCGCGCGTGACCCTCGACGGGCTCGACCTCTTCGGCTGCTTCCACGTCAGCCAGCGCAACACCTTCACCGGCCGGCTCACACCCGCGATGCTGAGGGACGTCCTGCGTACGGCGGCGGAGGCCGCGGGGCTGCCGTAAAGGGCGCGACCGCCTCGGCGTACGGACTCCAGGCTGCCCCGATGGGCCCGTATCCGGAGATCGAACCGTACGACCAGGGCATGCTCGAACACGGCGGGCCCGGGTGAGGGTGCACGGTCCGGTCCCGAGGTCGGCCTGCTGACCAGGGGGCTCGGAAAGATCTTCCCGGAGGCGTTCGAGCGGTTCGTCGCCGAACTGCCCGTCGGTGACCGCGACGGCAATCTCGCGGCCGCGTACAACCGGCTGATCGAGTGGCCCGACCCGCAGGTGCGGGAGCGCGCCGCGCGGGCCTGGACCGATTGGGAGACCGCGATGCTTCCCGCGCCGCCGCGCTCGGTGGAGCGCTACGAGGACCCCGATGCACAACGCGGGGGCGCCGGGCGTGGTGGACGCGGTGGTGGCGGCCACGGACAGATACGCCCGGCGCTGACGGTGGTTCAGACGAGGCGGGCCGCCGCGATCGGCCGCTGCGCGACGGTGTACGTCTTCGCCGAACCGGTGTTGACGCTCCACCGGTACCGGGAGAACTCGCCGGTGGCGTCCGCCGCGTAGAACATCATGTGACCGATGCCCACGCCCTCGAGGTTGTCGGCGTCGACGTCACTGACCATCCGGGTGTCGGGGTACGGAGCGTACGTGGACAGCCCGTACACGCCGTGCGGATCGGAGGTGCAGTCGACGACCTCGACGGCGTACTGGGTCTCGCCGCTGAAGTTCAGCGAGCCGGTGTAGACGCCCTTGACCTCGCGGACCATCACGATGTGCCCGGTGTTGTCGGGGTCGGTGCCGTTGTAGTCGACCGCTATCAGGTCGCCCGGCCGCAGGTCGGCGACCTTGCGTATCCGCTGGAAGCGGGGGCCACCCGTGCCGTCGGTGAACGCCTTGCGGTAGTCGGCGGCCTCCGGGATCCGGTCCTGGAAGTACTGCGTGAAGTAGTCGTCCGTCGCCCATCCGTAGGTGTGCCTCAGCACCCAGGTGATGAAGGACGAGCAGCGGGCGTGGGCGATCCAGCTGGTCAGGTCGTCGGGCGTGCCCCAGGTGACCGTCGACGAGCCGATGTAATAGACGTTGTTCTCGCGGGCCGTCTTACCGCCGACCACGGCGATCTCGGCCGCGGTCAGGGCGCGGCCGTAGGCTCGTACGTCGTCGATCGCGCCCTTGAACCGGTTGACGGGCGCACTGTCGTATCGCGCCCGGCCCATGTTGAAGCCCTGCGTCGCGGCCCACGACAGGGCCGCGTCGGCGCTGCCTTCCAACTTCCCGTTCACATAGAGGTGGATGCGCGTGCCGTCCCACACTCCGGTCAGGTGCGTCCAGACTCCGAGCGTGGCGGTGCTGGTGGCGACGGCCGAGATCTTGACGCTCTGGTCCTCGCTGCGCACCTTGAAGGCCCAGGTGCCGACGGTGTTGTCGTACTGCAGCAGGAAGCGGCTGGTGGTGCCGCCGTCCTGGCTGACCGCGGTGTACATGTTGGCCAGGTCGGCCGGGCTCGTGGCGTCGTTGGACAGGCGCACCCACGCCGAGACCGTGAACGGGGCGGTGGTGTCGAGGACGGAGCCCGTCGCGGCGTACGCACCGGAAGTCCCGTCGAAGCTCAGCTCGCCGCCGGCCCGCAGCGTCGTCCAGGACGCGCCCGAGCCGAGGGTGACGGGCCGTTCCCGGCCCGAGCGGTCGGCGGCGGAGCCGTCCAGCGGCCAGTGCCCCACCAGGCCGCCCGGCAGATAGCCGGCCGCCAGCAGCCGCTGGTACTGGACCATGCGCTCGGCCTCCGCCAGATGCGGCGTGGCGACCGGCGTGAACGGAGTGTTCAGCGGTGCGTCGGCCACGGCGGCACCGGCGCCGCCCACCACGCCCGTCATCGCGCCCATTCCCACGAGTGCGGCACCGCTCAACAACCCGCGTCTGCTGACCATGTTCTCCCCGTCCCGTTGATGTTGAAGGGTCGGCAGAGTCTAGGCAGAAGGATGATCAGAACGGGTACCGAACAGATGCCGGACCGTGGACCGGTAGTTGGCCTGTACGTGGCTCAGCGCGTGGGCGCGGGCGCGGTCGGGGTCGCCGGAGGCGATCGCGTCGTACAACTCCTGGTGTTCCGTGAGGAGCTGGGGCCACTCCTCGTTCTGCCGGGTGAGCCAGCGCAGGCGGCCGTCGACGGGCTCCATGACGGAGATCAGCAGGCTGTTGCCGGCCAGGGCGAGGATGCGGTCGTGGAAGCGGGTGTTGACGTCGGTGATCGCCTCGGCGTCCCCGGCCTGGGTGGCACTCGCCGCGCTCTCCAGCAGCTCCCGCAGCTCCGCGAGGGCCTGAGGCGTCGCCCGTGACGCGGCGAGCCCGGCCGCGTACACCTCCAACGCCTCGCGCAGTTCGAAGAGTTCCTTGACGTCGGTGGGGGTCAGCCGTCGTACGACCGTACGGCGTGCCGACTCGAAGAGCACGAAGCCCTCGGCGACCAGAGCCCGGATCGCCTCCCGGACCGGCACTCGCGAGACCCCGAACCGCTCGGCCAGCTCGCGTTCCACGAGCCGGTCGCCGGGCTGCAGGCGGCCCGCGATGATGTCCTGCCGCAGAGTCGCCAGAACGCGCTCGCGCACCGCGCCCAGGGGTTCGATCTTCGTGGGGGAACTCATGAGGCCATCTTCGCCGACTCCGGGAGTGTTTTACGGAGCGTTAACAGCAACGACATCGGTCGGAACGGTTGACGGGAGGACCATGTCGGCAGTTTGGTATACCAAACGAGTTGCCAAGCGACCGGAAAGCAGTCCTCCTCGTCCCCCTGTCCATGGAGGCCCCGTGTCCATCGCCGACCGCGCCGAAGCCACCGGCGCCCCAGCGTTCGTCCCCGACCCCCGGCTCACCAACGAAGACCTCGCGCCCGCCGAGAAGCGCAACTGGAAGGTCTTCGACCTCTTCGCCATGTGGATGTCCGACGTCCACAACCTGGGCAACTACACGTTCGCCGCAGGACTGCTCGTCCTCGGTATGAACGTGTGGCAGGTGTTCACCTCCCTGCTCGTCGGCTTCGTGCTCATCTACATCGGCATGAACTGGATGGGAAGGATCGGCCAGCGCCACGGCGTCCCGTTCCCCGTCGTCAGCCGCATCAGCTTCGGCGTCTGGGGCGCGAACATCCCGGCGCTGATCCGGGCCGTGATCGCCATCATGTGGTACGGCATCCAGACCTACCTGGCGTCCGTCGCCGTCAACGTGATGCTGCTGGCTGCCTGGCCCGGCCTGGAGTCCTGGACGCACCACTCCTTCCTGGGCCTGGACGCGCTGGGCTGGGTGTCGTTCGTGTCGCTGTGGCTGATCCAGGCGGTGATCATCAGCCAGGGCATGGAGTCGGTGCGCAAGTTCCAGGACTTCTGCGGCCCGGCGATCTGGCTCGTGATGATCGCGCTGGCGATCTGGATCCTGGCCAAGGCCGACTGGGGCATCTCGCTCACCTCGACCCCGCACCCGGTCTCCGTCGGTGAGCAGTGGCGGCAGTGGTTCGGCGCGATCGGGCTGATCCTCGCCACGTACGGCACGCTGATGCTCAACTTCTGCGACTTCTCCCGCTTCGCCCCCGACTACAAGACCGTCCGGCGCGGCAACTTCTGGGGCCTGCCCATCAACTCGACGGCCTTCGTGGTCGTTTCGGTGATCGTCACGGCCGGCTCGCTGGAGGTGTTCGGCGAGGCGATCACGGACCCCGCGGAGCTGGTCGCCAAGGTCGGCAACACCTGGGTGCTGGTCCTGGCGGCGTTCACCTTCGCCGTCGCCACCATGGGCGTCAACATCGTCGCCAACTTCGTCTCACCGGCGTACGACCTCGCCAACGTCTGGCCGCAGAAGATCACCTTCAAGATCGGCGGCATGATCAGCACGGTTGCGGCGCTGGTCGTGACCCCCTGGAACCTCTTCTCCAACCCCACCGTCGTCAACTACTTCCTCGGCGGCCTCGGCGCCTTCCTGGGCCCGCTGTTCGGCGTGATCATGGTCGATTACTACTGGGTCAAGCGCGGCCGCGTCGACGTGAACGAACTGTTCGACGCCCGCCCCGGCTCCCGCTACTACTACCGCAAGGGCGTCAACCCCAAGGCGCTGTGGGCGTTCCTGCCGTCGGCCGGTGTCGCGGCGGTGCTCGCGCTGGTGAAGACGTTCAGCGATGTCGCACCGTACTCGTGGTTCATCGGGACGGCGCTGGCGGCGGGGCTGTATCTGGCGCTCTGCCGCAGCGAGCGGACGGCTGCAGCCGCTGTTCCCGAGAAGCCCGTGGAGGCATGAGCGGCGTGCGGATCGTCGTCACCAACTGCAACACCACGCAGGAGATGACCGAGGAGATCGTACGAGGTGCCCGGGCCGCGGCCGGCCCGGGCACCACCGTGACCGGACTGACCCCGGCATGGGGACCCGAGTCCGCGGAGGGCTGGCTCGACAGCTACCTGTCCGCCGCGGCGGTCATCGACCTGCTGCGGACGTACGACGGTCCCGCGTACGACGCCGTCGTCATGGCCGGCTTCGGGGAGCACGGACGCGAGGGCGTACGGGAACTGGTGGACGTACCGGTCGTCGACATCACCGAGGCCGCGGCACACCTGGCGTGTCTGCTCGGGCGACGGTACGGCGTCGTCACCACCCTCGAGCGGTCCTGCGGGCAGATCGAGGACAGCCTGGAGACGGCCGGGGTCGGCCGCAACTGCGTCGCCGTGGTCGGCACGGGCCTGAGCGTCCTCGACCTCGGCGACGGGGACCCGGCCCGCACGGAGGCGGCATTCCTGGCGGCCGCCGAGCGGGCGCGGGAGGCCGGTGCCGAGGTGCTGGTGCTGGGGTGCGCCGGGATGACGGGGCTGCAGCGGGCGGTGGGGCAGAAGCTGGGGGTTCCGGTGGTCGACGGGGTGGGAGCCGCCGTGAAGCTCGCGGAGTCGCTGGTGGGGCTGGGACTGACCACGAGCCGGGTGGGAAGTTATGCCAAGCCGTTGCCGAAGCGGAGGGTGTGGCGGGCGCGGTCGGAGTGAGTGCGAGGGTGCGGTAACGGCCCCTGCGACCGGCTCACGGCCGCCACACATACCGCACGTCGGGCTCCTTCTCCTCGTTGTCCAGCCCGTCCGTGTACTCCACGGCGACGAATCCGTGCCGCTCGTAGAAGCGGTGGGCGGGCTTGTTGACCTGGAACGTCCACAGGGCCAGCCCCTGTGGACTGCGTTCCTTGGCGAGCGCGACGAACCGGTCCCCGATGCCGCGCCCGCGCCAGTCGGGGTCCAGGTAGAGCTGGGACAACAACTCCCCGTCGAGCACCATGAGCCCCACGATTCGGCCGCCGTGCCCGTGCGCGGCCTCGGCCACCCACGTCTCGCGCGACGGCACCACCACGTCCCGGATGTAGTCGCGCACCTCGTCGTCCGAGCGCGGCCGGACGACCGTGGGCAGCGCGGCGCCGAAGGAACGGAGATAGACGTCTGCCGTGGCGGCGGCGTCGGCGGGGGTGGCGCGGCGAAGACCGACCGACGGCTCGGAACTCACGGACGTGCCTCTTCCGGCTCCGGTACGACGGCGGTGGCAGTGATCTCCACGAGTTGCCCGGTGTACCCCAGGCAGGCGACCCCGATCAGGGTCGAGGAGTGCGGACCGGAACTGAGCCCGGATGCCTCGACGACGTCCCACACGGCGGACAGCACCGAGGTCTCACTGCTCACCACGTACACGTCGGTGGACACGACGTGGGCCAAGTCGCTTCCGACCGCTCGCAGTTGCTCCTCGAGATTGGCGATCACCTGCTCGGCCTGGCGCACGGGATCTCCCTCCCCGACCAGCTTCCCGCCCCCGTCGATCGGCACGGAACCGGCGAGGAAGGCGAGCCTGCTGCCGGCCTCGACGACGGAGGCATGGGAGTAGGTGGGCGGCGGGAAGAGGCCGGGGACGGTGACGCGCCGGATCATGCTGCTCCTCGAAGCGGCTCGGGGGCTTCGGACGACCTGCCGATCCTCCGGGGCGACGGCCATGACCGCATCCGATTTTCGGGGCGACTCCACCCGAGACGACGGCGAGCGTGAAAACCGTTGGACAGGCGACCGACCCGCCGTCACCCTTGCCCCCGTGGCCGCAGGCCGCAGCCTGGGAGCCCAGGAGGTCTGCTGTGTCACGCACCGCCCACCATGTCCCCACCAGGCACCGCACCCACCCCGCCTACTGGCCGCTCGGCACGGCGGGCCCCTGCACCGGCCATGTCCTGACGGAACTTCGGTACGCCGAGAACGACTTGACCCAGGCCGAGCGTGACGGCCGCCGTCCCACACCGACCCTCGTCGTGCGGAGCTTCGCCGCGTACACCTATCCCCGCGCACTGAACGAGCGGCTGAGCAGCCCGTACGAGTCCACGGCCAGGGCCGCGCTGCGGGCCTTCCGTACGTCCGCCCGCAAACACCTGCGCGCCGCCCGCGCGGACACCCTCCTCCTTGCCGCCGAAGAACTGGACCACCCACCGACCCGTCACCGACACCGTGACCTCTGGGAAGCGTGACCCACAGCCGTGAACTCCCTCACCGACCCGGTCTTCCTCGACACCGCCGCCGACCGCCTCGCCGCCCTCCCCACCGTCCAGGCCGTCGCCCTTGGCGGCTCCCGGGCGCAGGGCACGCACCGGCCCGGCAGCGACTGGGACCTGGCCGTCTACTACCGCGGCCCTTTCGACCTCGCTGACCTGCGAGCCCTCGGCTGGGAGGGCGAGGTCTCCGAGATCGGCGGCTGGGGCGGCGGTGTCTTCAACGGCGGTGCCTGGCTGACGATCGACGGCCGGCGCGTCGACGTGCACTACCGCGACCTCGACGTGGTCGAGCACGAGATGGCGGAGGCGGAGGAGGGGCGGTTCCGGGTGGAGCCGCTGCTGTTCCATCTCGCGGGGATTCCCAGTTACCTCGTCGTCGCGGAGCTGGCGATCAATCAGGTGTTGCGGGGTGAGCTCCCGCGGCCCGGCGCCTATCCGGAGAAGCTGCGCGTCTCCGCCGCCGAGCGCTGGCGCGGGACGGCCCACGCAACCCTTGCCTACGCACAGGCCAACCATGTTCCTGCGGGACGGCTGACAGAGGTGGTGGGGGCCATTGCCACGGCGGCCGTGCAGGCCGGGCACGGCGTGCTGGCCGGGCGCGGGGAGTGGGTGACGAATGAGAAGCGGTTGCTGGAACGCGCCGGACTGAGGGACGTCGACGGCATCATCGCCGAGTTGGGGAGTACTGGCTCCGGCGAATTGAAGAACGGGGTGGAAAGGGCGCAGGCGCTCTTGACGCGCGCCGGGCATTCCTGCCCCGAATAATCCTTCGAAACAAGGCAGTTGCCGCTGCTACCGTCCTTCTCGTGGCGAAACTCAATCAGATCATCGCAGTCGAGAAGGGCATCAAGTCCAAGGCCCACCAGGACCTGACGGCCGCTCATCACGGGCTGCAGAAGCCCGCGTTGCTGGCCGGCATCTCACGGACGTACCAGCCGAAGGACGAGGAGGGCGAGCAGCTGCCGCCCGAGTCGACGCGGGTGCAGGTGAAGGCCGAGGACGTGCTGCGGGAGACCGCGGCCACCCTGACCCGGCTGTTCGACGTGACCGCCACGAAGGACTGGGCCAACTGCACCGCCCGCGCCGATGTGAAGGTGGACGGGCGGGTGCTCGTCGCCGACGTTCCGGTGTCCTACCTGCTCTTCCTCGAGAAGCAGCTCGTCGACCTCAACACCTTCGTACGGAAGCTGCCCGTCCTCGACGCCTCCGAGTCCTGGGTGCAGGACCCGTCGACCGACGCGTGGAAGACCGAGCCGGTGCGGACGCTGCGCACCAAGAAGGTGCCCCGCAACCATGTGAAGGCGGAGGCGACCGACAAGCACCCGGCCCAGGTCGAGGTGTACTACGAGGACATCCCCGTCGGGTACTGGACCACCGTGAAGTTCTCCGGTGCCCTGCCCGCGCGGCGCGTCAACGAACTCCTCGACCGGGTCGAGAAGTTGCAGCAGGCCGTGAAATTCGCCCGCGAAGAGGCGAACGGCGTCGACGTCGTCGACCAGCGCGTCGGTGACGCCGTGTTCGGCTACCTGTTCGGGTAGCCTTGAAGACTCCCCGGTCCTTTGCGACCGGGGTGCGCGAGGAGCGCAAGCTGAAGCTGAAGCTTGTCGTGACTGCGCGGTTCCAGTGGAGGTTCGAATCCTCCCCGCGGCATCAAAACGTCATCACACACCGTGCCGCGGTAGCCCAATCCGGCAGAGGCAGACCGCGATCAATCTCAGACTCTCGCTCCAGACTCAGCATTCGCCGCCGATCGCCGGATCGACCGGGCCCGGGCCCCAGTACGTCGAAATGCCGGTTCAAGTCCGGCCCGCGCAGCTCGATGTGCGGTGGTCCAAAGGCAGGACGCGACGACATCATGACTGACCTGGGTTCTCAAGCGTGCCGGCGTGCGACATGGGCGGCTCCACAGGGGCCGGGGGCAGGCTACGCCCCCGGTCCCGCTTTCGTTCCCGCGACTCCCGCTTTCGTCCCCGCCGCCGCCCGACGGGAATTGCGTTCATAAAGAACGCGGGTTTCAGGCGAATTGTCACGCCCCGGAAACGCAACCGCCCCATTCCCTCCAAGACCCCGCCCTACCGTGGACACCACAGCCCGGCCACCGTCGCCCGAAGGCCCACCCCGCCCTCTCCGACAGGAGCCTTGTGTCCCGCCGCGTCACCCTCGCCCTGCCGCCCTGGCTCGCCCACACCCTGCGTACCCAGCGGGGACCCGTGCCCTGGAACGCGGTGGTCAGAGGGGCGTTGGCGAGCGGTCCGCTGCTGGTCGCAGCCTTGGTGTCCGGCCGTATCTCCCTCGGCGTCGTGGCCGCCATCGCCGCGATGCTCGCCGGGATCAACGACCGGCCCGGCAGCCGACGGGCCTCGGTCAGGCGTCTCGGTGTGCCCGCGCTGGCCGGATCGCTGGGGCTGCTGATCGGGACGTACGCAGGGGACCACGTCGGTGCCGTCGCGTTGACCTTCGTCCTGACCGGGCTCGGGCTCGTCGCGGGAGGCATCAGCGCCATCGGGCCCGTTGCCTCCGGCGCGGCCACGCAACTGCTCGTCGCCTCCGCCATCGGTGCCGGCATGCCCCTGCCCGCGCCCGGGTGGCAGCGGGCGCTCGCCTTCCTCGTGGGAGCCGGATGGCTGCTCGCGCTGAGGCTCGTGCTGCCCACGCCCGGTGCGCTCGCCGGTGACTTCCGGTTCGACGGGGAGCGGGACGCGGTGGCCGG
The DNA here is from genome assembly GCF_040782645.1 of Streptomyces sp. HUAS ZL42. GTDB lineage: Bacteria > Actinomycetota > Actinomycetes > Streptomycetales > Streptomycetaceae > Streptomyces. The sequence continues at coordinate 7,382,626 of NZ_CP160403.1, forward strand.
CGTGTACGACGCCGTCGCGGACCTGCTCGACGCCGTAGGCACCGAGCACGCCACCGTCCGGCGCGCCGCGCTCACCGCCGCCCTCGACCACGCACAGGACGCCCTCGCCGGGCCCCGGCTGCGGCGGTACGCCAGCTCCGCGGCCGAGCGGCGGCTGCATGCGCAGTACGCCGCCGCGCTGCCCCTCGCCGAGGCGGCGACCGCGCTCGCCTGGGCGGGGGAGGCCGTGACCGGGCGGGCCTCCGAAGGGCCCCGGCGGCTCGCCGCCGCCCTGCGCGGCGGCACGCACACCGGGCCGCTGCCCGCGCCTCACCGGTCGGCGCCCGCCCTGCGCGCCCTCGACGACGCCCTGCTGCGCGCCGCCGAGGCCTTCGACCAGGGCGAGGGCGGCGATCTGCACACACGTCCGCGTACCGCAGGGGACCTGTTCCGCACCGCCTTCGGGGCCGGCGGGCGCGAGTACGGGATCCGGGTCGCCCTCTGCTTCGGGGCCAGCGCCGCCTTCGCGCAGGCCCAGTACCACTCGCACTGGTACGGACAGCACGCCCACTGGTACTGGCTGCCCGCCACCGCCGTCTTCCTCGTCAAGCCCGACCTCGGGCCGCTCGCGTCCCGTGTCCTGTGCCGTGCCGCGGGGACCGTCCTCGGAGCGCTCCTCTTCGCCGGGTTCGCCGCCGTGCTGCCCCGGCCGGAAGGGCTGATCGCGCTCGTCGCGGTCAGTGGTGCCCTCATCCCCGCGGCCACCCGACACTTCGCCGCGCAGACCGCCGTCGTCACCGTGCTCGTCCTCGCCCTCGTGATGGTGGGCGGGGAGCCCCAGGCCTCCGCCAGCCGGATCGGGGAGACGCTGCTCGCCTGCGCCATCGTCCTGGTCGTCGGGCACCTGCCGATGCCGGGGGAGCGGGGCGGGGGCGTGCGGGCCAGGCTGGCCGGCGCGGGCAGCGCCGCACACGCCTATCTCGTGCACGTCCTCAGCGAGTCCGACGACCGCGCCGCCCGCTGGACCCTGCGCCGCGAGGCCTACCGCACCCTCGCCGAGGCCCGCACCGCCATCGCCCTCGCCGCCGCCGAACTGCCCGCCCTCGCCCGGCACACCGAGGGCACCGACGAGGTCGCGGCCCTCCTCGAACGGCTCGTCGACACCACGACCGCATGCGCCGTCCACCTCGACGACACCGGCCGGCTGACCGCCCGGCACACCGAGCGGCTCACCGAACTCCTGGACGAACTGGCCACGCGGCGGGAGCGGGTGGGACTACGGGCTCGCGAGATCCCCGGCCTGCCCATCGCCGTCTAGGGCAGGGGAAGTCAGGGCAGGGAAGTCAGGGCAGGGAAGTCAGGTCAGGGAAGTCAGGTCAGGCCGCGTCAGCCGATCCGTATCCACACCGGCGCGTGGTCCGAGCCCGGTGTTCCGACCCGGCCCGCGGGGTCCTCGCCCACCGACGGAAGGTCGAGGGCTTCGTCCTGCCGGTCGGGCAGGCCCGTCCCCGCCTGCGTGATGCGGTGGACCAGCCGGTGGCTGGTCAGTATGTGGTCGATCAGCTCCGCGCGCTTGAAACTGACGCGCGAGAAGCGCCGATCGGCGGGGATCCGCGGGGCGACGTTCCACAGCCGCGCCGCGTCTCCCTTGTCCGGCGTCTCGAAGGCGTGTTTGTCCTGCTCCTCGAGCGTGGACCCGGGCGGCCCGACCAGGATCTGCGTGGTCGCGGCGTACACCACGTCGTTCATGTCGCCGAGGACCATCACGTCCCGCTCCCGCCCGTCCCCCGCGAGCAGCTTGTCCGCGAGGATGCGCAGAGTCGCCGCCTCAGCGGCCCGCCGGTAGAGGGCGTACGCGCCGAAGCGGGCCCGTTCGGCCTCGTCGAGTGGCTGGAAGCGCTTGTTCGGGTACGACAGCAGCTTCGACTTGAGGTGGGCGACGGCCACATGCAGAGGTCCGTGGTCACCGTCGGTCTCCACCGCCAGCAAGCCGCGGCTCGTCTCCTTCTCCTTGTCCTCGGGGTTCTGGCCGTCGAGGGTCTGCACGGGGTCCAGCCCGGGCGCGAACGCGGTCACGTCGTGCCTCACCCGCAACTCCCGCCGGCTGAGGAAGCCGACGCGGATGCCCCGGCGGTCGGCGTGCTCGGAGAGCGCCGTGTGCCACTCCCCGCCCACCGCCTTGACCAGATCGTGCAGCGCCTCTTCCTGCTTGACCTCCTGGACGCCCAGCAGCGCCGGGTCGAGCGCGGTGATCACGGAGGCGAGGGCCTCCACCTTCGCCTCGTACTCGGCTTCGGTCCTGGGGGCGCCGTCGCCGCTGTCCGGCAGCATCAGATTCTCGAGATTCCACGTACCGACGAGCATGTCGGGCCCCTTCCAGAAGCCGTGCGACGGGCGGTGGTGAGGCCAGGGTGCACGCGCCCGCGCCGCCGGGACAGGGCGGCGACGGGATGCGCGGTTCACCCCCTGCGAGGGCACGACGGCGTCGTACGGTGCCTGCATGACGCCTTCTCCCGCCGGTCTCATCATCACCCGGTGCACGGTGCTCACGCACGACGATCATGAGCGGATCGGGTTCGCGGAGGATGCCGCGATCGTCGTACGGGACGGGGCCGTCGAGGCGGTGGTGAGCAGCGCGGAGGCCGAGGGGCTGCCCGCCGCCGAACGCATCGACGCCCGCGGCCAGGTCGCGATGCCGGGCCTGATCAACTGTCATACCCACGCCCCGATGGTCGCCCTGCGCGGCATCGCCGAGGACCTGCCCACCGAGGAGTGGTTCAACGACGTCGTGTGGCCCGTCGAGTCCAACCTCACCGAGAAGGACGTCGAGTTGGGCGCCCGGCTCGCCTGCGCCGAGATGATCCGCGGCGGCGTCACCTGTTTCGCCGACCACTACTTCGCCATGGACGCGGTCGCCGCCGTCGTCGCCGAGTGCGGGATCCGCGCCCACCTCGGGGAGGCGTACTTCTCCTCGCAGGGGCAGCAAGGGCGGGAGAACTCACTGGAGTTCGCGCTGCGGCACCGCGGGGGCGCAGGCGGCCGCATCACCACCGCCCTCGCCCCGCACGCCCCTTACACCGTCACCGACGCCGACCTCGCCGCCACCGCCGAACTCGCCCGCGACCACGGCCTCCCGGTGCACATCCACGCCTCCGAGAACCGCGACCAGGCCGAGACCAGCCTCGCCCGGCACGGCGTCACACCCGTCGAGGTACTCGAGCGCACCGGACTCCTCGACACCGACACCCTCATCGCCCACGGCACCGGCATCCTCGACCGAGACCTGCCCGTCCTGGAGCGAGCGGGCGGTCGTACGGCCGTCGCGACCGCGCCCCGCGGCTACCTCAAGTTCGCCTGGCCGAGCACCACCCCGGTCCAGGCCCTGCGCGACCTCGGCATCCCGGTGGGACTCGCCACCGACGGCGCCGCCTCCAACAACTCCCTCGACGTGTGGGAGTCGATGGCGCTCACCGCCCTCGTCCAGAAGTCGACCACCGGCGACCCACGCCGGCTCACGTCCCGGGACGCCCTGCACCACGCCACCCTCCAGAGCGCGCGGGCCGTCGGACAGGGCGACCGCCTCGGCAGCATCGCGCCCGGCCGGCGGGCCGACATCGTCCTCGTCGACCTCACCGGGCCGCACACCCAACCCGTCCACGACCTCGCGGCGACCCTCGTCCACAGCGCCCGCTCCTCCGACATCCGCACGACGATCGTCGACGGGCGGATCCTCATGCGCGACCGCGAGCTGCTCACGCTCGACGTCCCCGCGGTGGTGCGGGAACTGGGGGAGCGCATGCCTGCCCTCCTGGACCGGAGCCACGGCCGACGCATCCAGGAGTACGACACCTGAGCCGGCTCCGTGATCACGATGAGTGCGACTTCTGACACGGATGGTGCGCCTGATGTTCGCCACGTGACCGAATCATCACGGTCCGCAGTGAACGAGTGTCAACTACGTCTCAGTCGCGTCACTGACCGAGGCGTTTGGCCCGGGGAAGGCGTTAACTCCTACAAGTACGACGCTTTCTGGAGGTGCAGGGTGGTGAACGGGCGAACAGTGCTCGAACGCTTTCCCGCAGGCGGGCCGCGTGGATCGTGGCCGGCGGAGGAGTTCGCGCACGCGCGGCGTCAGGAGGGACTGGCGGCCGAGGTTGTCATGGACCTCGCGACCGACACGTTCCTGGTGATCGTCCGGGGCGGCGACGTCACGGAGTGACCGTCCTGGCGCAGGAGACGACTCAGCCCGCCTTCGGGGCGGGCAGTTTCGTCGTGAACTGATCCGCCTGAAGCGAGTACAGCTCCGCGTAGATCCCCCCGGTCGCCAGCAGCTCGTCCGGCGTCCCGGACTCCACGAGCCGGCCCTCCTCGAGGACGTGTACCAGGTCCGCGTGGCGCACGGACGCCAGCCGGTGGGTGATGAGGACGACCGTCTGCCCGGTGCCGGCCAGGGCCCGGATCTTCTCGAAGACCTCCAGCTCGGCCCGCGCGTCCAGCGCCGCCGTCGGCTCGTCCACGATCAGGATGCGCCCGCGCCGGTATGCGGCCCGGGCGATGCCGAGCCGCTGCCACTGACCGCCGGACAGCTCGTGCCCGCCACTGAAGTTGCGGGCGAGCAGCGTGTCCAGGCCGCGTGGCAGGTCCGCGACCACCTCCTCCGCACCCGCCTCGGCGACCGCCGAGGCCAGGCGCTCCTCGGTCAGCGGCGCCGAGGAGCGGCCGACGGCGACGTTCACCCGGGCCGTGAACGGCCAGCGTTTGAAGTCCTGCGCGACCATCGCGATGCGTTCGGCCAGCTGGTGCCGGTCCGCGGTCGCCGCGTCCACGTGGTCCCACAGGATCCGGCCGTGGTCCGGTTTGTACAGTCCGGCGAGCAGCTTGACCAGGGTCGTCTTGCCCGAACCGTTCTCTCCTACCAGCGCGACGATCCGTCCGAGCGGCAGGGTGAGGGTGACGTCGTCCAGCGCTGGACGGGCCGCGTCACCCGGGTAGCTGAACGTGACGTTCTCGAAGCGGATCTCCCGCGGATCCTCCGGAAGGGCGGCCCCGCCGACCGGGATGGCCCGCTCGGCAGCCTCCTTGTACAGCCGCTGCAGATCGCCCACGAACAGGGCCTCCTCGTGCAGGGCGTTGACCTCCAGGACGAGGGTGTCCAGGCTTGCCGAGCCGGTGCGGATCGCGATCACCGCCGTCCCCGCCACGGACAGCCCCATCATCCCGGAGACCAGCAACCCGCCCAGCGTCGCGTACGTCGCCACCGTCGCGATGCCCGTCCAGGCCGCCGCGATCAGGCCCGTACGGGCGGCGAGCCGGGCCAGGCGGGCCTGCTCAGCCTCCGCTGTCTCCGACATCGCGCGGAAGTGGCGCAGCAGGAAGGGGCCGACCCCGTGCAGCCGGATCTCCGGGGCGGCCGCCGGTTCTGTGAGCAGGCCGCTGAGCAGGTAGCCGGCGCGGGCGTGCTGCACCCACGTGTGGAAGGACTCGTAGCGGCGGCGCGCGTTCGTCAGCGCGCTCCACGCGCTCGGCAGCGTCATCGTCACCAGCAGCGGGAGCAGGGCCGGGTGCAGCACGGTCAGCACACTCGCGGCGGCGATCAGGGAGATCATCCCGTTCACCAGGCGCGTGGCGTGCGCGATCATGCGCCGGGCGGAGGAGGCACCGTACTGCGCGGTGTCCAGCAGCTTGTGGAACGCGTGGTCCTCGATCGCGGCCAGCTCCACCGTTGCCGCCCGCTCCAGATACCGCTCCGTCGCCACCCGCTCGACCTTGGGCTCCAGGCGGCCGGTGGCGTACGTCGACGCGGCCCTCAGCAGCGTCGCGACGAACATCACGGCGGCCACGGTGATCAGCGCGGGGGCCGCGCCGCGCAGCCGGTCCTCGATCGAGCCGCCGGTCATCAGCCGGGCCAGCACACTGTTCACCGCGAGCAGGCTCACCGCCTGCGCCACGCCCCGACCCGCCTCCGCGGCCAGCACTACGCGCGCGGCACGCCGGTCGGCCTGCCAGGCGAGCCGGAAGCTGGACGCGAGCAGCGAGGGCAGCCGGGTCAGCATGGCGCGGAAGTTCAGCTCCAGGAACGCGTCCGCGTGCTGGTTCCAGCCCATGTCGTAGCGCAGCGGGCCGCCGAAGAGCAGCCGCTCCGACTCGGACACCTCGGGCTTGCCGGCCTCGCGCTTCTTCGCCACCGTACGACCTCCCCCGATCGTGGACGACGGCCCACTATCGCGGGGCGGCCCCGGTCAGGGGAGGGCGCATGGAGGGATGTGGCGAGCGCGCGGGCGTACGCCGGGTCGGGTGCGTGCCACACCGGGATCAGCAGGCCCCCCGCGGAAGGCGGATCACGCGCTGATGGGCCGCGACCACGTCGGTGTCGTCCCCGTCAGCCGGCACAGGGTCAGGTAGAGCGGGATCGGCGGGGTGTACGGAAGCGTGCCGTCCGGCCTGTGGATGAGGCCCGGCGTGGCGTGCGGGGAGCCCGGGACGAGCGCGCCGGTGGCATACCGCGAGGGGGAGGGCCACGGCAGGGCGTAGTCGGAGTCCGAGGGGACGATCCACCACCAGTGCGCCTCGTCGGCGTAGACGCACCCCACCCGTGGCAGCCTGGGCATGACAAGCGGACCCAGCTCGGCGGGCGTGGCCACCGCGTCGCAGCCCAGAGGCGCCCTCATGCCGTCGGGCACGGCCAGCCGACGGGGAGCCGCCTCAGGCGTGCGCAGCCCGCGCCTCGTACGGACGAGCGTGTCCATGCTGAGCACCAGACCCCTGCCGGAAGCGGCGCTCACGCCCTTCCCCAGTCCTGGATTCGCCCGAGCGACGGGATCCCCACGGGCCCCGTCCGGTGGTGGTGCGGGTGGGGGATCAGGCCGGGGGCGTCGGCCGGGTGCCCGCGGCGCGCAGGGGGAATCGTTCCGGCAGCTTCGGCCGGGTTCGGGTGTGTTCGTCCGGTTGGTTCGTGTTCGTCGGCCGTGATTCGGTGCGGGTGTCCGGTGGTCTCGTCTTCGTCGGCCGTGTTTCGGTGCGCGTGCCCGGTGGTCGCGTCTTCGTCGGCCGTGCTCCGAGGCGTCTGCCCGGTGGCCCGGCCTTCGTCGGCCGGGTTCTGGTGCGTCTGTCCGGTGGTCGCGCCTTCGTCGGCCGTGCTCCGAGGCGTCTGCCCGGTGGCCCGGCCTTCGCCGACCGGGATCCGGTGCGCGTGCCCGGTGGTCTCGTGTTCGGTGGCCGTGTTCCGAGGCGTCTGTCCGGTGGTCGCGTCTTCGTCCGCCGCGTTCCGGTGCGCGTGCCCGGTGGTCGCGACTTCATCCGCCGCGTTCCGGTGCGTGTGTCCGGAGGCCTCGTCTTCGGCTTCGCCGGCCGGGCTCCGGTACGCATGCCCGGTCGTCCCGTCCTCGTCCCCCGTGCCGTCGGCCGGGCGGCCCGGCCTGGGGCGGGCGCCCCAGCCCAGGTCGTTGCAGGGCTCGGCGGGATCGAGGGGGGCCGTGGCCTGGCGCGCCAGCTCGGCCCAGACCAGCAGTCCCGGCCCGTGCTCCTGTGCGCCCCAGGAGTGACACAGGGCGTCGACGAGGAGCAGTCCCCTCCCGTGCTCCTCCTCGGGCCGCTGCGGCGACGGATGGGGCTCACCCGGTGCGCAGCCCTCGTCGCGCACGGCTATGCGCACCAGGTCGTCGCCGTCGTGCAGTTCGACGACTACGACATTGCTCGCGGTGTGCACGATCGCGTTGGTCACGAGCTCGGATATGACCAGAGCCGCCGTGTCGCAGGTGTCCTCGCACACCGACCAGCCGGACAGTCGCGCCCGTGTCAGACGTCTGGCCTGCGCGGGGGAACCCGGATGTGCGGCCAGCTCGAAACGGAACCGGCGCTCGGCAGCGGCCCGTTCGGGAACCGCTCCCGCGCTGGCGCCGAAACCGATGGGGCGGCCTGCGGCGGCGTCTGTTCCTAAGGGCGCGGACGGAATCACGCTTGCCACTATCGCCCCGCCGTGAACACTTGGCAAGTGTCACTCTGAAAAATGCAGAGTGCTGTGTGACGCGGTGGAACGCCGTGGCACACTGCTCGCAACAGCATGTCGAGCGGCGCCAGTTGGGATCACCGGAGATCCGCACAGATCTTCGAATGGGTCTTCGAATGGCGCCGTAGGGCTATCAGGATTCTTTTCGTCGCCGGACCGACCGGGCCTCGGAGCCTTGGGGAGACCGGAATTTGAGGGCTCTTCGTGGAGGTGAAGTGTGAGCGAACCGCGGTCCGCGCCGACGGTCGGACAGGTCATCCTCGGCCGGCGTCTGCTGGACCTGCGGGAGCGCGCCGGACTGAAGCGCGAGGAGGCCGCCCGCATCCTCCGCGTCGCCCCCGCCACGGTCCGCCGCATGGAGATGGCCGAGGTCGCGCTCAAAATCCCGTACCTCCAGCTGCTGCTGAAGGCCTACGGCGTCTCCGACGAGGAGACCGACGGGTTCGTCCAGCTGGCCGAGGAGGCCAACCGGCCCGGGTGGTGGCAGCGCTTCCACGACGTCCTCCCCGGCTGGTTCTCGATGCACGTCAGCCTCGAGGGCGCGGCCGCCCTCATCCGCCAGTACGAACCGCACTTCGTCCCGGGCCTGTTGCAGACCGAGGACTACGCGCGCGGAGTCCTGCGGTCGGGCGCCGTCGGCCAGACGAGCCCCGAGGACATCGAGCGCCATGTCGCGCTGCGCATGCAACGCCAGGATCTGCTCACCCGTCAGGACGCGCCCCGGCTGTGGGTCGTCATGGACGAGACGGTGCTGCGCCGCCCGGTCGGCGGTCCGGAGGTGATGCGCGACCAGGTCGACAAACTGCTCGAGGCCGCGAAGCTGCCCAATGTGACGCTGCAGGTCGTCCCCTTCGCCAACGGGCCGCACCCCGGCACGTACGGGCCCTTCGTGCTGTTCCGATTCGCCATGCCGGAGCTACCGGACATGGTCTACAGCGAGTACCTGACCGGCGCCGTCTACCTGGACGCGCGTTCCGAGGTGGCGACCCACCTCGAGGTCATGGACCGCATGGCGGCGCAGGCCGCTACAGCACATCGCACGAAGGAGATCCTCCGGGATCTCCGCAAGGAGTTGTGAATGGATCGCATCAAGCCGCGCAAACGCGTCTACAACGGCATGCCCGCGCGGGACTTGGGCAGCGAAGGCTGGCACAAGCCGTGGAGCGGCGGCAACGGCGGGAACTGCCTGGAGGCGATGAAGCTCGCCGACGGCCGGATCGCCGTCCGTCAGTCGACCGACCCCGACGGTCCGGCTCTGATCTACACCAGTGACGAGATGACGGCCTTCATCGAGGGAGCGAAGGCGGGGGAGGCTGACTTCCTGTTGTCCTGAAGCTTTGTTGTTCAGTCCATGAAGTTCCGTCAGATCTCCTACCTTGGCACCAAGTTGATCATTAATTGCTGCAGACCCTTATGGAGTGCCTCATGACCGGGCAGGACCCCACCGCACCCCTCAAGATCGACACGAGTAATCCGCATCCCGCGCGGATGTACGACTGGTATCTGGGCGGCAAGGACAACTACCCCGTCGACGAGGCCATGGGCCGCCAGATGCTCGCCCTCGACCCGCGTGTGCCGGTGATGGCACGAGTCAACCGTGCCTTCATGCACCGGTCCACGCGCTGGCTGGCCCGCAACGGCATACGGCAGTTCCTGGACATCGGCACCGGCATCCCCACCGAGCCGAACCTGCACCAGATCGCCCAGCAGGTCGCGCCCGAGGCCCGCGTCGTCTACTGCGACAACGACCCGATCGTGCTGGCCCACGCGGCGGCCCTGCTGCGCAGCACGCCCGAGGGCATGACGGAGTACCTTCAGGCCGACGTACGGGATCCGGCCACGATCGTGGAAGGGGCCGGCAAGGTCCTGGACTTCACCCGGCCCATGGCCCTGTCCCTGGTCGCGCTGCTGCACTTCGTCTCCGACGAGGACGGTGCGCACGACCTCGTTCGCCGGCTGCTGGCCGAACTCCCTTCCGGCAGCTACCTGGTGATGACCCACGCCACCGCCGACTTCACCCCGGAGGAGTCGGCGGCGGCAACGGACAAGCTCAGGGCCGCGGGCGTCACGCTGGCGCTGCGTTCCCGCGACGAGTTCAGCCGGTTCTTCGACGGGCTCGAACTCGTCGACCCCGGGGTCGCGGTGGTCCACGAGTGGCATCCGGAGCTGGGCGAGCCGGTCCCCGGGCAGGACGACGGGGTCATCCCGGGCTACGGGGCGGTGGCGCGCAAGCCGTGACCCCGGCCGGTCGTGGGGGTTGCGCATGCCGTGGCCCCAGGGCGGTCGTGGGAGTTGCGCATGCCGTGGCCCCCGGCGGTCCTGGGAGTTGCGCAAGCCGTGGTCCCCGGGCGGTCGTGGGCGTCGCGCAAGCCGTGACCCCGGGCGGCCCGGGCGGTTCTGGGTGTCGCGCAAGCCGTGGCCCCCGGCGGTCCTCAGGGCCGGGCTCAGAACCAGGACATCATGCGCCGTGGAGCGTCCACCAGTCGGCTCACGGCCACCACCGGGAGCGGCGGCTGTTCGGCCTCGGCGGTGCTGAGGTGCAGTCCGTAATAGATCTGCTCGATCGACGGCGGTCCGACCGCCAGGTTGCGGCGTACCGCCGCCGCCGACGACTGCTCGCCGCTCTGCACCAGATACGCCGCCGCCATCGTGCCCGTACGGCCGACTCCCGCGCCGCAGTGCACGAACACCGGCCCGGAGGCCTGGGCGACCACCTTCAGGAAGCGCTGCACCTGCTCGGGCTTCGGCGTCTGGCCGTCGCGTATGGGCAGCCGCACGACCTTCAGCCCGGCCTCGCGGGGTTCGGCGAGCTGGGCCGCGCTCAGGTCCTCGGCGCGCAGGTCGACAACCGTGGTGAACCCCATGCCCGCCAGCGCCCGGTACCCCGCGGGAGACGGCGCGGCACCGCGCCACAGCCGACCCTCGCCGTCCACCGGCTGGAAGTGGTGGACGCCCTGCACGGTGCGGGTGCCCGGCGGCGCAGGGGTCTCCTCCCGGACCCAGTACGACAGGGCCATGATGCCGAGGGCACCCGTGGCCCAGAGGACCACGTAGCCCACGACCAGTGCGATGAGGATGCGCAGCGCACGTCGCGGGAGAGGGCGCTTGCGCAGGGCAGGACGAGGGAGAGTTGCGGTGAGGACAGCCATGGGCGACCCGGGGGACTAGGGGACGGGGGCGCCTTGGCATCGTAACCCGGGTCCCTATTGGCCGTCTTGTCCGTGTACGGCAGTTTACGTGGACCATACGGCCGATTCAGTCGTCGTCGGTGTCCGCGTCGCCGATGCCGATCACCGTGAGATGGGCGCGTTCGAGGGTCGCGTCCTCCAGGCAGCCGCGCAGCCGCAGGCGGTCGTGATCCGTGAGCGGGGGCCGCACGACTCCCGCGAACAGGCCGTCGCCGAGGTCTCCCAGGGCCGCGTGGCGCAGCGGCACGGACGTGGAGTCCCGGCAGCGTTCCCACACCTGCTGCGCGGCCAGGGACCGCCGGCCGGCCGACATGTCCGTGCCCCGCATCTCCACCTTGAGGATCACGGATGTCGCCGCGCTGTCGTTCCTGCGTTCCTCCCGGGTCTGGGTGAGATCGGCCAGTCCCACGACCAGTGCTCCCAGCAGGGCGACGGCGACGACGCCGACGGTGGTCACGCGCGCGGTACGGCCCAGGGAGGGCCGGGCGCCGAGCGGCGGCAGGTCCTCCAGGTCGTCGTGTGCCGAGGGGTCGGGCGCGGTGAGCACGGCCAGCCGCCCGGCGAGCCGCCGCTCGGCCGGTCTGGCCGTCGCGGACGCGATCCGCTGCACCACCCAGGCGAGCCCGGACAGCAGGACGCCCGTGACCATCAGCACCGGCACGAAGACGTACGTACGGTCCGCGGGGTCCTCCAGCCAGCGGAACCGGGCCCCCTCGTGTTCCACGGGAGGCCGCCGCACCCGCGCGAGCGCGTCCTCCTGCCGGGCGGCCAGCTCCCGCTGCCGCCGGTCCGTGTCGCGCAGCCGCTCCTCGATCCGGGTCAGCCGCCCCAGCACGACCACGCCGAACAGCATCACCTCGACGACGAGCAGCAGCACTCCGCAGATCACCGCCCGCTGCCACTGCCACCGGTACAGATAGACGACCAGATACGTGCCCGACCCGGCGGCGGCCAGGCCTCCGAAGACGTATACGATCTTCCTCATTGCGCCTCCCCCAGCTGTACGTCACCGGTGGTCCCGTCGACGGTGAGGCTGGAGCCGGGCGGGAAGCGGCGTACGGCGTCCGTGGCGCCGACGATCGCCGGGAGCCCGAACTCCCTCGCCAGGACCGCGAGGTGGGACAACGGGCTGCCGGTCTGGGCGACCAGGCCGGTGAGGCCGGGCAGCAGCGGGGCGAGCGCGGGGTCCAGCGTGCGCACGACGAGCACCGGATCCCGGGGGCGGGGTTCCGTCCCGTCCCACACGGTCCCGACGGCACGCCCTCCGGACACGCCACGCACGCCGTCGCCGCGGCCGCGGCCGTGCTCGGCGACCACTTTGCCGTCCGCGAGGCGGAAGGCGTCCGGGAGCGGGGGCGATGCGGGTTGCGGCACGCGCGCGTGGAGGTCGTCGGGCAGTGCACCGCCGTCGAGGAGGGCGGCAAGCTCCCGCCAGCGCAGCAACCCGGCGCGCTCCGCGTCGATCCCCGACCGCCACGCCGCCTCCCGCACCAGCCGGACCTGCAGCTCCTGCACCCAACGGATGCGCAGACGGAGGGCTTCGCGGGGCGGGAGAAGGGCTGTGAGGGCGCGGTGGGGAGCTGTTGCTTGTGGGGTGAGGCGTGCGCGGGTTGCCTGCGGTGCTGGGCGTGCGGTGGTTGCCTGCGGGGCGGGGCGTGCGGTGGTTGCCTCTGGAGCCGGACGTACTCCGCTGTCCCGGCTCGGCAGGACCGTCCGCGGCAGCGGGCCCCGGCCCCGCAGGCTCGGTGCGGTGAGGGCCAGGACCACCGGGTCCGCGGCGACGGCGCGGTCGTCGGGCAGCCCGTGGGCGCGGGCCTCCGCCAGGACGGTCAGCGCCGTGCCCGCCGCCGTGCGGCTCTTCGGTGGCTCCCGCAGCAGAGCACCGGCGAGGGCCTCCTGGGCGTGCAGGGACACGAGGACCGTACGGGTCCAGCGCAGTTCCGCGGCCAGGGCGTCAGAGGGGAGTTCCGCGGGCGCCGGCGTCTGCGCCAGGTGGCGGTCGACGTCCGCCGCGAGGTCCGTCGCCAGACCGGGCAGCGCCGTGGTGAGCCGCCCCAGCCGCCAGGACGCCCCGAGCCGGCGTGCTCCCGGCGCCGGGTTGAGCAGCGCGAGCCACCGGCGCCGGGGCGGCACCGCGCCGAGGAGGCGCAGGTCGGCGGCGGCCCGCCCACCGACCGTCGTGACCACGGGCACGGTACGCAGGAGCCGGCGGGGTGCGGTACCCCCGATGTCCAGCGCGGCGGCGAGTCCACGGGCCAGGGGCGCGACCCAGAGGTCCTCCTCCAGCGGCGCCAACTGCCCCGGCAGCGTCTCCGCGACAGGTCCGGGCCCAAGCAGTCGTGCCCCGCGCGCGGGCCGCGCCGCCATCGCTGTGATCGGACGGCTCTGGAACAGCCACAACCGCCCGTCCCCGTCGAACCCGAACTCGATGTCCTGCGGCCCGCCGAAGACCCGCCGGGCGCGCCGCGCGAGCCGCGCCAGCCGGGCCAGTTCGGAGCGCGTGAGCAGCGGGCCGGCCTCCGCCGGCTCCTTACGCAGCAGCCGTCCGTGCCCGCCCAGCCAGTAGTCGGTCCCGGCCTGTGCGCCGCTGACCAGGCTGTCCGGACCCCCGCGCACCGCGCTCACCAGCATCCGGTCGGCCCGCCCCGCGACGGGGTCGGCACCGAACATGACCCCGCCGACCCGCGCGGTGAGCATCGGCTGGACGAGCACGGCCATGGGGACCGCGGACCCGTCGGGCCGGCGCGCCGAGTCGAGCACCGTCTGCACCGCCGTACGGAAGGCACGCCAGTCGCGCACGTCGAGCACGGAGGCGAACTGGCCCGCCAGCGACGACTCCTCCGTGTCCTCCTGCGGCGACGAGGACCGTACGACGAGAGGGCGGACGCCGCCCTCGGAGAGGGCGTGCCAGGCGCGCCGCAGGGCGACCGTGTCACCGTCCCCTCGGTACGGGATCACGAAGCCGGGGAGCACCGGCAGTCCGGCGCGGGCCGCGCGGGCGAGGTTCGCGGCCTTGGACCCTGCCAGTTCGGGGAGCACGGAGGCGGGCTGTTCCAGCGAGACGGTGGCCGGGCCGTGGGCCCGGACCAGACCGAGGGCCACCTCGCCCTGTCGGCCTTCCCCGTCGCGTGCACCTTCTCCGTGACGTTCGTCGAGCGTCGTCATCGAGCACCCTCCAGGACCGACCGCCAACAGGGGGGACGCGCGGGGTGGCCCTGCGCCTGACGGCGGAACGAAGGATGGGGGCGAGCCGCTGCCGGCCCGGATCCGGGTACGACGACAGCACGCCTCCTGTTTCGATGGTCCCACCGCCGTTCTGATCCATGAAGCCCGTATGCCACTTTTCGGACGCGTGCGGGGAGTTCTCCTGAGGCGGGAGGAGGGCGCGCGGGGTGGCTCCCGCGACCGCAGCACGGCAGCGGATCCTCCGGGGGCAGGAGGCGCCATGGGTGGCTCATCCGCCCGTGGGTGCCGCAGCTCCACGCCGGACAGGCGCCTTCACCCCGGCGGCAGCACCCCGCACAGCGCGTCGAGGGCCGCCCCGTAGGCGTGCTCGGAGGGTGTCGCGTACCCCACGACGATTCCGTCGTGGGCCGGCATGTCCGTCGCCGGTGACTCCGGGTGACGGAAGGCGGCCAGGCCGTCCAGGGCGACGCCCTGACGGGCCGCCGCCTCGACCGTGGACCGCTCGGTGCCGGACGGCAGCCGCAGCACCGCGTGCAGGCCGGCCGCGATCCCGGTGACCCGGATGTGCGGCGCCTGCGCGGCGAGCGCGGTGACGAGACGGTCCCGGCGGCTGCGGTACCGCTGCCGCATGCGCCGCACATGGCGGTCGTACGACCCTCCGGCGATGAAGTCGGCGAGGCTCAGCTGGTCCAGGACGCTCGCCCACGCCTCCCGCTCGCCCTTGGCCGCGAGGACGTCGCCGACGTACCGCTCGGGAAGGACCATCCAGCCGAGCCGCAGCGCAGGCGACAGGCTCTTGCTGACCGAGCCGATGTGGATCACCCGCTCCGGGTCGAGGCCCTGGACCGCGCCCACGGGCCTGCGGTCGTAGCGGAACTCCCCGTCGTAGTCGTCCTCGAGAATCACACCGGCACGCGCGCGTGCCCAGTCGATCACCGCGGCGCGGCGCGTGGCGTGCAGCGGGCCGCCGGTCGGGAACTGGTGCGCGGGCGTGAGCAGCACGGCCCGCTCGCGCGTCAGCCGGTCGACCCGCGCGCCGTGTTCGTCCAGGGGGAGCGGAACGGTGTGTACGCCCGCGGTGGCGAGCAGTTCCCGATGGAAACCCAGGCCGTACGACTCCACGGCCAGCGGGCCGCGCAACACCCCGCCCCCGCCGCGCCCCTTCGCTCCGCCTGGGCCGAACAGCAGCCGCAGGGCGTGCGCGAATCCGGAGCAGATCACGATCCGGCCCGGTTCGGTGCGCACGCCACGCGCGCGTGCCAGGTACTCGGTGAGGGCCTCCCGCAGTTCGACGCGGCCGGCCGGGTCACCGGGCCCGAACACCTCGTTGGGCGCCTGCTGGAGAGCCCGCCGGTAGGAGGCCAGCCAGGCCGCGCGCGGGAACGCCGACGCGTCCGGGGTGCCCTGCCGAAGGTCGTGCCGTGGGCCACGCGCGCGTGGAGGCGTCCTTTCGGGCACCCGCGCGGCGTGGCGCAGGGGTTCGGCGCGCTCCGCGACCCGGGTGCCCGAGCCCTGGCGAGCGGTCAGCCAGCCCTCGGCGACGAGTTCCGCGTACGCGTCGGCCACCGTGTTGCGGGCGACGCCGAGATCGGCGGCGAGCGAGCGGTACGGCGGCAGCCGGGTGCCCGGCGCGAGCCGCCCACCGCGTACGGCCTCCCGCAGCGCCCGGATGAGCGCGGCCCGCCGCCCACCCGTCCCGGACAGCTCCAGATGCAGGTCGGCGCCGATCCGCTCCGCGGAATTGACCCACGATTTCGGCATGGAAATGCACTCTACAGCGGGTCTTTCCGGGCCGTAGCTTGGAGCACATGACGACGCACACGATCGACATCGCGACCGCCGACGCCCAGGCCATCGACCCCGCCGCGGCGATCGCCGCAGCGGAGGCCGGGCGGACCCGCCTCGACTTCGGGAAGTCCGCGCGGAAGGCGTTCCGCGCCCTCATCGGCTTCGACGCCGCCGCCCGCGAAGGACTCGACCCGGCCCTCGTCGAACTGATCCAGATCCGTGCCTCGCACCTCAACCACTGCGCGTACTGCCTCCACATGCACACGAACGACGCGCGCAAGGCCGGCGAGAGCGAGGACCGTCTGCACATGGTCCCCGTCTGGCGCGAGGCCCGGCACTTCTTCACCGAGAAGGAACAGGCCGCCCTCGCCCTCACGGAGGCGGTGACGCTGGTGGCCGACGGCGGTGTCCCCGACGGCGTCTACGCCGAGGCCGCGGCCCGCTTCGACGAGCAGGAACTGGCCCAGGTGCTGGCCCTGATCCTCGCGATCAACACGTGGAACCGGGTGGCGCTGGCGACGGGGAAGGTGGCGGGGACGGACGAGCGGCGTTAGGGCCTGTCCGGCGGATCACGCCGCGGGCGCGGGGCGTGGCACGCACATCTGCGGCGTTGTCGTCGGTCGTCTGCGCTCGGGCCGACGCCCTCCTCCGCCTTGCAGCTGGACGCTCCCCCACGCTCGAACAACCTCGCGCGGGGGCACCCCCTTCGCCCCGCTCACCTGCGCTGAACAGACAGACGCTGCTTCCCTGCGACCTGATCCGCCGGACACGCCCTGGGTGGAGAACCGCCTCGCCTAGACGGCCATCGGCCGGTCGTACGGCCCGATGGGCGACGGCAGCCGCGAAGTCCCCGTCAGATACCGGTCGACGGCCGCCGCCACCGCACGCCCCTCCGCGATCGCCCACACGATCAACGACTGCCCCCGTGCGGCGTCCCCAGCGGCGAACACTCCGGGGACGTTCGTCGCGAACCCGGCGTCGCGGGCGATGGTCCCGCGAGGTTCCATCGTCAGTCCCAGCTGGTCGACGAGGCCGTCCTCCCGGTCGGGCCCGGAGAAGCCGAGGGCGAGCAGTACGAGGTCGGCGGGGAGCGTCCGGCCGGTGCCCGGCAGCGGGCGCCGCTGCACATCCACCTCCACCAGATGCAGCGACCGGACGTGCCCGTCCGCGTCGCCGGTGAAGCGGAGCGTGGACGCCGCGAAGAGCCGGGCGTCCGCGTCCGCCGCCGGCGCCGTCCCCAGGTCGCGTGCCTCCTCGTGCGCGCCCGACAGCCGGTAGATCTTCGGATACGTCGGCCAGGGCTCGGTGTCCTCGTCGCGCTCCGCTTCCGGCCGCCCGTAGATGTCCAGCTGGGTCACGGACGCGGCGCCCTCTCGCACCGCGGTCCCCAGGCAGTCGGCCCCGGTGTCACCGCCGCCGACGATGACCACGTGCTTCCCGGCGGCCGACATCGGGGACATCTCCAAGTCCCCCTCGCAGACCCGGTTGGCCAGCGGCAGGTACTCCATCGCCTGATGTATCCCGGACAACTCCCGGCCCGGCACGGGAAGTTCCCGCCACGCCGTGGCTCCCGTGGAGATCACCACGGCGTCGTAGCGCGCCCGCAGCTCCGGGGCCCCGATGTCCCGCCCGACCGCCGTCGACGTGCGGAACTTGGTCCCCTCGGCCCGCATCTGGTCGATCCGTCGCTCCAGATGCCGCTTCTCCATCTTGAACGCGGGGATGCCGTACCGCATCAGCCCGCCGATCCGGTCGTCCTTCTCGTACACCGCGACGGTGTGCCCGGCCCGGGTCAACTGCTGTGCCGCCGCCAGCCCCGCGGGGCCCGAGCCGATCACCGCCACCGTCCTGCCGGACAGCCGGTCCGGCGGCCGCGGCGGGGCGAAACCCTCCTCCCAGGCCCGGTCGGCGATGGCGCACTCGACGTTCTTGATGGTGACGGCCGGCTGGTTGATGGCGAGCACGCATCCGGCCTCGCACGGCGCCGGACACAACCGGCCGGTGAACTCGGGGAAGTTGTTCGTGGCGTGCAGCCGGTCGGCCGCCGCGCGCCAGTCCTCTCGGGAGACCAGGTCGTTCCACTCGGGGATCAGATTGCCGAGTGGGCAGGCCTCGTGGCAGAACGGGATGCCGCAGTCCATGCAGCGGTCGGCCTGCTTGCTGATGATGGGCAGCAACGCCCCCGGGACGTACACCTCGTCCCAGTCCCGCACCCGCTCCTCGACGGGCCGGCGGGGCCAGTCCTGGCGGGGCGTCGTCATGAATCCCTTGGGATCGGCCATGGCCGTCTCCCTTGCGTGCGCGTGTGTCGTGACGGGCCGTGCGTCATCGGGCGGCACTCTTTCCGGCCACGATACGTCCCATCGGCCACACGCGCCGAGCCCCCGGTCGCCTGGGGGACAGCGCTTTCTCCGCAGTCTTTTTCCCGCCGCCCTCCGAGGGGCTCGCCTCACGTGAGGGCAAGCACGTACGCGACGGCCGCCGCGGCCGAGGCGACCGTGCGGACGTGGTTCCACGCCGTCCACTCGCGCACGTACGAAGGCCAGTACGCGGCCGCCTCCGGAGTGCCCGGCTCCAGCTTCAGCAGTGCGTCGTTACGGGGCACGTTCGCGACCATGGTCACCCCGAACGAGCCGAACAGATAGAGCGCACTGCCCAGCAGCAGCTCCACCCTTCCCTCGTCCGGCCACAGCACGAACGTCACCACCGCGATCACCGCGCACAGCACCGCCGAACCGGCGAACACGAGCATGAACGCCGGCATCACCGCGGTCACGTTGATCGCGTTCATCGCGGCGACGCCCTGCGCGGGCGGCAGCGCGGCGAGTCCGCGCATCACGAAGGTCGAGAAGCCGCAGAAGACTCCGGCCACCAGACCGGTCCCGAGCACCCCCAGCACCGTCAGCACGAAGTACGGTCCATCGATCATGTCAACGTCAACTCCCACGTCGAGCCGGGATCCTGCCCGGCGCCGTCCCTCACCACAAGTGAATTCCCGTACGCGATCGGTGAAGATGGCCGAGGGGTGCGAGGGTATACGCGTGCGTCCGGGGCACGTCGGCGCTCGACCTGTCCCTGATTCCGCAGCGCCGCCGGTCCCGGCCCGCTCCTCGCTGATCTCCGCGCCTCACGCGGTGGCGCCGATCCCCACCTGCCGCCCCCACTCCAGCAGCACCGCCTCCACAACCCCTGCGATGCGCCGCCGCGCCTCGTGTCGCGGCAGCCCGCTCATCAGCAGCTTGTCGTACGACGTGTCCAGATGCCGTACGGATGCCACGACCGCCGAGACCACCGCCCCCTCGGACAACGCCCGCCCGGCCGCACTCCGCCCCACCCGCCCACTGCCCCGCACCGAGGCATGCGCGGCGATGGCACCGGCCCGGTCGGCCGGGCACCCGGGAAACAGCCGCCGTATCTCCGCCGCGAAGGCCTGCGCGAACCGCTCGTCGTGTATCGCCCGCCGCCGGGCGTCCCGCATCCGACGCCGCCGCCGTGCCTCGGCGTCGGCCAGGCACCGCTCCTCGGCCCGGGCGAGCGCCGCCTCCTCCACGAGGACGCCCTGCCGCTCGTACCGGCCCCTGCGACGGTTGAACCGCACGACCACCGCCGACAGCGCACTCTCCTCCCGTGACCTGCGCGTCAGCGCCGTGTCCCCGCGCGGCAGTAACACCAGATGCCCCAGATCCACGCAGTCGAGGCACCGCGGTGCCCCGTCCTCGAGCACGAGCAGCGACAGCGGCCCGCGGCGGCACCCGGCGCAGTGCTTTCTCCTCAGCGGCTGGATGACGAGAAGCCCGGTGCGGGGCGAGGGAGTTGCAAGCGTTGCCATACGGGCTTCCTTCCCGCCGGGAGGGCCACGCACCACGTCGTCCCCGAAGGTGCTCTCGTCCGACGGGTTCACCTCGGGAGCGTGCGCCGGCGCATCATGGGCCGTGTGCGACTCGAAGCGATCACCTGGGACCGGCTCGGCGACCTCCTCGCCGAGCGGCTGCTCGACCTGAAGCCGGCCGACGGCAGCCCCTGGCCGCGCATCGCCTTCGACGGCGCCCCGGCCGCCCGCCCCGGCGACCTCGCCGAACGCGTCGGTGAGGCACTGCGCGTTCGCGGCCGCCCCTCGCTGGCCGTGGACGCGCACGGCTTCCTGCGGCCCGCCTCGCTGCGGCTGGAGTACGGCCACCAGGACGTGGAGGCTTACTACAACGGCTGGTTCGACACCGGCGCCCTGTGGCGCGAGGTGTTCGGACCCCTCGAAGCCGGCGGCGACGGGCGGATCCTGCCCGACCTGTGGGACCCCGTCGCCGACCGCGCTACCCGCAGTTCCTACGTCCAACTCCCGCCCGGTGGCTTCCTGTTGCTGCACGGACCCCTCCTGCTGCGCCACTGGTTCCCCTTCGACCTCACTGTCCACGTCCTCCTCTCGCCGGGCGCACTGCGCCGTCGCACTCCCGAAACCGATCACTGGACCCTGCCCGCCCTGGAGCGCTACGAGCGCGAGACCGACCCCGCCGGCACAGCCGACGTGCTGGTCCGAGCCGACGATCCACGCCATCCGGCATGGAGCGGCTGAACCGGACCGACAGTGGGTCCGCGTGATCCGGACAACCGGCCCCGACGGCGCTCCGCAGAACTCGGTGGTCTGGATCAAGCGCGAGGGCGACACCGTGCTCTTCTCCTCCACCGACGGACACCAGAAGGTGCGCAACCTGCGCCGTGACCCCCGTATCAGCCTGTCGGTCTTCGACCTCGGCAACCCCTCACCTCGGTCGAGATCCGTGGCACAGGACGACGAGATCCGGGTGATCATCCGCGTCGTGCCGCGGAAGATCGTGGGATTCTCGGCCTGAGGGCCCCGAGCGGGCCGCCGGCCTCGGCGTCTTCCGGATGCGTCTGCCGGGCGGCGTGGACGAGAATGAAGTGCACCGGGAGCAGCGGTGCGTCCCGCGCCGCGCCGGCCGTCCGGCACCGGGAGGTACCCATGACCACTGCCGGAGACATCATGCACCGCGGCGCCCAGTGGATCCCCGCCCACGAAACCCTGGACCGGGCCGCCCAGCTGATGCGCGACCTCAACGTCGGAGCCCTGCCGATCAGCGACCAGGACGAACGGCTCTGCGGCATCCTCACCGACCGCGACATCGTCGTCGGCTGCGTGGCCATGGGGCACGACCCCGCCGAGGTCACCGCGGGCGAGATGGCCCAGGGCACCCCGCGCTGGATCGACGCGAGCGCCGATGTCGGCGACGTGCTCCACGAGATGCAGGAGCACCAGATCCGCCGGCTTCCCGTGATCGAGAACAAGCGCCTGGTCGGCATGATCAGCGAGTCGGACCTGGCCCGGCACCTGACCGAGGGTCAGATGGCCTCCTGGGCCGAGAGCGTCTACTCCCAGAGCCCGACCCGCTGAACGTCTCGCTCAGCGGGGGCGTCAGAGCCAGCCGTTGCGCCGGAAACCGCGGTACAGGGTCAGGCAGGCTATGCCTATCACGCCCATCACCAGGGGATAGCCGAAGGTCCAGTGCAGTTCCGGCATGTGGTCGAAGTTCATGCCGTACACCCCGCAGACCATCGTCGGAACAGCGATCACCGCGGCCCACGCCGTGATCTTCCGCATGTCCTCGTTCTGGGCGACGGTGACCTGCGCCAGGTGAGCCTGCAGGATCGAGTTGAGCAGTTCGTCGAAGGCGGCGATCTGCTCCGTGGCCCGCAGCAGGTGGTCGGAGACGTCACGGAAGTAGGCCTGTATCTCCGGTTCGACCACCGGCACCGGCCGGTCGGCGAGCTCCAGCAGCGGCCGGCCGAGCGGGACCACGGCCCGCTTCAGCTCGAGGAGTTCGCGCTTGAGCTGGTAGATGCGGCCGGGGTCGGCCCGTGCGCCGTTCTCCGCGAAGACGTCCGTCTCCACCTGGTCGATGTCCGCCTGCACCGCGTCGATGACGTTGAGGTAGTCGTCGACCACGTGGTCCGCGATCGCGTGCAGCACCGCCGACGGCCCCTTGGCCAGCTGGCCGGGGTCGGACTCCAGCTCCTCGCGCAACGGGCCGAGCGAGCCGTGCCGTCCGTGCCGCACCGTGATCACGAAGTCGCGGCCGACGAACACCATGATCTCGCCGGTGTTCACCACCTCGCTCGTTGCGGTGAGTTCCTCGTGCTCGACGTAGCAGACGGTCTTGAAGACCGCGAACAGCGTCTCGCCGTACCGCTCCACCTTGGGGCGTTGATGGGCCTCGATCGCGTCCTCGACCGCCAGCGGATGCAGGTCGAAGAGCTCGGCGATACCCGCGAACTCCTGATCGGTCGGCTCGTGCAGGCCGAGCCACACGAAACCGTGACCGCTCTTGCGCACCCGCTCCACCGTGTCGACGAGATCGCTGCCGGCCGGAGCCCGGATGCCGTCCCGATAGTTCACGCAGTTCACCACCGACGAGCCCAGCGGGGACCGGGCGGGGTGGCTCAGGTCGACACGCGGGCGCCGCCGGGCCAGCCGTGCCACGTTGCGCAGACCGCCGACCTTGCCGAAGCCGGTGACCTTCCGCAGATTCCCTGCCATGGTCATCTGGATCTCCTTGCGTGGATCTCCCTCGCGCCGCATTTCTGCGCCCTGGCGCGCCAGTTTGCCAGGTCGGCGTATGTGGCGGGTAAGCCTGTGGAAACGGAAGGTTCCGCTTTGTTCCCGCCTGTGGACGGAGTGCATCCAGATATGCAGGCGTCGGACATCTCGTCGTACCGGAGCGTCGACCGCCTCGGACAAGTGGAGCAACTGGGATGATCACGACATGACGCGAATCGATGGGTATCTCCTCCACAACCAGCAGTCCGAGGCGGGCGAACGCTTCGACGCCTTGGCCACCCTCTTCGACCCCACGACGTTCCGGCACTTCGAAGGATTCGGCATCGGACCCGGCTGGCGCTGCTGGGAGGTCGGCGCCGGAGGCACCTCCGTGGTGTCCTGGCTGGCCAAGAAGGTCGGGCCCACGGGCAAGGTGGTCGCGACCGACATCGACACCTCCCGACTTGCCCCCGCAGCCCGGCCGCCGGTCGAGGTGCGCGTCCACGACGTCGGCGCCGAGGAGCCGCCGGCCGAGGGCTTCGATCTGGTGCACGCGCGGCTCGTCCTGGTCCATGTGCCGGACCGGGAGCGGGCGTTGCGGTCGATGGTGAAGGCCCTGCGGTCCGGGGGACGGCTCCTGGTCGAGGACGCCGACCCCGCCCTGCAGCCCCTGATCTGCCCCGACGAGTACGGCCCCGAACAGAAGCTGGCCAACCGGCTCAGGCAGGGCTTCCGCAAGCTGCTCGCCGACCGCGGTGCCGACCTGTCCTACGGCCGCAGGCTCCCGCGGCTGCTGCGCGAGGCCGGCCTGGAGCGCGTGGCGGCCGACGCCTACTTTCCCATCACCTCGCCGGCCTGCGCCGCCCTGGAGTCCGCGACGGTCCGCCAGATCCGCACCGAACTCGTCGCCGCGGGCCTCGCCACAGACGAGGACGTCGACCGTCACCTGGCGAACATCGCGTCCGACGGCATGGACCTGGCCACGGCACCGATGATCTCTGCGTGGGGGCGGAAGCCGTAGAGGCCGCCGCCGCGGCATCCGGCTCGGGCCCCGCAGCAGCGCGGCGGGGACGCGCCGGTGAGGCACGGTACCGGTGATCTCTGCGTGAGGGTGGAAGCCGTAGGGGATACCGGTCCGCGCGGAAGGGGGTGCGGCGCCACGGGCGGTATCCGTGACGTCAGCTCGGTGGTGTCGGTGGTCTGCCGCCGATCCGTTCCACCGCCCGCGCACCCGCCCGGCACCCCTCCACCGCCGCGGCATCCGGCTCGGCTCCCGCGAGCAGCGCGGCGAGGAACGCGCCGGTGAAGGCGTCGCCGGCGCCCGTGGAGTCGCGGGGCGTCGCCGGTACCGCGGGGACACGGGCGAGCACGGTGCCGTTCCGGGCCACGAGCGCACCGTCCGCCCCCTGCTTGGCGACCACCAGCGGCACGTGGCGGCTCAGCTTGGCCGCCGCGTCCGCCGCATCGGGCAACCCCGTGAGCAGGCGTGCCTCGTCCCGGCTGGGCAGCAGGACGTCCACACCGTGGACGAGCTTCCGGAAACGGCCGACCCCCAGCGCCGCGAGGAAACCGGCCGACGCCGGATCGAGACTCACCGGCACTCCGCGCGCGCGTGCCGATTCCAGTGCCTCCGTCACCAGCGCCCGGGCCGTCTCGGAGAACAGCAGGTACCCCGACAGGTGCAGCAGGGCCACTCCGTCGAGCAGCGCGTCCGACCAGTCACCCGGGCCGAGCCGCAGGGACGCCCCGCTGTCGGTGAGGAATGTCCGCTCGGCCCCCGCACCCGTGTCGACCAGGCAGATCACCGTCCCGGTCGGCGCCTGCGGGTCGACGACCAGACGGGGGCGGACCCCACAGGCCGTCAGCTCCCGCTCGTGCCAGGCCGCCGCGTCCGCGCCCACACGGCCCAGCAGCCGTACGTCCGCACAGCCCCAGTGGGCCGCCCAGCAGGCCACGTTGGCCCCCGCGCCACCCGGCAGGGTCCGGATTGCGGCAGCCGTGTCCGTGCCCGACGCGAGCGGCCCTTGGTGCCGGGCCACGACATCCGTGACCACGTCCCCGACGACCAGCAGTGCCCCACCCGGAGTGGCTGCGGCCCCCGCGGCTTCCGTGCCCGCGCCGAGCGGCGATCTCCCGCTCACACCCCGGTCCAGGCCGCCGCGATCCGCGCCGCCAGCCGTACGTTGCCGCGCACCGCCGCCAGATTGGCGCTCAGCGAGGCACCCTCGGTATGCCGCACCAGGTAGTCCAGCAGGAACGGCGTGACCGCCTGGCCGGTGACACCCTCCGCCTCGCACGCGTGCAGGGCGTCGGTGAGCACGCGCGCGTGCAACTCGGGATCCAGCTGTTCCTCCTTGGGGACCGGATTGGCGACGATCAGGGCCGACTCCGGTACCCCCAGCGCGTCCTGCGCCCGCATGACGTCCGCCACCTGGTCCGGTGTGTCCAGCGTCCACTCCACCGCGTGTCCGGAATCGGACAGGTAGAAGCCGGGAAAGCGGTCCGTTCCGTATCCGGCCACCGCGACACCCAGCGTCTCCAGCCGCTGCAGCGTGGCAGGCACGTCCAGGATCGACTTCACCCCCGCGCACACGACCGTGATCCGCGTACGCGCCAGCAGCCCGAGGTCGGCCGACTCGTCCTGCGTCGCCGTCCACTCCCGGTGCACCCCGCCGAGGCCGCCCGTCGCGAAGACCCGCACGCCCGCCAGCGCCGCCAGCAGCGCGGTCGCCGACACCGTGGTCGCGCCGCTCGCGCCCGAGGCCACCGCGAGCGGCAGATCGCGGTGACCCAGCTTGCGGATCCCGTCCTCGTTGGCGACGCGTTCCAACTCCTCCTTGTCCAGGCCGACATGCGGCCGCCCGTCCAGCACGGCGATCGTCGCCGGTACGGCGCCTTCCTGCCGTACGACCGACTCCAGCTCCAGCGCCACCTGCAGATTGCGCGGACGAGGCAGCCCGTGCGCGATGATCGTGGACTCCAGGGCCACCACGGGTTGACGCGCGTCGATCGCCTCGCGCACCTCTTCGGACACCACCAGCACCACGAGCCTGCCTCCTGTCTTTCGTTCTTCCCTCATCTCTGGCGGGCGACATGCCCGGTCAAACCCTTGCAACCTGTGGGGGACGACACCAGCCTGAGGTACATGACGGACAACACGACACGACTCGATCATGTCGTCCTCTGGGTGCGCGACCCGGTCGCCGCAGCCGACTTCTATGCGAAGGCCGTCGGCATGGAGCCCGTGAGGGTCACCGAATTCGCCGCGGGGACGGTGTCCTTCCCGTCCGTGCGGCTCAACGACGAGACGATCTTCGACCTCGCGCCGCTCTCCCTGGCCGAGCACATGAACATGCTCCCCGGCGCCGCCGAGAGCGCGGGCCACCCGGTCAACCACGTCTGCCTGGCCCTGCCCGGCGACGACTTCGACGCGCTGCGCACCCGTCTGGAGGAACGCTCGGTCCCCGTCTCGGACTTCTCCTACGACTCCTACGGCGCCCGGGGCATGGCCCGTCGCAGCTTCTACTTCCGCGACCCGGACGGAAACGTCTTCGAGGCGCGCCACTACGACTAGGTGTACGGCCAGGCGGTCAGAACAGCGGCTCGGGGAGCACGCCCTCCAGGGCGAGCAGCTTCCGCTTGGTCTCCAGGCCGCCGCCGAATCCGCCGATGCCGCCGTCGCTCTCCACCACCCGATGGCAGGGCACGACGACCGGCAGCGGATTGGCGCCCATGGCCATCCCCACCGCCTGCGCCGCGCCCGGCTGACCGACCCGTCCGGCCAGGTCGCCGTACCCCACCACCGTGCCGTACGGCACGCCGGAGGCGAGCTCGCGCAGCACCTCGCGGTTGAAGCCGGAGATCAGCGACCAGTCCAGGGGCAGCTCGAAGTCACGCCGCTCACCCGCGAAGTACGCCTCGACCTGACGTATCGCCTCGGCCAGCAGTGGGGCGTCGGGTGCCTCGACGGGTTCCGCACCCAGCCGGGACGCGAGCCGGTCGAGCGCCTTGTCGCGGACCGCGTCCGTGGCGTGGAAGACGACGTTGACCAGGCCGTCGCCCGTCGCGACCAGCAGCAGCGGACCGATGCCGGTGCCGACGACGGTCCACGCGACCTGCTGCTCGTACTGCCCATGGCTGTCCATGCGACCCACCGTACGACTCGCCACTGACAACGCACCGGGATCGGACACCGGCCCGGGGGAGGTGCGGGGTCAGCGCCCGTGCAGCGCCTTCCGCACCACGTCGGGCTTGTTGGTGATGATCCCGTCGACCCCGTACCCGGCGACGGTGCGGGCGGTGTCCGCGTCGTTGACGGTCCAGGTGAGGACGCGCAGCGGCCTGCCGTGCGGTCCGGTGAAGGAGTGGACGGCGGACACGTAGCTCTGGGACAGGGAGCGGTGGGAGGGGTTGATCTGGTCGGCGAAGGCCGCGTACGCGGGAAGGTCCCCGACGGCCGGGGCACCGAGAAGCCCGGTGGTGACGGCGGGTTTCAGGTCGTGGACGGTGCGCAGGCTGTCCGCGCTGAAGCTCTGTACCACCAGCCGGCCGGTCAGGTGCCGGCGGTCGAGCCAGCCCTCGTTGCTCAGCAGCTTGAGGGTCTGCCGTTCGATGCCCGGGTACAGCTCGGGGTTCTTGATCTCCAGGAGCAGCTGCTGGTGATTGCGCTCGACGCGGTCCACGTACTGCTTCAGCGTCGGCACGCGCGCGCCCGCGTACGCGGGACCGAACCAGCTCCCCGCGTCCAGGCGGGCGATCTCGGCGGCGGTGAAGTCCTTCACCTTCCACGGCGCACGGCCGGGGAAGACCTCCTCGACGTCGGTGGTGCGCCGCAGGCTGTCGTCGTGGATCACCACGAGTTCGCCGTCCTCGGTGCGCTGGACGTCGTTCTCCACCCAGCCGATGCCGAGCTCGTCCGCCTTGTCGACGGCCGCCAGGGTGTTCTCGGGAGCGTAGGCGGAGGCGCCCCGGTGGGCGATGACGGAAGGCCGCGCGGCGACGCCGGCCCCGGCATGGGGGGCGGGGAGCAGAAGGGCGGCGGCGCCCAGGAGCGCGGTGGTCGTGGCGGCAACTGCGCGCGCGTGCATGCGTACTCCTCGCATCGAGCGATCACGGACAGCTCAACTCTGACAGCAGAGCGTCAACGATGGAGGGGTACAGGACGGCCACAGAATGAATGGAGTTGCCCGAGCCCTCTCACGGGTGCCGCACATTGGGGCAAGGCCGTGTTTCTTTGCCGGAAAATCGTTCGACCATTCAGGTGCGGGTCATACTCTCTGCGTCAACCCTGACCTCGTGCGGTCCTGGGAGGGGGCGCATTTCAGGGAATTCCGGGACGCAACAGGACGGAGGCCAGCCGGGCATGCAAGGCACGGTCGACGGATTCAGCTACGGACTCGTCACACCGCTGGTGGCCTACCTCATGGCCTGCCTCGGCGGCGCCCTCGGCCTGCGTTGCACCACCAGAGCCCTGCTGGTCGCCCACTCCTGGCGTCCCGGATGGCTCGCCCTCGGTTCGGCGGCGATCGGCTCCGGCATCTGGACCATGCATTTCGTGGCGATGATGGGCTTCACCGTGGAAGGTGCGCCGATCCACTACGACAAGCCGACGACGTACGCCAGCCTCGGTGTCGCCATCGTCATGGTCGGCATCGGAATCTTCATCGTCGGCTACAGGGGCGCGACAGGAACGGCGCTGTTCACCGGAGGCACCATCACCGGCCTGGGCATCGCCTCCATGCACTACCTGGGCATGGCCGGGATGCGCCTGAACGGAAAGCTGGAGTACAACACGCTCACCGTGGCCGCCTCCGTCGTGATAGCTATGGTGGCCGCCACCGCCGCCCTGTGGGCGGCCGGACAGGTCAGAGGGTTCCTGTGGAGCGTGGGCGCGAGCCTCGTCATGGGGCTTGCCGTCAGCGGCATGCACTACAGCGGCATGGCCGCCCTGAGCGTCCACCTTCACAACACGGGCACAGCTTCGGCGGGAGACTCGCCCGCTGCTCTGCTCGCGCCGATGCTGGTCGGCCCGCTCGCCTTCCTCTGCCTCGCGGGCGTCGTCGTGATGTTCGACCCGCTGATGGTCATGGGGAAGCCCGACTGGACCCCCGTCGAGCACAAGCCGGGCGTTCCGGCCCACGCCTCCGTCCCGCACTCCGCCCGGCGCGCCCCGCTGCGCACCCGACGCAAGGCGGGATCCCGAGAGTCCCGCGCTCCGCAGAACCGCTGATCGCACCCCGTTGTCAGTGCGGGGTCGTACGGTGGACTCCATGCGGCCCGTTTCCCAGATCGAACGCACGGTGGCGCCCTTCGAGGTCGTCAGCCCCTACCAGCCCAGCGGCGACCAGCCGACGGCGATCGCCGAGCTGGCGAAGCGCATCGAGGCCGGCGAGAAGGACGTCGTCCTCCTCGGCGCGACCGGCACCGGCAAGTCCGCCACCACGGCGTGGATGATCGAGAAGCTCCAGCGGCCCACGCTGGTGATGGCGCCGAACAAGACACTGGCCGCCCAGCTGGCGAACGAGTTCCGCGAACTCCTGCCGAACAACGCGGTCGAATACTTCGTCTCGTACTACGACTACTACCAGCCCGAGGCGTACGTCCCGCAGTCGGACACCTACATCGAGAAGGACTCCTCGATCAACGAGGAGGTCGAGCGTCTGCGCCACTCCGCGACCAACTCGCTGCTCACCCGCCGCGATGTCGTCGTCGTCGCCTCCGTCTCCTGCATCTACGGCCTCGGCACTCCGCAGGAGTACGTGGACCGGATGGTCCCCCTCAAGGTCGGCGAGGAGATCGACCGCGACGAGCTGCTGCGCCGCTTCGTGGACATCCAGTACACGCGCAACGACATGGCCTTCACCCGCGGCACCTTCCGGGTGCGCGGCGACACCATCGAGATCTTCCCGGTCTACGAGGAGCTGGCCGTCCGCATCGAGATGTTCGGCGACGAGATCGAGGCCCTCTCCACCCTGCACCCGATCACCGGCGAGATCATCAGCGACGACCAGGAGCTCTACGTCTTCCCGGCCTCCCACTACGTCGCGGGTCCCGAGCGCATGGAGCGGGCCATCAACGACATAGAGAAGGAGCTGGGGGAGCGCCTGGCCGAGCTGGAGAAGCAGGGCAAGCTCCTGGAGGCCCAGCGCCTGAGGATGCGCACGACGTACGACCTCGAGATGCTCCGCCAGATCGGCAGCTGCTCCGGCGTGGAGAACTACTCGATGCACTTCGACGGCCGTTCGCCCGGCTCCCCGCCCAACACCCTCCTCGACTACTTCCCGGACGACTTCATGCTCGTCATCGACGAGTCCCACAACACCGTCCCGCAGATCGGCGCCATGTACGAGGGCGACGCCTCCCGCAAGCGCACTCTCGTCGACCACGGCTTCCGGCTCCCGTCCGCCCTCGACAACCGCCCCCTGAAATGGGAGGAGTTCCAGGCGCGCATCGGGCAGACGGTGTATTTGTCGGCCACCCCCGGCAAGTACGAGCTGTCGCGTGCGGACGGCGTCGTCGAGCAGATCATCCGTCCGACCGGCCTCGTCGACCCGGAGGTCGTCGTCAAGCCCACCGAGGGTCAGATCGACGACCTGGTCCACGAGATCCGCACGCGCACCGAGAAGGACGAGCGCGTCCTGGTCACCACGCTCACCAAGAAGATGGCCGAGGACCTCACCGACTACTTCCTGGAACTGGGCATCCAGGTGCGCTATCTGCACAGCGACGTCGACACCCTGCGCCGCGTCGAGCTGCTGCGCGAGCTGCGCTCCGGCGAGTTCGACGTGCTGGTCGGCATCAACCTCCTCCGCGAGGGCCTCGACCTGCCCGAGGTGTCCCTGGTGGCGATCCTCGATGCCGACAAGGAGGGTTTCCTGCGCTCCGGCACATCCCTGATCCAGACCATCGGCCGCGCCGCGCGCAACGTCTCCGGCCAGGTCCACATGTACGCCGACAAGATCACTCCGGCGATGGAACGGGCCATCGAGGAGACCAACCGCCGCCGGGAGAAGCAGGTCGCCTACAACAAGGCGAACGGCATCGACCCGCAGCCGCTCCGCAAGAAGATCAACGACATCGTGGCGCAGATCGCCCGCGAGGAGGTCGACACGGAACAGCTGCTCGGCACGGGCTACCGCGCGAAGAAGGACGGCCGCGGCACCAAGGCCCCGGTGCCCTCTCTCGGTGACAAGGCGGCCAAGGGAGCGAAGACCGCCAAGTCCGCGAAGGGCAAGGCCAAGGAGACGGTTCCGACCGACCGGCCCGCGGCGGAACTCGCCGAGCAGATCGAGGAAATGACCGAGCGCATGCGTGCCGCTGCCGCCGACCTCCAGTTCGAGATCGCGGCCCGGCTGCGCGACGAGGTCTCCGAAATGAAGAAGGAACTGCGCCAGATGAAGGAGGCGGGCCTGGCGTAACCGGCCTGCGGTGCCCCGGCCGCGTACGCGCTGTGTTGCAAGACCGACACAAAGTGCGGACCTGGGTGCGGCAGTGTCAGTGCGCCTGCGTAATGTTCTGGTCAACCGCGGGCTCCGCGGTAACAGGGGACTGCTCGAGAGGGGAATCAGCGCGTGACCGTCAACATGACCAAGGGTCAGGCCATCAGTCTGCAGAAGAACGACGGGGGCAGCCTGACCGCGGTGCGCATGGGTCTCGGCTGGCAGGCGGCCCCACGGCGCGGCCTGTTCGGCTCGCGTACACGGGAGATCGACCTGGACGCCTCCGCCGTCCTGTTCGCCGACAAGCAGCCGGTCGACGTCGTCTTCTTCCGTCACCTGGTGAGTGACGACGGCTCCGTGCGCCACACCGGCGACAACCTCGTCGGCGGTGTCGGCCAGGGTGGCGACGACGAGGCGATCCTCGTCGACCTGGCCCGCATCCCGGTCCACATCGACCAGATCGTCTTCACCGTGAACTCCTTCACGGGCCAGACGTTCCAGGAGGTGCAGAACGCGTTCTGCCGCCTGGTCGACGAGACCAACGGCCAGGAGCTCGCCCGCTACACGCTCGCGGGCGGCGGCGCCTACACGGCCCAGATCATGGCGAAGGTGCACCGGACGGGCACGGGCTGGACGATGACAGCCCTCGGCACCCCGGCCAACGGCCGTACCTTCCAGGACCTGATGCCGTCGATCCTGCCGCACCTGTAGGAAGCGCCGCGAGCGGCACACGACACCACAACGACACAGGGGGACGAAAGGCGATGACGGCCGAGCTGGTGCGGGGGCAGAACCACCCGCTCTCCCAGGCCCGCCTCGAGATCCGGGTCTCGGCCGGCAAGCCGATCGTGGCCGGAGCCACGATCGGGGACGAGCACGGCAAGGTCCACGGCGTCGAATGGGTCGCCCATCCCGGTGCTCCCACCCTGCCGGGGCTCGAGGTCTCCCGGCAGGCGGCCGCCGACCACCGCCTCGCGGTGGACCTGGACGCCATGCCGGAGTCCGTGCACCGTGTCAGTGTGCTGCTCGCCCTGCCCTCCGGTGTCGGAGGTCCGGCGAGTTTCGGCGCCGTCGCGGCCCCCTTCGTCGCCGTCACCGGCCTCGACGGCACCGAGGTCGCCAGCTACACCATCACCGGTCTGGCGGCGGAGTCCGCGGTCGTCGCCCTGGAGCTCTACCGCCGGCAGGGCGCGTGGAAGGTGCGCGCCGTCGGCCAGGGCTACGCGGGCGGACTCGGCGAACTCCTCGCCGACCAGGGCCTGTCCGAGGCCCACCAGCTCGCAGGCACCATCAACGCGGCGGTGGCCCAGGGGCTGGCCCGCTCGGTACCGGCACCCCCGCCGCGCACGGCGGACGGCGACCGCTCCCGGCAGACGGCCGCCCCGGCACTCGGCCCCGACCAGGGCGGTTCCCCCTACGGCGCGCAGACCCACGGAGTGCCGGGTACCGCTGCGGGCTGTCCGGCGGACCCGACGCCGACGGCCGCTTCCTCCGCCGCCCAGCCGTCCGCGCCCACCGCCGGCGGCCCCGTCAACTACAGCCACCCGCGCCGTCAGAACGCGGCACCTCCGCCGCCCCCGCCGACCGCGCCCCCGGCCCCGCCCGGGCAGCCCGCGCGGCCCGTCGCGGGTGACGCGACCGGCTGGTCCATGGAGGAGCGGCTCTACAACCAGGTGTGGGGCATGTTCGAGGACCTGGCCCGTACCACTGCCGCGTACCGCAGTGCCGTCGACTTCGCCGACTCGCGCATGGAGAAGGAACTCGATCAGGTCCTGTCGGACCCGCGCAGCCGGATCGGCGGACAGGGCGACGCCGCCCGCGAGGCGGCCCGCGCCAAGCATTCCCAGCTCGTCGACCAGGCGCGGCAGGCTCTCGACCGGGACCTCGCCCAGCTCGGGGCCGAGGCCGAAGTCGTCGAGCCCGCCCTTCCGCCGGCGTACGCCCGCTGGGACAACCCCGTCTGGCACGGCTATCGCGTGCCCATGGAGATGCCCATGGCCCTGCGCCTCGGCGACCTCCATCTCTCCGAGGCCGCGCAGCTGCGCATACCGATGCTGGTCCGGCTGCCGCTGGAGCGCGGCCTGTGGATCGACAGCGGGCGCGCCGGATCGCTGGACGGCTCGTTCGCCGACTCCCACGACCTGCGCCGCCTGGCGATGGAGACGGCCGTGGCGCACGCGGCCCGGCTGCTGGCCGTCCACCCGGCGGGCGAGTTCACCGTGCACGTCATCGACCCGGCCGGCTCGGGAGCGCAGTCGCTCGTCCCGCTGGTGCAGACCGGCGTGCTCGCGGCGCCACCGGCGGTCGGCGCCGCCGGAGTGGCGGACGTACTGACCCGGCTCACCCAGCGGGTCGACCTGGTGCAGATGGCGGTGCGCGGCGGTGCGGCCGATTCCCTCCCGCCGGACCTGGACACGGCCCAGCAGCTGCTCGTCGTCAACGACTTCCCGCACGGCTTCGACGACCGTGCCGTGACCCAGCTTCGCTATCTCGCGGACGAGGGCCCGGCCGTGGGCGTCCACCTCATGATGGTCGCCGACCGCGAGGACGCCGCCGGTTACGGTCCGTTGCTGGACCCGCTGTGGCGTTCGCTGCTGAGGCTGACCCCGGTGCCCGACGACCACCTCGCGGATCCGTGGGTCGGGCACGCCTGGACGTACGAACCTTCGCTCGTGCCGCCCGGCAGCCAGGTGCTCCAGCACGTGCTGGAGCAGGTCGCCGCCGCTCGTACCAAGTACACGTAAAGGCGCCTGACCAGGGGATTTGGTCTTTCTTTTGCCAATCGCTTTACCTTTCCTTGGTGATTGGGGTACTGTTTTCCGCACGGAGGGGAGTACTCCCTGTGCTGCGGCGTACCCGTCAATACGGATCCGGCAGGATCCCGGGGCGTCGGCCCATCCCCGGGTGGAAGAGACCTCCGGCAGCGCGACGACGCTGATTACCTGCCGTTACGTATTGCCGGAGGCGCAATGGATGTTTCCGTGACCCTGTGGGTCCTGACCATCGTGGGCCTTGCAGCCCTGATCGCGGTCGACTTCTTCATCGGCCGCAAGCCGCACGACGTGTCGATCAAGGAAGCGGGGATCTGGACGGTCGTCTGGATCGCCCTGGCCGGGCTCTTCGGCCTCGGCCTGCTCGTCTTCGGCGGGGGGCAACCCGCCGGCGAGTTCTTCGCGGGCTTCATCACCGAGAAGTCGCTGAGCGTCGACAACCTCTTCGTCTTCGTCCTGATCATGGCGAAGTTCGCCGTGCCCTCGCAGTACCAGCAGCGCGTGCTGCTCGTCGGCGTGCTCATAGCCCTCGTCCTGCGAGCCGTCTTCATCGCCGCGGGCGCCGCGATCATCGCCAGCTTCTCCTGGGTGTTCTACCTCTTCGGAGCCTTCCTGATCTGGACCGCCTGGAAGCTCATCCAGGAGGCCCGGGCCGATGAGGAGGACGAGGAGTACGAGGAGAACAAGCTGCTCAAGGCCGCCGAGCGCCGCTTCGGTGTGGCCGACCGCTACCACGGCACCAAGCTGTGGATCCAGCAGAACGGCAAGCGGGTCATGACGCCGATGCTGGTCGTGATGCTCGCGATCGGTACGACCGACGTGCTGTTCGCGCTCGACTCGATCCCAGCGATCTTCGGTCTGACCCAGGACCCGTACATCGTCTTCACGGCCAACGCCTTCGCGCTGATGGGCCTGAGGCAGCTGTACTTCCTCATCGGCGGCCTGCTGAGGAAGCTCGTCCACCTGAGCTACGGCCTGTCGATCATTCTGGGCTTCATCGGCGTCAAGCTGGTGCTGCACGCCCTGCACGAGTCCGGGGTGCACGTTCCCGAGATCAGCATCCCGGTGTCTCTCGGCGTCATCTGCTCGGTCCTGATCGTCACCACGATCACCAGCCTGCGGGCGTCCCGGAAGCAGTCGGTCGAGGCGGCGCGGGGCGAGAGCGAAGGCGCTCCGAAGGACAGCGTCGAAGCCTGACCGCCCTGGACGTAGGAACAACCATCACCGGGAGCGGTGCGTGGCGCATTGCCGACCCTCGCCCCCGGTGCTTGCTTGTTTCCAGAGTGCGTTCCCCGGCCCGGGGAACGCCGTGGCCGGTGGAGGCGTCCATGAAGTTCGTCCAGATCATCGACTTCGAAACCGAGCGACTGGAGGAGATGGAGCAGCTGCTCGAGGAGGCACGGCAGCGCAACGCCGGCAGGACGGGCGGCCCGACGCACCGCATGCTTCTGAAGGACCGCGACAACCCCCGCCGCTATCTGGCGCTGATCGAATTCGAGTCGTACGACGAGGCCATGCGCAACAGCGCCGACCCCGAGACGACCAAGCTGGCGGAGCAGTTGGGCGCCCTGAGCATCGGTGACGGCGGCTACACCAACTGCGACCTGTTGCGGTCGGAGGAGATCAAGTAGCTCCGGGTGACGACCGGCGTGCGGGGCCCCTTGGCGCACCGTGATAAACCGAGTCTGAGCAGTGGTCCCCCGGGGACCGCCCCGCACCGACCGGACCGGAGGAACCGTGCCCCGCACCCTGGCCAACGCCCCGATCATGATTCTCAACGGCCCCAACCTGAACCTGCTCGGGCAGCGCCAGCCGGAGATCTACGGTTCCGACACGCTCGCCGACGTCGAGGCGATGTGCGCCAAGGCGGCGGCCGCGCACGGCGGCACGGTGGACTTCCGTCAGTCCAACCACGAGGGCGAGCTGGTCGACTGGATCCACGAGGCGCGGCTCAACCACTGCGGGATCGTCATCAACCCGGGGGCCTACTCGCACACGTCCGTCGCGATTCTGGACGCGCTCAACACCTGTGACGGCATGCCGGTGTTGGAGGTCCATATCTCCAACATCCACAAGCGCGAGTCGTTCCGGCACCACTCGTACGTCTCGCTGCGCGCGGACGGCGTCATCGCGGGCTGCGGGGTGCAGGGCTATGTGTTCGGTGTGGAGCGGGTCGCCGCACTCGTGGGCGCGGCCCAGGCCGACGCGTAGCCCGGGCGGGCCTACAGGCGTCCAGCCTCCACGATCCGCCGCAGGAAGCGCTGTGTGCGCTCCTGCTGCGGATCCCCGAAGATCTGCTCGGCGGTGCCGTGCTCCAGCACCACGCCTCCGTCCAGAAAGCAGACCTGGTCGGCGACGTCCCGGGCGAAGCCCATCTCGTGTGTGGCCAGCACCATGGTCATGCCTTCGTCCTTGAGGTCGCGGACGACGGTCAGCACTTCGCCCACGAGCTCCGGGTCGAGGGCGGCGGTGATCTCGTCGAGCAGCAGCAGCCGGGGACGTACGGCCAGAGCGCGCACGATCGCGACCCGCTGCTGCTGGCCGCCGCTCAGCCGGTCCGGATACTCGCCGGCCTTGGCGGCAAGGCCGAGCCGCTCCAGCAGTTCCCCGGCGTGCTCCTCGGCCTCCGGTCGCGAGACGCCGTGCACGCGGCGCGGGGCGAGCGTGATGTTCTCCAGGACCGTCATGTGCGGGAAGAGGTTGTACGCCTGGAAGACCACGCCGATACGGCGCCGTACCGCGTCCGGGTCGACCCGTGGGTCGGTGATCTCCTCGCCGTCCAGCCAGATCGCGCCGTCGTCGATCTCCTCGAGCAGGTTGGCGCACCGCAGCAGTGTCGACTTCCCGGAGCCGGAGGCGCCGATCAGCGCGGTCACCGTGTGCGGGGCGACCTCCAGGTCGACGTCCCGCAGCACGACCGAGCCGCCGAATGTCTTGCGGACGGACTCCATGCGCAGCACGGGCGCGTCGCTCATAGGGAACCTCCCTGGGCGCGCTGACGGTCCATACGGGCCGTCACCCAGTCGGTGAAGCGGGTCATCGGAATGGTCAGCGCCACGAAGACCAGACCCGCGACGATGTACGGCGTGTAGTTGAGGCTGCGGCCCACGATGATGTCGGCGGCCCGTACGGCGTCGACCGCACCGCCGATCGACACGAGACCGGTGTCCTTCTGGAGCGACACCAGGTCGTTGAGCAGGGGCGGCACTTGGCGCCGTACGGCCTGGGGCAGCACGACGTACCGCAGCGCCTGCCGGTTGCTGAGGCCCAGAGAACGGGCCGCGGCGCGCTGCGAGGGATGCACGGACTCGATGCCGGCGCGGAACACCTCGGCGACGTAGGCCGAATACGTCAGCGTCAGCGCCGTACCGCCCAGCAGGACCGGATCGACCGTGACGCCCTGCAGCCGGAGCGCCGGAACGCCCAGGACCACGATCATCAGGTTGATGATCAGCGGCAGCCCGCGGAAGAAGTCGGTGTACGCGGCGGCCAGCGCCCGCAGCGGGAAGAACACCGGGCCGCGCAGTGTCCGGGCGATCGCGATCAGCATGCCGAGGACCAGCACCGCGACACCGCAGATCAGCAGCAGCCGGACGTTCAGCCACAGCCCTTCGAGGACCTTGGGCAGCGCCTCGCGCGCGTACTGCCCGTTGAAGAAAGTCTCCTTGGTGCGCGGCCAGCCGGGCGCGTTGACGACGACCAGGAAGAGCACGACGCCGGTGACGAGGGTCGAGAGCGCGGCGATCGCCGTGGCGCGGCGGGCGCGGGCGCGCTTGTGGCGCTCGCGGTCCAGCCGGCGCCGCGACGGGACGTAGCCGTCGTCCCCGCCGGGCATGTCACCCTTGTCGTCCGCGCCGCCCTGGCCGGACTCCTGCTTCGTCACCGTCACTTCAGCACCGGGGCGTCGACGGCGTCCGAGAGCCACTGCTTCTCGAGCTTCGCCAGGGTGCCGTCCTTGCGCAGGGCGTCCACGGCGCCCGTCACGCAGGAGGTGAGCGCGCTGCCCTTGTCGAGCACGAGCCCGAACTGCTCGGGCGTACCGCCCTGGTTCTCGAACTGGCCGACGATCTCGGCGTCCGTCACTTCGGCGGCGGTGATGTAGAAGGCGGTCGGCAGGTCGACGACGATGGCGTCGACCTGGCCGTTCTTCAGCGCGGACTTGGCCTGGTCGTTCTTGGCGTAGGCGGCTACCGCCTGATTCGGCTTCACCACGTCGTTGATGTAGTTCAGGCTGGTGGTGCCGACCTGGGCGCCCAGCTTGACGTCCTTGAGGTCCGCGACGCTCGTCGCCTTCGCGGCCTTGGAGCCCTTCAGCGCGATGACGGCCTGGCGCACGTCGTAGTAGCCGGACGAGAAGTCCACGGCCTTCTTGCGCTCGGCGCTGATCGACACCTGGTTGATGTCGAAGTCGAAGGTCTTCTCGCCGGGCGCGAAAGCCTTGTTGAAGGGCACGCTCTGCCAGACGACGCCGCTCTTGTCGTAGCCCAGCTGCTGCGCCACGGCGTACGCGACAGCCGACTCGAAGCCCTCGCCGTTGGCCGGCTTGTCGTCCTTGAACCAAGGCTCGTACGCGGGCTCGTCGGTGGCGATCGTCAGCTTCCCGGAGGTCTTGGTCGCCAACTTGCCCTTGGCGCAGGTCGTCGCGGTCGACCCCGTCGCTCCGGAGGGCTTGGCGGCCGTGTCGCCCTCGGGCTGCGGAGCACAGCCGACGGCGGTGGCGAGGAGGGCAACGGTGGCGGTGGCGACGGCGCGACGCAGAACGTGAGGGGCAAGGTGCATGGCGGGAGAGTGACAGTGAAAGCCGTGTTTGTCGAGGTCACATCATCATTGGTCCGCATAGTGGGAACGGGTGTTGCAATCTCGTGAACAGGCCCGGCGGACTGCCTCTGGCCTGGGCCGCCGGCCGAGGGCGGGGATTCGAAGGACCGGCGGCCCATACCCCTCAGGAGCCGTCATCCTGTGCGGGGCTCCTACCAGTTGACTGCGCAACGACGTACGCGGGGAGCGCGCGCGGAGAGCCGGCGTGTGCACGCGATTCACACGGGGCGCGCGTCGACGGCGCGCGCCCCGCTCGGTCGGGGTTTCACCACCCCCGCGCGTGCCACTCCGGCAGTTGAGGCCGCTCCGCGCCCAGCGTGGTGTCGTTCCCGTGGCCCGGGTACACCCAGGTCTCGTCCGGGAGGACATCGAAGATCTTCGTCTCGACGTCATGGATCAGACTGGCGAACGCCTCCGGATCCTTGCGGGTGTTGCCCACGCCGCCCGGGAACAGGCAGTCCCCGGTGAACACATGGGGATGCCCGTGCGGGTCGTCGTAGACGAGGACGATCGAGCCCGGCGTGTGCCCGACCAGATGGCGCGCGGTGAGTTCCACGCGCCCCACCCGGATGGTGTCGCCGTCGTCCACCAGGACGTCGGTCGGCACCGGGATGCCGTCGGCGTCCTCGCGGCCCGCGTACGTCCGCGCGCCCGTGGCCGCCACGACCTCCGCGAGTGCCTGCCAGTGGTCGCCGTGCTGGTGGGTGGTGACGACGGACGCGATGCCGTCGTCACCGATCATGCCGAGCAGTGTGCCCGCCTCGT
This sequence comes from Streptomyces sp. HUAS ZL42, assembly GCF_040782645.1. GTDB lineage: Bacteria > Actinomycetota > Actinomycetes > Streptomycetales > Streptomycetaceae > Streptomyces. The sequence goes on from NZ_CP160403.1 coordinate 7,422,111, forward strand.
TCGCCGCGTCGATCAGCAGCTGTTCGTCCGTGGCCCGGCAGCGCAGCAGATAGGCGTTGTTGTTCATCGGGCCGACCGCGATCTTGGTGATCATCAGGTCCTTCAGCTCGTGCACGTCCGCCGGGCCGCCGACCGTCACCTCTCCGCTGTACGTCATGGCGGCCAGCCTATAGCGGGGAGGCGTCCCAGGAGCGTCCGCGCCTACAGCGGGGGAAGCGCCGGCAGTCGCCCGCCCGTCACGCTGAGTCCGGAGCCGTCGCGGCGGCCGGCGAGCCATCCGAGCAGGTCGGCCCCGCTTCCGGTGATGCCGACCTCCGGCTCGGTCCCCTCCCGGCCCGTGCGCCACGCGCGCGTGCCGTCCGTGAGACGTGTGGGCGGCACGTCGGGGTGCCCGGTGAACCGGTCGGCGAGGAAGTCGATCTCCCGCTCCGTGAACTCCGCCGGCAGATCCTCCAGCTCGTACCCGATCCCGAGATCGACGTGGTGCAGCTCCACCTCCACCCACCGCCGGAACGGCACGCGCGACGCGGAGTCGGTGACCCCGTTGCGCAGCTCCACCGTGCGCGACCAGTCCGCGGGGGCGGCTCCCGCCTCCTGGAAGCGGGCCGCGCTCTCCCGCACGTCGGCGAGCTGGACGTCGAGGGGGCGTGGGGCGTCCCGCTCGATGTCGGAGTCCCGGGCGTCGGCGGAGGCGTACATGGGCCGCCCCTCGAGGACGTTCACGAGGGCGTCCGCGTTGCGGGCGAGATGGGCGAGGATGTGGCCGCGGGTCCAGCCCGGGAGCCGTGACGGCTCGGCCACGGAGGCGTTGTCCAGTTTGGCGGCTGCGGTCAGCACCCGTTCCGTCGCGTCACGTACAGACGCCAGGTCATGAGCGTGATCAATCATGGTACTGACCCTAGCCCCACCACACCTTTGGGTGAAGGTGGTGAAGCGGCGCCCAAAATCGAATGTGCGTGCTATAGGGTCGGGTGTGGCGTCGGGCATGCTGGATGGCCCGGGATTGTTTACGCATCCGGGAATCCGACCGGCGTTGTCAGTGGCTCCCCCTAGTCTGAGAAAGCACGGGGGCCCCGCCCCTGTCACTTCTTCTCAAGAAAGGTGCGGACCGGCGTGGCCGACCGTCTCATCGTCCGTGGCGCGCGCGAGCACAACCTGAAGAACGTCTCGCTCGACCTGCCGCGCGACTCGCTCATCGTCTTCACGGGCCTGTCGGGGTCGGGCAAGTCCTCGCTGGCCTTCGACACCATCTTCGCCGAGGGGCAGCGCCGTTACGTGGAGTCGCTGTCGTCTTACGCGCGGCAGTTCCTCGGCCAGATGGACAAGCCGGACGTCGACTTCATCGAAGGCCTCTCCCCGGCGGTCTCCATCGACCAGAAGTCGACCTCGCGCAACCCGCGCTCGACGGTCGGCACCATCACCGAGGTCTACGACTACCTGCGTCTGCTCTTCGCGCGCATCGGAAAGCCGCACTGTCCCGAGTGCGGCCGCCCGATCTCGCGCCAGTCACCGCAGGCCATCGTCGACAGGGTCCTGGAGCTCCCGGAGGGGAGCCGCTTCCAGGTGCTGTCGCCGCTGGTGCGCGAGCGCAAGGGCGAGTTCGTCGACCTCTTCGCGGATCTCCAGACCAAGGGCTACTCCCGCGCGCGGGTGGACGGCGAGACCATCCAGCTGTCCAACCCGCCGACGCTGAAGAAGCAGGAGAAGCACACCATCGAGGTGGTCGTCGACCGCCTCACGGTGAAGGACTCCGCCAAGCGCCGCCTCACCGATTCCGTGGAGACCGCCCTCGGACTGTCCGGCGGCATGGTCGTGCTCGACTTCGTCGACCTCTCCGAGGACGACCCCGAGCGCGAGCGCATGTACTCGGAGCACCTGTACTGCCCGTACGACGACCTGTCCTTCGAGGAACTCGAGCCCCGCTCCTTCTCCTTCAACTCGCCCTTCGGCGCCTGCCCCGAGTGCACCGGCATCGGCACGCGTATGGAGGTCGACCCCGAGCTGATCGTCCCGGACGAGGACAAGTCCCTCGACGAGGGCGCCATCCATCCCTGGTCGCACGGCCACACCAAGGACTACTTCGGCCGCCTCATCGGCGCTCTCGCGGACGCGCTGGGATTCCGGACGGACATCCCCTTCGCGGGTCTCCCGCAGCGCGCCAAGAAGGCTCTCCTCCACGGCCACAAGACGCAGATCGAGGTCCGCTACCGCAACCGGTACGGACGCGAGCGTGTGTACACGACGCCCTTCGAGGGCGCCGTCCCCTTCGTCAAGCGCCGGCACAGCGAGGCCGAGAGCGACGCCAGCCGCGAGCGCTTCGAGGGCTATATGCGCGAGGTGCCCTGCCCCACCTGTGAGGGCACGCGCCTCAAGCCGATCGTCCTCGCGGTCACGATCATGGACAAGTCGATCGCCGAGGTCTCCGCGATGTCCATCAGCGACTGCGCGGACTTCCTGGGCGAACTGAAACTCAACGCCCGTGACAAGAAGATCGCCGAGCGCGTGCTGAAGGAGGTCAACGAGCGGCTGCGGTTCCTGGTCGACGTCGGCCTGGACTACCTCTCCCTGAACCGCGCGGCCGGCACCCTCTCCGGCGGCGAGGCCCAGCGCATCCGCCTGGCCACCCAGATCGGCTCCGGACTCGTCGGCGTCCTGTACGTCCTCGACGAGCCGTCCATCGGCCTGCACCAGCGAGACAACCACCGGCTCATCGAGACCCTGGTCCGGCTGCGCGACATGGGCAACACGCTCATCGTCGTCGAGCACGACGAGGACACCATCAAGACCGCCGACTGGATCGTCGACATCGGTCCCGGCGCCGGTGAGCACGGCGGCAAGGTCGTGCACAGCGGCTCCCTGAAGGAGCTGCTCGCCAACGCCGAGTCGCAGACCGGCCAGTACCTGGCGGGCAGGAAGTCCATCCCGCTGCCGGACATCCGGCGCCCCCGCGACCCGTCCCGGCAGCTCACGGTGCACGGCGCCCGCGAGAACAACCTCCAGGACATCGACGTGTCCTTCCCGCTGAGCCTGTTCACCGCGGTCACGGGCGTCTCCGGCTCCGGCAAGTCGACGCTGGTCAACGACATCCTGTACACCCACCTGGCCCGCGAGCTGAACGGCGCGCGCAGCGTGCCGGGGCGGCACACGCGCGTGGACGGTGACGACCTCGTCGACAAGGTCGTCCACGTCGACCAGTCGCCCATCGGCCGCACTCCCCGGTCGAACCCGGCGACGTACACCGGCGTCTTCGACCACATCCGCAAGCTGTTCGCGGAGACGACCGAGGCGAAGGTCCGCGGCTACATGCCCGGCCGCTTCTCCTTCAACGTCAAGGGCGGCCGCTGCGAGAACTGCGCGGGCGACGGCACCATCAAGATCGAGATGAACTTCCTCCCGGACGTGTACGTCCCGTGCGAGGTCTGCCACGGCGCCCGCTACAACCGGGAGACCCTGGAGGTCCATTACAAGGGCAGGTCCATCTCCGAGGTCCTGAACATGCCGATCGAGGAGGCCATGGACTTCTTCGAGGCCGTCCCGGCGATCAACCGCCACCTCAGGACGCTGAACGACGTCGGTCTCGGCTATGTCCGGCTCGGCCAGTCCGCGACCACCCTGTCCGGCGGTGAGGCCCAGCGGGTGAAGCTCGCCAGCGAGCTGCAGAAGCGCTCCACCGGCCGTACGGTCTACGTCCTGGACGAGCCGACCACGGGACTGCACTTCGAGGACATCAGCAAGCTGCTGAAGGTTCTGTCCGGCCTGGTCGACAAGGGCAACACGGTCATTGTCATCGAGCACAACCTCGACGTGATCAAGACCGCCGACTGGGTCGTCGACATGGGCCCCGAGGGCGGCGCCGGCGGCGGTCTGGTCATCGCCGAGGGCACGCCGGAGCAGGTCGCCGGAGTCCCCGCCAGCCACACGGGCAAGTTCCTGCGGGAGATCCTCGGCGCCGACCGGATCAGCGACGCGGAACCGGTGAAGGCCCCGCGCAGGACCGCCGCGAAGAAGACGGTCGCGGCCAGGACGACCAACAACACGGTCACGAAGAAGGCGGCCGCGGTCACGAAGAAGGCCGCCCCGGCGAAGAAGACGACGCGGGCGCGGAAGGCCTGAGCCGAGCGGGCGGTACGCCCCGACACATGCCGAACACACGGCGCCCCGCGGGAAGCCCTGCGGGGCGCCGTCCGCTGCCCGGTCCGGGCAGGTGGGTGCTTATAGGCGAAAGCGCCCTACATCTCGCCGAGTTCAGAGGCGTACGGCGGCTCCGCTCCCGCCCGTGAGCAGGTGATCGCCGCCGCGCGTGCCGCGAAGCCCAGCAGCCTGCCCCATCCATCGGCGCCCAGGCCGGCGAGTGCCTCCGGGGACAGGGCGTTGCGTACGGACAGGCCGTGCAGCAGAGCCGCGTTGACGGTGTCCCCGGCACCGATGGTGTCCACCACGTCGACCTTCTCGCCCGGCACGGAATACTCCGCGCCGTCCCGGGTGAACGCGGTCAGCCCGTCGCCGCCGTGGGTGACGACGACGGCCGAGGGACCGGCGGCCAGCCACTCACGCGGGGTGCCGCCCAGCCACTGTGCGTCCTCCTCGGAGAGCTTGAGCAGCGACACGGACGGCAGCCAGCGCTCGAACCGGGCCCGGTAGGCGTCAGCGTCGGGGATCAGACCGGCCCGGATGTTCGGGTCGAGCGCGGTGAACAGGCCCTGCGCGGCCGCGGTCCGCATCAGCTCCTCGTACGCGCTCGCGCCCGGCTCCAGCACGAGCGAACAGGTCCCGAAGGACACCGCGCGGGCCCCGGCGGGGAGTCGGTCGGGGACCGTGAACAGCCGGTCGGCGGTGCCCTCGACGTAGAAGGAGTAGGCGGCGGAGCCGTTTCCGTCGATCGTGGCCACCGCCAGAGTGGTCGGCTCGACTCCCCGCTGCACGGCCGACACCTCCACGCCCGTCTGCCGCAGCCCGTCGAGCAGGGCCTCGCCGAACGCGTCGTACGACGTGCGGGAGCAGAAGGCCGTTGGAGAGCCGAGGCGGCCGAGAGCCACGGCCGTGTTGTAAGGGCCGCCGCCGAGCGCCGGCTTGAGGCCCGCGAGGGCGCCCGGGCCCTGCGGTACCAGATCTATGAGGGCCTCACCGGCGACGACGATCACGAGGCGGTTCCTTTCTCGGACTGCTTGAACTGCTCGGGCCGCTCCGGCCGCTCCGGCTCGGGACAGCCGCACGAACTCCGGTGCACGAAGGCACACGCGAGCCGCACCGTGCGGGCGGGGCGGCCCGGGGAGGCGAGTCGCTCCAGGAGCACGCGGACCGCCTGGGCGCCGATGTCCTTGCTGGGCTGGGCGATCGCTGTGAGCCGGGGCGAGAACAGGTCCGCCCAGGGGAAGTCGTCGAAGCAGCACAGCGCGATGTCGGCGGGCACGGACAGGCCACGGCCGTTCAGGGCGCGCAGCGCACCGATGGTCATGGTGTTGTTGCCGGTGATCAGCGCGGTGGGCGGTGCGGCCAGGGACAGCAGCGTGGCGGTGGCCCGTTCCGCGCCCGCCGTCGTGGAGTCGCCGTGCACCAGGAGGCGTTCGTCGTAGGGGAGTCCGGCGGCCGCGAGGCCGTGGCGGTAGCCGGCGATGCGCTCGGTGGTGGTACTGAGTCCGGGCAGACCTGCGACCAGGGCGATCCTGCGATGGCCGAGCCCGGCGAGATGGGTGACCAGCTCGGCCACCGGTTCGGTGTTCTCGGCGCAGACCTGGTCGAAGCGGGATGTGCCGGCCGCCGTGTCGTCGATCAGGCGGTCGAGGAACACGGTCGGCACATCGTGACGGGTCAGGTAGGCGACGAGCTCGCGCGGAGCCGCGGACGGCGCGACGATCATGCCGTCGACGCGGCGTTCGTGGAGCAGCTGGACGATCTTGCGTTCGTGCTCCGGGTCGTCGTGCGGATCGGCGATGAGCAGGCTGTAGCCGTGCTCCAGGGCTCCGGCCTCGACTCCCTGGAGGATCTCGGTGAAGTACGGGTTGCTGATCGCCGACACGGCGAGCCCGATGGAGCGGGTCCGCGAGGTCACCAGGGAGCGGGCGAGCGTGTTGGGCGTGTAGCCGAGCTCGTCGATGGCGTCCAGGACGGCCTGGCGGGTGTGGGGGAGTACCGGGCGGGTGTCGTTCAGCACATGCGAGACGGTGGCCACGGACACACCGGCGCACCGTGCCACATCGGCCATGGTCGGCATCGCGACTCCCTTCCGCGGACCGCGGCGGGCGGCCCTCCGAGCGGGAAGGTATCGCATCCGGCGGCCCGCGTAAACGCTTGCGCAAGCGTTTACGCGCTTACCGTGCGTAAACGCTTACGTGCCGACCGCCTGATCTCGGGCCGGGAGCGCCGTCACTCCCAGTCCCACCCGATCCCCACCATCCCGGACCGCACCCGCGGCTCGACGAGGTGAACGGCGTGGTGCCGGGGACTGAGGGCGAGTTCCTGGCGGCCGCTGCGCGGGGCCGCCGCCGAGTGCTGGGTGAAGCGGTGGCAGCGCGCGGGCAGCGCGTTCTCGTCGAACCGCACCTGCAGGGCGTACTGGCCGCCCGCGAGGCCGAAGCCACGGACGTACTCGCGGGACACACCGGCCGTGCCGTCCTCGACGCCATAACCGAACAGAAAGGTGTCCCCGGCGCGCAGCCGGGTGTCGAAGAGCAGCTCGGCGACGAGCACTCCGGTGTCGTGGTGCCGGCGGACGCGGCCCGTGCGGCAGTTCTCCAGGGCGTGGACCGTCATGCGCTCCGGCGCGCACCCCGGGTCGCCGTGGTGGACGGCCACGAAGCGGTCGACGCCGTCCCGGTGGGCGCGCACGATGTGGTGCGAGTCGCGGCACAGCAGCTCGCGGTGCGCCCCGATGCGTATCCGCTCGTGGTGCCCAAGGGTGTGCAGTCCGCCGTCGAGCGGTGCCTCCAGCTCGGCGAGCAGCCCCTCAAGTACGCCCGAGGCCGCCACGAAGGAGCGATAGGAACGTGCCGCGGGCCGCCCGCCGGCCGTACGCTCGTCGCTCTCGGCGAGCAGGCGGATCAGTGACTCGTCGGGCAGCTGGAGGATCTCCTCCAGCGCTCGCACCGCGCGCAGCGACTCGGGGCGCTGCGGTCGACGGGCGCCCTGCTGCCAGTAACTCAGGCTCGTGACGCCCACCTTCACGCCGTAGCGCGACAGATGGTGCTGAACACGCTGCAACGGAAGTCCGCGGGCGGCGATCGCGGCGCGCAGCGCGACGTGGAAGGGGCCGCCTCGCAGGGCCGTGTCCAGTTCCGCGGCGGTGACGTCCGCGTGCTGTGTGGCGTGCGGCATGCAGGGGCCTTTCTGTGATGACTCGCAACGGCTGGTCAGACCGTTCACGTGGTGGTCGGGGCCTGCCCGTCGGCGCAGGGGATTTCTTCACATCCATATGCTGTGATTCACGGCCCCGAGTTCCCCCGCATTGAAGCGTGTTGACCAGGTCCCGACAACACCTGATGTCCAACCGGGGCGTCCTCCTGGCCGAGTCGGGTGCCATGTGCGCCTCGTCGTCCCTCACAGGGTCCGGGCTGGTCGGCACGTCGACCGCGGCGAGGCGATCGGCGGCAGGCTGGAGATCGGCAGCCCGCCGGGGATGGGCACGATCCTGACCGTACGGTTGCCCGTGAGCCGGCCGCCGGCGGACCTGGTCGGTGTCGGACGCAGAGGCAACCGTCCGGTTCCTGGGGCGGCGGCAACCGCGTCGCGCCTAGGGCCGATGATCACCGTGCTGCGCCGGTCGCAGGGCCTTGGCCCGCACGATGTCGGGGTCGCGAGGGTCCAGGACGTCGCTCAACGCGCGCGTGTCGTCCTCGTCGGGCCGCACGCGGACCGGCCGTCGGCGTTTCTCGATCCGCGTCCGTCGCATCCCGCAGCCCTTCGATCCGCGACCTGCCGCTCTCCGGAGTGCTGCCGGAGCGGCCGGTCGGTCTGCATCTGGTTCTGCACTGCTGACAGCATCGCCCGCGAATGTCCCCGTGTCGTCACGGGCAGCCCCCGATCCCGCTTCCGGGCGGCCGCGCCGCCGCGGTCGGGCAGGCAGTCGGACGCACCGCACCGCATCGCGCCGGCCGGGCAACGGGAGCCGGGACCGTGGAGGCACCGCGGCAGCCCGTGCGGGGGCGGCGACGTCCTGCTCAGGGAGGGGCCGGCGAGCCTGGGCGAGCGAGTCGGACACGAGGCGGTGGGGCAAGCGGGTGACGCGGCGCGGCCTGTGAAGCCGGTGGCCGCGACCTCGCGATCGTCGGCATACGGATGCCGCCGGACCACTCCACGAGGGCCTGAAGACGGCCCGCACGATCCGTGAGCGCCGCCCCGGCACCGGCATGCCCGGCGCCGCGCCGACCCCCTCTGCCACCTCGGCACCCGCCAACGCGAGGTCCTCGCCCTCATGGCCGAAGGCCGCTCCGAAGCCGGTACCGGCCGCCGTCTGTGGGTCACCGGGGGCACCGTCGAAAAGCCCGTCCGCAGCAGCCGGGGCGAACTCACCGCCGGGTGCCGGCGGTGCTGACGTTTCTGGAGACGCGGTAGGGCTTGAAACGGCGTGACCACCCGCGCGGACACCAACACCGAAGGGCCCTGCGTCGTTGTCCACAGCCCCGCCGCGCTGTCACCACCCGCCAGTAGGGTGTGAGACATGGCAGACCCCTCCAGCTACCGCCCCAAGCCGGGAGAGATTCCGGACTCTCCTGGGGTGTACAGGTTCCGTGACGAGCACCGTCGGGTGATCTACGTCGGGAAGGCCAAGAGCCTGCGCCAGCGCCTGGCGAACTACTTCCAGGATCTGGCGGGCCTGCACCCGCGCACCCGGACGATGGTGACCACCGCCGCGTCCGTCGAGTGGACCGTGGTGTCCACGGAGGTCGAGGCGCTGCAGCTGGAGTACTCCTGGATCAAGGAGTTCGACCCCCGGTTCAACGTCAAGTACCGCGACGACAAGAGCTACCCGTACCTCGCGGTGACGATGAACGAGGAGTTCCCGCGCGTGCAGGTGATGCGCGGTCACAAGAAGAAGGGCGTCAGGTATTTCGGGCCGTACGCGCACGCGTGGGCGATCCGGGACACCGTCGACCTCCTGCTGCGCGTGTTCCCCGTGCGCACCTGTTCGGCCGGCGTCTTCAAGAACGCCGCCCGCACCGGCCGCCCCTGCCTGCTCGGCTACATCGGCAAGTGCTCCGCGCCCTGCGTCGGCCGCGTCCCGGCCGAGGAGCACCGTGAACTCGCCGAGGAGTTCTGCGACTTCATGACCGGTCGCACGCTCACGTATCTCCGCCGCCTCGAGAAGCAGATGATGGAGGCGGCCGACGAGATGGAGTACGAGCGGGCCGCCCGCCTGCGCGACGACATCGAGGCCCTGAAGAAGGCCATGGAGAAGAACGCGGTCGTGCTCACCGACGCGACCGACGCCGACCTCGTCGCCGTCGCCGAGGACGAACTCGAGGCGGCCGTGCAGATCTTCCACGTACGGGGCGGACGCGTGCGCGGCCAGCGCGGCTGGGTGACCGACAAGGTCGAGGAGATCACCACCGGCGCCCTCGTCGAGCACGCCCTGCAGCAGCTCTACGGTGAGGAGACCGGCGACGCCGTCCCCAAGGAGGTCCTTGTTCCTGCCCTGCCCGAGCCGGTCGAGCCCGTCCAGGAGTGGCTCACCGGGCGGCGCGGCTCCGGCGTCTCGCTGCGCATACCTCAGCGCGGCGACAAGCGCGCCCTCATGGAGACCGTGGAGCGCAACGCCCAGCAGGCGCTCGTCTTGCACAAGACCAAGCGCGCCTCGGACCTGACCACGCGCTCGCGCGCGCTGGAGGAGATCGCCGACGCCCTCGACCTGGACAGCGCCCCGCTCAGGATCGAGTGCTACGACATCTCGCACCTCCAGGGTGACGACGTCGTGGCCTCCATGGTCGTCTTCGAGGACGGGCTGCAGCGCAAGAGCGAGTACCGCCGCTTCCAGATCAGAGGCTTCGAAGGCCAGGACGACGTCCGCTCCATGCACGAGGTGATCAGCCGCCGCTTCCGGCGCTACCTCGTCGAGAAGGAGAAGACCGGCGAGTGGTCCGACGGCGAGCCCGGCCTCACGGACGGACTCAAGGACGAGGAAGGCCGCCCCAAGAAGTTCGCCTACCCGCCCCAGCTCGTCGTCGTCGACGGAGGCCGGCCGCAGGTCGCCGCCGCGCAGAAGGCCCTCGACGAGCTCGGCATCGACGACATCGCCGTCTGCGGCCTCGCCAAGCGCCTGGAGGAGGTGTGGCTGCCGGGCGAGGACGACCCCGTGGTCCTGCCCCGCACCAGCGAGGGGCTCTACCTGCTCCAGCGCGTCCGCGACGAGGCCCACCGCTTCGCCATCACCTACCAGCGCACCAAGCGCGCCAAGCGCTTCCGCGCCGGCCCCCTGGACGAGGTACCGGGGCTGGGCGAGACCCGCAAACAGGCGCTGATCAAGCACTTCGGCTCGGTGAAGAAACTGCGGGCCGCGACGATCGACCAGATCTGCGAGGTTCCGGGCATCGGCCGCAAGACGGCCGAGACCATCGCCGCGGCCTTCGCCCGGGCGGCTCCGGCCGCCCCCGCCGTGAACACGGCGACTGGAGAGATCATTGAAGACGGGGAGGACGGGGCGCCCGGGACGACGGCGGGTTCCCCGGCGGAGCCCGTGCCCGCGGGCGCCCCGGAAGAACGACGGGGGCAGGAGACATGAACGAGCACGACGCACAGCCCACAGCCGAGCCGGATCGGACGCCCACCGAGGCGGCCGAGCAGGCGCACGGCGAAACCGGCGAGGATCGCGCCCAGAACGACGCACGCCATGACAACGGAGCACAGGTGAGTACGGACAACACACCGCCCGGGATCCCCGAGGCGGCCATCCCCGAGCTGGTGATCATCTCCGGCATGTCCGGGGCCGGCCGTTCGACGGCCGCCAAGTGTCTGGAGGACCTCGGCTGGTTCGTCGTCGACAACCTCCCGCCCGCCCTGATCCCCACCATGGTGGAGCTCGGCGCCCGCTCCCAGGGCAACGTGGCGCGGATCGCGGTCGTCGTCGACGTACGCGGCCGCCGCTTCTTCGACAACCTCCGGGAGTCCCTCGCCGACCTGGAGTCGAAACACGTCACCCGGCGGATCGTCTTCCTGGAGTCCTCCGACGAGGCCCTGGTGCGCCGCTTCGAGTCCGTGCGCCGCCCGCACCCCCTGCAGGGCGACGGCCGCATCGTCGACGGCATCGCCGCCGAGCGCGAACTGCTGCGCGAACTGCGCGGCGACGCCGACCTGGTGATCGACACCTCCAGCCTCAACGTGCACGAGCTGCGCGCCAAGATGGACGCCCAGTTCGCCGGCGACGAGGAGCCCGAACTGCGGGCCACCGTCATGTCCTTCGGCTTCAAGTACGGCCTCCCGGTCGACGCCGACCTGGTCGTGGACATGCGCTTCCTGCCCAACCCGCACTGGGTCCCGGAGCTGCGCCCGTTCACCGGCCTCAACGACGAGGTGGCGGCGTACGTCTTCAACCAGCCCGGCGCCAAGGAGTTCCTCGACCGCTACGCCGAGCTCCTCAGGCTGGTTTCCGCGGGCTACCGTCGTGAGGGCAAGCGCTATGTGACCATCGCGGTCGGCTGTACGGGCGGAAAGCACCGTTCGGTCGCGATGTCGGAGAAGCTCGCCGCGCGACTCGCGGCCGAGGGCGTGGAGACGGTGGTCGTACACCGGGACATGGGACGGGAATGACGGAACGCACTCCGCGGCTGAGCCGACTGCGCAGGGTGGTGCCCGAGGGACGCGCGAGCCGGCCCACCGAGGCCCGGGGCGGCCGACCGCGCCGCCGCGGCACCCAGCCCAAGGTCGTCGCCCTCGGCGGCGGCATGGGCCTGTCCGCCTCGCTTGCCGCACTGCGCCGGATCACCGGCGACCTCACCGCCGTCGTCACCGTGGCCGACGACGGCGGCTCCAGCGGGCGTCTGCGCGACGAACTGGGCGTGCTGCCTCCCGGTGACCTGCGCAAGGCGCTGGCCGCGCTGTGCGGCGACGACGACTGGGGCCAGACCTGGGCCCGGGTCATCCAGCACCGCTTCCAGTCCAAGGGCGACCTGCACGAGCACGCGGTCGGCAACCTGCTGATCGTCGCCCTGTGGGAGCAGCTCGGAGACCACGTCCAGGCCCTCGACCTGGTCGGCAGACTCCTCGGCGCGCAGGGGCGTGTGCTGCCCATGTCCGCGGTCCCGCTGGAGCTCCAGGCTCTGGTCAAGGGTCACGACCCGGACCGTCCCGAGGAGGTCGGGACCGTTCGTGGCCAGGCGAACGTCGCGCTCACGCCCGGCGAGGTGCAGTCCGTGCACCTCGTTCCGCACGACCCGCCCGCCGTCCCCGAGGCCGTCGCCGCGGTCCTCGACGCGGACTGGGTGGTGCTGGGCCCCGGCTCCTGGTTCTCCTCGGTCATCCCGCATCTGCTGGTGCCTCAGCTCCTGGACGCGCTCACGGAGACGAAGGCCCGCCGGGTGCTCTCCCTGAACCTCGCCCCGCAACCCGGCGAAACCGAAGGCTTCTCCCCGCAGCGTCATTTGGAGGTTTTGGGGCGACACGCCCCTAAACTCGCCCTGGACGTGGTGCTGGCCGACGTGGCCGCCGTGCCCGACCGCGACCTGCTGACCGCCGCCGCCAAGCGGTTCGGGGCCGCGGTCGAGCTGGCGCCGGTGGCCCGGCCCGACGGAACTCCGAGGCACGACCCGGAGCAGCTGGCCGCCGCGTACGACCGTATTTTTCGGATGCATGGAAGGATCGGCCCATGGCGATGACGGCAGCGGTGAAGGACGAGATCTCCCGGCTCCCCGTCACCCGGACCTGCTGCAGGAAGGCGGAGGTCTCCGCCATTCTGCGGTTCGCCGGCGGCCTCCATCTGGTCAGCGGGCGCATCGTGATCGAGGCGGAGCTGGACACGGCGATGGCGGCCCGCCGGCTCAAGCGGGACATTCTGGAGATCTTCGGCCACAGCTCCGAGCTGATCGTGATGGCGCCCGGCGGACTGCGCCGGGGTTCGCGCTACGTCGTGCGCGTGGTCGCCGGCGGCGACCAGCTGGCACGGCAGACCGGCCTCGTGGACGGCCGGGGCCGCCCGATCCGCGGCCTGCCCCCGCAGGTGGTCTCGGGGGCCACCTGCGACGCGGAGGCTGCCTGGCGCGGGGCCTTCCTGGCGCACGGTTCGCTGACCGAGCCCGGCCGTTCCTCCTCCCTGGAGGTGACCTGCCCGGGCCCGGAGGCCGCGCTGGCGCTCGTCGGTGCCGCCCGCCGTCTGTCGATCGCGGCGAAGGCGCGGGAGGTGCGCGGGGTCGACCGGGTCGTCGTCCGCGACGGCGACGCGATCGGCGCGCTGCTCACCCGCCTCGGCGCCCATGAGTCGGTGCTGGCCTGGGAGGAGCGCCGGATGCGCCGCGAGGTGCGCGCCACGGCGAACCGCCTCGCCAACTTCGACGACGCCAACCTGCGCCGATCCGCGCGCGCGGCCGTCGCCGCGGGCGCCCGTGTCCAGCGCGCGCTGGAGATCCTCGGTGACGAGGTCCCCGAGCACCTCGCGGCCGCAGGCAGGCTGCGTATGGACCACAAGCAGGCATCCCTGGAGGAGTTGGGCGCGCTCGCCGACCCGCCGCTGACCAAGGACGCCGTCGCCGGCCGTATCCGCCGGCTGCTGGCGATGGCCGACAAGCGCGCCTCCGACCTGGGCATCCCGGGCACGGAGGCCAACCTCAGCGAGGAGCTGGCCGACAACCTCGCGGGGTGATCCGAGAGCACCGGGGCCTGTTCCGACGCGCCGGTGCCGACGTCCGATCGGGTGTCGGCACCGGCGTGTTGCTTGTCCTGAGACGTCTTGACTCGCTTGGCACAGGCGCCGTCGCTTGCCCTGTCCGCCACTTCACGGGGTGATCCGGGAGCACCAGCGCCTCTCCTGACACGCCGGTGCCGACGTCCAAATGGGCGTCGGCACCGGCGTGTTACCTGTCCCTGAGGCGCCCTTGACTCGATCATGGACTGTCATGAGCCTGGCATCTGTTCGCTGCTGTGGCGAACCCACGCAAGGGGGGTTCATGAGACGTAGAGCGAGATCGATCCTCGCTGTCGGCGCGCTCCTGATCGGCGGAGCGAGCATCGCACCCATCGCCCAGGCACGACCGGTAAGTCCGGGCGGCTCCGACGACGGCGCGGAAGTCAAGGTCTACCGCGCCGAAGTCACCAAGAAGCAGGTGCCCCTGTTGCTGGCCGCCGGGCAGGACGGCCACGAACTCGGCGAGCAGGCGCCCGAGAAGGGCACGGCCACCGTCGAGGTCTACCTCACCGAGAAGCAGGCCGAGAAGCTCGAGAAGCAGGGCGTCGACCTCACCGAGCACACCCTTTCGGCCAAGGCCGAGAACCGCGTGGGTGCCGCCGCCGAGGGCGTGTACCGACCGTACAGCGGAAGCGGTGGCCTCAAGGAAGAGATCGTCAGGACCGGCCAGGAGAACCCCGATCTCACCAAGGTCGTCTCCATCGGAAAGACCGTCAACGGCCAGGACATCCTCGCGCTCAAACTGACCAAAGGCGCGAAGAAGTCCAAGGACGGCTCCAAGCCCGCCGTGCTGTACATGTCCAACCAGCACGCGCGCGAGTGGATCACGCCGGAGATGACCCGGCGTCTGATGCACTACTACCTGGACAACTACAAGACGGACAAACGCATCAAGAAGATCGTCGACTCGACCGAGGTGTGGTTCCTCATCTCAGCCAACCCCGACGGCTACGACTACACGTTCAAGGACTCCGACGCCCGCCTGTGGCGCAAGAACCTGCGGGACGTCAACGGCGACGGTGTCATCTCCACCGGCGACGGCGTCGACCTCAACCGCAACTTCGCCTACAAGTGGGGCTACGACGACGAGGGTTCGTCCCCCAACCCCACCAGCCAGACCTATCGCGGCGCGGCCCCGAACTCCGAGCCCGAGACCCAGGCGCTGGACGCCTTCGAGAAGCGCATCGGCTTCACCTACGGCATCAACTACCACTCCGCCGCCGAACTCCTCCTCTACGGCGTCGGCTGGCAGGTCGCCACCCCGACCCCGGACGACGTCCTCTACAGGGCCCTGGCCGGTACGCCGGACAACTCCGCGGTCCCGGGCTACCACCCGCAGGTCTCCTCGGAGCTGTACACCACCAACGGCGAGGCGGACGGCCACGCGGGGAACGTCAACGGCATGGCGATGTTCACCCCGGAGATGTCGACCTGCCAGACCGCGTCGAACATCGACCCGAACGACGCCTGGAACGCGGCCGACTGCCAGTCGATCTTCAACTTCCCGGACGACGAGAAGCTGATCCAGGACGAGTTCGCCAAGAACATCCCGTTCGCCCTCTCCGTGGCCGAGACCGCCGCGCACCCCGACACTCCGTCGTCCTCGGTCGGCCTGAAGGCCGCCGACTTCACCCCGGCGCCGTTCACCACGTCGTACTCGCGCGGCGCCGACCAGAAGGTCTCCGTCGTCGTCCGCAAGTCCGTGCGGGACAAGGAGCTCAAGTACCGCGTCAACGGCGGCCGTACTAAGGACACGGCGCTCAGGGCCTGGAGGGGCGGCGAGACGTACGGCGGTGACGACAACCTCTACTTCGACGAGTACCGGGCCAAGGTCCGGGACGGCGAACCGGGCGACAAGGTCGAGGTGTGGTTCACCGGCAGGACCAGGGGCGGAAAGGCCGTCTCCAGCGCGCACTTCACCTACACGGTGGCGCAGCGGCCGCGCGCCGACGTCCTCGTGGTCGCCGAGGAGGGTGCCGCCGCCACGCAGGCGCAGGCCTACGTGGACGCGCTGAAGGCCAACGGCCGCAAGGCGATGGTCTGGGACGTCGCCACCCAGGGCGCGCCCGACGCGCTCGGCGTGCTGAGCCACTTCGACACCGTCGTCCACTACACGGGCGCGAGCGTCCCCGGCAACGCCACCCAGCTCGAACTGCGCGCCTTCCTCAACGAGGGCGGCAAACTGATCGAGGCGGGCGAACTGGCCGGCGGCAACGTCGACCTCGGCGACGGCACCCTGTCGAACGATTTCAGCCAGTACTACCTGGGCGCCTACTCCCGCACGTCGACCCCCGGCGCCACCGGCTTCACCGGCACCGGTGGGCTCGGCGGCCTCAGCGCGGTGCTCGGCGGCGCGCCCGGCAACCCGCTGGACAGGGCGGGCACCTACGGGGTCACCTCCGACGAGCTGCCGGCGGACAAGTACCCGCAGTTCGCGAGTGCGGGCGCGGGCCGCTTCGCCGGGACGGTCAACCCGTACGGGCCCTACGCGGGCTCCTACATGGCGGCCGCCGTCCACACCGACGACGCCTACAAGCGCCTCACCCGCACCATCGACCTCACCGGCGTCGCCGCGGCCGCCGAACCCACGCTGCGCACCCAGCTGCTGTGGGACACCGAGCCGGGCTACGACAACGCGCTGGTCGAGATCCACACCGTGGGCGCCGACGACTGGACGACGCTTCCGGAGGCGGGCGGTGCCACCAGCACCGCGGTCCCGGCGGAGTGCGGAGCCGGCTTCTACATCGGTGAGCACCCGTGGCTGCGGCACTACCTCACTCTCGCTTCCAACGACTGCACCGCGACCGGCACCAGCGGCTCCTGGAACGCGCTCACCGGCGCCTCCAGCGGCTGGCAGCAGGTGAACTTCGACCTGAGCGCGTATGCCGGCCAGTCCGTCGAGGTCTCGATCAGCTACGTCACCGACCCCGGCACCGGCGGCCACGGCGTCCTCGCCGACGACGCCTCGCTGGTCGTGGGCGGCACGGCCACCGAGACCGAGGGCTTCGAGACGTCCCTGGGCGCCTGGACGGTCGCGGGTCCGCCCGCGGGCAGCCCGGCCGTCCTGAAGGACTGGACGCGCACCGGAGCGCTGTTCCAGACGTACGGAGCGGTCACCACGGAGGACACCGTCCTGCTGGGCTTCGGCCTGGAGCACGTCACTTCGGCGGCCGACCGCAAGGCACTGATCGGAAAGGCACTCGCGGCGCTGGAAGAGTGACCATGAGTGGTCAAACGGGAAACGTGACCATGAGTGGTCAAAGATGACTGACTCTTCATAGTCAATTCGAGTGATTCGGCCATTCGGCCCGGGCGGTCCGTACCCCTACTGGCGGGTACGGACCGCCGTGCCGTGTATGGGGCATCTGGATGTCACCACGGCGGCCTCAGGGAGGTAGGGTCGGAGGCGGTCGGGGACATCCCAAACAGAGCTCGCCGGCACCGCATGGCCGGCGTACCAACGAGGAGATCGGTTCGTGACGATCCGCGTAGGCATCAACGGCTTCGGTCGTATCGGTCGCAACTACTTCCGCGCGCTGCTGGAGCAGGGTGCTGACATCGAGATCGTGGCTGTCAACGACCTGGGTGACACCGCGACCACCGCCCACCTGCTGAAGTACGACACCATCCTGGGCCGCCTCAAGGCCGAGGTGTCGCACACCGCCGACACGATCACCGTCGACGGCCACACCATCAAGGTCCTGTCCGAGCGCAACCCCGCCGACATCCCGTGGGGCGAGCTGGGCGTCGACATCGTCGTCGAGTCGACCGGCATCTTCACGAAGAAGGCCGACGCCGAGAAGCACATCGCCGGCGGCGCCAAGAAGGTCCTCATCTCGGCTCCGGCCAAGGACGAGGACATCACCATCGTGATGGGCGTCAACGAGAACAAGTACGACGCGGCCAAGCACCACGTCATCTCCAACGCCTCCTGCACCACCAACTGTGTGGCGCCGATGGCCAAGGTTCTCGACGAGAACTTCGGCATCGTCAAGGGCCTGATGACCACGGTCCACGCCTACACCAACGACCAGCGCATCCTGGACTTCCCGCACTCCGACCTGCGCCGCGCCCGCGCCGCCGCGGAGAACATCATCCCGACCACGACCGGTGCCGCCAAGGCCACCGCCCTGGTCCTGCCCCAGCTCAAGGGCAAGCTCGACGGCATCGCGATGCGCGTCCCGGTCCCCACCGGTTCGGCCACCGACCTGGTCGTGGAGCTGGAGCGCGAGGTCACCAAGGACGAGGTCAACGCCGCGTTCAAGAAGGCTTCCGAGGGCGAGCTCCAGGGCTACCTGGCGTACACCGAGGACCCGATCGTCTCTTCGGACATCGTCAGCGACCCGGCGTCCTGCACCTTCGACTCCTCCCTGACCATGGTCCAGGAGGGCAAGTCGGTGAAGATCCTCGGCTGGTACGACAACGAGTGGGGCTACTCCAACCGCCTCGTCGACCTGACGGTCTTCGTCGGCAACCAGCTCTGATCGTCAGAACAGGCACGTTCATGTGAGAGCAGGGCTCGGGCGGCGCAGGGACGCGCCGCCCGAGCCCTGACTCACGTACAGATCAGCCCTCTTACGATCACGAGCAGCATCACGAGTCCTCCTCAGGAGTCCCTTCAATGAAGACGATCGACGAACTTCTCGCCGAAGGCGTGGCCGGCCGACGGGTCTTCGTCCGCGCCGACCTGAACGTGCCGCTCGACGGCACCACGATCACCGACGACGGCCGCATCCGCGCCGTCCTGCCCACCGTCAAGGCGCTGGCGGAGGCGGGCGCGCGCGTGGTCGTCGCCTCGCACCTGGGCCGCCCCAAGGGCGCCCCGGACCCGGCCTTCTCCCTGGCCCCCGCGGCCGCCCGCCTCGGTGAACTCCTCGGCGCCGAGGTCCGGTTCGCCACCGACACGGTCGGCGAGTCCGCCCGGTCCACGGTCGAGGGCCTCGCCGACGGCCAGGTGGCCGTCATCGAGAACCTGCGCTTCAACGCCGGCGAGACCTCCAAGGACGACGCCGAGCGCGGCGCCTTCGCCGACCAGCTCGCGGCGCTTGCCGACGTGTACGTGGGCGACGGCTTCGGCGCGGTCCACCGCAAGCACGCCTCGGTCTTCGACCTCCCGGCCCGGCTGCCGCACGCCGCCGGCTACCTCATCGCGGGCGAGGTCGCCGTCCTGAAGAAGCTGACGGAGGACGTCCAGCGGCCGTACGTCGTCGCCCTGGGCGGCGCCAAGGTATCCGACAAGCTCGCCGTCATCGACGAGCTGCTCGGCAAGGCCGACCGCCTCCTCATCGGCGGGGGCATGGCGTACACCTTCCTCAAGGCCAAGGGCCACGAGATCGGCGTCTCCCTCCTCCAGGAGGATCAGATCCCGGCCGTCCAGGAGTACATCGAGCGCGCGGAGAAGAGCGGCGTAGAGCTGGTCCTCCCCGTCGACGTGCTGGTCGCGCCCGAGTTCCCGGACCTGAAGACGAAGGCACCGGCCAACCCCACCACCGTCGCCGCGGACGCCGTCCCGGCCGACAGGATGGGCCTGGACATCGGTCCGGAGTCCCGCAAGCTGTACGCCTCGAAGCTCGCCGACGCGGCCACCGTCTTCTGGAACGGCCCGATGGGCGTCTTCGAGCACCCCGATTTCGCCGAGGGCACCAAGGCGGTCGCCCAGGCCCTCCTCGACTCCCCGGCCTTCACGGTCGTCGGCGGCGGCGACTCCGCCGCGGCCGTCCGCCTCCTGGGCTTCGACGAGAACGCATTCGGCCACATCTCGACCGGCGGCGGCGCCTCCCTCGAATACCTCGAGGGCAAGACGCTCCCCGGCCTCGCCGCACTGGAGGACTGACCCACATGACCGCGCGCACGCCGCTGATGGCGGGCAACTGGAAGATGAACCTCAACCACCTCGAGGCCATCGCCCACGTCCAGAAGCTCGCCTTCGCCCTGGCCGACAAGGACTACGAGGCCGTCGAGGTCGCCGTCCTGCCGCCCTTCACCGACCTGCGTTCCGTGCAGACCCTGGTCGACGGTGACAAGCTCAAGATCAAGTACGGCGCCCAGGACATCTCGGCGTTCGACGGCGGTGCCTACACCGGCGAGATCTCGGGCCCGATGCTCGCCAAGCTGAAGTGCACGTACGTGGCGATCGGCCACTCCGAGCGCCGTCAGTACCACGGCGAGGGCGACGAACTTGTGAACGCCAAGGTCAAGGCCGCCTTCAAGCACGGCATCACCCCCATCCTGTGCGTCGGCGAGGAACTGGAGATCCGCGAGGCGGGCAATGCCGTCCCGCACACGCTCGCCCAGGTCGAGGGCGGTCTGAAGGACATTCCGGCCGAGCAGGCCGAGTCCATCGTGATCGCGTACGAGCCCGTCTGGGCCATCGGCACCGGCAAGGTCTGCGGTGCCGAGGACGCCCAGGAGGTCTGCGCCGCCATCCGCGGCAAGATCGCCGAGCTGTACACGCAGGAGCTGGCCGACAAGGTCCGCATCCAGTACGGCGGCTCCGTCAAGGCCGGCAACGTCGCCGAGATCATGGCGCAGGCCGACATCGACGGCGCCCTGGTCGGCGGGGCCTCGCTGGACGCCGACGAGTTCGTCAAGATCGTGCGCTTCCGCGACCAGTGAGTATGCGCTAGCGGCGATCCGTCGTACCCTTGCGGGGTCCAGCAGTGTGCTGGGCCCCGCGTCGTCCATCCGAATCCGAGGAAGTTGGTCCAGCCGTGGTTTTGGGGTTCTCGATCGCCCTGATCGTCTTCAGCCTGCTGCTGATGCTGCTGGTGCTGATGCACAAGGGGAAGGGCGGCGGCCTCTCCGACATGTTCGGTGGCGGCATGCAGTCCTCCGTAGGCGGCTCCTCGGTCGCCGAGCGCAACCTCGACCGCATCACCGTGGTGATCGGTCTGCTGTGGTTCGCGTGCATCATTGTGCTCGGCATCCTGATGAAGACGAACAGCTGATCAGCGGCTCGCACAAAGGCACATTCCGTACGTAAGGCCCCATGTTCGGTACGCGCACCTGAGCGCGGCCTATCATGGGGCTTGCGTCTAGGTGTGAGGGTTGTAACTCCAATCACTGGACGCGCGTTGGGCCTTACGTAGACTGAGGCGCTCGCAGCGAAGCGAAACGCCGACTCGCTTTGCGGCACCATCACGCAGGGAGTTACGACCGTGGCAAGTGGCAACGCGATCCGTGGAAGCCGGGTCGGGGCGGGGCCGATGGGCGAGGCCGAGCGGGGCGAGTCCGCGCCGCGCCTGCGCGTCTCCTTCTGGTGCTCCAACGGGCACGAGACGCAGCCCAGCTTCGCGAGCGACGCGCAGGTGCCCGATACCTGGGACTGCCCGCGCTGCGGCTTCCCGGCCGGACAGGACCAGGACAACCCGCCGGACCCGCCGCGCACCGAGCCGTACAAGACGCACCTCGCGTACGTACGGGAGCGGCGCAGCGACGCGGACGGCGAGGCGATCCTCGCCGAGGCGCTCGCCAAACTGCGCGGCGAAATCTAGAAGTTGAGGTCCGGCCGGGTGCCTGCGGGCGCCTGGCTGGAGCTGTTTGCGCCGATGGACGATCGCCTTCTTCGTCCTGCCCTCGCCGCGCTGATACCCGCGCTCCTGGTGAACGTATCTGTTGTTGCACCGACCGACGGCGCCACGACAGCTCACGTCACCCACTGATCAACTAGGTTGGGATCGGCAGCGGGGCAAGGAAAGAAGGCTGAAGTCCGACATGAACGCAGACGGCCGTACCAGGCTCAACCGGACGCCCGAGTGGACCGCTCTGGCAAAGCATCGCGAGGAACTCGGCGAGGTGCAGCTGCGAGAGCTGTTCGCCGCCGATCCCGGACGGGGCGACGGGTACACGCTGCAGGTCGGTGACCTGCACATCGACTACTCCAAGCACCTCGTCACGGACGAGACGCTGCGGCTGCTGCGCGAGCTGGCCGCCGCGACGGACGTGTTCGGTCTCAGGGACGCCATGTTCCGCGGCGAGAAGATCAACACGACCGAGGACCGCGCCGTGCTGCACACCGCGCTGCGTGCCCCGCGCGAAGCGGTGATCGAGGTCGACGGGGAGAACGTCGTGCCCGCCGTGCACGCCGTCCTCGACAAGATGGCCGCCTTCACCGAGCGCGTCCGCGCCGGAGAGTGGACCGGCCACACCGGCAAGCGCATCAAGAACGTGGTCAACATCGGCATCGGCGGCTCCGACCTCGGTCCTGCGATGGCCTACGAGGTGCTGCGCAGCTACACCGACCGCGACCTCACGGTCCGCTTCGTCTCCAACGTCGACGGTGCCGACCTGCACGAGGCCACCCGCGACCTGGACCCGGCCGAGACGCTGTTCGTCATCGCGTCCAAGACCTTCACCACGATCGAGACGATCACCAACGCCACGTCGGCCCGCAACTGGCTGCTGAGCGAGCTGAAGGCCGGCCCCGAGGCCGTCGCCAAGCACTTCGTGGCGCTGTCGACGAACGCCGAGAAGGTCTCCGCCTTCGGCATCGACACGGCCAACATGTTCGAGTTCTGGGACTGGGTCGGCGGGCGGTACTCCTACGACTCGGCGATCGGCCTGTCGTTGATGATCGCCATCGGGCCGGACCGCTTCCGGGAGATGCTCGACGGGTTCCGCCTCGTCGACGAGCACTTCAGGACCGCGCCGGCCGAGTCCAACGTTCCGCTCCTGCTGGGCCTGTTGGGCATCTGGTACGGCAACTTCCACGACGCCCAGTCCCACGCCGTACTGCCCTACAGCCACTACCTGTCGAAGTTCGCCGCCTATCTGCAGCAGCTCGACATGGAGTCCAACGGCAAGTACGTCGGCCGGGACGGCAAGGAGGTCGACTGGCAGACCGGCCCGGTCGTCTGGGGCACGCCGGGCACCAACGGGCAGCACGCCTACTATCAGTTGATCCACCAGGGCACGAAGCTGATCCCGTCCGACTTCATCGGTTTCGCCGAGCCGGTCGCCGAGCTGAGTGACGAACTCGGCGCGCAGCACGACCTGTTGATGGCCAACTTCTTCGCCCAGACGCAGGCACTGGCCTTCGGCAAGACGCCGGAGGAGGTGCGTGCGGAGGGTGTGCCGGAGGAACTGGTGACGCACAAGACGTTCAAGGGCAACCACCCGACGACCACGATCCTCGCGCGCGAGCTGACGCCGTCCGTGCTGGGCCAGCTGATCGCGCTCTACGAGCACAAGGTGTTCGTCCAGGGCGCCGTCTGGAACATCGACTCATTCGACCAGTGGGGCGTGGAGCTCGGCAAGGTCCTCGCCAAGCGCGTCGAGCCCGCACTGACGGAGGGCGCCGACGTACCGGGACTGGACGCGTCCACCAGGTCCCTGGTCGCCAAGTACCGGGAGCTGCGCGGCCGGCGGTGACCGGCTGCCGACGCCGACGTTGCGGGCGCGTTGGTCAGGCCACCGCGCTCAACGTGTCCGCGAGTCGGCGGCGTGCCGCGCGTGCCGCGGGAAGGGCGGCGAGGGCGGTGGCGCCGAGTACCGCGGCCGTGCCGAACAGCAGCAGGAGGAGCGGGGACGGTCCGTGCGCTATCCCGGCGCCGATGCCGCTGGACCTGCCCTGGGCGTCGATCAGCCAGCGTGCGAGCGGGAGGCCCGCCGCGATGCCGACGACGACCGCGGCCAGGGCGGTGCAGCCGGTGGCGGTGACGGTGATCGCGGTGATCTGCCGGGGCGACAGGCCGATCGCCTTGAGCGCCAGCAGGTCGCGCTCGCCCTCCCGCACGGCGCCGCCGATCGCCGTCAGGACCTCGACGATCCCGATGAGCGCGAGGACGGCGATCAGCCCGGCCACGACACCCCGCAGCGGCGAGAGCCCGTCGGCCGGGTTGGGTGCGGCGTGCACGTCGAAGTGGCCGTGGGCGGCGGTGGCCAGCTCCCCGGCGACCTCGTGCGGGTCGGCGCCCGGCTGCAGCCGTACCTGGTAGAGGGTCGGGCGCAGCCGCGGGTCGTTCTCGCGGAGGGTGTCGAGCGAGGTGGAGATCACGCGGCCCGCGTTCTCCGGTTCGATGCTGCGGCCGACGATGTGCAGGATCTGCGGCTGGTCGCCGACCGTCATCCGCACCCAGTCACCGACGTGTACGTTCAGCAGGTCGAGGAGGCCCTGCCCGGCGACCGCCTCGTCGGCGCCGTGCGCCGCACGGCCCTCGGCGAGGGTGTAGGGGTAGGGGTCCTGGTGGGTGCCGAGGCCGCGCAGCGCGATCGTGGCGGTCTGGCCGGGAACCAGGGCCGCCACCTCGACGCCCGGGTAGGCGGCGGTGACGTGCGGGTTGTCCTCCAGCAGGGAGCGGGCGGCCGCGTCGCCGAGCCCGCCGTCGGCGCGGACCGTGAGCGCGGCGGCGAGACCCATCTGATCGGGCCTGCTGTGGAAGCGGTCGATGGTGGTCCAGGCACTCATCGCCACCACCATCAGCAGCAGCGGAAGGGCGAGCCGGGCGAGCGTGGCCAGTGACCGGGGGCGGCGCGTGAACGCCTGGTGCCAGCCCAGCACCAGGGCGGGCGGCAGGCGCAGCCCCAGTGCCCCGCGCGACGCACGGGACAGCCGTCCGCCGGGCGCCCCCGCGGTCCGCGGCACCGGAACCGGCGGCACCCGCCCGGCCCGCCAGGCCGCGAGCCCGGTGACCGCGCCGATGAACAGCACCGCGCCCGCCGGTACGGCGAACAGCGCCACGGTGTGCCCGGGCAGCCCCTGCCACACGCCGACCGCGTCTCCGAGCCGCCCCGGGAGGCCGCTTCCCACCCCCTGGGTGAGCGCGGCACCGGCCACGGCGCCCAGCAGCGCGTAGGCGGTGTGCTGGAGCAGGAAGACGCGTACGACCTGGCCGGGCGTGAAGCCGATCGCCTTCAGGACCGAGATGTCCCGCAGGTGGCCGCGGATACGGGTGCCGATCGCCCCGTGCACGGCGAGTCCCGCGGCGACCAGCGCGCCCAGGCCGAACAGGCCCAGCACCTGGCCCAGCAGCCGGTTGCCGCCCTGCGCCTCGGCCTGTGCCTGCCGCCAGGTGGAGACCTCGCTGACCGCGCCGGCGCCCAGCACGGTGACGGCGCGCTGGACCGCGTAACCCGTGTCCTCCGGGTCCTTCAGGCGCAGCCCGGTCACCTGGCCGCCCGGGTCGCGCACGGCGGACGGCAGCGCCCAGACGAGCCCCGGCTCCTCGCCCGGGCTGTAGCTCGGCTCGGCGCTGTCGGCGACGCCGACGACGGTCAGCGTGCGGGCGGTGCCGGGCAGCGCGAGGGTGTCGCCGGGCTGGGCCAGGAGTGCCCGGGCGAGGCTGCTCTCCAGCACCACGCCGTCGGGGTCGGCCGCCTCGAGCCAGTGCCCGGAGGTGAGCAGCGGGCGACCCACGGCCGGTTGCCCGGGAGTGCCGCGCAGTTCGACGGAGGCCCGCACACCGCGGGAGGTGAGGGTGGCGGACTCGGTGGGGTAGGGGCCCGCGACCGACTCCACGCCGTCCAGGCCGGCGAGCCTGCCGGCGTCCGCCGAGGGACCGGTGTGGAGCCACACGTGCGCGCCCTGGGACTGCGTGAACACGCGCTGCCAGGGGTTGGTCGCGTAACCGAAGAGCGCCGTCGCCAGCAGCAGCGACACGACGATCCCGGCGGTGGCGAGCACGATGAACAGCGCCTCGCCGCGATGCGTGCGCAGATCGGAGTGCGCCCAGCGCAACGTGGCCCGCATGTGGTTCAGTCCCTCAGCTCCAGGACGCCGGATATCCCGGTCCCGCGCCGCGCCGGCGTCCCGTCCAGCTCCGCGTCGTCCACGATCCGGCCGTCGAAGAAGCTGATCACGCGGTCCGCGGTGCTCGCCAGCCGGGCGTCATGGGTGACAAGTACGATGCTCTGCCCGCGCTGGTGGAAGCGGGAGAGCAGCCGCATCACCTCGCGGGTGCCCTTGCTGTCCAGGCTGCCCGCGGGTTCGTCGGCCAGCAGCAGCGGCGGATGGTTGACCAGGGCCCGGGCCAGCGCGACCCGCTGCTGCTCACCGCCGGACAGCTCGCCCGGCATGCTCCGCTCCTTGCCCGCGAGACCCAATTCGGCCAGCAGCTCCTCCCGCTCGGCGCGCGCCTGCTTCGGCGAAACCCCGGCGAGCAGGGCGGGCAGCTCCACGTTGTCGGCGACCGACAGATTGGACACCAGGTTGAAGAACTGGAAGACGATCCCGATCCGCTTTCTGCGTTCCACCGCCCAGCGGGCCTCGCTCCAGGTGTCCGTACGCTCACCGTCCAGCCGGAGGCTGCCGCCGTCCGGCCGCTGCAGTCCGCCGAGCAGGTGCAGCAGCGTGGACTTGCCGGCGCCGGACGGACCGGTGACGGCCACGAACTCGCCCTGCCGTACGCGCAGATCGACGCCGCGCACGGCGTGCGCCGGGGCGCCCTCGCCGTAGTGGGTCTTGACCAGGCCCTCGGCGCGCAGCACCGGAGCGGGACTGTCGCTCACTCCAGCTCCTCCAGCTCTTCCTGGCACCGCTCCAGCCAGTCGAGGTCGGCCTGCAGGTGCAGCATCGCGCCCTCTATCAGCAGATGTGCGACGCGGTTGTCACGGTCTTCGGCGGCGGCCAGCTTCGACAGATCGCGCATGGTGGTGAGGTACTGGCGCCGCTGCTTGTTGATGAGGGCGATCTGGTCGGCGAGACCGGTCTGTGGGGCGAGCGCCAGCTTCATGAAGAACTCGTCCCGCACCCGCGGCTCGCCCTCGGGCTGTTCGAACCAGGCGCGCAGCGCCTGCAGCCCGGTGTCGGTGAGGTGGTAGACCTTCTTGTTGGGCCGGCTGGACTGTTCGACGTCCTCGCCCTCGATCAGTCCCTGCTTCTCGAGGCGGCCGAGGGTGACGTAGATCTGGCCGACATTCGGCTGAGGGTACGCGGAGCCCAGCAGTTGCTCAAGGCCCTGCTTGAGCTCGTAGCCGTGGGCCGGGCCGCGCGCGAGGAGGGCCAGGAGGGGCAGGCGCACGTGTGCAGTCCTCCTGTCCTCGTAATGTGCTCCAGGCCCTAGTATCGCGCATACCTAACAGGTATACATGGCCTCTGGACTCGGGCGAAGACGCCCGGCGCCGGTGTACAGGGAGGAACCTATGCGGTGGATCCATGCCGCGGGTAGGGGCCTCCTCGTTCTCGTCGTGGTCATGGCGGGTTACGTCACCTCGGGCGCCCGTGCCGACCAGGGAACCGGAGGCGGCCGGGGCCCGCTGACCCTGGCCACCGCCGGCGACCTCACCGGCTATCTGGGTTCCGTCCTGGAGGGCTGGAACCGTACCCATCCCGGCGAGAAGGTCACCCTCGTCGAGCTCCCGGACTCCGCCGACGAGACGCACGCGCAGATGACCACCGATCTGCGCGGCGGCGACCGCAGCCGCTTCGACGTCCTCAACATCGACGTCAACTGGACCTCCGAGTTCGCCGCCGCCGGGTGGATACGCCCTCTGCCCCGCGACCGCTTCCCGCTCGGGACCTTCCTGAAGCCGGTCGTGAAGACGGCGACCTACGAGGGACATCTGTACGCCGTCCCGTACGTCACCAACGCCGGCCTCCTTCTCTACCGCAAGGACGTCCTCGCCAAGGAGGGCGTCCCGCCGCCGCGCACCTGGACCGAACTGGAGCACGACGCGAAGACCGTCGCGCCGAAGTACGGTCTCGACGGCTACGCCGGCCAGTTCCTGCCGTACGAGGGCCTCACCGTCAACGCGGCCGAGGCCGTCTACTCGGCGGGCGGCACGATCCTCGGCGACGAGGGTGCGCGCGTCACGGTGAACTCGGCGGCGGCACGGGAGGGGATCGGGTTCCTGGCGCGCGGGGTGCGCGAGGGCTGGATACCCGAGCAGGCGCTGACGTACAAGGAGGAGGAGTCCAAGCAGGCCTTCCAGGACGGCAGGCTGCTCTTCCTCCGCAACTGGCCGTACGCGTACGTCGTCGCGTCGGCCGAGGGCTCGCCGGTGGCCGGGAAGATCGGCGCCGTACCGCTGCCGGGTCCGGACGGTCCGGGCAGGAGCGTCCTCGGGGGCTCGAACCTGGCCGTCAACACGCACGCGCGGCATCCCGACTCGGCCGCGCGCCTGATCGCGTACCTGACCAGCGAGCCCGTCCAGCGCCAGGTCCTCACGCGCGGTGCGCTGCCGCCCGTACGTGCCGCGCTGTACGAAGATCCCGAGCTGGTGCGGCAGTTCCCGTACCTGCCGACTCTGCGCACGAGTGTGCTCCACGCCGCCCCGCGCCCCAAGAGCCCGCGCTACGACCAGGTCAGCCTGGTGGTGCAGGCGGTCGTGCACGACGCGATGACCGGGCACATGACGCCCGAGGCCGCGGTGCGACGGCTGGCGCAGGAGCTGGCATCCATTCCCGGTCGATAGTTACTTGTTAGGTAACGCGACGGTCTCTCTTCCGCTCTCTCTGCCCCGATAAGTACGGATATAAAGGGCCAACTCTCCGGTAGTTTCTGCTTGCTCGTTGACACCTTCGCGACACCCCTACTTAACATGCATGCATAACCGTCAGCTCGCACAGACAGGCCACGGGGTGATCGACAAGACCCTCACGGCGCGCCGCTGGTGGCGCGACGCAGTGATCTACCAGGTGTACGTCCGCAGCTTCCTGGACAGCACCGGCGACGGCATCGGCGATCTCGCCGGGGTCCGGGCCGGGCTGCCGTACCTGAAGAAGCTCGGTGTCGACGGGATCTGGCTGAGCCCCTGCTACCCCTCGCCGCAGCACGACCACGGCTACGACGTGGCCGACTACTGCGACGTGGACCCGCTCTTCGGCGACCTCGCCGAGTTCGACCTGCTGATGGCTGCCGCCCGGCGGCTCGGCATCAAGGTGCTGCTCGACATCGTCCCCAACCACTGCTCCAGCGAGCACCCGTGGTTCCGCGAGGCCCTCGCCTCTGCGCCCGGCAGCGCGGCCCGTGCCCGCTTCCACTTCGCCGACGGCCGCGGCCCCGACGGCGCCGAGCCGCCCAACAACTGGCACGCCATGTTCGGCGGCCCGGCCTGGACCCGCGTCACCGAGGCGGACGGGCGGCCCGGCCAGTGGTACCTGCACATGTTCACGCCGGAACAGCCCGACTGGAACTGGCGCAACCCCGAGGTCGGCGCCGAGTTCGACCGCATCCTGCGCTTCTGGCTCGACCGGGGCGTCGACGGCTTCCGCATCGACGTCGCCGCCGGCCTCTTCAAGCACCCCGACCTGCCCGACTCCCCGGACCCGGAGGCCGACGCCCGCACCCGCGACTCGGTCAACCCGCTGGCCTGGAACCAGCCCGAGGTGCACGACGTGTGGCGGCACTGGCGGTCGGTGTGCGACGCGTACACGGAACGCGACGGCCACGACCGTCTGCTGGTCGGCGAGGTGTCCGTCCCCACCGCCCGCGAACACGCCCAGTACGTCCGCTCCGACGAGCTCCACCAGGCCTTCTTCTTCGACCTGCTCGGCGCGCCCTGGAACGCCGACGCCTTCCGCAAGGTCATCTCCGAGGCCATGCAGGACATAGCCGGCACCGGCTCGACGGTCACCTGGGTCCTCAACAACCACGACCAGGTCCGCACCGTCACCCGCTACGGCGAACCCGCCACCGAGGGCAGCGGCCTCGGCGCCGCCCGCGCCCGCGCCGCCGCGCTGCTGATGCTCGCGCTGCCCGGAGCGGCGTACATCTACCAGGGCGAGGAGCTGGGCCTGCCCGAGGTCGTCGACCTCCCCGACGACGTGCTCACCGACCCGATCTTCCGCCGCACGGGCAGCCGTGCCCGCATCCGCGACGGCTGCCGCGTCCCGCTGCCGTGGTCCGGACAGGCCTCCCCGTTCGGCTTCACCTCCGGCGTCGAGGGCGCCAAGCCCTGGCTGCCGCAGCCCGACTACTTCGCCGAGTACGCCACCGACCGCGCTCTCGCCGACACGCGCTCCTTCTGGCACCTGTACCGCGACGGCCTCCAACTGCGCGCCCAACTGCCCCAGTTGGGTGAGGGCACACTGCGCTGGCTGGACGCCGCACCCGGCGTCCTCGCCTTCGAGCGCGGCGACGGCCTCGTCTGCGCCGTCAATTTCGGTACGGCGCCCACACCCGCGCCGGTCTCCGGCACCCCCCTGCTGTCCAGCGGCCCCTGCCATGCCGGGGTGCTCCCCGGCTCCACGGCCGCCTGGTGGATGAGCGACGGCTCGACGCTCTGACCCCCCCGTCACCTCCCAACCCTCCGAAGGGACATCAACGATGATGCGACGACGTACCACCCTGCTCACGAGCTGCACCTCCCTCGCCCTCGCGCTCGGCGCGACCGCCTGCGGCGGCGGAAGCCCGGTCTCCGCCGGCGGCGGAGACAAGGCACTCGGCGGCCAGACCGTCACCGTGGCCGGCGTCTGGTCCGGCAGCGAGCAGAAGAACTTCCAGAAGGTGCTGGACGCCTTCAGTGAGAAGACCGGCGCCAAGACGCAGTTCGTGTCCACCGGGGACAACGTCTCCACCGTCGTCGGCAGCAAGATCGAGGGCGGCAACGCCCCCGACGTCGTGATGGTCCCGCAGGTCGGCGTGCTCCAGCAGTTCGCGCAGAAGGGCTGGCTCCAGCCGCTGTCCGAGACCACCCAGCAGGCCGTCGACGCCAACTACGCGAGCGTGTGGAAGAAGTACGGCAGCGTCGACGGCACCCTGTACGGCCTGTACTTCAAGGCCGCCCACAAGTCCACGGTCTGGTACAGCCCCGACGCCCTCACCCAGGCCGGCGTGAAGCCGCCGACGACGTACGACGACATGCTCAAGGCGGGACACACCGTCTCCGACTCCGGTCTTGCCGCCTTCTCGATCGCGGGCCAGGACGGCTGGACCCTCACCGACTGGTTCGAGAACATCTACCTCTCCCAGGCCGGCCCCGAGAAGTACGACGCCCTCGCCGCCCACCAGCTGAAGTGGACCGACCCGTCCGTCGTCGAGGCGCTCACCACGCTCGGCAAGCTCTTCAAGGACAAGCAGCTGATAGCGGGCGGCCAGAAGGAGGCCCTCAACACCGACTTCCCGGGTTCGGTGGAGAAGGTGTTCGGGCCCAAGCCCGAGGCCGGGATGGTCTACGAGGGCGACTTCGTCGCCGGAGTCGCCAAGGACCAGTTCGGCAGGACGATCGGCAAGGACGCGAACTTCTTCCCGTTCCCGGCCGTCGGCGGCGGCACCGCCCCCGTGGTCAGCGGCGGCGACGCGGCCGTCGTCCTCAAGGACGCCAAGAACGCCAAGGCGGGCATGAAGCTCCTGGAGTACCTGGCGACCCCCGAGGCCGCGGCCGTCTGGGCGAAGGCGGGCGGCTTCCTGTCCCCGAACAAGAAGCTCGACCTGGCCGAGTACGGCGACGACGTCGGCCGCGCGACCGCCAAGTCCCTCGTGTCGGCGGGCGATTCGGTCCGCTTCGACATGTCCGACCAGGCCCCGGCGGCCTTCGGCGGCACCAAGGGCGCCGGCGAGTGGAAGCTGCTGCAGGACTTCCTGCGCGACCCGTCCGACCCGAAGGGGACGGCGGCCAAGCTGGAGGACGCCGCGGCCAAGGCGTACGGGAACTGACCGCTCATGACCGCCACCACGCTCGTGACGAAGCAAGACGCGAGCCCCCCGCCGCCGCCCTCCGCGCTCGCCACCCGTGCGCGGCGCCTGCGGCGGCGGGGACGGATCGTCGCCCTGCTGTTCGTCCTCCCCGCACTGCTGCTGCTCGGCGCCCTGGTCGTCTACCCGGTGCTGTTCTCCGTCGGCCGCAGCTTCTTCGACGCCACCGGCACCCGCTTCGTCGGCGGTGACAACTACACCGAGATGTTCCGCGACCCGGCGACACTCAAGGCCATCCGCAACACCACGATCTGGGTGGTCGTGGCCCCGGCGCTGCTCACCGGTCTCGGCCTGATCCTGGCCGTCCTCGTGGAGAAGGTCCGCTGGGCCACCGCGTTCAAACTGCTGCTGTTCATGCCGATGGCGGTGTCCTTCCTCGCCGCCGGGATCATCTTCCGGCTCGCGTACGACGAGGACCCGGACAAGGGCGTCCTGAACGCCGCCGTGGTCTCGGTGCACGACGCCTTCGCGGGCTCCTCGTCGTATCCGACGGCGCGGGCCAGGGACGGGCAGGGGCTGACCGAGGGCGCGGACGGTTCGTACCGGACGGACGCGTCCGTGTCGCCGGGTGATTCCGTGACGCTGGGCATGGTCGGCGTGCAGCCCGAGGACCTGCCCGCGGGCGCCCGGCCCGCGTACGAGGCGGCCGGGCAGAGGCCGGCGCCCGACGAACTGCGCGGGGTCGTCTACCTGGACTTCACCCCCGGTGGGGGAGGGCAACAGGGCAAGGTCGACCGACGGGAGAGCGGGCTGCCGGAGATGACGGTGGAGGCGGTGCGTGACGGGCGGACCGTCGCGAGCACGACGACCGTGTCCGACGGCTCCTTCCGCTTCTCCGGGCTGGACTCCGGTACGTACGCGGTGCAGCTGCCGGCGTCCAACTTCGCACCGCCGTACGACGGAATCTCCTGGCTCGGTCCGGCACTCGTCACGCCGGCGATCATCGGGGCGTACCTGTGGATCTGGACGGGCTTCGCGATGGTGCTGATCGGCGCGGGTCTGTCGACGCTGCCGCGCGACGCGCTGGAGGCGGCGCGGATGGACGGGGCGAACGAGTGGCAGATCTTCCGGCGGATCACGGTGCCGCTGCTCGCACCGGTGCTGACCGTCGTCTTCGTGACCCTCGTGATCAACGTGATGAAGGTCTTCGACCTCGTCTACATCATCGCGCCCGGGCCGGTGCAGGAGGACGCCACCGTGCTCGCGACGCAGATGTGGCTGGTGTCCTTCGGCGGCGGCAACAACCAGGGGCTCGGCAGTGCGCTGGGCGTGCTGCTCCTGCTCCTCGTGGTCCCCGCGATGGTCTTCAACGTTCGCCGTTTCCGAAGGAGTCAGCGATGAACGCGGTCAGGCGCGGCCTGGGCAACGGGCTGGTGCAGGCCTTCCTGGTGGTGGTCGGCCTGATCTGGCTGACCCCGCTGGCGGGGCTGTTCCTGTCCTCGATGCGGTCGGCCGAGGAGGCCGTGACGGGCGGCTGGTGGACGGTGTTCACCAGTCCCGGCCAGTTGTCCTTCGACAACTACTCGGCGCTGCTGAAGAACGCCGGTATCACGCAGTCCTTCTGGAACACCGTGCTGATCTCCGTCCCGGCGACCACGCTGGTCGTGGTGATCGCGGCGCTCGCCGGATACGCCTTCGCCTGGCTGGAGTTCCCGCTGCGGGAGCCGTTGTTCCTGCTGGTGGTGGCGCTGCTGGTGGTGCCCGTGCAGATCGGGCTGCTGCCGGTGGCCAAACTTTTTGGCCAACTGGGGCTGTTCGGCACGATTCCGGGGGTCGTGCTCTTCCACGTCGCCTACGGGCTGCCGTTCGCGGTGTTCCTGCTGCGCAACTACTTCGCCGAGATGCCGAAGGAGATGCTGGAGGCGGCGCGGATGGACGGAGGCAGCGAGTGGCGCATCTTCACGCGGCTCGTGCTGCCCGTGGGGCGGCCCGCGATCGCCAGCCTCGCCATCTTCCAGTTCCTGTGGGTGTGGAACGACATGCTGGTCGCGTTGCTGTTCGCCGACAGCTCGTCGCAGCCGCTGACGGTCCAACTGCAGTCGCAGATACGTCAGTTCGGCAGCAACATCGATGTGCTCGCGCCGGGGGCGTTCCTGTCGCTGATCGTGCCGGTGGTCGTGTTCTTCGCGTTCCAGCGGCACTTTGTGCAGGGGGTGATGGCGGGGTCGGTCAAGTGAGCTCGGCTCCTTCGCCCCACGCCGCCAGGGGGCTCCGCCGTTGGGTGGTGGGTGGGCGAGGCGGGGTCGAAGGGACGGGGCCCCTGGGGATGGGGCGGGGCCCTGGGGAAGGGACTGGTAGGGGCGGCGGGGGCGAAAAGCCCACCGCCGCCCCCAACTCACGGCGAAGCCGGCGGATACAGGGACCGCGGCAGCTGCGATGCCGCCGCCGCGTCCAGTAGCCACAGCGTGCGGGCCCGGCCACGCGCCCCCGCCGCAGGCGCCTGGACCTCACCCGCCCCCGACAGCGCGATCGCCACCGCCTGCGCCTTGTCCTCGCCTGCCGCCAGCAGCCACACCTCACGCGCCGCCCGGATCGCCGGCAGCGTGAGACTCACCCGGGTCGGCGGCGGCTTCGGCGCGCCGTGCACACCGACCACCGTGCGCTCGGTCTCGTACAGCGCCGGCAGCTCCGGGAAGAGCGAGGCCACGTGCGTGTCCGGCCCGACGCCCAGCATCAGCACGTCGAACGTGGGCACCGCGCCATGGTTCTCCGGCCCCGCCGCCCGCGCCAGCTCCTCCGCGTAGGCGGCAGCCGCCGCTTCCACGTCGGCGCCGTACGGCCCGTCCGACGCGGGCATCGCGTGCACCCGCTTCGGGTCCAGCGGCACCGCGTCGAGCAGCGCCTCGCGCGCCTGGCTGACATTGCGGTCGGGATCGCCCTCGGGCAGGAACCGCTCGTCGCCCCACCACAGGTCCAGCCGGCCCCAGTCGACGGCGTCCCGGGCGGGAGCGGCCGCCAGCGCGGCCAGCAGGCCGTTGCCGTTGCGGCCGCCCGTGAGGACCACGGACGCATGGCCCCGGGAGGCCTGCGCGTCCACGATCTTCGTGATCAGCCGGGCCGCCGCGGCCTGGGCCATCAGCTCCTTGTCGCGGTGCACGACCAGCTGGGGAGCGCTCACTTGGCGGCCGCCTTCTTCACCGGGGCCTGCGCCGTCGCTTCCTTCGCGGGTGCTTCAGCAGCTGCCTCGCCGGGAGTGGGGACCGCTTCTCCTTTGGCCGGCGCATCCTCCTGCGCCGGAGGCTCGGAGACCGTCACCGCGTCGGGCACCGGCAGCGACGCGCTCAGCCGCTCCACCCCGAACCGCAGCGCCGAGGCGTACGTGTCGTCCGGGTCCAGCCGCCGCAGCTCCTCCGCGATCAGCTCGGCCGTCTCACGGCGCTTGAGCGCCACCGCACGGTCGGGCTGGCCCTTGATGGACAGCGTGGCCAGCGAACCGTCGGCGCGGTCCAGGACGATCGGCCCGCAGCTGGTGTCCATACGGACCGCCGTCAGGCCCGGACCCGACGACAGCGAGCGCCGCACCGGCACGTCCAGCCGGTCCGCGAGCCACATCGCGAGCAGCTCACAGCTCGGGTTGAACTCCTCGCCCTCCACCTCGACGGCCTTCACCTCGCAGGTGACCTGGTCCAGGGCCGCGGCCAGCATCGAACGCCAGGGCGTGATGCGGGTCCACGACAGGTCCGTGTCCCCCGGCGTGTAGGTGTCGGCGCGGGCGCCGAGCTCCCGTACCGGCTGCTCGGAGGCGTAGGTGTCGGTGACGCGGCGCTGGGCCAGCGCGCCCAGCGGGTCGGCCGCCGGGTCGAGCGGCGCGTTCACCGGCCACCAGACGACGACCGGCGCGTCCGGCAGCAGCAGCGGCAGCACGACCGACTGTGCGTGGTCGACCACCTCGCCGTACAGCCGCAGCACCACCGTCTCGCCGGTGCCCGCGTCCGCGCCCACCCGCACCTCGGCGTCCAGGCGGGACCGGGTGCGGTCACGGGGGGTGCGCGAGACGCGCCTGATGACGACGAGGGTGCGCGAGGGGTGCTCGTGCGAGGCGTCGTTCGCGGCCTTCAGGGCGTCGTACGCGTTCTCCTCGTCCGTGACGATGACCAGCGTGAGCACCATGCCCACGGCCGGCGTGCCGATCGCCCTCCGGCCCTGCACCAGGGCTTTGTTGATCTTGCTGGCCGTGGTGTCCGTGAGGTCTATCTTCATGGCCGGCGCCAGCTCCGTCCGTCTCGCTCGAGCATTTCGTCCGCCTCGACGGGACCCCAGGTGCCGGCCGGGTACTGAGCCGGCTTGCCGTGCTTGTCCCAGTACTGCTCGATCGGGTCGAGGATCTTCCAGGACAGCTCGACCTCCTCCGTGCGGGGGAAGAGGTTCGAGTCGCCGAGCAGCACGTCGAGGATCAGGCGCTCGTACGCCTCCGGGCTCGACTCCGTGAACGACTCGCCGTAGGCGAAGTCCATCGACACGTCCCGGATCTCCATCGAGGTGCCCGGCACCTTGGAACCGAAGCGGACGGTGACGCCCTCGTCGGGCTGGACACGGATGACGATCGCGTTCTTGCCCAGCTCCTCCGTCGCCGTGTGGTCGAAGGGAGAGTGCGGGGCCCGCTGGAAGACCACCGCGATCTCGGTGACGCGGCGGCCGAGCCGCTTGCCGGTGCGCAGGTAGAACGGCACCCCGGCCCACCGCCGGTTGTCGATCGCCAGCTTGATCGCGGCGTACGTGTCGGTCTTCGAGTTGGCGTCGATGCCCTCCTCCTGGAGGTAACCGACCGCCTTCTCACCGCCCTGCCAGCCCTCCGCGTACTGCCCCCGCACGGTGTCCCGGCCCAGGTCCTTCGGCAGCCTCACGCCGCCGAGCACCTTGGTCTTCTCGGCGGCCAGCGCGTCCGCGTCGAAGGAGGCCGGCTCCTCCATGGCCGTCAGGGCCATCAGCTGGAGCAGGTGGTTCTGGATGACGTCACGGGCGGCGCCGATGCCGTCGTAGTAGCCGGCGCGGCCGCCGATGCCGATGTCCTCGGCCATGGTGATCTGCACATGGTCCACGAAGGACCGGTTCCAGATCGGCTCGAACATCGTGTTGGCGAAGCGCAGCGCCAGAATGTTCTGGACGGTCTCCTTGCCCAGGTAGTGGTCGATGCGGAAGACCTGGTCCGGGGCGAACACCTCGTGGACGATCGAGTTGAGCTCCTTCGCCGACTCCAGGTCGTGACCGAAGGGCTTCTCGATGACCGCGCGGCGCCAGGACTCCTTCGTCTGGTCCGCCAGACCGTGCTTCTTCAGCTGCTGGATGACCACCGGGAAGGAGCGTGGCGGCACCGACAGGTAGAAGGCGAAGTTGCCGCCCGTGCCCTGCGCCTTGTCCAGCTCCTCGATGGTGCCGCGCAGCCGCTCGAAGGCCTCGTCGTCGTCGAAGGTGCCCTGGACGAAGCGCATCCCCTGGATGAGCTGCTGCCAGACCTCCTCACGGAACGGCGTACGGGCGTGCTCCTTGACGGCGTCGTGGACCTCCTGCGCGAAGTCCTCGTGCTGCCACTCGCGGCGGGCGAAGCCGACCAGCGAGAAGCCCGGCGGCAGCAGACCCCGGTTCGCGAGGTCGTACACCGCGGGCATGAGCTTCTTTCGTGACAAATCGCCCGTGACGCCGAAGATGACCAGGCCCGACGGCCCCGCGATACGCGGGAGCCGTCGGTCGGCGGGGTCACGGAGCGGGTTCGCCCCGGAACCGGCAAAAGGCGCCAAGATGTCAGCCCTCCGAGGGGGTGAGGCGCTTGAGTTCGGCCTCGGTCGACTTCAGGAGGTCGTTCCAGGACGCCTCGAACTTCTCGACGCCCTCGTCTTCCAGGAGCTGGACCACCTCGTCGTACGAGATCCCGCGCTCCTCGATCGCGTCGAGGTCGGCGCGGGCCTGCTCGTAGGTGGCGCGCACGGTGTCACCGGTGATCGAGCCGTGCTCCTCGGTGGCCAGCAGGGTGGCCTCCGGCATGGTGTTCACCGTGTTCGGCGCCACCAGCTCGTCGACGTACAGGGTGTCCTTGTACGCCGGGTCCTTCACTCCGGTGGAGGCCCACAGCGGACGCTGCTTGTGGGCGCCCGCGTTCTCCAGCGCGCTCCAGCGGTCCGAGGAGAAGAACTCCTCGTACGCCTGGTAGGCCAGGCGCGCGTTGGCGACGGCCGCCTTGCCCCGCAGGGCGGTGGCCGCGGGGGTGTCCTGGGCGTCGAGCCTCTTGTCGATCTCGGTGTCCACACGGGAGACGAAGAAGGACGCCACCGAACGGATCAGCGACAGGTCGAGACCGCGCTCCTTCGCCTTCTCGAGGCCGGACAGGTAGGCGTCCATGACCTCGCGGTAGCGCTCGAGCGAGAAGATCAGCGTGACGTTGACGCTGATGCCGAGGCCGATGACCTCGGTGATCGCCGGGAGACCGGCCTTGGTCGCCGGAATCTTGATCAGCGTGTTCGGGCGGTCGACCAGCCAGGCCAGCTGCTTGGCCTCGGCGATCGTCGCCCGCGTGTTGTGCGCCAGACGCGGGTCGACCTCGATCGAGACCCGGCCGTCCTGGCCCTCGGTGGCGTCGAAGACCGGGCGCAGGATGTCGGCGGCGTCCCGGACGTCCGCCGTGGTGATCATGCGGACCGCCTCTTCCACGGTGACCTTGCGGGCGGCGAGGTCCGCGAGCTGCTGCTCGTAGCCGTCTCCGCTGCTGATGGCCTTCTGGAAGATCGTCGGGTTGGTGGTGACGCCCACGACGTGCTGCTGGTCGATCAGTTCGGCGAGGTTGCCGGACGTGATCCGCTTGCGCGACAGGTCGTCCAGCCAGATCGCGACGCCTTCGTCGGAGAGGCGCTTGAGTGCGTCTGTCATGGAATTAATCTCCTACGTGTTGTATATGAGCGTCAGCGCTGGGCAGCGGCGATGGATTCCCGGGCCTTGGCGGCCACGTTCTCGGCAGTGAAGCCGAATTCGCGGAAGAGGACCTTGCCGTCGGCCGAAGCACCGAAGTGCTCCAGGGAAACGATGCGACCGGCGTCTCCCACGTACTTGTGCCAGGTGAGACCGATACCGGCCTCCACCGCGACGCGAGCCTTCACCGCGGGCGGCAGGACGCTCTCCCGGTACCCCTGGTCCTGCTGCTCGAACCACTCCACGGACGGCATGGACACGACCCGCGTCGGCACCCCGTCGGCCTGGAGCTGCTCACGCGCCTCGACGGCGACGTGCACCTCGGAACCGGTGGCGATCAGGATGACCTGGGCGTCCGTGTTCTGCCCTTCGGGCCCTTCCGCCTCGAACAGGACGTAACCGCCCTTTGCCGCGTCCTCGTTGGGCTCGTACGTCGGCACACCCTGACGGGTGAGGGCGAGACCGTGCGGCTGCCCCTTGCCGAACTCCTTGGTGTAGCGCCCCAGGATCTCGCGCCATGCGATCGCCGTCTCGTTGGCGTCCGCCGGGCGGACCACGTTCAGGCCCGGGATCGCACGCAGCGAGGCCAGGTGCTCGATGGGCTGGTGGGTGGGGCCGTCCTCGCCCAGGCCGATGGAGTCGTGCGTCCACACGTACGTCACCGGCAGGTGCATCAGGGCCGACAGGCGCACCGCGTTGCGCATGTAGTCGGAGAAGACGAGGAACGTGCCGCCGTAGATACGGGTGTTGCCGTGCAGCGCGATGCCGTTCATCTCCGCGGCCATCGCGTGCTCGCGGATGCCGAAGTGGATCGTGCGGCCGTAGGGGTCCGCCTCCGCGAGCGGGTTGTCCGCCGGGAGGAACGACGACGTGTTGTCGATCGTGGTGTTGTTCGAGCCGGCGAGGTCGGCGGAGCCGCCCCACAGTTCGGGGATGACGGCGCCGAGCGCCTGCAGCACCTTGCCGGACGCGGCACGCGTGGCGACGCCCTTGCCGGGCTCGAAGACCGGGAGCTTCTCCTCCCAGCCGGCCGGCAGCTCACCCGCGGCGATGCGGTCGAACTCGGCGGCGCGCTCGGGGTTGTTGTCCCGCCACAGCTGGAAGGACTTCTCCCACTGCGCCTTCGCCTCGGCACCGCGCTCCAGCGCCTTGCGGGTGTGGCCGATGACCTCGTCCGTGACCTCGAAGGTCTGCTCGGGATCGAAGCCCAGGACACGCTTGGTGGCCGCGACCTCGTCCTCGCCCAGCGCCGAGCCGTGCGCGGCCTCGGTGTTCTGCGCGTTCGGAGCCGGCCAGGCGATGATCGAACGCATCGCGATGAAGGACGGCTTGTCCGTCACCTGCTTCGCGGCCTCGATCGCGTGGTAGATCGCGTGCGGGTCGAGGTCGCCGTCCGGCTTCGGAGCGACTCGCTGCACATGCCAGCCGTAGGCCTCGTAGCGCAGAGCGGTGTCCTCGGAGACGGCCGTCTCGGTGTCGCCCTCGATCGAGATGTGGTTGTCGTCCCACAGCAGGACCAGATTGCCGAGCTTCTGGTGACCGGCCAGCGAGGACGCCTCGGCGGAGATGCCCTCCTGCAGACAGCCGTCACCGGCGACGACGTACACGAAGTGGTCGAAGGGGGACTCGCCCTGCGCCGCGTCCGGGTCGAACAGACCGCGCTCGTAGCGGGCGGCCATCGCCATGCCCACGGCGTTGGCGACCCCCTGGCCGAGCGGACCGGTCGTGGTCTCCACACCCTTGGTGTGCCCGTACTCCGGGTGACCCGGGGTCTTCGAACCCCACGTCCGAAACGCCTTCAGATCGTCCAGCTCCAGACCGAACCCGGCCAGGTAGAGCTGCGTGTACAGGGTCAGGGACGAGTGGCCGGCGGACAGCACGAAGCGGTCACGCCCGACCCAGTCCGGGTCCGCCGGGTCGTGCCGCATCACCTTCTGGAAGAGGGTGTACGCGGCAGGCGCCAGGCTCATCGCCGTACCGGGATGGCCGTTACCGACCCTCTGTACGGCATCGGCGGCCAGGACACGGGCAGTGTCCACGGCCCGCTGATCCAACTCGGTCCACTCGAGGTCTGTGGTGGTCGGCTTGGTGCTCACCCTGGGTCAGGGCTCCTCTCCACATGTCACACATGTCGAAATGCCGGTGCACGCGGCGCCCACCGGCCGTGGTCGAGCCTACCCCCGTAAGAACGTGCATTTTTTCGAGTCATTCCAGACTGCCGGGACTCGCGGGGATCCGCCTCCCGACTGGTCAAGGTCGCATTCGGCAAGTGAATACGGAGCCGCTCGTACGAGTGCTCAACAGAGTGCCCGAGAGCTCTTCCGCGGGGGTGACTCAACACGACCCCACCCCCGCGAATATCCGGGTCTGGGCAACGTCTACAGTGGCGTGGTACGCGCGAGCCTTTGCCGGGACATCACAGGGGAGGCTTGCTGGGATGTCTCTGTCAGGGGTGTGCGTGACGGCCGTCGAATCCCGTCCAGCGGGGGTGCTCGGTGCGAGCCAGAGCCCGAGCCACCGGCCGTTCGGGGCCCGTGTCAAGGCTTTCGTGGCTCTGACCAAGCCGCGGATCATCGAGCTGCTGCTGATCACCACAGTTCCGGTGATGTTCCTCGCGCAGCAGGGCGTACCCGACCTCGGCCTTGTGCTCCTGACCTGCATCGGCGGCTACCTCTCGGCGGGCGGCGCCAACGCGCTGAACATGTACATCGACCGTGACATCGACGCGCTGATGGACCGCACCTCGCAGCGCCCGCTGGTCACCGGCATGGTCAGCCCGCGTGAGTGCCTGGCCTTCGGCATCACCCTCGCCGTCGTCTCGACGCTTCTGTTCGGTCTCGCCGTCAACTGGCTGTCCGCCTGGCTGTCGCTCGGAGCGCTCCTCTTCTACGTCGTCGTCTACACGATGATCCTCAAGCGCCGTACGTCGCAGAACATCGTGTGGGGCGGCATCGCGGGCTGTATGCCGGTGCTCATCGGCTGGTCGGCGGTGACGAACTCGATCTCCTGGGCCCCGGTCGTCCTCTTCATGGTCATCTTCTTCTGGACGCCGCCGCACTACTGGCCGCTGTCCATGAAGGTGCGGGAGGACTACGCGCGCGTGGGCGTGCCGATGCTGCCGGTCATCGCCTCCAACAAGGTCGTCGCCAAGCAGATCGTGCTCTACAGCTGGGTGATGGTCGCGGTCTCCCTGCTGCTGACCCCGCTCGGCTACACCGGCTGGTTCTACACCGTGGTCGCCCTGGCGGCCGGCGGCTGGTGGCTGTGGGAGGCGCACGCACTCCAGAACCGCGCGAAGGCCGAGGTGACGGGCGCGAAGCTGAAGGAGATGCGGCTGTTCCACTGGTCCATCACCTACGTGTCGCTGCTGTTCGTCGCCGTCGCGGTGGACCCCTTCCTGCGCTGATCTCCTCAGGGACGGGCGGGGTGCGTGGTCAAGGCCACGCACCCCGCCCGTCGCCGTTTGATCTACCCGTCGGTAGCATCCTGACCATGGCAGACACGCAGCAGGTTGACGCGAAGGCCGAGCGCAAGGTGGCCCGCCTCGCCAAGCAGATCGACGCCTTCTCCAAGGCACACGGCGGTGCCGAGGGCCAGGTCGCGTACATAGGGGAGCGGGGCGCCCGCATCGTCCTCGTGGGCGAGGACGGCGGCTGGGGCGACCTGGTGGCCCCCTCGTACGCGATCGCCGAGAAGGCGGTGGAGAAGTCGGGGATCACCGTCCACGAGTCGTTCGACGGCGAGTTCGCGGCGAAG
Organism: Streptomyces sp. HUAS ZL42; assembly: GCF_040782645.1. Lineage (GTDB taxonomy): Bacteria > Actinomycetota > Actinomycetes > Streptomycetales > Streptomycetaceae > Streptomyces. Next base: position 7,464,156 of record NZ_CP160403.1, read on the forward strand.
GTGAGGACGGGCCCGTACGAGTGGACGAGGATGGCCGGAATTCAGGTCGGCGGACCGAGCAACGGCTGAACAACGTGGCTGAGGGGCGGGGGCTGTATCGATATGCGGCTCCGCCGCGACCTGAAACCCCGTTCACCCGTTAGCCCCCGTGAGGACGAAGTCAACACGGGGAGCCCGGATGATCGAAACGCCGTCCCTCGTGGACCAGTACTGCCACGGAGTGCTCCGTACAGAGCTGGGCCTCGGCACCTTCGAGGCCCAGCTGGCCCGCACCGAGGGCCCGCCCGCCCCCGGTACGACGCTCTTCGACACGCAGACGGGGTTCGCCGTACGTCGCTGGTGCCCCCCGCTCCTCGGCCTGGAACCGCACTGCGCACCCGCCCGCTATCTCGCCCGGCGTCGTGAACTCGGCGTACTCGAAGCGGGCCGCAGACTGCTGCGCGGCAGCGGCATCACGACGTACCTGGTCGACACGGGCCTGCCCGGCGATCTCACCGGACCGACCGAGCTGGCCTCCGCGGGCGACGCCGCCGCCCACGAGATCGTGCGCCTGGAACTCCTCGCCGAGCAGGTCGCCGACACCTCGGGCACCGTCGAGTCCTTCCTCGCCAACCTCGCCGAGTCGGTGCACGGCGCCGCCGCGAACGCCGTGGCCTTCACCTCCGTCGCGGGCGTGCGGCACGGCCTCGCGATCGCGCCCGAGCCGCCCGGACCGGGGGAGGTGCGGGGTGCGGCCGGCCGCTGGCTGGCGGGGCGCAGGGTGGGCGGAGAGCTGAGCGACCCGGTGCTCCTGCGGCACCTGCTGTGGATCGCGGTGGCCTCGGGGCTGCCCCTGCAACTGCACGCCGGTCTGGGGGAGCCCGGCCAGCGCATCGACCGTACGGACCCTGTCCTGCTCACGGACTTCGTCCGGGCGACCGCCGGTCTCGGCACGGACCTGGTCCTGCTGCACGGCTACCCGTACCACCGCCACGCCGCCCACCTGGCCGGCGTCTTCCCGCACGTCTACGCCGACTCGGGCGCCGCGCTCGTACGGACCGGCGCCCGGGCCGCGACCGTACTCGCCGAAATCCTGGAGCTGGCCCCCTTCGGCAAGATCCTCTTCTCCAGCGGGGCACAGGGGCTGCCCGAGCTGCACGTGGTGGGCGCACGCCTGTTCCGCGAGGCGCTCGGCAGAGTGCTGGGCGGGTGGGTCGCCGACGGGGCGTGGTCGCTGGAGGACGCGCAGCGGGTGGCGGAGATGGTCGCGGCCGGGAACGCGCGCCGCGTCTACGGACTGGTGTGAGGCGGGTTCACGCGCTCGTCAGCGTCGCCTCGGCCGAGGGCCCCGGCAGATCGGCGGCCACGTCGGGCCGCTCGCGCAGCGCCAGCAGCACCCGCAGCACCGCGATCCACACCAGACCCGAGCCGAGCATGTGCAGGCCGACCAGGACCTCGGGCAGGTTCGTGAAGTACTGGACGTATCCGATGACACCCTGCGCCAGCAGCACGACGAACAGATCCCGCGTCCGGTCCAGCGGAGCCCTGGGCGCGTCGACCGCCTTGAGGACGAACCACAGGGCGAAGGTCAGCGTCACCACGATCCAGGCCAGTACGGCGTGCAGCTTGCTGACCGTCTCCCAGTTCAGCGGCATGCGCTCGACCTCGCTGGAGTCGCCCGCGTGCGGTCCCGAGCCGGTGACCACCGTGCCGACGGCGATCAGCAGCACCGAGGCGGCGACCAGGAACCACACGAGCTGCTGAACGGCCTTCCCGACGAGTGGCTTGGCCGCCCCGTCGCCCTCCCGGGTGCGCTGCCACATGACCGTGGCGACGGCGATCAGGGCCGAGGAGAGCAGGAAGTGGGCGGCGACCGTGTACGGGTTCAGGCCGACGAGCACCACGATGCCACCGAGGACCGCGTTGCCCATCACGACCCAGAACTGCGCCCAGCCCAGCCGGGTCAGGCTGCGCCGGTACGGCTTTTCCGAGCGCGCGGCGATGATCGCCCAGCCGACGGCGGCGCACAGCACGTACGTCAGCATGCGGTTGCCGAACTCGATGGCGCCGTGGACGCCCATCGCGCCGGTGGCGGTGAGCGAGTCGTCGGTGCACTTGGGCCAGGTCGGGCAGCCCAGTCCGGAGCCCGTGAGCCGTACGGCACCGCCGGTGACCACGATGACCACCGACATGACGAGCGCGGCGAGAGCCGCCCGCTGCACCGTCCGGGGATCCGGGGTCCAGCGTGCGGCGATGAAGGCGAGCGGGTTGCGCACGGCGGCTACGGCATCGGCGCGGGTCACGTTTGGCACGCGCCCCATCGTAGAGCGCCGCTTGTGCACGGTTTCACGAGGGGATCGCCAACGTGACTACTCCCACTTGAAGAACCGGCCCGCGGCGCCCAGCCCCACGACTGCCCACACCGCGAGAATCCCCAGGTCGCCCCACGGCATCCCCGCCCCGTGCTGCAGCACGTCCCGCAGTCCGTCCGACAGCGCCGAGACGGGGAGCAGCCCGAGCACGTCCTGGGCACCGGAGGGGAACTTGTCCAGCGGCACGATGACACCGCCGCCGACGAGGAGCAGCAGGAAGACCAGGTTGGCGGCGGCGAGGGTCGCCTCCGCCTTCAGCGTGCCCGCCATCAGCAGGCCGAGCCCCGAGAAGGCGGCGGTGCCCAGGACCAGCAGGAGCAGGACGGCGAAGGGGTTGCCGTGGGGGGACCAGCCCAGGGCGAAGGCGATCACCGTCAGCAGGATCACCTGCAGGATCTCCGTCACCAGGACCGACACCGTCTTGGCCGTCATCAGCCCCCAGCGCGGGAGCGGCGACGAGGCCAGGCGCTTCAGCACGGCGTAGCGGCGCTCGAAGCCGGTCGCGATCGCCTGGCCCGTGAACGCCGTCGACATGACGGCGAGGGCGAGGATGCCGGGGGTGAGGAAGTCGACGGCCTCGCCCGCGCCCGTGTCGACGATGTCCACCGAGCTGAACAGGACAAGCAGGAGCGTCGGGATCACGACCGTGAGCAGCAGCTGTTCGCCGTTGCGCAGCAGCATCTTCGTCTCGAGCGCGGCCTGGGTCGCGATCATGCGGGGGAGGGGGGCGGCGCCGGGCCTGGGGGCGTACGTGCCGGGGGTGGTCGTGGTCACGAGCGCAGCTCCTTGCCGGTCAGCTCCAAGAAGACGTCCTCAAGCGTGTGCCGTTCGACCGAGATCTTCTCCGGCATCACGCCGTGCTGTGCGCACCACGAGGTGACCGTGGCGAGCAGTTGCGGGTCGACCTTGCCGGCCACCCGGTAGGAACCGGGCGTCAGCTCCGCGGCCGAGCAGTCGGCGGGCAGGGCCTTCAGCAGGGACCCCACGTCGAGGCCCGGCCGTCCGACGAACCGCAGGGTGTTCTCGGCGCCGCCGCGGCACAGCTCCTCGGGGGTGCCCTGGGCGATGACCCGGCCCGCGTCGATGATCGCGACGTCGTCGGCGAGCTGCTCGGCCTCGTCCATGTAGTGGGTGGTCAGGATGACGGAGACGCCGTCGGCGCGCAGATCCCGTATGAGGTCCCAGGTCGCCCGGCGGGCCTGCGGGTCGAGGCCGGCGGTCGGCTCGTCCAGGAACACGAGCTCCGGTCGGCCCACGACCGCCATCGCGAGCGCGAGCCGCTGCTGCTGGCCGCCGGAGAGGCGGCGGTACGTCGTGCGGCCGCAGGCGCCGAGGCCGAGCCGCTCGATGAGGGCGTCCACGTCCAGGGGGTGGGCGTGCAGCTTGGCGACGTGGCGGAGCATCTCGTCGGCCCGGGCGCTGGAGTAGACGCCGCCGGACTGCAGCATCACGCCGATGCGGGGGTGCAGCTCGCGAGCCTGTCTCACCGGGTCCAGGCCCAGGACGCGCACCGTGCCGGAGTCCGGCTTGCGGTAGCCCTCGCAGGTCTCGACCGTGGTCGTCTTGCCGGCGCCGTTGGGGCCGAGTACGGCGGTGACGCCCGCGCGGGCCAGCAGGTCGAGGCCGTCCACCGCGGTTTTTGTCCCGTACCGCTTCACCAGGGCCCGGACCTGGACGACAGGCTCACTTCGCATGGGTCCAGAGTCTAGGTAGGGAGTTGGGGGCTCAGGGGAGCGGGGGCGGTGTCCGTGGGTGTGCGCGCCCGCGCCCGCGACGCCCGACGACCAGGTGGTTTGATCGATCAAAGATCATTTTCGCAGGTCAGATTAGGTATGCCTAAGTGACGCAGGGCACCGCCGGCCGGCCCATGCGCGGGTTGCCTGCGTTTGAGGAATTACGCAACAATGGCGTTGTGAAAAACGTCGGAGCGGCTCGGGAGACCCCCTCGGGGGCCCCGCAGGAGGAGCTCGCGACCGGGGAGCGTTCCACGCGCAACCGGGTCGCGCGGTCCATCCTGGACCACGGGCCGTCGACCGTCGCCGAGCTCGCCGGACGGCTGGGCCTCACGCAGGCCGCCGTACGCCGGCATCTCGACGCACTGGCCGCCGACGACGTCGTGGAGGCGCGAGAGCAGCGGGTGTACGGCGCGCGTACGCGCGGCCGTCCCGCCAGGATCTTCGCCCTGACGGACTGCGGCCGGGACGCCTTCGACCAGTCGTACGACAAGCTGGCCGCGGACGCGCTGAGCTGGATCGCCGAGCAGGAGGGCGGCAAGGAGGCGGTCGCCGCCTTCGCCCGCGCCCGGATCGCCGCGCAGGCGAGCGCGTACCGCGAGGCGATCGAGGCCGTGACGCCGGACAAGCGCGCCGAAGCCCTGGCCAAGGCCTTGAGTGTCGACGGGTACGCTGCTACGGCGCGCAGCGCACCGGTCGGCGAGCAGCTCTGCCAGCACCACTGCCCGGTGGCCCACGTCGCGGAGCAGTTCCCCCAGCTGTGCGAGGCGGAGACGGAGATCTTCGCCGAGCTGCTCGGAACGCACGTACAGCGGCTGGCCACCATCGCCCACGGCGACGGCGTCTGCACGACGTTCATCCCCAAGATTTCCACTGACGCATCTGCAAGCACGGCCGGGAGGAACCCCGCATGACTCTCCCCACGGAGACTGCCCACCCTGAGCTCGAGGGTCTGGGCACGTACGAATACGGCTGGGCCGACTCCGACGAGGCCGGTGCCTCTGCCAAGCGCGGTCTGAGCGAGGACGTCGTCCGCGACATCTCCGCGAAGAAGAACGAGCCGGAGTGGATGACCAAGCTCCGTCTCAAGGGCCTGCGCCTGTTCGAGAAGAAGCCCATGCCGAACTGGGGCTCGGACCTGTCGGGCATCGACTTCGACAACATCAAGTACTTCGTACGCTCCACGGAGAAGCAGGCGGAGTCCTGGGAGGACCTGCCCGAGGACATCAAGAACACGTACGACAAGCTCGGCATCCCGGAGGCGGAGAAGCAGCGCCTCGTCGCGGGTGTCGCCGCACAGTACGAGTCGGAGGTCGTCTACCACCAGATCCGCGAGGACCTGGAGGAGCAGGGCGTCATCTTCCTGGACACCGACACCGCGCTGAAGGAGCACCCGGAGCTCTTCAAGGAGTACTTCGGGACCGTCATCCCGGTCGGTGACAACAAGTTCGCGTCGCTGAACACCGCCGTGTGGTCGGGCGGCTCCTTCATCTACGTGCCGAAGGGCGTGCACGTGGAGATCCCGCTCCAGGCCTACTTCCGTATCAACACGGAGAACATGGGCCAGTTCGAGCGGACGCTGATCATCGTCGACGAGGGTGCCTACGTGCACTATGTCGAGGGTTGTACGGCCCCGATCTACAAGTCGGACTCGCTGCACTCCGCGGTCGTCGAGATCATCGTCAAGAAGAACGCCCGCTGCCGCTACACCACGATCCAGAACTGGTCGAACAACGTCTACAACCTGGTCACCAAGCGTGCCGTGGCCTACGAGGGCGCGACCATGGAGTGGATCGACGGCAACATCGGCTCCAAGGTCACCATGAAGTACCCGGCCGTCTACCTGATGGGCGAGCACGCCAAGGGCGAGACCCTCTCCATCGCCTTCGCGGGCGAGGGGCAGCACCAGGACGCCGGCTCCAAGATGGTCCACATGGCGCCGAACACGTCCTCCAACATCGTGTCGAAGTCCGTGGCGCGTGGCGGCGGTCGTACGTCCTACCGCGGTCTCGTCGAGATCGGCGAGGGCGCTGCCGGATCCAAGTCGAACGTGCTGTGCGACGCGCTGCTCGTCGACACCATCTCCCGCTCCGACACGTACCCCTACGTGGACGTCCGTGAGGACGACGTGTCCATGGGCCACGAGGCCACCGTCTCCAAGGTCTCCGAGGACCAGCTCTTCTACCTGATGAGCCGCGGTCTGAGCGAGTTCGAGGCGATGGCGATGATCGTGCGCGGCTTCGTCGAGCCCATCGCCAAGGAGCTGCCGATGGAGTACGCCCTCGAGCTCAACCGGCTGATCGAGCTGCAGATGGAAGGCGCGGTCGGCTGAGGCCCGCCCCCGACAGCAGCCAGCAATTTCTGACGTAGGAAGAGAGCAGACCGACAGCCATGGCTGAGGCTCAGAACATCCCCGTGGGGTCCACCACCGCGGGCCAGATCGCGGTGGCCGCCGAATCGACCGTCGCCACGCGCATGAGCGCGCCCCCGTCCTTCGACGTGGCGGACTTCCCGGTCCCGCACGGCCGCGAGGAGGAGTGGCGGTTCACCCCGCTGGAGCGGCTGCGCGGTCTGCACGACGGCACCGCCGTCGCGACCGGCGAGGGCGTGAAGGTCGCCGTCGATGCCCCCGAGGGTGTCATCGTCGAGACCGTCGGCCGCGACGACGCGCGCCTGGGCAGGGCGGGCACCCCGGTGGACCGCGTCGCCGCCCAGGCGTACTCGGCGTTCGAGAAGGCCGGCGTGGTCACCGTCCCCAAGGAGACGGTCCTCACCGAGCCGATCCGCATCGCCGTGCACGGCGAGGGCGGGACCGCCTACGGCCACCAGGTCATCGAGCTGGGCGCGTTCGCCGAGGCCGTCGTCGTCATCGACCACACCGGTGACGCCGTGCTCGCCGCCAACGTCGACTGCATCCTGGGCGACGGCGCCAAGCTGACCGTCGTCTCGGTCCAGGACTGGGACGACAAGGCCGTGCACGTGGGCCAGCACAACGCGCTGATCGGCCGGGACGCCACCTTCAAGTCGTTCGTGGTCACCTTCGGCGGCGACGTCGTACGTCTCCACCCCCGCGTCGCCTACGCCGGCACCGGCGGCGAGGCCGAGCTCTTCGGCCTGTACTTCACGGACGCCGGGCAGCACCAGGAGCACCGCCTCCTGGTCACCCACAACACCCCGCACTGCAAGTCGAACGTCGTCTACAAGGGCGCGCTCCAGGGCGACGACGCGCACGCCGTGTGGATCGGCGACGTTCTGATCGAGGCCAAGGCCGAGGGCACGGACACGTACGAGATGAACCGCAACCTGGTTCTCACCGACGGCGCCCGCGTCGACTCGGTGCCGAACCTGGAGATCGAGACCGGCGAGATCGTCGGCGCCGGTCACGCGAGCGCGACCGGCCGCTTCGACGACGAGCAGCTCTTCTATCTGATGGCCCGCGGCATCCCGGAGCACGAGGCCCGTCGCCTGGTGGTCCGCGGCTTCTTCGCCGAGCTGGTCCAGCAGATCGGCGTCGAGGACATCGAGGAGCGCCTCATCGCCAAGATCGAGGAGGAGCTGGAGGCGTCGGTCGCATGACTGCCTCGTCAACGTTCGTACGCGCCTGTGGGCTGAGCGAGCTGGAGGAGGACACCCCCAAGCGGGTGGAACTCGACGGCACGCCGGTCTCGGTCGTGAAGACCGAGGGGGAGGTGTTCGCGATCAACGACATCTGCTCGCACGCGAACGTCTCGCTCTCCGAGGGCGAGGTGGAGGACTGCCAGATCGAGTGCTGGCTGCACGGCTCCAGCTTCGACCTGCGCACCGGCAAGCCGTCCGGCCTTCCCGCGACGCGCCCCGTCCCCGTATACCCCGTAAAGATCGAAGGGGACGACGTGCTCGTCTCCCTCACCCAGGAGTCCTGAGGCAATCCATGGCAACGCTTGAAATCCGAGACCTGCACGTCACCGTCGAGGCCGACAACGCCACGAAGGAGATCCTCAAGGGCGTCGACCTCACCGTGAAGCAGGGCGAGACGCACGCCATCATGGGCCCCAACGGCTCCGGCAAGTCGACCCTCGCCTACTCGCTCGCGGGCCACCCGAAGTACACGATCACCTCCGGCACCGTCACTCTCGACGGCGAGGACGTCCTGGAGATGTCCGTCGACGAGCGCGCCCGCGCGGGCCTGTTCCTGGCGATGCAGTACCCGGTCGAGGTCCCCGGCGTCTCGGTCTCCAACTTCCTGCGCACCTCCGCCACCGCGATCCGCGGCGAGGCCCCCAAGCTGCGCACCTGGGTGAAGGAGGTCAAGGAGGCCATGGAGCGCCTCAACATGGACCCGTCCTTCGCCGAGCGCAACGTCAACGAGGGCTTCTCCGGCGGTGAGAAGAAGCGCCACGAGATCCTGCAGCTCGAGCTGCTCAAGCCGAAGGTCGCGATCCTCGACGAGACCGACTCCGGCCTCGACGTCGACGCTCTTCGCATCGTCTCCGAGGGCGTCAACCGCGTCCGCGAGACCGGCGAGGTCGGCACCCTGCTGATCACGCACTACACGCGCATCCTGCGCTACATCAAGCCCGACCACGTCCACGTCTTCTCGGGCGGCCGGATCGTGGAGTCCGGCGGCGCCGAGCTCGCCGACAAGCTGGAGGACGAGGGCTACGAGGCATACACGAAGGGTGGCGCATCCGCGTGACACAGCTGCCGGGCCTCCTCGACACCGAGGCGATCCGCAAGGACTTCCCCGTCCTGGACCGACTGGTCCACGACGGCAAGAAGCTTGTGTACCTGGACAACGCGGCGACCTCGCAGAAGCCGCGCCAGGTGCTGGACGCCCTGAGCGAGTACTACGAGCGCTACAACGCCAACGTCCACCGCGGTGTGCATGTGCTCGCCGAGGAGGCCACGGCGCTGTACGAGGGCGCGCGCGACAAGGTCGCCGCGTTCATCAACGCGCCGAGCCGCGACGAGGTGATCTTCACCAAGAACGCCTCCGAGTCGCTGAACCTGGTGGCGAACATGCTGGGCTGGGCCGACGAGCCCTACCGCGTGGACTCCGACACCGAGATCGTCATCACGGAGATGGAGCACCATTCCAACATCGTGCCGTGGCAGCTGCTGTCGCAGCGCACGGGCGCGAAGCTGAAGTGGTTCGGCCTGACCGACGACGGCCGCCTGGACCTGTCCAACATCGACGAGATCATCACGGAGAAGACGAAGATCGTCTCCTTCGTCCTGGTGTCGAACATCCTGGGCACGGTGAACCCCGTCGAGGCGATAGTGCGCCGCGCACAGGAGGTCGGTGCGCTGGTCTGCATCGACGCCTCGCAGGCCGCGCCGCACATGCCCCTGGACGTCCAGTCTCTGCAGGCCGACTTCGTGGCCTTCACCGGCCACAAGATGTGCGGCCCGACCGGCATCGGCGTCCTGTGGGGCCGCCAGGAGCTGCTCGAGGATCTCCCCCCGTTCCTGGGTGGCGGCGAGATGATCGAGACGGTGTCCATGCACTCGTCGACGTACGCCCCCGCCCCGCACAAGTTCGAGGCGGGCACCCCGCCGATCGCGCAGGCGGTCGGTCTGGGCGCGGCGATCGACTACCTCAACTCGATCGGCATGGACAAGATCCTCGCCCATGAGCACGCGCTGACCGAGTACGCGGTGCGGCGGCTGCGCGAGGTGCAGGACCTGAGGATCATCGGCCCGACGACGGCCGAGGAGCGAGGGGCCGCCATCTCCTTCACGCTGGGCGACATCCACCCGCACGACGTGGGCCAGGTCCTCGACGAGCAGGGCATCGCGGTCCGCGTCGGCCACCACTGCGCACGCCCGGTCTGCCTCCGGTACGGAATTCCTGCGACCACGCGGGCGTCGTTCTATCTGTACTCCACGCCGGCCGAGATCGACGCTCTGGTCGACGGACTGGAGCACGTACGGAACTTCTTCGGCTGAGGGGTTGGCGAGCGATCGCATGAAGCTGGACTCCATGTACCAGGAAGTCATCCTGGACCACTACAAGAACCCGCACGGGCGTGGTCTGAGGGATGGCGACGCCGAGGTTCACCACGTGAACCCGACCTGCGGCGACGAGATCACCCTCCGCGTGAAGTACGACGGCACGAAGATCGAGGACGTGTCGTACGAGGGCCAGGGCTGCTCCATCAGCCAGGCCTCCGCCTCCGTACTGAACGAACTCCTCGTCGGCAAGGAACTGGCCGAGGCGCAGAAGATCCAGGAGACCTTCCTGGAGCTGATGCAGTCCAAGGGCCGGATCGAGCCCGACGACGCGATGGAGGAGGTGCTGGAGGACGCGGTCGCGTTCGCCGGCGTCTCCAAGTACCCCGCCCGGGTCAAGTGCGCCCTCCTGAGCTGGATGGCGTGGAAGGACGCGACGGCCCAGGCGCTGGGCGGAGCCGACGCCGAAAGGAAGACGGCATGAGTGACACCGTGGAGATGAAGCCGGCCTCGGAGGAGGAGCTCCGCGAGGCCCTGATGGACGTCGTCGACCCCGAGCTGGGCATCGACGTCGTCAACCTGGGCCTGATCTACGGCATCCACATCGACGACGCGAACATCGCGACCGTCGACATGACGCTGACCTCCGCGGCCTGCCCGCTGACGGACGTCATCGAGGACCAGGCCAAGTCCGCCACGGACGGCCTCGTGAGCGAGCTGCGCATCAACTGGGTGTGGATGCCGCCGTGGGGCCCCGACAAGATCACGGACGACGGGCGCGAGCAGCTTCGGGCGCTCGGGTTCAACGTCTGAGGACCTGACACGTGTGGCCCCCGGCATCCGCCGGGGGCCACATGCGTGTGGGTTGCGGTTCTGCTCAGGCGAGGCCGTCCACGAGGCGGAACGAGAAGTCCTCGCGGTTGGTGGTGTTGTAGCCGTACGGGTCCAGGCGCAGCACGAAGTTCTTGTGGCGCAGGGCGTAGTTGGGGTAGTTCACCGACCGGAGCATCACGGCGCCCGAGTACGGTGACCACTCGGGGCAGAAGGTGGCGTCCTGGGAGAACAGGGTGGATCCGTCGTTGCGTTCGGCGCGCAGGACGAAATCGCGGTGGCGCAGGTACTTGCCGTCGGCCGTGCCGAAGGAGTAACAGGAGGCGTTGGCCAGGCCCTTGACCAGTTTGAAGGTGGAGTCCTCGCGGGATTCGGAGCCACCGACCGGGTCGAGCCTCACGTAACCGCCGCTCGCATGCCAGTAACGGTCGGGGTAGTTGACCGAGCGCACGGAGGTCCACTTCGTCGGGGGCTTGGACGAACCGGGCTTGGTCGAGGACGACTTGGAGGGAGTCGCGGCACCAGACGCCGTGGGCGTGGGACTCTGCTTGCGGGTGGTCGGCGAAGAGGCCCCCGCCGACGACGGGCTCTTCTTGGCAGCGGGGGCGGTGGCGCCCGGCGTGGACGGCGTGGCGAAGTAGATCAGCCCGGGCCCCGTCGCCTCGGCCGGGGATGTCGTGGCGCCCTTCCCGGACGTCGACGCGTCGTCGGAATGGTTGTCGATCATCACGACGGCGGTGATGCACGACGCGACGGTGGCCACGGCGAGCGCACCGGCCAGCCAGAGGCGACGTGTTCCCGGTGCCCGGGACGTGTCCGGGGCCCAGCCGTTCTCCCAGGGCTGACCCTGAGGGGGCTGGGACTTCTTGAATGGCATGCGCTGTTCCTCCAGCGGGCCCATGGCGACGGCCGCGGCTGCGGTGACCCGGTGTGTGAATGGTGAAGCAGATGCACAGTAGTGGACCGAGGCCGCTTCGAGCAGCCGTTTGAAGCGAGCGGTTTCCAGATCGTGTCCGGAGCTCCCCGGACCGGCTGACGTCCGATGAAATGCGCCTGGGTGAGGCGCCGTTGGCCGGTCGGCCGACCCGGGGGCGGAGAACGGGCACCATGCCGCGCGCGCTGATATGTACACTCGTACGCATCGTTGTGTACGCTGGTACGCATGGGGTTTCTCTTCCTGATGTCGGCCATCGCCGCCGAGGTGGCCGGCACGACCGCGCTGAAGTACAGCGACGGCTTCAGCAGGCTGTGGCCGTCCGTGCTGACGGTCCTCGGATACGGCGTCTCCTTCGCGCTGCTCGCGCAGACCCTGAAGACCGTGTCGGTCGGCACGGCGTACGCGATCTGGTCCGGAGTGGGCACCGCGGCCATCGCCACGATCGGGATCGCGTTCCTGGGGGAGGGGATGACCGTCGCCAAGGCGGCCGGCATCGCCCTGATCATCGGAGGCGTGGTGGTGCTGAACCTGGGAGGCGCGCACTGATGCCCCGGCGCTACGACCCCGAGCGACGCCAGCGGATCATCGACGCGGCGATCCGGGTCGTCGGAAAGAAGGGCATCGCCGGGCTGACCCACCGGTCGGTCGCGGCCGAGGCGGATGTGCCGCTCGGCTCGACGACATATCACTTCGTGACCCTCGACGAGCTGATGGTCGCCGCACTGCGACAGGCCAACGAGGGCTTCGCCAAGGTGATCGCCGCGCGCGGCGGCCTGGCGGACTCCCGCACCGACCTGGCCGCCGACCTGGCGGGACTGCTCGGCGAATGGCTCGCCGGTGACCGCACCGGTGTCGAGCTGGAGTGCGAGCTCTATCTAGCCGCCCTGCGTCGCCCCGCCCTGCGCCCGGTCGCCGCCGAGTGGGCGCAGGACCTCGCCGATCTCCTCGCCCCCCGCACGGATCCGCTCACGGCGCGTGCGCTCGTCGCGCTGATGGACGGGATCTGTCTGCAGGTCCTGCTGACCGACACCCCGTACGACGAGGAGTACGCGCGCGAGGCGCTCGCGCGGGTCATCCCACGCGCAGCCTCCTGACCGCCGCCAGCGCCGCGTCCACGCTCCCCGCGATGTCCGTCACCGGATACTGCACGTACCGCACGACCCGCTCCCGGTCGACGACCAGCGTGAGCCGCTTGAGCCGGCTCACGCCCGCCGCACGGAACGTCGGCAGCCGCAGCGCGGCGATCAGGGACAGCTCGGCATCCGACAGCAGCGGAAACCGCAGCCGTTCCTTCGCCGCGAACGCGCGCTGCTCGTCCGGTCGTTGGGTGGAGACCCCGTGCACGGTGGCCCCCGCCGAACGGAACTCGGGGAGCCGGTCCCGATAGGTGCAGGACTCCAGGGTGCAGCCGGGCGTGCCGGGGATGTCCGACCAGCCGGGGGGATAGGCGTCCGGGCGGGCGTAGGCACCGGGAAAGCAGTACAGGACGGTGTGCGGGGTGCCGTCGGCCACCGGATCGCGCAACTCCCCTTCGTGATCGAGGAGTCGAAGCGCGGGAATCCGGGTCCCGACGAGCTCGTGAACCCGCCGAGCCTCCGCGGACGCCTCCACTGCCGTGGCGCTCGTGGCACCGTCGCCCAGCACCCAGGCGTCCCCCCAGTCCTGGAGGGCGACCAGGACGGGCAGCAGGGCGCGCCCGCGCGGAGTGAGCCGGTACTCGTGGCGGACCGGACGTTCCTGATACGGCACCCGATCCAGAACACCGACCTCGACGAGGAGCCGCAAACGCTCGGTCAGCACCTTCCGGGACAGCCCGAGTTCACGCTGCAGCTCGTCGAACCGGTGCACCCCGCGCGCGGTGTCCCGCACGATCAGCAGGGTCCACCAGTCGCCGACGACGTCCAGGGCCTGTGCGATGGCACAGGTGGAATCCTCCAGGCTCGTCCTGCGGGCCATGGCACCCGTCCCCTTCCCTCCGTCGACCGTTCGTCGTTGACCCGAGGCTGCCATGCTGACAGAGTGAGTTCCCAAAAGGAACTCACTCGGAACGTGGGGGGACGGATGCGAGCCTTGCGGGAATTACCGCGCTCGGTGTGGCTACTGGCCTGCGGGACCTTCGCCAACATGGTCGTCGGCGTCGGCTTCGCCTTCCTGTTCCTCTACCTGACCGGCCCGCGCGGCCTGACCGCTGGCGAGGCGGGCCTGCTCACCGGCATCGGAGGCGCGGGCCTGGTGGCCGGCAACTTCACCGGCGGCTGGTACGGAGACCATTTCGGCCACCGACGCGTACTCCTGACATCCGCCGCGACCTCGGGCCTGCTCCTGGCCGCCGTACCCCTGCTGCCGACACCCGCGCTGTACCTGGTCCTGCCCCTCTCCCAGTACGCCTCCGGCGTGCAGCGCGCCGCCAACTCCGCGCTGGTCGCGGTGATCGTGCCCGAGGGCTCCCGGCGCCAGGCGTTCGCGGTGGTGCGGGCGGCGGCGAACGGCGGATTCACCGTCGGCCCGATACTGGGCGCACTGGTGGCGACCCACCTCTCGTACGACTGGCTGTACCTGGCGGAGGGTCTGGGCAGCCTGGGCCTCGCCTGCTGGATCGCTCGGGTGGTACCGCCCCGCGCGGCGGTCGAACCCGGTCACGACGCCGCCGGCGGGATGTGGCCGGAACTACGAGCCCGCCCGGCAGTACTGCTGATGCTGGCGGCGATCTTCGTCACCGACATCGTGTACCGGCAGCAGTACTCGACCTTCCCGGTCTTCCTGGCGGACCACGGCCTCGACGCGCGAGTGTACGGGGCCATGCTGGCGATCAACGGCGGCATCCTCCTGTGCCTGGAACTGCCCACGGCACTGGCCCTGCGCCGCCGCGGACCGCTGCGCATTGTCGCCGCCGGACTGCTGCTGGTGGCCGCGGGCTACGCGGCCCTACTGCCCGGCGCCACCCTCACCACAGCCGCCACGATGATGACCCTCCTCACCCTCGGCGAGCTCCTCTACAAGACCACGGCCACGGCCTACGTCGCCGACGAGGCCCCGGCCCACGTCCAGGGCCGCTTCCAGTCCCTCTACGCGGGCGTCTCGATCAGCGGCACAGTGCTGGCGCCCCCACTGGGCGGAGCCCTGTACGAAACGGCGCCCACCCTCCTGTGGCCCCTGTGCACGGCACTGACCCTGGCGGCCGGGGGAGCGGTACTGATCGCGGACCGCCGCAGCGGAAGACCGAGGAGACCACGCGCCGGCAGCCGCGAGACGACAGGAGCGGGTCGTGGCGGTGTGTCGCAGCCCGCCGCTCAGCCGGTCCCAGCACCCCCCACTGTGGCAGCAGGCAGCGGGGCGCAACCCGCCGCGGGCTCGACGCACCGCCACGACCCCGACGGACCCACGGGCCGTGGCGGACCCACGGGCCGTGGGCGCGGCGAGTTCGACATACCACCGCGCGCCCCTGAGCCACCCTCCGGCAGCAGGCCCCGCCCGACCGCCGGAGGCAAGCGCACTGCCACCACTTGAGACGCCCGCCCCGCGGGTTGGCCTCCGCAGCCCCCCGCCGGTTAGTTTTCCCTCATGACCGACACGACTGCTCCTCGCACCACCGGCGCCGTGGCCGCCGGTCTCGCCACGATCGCCGCCGACGGCACCGTCCTCGACACCTGGTTCCCCGCGCCCGAACTGTCCGCCGAGCCCGGCCCTGCCGGCACCGAGAGGCTCGACACGGAGCGCACCCGTGAACTGCTCGGCGAGCACGGCGTCGCCGCCACGGGTCGGGACGAGGTACGCGGTGTGGAGGTCGTGGCGGTCCGTACGGTCATCTCCTCGCTGGACGACAAGCCGCTCGACACCCACGACGCCTACCTGCGTCTCCACCTGCTCTCGCACCGCCTGGTGAAGCCGAACGAGCAGAACCTGGACGGCATCTTCGGCCTCCTCGCCAACGTCGCCTGGACCTCCCTCGGCCCGGTCGCCGTGGACACCCTGGAGACGGTCCGCCTGGCCGCACGCGCGCGTGGGCAGCACGTCAGCGTCTTCGGCGTGGACAAGTTCCCGCGCATGACCGACTACGTCGCCCCGGCGGGCGTCCGCATCGCCGACGCCGACCGCGTCCGCCTCGGCGCCCACCTCGCCGCCGGCACCACCGTCATGCACGAGGGCTTCGTCAACTTCAACGCCGGCACCCTCGGCACGTCCATGGTCGAAGGCCGCATCTCGCAGGGCGTGGTCGTCGGCGACGGTTCCGACATCGGCGGCGGCGCCTCCACCATGGGCACGCTCTCCGGCGGCGGCAAGGAGCGCGTGGCCATCGGCGAGCGCTCCCTCGTCGGCGCGGAGGCCGGCGTCGGCATCGCCCTCGGCGACGACTGCGTGGTCGAGGCGGGCCTGTACATCACCGCCGGCACCAAGGTCGCCCTGCCCGACGGCCAGCTCGTCAAGGCCCGCGAGCTGTCCGGCGCGAACAACATCCTCTTCCGCCGCAACTCGGTGACCGGCGCGGTCCAGGCGGTGCCGAACCACGCGGAGTGGGGCGGCCTGAACGAGATCCTGCACAGCCACAACTGATCACCGGCGGCCGTGACCTGCGGCCGCCTTATCGGTCAACGCTCTGACCTGCTGCCGAGCTGTCGGCAGTTGTCGACGTTGGTCACCATTGAGCGCCCTTCCACGGCCCGAGGACGGCCCGGGAGGGCGCTCGTGTGTGGGGAAGCGGACTCGCAGTTGATGCGCGTGCTGAGGCGCGCAGGCCAGGGTGGTCTTTGAAAACGGGAACCCCCCAGGCCGCAGATCCTCTAAACTCGCTGCTGTGGAAATCGAAGGCGCCAAATTGCTTCAACTCCTTGATCGGTTTGCGGAGCACCTCAATGACTCGCTCAGCGTGGTATCACTGGCACACTGGGGGGCGCACTTTTCGATAGAGCACGTTGAGCTCATGGAGCTGGTGCTGCAGGATGATTTTGCGTCAGCAGAGGTAAAGCCTACGTCCGAGCAGAAGGCCGAGGCGGAAAAGCGTGCGCACTTCGCTAAGAGCGAGAAAGAGCGAGGTTTTCCGCTGCTCCACGGCCAGGCGCTGATGGGAATGTGGGGGGCACTCGAAGCTTTCGTTGAGGATTTTTGTGTCGCCTGTATGGAGATCTTTCCGGATTCGCTTCGAAGCGCAAGCGTGAAGAAGATCAAGATTGCCTTGTCTGACTACATGGAGCTCTCGGAGTCTGACAGGTTGAGATACCTGGTGACGGAGATACAGAGGGAAAAGAAAGTCGGCCTGCGGTCGGGTATAGCAGTCTTCGAGGATTTGCTTAACTCGATTGAGATCAACGGTGAACCGCAGAGTCGCCTAGCCGGAGAAGTTGATCGGCGAGTCAAAGATCTTCTCTACGAGGCCCAGCAGATTCGGAACACACTTGCTCATCGTGCCGGGATTGCAGATCGAAGACTTTGCGATGCGTGTCCTAGCCTTCAACTAATTCCGGGGCAGCGGGTCCTTCTTGATCTCGACTATATTCAAACTTTTGACGCAGCTGCCAGGGTGTATGTGCTAACTATCGTGAATAGAGTTCTCTCGCTAATTGGAAAATCGCCTCTCGTGAAAGCACCGCCGGGATTTGAAGGGGCGCTCAAGGTGAAATATCCGCCCCCTGTTATGTGATTAGGCTCTCTCGGGGGTGCTGAGGTAAAGGCGGCGGAGCGGCTTTGGGCTGGAGCTGCTTTGGGGCGAGTGATCTTGGCCCCGTAAGCTGATGGCGAGTCGGGCAGTCTGTGGACCTGCCCGTTAAAGCACGACGTTGGGGCCAAGATCTTAGAGGCTCGCCCCAAAGTGGCTGCCTAAAGCCGTGGAGCCGACCGCCCCAGCCACAGAGGGTGTCTCCCCACTTCATGCCCGCAGCCGCCGAGCGCGCCGCCGGGCGCGGCCAGCCGGGGCGAAGACAGACATCCGATGCGGTTGATCAGTCAAGCCGTGTCGGGGAAGGCGGTCTGTTCGTCGTAGGGGATGTGGTGGGTGAGGCAGTGGTGGAGGCAGCCGAGTAGGCGGTTGAAGAGGTTGCGTTGGGCTGCGACGTGTCGTTCTTCGGCCGCTCGGCGGCGGTCGTAGTGGGCTCGGGCTCCGGTGGATGCGGTGAGGGCGGCGAAGGCCCAGATGTAGCCGGCTGAGGCGAGGCGCTGGTTCTTGATGTGGCGGGCCAGGACGGTGGTCTTGCGTCCGGAGGATCTGGTGATGGGGGCTGATCCGGCGTAGGCCTTAAGTGCGCGGGCGGTGGGGAAACGGGTGTGGTCGTCGCCGAGTTCGGCCAGGATGCGGGCGCCGGTGAGGGCGCCGAGGCCGGGGAAGCTGGTGATGATTTCGGCGTCTGGGTGGGTGGTGAAGGCGGCTGTGGTGGCGGCTTCGAGCTCGTCGGCGCTGGTGCAGGCGGCGTCGAACTGCCGCAGCAGAGCAAGGGCTTTGGTGCCCATGGCCTGCTCGACCAGGGGCGGTTGCTGCATCTGGGGTTCGCGCAGCAAGGTGTGGAGGCGTTCGACTTCGCCGGTGATCTCGCGTTGGCGGCCGGCCTTTTTGAGGATGGCTCGCAGTTGGGGGCGGGTGAGCTGGGCGGCCTGGGTGGGCGTGGGGGCCGCGGCGAGCAGGGTGCGGGTGACGGGTGAGGCGAGGCCTTCGCGGAAGTGCTTGAAGACGGTGAGGAAGCCGGGGAAGTACTGGCGCAGGTGGGAGCGGAGGCGGTTGCCGGTCTGGACGCGGTCCCAGACGGCGTCCTGCTGGGCTCGGGCCAGGACGGCGACGGCCTGGGCAAGGTGGCTGTCTGCGGGCAGAGGGCGGTGTTCTGCGGGGTCGGTGCGCAGGATGTGGGCCAGGACCTTGGCGTCGAGGTGGTCGGACTTCTTGCGGCTGAGGGCGTAGCGGTCGCGGTAGCGGGCGGCGGTGAGCGGGTTGATCACGTAGATGGGTCTGCTGGTGGTGCGTAAGCAGGCGACCAGGAGGCCGTGAGAGGTCTCGATGGCGACGGGGATCGGGTTGTCTGGGCTGTCGCCGTGTTGGGCCAGCAGCTGAAGGAGCTGGCTCAGGCCGGCTGGGGTGTCGTCGATGCGGAGCTTGTCCAGGAGGGTGCCGGCCTCGTCGAGCAGTGCGATGTCGTGGTGGTCGGTGGCCCAGTCGATGCCGCAGAACACGCTGGTCATAGGGGTGTCCTTGGGTGGGTGCCGGTGGTGTGGTGGTCGCCGTGGCGGGGTTGCGCGTCTCCCTAATGGCAGGGCTCACGGGCCCGTCATCCGATTAGCCGTTCGCAATCCCAGCGGCCGTCAGGGGTCTCGGTCAGCTGCGGAACTGGGGCGTTCGCCGAGCGGTGAGAGGTGTTCCCTGGCGGCGGCTTGGACCACGAGAGCCAACGATGCCGCTGCTTGTGTGCGAGCGGGGGTGGCGGTGCCGGTCCGCGCGGGACGAAGGCATGAGCGCGGACCGGCCCCGCCACCCCCGCGATGCTGCACATGGGCGAGCAGGCACGTGGGGGCCGACTCTGTCTTGAGAGGTCAGGCCTCAGGAGCGATTACGGATCACCACATACAGACCCGCCCAAGACGCTCGGCATGAGAAGCCCATCGTCTTACCGCGCCATTAGGAGGCAGGCCGCGCCGCTGAGGCGGCGCGCGCCCGCGCCGTGCGCGGGCCTTGATGATGTAGGGAAACTCCCACCGCGCTGGGCTTCGGGCTTCGGCTCCCTAGATGACAGCACTTCGCTCGGCCAAGTTGCGCAGCGACTCGGGGATGCGAGGGTCCGAGAGCTGGATCAAGTCGCGGATGACCTCACGGGCCAGGTGGTGGTCGTGGATCTGCTCGGGCGCCAGGGATTCGGCCTCCATGAGTGCGGCTGTGGCCTCGCCGACGTGTCGCCGCTGCGCGTGCGCCCGCGCCACGTCAAGCAGGAAACGTGACTGCCGCTCGGGTGAAAGACCCGATGCGTCAACTTGCTGGGCCACCTCTAGGGCAAGCCCCGCGTCCCCCAACTCCACCGCCGTACTCACGGCGTGGATCTCGACGTTCGTCGGCCCGAACTCCGTGTCGAAGTCGTTGCGGTCCCCGCCCAACCGCGCCGCGATTCCGCGCGCTCGGTCGATGTGCTCGTGGGTCCGCCCTCGGTTGCCCTCCCTCGCGTTGATCACCGCAAGGACGAGGTTCATGGCGCCGAAGAGTGACAGTTCCTCCGGCGGGCATGTCGGGGCCTCTGTCCTCGGACCCATAACGGCCGCCGCGGATTGCGCTGCCTGCTCGGCCTGGTCCATGTGCTGTTGCCGCATGAAAGCGTGCGCCATGCGGAACAGACTCGCGACCACTTCCAACGGCTGCCCTGCAAGTTCGGCCGCCTGGAGTGCTCGGTCGGCCGCGACCCACGCCGCATCCGCCTGGTCCTGCCGCGTAAAGCTTGCCGCGGCCACTTGGTACGCCTTGGCGCGCAGGGCATGGAGTTCTGTGCGCTCGCCTGCTGGCGCGTGGCGTACTGCGGCCTCGATGCTCGGGAGCAGCTTGGCGAGATGATCGCTCAGTGCCGCGTAGCTCGACGCGTGCACGAGAGTCCACGCCTCGTCTACCTGCTGACGGAAGTCGGCAAGCGATGGAGTCGGCTCGGCCGGGGGCTGCTGGAAGAGGCTGCCCAACGCGGGATGACCGGTAAGGGCCACCCGCAGGCCGTCGAGATCATTGCTCTTCGCCTGCTCCTCTGGCTCGGCTTCCTCCACCGGGGCGGCGGCGTCCGACCGTAGGTCACGTACGGGCACGTTGAGCGCATCGGCGAGAGCCTGAAGGACGGACAGCCGCTCGACGGGCTGTACGCCTCTTTCGACCTGCGAGACCCAGCTCTCGGAGCGCCCCATGGCAGCGGCAAGGTCGCTCTGTGACATGCCTGCCGCGCGGCGGAGCTCCTTGACCCTCTGGCCAATCGTCTTGGTGTCGGAAGCCGTCACTTCTCGGCTCCGGTGGGGTACTTGCCGGCATACGGCTGAAGGCGGTCAACCTCGGTCTTCTCGACGTACTTGGAGCGCTCGGCCAGGAAGTGACGCGTGTGCGGCTGACGCTCGTGCTCCTCGAAGGCAGCGCGATCGGCGTACAGCTCGTAGAAGATCCGCTCGTTGGGCGCGCCCTCGACCTCGTGGCATGCATAGACCAGCGTGCCGGGCTCGTGCGCCCGGATCCCTGCGGCGGTCTCCTCGATCAGTGCGTCAAACGCTTCCTCTGCC
This sequence comes from Streptomyces sp. HUAS ZL42, assembly GCF_040782645.1. Taxonomy (GTDB): domain Bacteria; phylum Actinomycetota; class Actinomycetes; order Streptomycetales; family Streptomycetaceae; genus Streptomyces. Next base: position 7,485,146 of record NZ_CP160403.1, read on the forward strand.
CCGTCGCGCAGCGTGAAGCGAACAAAAAGCCCATAGTTGGCCATTCCTGCCTCCTTCTCGTCGCACTCAGTCTCGCAGACTCGGAGTTCTCCTACTAGTCGCAGTTTTTCTGTTGACTCGCAGTTTTTCTGCGAGTAGTTTCAGTGGTGTCGCAACAACAAGCCGCCCCGGGCTGCGTGCCATCCGCCAAGATCACAGCGCAGCCCGGGGCTTATCCCAACAGGGAGACTCCATCATGCGTCAGATCCCCGTCGACACCTCCGCCGCGACCGTGATGGTCGCCAAGACGCCGCAGCCCAAGGTCAAGGACCGCCGTACCGGCGAGATCGCCACCGACGCCGAGACCGGCGCCACGCTGATGACCGTCGACGTGATGTTCGCGGCGAACGACGAGGTCGAGATCCTGTCCATCACCGTCCCCGAGCCCGGTATCTCCGGTGAGCTGGGCATGGGTACGCCGGTCGCCCTGACCGGCCTGATCGCCCGGCCGTGGGAGAACGAGTTCAACGGCCAGAAGCGGCACGGCATCGCCTTCCGCGCGGTCGCCGTGACCTCGCTCGCCGCCGCTGCCGCGAAGCCCAAGGCGGCCTGACCATGACCTGGTTCATGGTCGCGCTCGTGCTGGTCGTCGCCACTGCGGGTCTCCTGCGGTGGCGGCGCCCCGCCTGGTACTGGCTGACCTTCGGGGTCGCCCTCGCCGCGCTGCGGGTCCTGGTTCGCTACGCGTCCGTCATGGACGCCTGCGGCCTGACCGTCCCGCCCTCGCGGTGGCGTCTCGCCCTCGCCCGGATGACGAACCGGCCGTCGCCGGAGTCCCGCCCGCCGCGGATTCTGCGGATGCGCCCGACTCGGACCGGCCTGGTCCTGCGGCTCAAGCTCCGGCCCGGACAGGACGCCTTCGACATCGCGGCGGCCTCCGACCGGCTGCGGCACTCCTTCGGGATGTACGGCGTCACCTCGCGTGAACTCCGCTCTGGCGTGGTCGAGGTGCGGATGACGGGCTACGACGTCCTGAAGCGGGTGCAGATGCCTGCCAGGACTGAACCCCGCCCGATGCGGGTCCCGGTCGCCTTGCGGGAGGACGGCACGGTCCACTACCGCGATTACCGCGCGATACCCCACGCGCTCACCCTCGGGGCCACCGAGTCGGGAAAGTCGGTGTACCAGCGCAACCTGGTCGCCGGGCTGGCGCCGATGGATGTGGCCCTGGTCGGGATCGACTGCAAGCAGGGGGTTGAGTTGTTCCCGCTGGCCCGTCGGTTCTCCGCGCTCGCCGACAACCCGGACGCTGCCGCCGAGCTGCTGGAGTCGCTCGTCACGCACATGGAGGGCGTCTACCAGCTCATCCGCGCCGAGCAGCGCGTCACCGCCGACGTCTGCGATGCGGAGATCGCCGCCGACATCTGGGATCTGCCCGCCGACCTGCGCCCGACGCCGATCGTCGTCCTCGTCGACGAGGTCGCCGAACTCGCCCTGTTCGCCACCAAAGAGGAGGAGAAGCGCAGGGACCGGATCATCACTGCGCTGGCCCGGCTCGCCCAGCTCGGCCGTGCCGCCGGGATCTACCTGGAGATCTGCGGGCAGCGCTTCGGCTCCGAACTCGGCAAGGGCATCACCATGCTCCGCGCCCAGCTCTCCGGCCGAACCGCCCACCGCGTCAACGACGAAACCTCAGCCAACATGGCCTTCGGCGACATCTCCCCGGACGCCGTCCTCGCCGCCATCCAGATCCCCGCCACCATGCGCGGTGTCGCCATCGCAGGGGACTCAACCGGCGGCTGGCACCGCATCCGTGCCCCGCACACCTCGATGCGGCAGGCCGTCAACATCTGCAACCGGCATGCCGACCGTACGCCGGACCTGCCCAGCCTGGCCCCGTTCCGGCCCGCACTCAGCATCCCCGAGCCCGTGGATGCCCCGGCCGTCGAGTCCATCCCGGCCTCTGCCTGATCTCTCCCGCTCCACGGTCGGCGCGACCGCTTCGCGCCAGGTCCCTACCCGAGCCATGCCCGAAACAAGGAGATCACCCGCCATGTGCCCTGACTGCGAGGACTTCGCCCGCACCGTGGTGATGCTCGGCCAACTCGCCCTCTACGCCGACACCTTCGGCGCCGATCAGGACTTCATCGACATCGTCGGCCCGTGCCTGGCCGCCTCGTTGCCGGAGCCGCCGCCGGGCACGTTCCCGCCCGGCTACGACCCCGGCGAGGAGTCCTGATGGCCCGCCCCAGTCTCCGCGTCGACGCGGTCCTGGTCCAAGCCGTCATCGCGGGCGCCCTGTCCTTCGCCCACCTCCACGACCTGGCCGCCGCTGCCGGACAGAACGGCTGGAAGGCCTGGGCCTACCCGATCAGCGTCGACCTGCTCCTGGTCGCCGCCTGGCGACGGCTCCGCTCCGACGGCCCGTCCCGGCTGGCCTGGTGCTGGTTCCTGATCGCCCTGTTCGCCTCGCTCGGCGCCAACGTCGCCACCGCCGGATTCCTCGACCTGGCCAACCCGCCCGCCCTACTCCGGCTCGGCATCGCCGGATGGCCCGCCCTCGCCTTCCTCGGCGGCACACTCCTCGCCCACTCCGCCGGGGACCGGGTGCCGGTTCCGCCGGCGCCCGCAGCCCCGGCCCCCACACCCGACATCGAGCCCGAACCGATCCCCGACCCGGAGCCGGAAGCCGACCCGGTCACCGCGTCCGAGCAAGCCCCCGCCTTGCCCGCCGCCGACCCGGCTCCGGCAGTGCCCGTCCCGGCCGCGCTGGTCGACCACGCCCGCAAGGTCGCCGCGGACCACCAGACCCGCACCGGCTCCCCGATCGACACCGAAACCCTGCGCGCCCGGCTCGGCGTCCCGCCCCAGCTCGCCGACGCCATCGCCGCCCAACTCGCCTGACTCGGAAGGAACCCATCGCCATGACGCGTGACCCCGCCGACCTGACCGCCGCCGACTACCTCGACAGCGCCCGCGAGATGACCGCCGCCAACCGGCCCTACCTCGCCCACCTGCTCGCCGAGGAGGCCGCCCAGCGCACCACCGACCCGGCCACCGCCGCCGGTATCCGCGCCAGCTTCCCCGACCCGGCCACGACCCGAGAGGAGACCGACTGACATGCCCGCCCGCGACCACTTCCACTCGCTGATGCAGATCGGCCCCGTGCAGATCGGCACCCACCGCGACCGCAACGGCCAGACCAAACACGCCGCCGTGTGCACCGCCGACCGCTGCGGCTGGTCCGCCGACTACACCAGCCAGACCGCCGCCCAGCTCGCCGCCCGCACCCACCGCTGCAAGGTCAGCTGAGGAGGCCACCACCCATGAACGTCCCGCTCTGGTTCGCCCTGCTCGTCGTCGGCTACCTCGGCGTCAAGCTCATCCGCCCGCCCGCGTGGCTCATCGCGGTGCTCCTGCTCGGCGGCTTCCTCCTCGCCGACAGCGTCCTTGCCCCGGCCATCGACAGCTTCGTCAAGTAGCCCACTGGAGAGAGGAGATCACCGATGCTCCGCCCGAAGATCCCGACCATGCCGACGCCGACCAGCCGCGTCACTCCGCCCGCCGTCGTCGAGCCGACCGTTGTCGTTCCCGGCACCCAGACCCCGCCGCCCGCTCCGGTGGCCCCGGCGCCGTCCCGGCCCACGATCCAGCTCACGCCCGGCGCTGTGATCGCCCTCGTCGGCGGCGGCACCGCCGTCGTCCTGGTCGTCGGCGCTGTCCTCGTCTCCATGCTCCTCGCCGTGGCCATCACCGGCGCCTCGGTCGCCGTGTGCGCGGTCGTCCTGCGCTCCCTCCTCAACGCCGAAAGGAAGAACTGACATGGGCATCTTCAGCAAGCGTCCCGCCACCGACTCCGTCAAAGCCGAACGCGAGTACCGCGCCGTCAAGCGTGAGGCCGTCAAGCGGCACAACGAGATCGCCGACCGGATCCAGAACGGCACCGCCACGCCCGAGGACAAGCGCATCTTCAACGCCGGGCGTAAGCGCTCCGGCCGCATCTGAACGGCCCCCGGAGCGGCCTCGGTCGCCAAACTTCCGCCGCTCCGGACGCCGTCCCTGTCCGATCCACAGAACCGGAAGGAACCTCCATCATGACTGGCCCCACCCCAGCCACCACGACAACACCGCGGATCTGCCCCAACTGCGATGGCTTCGCCTCCGCCGCCATCACCATCGGCGGCCGCGACCACCGCGGGCAGCTGCGCACCATCACCGCGGACTGCCCGGCCTGCCGCGGCACCGGCATCGCGCCCGCCCGCGTCCTCCAGCTCGCCGGGGGCCGCGCATGACCAACGCCGCGACCTTCGCGGACCTGGACCCGATCACCCTGGGGGATCTCCTCCGGGTGGCCGGGATTCCGGGCTTCGACCGCTGGCAAGACCAGATCAAGCGCACCGGCGGCTGTGCCGACCCGATCCACCTGCGCGGCTGGGTCCTGCACAAGGACAAGACCACCGGCGAGACCCTGCACCACTACAGCACCGAGAACGAGCCGGGCGGGCGCCTCCGCGTCGCTTGCGGCAACCGTCGCGCCTCCCGCTGCCCGGCCTGCGCCTGGACCTACGCCGGGGACACCTACCACCTGATCCGTGCCGGGCTCGCCGGGGACCCCGACAAGGACATCCCCGCCACCGTCCGCGACCACCCGCGCGTCTTCACCACCCTCACCGCACCCTCGTTCGGCCCAGTCCACAACCGGCCCGACCGCGGCGCCTGCCGCTGCGGCACCCGCCACACCGAGGACGATGCCTCCCTCGGCACAGCACTGGACCCGGCCACCTACGACTACGCAGGCGCCGTGCTCTTCAACAACCACGCGGGCGAGCTGTGGATGCGCTTCGCCAACCGACTCCGCCGCGAGATCGCCGCCCGCGCCGGACTGACACAGCGTGAACTCGCCGACGCCTGCCGGGTCTCGTACGGCAAGGTCGCCGAATTCCAGAAGCGCGGTGCCATCCACTTCCACGCTGTGATCCGCCTCGACGGACCCGACGGCCCTGATTCTCCACCGCCCTCGTGGGCCCGTACGGAGCTGCTCACGGACGCGATCCGTGCCGCCGCTACGCACTCCTACACCAGCGTCAGCGTCCCGGCCTCCGACGACCAACCCGCCCGCACCTTCCGCTGGGGTACACAGCTCGACGTACGGCCCGTGAAGGCCTTCGGTGACGGTTCAGACCTCACCGAACAGGCCGTTGCCTCCTACGTCGCCAAGTACGCCACCAAAGCCGCAGAGAACACAGGCACTCTCGACCGCCGCATCGGCGAACTCGCCGAACTCGACCGCCACGGCGTGCCCGACCACGCGCGCCGTCTGATCACCGCGTGCCGCGACCTCGACAAGCTGTACCCGGACCGGCGGCTGTGGGCCTGGGCTCACATGCTCGGTTTCCGGGGGCACTTCAGCTCCAAGTCGCGCCGCTACTCGACCACTCTCGGCGCTCTTCGCCAGGCGCGCGCGGACTTCCGCGCCGTTCAGGAACGCGCCGCCCTCGGCCTCGACGACCGCGAGCCGGACACCGTGCTCGTCCTCGCCGACTGGCAGTACGCCGGACACGGCCACACCCCTGGTGAATCCGCGCTCGCCGCCACGATCGCTCGTGATCTCCAGCTCAACCGTGAAACCGCCCGCGAAGCACTCGCCGCGCTACCAGATGACAGGGAGTGGTGACCATGCCGACCCGACTGCCCGACCGCTATCTCACGCCTGAGGACCTGGTTGAACTCTTCGAACTGCCCAGCGTGGAGACCCTCTACCAGTGGCGGCGGAAGCGCATCGGTCCTCGGGGATTCCGGGTAGGCCGGTACATCCGGTACGACCCCGACCACGTGCATGCGTGGGTCAAGTCCCAGATGGAAGGGGCTGCCGCCTGATGGCCGGACACGTTCAGGATCGCTGGTACAAGTCCGTTCCCGGCCCGGACGGCAAGAGCGTCAGGGTCAAGACCGACCGCTACGGCGTCGGCCACCGCTACCGCGCCCGGTACATCGCGCCGGACGGCTCCGAGAAGTCCAAGAGCTTCCCGGACAAGCAGAAGCGCAAGGCTGACGCCTGGCTGGCCAACATCGAAGCGGACATGTCCCAGGGGAGGTACATCGACCCGGCCGCGGGCTCGGTGACCTTCGGGCAGTACGCCAAGGAATGGATGGCAGCGCTGACCATCGATCCGGTGACCCGCGAGAGTGTCGAGATCCGGCTCAGGGTCCACGCCTTGCCGTACCTCGGTGATCGCCCCCTGGCGTCCTTCCGGCCGTCGCACCTGCGCGCGTGGATGCGCGAGCTGGAGGCCACGGGTCGCGCGGCGTCCTACCGGCGCTCGATCTTCGCCAATGTGTCAGCGGTGTTCACCGCCGCCGTGGAGGACCGGATCATCGCCGAGAATCCGTGCCGCGCCCGCTCGGTGAGGGCGCCGTCCCTGGATGCCCGCAAGGTCAAGCCCTGGTCCATCGAGCGCGTCATGGCAGTGCACGAGGCCCTGCCGGATGCCTACCAGGAGATGGTGGCCCTCGGCGCGGGCTGCGGCCTCCGTCAGGGCGAGATTTTCGGTTTGGCTCTTGAGGATGTCGACTTCCTCGGCGGCACGGTCCACGTAGTGCGGCAGGTCAAGCTCATACGAGGGACGCGCCCGGTATTCGGCCCTCCCAAGGGCGGCAAGGAACGGCATGTACCGCTGCCCGAGGCGGTCTCCTTCGCGCTGGCCGCGCACATCACGAGGCACGAGCCGGTAGAGGTCGCCCTGCCATGGAAGACCCCGGACGGTCCGCCGGTGTCGGCGTCGCTCCTGTTCGTCAACGCCCGAAGCCAAGCCCTGAACCGGCTGCGCTTCAATCCGGGCGTTTGGCGTCCCGCCCTCACTTCCGCCGGCATACCCCTCGGCCGCGAGAACGGCATGCACGCCCTCCGCCACTTCTACGCCTCCGTGCTCCTGGACGCGGGGGAGAGCATCAAGGCCCTGAGCGAGTACCTGGGCCACCACGACCCGAGCTTCACGCTCCGGACGTACACGCACCTGATGCCGAACAGCGAGGCTCGCACCCGGGCCGCCGTGGATCGGGTCTTCCGGAACCCGGGTGGCACCGAGGACGGCCCCGACACGGCCCATGAGGCAACATGAGCCCGTGACCTGCACGTTCCTCAGAACAGCCACAACTGAGCAGCAGGCACAACTGAGCAGCAGGCACAACAGAGCGCCCTCCCACTCCACAGGCGGGAGGGCGCTTTCGTCACCCCCGCAGGCCCGTCGCGAACTCCGTAAGGGCCGCGAAGTCGGCCTCCAGCAGGCCGAGCCGTGGGTTGACATGGTGCAGGAGGGCGGCCCCGGGGTGGCGGGCGGCGACGTACGCGTCGTCGGCCGGGCTCTGTTCGTCGTCGACCCAGGCGAAGGGGCGGCCCTCGGCGTACGTCACGATCGCCTCGGTCTTCCAGTGCACGCCGTCCGGCCGGACGGCGAACAGGCCCTCGCCGAAGTCGACGTACGGCAGCTCGGGCAGGCCGACGACGGGGGCGATCCAGCGGTTGGCGGCGGCCATCCACGTGGTGGCCCAGCACAGGTCGTAGGGGAGATCCAGTAGCGCCCGGCCGTGCGAGGGGTTCAGCCAGACCCGCAGTGGGCGTCCGGGCTGCAGGGCCACCCTGAGCGTCGTATAGCCCCCGGGGCGTCGCTCCGGCTTCGCCGCGTACGGGTTGAGGGGGCCGTCGACATCGAGGAACAGCAGGGGGCGGCTCACGGGGCCACCGTACGGGACGGGCGTGCGGCGGCACCCGGGAATTTCTTCCGGCGAGGGGCGCCCTCCGCGATCAGGCCACCAGCCGCTCGTACTCCGCCAGCAGCCCGTCGGTCGTCGCCCGGTCGGCGGGCCGCAGGGGTGCGCGGACCGGACCCGCGGGCAGACCGAGGGCGTTGAGGATCGCCTTGGCGGTGACCGTGCCGGGCAGGCCCGCCGACATCACCGCCTCGATGAGCGGTGTGGCCCGCTGCTGGAGCCGGGCCGCCCCGGCCGTGTCGCCCGCGTCGAACGCGTCGAGGACGGCCCGTAGCCGGCCCGGGACGACGTTCGCGACCGTGCTCACACAGCCGGCTCCGCCCACCGCGTACAGGGCGAGGTTGTGCTCGTCGCAGCCCGCGTAGTAGGCGAGGTCCGTGCGGGAGAGGACCTTCTGGGCGGCGAGGAAGTCGTAGGAGCAGTCCTTGACCGCCACGATCCGGGGGTGGCCGGCGAGGCGGATCATCGTCTCGGGCTCGATACGGGTCCCGGTGCGGCCCGGGATGTCGTACAGCGCGACCGGCAGCCCCGACGCGTCCGCGACCGCCAGGAAATGGGCCTCCAGGGCGTCCTGAGGAGGCTTGCTGTAGTAGGGACTGACCACCAACAGGCCGTCGGCGCCCGCCTTTTCGGCCTCGAGTGCCAGCTCGACGGTGTGCCGGGTGTCGAAGGTGCCCACACCCGCCACGATCGAGGCCCGGTCGCCCACCGCCTCCCGCACGGCCGTGACGAGCGACGCCTTCTCGGCGTCCGTCGTGGTCGGCGACTCGCCCGTCGTGCCGGAGAGCACGAGACCGTCGCAGCCCTCCGCCACCAGCCGGTCGGCGAGCCGCTGCGCACCGTCGAGGTCGAGCGCGCCCGCCTCGGTGAAAGGCGTGATCATCGCGCAGAGGGCGCGGCCGAAGGGAGGGGTGGAGCGAGCGGTTGTCGTCATGTGAGTAGTCTCGGCAGACCAATCGTGAAGCTCCACTTAAATCTTCTAAGAGGTATTGGTAAGTGGTGCTGCGGAGTGGGTGGGTGGGCCCTATGTCCAAATCGACCCTCCATGGGTCACCATGGCCAGGACGGTCACCGGCGTCAGCCCATGGAGGCGTCATGAAGCTCGGCAAGGCACTGGCCACCGGAGTCGCGGAGGAGCGGCCGCGGGTCCACGAGGACGAACTCGAACTCCCCGAGGAGATCAAGGACCTCACGGCCCCCGCGCCCGAAGAGGTGCCGGCCGCACGATGAGGCTGCGGCTTCCGGAGGAACGCCCGACGGAGCCGCCGACCGGCTACAAGATCGCCCACCCGGTCCTGTCCCAGGACGGCACCCGGGCGGGGTTCACCGGTGTGTCGCTCGGCGGCGCGCTGCCGTACGGAGTCGTGGCCGACGCGTCCTGTGTCTACGGCCTGCGGCACCGTGCACCGCACCGCCGCTGCGACTGCGGCTTCCACTGCGTGCACGAGCGCACGGCCGCCGAGGCGCTGCTGTGCACGGCCGAACACCGCGCGGCCGTCCTGCTCGAGGTCTCGGTCCTGGGCGCCTACATCCGCTTCGAGCGCGGCTTCCGCTACGCCCGTCAGCGGGTACGGAAGGCGACCGTCGGCCCCTGTGCCTGCGGCGCCGGCGCGGCGTCGCTCGCCGACGCCGGCTGGGGCCGGCCCGGCTGGCGTGCCCTCGCACCCTCCTGCGCGGCCTGCCTCCGCGGCCGTACGTTCCTGTCGCTCGCCGCGTTCGCACGGCTGGCCGGGGACGGGCTGCGGGTCGTGGCGGGAGCCGCGAGCGGCAGCGGACCCTCGGGCGCCGAGGGCCTCGGCGTGCCCGAACTCGTCGCGGAGGCCGCGCTGCTGCAGGCCCGGCTGGACTGGTTCCAGAGTCAGTTGGCCGAGCTCGGGGACCGCGGGGACGGGGGCGGGGCGCAGGGGTAGCCGGGGTCGGCCGGGGTACCCGGATGTTCCGAACCGAGAGGAGGCGGGACACCGTGACCGGGACCATCGACTCCGGCCCTGCGCACGACGCGCACCACTCCGTGGGCGAACTCGTCACGCAGGCCACAGAACAACTCTCCCGGCTCGTGCGGCAGGAACTGAGCCTCGCCAAGGAGGAGCTGGCCGAGAAGGGACGGCGTGCCGGGCGAGGTGGCGGGCTGCTCGGTGCCGCGGGCGCCTTCGGCTATGCCGGACTGCTCGCCCTGGCCGGCACGGCGACCGCCGCGCTCTCGCTGACGCTGTCCGTGTGGGCCGCGGCGCTCATCGTCACCGCGGCGCTGTTCGCGATCGCGGGCCTGCTGGCCGTGGCCGGCCGCAGCCAGCTGCGCCGCGCCACGCCCCCCACGCCCGAGGAGACCCTCGGCAGCGTCAGGGCCGATGTCGAGGAGATCAGGGAAAGGGCACACCACCGATGACCCACAGGAAAGCGGGCTCCGCGGAGCTGCGGCGGCAGATCGAAGAGACGAGGACCGAACTCGGCGGCACCGTCGAGGAGTTGGCGGCGAAGGCCGATGTGAAGGGCCGGGCCCGGGCCCGCGCCGCCGACCTCAGGGACAAGGCGGGCGCGATGACCGTGCAACTGCGCAGCACGGCGGCCCAGGCCGGTCACACGGTCCAGGACAGGGCGAGCCGGGCGGGTCACGCGGTGGAGCATGGCGCGCCGCGCCCCGTCCGCACCGTCGTTCAGGCCGGGCTGCGGCATCCGCGGCCGGTGCTGATCGCCGGTGCGGCACTGGGAGCCGTGGCCGTGGCGGGGCTGCTGCTGCGGCGGCGCACCGGGCGGTAACGGGGTTCGTGCGACACGGGGCCCGGGTCGGCTGTACGTCGGCCCGGGTCTTTTCACGGACCCCCACCGAAAACTCCATCCGTCTGGACAAAAAAAGTTTTCGGTGAGACCGTGGACGCATGCTGGACGTGACCGTGATCGAGGACCCCGAGGCCGCAGCCGTCTCCCTGGACCCCATACGGGCCCGGCTGCTCGCCGAACTGACCGCCGGCCCCGCGTCGGCCGCCATGCTGGCCGGCAAGGTCGGGCTGCCCCGGCAGAAGGTGAACTACCACCTCAAGGCGCTGGAGCGGCACGGCCTGGTCGAGCTGGCCGGCGAGCGGCGCAAGGGCAACGTCACCGAGCGGCTGATGCGCGCGACTGCGGCCTCGTACGTGATCTCGCCGCTCGCGCTCGCCTCCGTGCAGCCCGACCCGGACCGCTTCCGCGACCAGCTCTCCGCGCGCTGGCTGCTCGCACTCGGCGCCCGGCTGGTGCGGGACGTCGGTGCGCTGATCACCGGCGCGGCGAAGGCGCGCAAGCGGCTGGCGACGTACGCGCTGGACGGCGAGGTGCGGTTCGCCTCGGCCGCCGACCGGGCCGCGTTCGTCGAGGAGCTGACGGCGGGCGTGAGCGCGCTGATCCGCAAGTACGACGCACCCGGCGCCGAGGACGGCCGCGATCACCGGATCGTCGTCGCCGTCCATCCCACGGTCAAACCCCAGACCCCGGAACTCGAACGTCAGTAGTCAGGAGCCCGTCATGTCCAAGGAATTCGAGATCGCCCGCGAATTCGAGGTCGACGCCACGCCGGAGCAGGTGTGGGAGGCCGTCACCAACGGCACCGGAGGCTGGCTGTGGCCGATGGAGCCGCCCGAGCCCCGTGAGGGCGGCCGGGGTCCCTTCGGTTCCACGATCACCGTCTGGGATCCGCCGCACCACTACACCAACCGCGTCGAGGACGTCGAGGGCATCTCCGAGCAGACGCTCAACCAGCTCGACTACACCATCGAGTCCCGTGACGAGGGCCGGCGGGCCTGGGTGCGGTACGTGCACAGCGGGATCTTCGTCGACGACTGGGACAACCAGTACGACGGCGCCGCCAAGCACACCGACTTCTATCTGCACACCCTGCGGGAGTACCTGGCCCACTTCGCACCCCGGCCGGCCGCCTTCGCCACCTTCGACGGCCCCGAGGCCTCGAAGGCCGCCGACGCCCTCGCCGCCGTCGGACGGGCGCTCGGTGTCGGGGAGGACATGGCCGCCGGCACGCGGGTGACGGTCCGAGGCCCCGACGCATTCGACGCCGTGGTCGACTTCCGCAACCCGTACTTCATCGGGCTGCGGACGGACCGGGGCCTCACCCGCTTCTTCGGACGCAACCACTGGGGCCATCCGGTCGGCGTCTCCCTGCACGATTTCACGCCGGGCACCGACATCAAGGAGTGCGAAGCCGCCTGGCAGGGCTGGCTGAACGGCGTGTTCAGCCAGCCTTGAGAACATCCCGGGGTGCTACCGGGATTCATTCGCAGTGCATCGGGCTTCAGCCCGGTGGTGAAGCGAATCCGGTGGTCGCCACGCGGAGCGTCGTGGTGACCTTCCGGCGGAGCCGGACAGAGAGCGGGCCGGTAGCCGGTGACACACTGAACGAATGTTCTGTGTGGTGCTGGCGAGTCGGCCGTTTCTACGATGCTCGCATGCAGCTTCGGTACGTCTTCAGGATGTACCCGGAGCCCGGCCAACAGGGAGCGTTGGCGAGGGCGTTCGGGTGCGCCCGCGTCGTGTTCAACGACGCGGTGCGTGCCCGCCGCGACGCTCGCGCGGCTGGGGAGAAGTACCCGACGTCCGCGGTGCTGTCCAAGACGTTGATCACCCAGGCCAAGGCCCGCCCGGCGCGGGCCTGGCTCGCGGAGGTCTCCCAGGTCGTGCTCCAGCAGGCGCTGCGGGACGCGGATGCGGCGTACGCGAACTTCTTCGCCTCGTTGAAGGGGGAGCGGGCTGGGGCGCGGGTGGGTGAGCCGCGTTTCCGTTCCCGTCGGGATGCCCGTCAGGCCGTGCGGTTCACGGCGAACGCCCGCTGGAAGATCACCGGGGGCGGGAGGCTGCTGCTGCCGAAGATCGGCGCGGTGGCGGTGAAGTGGTCCCGGGCTCTGCCCGCCGTGCCATCCTCGGTCACCGTCGTCAAGGACGCGGCGGGGCGGTACTTCGCGTCTTTCGTCATCGAGACTGAACCGGATGCCGATGCTGCGTGGTGCCCGACCCCGGCCAGAGCATCGGCATCGACCTGGGGCTGACCCATTTCGCGGTCCTCTCGGACGGTACGAAGATTGACTCTCCGCGGTTCTTGCGGCGGGCGGAGAAGAAGCTGAAGAAGGCCCAGAAAGACCTTGCCCGCAAGCGGAAGGGATCGAAGAACCGCGAGAAAGCGAGAGGGAAGGTCGCCCGTGCGCACGCGAAGGTCGCCGACGCGCGCCGCGAGTTCCACCACCAGCTCTCCACGAAGCTGATCCGCGAGAACCAAGCGGTCGCCGTGGAGGACCTGGCGGTCAAGGCACTGGCGCGCACGAGGATGGCCAAGAGCGTGCACGACGCGGGCTGGTCACAGTTCACGGCCATGCTCGCGTATAAGGCCGAACGATACGGCCGCACCTTCATCAGGATCGACCGGTTCGAGCCGACCCGCCAGGTCTGCTCGGCCTGCGGCCACCGCGACGGCCCCAAACCCCTCGATGTGCGCGAGTGGACCTGTATCGCCTGCGGGACCGTCCACGACCGCGACGTGAACGCCGCGAAGAACGTGAAACAGGCCGCCGGACTGGCGGTGACAGCCTGCGGAGCGCGGGTAAGACCACGACTCGTCCCGGCACAGCGCGAAGAAACAGGAAGCCACGGAATCCCTACAGGAAACTGTGCCGCGTAGCGGCACAGCGCCCCGTAGAGACGGCCAGAATCCTCGGGCTTCAGCCCGAGGAGCATGTCAAGGGTGGAACCGCAGCACCTGCGGGTCGTGGTCGCTGATCTGGTCGTTGAACTCCGAGTTGATGTGCACGCTGTCGTACTCGAAGTCGCAGCCCCGCCGGATCGACGGGCTGACCAGGATCTGGTCCAGGACCTGGCTGTTGCCCTGATAGTCGTAGGTGTACCGCTCGCTCTTGGGCAGCGACTTGATCGCCGACCACAGCTCGCCTTCGCCCTCGAGGATCTTCGCGGTGTCGGAGAACTCGAAGTCGTTGATGTCGCCGAGCGCGATGACGTCCGCGTTCTTCTGCGTGTCGAGGATGTCCTTGACGAACGCGTTGACCAGCGTCGCCTGCTGGTGGCGCTGGGTCTCCGAGCTGCGCGCCGGGGGCTGGTACTGCGAGGTCAGACCCTGGTCGCCGCCCTTGGAGTTGAAGTGGTTGGCGATCACGAAGACCGTGCGGCCGCGGAAGACGAACTCGCCGGCCAGCGGCTTGCGGCTGGTCTGCCAGGCCTCGTTCGCCGGGTCGATGCGGCCGGGGGAGACGGTCAGCTGGGCCTTGCCGTTCACCTTGGTCACACCGACGGCCGTGGTCGCGTCGCCGCCCGCGCGGTCCGTGAAGGAGACCCGCTCCGGGTTGAACAGGAACACCTGGCGGATGTTGCCGCCCGGCTGGCCGCCGTCGGTGTTGTTGGCGGGGTCGATGGAACGCCAGTCGTACTTCGGGCCGCCCGCCGCGACGATCGCGTCGATCAGCTTCGTCATCGTCACGTCGGCGGCGGTCGTCCCGTCGTTCGTCGCGCCGTTGTTGTCCTGGATCTCCTCCAGGGACACGATGTCGGGTGACTTCAGGTTGTTCACGATCGCGGAGGCGTGCTCCTCGAACGTGGCGTCGGACGGGTCGAGGTTCTCGACGTTGTACGTCGCGACCGCCAGCTCGCCGCCACGCTGCTTGCGCGTGGACTCGCGCTGCAGACCGGCGCTCTTCAGGGTGCCGATCTCGTTGGCGACGAGCGTGTAGCCGCCGAACTGGTTGTAGTCCAGCGGGCCCGTGGTGGTACCGGTGAGCGTGTCGCCGACGTTCGCGACCGGGAAGGCGGCCGTCGAGCCCAGCGACTGGATCTGCAGTCGGCCGGTGTTCTGGGAGTCGTAGGAGCCGTACAGCGTCCCGCCGCGGCGGGTGGTGTGCTCGCGCGGCTTCACCGTGACCCACAGCTCGGTGAACGGGTCGGTGGCGCCCACCACGCGGGCGTCGGCGACCTGGACGTTCATGCCCTCCAGGGACTCGTAGTGGTCCAGGGCGTACTTGGCGGGGTCGAGCGTCAGACCGTTGATCGAGCCGCTCGCGGCGGTGTCGCCGGCCGGGGCGTACGCGGCCGGCACGGACTTCGCGTCGACCACCGTCGGGGCCGGTACCGCGTTGCCGCTCGACAGGACCGTCACCGTCGGCTTGGTGATCTCGGTCAGCGACTGGTTGCCGGAGGAGGTGCCGCCGGGCACGTACTCCGAGACCGTGCCGGTGACCGTGACGGAGTCGCCGACGGCGACCTTCGGGGTGGAGCCGGTGAAGACGAAGACGCCTTCACTGGTGGCCGGGTTGTCGTCCGGGGTCGGGTCCTGGATCCAGAAGCCTCTGGACGAGCCGTAGGTGCGCACACCGGTGACGATTCCGGCCACATCGGTGACCTTCTGGCCGGCGTACGGGGATATTCGGGTGGCGCCCTGGATGTCATGGATGCGCGCGGTGTCCGCGTGCGCGGGCGAGGTGAGGACGACGGTGGACGCCGCGGAACAGACGGCGGCGACGGTGAGCGCGGCGAGACGCGCGGAAGACCTGCTGGTCAAGGAGATCCCTCCGGGGACGTATGTGAGCGCCGGGGCGAGGGTGAAGCACGGGACGTGGGAGCCGCGATCTGTGGGGCGATGGCGACGCGCGTAGAAAATACAGTGAACAGATGTCCGCCGGATTTCTACGCGCGTCAATCTCCTGCCAGGTCAGGTCAGTTGTCAAGGTTTCGGCCATGTACAGCACCCAACGGGGAGATGAACCGGGCGGCATGGGTGGAAATCCGTCTAGGCTGAGCGCTTGGGCCGTGAGTGGTACGGCCGTCAAGGCGCCTAGGAGAACCAGCCGATGTCAGACAGCTCCCCCCTGCCGCCGGTGCGTCTGCACCCCGAAGCGGAGCTGGCGCGGAACGCGCTGTCCACGCCGTTGCTCTCCCGGGCCGCGCGCCTCGCCCGCTGGGCCGGACCGGACACGCGCGTCGACGCCGGCGGCGAGCTCGTGGACGAGCAGCTGCCGGCCGCGGCCGAGGCGCTCGGGCTGAGCGGGGACGACGCGGCCGCCTACGCCGGTGAGGCCTGGCGGGTCGCCGTGGACACCGGTCTCGTCGAGGTCGTCGACGAGGAGGCGGGCACCGTGGCCGCGGGCGAGGACCTGGCGCTGCTGACCGGCGGCTCCCCGCACGACGTGCTCGCGGTGTGGCAGGACGCGCTGGAGACCGTGCTCGCCGACGCGAGCGTGCCCGACCTGGACGACCTGGTCGAGGCCATGGACGAGGGCGGCGAGGTCGACTTCTCGCAGCTCGACTGGGACCCCGAGTCCGAGGCGGAGTTCCTCGACGCGGTGCTGGCCAATCTGTACCTGCTCACGGTGAGCGAGGACGGGGCCGGCGAGGGCGCGGTGCCGCTCCCCGCGCTCGCCGCGTCGATGATCGTGCCCGGCGACATGAGGGAGCCCACGAACGACATACTCGAGCAGGTCTCCGACGCGATGATGCGGCTCGACGACCAGTTCCGGCTGCTGGCGCCGGTCGGGCTCGTGGAGTACCAGCCGGTGGACGAGGCCCTCATGGCAGATGCCGACGAGGAAGCCCCGGTGCCGGTCGACGACACCGACGTCACGCGCTACGGCATGGTGCGGCTCACCCCGCTCGGCCTGTACGGACTGCGGGCGCGGCTCATCGAGGCCGGGTTCGCGGCGCCCGCCGTCGGGGACCTCGCCGACAAGGGCGCCGACGCGCTGCTCGACGGGACGGCCGGCTTCGGCCCGCGAGCCGCACGCGCGGAGACCGAGCAGTGGCTGGCACGACGCGAACCCCTCGCCGCGGCACGGGAGTTGCTGGCGGCCGCACGCGGCTCGGACAGCGGCGCACCGCTGCGCCGGCTGTGCTGCCAGCAGGCGCTGTCCCTGGTCGGCGCGGACGCCGAACCGGCGCTGCGGGACGTGCTCGACGACCCGGAACTGGGCGGACTGGCCCGGGTGTGGCTGACCGAACACGGCGCGCCGGACGTGCCCGCCCCGTCCGAGGCGATGATCTTCTGGCTGACCATCGACACCCTGGCCGCGCAGCTTGCCGCCGAGGGGACCTCCGACGAGCTGACGGGGCTCGTCGAGGGGCTGGCGCAGCAGCACAGTGGCTTCTTCGCGGCGGCGTGGCGCGTCGACCACCCCGCCACTGCGGACGTGCTGGAGGCGATGGGCCGGATCCACCCCGACAAGAGGATCGCCAAGGAGGCCAGAAAGGCGGCGTTCAAGGCGCGTTCGCAGCACGGGAGTTGAGCGGCAACCCGCTGACACGGAGCGTCGGCGGGCGCCTGCCCGCCGGCCGCTGAGGGCCTGTGGCCGACGCTTTGGAGCGGTCCGGTCGGATCCGGCGGCGTGCCGTGGGCGGCCTCCCGGGGCCTGGGTGCCGGTGATGGCGGCATTCGGCACCGGGTTGATCGGGGTCGGCGCCGTGCAGCGGTCCGGCTGGATGTGGTGGCGTGCCGTGGGCGGACGCTCTGGGCCTGGGTGCCGGGTGACGGCGGCATTCGGCACCGGGTTGACCGTGGTCGGCGCCGTGTAGCGGTCCGTCCGGATCTTGTGGCGCGCGGTGGGCGGCCTCCCGGGGCCTGGGTGCCGGCGATGGCGGTATTCGGCATCGGGTTGATCGGGGTCGGCGCCGTGTAGCGGTCCGTCCGGATCTTGTGGCGCGCGGTGGGCGGCCTCCCGGGGCCTGGGTGCCGGCGATGGCGGTATTCGGCATCGGGTTGATCGGGGTCGGCGCCGTGCAGCGGTCCGGCTGGATGTGGTGGCGTGCCGTGGGCGGACGCTCTTTCGGATCTGGGGGCGTGCCGTGGGCCGACGCCCGGGGCACGGGTGCCGGCGATGGCGGCACCCGGCAGTCTGCCGGTGCCCGGCAGGGTCGGCGACTGCGACGGGCACTACCGGGCCGCCGGCCGGAGGAACGCGGCGGCCGTTGTCCAGTGGCTGGGCGCCGTATGCCGGCGGTCCGCCGCGCGCAGGCCGGCTCGTGGAACCCGGGCCTCGAACGCCGGCCCCCGGGACCTCACCCCGTGGCGCGGGTCGCCGTCGGTTCGCGAGCGTCGTTCAACGCGGCCCGGCGCGTCGTGACGTCCGCGGTGGATTCACGGAAGCGGGGTCCGTGAAGTCGACCTGAGTTCAACTGGTGTTCAGGCGTGGGCGCGACCGTGGCGCCGACCCGACGTCCGCCACCCTCCACGGCACGCCCACCGTCACAGGAGACACCATGTCGCTCACCCGCAGGGACTTCGCTAGAAAATCCGCGATCACCGGTGCCGGTGTCGCACTCACGGGCAGCGTAGGCGCCCTCGCCACCGCTCCCAACGCCCTCGCGTCCACCGACGTCGAGAGCGCCGGCGAGGAATCCGCGGCCGCGCACGGCGGGGTCGGCTACGGCCCGCTGCTCCCCGACCCCGACGGCATCCTCGCGCTGCCCGCCGGGTTCAAGTACGAGATCATCACCTACAGCGGGAAGACCAAGCTGGAGTCGGGCGAGTTCACCCCGTCCAAGCAGGACGGCACCGCCGCGTTCTGCGGCCCGCGCGGCGCGACCCTCCTGGTCAACAACCACGAACTGAAGGGCCCGCGCGCGAACTGGCAGTACCCCGTGCCGCTCACCGAGGGCCTCGTCTACGACCCGGCCGCGTCCGGCGGCTGCACGGTCGTCGAGGTGCGCCCCGGCGGCCATGTCGCCGAATGGGTCGGCATCGCCGGCACCTCCACCAACTGCGCCGGCGGCAGCACCCCTTGGGACACCTGGCTCACCTGCGAGGAGACCGAGGACAGGGCCGGCCAGAACGGCATGACCAAGGACCACGGGTACGTCTTCGAGGTCGACCCCGAGGACCGCCGTGCCAACCGCGACCCCAAGCCCATCAAGGCACTGGGCCGTTACGCCCACGAGGCCGTCGTCGTCGACCCCAAGCGCGGCCACCTCTACCTCACCGAGGACGCCTCCGGTCCCAACGGCCTGCTGTACCGCTGGACCCCGCCGGAGGGCTTCCGGCACGGCCGCGGCAAGCTGCGCACCCTCGCGGACGACGCGGGCGTCCTGGAGGCATTCAAGTGCTTCGACTCCGGCGGCCAGTTCGTCGACGACCTCTCCCGCGCCACGAAGATCGGTACGGTCTACGGCGTCGACTGGGTGACCGTCCCCGACCGCGACGCGAAGACGGTGGCCGTCCGCAAGCAGTTCACCACCGGCCAGGTCACCCGCGCCCGCAAGCTGGAGGGCATGTGGTGGGGTGACGGCGGCGCGTACATCGTCTCCTCGTACGCCCGTGCCGAGAGCCCCGTCCAGCACGACGGTGCCGTCTGGTTCTACGACCCCAAGCGCCGCACCCTGACCCTCAAGGTCCTGCTCGGCGTGAACCCCGACCCGTCCGTCGACGGCGCCTTCGACGGCCCCGACAACATCACCGTCTCCCCGTACGGCGGCCTGATCCTCGCCGAGGACGGCGAAGGCATCCAGCACCTGTTCGGCGCCACCGACAGCGGCCGCACCTACCCCATCGCCCGCAACGAGCTGAACATCGGCACCGAGGAGGAGCCCGAGTACAGCGAGTTCGCCGGCGTCACCTTCTCGCCCGACGGCCATACCCTGTTCGCCAACATCCAGAGCCCTGGCATCCTGCTCGCCATCACCGGGCCCTGGAAGCGGCAGCAGCGCGGCTGAACTTCCCGCTCGCCCCGCGGAAATTAATTCGTTCGCCCGGCTCGCGGCCGTCCTCCTAAAGTGATGCACGTCCAGGTGCGAAGGCAGGACCTACTTCCACTCATAATGGGGCGGCCGCGGGTTCGAGTCCCGCCACCGGTACAACGCGCCGGTGTAGCTCAGGGGTTAGAGCACCTTTGTCGGTTCCGCCGACCTCGATCTCTGGACACCACAACTTCATGCACCTCCCGGTGCGCGGGCTGCGGCTACTTCTTTTGCAAAGAGAATCCGATGCCGCCGCCGACTTGATCTCGGGAGGCGCAGCATATGGTGGGTGCCCGGTGCGCAGGCAACGGGTACTTCGGGATCAGGTATGTTGCGGGTTCGAATCCCGTCGTCGACTCACGGTCGACGTGGCGGAAATGGAAGACGCGCCTGATTATGTGCCGTGGCCGCCCTTGACCTCGGGCATCCTCCATTTGCCGTGCTTCCCTCCGAAACGGAACAAGAATTCGGGGGAATTCACCATGGCGCGATTCAACACCCGTACCAGGAAGGCGCAGCCCACCTCGCGCGTCACCTCGACGGGCCGGGTGCTCCGTACATACGAGGGCGGCCGCGGCCATGAGCGCGACGCGCGCTCCGAGCTCTTCCTGCTCGCGGTCTCCAACTTCGTCTCGCAGCAGACGTTCTACGAGAGCGGCGCCGCCCGCGACGACCGGTTCGCGACGCTCGTGCGCGAGCTCGCCGTCACCGACCCGGCCTGGACGGCCGGCCTGCTCGGCTGGCTGCGCGGCGAGGGCAACCTCCGTACGGCCGCAGTCGTCGGTGCTGCCGAGTACGTGAAGGCACGCCTGGAGGCGGGAGCGACCGACGGCCCGTCGAACCGGCAGGTCGTGGCCTCCGTGCTGCGGCGGCCGGACGAGCCCGGCGAGTTGCTCGCGTACTGGACCGCGACGTACGGCCGCAACGTCCCCAAGCCGGTCAAGCGCGGCATCGCCGACGCCGTACGACGTCTCTACAGCGGCAAGTCGCTGCTGAAGTACGACACCGCGTCGAAGGGCTACCGCTTCGGCGACATCCTCAACCTCGTGCACGCGGCGCCGGATCCGGACAAGCCGTGGCAGGGCGAGCTGTTCCAGTACGCCCTCGACCGCCGGCACAACCCGGACACCGCCGTACCGCCCGCGTCGAGCACCGTCCTCACCGCGCACCGCGAGCTGATGGCGCTGCCGGTCGGGGCGCGGCGCGCGGTCGTCACGTCGACGGGCGGTGCCGAGCGGCTCGCGGCGGCCGGGATGACGTGGGAGGCGCTGGCGGGCTGGCTGCAGGGCCCGATGGACAAGGAGGCATGGGAGGCCGTCATCCCGTCCATGGGCGCCATGGCACTCGTCCGCAACCTGCGCAACTTCGACCAGGCCGGTGTCTCCGACGAGGTCGCGGCCCGGGTCGCGGCGCGGATCAGCGACCCGGCGGAGGTCGCGCGCTCGCGCCAGTTCCCCTTCCGGTACCTCGCCGCCTACCAGCACGCACCGTCGCTGCGCTGGGCGTACCCGCTGGAGCAGGCGCTCGGTCACTCGCTGGTCAACGTGCCCGCGCTGCCCGGCCGGACGCTGGTGCTCGTCGACCGCTCGGGCTCGATGTTCTACTCGCGGATGTCCGACCGCTCGGAGCTCAACCGTGCCGACGCGGCGGCGATCTTCGGCACGGCGCTCGCGCTGCGGGCGGCGGACGCGGATCTCGTCGAGTTCGGCTCGTCGAGCAGCCGAGTGAAGTTCCGCAAGGGCGAGTCGGCGCTGAAGATCCTGGAGCGCTTCGGCAACCTGGGCGGCACCGACACCACCGAGGCGGTGCGCCGCCACTACAAGAAGCACGACCGGGTGCTGATCGTCACCGACGAGCAGTACGCGTACAGCCACCACGGCGACCCGACCGAGCAGGTCCCCGCCCATGTGCCGGTCTACACCTGGAACCTCGCCGGGTACCGGGCGGGCCACGGACCGTCCGGAAAGGCGAACAGGCACACGTTCGGAGGCCTCTCGGACGCGGCCTTCCGGATGGTTCCGCTGCTCGAGGCCGCCCGGGACGCCGACTGGCCCTGGACCGCCTGAGCCTCGAGCCGGATCGTGGCCCGCACTTCTACGGGGGGTGCGGGCCACACCCTTGTCCGCATCCTGAATTGACATCTAACATTTCAGTTGTGGAGGCCATACGACCCGTCCGGCGCACCCTGCTCAGGGACCGCGCCTACGCAGCGATCCGGGACGCCATCGTGGCCGGAGACCTCGAGCCCGGCACGGCGGTGCGGGACGCCGATCTCGCCGAGCGGCTCGGGCTGTCGCGGGCGCCGGTGCGGGAGGCGTTCTCCCGTCTCGTGGACGAGGGGCTGCTCGAGAGCAAGCCGCAGAGCTACACACGGGTCACCCCGGTCGTCGCCGCCGACGTACGGGACGCGGCGGCCGTGGTCGGCGCCATGCACGAGCTGGCCACACGGGTCGCCGTGCCCCGGCTGTTCGCCGCGGACGTCCAGACCATGCGCACGGCCAACGAGCGATTCGCTGCGGCCGTGGGCGTGGGCGACGTGGACGCGGCGCTGCGCGCCGACGACGAGCTGCACGACGTACTCGTCCGCGTGGCCGGCAACCACGCGGCCGCCGCCACCATCGCCCGCTACACCCCACTCATCCGCCGTCTGGAGCGCCGCCGCTTCGGCGAGGGCGGCACCTGCCGTTCGGCCGGGCTGCACGAGCAGCTGATCGAGGCCTGCGCGGCGGGTGACACGGATGCGGCGGTCCGCGTCACCGCGGAGATCTGGCGGAGCCTCGCAGCCCTCGCCGACGACGACTGACCCGGGAGGACCCATGTCCCTTTCCTCGTTCGAGCGTTATCCCCTCCTTTTCGGACCGTCGCCGGTGCACCCGCTGGAGCGGCTCACCGCGCACCTCGGCGGAGCCTCCCTGTGGGCCAAGCGGGAGGACTGCAACTCCGGTGTCGCGTACGGCGGCAACAAGACCCGCAAGCTGGAGTACCTGGTCGCCGACGCCCTCGCCCAGGGCTGCGACACCCTCGTCTCGATCGGCGGGGTGCAGTCCAACCACACCCGCCAGGTCGCCGCCTGTGCTGCCCGGGCCGGGCTCAAGGGCGTGCTCATCCAGGAGAGTTGGGTCGAGTGGCCCGACTCCGTGTACGACAAGGTCGGCAACATCCTGATCAGCCGCCTCGCCGGGGCCGACGTACGGCTGGTGCGGGCCGGGTTCGGCATCGGCTTCAAGGAGAGCTGGGAACAGGCGCTGCGGGAGGTCGAGGAGTCGGGCGGCAAGCCGTACGCCATTCCCGCCGGCGCCTCCGACCACCCGCTCGGCGGCCTCGGCTTCGCCAACTGGGCCTACGAAGTCGCCGAGCAGGAGCGGGAACTCGGCGTCTTCTTCGACACGGTCGTGGTGTGCTCGGTGACCGGCTCCACCCAGGCCGGAATGGTCGCCGGGTTCGCCGCCCTGGAGGAGGCGGGCGGACGGCCGCGGCGTGTTATCGGTATCGACGCGTCGGCGAAGCCCGCCACCACCCGCGAGCAGGTCGCGCGGATCGCCCGGAACACGGGGAGCCTCGTCGGACTGCAGCGGGAGCTGACCGAGGCGGACGTCGAACTGGACGAGCGGTACCACGCCGGCACGTACGGGATCCCCGACGAGACCACCCTGGAGGCGATGCGGCTCGCCGCGCGGACCGAGGGGATGATCACCGACCCCGTGTACGAGGGGAAGTCGATGGCCGGAATGGTCGACCTGGTCGCGCGCGGTGAGATCGGCCGCGACTCCACGGTGCTCTACGCCCACCTGGGCGGGCAGCCGGCGCTGAACGCGTACAGCGCGCTGTTCTAGGGCCGCGTGCCGGGTCGCCGTGCCGAAGACCGCCGCCGTACTGAAGCGGGGCCGCCGAGCAGCGCCCGGGTGTCGCTCCGGCCCTCTCCGAAACACGGATGAACGCGTGGACGAGCGAGGTCATGCCCGCCGTGCCGGTCGGTGAGCGCGACGTTGACGAGGGTGGAATAGACGCCGACCATCAGGTAGGCGGTGACGATGACGAGGAGGACGGCGCGGAGGTCGTGCCGGTGGCCATGGGTGCTTCCTGTCCGGTGTCCCCGGGCCATGTGAAGGAGCATGAGATACGGAGAGAGCCCCCGGTTTGCGAGGAGGAACTGGATGACGCAGGTCAGACCCATGCGCGCGGACGCTCGGCGCAACTACGAGCGGTTGCTGAAGGCGGCGGCGGAGGCCTTCGCCGAGCATGGGGAGGGCGCGTCCCTCGACGACATCGCGAAGCGCGCCGGCGTCGGATCGGGCACGCTCTACCGGCACTTCCCGACCCGTCGGACGTTGCTGGAGGCCGCGTACGTCGACCGCATCGAGGCGATCGCGCAGCGGGCCGACGAGATCGCGGGGGAACTGCCGCCGGGCGAGGCGCTGATGGAGTGGCTGTGCGAGCTCAGTGCGGGGATGATCCAGGTCCGCGGGCTGAAGGCGCTCCTCGGCACGGCTGTCACGGACGGCAGCCCGGCCGTGGTCACGGCCTGCGGAACCGCCGTGAAGGAGGCGGCGACGCGGCTGGTGGAGGCGGCGCGTCGAGAAGGGACCCTGCGGCAGGACGTCGAGCCGATCGAGATCCTGCGGCTGGCCCACGGTGTGGCGACGGCGTCGGAGCTGGCGGACGGGGAGGGGAAGTACATCCGCCGGTATCTGTCACTGCTGACGGAGGGGCTGCGGCCTGCGCGGTGACGGTGGGCGCAGGACGGACGGCGGGCGCCCCTGGTCGGAGGGCGCCCGCAGAGATCGTACGTCCGGTCAGAGCGCCTGGGCGGCCGGCTTGACCATGTTGCGAACCGTGCGGGCCTTGACGAACTGACCCATGGCCGTCATCTCCCACTCTCCCGAGTACTGCTTGATCAGCTTGGCCATCATCACGCCGGTCTGGGCCTCCGCGTTGGTGAGGTCGAAGCGCACGAGTTCCTCGCCGGTCGACGCGTCCAGCAGGCGGCAGTAGGCCTTGGCGACCTCGGTGAACTTCTGGCCGGAGAAGGAGTTGACGGTGAAGACGAGCCCGGTGACGTCCTGCGGGAGCCGGCCCAGATCGACGGTGATCACCTCGTCGTCGCCGCCGCCCTCGCCGGTGAGGTTGTCGCCGGAGTGCTTGATCGCGCCGTTCACGATGGTCAGCTTGCCGAAGTAGCAGCTGTCGATGTGGTTGCGCTGCGGGCCGTAGGCGATGACCGAGGCGTCCAGGTCGATGTCCTTGCCGCGGTACGCCGGTTCCCAGCCGAGGCCCATCTTGACCTGGGAGAGCAGGGGGCGGCCGCCCTTGACGAGGGAGACGGTCTGGTTCTTCTGGAGGCTGACGCGGCCCTTGTCGAGGTTGATCTTCCCGGTGCCGGGGGCGGGCGGGGCCGGAGGAGCGGCGGGAGCGGCGGGCGTGGACAGGGGCGGGGCGGGCGGGGTCACCGGGGGCTGCATGGTGGGCTGCGGCGGGGCGACGGGCTGTGGCGGGGCCGCCGGAGCAGGGGTGGGCTCCTCCACCGTGACGCCGAAGTCCGTTGCGATGCCGGCCAGGCCGTTGGCGTATCCCTGTCCGACCGCGCGGGCCTTCCACGCGCCGTTGCGGAGATAGATCTCGACGACCACCAGTGCCGTCTCGGAGCCGAGCTGCGGGGGCGTGAACGTGGCCAGGACGCTGTTGTCGGCCGCGTTGCGGACAGTGGCGGTCGGTTCGATGCCCTGGAAGGTCTGGCCTGCGGCGTCGGGGCTGGCGGTGATGACGATCTTCTCGATCCCGGGGGGCACGGCGGTGGTGTCGACGGTGATCGCGTCGGGGGCGGTGCCGCCGCCGGACCGGTAGGTCACGCCCGGTCCGCTGGGCTGGTTGTAGAAGATGAAGTCGTCGTCGGAGCGCACCTTGCCGTCGGCGGTGAGCAGCAGGCCCGATACGTCGAGCCGCACGGGGGCGGAGACGTCCACCGTCACGCGGGCAGCGGGGAGGGGGATGTTCGAGCCGGGGGTCATAGCTGTCATGCCGGGTGAACGATCCAGGGCGCTTTACCGTTCCCTTACCCGGGACTGTTCGGGTCAGGTGCTTGAGTCGCCCCCGCCAGGGGGGCTTCGCCCCCTGGACTTCCGTCCTATTTGACGGCGCCCAGGGACAGGCCCTGGACCAGTCTGTCCTGGGCGGCGAACCCCGCTGCGAGCACCGGCAGGGAGATGACGAGCGACGCGGCGCACACCTTCGCAAGGAACAGGCCCTGACTGGTGATGAAGCCGGTGAGGAAGACGGGGGCCGTCTCGGCGACCACGCCCGTCAGCACCCGGGCGAACAGCAGCTCGTTCCAGCTGAAGATGAAGCAGATCAACGCCGTCGCCGCGATTCCCGGCAGCGCGATCGGGGCCACCACCCGGGCCAGGACCGTCGGCAGGCGCGCCCCGTCCACCCGCGCCGCCTCGATCACCGCGACCGGCACCTCGGCCAGGAACGACTGCATCATCCACACCGCGATCGGCAGGTTCATGGAGGTGTAGAGAACGACCAGGAGCCAGATGTTGTCGAGCATTCCCGCGTTCTTCGCGAACAGGTAGATCGGCAACAGGCCCGCCACGGCCGGCAGCATCTTCGTCGACAGGAAGAAGAACAGGACGTCCGTCCATTTCCGGACGCGGCGGATCGACAGCGCGTACGCCGCGGGCAACGCGAGGAGCAGGACCAGCAGCGTCGACGCCACCGACGCCACCGTCGAGTTGATCAGCGGGGGCCAGGGGCTCGCGCCGCCGCCCGTGCCGAAGAACTCGCGGTACCCGTCCAGGGTCAGGGCGGCCGTGAAGGACGGCGGGTTCGTCGCCGCGTCCTCCTCCGAGTGGAAGGACGTCAGCGCCATCCAGGCGATGGGCAGGAAGAACAGGATCCCGGCCAGCCACGCCACCAGTCCCATACCGGCGCCCTTGCGGCGGATTCGTACGGGCATGGTGCTCATGCGCGCGACACCTCCTCGCGGAACAGGGACGACACCACGCGCAGCGCGAAGGTCGCGATGATGATCGAGCCGATGACGACCAGGACGCCCGCGGCGGAGGCGAGGCCGTTCTCGTGGGCCTGGTAGAAGCTCTGGTAGACCGTGTAGGGGAGGTTCGCCGTGCCCAGGCCGCCCGATGTGACGGTGAAGACCGCGTCGAAGTTCTGGACGATGTGGATCGAGCCCAGCAGGGCGCCGAGTTCGAGGTAGCGGCGCAGGTGGGGCAGGGTCAGGTAGCGGAAGATCTGCCAGTCGCCCGCGCCGTCGACGCGCGCGGCCTCGATCTGCTCCTGGTCCCGGCTCTGCAGGCCGGCCAGCAGGATGAGCATCATGAACGGCGTCCACTGCCAGATCAGCGATGCCTCCACCGCCGGCAGCGGCATGTTCGAGATCCAGTCCGGCTGCGGGCCGCCCACATAGTGCAGCAGGCCGTTGAACAGCCCGTATTCGGGGTTGTAGAGCACGTGCTTCCACAGCAGGGCCGCCGCCACCGGGACCACCAGGAAGGGAGCGATCAGGAGGGTGCGGACCACGCCCCGGCCGCGGAACCGCCTGTCGAGGAGCAGCGCCAGCACCAGCCCGAGGACCAGGCTCGTCAGCACCACCGCCGCCGTCAGCAGGACCGTCGTCCACACCGAGTGGCGCAGGTCGGCGTCGGTCAGCACCTGGCGGTAGTTGTCGAGGCCGGTGAAGTGGCGGGCCTTGGGGTAGAGGGCGTTCCAGTCGAAGAACGAGATCACCAGCGTGGCCACGAACGGGAGCTGGGTCACGGCGATCGTGAAGATCAGGGCGGGGAGCAGCGGGGCCCGGGTGGCCCAGGCGCGCAGTCGGGCGGACGGTGCGCGCGGCGTGCGTAGGGGAGTCGCGGCCGCGGGGGCCGTCGTCGTCGCTGTCATCGTCCCTCGTACTCCTCGGAGATCCGCTCGGCGAGCTGCTGCGACTTCTTCAGGGCCGACTCGACGGACTGCCGTCCGGCGATGGCGGCGCTGATCTCCTGCGAGACCTTGGTGCCGAGGTCGGTGAACTCGGGGATGCCGACGAACTGGATGCCGGGTGCGGGGCGTGGTTGCACTCCGGGGTCGTTCGGCCGGGCGCCCTCGATGGCCTCCTTCGTCATCTCCTGGAAGGCGGCGGCCTCCTTCACGTAGGCCGCGTTCGTGTACGTCGACGCCCGCTTGCCGGCCGGGACGTTCGACCAGCCGAACTCGTCGCCGACGAGCTGCTCGTACTGCCTGCCGGAGGCCCAGCTGACGAACTTCCAGGCCTTGTCGGGGTTGCGGGACGCCTTCTGGATGCCCCAGGCCCAGGTGTAGAGCCAGCCCGAGGAAGCGGTCTTCTCGACCGGTGCGGGGGCGTAGCCCACCTTCCCCTTCGCCGGGGAGCCGGCGGAATCCAGGGAACCGGCGGCGGAGGTGGCGTCGTACCACATGGCGACCTTGCCCTGGGTCATGTTGTTGAGGCACTCGGCGAAGCCGGACTGGGCGGCCCCCGACTCGCCGTGTTCGCGGACCAGGCCGACATAGAACTTCGTCGCCCTCTCCCACTCGGGGGAGTCGAGCCGCGCCTTCCAGTCCTTGTCGAACCAGGTGCCGCCGAAGGTGTTCACGACCGTCGTGAGCGGGGCCATCACCTCGCCCCAGCCGGGCAGTCCGCGCAGGCAGATGCCCTTCATGCCGGGCTCGGCGCCGTCCGCCTTCGCGGCGAGGTCCGCGACCTGCGTCCAGGTCGGGTGCGCGGGCATCGTCAGGCCCTTCTTCGCGAACACGTCCTTGCGGTACATGAGGAAGGACGACTCGCCGTAGAAGGGCTGCCCGTAGAGCTTGCCGTTCTCGGCGGTCAGGGACTGGCGCATGGGCTCGAGGACGTCCTGTTCGTCGTATGCCGGGTCCTTCGCGACGTACGTGTTCATCTCGTGCAGCCAGCCGTTGCGGGCGTAGATCGGTATCTCGTAGTTGGAGAGCGTGGCGACGTCGTACTGACCCGCCTGGTTGGCGAAGTCCTGGCTGATCTTGTCGCGGACGTCGTTCTCGGGCAGGACGGTGAAGTTCACCTCGATGCCGGTCTCTTTCGTGAAGTGGGCGGCGGTGAGCTTCTGCAGCTCGGTCATCTGGGGGTTGTTGACCATCAGGACGTTGATGGAGTCGCCGCCCGACCCGGAGCCGCCCGCTCCGACCCAGCAACCGGAGAGCAGCGGGGCGAGCAGCGTCCCTGCGGCGGCCATGGCGAGCGTGGCTCGCGACGGCCGCCGTCGGCTCTGGGTTCGCATGGATCGCTCCTGGATGTATCGGGAGATTGCGGGCGTGAGTCAGCCGCGGAGGTGCCCCGGGGCTCGGTCTTTGCGCGCGCACCCGGCGGATGCGCCGGTTTGTCAGACCCTGATGACCTGCGGCCCCAGCAGCGAGTACCGGTGGGCCTCCGAGGCCGGCAGCAGGGTGCTCGTCACGATCGCCTCCAGTGCGCCGATCTCGGCGAACCGGCAGAAGCTGACCGCTCCGAACTTGGTGTGCACGCCCGCGAAGACCACGCGCCGGGCGGCTCGCACGGCCTGTGCCTTGACCTCGCTCACCGCGGGATCCGGGGTGGTCAGACCGTGTTCGCGGGTGATGCCGTTGGCGCCAATGAAGGCGAGGTCGATGACGAAGCCTGCCAGCATCTTCGTCGTCCAGTGGTCGACGGTGGCCAGTGTGCCGGGGCGGACCCGGCCGCCGAGCAGCAGCACCGAGACGTTCTCGGCCTCGGCGAACGCGCCCGCGACCGGCAGGGACGCGGTGACCACGGTCAGCGGCCGGTCCCGGGGCAGGTCCTCGGCGATGAGCTGCGGGGTGAAGCCCTCGTCGACGAAGACCGTCTCGGCGTCCCCGATCAGCTCGGCCGCGGCTGCGGCGATCCTGCGCTTCTCGGGCACGTGACTGGTGGCGCGGAAGGCGAGCGTCGTCTCGAAACCGGCGCTCTCCACGGGGTATGCGCCGCCGTGCGTGCGGCGCACCAGACCGTGGTCCTCCAGGGCGCGCAGATCACGGCGTACGGTCTCCTTGGCCACGCCCAGCTCGAGGGCGAGTACGGCGACGTCGACCGAGCCGGTGGCACGAGCGACGCGTACGATCTCGCGCTGCCGCTCTTCGGCGGTCCTCTCGCCCATGGCCGACACCTGCCTTCCGCTTCCCTGCCCGTTCGGGCCCCGTGGGGTCCATGGGGGAAGTTCTACAGGGGGCGTGCGGCAGTGACCAGGCCTGTTACGCGACCGATACGGCCCGTATGTGCCCGTTTGAACGCGGAGCGCGCCCGCCACGGACCTGCGGGTCAGGGGTCAGGGGCGTGGGATCGGGCAGCGTCCGTGCCCGAATACGCGGCGGGCGGGCCCGTTCGGTGCCCGCCCTGGAAGCCTCCCGCGTCGGGATCAGTACGGCCAGATCGGCGGGTCGCTCACGAAGTGACCGCCCAGGTAGGCGTGCGCGATGTTCTCCGGGTCGAGTTCGCCCTGCTCGGCGATGAGCTTCTCGGCGTACGGCTCGGAGTCGTCCTGCGGCTCGTAGCCGAGGGCCCGTGCCGTCGACAGGTCCCACCACAGGCGTGTGTTGGCGGAGGAGCCGTAGACGACGGTGTGGCCGACGCCCTCGGCGGTCAGGGCCGCGTGGAAGAGACGCGCGCCGTCGGCCGGGCTCATCCACACCGACAGCATCCGCACGCCGGTCGGCTCGGCGAAGCAGGAGCCGATGCGCACCGAGACCGTCTCCAGGCCGTGCTTGTCCCAGTAGAACTGGGCGAGGTCCTCGCCGAAGGACTTGGACAGGCCGTAGAAGGTGTCCGGGCGGCGCGGGGTGTCGACGGGGATGAGGGGGGCGTCGCCCTGCGGG
This sequence comes from Streptomyces sp. HUAS ZL42, assembly GCF_040782645.1. Lineage (GTDB taxonomy): Bacteria > Actinomycetota > Actinomycetes > Streptomycetales > Streptomycetaceae > Streptomyces. Next base: position 7,515,449 of record NZ_CP160403.1, read on the forward strand.
CGCGGGGTGAAGCCCACCGCGTGGTTGGAGGAGGCGAAGACGACGCGTCCGACGCCCTCCTCGCGGGCGGCCTCGTACAGGTTGTAGGTCCCCTCGATGTTCGAGCGGAGGATCTTCTCGAAGGGGGCTTCCAGGGAGATGCCCGCCAGATGGATGATCGCGTCGACGCCCCGCACGGCCTCCCGCAGGGCCGCCCTGTCGGCCAGGTCCGCGACGATCGCGTCCGGCTCGCCCTCGACGGGGCGCAGATCGAGCAGGCGCAGTTCATAGCCGTAGTCCGGGAGCAGGTCCCGCATCAGGGTGCCGAGCCCGCCGGCGGCGCCGGTGAGCAGAACGGTGCGGGGAGCGGGCATCCTCGGGTCTCCTTGGTCCGCCGCCTGGGACAGGTGGCCGCATGCATGGACGTTATTCACATTCGTGGAAACGCTAGGGATCGCCGAGGTGCCGCGTCAAGTGTGGCGCGGATCTGCGGAATCCGCTCTTGTGTCGCCGTTTTGCGTGCTTGACCGGCCCTGAGGCGGCTTCATAGGGTGGTCGTGTTCAGAAATGTGGACATCGGTCAGAAGAACGCACGCGTCCGTCCTAGGGAGAGCTCGTGACGCCAGCCCCGCTCGCCGCCCGCCTCCGTGTCCCCAGCGGACCCCTGTTCTTCCCCGTCACGGCCTACGGCGCCGACGGCTGCGTCGACCTCGACGTCTATCGCACGCACGTCCGCCGTGGAGTAGAGGCCGGAGCCGCCGCCGTCTTCGCCTGCTGCGGAACCGGGGAGTTCCACGCGCTCCTGCCGCAGGAGTTCGAGGCGTGCGTACGGGCGGCCGTCGAGGCGGCCGACGGGCGCGTGCCGGTCGTCGCGGGCGCCGGCTACGGCACCGCGCTCGCCGTGCGGTACGCGGAGCTGGCGGAGGCGGCCGGGGCGGACGGGCTGCTCGCCATGCCGCCGTACCTCGTGATCGCGGGTCAGCAGGGGCTGCTGCGGCACTACGCAGAAGTCGCGGGCGCGACCCGGCTCCCCGTCATCGTCTACCAGCGCGACAACGCCGTGTTCACCCCCGAGACCGTCGTCGAGCTGGCGCGCACGGACGGGATCATCGGCCTCAAGGACGGGCTCGGTGACCTGGACCTGATGCAGCGGATCGTGAGCGCCGTACGCACCGAGGTCCCCGGCGACTTCCTCTACTTCAACGGCCTGCCGACCGCCGAGCATACCCAGCTCGCCTACCGCGGCATCGGCGTCACCCTCTACTCCTCCGCCGTGTTCTGCTTCGCCCCGGAGATCGCCCTCGCCTTCCACACCGCTCTCGAGTCGGACGACGTGGTCACCGCGCACCGCCTGCTCGACGGCTTCTACCGCCCGTTCGTCGAACTGCGCGCCCAGGGTCGCGGCTACGCCGTCTCCCTCGTCAAGGCCGGCGTCCGGCTGCGCGGACTCGACGTGGGGGAGGTGCGGCCCCCGCTGCACGAGCCGAGCGAGGACCATGTCAAGCAGCTCGCTCAGGTGATCGAGCGTGGATACGCGCTCCTCGAGGGGGACAAGTGAAGGCGTCGGCATTCGTCTACCCCTGGGACGTCAACGGGGACCCGGAGGCAGCCGCGCGGATCGCCGCGCTCGGCGTGGCGCAGGCGACGCTGGCCGCCGCCTACCACTCCACCCGCGCCCTCACCCCCCGCCACCCTCGCCACCGCGTCGTCACCGCCGAGCACGCCGCCGTGCTGTATCCCACCGGCGAGCGCTGGAAGGACCGCACCCTGCGCCCGTATCCGGCCGGGGACTGGGCGCCCGGCGACGCGTACGGGGAGGCGGCCACCTCGCTCGCGGGCGCCGGTCTGGAGGTGCACACCTGGGTGGTCCTCGCGCACAACTCCCGCCTGGGCGCCGAACACCCCGGCACCTCGGTCGTCAACGCCTATGGCGACCGCTACCCGTGGGCCCCGTGCATCGCGCAGCCCGCCACGCGCGCGTACCTCGTGGACCTGGCCGCCGAGGCCGCCGTACGGCCCGGGGCGCGCGGCACGGAGCTGGAGTCCCTCGGCTGGTACGGCCTGCAGCATCTGCACGCCCACGACAAGACCGGCGGGGTCGGCCTCGGGGAAGCCGGACAGTACCTGATGGCGCTCTGCTTCTGCCCCGCCTGCCGGGACGGCTACGGCGCACAGGGCCTGGACGCCGACGAGCTGGCGGCCGCCGTACGCGGCGCGCTGGAGCCGCTGTGGCGGGGCGCGCCGGACGACGGAGGCTGGGCGGCGGTCGAGAAGCTCCTCGGGGAGGAGACGGCGGCCGCCACGCGCGCGTGGCGCGACGGGACCGCCCGTACGCTCCAGGAGGCGGCGGTCGCCGCGGTCCGCGCCGCCGCGCCCGAGGGCTTCCAGATCCTCCTGCACGCCGACCCGGTGACCCACCACGTCGGCGCCAACCCGGGCGTCGACCCCGCGCACATCCTGTCCGTCGCGGACGGCGTGGTCGTGCCCTGCGCGGGCGGACCCGGCATGCTGTCCCCCTTCGCGGAACAGCGCCGGGACGGGGCCGTCATCGCCGCCAACCTCACCGTCGTCTCGGGCATGGGCGGCAGCCCGGGCACGCTGGCGGCGGACGCGACACGGGCGCGCGAGCTGGGGGCGACACAAGTGCGGCTGTATCACGCGGGGTTGGCGTCGGACTCCGACCTGGAGGCGGTGCGCAAGGGACTCAGCGGGCTCTGAGCGAGGGTCACCAGAAGTGCCAGGCCGAAGGCGGTCAACAGCAGCCGGTGGTCGACCAGTTCCACCGACACCGCGCCCACGGCCAGCCCGATCGCGTTCGGCGCGAACATCAGGGTGTTGGCCGTGGCGACGGCCCGGCCGAGCAGCGGCCCCGGCGTCTCACGCTGTACGGCGGTGAGCGCGGCGATCAGCACACAGGGCAGCCCCACGCCGATCGCCGCGCTGCACACCAACGCCACCGCGTCCGAGGGCACCGCCCGCAGAGCCACCGCGACGCCGGTGAGCCCGATGCCCGCCGCCGCGAACCGGCGTTCGCCCAGGCGGCGCAGGGCCGCGCCGGAGGCGAGACCGACCGCGACCGACCCGGCGCCCTGGACCACGGTGAGCACGCCCGCGTAGGCGGGGGAGTGTCCGAGACCCTCGACGACGGCGTAGAGCAGCGCGCCGTTGAGCCCCGCGAACAGCATCGTCGTACCGCCGGCCAGCACCAGGGGCCGCAGCCGCTCCTCGCCCCACAGACGGCGTGCGCCCTCGGCGGCCCGCGCACGCCAGTCGCCCACGGACGGCCCGGGCCGGTCCTCGCCGACCCGCACGCACGCGTAGAGCACCGCCGCGCACAAGAAGGTCGCCGCGTCCAGGACGGCGACGGCCGCAGCGCCGTACGCCGCGTAGACGCCCGCGCCGGTCAGCGGGGCCAGCAGCTTCATGCCCTCGACGGCCGTCGTGCGCAGGCCGTTGAAGTCACCGAGCAGCGCCGGGTCGACGGCGGCCGCGACCAGCGCCGACTTGGCCGCCTCGTGAACGACGGCGACAGCGCCGTAGACGAACAGGACCGTGAACAGGAGCCAGAGGCGGCCGGGGGAGTCGACGGTCAGGAGGGTCGGGAGGAGGGCGGCCATGAACAGGTTCAGGGTGATCAGCAGCGGCCTGCGGCGGGTGCGGTCGGCGAGCGTGCCCAGCAGGGGGCCGAGCAGGGAGGGGGCCCACATCGCGAGCATGCACAGTGCGGCCAGCCCGTCCGATCCGGTGAGGTCCTTCACCCACACGCCGGACGCCAGCCACAGCGCGGAGGTGCCGAAGCCGGAGACCAGCAGTGCGGCCAGATACGTCCCCGCGGTGCGGTCCCGCACCACCGTCCATGAAGTCGTCATGCCTGGTCATCGTCGGCCTAAGACGGGCACCGGGGCATCGGGCAGATGCCCTGTTCGCCGGCCTGGCCGGCGCGTGCGCTACGGATCGGAATCGGGACTTCGATGAGTTTCCGCGGTGGGATCGGTCCACCCCATGAGGGAACCCGTACTTCGAAGGAGCGACGCATGACCGACACGACCACCCTCGACCTCGGCCCGCAGGCCCGGATCGTCGCCCGGCTCGCGGCAGGCGTACGGGACGAGCAGCTCGCGGACGCCACACCCTGCCCGGAGTACGCCGTGCACAACATGCTCGGTCACCTCGTCCACCTCGCCGCCGCCTTCCGCGACGCCGGGCGCAAGGACCTGGGTGCCACGACGGACACCAGTCCCACCGCGGCCGTGCCGGACATCGGACCCGGCTGGCGGGAGGAGCTGCCCAAGGTGCTCGACGAGCTCGCCGACGCGTGGCGGGACCCGGCCGCCTGGACCGGCATGACCCGCGCCGGCGGCGTGGACCTGCCGGGCGCGGTCGCCGGCGCCGTCGCCGTCGACGAGATGATGATCCACGGCTGGGACCTGGCGCGGGCCACCGGCCAGACCTACGATCCGGACCCCGCCGCGCTGCAGGCGTGCCACGACTTCCTGCTCGCGGCCGCCGACGACCCCGCCCGCGGCGACATCTTCGGCCCCGTCGTCCCCGTCCCGTCCGACGCCCCGCTGCTCGACCGGGCGGTCGGGCTGAGCGGGCGTGATCCGGGCTGGACGCCGTAGAGGGGAGTACGAAGAGGGCCGTCCCTGCTCCGGCTGTCTGCTGCGCGGCGGAGGCGCCGAGGTGGGGGTGGACGCGGGGCCCGGCACCTTCGCCGCATTGCAGCGGCACACGGATCCGGCACGGCTGACGGCGATCTGGATCTCGCACCTGCACGCCGATCACAGCGCCGATCTGCTCTCCGCCGATGGGGGTACCTCCCGCTCGAGCGAAGTCGAGAGTGGGGGAGCCTTCGCGTACGGGGGCCCCACCGGGGTCCTCGACTTCCGGCACCTTTACGACGGTCATGCCGTTCCGGCACCGGAACCTCCGTCTCACCTCGCGCGCGGTGGTGCACGACACCGGGGCGTACGGGCTGCGCGCCGAGTGCCAGCGGAGCGTCCTCGCGTACGCCGGGGACAGCGGGCCCTGCGACACGCTCGCCGAACTGGCCACCGGGGCCGACCTGTTCCTGTGCGAGGCCGACATCGACCGTCATCGCGAAGGCGAACAGCGCGTGCATCTCACTCCCGAGGACGCGGGTGACGCTCGCGCCTCGGCAACCCCGACTTCCTTTGTCAGAAGCATTGACGAAACACAGGGCCGCTCCTAGTTTCAACGCGTCGTACTTCGTACGTCATATATGAGACGCGATACGTGAGATCCGATACGCGAGATCCGAGAGGCGCGCATGACCTCTGTGCCCACCCCGATCCCCTCCCGCACGCAGTACGTGCTGGAGGAGATCAAACGCCGCATCCTCACCGGGCAGTTGACGCCTGGTCAGGCCCTGGTCGAGACCGAGCTCGCCGCACAGTTCGGGGTCTCCAAGACCCCGGTGCGCGAGGCGCTCAAGACCCTGGCCGGCACCGGACTGGTCGTCATGAGCCAGTACAAGGGCGTCACGGTGCGCATGGTGGACGCGGACATGGCGCGCGAGGTCTACGACGTGCGGCTGCTGCTGGAGCCCGAGGCGCTGAAGCGGGCCGTCCGTCGCGGCGCCTCCCTGGACGCCGCACGCTCCGCGCTGACCCGTGCCGACGCGGCCACGGACACCGCCGAACGCTCCCTCGCCAACCGGGAGTTCCACCGCGCCCTCTACGTGCCGTGCGGCAACCCGTTGCTCGGCCGGATGCTCGACGAGGTCCGCGACCAGGCCGCCCTCGTCTCCGCCGTCGCCTGGGCCGCCAACCCCTCCTGGGAGCGGGAGGCCAACGAGCACCGCGAGATCCTGCGGCTCGCCCTGGCGGGCGACGCGGACGGGGCGGCGCGTGCCCTGCACGCCCACATCGCGTCCTTCGTCCAGCGGGCGTTCCCCGAGGCACCGGAACAGGAAGGCCGGGAATGAGCGGCGTGGCGTTCGAGACCCAGCGGGCGGCCCTGGCCGACGTGGTGGCGATCCCGGTGACCCCGTTCGCCGAGAACGGCACCGTGGACCAGGACGCCCACCGGGTGCTGCTGCGCCGTCTGCTCGACGGCGGGATCAGGACCCTCACGCCCAACGGCAACACCGGCGAGTTCTACGCCCTGACCCCCGAAGAGCGTCGTCTGGTCACGGAGTTGACCATCGACGAGGTCGGGCACCGCGCGACGATCCTCGTCGGCGTCGGCCACGACGTGCCCACCGCGGTCGGCTCCGCGCGCCACGCCCGCGAGCTCGGCGCACAGATGGTGATGGTCCATCAGCCCGTACATCCCTACGTCTCGCAGAGCGGCTGGGTCGACTACCACCGCGAAATCGCCCAAGCCGTGCCCGAACTGGGCGTCGTCCCGTACATCCGCAACGCCCAGCTCCTCGGCGCCCGCCTCGCCGAACTCGCCGACGCCTGCCCCAACGTCATCGGTGTGAAGTACGCCGTCCCGGACGCCGCCAAGTTCGCCGCCTTCGCGCGGGACGCGGGCCTCGAACGGTTCGTCTGGGTCGCGGGCCTCGCCGAGCCGTACGCCCCCTCGTACTTCTCCGCGGGCGCCACCGGCTTCACCTCCGGACTCGTGAACGTCGCGCCGGCCGTTTCGCTGAACATGATCGAAGCGCTTCGATCCGGCGACTACCCGGCCGCCATGAAGGTCTGGGAACAGATCCGCCGCTTCGAGGAGTTGCGCGCCGCAAGCGGTTCCGCCAACAACGTCACGGTCGTCAAGGAGGCCCTGGCCTCGCTCGGGCTGTGCCGCCGCGAGGTCCGCCCGCCGAGCAGGGCGCTGCCCGAGGACGAGCGCGCCGAGGTCGCCGCCATCGCCGCCGGATGGTCCATATGAAGTCGCCGGAAGAGCTCAGAAGCCACCAGTGGTACGGCACCGAAGGTCTGCGTTCCTTCAGCCACCGGGCCCGCACCCGCCAGCTCGGCTACCTGCCCGAGGAGCACCTGGGCAAGCCGGTCATCGCGATCCTCAACACCTGGTCCGACATCAACCCCTGCCACGTCCATCTGCGCGACCGCGCGCAGGCCGTGAAGCGCGGGGTGTGGCAGGCCGGGGGCTTCCCCCTCGAGTTCCCGGTGTCCACGCTCAGCGAGACCTTCCAGAAGCCGACCCCGATGCTCTACCGCAACATGCTCGCGATGGAGACCGAGGAGCTGCTGAGGTCGTACCCGGTGGACGGGGCCGTGCTCATGGGTGGCTGCGACAAGACCACTCCCGCGCTTCTGATGGGGGCCGCCTCCGTCGACCTGCCGACCGTTTTCGTGCCTGCCGGCCCCATGCTCCCGGGCCACTGGCGCAACGAGGTCCTCGGCTCCGGCACCGACATGTGGAAGTACTGGGACGACAAGCGCGCCGGCCTGATCGGCGACTGCGAGATGGCCGAGCTGGAGAACGGCCTGGCGCGCTCACCGGGCCACTGCATGACCATGGGTACGGCGTCCACGCTGACGGCCGCCGCCGAGGCGCTCGGCGTGACGGTCCCGGGCGCGTCGAGCATCCCGGCCGTCGACTCCGGGCACGACCGGATGGCCGCCGCGGCGGGCCTGCGCATCGTCGAACTGGTCCACAGGGACCGGAAGCTGACCGACATCCTCACCCGCGACGCCTTCGAGGACGCGGTGACGACCGTCCTCGGCCTCGGCGGCTCCACCAACGCGGTGATCCACCTGATCGCCATGGCGGGACGCGCGGGCGTCGGGCTCACGCTCGACGACTTCGACCGCGTCGCCCGCACGGTCCCCGTGCTCGCCAACGTGCGGCCCGGCGGCCGGACGTACCTCATGGAGGACTTCCACTTCGCCGGCGGCCTGCCCGGTTTCCTCTCCCGCATCCCGGACCTGCTCCATCTGGACCGGCCGACGGTCTCGTACGACACCCTGCGCGAGCAGATCGCCGGCGCGCGGGTCCACAACGACGACGTCATCCGGCCAAGGGACAACCCGGTCGCGAGCGAGGGCGGGGTCGCCGTGCTGCGCGGCAACCTCTGCCCGGACGGCGCCGTCATCAAGCACATTGCCGCCGAGCAGCACCTGCTCAAGCACACCGGCCCCGCGGTCGTCTTCGACGACTACAAGGCCATGCAGCGCACCATCAACGACCCGTCGCTCGGTATCACCGCCGGCAGCGTGCTGGTGCTCCGCAACGCCGGACCCAAGGGCGGGCCGGGCATGCCCGAGTACGGCATGCTGCCGATCCCCGACCACCTGCTCAAGCAGGGGGTGCGGGACATGGTGCGGATCTCCGACGCCCGCATGAGCGGCACGAGTTACGGCGCGTGCGTGCTGCACGTGGCGCCGGAGTCGTACATCGGCGGGCCGCTGGCCCTCGTGCGCACGGGTGACTCCATCACCCTCGACGTCGAGGCGCGCACCCTCCATCTCCACGTGGACGACGCGGAGCTGGAGCGGCGCAGGGCGGAGTGGACGCCGCCGCCCACCCGCTACGAGCGCGGATACGGCGCGCTCTACAACGAGCAGATCACCCAGGCCGACACCGGCTGCGACTTCGAGTTCCTGGCCCGCCCCGGCAAGGTGCAGGACCCGTACGCCGGCTGACCGCAGCGGTACGGCCTCGCACCCGTCTGCACAGAGAGAAAGCGCTTCCCGTACGACCAGCGCACGACGCACGCACGACGCACAAGAACGGAGAACAGTCATGGCCCAAGCCGCAGCCGTGGCGAAACCGCCCGCGCCACCCCGGCGGCGCCGTGCCTCCGCCACGCCGCGCAGGCTGCCGTACCTGCTGATCGCGCCGGCGGCCCTGCTGATGCTGGGCTTCATCGCCTACCCGGTCATCAGCGTCTTCTACTACAGCCTGCAGAACTACAACCCCACCAAGCCGTGGCGGAACGGCTACGCGGGCTTCGACAACTTCGTCCACGCCTTCACCTCGGACCCCCAGTTCTGGGACACGCTGACCTTCAGCGCCAAGTGGGTCCTCGTCGAGGTCGGCCTGCAGCTGCTGTTCGGGCTCGCGCTGGCACTGATCGTCAACCAGACCTTCGTGGGCCGGGCGCTGGGCCGCGCGCTCGTGTTCTCCCCGTGGGCCGTCTCCGGCGTGCTGACCTCCGCGATCTGGGTGCTGCTCTACAACTCCCAGACGGGCATCACCCGTTACCTCGCCGACATGGGCATCGGTGACTACGGCACCAGCTGGCTGTCGGACACCTCCACCGTCTTCCCCGCGGCGATCGTCGCCGACCTGTGGCGCGGTGTCCCCTTCTTCGCGATCCTCATCCTCGCCGACCTGCAGTCCGTCTCGAAGGACCTCTACGAGGCCGCCGAGGTGGACGGAGCCGGCCGGCTGAAGCAGTTCTGGCACATCACGCTGCCGCACCTCAAGGACGCCATCGTCCTGTCCACGCTGCTGCGCGCGGTGTGGGAGTTCAACAACGTCGACCTGCTCTACACCCTGACCGGCGGCGGACCGGCGGGCGAGACCACCACCCTGCCGCTCTACATCGCCAACACCAGCGTCGACGCCCACAACTTCGGTTACGCGTCCGCCCTGACCACGGTCGCGTTCGTGATCCTGCTCTTCTGCTCGATGGTCTATCTGCGGCTGAGCAAGTTCGGAGGTGAGGACAAGTGATCACCAAGGAGGCCACCGTGGTCGCGCCGGCTCCCGAGCGTGCGGTCCCCGAGCCGCCCCGCCCGGCCGGGAAGCGCAACCGCGCCTGGGACGAGGTCCCGCGCTGGCAGATCTACCTTCCGCTGTCGATCTACCTGCTCTTCACCCTGATCCCCTTCTACTGGATCCTGCTCTTCGCGCTGCGCCCGGCCGGCTCGACCTCCCTCGTGCCCTGGCCGATGACCTTCGACCACTTCGAGAAGGTGTGGACGGAGCGGGCCTTCGGCACCTACTTCCAGAACAGCGTCCTGGTCGGCATCGCCACCCTGTTCCTGACGACCGTCGTCGCGCTGGCCGGCGGCTACGCGCTGGCCCGGTTCAACTTCCGGATCAAGCGGGCCTTCATGCTCGCCCTGCTGTGCACCCAGTTCGTCCCCGGCGCGCTGCTGCTGGTCCCGCTCTTCGAGATCTTCGCCAACCTGCGGATGATCAACTCGCTGGGCAGCGTCGTCCTCGCCGAGACGGTGTTCCAGCTGCCGCTGTCGATGATCCTGATCAGCGGGTTCATCAGGAACGTGCCGTACTCCCTGGAGGAGGCCGCCTGGGTCGACGGCGCAAACCGCATGACCGCGTTCCGCATCGTCGTCCTGCCGCTGCTGCGGCCCGGACTGATCGCCGTCGGCTCCTTCGCCTTCGTGCACGCCTGGAACCACTTCCTGTTCGCCCTGATGTTCCTCAACAACCAGAACAAGCAGACCATCCCGGTCGGTCTCAACACCCTGATGAGCGCGGACAGCGTCGACCTCGGCGCCCTGGCGGCCGGCGGCATCATCGCCGCCGTACCCGTGGTGCTCGTGTTCGCCTTCATCCAGAAGTGGCTGATCACCGGCTTCAGTGCGGGGGCGGTGAAGGGATGAGACTCCGTCACCTCAGCGTCGCGACCGCCCTGTTGGGCGTCATGTGCATCCCCGCACAGGCCGAGGCCCGCGACATCAGCCGCGACACCCTCGCCCCGGACGACGGCTGGGCCGCGTACGGCACCGGCACCACCAAAGGCGCGGCGGCCGACGACGCCCACGTCTTCACGGTGACCACCCGCGCGGAGCTCGTCCGCGCCCTCGACGGCGGCAGCGACACCCCGAAGATCATCAAGATCGCCGGGACCGTCGACGCCGACACCGACGACGAGGGCCACCACCTTGACTGCGCCGACTACGCCACCGACGGCTACAGCCTGCGGAAGTACCTGGCCGCCTACGATCCCCGCACCTGGGGCGCGGCCAGGCCCAGCGGCCCGCAGGAGGACGCCCGGCAGGCCTCGGCGGCCAGGCAGGCCGAGCGCGTCCAGCTGACCGTCGGCTCCAACACCACCGTCGTCGGCCTCGAAAAGGCGGTCCTGAAGGGCGCGAGCCTCCAGATCAGGAACGCGGACAACGTCATCGTCCGCAACCTCGAACTGCGCGACGCCTACGACTGCTTCCCCGTCTGGCAGCCCAACACCGGCGGCCTCGGCGACTGGAAGACGGCGTACGACAACATCTGGCTGACCGGCGCCACCCACGTCTGGATCGACCACATCACGGCGAGCGACAAGGGCCACCCCGACGCCGAGGAACCCACCTACTTCGCCCGCAACTACCTCCGCCACGACGGCCTGCTGGACGTCACCAACGGCTCCGACCTGGTCACCGTCTCCTGGAGCCGGTTCGCCGACCACGACAAGGCGATGCTCATCGGCAACAGCGACTCGGCGACCGAAGACCGCGGCAAGCTGAGGGTCACTCTCCACCACAACGAGTTCGAGTCCGTCGTCCAGCGCGCCCCGCGCGTGCGCTTCGGGCAGGTGCACGTCTACGACAACCGGTACGTGGTCACCGACGACCACCGCTACTCGCTGGGCGTCTCCACCGAGTCCGGCATCCACGCCGAGAACAACGCCTTCCACACCCCGAGCCACATCGAGGTCGCCGACCTGGTCAAGAGCTGGAACGGCTCCGCCCTGCACCAGACCGGCACCCTCTTCAACGGCTATCCGGTCGACCTGCTGGCGATCCACAACGCCTACAACAGCGGAAGCGAGCGCGATCTCACGGCCGACGTCGGCTGGACGCCTACCCTGCACGGAAAGATCGACAGCGCCGGGACGGCCGACCGAGAGGTGGCGCGCGGCGCGGGCGCAGGGAGGATCCCATGAGCACAGACATCGTCCTGGCGGGCGCGCGGGGCCACGGCCGCTGGCACCTGGACAACATCCGCCGGCTCCAGGACAAGGGGATCGTACGGCTGGCAGGCATCTGCGAGCTGACCCCGCTGACCAAGGCCGAGATCCCTGAAGGCCTGGGCACGCCCGAGCAGTCCGCCGACCTCGGTGCCCTCCTGGACTCCACCGGCGCCCGGATCGCCGTGATCTGCACCCCGATCCCGACCCACACGGACCTGGCCCTGACGGCCGCCCGCAGGGGCGTGCACCTCCTCCTGGAGAAGCCCCCCGCCCCGTCCTACGCCGAGTTCCGCCGTATGGCCGACGGGGTCGCCGAGGCGGGCGTGGTCTGCCAGATCGGCTTCCAGTCGCTGGGCTCGCACGCGGTGCCGGCGATCCGCCGGATGATCGCCGACGGGGTGATCGGCGAGCTCCGCGGCATCGGCGGTGCCGGCGCCTGGGCACGCGCCGAGAGCTACTACCGGCGGGCACCCTGGGCCGGCAAGCGGCGGCTGAACGGCGTCGACGTCGTCGACGGCGTGCTCACCAACCCCCTGGCGCACGCCGTGGCCACCGCGCTCGCCCTCGACGGCGCCACCCGCGCCGAGGACGTCGCCGACATCGAGACCGAGCTGCTGCGCGCCAACGACATCGAGTCCGACGACACCTCGTGCGTCCGCGTCACCACCGCACAGGGCCGCCAGATCACCGTCGCCGTGACCCTGTGCGCCGAGTACCCCGACGAGCCGTACGTCCTGGTGCACGGCGGTCGCGGCCGGATCACCTACTGGTACAAGCAGGACCGCGTCCTGCTCCAGCGCGCCGACCACGGCCCGGAGGAGTTCGAGTACGGCCGCGCCGACCTGCTCGAGAACCTCGTCGACTACCTCACCGACGGGGCCGAACTCCTGGTCACCCCGGACGCGACGGGCGCCTTCATGAAGGTCGTCGAGGCGATCCGCCTCGCCCCCGACCCGGCCCCGCTGCCCGCCGACGCCTGGCACCTGCTCCCCGAGGAGGACCGCCGGGTGGTGGACGGCATCGACGCTCTCGTCGCGGCCGCCGCCGACACCCTCGCCCTGTACTCCGAACTGGGCGCCCCGTGGGCGCTGCCGAAAGCCCCTCCGCACGCTCTCCCGGAGGCGTCCGAGAAAGAGGTGAGCACTTGATGACGACCGACGACTCACCGGTCCTGCGCGTCGCAGGCCGCCCGGTCGGCCGCTACATCACCCGGCCCGAACTGCCCTCCCGGCTCTCCCCGCGCCCCTACCTGCACCCCGTCACCACTCTGGCCGGCACAGCGGTCACCGAGCTGAGTCCTGCCGACCACTCACACCACCTCGGCGTCGGTGTCGCCGTTCCCGACGTCGAGGGGCACAACTTCTGGGGCGGGCGCACCTTCGTCCGCGACCGGGGCCCGACCGAGCTCGACAACCACGGCGCCCAGCGCCACACCGGCTTCCAGCTGCGCGACCCCGACGGCTTCGTGGAGGAGCTGCGCTGGGTCGCCGCGGGAACCGAGCTGCTGCGCGAACGCCGTACGGTCGCAGCCACCGAACTCACCGACACCGCCTGGGCGCTGGACTTCACCTTCTCCCTCACCAACGTCACGCCCGACCCGCTGTCCATCGGCAGCCCCGCCACCAACGGGCGCCCGGGCGCCGCGTACGGCGGCTTCTTCTGGCGCGCCCGCAAGGAGCACGGCACCCCGCACGTCTTCACCGCCGACCGCGAGGGCGAGTCGGAGGTCCACGGCCACCGCGCCGACTGGCTCGCCCTCGCCGGCTCCACCTGGACCCTGGTCTTCGCCGGCGCCACGGACGCCACCCGCCGGGACCCCTGGTTCGTGCGCGCCGAGGAGTACCCGGGCGTCGGCTCGTCGCTGGCGTCCGAGGAACGGCTGCCGATCGGGCCCGGCGACACCGCCGTGCGCCGTGTCGTCACCGTCGTCGCCGACGGCCGGCTGGGCCGGGACGAGGCGGCGGCGCTGGTGCGGAAGGCGGTGAGCCAGTGAGCGACGACACCTACCGCAACCCGATCCTGAACGCCGACTGGTCAGACCCGGACGTCGTCCGCGTCGGCGACGACTTCTACCTCACCGCCTCCAGCTTCGGCCGCGCCCCCGGCCTGCCGCTGCTGCACTCGCGCGACCTCGTCAACTGGACGCTGGTCGGTCACGCCCTCGAACGCCTCGAACCCGCCCGGGAGTTCAGGACCCCGCGCCACGACTGCGGCGTCTGGGCCCCTTCCCTCCGCCACCACGACGACCGCTTCTGGATCTTCTGGGGCGACCCCGACCAGGGCATCTTCCAGATCAACGCCCCGGAGATCCGCGGCCCTTGGACCCGCCCGCATCTCCTCAAGGAGGGCAAGGGCCTGATCGACCCCTGCCCGCTCTGGGACGAAGCGACCGGCGAGGCGTACCTCGTCCACGCCTGGGCCAGGTCGCGATCGGGCGTCAAGAACCGGCTCACCGGCCACCGTATGCACCCCGACGGGACGTCGCTGCTCGACGAGGGCAAACTCATCGTCGACGGAGACCGGATCCCCGGCTGGTTCACCCTCGAAGGCCCCAAGCTGTACAAGCACGACGGCTGGTTCTGGATCCTCGCCCCCGCCGGGGGAGTGGAGACCGGCTGGCAGGGCGCCTTCCGCTCGCGGGAGTTCTTCGGCCCGTACGAGGAGAAGGTCGTCCTCGAGCAGAAGGACACCGACGTCAACGGCCCCCACCAGGGCGGCTGGGTGCGCACCCCGTCCGGCGAGGACTGGTTCCTGCACTTCCAGCAGCGGGGCGCGTACGGCCGGGTCGTGCACCTCCAGCCGATGCGCTGGGGCAGCGACGGCTGGCCGGTGCTGGGCGACGACGGCGCCCCCGTCGCCGTGCACCGGCGCCCCGGCCTGCCGCCGCAGCCGGCCGCCGCGCCCGCCACCGACGACGACTTCGCCGGCGGACGCTTCGGCCGACAGTGGCAGTGGACCGCCAACCCCCAGGACGGCTGGGCCACCCGGCACTCCGGCGACGGGCTGCGGCTGAGCTGCGTCCGCTCGGCCGGCACGAACGATCTGCGCACCCTGCCGAACGTGCTCACCCAGCGGCTGCCAGGCAGGCCCTCGGCCGTCGAGGTGGAGCTGGCACTGCCCGGCGAGGAGCCGGGAGCGCGGGCCGGGCTCGCCGTCCTCGGGGACGCCTTCGGCTGGATCGGGCTTCAGCGGGGGACCGACGGGACGGTCCACCTCGTGCACCGGTTCGCCGAGCCGGTCGCCGAAAAGGAGCGGGACGCGGCGCATCCGCGGCTCGCGCCCCAGGGACGGGCGCGGCTGCGGATCGAGATCGGCGCCGGAGCGCGCTGCCGCTTCTTCGCCGACGTCGGCGACGGATTCCGCCCTTCGGGACCCGTCTTCGCCGCCACCCCCTGGCGGTGGGTCGGTGCCCTGCTCGGCCTGTTCGCCCTCGCGCCCGTCGGGCCGGGGCACGCGGGCGCGGCCGTCTTCACGCGGTTCCGGATCACCCCCTTGTAACCACCCCACCCGTACGCCTGTAGGGAGCCGCAATGTCGCACGTCCCTAGCAAGCGCTTGCCGAGACCAGGCGTCGTCCTGGCCGCCGTAGCCGGCCTGGTCGCCGCCCTGGGACTCGGCGCGACCGTCGAGGCCGAGGCCGACACCGGCCCCACACCCGTGGCGTCCCGCTGGACCGACCAGCCGCACGGTTTCGCCTCCCTGGCCGGTGGCACCACCGGAGGCGCGGGCGGCAAGGTCGTCACCGTCACCGACCGGGCCTCGCTGGCGAAGTACGCGGCCGCCGAGGAGCCGTACATCATCCGTGTGAAGGGCTCGATCGCCGTCGAACCCTTCGGCTCGGACATCGTCGTGGGCTCCGACAAGACCATCGTCGGGGTAGGCGACACCGGCGAGATCGTCCACGGCGAACTGCACCTCAACCCCGGCACGCACAACGTCGTCATCCGCAACCTGACGATCCGCGACAGCTACGTCGAGGGTGACTGGGACGGCAAGACCACGGACTTCGACGCGATCCAGATGGACACGGTCGACCACGTCTGGATCGACCACAACCGCTTCACGCACATGGGCGACGGGCTGCTCGACATCCGCAAGGACAGTCAGTACATCACCGTCTCCTACAACCAGTTCACCCACCACAACAAGGCGTTCGGGATCGGCTGGACGCCGAACGTGCTCACGCAGATCACCATCGACCACAACTGGTTCACGGGGACCAAGCAGCGCAACCCCTCCGCGGACAACTGCGCGTACGCGCACCTGTACAACAACTACCTGTCGGCGCAGGTGGCCGACGGCGACCCGGTGTGGACGTACGGGAACTGGTCGCGGGGCCGCACCAGGATGGTCATCGAGAACAGCTACTACGACGGCGTCCAGCACCCCTACCAGGCCGACGCCACCGCGGAGTTGGTGCAGCGCGGGTCGATCCTGAAGAACACCGGCGGGCGGACCGACGCATGGGGCGCCGCGTTCGACCCGCGGGAGTTCTACGACTACCGGCTCGACCCGGCGGCCGCCGTCCCGGCGCTGGTGACACGGTTCTCCGGGCCGCAGAAGCGGATCGGCGACTCGGTGGTGCTGCACGTTCCGGGCGACTACCCGACCGTGCAGGCCGCGGTGGACGCCGTACCCGACGGCAACGGCCTTCCCATGACGATCGCGATCGCTCCCGGCACCTACCGGGCCAAGGTCCACATCCCGGCGACCAAGCCGAACATCGTGCTGCAGGGGACCGGACGGGATCGCTCCGACACCGTCGTCGTCCACGACACGCCCGCCGCGTACGGCGGTTCGACGGGAAGCGCGACCGTGCGGATCGCCGCGAACGACGTCACCGCCCGCCACCTCACCTTCAGCAACGACTTCGACGAGGCCGCGGTCGAGCTGAACGGCGAGCAGGCGCTGGCGATGAAGACGACCGGCGACCGGATCGTCTTCGAGGACACCGCCTTCCTGGGCAACCAGGACACCCTGATGACCGACAGCCCCAAGCTGACCACGGTCAGCCGGGTCTACATCCGCGACTCGTACATCGAGGGCGACGTCGACTTCGTGTACGGGCGGGCCACGACGGTCATCGAGAGGTCCGTCATTCGTGCGCTGAGCCGTGGCTCGGCCACCAACAACGGTTATCTGACGGCCGCTTCGACCTGGAAGGGCAACCCGTACGGGTTCCTGATCACCGGCTCGAAGGTCGTGAGTGACGCGCCCGCCGGGTCCTTCCACCTGGGGCGTCCCTGGCACCCGGGCGGTGAACCCGACGCGATCGCCCAGGTGTTGATCCGGAACACCGAGCTGCCCGCGGCCATCAAGTCCTCGCCCTGGACCGACATGAGCGGCTTCTCGTGGCGGGACGCGCGGTTCGCCGAGTACCGGAACCACGGGGCCGGGGCGGCCGTCACCGCGGACCGGCCGCAGCTGACCGACGAACAGGCGCGGGCGTACACGGTCGCCGACTACCTCAAGGGCACTGACGGCTGGGCGCCGTACGCCCACAACTGACCCCCCACAACTTCATAGCTCCGTTGCATCCAGAAGAAGAGAGCCGATCAATGAAGATCAACATCCGTAGAAGCAGGCGCGCCGCGATCGCCGTCGCCCTGGGCTCCGTCCTCGCGCTGACCGCCACCGCCTGCGGTGACGACGGCAGCGGCGCGGGCGGTGACAAGGGCGCCGAGGGCAGCGGCAAGGGCAAGATCGTCTTCTGGGACAACAACGGCGGTGTCCGCACCGACATCTGGAAGCAGATCATCGCCGACTTCGAGAAGGCGAACCCCGACATCGACGTCGAGTACGTCGGGATCGCCTCCACCGAGTACCAGTCCAAGGTCGACAATTCCATCCAGGGCGGTGGCCTGCCGGACGTCGGCGGCGTCGGCGCGGCGATGCTCGCCGGGTTCTCCGCCCAGAACGCGCTGGAGCCGCTCGACGACCGCCTCGCCAAGTCCTCCCTCAACGGCAAGCTCAACGAGGACATGGTCAAGGTGCTGAAGTCGGCCGGCGGCCGGGACGACACGCTGTACTCGGTCCCGACCTCCGCCAACAACGGCGTGCTCTACTACCGGACCGACCTGTTCAAGAAGGCCGGTCTGGAAGAGCCGACCACCTGGGACAAGTTCTACACGGCCGCGGAGAAGCTCACCGACGCCAAGAAGAACGAGTTCGGCTACACCATCCGCGGTGGCTCAGGTTCCATCGCCCAGGCGCTGGACGCGATGTACGGGCAGTCCGGCATCACGTCCTTCTGGGACGCGAGCGGTGAGAAGACCACGGTCAACGACCCGAAGAACGTGGCCGCGCTGGAGAAGTACGTCGGCCTCTACAAGAAGGTCACTCCGGCCGCCGACGTGAACAACGACTTCACCAAGATGGTCGCCCAATGGGACTCCGGCACGATCGGGATGCTGAACCACAACCTGGGGTCGTACCAGGACCACGTGAAGGCGCTCGGCGTGGAGAAGTTCCGCGGAATCCCGCAGCCGACGCTCGCCGACGGCAAGCGGGTCCAGGTCTCCAACCCCGTCGACGGGCTCGGGCTGTTCAAGAGCTCCAAGAACAAGGACGCCGCCTGGAAGTTCATCGAGTTCGCCGTCTCGCACGCGGAGAACTCGAAGTTCAACGAGTCGGCGGGGCAGGTGCCGGCGAACACGGAGGCGGCGAAGGACGCGTGGATTTCGAAGGCCGAGCCGACGAAGCTGGCCGCTGCCGCGTTGACCGACGGTTCCACCACCATCGTTCAGCTGCCGTACTACCTGCCTGACTGGAACACGATTTCCAAGGCGGACAACGAGCCGAACTTCCAGAAGGTGCTGCTCGGGAAGATGAGCGCGAAGTCGTTCCTGGACACGCTGGCCGAGCAGTTGAACAAGGCGCAGGCCGAATGGAAGCAGCGCGGGTAACTCCGGTTTTTCGGTCGGTTCCGGGGGTCTGAGGTTGTGTTCGGGCTCCCGGGCCCGCCGTGGCCGGTCGCGCCCACGCGGCGGAGCCGCAAATCGATACAGCCCCGCCGCCCCTGGGGAACACAATCACCCTTGCTGAAAGGTGCACCCCGTGTCCCTTACGCGCAGACAGGTTACTTCGGCGGCCCTTGCCGCCATTCCCCTCGCACTCGGTGTGGCCGGTACCGCGCAGGCCGCCGGTCGCCCCCGCACCCTCTACATCGCCGGCGACTCCACCGCCGCCCAGAAGTACGCCGACGCCGCTCCCGAGACCGGGTGGGGTATGGCGCTTCCCTTCTTTCTGCACAAGGACCGGCCCGTCGCCAATCACGCGGTGAACGGGCGCAGTTCGAAGAGCTTCGTCGATGAAGGCCGGCTCGATGTCGTCCTCGGCGCGATCCGGCCGGGGGACTTCCTGCTGATCCAGTTCGCGCACAACGACGAGAAGACGACCGACCCGACTCGGTACACCGAGCCGTGGACGACGTATCAGGACTATCTGCGGCTGTACGTCGCGGGGGCCCGCGCCCGTGGGGCCCGGCCCGTGCTCGCCACTCCTGTCGAGCGGCGGCGGTTCGACGCGGGCGGCAACGCCGTGCCGACCCACGGCGACTACCCGGCGGCGATGCGCGCGCTCGCCGAGGAGGAGCGCGTGGCGCTGCTCGACATCCAGGCGCTGTCGCTGGCGTTGTGGCAGGAGCTCGGTGTCGAGGCGACGAAGACGTACTTCAACTGGACCGCGACCGAGCAGGACAACACGCACTTCAACCCGCCGGGCGCGATCGCCGTGGCCCGGCTCGTCGCACGGGAGCTGCTGCGTACGCGTGTGCTCGAGCCGTGCGACGTGCACCGGCTGGACGAAGAGATCCCCACGTCCTGGATCACCTGGCCGGACGCCGCCGCGTAACCACCCCATCCCTGGAAGAGAGAGCCGCACAATGAGCACACACAAATGGCATGAGCATGCCACCAGAGTGGCCGCGCTGGTCGGCTGCACCGCCCTCGTGCTGTCCGTGACCGGTACCGCCGCCCAGGCCGGGTCCCGCGATCTCGCCCGGCAGGCCCTTGCGGCGGGCGACGGCTGGGGCTCGTACGGGACGGGGACCACCGGTGGTGCCGCCGCCGACCCCGACCACGTCTACACCGTCACCACCTGGGCAGAGTTCAAGGCCGCCCTGGCCGCGGGCGGCAGCGCGCCGAAGATCATCAAGGTGAAGGGGACCATCGACGCCGTCTCCGAGGGCTGTGACTCCCTCGCCGCGCCCGGCTACGACTTCGACGCCTACCTGGAGAAGTACTCGCCGGAGAACTGGGGCCTCGACACCGACCTGAGCGCCGAGCCGGACGACAGCCCCGAGGGGCTGCGGCGGACCTCGGCAGCCAACCAGGACAAGACCATCAAGGCGAGCGTCCCCGCCAACACGACCATCATCGGCATCGGCAGGAACGCCGGTTTCAAGGGCGCCAGCCTCCAGATCAAGGCCGTCGACAACGTCATCGTCCGCAACCTCGCCTTCGAGAGCCCCATCGACTGCTTCCCGCAGTGGGACCCCACCGACGGCTCCAAGGGCAACTGGAACTCCGAGTACGACACCGCCGTCGTCTACGGCTCCACGCATGTGTGGCTGGACCACAACACGTTCACCGACGGCTCCCACCCCGACAGCGCCGCGCCGACCTACTTCGGCATGCTGTACCAGCAGCACGACGGCGAGCTGGACATCGTCAAGGGCGCCGACTACGTGACCGCCTCCTGGAACGTCTTCACCGAACACGACAAGACGATCCTGATCGGCAACAGCGACAGCGAGTCGACGGCCGCGGTCGACCGGGGGCACCTGAAGGTGACCTTCCACCACAACCTGTTCTCGAACCTGGTCGAGCGTGCGCCGCGAGTGCGGTTCGGGCAGGTCGACTCCTACAACAACCACTTCGGCGCAGGTGGCGACTACTCCTACAGCTTCGGCATCGGCAAGGAGTCCCAGCTCGTCGCCGAGCACAACGCGTTCACGCTGCCGGACGGGATCAGCGCGGCCAAGGTGCTGAAGCGGTGGAACGTGTCGCCCGTGACCGCGGACGACAACTACGTCAACGGCAAGCCCGTCGACCTGATCGCCGTGCACAACGCGGAGATCCCCGGCGAGGTCCTGCAGTCCGGCGCCGGCTGGACGCCCACCCTGCGCACCAAGGTCGACCCCGCGCAGGCGATCCCCGGAATCGTCGACCACTGCGCGGGCGCCGGCCGCCTGGGCTGACGTCTCCCGGCGAAGAGGAACGGGCCGGGGCGCGTGCCGTCCCGGCCCCCTCAACCCCCCACGGCGAGGAAACACCCGTACACCCCGGCACTGCCGCACATCGAAGGAGCACCCGCATGCCCTCGCCCCACCCCCGACTTCCCCTGTCCAGAAGGGGATTCCTGATGGCGGGCGCCGGAGCGGGCGCCGCGCTCGGCCTCGCGTCCGGGCCCGCGCTTGCCGCCGCCCGGCCGCGCCCGTTCGGCCGCTACGGCTCCCCGGCCGCCCGCCTCACCCCGAAGAGCCTGTACGTCGACCCGTACGGCCGCGGCGACTTCACCACCGTGCAGGCCGCCGTGAACGCCGCCACGACGGCGGGGTACACCTTGGTCATCGCCCCCGGTGAGTACCGCGAGACCGTGACCGCCGGTGCCGTCGACCCCGCCACCGGACAGCGCACCGAGGCCGCCACCGAGATGACCTGGATCGGTGCGAGCGAGAACCCGCTCGACGTCGTCATCGTCTACGACAACGCGGCCGGCACACAGAAGCCCGACGGCTCCGGCACCTACGGCACCACCGGCTCCGCCACCACCCTGATCCGCGCCGACGGCTTCACCGCCCGCTGGATCACCTTCGCCAACGACTGGCTGCGCGCCGACCACCCCGGCGTCACCGGTACCCAGGCCGTCGCCGTCAAGGTCCAGGGTGACCGGTCCGCCTTCCACCACTGCCGCTTCCTCGGCCACCAGGACACCCTGTACGCGGACTCCTTCGCCCTCGGCGTCTTCGCCCGTCAGTACTACTCCCACTGTTATGCCGAGGGCGACGTCGACTTCGTCTTCGGCCGGGCGACCGCGGTGTACGAGCACTGCCACTTCCGCACCCTGAACCGCACCGACCTGGCGGCGGCCCCGTACGGCTTCGTCTTCGCCCCCTCGACGGCCGGCGCCAACCCGCGCGGCTACCTGGTGACACGCAGCCGTGTCACCAGCGAGGCCCCCGACGCCTACTACAAGCTCGCCCGCCCCTGGGTCCCCAGCTCCGACACCACCGCCCGCCCGATGCTCACCGTCAGAGAGACCTGGCTCGGCCCCGGCATCGACGCGGTCGCCCCCTACACCAACATGCGCGACGCCTATCCCTGGCAGACCATGCGCTTTTGCGAGTACGCCAACTCCGGCCCCGGCGCGGTGATCTCCGTACCGGAGAACCGTCCGCAGCTGACGCCGGAGGAGGCCGCCGTGCAGACCCCGCGGACGTATCTCGGGGACTGGAGGCCGTATGGGTGTCCGTGACCCGGTGGGGCGGCGGGGGCGTGAAATATCGAACAATCGTCCAATGCGTCCCTGATCGTTCATGGCCAAGAAGGTGACAGGACGGAGTCGAGATATCCAATCCCACGAAAGGACCCGCACGCCATGCGTCGCATCAGGGGCTCCCTAACCGCTCTCGCCGTCGCCACCGTCGGCGCCGGACTCGCCGTCCTGCCCACCCAGGCCCAGGCCGCGACCGTGGTCGTCAGCAACTCGACCGATCTGTCCAACGCCATCAAGAACGCCACGCCCGGCACCCTCATCCAGGTGCGCGGCGGCACCTACTACCCGACGGCCACCCTGCAGTCCACGGCCAACGGCACCTCCTCGTCGCCCATCACCCTCACCGCGTACGGCTCGGAGACCGTCAAGATCGACGGGTCGTCGCTGCCGTCCGGTTCCTGGATCTTCAAGCTGACCGCCGACTACTGGAACGTCTCCAACATCACGTTCCAGAACTCTCCCGACAGCGCGGTCGTCTGCCAGTCCTGCACCGGCACCAACTGGAACAACGTCAAGACCATCAACGGCGGCGACTCCGGCTTCACCCTCACCGGGGACGGCACGGTCAACAACACCGTCAGGAACATCGACTCCTACGGCAACTACGACCCGGCCAACCACGGCGAGAACGCGGACGGCGTCGCCATCAAGTTCGGCTCGGGCACGGGCAACCTCGTCACGGGGGCCCGGCTGTACAACAACTCGGACGACGGAATCGACCTGTGGTCCTTCTCCTCACCGGTGACCATCGAGCACACCTGGGCCTTCGGCAACGGCAAGAACCGCTGGGGCGACTCCGCCTTCGCGGGCGACGGCAACGGCTACAAGCTGGGCGGCGACGGCGAGGTCGTCGCACACGTCGTCAACAACTCCGCCGCCTGGGACGACGCCGGCAACGGCTTCACCGAGAACAGCAACAAGGGCGCCATCGTCATCAACCGGACGACCGCGTACGCCAACGGCAAGTGGGGCTACTACTTCGCCACGAGCTCTGCCCGCCTCGGCAAGAACCTGGCCGTGAGCAACGGCAGCGGCCTGGTGAACAAGGGCTCCTCGGTCGTCTCGGCCGGCAACAACTGGGACAGCGGGATCAACACGCCCGCCTTCAGGTCCACCGACGCGTCGAGCACGTACAACGCCCGGAAGTCCGACGGCTCCCTGCCCGACACCACGTTCCTGACCACGGGCAGCACCACCATCGGCGCGACCATGAACTGACGCCCCGAAACCCGTTGTCCGGTCGGGAAGGTAAAGATCGGGCAACGGGTCTCGCGCTCAGTAGGGTGACGCGCGTAGAAAACCTGTCATGCATAAGCCATATCGCATCGCGGCCCTCGTCGCCGCCTGCACCCTCGCCGGCGGCGCCCTCTACGGTGCCGGTGCCGCCACGGCCGGCCAGTCCACGGCCAACTCCACCCACGAGCCCTACAACATCGGGCTCCTGGTGAAGGACATCGACACCTACTACGGCACCACGCTCGACGGCAACGGCGTGTACCAGGCGTCCAAGGACAGCCAGTACGCCAAGGACCTCGCGAGCATCGACAAGGCCGCCCGCAAGTACATCGACAAGGCGGCCCGAAAGGCGAAGAAGAAGGGCGAGAAGCCCGCGGTCGTCTTCGACATCGACGACACACTGCTGCTCAGCCTCGACTACGAGAAGCGCTACAACTACACGTACAACCCCACCACCTGGGCCGACTACGTGAACAAGGCCGACCGCCCGGCCGTGTTCGGCAGCCCCGAGCTGGTTCAGTACGCCGAGTCCAAGGGCGTCGAGGTCTTCTACAACTCGGGCCTGAGCGAGGCGCAGCGCACCGCCGCGGTCGCGAACCTGAAGAAGATCGGCGCCGATGTGAACCTCGACGCCGGCCACATGTTCCTCAAGGACAAGGCGAACCCGCCGGCCTACCTGAGCGCCTGCGCCACCCCGGGCACCTGGACCTGCACCACCGTCCAGTACAAGTCCGGCACCCGCAAGCACATCGAGGACGACCTCGGGTACGAGGTCATCGCCAACTTCGGCGACCAGTACTCGGACCTCGAGGGCGGCTACGCCGACAGGACGTACAAGCTGCCGAACCCGACGTACTTCGTCAGCTGACGCCTCGTACCGGCCTGATCGACTCGAGGGTCGGCACCACCGGGAGAATCGATCCGTCGGCCGCGAACTCCATGCGGTCGACGGTCGTTTCCCGGTGCGTGCCGTCCCCGGCCGGCTTCCCGGGGCCGTTGAGTGCGAACCGGTGGTAGACGATGTACCAGTCGTCGGTGCCGGGCGTGTTCACCACGGAGTGGTGGCCGGTGGCGAGGATGCCGTACTCGGGTCGCTTGGACAGGATCGTCCCCCGCTCGGTCCACGGGCCGAGCGGGGGACGATCCCGTCGCCAGTGCAGGGGATCGTTGCCGCGGCTGAGGGCGTAGCGGATCTGCTCGCCGTCGGCGGTGCCCTCGCCGGTGAAGTAGGCGAAGAGGTAGCCGGCGTAGTGGGGCATGTCACATCCTGTGGGAGTCTGGGGGATTCTGTCGCATGGGGGTCATCGGGAGTCTCACCAGCGGGGCCCCGAAGGTCAATCGGAGGGGGAGGGGCGGAAGGGGATCGAAAGTTTCGCCCGACTTCGCGCGGGGTCGGCAACCTATTCCGGCCACGGTGGCGACTGGTGTGCAGAAACGGGCCGGGGCGGCCCCTCCGGCCCGTTTCGTCCCCACCTCCTAGGAAAGGAACGCCCAGTGCTACTGAGCACCGGACGCCACCGCAGGACGCGGACCCTGTCGATCGCCGCGGCCGTGGCCATGGCCGCGTGCGCAGGCGGCGTCTACCTCGGCCTGTTGAACGGCGGAGCGCAGGCCGCCTCGACCACGGTCACCGTGTCCACCACCGCACAGCTGGAGTCGGCCGTGAAGAACGCGGCCGCCGGCACCGTCATCCAGGTCCGCGGGGGCACGTACTATCCGACGGCCACCCTCAAGTCCACGGCCAGCGGCACGAGTTCGGCCCGCATCACGCTTCAGGCCCACGGCAGCGAGAAGGTGAAGATCGACGGCTCCAAGCTGCCGGCCGGCTCGTGGCTCGCCGGGATCTACGGCAGCTACTGGACCGTCCAGAACCTCACCTTCCAGAAGTCCCCGGCACAGGGCTTCGTCGTCACCTCGTCCACCGGTGGGATCTTCAAGAACCTGGTCACCGCCAGCAACGGCGACTCCGGGTTCACGCTGCGCGGCGACAACACGGTCAACAACCTCGTGCAGAACCTGGACAGTTACGGCAACTACGACGCCGCCAACCACGGTCAGAACGCGGACGGCATCGCCATCAAGTTCGGCTCCGGCACGGGCAACAAGATCACCGGCGCGCGCCTGTACAACAATGCGGATGACGGGCTCGACCTCTGGCAGTTCTCCTCGTCGCTCACCATCGACCACTCCTGGGCCTTCGGCAACGGCAAGAACCGCTGGAACGACTCGGCCTTCGAGGGCAACGGCAACGGGTTCAAGCTGGGCGGCGGTGGCGTCGCCGTCGCCCACGTCGTCAACAACAACGCCGCCTGGGACAACACGCTGAACGGGTTCACCGAGAACTCCAACACCGGGGCGATCGTCCTCAACCGGAACACCGCGTACTCCAACGCGCAGGCCGGCTTCTACTTCGCCACGGGCAAGGCGCGACTCGCGCGGAACCTGTCGGTGAGCAACAAGGGCGGACTGTCCAAGCTGGGCAGGTCCACGGTGTCCGCGGCCAACAACTGGGACAGCGGGGTGAGCACGCCTTCGTTCAAGTCGACGGACGCGACGACGACGTACGGCGCGAGGAAGTCGGACGGGTCGCTGCCCGCCACCGCCTTCCTCACCACGGGCTCGACGGCCATCGGCTCGACCATGAACTAGGGCGCCGGCGCATGGAAACGCCCCCGTCGGCCGTCACCGACGGGGGCGTTTCTCGTGCCGGCCGGGTGGGGGCTCCAGCCGGCCTGCCGGCCTTGAGGGGGGACTCAGGCCAGCAGATCGATGCAGTCGAACGAGGTGCCCGCGCTGAGATGGCCCGAGCCGCCCGAACCACTGACGACGTCGATCTTCAGGACGTTGTACCGGGAGGTGTCCGTCTTCCATGCACTGGAAGGGACGCTGAAAGTGAACCTGTGGTTGTTTCCCCGGTACGAACCCGTGGTGAGGGAGCGGGTGGCGGGCTGGGTGGGGGCCGCGGGGATGGCTGAGACCCAGCCGTTCACCGTCACGCGAGGCCGGCCGTTGGCGAACGCGTCCGTCACGCCGATCCGGAGGGTGTGCGCGGCGGCCGCCTGCTCCTTGGTCAGCTTGAAGTGGACCAGGACGCCGTTGTTGACGTCCTTCCAGATGTAGGCCGGGAAGGACGCGGTGTCGTTGCCGCCGCCGCCCCGACACCTTGATCGTCGACGACACGGCCTTGCTGCCGTTGGCGGTCGGCCAGGAGGACGCGGCGCCGGCGGAGGAGAGCATCGTCGTGGTGAAGATCGCCGCGCCCGTGATGCCGAGGGCCGCGGTGCCCGCGATCGCGGCCCGCCGTCCCGTGACCCGGCGGCGGTGGCGGATGCGTTGTTCGGCTCGTGCAGTCATGCCCATTCCTTGCGTGGGGGAGGATGCTTGCGTCTCCTGGTCGCCACGCGCGGGGAAAGGGTTGCCGCGTCTCCGGATTTTTTACGAGTCGCCCGCGGAGCCGGACTGGGCCGCGAAGTCGCCGCCCACCGAACGCTGCTCGCCGTCGGCGGTGGCCGTGATCGTGTAGCTGTCGCCCTTGGCGTCCCGGCCGCCGCGGTCGTGGTTGTACTGCCCCGCGAACACCCAGTCGCCCGCCTGGGCCGTACGGCCCTCCTTGAGCACCCAGGTGTAGACGAGGAAGCCGTCCTGCTCGGTGACCGTCAGGGTGAAGTCCTGCTCCGGCAGGGAGCGCCAGGCGCCGGCCGAGGAGACCCCGCCCGTCTGCGCGATCTTCAACTGCACGGTGAGCGCGGTCAGTTGCGCCGACGTCTTGAGGGTGACGTTGCTCTGCGCCCAGAACTCGTTGCTGTGCGGGTCCACCGAGCCGTCCGACCACAGCGGCCCGTCCTCGACGCGGTCGACCGGCGGCAGCACGCTGACGGAGGTGGAGGGCTTGGACTCGGGAGTGGGTGAGGAGGACTTGCTCGGCCTGGGCGAGTTCTGCGCGGCGCCGGAGCTCGGCGTGGGACGCTGCGAGGCGGGCGGGCGGTGCGTGGCATCCGGTGAGTGGACCGGCGTCGGGGAGACCGCGACCGTCTGCTGCTGCGCGGGTTCGTCCTTCACCGCGGACGCCACCGCGTATCCGCCGACCGCGAGCATGCCCGCGACCGCGGCCGTGGCGCTCACGATCCGCGCCCAGCCCCACACCTGCGGACGCGTGGCCCGGTGGTCGGCGCGGGTCTGCTCGGTCATGCCGCGCTCGATCCGGGCCAGGATGCGGGCCCGGTCCGGTTGGTGCGCCTCGGCCGCCTCGTGCAGCCGGGCGCGCAGCTCGTCGTGCACGTCCCGCTGCATCGTCATCGGTCCCTTCCTCCGGCCTCACCGGTGCGCGCCATCGCGGCATGCATCCGTAGCGGAGCCTTCTGTGTGCCGAGCAGCTTCTGCAGCTCGGCCATTCCCTTTGAGGTCTGGCTCTTCACCGTACCCACCGAGACCCCCAGGGCGAGTGCGGTGTCCTTCTCCGAGAGGTCGAAGGCGTGCCGCAGCACCACGCAGGCCCGTTTGCGGAACGGGAGTCTACGCAGCGCGGACTGCACGTCCACAACACCTGCTATGTCGGGGTTTTCGGTGTTCTCTTCGCGTTGCGACCAGAACAGTGCGATCCTGCGGCGCTCCCGGACGGCACTGCGGATGCGGGTGCGGGCCAGGTTGGCGACGACGCCGCGCGCGTACGCCACCGGGTGATCGGCCGCGCGCACCCGGTCCCAGCGGTGCCACAGCGCGAGGAGCGCGTCCGCCGCGAGGTCGTCGGCGGCGTCCGCCTCGCCGGTCAACATGTGGGCGAGCCGCGCCAGTTCGGCGTGATGGCGTTCGAAGAAGGCATGGAACTCCACGGAGGCGGCGTCGTCGACGACTGTGCCCACGGGTGACCTCTTCTCGATACGGATTCCGGCAGGTGACCGGGGTTGTCTGCGCTGTGTCATGTGAATGACATGAGGACATCCCGGGGAGATCTCGGGACGAGATCCGGAAGCGTAGCAGTGATCAATGACGGGGGATCGTACGGGGCTTCGAACACCGTATGGTCGCGCGAACCTGATTCCGTAACACGGGGAAAACCTGAAACGGGTTCAACGGGGGAACAATCCAGCCAGCATCCGCACACCGATCATTCAGGCAACAAGGAGCGTCCCCATGTCCGCATCGCAGAAGGTGGCCGACCGGGCGGGTTCCGCGCCCCCGGGCGTGAACAGCGTCGACCGGTACTTCAAGATCTCCCAGCGGGGATCCACCTTCGGCCGTGAGATACGCGGCGGCTTCGCCACGTTCTTCACGATGGCCTACATCCTTGTCCTGAATCCCATCATCCTGGGCAGCGCCAAGGACAAGTTCGGCCACCAGCTCGACACCGTCCAACTCACCACCGCCACCGCCCTGGTGGCCGCGGTCATGACGATCATCATGGGCGTCGGCGGCAACCTGCCCCTCGCGCTCGCCGCCGGCCTCGGGCTGAACGCGGTCGTCGCCTTCCAGATCGCCCCGCTGATGAGCTGGGACGACGCGATGGGACTCATCGTCCTCGAAGGCCTGCTGATCTGCGTGCTGGTGGTGACCGGACTGCGCGAGGCCGTCATGCACGCCATCCCGCAGGCGCTCAAGCAGGCGATCAGCGTGGGAATCGGCCTGTTCATCGCCTTCATCGGCTTCGTCGACGCCGGATTCGTCAGCCGCATCCCGGATGCGGCGGGCACCACCGTCCCCGTGCAGCTCGGCGGCGCCGGCGCCCTCACCGGCTGGCCCGTCCTCGTCTTCTGTCTCGGTGTGCTGCTGACGATCGGTCTGCTCGCCCGCAAGGTCAAGGGCGCCATCCTGATCAGCATCGTCACCATGACCGTCGTCGCGATCGTCATCAACTCGATCGCCGACATCAAGACCTGGGGCCTGACCACACCCGCCTGGCCGGACAAGGTCGTCGACACCCCCGACTTCGGACTCATCGGCCACTTCAGCCTGTTCGGCGCCTTCGGCGAGACCAGCGCCGTCACCGTCGTCCTGCTGGTCTTCACGCTGATCCTGTCCGACTTCTTCGACACCATGGGCACGGTCGTCGGCATCAGCGCGGAGGCGGGCCTCCTCGACGAGGAGGGCAAGGTGCCGGGCCTCGGCCGGGTGCTGCTCATCGACGGCGCGGCCGCGGTCGCCGGCGGTGCGTCCTCCGCCTCCTCCGCGACCTCCTACATCGAGTCGGCGGCCGGCGTCGGCGAGGGCTCGCGCACCGGCTTCTCCAACCTGGTCACCGGCGGCCTGTTCGCCCTCGCCCTGTTCCTGACCCCGCTGCTGACCATCGTCCCGCTGCAGGCGGCCGCGCCCGCGCTCGTCGCGGTCGGCTTCCTGATGATGACCCAGGTCAAGAACATCGACTGGGACAAGTACGAGATCGCCATCCCCGCGTTCCTGACGATCGCCGTGATGCCGTTCACGTACTCCATCACCAACGGCATCGGCGCCGGCTTCCTGGCGTACGTGGTGATCAGGACGGTGCTGGGCAAGGCGAAGGACATCCACTGGCTGCTGTGGGGGGCCTCGGCGCTGTTCGTGGTGTACTTCGCGATCGACCCGATCGAGCAGATTCTGGGCGTCAGGTAAGCGCTGCTAAGGGGCGGCGGGGCCGCATCGATATGCGGCACCGCCGCGCGGGCGCGATCAGCCACGGACGGCCCGCAGTTGATCGCGCAGCCCAGGCTCAGTTCTCCAGCGCCGCCTGCATCATCGCCTTGGCAACCGGTGCCGCCAGGCCATTACCGCTCACCTCGGAACGATCGCGTTGCGCCGGTTGTCCTTGTCTTCCGCGAGGGCCTGGCCGTCGTAGAACTGCACCCAAGTGGCCATGACGAGCAGAGCGAACGCGAGGAGCAGCGCGAAGACGGACGCCCGCCTGATCGTCTTGTTCATCCCGGTCAAGAGGACGAGCGGGACGGCGGGGACCGTTCCCCTCCGCCCGCTTTCTCATCGAGCGTTCATGTACGCCTCATGTGCGACGGCCTCAGGCGTCGAGCGTCAGCACGACCTCGTCGATGTTCTCGCCCCGCGCGTGCGCGTATCCCGTGGTCCGGGCGGTGACCCGGAAGCCGCACTTCTCCAGGACGCGCCGCGAACCCGCGTTGTCCGCCGCCGCCCGCGCGTACAGCGGACGCTCCGGCACCTCGGCCAGCAGGCCGCGCAGCGCGGTCGTGGCCAGGCCCCGGCCCCAGTAGGCGCGGTCGATCCAGTACGTGACCTCCCGCTCGCCCGGCTCGCCGTACACCGACGCGCTCCCCACGACGTCCCCGTCGGCGAGGACCGTCCGCGCCACTATGTCGGCGGACGCCCGGATCCGCTTCCAGTGCGCTTCGAAGGCATCCCGGTCCCTAGGGTCCGGCGGGGTGAACGCCGCCATCCGGACGGCCTCCGGGTCGTTCATCATCCGGAAGAAGACCGGCAGATCGCTGTCGTGGACCTCGCGCAGAACGACATTCACAGGTCAGAGCCTCCGGGTGGCGAGTGTGAGACGGTCACGCGCGTCGAACAGGGCGTCCTTCACCATCTGCTCGTGCGCCGGGGTCAGGCGCGCCACCGGCACCGAGCAGCTGATCGCGTCGCGGGCCGGCGTGCGGTAGGGGATGGCCACGCCGAAGCAGCGCAGGCCCAGCGTGTTCTCCTCGCGGTCGACGGCGAAGCCCTGCTCCCGCACCTGGTGCAGCTCCTCGATGAGCTTCTCCCGGTCGGTGATCGTGTTCTCGGTGAGAGCGGGGAGCGTCTCCGGGAGCATCTTGCGGACCTGCTCGTCCGTGTACGTGCTGAGCAGCGCCTTGCCGAGCGAGGTGGAGTGGGCGGGGAGGCGGCGGCCGACCCTGGTGAAGGGGCGCAGGTAGTGCTGGGACTGGCGGGTGGCCAGGTAGACGACGTTCGTGCCGTCGAGCCGCGCCAGGTGGATCGTCTCCGTCGTGTCGTCCGACAGACGGTCCAGGGTCGGGCGGGCCGCCGCCACCACCTCGTCGCCGTCGATGTACGACGTGCCGACGAGCAGCGCCCGTACGCCGATGCCGTACCGCGTGCCCGTGGCGTCCGTCTCCACCCAGCCCAGCTCCACGAGCGTGCGCAGCAGCATGTACAGGCTGGACTTGGGATAGCCGACCGCCTCCTGGACCGCCGCGAGGGAGTGCATTCCGGGTCGTCCGGCGAAGTACTCGAGCAGCTCAACCGTCCGTACGGCGGACTTGACCTGCGCCCCGCCCCCCGTCTCGCCTGCCGACATCGGCCTTGACCCCTTCGTTCGACGCGAAATAGTCTCCGACAGCATATTCATCATCAGAGACAGTGTTCAGTATATCGAACATCCCTGGTGGATGACCTAGTAACTGCGGTATTGCATGCGGCATTACGGCATCGACGTGAAAGGGACCTGCGGTGGCAGCAGCACCAGTCTGGAGTGTCGACCCCCGTACCGGGAAGCAGCGTGAACAGGTTGCGGTGGAGGCCACAGTCCAGGAGGTGGACGCCGCCGTCCGCGCCGCGCACGACGTGCGCGGCTCCCTCGCCGACCGTTCGGTGCGCTCGGCGTTCCTGCGCGCCGCCGCCGCGCGGCTCGAGTCCGCCAAGGACCAGCTCGTCGAGGCCGCCGACGCCGAGACCGCGCTCGGCCCGGTCCGCCTGACCGGCGAGCTCGCCCGCACCTGCTACCAGCTGCGGGCCTTCGCGGACATCGTCGACGAGGGCGCCTTCCTCGACGTGGTGATCAACCACCCCGACGACACCGCCACCCCGCCCGTCCCGGACCTGCGCCGCTACAAGGTGCCGCTGGGCGTCGTGGCCGTCTACTCGGCCTCCAACTTCCCCTTCGCCTTCTCGGTCGCCGGCGGCGACACCGCGAGCGCGCTTGCCGCGGGCTGCCCGGTCGTCGTCAAGGCCCACCCCGACCACCCGGCCCTGTCCGAGCTGGTCGCCAAGGTCCTGCGGACGGCCGCCGCCGAGCACGACATCCCCGCGGAGGTCGTGGGCCTGGTGCACGGCTTCGAGGCCGGCGTCGAGCTGATCAAGCACCCGCTGGTGTCCGCGGCGGGCTTCACCGGTTCGATCCGGGGAGGCCGCGCCCTCTTCGACGCGGCCGCCGCCCGGCCGGTGCCGATCGCCTTCCACGGCGAGCTGGGCTCCCTCAACCCCGTGGTGGTGACGGAGGCCGCGGCCGCCGAGCGCGCCGAGGCGATCGGCGCCGGGCTCGCGGGCTCGATGACGCTCGGCGTCGGTCAGTTCTGCGTGAAGCCGGGGCTCGTGCTGGTGCCCACCGGTGCGGCGGGCGACGGGCTGGTCAAGTCGCTGACGGACGCGGTCAGCGACACGGAGTCCGGTGTGCTGCTCGACCACCGCATGCGGGACAACTTCGTCGCCGGGGTCGCCGAGCGTACGGAGCTTGCCGACGTGGAGTCGCCGGTGACGCCGGGCGCGGGCGGCGAGCACACCGTGAGCGCGGGCTTCCTGACGGTGCCGGCGAGCCGACTGGCGTCCGAGAGCGAGTACGACCTTCTCCTCGAGGAATGCTTCGGGCCGGTGACCGTCGTGGCCCGCTACGAGGACGACACCGAGGTACGGGGTGTGCTGTCCCGGCTGCCGGGGAACCTCACCGCGACCGTTCACCTGTCCGCGGAGGAGGCGGCCGGTGAGGGGCGTGGCGCGGAGATCCTCGCGGAGCTGACGCCGCTTGCGGGGCGTGTGCTGGTGAACGGGTGGCCGACGGGAGTTGCGGTTGCCCCGGCTCAGCATCACGGAGGGCCGTACCCGGCGACCACGTCGACGTCCACGTCTGTGGGCGGTACCGCCATCGAGCGGTGGCTGCGGCCGGTTGTCTATCAGAACGCTCCGCAGGCGCTGCTGCCGGTGGAGCTTCGCGATGAGAACGCGCTGGGGCTGCCCCGCCGGTTCAACGGGCAGCTGGAGCGGTAGCGTCGTAGCCGCGTGCCCCTGAAGGCGCACAACTGAACCTGGGATAATCAGGTAATGGACGTCGAGCTTCCCGAACTTCCCTTTCCCCTCCGTACCTATGGTCCCGACGGGCACTGGTCCTACGAGGACGGTGTCCTCACCGGGTGGGCCGGTTCCCGGCAGGACCGGTTCGTGCCGCCCACCGGTGACGGGCTCGACCCCGCCTCCGACGCGCCGCGTCTCCTGGGGGCTCCCGAAGGGGAGTTCCAGTTGATCGCCCGCGTCACCGTCGGGTTCAACGCCTCCTTCGACGCCGGGGTGCTGTACGTCCATGTCGGTGAGCGGGCCTGGGCCAAGCTCTGTCTGGAGTACTCCCCGGATGTGCCCACCGTCTGCACGGTGGTCACACGGGGGCACTCCGACGACGCCAACTCCTTCACCGTGGAGGGGAGTTCGGTGTGGCTGCGGGTCAGCCGCACCGGGCGCGCCTTTGCCTTCCACGCCTCCCGCGACGGCGAGCGCTGGACCTTCGTCCGGCTGTTCACGCTGGGCGACGAGAAGGAGACGGACGACGCCCTGGTCGGTTTCATGACCCAGTCGCCGATGGGGGAGGGGTGTGTGGTCACGTACGACCACCTGGAGTTCCGGCCTGCCTGGCCGGACGACCTCAGAGACGGAAGCTGAACGGAACCGGACCGCCCGGCCCCTCGTCCTCCGTTGCATGATCAGTGAGCGAGCGACCGCAGGCCGAGTGATCCGTACCGCCGTGCCCGCCGAGGTGGAGGCCGTCGTCGCCCTGCATGCGCGAGCTCGGGCGACGTACCACCCGCACGGGGCCCCGCAGGAGGGCACCGACTGGCTCGCCGACTGGCGCGCGGCCATCGAGCGGCCCGACGGGCATGTGCTGTGCGTGGTCGTGGAGGGCCGGATCGTCGGCCTCGCGTCCTTCCGCACCCCGGAGGGCTGCGCGCCGGACACGGTCAAGCTGTTCCAGTTCCACGTCGACCCCGGCCACTGGCGCTCCGGCGTCGGCACGGCCCTGCACACGGCCTGCGTCGAGGAGTGGCGCGCCGACGGCCGCCGGACCGCCCTGCTCGACGTGCACGTCGACAACCGGCGCGCCCAGGCCTTCTACGCCCGGCAGGGCTGGGTCCCGGACCCGCGGAACCCGCCGGCCGAGGGGGACCACCACCTGCACCTGCGCTTCTCCGTGCCCGGGGAATGATCCCGGCTGCTTGAACGTTCATGTACCCGGCGGAGGGAGTCTCCGTACCCGTACGACCTGGAGAGAGCCGAGAGCATGCGCGTCGAGATCTGGTCGGACATCGCCTGTCCGTGGTGCTACGTCGGCAAGGCCCGCTTCGAGAAGGCGCTCGAGGCCTTCCCCCACCGCGACCGGGTCGAGGTGATGCACCGGTCCTTCGAACTGGACCCCGGCCGCGCCAAGGACGACGTCCAGCCGGTGATCACCATGCTCACCCGCAAGTACGGCATGAGCGAGGCGCAGGCCCTGGCCGGTGAGGACAACCTGGGCGCGCAGGCGGCCGCCGAGGGTCTGGACTACCGCACCCGGGACCGCGACCACGGCAACACCTTCGACATGCACCGTCTGCTCCACTTCGCCAAGGAGCAGGGCCGGCAGGACGAGCTGATCCAGATCCTGTACCGGGCCAACTTCGCCGAGGAGCGGTCCCTCTTCTCCGAGGGTGACGAGCGGCTGGTGGAGCTCGCCGTCGAGGCCGGTCTCGACGCCGACGCCGCCCGCAAGGTGCTCGCCGACCCGGCCGCGTACGCCGACGAGGTCCGCGCCGACGAGCGCGAGGCCGCCCAGCTCGGTGCCAACGGGGTGCCCTTCTTCGTCCTCGACCGCAAGTACGGCGTCTCCGGCGCCCAGCCCGCCGAGGTCTTCGCGCAGGCGCTGACCCAGGCGTGGGGCGAGCACTCGCCCCTGAAGCTGATCGACGACGGCGGCGCGGACGCCTGCGGCCCGGACGGGTGTGCGGTGCCGCAGCACTGAAACGCCCAGGTCAGGGCCGATCCATAAGCGTTGTTTAGGGAAACCACGTAAAAATCCGCAATGGACTATGGCTTCCGGGGGCCGCACAGTGGACCCATGGAGACCTTCGAGAGCCTCGTCCGTGCCGAGTTCGCCCCGAAGAACACCTACCTGAACACCGCGAGCAGCGGGCTGCTTCCGGCCCGTACCGTGACCGCTTTGCGGGAGGCCGTGCGGCTGCGGGCCGAGGGCAGGCCGCTGGACCCGCTGTTCGCCGACGTGGAGGCGGCCCGGTCCGCCTTCGCCCGGCTGGCCGGCGTCCCGGCCGCCCGGGTGGCGGCGGGCGCCTCCGTCGCCGCGCACACCGGGCTGGTCGCGGCCTCGCTGCCCGCGGGCGCCGAGGTCCTGACCGCCGAGGACGACTTCGCCTCCGTCGTGAACCCCTTCCACACCCGCGGCGACCTCAAGGTGCGGGCCGTGCCGCTGGAACGGATCGCCGAGTCCGTCCGCCCGGGCACCGCGCTCGTCGCGGTCAGCGCCGCACAGTCCGCCGACGGCCGGATCGCCGACCTGCCCGCACTGCGGGAGGCCGCCCGCGAGCACGGCACCCGTACGTACGTCGACTTCTCCCAGTCCGCCGGCTGGCTGCCGATGGAGGCCGGCGCCTACGACTACGCCGTCTCCATCACCTTCAAGTGGCTGCTCGGCCCGCACGGGGCGGCCTTCCTGGTCGTCCCGGAGGACTTCGGCGGACTGACGCCGGTGCTGGCCGGCTGGGTCGCGGGGGAGACCCCCTGGGACAGCTGCTACGGCCCCGTCACCGAACTCGCCCACTCCGCCCGCCGCTTCGACGTGAGCCCCGCCCTCTTCGCCTACGCCGGTCTGCGCCACTCCCTCGCTCTCGTCGAGGAACTCGGCGTGCACGCGGTGCACGCCCACGACCTGGCCCTCGCCGACCGCTTCCGCGCGGGACTCGCCAGGCTCGGCCACGCACCCGTGCCCGCTCCCGGCTCGGCGATCGTGTCCGTGCCCGGACTCGGCCACCGCCAGCCGGAGTTGAGCGCGGCGGGCATCGAAGTCTCCAACCGCGCGGGCAACTTGCGCGCTTCCTTCCATCTGTACAACACCACCCAGGACGTCGATCGCATCCTGGACGTCCTGTCTTCCTGAACCACTGGCGCGGACTCCGCCGGGACGCTAGGAAAGGCACCAGGGGTGGTGGTGCCGTGGAGTCCACGGGCGATACGTCCGTACAACCGACCGCCGACGCCGAGCTGCACCGGCGGCTCGTGTACGGCGACGAGTCCGCGCTGGCCGAGGCGTACGCGGCGTACGGCGGGCTGGTGCGACGGGTCGCCGTGCGGGTCACCCACAGCGCGGCGGCCGCCGAGGACGTGGCGCAGGAGGTCTTCGCCCAGCTGTGGAGCAGGCCGTACGCCTTCGACGCGAGCCGCGGCAGCCTGCGCACCTGGCTGTCCATGGTCGCGCACCGGCGGGCCGTGGACTGGGTGCGCAGCGAGGCCCGGCACCGCAAGGACGCCGGCGCCGACGACTCGGCGCTGCAGGCCATGCCCGCGCCCGGCCCCGGCCCCGACGAGGCCGTCGTCGACCGTGAGCGCTCCCTGCTCCTGCACAGCGCCCTCGCCGAACTCCCGCAGCCGCAACGGGAGGTCGTGCACCTCGCCTACTTCGCCGGCCGGACCTACCGGCAGGCAGCCGCAGACCTCGGCATCCCCGAGG
Organism: Streptomyces sp. HUAS ZL42; assembly: GCF_040782645.1. Taxonomy (GTDB): domain Bacteria; phylum Actinomycetota; class Actinomycetes; order Streptomycetales; family Streptomycetaceae; genus Streptomyces. Next base: position 7,552,596 of record NZ_CP160403.1, read on the forward strand.
GCACCGCCAAGACCAGGCTGCGCACCGCCCTGCGCACCTTGGCGGAGACTTTGGCCGACCCGCCGGACCCCGCGCTGGAAAGAGGCGCATGATGGCGACAGGGTGTCGGGCAGGGTGTCGGGCAGGGGAAGGAGGTGGGGTGCGGTGAGCACCGAGCACGACGGCGTACGGGACCTGCTGGCCGCATGGGCCTTCGGTGCCCTGCCACCAGCCGAGGAGCGGACGGTCCTCCCCCACCTGGCCGAGTGCGACAGCTGCGCGGCGGAGGCGGCACGGCTGCGGGACACGGTGGGCCTGCTGGACGGGCCGACGCCGGGCGGGTCCGCTCCCGGCGGCCCCGCTCTCGATGCCGTCCTGTCCGTCGCCGTACGGGCGCGACCCGCCGTACCGCGCGTGGCCGAGCACGCCGCCCCCTACGCCGCCGCGGTGTCCGCGCTGAGGGTGCTGCTCCCCGAGGCCGCGGGCCGCTGGACGACGCCGGTCGTGCACGACTGGGACGTGCACGCGACCGTCGCCCACCTCATCGCCGCCGACGAGCAGCTGGCGGAGTTGCTGGGTCTCGCCGCGCGGGTGCCGCCCTCCCGGATGCCCGAGGGAACCGGTCCGGACGACGCCTGGAACCGGCGCACCGCCGACGTCATCGCCCACGAGCGCGGCCGTACCCCCGAGGAGACCGTCGCCGCCTGGTCCGCGCAGGCGGCCGGCCTGCTGGCCACACCCGAGGCCCGGGACCACGAACGGGCCGCGCGGGCCATGACGTTGATGGGCCTACGGCTGCCCGTCGCCGAACACTTCCTGGTGCGCGCCTTCGAGACGTGGATCCACACCGACGACATCGGCCGCGCCCTGGGCCTCACCGTCCCGCCGCCGCCCGAGGAGCATCTGGGGCGGCTGGTCCGGCTCGCGGTACGCATCCTGGGCGCGGCCCTCGGACCCACCGCGCCGCCGGTCCTCTTCGCGGTCGAGGGTGCGGACGAGTGGGTGCTGGGTTCCGCGGACGAGCCCGTACGGGCCGAACTCGCCCTGGATCCAGTCGACTTCTGCCTGCTGGTCGGCGGACGGTACGCGCCGGACGCGGTCCCGCGCACCGAGTCGGGGGACGCGGGGGTCGTACACGACGTGCTGGAGCGGGCGGCGTCACTGTCGTGGCTGTGACGGCCGCCCGCTCCGGAGCGGGACTTATCCAACCGGCGTGAAGTCCCGTGCTCCGATGCCCCGGTCGAGCGCGGCTTACGTCACCGGAGTGAAATCCCTGGCTCCGATGAACGCCGGCCTGCGCACCGGTGCCGCGAAGGGCTCGACCGCCTGGTTCTCCACGCTGTTGAACACGATGAACACGTTGCTGCGCGGGAACGGTGTGATGTTGTCGCCGGAGCCGTGCATGCAGTTGCAGTCGAACCAGGTCGCCGAACCGGCCCGGCCCGTGAACAGCTTGATGCCGTACTGCGAGGCCATGGCGGTCAGCGCCTCGTCCGACGGGGTGCCGGCGTCCTGCATCTGCAGCGACTGCTTGTAGTTGTCCTTCGGCGTGGCCCCCGCACAGCCGAGGAAGGTGCGGTGCGACCCCGGCATGATCATGAGGGCGCCGTTGGTGGCGTAGTTCTCGGTCAGCGCGATCGACACGGACACCGTTCGCATGTTGGGCAGGCCGTCCTCGGCGTGCCAGGTCTCGAAGTCCGAGTGCCAGTAGAAGCCGCTGGCGCCGAAGCCCGGCTTGACGTTGATCCGCGACTGGTGGACGTAGACGTCCGAGCCGAGGATCTGCCGGGCCCGCCCGACGACCCGCTCGTCGCGCACCAGCTCGGCGAAGACCCGGCTGATCCGGTGCACTTCGAAGACGGAGCGGATCTCCTTCGACTTCGGCTCGACGATCGACCGCTCGTCGGCACGGATCGCCGGGTCGGTGACGAGCCGCTCCAGCTCCCGCCGGTAGACGGCGACTTCCTCGTCGGTGATGAGCTGCTCGAGGGCGAGGAAGCCGTCGCGCTCGTACGACTGGAGGTCGACGGCCGGGATGGGGCCGGGCGTGTCGGGAGCGCCCCACACGACCGGATCCTGACGCGGGACGGACACTTCGGTCGCGCCTCGGCTGGGGTAGAGATCAGTGGCTGTGGTCATGATCCTTCACACCTCCTCGGTCAGCAGGGGGTAGACACCGTTCTCGTCGTGGTCCTCCCGGCCGGTCACGGGCGGGTTGAAGACACAGATGCAGCGGAAGTCCTCCTTGATCCGCAGCGTGTGCCTCTCGTGCCCGTCCAGGAGGTACATGGTGCCGGGCGTGATCGTGTACGACCGCCCGGTCTCGTTGTCGGTGAGCTCGGCCTCGCCCTCCACGCAGACGACGGCCTCGATGTGGTTCGCGTACCACATGGACGTCTCCGTACCCGCGTACAGAATCGTCTCGTGGAGGGAGAAACCGACCCTCTCCCTGGCGAGGACGATGCGTTTGCTCTCCCATGTGCCGGACGCCGCCTTCACGTGCCGGTCGGTGCCTTCGATGTCCTTGAACGAACGGACGATCACGGTGCTGTACTTCCTCCTTGCTGGACGGTCTCCCTGACGGCACGGGCGAGGACGCGCAGCCCCTCGTCCAGTTCGTCGGGCGTGATGGTGAGGGCGGGCAGCAGCTTGACGACCTCGCTCTCCGGGCCGGAGGTCTCGATGAGCAGCCCCAGCTCGAACGCGCGCCGCGCGACCTGCTCGGCCCGCGCCTTCTCGTGGAACTCCAGGCCCCACACCAGACCCCGGCCCCGGTACTCCTTGACGTCGGCGAGGTTCTCCTCGGTGATGGCGATGAGCCCCTGCTCGATCTGCTCGCCGCGGGCCCGGGTCTGTTTCTCCATCGCCGACCCGTCCGCCCAGTACGTCTCCAGGGCGGCGGTGGCTGTGACGAAGGCGGGGTTGTTGCCGCGGAACGTGCCGTTGTGCTCGCCGGGCTCCCAGACGTCCAGCTCCGGCTTGAACAGGCAGAGCGACATCGGAAGGCCGTACCCGCTGATGGACTTGGACACGGTGACGACGTCGGGCACGATCCCGGCCTCCTCGAAGGAGAAGAACGCGCCGGTGCGCCCGCAGCCCATCTGGATGTCGTCGACGATCAGCAGCATGTCCTGGCGCTCGCACAGGCCGGCGAGGGCGCGCAGCCACTCCGGGCGCGCAACGTTGATGCCGCCCTCGCCCTGCACGGTCTCCACGATCACGGCGGCGGGTTTGTTGAGCCCGGACCCCTGGTCCTCGAGCAGACGCTCGAACCAGAGGAAGTCGGGGACCTTGCCGTCGAAGTAGTTGTCGAACGGCATCGGGGTGCCGTGCACGAGCGGGATGCCCGCCCCGGCCCGCTTGAAGGCGTTGCCGGTCACGGCCAGCGACCCGAGCGACATGCCGTGGAAGGCGTTGGTGAACGACACGATCGCCTCGCGCCCCTTCACCTTCCGTGCCAGCTTCAGCGCGGACTCCACGGCGTTGGTGCCGGTCGGCCCCGGGAACATGACCTTGTACGGCAGGTCGCGCGGCCGCAGCACCAGGTCCTGGAAGGTCTGCAGGAAGGTCCGCTTGGCGGCGGTGGACATGTCGAGCCCGTGGGTGACGCCGTCCCGCTCCAGGTAGTCGATCAACGCCCGTTTGAGCACGGGGTTGTTGTGGCCGTAGTTGAGTGATCCGGCACCGGCGAAGAAGTCCAGGTACGTGTGGCCGTCCTCGTCGTGCATCCGGCTGCCCCGGGCACGGTCGAAGACGGTGGGCCAGCCGCGGCAGTAGCTGCGCACCTCGGACTCCAGGGTCTCGAAGACGCTGAGGTCGGGCTGGGTGATGGTCACGGTGAATCGCTCCTCGGTGTGGGGGGTCAGAGGGAGAGGGGACCGATGCGGTACAGGACTTCGGGGTCGTGCGGACCGTCGGGGAACAGGCCCGTGTCGAACAGGACCTCCCGCTCGACGGTGGCGCCGTGGCGCGCGGCGTACGAGGTGAACAGCCGCTCGGAGGCGGTGTTGCCCGGTGTGATCGTGGTCTCGACGCAGTTCAGCCCGCGCTCGGCGCCGATCCGCGCGGTCAGCCCGTCGAGCAGGGCCGCGGCGAGCCCGTGCCCCCGGTAGGCCGCGTCGACCGCGACCTGCCAGACGAGCAGGGTGCGCGGACGCTCCGGCCGCACATACCCGGTGACGAACCCGACCGGCTCCCCGTCCTCTCTGCGCGCCACCGCCGAGGTGCCGGCGAAGTCACGGCACCACAGCAGGTAGCTGTACGAGGAGTTCAGGTCGAGGGTTACGGAGTCCTTGGCGATACGCCAGAGCGCAGTTCCGTCCGCCACCGACGGGCGGTCGATGAGCAGGTCTGCTTGTGCGGCAGTCATGCGAATTGAATTTAGCGAGGGAAATTCAAAATTGCATGGCCGGTCGGGGTTATGTCGCGGCTGTTCCTGTGTTATCACGCGGGCGCGTGCCGGTGTGCGAGAAGGCGACGAAATGCGGCATTTTATCCCGCTGATAAGCCGCATAACGGTCACCTTGTGGAACGCGTCACAGGGGCGTAACCCTCACGAGACCCACTCGAATTATGCCTGCCATTGTTCGCAGAATCTTTGCGTTTAGGTCGATGGAAAGCGGGCAGAAGAACGCGGGAAGCTACCCTTGAAAGGGAGGGTGAAATAATAGAGCAATTACCTGGAATTCAGACTCGGTCCCCGTCGGTCCAGTGCTCCTTCCAGTCCGGCACCGAGAGGTGCGGCCGGAGGAAGGGCACCGCCAGGCCGGTCGCCCCTTGGATCCCTCCCACTCCCAACTTCTTAGGTCCGGCGGCCCTGCAACCATGGGTTTATTTTGAGGATCTCAAACTTCTCCTTATAATCGGAACCCACAGTTCCCGCATAGGAGGCTCCCCCGTGAAGACGATCCTCGGGCGCCGGGCCCGCATCCTGGCCGCCACCACCGCGACGGCCGGGCTGGTGCTCGTGGCCGGCTGCTCCTCGGACGACAACGGGGGCAGCGGCACGAAGACCGCCGCCGGTGGCGTCGAACTCGTCAAGGCCGGGCAGCTCACCACCTGTACGCACCTGCCGTACCCGCCCTTCCAGTCGGAGATCGACGGCAAGGTGCAGGGCTTCGACGTCTCCCTCATCGACCTGGTCGCCGAGAACCTGGGCGTGAGGCAGGAGATCCTCGACACACCGTTCGAGAACTTCAAGACCGGCGCGTTCCTCAACTCCGGGCAGTGCGACCTCGGCGCGGCCGGCATGACCATCACCGAGGAGCGCAAGAAGAACGTCGACTTCTCGGACCCGTACTTCGACGCCACCCAGGCCGTCCTGGTCGACAAGGACAGCGGCATCAACTCCCTTGCCGACGTGAAGTCCAAGGGTGCGAAGCTCGGCGCCCAGGCGCAGACCACCGGCGAGGACTACGCCAAGAGCAAGGGCTTCGACCCGGTCTCCTTCGAGTCGTCCGACGCCGTCCTCAACGGCCTGCGCTCCGGCCAGGTCAAGGCCGTCATCATCGACTACCCGGTCGTCCAGGGCTGGCTGAAGGACAAGGCCAACGCGGACGCCTTCCAGGTCGCCGACAACCTCAACACCGGTGAGCAGTACGGCTTCACGGTGAAGAAGGGCAACACCAAGCTGCTCGCGGCGATCAACAAGGCGCTCGCCGACGCGAAGGCCGACGGCACGTACAAGAAGCTGTACGAGCAGTGGATCGGCCCGTACGACGAGTCCGCGGCCTCCCCTTCGGCGTCATGACCTCCACGGACGTACAACTCGGCCCGAGGAAAAAGGGACTGACCCGGCGCCAGAGGCGCAGCCTCTCTCGCGGCATCCAGTACCTCGTCTTCGTCGCGGCCGTGATCGCCTTCGCGGTCGCGGCGGACTGGGGGCGGCTGCGCAACCAGTTCGCGCAGAAGGACATCGCGGACCAGATGTTCCCCGACGTCATCACGCTCGCACTGAAGAACACCGTGCTCTACACGGTGTCCGGCTTCGCGGTCGGGCTGGCCCTCGGCATGGTCATCGCGCTGATGCGACTGTCGTCCGTGGGCCCGTACCGCTGGCTCGCCGGGGTCTACATCGAGATCTTCCGCGGCCTGCCCGCCCTGCTGATCTTCATCTTCATCGGTGTCGCCGTGCCCCTCGCCTTCCCCGGCACGGAGATTCCCGGCGGCACCTACGGCAAGGTCGCCCTCGCGCTCGGCCTGGTGGCGGCCGCGTACATGGCGGAGACGATCCGCGCGGGCATCCAGGCGGTGCCCAAGGGCCAGATGGAGGCCGCCCGCTCTCTGGGGTTCTCACCGGCCCGGGCGATGATCTCGATCATCATCCCGCAGGCGTTCAGGATCATCCTCCCGCCGCTCACCAACGAACTGGTCCTGCTCTTCAAGGACTCCTCCCTCGTGCTGTTCCTCGGCGTCACCCTCGAGGAGCGCGAACTGTCGAAGTACGGGCGTGACCTGGCCAGCCAGACCGCCAACTCCACGCCGATCCTGGTCGCCGGCCTGTGCTACCTGCTGGTCACTATCCCGCTCGGCTTCGTCGTACGCCGTATGGAGGCGAAGGCCCAGGAGGCCGTGCAATGAGCCGACCGGAGATCCAGGTCAGGGACCTGCACAAGTCCTTCGGTGACAACGAGGTGCTGCGCGGCATCGACCTGGAGATCGGCCAGGGCGAGGTCGTGTGCGTGATCGGCCCGTCCGGCTCCGGCAAGTCCACGCTGCTCAGGTGCGTGAACCTGCTTGAGGAGCCGACGAAGGGACAGGTCTTCGTCGGCGGCACCGAACTCACGGACCCCGACGTCGACATCGACGCCGCACGCCGCCGTATCGGCATGGTCTTCCAGCAGTTCAACCTGTTCCCGCACCTCACGGTGACCGAGAACCTCACCCTGCCGCAGCGGCGCGTGCTGAGGCGCGACAAGGCGACGGCCGCCCGGGTGGCCGCCGAGAACCTGGAACGCGTCGGCCTGTCGGAGAAGGCGAACGCCTACCCCGCCTCGCTCTCCGGCGGCCAGCAGCAGCGCGTGGCCATCGCCCGGTCGCTGGCGATGGGCCCCGAGGTGATGCTGTTCGACGAGCCGACGTCGGCGCTCGACCCGGAGCTGGTGGGCGACGTCCTGGCCGTCATGCGCATGCTCGCGAACGAGGGCATGACGATGATGGTCGTCACCCACGAGATGACCTTCGCCCGCGAGGTCGCCGACCGGGTGGTCTTCATGGACGGCGGGGTGGTCGTCGAGGACGGCGCCCCCGCCCGGGTCATCGGCAATCCGAGTCACGAACGCACCCGGCACTTCCTCTCCCGCCTCCTCGACCCCGCGATGGCGGAGATCGAGGAGGAGACGTCGGACCAGGTGGGCAAGGCCGGCCCACAGCTTGATTAGGGTGCAGTACATGAGCGATCAGGCGGTGCTGCACATGAAGGGCCGGGTCCTCGTCGGCCCGGACGAGGACCAGGTCCGCGACGAGCTGTGGGTGGTCGACGGCCGGATCTCCTACGACCGCCCCGTCGGCGCCCGTGACATCCGCACCGTCGAGGGCTGGGCGCTGCCCGGCCTGGTCGACGCCCACTGTCATGTCGGCCTCGGCCCGCACGGTCCGGTCGACGAGGACGTGGCGGAGAAGCAGGCCCTGACCGACAGGGACGCCGGCACCCTCCTCATCCGGGATGCGGGCTCGCCCTCCGACACCCGCTGGATCGACGACCGCGAGGACCTCCCGAAGATCATCCGGGCAGGCCGCCACATCGCCCGGACCCGCCGCTACATGCGGGGCTACGCGCACGAGATCGAGCCGGACGACCTGGTCGCGTATGTCGCCCGGGAGGCCCGGCGCGGTGACGGCTGGGTGAAGCTGGTCGGCGACTGGATCGACCGTGAGCTGGGCGACCTGTCGGCCTGCTGGCCGCGGGAGGCGACGCAGGCGGCGATCGCGGAGGCGCACCGGCTGGGCGCGCGCGTGACGGCGCACTGCTTCGCGGAGGAGTCGTTGCAGGACCTGGTGGAATCGGGCATCGACTGCATCGAACACGCGACGGGACTGACGCAGGAGCTGATCCCGCTCTTCGCCTCGCGCGGAGTCGCCATCGTCCCGACGCTGGTCAACATCGCCACCTTCCCGCAGCTCGCGGCCGGCGGTGAGACCCGGTTCCCGCGCTGGGCGGACCACATGCGACGGCTGCACGACCGCCGCTACGACACGGTCCGTGCCGCCTACGACGCCGGCGTGCCGGTGTACGTCGGTACGGACGCGGGGGGTCACCTGGCGCATGGTCTGGTCGCCGGAGAGGTGGCCGAACTGGTGCGGGCGGGCATCCCACGCGTCGAGGCCCTCGCGGCGACCACCTGGGCGGCCCGCAGCTGGCTCGGCCGACCGGGACTGGAGGAGGGCGCGGCCGCGGACCTGGTCGTCTACGAGACCGACCCGCGTGCGGACGTACGGGTGCTGGCAGCACCGCGACGGGTGGTCCTCAACGGACGGATCGTCGGCTAGCCGACGGCCAGCCGTCCCATCCCGGGGCGCTGCCCCTTCAGCGATGCGCCGACGAAAGCGCCCGGGCCAGCGCCGGCAGGAACCCGTTCACCGTCCCCCGGTCCCGCACCGCCAGCCGCAGCCACTCCTCGTCCAGCCCGGGAAACGTGTCCCCGCGCCGGACCGCGAACCCGAGTTCACGCAGATGCCGCCGCACCGCCGCGGCCCGCGGCAGGCGTACGAGGACGAACGGGCCCTCCGCGGGCCCGGCGACCCGCACCCCGGCTTCCGCGAACTCCGCCAGTCCCGCGACGAGATGCGCCCGGTCCGCGGCGACGCGGTGCGCCGCGTGCGCCGCCTCCGCGAGCGCGCGCGGTGACACACATGCCTCCGCCGCCGCCAGCGCCGGCGTGGACACCGGCCACAGCGGCTGCGCCCGCTCCAGCTCCGCGATCGTCCCGGGGTCGGCGAGGACGTAGCCGATCCGCAGCCCGGCCAGGCCCCACGTCTTCGTCAGGCTGCGCAGGACGACCAGCCCGGGCACGTCCGTACGCCCCGCCAGCGCCTCCCGCTCGCCCGGCACCGCGTCCATGAACGCCTCGTCGACCACCAACGTCCGCCCGATCCGGGCGAGTCGGGCGATGGTCTTTGCCGGGTGCAGCACCGACGTCGGGTTCGTCGGGTTGCCGATCACCACCAGGTCGGCCTCCTCGGGGACGACCGCCGGGTCGAGACGGAAGCCGTCCGCCTCCCGCAGCAGCACCCGGTCCACGCTGTGCCCGGCGGCCCGCAGCGCCGCCTCCGGCTCCGTGAACTGCGGATGCACGACCACCGGCCGGCGGACCTTCAGGGCGCGGGCGAGCAGCACGAACGCCTCCGCCGCGCCCGCCGTCAGCAGCACCCGCTCCGGCGGCAGCCCGTGCCGCGCCGCCACCGCCGCCCGCGCGGTCCGCCCGTCCGGGTAGGCCGCGAGCCCGCCGAGGGAGGCGGCGATGTGCTCGCGCAGCCACGCCGGGGGAGTGTCGGCGCGGACGTTCACGGCCAGGTCGACCAGTGTTGCCCCGTCGTCGCGCACCTCGGAGTCCCCGTGGTGGCGCAGGTCGTGCCCGTCAGTGTGCATGGGAATGCGCGTGCCCTCCGTGGTGATGGCCGTCATGGTGATGATGTCCGTCGTCGTCCGGGTGGAAGTGCGGCTGCTGCGGCAGGCCCACCTTGTCCTCGAACCCCGGCAGCGCGATCCGGTACACGCACGAGTCGCAGTTCATCCGCAGATCGCCCTTCACCGCCTCCTCGTACCGCTCCATCACCAGATCGAGCAGCTCCGGCTCGGGCCCGATGACGTCCGCCGAGCGCACCTCGACCTCCGGATGCGCGTCCGCCCAGCCCTCCGTCTGCTGCCGCACCCGGTCCGGCAGGATGCCCGTGAAGAGGAAGTAGGGCAGGACGACGATCCGACGCGCCCCCAGCCTCACGCACCGGTCCAAACCGCTCGGCACGTCCGGCGCCGCCAGCGACACGAACGCCGTCTCCACGCCGGCGTAACCGCGTCCCTCCCACAGCAGCCGCGCCGCCTTGTACACCTCGGCGTTGGCGTCGGGATCGGTGGACCCGCGGCCGACCAGCAGCACGGTCACGTCCGCCCGGTCCCGCGGAGTGCGGGCCGTCCCGCCCAGCGCCTCGTCCAGCCGCCTCTCCAGCACGGACAGCAGCGAGGGATGCGGGCCCAGGGGGCGCCCGTACGTGTACGAGATCCCGGGGTGCCGTTCCTTCTCGCGGGCCAGCGCCGCCGGGATGTCCCCCTTGGCGTGCCCGGCGGACACCAGCATCAGCGGAACGGCGGCGAAGCGCCGTACACCCCGTTCGACCAGCTCCGTCACCGCCTCGGCAAGGGGCGGCGGGGACAGCTCGATGAAACCGCCCGCGACGGGCAGTTCGGGGTGGCGGCGCCCCAACTCCCGGACGAAGTCGCGGAACGCCTCGGCTCCGGCATCGTCGCGGGTGCCATGGCCGGCGATGAGCAGGGCGGGCGGCGGGGTGGTCACGGGTTCTCCTCGGCAGAAATCGGGTGGTACAGCAGGGCGTTGAGCGCGGCCGCGGCGACCGCCGAACCGCCCTTCTCGGACACGTTGCTCACGGCGGGCAGCCCGCTCTCGCGCAACGCGGCCTTGGACTCGGCCGCGCCGACGAAACCGACGGGCAGGCCGATGACGAGCGCGGGGGAGGCGTCCAGCGTCAGCAGCTCCTCCAGGGCGGTCGGCGCACAGCCGATCACCCACAGCGCGCCGGGCCCGACCTGCTCGTACGCCAGCCGGATCGCATGCGCCGAACGCGTCAGCCCCGGCCCGGACCGGGCGTCCTTCAGCCGGCACACGGTGGCCCGCCGGGTGATCCCGGCCGCGACCATCTCCACGTCGACGACGACGGGCGCCCCGCCGTGCAGGGCGGCGTGCGCCTTCTCCAACTCCGCCTCGTCCATGACGAGATCGCCGGCGTAGTCGAGGTCGGCGGCGGAGTGGATGACCCGCTCCACCACCGCGCGGGTCAGCGGCGGGAAGTGCGAGGTGTCCAGACGGGCGCGCAGCCGCCGGAAGGACTCCTGCTCGATGGGGTGGACCACACGGTTCATTTCGGCTCCTCCTGCCAGCGGTAGCCGCGGGGCGTCACCATGCGCCCCGCGATGTCCCGGGTCGCCGTGTTGCCGACGGTCACGACCGTCATCATGTCGACCGTCGCCGGGTCGAGGGCGCCCAGTGTCGTGAGCCGACCGGACTCGTCCGGCCGCGACGCGTTGCGTACGACACCGACCGGCGTCGTCGGCTCCCGGTGCTCCGCGAGGATCGCGAGCGCCTTCGGCAGCTGCCAGTCGCGGCCCCGGCTGCGCGGGTTGTAGAAGGTCACGACGATGTCCGCCTCTGCGGCGGCCCGCACCCGCCGTTCGATGACCTCCCAGGGCGTGTGCAGATCGGACAGGCTGATCGACACGTGGTCGTGGCCCAGCGGCGCACCGAGGATCGCGGCGGCCGCGAGGGCGGCGGTGACGCCGGGGACGCCGATCACGTCGATGTCGTCGGACGCCTCGGCGAGCGCGGGAGAGGCCATGGCGTACACGCCCGCGTCGCCGCTCCCGATCAGCGCGACGGCGTGCCCGCGCCGGGCCTCCGCGACAGCGGTACGAGCCCGCTCCTCCTCCGCCCCGAGACCCGACTCCAGGATCCGGGTGCCGGGCCGCAGGAGATCGCGGATCTGGTCGACGTACTGATCGAGGCCGACGAGGACGGAGGCACGCCGCAGCTCCGCCCTGGCACGCGGCGTGAGCAGGTCCCGGGCGCCCGGCCCGAGCCCGACCACCGCGAGCCGCCCGCGCGCGGCACGTCGTACGACGGCACAGGTCGCCATGGCGGGCAGACCGTCCGGCCGCTGCGACTTCCGCTTGGGGACGAGGAGTTCACCCCCGCCCACGAGCGCGGCGGCCTCGGCGACGGAGGGGGTGCCCACGGCGGCGAGGGGGGCGTCGGAAGGGTTGGGGACCTCGACCCGCGCCAACTCCTCGGCGGAGTGGGTGACCAGGCGAACGCCGAGCCGCTGGGCGGCCTCGACGATGCCGGGCTCGCCGGCCTTGGCGTCCACGGTGGCCAGTTCGGCGACGCTCTGGGCGGACAGTCCCGCATCCCGCAGCGCACCCTCGACCAGCGTGAGCACCTCTTCGGCGGGGGCACCCTTGGAGGCGCCGACGCCGACGACGAGAGTCGGCGGGTGGAGCACCACCTCGCGGTCGCCGGGCTCGATGTGACGGTCCGTCACGCGGATGGAGTGGGTTCCCTCCGCTGCGACCGGGAGCGGAGGAAGCGGCCAGGCCACCTCCGCCTTCAGCGCCACCCGCTCACCGTCGAGGACGGCCCGCGAGACACCGGCCACATCCCCCGCCACCGGCATTCCGAGCGTGTCCAGGCCCGGCACGCCCACCGCATCGGTCGCCGTGGTCACCACGGGCTCGGCCCCCAGCAACTCCCCGACCGCGCACGCGAGTTCGTTCGCTCCGCCGCCGTGCCCGCCCACCAGCGACACGGCGAACCGCCCGGCCTCGTCGACACACACCACACCGGGATCGGACGCCTTGTCGGCGAGCAGCGGAGCGACCAGCCGTACGACCGCCCCCGTGGCGAGGAAGCACACGAGCTGCTCACACTCCGCGAACGCCCGCCGCACGGCGTCCCCGACGGGCCCGTCGTACACCCGCGTGCGGTCCGGCCACGCCGCGGCCAGCCGGTCGCGCGCCGCCGCCCCCGCCGCGGTGGCGGAAATGAGGCCGATCACAGGGCAACTCCTTCTTCGGTACGTACTGGAGACCTGACGCCCCACAGCAGGAAAACGGGATTGGTCGCCGCGAGCCGGGTCACGTCCCCCGGCAGCGGTGCCAGACGCGACGACTGCAGCAGCACGCCGTCGCAGTCGAACCCGGCGCCCGTGAGCGCCTCGCGCGCCGCCGGCACCCGGTCGAGCGCCGCCATGGCGACGACCACCGTCCGCCGCGCACGCCGCGCGCACGCCGTCACGATCTCCGGCAGCTCGCGGCCCCCGCCGCCGACGAACACGGCGTCGGGCTCGTCGAGGCCGGACAGCACGGTCGGCGCCGCCCCGTGCACGACGTGGACGTCGACGCCGTGCGCGCCGGCGTTGGCACGGATCCGCTCGACGCCGTCCGCGGTCTTCTCGACGGCGGTGACGGCGGCGCCGAGCCGCGCGCACTCGACGGCCACCGAACCGGAACCCGCGCCCACGTCCCACACCAGGTCGCCCAGGCGCGGCCCGAGCCGGGCCAGGGCGAGGGCCCGCACCTCGAACTTGGTGATCATCGAGTCGCGGTGGGCGAAGCCGGTCTCGTCCAGGGCCCATCCGGCGGGCCGGTCCGGCGGTCCGGCGATCGTGCGCACGGCAGCCGGCGCCCGAGTCTCGTCCAGGCACAGCACCACACTCACCGCCGGACCCCACTCGCGGCCCGCGGCCTCGGCCGGCGTGACCTGCTCGACGCTCTCGTCCCGCGAGCCGAGCGACGACGCGACGACCAGGACCCGCGAGCCGCCCGTACGCACCAGCGCGGCCCCCAACTCGCGCGGCCCCGCACCCGGCCCCGTCAGGACCGCGACCTTGGGCCGCGCCCGGCACACATTGACGGCCGTCCGCAGATCACGCCCGTGCGCGCTGACGACCGCGGCGTCGTCCCAGGGCAGCCCGATCCGCGCGAAGGCGGCGGCGACGGAGGAGACGCCCGGCCGGACATGGAGCCGACGGGGACCGAACCGCTCGGCCAGCGCCCGCACGATCCCGAAGAACCCGGGATCACCGGAGGCCAGCACGACGACCGGCCGCTCCTTCTCCACGTACTCCCCGATGACGTCGAGGGCGGGCGCCAGCGGTCCCAGGACGACACGCTCCGCCGCCTCCGGCAGCCGTACGGCCTCCAGATGCCGCCGCCCGCCGACCACCAGCTCGGCCCCGCCGAGGACGTCTTCGTCGACCGGCGCACCCGTCCCCGTACCGACGACGGTGATCACCGCGGTCATGTGCCCGCACCCCGCGCGCGCAGGGCCTTGCGGGCCTCCGGGTCGGCCTTGCGGAACCCGTGGAAGTGGCCCGGGTGGTACAGGTGCGAGCGGGTGCCGTGCGCGTCGAGGGCCGGGCCGACCAGGAACAGGGTGTGCTTCCAGAGCTTGTGCTCCTTGACCGTCTCCTCCAGCGTGCCGATCGTGCACCGCACGACCAGCTCCTCCGGCCAGGTCGCCTGGTACGCCACGACGACCGGGGTGTCCGTCGGATAGCCGCCCTCCAGCAGCTCCCGCACCAGCTGCCCGCTGCGCGCCGCCGACAGGAAGATCGCCATGGTGGTGCCGTGCCGGGCGAACTCGCGCACCTCCTCACCGGGCGGCATCGGCGTCTTGCCGCCGCCGAGCCGGGTGAGGACGACCGACTGCGCGACCTCGGGAATGGTCAGCTCGCGCTGCGCGAGCGCGGCGACCGCGGAGAAGGAGGACACACCGGGCACGATCTCCGTCTCGATGCCGATCTCTGCACAACGGTCGAGCTGCTCCTGAGTGCCGCCCCACAGAGCGGGATCACCGGAGTGGATACGGGCGACGCGCAGCCCCTGTGCGCGGGCCCGCTCGTACACGGCGACGACGTCCTCCAGCGACATCGTCGCCGAGTCGAGGATCTCCGCGTCCTCGCCCGCGTGCTCGAGGACCTCCGCCTGGACCAGGCTCGCGGCCCAGATCACGACATCGGCCTCCGCGATGGCACGCGCGGCACGGAACGTCAGCAGGTCGGCGGCGCCGGGGCCGGCACCGACGAACGTCACCTTGCCGGTGGGGGCATCGGCCATGGGAATCGGTCCTCTCGTCTACAACAAGTCAGTACGTGATCAGCCGTCGGACGTGCGCCGACGGGTGCTGATCGGATACCAAGGGCACATGGCCGTCTTCGTCGCGCTCGGCGCGTTCCTCATGACGCTGGCCGGCGGCTGGACGGCACAGCGGGTGACCGACCGCCGCCATCTCGTCCTGGGGCTGGCCGGCGGACTGATGCTGGGCGTGGTCGGCCTGGACCTGCTGCCGGAGGCACTGGAGG
The DNA here is from genome assembly GCF_040782645.1 of Streptomyces sp. HUAS ZL42. Classification (GTDB taxonomy): domain Bacteria; phylum Actinomycetota; class Actinomycetes; order Streptomycetales; family Streptomycetaceae; genus Streptomyces. The sequence goes on from NZ_CP160403.1 coordinate 7,567,662, forward strand.
TGGCGGGCACCGAGGTGTACGGCGTACCGGCCGCCCTGCTCCTGTTCGTCGCCGGCTTCCTGCTGGCCCACCTGGTGGAACGCCTGCTGGCGCACCGCCAGGCCGCGCACGGCGCCGAGGAGCGGGACGGCCGCGCTCCCCAGGTGGGCCTCACGGCGGCGGCCGCGATGGTCGGCCACAGCGCGATGGACGGCGTGGCGATCGGCGCGGCCTTCCAGGTCGGCGGCGGCATGGGAGTGGCCGTCGCACTGGCGGTCATCGCCCACGACTTCGCGGACGGTTTCAACACGTACACGATCACGAGCCTGTACGGGAACGCCCGTCGCAGGGCGCTCGCCATGCTCTTCGCGGACGCGGCGGCACCGGTCGTCGGCGCGGCCTCGACCACGTTCGTCACCATCCCGGAGGGACTGCTCGGCGGCTACCTGGGCCTCTTCGGCGGCGCACTGCTGTACCTGGCGGCCGCCGAGATTCTCCCCGAGGCCCACCACGAGCACCCCGCCCGCTCGACGCTGCTGTGCACGATCGCGGGGGCGGCGTTCATCTGGCTGGTGGTGGGTCTGGCCGGTTGATCCGAGGACCGTCACAGCTTGCCGCCCCGCCCGCCGTCGCGCCGCGCGGGCGCGATGAGCGTGGAGAGGTACGGCAGGGGAGCACCGTCGAGATCGGCGGCCGGCCGGATGGACTCCCCGGGCAGCCCGAGGGAAGCCCCCCACACGGCGTCGTCGATCCGCCCGGTCTCCCGCAACGCCTCGGCGACCTCGCCCGCCTGCCGCCCGAACTTGTAGGCGACGACGGTCCCGGGCCCGGCCAGCGCGTCCTTGAGCACGGACGCCCCCGCGGTCACGGGCACGAGCGTGAGCGGCTCGGTCCCCTCCGTCAGCACGGCCCCCGACCGCGCCGCGAGATCCTGCATGGCGGTGATCCCGGGCACGGTCTCGACCACGACACCCGGCACCAGCTCGCCGATGGTCTGCGCGAGATAGGTGAACGTCGAGTACACGTTGGGGTCGCCGATGGTCGCGAAGGCGACGGAGCCGTGCGCCGTCAGCAACTGCGCCACCCGTTCACCGGCCGCGTCCCACGCCGCCTCCCGCCGCGCCCGGTCCGTCCGCTCGTTGAGCGCGAACACGACCCGCACGACCTTGTCCTCGGGCACGTAGTGCACAACGGTCGCCTCGGCCCGCCCCTGTTCCCCCGTGTCCATCACGGGTACGACGACGACGTCGGCGGCACGCAGCGCGTTGACGCCCTTGACGGTCACCAGCTCCGGATCCCCGGGCCCGACCCCGACTCCGACCAGCCTGCTGCTCATGACGTCCGGCACCTCTCCACGAACCGACGGGCCGCACCGGGCTGCGACGCCCAGTGCGTGTGCAGATAACTCGCGTGCACGCCGCGCTGTACGAATCCCTCGACGCGCCGCTCGGGCGCCCGCACTCCCCACGCAGGGGCCGCCCCCGAGCCCGGCTCGACGACCGTCCGGTGGAACTCGTGCCCGCGCATCCGGGTCCCGGCGACGGCGAGCACGCTGTCGCTCACGGCGACGGCGTCCCGGTACCCGAGGGTGAGCCTGTCGTCCATGCGCGCGGTGGCGTCGAGCACCCCGCACATCGGCTGCCCGTCCAGCTCCCGGCACAGATAGAGCAGCCCGGCACACTCGGCGGCGACGGGAGCGCCGCGCTCCGCGAGGGCGGCGACGGACTTGCGCAGGGGTTCGTTGGCGGACAACTCGGCGGCGTACACCTCGGGGAAACCACCACCGATGACCAACCCGCCGGTATCGTCGGGCAGTTGCTCGTCACGCAGGGGGTCGAAGAGGACGACCTCGGCACCCGCGGCGGTGAGGAGCTCGGTGTGCTCGGCATAGGAGAAGGTGAAAGCGGGACCACCCGCGACGGCGACCTTCACCTTGGAGCCCAGGTCGGTGAATCTCAGCCCGTCCGGCGTTTGAGGACGAGGCCGTTCAGGCCGAAAGCGGGGGTCTGGGGGCGCAGCCCCCAGGGACGGGAAGGGAAGGGGCGGAGGGGGCGACCCAGCCACGGCCTCAGCCGGATCCCAAGCCGCACCCGACAAGGCACCGGCACTCCGCGCAAGACCAAGCAGCGCTTCGAGATCGCACCCCGCGCTCACCTGCGCCGCCATCGCGGCGACAGCCTCAACCGCCTCGACCCGCCGCTCGGCGACCGGCACCAACCCCAGATGCCGCGAAGGCGTATCCACCTGAGCCACCCTCCGCAGCACACCCAACACCGGCACCCCAGCCGAGTCCAACGCCTCCCGCAGCAATCCCTCATGCCGATCCGACGCGACCTTGTTCAGAATCACGCCCCCGACCCGCACCTCCGGATCCCACGAGGCGAACCCGTGCACCAGCGCAGCCACCGACCGCGACTGCGACGACGCGTCCACGACGAGCACAACCGGCGCCCGCAGCAGCTTCGCCACATGGGCGGTGGACGCCAGTTCACCCTCCCCCGCGGCCCCGTCGTACATCCCCATGACACCCTCGACGACGGCGACGTCGCACCCGAGGGCCCCGTGCAGGAACAACGGAGCGACCAGCTCCGGACCGCACAGATAGGCATCGAGGTTCCGCCCCACCCGCCCGCTCGCGAGCGCGTGATACCCCGGGTCGATGTAATCCGGCCCGACCTTGTGCGGGGACACGGCGAGCCCCCGCGCGGCGAACGCGGCCATCAGCCCCGTGGCAACGGTGGTCTTGCCGCTGCCCGAAGCAGGCGCGGCAACGACCAACCGGGGGACAGCAGTCACCACTCGATGCCCCTCTGGCCCTTCTGGCCGACGTCCATCGGATGCTTGACCTTCGACATGTCCGTGACCAGATCGGCGAAGTCGACCAGCTTCTCGGGCGCGTTCCGCCCGGTGATCACGACATGCTGGGTCCCCGGCCGGTTCCGCAGTACGTCGACGACCTCATCGGTGTCGACCCATCCCCAGTGCATCGGGTAGGCGAACTCGTCGAGCACGTACAACTGGTACGTCTCGGCGGCCAGGTCCCGCTTGACCTGCTCCCACCCCTCGCGGGCCTTGTCCTCATTGTCCATCTGGGCGTCGCGCTGCACCCACGACCAGCCCTCACCCATCTTGTGCCAGGCGACGGACCCGCCCTCGCCGGAGTCCCCGAGCACGCGCAGCGCCCGCTCCTCGCCGACCTTCCACTTCGCCGACTTGACGAACTGGAACACCCCGATCGGCCACCCCTGGTTCCAGGCGCGCAGCGCGAGCCCGAAGGCGGCGGTCGACTTGCCCTTGCCGACCCCGGTGTGCACGACGACGAGCGGCCGATTACGGCGCTGACGCGTCGTCAGTCCGTCGTCCGGAATCACGCTCGGCTGTCCCTGAGGCATTACGCGGCCCTCCTGTCGCCCTGAACTTCCCTGACCAGCCCGGCGATCGAGTCCGCCCGCAGCTCGTCCAACGTCACAGCCGTACCGCCCAGCTCACCCGCGAGCTGCCCGGCCAGCCCCAGCCGCACGGGCCCCGACTCGCAGTCCACGACCACGGACGCGACGCCCTCGGCCGCGAACAGCCGCGCCGCCCGCCCGGCGAGGGCGACCGGCTCCGTCCCACCCGTCGCCCGACCACCACCCCGGCCGGAGGCTCCCCCAGAGCCGAAAGCCTGGGGGGACCCCCATCGCGCCACCCCTCCATCTGTGGCCCGCCCGTCCGTGACGACCACGACGAGCGCCCGCCGCGCCGGATCCCGCAGCCGCTCGACCCGGAGCACGTCATGCGCCCGCAGCAGCCCGGCCGCCAGCGGCGTACGCCCCCCGGTCGGCAGCGACTCCAGCCGGGCGGCCGCCGCGTCGACCGACGAGGTGGGCGGCAGCACGACCTCGGCGGCCGACCCGCGAAATGTCACGAGCCCCACCTTGTCCCGCCGCTGATACGCGTCAAGGAGCAGCGACAGCACAGCACCCTTCACCGCACTCATCCGCTGCCGCGCCGCCATCGACCCCGAGGCGTCCACCACGAACAGCACGAGGTTGCCCTCGCGCCCCTCCCGGGTCGCCTGCCGCAGATCGTCCCGGCGCACCACGAGCCCCGGCCCCGACCTTCCCCGCGCGCGCTGATGCGGCGCCGCCGCCTGCACGGTCGCCGCCAGGTGCAGCTTGGTGAGCGTCCCGCGGGGCCGCCGGGCCCCGGTCGTCCGCCCGTGCTCGGTCCGCGCCCGCGAACGCCGCCCGGCGGCACCCTCACCGATCCCGGGCACGCTCAGCACCTTGGTGCGGAACGGCTCGGCGGCCCGTACGGCGGACTGCTCCCCGGAGCCCGATGCCTGCGGCTCGCCGCCGTCACCCGCCTCCGGGCGGGCGCCCGTGTCACCGCCTCGCGGACCGGCATCCGGGGTCGGCTGCCCGCCGCCCCCGCCCGGTCCGCCGTCGTCCGGATCGGGATCGTCGTCGCCGGAGAACTCCTCCAGCGTCTCGTCGAGCTTGTCCTCGTCGAGGCCCGGCGCGTCGAAGGGGTTCCTGCGCCGCCGGTGCGGCAGCGCGAGCAGCGCGGCCTGCCGTACGTCCTCGGCGAGTACGTCGGTCCGCCCGGCCCACGCGGCCAGCGCGGTCGCCGTACGCGCCATCACGATGTCGGCGCGCATGCCGTCCACCTCGAAGGCGGCACAGGTCGCCGCGATCTGCCGCAGCGCCCCGTCGCCCAGCCGCACGGACGGCAGCAGCTCGCGCGCCGCCACGATCCGCGCCCGTACGGCGGCCTCCTCGGCCGCCCAGCGCGCGGCGAAACCGGCCGGGTCGTCGTCGTAGGCGAGCCGCCGCCGGACGACCTCGACCCGCTGGTCGGGCTCCCGCGAGGCCGCGACCTCGACGGTCAGCCCGAACCGGTCGAGCAACTGCGGGCGCAGCTCGCCCTCTTCGGGGTTCATGGTTCCGACGAGCAGGAAGCGCGCGGCATGCCGTACGGAGACCCCCTCGCGTTCTACGTACGAGGCGCCCATCGCGGCCGCGTCGAGGAGCAGGTCGACCAGGTGGTCGTGGAGGAGGTTGACCTCGTCGACGTACAGGATCCCGCGGTGCGCGTCGGCGAGCAGGCCCGGCTCGAAGGCCTTCACGCCCTCGGCGAGGGCCCGCTCGATGTCGAGGGCGCCGACGAGCCGGTCCTCGGAGGCACCGACGGGGAGTTCGACCATGCGGGCCGGACGCCTGCCGCCGTTGCCGGCCTCGTGCGGCCCGTCCGGGCACGCCGGGTCGGGCGCGGCCGGGTCGCACGAGAAACGGCACCCGGCGACGACGTCCACCTCCGGCAGCAGCGCCGAAAGGGCGCGTACGGCCGTCGACTTCGCGGTGCCCTTCTCCCCGCGCACCAGCACGCCGCCGACCGCCGGGGACACGGCGTTCAGCAGCAGCGCGAGCCGCAGGTCGTCCTGGCCGACGACGGCCGTGAACGGGAACGGGGTGGTCACTGGTCGCCCTCCAAGTCGCCTTCCAGCTCCAGGTAGGTGGCGCGCAGCCGCTCGATCGTGTCGGCGTCCGGCTCGGCCCACAGCCCGCGGTCGGCCGCCTCGAGGAGCCGTTCCGTGATACCCCGCAGGGCCCACGGGTTGGACTTCTTCATGAAGTCCCGGTTCTCCTGGTCGAAGACGTACTCCGCGCTGAGCTTCTCGTACATCCAGTCGTCGACGACCCCCGCCGTGGCGTCGTACCCGAAGAGGTAGTCCACCGTCGCCGCCATCTCGAAGGCGCCCTTGTAGCCGTGCCGCCGCATGGCCGCCATCCAGCGCGGGTTGACGACGCGCGCGCGGAAGACGCGGTGCGTCTCCTCGCCGAGCGTGCGGGTCTTCACCTGGTCGGGTACGGCACTGTCACCGACGTACGCCTCGGGGGAGGCCCCCGTCAGGTGCCGCACCATGGCGACCATGCCGCCGTGGTACTGGAAGTAGTCGTCGGCGTCGACGAGGTCGTGCTCACGCGTGTCCACGTTCTTGGCCGCGACCGCGATCCGCCGGAACGCCGTCTCCATGTCCCCGCGCGCCGCCCGCCCGTCGAGCCCGCGCCCGTAGGCGTACCCGCCCCAGACGGCGTACACCTCGGCCAGATCCGCGTCGGAGCGCCAGTTGCGCGCGTCGATCAGCGGCAGCAGACCGGCACCGTAAGCGCCGGGCTTGGAGCCGAAGATACGAGCCGTGGCCCGTCGCCGGTCGCCGTGCCCGGCGGTGTCCGCGTCGGCGTGCGCGCGGATGAAGTTCTGGTCGCCGGGCTCGTCCAGCTCGGCCACCGCGCGCACCGCGTCGTCGATCAGACCGACGACGTGCGGAAACGCGTCCCGGAAGAAGCCCGAGATACGGACGGTCACATCGATGCGGGGACGGCCCAGTTCGGCCAGGGGCACGACCTCGAAGCCGGTCACCCGGCGCGAGGCGTCGTCCCAGACCGGGCGGCAGCCCAGCAGCGCGAGGATCTCGGCGATGTCGTCGCCCTGCGTGCGCATGGCCGACGTTCCCCAGACCGTCAGACCGACGGACTTCGGGTACTCGCCGGTGTCCTGCAGATACCGCTGGACCAGCGAGTCGGCGAGCGACTGCCCCACCTCCCAGCTCAGCCGGGACGGAATGGCCTTGGGATCGACGGAGTAGAAGTTGCGGCCGGTCGGCAGCACGTTGACCAGGCCACGGGTCGGCGACCCGGACGGACCGGCCGGCACGTACCCGCCGTCTAGGGCCTTGAGGATGTGCCCGATCTCGTCGGTGGTCCTCTCCAGCCGCGGTACGACCTCGGTGCAGGCGAATTCCAGCACGGCGACGGCGTCCGGGAGTTCGGCGCCGAGAGTGTCGCGCACGAGACCCGGGGCGGCCGACACGTCCCACGCCCGGGACTCCATGCCCTCCGCGATCCGCCGGCACAGCAGCTCCAGCAGGTCGATCGCGTCGGCGCCCGTCCGGGACGGCCCCTCGACCAGGTCGCTCAGCTCGACCGGCACCTTCACCGCGGCTCCCGGCTCGGCGAGCAGCTCCTTCTCCACCAGCCCGAAGTGCTGTGCCAGTGATGCCCGCAGCCCCGGCAGCGCGTTGGCCTGCCCGCCCCACACCTGCGAGGCGCGCAGCACGGCGAGCACGAGGTTCACACGCGGCTCGCCGACCGGACCGCCACCGAGGATGTGGAGCCCGTCGCGGATCTGCACGTCCTTGATCTCGCACAGGTAGCCGTCGATGTGCATGACGAACTCGTCGAACTCGTCGTCGTCCGGCTGCTCGTTCACGTGCAGGTCGTGGTGCAGCTCGGCGGCCTTGACCAGCGTCCAGATCTGGGCGCGTACGGCGGGCGCCTTGGCCGGGTCCAGATCGGAGACGAGGGCGTACTCGTCGAGGAGCTGCTCCAGCTTGGCCAGGTCGCCGTAGGTGTCGGCGCGCGCCATGGGCGGGACGAGGTGGTCGACGACCGTGGCGTGCCCGCGCCGCTTGGCCTGGGTGCCCTCGCCGGGGTCGTTGACGATGAAGGGGTAGATCAGGGGCAGATCACCGAGGACGGCGTCCGGAGCACAACCCCCGCCGAGCCCCAGCCCCTTGCCCGGCAGCCACTCCATCGTGCCGTGCTTGCCCATGTGGACGAGGGCGTCGGCGCCGAAGGAGTTCTCGAGCCACCGGTAGGCCGCCATGTAGTGGTGAGAGGGCGGCATGTCCGGGTCGTGATAGATCGCGATCGGGTTCTCGCCGAAGCCGCGCGGCGGCTGGATCATCACGACGACGTTCCCGAACCGCAGCGAGGCGAGCACGATGTCGTCCCCGTCGACGTAGAGGGAGCCCGGCGGCTCGCCCCACGCCCGAAGCATCCCGTCCCGCAGCTCCGGGTCGAGCTCGTCGAACCACGCGCGGTAGTCGGCGAGCGGCACGCGCGCGGGCGCTGCGGCCAACTGCTCCTCGGTCAGCCACTCGACGTCGTGGCCGCCGGCCTCGATGAGACGGTGGATGAGCTCGTCGCCGCCCGCCGGGTACTCGGTCAGGCCGTAACCGGCGTCCCGCAGCGCGTCGAGCACGCCTACCGCCGAGGCGGGCGTGTCGAGTCCGACCGCGTTGCCGACGCGCGAGTGCTTGGTCGGGTACGCGGTGAAGACGAGCGCGAGCTTCTTCTCCGCGTTCGGCTTGTGCTTCAACCGGGCGTGCCGTACGGCGATCCCGGCGACTCGTGATGCCCGCTCCGGGTCGGCGACGTACACCGGCACCTCGTCCGGGCCCGGCTCCTTGAAGGAGAACGGGACGGTGATGAGACGGCCGTCGAACTCCGGGATCGCGACCTGCATCGCGGCGTCCATGGGGGAGAGGGCGGCGTCGGACTCGTCCCAGGCGTCACGGGACGAGGTCAGGCAAAGACCTTGCAGGACAGGGACATTGAGGTCCGCGAGCGCCCCGATGTCCCACGCCTCCTCGTCGCCGCCCGCCGAGGCCTGCGAGGCGTGCGTGCCGCCGGCGGCGAGCACGGTGGCGACGAGGGCGTCGGCCTTCCCGAGGATCGCGTACAGTCCGGCGTCGGCGCCGCGCAGCGAACCGCAGTACACGGGCAGCGCGTTGGCACCCTGCGCCTCGATCGCGTCGCACAGGGTGTCCACGAAGGCGGTGTTGCCGCTGAGTTCATGAGCCCGGTAGAAGAGCACGCCGACGGTCGGGCGGCCGTCCACGACGGCACGCTCGCCATGGACGCCGTACTCCGGCATCTTCTGGGGCTCGACGAACCCCTCGCCCGTCAGCAGCACGGTGTCGGACAGGAACCGCGCCAGCTCGGTCAGGTTGGCGGGCCCGCCCTCGACGAGATACCGCAGCGCCTCCGCCACGACACCCGCGGGCGCGGACGACTCGGCCATCAGCTCCGCGTCCGGAACGGCCTCACCACCGAGCAGCACCGTCGGAACACCGGACGCCTTGAGCGCGGCGAGTCCGTCCTCCCAGGCGCGCTTCCCGCCCAGCAGCCGTACGACGGCGATGTCGGCGCCCTCGAGGAGAGCGGGGAGTTCCTCCGCCACATCCACCCGGGTCGGGTTGCCGATCCGGTACGAGGCACCGGACGCCCGGGCCGCCAGCAGATCCGTGTCGGCGGTCGACAACAACAACACTGTGCTCATGCGGGCGCTCCCGGTGGAATGAAAGGCAGTCCTTGCGGCGCGCCGGACTCGATGAGCCGCCACAGCGCGTCCGTGTCCGCGTGCTGTTCGATCAGGTCGCCGAGCCGGTCGAGCTGCTCCTCGCGCAGCGCGGCGAAAGAGGTGTCGGCGGCAGGCACGAAACGGCGGCCCGCGGCGGCCGCCACCTCGCGCAGGAAGGCGCGCCGGAAACCGTCCGACTCCAGCGAGCCGTGCCAGTGCGTGCCCCAGGTCTGGCCGACGCGGCAGCCGTCGAGGCTGTGTCCGATGTCATCGGAGATGAACGCGGTGCCGCCGTCGATCTCCGCGACCCCGTGATGGATCTCGTACCCCTCGACCCGCTCGCCGAGGGCCTCGCCGACGGGCCGGGTGAGGGTCTTCTCGCGGGCGAACCGCACCCGCACGGGGAGGACACCGAGTCCGTCCACATGTCCTCGCCGGCTCTCGACCTCGTCCTCGATGTGCTCGCCGAGGACCTGGAAGCCACCGCAGATGCCGAGGACGGGTCGTCCCTCGGCGCCCCTGCGCTTGATGGCCTCCGCAAGTCCCCGCTCCCGCAGCCACTCCAGCGCGCGTACGGTCCCCCGGGTCCCCGGGATCACTACGAGGTCGGCGTCGGCAAGCTCCTCCGGCCGGTCCACGAACCGCACGACGACACCGGGTTCGGCGGCCAGCGCGTCGACATCCGTGAAGTTGGACATCAGCGGGATCGCACACACGGCGACACGGAGCACGTCCTCGCCGACGGGCGGGGCGACGTTCGACTCCCGGACCGTCCCGCGCAGGGAGACCCGCAGCCCGTCCTCCTCGTCGATGCCGAGGCCGTGGCGGAAGGGCAGGACGCCGTACGTCTGCCGTCCCGTGAGCCCGTGCAGCATGTCGAGTCCGGGTTCCAGCAGAGAGACATCCCCCCGGAACTTGTTGACGAGGAACCCGGCGACGAACTCCTGGTCCTCGGGAGACAGCAGGGCGACGGTCCCGAAGAAGGAGGCGAAGACGCCGCCCCGGTCGATGTCGCCGACGACGAGCACGGGAAGCCGGGCGTTGCGCGCGATCCCCATGTTCACGATGTCGGTGCGCCGCAGATTGATCTCGGCAGGACTGCCGGCACCCTCACAGATCACCGCGTCATACGTGCCCCGCAACTCGGCGAGGCAGTCCAGCACCGTCCCCAGAAGCTTCTGTTGCCGCCCGCCGTGATATCCCCGCGCGCTCAGCTCACCGACTGGCTTCCCCAGCAGCACGACCTGACTGCTCTGCTCGCCACCGGGCTTGAGCAGCACGGGGTTCATCAACGCGGTCGGCTCGACGCGGCACGCCTGGGCCTGCATGGCCTGCGCCCGCCCGATCTCGGCGCCCTCCCGTGTCACGAACGAGTTGAGGGACATGTTCTGCGCCTTGAAGGGCGCGACCTTGACACCCTGCCGCACCAGCCAACGGCAGATCCCGGCGGTGACGACACTCTTGCCGGCGTCGGAGGTGGTACCGGCGACGAGAAGACCCCCGCCGGTCATGAGAGGCCCCCCAACTGCTGTGGGCAGTCGTTCCGCAAGGCGGAACTGGTGGGCACAGCCTGCAGCGCCGGGCGCCTCGCAACCCGCCCCCGCAGCAGCGCACCCGCAGCAGTGACCCCCCACGCGAGCCAGCCAACCCGCCGCGACAACCGAACAGCCCTCTCGATGTCCCCCACTTGCACAGAACGCCCCTCCCCGTTCAGCACAGGCCGATGCTCCACGCGCCCCCCATACGCCAACGTCCCCCCGAGCCGTACCCCGAGCGCCCCCGCGAACGACGCCTCCACAGGCCCGGCATTAGGACTCGGATGCTTCACCGCATCGGCACGCCAGGCGCGTGCCGCCCCGCGGGGATCACCTCCGGCGACCGCCGCCAGTGCGGCGGTCAGCCGGGCGCCGGGCCATCCGGCAACATCGTCCAGCCGCGCGGAGGCCCACCCGAACCTCCGGTACCTGGCCGACTTGTGACCGACCATCGCGTCGAGGGTGTTCACCGCCCGGAAGCCGACCAGGCCCGGCACTCCGCCCACCGCCCCCCACACCAGCGCCCCCACCACCGCGTCCGACGTGTTCTCTGCGACGGACTCCACAACCGCGCGGGCGATCCCGTCGGCGTCCAGGGCCTGGGGATCCCGCCCGCAGAGGTGGGGCAGCCGGGCGCGGGCACCCTCGATGTCCCCGGCCTCCAGCGCACGCCCGATGCCCCGGGCCTCGCGCGCGAGTGAAGTCCCCCCGACGACGGCCCAGGCGGCGGCGCCGGTGAGCGCGACAAAAGCGGCAGGGGACGTACGGACGGCACGGGCGGCGACGGCGCCGAGGGCGACGGCGCCACCGGCGCACACAACGGCGTGCAGCGCGCCCCACCCCCGGTGGTCCCGCCACAGCACGCGCTCCACGGCACCCGCGGCCCGCCCGAACGCGGCGACCGGGTGTCCGCGGCGAGGATCGCCGAGGAGCAGGTCACCGAGGAGGCCGGCGGCGGCGCCGTACGCGAAGACGCGATCGGCACGCATCGGCTCAGCCGACCGCTGGATCAGGCAGAGCGCTGGTACTGAACCTCAATCGGCAGCCGAGCATGGCGATATGTCCTCACTCAGGGTGTCCGCGCCCTGGTTCGACGAGACCGGCGGTGAGAGTTCCTGGCTCCCGGGGCTTACTACCCCGGTGACAGTGGCGGGACCGCGCCGGACTCGCACCGGCTTCCTCTCCTGCCGCCGTACATGGCTCCGGCAGTCCACCACGGCCCTGGAAGGGCCGTCAACTTGCCGCTGACCTGCGACGGGAGAGTGTGCTGAGGCCCACACACGGGCCGTCGGTGCCGTCACAGAAACCTGGGGTGCGGGACGGCGATCCGTCCCGCACCCCAGGTGCTGTTGCTGTGCTGGTCAGGCGACGATCAGCGAGATCCCGTACGCCACCGCCCCCGCGCACGCCGCGAAGCAGACGTACGCGCCGGTCATCGCCAGCACGGCCGAGTCGCCCTGCGCGGCGGCCCGTTCGCGGCGCGACAGGCCCGCGATGCCGAGGGTGAACAGGGCCACGAGGGCCACGGTGACCACGAGGCTGACGCCGAAGACGGAGCCGAGGGCTGCCCAGTCGATCTTCATGGTGCTTCTTCCTTCGTACCCGGTCGGGCGGCTCAGACGGCGGCCGGCGGGGTCGCCGGTTCCGTGGTGGCGGTGGGGGCCGGGATCGTGGCGGCCAGGTCCTCGGCGACCGTGCCCGTCGGGGGGACGGCCACCGCGGCCATCGCCGTGGTCACCACACCGGCCGGCTCGCCGTGGTCGTTGACGTTGCTGTGGTCCACGACCTCGCGGCGGGAGATCCTCCAGATCGCGGCGCTGGAGGCGACCAGGAAGACGGCGACGACCGCCGTGCCCCAGGAACCGAGGTTCGTCACGGACTCGGCCAGCGCGCCCACGAGGGCCGCGGCCGGGAGGGTCAGGCCCCAGGCGACGAACATGCGGGTCGCCGTCGACCAGCGGACCACGCCGCCCTTTCGGCCCAGGCCCGCGCCCATCACCGAGCCGGAGACCGAGTGCGTGGTGGAGAGGGAGAAACCGAGGTGGGAGGAGGCCAGGATGACCGTGGCCGCGCTGGTCTGGGCGGCGAAGCCCTGCTGCGGCTGGAGGTCGGTCAGGCCCTTGCCCATGGTGCGGATGATGCGCCAGCCGCCGAGGTAGGTGCCGAGCGCGATGGCGAGGCCCGCGGAGAGGATGACCCAGGTGGGAGGGTCGGAGTCGGGGGCGACGGCGCCGCCGGCGACCAGGGCGAGGGTGATGACGCCCATCGTCTTCTGCGCGTCGTTCGTGCCGTGGGCGAGGGAGACCAGGCCGGCCGAGGCGATCTGGCCCGCGCGGTAGCCCTTCTCGGCGGCCTTGCCGTCCGCCTTCTTGCCCAGCGTGTAGGAGAAGCGCGTGGCGAGCATCGCCGCGATGCCCGCGACCAGCGGGGCCGCGATCGCGGGGATCAGGACCTTGGTGACCAGGACGTCACCGTGGACCGCGCCCAGGCCGGCCGAGGCGATGGTGGCGCCGATCAGACCGCCCATGAGGGCGTGGGAGGAGCTGGAGGGCAGTCCCACCAGCCAGGTCAGCAGGTTCCAGAGGATCGCGCCGACCAACGCGGCGAAGATGACCTCGGGACGGATGCCGGTCTCGTCGACGAGACCCTTGGAGATCGTGTTGGCGACCTCGACGGAGAGGAAGGCGCCCACAAGGTTGAGCACGGCGGACATGGCCACCGCGACCTTGGGCTTGAGTGCACCGGTCGAGATGGTCGTGGCCATCGCGTTGGCGGTGTCGTGGAAACCGTTCGTAAAATCGAACGCGAGTGCTGTTACCACCACAATCGCGAGGATCAGCGAGAAGTTTTCCATTTACCCAGGCATTCGTTCGAAGTCATTGGCCGGTTGAACGTAGGTAACCTGGGTGAACGGAAGGTGAACTGGGGCAGGCTTTGTGGTGTCGGAAGGTGTGGGTCGCCGCTCCGTTTGGATTCGACGGCCCCGGCGCCGTACGGCTAGGAGCCCCGGGCGAACTTCTTCAGCTGGGTCGCGGACCCGTTGAAGAGATTCTGGTCACCCGGCAGGCTGCCGCTGTTGTCGTACTGCCAGAACGTCCAGAACGACCAGCCGGCGGGCAGTGACCCCGCGTTCGCCGACTCGTGGCGGGCGATCCATAACCCGTGGTCCGCGGCGAAGGCCCGGCTGCCCCCGGTGCACGTGTTCCACCAGTGGGTGGTCGTGTAGATCACCGGACGGCGGCCGGTCAGCCGCTTCACCTCGTCGCTGAAGGACCTGATCCAGCCGACCATGGCCGCCTTGGTCAGGCCGTAGCAGCCGTGCTTTCTGTCGTACGGGTTGTATTCGATGTCGAGCGCGGGCGGCAGCGTCCAGCCGTCCGAGCTCCACGCGCCCCCGTTGCGCACGAAGTACGCCGCCTGCGTCCTGCCGGGCGACTTGTTCGGCACCGCGAAGTGGTACGCCCCCCGGATGATGCCCGCGTTGCGGGCGCCGCCGTACTGCCGGCCGAAGTACGGGTTGCGGTAGGTCGTGGACTCGGTCGCCTTGACGTAGACGAACCTGGCCCCCTTGTCCTTCGCGCTCTGCCAGTCCACGTCCTTCTGGTGGGACGAGACGTCGTGGCCCTTCGGCGGGCTCGCCGCCGAGGCCGGCAGTCCGGCGAGCGCGGTTCCCGCGACGGTGAGCGCCGCGACGGACGCGGCTGCCGCGATGACACGGGTACGGCGAAGGGACGGTTTGCGATCACGGGCCATATTCCCCCCCGGAATGGCGACGTGCACGACAAATCGCCCCGAGGCTACTGGAAGATCCGCGAATGCCGGTCGATCTCCGGCCAATCACCTCAAGAGAGTGATGTATCCGTATATGCACTCTGCCGGAGGCGTGCGCTCCGCCCTACAGTGCCCGCCCCACGGTGCTCGGCCCCGTCGGCGGCCCCGGGTCGTTCCTGGCAGGATCGCCGCATGGCTGAGCAGAACGAGGAGGCGCGCGCCTGGGAGGCGCTGGTGGCGACCGCCCGACGGACCGTGACCGACGGACTGGTCGTCGGCACCTCCGGCAACGTCTCGGTGCGCGTCGGTGACACCGTGCTGGTCACGCCGTCGGGCGTGCCCTACGACCGGCTGACGCCGGACGACGTCACCGGCGTCGATCTCGACGGCAGACAGGTGCTCGGCGCGCTGGTCCCCACCAGCGAGCTGCCCATGCACCTCGCCGTCTACCGCACCACCGACGCCCGCGCCGTCGTCCACACCCACGCCGTGCACGCGACCGCCGTCTCGACCCTCGTCCCCGAGCTCCCGACGATCCACTACATGACCGGAGCGCTGGGCGGCCCCGTCCGGGTCGCCGCCTATGCGACGTACGGCACCGACGAGTTGGCCGAGAACATGCTCCACGCCCTCGCCGGCCGCACCGGCTGCCTCCTCCAGAACCACGGCACCCTCACCTACGGCGCCTCCCTCGACCAGGCCTACGACCGCACCGCCCAACTGGAGTGGATGTGCCGGCTGTGGCTGACGGCCTCGTCGGTGCCGGGCCTGACTCCGACGCTGCTGTCCGAGGAGCAGCTCGCGGAGGCGGGGGAGCGGTTGCGGGGGTACGGGCAGCGAGGGTGAACTCCGGGCCGGTCCCGTGCCGTCCGGCTTCTGCCGCCCCTCACCCGAGGCGGTGCCACCACTGGCCGGTAGGAGGATCGGCCAGGACACTGGACGGGTGCGCACTGTCAAAGCGACGGCCGCCGCCGTCACCGCAGCCCTGGCAGCCGGTGCCGCGGGCATCGCCGCCGGCCGGCTCGCCAGCGACGCCGCGCTCAGGGCGACACCGGGCCGGCCGCTGCCCACCGAACCCCGCCTCACCGTGCACGGCACGGCCGCCGGCCGGATCACGCTCACCCGCGACCTGGCCTCCCTGCGCCCCGGTACCTACGGCCTCGCCGGGGACGGCTCCCACGCGGTCGTCGGCGCCGTCCTGGACGCCGCCCCGCACGCCGCCGACACCGTCGTACGCCGCCTGGAACGCGTCACCCACGGCACCCTGAACTCCGGCGACCGGGTCTGGCTCACCCCGAACGTGCACATCGGCAACCCGGCCGCCGCCCTCGGCCTCGAGTACGCCGACGTCGACGTCCCCGGCGAACTCGGCCCGCTCCCCGCATGGTTCGTGCCCGGCGTCCGGGACACCTGGGTGATCGCGGTGCACGGCCTGGGCACCACCCGCGAACACGCCCTCAACGTCATGGGGTTCCTGCACCGCCACCGCTTCACGGTGCTCGCCCTCGCCTACCGCGGCGACCTCGGCGCACCCCGCCCCCCGGACGGCCTCAACCACCTCGGCGACACCGAGTGGCGGGACGTCGACGCGGCGATCCGCTACGCCGTGCGGTACGGCGCCGAGCGCGTCGTCCTGCACGGCTGGTCCACCGGCGCCACCATGGCCCTGCGCGCCGCCGCCCACTCGCCCCTGCGGGACCGTGTCTCGGGACTCGTCCTCGACTCCCCGGTCCTCCACTGGGCGAGCACGCTGCGCGCCCTCGCCACCGCCCGCCGCACACCGGGCGCGCTGCTGCCGCTGGCGGTTCGGGCGGCGCAGGGCCGCACGGGACTGCACGCCGACCGCACCGACCCCGCCGCCGACCCGGACGGGCTCCGTGTCCCGACCCTGATCTTCCACGGCCCGGGCGACACGGTGGCCCCCTGGGCGCACTCCCGCCGCCTCGCCGAACGCGGCCGCGGCCTCGTCGCGCTCCACCCGGTCCAGAACGCCCCGCACGGCGCGATGTGGAACGCGGACCCCGACGCGTACGAGGAAGCGCTACGGCGCTTTCTGACGCCGCTGATGTGAGACGGGCGGCGCCGCAACCGCCCCGCCGCACGCCCCCCGCACCACCCCCTTCCACACCGGTCGCCCCTATTCCGTTTAAGGCCGTACCACTGGCTTGATCTCGGCCCCGAGCCGCCCGCAGGGCCCCGTGCGTTGGCCATCCCGTCGCCCCCCGTGACATTCCGTTTGGGTTTTCGGACCGTCAACCGGAAGACTGCACCCGTGACGTCCCGTATCCCGCGCGACTCCAGGCTTCGACTCGTCCGCCCGCGACCCCTGGCCGCCGCCCCCAGAGCTGTGAACCAGCGGCGCCAACGCCGCCCCGCGCCCCGCCCTCCGGAGGGCACACCGGCCCCCGCGGAGCTGGCCAGAATGGCGCGCTCCGGTCTGGCCGCCGCGGCCCGCGTCGCGCACTGGGCCGACGCCGCCCTCGGCCCCGGCCGCGACGGCGCCACCGCCGACGGCAAGGCCACCCTCTCCGACGCGAGCGCCGAACGGGCCGCCCGCGACCTGGGCCTGACCGCCACTCAGGTCCGCGCCGACTGGGACACCGCCCGCCTCGCCGGCCTCGTCGAGGTGCACGGCGACAGCGCCCGCCCCGGCTGGCGACTGCGCGCGTGGGACCGCGACGACAGCGCCGTACTGCGCGGCTGGGTCGCCCTCTTCGACGCCTGGTCGCTCGCCCACCCGGAAGCCGCCGACCACGAGCCCGCCGCCGTCGCCGAGGTCGTCTCGGCCATGCCCCAGGTGCTCTCGTTCCTCCAGCTGTCCGCCGGTCCCGTCCCCGTGGAGCAGCTCCTCGACCTGCTGCGGCAGCGGGTCACGGAACTGCGCACCGAGCGCTGCGAGATCCCGTACGGCCCCCAGCCCGTGACGACGGAGGCCGTCGCGCCCTCCCTCGTCGCCGAACCGGCCGAGTCGGCGACCGGCACCGCGCTCGCCCCCCTCCTCGACTGGGCCCTGCACGCGCTCGCCTCCGTCGGCGCCCTCACCTACGGGGACGGGCAGGCCACGCTCACCCCGCTCGGCAGCTGGGCGGTCTGGGTCAAGCTGGAGCAGATCTGCGTCGCCGCGCAGAGCCCCGCGGGGAACATCGAGCAGGCCGCCGAGGACATGCTCCGCGGCTGCGCCCAGCTGCGCCCCAACGCGGCCCGCGCCGAGTACCGCGCCTGGCTCGCCGCCCGCCCCGTCGGCAGCGCCGTCACCGAACTGCTCGACGCCGCCCGCGGCGAGGACGCCCTGCTGCGCGGCCTCGCCTTCGAGGCGCTGCGCGTCGTCGGCGCACCCGCCGAGCCCGACGTCCGCGCCGTCGTCGACGAGCCGGCGCTGCGCCCGTACGCCCTGCTGTGGCTGGCCGAGCACGACGGAGTCGACCCCGAGGACGCGCACGAGGTCCTCACCCGTGAAGAGGCCACGTGGCTGTGGGTGGACACCGCCGCGGCCGTCGCCGACCACGGCGAGGCCCCCATGCTCGTACGGCACCTGGAGTCCGCGCTGCAGCCCACCGTCCCCGCGCTGCTCGACGAGGTGCGCACCGTAGGCCACCCCCGCACCGTGCAGGTCCTGGTCGCCCTCGCCGCCGCCCACCCCGACCCCGCCCTGGCCAAGGCCGTACGCCGGGCGGCCTTCCAGGTGCACACCGGAGGCGTGTAGGAGCGGTCAGGCCCCCGTCTCAGGGGCGTACGTGCCGAAGCTCCAGATGTTGCCCTCGGCGTCCCGGGCCATGTAGTCCCGCGAGCCGTAGTCCTGGTCCGTCGGGGGCATCAGGATCTCCGCGCCGTGCTCCACGGCCCGCTGGTGGTGCGCGTCCACGTCGTCCACGACGATGTAGACCCCGGCCGGGCCCGCGTCCTTCATCGCGGTGTCGAAGACGCCGCCGCGGCCCTTCGAGCCGAGCATCACCGCGCCGTTGCCCTGCACCAGCTCGGCGTGCATCACCGAGCCGTCCTCCGTCTCGTACACCGACAGCTCGGTGAAGCCGAAGGCCTCCGTGAGCTGCTTGATCGCCGCCTTCGCGTCCTTGTACAGCAGCGTGGGGTAGATGCTCGGACGCCCGCCGTTCCTGCCCGCCATGCCGATCACTCCCTTGTGATCACTACCGGAACCAATCGCCTGCTGCCCAGTCTTGCAGCGACCACCGACAATGCGGTGACGCTCGTCGCACGACCCGGCCCGAACACCCGAACGCAGAAAAAGTGGTTGCACGGCACCGTTAGACTGGCCTCATGGCCATTCTCCTCGCGCATTAGACGGCGGGAACGTCCTCAGCCGCCCACCCGCCACCCAACATCCGCCCTGGAGTCTGTCCGTGATCTCCGCCTCCGGTATCGAGCTGCGCGCCGGTGCCCGCGTCCTCATCGAAAACGCCTCCTTCCGTGTCGCCAAGGGCGACCGCATCGGCCTGGTCGGCCGCAACGGAGCAGGCAAGACGACCCTCACCAAGTGCCTCGCCGGCGAGGGCATCCCCGCCGCCGGCCAGATCACCCGTTCCGGCGAGGTCGGCTACCTCCCGCAGGACCCCCGCACCGGCGACCTCGACGTCCTGGCTCGCGACCGCGTCCTCTCCGCCCGCGGTCTCGACGTACTGATCCGCAAGATGCGCGACAACGAACAGCGCATCGCCACCGGCAAGGGCGCCACCCGCGACAAGGCGATGAAGCAGTACGAGCGCCAGGAGACCGAGTTCCTCACCAAGGGCGGGTACGCCGCCGAGGCCGAGGCCGCCACCATCGCCGCCGCGCTCAACCTGCCCGACCGGGTGCTCAGCCAGCCGCTGCACACGCTCTCCGGCGGTCAGCGCCGCCGTATCGAGCTGGCCCGCATCCTGTTCTCGGACGCGGACACCCTGCTGCTCGACGAGCCGACGAACCACCTCGACGCCGACTCGATCATCTGGCTGCGCGACTACCTGAAGACCTACCGCGGCGGTTTCATCGTCATCTCGCACGACGTCGACCTGGTCGACACGGTCGTCAACAAGGTGTTCTACCTGGACGCCAACCGGGCCGCGATCGACATCTACAACATGGGCTGGAAGCTCTACCAGCAGCAGCGCGAGGCCGACGAGAAGCGCCGCAAGCGCGAGCGTGCCAATGCCGAGAAGAAGGCCGCCGCGCTCAACGCCCAGGCCGACAAGATGCGCGCCAAGGCCACCAAGACGGTCGCCGCGCAGAACATGGCCCGGAGGGCGGACAAGCTGCTGGCCGGCCTGGAGGCGGTCCGCCAGTCCGACAAGGTGGCCAAGCTCCGCTTCCCGGAGCCCGCCCCGTGCGGCAAGACCCCGCTGATGGCCGAGGGCCTGTCGAAGTCGTACGGCTCGCTGGAGATCTTCACCGACGTCGACCTGGCCATCGACAAGGGCTCGCGGGTCGTCATCCTCGGCCTCAACGGCGCCGGCAAGACCACCCTGCTGCGGCTCCTCGCGGGCGTCGAGCAGCCGGACACCGGCGCGGTCGTCCCCGGCCACGGCCTCAAGCTCGGCTACTACGCCCAGGAGCACGAGACCCTGGACCCCGACCGCACGGTCCTGGAGAACATGCGCTCCGCGGCCCCGGACATGGACCTCGTGGAGGTCCGCAAGGTGCTGGGTTCGTTCCTGTTCTCCGGCGACGACGTCGACAAGCCGGCCGGAGTCCTCTCCGGCGGCGAGAAGACCCGACTGGCCCTCGCGACCCTCGTCGTCAGTTCCGCGAACGTGCTCCTCCTCGACGAGCCGACCAACAACCTCGACCCGGCCAGCCGCGAGGAGATCCTCGGCGCGCTGCGCACCTACAAGGGCGCGGTCGTCCTCGTCACGCACGACGAGGGCGCGGTCGAGGCGCTGCAGCCGGAGCGGATCATCCTGCTGCCTGACGGCGTCGAGGACCTGTGGGGCGCCGACTACGCGGACCTCGTCACCCTGGCATGACCCGCCCGCCTGACCCGGCGGACGGTCACGATCGCTTGATCGAATACGTGATCCACTGCGTATGGATCATTCGGCCCATCGGTGATCCATCATCTGTGTGAGATCTCCTCGTATCGAGGTGTGTCCTACAACGATTTCGCGGCCGATCCCTCCGCCGGTGAGGGATCGGCCGTCGCGCGTCTCTGACCTGGTACTTCGCGGAAGAACCCGTTCGGCCGTACGGACGCCATCGTTTGGAATCACTGATTCCGCTTGTGGGGATGTGCTCCTGTCGTCAAAAGCCTGTCTCACGGACCTTGCCGAATGGGTGGCCATGAAGCCCCGGAGGGGTGATCATGAGGGGACCAGAGCGCACTTCCCATGAGGAGGCACGGGTGGCCGAGACTCTGAAGAAGGGCAGCCGGGTGACCGGCGCCGCGCGCGACAAGCTCGCGGCAGACCTGAAGAAGAAGTACGACTCCGGTGCGAGCATCCGGGCACTGGCCGAAGAAACCGGCCGCTCGTATGGCTTCGTACACCGGATGCTCAGTGAGTCGGGCGTCACGCTGCGTGGGCGTGGCGGGGCAACGCGGGGCAAGAAGGCCGCTTCGTCCTGACCCCGGGCGGCCCATCGGCTTCGATGGTGGCCACCCGGTCGGTTGTCCGATCGGCCGGGTGGTTACTGTGCAGTCACTTAGCTTTGCTCTGCTGACCGCACTCATCGGAGGCGCCCCATGTCCACGCCCGACCAGGACGTCGTTACCCCCCTGCTCGACAAGGACGGCGTACGGCTCACCGTCGACGACGCACTCGCCACGGTGACGCTGACCAGCCCGGCCAAGCGCAACGCGCAGAGCCCCGCGATGTGGCGTGCGCTCGCCGAGGCCGGTCGGTTGCTGCCGGGCTCCGTCCGGGTCGTCGTGCTGCGTGGCGAGGGCAAGTCCTTCTCCGCAGGGCTCGACCGCCAGATGTTCACGCCGGAGGGGATCGAGGGCGAACCGTCCTTCATCGACCTCGCGCGCAGCAGCGACGGGGAACTGGACGCTGCCATCGCCGAGTTCCAGGAGGGCTTCACCTGGTGGCGGCGCAACGACATCGTGTCCATCGCCGCGGTGCAGGGACATGCCATCGGGGCGGGGTTCCAGCTCGCCCTCGCGTGTGATGTGCGCGTCGTCGCGGACGACGTGCAGTTCGCCATGCGCGAGACCAGCCTCGGGCTGGTGCCGGACCTCACGGGCACGCATCCGCTGGTTTCGCTGGTCGGATACGGGCGCGCGGCCGAGATCTGCCTGACAGGGCGGTTCGTCGCGGCCGAGGAAGCGGTGAGCTCCGGGCTGGCGAGCCTTTCGGTGCCGGTGGAGGAACTGGACGGCGCGGTGCGGGATCTGGCCGCGGCGGTCCTGGCCGCGCCTCGGGACGCGGTGATCGAGACCAAGGCCCTGTTGCGTGGGGCTGCGGATCGTACGTATGACGAGCAGCGTGCCGCGGAGCGGGCCGCGCAGGCGCGGCGGCTCCGGGACCTGGCCGGCGTCGGCGAATGAGCCGTGCGCCGACCGGTACTGCTCTTCAACTCACCGTCGTGACCAGTACCGCCACCGTCGGGTGATCCGGTAGCGCCTCCGACACCGCGGCGCGGACTTCGCGGGCCACGTCCACCGCACGATGGCCCGCGCGGACCGCGATCTCCACGCGCGCGTGGCGGTGCGGCAGGGCTGTTTCCCCGCGGCGTTCCTCGAGGTGCACCGCACGGCCCAGGCCGCCCAGTGTGCCTGTCAGACGGGACACGCCGGGGACGCCCAGAGCGGCCGCGGCCGCTCGGCTCTCGGCGCTGTCCACGGTGGCCGCGGCCGTCGGCGGCTCGGGCGGACGGACGACCGCAGGCTCCGGTTCCTCGTCCAGCAAGGCCGTCACCCGGAGATCCACCTCCGTCACCGTCAGGCCCAGATCCTCCGCCGCGGCCGTCGCCAGAATCGCCCTCAACCGGGACGCCGTCGCCGGCAGGGGCCCGGACGGTGCGGCCGCGAAGTCCGCCGTCACCCGCAGCGGGCCGGGCGGCAGGCCGCTCGGAGGCGGTGGTACGGCGGGTTCGTCCGTGTCCTCAGGGGCCGCCGCGGCGATCCGGAGCGTGCCCAGGCGCACCTCCGGGAGGTCCCGGGAGGCCGCCAGGCGCAGCACCGCCTCCGCCGCTCTCTCCGTGATCCACGCGCCGTCGCGCGGCCCGCCCAGGGGCAGGAGTCTGCCCAGGCCCAGTTGATGCCGTACCGTCTGCGTCCACCCGTCCACCGTCATTCCTCCAGCCTGCCGCATCCCCGGAGCGCACCGCGGCATCCGCGCTTACCTTGGTCGAAGGGGACTACGACCGAAAAGGACGTACGGCGATGACCGAGATGACGGAACAGAACCGGACGCAGGGCGCAGAACCTACGGTCCAGGCACGCAAGGTCACCCAACGGGGCGGCGGGGATCCGGCGGCCCGGGGCCGGACGACCATTGCCGACGGTGTCGTCGAGAAGATCGCCGGTATGGCGGCCCGGGACGTCCCGGGTGTGCATGCCATGGGCAGCGGACTGTCGCGCACCTTCGGAGCCGTTCGGGACCGGGTGCCCGGCGGATCGAAGTCCGTGACGCGCGGGGTCAAGGCCGAAGTCGGCGAGGTGCAGACCGCGCTCGACCTGGAGATCGTCGTCGACTACGGCGTGTCGATCTCCGATGTCGCAGGAGACGTGCGGGAGAACGTCATCGCGGCGGTGGAACGGATGACCGGACTCGAAGTGGTCGAGGTCAACATCGACGTGAGTGATGTGAAGCTGCCGGAGGAAGAGGAAGAGGAGCCGGAGCGTCGGATCCAGTGACCGGACGACGGCACCGCTGAGGGGAGCGCACCATGAGCATGGCCGTGGTCGGCATGATCGCCGGAATGGCGCTGGGCTTCGCCGGGTACTTCGGCGGGTTCGGAGCCTTCCTGCTGGTGGCTGCCCTGGGCGCCATCGGGTTCGTCGTCGGCCGGTTCCTCGAGGGGGACCTCGAACTCGGCGACTTCTTCCGCACGCGTGAACGGCGGCGGTGACGTCCGTGAGCGAAGGGGCCGGTGCGCTCGGCGGCCGTCTGGCCGTCGTTCCGCCGGGTGAGCGCGGCGCCACCCGGATCGCCGACCGGGTCGTCGCGAAGATCGCCTCGCAGGCGGCGCGTGAGGCGGTCGGCGCGCTGCCGCGGGACGCCGCGCGCCCGCACGCCAACGTCGTCGTCCACCACGACGCCGTCCACGTCCGCGTCCACCTCGAGCTCGGTTACCCGACCGACATCGGCGCGCGCTGCCGTCAGGTGCGTCGACATGTCACCGAGCGGGTAGGCGCGTTGGTGGGAATGCAGGTTCCGGAGGTCTCCGTCCACGTGGAACGGCTGTATCCGGTACCGGCACACGGCGTGGCACAGGGGAGGACGCCATGAGCGAGCCCCAGGGCTCCGAGGGCACCACACAGCGACTACCGGTCATCGAGAAGGACACCGAGACCGACGCCGGACTCGACCAGTCGGCGTCCGCGGCGTCGTACGAGCCCCTGCCCCCGGGCGTCAAGGGCGAGGACGGCGGCGGTCACCGCTTCTGGTCGGCGCGCCGCGTCCCGGCGGGCATCGTCGCGCTGCTGCTTCTTGTCGTCGCGGGCGCCTTCCTCTATGACATCGCCGCCGTGCGCGCCGGCCGGCGCGCCCTGAGCTGGCGCAGGGAACTGGCCCGGCAACTCGCCGAGCGGCCCCTCGACGACATCTGGGTCCTGGTCGGCGCGGGCGTCGCCGCCGCCCTCGGCCTCTGGCTGATCGTGCTCGCCGCCACGCCCGGCCTGCGGGACGTCCTGCCGATGCACCGCACGCACCCCGACGTGCGCGCCGGACTGCACCGGGGCGCGGCCGCGCTGGTGCTGCGCGACCGGGCGATGGAGGTGTCCGGCGTGCAGTCGGCGCGGGTGCGGATGGGCCGCAGACGCGCCGACGTCCGCGCGGTCTCGCACTTCCGTGAACTGGACGACGTACGCGCCGATCTGGACGCCGTGCTCGCCGAGGCGATCCGGGGGCTGGGCCTCGCCCGGCCGCCCGCGCTGTCGGTGCATGTGCGCCGGCCCGGACGGAAGGGGTGAGGGCGGTGCTCAGGACCGTCAACCGTGTGCTGCTCGGGGTCGTCGGCCTGGTGCTGGTCGTGCTGGGCGGATCCGTGCTGGCAGTCGGCCTGGACGCTCCGGCGCCCTCCTGGTGGATCCACGACGGGCCGCACGACGTGCTGCTCAGCGACGCCGAGCGGACCCGCTGGCGTGACACCGACTGGTGGTGGGCGACCGTCATCGCGGTGCTCGCGGTTGTCGTCCTGCTCGCCCTGTGGTGGCTGACCGCGGCACTGCGCCGGCGCCGCCTCGCCGAGGTACTCGTCGACACCGGCGACGGCGCCGGTGCGCTGCTGCGCGGCCGGGCCCTGGAGGGCGTCCTCGCCGGCGATGCGAGCGACCTGGACGGCGTGGCCCGCGCCCACGTCCACCTCACCGGCCGCCGCAGCGCCCCGGAGGCACGGGTACGGCTCCTGCTCGAACCCCACGTCGACCCGGCCACGGCACTCCACCACCTGACCACCCAGTCCCTGACCCACGCCCGCAATTCGGCGGGCCTGGAGTCACTTCCGGCGGAGGTCCGGCTGAAGGCCGCCAAGCATGGTGCGGAAAGGGTCAGTTGAGGCGCCTCAGAACCCGTGCCGCATGCCCCCGTCGACGGGCACCATGACCCCCGTCAAATAGGAAGCTGCCGGAGACAGCAGAAACGCAGCCGTCCTCCCGAACTCCTCGGGCGTCCCGTAACGCCGCAGGGGGATACGGGATTCGTTGGCCGCACGCGTGGCCTCGGGGTCGGCGGACAAGCCGTCCAGCTCCCGCACCCGATCCGTGTCGATACGAGCCGGCAGCAGCCCCACGACCCGAATCCCCCGCGGCCCCAGCTCGTCCGCGAGGGACTTGGCGAACCCGGCGAGACCGGGCCGCAGGCCGTTGGAGATCGTCAGCCCCGGAATCGGCTCGTGCACGGAACCGGAAAGCACGAACCCGATGACACCGCCCGCCTCCAACTCCGCGGTCGCTGCCCGGGCGATCCGTACGGCCCCGAGGAACACCGACTCGAACGCCGCCTGCCACTGTTCGTCCGTGTTGTCCGCGACGAACCCCGGCGGCGGCCCGCCGACGCTGACGAGAACCCCGTCGAGAGCACCGAAGTGCTCGCGCGCCGCCGCGATCAGCCGCGCGGGTGCGTCCCCGTCGCCGTTGTCGATGGCCACACCGGCCGCGTTGGGCCCCAGTTCGGCCGCCGCGTCGGCGACCCGCTTCTCGTCCCGCCCCGATATGACCACCTTCGCGCCGTCGGCGACGAGCTCGCGCGCGGCGGCGTTGCCGAGTCCCCGGGTGGCTCCGGTGACGACGTACACCCGGTCCTTCAGTCCAAGATCCATGGCTCCTATCCTGCCCCCTCGGTCCCGAACAGGGCGAGGGCGGTGTTCACCAGGCCGATGTGGCTGAAGGCCTGCGGGAAGTTGCCGAGCTGGCGTTCGGCCACGGGGTCGTACTCCTCGGACAGGAGGCCTACGTCGTTGGTGAGGTTCACCAGCCGGTCGAACAGCTCGCGTGCCTCGTCGGCACGGCCCGTCATGTGCAGTGCCTGCGCGAGCCAGAACGAGCAGGCCAGGAAGGTGCCCTCGTCGCCGGGCAGTCCGTCGACGGTCGTCTCGTCGGTGCTGTAGCGGCGCAGGAAGCCGCCGTGGTCCAACTCCCCGCGGATCGCGTCGACGGTTCCGATGACGCGCGGGTCGTCGGGCGGCAGGAAGCCGACGCGGGGAATGAGCAGGAGGGAGGCGTCGAGCTCGCGTGAACCGTAGTACTGGGTGAAGGTGCCCCGCTCGGCGTCGTAGCCCTTCTCGCACACCTCGCGGTGCACGTCGTCGCGCATCTCCCGCCAGCCGTCCAGGTCACCCTTCAGCTCCGGGTTGTTCTCCAGCGCGCGCACCGCCCGGTCGGCGGCCACCCACACCATCACCTTCGAGTGCACGAAGTGGCGCCGGCCGCCGCGCACCTCCCACAGCCCCTCGTCCGGCTGCCGCCACTCCGAGCGCAGCCAGTCCATCACGGTGGCCTGGATGGACCACATGTGCGGCTTGGTGGACAGACCCGAACGACGCGCCAGCGACAGCGAGTCCATGACCTCGCCGTACACGTCCAGCTGCAGCTGGTTCACGGCCTCGTTGCCGATGCGTACGGGCCTGGAGCCGACGTGGCCCGACAGCCACGGCACCTCGAACTCGGGCAGCCGGCGCTCGCCCGCCACCGAGTACATGATCTGCAGGTCCGCCGGGTCGCCCGCGACCGCGCGCAAAAGCCAGTCGCGCCATGCCTCGGCCTCCTCGTGGTAGCCGCAGCTGAGGAGTGCGTTCAGGGTGAGGGTGGAGTCGCGCAGCCAGCAGTAGCGGTAGTCCCAGTTGCGCACGCCGCCGAGTTCCTCGGGCAGGGAGGTCGTGGGCGCCGCGACGATGCCGCCCGTCGGGGCATAGGTGAGGGCCTTGAGGGTGATGAGGGAGCGCACGACGGCGTCCCGGTGCGGGCCGTCGTAGCGGCAGCTGCTCGCCCACTTCTGCCAGTCCGCGACGCTGCTGCGCAGCGCCTTGTGCGGGTCGACGAGCGGTGGGCGGGGCTCGTGGGAGGGGTGCCAGGTCAGGACGAACGCGACCTTCTCGCCCTGCTCGACGGTGAACTCCGAGCGGGTGCTGAAGTCCTCGCCCCAGGTGTCCACCGCGGGTTCGCTGCGCAGCCAGACCGAGTCCGGGCCCGCGATCGCCACCCGGTGGCCGTCGGACCTGCGCATCCACGGCATGATGGAGCCGTAGTCGAAGCGGAGCCGGATCGTGCTGTGCACCGTGACGCGCCCGGCGAGGCCCTCCACGATGCGGACGAGGTCGGGGGCGCGGTCGCGCTGGGGCATCAGGTCCGTGACGCGGACCGTGCCCTCGGCGGTCTCCCAGTCGGTGTCCAGGACGAGAGTGCCGGGGCGGTAGGCGCGCCGCGTGCAGTGACCCTCTGCCCCCTTGGGGGCGATCCTCCAGTGGCCGTTGTCCGTGTCGCCGAGCAACCGGGCGAAACAGGCGGCCGAGTCGAAGCGGGGGAGACACAGCCAGTCGACGGAACCGTCCCTGCCGACCAGGGCGGCCGTCTGTTCGTCTCCGATGAGCGCGTAGTCCTCGATGCGCGGGTGCACGCAGTTCCGGGTTCCCGGTGGGCCCGGAAGGCAATCAGGGCATCGGCCGGGGGAGTGACGGACCGGCGACGGCGGAGCCCGTTCCCGAGAAGATCACCCCCGGATCCGCCGGGGCCTGGTTGAGGACCCACAGACCGATCAGCGTGGCCAGGGCGAACACGACCGCGATGAGGACGGCGAGGACGAGCCTCCGGCGGCGTTCCCGGCGCAGCCACTCCCCGCGTGCCGTGCGGTAGGCGTCGGGAGCGGCCTGCACGCCGCCCGCCAGCGCGGCGAGGGCCTCCCGCAGCTCTCGCTCCGTGCGGTCCGGACTGGTGCCATGCGACGGAGTCACATCTCGATGCGTCATCGCCGGGCCTCCATCGCCTGGGTCAGTGCGGCGAGGCCGCGCGCCGTGTGGGTCTTGACTGATCCGCAGGAGATCCCCATCGCTGCGGCGATCTCGCTCTCCTTCAGGCCGAGCCAGTGCCGCAGCACCAGCGCCTCGCGCTGCCGGGCCGGCAGCTGCTGGAGCGCGTCGATCAGCACCCGCTGGTCGTCGTGCAGGAGCGCGGTGCTCTCGGCGGAGGCGACGAGCTCGTCCCTGGGCTTCTCCTCGTGCCGGCGGGCCACTTGGAGGTGACGTATCCGCATCCGTGTCAGATTGCAGACGGTGGACCTCAGATAGGCCTCCGCCGCCTCGGTCTCCCGCAGTCGCCGCCACTTCCGGTAGATCTGGTAGTAGGCCTCGGCGACCACGTTCTCCGGGTCGTCGGCGCCGAGCAGTACGGCGAGGCGCAGCATCGAGGCGTAGTGCAGCTCGAACAGGCGGGCGAGGGCGGCCTCCCGCTCCAGGTCGGCCGGGTCGCTCACCGCAGGTGTGAGCGCGGCCGGCCGAGGCATCGGTACAGGGGCGCTGGATGCGCGTCTCACGGTTTGTTCGCTCCCGTCTCCGGGCGCCACCTCACGGTCAGGCGCGGCGGCAGGTCGGTCAGATCGGTGCCGCGCGGGACACCGAGGCGTTCCAGGGCCGCGGTCCCGGCCACGGTGACGATCAGGTTGAGGGCAAGGGCGGCGAGCCCGGCGTAGATGTCCAGAGGTCCGAAGCCCAGGCCCACGATGGACGAGAACCCCTCGCGCACCACCATGAAGGTCCCGGCCACCATGCCCACACCCCATCCGGCGAGCAGGGCCCGCGGATGCAGCCGGCCGGTGAACAGCCCCACGGCCACCGCAGGGAAGATCTGCAGGATCCAGACCCCGCCGAGGAGCTGGAGGTTGATGGCGTCCTGGTCGCGCAGCCCGAACACGAACGCCACCGCGCCCACCTTGGCGGTGAGCGACACGGTCTTGGCGATGCGCACCTGCCGCTTGGGCGTGGCGGTGGGGTGGACGTACTCGACGTACACGTTGCGGACGAAGCTGGTGGCGGCCGCGATCGACATCACGGCGGCGGGTACCAGGGCCCCCACGGTGATCGCGCCGAACACCAGCCCGGCCAGCGGCCCCGGCATCAGCCGGTCCACCAGCATCGGCACGGCCGCCTCGGCACCGCCCTCCGGCGCCCGCACCCCGGCCGCGAGCGCCGCGATGCCGAGGAAGCCGAACAGGGCGAGCAGCCCGGTCCACGCGGGCAGCGACACGGCGGTCTTGCGCAGGGTGCGCGGGCCGTCGGCGGCGAAACCGGCGGTCAGCACGTGCGGGTACATCAGCAGGGCCAGCGCGCTGCCGAGGGCGAGGGTGGCGTAGGCGGGCTGCTGGGCGGGGGAGAGGAGCAGGGGCGAATGGGCCGCGTCCGTGCCGCCGAGCCGCCGCGCCGCCCCGTCGAAGACCTGGCCGGGGCCGCCGAACCGCTCCAGGACCAGCCAGCACACGGCGGTGAGCGAGACGAAGACGGCGACCGCCTTGAGCGCGGAGATGACGGCGGGGGCGCGCAGCCCGTGCCGGTAGGTCGCCACCGCGAGCCCCGCGAACAGCGCCACCATCACCAGATCGCCGGTCGCGCCCCGCGGATACAGGCCACCGGCCGTGAGCACCGCCCTTATGCCGAGCAGCTGCAGCGCCAGATACGGCATCGTCGCGAGGATCCCGGTCAGCGCGACCACCAGGGCCAGCGGCGGCGAGCCGTACCGGCCGCGCACGAAGTCTGCGGCGGTGACGTAGCCGTGCCGGTGGGCCACGGACCAGAGGCGGCTCAGCAGGACGAAGGCGATCGGGCAGACGATCACCGTGTACGGCACCGCGAAGAAGGCGGGCGCACCGTTGCCGTACGCCAGTCCCGGTACGGCGGTGAAGGTGTACGCGGTGAAGATCGTGCCGCCGAGCAGCAGCCAGGTCCAGACGGGGCCGAGGCTGCGGTCGGCCAGCGCCCAGCCCTCCAGTGCGGGCAGCCGGTCGCTGGGGCGCAGGCGGCGCGCGGTCACGGCGAGCAGCGACGCTCCGCCGATCACGGCGAGGAACGTCGCTGTCATGGCGCCATCGGCCATGGGTCACCGTCCTTGGTGTGCCTGTGCCCTCGCAGCAGAGTTGCGCGAGGCGCCCGTCCGGAGGACACGGAACCGGCGGGAAATTTCCTGGAAATTCGTTGTCAACCGGATCCGGCGGGTGGGCAACTCTTGCACAGACCCACAGCGAGCGGGAGAGGAGTGCAGGTCATGGCACGAACCGGTCATCACCGGCTACGGCGCGTCGCGATCGCCGTACTGCTTCTCGCGCCCGCCGCGGGACTGCTGTGGGTCCCCTGGTACGCCGGCGCGAGTCCGCGGCTGGCCGGGACGCCGTTCTTCTACTGGTACCAGCTCGCCTGGGTGCCGGGGTGCGGCCTCTGCCTGCTTGCCGCCTACGCGCTGACGGACCGACATCGCCGCCGCTGATCCTCTTCTGATTCACGCGCACTTCTCTGATCGACGCGCACTTCTTGTCACACCGCCCCGGTGAGGAGCCGCCATGCCTGCATCCGCCATGCCCGAATCCGCTCTGCCGAGCCCAGAAGGGCCGCCGTCCCCGCGGTCCCGAATGACACCCCGCTCGATCCTGACGTGGAGCGCGGTCGCCGTGGCCGGCGCGATCGGCTGGGCCGTGCTCGCCCTGTCCCGGGGCGAGGAGATCTCGGCCGTCTGGCTGGTCGTCGCGGCCCTCGGCTCGTATGCGATCGCCTACCGCTTCTATTCGCGCTTCATCGCCCGCCGGGTCCTCCAGGTCGACGACAGCCGCGCCACTCCCGCCGAACGCCTGGAGGACGGCGTCGATTACCACCCCACCGACAAGCGGGTGCTCTTCGGCCACCACTTCGCGGCCATCGCCGGAGCGGGACCTCTGGTCGGCCCGGTCCTGGCAGCCCAGATGGGCTACCTGCCGGGCACCATCTGGATCATCGCGGGCGTGATCTTCGGCGGGGCGGTGCAGGACATGGTGGTCCTGTTCCTCTCCATGCGCCGGGACGGCAAGAGCCTGGGCCAGATGGCCCGTGACGAGATCGGCAAGGTGGGCGGCGCCGCCGCTCTGATCGGCGTCTTCGCCATCATGATCATCCTGCTCGCGGTTCTGGCGATGGTCGTCGTCAACGCGCTGGCCGAGTCCGCGTGGGGCACCTTCTCGGTCAGCATGACCATCCCCATCGCCCTCTTCATGGGCTTCTACCTGCGCTACCTGCGGCCGGGCCGGGTCGTGGAGACCAGCTTCATCGGTGTGGCGCTCCTGCTCCTCGCCATCCTCGGCGGTGGCTGGATCCAGGACTCCTCGCTCGCCGAGTACTTCGTCTGGAGCCCGGAGACCCTGGTCTTCTGCCTGGTCGGCTACGGCTTCGTCGCCTCCGTGCTGCCCGTGTGGATGCTGCTGGCCCCCCGCGACTACCTCTCCACCTTCATGAAGGTCGGCACCATCGCCCTGATGGCCGTCGGCGTGGTGATCGCCGCCCCGCACCTCAAGGCCGAGTCGGTGACCGACTTCGCCTCCAACGGCGCCGGACCGGTGTTCGCCGGGTCGCTGTTCCCGTTCCTGTTCATCACCATCGCCTGCGGAGCCCTGTCCGGCTTCCACGCCCTGGTCTCCTCCGGCACCACTCCGAAGCTGATCCAGAAGGAGTCCCAGGTCCGGATGATCGGCTACGGCTCCATGCTCACGGAGTCCTTCGTCGCCGTCATGGCGCTGATCGCCGCCTGTGTGCTCGAACCGGGCCTGTTCTACGCGATGAACTCCCCGGCCGCGCTGCTCGGCCCGTCCGTCGACAGCGCCGCCGAAGCGGTGAAGAACCTCGGTTTCACCATCACCCCGGACCAGCTCACGGCGGCGGCCAAGGCCGTCGAGGAACAGACGCTGGTGGGCCGCTCCGGCGGTGCGCCCACGCTGGCCGTGGGGATGTCCGAGATCTTCTCCGGCGTGATCGGCGGCGCCGGGCTGAAGGCCTTCTGGTACCACTTCGCGATCATGTTCGAGGCGCTGTTCATCCTCACCACGGTGGACGCCGGTACCCGGGTCGGCCGCTTCATGCTCCAGGACATGCTCGGCAACGTGTGGAAGCCGATCGGCCGGGTCACCTGGAAGCCGGGCATCTGGATCACCAGCGCCCTGGTCGTCGGAGCCTGGGGATACTTCCTCTACGCCGGTGTCACCGACCCGCTGGGCGGCATCAAGCAGCTGTTCCCGCTGTTCGGCATCGCCAACCAGCTGCTGGCCGCGGTGGCCCTGGCCGTCACCACCACCGTGCTGATCAAGTCCGGCAAGCTGCGCTGGGCGTGGGTCACCGGCATCCCGCTGGTCTGGGACGTGGCCGTCACCTTCACCGCCGGCTGGCAGAAGATCTTCTCCGACGACCCGAAGATCGGCTTCTTCGCCCTGCGGGACAAGTACGCCCAGGCCATCGACAGCGGCCAGCTCCTGCCGGGAGCCACCGACATGGACGACATGCACACCATCGTGGTCAACAACACGGTCGACGGTGTGATCATGGCCGTCTTCCTGTTGCTGGTCCTGACGGTCCTGGTCAACTGCGCGGTCGTGTGCGTCCGCGCCGTACGCGCCACGCAGCCGCTGCCGACGACCGAGGCACCGTACGTCGAGTCCCGCATCGACGTGCCGGCGCAGCGCAGCGAACCCCTGGCGGAGGTCCGGGCATGAGGGCCGCCCGCTGGGCCCGGGCCGTGCGCTGGTACCTGCGGGAGCTGACGGGGGAGGCGGAGTACGACCGCTACTGCGAGCGGCACCGACGCCACCACCCCCTCGCACCGGTACCGACCCCGCGCGAGTACCACGTGATGCGGACCGTGCACCGGGAAACCCACCCGCAAGGCCGCTGCTGCTGACACCGGCAGCGAGAACCGCGGGGCGGGCGCGCCGGCCGGGCTCTGACCGGCGCACCCGCCCCGTACCCCCCTTTTTTTCGCACTTTTCGCACTCGACTTTTCGCACTCGACCGGGACCGAGATGCTCAGACGCCGCCCAGCCCTGCTGACCCGCCCCGAACTCGACGACCACGCGCTCCACTCGACCCTGACCGAACTCCGCCCGACGGCACAGCTCCACGGCCTCGGCGCGGGCCGCACCCGCCCGGCGTGGGAGCCGGTCGCCGAGCTGCTGCGCGACACGGGGCGGGACTGGGACCGGCGGGTGCACCGGATCTCCGTGCTGGCGCGGCAGCTGCCGCCCGCGGTCGGCGAACGGTGGTACGCCGACCGCCCCGCGGACGCGGACGCCCTGGCGCTGCACGCCTGGACCCGGGCGACCCGGGCCGCCGCCGAGGGGTGGGCCGCCGCACACCAGGCCGAGCAGGCATGCCTCCGCGCCGCCGAGGCCGGCCCCGAGGACCCGGCTCCGTGGCTGGCGCTGCTGGAGCTGATGCGGTCCTTCGCCGTCCCGGTCCGCAACGCCGTGCCCGTGTGGAGCGAGGCCGTCACCCGTGCCCCGTGGCAGCGGACCGCCTACCACCAGATGCTGCGGTACCTGTCCCCACGGGGACACGGCACGATCCCCGACATGGTCGACTTCGCCCGGCAGGGTGCCGCCCGGGCACCCCACGGATCACCCCTGGCGCTGCTTCCCGTGGCGGCCCGCGTCGAACTCGTGGCTCACCGGCAGCAGCAGATGTCGATCGGGGCGGGCGGCCACTGGAACGAACCACGGGCGGAGCAGGAGATCGAGCAGGCTCTGTCGGGCTGGTTCCACGCCGCGTCCGCGCCCCACGCCGAGGCCCTCACCGACCTCAACATCCTCGCCTTCGCACTGATCCGCACCCACCGCCCACCCGAGGCGGCCCCCGTCTTCCAGCGCATCGGCCGCCATATGACCCGACATCCCTGGGAACTGCTCCCCGACCCGGAGCGCACATTTCTGTATTGGAGGGACCGCTTGACCAACGGCCGCGGCTGAATCCTCCACCCCGCCCAGCCGCGGGCAGTCGTGCCGCCTGGGGCGGCACGGGTGGGCGCGGGCGGCACCCCGCCGGCGCCGGGTTGCGCGACCACCCGGCGCCCGACGCGGCGCCGGGCGCGTGATCATCGGTCCGCGTGCCGCATGCAACCCCCGCCGGGTTGCGCGACCCACCCCGCGCCAGCCGCGGTGCCGGGCGCGTGGTGATCGGTCCGCGCGCCGCAGGCACAGGCACCCGCTACACAGCCGCCGGCTCCGCCTCCTCCGCGGAGGCCTTCGCCGCCGCCTCAGCCCGATCCCGCGCCTCCCGCCGCGCAAGGACCACCCACCCCACAGGCACCGCCGCCGAGAACAACCACCACTGGATGGCGTACGCGTAGTTCAGCGCGGCATCCTCCATGCCGGGCGAACCCAGCAGCTCCGGGGTGTCACCCTTCGGCTCGGGCGCAGTCTGCGCGATGTAACCGCCGAGTACCCGGACCCCCAGCCGCCGCGCCTCCTGCTCACTGTTGATCAGCATGATCTGCCGGTCCGGCAGGTCCTTGAGGTCCTTGATGCCGCTCGCCGCGGTCGTCTCGTCGGGCATCAGCCGCCCGGTGACGGTGATCTCGCCGCGGGGCGGGGCGGGCACCTCGGGGTACGCGGTCTGGCTCGCGCCCGCGGGGATCCAGCCCCGGTCGACCAGCAGCACCTTGCCGTCCGTGAGGACGAACGGGGTAAGGACGTGGAAGCCGATCTCGTCGTCGGAGTTGGTGCGGCGGCGGACGACGACCTCGTCGTCGGTGTCGAAGTGGCCCTTCGCGCTCACGGAGCGGTACCGCTCGCCGGTGGTGACGGCATGCCCGGGCGAGGTCAGCCGCTCCGCGGGCACCGGCTTGGCGTGCAGCGCGTCGGAGACCAGCTGGTTCCGGGCGGTGCGCAGCTCGTAGCGATGCATCTGCCAGAAGCCCAGCCTGATCATCGTGGGGATGAGGAGGAGAGCGACCAGCGTGAGGATCACCCACTGCCGGGACAACAGGAAGCGGTACACCCCACGACCGTACAACTCGGTCGTGGGGCGCGATCAGCGGGGTACCGGGTCACACCTTGTCGACGATCCCCACCTTCCCCTCGGCCCGGGCGCAGTGGGCGCCGCAGTACCAGTGGCCCTCGACCTCGACGCCCTGCCCGATGATCTGGACCCGGCAGTGCTCGCAGACGGGGGCCATGCGGTGGATCGCACAGGAGAAGCAGTCGAAAACGTGGACCGCACCCTGCGCGTGCACCTCGAAGGTCATTCCGTAGTCATTGCCACAAACTTCACATGTCGCCATGCGCCACAGGGTGAGCCGTCCTCGCCGCGCGGGCGAGCGGGCGGCGGGCGAGTCGCGTGGCAATCACCCGTCCGTACGGGTCACTCGTCCGCGGCCGTCACGTCCCGCAGCAACTGCCCGAAGGCCGCCTCGTCCACCACCGGCGTCCCGTACTGCCGGGCCTTGACCACCTTCGACGTGCCCGAGTCGGGGTCGTTGGTGACCAGCAGGCTGGTCAGCCGGGACAGGCTCGTCGCGATGTGCAGCCCGGCCTCGACCGCGCGGTCCTCCAGCAGCTCGCGGTCGACCGAGGTGTCGCCGGAGAAGGCGACCCGCATGCCCTGCTTGAGCGGTTTGCCTTCTTCGTAGCGTCCCGGGTTGGGATAGGGGCAGGCGGGCCTCTTGCGGGAGGGGCGCCAACTGCCCGGCCGGTAGCCGCTGTAGCCGCCGTACCCGCCCGGCTGCTGCCCGATCCGGGGTGCGGGCCGGTCGTTCCACTCGGTCAGCGGCCTGCATTCGTGCAGCGGCAGCCGCAGGCCGCCCGCCGCCGCGGCCCGCAGGCTCGGCCGGAAAGCCTCCGCGAGCACGCGCGCGTCGTCGAGGGCGTGGTGCGCCCGCTGCTGTACGACGCCGAAGTGCGCCGCCAGCGACTCCAGCTTGTGGTTGGGCAGCGGCAGACGCAGCTCCTTGGAGAGCGCGATGGTGCACAGCCGCTGCCGCACCGGTGCCTCGCGCTCCGCGCGCGCGTACTCCCGCGCGATCATCTGCCAGTCGAAGACGGCGTTGTGCGCGACGAGCACCCGGCCGTCCAGGCGAGCCGTGAACTCCTCGGCGATGTCCTGGAAAAGGGGAGCGCCCTCGAGCATCTCAGTCGTCAGGCCATGGATCCAGACCGGTCCCGGGTCGCGCTCCGGGTTGACCGTCGTGTACCAGTGGTCCTCGACCTCGCCGCGCGCGTCCAGCCGGTAGACGGCCGCCGAGATGATCCGGTCGTCCCGGGCCAGGCCCGTGGTCTCCACGTCAACGACCGCGTATCCGTGGGGATACGCGGCCGGCCATTCCGCGGGGTGGGGCGCTGCGGTCGTACGGTCTTCGAGCATGGTCCATGAGGATACGGGCCACGACTGACAGCACGGGCACGAGCATGTCGGGCGAGAACAGGCCGGTGGCCGGGTTCTTGAGGCTCATCACGTCGAGCAACGCGCCTAGGGCGCGCGGATCGCGGGCGCTGGTCTCGGCGCAGCGGTCGACGGAACGGGCCGGTAGCCGCTCCACCAAGGTGACGTCCTGTCCGACGGCCAGGTCCCAGGCGGCGGCGACGGGCCGGGACGCGGCGCGCCCTCGACAAGGCCGGGCAGCAGTTCACCGAAGCACTCACCCCGACGCTCAACACGGGGTGCGCGTGCCGGGCCCGCGGTACCCCCCGACGTGGTTCGGGCGTGTCCGGCAGGAGGTCGCGTTCGAGGTGTGGTGGGGCAGCCTACTTCCTCCTTCACGCTCGCTGCTGTAACGGTGTCCTATGTGACGCCCCGTCAGTAGAGCCTCCCGGAAAGGGCGGTACGGCATGGCACACGCACGCGTACGGTACGGCGCGCGGACCGAGGCGGAGATCGCCGCCGCGCGCGCCGCGAGCGCGAAGCTCCCCGACATCTGGTCCACGGGCGTGGTGGCCCTCTGGGAGACCGACCCGGACGCGGTCGCGGCCGTCCTGCCGCCGCCCCTGAAGCCGACCGGCCACCCCGTGGTCAGGGTGAACATCAGCAAGGTCGACCTGCCCGGATACCCGCTGGGAGCGGGCTCGTTCGCGGTGGCCGCCGAACACGACGGGGTCGACGGGTGGTACCCGCTGGTGATGCCGATGACCCACGAACGCGCGCTGACCGGCGGCCGCGAGGTCTTCGGCGAGCCCAAGAAGCTCGGCGAGGTGACCGTCGAGCGCGACGGCCTCGCCGTACGGGCGTCGCTGGCGCGGCACGGCATCGCCTTCGTCGAGGTCCGCGGCGCGGTGAGCGGTGGGCTGCCGCTGCCGGAGCCGAGCCGGAAGACCGACTTCTACTTCAAGTTCCTTCCGGCGGTGGACGGTTCGGGCTTCGACGCCGACCCGGTGCTGGTGCACTGCGTACGCAACGAGCGGGTGCGCCGACTGGAGCGGGTGACCGGGGACGTCGTCCTGCGCGAGTCCGTGTACGACCCGGTCGCCGACCTCCCCGTCCACCGGCTCCTCGGCATCACGCTCGGCGAGAAGAGCAGCGACCAGCGGGGCAGGGTCGTGGAACGGGTCAGTGCACAGGCGCTGCTGCCGTACGTCCACCAGCGCTACGACGACCCGCGGCACCTGTACGACGGACCTCCCGAGGGGAGCTGAGCATGGACCTGCGCGAGGGACAGGTCGCCGTCGTCACGGGCGCCGCGAGCGGGATCGGGCTGGCCATGGCCCGGCGGTTCGCGGCCGAGGGCCTGAAGGTGGTCCTCGCCGACGTCGAGGAGGGCGCGCTCGACAAGGCCGCCTCGGGGCTGCGCGCGGGGGGCGCCGACGTGCACGCGCGCGTGGTCGACGTCGGCGTACGCGAAGAGGTGGATCGGCTGGCCGAGTCGGCCTACGACACGTACGGCGCCGTCCACGTCCTGTGCAACAACGCCGGGGTTGGCTCGGGCGCCGAGGGCCGCATGTGGGAGCACGAGCCGAACGACTGGAAGTGGGCCTTCGCCGTCAACGTGTGGGGCGTCTTCCACGGCGTCCAGGCCTTCGTGCCCCGCATGCTGGCAGGCGGGGAGCCGGGTCACGTGGTCAACACGTCGTCCGGCGACGGCGGAATCGCCCCACTGCCCACCGCCTCCGTGTACGCCGTCACCAAGGCGGCGGTCGTCACGATGACGGAGTCCCTGTACGCCCACCTGAAAGCGGAGCACACGCGCGTGGGCGCGTCCGTCCTCTTCCCCGGCCCGCACATGCTGCGCACGGGCCTGTGGGAGTCGCACCGCAACCGGCCTGAGCGCTACGCCAAGCGGCGGCCGCGCAGAACTCCGTACCGCAGTCTCGGCCAGTGGGAGACGGCCATGCGGGACGCCGGCCGCGAGGTCCGCTTCACGCCGGTGGAGGAGGTCGCCGACTTCGTGGTGGACGGCATCCGCGCGGACCGCTTCTGGCTGCTGCCCGAGAGCGAGCACAGCGACGCACAGATCAGGGCACGCGCGCAGTCGATGCTCGAGCGCGCGAACCCGTCGTACCTCGAAAGCTTCGTACTCGACTGAGGGGGCCGCAGTGACCGAGCAGGACGAGCCCTACCTGATCATCTCCTCCGACTGCCATGCCGGACTGCCCACCGAGGAGTACCGGCCGTACCTGGAGTCCCGCTTCCACCGGGACTTCGACGACTTCCTCGCCGGACGCGAGCGCCGCCGTGCGGAGATGACCCGGCTCGGCATCCGCAACGAGGCGTTCGCGAGCAAGTGGTTCCACGACAACGAGGAGGGCCTGCGCGGGGGCTGGGACACCGCGCAGCGCCTGAAGGAACTGGACGGCGACGGTGTCGCGGCCGAAGTGGTCTTCCCGGACGCCGACGCGGTGGACAGCCGGACGGCCGCCCCCTTCGGCGTCGGCCTCGGGCTCTCCGGCGACCAGGACCCCGAACTGGGCATGGCGGGAGCGCAGGCGCACAACCGCTGGCTGGCGGACTTCGTCTCCGAGCGTCCCGAACGGCACTGCGGCGTGGCCCTGTTGCCGGTAACGGCGCCCACCGAGCGGGTCGTCGCGGAGATCCACCGCGCCCGGGAGTCCGGACTCGGCGCGCTCATGATCCCCTCCATGTGGGTCGACAAGGAGCCGTACCACGACCGCCGTTACGACCCTGTGTGGGCGGCGGCCGCGGAGTGCGGGATGCCGGTGCTGACGCACTCCGGGGCGGCACCGAGGCAGGAATACGGCGATCACCTGGGCATCTATGTGAGCGAGGTGACCTGGTGGCCCGCCAGGCCGCTCTGGTTCCTGCTGTGGTCCGGCGTCTTCGAACGCCACCCCGGCCTGAAGTTCGGCGTCGCCGAGTCCGGCTGCTGGTGGCTGCCGAACCTGCTCTGGTTCATGGACCGGCTCTACCTCGGCGCGCACGGCGGCAAGAAGCTGTCCCCCTTCCAGGAGCTGAAGCGCCCGCCGCACGAGTACCTCGACCGCCAGGTCTTCGTCTGCGCGACCAACACCAAGCGCCGCGAACTGGCCCAGCGTTACGAGATCGGCGTCGACAACATCCTCTGGGGCAGCGACTTCCCGCACCCGGAGGGCACGTGGCCCGACACGCGCGCGTGGCTGCGGCGCACCTTCCACGACATCCCCGTCCCGGAGACCCGCCGCATGCTGGGCATGGCCGCGGCGGAGGTCTTCGGCTTCGACGTGGCGAAGCTGATCCCGCTGGCCCACCGCATCGGTCCCACGCCGGCCGACCTCGGCCAGCCGGAGGACCAGGCGGCGGTCGCGGCGTCCTGGGCGCGCTCGCGCGAGGTGGGCCGGCACTGGCTGACGGACCACGACTTCCCGACCCTGGGAGTGACCCCATGAGTGACCGCTACACGGTGATCTCGGCCGACTGCCACGCGGGAGCCGACCTCCTGGACTACAAGCCGTACCTGGACAGGCGGTACCAAGACGACTTCGACGCGTGGGCGGTGACGTACGTCAACCCGTACGAGGACCTGGTGGCCGACGCGGCCGACAAGAACTGGGACTCCGGGCGCCGCCTGGCGGAGCTGGAGGAGGACGGGATCGTCGCGGAGGTGGTGTTCCCGAACACGATCCCTCCGTTCTTCCCCTCCGGCTCGCTTTCGGCTCCCGCGCCGACGGCGGAGGAGTTCGACCGGCGCTGGGCGGGCCTGCGGGCCCACAACCGCTGGCTGGCGGACTTCTGCGCGGCCGCGCCGGGCCGACGTGCGGGCGTCTTCCAGATCCTCCTCAACGACGTCGAGGAGGCGGTGAAGGAGATCAGGTGGGCGGTGGGGGCCGGGCTGAAGGGCGGTCTGCTCCTGCCGGGCACACCCCCGGGCTCGGGCCTGCCCGAGCTGTACTCGTCGACGTACGACCCGATCTGGGCGGTCTGTGAGGAGCTGGACGTCCCGGTGAACCACCACGCCGGCTCGGCATCGCCCCCGCTGGGCGACGAACCGGCGGCGCGTGCCGTGTTCATGGTCGAGACGACGTGGTTCTCCCACCGCGCGCTGTGGCATCTGGTGTTCGGCGGCGCCTTCCGCCGCCACCCCGGCCTGAAACTGGTGCTGACCGAGCAGGGCTCGGGCTGGATCCCCGGCGTGCTGGAGATGCTGGACTACTACCACGGCCGTCTGATCGCGGCAGCGACGAAAGCGGCCACCGCGGAGTCGAAGTTCGGTGCGGGCCTGGCGGCCCGCATGGGAAAGCCGCCTTCGGAGGTCTGGCGCGACAACTGCTTCGTCGGCGCGAGCTTCATGCGCCCGCACGAGGTCCCGCTGCGGGACCGCATCGGCGTCGAGAAGATCATGTGGGGCAGCGACTACCCGCACGACGAGGGGACGTACCCCTACTCCCGGGAGGGCCTGCGCTCCGCGTACGCGGGCGTGCCCAGGCAGGAGGTCGCGGCGATGGTGGGCGGCAACGCGGCACGGGTGTACGGCTTCGACCTGGACGCCCTGGACGCGGTCGCGGCGAAGGTGGGCCCGACCGTGGAGGAGCTGGCGCAGCCGCTGACCGAGCCGCCGGCCGACGCCACCAGCCCCGTGTTCGCGAAAGGAGCGTCGGTGCGGGTCTGGTGAGGCCGCGGGTGCCATCCTCCGTTCTGTGACGCAACCAACGCACGGCGGCGAAGCCCACAGTGGTGCGCTCGGTGCCCGCCTGAACTGGCTGCGGGCCGCGGTCCTTGGCGCGAACGACGGGATCGTGTCCACCGCGGGTCTCGTCGTCGGCGTGGCCGGCGCGACCGACGACCGATCGGCGCTGCTCACGGCGGGCCTCGCCGGCCTGCTCGCCGGGTCGATGTCGATGGCGGCGGGGGAGTACGTGTCGGTGTCGACCCAACGCGACTCGGAGAAGGCGGCGTTGGCGCTCGAG
Organism: Streptomyces sp. HUAS ZL42; assembly: GCF_040782645.1. Classification (GTDB taxonomy): domain Bacteria; phylum Actinomycetota; class Actinomycetes; order Streptomycetales; family Streptomycetaceae; genus Streptomyces. The sequence goes on from NZ_CP160403.1 coordinate 7,608,982, forward strand.
AAACGTGAGCTGCGTGAGCAGCCGGAGGCGGAGCTCGAGGAGCTGACGGAACTGCTGGAGCGGCGCGGACTCTCCCGCGACGTGGCCCGGGAGGCCGCCGCCCAGCTGACGGAACGGGACGCGCTGCGCGCCCACGCGCGCGTGGAGCTCGGCATCGACCCCGACGAGCTGACCAACCCCTGGCATGCGGCGTGGGCGAGCTTCCTGGCCTTCACGGCGGGGGCACTGCTGCCCCTGCTGGCGATCGTCCTGCCTCCGGCGGACTGGCGGCTCCCCGTCACCGTGGGCTCGGTCCTCCTCGCGCTGGTCTTCACGGGATGGAGCAGCGCACGGCTCGGCGCTGCGGAGCCGGGCCGGGCGGTGCTGCGGAACGTGATCGGCGGAGCACTCGCGATGGGGGTGACACACGCGGCGGGAGCCCTGTTGGGGGCGGTGGGGGTGTGAGCCCGTGTTCGGCGATTGGCGGAGATCGCCAAGAAGCAAGCGCGTACCCTCGGTAATACTTGTGGGTAACAACGTCTAGCCGCCGCCGACCAGCGGTTCTACGGTGCCCACATGCCGAACCTGCCCGATGTCGTGCTGTGGTCGATACCCGCCTTCGTGCTGCTCACCGTGATCGAGGTGATCAGCGTCCGTATCCATCCCGACGACGACGCCGCGGGATACGAAACGAAGGACGCCGCCACCAGCATCGGCATGGGCCTCGGCAGTCTCGTCTTCGACTTCCTCTGGAAGATCCCGATCGTCGCTGTCTACACGGCCCTCTACGAACTCACGCCCCTGCGCGTCCCCGTGCTCCTGTGGACCGTCCCCCTGATGCTGCTCGCGCAGGACTTCTTCTACTACTGGTCCCACCGCGGTCACCACGTCATCCGCATCCTGTGGGCCTGCCACGTCGTGCACCACTCCAGCCGGAAGTTCAACCTCACCACCGCGCTGCGCCAGCCCTGGACGTCGCTGACCGTCTGGCCGTTCTACGTCCCCCTCGTCGCCGTCGGCGTGCATCCGGCCGCGCTCGCGTTCTGCTCCTCCGCGAACCTCGTCTACCAGTTCTGGATCCACACGGAGCGGATCGACAAGATGCCCCGCTGGTTCGAGTTCGTCTTCAACACGCCGTCCCACCACCGAGTTCACCACGCCTCCCAGGGCGGCTACCTCGACCGCAACTTCGGCGGGATCCTCATCGTCTGGGACCGGCTTTTCGGGTCGTTCGTGGCCGAGACCGAACGGCCCGTCTACGGGCTGACGAAGAACATCAACACGTACAACCCGCTCAAGGTCGCCACCCACGAGTACGTCGCCATCGCCAGGGACCTGAAGGCGGCCGACAGTTGGCGCGAGCGCGCGGGGCGTGTGTTCCGCGGGCCGGGCTGGCAGCCCGCTGCCGTGTCCGAGCCGGCCGAGGAGACCGTGGGCGCATGACACCGGCCCGTCTCCTGCTCACCCTCTTCGGCCTCGCGACCGTCGTCGACCTCGGCTCCCTCGCGGTCGGCGCCGACACCGGACACCTGCTCACCAAGCCCCTGCTGATGCCCCTGCTGGCCGTGTACGCGGCCCTGCGCGGCGCGCCCCGGCTGCTGATCGCCGCCGTCCTGTGCGGCTGGGCCGGGGACACCCTGCTGCTGTCCGACGCCGACCCCGCCTTCCTCGCCGGGATGGCGGCCTTCGCGGCCGGTCACGTCTGCTACCTCGTCCTCTTCACCCGCATCGGCACCCCACGCGAGTATGCGGCACTCCTCGCCCCCGCGTACGCCGCCGCCCTCGTCGGCACCGTGGTCCTGCTGTGGCCGGACCTCCCCCCGGAACTGCGTGTCCCGGTCGCCGTCTACAGCACCCTGCTCACGGTCATGGCGTACACGGCCGCCACCCGGATCGGCCTCCTGGCCGGGATGGGCGGCGCGCTCTTCCTGCTCTCCGACACCCTGATCGCGACCGGCGTCGCCGACTGGCCCCAGCCGCCGGTCCCCGATCTCTGGATCATGCTGACGTACGCCGCCGCGCAGTTCCTGCTGGTCCACGGCACCCTCGGGCCGGTCAGGCAGCCGGCGCTCACCACCTGATGGGCACCGGCAGCGCCGTCAGCAGGCCCGACACCGCGACCACCACCCCCAGCGCCACGACCTCCGCACGCGCGGGCGTACACGCCGTCAGCGGGTCCGCCGCCCGGCGCAGCCGGATCCGCGCCCACAGGGCGAGCAGGGCCACGGCGGCCACGAGGAGCACCTTGGCGAGCAGGGCGCGCCCGTACGCCGTCGCCGTCAGCTGCTCGAGGATCGTCCCCGACGGCATCCGGCGCAGCGAACTCCACACCCCGGTCGCAGTGATCGCGGCGAGCAGCACGGCCGCCACGCGCGCGTAGAGACCCAGCAACGCCGCCCCTGCCGGTGTGTCGCGCCACCCCTTCAGCGTCCGCAGCGCGTGCAGCAGGCCTCCCACCCACAGCACCGCGCACGTCAGGTGCACGAGCGTCAGGGCGGAGCCGAGCAGCGGACCGTGCTCGGTCGTGGGGTGCGCCCGCAGCGCCTCCGCGACGACCACCGCCGCAAGCGGCCAGACCTGGGCGGCCGTTCGGCCCGACAGGGCGCACAGGGCCGCCACCGCGAAGGCGTTGACCTCGAGCAGCGCGAGTTTGCCGTCACGGGACTCGTAGAGCCCGCCGACGTCGATCTGGCCGAGGCTGTGCGGTACGAGGTTGCCGGTGGACACGACCGAGGCGAGCCCCAGCGCGGCGACGAATCCGGCGGCGGCCGCGTACGGCGCCCAGCTGGGCGGCCGTTCGGCAGGAGCGCCGGGCACCCGCCCCGCCAGCCGGTTGACGAACAACTCGCCCACCGGCACGCACAGTGCCGCCGGCAGCACCGCCCGCAGCAGCGCGATCCCGCCCACCCCGGGGGCCGCGGCCTCTCCGGTGCCGTGCAGCGCGGCGGATGGTCCGAACAGCGGGATCAGCGCGGCCAGTGCCACCAGTGCGAGGACGGCGACCGCCCGGCCGGTGCCGGCGCGGGGCGCGGCGTCGCCCGTGTCGGAGGCCCCGGCGGACGGTCGTGGCAAGGTCACCCCAGGATCTTCGCCAGCCGCTGCGGAACCGGGCAAGTGCAGGAAAACAACTGGAGGAACGGCATTCCGCCCCTAGGTACGCTTCCGGCCCGGCGAGGACTCACGCCCAGCGCGCCGGATCCGATCCCCACGGCCCCGGAGGCCGCGCCCAGTCGACCGGACCGCCCGCAAGGGCGACCGGTGACCGGGCGTACCGCAGCCGCCCGATCCCGCTGTCGCGCTCGGCGAGCCACGGCTCGGGACCGTCGTACGCCGCACCCTCCGCCGTGTCTGCCGGCATCCCGTCCGTCAACCAGGCGGCGGTTCGCGCCAGCGCCAGCCTGACGAACCTGCTGCCTCCGTCGTACGACTGCTCCGTCAGCGCCCGTAGCACCGCCGCCGCCAGCAGATAGCCCGTGCCATGGTCGAGGGCCTGCGCGGGCAGCGCACCCGGCTGGTCCACCCACCCCTCGATCACTGCGATTCCCGTGGCCGCCTGTACCAGGCTGTCGAAGCCCCTTCGCCCCTTCCACGGCCCGTACGCGCCCCACGCCGACAACTGCGCCACCACCACCCCGGGTCTGCGCTCGGCCAGCGCCTCGGGGGAGAGCCCGAACCGGTCCAGGACGCCCGGCCGGTACCCCGTGACGACGACGTCCGCTGCGGTGAGCAACTCCTCGAAGGCAGCCCGGTCGGCCGTCAGGTCCAGCCTCGTCGACCGCTTCCCGAAGCCCGTGTCCGCGTGCTGGTCGGGGAGTTCGGGCAGTTGGGGCGGGTCCACGCGCAGCACGTCCGCGCCCAGCAGGGCGAGCGTGCGGGTGGCGACCGGGCCCGCGATGACCCGGGTCAGGTCGAGGACACGCAGCCCGGCGGCGGGCAGCAGGGGAGCCGGGTCGACGGGGGAGAGCACGCGCGCGTGCGCTTCGTCCAGCCGCCCTCGCTCGACGAGGGGCCGTTCCGCCGGCGCGGCGGCCTGCTCGTGCGCGGCCCACTCGGCGGGCGTCCGCAGGGCCACGGCCAGGCCTCCGGCCGCGTACACGGCCTCCTCCACCTCCAGAGCGGACCGCTCGGCGAGCGCGGCCTCGACAAGGGCCACGTCCTCGGGCACTCCCAGAGTGCCGAGCAACCGCGCCCGGTGGTGCGGGTAGTTCGCGTGCGTCCGCACCCACCCGTCCGCCGTCCGCCAGAACCGCGAAAGCGGCGCGAACATGATCGGTGCCCGCCCGTCGACCAGCAGATGCCGCTCACTGACGAACGCGGTGGCCACGGCCCCGTCGTCCACCCGCACCCCGGGCACCTGACCGAGCCCGGCCCGCCGCGCCCCCAACTCGGCGCCGGCCAGCGCGCACGCTCCGACACACGCCCGCGCCAACTCCCGTACGGGAAGGCGCGCCCGAAGCGCGCCCTCCCGCACCACGGTCGACACCCGTGACAGAAGGGCGGGATCACCGCCCAATGCGGACCAAGCGAACTCGACTCCAGTCATGACTGCACTATGCAGTCTTGACCGAGTCAATATACGGACTGACCCGCTTGGCCTACTTGGTCACCGCGTCCAGTGCGTCCGCGGTGCCCCATCCGTAGAAGCCGTTGTAGTTCTTCGGCCCCTCGCACACCGCGTCGACCTTGCCGTCGGCGTCGATGTCGTACGGGTCCGTGCACGGCGTGGCGTCGGCCTCGGCGTAGAGGAGGGCCTTCACCAGAGCCGCGGGGGCGTGCGGGTGCGTCGACTTGATCAGGGCGGCGACGCCCGCGACGTGCGGGGTCGCCATCGACGTACCGGCCATGTAGCCCCACTTGCCGCCGGGCAGCGTGCCCAGGATCAGGCCGCTGGTGGCCGGCGGGGCCGGGGTCTGGAAGCGGGTCGAGTCGCCGCCGGGGGCGGCTATGTCGATGACGCCCAGACCGTAGTTGGAGAAGGACGACTTGATGCCCTTCGCGCCCGTGGCCGCGACCGTGACTACTCCCGGCAGCTGGGTCGGTATGTCGTAGCACTCGGACGGGTCGATCACCCGGTCCGACGGCGTGGAGTCGTTGGGCGAGACCGGGTCGGTGATCTCGTCGGCCGCGAGGTCGTAGCGCTCGTTGCCGGCCGCCGCGATGTTGACCGTGCCCTTCTTCTCCGCGTACCGGGAGGCCCGGGTGATGGCGTCCACGAGCGCCTTCTGGTCCGGGTCGTTCTTGCAGTTGAAGTACCAGGGGTCGGTGTAATAGCTGTTGTTCGTGACGTCGACGCCGTGCTCGGCCGCCCACACGAAGCCGCAGACCACGGCCTCCGTGTAGAAGTAGCCGGCGGTCGTGGACACCTTGATGCCGGCGACCTTCACTCCGGGCGCGACGCCCGTCATGCCGACGCCGTTCTTGGCGGCCGCGATCTCTCCGGCGACGTGCGTGCCGTGCGGGCTCTCGGCGGCGGTCGGCCGCCAGGCGCCGTCCGTGGTGTCCGGCTTGCCCGTCACGCAGTTGACCGACGCGGCGCGGTCGAAGTTGGGCGCGATGTCCGGATGGGTGTCGTCGACACCCGTGTCGATCACCGCGACCGTGACCTTCGAGCTGCCCAGCGTCTTCTCGTGCGCCTTGTCCGCCTTGATGGCGGGCAGGTCCCACTGCAGCGGCTCCAACGGGTCCTGCCCGTCGGCCGCCTCCGCGCCGGCCACCTCGTCGGCGCTCAGCACCTGCGGGGTGCCCATGTCGCCGGTCGACTGCGCGGGCAGCGGCGCGTTGCGGGTGGCCCCCGCCGAGTCGACGCCGCGCACCGTGCGGATCGTCCTGGCGAAGTCGGCGTTCGACGAGTGGACGACGATCACGCCGATCCGGTCGTACGACGTCACGATCGTGCCGCCGGCCTCGGCGATCGCCTTCTTCACATGCCGGGACACCCCGTGCCCGGGGCGGACGTTGACGACATAGCTGAGCGAGGTCGCGTCCGCGGCCGCCGTGGCCTCGGTGGCGGCCGACGGGGCCGCCGAGGCCGTGACGTTCGGCAGGAACGCGAGGGCCGTCGCCATGGCCATTCCGACGGGTATCGCCATGGCGCGGCGGTAGCGCGGCTGAGGCGCTGTCATGGTGTCAGTCTCTCCAGTTCGTTCGCGGGTCGAGTGGGCCGGGCGGGCTGTGCGGCAAGTCCTCATCCCGGCGGGCTACTCGACCGCGCGCAGCGCGTTGACGATCCCGAAGCCGTAGAAGCCGTTGACCTGCTTGCCACCCACGCAGGTCGCGTCGACCACACCGTCGCCGTTCCCGTCGTAGGGCTCCGTCGGGCAGCCGGGGTTGTCCGCCTGGGCCTTGAGAAGCCACTGAAGCTGGGCCGGCGTCGCGAACGGATGCGTGGACTTCAGCAGCGCGGCCACCGCGGCGACGTGCGGGGACGCCATCGACGTGCCCTGGAGGAAGCCGTACGCGTTGTTCGGCAGCGTGGACAGGATGCGGCCGTTGGCCGACGGGGTGTCCGGGATCTGGTACTTGTCGCCGCCCGGGCCCGCGACGTCGGCGACGCCGTAGCCGTAGCTGGAGTAGTAGGACTTGGTGCCCTTCACACCCGTCGCGCTCACGGTGACGACGCCCGGCAGCTGCGTCGGAATGTCGAAGCATTCGTGCGGGTCGACCGTCCGGGTCACCGGGGTCGAGTCGTCGGGGCTGGAGTCGTCGACGAGGGAGTCCGCGTCGAGGTCGTCGTTGGAGTTGCCCGCCGAGGCGACGTTCAGGGTGCCCTTGTGCTGGGCGTACAGCTGGGCCCGGTTGACGGCGTCGACGATGGCCTTCTGGTCGGGGTCGTCGAGGCAGTTGTACAGCCACGGGTCCACGTAGTAGCTGTTGTTGGTGATCTCCACGCCGTGGTCGGCGGCGAACACGAAGGCGCACACGACGCTCTCGGGGAAGAACAGCTGGTTCTCGTCCGGCTGCGCGACCGTGATGCTCGCGACCTTCACGCCGGGCGCGACGCCCGCGACACCGATGCCGTTGCGGGCCGCGGCGATCTCACCCGCCACGTGCGTGCCGTGGTAGTGGTCCGCGTCCACCGGCCGCCAGGCGCCGTAGGTGGTGTCCGCCTTGCCGCTCACACAGTTCGCGGACTGCGAGGGGGAGAAGTTCGGGGCGATGTCGGGGTGGGTGTCGTCGACGCCGGTGTCGATCACGGCGACGGTCACCTTCTTGCTGCCCGGGTTGATCTCGGCGGCCTTGTCGGCGCCTATCGCGCGCAGGTCCCACTGGTCGGCCTCGAGGGGTTCCTCGCCGGCGGCCGTGCTCTGCGCGGCGACCTTGGCGGCCTCCTCCTTGGAGAGGTACTGCACCGCGCCCTCTTCCGTCGTCCCCGCGGCGCTCAGCGGCGAGGTGCGCGTGGCACCGGCCGACTGCACCCCGCGTACCTTGCGCATCCGGGGGCCGAAGTCGGGGTTCGCGGAGTGGACGACGATCACGCCGATCTTCTCGTACGCCACGACGACGGTGCCGCCCGCAGCGGTGATCGCCTTCTTCACCGCCTCGATCGTGCGGTGGTCCACCTTGGTGTTGACGACGTACGCCAGAGTGCCGGCCTCGGCGGCCTCGGCGGCGGTGCTCGCGGCCGGCGCCGCCGACGCCGCCGTGGGAACGAAGCCGAGCGCGGCCGTCACCGACAGCACGACCGGCACGGCGAGGGCGAGGCGGCGTCTGGAACGCAGATGAGCCATGGGATCTCCACATCATCCGGAAACGAAAACCCGCCCGAGGCGGCGGTGGTGCTCGGGCAGGTACATGACGGGTGGTGCAGGCCGAAGCTATCTCCCGGACTCGCTGGCCAGCAATGACTTGCGGGAAGTGAGTTCGGAATGACTGATCCGAGATGACTTCGGAAAGAAGCCGTGCGAGTTGAACCGGTCCTCGCGCGCCGCCGTGACCTTGTGCAGGGAACGCGAGGACACTCGCCCCCTGTCCCCGTCACAACCGCATCCGCAACGCGAGGAGACTCCGTGGCCACCGAGACACCGCCCCCCTCGAAAACCCAAACCCGACTCCCCACCACCGAGGAGTTCGTCGAGGTCCAGGAGAGTGCGGACTTCGGTGAACTGCGCCGCTCCTACCGCTCCTTCGCCTTCCCGCTGACCGTCGCGTTCATCGCCTGGTACCTGCTGTACGTCCTGCTCTCCAACTACGCGGGCGACCTCATGGGCACCAAGGTCTTCGGGAACATCAACATCGCTCTGGTCCTGGGCATCGCCCAGTTCCTCACCACGTTCCTCATCGCCTGGTGGTACGCGCGGCACGCCGCCGCCAAGCTCGACCCCAAGGCCGAGGCGATCAAGTCCCGGATGGAGGGCGGCGCATGAGCCCCGCGATCACTCTGGCAGCCGGCGAGGCAAGCGAGCACCGGCCGCTGATCATCACCCTGTTCGCGGTGTTCGTCGCCGCGACCCTGGTCATCACGGTCTGGGCGGGCCGTCAGACCAAGGACGCCGCCGACTTCTACGCGGGCGGACGGCAGTTCACCGGCTTCCAGAACGGCCTCGCCGTCTCCGGCGACTACATGTCCGCCGCGTCCTTCCTCGGCATCGCGGGCGCCATCGCGCTGTTCGGCTACGACGGCTTCCTCTACTCCATCGGCTTCCTGGTCGCCTGGCTCGTCGCCCTGCTCCTGGTGGCGGAGCCGCTGCGCAACTCCGGCCGTTACACCATGGGTGACGTGCTGGCGTACCGCATGCGCCAGCGACCCGTCCGTACCGCCGCGGGCACCTCCACGATCGTCGTGTCGATCTTCTACCTGCTGGCGCAGATGGCGGGCGCGGGCGTCCTGGTCTCGCTGCTGCTCGGCATCACCAGTGACGGCGGCAAGATCGGCATCGTCGCCCTGGTCGGCGTCCTGATGATCGTGTACGTCACCATCGGTGGTATGAAGGGCACCACCTGGGTGCAGATGGTCAAGGCCGTGCTGCTGATCGCCGGCGCCCTGCTGCTGACCTTCCTGGTCCTGCTGAAGTTCAACTTCAACGTCTCCGACCTGCTGGGCAGCGCCGCCGAGCACAGCGGCAAGGGCGCCGCCTTCCTGGAGCCCGGTCTGAAGTACGGCGCCACCGGCACGACCAAGCTGGACTTCATCTCCCTCGGCATCGCACTGGTCCTTGGCACCGCCGGCCTGCCGCACATCCTGATCCGCTTCTACACGGTGCCCACCGCCAAGGCCGCCCGTAAGTCGGTGATCTGGGCCATCGGCCTCATCGGCGCCTTCTACCTGATGACCCTCGCACTGGGCTTCGGCGCAGCGGCGCTCATCACCCCGGACGAGATCACCACCTCCAACAAGGCCGGCAACACCGCCGCCCCGCTGCTGGCGCTGCACCTCGGCGGCGTCGACTCCAGCTGGGGCGCCATCCTGCTCGCCACCATCTCGGCGGTCGCCTTCGCCACGATCCTCGCGGTCGTCGCGGGACTGACCCTGGCCTCGTCCTCCTCCTTCGCGCACGACATCTACGCGAACGTCATCAAGCGGGGCACGGCCACCGAGAAGCAGGAGGTGAACGCGGCCCGGTACGCCACGGTCGGCATCGGCATCGTCTCCATCGCGCTGGGCGCCCTCGCCCGCGACCTGAACGTCGCCGGCCTGGTGGCCCTCGCCTTCGCCGTCGCCGCCTCGGCCAACCTGCCGACGATCATCTACAGCCTCTTCTGGAAGCGGTTCACCACCCAGGGAGCCCTGTGGTCGATCTACGGCGGCCTCGTCACGGCGGTCGGTCTGGTGCTGTTCTCGCCGGTCGTCTCGGGCAAGCCGACGTCGATGTTCCCGGACGCCGACTTCCACTGGTTCCCGCTGGAGAACCCGGGCATCATCTCGATCCCGGTCGGCTTCCTGCTGGGCGTCATCGGCACCCTGCTGTCGAAGGAGGAGCCGGACACCGGCAAGTACGCCGAGCTGGAGGTCCGGTCGCTGACCGGCACCGGCGCCCACTGATCTCCCCTTTGCCGCGGCCGCGTCGCAGGATCGTAGGGTCCTACGACGCGGCCGCGCCGCACGTCGTGGGATCCGGCCGCTGTCGATGTCGGTCCCGTCACGTAGGCTCGCAGATGACGGAAACAGTTGATCCGCGACGAGGGAGGGGGCCCACGTGCTCATCGACACCTACGGCCGCGTGGCCACCGACCTGAGGGTCTCGCTGACCGACCGGTGCAATCTGCGCTGCACCTACTGCATGCCCGAGGAGGGCCTGCAGTGGCTGGCCAAGCCCGATTTGCTCACCGACGACGAGATCGTCCGGCTGATCGACATAGCGGTCACCTCTCTCGGCATCAAGGAGGTCCGCTTCACCGGCGGCGAGCCCCTGCTGCGCCCCGGCCTGGTCGGCATCGTCGAGCGGGTCGCGGCCCTGACCCCCCGCCCCCAGATGTCGTTGACCACGAACGGCATCGGCCTCAAGCGCACCGCCACGGCCCTGAAGGCCGCGGGCCTGGACCGGGTGAACGTCTCCCTGGACACCCTCCGCGCGGACGTCTTCAAGGCCCTCACCCGCCGGGACCGCCACAAGGACGTCCTCGACGGCCTCCAGGCCGCCCGCGACGCCGGACTGAATCCCGTCAAGGTGAACACGGTCCTGATGCCGGGCCTGAACGACGACGAGGCCCCGGACCTGCTGGCCTGGGCGGTGGAGCACGACTACGAGCTCCGCTTCATCGAGCAGATGCCCCTCGACGCCCAGCACGGCTGGAAGCGCGAGGGCATGGTGACGGCCGGAGACATCCTCGCGTCCTTGCGCACCCGCTTCGACCTGACCCCCGAGGACGCGGGGGAACGCGGCTCGGCCCCGGCCGAACGCTGGCTGGTGGACGGCGGTCCCCACCGCGTGGGCGTCATCGCCTCCGTGACCCGCCCGTTCTGCGCGGCCTGCGACCGCACCCGCCTCACGGCCGACGGCCAGATCCGCACCTGTCTGTTCGCGACGGAGGAGACGGACCTGCGTGCCGCCCTCCGCTCGGACGCCCCCGACGAGGAGATCGCCCGCATCTGGCGCCTTGCGATGTGGGGCAAGAAGGCGGGAGCGGGCCTCGACGACCCGTCGTTCGTCCAGCCGGACAGGCCGATGTCCGCCATCGGCGGTTAGCGGTTTTCGGCGGACTCCCACTCCGTCAGCAGGACGACGTCCTTGAGGAACCCTCGTACGCCCAGGAACTGCGACAGATACTCGCGATGCTCCTCACAGGCGAGCCACGTCTTTCGCCGCTCCGGCGTATGAACCTTCGGGTTGTTCCACGCGAGCACCCACCGGGCGTCGGCGCGGCAGCCCTTGGCAGAACAGATCAGGGTCTCGTCACTCACGGATTTCGTCTCACAACAACGCCGAACAAAAGGCGACGCCGAGCAGCCACGGGGGGAGCTGCCCGGCGTCGGTCCGTCGCTCCGACGGGGGATGCGGAGCGCGTACGAAGTATGTCACGGGTGACCGGTCGCAGGGCACTGGAACAACATGATTGATCTGAGCTTTTCTTGAGCTTGGTGCACGGCGGGCTCATGGCCGCCGATCGGTCGGATCGCCCACGACATCTTCCGGGACGGATTCCGCCGCCCCCTCCTCGGCCCGCGGCGGCATGATCATCGGTGGTGGTGGCACGCTCACGAACGTCGAGGGCAGCGAAGGCACGTTCTCCCGCCCGGCGTTGGCGATCACCACCGCGATGTAGGGAAGGACCGCGCCGAGCACCAGCGCCACGATCGCGACGTGCCGTTCCACGTTCCAGAGCAGGGCCGCGAGGATCACCGACACCGTACGGATCGTCATCGAGATGACGTATCGGCGCTGCCGGCCGCGTACGTCGTCCTGGAGGCCGGCCCGGGCCCCGGTGATCCGGAACACCTGGCCGTTGCCCCCGCCATGCTGCTTCCGCATCACATTCCACCATCCGCCCGCATCGGACTGTCCCCCGCCCGTCTCCGGTCCGCACCCGGTCGGGGATCCGGACCCGGACAGCCTCAACGTTACGCCGCGACTGCGCCGCCTTCGAGACCGGGTCGCCTGCTGCCTGGGCGAACGTCCTGCGCCATACCGCGTACGGTCGAGCCCGGCATGCGCCGTACGGGACGCGAGCCGACACTGGGGGCAGGGCTCACGTGGGGTCGTACGAGGAGGCAGCCATGGGCTGGTTGTGGGCGATCATCGTCGGATTCGTGCTGGGCCTGATCGCCAAGTTGATCATCCCGGGCAAGCAGCACAGCCCGCTGTGGCTCACCACCATCTTCGGCATGCTGGGCGCCATCGTCGGCAACGCCGTCGCCCGCGCGGCAGGTGTCGAGGTGACGTCCGGTATCGACTGGAGCCGGCACGCGTTCCAGCTCATCGCGGCGATCATCATCGTGGGCGTGGGGGACATGGCGTACATGGCCACGCTGGGCAAGAGGAAAGAGCGGGCGTGAGCCCCGCGCCCCCTGAGGGGCGCGGGGACGCGCGCGTCAGGCGCCGGTGACCTCGACCGCCGCGAGGTTCTTCTTGCCGCGCCGCAGCACCAGCCACCGCCCGTGGAGCAGTTCCTCCTTGGCAGCGACCGCGTCCTCCGCGGTGACCTTCGCGTTGTTCACGTAGGCACCGCCCTCCTTGACCGTGCGGCGCCCGGCGGACTTGCTGGGCACCAGGCCGACCTCGGCGAGCAGGTCCACGACCGGGCCGAGCTCGGCGACCTGGACGTGCGGCAGCTCGGACAGGGCCGCGGCGAGCGTCCTCTCGTCGAGGTCCGCCAGCTCGCCCTGACCGAAGAGGGCCTTGGACGCGGCGATCACGGCGGCCGTCTGGTCGGCGCCGTGCACCAGGGTCGTCAGCTCCTCGGCGAGCGCGCGCTGGGCCGCGCGGGCCTGCGGACGCTCCTCGGTCTGCTTCTCCAGCTCCTCCAGCTCCTCGCGGGACCTGAAGGACAGGATCCGCATGTACCTGGAGATGTCCCGGTCGTCCACGTTCAGCCAGAACTGGTAGAACGCGTACGGCGTCGTCATCTCCGGGTCGAGCCAGACCGCGCCGCCCTCGGTCTTGCCGAACTTGGTGCCGTCCGCCTTCGTCATCAGCGGCGTCGCCAGGGCGTGCACGTGGGCGTGCGGCTCCAGCCGGTGGATCAGGTCCAGGCCCGCCGTGAGGTTGCCCCACTGGTCGCTGCCGCCCTGCTGGAGCGTGCAGCCGTACCTCCGGTACAGCTGCAGGAAGTCCATGCCCTGCAGGATCTGGTAGCTGAACTCCGTGTAGCTGATGCCCTGGTCGGACTCCAGGCGCCGGGCGACGGAGTCCTTCGTCAGCATCTTGTTGACGCGGAAGTGCTTGCCGATGTCCCGGAGGAACTCGATCGCGGACAGGCCCTCGGTCCAGTCGAGGTTGTTGACCATCACAGCCGCGTTCTCGCCCTCGAAGGAGAGGAACGGCTCGATCTGGGCGCGCAGCTTTCCGACCCAGCCGGCCACCGTCTCCGGGTCGTTGAGCGTGCGTTCCGCGGTGGGGCGCGGGTCGCCGATCAGACCGGTGGCGCCGCCCACCAGCGCCAGCGGCCGGTGACCGGCCTGCTGGAGCCGCCGCACGGTGAGCACCTGCACCAGATGGCCGACGTGCAGTGACGGCGCGGTCGGGTCGAAGCCGCAATAGAACGTGACGGGACCGTCCGCGAGCGCCTTGCGCAAAGCGTCCTCGTCAGTGGACAGGGCGAACAGCCCACGCCACTTCAGCTCGTCGACGATGTCCGTCACGGTTCTCGTATCTCCTTGATTGGGCTCGTACTGTGCTTTTTTCAGAATCAGGTACGAGGTTATACGCCCTGGCTGACAGAGCTCATATTGAAGTCCGGCACCCGCAGCGCCGGCATCGCGGCCCTGGTGAACCAGTCGCTCCACTCCCTGGGCAGCGTCTTCTCGGTGCGCCCGGCCTCACTGGCCCGGCCCAGCAGGCCGACCGGGGACTCGTTGAACCGGAAGTTGTTCACCTCGCCGGTCACCTCCCCGTTCTCGACGAGGTAGACGCCATCACGGGTCAGGCCGGTGAGCAACAGCGTGGCCGGGTCGACCTCGCGGATGTACCACAGGCACGTCAGCAGCAGCCCCCGCTCCGTGCTCGCGACCATGTCGTCCAGGGAGCGGTCCTCGCCCCCGGCGAGGATGAGGTTGCCGATCGCCGGGGCGACGGGAAGCCCGGTCAGGCCGGCGCTGTGGCGGGTGGTCGTGAGGTGTGTCAGCTGGCCGTCGCGGATCCAGTCGGTGCCCTGGACGGGCAGACCGTTGTCGAACACCGACTGATCGCCTCCGGAGGAGTGCGCGATCAGGAAGGGCGCCGTCTCGAGCCCCGGTTCGTTCGGGTCGCTGCGCAGCGTCAGCGGCAGCTCGCTCAGCTTCTCGCCCACGCGGGTGCCGCCACCCGGCTTGGAGAACACCGTCCGGCCCTCGGTCGCGTCCCGCCCCGACGCCGACCACAGCTGGTAGATCAGCAGGTCCGCGACGGCGGTCGGCGGCAGCAGCGTCTCGTACCGCCCGGCGGGCAGTTCGACGCGCCGCTCGGCCCACCCGAGGCGTACGGCCAGTTCGGCGTCGAGCGCCGCCGGGTCGACGTCCTTGAAGTCACGCGTCGACCGCCCCGCCCATGCCGAGCGGGTGCGGTCCGGCGACTTGGCGTTCAGCTCGAGGGTCCCGGTGGGCTGGTCGTAGCGCAGCCGCAGTCCTGTGGACGTACCGAGGTAGGTCGACACGAGCTCGTGGTTGGCGAAGCCGTACAGTTCGCGGCCGCCGGCACGCGCGCGTGCGAACGACTCCCCGAGCGCCGGAGCGAAGTCGGCGAACACGGCGGAGGAGGTCTCGGCGGGCGCGTCCGTGAAGTCCGGCGACTGCGGTACGCCCGTGACCAGCGGCTGCGCGTCCTCGGCGGGCCCGGCGCCGCGCGCGGCGGTCTCGGCGGCCCGCACGAGCGGCTCCAACTCCTCGGGGGTCACCGCGGAACGCGAGACGACCCCGGAGGCCGTGCCCTCCCTGCCGTCGACCGTGGCGATGACGGTGAGCGTGCGCCCGCGCGTGACGCCGTTGGTGGTGAGCGCGTTGCCCGCCCAGCGCAGATTGGCGGTGGAGTGCTCGTCGGCGATGACGACGCACCCGTCCGCCCGGGACAGCTCGAGGGCACGCTCGACGACCTCGTGCGGCTTGTTCGTACGGGCGCTCATCGACCGGCCTCCTGCGTCGTGTTCAGAATGTTGACGCCCTTGAACAGGGCGGACGGGCAGCCGTGCGAGACCGCGGCGACCTGACCCGGCTGGGCCTTGCCGCAGTTGAAGGCACCCCCGAGGACGTACGTCTGCGGACCGCCCACCGCGGCCATGGAGCCCCAGAAGTCGGTGGTGGTCGCCTGGTAGGCGACGTCCCGCAGCTGCCCGGTGATCCGCCCGTTCTCGATCCGGAAGAACCGCTGACCGGTAAATTGAAAATTGTACCTTTGCATATCGATGGACCATGAACGGTCACCGACGACGTAAATGCCCCGATCCACCCCGCCGATCAGGTCCTCCGTCGACAACCCGGCCGGATCCGGTTGCAGCGACACATTGGCCATGCGCTGCACCGGCACGTGCCCGGGGGAGTCCGCGAACGCGCACCCGTTGGACCGCTCGAAGCCGGTGAGGCGGGCGATCCTGCGATCCAGCTGGTAGCCGACGAGCGTGCCGTCCTTCACCAGGTCCCAGGACTGCCCCTCGACGCCCTCGTCGTCGTATCCGACGGTCGCCAGGCCGTGCTCGGCGGTGCGGTCACCGGTGACGTTCATCAGCTCGGAGCCGTACCTGAGCTTGCCGAGCTGGTCGAAGGTGGCGAAGGAGGTGCCGGCGTAGGCGGCCTCGTAGCCGAGCGCGCGGTCCAGCTCCGTCGCGTGCCCGATGGACTCGTGGATGGTCAGCCACAGATTGGACGGGTCGACGACCAGGTCGTACAGGCCCGCCTCGACGCTCGGCGCCCGCATCTTCTCGGCGAGCAGCTCCGGGATCCTCGCGAGCTCCTCGTCCCAGTCCCACCCGGTGCCGGTGAGGTACTCCCAGCCGCGGCCCACCGGCGGCGCGATGGTCCGCATGGAGTCGAACTCGCCGCTGGACTCGTCGACGGACACGGCCGTCAGTGACGGGTGCAGCCGCACCCGCTGCTGCGTGGTCACGGTCCCGGCGGTGTCGGCGTAGAACTTGTTCTCATGCACGGTGAGCAGCGAGGCGTCGACGTGGTTGACGCCGTCCGCCGCCAGCAGCCGCGCGCTCCAGTCCGCCAGCAGCGCCGACTTCTCCTCGTCGGGCACGGTGAACGGATCGATCTCGTACGACGAGATCCACGTCCTGTCGGAGTGCACGGGCTCGTCGGCCAGCTCCACGCGCTCGTCCGCCCCGGCCGCCCTGATCACCTGGGCGGAGAGCTGGGCCATGGCCACGGCCTGCGAGGCGACCTTGGCGGCGGCGTCGAGGCTCAGATCCACACCCGAGGCGAACCCCCACGTCCCGCCGTGCACGACCCGCACCGCGTAGCCGAGGTCGGTGGTGTCCGACGAGCCCGCGGGCTTGGCGTCCCGCAGGCGCCAGGACGCGCTGCGCACCCGCTCGAAGCGGAAGTCCGCGTGCTCGGCACCCAGGGCACGCGCGCGTGCCAGCGCCGCGTCGGCCAGGGCACGTAGGGGAAGCGCCGTGAAGGCTTCGTCGATCGTATGAGGCACGGAGGTCTCCCTGCTGTCGTCGCCTGTCGGCTCCGATCATTTCGCGGGAGCGGGCGCGCGGACCACACGTTTCCCTCCCCGGTGCGCAAACTTTCTGTAGGGACCCCACAGCGAGTCCCGTGAGCCACTGTCGGTGCCCGAATGTCCCCGGACGGGACCGGACCGATAGGTTTTCGGGGAAGCCGCCTGTCATCCCAGGTGTTCGGGCGGGTGTGTCAGACCCCTATGGAAAGGGTGATCCGTTGAGCCGCTCGGTTCTCGTCACCGGAGGCAACCGGGGCATCGGCCTCGCCATCGCCCGCGCTTTCGCCGACGCCGGCGACAAGGTCGCGATCACGTACCGTTCGGGTGAGCCGCCGGCCGGCTTCCTCGCCGTCAAGTGCGACATCACCGACACCGAGCAGGTGGAGCAGGCCTACAAGGAGATCGAGGCGGAGCACGGCCCCGTCGAGGTCCTGATCGCCAACGCCGGCATCACCAAGGACCAGCTCCTGATGCGCATGTCCGAGGAGGACTTCACCGCGGTCGTCGACACCAACCTCACCGGCACCTTCCGTGTCGTCAAGCGCGCCAACCGCGGCATGCTGCGCGCAAAGAAGGGCCGCGTCGTCCTCATCTCCTCGGTCGTCGGGCTCTACGGCGGTCCCGGTCAGGCCAACTACGCCGCATCCAAGGCCGCCCTGGTCGGCTTCGCGCGTTCCCTCGCCCGTGAGCTGGGCTCGCGCAACATCACCTTCAACGTCGTCGCGCCCGGCTTCGTCGACACCGACATGACCAAGGTGCTCACCGACGAGCAGCGCTCCAACATCGTGTCCCAGGTGCCGCTCGGCCGTTACGCACAGCCCGAGGAGGTTGCCGCGACGGTGCGGTTCCTCGCCTCCGACGACGCCTCGTACATCACTGGAGCCGTCATCCCCGTTGACGGCGGACTGGGAATGGGTCACTGAACACCATGAGCGGAATTCTCGAGGGCAAGCGCATCCTGATCACCGGTGTGCTGACGGAGTCCTCCATCGCCTTCCACACCGCCAAGCTGGCCCAGGAGCAGGGCGCCGAGATCATCCTGACCGCGTTCCCGCGGCCCACGCTGACCGAGCGCATCGCCAAGAAGCTCCCGAAGCCGACCAAGGTCATCGAGCTCGACGTCACCAACGACGAGCACCTCGGGCGTCTCGCCGACGTGGTCGGCGAGGAGCTCGGCGGCCTGGACGGCGTCGTGCACTCCATCGGCTTCGCGCCGCAGGACGCGCTGGGCGGCAACTTCCTGAACACGCCGTTCGAGTCGGTCTCCACGGCCATGCACGTCTCGGCGTTCTCCCTGAAGTCGCTGACCATGGCCTGCCTGCCCCTGATGCAGAACGGCGGCTCGGTCGTCGGCCTCACCTTCGACGCGTCCTTCGCCTGGCCGCAGTACGACTGGATGGGCCCGGCGAAGGCCGCCCTGGAGGCCACCAGCCGCTACCTCGCGCGCGACCTGGGCAAGCAGAACATCCGCTGCAACCTCATCTCGGCGGGCCCGCTCGGCTCCATGGCCGCCAAGTCCATCCCGGGCTTCGGCGAGCTGGCGTCCGTGTGGGACAGCCGCTCCCCGCTGGAGTGGGACCTCAAGGACCCGGAGCCGGCCGGCCGCGGTGTGGTCGCCCTGCTGAGCGACTGGTTCCCGAAGACCACGGGCGAGATCGTCCACGTGGACGGTGGTCTGCACGCCATCGGGGCGTGACGCTGCCGCTGAGGCGCGGTCGACGCCGAGGGCCCGCATCCTTCCGGGGTGGGGGCCCTCGGCGCGTCTGCGTGCGGCGCGGACAGGGGCGTGCGCGCAGACGTGGATCGTCGGCCGCTGTCGGGCGCGCCGCCGCCCCCGGCCCGCGCGCGTGAGGCCGGGCGCCGGCCGGGCTCCCGGCTCGGCGGACGTCCCTCGTTCGGCCTAGCCGATCGGGCGGTGGAGGGCCGCACCAGCGCACTCTGGATTACGCGTTCACCGCGTTCTTTCCTCCCC
The DNA here is from genome assembly GCF_040782645.1 of Streptomyces sp. HUAS ZL42. Lineage (GTDB taxonomy): Bacteria > Actinomycetota > Actinomycetes > Streptomycetales > Streptomycetaceae > Streptomyces. Next base: position 7,627,666 of record NZ_CP160403.1, read on the forward strand.
AGCCCGGCCGAGGAGGTTCCCCTTGTGCACCTGTCCCGCAGCCTGGCTTCAGTGACCGTCGCCGTCGCTCTCGTCCTGTCCCTGCCGTACGAGGCGGCCCCCCACACGCGCGTGGAGGCCGGGAGACCGGCGGCCGCGCAGCCGTTCGGCGCCGAGTGCCGGACCCACGTCCGCGGCTCCCATGTGGTCGCCTACTGCCACAACCCCTGGGTCGAGACCGATCGCGTCCGCCTGCACATCGAGTGCGACCGCTGGTGGGACCTCGACACCGACGGCGCCCCCGTCGACACCGGACCGGCGATGACCGTACGGCTCACCGGCCGTTGCTGGAAGGAAGTCCGCGCGGCCTGGGTCAGCCACCAGAAGCGGTGAACCGCCCCGGACGGCACAGGAACGGATAGCTCGCGGCCTCCGCGGCGGCCGCCTCCGCGTCCCCCGTGCGGATCGCGTCCACCAGCCGCGTGTGCTGCATGTACGTCTCCGGGGTCAGCTCCTCGCCGACGTCCTCCCGCAGCCAGTCCCGCAGCACCTCGCCCAGGTCGGCGTACATCGCGGTCATGACGTCGTTGTGGGAGGCGGCGACCACCGCCAGGTGGAAGGTGGCGTCCGCCGTCACGAAGGCCTCCGCGTCGCCCGACTCCCACGCCTCCTCACGCCGGACGAGGAGCGCGTCGAGCTGCTTGAGGTCCTTCTCGGTGCGGCGCTCGGCGGCCAGCCTCGCCGCACTCGACTCCAGCGTGGACCGCAGTTCGGCGATGTGCCGGGGATCGGCGTCGGCGAAGCGGCGGTGCATCACGCCGGCCAGCTCACTGGTCGCCACGACGTACGTGCCCGAGCCCTGGCGGATGTCCAGCAGGCCGTTGTGCGCGAGCGCCCGGACGGCCTCGCGGACCGTGTTGCGGGCGACACCGAGCTGCTCGACCAGCTCGGGCTCCGTCGGGATGCGGGAGCCGACCGGCCACTCGCCCGAGGTGATCTGGTGGCGCAGCTCGGCGATGACCTGCTCGGACAGTGCCGAGCGACGGGGATGGCTCAGGGGCATGGCACACCTTCGCACGGCGGGGGCGGAAGCGGGCCGCCCACCGATGGACAACCAATCATCCTATGATTCTATGATAGGTCTCATGGTGAGTCAGGAAACCCGCACGACGAGGTCCACGACCGCGGACACCACGACGACGGCCGGGCCCGCGCGGTCCGCCACGCGCGCGTGGACGACGCGACTGCTCGTCGCCGGCATCGCGCTGACCGCACTCAACCTCCGCCCCGCCATCACCAGCCTCGGCGCGCTCCTCGAAGAGGTCCGCGACGGGCTCGGCATGAGCGGCAGCCTGGCGGGCCTGCTCACCTCGGTTCCCCCGCTCTGCTTCGCCGTCTTCGGCGTCATGGCTCCCCGCCTGGCCCGCCGGTTCGGTCCGGCGGCCGTGGTGTGCGCGGGGATGGCAGCCATCACGACGGGCCTGCTCATACGGCCGTACGTCGGCAGCACGGCCGGCTTCCTGGCCGCCAGCGCGCTCGCCCTCATGGGCATCGCCGTCAGCAACGTCCTGATGCCGGTCATCGTCAAGCGCTGGTTCCCGGACCGGGTCGGCTCCATGACCGGCCTGTACTCGATGGCCCTCGCCCTCGGAACCGCCGCCGCGGCCGCGGTGACCGTGCCCGCGACCGAGATGCTGGGCGGGAGCTGGCAGTCGGGGCTCGCGGTGTGGGCGGGGCCTGCCGCGGCGGCCGTACTGCCCTGGATTCCGTTCGTACGGCGGCGGGGACCGGCGCCCGCCCCAGAGGCACCGGCGCGCGACGAGCCGCCCGACGCACTGCGCATCACACGCAGCCGCACCGCCTGGGCGCTCGCCGTCTTCTTCGGGCTCCAGGCCACCGCCGCCTACATCACCATGGGCTGGATGGCGCAGATCTTCCGGGACGCGGGCGTGCCCGCGAGCACGGCCGGGCTGCTCCTCGCTGTCACCATGGTGATGGGGGTACCCCTGGGCTTCCTCATCCCCCGACTGGCCGCCCGGCTGCCCCACCAGGGACCGATCGTGCTCGCGCTCGGCGCCTGCGGCCTCGCCGGATACGCCGGCCTGTACCTCGCCCCGGCCGGCGGAGCCTGGGCCTGGGCACTGCTGCTCGGGGTCGCCAACTGCGCCTTCCCGCTGGCGCTCACCATGGTCGGGATGCGCGCCAGGACCGGCGTGGGGGTGGCCCGGCTGTCGGCCTTCGCGCAGAGCACCGGTTACCTGATCTCCATCCCCGGACCGCTCCTGGTGGGCGTCCTCTACCAGCACAGCGGCGGCTGGGGTCTGCCGATCGCGCTCATGACCGCGCTGCTGGTGCCGCAGACGGTGATGGGCGTCCTGGCGGGGCGCGACCGCACGGTGGAGGACGAGGCCGCGCGCTGACCTCACCCCCGAGGGAGACGCTCGGGGGAGGAGTGCGAGACTTGGCGCATGCCAGTGCTCGACCCGAACCCGCAGAACGGCCAGAAGAAGATGCTGCTCGTCTTCGGCTCCTTCTTGGCCATCTTCGTGATCATCGCCATCGTCGCGACGATCGCCTCCCCCTGACCGGCCCTCTACCGCGCCACGCCACCGTCCGTTCCGTCCGTTCTGTCCGCCGGATGGTGGGGCTGGCCCCCCTGTCCCCTAGGGGGTGAGTGTCAGGGTCAACTGGGTGGATCACCGGATGGGTTGAGGGCCGCCTGTTCCGTAACTTCGAGATGTGACCGCGAGACGCGGCCACCGGCCACTCGGAGAGCAGCGGAGGCAATCATGTCGGCCCCTACGCACACCCAGCCCCGCCCGGCGACCCGGGGCGGCGTCGACATCCGGCTGCCGTGGTGGGCGCTCGCCCTGCCGATGCTCGCGTTCGTCACCCTGCTGGTGCTGATACTCAACCCGTCCGACGCACACGCGGCCACCGGCGCCCCGGCGATCACGCACCTCGTCGAGCGCGTCCAGGAGCTGCTGGCGCGCTGAACAGCTGCTGAGGCGCCCGTCAACTCCCTGCGCCCCATGGCGTGTTTCATGCGAAGCTGGGACGCATGAGCGTCGCAGAACCCCGCAGGATTGTCCTCTTCCGACATGCGAAAGCCGACTGGCCACAGGTGACCGATCACGAGCGACCGCTCGCTGAGCGGGGCCGCAAGGACGCCGCAGTCGCCGGACGCAAGCTGTCCGACACCGGCATGCCCTTCGATCTGGCCCTGTGCTCCACCGCGACCCGGACCCGCGAAACCTGGAAACTGGCCGTCCACGAGTTCCCGCACCGGCCGAAAACCGTCTACGAGGAGCGGATCTACGAGGCCTCGCCCGGCGAGCTGATCGCGTTGCTCAACGAGACCCCCGACGACGCGCAGAACGTGATCCTGATCGGCCACAACCCGGGTGTTCAGGGCCTCGCCGACATCCTCTCCGGCTCGGCCGAGGGCGACGCCCGCGAGCGGATGAGCCACCGGGGCTTCCCGGCCGCCGCCTTCGCCGTGCTGTCCTTCGACGGCTCCTGGAAGTCCCTGGAGCCCGGGGCAGCCACGCTCGAGGACTACTGGGCGCCGACCGAGTGACCCGACCCCCCGACACACCAGGGCCCGGCACCGCACCCGGTGCCGGGCCCTCGCGCGCGTATGCGGGACGACTCAGAGCTCGTCGAGCGTGTCCGCCGCCTCGACCTCTTCCCTGGTGACACCCAGCAGATACAGGACGGTGTCCAGGAACGGCACGTTCACCGCGGTGTGCGCCGCCTCGCGCACCACCGGCTTGGCGTTGAAGGCGACACCCAGCCCGGCCGCGTTCAGCATGTCCAGGTCGTTGGCACCGTCACCGATCGCCACCGTCTGCGACAGGGGTACGCCCGCCTCGGCGGCGAACCGGCGCAGCAGCCGCGCCTTGCCCGCGCGGTCCACGATCTCACCGGTGACCCTGCCCGTCAGCTTCCCGTCGACGATCTCCAGGGTGTTGGCCTGGGCGAAGTCCAGCCCGAGCCGCTCCTTCAGATCATCGGTCACCTGGGTGAATCCACCCGACACCACACCCACTTGGTACCCGAGCCGCTTCAGCGTGCGGATCAGTGTGCGCGCGCCCGGTGTCAGCCGCACATCACTGCGCACCTTCTCCACCACCGAGGCGTCCAGGCCCTCGAGCAGCGCCACGCGTGCGTGCAACGACTGTTCGAAGTCCAGCTCCCCGCGCATCGCGGCCGCCGTCACCTCGGCGACCTTGTCATCGCAGCCGGCGTGCGCGGCGAAGAGCTCGATCACCTCGTCCTGGATGAGCGTCGAGTCCACGTCCATGACGACGAGACGCTGCGCGCGCCGCGTCAGCCCTGCCGCGACGACCGCCACGTCGACGCCGAGCGCGGCGGCGTCGGTCACCAGGGCGGTGCGCAGCGGCTCGGTCTCCACACCGGACACGGCGAACTCGACCGCCGTCACCGGATACTTGGCGAGCCGGAAGATACGGTCGATGTTGCCGCCCGCCTTGGTGATCCTCGCGGCGATCGCGGCGGTCGCCTCGGCGGTCAGCGGATGCCCGAGCACGGTCACGAGCGAGCGCCCGAGGCCGCGCGGCCGGTTGTCGCCGATACCGGAGATGATCTCCGCCTGCATCTTCATCGAGTCGGCCCAGCTGTGGACCGTCGACCGCAGATCCCCCTCCAGCCCGCGCTGCGGCTCCGTCACGAGGGCGCACAGCACCATCCGCCCACGGGTGACGACCTGCTCGATGTCGACCACGTCGACGGAGAAGGCGGCGAGGGTGTCGAACAGGCCGGCCGTGATACCCGGCCTGTCCTTGCCGAAGATCTTGACGAGGAGGGTGGGGACGTCAGAGGTCGAGGTCTGCGAAGCGCTCATGGTGTATCCACCGTATCCGGCACGCAGTGCCTGCCGCCCCTGAGGTCCGCCTTGCGGACAGGGAACAGTGGGTGTCGTTCGGGTGTCGCCGACATCACGTGCCGGTCCTGAGCCCCAGATCCTCCCGCTCCTCGGTCATCGGGCCACGCGGCTCACCGGGGCCGCTTCGGCTTCCCCGGGGCAGGCGGTGGCGGGGGCGGTGGCGGGGGGCCCTCGTCCGGGGAGGAGGGCGGCCGGTTGCCGGGCCGCGAGCCGGGAAGCCGCCGCGGTGACCTCGGCGGCGGCTCGATCCGGCGGACGACCGTCGGAGCACCGTACACGTCGCCCGGAGGCGGCGGACCGCCGTTCGGCGGCGCGGGCCGATCCTCACCGGTGTCCGCCGTTCGGCCTCCACCAGGTGGGCGTGCGTCCTCGGGCTCCCGCAGTTCGTCCGGGAGCCGTAGGTACGGATTGGTGGCCGGGTTGGGGGGCCGGAACGACGCCCCGGGGGTGTACGGGCCGGAGCTGCTGCCCGCATACGGCGGACTCCCCGCAGCCCCCACACCTTCCGTCGCAGCCCCCGCGCCTCCTGCCGAACCGCCGGCCACGTCACCGAGTGCCGGCGATGCCGCCCGCCGTCCCGCCGCCCCGCTCGCGTACGCCAGCAACCCACCGACGGCCCCCGCACCCGCACCCCACAGGGCACCGAGAACGAGCGCCATGCCGAGACGCCCGTGCAGTTCGATCCCCGCGCCGAACGCGTCGAAGCCGAGCACGGACAGCGAGGCGTCCACGGACACGTCCGTCAGCCAGGCCAGCAACGGCAGCGTCAGCGCGGTCGCGATCCCCAGCCGCAGCGCGCACCGCCCGGCGAAGCCGAGGGCACCCGGATCCCGTACCACCGGCGTCCGTACAGCCGTGAGCACGCCCGCCAGCAGCATCATCAGCGCGGCCGCGACCCCCAGCAGCCACACCCGCCCGTCGAGCTCCGCCAGCCGCCCCAGCGTCACGGGCTGGTCCGACCGGACGCTCAGCAGGTCGTCCAACGGGTCCGGCAGCAGCCTGGCCAGTTCGCCGGTCGCGCGGCCGTCCCAGGGGACGAACAGCCCGATGGGGATGCCCAGCCATGTGCCGTTGGGCGCGCCGAGCAGCGCCGCGCCCGCGATCCGTTTGGGATGGTCGTCGCCGATCGCCGCGTACGCCGCCGCCGCGCACCCCGCCGTGACTGCCACCAGCAGCACCGTGACGAGGGCGGACGCGGCGGGCCGTACGACGCGGTGCACGGCCTCCCAGCCGCGCGGCAGCGGGGTGCGGCGCGAGGCCAGCAGCGCGATCAGCAGGACCCCGGCCGACCAGCCGAGGCCGCCGAGCAGCGTGGGCACGGTGTCGACGGTGAACCCGACCGCCGCCTTCGCGTCGACGAGGTCGCCGATCCGGTCGGGCAGCAGCCCGCCGATGTCCCCGACGTCGCCGAGGCCCGGAATCTCGATGCCCCCCGAGCCGCCACCCCCGCCCGTCAGGTCGTCCAGCCCCAGTGAGCCCCCGTCGATCGTGATGACGTCGTGCCCCGCCCACGCCAGCCCGCCCAGCGTCGCGACGAACAGGGAGACCACCGCGCCCGCACGCGCGAGGAGTTCGGCCGGAGCGATGACAACTCCGGCCGTGCGCAGGGATCGCAGGAAGAACCACGACAACAGCAGCGCACCGACCAGGCTCACGCCCAATGGCGTGATCTCGATGGCGGTGCTCGCCTCCGCGCCCTTCAGGCCGAAAGCGGACACGTCACCGGACGGCGTCACCGAACCACCCGCCCCAAGTGCCACCACCGCAGCGGTCATCGGGCCGAGCGAGCCGGCCGTGTCCGCCTCCAGCAGATGCAGCCCGAGCGCCGCCGTGCCCGCCATACCGATCAACGCCCAGCTCACGGCGGCGATCGCGGACAGCAGGACGTCCCCCCACGGCAGCCTCGGGCCGTGCTTGCCGTACTTCGAGGTCCCGACGTTCACGGACGCGCTCATGGCAGACCCCCCGATCCGCGGCACAACGCGGCAAAGCAGCCGCGCATGTCCCCCTCGCGTGCGTTTACCACTCTCCGGGCCGGTTTCAACCCCGTCAACAAGAACGGCCGAAGCTCCGGTATGCGGACTTCACGAGGCCCGACTTTCGGTCAGGGGGCCGCGCCTGAAATAGTTCCCGACGATGTTCGACATCCCTAGACTCCCTGTGATGGGGGTAACTCGGGGGACTACTCAGTGGGGCATGGAGTGCCGGAACTCGTACTGGAATTGAACGGACGCACCTGGACGCTCGATCCGTCCAGGCCATACACCCTCGGACGCGATCCGCAGGGCGACATCGTGCTCGACGACGCCAGGGTGTCCTGGCGCCACGCCACCGTCAGCTTCAACGGCCGCAGTTGGGTCATCGAGGATCACGGCAGCACCAACGGCACGTTCGTGCAGGGCCAGCGGATCCACCAGCTGGAGATCGGCCCCGGCTCGGCGGTGCACCTGGGCAACGCCACCGACGGACCGCGCCTGACCCTCTCCGGAGCGGCGGCCGACGTCGCCGTGCCGCAGGCCCAGCCTCAGCAGCAGCCGTTCGCGGCGCAGGCCGCCAACCCCGGCTGGGCCCAGCAGGCGCCGCAGCAGCAGGCACCGCAGGCAGGCTGGCAGCAGCCGCAGCAGGCCGCCGCGCACATCCCGCAGCAACAGGGACCCGGCGTCGGCGCGGGGGCGCCGCCGGTCTACGGCGACCGCAGCCCCACCACGTTCCACCAGTTCTCGCTCGGCCGCGTGATGCGCATCGGCCGTGCCCTGGAGAACGACCTGGTCGTCTCCGACCTGCAGGTCTCCCGCCACCACGCCGAGTTCCACTCGACGCCCGACGGCCGCATGGAGATCCGCGACCTCGGCTCGCACAACGGCACCTACGTCAACGGCCAGCCGATACCCAAGGGCGGCTCGCAACTGCTCGGCCCCGCCGACATCGTCGGCGTCGGCCACTCGACGTTCCGGATCGTCGGCGACCGGCTCGAGGAGTTCGTCGACACCGGTGAGGTGTCCTTCTCCGCCCGCCACCTGACCGTCACGGTCGACGGCGGCAAGCAGATCCTCAAGGACGTCTCCTTCGGCGCCCCGGAGAAGTCCCTCATCGCGGTCATCGGCCCGTCCGGGTCCGGCAAGTCCACGCTCCTGAAGGCCCTCACCGGCTACCGCCCCGCGGACCAGGGCGAGGTCCTCTACGACAACCGGAACCTCTACAAGCAGTTCGCCGAGCTGCGCCAGCGCATCGGCCTGGTACCGCAGGACGACATCCTGCACAAGGAACTGACCGTCAAGAAGGCCCTCAAGTACGCGGCCAAGCTGCGCTTCCCGGCCGACACCACGGGCGCCGAGCGCGAGGCGCGCATAGACGAGGTGCTGCGCGAACTGAAGCTGGACATCCACAAGGAGAAGAAGATCACCTCCCTCTCCGGCGGCCAGCGCAAGCGCGTCTCCGTGGCCCTGGAGCTCCTCACCAAGCCGTCGCTGATCTTCCTCGACGAGCCGACCTCCGGTCTCGACCCGGGCATGGACCGCGACGTCATGCAGCTGCTGCGCGGCCTCGCCGACGACGGCCGCACGGTCCTCGTCGTCACCCACTCCGTGGCCGAGCTGGCCCTGTGCGACAAGCTCCTCGTGATGGCGCCGGGCGGTGCCGTCGCCTACTTCGGCCCGCCGGAGGAGGCGCTGAACTTCTTCGGCTACGACACCTGGGCCGACGTCTTCTCCGCCTTCGAGAACTACCGCGACTACGACTGGGCGGGACGCTGGAAGGGCTCACAGCACTACCAGATGTACGCCGCGGACATCGACGCCGTTGCGCCGCAGGCCGTACAGATGCCTCCGATGCAGGCGATGAAGCCGCCGAAACCGCAGGGCTGGCTGTCCCAGTTCGGCACCCTGGTGCGCCGCTACGTCTCGGTGATCGCCTCCGACCGGGGCTTCCTGGCCCTGATGGTGATCCTTCCGGCCGTCCTGGGCGCGGTGAGCCTGCTCATCGACGCCGACAAGGGTCTGCTGCCCAACCCGCCGAACGCGGCCGGCCGCATCATCCCGAACGGCACGGCCACCACCGTCCTGCTGATCCTCGCGGTCGGCGCCTGCTTCGCGGGCGCGGCCAACTCCGTGCGTGAGCTGATCAAGGAACGGGTCATCTACGAACGGGAGCGCGCCACCGGCCTGTCGCGGTCCGCGTACCTGATGTCGAAGGTGTTCGTGCTCGGCATGATCACCGTTCTGCAGGGCGCCCTGGTCGGCACCATCGGCTTCTTCAACCGCGAGATCCCGGAGGAGGGTCTGGTCTTCGGCAGCGCCACGATCCTGGAGCTGTCCGTCCCGATCATGGCTCTGGGCTTCACCTCGATGATGTTCGGCCTGATCATCTCGTCGCTGGTGAAGACGGCCGAGAAGACCATGCCGCTGCTGGTCATGTTCGCGATCATCCAGGTCGTCTTCACGGGCTGCCTGTTCACCCTGCACGGCTCGATCGGCGTCAACGAGTTCTCGTACCTGATGCCGTCCCGCTGGGCGGTCGGTGCCGCCGGCGCCACGCTGGACTTCAACAAGATCAGCCCGCCGGAGAAGGCGGGCGACACGGACCCGCTGTGGGACCACACCGTCGGCGCCTGGAGCCTGGACATGGCCGCGCTGATCGCCCTCGGTGTGATCTGCGGCTTCTTCGTCATGCGCTTCCTGCGCCGCCACGAGCCCGAGGTCATGCGCAAGTAGTCGCCCCCGTACGTCCCGAAGGGCGGCACCCCTGTCAGGAGGGTGCCGCCCTTCGGCGTTCGTGTTCGCGAGAAGAGGTCCGCGCTGACCTCAGTACGCGCTGTTGACGTTGTCCATGGAGCCGTACCGGTCGGCCGCGTAGTTGCAGGCGGCGGTGATGTTGGCGACCGGGTCGTAGATGTTCCAGGACGTGCCGGGGACGTGGTAGGCCTTGAAGGTCGGCGGGATGACCTGCAGCAGGCCCTTGGACGGGACGCCGTTGATGGCGTTGATGTCCCAGTTGTTGATGGCGTTCGGGTTGCCCGAGGACTCCCGGATGATGTTGCGGTAGATGCCGTTGTAGGAGCCCGGGATGCCGTGCTTCTTCATGACGTCGAGCGACTCGCGGATCCAGCCGTCGAGGTTGTTGGGGTAGGTCTTCTTGGCGGCGGCCTTGAGCTTGGCGCGCTGCGCGGCCCGGCTGGCGGCCTCCTTCGCCTTGCGCGCGGCCTCGGCCTTCTTCTTGGCGGCGGCCTGGGCAGCGGCCTTCTTCGCGGCGGCGGCCTTGGCGGCGGCGGCCTTCTTCGCGGCCTCGGCCTTCTGCTTCGCGAGGGCGTCCGCCGCGGCCCTCTTCTGCGCCGCCAGGGCCTCGATCTCGGCGGTGGTGCCGGAGAGCCCGTCGGTCTTGGCGTTCTTGATCTGCTCGGAGCTGTAGACCACCTGCGTGGAGGACGCCGCGCCGGTCGTGGTCGTTCCGGCGTTGGCCGGCACCACGGAGAAGGCGACGGCGGCGGCGCCGAGGGCGGCGACACCGGCGAGCCCGATCTTGTGCTGCTTGGTCAGGGAACGGCGGAGACCACGACTGTTGGTGTTCTTGGGCATGGCAGATGGACCTCTTCGAATAGCGCGGAGGTCGCTCGCTGTCCGGACGGGACACGGGTGCTTTCTGCACGAACGCCGCGGGGGAAACCGCGGCGCTGAGCGACGGGAGCCATTCTTAGCGGCCGCAAAATGGCCAGGCAAAGGTGTGACGTACGATGCTGGTTAGTGGAACAGGGAAGGGCAAATTAGGACAGATGGGAACGTCTGCCCCGCTCAAAAGGGATGCTTTATCTCCTACTGCCCTTCGTACGTGATCTGCGTCCTATGTGCGGGCTCACATCGACCGCACGGCACTCTCACCGGCAGTTGCTGACGCAATGCTCTGCGTGAGGCTCCTCCTGCGGAAGAACGAGGTGCACGTCTCCGAACTCGTGCCACAGGTAGAGCCCGCGCAGCGCCTCGTCGTAGCCGCGGTCGATCACCGCCCGCCCCGCCACCGCCTCCAGCATCAGCAGATGCGAGGCCTCCGGCTCATGCAGTCCGGTCAGCAACCCGTCCACCACCCGCACCCCCCTCTCGGGCGTGACCACGAGGTCCGTCCACCCCTCGGCCGCCCGGACCACCCCGTCGGACCCGGCCGCCGACTCCACGGCCCGCACGGCCGTCGTCCCGACCGCGACCACCCGCCCGGCGCCCACCTTGACCGCGTTGATCAGCCGCGCCGACTCCTCCGGCACCGCGAACCGCTCCGGATACGGCGGCTCGTGCACCTCGGCCGAGGCCACCCCGGTGTGCAACGTGACGGGCGCGAACTGCACACCCCGGCTCACCAGCTCCGCGACCAGCCGCGCCGTGAAGGGGCGCGCCGCGCTCGGCATCTCCGCGCTGCCCGACCCGTCGGCGGACGGCAGGGCGAACACCGTCTGGTACACGGACAGGGGCTGGTCCCGCTCCGTATAGGAGTAACGAATGGGCCTGCCGTGCTCGTGCAGCAGCCCCAGGACGTCCGGACCGGACACCCGCGCCCACCACAGCCTCCCGCTTCCCCCGCTCAGCGGCGCCTCCAGGACCAGCCGTACACCGCCGGACAGCCGCACCTCGATCCCCGCGGGCCCTCCCGCACGCGCGCGCGTGGTGCCCCTCCCGTCCGGATCCCGCAGCTCGACGGCCCACCGCCCGTCGTCCCCGCGCGTGGAGAAGTGCACCACCACGCGCGCGTGCCCGATCCGCCCGTCCACCGCGGCGGCCAGCGTGGGCGAGGTGTTCACCACCAGCAGGTCCCCGGCCCGCAGCAGCCGCGGCAGCTCCCTGAACGCGTGGTGCGACACCTCGGTACCGCGCGACACCAGCAGCCGTACGCCGTCCCGGTCCCGCCCCGGCCCGCGCTGCTCGGCCGGCACCCGCGCGGACCGCTCCTCGGGAACCCTCAGCGCGACGCTCACCGCGACTCCAGCAGTGCGGCCGCGGTGTACCTGCCGCTCGCCGGGCGCCTGCCGAGCAGCCGCAGGAAGGCGGGGGCGATCTCCTCGGGCGCCGGTGTCCCGGAGAGATCCTCGTCGGGCTCGGCGGCGGCCAGCATTCCGGTCCGCATGCCACCGGGATCGACCCACCAGATCCGCAGCTCAGGCTCCTCCACCGCCAGGACCGCCGACAGCTGGTCCAGGGCCGCCTTCGTCGCTCCGTACGCACCCCAGGTCCGGTACGCCTCAGCGGCCGCGTCCGAGCTCAGGTTGACCACCGCACCGGCCGGCGCCGTGCGCAGCAGGGGCAGCGCCTCCTGCAGCAGGCCCAGCGGGGCCACCACATTGGTCTCCAGCGCGGCCCGGAAGCCGTCCAGCGGGTGGCGGCCGAGCGGGACCAGGGGCTCGGCACCCAGGATCCCCGCGTTGTTCACCAGCAGGTCGAGGCCGCCCAGCTCTCGTGCGGCCGCCACCAGCTCCGCCCGGTGCCCGGCATCCGTGACGTCCCCGGGCAGGGCCTCCACACGCCTTCCGTACCCGGACACGGCCTTCACCGCCTCCGTGAGGGTCTCCGCTCCTCTGGCGTCGAGCACCAGATCCCAGCCCCGCGCCGCCAGGGCCTCGGCGAGCGCACGCCCCAGCCCCCTGGAGGCCCCCGTGATGATCGCTACCGGCATGACACACGTCCCCTCGTCGTCGACGCCGCCCTGATCGGCGTGCCCCAAACGTAGGAACCGGCCCCTCCCCGCCGCCTCGGACACGGGGCGCAAACCGGCGGGGTCCTTCGCCCTAGGTCCCCGGCCCTACCCGGCGGCCGTCACAGGTCCGATCCGTGCTGTCGCACCCCGCCGGTACGGTGAGGACATGAGTCAAGGCCCCCGGTCCGGCCTCGCCGCGGTGAGCTCCGCGCTGCTGGCCATGAGCAGGCATCTCGAGGTGCGCGACGTCCTGAAGACGATCGTCGTCTCGGCCCGCGAACTGCTCGACGCGCGGTACGCCGCCCTCGGCGTCCCCGACGACCACGGCGGCTTCGCCCAGTTCGTGGTCGACGGCGTCAGCGACGAGCAGTGGCGGGCCATCGGGCCCCTGCCACGCCAGCACGGCATCCTCGCGGCCATGCTGCACGAGGCCAGGCCCGAGCGCCTCGCCGACGTGCGCAAGGACCCCCGCTTCGAGGGCTGGCCGTCCGCCCACCCCGAGATGTCCGACTTCCTGGGCCTGCCGATCCGCGACGGCGACGAGGTGATCGGGGCGTTGTTCCTCGCGAACAAGAACTGCCCCAAGCAGGACGGCAGGTGCGGCTTCACCGAGGACGACGAGGAGCTGCTCGCCATCCTTGCCCAGCATGCGGCCATCGCGCTCACCAACGCCCGCCTGTACGAACGCAGCCGCGAGCTGACCATCGCCGAGGAACGCTCACGGCTGGCGCACGAGTTGCACGACGCGGTCAGCCAGAAGCTCTTCTCCCTGCGTCTGACGGCCCAGGCGGCGGCCGCCCTGGTCGACCGCGACCCGGCCCGCGCCAAGGGCGAACTGCAGCAGGTGGCCGCGCTCGCCGCCGAGGCGGCGGACGAACTGCGCGCGGCCGTCGTCGAGTTGCGGCCCGCGGCGCTGGACGAGGACGGCCTGATCGCCACGCTGCGCACCCAGATCCAGGTCCTCGACCGCGCCCACACAGCGCGCGTGACCTTCGCCAGCCGCGGTGTCCGCGCCCTGCCCGCCGCCCAGGAGGAGGCCATGCTGCGCGTCGCCCAGGAAGCGCTGCACAACGCCCTGCGCCACTCTGGCGCGTCCCGCGTCGACGTCAGCCTGCACAAGCGCGACGGCGGCGCGGTCCTGCGCGTCACGGACGACGGCAAGGGCTTTGAACCGGCGGCGATACGCAGCGCCGGGCGCCATCTGGGTCTCGTCTCCATGCGGGACCGGGCGAGCGGGGTCGGCGGCAGCATGACGGTGGAATCGGCGCCCGGCAAGGGCACCACGATCGAGATGGAGGTCCCCGGTGGCTGACGCAATCAAGGTGCTGCTCGTCGACGACCACCAGGTGGTCCGCCGGGGCCTGCGCACGTTTCTCGAGGTGCAGGACGACATCGAGGTCGTGGGCGAGGCGTCCGACGGCGCCGAGGGGGTCGCCCGCGCGGAGGAACTGCAGCCGGACGTCGTGCTGATGGACGTCAAGATGCCCGGCATGGACGGAGTGGAGGCACTGCGCAGGCTCCGTGAACTGGACAACCCCGCGCGCGTGCTGATCGTCACCAGCTTCACCGAGCAGCGCACGGTGGTCCCGGCCCTGCGCGCGGGTGCCGCGGGGTACGTCTACAAGGACGTGGACCCGGACGCCCTGGCCGGCGCCATCCGTTCCGTGCACGCGGGGCACATCCTGCTCCAACCCGAGGTCGCGGGCGCGCTGTTGTCCCAGGAGGAGGCCAACTCGGGCCAGGGGAGGAGCGGTTCGCTCACGGAGCGGGAGCGCGAGGTGCTGGGCCTGATAGCGGACGGCCGCTCCAACCGCGAGATCGCCCGCGCGCTGGTCCTCTCCGAGAAGACCGTCAAGACACACGTCTCGAACATCCTGATGAAGCTCGACTTGGCGGACCGCACCCAGGCGGCGCTGTGGGCCGTACGCCATGGTGTGACCGGCTGAAACGCTCTTCGCAAGGCCATCGGGAAGGCAATACGGAGGGTTCCGCTCCGGAGTGAGATTCATACCGTCGTGGGAATGCGTACCGGTTGGCGCATCCTTCGTGGATCTCCGGCGTTCTCCAGTGCGTGCTGCGGCGACTGCCGCGGCAATCGCAAGGAGGGCTTAGAAGTGAAGAACCTGAAGAAGGCAGCGGCCGTGACGATGGTGGCCGGTGGACTGGTCGCCGCCGGTGCCGGTATGGCCTCCGCCACCAACGGCGCGTGGGCCGGCGGTCAGGCCGTGGGCTCGCCGGGCGTCCTCTCGGGCAACCTCGTTCAGGCGCCGGTGCACGTCCCGGTGAACGTGGTCGGCAACACCGCGAACGTCGTCGGCCTGCTGAACCCCGCCTTCGGCAACGTGGGCGTCAACCAGTAAGGCCCACCACCCCGCAGTGACCTCCGGCCTCCCGGGCTACCCGGGAGGCCGGTCACCTTGTTCGGCCGGGTCAGCCATCCCGTCAACCCGCGCACGCAGGGTGCTCAGCGATCGCGTTGGCCCGCGGGCGTGCAGGGTGCTCAGCGATCGCGTCGGTTCGCGGGTGCGCACGGTGCTCAGCCACTGCGTCGATCCACGGGCATGCGTGCCGCCTGGGGCGATGGGGGAGGGTGGGCGCGGGCGGCACCCCGTCAGCGCCGGGCTGCGCGACCCACCCCGCCCCAGCACCAACCCCGGGCACCAGCACAACCAACGCTCACCGCACCGCCGGCTAACCGCGCCGCAGGCTCACCGCACCCTCCGCTCCCGCTCCTCCACATACGCGTTGTACGCAGCCACCTGCGCCCGCCGAGCCGTCCGCTCCACCGGCCGCAACGCCGCAGCCCTGGCCCCCATCTCCGACGCACTCACCGCACCCCCATGCCCGTTCTCACCGGCAAGGGAAATCAACAACCCCACCCGCTGCGCCAGCTCCAGCACCCGCACCGCCCGCCCCGGATACCCCGGCGCCAACACCTCCCGCCCCCGCTCGGCCCGAGCCCGGTACGCATCGACAGCAGCCGCGGCCACAGGCCCCGACCCGGCGACATCCAGCCGCGTCAGCACCTCCGTCGCCTCCCGCAGAGCCTCCGCCAGCTCCCTCTCGGCCTCGCCCAGCGACGGCACATCCGCAGGCGGCGCCTCCCGCACGGCAAGCACGTGCCATACGACCTCAACATGGACATCACCCTCGGGCCCCGCCTCGAACACCTCCGGCACAAGACCCACCGCGGCCCCGTGACAGACCACCGCCTCCTCGGCCTCCATCGCCCGCGCATTGAACTCCGGCGGTCCGCTCAGCCCCAGCGGATGCCCCGGCGCGGGCAGCGCGACCCGCAGCCCGGTCACCCCGAGGGCCCGCAGCCGCCCCAGCGCCAGCGTGAGCCCGACCGGCCCCGACTCGCCGGGCAGCCCCTCCACCCGGTGCACCGCGTCCTCGCCGACGATGGCGAGCACGGCGTCGTCCGGAGAGACAAGTCCGGCCAAAAGGGCGTTTCCCCAAGCGGCAAGGCGTCCAGAGCGCGGTTCCGTGAGCATGCCCCCACCCTAAGGACCGGACCGATGGAATGGACCGCCCGACCGGTGGCGTAGATTTCTTCGAGGGCTGTGCCCACAAGCGCACGCGACAAGCCGAGACACCGAGACCGGCCACACTGCAATGGGGAGACAACGCGCTCATGAGCGATGTTCTGGAGCTTCAGGACGTATCCGTGGTCCGTGAGGGCCGGGCTCTGGTGGACCAGGTCTCCTGGTCGGTCAAGGAGGGCGAGCGCTGGGTCATCCTCGGCCCCAACGGCGCCGGCAAGACGACCCTCCTGAACGTCGCCTCCAGCTACCTCTACCCCAGCAAGGGCACCGCCACCATCCTCGGCGAGACCCTCGGCAAGCCCGGCACCGACGTCTTCGAGCTGCGCCCGCGCATCGGCATGGCCGGCATCGCCATGGCCGACAAGCTCCCCAAGCGCCAGACGGTCCTGGAGACCGTACTGACCGCCGCGTACGGCATGACGGCACACTGGCAGGAGGACTACGAAGAGGTCGACGAGCAGCGCGCCCGCGCCTTCCTCGACCGCCTCGGCATGAGCGAGTACGTCGACCGCAAGTTCGGCACCCTCTCGGAGGGCGAGCGCAAGCGCACCCTCATCGCCCGCGCCCTGATGACCGACCCCGAGCTGCTGCTCCTCGACGAGCCCGCCGCGGGCCTCGACCTCGGCGGCCGCGAGGACCTCGTCCGCCGGCTCGGCCGTCTCGCGCGCGACCCGATCGCCCCCTCGATGCTCATGGTCACCCACCACGTCGAGGAGATCGCCCCGGGCTTCACCCACGTCCTCATGATCCGCCAGGGCAAGGTCCTCGCCGCGGGTCCGCTGGAGCTCGAGCTCACCTCCCGCAACCTGTCCCTCTGCTTCGGCCTCCCCCTCGTCGTGGAACAGGTCGGCGACCGCTGGACCGCCCAGGGACTGCCGCTGTCCTGACCCCACGAAGGATCCGCTGTCCCAACGACGTGAAGGACCCGCGAAAACCCCGGTAAGAAGCCCCCGCCAAACCCGATCTGCGCCCTGTCCGAGGCAGGACCCGCGGTCCTACCATTGCCCTGTGAACGACATCGACGCATGGGTGTGGTGGCTCGTCGGCGCGGCAGCGCTCGGAATCCCGCTCGTGGTGACCGCGATGCCGGAGTTCGGGATGCTCGCCGTGGGTGCCGTGGCCGCCGCGATCGTCGCCGGATTCGGCTTCGACGTCGTCGCCCAGGTCCTCGCCTTCGTCGTCGTCTCGGTCGCCCTCATCGCCGTCGTACGGCCCGTCGCGGCCCGGCACCGCTCGCAGCGGCCCCAACTCGTCACGGGCATCGAGGCCTTGAAGGGGAAACAGGCCGTCGTGCTGGAGCGCGTCGACGGCTCCGGCGGCCGTATCAAGCTCGCGGGAGAAGTCTGGACGGCGCGCGCTCTCGACACCGCCCGGGCCTACGAAGTAGGCCAGGAAGTGGATGTGGTGGACATCGAGGGAGCCACGGCGATCGTCATGTGACCTCGCACGACGTAACTGGACCGAACAGGCCACGAGGTTCACGACGGTCTGTCAGACTCGACCAGCAAGATCTTCAACAACCATAAGATCTTCCGAAAGCGCCGAGGCGGAGAAGGGTACGGGGAGCCGACGATGGAACCGGTCATCATCGTCTTGATCATTCTGGTGGTGTTGGTCTTCATCGCCCTGATCAAGACGATCCAAGTCATCCCACAGGCCAGCGCCGCCATCGTCGAGCGCTTCGGTCGCTACACGCGGACGCTCAACGCGGGCCTCAACATCGTCGTCCCGTTCATAGACACCATCCGCAACCGCATCGACCTGCGTGAACAGGTGGTGCCGTTCCCGCCGCAGCCGGTGATCACCCAGGACAACCTGGTCGTCAACATCGACACCGTCATCTACTACCAGGTGACCGACGCACGGGCCGCGACGTACGAAGTCGCCAGCTACATCCAGGCGATCGAGCAGCTCACCGTCACCACGCTCCGCAACATCATCGGTGGCATGGACCTCGAGCGGACCCTGACCTCCCGCGAGGAGATCAACGCGGCCCTGCGCGGAGTCCTCGACGAGGCCACCGGCAAGTGGGGCATCCGCGTCAACCGTGTTGAGCTCAAGGCGATCGAACCGCCCACCTCCATCCAGGACTCGATGGAGAAGCAGATGCGCGCGGACCGTGACAAGCGCGCCGCCATCCTCCAGGCCGAAGGTGTCCGGCAGTCCGAAATCCTGCGCGCCGAGGGCGAGAAGCAGTCCCAGATCCTGCGCGCCGAGGGTGAGGCCAAGGCCGCCGCACTGCGCGCCGAGGGCGAGGCCCAGGCCGTCCGTACGGTCTTCGAGGCGATCCACGCCGGTGACCCCGACCAGAAGCTCCTCTCCTACCAGTACCTCCAGATGCTCCCGAAGATCGCCGAAGGCGACGCCAACAAGCTCTGGATCGTCCCCAGCGAAATCGGCGACGCCCTCAAGGGCTTGTCCGGGGCCATGGGCAACTTCGGCTCCATGGGCGGCGGTTCGGGCGGCAGCGGCTCCTCGAACAACAACGGCGGAGGCACGGAACGCCGAGAGAAGCCCTCGATCGACTGACAGTCGAATACAAAGAACAGTTCCCCGCGCCCACCCAAGGGGCGCGGGGAACTGCGCGACAAGCCACAGACAACCCGCAGCCGCCGATGATCCGCAGTCCTACGCTGCAGACTGCGCCAACCACTCCGGCAACGCATCGAAGTCATCCCGCGCCAGGGCCAAGAGCATCGCATCCGCAGGAGTCGGCTCGAACGGCTGCCGCAGCAACGGCATCCCCGCCTGCTCCGGAGTCCGGTCCGCCTTACGGTGGTTGTCCTCCGCACACGAGGCGACAGTGTTCAGCCACGAGTCGGCGCCACCCTGCGCCCGGGGCACCACGTGGTCCACGGTCGTCGCCCGCCGCCCGCAGTACGCGCACCTGTGCCTGTCCCGCACCAGCACACCCCGCCTCGACCACGGTGCTTGTCTTCGGAAGGGCACTCGTACGTACCTGCACAGTCTGATCACCCGCGGCGCCGGTATGTCGACCGCGGCTCCGCGCATGCGCAGTTCGGGGTGGGCCTGCTCGACCACGGCCTTGTCCTGGAGCACCAGAACGACGGCTCGGTTCAACGTCACCGTCGACAGCGGCTCAAAGCTCGCGTTCAGCACCAGCGTGTCCCGCATTCCAGCCCACCTCCCGTGTGCACCGGCCCACCCCCTGGCGGGCTGGGATCAACTCTGGCCGGGCACGCCGAGATGGACAACGCAATATCTGCTGCTCCCACGAGGGGTGACCCCCGCGACCCCCGGCAACAAAAATGCCCGCCCCTGATCACTTCCAAGACCTGGGGCGGGCAAACGTTCAATGAACGATGAGCTTACTCATCCGGTCGCATGAACCTCGTACTCACCGATCAACTGAGCGCGCGCAATTGTGTGGAACCGCAGGTTGAAGCCCACGACAGCCGGGCTGGCGTCGGAGTCCGGACCCAGCTTCTCCTGATCCACGGCGTACACCGTGAACACATAGCGGTGCGGCCCGTCGCCGGGCGGCGGCGCCGCACCGCCGAAGTCCTTCGATCCGTAGTCGTTGCGCGCCTGTACGGCCCCCTCCGGAAGCCCCTCGAACTTGCCGCTGCCCGCCCCGGCCGGCAGCTCGGTCACCGAGGCCGGGATGTCGAACAGGACCCAGTGCCAGAACCCGCTGCCCGTCGGCGCGTCCGGGTCGTAGCAGGTCACCGCGAAGCTCTTGGTCTCGGGCGGGAAGCCCTCCCACCGCAGCTGCGGCGAGGTGTTGCCGCTCGCATGGACCTGAGCGTCCTTGAGCGTCGCACCCTCGGCGACATCCTCGCTCGTGACCGTGAACGACGGCACCGGCGGATGGAAGTCATGGGGCAGCGGCCGCCTCTTCGGCTCGGTCACCTCGACACCTCCTGATCGGATCGGAAAGGGATCTGCCCGGAGCCTACGACCAACAGGCCATCACATACGGATGCCCGAGGCCACATGCGAGAAGGTCCCGGCACGCACGGAGGGCCCGGAACGCCGCACGGCGCCCGGGCCCTCCCGTCCTTGCCTCAGAACCAGTTGCGCTTGCTGCCGACCTCGGACAGCCACTGGTTGAGGTACGCCGCCCAGTCGGTGCCCTGGTAGTCGTTCAGACCGACCTGGAACGACCGGAAGGTGTCACTGCCCTCGCTGAACAGACCCGGCTTCTTGTCCATCTCGAGCACCACGTCCATGGCGTGCTCGTCGGCCACGAAGCTCAGCTCGACCTGGTTGAGGCCCCGGTACTGCGACGGCGGGAAGAACTCGATCTCCTGGTAGAACGGCAGCTTCTGCCGCGTCCCGCGGATGTGGCCGCGCTCCATGTCCGCGTTCTTGAACCGGAAGCCCAGCTGGATGAAGGCGTCCAGGATCGCCTTCTGCGCCGGCAGCGGGTGCACGTTGATCGGGTCCAGGTCACCGGAGTCAACGGCCCGCGCGATCTCCAGCTCCGTGGTCACACCGATGTGCATCCCGCGCAGCGCCTGACCGTCGATCGTGGTGATCGGCGTCTCCCACGGAATCTCGAGGCCGAACGGCACGGCGTGCACGGCGCCCGCCTGCAGCTCGAAGGCGCCACCGAGCCGCAGCTTGGTGAACTCGATGTTCTGCTTGTACTCCGCGTCCTGACCCTCGACCTCGACCTGGGCCTGCAGCCCGACCGACAGCCCCTCGATCTGCTGGCTGACGGACCCGCCCTGGATCCGCACCTCGCCCTGGACGACGCCGCCCGGAACGACGTTGACCTCGGTGAGCACCGTCTCGACCGAAGCTCCGCCGGCCCCCAGGCTCGCGAGCAGCTTCTTGAACGCCATGTCTCCCCCTTTACGAGTGGATCCTTGATCCATAGAAACGCCATCCGACCGCGGCCGGTTCCGGACCCCCACCCTGGCAAGCGAAGGCCCCCCTGACCACCCCACCGCCCGATCCTTCTGCACTACCCTCGGACGGCATGATCGCGACCTCCGACCGTACGCCCCTCCCCAGGAGGTTCTTCGACCGGCCCGTGCTGGACGTCGCCCCCGATCTCCTCGGCCGAATCCTCGTGCGCACCACCCCGGACGGTCCGATCGCCCTGCGCCTCACGGAGGTCGAGGCCTACGACGGCCCGAACGACCCCGGCTCCCACGCCTATCGCGGTCGCACGCCCCGCAATGACGTGATGTTCGGTCCGCCCGGTCACGTCTACGTCTACTTCACCTATGGCATGTGGCACTGCATGAACCTCGTCTGTGGCCCGGACGGCACGGCGAGCGCCGTCCTGCTCCGCGCCGGGGAGATCGTCGAGGGGGCCGAGCTCGCCCGCAAACGTCGACTTTCGGCCCGGAACGACAAGGAACTTGCCAAAGGCCCCGCCCGCCTGGCCACGGCCCTGGGCGTGGACCGGGCCCTCGACGGCACGGACGCCTGCGCGACGGGGGACACCCCTCTGCGGATACTCACCGGCACCCCGGTCCCCTCCGACCAGGTACGCAACGGCCCCCGCACCGGAGTGGCCGGCGACGGAGGTGTGCACCCCTGGCGCTTCTGGACCGCCAACGACCCGACTGTGAGCCCCTATCGGGCCCACGTCCCGAGGCGCCGCTCAAGTTGACGCGTCCCTGGAAGGTGCGTAATGTAGCCCGAGCCGCTTGAACCGGGTACGGCGATCGCCAGCAGCCGGAAGCGGCCAAACCACTACCTACGGCCACCCCTCAGCGGGGTCGAATTCGGCATGCCCGCATGCCCGAATTCAATCTCGCGGAACTCGATTATGAGTTGACGGGGGAATCGGTTAACGTAGTGAATGTCGAAAGGCCCCGCCGACCGGGAATCAGGCCCGAAAGGATCTGATAGAGTCGGAAACACCGAAGGGAAGCGCCCGGAGGAAAGCCCGAGAGGGTGAGTACGAAGGAAGCGTCCGTTCCTTGAGAACTCAACAGCGTGCCAAAAATCAACGCCAGATATGTTGATACCCCGTCTCCGGCCGTCATGGCTGGGGCGAGGTTCCTTTGAAATAACACAGCGAGGACGCTGTGTGTGAGGGGACTATTCCTCCTCTCGCACCGCTCTCGTGGTGTCATCCCGATTACGGGAGAACATTCACGGAGAGTTTGATCCTGGCTCAGGACGAACGCTGGCGGCGTGCTTAACACATGCAAGTCGAACGATGAAGCCCTTCGGGGTGGATTAGTGGCGAACGGGTGAGTAACACGTGGGCAATCTGCCCTGTACTCTGGGACAAGCCCTGGAAACGGGGTCTAATACCGGATATCACTTCCACGGGCATCTGTGGGGGTCGAAAGCTCCGGCGGTGCAGGATGAGCCCGCGGCCTATCAGCTTGTTGGTGAGGTAACGGCTCACCAAGGCGACGACGGGTAGCCGGCCTGAGAGGGCGACCGGCCACACTGGGACTGAGACACGGCCCAGACTCCTACGGGAGGCAGCAGTGGGGAATATTGCACAATGGGCGCAAGCCTGATGCAGCGACGCCGCGTGAGGGATGACGGCCTTCGGGTTGTAAACCTCTTTCAGCAGGGAAGAAGCGCAAGTGACGGTACCTGCAGAAGAAGCGCCGGCTAACTACGTGCCAGCAGCCGCGGTAATACGTAGGGCGCAAGCGTTGTCCGGAATTATTGGGCGTAAAGAGCTCGTAGGCGGCTTGTCACGTCGGGTGTGAAAGCCCGGGGCTTAACCCCGGGTCTGCATTCGATACGGGCTAGCTAGAGTGTGGTAGGGGAGATCGGAATTCCTGGTGTAGCGGTGAAATGCGCAGATATCAGGAGGAACACCGGTGGCGAAGGCGGATCTCTGGGCCATTACTGACGCTGAGGAGCGAAAGCGTGGGGAGCGAACAGGATTAGATACCCTGGTAGTCCACGCCGTAAACGGTGGGAACTAGGTGTTGGCGACATTCCACGTCGTCGGTGCCGCAGCTAACGCATTAAGTTCCCCGCCTGGGGAGTACGGCCGCAAGGCTAAAACTCAAAGGAATTGACGGGGGCCCGCACAAGCAGCGGAGCATGTGGCTTAATTCGACGCAACGCGAAGAACCTTACCAAGGCTTGACATACGCCGGAAAACCGTGGAGACACGGTCCCCCTTGTGGTCGGTGTACAGGTGGTGCATGGCTGTCGTCAGCTCGTGTCGTGAGATGTTGGGTTAAGTCCCGCAACGAGCGCAACCCTTGTCCTGTGTTGCCAGCATGCCCTTCGGGGTGATGGGGACTCACAGGAGACCGCCGGGGTCAACTCGGAGGAAGGTGGGGACGACGTCAAGTCATCATGCCCCTTATGTCTTGGGCTGCACACGTGCTACAATGGCAGGTACAATGAGCTGCGATACCGTGAGGTGGAGCGAATCTCAAAAAGCCTGTCTCAGTTCGGATTGGGGTCTGCAACTCGACCCCATGAAGTCGGAGTTGCTAGTAATCGCAGATCAGCATTGCTGCGGTGAATACGTTCCCGGGCCTTGTACACACCGCCCGTCACGTCACGAAAGTCGGTAACACCCGAAGCCGGTGGCCCAACCCCTTGTGGGAGGGAGCTGTCGAAGGTGGGACTGGCGATTGGGACGAAGTCGTAACAAGGTAGCCGTACCGGAAGGTGCGGCTGGATCACCTCCTTTCTAAGGAGCACTTCCAGGCAGCCGCGAGGTTGTCCAGGGGCCAGTACACCGGCGAGTGTCCGGTGCTGGTTGCTCATGGGTGGAACGTTGATTATTCGGCGCACTTGACCATCTCTTCATTCCCAGTACTGCTTCGGCGTGGAACGGGACGAGGAGGGGCGAGGGTGTCGGGCACGCTGTTGGGTGTCTGAGGGAATGAACCCTCGACGTTGCCGGGGTCCGAGTGGTTGGCGGACGACTGGTCGTTGTTTGAGAACTGCACAGTGGACGCGAGCATCTGTGGCCAAGTTTTTAAGGGCGCACGGTGGATGCCTTGGCACCAGGAACCGATGAAGGACGTGGGAGGCCACGATAGTCCCCGGGGAGTCGTCAACCAGGCTTTGATCCGGGGGTTTCCGAATGGGGAAACCCGGCAGTCGTCATGGGCTGTCACCTGCTGCTGAACACATAGGCAGTGTGGAGGGAACGCGGGGAAGTGAAACATCTCAGTACCCGCAGGAAGAGAAAACAACCGTGATTCCGGGAGTAGTGGCGAGCGAAACCGGATGAGGCTAAACCTACGACGTGTGAGACCCGGCAGGGGTTGCGTCGTGGGGGTTGTGGGATCTCTTTTCCACGGTCTGCCGGCCGTGGGGCGAGTCAGAAACCGTTGATGTAGGCGAAGGACATGCGAAAGGTCCGGCGTAGAGGGTAAGACCCCCGTAGTCGAAACGTCAGCGGCTCGTTTGAGAGACACCCAAGTAGCACGGGGCCCGAGAAATCCCGTGTGAATCTGGCGGGACCACCCGCTAAGCCTAAATATTCCCTGGTGACCGATAGCGGATAGTACCGTGAGGGAATGGTGAAAAGTACCCCGGGAGGGGAGTGAAATAGTACCTGAAACCGTGTGCCTACAAGCCGTGGGAGCGTCGGATGGGAGCTTGCTTCCATCTCGTGACTGCGTGCCTTTTGAAGAATGAGCCTGCGAGTTTGCGGTGTGTTGCGAGGTTAACCCGGGTGGGGTAGCCGTAGCGAAAGCGAGTCCGAAGAGGGCGGTGGAGTAGCACGCTCAAGACCCGAAGCGGAGTGATCTAGCCATGGGCAGGTTGAAGCGGAGGTAAGACTTCGTGGAGGACCGAACCCACCAGGGTTGAAAACCTGGGGGATGACCTGTGGTTAGGGGTGAAAGGCCAATCAAACTCCGTGATAGCTGGTTCTCCCCGAAATGCATTTAGGTGCAGCGTCGTGTGTTTCTTGCCGGAGGTAGAGCACTGGATAGGCGATGGGCCCTACCGGGTTACTGACCTTAGCCAAACTCCGAATGCCGGTAAGTGAGAGCGCGGCAGTGAGACTGTGGGGGATAAGCTCCATGGTCGAGAGGGAAACAGCCCAGAGCATCGACTAAGGCCCCTAAGCGTACGCTAAGTGGGAAAGGATGTGGAGTCGCAGAGACAACCAGGAGGTTGGCTTAGAAGCAGCCACCCTTGAAAGAGTGCGTAATAGCTCACTGGTCTAGTGATTCCGCGCCGACAATGTAGCGGGGCTCAAGCGTACCGCCGAAGTCGTGTCATTGCGATATTGACCCCCAACGGGGATCGTGATGGGTAGGGGAGCGTCGTCTGCCGGGTGAAGCAGCACCGGAAGGTAGTTGTGGACGGTTGACGAGTGAGAATGCAGGCATGAGTAGCGATTCACACGTGGGAAACGTGTGCGCCGATTGACTAAGGGTTCCTGGGTCAAGCTGATCTGCCCAGGGTAAGTCGGGACCTAAGGCGAGGCCGACAGGCGTAGTCGATGGATAACCGGTTGATATTCCGGTACCCGCTGTGAAGCGTCAAACATCGAACCTTCTGATGCTAAGGCCGTGAAGCCGCCCCGGAGCCTTCGGGCAAGGGGGAGTGGTGGAGCCGCCGGACCAAGGTGGTAGTAGGTGAGTGATGGGGTGACGCAGGAAGGTAGTCCATCCCGGGCGGTGGTTGTCCCGGGGTAAGGGTGTAGCCCGAGTGGTAGGTAAATCCGCCACTCATGGAGGGTGAGACCTGATGCCGAGCCGATTGTGGTGAAGTGGATGATCCTATGCTGTCGAGAAAAGCCTCTAGCGAGTTTCATGGCGGCCCGTACCCTAAACCGACTCAGGTGGTCAGGTAGAGAATACCGAGGCGTTCGGGTGAACTATGGTTAAGGAACTCGGCAAAATGCCCCCGTAACTTCGGGAGAAGGGGGGCCACACCTGGTGAAGGGTCTTGCACTCTGAGCTGGGGGTGGCCGCAGAGACCAGCGAGAAGCGACTGTTTACTAAAAACACAGGTCCGTGCGAAGCCGTAAGGCGATGTATACGGACTGACGCCTGCCCGGTGCTGGAACGTTAAGGGGACCGGTTAGCTCACTTTCGGGTGGGCGAAGCTGAGAACTTAAGCGCCAGTAAACGGCGGTGGTAACTATAACCATCCTAAGGTAGCGAAATTCCTTGTCGGGTAAGTTCCGACCTGCACGAATGGCGTAACGACTTCTCGACTGTCTCAACCATAGGCCCGGTGAAATTGCACTACGAGTAAAGATGCTCGTTTCGCGCAGCAGGACGGAAAGACCCCGGGACCTTTACTACAGTTTGATATTGGTGTTCGGTTCGGCTTGTGTAGGATAGCTGGGAGACTGTGAAAGCCATACGCCAGTATGGTGGGAGTCGTCGTTGAAATACCAGTCTGGTCGTGCTGGATGTCTAACCTGGGTCCGTGATCCGGATCAGGGACAGTGTCTGATGGGTAGTTTAACTGGGGCGGTTGCCTCCTAAAGGGTAACGGAGGCGCCCAAAGGTTCCCTCAGCCTGGTTGGCAATCAGGTGTTGAGTGTAAGTGCACAAGGGAGCTTGACTGTGAGACCGACGGGTCGAGCAGGGACGAAAGTCGGGACTAGTGATCCGGCGGTGGCTTGTGGAAGCGCCGTCGCTCAACGGATAAAAGGTACCCCGGGGATAACAGGCTGATCTTCCCCAAGAGTCCATATCGACGGGATGGTTTGGCACCTCGATGTCGGCTCGTCGCATCCTGGGGCTGGAGTCGGTCCCAAGGGTTGGGCTGTTCGCCCATTAAAGCGGTACGCGAGCTGGGTTTAGAACGTCGTGAGACAGTTCGGTCCCTATCCGCTGTGCGCGTAGGAGTCTTGAGAAGGGCTGTCCCTAGTACGAGAGGACCGGGACGGACGAACCTCTGGTGTGCCAGTTGTTCTGCCAAGGGCATGGCTGGTTGGCTACGTTCGGGAGGGATAACCGCTGAAAGCATCTAAGCGGGAAGCCTGCTTCGAGATGAGGACTCCCACCCACTTGATGGGGTAAGGCTCCCAGTAGACGACTGGGTTGATAGGCCGGATATGGAAGCACGGTAACGTGTGGAGTTGACCGGTACTAATAGGCCGAGGGCTTGTCCTCAGTTGCTCGCGTCCACTGTGTTAGTTCTGAGGCAACGAACGGTTGCCGGCTTTGAGTAGAACAGACAACAGAAAAGTGTGCTTGTTCGCTCGAAACCATTAGGGTTTCGGTGGCCATAGCGTGAGGGAAACGCCCGGTTACATTCCGAACCCGGAAGCTAAGCCTTACAGCGCCGATGGTACTGCAGGGGGGACCCTGTGGGAGAGTAGGACGCCGCCGAACAATCTTTGGAGGACCCCTGGTCACCAGCGTTCAGCTGGGACCAGGGGTCCTTTTGTTTTTTCCGGAGCGCACCGGATGCTCCGGCTGCGCGAGAATGACTGCAGTACCGAAGACAGGAGTCACCATGTCCACCAACTCTCCCGACGACCGACCGGAGCGCGACCAGCGGCGACGAGATGGTGGCGACCGCGGCGATCGCGGTGGCTTCCGCCGGGACAACGACCGTGGTGAGCGTGGTGGTTACGGTCGTCGTGACGACCGGGGCGGCTACGGCCGTCGGGACGACCGTCGTGACGAGCGGCGCGATGACCGGCGTGGTGACGAGCGCGGTGACCGCGGCGGGTTCCGCCGTGACGACAGCCGTGGTGGATACGGCCGGCGCGATGACCGCCGCGACGGCGACCGTGGACCTCGTCCCGCCCACCAGCGTGACGACCGCGGACCGCGGCGTGACGACCGTGACCGTGGTTTCCGCAGGGACGACCGTGGTGAGCGCCCCTCCTTCCGGCGAGATGACCGAGGGGAGCGCCGGGACGACGACAGGGGTGGCTTCCGCCGGGACAACGACCGTGGTGAGCGTGGCGGTTACGGTCGTCGTGACGATCGCGGTGGTTACGGCAGCCGCGACGACCGGGGCGGTCACGGCCGTCGCGACGATCGCCGTGATGATCGGCGTGGTGACGACCGCGGCGACCGTGGCGGCTTCCGTCGTGACGATCGTCGTGAGGGCGACCGTGGCGGCTTCCGTCGTGACGATCGTCGTGAGGGCGACCGTGGCGGCTTCCGTCGTGACGATCGTCGTGAGGGCGACCGCGGTGGCTTCCGTCGTGACGGTGACCGCGGTGGCTTCCGTCGTGATGACCGTGGGGAGCGCGGTGACCGCGGTGGGTTCCGTCGCGACGACCGTCGGGACGACCGTCGGGACGATCGCCGTGATGATCGGCGTGGTGACGAGCGCGGTGACCGTGGCGGCTTCCGTCGGGACGACCGTCGGGACGACCGGCGTGACGGCGACCGCGGCGGCTTCCGCAGCCGGGACGACCGCGGAAGCCGCGGACCCCGCCGTGACGACCGGGGCGGTCGCCCCGGTGGCTTCCGGGGCCGTGACGGGCGGGACGGACGTGACGACCGGCGTGGCGGCGGCCGTTTCCGCGAAGAGCGGGAGCGGGACCGGGAGCCGATCAAGCGCCTGCCGATCCCGGAGGACGTCACCGGCGACGAGATCGACAAGGACGTACGGCAGGAGCTGCAGAGTCTGCCGAAGACGCTCGCCGACGACGTCGCCAAGAACCTGGTGATGGTCGCCCGGCTCATCGACGAGGACCCGGAAGGCGCGTACGGCTACTCGAAGGTGGCCCTGCGGCTGGCGTCGCGTGTCGCCGCCGTCCGTGAGGCGGCCGGCTTCGCCGCGTACGCGAACCAGAAGTACGGCGAGGCGCTCGCAGAGTTCCGGGCCGCGCGGCGGATGACCGGGACCGTGGACCTGTGGCCCGTCATGGCCGACTGCGAGCGCGGCCTCGGGCGGCCGGAGAAGGCGCTGGACATGGCCGGCGCTCCCGAGGTGCACAAGCTCGACAAGGCCGGGCAGGTGGAGATGCGGCTCGTCGCGGCCGGCGCCCGGCGTGACATGGGGCAGCTGGACGCGGCCATCGTGACGCTGCAGAGCCCCGAGCTCGCCTCCAGCTCCGTACAGCCGTGGACCGCGCGGCTGCGGTACGCGTACGCCGACGCGCTGCTCGCCGCCGGTCGTGAGGACGAGGCGCGTGAGTGGTTCGCGAAGGCGGTCGAGGCCGACAAGGACGGCAGCACGGACGCCTCGGACCGGCTCGCCGAGCTGGACGGCGTGGAGTTCGTCGACGCTCTGGACGAGACCGAGGGCGAGTCCGAGGGCGAGTTCGAGGGCGAGTCCGAGGCCACGTCCCCGGATGAGGACGCCAAGGACTGACGGCACGGCAGTAGGTGAAGGGGGCGGGATCTCGGAAAGAGGTCCCGCCCCTTGCTGTCTGCGTCGTCAGAGGTCCAGCGCGCGCAGGACCAGTCCCGAGGCAGGCTTCGGGCCGAACGACGTCGACTTGCGGGGCATCGTGACGCCCTGGCGGGCGAGGTCGCGGACGACGTCCTCGTGGACCGGGTGCATGAGTACCGCCGTACCGCCGTCGCGTTGCGCCTTCTCGACCGTGGCGGCCGTGTCGTGGATGTAGGCGATGTGCGCCGGGGAGTCCTCGGGGATGCGCCAGACGTGGGCGAGGAGCGTGGCGTGCAGGACCGTCGCGTCCAGGGTGCGCCAGGCCGCGGGGTGGCCGGCGGGGACCGTACGGGCCAGGAGCTCCGGGTCGGGGCGGTCGATGAGGTGGAAGGCGCCGTCCCCCGCGAGGAGGAAGGCGTTGCCCGCGCAGGCCGCGTCCGCCAGGGCGTCGAGGGCTTCCGCCAGGGGCACGTCGAGGCGTCGTGTCCGGAACAGTCCCTCCAGGCCGGCGAGGGCGTCCGCGACCGGCAGGGTGTGCAGGAGGCGGTGGATGGCGCGGACGCGGAGTGGGTAGCGGGCCGTGTCGACGAGGAGCACCAGGCCGTAGTCCCAGGGGCTGGGGGAGAGGTGCTCCGCGCGTAGACGCAGGTAGGTGGCCCAGCGGTGGTGGCCGTCCGCGATCAGGGCCTGGTGATGGGCCAGGTCGGTCTGGACGCGTGCCACGTCGGCGGGGTCCGTCACCGACCAGAGACGGTGGCTGAAGCCGTCCTCCGTGGTCGTGGACAGGAGCGGGGGCCGTTCGGCGGTGCGTTCCACCACGTCGGATCCGTTGCCGCGGTACGTCAGGAGCAGCGGCTCGAGGTTCGCGGAGGTGGCCCGCATCAGGGCCGCGCGGTCGGCGACGACGTGCGGCATGACGTCCTCGTGGGGGAGGACGACGCCCTCGGACGGCTCGGAGAGGCGCAGGGCGCCGATGATTCCTCGCTGGAGCATGCCGGCCCCGTCGCGCTGTTCGTAGACGTACAGGCCGGGTTCGGGATCGGCGGTCAGGACGCCCTCGTCGAGCCAGCGGCGCAGGGTGTCGGCGGCCTGTTCGCTGCGGGCGCTGGGGGTACCGTCCTGAGGGAGGATCAGGCGGACGATGTTGTGCGGGTCCGCGGACTGGAGATGGTGCAGGCCGTCGGGGCGTACGACGACGTCGTACGGCGGTGACGTCACGGCGGCCAGGCTGCCGACCCGGTCGGGGTCGTAGCGCAGGCCTCGGAACGGGGCGAGTTCCAGGCCCCGGCGCGCCGTTGCTTCCGAGTGACCTGCAGTGTTCATCCCGGCATCGTACGTGTGTCGGTGGCGTGCGGGATGATGCGGGGGAGAGCGAGCGAACGAGGAGCGATGTGGAATGAGCCAGAGCGTCAGGACGAGGCCCGAGGGCAGTGGGCAGGCCCTGAGCGAGGCGTACGACACTGCGCTGCTCGACCTGGACGGGGTGGTGTACGCGGGCGGGAACGCGATCGTGCACGCGGTCGAGTCCCTCGCCACGGCCCGCTCGGGCGGGATGCATCTCGCCTATGTCACGAACAACGCGCTGCGGACGCCGGACGTCGTGGCCGCGCATCTGACCGCGCTGGGCATGCCGACGGGTGCCGAGGACGTCATCACGTCGGCTCAGGCCGTGGCCCGGCTCATCAGTGAGCAGGTGCCGTCGGGCGCCCGGGTGCTGGTGATCGGCGGGGAGGGTCTGCGGGTGGCGTTGCGCGAGCGCGGGCTCGAGCCCGTCGAGTCCGCCGACGACGATCCGGCGGCCGTGGTGCAGGGGTACGGGGGGCCCGAGCTGGCGTGGGGTCGTTTCGCGGAGGCGTGCTACGCCATCGCGCGCGGGGTGCCCTGGTTCGCGTCCAACACCGACCTGACGATTCCGAGCGCACGTGGGATCGCCCCGGGCAACGGGGCGGCCGTGGAGGTCGTGCGGATCGCGACCGGTGCCGAGCCGCAGGTGGCGGGCAAGCCGCTGCCTCCGATGCATCGGGAGACGATCCTGCGGACCGGTGCCGAGCGGCCGCTGGTGGTCGGTGACCGGCTGGACACCGACATCGAGGGGGCGTTCAACGGGGAGGTCGACTCGCTGCTCGTGCTGACCGGCGTGACCGACGGGGCGCACCTGCTCGCCGCGCCGCCGCAGCACCGGCCCACGTATGTCGACGCCGATCTGCGCGGGCTGCTGACCGGGCAGCCGGATGTCACGGAGGCCGGTGACGGTTTCCGGTGCGGTGGCTGGACGGCGACGGCGGGTGCCGAGCGGCTGGAACTCGACGGTGAGGGAGCGGCCTTGGACGGCCTGCGGGCGCTGTGCGCGGCGGCCTGGACGGCGGCCGGGGAGGCCTCCTGCACGCTGGACGGGGGGAAGGCGCTGGCGCGGCTGGGGCTGTGAACCGGCACGCGAATCGAGCCGAAAGGGGAGGATAGGCTAACCTAACCGCGTGTTGGTCGACAGTCCTCCCGAACAGCGCGCGGAGACCGCCCCCGCGCCCCCAACCCGCCGGGCGATACGTTCCCTTGGGCTCCTCGTCGCCGTCCTGATCCTCGTGCTCGTCGCGCTGGCGAGCATCACCATCGGCGCGAAGGAGCTGTCGCTCGCGCAGGTCTGGCACGGTCTGTTCGAGAACTCGGGGACGTACGGCGACGTCGTGGTCGACGAGCGGCTGTCGCGGACCGTCCTCGGGCTGCTCGCCGGCGCCGCGCTCGGCCTCTCCGGTGCCGTGCTGCAGGCGCTGACCCGCAATCCGCTGGCCGACCCGGGCCTGCTCGGCATCAACGCGGGTGCCTCGGCCGCGGTCGTCACGGCCATGACGTACTTCGGCGTCACGAGCCTGAGCGGCTATGTGTGGTTCGCGTTCGTCGGGGCGGCCGCGGTCGGCGCGCTCGTCTGGTTCCTCGGCGGCAGCCGGGGGGCCACGCCGGTGCGGCTCGCGCTGGCCGGCACGGCGATCAGCGCCGCGCTCTACGGCTACCTCCAGGCCGTGATGATCATGGATGAGGCGGCGCTGGCCAAGATGCGCTTCTGGACGGTGGGTTCGCTGTCGTCGGCCACCGACGGGACGATCCTGCAGGTGCTGCCGTTCCTGGCGGCGGGTACGGTCCTGGCACTCGCGCTCGCCCGGCCGCTCAACGCCGTGGCCATGGGCGACGACACCGCCAAGGCCCTCGGCGCCGGCCTCAACCGCACCCGGGCGCTGTCCATGCTCGCCGCCACCGTGCTGTGCGGGGCCGCGACCGCCGCCTGCGGGCCGATCGCTTTCGTCGGACTGATGGTCCCGCACGTCGTGCGCTCCTTCACCGGGCCCGACCTGCGCTGGATCCTGCCGTACGCGACGATCCTGTCGCCCGTGCTGCTGCTCGGCTCCGACGTGATCGGCCGGGTCGTCGCCCGCCCCTCGGAGCTGCAGGTCGGCATCATCACGGCGATCATCGGCGGCCCGGTCTTCATCTTTCTCGTACGACGGAGGAGGACGGCCCAGCTGTGACGACCGCACCGAAGACCACCCGGGCCCGGCGTGCCGTCCGCAGCACCCGCGTGCTGCGGACCCCGGGCGGGCTCTCCGTCCGGCTGGACGTCCGCGCCCTCACCGTCGTCGTCCTGTTGCTGCTCGCCGCGCTCGCCGCGAGTGTCGTGCTGATCGGCACCGGTGACTTTCCCATCCCGGCCGCCGACGTGCTCAAGGCGCTGGCCGGCGACGGCAACCCGGGCCAGGAGTTCATCGTCAACGAGCTGCGGCTGCCCCGGGTCCTGGTCGGCCTGCTGGTCGGAGCCTCGCTCGGGCTGGGCGGGGCCCTGTTCCAGGCCATCTCCCGCAACCCGCTGGGCAGCCCGGACGTGCTCGGCCTCGGACAGGGGGCGACGGCCGGGGCGCTCGTGGTGATCGTGCTGCTCTCCGGGAGCGCGACGCAAGTCACCGCCGGAGCTCTCGTGGGCGGCCTGGTGACGGGAGCCGCCATCTACCTGCTGTCCTGGAAGCGGGGTGTGCACGGCTACCGGCTGGTGCTCGTCGGCATCGGCGTGTCTGCGGTCGTCACGGCGGTCAACGGCTATCTGCTCACCAAGGCAGACCTGGTCGACGCCGCCCGCGCGGTCGTGTGGATGACCGGATCGCTCAACGGCCGTGACTGGGACCAGGTCTGGCCGCTGCTCGGCCTGTGCGCCGTGCTCGTACCGCTCGTCCTCGCCAATGCGCGAGGGCTGCGGATGATGGAGATGGGCGACGACGTCTCGGGCGCACTCGGGGTGCGTGTGGAGCGTGTACGCCTGCTGCTGATGGTCTCCGCCGTCCTGCTCACCGCGGCCGCCACCGCCGCGGCCGGTCCCGTCAGTTTCGTGGCGCTCACCGCGCCGCAGCTCGCCCGCCGCCTGACCCGCGCGCCCGGGCCGAATCTCCTGCCGTCCCTATGCATGGGCGCCACCCTCCTCGTCACCGCCGACTGGGCCTCCCAGCGGGCCTTCGGCGCCGACCAGCTGCCCGTGGGCGTGGTCACCGGGGTGCTGGGCGGGATTTACCTGCTGTGGCTCCTTGTCACCGAGCGCAGGGCGGGCCGGATATGAGTGCCGACCCGCGCGTCACCGCCGGCCCGATCAACCCAAGGAGCACCGTGAACCGCCTGTCCGCCGAGAACGTCACCCTCGCCTACGACCAGCGCGTGATCGCGGAGCAGTTGTCGGTGGAGATTCCGGACAACTCCTTCACCGTGATCGTCGGCCCCAACGCGTGCGGCAAGTCGACGCTCCTGCGGGCGCTGTCGCGGATGCTGAAGCCGACGCAGGGCCGGGTTCTGCTCGACGGGCAGGTCATCCAGTCGATGCCCGCGAAGAAGGTCGCTCGGACACTGGGCCTGCTGCCGCAGTCGTCCATCGCGCCCGACGGGATCACGGTTGCCGATCTGGTGGGCCGCGGCCGCTACCCCCACCAGGGGATCCTGCGCCAGTGGTCGAGCGACGACGAGCGGGTCGTCCAGGAGTCGATGGCGCAGACCGGGGTCGTCGAGCTCGCCGACCGGTACGTCGACGAGCTCTCCGGCGGTCAGCGCCAGCGCGTGTGGATCGCGATGGCCCTCGCCCAGCAGACCCCGCTGCTGCTGCTCGACGAGCCGACGACCTATCTCGACATCCAGCACCAGATCGACGTCCTCGACCTGTGCGCGGAGCTGCACGAGGAGCAGGGGCGGACGCTCGTCGCCGTCCTGCACGACCTCAACCACGCGGCCCGGTACGCGACCCACCTCATCGCTCTGAAGGGCGGCGAGGTGATCGCTCAGGGCGCGCCGAACGACGTCGTCACCGCCGGGCTGGTCGAAGAGGTCTTCGGACTCCGCTGCCAGGTCATCGACGATCCGGAGACGGGGACGCCGCTGGTGGTGCCGGCCGCGCGGAAGGCACGCACACGCGTGCCGGTCACAGAAGCTTCCTGAGCCGGAACAGGTCCATGAGGGCGGCCTCCAGCCGCACCCGGCCCGAGCCCCAGGCCTTCGCGAAGTGCAGCTCACCGTCGACCATCGCGACCAGGTCGTTACCGGCCATGGTCAGCCTGATCTGGGCCTTCTCTCGCGGGAGGCCCTCGAGTGTGTCGTGCACCACGATCCGGCCGCCCGCCATACGGCCGACGAAGGTGACGTCGAGGTCGGTGATGTGGCAGCTCACCGAACGGTCCATGGCAGCGGCCGTGCGGACGTCCCCTTCGGCGTTCTGCATGTTGTCCGAGAGTTTTTCGAGTGCGGCGCGGCACTCCTCAATCGTGGCCATCGCGATCGACGGTACCGCAGGGCTTCGAGGTAGCGTCTGGGCATGAGCGACTCGGTTCCGCAGACGGAGATCCCTGAGGAGACGGCGGAGGTACGGCCCGAGTACGACCCCGCCGCCCCCGCCCCGCTGAACGTGCCCCGCAGCCCCACCGGCAACGCCGAGGTCGACGCCCAGCTGCAGCGGCTGGCCGACGCCGACCACCTCGCCACGGACGGACACATCGAGGTGTACGAGGATGTACACGGGGGGCTGCGCGACGCGCTCACCGCGCTCGACGCCCGCCCGGGACCTCCGGCGCCGCCCACCCGTCACCCGACCACCACCCCTCAACGAGGCCCTTCGGGCCACACCATCCATTCGTACGGAAACGGGAGCTGAACCGAACGTGGCAGGAGTCGCACGCCGCCGTCTCGACGCGGAGCTGGTCCGCCGGAAGCTCGCGCGCTCGCGCGAGCACGCGAGCCAGCTGATCGCCGCAGGGCGCGTCACCGTCGGCAAGACCGTCGCGACCAAGCCCGCCACGCAGGTGGAGACGGCGGCGGCGATCGCCGTCGCCGCCGCCGCCGACGATCCCGACTACGTGTCCCGGGGCGGGCACAAGCTCGCCGGCGCGTTGCAGGTGTTCGTGCCGCAGGGGCTGCTCGTCGAGGGGCGGCGGGCTCTGGACGCGGGCGCCTCCACCGGGGGTTTCACGGACGTCCTGCTGCGGTCGGGCGCCGCGCACGTCGTCGCCGTGGACGTCGGATACGGACAACTCGCATGGACTCTGCAGAGCGATGAACGCGTCACCGTCAAGGATCGTACGAACGTACGCGAGTTGACGCTCGAAGCGATCGATGGGGAGCCAGTGGATCTTGTCGTGGGGGATCTGTCCTTCATCCCGCTCGGACTGGTGCTGCCCGCCCTGGTGCGGTGCGTGAAGCCGGACGCCGATCTGGTGATGATGGTCAAGCCGCAGTTCGAAGTGGGGAAGGAACGACTGGGAAGCGGGGGAGTCGTACGGAGCCCGCAGCTGCGGGCCGAGGCCGTGCGCGGCGTGGCCCAGAAGGCATGGGACCTGGGGCTCGGGGTGAAGGGTGTCACCGCCAGTCCCCTGCCCGGGCCCTCGGGCAATGTCGAGTACTTCCTGTGGCTGCGTGCCGGGGCACCCGCTCCGGACCCGGCCGACGTTGACCGTGCAGTGGCGGAGGGGCCGCGTTGACACAGAACCGAGCTCGTACTGTTTTCCTGCTCGCCCACACGGGGCGGCCGGCGGCCATCCGGAGCGCGGAGCTCGTCGTCAAGGGGCTGCTGCGGGAGGGCATCGGCGTGCGCGTCCTCGAGTACGAGGCGGCCGACCTGCCACTCCCGGACGAGGTGGAGCTGGTCAAGGAGGCGACTCCGCAGTGCCTCGACGGGTGTGAGCTGCTGATCGTGCTGGGCGGCGACGGGACACTGCTGCGCGGGGCCGAGTTCGCCCGGGCGTCCGGTGTGCCGATGCTCGGCGTCAACCTCGGACGTGTGGGGTTCCTCGCGGAGGCCGAGCGGGACGATCTCGACAAGGTCGTCGACCGGGTGGTGACCAAGGCGTACGAGGTCGAGGAGCGGATGACCGTCGACGTCGTCGTTCACCAGAACGGGGACATCGTGCACACGGACTGGGCGCTGAACGAGGCGGCCGTCCAGAAGGCCGGCGCGGAGAAGTTGCTCGAGGTCGTCCTGGAGATCGACGGGCGGCCGGTGACGGGGTTCGGGTGCGACGGGATCGTGCTGTCGACGCCGACCGGGTCGACGGCGTATGCGTTCTCGGCGGGTGGGCCTGTGGTCTGGCCCGAGGTCGAGGCGCTGCTGATGGTGCCGATCAGTGCGCATGCGTTGTTCGCGAAGCCGTTGGTGACTTCGCCGGATTCCGTGCTTGCGGTGGAGGTTCTGCCGCACATCCCGCCGGGGGTCCTGTGGTGTGACGGGCGGCGGACGGTTGAGCTGCCTCCCGGGGCGCGGGTCGAGGTGCGGCGGGGGGCTGTGCCGGTGCGGCTGGCTCGGCTGCATCATGCGTCGTTCACTGATCGGCTGGTGGCGAAGTTTGCGTTGCCCGTGTCTGGCTGGCGAGGGGCGCCGCATTAGCCGTCCGTGAGGGGTGGCTTGTCACGGCCGGCGGGCGCGGGTGGTTTGTGGCTTGTCGCGCAGTTCCCCGCGCCCCTTGAGGCCGGACCACTCACGCGGGTGACAGGGCACCTCGCACATCTCCGTCCCGACCTCGTAAGGTCTTGTCCGTGTTGGAGGAGATGCGGATACGGTCGCTCGGAGTCATCGACGACGCGGTCGTCGAGTTGTCACCCGGCTTCACCGCCGTCACGGGTGAGACGGGTGCGGGCAAGACCATGGTGGTCACCAGCCTCGGGCTGCTGCTGGGCGGGCGTGCCGACCCGGCGCTCGTGCGGATCGGGGCCGAGAAGGCGGTCGTCGAGGGGCGGGTCACCGTGCCCGCGGACGCCTCGGTCGCCGTACGGGCCGAGGAGGCCGGGGCCGAACTCGACGACGGGGCGCTGCTGATCAGCCGTACCGTTTCCGCCGAAGGCAGGTCGCGGGCACACCTGGGCGGGCGCAGCGTGCCCGTGGGTGTGCTCGCCGAACTCGCCGACGAACTCGTCGCCGTGCACGGGCAGACCGATCAGCAGGGGCTGCTGAAGCTGTCCCGGCAGCGGCAGGCGCTCGACCGGTACGCCGGTGACGCCGTCGCGGGACCGCTGGCCAAGTACGGCGAGGCCTACCGGCGGCTGCGGGCCGTCTCCGCCGAGCTCGAGGACATCACCACGCGCGCGCGTGAACGGGCCCAGGAGGCCGACATGCTGCGCTACGGGCTCGACGAGATCGCCGGCGTCGAACCGCGCGCAGGTGAGGACGTGGAGCTGGCGGAGGAGGCGGAGCGGCTGGGGCACGCCGAGGCGCTGTCCTCGGCCGCCACGGCCGCTCATGGCGCGCTGGCGGGCAATCCCGAGGACCCGGAGGGCATCGACGCCGCCACGCTCGTCGCGGGCGCCCAGCGGGCCCTGGAGGCCGTGCGGTCGCACGATCCGGCGCTGGCCGCGCTCGCCGACCGGATCGGGGAGATCGGGATCCTGCTCGGTGATGTCGCGGGCGAGCTCGCGGGGTACGCCGACGACCTGGACGCCGATCCGCTGCGGCTGGCTGCCGTGGAGGAGCGGCGGGCCGCGCTGAACGCGCTGACACGCAAGTACGGCGAGGACGTCGCCTCCGTGCTGGCGTGGGCCGAGCGGGGTGCCACGCGGCTCACCGAGCTCGACTCCGACGACGAGCGGATCGACGAGCTGACGGGTGAGCGGGATGCGCTGCGCAGCGAACTGGGCGGGCTGGCACAGGCGCTGACGGACGCGCGGACGGAGGCCGCGGAGCGGTTCGCGGCTGCCGTGACGGCCGAACTGGCCTCGCTCGCCATGCCGCACGCGCGCGTGTCCTTCGCCATCCGGCAGACCGAGGACGCGGAGGGCGTCGAGGTCGGCGGGCGTTTCGTCGCGTACGGGCCGTCGGGCGTCGACGAGGTCGAGCTGCTGCTGGCCCCGCACCCGGGGGCGCCGCCGCGCCCGATCGCCAAGGGCGCGTCCGGTGGTGAGCTGTCGCGCGTGATGCTCGCCGTCGAGGTCGTGTTCGCGGGGACGGACCCGGTGCCGACGTACCTGTTCGACGAGGTCGATGCGGGCGTCGGCGGCAAGGCGGCCGTGGAGATCGGGCGGCGGCTCGCCCGTCTTGCGAAGACCGCGCAGGTCGTCGTGGTGACGCACCTGCCGCAGGTCGCTGCTTTCGCCGACCGGCAGTTGCTGGTCGAGAAGACGAACGACGGCTCGGTCACGCGGTCTGGTGTGAAGGTGCTCGAAGGGGAGGACCGTATCCGGGAGTTGTCGCGCATGCTGGCGGGGCAGGAGGACTCGGAGACCGCGCGGGCGCACGCGGAAGAGCTGCTGGCGTCGGCTCGGGAGGGCGTGTAGGGCGTTCCGCGCCACTACTGCCGGCTCACTCGTACGAGTGGCAGGTCGCGTCGCGTTGCCGTGTTGCCGCGAGGCCCGCATCCTGCGGCTTTGCGGGAACGGCCGTACGGCCTGGCATCCTTGGCTCAGTACGCGCAGTACGCGCAGTACGTGGAGGCAACCGTGCGGCACACCCTCTCCGCACGATCCTTCTGTACGTTT
Source organism: Streptomyces sp. HUAS ZL42 (assembly GCF_040782645.1). Lineage (GTDB taxonomy): Bacteria > Actinomycetota > Actinomycetes > Streptomycetales > Streptomycetaceae > Streptomyces. The sequence continues at coordinate 7,666,933 of NZ_CP160403.1, forward strand.
CTTCGTGACCGTCCGAAGCCGAACCAGGAGCCCCGGCCACGTGAGCCCCGTGAGCAGTCCGTCCTCGCTCGGCCAGTCGCCGCTGCGCACCGTGCAGGTGCTGGGTGGCGGCAACGCCGGCAGCAGCGCGCATGTGCGGTCCCTGGCCGCGGGGCTCGTCGCGCGGGGCGTGCGGGTGACGGTGTGCGCCCCTGTGGAGGCCGAACGCATCCACGACTTCGCGGGCGCCGGTGCCGAACACGTACACGTGCCACGCAGCAGCGACCCGGCGTCCGTGTCCGCCCTGCGCGCGGCCTGCACGGGCGCCGACCTCGTGCACGCGCACGGGCTGCACGCCTCGTTCCGGGCCGTGCTCGCCCTCGGCGGACGCAGCACCCCGCTCGTGGTCACCTGGCACAACCGTGCGCACGCCGAGGGGGCGCGCGCCCATCTGCTGCGCCTGCTGGAGCGCAGGGTGGTGAAGGCCGCGTCCGTGGTGCTCGGGACCTCCTCCGACCTGGTGGACCGGGCGCGGCGGACCGGTGCGCGGGACGCACGGCTCGCCGCCGTGTCACTGCCCGGGCCGCGCGTGCCGGAAGGGGTGGAGGACCCCGACCGGCTGCGTCCCAAGGCGCGGGCCGAACTCGGCGCCATCGGGCGCCCCTTGCTGATGGCCGTCGGCTCCCTCGACAGCCACCGCGGATACGACGTCCTGCTCGACGCCTCGCGCGCCTGGCGCCGACTGGACCCGCTGCCGCTGGTGGCGATCGCGGGGGAGGGGCCGCTGCGGACGGAGCTGCAAGGCCGTATCGAGGACGAAGAACTGCCCGTGCGGCTCATCGGGCGCCGGGACGACGTCTCCGAACTGCTCGCCGCCGCGGACCTCGCCCTCCTGCCCAGCCGCTGGGAGTCGCGCTCCGTCCTCGCCCAGGAGGCCCTCCACGCGCGCGTGCCGCTCGTCGCGACCGCCGTCGGCGGCATCCCCGAACTCGTGGGCGACGCCGCCGAACTCGTCCCGTACGGGGATGCGAAGGCGCTCGCCGACGCCGTCGTGCGGCTCCTTGCCGAGCCCGAGCGCCGGCAGCTCCTGCGGGAGCGGGGCGTGCGGCAGGCCGCGACCTGGCCGACCGAGGACGAGACCGTCGCCCAGGTCCTCAGCGTCTACGACGAGCTGACCCAGCCCCGGCCGCTCGTCTAGGCAGCGCTCAGGGCACGTGCCGGCGTGCCCGCAGCGCCAGGCTCAACGCCAGTACCGTCTGCGGGTCGTCGAGGTCGGTGCCCAGCAACTCGCCGATTCTCGCGAGGCGGTTGTACAGCGTCTGCCGGTTCAGATGCAGCTCTCGCGCCGTCTCCGCCTTGCGGCCCGCGTGGGCCAGGTACGTCTCCAGCGTGGGCAGCAGCGGCGGCTTGGAACGGTGGTCGTGGTCCCGGACCGGGCCGATGGCCCGGTCCACGAAGGCCGCCAGGTCAGGCTGGTCGCGCAGGCGCCACAGGAGCAGGTCGATGTCCAGGCGGCGGGCGTCGTACCAAAGGCGGTCCGACAGGCCCTGCGCCGCCGTCGCCGTCTCCGCCGCGTGCCGCAGACCCGCCGACGCCGCCGCCCAGCTGCCGGCCACCCCGACGACCACGACCGGAGGCTGGGCCCCCGGCCGCTGCATCCCGGCCCGCTCCACGCCCGCCCGCAGCGCCGCCGCGACCCGGTCCGCGACCGCCGACCGCTCCGGCTCCGAGCGCAGGCCCAGCAGCAACATCACCCGGCCCTCGACCGGTCGTACGCCCAACAGGACCGGAACCCCCACCGTGGCCAGTTCCTCCCCCACCGCACGCGCCAGCACCGCCCAGCCGCCGCCGGGCGAGAGCGCGTCGCCCAGCCGCATCACCACCGGCAGCAGCGGGCTCCTGCCCGGTCTGAAGCCCAGCACGCGCGCCTGCGCGGGGGCGTCCTCCGCCGCGATACGGCCCTCGGCGAGATCGGTCAGGAAGTCGCCCCGGCCGCGTGCCGCCAGCTCCTCCTCCTGGCGGGCCTGCATCAGCACCACGGCGAGGATGCCGGCCGCCCGCTCGGCGGCCATCCGGTGCACGGGAGCGAGCGGGCCGCGTACGGGAAGCAGCACGAGCCTGGCGCGGACCGAGCCCGTGCCCGGCCCTCCGCCGGGTACGTCCACGAGGACCGTCCCCGACGGCGGCGGGGCGTCCTTGTGCGGGCCGCGCAGTCCCTCCCACACCTGCAGCGGATCCGCCCCCTCGGGCCCCGCCCCGGCGGCGTACAGCAGCTGCCCGTCCGTCGTCTCCAGGAAGACCGGGTTGCCGCCGAAGTCGGCCAGGATGCCCAGGACCTGGGGGATTCCGCCGCCGCCCAGCAGGGCCTCCGTACAACGGTGGTGCACCTCCTCCGCCCGCTGCAGCAGCGCGTAGTGGCCGTTGACGATCTCGGTGTGGATCTCCTCGGTCACGGTCACGAACGGCACCTCGCGGTGCAGTTGGACGAGGGGCAGGCCGGCTGCCCGTGCGGTCTCGACCAGGGCGGCCGGCAGGCGGGTGAAGCGCGGGCCGAGCTCGACGACCAGCGCCGCGATGCCGCGCTCGGCGAGGGTGCGCACGAACGCGCGCTGTTCGGCCGGACGGGTGCCGAGCCCGTAGCCGGTGGTCAGCAGCAGCTCGCCGCCCTTGAGCAGGGAGGCGATGTGCGGCACCTCGCCCGCGTGCACCCAGCGCACCGTACGGCCCAGCCGCTCGGCGCCCGCGAGGACCTCGGGGAGCCCGCTGCGCAGACCGGGCAGCTCCAGTGCCCGCTGAACGGTGATCCCGGCGCCGTGGCTCTCGGGTCGGTGGTCCGTGCGGCTGTCCATGCAGCGGACGCTACCTGCGCAGACGTTCCGGCAACATCTTCGGGCGGGTTACGGGTGTGATCAGAAGGCGGCGACGAGGGGGAGCGGGCCGCGGACGAGGTGATGGCAGCCCTGGGTTAGGGCGGTAGCGGCCGGGTAGCGGCGTCGGCATGGACATCAGCGTGGTCGCCGTGGCGCGGGAGGACGACGGTCCCGTCGACGAGCCGGTGCGGGTGGCAGCGCTGGCCGACCGGCTCGGCTACCGCGAGGTGTGGGCCGGAGAGGGACCCACGTGGGACGCGTTCGTCCTCGCCACGGCGATCGGGTGGGTCACGGGGCGGGTCACGGTGACCGCCGGGCCCGTGCCGGTGTCCGTGCGCGACCCGTACACGATCGCCCGGGGCGCGTCCTCGGTCGCGGCCGTCCTCGGCCGGCCCGTCGGCGTGGCGCTCGGGACGTCCAGCAGACGGGTGGTCGAGGGTGTGCACGGGCGGCCCCGCGTCCGGCCCGCGGCCGTCCTGGAGGAGACCGCGGCCGCCGTGCGCGGCCTCCTGCACGGTGTGCCGGGCGAGCCGGTCGTGCCCGGCAGCGGCTTCCGGCGCCGCCTCGCGCCACCCGGCGGCCCGCTCACCGTGGCGGCATTCGGCGACCGCGCGATCGCCACCGCCGCCGCGCACGCCGACCGCATGCTGCTCGATCTCGTCTCCCCGGAGCAGGTGCGCGAACTGCGCGCCAAGATGCTCCGGGCCGCGGCACGGGCGGGTCGTACGCCGCCGACGCTCGCCGCCTGGCTGCCTGCCGCCGTCGATCCTGAGCCCGCCTCCCTCGACCAGATCCTGCGCAGCATCGCCGGGTATCTGACGGTGCCGGGCTACCGCGACATGTTCATCGCGGCGGGCTTCGGCGAGGCCGTGGAACTGGCCGCCGGCGGCACCGGGACCGACATCCTGCTGCGGGCCCTCCCCCCGACGGCGGCGCGCGCCGTCGGCCTGGTCGGCGATCTCGACACGGTACGCGCCCGCATCGAGACCTACGCCGAGGCCGGGCTCGACGAGATCGCCCTCGTCCCGGCGACGGCGGCCGATCCGGCGGGAGAGCGGACGCTCACGGCCCTCAGGCCGGCGTGATGTTGTGGTTGAAGCGGAACACGTTGTCGGGGTCGTAGCGCCGCTTCAGCTCGGCCAGCCTCCGGGTGTTCTCGGCACCCAGGCCGGCCACCACCCGCTCCGCGCCCTCGTCGCCGATGAAGTTGAGGTAGGCCGCGCCGGTGCTCCACGGCCGCACGTCGGCGCGGACGTCCCGGACCCACTGGATCGCCCGCTCGTCGTCGGCCGGCTCCTCCCAGATGCCGAAGGGGTGCACGACCCACGGGGCGTCCCGGAACGCGACGGGGTATTCGGCGGGACCGTCTGCGACCGCGCCGCCCTGCGGGAACAGCACGTGCTGGGTCCCCGTCGGCACGGGCATGCTGTGCGCCCGGGCGCAGAAGACCTCGACGAGGTCGTCGGGCAGCCCGGTCAGGTACTCCGCCGACCAGTAGTTCCGCATCCCGGGCGGATCGTCGATCATGCACTGGACGTCGGCGTACGGCATCGCCCCGACGATCTCCGCCTCGTGCGGCAGCGCCAGCAGCGGCTGGGCCAGCTTGCGCATGTCCTCCTCGGCACCGGCGTACGTCAGCAGCGCGGCGCACACCAGCTTCCCCACCAGCCGCACCGGTACGAACTCCTCGAGCGGGGCGGTGAGATACAGGACACCGCCGCCCACCTCCCACGGACCGGCCTCGATGATCTCGCGGAAGGTGCGGATCACGTCGTCGCCGAACTCGGGCAGGTACAGGACCATGGCGATGGAGAACGCGGGCAGTTCGTGCAGCTTCAGCGTGAGCGCGGTGGCGACGCCGAAGTTGCCGCCGCCCCCGTGCAGGGCCCAGAACAGGTCCGCGTTCTCGTCGGCGTTGGCGTGGATCCGCTCGCCGTCGGCGGTGACCAGCTCGACGCCGAGCAGGTTGTCGATCGCGAGCCCGCAGTAGCGGTCCAGCCAGCCCGTGCCGCCTCCGAGGACGAAGCCGCCCACGCCGGTGGTGGAGGCCCGGCCGCCCGTGGTCGCGAGGCCGTACGGCTGGGTGGCACGGTCCATGTCGCTCATCGTGGCGCCGCCCGCGAGACGTATCGCCTCTGCCGCGGGATCGACGGTGACCGCGCGCATGTGACGCAGATCCACGACCAGACCGCCGTCGTTCGACGCCATCCCCGCCACGCTGTGCCCGCCGCCGCGCACGGCGATGTCCAGGTCCAGCTCCCGGCCGAAGCGCACGGCGCGCACCACGTCGTTCTCGTCCACGCACTGCGCGATCACCGCCGGGCGCCGGTCGATCATCGCGTTGAAGACGCTGCGGGCCTCGTCGTAGCCCGGATCCCCCGGAGCGAACACGTCGCCGACCAGATCCTCACGCAGCGCGGCGAGGGCCGCGCCCGCCTTCGAGTGGGAAGCCATAGCAGCCCCCTTCCGGACAGGGGCAGTCGTCTGTTTCCAGGCTAGGCGGGCCCGACCGGTGAGTCCTGTTCAGCCGCCGTACGCGCCGGAAGCCGTCAGCCGCAGGGCCGTGTCGATCAGCGGAACGTGGCTGAAGGCCTGCGGGAAGTTGCCGACCTGGCGCTTCAGGCGCGGGTCCCACTCCTCGGCCAGCAGCCCGAGGTCGTTGCGCAGCGACAGCAGCTTCTCGAACAGCTTGCGGGCCTCGTCGACGCGGCCGATCATCGCGAGGTCGTCCGCCATCCAGAACGAGCAGGCGAGGAAGGCCCCTTCGTCACCGGGCAGCCCGTCGACGCCCTCGTCGTCGCCCTGCGTCGGGTAGCGCAGGATGAAGCCGTCCGGCGTGGAGAGCTCGCGCTGGATCGCCTCGATGGTGCCGATGACGCGCTTGTCGTCGGGCGGCAGGAAGCCCATCTGCGGGATCAGCAGCAGCGAGGCGTCCAGCTCCTTCGAGCCGTACGACTGAGTGAAGGTGTTGCGCTCCTTGTCGTAGCCCTTCTCGCACACGTCCCGGTGGATGTCGTCGCGCAGTTCGCGCCACTTCTCCAGCGGACCGTCCGCGTCCCCGGACTCGATCAGCTTGATCGTGCGGTCGACCGCCACCCAGGCCATGACCTTGGAGTGCACGAAGTGGCGGCGCGGCCCGCGCACCTCCCAGATGCCCTCGTCCGGCTCGTCCCAGTGGTCCTCCAGGTAGCGGATCAGCTTCAGCTGGAGCAGGGAGGCGTAGTCGCTGCGGGCCAGGCCCGTCATGTGCCCAAGGTGCAGGGCCTCGGTGACCTCGCCGTACACGTCCAGCTGGAGCTGGTGCGCGGCGCCGTTGCCGACCCGGACCGGCGCGGAGTTCTCGTAGCCGGGCAGCCAGTCCAGCTCCGCCTCGCCCAGCTCGCGCTCACCCGCGATGCCGTACATGATCTGCAGGTTCTCGGGGTCGCCGGCGACCGCGCGCAGCAGCCACTCGCGCCAGGCACGGGCCTCGTCGCGATAGCCGGTGCGCAGCAGGGAGGACAGGGTGATCGCCGCGTCGCGCAGCCACGTGTAGCGGTAGTCCCAGTTGCGGACGCCGCCGATGTCCTCGGGGAGGGAGGTGGTGGGGGCGGCGACGATGCCGCCGGTGGGGGCGTACGTCAGGGCCTTCAGCGTGATCAGGGAGCGGATCACGGCCTCGCGGTACGGTCCGTGGTACGTACAGTGCTCCACCCACTCCCGCCAGAACTCCTCCGTCGCCTCCAGCGACTGCTCCGGCTCCGGCAGCGGCGGCGGCTCCTTGTGCGAGGGCTGCCAGGAGATGGTGAACGCGAGCCGGTCACCCGGGGCGACCGTGAAGTCCGTGTACGTCGTCAGTGACTTGCCGTAGGTCTCGCACTCCGTGTCGAACCACACGGAGTCCGGGCCCGCCACGGCCACGGTGCGCCCCTCGTGCTTGTGCACCCACGGGACGACACGGCCGTACGAGAAACGCATCCGCAGCGCGGAACGCATCGGGACGCGGCCGGAGACGCCCTCCACGATCCGGATCAGCTGCGGGGCGCCGTCACGCGGAGGCATGAAGTCGATCACCCGGACCGTGCCGCGCGGGGTGTCCCACTCGGACTCCAGGATCAGCGAGTCGCCTCGGTAGCTGCGCCGGGCCGCGGTGGGCGGCTGCGCGTCGGAGGCGTGCGCGGGGCCGAGACGCCAGAAGCCGTGCTCCTCGGTGCCCAGCAGACCGGCGAAGATGGCATGCGAGTCGAAGCGCGGCAGGCACAGCCAGTCCACCGTGCCGTCACGGCAGACCAGCGCTGCTGTCTGCATGTCTCCGATGAGTGCGTAGTCTTCGATGCGCCCGGCCACGTGCATCTCCAGTCGAACGGCCACGTCACCCCCGAAAGGGGGCTGTCGCTAGTGAGGTCAAGGGGTCGTTGTACTGCGTCGTTGAGCGGTGAAGCAAAGCAGTCGCTCCAGCCGTATGGCAAAACGACAATTACTGCTCAACGAACTGACGAGCTCTAGTTGTTCCGGTATGTACGGGCGGGGGTGGTGCCGTGTTACCCGGCCGGGCTCGGCAGCGAGTGTCCGAGCAGGATACGACGCACGTAGATGATCTGCGTGCCGCTCCGGGCAACGCGGGTGGGCCGGTCGGGTGAGCGAAGGGTGAGCGGCGCGCGGGCCGTACGCACCCGTGTCGGCGCGTGCGCGGAGCGTGGCCGGAAGCCAGGGCCCGTCGGCGCTGATACCCTGGTAGCCCGTGGACCGGTGGGAGAGAAACCCCCGAACCGCACCCCCAGACCGCGACCACGGGAGCCCCCTCTTGGCCATGCCGGCTTTTCGAAACAGCGCAGCCACGACGACCAAGCACATCTTCGTCACCGGGGGTGTCGCCTCCTCTCTCGGCAAGGGTCTGACCGCCTCCAGCCTCGGCATGCTGCTCAAGGCGCGGGGTCTGCGAGTCGTGATGCAGAAGCTCGACCCGTATCTGAACGTCGACCCGGGCACCATGAACCCGTTCCAGCACGGCGAGGTCTTCGTCACCAACGACGGCGCCGAGACCGACCTGGACATCGGACACTACGAGCGCTTCCTCGACCGCGACCTGGACGGCTCCGCCAATGTCACTACAGGCCAGGTCTACTCGACGGTGATCGCCAAGGAGCGGCGCGGTGAGTACCTGGGCGACACCGTGCAGGTCATCCCGCACATCACCAACGAAATCAAGCATCGCATCCGCCGCATGGCGACGGACGAGGTGGACGTCGTCATCACCGAGGTCGGCGGCACCGTCGGTGACATCGAGTCCCTGCCGTTCCTGGAGACGGTCCGCCAGGTCCGTCACGAGGTCGGCCGTGACAACGTCTTCGTCGTCCACATCTCGCTCCTGCCGTACATCGGCCCCTCGGGAGAGCTGAAGACGAAGCCGACCCAGCACTCGGTTGCGGCCCTGCGCAACATCGGTATCCAGCCGGACGCGATCGTGCTGCGCTGCGACCGCGAGGTGCCGACCGCGATCAAGCGCAAGATCTCGCTGATGTGCGACGTCGACGAGGCGGCCGTGGTCGCCTGCCCCGACGCCCGCTCGATCTACGACATCCCGAAGACCGTGCACGGCGAGGGCCTGGACGCCTATGTCGTCCGCAAGCTGGACCTGCCGTTCCGCGACGTGGACTGGACGACCTGGGACGACCTGCTCGACCGCGTCCACAACCCCGACCACGAGATCACCCTCGCCCTGGTCGGCAAGTACATCGACCTGCCCGACGCCTACCTCTCGGTCACCGAGGCGCTGCGCGCGGGCGGCTTCGCCAACAGGGCCCGCGTGAAGATCAAGTGGGTCACGTCCGACGACTGCAAGACCCCGGCGGGCGCCAAGGCGCAGCTCGCCGACGTCGACGGCATCTGCGTCCCGGGCGGCTTCGGCGACCGCGGTGTGCTCGGCAAGGTCGGCGCGATCCGCTACGCCCGCGAGAACAGGATCCCGCTGCTCGGCCTGTGCCTGGGTCTGCAGTGCATCGTGATCGAGGCGGCCCGCAACCTCGCCGACATCTCCGACGCCAACTCCACCGAGTTCGACCCGGCCACCGCCCACCCGGTCATCTCGACCATGGCCGAGCAGCTCGACATCGTCGCCGGCGAGGGCGACATGGGCGGCACGATGCGCCTGGGCATGTACCCCGCCAAGCTCGCCGAGGGCTCCATCGTGCGCGAGGTGTACGACGGCAAGGAGTACGTGGAGGAGCGGCACCGCCACCGGTACGAGGTGAACAACTCCTACCGCGCCGAGCTGGAGAAGAAGGCGGGCATCCTGTTCTCCGGCACCTCGCCGGACGGCAAGCTCGTCGAGTACGTCGAGTACCCGCGTGACGTCCACCCCTACCTGGTCGCCACGCAGGCGCACCCCGAGCTGCGCTCGCGGCCGACGCGTCCGCATCCGCTGTTCGCCGGTCTGGTGAAGGCCGCGGTCGAGCGGAAGAGTTCCAAGTAACACAACGGTTGTACGGTGGCCGGGGTGCGCGCATTCAAAAGGTGGGCGCCCCGGTCTCTTTTTTGTGTGTGGAAGGACAGGACATGACGATCAAGGACACCCCCGAGCAGTGGGAGATCCGGGCGACGGAGACCCCCTTCGTGGGCAACAAGACCTCGGTCCGCACGGACGAGGTGGTCATGCCCGACGGCTCGGTGGTCCGCCGCGACTACCAGGTCCACCCCGGCTCCGTGGCCGTCCTCGCCCTCGACGGCGAAGGCCGTGTCCTGCTCATCAAGCAGTACCGCCACCCCGTGCGCCACAAGCTGTGGGAGATCCCGGCCGGCCTCCTCGACGTGCCCGGCGAGAACCCGCTGCACGCGGCCCAGCGCGAGCTGTACGAGGAAGCGCACGTCAAGGCCGAGGACTGGCGGGTCCTGACCGACGTCTACACCACGCCCGGCGGCTGCGACGAGGCCGTACGGATCTTCCTGGCCCGTGATCTGTCCGAGGCGGACGGGCAGCGCTTCGAGGTCGAGGACGAGGAGGCCGACCTGGAGCACGCGCGCGTGCCCCTCGACGAGCTCGTCCGGGGCGTGCTCGCGGGCGAGCTGCACAACAACTGCCTCGTCGTCGGCGTCCTCTCGCTGGTCGCCGCGCGGAACGGCGACGGGCTCGAGGCGCTGCGCCCGGCGGAGGCGCCCTGGCCTGCGCGTCCCTACGAGTCCTGAACCCAATACGTCCCCGGTGTGACGATCGCCTGATCCGATCGGGGGACGTCCCTGCCGTGCCCGCCGTGCTCCACACGGATCGTCGCAGAGCGTGAACTAGGCTCTGGAAACGCCCGATCCGGAGTCCCGGCGGGCTTGCGCGTGCGGTGGGACGGGAGTGTGGCCCGTGACGGATCAGGCGGTCGACGCGGACGGTGTGCAGCTGTCGGGACACACGGCCGCGAAGGGACATTTCCTGGGCCGCACACGGGAGTTGAAGGAGCTGCGCGCCGACATCGAGCGCGCCGGACTGGACACCCTCTCCGGAAAGAAGGCTCCACGCGCGCGCGTGCTTCTCATCGCGGGCCGTCCCGGATCCGGCCGTACGGCGCTCGCCGAGGAACTCGTACGGCAGGTCGCCGACCGGTACGCGGACGGGGTGCTGCGGGTCCGGCTGAGCGACCCCGACGGCACGCCCGTGCCCGTCGGGCGTGCCGCCCGCGAACTCCTCGCCGCCCTGGAGCTGCCGGCCCCGCCCGGGGCCGGCGAGGACATCCTCACCGAGGCACTGCGCGACGCCCTCGCCGACCGGCGCGCGCTGCTCCTGCTCGACGACGCGGCCGACGCCGCACAGGTCGACGCTCTGCTGCCGGACACCCCGGACTGCCTGGTCGTCGCCGTCTCCGGCGGCCCGCTCACCGGCATCTCCGACGTGCGTCCCTGCACCCTCGGCGGACTCGACACCAAGTCCGCCCTCGAACTGCTGACCAGGCACACCGGTTCGGTCCGCATCACGGTCGACCCGCGGGCCGCCGAGGGGCTCGTCGAGGAGTGCCAGGCGCAGCCGGCCGCGCTGATGCTGGCCGGTGGCTGGCTCGCCGCCCGCCCCAAGGCCGCCGTCGCCGACCTCGCCAAACACCTGCGTGCCGACGGCAACGAGGGCACACCCCTCGGCCGGGTCTTCCGGCTCGCCTACTCCGCGCTGCCCGCCGGCCACGCCCGGACACTGCGACTGCTCGCCCTCGCCCCGGCCGGCCTGGTGGACCCGCACACCGCGTCCGCGCTGGCCGGCAGCTCGGTCAGCCGGGCCCGCACCGCCCTCGACGACCTGGTCGCCCTGGGCCTGCTGCGGGCCGTGGACTCGCCCCTGCCCCAGTACGAGGTCCCCGGCTGCCTGTACCCCCTGCTCAAGGGCCTCGCCGAGAGCCAGGACCGCCCCGCCGAACTGCAGCTGGCGCGTGCCCGCATGCTGGAGCGGACGGTCCGGCTGCTGCAGTCCTGCCGGGCGATCACCGAGACGGACGACCCCGGGGCCCGGGAGAAGCTCCAGGGCATGCCCAAGGCCCTGCGCTTTCCCACCCCGCGGGCGGCCGCCGACTGGCTGCGGATCCGCAGGCCCGCCCTGCTCGCCTCGGCCCGGCTGGCGGTGGCCGACGGGGAGCTCGACACCCTGGCCCGGCGTCTGATGGCCCAGCTGGTCAGGGCGATGGTCGCGCATTCCGGCACGCAGGCGGCGGCACCCGACCTGTACGACATCCACCGCCTCGTGCTCGGCGTGGCCGAGCGCCGCGGCCTGCCCCGGGAGAAGGCCGCCGCCCTGCTGAACCTCGCCGACCTGGACGCCGGAACCGGCCGTACGAAGGAGGCGCTGGCGCGGTATCGGGCGGCTCTGGACGCCGGACGCGAGGCGAACGACCCGTATGCGACTGGCCGCGCGATGGAATCCGTAGGCGGCGCCCACCTGGAGCTCGGGGACTACGACCGGGCCGCCGACTGGTTCGGCCGGGCCCTCGCCCAGCGGCTCGCCCGCGACGAGCGCGCGGACGCCGCCCGGCTCTACGGCCGTATCGCCGCCGCCCACACCTACGCGGGCCGCTACGGCGAGGCGTTGCGGGGCTGGCGCGCGGCGGTCGCCGGGCATCGCAAGAGCGGCGATGTGGCCGCCCAGGCCCGGGCCTTGAGCGAGCTGGCCCGTGTCCAGGAGTACGCGGGCCGGCCCGAGGAATCGCTGCGCACCTGCCAGGAGGCCGTGGAGTGGGCGCGTTACGCCGAGGACGCACGGCTGCAGGCCGCGCTGCACCTGCGGCTCGCGGACACGCTGGAGCGCCTCGGCGACCCCGCGGCGGCCCGGATGCACCGGGGCACGGCCGAGCGGATGCTGGGGGAGGAGCTCCAGGAGCGTGATCCGGCCGCGGAGCCCGACCCTGACTCGGAACAAGACGCTAACGCCTACGAAATCCGCAGCACACCCGCTGAAGATTGATGCAATGAAAGGCTAGACAGCGGGAACACCTTCATTAGACTGGCTCTGCCGCACGTTCTCCTGCGGTCTCTCCCGGTGTGCCCGTGCGCGTCCGGGTATGCCTAGTAATGCCCCCACACCCTCTGAGCCAAGGACCGTGATCGACGTGAAGGTCGGCATTCCCCGCGAGGTCAAGAACAACGAGTTCCGGGTGGCCATCACCCCCGCCGGTGTGCACGAGCTCGTGCGCAACGGTCACCAGGTCGTCGTCGAGCGCAACGCCGGTGTCGGCTCCTCGATCACGGACGACGAGTACGTAGCCGCCGGCGCCCGCATCCTCGAGACTGCCGACGAGGTGTGGGCCACCGCCGACCTGCTGCTCAAGGTCAAGGAGCCCATCGCGGAGGAGTACCACCGCCTCCGCAAGGACCAGACGCTCTTCACCTACCTGCACCTGGCCGCCTCCAAGGAGTGCACCGACGCGCTCGTCGAGTCCGGCACCACGGCGATCGCGTACGAGACCGTCGAGCTGCCGAGCCGCGCGCTCCCGCTGCTCGCCCCGATGTCCGAGGTCGCTGGCCGGCTGGCCCCGCAGGTCGGCGCCTACCACCTCATGCGCGCCAACGGCGGCCGTGGCGTGCTGCCCGGCGGTGTCCCAGGCGTCCCGGCCGGCCGGGCCGTGGTCATCGGCGGCGGCGTCTCCGGCTGGAACGCCGCGCAGATCGCCATCGGCATGGGCTTCCACGTGACCCTGCTCGACAGGGACATCAACAAGCTCAAGGAGGCGGACAAGATCTTCGGTACGAAGATCCAGACCGTCGTCTCCAACGCCTTCGAGCTGGAGAAGGCCTGCCTCGACGCGGACCTCGTCATCGGCGCCGTCCTCATCCCGGGCGCCAAGGCCCCGAAGCTGGTCACCAACGAGCTCGTGTCGCGCATGAAGCCGGGAAGTGTCCTTGTCGACATCGCGATCGACCAGGGCGGCTGCTTCGAGGACTCCCGGCCGACGACCCACGCCGAGCCGACCTTCAAGGTCCACCAGTCGGTCTTCTACTGCGTCGCCAACATGCCGGGCGCGGTGCCCAACACCTCCACGTACGCCCTCACCAACGCGACCCTGCCCTACATCGTCGAACTCGCCAACCACGGCTGGGTCGAGGCGCTGCGCCGTGACCCCGCGCTCGCCAAGGGCCTCAACACGCATGACGGCAAGGTGGTTTATCGAGAGGTCGCCGAGGCGCACGGTCTGGAGCACGTGGAGCTCGAGAGCCTGCTCGGCTGAGCCGCGACGTTAAGTCTCCATTCGGTAAAAGGCGATACGTCAACAGAGGTCGTCAACCCCGCGCACCTGGCCGGACCTTGCCCGACAAGGTCCGGCCAGGTGTGTGTATGGTCACTTTGCGGCTCTAGGTCAACTCGCCTCGAACATAACCCTTCGACCGATTCGCACACCGGTGAAACCTGCCGTGCGACGGCCGTACGCCCTTGACAGCGGGATGTTTCATTGCCGACACATCCTGCCGGGTCCGGCGGATTGTGTTGCTGCGGACCGCCGACACGCCATAGAGTCGCCAACCGTCGGCATGGTGCCACGCTGACCTGTCTAGAAGTTTCCTGGTCACCAAGGAGGTAAGACGACTTGTGAATGAGTCGACATTTTCTCCCGGGGGTGGTCAACCAGGAATGCCTGCAGGGGGCCAGGCCCCCGCGGGGTTCGAGGCTGTCGGCTCCGTTGCTGTGCGCACCTTCGCAGCCCAACAGAGTCACCGGACACCAAGGTTGACTCAGCCAGCACACCAGAGCATGGATGGCCATCACGTGAACGCCATGGCCGGCGACGGAAGTGGCGCGCCCCACAACCACTTCGCCGACTACGACGAACTGCCCGAGGGGCACTTCTACGACCCCGACGCCGAGTACGAGCCCGACCCCGAGTACGCGGCCACGCTCGCGCCCGACGCTGCCCGCCAGCGCCGCGAGCGCATCGGCCCGACCGGACGCCCGCTGCCGTACTTCCCGATCCCGGGACCGCTGACCCATCACGGCCCCGCGACGATCATCGCGATGTGCAACCAGAAGGGCGGCGTGGGCAAGACGACGTCGACCATCAACCTGGGTGCCGCGCTCGCGGAGTACGGCCGTCGTGTGCTGCTCGTGGACTTCGACCCGCAGGGCGCGCTGTCGGTCGGTCTCGGTGTCAACCCGATGGAGCTCGACCTCACGGTCTACAACCTGCTTATGGAGCGGGGCATGTCGGCCGACGAGGTGCTCCTGAAGACGGCGGTCCCCAACATGGACCTGCTGCCCAGCAACATCGACCTGTCCGCCGCCGAGGTCCAGCTGGTGAGCGAGGTCGCGCGCGAGTCCACGCTGCAGCGCGCGCTCAAGCCGCTGATGGACGACTACGACTACATCGTCATCGACTGTCAGCCCTCGCTCGGCCTGCTCACCGTCAACGCCCTGACGGCCGCGCACAAGGTGATCGTGCCCCTCGAGTGCGAGTTCTTCGCCCTGCGCGGTGTCGCGCTGCTGACGGAGACCATCGAGAAGGTCCAGGAGCGGCTCAACCCGGAGCTGGAGCTCGACGGGATCCTCGCCACGATGTACGACTCGCGCACCGTGCACAGCCGTGAGGTGCTCGCGCGTGTCGTCGAGGCGTTCGACGACCACGTCTACCACACGGTCATCGGGCGCACGGTCCGCTTCCCGGAGACCACGGTCGCCGGTGAGCCGATCACCACCTACGCCTCCAACTCCGTCGGCGCCGCCGCCTACCGCCAGCTCGCCAGGGAGGTGCTCGCCCGGTGTCACGCCGAGTGAGTCTGCCGGGGGCCGACGAACTGTTCCGTACGACAGGGGGGATGGCGCTCCAGGCGTCCACTCCCCGGCGGGGGGCCAACGGCGAGGTACGGGTGCCGGCTCCCGCGGGGGAGAGCGACGACGCCGCGGCCGCGGAGGACGCACCCCAGGCGGTGCCCGCGCAGGGCGGCGACGGCGAGGGGGCGGAGCATGTCGCGGCCGACGCCGAACCGGCCGACGCCGGCGAGTCCCGCAGCCGGGGCGCGACCGCGGAGCGGCCCGTTCGACGTCAGGGAGCGCAGGAAGGTTCTGCCGCGCAGTCGCCGAGCGCTTCGGCCGCTTCCGGCGCGGCTCCGCGCAAGCGTGGGCGGGCGGCCGCACGTCGGCCCAGCGGGCGCGAGCGCCACGACGAGAAGATCACGGTGTACGTGTCCGCCGAGGAGCTCATGGACCTCGAGCACGCCCGGCTGGTGCTCCGGGGTGAGCACGGGCTGGCGGTCGACCGGGGGCGGATCGTGCGGGAGGCTGTCGCCGTGGTGCTGGCGGACCTGGAGTCCCGGGGGGACGCGAGCATCCTCGTTCGACGGCTGCGCGGGCGGTAGCGGTAGCCTGCGGGGCCATGACCTCGAACGACGTTCCCGCACCCGCCTCCGGCGCATCGGCCGGTCGTCGGCGTGCGCTGGGGAAGGGGCCCGGTACGGCGGTACCGGCGCCGGTTCCTGTCGAGTCCGAGCCCGAGGTCGCCGTAGCGGCGCCGGAACCCGGGGTCGAGGCCCAGGAGACGGAACCAGGGGTCGAGGCCCAGGAGCCGGAACCCGAGGTCGAGGTTCCGGAGACGGAACCCGAGGTCGAGGTTCCGGAGCCGGAACCCGGGGTCGCGGTTCCCGAGCCGGAACCGGCGCCCGAGGTCACCTCTCGTGAACCGGGGCCCGCCGACCCCCAAGAACCCGGCGACGGTGTCTTCAAAGTCCGGCTCTCCAACTTCGAGGGGCCCTTCGACCTGCTCCTCCAGCTGATCTCCAAGCACAAGCTGGACGTCACCGAGGTCGCGCTGTCGAAGGTGACCGACGAGTTCATGGCGTACATCCGGGCCATGGGACCGGACTGGGACCTGGACGAGACGACCGAGTTCCTGGTCGTCGCCGCCACACTGCTCGACCTGAAGGCCGCCCGGCTGCTGCCCGCCGCGGAGGTCGAGGACGAGGCCGACCTCGCCCTCCTGGAAGCCCGGGACCTGCTGTTCGCGCGGCTGCTGCAGTACCGCGCGTACAAACAGATCGCCGACATCTTCAGCCGGCGGCTCGACGAGGAGGCGCGGCGCTACCCCCGTACGGTCGGACTCGAACCGCACCACGCCGATCTGCTGCCCGAGGTCGTGATCAGCATCGGCGCGGAAGGGTTCGCCAGGCTCGCCGTGAAGGCGATGCAGCCCAAGCCCAAGCCCCAGGTGTACGTCGACCACATCCACGCGCCGCTGGTGAGTGTGCAGGAGCAGGCCGGGATCGTGGTCGCGCGGCTCAGGGAGCTGGGCGAGGCCACCTTCCGCGCGCTCGTCGAGGACACCGACGACACCCTCACCGTCGTGGCCCGGTTCCTGGCCCTGCTGGAGCTGTACCGCGAGAAGGCCGTCGCCCTCGACCAGGAGACCGCGCTGGGTGAGCTGATCGTCCGCTGGACGGGCGGGGACGGGGACGCGCAGCCCATGGTGACCGACGAGTTCGACCGGCCGCCCGAGCCGCCCGAGCAGTCCAAGGAGGAGAAGGCGTGAGCGAGGAGATCACCGAGGTGCCCACGGGGCCGCGTACCGTCGCCGACCTCGACCTCAAGCCCGCCCTGGAGGCCGTCCTCATGGTCGTGGACGAGCCCGCCACCGAGGAGCACCTCGCGAAGATCCTCGAGCGGCCCAGGCGGCGGATCGCGGACGCGTTGCGGGAACTCGCCGACGAGTACACCGTGCAGGGCCGCGGCTTCGAGCTGCGGCGCATCGCCGGCGGCTGGCGGTTCTACACCCGGCCCGAGTACGCCGCGGCCGTCGAGGGGTTCGTTCTGGACGGTCAGCAGGCCCGGCTCACCCAGGCCGCGCTGGAGACGCTGGCGGTGGTCGCCTACCGCCAGCCGGTCAGCCGCAGCCGCGTCTCCGCGGTGCGCGGAGTGAACTGCGACGGTGTGATGCGCACCCTCCTGCAGCGCGGTCTGGTCGAGGAGGCGGGCACGGAACCCGAAACAGGTGCGATCCTGTACACGACGACGAACTACTTCCTGGAGCGGATGGGCCTGCGCGGTCTGGACGAGCTCCCGGAGCTCGCGCCCTTCCTCCCGGAGGCGGAGGCGATCGAGGCCGAGACCCAGGAAGCCGTACCGTCGTTCGATCCGGACGCCCCGGATCCGGACGACGGTCCCACGTCGGCCATGACTGACACGACGACGACGGAACTTTGATGCGAAGCAGCGGCAGCGGTAGCGGCAAGAGCGGCGGGCGCGGTAACTACCGCGGGGCCGGCAACAACAGGGACCAGAAGCAGGGCCAGGGGCGTCCGCGCAAGCCCCGCCCCGAGGAACGTCGCTACGACGTGGGCCCCGGCGCGTCCCCGGACGGCCCCAAGTCCGGGCGCGGCGGCGCGGCCCGCGGCGGCGCCAAGGGCGGCCCGAAGCAGTCCCAGCAGCGCGGCGGCCGTTCGGCGCCCGGGCGGTCCCGGGAGTACGAGGCGCGCGCCGAGGAGCGCAACCGGGAGCGGTACGCGGGCAAGAAGGACATCAAGCTGCCCAAGACCTTCCCGGGCGCCGAGCAGGAGGGCGAGCGGCTGCAGAAGGTCCTCGCGCGCGCGGGCTACGGCTCGCGGCGCGCCTGCGAGGAGCTGATCGAGCAGGCCCGGGTCGAGGTCAACGGCGAGATCGTCACCGAGCAGGGCAAGCGGGTCGACCCGGAGAAGGACGAGGTCAAGGTCGACGGCCTGACCGTGGCCACGCAGTCGTACCAGTTCTTCTCCCTCAACAAGCCCGCCGGCGTCGTCTCGACGATGGAGGACCCCGAGGGGCGCCAGTGCCTCGGCGACTACGTCACCAACCGCGAGACCCGGCTCTTCCACGTGGGGCGGCTCGACACCGAGACCGAGGGTGTCATCCTGCTCACCAACCACGGTGAGCTGGCCCACCGGCTGACCCACCCCAAGTACGGCGTGAAGAAGACCTACCTCGCGCACATCGTGGGCCCGATCCCGCGTGACCTGGGCAAGAAGCTCAAGGACGGCATCCAGCTCGAGGACGGCTACGCGCGCGCGGACCACTTCCGCGTCGTCGAGCAGACCGGCAAGAACTACCTCGTCGAGGTCACGCTGCACGAGGGCCGCAAGCACATCGTGCGGCGCATGCTGGCGGAGGCCGGCTTCCCCGTCGACAAGCTGGTGCGGGTCGCCTTCGGGCCGATCACCCTGGGCGACCAGAAGTCGGGCTGGCTGCGGAGGCTTTCGAACACCGAGGTCGGGATGCTGATGAAGGAAGTCGACCTCTAAGGGCTTGTGAGGGACCTCCACCCCCTTTTATAGTCGAGATGACTATAAAAGGGGGTGGAGGTCGTGCAGGGCTACGACAAGCACGCGCACGAGCCATTCGCCGTCACCGTCGACCTCGCCGTCCTGACGATCCGCACGGGCTCTCTGCACGTGCTGCTCGTCGAGCGCGGGCAGCAGCCGTACGCCGGCCAGTGGGCGCTGCCCGGCGGATTCGTGCTGCCGGACGAGTCCGCGGAGACCGCGGCCCGGCGTGAACTCGCCGAGGAGACCGGGCTGTCGGACGTCTCCGGACTGCACCTGGAACAGCTGCGGACGTACAGCGAACCTGACCGGGACCCCCGGATGCGGGTCGTGTCGGTCGCCTTCGCCGCGCTGCTGCCCGACGCCCCCGAGCCGCACGGCGGCGGTGACGCGGCGCAGGCGCGCTGGATGCCGTACGACTCCGCCCGGCCCCTCGCCTTCGACCACGAGCGGATCCTGGCCGACGCCCATGACCGCGTCGGCGCCAAGCTCGAGTACACCTGCCTCGCCACCGCCTTCTGCCCGGCCGAGTTCACGCTCGGCGAGCTGCAGCAGGTCTACGAGACGGTGTGGGGCACGGGGCTCGACCGGCCCAACTTCCGGCGCAAGGTGCTCGCCACGCCCGGCTTCGTCGAACCGGTCCCGGGAGGAGCCCGCCTGACCGGCGGCCGCGGCAAACCGGCCGCGCTGTACCGCGCGGGCACCGCCACCACCCTGCATCCGCCCCTGCTCCGACCGTCCCCGGAAGGACGTACCCCATGACCATCATCGTCCGGAAGCGCGCCGCCACCGGGGCCCTGCTGGGGCTCGCACTGGGCGACGCGCTCGGATTCCCGACCGAGTTCAACGACGTGCCGTCGATCCTCGCCAAGTGCGGGCCCTGGCGGGAGATGAAGCTGCCGAGGCCGGCGATCGTCACCGACGACACGCAGATGACGCTGGCGTTGGGGCGGGGGTTGCGGACGGCCATGGACCGGGGGTTGCTCGCGCCCAAGCGGATGGAGCGGCCGGTGCGGGAGGAGTTCGTGGACTGGTACCAGTCGCCGGAGAACAACCGGGCGCCGGGCCGGACCTGTCTGGTCGCCTGCAACCTGCTCAAGGACGAGGGGCGCCCCTGGCAGGACGCCAGCCAGATCCACTCCAAGGGCTGCGGCGCCAACATGCGCGTGGCACCCGTCGGCCTCGTCCCCGGCCTGAGCGACGAACAGCGCGCCGGCGCCGCCCAGTTGCAGGCCGCGCTCACGCACGGGCACCCCACCGCGCTCGCCGCCTCCGACCTCACCGCGCACGCCGTTCGGCTGCTCGCGCAGGGGGCCGAACCGGCCGGGCTCGTCGGGCTGCTGCGGTCGTACGCCATCGACAACCGTTCCCGCTACCACCACGGCTGGCTGGGCGACCTCTGGACCCGCAGTCAGGATCCGTCCCCCGAGCACTTCATCGCGCGCGGCTGGGACGAGTGCCTGGAGGTGCTCGGCCGGCTGCAGGACGCCGTGCGTACGGTGTCGCCCGAGACCGATCCGTGCCTGGCCACCGGGGCCGGCTGGATCGCGGAGGAGGCGCTGGCCACCGGGCTGTTGTGCTTCCTGCCCTTCGTCGACGAACCGCTGACCGCCCTGCGCCGGGCCGCCTGCACCTCCGGCGACTCCGACTCCATCGCCTGCCTCACGGGCGCCTTCGCGGGCGCCCACCTGGGGGCGGACGCATGGCCGGGGGAGTGGGCGGACCGAATCGAGTACGGCAGCGAGCTGGTGACGCTCGGGGCACTCTGGGACCACTGACGGCGAGGCGGTGCTCACGCCAGGCGGATGGAGTCCCCCTCGACCGTGATCTGCTTCTCGGGCAGTGGCCTCGTCGCCGGGCCGGATACCACCGAACCGTCCGCGATCTTGAACTTGCTCTTGTGGCACGGACAGTCGATGGTGCCGTCCGCGACGGTGCCGACCAGGCAGCTCTGATGGGTGCAGACCGCGGAGAAGGCCTTGAAGTCGCCCTGCTGCGGCTGGGTGACCACGACCTTCTCGTCCTTGAAGATCGTGCCGCCGCCGACCGGGACGTCGGCGGTCCTGGCCAGCTCCTGCCCGGGGGAGGCGTTCGGGGACGTGTCGGAAGAGGAGTCCTTGTTGTCGCCGTACTCGCTGCAGCCCACGGCGAAGGCCGCCGCGCCCGTCGCGAGGAGGACCGTGCGTCGTGTCGCGTCGTGGGTCATGTCGTCACTCCGAACGTGCGGAAGAACCAGAGGGCGGAGGTCAGCCAGACGACCGTGAGGGCGGCGAACACGAGTCCGCCGACGATCGGCAGGAGCCAGCCAGGGAGTCGCTCCGAGCGGAGCAGCAGCATCTTGGCACTGAAGACCCCGAAGAAGAAGCAACCCAGGAGGGAGTGCCACAAAACGCGCGTTTCATACGTCTGATAGCCCAAGGCATACAGACAGTGCACCGCGACCGGGACGGCCACGAGGAACGCCACCCGGCCCGACCAGCGGTGCAGCACCGACGCCCAGGCCGGACCCGGAAGCTTCCCGTACATCATCAGCGCGGAGACGAACTGGACGACCGCGAAGAAGATCGCCGTCGTCGCCAGCCACGACTTCACCGCACCCGTGCTGCTGAAGCCGGCGAGGTTGAAGGCGGTCCCGGCGGGATCGTGGACCTTGCCGTACACGCCGAGGGCGACCGCCACGGCTGCGGCGACCAGCGCCGGGACGAGGTAGCGGGCGGCGTGCGGGCGCCCGTGCGCGGGGTGCGGAGAGGGGAATCCCTGGGTGGCGGCGTTCGGGTCGACGGTCATGGTCGGCTCCCTGGAGAAGGGGTCAGGGGGTGACGGGTCGGGCCGTGAGCTGCTGTCCGTCGACCGTCACCGCACCGGTCTCCGGGTCGATCTCGGGTGCGGCGGAGGGGTCACCGTCACGGGTGAGGATGCCGACCTGGCTGCCGTCCCTGAGCACGATCCAGCCGCCGTCGATCTTCGCTCCGCGCACGGTCGCCGTCGCCCGGTACAGCCCGGACGGCTTCTTCGCCTTGTCGGCGGTGAACGCGTAGTGCCCGCCGCCGACGTCGACCGTGCCGCGGATCCTCTTGCCCTCCTTGAGAGTGCCGTTCAGTTCCGCGCCGTTCTTGCCGGTCAGCCGCATGGTGCCGTCGTTCGCGACATCACCCTTGAGCCAGGACTCCTTGGTGCGGCCGTCGCAGAAGTACGCGATCGCCTTCCCGTCCTTCACGGACACGGCGATCGCCGAGGAGTCGTCGTCGGTGCGGCCGGCGTAGTCGGCGTCCGGCACCGGTGTCAGCGTCGGCGTGGAAGTGGGTGACGCAGGCACCACGGTCTTCGTGGGCACCGGGCTCGGCGACTCCTTCTGCTGTGCGGACGACGTGTTCTTCGTCCCGGTCGTCGCGTTGAGCGACAGCATGACCAGGCCTAGCACCAGTCCTGCGAGAAGGGTGAGCAGCGGACCAGGACGCTTCATACGGGCCTCCCCCGAGGCGAGCTTCCTGCCATCAGAGCGGACCCCGCACCCCGGCGTAAAGAGGCGCACGGGGGCGTCCCACTCCAAGTAGCGAAATTGGGGCGATTCAGTGACATCGGCAGAACCAGCGGCCGGGCTGCGCCCCACCGTCTCAGCGGTCGGGCGCCGCACACCGGCCCGGCACGGGCTGACTAGGCTGGACGGCGGAAGAGCCGAACGTCCATCAGGACATCAGCAAGGAGCAGCGCCGTGGCGGTACGAGCGGTCCGGGGGGCCGTCCAACTCGAGCGGGACGAGGCCGGACACATGGACGAGCGGGTCGGTGCCCTGCTCACCGCCGTCCTGGAGCGGAACTCGCTCACCGCCGACGACCTGATCAGCATCTGGTTCACGGCCACGCCCGACCTGCACAGCGACTTCCCCGCGGCCGCCGCCCGCAAGCTGGGCATCGTCGACGTTCCGCTGATCTGCGCCCAGGAGCTGGACATCGAGGGCGCCATGCCGCGCGTCGTCCGGGTCCTCGCGCACATCGAGTCGGACAAGTCACGCGCCGACATCGCCCACGTCTACCTCGGCGCAGCGGCCGCCCTGCGCAAGGACATCGCCCAGTGAGGACCGCACTCGTCATCGGAACCGGGCTCATCGGTACGTCCGTCGCCCTGGCCCTCGCCCAGCGCGGCGTCGTGGTCCACCTCGCCGACCACGATCCGGAGCAGGCCCGTACGGCCGCCGCGCTCGGCGCCGGCACGGACGAGGCCCCGGAGGGCCCCGTCGACCTCGCGGTCGTCGCCGCGCCTCCCGCCCACGTCGCGGGAGTGCTCGCCGACGCCATGCGCCGGGGCGCGGCGCGCGGCTACCTCGACGTGGCCAGCGTCAAGGGCGGCCCGCGCCGCGAGCTGCAGGCGCTCGGCCTCGACCTGTCGTCGTACATCGGCACGCACCCCATGTCGGGCCGCGAGAAGTCCGGCCCGCTGGCCGCGACCGGCGACCTCTTCGAGGGACGCCCGTGGGTCCTCACACCCACCCGGGACACCGACACCGAGGTACTGAACCTCGCCCTGGAGCTGGTCTCGCACTGCCGGGCGGTCCCGGTGGTGATGGACGCCGACGCCCACGACCGCGCGGTGGCGCTGGTCTCCCACATGCCCCACCTGGTCTCCAGCATGGTCGCCGCACGCCTGGAGAACGCGGAGGAGGCGGCGGTACGGCTGTGCGGGCAGGGCATCCGGGACGTGACCCGGATCGCCGCGTCCGACCCCCGGATGTGGATCGACATCCTCTCCGCGAACCCGGGGCCGGTCGCCGACCTGCTCACCGATGTCGCCGCCGACCTGGAGGAGACGGTGCAGGCCCTGCGTGCCCTGCAGTCCTCCGACGACGTCAAGCGGCGCGAGGGCGCCGCCGGTATCCAGGACGTCCTGCGGCGCGGCAACGCCGGTCAGGTCCGCGTCCCCGGCAAGCACGGGTCCGCTCCGCGGGCGTACGAGGTCGTGGCGGTGCTGATCGACGACCAGCCGGGTCAGCTGGCCCACATCTTCGCGGACGCGGGCCGGGCCGGCGTCAACATCGAGGATGTGCGGATCGAGCATGCGACGGGGCAGCAGGCAGGTTTGGTGCAGCTGATGGTGGAGCCGAAGGCGGCGCCGGTGCTGACCGCTGCGTTGCGGGATCGAGGGTGGGCGATTCGGCAGTAGGGGCGGGCCGGGCATGCGTGACCGGCGCCGCGTGGGCGCGGCCGGACGAGTGAGTCGAACCCAGTAACCTTGTGCAGGGCACCATCGCGCCCCGCACACCACCACCGCACCGCACCAGGAAGGTGTCCCCCCGTGGAAAACGGCGCCG
Source organism: Streptomyces sp. HUAS ZL42 (assembly GCF_040782645.1). Lineage (GTDB taxonomy): Bacteria > Actinomycetota > Actinomycetes > Streptomycetales > Streptomycetaceae > Streptomyces. The sequence goes on from NZ_CP160403.1 coordinate 7,690,798, forward strand.
CCCAGCCCGTGATTGTCGCCATCGACGGCCCCTCCGGCACGGGCAAGTCGAGCACGTCGAAGGCCGTCGCCGCGCAGCTGGGCCTGAGCTACCTGGACACCGGTGCCCAGTACCGGGCGATCACCTGGTGGATGGTGAGCAACGGGATCGACACCGACGACCCCGCGTCGATAGCGGCCGCGGCCGGCAAGCCCGAGATCATCTCCGGGACGGACCCGGCCAACCCGACGATCACGGTCGACGGCACGGACGTCTCGGGCCCGATCCGCACCCAGGAGGTCACCTCCAAGGTCAGCGCGGTCAGCGCGGTGCCCGAGGTGCGCGCCCGGATCACCGAGCTGCAGCGCTCGCTGGCGGCGTCCGCCGAGACCGGCATCGTCGTCGAGGGCCGCGACATCGGTACGACCGTGCTGCCGGACGCCGACCTGAAGGTCTTCCTCACCGCATCTCCCGAGGCCCGCGCCGCCCGGCGCAGCGGTGAGCTGAAGAGCACCGATGTGCACACCACCCGCGAGGCGCTGCTCAAGCGGGACCATGCCGACTCCAACCGCAAGACCTCGCCGCTCGCCAAGGCGGACGACGCGGTCGAGGTGGACACCACCGACCTCACGCTGCCGCAGGTCATCGAGTGTGTGGTCACCCTCGTCGAGGAGAAGCGGGCCGCGAAGTGAGCCTTCCCTCCGAACGGGGCGCCGAGGTCGGGCGGCGCATCGGCGTCGGCCTGATGTACGGGCTGTGGAAGCCGCGTGTGCTGGGCGGCTGGAAGATGCCCGCGACCGGCCCGGTCATACTCGCGGTCAACCACTCCCACAACATCGACGGCCCGATGGTCATGGGTGTGGCGCCCCGGCCGACGCACTTCCTGATCAAGAAGGAGGCGTTCGTCGGCCCGCTCGATCCCTTCCTGACCGGCATCGGCCAGCTGAAGGTGGACCGCACGAACGCCGACCGCACGGCGATCACACAGGCGCTGGACGTGCTGTCGGCCGGCGGTGTGCTCGGCATCTTCCCGGAAGGCACCCGAGGCGAGGGCGACTTCGCCTCCCTGCGGGCCGGACTCGCCTACTTCGCCGTACGCAGCGGGGCGCCGATCGTCCCCGTCGCGGTCCTGGGAAGTTCCGAGCGGCGAGGACGGTTGATGAAGGGACTGCCTCCGCTGCGCTCCCGCATCGACGTCGTCTTCGGCGACCCCTTCGAGGCGGGCGACGGCAGCGGACGGCGTACCCGCAAGGCCCTGGACGAGGCGACCGAGCGCATCCAGAAGCACCTCACCGCGCACCTGGAGCATGCCAGGCGGCTCACCGGCCGTCTGCCCGGCGCCTGACGGCACCGGAAAACGCGGAGCGTCCGACCGGCCGCTCGGCGACACTGAGTAGTGGATCAGCCCGGAGAAACCGGGCCTTCCACCGATCACCACGAAGGAACGACGAGGTACGGACTTCATGAACGACCATATCCAGCCCGACGGCTCGGCCGCGCACGAGCACGATCACGGGGCGCTCGGCGACGCCGAGTACGAGGAGTTCATGGAGCTCGCCGCGGAAGAGGGCTTCGACCTCGAGGACGTCGAGGGCGCGATCGAGGCGGCCGGTCACGGTCCGCTGCCGGTCCTCGCCGTCGTCGGCCGCCCCAATGTCGGCAAGTCGACGCTCGTGAACCGCATCATCGGCCGCCGCGAGGCGGTCGTCGAGGACAAGCCGGGAGTCACCCGTGACCGCGTGACCTACGAGGCCGAGTGGGCGGGCCGCCGCTTCAAGGTCGTCGACACGGGCGGCTGGGAGCAGGACGTCCTCGGTATCGACGCCTCCGTGGCCGCGCAGGCCGAGTACGCGATCGAGGCGGCCGACGCCGTCGTGTTCGTCGTCGACGCCAAGGTCGGCGCGACCGACACCGACGAGGCGGTCGTACGACTGCTGCGCAAGGCCGGCAAGCCCGTCGTGCTCGCCGCGAACAAGGTCGACGGCCCGAGCGGCGAGGCGGACGCGGCGTACCTGTGGTCCCTGGGCCTCGGTGAGCCGCACCCGGTCTCGGCGCTGCACGGCCGGGGCACCGGCGACATGCTGGACGCGGTCCTGGAGGTACTGCCGGACGCGCCCGAGCAGACCTTCGGCACCGCGATCGGCGGCCCGCGCCGCATCGCCCTGATCGGCCGCCCGAACGTCGGCAAGTCCTCGTTGCTGAACAAGGTGGCGGGCGAGGAGCGAGTCGTCGTCAACGAGCTGGCCGGCACCACCCGCGACCCGGTCGACGAGCTGATCGAACTGGGTGGCGTGACCTGGAAGTTCGTCGACACGGCGGGCATCCGCAAGCGTGTCCACCTTCAGCAGGGCGCCGACTACTACGCCTCGCTGCGCACCGCGGCCGCCGTCGAGAAGGCCGAGGTGGCCGTCATCCTCATCGACGCCGCCGAGTCCATCTCCGTCCAGGACCAGCGCATCGTCACGATGGCCGTCGAGGCGGGCCGTGCGCTCGTCCTCGCCTACAACAAGTGGGACACCCTCGACGAGGAGCGCCGCTACTACCTGGAGCGGGAGATCGAGACCGAGCTCGGCCAGGTGGCGTGGGCGCCGCGGGTGAACGTCTCCGCGCGCACCGGGCGGCACATGGAGAAGCTGGTCCCGGCGATCGAGACGGCCCTCGCCGGCTGGGAGACCCGCGTCCCGACGGGCCGCCTGAACGCCTTCCTCGGCGAGCTGGTCGCCGCCCACCCCCATCCGATCCGCGGCGGCAAGCAGCCGCGCATCCTGTTCGGCACCCAGGCCGGCACCAAGCCCCCGCGGTTCGTGCTCTTCGCCTCCGGCTTCATCGAGGCGGGCTACCGGCGCTTCATCGAGCGCCGGCTGCGCGAGGAGTTCGGCTTCGAGGGGACGCCGATCCATATCTCCGTGCGGGTGCGCGAGAAGCGCGGCGGGAAGAAGAAGTAACCCCGCCTCCGCACAAGCCGAGTGGAAGAGGGCGGACCCCATGGGGTCCGCCCTCTCTCCTGCCTCAGGCCCCTCTGCGCGGGCCGGGCGGCAGCGCCGGGACGTGGTGTGTGCCGGTGCCGTGCTGCTGCTGCCCGATCTGCCCGACCCGCTGCCACTGCGACTGCTGTCCGACACCGCTGCGGGCGCTGTGCGCGCCCGCGCTGTAGGCGCTGTACGAGCTGCTGAACGACCCCGGCCGGTGTCCGGCGTACGAGCCCGTGCCGTGCGGGATGTTCCCGAAGGCGGTGAACCCCAGCTCCTCCTCGCCGCTGCGGTCACCCGGCAGCGCGCGGAAGGACTTGACGTACTCGGCGTAGAGCGCGTCGTAGATCGGCGTGGCCGACGGGCAGCCCGAAGGATCCTGAGCCGACAGCGCGGGCGGGAGCGGATGGTAGGACTGGCGGCGGGATACGTCATATGCGTGCACGTATGTCCAAACGACCCCGGGTCTCATGGGATGCGGTTGAACAGCATGCCTTCGTGCGGCTCCGCCGCGTGGGCGTGACCAGCCCTCACGTCCCGGCAAGCGGCAGCGCCCCGCCGACCAACTTCCCGTTCGCCGCCGCCTTGTCCAGCGCGTCCCGCAGCAGATCCTCCCGGGGCTGACGCCCGATGGACCCCACCGGCGCCGCGAACATCAGCACCTGGCGGTGCTTGGTGGCGGCGGCCCGCCACCCCTCGGTCACCGTCAGCGGCTGATGCGCCTGCCACCACGCGACCGGCTGACCGCCGTTCACCGAGGGCTGCAGCACCGCGTGCAGCTGGCCCATGGCCAGCAGGACCGACCATCCGTGCCGCACCGGCGGTACGGAGGAAAGGTCGGTCACCGGCATGAAGCCCTGCTCGATGAGCAGCGGCAGGAAGTCGTCGCCGAGGCCGGTCGAGCCCGGGCGGACGATGGGTCCGGTCGGCTCGACCACGAGGGCCGGGTGCAACTCCCCGGCGATCAGGACGAGTCCGCTGGTCACCCCGAGCACGGCCTGCTCGGGCACGATCTTCTCGGGCTCCAGGTCGACTGTGTCGCCGCTGATGGAACGGACGGCGCCCCGCAGCTGCTCCTCGGTGACCTGGACGACCTGGGAGGGCAGGCAGGTGGAGTGGGCGAAGGCGAGGACTGCGGTCTCGTCGCCGATGAACAGGACGGTGCTGGTGCGCTCCTGTTCGGAGTCGCCCGGGGTGCGGCAGGACGTGCAGTCGTAGCTGCCGGGGGCGTTGTGTCCGGCGAGCAGCCGGTCGGCTTCTTCGTCGCCGATCTCGGCACGTACCTCGTCGCTGACGTCGAGCATGCGCGGCACGGGTGGCTCCCTCGGGATGCGGTGCGTTGGCTCGGCCGGGTGGCTCCCGGCCGTCGTCCGGGTGGGTCCCCGGCTCATGAAGAAGACAACGGACGATCTGTGGCGGGGGTCACGCTGCACGGTGAACGGAATCGAACCATCCGACGCGCACGGTCACTGGAAGTGCGGAATTGGACACTCACCGTCAAGTACTGGGAAATCCAAGGAAGTTGGTTGCGTGAGGTGGGTCACAGATCATCGGGGCGACTGGTCGACAAATCAGGAAATCAGCGAATGAAATGGGTGGCCGAAAATCGCCGATACCCGCGGTAACGGCGAACTGGCCTGGAATGACAAGGAGTTGGTTGATATCGGGCTGCCCGGCTCTCTAGATTCCTCGGCCGTGTGCAACGAGCACCGCTCGGGTACGTCCGCCGGTCGCGCAGAGCCAGACAGCGCGCAGCACCACCTCCGGCGGACGGGGCGGAGCGCAACGCCCGCGTCCATGCGCGGGAAGCGCCCCGCCTTGGGGGATCCCGGGTTTGTGGAGAGGGATTTACATGTCCGAATGTGCCGATAACACTCGCGACAACGCCCGGAAGAAGCGTACGACGGCGGTCCTCGCCGGGGCGGCACTGCTCGCCCCCCTCGGACTGCTGGCCGCGACCGGCAACGCCGCAGCGGCGGACGGCGGAGTGTGGGACCGCATCGCCAAGTGCGAGAGCGGCGGTAACTGGCACATCAACACCGGCAACGGCTACTACGGAGGACTGCAGTTCTCCGCCGGCACCTGGCGCGCGTACGGCGGCACGGCCTACGCGTCCACCGCCGACAAGGCCACCAAGGCGCAGCAGATCGCCGTGGCCACCAAGGTCCAGCGCGCCCAGGGTTGGGGCGCATGGCCGACCTGTTCGGCACGGGCCGGGGCGTACGGCAGCGCGCCTGCCGTCTCGTCCGCCGGCTCGGCCTCCACCAAGGCCGCCCCGTCGAAACCGTCGAAGGCGCCGGAGCGCTCGACAGGGCACACGACACGCGGCGCGTCCCGCGGCGACTACACCGTCCGCGAGGGCGACACCCTCAGCACCATCGCCGCCCGGCACGGGACCACCTGGCAGCGGCTCTACGCCGCCAACAAGGCCGTCATCGGCGGTGATCCCGACCTGATCGTGCCGGGGCAGCGACTCGAACTCTGAGCGCTCCCCTGTCCCGCACGGGGCCCCACCCGTTCCTCCGACCGGGTGGGGCCCTTCGGCACACCGGGCTCTCTACGGCGCACGGCGCCTCGGGTCCGGCTCCGTCCCCGGCGACCGCCGCTCGAACTCTTCCGACTCCCCGCCGAACACCACCGCGCCGCGGCGCAGTTCGTACACGAACCTGGCTCTGCCGCGCAGCACGGGCGGCAGCCGCTGCTCCGCGACGACCACGCATGCGTCGAGTGAGGCCAGCAGGTCGTACGTGCGGGCCGCGACCCCGGGCGACATGCCCTGCACGGGTTCGTCGACGAGCACCACGCGCGCGCGTGCCAGCAGAGCACGCGAGAGGGCGAGCATGCGCTGTTCGCCGCCGGAGAGGGTGCCGGCGCGGCGCGGGAGCAGGGGCTCCAGCTGCGGATACGCGGCGAGGGCGGAGTCGTGTGCGGGTGCCGCGAGTTCGAGGTTCTCGCGGACGGTGAGGGAGCCGAACACCGCCCGCCGCTCGGGCACCAGGCACAGACCGCGCCGGGCCCGCTCGAACGCCGGCACCCGGGTCACGTCCGTGCCGTCCCACACCACCGCGCCGCCGGACAGCGGCACACTTCCGGCCAGCGCGCGCAGGGCGGTCGAACGGCCGGACCCGTTGCGGCCCAGCAGCACGGTGAGCCCCGGGCCGGGTGCCGCGAGGGTGACACCGTGCAGGGCCTCCAGGGGGCCGTAGCGCACGCGCGCGTGGCGCAGGGAGATGGTCATGCGGGGGTCTCCTGCGCGCCGAGGGCGTCGAGGACCCGGTCGGGGGGCCCGGACGCGACGATGCGGCCCGCCGTCATGACGTGCACGACGTCGGCGAGATCCGCGACCAGGTCGAGATCGTGCTCGACGACGAGCAGCGCGGTGCCGTCCGCGGCCAGAGCCTTCAGCACCCGGGACAGCGCGGTCACCTCGGCCGTGTCGAGACCGGCCGCGGGCTCGTCGAGCAGCAGTACGCGCGGACTGCCCGCCAGGGCCCGGGCCAGCTCGATGCGGCGCAGCGTGCCGGTCGGCAGCCCGGCGGCGGGCACCGTACGCACCGGCCCGTCCAGTGCGAGCAGCCTGAGCGCCCGCTCCACGGCACCCGGATCCGTGATCCGCCCCTGCTCGGCACCGACGCGGACGTTTTCGGCCACGGTCAGCGAAGGGAAAACAGCCAGCTGCTGGAACGTCCGTGAGATCCCGAGCCGGGTACGGGCGTGCGCGGCCAGCCGGGTGATGTCCCGCTGACCGAGCAGCACCTGCCCGCGGGCGGGACGCAGAGTTCCCGCCAGACAGTGGAACAGGGTGCTCTTACCGGCGCCGTTGGGGCCGACGACGGCGGTGATCCGGCCGGAGCCGACCTCGAGATCGACACCGTCGAGTGCGGTGAAGCCGCCGTAGCGGGCGTGAAGGCGGCGAGCGGTCAGGAGCGGGGAGACGGGGGCGTGGGGGGAAAGGGCAAGCCGGCGAGGGCCGGCGGGGGGTGCGGGGGGCGCGGAAGTGGAAGACGATCGGTCCTCCCGCGGCCGTACCGCTCCCGCCACCGCCGTGGCCCCCACAGCGACAGCCCGTGCCCTCGACTCAGGTTCCCCCGGCCGGAGCCTGCGGCGCACCCGCGCACCCAGCGGCGTCAGTCTCGCGCGCCGGGCCGGCCGCAGTCGTGCCGTCGCCGTCCGCAGCGCCTCGTACGGACCCCCGGGGAACCGGCCCACCAGCACCGCCAGCACACCCACCAGCGCCGCCGCGACCCCGCCCCGAGCCCCCGCGTCCAGACCCACCAGGAGGGCCGCCGCGGCCAGCGCGCCCAGGGTGCTGTCCGCGCCCAGGACCACCACCGCCGCGAACCACAGCAGCCCGCGTACGGGGTCGTACGCGCCGGCGTCGAAGGCCCGCAGCCCCATGCCGAGCATCCCGCCGCCGAGGGCGGCCAGAGCGGCGCCGGAGACGAAGGCGAGGAGTTTCAGGGACGGCACCTGGACGCCCGCCGCCGACGCGCCCGCCTCGTGGTCCCGCATCGCCGCGAGGGCCCGGCCCGTACGGCCCCGGCGCAGCAGCCGCGCGGCCAGCAGCGCGGCCGACAGCAGGCCGAGTTCCAGGACGTAGTACGCGCGGTCCCCGTCGAAGCCGGCGGGACGGCCCAGGGAGAGGCCCGAGACGGCGTACGGCTGCGCGAACACGAAGCGGCTCACCCCCACACCCACCGCGAACGTCGCAAGGGCCAGCGCCAGCCCGCGGCGGCTGATCGCCGGCCAGCCGGTCAGCAGGCCCAGCGGGGCGACGAGGACCACCGCCACCGCCAGCGCGGCCAGTTCCGGCATCCGCGGCAGGCCCGGGAAGCGGCCCGCCGCGAGCAACGCCGTGAACAGCGCGCCCAGCCCCGCGTACGCCGCCTGCCCCAGCGAGATCTGGCCGCCCCGGCCGGTGACGACCACGAGCGACAGCAGGATCACGCCCAGCGCGGGCACCTGGACCGATGTGTGCAGGTCCGAGCCCGCGAAGCCGAGCGGCAGCAGGAACAGCACCACCGCCACGATCCAGGCACCCTGCGGGGTCGGCACGCGCGCGGTGGCCGTGCGCGGCAGCGCGTCGCGCGTGCCGATCCGCGGCAGCACCAGCGCCGCGACCAGCAGGGCCACCACGAAGAGGTTCGCGCCGACCGCCTGCAGCAACGGTTCGCCCCAGCCCGACGGGTGCAACCGCGTCAGCTGGCTCTGCGCGACCCCGATGCCGAGCGCCACGACCACAGCCACCGGCAGGCTGCGCATCCGGGCCGCCACCGCGACCGCCACGACCTCCATCACAAGGAGCGGCAGGCCATAGGGATCCAGTCGTACGTACGGTGCGAGCAGCACGCCCGTCAGACCCGCCGTGAACGAGCCGAACGCCCAGCCCGCCGCCGCCACCCGGTCCGCGTCGATCCCGCCGAGCACGGCCAGCTGACGGTCGTCGACCACGGCCCGCAGCTCCCGGCCGAAACGCGTCCAGCGGATCACTGACCCGACACCCGCCGCCAGCACCAGCGCCACCGTCAGCTGCCCCCACGGATCCGATGGGACCAGCTCCGGCACGTCGTCCCGCGCCCCCTGCCCCCACACCAGCGCCGCCCCGCCCACCAGCAGCACGAACAGCCCGATGGACGCCACCAGCGTCTGCGCCGGATCGCTGCCGAGGACCGACAACGGGCGGAAGACGAACCGTTCCAGCAGCACCCCGATCGCGGGCGCGAGGAACAGCAGCGTCACGACGGCCCCCAGCCACAGCGGCCAGCCCCACTCGACCACGCACTGCCGCAGCACGTACGCGCACACCATCGCGATCGCCCCGTGCGCGAAGTTGAGCACGCCGGTCGCGCGGTACGTCACGATCAGGCCGATTCCGGTGAGCGCGGCCGCGCTGCCGACCGAGAGGCCGGCCAGCGTGAGGTCGTAGGTGAGGGAGGACATCGGCCGGCACTCAATCTTCGGTGTCGTCGGGCTCGCAGATGGGGCAGGGGTCGAGGTCGCCGCTCGCCAGCAGCTTCCCGTCCACGGGTACAGCCTCCGCCTTCCCGGCCACCAGCGGGCAGTCCGCGCGGTGCCACAGTGTGCCGCCCGGCACCATCCGCATCTCCCCGCTGACCGCGACGGGTCCGGCCGCCGCCTGCCCGGGCTGGTCCGCGTCGGCCGGCGCGGCGGCCACGAGCAGGCCGTACAGCTCCTCCACCCGCGCGGCGGCCACGGTCTCCCGGCCATGGGCGAGCAGCACCGCCCCGGCGATGATCAGCGCGGCCCCCGGGATCGTGCAGGAGGCCAGGTAGGGGAGCTGGCGTTCGGCGTACCGCTCGCCCGAGATGCCGTACCAGCCGATGACGCACAGCACGGCGCCCGCCGCGAGCGCGGCCCAGCCGGCCCAGAGGACGGGGTGCACGGTCCGCAGTCGGGCTGTCCGCATCGATGGCTCCCACCGTCGGGTTTCTGTGCGTGTGTCTGTCCATGTCAGCCGATGGCTTGCACTATGCCCCGTAGAAGCTGACCCTGAAAGCACCGGGCGCACATGGCCCGGACCGACACCCGGTGGTGAGCCAGATGGTTCTCGGGAGCGACCTCAGGCGGAGGAACGCACGGCGGGGACGCGGCCCACGGGCGGCGGGACGGGGCACGGCGATCGCGGCCGCCCTGATCCTCGTGCTCGCCCCGGCCCTCGCGTCCTGCAGCGACGAGAATGGCGGCGGCAGCGAGACCACGCCTCCCACTCCGTCCGTGGAGACGACGACGAGCGCGCCGGCCACCGCGCCCGCCGATCCGGCGGCGGCCGAACAGGAGATCAGGCAGAACTGGCAGAAGTTCTTCGATCCCAAGACCTCCACGAAGGACAAGCAGGCCGTCCTGGAGAACGGCGAGCAGATGGGCCCGGTGCTGCAGGCCTTCAGCGGTGACAAGCGTGGCGGACAGGTGCAGGCCAAGGTCGAGAAGGTCGAGTTCACCAAGCCGACCGAGGCGAACGTGACGTACACCCTGACCCTGAACGGCCAGACCGCGCTGCCCGGCGCCTCCGGAACCGCCGTCGAACAGGACGGCACCTGGAAGGTGTCCGTCAGCACGCTGTGCGCCCTGGTCGCGTTGAGCGGCGATGCGTCGCAGTCGCCCGCACCTGGCTGCTGAGTCGGCCGCCGCGGCCTTGCTGCTCGTCCTGGGCACGGCCTGCGGCAGCCGGCTGCCGGAGAGCGACTTCGAGCGGGACACGCGCGCGCCGACGCAGAGCGGGCGGCCGCCGATCCGCGTCGGCGTCATCACCAGCGCCACCAGCCCGGTCGGCGGCAACACCTTCACCGGCCCCCGGGACGGCGCGAAGGCCTTCTTCGACCGTCTCAACGCGCGCGGGGGCATCGACGGCCGCCGGGTCGAGGTGCGGCTGTGCGACGACGGCGGCAGCGGCGTCGGCAACAACACGTGCGTGCACAGACTGATCGACGAGGACAAGGTCGTGGCCCTGGTCGCCACCACCTCCCTGGACTACGCGGGCGCCTCCCGTGTGTCCCAGGCTCGCGTGCCCGACATCGGCGGCCAGCCCATCGGGGCCGCCTATGACACCTGGCCGCACCTGTACGGCATCTACGGCAGCCTGGCGCCCCGCGACGGCACCCCGGGGTGGGACGGCAGGCTGTACGGCGGCACCGAGGTCTACCGGTACTTCAAGCGCGAGAAGGGCGCCCGCACGGCAGCCGTCGTGTCCTACAACCAGTCCGCGTCCGCCGCCTACGCCCGGCTCGTGGAGCGGGGACTGGAGGCCGAGGGCTACAAGGTGGTCACCGAGGAGGTCGACTTCGCCCTGCCCAACTTCCGTGCCGTCGCGGCCGACCTGAAGCAGCAGGGCGCCGATCTCGTCTTCGACGCCATCGACACGCACGGCAACGCCCAGCTGTGCAAGGCGATGGACGACGTCGGCGCGAAGGTCATCGCCAAGGTGACGAACGTCCAGAACTGGACGTCCACCGTCGCCGACGACTACAAGGACTCCCCGCGCTGCCGCAACGCCCTGTGGGCGACGGGGTCCAGCCGCAACTACGAGGACACGTCGCAGGCAGCCGTACGGGAGTTCAGGGAGGCGACCAAGGACCTGAAGACGCACTCCCAGTGGCAGCTGGAGGGCTGGGCGGCAGCCATGTGGTTCACCCGGGCGGCCACGTCGTGCGCGAGAACCGGCATCACGCGCGCGTGCGTGGACGACTTCATGAACCGCAGTGAGGACTACACGGCCGACGGGCTGCTGATCCCCGTGCGGTTCGAGCGGCTGGCCGAGCCGCCGAAGACGCGCAGGACGTGTCTGTCGGTGGCCAGCTGGCAGGACGGCAAGGGGTGGGTCTCGCAGGGGGAGATGAACAGCACCTGCTTCGATGTGCCCCAACTGCCCTACACACCCTGATACAGACTTTGACCATGCTGGAGACCTCCGCACGACTGCTGCGCCTGCTCTCGCTCCTCCAGGCCCACCGCGAGTGGTCCGGCGCCGAACTCGCCGAGCGGCTCGGTGTCACCCCGCGCACGGTGCGCCGGGACGTGGACCGGCTGCGCGAGCTGGGCTATCCCGTCAACGCCAGCCCCGGCACGGGCGGCGGCTACCAGCTGGGCGTGGGCGCCGAGCTGCCGCCGCTGCTCCTGGACGACGACGAGGCCGTCGCGGTCGCCGTGGGGCTGCGCACGGCCGCCGGGCAGGGCATCGACGGCATCGGCGAGACCTCCGTACGGGCCCTGGCCAAGCTGGAGCAGGTGCTGCCCCACCGGCTGCGCCGCCGCGTGGGCGCCCTCAACGCCTTCACGGTGCCGATGCTGCGCGGCCCGCAGCCCTCGGCGGTCGACCCCGCCGTCCTCACCGAACTCGCCAACCTCTGCCGGGACGCCGAGCGGCTCCGCTTCGAGTACCGAAACCACGACGGCGCCCCGACCCGCCGCACCGTCGAACCGCACCGCCTGGTGTGCACCGAACGCCGCTGGTACCTCGTCGCCTGGGACCTGGACCGCGAGGACTGGCGTACGTTCCGCGTCGACCGGATCACGCCGAAGCCGCCGCACGGCCCGCGCTTCGTCCCGCGCGAGCCGCCCGCCGAGGACCTTGCCGCCTACGTCTCCAAGGGCGTCTCCACGCGCGCGTACGCCTCGCACGCGGCCATCCGGCTGCTGGTGCCCCTGCAGGAGGCCGCCGAGCGCGTCTCGCCCTCCGCGGGGACGCTGGAGCCGGACGGGCCCGACGCCTGCGTCCTGCGCACCGGGGCCGCGAGCCTCGACGTGATGGTCATCCACGTCATGATGATGGGCTTCGAGTTCGAGGTGCTGGAGCCGGACGGGCTCACCGACGCCCTCACGACCGCTCGGGACCGGCTGTCCCGGGCGCTCGAGCGGACTCGGCCTCGAGCGCCGCGTAGTCCGGGTGATGCAGGTCGAACGCCGGGGACTCGGAGCGGATCCGGGGCAGCGTGAGGAAGTTGTGCCGGGGCGGCGGGCACGAGGTCGCCCACTCCAGGGAGCGGCCGAAGCCCCAGGGGTCGTCGACCTCGACCTTCTCGCCGTACTTGGTGGTCTTCCAGACGTTGTACAGGAAGGGCAGCGTGGACAGGCCGAGCAGGAACGCGCCGATCGTCGACACGGTGTTGAGGGCCGTGAACCCGTCGACGGCGAGATAGTCGGCGTACCGGCGCGGCATGCCCTCCGCGCCCAGCCAGTGCTGCACCAGGAACGTGGTGTGGAAGCCGACGAACAGCGTCCAGAAGTGGATCTTGCCCAGGCGCTCGTCGAGCATCTTCCCGGTGAACTTGGGCCACCAGAAGTGGAATCCGGCGAAGATCGCGAAGACGACGGTGCCGAAGACGACGTAGTGGAAGTGGGCGACCACGAAGTACGAGTCGGAGACGTGGAAGTCCATCGGCGGCGACGCCAGGATCACCCCCGTCAGACCGCCGAACAGGAACGTCACCAGGAAGCCCGTCGCCCACAGCATCGGGGTCTCGAAGGACAGCGAGCCCTTGAGCATCGTCCCGGTCCAGTTGAAGAACTTCACGCCCGTCGGGACCGCGATCAGGAAGCTCATGAAGGAGAAGAACGGCAGCAGCACCGCGCCCGTGACGAACATGTGGTGCGCCCACACCACCACCGACAGACCGGTGATCGCCATCGTCGCGGCGACCAGCGTCAGATAGCCGAAGATCGGCTTGCGGCTGAAGACCGGGATGATCTCCGTGATGATGCCGAAGAACGGCAGCGCGATGATGTACACCTCGGGATGGCCGAAGAACCAGAACAGGTGCTGCCACAGCAGCGCCCCGCCGTTGACCGCGTCGAACACGTGCGAGCCGAACCGCCGGTCCGACTCCAGGACCAGCAGCGCGGCCGCGAGCACCGGGAAGGCCATCAGGATCAGGATCGACGTGAACAGCGTGTTCCAGGTGAAGATCGGCATCCGGAACATCGTCATGCCGGGGGCGCGCATCCCGATGATGGTGGTGATGAAGTTGACGGCGCCCAGGATCGTGCCGAAGCCGGCCAGGGCCAGACCCATGATCCACAGGTCGGGTCCGACGCCCGGGGAGCGTTCCGCGCTGTTGAGCGGCGCGTAGGCGAACCAGCCGAAGGCGGCGGGCCCGTCGGGCACGAGCAGGGAGCCGAGCACGATCAGGCCGCCGAACAGGAACAGCCAGTACGAGAACATGTTCAGCCGCGGGAAGGCGACATCGGGGGAGCCGATCTGCAGCGGCATCAGCTCGTTGGCGAAGCCCGCGAAGCTCGGTGTCGCGAACAGCAGCAGCATGATCGTGCCGTGCATCGTGAACAGCTGGTTGAACTGGTTGTTGTCCACGATCTGCAGGCCGGGCCGGGCGAGCTCGGCCCGCATCAGCAGCGCCATCACGCCGCCGATCAGGAAGAACGCGAACGACGTGATCAGGTAGAGGTGGCCGATCTTCTTGTGGTCGGTGGTGGTCAGCCAGTCGACGATCAGCCGGCCGCCCTGCCTGGTCGGCGCCGGTTGTGCCGTCGCCGCAACGGTGTGCGTCCCCATCGCTCGCTCGCCCCTTCGCCTCGTCGCGCCCGGGCCCGCCGACGCCCGCGCCGCACGTGCCGGCGCGAGCTCACGCCATGATGCTCACGTCGCCGCCCGCACCGACAGGGGGCGTACGGAGACTCTGTGGCGGACTCGTGTATTTCCTATGCGGCGTCAGCTCCCGCGGGCTCGCGGGGAATGGGATCGGAACGGATCCGGGAACGCTTCTCCGGGAACTTTCCGCCCCGGTATTCGAGGGGCTGTCACGACACGCGGGAATTACGTTCGAATGCGCGCGGAAGGCGTACGGAACCGGTCGTAGGTGCGAGTGAGTTCCGCTGAAACGCGTGTCGTGATCCTGTGACAGAAGTGTGACCGGAGTGATCCAGGACGCCGGTCCGGCCTTCCCCGGCCGTCGGTCACGCCCTAGCGTGGCGGTATGGCACCGATTCCCACTCCGCCAGCGGAGCCCCAGGACAATCCGGACGGATACGTCGGTCTAGAGGCCGCGCGGGCCGAGCGGCTCGCGCGCGAGCGGGGGTGGTCCACGGTGCGTTCGCTGCCACCGGGGGCGATCATCACCATGGAGTACCGCGTGGGGCGGCTGAACTTCGAGGTGCAGGCCGGGCGCGTGGCGCGGGCCTGGAAGGGCTGAGACGAGGCGGGCCTGGAAGGCCCGGACGAGCAAGGGCGAAGGCCCCGGTTCCTGGGACCAGGACCGGGGCCTTCGCCGTGCGGGGAGGTTGTGCGTACCGAGCCCCGCAGTCCTTGGGCCGTCAGCCGCCCGTCAGGGGTCGGGCCGCCGGGGCCGCGCCACGCGGCTGGCGGTCCGAGTGGGGTGGCCGGCGGCTGCCGACCGGGGTGACCGGCGTGCGCTCCGAGCGGACCGTGTGCGGGCCCGGGGCGAGGTAGACCGGCGAATACTCCGGCGCTCGGGACGAGCGGGCCGTGGAGACCGTCTCGCGGGCCGCAGCGGCTTCGTCCTCGGCCGCGGCACGCGGCTTGAGCAGCACCGGAGCCCCGACGGGGGCGGACGGCGCCGATGGGGGTCCCCCCGCTCGAGCGGGTTCGAGAGCGGGGGACGGTGCGGTACCCGTGCTGCGGGCACGCAGGCGGTCGCGCAGGTCGAGGATCCAGACCTCGGCCCGGGCGATCAGCGGCTCGAACCACGGCAGCGCCAGCAGGACCAGCAGGCCCGCGGCCCAGCCCAGCAGCACGTCGCTCAGCCAGTGCGTACCGAGGTAGACGGTGGCCATCCCGACACCGAGCGAGGTCACCGCGGACAGCGCGGACAGCCAGCGGCGCGCTCTCGGGGTGGAGGCCAGATAGGCCAGGATTCCCCAGGTCACCACGGCGTTGGCGGTGTGGCCGCTGGGAAATATATCGCCGCCGAGGCCCATCTCGTTCGAGCCGATCGTGGTCGCGTAGTGGGGCCCGAGGCGGCCCATGCCGATCTTGGCGGCGCCGACCGTGATGTTCAGCAGCAGCAGTGAGGCGCCCAGCGTCAGCAGCGGGCGCAGCGTGTGCTGCCGCCAGGAGCGCCAGCCCAGCCAGGCCGCGACCATGACGGCCGTCGGGCCGCGCTGGCCGAGCACCACGTAGTAGTCGACGAACCAGTGGATCCCGGCCCACTGCTGGTACGGCCGGAAGAACATGACCTGCCAGTCGAGGCGGACCAGCCACGAGGTGATCACCACGGCCCACACGATGGCCAGGTAGAAGGCCAGGGTCCCGCCGAGCAGCGCGACCCGGTGCCTGCTCATCCTCGGCACATCGATGTGGGCCGGCCGTTCCGGCTCCCGGTCCAGCCTGGCGAACACCCGGTTCAGCCGGGTGAGGTTTCGTTCGGTACGCACACAATCGACGTTACAGCGAGGGGGTCAAGTTCCCAGACGAATCAGTGGGTTTGTGATGACGATGTGATGTGGGATTCCTCTCAGGAGGGGGTTTATATCCAATGAACTCGCAATCCTGGAACGCCCTCTCCTTCAATTCCTTTGATCATTCCGTGGTACGAGTTTTGGCGAACGTGTAAATACGTTCACCGATTCCTCCGACGGAATTCTTTCCCGGCTCACGGGGGGCCGGAGCCGTTCAGCCACAACGCCCCGTACACCGCCGATGCGGCGGCGACCGTGCCGAGCGCCAGCGCCGACCTGGAGGCTCGCAGCCGGGACAGGGCCAGGGCGAGCGGGAGCAGCAGAGGGAAGCCGGGCAGCAGCAGGCGCGGCTTCGAGCCGAAGTAGCTCGACGCGCACAGGGCGAGCGCGGTGACGACACCCGCGTACACCAGCAGCGGAAGCGGCTGGCGCTGCCGCACGCAGACGATGTACAGCCACACCACCACTGCGACCCCGGCGATCAGCCCCAGGCCCGCCAGAGCGCCCGGAAACGACGTGAACTTGTCGGCGACGAAGCGGGCGAAGGCGCGGCCGCCGTCGAAGCCGTTGCGCCAGCCCGCCTGGACGTCGAGGTAGCCGAGCGGACCCTTGCCGGTGTGGTGGCCGACCCACAGGACGTACCCGGTGGTACCCAGGGGTGCGAGGAGCAGACCCAGGGCGCGTTGCCAGGCCGGTGCGCCCCCTTCGATGCTCCCGCCGAAGGAGGAGGGGGCGTGCGCGGTCGTCTGCGCGCCGGATGCGGGCGCCGCGCTTCGGTCGCGCACGAACGAGGCAACGCCCGCTGCCCACACCGCCGCGACCACCGCGAGCCCCACCGGCCGGGTCAGCCCCGCCAGCGCGGCCAGCGCGCCCGCGGTCACCCAGCGCCCCGTGAGGACCGCGTACAGCGACCAGGCGGCCAGCGCGGTGAACAGTGACTCGCTGTACGCCATCGACTGCACGATCCCGACCGGCAGGACGGCCCACACCAGCACGGCGCACACTCCGGCCCTGGGCCCGTACACGTGGTCGGCGACTGCGAAGATCCCCCAGGCCGCGGCGAGCGAGGCGAGCAGGGAGACCACGAAGCCCGCGTCCGCGTACGACAGCGGGCTCACCGCGTGCAGCCCCCGCTCCAGCCACGGCAGCAGCGGGAAGAAGGCGAGATTGGAGTGCACGTCTCCGTTCGGCAGGCGCACCTCGTAGCCGTAGCCCAGCTCGGCCACCCTCGTGTACCAGAGGGCGTCCCAGCGGGCCGTCAGCAGCGTGTACGCGCTCTTGCCGCGCGCCGCGCTCCACAGGGTCAGGACGAGCAGGCCCAGGGCACGTACGGCCGCGTACCCGAGGAGCGCCGGGGCCGCCCGGCGCAGGGCCGAGGAGCCGGGGGGCGCCACGCGTGTCTCCAGATCGGCAAGATCGCTCACGGGCTCGATTATCGACCGGACGGGGCAGGGGAGGGCCTTCCGGAGCAGGCCGGAGGGCGTGCAGAGTGGCGTACGCCACACGTGCTCTCCCCAAGTGTGAGAGGTCCGCCACGTGCCCTCCGCCGGAACTCGCGTACGCTGTCGTGTCACTCGCCGTTCGTGTGCGCGGGTCGGAGACACCGCTCCTCTCCGGCCGAGTCACGGGGAGTCCCCACCCCGTGAACCCGCCGAACGCGCGGAGCCACCTGGGAGGTACGTACATGTCCGGGACGACCACGGCTGCCGTTCGGCTGCGCCGTCGGGCGGCCGGGGCCGGTGCAAACCGCTGGGTCGTCCTCGTGGTGCTGTGCCTCAGCCTGCTGCTGGTCGCCGTGGACGCGACCGTGCTGCACGTGGCGGTGCCCGCCGTCACCGAGGACCTCAAGCCCGGCGGGATAGAGCTGCTCTGGATCGTCGACACCTATCCACTCGTCTGCGCCTCGCTGCTGATCCTCTTCGGCACGCTGGGCGACAAGGTGGGCCGCAGACGGGTCCTGCTGCTGGGATACGGCCTTTTCGGCATCGCTTCCGGCCTCGCGGCCCTCGCCGAGAGCGCCCAGGTACTGATCGTGGCGCGGGCGCTACTGGGCGTGGGCGGCGCGATGATCATGCCGGCCACCCTGTCGATCCTCCGCCAGGTCTTTCCCGACCGGCGCGAGCGCGCCCTCGCGATCGGCATCTGGAGCGCCGTGGCCGCGGTGGGCGCGGCCGTGGGTCCGCTGCTCGGCGGCTTCCTGCTCGAGCACTTCTGGTGGGGGTCCGTCTTCCTCGTCAACATCCCGCTGATGCTGGTCAGCCTGCCCGTCGGGCGGCTGCTGCTGCCCGAGTCGACCGGGGACGGGGAGGGGCCCTGGGACGTCGTCGGCGCGCTGCTGGCGGCGGGCGGGCTGTTCGGCGTGGTGCTCGGCGTGAAGCGGCTGGGCGGGGGAGAGCTGGGCCTCTCCACCGTCGCCCCGCTGGTGGTGGGCGTGGTGTTGCTGGTGTTGTTCGTACGACGGCAGCGGCGGCGTGCGCATCCGCTGGTGGACCTGCGGATGTTCGCGCGGCCGACGTTCAGTACGTCGGTGGGGTGCATCGTGCTGGCGATGCTGGCGCTGGTCGGCCTTGAGCTGATCGCGGCGCAGTATCTGCAGCTGGTGCTGGGCCTTTCGCCTCTGGAGACGGGGCTGCGGCTGCTGCCGCTGACGTTCGCGGCGATGGCGGCGGGGCTGGCGGGCGCGCGCATGCTGCGGCGCTTCGGGCCGCGGCGGATGGTGTGTTTCGGCTTCTGTCTGACCGCGGCCGCGGTGGTGCTGCTGACGGCGATGGGCGGGCAGGACAACGCCGGGCTGCTGCTGTTCGGGTTCCTGCTGCTGGGGTTCGGTCTGGAGACGACGCTGTTCGGGGCGTACGAGTCGATGCTGAGCGAGGCGCCGCCGGAGCAGGCGGGCGGGGCCGCGGCGATCGGGGAGACGTCGTACCAGTTGGGGGCCGGGATCGGGATCGCGCTGCTGGGAAGCGTGATGAACGCGGCGTACGCGCCGGGGCTGACGTCCGTGCCGGGGGTTCCGGCGGCGGCGTCCTCGGCGGCGGGGCATTCGCTGGGGGAGGCGTACGCGGTCGCCGGGCGGTTGGGGGGCTCTGCGGGGGTTGCGCTGCGGAGGGCGGCTCGGGACTGTTTCGTGCACGGGCTGCATGTGACGTTGCTGGTGAGCGCGGGGTTGTTGTTGCTGGGGGCGGTGATGGCGTTGCGGTTGCCGCGGGTCATGCACTGCGAGGTCCCTGCGGTGGAGCTGCCCGCGCCCCGGGAGGTCGCGGAGTCCCGCGTCTCGGCGTGATGTCTTCCACCCACGCACCACCCGTTCACGGTTCGTGGAGGACTGAGCGTCGCCCGTGGGGCGCGTTCGCCGTCGGCGGCCGCGGGTTCGCGTCTCCGTCGCGACGGTGAGCCGCCGGCGGTGAGTCACCCCCCACCGACCTTCACCTGCCGACCGACCGCAAACGGGTGGTGCGTCGGTGGGAGACCCACTGGACGTGACCCGACCCGCGTCGTAACGTCGGCCCATGTTCGACCCCGCCGACCCCCTGGGCATCGACGACCTGCTCAGTCCCGAGGACCTGGCGATCCGCGACACCGTGCGCCGCTGGGCCGCGGACCGGATCCTGCCGTACGTCGCCGAGTGGTACGAGAACGGTGAACTCCCCGGCATTCGCGAACTCGCGCGCGAGCTCGGGCGGCTCGGTGCGCTCGGCATGCCGCTCAGCGGCTACGGCTGCGCCGGTGCGAGCGCCGTGCAGTACGGCCTCGCCTGCCTGGAGCTCGAGGCCGCCGACTCCGGCATCCGCTCCCTCGTCTCCGTACAGGGCTCCCTCGCCATGTACGCCATCCACCGGTTCGGCAGCGACGAGCAGAAGCGGTCCTGGCTGCCCGGCATGGCCGCAGGCGACGTCATCGGCTGCTTCGGCCTCACCGAGCCCGACCACGGCTCCGACCCCGCCTCCATGCGGACGCACGCCAAGCGGGACGGCGGCGACTGGGTGCTCAACGGGCGGAAGATGTGGATCACCAACGGATCGGTCGCCGGCGTGGCCGTCGTATGGGCGCAGACCGAGGACGGGATCCGAGGATTCGTCGTGCCCGCCGACACCCCCGGGTTCTCGGCGCCCGAGATCAAGCACAAGTGGTCCTTGCGCGCCTCCGTCACCAGTGAACTCGTCCTCGACGAGGTCCGGCTGCCGGCCGACGCCGTACTGCCGGAGGTGACCGGCCTCAAGGGCCCGCTCAGCTGTCTCTCGCACGCCCGCTACGGCATCGTCTGGGGAGCCATGGGAGCGGCGCGCAGCTGTTTCGAGGCCGCGCTCGAATACGCCAAGTCACGAGAGCAGTTCGGACGGCCCATCGGAGGATTCCAGCTCACCCAGGCCAAGCTCGCCGACATGGCGGTCGAACTGCACAAGGGGATTCTGCTCGCCCATCACCTGGGGCGGCGCATGGACGCCGGCCGCCTGCGTCCCGAGCAGGTCAGCTTCGGCAAGCTCAACAACGTACGAGAGGCCATCGAGATCTGCCGTACGGCACGGACCATCCTCGGGGCCAACGGGATTTCCCTCGAATACCCCGTGATGCGGCACGCGACGAACCTCGAGTCGGTGCTGACGTACGAGGGCACCGTCGAGATGCACCAGCTCGTGCTGGGCAAGGCGCTCACCGGGCTCGACGCCTTCCGCTGACCGCCCGGAGGCGGGCAGGGCCGGCGAGCGGCCCTGCCTCAGCTCTGGTTGAAGAAGCCGTCCGTCCGGTGCGGGGCCGGCTCTCCGCTGACGATCTCCGTGTCGGCGGGGGTCAGCAGGAACACGCGGTTGGACACGCGGTCGATCGAGCCGCGCAGGCCGAAGATGAGCCCCGCCGCGAAGTCGACGACACGCTTGGCGTCGGCCGCCTCCATGGCCGTGAGGTTCATGATGACCGGCACGCCCTCGCGGAACAGCTCGCCGATCGCGCGGGCGTCCCGGAAGCTGTCCGGCGTGACCGTGCCGATCCGGCGGCCCTTCTCCTCGGCCGTGTCCGTTGCGACCTTCACCCGGGGGTCGGTGACCCAGGCGTCCCCGGAGTCGGTCCCCTCGGAGTAGTCGTCGTCGTAGTAACGCTCGTCATCGTTGTCGTCGACGAGGCCAAGCCAGGCACTCGCCTTGCGCACCGATCCCATGGACGCCTCCTCTCACAGCGGTCTTTCTTGCTTTCCGCATCCCTATGGTCATCCATGATGCGGATGGCGCGCCAAGTGGATAGACGCCGCGCGGGGGGTTTGTGACGGTACTGGTGCACAGCGGATCCGTCGAGAGCCCCCGTCCACCAAGGGTCTTGCCACGGACGGCTGCTGACTGTGAGTGAAATATGATTCTTCGCGGCGTATGGGTGAATGCGGAGCGTCCGGGTGAACGCGGCTGTCGATACGATGCGGCAGCTCAGCGTCGAACGCAGCAGATACGAACCAGTTACGAACCAACTCACGAACCACGGGGGAGCGTCGTGTTCGGAATCGTCAGGCCCTGTCGCCATCGGCTCGGAGAACGTCTCGCCGGTCAGTGGATGGCGCATCTGTGCGGGCTGTGCCTCGCGTTGCGCAAGGACCACGGACAGTTCGCTCGTATCGTGACGAACTATGACGGGCTGCTCATATCGGTTCTGACGGAGGCTCAGGCCGTCGAGCCGGGCGACGGATGGCGGCGTACGGCGGGACCGTGCCCGTTGCGCGGAATGCGTACGGCCTCCGTCGCACAGGGCGAGGGCGCGCGGCTCGCGGCGTCCGTCTCGCTGGTGCTCGCCTCGGCCAAGGTGCGCGACCATGTCGCCGACGGGGACGGACTGCTGGCCCGCAAGCCGGTGGCGCTCGCCGCACGCCGGGTGGCGGCGAGTTGGGGCGCGGGGGGAGCCCGTACCGGCTCCGCCGTCGGGTTCGACACCGCCGTACTCGTCGACGCCGTGGACCGGCAGATCGGCATCGAGACGCTCGCCGGGCCGGGCACGCCGATCCTCGCCGTCACCGAACCGACCGAGACCGCGACCGCCGCGGCCTTCGCGCACACCGCCGTCCTCGCCGGGCGGCCGGGCAACGCCGAGCCGCTCGCCGAGGCCGGACGTCTCTTCGGACGGCTGGCGCACCTTCTGGACGCCGTGGAGGACAGGGAGGCCGACGCCGCGTCGGGCGCCTGGAACCCGCTCACCGCGACCGGGACCTCGCTCACCGAGGCCCGCCGGCTCGCGGACGACGCGCTGCACGGGATCCGGCTGGCGTTGCGCGAGGTGGAGTTCGAGGACGCCAAGCTCGCGCATCTGCTGCTCGCGCACGAGTTGCGGCGCTCGGTGGACCGGGCGTTCGGCACGGCCTCGTGCTCGCATCGCCCCGAGGCGTACGGGCCGCCGCCGGGCAACCCCTACGCCCCGTCCGGCCCCGGTGGCCCGCAGTCGCCGCCGGAGCCACCGCGGCGTGACCGGCGCGGTCTGCTCGCGGGGTGCCTGGTGTGGGCGGGGCTCGCCTGCACGTGCCAGATGTGCTGCGGCGAGTACGAGGACCCGTGGAGCCGGGAACGCAGGGAAGGGTTCTGCAGCCAGTGCGACTGCAGCGGGTGCGGCGACTGCTGCAACTGCTGTGACTGCTGCGGGAACTGCTGTGACGGGTGTGACTGCGGCTGCGATTGCTGAACCTGCCGTGCGCCTTCGCCGACCACTGCGTCCACCCCTTCCGCCGCCGGGAACACGCTGGGCACTGCGGTCGCGGCGGGGAGCGCAACCGGCCTGACGGCGTGCGAGGGGACCAACTCGAAGAGGTCGTTCAAAGATTGACGGCCGAAAGGCGCCCTTGCGTGTACGGGGCGCCTGGCCGAATACTCCCCCACAGCGCTTGTCAGGGGCACGCCGTGTGTACGGGATCCCGACTGCGGCCTCCGACTGCGCCTCACGGGCCCCGACCCCACGCGGGCCCCCGACTTCCCCTGGGAGGGAACGAAAAGTGAGGATCAAGCGCACTACCCCCCGCAGCGGTATCACGAGACGGACCCGGCTGATCGCCGTCTCCACCGGACTCGTGGCCGCAGCCGCGATCGCGATCCCCAACGCGAGCGCGTCGGACACCCCCAGCACCTTCAGCGCCACCCAGCTCAAGAGCGCCAGCGGCTCGGTGCTCAAGGCCGACGTCCCGGGCACCGCCTGGGCCGTCGACAGCAAGACCAACCGTGTCGTCGTCACCGTCGACAGCACGGTCTCCCAGGCCGAGATCGCGAAGATCAAGGAGCAGGCCGGCGGCAACGCCGACGCGCTGACGATCAAGCGGACCTCGGGCAGGTTCACCAAGCTGATCTCAGGCGGCGACGCCATCTATGCGAGTAGCTGGCGCTGCTCGCTGGGCTTCAACGTCCAGGACAACAGCGGGAACTACTACTTCCTGACCGCCGGTCACTGCACCGACGGCGCGGGCACCTGGTGGTCGAACTCGTCCCACTCGACCACGCTCGGCTCGACCGCCGGCTCCAGCTTCCCGACCAACGACTACGGCATCGTGCGCTACACGAACTCGTCGGTCACCAAGTCGGGCGCCGTGGGCAGCGTGGACATCACCAGCGCGGCCACGCCCTCCGTGGGCACCACGGTCTACCGCCGGGGCTCCACCACCGGCATCCACAGCGGTCGTGTCACCGCGCTCAACGCGACCGTCAACTACGGCGGCGGCGACATCGTCTACGGCATGATCCAGACCACGGTCTGCGCCGAGCCCGGCGACTCCGGCGGCCCGCTGTACTCGAACAGCGGTATCGCCTACGGTCTGACCTCCGGCGGCAGCGGCAACTGCAGCTCCGGCGGTACGACCTTCTTCCAGCCGGTCACCGAGGCGCTCAGCGCGTACGGGGTGCACGTCTACTGACGTGACCCTCCCGTCGGTCCTCCGCACGACCTGATCCAACAGCCGGCAGCAGGCGAGCCCCCGCACCCAACCGGTGTGCGGGGGCTCGCCCTTGTGCGGAGCGCGGAGTTACCGTCGAGGGAGGCCTTTCACGCAGGCCTTGATGCACGTCCGACGTGCCTCGGATGCGCCCACTTCGGATCCTGGGGGCCGTGATGGTCGAGGAGCTGGTGGCGGCGGGAGTGACGCTCGTGTCCGCCGGAGCGGTGTACGTGATGGCGGCGGCGCGGGTCGTCAAGCAGTACGAACGGGGTGTGGTGTTCCGGCTCGGCAAGCTCCGGTCGGAGGTGCGCGGACCGGGGTTCACCATGATCGTTCCGGGTATCGACAAGCTCCGCAAGGTCAACATGCAGATCGTGACGATGCCGGTGCCCGCGCAGGAGGGCATCACCCGGGACAACGTCACGGTGCGGGTGGACGCCGTCGTCTACTTCAAGGTGACCGCTCCGGCCGAGGCGGTCGTCCGGGTCGAGGACTACCGGTTCGCGGTCTCGCAGATGGCGCAGACGTCGCTCCGGTCCATCATCGGCAAGAGCGAACTGGACGATCTGCTCTCCAACCGCGAAAAGCTCAACCAGGGGCTGGAGCTGATGATCGACAGCCCGGCGGTGGAGTGGGGCGTCACCATCGACCGGGTCGAGATCAAGGACGTGTCCCTGCCCGAGACCATGAAGCGGTCCATGGCCCGCCAGGCCGAGGCCGACCGCGAGCGGCGGGCCCGGGTCATCAACGCGGACGCCGAACTGCAGGCGTCGAAGAAGCTGGCCGAGGCCGCGCAGCAGATGGCGGACACGCCGGCCGCGCTGCAACTGCGGCTGCTGCAGACGGTGGTGGCGGTCGCCGCCGAGAAGAACTCGACGCTCGTGCTGCCGTTCCCGGTGGAGCTGCTGCGGTTCCTGGAGAAGGCGCAGCAGGCGCCGACGGTGCCTCAGGTGGATCGGCAACCGGTGCCGACGGCACCTCAGCAACCGGTGCAGGAGCAACTTCCCTCCCCGGGGCCGCGCTTGGGTCTTGCCCCTGAGGGGGCGAATTCAGGACAGGCCTAGACCTCACAGGCTGGTGCAGGTTACTCGCATGTAGTGTTTGCGCTGCGAATTCGCCTGGAGTGACCGTGGACAGTCAAGTCTGAGGGGGCGTGCAATCGCGTTCTACGCGCGTCCTGAAGTCAACCTTGTGCGCTCCCCATGAGGTTCGGAAGAGTGGCTGCCCGTCAACCAGCCTTCCGGTCCGCGCGGTCCCCACAACCGCCCGGACGGACCCCCCACAGGAGGACGTGAGTTGAAGCACCGACGCATACCCAAGCGGCGGGCAGCCGTGGCAGGTGCGGGCATCGCCGCACTCGTCGCCGCGGGAGTCACCTTCCAGACTGCGAACGCCAGCGAGCCCACGAAGACCCCCGCGCCCGAGACCCTGTCGATCGCGGCGGCCGGAAAGCTCGCCTCCACGCTCGGCAAGGACCTCGGCACCGCCGCGGCGGGAACGTATTACGACGCGAAGGCGAAGAACCTCGTCGTCAACGTGCTCGACGAGGCCGCGGCGAAGACCGTCGAGGCGGCCGGCGCCAAGGCCAGAATCGTCGAGAACTCCCTCGCCGCGCTGAAGAGCGCCCGTACGACCCTCAAGGGCGACGCGACCATCCCCGGCACCTCCTGGGTGACCGACCCGACGACGAACAAGATCGTCGTCACCGCCGACCGCACCGTCTCCGCGACCGAGTGGACCAAGCTCACCAAGGTCGTCGACGGGCTCGGCACCGTGGCCGAACTCAAGCGCACCAAGGGGGAGTTCAAGCCCTTCATCGCCGGCGGTGACGCGATCATCGGTGGCAGCGGACGCTGCTCGCTCGGCTTCAACGTGGTCAAGGGCGGCGAGCCCTTCTTCCTGACCGCGGGTCACTGCACCGAGGCCATCTCCACCTGGTCGGACTCCAGTGGCAAGGAGATCGGCACCAACGAGGTCTCCAGCTTCCCGGACAACGACTACGGCCTGGTCAAGTACACCGCCGAGGTCGACCACCCCAGCGAGGTCGACCTCTACAACGGCTCCGCGCAGCAGATCACGGGCGCGGCCGAGGCCACCGTCGGCATGGAGGTCACCCGCAGCGGCTCCACGACCCAGGTCCACGACGGGACGGTGACCGGCCTGGACGCCACCGTGAACTACGGCAACGGCGACATCGTCAACGGCCTCATCCAGACCGACGTCTGCGCCGAGCCCGGCGACAGCGGCGGCTCCCTCTTCTCGGGCGGCAACGCCATCGGCCTCACCTCCGGCGGCAGCGGCGACTGCACCTCCGGCGGGGAGACGTTCTTCCAACCGGTGACGGAGGCGCTGTCGGCGACGGGCACCGAGATCGGCTGACGGCTCCGCGTCGCAGTGAAGTCCCGCCCCGCGCGCGAGGGGCGGGACTTCCGCATGCCCGGTGTCCTCAGGTCCGTGCCGGGGGCCGCCGCGGTGACGTCGCCGGCAGGGTGATCACGACGCCTGCGAGCGCCCACGCGGACGGCACCGGCAGGGAGACGGTCATGTCGTTGCCCTCGAAGTAGGCGAGCGCGCCGTCCACGTCCCCGCGCCCGGTGGCAGTGCCGGCCGATCGCCTTCCGGAACGGCGGCAGCAGCGGCAGCGGCAGGGCGCCGCCCGCGCGGGCGACCACCCCGACCACGAGCAGCGTGGCCCGCAGGGCGGCGGCGTCCTTCACGTCGGCGAGGAAGGAGCCGCGGGAGGGCCGATACCGGCGGGCTGTGTCATGTCCCCGAGGTCGGGGCCCTCTGCCGTTTTCGCAGGTGGGGCGCGCTCGAACGGATGTCGCACAGATGTTCGGGGATGGGGGTATGGTGGGGGTGGGAGTGTAGGGAACTGATGTTCGAGAGCTCGTCGGGGCTCGAGAGTGCGGGAGGTGCGTGTGCCGGGCTTCACGCATCTGCACACCGTCTCCGGGTTCTCCCTGCGGTACGGGGCGTCGCACCCGGAGCGCCTGGCCGAGCGCGCCTCCGAGCGGGGCATGGACGCCCTCGCCCTCACCGACCGCGACACCCTCGCCGGCACGGTCCGCTTCGCCAAGGCCTGCGCGAAGGCGGGCGTCCGCCCGCTGTTCGGCGCGGAGCTGGCGGTGGCGGAGTCCGCGTCCGTACGACGGGGCGACGAGTCCGTACGCCGGGAAAGGCGCCGCACCCCCGTGCGCGGAGGTGCCTTCATCGACGAGTCGACACCCCGCGTCACCTTCCTCGCACGGGACGGCGCCCGCGGCTGGGCCGACCTGTGCCGGATCGTCACTGCGGCCCACACCGCGGAGGGCACGCCCCTGCTGCCCGCCGCCGACAACCACGCCGACGGCCTGACCGTCCTGCTCGGCCCCGCCTCCGACGTCGGCCGCGCCCTCGTCGCGGGGCGTCCGGACCGCGCGGCCAGGCTGCTCGCCCCCTGGCGGGAGGCCTACGGCGACGCCCTGCGCCTCGAGACGGTCTGGCACGGCCGCGAAGGCACCGGCCCCGGCTCCCTGCGGCTGGCCGCACGCACCCTCGGCTTCGCCGCCGAGCAACGCGTCCGGCCGGTGCTCAGCAACGCCGTCCGGTACGCCGACGCCGGCCTGGGCCCGGTCGCCGACGTCCTGGACGCCGCCCGGCGCCTGGTCCCCGTCGACCCCACCAAGGAACTGGACTCCGGCGAGGCCTGGCTCAAGGACGCGGGCGCCATGCTGCGGGCTGCCGAGCGGATCGTCGAGGCCGCGGGCTACCGGCGCGACACCGCACACCGCCTGCTGGAGCAGACGCAGGCGACGGCCGCCGAGTGCCTGGTCGACCCCGAGGACGACCTCGGCATCGGCACCGTCCACTTCCCCGAACCGCACCTCGTGGGCGCGGGCCGCCGCACCGCCCAGCGGGCGCTGGCCTCGCGGGCGGTGGCGGGGATGGTGCTGCACGGGTACGCCGGGAAGCGCGCGTACTGGGAGCGGATGCACCGGGAACTGGACATCATCGCCCACCACGGCTTCGCCTCGTACTTCCTGACGGTCGCTCAAGTCGTCGACGACGTGAAGGGGATGGGCATCCGGGTCGCCGCGCGCGGTTCCGGAGCCGGCTCCCTCGTCAACCACCTCCTCGGCATCGCGAACGCCGACCCGATCGAGCACGGGCTGCTGATGGAGCGCTTCCTGTCGAAGGAGCGGATCGTCCTGCCCGACATCGACATCGACGTGGAGTCGGCCCGCCGGCTGGAGGTCTACCGCGCGATCATCGACCGGTTCGGCGCCGAGCGGGTCGCGACGGTCTCGATGCCGGAGACGTACCGCGTCCGCCACGCGATCCGCGACGTCGGCGCCGCCCTGTCCATGGACCCGGCCGACATCGACCGCATCGCCAAGTCCTTCCCGCACATCCGCGCCCGCGACGCCCGTGCCGCCCTGGAGGAACTGCCCGAACTCAAGGAACTGGCGGGGGAGAAGGAGAGATACGGGCGGCTCTGGGAGCTGACCGAAGCCCTCGACGCCCTCCCGCGCGGAGTCGCCATGCACCCCTGCGGGGTCCTGCTCTCCGACGCCTCCCTCCTCTCCCGTACGCCGGTGATGCCGACCAGCGGCGAGGGCTTCCCCATGTCGCAGTTCGACAAGGACGACGTCGAGGACCTCGGGCTGCTCAAGCTCGACGTGCTCGGGGTGCGGATGCAGTCGGCGATGGCGCACGCGGTCGCCGAGGTGGAGCGGGTGACGGGCGTCAGGGTCGACCTGGACGCTCTGCCGCCGGGTGACCCGGCGACGTACCAGCTCATCCGTTCCACCGAGACGCTGGGCTGCTTCCAGATCGAGTCGCCCGGCCAGCGCGACCTGATCGGGCGGCTGCAGCCGACCACCTTCCACGACCTCGTCGTGGACATCTCGCTGTTCCGGCCCGGTCCGGTCGCCGCCGACATGGTGCGGCCGTTCATCGCGGCGCGGCACGGGCGGGCGCCCGTCGGATACCCGCACCCGGATCTGGAGCGGCCGCTGCGGGAGACGTACGGAGTCGTCGTCTTCCACGAGCAGATCATCGACATCGTCGCCATCATGACCCGCTGCGGGCGCGGCGAGGCGGACCGGGTGCGGCGCGGGCTTTCCGACCCGGAGTCGCAGGGGCGGATCAAGGTGTGGTTCGCGCAGCACGCGGCGGCGAACGGATACGACGCAGAAACGATTCAGCGGACCTGGGAGATCATTGAGGCCTTCGGCAGTTACGGCTTCTGCAAGGCGCACGCGGTCGCCTTCGCCGTACCGACGTACCAGTCGGCGTGGCTGAAGGCGCATCACCCGGCCGCCTTCTACGCCGGGCTGCTCACCCACGACCCCGGGATGTACCCGAAGCGGCTGCTGCTGGCGGACGCGCGGCGGCGCGGGGTGCCGATCCTGCCGTTGGACGTGAACAAGTCGGGTGTCGCCCATCGTATCGAACTGGTGTCTGAATCTGACGGGGTGTGGGGTCTGCGGCTCGCCCTCTCCGACGTGCACGGCATCAGCGAGGCCGAGGCCGACCGGATCGCGGACGGACAGCCGTACGACTCACTGCTCGACTTCTGGGAGCGGGCGCGCCCGAGCCGCCCGCTGGCCCAGCGACTCGCACAGGTCGGCGCGTTGGACGACTTCGGCGCCAACCGGCGTGATCTGCAACTGCACCTGACCGAGCTGCACCGGGGTGCCCGGCGTGCGGGCGGCGGTCAACTCCCGCTGGCCGGCGGGCGGAAGACCGCACCCGCCGGGCTGCCCGACCTGTCCTCCGCCGAGAGGCTCAGCGCCGAGCTGGGTGTGCTCTCCATGGACGCCTCGCGCAACCTGATGGACGATCACCGCGCGTTCCTCGACGAGCTGGGCGTGGTGTCGGCGCGACGGCTGCGCGAGGCGCGGCACGGGGAGACCGTGCTGGTCGCGGGCGCCAAGGCGGCCACCCAGACCCCGCCCATCCGGTCCGGCAAGCGGGTCATCTTCTCCACCCTGGACGACGGCACGGGCCTGGTCGACCTCGCCTTCTTCGACGACTCCCACGACGCCTGCGCCCACACCGTCTTCCACTCCTGGCTGCTGCTGGTGCGCGGGGTGGTGCAGCGCCGCGGGCCGCGCAGCCTCAGCGTGGTGGGCGCCGCCGCCTGGAACCTCGCCGAGCTGGTCGACCTGCGGGCCGAACACGGCCTCGACGCGGTCGCGGCACGCCTTGCGGAGCCCGTGCCGCAAGGGGACGGAGATCCGACGCACGGGCGGCGAATCCAAATGCCCACCGGATACGAAATGCATCCGTGGGCCGATGTGCGCCCGGCGGGCGAAGAGCCCGCGACAGTACGGAAGTTGTGGCACCAGAGTCCGGGGAGTGCGGGATGACCATCCTCTGCGTACGTTTCCAGCTGCCGCCGACGCACGAGGCGGCCCTGCCGGGGCTGCTCGGCCTGCTCGAGGAGTTCACCCCGGTCGTCGAGGCCCTGCCGCCGGACGGGGCGCTGGCCGATCTGCGGGGCGCCGAGAGGTACTTCGGGCGCAGCGCGGTGGAGCTGGCGTCGGTGATCCGCGTCCGCTCCCTCGCGCTGTACGGCGTCGACTGCCTGATCGGCGCCGGGCCGGGGCCGATGCTGGCCCGCATGGCGCTGGGGGACGCCGAGCCGGGGGTGACCTGCGCGGTCCCCGAAGAACCGGACGCCGTCGCGGAGTTCCTCGCCGAGCGGCCCGTCGGCGTACTTCCCGGCGTCGGCGCCGCGACCGCCCGCACCCTGTGCGAATACGGCCTCGACACTCTCGGCCTTGTCGCCGCCGCGCCCCTGTCCACGCTGCAGCGCCTGGTCGGCGCGAAGACCGGACGTGAGCTGCACGAGAAGGCGAGCGGCGTCGACCGCGGCCGGGTCGTCCCGAACGCCGTCTCCCGCTCCCTGGCCGCCGAACGCCCCTTCACCCGCGACGAGCTGGACCCCGACCGGCACCGCCGCGCCCTGCTCTCGGCCGCCGAGGAACTGGGCACCCGGCTGCGCGCCCTGGACAAGGTCTGCCGCACCCTCACCCTCACCGTGCGCTACGCCGACCGCTCCTCGACGACCCGCAGCCGCACCCTCAAGGAACCGACCGCGCACTCGGCGGCGCTGACCAGGGCGGCGTACGGCATGTACGAGGCGCTCGGCCTCCAGCGCGCCCGCGTCCGCGCGCTCGCCCTGCGCGCGGAGGGCCTCGGCCCCGCCGAACAGGCCTCCTACCAGCTCACCTTCGACCCCGTCGACGAGAAGCTCCGCCGCATCGAGGAGGTCGCGGACCGCGCGCGAGCGAAGTTCGGGCCGCGGGCGGTGATGCCTGGGGCGCTTGCGGCGTAACTCCATGTGGTGGGAGGTCAGTTGGCCCATGGAGGCGTGACGCGTGTGCCGTCGGCCAGCTCCGCTTCCAGGCCGATGGAGGTGGTGACCCAGGAGATCGCGACCTCGGTCGTCGGGTTCTCGACGGCGAGGGTCGCCCCCGGGTTGATGATCACCGTGTCGCCCGCGGTGACGCGTTCGCCGCGGCCGTCGAGCGTGATCAGCAGCTCACCGCTGAGCAGATGGAAGATCTCCTCGCGGTTGACGGTGTGGGCGGGGGCCTTGGTGCCGGCGGGGATCTCGCCGCGCCAGGCGCACAGCTCCCGTGCACCGGTGAGGGGAGTGGCGTACGAGACGAAGCGGGCGCCGTGCATCTCGTGGACGACGGCTTCGGACGAACGGATGACGGGCATGGGTGCCTCCCGTGAGGAGATGGTCAAGACACTTGACTATATAGCCCCATAGTCAAGCTGCTTGACCAGTCCGTCAAGGGTGTTTCAATGAGGCGTGCAGAACTCCGAGGCCATGGCCCTGTCCGCCGCCCTGCTCGCCGTCGCCGGTGACCTCACGCAACGCATCAACGCAGGTGTGCTCGCCCGTGGCTACGAGGGGATGAGGCCCGCGCACGGCTTCGCCTTCGCCCGGCTGGCCCCGGGCGGTGCGACGGTGACCGACCTCGCCGTCCATCTCGGAGTGACCAAGCAGGCCGCCAGTCAGCTCGTCGACGAGATCGTGCGCAAGGGGTACGCCGAGCGGCGGCCGCATCCCGAGGACGCGAGGGCCCGGCTGATCGTGCTGACCGAACGCGGCTGGGCCTGTACGCGGGCGGCGGAGGAGGCGGCCGCGGAAGTCGTACGGGTGTGGGTCGAGTTGCTCGGGGAGGGGCAAGTGCGGGCGTTGCGCGAGCAGTTGGTGCGCATCGCTCCCTATGGCCCCATCAGGCCCACCTGGTGATGACTCATCGGTGATTTTCGGGTGTCGCCGGTTATCGCTGGAAGTTTTTACTGACGCGTAACTTCACTGTTGAGCTACTCGCTCGTAACTTGACGAGTGAACAGCATCCTCGTGATCCGGATCACAGGGCGTACGGCCATCGCAACTCCCTTGAGCCGCAAGGAGATCACACGATGCTGCCCTGGAAGCGAGTGCTCAGACCGCTCGCCGCGCTCCTGCTGACCGCCGCCGCCGTCACCTTCCCCGCCACCGCCGCCCACGCCGCCGACTCCCACAGCGGTTGGAACGACTACGACTGCAAGCCGTCCGCCGCCCACCCCCGCCCCGTCGTCCTGGTCCACGGCACCCTCGCGAACTCCGTCGACAACTGGCTGGCCCTCGCGCCGTACCTGGAGGACCGCGGCTACTGCGTCTTCTCCCTCGACTACGGCCAACTGCCGGGCGTCCCGTTCTTCCACGCCCTCGGCCCGATCGACAAGTCGGCAGAGCAACTGTCCGCCTATGTCGACAAGGTGCTCGCCGCGACCGGCGCCGCCAAGGCCGACCTCGTCGGCCACTCGCAGGGCGGCATGATGCCCCGCTACTACCTCAAGTTCCTCGGCGGAGCCACCAAGGTGAACGCCCTGGTGGGCATCGCACCCAACAACCACGGCACCACCCTCAGCGGGCTGACCAACCTGCTGCCGTACTTCCCCGGCGCCGAGGACCTGCTCACGAGCGCCACTCCCGCCCTCGCCCAGCAGATCGCCGGGTCCGACTTCATGGCCAAACTCAACGCCGGCGGCGACACCGTGCCCGGCGTGCGCTACACGGTCATCGCCACCAGGTACGACGAGGTGGTCACGCCGTACCAGACCCAGTTCCTGAGCGGGTCCGCCGTGAAGAACGTCCTGATCCAGGACCTGTGCCCGCTCGACCTGTCCGAGCACGCGCTGATCGGGCTGACCGACCGGATCGCCTTCCACGAGGTGGCCAACTCTCTCGACCCGGCCCACGCCACCGCCACCACCTGCGCGTCGGTGTTCAGCTGAGCGTGGGTCGTACGAACGTACCGCCGGGGCCCGACCGGCCTGAGCCGCCGGTCAGGCCCCGGAGTCCTGTGGCTCAGCGCCTGCCCACCGCACGCCGGCGCACCGACGTGAACAGGGCCGCCGCACCGAGCGCGAGGGCGGCGGCGCCACCGATCGCGAAGTACGCGGTGCTGCTGTCGCCGCCGGTCTCGGCGAGGTTCGCCGTGGCACCGGCCGCCGCAGGCCGGTTGTGCGCGGCCGTCGCGGTCGGCTCCGCGGACGTGGCGGCGTCGTCGTCACCGTGACCGCCGTGCTCGATCGTCGACTTTTCGGCACCGTCCTCGATCTGCTCCTCCGAGGGAGCGGAGGCGGTCGGGGCGGGGGAGGAGCCGCTCCCACCCCCGGCACTGCCGCCTCCAAAGGTGACGTCGGAGCAGGAGTAGAACGCCTCGGGACTGTCCGAGCGCTGCCAGACCGCGTACAGCAGCTGCCTGCCGGAGCGCTCGGGAAGGGCCCCGGTGAACGTGTAGAAGCCGCCTGACGCGACCGGGTCGGCAGCCGTCGCGACCGGGTGCTCCAGATCCAGGTCCTCCCAGGCCAGCGGCCGGGCCGGGTCGTAACCGGCCTTGGTGATGTACACCTTGAAGGTGCCCCTGTGCGGTGCCGTGACGCGGTACTTGAAGGTGTACGAGCCGCTGCTGACGCCGGTGGCCGGCCAGTCGGCGCGGGCCAGGTCGAGCCCCTTGAACTCCTCGTTGTTCGCGCTGCACAGCTTGCCGTCCGGGATCAGCGCCTGATGCCGCCCGTCGGCGTCGCCGATGCGGATGCCGTTCCAGTCGTAGAGCGCCTGCGTGCCACCGGCCGCGACGGCCGCCTTGCAGGCGTCGGACCTCGGACTCTCGGGCCCTTCCGCGTAGCACTGCGAGACCCGGCTCACCGGATCCCCCATCGAACCGTGCGCGGATGCGGGGGCGGCGGCGAGCGCGGTGATCGCGAGCGGCACCGCGCCGAGGGCGGCGACCGTGACGACCGTGCGGCGTGCGGGCATGCGGGAACTCCTCGAGACGGTCCTGGAAGCGGGACTGAACGCCGTGGGGGCGATCAGAAAGCTAGCCCCAAGAAACCGCGAAATCGCCTGCTGGAGGCCGGTGATGGAGATCCTTATGGTGGCGTTAAGGGAGTGCTCAGGCAGGGATGAGGTAGGTAGCGTGAGCGGCATGCCGGACGACGAGATCCGGGCGGCGGTGGCCGCCGACGTACCCGCCGTGAAGGCCGTCACCGATGCCGCCTACCACCACTACATCGAGCGCATCGGGGTCGTGCCGCAGCCAATGGAAGCGGATCACGCGGCGAACGTGGCCGCGGGGCGGGTGTTCGTGATCGGGGAACCCGTGATCGGACTCGTGGTGGTCGAGGCGTTTGCGGACCATCTGTTCCTCGACAGCATCGCCGTCCGTCCCGACGCCCATGGCAGGGGTGTCGGGCGGCGGCTGCTCGAGTTCGTGGACGCACGCGCGCGTGCGCTGGGTCTGGCCGAGGTCAGGCTCTATACGAACGCCATGATGTGGGAGAACCAGAGGATCTACCCGAAGTACGGCTACGAGCTCGTGGAGCGTCGGGCCGAGGGGCCCTACGACCGCATCCACTACCGCAAGCGGCTGGCCTGACGAACCTCGCTGGTCATCCGTCCGGCCACCAGGTTCGTGCGATGTCCTTTCGGACCTCCGGGCGTCCGGCGGGGCTTTCGTCGGCCTCGTCCCGGACTCGGCGGGAGTCCTTCTTCTTCAGGGGCTTCTGCACTGTCATGCGGCGCATGGCTGCCTCCTTCAGGGGCTATCGGGTTCCGCGTTCTCACGGAGATAGACCCTTTCGAGGAGAGTTCCTCATCGATTGCCGGTCTGTCAGTGGCGGCTGTCACGATGGGACTGTCAGTGGCGGGTGTCACTCTTGGGCGCATGACGAACACGGGTGACGGCAAGACTTCGGTGAGTGTCGACTGGGACGCGGCGGCGGCAGCCTTCGACGACGAGCCGGACCACGGGCTGCGCGATCCCGCGGTGCGCGCGGCCTGGGCCGAGCGGCTGCGCACCTGGCTTCCCGAGCGACCCGGCGACGTCCTCGACCTCGGCTGCGGCACCGGCAGCCTCTCGCTCCTCGCCGCCGAGCAGGGCCACCGCGTCACCGGCGTCGACCGTTCCCCGGCCATGGTGGACCTGGCCCGCACCAAGCTCGCCGGGCGTGACGCGGTGTTCCTGGTGGGTGACGCGGGCGCGCCTCAGGTGAGGGAGCAGTTGTTCGACGTCGTCCTCGTACGGCATGTGCTGTGGACCTTCACCGACCCCGCCCGCGTCCTGCGGCACTGGCGCGACCGGCTCCGGCCCGGAGGCCGGTTCGTGCTGGTCGAGGGCGTGTGGGGGACGGCCGGTCCGGTCGGTGTTTCGGCGGACCGGCTGACCGCCCTGCTGAGGCCGATCACCGGGGACGTGCGCGTGGAGCACCTGTCGGGCGACGCGCTGCTGTGGGGGAAGGCCGTCGACGACGAGCGATACGCGGTGGTGGCGACGGTGTGAGGTCGCTCACGCCAGCAGTGCGCCGAAGTCGCCCCCGCGCGCCAGCGCCTCCAGTTCGTCGAGCGCCCTCACCGCCGAGGCCGCCGCCTCCGGGTCCCTGTCCGCCAGACCGCTCTCCGCGAACTCGTCCTCGTCCAGCCGCCGTACGTCCGTGCCGTCGGCCGAGCGCCAAAGGTCCAGGTCGAGGTCCTCGACGACGAGTTCGGTGCCGGAGAAGGCGGCCGGGCGGGTGATGTCGCAATACCAGCCCTTGAGCGCACCCGCGGCGTCGCGGACCTCCTTCACGGAGTACCACCGGTCCCGCCAGTAGTACTCCGTGAAGACGTCACCGGACTGGAAGCGTACGAAGCCGAAGTCGCGGGCACCCTCGCCCGCCCACGGGGCCCGTACGGCGATGCGTGAGCCGTCGTCACCCAGCAGCTCCGCCTCGTAACGGATCTTCGTCCGGCCGCCCTTGACCAGGACGACATCCACGAGGCGTGTCCCGTCAGCCGAGTTCGCGGACATGGCGCACCTCCGTCGCGCAGATCTCGTACCCGAGCCACTTGTTGATCGCGAGCATCGGGCCGTTGCCGCTGTCGTTGCCCGTGAACGCCTCCGTGAACCCGGCGGCACGGGCCCGGTGCAGGGAGTGGATCTTGGTGAGTTTGGCCAGGCCCCGGCCGCGGTGGGCCCGGGCCGTGCCCGTCATGGCGGTGGAGATGGGGGTCCCCCCGCTCGAGCGCAGTCGAGAGTGGGGGAGGCCGACGCCGTCCGTGTGGGCGACGCTGAAGGCGGCCGGACGGCCGTCCACGACCGCGACCACCGTCAGCTCGCGGTCGAGCAGCGGGTGCTTCCAGTTCTCCTCGACCCAGGCGTCGTAGTCGGTGAACTCGGTTTCGACGTCGCTGGGTTCGTCGGACGTCGTCTCGGTGTCCAGCTCGAACAGCGGGCGTGGATCGGCCGCGAAGTCGGCGGCGGTGCGCAGTTCGACGCCCGGCGGCGGGGGCTGGAGCGCGGGGAGCGTGCCGTCGGCCAGGTCCAGGCGCAGGAAGTGTGCGATGCGGCTGGCCCGGTAGCCGTGCCGCTCGGCGAAGGCGCGGTTCGCCGGCTCGTCCAGGACCCAGGAGAACAGCCTGGTCGCCCCCTCCACGGCCAGGTGCTCCTCGGCCGCGCGGACCAGGAGTCGGCCCGCGCCGCGGCGTGTGCGGTCCGGGCGCACGTAGATGTTGAGGTAGCCCTGCCCCGGCTCCGGGCTGTCGTGGGCGAGGCCGAGCTGGGCCGTGCCGATCACCTCGCCGTCCTCCTCCGCGACGAGGGACCGGTACCGGGCGTCCGGATGCGTGTGGACGAGGCGGTGGAGGACGCCCTCGGGGGTCCACAGGACATAAGGGAGGGCGAGGTGGCGGACATGGGCGAAGCCCTCGACGTCGGCCCGGACGTCGGGACGGAGATCGCGCACGATCACGGTCATGTGCGGGCACGCTACGCGGGGGACGCCCCCGGATGCCTCCCATTTTCCGGCGGGTACGGGACAATCTCTGCGTGACCTTGAAGATCCACATCGATGAGAGCGCTCCGCCGTACGAGCAGGTGCGGGCACAGATCTCCGAGCAGGCGCGATCGGGGGCGCTGCCGGTGGGGTACCGGCTGCCGACGGTGCGGGGACTGGCGGAGTCGCTGGGACTGGCGGCGAACACGGTCGCCAAGGCGTACCGGGCGCTGGAGACCGACGGGGTGATCGAGACGCGGGGGCGCAACGGGACGTTCGTGGCCGCGGCGGGCTCCGCTGCGGAGCGGGAAGCGGCGGCAGCCGCTCAGACGTACGCCGAGCGTGTCCGACGGCTGGGACTCCCCGAGGACGCGGCGCTCGCCGCCGTGCGGGACGCCCTGCGGGCGGCCTATGGGGGGTAGTCGCCAGGAGGGTCCCCCCGCTCGAGCGAAGCCGTGAACGGGGGGAGTCGGCAACCGACGACAACGCCGCGGATGTGCGTGCCGAACCCCGCGTCGGCGGCATGATCCGCCCGAAAGGCCCAGGCCCCAAGCGCGTCGGGCGAAGTCCGCTGCGGTTCGGCGGCGCCCTGAAGGGGCGCGGGGCCCTATCGATATGCGGCTCCGCCGCGTCACGACCGGCCACGAGGGCGCCGTAGACGATCGACGGCACAGCGCGGCACTTCAGCGGAGCGCTCAGGCCTGCGCCAGGTGCTCCGGTGTGCGGGTGACCTCCATGCCAGTCGTCCTTGCCGCCCGAGCGAAGGTCATCGCGTCCCGCACCGCCGCCCCGTTCGGGTCGTTGTTGAAGTACGCGTACACGTCCTGGCCGGCGGACCACGTCTGCGAGATCCGCTCGACCCACGTCTCCAGCGACTGCCGGCCGTAGCGCGGCCACGCCTGGGCCCGGCCCTGGTGGAAGCGGACGTAGCCCCAGTCGGTGGTCCGCCACAGCGGGGTCACCGGGCGGGCGCGCACGTCGGCCCAGCACAGGGCCGCGCCACGCGCCTCCAGGATTTTGCGGACCTCGGGTGTCCACCACGACTCGTGCCGGGGTTCCACCGCGATCCGGGTGCCGGACGGGAAACAGGCCAGGCAGGTGTCCAGCAGGTCGGCGTCGACGCGCAGGGTCGGCGGGAGCTGCAGCAGTACCGGCCCGAGGCGGGCACCCAGGCCCTCCGCGTGGGACATCAGCCGGTGCACCGGCTCCTCGGGGTCCCGCAGCCGCTTGATGTGGGTCAGATAGCGGCTCGCCTTCACCGCGACCACGAAGCCCGGCGGCAGCCGGCTCCGCCAGGCCTCGAAGTTCTCGCGCGTCGGCAGCCGGTAGAAGGCGTTGTTGATCTCGACCGTGGCGAAGTGTTCCGCGTACTCCTCCAGCCACAGCCGCATGGGCACACCGGACGGGTACAGGACGTCGCGCCAGTCCTTGTACTGCCACCCCGACGTACCGACGAACAGGGCCATACACCCATGAAAGCACCGGCTCGAAGGTGGCTACAGGTACAGCCCGGCGTCCGATCTGCCCCGTGGCTCCGGAAGCGACGTGGGGGACGTGCCCCGGCGCAGCGCGTACAGCTCCGCCAGCGTCGCGCCGTCGCGGCCCACGCCCTCCTCGGTGCCCAGCCAGTCCACCGCCTCCGTGCGGGTCAGCGGGCCCACCTCGATGCGGGCCAGACAGCGGCCGGGGCGGACGACCGCCGGGTGGAGCCGCTCCAGGTCCTCGTTGGTGGTGACGCCGACCAGGACGTTGCGGCCCTGGCCGAGCAGGCCGTCGGTGAGGTTCAGCAGGCGGGACAGGGCCTGGCCGGCTGTGTGCTTGGCCTCGCCGCGGATCAGTTCGTCGCAG
The DNA here is from genome assembly GCF_040782645.1 of Streptomyces sp. HUAS ZL42. GTDB lineage: Bacteria > Actinomycetota > Actinomycetes > Streptomycetales > Streptomycetaceae > Streptomyces. The sequence continues at coordinate 7,729,672 of NZ_CP160403.1, forward strand.
TCCTCGAGCAGCAGCAGCCGCCAGCGGCCCTTGCCCGCCGCGTCCTCCTCGCCGATCGCGATGTCCATCAGATAGCCGACGTCACTGAAGAGCCGCTCCGGGTCCAGGACGCAGTCCACCTGGCACCAGTCCCGCCAGGACCGGGCCAGCGTCCGCAGCGCCGACGTCTTGCCGGTGCCGGGCGGGCCGTGCAGCAGCAGCAGCCGGCCCGCGATGTGCTCGGGGGTCGTGCCCATCAGGCGGTCCATCGCCTCCGCCACCGGTGCCGTGTAGTTCGCCCGCACCTCGTCCCACGTGCCCGCCGAGATCTGGCGCGTCGTACGGTGCGGGCCCCGCCTCGGGGACACGTACCAGAAGCCCATCGTCACGTTCTCCGGCAGAGGCTCGGGCTCGTCCGCCGCGCCGTCCGTGGCCTGGTCGAGGATCTTCTGCGCCAGTTCGGCGCTGGTCGCCGTCACCGTGACGTCCGCGCCCCGGTTCCAGCGGGAGATCAGCAGGGTCCAGCCGTCGCCCTCCGCCAGCGTCGCGCTGCGGTCCTCGTCGCGGGCGACGCGCAGTACACGGGCGCCCTGCGGCAGCAGCGTCGCGCCGGAGCGCACGCGGTCGATGTTCGCCGCGTGCGAGAACGGCTGCTCGCCCGTCGCGAAGCGGCCGAGGAACAGCGCGTCGACGACGTCGGACGGGGAGTCGGAGTCGTCGACGGTGAGCCGGATCGGCAGGGCGTCGTGTGGATGCGCGGACATGGCGCCATGATCCGGCACGGGGGCGCCGTGTGCATCCGGTTTCCGCGGTACGCGCCGAAGGCGAACCGGGCAACCGTGTGTCGGTCGTATCCTTTTCGTCCTGTTACAAGGCTGTGCATCTACGGCATCTGCCCGCGCCGCCGTCTCCCCCACTACTGTTGCCCTTGATGGGACGTCATGGGTGGAATTCGGGGGCACGGCGGTGGCGGCTCACCGCGCTGCTCGGCGTGGGCGTGGCCGTTCTGGCCCTGATCGTGACCCTGCTCAACACGCTGCCGGGGAACGGAAGTACGAGCGGCACCACCCCCGACGGCGACAAGGTGCACGGCACGCCCGCCACCCAGCAGGCCGAACGGGCCGGACCCGAGGTGGGCTGGGGCTTCACCCACACCCAGTTCAGCGCCGACGAGGGCAGCGGCGCGGCCACGAAACGTGTGGAAGGGCTGCTGGCCAAGACTCCCTTGCCGCAGGTCCAGGCCATCATGGGCTGGGGCGCCGACAACCCCGAGCCGGTCAAGGGGCGCTACGACTTCGAGGCGCTGGACCGCCGCGTCGACTTCGTCCGCGCGTCCGGCGGCACACCGGTCATCACCCTGTGCTGTTCCCCCGACTGGATGAAGGGCGGCAAGGCGGGCGTGGACAACACCGACTGGAGCCAGGCCGCCCTGGAGACCGCGCCCGAATCCGAGCACTACAAGGACTTCGCCGCGCTCGCCGCAACCGTCGCCAGGCGCTACCCGGACGTCCGCCACTTCATCGTCTGGAACGAGTTCAAGGGCTTCTGGAACGACGCCGAGGCCCGCTGGGACTACGAGGGGTACACGCGGATGTACAACCTCGTCTACCGGGCGCTGAAGAAGGTGAGCAACGACATCATGGTCGGCGGGCCGTACCTGGTGATGGACAGCGTCGACCCGCGCGCGGCAGAGGCCTCGAAGACCTTCAAGGGCAGTTGGGGCGCCATGGACCAGCGCGTCCTCGACGCCTTCTCCTACTGGAACAAGAACAAGGCGGGCGCCGACTTCGTCGTCGTGGACGGCTCCAGCTACACCAACGACGACGAACTGCTGCCGAACGAGTTCGCCGCCACCGACAAGTTCACCGCGGTGGGCCGGTGGGTGCGGCGGCAGACGGGCAACCTGCCGCTGTGGTGGGCCGAGTACTACGTCGAGCCCGCCGACGGCAAGGACGAGCGCAAGGGCTGGTCCGAGGCCCGCCGCGTCGCCGTCCAGGCCGCCGGAATGATCGCCATGGCCAAGGGCGGCGCCTCCTCCGGCTTCTACTGGAACCCGGAGAAGGAGAACGGCCCCGGCTGCCCCGGCTGCCTGTGGACGCCGACGGACAGTGGCGACGGCGGTGCGAAGCTGCCCATGTACGACCTGATCTCGCGGTTCAGCTCGGAGTTCCCGGCGGGCACGAAGTACCGGACCGTGTCCGTCGCCGCCGACGACGTGCCCAACGTGCGGGTCCTCGCCTCCGACAAGGCCGTCCTCGTGGTCAACATCCTGGACCGGCCGATCAGCGCGCTGATCGACGGCAAGCGCTTCGAGATGCAGGCGTACGAAGTGAAGTGGCTCACCGGGTGATCCCGGTGAGCCACATACGGGACTTCGTCACTTCAGGGTCAGGAACCGCTGGATCAGCGCGGCGAACAGCACCGCCAGCAGCGGCAGCGAGAACCAGAAGCTGCTCTGCAGCCACCGCAGCTGCCGTACGCCCGGCCGCACCGCGACCCGGACCGCCTCACGCGCCGTCAGCAGCACGATCAGTGCCAGCGCGGCGAGGGCGCCGACGACCGACCAGGGCGTCCATGTCACCTGCGGCCCGATCGGCCCGGGATCGGGCTTCGGGACCTTGCCTTCCGGCTGCTTCTTCAGCGCGTACATGGTCACGTCGTCGTTGACGAGGACCTTCTTCAGCTCCGGCCGCCTGTCCAGGTTCTGGATCAGCCGCGGTTCCCAGGTCGCCGAGTAGCCCACGTCCATCTGGAGGTAGGTGACCTGGCTGACGTTGATCATCAGATAGGAGTTCGGGCCCGCGTCCTTGAGCGCCTTGACCAGCCCCGACACCAGCACCGGGTCGCTCGGGGCGAGGGTGGGGACGTAGTTCACCTTCTCCATGTCCTGCGCGCCCCACGGCATCGCCGGCGTCACGTTGTTCAGCGTGTCGTTGCTCAGCCACAGCAGCCGCACGGTCGGATCGTCGTGGGCGTAGACGTAGTTCATGGCCGCGACCTCGCCGGGCCGGATCCGCTCGAACGGCTCGTTGCCCCAGCGGGCCACCAGGAAGCCGCCCATGAGGACCAGGCCGGCCATGAGCGCGGCAAGCGGGGCCAGGCTGACGCGGTCCTTGTCGCGTTCCTCCGCGGTGACGCCGGTGCGCGGGAAGAGCGCCAGGGCGGCGAGCAGGGCCGCGCCCGGAAGGGCGAACATGAAGACGCGCAGCGCCATCTCGCCGCCGTACGACTGCATGCCGAACCCCAGGAACGGCACGAAGGTCAGGACGAGCAGCGACCGCTCGCGGTACTTGTGGTCGCGCCGCCGCCACCAGCCCCAGCAGGCGAACGCCATCACACCGCCGGCCAGCAGCACCCGCGCGTACAGCACGAGCTTGTGCGTCGAACTGCCGCCCTCGATCCGGCCGGACACGGAGGACGACACGTTGCTGCCGACGCCGCCCACCCCGCCGAACAGTTCGTCGAAGTGCCCGGACCAGTACGGCTCGGCCATGAAGCCGACCCACGCCGAGACCAGCACGGCGAACAGCAGGGGCAGCCCGCGCAGTTCGGACTTGCCGATGGCGACCAGGACCGCCACCACGCCGAGCATCACGAACGGGGTGAGCTGGTGGGCCGGGACGCTCGCCGCGAACAGGCCGATCAGCACGGCCAGCAGGACGGCCCGCTGACGCCGGTTCGTCGGCTCGACCTCCGCCTCGCCGGGCCGCTTCTTCGTCCAGATCACGCGCGGTGCGCGGAACCAGACGAGCAGGATCGCCACGAAGACCAGGTACAGCAGGTACGTGAAGCCCTGCGGGGAGAAGTAGTCCTGGCCGACCCAGCCACTGAGCACGAAGACCCAGATGCCGGTCCACCTGGCCCGCCAGCTCGCCCGCATCGAGCGCACCAGGAGGAACATCGGCGCGAGGTACAGCAACTGGACGGCCGTCGGCCACCAGCGGATGACCTCGGTGAAGTCGTCGACCCCGCAGGCCTTCAGCACGAAGGCGGCGACCGCGAAGAAGCCCGGCCAGCTCCAGCGTGCGTCCAGGTCGGGCACGGCCGACCCGGTGCGGTCGATGTAGTCGAGGAACCCGAGGTGCTGCCAGGCCGTCGCGAACCGCGGCTCGGTCTCGATCACCGCGGGCAGCGCGTGCAGGGACACCACGGTCGCGAGCAGGGTGACCAGCAGCAGCGTCTTGTGCTCGCGCCCCAGCCACAGCAGCGAGGCGAACACCACCACCAGCAGCGCGGCCCCGACGAGGGTCGGCAGGGGCAGCACCGAGATGAGGCCGAGGCCGCCCATCTCGTCGAGGTCGGTCTCGCCGAGGCGCAGCGCGGGCACCCAGTACAGCAGGAGCGCGGCGGTCAGCAGACAGCCGAGGACCACCCCGACGCGGGTGGGCAGCAGGCGCTCGCGCAGCGACACGGGCGGCGGCACGGACACCGGTGGTACGTCCGGTTCCCGTACGAGCGACGCCTCCGCCTTCCGTACGAGCGACGCCTCAGCCTTCCGTACGACCGCTTCCTCCGCTTCGGCGTCCGCCCCGAACGGCGCGTCCACCTCGGCCGGGCCCAGCGAGGCCTCCGATCCGGGTTCGCGCGCTTCGACGGGCAGTCCCAGTTCGGGCCTGCGCGCCCAGGCCGGCCGGTGGTCCTCGGGGACCACCGGGGTGCCCGTGGGCGGTGTGCCCGGGCCGGGCCGGACGTCGGGGCGGCGTTCCAGGTGGTCGAAGTCGACGTGGACGCCGAGGGCCAGGGTGTCGTTGTCGAGGGCCCAGGCGGGCCGGTGCGTCCCGTTCGTGGCCGAAACCTCGCGCGCCCCCAGGTCGGCGAGGTCCCCGTCGGGTGCCGCGTCCTCGGGGACGGCGGACGCCGTGGCCCTGGCGGTCCGGTACAGCTTGGGTGCGGCGATTGCGACGATCACCGTGAGGGACGAGATCTCGGCGACGCCGGCGCCGGTCAGGCCCATGCGGGGGAGCAGCAGCAGGGTCAGACCGAGCACCAGGACGCACAACAGGCCCTGCAGCCAGGCGAGTCCGGCGGTGCGGCTCTGGGCGCGCAGGACCGCGAAGTACGTCTCCATGACGACCCGCAGCACCGCGCCGACCGCGAACCAGCGCAGCAGCGGGGTGGCCGCGTCCGCGTATCCCGCGCCGAAGACGCCGAGGATCCACGGCGCCCCGACGAACAGCACACAGGAGACCGGCAGCATGATCAGCGCCATGCGCCTGAGCGCGGCCCGGGTGTTGGCGGCCAGCCGTCCCGGATCGTGGGAGCCCTCCACGGTGAGGGAGGCGCCCATGTTGATGGCCAGGAGGTTGACCGTGCCGCCGATCGTCGTGGTGATGTAGAAGTACGCGTTGTCCTCGGAGCTGACCTGCGAGGCGATGATCACCGGGATGAGGTAGACGACGGCGAGCGAGAACAGCGAGCCGGTGTAGTCGCCGGCGAGGAACCTGCCGATCTCCTTGAGCGTCGGCGGATCCGCGTGGTCCTCGGTCGCCTCGACGTGCCGGGGCACCAGACGCCGGAACACCAGCCAGCCCAGCGGCACCACGGAGAAGGCGATGGCCGCCACCCAGGACACGAAGACGCCGGTGGTGGGGATGGCCACCGCGAAGGCGACCAGCAGCCCCAGCTTCACCGCCGAGAACACGGTGTTGCCGACGGGCACCCACAGCGCGCTGCGCAGGCCGGTGAGCACACCGTCCTGGAGGGTCAGCACGTTCCAGGCCACGATCGCGACGATGAAGCCGAGCCCGTTGAGCGGCCCGTGCAGGAAGCGGTACGACGGTCCCCAGACGTCCAGCGTCAGCAGGAAGACGCCCGCGGCCGCCGCCACGACGAGCGAACTGCCCGCGTAGGTGCGGAAGATCAGCCGTCCGGTGCGCCGCCCCGCGACGGGTATGAAGCGGGCCAGGGCGCCGGTCAGCGTCACCGCGGTCAGGCCCGCGAGGAGCTTCATCGCGGCGATCGCGGCGGAGCCCTGGCCGACCGCCGACTCGGAGTAGTAGCGGGCCGCGGCGAGCCAGAACCCCAGGCCGAGCACCGCGGAGATGCCGGTGTTCAGCATCAGGGCGTAGGCGTTGCGGAACAACTGACCGCCCCCGCCGGGAGACCTGCCGAGGCCGGGCAGGCGCAGCCGGCGCGCCGGCTGCTGGGGCGCTTCGGCCGCGGGCGACGCTGCCTGGGTCGTGGTCGTCGTGTCAGACACTGGTGAGGCCGGCCTTCCGGCGGATCTGGCGGGCTCTGCGGACCATGGCGTACCCCTTGGTGAGGACACGGTCCCGGGCGAAGGTGCGGGCGATCGCGCGGCCTTCGACCAGCCGCTCGAACGCCTCGATGCCGGTGCTGCGGCGCACCGTCACGCGGCGCAGGGCGTACGGCCCCTGGCGGCGGCGGGCGAGAGAGTTGCCGACGGCGAGCGCCTGGGCGAAGCCGTTCTCGCGCACCGCCTGCCGCACCCGGCGGCTGGAGTAGCCGTAGGGGTAGGCGAACGAGACGGGCAGGGCACCCAGTTCGTCGGCCACGATGTCCCGGCAGCGGGTCAGCTCGCGCCGGAGGCTGTCGTCGTCGAGCTGGTCGAGCTGCGGGTGGGTGTGGCTGTGCCCGCCGATCTCGACGTCGGCGCCGGCCAGCTCGCGCACCTGGTCCCAGTCCAGCATGGTGTCCAGGCCGCCTCCGGTGTCGTACGCGCCCCGGATCCAGCCGGTCGACACGAACAGGGTCGCCGCGAAGCCGTGCTTGGCCAGGACGGGCAGGGCGTGGCGGTGCACGCCCTCGTAGCCGTCGTCGAAGGTGATCAGGACCGGCCGCTCGGGCAGCGGCCCGCCGGAGCGCCAGCGGGCGGCGAGGGCCGCCGTGGTGACGGGCGTGAGGCCCAGGTCGCCGATCAGGGCCATCTGTTCGGCGAAGGCCTCCGGGCCGACCGACAGGACGCGGGTGGCGTCGTTCGGATCGGTCGCTATCGCGTGGTACATGAGGATCGGCACGGGCGTCTCACTCACTGGTTCCCCCCTCGATCGTCACCACCGAGAACGCACCTCCGCCCCTGCGCGCCCGGACACTCCCCACGACGTACCCCCCGGCCGCCGTGAGCACTCCGGCGACGATCGCGCCCGCCCGTCCCGCGCCGCCCGGCCGGGCGAGCAGCGCGTCGCGCAGCCCGCGCGCCACCCCGGCGGGCAGGACCCGGGTGGTGTACCGGCGTTCCGACTCGAGCCCCTTGCCCGCGCCCACACTCCGGGCGACGAGCGCTTTCGACAGGCCCTCGGCGTAGGTGCGCGTGCGGAAGTACCCGAAGTGCTCGCGCGCCTCGGGCACCCGGTGGTGGATCACCGCACGGTCGTCGATCAGCAGGACCGCGTCGGGTCTGGCGCGGGCGAGACGGATGCACAGCTCCGTCTCCTCGCAGCCCAGCGGACGCTTGTCCCCGTCGCGCCCGATGCCGGTGGCGAAACCGCCCGCCGCGTCGAACGCCGTACGGCGGAACGAGGCGTTCCCGCCGAGGACGTTGCGGACGCGGACCCGGCCGGACGGCAGACCCTTGTACGTACAGCCCACCACCCAGTCGAACTCCTCGGGGAACCACTGCGGCCGCCGCCCCGACGCCCAGATCGGCACCGTCCGGCCGCCGACGGCCATCACGCGCGGGTCGGCGTACGCGGAGGCGAAGTGCCGCAGCCAGTACCGCTCGGCCACCGCGTCGTCGTCGAGGAAGGCGACGACCTCGCCGCGCGAGGCCGCGATGCCGGTGTTGCGGCCTGCGGACAGCCCGCGGGGCCCCGCGTTGGCGAGCACGCGGACCTCGTCGGCCTCCTTGTACTCCTTGGTCAGCCGGTCCAGGAGCGCCGGGTTGTGGTCGACGACGAGGAGCGTCTCGAGCGCGGGATGCGATTGCGTCCGCACGGAGGAGACCGCCGCGAGGATGTCCTCCCAGCGGTCCTCGGTGTAGACGCAGATCACGACGGAGATGTCGGGACCGCTCAAGACACCTCTCCCCGGACCGTGTCGAGCAACGGCGAGTGCTGGGCCCGCGCGCGCAGCGCACGCCGGTTCGAGCGCTCCTTGAGGATCACCTTGAGCACCCGGAACCCGTCCCGCACGGCCCGCAGATTGCTGGCGCCGTGGATGCGCAGGTACTCGTGGCTGGGGATCTCCTGCACCTTGAGTCCGGCCTTGACCACCCGGATGTTCATCAGGGTCTCCACCTCGAAGCCGGTGCAGTCGAGGTCGATCTTGTCGAGGCAGTGCCGCCAGAACGCGTTGTATCCGTAGCAGAGGTCGGTGTAGCGGGCCCCGAACTTGCGGTTGACCACCGTGCACAGCGCCCAGTTGCCCAGCTTGCGGATGAGGGTCATGTCGTCGGTGCCGCCGCCGTTGGCGAAGCGGGAGCCCTTGGCGAAGTCCGCGCCCGAGACGAGGGCGGAGACGTACGACACGATCTCGTTGCCGTCGGCGGAGCCGTCCGCGTCGACCATCACGATGATGTCGCCGGTGCAGGCCTCGAAGCCGGTGATCAGGGCGTCTCCCTTGCCCTTGCCGCGCTGCTTCACGACCTTGACGCCGGGCCACAGGTCACGGGCGACCTCGACGGTGTTGTCGGTGGAATTGCCGTCCACGAGAACGACTTCGTGGATCCAGTCCGGAAGTGTCTTGAAGACGTACGGGAGGTTCTCCGCCTCGTTCATGGCGGGGATCACCACGCTCACCGGCGGCGCGATGGCCAGGTGGGTGGAGATAGGCCGGTATTTCCCGGCCGTCAGAGGACGATGCCCCGACGACGCCGGGCGCAGAACTGAGCTCATGAGTCTTGTCCCTCTCGTCCGGCGGACCGCCCGCCCCTGGGCGGCCCGGCTATGTGTCCGGTTCGAAAGGGGGGTTTCTCACTCACGGCACGACAAAGGCTCTGCGTGCACGCGGGTGAGCTGGCAAAGCTGGCCGGGCTGCCGGGAAGAACGGCAGCCGGTCGCGCGGCACGACCCGGTCACAAGTGCGGTCACCGAGCACGGCACCCCCCTACCGCGCCCCGCGCCGGAACGTCACGGTCCCTAGGCCCTCCCCTGGAGCCGTGTGCTGACGGACCGATGCGGGTGAGATGTATGACGGTATTGACGATTGAACCCGTATGGCAAGACCTGAAACTAGGCCTCACGTTTTTGTTGGTTTGACCGTTACACAACTTTGTCGGAGTTTGTACGGCCGCGCAGCCGGCGCATCAGCACCAGCAGCAGAATGAGGGCGCTGATCACGGTCACGGCCGCGACGCCCCCGGGCACCGACCAGCGGTGCACGGCCAACATGCCCTGCGCCACCAGCATGTTGAGGACGATCGCACCCGCAACCGAGGCGAGCACGCGACCGAACGGATCCAGCCCGCGCAGCGCGGCGGCGACGGCTGTCGCCGGGGCCGCGAGCAGGAAGAACAGGGTGAACGGGCCGCGCAGGGGTGAGTCCGTGTCGGTGAGCGCGAGGAGCGCGCCGATCCCCCCTACGGCCGCCGCGGCGCCCGCGAGCAGTGGCGACAGGTCCCTCCCCGGTCCTGTTCGCGCACGCTCGGCGCCGTTCGCCGAAGATCGTGAAGATGTCTTGATACGTATGGTCTGCATTGGCGACTTTGCCCCCTGAAGCGCCGGATGCCGGGCTTCAATGTGTCGCAGCCCGGCCGGGGGCGTCAAGATGTGAAAGGTGTTCACGCCGGTTATTGTCCGGCTTTGAACAGGTGTTCCCCGGAGGTGCGTTGGCACCTCCGGGGAACGATGGTTCGAACGCGCTACGACACGATCTTCAGGAGCTTGTTCGGCGAGCCGGTGCCCACGCTGGTGAGGACGCCGGAGGTGGCGCCGTTCACCAGGGCCGAGGCGACCGTGGCCGGAGTCGCCGAGGTGTGGCCGGAGAGGTAGATCGCCGCGGCGCCCGCGACGTGCGGGGTGGCCATCGAGGTGCCGGAGAGCGTGGCGGTGGCGGTGTCACTGGTGTTGTAGCCCGCGACGATCGACGAGCCGGGCGCGAAGATGTCCAGGACGGAGCCGTAGTTGGAATAGCTTGCCCTGGCGTCCGAGCTGGTGGTGGCGCCGACCGTGATCGCCGTGGAGACACGGGCCGGGGAGTACGAGGAGGCGTTGGCGCTGCTGTTGCCGGCCGCGACCGCGTAGGTCACCCCACTGGCGATGGAGTTGGCGACGGCCGTGTCCAGCGAGGTGGAGGCGGAGCCGCCGAGGGACATGTTGGCGACTGCCGGGGTGGTGTGGTTCTCGGTGACCCACTCGATGCCGTCGATGACGCCGGCGGTGGTGCCGGAGCCGTTGTTGTCGAGGACCCGGACGGCCACGACGTCGGCCTTCTTGGCGACGCCGTAGGTCGTGCCGGCGATCGTGGTGGCCACATGCGTGCCGTGGCCGTTGCCGTCGGAGGCGGTGGTGTCGCCGTCGACGGCGTCGTAGCCGTACGAGGCACGGCCGCTGATCTGGGTGTGCGTGATGCGGACGCCCGTGTCGATGACGTACACGGTCACGCCGCTGCCCGCGCTGTCCGGGTAGGTGTAGGTGCCGGAGAGCGGCAGGGAGGTCTGGTCGATGCGGTCCAGGCCCCAGGGGGCGCTGGACTGCGTGGTGTCGAGCAGCTGGACCCGCTGGTTCTGCTCGACGGAGGCCACGGCCGGGTCGGCGGCGAGCCGCTCGGCCTCGGTGGCGGAGAGGGTGGCGGTGTAGCCGTTGAGGACCTTGTCGAAGGTCTTCCCGACCGTGCCGCCGTACTCCTTGATCAGGCCCTTGCCCTCGCTCGAGGACGCCTTGAAGCCGGCGGACCCCGTCTTCAGCGTGACGATGTAGCTGTCCTTGACGGCGGTGGGGGAGCCGGCCGCCAGCACCTTGCCCTCGGCCGGGGCGGCCTGGGCGGGAAGTGCGGTGAGCCCGCCCACGAGGGCGGCGGTCGCCAGGCCGGTTATCGCGGCGAACCGAAGTCTCTTGCTACGCAGTTGTGCCATTACGAGGGAGTCCTCCTCATAGGCGACGCGCGTACGGGGGCCGGACGCGCGTTCGTGGGGGGGCGCGCGTCTTCGCGCACACGGCCTGGAGCGTCGCGTTCCGCTCCCGGCTGCCGTAAAGCCTGGGTCATCTACAGGCGTAGCGGAAGGAAGTTGAGGGAGCGTCAACAAATCTGTCATGAGCACGTAATCAATCACATGGGGAACCCACAGGAACGGGTGTGAAGGATCCCGAAAAGTCTTGGCATGGACACTTCCCGTCAACACGCGTAGTTGCTACGACGGTTGTGGCAGAGATCCTGCTAAAGGGAGGTTCCATGAGACGTTCCCGACTTGCCCTTTTCCTGGGCTCGATCCTCCTCGCCGCCGTCTCCGCTCTCACCGGGGCGACCACGGCGCAGGCATCCCAACCGGCCGCCACAGGCGGCTATGTGGCGCTCGGCGACTCCTACTCCTCCGGAGTCGGCGCAGGCAGTTACATCAGCTCGAGCGGCGACTGCAAGCGCAGCACGAAGGCCTACCCCTACCTCTGGAAGGCCGCCCACTCACCGTCGTCGTTCACGTTCGCAGCATGCTCGGGCGCCCGAACGGATGATGTTCTGGCGAGTCAGCTCGGCGGACTCGGCTCCTCCACCGGCCTCGTCTCGATCACCGTCGGAGGAAACGACGCCGGATTCGCGGACGTCATGACCACCTGCGTCCTGCAGTCCGACAGCGCGTGCATCTCCCGCATCAACACAGCCAAGGCGTACGTCGACTCCACGCTCCCGGGAAAGCTCGACAAGGTCTACGCGGCGATCACCACCAAGGCCCCGGGCGCCCACGTCGTCGTCCTCGGCTACCCCCGCTTCTACAAGCTCGGCACCACCTGCCTCGGCCTCTCCGAGACCAAGCGCAAGGCCATCAACGACGCGGCCGACTACCTCGACACCGCCATCGCCAAGCGCGCCGCCGACCACGGCTTCGCCTTCGGCGACGTCCGCACCACCTTCACCGCCCACGAGATCTGCTCCGGCAGTTCCTGGCTGCACAGCGTCAACTGGCTCAACATCGGCGAGTCCTACCACCCGACCGCCTCCGGGCAGTCGGGCGGCTACCTGCCGGTCCTGAACAACACCGCCTGACCCGTCACGGGGAGGGCGAAGGTGAAGCGGAGGCCCCGTCCGACGGGGTCTCCGTCACGCACGTCACCGAGAACGGCACCGCGTTGGACGTCTTGTGCACCGGGTCGCGCACCTCGACGCCGATCTCGTTCTGGTACGTCCCGCTCTCCGCGTACGTCGTCACGACCACCGTGTCCTGCTTGGACTTCCCGCCCCCGGAGGGGAACGAGAGGGTCTTCCAACCCGGGTTGGAGACCTCGCCGTCCTTGGTCACCCAGCGGTAGTCGACCTTTGCGGGCAGCCGGCCGACCGTGAACGTCGCCGTGAACGACGGCGCCTGCGCGTCGGGCGGCGGGCAGGCCCCGGTGTACTGCGTGTTCGCTCCCGTGACGGTGACGTGGACGGTCTGCGCCGGAGCGGCGGTCGTGGCGCTGCTGCTCTGGCTGGGGGAGGCGCTCGGCTCCGGTGTCGTCGCCGTTGCCTCGCCGCTCGTGGGCGCCGTGACGGGCCCGCTCCGGGTGCCGGTGGGGCTGCCACTGGCGCCCTTGCCGTCGTCCTGGTTCAGCAGCGCGTACGTCAGACCCGCCACGGCCAGCGCGACGGCGACCACGCCCGCCAGGAGGAACACGGCGGCGCGGCGGTTGCGGTCCGGCTCCGTCGTGGTGGTGGTCGCCGCCGCGGGGGCGGGCTGCGTCGCCCCGGTCGTGGCGGGCCACGGCGGCGTGGGCGGCTCCTGGTGGAACCGCTGGGGATAGGGCTGCGGAGGAGTGGCGATCGTCGGTGTGTACGGCGCCGCCTGCACGGTGTCGGAACCGGGACCGCCTTCCCCGGAGGGGGTACCCCCAGCGCCGATCACCCGCAGGTCCTGCTCCGCCCGGTCGGCGGGCAGCCGCTCGGCCGGGTCCTTGCGCAACAGCCCCTCGATCACCGGCGCGAGCGGGCCCGCCCTTCGCGGCGGCGGCAGTTCCTCGTCGACGATCGCGCGCAGGGTGCTCAGCGGGGTGTCCTGGCGGAACGGGGAGTTGCCCTCGACCGCGGCGTACAGCAGCACGCCGAGCGACCACAGGTCGGACTCCGGGCCGGGCGTGCGGCCGAGCGCCCGCTCCGGCGCCAGGAACTCGGGCGAACCGATGACCTCACCGGTCATCGTCAGCGCGGAGCTGCCCTCGACCGTCGCGATACCGAAGTCGGTGAGCACGACCCGGCCGTCGTTCGCCATCAGCACGTTCGCCGGTTTCACGTCCCGGTGCAGCACACCGGCCTCGTGCGCGGAGCGCAGCGCCGCCAGCACCTCCGCGCCGATGTGCGCCGCGCGCTGCGGGGACAGCGGGCCCTCGGCGTCCAGGAGCTCGGCCAGGGAGATGCCCCGGACCAGCTCCATGACGATCCAGGGGCGGCCGTCCTGTGTGGCCACGTCGTACACCGTCACCACGTTGCGGTTGGCGACCCGGGCCGCGGCCCAGGCCTCCCGCTCGAGACGGGCGTACATCCGTTCCACGTCGGCGGCCGCCAGTCCGGCCGGGGCGCGCACCTCCTTGACGGCGACCTCGCGCTGCAGCACCTCGTCGCGGGCCCGCCACACCGTGCCCATACCGCCCTCGCCCAACGGGGAGAGGAGACGGTAGCGGCCCGCGATCAGACGTTCACCGCGCGGTTCTTCGGACACGCGCTCCCCCATTCGCATCCCGGCGAATACCTCCACAAACGTATCTCAGCCGAGTACGGATGCCGCCCCCTTGAGCAGCAAACCGGCCCCGAGCGCCACGACGACCAGCGCGGACCCCAGGGGAGCGGTCCTGCGGACGAAGGCCGCCGGCGGACCGGCGGTCAGGCGGGGGCGCCGGTCCAGCAGCCGGTTCATGCCCGTGCCCAGCTTCACGACCGCGACACCGGCCGCGGTGAGAGTGAGGGCGAGGCCGATGCCGTACGCCACCACGAGGAGCAGGCCGAACCAGGCCTTGCCCAGTGCCGCCGCGCCGACCAGCACCACCACGGCGGAGGGACTGGGGACGAGCCCGCCCGCGAAGCCGAGGAGGATCGTGCCGCGGAGGGTGGGGGCGGTCGCGTGGGTGTGGGTGAAGCCGCCGTGGGTGTGTGCGAAGGTGTGGGGATCGCGGTCGTGGTCGTGGCTGTGGCTGTGGCTGTGGTCGTGACCGTGCTCGTGGTCGTGGTTGTGCTCGTGCTTGGCGTCGTGCGTGGGTGCGGGGGCCGCGATGGCGGTTGCCGTGGGTTCGGCGTGTGCGCCGGCCAGGACCAGGTGGCGTTCGGGGACCTCGGTGTCCTCGTCGTGCGAGTGCTCGCCACCGTGGTCGTGCGGGTGGGGATGCGGGTGCGGGTGGTCGTGATCGTGCCCATGCCCGTGCGAGTGCCCATGCCCATGCCCGTGCGAGTGCCCGTGCCCGTGTCCATGCCCGTGTCGCCGGTTGTGCCAGGCCCGTCGTACGAGGCTCGCGCCCGCCGCCATCACCAGGGCGCCGCTCGCCAGGCCCAGCCAGGCGATCACCGAGGGCGCGGCGGCCGAACCGGCGGTGACCAGGAGGCCGAGCGCGACCACCCCCAGGGTGTGGGTGACCGTCACCGAAGCGGCCAGGGGCAGGACGTCCTTGAGGCGGGCCCGGCCGCCCCGGGCGGCTGCCGTCGCGGCCATGAGGGTCTTGCCGTGGCCCGGGGCGAGCGCGTGCAACGCGCCCAGGCCCACGGCGATCACCAGGGCCAGCGCGGCGAAGCCGAACGTGAGGTCGTGGCGGGAGACCAGGCCGTCGAGGGCGCGCGTCCAGCGGTCGGCGCCGCGTGGCAGGACGGACGCGGCGGGCGCGTCGCGGTCCTCCTCGGCAAGGGCCGGGCCGCCGGGGCGCACGCGCAGCGAGGCGGTCGCGGTGTCGGCGGGCGAGGAGAGCAACTCCGCCGGATAAGTGGTGAGTTCGCGGGACGGCGACTTCGTGGGTACGTCCGACGCGGTGAGCGTCATACGGTCGCCGCGCGCGGTGATCTCCCGCCAGCCCGGGCCGGAGGAGGCGCCCGCGCCGTGGAACCCGAGGGCCACGGTGTCGCCCTGGGGGAGGGGAGCCGTGAAGCGGCACTCGACGCGCAGGGTGTTCAGCCCCGCCTGCCCCGGACGCAGGACCGCCTTGCTGGTGACCACCGTGAGCGCGGTCGGACGGCCGTCGACGGTGAGCTTGCTGCCCCCAGCGGCCGTCTCGCACCGCTGCCGGGCCCACTCGGTGGTGCCGAGCCGTTCGAGGTCCGGTTCGGCCTGGGTGGCCGGGATCTCGGCGAGGTCCTCGACATGGTCGACGCGCAGCCCGCCGGGGGCGGCGACGAGACCGTCGTAGCGGTTGACGGTGAAGTTGCCCAGGGGATGCGCGCTCGCGCTGGTGGAAGGGAACAGCGCGAGCGCGCAGGCGGCCGTCAGGACGGCCGCGCCGGAGGCGAACACACGACGGGCTTTCACTTGGCCGCCTCCAGGTCCTTCAGCGCCGTACGGGCCTCACGGGCGCCCAGGGGCGAGAAGCCCGGGTTCAGCTTGAGTGCCGCCGTGAGGTGGGTGCGGGCGTCCTTCGCACGGCCCGTGGCGTGTTCGATCACGCCGCGGTGGTAGAGGAACGCGGCGTTGCGGTAGCCGGTGGCGGTGGCCTGCCGGGCGTAGGGGAGCGCCTCCGCGTCCTTGCCGTTGACGTGCAGGGCCCAGGCGAGGGCGTCCGCGGTGTGCACGGTGTGGCGGCGGGCCCATTCGGCGCGGGCCGCGCGCAGCGCCGCCGCCCGGTCCCCGTGGTCGGCGGCGGCGAGCGCGGTGTCGAGGTCGGCGTTGACGCCGTTGGCGCGGGCGAGTGCCGTCCAGGCGTCCACGAGGGCGTACTGGTCGGCGGCCTTCGCCTTGTCGCCGTCGGCACCGCGGTCCTCGTACAGCTCACCCAGCGCGACAAGGGGGCCGGGGAGGGGGTAGCGGGCGACCACGTTCTGCAGGCCCTTGATCGCCCCCGCTCGGTCACCGCTCGCGGCCTGGGCGCGGGCGCGGCCCTCCAGGGCGGGGAGGTAGTTCTCGTCGGCGGCGAGGGCGCGTGCGTAGTCGGTGAGGGCCGTGTCGTAGTCGCCCTGGTTCCAGGCGAGTTGGCCCAGCTGGCCGGCTACGTACGCGATGTCCCCCGGGGTGGTGGAGGCCCTGAGGGCCTGCTCCAGGACCCGGCGGGCGGTGGTCACGTCACCGCGCAGCTCGTGCACGTACGCGTACCGCGTGAAGACCGGGACGCCGGGGCGCCGGTCGTCGGCGATGTCGGCGGCCTTCGACGCCTCGTCGTAGCGGCCGAGTTCGACGAGGGCGTCGACACGGCTGCACAGGGCGCGTTCGCTGTAGGGGTTCTGCTTCAGGGCCTGGTCGGCGTACTTCAGGGCGTCCGCGAAGTCGTGGCGGGCGGCGGCGAGAGCGGCGCGTCCGGAGAGCGCGGAGTCGTTGTCCGGCCGCAGCTCCAGCGACCGCTTCAGCGCCTTCTCGGCCTGCGGGTAGCGGGAGGGATCGCCCTTGGTGCGGGCCTGTTCGACATAGGCGAGGCCGAGGGTGGCCCAGCTGCCGAAGTCCCGTGGCTGGCCGCGGAGATGGGCCTGCAGCGAGGTGATGCTGGCGTCGAGGTCGCCACTGGCGAGCAGGCCCGGGGAGACGGCACTGGAGGCGGCCGCGACGGTGGCACCGCCGCCGTCCCGCGCGGCGCCGAAGGCGATGGCGCCGCCGGTGAGGGCGATCGCCAACAGAGCGGCACATCCTGCGAGTTGCAGACTCCGCCAACGCCGGCCCGCAGTGGCGACACGCCGGACCGCGGCCACGCGTTGTTCGTCGGTGGCCTGCGCTTCGGTCGGGGCCTCGTCCTGGGCGGGAAGCCGGTCCTCGGCGGTCAGCCGTTCCTCGGCCGGGACCGTCGTCGCGCCCTGCGCGGGGTTCGAGGAGCCGGGCTCCGGCGTGGCGCCCGCCTTCTCGCCGTGCTCACGCTGCGGCGACGAAGCCGGGGGCTCGCCGTGCTCACGCTCCCGTGCCTCGTCGTTCGTACGCGGGGACATGCCCTCTCCTCGGTCGCCTGGGGTGGATCAACCTGCTTGCAGCACAGGGGTGTTGTGCATGGGGCGGCGCGGCCCGCACCGTGGGGGATGAGTACGTGCGGGCCGCGCCAGTTGTGGGGGGAGGGGCCGGGGCCGCCCGGCCCACCCGGGTCAGTACGCCCGGCTCCGCATCCGGCGCCACCAGGCCAGGCCGGCGCCGATCAGCAGGATTCCGCCCGCGCCGGCGCCCGCGGAGGCGGCGATCAGCGTGGTGTTGCTGCTCCCGGCCGGCTGCAGCGCGTCGCCGAGCTGGCTGCGGACGTCGGCGTCACCGCTGGTGCCCTTGGCGAGCGGACCGCGCGAGCCCTCGGTGGGCAGTGCGACGTACGGGAAGTACTTCTCGAAGTCCTTGTCGTTCTTGTCGACCGCGTCGCCCAGGTCGTTCTTGGAACCGACCAGCTCACCCTCGACGACCTGCAGCGAGGCGTCGATCACGTCGTCCGTCAGCCGGCGCCCGTTCGGGAAGCCCGCGTTGTCGCCGTCGAGGACACCGAGCCGCTTGGGGCTGGCCGTCGGCTTGATCGAGGTGTTGAGGCGCAGCTCCTCCGACGGGCGCACGTACGGGGGCTGGTTGAGGCCCTTCACGCCCTTCAGGAAGACGTCGACCAGGTCGTTGCGCGGCTCGGCGGGCGCCTTGATCTTGTAGATCGCCTCGATGAGCTTCGGCAGCTCCGGGTTGGTCACGTTCTTCAGGAACTGGGCGTCGTCCCACGGCGCGGACGCGTTGAACTTGTCCTTGTCCTTCAGCGGGTTGACGACCTCGTTGACCAGCGGGTTGCCGAGGCGCGAGACCTGCTCGTAGTAGCCCTTGGCGTTCTGGCGCTGCGTGGTCGACCAGATGCCGACGATCGGCTGCTTCGACGACTCCGTGATCATGTGCGTCGGGACCTGGAGGGCGATCGAGTTGACGTTGTAGCCCTTGAGCGTGTCGTTGCCGACCTCGGAGAGGTTCCCGCCGTAGAGCAGGTCGAAGACCCGCAGGTCCAGGAAGAACGGGTCGTCGGCCTGGCCGGCGAACGTCGTCGTACCGTTGTGCAGCTTGTAGATCGCCTGGTCGCGCAGCTTCTTGTAGTCCGGCATGGACGCCTTGCCGACGTTCGACGGTGCCACCGCCACGTCGTTCGCGATCTTCGTCTTGGACATGACCTTCTGCTTGCGCAGCTTGATCAGCTCGAGGTCGTACGTCTGCGTCACGTTGAGGTCGGGGTCGTCCAGACTCTCGACGGCACCCGTGTTGTACAGGAACGTCTTCTTGTTCTTCACATGCGTCTTGAACGTGTACCGGAACAACAGGTCGCCCTGGGCGTCACCGTTGCTGTCGATGTGGATGTCGTACTGGGCGTCCTCGGCGAACGGGAAGAAGTTCGGTCCGCCGGCCGGCTCCTCGAACGGGATCCAGTTCGCGATGATCGTCGTCGTGTCCGGCTTGTCCGGGCTCACGAAGGCGTACACGTCGGTGTTGTCGTACTGGGGAGTGCCCGAGATCAGCGGCGCCTCCCGGTGGCTGGAGGCGGATGCCGCCCCCGGTTCCAGCGTGGCCACGCCGGCGGCTGCGAGCCCCCCGGCGGCCAGCGCACCACAGATCAGGGTCGCGACACTCCTGCGTCCCGCGCCACTCCTGGAGATAGGTGTCATGCCGTCCGTCCTCAGTCCCAACTTGCCTGACGAACGCCATTCGGAGCGGTCGGCAGGGTGGATTGGTCGAATCCCAAACGTTCTTACGGAGCGTCTGAAAACTTGTTTCATCGTTGAGGACCCGCATTTTGGGCACGCTGATCCGTAACCCCATCCGGAGGTGCGTTCGTTGCGAATGCCTGGTGTGACGGGACGGGCCGGCGGCTGCGGCCGTAGAGAGGGGAACCGCGTGGAGGCGGACGAGCTTCTGATGCTCGTGGCAGGGGGCGATCAGAAGGCATTCGAGCAACTGTACGGACTGGTCTCCGGGCCGGTCTTCGGACTGGTCAAACGGGTCGTACGGGATCCTGCGCAGTCCGAGGAGGTGTCGCAGGAGGTACTGCTCGAACTCTGGCGGTCCGCCGCACGGTTCGACCCGGCGCGCGGCAGCGCCCTGTCCTGGATCCTCACCCTCGCCCACCGCCGCGCCGTCGACCGGGTGCGCAGCGCCCGTGCGGCCGGCGAGCGCGAACAGCGCGAGGCCCGGCGCGCCCACCACCCCGCCTTCGACCAGGTGTCCGAGGAGGTGGAGGCGGGTCTGGAACGCGAGTGGGTGCGTCGCTGCCTGGACCGCCTGACGGCCCTGCAACGCCAGTCCGTCACACTCGCCTACTACGACGGCTACACGTACCGTGAAGTGGCCGAGCGGCTCTCCCTGCCGCTCGGCACGGTCAAGACCCGCATGCGCGACGGACTCACCCAGCTGCGCAAGTGCCTGGGAGGTGTCGCATGAGCATCCTCGACCGCTTCCGCCGCGAGGACCTCCACTCCCTCGCCGCCCCCTACGCCCTCGACGCCCTGGAACCCGCCGAGCGGATCCGCTTCGAGAAACACCTCAAGGCCTGCGACAGTTGCGCCGCCGAGGTGCGCGCCCTGTCGGAGGACGCCGTCCGGCTGGCCTGGTCGACGGCCGCCCCGGCGCCGGCCGCGATGCGCGACCGGGTGCTGGCCGCCGTACGGGCCACTCCGCAGGAGTCCGCACCGGTGCGCGAGCACACGCCCCAGTTGCCGCCGCACGTGTGGGGCACGCAGCCGCCGCCGGCGCGCACCCGTGCGCCCCACGCGCGCCGCCCCCTGTTCGTGCCGTTCGCCACCGCCACGGCCGCCGCGGCCCTCGTCGTCGCCTCGCTCTTCGCCGTCCAGGCCAACCGCGCCCAGGACCAACTGGACGCGGAGCGTGCGCAGTCACGTGAGATCGCCCACGTTCTCGCAGCTCCGGACGCCCGGGCGAGCTTCGGGAAGGACACCCGGGGCCGCACTATCGGAGTGATCGCCTCCGCATCGGAGGGGGAGGCGGTCGTCACGTTGAGCGGATACGGCGACCTGCCCAGCGGACGGGTGCATCAGCTCTGGCTCATGCTCCCCGATGTGCAACCACGCTCCCTGGGGCTCTTCGACGGCGACACGCCCTTGGTCGCGACCGGTCTCGACAAGACCGCGACGTCACTCGCCGTGACCGTCGAACCCGACGGCGGCTCACCGCAGCCCACTACCCAGCCAGTTGTTCAACTCGCCCTGAAATCGGTTGGATTCGGAGAGTAATCGTCAACCTCCTTACAGGGAAGGTGAATCCTGTGACCGCGATACACGAGTGCCCCGACGGAGCGATAGGGTTACCCTGCCCGGGCCGGGTGGACTCGTACGGGTGGGGAGTGACATGGAACAGATAACGATGCGCAGCAGGGCGAGGGTCCCTGCGATCACCTGCGGGAGCAGCGCGACCAGTTCGCGCCTCGACCGCCACCTCTCGGTGCTGGCGGGCCCCGCCGTACCGCAGCGGGAAGCGGCCGAGGCGACGACGCTGATGCGTGAGCTCACCGCACGCGACACCACGCAGCAGCGCAGCGACCGGGGTGCCCGAATGCGCCGCGTCTCGCTCTTCGCACCACTGCGCCGGCTGCGCCGTTCGCTGTTCGGCGGCAACTGAGGCCCGCGCTCAGGCGGCCACACCGTCCCGGCGCAGCGCTGCGATCTCGTCGTCCGTCATCCCCACGGCGCGCAGCAGTGTCTCGGTGTGCTCCCCGAGCGCGGGCACGTCCCCCATCCGCGCCTCCACACCTCCCGGCAGGGTGATCGGAGGCAGGAGCGCCCGCAGCGGCCCGACCGGCGTCCCCACCTCCCGCCACCGCTCGCGGGCCGCCAGTTGCGGATGCTCCGCCACCTCGTACAGATCCCTCAGGCGCGCGCACGCGAGTCCCGCGCCCTCCAGCCGGGCCAGCGCTTCCTCGGTGTCCAGCGCGCCCAGTGCCTTCGCCACGTGTGCGTCCGTGCGCTCCCGGTTCGCGACTCGTGCCGCATTTGTCGCATACGCCGGGTCCGCCCCCAACTCCGGCCGCCCGATGACCTGTTCGGCCAGCCGCCGCCACTCCCGGTCGTTCTGCACCGACAGCAGCACCCGCCCGCCGTCCGCCGTGGCGTAGGCGTCGTACGGCGCGATCACGGCGTGTGCGAGACCCGTGCGGGCCGGGGGAGTCCCGCCGTGCATCGCGTGGTGCAGCGGGTGCCCCATCCACTCGGCGAGCGCGTCCAGCATCGACACCTCCACGGGCCCGCCCCGCCCGGTCGTGCCCCGGCGTACGAGCGCCGCGAGCACCCCGGAGAAGGCGTACATGGCGGCCGCGATGTCCGCCGCCGGAATGCCCGCCTTGACCGGCTGCCCGGGCGTCCCGGTGACCGACACGAGCCCGGCCTCGCACTGCACGAGCATGTCGTACGCGCGCTTGTCCGCGTACGGGCCGGTCGCCCCGTACCCCGAGATGTCCACGGCGACCAGCCGCGGGTGCGCCGCGCACAGCGTGGCAGCGTCCAGGCCGAGCCGGGCCGCCGCGCCCTGTGCGAGGTTCTGCACGAACACGTCCGCGTCCGCGATCAGCCGCCGTACGACGTCCAGGCCGCGCGAGTCCTTCAGGTCGAGGGCGATGGACTCCTTGCCCCGGTTGCACCACACGAAGTGCGAGGCCAGACCCTGGGCGACGGTGTCGTAGCCGCGCGCGAAGTCGCCGCCGTCGATGCGCTCCACCTTGACGACCCGGGCGCCCAGATCGGCGAGCTGCCGGGTGGCGAAGGGGGCCGCGACGGCCTGCTCGACGGCGACGACGGTGATGCCCTCCAGGGGCAGGGGGAGACGGTCCATGGGGTGGATCATGTCCCGCGGATGTCGGTTTTGTCAGTAGTGGTTCATGTCACCGCTCCCCGCGCGCGGACCGGTGTACTGCCAGGGGCGCGAAAACGGCGAGCAGTACGACACGCCAGGCCGGCGACCCGGCGACGGGGTGCGCCACCGGCCAGGCGGCGCCCCCCGGCACGGGCGCGTTCCCGAACAGATCCCGAAGGGCCGTCGTCACCGCACTGATCGGGTTCCACTCGGCGAGCGTGCGCAGCCAGTCCGGCAGGTTGCCGGTCGGGATGTACGCGGCGGCGCCCGCGCCCGCGAGCGCGGACTCCTCGATCCGCCAGCCCATCGCGAGCCCCACCAGCAGGAACGGCACCGTCCCGGCGGCCGTGACGACGAGGTCGGCCACCGCCTGTCCGAGCGGCACGGCGGCCCGGCTCATCCGCAGCGTGCGGAGCCGGTCCATGACGCCCCGGTGCGTGTCCTGGGCCGCCTGGAACATGCCGGTCGTGATCCCGTTGGCGGCGGTCGCGACCAGCAGGCCGGGGACGAGGAAGGAGCGGTACTCCTCCTGGTCACCGCCGAGCGGACGCGGTCACTGCCGTGGACGCCGGAGCAGGAGAGTGCGGTGCGTATCGCGTACCTGGGGAGCCGGATCGCCACGGGGGCGTATCCGAGGATGGCGGTGGCGTTCGCGGAGGATTCGGGGCCAATTGACATGGAGGCCTATTTCAAGCGGTCGTTGGGGAGGGTGCTTGACGCGTTCGCGCCGCGGCCGTGACCAGCCCTAGATCAATGCGAACTGTCCCTCCGGCCCCTCCTCGTGGTGGTCCAGGACCGAGGCAGGCCTGCGGGCCGACTCCGGTACCGGGAGCACTCCCGCCTTGCGCAGCTCCGTCGCCGTGATCGGGGCCGTCACCGTCAACTCCTCCCGCCGCGGCTCCGGTTCCGCCAGCAGTGCCAGTACCGTGATCAGCTCCAGCAGCTCCGACGTCCACGTCTGCGGCCAGGTCGCCGGGCGGATCGCCTTCAGGGTGCCCGGCTCCGGGTCCGCCGTCCGCGCCGCGAACCACTGCTCCAGGACCCTGACCCCGCCCGACTCGAAGTCCCACGCCTCCGGCGGTACCGGGGAGATGCGGCCCTCGTCCAGGTGCAGGGTCTCCTCGTCGCGTTCGTAGTGGAGAGTCAGCGGGCGGGCGGGGAGCGGTGCGCGGACGTACGGCCGGCGGCCGCCGGGGAGCTTCGGGCGTTCGCCGTCGCGGCGCATCAGCCACAGGGTGCGGCGTCCGGACTCGACCCCGCGGGCCCAGAGCTCCGGGTCCCCGGTGAGCGGGACGGTGAGGTCGGGGCGGGCCGAGAACAGGATCCAGGACAGCACGTCCACCGGGTCGGGTGCGTGGCCGAGACGGCCGGCCAGGTGCTTGAGCAGGCCCGGGGCCAGGTTGGGTTCCTCCCCGCCGGGGCGGCGGTAGAGGGGGTGGACACGGCCGGGGCGCAGCAGCGGGAGCAGCGAGGTCGCCAGCAGGGGGGAGCCGGGTGTCTCCACGATGAAGACCTGGTGCTCGTCGGTCACCCGCCACAACTCGGGGCGTGCCGCGTCGATCAGGCGGTGGTCGGGGATCAGCCACTGCTCGTCGAAGGGGGCGTGCAGGACGCGCACGGGCTCCGGGCAGGGGCCGGAGGCGCGCACCAGCTTCTGTGTGCCACTGGACTGGCCCGGGAGCTGACCGACCGCCGTGTGCAGGGTGCGGGAGCGCGTCGGCTCGAACAGGGCCTCGCGGTCGGGTCCGTCCGCCTTCACCAGGGCGTCCCAGCGGGCCTTGAGGGTCGCCGCGTCGGGGGCCGTCGGCCAACCCCGGCCGAGCCGCGGCGGTGCGACGGACCACGGCATGAGGTCCGCCAGCGGCGGAGCGTCGTCGTGCGTCACGCTGGGCATCGTACGACCTGCTGACGACAGTGGGGTCAGGTGGCGTCCAGCGTCACCGTGAAGGAGAAGCGGTCGCCCCGGTAGTGGATGACCGCCACGTCCAGCACCCGCCCTTCCGTGTCGTACGTCACGCCCGTGTAGTGCAGGATCGGGCTCAGCAGCGGCACCTGGAGCAGCTGGGCCGTCTCCGGGTCCGCGAGCCGTGCCTCGACGGTGTCCGTGATGCGGCTGATGTCCGCCCCCACGACGTCCCGCAGCACCTTGGTCATCGGCCAGCGGGCCAGGTCGCCGAGGTCGATGCGGGCGGCCAGTGCGGGGCGGACGAAGTTGCGGGCGTGGTTGGTCGGTTCGCCGGTCTTCTCGTCGCTGCGCAGACGGTGGTACGTCGCCACCTCGGCGACGTCCGGGAAGTACTCGGCGAGTTCGGACGGTACGGGGGCCCTGCCGTGGTCCAGCAGCCGCGTCGTCATGCCGGACTGCTGGGCGACGATCGCGTCCACCGAGCCGAGCAGCCGTACCGGGGCGCCCCGTTGGACGCCGGGCTCGATGAACGTGCCGCGCCTGCGGTGGCGGGTGATCAGCCCCTCGTCCTCGAGCTCCTTCAGTGCCTGCCGCATGGTCAGCACGCTCACCCCGTAGTGCCCCGCAAGCTGTTCCTCGGTGGGCAGGCGCAGCGGGTCCAGGGGCGAGCGGCCGAGTATCGAGGCGCGCAGCGACTGCGACACCTGGTACCAGAGCGGCAGCTTGCGGTTCAGGACGATCGAGTCCGGGGCGAAGGAGGTCACGGGGTCATCCGTACCGGTAGGGATTCTTCGGTGCAACCGGGCGAACGGCCGTCACGGCGAGCGGAAATGCCGCTCGAGGCCCTGCCACACGTCGTCGTAGCGCTGCTGCAGGTGCTCCGCGCGGGCCGCTTCCGGGGTGAGGAGGATCGGCCAGCGTGTCTCGAACATGAAGGCGAGGCCGTCGTCGATCTTCTGGGGCTTCAGCTCGGCGGCGCTCGCCCGGTCGAACGTCTCCCGGTCCGGACCGTGCGCCGACATCATGTTGTGCAGCGAGCCGCCGCCCGGCACGAAGCCCTCGGCCTTGGCGTCGTACGCGCCCTCGATCAGGCCCATGTACTCGCTCATCACGTTCCGGTGGAAGTACGGCGGCCGGAAGGTGTCCTCGCCCACCAGCCAGCGCGGCGCGAAGACCACGAAGTCGACGCCGGCCAGGCCGGGCGTGTCGGACGGCGACGTCAGCACCGTGAAGATCGACGGGTCCGGGTGGTCGTACGAGATCGTCCCCATGACGTTGAAGCGGCGCAGGTCGTACACGTACGGGACGTAGTTGCCGTGCCAGGCCACGACGTCGAGGGGAGAGTGGTCGTATGTCGCCGACCAGAGGTTGCCGCAGAACTTGTTCAGGACCTCCACCGGGCCCTCGACGTCCTCGTAGGCGGCCACCGGGGCCATGAAGTCCCGTGCGTTCGCGAGGCCGTTGGCGCCGATCGGGCCGAGATCGGGGAGGCGGAAGGGGGCACCGTAGTTCTCGCAGACGTAGCCGCGAGCGTCGCCGTCGAGGAGCTCCACGCGGAAGCGCACCCCGCGCGGGACGAGCGCCACATGCCCGGGCTCCGCATGCAGCAGCCCGAACTCCGTGCGCAGCAGCAGACCTCCGCGCTCCGGCACGATCAGCAGCTCGCCGTCCGCGTCGCTGAAGACCCGGTCCATCGAGGAGTTGGCGTGGTACAGGTGCACGGCCATCCCGGTGCGCTGGGTCACGTCGCCGTTGCCGCCGAGGGTCCACAGGCCCGCGACGAAGTCCGTGCCCTCGTCGGGCTCCGGCAGCGGATTCCAGCGCAGCCGGTTCGGATCCGGCGCCGACCCCGTGAAGGGGGCCGTACGGATCGCGCCGCCCGCCGTGCGGGTGAAGGCCGGGTGCGCGGCCGAGGGGCGGATGCGGTACAGCCACGAGCGGCGGTTGTGGGCCCTCGGCTCGGTGAACGCCGTACCGCTGAGCTGCTCCGCGTACAGGCCGAGGGGGGCGCGCTGCGGCGAGTTCCGGCCCTCGGGCAGGGCGCCGGGCACGGCCTCACAGCTGTGCTCGTTGCCGAAACCGGAGAGGTAGGACAGCCCCTCGGCGGTCTTCCGTGCGTCGTCCCCGCTGCTCATGATCGCTCCCTTGCAACCTGATTCCTATGTATCACCGTAGGATTGCGTTTTCGTGGGCGCAAGTGGTCCGCGGGACCTCCTCACCAGGGACTAGCCGTGCGCACGAGAACCAGACTCCAGGGGGATCCGCGTGTCGGACCGGTGTTCTACGCTCCCCGGCATGTCGTGGACACGGAGACTTCGTGCCGTGCTCGCGGTCTGTGTCCTGATGCTGACCGGATCCGCGGGCTGCGGCTCGAGCGATGCGCACCAGCAGGGAAACAACGGGGTGTCGCCCTCACCGGTGGGCAAGGTCCTCGAGCACACGGACCGGGAAGGCCGGCACTACCGCGAGGTGGACGAGGAGGGCGCACCCGCGGTCGGCATCGAGGTGGAACCCGACGCCGACGGCAGCTGGGACGTCCGCCTGACCGTGCGGAACTTCCGCTTCTCCCCGGCGGGTGCGAAGTCGGAGGCGTTGCCCGGCCGCGGCGTCGCCCGCCTCTTCGTCGACGACCACCCCGTCGCCGGACTGCGTGCCCCCGACTACCGTCTCGCGGCCGGTTACCTCCCGCACGGCACGCACCATGTCACCGCCCGCCTGTACGCCGACGACGGCACGGTGTGGGCCGTCGACGGCAAGCCGGTCGAGAGCACTGCGGACATCACCGCCTCGGAGCCCGAACCGACGTCCACCGCGTCGCCCGCGGTGAGTGCCGACGGTGCTTCCTTCCGTACCGGGGGGCGAGGTTCACCGGACCGCGGCGGAACGGCATCATGAAGCCCGTGCCCCACGCGACATCGCTTCGCCGTGCGCCCGTGCAGCGGCGCAGCGCAGAACGGCTGACCAGGATCCTCGACGCCTGCGCCGACCTCCTCGACGAGGTCGGCTACGACGCTCTGAGCACCCGCGCCGTCGCCCTGCGCGCCGGCGTCCCCATCGGTTCGGTGTACCGCTTCTTCGGCAACAAGCGAGAGATGGCCGACGCGCTCGCCCAGCGCAACCTCGAGCGCTACACCGAACGCGTCACCGAGCGCCTGAAGGACGCCCGGGCGGGCGACTGGCGTGCGGCCACGGACGCCGTGCTCGACGAGTACCTGGCCATGAAGCGCACCGCGCCCGGCTTCTCGCTCGTCGACTTCGGCAACCAGATCCCGGTCGGCGCCCGCGACGCCGAACCCAACCACCGCGTCGCCGACCGCCTCGGCGACCTCCTCTCCGGCTACCTGGGCCGCGAGCCCGACGCGGACCTGCGCCGCACCTTCCTCATCGCCGTGGAGACCGCGGACACCCTCGTCCACCTCGCCTTCCGGGTGGACCCGGCGGGGGACGAGAAGATCATCGAGGAGACGCGGGAGCTTCTGCGGGCCTATCTGGCGCGGACGCTGGACTGACGCGTGGTGCCCCGGGTCGAGCCGGCGGGCCGGGCGGGTCAACGCGTCTGTTTCTTCCGCGCCGAGCACTGCCCGGGGCCGGTCCCTGGTCGTCCTCGACGACGTCTGGGAAGGCGAGTCGACCAACGTCGCCCGCCTGCTGCAGCGTGCCGCCCACCTGATCACCACGCGCTCGCAGTTGGTCGTCGCCCAGCTGCGCAGCACACGGCTGGAGGTGCGGCCACTGGAGCCGGCCGACGCGGTGCGGATGCTGCGCAATCTGCCGGCCGGCGAACCGGACCTCGCAGAGCACCATCTCGGGGACTTGGCGGAAGCCGTCGCTTCATCCGCTGGCCCTCGAACTGGCGGCCGGACAGGTGCAGTTGCAGGAGCGGCCCGCGACGGAGATCGTCGACCTGATCCCCTACGGGCACGTCCTCGCCCGCACGGTGGAGAGCGTCGGGCTCTTCCGAGGCGATCTCACCTGGCCGGGCAGTCTCACCGCCGACGAGATCCTCGGCTTCGCCCTGGGCGTCTACGGTGCCTGCACGCTCACCCCGGAAACCATCGCCGACCAGCGGACCCTGCTCGGCGAAGCGCGCGACACCCACCGCGTCGACGACCCGGAGACCCGCGCCTTCCTCGACGCCCTTCTGATCCTTCTCGACGGCCGCCCTTCCGACCTCCCCGAGGACAACCGGTACCGCCCCTTCCTCGTCACCCGCGACCGGATCACCGCCTTCCGCACCTCCGGCGAGGAAGCCCCGTGAAGCCGGCGTCACGTGTCGTGCCGGGGCCTGGCGGCCGGCGAATTCGCGACTTCACCCCCTGAGGGGCCTCCCCACCGTCCATACCGGTCGGTATGCTCGCTCCAGTCCGCGCGTCAGCGTCGCCGCCGCCCACCGGGAGGACCCGTGTCCCGCACCGCCCTACGAATCTGCCCCCTGTGCGAGGCCACCTGCGGGCTGACCCTGACCATCGAGGGGACCCGGGTCACCGGGGCCCGAGGTGACCGGGACGACGTGTTCAGCAAGGGGTTCATCTGCCCCAAGGGCGCCTCCTTCGGCGCCGTCGACGGGGACCAGGACCGGCTGCGCACCCCGCTCGTCCGCAAGGACGGCGAGCTGCGCGAGGCCACCTGGGAGGAGGCCTTCGACGCCGTCGCCGCGGGCATCCGGACGGTCGTCGAGCGGTACGGGGCGAACGCCGTCGGAGTCGTCCTCGGCAACCCCAACGTGCACACCATGGCCGGCGCGCTCTACCCGCCCGTGCTGCTCGCCGGGCTCGGCACCCGCAGCCTGTTCACCGCCTCCACGGTCGACCAGATGCCCAAGCACGTCTCCAGCGGGCTGCTCTTCGGCGACGCCAACGCCATCCCCGTCCCGGACCTCGACCACACCGACCACCTGCTGCTCATCGGCGCCAACCCCCTGGAGTCCAACGGGAGTCTGTGCACCGCCCCCGACTTCCCCGGCAAGCTCAAGGCGCTCAAGGCGCGCGGCGGCACCCTCACCGTCATCGACCCGCGCCGCACCCGCACGGCCAGGCTCGCCGACCGGCACATCGCGATCCGGCCGGGCGCGGACGCCCTGCTGCTCGCGGCGACGGCGTACGTCCTCTTCGAGGAGGACCTCGTCCACACGGGAGAGCTGGCCCCCCACCTCCAAGGGCTCGACGAACTCCGGGAAGCGGTACGCGACTTCACTCCCGAAGCCGTGGCCGCCGCCTGCGACGTGGACGCGGCCACCATCCGCACCCTCGCCCGGGAACTCGCCGCCGCCCCCACCGCCGCCGTATACGGTCGCATCGGCAGCTGCACCGTCCCCCACGGCACCCTCGCCAGCTGGCTCGTCGACGTCCTCAACATCCTCACCGGCAACCTCGACCGCCCCGGCGGCGCCCTCTTCCCGCAGGCGGCCACCGACCGCACGCCCCGCCCCGCCGGACCCGGCCACGGCTTCCAGCTCGCCCGCTGGCACTCCCGGGTGAGCCGACACCCCGAGGCCAAGGGCGAGTTCCCGCTCTCCGCGCTCGCCGAGGAGATCGACACCGCCACCGAGGAAGGCGAGCCGATCCGGGCGCTCGTCTCGGTCGCCGCCAACCCCGTGCTGTCCGCGCCCGACGGCGACCGGCTCGACAAGGCCCTGGACTCGCTCGACTTCATGGTCAGCGTCGACCCCTACCTCAACGAGACCTCGCGCCACGCCCACGTCGTGCTGCCGCCGCCCCCGCCCTCGCAGAGCCCGCACCACGACTTCGCCTTCAACACCCTCGCGGTCCGCAACCAGGTCCGCTACACCCGCCCCGCCGTCCCCCTCGAACCCGGCCGGATGGCCGAGACCGAGATCCTCGCCCGGCTGGTCCTGGCGGCGACCGGCATGCACGGCGCCGATCCGTCCGCGGTCGACGACCTGGTCATCGGGCAGACCCTCGGCAAGGCGGTGAAAGAGCCCCACTCACCCGTGCACGGCCGGGATCCGAAGGAGCTGGCCGCGCAACTCACCGGCGACACCGGCCCCGAGCGGCGGCTCGACATGATGCTGCGCCTCGGCCCCTACGGCGACGGCTTCGGCGTACGACCGGACGGGCTGAGTCTGGAGAAGCTGCTCGCGCATCCGCACGGCATCGACCTCGGTCCGCTGCGGCCGCGGCTGCCGCAGCCGCTGAAGACCCCGAGCGGGAAGGTCGAGCTGCTGCCGCGGCCCATCGCCGACGACCTGCCCCGGCTCAGGCGCGCCCTGGCCGAGCGGCCCGCCGGTCTCGTCCTCGTCGGGCGCCGGCACCTGCGCTCCAACAACAGCTGGATGCACAACGTCCCGGCCCTCACCGGCGGCACCAACCGCTGCACCCTGCACATCCACCCCGAGGACGCCGAACGGCTCGGCGTGCGCGACGGAGGGGCGGTGCGCGTGAAGGGCGCCGGGGGAGAGGTCACCGCCCCGGTCGAGGTCACCGACGGCGTGCGCCGCGGCGTGGTGAGCCTGCCGCACGGCTGGGGCCACGACCGGCCCGGCACCCGCCTCGGCCACGCCGCCACGGACCCCGGCGTCAACGTCAACCAGCTCCTCGACGGCAGCCTGCTCGACCCCCTGTCGGGCAACGCGGTCCTCAACGGCGTACCCGTCGAACTGACCGCGGTGGGCTGAAAAGCGCACCCCCTGTGACCTCAGCAAAGCTGTGACCTGGAGTTTTGCGCTTATTGCTCGCACGTCAACGTCTTGTTAACGCCACTTGACGGGACCTAACGTCATGGCACCGCCTGCCCCGGTGGGATGTTCAAGGGCGAACGTTAGGTATCCACTCATGCTGACCATCCTCGGCTTCGCCATGATCGCGACCTTCCTGGTCCTGATCATGCTGAAGAAGATGTCGCCGATCGCGGCGCTCGTGCTGATTCCCGCGCTGTTCTGCGTGTTCGTCGGCAAGGGCGCCAAGCTCGGCGACTATGTCATCGACGGCGTCACCAGCCTCGCCCCCACCGCGGCGATGCTCATGTTCGCGATCGTCTACTTCGGTGTGATGATCGACGTCGGCCTCTTCGACCCGATCGTTCGAGGCATCCTGAAGTTCTGCAAGGCCGACCCGCTCCGTATCGTCGTCGGCACGGCGCTGCTCGCCGCGATCGTCTCGCTCGACGGCGACGGCTCGACCACCTTCATGATCACCGTGTCGGCGATGTACCCGCTGTACAAGCGCCTGAAGATGTCCCTGGTCGTGATGACCGGTGTCGCCGCCATGGCCAACGGCGTGATGAACACGCTGCCGTGGGGCGGCCCGACCGCCCGTGCGGCCACCGCGCTGAAGCTGGACGCCAGCGACATCTTCGTGCCGATGATCCCGGCCCTCGCCGTCGGCCTGCTGTTCGTCTTCGCGCTCTCCTTCGTCCTCGGCCGCCGCGAGCGCAAGCGGCTCGGCGTGCTGACGCTCGACGAGGTGCTGGTGGAGGAGAAGGAGACCGAGACGGTGCTCGTGGGCGTCGGCGGCTCCGGCGACGGCAAGGCGCCCGAACGTACGGGTGGTGCGGGCTCCGGCACCGGCGCGGACGCCGACGACGAGCCCGAGGAGGGCCTGCAGGGCCTCGACCCGAACCGGCCCACCCTGCGCCCCAAGCTGTACTGGTTCAACGCGCTGCTCACGGTCGCCCTGCTGACCGCCATGATCATGGAGTGGCTGCCCATCCCGGTCCTGTTCCTGCTGGGCGCCGCGCTCGCGCTGACCGTCAACTTCCCGAAGATTCCGGACCAGAAGGCCCGCCTCGCCGCACACGCCGAGAACGTCCTCAACGTCTCGGGCATGGTCTTCGCCGCCGCCGTCTTCACCGGTGTACTGAAGGGCACCGGCATGGTCGACCACATGGCCAACTGGCTGGTGGACAACATCCCCAACGGCATGGGCCCGCACATGGCCTTCGTCACCGGCATCCTGAGCATCCCGCTCACGTACTTCATGTCGAACGACGGCTTCTACTTCGGTGTCCTCCCCGTCCTCGCCGAGGCCGGCCAGGCCCACGGAGTCTCCAGCCTGGAGATCGCCCGCGCCTCGCTCATCGGCCAGCCGCTGCACATGTCCAGCCCGCTCGTCCCGGCCGTGTACGTCCTGGTCGGCATGGCCAAGGTCGAGTTCGGCGACCACACCAGGTTCGTGGTGAAGTGGGCCGCGCTCACCTCGCTCGTCGTACTCGGCGCGGGAATCCTGATCGGCATCATCTGAACGCTCGACGGAGGTCTTCCTCATGGGGCCCGGTAGGAACCGCGGCTGGCTGATACGCCTCGTCATCGCCTTCGGCTTCGCGCAGGGGGCGGTGTCGATGGCCCGGCCCGCCGTGTCCTACCGGGCCCTCGCGCTGGGCGCGGACGAGCGGGCGGTCGGTGTGATCGCGGGCGTGTACGCCCTCCTGCCGCTCTTCGCCGCCGTACCGCTGGGCCGGCGCACCGACCACGGCCGCTGCGCGCCGCTGCTGCCCGTCGGGGTGGTGCTGATCTCCGGTGGCTGCGCGCTCAGCGGAGTCGCCGGCTCCCTCTGGGCGATGGCCCTGTGGAGCGGTGTGATGGGGCTCGGCCACCTCTGCTTCGTGATCGGCGCCCAGTCGCTCGTCGCCCGCCAGTCCGCGCCGCACGAACAGGACCGCAACTTCGGCCACTTCACGATCGGTGCCTCGCTCGGCCAGCTGGTCGGCCCGATCGCGGCGGGCGTTCTGATCGGCGGCCGCGACATGGCGGGCACCAGCGCGCTCGCCCTGCTCGTCGCGGGCGCGGGCGCCGCGGTCGCGTTCACGTCGCTGTGGCGCATCGAGCATCGCGATACGACGCCCAAGTCCCGTACCGCACAGGGCGACCGCGTCCCCGTCGGACGCATCCTGCGCGCCCGGGGCGTGCCCGCGGGCATCCTGATCAGCCTCTCCGTGCTGTCCGCGACCGACATCCTCACCGCGTACCTCCCGGTGGTCGGCGAGCAACGGGGCATCGCGCCGTCCGTGATCGGCGTGCTGCTCAGCCTGCGCGCGGCGGCCAGCATCGCCTGCCGCCTGGTGCTCACGCCCCTGTTGCGGCTGCTCGGCCGGACCCTGCTGCTCACTGCGACCTGTCTGCTGGCGGCCCTCCTGTGCGCCGGGATCGCGCTGCCGGTGCCGGTGTGGGTGCTCGGCGTGATCCTGGCTGTCCTCGGCTTCTGCCTCGGCGTCGGCCAGCCGCTGTCCATGACGACGGTCGTCCAGGCCGCCCCCGGCGGCGCCCGCTCGACGGCCCTCGCCCTGCGCCTGACCGGCAACCGCCTGGGCCAGGTCGCCGCGCCCGCCGCCGCTGGCCTGGTCGCCGGAATCGCGGGGGTGGCCGCGCCGTTCGTGATGCTCGGGGTGCTGTTGCTGCTGTCGTCAGGAGTCGCCCTGCGCTCACCGGCGAAGCCGACGGAGCCGACGGAGCCGGCGCAGGGGCGGGCTGCGGCTTCCGGGGTCCGGCGGTTCTCGCCGGGCCGGAGGAGAACGGAGGGCCGCCTCGACCGCTGAGGCGGCGCGCATCGGACCGGACGGTTCTCGCCTGCCGGACCGGTTCGGCGTCGGCCGGCCGTCGTCCATGACGACGGTCGTCCAGGCCGCCCCCGGCGGCGCCCGCTCCACGCGTGGCCGCTGAACCCGGCGGGCCGCTTCTCGGCTGCCGCACCGGAGCGTCCGATTTCGTCACCTCTCTTCCCCTGGGTGCGCACATTCCGTTAGCTTCCGTGACTCACAAGCCCCGTACGACCCGCACGGGACGCAGTGAGCCCCCAGGGACACGTCATGACACGCGCCATCTCCCTGCACGACATCAGCAAGGTCTACACGAAGGGCGTCCGCGTCGTGGACCGGCTGTCGCTGGACATCACGCCGGGCGAGTTCCTGGTCCTGCTGGGCCCCTCCGGCTGCGGCAAGTCGACGGTGCTGAGAATGATCGCCGGCCTCGAGGAGATCACCGCCGGGGAACTGCGGCTCGACGGCGAGTACGCCAACGAACTGCCGCCGTCCGCGCGGAACATCGCGATGGTCTTCCAGAACTTCGCCCTCTACCCGAACATGACCAGCCGCGACAACATCGGCTTCCCGCTGCGCATCGAGGCGCCCGGCGCGGACCCGAGCCCGCGCGTGGACGCCACCGCCCGCATGCTCGGCATCGAGGACCTCCTCGACCGCTTCCCCGGCCAGCTTTCTGGCGGCGAACGCCAGCGTGTCGCCATGGGCCGGGCCATCGCCCGCCACCCCTCCGCCTTCCTGATGGACGAGCCGCTGTCCAACCTCGACGCCAAGCTGCGCAACCATCTGCGGGCCGAGATATCCAAGCTCACCCGGGAGCTGGGCGTCACGACGGTGTACGTCACCCACGACCAGGCCGAGGCCATGTCGCTCGGCGACCGGGTCGCCGTTCTGCGCGGCGGGGTGCTGCAGCAGTTGGGCACCCCGCGCTCGGTCTACGCGCTGCCCCGCAACGTCTTCGTGGCCGCCTTCATCGGCACCCCGCGGATCAACCTGCTGCGCGGCCTGGTCCGCGCCCCCCTCGACGGCGCGATGACGATCAGCCTCGGCAAACAGTCGCTGCGCCTGCCCGAACCTCTCACCCTGGACCACCAGTTGCTGCGCGTCCAGCAGGGCCGCGAGGTCATCGTGGGCCTGCGCTCGGAGGCCGTGCGGATCGCGAAGCCGGCCGCCGCACGCCCCGGTGAGGTACCGATCAGCGGACTGGTGGAGCACGTGGAGTTCCAGGGCCACGAGGTTCTCGTCCACTTCAACACCGGCTCGCGCCCCGCTGTCGTACCGGACCTGGAGGCCCCGCGCCTGGCGCCCCGCCAGGTCCGGCGCCGCCGCCGCGAGGGCAGGGTCCTGGACCGCTTCCGGGAGCGGGCGGGGGCACTCCGCGCCGGCCCGGTGGTGGTCCTGGACGAGCCGCGGGAGGAGGCCCCCGCGTCCGCCGAGGCCCGCATCCCCGGCGACCTCGTCGTGCGCACCACCCCAGATTTCGACCTCCGGCACGGCATGCAGGTTCCCCTCCTCGTCGACATCCCGCACCTCTTCGTCTTCGACCACGAGGGAGAACGCATCTGCCCGGCTCCGGCGCGGCTGCCCGACCTGGGGGAGTGAGCCCCACCAGGGTGCTTCCGTTGTGCCGGAGGTCTGATGCAATGGGACGTCTGGCGCCGGAAAACTAACATCGCTAGTTTGTGTGCCGGACGACGCCGCACCGCTCGGGAGGAAGCACGATGAAGGCACACGACGGCATGTACATCGACGGCGCCTGGCGCCCCGCCGCCGGCCGGGACCTGATCGAGGTCGTCAACCCGGCCGACGAGCAGGTGATCGGCCGTGTTCCCGCCGGCACCGCCCTGGACGTCGACACCGCCGTACGGGCCGCCCGCGCCGCCCTCCCGGGCTGGGCCGCGACCCTGCCCGCCGAACGGGCCGCACGCCTGACCGCCCTCCGGGACGTCCTGGTGGCCCGCAAGGACGAGATCGCCGAGACCGTCACCGCCGAGCTCGGAGCGCCGCTGCAGTTCTCGCAGGCGGTGCACGCGGGCGTGCCCATCGCGGTCGCGGGCTCGTACGCCGAGCTGGCGGCGACGTACGC
Organism: Streptomyces sp. HUAS ZL42; assembly: GCF_040782645.1. Taxonomy (GTDB): domain Bacteria; phylum Actinomycetota; class Actinomycetes; order Streptomycetales; family Streptomycetaceae; genus Streptomyces. The sequence continues at coordinate 7,765,117 of NZ_CP160403.1, forward strand.
CTTCGAGGAGAAGGTCGGCAACTCCGTCGTCCACCACGAGCCGATCGGCGTGGTCGGCGCGATCACACCCTGGAACTACCCCCTCCACCAGATCGTCGCCAAGGTCGCCCCCGCCCTCGCCGCGGGCTGCACGATCGTGCTGAAGCCCGCCGAGGACACTCCGCTGGTCGCCCAGCTCTTCGCCGAGGCGGTTCACGAGGCCGGTCTCCCGGCGGGCGTGTTCAACCTGGTCACCGGCCTCGGCCCGGTCGCCGGCCAGGCCCTCGCCGAACACCCGGGTGTCGACCTGGTCTCCTTCACCGGCTCCACGGCCGTCGGCAGGCAGATCGCTGCGACGGCGGGCGCCGCTATCAAGAAGGTGGCCCTGGAGCTCGGCGGCAAGTCCGCCAACGTCATCCTCCCGAGCGCCGACCTGGCGAAGGCCGTCAACGTCGGCGTGGCCAACGTCATGTCCAACTCCGGGCAGACGTGCAGCGCCTGGACGCGCATGCTGGTGCACACCTCGCAGTACGAGGAGGCCGTCGGGATCGCCGCGACGGCCGCCGCGAAGTACGGCGAGCGCATCGGCCCCGTGGTCAACGCCAAGCAGCGGTCCCGCGTGCGGGGTTACATCGAGAAGGGCGTCGCGGAGGGCGCGCGCCTGGTCGCGGGTGGCCCCGAATCGCCGCACGAGCAGGGCTACTTCGTCAGCCCGACCGTCTTCGCGGACGTCGCCCCGGAGATGACGATCGCCCAGGAGGAGATCTTCGGCCCGGTCCTGTCGATCCTGCGCTACGAGGACGAGGAGGACGCCCTGCGCATCGCCAACGGCACGGTCTACGGGCTCGCCGGAGCCGTCTGGGCCGGCGACGAGGCGGAGGCGGTGGCCTTCGCGCGGCGCATGGACACCGGTCAGGTCGACATCAACGGCGGCCGCTTCAACCCCCTGGCCCCCTTCGGCGGTTACAAGCAGTCGGGCGTCGGCCGCGAACTCGGCACGCACGGCCTGGCCGAGTACCTCCAGACCAAGTCCCTGCAGTTCTGAGGAGCCTTCCCGTGGTTCGTGCCGCTGTTCTTCCCGCCGTGGGCGCTCCGTTGGAGATCACCCGGATCGACCTTCCGGAGCCGGGCCCCGGCCGGGTCCGTGTCCGGCTCGCCGCCGCCGGGGTATGTCACTCCGACCTGTCCCTGTCCAACGGCACCATGCGGGTGCCGGTGCCCGCGGTCCTCGGCCACGAGGGCGCGGGCACGGTGGTCGCCGTCGGTGCAGGGGTCACCCATGTCGTGCCGGGTGATGGTGTCGTCCTCAACTGGGCGCCTTCCTGTGGAAGTTGCCATGCCTGTTCACTGGGTGAGGTCTGGCTGTGCGCCAACGCGCTCACCGGTGCCGCCGACGTCTACGCCCGTGCGGCGGACGGCACCGACCTGCACCCCGGCCTGAACGTCGCGGCCTTCGCCGAGGAGACGGTGGTGCCGGCGGGCTGCGTGCTGCCCGTGCCCGACGGCATCCCGCTGACGGACGCGGCGCTGCTGGGCTGCGCGGTCCTCACCGGCTACGGCGCCGTCCACCACTCGGCGAAGGTCCGGGAGGGCGAGACGGTGGCGGTGTTCGGCGTGGGCGGAGTGGGTCTGGCGACGCTTCAGTCGGCCCGGATCGCGGGCGCGTCGAGGATCGTGGCGGTGGACGTCTCCCCGGAGAAGGAGGAGCTGGCGCGCCGAGCGGGCGCGACGGACTACGTCGCCGCCTCCGAGAACACGGCTCGCGAGATCCGCGCGCTCACCGGCAAGCAGGGCGTGGACGTCGCCGTCGAGTGCGTCGGCCGCGCGGTCACGATCCGCACGGCCTGGGACTCGACGCGCCGCGGCGGCCGTACGACGGTCGTCGGCATCGGGGGCAAGGACCAGCAGGTCACCTTCAACGCGCTGGAGATCTTCCACTGGGGCAGGACCCTGTCGGGCTGTGTGTACGGCAACTCGGACCCGGCGAAGGACCTGCCGGTCCTGGCGGAGCACGTGCGGGCGGGGCGCCTGGACCTCGGCGCGCTGGTGACGGAGCGGATCGGGCTGGACGGCATTCCGGCGGCGTTCGAGAACATGGTGGCGGGGAAGGGCGGACGGGCGCTCGTGGTGTTCTGAGGGACAACCGCATGCACGGCAGAACCTCCGTGCACACCCGTTGACCCCATACCGTCCGGTCAGTATGTTCCCGGGGAACGTCCCCACCGCACCCACCGGAGTGTGCACGCATGGACACGTTCCCCTCCGCTCAGCCAACCACCACCGCCGCGCCCGCGACTCCCCATCGCCGCCGCGTGGCAACCGCGGCGGCGCTCGCCTCGGCCGTCGAGTGGTACGACTACTTCGTCTTCGGAATAGCCGCCGCACTCGTCCTCGGCGACCTGTACTTCCCGGCCGGCAGCCCCACCGCCGCAGTGCTCGCCGCCTTCGCCACCTTCGCCGTGGGCTTCCTCGCCCGCCCGATCGGCGGCATCGTCGCCGGACACCTCGGCGACAGGCGCGGCCGCAAGCCGATGCTGGTTCTCGCGCTCACCCTCATGGGCGTGGCCACCACCGGCATCGGCCTGCTCCCGACGTACGCGACGATCGGCGTCGCCGCCCCGATCCTGCTGGTCGTCCTCCGCGTCGCGCAGGGCGTGGCAGTCGGTGCCCAGTGGGGCGGCGCGATGCTGATGGCCACCGAGTACGCCCCCGAGGGCAAGCGCGGCGTCTACGGCAGCTTCGTCCAGCTCGGCGTCCCGATCGGCGTGGTGACCGCCAACACCGTCTTCCTGCTGGCCGGCGCGTTCACCTCGGACGCCGCGTTCGCGGCCTGGGGCTGGCGCGTCCCCTTCCTCGTCGGCCTGTTCGTCCTCGCCCTCGCCTGGTACATCCACGCGCGCGTCGAGGAGACCCCCGAATTCCGGGAGGCGGAACGGGCGCTGGCCGAGCAGGAGAAGGAGCAGAACGAGCGCAGCTCCCCCCTGCGCACGATCCTCCGCGGCCACCTCGGCACGGTCCTCCTCGCCGGAGGCTCCTTCGCCGTGAACACCGCGACCTTCTACATCATCATCACCGGCGTCCTCGACTACACCACCCGAGCACTCGGCATGGAACGCGGTGCGGTGCTCACCGTCTCGCTCTGCGTCAGCCTCACCCAGCTGGCACTGATCCCGGCGGCCGCCGCGCTGTCCGACCGCGTCGGCCGGATCAAGGTCTACGCGTTCGGCGCGGCCGGCATCGCCCTGTGGGCCGTACCGCTGTTCCTGCTGATCGACACCGGTTCGCTGCTGTGGCTGGCAGTCGGCACGTTCGTCGCCAGCTGCTTCCTGAGCATCATGTACGGCCCCCAGGCCGCCCTGTTCGCCGAGCTGTTCACGCCCGAGATGCGGTACACGGGCGCTTCCCTCGGCTACCAGATCGCGGCCGTGTGCGGCGGTGGCCTCGCACCGTTCGTGATGGTGCTGCTCCTGGAGGCCACCGGCACGTCGATGGCGGTGTCCGCCTACATCGTCGCGCTCTCGGTGATCGCCCTCGTCTCCATCAAGGTCCTTGCGGACAGGGCGCGCTCACGCTGACGGTTCACGCGCGTCGGCCCGCGGCTCCGGAGCCGTCTCCGGGGCCGCGGCCTTCCGGGCCCGCGAGCGGGACACCGCGACCCCCGCCAGGCACAGCGCCCCGCCCGCCAGGGTGAGCATCCCCGGCACCTCGCCCAGCGTCAGCCACGACATCAGCACGACCAGCGCGGGCACCGCGTACGTGGTCGCGCCCATGCGGCTCGCGGTCGTACGGGCCAGGGCGTACGCCCATGTCGTGAACGCGAGCGCGGTCGAAAAGACGCCCAGGTAGACCATGTTGAGTGTGGCCGAGAGCGGTGCCTCGCCCGCCTCCCGCACCAGTTGCCCCGCGAAGGGCAGGCAGGCAACGGCCCCGACCAGGCACCCGAACGTCGTCACCTGCAGCGCGCTCGCGCGTCCGAGGGCCGGCTTCTGCGCCACGACCCCGCCGGCGTACCCGACCGCGGCCAGCAGGCACAGGGCCACCCCGAGCACCGACGACCCGCCCCCGCCCGACATCGAAAGCCCCACCGTGACCGCACCGGCGAACGACACCGCCATCCCCGCCAGCAGCCGCGGCGGCATCGGATCGCCGAGCAGCCGGGAGCCGAGCAGAGCGATGAGGATCGGCCCGATGTTCACGACCAGGGCCGCCGTCCCCGCGTCGACCTGCTGCTCGCCCCAGTTCAGGGCGACCATGTAGAAGCCGAACCACAGCAGGCCCGATATGGCGATCCCGCGCCAGGCCGTCCGCGGTGGCCACCCCTCCCGCCGTACCAGACAGATCGCCCCCAGCGCCAGCGCCCCGGCCAGCAGCCGGCCCAGCGCCAGCGCACCCGGCGAGTACGCGCCGCCCGCACTGCGGATCGAGACGAAGGCGGAGGCCCACAGGACGACGGTGACGCCGGCCGCACCGGCGGCGAACAGTTCCGTACGGCGGGAGGTGCTCATCATGCTCCTGAGGCTAGGAACGGAACGGATCGGGTGCTCGCGGATTTCGGACGGGGCACCGGACGCCGCGGACGTGCTCAGCGCAGATCACCCGACGCGATGCCCAGCAGTTCGGTCAGGGCCTGCTCACCCGTCGCCGTCACCTTCACCGCCCGCTCGGTGCCGATGCGCACGCACCAGCCCGCGTCCAGGGCGTGCCGGCACAGCGCCGCGCCCGCGACGCCCGCGAGGTGCGGGCGGCGCTCGGTCCAGTCGAGGCAGGCCCGGGCCAGCGGGCGGCGCCCCCCGCGGTCGAGTGCGATACCGGTGGCCTCGAACCACCGCACTCCCGCGTCCGTCAGCGCGAACCCCGTGTCCTGACGCAACAGTCCTTTCAGGGTCAGCGCCTCGGTGACCGCGATGCCGAGCCGCCCGGCGAGATGGTCGTAGCAGGTGCGGCCCCGGGCCATCGCCGACCCGGCGCTCGACTCGCGCAGGGTGCGCGGCCGTACCGCGGTGTCCGGTGCGAACTGGGCGGCGAGGTCCTCCACCAGCTGCGCCACACGCGCGTCGGCCAGCCGCACGTACCGGTGCCGCCCCTGCCGCTCCTCGCCGAGCAGCCCGCCCGCGACCAGCTTTCCCAGGTGCTCGCTCAGCGTCGACGCGGCCACTCCCGCGTGCCGGGCCAGCTCACCGGCGGTCCACGCCCGCCCGTCGAGCAGCGCCAGCAGACACGCGGCGCGCGTCTCGTCGGCGATCAGCCCGGCGAGCCGGGCCAGCTGCGGTGCTCGGGGGTCCCTGCCGGTCATGCCTTCCAGCATGGGGTACGGACACTTCGGCGCGCACCGAAGTGTGGCCCTAGGCCCGGCTCACCTGCTCGTACTGCTGGACCAAACCGTCGAGCAGTGCCGTGAGCCCCGTCTCGAAGGCCCGCTCGTCGATCTTCTCCTGCTGGTCGGCGAGGAGGTGGGCCTGGCCGAGGTGGGGATAGTCGGCGGGGTCGTAGGCGCTCGCGTCGTCCACGAAACCGCCGGCGAACGAGCCCAGTGCGGAGCCCATGATGAAGTACCGCATCAGCGCTCCGATGGAGGTGGCCTGCGCGGCCGGCCAGCCCGCCTCGACCATCGCGCCGTAGACGGCGTCCGCGAGACGGAGTGCGGCGGGACGGCGGCCGGGGCCGCGGGCGAGGACCGGGACGATGTTCGGATGGTCGCGCAGGGCCGCCCGGTAGGAGAGGGCCCAGTCGTGCAGGGCGGTGCGCCAGTCCCGGCCGTCCTCGAACATCGCCAGATCGACCTGGGCGCTCACCGAGTCGGCGACCGCCTCCAGGATCTCGTCCTTCGTCCGGAAGTGGTTGTAGAGCGAGGGCCCGCTCACCCCCAGCTCGGCGGCGAGCCGCCGGGTGGAGACGGCCGCGAGACCCTCCGCGTCCACCAGTGCGCGGGCCGTCTCGACGATGCGGTCGGTGCTGAGGAGGGGCTTGCGCGGTCGGGCCATGGCGCACATAGTAGGGCTGCGCACTGAAACTAGCAGTGCTAATTTAAATGTACGGCGTTCAATCGAGGTGAGGCGTGAACCTGGGGCTCAGTGAGGAGCAGGAGGCCGTCCGTCGGCTTGCCGAGGACTTCGTGTCGCGTGAGATCACGCCGAACGTCGTCACCTGGGACCGGGCCGAGGAGGTCGACCGTTCGATCGTCAAGAAGCTCGGCGAGGTCGGCTTCCTGGGACTGACCATCGACGAGGAATACGGCGGCTCGGGCGGCGACCACCTCGCGTACTGCCTGGTCACCGAGGAACTCGGCCGCGGGGACTCGTCCGTGCGCGGCATCGTCTCCGTCTCGCTCGGTCTTGTCGCCAAGACGATCGCCGGCTGGGGGAGCGGGGAGCAGAAGCGGCGCTGGCTGCCGGGGCTCACCTCCGGCGAGTCCGTCGGCTGCTTCGGCCTCACCGAGCCGGGCACCGGCTCCGACGCGGGGAACCTCGCCACGCGCGCGGTGCGCGACGGCGACGAGTACGTCATCAACGGCACCAAGATGTTCATCACGAACGGCACCTGGGCCGACGTCGTCCTGCTTTTCGCCCGCTCCACGGACGCGCCCGGCCACAAGGGTGTCTCCGCCTTCCTCGTCCCGACCGACACGCCCGGCCTCTCCCGCCGCACGATCCACGGCAAGCTCGGCCTGCGCGGCCAGGCGACCGCGGAACTGGTCCTCGAGGACGTGCGCGTCCCGGCCTCCGCGCTGCTGGGGGAGGAGGGCAAGGGCTTCTCGGTGGCCATGTCCGCCCTGGCCAAGGGACGGATGTCGGTCGCGGCGGGGTGTGTGGGCATAGCCCAGGCCGCGCTGGACGCGGCGGTGCGATACGCGGGTGAGCGCGAGCAGTTCGGCAGGACGATCGCCCACCACCAACTGGTGCAGGAACTGATCAGCGACATCGCCGTGGACGTGGACGCGGCCCGGCTGCTGACCTGGCGGGTCGCCGACCTGATCGACCGGGGGCTGCCCTTCGCCACCGAGTCCTCCAAGGCCAAGCTCTTCGCCTCGGAAGCGGCGGTCCGTGCCGCCAACAACGCCCTGCAGGTCTTCGGCGGGTACGGCTACATCGACGAGTACCCTGCGGGCAAGCTGCTGCGCGACGCCCGTGTGATGACCCTCTACGAGGGCACGAGCCAGATACAGAAGCTGGTGATCGGGCGGGCGTTGACGGGGGTTTCGGCGTTCTGAGGCTCACGTCCGTTCGTTTTGAGTACGCGAGCGTTTTGAGTACGCGAGCTGAGTATCCCGGCGGATGTGGGGCCGGCCACATTCGCCGACGCTTGTCCCATGAGTGAAACCTCGGGCAAGCAGCAGAACACGGCCGCGTTCTACGGTCAGGCCGTCGCCTCGTTCTCCGTCGCCATGGCCGCCACCGCCATCGGGATCTTCAAGCTCAACGCGGACGCCTGGGTGCGGGCCTTCCTCGGGATCGCCGTCCTGTATCTCGTGACGTCCGCCTTCACCCTCGCCAAGGTGATCCGCGACCGGCAGGATGCGGCGGCCCGGGCCTACAGCCCCTTCGAAAAGCTCTGAGCGGGCACGCTAAGCGGCCGCTCAGCTTCGGCGGTATGGTGGAGCTCCTGTCACCGAGAGGGGCGAGCGAGCGATGAGTACGGCGAAGGAGAGGGCCGGCGGCGAGGCGCAGGCGTGGGGCGAGGTCACGCCCGATGCGGCGCGGCGGCTGCTGATTGCCGCGGTGGAGGCCTTCGCCGAGCGGGGCTATCACGCGACGACGACCCGTGACATCGCGGGACGCGCCGGCATGAGTCCCGCCGCGCTCTACATCCACTACAAGACCAAGGAAGAGCTGCTGCACCGCATCAGCAGGATCGGCCACGAGAAGGCCCTCGAGATCCTGCAGACCGCGGCGCGGGGTGAGGGCAGCGCGACCGAGCGGCTCGCCGACGCGGTGAGCTCCTTCGTCCGCTGGCACGCGGGTGGACGCACCACCGCGCGGGTCGTCCAGTACGAACTGGAGTCGCTCGGCCCCGAGGCCCGCGCCGAGATCCTCGGACTGCGCCGCCAGGTGGACGCCGAGGTGCGCCAGATCGTCGAGGAGGGTGTGGCGACGGGCGAGTTCGACGTGCTGGACGTGCAGGGCACCACCCTTGCGGTGCTGTCGCTGTGCATCGATGTGGCCCGCTGGTTCAACGTCGACGGGCCGCGGACGCCCGAGGAGGTCGGCGCGCTGTACGCCGACCTCGTGCTGCGGATGGTGGGGGCGAAGTAGTCACCGGCGTGTGCCGGTCCGCGGCCTCCTACAGGTAGTAGCGCGCGACGGACTCGGCGACGCACACGGGCTTGTCGCCGCCGTCGCGCTCCACGGTGAAGGCGACGGTGACCTGCACGCCGCCCGGGACGTCCTCGACGCCGGTGATGGCGGCGGTGGCGCGCAGGCGTGAGCCGACCGGGACGGGGGAGGGGAAGCGGACCTTGTTGACCCCGTAGTTGACACCCATCTTCACGCCCTCGACCTTGATGAGCTGGGGGCCGAAGAGGGGCAGCAGGGACAGGGTCAGATACCCGTGCGCGATGGTGGTCCCGAAGGGTCCCGCGGCCGCCTTCTCCGGATCGACGTGGATCCACTGGTGGTCGCCGGTGGCGTCGGCGAACAGGTCGATCCGCTTCTGGTCGACATCCAGCCAGTCGGTGTGCCCCAGTTGCTCGCCCACCGCCGCCCTCAGGTCGTCGACGGAGGTGAAGATCCTCGGCTCTGCCATGTGCCCGGCCTCTCGCGTCACTCGGTTGTTCAGGTCGTCATGTCTAAGCAACTGCTTAGCATGGTCGGGTGTGGGGTCGATGTCAACGGGACCGGGGTGTGACGCGGTCGGTAGGGTTCGAGGGGTGCCTCAGATTCCAGAGAAGATCCACGAGCTCACGGTCGGCCAGCTCGCGGCGCGCAGCGGCGCGGCCGTCTCCGCCCTGCACTTCTACGAGTCCAAGGGCCTGATCAGCAGCCGCCGCACGCCGGGCAACCAGCGCCGCTACAGCCGTGACACCCTGCGCCGGGTCGCCTTCGTCCGCGCCGCGCAGCGTGTCGGCATCCCGTTGGCCACGATCCGTGAAGCGCTCGCAGAGCTCCCCGAGGAGCGCACTCCCACCCGCGAGGACTGGGCGCGCCTCTCCGAGGCCTGGCGCTCCGAGCTGGAGGAACGCATCAAACACCTCAACCGCCTCCGCGACCACCTCACGGACTGCATCGGCTGCGGCTGCCTGTCCCTGAACACCTGCGTCCTGTCCAACCCGGACGACGCGTTCGGCGAACGTCGCGCGGGCTCCCGCCTGATGGCGGAGCCGTAGGCCTCCGGCGGTCGGGCCGATTGCGCCTTGGGTCTGGTGGGTGGGTCGGGGGTGTGGTGGTGCGGCGAGCCCGTCGCGGGTTGTGCCCCTCTGCCCGCTGCCACGGTGGACGGCGTGGGGACCAGCTGAGCGACGGGCTGCGCCGCACCACCCCACCCCACTCCGGCGCGCGGGCGACTGCGGGTGCGTGGTGGCGCGGGGCGCGCTCAGCCCTGCCGCCCGGCCGCGGGTGCGCGCGGCGCTCGGCCACCGCGTTGGTCCGCGGGCAGTCGTGCCGCCTGGGGCGGCACGGGTGGGCGCGGGCGGCTCCCCGTCAGCGCCGGGTTGCGCGGCCCACCCCGCGCCAGCCGCAGCGCCGGGTTGGTGCGGCCCCCGCCCGCGTCAACGCCGCGCACCGGGAACCCCGTTCACTCGAACTCCGTGCCCCCCTTGCGCGTCAGATACGCCGGGCTCACCGCCTTCGCGATCGCCCGACTCCCGGTCACCGCGCTGTAGCGCTCGCCGACCGGTCGTATCACCACACCCTCCCGCAGATGCAGCCCCCGCCCGGACACCGTCTCCCGCCCGCTCGCGATCCCCAGCACCCGGTCGATGCCGTAAGGCCCTTCGAACAGCCGTGGCACCAGAGGCAGTTCACCGTCCAGCAGCCCCGCCGCATCCAGCCACCGCACCTGCCCGTCGACATCCGCGGACACGTCGAACACCGCATACCCCAGCGTGTCCCGCCGCCCGTCCGCCCCGTACGTGAGGTCCTGCACCCCCGCCCCGTACACCTCGCCGAAGATCCCCACCCGGCGCGCCCCCAGCCGCTCGGCCAGCCGCGCCGCCGCCTCGGCGACGCCGTGCCCCCGCACCGCCCGCCAGTAGAGATTGCGCGGATCCTCCTTCAGCGCCAGGGACTTCGCCCCGAACCCCTTGGAGGACACGTACACCCGGCCCGTGTCGGCGAGATACGTCAGCAGGCACGCCGAGCCGTGCAGTTTCTCGGTCAGGACCACAGCCTCGCCCGGTGTGAAAATCCCCGGGTAGCGCTGGATGTTCTCGATGTCGACCCAGGGCAGCAGATCGGGCGCCGGCTCGACCTCGCCGCTCATCGTGGGCGGGATCGGCGGCACCCACTTGGTGATGCCCAGCCGCTCCGCGAAGTCGGTTCCCTCGGCCGCCGCCCGCAGCAGGTCGACGTCCGCCAGCGCCTTCGGCCGGCACACGATGCCCTGGGACAGCTCACCGCGCAGCCGCACCGCCTTGACCCGGTCGGACCTGCTGCCCGCCAGTCGCCCGGTCAGCCCCAGTTCCTCGATCAGCTCGTCCGGCAGCACGGACTGCTCGGGGATGTACACGGCGGCGTCACCGGTGCGGTACGCACCCTTGGCGACGACGGCCCGGTACAGGCCCACCTGGGCCAGTTCGAGGGCGTCGGCGTTCGGATGCTCGTGGACGGTCAGCAGTTCGGCGGTGACTCGCAGCGTCGACATGGGCTACTCCCGGACTGTTTCGGCGCGTCAAATGTGTTTCATCGCCTCCAACTGTCCGTACGGGAAAGGGGTGGAGCGACCGGAATTGCGGCTGGTAACGTCGCCGTCCCTCCTACGACGAGCGCCGGGCCCTCGCGTACCGGTCCAGTCCCTCCGTCACCAACTGGGCGTTGGACACGGCCCGTTCCCCGTCCGGCAGGACCAGCGTGTCCTCCAGGCCCATCCGGGTCGCGAGCCCCAGCCGCCCCGCCAGTCGCAGCACCGGCCAGGCGCCGCCGTCCTCGCCGTGCAGCAGCAGCGGGCGGCCGTGGGCGGATCCCAGGTCGGTCAGAAGCCTGCGCGCGGAGTCCTCGGCCGTCCGCGGGTCGGTGTCGGTGACCTCGGCGAGAACCCGCAGCACCCTGGGTCCGAGCGGCGAGACCGCGAACCGCCCCGCCCCGTCCGTGCCCGACCAGATGCCCGCCTCCACCCCCACACCCAGGTCGATCAGAACGGCCGCGAGCTCCTCCGCGCCGGGCTCGTGCCAGTTGACCGAGGCGTGGTCGGGCAGGACCGTCCAGGCGCGGACGCGTGAGAGGCGGGCCGCCGGATCCGGTTCGGCCCATGCGCCGGTGGTCACGCCGACCGGCACCGGCACGCGCGCCCGTATCGCCTCGAGCGTCGCCGCCACCACACGCGGCGACACCGTGTCCCGTCCGCAGGGAGTCCTGGGGTGGACGTGGACGTCCGTGGCCCCGGCCGCGACCGCCTCGGCCGCGGACTCGGCCAGCGCTTTCGGCGTCAGCGGTACCAGCGCACCATCGGTGGACCCTCGGCGCCCGTTGAGACAGACCTGCACCATTCCTCGATGGTGCCAGGGGCTCGAAAGGGGGGTGCGGCATCCCCGGCGCACCCCCGTCGTACTACGCCGACACCAGAAGTCGCCCCCGCCGCGCGTACGCCAGGGCCTCGGGTGTGAGGACGGGCCGCGGTACGAGAATTCCGCAGTCCGTGCAGACCGGACCCGACGACGGTTCGTGGTCCAGGTCGTCCTTCCAGAACAGGCGCTCTCCGCCGCACACCGGGCAGCCCGCCCCCGGCTCGCGCTCCAGTGCGGCGATCAGCCGGCGCAGCACCTCGGCCAGCGGTTCACGGGGGTGGACCCGAGGGTCGTCGCACCAGGCGACACCGAAACCGCCCCAGGTCAGCCGGTGCCAGTCGTCCACGCTGCCCGGCCTGCGCAACCCGTCGTGCTTCTCCTTCTTGCGGCGCTCGGCGAACTCGACCTCATAGGCGAGCCATACCGCCCGCGCCTCCTCCAACTCCACCAGTGCGGCCACGAGCCGCGCTGGATCGGGGGACCGGTCCTCGGGACCGAACCCGGCCCGGGAGCACAAGTGGTCCCAGGTCGCCCTGTGCCCGTAAGGAGCGAACCGCTCCAGGCACTTGCGCAGCGAGTAGCGCCGCAGCGCCAGGTCGCAGCGCGGATCTCGCACCTGTCTCGCCAGACTCCGGAAACCGGCCATCGCCTTGCACCTCCGTCACACCTGCACCTGTACTTCGGTCACCTCGGCGTCGTCGCACGGACTTCGCGCGACGTCGCCGAATAGACGTATCGACACGCGATCCGGCTCCATCCGATTTCGGATGACCCCCCATAAGCCGTCCGTGCTTGTGCGCGCACCGCCCCCGGTTACCCCTGTGCGCGCCCGTGACGGCCGTGCCTGCCGTGCCGACACCAAAACTTGACGCATGTTCATCTTCAATCCCGGGGATACCGGCGGTAACGTCCGGCCACCCCCGTCGCTAGGAGCCGCCATGCCACGGCGCACCCCACGCAACGTTCTCGACAGACTGAGAACTCCCCGCACCTTTCCCGGGTTCCTGAAGACCGCGTCCATATGCGTCCTGATTGCCGGTCTTTTGACCCCTCTTTCCCAAGCGGCCGTAGCCGCCGAGGCCACGGCCGCGAACGACTACTGCGGCGGCCAGTGTTCCGACATCCTGCCGCCGGGTGAGAACGGCAACGCCACCCTCGCCCAGATCCTCCTCAACCAGGCCTTCGGCACCCAGCCGGACCACGCGGAGGACCAGCTCGGCCCGTACGCCAACCTGGCCAAGGGCTACTCCACCCTCACCAACGCCACGATCAACTCGTTCTTCAACGACGCGTCGTTCGGGGTCGCTTCCGATCAAGTCGCCTCCACGAAGAAGCCTGCGGGCCGCAGCGACGTGACGATCGTCCGCGACAAGAAGACGGGTGTGCCGCACATCACCGGTACCACTCGATACGGGACGGAGTTCGGCGCCGGTTATGCCGCGGCTGAGGACCGGCTGTGGCTGATGGACGTGTTCCGTCATGTCGGACGCGGTCAGCTCACCTCCTTCGCGGGCGGCGCGGCCGGCAACCAGGGCCTTGAACAGCAGTTCTGGCGCAACGCGCCGTACACCGAGGCCGATCTGCAGGCCCAGATCGACAACGCCGTGGCGAGCAACGGCGCGCGCGGCCAGCAGGCGCTCGCCGACGCGGGCGCCTACATCGCGGGCATCAACGCCTACATCGACGCCTCCGACAGCGGCCGTTACTTCCCCGGCGAATACGTACTGACCGGCCACAAGGACTCGATCACCAACGCCGGAACCATCGACCACTTCAAGCTCACCGACCTGGTAGCGCTGGGCTCCGTGATCGGCGCCCTGTTCGGCTCCGGAGGCGGCGGCGAGGTCAACAACGCGATCTCACTGCTGACCGCCCAGGAGAAGTACGGCGTGGCGAAGGGCACCGAGGTCTGGGAGTCCTTCCGCGAGCGCAACGACCCCGAGGCCGTCGTCACCGTCCACAACGGCGAGAGCTTCCCGTACGCGAGCAGGCCCGCCGACCCGCAGGGCGAGGCCCTGCCCGACGCCGGCACGGTCGTCGAGGAACCGCTCGTCTACGACCGTACGGGCAGCGCGGCGACCACCTCCGCGACGACCGCCTCCGCCACGGCGGCCGCGACCACCCTCAGCTCCGCCAAGCGCGGCATGTCCAACGCCCTCGTGGTGAGCGGCAAGTACACCGCGAGCGGCCACCCGATCGCCGTCTTCGGCCCGCAGACCGGCTACTTCGCCCCGCAGCTGCTCATGCTGCAGGAGATCCAGGGCCCCGGCATCAGCGCCCGCGGCGCCTCCTTCGCGGGTCTGAGCATGTACGTCGAACTCGGTCGCGGCCAGGACTACTCGTGGAGCGCGACGACCTCCGGCCAGGACATCATCGACACCTACGCCGTCGAACTGTGCCAGGACGACTACCACTACCTGTACCACGGCACCTGCACGGCCATGGACAAGGTCGAGCAGAAGAACTCCTGGACGCCGACGACGGCCGACGGGACGCCCGCGGGCTCGTACACGATGCGGGTCTGGCGCACGAAGTACGGTCCCGTGGAGTACCGCGCGACCGTCGGCGGCAAGAAGGTCGCCTACACCACCCTGCGCTCCTCCTACCTGCACGAGGCCGACTCGATCATCGGCTTCCAGATGCTCAACGACCCCGACTACGTCAAGGGTCCGCAGGACTTCCAGAGCGCGGCGCAGCACATCAACTACACCTTCAACTGGTTCTACGCCGACTCCACGCACACCGCGTACTACAACAGCGGCAACAACCCGGTGCGCGCGAGCGGCGTCGACGCCGAGTTCCCGGTGTGGGCGCAGGCGGCGTACGAGTGGAGGAACTGGAACCCGACGACCAACACGGCCGACTACACGGCGGCCTCCGCCCACCCCAACTCCATCGACCAGGACTACTACGTCTCCTGGAACAACAAGCAGGCCAAGGACTACACGACGGCCCCCTGGGGCGACGGGTCGGTGCACCGCGGCAACCTGCTCCAGGACCGGGTGAAGAAACTGGTCGCGGCCGGCGGCGTCACCCGGGCGTCGCTGGTCAAGGCGATGGCGGACGCGGCACTGGCCGACCTGCGGGCCGAGGACGTGCTGCCCGACCTGCTGAAGGTCGTCAACAGCTCCACGGTGACCGACTCCACGGCCGCCGCGGCGGTGAGCAAGCTCCAGACGTGGCTGTCGGCCGGTGGCAAGCGGACGGAGACCTCCGCCGGTTCGAAGGCGTACGCCAACGCCGACGCGATCCGTCTTCTGGACGCCTGGTGGCCGCTGCTGGTGAAGGCCGAGTTCCAACCCGGACTCGGATCCGACCTGTACACCGCCTTCACCAACAACCTGCCGGTCGACGAGTCGCCGTCGGCGGGCCACGGCCCGACCGGGGCGCACGCCGGAAGCTCCTTCCAGTACGGCTGGTGGAGCTACGTCGACAAGGACATCCGGGCGGTGCTCGGTGAGTCCGTACAGGGACCGCTCGCCGACGAGTACTGCGGCGGCGGCAGCCTCACCGCCTGCCGGGACATCCTGATCAGCACGCTGAAGGAGGCCGCCGGCAAGACCGCCGCCCAGGTCTACCCCGGCGACGACCAGTGCTCGGCCGGCGACCAGTGGTGCGCCGACTCGATCGTCCAGCGCACCCTCGGCGGCATCAAGCACGGCAAGATCAGCTGGCAGAACCGGCCCACCTTCCAGCAGGTGGTGGAGTTCACCTCGCACCGGTGACGCACGACGGCGGCGGGTCAGCGGATGCGGCCCGCCGCCACCACCACCTGCGCGAGTTCCCGGTGCACGATGTCGCTGTGCGCGCCGCTGGGCGCCCCGCCGCGCCTGACCACCTCTGCCGCGTCGATGTTCACGCATCCCTGCGTCGGCAGCGGTGCGCGCAGCGCCTCGGCGAGCTTCAACGCGCGCGTTCCCGGTACCGCCTGCACGCCGTCGTGCCCCATGGCGCCCCACTTGGCGCCCAGCGCAGGCCCGATCCCGAACTCCTCGACCGCCCCCTGCGCGTCGCCCGCCATGCGTGAGGCCAGCGGGTAGAACGTGCCGAGAGCCGCGTCGTGCTTCGAGTAGCAGCACACCAGGGGGCCGTCGATGCGGTTCTGCTGCCCCTGCAGAACGCCTCCCGCGCGCGCGTCGTGCGGCAGGCGGGCCGCGAACGCATAGTGGGAGAAGGCACCTTGGAGCAGTGTCACGGACTTCACCGTGTGCACACCCTCCGGCAGCCCGCGCAGCGCGAACGACACCAGTCGCCCGCCGAAGCTGTGCCCGACGAGATGCACCCGTACGTCCGGTGCCGCACCGGCCAGTCGGCCGATCACCGGGCCGAGCCCACGCTCGCCGACTGTCCCCGCGCGCCGCTTCATCGCGTAGTACGTCGCCTGCCGCAGCAACTCCTGCGCGCCGTCCCAGGGATTGGGCAGCGCGAACCCTTCGGCCCCGTCCGGGGATTCGAGCCGGGCCAGCGCCTGCGCGAACTCCTCGCAGGCCACCGCGGTGGACCCGGAGAGCATGTCGGGTTCGTCCTGCGGCACCCCCTCCGCCAGCGTGTCCGCCGCGAACAGTGCCTGCGGCCCCGGCGGTACGACGTCCACGAGCAGCCGCACGAGCCGCCCGAACTCCTCGAGCTCGGCCTCCTCGCGCGGCTGCTGGTCCAGCATCCGCGCGATCTGGTCCACCACGGTCGCCCGCCCCGGGAACGTCTCCAGGAGCGCGTGCCGGGTGTCCTTGTCGAGCGCGGGGCGCGGTGTCTCCTGGGCCGCCACGGACCGCGGGAAGTCCGGGATCGGCTCGTCCGAGAACCGCATCGAGGGCCACACCACGCCCACGTACCCGATCCGGGCCCCCGGCGCCAGCTCGGGGAACGGCGCGAAGAAGCGGCTGTAGAGACGGGTCGCGCCCGAGCGGTCGCTGTTCCAGCCGTGCGAGAAGACGACCAGGTCACGCACGCGCCGCTCCCGCACCCCAGCCAGCAGCCGGTCCCGCCGCCCGCCGTCGACGTCCCCGTCCGCGTCGAAGGTCAGCTCCCAGTAGGGAGTCACGCTCATTGCCGGCTCTGCCATGACAGGTCCCCTCATCCCCCGTAGCGGTGCGCGATGTGGCGCATCGTCCTGCCAACGGACCGGATTGGCCATACGTCACGGCACATCCGTACATATGACTCATTCGTACATGAGGTACTCCCGCCGTACCCTCCGGAACGCCGCCAGCTCCTCCCGCCAGCCCGCCACCACCTCGTCGGTGTCCGCGCCCGCGTCGATCGCCGTGCGCACCCGGCTGGAACCGGTGAGCTTGTCGATCCAGTTGTCCGGGCGCCAGGCGAAGCCGCTCCATACGTGCTTGGCGGTCACCAGGAGGGCGATGCCGGTGCGTACGGGGTCGTACGCGTCCCGGTCGTGCACATGGATCTGCACCCCTCCGATCGTCTTGCCCTGGAACTTGGAGAAGGTGGGCGCGAAGTACGCCTCCCTGAAGTGCACACCGGGCAGCCCGAGTCCGTTCACCGCGGCGGCCCACCGCCCGTCGAGGCCCTCCGCGCCGAGGAGTTCGAAGGGGCGGGTCGTGCCGCGGCCCTCGGAGAGGTTCGTTCCCTCGAAGAGGCACGTGCCGCAGTAGACGAGGGCCGTGTCGGGTGTCGGCATGTTCGGGCTCGGCGATACCCACGGCAGCCCCGAGGCGTCGTACCGGTCGGAGCGCCGCCATCCGCTCATCGGTACGGTGTCCAGCGCCACCGGCGAGGTCAGGAACTCCCCGTTGAACAGCCGTGCCAGCTCCGCGACCGTCATCCCGTGCGCCTGGGAGATCGGCTGCCGGCCGACGAAACTGGCGAACTCCTCGTGCAGGACCGGGCCTTGCGCGGACCGCCCGGTCACGGGGTTCGGCCGGTCGAGGACGACGAAGCGTTTGCCGGCGAGCCCGGCCGCCTCCATGCAGTCGTACAGAGTCCAGATGTACGTGTAGAAGCGGGCGCCGACGTCCTGGATGTCGAAGACGATCGTGTCGACGCCGGAGGCGGTGAAGATGTCGGCCAGTGGCTGACCGCTCTTGAGGTACGTGTCGTGGACGGGGAGTCCGGTGGCCGGGTCGTCGTAGCGGCCCTCGGAGCCGCCGGCCTGGGCGGTGCCGCGGAATCCGTGTTCCGGGCCGAAGACGGCGATCAGGTTCACTCGGGTGTCGGCGTGCATGACGTCGACGATGTGGCGTACGTCCCGGGTCACGCCGGTGGGGTTGGTGACAATGCCGATGCGCTGGCCGCTGAGAAGTCTGTAGCTGTTTCCGGCGAGGCGTTCAAAGCCGGTTTGTGTGTGGCGCCGGGCGCTGGAGGGTGGGGATGCTTTGGGGAGAGCCAGGGCTGCCGGGGTTGCTGTGAGAAGGGTTCGTCTGCGTAGGCGCATGTGATGACCTCCCGTGGGCACGGTATGTGCTTCCGCGGGTTGTGGGGAGCCTGCGGGTCCGTTGCGGTCACCCTTTCCCACAACATACCGACCGGTTAGTCTGGCCGGCAGCAGAGCCGCAGCCGAAGGAGACCGATGGTGGAAGCCGTTCAGGGTGCTGGAGTCGTCGTCACCGGGGCGGGGGGTGGGATCGGAGCCGCCCTGGCCCGTCGCTTCGCCGCGGAGGGGGCCCGGGTCGTCGTCAATGACCTGGATGCGGACAAGGCCGAGGCCGTCGCCGACGAGATCGGTGGCATCGCCGTGCCGGGGGACGCCTCCGCGATCGTCGGTGAGGCGAAGGACGCGCTCGGCGGCACCGTCGACGTCTACTGCGCCAACGCCGGAGTCGCCTCGGGCGGTTCCGAGGCCGCCGGTGAAGCAGTCTGGGCGCTCGCCTGGGACGTCAACGTCATGGCGCACGTCCGTGCGGCCGAGGCGCTGCTTCCGGAGTGGCTGGAGCGTGGCAGCGGGCGTTTCGTGTCCACCGTCTCCGCCGCCGGGCTGCTGACGATGATCGGCGCCGCGCCCTACAGCGTCACCAAGCACGGCGCGTACGCCTTCGCCGAGTGGCTGTCGCTGACGTACCGCCACCGCGGGATCAAGGTCCACGCGATCTGTCCGCAGGGCGTCCGCACCGACATGCTTGCCGCCGCCGGCAGTGCGGGCGACCTGGTGCTCCAGCCGACCGCGATCGAACCGGCGGAGGTCGCCGACGCGCTGTTCAAGGGCATCGAGGAGGACCGCTTCCTGATCCTGCCGCACCCCGAGGTCGCCGGGTACTACCAGGCCAGGGCCGCCGAGCCCGATCGCTGGCTGACGAACATGAACCACATCCAGCAGAAGTGGGAGGCCGGGCGGTGACCGCGTCGAGGTATGCGGCCAAGCCCTGGCTGGCGCTTCTCGACGACGCGCAGCGGGCGGCGATCGACCCCGCCGACTCGCTGGTGCACGCCCTGCGCCGGGCCGTCGCCGAGGTTCCGGACCGCACCTTCCTGGCCTACTTCGACGGCCGCCTGAGCTACCGCGAGGTCGACGAGTTGAGCGACTCCGTCGCGGGCCGTCTGGCCGCCCGAGGGCTGGAGCGCGGCGACCGGGTCGCCGTGCTGCTGCAGAACTCCCCGCAGTTCGTGCTCGCCGTGCTCGGCGCCTGGAAGGCGGGTGCCACCGTCGTACCGGTCAATCCGATGTACAAGTCGGGGGAGGTGGCGCACGTCCTGCGGGACGGCGAGGTGGCCGCGCTGATCTGCTCCGACCGGGCCTGGGAGTCGTATCTGCGCGAGACGGCCGCCGACTCGCCGGTGCGGATCGTGCTCACCGGCTGTGAGCTGGACTTCCAGACGCGCGGCGACGCGCGCGTGCTGACCTTCGAGCGGTCGGCGCGGGCCGGTGACGCGGACGATCTGACGGCCGTGGCACGGGCAGGACACAAGGCGCCCGGGGACCGCGACCCCGCTCCCGCCGACGTCGCGCTGATCAGCTACACCTCGGGCACCAGCGGCACCCCCAAGGGGGCCACCAACACACACGGCAACGTCATGTACAACGCCGAGCGGCAGCGGACCGGGCTGCATCTGCCCGAGGCACCGGTGTACTACGCGATGGCGCCGCTGTTCCACATCACCGGGATGGTCTGCCAGTTCGGCGCCTGCCTCAACAGCGCGGGCACGCTCGTGCTGGCGTACCGCTTCGAGCCGGGCGTCGTCCTGGACGCGTTCGCCGAGCACCGGCCGCACTACACGGTCGGACCGTCGACGGCTTTCATGGCGCTGGCCGCTCACCCGTCCGTGACCCCGGACCACTTCTCCTCCTTCCGGGTGATCTCCTCCGGCGGCGCCCCGCTGCCGCCCGCCCTGGTCGAGAAGTTCCGGGCGGGCTTCGGTCCGTACATCCGCAACGGCTACGGGCTGACCGAGTGCAGCGCGCCCTGCGCGTCCGTCCCGCCCGGCCGTGAGGCGCCCGTGGACCCCGCCTCCGGGACACTGGCCGTGGGCGTGCCCGGTCCCGACACGGTCGTACGGATCGTCGACGACCGGGGCGAGGAGGTCCCCTTCGGCGAACAGGGCGAGATCGTCGTTCGCGGGCCGCAGGTCGTGCCCGGTTACTGGCGGCGGCCCGACGCCACCGCCGAGACCTTTCCCGACGGCGAACTGCGCACCGGCGACATCGGGTTCATGGACCCGCAGGGCTGGCTGTACGTCGTCGACCGCAAGAAGGACATGATCAACGCGTCCGGCTTCAAGGTGTGGCCGCGTGAGGTGGAGGACGTGCTGTACACCCACCCTGCGGTGCGCGAGGCGGCCGTCGTCGGAGTGCCCGACGGGTACCGCGGGGAGACCGTCAAGGCCTACATCAGCCTGCGTCCGGGTGCCGAGAAAACGGACCCGGATGCACTCGCCGCCTACTGCAGGGAGAGACTGGCGGCTTACAAATATCCGCGGCAGGTGGAGATACTGCCCGACTTGCCCAAGACGGCGAGTGGGAAGATCCTCCGTCGGGAACTGCGTTCCCGCGCGGACGACAGTCAGTAGCAGACGGAAAGGCAGGTGGCGGCAGTGCCCAGGACGACGGACGGGGACGGAGCTCCTGTGCCGCAGCGGCTCCTGGCCGCCGCCACCCGGCTCTTCGCCGAGCAGGGATACGACCGCACCTCGGTGCAGGAGATCGTCGAGGCGGCCGGCGTCACCAAGGGGGCGCTGTACCACTACTTCGGCTCCAAGGACGACCTCCTGCACGAGGTGTACGCGCGCGTGCTGCGCGTCCAGCAGGAGCGGCTCGACGCCTTCGCGGGCGCGGACGAGCCGGTCGAGAAGCGCCTCAGAGCCGCGGCGGCCGACGTCGTCGTCACGACGATCGAGAACCTCGACGACGCGATGATCTTCTTTCGCTCCATGCACCATCTGAGCCCGGAGAAGAACAAGCAGGTGCGCGCCGAGCGCCGGCGCTACCACGAACGCTTCCGCGCGCTCATCGAGGAGGGCCAGGAGGCGGGCGTCTTCTCCACGGCCACTCCGGCCGACCTCGTGGTGGACTACCACTTCGGCTCGGTGCACCACCTGTCGACGTGGTACCGGCCGGACGGCCCGCTCAGCCCGCAGCAGGTCGCCGACCACCTGGCCGACCTGTTGCTGCGGGCGCTGCGGCCGTAGCCGCATCGCCGTACGCACGGGTAAGGGGCGGCCGCTCTGGCGGCCGCCCCTTACACATGCTCCATCCGGCTCACAGGTACTTCTTCAGCTCCCGCCGCGCCAGCGACCGCTGGTGCACCTCGTCCGGGCCGTCGGCGATCATCAGCGTGCGGGCGGCCGCGTAGAGCTCGGCCAGCGGGAAGTCCTGGCTGACGCCGCCGGCGCCGTGCAGCTGGATCGCCCGGTCGATGATGTCGACGACCGCACGGGGCGTGGCGATCTTGATGGCCTGGATCTCCGTGTGCGCGCCCCGGTTGCCGGCCGTGTCCATCAGCCAGGCCGTCTTCAGCACCAGCAGCCGCAGCTGTTCGACGGTCACGCGCGCGTCGGCGATCCAGTTGTGCACCACGCCCTGCTGGGCCAGCGCCTTGCCGAAGGCGGTCCGGGACACGGCCCGCCTGCACATCAGCTCGATCGCCCGCTCCGCCATGCCGATCAGCCGCATGCAGTGGTGGATGCGGCCGGGACCCAGCCGGGCCTGGGCGATGGCGAAGCCGCCGCCCTCCTCGCCGATCAGGTTCGACACCGGCACGCGCGCGTGGTCGAAGATCACCTCGGCGTGACCGCCGTGGTAGTGGTCCTCGTAGCCGAAGACCTGCATGGCACGCTCGACCGTGACGCCCGGCGTGTCGCGCGGGACCAGGACCATGGACTGCTGGCGGCGGATGTCGGGGCCGTCCGGGTCCGTCTTGCCCATCACGATGAAGATCTTGCAGTCCGGGTTCATCGCCCCGGAGATGTACCACTTGCGGCCGGTGATGACGTACTCGTCGCCGTCCCGCTCGATGAGCGTGGTGATGTTGGTGGCGTCCGAGGAGGCCACCTCCGGCTCGGTCATCGCGAACGCCGAGCGGATCTCACCGGAGAGCAGCGGCTCCAGCCACTGCTTCTTCTGCTGCTCGTCGCCGAACTGCGCGAGCACCTCCATGTTCCCGGTGTCGGGTGCGGCGCAGTTCACCGCGGTGGGCGCGAGCTGCGGGGAGCGGCCGGTGATCTCGGCGAGCGGCGCGTACTGGAGGTTGGTCAACCCGGCGCCGTACTCGGTGTCGGGCAGGAAGAGGTTCCACAGTCCCTGCCTGCGCGCCTCGGCCTTCAGCTCCTCGACGACGGCCGGGGTGTCCCAGGGCGACGCCAGTGCGGCCCGCTGCTCCTCCGCCACCGCCTCGGCCGGGTAGACGTACTCGTCCATGAAGGCGAGCAGCTTGGCGCGCAGTTCCTCGGTGCGGGCGTCGAACGCGAAGTCCATGGCCGTCAGCCTTCCTGAAGAGTGGTCAGGCCGTGCTCGATGAAGACGGGGACGAGGTCGCCGATGCGGTCGAAGCCGCGGCCGACCGTCTGGCCCAGTGTGTAGCGGTAGTGGATGCCCTCGAGGATCACGGCGAGCTTGAACCAGGCGAACGCCGTGTACCACGAGACGGCCGAGACGTCGCGCCCCGAGCGGGCCGCGTAGCGCTCGATCAGCTCGGCGGGAGCCGGGTGGCCGGGGGCCTGCGCGGTCGTGGAGACCGGCGAGTCGGGCATGCCGAGCGGCATGCTGTACATCACCAGCAGGCCGAGGTCGGTCAGCGGATCGCCGAGTGTGGACATCTCCCAGTCGAGGATCGCCTTGATCTTGTCGTCGGCA
Source organism: Streptomyces sp. HUAS ZL42 (assembly GCF_040782645.1). Taxonomy (GTDB): domain Bacteria; phylum Actinomycetota; class Actinomycetes; order Streptomycetales; family Streptomycetaceae; genus Streptomyces. The sequence goes on from NZ_CP160403.1 coordinate 7,787,991, forward strand.
CCGATCAGGACGTTGTCGAGCCGGTAGTCGCCGTGCACGACGGCCGGGGCGGGGGAGGCGGGCAGCCGGCGGCCGAGCGCCGCGTGCAGCTCGTCGACGCCGGCCAGGTCGCGGTTGCGGGAGGCGTCGAGTTGCTTGCCCCAGCGGCGTAGTTGCCGGTCGAGGAAGCCCTCGGGCCGGCCGAAGTCCGCGAGCCCCACCTCGGCGGGGTCCACCGCGTGCAGCTCGACGAGGGTGTCCACCAGGGACAGCACCGCGCCGCGGGTGCGCTCCGGGCCGAGCGTGGCGAGCTGGTCGGCCGTGCGGTACGGGGTGCCCTCGACGAACTCCATCACGTAGAAGGGCGCCCCGAGCACCTCCTCGTCCTCGCACAGCAGCACCGGACTCGGCACCGGCACGCTGGTCGGGTGCAGTGCGCTGATCACCCGGTGCTCGCGCTTCATGTCGTGCGCGGTGGCCAGGACGTGGCCCAGCGGGGGCCGGCGTACGACCCATTTCGAGGTGCCGTCCGTGAGCTCGTACGTCAGGTTCGACCGACCGCCCTCGATCAGCCGGCCGGTCAGCGGGCCGTGCACCAGGCCGGGCCGCTCACGGTCGAGCAGGCCGCGCAGCCGGTCGAGATCGAGTCCGGGCGGGTGGTCGGGGCTCATCAATGCTCCTACGGACGGATGAACGGGACACGACCAATGATGCCGACCGGTCGGTATGTCGTCCAGTGGGGACGCCCAAAGTGATCGGGGCCACGATAGGCCCACGGCTCCCCGGGCAGCATCGGGGGAGCCGTCGGCCGGTGTTTTTCGGCCGGGCTCGGTCATTCGGCCGGGCTCGGTCAGAAGACCAGCGCCGCCGCGCACGCCGCCATCGCCGCCGTGCACAGGACCGCCGCCGCGGCGTGCCGGAGGGCGAGCGCGGGCGCGGCGGTCGTCGTGGCCAGGGCGTGTATGCGGCGGTGGGCGATCAGCAGGAAGCCCAGCCAGAGCCCGCAGCACAGACCGCTCACCACGACACCGGCCGCCGACGGACCGCCGTGCAACGCCGTCTTCACGGCGAGCACGGTGGCCACGGTGCTCGACAGCGTCGTACGCCGCCAGGCGAGCCGGGTTCGCTCGGGCTGCAGCCCCGGGTCCCGCCCGTCGGCCGCGTCCGCGCTCATCCTTCCCATCCCACGAGTACGACGACGACCATCGCGACCGCCACGACGGCGACCGCGATGCTCAGCAGCGCCGGGAACCGCGACACCGGCAGGTCCTCGCCCCGGCGCATCGCCCGCTCGCAGCGCACCCAGTGGTTCACCGCGCGCAGCGAGCACAGCACGCCCGCGGCGAGCAGCGCGAGCGCCAGCCCGACGCGCCAGCCCCAGCGCAGGTCCGGCAGGAACTGGTCGACCGCGAAGCCGCCGCCGATCAGCGCGAGCGCGGTGCGCAGCCAGGCCAGGAAGGTCCTCTCGTTCGCCAGTGAGAACCGGTAGTCGGGGGTGACGCCCTCGTTCCTGACCTCCCGGGGCGCGAACCACAACCGGACGTTTTGCACGAACTCGATCACGCGTTTGACCTTACCGGGCTCGCGAAGGGCGATCAGCCCGCTGTCCGGTGGTCCTTCAGCCGCTCGTACGCCGCAAGTCCGTCCGGAACCCACTCCCACTCCGGCAGGCGGCGCTCCACCTCCTCCTCCGGCAGGAAGTCGTGCCAGGCCACCTCCTCGACCTGCGGTCGCACGGGGAGGTCGCAGCGCACCTCGTACACCGCCGACCACCAGGTCTGCCCCGCGCCGTCGTCGTAGAGGAACTTGAAGAGGAAGGCGGGCCGGGGCAGGCCGCTCACGCCCAGTTCCTCCTCGGCCTCACGCAGGGCCGCGTCGTCGTAGGCCTCGCCCGCTTCGACGACCCCGCCGACGAACATGTCGTACAGGGAGGGGAAGACCAGCTTGGTCGGCGTGCGGCGGTGGACGAAGATCCGGCCGAAGGAGTCGCGGGCCTGAATGAAGACGCATCGGTGGCGCAGCCCGCGGGCGTAGGCCTCGCCGCGCGGGGACTGGCCGACGACCAGGTCGTTCTCGTCGACGATGTCGAGAATTTCGTCTGCAGCGCTCATCGGCCCATCCAAGCAGGGCCCCGGGGGCGGGCGTCAGTTCGGCTGCGGGTCGCGCATGCGCTCGCGTGGGGCGGTGCCGGTGTCGGCATTGCCGGGTGCACGATGGCGACGACTGCCGTGGTGAGTGCGGCCGGGGCCCCTCGTACGGGCGTCAGTTCGGCTGCAGGTCGTGCTCGCGTGGGGTGGCGCCGTTGGCATTGCCGGGTGCAGGCCCGGCTGCACGATGGCGACGACTGCCGTGGTGAGTGCGGCCGGGGCCCCTCGTACGGGCGTCAGTTCGGCTGCAGGTCGCGCACGCGCTCGCGTGGGGTGGCGCCGGTAGGCATTGCCGGGTGCAGGCCCAGCAGCACGATGCCCGCGACGATCGCCGCGAGTCCGGCCGCCTCCCAGGCCAGCGCGCTGGTGTCGGTGCGCAGCCGGTCGCCGAGGAAACCCACGCCGCAGGCGATGCCGGCCAGCGGCTGGGCCGCGGTCAGGGCGGGCAGCGACATGCGCAGCGACGCGGTCTCGAACGCGCTCTGCACCAGGATCAGGCCGGTGACACCCAGTGCGAGCACGGCGTACGGCTGCCAGCCGGTGAGCAGTTCGGCGAAGCCGCCCGCGGAGAACCGCTGGCCGCTGACCCGCGTCAGGGCGTCCTGCACGCCGTACAGCAGCCCGGCCGCCAGGGCCAGCAGCACCGGTCCGGAGCTCAGCCGCGAACGCTTGGCGTACGTCGTGAGCAGCAGCGCCAGCCCGATCATCACGCCGATGATCAGCCAGTGGCGCAGCGGATCGCTGACCGCGCTCCCGCCGCGCGGCTCGCCGGCCACGATGAACGTGGTCACCCCGCCCGCGAGCAGGCCGAGGCCCGCCCAGCCCTGGCGGCCCAGCGGCTGCCGGGTCTGGTGGCGGGAGAGGGCGAGCGCGAAGAGCAGGTTCGTCGCGAGGAGGGGTTCGACGAGGGAGACCTCCCCCTGGCCGAGCGCGATCGCGCCCAGGACCATGCCGGCCACCATCAGCCCGATGCCGCCCAGCCAGCGCGGCACCTTCATCAGATCGAGCAGCAGCCGGAAGGACAGGAAGTCGCCGAGGGGAGCCTTCTGTGCCGCGTTCTGCTGGAGCACGAAGCCGAAGCCCAGACAGCATGCGGCGCTCACGGCGAGAACCAGAACCAGAACCGACACGCTGCGTACCTCGATCGTTGGGCCGGGCCACGGGGTCGTGGTGCGTAGTGGCCGACTGTAGCGTCCCAGGGCGGTCCATGCCCCGGGTGTGCCCGGAACCGGGCGGTGCACGCCATGGTCCGCTGCCGCACGGAACGCCGCCATGGCGTGCACCACACCACTGGGTGTCCGCCCCTGTGAAAAGCCCGTGAGAAATGATTACGGAACCCGGACCCGTACCCGGGATCCCTGGCCCGACCCCGGTCGCGGGTGCTCGAATGAAGAGGTGAACTCCGAACATCCCGAGGAGCGGGGCACACCCGTCGGCCGTCGCGTCTTCCTCGGCACCGTCGGCCTGGGCGTCCTCGGCGTCGCCACCGCGCCCACCCTGCAACGCGGCCTCGAGGCGTTCCTCGGCGGCGCCGCCGAAAAGGACCCCACCGGTCTCACGGGACTGCTCCCGAACGGCGGCGGCTTCCGCTACTACTCGGTGACCTCGTCCGTCCCGCACAAGAACGCCGGGAACTACCGCCTGACCGTCGACGGCCTGGTCGACCACCCGAAGACCTACACCCTCGCCGACCTCAGGGCACTGCCCCAGACCCGGCTCGTCAAGGACGTCCAGTGCGTCACCGGCTGGCGGGTCCCGGACACGCCGTTCGAGGGCGTGCAGCTGTCCCGGCTGCTCGATGCCGCCGGCGTGGGCGCGAAGGCCAAGGCCGTGCGCTTCACCTGCTTCGACGGCGCCTACTCCGAGAGCCTCACGCTCGACCAGGCCCGCCGCGCCGACGTCCTGGTCGCCCTGCGCATGCAGGACAAGGACCTCGGCCACGACCACGGCGGCCCGGTCCGCCTGTACGTGGCGCCCATGTACTTCTACAAGTCCGCCAAGTGGCTCTCCGGGATCACCGTCACCGACGAGGTGCGGCCCGGCTACTGGGAGGAGCGCGGCTACGACGTCGACGCCTGGGTGGGCCGCTCGAACGGACGGGACGATGAGCCTACGAGCTGAGACCCCGCCGAGGGCCGTGCGGATCGGCCGCTTCAGCCGGGCCGAACGGTGGGTGCACCGCACCACGGCCGCGCTGATGGGCGTGTGCGTGGTCACCGCGGCCTTCCTCTACGTCCCCGAACTCGCCCAGCTCGTCGGCCGCCGCGAGCTGGTGGTCCGCGTCCACGAATGCGCCGGGCTCGCCCTGCCGGTGCCCGTCCTGGCGGGCCTCGCCTCCCGTGCCTTCCGTGGGGATCTGCGCCTGCTGAACCGCTTCGGCCCGCACGACCGCGTCTGGCTGCGCGCCGCCCTGCGCCGGGACAAACGGCGCGCGTCACGTCCGGCCGGCAAGTTCAACGCCGGACAGAAGATCTACGCGGCCTGGATCGCCGGCGCCACACTCGTCATGCTCGGCACCGGCCTGATCATGTGGTTCACACACCTCACCCCGCTGATGTGGCGCACCAGCGCGACCTTCGTCCACGACTGGCTGGCGCTGACCATCGGCGTCGTCCTGGCCGGTCACATCGGCATGGCACTGGGCGACCCGGAGGCGCGGCGCGGCATGCGGACGGGGTCGGTGAGCCAGGAGTGGGCTGAGCGGGAGCATCCGTTGTGGCGGCGGTGAGCGGGGCCGGCGGGCGGCGCGCTCTCCGGCCCGGTTGCGGTGAACGGCTACTCGGGTGGCGAGGTCCCGCAGCACCCGCAGCAATCCGAGCCGGTCCGGTAACGGCGTCAACTGCTCGACCGGAAGAGCCACTTACCCCTAGAGGATCAGTGACAGCAGCAGGACCACACCCCCCGCGACCACCGAAATGATCGTCTCCATCACCGACCATGTCTTGATCGTCTGGCCGACGGTCAGGCCGAAGTACTCCTTCACCAGCCAGAATCCGGCGTCGTTGACATGGCTGAAGAAGAGCGATCCGGCTCCGATGGCGAGGACCAGCAGGGCCGCGTGGGTAGTCGACATGTCGGCCGCCAGCGGGGCCACCAGACCCGCCGCCGAGACCGTCGCGACCGTCGCCGAACCGGTCGCCAGGCGGATCGCGACCGCGATCAGCCAGGCCAGCAGCAGGGCCGGGATGGACCAGTCCTCGGAGATCTCGAGGATCATCCGACCGACACCGCAGTCGATCAGCGTCTGCTTGAAGCCGCCGCCCGCGCCGACGATCAGCAGGATTCCGGCGATGGGGGCCAGGCCCTTCTCGACGACTTGCGAGATGCGCTCCTTGCTGAAGCCGGCGGGCCGGCCCAGCGTGAAGATGCCGACGATCACGGAGGCGAGCAGGGCGATCAGCGGGGAGCCGATGACGTCGAAGACGCGCTGCACGGTGTGCGTGGGGTCGTCCACGACGATGTCGACGAGCGCCTTGGCGAGCATCAGGACGACCGGCAGGAGGATCGTGGCCAGCGTGGGGACGAAGCCGGGGCGCTTGTCCGGTTCCTCGGAAGCGCGTTGGGCGGGGGTCTGGGGGGAACCCCCGGTCGGATACAGCATCCGGTCCGGGGCCGGCACGTCCACCCAGCGCGCCGCGAACCGCGAGAACAGCGGGCCGGCGATGATCACCGTCGGGATGGCGACCAGCACGCCCAGCGCCAGCGTCACGCCCAGGTCGGCCTTGACCGCGTCGATCGCGACCAGCGGGCCGGGGTGCGGCGGAACCAGGCCGTGCATGACGGACAGGCCCGCGAGCGCCGGGATGCCGATGCGCATCAGCGAGTAGTTGCCCCGCTTGGCGACCATCAGCACGACCGGGATCAGCAGTACGACGCCGACCTCGAAGAACAGCGGCAGACCGATCACCGAGGCGATCAGCACCATCGCCCACGGCATCGAGCGCCCGCCCGCCTTCGCGAGGATCGTGTCGACGATCTGATCGGCGCCCCCGGAGTCGGCGAGCAGCTTGCCGAGGATCGCGCCCAGGGCGATCAGCACGCCCACGCCGGCGACGGTCGCGCCGAGTCCGGTGGTGAAGCTGACGATGGTTTTGTCGAGCGGTGCCCCGGCGAACGCGCCGAGCGCCAGCGAGCCGAGGGTCAGCGACAGGAAGGCATGGAGCTTGAACTTGGTGATGAGCAGGACGATGACGGCGATGCCCGCCAGGACGGCTATGCCCAGCTGAGCATGACCGGCCGAGGTGATCGGCTCGACGGTGTCCGCTGCCAGCATCTCGGCACTGAGTCTGGTCACGGGGTCCCTTGCGGATATGGGTTGGCGGAGGCCTTGCGGATGAGGGGCTACTGCGGTGGGTCGGGAAGCCCGGCCAGCGCCTTCGCGGCCCGGTCGGTGATCTCCTGCGGGCTGCCGGAGACGTCGACCGCGACGCCCGCCTCGTCCGCGCCCAGCGGCTGGAGCGTGGCGAACTGGGAGTCCAGCAGCGCGTGGGGCATGAAGTGGCCCCGGCGATGCGCCATCCGGTCCGCGACGAGTTTCCGGTCGCCCGTGAGGTGCACGAACACGATCCCGGGTGCGGCGGCCCTGAGCCGGTCGCGGTACGACCGCTTCAGCGCCGAGCAGCTGACCACCCCGCCCAGCCCGGCCCGCCCGTGCGCCCAGGCACCGATGGCGTCGAGCCACGGCCACCTGTCCGCGTCGTCGAGCGGGACACCGGCCGACATCTTGGCGATGTTGGCCGGCGGGTGGAAGTCGTCGGCCTCGGCGTACGGGACGCCCAGCCGGGCGGCGAGCAGGGGACCGATGGTGGTCTTGCCCGTGCCGGCGACGCCCATCACCACGACGACGTGAGGGGTGCGCATCAGTGCCTCGCTGTCTTCCTCGACATCCGGCTGTCTCTCCTCGACATCCGACTGACATCCGGCGTCGGCTCCCGACGCCGGCCTCACCCAAACCCATTAGGTACGACGAATTCAAGGGTCTGTGACAAATAAGTCTGACTTTTTGGCTCCGTTACGTGCCGCGTACGCTGAGTGCATGAGCACACCGGGCCGGGGGCTGCACGGCCGCGTACTGGACACCCTCGGCCCCGCGATCACTGCGGGCGAGTACCCGCCTGGCAGCGTTCTGCGCACGGACGAGCTGGCGCAACGGTTCGACGTGTCACGCTCCGTGATGCGCGAGGCGGTCCGGGTGCTCGAATCCATGCACCTGGTGGAGTCCCGCCGCCGTGTCGGCGTGACGGTCCGTGCGAAGTCCGAGTGGAACGTCTACGACCCGCAGGTCATCCGCTGGCGTATGCAGGGCGCCGACCGTCCGCGGCAGTTGCGCTCGCTCACCGTCCTGCGCTCGGCGGTCGAACCGGTCGCGGCCGGTCTGGCGGCGAAGTTCGCCACGGCCGAGCAGTGCGCCGAACTCACCGAGTGCGCCCTCGGCATGGTGGCCAACTCGCGCGGCCACCGGCTGGAGGGGTACCTCGTCCACGACATGGCCTTCCACCGGGTGATCCTCACGGCCTCCGGCAACGAGATGTTCGCCCGCCTGGGCGACCTCGTCGCCGAGGTCCTCGCCGGCCGCACCCACCACGAGGTCATGTTCGAGGACCCCGACCCGGCCGCCGTCACCCTGCACGTCCAGGTCGCCGAGGCGGTACGCGAGGGCGACGCGGCGCGCGCCGAGCGGCTGACCCGGGAGATCACGGTCGGTGCGCTGCAGGAGCTGGACATCCTGGCGCCGTAGCGCGCCTCAGCCGAGGGAGTCGAGGAAGTCTCCCTCGACGTACACCCACGCCCCGTCGACCCGCTCGAACCGGCTCCGCTCGTGCAGTGAACCGCCTTTGTAGGAGGCCCGGAACGTCACCGTGCCGGTGGTGTGGAACGCCGAGCCGTCGGTCGTCTCCAGGATCTCCAGGCCGGTCCACCTCGTTGCGGGGTCGAAGTCGACCCGCGGCGGGCGGGTGCGCGGATGCCAGGTCCGCAGCAGGTACGCCTCGTCCTGCTTCACGAAAGCGCTGTAGCGCGAACGCATCAGCCTCTCGGCGGTAGGGGCGGCCGCCTCACCCCGATGGAATCGGCCACAGCACGTTTCGTACGTCTCCGCAAGACCGCAAGGACAGGTGGGCTTGTGAACGGGGGCGGAACCGTGCTGCCGCCTGAGATGCGAGGTACGTCGGGACATGCCCTCCATTCTGCTGCACCATCACCCGTGCGGAATCTGTGAAGCACCTGTTCCGACACGCGCACATCGTGTGCGGGTCGTGCGTCCCCCACTTCATCGAACCTCCCTTCGAACTGGCGTGAAGACACCTTGCTCGTGCAACGGCCAACTCACCAAGGTGGATGAGCACTTGAGCATCAGGAGTCACAAGCGTGCTTGCTTGACCCGGGCGGCAGTCCGTCCGGGGAACCGACGGGGGAAAGCTGTTGCGGGTGCGCGGTCCGGCGCGTCATGGCGTCCCGGAACACTTGCGCGCGCCCCGGCCGAGACGTCTCCCTCTGCCGCCTCTTGGTGCCTTCGACCCGGTGCCTGAGAAGGGATAGGAGGGGGAATGCCGACGAATGCCGTGAGCGCCGCGAGGCCGACATATCCGGGCGTCTACGTCGAAGAGCTTCCCAGCAGCACCCGCACCATCTCCGCCGTGACCACCTCGGTGACCGCCTTCGTGGGACACACCCGGCGGGGCCCGCTGAACGAGCCCGTGCGCGTCACCGGCTTCGCCGAGTTCGAGCGCCGCTTCGGGGGCCTGAGTTCGCAGAGCGCCGTCGCCTACGCGGTCCACCAGTTCTTCGGCAACGGCGGCACGACCGCCGTGATCGTCCGTGTCGCCAAGGCCGGCAGCGGCAAGGCCGCCTGCGTCGTGCTGGAGTCCACCGAGGGCCACAGCGAGAGCCGTGTCCTCGAGGTCCACGCCAAGGAACCCGGGGTGTGGGGCAACGGCCTGCGCGTCGCCGTCGACTACGACACGCCCTGCCCCGACGAGACCTTCAACCTGCGGGTGTACGACGCCAAGGGCGACGCCCGCGAGAGCTTCACCGGCCTCTCCACGGACGCCGGCCACGGGCGTTACGCGCCCACCGTGATCAACGCGAGTTCCCGGCTCGTCCGCGTCGAGGCCGTCGGCGAGGGCCGCCCCGACCCGTCGGGCACCGTCTCCAAGCCGTTCGGGCGCGAACTGCCCGACCTGGCCGTCGACCTGACCGTGAAGATCGGCGACGTGGAGCGCGAGTTCACGCTCTACGACCCCGATTGCGACGGCGAAGCACCGTCCACCGTGGCCGAGCTGGCGCTGCTCCTGGAGCGCAAGCTGCGGGCGCTGCCCGACGCGCCGGGCAAGCACGCCTTCGCCGGTGCCGAAGTCACCGCCTTCGGACGGCGGTTGCAGGTCGTCGCGGGCTCCACCGACCCCGAGGACGTCGTGCGCTTCCTCGGCGAGTGCGCCAACGACCTGGGCCTGGAGGCCTCGGTCAACCCGCCGGTTTTCCCGCTCGAGGGCGGCGAGGACGGCGCGGCCCCGGGCCCGCGCGACCTGATCGGCTCCGAGGCCGACAAGACCGGCATCCAGGCGCTGCGCGGGGTGGCCGACGTCAACCTGCTGTCGCTGCCGGAGCTGGCGTCGTACGAGAAGACCGAGGACGCGCTCACCGTCGTGTCGGCCGCCCAGCGGCTGTGCGAGGAGCGTCGGATCTTCCTGCTGGTCGACGCGCCGAGCACCTGGGTGAGCGTCGACACGGCCCGCGCCGGGCTCTCCGCGTTCGACGCCGTGCGCGGCAACCACGCCGGCCTGTACTTCCCGCACATCCAGCTGACCGACCCGCTCACCGGGCGGCTGCGCGCCTTCCCGCCGTCCGGCGCGGTCGCCGGCGTCATCGCGCGCACCGACTCCGAACGCGGTGTGTGGAAGGCCCCGGCGGGTACAGAGGCCCAGCTCGTCGGCGTGCACTCGCTCACCGTCGATCTCACCGACCGCGAGACCGGGCTGCTCAACCCGCTCGGCGTCAACTGCCTGCGCACGTTCCCGCTCACCGGCCCGCTGGTGTGGGGCGCGCGGACGCTGGAGGGTTCCGACGCGCTCGACAGCGCCTGGAAGTACGTCCCGGTGCGGCGGCTCGCGCTGCATGTGGAGGAGAGCCTGCAACGCGGCCTGCAGTGGGTCGTGTTCGAGCCCAACGACGAGAGCCTGTGGCAGCAGATCCGGCTCAGCGCCTCCTCGTACCTGCACACCCTCTTCCGTCAGGGCGCCTTCAAGGGCAGCACCCCGCGTGCGGCGTACTTCGTCAAGTGCGACAGCGAGACCACCACCGACGAGGACGTCGCGAACGGCGTCGTGAACGTCCTGGTGGGCATCGCGCCGGTCCGCCCGGCCGAGTTCGTGGTCGTCAAAATCCAGCAGACGTCGGGGCAGTTCGCGCTCTAGCACCCCTTGAACCTTGGAGAGCTGAAGGAATCCGATGGCTGAGTTCACGGTCAACGCCCATCGCTTCGACCCGTACAAGAACTTCAAGTTCCTGGTCCTGTGGGACGGTCGAACGGTCGCCGGCATCAGCAAGATCAGTCCGCTGAAGCGGACCACCGAGGTCGTCAAGCACCGCCACGGCGGCGACCCCTCCTCCCCGCGCAAGTCGCCGGGCCGCTCCGAGTTCGAGGGCATCACCCTGGAGCGCGGAGTCACCCACGACCCCGAGTTCGACCGCTGGGCCAACAAGGTCTGGCAGGTCGGCGCGGGACTCGGATCGGAGGTGTCCCTCGCGGACTTCCGCAAGGACATCGTGATCCAGGTCCTCAACGAGGCCGGTCAGGTCGCCGTCTCGCACAAGCTCTACCGGACCTGGCCCAGCGAGTACCAGGTCCTCGGCGAGCTGGACGCCAACGCCAACGCGGTGGCCATCCAGTCGCTGAAGCTCGAGTGCGAGGGCTGGGAGCGGGACTACGAGGTGCCCGAGCCCGAGGAGCCGTCGTTCCTCAACCCGGCCTGACCTGAGGGCAGTTGAGAGAAGCGGGGGAGGACATGGGGATCACCGGGGCGGCCGAGCTCCTCGCCACCTGGGAGGCGGGGCTCGGCGAGGCACCCGCAGGGCGCGCGCTGCTGCTGCACCGCACGGCACGCCCGGACCTCGACGCGGGCACGCTGCCGGTGCTTGCGGTGGGCGAGCGCGAGGCCGACCTGTTCGCCCTGCGCCGGGCCCTGTTCGGGGAACGGATGCAGGTGCGGCTCGGGTGCGCGGCGTGCGGGGAGGACATGGAGTTCGATCTGGACGCAGGGGAGTTCGCACGGAGCCTCGGCGCCTCCCCCGGCTCGGTCGTGCGGGTCGCGCAGGACGGCTGGGACGTCGAGTTCCGGCTGCCCGGCGTCGCCGACCTGGCGGCGGCGGCCCGGTCGGCCGACCCGCGCGCGGCGCTCCTGGCGCGGTGCCTCGTCTCGGCGGTCCGCGACGGTACGGCGGTGACGGCGGGGGACCTGCCCGCGCCCGTGCAGCGCCGCATCGCCGAGGCCGTCGAGGCGGCCGATCCCGGGGCCGACGTGACACTCAACATCGCCTGCCCCGAGTGCGGCCTGGCCACCAGGGCCGAGCTGGACATCGCCTCCTACCTGTGGACCGAACTGGACGCCTGGGCCCGGGACGTGATGCTCGACGTCCACCTGCTCGCCACCGCCTACGGCTGGAGCGAGCCGGACATCCTGGCGCTCAGCCCGCTGCGGCGCCGCTACTACCTGGAGCTGTGTGCGGATGTCTGACTCCCCCACGGGAAGCCTCCCGACGGATCCCGGCCGGGGCTCGGGCCCGGGTCCGTCCGCGCCGGACTTCCTCGACCGGCTGATCGCCCGGCACGCCGCCCCTGTGACGGAGGCGGTGCGCGTACGGCCCCGGCTGCCCGGCCCGTTCGAACGGGCCGAGGCGGTACGGGCCCGGGCGCCCGAGCCGGACGGGGCCGACCCGCTGCTGTGGCCCTCCGCCACTCCGTCGTCCGCACCGGAGCGGGACGCCCCGCGTCCGGCCGCGGCCACACCGGCCCGGCTGCACACGGAACGCGAGCGGACCGTTGTACGCACCGAGCGCGAGCCCGGTGACCAGGGCCGGCGGTCCGCGGTACCGGAGCTGCCCGAGGCACCGCTGCTGCGTCCCTCCGCGCCACTCGCCCCGGGCCCGCGACCCGCCGCCGAGAGCCCGCGGCGCACGCCGGGCCGGGGGCGTGCGGAGCCGGGCCCCGACCGGACCGCGGTGTCCGTGCCCACCCCACCGGGTACGGACACCGCTCCCCCCGCTTCCGCGCCGGTCGCGGCGCGGCCGGCCGCCGCGGACACGGCGGCGGCACGCGAGGCCGCACGACAGGCCGCCGCACGGCGGCCTGCGCGGGCGCCCGAGCAGGTGGTGCAGGTGCAGATCGGGCGGCTCGAAGTGACCGCGGCACCGACCGCGGGGCCCACCCGGCAGCGCCCGCCGGCGGCGGGCAGGCCCGGGGCGACCGTGAGCCTGGCGGAGTACCTGGCGCGAGGACGCGAGTGAGCCGCACACAGCAACCAGTAGGACAAGAGGAACCGAGGAACTGACGCCATGAGCAACGCACTGGCCATCGCCCATGTCACCCAGGCCCTCGCCCTGCTGATCGCGAACAACGTCGGCCCGGAGTTCGGCGAGGCCGTCAAGGTGGAGCCGCGCAAGCCGCCGGCCGATCCGCCGGCCGAGCCGACCGTCTCCGTGTTCCTCTACCAGGTCACGCCCAACACCTCGCAGCGGGGCAACGACCTGCCGACCCGCGCGACCGACGGCACGCTGGTCAAACGGCCCGCCGCGGCCCTCGACCTGCACTACCTGATCACCGCCTACGGCGAGGACGCGGAACTCGTCGGCCAACGGCTGATCGGCTCCGTCGTGCGCACCCTGCACGAGATCCCGGTCCTGCCCAAGGACGTCATCGAACAGGCGGGTGATAAGCCCTATTTGGCGGGCAGCGACCTCGCTGAGGCGGCACAGCGGGTGCGGTTCACACCGACGGTGATGGACATCGACGAGACGTCGAAGCTGTGGGGGATGCTCTACCAGACCCCGTACGCGCTGTCGGTGGTCTACCAGGCGGCCCTGGTCTTCATCGACGGCCGTGAGACACCGGTGCCGGCGAAGCCGGTGGAGCGTCCGGACGTACGGGTGCTGCCGTTCGGGGCGCCGGGCGCGCCGGTCCCTCCGGGGGCCGAGCGGCAAGTTGATGAGCCGTCAAGTCCAGTGACCTCCGGGGCGGTTGTGAGGCCGGAGGCGCCGCCCGTCAAGGCTGTGGCCAAGAAGGCGACGAAGGCCCCCGCGAAGCCTGCCGCCAAGGCCCCCGCCAAGACGACGGCCAAGGCGCCGGCGCGGCCCCGCAGGACGGCGCCGCGGGCCGCGGGTTCCGCGCGGTCCGGCCCCCGGCACATGGACGGCGATTCCGCCACCCGCCCGGACGGCGATTCCGCCACCCGCCCGGACGGCGGGCCCGACACCCGTCGGGCGGGCGGCGAGGACACGGAGAGCTGAGACGGCATGGGGACCACGGGGGCAGGTGAGGACATGGGGACGTACGAGCCGGGCGAGGCAGGCGCGGGCCACGGCGGCACGACGCTGACCACGGAGATCCGGCGTGTCCTGGACCGGGTCGACGCCCACGCGGCCCGCGCCGGGCAGCGGCCCCCGGTCGCCCCGGAGGCAACCGACGGCGGCGAGTCCCCACGCTCTGCCGACGCACCGGGCGCCGGCGACGCGCCCGTCCCCGGCCCGGAACACGAAGCGCCCGGCCGCACCCCCGCCCTCCCCGGCCCCGGCACCGCCCCCCTGGACGCCCTCGTCGCCTGCTTCGGGCTCACCGCCTTCGAGCGGGACATCGTCCTGCTCACCGCCGCCGACGAGCTGGACCCGACCGCCGCGGCGCGCTGTGCCGCGGCCGCCGGGGATCCGCAGCGGGCGTACCCCACCTTCTCGCTCGCCCTGGCCGCGCTGGCCGAACCGCACTGGAGCGCGCTCACACCCGTCGCGCCGCTGCGGCGCTGGCGGATCGTCGAACTGGACGACGCCTCGCGGCTGACGACGTCGCGGCTCCGGCTCGACGAACGCATCCTGCACTTCCTGCTGGGCTCGCCCTACCTGGACGCCCGCCTGCACGGGCAGTTGCGCCGCGGCCCGGTGCCGGACGCGCTGCCGCCGTCGTACGACCTGGCCGCGAGCCGGCTCGCCGAGGGCTGGGCCGGCGCCCCGGAGGGGACCCCCTTGGTCGAGGTGACCGGCGGCGATGCGCGCAGCCGTGCCGACGTCGCCGCCGCCGCGGCCGCCCGCTCCGGGCTCGGGCTGTACGCCATGAGCGCCGAGGACGTCCCGGGAGACCCCGCCGAGCGCGACCGGCTGTCCCGGCTGTGGCAGCGCGAAGCGATCCTGCTGCCGGCCGCGCTCCTCGTCGAGGTGGGCGAGCTGGACCGTGACCAGCGGGCGGCGACCGAGGCGTTCCTCGCCGGGGCCGCCGTACCGGTCGTGGTGTCGAGCGAGGACCCGCTGCGCTCGGAGCGGCCGCACGGAGCCCGGGTCGCCGTGCCGCGCCTCGACGACGAGGAGCAACTCGACCTGTGGGACGAGGCGTTCGAGGCCGTCGACCTCGACGAGGACGAACTCCGCTCACTCGTGGCGCAGTTCCAGCTGCCGCCGCACGTCGTACGGACCGCGGCCGCCTCCGTACGTCGCCGCCTGCCGTACGAGGAGGAGCTCGACGTCGCCGAACTCGCCTGGCGGGCGGGGCTCGACGAGGCCCGCATCGGGATGGACGAGCTGGGCCGCCGCATCGAGCCGCGGGCCGGCTGGGACGACCTCGTGCTGCACGAACGCCAGACCAGCGTGCTCAGGGAGATCGTCGCGCATGTCCGGCAGCGGCCCACCGTCCACCAGGAGTGGGGCTTCGCGGCCACCCTGCGCCGCGGGCTCGGCGTCACCGCGCTCTTCGCGGGCGGCTCCGGCACCGGAAAGACCCTGGCCGCCGAGGTCATGGCGAACGAACTCGGCCTCGACCTGTTCGTCATCGACCTCTCGCAGGTGGTCAGCAAGTACATCGGCGAGACCGAGAAGAACCTCCGCCGGGTCTTCGACGCCGCCGAACGCGGCGGTGCCCTGCTGCTGTTCGACGAGGCCGACGCCCTGTTCGGCAAGCGCAGCGAGGTCAAGGACAGCCACGACCGGTACGCCAACCTCGAGGTCAGCTACCTGCTGATGCGCATGGAGGCCTACCGGGGCCTGGCCATCCTCACCACCAACATGAAGAAGGCCCTCGACACGGCCTTCCTGCGGCGCATCCGCTTCCTCGTCGACTTCCCCTTCCCGGCCGAGCACGAACGCGCCGAGATCTGGCGGCGCGTCCTGCCCCCGCAGGCCCCGGTGAAGGACATCGACCCGGCTCTGCTCGCCCAGCTCACCGTCGCCGGCGGCTCGATCCGCAACATCGCGCTGTCCGGGGCGTTCCTCGCCGCCGAGGAGGGCGACCGGCTCCAGATGCGGCACATGCTCGCGGCCGCGCGCACCGAGTACCTGAAGCTGGAGCGCGCACTGACCCCGTCGGAGGTGCGCGGATGGGTGTGAATCCGTCGGCGGTACGGGTGGAGATCGGGGAGCTCGTGCTGGACGGCTTCCGTGTGGACCCCGAGCGGGTCTCGGCCGCCTTCGAGCGTGAGCTGACCCGGCTGGTCCGGCTGCACGGCGTACCACTGGCCACGAAGGGCCCGCTGGCCGTCGACGCGCTGTCCGGGCTGCCGCCGCTGCCCGCCGGCCTGTCCGCGCGGCGGCTCGGGCAGGAACTGGCGCGCGCGGTGCACGAAGGGCTGAGCGGCTACGGGGAGGTGACCCGGTGACCGCGCAGAACCAGGAGGCGCGTTCGGAGCAGGCGGCCGAACAGCGCCGGCGCAGGCGGAAGGAACGGGCCGCCAAGGCGCGTACCCCGGAGCCCAAGAACATCGTCAGCGGCGCCGGACAGCCTCTCGACCCCGGCGTGCGGCGGGAGTTGGAGGAACAGCTCGGGCACGACCTCGGTCGAGTGCGGCTGCACACCGGACGTGACGCCGGGCAGCTGACCGAGCTGCTCGGCGCCGACGCCGTCGCCGTCGGCCAGGACGTCTTCTTCCGCGAGGGCGCCTTCCGGCCCGGCACCGACGAGGGCCGCCGCCTCCTCGCCCACGAGCTCCTGCACACCGTGCAGAGCCCGCACGGCCTCGGCGCGCTGCGGGCCGGCCGCGAACTCGGCGCGGTGAGCCTGCCGCAGCAGGCGATCGAGCGGCAGGCGGAGTCGGCGGCCCAGGACCTCGTACGACCGTCCGGGCCCGAGGAGTCCGCGCCGGAGGTCGAGGAGGGGCAGGCCACCCCCGGCTGGCTGCGGTACGCCACCGTGGACGCGGACCGGGGCCGCACCGAGGCCATCGATCCGGCGACCCTCGTCGACCGGCTCGCCAACTCCCTCGTACGCTCCCTGCGCGGCGACCCGGAGGACCTCTCCCAGCGCACCCGCAAGCAACTCGCCCGGCTGCCCGACGAGTTGCTCGACGGCGTGCTCGCCCGGCTGGAGAGCAGGCTGCTCGGCTCCGAGCACGACCGGGTGCTCGACCTCGTCGACGAGATCGAGGCCTACGACGACTTCGCCGGCGAAGGTCTGGAACGCGACGCGCACGACAGTCCCGCGATCGAGCCCGACACCGCCGACGACGTGCGCACCGAGCGCGAGAACCGGCTGCGGACCGCCGAGGAGAAGCGGACGGAGGAGCAGCGACCGCAGCCGGCGCCGGGCCCGGAGAAAGAGCAGACCGGGCAGCAGGACGCGGCCGGCAGTGCGCCACAGAACGCGCCCGCCGGCCCGGCACAGCGGCCGGGCGCGTCGGGCGGCGGCTCCGCTCAGGGCGCGTCCGCCGCTCCGGCACCGGCGAGGGAGCAGTCGTCCTCCTCGGATTCGCCCGGTCCGGCCGGGAGGGCGGACACGGGACAGCAGGGCGGCGAGAAGTCCGCCGACACGACGGGCGGCAAGGAGAAGGAGCAGGCCGGCCAGGAGGCGACCCGGCAGCAGCCGACGCCCGCCGCGAGCAAGGAGGAGTCCGCGGCCCGCAACCGTCCGGGAGCCGCGGACGCGGCCGTGGCCGGACGGCAGCTGAAGCAGCAGGACCGGCGCGGACAGCAGAAGCCCACCGGTTCACCGACCGCCGCAGGCAGGGACACCCGGCTGCCCGGCGCTTTCAGCACCCTCGACGGCGTCCGCAACCAGGATGCCGGCGGCCCGGAGGAGAAGACCGAGGAAGACCCGTTCGGCGCGGGCGGCGACTCCGAGGTCGAGGTCGGGGGAGAGGAGCCGAGCGCCTGGGACGTCAAGCTCCGCCCCGAGGACTTCATGCCGCAGCAGGACCTGGACGTGTCCGGCGTACCGACCGCGGACACGCTGGACCCGTCCTCGTCGGCCGGTCGGGCCGCCCCCGCCTTCCCCGCCGCGCCGCCGACGAAGGCCGAGCAGGTGCAGGCCGACCGGGAGGCGGAGGACGCCGAGCAGGAGACGGCGGAGCCGGAAGAGGACACCGCCGACGAGGCCTTCGACGCGGAGTCGCCGACCGCACAGACCGAGGGCGGTCCGGAGAGCGCGACCGGGCCGAGCGGCCTGGCGGTGGAGCGGGCGGCCGCCGTCCCGCCCGTGTCGGGTGCGGCATCCCGGGACCCCAAGAGCGGTGACGACCCGAAGGCCGGTCCGGTCGTCGCGCAGACCACGGTCCAGGAGACCCAGGGCAGGTCCGAGGGCGGCAGCGAGGCCAAGGAGGCGGCCGCCAAGGAGGAGAAGGGCACCGCGGCCGGCGGCGACAAGACGGCCGCCGCGCCGGAGAAGGAGTCCCAGCAGGCCACCGGCGGCAGGGCGGCGCAGACGGACGCCGGGGCGAAGGAGGCTGCCGGGGGCGCGGATTCGGCGACCTCGGGGTCTTCGGCGGATTCGGCGGCTTCGGCGGCGCAGGGGACCGGTGCCGGGCACGATGCAGCGGGGGCGGGCGCGACTCAGGGTGCTTCCGGTACGTCGACCGCGACTGGCACGTCGACGGCGACTGGCACGTCGACGGCGACCGGCACGTCGACGGCGACCGGCACGGCTACCGCACCGGACGGTGCCCAGGAGACCGGGGCCGCGCCGAGCGGCCGTACGCGGACATCCGCCGCAGCGCCGAAGTCCACACCCTCCGCTGCCCCGAAGTCCGAACCCTCCGCACGGTCGGCGCCCGCCGCCGAAGAGAAGACGGCTCCGGAGACCTCCCCCGCGCCCAAGGCGGGCCGGGCCTCCGCCGGTGGTGGCGGAGGGGGAGGCGGCGGCGGCAGCGCGGCCGCCCCGGCGCGCGGGAAGGGCAGGAAGGACTCCGCGCCGGCCCCGAACCTCTCCGGCGTCGCCCCGGAGGCGGGACTGGCAACCGCCTCGAAACTCAAACCCCACAAGGCACTTGAGGCGATGGGCGGCGTCGGCGGGGCCGTGGACCGTACGGTCGGGGACGAGCACAAGACGCTCGCCTCCGCACCGCCGGCCATGGAGCGACCCGCGGGTGCTCCGCAGACCCTGCAGGGCAAGCCGAAGACGGACGCTCCTGCGCAGTACTCGCAGGATCCGGCCCAGCAGGCGCAGGAACCGGACCGTGAGGACGCGAAGGTCACCGGCGAGAAGGAGCCCGAGGGGCAGATCGAGGCCGAGCAGGCCGAGGAGCCGGGCGGCTGGGACACCTTCAAGATGGCCCTGGGCTTCGGCATCGGCAAGGTGGCGAGCTGGCTCGGCTTCGAGGTCGACGCGCAGGAACTCGCCGCGAAGTTCGCCGGACTGCCGACGAAGGACGAGGCACTCAAGCAGGCGCAGGCGGGCAACGCGCCGGGCGTGCAGATGCGGGGTGCCGCCGAGCAGACCGCGGGTGAGCAGGACGGCCACGTCGATGCCAAGGGCCAGGAGACGCTCTCCACGGCACGCGACGACTCCGGCCGCGGCATGGGCGAGGACCAGGTCTACCCGAACGCCCCGAAGGAGCAGCTGACCGGGCAGGTGCCGGGACAGCAGGGTGGCGGCCAGGGCGGGGCGGCCGGGGGCGGCGGGGCGACGGGTGCCGTGCCGCCGGAGGCCGCGTCCGAGGTGGCCGAGCACGAACGCGGGCCGCAGTTCCAGGCGGCGTTCTCCGAGGGGCGCAAGGGGATCTCGGAGGGCCGGCAGGCCAAGGACCGGGACTTCCGCGACGCGCAGGCCAAGCACAAGCAGAAGGTGGACGCCGAGATCACGGCCAACACCGAGACGCAGGCGGGCGAGCGCGAGAAGGCGAGGGGCGAGGTCACCGCCCGGCGCGAGGACTGGCGCACGGAGCAGGACGAGGAGCTGAAGAAGCTCGGCGACAAGAAGTCCGAGCGGCACGACAAGGTCCGCAAGGACGTCGCGGACGAGGAGAAGAAGACCGACGACAACGTCGAGAAGGAGAAGGGGGACAGCGACAAGAAGATCCAGGACCAGAGCGACAGGGCGGAACGGGACGCCGAGAAGCAGCGCGACGGGGCGGTCCAGGACTCCGGCAACTGGATCACGAAGGCCTTCGACTGGATCAAGCAGAAGGTCATCGAGATCAAGAACGCGATCGTCCGGGTCATCCGGGCGGCGCGGGACGCCGTCGTCGGCTTCATCCGCAACTTCCGGGAGACGGTCGAGCGCTGGATCAACGACGCCCGCAAGAACATCGTCGAGGCGATCAAGAACCTCATCAAGGATCTGATCGAGTTCGCCGTGGCGATGGTGCGGGCGGTCATCGAACTGGCCAACCGGATACGCAAGCTCATCACCGACCTGATCGCCGCCGCCATCGCCCTCGTCAACCGCCTGGCACAGGCGCTGAGGCAGGCGATCACCGACCTGCTGAACGCCATCGGCAAGCTGCTGAGCAGCATCCTGGACATCCTCAGGAAGGCCCTGCAGGCCGCGGTCAAGGCCGTCGTGGACGCGGTGAAGGCGGTCCTGGACTTCGCGTCGAAGCTGCTGAGCGCGCTGGGCCAGTGGATGCTCATCGCGGTCGACTTCCTGTCCGACCCGGGCGGCTGGCTGAGCGGCGCCAAGAACTCGGCGGTGGACGGTGCGAAGAACCACCTGTTCCGCGAGGTCTCCTCGGCCGTCAAGGCCTGGTTCCAGGAGAAGATCCAGGAAATCATCGGCGTCCCGAAGGCGATCATCGACCAGCTCGTCAAGGGTGGCTTCACCCTTGACAAGATCGTCAAGGAGGCGTGGGACGCGGTCGTCCCCCAACTCCCCCTGATCATCGGCGAACTCGTCCTGACAAAGGTCGTCGCCAAGCTCATCCCCGGCGCCGGCTGGGTGATGGCGGTCATCGACGCCATCCGCACGGCCTGGGGCGCCCTGAGCGCCATCCTCCGCTCCCTGGGCGCCGTCCTGGACTGGCTCAAGGCGGTCCGCATGGGCGGCGCGGGCATCCTTTTCGCGAAGGCGGTCGCGGCGGGCGTGGTCGCCCTCCTCGAAGTCCTCTACCAGGCCCTGCTGAACGGCATCGGCAAGTACGTCGCGAAGGTGGGGCGCCGCTTGAAGGGCGTGGCGGCGAAGCTCGCCGGACGCAAGGGCCGGGGCGGCGGCAAGGAATCCGGCGCGGGGGGCTCCGACGACAAGGGCGGCAGGCGGGACGAGGGCCGCGGCGAGGAGCGGTCGGAGGCAGCCGCGCCGAAGAGCCCGGGCAGGCCCACCCCCACTGCCCCCGGAACCGGCCGTCCCCGTCCGTCCGGCCCGAGCGCCGGTCGCCCACCGGCCGGACCGGGTCGCGGGCGCCCCCAGACAGAAGGGCCGGCCTCCCGCCCGGACACCCGCCCGACGGCGTCCGCGCCCTCGCGCCCGCGCCCCGAACCCGGGCAGCGCCCACGGCCTGACCGGGACACTCCGACGAGGACGAGGGACGACCGGCCCGCAAAGAACCGTCCGAGGGACGACCGCGACTCGACGCGCCCCAGGGACGACGACCGCCGTCAGGACCGGCCGGGCCAGGACCGGGACCCGAACCGCCCCGGGGACGGCCGGGACTCCACCCGCCCCAGGGACGACGACCGCCGGCGACCCGAACGCGATCCCGGGCGCCCGAAGGACCAAGACCCGACCGGGCCCAAGAGGGACAACGACGGCAAGGACACCGACGGCAGGAAGCCCAAGGACGGCAAGGACACCGACGGCCGGAAGCCCAAGGACCGCGACAAGGACTCCAGGAAGCCGAAGGACGGCAGGGGGAAGGACGGGAAGCGCGGGCCCAAGGACAGGGACCCGGAGAAGGAGCGGCAGGACAGGCAGGACAAGAAGGACCGACGCAAGAAGGAGGAGGACTCCAAGGAGTCGAAGGACGAACGACTCCGAAAAATCGTCGCCCGGATCCGGCCCAAGGCCCGTGCCCTGCTCCGGCGGGGTGTGAAGGGTGCCCTGCTGCGCGGTTCCCTGACCGGGATGCGGGCCTGGTACCGCCTGACGGAACTGACTGCGCGCGGCAACACGAGCGGCGCGATCCACGCCGTACTGAACCCGGAACTGAGCTTCGAGAACTTCAAGAAGCTCCAAGTGCTGGAAGCGGCGAAGCGGGCCACGCGCGAGGGGCAGGACAAGACCAAGGGCACTCCGGGGGACAAGGACGCCACCCCGGCGCCCTTCGCGCTGGAGGAGGGGGCACCGCTTGTCGAGCAGAGCTACGCCTTCGAGGAATGGGTGAGCAGGCTGCCGCGCAGCGGAAAACAGGGCCGCGTCGTGCATCCGCAGCTCGACGAGAGCCAGTCGCCCAGGGTGAAGTTCGGCTTCCGGACAGATCCCGCCGCACCGATACTCAGCGCCGAAAACAAAATGGAGACGTATCAGGACCGCGCGGTGTACGCCCGGGAGCACGGATTCGGTACCGATTACCTGACTGCTTCCGCGGACGTCAGCGAGGGCCGGTTCTCGAGTGTTGCGCCCGCGCTGTTGGGTGAGGCCGTTTTCGACCGAGTGCTGCGGGAGTTGGACGAGAGCATGCGATCCCCGCTGATGCGCATAGTCGGGCGCGGCGAGGTGCGCTGGGCACTGCAGGGGAAGGACGAGGACGAAAGAAAGGAGCGGGTGCAGGAGATATTCCGGCGCGGACTCATGGTGCAGCAGAAGCCCGTTGCCGCCTCCGGACAGGTGGGCGAAGTACTGAGGATCATGCAGAGGTACGGTCCGGGCGCCACCATGGACCAGTTCTCGGAGTCCGATCTCGAACGCATGGCGGTCCTGCTCGAGCCGGGCAGGAAGAAATTCTCGGCCGGAAAGAGCAAGTCGCGGAAATGGGCTCGTACGAGGGGCATGGAGATGCCGTCCGAGCAGCAACTCCATGAAAGCGTCGAGACTCCGGAACGGTACGTCAACCGCTCGGTGCTGTGGCTCGACCGTGTATCGCAGTTCGAGGACATCCTCGTCTCCCCGGAGACGCAGGAGAAGGTGGCGGAGGAGGTCCGTCGGCGTATCGCGGAGGCCCGGGACGTGGACCCGGAGCTGGAGAACCAGGTGCCGTGGGTATGGGAACCCGAGCGCAAGGAATGAGAAGGAGGTGGTGTCTGTGGAGACGCCAATTCATCATCGCGGCGATCGCCTGATCCTCGCGGACGCGTCCTCGGCGGACGAGGTTGTCTTCTTCGCTCGGGGCGCCGAATTCCAAGAGGGACGTGAGAACAATACGCCTTACGGATCGGAGCGGGTCTGGGTGATTCGCAAGGGACTCTATTTTCACTATGTGGACAATCGTCAGGCCGATGTGCGCTACGTCCAAGTGACAGGAGACGATGCGGAGGACGTCCAGCGGTTCACCGAGCTGGCCGGAGAGTTCTTCACGACGGTCGGTGTCGACGCATTGTTGTCGGACGTCCGTGAGGCCAGGACACCGCAAGAGCGCGCCAGGACCCTGACTCGTCTCGCCGTCGGGCTGCCGAACCCGGCATCCGAAGAGGCCCTCCAGGAAATCCTGACGGCCTTCGACGACGAAGACGCGGCTGCGCGCCGCGCGGCTTTGCTGTCCGCCCTTTATCTCGACTGGGAGATCGTCGGCCCGAGCGTGAGAAGGATGGAGCAGTTCGACGATGAGGACATGTTGAGGGTCCAGGCGCAGTACTTCGTGGATCGACATGACCGGAGCGAAGGAAACTCATGACCCGCTACCCCGACATCCCCAAACCCATCCGCTCCGGCATGGTCGTGCTCGACCCCGACCGCGGCACCCCCCAGCGCGTCATAGTCCTGCAGTTCAACCCGGACACCCTGGAGCGCAGCCTCTCGCCGCAGTCCGCCGGTGACAGCGGTGATGCCGGAGGCGGTGGTACCGGCAGTGGGGACCGGAACGAGGCCCTGCGGCTCAAGGGTCCCGCTCAGGAGACCTGGAAGTTCACCGCGGAGATCGACGCCACCGACCAGTTCGAGATCGCCGCGCCCGACGGGATCCATCCGCAGCTGGCGACGCTGGAGATGCTCGTGCAGCCGACCGTGGCGCAACTGCGCGCCGCGAGCCGGCTGTCACGGAAGGGGACCATCGAGATCAGCCCGATCGAGATGCCGCTGACCCTGTTCACGTGGGGGAGGAAGCGGGTCATGCCGGTGCGGCTGACCGAGCTGTCCGTCAGTGAGTCGGCCTTCGACGTGAATCTGAATCCGATACGGGCGTCGCTGAGCATCGGCATGAAGATCCTCACCGTCAGCGACCTGCCCGCCGGACACCAGGGAGCCGACCTGTACATGGCCCACCTCGCGCAGAAGGAGCGGCTCGCGGCGGCCGCGCGGGGCGGCGGCCTGGGTGCCCTCGGGCTCTCCGGAGCAGACCTGATCACCGGAAGGGGCTGATCAGCACACCATGGCCGACATCGAGCCTTACGAGAGCGCACTCGACGCCATACCCGGCGCCCATCCCTATCCGCGCACCAGCCGGTACCACGACGCCGAGATCGGCGTGCACCGCCGGCCCGACGGAACCGAAGTCCGGTACACCAAGCGGCGGTTGCTGCCCCCGCTGGAGGAGCAGGAGACGCAGGAGCATGTCGTCGGCGGCGGCGAGCGGCCCGATCTGCTCGCCCAGCGGTACTTCGGCGACCCCGGGCAGTGGTGGCAGATCGCCGACGCCAACCCGGTGGTCGATCCACGCGAGTTGACCGACGAGGCGGGGCGCGTCATCGGGATTCCGCTCGCCGGCGGGTTCCCGCGGGAGGACCGGCGTGTTTGACCTGCCCGTGGGGCAGGGCCCCGTCCACATCACGCTCCTCATGGGGCCCAAGCTCGCCCGGCCGGTCCCGGCCGAGGTGACCGAGGCGCTGCTGTCCGCCCAGATCACCGCCACCGCGGGGGAGCGCAGCGGCTTCCAGCTCGCCTTCGACCTCACCAAGAACGGGCTCATCAACCGGCGCCTCCTGCCGGAGGGGTTCTTCGACCCCAAGACCCGGCTCGTCGTCACCGTCGCGGTCAAGGGCACTCCCGACGTGCTCTTCGACGGGCTGATCGTCCGTCAGGAGGTCGGCGCCAGCAACCACCCCGGCCACTCCACGCTGACCGTCACCGGCGAGGACCTCACCCTCCTCATGGACCTCGAGGAGCGCACCGCGCGTTACCCGAACCTCCCGCCCTCCGAGCGCGTGCTCGCCATCCTGCGCCGCTACTCCGACTACGGCATCCGGCCCGACGTCTACCACGAAAAGGTCACCCAGCCACCCCACCAGGACCTCCGCGTCCACTACCAGACCGGCACCGACCTCCAGTACCTCACCGAGCTGGCCCGCGCCAACGGCTACACCTTCTACCTGGAACCCGGTCCCAACCCCGGCCAGTCCTCGGCCCGTTGGGGACCGGAGGTCCGCCTCGGCATCCGGCAGCACGCCCTCAACGTCAACATGGACTCCAACTCCACCGTCGACCAGCTGACGTTCGCCTACGACGGGACGGCCCGCGAGGAGCCGCAGGCCCGCTGGCAGGACCCGGGGACACGGCAGTCGACGCTGCTGCCGCAGCCGCCGATCAGCCCCCTGCGCCCGCCCCTCGGCAGACGGCCGACCCCGGCCCTCAAGCGCAGGACCCTCACCGGCACCGCCAAGCAGCAACGCGAGCAGGCCGAGGCGGAACTGCTCGCACGGGCCGCCGTGTCCGCCGACGTCGTCTCCGGCTCCGGCTCCCTCGACGTCAACCGGCACGGCTACATCCTCCAGCCGCGGCAACTGGTGGGCGTACGCGGCGCGGGACGCGCCTACGACGGCGATTACTACGTCAAGTCCGTCACGCACATGCTGCGCCCGGGCTCGTTCCAGCAGAACTTCACCCTCTCCCGCGAGGGCCTCGAAGCCCGCAGCGACTACGTCCGGCCGTAACGACCCAGCACCACCCACCAACCAGGAGCACCCCAACCATGGCGGCACCCAGCAATCGCTACCTCGGCAAGTTCCGCGGCCGGGTGGTGGACAACAACGACCCGCTGCGCATCGGCCGCATCACGGTCGAGGTCCCCGACGTCCTCGGTGAGACGCCGTCCACCTGGGCGCTGCCCTGCCTGCCGTTCACCGGGCCGCAGTCCGGTCAGTTCGTGGTGCCGCCGCCCGGGGCCGGCGTGTGGGTGGAGTTCGAGCAGGGGGACCCGAGCTTCCCGGTGTGGACCGGCTGCTGGTACGGCGCCGCCGACGAACTGCCGCCCGACGCGCGCCGCGAGCTCCAGGCGAACTCGCCGAACAAACCGGTCGTCGTGCAGACACCGCAGAACCACAAGATCGTGCTGAACGACACCGCCGGAGCCGAGCAGGGAATCCTGCTCCAGGCCCAGGGCGGCGCGTACATCCGCATCACCGAGGAGGCCGTGGTCATCGCCAGCGGCGCGGGTGCCGAAGTCATCGTGCGCGGCGAGGAAGTGACCATCAACAAAGGCCAGTTGACCGTTCTCTCCAAGCGATAACAACCGGGGGAAGAAGTTGTCCGGGAGTCTGTTGGACGCGGGCGCCGTGATCGGCTGCCCGCACGGCGGCCGTGCCACCGCCACCACTCCACCCTCAGGCGGCGTACGCGTCGCGGGCGCCGCCGTCGCCACGGCCGCGCACGGCTACGTCGTCACCGGCTGCCCGCACACCGTCGACGGTGTGCCCTCGCCGTGCGTCTCGGTCCGCTGGACCGCCGACGGTACCGGCGTCACGGTCGACGGCGCAGCCGTGCTGCTCGACACGTCCGCGGCCCAGTGCCTCACCGCGGCCTTCGTCCCGCAGGGGCCGCCCGTGGTCCAGGCCGCGCAGCGAAAGGTCATTGTCCGATGAGCCGCCGAACGAGCCACCAGATGAGTTCACGCACCCGCCCGCGCACCGACATCGCCTTCCCCTTCCGCGCCGACCGCCGGGGGCGCACCGCCCTCCCCCACTCTCGACTTCGCTCGAGCGGGGGGACCCCCATCGCCCACGGCGAGCACGTCCACGACCTGATCGAGCAGCTGCTGTTCACCAGCCCCGGCGAACGCGTCATGCGCCCCGACTTCGGCTGCGGACTGCTCGACCTGGTCTTCGCCCCGAACAGCCCCGAGCTCATCAGCACCCTCGAGCTCTCCGTGCAGGCCGCGCTGCAGCGCTGGCTCGGTGAGCTGATCGAGGTGGTCGCGCTCGACATCGACAGCGAGGAGAACGCCGTCAGCGTCCACCTGTCGTACGTGGTCCGCGCCACCGGCACCGTCCGCGAGGACGTCTTCGAAGGGAGGGCGGCATGACCGCCGCGACCACCCGCCGGGCCAAGGTGCGGGCCGCGCAGCTGGGCGGGATCGACGCCGTCGAGGTCGCCGACGACGGACTGCTGCTCACCGTCACCTTTCTCGGCAAGGCCCCGCACGGCCTCGGCCCGGAGAACGTCCGTATCGACGGCGGCCGCCGCGTCACCGGCATCGCCGCCGTCGAGGTCAGCGTGGAGCGCGAGGAGGACCCCGAGCTCGACGACCGGCTCTACGTCACCCTCGACCGGGCCGGCGACACCTCCCGCTACCGGCTCTCGCTCGTCGAGACCGATCCGTACGGCCGCCCCGGCACCGAGCCGTTCCGCGGCTTCGACCAGCGCTATCACAGCGCGTCCTTCTCCTTCCGGCCCGACTGCCCGACCCCCTTCGACTGCAAGGACGAGCCTCCCCAGGAGGCGGACTTCCCGGACGCGCCGGTCGTCGACTACACGGCCCGTGACTACGACACCATCCGCAAGCTGCTCCTCGACCGGCTCGCCCTCACCACCCCCGACTGGGTGGAGCGCAACCCCGCGGACCTCGGCATCACCCTGGTCGAACTCCTCGCCCACACCGGCGACCAGATCAGCTACCACCAGGACGCCGTCGCCACCGAGGCCTACCTCGACACCGCCCGCCGCCGTGTCTCCGTACGCCGCCACGTCCGGCTGATCGACTACGCGATGCACGACGGCTGCACGGCCCGCGCGTACGTCACCGTCCAGACCGCGGACGACCACACGCTGGCCCCGGGCACCTACCGCTTCGCCTCCGTCGACGTGCGCTCCCTCGACCCGCACGACCGCCCCGAACCCGGCACGGTGATCGACGAGAACGACCTCGCCGACCTCGACGAACGCGGCTCGGTGGAGGTCTTCGAACCGGTCGTCGCCGCCGACCCTCTGGAGCTGCGGGTCGCGCACAACGCGATCCGCCTGTGGACCTGGGGCGGCGAGGTGTGCGCCCTGCCCAAGGGCGCCACCTCGGCCACCCTGCGCGACGAGTGGCGCGACCCGGAGACCTGCCGGGACCGTCGACTCGACCTCAGGCCGGGTGACCTGCTGATCCTGGAGGAGGTCAGGGGCCCGCGTACCGGCACCCCCGGCGACGCCGACCCGGCCCACCGTCAGGCCGTACGCCTGACCTCCGTCACCCCGGCCGTCGACCGGATCGAGGACCAGCCGGTCGTGGAGGTCACCTGGGAGACCGAGGACGCACTGCGCTTCCCGCTCTGCCTCACGACCCGCGGCGGCCGCGACTGCCTGCCCGTGGAGGACGTGACCCTCGCCCGCGGCAACGTCGTCCTCGTCGACCACGGCCGCTCCCTGACCGGGCTCCCCGAGACGGTCACCGTCCCGCAGGTGCCGGCCGTCGTCGCGCCGTGC
The DNA here is from genome assembly GCF_040782645.1 of Streptomyces sp. HUAS ZL42. Lineage (GTDB taxonomy): Bacteria > Actinomycetota > Actinomycetes > Streptomycetales > Streptomycetaceae > Streptomyces. The sequence continues at coordinate 7,816,218 of NZ_CP160403.1, forward strand.
GACCCTCCCCCAGCCTCCGGCCGGGGGTACCCCCGTCTCGCTTCGCTCGCCTTCGGCTGCCACGACCGAGCCGAGGGCAACGCACCCGCCCGGCTGATCAACTCGCTCACGGACAAGGCGGAGAGCGGAGAAGCCCTCGTACCCGACGACGTCCGCGAGCTGTTCGAGGTGGTGGGTGAGGCAGCCACGGTACGCGCCGGAATCGGCCTGGAGCGGGCCGGGCAGCGGCACGAACGCGTGGTGCCCGGCACGGCGTACGCGCAGGCCACCGCCCTGCGGACACTGCTCGCGCAGTCCGTCTACCCGGGCATCCTGCCCCGCTTCCGGCCGCTGCTCGGCCGGTCACCGGTCGTGCAGGCGGTGCCGTTCCCCGAGACGGGGACCGTGGCCGCCGGGCAGGCCGAACGGATCGCCGCCATTCCGGGGCGGGTACGGCAGCGGCTGGTCGAGCTGTGGCGCAGCGCCCGCGACCGCGACGGGCTCGGCGAGGAGGAGGTCGCCGAACTTGCCCTGATCTACGGCCTGAACATCCTCGAACGGCTCGAACTCCGCCGCCACCCCGCCCGCGCCCTGCGTGAACTCCTGCACCGCAGCGACCGGTTGCTCGACGCCAAGCTGCGCCGCGTCGAGATCCTCACGGCACGGGCCCGCGCGGGCACGGTCCTCGACGGGCACATCGCCTGGGAGATCGCGCACAGCTGGGGCCCGGCGTACGCGGCCGGACTCCACCCCGACGAACCCGTCCTGCGCGGCTCGGCGACCGCCGCGCTCACCCAGGACCCGCGCCGGGCGCTGCCCGCCGTCCGCGTCCAGGACGGTGACGTCGTCTGGGAGCCGCGCCGCGACCTGCTTGACAGCGGCTCCCGCGACCGGCACTTCGTCGGCGAGCTCGAGGACGACGGCCGCCTCGCCCTGCGCTTCGGCGACGGCGGGCACGGCGCGAAGCCGACCCCGGGCGCCCGACTCGCCCTGCACTACCGGCTGGGCGGCGGCCTCGCCGGCAACGTCGGTGCGGAGGCCGTCAACCACCTGGTGATCCAGGCCGACTGCGACCACCCGCCCGCCGCCGTGGTCCGCAACCCGCTGCCGGCGGTCGGCGGCACGGATCCCGAACCCGTCGAGCAGGCCCGCCAGTTGGCCCCCCTGGACCTCCGCCGCACCCGCCTCCGCGCCGTGACCGCCGACGACTACGCGGCCCTCGCCTCCGCCCTGCCGGGAGTGCAGCGGGCCGCCGCCTCGCTCCGCTGGACCGGCAGCGTCCAGGAGGCACACGTCGCGATCGACGCGTACGGCACCGGCGCCCCGCCCCAGGAGCTGCTCGACCAGGTCGCGCAGTCCCTGGAGGCGTACCGGCGCATCGGCCACGACCTCGTGGTCGGGCCCGCCCGCCTGGTGCCCCTCGACATCGCGCTGACCGTGTGTGCCCTGCCCGGACATCAGCACGGGCAGATCCTGGCCGAGCTGTACCGCGTGCTCGGCAGCGGCCGGCAGGGCTTCTTCCGCCCCGACGCGCTGACCTTCGGCGAGCCGGTCCGGCTCAGCCGTCTGGTCGCCGTCGCCGCGGCCGTCCCCGGAGTGGAGAGCGTCCAGGTCACGAGGCTGCGGCGGCTGTTCGAACAGGATCGAGGAGAGAGGGAGGACGGCGTGCTGCGGCTCGGCCCGCTGGAGATCGCCACCTGCGACAACGACCCCGACCGGCCGGAGAACGGCCTGCTGGCGATATCCCTGGGAGGTGCCCGATGAACGCCGTGGACGCATGCACCTGCGGCGGCGCCTGCCGCGGCGGTCACGACGAGCGCCTCGCGCCCGCCCCCCTGCACAACCCGCCCGGCCGCACCGCCCTCGACTACCGCGTCGGCGAGTACGGCTCCTTCCTGGCCGCCCTCCTCGACCGGCTCGCCTCACCGGCGTACCCGGCCCTGAACGGCCTCACGGTGCGCACCCCGGACGATCCGGCGATCGGCCTGCTGGACGCCACCGCCGTCCTCGGCGACCTGCTCACCTTCCACTCGGAGCGGATCGCCGACGAGGCATACATCCGCACCGCCAACGAGCACCGCTCCCTGGTCCTGCTCGGCCGGCTGGTCGGTCACCGGCCGCGCCCCGGCGTCGCCGCCACCACCCATCTGGCGTACACCCTGGAGCGCGACCCGCGCGCCGAGGCCCTGCCGGTCCTCGTCCCGCGCGGCGCGCGCAGCCACAGCGTGCCCGCCTCCGCCGACGAGCAGTCGCTGACCTTCGAGACCAGCCGGGACCTGACGGCCCGCTGGGACTGGAACGAGCTGAAGGTCCGCAGGCGCCGGCCGTCCCTCGTCACCCCCGAGGACCTGGAGCGCCGCTCCGAACTGTTCGTCGAGGGGACCGCGAACTCCCTCCAGGCCGGGGACCAGCTCCTCTTCGTCTTCGGTGAACAGGGGGGCGGGGTACGGAAGTTGCTGCCGGTCGCCCGGACACGCATCGACCGCGACGACGAGATCACCGCGATCTCCCTGCCCAAGTCGGCCCCGCCCACGCTGAAGGAGCTCGTCGACGAGGTACGGCGCTGGACCGCCGAACCCGCCACGCCCGGGGAGCCGGGCGACGAGCCGCCCACGCCTCAGGTGCCGAACCCGCGCCCGGTCAGCCGCCTGATCGAGGACTTCGAGGACCAGGTCCTCGCCCCGCTGCGGGCGGACCTGGACGGAATCAGGACCCCCGGGCGGCTCGCGGCACGCCTCGCCGAACCCGTCGCCCGCCTCGGCGAGGCGCAGGTCCTGGCCGAGCCCTACGAGGAGGTGGCGGCCTGGTTCGAGCAGCTGGAGGCGGTGCTCGCGGAACTCGCCGAACGCGCACTGGAGCTGGCCCCCGCGCAGACGGTGCAACCGGTCCGGAAGCGGGCGACCGCCGCCGACCCCCGCGCCGCCGCTCTCCAGGCCCTGGGCACCGTCCTCCCGGCCCTGCACACCTCCGCCCCCGCCCCGCGCGGCGGCGGGCGCACCCAGCGCCCCGGCACCGACACCGCCCGCCTCCTCTCCGCCCTCGACCCGGGGCTCGGCACCCTCTACCCGGCCTGGCGCACGGCCGCCGCCCCCGGCACCCCGCAGCTTCTGCGCGAGCTGCTCGCGATGCGGGTCACCGCGGCCCCCTTCGGCGCCACCGCCCCGCTCAAGCCGGTCCAGGACGACCGCGGCCGGGTCATCCGCACCGCGGACTGGCCCCTGACGGGAGCCGTGCTGGTCACCCTGCGCGTGGTGTACGACACCGCGGGCAGGGTCCCGGTCCGGGCGGAGTTCCAGTACGTCGAGGGCAGCAGCTCCGACCAGCGGGCCGAGAACCTGCCCGCCACCCAGCAGGTCAGCTTCCGGCTCGGCTCGGGCTGGGTCGACCTGTCGACCCGCTCGGGCCAGGACCGCGACCTGAGCTGGCTCACCCGACGCCCCACCGACTCGCAGGAGCCCGGCGTCACCGCCCGCCTCCGCGACGGCCTGCCCGCCCGCAACCTGTTCGTGTCCCGGCCGGACGACGACGGCCTGGTCCACGTGGGCATCCACAACGGCACGGCTCAGGAGATCCCCCTGCGGCCCGGCACGAACGAGCAGTTCACCCACGGCGAGTACGAGGTGAGCCTGCGCTACACCGTCGGCAGCGCCGAGCCCAACGTCGAGATCGTCATCGCCTCCAAGCCCGAGCCCGTCAACCGGCAGGTGCTGCAACTGGACACCGTGCACGACGGCATCACCGTGGGCAGCTGGGTGGCCGTCCAGCGCCCCGCCAAGGGCGCCGGGGTCCCGGGCGACGCCAAGCTGGCCTTCGTCACCACCCAGGTGGTGGCCGCGCGTACGGCGGCATACACCAACTACGGCATCACCGGCCGCGGCACCGAACTCACCCTCGCCGACTCCTGGCTGGACGAGTTCGACGTGCTGCTCTCGCACATCCGCGACACCACCGTGCACGCGGCGGGCGAGCCGCTGCGCCTGGCGGACGAGCCGCTGGGCGAGGACGTGCACGGCAACGAGATCGAACTCGCCGAGCTGTACGACGGGTTGCGCCCCGGACGTACGCTCGTCGTCACCGGTGAGCGAAGCGACATCCCGGGCGACATCGCCGCCACCGAGGTCGTGACGATCGCCGGCGCGGACCCGGCCGTGGACCCTCAACTGCCCGGCGACCACGTGCACACCCGTCTGACCCTGACCGCCGGCCTCGCCCACCGCTACCGCCGCGAGACCGTCCGCATCCTCGGCAACGTCGTCGAGGCCACCCACGGCGAGAGCCGCGAGGAGGCCATCGGCAGCGGCGACTCGGACCGCACCAACCAGACGTTCGCACTGTGGCAGTCCCCGCTCACCTGGCTCGCCGACGACAACCCCCTCGGCGCCACGCCCGTCCTCGAGCTCCGGGTCGACGGCGTGCTCTGGCACGAGGTCGACAGCCTCGCCGGACGCGGCCCGCAGGACCGCGTCTACATCACCGGCTCCACCGCCGACGGCCGTACGACGGTGACCTTCGGCGACGGCGTGCACGGCGCCCGGCTGCCCAGCGGCCACGAGAACGTCCGCGCCCGCTACCGGTTCGGCACCGGCAGGGCCGCCAACGTCGCCGCCGAACGCGTCACCCAGCCCCTCACCCGCCCGCTCGGCGTCACCGCGGTCACCAACCCGCGCCCGGCGACCGGCGGTTCGGACGCGGACGGCCCCGGCCTGACCCGCCGTACGATCCCGCTCGCCGTCTCCGCCCTGGACCGGCTGGTCTCCCCGTCCGACTACGAGGACTTCGCCCGCTCCCGCGCCGGCATCGGCCGGGCCGCCGCGCGCGAACTCTTCGACGGGCGGCGGCGCGTGGTCCATGTGACGGTCGCCGGCACGGACGACGTCCCCATCGGCGAGGAGACCTTGCGACCCCTGCGGGCGGCACTCACCGAGTACGGCGACCCGGGCCTCCCGGTCCGTGCCGACGCACGCGAACTGGTCCTGCTGCTCGTCGCCGCCAAGGTGAAGACGGCACCCGATCACGCCTGGGAGATCGTGGCACCGAGGCTCCGCCAGGCCCTGCTGCGCCGGCTCGGCTACGAGGGCCGGGAGCTGGGCCGGCCGGCCCGCCTCTCCGAGCTGCTGGCCACGGCCCACACCGTGCCCGGCGTCGACCATGTGGACGTCGACGTCTTCACCGGCGTCCCCGCGTCCGCGACCCCGGACGAGTTGACCAAGCTGCTCGCCGATCCCGGCCCGCCCCGGCCGAGCGTGCCCGCGCATCCGGCGACGTACGACGAGCAGACCCACACCGTCCGCGCCGCCAACGGCGAGACGCTGTCGGCGATCTGCGCCCGCTACGGCATTCCGCTCGCCGAACTCCTGCGCCTCAACCCCGACATCACCGACACACAGCGGCTTCCCAAGGGCCGGTCGGTGTTCGTCTTCCGCGGCATCCGCCCCGCCCAGCTCGCCCTGCTGTCGCCGAGGGCGGCGGACACCCTGATTCTGACGGAGGTCAAGTGATGTCTCCGGACGTCAAATTCGATACAGCAAGTTCGGTGACGTCCCGGGAACCCGACGGCCTCGCCGCGCTGCTGCCCCGCTGGCACCTTCTGCGCGACGCGGAGGAGGGCGAACCGCTGCGCGCGCTGCTCGCGGTGATCGCCGAGCAGCTCGACCGCGTCCGCGACGGTGTTCAGCAGGGCTACGAGGACCTGTTCGTGGAGACGGCGGCCCCCTGGGTGCTGCCGTACCTCGGCGACCTGGTCGGCTATCGCACCCTGCCGGGCTACGAACGCGTCCTCACGGCCGGCCTGCACGACGGCGGACACGAAGCCCTCGCCGAGGCCATCGCCCCGCGCCGGGACGTGGCGGCGACCGTCGCCAACCGGCGACGCAAGGGGACCCTGCACCTGCTGGAGGAGATCTCCGAGCAGGTGGCGGGCTGGCCCGCCCGGGCCGTCGAACTGTCGCGCCTGGTCGCGCACAACCAGTCGGTGAAGCTCGCGAGGGGCTCGGAGCGGGGCCGCCTCCTCGACCTCCGGGACGGCTCCGCGCTCGCCCTCGCCGGCGGACCCTTCGACGGGACCGCCCGGACGGTCGACGTACGCCGCGCGAACTCGGCGCGCAGGCAAGGTGGTTGGACCCCCGCCGGAGTCGGCCTCTTCGTCTGGCGGCTGAAGGCGCACTCCCTCACCTCCTCCCCGGCGTACTGCATCGACCGCGCCCGCAACCTGTACACCTTCTCCATCCTCGGCAACGACAGCCCCCTGGTCACCAAACCGGTCCCGGAGCCGTCGCCCACACACATCGCCGCCGTCGACAACGTGCCCGCGTTCATCACCCGCCGACTGCTGCACGACCGGCTGCTGGACTACTACGGCCCCGGCAAGAGCTTCGTCGTCCGGCGCGACGGCGAGGACAAACCCGTACCGCCGTCCGACATCGTGGTCGCCGACCTCTCCGACTGGCGCTACCGGCCCAAGCGGGGCCAGGTCGCCGTCGACCCGGAGCTCGGGCGGATCGCCTTCGGCTCGCGGTCGGCGCCCCGGCAGGGCGTGTGGGTGGACTACCACTACGCGTTCGGCGCCGACATGGGCGGCGGCGAGTACGACCGGCCCGACCGCGTCGAACGCCCCGACGCCGCCTTCTACCGGGTGGGACCGGGACAGCCGTACCGCCAGATCATGGACGCCTACCGGGCCTGGCAGCACGACCGGCGGGCCGACCGCACCGGCCCGGACGGCATCATCGAGATCACCCACAGCGGCGCCTACCAGGAGCAGCTCGACTTCGACCTCGACCCGGGCGACCGGCTGGAGCTGCGGGCCGCCGAGGGGACCCGGCCGGTGATCCGGCTCCTCGACTGGTACAGCAACCGGCCCGACGCCCTCAACGTCCGTGCCGTGTCGGAGGACTGCGCCCCGCACGAGCGGCCGCGGCTCGTCCTCGACGGACTCCTCGTCGCCGGGCGCGGCATCAACGTCACCGGCCCGATGGGGGCGGTCGTCCTGCGGCACAGCACCCTCGTCCCCGGCTGGTCCCTGGAGCCCGAGTGCGAGCCGCACTCGCCGGAGGAACCCAGCATCGTCCTGGAACGCACCACCGCCTGCCTGCAGATCGAGCACAGCATCCTCGGCACGATCGAGGTCATCGGCGACGAGGTGAGCGAGGACCCCCTCGCCATCCATCTCCGCGACAGCGTCCTGGACGCCACCGGCCACGACCGCGAGGCCCTGTCCGCCCCGGACTGCCGGCACGCCCACGCCGTGCTCCATCTGCACCGGACGACCGTCATCGGCGAGGTGCACACGCACGCCGTGGAGATCGCCGAGAACTCGATCTTCACGGGGAGGCTCCACGTAGCCCGGCGCGGCATCGGCTGCCTGCGCTACTCGTACGTCCCCGCAGGGTCGCGCACGCCTCGCAGGCACCGATGCCTCTCCCACCCGCGCCCGTTGTTCACCTCCGAGCGCTACGGGACGCCCTGGTACTGCCAGTCGGCGGACCCCTGCCCGGAACAGATCCGGCGCGGCGCGGACGACGGCGCCGAGATGGGCGCCTTCCACGACCTGTACCGGCCGCAGCGCGAGGACGGTCTGCGCGCGCGCCTCGCGGAGTACACGCCCGCCGGCGCGGACGCCGGGATCTTCTTCGTGACGTGAGCCGCACCCGCCGCCGACCTTCGAAAACTCTCTGAACCAGGGGGACCCCCTTCATGCACGCCGACCTCTCCCGCCTCACCTTCCGCCCGGAGCGGCACTACTCCGCGGTCATCGCCCAGCAGGGCCGCGTCCAGCTCGACGCCGACACCAACGAGCAGACGGCGATCCAGCTCCACCAGACCCGCACCCTCGCGGCCGACCTCATCGGCCGGTACGGCGGGCCGCGCGAGGCCGCGGGCTTCCGCATCGACTACGTGGGCGGCAAGCACGACATCGACACTCTGATCATCCACGGCGGCCGCTACTACGTCGACGGCATCCTGCTCGACGCCTCCCGTCCCGCCCCCGGCACGCCCGTCCCCGACGAGGACGCCGAAGAGCAGGACACCACGGCCCCGCCCGCGAACTGGACGTACTGGGACCAGCCCGACGGCTTCCGCGACCCGGAGAAGCCGGGCGACCGGCTGCCCTCGCCCGCGCAGTCGCCGTTCGTGGTCTACCTGAAGGTGTGGGAGCGCGCCGTGTCCGCCGCCGAGGACCCGCTGCTGCGCGAGGTCGCCCTCGGTGCGGCGATGCCGGACACCGCCGCCCGCGTCAAGGTCGTCTGGCAGGTTCTGCCGCTGTCCCTGGCCCAGCTGGCGATCGAGGAGACCAACCCGTCGAAGGACATCGTCCGCGCCGCGTTCGACAAGTGGGCCGAACGCCAGTCGGCTTCCTCCGCCCGCCTCGCCGCCCGCAGCGAACGGCCCGAGCACGCCGACGAGGACCCGTGCCTGGTCAAGCCGGACGCCCGCTACCGGGGACCCGAGAACCAGCTGTACCGCGTCGAGGTCCACGCCGGCGGCGAGGCGAAGGACGCCACCTTCAAATGGTCCCGCGAGAACGGCTCGGTGGTTTTCCCGGTCGACGAACTCGACGGCACCTGGGTGCAGTTGGCGTCCCTCGGCCACGACGACAAGCTGGACCTCGACGTCGGCGACCTCGTGGAGTTCACCGACACCGCCTGCGCCTCGCGCCTCGAGCCCCTGCCGCTGCTGCGGGTCGAGGAACTCGACCTGCCGGGCCGCCGTGTCCGCCTGTCCGCCGAACCCGGGCCGGGCGTCGGACGGCTGCCGCACCTGAACCCGTTCCTGCGCCGCTGGGACCACCACGAGGGGCCGAAGCGCAAGGGCCGTACCACTTCGCTGAAGGGCGGTGCCGTACCCGTCGAGGAAGGGGAATGGCTGCCCCTGGAGGACGGTGTCGAGGTCTACTTCGCCAAGGGCGGCGGCTATCGCACCGGCGACCACTGGATCATCCCCGCCCGCACCGCCACCGGCAGCGTCGAATGGCCGGCGGATCCGGCCCGGCGCCCGCTGCTCCAGGCCCCCTCCGGCATCGTCCGCAGCTACGCCCCGCTCGCCCTGGTCAAGGGCGAGGGCGGCACCGTCGACCTGCGCCTCGCCTTCACCGCCCTGGCCAGCGGCATCCCGGCCGCGGACGAGGCGACCCTCGCCGCGGAGGCACAGGCCCGCAGGCAGGAGGAGGCGGCCGAGGCCGACCCCTCCGGCGGGCGGTCGCAGACCACAGCAGAAGCGGAGGCCACCGTGGAAGGAGACAAGTGATGGCGAAGCCGATCGGCGCGTCCAAGATGGTGGAACTCCTGCGCGCGGAGGGCCTGACGGTCCACGAGGTCCGCAGCTGGCGCACCCACAACCGCAACAGCAAGGGCCCCTGGGGCCCGCTCAACGGCGTGATGATCCACCACACCGTCAGCTCCGGCACCGCCGCCTCCGTCGACATCTGCTACGACGGCTACTCCGGCCTGCCCGGGCCGCTGTGCCACGGCGTCATCGACAAGAAGGGCGAGATCCACCTCGTCGGCAACGGCCGCGCCAACCACGCCGGGCTCGGCGACAGCGACGTCCTGCGCGCCGTGATCAACGAGACGAGGCTGCCGCCCGACAACGAGGCCGACACGGACGGCAACCGGCACTTCTACGGCTTCGAGTGCATCAACCTCGGCGACGGCAAGGACCCCTGGCCCGAGGCGCAGAAAGAAGCCATCGAGAAGGTCGCCGCCGCCATCTGCCGCCACCACGGCTGGAGCGAGCGGTCCGTCATCGGCCACAAGGAGTGGCAGCCGGGCAAGCAGGACCCGCGCGGCTTCACGATGGACAGCATGCGCAAGCGGATAGCCGAGCGGCTGGCCGGCAAGGGCCAGGGAGGCAAGGACCCCGACCCCAAGCCCGCGCCCAAGCCGACGTACGAGCCCTTCCCGGGCAGTGGCTTCTTCCACATCGGCCAGAACTCCCCGATCATCACCGCCATGGGTCGCCGGCTCGTCGCCGAGGGCTGCGGCCGCTACGAGGAGGGCCCCAGCCCGGAATGGACCGAGGCCGACCGCAAGTCGTACGCGGCCTGGCAGCACAAGCTCGGCTTCAAGGGCAAGGACGCCGACGGCATCCCGGGCAAGGCGAGTTGGGACAGGCTGAAGGTGCCGCACAGCTGACCGGCCGGGCGGCCCGCCCCCGTGTCGCCTACGCCGGGTCGGCGTTGGTGGGCGGATAGGCGGGCCGCGCCGGGATCCGGGCGTCCGGTGCGGGCAGCGGAGGCAGCTTCGGCTCGTACAGCCACGCCCTGAACAGGTCCTCCAGCGGCTCGGGCGCGAACCGCGCCACATGCGCGGTGAAGGCGTGGGTGGTCACCGCGCCGCCACGGTGCAGTCCGGCCCAGCCGCGCAGCACGCGGAAGAACAGGTCGTCGCCCAGCGCGCAGCGCACCGCGTGCACGGCGAGCCCGCCCCGCTCGTACAGCCGGTCGTCGAACATCGACTTCCGCCCCGGATCGGCCAGCCGCAGATCCTGCGGCAGCGAGGACAGCAACCGGTGGGCGGCGGCCGCCAGTTGCTGCGCGGTGCGCCCGCCCGACCGCTCCGACCACAGCCACTCCGCGTACTTGGCGAACCCCTCGTTCAGCCAGATGTGCCGCCAGTCGGCGATGGACACACTGTTGCCGAACCACTGGTGCGCCAGCTCGTGCGCCACCAGCCGCTCCGAACCCCGCGCCCCGTCCACGTGGTTGGCGCCGAACAACGACAACCCCTGTGCCTCGACGGGCACATCGAGCTCCTCCTCCGTGACGACGACCGCGTACTCGTCGAACGGGTACGGCCCGAAAAGCTCCTGGAAAAGGTCCATCATCGCGGGCTGCCGCGCGAAGTCCCGGGAGAACTCCGGGAGCAGATGCGCCGGAATGTGCCCGTGCTGCGGAACGCCGCCCGGCCCGGGGTCGCCGAGCAGCACCGTCTGGTACTTGCCGATCGACAGCCCCACCAGATAGCTCGACGTCGGCGCGGACTGCTCGTACACCCAGGTCGTCGTACTCGCCCTGGTCGTACGGGTCAGCAGACGGCCGCCCGCCACCACGGCGTACGCCGACGGCGTGGTGATCGAGATCTGGTACGACGCCTTGTCGGCGGGCCGGTCGTTGCACGGGTACCAGGACGGCGCCCCGATCGGCTGGCTCGCCACCAGCGCCCCGTCCGCCAGCTCCTCCCAGCCGAGCCCGCCCCAGGGGCTGTTCACCGGCTTGGGGTTGCCGGACCAGTGCACCTCGACGGTGAAGGCGGCTCCGGCCCGGATCGGCTTGGCCGGGCGGATGCGCAGCCGCCCGCCCCGGTGGGTGTAGTGCGGCTGCCGGCCGTCCACCCGCACCCGGCCGATCTTGAAGTCGGCCAGGTTCAGCTGGAACTCGTTGAGCGCCGAGCGTCCCGCTATGGCGTTGATCCGGGCCGTGCCCGACAGCCGGTTCGGGCCGGGTCGGTAGTCCAGCGCGAGCTCGTAGCGGTGCACCCGGTAGCGGGGATCACCGTTGGCCGGGAAGTACGGGTCCGGACCCATTGCCTGCTGAACTGCCACTGCCGCGTCCGCTCCCTGCGCTGTGCTGCCACTCCGTACCGCCGGTGCACCGCCCGCCGGTTCCGAGCCAAGGGGGTGCCTCATGGATCTTGCCGGGGTCGCGGGGTCTGGCACGCACATCTGCGGCGTTGTCGTCGGTTGCCGACGCTCCGCGTCGACGCCCTCCTCCGCCTTGCAGCTGCACGCACCAGACCCCGCTCGGCCCAGTTGATCAGGTGCCGTCACTCGTGTCCGGCCTGATCCAAGAGACACCCCCTAGCCCGCGCTCAGGGACGCCATGCCTCGATCGGGTTGCCGAGCCAACGGGTGTCGTCGGGGACGGACTCCGCGGCCATGACGAGCGACGCGGGACCCAGTGTCGTACGGGCCCCGATCGTGCTGCCGGGCAGCACGATCCCGCCAGGACCCAGCGTCGCGCCCTCACGGAGGACCACAGTATCCGTCCGCAAGATCCGGTCGTGGAAGAGGTGGGTCTGCAGCACACAGCCCCGGTTCACGGTCGCCGCGTCCTCCAGCGTCACCAGGTCGGTCTCGGGCAGCCAGTAGCTCTCCACCCAGACACCCCGGCCGATCCGGGCGCCCAGGCCGCGCAGCCACGCGGTCGTCAGCGGCGTACCCGGCACCGAGCCGGCCAGCCAGGGCACGGCCACGACCTCGACGAAGGTGTCCGCCAGCTCGTTGCGCCACACGAACCCGCTCCACAGCGGATGCTCCCCGCTGCGGTGCCGGCCCACGAGCAGCCACTTCGCGACGATCGAGACGACAGCAGCGGCCGCTCCCGCCCCGAGCAGCACAAGACCCGACAGCAGCGGCGCCCAGGCACCCAGTGCGCACAGCGCCGCCACCGTCAGCACGGCCAGCGCCGCCGAGCACAGCACCGGCACGATCCGGCACAGCTCCACCAGACCACGCGCCCACAGCAGCCGCGCGGGCGGTTCGTACGTCCGGCTCTGGTCTCCGCCGGCCGCACTGCGCGGCAGCTTCACCGGCGGCAGCCCCAGGTAAGAGGTTCCCTTTTTGGCCTTCTTCGGCGTCGCGGACAGCACGCCGACCAGTCCGCCGTCCGGCACGGTCCGCCCCGGCGCGGTCATCCCCGAGTTGCCGAGGAAGGCCCGCCGCCCGATCTCCGCGCGCCCGATCCGCACCCAGCCGCCGCCCAGCTCGTACGGCGCGGTCAGCGTGTCGTCGGCGAGGAACGCGCCCTCACCCACCGTGGTCAGGCTGGGCAGCGCGAGCACCGTCGACACCTCGGCGCCCCGCCCGACCCGCATCCCGAGCAGCCGCAGCCACACCGGCGTGACCAGCCCGGCGTACAGCGGGAACAACGTCTCCCGCGAGCGGTCCATCAGCTGCGTGACGGTCCACGCCTGCCAGCCGATCCGGCTGTGCGTCGGATGGATGCCCTCGCGCAGACCCAGGCTCAGCAGCCGTACGGCGATCAGCAGCAGCAGCGCGTACGCCAGCCCGTAGGCGAGCGTGGCCGGTACGAGGGCGAGGGCCGCACCCCGCAGAGGTGCGCCCGGCGTGATGAAGGCGTGCGCCACGAGGAGCGCCGCCCCGGCCGCCAGGAGCGGCAGCGCGGTCAGGGCGAAGCCCGTCATGCCGTACATCGCCCGCCAGTACGCGCCCCGCGGCGGGCGTTCCTTGGGCCAGTTGCGCTTGGCTTTGCCGAGCTTGACCGCGGGCGCCCCCGCCCAGCGCTGACCGGTGGGAATCTGCCCGGTGACGGCCGAACCCGGCGCCACCTCGGCCCGCTTGCCCACCCGTGCCCCGGGGAAGAGCATGCTGCGCGTGCCGACGACGGCGTGCGCGCCCACCTTCACCGGGCCGATCTCCAGCCGGTCGCCGTCCAGCCAGTACCCGGACAGGTCGACCTCGGACTCGACGGCGGCGCCCCGGCCCAGCTTGAGCATGCCGGTGACCGGCGGCAGCGAGTGCAGGTCGACGTCCTGGCCGACCTTGGCGCCCAGGGCCCGCGCGTACCGCTCCAGCCAGGACCCGGTCAGCGAGGTCGCCCCGCTGAACTCGGCCAGCCGCTCGGCCGTCCAGAGACGGAGGTGGACACCGCCGCCGCGCGCGTACCGGCCGGGCTGCACCCCGCGCAGCAGCAGGCGTGCCCCGCCCGCCGCGATCGCGAGCCGTCCCGGCGGGCTGAAGAACAGCGCCGCCCCGGCCACGACGAGCCACCACGGGCCCGCCGGCAGCCAGGTGTACGCGGGCAGCACGTTTCCGAGCGCGGCCAGGACGACCGTCCAGCGCAGGCCGAGCAGCGTGAACAGCGGGACCAGAAGCAGCAGTTGGATCAGCTTGGCGCGCGTCGGCACCGGGGCGATCGTGCGCCGGGCGTTGTCGTCCTGCGCGGACTCCTCCAGACGGCGGGCCAGCTTGCGCAGGGTGGGCTGCTGGTAGATGTCGAGGACGGCCGCGCTCGGGTAACGGGTGCGCAGCCGGGTGGTGAGCTGGGCGGCGGCCAGGCTGCCGCCGCCGATCGCGAAGAAGTCGTCGCCGGCGCCGGTGACCGGGATGCCGAGGACCGCCGCCCACTGCTCGGCGAGCCAGGCCTCGGTGCCGTAGAGCTGTTCCGTCCTTCCGCCGGTCTCCAGCCCCTCCAGTGGCCACGGCAGGGCGCCCCGGTCGACCTTGCCGGAGGTGCGAGTGGGCAGCTCGGCAACCGGTGCGAGCAGCGGGACGAGCGCGGCGGGCAGTTCCGCGCGCAGCTTCTCCACGGCCGCCGCGTGGTCCCAGCCGTCCTGGGTGACGACGTAGCCGACGAGGAGCTGGTTGCCGCTGCGGGCCGTACGCACGGCGGCGGCCGCGCCCGCGACACCGGGCAGCGCCTGCAGCGCCGCGTCCACCTCACCGAGCTCGATACGGCGCCCGCCCAGCTTGATCTGCTCGTCGGCCCGCCCGCGGAAGACCAGCCCCTCGGGATCCGCCTTGACGAGGTCACCGCTGCGGTACGCCCGCTCCCAACCCAGCGACTCCAGCGGCGCGTACTTCTCCGCGTCCTTCTCGGCGTCCAGGTACCGGGCGAGCCCGACCCCGCCGATCACCAACTGCCCGCTGCCGCCCATCGGCACGGGCTCCCCGGCCTCGTCGACGACGGCAAGCTCCCAGCCGTTCAGCGGCAGCCCGATCCGGATCGGCTCCTCGCCGGTCATCAGCGCGGCACAGGCCACGACGGTCGCCTCGGTCGGCCCGTACGTGTTCCAGACCTCCCGCCCCTCCGTCACCAGCCGCTGTGCCAGCTCCGGTGGGCAGGCCTCGCCGCCGAAGATCAGCAGCCGTACGTCGTTGAGGGTCTCCGGCTCCCACAGCGCCGCCAGCGTCGGCACCGTCGAGACGACGGTGATCTCCTGCTCGACCAGCCAGGGGCCGAGGTCGGCGCCGCTGCGGACCTGCGAGCGGGGGACCGGCACCAGACAGGCGCCGTAGCGCCACGCCAGCCACATCTCCTCGCAGGACGCGTCGAACGCCACGGACAGCCCCGCCATGACCCGGTCGCCGGGCCCGATCGGCTCGTCCGTGAGGAACAGCGCGGCCTCCGCGTCCACGAACGCGGCGGCGCTGCGATGACTGACGGCCACGCCCTTGGGTTTCCCGGTGGAGCCGGAGGTGAAGATGATCCAGGCGTCGTGCTCGGTGCCGGGGCGGGCGGCGCGGGCGTCGGACGTGCCGTGGACGGCGATCTCGTGCTCGGCGCCGACGACGGCCCGTACGTCCGCCTCCCCGAAGACCAGCTCGGCGCGCTCGTCGGGATCCTCGGCGTCCACGGGCACATAGGCGGCACCGGCCGCGAGGACGGCCAGGATCGCCACGTACAGGTCGTTGGTGCCGGACGGGACGCGGATGCCGACGCGGTCGCCGAGGCCGACCCCGGCGGCGGCCAGACGGCGGCGCAGCCGCTCCACCTCGACGGCCAGCGCACGGTAGGTGAGGCGGGTCGTGCCGTCGTCCAGGGCGAGCTCGTCCGGGTACGACCGCACGGACGCGTCGAAGACGTCGACGAGCGTGCGCGAGGAGGAGGCGGGGCCTCCGGAGAAACGTGCCGTGTCGCCGAACCGTTCGCGGATCTCTTCCTCGAGCAGGCCGAGAGCGCTGCCCTCGTGTATGGCTGCCATCCGGTCCTCGCGTCTCGATCCCGGAAGCCTCCGGGGCGCTGGCGGGCCCGCAGGTCTGCCTGGGGTTGTCCGGCTCCAGCTCCGTAACAAGCCGGAAATATTAGTACGACGCTAGGCTTTGGGCCCCTTCCCGACCATTGGGGAGGGCCGTTCGGGTGACGGTAGGTGAGGGGAGAAGCGCCTGTGACCTGGGCATACGTGGCGTGGGGAGAGATGGCCCACATAACGGGCCGCGGGGGCCCGCCCGTTGTGCGGGCGGGGCGGCCGCAGGCGGCGTGCGCAGGCCGCCCCGGCGCCTTGTGACGTGGCGTCAGGTCGCGTGTGCCTTGTTCGCGTCCCGGTGTGGGCGGCCCGTCCGCCGGGGGATCGGCCAGGGGTCCGCGCGGACGCTTCGCGCCACTCCTGGGAGCCCTGGGGGTCCTGGGGGTGTGATCCAGCCGTACCGCGGCCGAGAGCCGGCCCCGCCGCCGCCCGGGCGCGGGCCCCACGGCCCCGAAAAGCAAGAAACCCCTGATCGACAGGGGTTTCGCGCTGGTGTCCGAGGGGGGACTTGAACCCCCACGCCCGATAAAGGGCACTAGCACCTCAAGCTAGCGCGTCTGCCATTCCGCCACCCGGACAAGGTGTCTGTCGTGCGCGGTTTCCCCCGCAGCGACGACGTAAACATTACCAGGCTTTCCGGGGTGGCCGATCACAGGAGCCGGCCGCCGCATCCCGCCCCGGGCGTGAACGGCGTGTGACGGGCCAGGACCGCTCTTGGGGCCGGGCGGGGGTGCGAGGGAGGATGAGGGGAACCACCAGCAGTGACGGCGAGAGGAAGCAGCGTGAGCGACACGGGCACGGCCAGGAGCGTCACCGGCGAGGACGAGGTCGTGGACCTCTGCCGCGAGCTGATCCGGATCGACACCAGCAACTACGGCGACCACTCGGGCCCCGGCGAGCGCAAGGCCGCCGAGTACGTCGCCGAGAAGCTGGCCGAGGTGGGGCTCGAACCGCAGATCCTCGAGTCGCACCAGGGCCGAGCCTCCACCGTGGCCCGCATCGAGGGCGAGGACCCCTCCCGGCCCGCGCTGCTCATCCACGGTCACACCGACGTCGTACCGGCCAATGCCGCCGACTGGACCCACCACCCCTTCTCCGGCGAGATCGCGGACGGGTGCGTGTGGGGCCGGGGCGCCGTCGACATGAAGGACATGGACGCGATGACCCTCGCGGTCGTACGGGACCGGCTGCGCAGCGGGCGCAAACCGCCGCGAGACATCGTGCTCGCGTTCCTGGCCGACGAGGAGGCGGGCGGCACGTACGGCGCCCGGCACCTCGTCGACAACCACCCCGACCTCTTCGAGGGCGTCACCGAGGCGATCGGCGAGGTCGGCGGCTTCTCCTTCACCGTCAACGAGAAGCTGCGGCTCTACCTCGTGGAGACCGCCCAGAAGGGCATGCACTGGATGCGGCTCACCGTGGACGGCACCGCAGGCCACGGCTCGATGACCAACGACGACAACGCCATCACCGAACTGTGCGAGGCCGTCGGACGGCTCGGCCGGCACAAGTGGCCGGTGCGGGTCACCAAGACCGTGCGGTCCTTCCTCGACGAGCTCTCCGACGCGCTCGGCACCGAACTCGACCCCGAGAACATGGACGAGACCCTCGCCAAGCTCGGCGGCATCGCCAAGATGGTCGGCGCGACCCTGCGCAACTCGGCGGCGCCCACCATGCTCGGCGCCGGCTACAAGGTCAACGTCATCCCCGGCCAGGCCACCGCCCACGTCGACGGGCGCTTCCTGCCCGGTTACGAGGAGGAGTTCCTCGCCGACCTCGACCGCATCCTCGGCCCGCGCGTCAGGCGCGAGGACGTGCACGGCGACAAGGCCCTGGAGACCGACTTCGACGGCCGGCTCGTCGACGCCATGCAGAGCGCGCTGAGCGCCGAGGACCCGATCGCCCGTGCCGTGCCGTACATGCTCTCCGGCGGCACCGACGCCAAGTCCTTCGACGATCTCGGCATCCGCTGCTTCGGCTTCGCGCCGCTGCGGCTGCCGCCGGAGCTGGACTTCGCGGGCATGTTCCACGGGGTCGACGAGCGGGTGCCGGTGGAGGGTCTGAAGTTCGGCGTGCGGGTCCTCGACCGGTTCATCGACGCGTCCTGAGTTGTTCAGCCGTCCCGAATTCGCCCGCTGAAACGACACTCCAACAATCGCCTGCCTGTGCGGAGTTGACTGGGAAGAGTGAATGGGACGATACGTTCGTAGCCTCAATAGTTCCTCCTCGTTACTGATGATGTGATCCGCTGCATGGGGTCGCATTGCCAACAAGGAGGAATAATGATCAAGAAGGTCGTCGCCGCTGCGGCTGCCACCGGTGGCCTCGTTCTCGCGGGCGCGGGCCTTGCCGTTGCGGACGCCGGTGCCCAGGGCGCCGCGGTGCACTCCCCGGGTGTCGCGTCCGGCAACGTCGTACAGGTGCCCGTTCACGTCCCGGTGAACGTCTGCGGCAACACGGTCTCCGTGATCGGGCTGCTGAACCCCGCCTTCGGTAACACCTGCGTCAACCAGTGACGGCGGCCCTCTGAGGGCCGTTCACGCCGTCGGCTTCGGAGTGCCTGTTATGCGCTTCGGAGCCGACCGGCCTTTTCGGGGCCATCGAGTTTTCGGGCCCATTGAGATTTCGGGACAAGGTCGAAGGCAGGGAATTCAGCAATGCGACAGGTCACCCGTAAGGGCCTGATGACCGTGGCGGCCGCGACCGGCGTGCTTGCCGCCGCGGGTGGTGCCGCCCACGCCGACTCGGTTGCGAGCGGCTCCACTTCGAACTCGCCCGGCGTGCTGTCGGGCAACACGGTGCAGGTGCCGGTGCATGTGCCGGTGAACGTCTGCGGCAACACGGTCAACGTCGTCGGGATCCTCAACCCGGCGGTGGGCAACACATGCGTCAACCAGGGCGGTGGCAGCGGTTCGTCCGCCGGGCACGGCGGTGCCTCGGCCGGCGGGCACGCCAGTGACTCACCCGGCGTCGCCTCCGGCAACCACGTCCAGGTGCCGATCGACGTGCCGGTGAACGTCTGCGGCAACAGCGTCGACGTCATCGGGATCGGCAACTCCACCTCGGGCAACGACTGCGCAAACGGCGGCGGCCTCCACAACAACCCGCCGGGCGGCGGTGGCGGGAACAACCCGCCCGGACAGCCGGGCAACCCGGGCAATCCCGGTAACCCCGGTAACCCCGGTAACCCCGGTAACCCCGGTAACCCCGGTAACCCTGGCACGCCGGGCAACCCCGGTACGCCGGGCAACCCCGGTACGCCGGGCACTCCGGGTGTCCCCGGTACGCCGCCCGCCGCGGGTGGCCAGACGCCCGGCGGCTCCTCGCACGTCAACCAGCCCGGCGCCCAGTCGGCCGGCCAGCCCCGGGGTGCCGCGCAGCTCGCCCACACGGGCAGTGACCTGCCGCTGGGCCTCGCCCTGCCGGCGAGCGCGGGGGCGCTGCTGGCGGGCGCGGTCCTCTACCGCAAGGCCCGAGCCTCGGCATAAGGCTCATCGAAGCAGCACGGAGCGGGCCCCGCGTCGGCGGGGCCCGCTCCGTTCCGCTGTCTCACCTCACCACGTGGCGCGCGCCTGGCGGATGATCCGCCGACGCAACCGCACCCTGCGGCTGCCGTCACGCAGCAGGCTCAGTCGGTACAACTCCCAGTGTCCGTACTCGGCGTGGTCCGTCAGCAGACGTGCCGTCTCCTTGCGGGAAACCCCGCGCGGTACGTACACGTCGACAAATTCGTATTCCGGCATCGCATCTATTGTGCGGGCTGGGGCCCGGTACGGATAGCGTCTGCACTATGTCTGATGCTGCGCAGCCCACCGCTGCCGAGGTACGCGCCGCCGCCGAGGCGGTCAAGACCGCGCTCGACCGCCATCTGGCCGCGGTCGAACGCCGGTCGGGGGAGGACGACCCGGCCGTCTATGAGGCGTTCAACCAGCTGGCCGCGGCCGCAGAGGCGTACGACGAGCTGCTCTACGACCGCTACGACGAGGTCACGCCCTTCGAGATCCCCGGCACGGAGGACCTGCCCCCGTACACGGGGCCCGAGGAACCGAGCGCGCTGAGTGTGCTGATCCGCCGCGACTACGCCGTGGTGGAGCCGCAGCGGCTGCTGGCGCAGGCCGAGCGGGTCGAGGCGGCGGACTACGAGGGCGCGGACGCCTCCGGCACGATTCACGGGGCGCTCGGCATCCTCTTCGGTGAGTACGAACCGGACGAGATCGCCTCCCGGCACAAGGAGTTCGGTCTGGAGGAGGGCGATTCCACGCTGTGGGTGACCGCGGCGGACGATCCGGTCGAACCGGGGGAGTGGCTGGAGTCGCCGTTCGAGCAGATCGATCCGCAGCGGGTGGTCTGCCGTTTCGACGTCAGCGCGGTCTTCGACGAGGAGGCCGACGGAGTCGATCTCGAAGACGATCTTGACACCGATCTGGACGAGGACCTGGAGCGACACGGCTAGCGCCGGGCGCCACGGCGGCGGTCACGGAGAGCTTCCGTGGCCGCCGCCGTCGTTTGTGTCTGCGGGTTGTCCTGCCCCGTGGTCAGCCTGCCGTCGGGACCTGGGTCCTCAGCAGAACCGGAAGACGTGTAGTGCGCGGCTTCGGCGGGACTTCTGCGACCGCTCTCGGCAGTGCCTGCTCCACTCCGTGCACCACGGACAGGTGGCGTTCCGCGCGGCTGAACGCCGTGTAGACCCAGGGGCGGTTCAGTGCCTGTGCCGCGTCGCCGGGCAGGACCACGACCGCCGCCGGCCATCGGCTGCCCACCGCCTGGTGTGCGGTGAGCGCCCACCCGTGTCGTACGGTCTGCTCGACCCGGTCCCGGGCCACGACGACGGGGGCGCCCGCGCACGTCAGGTGCAGTCCGTCGGCGTCGGCCCTCACCACCCGGCCCGCCAGCGTGCGGCCCGGAGCGGGGGAGTAGGCGATCAGGTCGCCCGGGTCGAAGCCGCCGAAGCGGCCGGGCCCGGGGTTGAGGCGCTCCTTGAGCGCCGCGTTGAGCGCGCGCGTCCCGGCCGCGCCCCCGTGCCCCGGCGTGATCACGACCGTCTGCTCGGACTGCACGCCGAAGGCCCGCGGCACCGAGTCCGCGACGAGCTGCACGGTCCGGTGCACGGCTTCGCCCGCGTCCCGCACCGGCACGATCACGATCTCCTTTCCGGGCGCGTCGACCTGGTTCAGCTCGCCGATGCCGATGCCCGAGACGAGCTCGCCGATCGGACCCGGGTCGGGGATGCGGGAGGCGACCTGCGGACACACCCGAGCGGCGACCAGGTCCGCGAAGACCCGCCCCGCACCGGCCGACCAGAGCACGGCCGGATCCCCGCTGAGCACCAGCCGGGCCCCGTCGGGCAGCGACTCCACGACCGTCGCCGCGCTCTCCACGTCGAGCTGCGGGGCGTCGAGAACGACGAGGAGGTCGAGGGCCAGCGCCCCGTCGGCGTCGCGCCCGGGACCCTCGGCACCGGAGAGGAGGCCGGCGACGGTGACGACGGCGTCGGTGGCCTTCTCGTCGGCCGTTCCGAGCAGCGCCGCGAAACGGCCGCGCCCGTCCGGCGTATGGCACGCCGCGACGGCACGCAGGTCCAGGGCGCGAGCCGCGGCCAGCAGGGCCACCGGTTCGGCGCGGGCCGTCTCGCCGCCGGTGTGCAGCACGAGGCCGTGACCGGCGACGGCACGGATCAGCTCGGCCGCGCCGCCGGACGCCGACGCCACGGCCGGCTCCCACCGCGTCGAGGCGTCCTTGGCCAGGGAGTTGACCACGCGGGCCAGTCCGTCGGCGAGGCTCTCCTCGGCGAGCGCGTACGGCTCCAGGCCGACCAGGACCCGGACCGGGCGCTCCGTCTCCTCGTCCTCCTCTGCTTCCTGGGCCGGCGAGGCGGCGGCGGGGCTGCCGGGTTCCTCCAGCGCGTCCTGGAAGACCAGCGCCTCGCCCTCGGCGATCGTGCTCTGTACGGCTCCGTCCGCGTCCGGCACGCCCCGCCGGTCCAGCGCCGCGGTGAGGGCCGACAGCTCAAGGGCGGTGTGCCCGGCCAGGGCCGCCTGCTCCAGGAGCCAGACGGTGACCGACCGGCCCCGCCGCTCGTCGTCCGGGGCGCAGTCCGCGCCGAGCAGCGCCCGCGCGAATCCGTCGGCCTGCTCGGGACGTACGCCCGTGACCCGCAGCAGCTGCCAGGGATCCGCGCGCAGCACGTCCTCGGCGCCCTCGCCGAGGACCGCCGCCACCTGCGGTGCCAGCGCCTCGGGCGCACCTCCGCCGGTCAGCACGCCGCGCACGGCCTCGACGGTCTGCGGGGCGGGAGCCGAGGGCGCGTCAGGGGCCTGCTGCGGCTGCGGGCGTCGTACGGGCTCGGGGGCGGGGCGGCGCGGAGCCCGCTCCGGCTCGGCGAAGACGGTGGCGGCGGGCTTCTCGCCGCTCTCCACCGCCCTTACGGCCGCGAGCAGATCGGCGGCCTTGCCGCTCAGCTTGCCGCCGCTCTCGATGGGGCCCTGCTTCTCGGACTTCCGCCGCTCGATCCGCTCCCGCTCGAGCCGCTGGGCCGCGAGCTCGGCCTCGGCCTCGGACGGCGGCGACGCGGTGCCGCCGTCGCCGCCTTCGGTGTCCGCGCTCTCCTCGGTCTCTGCGGCAGCCGAGGCCTCCGCGGTACCGGAGTCTTCCGCGGCTCCGGTGTCCGGGGCGCCCTCCGCCGCCGTGTCCGGTGTCCCCGGCCCGTCGTTCTCCGTGGTCTCCGGCTCCGTGCTCACAGCGTGCTCCAGTCGTGATCGGGATAGCGGTGCAGGGGCGCCGACACATCGTCGAGCGCCCGGCAGATCTCGTCAGGAAGACTAAGGGCCTCCACTGACAATGCCGCCGTGAGCTGCTGCGCGTTGCGTGCGCCGACCACGGGCGCGGCCACTCCGGGCCGGTCGCGCACCCAGGCGAGGGCGACCTGGAGCGGGGTCACCGCCAGCCCGTCCGCCGCGGTCGCCACGGCGTCGACGATGCGGCTCGCGGTGTCGTCGAGGTACGGCTCGACGAAGGGCGCCAAGTGGTCCGAGGCACCGCGCGAGTCGGGCGGCAGGGCGTCGTTGCGGTACTTGCCGGTGAGCACACCGCGGCCCAGCGGGGAGGACGGCAGCAGACCGATCCCCAGGTCCAGCGCGGCCGGCAGCACCTCGCGCTCCACGCCGCGCTGCAGCAGCGAGTACTCCATCTGCGTGCTCGCCAGCCGCGTCCGTGCCCCCGGTGCCGCCAGCTGCCAGGTCGCGGCCTTGGCGAGCTGCCAGCCGCAGAAGTCGGAGACGCCGGCGTAGCGCGCGCGGCCGCTGGTGACGGCGATGTCGAGGGCCTGGAGGGTCTCCTCGAGCGGGGTGTCCGGGTCGAAGGCGTGGATGTGCCAGAGGTCGACGTAGTCCGTGCCGAGACGGGCGAGCGAGGCGTCCAGAGCGGAGAGCAGGTGGCCGCGCGAGCCGTCGAAGCGCCGGTCCGGGTCGGGCACACTGCCGGCCTTGGTGGAGATCACCAGGTCGCGCCGCGGCACCAGGCCTTCTATGAGGCGTCCCAGCAGGTACTCGGCCTCTCCGTCGCCGTACACGTCCGCGGTGTCGACGAGCGTTCCGCCCGCTTCCCAGAACGTCTTCAAGAGGTCCGCGGCGTCGTGCTCGTCGGTGTCACGTCCCCACGTCAGGGTGCCGAGCCCGATGCGGGACACGCGCAGGCCGGTACGGCCGAGATGCCTCTGCTCCATGGACGCCGACATTACTGGCCAGGGGTCGTGGCGTGGGGGCCTGTGGATAACCAGTTTCCGTCAGCGCCGGGGGGACCCGAACCGCCCGCCGCTGTGCGGGACGCGACAGTCCGCGGCCCTGTGAGTCGCGCTAGGGTCTGCGCACAAGGGACGCTACTGATGGGTAAGGGGATTCGGCCATGCAGCTCGGGATCAACCTCGGCTACTGGGGCGCCGGGATGGACTCGGACAATCTCGCCGTGGCGCAGGAGGCCGACCGGCTCGGGTACGCCGTGTGCTGGGCCGCCGAGGCCTACGGCTCCGACGCGGCCACGGTGCTCACCTGGGTCGCCGCCCAGACCGAGCGGATCGACGTCGGCTCGGCGATCTTCCAGATCCCGGCCCGCCAGCCCGCGATGACCGCCATGACCGCGGCCACCCTCGACTCCCTCTCCGGCGGACGCTTCCGGCTCGGCCTCGGCGTCTCCGGCCCGCAGGTCTCCGAGGGCTGGTACGGCGTCAAGTTCGACAAGCCGCTGGCGCGGACCCGCGAATACGTCGAGATCGTACGGAAGGCGATGACGCGGGAGCGGCTGTCGTACGAGGGAGAGCACTGGACGCTGCCCCTGCCCGGCGGCCCGGGCAAGCCCATCAAGCTGACCGTGCACCCGAAGCGCGAGCACATCCCGCTGTACATCGCCGCCATCGGCCCGAAGAACCTCGAGCAGACCGGCGAGATCGCCGACGGGGCGCTCCTCATCTTCCCGAGCGCCGACCACCTCGAGGACACCGCGATCACCTACCTGCGCGCGGGGCGCGAGAAGGCCGGCAAGACCCTGGACGGCTTCGACGTCTGCCCGACGCTGCCCCTCGCGGTCGGCGACGACAAGGACGTGGCCAGGCTCGCCGACACCTTCCGTCCCTACACCGCGCTGTACGTCGGCGGTATGGGAAGCCGCAAGCAGAACTTCTACAACCAACTCGCCCAGCGCATGGGGTACGAGACGGCGGCGGCCGAGATCCAGGACAAGTACCTGTCCGGCGACAAGCAGGGCGCCGCGGCCGCCGTCCCGCACGAGCTGATCGACCGGACCACGCTGCTCGGTTCGGTGGAGCGGATCGCCGACCGGATGAAGGCCTACGCGGCGGCCGGGGTCACCACCCTCACCCTCGCCCCCGCCGGTTTCACCCTCGACGAGCGCCTCGCCTCGCTCCGCGCCGGCGCCGAGGCCCTGGAGCGCGCCGGGCTCGCGTAACACCGGGAACACCGGGGGGAGGTTTTCAGCGGCCGTGGTGGGGGCTCGGGGGTCTTCCCCGCCACGGCCGTCACGGGGAACAACGCGCCGGGACCCGCGCGGTTACGCCGCGCCATGACCCTGGCGGTCATCCTTTTGGCGGAGTTGTCCGACACAGCTGTTGCAGCGCCCCTCATGCCGCATTTGACTCGTTCTTTGCGGAATCCTGCGGAATGCAGAGAGGTGCCCCACGATGCTTTCGGCCAAGAGTCTGTTCCAGGAGATCCTCGACAACGACGAGTCCTTCCGGCTCTTCTGCTCCATCGCGGCCAGCGGGGAGTCGCAGGGCGGCTGGGAGAACGCCCGGATCGCCGCGCTCGTCCCGGCGAGCGAACGCGAACTCGCCCCCAAGATCACCCGACACGGCGCGGACGAGGACAAGCACGGGCGGATCTTCAACGCCCTGCTGAAGAAGCGCGGCCTCGAACCCGTCCCGGTCCCGCCCGAGACCGACTACACCATGATCCTCGAGCGGAACGGCATCGGCCTCGCCCACGACAAGCTCAAGAGCGACCAGCCGCTCAGCGTGCAGGACATCGTCACCTACCTCGCCCACAGCCGGGTGACCGAACAGCGGGCCTCCGAACAGATGGAGTTGCTGCGCAAGCACTTCGCCGACCACCCCGACGTCGGCCGCGCGGTGAAGATGATCTCCAGCGACGAGGACAACCACCTCGCCTACTGCCACGAGGAACTCCTGCGCTTCGCCCACGCCGGGCACGGCCGCGCCATCCAGCGGACCCTGCGCGAGTCCGCGCTCGCCGAGATCCGGATCTACCGGGACGTCAGCCTCGCCGTGATGGCCCACATGGGACGCATCCTCGGCTGGCCGCGGGCGAAGTCGGCGGTGCTCGTGGCCGGCATCCACGCCGTGTACGCGTGGGAACGCTTCGCGGGCTGGCGGCGGATGGTGTCCCTGAAGATGCCGGAGCGACGCGACGCACTCGGCGGGCCGGCCACGACGGCCGCCGAGTTCGCCTGACGGACAGGCACGCCTAAAGCCAGCCGCGGCTCTTGAACAGCCGGAACAGGGAGACCTCCAGGGCGGCCAGGACCACGATCACCGCCGGATACGACCACACCCAGTGCAGCTCCGGCATGTGGTCGAAGTTCATGCCGTAGATGCCCGCGATCATCGTGGGGACCGCGGCCATGGCCGCCCACGCGGAGATCTTCCGCATGTCGTCGTTCTGCCGGACGCTCATCTGCGCCAGATGCGCCGAGAGGATGTCCGAGACGAGCCGGTCCAGGCCCTCCACGGACTCGTTCACACGCGTGAGGTGGTCGCTCACGTCGCGGAAGAACGGTTGCGCCTTCTCGTGGACGAAGGGCACGTGGATGCCGTAGAGCCCCGTGCCGGCGAGCCGGGTCAGCGGCTGCGCCAGCGGACCGGTGGCCCTGCGGAACTCCAGGACCTGCCGTTTGAAGGCGTAGATGCTGGACGCCGTGTGGCGCGAGCCGCCGGTGTCCGGCGCGAAGACCTCCGCCTCCAGCTCCTCCAGGTCGGTCCCCAGCTCGCGCGCCACGTCCACGTAGTGGTCGACCACCGCGTCGGCGATCGAGTACAGCACGGCCGTGGGACCGTGCCGGAGCATCTCCGGCTCCGCCTCCAGCCGGTGCCGGACGGCCGCGAGGGGCGCCTCCTCGCCGTGCCGTACGGTCACCACGAACGAGTCGCCGACGAAGACCATGACCTCGCCCGAGGAGACGACATCGCTCTTCGGCTCGTACCCCACAGGTTTGAGGACCATGAACAACGAGTCGTCGTACACCTCGAGCTTGGGGCGCTGATGCGCCTTCAGAGCGTCCTCGACGGCCAGGGGATGCAGCCCGAACTCCTCCGTGACCTGGTCGAACTCGTTCTCCGTCGGCTCGTACAGGCCGATCCAGACGAAGGCGTCACCCCCGAGGCGGCACTGGGCCAGGGCGTCGGAGAGGTCCTCGGGACCCTCCGTCCGGCGCCCGTCGCGGTAGATGGCACAGTCGACGATCACGGAGCGTATTCTCCCGCCCTGGGCCCGCCGTCGCATGCGGGCGTATGCCTACCCTGGGCCGCATGCCCACGCTGATCCTCGTCCGGCACGGACGTTCCACCGCCAACACCTCGGGAGTGCTCGCCGGCTGGACGCCCGGCGTCGCCCTCGACGAACGGGGCGCCGCGCAGGCCGCCGCGCTGCCCGGGCGCCTCGCCGAGCTGCCGATCTCCGAGGTCGTCGCCAGCCCCCTCCAGCGCTGCCAGGAGACGATCCAGCCGCTGCTCGACGCGCGGCCCGGGCTGCGCGCGCACATCGACGAGCGGATCGGGGAATGCCACTACGGCGACTGGTCCGGACGCAAACTGGCCGAACTCAAGGACGAGCCCCTCATGGAGGTCGTGCAGGCGCATCCGTCCGCGGCCGCCTTCCCCGGCGGCGAGTCCATGCGGGCCATGCAGACCCGGGCCGCCGAGGCGGTACGCGAATGGAACGCGCGCGTGGAGCGCGACCACGGTGCCGACGCCGTGTATCTCATGTGCTCGCACGGTGACATCATCAAGTCGCTGGTGGCGGACGCACTCGGACTTCATCTCGACCTCTTCCAGAGGATTTCCGTTGAACCGTGTTCCATCACCGCGATCCGTTACACACGGCTGCGGCCGTTCCTCGTACGGCTCGGGGACACCGGTGATTTCGCGTCCCTCGTGCCGCGCGAGGAACCCCCTGCCGAGGACGCCCCGGTGGGGGGCGGTGCGGGCGCACCGTGATCGTCGGCCGCAGTAGGGTGAAGCGGTCCACACACACGCGTTCACGCACGGACCTTCACGTACTCACGATCCGAACGATTCCAATGGAGACAGGACGTGTCCCGTCAGGTGTTCCTCTACGACCCGCCGGACCGCTTCGTGGCCGGCACGGTCGGACTGCCCGGGCGCCGTACCTTCTTCCTCCAGGCCATCGCCGGCTCCCGGGTGACCAGCGTGGCACTGGAGAAGACTCAGGTAGCCGCGCTCGCCGAGCGCATGGACGAGTTGCTGGACGAGGTCGTACGCCGTAGCGGCGGCAGCGCTTCCGTGCCCGCCGTGGCGCCCAACGAGATCGCCGACACCGATCCCCTCGACACACCGATCGAGGAGGAGTTCCGGGTCGGCACCATGGCCCTCGCCTGGGACGGCGAGGAACAGCGCATGATCGTCGAGGCGCAGGCCCTCGTGGAACTCGACGCCGACTCCGAGGAGGACCTCGCGGAGGCCGAGGAGCGGCTCCTTCAGGACGAGGAGAACGGGCCCCCGATGCTGCGGGTCCGGCTCACCGGCGCGCAGGCGAGAGCCTTCGCCAAGCGCGCCCTCGACGTCGTCAACGCCGGCCGGCCGCCGTGCCCGCTGTGCAGCCTGCCGCTCGACCCGGAAGGACACGTATGTCCGCGCCAGAACGGATACCGCCGCGGAGCGTGACGGCCGAGGTGACCCCAGCCGAACTGCTCGAGCGCGGGGAGCTGACCGTGCGCGGCCGTATCCGTGACGCCTCCAACGCGGCGCTGTACTGCACGGTCGCCCACGAGGGCCGTGAGGCGACCTGCGTCTACAAGCCCGTGGCCGGCGAGAGACCCCTGTGGGACTTTCCCGACGGGACGCTCGCCCAGCGTGAGGTGGCGGCGTACGAGGTCTCCGAGGCGACCGGCTGGGGGCTCGTGCCGGCGACCGTGCTGCGGGACGGGCCGTACGGCGAGGGAATGTGCCAGTTGTGGATCGAGCAGACGCCCGACGCGGAACTCCTCGCCCTCGTGGAGGGGGAGGAGCCGCAGCCCGGCTGGAAGGCGATCGGGTTCGCGGAGGTCGGGGACGGCAGGACCGCGCTGCTGGTGCACGCCGACGACGAGCGGCTGCGGCGACTGGCCGTCCTCGACGCGGTGATCAACAACGCGGACCGCAAGGGCGGCCATCTGCTGCCGACCGCAGACGGGCGGCTGTACGGCATCGACCACGGCGTCACCTTCAACGTCGAGAACAAACTGCGGACGCTGCTGTGGGGCTGGGCGGGCGAGCCACTGACGGGGGAGGCGGTCGAGGCGCTCAAGGGCCTGAAGGCGGCGCTCGACGAGGGCGGGACGCTGGCGACCCGGCTGACCGCACTCATCACACGGGCGGAACTCGAAGCCACGCGCGCGCGGGTCGACGGGTTGCTGGCGTCCGGGAAGCATCCGGAGCCGAGCGGGGAGTGGCCGGCGATTCCGTGGCCGCCGGTGTGACGCGCGGCACCCCGCCGGCGCGGTGAGCGGACCCAGCCGGCGTCGACACCGGCGCGAGTCACCTGAAAACAGGCCGCTGCACATCCGCACGGTCTGCACAAGACCGCCTTCCCGGCCATCCGACCCACTCCCGTTCGTATACGGAACTTCCGGCCGGTTAGGCTCATGACATGCATGCCTGGCCCGCTTCCGAGGTCCCCGCCCTGCCAGGTCAGGGCCGCGACCTCAGGATCCACGACACCGCGACCGGTGATCTGGTCACCCTCGACCCCGGTCCCGTCGCCCGTATCTACGTCTGCGGTATCACGCCGTACGACGCCACCCACATGGGGCACGCGGCGACGTACAACGCGTTCGACCTGGTGCAGCGCGTGTGGCTCGACACGAAGCGGCAGGTCCACTACGTCCAGAACGTCACCGACGTCGACGATCCGCTGCTCGAGCGGGCGCAGCGCGACGGCATCGACTGGGTCGCCCTCGCCGAGAAGGAGACGACCCTGTTCCGCGAGGACATGACCGCCCTGCGGATGCTGCCGCCGCGGCACTACATAGGGGCCGTCGAGGCGATACCCGGGATCGTCCCGCTCGTCGAGCGGCTGCGGGACGCCGGCGCCGCCTACGAACTCGAGGGCGACATCTACTTCTCCGTCGAGGCCGACCCGGACTTCGGCAAGGTCTCGAACCTCGACGCCGCCGCCATGCGGCTGCTGTCCGCCGAGCGCGGCGGCGACCCCGACCGGCCCGGCAAGAAGAACCCGCTGGACCCGATGCTGTGGATGGCGGCCCGCGAGGGCGAGCCCAGCTGGGACGGCGGCTCGCTCGGCCGCGGTCGCCCCGGCTGGCACATCGAGTGCGTCGCCATTGCCCTGGACCATTTCGGCATGGGCTTCGACGTGCAGGGTGGCGGCTCCGACCTCGCCTTCCCGCACCACGAGATGGGGGCCTCGCACGCCCAGGTGCTGACGGGGGAGTTCCCCATGGCCAAGGCGTACGTCCACGCCGGCATGGTCGCCCTGGACGGCGAGAAGATGTCCAAGTCCAAGGGCAACCTGGTCTTCGTTTCGCAGCTGCGGCGCGACGGCGTCGACCCCGCCGCCATCCGGCTCGCGCTGCTCTCCCACCACTACCGGGCCGACTGGGAGTGGACCGACCAGGTGCTCGAGGACGCGGTGGCGCGGCTCGGACGGTGGCGTGCCGCCGTCTCCCGGCCCGACGGTCCGGCCGCCGAGGCGCTCGTGGAGGAGATCCGCGAGGCACTGGCGAACGACCTGGACGCTCCGGCCGCGCTGGCCGCCGTGGACCGCTGGGTCGCCCTGCAGCAGGAGCAGGGCGGTACGGACACCGGTGCACCCGGAGTGGTGTCGCGCGCGGTGGACGCTCTGCTCGGCGTGGCCCTGTAGGCACGAGAGGGGCGGTTCCTCCCCGCGGGAGGAACCGCCCTTCGCGTCACCTACCTGCCGGTGTGCGTCAGAGCTTCTGCACCCGGACGCTGCGCAGGATCGCCGGCGACGCGCTGTCCCAGATGCCGACGACCTGGTGGCCGAACGCGAAGGCCTCCTGGATCTCGTCGTGGGCCTGCGGCGTCGGGTTGTTGAGGACGCGGAAGCCGTCCGGGAAGCGCAGGAAGATCTGCTGCGGCTGGCCCGGCAGCGGCTGCACGATGTCGACGTAGCCGTTGGCGATGCCGGCGTGCAGCACCTGTGCCGAGACCTGCTGGATCGCTGACTGCGTCACCTGCTGGAGCAGCTGCTGCACCTGCTGCTCGACCTGCTGTTGCTGCGGCTGGCCGTAGCCCTGCTGCTGCCCGAGCTGCTGCAGCAGCTGCTGGTACGGCTGCTGCTGACCGAGCTGCTGGAGCTGCTCCAGGGTGCCGCCCATGCCGTACGGCTGCTGCTGGTACGGCGAGGTGCTCGGGAACTGCTGGCCCTGCTGCTGTCCCATGTGACTCATCTGCGGGGTGGTGCTCATACGGGTGTCACCTTCCCTTGATGTGATGGGTTCGTCAGCCGGTGACGACCAGGCCGACGATCTCGTCGTCCGAGAACCACACTCGGACGTCGGGCCGTCCCCCCGCGAAGGCGGTGTGCACCGCCTGGCGGATCTCGGGGGACGGGTGGTTGAGGTTGCGCCAGCCGCCGGCCACGAACAGCCGGAGGCGGGGCGGGAGTTCGCGCGGATACGGCAGGAGCTCGTCCCAGTACCGCTCGGCCCGGCCCGAGCCGACCGCGTGCGGCAGCAGATGGGCGACGGCCGCCCTGATGTCGGGCCGGTTGCCGATCCGCTGGGAGGCGGGCCGGCCCGGCGCGTCCTGCTGCGGGGAGCCCGTGGACCGCAGCACCGTGCGGGCCAGCTGCGGGGACATCGGCTGCTGGCCGGCCGTCTTGAGCATGCCCTGCAGCGCGGCCAGCGCGCCGACCACCACCGGGGAGGCGGAGGAGGTCCCCGAGAACGTGTCGGTGTACCAGGCGATCTCCTCGGGCCCGCCCTGCAGGTCGCCGGGCCGGTCCCAGAAGCCGCCGGTCGTCGTCACCTCACGCCCCCAGCCCTGCGCGTCCACGCGGGAGCCGTAGTTGGAGAACGCGAGCCGGGAGCGGTCCGGGCCGTGGTCGCGGCCGTGCGTGCCCGGCGGCGGGGCGCCCGCGCCGACCAGCACCGCGCCGGAGGACTCGTTGGAGGGGTTGAACGGGTTGCGCCACCACTCCGGGAATTCGTCGGGACGACGTTCGTAGACCGCGTCGTCGAGCGACTCGGCGCCGTTGCCGGCGGCCGCCACGACCAGGATGCCCTTGGCGGTGGCGTAGCGGACGGCCGCGTAGTCGTCCGGCCACCATTCGAGGGCGATGTAGCCCCGCTGGTCGTCGCGCTCCGCGAAGTCGAACCGGGGCCCCGGCCGGTGGAGTTCGATCAGCACGATGTCGCCCGGCGCGAGCCGGTCGGCCGCCGCATGGATCGCCGCCGCCGTGCCGAGGCCCTGGAACGACGCGGCCGCGGTCACCGCGTCCGGTGCGATGCCGGTGACGCCGCGCTCGCCCCGGTCGCCACCGATGACGCCGATCACCGCGGTGCCGTGGTTGCGCCAGGCGAGATCGGTCAGCGGAGTGCCGACGACCACGCCGGCGAGCTTGGCGGCCAGGTCCTCGTGGCCGAGCTGCCAGCCGCCCTCGACGTCGATCACGGTCACGCCCTGTCCTGAGCCGCCCGGCCGCTGCCAGGCCCAGTGGGCGTCCACGCCCTCCGGCGCGGGCCGCAGATAGCCCTGCCGGCCGCTGAAGTCGGGCGTGACCGGCGCGCCTTCCTTGAGCCGTCCGCTGTCCTGCCCGACCTGCCCCACGGCGGCGGGTACGGCGCCCGGCTTGACGTACGCCGTGTCGATCCCCGGCAGTGCGGCGATCCGCGCACGCAAGACCTGGGCGCGGCTCTCCCCGCCGCGCACCCGGTAGAACAGGGCGAGGTCGGGCGCGCTCTCCGCGCCGGGTGCCTGCTGGAGGCGTTCCTCGCTGCCGAACAGCGGTTCCAGGGAGAGCTGTTCGTCACCGAGGAACATGTTGAGCGCCGAGACGTCGGCGCCGGCCGCCGACCGGACGCCCTCGGCCCGGGCACGCAGCCTGGACTCGGGACGGGCTACGACGATCAGTTCCTGCTCGGCTCCTCGATAGGTGAATCCCGCTCCGTCGGGCCCCGGCCCGGATGCGCCCGGGTCCTGCGCCGGCTGTGCCTGCTCGTTCATCGGATACCGCTCCCTTCGGTCCGTGCGGATGCCAAGTAGCGGTGCTGCGGCGCGCCTTCGGCAGACAACCAAGCACTCCCGGGGCGGGCCGTCCAGACCCAATTCGCCAACTCGGTTTGAATACAAGTTGAATGGGGTAACGTGTTCAATCCGTCCTGAAACAGATGTCACGGCATAATCAGGCCAGATGCTGTCGAGGCGCTGTCGATGGTCTGTCAGGAGCTGTGGCCGCAGCGGCGCTTGTGATGGGGTGGAGCGGTAGTTGACCGCTGGACCGGGCCAACTGCCGGTCCCTACGCGGAAGGACGATCCGTGGCACCCACACACGGTTCCTTCGCACACTCTCTGACGCGCCGCAGACTTCTCGCGCTCGGCGCGTTGACCACCGGCGCCGCGCTGACCGCCTCACCGGCCGGCGCCACCGCGCGGTCCACGGCCACCTGGCCGGACGTGATCCCGCTGCCGAACGGCTTCCGCCCGGAGGGCATCGCGATCGGGCGCGGACCGTACGCCTACCTCGGTTCGCTCGGCGACGGCTCCATCTACCGCGCCGACCTGCGCACCGGCGAGGGCGGGATCATCTCCGCCGGGCCCGGCACGCCGTCGGTCGGTCTCAAACTCGACGACCGGGGCCGCCTGTTCGTCTCCGGGCGCGACTCCGGCGCCCGGGTCGTGGATGTGCGCAGTGGCGAGACCATCGCCTCGTACGTCCTCGCCACGACCACCCCGACCTTCGTCAACGACGTCTTCCTGACCCCGCGCGCGGCCTGGTTCACGGACTCGTTCCAGCCCACGCTGTACGCCCTGCCGCTCGGCCGCGCCGGTGAACTGCCGGACGCCTCCGACGTCGTACGTCTCCCGCTGAGCGGCGACTGGAGCCAGGTCGGCGACGGGGCCGTGAACGCCAACGGCGTCAGCCGCACGCCCGACGGCTCGGCGCTCCTCGTGGTGCAGTCCGGAGTCGGCGGCCTGCACCGGGTCGACCATCACACCGGCGTCACCCGGCTGGTCGACCTCGGCGACGCGGCCCCGCTCACCAACGGCGACGGACTGCTGCGCATCGGGCGGACGCTGTACGTCGTACAGAACCGGCAGAACGCGATCGACGTGTTCAAGCTGGCGTCCGACGGCCGCAGCGGGGTCTTCCAGCGCCGCATCACGGACGCGGACTTCGACGTGCCGACGACAGCGGCCGTGTACAAGGACCGGCTCTACCTGCCCAACGCCCGGTTCACCACAACGCCGACGCCCGAGACGACGTACTCCGTGGTCGCCGTACCGGCCTGAACGACCCGACGGACTCCGTCCGGGCCTGATCGAAAAAGGCGGCGGTACAGGCCTGACGGAACAGGGCGGTGCGCCCGAGGCGCACCGCCCGTTCAGTTCTCCGACGAATCGTCGTCGTCCGTGCTCGGCTTCGGCGGCCGGCTCCGCTCCCCGGGATTGTCCCGCAGATACGGCGGGCCGTCGCCCCCGTCCCGGCGCCGCAGATAGCGCTCGAACTCGCGGGCGATCGCCTCACCCGACGCCTCGGGCAGCTCCGCGGTGTCCCGGGCCTCCTCCAGCGTCTGGACGTACTCGGCGACCTCGCTGTCCTCCGCGGCCAGCTGGTCCACCCCCACCTGCCAGGCCCGCGCGTCCTCGGGCAGCTCGCCCAGCGGGATGCGCACGTCGATCAGGTCCTCGAGCCGGTTGAGCAGGGCCAGCGTGGCCTTCGGGTTGGGTGGCTGCGAGACGTAGTGCGGCACGGCCGCCCAGAGGCTGACGGCCGGCACGCCCGCGTGCGTGCACGCCTCCTGCAGGACGCCGACGATGCCCGTGGGCCCCTCGTACTTGGTCTCCTCCAGGTCCATCCGGCGCGCCAGATCCGCGTCGGACGTGGTCCCGCTGATCGGGACCGGACGTGTGTGCGGGGTGTCACCGAGCAGCGCGCCCAGGATGACCACCAGCTCCACACCCAGCTCGTGCGCGAAGCCGAGCAACTCGTTGCAGAACGAGCGCCAGCGCATGGACGGTTCGATACCCCGGACAAGCACCAGGTCGCGCGGCTTCTCGCCGCCGACCCGGACCACCGACAACCTTGTCGTCGGCCACGTGATCTTGCGCACGCCGCCGTCCATCCACACCGTGGGGCGGTTCACCTGGAAGTCGTAGTAGTCCTCGGCGTCCAGCGCCGCGAAGACCTCGCCCTTCCACTCCCTCTCCAGATGCGCGACCGCGGTGGAGGCGGCGTCGCCGGCATCGTTCCAGCCCTCGAACGCGGCCACCATGACCGGGTCGATCAGCTCGGGAACCCCCTCGAGCTCGATCACCCAGTGCCTCCTTCCGACGTGCCCTCGCCTGACCACCCAACCTTACGGCGTGCGGCGGGGGCGACCGCAGCCCCCTTGCACGGGGGAGTGAACGGATCACTGCCCCGTTCACCACCCCCGAACACCCCCTGTCCGGCCCCTGTCACAGCGTCGACCGCAGCCACTGCTCCACGCTCCCGATGTGCACGGTCGCCCACGACCGCGCGGCCTCCGCGTCCCGGTCGCGCAGCGCCGCCAGGATGGCCCTGTGCTCGCGCAGGGTGCGGCCCACCGCGTCCTCCTGGGTGAGCCCGCGCCAGATCCGGGCCCGGGTGGTCGGCCCGGACAGGCCGTCGAGCAGGGAGCACAGCACCGAGTTGCCGGCGCTCTGCACGATGCCCCGGTGGAACTCCAGGTCGCAGGCGACCAGCTCCTCCACCGACGGGTCGTCACCGAGCTTGTCCAACTGTGCGTCCAGCGCGTCCAGTTGCTGCTCGCTGATGCGCAGCGCCGCCATCGCCGTCGCGGCCGGCTCCAGGATGCGGCGCACGGCGAGGAACTCCAGGACCGTGTCGTCGCGGTGGAAGTCGACGACGAAGCTCAGCGCCTCGAGGAGCAGTTGCGGGTCGAGGCTCGTCACATAGGTGCCGTCGCCCTGCCGCACGTCCAGGATCCGGATCAGCGACAGAGCACGCACGGCCTCCCGCAGGGAGTTGCGGGACAGCCCGAGCTCGGCCGCGAGCTCGCTCTCCTTGGGCAGCCGGTCACCGGGGCGCAGCGCGCCGGAGACGATCATGCCCTTGATCTTCTCGATCGCCTCGTCGGTGACTGCCATGACCGGCCTCCCTGTCGCTCATCGTCCAGACATCCTCACTCAGACATCGGATGTCTCAGGTCATTATGGGGGTTCAGCCGGGTGAACGGGAGAGGAAATGCACTGGTCAGGCGTACATCGAAGCCGGGATCGGAGCGTCGGCCCCGAGCAGGGACGGCGAAAGGGGCGGCTCCGTCGGCGTGGAGCCGCCCCTTTCGTGGTCCGGCCCCGGTGCGGATGGGGCCGTCCCTCGTGCTGCCGGCCCCCGGTCAGGGGGAGTGGGGCCGGCCGAGGGGTCTACTTCTTGTCGAGCAGGTCCTGGACCTTCGCACGGACCTCGTTCGTGGCCAGGCCGCGGATCGTCAGCGTCGTACGTCGGCGCAGCACGTCGTCCGCCGTCTCCGCCCACTCGTTGTCGCGGGCGTAGACGACCTGCGCCCAGATCTCCGGCGCGTCCGGGTGGACGCGCTCGCCCAGCTCCGGGTTCTCGTTGGCCAGGCGGGCGATGTCGAAGGCCAGCGAACCGTAGTGCGTGGCCAGGTGCTTGGCGGTGTCCGCGCCCATGCGCGGGCCCGGCGCCGGGCGGTCGGTCAGCAGGCGGTGGGCGACCGCGCGCGGGTTGGCGATGCCCGGCAGCGGCAGCTTCTTCGGCAGCGAGGAGATCGGCTCGAAGTCCTCGCCCAGCGGGCGCCCCGGCAGCGACTCCAGCTTCTGCATGACCGTACGGCCGATGTGCCGGAAGGTCGTCCACTTGCCGCCCGCGACGGACAGCATGCCGCCCTTGCCCTCGGTCACCACGGTCTCGCGCTTGGCCTTCGCCGTGTCGCCGGGCCCGCCCGGCAGCACCCGCAGACCCGCGAAGGCGTACGTGATCAGGGAGGGGCTCAGCTGCTGGTCCCGGATCGAGAACGCCGCCTCGTCCAGGATCTGGGTTATGTCCTTGTCGTTGACGGCGACGTCCGCCGGGTCGCCCTCGAACTCCTCGTCGGTCGTGCCGAGCAGCAGCATGTCCTCCCAGGGGAGGGCGAAGGTGATGCGGTACTTGTCGATCGGGGTGGCGAGGGCGGCCTTCCACGGAGACGTCCGCTTCAGGACCAGATGCGCGCCCTTCGACAGACGGATCGACGGCGCGGCATTCGGGTCCTCCATCTTGCGCAGGTGGTCGACCCACGGTCCGGTCGCGTTCAGTACCAGGCGGGCGTTCACGCCGAACTCGTCGCCGGAGAGACGGTCGCGCAGATCGGCGCCCGTCACCCGGCCCTTGGTGAAGCGCAGGCCCGTCACCTCGGCGTGGTTCAGCACCACCGCGCCCGACTCGACGGCCGCGCGGACCGTCATCAGCGCCATCCGGGAGTCGTTCATCTGGTCGTCGCCGTACACGGCGACGGCCTTGAGGTTGTCGGTGCGCAGCTCGGGCACGTCCTGCGCGGCCTTCGCCGGCGAGAGCAGATGCCCGACACCGTCACCGAACGCCGACAGCGCGGAGTAGGCGAACACGCCCGCCCCGAGCTTCGCCGCGCCGTGCGGCCCGCCCTTGTACACGGGGAGGTAGAACGTGAGCGGGTTCGCCAGGTGGGGGGCCACCTGACGGGAGACCGCACGGCGCTCGAAGTGGTTCTCCGCCACCAGCTTCACCGCGCCGGTCTGCAGATAGCGCAGACCGCCGTGGAGCAGTTTGGAGGAGGCGGAGGAGGTGGCGCCGGCGAAGTCACCGGCGTCGACCAGAGCCACCCGCAGGCCGGACTGCGCGGCGTGCCAGGCGGTGGAGATGCCCAGGATGCCGCCGCCGATCACGAGAAGGTCGTACGACGCCTTGGCGAGCTGCTCCCGGGTCTCGGCGCGGCTCGGGTTGAAGCCGGAGGCCGGGCGTGTACCGAGGGCAGGCACGGACTGCAGGGTGGTCTGACTGGTCATTTCGGGTTACTAACTCCTCGTCAGAGCTCTCGTCAGCTCTCGTCCTCGAGCCAGCCCATGGTCCGCTCGACGGCCTTGAGCCAGCTCTTGTACTCACGGTCGCGGATCTCCGCGTCCATGCGGGGGGTCCACTCGGCGGCCCGGCGCCAGTTGGCGCGCAGGTCCTCCGTGCTGGTCCAGAAGCCGACGGCGAGACCGGCGGCGTAGGCGGCGCCGAGGCAGGTGGTCTCGGCGACCATCGGACGCACCACGGGGGCGTCCAGGAAGTCCGAGAGGGTCTGCATCAGCAGGTTGTTGGAGGTCATGCCGCCGTCGACCTTGAGGGCCGCGAGCTCGACGCCGGAGTCCTTCGTCATGGCGTCGGTGATCTCACGGGTCTGCCAGGCCGTGGCCTCCAGAACGGCGCGCGCCAGGTGCGCCTTGGTGACGTACCGGGTGAGGCCGGCGATCACACCGCGGGCGTCGGAGCGCCAGTACGGGGCGAACAGGCCGGAGAAGGCCGGCACGAAGTACGCGCCGCCGTTGTCCTCGACCGAGAGCGCCAGGGTCTCGATCTCGGCGGCGGTGCTGATCAGGCCCATCTGGTCGCGCATCCACTGCACCAGCGAACCGGTGACGGCGATCGAGCCCTCGAGGGCGTAGACCGGAGCGTCGTCGCCGATGCGGTAGCCGACGGTGGTCAGCAGGCCGGAGTACGAGTTGATGATCTTCTCGCCGGTGTTCATCAGCATGAACGTGCCGGTGCCGTACGTCGACTTGGCCTCACCCTCGGAGAAACAGGTCTGGCCGAACAGGGCCGCCTGCTGGTCGCCGAGCGCGGAGGCGACCGGGATGCCGCCGAGCAGGTCACCGAGCTTGCCGCCCTTGATCTCGCCGTACACCTCGGCGGAGGAGCGGATGTCGGGCAGCATCGCGAGCGGCACGCCGATGGACTCGGCGATCTTCTCGTCCCACTCCATGGTGTGCAGGTTCATCAGCATGGTGCGGGAGGCGTTGGTGACGTCGGTGACGTGCTGTCCTCCGTCGACACCACCGGTCAGGTTCCAGATGACCCAGGTGTCCATGGTGCCGAACAGGATGTCGCCCGCCTCGGCGCGCTCGCGCAGGCCCTCGACGTTGTCGAGCAGCCAGCGGGCCTTGGGACCGGCGAAGTAGGAGGCTAGGGGAAGGCCGGTCTCGCGGCGGAAGCGGTCCTGGCCGACGTTGCGGCCGAGCTCCTTGCAGAGGGCGTCGGTGCGGGTGTCCTGCCAGACGATGGCGTTGTGGACGGGCTCACCGGTGTTCTTGTCCCACAGCAGCGTGGTCTCGCGCTGGTTGGTGATGCCGATGGCCTTGATGTCGTCGCGGGTGATGCCGGCCTTCGCGACCGCACCGGCGACGACCTCCTGGACGTTGGTCCAGATCTCGTTGGCGTTGTGCTCGACCCAGCCCGGCTTCGGGAAGATCTGCTCGTGCTCCTTCTGGTCGACGGAGACGATACGGCCGTCGCGGTCGAAGATGATGCAGCGGGACGAGGTGGTGCCCTGGTCGATGGCGGCGATGAACGGGCCGGCGGTGTGGGCGTCGGTCACTGTTTCTCCTGGGAGTTCCGTGGTGATGGAGCTGTATACGTACGGCGCGTGCTGTGAGGCTCGGTGCCCCGGTGCCCGGAGGTCCGGGCCCGGCGCTCTTGGTGCTCTTTAAGCAAATGCGACGTTGTAGATGCCTGCGGCGATCGCCGCGCCGATCAGCGGACCGACGACCGGGATCCAGGCGTAGCCCCAGTCGGAGCCGCCCTTGTTGGGCAGGGGCAGGAGGGCGTGAACAATGCGCGGACCGAGGTCACGGGCCGGGTTGATCGCGTAGCCGGTCGGGCCGCCGAGCGACAGACCGATCGAGACGACCACGAGTGCGACGACCAGGGCGCCCAGCGTGCCCAGACCGTTGCCCTTGTCGTTCAGGCCCTGCGTGAGGATGGCGAGCACCAGCACGACGGTGCCGATGATCTCCGTGAGCAGGTTCTGCACCACGTTCCGGATCTCCGGGCCGGTGGAGAAGATGCCCAGGACCGGGCCGGCGCCCTTCTCCTGGGCCTCGACGGCCTTCGCCGCCGTGGCCTGCGCACCCGGACCGCCGACGATCTCCTTGTCGGTGAGGTGCGCGTGGAACTGGCCGTAGTAGGCGACCCAGACCAGGGCCGCGCCGATCGCGGCGCCGAGCAGCTGTCCGGCCCAGTAGACCGGGACGTTGCTCCAGTCGTCGTCCTTGATCGCGAGTGCGAGCGTCACGGCGGGGTTGAGGTGCGCGCCGGACAGCGGCGCCGAGGTGTAGACCGCCGTGAGCACTGCGAAGCCCCACCCGAAGGTGATGGCGAGCCAGCCGGCGTTGCGGGCCTTGGAGGCCTTCAGCGTGACGGCGGCGCAGACGCCACCGCCGAGCAGGATGAGTATGGCGGTACCGATGGTCTCGCCGATGAAGATGTCGGAGCTGGACACCCGCGACTCCTTTGTCCTTCGTCCAGGGAAGCCGAACCCCGGGTCCCTCCGGGGATTCCGCGCCCTCGGGGGTGAGAGCGAATCCGGTCCTTGGCGTTGCCACACTCTAGCGCGTATTGCCGGTAGGTGTTCGACAATGCCGACCGATGGACGGGAGTCTTGCCTCGGCGTCGCGCATGAGTCAAGGGGTCTGTCATCGAATGCGCGAACGTTGTTGGTTGTGTTGATTTATCGACACTGCCAGGTCTGATGCGTACTGCGGAGTAGCAAATACGGCGCGTGTCGGCCTGGTGATGTGTCCGGTTGTGTCAGTGCGTGGCATCGACCGGAACGTCATACGACGTCCCGGTCGTCCTCCTTGCGCGGTGTACGGCGCTCAGAACCGTCCGGCGCCCAGATCCCGCGACACCGCGCGGGCACAGTCCCGCACCGCGGCGATCAGCTCGTGGCGCACCTCGCCGTCCCGGCCCACCCGCTCCACGGCCCCGGTGATGCCGACCGCTCCGACCGGCATGCGCCGCCGGTTGTGGATGGGCGCGGCGATGGACGCCACACCCTCCCAGGTCTCCTCCACGTCCGCCGCGTACCCACGCGCGCGGGTGATGTCGAGGATCTGCTCGAACGCGTCCAGTTCGCACACGGTCCGGTCGGTGAACGCCTTGCGGTCGGCCTCGACGGCCTCGCTGTGCGCCACCGGGTCGTACGCCGACAGCACCTTGCCCAGGGCCGTGGAGTGCAGCGGCTGCATGGCCCCGATCTCCAGGACCTGCCGGCTGTCGTCCGGCCGGAAGACGTGGTGCACGATCAGCACACCCTGCTGGTGCAGCACGCCCAGATAGACGCTCTCGCCGCTGGCACGGGCCAGGTCGTCCGTCCACACCAGGGCCCGCGCGCGCAGCTCGTGGACGTCGAGGTAGGTGGTCCCCAGCCGCAGCAGCTCGGCGCCCAGCTGGTACCGCCCGGAGG
This sequence comes from Streptomyces sp. HUAS ZL42, assembly GCF_040782645.1. Lineage (GTDB taxonomy): Bacteria > Actinomycetota > Actinomycetes > Streptomycetales > Streptomycetaceae > Streptomyces. Next base: position 7,857,302 of record NZ_CP160403.1, read on the forward strand.
CTTCGTCCTGTTCGACGAAGCCCTCCTGCTGGAGGGTGCGCAATATGCCGTGGGCCGTGCCCTTGGCAAGGCCCAGCGACGAGGCGATGTCCGAGAGGCCGAGCCGCCGCTCGCCGCCCGCGAGCAGCCGCAGCATCGCGGCCGCCCGTTCGAGCGACTGGATGTTCCGTGCCATCGCCGTCCTGCCTCCGTCCCCTTCGACCGTCCACGCGCGACGTTTCTGCCGCCGTTCGGCAATGCCGAACACTACCGGTCCATGACGACCTCCCGCTAATGGTCGGTCGATTCCTGCTGCGTCACTCGTCACGTCACCCGTTTCCCGGAGTGACCCCGACACGGTCCTCGTCCGCCCCGTGGACGCCCTGACCATATGCCCCGGGTCCCGGCTACCCTGACGGGGTGCGCCCTCCTCGGGAGCCCGGCCCGGGTCTCCTCCGGAAGCGGAAGCGCAAAGCCGACAGCCGTCGCACCCAAGGGAGCCCCTTCATGGCCTCTGTGCCGCCGACCCCTTCCGCCGACAGCCGGACCCGTGTGTCCGCGCTCCGCGAGGCCCTCGCCACCCGCGTGGTGGTGGCCGACGGAGCCATGGGCACGATGCTCCAGGCCCAGGAGCCCACCCTCGAGGACTTCCAGAACCTCGAAGGCTGCAACGAGATCCTCAACGTCACCCGGCCCGACATCGTCCGTTCGGTCCACGAGGCGTACTTCGACGCGGGCGTGGACTGTGTCGAGACCAACACCTTCGGCGCGAACTTCGCCGCGATGGCCGAGTACGACATCCCCGAGCGGGTGCACGAGCTGTCCGAGGCCGGCGCCCGCATCGCCCGCGAGACGGCCGACGCCTTCGCCGGGCGCGACGGACGCACGCGCTGGGTCCTCGGCTCCATCGGCCCCGGCACCAAGCTGCCCACCCTCGGCCATGTCGCGTACACCACGCTGCGCGACGCCTACCAGCAGAACGCCGAGGGCCTCATCGCCGGCGGTGCCGACGCACTCATCGTCGAGACCACCCAGGACCTGCTGCAGACCAAGGCGGCCGTCCTCGGCGCCCACCGCGCCCGGGAGATCGCCGGCCTGGATGTGCCGCTGATCTGCTCGGTGACCGTCGAGACGACCGGCACCATGCTGCTCGGCTCGGAGATCGGCGCCGCCCTGACGGCCCTGGAGCCGCTCGGCATCGACATGATCGGCATGAACTGCGCGACCGGCCCCGCCGAGATGAGCGAGCACCTGCGCTACCTGGCCCGCAACGCCCGTATCCCGCTGGCCTGCATGCCGAACGCGGGCCTGCCGGTCCTGGGCAAGGACGGTGCCACCTACCCGCTGAGCGCGCCGGAGCTCGCCGACGCCCAGGAGAACTTCGTCCGCGACTACGGCCTGTCCCTGATCGGCGGCTGCTGCGGCACCACCCCCGAGCACCTGCGTCAGGTCGTCGAGCGGGTCCGTGACCTCACCCCGGCCGAGCGCAACCCCCGCCCCGAGCCGGGCGCCGCCTCCCTCTACCAGACGGTTCCGTTCCGGCAGGACACCTCGTACCTGGCGATCGGTGAGCGCACCAACGCCAACGGGTCGAAGAAGTTCCGCGAGGCGATGCTGGCGGGTCGCTGGGACGACTGTGTGGAGATGGCCCGGGAGCAGATCCGTGAGGGCGCCCACCTGCTCGACCTGTGCGTGGACTACGTGGGCCGGGACGGCGTGGCCGACATGGAGGAGCTGGCCGGCCGCTTCGCCACCGCCTCCACCCTGCCGATCGTGCTGGACTCCACCGAGGTCGACGTCCTCCGCGCCGGCCTGGAGAAGCTGGGCGGCCGCGCGGTCATCAACTCGGTCAACTACGAGGACGGCGACGGCCCCGAGTCGCGGTTCGCGAAGGTCACCGCCCTGGCCAAGGAGCACGGGGCCGCGCTGATCGCCCTGACCATCGACGAGGAAGGGCAGGCGCGCACCCCCGAGAAGAAGGTCGAGATCGCCGAACGGCTCATCGACGACCTCACCGGGAACTGGGGCATCCGCGAGGAGGACATCCTCATCGACTGCCTGACCTTCACCATCTGCACCGGTCAGGAGGAGTCCCGCAAGGACGGCGTCGCCACCATCGAGGCGATCCGCGAGCTCAAGCGCCGCCATCCCGACGTGCAGACCACTCTCGGCCTGTCGAACATCTCCTTCGGGCTGAACCCGGCCGCCCGGATCCTGCTGAACTCCGTGTTCCTGGACGAGTGCGTCAAGGCGGGCCTGGACTCGGCGATCGTGCACGCCTCGAAGATCCTGCCGATCGCCCGCTTCGACGAGGAGCAGGTGCAGACCGCCCTCGACCTGATCCACGACCGGCGCGCCGAGGGCTACGACCCCCTGCAGAAGCTGATGGCCCTGTTCGAGGGCGCCACCGCCAAGTCCCTGAAGGCGGGCAAGGCCGAGGAGCTCGCCGCGCTGCCGCTGGAGGAGCGCCTCAAGCGGCGCATCATCGACGGGGAGCGCAACGGGCTCGAGGCCGACCTGGACGAGGCGCTGCAGACCCGCAACGCGCTGGACATCGTCAACGAGACGCTGCTGGACGGTATGAAGGTGGTCGGTGAGCTGTTCGGCTCCGGCCAGATGCAGCTGCCGTTCGTGCTGCAGTCCGCCGAGGTGATGAAGTCCGCCGTCGCCCACCTCGAGCCGCACATGGAGAAGTCGGACGCCGAGGGCAAGGGCACCATCGTGCTCGCGACCGTGCGCGGCGACGTGCACGACATCGGCAAGAACCTCGTCGACATCATCCTGTCGAACAACGGCTACAACGTGGTCAACCTGGGCATCAAGCAGCCGGTCTCGGCGATCCTGGAGGCGGCCGAGGAGCACCGGGCCGACGTGATCGGCATGTCGGGTCTGCTGGTGAAGTCCACGGTGATCATGAAGGAGAACCTGGAGGAGCTCAACACCCGCGGTCTGGCAGCCAGCTATCCGGTCATTCTGGGCGGGGCGGCGCTGACCCGGGCGTATGTGGAGCAGGACCTGCACGAGCTGTACGAGGGCGAGGTCCGCTACGCCCGTGACGCCTTCGAGGGGCTGCGCCTGATGGACGCCCTGATCGGCGTCAAGCGGGGCGTGCCCGGGGCGCAGCTGCCCGAGCTGAAGCAGCGCCGGGTCCGCGCGGCCACGGTCGAGGTCGAGGAGCGCCCGGAGGAGGGGCACGTCCGCTCCGACGTCGCCACCGACAACCGCGTGCCGGAGCCGCCGTTCTGGGGCACACGCGTCGTCAAGGGCATCCAGCTCAAGGAGTACGCCACCTGGCTGGACGAGGGCGCTCTGTTCAAGGGCCAGTGGGGCCTGAAGCAGGCCCGCACCGGCGACGGACCCACCTACGAAGAGCTCGTCGAGACCGAGGGCAGGCCCCGGCTGCGCGGCCTGCTGGACAGGCTCCAGACCGAGAACCTGCTGGAAGCCGCCGTGGTCTACGGCTACTTCCCCTGCGTCTCCAAGGACGACGACCTGATCGTCCTGGACGAGCAGGGCAACGAACGCACCCGCTTCACCTTCCCGCGCCAGCGCCGCGGCCGCCGGCTGTGTCTGGCCGACTTCTTCCGCCCGGAGGAGTCCGGCGAGACCGACGTGGTCGGCCTCCAGGTCGTCACCGTCGGCTCCAGGATCGGCGAGGAGACCGCGAAGCTCTTCGAGGCCAACGCCTACCGCGACTACCTCGAACTGCACGGCCTGTCCGTGCAGCTGGCCGAGGCCCTCGCCGAGTACTGGCACGCGCGCGTGCGGTCCGAGCTGGGCTTCGCCGGCGAGGACCCGTCCGACATCGAGGACATGTTCGCCCTGAAGTACCGCGGCGCCCGCTTCTCGCTGGGCTACGGCGCCTGCCCCGATCTGGAGGACCGGGCCAAGATCGCCGAGCTGCTCGAGCCGGAACGGATCGGTGTCCACCTCTCGGAGGAGTTCCAGCTCCACCCCGAGCAGTCCACCGACGCCATCGTCATCCACCACCCCGAAGCCAAGTACTTCAACGCACGCTGAAGTGGTTTTTCGCACACGTCGAGGCACCCCCGGGCCGTGTTGAGGGGGTGCCCTCGTGTGCGCCGATTAAACGAGGCGTTTCGCCCGGGCGCGACGTACACTGGTCGGTCCACTGCAGGCCGGTTCCCGCGCGGGAACCGGCCTGATCGTCCCTTCAAGGAGGTACGTGGATGACCAGTACGGTCCCCTCACTCGGAACCCGTACGGCCGAAGGCTCCGCCCTGCAAGCCGTGCTCCTCGACATGGACGGCACCCTGGTGGACACCGAGGGATTCTGGTGGGACGTCGAAGTCGAGATCTTCGCCGGCCTCGGGCACACCCTGGACGACACCTGGCGCCATGTCGTGGTCGGCGGCCCCATGAGCCGCAGCGCGGGATTCCTCATCGAGGCCACCGGCGCCGACATCACCCTCGCCGAACTCACGGTGCTGCTCAACCAGGGTTTCGAGGACCGCATCGGACGGGCCCTGCCGCTGATGCCGGGAGCCGCCCGGCTGCTGGCCGAACTGGCCGCGTTCGAGGTGCCCACGGCGCTGGTCTCCGCCTCGCACCGGCGCATCATCGACCGGGTGCTGACCTCGCTCGGCCCGCAGCACTTCGCGCTGACGGTGGCCGGCGACGAGGTGGCCCGCACCAAGCCGCATCCCGAGCCGTATCTGGTCGCCGCCGCCGGACTCGGAGCGGATCCGGCCAGATGCGCGGTCATCGAGGACACCGCGACCGGTGTCGCCTCGGCCGAGGCGGCGGGCTGCCATGTGGTGGCCGTGCCCTCGGTGGCACCCATCACGCCGGCCGGCCGGCGCACCGTCGTGGCCTCGCTCGAAGAGGTCGACCTGGCATTTCTGCGCGGCCTGATGTTGAACTGAACACGCTTCGATGACGGAAATGGGCTGATCGTTCACCCAGCGTGCAGCGGCGATAGAACAGGGAATTCCGACGACCCGTGTCCAGGGAATTCGGATCACCTTGGATGGCCGAATTCCGGTATCCGTGAGCCCCGTTGAGGGTGTGACGTTTGCCACCCCTGGAGGGGTCGACACGCCGGTCGACCTGTGCTGACCGCCCCCGTTCCAAGGGGGTTGGCGTGCCCTTGTGTCCTGATTGATGGAACGCTGTACCAATCCTTCCCCTGTCCGTTATTCGGTGAGTCCACGCCCGGTTTCGCTGCGTGAGGGGGCCTCAACTCCTGTTCCTGCGAACCCTCGTGCAGGTGCGGACTAATCTCGTCGCGAGAACATCGCCCTTACCCCCGTGATCCACCGCAACACCCCTGCGTGCCGGATACACGGACCAACAGCTGTGGAGAAACTCGAGCATGAACCGCAAGACCTTGGTGCTGCCGGCCGTGATCGGGCTGGTCGCACCCGTGGTCGCGGCCTGCGGTGGGACCGACGGCGGAAGCGGCAGTGACAATGCCATCGTTGTCGGAACCACGGACCGGTTCACCGCCACCAAGGACGCCCCGGCCCCCCTGGACCCTGCCTACGCCTACGACGTCGGCACCTGGAACATCCTGCGCCAGACCGTACAGACCCTGATGATCCAGCCCAAGGGCGACGGCGACCCGGTGCCGGAAGCCGCCGAGAGCTGCGGCTTCACCGACACCGGCAACGAGCGCTACGCCTGCAGGCTGCGCGAGGGCCTCAAGTTCTCCAACGGCGACCCCGTGACCGCGAAGGACGTGAAGTTCTCCATCGACCGCGCCCTCGCCATCAAGGCGGACTCCGGCGTGTTCGCGCTGCTGTCGACCATCGACACCGTCGAGACCAAGGGTGACCGCGAGGTCGTCTTCCACCTCAAGACGGCTGACGCAACCTTCCCCTTCAAGCTCTCGACGCCGGTCGCGGGCATCGTCAACCCGGACGACTACGACAAGGACAAGCTGCGCGACGGCTTCGACGTCGACGGCTCCGGCCCGTACACCCTCCACGCGGTGACGAAGGACGACGAGATCGTCAAGGCCGAGTTCACCGAGAACCCCCACTACAAGGGGACGCTGAAGGTGAACAACGACAAGGTCGACATGGTCTCCTACACGGACGCCGACGCGATGGGAACCGCCCTCGACAAGGGCGACATCGACGTCATGACCCGCAGCATGTCGCCGGAGCAGATCCAGAAGCTGTCCAACGCGTCCGCCGACAGCGATGTCGACCTCGTCGAGCTGGCCGGCCTGGAGATCCGCTACCTCGCCTTCAACACAGACGCCCCGCTGGTGAAGACCAAGGCGGTGCGCCGGGCGGTCGCCCAGCTCGTCAATCGCAGCGAGCTGGTCTCCAAGGTGTACGGCTCCCAGGCCGAGCCGCTGTACTCGCTGGTCCCCGCGTCCATCACCGGCCACTCCAACTCGTTCTTCAACAAGTACGGCGACCCGAGCGCCGCCAAGGCCAAGTCCCTGCTGGAGAAGGCGAACATCTCCACGCCGGTGAAGCTGACGCTGAACTACACCACCGACCACTACGGTCCGGCCACCAAGCAGGAGTTCGAGCTGCTGGAGAAGCAGCTCAACGCCGGCGGCCTGTTCGACGTCACCATCAAGGGCACCCCCTGGGACTCGTTCGTCCCGGCCGAGCGCAAGGGCGAGTACGAGGTCTGGGGCATGGGCTGGTTCCCCGACTTCCCGGACGCAGACAACTTCCTCGCGCCGTTCCTCGACAAGGACAACTTCCTCAAGTCGCCGTACTCCGACAGCGAGATCATCAACACGCTGATCCCGGAGTCCCGGCGTGAGGCCGACCGCATCGCCGCGTCCTCGAGCCTGACGGACATCCAGGACATCGTCGCCGACGACGTGCCGATCCTTCCGCTGTGGCAGGGCAAGCAGTACGTCGCCGCCCGCGACGACGTCACGGGCACCGCGTACGTGCTCAACTCCTCCTCCACCCTTCAGCTGTGGGAGCTCGGCCGCGGTGTGAGCAGCTGACAACTCCCCTTCCTTACCCGGGGTCCGGGACGGCGACCCCGGGGTGACGAGACCTACGACAAGGCACACGCAGTGAACATGCGCAACCACTGGCCGGTCCTGCCCATCGTGGCGGGGCTGGCCTCCGGCCTGCTGACCGGATGCGGCACGGACAGCGGCGACTCCGGGGGCAAGGGCTCCGCCGTGGTCATGGGGATGTCCGACGACGTCCTGGCCACGGACCCCGCCTCCGGCTACGACCCCGGATCCTGGCTGTTGTTCAACAACGTCTTCCAGTCGCTGCTCAGCTTCCCCGACGGAGGCACCGAACCGCAGCCGGAAGCCGCGAAGGAGTGCTCCTTCCAGGACACCCAGACCAAGGTCTTCTCGTGCACGCTGCAGGACGGCCTGAAGTTCAGCAACGGTGACTCGCTGACGTCCGAGGACGTGAAGTTCTCCTTCGACCGCATGCTGAAGATCAACGACGACGCCGGTCCGGCCATCATGTTCCCGATGCTCGACAAGGTCGAGACACCGGACGAGAAGACCGTCGTGTTCAAGCTGAAGGTGCCCGACGCCACCTTCCCCAGCAAGATCGCCTCCGGCGCCGGTTCCATCGTCGACCACCGGCAGTACGACGCCGACGGCCTGCGCGAGGACGGCGAAGCCGTCGGCTCCGGCCCCTACAAGCTGGACTCCTTCGGCGAGGACGAGGCCGTCTTCTCGGTCAACGAGAACTACAAGGGCACCGCCGAGGTGAAGAACTCCGGCGTCACGCTCAAGTTCTTCCACGGCGACCAGGCCGCCCTGAAGAAAGACCTCCTCGACGGCAAGGTCGACATCGCCTACCGCGGTCTCACCGCGAGCGACATCGCCGACGTCGAACAGGGCGACAAGGACTCCGGCGTCAAGGTCGTCGAGGGCAGCAGCGCCGAGGTCCAGCACCTGGTCTTCAACGTGGACGACCCGGTCGCCGGAAAGCTCGGCGTACGCCAGGCCATCGCCCACCTCATCGACCGCGACGCCCTCATCAGGGACGTCTACGAGGACACCGCGACCCCGCTGTACTCGATCATCCCGGCCGGTATCGCCGGCCACAACACGGCCTTCTTCGACCTCTACGGCGCCCGCCCCTCCCGGGCCAAGGCCGCCGCCGCCCTGGAGGACGAGGGCATCACCGGCAAGGTGAAGCTCACCCTCTGGTCCACCCCGTCCCGCTACGGCCCCGCCACCGACCAGGAGCTGAAGGCCATCGCCGAACAGCTCAACGACAGCGGCCTGTTCGACGCCGAGGTCCAGTCGGTCGCCTACGACCGGTACGAGAAGGACATCGCCGCCGGCAAGTACGGCGTGTACGTCAAGGGCTGGGTCCCCGACTACCCGGACGCCGACAACTTCACCGCCCCGTTCTTCGGCGACGGCAACGTGCTCAGCAACAACTACACCAACACCACGATCACGGGCACCCTCATCCCGCGCACCGCCGCCCAGAGCGACCGCGCCTCCACCGACGACGACTTCGCCAAGCTCCAGGACATCGTCGCCGAGCAGCTGCCGGTCCTCCCGGTCTGGCAGGCCAAGCAGTACGCCGTCGTCCGCGACGGCGTCTACGGCCTGGAGTACTGCCTCGACGCCTCCACCGTGTTCCGGTTCTGGGACCTCAGCAAGAGCTGAGAAACCGGCCGCACGCACAACGAAGGGCGCCCCTCGTCAAGGAGGGGCGCCCTTCGTGCCGTACGACGTCCTACTGCGCGCCCGGGCGCACCAGACCGCTCTCGTACGCGTACACCGCGGCCTGCACCCGGTCGCGCAGACCCAGCTTCGTCAGGACATGCCCGACGTGCGTCTTGACGGTGGTCTCACTGACGAAGAGATCGGCGGCGATCTCGGCGTTGGACAGCCCGCGCGCCACCAGCTTCAGCACCTCGACCTCGCGGTCGGTGAGCGTGTGCAGCGTGTCCGGAACCGGCTCCTCACCCGACGGCAGATGCGTGGCGTACTTGTCGAGCAGCCGCCGCGTGATGCTCGGCGCGAGCATCGCCTCGCCGTTCGCCACCACCCGGATCGCCTGCACCAGCTCATTGGCCGGAGCGTCCTTCAGCAGAAAGCCGCTGGCACCGGCGCGCAACGCCTCCACCACATACTCGTCGAGGTCGAACGTGGTCAGCACCAGCACCTTCGCCGGGCCGTCCCGCCCGGGCCCCGTGATCTGCCGCGTCGCCTCCACACCGTCCATCCGCGGCATGCGGATGTCCATCAGAACCACATCGGGCTGCAGGGCCCGCACCTGGTCGAGCGCCTGCAGACCGTCTCCGGCCTCGCCGACGACCGCGATGTCCTGCTCCGCCTCCAGGATCATCCGGAAGCCCGTACGCAGCAGCGGCTGGTCGTCGACCAGTAGGACGCGGATGGCCACGTAAGTCTCCTTCGCTAGTCCGGGCCCATTCTGCCCTGAGCGCCGCCACCGGAGCCGACCGCCCTCACCGGCAGCGGATAGGGCGGCGGAGTGCCGCCGAATTCCGGACAGCGCGCCTGGTGGTCGCACCAGCCGCACAGCTTCGTGGGCCGCGGCCGCCAGTCACCCGTCTCCGTCGCCAGCCGGATCGCGTCCCACAACGCCAGCAGCTTGCGCTCGACGCGCTCCAGATCCGCGAGGACGGGGTCGTACGTCAGCACGTCACCACTGCCGAGATACACCAGCTGCAGCCGCCGCGGGATCACCTGCTTCAGCCGCCACACGACCAGGGCGTAGAACTTCATCTGGAACAGCGCACCCTCGGCGTACTCCGGCCGGGGCGCCTTGCCCGTCTTGTAGTCGACGATGCGCACCTCGCCCGTCGGCGCCACGTCGACCCGGTCGATGATCCCGCGCAGCCTCAGCCCCGACTCCAGGTCGGCCTCCACGAACAGCTCGCGCTCGGCGGGCTCCAGCCGGGTCGGATCCTCCAGCGTGAACCAGCGCTCGATGAGCTGCTCGGCCTCCGTCAGCCAGCGCCCCAGCCGCTCGCCGTCCGGATCGTCGGCGAACAGCTCCACCACCTCCGGCCTGGACTCCCGCAGCCGGTCCCACTGACCGGGGACGAGGGACTTGGCCCGCCCCGCGGTCCGCTCGGCGGCCGGGGCGTCGAAGAGCCGCTCCAGCACCGCGTGCACCAGAGTCCCCCGCGTCGCCGCCTCGCTCGGCTTCTCGGGCAGCCGGTCGATCACCCGGAACCGGTACAGCAGCGGACACTGCATGAAGTCACCGGCACGCGAAGGAGAGAGGGAGGCGGGCGCTGTCGCACCGGACGACGGCTCGGCGGTGGTCGCCACCACGCTGTCGGGTGCTGCTGCCTGCGGCTCGCCGGGTACGACACCGCCACTGGGAGGCTGCGCGGCGTCCTCGGTGCTGGTCTCCATGACCACAGACCATACGGCCCGCCACTGACAACAGTGACCCACCCGCGGTCGTGACACCTGCGACGGGAGGGGAAACACAAGGGGTGCCGGGGCGGAACACACCCCGACGGCCGCATACCATCGACCCGAGACCTCCCGCACGCGCGGGAGACGCTTCGAACGAGGGGACACCGTGGTGGAAAGCGGCGGGAGCGGGCAGCCGCGGCCGGACAACGACGGGCCGGCCGAGCACCACGCAGGGCATCCGGCACCGGCCACCGACCCCGCACACCCCGACCACACCCCGCACGACCCCGACGCGACCGGCGAACACGGCACGGACGTGCGGAGGTTCACCGCGGACGCAGAAGACCAGGAGGCACACACGGGGACCGACGGCAACGGATCCGCACAGGACCCGGCCGGGCAGGCCGACCGTCGGGAGCGGGAGCAGGATTCCGGCGGGCAGACCGACGGCCAGGCCCCAGGCACACCGCCGCAGGAACCCGGCGGCGCCCACCCCGACTCCGACCACCCCGCCCAGCACACCACCGGCACCGGCCACCCCACCCACCACGACCGGGCCCACGCCCACGCCGGTACCGGCAAGGGGCGTCCGCCGCAGCGGCCACCGGAGCCGCGGGGCGGGCTGCTCATGGGACGGCCGTTCGGCGTGCCCGTCTACGTGGCGCCGAGCTGGTTCCTCGTCGCCGCCCTGATCACCTGGGTGTTCGGCGGCCAGCTCGACCGTGTGCTGCCCGAACTCGGTGCCGCCCGCTACCTCGTCTCCCTCTTCTTCGCGGTCGCCTTCTACGCCTCCGTCCTCGTCCACGAACTGGCCCACACCATCGCCGCCCTCCGCTTCAAACTCCCGGTCCGCCGCATCCAGCTCCAGTTCTTCGGCGGCGTCTCCGAGATCGAGAAGGAAGCCGAGACACCCGGACGCGAGTTCGTCCTGGCCTTCGTCGGCCCACTCCTCTCCCTCGTCCTCGCCGGGCTCTTCTACCTCGCCCTGCAACCCGTCGAACCCGGCACCGTCCCCGGCGTCCTGCTCGCCGGCCTGATGATCTCCAACCTCATCGTCGCCGCCTTCAACCTCCTGCCCGGCCTCCCCCTCGACGGCGGCCGCATGCTCCGCGCCGTCGTCTGGAAGATCACCGGCAGGCCCATGACCGGCACGATCGCCGCCGCCTGGGTCGGCCGCGCCCTCGCCGTCTCCGTACTGGTCGGACTCCCGCTGCTCACCCAGTCCGGCGCCCTCGGCTCCAGCGCCGAGGACAGCGTCGGCATGGACACCGTCACCGACGCCCTGCTCGCCGCCATCCTCGCCGCGATCATCTGGACCGGCGCCGGCAACAGCCTGCGCATGGCCCGCCTGCGCGAACACCTCCCCGACCTGCGCGCCCGCACCCTCACCCGCCGCGCCGTCCCCGTCGAGACCGACACCCCGCTCTCCGAGGCCCTGCGCCGCGCCAACGACGCCGGAGCCCGCGCCCTCGTCGTCGTCGACGCACACGGCGAACCCCTCTCCCTCGTCCGCGAGGCCGCCATCGTCGGCGTACCCGAACACCGCCGCCCCTGGGTCCCGGTCAGCGGCCTCGCCCAGGAACTGACGGACGGCATGCGCGTCTCCGCGGAACTCGCCGGCGAAGACCTCCTCGACGCCCTCAGGGCCACCCCCGCCACCGAGTACCTCGTGGTGGAGGAGACCGGAGAGATCTACGGCGTCCTGTCCGCGGCCGACGTCGAACGCGCCTTCGTCAAGGCCATGGCCCGCCCCAACTGACCACCCTTCCCCCCAAGCCGTGGTCGGCGGCCCCCGCAAACGCCGGTAGGCTGGTCACATGTCCGAACCGACCGGTGCCGCCCGCAGGCGCGGGCCCTTCAAGGTCGGGGACCAGGTACAGCTGACCGACCCCAAGGGCCGCCACTACACGTTCACGCTCGAGGCCGGGAAGAACTTCCACACCCACAAGGGTTCCTTCCCGCACGACGAACTGATCGGTGCTCCCGAGGGCAGCGTTGTCCGCACCACCGGGAACGTCGCCTACCTCGCGCTGCGCCCCCTGCTCCCCGACTACGTCCTGTCCATGCCCCGCGGGGCAGCCGTCGTCTACCCCAAGGACGCCGGGCAGATCCTCGCCTTCGCCGACATCTTCACCGGCGCACGCGTCGTCGAAGCCGGCGTCGGCTCCGGCTCGCTCAGCACCTTCCTGCTGCGCGCCATCGGCGACCAGGGCATGCTGCACAGCTACGAGCGCCGCGAGGACTTCGCCGAGATCGCCAAGCAGAACGTCGAACGCTACTTCGGCGGTCCCCACCCCGCCTGGCAGCTCACCGTCGGCGACCTCCAGGACAACCTGAGCGACACCGACGTCGACCGCGTCATCCTCGACATGCTCGCCCCCTGGGAATGCCTCGAGGCCGTCTCCAAGGCCCTCGTCCCCGGCGGCATCCTCTGCTGCTACGTCGCGACCACCACCCAGCTCGCCCGGACCGTCGAGTCCATCCGCGAGATCGGCTGCTTCAACGAGCCGACCGCCTGGGAGACGATGATCCGCAACTGGCACATCGAGGGCCTGGCCGTCCGCCCGGACCACCGCATGATCGGCCACACCGGCTTCCTCCTCACCGCCCGCCGCCTCGCCGACGGCGTCGAACCGCCCATGCGCCGCCGCCGCCCCGCCAAGGGCGCCTACGGCGAGGACTACTCCGGCCCCAACGCCGACGGAGGCAGCGGCCGCTGACACCCCAGGGCCCCTCCACCGAGGCGGCCCCGTGCCACAGTCAACGCAACAGCGCCGTGGCCGAGTTCCGCACCACACCGGAAACTCGGCCACGGCGCCCTTCCGTTGACGCCCGCCGCCACCGCGCCGACACCCAACGACGACCGCGTACCCCGCCGTTCCGCTGCCCTGTGACGTGTGGCACCATGCTGGCCACCCCCACCGGCACAGCCCTCACAGGAGACGCTCCTAGTGCAGCAATCCGCCGTCCCGGAACTGGCACACACCCACACCCGGCCCATCCACTGGCTCGCCACCGCCACGGCCCTCGCCGGCGTGATGGCCCTCTCCTCACTCCTCCAGCCCGGCCCCGCGACCGCCGCCCAGCCCACCGGCACACAGAACAAGTCCGCCCCGACCGCCGCGCCCCCGGCCACCACGGGCGTCGACTTCCCCATCGAGTGCGGCCCGGTGAAGGCCCTCGTGGTGAAGAAGGCCACCGGAGACCTCGACGGCGACGGCAGGCCCGAGACCGTCGCCGTCGTCCACTGCGACGCACCCATGGGCACCCCGCCCGACGGCGTCTACGTCCTCACCAGGGCCGCACACGCCGCACAGCCCCGCGTCGTCGCCACCCTCGTCGACCCCAAGGACCGCAACACCGTCACCACCCTCGCGGTCCGTGAGGGAAGCGTCACCGCCACCCTCCTCGGCTACTCCTCGGCCGACGTACCCAGTTGCTGCCCCGACGTGAAGGACAGCGCGAAATGGCAGTGGAAGAACGGCGCGTTCATCCGCTCGACGCCCGCCGGAGCACACGCCGTCTGAAACCACGCAACCGAACCATGTGAGAAATCAGACATTCGTTACACAGGGCGCGCGCACGATCACTCCGCGTCCGGCCCGTACACCTCGACGCTGTCCGAAACGCGACGTACATGAATGCACTCACCCGGACACTCCCGCGCCGAGTCCACCACATCCGCCAGCAACGGCAACGGCACCGCCGTCACGGCCCCCTTGGCCTGCAACAGCTCCTCGTCCGGGCCCTTCACATAGGCCAGACCGTCGATGTCCAGCTCGAACACCTCAGGCGCATACTGAGCACAGATGCCGTCGCCGGTACACAGGTCCTGGTCGATCCAGACCTCCAGCGCCTCGACCCCGACTCCGGCCTCGTGCTGCACGTCACCTCTCCTGCCCTTTACTACGCCGACCCGCACGGGAACGATGCAGGCCCTGACGGGTGTTGAACACTTCGACCCTACCCCCGCCCGCTTTCCAATCATGTTCGGTGGGTATTCCCCTGGCGTGAGGGAGAGCGCAAGGGTGAAGATCGGACACACCTCGACAGTCTTTGTGATCTAGGGGTTTCAATCGACACCCACCCAGGTAGGGTCTGGAAGCGTCCAGCTCCCCTTGGAGGAGGTGAGGACCGTGGCAGCCCACGACGACGACATGAACCGCGGCATCCGCCCGGGACGAGGGTCCGAAGACCCCGCCGGGCAGATTGCCTACCTTGAGCAGGAGATCGCCGTCCTGCGACGCAAGCTCGCCGACTCTCCGCGACACACGAGGATTCTCGAAGAGCGGATCGTCGAGCTGCAGACCAACCTGGCCGGCGTGTCCGCACAGAACGAGCGACTCGCCAACACACTCCGCGAGGCCCGCGACCAGATCGTGGCCCTCAAAGAAGAGGTCGACCGGCTCGCACAGCCACCGGCCGGCTTCGGTGTCTTCCTGCAGGCGAACGAGGACGGCACCGCCGACATCTTCACCGGAGGCCGCAAACTCCGCGTGAACGTCAGCCCCAGCGTCGACCTCGAAGAGCTCAGGCGCGGCCAGGAAGTCATGCTCAACGAAGCGCTCAACGTGGTCGAGGCCATGGAATTCGAGCGCGTCGGGGACATCGTCACCCTCAAGGAGATCCTCGAGGACGGCGAGCGCGCCCTGGTGCTCGGGCACACCGACGAGGAACGGGTGGTACGGCTCGCCGAGCCGCTGCTGGACGTCACCATCCGCCCCGGCGACGCCCTCCTGCTCGAACCCCGCTCCGGCTACGTCTACGAGGTCGTCCCCAAGAGCGAGGTCGAAGAACTCGTCCTCGAAGAGGTCCCGGACATCGGCTACGAACAGATCGGCGGCCTGGGCAACCAGATCGAAGCGATCCGCGACGCGGTCGAGCTCCCCTACCTCTACCCCGACCTCTTCAAGGAGCACGAACTGCGGCCACCGAAGGGCGTCCTGCTGTACGGACCCCCCGGCTGCGGCAAGACACTGATCGCCAAGGCCGTCGCGAACTCGCTGGCCAAAAAGGTCGCCGAGGTCACCGGCCAGGCCGCAGGCAAGAGCTTCTTCCTCAACATCAAGGGCCCCGAGCTGCTCAACAAGTACGTCGGCGAGACCGAGCGGCAGATCCGCCTCGTCTTCCAGCGTGCCCGTGAAAAGGCCAGCGAGGGCACACCCGTGATCGTCTTCTTCGACGAGATGGAATCCCTCTTCCGCACCCGCGGCTCCGGCGTCAGCTCGGACGTGGAGAACACCATCGTCCCCCAGCTGCTCGCCGAGATCGACGGCGTGGAAGGCCTGCAGAACGTGGTCGTGATCGGCGCCTCCAACCGCGAGGACATGATCGACCCCGCCATCCTGCGCCCCGGCCGACTCGACGTGAAGATCAAAATCGAGCGCCCGGACGCCGAAGCCGCCAAGGACATCTTCGGCAAGTACCTCACCGAGCGCCTCCCACTGCACTCCGACGACCTCGGCGAACACGGAAACAGCAAGGCCACCACCGTCCAGAGCATGATCCAGACGGCCGTCGAACACATGTACGCCGAATCCGAGGAAAACCGCTTCCTGGAAGTCACCTACGCCAACGGCGACAAGGAAGTCCTCTACTTCAAGGACTTCAACTCCGGCGCGATGATCGAAAACATCGTCGGCCGCGCCAAGAAAATGGCGATCAAGGACTTCCTCGAACACAACCAGAAGGGCCTCCGCGTCTCCCACCTCCTCCAGGCCTGCGTGGACGAGTTCAAGGAGAACGAGGACCTCCCCAACACCACCAACCCGGACGACTGGGCCCGCATCTCCGGAAAGAAGGGCGAACGGATCGTCTACATCCGCACCCTCATCACCGGAAAGCAGGGCGCGGACACCGGACGCTCCATCGACACGGTGGCCAACACCGGACAGTACCTCTAAAAGACAGGGCGGCTGCGGGTGCCCTCACCGGGTACCCGCAGCCGACTGTTTTTGAGGCCACGGCTGGAGCAAGGCAATGACGCAAATGATCTCCCCACCAGCGCAAAGGCGTTCTAGGCTCTTCCGTACCGCCGGGTCGCGCAGTGCGGGGACGGGCACCGCACACGCACCGGAGCACCAGCGGTACTTGAGCGGCACCCATGACCGAGGGCGCCGCCGGGCAAGGAGGGCCGCATGACCGTACGGCGAGTAATGGGCATCGAGACGGAGTACGGGATCTCCGTCCCCGGCCACCCCAATGCCAATGCCATGCTCACCTCGTCCCAGATCGTCAACGCCTACGCGGCAGCGATGCACCGGGCACGCCGGGCCCGCTGGGACTTCGAGGAAGAGAACCCGCTGCGCGACGCCCGAGGCTTCGACCTCGCCCGCGAAGCCGCCGACGCCAGCCAGCTCACCGACGAGGACATCGGCCTCGCCAACGTCATCCTCACCAACGGCGCACGCCTCTACGTCGACCACGCACACCCCGAATACAGCGCCCCCGAGGTCACCAACCCCCGCGAAGCCGTCCTCTGGGACAAGGCCGGCGAACGGATCATGGCCGAGGCCGCCGAACGCGCCGCCGCACTCCCCGGCGCCCAGCCCATCCACCTCTACAAGAACAACACCGACAACAAGGGCGCCTCCTACGGCACGCACGAGAACTACCTGATGAAGCGGGAAACCCCCTTCTCCGACATCGTGCGTCACCTCACCCCCTTCTTCGTCTCCCGCCAGGTCTTCGCCGGCGCCGGCCGCGTCGGCATCGGCCAGGACGGCCACGAACACGGCTTCCAGCTCAGCCAGCGCGCGGACTACTTCGAGGTCGAGGTGGGCCTCGAGACGACCCTCAAGCGCCCCATCATCAACACCCGCGACGAGCCCCACGCGGACGCCGAGAAATACCGCCGCCTCCACGTGATCATCGGGGACGCGAACCTCTCCGAGATCTCGACCTACCTCAAACTGGGCACCACCTCCCTGGTCCTGTCCATGATCGAGGACGGCTTCATCGCCGTCGACCTCGCCGTCGACCAGCCCGTACGCACCCTCCATCAGGTCTCCCACGACCCGACCCTCAAGCGCACGGTCACGCTCCGCAGCGGTCGGACACTCACCGCGGTACAGCTCCAGATGGAGTACTACGAGCTGTCACGCAAATACGTGGAGGAGCGCTTCGGCGCCGACGCCGACGAACAGACCAAGGACGTCCTCTCCCGCTGGGAGGACACCCTCAACCGCCTCGAGCGCGATCCCATGAGCCTCGCCGGCGAACTCGACTGGGTGGCCAAGCGGGAACTCATGGAGGGCTACCGGCGCCGCGACGGCCTCGACTGGGACGCCGCCCGCCTCCACCTCGTCGACCTCCAGTACGCCGACGTACGACCCGAGAAAGGCCTCTACAACCGCCTCGTCGCCCGCGGCCGCATGAAGCGACTGCTCGACGAGCAGGACGTCGAACGGGCCAAGTCGAAACCACCCGAGGACACCCGCGCCTACTTCCGCGGGCGCTGTCTCGAGCAGTACGCCGACGACGTGGCGGCGGCCTCCTGGGACTCCGTGATCTTCGACCTGCCCGGCCGGGACTCCCTCCAGCGCGTTCCAACCCTCGAACCACTTCGCGGAACGCGAAATCACGTCAAGGAGCTCCTCGACCGCTGCCGCACCGCAGAAGACCTGGTCAGGGTCCTGTCAGGCGGCTGAGCGGGCACCCATACCGACCCGGGCGCACAGGGTGGAAACCCCGGCGCCCGGGAATCATCGAGGTGGCCCTCGTACGTTGGAGGAACTACAGGGCCGATGTCAGACCTGGCTTGTAGGGTCTGATCATCACCGATCGGCAGGAATGCCGACCAGGCGACCATGTCGGGCGAACTGAGCGGGGTGAGGTTATGGCGACCAAGGACACCGGCGGCGGGCAGCAGAAGGCCACGCGCTCCACGGAGGAGGTCGAGGAGCAGGCGACGGAGGCGCAGGCTTCGGACGATCTCAAGGAGCGGCACGAGAAGCTGAGCGATGACGTGGACTCCGTCCTGGACGAGATCGACGATGTCTTGGAGGAGAACGCTGAGGACTTCGTTCGGTCATTCGTTCAGAAAGGCGGCGAGTAGCCTTCGAATCGAAGGTGTCGGGGGCTCGAGAGTTGGCAAGCGGAGAAGGTGTGAAGCGTTGCGTGCGGTGCGGCGAGGTCAAGCTGCACGCAGCCTTCGCGCGTAGACGATCAAACCTTGACGGTCTGCAGCGACACTGCCGGGACTGTGCATCGGACTATCACCGGGCACGCCAGGAGAGTCTGGGCAGGAAGGTCCGGCCCAAGGTGGAGGTGCCTGAGGGGCATAAGCTCTGCCTGAAGTGCGGCGAGGTCAAGCCTTGGAGTGAGTGGCACCGAAATGCCACCGCCTCGGACGGGTTATCAACGCGCTGCAAGGCATGCCGAGCCGCTGAAGGACGGGCAGGGCATCTGAAGCGGCAGTACGGCATGACGGAAGTCGAACGGGACGAGTTGGTTGCCTCTCAGATGGGGCTCTGCGTGATCTGTCTGAAGGCTCCGGCCGTGCATGTGGATCACTGCCACCAGACGGGTAGGGTCCGTGGCGTACTGTGCTTCAACTGCAATTCGGCCATCGGCAAGTTGGGAGACGATCCCGACGCTGTTCGTCGGGCAGCCGCCTACCTGGAAGGAACTCCGTGGAAGCCAACACTCGTAGCACCGGGCGTCTACCAGCTGCCTTCCTGACGCCTGGGTCCTCTTCGTTCATGGACTTTCTCGCCGAGCACCAGCCGGAGCTGCTCCCCGGCAAGCGGCAACTGCCTCCGACGCAGGGTGTGATCGAGGCGCCGCACGGGACCACGATCGTGGCCGTGACCTTCCCGGGGGGCGTCGTGCTTGCCGGTGACCGTCGGGCCACGATGGGTAACGTCATCGCTCAGCGTGACATCGAGAAGGTCTTCCCGGCCGACGAGTACTCGGCCGTCGGTATCGCCGGTACCGCCGGTCTGGCCGTCGAGATGGTCAAGCTGTTCCAGCTGGAGCTGGAGCACTTCGAGAAGGTCGAGGGGGCGCAGCTCTCGCTGGAGGGCAAGGCGAACCGGCTGTCGACCATGATCCGTTCCAACCTCGGCATGGCCATGCAGGGCCTTGCCGTGGTTCCGCTCTTCGCCGGCTTCGATGTGGACCGGGGCAAGGGCCGCATCTTCTCCTACGACGTGACGGGCGGCCGTTCCGAAGAGACCGGCTTCGCGGCCACGGGCTCCGGCTCGATCTTCGCGCGTGGTGCCATGAAGAAGCTTTTCCGTGACGACCTGAGCGAGGCCGATGCCACGACGCTCGTGGTGCAGGCCCTGTACGACGCGGCTGACGACGACTCGGCGACCGGTGGTCCCGATGTCGCCCGCCGGATCTACCCGATCGTCACCGTGATCACCGAGGACGGCTTCCGCAGGCTGACGGACGCGGAGTCCTCCGAGATCGCCCGCTCGATCCTGGAGCGGCGCCTGGAGCAGCCCGACGGTCCGCGGGCCGCGCTGCTGTAGTCGGCGGCCGTTCTTACTCAAGGTGATCCTGTGACTTCGACAGAAAGGGACGGATAACCGGTGTCGACGCCGTTCTATGTCTCACCCCAGCAGGCGATGGCCGACCGTGCGGAGTACGCCCGCAAGGGCATCGCGCGTGGTCGCAGCCTGGTCGTGCTGCAGTACGCCGACGGCATCGTGTTCGTCGGTGAGAACCCGTCCCGTGCGCTGCACAAGTTCAGCGAGATCTACGACCGGATCGGCTTCGCCGCCGCCGGCAAGTACAACGAGTACGAGAACCTGCGGATCGGCGGTGTCCGGTATGCCGATCTGCGTGGTTACACCTACGACCGTGACGACGTGACCGCCCGTGGTCTCGCCAACGTGTACGCGCAGACGCTGGGCACGATCTTCTCCAGTGCGGCCGAGAAGCCGTACGAGGTGGAGTTGGTCGTGGCCGAGGTCGGTGAGACGCCGGAGGGTGACCAGATCTACCGGCTGCCGCATGACGGGTCGATCGTGGACGAGCACGGTTCGGTCGCGGTCGGTGGCAATGCCGAGCAGATCAGCAGCTACCTCGATCAGCGTCACCAGGACGGCATGACCTTGGCCGAGGCGCTGAAGCTGGCGGTGCAGGCCCTGTCCCGGGACACCAACGGCACGCAGCGGGAGATCCCCGCGGAGCGCCTGGAGGTCGCGGTGCTGGACCGTACGCGTCCGCAGTCCCGTAAGTTCAAGCGCATCGTCGGCCGTCAGTTGTCGCGTCTGCTGGAGGCGGGCGGCGCGGCGACGGCTTCGGAGGCGGAGTCCTCCGAGGAGGACGGCGAGTAGTCCCCGGCTGACCCACCCGCGCGGAGCACGGCCTCGCCGCACCCGCTCATCACACGCCCCGGCCCGCCTCGGCCGGGGCGTGTCGCGTGCCGGGGGGTCAGAGGGTGGCAGGCGGGGCTGTGGAGCCCCGTACGACGAGTTCCACGGGGATGTCCCCGCCGTCGGGTGTGCGGCCCTCCAGGACGGCCAGGAGGGCTTCCATGCCGCGTTCTCCGAAGAGTTCGGCGTCGAGGCGGACGGTGGTGAGTTCGGGGTCGATGGCGGTGGCGAGGGCGAGGTCGTCGACGCCGGTGACGGAGATGTCGTCGGGGATGCGCAGGCCGAGGCGGCGAATGGCCTTGTAGGCGCCTGCGGCGAGTTTGTCGTCGTCGCAGACCAGGGCGGTCGGGCGGGGTGCGGGGGCGCTCAGTGCGGCCTCGGTGGCGGTCAGGGCGCCCTCGATGGTGATGGGTGCCCGAGCCGTCCGTACCGATGTTCCCGGCACGGTGCCGACCCGTTCGGCCAGTTCGCGCGCGCGTACTTCGAAGGTCCACGAGGGTACGTCCGCCGCGAGGTGGAGGAAGCGGCGGTGGCCGAGGTCCAGGAGGTGTTCGGCGGTCTGGCGTGTGCCGTCGGCGATGTCGAGGTTGACGGTCGCCGCGCCGAGGCTGCCGGTGGGGTCGCTGTCGAGCATCACGAGGGGCAGTTGGTCGCCGCGGATGGCGGTGAGGGCGTCGGCGGCCATGGAGGAGGCGATGATGCCGTCGAGGGCTGCCTGGGCGGAGGCGAAGGGGTCGGGGGCGGGGCCGATGCCTTCGGGGGAGGGGTAGAGGACGACGCCGAAGCCGTGGTCGGCGGCGACCCGCGCGGCGCCGGTGTAGACGCCTGCGAAGAACTCCGTCGTGAGGACGGGGACGACGAGCAGTACGGTCCGGGTGCGGCCGAGGCGGAGGTTGCGGGCGGCGAGGTTGGGGCGGTAGCCGAGCTCCCGTGCGGCCTCGCGGACGCGTGCCGCCGTCGCCTCCGACACCCGTCCGCGCCATTTCTCGCCGAGGACGAGGGAGACGGCGGCCTGTGAGACTCCCGCGGCCTGGGCGACGTCACGGCTGGTGGGGCGCGTGCTTCCTCGTGCCACCGTGGGCCTGCTCTTTCGTCTGGACTCCTGAACAGCGCACATGGTACGTATGACGAGGGACGTTATACGTAAAACCTCGAGGTGAGGGAAGAACCTCGGGCGAGCCGACGGAGAGGGCGGGCCAATGGCCGGCGGATACCTGGAGGTCCTCAGGGCGAAGCACGTCGCCCGGTTGCTGGTGGGCACGCTCGTGGGCCGGCTGCCGAACGCCACGTCGGCGATCGCGATCGTGCTGTTCGTGCGCGCGCAGGGCGGCACGTACAGCCTGGCGGGGGCGCTGGCGGCGGTGTACGGCGTCGCCAACGCCGTGGGGCAGCCCGTGCTGGGGCGGCTGGTGGACCTGTACGGGCAGCCGCGTGTCCAGTTGCCGGCCGCGGTCGCGTCCGCCCTCGCCATGGCCGTCTTCGCCTTCGGCGGGCTGGAGCCGCTCCCGCTCGCCTGTGCCGCCGTGGGGACGGCGGGTCTGTTCACGCCGCCTCTGGAGGGTGGTCTGCGGGCGCTGTGGCCGTCTGTGCTGCGCAGGGAGGACCAGGTGCACACGGCGTATGCCGTGGACGCGGTGGCGCAGGAGGTGATGTTCACCGTCGGGCCGTTGCTCGTGACGCTGTGCGTGTCGCTGTGGTCGGCGCAGGTGGCGCTGCTCGCACTGAACGTCGTGGGTGTGGTGGGGGCCCTGTCCGTGGTGGTCTCGCCGCCGTCGCGGGCGTGGCGGTCGGCGCCGCGTGAGGCGCACTGGCTCGGCGCGTTGCGGTCGCCGGGTCTGCTGGTGCTGCTGGGGGCGTTCCTGTTCGTCGGGATCGCGCTCGGGTCCATCACGGTGGCGTCGGTGCCGTATGCCGACGGGCACGGCGGTGACGCGGTGTACGGCTGGCTGATGGCGGCCCTGGGGCTGGGTGCGCTGGTCGGTGGGGCGTTGTACGGGGCGCGGCGGTGGAAGGGCGCGCCGGAGCGGCGACTGCGGGTCCTGGTGGGCTTTCTGGCGGTGTGTTATCTGCCGCTGATGCTGATGCCGGGTGCGGTCGCGATGGTGGCGCTGACGGCGCTCTCGGGGGTGTTCCTGGCGCCTGCCATCGCCTGTGCGTTCGTGATCGTGGACCGGCATGCGCCGAGCGGGACGGTCACCGAGGCGTTCTCGTGGCTTGTGACGACGTTCACGGTGGGTGCGTCGGTCGGAACGGGCCTGGCGGGACCGGTCGTCCAGGCGGGTGGCGCGCTGTGGGGGTTCGCGGTGCCGGGTGCGGCGGGGGCCGTGTCGTTGCTGGTTCTGCTGGCCGCGGGGCGGGTCCTCGCAGCTCCCGTGGGGGGTGCGGTGGTTGCGGCTTCACCGGAAAATGATCCAAACCGTGCCCCCGAACCCCGTTTCAGTTCAGGGGATCGGGCGTAATGTTCAGTCATGGACCGCCGCATTTTCGGGCTGGAGAACGAGTACGGCGTCACGTGCACGTTCAGGGGACAGCGCCGCCTGTCGCCTGACGAGGTGGCGCGGTACCTCTTCCGCCGTGTCGTGTCATGGGGCCGCAGCAGCAATGTCTTTCTGCGAAACGGCGCCCGGCTCTATCTCGACGTCGGGTCACATCCGGAATACGCGACACCCGAATGTGACAACGTGACCGAACTGGTCACCCACGACAAGGCCGGCGAACGCATTCTGGAAGGACTCCTGGTAGACGCGGAACGACGCCTGCACGAGGAGGGAATCGCGGGCGACGTCTACCTCTTCAAGAACAACACGGACTCGGCGGGCAACTCGTACGGATGTCACGAGAACTATCTGGTGGCGCGGCACGGCGAGTTCTCCCGGCTCGCGGACATTCTCATTCCGTTCCTCGTCACGAGGCAGCTCCTGTGCGGCGCGGGCAAGGTGCTGCAGACTCCGCGTGGCGCGGTGTACTGCGTGAGTCAGCGGGCCGAGCACATCTGGGAGGGCGTCTCCTCGGCGACGACCCGCTCGCGGCCGATCATCAACACGCGCGACGAGCCGCACGCTGACGCGGAGCGCTACCGCCGCCTCCACGTCATCGTGGGCGACTCGAACATGTCCGAGACGACGATGCTGCTGAAGGTCGGTGCGACCGATCTGGTGCTGCGCATGATCGAGGCGGGCACGGTGATGCGGGACCTGACCCTGGAGAACCCGATCCGGGCGATCCGCGAGGTCAGCCATGACATCACGGGCCGGCGCAAGGTGCGTCTGGCCAGTGGCCGGGAGGCGTCGGCGCTGGAGGTGCAGCGCGAGTACTACGAGAAGGCCGTGGACTTCTGCGAGCGCCGCGGGATCCGTACGGGCACCGTGGAGCAGGTCCTGGAGCTGTGGGGCCGCACGCTGGACGCGATCGAGTCGGAGGATCTCGACCGGATCGGCACCGAGATCGACTGGGTGATGAAGTACAAGCTCATCGAGCGGTACCGGGCCAAGCACAACATGACCATGTCGCATCCGCGGGTGGCGCAGATAGACCTCGCCTACCACGACATCCACCGTCGCAGGGGCCTGTACTACCTGCTGGAGAAGAAGGGTCAAGCCGCCAGGATCTGCAATGACTTGAAGATCTTCGAGGGCAAGTCCGTTCCGCCGCAGACGACTCGGGCGAGGCTGCGTGGTGATTTCATCCGCAGAGCCCAGGAGCAGCGCCGGGACTTCACGGTCGACTGGGTTCATCTCAAGCTGAACGACCAGGCTCAGCGGACGGTGTTGTGCAAGGACCCGTTCCGTTCGGTGGACGACCGGGTGGAGAAACTGATCGCCGGAATGTGAGCAAATGCGTCCGGAAGGGCAATCCGGAACGCAACACGGGCGCCGTACGTTTCCCGTACGGCGCCCGTGTCACGTCGTAGAGTTGCGCGCACGCCAATCAGCAAGATCGACCGATTACGAGGCCTCCACCGTGCGCCGACGCTCACTCATCCTTGCCGCCGTACCCGCAGGACTGGTCACGCTCGCCGGTTGCGGTGACGACGAGTCCGATTCGAGCAAGAGCAAGGCAAGCGACAGCGCGTCGCCCTCCGCTCCGGCCACGTCGGCCGCACCGCCGCCGAAGATCGTCGACGGTCCGCTGCCGGCCATCACGGCGGGCACGAAGTTCGACGAGAAGCCCACGGTCGCCAAGGGCGGAGGCGAGCCGTCGGACCAGCTCGCGGTGAAGACGGTGATCGCGGGCGGCGGTCGGGTCGTCGCGGAGGGCGACTACATCCAGGCGAACTACCTGGGTCAGATCTGGGACACCGCGAAGGTCTTCGACAACTCCTACGACCGCAAGACGTCGCTGGTCATCCAGCTGGCCGAGACCAGCATCATCGACGGCTGGCGGTATGCCCTGGTGGGCAAGAAGGCCGGCAGCCGTGTGGAGTTCTCGGTGCCGCCGACCTGGGGGTACGGCAAGGGGGGCAACTCGCAGGCGGGCATCAAGGGCACCGACACGCTGGTGTTCGTCGTGGACGTGCAGGACACGTTCAACGCCAAGAGCTCCGCCAAGGGCAAGGACGTGGCCCAGGACGACGGCGGCCTGCCCAAGGTGGGGACGAACACCGACGGCAAGGCGCCCTCGATCGACGTGCCCAAGGCCGACGCGCCGAAGAAGCTGGTGGCGAACTACGTCATCGAGGGCGACGGCGCCGAGGTGGGGGCCCAGGACGCGGTCCTCGTGCAGTACAAGGGTGTGCTGTGGGACGGCGGCAAGGAGTTCGACTCGACGTACTCGCGCAAGGCGCTCACGTCGTTCTCGTTGCAGCAGGTGGTCAAGGGCTGGTCGCAGGGCCTGACGGGCAAGAAGGTCGGCAGCCGGGTCCTGATCGTCATCCCGCCGGATCTGGGGTACGGCGACAACCCGCCGGCCGGCAGCGGTATCGAGAAGGACTCCGTGCTGGTGTTCTCCGTCGACATCCTCGCGAAGATGTGACGCGGCGTCCTCGCGAGGCCGTGATCGCCCGGAGATGCAAGACTGTCCGTGTTGCCTTTTCGCAGACAAGCAGGAGCTAGTGACGTGAGCATCGAGAAGCCCGAGATCGACTTCCCCGGTGGCGAGCCCCCGGCGGACCTCGAGATCAAGGACATCTGGGAGGGCGACGGCGCGGTGGCGCAGGCGGGCCAGACCGTCACCGTCCACTACGTGGGTGTCGCCTTCAGCACGGGCGAGGAGTTCGACGCCAGCTGGAACCGGGGGACTCCGTTCCGCTTCCCGCTGGGTGCCGGCCGTGTCATCAAGGGCTGGGACCAGGGTGTGCAGGGCATGAAGGTCGGCGGCCGCCGCCAGCTGACCATTCCGGCGCACCTCGCGTACGGCAACCAGAGCCCGACCCCGGCGATCAAGCCCGGCGAGACCCTGATCTTCGTGGTGGACCTGCTCGGGGTCTGATCGTCGTACGACCGGTCCTGACGAGCCGGGGCCCATGCCTGTCCGGGCATGGGCCCTCGGCTTTTGTCACGGCACCGCGGAGCGGTACGGTCGTCGATCGTAAGCACCATAGGGAAGGCGAAGGGCGTCGATGGCCATTGCCAAGGCTGAGCGGCTCATGAACCTGGCGCTGTGTCTGCTGGGGACGCGGCGGCCGCTGAGCAAGCGTGAGCTGCGTGAGTCCATCGAGGCCTATCTCGAGGCCGGGTCCGACGACTCCTTCAACCGCATGTTCGAGCGGGACAAGGACGACCTGCGCGAGCTCGGCCTGGTCATCGAGACCGTCGAGAACCTCGACGGCGAGATCGGCTATCTCGCCCGCCGTGACAGCAACAGCCTCCCGCCGATCACCCTCGACGCCGAGGAGGCCGCCGCCCTCGGCCTGGCCGCCAAGGTGTGGCAGCAGGCCCGGCTGGCCGGCGCGGCCAGCGGCGCCCTGCAGAAGCTGCGCGCGGCCGGGCTCCCCGAGGACGTCGACCCGTACGAGGCGCACGGCGCCCTGGAGCCCCGTATCCCCGTGCACGAGGCCGCCTTCGAGCCGCTGATGCTGGCCTGCCGCGACCGCCGCCCCGTCGTCTTCGACTACCGCAAGGCGACCGCCGCCCGCCCCGAGCCCCGGCATGTCGAGCCGTGGGCGCTGGAGTGCTGGCGCGGCCACTGGTATCTCGCCGGCTGGGACCGCGACCGGGGTGCCGAGCGGGTCTTCAGGCTGTCCCGGATCACCGGCAAGGTCCGCTCGCGCGGTGCGCGCTTCACCGCGCCCGTTCCCGATGTCGTCACCGTCCGTGAGACCGTCGCGAGCTGGGCGGGGGAGACCGCCGATCGCAGCGCCCTGATCCGGCTGCGGACGGGCGCGGGGTACCCCCTGCGGGCGAAGGCCACCTCGGTGCGGGAACTCGGGGACGGCTGGGACGAGTTGGAGATTCCGTACGGGCACGGCCTGGACGCCTGGCTGGTGGAGTTCGGGCCGGACGTGGTGGTCCTGGAACCCGCCGAGCTGCGGGCGGACGTCGTGGACCGGCTGCGGGCCGTGGCCAAGGGCTGAGGGGGAGCGGACAACACAGTGGCAGGCAAACCGGTCAGGCCCGTCAACGCCATCGACCAGACCCGGCGGATGCTGTCCCTGGTGACGTATCTGCGGGAGCGTCCCGGGGCGCGCATCGAGGACGTCGCGCGTGCCTTCGGAATCACCGAGGACGAGCTGGTCTCGGACCTCGACGTGCTGCCGATGTGCGGCACCAGCTTCCGCGGCGGCGACCTGCTCGACATCGACACCGACGGCGAGCGCATCTGGTGGCACAACCCCGCCGCCCTCGGCGCCGAGGCGGCCGAGCCGCTGCGGCTCGCCGCCGACGAGGCGACCGCGCTGCTGGTGGCCGCCCGCGCGGTGGCGACCCTGCCGGGTCTGCGCGAGAGCGACCGGCAGGCGCTGCTGCGCGCCACCGCCAAGGTGGAGACCGCGGCCGGCGAAGCCGCCGGGGCCAGCTCCCGGCTGTCCGTGACCTTCGAGTCGGAGGGCGGCGTCTTCGCCGACGTCGACCGGGCCATCTCGGAGCGGCGCCGCCTGTGGATCCGCTACTACTCGCCCGCCCGCGACGAGGTCACCGCGCGCGAGATCGACCCGATCCGCCTGGTCAGCGTCGGCCACACCTATGTGGAGGCCTGGTGCCGCCGCTCCGAGGCGCGCCGCACCTTCCGTCTCGACCGGGTCGCCGAGATCAGGATCCTCGACGAGCCGTCCGCGCCGCCCGAGATCGAGCTGCGGGACCTCTCCGAGGCGCTGGTGCAGCCCGCCGCCGAGGACCCGGAGGTCGTCGTGGAGGTCGGCCCGGGAGGCCGCTGGGTGGCCGAGTACTACCCGCACGACAGTGCGGATGAGCTGACGGACGGCGGGCTGCGTATTACGTTGCGCACCCCAGACCCCGCGTCGCTGCGGCGGCTGGCGTTGCGGCTCGGCCGAGACGGCCGGATCGTGTCGCCGCAGGACCTCGCCGACAGTGCCCGGCAGGCCGCCCGTGAGGCGCTGCTGGCGTACGACGGGATCGAGGCGCAGGAGCCGCATGCCCGGCGCGGCGGTTCCGACGTGCGGTACGACGGGCACTTCGACAGGCAGGAGCAGGGGCTTTGAGCGAGTCGGCGTCGTCCGGAGTGCAGGGGATCTCGGTCGCCTCGGCGTTCGCGGGGATGAGAAGCGTGTCCCCCGTGGTGTTCAAGGCGGGCTGCCCGGACTGCCGGGGCAGCTTCGAACTCGGCGCGAGCGCCCTTCGCCTGGCCATCGGCGCCACGAGCCGCACCACCTTCTACTCCTTCACCTGCCCCGACTGCGGCGTCACGGTCCGCAAACCGGCCGGGGAGCGAATCGTCGAGCTCCTCACCGGGGGCGGGGTCAGGACCCTTCGGCTGCACCCCACCGTGTAGGACGGTCTAGGCTCGGCGTCATGTTCTGGCCGATGTTCGCGATTGCTGTGGGTTCCCTGGGCCTCGCCGTTCTCGGCGTGCTCGCCGTGCGGGTCTTCGTGGAGGCACGGCGGCTCGGGCGGCAGGTCACGGAGTCCGCCCGGCGTATCAACAGGGCGGCCGAGGACCTGGAGAAGGCGGCTGTGAGCACGGCCCGCGCTGTGGACTCACTGTGAGTGCCGCTGTGCAACGCGTGTGAGTCCTGCGCCGGCGGCGTTTTGGGTCACTTCGCCCTGTCACCTCACCCTGCCGGGCGGGTACGCTCGGGTGCGCGGCCGGAGAACGAGGCCCGGGCCGCGGACGGGAGTACGCACGGGGATTGCCTCACGTTTACCCCAGGGCGTTACGATCGCTGCCAACACGACTGCTCGGACATATGTCCGACCGGTCGGACAGCACCCCACCCAGCCGCCTCGGTGAGAAGGTAAAGACTTATGTTCGGAAGGCTCGGAGCTCCCGAGATCATTCTCATCCTCGTCGTCATCATCCTGCTGTTCGGCGCGAAGAAGCTTCCGGACATGGCCCGCTCGCTCGGCAAGTCCGCGCGCATCCTGAAGAGCGAGGCCAAGGCGATGAAGGAAGAGGGCGGCAGCACGGCCACCCCGGCCGGCCCGCCGAACAACGGCGAGCAGCCCCCGGCTCAGCGCACCATCCAGGCGGCCCCCGGCGATGTGACCAGCTCCCGCCCGGTCACCGAGCCGACGGACACCACCAAGCGCTGACGCAGGGCCGGTGACCTCCGGCCCGCTGCACGAGATGGGAACGTGGGTTGCTGAAGTCTGCCCGCAAAGAGGAGAAGGATCCCGAGGGGCGGATGCCCCTCGCGGAGCACCTCCGTGAGCTCCGCAACCGGCTCGCGAAGGCGATGCTGGCGATCGTCGCCGTCACCGTCGTCGCCGCCTTCTTCTACAACGACATCATCAACTTCTTC
Organism: Streptomyces sp. HUAS ZL42; assembly: GCF_040782645.1. GTDB lineage: Bacteria > Actinomycetota > Actinomycetes > Streptomycetales > Streptomycetaceae > Streptomyces. The sequence goes on from NZ_CP160403.1 coordinate 7,886,790, forward strand.
ACCAAGCCGATCCTCGACTCGGTCGGCTGTGAACAGACCTTCGAGCAGCTGGCGAAGTCGAAGTCCGACGACCCCTGCGCGCAGATCACGATCAACGGTCTGCTCGCGCCCTTCACGCTGGCCCTGAAGGTCTCCCTGATGGCCGGTGTGGTGCTGGCGTCGCCGGTGTGGCTCTACCAGCTGTGGGCGTTCGTCGCGCCGGGTCTGCACCGGCACGAGCGCAAGTACGCCTACGCGTTCGTCGGCACGGGCGTCCCGCTCTTCTTCGGTGGTGCCTTCTTCGCCTACAAGGTGCTGCCCACCACGGCGAAGGTGCTGCTCGAATTCACACCGTCGGGCACCTCCAACCTCCTGCCGCTGGACGATCTGCTCGACCTGGTCACGCGCATGGTGGTCGTGTTCGGCCTCTCGTTCGAGCTGCCGCTGCTGCTGGTCATGCTGAACCTCACCGGGGTGCTGAGCGGCAAGCGGATGCTCGGCTGGTGGCGGGCGATGATCATGGGCATCACCGTGTTCGCCGCGATCGCCACACCCAGCACCGACCCGCTGACCATGCTGGCGCTCGCCGGACCGATCTGGATCCTCTACTTCGGTGCGGTCGCCTTCTCGCTGGCCAACGACAAGCGCAGGCGCCGCCGCGAGGCCGAGGGTCCCGGCGACGACGAGGCCTCCGACCTCGACCTCACGCCCGAGGACATCGGCGAGGTCGAGACCGTGACCGCAAGCCGGGCGCTGCCCGAGCAGGCGAGCACGGAGCGGGTCAACGGTTATGACGACGTGACCTGAAGATCGGGAAGCGGATCGTAGGGTCACTTCCGTGACCGGCGAGATCACCCTTTTCGTCAACCCCACCGCGGGCCGCGGCCGGGGCGCCTTGGCGGCGCAGCCGGCCGCTTCCGCGTTGCGGGCGGCCGGATTCGCCGTACGCACCGTCCTCGGGGAGAACGCCGAGGACGCGCTCGCCCGCGCGCGGGCCGCCGTCGCCGCGGGTACCGGCGCGCTGATCGCCGTCGGCGGCGACGGCATGGTCAACCTCGCCCTCCAGGCCGTCGCCGGCACCCGCACCCCGCTCGGCCTGGTCGCCGCAGGCACCGGCAACGACTTCGCCCGCGCCCTCGGCCTGCCCGGACGGGACCCGGCCGCCGCGGGGCGGCTGATCGCAGAGGCGCTCAAGGACGCGCGGATCAGCGACATCGACCTCGGGCAGGTGGACGGCCGCTGGTTCGGCACGGTCCTCGCCTCGGGCTTCGACTCCCGCGTCAACGACCGCGGCAATCGCATGCGATGGCCCACGGGCCGCGTCAAGTACGACCTGGCGATGATCGCCGAGCTGGCCGCGTTCAAACCGTTCCCCTACCGGATCCGGCTGGACGACGGCGAGACCCAGGAGATCGAGGCGACCCTCGTGGCCGTCGGCAACGGAGCGTCGTACGGCGGGGGCATGCGGATCTGCCCGGGCGCCGACCTCACCGACGGACTCTTCGACGTCACCGTGGTCGGGGACTGCAGCCGTACGACGCTGTTGCGGGTGTTCCCGGGCGTCTACCGGGGTACGCATGTCGAGCACCCCAAGGTGACCGTCCACCGGGCCGCGAAGGTGGAGATCGCCGCCGAGGGCATCCGCGGGTACGCCGACGGGGAGCCGCTCGGGCCGCTGCCGCTGACCGCGCGCTGCATACCCGCAGCCGTCCGCGTCGTGGGCCCGTGAGCTGCACGTATCCCAGGTTTGAGACCGGATCCGGATAATGATCGTCCTGTTGTCAGTGCGGCCCGGTACGCTCGAAAGCACGATGACAGAGGACCTCTCACCGGCCGAGCGGTACGCGGCAGCCCGCAGGCGTACCACCGAGCAGGCCACCGCGCTCGCGTCCTTCCGCGAGATGTACGACTTCGGCCTCGACCCCTTCCAGATCGAGGCCTGCCAGGCGCTCGAGGCGGGGAAGGGCGTGCTGGTGGCCGCGCCCACCGGCTCCGGCAAGACGATCGTGGGCGAGTTCGCCGTCCACCTCGCCCTGCAACAGGGCAAGAAGTGCTTCTACACGACCCCCATCAAGGCACTGTCGAACCAGAAGTACGCCGACCTGTGCCGCCGTTACGGCAGCGGCAAGGTCGGCCTGCTCACCGGCGACAACAGCGTCAACTCCGACGCCCCGGTGGTCGTGATGACCACCGAGGTGCTGCGGAACATGCTGTACGCCGGTTCACAGACCCTCATCGGTCTCGGCCACGTCGTGATGGACGAGGTGCACTACCTCTCCGACCGCTTCCGCGGCGCCGTCTGGGAGGAAGTGATCATCCACCTCCCCGAGTCGGTCACCCTCGTCTCGCTGTCGGCGACCGTGTCGAACGCCGAGGAGTTCGGCGACTGGCTCGACACCGTCCGCGGCGACACCGAGGTGATCGTCTCCGAACACCGGCCCGTGCCGCTGTTCCAGCACGTCCTCGCCGGGCGGCGGATGTACGACCTGTTCGAGGAGGGCGAGGGCCACAAGAAGGCCGTCAACCCCGACCTGACGCGCCTGGCGCGGATGGAGGCCAGCCGGCCCTCCTACCAGGACCGCAGACGCGGTCGCGCCATGCGCGAGGCCGACCGCGAGCGCGAGCGCAGATCGCGCTCCCGCGTGTGGACGCCGGGCCGCCCCGAAGTCATCGAACGGCTCGACGCCGAGGGCCTGCTGCCCGCCATCACGTTCATCTTCAGCCGCGCCGCCTGCGAGGCGGCCGTCGAACAGTGCCTGTACGCGGGCCTCAGACTCAACGACGAGGAGGCGCGGGAACAGGTGCGCGCCCTCGTCGAGGAACGCACCGCCTCCATCCCGGCCGAGGACCTGCACGTCCTGGGCTACTACGAGTGGCTGGAAGGCCTGGAACGCGGCATCGCCGCCCACCACGCGGGCATGCTGCCGACGTTCAAGGAGGTCGTCGAGGAACTGTTCGTGCGGGGCCTGGTGAAGGCGGTCTTCGCGACCGAGACCCTGGCGCTGGGCATCAACATGCCCGCCCGCTCGGTGGTCCTGGAGAAACTCGTCAAGTGGAACGGCGAGCAGCACGCCGACATCACCCCCGGCGAGTACACCCAGTTGACCGGTCGTGCGGGACGGCGCGGCATCGACGTCGAGGGCCACGCCGTCGTGCTGTGGCAGCGCGGCATGAACCCCGACCACCTCGCGGGACTGGCCGGCACGCGCACATACCCGCTGCGCTCCAGCTTCAAGCCGTCGTACAACATGGCCGTCAACCTGGTCGAGCAGTTCGGCAGGCACCGCTCGCGCGAGCTCCTCGAGACGTCCTTCGCCCAGTTCCAGGCCGACAAGTCGGTCGTCGGGATCTCGCGTCAGGTGCAGCGCAACGAAGAAGGGCTCGCGGGCTACAAGGAGTCCATGACCTGCCACCTCGGCGACTTCGAGGAGTACGCGCGGCTGCGCCGCGAACTCAAGGACCGCGAGACCGACCTGGCCCGGCAGGGCGCGGCCCAGCGGCGCGCCGAGGCCGCCGTGGCGCTGGAGAAGCTCAAGCCGGGCGATGTCATCCACGTCCCGACCGGCAAGTACGCGGGCCTGGCACTGGTGTTGGACCCGGGCCTGCCGGCCGGGCGGTCGAACGGCCACCGCGGTTTCGAGTACCACGACGGCCCGCGCCCGCTGGTCCTGACCGCCGAACGGCAGGTCAAGCGGCTGGCGTCCATGGACTTCCCGGTGCCCGTCGAGCCCCTGGAGCGGATGCGCATCCCCAAGTCCTTCAACCCGCGCTCCCCGCAGTCCCGCCGCGACCTCGCCTCCGCCCTGCGCTCCAAGGCCGGGCACATCCCGCCGGAGCGGGCCCGCAAGAAGCGGTCCCAGGCCGCCGACGACCGCGAGATCGCCCGGCTGCGCACAGCGATCCGCGCCCACCCGTGCCACGGGTGCAACGACCGTGAGGACCACGCCCGTTGGGCCGAGCGCTACCACCGGCTGCTGCGCGACACCAGGCAGCTGGAACACCGCATCGAGGGACGCACCAACACCATCGCGCGCACCTTCGACCGGATCGTGGCCCTGCTGACCGAGCTTGACTACCTGCGCGGCAACGAGGTCACCGAACACGGCAAGCGGCTCGCCCGGCTCTACGGCGAACTCGACCTGCTGGCCAGCGAATGCCTGCGCGCGGGCGTCTGGGAGGGCCTGGCCCCGGCGGAACTCGCCGCGTGCGTCTCGGCGTTGGTCTACGAGGCCCGGGTCGGCGACGACGCGATGGCGCCCAAGCTGCCCTCGGGCAAGGCGAAGGCGGCACTCGGTGAGATGGTGCGGATCTGGGGGCGCCTGGACGCCCTGGAGGAGGAGTTCCGGATCACCCAGACCGAGGGCGTCGGGCAGCGCGAGCCCGACCTCGGCTTCGCCTGGGCCGCGTACATGTGGGCCAGCGGGAAGGGGCTCGACGAGGTGCTGCGCGAGGCGGAGATGCCGGCGGGGGACTTTGTGCGGTGGTGCAAGCAGGTGATCGATGTGCTGGGGCAGATCTCGGCGGCGGCGCCTGCTTCTGCGGAGGGTTCTACGGTGGCCAAGGCTGCGCGTAAGGCGGTTGATGAGTTGCTGCGGGGGGTTGTGGCCTACTCGTCGGTGGGGTGAATGTCGTCTGGCGGGTGCGGGTTGCGTGTGGCTTGTCGCGCAGTTCCCCGCGCCCCTAAGGATGTTGTCCTGCCCCGCGTTTCAAGTACTTGCGCCAGCTGCCGTACGGCGTGATGTCCTTCGCTTCCCCCAGAGCGCTCGGCTCGCACAGGAAGCCGGGGACCCTGCTGCCGTCCGCCAGTTCCACGCTGCCCAGTGTCATCGGGCGGGGGAGCGTGGACAGGAGGCGGCCCAGGCCCTCTGCCGGGAGGCGCCACACCTCTGCCTCGATCGCGGCGCCTCCCTCGCCGACGTGGACCAGGCCCGGCTTGGGCGGGTCGGTTCGCAGTGCGTGCAGGTGGTAGGCGGCGGCCGTTGTGGTCGTACGTTCCAGCCTGGCCCCCAGTGTCAGGAGCTGTGGGTTCAGTGGCTGACCGGACAGATGTGCCCCCACCACCGCCAGCCGCGTCTCCGGCTGCAGCAGCCCCGCGATCCTCGTCAGCCGTTCGTCCGTGAAGGCCGGGCCGATCAGCATCACGCCGAAGGGGAGGCCGTTCACCCCGCCTGCCGGGACGGCGATCGCGGACAGGTCGAACAGGTTCGTCGAGTTGGTGAAGCGGCCCAGCCGGGCGTTGGCGCCCAGCGGGTCGGCGGCGACCTCGGCGAGGGTGGGGTGGCCGGGCGCGGTCGGCAGCAGCAGGGCGTCCGCGTCGGCGAGTTCTGTGAGGGCCCGGGTGCGCAGGGCCGCCAGGCGGTCCTGGTCCGCGAAGAGCCGGTGGGCCGGGATGTCGCGGGCGCGGGTGATGATGCCCGCGACCGTGGGGTCGAGTCCCTCGCCGCCCTCCGCGATCAACTTGTCGACAAAGCTCCCCACGGCGGTGTACCGCTCGGCCACGAACGCCCCCTCGTAGAGCATCGCGGCGGCTTCGGTGAACGGGGTGAGGTCGAGCTCGCGCACCGCCGCGCCCGCCGCGACCAGCTGCCGTACCGCGGCCTCGTACGCCTCCGCCCAGCCCTCGTCCAGTCCGCCCAGCTGCTCACGCGCCGGGACCGCGACGCGCCACGGGCCCGGTGCGCGCTGGGGGAGAGGCGGCAGGGCGCGGTCCGGCGGCGACGCCATGAAGGTGAGGGCCTGCTCGGCCTCCGGGAGGGTGCGGGCGAACACCGTCACGCAGTCGATGGACGCGCAGGCCGGGACGACTCCCGCCGTCGGGACCAGGCCCCGGGTGGGCTTGAGGCCGACGATGCCGTTGAAGGCGGCCGGGACCCGGCCCGAACCCGCGGTGTCCGTGCCGAGTGCGAAATCGACGAGGCCCAGTGCCACCGCGACGGCCGAGCCCGAGCTGGAGCCGCCGCTGATCCTCGCCGGGTCGTACGCGCCCCGTACCGCGCCGTAGGGGGAGCGGGTGCCCACCAGGCCCGTCGCGAACTGGTCCAGGTTCGTCGAGCCGAGGACGATCGCACCGGCCGCCCGCAGCCGGGCCACCACCGGCGCGTCGGCCTGGGGCCGGTACGCGTACGCCGGACACCCCGCGGTGGTCGGCAGACCGGCCACGTCGATGTTGCCCTTGGCCGCGAACAGCCGGCCCGCCAGAGGGAGCCGCTCCCCGGCGGCGACTCGGTCGTCGACCGAACGGGCCTCCGCCTCGACCTCGGGTCGCGGGCGCAGGTCGATCCAGATCTCGGGACGGTCGACGGCCTCGATACGGGCGTACGCGGCACGGACGCGGGACACAGCGGGGGACATCGTTCGCTCCTCGGGGGTTTCAGTTCGCCGCCGGGGCCAGGACGAGCAGTGCCGTCCCCGCCTCCACCTGGTCGCCGGGCCGGGCCAGGATCTCCGCCACCACGCCGTCGGCGGGCGCGTGCACCCTGGACTCCATCTTCATCGCCTCCAGGGCCAGCAGCGGCTGCCCGGCCGCCACCTCGTCGCCCGGGGAGACGTTCACCTGCCAGACGGACGCCGCGAACTCGGCCTCGACCAGCCGGCCGCCCGGCGGGACCGTCACCGAGGGCGGGGGAGCGGCCGGCGCCGCGGCCGCCTCCGCACGCGCGAACTCGCCCGCCGCCTCCCACGCGTCCCGCTCCGCCGCGAAGGCGGCCTGCTGCCCGGACCTGAACTCCGTTATGGAATCGGCGTGTTCGGCGAGGAAGGCCTCGTACGCGGCGAGCGAGAAGGTGCCCTCCTCGATGCGCGGCACGAAACGCCCGGACGTGATGTCGGCCCGCAGTTCCAGCAACTCGTCCGCGTCCACCGGATGCCACCGGATCCGGTCGAAGAACCGCAGCAGCCACGGCGACCCCGGTTCGAACGCGCCACGCTGCTGCCATCCCGACCACACCTGGGTCGTACGGCCCACGAACTGGTAGCCGCCCGGCCCCTCCATGCCGTAGACGCAGAGATAGGCCCCGCCGATACCGACCGAGTTCTCGGCCGTCCAGGTGCGTGCCGGGTTGTACTTGGTCGTCACCAGGCGGTGGCGCGGGTCCAGGGGGGTGGCCACCGGGGCGCCGAGGTAGACGTCGCCCAGGCCCAGGACCAGGTACTCCGCGTCGAAGACCGTGCGGTACACGTCCTGCACGGACTCCAGGCCGTTGACGCGGCGGATGAACTCGATGTTCCACGGACACCAGGGGGCGTCGTCGCGGACGCCCGCCATGTAGCGGGCGATCGCCTCGCGGGTCGCGGGGTCGTCCCAGGAGAGGGGGAGGTGGACGGTCCGGGAGGGGACCACCAGCTGGTCCGTGGGCGGCAGCGAAGCCGTCAACTCCCTTATCAAGGCCAGAAGTTCGTTCTGGGGCAGGCGGTTCGGGTCAGTCTGGACCTGGAGGGAGCGGATGCCTGGGGTGAGGTCGGTGACCCCGTCCAGATGTGCCTCGGTCACCGCCTCCATCAGCGCGTGCACACGCATCCGCAGCGCGAGGTCCAGCTGCATCGGGCCGAACTCGACGAGCAGGTTGTCGTCACCGCCGCGGCGGTACGTCACGTCGCCGTCCCGGGCCAGCACGCCCCCGTCCACGATCGCGGGCCGTGGCTCACCTGTCACGTCGACCGGCACGAAGCGCACCGAGTCGCCCGGGCGCAGCTGGCCCAGCTTCCAGCGCTCGGTGCTCAGCACCGTCGCCGGGCACACGAACCCGCCGAGGGAGGGGCCGTCCGGGCCGAGGAGCACGGGCATGTCGCCCGTGTAGTCGACGGCGCCGACGGAGTACGGGGTGTCGTGGATGTTGGACGGGTGCAGACCCGCCTCACCGCCGTCGGTGCGCGCCCAGCGCGGCTTCGGCCCGAGCAGCCGTACGCCGGTGCGCGCCGAGTTGAAGTGGACCTTCCAGTCGGCGGCGTAGAAGTCGCGGATGTCGTCCTCGGTGAAGAACTCCGGGGCGGCGTGCGGCCCTTCGACGGCGCCCACGCGCCATGTGGGACCGAAGGCCGGGCGGTCCGGCACGGGCACGGTGGTACCGGAGGCGGTCACCGTGCCGCCGTGCAGGACGTCACCCGTGCGCAGCGCACGCCCGCCGTGCCCGCCGAACCCGCCCGGCGTGAAGGTGCTCGTGCTGCCCAGGAACGCCGGCACGTCGAGACCGCCGGCCATCAGCACGTACGTCCGCAGGCCGTGTTCGGAGGGGGTGCCGACCTCCAGCAGGGACCCGGCGGGGACGGTCACCGGCTCCCACTGCGGGACCGTCGTGCCGTCGACGGTGACCTCGGCCGGGGCGCCCGTCACACACACGGTCGTGGCGTGGGTGAACCGCAGCGACGGGCCCTGGAGCGTGCACTCCAGGCCGGGTGCCCCCTCGCGGTTGCCGAGCGCCCGGTTGCCCAGCCGGAACGACAGGTCGTCCATCGGACCGCACGGCGGCACCCCGACCTGCCAGTAGCCGGTACGGCCGGGCCAGTCCTGCACGGTGGTGAGCGTCCCACCGGAGACCACCTCGATGCGGGGTGTCGGGTCGTGCACCTCGGCCAGGGTCGCCGTCGAGTGGGTCGCCGCCGCGAAACGAGAGTCCGCCAGTGCCGCCCGCACCAGGCCCAGGTTCGTCTCGATGCCGTCCACGCGGGTGCGGGCCAGCGCCTCGTCCAGGCGCCGCAGCGCATGGGCACGGTCACGGCCGTACGCGATCACCTTCGCGAGCATCGGGTCGTACGACGTCGTCACCTCGGTGCCCGTCTCCACCCAGCCGTCGACGCGTACCCCGCCCGGGAACTCCACCCGCGTCAACAGGCCCGCGCTCGGCCTGTGTTCGCGCGAGGGGTCCTCGGCGTAGAGACGGGCCTCGACGGCGTGACCGCGTGGGGTGCCCGGGTCGCGCACGACGTCCCGGTCGCCGCGGGCCAGACGCAGCATCCAGGCGACCAGGTCGACGCCGTAGATCTCCTCGGTGACCGGATGCTCCACCTGGAGGCGGGTGTTGACCTCGAGGAAGTACGCCTCCTCGCGGGCGGCGTCGTACACGAACTCGACGGTTCCGGCGGAGCGGTAGGCCACCGAGGCGCACAAGTGGCGTGCGGACGTGGTGAGTTGTTGCCGCACATGGACGGGGAGCCCCGGGGCGGGGGCCTCCTCCAGGACCTTCTGGTTGCGGCGCTGGAGGGAGCAGTCGCGGTCGCCGAAGGAGACGACCCCGCCCTCGCCGTCGCCGAAGACCTGCACCTCGACGTGGCGGGCGTGCTCGACGAGGCGTTCCAGGAACACGCCGGCGGATGAGAAGGACGCGGCGGCGACGCGCTGCACGCGCTCCCATGCCTCGGTCAGTTCATCGATGGAACGACATGCCGACATGCCGATACCGCCGCCACCACCAGTGGCCTTGAGCATGACGGGAAAGCCGATGGCCGTCGCCGCCTCGAGCGCCTGGTCGAGCGAGGCCAGCAGGCCTGTCCCCGGCGCCAGCGGAACCCCCGCCGCCTCGGCCGCCGCCCGCGCCGTGTGCTTGGCGCCGAACAGCTCCAGCTGCCCGGGTGTCGGGCCCACGAACACGATCCCGGCGTCCTCGCAGCGCCGTGCGAAGGCAGCGTCCTCGGACAGGAAGCCGTAGCCGGGGTGGATGGCGCCCGCGCCCGTGTCCTTGGCCGCCTTCAGGACGAGGTCCGCGTCGAGGTACGACTCCTTCGCGGGCGCCGGGCCGAGCCGCACCGCCTCGTCGGCGAGCCGGACGTGCGGTGCGCCGCGGTCGGGGTCGGAGTACACGGCGACCGTGCGCAGGCCGAGTTCGCGGGCCGTGCGGATGACGCGGACGGCTATCTCGCCGCGGTTGGCGACGAGGAGCGTGTCGAAGGTCATCCGGCGGCCCCGATCGTCATCTCCACCGCCGTGGGCTCGAAGCCGTTGCAGGGGTTGTTGATCTGGGGGCAGTTGGAGACGAGGACGAGGACGTCGCGCTCGGCGCGCAGGGTCAGGGAGAGACCCGGCGCCGAGAGGCCGTCGACGATGCCGAGGGTGCCGTCCTTCTCGACGGGCACGTTCATGTACCAGTTGATGTTGGAGACGAGGTCGCGCTTGCCGAGGCCGTACTTGGCGCCCTCGGCGAGGAAGTTGTCCACGCAGGCGTGCTGCGACCAGGTGTGATGGCCGTACCGGAGCGTGTTGGACTCCTTGGAGCAGGCGCCGCCGACCGTGTCGTGCCGGCCCACCTGGTCCGCGACGACGGTCATCAGCGGGGTGTGCTCGTTGGACATCAGCACGCTGCCCGTGGTGAGGAAGATGCCGCCCTGCGCGTGGATCGTGTCGGGCGCGCTGTAGCGGACGGACGTGTCGTGGGCGTCGTAGACGAGGAAGTCGACGGCCTGGTTGCCGTGCAGGTCGGTGATGGTGAGCGTCCGGCCGGTGCCGATCACGGACGACCAGGCCGCGCGGGCCGGAACCACGGTCTTCACACGAGCCCCCTCGAGGCAAGGAATTCGGCGGTGTTGAGGAAGGCGCGGCGGCCTTCGGGCGTGGCGTCCCACAACGGATCGCCCGGCTGGGTCGGGGTGGCGCGCCAGGCGAGCACCTCGAGCGGCGTGCTGACGTACTCGGGCCGGGGATCGGCCGGATGCGGCACGTTGGCGATCAGTACGGTCAGGTCCTGCTCGGCGCGCAGGGTCACACTGCCTGCGGGGCCGGCCGAACCCGTGAAGTCGAGGGTGCCGTCGTCACGTACCTCCACGCCCTGGAAGAAGGACAGCGACGGCGGCAGGTCACGCGCCTCGAGGCCGTTCTTCGCGGCCGCCAGCTTGAACAGCTCGCGGCCCGCGGGGGACGGGGACTGCGGGGTGCCGTCGCCGTAGCGCCCGGTGTTGCGTACGAGGGTGGAGGTGCCGCACAGGGCGTCGTGCCGTCCGGAGGTGTCGGCGACCACAGAGGCGAGGACACGTCCCTGGTCGGACAGGAGCAGCACGCCCTCGCCGAGGTAGGCGTTCCACTGGACCTTGACGGTGTCGGCGACGTTCAGCCGCTCCCAGGGGCGGTCGGCCGCGTACAGGAGCAGGTGCGCGCAGGCGTCGCCGCGCAGATCGGTCAGGCGCAGCTCCGTACCGCGCGCCAGGACGCGGTGCGTGTAGTTGCCGCCCGCCACCGTCTCGGCCCACACCAGATGGCCCGCCTCGCAGGGCGGAGCGGGCCAGTTGCCGGCCGGGACGACGGGCATGGCCTCGGCGCGGGTGCCCTCCTGGGCGCGCGCATGGGCACGGGCTCCGTAAGTGGTCGCTGTCGCCATCGCGGGACCTCCGGCTGCGGTGTCATTTCTGTCGCCCGACAGAAATTAGGTGGGACTCAGGTCGCGGGCATTGCCGAGGTGTTGCCCGAGGGTTACCGAGCCCTCACGGAGATCGCCGGGCCGGGCTGTGTGCGAGGATCGAACACATGGGGACGGGCAACGGGCGTCGGGTCGGCCGGCCGCGAGCCGCGCGGCGGCCCGACAGCGGACTGCAGCCGCGTGACGAACTGCTCGCGGCCGCCGCGGAGTTGTTCACCACCCGCGGGTACGCGGCCACCACCACCCGGGCCGTCGCGGAGCGCGCGGGCATGCGGCAGGCGTCCATGTACCACTACGTCTCCGGCAAGGAGGAGCTGCTCGCCGAGCTCCTGGAGTCCACGGTCACGCCCTCGCTGACCTGTGCCCGCGAGCTGCTCGCGGACGACGCGACGCCCGCCGGGCGGCGGCTGTGGCAGCTGTGCCGGACCGATGTGGAGCTGCTGTGCGGCGGGCCGCACAACCTGGGCGGGCTGTATCTGCTGCCCGAGGTGCGCACCGAGCGGTTCGCCGGATTCCATGCCGTACGCGCCGAACTCAAGGACGCCTACCGGCAGTTGCTCGCCGCGACGCCCGCGGGTGGGGCCCTCGCCAAGAGCGAGCTGGATCTGCGGACGGACCTGGTGTTCGGTCTGATCGAGGGCGTCATCCTCGTGCACCGGTCGGAACCCGACCGCCCCGTCTCGGAGTTCGCCAGGGCCACCGCCGACGCGGCCCTGCGCATCGCAGGGGTCTGAGAGGCGAACCGCGCCTCCTTCACCCGTCACGGTGAGTTATTTTCGCACGCCCGTACGTCATTACTGATTGTGTTCGAATGAAGCCTCAGCGTGTAAATGGGCCGAGCGTACTCCTGCCCTGAGGGCGTTTTCAGGTGCTTGCTGAATATGACATGGCGATGATCCGGTCGGACTAAGCTCGCCCGCGGCGCACCGAGTTGAGGCGGATTCGTGCGCTTGTTCCCAAATATTCCGAAGATCCCATCCGTTATGTGACGTACCCGTCTGCAAGTCCCCCGAACCCCAGCCGATTCCTTTCAGAGGGCCCACATGGTGAGTGTTCAATCCCCACCCGGACGCCGTGAACTCCCCTACACACGCGCACTGTTGCTGCCCGCGATACTGATGGCCGCGGCGACCGGGGCCGCCGTCGCCCTCGTGACGGAACCCGCCCGGCTCGCCGTCGGCGTGTGCGGAGGCGCCGCCACCCTCCTGGTGATCACGGCGGGAGCCGAGGCGATCCGCCGCGGCCGGCAGCTGCGGATCATGCGTGCGGACCATGCCCGTCACACCGCGTATCTGGAACGGCGGCTCGCGGAGCGCGACCAGGAGAGCATGCGCCTCGCCATGGACTTCCTCCCCGCTGCCCTGCAGCGAATGCGCGGCGGAGACTCCCCCGGGCAGGTGATGCGCCTCCTCAGCCTGGAAGACCCCGAATTCCGCGACCTCCCGGACGGGCATCACGAGGTGATCAAGACCGTCCTCAAGATCGTCGACCGCGAGGAGGCCCTGCGCGACTCGGCCCAGCGCTCCTTCGTCAGCGTCGCCCGCCGCGTCCAGGCGATCGTCCACCAGCAGGCCAAGGAACTCCGGGAGATGGAGGAGGACCACGGCCGCAACCCCGAGGTCTTCGACGACCTCCTGCGCATCGACCACGGCACCGCCCTGATCGGCCGCCTCGCCGACACCGTCGCCGTGCTGGGCGGCGGGCGCCCCGGCCGCAGCTGGCCCGAGCCGGTGCCGCTGTACAGCGTGCTGCGCGGCGCCATGTCCCGGATCCTGGAGTACGGCCGCATCTCGCTGGACTCCATCGCCAAGGTCAACATCCGCGGCATCTCCGTCGAGCCGGTCATCCACGCGGCCGCCGAACTCCTCGACAACGCCTGCCGCTACTCGCCCCCGAAGTCCAAGGTGCACGTCACCGCGACCGAGGTGCAGACCGGCATCGCCATCGAGATCGAGGACGCCGGCGTCAGCCTCAACGAGGAGGCCCGCGCCAAGGCCGAGGGCATGCTGGAGGCGGCCAAGGCCGGCGTCGACCTGCAGGAACTCGGCGACACCCCGCGCCTGGGCCTGGCGGTGGTCGGCCGCCTGTGCTCGGCGTACAACATGCAGATCTCGCTGCGCACCTCCGCCTACGGCGGTGTCCGCGCCGTCCTGGTCATCCCCAGCGTCATGGTCACCTCCGATCCGGCGCCCGGATTCGCCCACGGCATCGGCGCCACCGCTCTGCCCACGGTCGGGCCCGACGCGGTCGAAGGCCCCAAGCGGCCGCCCAAGAAGCGCCGCCCCACCAGCCCGCGCATCCCCGCCACAGTGTCCCTGGAGGACGACATCCCCGAGGTCACCGAGTGGACCGACAAGGGGCTCCCACAGCGCCGCAGCCGGATGAAGATCCCGCTCAGCCAGCGGTACGCCGAGGCGGCCGCCGCCGAACGTGCGGCGGCCGAGGGCAAGCCGGACCCCTTCGCGCAGGCCCACCCCGAACCCGAGCCCGAGCCCAAGAAGGACGACCGTGAACCGGGGCTGTGGGTCGACGCCTTCTGGGAGGGGCTCAAGAAGGACAACCCGGGCCCGGACCCGACCGACTTCACGCGGAATCCGACCGCATATCTGCACCTGATCAACGATCCGGCCCGAACCGAGGCCGACGACGAGGGGGACCTCAAGTGATCCAGCAGCGAGCCAACTTCGACTGGATGCTCAAGGAGCTCTACGACGGCGTACCGGGCGTCGAGATGATCGTGGTGCTCTCGGCGGACGGTCTGCGCATCGCCCGCTACGCAGGTGACCCCGACGCAGCCGACCGCGTCGCCGCGGCCTGCGCGGGCCTGCAGAGCCTCGCGGGTGCCGTCGCCCAGGAGATCCCGACCACCGACGGCGACATGAAACTGGTCGTCATCGAGATGAACGGCGGCTACTTCTATCTCATGGCCGCCGGTGCCAACGCCTACCTCGCGGTGCTCGCCGACGTCACCTGCGAACCCAGCCGGATGAGCGCCAGCATGCGCGACCTCGTCGTCCGGATCGGCGCGCATCTGACCAGTCCGCCCCGGCGGAACGGGCAGACCGTATGACTCCTCCGCAACGCCGACGGCGCCAACCCGAGGAACAACCGCCCCCGCCGCCCCCCACCGGCAAGGAGAAGGAGGAGGACGGAAAGCAACCCGAGCGGCTGTACGTCATCACGGGCCCGGACGGCGAGCGCGCTCCCCTCGACCTGGTCGCGCTGATCGTGGCGCAGGCCGACCCGCCCTCGTCCGCCCCCCCTGAGCAGTCGGCGGTCCTCCGGCTGTGCACCGCCCCGCTGTCGGTGGCCGAGCTGTCGGCCTACCTCACTCTGCCGTTCAGCGCGATGACCGTGCTGCTCACGGAGATGCTGGCGGCCGACCTGGTGCAGGTGCGCGCCCCGATCGTCCGCCGGCAGAACCTCGACCGTTCCCTTCTCGAAGCGGTGATGCATGGACTTCAAAGGCTCTGACACGATCCCCGGCCCACGGACCGAGGACCAGCTGCCGCACACGACGCAGACGGCGGCGAAGATCGTGATCGTGGGCGGCTTCGGTGTCGGCAAGACGACCATGGTCGGCTCGGTCAGCGAGATCAGACCGCTGACCACCGAGGAGACCATGACCCAGGCCGGCGTCGGGGTCGACGACAACTACGGCTCCGAGTCCAAGACCGCCACGACCGTGGCGATGGACTTCGGCCGCATCCGCATCACGGAAGAGCTCGTGCTGTACCTCTTCGGCACACCCGGCCAGCAACGCTTCTGGTTCCTGTGGAACGGGCTCTTCGAAGGCGCACTGGGCGCGGTCGTCCTGGTCGACACCCGCCGCCTCGAGGTCAGCTTCGACGTCATGGGCCGCCTCGAGGAACGCGGCGTCCCCTTCGTGGTCGCCGTCAACACCTTCCCCGGCGGGCCCCGTTACCCCATCGAGGACCTGCGCTCGGCACTCGACCTGGCACCCGACATCCCGATCATGGAGTGCGACGCCCGGCGCCGTGCCTCCAGCCGGGACGTGCTGATGACGCTGATGCGGTTCCTGCACTCCATGACGACGTCCGGCAGCCTCACCTGAACCCCACCCCCCATACGCCCCAACCCCCAGAACCAGCACAGCTTCGGAGCGACCCTGTGACGCCTGAACCCCACTCCGCGACCGACACGGACGACCTCACCACCGAACCGCCACCCGGCTGTCCCGCGCACGGCCGCGGCCCCGAGGGGCTGCGCCGGCTCTACGGCCCCGACGCGGCGGACCTGGGCGACCTCTACGAGCAACTCCGGGAGGAGCACGGACCCGTGGCGCCCGTCCTGATCCACGAGGACGTGCCGATGTGGGTCGTCCTCGGGCACGCCGAGAACACGCACATGCTGCGCACGCCCGCACAGTTCAGTCGGGACTCACGCATCTGGACCCAGCTGCTCGACGGCACGGTCAAGCCCGACCACCCGCTGATGCCGCACATCGCCTGGCAGCCGATCTGCTCCCACGTCGAGGGCGACGAGCACCTGCGCCTGCGCGGCGCGGTCACCGGAGCCATGTCGACCATCGACTACCGCGGTCTGCGGCGCCACATCAACCGCTACACCCAGGTCCTGGTCAACCGGTTCTGCGAAACGGGCCGGGCCGATTTCGTCGGCCAGTTCGCCGAGCACCTGCCCATGGCGGTGATGTGCGAAGTCCTCGGCATGGCCGACGAGTACAACGACCGGATCGTGCAGGCCGCCCGCGACATGCTGAAGGGCACCGAGACCGCGATCGCCAGCAACGCCTACATCATGGACGCCCTGATGCGGCTCACCGCCCGGCGCCGCGACCGGCCGGAGGACGACTTCACCAGCCACCTCATCAACCATCCCGCGCAGCTCACCGACGAGGAGGTCGGCCAGCACCTGCGGGTCGTGCTGATCGCCGCGTACGAGTCCACGGCCAACCTCATCGCCAACGTGCTGCGCGTGGTCCTCACCGACCCGCGCTTCCGCGCCCAGCTCAACGGCGGGCAGATGACGGTACCCGAGGCGGTGGAGCAGTCCCTGTGGGACGAGCCGCCGATCAGCGCCGTCCTCGGCTACTTCGCCAAACAGGACACGGAGCTGGGCGGACAGCGCATCCGCCAGGGCGACGGACTGCTCTTCGGGGCCGCGCCGGGCAACGTCGACCCGCGGATGCGTCCCGATCCGACGGCCCACATGCAGGGCAACCGCTCCCACCTCGCCTTCGGCGGCGGCCCGCACGAATGCCCCGGCCAGGACATCGGCCGTGCCATCGCCGACACCGGTGTCGACGCACTGCTGACACGGCTGCCCGACGTCCAACTCGACTGCGACGAGGACGAGTTGGAGTGGCGCGCATCGATCGCCTCACGCCACCTGGTGGCACTGCCGGTGCGGTTCTCGCCGAGCGAGCAGGAGGACGTGTCGCAGGCACCGTCCTACGCCCCGGTCCCGCAGCATCGGCCCGCCTGGCCCGTGAGCGACAAGCCCGAGCCGCAGCCCGCGGCCGAGGTTCCCGCCGACCCCGGGCCGGCAGCCCCGCCGCAGGAACCCGCGCAGGCACCGGAACCGGCCCGCGCGCCGAGGGGGTGGCGGCGCTTCCTGCGCTGGTGGCGCGGTCACCGACCGGACCACTCCTGATACGAGGACCAGGCGCCGAGCGGCCTCGTGCTCCGGAACCGGTGTGCCACCCCCGTGACCGGATCGGTGAACTCCAGCGTCCGCGCCAGCAGTTGCAGCGGGCGGCGGAAGTCACCGGCCGGCACGGGGCCGGCCACCACGGGGTAGAGCGGATCGCCGAGGATCGGCACGCCCAGCGCGTTCATGTGCACCCGCAGCTGATGGGTCTGCCCGGTGCCCGGCACCAGCCGGTACCGGGCGAGCCCGTCCGCGCGGTGCTCGACCAGCTCGACCCGGCTGACCGCGTTGGGCTCGCCCTCGACCTCACGGGCGGTCAGCTCCCCGCGCTCCTTCACGATCCGGCTGCGCACGGTCCTCGGCAGGGCGAGCGAGGGATCGTACGGGGCGACGGCCTCGTACTCCTTGCGCACCCGCCGGTCGCGGAACAACGTCTGGTACGCGCCGCGCTCCCGCGGCCGCACCGTGAACAGAACAAGCCCCGCGGTGAGCCGGTCGAGCCGGTGCGCGGCACCGAGCTCAGGGACGCCCAGCTCGCGCCGGAGCCGCGCGAGCGCCGTCTCCGTGATGTGGCTGCCGCGCGGGGTGGTGGCCAGGAAGTGCGGCTTGTCGACGACGACGATGTGCGCGTCGCGGTACACGACCTCCAGCGGGAACGGCACCCGCGCCTCGGCGGGCAGCTCCCGGTGGAACCACACGAACATTCCCGGCACGTACGGCGCGTCCGGCGCCACCGCCCGCCCGTCCGCCCCGACGACCAGCCCCGCGTCGAACATTCCCTCGACGACCCCGGCGCCCGCCCCCGACAGCCGCTCCACCAGATGCTCCCGCACGGTGGCCCACGCCCCCTGCCCCGGCAGCCGCACCCGCACCGGGTCCACCCCGTCGCGCTGCGGCAGGGGGGAGGGCGGGGGAGGGGTACGGCGACGCATCGGGCTCAAGCCTACGGTGCGGGTGCCTGCGGCCGGCGCCGACCGGTCGCAGGCGGTGTGGTGGACGACCTACACGGCCGCCGCCTCCGGCACGGTCGCCGCAACCGCCGTACGCCTCCGGTACGCCCGGTAGGCCACGCCCGCCACCACCGTCGCGGTCAGGAACAGCACGGTGAACCACTGGAAGTACCAGTGCCCGCCCGCCGGGTCGTACACCGCGGCCCGCGGCCAGGACAGGTTGACGGTCATGAGCAGGCCGTAGAGGAGGGCGAGGGCGTTGACGGGGACGCCCCAGCGGCCGAGGGAGAAGAGGGGAGCGCCCGTCTCGTCCGTGCCCTCGGCGGTGAACCGCCCGCGCAGACGGCGCAGCAGCAGCGGGCCCGTGACCATCGCGTACGCGAGGTAGAGCATCACGATGCAGGTCGTGCCGATCGCCAGGAACGCCTCCGGGGAGGCGAAGTTCAGAAGGAGCAGGGCCGCCGCGAGGACGCCCACCACGAGGGCCGGGGCGTTCGGCATGCCCGTGCGCGGGTTGACCCTGGCGAGGCGGCGGGCCAAGGGGAGTTCGCCGTCGCGAGCCATGGAGAACAGCATCCGGCAGGCCGCCGTCTGGATGGCGAGGGTCGCCACCGCGATCGCCACCACCACGTCGGCCAGGAGCGCCTTGCCGACCCCGTCGCCCAGGCTGCTGGTGAGGACGTAGCTCAGTCCGTCGACCGCCAGATGGCCGTCGGCCAGGCTGGGCGCCGCGAGCAGGCCGCCCAGGACGATCAGACCGCCGAGCAGGCCCGCCGCGCCCAGCGCGGTGAGGATCGTGCGGGGCGCGGTGCGCCGCGGGTGGTGTGTCTCCTCGCTCATCTCGCCCGCGCTGTCGAAGCCGATCATCACGTACGCCGCCGTGAACGAGCCCACCGCCAGCGCGCCGAACAGGCCGCTCTGGGCCGCCCCTTCGGTGTGGAAGGTGATCGAGGGGGAGCGTTCGGAGTGGGTCAGCAGGAGGACGGCGATCAGGGCCGCGCCGATGATCTCCGCGGTCACGCCGACCCGGTTGATCACGGACATCACGCGGTTGTCGAGGACGTTCACGAGCGTCGTCAGCGCCAGAAGGATCACACCCAGCAGTGCCGCGTTGGCCGCGCCGTCCGCCGACGTCGGCGCCGGGTCGGTGCCGATCAGCTGGAAGCCCGACCAGATCGCCGGGAGCACCATCTGCAGCGCCAGCGCCGCCGCCGCGACCACCACGATCTGGCCGATCACCATGATCCAGCCGGCGAACCAGCCGAAGGTGACGTTCGACAGGCGCGACGACCACTGGTAGATCGCGCCCGAGATCGGATAGCGCGCGGCCAGCTCCGCGAAACAGGCGGCGACCAGGAGCTGTCCGACCAGCACCGCCGGCCAGGCCCAGAAGAAGACGGGGCCGCCGAAGGCGTACCCGAAGGCGAAGAACTGGAAGACGGTCGTCAGGACGGAGATGAAGGAGAACCCGGCCGCGAACGAGGCGTACCGGCCCAGGCTGCGGTGCAGTTCCTGGCGGTAGCCGAACTCGGCGAGGGAGCGGTCGTCGGGGGAGTGCGGCGGGTCGGGACGTACGTCGGCGGGGGAGGTTGTCGTCACGGCGGCACCTGCCTTGAGCGCGAATTCCTGTCGGGCGACAGAAATTAGGGACGGGCTGTTTCGGGTGCGTCACGCCGTCGTGTCCAGGGCGGGCCCAAGTCCTCACGCCCTTGCGGATCGGATCCAAACGCGATACATCGTGTGTATTGCGCTCGAGGAATGGTCGCGATATGTTCGGTTACGGATATTCGGAGACGGGGTGATCGTCATGGCGGTGAGACGCCGCAAGCTGAGCAATCCGCTCGCGCTCGCCGTGCTGACGACGCTCTGGCAGAGGCCGATGCATCCGTACGAGATCGCCCAGACGCTGCGCGCCCAGGGCAAGGACGCCAGCCTGAAGATCAACTACGGTTCGCTGTACACCGTCGTGCAGAACCTCCAGAAGCACGGCTTCGTCGAGGTCACCGACGTGGAGCGGGAGGGCAATCGCCCCGAGCGCACGGTGTACGGGGTCACCGAGGCCGGTCGCGAGGAGATGTCCGAGTGGCTGTCGGACCTCATCGCCGTCCCGGCGAAGGAGTACCCGATCTTCGAGACCGCCCTCTCACTGATGGGCGCGCTGCCTCCCGACGAGGTGGTGCGGCTGCTGGAGGAGCGGCTCACGACGCTGGAGGTGCAGGTGGCGAGCGCGCGGGGAGCGCTGAACAAGCTCCACGAAACGCTGCCGCGGATCTTCCTCGTCGAGACCGAGTACGAGCTGCACATGGTCGAGGCGCAGACGGAGTGGGTCCGCGGTTTCCTGGAGGAGATCAGGACGGGCTCGCTGCCGGGCGTCGAGGGGTGGCGGCACTTCCACGAGACGGGGGAGCTGCCACCGGAGTTCGTCTGACGAAAACGACCCCGGCAGGACTGTTGCAGCAGCCCCGCCAGGGTCTCGAACCCCGAACGGAATCCGCCGTGGAGGCGGTTCCGGGCGATCGAGGTGCGGCACACCCAGGATAGCCCGGTGCTCCTCACGCGGATCAGTCGTCGTTTCCGCTCACACAGGAGAGCACCGTCATGAGCACTACCCGTGCGCCCGCGGTCGAGGCGCGTCAACTGACCAAGACCTACCCCGGTGACATCACCGCCCTGAACGGCATGGACGTCACCGTCGAGACCGGCACCGTCTTCGGCCTCCTCGGTCCCAACGGCGCCGGCAAGTCCACCACCGTCAAGATCCTCACCACCCTGGCCCGCCCCGATTCCGGAACGGCCACGGTCGCCGGGCACGACGTGCTGCGCCACCCGGACCGGGTGCGGCGCGCGATCGGCGTCGTCGCCCAGAACTCCGGTGCCGACCCCGTCGCCACCGGCCGCGAGAATCTCCAACTCCAGGGCAGGCTCTACGGCTTGAAGGGTGCCGCCCTCAACAGGCGGGTGGCCGAGCTCCTCGAGCGGTTCACCCTCACCGAAGCCGCCCGGCGCCCGGTCAAGGGCTACTCCGGCGGTATGCGGCGCCGCCTCGACGTGGCCCTCGGCCTGGTGCACCGTCCCGAAGTGCTCTTCCTCGACGAGCCCACCACCGGCCTCGACCCGGAGGCGCGCACCGCGATGTGGGACGAGATCGGCCGCCTCGCCGGCGAGGAGGGCCTCACCATCCTGCTCACCACGCACTACCTCGAGGAGGCCGACCGGCTCGCCGAGCGCATCGCCATCGTCGACCGCGGCCGGGTCGTCGTGGCGGGATCCCCCGACGCCCTCAAGGGCGAACTTCGCGGCGACGCCGTCCATGTGGAGCTGCGCGAGACGCTCCACGAGGCCGGCCGGACGCTGCTCGGCGGTGCCCTGCGCGGGCTGCCCGGCGTGCACGAGGTGCTGTTCGACGGCCGCCGTGTCAGCGCCCGGGCCGAGGACGGGGCCACCGCCCTGCCCGCCCTGCTCGGCACCCTGGAGCGGGCCGGCGTCGGTGTCGCCACCGCGACCGTCGCCCGTCCCTCCCTCGACGACGTCTACCTGCGTTACGCGGGCCGCCGTTACGCCGAGGCGGACACCGAGGCACGGAACGCCGACACCCCCGCCCTCGCCGTCGCGGGAGGTGCGCGATGAGCACGGCCGTCACCCAGACCTGGTACATGACGCAACGTCAACTCATGGTGTTCGCACGGCAGCCCGCCTACGCGGTCATCACCCTGA
This sequence comes from Streptomyces sp. HUAS ZL42, assembly GCF_040782645.1. GTDB lineage: Bacteria > Actinomycetota > Actinomycetes > Streptomycetales > Streptomycetaceae > Streptomyces. Next base: position 7,908,403 of record NZ_CP160403.1, read on the forward strand.
TCCAGCCGGTGATCTGGCTGTTCCTGTTCGGCCAGCTCTTCAGGAAGGTCGTGGAGCTCGGCGGTTTCGGCACCACGTCCTACCTCGACTACCTCGTGCCGGGCGTGGTGGTGATGAGCGCGCTCAGCTCCAACATGTGGGCCGGCATGGGCACGCTGGAGGAGATCCAGCGCGGCACGCTCAACCGCTTCCTGACCACACCCGTCGGCCGGGCCGCCCTGATGAACGGCAACGTCGTGTACAACGGCCTGGTCACCGCGGGGCAGTCGGTGATCATCGTGCTGCTCGGGCGGCTGGGCGGCGCCGACTACCCGGGCGGTGCCGGCGGCATCGTGATCCTGGTCGTGGCGTCGGTGCTGCTGGGCACGGTCTTCGGGGCGCTGTCCAACGCCCTCGGCATGCTGGTGCGGGAGCGGGAGTCGATCATCGGCATCAACACCTTCCTGCTGCTGCCGCTGACGTTCCTGTCCAGTGCCTTCATGGCGCCGTCCCAGATGCCCGGCTGGATACGGCACGCCGCCGACTTCAACCCGCTGAACTGGGCCATGGTGGCGGGCCGTTCCGCCATGTCCGGCCGGCCCGACTGGGGTGACGTGCTCAGCCGGGGCGGTGCGCTGCTGGCGCTCGCGGTGGCGGCGGTGTGGCTGTCGACGCGGACGTTCCGGTCGTACCAGCGGGCGGTGTGAGGGAGGCCCAGCAGCGGCCGGTGCGGAAAGGCGGCCCGCACGACACGCGCGGGCCGCCTCGACCGTCGTTCACGCGGCGGGCGCCGCACCCTCCTGCTCCGCCTCCACGCGTGCGTTCCAGTCCCGCTTCGACGCCTGCCACCCGTCCTCGTTGTGGCCCAGCCGCCAGTAGCCGGAGATCGACAGGTCCTCGCGCGGGATCTCGACGTCGCACCGCAGCAACTGGCGCAGCTCCTTCACGAAGTGCGCCTCGCCGTGGACGAAGGCGTGCACCCGGCCCTCCGGGAACTCCAGTGCCCGTACGGCCTCGACCAGTGCCTCACCGATGGGCCGGTCGCCGCGGTGCAGCCAGACGACCTCCACGTCGGAGTCGATCTTCTGCTCCTCCTCGGGCCCGGCGACCTCCACGAAAGCGTGCGCCACCGCCCCGGAGGGCAGCGACTCGAGGGCGCGGGCGATCGCGGGCAGCGCGCTCTCGTCACCGGCCAGCAGATGCCAGTCCGCGCTCAGGTCGGGGGCGTAGGCGCCGCCGGGCCCCATGAAACGGACGGTCTCGCCCGGCTGGACGCGCGCCGCCCACGGCCCTGCAAGGCCCTCGTCGCCGTGGATCACGAAGTCCAGGCTCAGTTCACGGTGCTCGGGGTCCCAGGCGCGCACGGTGTACGTCCGGGTCACGGGCCAGTGCTCCCGGGGGAACTCGGCACGGATCCGCTCCAGGTCGAACGGCTCCGGATAGGTCACGCCCTCCGGGCCGAACAGCAGCTTCACATAGTGGTCGGTGCACGTGTCGGCCGAGAACCCGGCCAGACTCTCGCCGCCGAGCACCACGCGCTGCATGTGCGGGGTCAGCCGTTCGGTGCGGACGACCCGCGCGGAATGGGGCTTCCTCGGCTTCCGTGCCGGACGTTCTCCCATGACGGGCCTCCCAATTCCATGGTTAGGTTTACCTAAGTTAGCACCCCCGCCGTGCCTGACGCCGCCCTCAGGAGACGTTTGCGAACCCTTTGAAAAGAGGATGACTTCCGGGCGTCGGGGATGTCATTCCTCCCAGCAGGAACAATGATTACGCGGACAGTGTGGCCAGCAGCCGCCGCAGCGACCCGCCCAGCCCCCAGCGGACCGCCAGCCCGTCCAGCGCCGCCGGGTCGCGCGGCGCGTGCGGCAGCGCCGTGTCCACGTCCGGCAGCGGGACGTCGTCGGCGACCCGGACGACCGTCGGTGCCACCGCCACGTACGGCCGCGCCTCGTCGAGCCGCTTGCGCTGCGCCGGCGAGAGCTTCGCCTTCGGGTCGTCGACCGCCGCCATGATTCCGGCGAGGTCGCCGAACTCCGCCAGCAGCTTGGCCGCCGTCTTCTCGCCGATGCCGGGCACGCCCGGCAGGCCGTCGCTCGGGTCGCCGCGCAGCAGCGCCAGATCCGCGTACCCACGGCCGTCGACCCCATACTTCTCGCGCAGCACCGCCTCGTCGGTGACCTGCAGCGTGCCCACGCCCTTCAGCGGGTACAGCACACGAACCCCGCGTGCGTCGTCCACCAGCTGGTACAGGTCGCGGTCGCCGGTGACGATGTCGACCGGACCCTGTGCCCGGGCGGTGAACGTGCCGATCACGTCGTCCGCCTCGTACCCCTCGACCCCCACGCGCGCGATGCCGAGCGCGTCCAGAACGTCCTCGATCACCGGCACCTGCGGCGAGAGCGTGTCCGGGACCTCCTCCTCGTCCGGCCCCACCTCGTGCACCTCGGCCACCCGGTGCGACTTGTAGGAGGGGATCAGCTGGACCCGCCACTTCGGACGCCAGTCGGCGTCCATGCACGCCACCAGCTGGTCCGGCTGGTGGTCCCTGACCAGGCGGTCGATGAATTCCAGCAGCCCGCGTACGGCGTTCACCGGGGTGCCGTCCGGCGCCTTCACGGACTCCGGGACGCCGAAGTAGGCGCGGAAGTAGAGCGAGGCGGTGTCGAGAAGCATGAGTCGTCCGGTCACGCCACGCATCATGCCGTACGGCGTCGGCCGTCACTCTTCGGGCGGGAAGCCGACGCAGGACCTGAGACATCCTTCTACGAAAAGGATCCGGCCAACCACACAGAGCTACCTCATGTCCCGAGCTTGCGGCAGTCCACGGTCATGGAGCGGAACCCGGTGGCCACCACCCGGCACCCTGCGCGGGTGCCCGCCAACTCGCTGCCCCGACCAGGCCATTCGGGCCCGCGGAAGGTGTGGGAACATCGCCGATCGCGCGCGCATTGAACGGTAGCGGGAGGCTCTCGTGATGAGCGAGGGTCAGTGCCCGCACCCTTGGCTCCGCGGGCCGGTAGGTTCGTCCCGACGGAGGAATGCGCTTCCGGCATGTCGGAGCAGGTGATCCACTGGCGCGAACTGTGGGGTCGGGCCCCACGCCGTGTGGCGTCGATGTGACGGGCGCATGAAACGGTTTGCAGAACATGCGTAGGGTGCAGAGAACTCATCAGGAGGAGTGCGCGCCGGCCGGGCGGCGCACAGACAGCGGACCGCGGACCGTCGGGCGAAGGAGGGAGCCGGAGCGATGGGCGACCACAAAGAACAGCCCCTGCGGGTGGGCGCGGCCGTGCGGCGGCGCCGCCGGGCCCTGGAGCTCACCCTCGCGGTCGTCGCCGAGCGCAGCGGCCTGTCGGTCCCCTTCCTGAGCCAGGTCGAGAACGACCGCGCGCGCCCCAGCCGCAGCTCCCTCGAAAAGGTCGCCGACGCCCTGCGCACCACCGCGGTCGAACTGCTCGCCGCCGCAGACCCGGCATGCAGCGTCGACGTCGTCCGCGCCGAGGACCCGGAGACGGGGCCCGAGCCCCGGTCCCGCTCCCTGGTGCGCGGTCACCATCAGATGCACGCCTCGGAGTTCACCGGCGACCACGACGCAGGCCGTGAATTCCAGTACCGCAACGACCAGTTGATGTACGTCGCCGACGGCGGCGTGGAGATCGAGGCGGAGGGCCGCGCCTACCGGCTCGGCCGCGGCGACACGCTGTACCTCACGGGCGGGGTCCGCCACCGCTGGCGCGCGACCGTGCCGGACACCCGGGTGGTGATCGTCGCGGTGGCGGAGCACATCGAGGCCGTACGGGACCGCCGGCGGCGGTGAGAGGACCGGCAGCGGTGGTGCGTGTCGTCGCCCTCGTCCCCTCCCTGACCGAGGCCGTGGCCACGACGTTGCCCGGCGCCCTCGTCGGGGCCACGGACTGGTGCACCCACCCGGCGGACCTCGACGTCGTCCGCGTCGGCGGCACCAAGAACCCCAAGCTCGAACGGATCGTCTCGCTCGCTCCCGACCTGGTGATCGCCAACGAGGAGGAGAACCGCGAGCCGGACCTGACCGCCCTGCGTGGGGCGGGCATCGAGGTGCTGGTGACCGAGGTGCGTACCGTGCCGCAGGCCTTCGGTGAACTGGCGCGGGTGCTGGAGGCGTGCGGGGCGGCGGCCCGTCCGCGCTGGCTGGACGAGGCCGAGGAGACCTGGTCGGCTCTCGAGGAACCGCAGTCCCGCAGGACGGCGGTCGTACCCGTCTGGCGCCGGCCGTGGATGGTGCTGGGCCGGGACACCTTCGCGGGCGACGTCCTCGCCCGCCTGGGCGTCGACCACCTGTACGCGCACCACGCCGACCGCTACCCGAGGATCCCGCTGGACGAGCTCCGCGCGGCCGCCCCGGACCTGGCGGTCCTCCCGGACGAGCCCTACCGCTTCTCGCCGGACGACGGCCCGGAGGCCTTCCCCGGCCTGCCCTGCGCACTCGTGAGCGGACGGCACCTGACGTGGTACGGCCCCTCACTGACCGAGGCGCCACGGGTGCTCGGCGAGGCACTGCGTGCGGCGCACCGCTGACCGGCCCGCGCACGGTGAGGGCATAAGCTGGGGTTATGGGTAGCGCGGAGGTGCGGGCAGGGGCGATGGATGTGTCTCGGCCGGCCGGTGGTTCCCTCGCGCACCGGGTGCCGGATCTCGGGGCACTGGAACTGCTGCTGGCGGTGGCGCGGCTGGGCAGTCTCGGCGGGGCTGCCCGGGAGCTCGGGATCACCCAGCCCGCCGCCAGCAGCCGGATCCGCTCGATGGAACGCCAGCTGGGAGTCGCACTGGTGGATCGCTCGCCCCGTGGCTCCCGGCTCACCGACGCCGGTGCGCTGGTGACGGACTGGGCGCGGCGGGTCGTGGAGGCGGCGGAGGCCTTCGACGCGGGGGCGCAGGCGCTGCGGCACCGCAGGGACTCCCGTCTCCGTGTCGCGGCGAGCATGACCATCGCGGAGTACCTGCTGCCCGGCTGGCTCCTGGCGCTGCGCGCCCAGCGGCCGGACACGGCGGTGTCGCTGCTCGCGGGCAACTCGGCGGCGGTGGCGGAGCGGTTGCTGGCGGACGAGGCGGACCTGGGCTTCGTGGAGGGGCTGACGGTGCCGACGGGGCTGGACTCCGCGGTCATCGCCCACGACCGTCTGATCGTCGTCGCGGCGCCGGCACATGCCTGGGCGCGGCGGCGGCGTGCGCTCGCGGCGTCGGAGCTGGCGGCGACGGCCTTGATCCTGCGTGAGAAGGGCTCCGGCACGCGGCAGGTTCTGGACGCGGCGCTGGGCGGCCTGGCCCGTCCGCTGATCGAGCTCTCCTCCACGACCGCGGTGAAGGCGGCGGCGGTGAGCGGAGCGGGGCCGGCGGTGCTGAGTGAGCTGGCCGTGGGGGAGGAGCTGGCGATGCGGCGTCTGGTGAGGATCCCGGTGGAGGACGTGTCACTGGCGCGGGACCTGCGGGCGGTATGGCCCACGGGGCATCGGCCGACGGGACCGGCGAGAGACCTGCTGTCGCTGACGCGGGGGTAGGGGGCGCGGGTGGTGGCCCGGGGAAGGATTTCGCCCCCGCCGTCCTACTGGTCCCATCCCCAGGGGCTCCGCCCCTTCGATCCCGCCAGGGGGCTCCGCCTCTTGGCCCCCCGGGCCTATGTCCACCCACCACCCGACTCGGTTGGCTGAGAGGTCACCCACCCGCCGCCCGCACCAGCGCCCGCATCACCCGCACGTCCTCGCCCATCTCCGGATGCCACTGCACCCCGAGCACCCACCCGGCGGCCCCGTCCTGCTGCGGCAGCTCGACCGCCTCCACCGTCCCGTCCTCCGCGTGTGCCGATGCGATCAGACCCGTGCCGAGGCGGTCCACCGCCTGGTGGTGGTACGTCGGCACGGCCGCCTGCTCCGGGACGGCATCCGCGTACCGCGTGCCCGGCACCGGCTTGACCGGATGCCGGCCGAAGACGCCCACCACGTCCGCGTGCCCGCCGATGTGCTGGACCAGCGTGCCGCCGAGGGCGACGTTCAGCAGCTGCATGCCCCGGCAGATGCCCAGCAGCGGCACGCGCGCGTCCAGCGCCGCCTCGATCAGGGCCAGCTCCCAGGCGTCCCGCTCGCGTGCCGGCGGCCCTGTCCGCGGGTCGGGCTCGGCGCCGTAGCGGACCGGCTCGACGTCCGGGCCGCCCGCGATCACCAGGCCGTCCAGCCGGGCCACCGTCGCCGCCGCCTGCGCAGGGTCGTCCGGCGGCAGCATCGCGGCCAGCCCGCCCGCCCGCTGCACGAGCCGCGGGTACCCGGCCGGCAGCAGCGCGGCGTCCAGCTCCCACACGCCCCAGCGCGCCCCGGCCTCCAGGTACGTACTGACACCGATCAGCGGCCTGCCCGCCATGTGACCTCCCGCCCGCTCAATGGACTGCTCTGAAACCTTTGTTCGTACCCATTCTCACGCCAGGAACCCCCTCAGCAGCGCCGCCGTCCCCGCACAGTGCTCACGCATCATCTCCCGCGCCCCGTCCGCGTCCCCGTCAAGCACCGCCTCGACCAGCGCGACGTGCTGGCGCTGCGAGTGCTCCAGGTTCCGTACGAGCAGCGGGATGCAGTCCAGCAGGTCGTTCACTGTCGCCCGTACCGCCGCGTACCGCGCGGTCAGCGACGGCGATCCGCACAGTTCGGCCAGCGTGAGGTGAAGCATCGTGTCCAGGCGGCGGTACTCCGCCAGCGGCGCCTCGTGCGTGCGGGCCAGCGCCTCGCGCAGCCGCCGCGCCTGCTCGTCGGTCAGTCCGTGCGCCGCGCACAGCCCGGCCGCGCCCACCTCCAGCACCTCCCGGAAGCGCAGGACGTCCTCGATGTCGACCTCGGCGATCCGGCGGCGCAACTCGTCCTCGCCGCCCGCGTCCGTACGGGGCAGCACGAACGTCCCGCCGTACCGCCCCCTGCGGGACTCGACGAGACCCTGGTCCTGGAGCACCTTCAGTACTTCGCGCAGCGTCACACGGCTGATCCCGAGCCGCTCCGCGAGCTCCCGCTCGGCCGGAAGCCGCTCCCCGCCCGGCACCAGCCCGAGCCGCACGACCTGGAGGATCTGCTCGAGTGCCTCTTCGAAGCCGTTGCCCGCCCGCACCGGCCGCAGTACCGGCGTCAGGCGGTCGTCCGGACCGCCGTTCGTGTCCACCGACATGTGGCCGTGCCCCCTTCCCAAGCAATGGTTCTCGGCAATACCTTATGGCTCCCGGCTGTATTGAAGAAGCCGAAGGAGGCTTTCCCGTGGCAGACCGCACACCCCCGCTCGGCGTCGAGGAGCTGCACGCCCTCGTCGCGAGCGGAGAGATCGACACTGTGGTCCTGGCCTTCCCCGACATGCAGGGGCGGCTCCAGGGCAAGCGGTTCGCCGCCCGGTTCTTCCTCGACGAGGTCCTCCACCACGGCACCGAGGGCTGCAACTACCTCCTCGCCGTCGACGCCGACATGAACACCGTCGACGGCTACGCGATGTCCTCCTGGGAGCGCGGCTACGGAGACTTCGCCATGCACCCGGACCTGTCCACCCTGCGCCGCGTGCCGTGGAACGCCGGCACGGCCATGCTCGTCGCCGACCTCGCCTGGAACGACGGATCGCCCGTGGCCGCCGCTCCCCGGCAGATCCTGCGCCGCCAGCTCCAGCGCCTCGCCGAGCACGGCTTCACCGCCCAGGTCGGCACGGAGCTCGAGTTCATCGTCTTCAAGGACACCTACGAGCAGGCCTGGGACGCCAACTACCGGGGGCTCACTCCGGTCAACCAGTACAACATCGACTACTCGGTCCTCGGCACCGGGCGGATCGAGCCCCTGCTCCGGCGGATCCGCAACGAGATGGCCGGCGCCGGCCTCACCGTCGAGTCCGCCAAGGGCGAGTGCAACCCCGGCCAGCACGAGATCGCCTTCCGCTACGACGAGGCTCTCGTCACCTGCGACCAGCACGCCATCTACAAGACCGGCGCCAAGGAGATCGCCGCCCAGGAGGGCGTCTCCCTGACCTTCATGGCCAAGTACAACGAGCGCGAGGGCAACTCCTGCCACATCCACCTCTCGCTCGCGGACACCGCAGGCAACAACGCCATGGCGGGTGAAGGCGAGGGCGGCATGTCGGAGGTCATGCGGCACTTCCTCGCCGGCCAGCTGGCCGCGCTCCGCGACTTCTCGCTCCTGTACGCCCCCAACATCAACTCCTACAAGCGGTTCCAGAAGGGCTCCTTCGCCCCGACAGCCGTCGCGTGGGGCTACGACAACCGCACCTGCGCCCTCCGAGTCGTCGGCCACGGCCGTTCCCTGCGCTTCGAGAACCGGCTGCCCGGCGGCGACGTGAATCCGCATCTGGCCGTGGCCGGACTGGTGGCGGCCGGGCTGTACGGCATCGAGCAGAAACTGGAGCTGCCCGAGGCCTGTCCCGGCAACGCCTACACCGCCGAGTACGAGCACGTGCCCACCACGCTCCGCGAGGCCGCCGAACTTTGGGAGAACAGCCCGATCGCCCAGGCCGCCTTCGGCGACGAGGTCGTCGCGCACTACCGCAACATGGCGCGCGTCGAACTGGACGCCTTCGACGCGGCGGTCACCGACTGGGAGCTGCGCCGCTCCTTCGAACGCATGTGAAAGGCCCTTCCTTGTCCAACGAGTCGATCGAGCAGTCCTACGGGCGTGAGCTCCAGGTCCTCAACCCGGCCACCGAGGAGGTCGTCGCCACCGTCCCCGCCGCCACCGCGACCGACGTGGACGCCGCCGTCGTACGGGCCGCGCAGGCGCAGACCCGGTGGGCGGCCCTGCCGCCCGCGGACCGGGCGCGGCTGCTGCGCCGGTTCGCGCTCACGGTCGACGAACACCTCGAAGAGCTGGCGCGGCTGGAGGTCCGCGAGGCCGGGCACACCGTCGGCAACGCCCGCTGGGAGGCGGGCAACGTCCGTGACCTGCTCGACTACGCGGCCGGCGGGGTGGAGCGGCTGACCGGCCGCCAGATCCCGGTGCCGGGCGGCCTGGACGTCACGATCCTCGAACCGCTCGGAGTCGTGGGCGTGATCGCGCCCTGGAACTTCCCCATGCCGATCGCGGCCTGGGCCACCGCCCCGGCGCTCGCGGCGGGCAACGCGGTCCTGCTCAAGCCCGCCGAGACGACCCCGCTGACGGCCCTGCGGATGGCCGAACTCGCGCTGGACGCCGGGCTGCCCGAGGGACTCTTCCAGGTGCTGCCCGGTCACGGCCCCGTCGCCGGCAACGCACTCGTCGAGCACCCCGGCGTCGCAAAGATCGTCTTCACCGGGTCGACGGCCGTGGGCAAACAGGTGTTGGCAAAGGGCTCGGCCCTCCTCAAGCGCGTCACTCTCGAACTCGGCGGCAAGAGCCCCAACATCGTCTTCGCGGACGCCGACCTCGAGGCCGCCGCGGCCGCCGCGCCCATGTCCTTCCTCGACAACTCCGGTCAGGACTGCTGCGCCCGCACCCGGATCCTCGTCCAGCGCACCGCGTACGACCGCTTCCTCGACCTCCTCGCCCCCGCGATCGAGTCCGTCCTCGTCGGCGATCCCGCGGACGAGCGGACGCAGATGGGCCCGCTGATCTCCAAGGTCCAGCTGGAGCGCGTCCGTTCGTACGTCGGCACCGACGCCCCCGGCATCCGGGGCAAGGCCCCCGAAGGCCCCGGCTTCTGGTTCCCGCCCACCGTCCTCACCGGCGTCGACCCGCACGCGCGCGTGGCCGTCGAGGAGGTCTTCGGGCCGGTCGCCGTCGTCCTGCCCTTCGACGACGAGGCGGACGCGATCCGGCTCGCCAACGCCACCGACTACGGCCTCTCCGGGTCCATCTGGACGCGGGACGTGGGCCGCGCACTGCGGGTGTCGGGCGCCGTCCGCGCCGGCAACCTGTCCGTCAACTCCCACTCCAGCGTCCGCTACTGGACCCCCTTCGGCGGCTTCAAGCAGTCCGGCATCGGCCGCGAGCTCGGCCCGGACGCCCTGGCCGCCTTCACCGAAACCAAGAACGTCTTCATCAGCACGGAGGCCTGAGCCCCTCATGACCGACAAGACCGAAGAGAGCATCTGCCGCCGCCTGGTGGGCCGTACGGCCGTCGTCACCGGAGCCGGCAGCGGGATCGGCCTCGCCACCGCCCGCCGGCTCGCCTCCGAGGGCGCGCACGTCGTCTGCGCCGACGTCGACGAGCAGCGCGGCAAGGCAGCCGCCGAGGAGGTCGGCGGGATCTTCGTGAAGGTCGACGTCACCGACGCCGAACAGGTGGAAGCCCTGTTCAGGACCGCGTACGACACCTACGGCAGCGTCGACATCGCCTTCAACAACGCGGGCATCTCCCCGCCCGACGACGACTCCATCCTGGAGACCGGACTGGAGGCATGGAAGCGCGTCCAGGAGGTCAACCTCACCTCCGTCTACCTGTGCTGCAAGACCGCCATCCCGTACATGCGGCGGCAGGGCAAGGGCTCCATCATCAACACGGCCTCCTTCGTGGCCAGGATGGGCGCGGCGACCTCGCAGATCTCGTACACGGCCTCCAAGGGCGGTGTCCTGGCCATGTCCCGCGAACTGGGTGTCCAGTTCGCCCGCGAGGGCATCCGCGTCAACGCCCTGTGCCCGGGGCCGGTCAACACCCCGCTTCTGCAGGAGCTGTTCGCGAAGGACCCGGAGCGGGCCGCGCGCCGGCTCGTCCACATCCCGCTCGGCCGGTTCGCCGAGGCCGACGAGATCGCCGCCGCCGTCGCCTTCCTGGCCAGCGACGACTCCTCCTTCGTCAACGCCACCGACTTCCTGGTCGACGGCGGGATTTCGGGTGCATACGTCACACCCCTGTAGGGCTCGTCCTACAGTGCCGGAATGAGCTTGACGCCTCCGCCGGGCTGGTACCGCGACCCGTCCGCCCCACACCTGGAGCGCTGGTGGGACGGCACGGTCTGGACCGGGCACCGGCGCACCCCCGGCGAACCGCCCGGACCCCCGTCGCCGTCGGCCGACGGGGGCTCCGCCCGCGCGAAGGCCGTCGCCCTCACCGCCGCCGGGGCCGTCCTCGTGGCGGCGATCGTGACGGGAGCCGTCTTCCTCCGCGACGGCGACGGTTCGGAGGCGAACGCGGTACCGACCGCCGCGACTTCCGCGCCGGCGCAGACGAGCGAGACTCCGTCGCCGTCGGCGTCCGCCTCCGAACCCTCCGCCGACGACCCGTCCGTCGTGGTCGACGAACTCAACGGCATCACCCTGCCGTTGCTCGACGGCTGGGTCAGGCCCGAGTACGTCGCCCAGCCCGACGTCGTCATGACCACGGACGGCACCTACGACTGCCCCGGCGACCCGGGTGTGTGCCGGCACGGCCTGGTCATCTCCCGCACGGTGACGGGTGACGCCGGGGCCTCCCCCCGGGCCCTCGCCGAGGCGGACATCACCGATGCCGCCGACGACGCCTACGACCGGGACCTCGTCGGCGCACGCCCCTACGGTGGCATCGAGTCCCACCAGGTCGTGGCGTCCGGTCAGGTCGCCGTCGCCGGACGTGCCGGGTACTACGTGCGCTGGCGCGTGAGGACGGCCGAGGGGCCGGGCGGCTACGTCCAGTCGCTGGTGTTCCCCTCCAGCGTCGGCACCGAGTCTCCGATCGTCGTCCGCTACGTCTTCGACGCGGGCGAGGACGGACCGCCGCCGGCCGACATGGACCGGATCACCAAGGGGATCCGGCCGGTCGGCGACGCGGACACGGGGGGCGGTGTGGGCAGCGGCATCGGCCCGTCCGGGCAGTGACCTACAGGAACGTGTGTCCCTCGCCCCGGTATGTCGGCACGGTCGCCGTCACCGAGTCGCCCTCCACCAGATGCAGCACCTCGAACCGCTCGCACAGCTCACCGGCCTTGGCGTGCCGGAACCACACCTTGTCGCCGATGAGCAGGTCGTCGGCCGGGGAGCCGAGCAGCGGGGTCTGCACCTCGCCGGGTCCCTCCTGCGGGTCGTAGCGCAGCCCCTCCGGCAGATACGGCACGGGCAGCCGGTCGCGCCCCGCCGCGCCCGACGCCGGATATCCGCCGCCCAGCACCGTCACGACACCCACCCCCGGCCGCCGTACGACGGGCTGGGCGAACAGGGCGGCCGGACGCCCGCTGAACGACGTGTAGTTGTCGAAGAGCCGAGGGACGTACAGCCCGGACCCGGCCGCGATCTCGGTGACCGCGTCCTCCGCGGCGGTGTGCTGCACACTTCCGGTGCCGCCGCCGTTGACATACTCCAGGTCCGGTACGACGGCCCGGACCGCCCGCACGACCGCGGCCCGCCGCTCGGTCAGTTCACGTCGCGCGGTGGCCTGCATCAGGCGCACGGCGCGCGAGCGCAGCGGCCGCCCGGCGACGGCGTCACCGACACCGGCGATGTGCCCCTCGTACGCCATGATCCCCACGACCTTGAACCCCGGCCGCCGGGCCACCGCCCGTGCCAGGTCGGCGACTTGGGTGGGGGAGTGCAACGGCGAGCGCCGCGCCCCCACTCGAACCCGGCCGCCGAGCAGCTTCAGCGCGGTGTCCAACTCCAGGCAGACGCGCACGACTTCGCGCCCACCGCCGCGTGCGGCGTCGATGAGGTCGAGCTGGGCGACGTCGTCGACCATGACGGTGACCGCGGCGGCGAGCTTGGGATCGCCGGCCAGTTCGGCGAAACCGGCCCGGTCCGCCGACGGATAGGCGAGGAGCACGTCGTCGAACCCCGACCGCGCCAGCCACAGGGATTCGGCGAGGGTGAAGGACATGATGCCCGCGAAGCCGTCCTTCGCCAGGACGCGTTCCAGCAGGGCGCGGCAGCGTACGGACTTGCTGGCGACGCGGATCGGCTTGCCGCCCGCGCGGCGGACGAGATCGTCCGCGTTGGCGTCGAAGGCGTCCAGGTCGACGATGGCGAGAGGGGCGTCGAGATGAGCGGTGGCCCGGTCGTAACGGGCCCGGTCGGCGGCGCGCGCAGTCATGAACGAAGCCTGCCAGACAGGATTACCGCAGGGTAGGGGGACGTTCCGGGCAGATGCCCCGTGGTCGCGGACTGGTTCCCGCTCGCCCGGCAACAAGACGTAGAGTGACGCGCACGCACGGAGGAACGCCCGGTCGTACGCCCGAGCCGGGGTGCCGGTCCGCCCGTGCGGGTATGCGTGCCGGGTACGGACCGCTTCGCTCCGGGCCGCCGGGGCACGCCGGTCACGACGGCCCGCGCACGACGAGAACAGCCCGGGCACGAGGGAACGGGGGGTGCATGAGCACCGAAGCGCGCCGCGCCTCCATCCCCCCACGCCCCGGCACGCCCCCGCGACCGACCCAGCCGCCGACGAACGCCGGCCGACCCGCCCCGGAAGCCCCGCGCACCCCGGAGGACCCCCCGGCGGCACCTCCGACCGGCGCGGATCCGGCGGGCACCCCCACCCCGCCCCGCGGCCCGCGGACACCCGCGGACACCCGGGGCGCCCTGCCGGGCACCCGTTCCGCGCCGCGCACGAGGGCCTGGTCGCCCTGGGACCGGCCCGACGTCGGTGCGGTCTTCTCAGCCGGCCGGGACACCGACGAGGCCGGCTCCGGTGATCGGGACAGCGGCGCGGCCCGCTCCGAGTCCGGTTCGTCGTCCTCCGCGCCCCGCTTCCCGAGCCCGCGGGCCACACCCCCGCGGCCCGCGGCCCCCACGACGCCGCCCCCGCCGCCGGCCTCGGCGCGCTTTCCGGACGCCCCGCCGACGACCGGCCACGACGACGGCGAGGTGCGGCGCGAGGGTGCCACGACGCCCGAGTCGGCGACGGAGGGCGCAAAGGTGCGCGGTAACGCCGGGGCCGGCCCGTCGGGCATAGCCGGCAAGCCCGTGGCGGGCGGTATACCGCCACGGCCGTTCCACCGTCCCGGCGTACCGACCCGCCCCGCCGGCGCACCCGTCGAGACCACGTCGGAGACCACCGCACGCCTGCGCCCCGTCCCCAAGGACCCCACCGCAGAACCGGACACCGGGGGCGCCGCCTTCGCCCCCGACCCGGCCCTCTCCTGGAGCGCCATGACGCCGGGCGGGAGCCTCGGTGCCGGGCGACCCGTCGTGCATCTCGGGGAGCCCGAGGTGTACGACGACCGTGCGCGGCCCAGACCGCTGGGCGGGCGACTGCGGGCGCGTACCGCCGTGGCGGCCGCGTGTGCCGTACTCGGTCTGGGGCTCATCGGCGGGGCCGTGACCGGGAGTTGGCTCGTCGGGGACTCCGGCGAGGGCGCCGAGCAGAGCGCCTACACCGCCGCCGGGAGCCTGTGGCACAGCGTCCCGGTCGACCGGCTGTTCCCGCCCACCGTGGACGGACAGGGCGCGGGCCCCGGCGGCGCGGACCGCACATGGACGCGGATCGCCGTCGCGCCGGACGCCGGCTGCACGAACGCCTTCGACCCGCTCCTGCGCCAGGTCCTCGCCCCCGTCGGCTGCGACCGCCTCCTGCGTGCCACCTACACCGACGCCACACAGAGCTACGTCACCACCGTCGGCATGCTCTTCACCACCGCTGACGCGGCCGGTATGCGTTCCCTGGCCGCCAGGTTCGAGAAGGAGGGCCTCGCGAGCCGTACGGACCTGATGCCCCGCCCCTACGCCGCCAAGGACACCGTCGCCGCCGCGTTCGGCGACAAGCAGCGGGCCTCCTGGAGCATCTCCGTTCTCACCGACGCCCCCGTCGTCGTCTACGCCGTCTCCGGCTGGGCCGACGGCCGCACCGTCGACATCCCGCAGCCCGCCGAGCAGGCCACGCAGTCCGGCGCCACCACGGCCCCCGGTCAGGCCGGCCTCGGCAACGAGGCACAGGGCCTCGCCGACCGCATCGAGCGGAGCCTGCGCAGGACCGCCACCTCGCCCACGGAGCAGCCCTCATGAGCAGCCGTACGACGCACCGGGCCGCGCTCCTCGGCTGTCTCCTCGCCGCATCTCTCTCCGTCCTGCCCACCACCCCCGCGCACGCCGACGGCATACGCGGCCAGCAGTGGGCCCTGGACGCCATGCACACCCAGGAGGCCTGGCGGACCACCAAGGGCAAGGGCATCACCGTCGCCGTCCTGGACACCGGCGTCGAGGCCGACCACCCCGACCTCGAGGGGAACGTCCTCACCGGCAAGGACATGGTCGGCTTCGGCGCGAAGCCCGGTGACCGCGCCTGGGCCCGCCACGGCACCGCGATGGCCGGCATCATCGCGGGGCACGGACACGGCTACGGCGACGCGGACGGCGTCATGGGCATCGCGCCGGAAGCCAGGATCCTCCCCGTCCGCGTGATCCTCGAGGACGGCGACCCGGCCCGCGCCGAGGCCCGCCGCACCCGCGGCAACGCCCTTGCCGAGGGGATCCGCTGGGCCGCCGACCAGGGTGCCGACGTCATCAACCTCTCGCTGGGCGACGACTCCGCCTCCGCGCATCCCGAGCCCGCCGAGGACGAGGCCGTCCAGTACGCCCTGAAGAAGGGCGCCGTCGTCGTCGCCTCGGCCGGCAACGGCGGCGAGAAGGGCGACCACATCTCCTACCCGGCCGCCTACCCGGGTGTCATCGCCGTCACCGCCGTCGACAAGTACGGCACCCGCGCCTCCTTCTCCACCCGCCGCTGGTACGCCACGGTGAGCGCCCCCGGCGACGACGTCGTCATCGCCGATCCGGACCACAAGTACTACGAGGGCTGGGGCACCAGCGCCGCCTCCGCCTTCGTCTCCGGTGCCGTGGCCCTCGTCAAGGCCGCCCACCCGGGCCTGACCCCGGCTCAGATCAAGGAGCTCCTGGAGGACACCGCGCGGAACGCACCGTCCGGCGGCCGCGACGACTCCCGCGGCTTCGGCTTCGTCGACCCCGCCGCCGCCATCAAGGCCGCCGCCCGCATCGAACCGGAAGGCCTGCGGTCCGCGTCCTACGGCGAGAAGTACTTCGGCTCCGGCCCCGACGCCGCCGAGTCGGACGACGACACGTCGAGCTGGGCGGGTCCGCTGGCGGGCAGCATCGGGGGCGTGCTGCTGGTGGTGGCGGTCGTGGTGTGGCGCGGGCGCCGTGAGGACCACGCCGGCTTCTGACCGGACGCGAGCCGGGCGGGCTTCGGCCGGCCCTTGGAGCCCGAGCCTCTAGGAGACCGACGCGGAGGCAGACGCGCTTGCCGACGGGCTGTCCCCGGTGAAGACCGACACCGCCGCCTTCGCAGCCGCCTCCGCCAGCGAGATTCCCTTCGCCTGTGTCGTGCTGCCCTTGGAGAGCACGGCCACCAGACAGTCGTGACCGCCTGCCGTCACGCGCCCGATGCTGTTGATGTCCCACAGGCCGGTCGTACTACGAGGCAGCCAGCCGTTCTTCAGCGCCCACGCGGAGCCGTCCGCGGCGGCCGAGACACCCCAGCGCTGGCCGTCGGCTATCCGCCCCATCAGCCCCTGAAGGTACGTCCGCGAGGCCTCGCTCAGCTCCGAGTCCTCCCCGAACACCTGCTGGAGCAGCGTGAGCTGGTCGGCGGCCGTGGTCTGGGTCAGCCCCCACAGCATGTCGTCGCCGCCCTCGGTGCCGGTGAGCCCGAACCGCTCGTTCGCGGCCTCGAGCCCCTTCGCCTTCCCGATCGTCCGCCACAGCGCCGACGCGGCCGCGTTGTCGCTGTTCTCGATCATCGCGGCTGCGTACGACTTCTCGGCGGCCGTGAGGTGCCGGCCCGCGTCCTGGGCCTGGAGCAGCAGCGTCGCCAGGATGTCCACCTTGACGATGCTCGCCGTGTCGAAGACGCCGTCGCCGTGGGAGGCGCTGTCGCCGGAGTCCACGTCGAGCACGGCCACGGAAACCTCCGCCCCGTCCTCCACGGTCACGGCGCGCATGGCCGCGGCCAGCAGTTTCCCGTAGTCCGTCACAGGCTCTGCCACAGGCTCCACCGACTCCTCCCCGTCCGCCGAGGCCGAGGCCGAGGCCGATGACGACGGCGAGGCCGACGGCGTCGCCGCCGACGATACGGTCTGCGCACCGGAGTGCGCCTGCGCCTTCACGTACACGGTCCCCGCCGCCGTGGCCCCGACGACGGCCACGGAGGCGAGTGCGGTGGAAAGGAGGGCGCGGCGTCGGAAGGGTCGGAAGGGACGAGCACGGCGGCTGCGACGGGCTCTGCGAGACTCCATGCCCGTGATGCTCGGGGGGTCGACTGTGCGTGCCGTTAGACGGACGTTAGATGTGTGTCAGGGAAATCTGAGATTCCCGTGAGGCCTGTGTCCCCCCGGTTTCGGGGGCCGCACAAGCCCAGCAGCATCCCCTCGATAGGGTCGGGACCGTGGCGAACAAGAACATTCCCGACCCGGGCTTCTCCGACGACGACGGCTCCGCCGACCCCCGGCTGAGCGCCGCCCTCGCGGCCTGGGCCGAGGACCGCACCGCCGTGGAGCCCCTCCTGGAGGCGCTCAAGGGCGCCCGGCTGCTCGTCCCCGTCGTGGCCGTGCTCGGTGAGGTCGAGGAGGACGAGAACGGGCTGCGCCGCGAGAAGACCAGCGACATGGCCGTACCGACCCTGAAGGCGGGGAACCGCACGGCCCTGCCCGCCTTCACGTCCACCGACTCGCTGGCCCGCTGGGACCCGGGGGCCCGCCCCGTCGCCGTACCCCTGCACCAGGCCCTGCAGGCCGCGGCGCACGAGAAGGCGGACACCATCGTGCTGGACATGGCGGGACCCGTGCCGTACGAGCTGACGGGACCGGCTCTGCTGGCCCTCGCCGAGGGCCGCACGACGACCGACCCGCTCGCCGACCCGGCCGTCGTCGAGGCGGTGCGCACCGCGGTGGCCGCCGAGCCCGCCGTGCTCCGCGCACACCTCGGGCCGGGACAGGCCGACGGCACCCTCGCCCTGGTTCTGGACCCGGCGGCCACCCCGGCCGAGGCGGCCCGTGCCGTCGCCGGGCGCCTCGCGGCCGACGAAACGCTCAGGGCCCGCCTGGTGCGCGGCCTCGACCTGGCACTGCTGCCGGCCGACGCGACGCCCCCCGGCGAGCCCTTGTACGTACGGGGATGAACTGTGCGGGTGACCTGGGGCCTGTCCGGCGGATCCTGCCGCAGACGCGGGGCCTGGCACGCCCATCCGCGCTGATCAGATGCCGCTGCTTCCCTGCGACTTGATACGCCGTACAGGCCCTAGCCGTAGACCGGCCCGGTGTACTTCTCGCCCGGGCCCTGGCCCGGGTCGTCCGGGACGATCGACGCCTCGCGGAAGGCCAGCTGGAGCGACTTCAGGCCGTCGCGCAGCGGGGCCGCGTGGAAGGAGCTGATCTCGGTCGCGCCGGCGTCCAGCAGGCCGGCCAGGGCGTGCACCAGCTTGCGGGCCTCGTCCAGGTCCTTGTGCTTCTCGCCCTCCTCCGTCAGACCGAGCTTCACGGCGGCGGCGCTCATCAGGTTGACCGCGACCGTCACGATCACCTCGACGGCGGGGACCTCGGCGATGTCGCGGGTCATCTCGTCGAAGTCGGGGCCCTCGGCGGACTCAGGGGTGTCACTCATGTCCCACACGATAGGCCCCGGTGCACGTCGGTTAGCACCACCCCCGGGTAGCTGCTAACCTTGTGTGACGACCGGCCGGACACAGCTGTGCTCGGCCCACAAGTGGAGGCTCCGATCTCCCACCTGGCCGTCCTCAGGGACGGCGGGTCACCCCGGTCAGGCGGCCACCATCGTTCCGTACGGACGATGGAGTCGCCCGAAAGCGCGCCCCGCGGATCACCGCGGCGGTTGCTCCGGTAGTGCGTTTGGAGCCCCGCCTGTGATCGTCCGGGGCATTTTTTGTGCTTCGGCGCGGTTAGGTCTAACGAACGAGAGACATACGCGGCTGTCCGCCAGACCGCCGTGTGGTGCTAACCGAGGAGGATCCATCAGCGCCGAGCCCCGCATCAACGACCGGATTCGCGTTCCCGAGGTGCGACTTGTCGGTCCCAGTGGCGAGCAGGTGGGCATCGTCCCGCTGGCGAAGGCACTGGAGCTTGCGCAGGAGTACGACCTGGACCTGGTCGAGGTCGCGGCGAACGCCCGTCCGCCCGTGTGCAAGCTCATGGACTACGGGAAGTTCAAGTACGAGTCGGCCATGAAGGCCCGTGAGGCGCGCAAGAACCAGGCGCACACGGTCATCAAGGAGATGAAGCTCCGGCCGAAGATCGACCCGCACGACTATGACACCAAGAAGGGTCACGTCGTCCGGTTCCTCAAGCAGGGCGACAAGGTCAAGATCACGATCATGTTCCGTGGTCGCGAGCAGTCCCGGCCCGAGCTGGGCTACCGGCTGCTGCAGCGGCTCGCGGAGGACGTCCAGGACCTCGGTTTCGTCGAGTCGAACCCGAAGCAGGACGGCCGCAACATGATCATGGTTCTCGGTCCGCACAAGAAGAAGACCGAGGCGATGGCCGAGGCCCGCCAGGCGCAGGAGGCCCGCAAGGCGTCCGCGAAGGCCAACCCCGGCAAGTCGCAGAACGCCGCGGACGCCGACAGCGTCGTGGACGCCGAGGCCCCTGCCGAGGCTTCCGCCGAGGCGTGATCCCGGGGGGCGCGAGTCCCCAGGACGTAACCGAAACAACGACGCTCCACCGTGCCCGGTTTTCGTGACCGGGCATCGGAGCGCCACCGACGAGGAGAGAACGGCGCTATGCCGAAGAACAAGTCGCACAGCGGTGCCAGCAAGCGCTTCAAGGTCACCGGCTCCGGCAAGGTGCTCCGTGAGCGCGCCGGCAAGCGCCACCTGCTCGAGCACAAGTCGTCCCGCGTGACGCGTCGCCTCACCGGCAACGCCGAGATGGCCCCGGGCGACGCCGCGAAGATCAAGAAGCTTCTCGGCAAGTGACACGGCGGCGCGTGAGCGTCGTGCGCAGTCAGGACCGGGACCCAATCGTTTCCGGGCCGTGTGAGTCCAACCGCGGCCCCGCTACAAGGAGTTAACAAGTGGCACGCGTCAAGCGGGCAGTCAACGCCCACAAGAAGCGCCGGGCGATCCTCGAGCAGGCCTCCGGCTACCGCGGTCAGCGTTCGCGTCTGTACCGCAAGGCCAAGGAGCAGGTCACCCACTCGCTGGTCTACAACTACAACGACCGCAAGAAGCGCAAGGGCGACTTCCGTCAGCTGTGGATCCAGCGCATCAACGCCGCTGCCCGCGCCAACGGCATCACGTACAACCGCTTCATCCAGGGTCTGAAGGCCGCGAACATCGAGGTCGACCGCAAGATCCTCGCCGAGCTGGCCGTCAACGACGCGACCGCGTTCGCCGCGCTCGTCGAGGCCGCGCAGAAGGCCCTCCCGGCGGACGTCAACGCCCCGAAGGCCGCGTGACGCTGCGCTGGCTTCGGCCGACGTGACTGAAGGACCCGCAGGCTGCGGAGGCCTGCGGGTCCTGCTGCGTCCGCGCAGCGCAGCGGCACCCCGCAAGCGCGGGGGAGCGAAACATGCGCGGCGCCAGTAACACGCTGCGCGTCGTTTTCCCCGGGTTCGGCACCGCCGAATACCGCCGCCCAGGCTGAGCGCCGTTGCGGCGGAGAAGTCGTCTGAAGGTGAACCAGTAGATGCCCCCCGCCAGCCCCGACCTCATCTCCCCCCGCTCCCCCCGCGTCTCCGCCGCCCGGCGGCTGGCCAGGCGGAACTTCCGGGGCAAGGAGCGGCTGTTTCTCGCGGAGGGGCCGCAGGCCGTGCGGGAGGCGGCGGGGCATCGCGGGAACGACGGCACCGCGACCCTCGTCGAACTGTTCGCCACCCCCGACGCCGCGGAGCGCTACGCCGACATCATCGGTGACGCCCGCGACGCCGGCGCCCGCGTCCACCTCGCCGCCGAGCAGGTCATCGCCGACATCTCGACGACCGTCACCCCGCAGGGGCTGGTCGGGATCTGCCGGTTCCTCGACACACCCTTCGACGCCGTCCTCGACGCCCGCCCCAAGCTCGTCGCGGTGCTCGCCAACGTGCGCGACCCCGGGAACGCCGGCACCGTCCTGCGCTGCGCCGACGCCGCGGGCGCCGAGGCCGTCGTACTGACCGACGCTTCCGTCGACCTGTACAACCCCAAGGCCGTGCGCGCCTCCGTCGGCTCGCTCTTCCACCTGCCCGTCGCCGTCGGCGTCCCCGTCGAGCGGGCCGTCGAAGGGCTCAAGCACACCGGCGTACGCATCCTCGCCGCCGACGGCGCGGGCGACCGGGACCTCGACGACGAGCTCGACAAGGGGACCATGGGCGGGCCGACCGCCTGGGTGTTCGGAAACGAGGCCTGGGGGCTCCCGGAGGAGACCCGTGCCCTGGCCGACGCCGTCGTGCGCGTGCCGATCCACGGAAGGGCCGAGAGCCTGAACCTCGCCACCGCGGCTGCCGTATGTCTCTATGCGTCCGCCCGTGCACAGCGCGCCTCCGGAGGGTGCCGCTCCGTCACGGAGAGCTAGTAGGGTGACCAGCTCGGGGGCCCACTGGAACGGTCTGAGGGGTGGGGTACGGGGATGAGCGTCGGCACCAGCAGCGCACCGGGCGCGCGGGACGGGCGCCGGCCGTCCGTGTCCGGGGCCGGCGATCCCGCCGAGTTCGGTATCGATCCCGACGAGCTGCCCGACGGCCTGGTCGTGGCCGACGAGCACGGCAACGTCATCTGCTTCAACGCCGCCGCCGCGCGCATCACCGACGTCCCCGCCGCCGACGCCCTCGGGCAGCGCCTGGAGAAGGCCCTGCCGTTAGAGGACCTGGAGGGGCGGCGCTGGTGGCCGCTGACCGACCCCTACGGAGGGCTCGCCATCCGGGCGCGCCAGCCCGAGCGGAACCTGCTGCTCCCGGGCGGGCGCGAGGTCCTGGTGTCCGCGCGGTACGTCCGTACCGAGCCCACCGGCCCAGTCAGCCGCGTCGTCGTCTCCCTGCGCGACACCGAGGCCCGCCGCCGGACCGAACGCAGCCACGCCGAGCTGATAGCGACGGTGGCCCACGAGCTGCGCTCGCCCCTCACCTCCGTGAAGGGCTTCACCGCCACGCTCCTCGCCAAGTGGGAACGGTTCACCGACGACCAGAAGCGGCTCATGCTGGAGACGGTCGACGCCGACGCCGACCGCGTCACCCGGCTCATCGCCGAGCTGCTCGACATCTCACGGATCGACTCCGGGCGGCTGGAGGTGCGCCGGCAGCCCGTCGACATCGGGGCCGCCGTCGGACGGCACATCCAGGCCTACGTCGCCGCCGGGCAGCCCGCCGACCGGTTCCTGCTGCGTCTGGAACAGCCGCTGCCGGCCCTGTGGGCCGACCCCGACAAGATCGACCAGGTGCTCAGCAACCTGCTGGAAAATGCAGTGCGCCACGGTGAGGGAACCGTCACGATTGACGTCACGCCCTCGGCGTCCCCCCGCGAAGGGGAGGACACCGGTACGTCGGTCACGGTGAGCGACGAGGGCCCCGGCATCCCGGAGGAGTCCATGAACCGCGTCTTCACCCGCTTCTGGCGGGGCAGCAAGCGCGGTGGCACCGGCCTCGGGCTCTACATCGTCAAGGGCATCGTCGAGGCCCACGGCGGCACCATCACGGTCGGCCGCGCCCCCCAGGGCGGCGCCGAGTTCCGATTTACGTTGCCCGTGAGCGCTCCGGCATATCTCGCCTGAGCAGCCCGCGGGCGCATTCGCCTGTCTCAACCCCGTTAGACTCGGCCTTTGGCACCCATGTGTCCCGGATACGGCCCTCAGGGAAGTCGCGGAGTCGGTGACGGGGACCTTCAGCCAGCCAATCGGAAGCACGGGAAGAGATGTCGGCACCCAATAAGTCGTACGACCCTGTCGAGGTCGAGGCGTTGAAACCGGAAGAGATCGAGCGCATGCGGGACGAGGCGCTCGCCGCCTTCGCCGCCGCGGACTCCCTCGACGCGCTCCAGGAGGCCAAGGTCGCCCACACCGGCGGTACGTCCCCACTGGCCCTCGCCAACCGCGAGATCGGCGCCCTGCCCCCGCACGCCAAGGCGGCCGCGGGCAAGCTGGTCGGCCAGGCCCGCGGCGCCGTGAACAAGGCCCTCGCCGCCCGCCAGGCCGAGCTGGAGGCCGAGCGGGACGCGCGCGTGCTGGTCGAGGAGGACGTGGACGTCACGCTGCCGTACGACCGCGTACCGGCCGGCGCCCGCCACCCGCTCACCACGCTCTCGGAGCGCATCGAGGACATCTTCGTGGCCATGGGCTACGAGGTCGCCGAAGGCCCGCAGGTCGAGGCCGAGTGGTTCAACTTCGACGCCCTCAACATCGGCCCGGACCACCCGGCCCGCGGCGAGCACGACACGTTCTTCGTGCAGGGGCCCGAAGGCGGCACCGAGTCCGGCGTCGTGCTGCGCACCCACACCTCGCCCGTGCAGATCCGCTCCCTGCTCGACCGTGAGCTGCCGGTCTACGTGATCTGCCCCGGCGTCGTCTACCGCACCGACGAGCTGGACGCCACGCACACCCCGGTCTTCCGCCAGGTCGAGCTGCTCGCCGTGGACGAGGGCCTGACCATGGCCGACCTCAAGGGCACCATGGACCACATGGTCCAGTCGCTGTTCGGCGAGGGCATGAAGACCCGGCTGCGGCCGAACTTCTTCCCGTTCACCGAGCCGTCCGCCGAGATGGACATGGTGTGCTACGTCTGCCGCGGCGAGTCCGTCGGCAACCCCGACCGGCCCTGCCGCACCTGCTCCAGCGAAGGCTGGATCGAGCTGGGCGGCTGCGGCATGGTCAACCCCAAGGTGCTGACCGCCTGCGGCGTCGACCCGGAGAAGTACAGCGGCTTCGCCTTCGGGTTCGGCATCGAGCGGATGCTGATGTTCCGCCACAACGTCGAAGACATGCGAGACATGGTCGAGGGTGACGTCCGGTTCACCCGGCCGTTCGGGATGGAGATCTGATGCGGGTCCCGCTTTCCTGGCTGCGGGAGTACGTCGACCTGCCGGCGACCGAAACCGGCCGTGACGTCCAGGCCAAGCTCGTGTCGGCCGGTCTCGAGGTCGAGACCGTCGAGCACCTCGGAGCCGACCTGAAGGGCCCGCTCGTCGTGGGCCGGGTGCTGACCATCGAGGAGCTGGAGGGCTTCAAGAAGCCGATCCGCTTCTGCACCGTCGACGTGGGCACCGCCAACGGCACCGGTGAGCCCCAGGAGATCGTCTGCGGCGCCCGCAACTTCGCCGTCGGCGACAAGGTCGTCGTGGTGCTGCCGGGCGCCGTGCTGCCCGGCGGCTTCGCGATCGCCGCGCGCAAGACGTACGGCAGGACCTCGCACGGCATGATCTGCTCCAGCGACGAGCTGGGCATGGGCGACGACGGCACCAAGGGCATCATCGTGCTGCCGCCGGAGACCGAGGTCGGCAAGGACGCCATCGAACTGCTCGAGCTGATCGACGAGGTCCTGGACATCGCCGTCACCGCCAACCGCGGCGACTGTCTGTCCATCCGCGGCGTCGCCCGCGAGACCGCCATCGCCTACGGTCTGCCGCTGCGCGACCCGGCGCTGCTCGACGTACCGGCCCCGAACGCGTTCGGCTACCCGGTCCAGGTCTCCGACGCGATCGGCTGCGACCGCTTCACCGCCCGCACGGTCACCGGCCTGAGCCCCGAGGCCCGCTCCCCGATCTGGCTGCAGCGCCGGCTGCAGAAGGTCGGCATGCGCCCGATCTCGCTCGCCGTCGACATCACCAACTACGTGATGATGGAGCTCGGCCAGCCGCTGCACGCGTACGATCGGGGGCTCGTCCACGGCACCATCGGCGTGCGCCGGGCCGAGGCGGGCGAGAAGCTCGTCACCCTCGACGGCGTCACCCGCACACTGGACGCCGGGGACCTGGTGATCACCGACGAGCGCGGCCCGATCGGCCTCGCCGGCGTCATGGGCGGCGCCAACACCGAGATCGCCGACCACGAGGACGTGGAGAACGCCACGGCCGACGTCGTCATCGAGGCCGCCCACTTCGACGCCGTGTCGATCGCGCGCACGGCCCGCCGCCACAAGCTGTCCTCCGAGGCGTCCCGCCGCTTCGAGCGCGGGGTCGACCCGCAGGCCGCGGCCGCGGCCGCCCAGCGCACGGTGGACCTGCTGGTGCTGCTCGCGGGCGGTACGGCGGAGGCGGGCGTCACCGAGGTCGTCGCGGCGTCCGCGCCGCGCACCATCGCCACCCCGGCCAACCACCCGGACAAGGTCGCCGGCGTCGACTACGGCCGCGAGACCGTCGTACGCCGTCTGCAGGAGATCGGCTGCGACGTGTACGGGCAGGACGAGCTGATCGTCACCGTGCCGTCCTGGCGTCCCGACCTCGCCGAGCCGAACGACCTGGCCGAGGAGGTCATCCGCCTCGAGGGCTACGAGAACCTGCCGTCCACGCTTCCCAAGCCCCCGTCGGGCCGCGGCCTGACCCACCGGCAGCGGCTGCACCGCCGCATCGGCAGGGCGCTGGCCGGTGCCGGGTACGTCGAGGCGCCGAACTACCCCTTCATCAGCGAGCAGGTCTTCGACCAGCTCGGTCTGGAGGCCGACGACCCCGCCCGCCGCGTCGTCCGGCTGACCAACCCGCTCAACGACGAGGAGCCCGCGCTCCGGACGTCGCTGCTGCCGGGCCTGCTGGGTGCCCTGCGGCGCAACGACGGGCGCGGTTCGCACGATCTGTCGCTGTTCGAGACCGGGCTGGTCTTCCACCCGCGCGAGGAGCAGAAGGTCGCCGCCGCCCTGCCCGTCGACCGGCGTCCCACGGACGAGGAGCTCGCCGAGCTGAACGCCGCGCTGCCCGAGCAGCCGCGCCACGTCGCCGTCGTCCTCGCGGGCGCCCGCGAGCAGGCCGGCTGGTGGGGCAAGGGCCGTCCGGTCGACTGGGCCGACGCGGTCGAGGCCGCGCGTACGGTGGCCAAGGAGACCGGCGCCGAACTGATCGTCCGCAAGGGCCAGTACGGGCCGTGGCACCCGGGCCGCTGCGCCGAGCTCGTGGTCGTCATCGACGGCACGGAGACGGTCGTGGGCCACGCCGGTGAGCTGCATCCGCGCGTCCTGAAGGCCCTGGGCCTGCCGGAGCGCGCCTGCGCGATGGAGCTGAACCTGGACGTGCTGGAGCGGGTCGGCGACGACACCCCGCAGGCCCCGGGCATCTCCACGTTCCCGGTCGCCACGCAGGATGTCGCCCTCGTGGTCGACAAGTTCGTCCCGCACGCGGCGGTGGAGGAGGCCCTGCGCGAGGGCGCCGGTGAACTCCTGGAGGCCATCCGGTTGTTCGACGTCTACGTCAATGACGACCAGCTCGGTGAGGGCAAGAAGTCGCTGGCGTACGCGTTGCGCTTCCGCGCGGGTGATCGGACGCTGACGGTCGACGAGGCGTCCGCTGCCCGGGACGCGGCGGTCGCCCTCGCGGGCGAGCGCACAGGGGCGGTGCTCAGGGGCTGATCGCCGCGGGGACTGCGCTGTCTGCCGGCTGCGGATTCGTCGTGGCTGGTCGCGCAGTTCCCCGCGCCCCTGGGTCGGTGAACTCACCGGCGAACGACCGAACCGCCCTGCCACCAACTCCTCAGGGGCGCGGGGCCGTGTCGCGTTGCCAGCGCAGCGTCGGCGCCGGCGCGACCGTCCGCCCCGCCACGGAGTGTCGGGCAGGCAGCTGGGCGGACGGCGCGAATGCGGGCCGCCGCACTGTACGAGGGGGAGCCGGCGGCCCGGCCGGCCTCTTTGCGAGGCATTTCAGTCAACCGGCTGGAAACTCTCCGCAACAGTGCGCGTACAGCCCGGATTCGCGTACTCCGTTCACACCCCGTGTGAAGGCGGACGCACTACGCTGTCGGCACCGAGGCACCGGGGGGCATCAATGCAGCCCAACACACTGCTCGACGCGATCCTGGACGAGGCCGGGATCTCGCACGCGGGCCTGGCCGCGCACGTCAACCAGGTGGGACGCGCGCGCGGCCTCGCCCTACGCTACGAACACACCGCCGTGGCACGATGGTTGAAGGGCCAGCGCCCCCGCGGCCAGGTGCCCGACCTGATCTGCGAGGTGCTCGCCGCGCGGCTGCACCGAACGGTCACGCTCGACGACATCGGCCTCGGTGTCCCGGGCGAGCCGTCGACCCCGCACGGCACCTCCCTCTCCGGATTCGTCGAGCGGGCCACCGCCCTGTGGCGCTCCGACGAGCAGCAGCGCCCGCACATCCTCGGCGCGCCCGCCGTCACGGGAACGCCCGCCGTGATGCCCGTGTGGGAGTGGGAGAACCCTCCCGAGGACGTCGACGTCTCGCGCGGTGGGCGGCACCGGGTCACCCCCGCCGACATCGAGATGCTGCGCGCGGCCCGCGCCCACTACGAGCAGATGTACCGCAAGGCCGGCGGCATAGCGACCCGCAGCCGCATCGTCGGCTTTCTCAACGCGGAGGCCGCGCCGCTGCTGCGCGGCAGCTACACCGACGAGACGGGCCGCCAACTGCACCGCGCCACCGGCGGGTTGGTAGCGGTCGCCGGGATCTGCGCCTACGACTCCGACGCCCACGGCCTCGCCCAGCGCTACTTCCACCAGGCGCTGCGGCTCGCGAAGGCCAGCGGGGACCGGGGACTTGGGGCCTATGTGATCGCCCTGCTCGTCAACCAGTCGCTGTTCATGCGGGAGTACCGGCAGGCCGTCGCCTTCGCGGAGGCCGCGCTGCGGGCCGCCGGCAAGCACATCACGCCAGCGCTCGCCTCGGACCTGTACGCGATGCAGGCCAAGGCGTACGCACATCTGGGCGACGGGACGAGCGCCCTGTCCTGCATCCGGCGTGCCGAGCAGGCCGCCGAACGCATCCGGCGCGGATACGAACCCGACGAGACCGGGTATGTCCAGCCGGGCCTGGTCAACGTCCAGGTGGCGGAGGCGCTCCTCAGCCTCGGCGACCTGCAGGCCGCCGCGGAGCACGCCACGGCCGCCGTGGACAACCCCGCCCACGACCGGGGCCGGGTGCACCGGCTCGCCATGCTCAGCACGATCGAACTCCGCCAGGGCAACGCCGACAAGGCGGTGGCCATGGCGGTGCAGATGGCCGAACAGGCCCGCGGAATGGAGTCCCAGCGGCTGCGCGACAGACTCCGGGCGGTCCGCGAGCACCTGGTGCGCAGCGGCTGCGCCGGGACGGCCGAGGCCGCCGAACTCATCGACGGCGCACTGCGCGTACCGCTGTAATCGACAGGGAGTCAACTGCGCCCACCGCTGCGCTGCGAGTGGCTTCCTGTGCGCCTGCTGAGAATCCGCTCCTGCTGCGATATTGCCACTTACTCGGCGGAAGGTGGCAGAACCGTGCAGTGGACGAAACAGAACGAACAAACTGTGTATGAAAACCGCTGGTTCAGCGTCAATCTCGCAGACGTCGAGTTGCCGGACGGCCGGCATCTCGACCACTTCCTCATACGGCTGCGGCCCGTTGCCGTGGCCACGGTGGTGAACGAGGCCAATGAGGTCCTCCTTCTGTGGCGCCACCGTTTCATCACCGACAGTTGGGGGTGGGAACTCGCGGCGGGCGTCGTCGAGGACGGCGAGGACATCGCCCGCGCGGCCGCCAGGGAACTCGAGGAGGAGACCGGCTGGCGGCCGGGACCCCTGCACCACCTCATGAGTGTGGAGCCGTCCAACGGCCTCACCGACGCCCGGCACCACATCTACTGGGCGGACGAAGGCACGTACGTCGGACACCCCGTGGACGACTTCGAGTCCGACCGCCGGGAATGGGTCCCCCTCAAACTCGTTCCCGACATGGTCGCCCGCGGCGAGGTCCCGGCCGCCAACATGGCGGCAGCGTTATTGCTCCTGCACCACCTCAGGCTCGGGCAGGACGCGTGACCCGACCCCCCACCGCGCCCTGATGGCTAGTGCCCGAGGGCCTGCCATACGGCCACCACGAGCGCCCCCACGGAGGTGACGGCCGCTACCGCGGGCAGCGGCCAGCGTGCGTGTTCCAGTGTGACGATCCGGGTGCTCAGTTCGTCCAGTTCCTTGGCGGTCTCCTCGGTGCGGTGCGTGAGCAGGGCCAGCCCGCCCTCGACGCGGGCGTATGCCACGTCGAGCCGGCGCCGTAACTCTGCGAGTTCTCCATGGACCACGGGATGCTCGGGATCGGCGGTCACGTGTCCGCTCCTTTCCGTAGTCGTCTCACATCCCTTGCATGCGCATGGAGAGTCAACTCGCCTGGTGGATGCGTGGGGAGAGTGTGCGAGCGGCATATGCGTGCCCGGCGCGCACACGGTGTGTGAATGCCGTGGGCCCGGTACCGTCTGCGGTACCGGGCCCATGGGCGTCGCACTGTGTAATCAGCACCCTGGAACGTGCACTGTGCGCTCAGCCGTAGGTGTAGAAGCCGGAGCCGGTCTTGCGACCCAGCCGGCCCGCCTCGACCATGCGCTGCAGCAGCGGAGGAGCGGCGTACAGCGGCTCCTTGAACTCCTCGTACATCGAATGCGCCACCGACGCCACCGTGTCCAGGCCGATCAGGTCGGACAGTTTCAGCGGGCCCATGGGGTGGGCGCAGCCCATCTCCATGCCGTTGTCGATGTCCTCGCGGCTGGCGATGCCCGACTCGAACATCCGGATCGCGGAGAGCAGGTAGGGGATCAGCAGCGCGTTCACCACGAAGCCGGAGCGGTCCTGGGCGCGGATGGCGTGCTTGCCGAGGAGCTTCTCGGTGAACAGCTGCGCCCGGCTCAGCGTGCCCTCGGAGGTGGTGAGCGCCGGGATCAGCTCGACCAGCTGCTGCACCGGGGCCGGGTTGAAGAAGTGGATCCCGACGACCTGGTCGGGGCGGGAGGTCGCCACCGCCAGCTTCACCAGGGGGATCGAGGAGGTGTTGGAGGCCAGGATCGCGTCCGGCCGGGTCACGACCTGGTCGAGCACCTGGAAGATCTCGGTCTTGACCTGCTCGTTCTCGACAACGGCCTCGATCACCAGATCCCGGTCGGCGAACTCGCCGAGGTCGGTGGTGAAGCCGAGGCGCGCCTGGGTGGCGTCCCGCTCCTCCTCGGTGATCTTGCCGCGCTCGGCGGCCTTGGCCAGGGAGCCGAACAGCCGGGTGCGGCCGATCTCCAGGGCCTCGCCGTTGGTTTCGGCGACCTTCACGTCGAGTCCGGCCCGGGCGCACACCTCGGCGATGCCCGCTCCCATCTGGCCACAGCCGACCACTCCGACGCGCGCGATGTCTCCTGCCGGGATGTCCGTCACATCGTCCCCTTCGCTGTTCTAGGGCTTCGGCAGACTTGCCGTGGTTCGGCGCCTGCTCCGATCGTGCACGTTACTCCCAAGTATCGATGATCGATCGCCCGGGTACGGCATCCTTGGGCGCGAAGACGATCCGCGACGCGCGGATCCGCAGAGTATGGGGGTGTTTGTGAAGATGGGGCGAGTGACCCGGCGGGCATTCGCGCTGGCCGCGCTGTCGACGCTGGCGATGGGCTCGGCGCCCGCCGCGGGGCACCCCCGGCGCGCGGCGACCGAGATGCGGGGCATGTGGATCGCCACCGTGGCGAACCGCGACTGGCCGTCCCGCCCGGGCCTGACCGCGGCCCAGCAGCGCGCCGAGCTGATCGCCCGGCTCGACCTGGCGGTCCGCAGCGGCCTCAACACGGTGATCCTCCAGGTGCGGCCCGCCGCGGACGCCCTGTGGTCCTCGCCGTACGAGCCGTGGTCGCAGGTCCTCACCGGCACCCAGGGCAAGGCCCCGGGCTGGGACCCGCTGGGCACGGCCGTCGCGCAGGCCCACGCCCGGGGGCTGCAACTGCACGCCTGGTTCAACCCGTACCGGATCGCGACCCACGGCGACCCGACGAGGCTCGTCGCCTCCCACCCCGCCCGCAGGCATCCGGAGTGGGTGGTCCGCTTCGGCGGGAAGCTCTACTACAACCCGGGTCTGCCGCAGGTCCGCGCCTTCGTCCAGGACGCGATGCTCGACGCGGTGCGCAAGTACCCCGTCGACGCCGTGCACTTCGACGACTACTTCTACCCGTACCCGGTGGCGGGCCAGACCTTCGACGACGACGCCGCGTACGACGCCTACGGCGCCGCCTTCCCGAACCGGGCCGCCTGGCGCCGCGACAACATCGACAGGCTGGTGCGGGAGACCGCCGCCCGCATCAAGCGGATCCGGCCCACCACGCAGTTCGGGATCAGCCCCTTCGGGGTGTGGCGCAACGCCTCAAGCGACCCGCGCGGCTCGGACACCAGGGCCCTGCAGTCGTACGACGACATCCACGCCGACACCCGCAAGTGGGTGCGCGAGGGCTGGATCGACTACATCTGCCCGCAGCTGTACTGGAACATCGGTCTCGCCGCCGCCGACTACGCCAAGCTCGTGCCCTGGTGGGCCGAGGTGGCGCGGGGCTCGCGCACGAAGCTGTACCTGGGGGAGGCGCTGTACAAGGCGGGCGACCCGGCACAGCCCGCGGCCTGGCAGAACCCGGCCGAGCTGTCCCGGCACCTCACCCTCGCCGCCCGATACCCGCAAGTGCGCGGGCACGTCTTCTTCGCCGCCAGGGACGTGGCGGCGGACCGGATCGGGGCGATGAAGCGGGTGGTCGCCGACCACTACCAGCAGCCGGCGAGACCTCCCCGCTGATCTATCGGCCGATCGAGTGGCCGGTGTCCTTGTGGCGGATCTCGGTGTCGGGGCCGGGCGAGCACAGGCCCTCGTGACCGTCCTCGAAGCGGACGCGGTACGGGGGGTTGCCCTCCTGGCCCAGTACTTCGACGATCTCGCCGATCTTGTCGTGTTGCCCGACCACCCTGCCGTGCTGGACAAGCTGGTCGCCCACGGTTGCACGCATCTTGGGGGCCTCCTCACGATGTGCGGGAGCAGCGGTCCGTGGCCTTGAGTCTACGGCGCGGGGCGGCGGTGGGGAGTGGGCCGTACGGCCCACTCAGCCACGCGCCCGCTGGGTGACGGCGATACAGACGAGGACCGCCGCGGCCGTCAGCGGGGCGGCCACTGTCAGGTGCTCGCCCAGCAGCAGCACCGACCACACCAGTGTGAGCAGCGGCTGCGCCAACTGCAACTGGCTGGCCTTCGGGATGCCGATGGCCGCCATGCCGCGGTACCAGACGAGCAGTCCGAGGAACTGCGATCCCGCCGCGACCCACAGCAGGCCGGCCACGCTGTGGGCGCTCAGCCGTACCGGTTCGTACGACAGCGCGAGCGCGGCGGCGGGCACGGTGAGCGGCAGGCACAGCACCAGCGCCCAGCCGATCACCTGCCAGCCCGGCATGACCCGGGCCAGCCGGCCGCCCTCGGTGTAGCCGGCCGCGCACACCACGAGCGCGGCGAACAGGTACCCGTCGGCGGCCGTGAGCGCGCCCCCGCTCTGCTGCACGGTGAACGCCAGCACCGCGACCGCGCCCGCCACCGCCGCCGCCCAGAAGGTGCGGGAGGGGCGGGTGCCGACGCGCAGCGCGGAGAAGAGCGCGGTGGTCAGCGGCAGCAGCCCGACGACGACGGCGGCGTGGGCCGTGGTCGAGGTCTGCAGGGCGAGCGTGGTGAGCAGGGGGAAGCCGAGGACCACCCCGGCGGCCACGACCGCGAGGCCCGCCCGGTGGCGGCGGTCGGGGAGCGGTACACGCAGCGCGAGCAGACAGCCTCCCGCGATCAGTGCGGCGAGGACGCTGCGCACGGCGACCAGGGACCAGGGTCCGAAGCCCTCCAGGCCCCAGGCGGTGGAGGGGAACGTGAGCGAGAAGGCGACGACGCCCAGGGCGGCCTGGAGGGTGCCGAGTCCGGGGCGCTCGCGCGGGGCGGTGACTGCTATCCGGGGCGGGGCAATAGCGCTACTCTGTGTCTTCATGCAAGAGCGTAGCAGCGTGGGTGAACTGGCGGATCGGCTGCGGCAAGAGCTCGACCGCTACTCTCCTGGTGGAAAGCTCCCGTCGAGCCGGTCCCTTGTCGAGCGCTTCCGGGTGAGTCCGGTGACCGTGTCGCGCGCCCTCGCACAGCTGGCCGCCGAGGGGCTGGTGGTCACCCGGCCCGGTGCGGGCGCCTTCCGCGCCGCCCGGTCCCGAGCGGTCGTCGCCCCCGCGGGGGACACCTCCTGGCAGGAGGTCGCCCTCAGCGCGGACGGGGCCTCCGATCTCGTACCACGCTCGGTGGACGCCTCAGGCGTGCTGGTCTCGCTGGCGGCTCCACCGCCCGGCGTGATCGAGTTCAACGGCGGCTATCTGCATCCCTCGTTGCAGCCGGAGCGGGCCATGTCGGCGGCCCTGGCGCGCGCGGGGCGCCGGCCGGGCGCCTGGGGGCGGCCGCCCATGGAGGGGCTGCCGGAGCTGCGCGAGTGGTTCGCGCGCGGCATCGCAGGACCGGGAGGGGGCGTCACCGCGGCCGAGGTGCTGATCACGGCGGGCGGCCAGTCGGCACTGACGACGGCGCTCAGGGCACTGGCGCCGCCCGGCACGCCCGTGCTCGTCGAGTCGCCCACGTATCCGGGCATGCTGGCCATCGCCCGCGCGGCGGGCCTGCGTCCCGTGCCCGTCCCCGTGGACGCGGACGGGGTGAAACCGGCGCTGCTGGCCGACGCGTTCCGGGCGACCGGCGCCCGGGTCTTCGTCTGCCAGCCGCTGTTCCAGAACCCGACCGGAGCGGTCCTCGCCCCCGAGCGGCGCGGCGAGGTGCTGCGCATCGCACGCGAGGCGGGCGCGTTCGTCGTCGAGGACGACTTCGTACGACGGCTGGTGCACGCGGACGCCGGACCGCTGCCGCGCCCGCTCGCCGCCGACGACCCCGACGGAGTCGTCGTCCACGTCGGCTCCCTGACCAAGGCGACCTCGCCCAGCTTCCGGGTCAGCGCGCTCGCGGCCCGCGGTCCCGTCCTGGAACGCCTGCGCGCGATCCAGGTCGTCGACACCTTCTTCGTGCCCCGCCCGCTGCAGGAGGCGGCCCTCGAACTCGTCGGCTCGCCCGCCTGGCCGCGCCACCTGCGGGCGCTCTCGGCCGAGTTGAAGAGCCGCCGTGACGCCCTGACCACCGCCCTGCGCCGCCACCTCCCCGAACTCGTCCTGCCGCACGTCCCGTCCGGTGGCTACCACCTCTGGCTGCGCCTGCCCGACGGCACGGACGAGACCGCGCTGACGGCGGCCGCCCTGCGCTCGGGCGTGGCCGTCACGCCCGGCCGCCCGTACTTCAGCGCCGAACCCCCGGCCCCCCATCTGCGCTTGAGCTTCGCGGCGGTGGCGGGGGCGGGGGAGATCGCGGACGGGGTACGACGGCTGCGCACGGCCTGCGACGAGATCCTCCCCGGACACCGTTCGGCATGACGAACCGTAGCCGTGCGGACCGCGGCCGCTCCTCGACCGGTGAATGACGCTCCCTTTCTGGTGACTTGTCGGTCAGGTCCGGACCTTGAAGTAAGGTTTCGTCAACCCTGGGTAACTCCCATGCAACGCCCCTTGACCTGCGGACTTTCGCGGCTCACGATCGCCGCATGGCACTTCGGGTCACGTTCGTAGCGACCGCGCGCAGCTCCCCGCTGCTCGCGGAGCGTTTCCAGGACGACCGGCCGCTGGAGCTCGCCGGCTGGAACGAGGTGCAGCGGGTGGCCCACGAGTTGCTGCCGCTCGCCGCCGCCGACCTGCGCTACTGCTCGCCCACGCCGCGCAGCCGCGCCACCGGGGACGCACTCGGATACGCCCCGCTCGTCCAACTCGCCCTGCGGGACTGCGACATGGGTCGCTGGCGAGGGTTCACGCTCGGCGAGGCGATGGCCCGTGAACCGGAGGCGGTGGACGCCTGGCTCGCCGACCCGCGCGCCACCCCGCACGGCGGAGAGTCGCTGCTCGCCTTCATCACCCGCGTCGGCGGCTGGCTCGACACCCGGCCCGTCGAGGACGGCTGCCGCGTCGTCGCCGTCGCCGAACCCTCCGTGATCCGCGCCGCCCTGGTGTACGTGCTCAAGGCGCCGCCGGCGACGTACTGGAACATCGACATACGCCCCCTGTCGACGACCACCGTCACCGGCCACGCGGGCCGCTGGAACCTCCGCTTCGACGGGGCCGCTCAGCCCTCGCGCACGTAGTCGGTGGTGAGGACGAGGTCCTTCGCCGGGCCGCGAACGTGCCAGACCGCGCGCCAGTGGTCCGCGTCCCGGACGGTGAACTCGCCCCGGTAGAGGTCCGCCGCGCATGGGTGGTCGGCCGTGTGCCACCCCGTCGTCAGGTCCAGGTCATGGAAGGGGCGTCCGTCCGCGAACCGCACGTCCGCCGTGCCGGGCGCGCCGGCGGGAAGGAAGCGCAGGGTCCGCTCGGCGGGCCGGGAGACGCCCCGCCAGGTGAAGGTGCCGGACTCGTGGTGGAGGAGACCGGCCTCGCCGTTCAGTGGGCCGAACTCGGTGATCCCCTCGAAACGGCCCCCGTCGCCGCTCGCGAGGTCCCGCACCGACCGCTCGACCCGCCACCGTCCCGCGAGGTACGTGAGTACGTCCGGTACCGGCCAGAACTCGCCCATTCCGTCCCGCTCCCCGAAACTTCCGCTGCCGCACGCCCCATTGACGACTTCAGACCCCCTCTCTATCTTGCCGTTCGAAGTGCTGATCATCGTCCGATATTTCGAACCAGCCCTTTGAGTCGCGGAGTATCCATGTCACGCAGCACCACCCGCTGGAGATTCGGTCTCACAGCCACCGCCCTCCTGGCGGCCACCGCACTCCTCCCCGCGCCCGCGCACGCCGAGGACGTCACCGACTACGCGATCACCGTCGACCCGACCGCCAAGGGTGCGCAGATCGACGACACGATGTACGGCGTCTTCTTCGAGGACATCAACCGCGCCGCCGACGGCGGGCTGTACGCCGAGCTCGTGCAGAACCGATCCTTCGAGTACTCCACCGCCGACAACCGGTCCTACACGCCGCTGACCTCCTGGACGGTCGACGGCACCGCGCAGGTCGTGGACGACGACGGCCGCCTCAACGCCCGCAACCGCAACTACCTCTCCCTGGACGCCGGTTCGTCCGTCACGAACGCCGGCTACAACACCGGCATTCGCGTCGACGGGGGCAAGAAGTACGACTTCTCGGTGTGGGCCCGCTCCGAGACCGGCACCGACCTCACCGTCACGCTGAAGGACGCCGCCGGCACTCTGGCGACCGCCCGCCAGGTGGCCGTCAAGGGCGGCTGGACCAAGTACAAGGTCACCTTCACCGCGACCCGCACCAGCAACCGCGGCCGCCTCACCGTCGCCTCCACGAACGCGGCCGCCGTCGACATGGTGTCGCTGTTCCCGCGCGACACGTACAAGAACGAGCCGAACGGCCTGCGCAAGGACCTCGCCGAGAAGATCGCCGCCCTGCACCCGGGCTTCGTGCGCTTCCCCGGTGGCTGCCTGGTCAACACCGGGTCCATGCAGGACTACAGCGAGGCCTCCGGCTGGCAGCGCAAGCGCAGTTACCAGTGGAAGGACACCATCGGCCCGGTCGAACAGCGTGCGACCAACGCCAACTTCTGGGGCTACAACCAGAGCTACGGCCTTGGCTACTACGAGTACTTCCGCCTCTCCGAGGACATCGGCGCCATGCCGCTGCCCGTCGTGCCGGCCCTGGTGACCGGCTGCGGCCAGAACAAGGCCGTCGACGACGACGCGCTGCTCAAGCGGCACATCCAGGACACCCTCGACCTCATCGAGTTCGCCAACGGCCCGGCGACCTCCACGTGGGGCAAGGTCCGCGCCGAGATGGGCCACCCCAAGCCCTTCCACCTCACTCACATCGAGGTCGGCAACGAGGAGAACCTCCCGAACGAGTTCTTCGCCCGCTTCAAGCAGTTCCGCGCCGCCATCGAGGACAAGCACCCGGACATCACGGTCATCTCGAACTCCGGCCCGGACGACTCCGGCACGACCTTCGACACCGCATGGAAGCTGAACCGCGAGGCGAACGTCGACATGGTCGACGAGCACTACTACAACAGCCCGAACTGGTTCCTGCAGAACAACGACCGCTACGACTCCTATGACCGCAACGGCCCCAAGGTCTTCCTCGGCGAGTACGCCTCGCAGGGCAACGCCTGGAAGAACGGCCTCGCGGAAGCCGCGTACATGACCGGCCTGGAGCGCAACGCGGACGTCGTCGAACTCGCCTCGTACGCCCCGCTGTTCGCCAACGAGGACTATGTGCAGTGGCGGCCGGACCTGATCTGGTTCAACAACCGCGCCTCCTGGAACTCGGCCAACTACGAGGTCCAGAAGCTGTTCATGACCAACGTCGGCGACCGCGTCGTCCCGTCCAGGTCGACCGTCACGCCGAACGTCAGCGGCCCCATCACGGGTGCCGTCGGTCTGTCGACGTGGGCCACCAGCGCGGCGTACGACGACGTGAAGGTCACCGCCGCGGACGGCTCGACGCTGCTCAGCGACGACTTCTCCGGTGACGCCTCGAAGTGGACGCACACCGGGGGCGGCAGCTGGTCGATCCAGGACGGGCAGTACGTCCAGACGGACGCCGCCGCCGAGAACACCATGGTCCAGGCGGGCGACCCGTCCTGGCACGACTACGACCTGCACGTGAAGGCCACCAAGAAGTCCGGCAGGGAGGGCTTCCTCGTCGCCTTCGGCGTCAAGGACACCGGCAACTACTACTGGTGGAACCTGGGCGGCTGGGGCAACACCCAGTCCGCCGTCGAGCAGGCCGTGGACGGCGGCAAGGGCACACTGATCACCAAGGCGGGGTCGATCGAGACGGGCCGTGCCTACGACATCGACATCAAGGTGCGCGGCCGCCAGGTCACCCTGTACCTGGACGGCAACGAGTGGGGCAGCTTCACCGACGACAAGCCGGCTGAGCCGTTCCGCCAGGTCGTGACCAAGGACGCGACGACCGGTGACCTGATCGTCAAGGTCGTCAACGCCCAGTCGGCGGCGGCCCGTACGGCGATCGACCTGGGCGGCGCCAAGGTCGCCTCCACCGCCCGGGTGACGACGCTGGCCGCCGACCCGGCCGACGTGAACACCGAGACGGACTCGCCGGTCACCCCGGTGACGTCCACCCTCTCCGGGGTCGCGGCCAAGTTCACCTACACCTTCCCGGCGAACTCCATCACGTTCCTGCGGATCAGGCAGGGGTAGCCGGAGCCGGGTCCGCGGGCTGCTGTCCGAGCGGCAGCAGCCCGCGCTCGGCGAACACCCTCTTCGCGGCGAAGGTGGCGTTGAGCGCCTTCGGCATGCCGCAGTAGACGGCGGAGTGCAGCAGTGCCTCCGTGATCTGCTCGGGCGTGAGCCCCACGTTGAGGGCCGCGTTCACATGCACCTCCAGCTGGGGTTCGCAGCCGCCGAGCGCGGTGAGCATGCCCAGTGTCACCAGCTGACGGTCGCGCGGGGCGAGCCCCGGCCGGTCGTAGATCTCGCCGAAGGCCCAGGCGACGACCTGGTGGCCGAGCTCCGGACTGATGTCGGAGAGGGAGTCGAGGACCCGCTGCCCGGCCTCGCCGTCGACCTTCCTCAGGACTTCCAGGCCGTGGGCGAAACGGTCTTCACGGGACATGGCGTCGTTGTCGGTCATGACCGAGACGGTAGGACCTGGAGCGCACTCCAGGTCAAGCGGCGTGTACGCGGCGTGGTCCGCGTGCTCGTCGACCGCGCGGAGACGTCGGCGCGTGCATGCCGGGAGCCGGTTCGCCCGCCTCTTCGC
Organism: Streptomyces sp. HUAS ZL42; assembly: GCF_040782645.1. Taxonomy (GTDB): domain Bacteria; phylum Actinomycetota; class Actinomycetes; order Streptomycetales; family Streptomycetaceae; genus Streptomyces. Next base: position 7,946,952 of record NZ_CP160403.1, read on the forward strand.
CTCGGCGGTGGCGGTCCCGGTGACGTTCGTGGTCGACCCGCTTGATCGCGCTGCCGAGGGTGGACACTGCCCAGGATTGCATAAACATGCAGCGAAACGTATAGTCGTGCCATCCAGGAGGAGGGTGACATGGCGGTACGTGCGGCGGTGGCCGGAGCGAGCGGGTACGCGGGCGGAGAGGTCCTGCGTCTGCTCCTGGCGCACCCCGAGGTCGAGATCGGTGCCCTGACCGGCAACTCCAACGCGGGCCAGCGGCTCGGAGCGCTGCAGCCCCACCTGCTGCCGCTCGCCGACCGTGTGCTGCAGGAGACCACCGCCGAGGCCCTCGCCGGCCACGACGTGGTCTTCCTCGCGCTTCCCCACGGACAGTCCGCCGCCGTCGCCGAGCAGCTCGGACCGGATGTGCTGGTCGTGGACATGGGCGCCGACTTCCGGCTGAAGGACGCGGGCGACTGGGAGAGGTTCTACGGATCGCCGCACGCCGGGACCTGGCCGTACGGCCTCCCCGAACTGCCGGGCGGCCGCGCTGCGCTGGAGGGGTCCAAGCGCATCGCGGTGCCCGGTTGCTACCCGACCGCGGTCTCGCTCGCCCTCTTCCCGGCGTACGCCGCCGGGCTCGCCGAGAGCGAGTCCGTGATCGTCGCCGCCTCCGGCACGTCCGGCGCGGGCAAGGCGCCCAAGCCCCACCTGCTGGGCAGCGAGGTCATGGGCTCCATGACGCCGTACGGTGTCGGCGGTGTCCACCGGCACACCCCCGAGATGATCCAGAACCTCTCCGCCGCCGCAGGTGAGCCGGTCTCCGTCTCCTTCACCCCGACCCTCGCGCCCATGCCCCGCGGCATCCTCGCCACCTGCACCGCGAAGGCGCGCCCCGGCACCACCGCGGAGTCCGTCCGCGCCGCCTACGAGAAGGCCTTCGCCGACGAACCCTTCGTGCACCTCCTCCCCGAGGGCCGGTGGCCCGCCACGGCGTCCGTCTACGGTTCCAACGCCGTTCAGGTCCAGGTCGCGTACGACGACGCCGCCGGCCGCATCATCGCGATCAGCGCCATCGACAACCTGACCAAGGGCACCGCGGGCGGTGCCGTCCAGAGCATGAACATCGCCCTCGGACTCGACGAGACCACCGGGCTTTCCACGATCGGAGTCGCACCGTGAGCGTCACGGCAGCCAAAGGGTTCACGGCGGCGGGCATCGCCGCCGGGATCAAGGAGAACGGCAACCCTGACCTGGCCCTCGTGGTCAACAACGGGCCCCGCCGCGCCGCCGCCGGTGTCTTCACCTCCAACCGTGTGAAGGCCGCGCCGGTGCTGTGGTCCGAGCAGGTGCTCAAGAGCGGCCAGGTCTCCGCGGTGGTCCTCAACTCCGGTGGCGCCAACGCCTGTACGGGCCCCAAGGGCTTCCAGGACACGCACGCCACCGCCGAGAAGGCCGCCGAGGTCCTCGGCCGGGGCGCCATCGAGGTCGCCGTGTGTTCCACCGGCCTCATCGGCGTACTGCTCCCCATGGACAAGCTGCTCCCCGGCGTCGAGACCGCTGCCGCCGCCCTGAGCGAGCACGGCGGCGAGAAGGCCGCGATCGCCATCAAGACCACCGACACCGTCCACAAGACGTCCGTCGTCACGAAGGACGGCTGGACCGTCGGCGGGATGGCGAAGGGCGCCGGCATGCTCGCACCCGGCCTCGCCACCATGCTCGTCGTCCTCACCACCGACGCCCCCCTCGACGGCGACGTCCTGGACAAGGCCCTGCGCGCCGCCACCAAGGTCACCTTCGACCGGGTCGACTCCGACGGTTGCATGTCGACCAACGACACCGTGCTGCTGCTCGCCTCCGGGGCCTCCGAAGTCACCCCGGAGTACGAGGAGTTCGCCGCTGCCGTACGGGCCGTCTGCGACGACCTGGGCCAGCAGCTGATCCGCGACGCCGAGGGCGCCAGCAAGGACATCAGGGTCGAGGTGATCAACGCCGCGACCGAGGACGACGCCGTCGAGGTGGGCCGCTCCATCGCCCGCAACAACCTCCTCAAGTGCGCCATCCACGGCGAGGACCCCAACTGGGGCCGTGTGCTCTCCGCGATCGGCACGACCGGGGCAGCCTTCGAGCCGGACCGGCTCAACGTCGCCATCAACGGCGTCTGGGTGTGCAAGAACGGCGGCGTCGGCGAGGACCGCGAGAAGGTCGACATGCGCTACCGCGAGGTGCACATCGTGGCCGACCTCGCCGCCGGCTCCGAGACCGCCACCATCTGGACCAACGACCTCACCGCCGACTACGTCCACGAGAACAGCGCCTATTCGTCATGAGCACTACGCGTAAGCACACCGCACTGCCCAAGGCCCAGATCCTCATCGAGGCGCTGCCCTGGCTGGTCAGGCACAACGGCAAGACCGTCGTCATCAAGTTCGGCGGCAACGCCATGATCGACGAGCAGCTGAAGGCCGCGTTCGCCCAGGACGTCGTGTTCCTGCACCACGCCGGCCTGCGGCCCGTCGTCGTGCACGGCGGCGGCCCGCAGATCAGCGCCGCCCTCGACCAGCACGGCATCGTCAGCGAGTTCAAGGCGGGCCTGCGCGTCACCACCGAGGACGCCATGGACGTCGTACGGATGGTGCTGGCCGGACAGGTGCAGCGCGAGCTGGTCGGGCTGCTCAACCAGCACGGACCGCTCGCCGTCGGACTGACGGGCGAGGACGCGCACACCATCACCGCCACCAAGCACCAGCCCGAGATCGACGGCGAGCTGGTCGACATCGGGCGGGTGGGCGAGATCACCGACATCGACACGGGTGCGATCGAGGCCCTGCTCGCCGACGGCCGGATTCCGGTCGTCTCGTCGATCGCCCGCAGCCAGGACGACGGACATGTCTACAACGTCAACGCCGACACGGCCGCGGCCGCACTTGCCGCCGCTCTCGGCGCCGAAACCCTCATGGTCCTCACGGACGTCGAGGGGCTCTACGAGGACTGGCCCAACAGCGACGAGGTGATCAGCCGCCTCACCGCTTCCCAACTGGAGAAGCTGCTGCCGGAGTTGAGCTCCGGCATGGTGCCGAAGATGGAGGGCTGCCTGCACGCCGTGCGGGGCGGCGTGCGCACCGCCCGCGTCATCGACGGCCGGGTCCAGCACTCGATCCTGCTGGAGATCTTCACCGACGAGGGCATCGGCACGATGGTCGTGCCCGACGCAAAGCCGGACGAACAGGGGGAGTCGTGAGCAACCAGGAGCTGACCGCGCGATGGCAGGGCGCGCTCATGAACAACTACGGCACGCCGCGGCTGCCCCTCGTGCGCGGTGAGGGCAGCCTGGTCTGGGACGCCGACGGAAAGCAGTACGCCGACTTCGTCGGCGGCATCGCCGTCAACGCGCTCGGCCACGCCCACCCGGCGATCGTCGAGGCCGTGAGCAGGCAGATCGCCTCCCTCGGCCACATCTCCAACCTCTTCATGGCCGACCCGACCGTCACGCTCGCCGAGCGGCTGCTGCAGCTCTTCGGCCGGGACGGCAAGGTCTTCTTCTGCAACTCCGGTGCCGAGGCCAACGAGGCCGCCTTCAAGATCGGCCGGCTGACCGGGCGGAGCCACATGGTCGCCACCCAGGGGGGCTTCCACGGCCGCACGATGGGTGCCCTCGCGCTCACCGGCCAGCCCGCCAAGCAGGAACCGTTCCTGCCGCTGCCCGGCGACGTCACGCATGTGCCGTACGGCGACGCGCAGGCGCTGGCCGCCGCGGTGACCGAAGAGACGGCCCTGGTCGTCATCGAGCCGATCCAGGGTGAGAACGGCGTCGTGGTCCCGCCCGCCGGCTACCTGAAGGCGGCCCGGGCGATCACGGCCGCCACCGGTGCGCTGCTGGTCCTCGACGAGGTGCAGACCGGAATCGGCCGTACCGGGCACTGGTTCGAGTACCAGGCCCACGAGGGCGTGCTGCCAGACGTCGTGACCCTGGCGAAGGGGCTCGGCGGCGGGCTGCCGCTCGGCGCGACCGTCGCCTTCGGGCGGGCCGCCGAGCTGCTCCTGCCGGGCCAGCACGGCACCACCTTCGGCGGCAACCCGGTCGCCTGCGCCGCCGGACTCGCCGTCGTCGACACCATCGCGAACGAGGGACTGCTCGAGAACGTCAAGCGGCAGAGCGCCGCGCTGCGCGACGGAATCGAGTCGCTGGGGCACTCGTTGATCGCTCATGTCCGGGGCGCGGGCCTCCTCCTGGGTATCGTGCTCACCGAGACGCTCGCGCCACAGGTGCAACAGGCGGCTCAGGAGGCCGGTTTCCTGGTGAACGCGCCCGCCCCCGATGTCGTACGGCTGATGCCGGCGCTGAACCTGGGCGACGACGTGGTGGACGCGTTCCTCGGAGCGCTGCCCGGCATCCTCGACGCAGCGAACGGGGACGGACGATCCGGGGAATGAGACGACGATGAGCCAGGAGCAGGACCACGAGCAGCCGGGGGCCTCAGGGCCCGCCGTGCCGCAGACGCGCACCGCCCGCCACCGCCGGATCGTGGACATCCTCAACCGGCAACCGGTGCGGTCGCAGAGCCAGTTGGCCAAGCTGCTCGCCGACGACGGGCTGAGCGTCACACAGGCGACGCTCTCCCGGGACCTGGACGAGCTGAACGCGGTGAAGATCCGCAACACCGACGGCGACCTGATCTATGCGGTGCCGAGCGAGGGAGGTTTCCGTACCCCTCGTGCACCGCTGGGGGGGTCGGCGAAGGAGGAGCGGATGCGGCGGCTGTCGCAGGAGCTGCTGATCTCCGCGGAGGCTTCGGCGAATCTCGTGGTTCTGCGCACCCCGCCGGGCGCGGCCCAGTTCCTGGCTTCCGCCATCGACCAGGCGGAACTGCACGACATCCTGGGCACGATCGCCGGTGACGACACGTTGCTGCTGATCAGCCGGGATCCGGTCGGAGGACAGGCGTTGGCGGACCACCTGCTGCGACTGGCTCAGAACGGCCATTGAGGGGTGGGGTGACTGCGGTTCGCCGAGTGCGGGCCGGTGCGTGGCTGGCCGCGCAGTTCCCCGCGCCCCTGGGGAGTAGCAGCCGGCCCGCGCCGCACACTGCAGCCGGTGACCGCTCACCCCAGCCGCGCCGCCAACCCCCCGGTGCACCGCACCTCATCCCCGGCCGTGATCAACAGTGCCTCGACGTCCGGCAGCGACTCCAACCACCGCAACCCCTGCCGCGACCCCATCGCAAACGCCGCCGTCGCCCAGCAGTCCGCCCACGTCAGACGGGGCGCCACCACCGTCACCGCCACCAGATCCGTCACCGCCGACCGCCCGGTCCGCGGATCCACGATGTGCGCCCCCCGCTCAGCCGTCCCGGACGTCGCCACCGCCAGCTCGTCCGCACCCGCCGCGGAGATCACCGCCGCCAGCCCGCCCGGACGCAGGGGATCCGACACGCCCACCCGCCAAGGCCGCGCAGCCCCCGGCACGCCCAGCAACTGCACGTCCCCGCCACCGTTGACGCTCACCCCGCTCACGCCCCGCGCCGCCGCGACCGTCCGTGCCGCCCGCTCCGCGGCCCAGCCCTTGACGATCCCCGTCGGGTCCGTGCGCCCCTCGTACGACGTGCTGAACCAGCCCTCGCTCACCCGCTCCGCCTCGGCGCCCAGCTCCAGCACCTCGGCCACCTCGGGATCGCACTCCTCGACGGTCAGCTCCCCGCGCGCCAGCCGGGAGACCTGGCTGTCCTCGCGGTACGTGCTGAACACCTCGTCGACCCGGTGCAGCCCGGCGACCGCCTCTTCCAGTGCCGCCCGGACCGCCCCGGGGTCCCCGCCGCGGACGTCGAAGGAGAAGACGGTCCCCATGACCTCCTCCGCGAGACGTACCGCGGCGGGAGCTTCTGCGGACTCGGCCACCGTGTCAGCCACCGGCCTGGTCCAGGGCCGACTGGAGGGACTGCTTGTAGCCGGTGCTGGTGTACGTGGCCCCGGACACCGAGTCGATGTCGGCACTGCCGGCCGCCACCGCCTCCTGGTTGAGCTTGGGTATGGACAGCTCGGTCTTCTGGGAGCTGGTCCCGCCGGACGGGGCCTGAACCGCCTCCGCCTTGGTGATCTTCCCACCGCTGACGGTGATGCGGACCTGGACCGGACCGTACTGCGTCTGGGCCACGCTGCCCGTGACGGTACGGGCCTCGGCCTGGCCGCTTCCGGAGTCCTGCGAGGACGAACCGGCGCTCGCCTTCGCCTTGTCCAGCGCCGACTGAAGCGACTGCTTGTACCCGGTGCTCGTGTACGTCGCCCCGGACACCGAGTCGATGTCCGCGCTCTGCGCGGCGACCGCCGCCTGATTGAGCTTGGGCACGGCGTCCGCGGTGATCTGGTCGCTGCGCCCGCCCTTGGGCGCCTGGACCGCCTCGGCCTGGGTGATCTTCCCGTTGCTCACGGTCAGCCGGACCTGCACGACCCCGTACTGGGTCTGCGTCGCGTCACCGGTGACCGTTCCGGCGGCGGCGGCCCCGGCCCCTCCCTGGGCCGACTCCTGAGCCGCCGCCGTCTGCTGCGGGGCCACGCCCGCCGCCGACGCGGAGGCCGGGTCGGACGCCGGTTTCAGCGACAGCAGCAGCACGATCCCGGACACGGTGGCGGCGGTGGCGAGCACAACGCGGCGGATGGGGTGGCTCTTCTTCATCGCTCCAGATTCCTGTCGCTGGTCATTCCCGTCGATTCCCTTGCGTTCCCGTCGCTCACATCTCGAACGACTCGTGATGGATACGGCGGGCGGGGACCCCCGCGCCGCGCAGTGCGTCGTACACGCCCTGGGCGAAGCCGTTCGGCCCGCACATGAAGACGTCGTGGCGGTCGATGTCCGGGATCTTCCGCTGCAGGGACTCCGCCGAGATGTCGGGGCGTTCCCCGTCCGGGCTGTTCACCGCGTACATCAGCCGGGCGCCGCGCTCGTCGGCGATCTTCGCCAGCTCGTCCCAGAGTGCCAGGTCCTGTGTGCTGTTGGCCCGGTAGAGCAGCGTGATGTCACCGGACGCGCCGGGCAGCGTCTCGAACAGCGCCCGCATCGGGGTGATCCCGACGCCGCCCGCGACCAGCAGCACCTTGCCGCGGCTGCGCCGCTGGGCGGTCATCGCGCCGTACGGGCCCTCGGCCCAGACCTTGGTGCCGGGCGTGAGCTCGCGGAGGCGGGCACTGTGGTCGCCGATCGCCTTCACCGTGATCCGCAGCATGTCGGGGCGGGGCGCCGCCGACAGCGAGTACGGGTGCGAGCTGAACCGCATGCCCGGCGCCAGGAACCGCCAGCGGAAGAACTGCCCGGCCTCCGCGCCCATCCGGTGCAGTTTGCGCCCGCCGATCAGCACCGACACGACGCCCGGCGTCTCCTCGATCACCGCCTCGACGAACATGCGGTGACGCAGGTTCAGCCGGATCGGGGTGAGGATGCGGTACCACACCACGAGCGCGGTCACGGTGCCGTACAGCCCGTACCAGACGGTTTTCGCGGTGGGTTCGACGGCGAACTCGTTGCCGGTGGTGATCTGGTGCCAGAACGTCAGGAACACCGCGGCGTACGTCATCAGATGGATGTGGTACCAGGTGTCGTACGGCAGCCTGCGCCGCACTCCGCCGATCGACACCAGCCCGATGACGAACAGCAGACCGGTGCCGATGGCGGCCTTGCCCATGTCCGGCAGCTGGTTGATGGAGTCGATGGTCTGCTGGACGATGTCGCCGAGCGACTTGCCGGCCTGCAGCGCGTAGCCCCACATGGTGAGGAAGACGTGCGCGATGACCAGGCAGAGCGTGTAGCGGCCGCTCATCGCGTGCCAGCGGGCGACCCGGTCGGAGCCCACCCGGCGTTCCAGGGCGGGCACGCGGGCCATCTGGAGCACGACGAGCGCCATCAGATACCCGGCGAGCATGCCGGTGATCCGCCCGGCGTTCAGGATCTTGCCGTTGTCGTCCGCGATGGACGGCGTGTTGTGCCACCACAGCCACAACACGCCCGCCGCACCCGCCCATACGGCGATCAGCAGCGGGACGGCGGGCGAGCGACGCGGGCGGATGCGGCGCATCGTCTGGCGGCGGGCGGCACGGCCGCCTGCGAGCGTGGTGGTCACGGTTCCTCCGTGGGTACGGCACCCTTGGCCCACAGATACGTGCCGAAACTCGGGAGTGTTCAGAGCCCCGCGGAGTCCAGTGCGGACTGGAGTGACTGGCGGTAACCGTCACTCGTGTAAGTCGCCCCGGAGACCGTGTCGATGTCCGCGCTCTGGGCGTCCAGTGCCTCGCGCCGCAGTTCGGGAATGGCGTAGGCGTTGATCTGCTGGTCGCGCGGATTCTCCTGGGGATAGGTGACCGCCGTGACCTCCGTGAGCCTGCCGTCCTGCACGGTGATCTTCACCTGGACGGGGCCCCAGCGGGTCTGGACGGAGTCGCCGGTGACGGTCTTGGTGCCGGTGGCACTGGATGTGCCCGAACTACTCGACGAAACAGGGGAGTTCACGGCGACGGCCGGGCTCGTGTGCGGCTTCAGCGACAGCAGCAGCACCATCCCGGAGACGGTGGCGGCGCTCGCCAGCACGATGCGGCGCAGCGGACGGTTCTTCTTCAGGGCGTGCACGTCTCGGGCCTCACAGTTCGAAGGACTCGTGGTGGATACGGCGGTCCGGCACACCGGCGGCGCGCAGCTCCTGGTACAGGTCCCGGGCGAAGCCGTGCGGACCGCAGATGTACACGTCGTGCTCGGACAGGTCGGGAAGGGCCGCGCTCAGCGACCCGGCCGTGAGGTCGGGACGCTCCCCGCCCGGCCCGTTGAGCGCGTACAGCACCCGCGCCCCGCGCCAGCGCGCGACGGCCTCCAACTCCCCGCCCAGCGCGAGGTCCTCGGCCGTCCGCGCCCGGTACAGCAGGGTGACGTCGCCGGGCAGCGTCTCGAACAGCGCCCGCAGGGGGGTGATGCCGACCCCGCCCGCGATCAGCAGGGACCTGTGCGCGGTGCGCCGGTCGGCGGTCAGCGCCCCGTACGGCCCCTCCGCCCACACCCGCGTGCCGGGCCGCAGCAGCGCCACGGCCGCGCTGTGCCCGCCGAGCGCCTTCACCGTGATCCGCATCAGGTCCTGCCGGGGCGGCGCCGAGAGGGAGTACGGCGTCGAGGTCCGGCCCATGCCCTGGGCGAGGAACCGCCAGCGGAAGAACTGCCCGGCCCGCGCACCGAGTTCGTCCAGCCGCCGCCCGCGTACGACGACGGAGTACACGCCCGGCGCCTCCCTGTGCACGGACTCCACACGAAGCCGGTGCCGCAGGTTGAGCCGTACGGGGGCGAGGATCCGGAACCACACCACGAGGGCCGCGACGCCCAGGTACAGCACGTACCAGGCGGCGGTGGCCGCCGTGTTGCCGGTGAAGTCGTTGCCGAGGGCCAGCTGGTGGCCGAAGGCGAGGAAGGCGGCGGCGTACGTGAGGAGGTGCACGTAGTACCAGAACTCGTAGCTGGTCCGGCGGCGCACGGCCCGGGCCGAGGTGATGCCGACAGCGAAGAGGATCGCCGTGCCGGCGGTGGCCTTCAGCATCTCCGGGTAGTCAAGGATCACGGTGACCGTCTCGTGCCAGAACGAGGCGCGGTCCTGGGCGGCGTACCCGGCGAGGATCAGCACGATGTGCGCGACCAGCAGGCAGACCGTGTACCGGCCGGCCATGGCGTGCCAGCGCGCCACCCGGTCCGAGCCGATCCGCCGCTCCAGCAGCGGCACCCGTGCCATCAGACCGACCAGCACCGCGCAGGTGTACCCGCACAGCAGACCGGCGATCCGCCCGGCCCCGGTCAGCCATCCCGCCGTACCCACCACGGAGCCGGTGCCGGACCACCACAGGGCGAGCACGGCCGCGGCCCCGGCCCACAGCACGGCGAGCACCGGGCCCGCGGGTGAGCGCCGGGGCGCAGGCAGCACGGGCGGTGCCGTCCGCCGCTCGTACACGGTGGTCATGTGTGTGTCCTTTCTCCGTTCCCGGACGCCACTGTGCGGGTGGAACCTCTCAGCACCCTTTGAATCCGCACCTCGCTGAGCGGACTCAGAGGAAATTCAGAGCCTGCGCGGCCGCACGCCGCTGCCGCGAGGGGTGATCCTGGTAGGGCGATGAACACCACCCGCTCCGGCCGCCCCGCCCTCACCCGCCCCGACGGCACCCCGCTGCGCGTCCTCGTCGTCGACGACGACCCGGACCTCGCCGAGGTACTCTCCGGCGCCCTGCGCTACGAGGGCTGGCAGGTGCGCACGGCCGGCGACGGAGCCGCGGCCCTCGCGGCCGCCCGCGAGCTGATGCCCGACGCGGTCGTCCTGGACGTGATGCTCCCGGACACCGACGGCTTCGCCGTGCTGCGCTCCCTGCACGGGGTGAAGCCGGACGTCTGCGTCCTCTTCCTCACCGCCCGCGACGCCGTCGAGGACCGCATCGCCGGCATCACGGCGGGCGGCGACGACTACGTCACCAAGCCCTTCAGCCTCGAGGAGGTCGTCGCCCGGCTGCGCGGACTGCTGCGCCGCGCGGGTATGGCCCGCCAGCAGGAGGAGGGCCCGCGGCTGACCGTGGGCGACCTGGTCATGGACGAAGAGGCCCGCGAGGTGACCCGGGCGGGCGAGCTGATCGAGCTGTCGCCGACCGAGTTCGAGCTGCTGCGCTTCCTCATGCGCAACCCGCGGCGGGTGCTCAGCAAGGCACAGATCCTCGACCGGGTGTGGTCGTACGACTTCGGCGGCCGCGCCCATGTCGTGGAGCTGTACATCTCCTACCTGCGCAAGAAGGTGGACGCGGGGCGCCGGCCGATGATCCACACGGTGCGCGGAGCCGGGTACGTGCTCAAGCCGGTGACCCGGTGAGGCCACGACTGCCGCGGCCGCGCACCCTGCGGGCCCGGCTCACCGTCGGCCTCGTGGTGCTGCTGGCGATCAGCTGCGCGGCGGTCGGCGTCGCCGCCGTCGTCGAGCTGAACGGATTCCTCACCAGCCGCCTCGACGAACAGCTCGGCGAGGTCGGGGCCCGGTTCGCGGCGAGCCTGGAACACGACGGCAAGCTGCCGGACGACCACGACGGCGACGAGCTCGGCGACGACCGCAGACAGGCGACGGGAACCTTCGGCGCCCGCTTCGTCGACGGCACGGCCACCAACGCGGCGGTCGTCCGGTCCACCGGCATCGTCGACGTCACCCTGACCGCCCGGGACGAGAGGCGGCTCGCCGCGGTCCCGGTCGACGGGAGGGGCCACAGCGTCGACATCTCCGCCCTGTGCGACTACCGGGTCCTCGCGACGAAGGGCCTCGACGGCGACGTCCTGATCACCGGTCTGCCCCTGGAACCCGTGCAGGCCACCGTCCACCGCCTCGAACTGGTCGCCGGAATCGTCTTCGGCGCGGCCCTCACCCTCGCCGGCGTCGCGGGCGCACTGTGGGTGCGCTGGTCGCTGCGGCCGCTGAGCCGGGTCGCGGCCACCGCCACCCGGGTCAGCGAACTCCCGCTTGCCAGCGGTGAGGTGGCCCTGCCCCCGCGCGCGCCCGAGTCCGACCCGCGCAGCGAGGTGGGCCGCGTGGCGGGTGCCTTCAACCGGATGCTGGGCCATGTCGAGGACGCGCTGACGAAACGGCACGCCAGCGAGGAACGGCTGCGCAGCTTCGCGGCCGACGCCAGCCACGAACTGCGCACTCCCGTCGCGTCGGTCCGCGGGCACGCCGAACTCGCCCTGCTGCACCCGGGCCCGGTCCCACCGGAGGTCACGCGCGCCCTGGAACGTATCGCCGCCGAGTCGTCCCGCATGGGTGAGATGGTCGACGACCTGCTCCTCCTGGCCCGTCTGGACGCCGGCCGCCCCCTGGAACGCCTCCCCGTCGACCTGACCCGCCTGGTCCTGGACGCGGTGACGGACGCGAGGGCCGCCGGCCCCGGCCACCGCTGGCTGCTGGAACTGCCCGAGGAGCCGGTGACGGTGACCGGCGACGCCCACCGTCTCCAACAGGTGTTGGCGAACCTGCTGGCCAACGCGCGTCTGCACACCCCCGTCGGCACCGAGGTGACGGTGTCCCTTGAGACGGACAGGACGACGGCGACCTTGAACATCCACGACGACGGCCCAGGCGTCCCCGCCGACATCCGGCCCAAAGTCTTCGAACGCTTCACCCGGGCGGACCGTCGCCGCACGGAGGGCTCGGGAGCCGGCGCGGGCCTGGGTTTGTCGATCGTGGCGGCGGTCGTGGAGGCGCATGGGGGGAGTGTGAGCCTGGAGAGCGCGGCGGGCTCGACGACGTTCACTGTGCGGCTGACGGTTGATTAGAGGAGATCTCAGTACCGGGTGATCGCCGTGGACCCGCTCACCGTCCCCACGGCAATATGCGGCTTCCGCCCAGGATCGGCCCACCGCAGAATCCGCCGCATCGCATCCCTCGTGACCGACACACAACCAGCCGTAGCCCCCCGACCGTTGACATGCAAGAAGATGCCGGCTCCGCGGCCCCCGCACCGGCTCCCCGTAGTTGAACCCCATCACCAGCGCGTGCGCGTACTGCGTCCGGTAAGAGACCAGGCGCTCGGACTCGGTCGCACGGCAGTCCGCCGGACGGGGCTCGGTCCACCGGTTGTAGGACCGGGAGCCGTTGTCCTGGCACCACCAGGAGTCCTGGTGCACCCGCCGGTACCGGTACACCGTCCCCCGCGGCGGCGCCTCCACCCCGAAGGCGAACGGAAGGCCGTACAGTCCGGTCGGCGTCGTGTTCGTCCCCTGCCTGCGCGAGGCTCCCTCCACGAGCCCCTTCGCGCCGAACCGGGCCCTCGCGGAACCGGCCTTCACCCAGTGCCCGTTCCGCAGGTCCCACCAGGTGAGCGTGCCCGACGTCGAACCCGTGCCGGCGGCGACCGCGGTGATCAACTGTCTGCCGCCGCCGGTGTCCGCCATGCGCTCGGGAAGCGGCCCGGGGACCGCGCCACCGGGAGCGGCTGCGAGCATGAGCAGGGACAGGGAGGCGAGGGCGGCGACGGCACCGGGGCGCATGGCTCAGACGGTAGAGGGCGGCAGCGGCAACGGCAGCCCGGGTAGGCCGTCCAGGCTGGTGGCGATGTGGTCCTTCTTGGCGAAGTACTCGCTGAGCGACTCGTCGTCCTCGCGCGCGAACCGCTTGCCGTGCAGGTCACGGTCCGCGTCGTACGTCATGAAGGGCACCGCGTACCCGCACGAGTCGCGGATGAGTTCGGCCGTCACGACGATGACCGCGCGCAGCCCGTGCGAGGACGGGTCGATGTCCGGGAAACGGGTGAGGAGTTCCTTGAAGCGCGGATCGTCGCGGAAGACCGCCTCCCCGTGGCCGTGCACCCGCACGATGTTCGGCGGCCCCTGGAAGGCACACCACATCAGCGTGATCCGGCCGTTCTCGCGCAGGTGTGCGATCGTCTCGGCGCTGGAGCCGGCGAAGTCGAGGTAGGCCACGGTGAGTTCGTCGAGCACCGCGAAGGAGCCCTTGAGCCCCTTGGGGGAGAGGTTGACCGTGCCGTCGCCGGAGAGGGGAGCGGTGGCGGTGAAGAAGAGGGGTTGCTCCTCGATGAACGTACGGAGCCTGCCGTCTATGCGCTCATAGGTCTTTCCCATGTCTAACGATTATCGGGGAAAGCCTTTCGGGTGTCTAAGGAATTGCCGGGCTGCGCTCGGGGGTGCGCCCGTGGCCGCCCCGCCGGCGTTCTGTCGGGGCGGCCACAGCATCTGTCAGGTCACTTGTTGAGCGTGCAGGCGGCCAGCGAGTCCAGGCCCTGCGGCTTCTCGGCGGTGCGGCCGATCGAGATGGCGATGCGGTCGATGGTGGAGACGCGCTTGTCCTCGAGCGGGCCGAGGATGGCGTTCTGGACGAAGTTGGGGCCGCCCTGGCCGACGGTGTTCACGAGACGCTTGTTGGCCTCGTCGATCTGGGTCTGGAGCAGGGCGAGGTTGCGGTCGACCTCGGCCTGGGCGGAGGCCGGGATCGCCGGGAGCTGAGAGGCGACGTCCGGGCAACTGATCGTGCCGACGCCGGCGTTCCCCGCCTCGTCCGCGGCACCGCCCTCCGCGCCCTCCGCGGCGTCCGTGGCCGTCGCGCTCGGCGTGGCCTCCGCCTCCTCGCCCGCACCGGCCTCCTCGCCGGCGCCGGCCTCGGCACCCGCTCCGGCCTCCTCGCCCGCGCCGGCCGCGCCTGCGGCGTTGAGGGTGCAGGGCGCGAGCGCGTCGAGGCCCTGCGGCTTCTCGGCGGTGCGGCCGATCGCGGTGGCGATGCGGTTGACGGTGGCGATCCGCTTGTTCTCGAGCGGGCCGAGGATGGCGTTCTGGACGAAGTTGGGGCCGCCCTGGCCGACGGTGTCGACGAGACGCTTGTTGGCCTCGTCGATCTGGGTCTGCAGGAGGGCGAGGTTGCGGTCGATCTCGGCCTGGGCGGAGGCTGGGATCTCCGGAAGTTGCGAGGCGACGTCCGGGCACGTGATGGTGCCGGGGTCGGCAAGGGTCTTCGCGTTCGTGCCGTTGCTCTTGGAGGTCTCCCCGGCGAGAGCGGTGTTGGCGATGACCGCGCCGGTCAGCACCACCGCGGCGGCACCGCCGATGAACGCGACGCGGCGCTTGTTGTACTTCGGAAGGGCCCTGGACATGCGGATGCCTCACTCGTGTCGGGGGTGTTCGTCGTTGACAAACGCGGCGCCTGCGTTCGGCGAGAGGTACGAGCAAGCGGTTTCGCGTGTTCAAAGAGTCTTCAAATTCGTGGCGGCCACCCATCGAAATTGACGAATCATGCAGAGCTCTGCATACTCATGCATGTCAAGTGGTGGCACATCGACACCCTCCGAGGAGCGCAGCAAGTGAGCAGCAACAGCGGTGACGTACGGCTCTGGGGCGCCCGTTTCGCCGACGGTCCCGCCGAGGCCCTGGCCAGGCTGTCCGCGTCCGTCCACTTCGACTGGCGGCTGGCGCCTTACGACATCGCCGGCTCGCGTGCCCACGCGCGCGTGCTGCGCAAGGCGGGCCTGCTCACGGACGACGAACTGACGCGGATGATCGCCGGGCTCGACCAGCTCGAAGCGGACGTCGCCGACGGCTCCTTCGTGGGCACGATCGCCGACGAGGACGTCCACACGGCCCTGGAGCGGGGCCTGCTGGAGCGCCTGGGACCCGACCTCGGCGGCAAGCTGCGCGCGGGCCGGTCGAGGAACGACCAGATCGCCACCCTCTTCCGCATGTACCTGCGGGACCACGCCCGCGTCATCGGCGGCCTGATCGCCGAGCTCCAGGACGCTCTGATCGGCCTGGCCGAGGCCCATCCGGACGTGGCGATGCCCGGCCGCACCCACCTCCAGCACGCCCAGCCGGTCCTCTTCGCCCACCACGTCCTCGCGCACGTGCAGTCTCTGTCCCGGGACGCCGAACGCCTGCGCCAGTGGGACGAGCGGACGGCCGTCTCACCGTACGGGTCGGGCGCGCTGGCGGGTTCCTCCCTGGGTCTGGACCCCGAGGCGGTGGCGAAGGACCTCGGCTTCGAGCACGGCAGCTCCGCGAACTCCATCGACGGCACCGCCTCCCGTGACTTCGTCGCCGAGTTCGCCTTCATCACGGCGATGATCGGCGTGAACCTCTCCCGGATCGCCGAGGAGGTCATCATCTGGAACACGAAGGAGTTCTCCTTCGTGACCCTGCATGACGCGTTCTCCACGGGCTCGTCGATCATGCCGCAGAAGAAGAACCCGGACATCGCGGAGCTGGCGCGTGGCAAGTCGGGCCGCTTGATCGGCAACCTGACGGGTCTCATGGCCACCCTGAAGGCCCTGCCCCTCGCCTACAACCGCGACCTGCAGGAGGACAAGGAACCCGTCTTCGACTCCTGCGACCAGCTGGAGGTCCTCCTCCCCGCCTTCACCGGCATGATGGCGACCCTCACCGTCAACCGCGAGCGCATGGAGGAACTGGCCCCGGCCGGCTTCTCGCTCGCCACCGACATCGCCGAGTGGCTGGTGAAGCAGGGCGTCCCCTTCCGGGTCGCGCACGAGGTCGCCGGCGAGTGCGTCAAGGTCGCCGAAGCCGAGGGCAAGGAGCTGGACGACCTCACGGACGAGCAGTTCGCGAAGATCTCCGTCCACCTGACCCCCGAGGTCCGCTCGGTCCTCAACGTCCCCGGCGCCCTCGCCTCCCGCAACGGCCGTGGCGGTACGGCGCCCAGCGCGGTCGCCGTCCAGCTGGCCGAGGTCAAGGCGGACGTGGCGGCGCAGCACGCGTGGGCAACGGCCAAGCAGGCCTAGGAACACCCGACTTCAGTCGGCCGAAGGGCCCGGACGCTCCGTCCGGGCCCTTCGCGCTGCCCCGACCGCTCGATGGCAGATGGAAATCGGCCACTGTCCGAAACCTGGACTTCTTCCTACCCGGAGGTAAGTATTCCGGCCAGTCGGTCGGCATTGCCGAACGTCGGTCGACGGAAGCCGAGCATGAAAGGGACGTCATGCACGCAGGACGTACCAGACGAACCGCCCGCCTCCTCGCCGTCACCGCGGTGGCCGCGCTCTGTGCCCTCGGCCTCACGGCCCCGGCGGACGCCGCGGACACCCCGCCACCCGGGGCCAACGCCTGGTCCTGCAAGCCGGACTCCGCCCATCCGCAACCCGTCGTCCTGGTGAACGGCACCTTCAAGACCTCGTACGAGAACTGGCTGACCCTGTCGCCCGCGCTCGCGGACGCCGGTTACTGCGTCTTCTCGTTCGAGTACGGCGGCCTGGAGACCGCCCCGATCCCGGACTCGGCGGCCGAGCTGCGCGACTTCGTGAACGCCGTGCTCGGTGCGACCGGCGCAAAGAAGGTCGACATCGTCGGTCACAGCCAGGGCGGCATGATGCCCCGCTACTACGTCAAGTTCCTCGGCGGCGCGACCAAGGTCGACGACCTCGTCGGCATCGTCCCCTCCAACCACGGCACCACCAACCCCCTCGCACTCGTGGCCGGTGCCACCGCCTGCCCCTCCTGTGTCGACCAGACCGCCGGCTCCCCCTTCCTCCAGAACCTCAACTCCGACCCCGAGACCCCCGTCGGCCCCGACTACACGGCGATCGCCACCAGGTACGACGAGGTCGTGGTCCCGTACACCAGCGCCTTCCTCAACGGCCCCGCCTCGTACGTGACCAACGTGCTGCTCCAGGACCGCTGCCCGCTCGACACCACCGAGCACGACCAGGCACCCAAGTCGCCTCTGGTCGAGCAGTGGGTGCTCAGCGCCCTGGGGCGCAAGGGGCCGGCCGACCCCGCCTTCGTGCCGCGCTGCGTCAGCGCGGGCTGAACCGCACGGGGCTGGCAGAGCGGGCTGAATCGCATGCGTCTGGGTAGATTGATGCGCGATACGCCTCCGCCGATCGTGCAGGGAGCCGCCATGCCGTTCAGTCGCCTGGCCGCCGCGACCACGCCCACCGCGCACCTCGGGCTCGGCCTCGCCGCCGTCGGCCGCCCGGGGTACATCAACCTCGGCCGGGAGGACGACCTCCCGGCCGAGCGCACGGTGCAGGCCCTGCGCGAGCGCACCCACGAACTCCTCGACGCCGCCTACGCACAAGGCGTGCGCTACTTCGACGTCGCCCGCTCCTACGGGCGTTCCGAGGAGTTCCTCGCCGACTGGCTGAACGTCCGCCCCGACGTCGACGACATCGTCATCGGCAGCAAGTGGGGCTACACCTACACGGCGGACTGGTCCGCCGACGCCGAGCGGCACGAGGTCAAGGACCACGGCCTGGAGACGTACGAACGTCAGCGCGCCGAGACCGCCGCCCTGCTCGGCGACCGCCTCGACCTCTACCAGATCCACTCGGTGACCCCGGACAGCCCGGCCCTCACCGACAAGGAACTCCACGCGAAGCTGGCGGAAGCCGCCGCCCAGGGCACCACGATCGGCTTCTCCACCAGCGGCCCCGCGCAGGCGGACGCCATCCGCGCGGCACTCGCCGTCACGGTCGAAGGCGAGCCCCTCTTCCGTACCGTCCAGTCCACGTACAACGTCCTGGAGACCTCCGCCGAGCCCGCCCTCGCCGAGGCGCACGACGCCGGACTCACGGTGATCGTCAAGGAGGGCATGGCCAACGGACGTCTGGCGGATCCGTACGCGCCGGACGCCCTGAAGAGCGTGGCCGCCGAAACCTCCCTCGGCTGCGATGCCGTGGCCCTTGCCCTGATCCTTCGCCGGCCCTGGGCCGGGGTCGTCCTCTCCGGCGCCGCGACGACCGTCCAGCTCGCCTCCAACCTGCACGCGGCGGTCGTGGACCTGGACGAGGACCAGCTGGACCGGCTCTCCGCGCTCGTCGAGGACCCGGAGGCGTACTGGGAGCGGCGCGGGCAGCTCCCCTGGCACTGACAGCTCCCCTCGGGCCATGGGGAATGAGTCACGCATGCCCGTAGTGAGACATCAACGTCTCATATGGGCTATGGTTGTCTCATGGCCGTCGACCGTGACCACGTTCTGCGCAGTGCCGCAGCCCTCCTGACCCGCCGATCCACGGCGACCATGGACGAGGTCGCCAAGGCGGCCGGAATCAGCCGGGCCACGCTGCACCGGCACTTCGCCGGGCGTGACGCGCTCGTACGGGCTCTGGAGGCGCTGGGCATCGAGGAGTGCGAGGCAGCGCTGGACGCGGCCCGCCTGGACGAGGGGCCGGCCGGCGACGCGGTACGGCGTCTGGTGCACGCGATCGAGCCCGCCGCCGGCCTGCTCGCCTTCCTCTACACCGAGAACCAGCTGTTCGAGGGCGAGGAGCAGCACGAGGGCTGGTCCCGGATCGACGACCGGATCTCCGCGCTGTTCCGGCGCGGCCAGCACAGTGGGGAGTTCCGTATCGACCTCACGCCCGCCTGGCTCACCGAGGCGCTGTACGGCCTGCTGGCCTCCGGCGTCTGGGTCGTGCAGAGCGGCAAGGGCGCCCCGAAGGACTTCCATCACATGATCGTCGAGCTGCTGCTCGGCGGCGCGCTGCGGCACCAAGCACCACAGCACCAAGCACCACAGCACCAAGTACCACAGCACCAAACACCACAGAGAGAGGAATCATGACCAGCACCCTGCAGCCGGCGATCACGACCGAGGCGGTGAAGCGCCCGGGCCGCTGGCTCGCGCTCTCCGTCCTCGTGCTGGCCGTGCTGCTGGTGGCCGTGGACGCCACCGTCCTCGGCCTCGCGACCCCCTACATCAGCGAAGACCTCAAGCCGTCCGGCACTCAGCTGCTCTGGATAGGCGACGTCTACTCGTTCGTCATCGCCGGTCTGCTCGTCTCCATGGGCAGCCTCGGCGACCGCATCGGCCGCAAGCGGATCCTGCTCGGCGGAGCCACGGCGTTCGGCGCGATGTCCGTCCTCAACGCCTACGCGACGACGCCGGAGACGATGATCCTGGCCCGTGCGCTGCTCGGCGTCGCGGGCGCCACCCTGATGCCGGCCACGCTCGCCCTGATCCGCAACCTCTTCCACGACCCCCGCGAACGCAGCGTCGCCGTCGGAATCTGGGGCGCCACCGCGTCCGCGGGCACGGCGATCGGGCCGATAGCCGGCGGCTTCCTGCTCGAGCACTTCTGGTGGGGCTCGGTCTTCCTCATCAACCTGCCGGTGATGGCGGTTCTCGTCCTCGTCGGCATCAGGACACTTCCCGAGTCCCGCAACCCGAACCCCGGCCCGTGGGACCCCGTCAGCGTCGTGCTGTCGCTCGTCGGCATGATCGGCATCGTGTACGCGGTCAAGGAGGCCGCGACGCACGGCTTGGCGTGGGCCACGCTCGGCGCGGGGCTGGCCGGCGCGGCCGCCCTGTACGGCTTCGTACGCCGCCAGCTCACCCTGCCGACCCCGCTGCTGGACATGCGCCTGTTCCGCGACCGCGGTTTCAGCGCGGCCGTCCTGGCCGACCTGCTGACGGTACTCGGGCTGTCCGGGCTGGTGTTCTTCCTCTCCCAGTACCTGCAACTCGTGCAGGGCAGGCGGCCGTTCGAGGCGGGTCTGGCCGAGCTGCCCGCCGCGGTCGGCGCGGTGGCGGCAGGCCTCGTCGCCGGCCGGGCGGCCCGGCGTTACTCCGTACGCGCCGTGGTCGCCGGCGGCCTCGCGGCGGTAGGCCTCGCGCTGGCCTCCCTCACCCTGATCGGTCAGTCCACCGGCTATCCGCTGCTCGGCACCGCCCTGCTGGTGGTCGGCATCGGCGCGGGCTTCTCGTTCACGGTGACCGCCGACGTGATCCTGGGCTCCGTACCCAAGGAGCAGGCGGGCGCGGCCTCCGCGGTCTCCGAAACGGCCTACGAACTCGGCGCGGCCCTGGGGATCGCGGTACTGGGCTCGATCGTGACGGGCGTGTACCGGGGTTTTGCGGGCCCGGCAGGCGTTCCGGCCGGGGCGCATGAATCGCTGGGTGGCGCGGTGGAGGCGTCAGCCGACCTGCCGCCTCACACCGCCGCGGCACTGCTGGACGCCGCCCGGCAGTCCTTCGTCGACGGACTGGCGCTGGCGTCGGGCATAGGCGCGACAGTGCTGGGCGCGACCGCGGCGGCAGCATGGTTCCTGCTCCGTGGCCAACGGCTCGACAGCAGGCTTTAAGGGTCGCGGGCCCCGAAAACGAGCCCTTACGCAGCCTTCGCCTTCGTCGCGTACATGTCCACGTACTCCTGCCCGGACAACCGCATGACCTCAGTCATCACGGAGTCGGTCACAGCCCGCAGCACATACCGGTCACGGTCCATCCCCTCGTACCGCGAGAACTCCATCGCCTCACCGAAACGGACCGTGACCCTGCTGGGCCGCGGCATCCCCGCCCCACCCGGCTGGATCTTGTCCGTCCCGATCATGGCGAAGGGCACCACCGGTGCACCCGTCATCAGCGTCAGCCGCGCGATACCCGTTCGCCCGCGGTACAGCCGCCCGTCGGGCGACCGCGTGCCCTCCGGGTAGATGCCGAAGACCCTGCCCTCCTCGAGGATCCGGCGGCCGGTCATCAGCGCCGCGACACCCCCCTTGCCGCCGTCCCGGTCGACCGGGATCATGCCGACGCCGGTGAAGAACCAGGCCATCAGCCGGCCCTTGAGGCCCTTGCCGGTGACGTACTCGTCCTTGCCGATGAAGAAGACCTGACGGTCACAGACCAGGGGCAGGATCATCGAGTCGATGAACGTGAGGTGGTTGCCGGCCAGGATGACCGGACCGGCGCCCGGGATGTGCTCAGCGCCTTCCACCCGGGGGCGGAACATCAGGCGCATGACCGGTCCGAGCACTGCCTTGATGAGCGCGAAGCGGGACAACGGGCCCTCCGGTGTCAAGGGAGATGGGATGAGTCTGTGCAGGTGAGGACATTACTCGCGGCTCCGGGGGTATTGCACATCGCCCCCCGGGGGTTCACCGAGGTCTTACGCACTATTGACACTGGTTTACCTGCGGTGAACGCCTACCCCGTCCACCGACATGAAGTCGACGGACCGTCAGACATCCTCGCCCATGCGCCATCCCGCGTCACCCGCGTGTTCGGTCCGGGGCCTCCCTGCCGTCATGTCGACACCCCTACGATCGGCGCGCACTGACGGCGCCCCGCAGGTGGAGCGCCGGAAACAGCGGCAGACGCGACCGCAGGGAGGGCGTTCATGGCAACGCAGGAGTCGAACCAGCAGGCAGGCGGCACCGGACGACGGGCGCTCCTCGGCGCGGCGGTGCTGGGCGCGGGCGGAGCGGTCCTGGGACTGTCCGGTACGGCGAGAGCGGCCGGCGCCGGACACGGCGGCGGCGGAGGGCTGAAGAGCCTGCCCGTGCCGACCGTCATCGGGCACCGCGGGGCCAGCGGCTACCGGCCCGAGCACACCTTCGGCTCATATGAGCTGGCCCTCGATCTGGGCGCCGACATCGTCGAGGCCGGCGACCTCGTCCCCACCAAGGACGGCCATCTCGTCTGCCGCCACGAGCCGGAGATCGGCGGCACCACGGACGTCGCCGACCACCCCGAGTTCGCCGGCCGCAGGACCACCAAGGTCCTGGACGGCCTCTCCGTCACCGGCTGGTTCACCGAGGACTTCACGCTCGCCGAGCTGAAGACCCTGCGTGCCGTCGAGCGCATCCCGGCCAACCGCCCGCACAACACCCTCTACAACGGCCGCTGGGAGATCCCCACCTTCGAAGAGGTCCTGAAGTGGCAGAACGAGCAGACCCGTAAGCGGGGCAGGTAGGTCTGGATCTACCCCGAGACCAAGCATCCCACCTACTTCCGCAAGCTGGGGCTGGGCCTGGAGGAGCGGGTCGCCAAGCTGCTGCACAAGTACGGCAAGGACAAGCGCAACTCGCCGGTCATCCTGCAGTCCTTCGAGCCGAGCAGCATCCAGCGGCTGAACGAACTGGTCGACAACCCGCTCGTCGTCCTGCTCTCCTCCGCGACCAGCCGTCCCTGGGACTTCGTCGAGGCGGGCGACCCGCGCACGGTCGCCGATCTGATCACCCCGAAGGGCCTGCGGGAGATCGCCGGTTACGCGCAGGGCATCGGCCCCACCCTCGACCTGATCATCCCGAGGGACGTGAACGGCAACCTCACCACGCCCACCACGCTGGTCGCCGACGCGCACAAGCGGGGCCTGATCCTGCACCCCTACACGATGCGCAACGAGAACCCCTTCCTGCCCGCGAACTTCCGCAAGGGCACGGACGCGGACGCCTACGGCGACGTCTTCGGTGCGTTCCGGACGTACTTCGCGACGGGCATCGACGGCGTCTTCACCGACAACCCGGACACGGGTCTGCTGGCCCGTGAGGACTTCGTCAACAGCTGATTCCCCGTTGGGGTGACAGTCGGCCCGCCCGGGCAACCTCTGCTCGGGGGGCCGCGTCGTGCCGGACATGAGGTACGACATGGTCGCCGCGCTGCGCCCGCTGCTCGCCGCCGAGGCCACCGCGGAGGCGCACGCCACCGGGGCCGAACCGGCGGACCTGGAACAGGCCGTCTGGCTCCGCCTCCTGGAACATCTCGACACGGACGGACCACCGCTCGACCCGCCGGCCTGGCTGCGCAGGGCCGTCCGCTCCGAGGCGCGCCGCACCCTCCGCACCGCCCGGCTTGAACGGCCGTACGACACCGAACCGGCCGACGAGCCCGACCGCGGACCGGAGCACCTCGCGCTCGCCGCCGCCCGCGGCCGTGCCCTGCGCGAGGCCGTACGCCGGCTCCCCGGCCGCTGTCCCCGTCTGATGGAGGCTCTGCTGTCGCCCCAGGACCTCACCTACCGGGAGATAGCGGGGGAGTTGGGTATCTCACAGGGCAGTCTGGGACCGGAACGTTCCAGATGTCTGGGATGTCTGCGTCGTTTGCTTGTACAGGAGGTTGCGGCCCGCGAAGCGCGGGGATAGGAGTGAGGGACGGCAGGTGATCAGGTGAGCGGGAGGCGTGCGCACATGGGCATGAGCGTGACCATCTCGGTGGCGACCGAGCAGGATGTCGAGCAGATCTTCAGGCTTCAGTACCTGTGCTTCCAGAGCGAGGCCGCACTGTACGGCAACTACCGCATCGACCCGCTCGTCCAGACCTTCGACTCCGTCCGCCAGGAGGTCGCTTCGGACTGCGTCTACGTGGCCCGGCTGGGCGACGAGGTGGTCGGCTCGGTCCGCGGCTCCGTCACCGAGGACGGCGCGGCCGCCATCGGCAAGCTCTGCGTCCACCCGCGCCTCCAGGGCCACGGCATCGGCGCGAGGCTGCTCCGCGCGGCCGAGTCGGCGCTGGCCGAGGAGCGCGGCGCCACCCGGTTCCGCCTCCACACGGGCCACCGCAGCGAGGGCAACCTGCGTCTGTATCGCCGGGTGGGTTACGAGACGGTGGGCACGGCGAAGGGCGCGGACGGAGTACCGATGATCGTCCTGGAGAAGCCGGCGGGGGCGTACGCGCAGACGGCGTGAGTCAGGCGCCGTCCGGCGTCTGCCGGGTGCGGGCCCTGCGCAGCCAGTACAGGGCGGAAACGGGCAGCAGCACGGGGATGAAGACGTACCCCATGCCGTAGTCGGACCAGACCGTCGCGTCCGGGAAGGCCGACGGCTCGATCAGGGTCCACGTGCCCACGGTCAGCACACCCGCGAGCTCGGCGGCGCAGCACACCTGTGCCGCTTTGCGGGCCGTCTCCCCGCCCCGCACCAGGGTGTATGTGATGAACCCGTACACCACGCCCGCCACCGCCGAGAGTGAGTAGGCGAGCGGCGCGCGGTCGAACTCGGTCGCGATCTGGTACACGGACCGCGACACCGCTCCGACGACCATCACGCCGTACAGCCAGACGAGCAGGATGCCGGGCCCGCCGATGAGCCGAACCGGCTTCTCTTCCACGGCCGTCACCTCAGCCTCCCCAGATGTCGTAGAGCCGCACCTCGAGCACGGCGAGGACCACGCCGCCCGCCGCGACCGTCACCGAGCCCCACCGGGTCCGCTCGGCCAGGGACATGAACCCCGCCGCCGGGATGCACGCGAACGCCCCCAGCAGATACGCCACGAAGATCGTCGTGCCCTGCTCCGGCTTCTCGCCCCGCGCCAGCTGCACGATCCCGATCACCAGCTGAACCACGGCCAGCAGCGAGACCACGGCCATGCCGATGAAGTGCCAGTCCTTCGTCGGCTGGTCACGGTAGGCCGCCCAACCGCACCATGCGGCGAGCAGCAACGCGGCGACGCCGGTCACCAGCGTCAAGGCATCGAACATGCAGCGACCCTATTACGCCGGAATCGGCTCCCTGCGGCCGCCCTGCACTGTCCACGGCCGTCCAGCATCCGGACAGTCTGGTCATGTCAGGACCGTACGTCTGGTTTACTGATGCCCATGACCACGACGAGCAGCCGCACCCTTGCGACCGAGGCGACCATGACGCCCGGTGCTCGTTGTCTGTGTCGAATGTGCGCCTTCTAGAGGGCCCCTGTACCACCCCTGAGCTCGCGCCCCGAAGCGAGACACCGTGGCATGTCCGCACGCCGTGCGCTGCGTGACACAGCCCCGCGCGCACATGTTCTCCTCCGGTTCCACGCCACCATCGCGAGAACCGTGTCGCGTCCCTGACAGCTTCTGCATCCGTGCGCCCGGGCACACCCACGCCCGCGCACTCGACAGTGACGGAAATCCCAGTGATCACGACAACAGGCCTGACGAAGATTTATCGGGCTGACCGCTCGCGCGGCCGGGAGGTCACCGCCCTCGACGGCGTCGACCTGCACGTCCGAGAAGGCGAGGTGTACGGCGTCATCGGCCGGTCCGGCGCCGGCAAGTCCTCGCTCATCCGCTGCGTCAATCTGCTGGAACGCCCCACCGCCGGCACGGTCACCGTCGCCGGGCAGGACCTCACCGCCCTCGCGGGGCGCGGTCCGCGCGCGGGCAAGGAGCTGCGGCAGGCGCGCAGCCGTATCGGCATGGTCTTCCAGCACTTCAACCTGCTGTCCTCCCGGACCGTGCAGGACAACGTCGAACTCCCGCTGGAAATCCTCGGGATATCGGGCAGGGCACGTTCCCGCAAGGCGCTCGAGCTCCTCGACCTCGTCGGCCTCGCCGGCAAGGCGAAGGCCTACCCCGCCCAGCTCTCCGGCGGCCAGAAGCAGCGCGTCGGCATAGCCCGCGCCCTCGCAGGCGACCCCAAAGTCCTGCTCTCCGACGAGGCCACCAGCGCCCTCGACCCGGAGACCACCCGCTCGATCCTGCAGCTGCTGCGCGACCTGAACCGGCAGCTGGGCCTGACCGTCCTGCTCATCACCCACGAGATGGACGTCGTGAAGTCGATCTGCGACTCGGCCGCGCTCATGGAGCAGGGCCGCATCGTCGAGTCCGGCACGATCAGCGAACTCCTCGCCACCCCGGGCTCCGAACTCGCCTCCGCCCTCTTCCCGGTGGCCGGCGCGGCCACCGACGACGACCGCACCGTCGTCGACGTCACCTTCCAGGGCGAGGCCGCCACCCAGCCCGTCATCTCGCAGCTCTCGCGCACCTACAACATCGACATATCGATCCTCGGTGCCGCCATCGACACCGTCGGCGGCCTCCAGGTCGGCCGCATGCGCATCGAACTGCCCGGCCGTTACGAGGACAACGTCGTGCCGATCGGCTCCCTGCGCGAAAAGGGCCTGCAGATCGACGTCGTGGGCGAACCCCTGCTGGTGAAGGAAGGCGCGAAGTGACCTGGACCGACTTCTCGGAGATGCAGCCCCTGCTGTCCCAGGCGTGTGGGGACACCCTCTACATGGTCGGCTGGTCCACGCTCGTCGCCGTCGCCGGCGGCCTCCCGCTCGGCATCCTCCTCGTCCTGACCGACCGCGGTGGACTCCTTCAGAACGTCTTCGCCAGCAAGGTCATCGGGCAAGTCGTGAACATCGCCCGGTCCATGCCCTTCATCATCCTGATGGTGGCCCTGATGAGCTTCACGCGCTGGGTCACCGGGACGACGATCGGCCGCGAGGCCGCGATCGTGCCGCTCGCGATCGGCGCCGTCCCGTTCTTCGCACGCCTGGTCGAGACGGCTGTCCGCGAAGTGGACGGCGGGCTCGTCGAGGCCGTCCAGTCGATGGGCGGCAACACCTGGACGGTCGTACGGAAGGTGCTCGTACCGGAGTCCCTGCCCTCCCTTGTCTCCAGCACCACGACCACGATCGTCGCGCTCATCGGCTACTCGGCGATGGCCGGCACGGTCGGCGCCGGCGGTCTCGGCGACATCGCCATCCGCTACGGCTATCAGCGCTTCGAGGCCGAACTGATGTGGATCACCGTGGCGATCCTCGCCGTCGTCATCTCGGTCATCCAGTTCGCCGGCGACTACGCGGCCCGTGCCCTGCACCGCCGCGGCGGCTCGGGTCCCGCGCCGAGGCTGCGGCTGCTGAAGACCAAAGCCGTCTGAGCGCCCCCTGAACTCCCCGTTCGCCCACCCGTCGCCCGACCACCACCCCCCGAAGACGGCGCTCCGCGCCGACACCCCTGGATTCAAGGGGTCGCACCACCCATAAGGAAAGGCACTTTTCGTGCGTAACACCGCCAAGATCACCACCGCCGTCCTCGCCGCCGGAGCCCTCACCCTCGGGCTCACCGCCTGCGGCGCGGACAAGGACTCCGGCTCGGCAGGCGCGGGCTCCACACTGACCGTCGCCGCCACGCCCACCCCTCAGGGCGAGATCCTCACGTACATCAAGGACAACCTGGCCCAGCAGGCCGGCCTCGAGCTCGAGGTCAAGGAGTTCACCGACTACGTCACCCCGAACACGGCCGTCCAGCAGGGCGAGGTCGACGCCAACTACTTCCAGCACCAGCCGTACCTGGACGACTTCAACAACAAGAACGGCACCGACATCGTGGCCGTTCCCGGCGCCACCGTGCACCTGGAGCCGCTCGGCCTGTACTCCCAGGGCGTCAAGAAGCTCGCCGACCTCAAGAAGGGCGCCACCGTCGCCCTGCCGAACGACACCACCAACGAGGCCCGGGCGCTGAAGCTCCTCGAGGCCAACGGCGTCATCGGGCTGAAGGCGGGCGTCGGATACGAAGCGACCCCCAAGGACGTGACGTCCAACCCCAGGAACCTGAAGTTCAGGGAGCTGGAGGCCGCCCAGCTGCCGCGCTCGCTCAGTGACGTCGACGCCGCCGTGATCAACGGCAACTACGCGCTGGAGGCCGACCTCAGCCCCGCCAGGGACGCCCTCGTCGCGGAGTCGGCGAACGGCAACCCGTACGCCAACTTCCTCGCCGTGAAGAAGGGCAACGAGGACGACCCGCGTGTGCAGAAGCTGGCGAAGCTGCTCACCTCGCCCGAGGTGAAGAAGTTCATCGAGGACAAGTACGACGGCGCCGTCGTCCCGGCGTTCTGACGATCGGCCTCGGCCGAACGTATACGGCGTATCGCCACGCACCGGGTCCACTTCCTCACCGGGAGTGGACCCCGTCGTGCGGTTCAGTGCTTTCATGCTGCATGCTGGGCAGTTCAGCAGGCCCTGACGGTTTCGAAGGTTACGGAGCGGCGCATGACGAGCACCTTCCCCAACATCTCCATCAGCACGGAGCGGTTGGTGCTGCGTCCCCTCGACGAGGACGACGTCACCGCCCTGGCCGAGATGATGAACGACGAGCAGGTCGTCGCCTGGACGTCGGTTCCCCAGCCCTTCACCGAGGACCACGCGCGCCGGTGTATCACCGAGTACGCACCCACCGAGCGGGCCGCCGGGCGCGGCCTCGACCTCGCCGTCACCGAGTTCCTCACCCAGCGGCTGGTCGGCCTCATCCAGCTCGGCAGCACGAGCTGGCACGTCCGTTCCACCGAACTGTCGTACGTCATCGCCCCCTGGGCGCGCGGCGAGGGCTACGCCTCCGAGGCGTCGCTGGCAACCGCCCAATGGCTGTTCACCGACCAGAAGTTCGAGCGCATCGAGCTGCGCACGGCCGCCGACAACACGGCCGCGCAGCAGGTCGCCCAGAAGATCGGCTGCATCAGCGAGGGCGTCCTGCGCAACGCCTGCATAGCGAGGACCCGTGCCGACGACGACACCTGGGCCGAGGTGCGCACGGACTTCATCGTCTGGAGCCTGCTGCCGGAGGACCTGGAGGGCGCGGGGGAGCAGCTGGCCGAGAGCAGTGGTTTCACGTCGTACACGGACTGGAACTGAACCAGCGGCAGGGCAGCCGCTACCGCGCCCGCGAGGCCCGACCAGGTACCCTCACGGAGCCCGCCCGCGGGCTGATCCCTGACGACGTGCGCAAATCTTCTGGAGACTGACGACGATGGCCGACCGGGTCACGGTGATCGGCTGGGACGGCTCGCCGCTGACCGCAGCGGCCCGCGCCGCCCTGGGAGCCGCCACGCTCGTGGCAGGCGCCGCACACCACCTGGCGCTGCCCGAGGTACCGCCCACCGCCGAGCGCATCCGGCTCGGCAGCGTCGCCCTCGCCGCCCGCCGTATCGCCGCCCACCGCGGCAGCGCGGTCGTGCTGGCAGACGGCGATCCCGGTTTCTTCGGGGTCGTACGGACCCTGCGCGCGCCCGAGTTCGGGCTCGAGATCGAAGTCGTTCCGGCCGTCTCCTCCGTCGCCGCGGCCTTCGCCCGCGCTGGAATGCCCTGGGACGACGCTCAGGTGGTCGTCGCACACCGCCGAACCCTGCGACGCGCGGTGAATGTGTGCAGGGCCCACACCAAGGTCGCCGTCCTCACCTCACCGGGCGCCGGCCCCGCCGAACTCGGCCTGCTCCTGGAGGGCGTCCACCGCACCTTCGTCATCTGCGAGGAACTCGGCACCGAGCGCGAACAGGTCACCGTCGTCACCTCCGACAAGGCGGCCGACCACACCTGGCGCGACCCCAACGTCGTCATCGTCATCGGCGGTGCCGCCGGCCCGGGCGTCGCAGGCGAGAGCGGCGGTTGGATCGCCGGACGCGACCCGGGGACCGGCCCGCGCGGCTGGGCGCTGCCGGCCAAGGCGTACGGCGGCGCCCTCGGCGAAGGAGAAACGGATCTTCTGCGGGCCGCCCAACTCGCCCGCCTCGGCCCGCGCGTCGGCGACCTCGTGTGGGACATCGGGTGCGGCAGCGGCGCCTTCGCCACGGACGCCGCCCGCGCGGGCGCCGCCGTCATCGCAGTGGACCGCGACCCCAAGGCCTGCGCCCGTACGGAGGCCTCGGCGCGCCGCCATGGGGTCCAGCTCCAGATCGTGCACGGCGCCGCCCCCCTCATCCTCGAGAACCTCCCCGAACCGGACGTCGTCCGGGTCGGCGGCGGGGGAGCGGCCGTCGTCTCCGCGGTCGCCGACCGCCGCCCGCAGCGCATCGTCACGCATGCCGTCAACCGCGACACGGCCGAACTCGTGGGCCGCGACCTGACGGAGCACGGCTACCGCGTCGAGTGCGCCCTGATGCAGTCCGTCGAACTCGACACCCGGGACTGGACGGAGACGGAGCGGAGCGTGGCGTTCCTGCTCAGCGGGGTCCTTATGGAACGCAACCCGTGATCCGGTTGTCGTACCGCGCGCGGTAGGCTGGCCGATCGTTGTACCGCACGCCGTGGTCCGGAAGTTCGTTCGTCAATGTCCGGAAAGCGCGCCCGTTTTGGGGTGAGTGTGGTACGGCAGAACCGGAGGATGCGCAACGTGGCGCAGTCCACAGCGGGCCGTCGCGGATCAAGCTGTCGTGACGGGGGAACGACCGCGACAATGCCACTGAATGGCTTTGTCGCCTTTTACGGGCGGGTCGTTCGTGCCGCTGGGCACGCACGCTCGTTCTTCACTGTGGGGCGGTCGGTGCGCCGCTCCGGGTGAGCTGGTCGTAGAAGCACTAACCGATGGGCGAGGGGTACGCATGACGGACACCGGCCAGGTCCCGGGCGAGGGACTGCCGGAGAGCGTAGGCACGGTGGAACAGCCGGGCGTCTCCGCGCCCGGCGCGTACACCTACCTCTCCGAGACCACCGCCGAGGACGAAGACCTGTTGCTGCTGCCGGGCGCCCAGAGCGCATGGGGCAACGAGGTGGCCCCGCCGGCGCCGGAACCGGTGGTCGAGACGGTCCACGAGCCCGGGCCCCACGAGATGGCCGGCCGCGACAGCGGCTCGGTGGACCTCGGTGGCGTCCGCCTGCCCAACCCCATGCCTCCGCCCACGCAGGTGCCGCCGCGCCGCCCCCTGCACCTCGGGCCGCCGATTCCGGACACCTCCGCGAGCCCGGTCCGCTCCCTCGCGGACCGCGGGCCCGCGGGAGCGCCGTTCCGGCATCCCGGTCCGCCCACGACCGGTCCGGAGTACCTCGACGTCCCGCAGTCACAGGAGATGCCCCCGCAGGGGGCGGCGCCGTGGGGCGCGCATGCCATGGTCCAGGCGCCGGTGAGCGCCGGGGCGGCGCCCGCGGAAGCGGTTGCTCCGGCAGCGGAACCGCAGGCCGAGCCGGTGGGCGTGGCCCAGGCGGCCGTGGCCCGGGTGGCGACCGAGGCGGTGGCGGCGACGGCCTCGCAGCCGGCGCAGACCGGCCAGGAGGGTGCGTACGCCGCGGCGGTCCCGCAGCACGGCGAGGCGCTGTACGCCGCCGAGGGCGGCGGCCCGTCCGGGGCCACGTCCGGCCCGGAGGCCATGGTCGGGACGGGCGGTGTGGACCCGGTCGGGGGAGCGGGGCAGGTTCCCGGGGCCGGTGTGGTGGCGGAGAGTGGTCCCGCTGTCGGCGCGGCCGCTGATGCCGGGCAGCCCACGGGCCAGGGAGTGGCCGGCGTTCCGGCTCAGGCTGCCGGTGAGGGCGGCCCCGCGGGCGCCGCACAGTCGGCCCACGTCGCTGCCGTGGGGCAACCGGCCGACGTTGCTGCCGCGGGGCAACCGGCCGACGTCGCCGCCGGGCAACCGGCCGTCGTCGCAGCCGCCGACGCCGGGCAGGTTCCCGGAGCCGCCGTTCCCGTTCCCGACGCGGGTCCGGCTCCCCAAGCGGCTGCCCCGACCGAGCGGGCGCAGGCCGCCGAGACGACCGACCGGACGCAGACCCCCGAAACCGCCGCCCCGGTCGACCCGGATCAGGCCTCCGGAGCCGCGCAGGCGCCGGAGACCGGCGCAGTCCCGGCGAGCGTGCAGGCCCCGGAGACCGGCACAGTCCCCGAGACAGTGCAGTCGCCGGAGTCGCCCCCGCCCCCGACTGCGCAGGCCCCTGAACCCGTCGCACCGGCGAACGCCGAGGCCCCCGAGGCGGTCGTACCCGTGAGCGCCCCGGCATCCGAGGCGGTTGCCCCCGAGAACGCGCAGGTGCCGGAAGCGGCCGCCCCCGGCACCACGCCCGTCCCGGCGCGCGTCGACGTCACGCAGGCGCAGCAACCCGCGGACTCCCCGGCCCCCGCCGAGGTCCCCTCCGCCGCCGTGCCCGCCGAGCCGTCCTCCCAGCCGGCGGAGCCCGGCCCCGCCCCGCAGGAGCAGAGCGCCCAGCCCGTCCTGCCGGACCTCCAGCCCGCCCAGGGCCCGCAGTCGGTGCCGGCCTTCCCGGTCGTACCGGATCCGGAGGCGGTGCAGGCGGTGACGCCGGAGCCCGGCGCCACTGACGTCGAGGCGCAGGAGCCGCCCACGGCCGCGACCCCCGAACCGCCGGCCGGGCACATGCCGGACGTCCAGCCCGCCCCGCTCACCGAGACGGGCTCGGTCCCGGCGGAGTCCGCCCAGCCGACCACCCCGGCCCCGGCCGCCGACTCCGGGCCCGCCCCCGAGCACAACGAGCCCACCGCCGTCCCGGCCGAGCCCCAGCCCGCGCTCACCACGGACGCCGAAGCCGCGCCGAACGGCCAGGCCCAGGCCCCGGACCCCCAGTCGTCCGCCCCGGTCGACGAAGCCGGCGTTCCCGCGCCCGCAGGACAGACCGGCCCGGACGACGTCACCGCCGTACTGCCCGGCGGCATCCCGCCGGAGCCGCAACCGGACCAGCCCCTGGGCCAGTTCGTGCCGGTCGAGGGTTCGGTGCCGACCACCCCGCACCTCGCGCCGACCCCGCCGCACGCGATCGTCCTCCCCACGGAGGAGCAGGCGCCGGAACCCGTCGCCACGGTCCCCGCACCCCGCGAGGCCGACGCCGCTCCCGCCCCGGCGACCCCGGACACGGAGCCGCACCCCGACGTCGTACAGAACGCGGAGGACCTGGACACCAGGGCCGCCGACCAGGAAGAGGACCAGGTCGCAGTGGAAGACGTACGGGAGTCCACCGGCCCGGCCGCGCCCGCCTACGACGACGCCGAGCGCGAGGCCGTCCTGAAGGTCATGCGCGAGCGCCGCGACATCCGCAACGGCTTCCGCAGCGACCCCATCCCGCACGAGGTGCTGCTCCGGGTCCTGGAGGCCGCCCACACGGCCCCGTCCGTCGGCCACTCGCAGCCCTGGGACTTCGTCGTCATCCGGTCCGCCGAGACCCGGCGCAGCATGCACGAACTGGCCATGCGTCAGCGCGACGCCTACGCCAAGTCGCTGCCCAAGGGCCGGGCGAAGCAGTTCAAGGAACTGAAGATCGAGGCCATCCTCGACACGCCGGTGAACATCGTCGTCACCGCCGACCCGACCCGCGGCGGCCGGCACACCCTGGGCCGTCACACCCAGCCGCAGATGGCGCCGTACTCCTCTGCCCTCGCGGTCGAGAACCTCTGGCTCGCCGCCCGCGCCGAGGGACTGGGCGTCGGCTGGGTCAGCTTCTTCGACGAGCGCGAGATGGTCCGCGCCCTCGGCCTGCCCGAGCACCTGGAGGTCGTCGCCTACCTCTGCGTCGGGTACGTCGACGAGTTCCCGGAGGAGCCCGAGCTGATGCAGGCGGGCTGGTCCAAGCGCCGCCCGCTGTCGTGGGTCGTCCACGAGGAGACGTACGGCCGTCGCGCGCTGCCCGGCGAGGAGCCGCACGACCTGCTCGCCGAGACGGTCGCCCAGATCCGCCCGCTGGACGCCAAGGCGCTCGGCGAGGCCTGGGAACGCCAGAAGCGCATGACCAAGCCGGCGGGCGCCCTCGGCATGCTGGAGATCATCTCCGCGCAGCTGTCCGGGCTGTCCCGTCAGTGCCCGCCGCCGATCCCGGAGCCCGCGGCCGTCGCGATCTTCGCCGGAGACCACGGGGTGCACGCGCAGGGGGTCACGCCCTGGCCGCAGGAGGTGACGGCCCAGATGGTCGCCAATTTCCTCGGCGGGGGAGCGGTCTGCAACGCCTTCGCGGGTCAGGTGGGCGCCGAGGTCTGCGTCGTCGACGTGGGTGTGGCCGCCGATCTCCCGGCGACCCCGGGCCTGCTGCCGCGCAAGGTCCGCGCGGGCACGTCCGACATGACCACCGGTCCCGCGATGACCCGCGAGGAGGCCAAGCAGGCCATCGAGGTGGGCATCGAGACGGCCCGCGACCTGGTCGCGGCCGGCAACAAGGCCCTGCTCACGGGCGAGATGGGCATCGCGAACACCACGGCGTCCGCGGCGCTGATCTCCGTCTTCACGGGCGCCGACCCCTCCGAGGTCACGGGCCGCGGCACCGGCATCAACGACGAGACCCTCGCCCGCAAGACCGAGGTCGTCCGGCGCGCTCTCGAAGTCCACAAGCCGGATCCGGCCGACCCCATCGGGGTCCTCGCCGCGATCGGCGGCTTCGAACACGCCGCCATGGTCGGCCTCCTCCTCGGCGGCGCCTCCCTGCGTACGCCGGTGATCCTGGACGGTGTCAGCGCGGGCGCCGCGGCCCTGGTGGCCCGGGCGATCGCACCCGAGGTCCTCGCGGCCTGTATCGCGGGCCACCGCAGCGCCGAGCCCGGCCATGTGGCCGCGCTGAACAAGCTGGGCCTGCGCCCACTGGTCGACCTCGACCTTC
Organism: Streptomyces sp. HUAS ZL42; assembly: GCF_040782645.1. Lineage (GTDB taxonomy): Bacteria > Actinomycetota > Actinomycetes > Streptomycetales > Streptomycetaceae > Streptomyces. Next base: position 7,981,199 of record NZ_CP160403.1, read on the forward strand.
GCCTCGGCGAGGGCACGGGCGCACTGCTGGCGCTCCCGCTGGTCCAGAGCACCGCGCGGGCGATGCACGAGGTGGCGACGTTCGACTCGGCGGGCGTCACCGAGAAGTAGCACCGGGACGGGGGTGGGTGAGCGCGGGCACCGTCGCGCCCACCCCACCCCCGCCGTACGCTGAACGCAATCTAAAATCCGCACGTCAGGGCCGCTCCAGAGCCGCAGCGCCCACCGCACGCCTGTACGAGGAGCCGCACCCTCATGGCCGAACACCCCGCCTACCCCGTAGGCCTCCGTCTCACCGGCCGCAGGGTCGTCGTCCTCGGCGGAGGTCAGGTGGCCCAGCGCCGCCTCCCCGCGCTCATCGCGGCGGGCGCGGACGTCCTCCTCGTATCCCCGGAGGCGACCCCCTCGGTCGAAGCCATGGCGGACGCGGGCGAGATCACCTGGGAGAAGCGTCCCTACGCGCAGGGCGACCTCGCAGCTGCCTGGTACGCCCTGATCGCCACCAGCGACCCCGACGCGAACGCCCGGGCCTCCGCCGAGGCAGAGGCACACCGCGTGTGGTGCGTCCGCTCCGACGACGCCGACGCGGCCACGGCCTGGACCCCCGCCACCGGTCACAGCGAAGGCGTCACCGTGGCCGTCCTCACCACGAACGCCCGCGGCCGCGACCCCCGCCACACCGCCGCCATTCGCGACGCGGTCGTAGAGGGCCTGCGCGACGGCACCCTCGTGGCACCCCATCACCGCACCCGCACCGCAGGCGTCGCCCTTGTCGGCGGCGGCCCGGGCGACCCGGACCTGATCACGGTCCGCGGCCGCCGCCTGCTCGCCGAGGCGGACGTCGTCATCGCGGACCGGCTGGGCCCGCGCGACCTGCTCGCCGAACTCCCGCCCCACGTCGAGGTCATCGACGCCGCGAAGATCCCGTACGGCCGTTTCATGGCCCAGGAGGCCATCAACAACGCCCTGATCGAGCACGCCAAGCAGGGCAAGTCGGTCGTACGGCTGAAGGGCGGCGACCCGTACGTCTTCGGCCGTGGCATGGAGGAGCTCCAGGCACTCGCCGAGGCCGGCATCCCGTGCACCGTCGTCCCCGGCATCTCCAGCTCGATCTCGGTTCCGGGCGCGGCCGGCATCCCGGTCACCCACCGCGGCGTCGCCCACGAGTTCACGGTGGTCAGCGGCCATGTCGCCCCGGACGACGAACGCTCCCTGGTCGACTGGCCGTCCCTGGCGAAGCTGACCGGCACGCTCGTGATCCTGATGGGCGTCGACAAGATCGGCCGGATCGCGGAGACGCTGGTGGCGCACGGCAAGCCCGCGGACACCCCGGTGGCCCTGATCCAGGAGGGCACGACGGCCACGCAGCGGCGCGTCGACGCGACCCTCGCGACGGTCGCCGAGACGGTGCGCGCCGAGGAGGTGAAGCCCCCGGCCGTCATCGTCATCGGCGAGGTCGTGAAGGTGGGGCCGGAATCCCTCACCGCCGCACGCCCGGAGACATCGGCGTAACCCGGGGTAACACAACCCGTTCCAAGCCGTTGGCACCGCACCCAGGACAAGGCAGTATCACCCTGTGGCCGATCTCATCACCGTTGAGGATCCCGACGACCCGTGCCTGCGCGACTACACGGGCCTGACCGACGTCGACTTGCGCCGCAAGCGCGAACCGGCCGAGGGTCTGTTCATCGCCGAGGGCGAGAAGGTCATCAGAAGGGCGAAGGAAGCGGGCTACGAGATGCGCTCGATGCTGCTCTCGGCCAAGTGGATCGACGTCATGCGGGACGTCATCGACGAGCTCCCGGCCCCCGTCTACGCGGTCAGCCCGGAACTCGCCGAACAGGTCACCGGTTACCACGTGCACCGCGGCGCGCTCGCCTCCATGCAGCGCAAGCCGCTGCCCACGGCGGCCGAACTCCTGCAGACCGCCCGCCGGGTCGTGGTCATGGAGTCGGTCAACGACCACACCAACATCGGCGCCATCTTCCGCTCCGCGGCCGCCCTCGGCATGGACGCGGTACTGCTGTCGCCGGACTGCGCGGACCCCCTCTACCGCCGCAGCGTGAAGGTCTCGATGGGCGCGGTCTTCTCCGTGCCGTACGCCCGCCTGGACACCTGGCCCAAGAGCCTGGAGTCGGTCCGCGAGGCGGGTTTCACGCTGCTCGCCCTCACCCCGGACGAGAAGGCGAAGTCGCTCGACGAAGCGGCTCCGCACCGGATGGACCGGGTCGCCCTCATGCTCGGCGCCGAGGGGGACGGCCTTTCCACCCAGGCCCTGGTCGCCGCCGACGAATGGGTCCGCATCCCGATGTCCCACGGCGTCGACTCCCTCAACGTGGGCGCGGCGGCAGCGGTCGCGTTCTACGCGGTGGCGACCGGACGTCCGCGGAGCTAGGACCTGTCCGGCGGTTCAAGTCGCAGGTAGGCAGCGGCGCTTGATGAGTGCCGGTGAGCGAGGTGTGGTGCGTCCAGCTGCAAGGCGGGGGAGGGCGTTCCGCACGCCGCGTCTGCGCGCACGATCCGCCGGACACGCCTAGGGACCCCGGGACTCGTGCTCCTGCTGCTGTCTTACGACGTCCACGCCGCCCCCGAGCCCCCTGGCGGACGCCTGGCAGCCCTGTACCACGCCGATGCCGAGCGCCACGAGCAGCGTCACGACGACGAACACGAACAGCCGCTGGCGCAGCAGACGCGGATTGGCGGGCCGCCGCCCGGTCCCGGTGGGCCGGGTCGCCGGACGTCCCGCACCGCTGCGGGGAGCCGGACGGGAGCCGCTGCCTGCGCGCGTGGCGCGGGAGGCGGGCGTGGTTCGCGCGCCGGGGCGGGACGACGGGGCCGTTCCACCGCGCGACGTACTGGCACCGCCGCCCCGAGAAGCACTGCCACCGCGCGACGGGGCTCCGCCCCGCACCGGAGCCTGCCCCCGCGAGGTGGAGCCCGCCCCCCGGGACGTCGGAGTCCCCTGCACTCCGCCCTGCTGCACCTGCGGACGCCGCTGGGTGCGCTCCGGGTAACCGGTGTCGGTGAGCCGTCCGGTCGGGCGGTCCGCCTCCGCGGCGCGGGGTGCGGGCGGTCTTGCCTCGGCCTGGCCCTGGGCCTCGCGGGCCGCGATCTCCTTGAGGCGCAGGGACAGCTCGAGAGTGCTGGGCCGTTCCTCGGGGTCCTTCGCCAGACACGTCCTGATCAGTGGTGCCAGGGCGTCCGGTACGCCGTGCAGCTGCGGTTCCTCGTGCACCACGCGGTAGAGCATCACCTCGGAACTGCCGTGCCCGAACGGTGAGTCGGCCGTCGAGGCGTAGGCGAGCGTGGCGCCGAGCGAGAACACGTCCGTGGCCGGGGTGACCACGGCCCCGCGCACCTGCTCCGGTGCCAGGAAGCCGGGTGAGCCGACGGCCGTGCCGACGTGGGTGAGCGTGGAGGCCCCGGTCGCCCAGGCGATGCCGAAGTCGATGATCCGCGGTCCCTTGGGGGACAGCAGGATGTTGGACGGCTTCAGATCCCGGTGCACGACGCCGGCCTCGTGCACGGCGACCAGCCCTTCGGACAGTGCGGCACCGATCGCGGCCAGCTCAGCCGCGCCGAGCGGCCCCTCGTCGGCGACCTTGTCGTGGAGGGAGGGACCGGGCACGTACTGCGTGGCGAACCAGGGCCGGTCCGCGTCCAGATCGGCGGCGACCAGCCGTGCCGTGCACCCACCCCTGATCCGCCGCGCGGCCGAGACCTCACGCGCGAACCGCGTCCGGAACTCCTGATCCTCCGCCAGATCGGGCCTGATCACCTTGAGCGCGACCCGCTGCCCCTTCTTGTCGGAGCCCAGGTAGACAACGCCCATCCCGCCCGCGCCGAGCCGTCGGTGAAGCCTGAACGAGCCGACGACGCGCGGGTCCTCGCGCCTCAGGCGCATCATCGCCATGTTCATCCCCGCTGCCCGGTCCGTGTGACGTGGCACAGCTTACGTTTCCACGGCCGTCCACGCGCAGAGGCCGCGCCCTCTCTCCCAGATCGATTGTCAGTGCCGGGTGGGAGACTTGAAGAGTGGTCAGGGGGCTGGTGAACAGGGCCACTTCGGCGCGCCTGTGACCCCAACCACTGCTGACAGAAGGGGGATTGATCGAGTGAAGGGTGATCGGGTGGAGATAGTCGTGGACGCGGGGGACACGACACGTACGTACGAGGTGGTGGCGAGCAGGGCGGGCCGCCGGGTGGAGACGGCGGTGCGCCGGGGGGTGGTGGAAGTGAGCGAAGTCACCCGCAGCGGATCGGTCGTCCGCACGGCCCGCTTCATGGCGAACCGGGTCCTTGCCCTGGTCGAGCAGCCGGTGCCGCGCGAGGACAGCTCAGAGAAACCGGGGCACTCCGGGCGCCCCCTCCGGGAAGACCCCGAGACCTAGGACCCCGTCTCCACCCAGGGGAGTACTCCGCAGGTCATGGCTCATCCTCCGGGAGGCCCGGCAATCGGTACGAGGGCATGACGTGCGGCGCCCGCCACGCGCCTAGATTTGAGGTCAAGCGGCGGGTGCAGCACTCGTCCCCCGAGGTCAGACACCCGCCGCTGCCAACGACAACTGAGAACGGTCAGGAGAGGGACCATGGCCCACACGGCACCGCGGACACTGATCCGCACCCAGGAGCGCGCAGCACTCCGCTCCCGCCGCCAGGGCCGTCGCCACCCCCTGGTGGCGACGCTCATGGCCCTCCCCCTGGCGGCCCTTCTCCTCCTCGTCTTCGACGGCTGGGAGACAGTGGCCACACAGGCGTCGTCCGTGGGCGTGATGCTGGGGCGCTGAGCGGCGACCCCAGGCCCGGAAGAGCGGTCCGGGCGGGGACATCCACCCATGAAACCCCGTGGGGACGGGGGTGCGGCGGACGGCAAAAAATGCCGGCGCAGCTGGGGAGCTGCGCCGGCATTGCTTTTCCTGGAGGGAACGCGGGTACGGCGCCTGGCCGTCCCGCCCAGCCGCGGGCAGTCGTGCCTTCCCCGCTCGGAGCGGAGCCGAGGGTGGGGGAGGGCGGGAGCGGGCGGCACCCCGTCAGCGCCGGTTTGCGCGTCCCACCCCAGTACCGACCCTGGGCCACAGGGAAACCGCCCCATGCTCACCCACGTACGCTCACCCACGGAGCCGCACACACCCAGGGGGGACACGTGACCGCAGACCTGCTCCCCGAACTGACCGCGAGAGTCAGAACCGCAGCTCACCCGCACCGCCCGCACTCCAGCACCTGCGCCTGCGGAGCCAGCACCCTCGCCGACCGCCCCGACGTCACCGTCGTACGCCACGCCGACACAGTCGCCAAGGCACACGCACCGCACACAGCCACGGACGAGCTCACTCTCCGCCTGACCACGGCAGTGCACCACCCCGACATCCTGCTGCCCCCGCTCGCCCCGACACCGGCCGACCTGCCCGGCGGCAGACTCGTGACCTTCTGGCCGTACGGCACCCCGGTGGACCCGGACGCCCCGGAGGCCGCTCCCTGGGAAGCCGCCGCCACCCTCCTCGCCCGCCTCCACCTGACCCCCGCCCCGCCCGCCCTGCCTCCCATGCGGGGCCCGCACAAGGCCGCCCGGGCCCTCACCCGCCTCCGCGCCGCAGTCGCCGGCGACCACCCCGCAGCCACCCCCGTTCTGCGCGCCTGGACGCTGCTCCCCGCCTGGGCCCGGGCCGAAGCCCCGCAGCCCGACACCACCACCCTCTGCCACGGCGATCTCCACCTCGGCCAACTGGTCCGCCACCCCGCCCCCGACGGTCCCTGGCGGCTGATCGACGTCGACGACCTGGGGGTGGGCGTCCCGGCCTGGGACCTCGCGCGCCCGGCGGCCTGGTACGCCTGCGGACTGCTCCCGCCCGACGAGTGGGCCCGTTTCCTCGGCGCATACCGGGCGGCGGGCGGCCCCGCGGTCCCCCCGGACGGCGACCCCTGGCCCGCACTCGACGTCCCGGCCCGTGCCCTCACCGTGCAGACCGCGGCCCAGGTGATCGTGAAGGCGCTTGCGGCGGACCGTCCGCTGGACGAGGTGGAGCGGTCCGTCGTGGACGCATGTGTCCGAATGGGCCACATCCCCCACATCCCGCGGAGTTGACCCACGACTTCCCGAAGTAAGGTGCAACCGACCGCAGCCGGACAGAGTCTGTCCTGGCGATACGCGAAGCAGGACCGACCGGCGAGGAGTTGAGCCGACCATGCAGTGTCCGAAGTGTCATGCGCCGATGCACACGTACAACCGCAACGGCGTCCAGATCGAGCAGTGCAGCGGCTGCCGCGGGATATTTCTCGACTACGGCGAGCTGGAGGCGCTGACCCGCCTGGAGTCCCAGTGGTCCCAGCCCGCGCCGCCGCCCCCGGCCGCCCCGCAGGCGTACCCGGCCCCGCAGGCCCCCGCCTGGGGCGCCCCGCACGGCAGCCACTACGGAGGCCACCACCGCCACAAGAGCTTCGGCCACATGCTGTTCTCCAGCTGAGCCGCAACGACGACGGAGCCCCCGGCCGTATCAGACGGCCGGGGGCTCCGGGGTGTGGACGATACTGGGATTGAACCAGTGACCTCTTCCGTGTCAGGGAAGCGCTCTCCCGCTGAGCTAATCGTCCTCGGGACCGTGCTCCAAGGGTTCCAAGGATCACGGGCACTGCGTGCGCGATACTGGGATTGAACCAGTGACCTCTTCCGTGTCAGGGAAGCGCTCTCCCGCTGAGCTAATCGCGCGGGTCGGGATCCTGCCGTTCGTGCTGGAAGATCCAGTGGACGATACTGGGATTGAACCAGTGACCTCTTCCGTGTCAGGGAAGCGCTCTCCCGCTGAGCTAATCGTCCTTGGAGGTGGAGACGGGATTTGAACCCGTGTAGACGGCTTTGCAGGCCGTTGCCTCGCCTCTCGGCCACTCCACCAGGAGTGCAGGGGACCAGGGCGATCCCCTCTTCCTTCGAGCGGACGACGAGGCTCGAACTCGCGACCTCAACCTTGGCAAGGTTGCGCTCTACCAACTGAGCTACGTCCGCCTGTCGTTTCGGTCCGCTCCCGCGGCCCGGCGACGTGTTGAACTCTAGCGGATTCCTGGGCCAGTACAAAAACGCGTTTGTGCAGCGTGCTGCGCTACGTCCCTTCGCGTACCTGCTCAGGGCCCCGCCGGGCCACCCCCGGGACATGCCCGGGCCACCCGCGGGACCCCCGCCATAGACTCGGTGCCGTGCTCGATCTCCCTCCGCTCGCCCGCTTCGGCAACCGCGTCGCCACCGGCCTCATCGACGTCACCGGCGATCCCGCGGCCCTCGACTCCACCGGTTTCTGGGCCGTCTGCGCGGACTTCGAGGGCCGTCTGGTCTGCGCCCGCTTCCGCGACGTACGAGTGGAGCCCGTGCCCGTTCCCGTGCCGGGGCAGTGGCGGGGACCGGCCGCCGGTGACTGGACGTCCTCCCTCGACCGCGCCGCGTACACGGCCGGGGTCCGTCGTGTCCGTGAGCACATCGCGGCCGGCGAGGTCTACCAGGCGAACCTCTGCCGCGTCCTGTCGGCGCCGGTCGCGGCCGACGCCGATGTCGACGCCCTCACGGCCCTGCTGGCCCGCGGCAACCCCGCGCCGTACGCAGGAACGATCCGCCTGCCGGCACACGGCGTGGAGCTGGCCAGCGCGTCCCCGGAACTCTTCCTGCGCCGCGACGGCCGGGTCGTCGAGTCCGGTCCCATCAAGGGCACCGGCCGCACTGAGGCGGACCTCCTGGAGAAGGACTACGCCGAGAACGTGATGATCGTGGACCTGGTCCGCAACGACATCGGGCGCGTCTGCGCCACCGGCAGCGTGACCGTCCCCGATCTGTGTGCCGTCGAGAAACACCCGGGGCTGGTGCACCTCGTCTCCCTCGTACGCGGCGAGCTGCGCGCGGACGCCGGATGGCCGGAGCTGCTGGACGCCGCGTTCCCGCCCGGCTCGGTCACCGGCGCCCCCAAATCGAGCGCGCTGCGGATCATCGAAGCCCTGGAGACGGCCCCCCGGGGGCCGTACTGCGGCGGGATCGGCTGGGTCGACGCCGACCGCGGCGCGGGCGAGCTGGCCGTCGGCATCCGCACCTTCTGGATCGACCGCGCCGAGGGTGTGCTGCGCTTCGGTACCGGCGCCGGCATCACCTGGGGCTCCGACCCGGAGGCGGAGTGGCGGGAGACCGAGCTGAAGGCCGCCCGGCTGCTCGCGGTAGCGTCGGGAGCGTACGAGGTGAGTGGAAGGGACCTTCAGTGAAGATCTGGCTCGACGGCGGTCTGCAGGACATCGAGTCCGCCCGCGTCTCCGTCTTCGACCACGGGCTGACCGTGGGCGACGGCATCTTCGAGACGGTGAAGGCGGTCGACGGCAAGCCGTTCGCGCTCACCCGCCACCTCGACCGGCTGACCCGCTCCGCCCGTGGTCTCGGCCTGCCCGACCCCGACCTCGACGAGGTCCGCCGCGGCTGCGCCGCCGTCCTCGAGGCCAACCCGATGCCGCTGGGCCGCCTGCGCATCACGTACACCGGCGGTCACGGCCCGCTCGGCTCCGACCGCGGTGATCGCGGACCGACCCTCGTGGTCGCCCTCGGTGAGACCGCCCGCCGCCCCGACTCCACGGCCGTGATCACGGTTCCCTGGACCCGCAACGAGCGCGGTGCGCTCACCGGCCTGAAGACGACCTCGTACGCCGAGAACGTCGTCGCCCTCGCCCGCGCCCACCAACACGGCGCGTCGGAAGCCCTGTTCGCCAACACGGTCGGGCAGCTCTGCGAAGGCACCGGCTCCAACGTCTTCGTCGTCGTCGACGGCGAGATCCACACCCCGCCGCTCGCCTCCGGCTGCCTCGCGGGCATCACCCGGGCGCTCACCGTCGAGTGGACCGGCGCCAAGGAGACCGACCTGCCGCTGGACGTGCTGGAGCGGGCCGAGGAGATCTTCCTCACCTCCACCCTGCGCGACATCCAGGCCGTGCACCGCGTCGACGACCGTGAACTGCCCGGCGCGCCGGGCCCGGTGACCGCCAAGGCGATGCGGATCTTCGACGAGCGGTCCGGGGAGGACCTCGATCCGTAAAGGCCCGGAACAAACCGGCTGACCTGGCGGGCGGCAGCGGGTAGAACACCGGTGATGACCACCACTCTGCGGCCGACCGAGCCGCTCCAGCGAACCGAGGACGGAACGCGCTCACGCCGTTACCAGGTGTGCGTGAACAGCCGTCCGGTCGGCTCGATACATCTAGGCACCTCACCCCAGTTCGGCGACTCGGTGGCCTGCATCCGCGATCTGCGCATCGAGGAGCCGGACCGTCGCCGCGGCCGGGGCACGGTGGCCGCCCTCGCCGCGGAGGAGGTGGCGCGCGGCTGGGGCTGCACACAGATCGAGGTGGGCGTCCCGGCCTCCGCCGAGGCGGCGCTGCGGCTCGTCAAGGCGCTGGGGTACGTCCTGCGCAACCGGAACATGGAGAAGGAACTCGGCGACTCCCTGCCCGAACTCCCCGCAGGCAGCCGTGCACGGACCATGACGGAGACCGAGTTCGAGGCGTGGCATGCGCACGAGTCGGAGGACTACGCCCGGACCTGGATCGAACGGGGCATCCCCGAGGCCGAGGCCTACGCCAAGGCGCGGCGCGACCACGAGATGCTCCTGCCGCAGGGGCTTACCACCGAGAACATGCGGTTCAGCGTGCTGGAGCACGAGGGGAAGCGCGTGGGGACCCTGTGGCTGGCCCTGCACGCCGGCCGGCACTGGGTCTTCGACGTCGAGGTCGACGCGGACCACCGCGGCCACGGACACGGCCGTACGCTCATGCTCCTCGCGGAGATCCAGGCGATGGGGGCCGGCGGCCGCACCCTCGACCTGAACGTGTTCGCGGACAACACCCCGGCCGAGCGGCTGTACGAGTCACTCGGCTACGAGACGACGCGCTACGCCCTCTACAAGCCGCTGCTGTGACGCCACGGACCCGCCGATGCCCTGCGGTCAGGCCTCCTGCTCCGCCAGCAGCCTGTCGGCGATCTCCTCGATGCGCTCGCGCAGACCCTCCTGGCTCTTGCCGCCGTCGAGACGCTCGCCGCCGATGACGTACGTCGGGGTACCGGTCACGCCGATCGCCTTGCCCTCGGCCTGATCGGCGTCCACGACCAGGATGTGCCGGCCGTCGATCAGGGCCGTGTCGAACTCCTCGGCGTCCAGACCGAGTTCAGCGGCCACCTCGACCAGGAAGGGTTCCCCCTTCCGGCCCAGGTCCTCGACCCGGCCGAGCACCGCCTCCACGTACGGCCACCCCTGGCCCTGCTCCGCGGCCTCCTCGGCGGCCTGCGCTGCGGCGAAGGCGTGCTTGTGCTTCTCCAGCGGGAAGTGCCGCAGCCGCAGTTCCAGCCGGTCGCCGTAGCGGGCGCGCAGGGCGCGGAGGTCGTCCAGGGCGCTGCGGCAGTCCGGACACTGGAGTTCGCACCAGACGTCGAGCACCGGGGCGGCGGGACGCGCGGGTGCGGAGTCGGGGGAGGAGTCGCTCATGGGACCAGTCTCCCAGTCCTGCCTGCCGCTCCCCAATCCGCACCGGCCACTACCGGCACCTCGGGAGGAGCCGACCCGGAGATGTCCCTGATGTCCGGCCGGACCATGGCCTGCGAGGGTTCGTGCGGTGCACGATGGAAGGGGCGAAGCGGGCCCTGCCCGATCCGCGCCCGGCCGAATCCGTGCCCGACCGACTCCGTGTGCCGGACCGAATCCTGTGTGGAGGACCGGATGATTGCCGAGACCGTCTGTTCCGCCGTCTCTGCCGCCGGACTGGGCATCGCGGTGGTCACGGCCTACCGCAAGCGCTTCCTCGCGGCTGCCCGCATTGCCGCCTACTCCCTGGTACCCCTTGGGCTGGTGATGACCGGGGCTGTCGAATGGGTGGCCGAGACCGCCTTCAGCCCCACGGCCTGGGCCGGCTTCGCCGTCCTCGGCGGCGCCTGGGCGCTGTTCGCGACCACGCGCGCCGTGGAGCGCCGCCGGGGTGGTACCCGCAAGGAACGCAAGGCCGCGGCCCGCTCCGCACAGCAGGGGGCCATGGCTCCGTCGGCCTCGGCACCTTCTCTGGGCCAGGGTTCCCGTCCGGCCACCAGGCCCGCGACCGCGCCGCGCTCGGACTCCGCGGACGACTTCAGCGACATCGAGGCCATCCTGAAGAAGCACGGCATATGACGGTGGGCTGCGAAGTGACCGGCATATGACTGGCGCATTGACGACTGGAACGACACGGAAGATCGACACACGCCCCGAAATGATCAAGCCCTGAACCGGACATCACGGAATCCAGCGAACTCCCGCTCATTCCGGGCGTGTTGATCGCGCTCATGCCCCCGGCTGCGCCATCATCGCCCGCGAGATGCTGGACACGAAACAGAGCGAGACCGCGCCGCCGCAGGACGAGCCGCGTGGATGCCTCTTCGCCCTTTCCCAGCCACCGCTGATGATCTTCCTTGCGGTGATCGGGTGTCTGCTGCTCACGGCCGCGCTGCACGACCTGCTGATGCTGTGAGCCGTACCCGCGGTCCCCGGCGTCACCCGCCGGGGCCGCGTCGGCCTCGAGGTCCGGGGATCTCCCTCAGCCCGCCGCTTCCTTGCGGCGCGCCCGGTACGCGGCGACGTGCAGCCTGTTGCCGCAGGTCCGGCTGTCGCAGTAGCGCCGGGAGCGGTTCCTGGAGAGGTCGACGAAGGCGCGCCGGCAGTCGGGCGCCTCGCAGCGGCGCAGCCGCTCCTCCTCCCCGGCCACCACGAAGAAGGCCAGGGCCATTCCGCAGTCGGCCGCCAGATGGTCGGCGACCGAGGCGCCGGGGGCGAAGTAGTGCACATGCCAGTCGTAGCCGTCGTGGTCGGTGAGCCGGGGCGTGGTGCCCGCGGCGGCGACCAACTCGTTGATCAACCCGGCAGCGGACCGGGGATCCGGGGCCGCGAAGACTCCGGCGAACCGTCCCCGGACCTTGCGCACCGCCGAGAGGTCGAACTCCGAGAGCATGCCGACATCACTGATGTCGTGCGTGCGTACGAATTCCTCGAGGGCAGCGACATCCGGCAGTCCGTCGGGCGTGGTGTCGTCCTCCGGCGCGGTGTTCACCAGATCCACCACGGTGTCGAGTGCGCACCGGGTGTCGTGGGTGATCAGCACGTTCAGCTCCCTGGCCTGGGGGGTCGGGCAGGCGCCCGCCGATGCTGGCCGATGGTAATGGCTCCGGGGACCGCAGCACGGGCCCCGTCTGCACTCACGATGCCGGTAGAACGGGCGCGGGGCGCCGAGGGTTCCCGTCGGAGGGCCATCACGAATGGCGAGTCGCGGGAGGTGTGCGGCGTTGAGCTTCCCGTCGCTCCCCGGGTGCGCGAGGCACTGGGCTGTGGGGTCGGTCGGGGGCCGGACACCCGCCCGGGCTTGGCTCGCGCTGCACGACGGCTCGCGGGAGGCGGCACGGTGGCGGATGGCGTCCCGCCGAGTGGTGTAGCCGGGCAGCCCTCGCGTTGTCACAGGTCACGGCGGTGATCGGCCCGGCACCGGGGCGCCGGGGCGCCGGGCAGAGCGTGCCGTCCCTGATCGGCTCCCGCAGCGGCTCCGAGACTCGGCCCCGTCTGCCGACCACAAGCCATCCGGACCAGTGCAGCCCGCATGGCTACACCACCCGGCGGGACGCCACCCGGCGGCGGTCCGTCAGTGCGGGTGGCGCTGAGCTGTGTCGTCGGTCCGTGGCCGCATGTGGTGCGGAGGTGGTGCCGTCGGTTCGTGGGTGGGGTGGTGCGGAGGTGGTGCCGTCGGTTCGTGGGTGGGGCGGTGGTGCGGAGGCGGTGCCGTCGTCCGCAGGCGCTTGCGTCGCCGAACCATGCCGCCGTGTCCGGAGACGGTGTGGCGCCGAACCGCTCGTCGGTCCGCGGAGCGCGGCGCTCGGCCATGCCGCTGGTCCGCGGCCATGCGTGCCTCCCCCCGCTGCCTTGAGGGTGGGGGAGGTGCCCCCAGGGGTCATGGAGCCCCGCTCGAGCGACGCCGAGAGTGGAGGAGGGGGCGCGGGCGGCACCCCGTCAGTGCCGGGCCGTGCACCACCCGCTGCAACCCCGGCCACGCCGACGACCACGCACAGCAACCGCACGCACACCGACGCCGCCCCGAGAGATTCACGGTGGCGGCGTCGGCGGCATGCCCTATGCGGTTGTTCTGGCCCGAGCCGTCTCCCCGAGTGGACGGCGCCGGGCGGCTCTGTGAAAGCCTCGACCTAGCTTTCCGCCAGGATGTGCGAGAGCTCCTGATCCAGATCGAAGTGACGATGCTCCGTGCCGGGAGGCACCGCCGCATCCGTCCGCTTAAGAAACGACTCCAGGGCCCGCGCCGGGGCCTCGAGCAGGGCTTCCCCCTCCGGAGAGCTCAGGGCGATGCACACGACGCCCTGGCCATGACTGCGCGACGGCCAGACGCGGACGTCGCCGGTACCCGTGGGCCGGTGGAGACCCTCGGCGAGGAGGTCGCGGGCGAACACCCACTCGACGGTCTCCTCGGCTCCGGTGTGGAAGGTGGCGTGCACGGCGTAGGGGTCGGCCGTGTCGTACCGCAGGCCTGCGGGGACAGGCAGGGAGGACTCGCTCGACACAACGAGGCGCAGGTGCAGCTCGCAGCTGACCGTGGTGTTCATAAGCGCCAGGGCCTTTCGCTCAGTGTGCGCTCGGGGATTCGCACGTCGGCGAAATCGACATGCCACCTACGGTGCCGTTGTAAACCCCTCTGAGTGTTTTGCGTGTCTTTACGTAACTCTTCCGGCCGAGAACCTGTTCGCGAGGTACGACCATTCCGGTGACTGGTTTCTCTCCGGTAAGGTTTGGGTGTATGAACACGGGGAGTAACGGGCCGGGCGAGGTGGCCGTGGCGGCGGACGACACGACGACGGACGGGGCGGCGGCCGAAAAGCACGAGCGGGGACTCGGCTCGCGGGCGCCGGAATTCATCAAGGCGCGCCGCGCGCTGCACCTCAGCTGGCAGGTGGGTGTCTTCATCATCGGCCTCGCGGTCGTGGTCGCGGGAATCATCATGCTGCCGCTGCCCGGACCGGGCTGGGTGGTGATCTTCGGCGGCATGGCGATCTGGGCGACCGAGTTCGTCTGGGCCCAGCTGGTTCTCCGCTGGACCAAACGCAAGGTCACCGAGGCGGCCCAGCGGGCGCTCGACCCCAGGGTGCGGCGCCGCAACATCGCTCTGACCGTGATCGGCCTGGTGATCGTGTCCGTTCTCGTCGGCATCTACCTGTGGAAGTTCGGCGTCGTGATGCCCTGGAAGATCAAGGACCAGTGACCGTGACAGGGGCGCGAGTGCGGCCCGCAGCGGGTCTGCGCCGGTCACAGGCACTCCCTGACATGGGGTAATGTTCTTCCTGCGTCCGGGCGATTAGCTCAGTGGGAGAGCGCTTCGTTCACACCGAAGAGGTCACTGGTTCGAACCCAGTATCGCCCACCCGGAACCGGCGGCCCGCCTGCAACAGTGCAGGCGGGCCGCCGTCGTATGCGAGCCCGGATGCGCGCCGGCGGCCGGCTGTGCCCCGGGGTGAACCGGCGGCGGGCCCGCCTGCCGGCCGGACGGAACACCGAGGGCCGCGCTGCTGACGCAGGGGCCGCCGACGGACGGGAGCGGCGAGTGGCGCTCTGGCGATCTTCGCAGGCGTGTGCACGGGCATGTGCAAGCGCCGGCGGCCACACGAAGCGCGTACCCGACGGCCCCTGACGCACGGCTACCGCAACCGAGAAGCGCGAACGAGACGGCGACCTGGGGCCGATGCGTGTGGTGCGGCGACTGCCGTAGATGGCCCGGGTCTGTTCAGCGGGCCTCCGCGGCACCGGAGTGAGAGCTCACGCAAGCGCGGCGAGCGCCTTCGTCGGACCTTCGCGATCTGCCGGCAGGCCGGCCCACCTGCCACGACCGCGTTCAGCGACCCTCCGTGATCGCATCCCGTGAAGTCGGCGCGCCTGGGCCCGTCGGAGACACCCGGCAGCTCTGCACGCCCCACACAACGGACGGCCGCATCGGGGGTGGGCGAACCACCCCGACGTACAACTCTCCACCTCCCGGGCGCCTTTGAGCCCAAGATCTCCGCATCCACCCTCAGCCCTCCCTCCGACCCACCGCCCACACCGGCCTCACGTGCGGCATCGCCATCCCCGCGCCACCGCCCCGTCTCCCTGCCCCGCAGCTCCGCCGGGCCGCCCCACAAGAAATTCCTGTCCGAATCATTGACGCACCCTCAGCCCCTCCGTAACTTGTGCCAGCAAGCGCTTACTTGAAACGATTCACGAGCGGCAACGACGCTGCGGGGAGGGGCCCGACTGTGGGAACCGGGAATGTTGAAAGGCGCACGATCCTGAAGGCGGCGGGGGCGACCGCGGCCACGCTGGGGCTGGCCGCGACGACGGGCTGCGGTGGTGACAGCGGCACTTCCGCCGACGGGACGGTGACGATCCGTTACTCGTGGTGGGGTGCCGACGAGCGGGCGAAAAGGATCAACGAATCCATCAAGCTCTTCGAGAAGAAGTATCCGAAGATCAAGGTGAAGACGGACTTTCAGGACTACGTCTCTTTCTGGGAGAAGTTCCAGACGCAGGCCGCCGGTGGAAATCCCCCGGACGTTTTCCAGAACGCCGTTGGATTTCTTCGGAAGTACGACAAGCGCGGCATCCTTCTCGACCTCAAGTCCCAGATCGACGCCGGGAATCTGAGCCTCGACGGCTTCCGCGAGGGCGTCACCAAGGTCGGCGAGGTCGACGGCAAGCAACTCGGTATCCCCGTCGGCTCCAACACCATGGCGCTGGTCATCGACAAGAAGGTCTACGCGAAGGCGGGTATCGAGCCGAAGCAGGGTTGGACCTGGGACGAGTACTTCAAGGCCCTCAAGACGATCCACGACAGGACGAAGGTCGCCGGGGACACGGGCTACCACAGCATCATGTACCTGTACGACCTCTACCTCCGCCAGAACGGCAAGGCCTTCTTCACCAAGGACGGACTCGGTTTCGACGAGGCCGATCTGACGGAGTGGTGGACGGACGCGTACAACCGCGTCAAGGCCGGGATCATCACCGACCCGAAGGTGGTCGAGCAGGACAAGCCCAAGTCCTCGCTGGCGGCCGGACACGGTGCCTCGGAGTTCACCTGGGACAACTTCACGGTCCGCTACGCGGCGGAGGGCGACAGCGAGTACGGCCTCGCACCGATCCCCACCACCGACGGCAAGGACACCGGCCAGTACCTCGCCTCCCTGATGCTGAGCGCCTCCGCGCGCACGAAGCACCCCAAGGAGGTCGCCCAGTTCATCAACTTCATGGTCCACGACCCCGAGGTCGGCAAGATCATGGGCTACGACCGCGGCATCCTCGCCACCACCGAGCAGTTCGAGGCCTACGAGCCGACCGACGCGCAGGGCAAGGAGATCGCGCGGTACGAGCAGGACACCGCCAAGGCGGGCCTTCTCGGCACGATCACCCCGCATCCGGCAGGCGCCGACACCGTGGAGGCCGCGTTCCTGCGCATCGGCGGTGACATGGCCCAGGGCAAGACCAAGGTCTCCGACGCGGTGAAGCAGTTCTTCTCCGAGTCCGAGGCCGCCTTCCAAGCCTGATTGGGAACCCCCGTGACGCTCGTCAAGGACTCACCTCTCGACACCCGGAAGGTACGGTCCCCCGCCCCCGCCGCCGTCAAGCGGCGGGGGCGCCGGGAGAACCTCGCCGGCTACCTCTTCATGTCCCCGTGGATCGCGGGCTTCCTGCTTCTGACCGCGGGCCCGATGGTCGCCTCTCTCTACTTCGCGTTCACCGACTACAACCTCTTCAACACCCCGAAGTGGATCGGCTTCGACAACTTCACCCGGATGTTCGACGATCCGCGGTGGCAGAAGTCGGTCGAGGTGACGGCGAAGTACGTCGTCATCGGCACGCCCCTGAAGCTGCTCCTCGCCCTCGGTGTCGCCCTGCTGCTCGCGCAGAGTCGCCGGGGCCAGGCCTTCTACCGGGCCGCGTTCTACGCCCCCTCGCTCATCGGGGCGAGCGTCTCGGTCGGCTTCGTGTGGCGGGCCATGTTCTCCGACGACGCGATCGTGGACCGGGGCCTGTCGGTCCTCGGCGTCCACATCGGCGGCTGGGTCGGCAACCCGGACTGGATCCTCTACTGCCTGGTCGCCCTCACCGTCTGGCAGTTCGGCGCCCCTATGGTCATCTTCCTCGCCGGCCTCAAGCAGGTCCCCAGGGAGCTGTACGAGGCGGCCGAGATGGACGGCGCCGGGCCCTTCCGCCGCTTCTGGAGCATCACGCTGCCGATGATCTCCCCGGTGCTGTTCTTCAACGTGCTGCTCGAGACCATCCACTCGTTCCAGATCTTCGGCTCGGCCTACGTCGTCTCCAACACCTACTGCGGACCTGCCGACGCCACGCTCGTCTACACCTGCTACCTGTACCAGAAGGGCTTCAAGGAGTCCCAGATGGGCTTCGCCTCCGCGATGGCCTGGATGCTGCTGCTCGCCGTGGCCCTGGTCACCGCCGTCCTCTTCTGGTCGCAGAAGAAGTGGGTGCACTACGAGGAGGCCGCCCGATGAGCGCATCCACCGCCACCACCCCCCGGGGCCTCGGCCGCAAGCGCACCGGCTCGCTCGTCTGGCACATCGGCTCGCTGCTGGTCCTGGCCGTCGTCCTCTATCCCGTCGTCTGGGTCATCGGTGCCTCCTTCAAGCCCAGCCGCAGCATCATCAACAGCCTCCAGCTGTTCCCGGCGCACCCCATCCTGGACAACTTCAAGGGCCTGGCCGACGGCATCGCCGACATCTCGATCCTGACGTTCTTCCAGAACTCCCTCTTCTACGCGCTCGGTGCCGTCGTCGGCATCCTGATCTCCTGCTCGCTGACGGCGTACGCGTTCGCCCGGATCAGGTTCGCCGGCCGCAACCTGCTGTTCTCGCTGATGATCGGCACGCTGCTGCTCCCGTACCACGTGCTGCTCATCCCGCAGTACGTGATGTTCCAGAAGATGGAGCTGATCAACACCTACGTCCCGCTGCTCATGGGAAAGTACCTGGCCACGGAGGCGTTCTTCGTCTTCCTGATGGTGCAGTTCATGCGGAACCTGCCCAAGGAGCTGGACGAGGCGGCGCGTATCGACGGGTGCGGTCATCTGAGGATCTACTGGTCGATCGTGCTGCCGCTGTGCCGGCCCGCGCTCATCACCAGTGCGATCTTCACCTTCATCAACGCCTGGAACGACTTCATGGGCCCGCTGATCTACCTCAACGAGCCCGGCAAGTACACCGTCTCGCTCGGCATGATGATGTTCCGCGACCAGGAGAGCGTCGCCAACTACGGCGGCATGATCGCCATGTCGCTGGTCGCGCTGCTGCCGGTGCTGCTGTTCTTCCTCGCGTTCCAGCGATACCTGATCGACGGCATGGCGACGTCCGGACTGAAGGGCTGAGGCGGTCACGATGGACCGGGCACGCGTGAAGGCGCGCAAGGAGCCGGTGTTCGCCGAGCGGTTCGGTGTCTTCGCCGAATGTCTGCTGACGGGAGTGTGGATCGCGGTCGCCTCGGTGGCCGTGGTGACGTATCCCGCGGCGTTCGCCGCCGGCGCGCGGCATCTGCGGCGTCGTACGGCCCATGAGGCCGGTGGCCGGCGGGAGTTCGTCGCCGACTTCCGGGCCGCCGTGCGCGGTGGGTGGGTCGTCGGGCTCGCCGGGTGGGCGGCGGTGGCCGCGGTGTGGGTGGATGTCCAGGCCGCGCGTGCGGGGCTGCCGGGCGGGCCGTTCGTCGGTGCCGTGGGGCTGTTCGCTCTGATCGGCGCCGCCGTCGCCGGGCTCCGTGCGGCGGCGGCCTGGACGCCGGGCGCCCCCTGGCGTGCCCTGCTCGCGGACGCGGGCCGGCGGACCGTGCTCGATCCGGCCGGATCCTTCCTCGTCGTCGGCGGACTGGCCGTGGTGGCCCTGTCCGCCTGGTTCGTCGCGCCGCTGGCGGTCCCGGTCCTGGGGGCCGTCGCGGCGGCGGCCGTCGCCGTGGAGGAGCGCTACCGGCACCGCTGACGGGCGGTGCCCTCGTACAAGGTCGGCGCCCCGGCGTCGCACCTCTCTCCGTCATGCCCCTGACCAGCTGCACGGAATTCCTCCCGCACGGAAAGGAAGGCTGTCATGTCTCCCATCCCCCGTAGGTCCCTCCTCAAGGCGGCCGCGGTCGCCGGAGCCGCCGCCCAGTTCAGCTGGGCGCTGGGGAGCAAGGACGCCCAGGCCGCGCCAAGAGCGGAGGCCGCCGACGCGGACCCGGTGACCCTGGACTGGCTGGAGGACGGCGGCCTCGGTGCCGCACCGGGCTCCACGCTCGGCGTCCCCTGGCCGATGGGCGCCTACCAGGAGGACCAGACCTTCGCGCTGGCGGACGCCGACGGCAAGGCCGTACCCGTGCAGTCCTGGCCGATCGCGTACTGGCCGGACGGCTCCCTCAAGTGGACAGCCCACGCGGTGAGTTCGGGCTCCGGAAAGCTCACCCTCTCCGCCGGAACCCCCGCCGCCCCCGACAGGAAGGTCACCGTCGACAAGAGCGGCGGCACCATCGACGTCTCGACCGGTGTCATCACCGTGAAGATCGGCAAGTCCGGCGCCACCCTGATCAAGTCGGTCACCCGCGGTTCCACGGAGATCGCCAAGAACGGGCGGCTCGTGCTGATCCGGCAGCCCGAGATCGAGGACGAGGACCAGGGCTCGGTGAGGACCGAGCGCTTCGAGGGCGCCATCGCGGCGGTCACCGTAGAGCAGGCGGGCCCGGTCCGCGCGGTAGTCCGCATCGACGGCAAACACCGCAGGGGCGAACGCAGTTGGCTGCCGTTCTCCATCCGCCTCTACTTCTACGCGGGCGCCGACTCCTTCCGCATGGTGCACACCATCACGTACGACGGCACGCAGGAGCCGGGCAAGGCGAGTGGTGACTTCATCCGAGGGCTCGGCGTCCGTTTCACCGTGCCCATGCGGGACGCGGCCTACGACCGGCACATCCGCATCGGCGGCGAGGGCACCGGTCTGCTCAGGGAGGCGGTCAAGGGCATCACCGGACTGCGCCGCGACCCGGGCGCGGCCGTGCAGGCGGCCCAGTACGCCGGTCAGAAGCTGCCCGACCCGTCCACCTGGGACCAGCGGGTGACGACCAGGCTGCAGTACATCCCCGAGTGGGGCGACTACACGCTCTCCCAGCTCTCCGCCGACGGCTTCACGCTGCGCAAGCGGACGAAGAAGGGCCACGGCTGGATCGCCGCCGGCGGCGGCCGGCGCGCCTCCGGGTTCGGGTACGTCGGTGGCGCGAGCGGCGGATTCTCCTTCGGCCTGCGGGACTTCTGGGAGAAGTTCCCCGCCCAGCTCGACATCCGCGACGCCCACACCGAGGAGGCCCAGGTCACCCTCTGGCTCTGGTCGCCCGAGGCGCAGCCCATGGATCTGCGCTTCTACCACGACGGCATGGGCCAGGACACCTACGCCGAACAGCTCGAGGGCCTCAACATCACCTACGAGGACTACGAGCCGGAGTTCGGCACCCCCTACGGCATCGCCCGCACCTCCGAACTCCTCTTCTGGGCCGACGAGTCGACACCCGCACCCGGGAAGCTCGCCGAACAGGTCGAGGCCGTACGGGTGCTGCCGCAGCTCGCCGCCCCGCCCAGGCAGCTCATCAAGGCGAAGGTCTTCGGCCCCGGCCTCTACTCCGAGCCCGACCGCTCCACGGCCGCCAAGGCGAAGATCGAGGACCACCTCGACTTCCTCTTCACCTACTACAAGGACCAGGTGGAGATGCGCCGTTGGTACGGCTTCTGGGACTACGGCGACATCATGCACTCGTACGACACGGTCCGGCACCAGTGGCGCTACGACGTCGGCGGCTACGCCTGGGACAACTCCGAGCTCTCGCCCGACCTGTGGCTCTGGTTCGCCTACCTCCGCTCGGGCCGCGCGGACATCTTCCGCTTCGCCGAGGCCATGACCCGGCACACAGGCGAGGTCGACGTCTACCACCTGGGCACATGGGCGGGCCTCGGCACCCGGCACGGCGTCCAGCACTACGCCGACAGTGCCAAGCAGCAGCGCATCGCCAACACCACCTACCGGCGCTACTACTACTTCCTCACCGCAGACGAACGGGTCGGCGACCTGATGCACGCCAACGTCGACTCCGACGAGACCTTCCTCGTCCTCGACCCGATCCGCAAGATCCGCACCGAGCCGTACACGCCCGACCGGCACGCCCTGTCGATCGGCTTCGGCACGGACTGGAGCGGCCTGGTCTCGGCGTGGCTGACCGAGTGGGAGCGCAAGGGCCCCAAGTGGGAGAAGGCCAGGGCGCGCGTCCTGTCGACGATGGAGACGATCGCCGCCCAGCCCAACGGCTTCGTGCAGGGCAGCGGGCTGTACGACCTCGACACCGGCAGGTTCGCGATCGCCTCGGCGCCCGCGGTCTCGGTGTCGCACCTCTCCGCGGTCTTCGGCCTCAACGAGCTGTGCGCCGAGCTGATTCACCTGGTCGACATGCCGAAGTTCAAGGAGGCGTACCTCGACTACTGCCGGTACTTCAACGCCACCAAGGCGGAGCAGGCGGCGCGCTACGGCTCCAACTTCGGCACCCTGCTGCTCTTCCAGGGCCACTCCCGCCTGGATGCGTACGCCGCCGTCCAGACCGGCGACGAGGCGCTCGCCAAGCGCGCGTGGACGAAGTTCTACAGCTCCGACGGCTACTTCGAGTCCTCCCCCTGGACGACGGTGGAGCTGAGCGGCCCGGCCACGCTGGTCGCGGGCAGCGAGGCGAGCTGGGTGTCCACCAACGACACCGCGCTCTACGGCCTCGCCGCCATCGAGAACCTGGCGCTGCTCGGGAACAAGATGCCCTGACACTCCGCGGTGGAGGCCGTGCAGGGCGGGTCGGCTGTGGCCGGTCGCGCCCCCGGCGGAGCCGCATGTCGATACAGCCTCACCCCCCTTTCGGGGCGCCTCAGTTCATCTTCCCCAGGACCTCCCGCACCCGCCGGACGTCCCGCAGCCGCTGCTCGTACGTCGCGCCGAGTGCCAGCAGCAGGAGCCCGGCGAGGGCGGGAGGCACCCAGCGGGGGAGCGCGTCGGCCACCTGGACCAGGTACGGGGCGAGTTCGTGCAGCGCGTCCAGGACGAGCACCGTGCCGCCCAGCACGAGCGGGGCCTGCAGCCGGTGCCGGGCACCCAGCAGGGTGACCAGCAGCGCGGCCGTGCCCAGCAGCAGTGGACGCGTCCAGTGCGGGTCGCTCCAGGCCGCGGCGAGGCTCGGCAGAAGCGTGGTGGCGAGTCCGGGGCCGTACGCCGTCCAGGACGACGCCTGCGGGTCACGGCGCCGGCGCAGGGCGCCGACGAGCAGCGCCGGGACGGTCACCGGGAGCGTGTACGCCTCCGGCATGGTGATGTCCCAGGCGGCCAGGCGTACCCAGGTGGCCAGCAGGAACAGGGCAGCGGCGGCGTAACCGACGGGGCGCCGGTCGGCGCGGACCGCCGTGCCCGCGGCGACCACCCCGCACAGCGCCAGGACCAGGGCAAGCATCGGCAGGTCGGTGACGGCGAGACCCACGGCGAGCAGTCCGGCGGCGGCGCCCGTCACCTCCACGGGCACGATCGCCGTGGACGCGTCGAGCCGCGCGGCGAGCAGAGCCGCGGCCGCGGGGACCGTCAGGACGAGCAGCGCGATGTGCTGCGGCTGCCAGCCCGCGGCCGCGCCCGTCGCGCAGGCGAGTGCGGCGGCGTACACGAGGGCGGTCGGGGCGGTGACCGGGGTGAGGGAACGCCGCCACGAGACTCCAGCGAACAGCAGGACCAGAGCGGGCAGTACGGCCAGGGTCGCCGTTTCGGAGGCCAGGGAGAGGAACGCGAGGCTGACGGAGGTGACCAGGGAGAGGAGCGTGCCGGTCACCCGCAACGGCAGAAGCGCCGTCGCGGCCGTCGCTGCCGTCGCGATCGACAGGGCGAGGGGGTAGGGGAGTTCGAGCACGGCGGGCAGTGTGAGCACCGCCGCCCAGGCCAGGACCAGGGTCCCGGTCAGGGCCCTCGGGCGCCAGGTCTCGTTGCGGATCACCAGGGCGAGCACAGCCGCGACGACCACCAGGACGACGAGTGCCTGTGCCGCGTGCGGTGGCCACGGAGTGTGCACGGTCACCGCCGCGCGGGCGTCCGACGGCTCGCCCGACCAGGGACGCTCCAACCAGCCGACCGGGCCCAGCAGCGCGACGGCCACCGGCGGTACGGCCCACAGCAGCGCCAGCGCCTGCACCGAGCCGGACGCCTGGAGAAGGCCGCGCCGCACCGCTTCGGGAAGGGCAGCGCGTATCGCCGCCAACAGTACGACACCGCACAGCAGATACCCGGGCACCGTCCAGCCGGCGGGCAGCGTCACCCGCAGCACGCCGCCGCCCGCCGCGGCCAGGAGCAGACCGCCGGCGACCGCATGGCCCGTCGCGGCGGCCGGCTTCCGCAGCCGCCATGAGGCACCCAGCGCGATCGCCGCCGCGAGGAGGAGGAGCGCCGCCGCACGGGCGGCGGCGCTCGGGCCGGTCGCTGTCCAGGACAGCAAGCCGGCAGCCAGTACGCCCCAGGCGCCCACGCCGTAGGCGCAGACCACGGCGACCAGACGCAGGGAACGGGCCGTCGCCCGGAGGGCCACAACCGTGTCGAGCCCGGCCGTCACCAGGAGCGCGGCCGTGATGCCGTACGACCCGGCGTCGACCTCGATCGCCCAGAAGGAGAGCGGGAGTTGGGCCGAGACCAGGGCGGCGGGCAGGGGGAGACGCAGCGCGTCGAGGCGGAGGCCGTACACAGTCCAGAGGCCCGCCAGCACGGCCGAGGCGACGGCCGTGTACGCCGCGCCGGCCGTCTCCGTGAAGCCGACCTCGTGCAGCGCGTACGCGTCGAGCACCGTCAGCGCGAGCCCCAGACCCGCCACCGACTCGGCCGTCGACCCCAGCCCCCGCTTCAGCAGCGGCACCGGCGCGCCGAGCGCGGCCACCGTGACCGTGCCGAGCGCCAGGGCGCGCCCGGTGATCCCCAGGTCCCCCCAGCTGACCAGTGTGAACGCGATCGCGGCGATGGTCAGCAGGACGCCGCCGAGAAGCAGCAGCACGTTCTGGACGCGCGGGGCGGTGGTCTCGGGGCGAGGCGGTGCGACCGGTGCCCGCCAGACGGGTCCGGCCGGGCGGGCCGGCTGGAGGGCCGCGACCAGCCAGGCCCGGCGGGCCAGCAACTGGGCCCGGCGGGCGTCCAGTTGCCACAGTTCGGCGTCGAGGAGCCGCAGCTCCTCGGCCGGGGGCGGGATGTGCGTCATACCTTGGAGTGTGGCTTGCGTCACGTCACTCGGCATGAGTGCACGTACTCAGAACGTACTCAGATCCCGGGAGAACCCGCTGAGCGGGGTCACACTCCTGCCATGGACCGGACTCATTACCAGTTCCGCAGCCTGTGGGCCCTGCCGGCGCCGCCCGGCACCGTGTACGACGTACTGGAGCGTGCCGAGGAATATCCGCGCTGGTGGCCTCAGATCCGTACCGTGACCAAGCTCGACGACACCACCGGCGTCATCCGGATCCGCTCCTTCCTGCCGTACGACATCACCTTCACCGCGAGGGAGGTGCGGCGCGATCCGGCGGCGGGCGTCCTGGAGATCGCCATGTCCGGCGACATCGAAGGCTGGGCACGCTGGACGCTCACCCCGGCCGGCTCCGGCACCCTCGCCCGCTACGACCAGGTCGTCGACGTGCGCAAGCCGCTGCTGAGGCGGTTCGCCGTACCGGGGCGGCCGGTCTTCCGCGCCAACCACTGGCTGATGATGCGCGCCGGGCGGCGCGGGCTCCTCGCCTACTTGGAAGCGGTTTGAAGGAAGCCCGCGGGGACCTGTATTGTTCACTGCGTTCCCGGGCGATTAGCTCAGTGGGAGAGCGCTTCGTTCACACCGAAGAGGTCACTGGTTCGAACCCAGTATCGCCCACCCGGAGAGGCCGGTCCGTCACAGACGGACCGGCTTTCCTGTGTCATGCCGCCGCCGGCATCTCCGGACGCAGGGGCCACGCCGGGTCCACCGCCTCCTCCGTGCCGCTGCGCGCGAACCACGCCTGCAGGCCGCGGGCCTGCGCCGCGTGCCACACCGCCTGCAGGGTGTGCAGTTCGGCGGGGGAGAGGCGCTCCAGACGGGCGGCGAAACGGCGGCCCAGGGCCCGTACGACCTCCAGGGCGGCCACCGCGTCCGCGGCCGCGTCGTGTGCCCCGTCCAGGGTGACGCCGTAGTGCGCGCACAGGTCGGTCAGTGTGCGGCGGCCCTTGCGGTAGCGGTCCAGATGCTTGTCCAGGACCCGCGGGTCGAGGACGAGGAGCGGTGCCGACTCGAACCAGCGGCTCAGGCGGGACGCGCGGTGCCGGCGCAGCTCGCGGTCCAGGAGCGTCAGGTCGAACGGTGCGTTCATCACCACCAACGGGCGTCCCGCGGCGGCCTGTTCGCCCAGCAGCTCCGCTATCTCGTACATCACCGGCGCCGGCCAGCGGCCGTTGCGCTGCAGGTGATCCTCCGTCAGCCCGTGCACCGCCGTCGCCGCCTCGGGCACCGGCACACCCGGGTTCACCAGCCAGCGGCTCACCCGCGGCCGGGTGCCCGGACCGTCCTGGACGACGAGGGCGGCCGACACGATCCGGTCGGTCTCGACGTCCACGCCCGTGGTCTCCGTGTCGAACGCGGCCAGGGGCCCCTCGTACCAGCACGTCATACCTACACAACCCCTCGTTCACCCTCGGCAGTTGACGCCCCGTCTTCTGCCCCGTTTGGTGATACCCGGGCTGTTTGCGCCGTACGCCGGAAGGACACAACAGGAGTACGGGTCTTTGCAGTTCAGCGGCCCGCAACGGGGATTCACCTGGCGTGGAAGGCTGTTTGGTCATGGCGATAGCGCAGCCCGAGCGGGGCGGGCTGCTGCCCGAACGTACGGGCCCCCGTCGCGGCACACTCGCCACCACCGCCTGCATGGAGACACTGCAGGTGGGCTATCTGCACGCCGTCGCGGCGGCCGCGGGGTGTTCGCTGTCCCAGCCGTTTCCCGACAACGGCATCGACTGGCACGTCAGCCACAGCGCGCCCGGGCACACCGTCGACGACGAGGTGACCATCAAGGTGCAGCTCAAGTGCACGTACCAGATCCCGCCGAACCCGCCTGGCCGGTTCTTCTCCTTCACGCTCGACAACGGCCATCTGGCGAAGCTCGCCCGCACGCCCGTCTCGGTGCACAAGATCCTCGTCGTGATGCTCGTCCCCCGCTCGCAGGACGACTGGCTGCGTGCCAGCCACGACCGGCTCGATCTGCGGCACTGCTGCTACTGGGTCAACCTCGCGGGCCACCCGATCACGGGCCGGCACCGGACCACCGTGCGGATACCGACCTCACGCATCTTCGACGACCGGGCGCTGTGCGAGATCATGACGCGGGTCGGGACGGGAGGCAGGCCATGACCCACCGCCCACTCGACGAGCCGTTGCGCCCGGTGCGTCCGCACCCCGTCGACGCCCAGTGGAGCCGGCCCCCCGAGCCGGCCGACGTGGACCCCGCGGTCCTCGGCGCCCTGCTGCACAGGCACGGCTGGCAGCGGCGCGGCGGCGCCGCAGGACGCTACGGCCGCTGGACCCCGCCAGGACCCGGTGGCAGCGGTACGAGCCTGCTCGTGCCCGAGAGCCGCGCCTTCCCCGACAGCGACGACCTGCTCGGCGAGGCGCTTCTCGCGCTGTCCCGCAGCAGCATGCCCTCCGCGCGCGAGGTGCTCGTCGGGCTCACGGTGCCCAGCGACGAGATCCGCTGGTGGCGGGACGCACCGAGCGGACCCGCCGGGGCCGCGCCCTGGGCCGTCGAGGAACAGCTGCGCACCGCGGCCCGGCAGATGCTGCTGGCCGGCGCGCTCGCCACACGCGCGCGGGCCGGCTATTACGGCGCCCGGCACCGGCGCTCGGCGGCCGCCCTCCTCGAGAACGTCCTCGTCGGCTCCGCGGCCGGCGGACGCCGGCTGACCGCCTTCGTTCCCGTCGCGGCCGGCCGCCTCCTCGCCGTGCGCCTGCACCAGGCCCTGTACGCCGCCCGCGAGGCCATCGACTACCAGCGGGCCACCGGCGGCATGGACGCGTTCGACGGCGCCGTCGAGGCGGGTGTCAGCCGCGAGCTCACCGAGGCACTGATCACCTTGGTGCGCGGCACCGAGGGCGCCAGGATCGCCGTCGAGTGGGCCCCCGCAGCCGGGGTCCCCGAGGACTGCGCGGCGGACGGCGAACCCGTCGAGTTCTCGCCCGGCGACCTGCCCGCGCTGCGCGAGGCCGGGGCCCGCTATCTGCGCGAGGAGCCGTCCGTGCCGGTGCGGATCACCGGCACTGTGGTACGTCTGCGCAGGCCGGGGCCGCGCGGGGAGGGCAGCGTACGGCTGCGGGTGCTCGCCGGGGCCGAGATCCCGCATGTCCGGCTGACCCTGGACGAGGAGGACTACCGCATCGCCGGCCAGGCCCACCTCGTCGGGCTGCCCGTGAGGCTGCAGGGACGCCTGGAGAGCCGGGGCGGGTTCCGCAGGCTCACCGGCGCCCGCGGGGTCGTACCCGTTCAGGTGGACGACGCCGAGCGGGACCGGCTGATGAAATCCCTCCAGGAGAACCTCGACTTCTTCGAGGAGGCCTGCGGAGGGGACTGATTTAGCGGTGGGTGGTCCCGGGTCGGTACGATCGCCTATTGCGCGCGCTCTTCGTACGGCGCCGCACCCACCTTCAGTCAGGAGAGACCGGTGTCAGACGTCCGTGTGATCATCCAACGCGATTCCGAGCGGGAAGAGCGCACGGTGACGACGGGCACTACGGCCGCCGACCTCTTCGCCGGCGAGCGCTCGATCATCGCCGCGCGGGTGGGCGGCGAGCTCAAGGACCTCTCGTACGAGCTCGAGGACGGCCAGACCGTCGAGGGCGTCGAGATCTCCTCCGAGGACGGCCTGAACATCCTGCGCCACTCCACCGCGCACGTCATGGCGCAGGCCGTGCAGGAGCTCTTCCCCGAGGCCAAGCTCGGCATCGGCCCGCCCGTCAAGGACGGCTTCTACTACGACTTCGACGTCGAGAAGCCGTTCACGCCCGAGGATCTCAGGGCCATCGAGAAGAAGATGCAGGAGATCCAGAAGCGCGGCCAGCGCTTCTCGCGCCGCGCCGTCACCGACGAGGCCGCACGCGAGGAGCTGGCGGACGAGCCGTACAAGCTGGAGCTGATCGGCATCAAGGGCTCGGCCTCCTCCGACGACGGCGCGGACGTCGAGGTCGGCGCCGGTGAGCTGACGATCTACGACAACCTGGACGCCAGGACCGGCGAACTGTGCTGGAAGGACCTCTGCCGCGGTCCCCACCTGCCCTCCACCCGGAACATCCCGGCGTTCAAGCTGATGCGCAACGCGGCCGCCTACTGGCGCGGCAGCGAGAAGAACCCCATGCTCCAGCGCATCTACGGCACCGCCTGGCCGTCCAAGGACGAGCTCAAGGCGTACCTCGACTTCCTCGCCGAGGCCGAGAAGCGCGACCACCGCAAGCTGGGCAGCGAGCTCGACCTGTTCTCCATCCCGGAGCAGATCGGCTCCGGCCTCGCCGTCTTCCACCCCAAGGGCGGCATCGTCCGCCGCGTGATGGAGGACTACTCGCGCCGCCGGCACGAGGAGGAGGGCTACGAGTTCGTCTACACCCCGCACGCGACGAAGGGGAAGCTCTTCGAGACGTCCGGGCACCTGGACTGGTACGCCGAGGGCATGTACCCGCCCATGCAGCTCGACGAGGGCGTGGACTACTACCTCAAGCCCATGAACTGCCCGATGCACAACCTGATCTTCGACGCGCGCGGCCGCTCGTACCGTGAACTGCCGCTGCGCCTCTTCGAGTTCGGGACCGTGTACCGGTACGAGAAGTCGGGCGTCGTGCACGGCCTGACCCGCGCCCGCGGCTTCACCCAGGACGACGCGCACATCTACTGCACCCGCGAGCAGATGTCGGAGGAGCTCGACAAGACGCTCACCTTCGTCCTCGGCCTGCTGCGCGACTACGGCCTGACCGACTTCTACCTGGAGCTGTCCACCAAGGACCCGGAGAAGTTCGTCGGCTCGGACGAGGTCTGGGAGGAGGCCACGGAGACCCTCCGCCAGGTCGCCGAGAAGCAGGGCCTGCCCCTGGTTCCCGACCCGGGCGGTGCCGCCTTCTACGGCCCGAAGATCTCCGTCCAGACCAAGGACGCCATCGGCCGCACCTGGCAGATGTCGACCATCCAGCTCGACTTCAACCTGCCCGAGCGCTTCGACCTTGAGTACACGTCGGCCGACGGCTCCAAGCAGCGTCCGGTCATGATCCACCGGGCCTTGTTCGGCTCGATCGAGCGGTTCTTCGCGGTGCTGCTCGAGCACTACGCGGGCGCCTTCCCGGCATGGCTGGCGCCGGTCCAGGCGATCGGCATCCCGATCGGTGACGGGCACGTCGAGTACCTGGAGAAGTTCGCCGCCGCGGCCAAGAAGAAGGGGCTGCGGGTCGAGGTGGACTCCTCCTCCGACCGCATGCAGAAGAAGATCCGCAACGCCCAGAAGCAGAAGGTGCCGTTCATGGTCATCGCGGGCGACGAGGACATGTCGGGCGGGTCGGTCTCCTTCCGCTACCGCGACGGCTCGCAGGAGAACGGCATCCCGTTCGACGAGGCCATCGAGAAGATCGTGAAGGTCGTCGAGGAGCGGGCGCAGGTCTGACGCGCACGTGACGTGGGGCCCCCGGGGACTTCAGCTCTCCGGGGGCCCCACGTCGTCTCCCGCGCGCGCGAACCGCTGCATCAGATACGACGAGAACGAACCCGTCACCGCCCCGAGCAGGGCGATGCCGCAACCCATCAGCACCACCGCGATCAGCCGCCCCAGCACGGTCACCGGGACGACGTCGCCGTAGCCCACGGTCGCCAGCGTGGCGGACGCCCACCACAGCGCGTCGCCGAACGTGCGGATCGACGCGTCCGGGGCCGTGTGCTCGACGTGGTACACGGAGAGGGCGGCGCCGAAGCCGAGCAGGGCGGACGACAGACCCGCGTACAACATCACCCGTGCCTGGAGAGCGAGCCGGGGCTCTTCCTGGCGACGCTCCTCCACACCTTCGTAGATCCTCACGATGCGCACCGGCCGCAGCAGGGGCAGCAGCGCGACCACCGTGTCCAGCCAGTGCCGGTGCACATAGCCCAGCCTTTCGCCGCTGAGCCGCCAGCGCACGCCGTAGTCCACGATGAACAGCGCCCAGGACGCGTACGTCACCGCCAGACACAGATCGCGCACCGGCCCGGGCAGCCCCTCTCCCAGGACCCGCACCGCGTACGAGACGAGAAACAGCAGCGACGCCACCGCGAGCGGCGTCCGCATCCGCCGCTCCCAGCGAGCCGTACGGGTCTCGTCGTCCATCGGCCCAGCTTGGCCCAGGGCAGCTTTGCCGGAACCCCGGCGACACGCCGCGAACGGGCGAAGCCATATGCTGCACGCATGACGAGTGAGCCGGAGCAGCAGTGGGGAGTGGGGATCCAGGACGCCTTCCAGCGACTGTGGACCCCCCACCGGATGGCCTACATCCAGGGTGAGAACAAGCCGACCGGCCCCGGTGCCGAGGACGGCTGCCCCTTCTGCTCGATCCCGGCCAAGTCCGACGAGGACGGGCTGATCGTCAGGCGCGGAGAGCAGGTCTACGCCGTGCTGAACCTGTACCCGTACAACGGCGGTCACCTGATGACGGTGCCCTACCGGCATGTCGCCGACTACACCGACCTGACCGAGGCGGAGACCGCCGAGCTCGCCGAACTGACCAAGCAGGCGATGACCGCCCTGCGCACCGCCTCCGGCGCGCACGGCTTCAACGTCGGCATGAACCAGGGCACGGTGGCGGGCGCCGGCATCGCCGCCCACCTCCACCAGCACATCGTGCCCCGCTGGGGCGGCGACACGAACTTCATGCCGGTCGTCGGCCACACGAGGGTGCTGCCGCAACTGCTGGCGGACACACGGAAGATGCTGGCGGAGGCCTGGCCTTCGTAAGCCGCGGGCCCAGGCGTCACGCGTCGTAGAGGTCGGCCTTGCGCGGTGACGCCTCCTGCACGGCTGTGGAGAGAAACGCCGACCGCGTCCCGAACTTCTCCGTGTCCACCCCGTTCTCCTCCAGGAGCCGGATCGCCGCCGCATGCACCACGCGCAGCACCGGCGTGGCCGCCCGTAGCGCGTCATCGGCCATGAACCGATGCCGCCACGGCTGATCGGCCCACGCGTGCCGCAGACCGAACGGCTCGGGCAGGACTATGGAGCCGCCGAGCCAGTTCAGCAGCGGGGGATACCAGCTGAACGGCGCGCGCACGGCCAGCCGCACCACCTCGTTGGTGCTGACCAGCGGCAGCTTCACCGTGCGGTTCTCCCACGGCTTCAACTGCTTGGCGACCTCCTTGGTCGGCGCCTCCGGCTTGGTGGTGAACAGCCCGTTCACCGGACCCAGCGCATGGCCGGTGACCTCGATGCGCAGGGTCGAGTGCAGCACGGTCACCGTGATCATCATGGTGATGACCAGCTGTCCCTCCCACAGCGTCCACTGCACGCCCAGGTAGTGCCGGTCGCCCGCCCCGAACTGCTGCTTGTTGCAGATCTCCTGTATCGCGTGCGACTTGACCTGGTACGCGTTCACGTCGGTGCCCTCGGGCCGCGCGACCGCCTTCGCGTTCTCACCGATCGGCGTGACGATCCAGTGCCGTATGGACGCCTTCGGGAAGCCGCCGGTGTTCAGCGTGGTCCGCTCCAGCATGCGCAGCTGGTCGTGGATCGACCGTATGACGTCCCAGCTGCGGAACGGGTGGATCTCCCGGTCCGCGTCCACGGGCGCCAGGTCCTCGGCGAGCTGCCAGGCGCCCCAGCGGGTGCCCATGCCGAGGATGCCCTTGGGGCCGGCGTAGAAGACGGAGTTCGACTGCTGCTCCGCACTGAGCTTGGCGAGGGACTGCCGCAGCCGCTCCGCTGCCGTCTCACGGGGGCTGCTGGGCACCGCCTCGGGAACCTTGGCGCCCACGCTGCTGCCCGACAGCAGACTGTCCCAGCGCTCCCGCAGGTCCTTCGCGGTGCGCTCGCAGATCTGCCGGGCCCAGAACCAGCCGAGCACCGGCATGACGACCGACGCGCGCGCGTACCACGCCCAGAAGCCGGTGAACGGCATACGGATCACGAAGATCACCGCGAGCGCGCCGAAGGCGAAGAGCAGGGTGGTGGCGAGGGCGGAGGCCCGCTTGTCGTCCCGCTTGTCGATGGTGGCGCGACCCTGGAAGACCAGCAGCCAGACGAGGAGGCCGGGCAGGAACAGCAGACCGCACAGCAGCATGACGACCATCAGCCGGTTGTCGCGCTCCCTGCGGATGTTGTTCGCGGCGAGACAGTGCTCGACCACCACCTGCGGCTCGGTACCGAAGGACTGGATGAGCGGCTTGCGGCCGCTGCCCAGCATCCGGGCCACCACCGCGCCGGCGAAGGCCTCGCCGAGGTTGGGCCGGAAGAGCGGGGCCCATTTGCGGCCGGGTTTGACCTCCGACTGGTGCCACTCGTTGTCGGCCTTCTTGATGTCCTCGACGGGGTTGTCCCGGTAGGCCGCCGAGGCCAGCGCGAAGGTCGCCGTCTGCGCCTCGTCGCCGGTACGCGGCACCTGTGGTCCGAAGATGTCCGCATAACCGCTGTCAACGGTCATTCCCGCCCCCATCGCCGCAGTCGTTGCTCCTGCGAGCTTCCCGACTTCCGTACTCCGCACACCTGTTGATCAGGTCATCAGCGTATCCGCAGCCACCGACATCCGTCGGCGGACGGCCGAAGCCGCCCGCCGACTCGGAGGAGAGCGTCCCTGTACGCCACTTGCAGGCGCCCGGCGCCGGCTAAGAGGCGTCGCGCGTCTCCTCACGCACCCTTTCTGCGACCTGCGGCGGCATGGGCTCGTGCCGCGCGTACGACCGGTTGAAGCGCGCGGTGCCGTGCGAGAGGGACCGGAGGTCCACGGCGTACCGGCCGATCTCGATCTCCGGCACCTCCGCCCGTACCAACGTGCGCCCGCTGCCCACCTGTTCGGTGCCCAGTACCCGGCCGCGCCGCCCCGACAGGTCGCTCATCACCGCGCCCACGTAGTCGTCGCCGACGAGCACGGTCACCTCGGCCACCGGCTCCAGCAGATGGATCTTCGCGTCCACCGCGGCCTCGCGCAGCGCCAGCGCGCCGGCCGTCTGGAAGGCGGCGTCGGAGGAGTCCACGGAGTGCGCCTTGCCGTCGAGCAGCGTGACCCGGACGTCGATCAGCGGGTACCCCGCCGCCACACCCCGTGCCGCCTGGGCCCGCACGCCCTTCTCGACGGACGGGATGAACTGCCGCGGCACCGCACCGCCGACCACCTTGTCCACGAACTCGATGCCCGAGCCGCCCGGCAGCGGTTCCACCTCGATCTCGCAGATGGCGTACTGCCCGTGCCCGCCGGACTGCTTGACGTGCCGGCCGCGCCCGGCGGACCTGCCCGCGAACGTCTCCCGGAGGGAGACCTTGTGCGGTACGACGTCGACCTGGACGCCGTACCTGCTGCGCAGCCGCTCCAGGGCCACGTCCGCGTGCGCCTCGCCCAGGCACCACAGCACCACCTGGTGCGTGTCCTGGTTCTGCTCGAGCCGCATCGTCGGGTCCTCGGCGACCAGCCGGCTCAGCCCCTGCGAGAGCTTGTCCTCGTCCGGTTTGCTGTGTGCCTGGATCGCCAGCGGCAGCAGCGGGTCGGGCATCTGCCAGGGCTCCATGAGCAGCGGATCGTCCTTCGCCGAGAGCGTGTCCCCGGTCTCGGCGCGGCTCAGTTTCGCCACGCACGCGAGGTCGCCCGCGATGCAGTGGGTGAGCGCCCGTTGCTGTTTGCCGAACGGCGCGGACAGGGCGCCGATCTTCTCGTCGACGTCGTGGTCCTCGTGACCGCGGTCGGCCAGCCCGTGCCCGGAGACGTGCACCGTCTCGTCGGGGCGCAGGGTGCCGGAGAAGACGCGGACGAGCGAGACCCGGCCGACGTACGGGTCGGAGGACGTCTTCACGACCTCGGCGACCAGCGGCCCGTTCGGATCGCACGGCGGCAGCTTGCGCGGCCTGCCGTCCACCGTGGTGACCTGGGGCGCCTCGTGCTCCAGCGGAGTGGGGAAGCCCCTGGTGACCAGCTCGAGCACCTCGACCGTGCCGAGCCCCTGCCGGCCGCCGTCGGACGCGGGGGCGGCCGCCAGGACCGGGAAGAACGTCCCGCGCGCCACGGCCCGCTCCAGGTCGTCCACGAGCGTCTTGAAGTCGATCTCCTCGCCGCCGAGGTAGCGGTCCATGAGGGTCTCGTCCTCGCTCTCGGAGATGATCCCCTCGATGAGCCGGTTGCGGGCCTCCTCGATCCCCGGCAGCTGGTCCGCGCCCGGCTCGGACTCCTTGCGTTCCCCGGACGAGTAGTCGAACAGCTTCTGCGACAGCAGGCCGGTGAGCCCGGTGACGGGCGCGTGCCCGTCGGGCGCCTGCGGGCCGTGCAGCGGCAGGTACAGCGGCAGTACGGCGTCGGGGTCGTCGCCGCCGAAGGCCTCCGCGCAGACCCGTGTCATCTCCTCGAAGTCGGCCCGTGCGGCCTCCAGGTGCGTGACGACGATCGCGCGCGGCATGCCGACGGCCGCGCACTCCTCCCACACCATGCGGGTGGAGCCGTCCACGCCGTCGGAGGCCGAGACGACGAAAAGGGCCGCGTCCGCTGCTCGCAGACCGGCCCTGAGCTCCCCGACGAAGTCGGCGTATCCGGGGGTGTCGAGGAGGTTGACCTTGATGCCGTCCCAATCGACCGGCACCAGGGAGAGCTGCACCGAACGTTGCTGCCGGTGCTCGATCTCGTCGTAGTCGGAGACGGTGCCGCCGTCCTCGACGCGGCCCGCCCGGTTCACCGCTCCCGCCGTGAGGGCGAGAGCTTCCACCAGAGTCGTCTTGCCCGATCCGGAGTGGCCGACCAGCACCACATTCCGTACGGACGCGGGATGGTCGGCCGCCGTTGCCCTGCCGGCGGCTCCGGGATGTGCATTCGCCTTGTCGCCCATGATCCTGCCTCCCGTGCACGGTGAGGTCACTGTGGGCGCGGGCATGCGGATCCGCGTGCGGTGGCGGCTCCGGTGACGCCCGCGGTTCTTCGAGCTTTCCACTCCCGTCACGGTGCGTCCATACGAGCGACGTGATCGCGCCACCCGCACCCGGCGGGCACCGGCGCAATCGGGCCGTGACCCGTATGCCGTCAGGCCGTGACACAGGGGTCCGGGTGCCCGACGGTCGCACAAGCGCACGCGTGGCTACGATGGGCCAGCCGGTGGCCAGCAGGGGCCGCGGCCACACCGACCGTCGGGAAGGCCATGCTGAACAAGTACGCGCGTGCATTCTTCACGCGTGTCCTCACACCGTTCGCCGCGTTTCTCATCCGCAGGGGCGTCAGCCCCGACACGGTCACGCTGATCGGCACCGGCGGTGTGATCGCGGGCGCGCTGGTCTTCTACCCCCGGGGCGAGTTCTTCTGGGGCACGGTCGTGATCACCCTGTTCGTCTTCTCCGACCTCGTCGACGGCAACATGGCGCGCCAGCTCGGCCGCAGCAGCCGCTGGGGCGCCTTCCTGGACTCCACGCTGGACCGGGTCGCCGACGGAGCGATCTTCGGCGGCTTCGCCCTGTGGTACGCGGGAAGCGGCAACGACAACGTGCTGTGCGCCGTCTCGATCTTCTGCCTGGCCAGCGGCCAGGTGGTGTCGTACACCAAGGCGCGCGGCGAGTCGATCGGTCTGCCGGTCGCCGTCAACGGGCTCGTCGAGCGGGCCGAGCGGCTGGTGATCTCGCTGGTGGCCGCCGGGTTCTCGGGCCTGCACAAGTTCGGTGTGCCGGGGATCCAGGTGCTGCTGCCGATCGCCCTGTGGATCGTCGCCGTCGGCAGCCTGGTCACGCTGATCCAGCGGGTCGTCACGGTCCGCCGGGAGTCCGCGGAGGCGGAGGCCGCCACGGCCGTGCAGGAGAGGCCGGAGAACCCGGAGAACCCGGAGAACCCGGAGAAGCAGGAGAAGCAGGAGAAGCAGGAGAATGCCTCTCAGGGGAGGGAGGCGGCGAAGTGAGTGCTCAGGAGCGTCTGACGGACGCGCTGTACGGCCTCGGCTGGGGAACCGTCAAGAAGCTCCCTGAGCCCGCGGCCGTACGGCTCGGCCGGTCCATCGCCGACCTCGCCTGGAAGCGGCGCGGCAAGGGTGTGCAGCGGCTGGAGAGCAACTACGCGCGCGTGGTGCCCGACGCGACGCCGGAGCGCCTCGCCGAGCTGTCGCGCGCGGGCATGCGCTCGTACCTGCGCTACTGGATGGAGTCCTTCCGGCTCCCGGCCTGGAGCGCCGAGCGCGTCAAGGGCGGTTTCGACCCCAAGGACGTGCACCACCTGACCGACGGACTGGCCTCCGACCGCGGTGTGATCCTCGCGCTGCCGCACCTGGCCAACTGGGACCTCGCCGGCGCCTGGGTCACCACCAAGCTGGAGACACCGTTCACGACGGTGGCCGAACGCCTGAAGCCGGAGACGCTCTACGACCGCTTCGTCGCCTATCGCGAGGGCCTCGGCATGGAGGTCCTGCCGCACAGCGGCGGCACCGCCTTCGGCACGCTGGCCCGGCGGCTGCGCGACGGCGGCCTGGTCTGCCTGGTCGCCGACCGCGACCTGTCCGCCTCGGGCGTCGAGGTGAAGTTCTTCGGCGAGACGGCACGGATGCCCGCGGGCCCCGCCCTCCTCGCCCAGCAGACCGGCGCGCTGCTGCTTCCCGTCACGCTCTGGTACGACGACTCACCCGTTATGCAGGGTCGCGTGCATCCCCCGATCGAGGTACCCGAGACAGGTAACCGGGCCGAGAAGACGTCTGTCATGACACAGGCGCTGGCAGACGCCTACGCCACGGGGATCGCCGACCATCCGGAGGACTGGCACATGCTGCAGCGCTTGTGGCTGGCCGATCTCGACCCGACGCGTTCTCCCGAGGGGGCCGCGTGAGGATCGGGATCGTCTGCCCGTACTCCTGGGACGTGCCGGGCGGCGTCCAGTTCCACATCCGCGACCTGGCCGAGTACTTCATCCGCCTCGGCCACGACGTCTCCGTCCTCGCCCCGGCCGACGACGACACACCCCTGCCGCCGTACGTCGTCTCGGCCGGCCGCGCGGTCCCGGTGCCGTACAACGGCTCGGTTGCCCGCCTCAACTTCGGCTTCCTCAGCGCCGCCCGCGTGCGCCGCTGGCTGCACGACGGCGGGTTCGACGTCATCCACATCCACGAGCCGACCTCGCCGTCGCTCGGCCTGCTGACGTGCTGGGCGGCGCAGGGCCCGATCGTGGCCACCTTCCACACCTCCAACCCGCGCTCCCGGGCGATGATCGCCGCGTACGCCATCCTCCAGGCGGCCCTGGAGAAGATCAGCGCGCGGATCGCGGTCAGCGAGTACGCGCGCCGCACCCTGGTCGAACACCTCGGCGGGGACGCGGTCGTCATCCCCAACGGCGTCGACGTCGACTTCTTCGCCGGGGCCGAGCCCAAGCCGGAGTGGCAGGGCGACACGATCGGCTTCATCGGGCGCATCGACGAGCCCCGCAAGGGCCTGCCCGTGCTGATGAGGGCCCTGCCGAAGATCCTCGCCGCCCGGCCGCGGACCAGGCTGCTGGTCGCCGGGCGCGGCGACGAGGAGGAGGCCGTCGAGTCCCTGCCCGCCGAGCTGCGCCCGCGTGTGGAGTTCCTCGGCATGATCAGCGACGTCGACAAGGCACGATTCCTGCGCAGCGTCGACCTGTACGTGGCGCCCAACACCGGTGGCGAGAGCTTCGGGATCATCCTGGTCGAGGCGATGTCGGCGGGTGCCCCGGTGCTCGCCTCCGACCTCGACGCCTTCGCCCAGGTCCTCGACCAGGGCGCGGCGGGGGAGCTGTTCGCCAACGAGGACGCCGACGCGCTGGCCGAGGCTGCGGTACGGCTGCTGGGGGACCCGGAGCGCCGGGCCGAACTGCGGGAGCGGGGGAGCGTCCACGTGCGCCGCTTCGACTGGTCGACCGTCGGCGCGGACATCCTGTCGGTGTACGAGACGGTGACGGCGGGCGCGGCGGCGGTCGCTGCGGCCGACGACGACCGGACGCCGGGACTGCGGGCACGGTTGGGGCTGGCGCGGGACTGACTGTCCTCCGCCCCGTCAACTCGCCGCACAGCACACGGGTTGAGGGCGGTGCCCCGACTCCCGGCACGACTCCCGGCTGACCCGGTGGAACGTCCCGGTAGCCTTGCCGCCCGTGACCGCAACCCTCATCTGGATCCTCGTCGGCCTC
Source organism: Streptomyces sp. HUAS ZL42 (assembly GCF_040782645.1). GTDB lineage: Bacteria > Actinomycetota > Actinomycetes > Streptomycetales > Streptomycetaceae > Streptomyces. The sequence goes on from NZ_CP160403.1 coordinate 8,019,621, forward strand.
GTCGCGATCGGCCTCTACCTGAGTTGGACGGCGGGCCGGCTGGACCGGCTGCACGCCCGTATCGACGCCGCCCGTGCCGCGCTCGACGCGCAGCTGCTGCGCAGGGCCTCCGTGGCCCAGGAGCTGGCGACCTCCGGGGTGCTCGACCCCGCGGCCTCGATCGTCCTGTACGAGGCCGCGCACGCCGCCCGGCAGGCCGAGGAGGAGCAGCGGGAGGTCGCCGAGAGCGAGCTGAGCCAGGCGCTGCGGGCCGTTCTCGCGGAGCCGCAGCAGGTGGAGGCCGTGCGCGAGGCACCCGGCGGTGAGGAGGCGGCACGCGAGCTCACGGAGGCCGTGCGACGGGTACCGATGGCCCGCCGCTTCCACAACGACGCCGTGGGCGCGGCCCGGCGCCTGCGGGAGCACCGCAAGGTGCGCTGGTTCCGGCTGGCCGGACACGCGCCGTTCCCGATGGCCTTCGAGATGGACGACGAGCCGCCGGCGGCGCTGGTGGAGCGGGCGGCTTAAGGGCCAGTCCGGCGGAAAACGATCCACCGGGTCCCCATTGGCCCTTGCGGTGGCCTGCCTCTCCCGCGTTTCCTCGGTGTCTGCAGATTCCTGTTTTCCACCGAGTGAGGTCCCCCGTGTCCATCTCCGAAATCCAGGCTCCCGAGACCGGCACCGCGCGCGTGAAGCGCGGTATGGCCGAGCAGCTCAAGGGCGGCGTGATCATGGATGTCGTCACGCCGGAGCAGGCGAAGATCGCCGAGGACGCGGGCGCAGTCGCCGTCATGGCTCTGGAGCGGGTCCCGGCCGACATTCGCAAGGACGGCGGCGTGGCCCGTATGTCCGACCCGGACATGATCGAGGGCATCATCAACGCCGTGTCCATCCCGGTCATGGCCAAGTCCCGCATCGGCCACTTCGTCGAGGCCCAGGTCCTGCAGGCCCTCGGCGTCGACTACATCGACGAGTCCGAGGTCCTCACCCCGGCCGACGAGGTCAACCACTCCGACAAGTGGGCCTTCACGACCCCCTTCGTCTGCGGTGCCACCAACCTCGGCGAGGCCCTGCGCCGCATCGCCGAGGGCGCGGCCATGATCCGCTCCAAGGGCGAGGCCGGCACCGGCAACGTCGTCGAGGCGGTCCGTCACCTGCGCCAGATCAAGAACGAGATCGCCCGCCTGCGCGGCTTCGACAACCACGAGCTGTACGCCGCCGCCAAGGAGCTGCGCGCCCCGTACGAGCTGGTCAGGGAGGTCGCCGAGCTCGGCAAGCTCCCCGTCGTGCTGTTCTCCGCCGGTGGCGTGGCCACCCCGGCCGACGCCGCGCTGATGCGCCAGCTCGGCGCCGAGGGCGTCTTCGTCGGCTCCGGCATCTTCAAGTCCGGCGACCCGGCCAAGCGCGCCGCCGCCATCGTCAAGGCGACCACCTTCTACGACGACCCGAAGATCATCGCGGACGCGTCCCGCAACCTCGGCGAGGCCATGGTCGGCATCAACTGCGACACCCTCCCCGAGGCCGAGCGCTACGCCAACCGCGGCTGGTAAGGCACCACACGGACATGACCGACGCACCTGTCATAGGCGTCCTGGCCCTCCAGGGCGACGTACGGGAGCACCTCATCGCCCTGGCCGCGGCCGATGCCGTGGCCAGGCCGGTGCGGCGCCCCGAAGAGCTCGCCGAGGTCGACGGCCTGGTCATCCCGGGCGGCGAGTCGACCACCATCTCCAAGCTGGCCATCCTGTTCGGTGTGATGGAGCCGCTCCGCGCGCGCGTGCGGGAAGGGATGCCCGTCTACGGCACCTGCGCGGGCATGATCATGCTCGCCGACAAGATCCTCGACCCGCGCTCGGGCCAGGAGACCGTCGGCGGCATCGACATGATCGTGCGCCGCAACGCCTTCGGACGGCAGAACGAGTCCTTCGAGGCCGCGCTCGACTTCAGGGGCGTCGCGGGCGATCCTGTGGAAGGCGTCTTCATCCGCGCCCCCTGGGTCGAGTCCGTCGGCGCCGCGGCCGAGGTGCTCGCCGAGCACGACGGCCACATCGTCGCGGTCCGCCAGGGCAACGCGCTGGCCACGTCGTTCCACCCGGAACTGACCGGCGACCACCGCGTGCACTCCCTGTTCGTCGACATGGTGCGCGCCAACCGGACACCGGAGTCCTTGTAGGATCTCTGGCGTTCGTTGCAGAGATGGGTTACGCGAAGGAGACAGGCAGATGTCCGGCCACTCTAAATGGGCCACGACGAAGCACAAGAAGGCCGTGATCGATGCCAAGCGCGGCAAGCTCTTCGCGAAGCTGATCAAGAACATCGAGGTCGCGGCCCGCATGGGCGGCGTCGACCTCGACGGCAACCCGACGCTCTACGACGCCGTCCAGAAGGCCAAGAAGCAGTCGGTGCCGAACAAGAACATCGACTCCGCGATCAAGCGCGGCGGCGGTCTCGAGGCCGGTGGCGCCGACTACGAGACGATCATGTACGAGGGCTACGGCCCGAACGGCGTCGCGGTGCTCATCGAGTGCCTCACCGACAACCGCAACCGCGCCGCCTCCGACGTCCGCGTCGCCATGACCCGCAACGGCGGCAACATGGCCGACCCGGGCTCCGTGTCGTACATGTTCAGCCGCAAGGGCGTCGTCATCGTCCCCAAGGGTGAGCTGAGCGAGGACGACGTCCTCGGTGCCGTCCTGGACGCGGGCGCCGAGGAGGTCAACGACCTCGGCGAGACCTTCGAGGTCATCAGCGAGGCCACCGACCTGGTCGCGGTCCGCACCGCCCTCCAGGAGGCCGGGATCGACTACGACTCCGCGGAGTCCAGCTTCGTGCCGTCCGTCCAGGTCGAACTGGACGAGGAAGGTGCCAAGAAGATCTTCAGGCTGATCGACGCGCTCGAGGACAGCGACGACGTGCAGAACGTCTTCGCCAACTTCGACGTCAGCGACGAGATCATGGAGAAGGTCGACGCGTAACGCTGCCGCCAAGCTCAACGGGCCGACGGGACACCCCCCGTCGGCCCGTCGCTTTGCCGGGCGTTGGTACGGGCCGTTGTCGGTGGCACCCGATAGCCTGCACAAACAGGCGATCGAGAGGGATCGAGAGGGAGGGGCAGGGGGTTGCGCGTACTGGGGGTGGATCCGGGACTGACCCGATGCGGTGTCGGTGTCGTCGAGGGCGTTGCCGGACGCCCGCTCACCATGCTCGGCGTCGGCGTCGTCCGTACGCCCGTGGACGGGGACCTGGGCCACCGGCTCGTCGCCATCGAGCGCGGCATCGAACAGTGGCTGGACGAGCACCGGCCCGAATTCGTCGCCGTGGAGCGGGTGTTCAGCCAGCACAACGTACGCACGGTGATGGGGACCGCCCAGGCCAGCGCCGTCGCCATGCTCTGTGCCGCCCGCCGCGGCATCCCCGTCGCACTGCACACCCCGAGCGAGGTCAAGGCAGCCGTCACCGGCAACGGCCGCGCGGACAAGGCCCAGGTCGGCGCCATGGTCACCCGTCTGCTGCGGCTCGACGCACCGCCCAAGCCCGCCGACGCCGCCGACGCCCTCGCGCTCGCCATCTGCCACATCTGGCGCGCACCCGCCCAGAACCGACTCCAGCAGGCCGTCGCCCTGCACACATCGAAAGGCCGTACGGGATGATCGCCTTCGTGACCGGCCCGGTCGCCGCCCTGGCCCCGAACTCCGCCGTGGTCGAGGTGGGCGGGATCGGCATCGCCGTCCAGTGCACGCCCAACACACTGTCCGGACTGCGCATGGGGCAGCAGACCAAGCTGGCCACGTCCCTCGTCGTACGGGAGGACTCGCTGACCCTGTACGGCTTCGCGGACGACGACGAGCGGCAGATCTTCGAACTGCTGCAGACCGCCAGCGGCGTGGGACCGCGGCTCGCCCAGGCGATGCTCGCCGTGCACTCGCCGGACGCGCTGCGCCGTGCCGTCGCCACCGGCGACGAAAAGGCGCTCACCGCCGTCCCCGGCATCGGCAAGAAGGGCGCCCAGAAACTGCTTCTCGAGCTGAAGGACCGCCTCGGCGAGCCGGTCGGCGCACCCGCGATCGGCACGGCGGTCACCTCCGGCTGGCGCGACCAGCTGCACGCCGCCCTCATCGGCCTGGGGTACGCGACCCGCGAGGCCGACGAGGCCGTGTCCGCCGTAGCCCCCCAGGCGGAGGCCGCGGGCGGCGCGCCCCAGGTGGGCCAGTTGCTGAAGGCGGCCCTGCAGACCCTGAACCGAGCACGCTGACCCCATCACCGTTGAGGCACATCACATGAACTGGGACGACACGACCGACACCCCCGCCCCCGAGCGGCTGGTGGGCTCTGTCGCCGACCGTGAGGACCAGGCCGTCGAGGCCGCTCTGCGCCCCAAGGACCTGGACGAGTTCATCGGCCAGGAGAAGGTCCGTGAGCAGCTCGACCTCGTGCTGCGCGCCGCACGCGCGCGGGGTGCCACCGCCGACCACGTGCTGCTCTCCGGGGCCCCCGGCCTCGGCAAGACCACCCTGTCGATGATCATCGCGGCCGAGATGGGCGCCCCCATCCGCATCACCAGCGGTCCCGCCATCCAGCACGCCGGCGACCTCGCGGCGATCCTCTCCTCCCTCCAGGAGGGCGAGGTGCTCTTCCTCGACGAGATCCACCGCATGTCGCGGCCCGCCGAGGAGATGCTCTACATGGCGATGGAGGACTTCCGCGTCGACGTCATCGTCGGCAAGGGCCCCGGCGCCACCGCCATCCCCCTCGAACTGCCCCCGTTCACCCTGGTCGGCGCCACCACGCGCGCGGGCCTGCTGCCGCCCCCGCTGCGCGACCGCTTCGGCTTCACCGCGCACATGGAGTTCTACGAGCCCGCCGAGCTGGAGCGCGTCATCCACCGCTCGGCGAACCTGCTCGACGTCGAGATCGAGGCGGACGGCGCCGCGGAGATCGCCGGCCGCTCCCGCGGCACGCCCCGCATCGCCAACCGTCTGCTGCGCCGCGTCCGTGACTACGCGCAGGTCAAGGCCGACGGCTTCATCACCCGCGAGATCGCGGCAGCGGCCCTCGCGGTCTACGAGGTCGACGCCCGAGGCCTCGACCGTCTCGACCGCGCCGTACTGGAGGCCCTGCTGAAGCTGTTCGGAGGTGGCCCGGTCGGCCTGTCCACGCTCGCCGTCGCGGTGGGCGAGGAGCGGGAGACCGTGGAGGAGGTGGCCGAACCCTTCCTCGTCAGGGAGGGTCTGCTGGCCCGTACCCCGCGGGGACGCGTCGCCACCCCCGCCGCCTGGGCACACCTCGGTCTCACCCCGCCCCGCTCGTCAGCCGCGGGAAACGGCCAGCAGGACCTTTTCGGGGCATGAGAAGGCGGTGATGAAGAGGACGACGGCGAGGACATTGGCGGGGTCAGGAACCCAGGTGACATGCTGAGCGTTGTTCCATGCACGCGGACTCGCTTAGACTCCGCCGATGCCGCCCTTGCAGGCGGCGCCGACCACCCCCATCCACCAGGCCGCTCACCGCCGCGGTCGTGCGAAGGAAATTCCGTCCCGTGAATATCGTGACCCTCCTCCCGTTCATTGTGCTCATCGGGGCCATGGTCCTGATGACCCGTTCGGCCAAGAAGAAGCAGCAGCAGGCCGCGAACATGCGGAACGAGATGCAGCCCGGCTCCGGCGTCCGCACCATCGGGGGCATGTACGCGACGGTCAAGGAGGTCAACGAGGACACGGTCCTCCTCGACGCCGGTCCGGGCGTCGAGCTCCTCTTTGCGAAGAACGCCATCGGCGCCGTCCTGACGGACGACGAGTACAACCGCATCGTCCACGGCATCGAGCACGACCTGAAGTCCGACTCCGACGTCGTCCCGGACGACGCCTCCTCCCTCACCGAGACCGACGAGCCCGCCGCCGCTGCCGCCGCCTCCGACGAAAAGTCCGTCGACCTCGGCAAGAAGGACGAGACCGAGGAGACGTCCGACGACATCGAGGCCGCCGAGGCCAAGACGGACGCGGAGCCGAAGAAGACCGACGGCGACTCCGACGCGAAGTAGCCCTGTCGTGGGGCGCGCGGGTCAGACTCGCGCGCCCCACGACATGCGCATCTCGTCAGGGGATCCCGAACCATGTCATGGCCGCAGCAGCGCTGACCCGGCGCGGGGCGGCCCGAGAGGGAGTACGAGAAGGTGGCAGCACCTAACAAGGGCCGGAGCGCGAGCGCCCAGAGCAAGCCAGGGCGCTCGCTGGCCCTGATCCTGATCGCCATCGTGGGGCTCACCGGAGGCATGTTCGCCACCGGACACACCACCCCGCGTCTGGGCATCGACCTTGCCGGCGGTACCAGCATCACGCTGGAGGCGAAGGCCGACCAAGGGTCCGCGATCAACAAGGCCAACATGGACACCGCGGTCGAGATCATGAACCGCCGTGTCAACGGCCTGGGCGTCTCCGAGGCGGAGGTGCAGACCCAGGGCGACCGCAACATCATCGTGAACATCCCCAAGGGCACCAACTCCAAGGAGGCCCGGGAGCAGGTCGGCACCACCGCCAAGCTGTACTTCCGTCCGGTCCTGGCCCAGGAGGCCACCGGTTCCGCCGCCACCGCCTCGCCGAGCCCGTCCGCGAGCGGCTCGTCCAGCGCCTCGCCGAGCTCGCCGGCGAGCCCTTCCGCGACCGCCTCCGGCACCGGTGAGAAGGCGACCTCCTCGGCGTCCCCGTCGGCCACCGCCACCTCGCAGGGCCGCGCCGTCACCGACGCGCTGAAGGCCGACTCCTCGCCGTCCGCGTCCGCGACCGACGGCGCAAAGGCCTCCGCCAGCCCGTCGGCCTCCGCGAGCGGCGGCGCCACCACCGCCGAGGACGCCGCGCTGCAGGCGAAGTACGCGGCCCTGGACTGCACGAAGGAATCGGTCCGCGCCAAGACCGGCGAAGGCGTCAAGCCCGGCGACTCGACCGTCGCCTGCGGTGAGATCGACAAGGTCTGGTACAAGTACCTGCTGGGCCCGGCCGCCGTCGACGGCACCGACGTCAAGAAGGCCCAGGCCGTCTTCGACACGCAGACCGCCGCCGGCTGGCAGGTCAACATGACCTTCACGTCCAAGGGCTCCAAGAAGTTCGCCACCGTCACGGGGCAGCTCGCACAGAACACCCAGCCGCAGAACGAGTTCGCCATCGTGCTCGACGGCGACGTCGTCTCCAGCCCGTACGTGCAGCAAGCGATCACCGGCGGCCAGGCCCAGATCTCCGGCAGCTTCAAGCAGGAGGAGGCCCAGAGCCTCGCCAACATGCTGTCGTACGGTGCGCTCCCGCTCTCCTTCAAGGAGCAGAGCGTCACCACCGTGACCGCCGCGCTCGGCGGCGACCAGCTGCGCGCCGGTCTGCTCGCCGGTGCCATCGGCCTCGCGCTGGTCGTCATCTACCTGGTGGCGTACTACCGCGGCCTGTCGATCGTCGCGATGGCCTCGCTGCTCGTCTCCGCGGTCCTCACCTACGTGATCATGGCGTTGCTCGGCCCGGCCATCGGCTTCGCGCTGAACCTGCCGGCCGTGTGCGGTGCCATCGTCGCCATCGGTATCACCGCGGACTCGTTCATCGTGTACTTCGAACGCATCCGGGACGAGATCCGTGAGGGCCGCTCGCTGCGTCCCGCCGTCGAGCGGGCCTGGCCGCGTGCCCGGCGCACCATCCTGGTCTCCGACTTCGTGTCGTTCCTCGCCGCGGCGGTGCTGTTCATCGTGACCGTCGGCAAGGTCCAGGGCTTCGCGTTCACGCTCGGCCTGACCACCGTCCTCGACGTCGTCGTGGTGTTCTTCTTCACCAAGCCGCTGATGACGCTGCTCGCCCGCCGGAAGTTCTTCGCGAGCGGCCACAAGTGGTCGGGCCTCGACCCGAAGAGCCTGGGTGCGCAACCGCCGCTGCGCCGCACCCGCCGTCCCTCCGCCCCCGTCGAGACGAAGGAGGCGTGAGAGAGATGTCGAAACTCGGCAACCTCGGCGCCCGACTGCACCGTGGCGAGGTCAGCTACGACTTCATCGGCCACCGCAAGCTCTGGTACGGCATCTCCGTCCTGATCACCATCACGGCCATCGTCGGCCTGGCGGTGCGCGGCCTGAACATGGGCATCGACTTCCAGGGCGGTGCCGTCTTCACGACTCCGAAGACCAGCGTCTCCGTCTCGCAGGCGGAGACCTTCGCCGAGGAGGCGTCCGGCCACGAGGCCGTCGTGCAGAAGCTCGGCGACGGCACGATGCGCATCCAGATCGCCGGCATGGACACCCAGCAGTCCGACAAGATCAAGGACACGCTCGCCGGGGACTTCAAGGTCGATCCGGAGTCGATCGCCGCCGACCTGGTCGGTCCCAGCTGGGGCGACCAGATCGCCAACAAGGCCTGGCAGGGTCTGGCGATCTTCATGGTCCTCGTCGTGATCTACCTGGCGATCGCGTTCGAGTGGCGCATGGCCATCGCCGCGCTCGTCGCCCTGATCCACGACATCACCATCACCACCGGCATCTACGCCCTCGTCGGCTTCGAGGTCACGCCGGGCACGGTGATCGGTCTGCTGACCATCCTGGGTTACTCGCTCTACGACACGGTCGTCGTCTTCGACAGCCTCAAGGAGCAGACGAAGGACATCACCAAGCAGACCCGCTGGACCTACAGCGACATCGCCAACCGCTCGATCAACAGCACCCTGGTCCGTTCCATCAACACCACGGTGGTCGCGCTGTTGCCGGTGGCGGGCCTGCTCTTCATCGGCGGTGGCTTCCTCGGAGCGGGCACGCTCAACGACATCTCGCTGTCGCTGTTCGTCGGTCTGGCCGCCGGTGCGTACTCCTCGATCTTCATCGCCACGCCGCTCGTCGCCGACCTCAAGGAGCGCGAGCCGCAGATGAAGGCCCTCAGGAAGCGGGTCCTGGCCAAGCGGGCCCAGGCCGCCGCCGAGGAGGAGCTCGCGCAGGCGCGCGGCGTCGACGTGTACGGCGACGAGCCCGAGGACGCCGCTCCGGCGGTCGTCGGCCCGCGCAGTCAGCCCGCGTCCCGTGGGCGGGGCCGTGGCCGACCCTCCGGGAAGCGCCGATGACCACCGGCATCAAGGAACTTCTCCTCAGCCGCATCCGCGACGTGGCCGACTACCCGGAGCCGGGCGTGATGTTCAAGGACATCACCCCGCTTCTGGCGGACCCGGCGGCGTTCACGGCCCTCACCGACGCGTTCGCCCAGACCGCCGAGCGCACCGGCGCCACCAAGGTCGTGGGCCTGGAGGCCCGTGGCTTCATCCTGGGCGCCCCCGTCGCCGTCCGCGCGGGCATCGGCTTCATCCCCGTACGCAAGGCGGGCAAGCTCCCCGGAGCCACCCTGAGCCAGGCGTACGACCTGGAGTACGGCTCGGCCGAGATCGAGGTGCACGCGGAGGACCTGCGTGAGGACGATCGCGTGCTGGTGGTCGACGATGTGCTCGCCACCGGGGGTACGGCAGAGGCGTCACTGGAGCTGATCCGCCGCGCGGGTGCCCGGGTCGCGGGCGTGACCGTGCTGATGGAGCTCAGCTTCCTGGCCGGGCGCGCCCGGCTGGAGGCGGCGCTCGACGGGGCGCCGCTGGAGGCACTGCTCACGATCTGAGCCACCTGCGTACGAGCGCTCGGGGAGCTTCCGGGCACCGGCGCGAAAGGCGCGCGCAAGGCGCTGGAAAGGCGCATGCCACGTGTGGGACACCGCGGAGGCGGGCCCGGAGGAATCCGGTGCCCGCCTCTTGTGTTTCTCGGGTAGACGGCCCTCACATCGGCCTGAAGGCGATCCCGGAGCCCAGGATCGCTACGATGGGTCCTCCGGAGCCTGACCGGGGGACCCGGATCGCGCACGAGGAGTCCTCTTGCCAGACGAGGCCCAGCACCTGACCGCCGCCAAGCCCGAGTCCGCCTCGGCGCCCGCGGCCACGCCCGCGCCGCATGCGAAGAAAGACACCCGCGGGCCGGTCGAGCACGCCCGGTCCGCGCCTGTCGACAAGCCGGCCGAGCAGCCACGGCCCCAGCCTGCCCCGCCCGAGCGCTCCGGGTCCGCGGCCCGCCCGGCCGCGGGCCAGCCCGCCCGCTCCGGCTCCTCCAACCGCGTCCGTGCCCGTCTGGCCCGTCTCGGCGTCCAGCGCGCGAACCCGTACAACCCGGTCCTGGAGCCGTTGCTGCGGATAGTCCGCAGCAACGACCCGAAGATCGAAACGGCGACGCTGCGCCAGATCGAGAACGCCTACCAGGTCGCCGAGCGCTGGCACCGCGGCCAGAAGCGCAAGAGCGGCGACCCGTACATCACGCACCCCCTCGCGGTGACCACGATCCTCGCCGAGCTGGGCATGGATCCGGCCACCCTCATGGCGGGCCTGCTGCACGACACGGTCGAGGACACCGAATACGGCCTGGACGACCTGCGCCGCGACTTCGGCGACGTGGTCGCGCTCCTCGTCGACGGCGTCACCAAGCTGGACAAGGTCAAGTTCGGTGAGGCCGCGCAGGCCGAGACCGTGCGCAAGATGGTCGTCGCGATGGCCAAGGATCCGCGCGTCCTGGTCATCAAGCTCGCCGACCGTCTGCACAACATGCGCACCATGCGCTACCTCAAGCGCGAGAAGCAGGAGAAGAAGGCGCGCGAGACCCTCGAGATCTACGCGCCGCTCGCCCACCGCCTGGGCATGAACACCATCAAGTGGGAGCTGGAGGACCTCGCCTTCGCGATCCTCTATCCCAAGATGTACGACGAGATCGTCCGCCTCGTCGCCGAGCGCGCCCCCAAGCGCGACGAGTACCTCGCCGTGGTGACCGACGAGGTCCAGGCCGACCTGCGTGCCGCCCGCATCAAGGCGACCGTCACCGGCCGCCCGAAGCACTACTACAGCGTCTACCAGAAGATGATCGTCCGCGGCCGCGACTTCGCGGAGATCTACGACCTGGTGGGCATCCGCGTCCTGGTGGACACGGTCAGGGACTGCTATGCGGCCCTGGGCACCGTCCACGCCCGCTGGAACCCGGTTCCAGGGCGGTTCAAGGACTACATCGCGATGCCCAAGTTCAACATGTACCAGTCGCTGCACACGACGGTCATCGGCCCCAACGGCAAGCCGGTCGAGCTCCAGATCCGCACGTTCGACATGCACCGCCGCGCCGAGTACGGCATCGCCGCGCACTGGAAGTACAAGCAGGAGGCCGTCGCGGGCGCCTCCAAGGTCCGTACGGACGCTCCCAGGACGTCCGGCAAGGACAAGGACGCCATCAACGACATGGCGTGGCTGCGGCAGCTCCTGGACTGGCAGAAGGAGACCGAGGACCCCAGCGAGTTCCTCGAGTCGCTGCGCTTCGACCTCTCCCGCAACGAGGTCTTCGTCTTCACCCCGAAGGGCGACGTCATAGCGCTCCCGGCCGGGGCGACACCGGTGGACTTCGCGTACGCGGTCCACACGGAGGTCGGCCACCGGACGATAGGAGCCCGCGTCAACGGCAGGCTCGTACCGCTCGAATCGAACCTGGACAACGGCGACCTGGTGGAGGTCTTCACCTCCAAGGCCCCCGGCGCGGGTCCCTCCCGCGACTGGCTCGGCTTCGTGAAGTCCCCGCGGGCCCGCAACAAGATCCGCGCCTGGTTCTCCAAGGAACGCCGGGACGAGGCGATCGAGCACGGCAAGGACGCGATCGCGCGCGCCATGCGCAAGCAGAACCTGCCGATCCAGCGCATCCTGACCGGCGACTCGCTGGTGACGCTGGCGCACGAGATGCGCTACCCCGACATCTCCTCGCTGTACGCGGCGATCGGCGAGGGCCATGTGGCCGCGCAGAACGTCGTGCAGAAGCTGGTGCAGGCCCTCGGTGGCGAGGAGGCCGCCACCGAGGAGATCGACGAGGCGGTACCGCCGTCCCGCACCCGCGGCCGCAAGCGGCGCAGCAGCCAGGACCCCGGCGTGGTCGTCAAGGGCGTCGACGACGTCTGGGTCAAACTGGCCCGCTGCTGTACGCCCGTCCCCGGCGACCCGATCATCGGTTTCGTCACGCGCGGTAGTGGCGTATCGGTTCACCGCAGCGACTGCGTCAACGTGGAGTCACTGTCCCGTGAGCCGGAGCGCATCCTCGAGGTCGAGTGGGCGCCCACCCAGTCCTCGGTCTTCCTGGTCGCCATCCAGGTAGAGGCGCTGGACCGCTCCCGCCTCCTCTCGGACGTCACCCGGGTCCTGTCGGACCAGCACGTCAACATCCTGTCCGCGGCCGTCCAGACCTCCCGGGACCGCGTCGCCACGTCCCGCTTCACCTTCGAGATGGGCGACCCGAAGCACCTCGGCCACGTACTGAAGGCCGTACGGGGCGTGGAGGGCGTCTACGACGTGTACCGGGTGACGTCGGCGCGCAGGCCGTAGCAGCCGCCGCGAGGGCCGCAGCTGCCGCCCCAAGCACGTCAGAGGCCCCCGTACGCGACGTACGGGGGCCTCTTCGGTGGCCTGTGGCCGACTGCCGTCAGCCGCCGAACTCCTGCAGGCCCTTCAGCGCCTGGTCCAGGAGCGCCTGGCGGCCCTCCAGCTCCTTCTCGAGCTTGTCGGCCCGGGCGTTGTTGCCCTGGGCGCGCGCCTGCTCGATCTGGCCCTGCAGCTTGTCCACGGCGGCCTGGAGCTGGCCCGTCAGACCCTCGGCACGCGCGCGTGCCTCAGGGTTCGTCCGGCGCCACTCGGCCTCCTCGGCCTCCTGGATGGCCCGCTCGACGGCGTGCATACGGCCCTCGACCTTCGGCCGGGCGTCACGCGGCACATGGCCGATGGCCTCCCAGCGCTCGTTGATCGAGCGGAACCCGGCGCGGGCCGCCCTGAGGTCGGTGACCGGCAGGAGCTTCTCGGCCTCCTCGGCCAGCTCCTCCTTCAGCTTCAGGTTCTCGGCCTGCTCGGCGTCCCGCTCGGCGAACACCGAGCTGCGGGCGGCGAAGAACACGTCCTGGGCACCGCGGAAACGGTTCCACAGATCGTCCTCGTGCTCGCGCTGGGCGCGCCCCGCCGCCTTCCACTCCGCCATCAGCTCGCGGTAGCGCGCGGCCGTCGGACCCCAGTCGGTCGACCCCGACAGGGACTCGGCCTCGGCGACCAGCCGCTCCTTGGTCCTGCGGGCCTCCTCGCGCTGCGCGTCCAGCTGCGCGAAGTGCGCCTTGCGGCGCTTGGAGAACGCCGACCGCGCGTGCGAGAAGCGGTGCCACAGCTCGTCGTCCGACTTGCGGTCGAGTCGTGGCAGCCCCTTCCAGGTGTCCACCAGGGCCCGCAGCCGCTCGCCGGCCGCCCGCCACTGGTCGGACTGCGCCAGCTGCTCCGCCTCGGTGACCAGCGCCTCCTTGGCATGCCGTGCCTCGTCGGACTGCCGCGCCCGCTGCTGCTTGCGCTCCTCCCGCCGCGCCTCGACGGTCGCCACGAGCTTGTCCAGCCGGGCCCGCAGCGCGTCCAGGTCACCCACGGCGTGATGCGCGTCGACCTGCTCGCGCAGATGGTCGATGGCGGTCTGGGCGTCCTTCGCCGACAGGTCGGTGGTCTGCACTCGCTTCTCGAGGAGGCCGATCTCGACAACCAGGCCCTCGTACTTGCGCTCGAAGTAGGCCAGCGCCTCCTCAGGGGAGCCGGCCTGCCAGGAACCGACGACCTGCTCGCCGTCGGCCGTACGCACGTACACGGTCCCCGTCTCGTCGACGCGGCCCCACGGGTCGCTGCTCACAGCGCCTCCTCCACATGATGCCCGCCGGGGCCTCGGCGCCCCCGGGCATCGTCCACAGTTTCGTCACGGCCAACATAGGCGACCAGCGGGTTGCCTGTCCGCATCCCGCGCGACCGAAATTGCGCAGTTGGCCGTGCTGAGCATCAGGATTTCGTGACCGTCGCCTTGTTGATCACGACTGTCGCGTTCGGCGCCCCGTCACCGGCGCCCGTGCTGTCGCCCGCGGCCGCGATCTTCTTCAGGACCTTCAAGCCCGATTCGGACACGGTACCGAACGGTGTGTAGCTGGGCGGAAGCTGACTGTCCTGGTACACGAGGAAGAACTGGCTGCCGCCGGTGTGCGCCTGGCCGGTGTTCGCCATCGCGACCGTACCCGCCGGGTAGACGTTGTCCTTGAGGCTCTTGTCCTTCAGATTCTCGTCCGGGATCGTGTAGCCGGGACCGCCGCTGCCGCTGCCCGTCGGGTCGCCGCACTGCAGCACGTAGATGCCGCTCGTGGTGAGCCGGTGGCACTTGGTGTGGTCGAAGTAGCCCTCGCCCGCCAGGAAGTTGAACGAGTTCACGGTGTGCGGGGCCGCCGACGACTTCAGGGCGATGTCTATGTCACCGCACGTCGTCGCGAGCTTCATCGTGTACTTCGCCGACTTGTCGATGGTGATCGCCGGCTCCTTCTTCCAGGTCAGCGGCTTGACCTTGCCGGAAGCGGCCTTCTCGCACGGGTCCTTCGCGGCGCTCGGGGTGGGCTCCGCGCTCGCGCTGGCACTCGCGTCGGCCTTGTCGTCGCCGTCGTCCTTGAGGACCCCGGTCGTGTACAGCGCCAGGCTGCCCACCAGGATCACCCCGAGCACCGACGCGATCACCGAATTGCGCACCCGCGCCTTGCGCCGCGCGGCCGTGCGCCGCTGCTGCTGCCGCAAGAACTTCTCCCGGGCGAGCTGCCGCTTCCGCTGTTCCTGGGTGACCACCGGGTTCTCTCCTCATGCGTCTCGTACGTCGACTGGGACGCGTGCGTCTTGTGAGCCGACCACCTGCGTGTGCCCCGTACCGTATATGGGTTCGCTGAGGAATCGGCAGCGCCGGTAGGCTTCTGACCACAGCTGCAGCCGCCCGTATCGACACAACGAAGGACGATCGTGCTCATTGCCGGGTTCCCCGCCGGGGCCTGGGGGACGAACTGTTATCTCGTCGCCCCCGCCGCCGGTGAGGAGTGCGTGATCATCGACCCGGGCCATCAGGCGGCCTCAGGAGTCGAGGAAGCGCTGAAGAAGCATCGGCTCAAGCCCGTCGCCGTCGTCCTCACCCACGGCCACATCGACCACGTGGCCTCGGTCGTCCCCGTGTGCGGCGCGCACGACGTGCCGGCGTGGATCCACCCCGAGGACCGCTACATGATGGCGGACCCCGAGAAGGCGCTCGGCCGGTCCATCGGCATGCCGCTGATGGGCGAGCTGACCGTGGGGGAGCCGGACGACGTCAAGGAGCTGACCGACGGCGCGAAGCTGGACCTCGCGGGCCTCGAGTTCTCCGTCGCGCACGCGCCGGGCCATACCAGGGGGTCGGTGACCTTCCAGATGCCCGAGACCGCGGACATCCCGTCGGTCTTCTTCTCGGGTGATCTGCTCTTTGCCGGCTCCATAGGACGCACCGACCTGCCCGGCGGTGACATGGCCGAGATGCTCGACTCGCTGGCCCGCGTGTGCCTGCCGCTCGACGACTCGACCGTGGTGCTGTCCGGCCACGGCCCCCAGACGACCATCGGCCAGGAGCGCGCCACCAACCCGTATCTGCGGCAGGTGGCCGCCGGCCTCGGGAGCGTGGACGCTCCCCGACGAGGAATGTGACGAGAGACTTTCCGTGAGTACCTTTCAGGCACCCAAGGGCACGTACGACCTGATTCCGCCGCGCTCCGCGAAGTTCCTCGCGGTACGCGAGGCGATCGCCACCCCCCTTCGCAACTCCGGCTACGGCTACATCGAGACACCCGGCTTCGAGAACGTCGAGTTGTTCGCCCGTGGTGTCGGTGAGTCCACCGACATCGTCACCAAGGAGATGTACGCCTTCGAGACGAAGGGCGGCGACAAGCTGGCGCTGCGCCCCGAGGGAACGGCTTCCGTGCTGCGCGCCGCACTCGAGGCCAACCTGCACAAGGCCGGCAACCTCCCTGTCAAGCTCTGGTACTCGGGTTCCTACTACCGGTACGAGCAGCCCCAAGCGGGGCGCTACCGCCACTTCTCCCAGGTCGGCGCCGAGGCGATCGGCGCCGAGGACCCGGCCCTGGACGCCGAGCTGATCATCCTGGCCGACCACGCGTACCGGTCGCTGGGGCTCAGCAACTTCCGTGTCCTGCTGAACAGCCTGGGCGACAAGGAGTGCCGGCCGGTGTACCGGGCCGCCCTGCAGGACTTCCTGCGTGGACTGGACCTGGACGAGGACACGCGCCGCCGCGTCGACATCAACCCGCTGCGGGTGCTGGACGACAAGCGGGAGTCGGTGCAGAAGCAGCTGACGGGCGCCCCGCTGCTGCGCGACTACCTGTGCGATGCCTGCAAGGCGTACCACGAGGAGGTCCGCGAGCTGATCACGGGAGCCGGTGTCTCCTTCGAGGACGACCCGAAGCTGGTCCGCGGCCTGGACTACTACACCCGTACGACCTTCGAGTTCGTCCACGACGGTCTGGGCTCCCAGTCCGCGGTCGGCGGTGGCGGCCGCTACGACGGCCTCTCCGAGATGATCGGTGGCCCCGCGCTGCCGTCGGTGGGGTGGGCCCTCGGTGTCGACCGTACGGTTCTCGCGCTGGAGGCGGAGGGCGTCGAGCTCGAACTCCCCTCCGTGACCAGCGTGTTCGCGGTGCCGCTCGGAGCGGAGGCCCGGCGGTTGCTGTTCACGAAGGTCACCGAGCTGCGGAAGGTCGGCATCGCCGCCGACTTCATGTACGGCTCGAAGGGTCTCAAGGGCGCCATGAAGAACGCCAACCGCAGCGGCGCCCGGTACGCGATCGTCGCCGGGGAGCGGGACCTCGCGGAGGGCGTAGTCCAGCTCAAGGACATGGACTCCGGAGAGCAGGTCGCGATCGGCGTGCACGAGATCGTGGCGGAGCTGGAGGCAAGGCTGGGCTGAGGGTCCCGGGGTGGCGGGCGGGTGGTTCTCGCCCCCGCCGCCCCTACCCGTCCCACCCCGCGGGGACGGGCGCAGGAAACCTCAGTCGAGCAACCCGTACCGCATCGCACTCGTCACCGCTGCCGTGCGGTCGTCCACCCCCAACTTGCCGAACGCCCGCAGCAGATGCGTCTTCACGGTCGACTCCCCGATGTACAGCCGCCGCCCGATCTCCGCGTTCGTGCAACCCTCCGCCACCAGCCGAAGCACCGCAGTCTCCCGCTCTGACAGCCGCGGCCGCTCCGGTTTCGCGCGCAGCTGGTCCACCAGCCGCGCGGCCACCGACGGCGCCAGTACCGTCTCGCCCCGCGCCGCCGCCCGTACCGCCTCCGCCAGCTCACCCCTCGGCAGGTCCTTGAGCAGGTACCCCGCCGCCCCGGCCTCCACGGCCCGCAGGATGTCGCGGTCCGTCTCGTACGTCGTCAGGACGATCACCCGGCACGGCAGACCCGCCTCGCTCATCCGCACGATCGAGTCGACGCCCCCGCCGCCCGGCATCCGCAGGTCCATGAGCACGATGTCGGGCCGGAGTTCCGCCGCCAGCGCCTCCGCCTGAGGGCCGCTCGACGCGTCCGCGACCACCTCCAGGTCGGGCTCGGCACTGAGCATCGCCCGCAGGCCCTCCCGTACGACGGGATGGTCGTCGGCCAGGACGATCCGGATCACGCTGAGCTCCTCGAAGGCGATGACGGCGATACGGGCAGGCGTACGGTCACCGTCGTACCGTCGCCGGGCCTGCTGCTGATCTGCGCGGTCCCGCCGACCTCCGTGGCCCTGGCACGCAGCCCCGCAAGACCGTAGCCGTCACAGGGCGCGCCCGGTTCGAAGCCGCAGCCGTCGTCCCGCACGGACACGGTGAGCGTGTTGTCGGCGTACGTCAGCGCGATGCCCACCGCCACCGAACTCCCGGCGTGCTTACGGGCGTTCGCCAGCGCCTCCTGGCAGGAGCGCAGCGCCACCACCTCGGGGCCGGCGGGCAGTGGGCGCACCGGGCCGGTCACGTCCAGCGTGGCATCGTGCCGGGCGGCCAGGCGCCGCAGCGCGTCGGGCAGGGAGGCCCCTTCGAGGTCGGCGGGCGTACCGCCGGAGACCAGGGCGCGCGCCTCGGCGAGATTCTGCCGGGCGGTCTCGTCCATCAGCGCGAGATGGCGGCGGGCCTGCGGGACGTCGTGGTCGAGTTCGGCCTCCACCGCCTGGGTCAGCATCAGCAGGCTGGTGAAGCCCTGCGCGAGGGTGTCATGGATCTCGCGGGCCATCCGCTCCCGCTCGGCCAGGGCGCCGTGTGCCGCCGACAGCCGCGCGACCTCGTGGCGGCTGGCGTCCAACTCCGCTATCAGCGCGGCCCGTTCCTGGCTCTGCTCGATGATCCGGATCACCCAGCTGCCGACGGCCACCGAGAAGGTCAGGGTGACCACGGCGAACAGCCCGTTGAAGAAGACGTCCTGGTCACTGGGCCACCACAGCAGCGCCCAGCCCACCACGGGCCCGAGGTTGATGACGGCCACGGCGGCCAGCGCCCACCGCATCCGCAGCGTCATGAAGCACTGCGGGACGAGTGCGAACGTCATCAGACGGGTCTCGCCGACCAGGATCGCCGACGGCAGGAACAGCGCCATCATCGCAGTGAGGTAGCCGAGTGCCTTCCGCGCGTCGGGCGGATCCTCCTTCAGGAGGGGACGTCCCACCCACACGAACAGGGGGATCAGCGGCACCAGCAGCGCCGCCGCGGTGACGCGGACCGGCCACCCCGGGTGTCCCGTGCCCAGCACGAACGTCAGGGTGGCCAGCCAGATCAGCGCGAAGTAGGTGTCCCAGAGCCGGAACGAGCGGTCCCAGGTGTACGCGCCGCCCGCCCCCGCCGGACCGCTCATCCGTCGCGCCGGTTCTTCCACCGGAAGGTCAGCAGGCACAGCACCAATCCTCCGACGCACCAGGCCCCGAGCACCAGGGCGACCCGCCCGAACTCCCAGCCGCCGGCTTGCTCCAGGACCTGTGCCGACTCCGGCAGGAACACCCCGCGCAGCCCCTGGCACATCCACTTCAACGGGAACAGGGCACCGATGTTCAGCATCCAGTCCGGGATGGTGTCGATGGCGATGTACACCCCGGAGATGAACTGCAGGACGAGGAAGGGCAGGACGACCACGGAGGTGGCACTCTTGCCCGATTTCGGGACCGAGCTGATCGCGATGCCGAGCAGCGCGCACGCCGTGAGTCCGAGGACGAAGATCCACGCCAGGTCGAACCAACGGGCGGCGCTCGAAGGGAGATCGACGTCGTAGAAGGTGGTGCCGACGAGCAGAAGGATCGCGGTCTCCAGGAGACCGGTGACCAGAACCAGCCAGATCTTGCCGAGGAAGTACGCGGACGGAGGCATGGGCGTGCCGCGAAGTCGGCGCAGCACCTTCTCGTCGCGTTCGATCGCGATCGAGATGCCGAGGGACTGGAAGCTCGTCGACATGATTCCGGCGGCCGTCATCGCCGGAACGTACAGCTGCGAGGCGGTGATGCCCGCGCCGCTCACGTCGTCATGGAAGATCGACGCGAACAGGAACAGGAACACCACCGGGAAGGCGAAGGTGAACACCACCTGGTCGCGCTGCCGGAAGAACTGCTTGATCTCCAGGGCGCCGCGCTGCATCCCGAGCCCCCAGGCTCCCGGCAGTCGCCCGGTCGGGCTGTCCGTGCGGGCCCGTGCGACGGTCGTCGTCATCGTGCGTCCTCCTGTCCGGTCAGCCCGAGGTAGACGTCCTCGAGCGTGGGGCGGCTCACCCGAAGTCCCGGGATCTCGCCGTCGAAGCGGTGCATGAGCTCGGCGACCGTCCTCGTCGGCGTGTCCGTGCGCATGGAACGCACGCTGCCGTCGGCCTCCGCCCACTCGACGGTGGTCCCCGTGCCGTGCCGCTCCCGCAGGGTGCCGGGCTCGCCCTCGGCCACGACCCGGCCCCTGGCGACGATCGCCAGCCGGTGCGCGAGCGTCTCCGCCTCCTCCAGGTAGTGCGTGGTCAGCAGGATCGTCGTGCCCTCGTCGGCGAGCCTGCGGATGAGCTCCCAGAACTGGCGCCGGGCCGCCGGGTCGAAGCCGGTCGTCGGCTCGTCCAGGAGCAGCAGTTCGGGGCCGCCGATCACACCGAGCGCCACATCGAGACGCCGGCGTTGACCGCCCGAGAGAGCCTTGATCCGGCTGCCGGCCTTGGCCTCCAGACCCACCAGGCCGATGACCTCCTCCGGGTCCCGCGGCCGCGGGTAGTAGCGGGCGAAGTGGCGCACCGACTCGCCGACCGTCAACTCCGCGGGCGCAGATTCGTCCTGCCAGACGATTCCGACGCGCGAGCGCCACGCGCGCGTGCCGGTCGCCGGGTCGGCGCCGAGGACACGGACCTCGCCCGCGTCCCGGCTCCGGTTGCCCTGCAGGATCTCCACCGTGGTGCTCTTGCCCGCACCGTTGGGCCCGAGCAGACCGTAGACCTCGCCCCGGCGGATGCCGAGGTCGATGCCGTCCACCGCGGTCACGTCCCCGTACTGCTTGCGCAGCCCCCGTACGTCCACCGCGAGATCGTTCGCGTGTGTTGTCATGCCTCGAGCCTCGGCTGGAACCGAACGCTCCGGGACGACCGTGCGTACCCCCTTATGTCCACCGAACGGTGGACGCACGGCCGTGTGCGGCACAATGGCCCTGCCCGAAGATGGTCCAAGTCTCAAGTGACGGAATCGGCGTGATGAGCAAGACGACAGTCAAGGACGTCTCCACCAAGCCCGAGCCGGAGCGCGCCGAAGCGGCCGCGCCGCGTACGGAGGGCGGGAGCCGTGCCTTCGCCCTGCTGCTGGTGATCACCGGCGCCGCCGGACTGCTCGCCGCCTGGGTCATCACGATCGACAAGTTCAAGCTGCTCGAGGCCAAGGTCGCGGGCACGACCTTCACACCGGGCTGCAGCCTCAACCCCGTGGTGTCCTGCGGCAGCGTGATGGAGTCCAAGCAGGCCGCCGCCTTCGGCTTCCCCAACCCGATGCTCGGCCTGGTCTGCTACGGCATCGTCATCTGCGTCGGCATCAGCCTGCTCGCCCGCGCCCGCTTCCCGCGCTGGTACTGGCTGACCTTCAACTTCGGCACGCTCTTCGGAGTGGGCTTCTGCACCTGGCTGCAGTTCCAGTCCCTGTACCGGATCAACGCCCTGTGCCTGTGGTGCTCCCTGGCCTGGGTCGCCACGATCATCATGTTCTGGTACGTGACGTCGTTCAACATCCGTAACGACTTCCTGCCTGCCCCGCGCCGGCTCAAGAGCTTCTTCGGCGAGTTCACCTGGGTCGTGCCCGCGCTGCACATCGGCATCATCGGCATGCTGATCCTGACCCGCTGGTGGGAGTTCTGGACCAGCTGACCACGCCCTGCCGCGTTGTCAGTGCGGTGATTTAGGGTTTTGGACGTGGAGCCCGACCTGTTCACCGCAGCCGCAGAAGAACGCCAGGAGAAGGATCCGGCAGGAAGCCCCCTGGCGGTCCGGATGCGCCCGCGCACCCTCGACGAGGTGGTGGGCCAGCAGCACCTGCTGAAGCCGGGCTCGCCCCTGCGCCGCCTGGTCGGCGAGGGCGCGGGCGGCCCCGCCGGCCCGTCCTCGGTCATCCTCTGGGGCCCGCCCGGCACCGGCAAGACGACCTTGGCGTACGTCGTCTCGAAGGCCACCAACAAGCGCTTCGTCGAACTGTCGGCGATCACCGCGGGCGTGAAGGAGGTCCGGGCGGTCATCGACGGCGCCCGCCGCGCCACCGGCGGCTTCGGCAAGGAGACCGTCCTCTTCCTCGACGAGATCCACCGCTTCAGCAAGGCCCAGCAGGACTCCCTCCTCCCGGCCGTCGAGAACCGCTGGGTGACCCTGATCGCGGCGACCACCGAGAACCCGTACTTCTCGGTGATCTCCCCGTTGCTGTCCCGCTCCCTTCTCCTCACCCTCGAACCCCTCACCGACGACGACCTGCGCGGCCTCATCAAGCGCGCCCTCACCGACGAGCGCGGCCTCAAGGACGCGGTCACGCTCCCCGAGGACACCGAGGAGCACCTGCTGCGGATCGCCGGCGGCGACGCCCGGCGCGCCCTGACGGCCCTGGAGGCCGCCGCCGGAGCCGCACTGGACCAGGGTGAGAGCGAGATCAGCCTCCAGACCCTGGAGCAGACGGTCGACCGGGCCGCCGTGAAGTACGACCGCGACGGCGACCAGCACTACGACGTCGCCAGCGCGCTCATCAAGTCAATCCGCGGCTCCGACGTCGACGCCGCCCTGCACTACCTGGCCCGGATGATCGAGGCCGGCGAGGACCCCCGCTTCATCGCCCGCCGCCTGATGATCTCCGCCAGCGAGGACATCGGCCTCGCCGATCCGGGCGCCCTGCCGATCGCGGTCGCCGCCGCCCAGGCCGTCGCCCTGATCGGCTTCCCCGAGGCCGCCCTCACCCTCAGCCACGCCACCATCGCCCTCGCCCTGGCCCCCAAGTCCAACTCCGCGACCACGGCGATCGGCGCCGCCATGGACGACGTACGCAAGGGACTGGCCGGACCCGTCCCGCCGCACCTGCGCGACGGGCACTACAAGGGAGCCGCCAAACTGGGCCACGCACAGGGGTACGTCTATCCGCACGACGTGCCCGAGGGCATCGCCGCCCAGCAGTACGCCCCGGACGCCCTCAAGGACCGCGAGTACTACGCCCCGACCCGGCACGGCGCCGAGGCGCGATACGCGGACGCCGTCGAGTGGACCAGGAAGCACCTCGGTCGCAGGCGGTCCTGAGCGCCCTGTAGACTTCGACGCGGTGCTGAGTCCTGCGCAGTCAGAGCGGGACAGTCAGCCGGAGATCCAGTCCCTCGCGGACTGACTCCAGGAGCGTCGCGCACCGTCGAACGGTGTCGCGGGCAGCCCACCACCACCCGGAACTCCGGAAACGGTCGGTGGGCCACTCGCGTGCTGCACGTATGTGCCCAGACCAGGGGAGCGGCTGCCCATCCTGTCCGACAGTCCGCCAGGACGAGGACAGGGCGGGTTTCCCCGGCTGCGGATGCGACCTCCCTCAACCCTGACAAGCCGAAACAAGGAAAGAGAAAAGGACAGTGGCGAACCAGTCCCGCCCCAAGGTCAAGAAGTCGCGTGCCCTCGGCATCGCGCTGACCCCGAAGGCCGTCAAGTACTTCGAGGCCCGTCCCTACCCGCCGGGTGAGCACGGCCGTGGTCGCAAGCAGAACTCGGACTACAAGGTCCGTCTGCTGGAGAAGCAGCGTCTGCGCGCGCAGTACGACATCTCCGAGCGCCAGCTGGTCCGCGCCTACGAGCGTGCCTCCAAGGTGCAGGGCAAGACCGGTGAGGCCCTGATCGTGGAGCTCGAGCGCCGTCTCGACGCCCTGGTCCTGCGTTCGGGCATCGCCCGCACCATCTATCAGGCCCGTCAGATGGTCGTTCACGGCCACATCGAGGTCAACGGCCAGAAGGTCGACAAGCCGTCGTTCCGCGTCCGTCCCGACGACGTCGTGATGGTCCGCGAGCGCAGCCGCGAGAAGACCCTCTTCGCGATCGCCCGCGAGGGTGGCTTCGCCCCCGACGGTGAGACCCCCCGCTACCTGCAGGTGAACCTCAAGGCCCTGGCGTTCCGCCTGGACCGCGAGCCGAACCGCAAGGAAGTCCCGGTCATCTGCGACGAGCAGCTCGTCGTCGAGTACTACGCCCGCTGATCATCGGCAGGCGGTAGTACCACCTCAGCCCGCCGTCTCCCCGCCCTTCCGGGTGGGCGAGGCGGCGGGTTCGTGCATGTCCGCCGCACCCCGCGCATGCCGGACCGGTGCGCGCGGCGCCGGCAAGGCGTCCGGCGACCGCGTGCCGCCCCGCCGCCCCGCCGCAGCGCCCGGGCCACGGCCGCCTCCCGCCCGAGCCTCCTGCCCGCCGTACGCACTCCTCGTACCGCTTGTCGCCCAGCCGCTCCCGGGCCGTCGTCTCGCACAACTCGTGCGGCGCGTTGCAGTACGCCGAGCCGAACTGCGGCAGCCCCACCGACGGCCACAACGCGGCCTCCGCGCCCTGGAGCAGCGCGGCCTCCTCCGCGTCGCCCTCCCCAGCTGTGACCAGCGGCGAGCACCCGGAGCCCCGGCGCCCGGCGCAGGAGGTCGGCCACCGGCGAGGCACACACGTCCACCAAGTGCTCGAACCCGTCCAGGACGAGCAGGAGTCGACGGTCCGCGAGGTGGTCGAGCAGCGCCGCGCGCGGTCGCCGCAGGGTGTGGTCGGTCAGTCCCAGGGCCGCCACGACCGCATGGTCGACGGACTCCGGGTCGCGCACCGGCGCCGGCTCCACACGCCAGGCACTGTCGCGCGACCCGCCGTCCGGCGCCGCACGGGCCGCCAGCCGCGACTTGCCGACTCCGCCCGGGCCGGTCGGCGTCACAAGGCGCGAGGCACCGAGTGCCCGCGCCAGCCCGGCGAGTTCGGCGGACCGCCCCACGAACGCGTCGAGCTCCACGGGGAGGTTGCCGTACGCGGTGCCGTCGCCGGGCTGGGGATCTCACATGGAATACGGAGCGTACTGAACAGTATTCAGACCGTACAATCGCGTCGCGCAACTCCACCGGGCAGGGGCGGTAATCCGGTACGGAGCCCCATCCCCGGCGCGATAGGCTCGGGGCACGACTTTTTCGATGTAGACCGATGCAGAGGCACGTTTCAGGGAGCGGGTGCGCACAGTGTCCGGTGGCGAGGTGGCCGGGATCCTGGTGGCCGTCTTCTGGGCGATCCTGGTCTCCTTCCTCGCCGTCGCGCTGGTGAGGGTGGCCCAGACGCTCAGGGCGACCACCAAGCTCGTGGCGGACGTGACCGACCAGGCCGTCCCGCTGCTGGCCGACGCCTCCGCGGCGGTGCGCTCCGCCCAGACCCAGATCGACCGGGTCGACGCGATCGCCTCGGACGTCCAGGAGGTCACGTCGAACGCGTCCGCGCTCTCGACGACCGTCGCCTCCACCTTCGGCGGCCCCCTGGTCAAGGTCGCGGCCTTCGGCTACGGCGTGCGCCGGGCCCTCGGCCGCAGGGACGACGAGCCGGCCAAGGCGCCCCGGCGTACCGTGATCGTGGGCCGGACCGTCCCGGCCGCGCGGCGGGCGAAGCGCGCTTCCCGTGGAAAGAGGGACTGAGAGCCAGCGATGTTCCGCCGTACGTTCTGGTTCACCACGGGCGTCGCCGCCGGTGTGTGGGCCACCACCAAGGTCAACCGCAAGCTGAAGCAGCTGACCCCCGAGAGCCTCGCCACGACCGCGGCGAACAAGGCACTCGAGACGGGACAGCGCCTCAAGGACCGAGCGGTGGGCTTCGCCCTCGACGTCCGCTACAACATGGCCCAGCGGGAGGCCGAGCTGGGGGAGGCGCTGGGGCTCCACGCGGACCCCGAACTCCCCGCGCCCAGGCAGTACGCCGCCATCGAGAACCGCAACAGCCCGAAGTACGTCGACGCACCGACGTACTCGCAGACGAAGCACTCGTACAACCGGAATGAGGACCACTGATGGAGTCGGCCGAGATTCGCCGCCGCTGGCTGAGCTTCTTCGAGGAGCGCGGGCACACCGTCGTCCCTTCGGCGTCGCTCATCGCGGACGACCCGACTCTGCTCCTCGTCCCGGCCGGCATGGTGCCCTTCAAGCCCTACTTCCTGGGTGAGGTCAAGCCGCCCTACCCGCGCGCCACCAGCGTGCAGAAGTGCGTGCGCACGCCCGACATCGAAGAGGTCGGCAAGACCACGCGGCACGGCACCTTCTTCCAGATGTGCGGCAACTTCTCCTTCGGCGACTACTTCAAGGAAGGCGCCGTCAAGCTCGCCTGGGAGCTGCTCACCAACCCCCAGGACAAGGGCGGTTACGGCCTCGACCCCGAGCGGCTGTGGATCACCGTCTACCAGGACGACGACGAGGCCGAGCAGATCTGGCACGAGGTCGTCGGCGTGCCCAAGGAGCGCATCCAGCGCCTGGGCATGAAGGACAACTTCTGGTCCATGGGCGTCCCCGGCCCCTGCGGCCCCTGTTCCGAGATCAACTACGACCGCGGCCCCGAGTTCGGCGTCGAGGGCGGCCCCGCCGTCAACGACGAGCGGTACGTGGAGATCTGGAACCTCGTCTTCATGCAGTACGAGCGGGGCGAGGGCACCGGCAAGGACAACTTCGAGATCCTCGGCGACCTCCCGAGCAAGAACATCGACACCGGTCTCGGCCTCGAGCGTCTCGCCATGATTCTGCAGGGCGTGCAGAACATGTACGAGATCGACACCTCCATGGCCGTCATCAACAAGGCCACCGAGCTGACCGGTGTCGCCTACGGCGACGCCCACGACTCGGACGTCTCCCTGCGCGTGGTCACCGACCACATGCGCACGGCCACCATGCTCATCGGCGACGGCGTCACCCCCGGCAACGAGGGCCGCGGCTACGTCCTGCGTCGCATCATGCGCCGCGCCATCCGCAACATGCGTCTGCTGGGTGCCACCGGCCCGGTCGTCAAGGACCTCGTCGACACGGTGATCGGCATGATGGGCCAGCAGTACCCCGAGCTCATCACCGACCGCGAGCGCATCGAGAAGGTCGCCCTCGCCGAGGAGAACGCCTTCCTCAAGACCCTGAAGGCCGGCACCAACATCCTCGACACGGCCGTCACCGAGACCAAGGCCGCCGGCGGCACCGTCCTGCCCGGCGACAAGGCCTTCCTGCTCCACGACACCTGGGGCTTCCCGATCGACCTCACCCTCGAAATGGCCGGCGAGCAGGGCCTTTCCGTGGACGAGGACGGCTTCCGCCGCCTGATGAAGGAGCAGCGGGAGCGTGCCAAGGCCGACGCCCAGGCCAAGAAGACCGGTCACGCCGGCGCGGGTGCCTACCGCGAGATCGCCGACAAGGTCGGCGAGACGGACTTCATCGGCTACTCGGACACCGAGGGCGAGTCCACGATCGTCGGCATCCTTGTCGACGGAGTCTCGTCCCCGGCCGCGACCGAGGGCGACGAGGTCGAGATCGTCCTCGACCGCACCCCCTTCTACGCCGAGGGCGGCGGCCAGATCGGCGACACCGGCCGGATCAAGGCCGACTCCGGTGCCGTCATCGAGATCCGCGACTGCCAGAAGCCTGTCCCGGGGGTCTACGTCCACAAGGGCGTCGTCCAGGTCGGCGAGGTGACGGTCGGAGCCAAGGCCCACGCCGCCATCGACAACCGCCGCCGCAAGGCCATCGCCCGAGCCCACTCGGCCACCCACCTCACCCACCAGGCCCTGCGCGACGCCCTCGGCCCGACGGCCGCCCAGGCCGGTTCCGAGAACCAGCCCGGCCGCTTCCGCTTCGACTTCGGTTCGCCGTCCGCCGTTCCGACGGCCGTGATGACCGACGTCGAGCAGAAGATCAACGAGGTGCTCGCCCGCGACCTCGACGTCCGCGCCGACGTCATGGGCATCGACGAGGCCAAGAAGCAGGGCGCCATCGCCGAGTTCGGCGAGAAGTACGGCGAGCGCGTCCGTGTCGTCACCATCGGCGACTTCTCCAAGGAGCTGTGCGGCGGCACGCACGTCCACAACACCGCCCAGCTCGGCCTGGTGAAGCTGCTCGGGGAGTCGTCGATCGGCTCGGGTGTCCGCCGTATCGAGGCCCTCGTCGGCGTCGACGCCTACTCCTTCCTCGCCCGTGAGCACACGGTCGTCAACCAGCTCACCGAGTTGCTCAAGGGCCGGCCGGAGGAGCTCCCGGAGAAGGTCTCCACCATGCTCGGCAAGCTGAAGGACGCCGAGAAGGAGATCGAGAAGTTCCGCGCCGAGAAGGTGCTGCAGGCCGCCGCCGGTCTCGTCGAGTCCGCCAAGGACGTCCGTGGCGTTGCTGTCGTGACCGGTCAGGTTCCGGACGGCACCACCGCCGACGACCTGCGCAAGCTCGTCCTCGACGTGCGCGGCCGCATCCAGGGCGGCCGGTCCGCCGTGGTCGCCCTGTTCACGGTGGCGAACGGCAAGCCGCTGACGGTGATCGCCACCAACGAGGCCGCCCGCGAGCGCGGTCTGAAGGCCGGCGACCTGGTCCGCACGGCCGCCAAGACCCTCGGAGGCGGCGGTGGCGGCAAGCCGGACGTCGCCCAGGGCGGCGGCCAGAACCCGGCCGCCATCGGCGAGGCCGTCGACGCCGTCGAGCGGCTCGTGGCGGAAACGGCCAAGTGATGCGCAGAGGACGTCGACTCGCGGTCGACGTCGGGGACGCCCGTGTCGGGGTCGCCTCGTGCGACCCCGACGGGATCCTCGCCACCCCGGTGGAGACGGTCCCGGGACGGGACGTTCCCGCAGCTCACCGGCGCCTCAAGCAACTGGTCGAGGAGTACGAGCCGATCGAGGTGGTCGTCGGTCTCCCTCGCTCCCTCAAGGGGGGCGAGGGCCCGGCCGCCGTCAAGGTCCGCGCCTTCGCGCAGGAGCTGGCCAAGGGCATCGCGCCGGTTCCGGTACGGCTGGTGGACGAGCGGATGACCACGGTCACGGCCAGTCAGGGGTTGCGTGCCTCGGGCGTGAAATCGAAGAAGGGCCGGTCGGTCATCGACCAGGCAGCCGCTGTGATCATCCTTCAGCAGGCACTCGAATCCGAACGGGTGTCAGGCAAAGCACCCGGAGAGGGCGTCGAAGTGGTCATCTGATCGCGATACGGTAACGTTCCGCGCGATGCGGCGGCGTTCGAACAGCCACCGCACAGAGAGAGGCGGGACGGGAGCCGAGTCAGAAGCCGCGCGACCGCCGCCTCGCGGCTCGAGGGGATCGATGACTGAGTATGGCCGGGGCCAAGGCTCCGAACCGTGGCATCCGGAGGACCCGTATTACGGGGACGGCGGATGGGATGGGCAGCAGGCCCACGCGGGCCATCAGCCTGCCTACGGCGGCCAGCCGCAGCACCACCCGCAGCAGCCGCACCACCCGCAGCAGCCGCAGCAGCCGGAGTACGGCGACTGGGGCGACGGCCGGCAGGCCGCGTACGGTCAGGCGCAACAGCAGTACCAGCAGTACAACAACCAGTACCAGCAGTACGAGCAGAACCAGCAGTACGAGCAGAACCAGCAGTACGGCCAGAACCAGCAGTACGGCCAGAACCAGTACGACCAGCAGAGGTACTCCGGCCAGGCCCAGCAGTACGGCCAGGGCCAGGAGCAGTACCACCAGGGCGGCTGGGACGGCACCGGCACCCACGCGCAGGTCCCGTACGCCGCCGAGCCGGGTGACCCGTACGGTCGGCAGGCCGCGGCCTACGGCGGCGAGCAGCCCGACTACTACGGCACTCCGGAGGCCTACCCGCCGCCCGAGCCGCCGAGCCGGCGGCGCACCGAGCCGGAACCGGAGCGGACCGACTGGGACCCGGGCCCCGATCAGGGCGAGCACGCCTTCTTCGCGGGCGGGGACGATGACGACGCCGAGGCGGACGCCCCCGACGGGCGTGGCGAGCGGCGCGGTCGCGGCGGCAAGAGCGGCAAGGGCGGCAAGGACAAGAAGCGCCGCAGCGGATGCGCCTGCCTGGTGGTCGTGCTCGTGTTCGGTGGCGGTCTCGCCGGGGCCGGTTATTTCGGCTACCAGTTCTACCAAGATCGTTTCGGCCCGGCGCCGGACTATGCCGGCGACGGCACCAGCGAGACCGTGAGCGTCGAGATCCCCAAGGGCGCGGGCGGTTACGAGATCGGCCGCAGGCTCAAGGAGGCGGGCGTCGTCAAGAGCGTCGACGCGTTCGTGTCCGCCCAGCAGGAGAATCCCAAGGGGAACTCGATCCAGGCCGGCGCGTACATCCTGAAGAAACAGATGTCCGCCGCGAGCGCCGTCGAAATGATGCTCGACCCCAAGAGCCAGGCCAACGTCGTGGTCGCTCCTGGGCAGCGCAACATCCAGGTCTACAAGGCGATCGACACGAAGCTCGGCCTTTCCTCCGGCACCACCCAGAAGGTCGCCGAGAAGGAATACAAGAGTCTCGGGCTGCCCAGCTGGGCGAACAACAACAGCGAGATCAAGGACCCGCTGGAAGGCTTCCTGTTCCCGGGCACCTACGCTGCCGCCAAGGGCATGAAGCCCCAGGCGATCCTGAAGGGCATGGTGACTCAGGCCACGAAGAAGTACCAGGCGTACGATCTCGAGGCCAAGGCCAAGGCGCTCAAGCTGGACAACCCCTTGCAGCTCGTCACCGTCGCGAGCCTCGTCCAGGCAGAGGGCAAGACCAGCGACGACTACCGCAAGATGGCGGAGGTGGTCTACAACCGCCTCGACCGCGCGAACCCCGAGACCTACGGGTTCCTGCAGTTCGACTCGACCTTCAATTACCTGAAGAACCAGAGCAACATCGACATCAGTGAGTCGGAGATCAACCGCAACAAGGACCCGTACAACACGTACACCAACAAGGGCCTGCCGCCCGGTCCGATCGGAAACCCGGGCGATGTCGCGATCAAGGCAACGCTGAATCCGACCGACGACGGCTGGTACTACTTCGTGGCGACCGACGGCGTGAGCAAGACCGAATTCGCCAAGACGCACGCGGAATTCCAGAGGCTCAAGGACAAGTTCAATGAGAGCTCGGGCAGCTGACGCCCGCCGGGCCGCGGTGCTCGGTTCACCGATCGCGCACTCCCTCTCCCCGGTGCTGCACCGCGCCGCCTACCAGGAGCTGGGTCTCGCGGACTGGTCGTACGACCGCTTCGAGGTCGACGAGGCCGCCCTGCCGGGATTCTTCGAGCAACTCGGTACCGAGTGGGCGGGCCTGTCGCTGACCATGCCGCTGAAGCGGGCCGTCATCCCGCTGCTCGACGGGATCAGCGAGACGGCGGCCTCGGTGGAGGCGGTCAACACCGTCGTGTTCACCGAGGACGGCCGCCGCCTCGGCGACAACACCGACATCCCCGGCATGGTCGCCGCGCTGCGCGAGCGCGGCATCGAACAGGTCGACTCGGCGGCGATCCTCGGCGCCGGCGCCACCGCCTCCTCCGCGCTGGCCGCGCTCGCCCGGATCTGCACCGGCGAGGTCGTCGCCTACGTCCGCAGCGCGGCCCGCGCCGCCGAGATGCGCCAGTGGGGCGAGCGGCTCGACGTCGAGGTCCGTACGGCGGACTGGGCGGACGCGGCCGAGGCGCTGCGCGCACCGCTGGTCGTGGCGACCACCCCGGCCGGGACGACGGACGCCCTCGCCGCCGCCGTACCGGAGCGGCCCGCCACCCTCTTCGACGTGCTCTACGACCCCTGGCCGACCGCCCTCGCGGCCCGCTGGTCGATGTACGGCGGTGCGGTCGTGGGCGGCCTCGACCTTCTGGTGCACCAGGCCGTGCTGCAGGTGGAGCAGATGACCGGCCGCTCGCCGGCTCCGGTGGACGCCATGCGAAAAGCGGGCGAACACGCGCTCGCCGACCGATAGGATCCGCTGAGTTCCGCAGGGGGCGGAGAGGACCAACGGGGAAGAAAACAGGGGGAGTACGACCATGTCCAGCGTGCCCACAGGTGTGCCACTGGCGTCCGGCAAGAGCGAGATCTTCGAGATCGTCCTGAAGTTCCTGCCCGACTGGGTCCAGGTGACGGTGCTGAGCCTGATCATCCTCGCCGTCGTCGTGTCCTGGATCCTCAAGCTGAAGAACAAGATCGCCTACCGGCGTGCGGTGCGGGCCGGCCAGGCCGTTCCCGCGGCGGCGCAGTACGGGCAGGGACGCGGCGCCGACTACCTGGGGGAGTACGCCCCGCAGCAGACCCGGCCTCAGCCGCAGCAGCCCAGTGGCGCCGAGCAGCCCAGTGGCGCCGACTTCCTCGGCTCCTACGCGCCGCAGCAGCCCCAGCGGGACGCCGCCTCCTGACCGTGCCGCGTCCGCCTGATGGACCGGCGGCCGGGTCCGGGCCCCGGACGTGGGAGGATCGGGAGTGGCGGACCAGGGCCGCGCACCCGGTCACGCCGTCGCCGTACGCGAGGACGCGCGTACACAGGGCAGTACCAGGGCGCGAGCACTGAGGAGCACCGTTGAGCAGGTTGCGCTGGCTGACCGCGGGGGAGTCCCACGGTCCCGCACTCGTGGCGACGCTGGAGGGCCTTCCCTCCGGTGTACCGATCACCACGGAGATGGTGGCGGACCATCTGGCGCGCCGGCGGCTCGGCTATGGACGCGGTGCGCGGATGAAGTTCGAGCGCGACGAGGTCACCTTTCTCGGTGGCGTCCGGCACGGGCTGACCCTCGGCTCCCCGGTTGCGGTCATGGTGGGCAACACCGAGTGGCCGAAGTGGGAACAGGTCATGGCGGCCGACCCGGTCGATCCGGAGGTGCTCGCGGGGCTGGCCCGCAACGCCCCGCTGACCCGGCCGCGGCCCGGCCACGCCGACCTCGCAGGCATGCAGAAGTACGGCTTCGACGAGGCCCGGCCGATCCTGGAGCGCGCCTCGGCACGTGAGACGGCCGCGCGGGTCGCGCTCGGCGCGGTCGCCCGGTCGTACCTGAAGGAGACGGCCGGCATCGAGATCGTCTCCCACGTCGTGGAACTGGCCGCCGCGAAGGCGCCGTACGGCGTGTACCCGACCCCCGCCGACGTCGAGAAGCTCGACGCCGACCCGGTGCGCTGCCTGGACACGGACGCGTCGAAGGCGATGGTCGCGGAGATCGACCAGGCCCACAAGGACGGCGACACCCTCGGCGGTGTGGTCGAGGTGCTGGCGTACGGCGTCCCGGTGGGCCTCGGCTCGCACGTGCACTGGGACCGCCGCCTGGACGCGCGTCTGGCCGCCGCCCTCATGGGCATCCAGGCGATCAAGGGCGTGGAGGTCGGCGACGGCTTCGACCTCGCGCGGGTGCCCGGCTCCAAGGCGCACGACGAGATCGTCACCACCGACGAGGGCATCAGGCGCGCCTCCGGCCGCTCCGGCGGCACCGAGGGCGGGCTGACCACGGGCGAGCTGCTGCGGGTGCGCGCCGCGATGAAG
The DNA here is from genome assembly GCF_040782645.1 of Streptomyces sp. HUAS ZL42. Taxonomy (GTDB): domain Bacteria; phylum Actinomycetota; class Actinomycetes; order Streptomycetales; family Streptomycetaceae; genus Streptomyces. The sequence goes on from NZ_CP160403.1 coordinate 8,052,404, forward strand.
CCGATCGCGACCGTCCCGCGGGCGCTGCAGACCGTGGACGTCTCCACGGGCGAGGCCGCCCAGGCCCACCACCAGCGCTCCGACGTCTGCGCGGTCCCGGCGGCCGGCATCGTCGCCGAGGCCATGGTGGCCCTCGTCCTCGCGGACGCGGTCGCCGAGAAGTTCGGCGGCGACAGCGTCACCGAGACCCGCCGCAACGTGCAGTCGTACCTCGACCACCTCCAGATCCGATGAGCGGGCCCCTGGTCGTCCTGGTCGGTCCGATGGGCGTCGGCAAGTCCACCGTCGGGCAGCAGCTGGCAGAGCGGCTCGGCGTCGGCTACCGGGACACCGACGACGACATCGTGGCCGAGCAGGGCCGCACCATCGCCGAGATCTTCGTCGACGAGGGCGAGCCGGTCTTCCGCGCGATCGAGAAGCGGGCCGTGCACAGTGCGCTGGCCGAGCACGACGGTGTCCTCGCGCTCGGGGGCGGCGCGATCCTCGACGAGGACACGCGCGCCCTGCTCGCCGGGCAGCGCGTCGTGTACCTCTCGATGGACGTCGAGGAAGCGGTCAAGCGCACCGGCCTGAACGCGGCCCGCCCGCTGCTCGCCGTCAACCCGCGCAAGCAGTGGCGCGAACTGATGGAGGCGAGGCGGCACCTGTACGAGGGCATCGCCACCGCCGTCGTACCCACGGACGGCCGTACGCCCGATGAGGTCACCCAAGCATGCCTGGACGCCCTGGAGTTGAAGGAAGCATGAGCGAGGCAGTCACCCGGATCCAGGTCGGCGGAACCGCGGGCACCGAGCCGTACGAGGTCCTGGTCGGCCGTCAGCTGCTCGGCGAACTTGCCGGACTGATCGGCGAGAAGGCCAAGCGGGTCGCCGTCATCCACCCCGAGGCGCTCGCCGAGACCGGCGACGCCCTGCGCGCCGACCTGGCCGAGCAGGGCTACGAGGCCGTCGCCATCCAGGTGCCCAACGCGGAGGAGGCCAAGACCGCGGAGGTCGCCGCCTACTGCTGGAAGGCGCTGGGCCAGTCCGGGTTCACGCGCAGTGACGTCATCGTCGGCGTGGGCGGCGGCGCGACCACGGACCTGGCCGGCTTCGTGGCCGCGACCTGGCTGCGCGGAGTGCGCTGGATCGCCGTCCCGACCACCGTGCTCGCCATGGTGGACGCGGCCGTCGGCGGCAAGACCGGCATCAACACGGCCGAGGGCAAGAACCTCGTCGGCGCCTTCCACCCGCCGGCCGGTGTGCTGTGCGACCTGGCCGCGCTGGACTCCCTCCCGGTCAACGACTACGTCTCCGGGCTCGCCGAGATCATCAAGGCCGGCTTCATCGCCGACCCCGCGATCCTCGAGCTCATCGAGTCCGACCCCGAGGCCGCCCGCACGCCGACCGGCCCGCACACGGCCGAGCTGATCGAGCGCTCCATCAGGGTCAAGGCCGAAGTGGTCTCCTCCGACCTGAAGGAGTCGGGACTCAGGGAGATCCTCAACTACGGCCACACGCTGGGCCACGCCATCGAGAAGAACGAGCGCTACAAGTGGCGGCACGGCGCCGCCGTCGCCGTGGGGATGCACTTCGCCGCCGAACTCGGCCGTCTGGCAGGCAGGTTGGACGACGCGACGGCCGACCGCCACCGCACCGTCCTGGAGTCGGTCGGCCTGCCCCTGCACTACCGCTACGACCAGTGGCCCAAGCTCCTGGAGACGATGAAGGTCGACAAGAAGTCCCGCGGGGACCTGCTGCGCTTCATCGTCCTGGACGGCCTGGCCAAGCCCACCGTGCTGGAGGGACCGGACCCGGCGGTACTGCTCGCCGCGTACGGCGAAGTGGGGGAGTGAGTCCCGACGGACAGCCTTCCGCCCGATTTGCCTTCGGGGTCGGGCACTTGGGGCCGCCCCCGGCCGTTCACCAAACGACGGCCGGGGGCGGTACCGTTCGGTAGCAAGCGGGACCGAGCCCGAAATGAACGAGACGGAGTGGCACCGGATGCAGCACGCAGTGGGGTCTCCGCTGCCGCCGCCCCACCAGCCGGGGCAGGGACCGGAAGCCGGCTGGCAGCCGGCCGCACAGCACCCGGGTCCCCACCGCCCGGGCGCTCACCAGGGATCGGCCCCCGTGCCCCCGCCCCCTCCGGCACCGGGCTTCACGCCCCCAGGAGCGGTCCCGCCCGCGCCCCAGCACGCACCGGCCCCGCCGGCCCCCGACACCACGGGCCACGTACCCCTGCCCCCCGGCGGCCCCGTCGCCACGCCGAGCGCCCCGCCCGCGGCCGCGGTCCCGGACCCGACGACCACCACTCTCGCGGTCCTGCTGATCGGCCCGGCGGGCGCCGGAAAGACGAGCGTCGCCAAGTACTGGGCGGACCACCGCCGGGTCCCCACCGCCCACATCAGCCTCGACGACGTACGCGAATGGGTCCGCTCGGGCTTCGCCGATCCGCAGTCCGGCTGGAACGACCACTCGGAGGCCCAGTACCGCCTCGCCCGCCGCACCTGCGGCTTCGCCGCACGCAACTTCCTCGCCAACGGCATCTCCTGCATCCTCGACGACGCGGTCTTCCCCGACCGCCCGGTCGTCGGCCTCGGCGGCTGGAAGCGGCACGTGGGCCCCGGCCTGCTGCCGGTCGTCCTCCTGCCGGGCCTGGAGATCGTCCTGGAGCGCAACGCCGAACGGACCGGCAACCGCCGCCTCACCGACGAGGAGGTCGCCCGCATCCACGGCCGGATGGCGGGCTGGTACGGCTCCGGCCTCCCGATCATCGACAACTCCCAGCTGGACGTACCGGCCACGGCCCGGGTCCTGGACGACGTCCTCGCAAGGTCGATAGCAAGCCCACCGAAGTGGTAGACGCAGCGGACTGAACCCACCTTCAAGGGGCGCCGGTCCCCCGAACGGCACCCTCCCAACCAGCACAATCCGGCCAACGCTCCTACGCTCGACACATGTCAGAGGTGTACGCGGCCCGCCGAGCCCGCCTGAGGGAACGCTGCAATGCCGGCGGAAGCAGCGCAGCGCTGGTCTCCCGCCCCGCCAACGTGAGATACCTCGCCGGCGCGGCCCCGCAGGGCGCCGTCCTGCTGCTCGGAAAGCGCGAGGATCTGCTGGTCTGCGCGACCCCGCCCGACGACCGTCCCGCGGAAGGGCGCCCCGACGAGGCGCTGCGCGTGCACACCCTCACCCGCCCCGGCGGCGATACGGCCGTCGCGGCCGCCGACCTGGCCATGGCCCAGGACGCCGACTCGCTCGCCGTGGAGGAACACCATCTCACCGTGGCCCGCCACCGCGCCCTGCGCTCGGTCGCCCCGCGACTGCGCCTCGCCGACCTGGCAGGCGCGGTCGAGCAGCTCAGGGTGGTCAAGGACGAGGAGGAGATCTCCTGTCTGCGCATCGGCGCGGAGATCGCCGACCAGGCACTCGGTGAGCTGCTGGAATCCATTCTCGTCGGCCGTACCGAGCGCCACCTCGCCCTTGAACTCGAACGGCGGCTCGTGGATCACGGCGCCGACGGCCCCGCCTTCCCCACCTCCGTCGCCACCGGCCCGAACGCCGGCCGACGGGGCCACCGGCCCACCGACCGCCGTGTCGAGGAGGGTGACTTCCTCTCCGTCTGCCTGGGCGCCATGTACCGCGGCTACCGCTGCGAGATCGGCCGCACCTTCGTCATCGGCACGTCCCCCACCGACTGGCAGATCGAGCTGTACGACCTGGTCTTCGCCGCCCAGCGCGCCGGACGGGAGAGTCTGGCACCGGGCGCCGCCTACCGCGACGTGGACCGTGCCGCACGCCAGGTGCTGGATTCCGCGGGGTACGGAGAGGGCCTCCAGGCGATGACGGGGCACGGCGTCGGACTCGAAATCGACGAGGACCCGCAGTTGGCTCCCGCGGCCATGGGTAAACTGGACGCTTGCGTGCCGGTCACCGTCGAACCGGGGGTCCACCTCCCGGGCCGGGGCGGTGTCCGGATCGATGACACGCTCGTCGTACGCCCCGAGGCGGACGGCGGACCCGAGCTACTCACCATCACGACCAAGGAGCTGCTCGCACTATAGGCAAGGTGCGTGCCCCGTGGTCGTCCACGTCAGTCCAGGAGATTCCGCAACCGTGGCTTCCACGAACGACCTCAAGAACGGCATGGTGCTCAAGCTCGAAGGCGGCCAGCTGTGGTCCGTCGTCGAGTTCCAGCACGTCAAGCCCGGCAAGGGCCCTGCATTCGTGCGCACCAAGCTCAAGAACGTGCTCTCCGGCAAGGTCGTCGACAAGACCTTCAACGCCGGCGTCAAGGTCGAGACGGCCACTGTCGACAAGCGCGACATGCAGTTCTCGTACATGGACGGCGAGTACTTCGTCTTCATGGACATGGAGACCTACGACCAGCTGATGGTCGACCGGAAGGCCGTCGGTGACGCCGCCAACTTCCTCATCGAGGGCTTCATGGCCACCGTCGCCCAGCACGAGGGCGAGGTGCTCTTCGTCGAGCTGCCGGCCGCCGTCGAGCTGACCATCGCCGAGACCGAGCCCGGCGTCCAGGGCGACCGCTCCACCGGCGGCACCAAGCCCGCCACGCTGGAGACCGGCCACCAGATCCAGGTCCCGCTCTTCATCACCACTGGCGAGAAGATCAAGGTCGACACCCGTACCAGCGACTACCTCGGCCGGGTGAACAGCTAACCGTGGCTGCCCGCAACACGGCCCGTAAGCGAGCCTTCCAGATCCTCTTCGAGGGCGACCAGCGCGGCGCCGACGTTCTGACGGTGCTCGCGGACTGGATCCGGCTCTCCCGGGACGACACCCGGCAGCCGCCGGTGAGCGAGTACACGATGCAGCTGGTCGAGGGCTACGCGCAGCACGCGACGCGCATCGACGAGCTGATCGCGCAGTACTCGGTCGGCTGGACCCTCGACAGGATGCCGGTCGTCGACCGCAACATCCTTCGGCTCGGCGCCTACGAGCTGATCTGGGCCGACGAGACGCCGGACGCCGTCGTGCTCGACGAGATGGTGCAGCTGGCGAAGGAGTTCTCCACGGACGAGTCACCGTCGTTCGTCAACGGCCTGCTCGGCCGGCTCAAGGAGCTCAAGCCCTCGCTGCGCCGTGAGGAAGCGTAAGGGTTCCCGAAATCGCCGGAGGGCCCGCAGCGTCGCCGCTGCGGGCCCTCCGGCATTCCTGTACCCGTACGGCCCCGAAGGCCTGGAAAAAGCCGCCGGGGTGGCCGGAACCACACAGTTCCGGCCACCCCGGCGGCACGTTTCTGCTGAACCCTCGGGGAGTGCTCAGCTCTCCTCGGCGTGGGAGACCGCACGGCGCGCGTCGGCGTCCAGCACGCCCCAGCTGATCAGCTGCTCGGTGAGGACCGACGGCGACTGGTCGTAGATGACGGCCAGTGTGCGCAGGTCGTCCTGGCGGATCGAGAGCACCTTGCCGTTGTAGTCACCGCGCTGCGACTGGATCGTCGCCGCGTACCGCTGCAGGGGACCTGCCTTCTCGACCGGCACGTGGGCCAGTCGCTCCAGGTCCAGGACCAGCTTCGGCGGGGGCTCGGCGGCGCCGCCCGGGGTGGTGCCCGGAAGCAGCTCCTGCACCGGAACACCGTAGAAATCCGCCAACTCGGCGAGGCGCTGCACGGTCACGGCACGGTCGCCGCGCTCGTACGAACCGACCACGACCGCCTTCCAGCGTCCCTGGGACTTTTCCTCGACACCGTGGAGGGAAAGGCCCTGCTGGGTGCGGATGGCCCGGAGCTTGGCCCCGAGCTGTTTGGCGTATTCGCTGGACATATAGCTCCCCGGCACTGTGTCGACGCGGCTGGGCCGCGCGGCTGGTAACTCACTGTGAGGTTACGCAGCGTGACTCTTCTGCGTCAAGCCGAATGGTCCACACCGACTCTTCCGTGGCAGCGGCGCCCGATTGGGCCAAGAGGGTGGTTCTGGTCGCCGAAGGGGGTGATCAGGGGTGTCGTTGTGCGGCCTGCTACCGTGGATGGCGCAATTCCGACGTCCTTTAAGGTCCGTCCCGTGAGGCGGAGAAGGAGGTCCGTTTCGTATGGACAAGCAGCACGTCACGCAGCAGTCCGATGCGAGGCCCGTTCTCGAGGGCCCCGACATCGCGCGGGTGCTGACCCGCATAGCCCACGAGATCGTCGAGCGCGCCAAGGGCGCCGACGACGTGGTGCTCCTCGGCATTCCGACCCGAGGCGTCTTCCTCGCCCAGCGGCTCGCCGCCAAGCTGGAGCAGATCACCGACCGCAAGATCCCGGTCGGTTCGCTCGACATCACCATGTACCGCGACGACCTGCGCATGCACCCGCCGCGTGCGCTGGCCCGCACCGAGATCCCCGGAGACGGCCTCGACGGCAGACTCGTCGTCCTCGTCGACGACGTGCTGTTCTCCGGCCGCACCATCCGTGCCGCCCTCGACGCCCTGGGCGACATCGGGCGACCGCGCGCGGTCCAGCTCGCGGTCCTCGTCGACCGCGGCCACCGCGAACTGCCCATCCGCGCCGACTACGTCGGCAAGAACCTCCCCACGTCGCTGCGGGAGACGGTCAAGGTCCAGCTCGCCGAGGAGGACGGTCGCGACACCGTGCTGCTCGGTGTGAAGCAGACCACTCCGGGCGCGCAGCACTAGCACCCCGGCGTACCCGTGCTCGGCGTACGCCCCGCAGCCGCGCCCCGGCCTGCCCGATTCCTCCCTCATGAACTGCCTTACGGAGCCTGACAGATGCAGCGTCATCTCATCTCGGCCGCCGACCTCACCCGCGACGACGCCGTCCTGATCCTCGACACAGCCGAGGAGATGGCCCGGGTCGCCGACCGGCCGATCAAGAAGCTGCCGACCCTGCGCGGCCGCACCGTCGTCAACCTCTTCTTCGAGGACTCCACCCGGACCCGGATCTCCTTCGAGGCCGCCGAGAAGCGCCTCTCCGCGGACGTCATCAACTTCTCCGCCAAGGGTTCGTCGGTGTCCAAGGGCGAGTCCCTGAAGGACACCGCCCAGACCCTGGAGGCCATGGGCGTCGACGCCGTCGTCATCCGGCACGGCGCGTCCGGAGCCCCGTACCGGCTCGCCAACTCCGGCTGGATCGACGCCGCCGTGATCAACGCCGGTGACGGCACCCACCAGCACCCCACCCAGGCACTCCTCGACGCCTTCACCATGCGCCGCCGGCTCGTCGGCCGGGACGCGGGGATCGGCCAGGACCTGTCCGGCAAGCGCATCACGATCGTCGGCGACGTGCTGCACAGCCGGGTCGCCCGCTCCAACGTGGATCTGCTGCACACCCTCGGCGCCGAGGTCACCCTCGTCGCACCGCCGACCCTGGTGCCGGTCGGCGTGGAGACCTGGCCCTGCGAGGTGTCGTACGACCTCGACAGCACCCTTCCGAAGTCCGACGCGGTGATGATGCTGCGCGTCCAGCGCGAGCGCATGAACGCCGCCTTCTTCCCGACCGAGCGCGAGTACTCGCGGCGCTACGGCCTCGACGGCGACCGCATGGCCCGGATGCCCGAGCACGCCATCGTGATGCACCCCGGACCGATGGTCCGCGGTATGGAGATCACCGCCGAGGTCGCCGACTCCGACCGCTGCACCGTCGTCGAGCAGGTCGCCAACGGCGTCTCGATCCGCATGGCCGTCCTGTACCTGCTGCTCGGCGGCAACGAACCCGCCGTCACCCACGCCCGCACCACCGAGGAGAAGTAAGACAGATGAGCAAGATCCTGATCCGTGGTGCGAAGGTGCTGGGCGGCGAGCCGCAGGACGTGCTGATCGACGCAGGGGTCGTCGAGGCGGTCGGCAGCAGCCTGTCCGCCGAGGGTGCCGAGGTCGTCGAGGCCGCCGGCAAGGTGCTCCTCCCGGGTCTCGTCGACCTGCACACCCACCTGCGCGAGCCCGGCCGCGAGGATTCCGAGACGGTCCTCACCGGTACGCGGGCTGCCGCGAGCGGCGGCTACACCGCCGTCTTCGCCATGGCCAACACCTTCCCGGTCGCCGACACCGCCGGTGTCGTCGAGCAGGTCTACCGGCTCGGCCAGGAGCACGGCTACTGCGACGTGCAGCCCATCGGTGCCGTCACCGTCGGCCTGGAGGGCCAGAAGCTCGCCGAGCTCGGCGCCATGCACGAGTCCGCGGCGGGCGTCACCGTCTTCTCCGACGACGGCAAGTGCGTGCACGACGCGGTGATCATGCGGCGGGCGCTGGAGTACGTGAAGGCCTTCGGCGGTGTCGTCGCGCAGCACGCGCAGGAGCCGCGGCTGACCGAGGGCGCCCAGATGAACGAGGGCATCGTCTCCGCCGAGCTGGGTCTCGGCGGCTGGCCCGCGGTAGCCGAGGAGTCGGTCATCGCCCGGGACGTCCTGCTCGCCGAGCACGTGGGCTCCCGCGTCCACATCTGCCACCTGTCGACCGCCGGGTCCGTGGAGATCGTGCGCTGGGCCAAGTCCCGCGGCATCCAGGTCACCGCCGAGGTCACCCCGCACCACCTCCTCCTCACCGACGAGCTGGTGCGGACGTACAACCCGGTCTACAAGGTCAACCCGCCGTTGCGTACCGAGCGTGACGTGCTCGCTCTGCGCGAGGCGCTCGCCGACGGCACGATCGACATCGTCGCCACCGACCACGCCCCGCACCCGCACGAGGACAAGGACTGCGAGTGGGCCGCGGCCGCCATGGGCATGGTCGGCCTGGAGACCGCGTTGTCAGTCGTGCAGGAGACGATGGTCGAGACCGGGCTCCTCGACTGGGCCGGGGTCGCCGACCGCATGTCCTTCAAGCCCGCCCGGATCGGGCAGGCGGGGGGTCACGGGCGCCCCGTCTCGGCTGGTGAGCCCGCCAACCTCACGCTCGTCGACACGGCATACCGTGGTTGCGTGGACCCCGCGGGCTTCGCCTCGCGCAGCCGCAACACCCCGTACGAGGGGCGTGAGCTGCCGGGCCGTGTCACGCACACATGGCTCCGGGGCAAGGCCACGCTCGTCGACGGGAAGCTCACGTGACATCTGCTGCACTACTGCTCGCGGCCGAGAGGAAATCGGCCGAAGTGACCGACTGGGCCGCCCGGGCCGGCTGGGTGGTGGGGCTCGCCCTCTTCGTCGCGCTCGTCTACTGGCTGATGCGCGAGGGCTGGAAGTGGCGCGGCACGCTCCAGGGCGACCTGCCGGAGCTGCCGGTCGCGCCGGACGGACCGGGCCAGGCGAGACTGACGATGAGCGGCCGCTACCACGGGTCCACCACCGCCGGGCAGTGGCTGGACCGCATCGTGGCGCACGGCCTCGGCACCCGCAGCAGGGTCGAGCTCACGCTGACGGACGCGGGACTGGACGTCGTACGCCCCGGCGCGACCGACTTCTTCATCCCCGCGGCCGCGCTGCGTGAGGCACTGCTCGGCAAGGGCATCGCGGGCAAGGTCCTCACCGAGGGCGGTCTGCTGGTGGTGACCTGGGCGCACGGCGACAAGCTCATCGACTCCGGGTTCCGCTCCGACCACGCGGCGGAGCACAACGAGTGGGTCGAAGCCATCAACTCCATGATCAACAAGACGGAAGGCGCACGATGACGACCTCCACAAGGGGAGCCGCGAAGACTCCCGCCGTACTCGTCCTGGAGGACGGCCGGATCTTCCGCGGCCGTGCCTACGGGGCCGTGGGGGAGACCTTCGGCGAAGCGGTGTTCTCCACCGGCATGACCGGCTACCAGGAGACCCTCACCGACCCGTCGTACGACCGTCAGATCGTCGTCGCGACCGCCCCGCAGATCGGCAACACCGGCTGGAACGACGAGGACGACGAGTCCCGGCGCATCTGGGTCTCCGGCTACGTCGTGCGCGACCCCGCGCGCGTGCCCTCCAACTGGCGCGCCAAGCGCTCCCTGGACGACGAGCTGGTCACGCAGAACGTCGTCGGCATCAGCGGCATCGACACCCGCGCGCTCACCCGCCATCTGCGGGAGCGCGGCTCCATGCGGGCCGGCATCTTCTCGGGTGAGGCGATCGCCCCCGAATCCGAGCTCCTCACGCGCGTGCAGGCACAGCCGCACATGAAGGGCCTCAGCCTGTACGAGGAGGTCGCCACCCAGGAGGCGTACGTCGTCCCGGCGATCGGCGAGAAGAAGTTCACCGTCGCCGCGATCGACCTCGGCATCAAGGGCATGACCCCGCACCGCATGGCCGAGCGCGGAATCGAGGTGCACGTGCTGCCGGCGACGGCGACGGAGGAGGACGTGTACGCCGCCGATCCGGACGGCGTGTTCTTCTCCAACGGGCCCGGCGACCCCGCCACCGCCGAGGGTCCTGTCGCGCTGATGACCGCGGTGCTGAAGCGGAGGACGCCGCTGTTCGGCATCTGCTTCGGCAACCAGATCCTCGGGCGCGCCCTCGGCTTCGGCACCTACAAGCTGAAGTACGGCCACCGGGGCATCAACCAGCCGGTCCAGGACCGCACGACCGGCAAGGTCGAGGTGACCGCGCACAACCACGGCTTCGCCGTGGACGCGCCGCTCGACAAGGTCAGCGAGACGCCCTTCGGGCGCGCCGAGGTGTCCCACGTCTGTCTGAACGACGACGTCGTGGAGGGGCTGCAGCTGCTCGACCAGCCGGCCTTCTCCGTCCAGTACCACCCCGAAGCGGCAGCCGGTCCGCACGACGCCGCCTACCTGTTCGACCGCTTCGTATCCCTGATGGAGGGCCAGCGTGCCTAAGCGCACCGATATCCAGTCCGTCCTGGTCATCGGCTCCGGCCCGATCGTCATCGGGCAGGCGGCCGAGTTCGACTACTCCGGCACGCAGGCGTGCCGGATCCTGCGGGCCGAGGGTCTGCGCGTCGTCCTGGTCAACTCCAACCCGGCGACGATCATGACCGACCCGGAGATCGCCGACGCGACCTATGTCGAGCCGATCACTCCGGAGTTCGTCGAGAAGATCATCGCCAAGGAGCGGCCGGACGCCCTGCTGCCCACCCTGGGCGGCCAGACGGCCCTCAACACGGCCATCTCGCTGCACGAGAACGGCGTCCTTGCGAAGTACGGCGTCGAGCTGATCGGCGCCAACGTCGAGGCGATCCACAAGGGCGAGGACCGCGACCAGTTCAAGGAGGTCGTGGAGGCGGTCCGTCGCAAGATCGGGCACGGTGAGTCCGCCCGGTCCGTGATCTGCCACTCGATGGACGAGGTGCTCGCCGGTGTCGACGAGCTCGGCGGCTACCCGGTCGTCGTCCGCCCGTCCTTCACGATGGGCGGCGCCGGTTCCGGCTTCGCGCACGACGAGGAGGAGCTGCGCCGTATCGCCGGCCAGGGCCTGACTCTCTCGCCGACCACCGAGGTGCTCCTGGAGGAGTCCATCCTCGGCTGGAAGGAGTACGAGCTGGAGCTGATGCGCGACAAGCACGACAACGTCGTGGTCGTCTGCTCCATCGAGAACTTCGACCCCATGGGCGTTCACACCGGTGACTCGATCACCGTCGCGCCCGCGATGACGCTGACCGACCGCGAGTACCAGATCCTGCGCGACATCGGCATCGCGGTCATCCGCGAGGTCGGCGTCGACACCGGCGGCTGCAACATCCAGTTCGCGGTGAACCCGGTCGACGGCCGTGTCATCGTCATCGAGATGAACCCGCGCGTCTCGCGCTCCTCGGCCCTGGCGTCCAAGGCGACGGGCTTCCCGATCGCCAAGATCGCGGCCAAGCTCGCCGTGGGCTACACCCTCGACGAGATCCCGAACGACATCACGCAGGAGACCCCGGCCTCCTTCGAGCCGACCCTCGACTACGTCGTCGTGAAGGCCCCGCGGTTCGCCTTCGAGAAGTTCCCGAGCGCCGACTCCACGCTGACGACCACCATGAAGTCGGTCGGCGAGGCCATGGCCATCGGCCGCAACTTCACCGAGGCCTTCCAGAAGGCGCTGCGCTCGCTGGAGAAGAAGGGCAGCCAGTTCACCTTCGTCGGCGAGCCCGGTGACAAGGAGGCCCTGCTGGCGGAGGCGGTCCGTCCCACCGACGGCCGGATCAACACGGTCATGCAGGCCATCCGCGCGGGCGCCACGCCCGAGGAGGTCTTCGAGGCGACGAAGATCGACCCGTGGTTCGTCGACCAGCTCTTCCTCATCAAGGAGACCGCGGACGAGCTGGCGGCCGCCACCGAGCTCACGCCCGGCCTGCTCGCCGAGGCCAAGCGGCACGGCTTCTCCGACCAGCAGATCGGCGAGATCCGCGGGCTGCGCGAGGACATCGTGCGCGAGGTGCGCCACGCGCTGGGCATCCGCCCGGTGTACAAGACGGTCGACACCTGCGCCGCCGAGTTCGCCGCGAGGACGCCGTACTTCTACTCCTCCTACGACGAGGAGACCGAGGTCGCGCAGCGCGAGAAGCCCGCGGTGATCATCCTCGGCTCCGGGCCCAACCGCATCGGCCAGGGCATCGAGTTCGACTACTCCTGCGTCCACGCCTCCTTCGCGCTGAGCGACGCCGGGTACGAGACCGTGATGGTCAACTGCAACCCGGAGACCGTCTCCACGGACTACGACACCTCCGACCGCCTGTACTTCGAGCCGCTGACGCTCGAGGACGTACTGGAGATCGTCCACGCGGAGTCGCTGGCCGGCCCGATCGCCGGTGTCGTGGTCCAGCTGGGCGGCCAGACCCCGCTGGGCCTGGCGCAGGCCCTGAAGGACAACGGGGTGCCGATCGTCGGCACGTCCCCCGAGGCCATCCACGCCGCCGAGGACCGCGGCGCCTTCGGCCGGGTGCTCAAGGAGGCCGGCCTCCCGGCCCCCAAGCACGGCACCGCCACCACCTTCGCCGAGGCCAAGACCATCGCCGACGAGATCGGCTACCCGGTCCTCGTCCGGCCGTCGTACGTCCTCGGCGGCCGCGGCATGGAGATCGTGTACGACGAGGCCCGGCTGTCGACCTACATCGCCGAGTCGACCGAGATCAGCCCCTCGCGTCCGGTCCTCGTCGACAGGTTCCTCGACGACGCCATAGAGATCGACGTCGACGCCCTTTACGACGGCGAGGAGCTCTACCTCGGTGGCGTCATGGAGCACATCGAGGAGGCCGGCATCCACTCCGGCGACTCGGCGTGCGCGCTGCCGCCGATCACGCTGGGCGGATTCGACATCAAGCGCCTGCGGGCCTCGACGGAGGCCATCGCCAAGGGCGTTGGCGTCCGCGGCCTGATCAACATCCAGTTCGCGATGGCGGGCGACATCCTGTACGTCCTCGAGGCCAATCCGCGTGCCTCGCGCACCGTCCCCTTCACGTCGAAGGCGACCGCGGTGCCGCTGGCGAAGGCCGCCGCCCGGATCTCGCTGGGCGCGACCATCGCGCAGCTGCGCGAGGAGGGCCTGCTGCCCGCGCGCGGAGACGGCGGCGAACTCCCGCTCGACGCGCCGATCTCCGTCAAGGAGGCCGTGATGCCGTGGACCCGCTTCCGGGACACCTCCGGGCGCGGCGTCGACACCATCCTCGGCCCGGAGATGCGTTCCACCGGCGAAGTCATGGGCATCGACTCCGTCTTCGGCACGGCGTACGCCAAGTCGCAGGCGGGTGCGTACGGTCCGCTGCCGACGAAGGGCCGCGCCTTCATCTCGGTCGCCAACCGCGACAAGCGCTCGATGATCTTCCCCGCGCGTGAACTCGTCGCTCACGGCTTCGAGTTGCTCGCCACGTCCGGCACGGCCGAGGTGCTCAGGCGCAACGGCATCAACGCCACCGTCGTGCGCAAGCAGTCCGAGGGCATCGGCCCGAACGGTGAGAAGACCATCGTCCAGCTCATCCACGACGGCGAGGTCGACCTCATCGTCAACACCCCCTACGGCACCGGCGGCCGCCTCGACGGCTACGACATCCGTACGGCGGCCGTGGCGCGGTCGGTCCCGTGCCTGACGACGGTCCAGGCGCTCGCAGCCGCCGTCCAGGGCATCGACGCCCTCAACCACGGTGACGTGGGCGTGCGTTCACTCCAGGAACACGCGGAACACCTGACCGCGGCCCGCGACTAGCAGCCCTGAGGGGGACACCGGAAAACGGTGTCCCCCTCTTCATGAGGACAGAGAGATGTACAAGCTTTTCTTCCGTCTGGTGTTCAAACGGATGGACCCGGAGCAGGCCCACTACCTGGCCTTCCGCTGGATCCGCCGGGCCGTCCGCATCCCCGTGCTGCGCACCTTCGTCGCGGCCGCGCTCGCCCCGCGCTACAAGGAGTTGCGAACCGAGGCCTTCGGGCTGCGCATGCACGGCCCCTTCGGGCTCGCCGCGGGCTTCGACAAGAACGCGGTCGCCGTCGACGGGATGTCGATGCTCGGCTTCGACCACGTGGAGATCGGCACGGTCACCGGGGAACCGCAGCCGGGCAACCCGAAGAAGCGGCTGTTCCGCCTGGTCCAGGACCGGGCGCTGATCAACCGCATGGGCTTCAACAACGAGGGCTCCCTGGCCGTCGCCGCCCGGCTGGCCTCGCGCACGCCCGTCTTCAAGACCGTCGTGGGCGTGAACATCGGCAAGACCAAGGTCGTCCCGGAGGCCGAGGCCGCCGCCGACTACGTGAAGTCGACCGAGCGGCTCGCGCCGTACGCCGACTACCTGGTGGTCAACGTCTCCTCCCCGAACACCCCCGGCCTGCGCAACCTCCAGGCGACCGAGGCGCTGCGGCCCCTGCTGAGCGCCGTCCGCGAGGCCGCCGACCGCACGGTCACGACCCGCCGCGTCCCCCTGCTGGTGAAGATCGCGCCGGACCTCGCCGACGAGGACGTCGACGCGATGGCCGACCTCGCCGTGGAGCTCGGCCTGGACGGGATCATCGCCACGAACACCACCATCGCGCGCGAGGGCCTCGGGCTGCGGTCCGAACCGACTCTGGTCAAGGAGACCGGCGGCCTGTCCGGCGCGCCCCTGAAGGCCCGCTCCCTGGAGGTGCTGCGCCGCCTCTACGCGCGCGTGGGCGACCGGATCACCCTCGTCGGGGTCGGCGGCATCGAGAACGCCGAGGACGCCTGGCAGCGCATCCTGGCCGGTGCCACGCTGGTCCAGGGCTACAGCGCGTTCATCTACGAGGGGCCCTTCTGGGGCCGTGCCATCCACAAGGGGCTCGCCGCGCGCCTGCGCACGAGCCCGTACGCCACCCTCGCCGACGCGGTCGGCGCCGACGTAAGGAAGACCGGATGACTTCCCTCCCGTCACCCGACCACCACCCCTCAACGAGGCCCTCCGGGCCGCAGGATCTTTCCGGAGAACCCTTCGGCGCACGCCTGCGCCGCGCGATGGACGAGCGCGGCCCGCTGTGCGTCGGCATCGACCCGCACGCCTCCCTGCTCACCGAGTGGGGCCTGAACGACGACGTGGCGGGCCTGGAGCGGTTCAGCCGCACGGTCGTCGAGGCGACGGCCGACCGGGTCGCCGTGCTGAAGCCGCAGAGCGCCTTCTTCGAGCGCTTCGGGTCCCGTGGCATCGCCGTCCTGGAGAAGTCGGTCGAGGAGGCCCGGGCGGCCGGTGCGCTGGTCGTGATGGACGCCAAGCGGGGCGACATCGGCTCGACCATGGCCGCGTACGCGGAGTCGTTCCTGCACAAGGACGCGCCGCTGTTCTCCGACGCCCTGACCGTCTCGCCGTATCTCGGCTACGGATCGCTCAGCCCGGCCGTGGCGCTGGCGCGCGAGAGCGGCGCGGGCCTGTTCGTGCTGGCGCTCACCTCCAACCCGGAGGGCGGCGAGGTCCAGCACGCCGTCCGTGCGGACGGCCGGGACGTCGGGGCGACGATGCTGGCGCACCTCGCCGCCGAGAACGAGGGGGAGGAGCCCCTGGGCTCGTTCGGGGCGGTCGTCGGCGCCACCCTCGGCGACCTGTCGTCGTACGACCTCGACATCAACGGTCCGATCCTGGCGCCCGGCATCGGCGCCCAGGGGGCCACGCCTGCGGATCTTCCCGGGGTCTTCGGAGCCGCCGTGCGCAACGTCGTGCCGAACGTCAGCAGGGGTCTGCTGCGGCACGGTCCCGACGTCGTCGCGCTGCGGACGGCGGCGGACCGCTTCGCGGCGGAGATCCGGTCGGCGCTGAGGGGCGTCTGAGGAGTCCGCACCCCCGCTGTGAAACCTCCGATGAGTGGCTTCGGACCCACTTGAGGCTGGATACATTCTCAAATCCAGGGCAGTATGTCTGAAATATCCCGTCCTGACGGAGGCTGACCAGGACTTTTCCGCTGTTCTCGCTGACTCTGGCGGACTTGGCCGCTAGTCTCCGAGCAGAGTGAACGGGCAAGCGTGTTGCTCGTGGCTCCCCAGGTGTGGGGCGACTAGGTTCCTCACCGGTCCGTATCCGACAGTTCGACATCCGAGGTGACGTAGGCGTGGCTCTTCCGCCCCTTACCCCCGAACAGCGCGCAGCCGCGCTCGAAAAGGCCGCCGCGGCTCGCCGGGAGCGGGCCGAGGTCAAGAATCGACTCAAGCACTCCGGCGCCTCCCTGCACGAGGTCATCAAGCAGGGCCAGGAGAACGACGTCATCGGCAAGATGAAGGTCTCCGCCCTTCTTGAGTCCCTGCCGGGCGTGGGCAAGGTCCGCGCCAAGCAGATCATGGAGCGTCTGGGCATCTCCGAGAGCCGCCGCGTGCGCGGTCTCGGGTCCAACCAGATCGCGTCCCTGGAGCGTGAGTTCGGCAGCACCGGTTCCTGAATCCGGGTGCGCTCGGGGCAGGTAGTCCCGGGCACACCGGGTCTGCTGGAATAATCGCTGCATGAGCGAACGTCCGCGGCTGACCGTGCTCTCCGGCCCCTCAGGGGTCGGCAAGAGCACGGTCGTCGCCCATATGCGCAAGGAACACCCCGAGGTCTGGCTCTCGGTGTCGGCGACGACCCGGGGGCCCCGCCCCGGCGAGAAGCACGGAGTCCACTACTTCTTCGTCACCGACGACGAGATGGACAAGCTGATCGCCAACGGCGAGCTGCTGGAGTGGGCCGAATTCGCCGGCAACCGGTACGGCACGCCACGCGGCGCCGTGCTGGAGCGCCTGGAGGCGGGGGAACCCGTCCTCCTGGAGATCGACCTCCAGGGCGCCCGGCAGGTCCGTGAGACCATGCCCGAGGCCCAGCTGGTGTTCCTGGCCCCTCCCTCCTGGGAGGAGCTCGTACGCAGGCTCACCGGACGTGGCACCGAGCCGCCCGAGGTGATCGAACGCCGTCTCGAGGCGGCGAGGGTCGAGCTGGCGGCCGAGCCGGAGTTCGACGTGACCCTGGTCAACACCTCCGTCGAGGACGTGGCTCGCGAGCTGCTAGCCTTGATGGACGTTGTGTGATCGTGACTGATCACACTCTGTGAATCTTTCCCATCCATCGGAAGGTAGAGCGTGTCCTCTTCCATCTCCGCGCCCGAGGGCATCATCAACCCGCCGATCGACGAGCTCCTCGAGGCCACCGACTCGAAGTACAGCCTCGTGATCTACGCGGCCAAGCGGGCCCGCCAGATCAACGCGTACTACTCGCAGCTCGGCGAGGGCCTCCTCGAGTACGTCGGTCCGCTCGTGGACACCCACGTCCACGAGAAGCCGCTCTCGATCGCCCTGCGCGAGATCAACGCGGGTCTGCTGACGTCCGAGGCCATCGAGGGCCCGGCGCAGTAGTATTTTCGGCTTGCAGTTGGCTTTTCCACAGGCCCGGCAGTGAGGCTGCCGGGCCTGTGGTCTGCGGGGGTGCGGGGGTCGTCCCCCGCTGTGATGCAGCATGGGGGTGTGCGCTCGTCCCTGGCGCACGCGAGCCGAGTTCTGGGGTGAGACGGTGGACAAGCCGAAGGTCGTGCTGGGGGTCAGCGGTGGCATCGCCGCTTACAAGGCCTGTGAGCTGCTGAGAAGGCTGACGGAGTCGGGCCACGACGTCTGTGTCGTCCCCACCGCCTCCGCCCTGCACTTCGTCGGCGCAGCCACCTGGTCGGCTCTCTCCGGCAACCCCGTCTCGACGGAGGTCTGGGACGACGTCCACGAGGTCCCGCATGTCCGCATCGGCCAGCACGCCGACCTGGTGATCGTCGCACCGGCGACGGCGGACACGCTGGCGAAGGTGGCCCACGGCCTCGCCGACGACCTCCTCACGAACACCCTCCTCACCGCCCGATGTCCGGTCGTCTTCGCCCCCGCGATGCACACCGAGATGTGGGAGCACCCCGCCACCCAGGAGAACGTGGCGACGCTGCGCCGCCGCGGCGCGGTCGTCATCGAGCCGGCCGTCGGCCGACTCACCGGCGTCGACACCGGCAAGGGCCGGCTGCCCGAGCCCGCTGAGATCTTCGAGGTCTGCCGCCGTGTGCTGGCCCGCGGCGTGACCGAGCCCGACCTCGTCGGACGGCACGTGGTCGTCAGCGCGGGCGGCACCCGCGAACCCCTCGACCCGGTCCGCTTCCTCGGCAACCGCTCCTCCGGCAAGCAGGGCTACGCCCTCGCCCGCACCGCGGCCGCGCGGGGCGCCCGCGTCACGCTGATCGCGGCGAACACCGGACTGCCGGATCCGGCGGGGGTGGATGTCGTCCAGGTCGGCACGGCGGTGCACATGCGTGAGGCGGTCCTCAAGGCGGCCGCAGACGCCGACGCGGTCGTCATGGCGGCGGCGGTCGCCGACTTCCGCCCCGAGGCATACGCGACCGGAAAGATCAAGAAGAAGGACGGCCAGGACCCCGACCCCATCGTCCTGGTACGGAATCCGGACATTCTCGCGGAGATCTCGGCCGACCGCGCCCACCCCGGCCAGGTGGTCGTCGGCTTCGCCGCCGAGACGGACGATGTGCTGGCCAACGGGCGCACGAAGCTGGAGCGCAAGGGCTGTGACCTCCTGGTGGTGAACGAGGTGGGGGAGCGCAAGACGTTCGGCTCGGAGGAGAACGAAGCCGTGGTCCTCGGCGCCGACGGCAGCGAGACGCCCGTGCCCCACGGTCCGAAGGAAGCCCTGGCCGAAACGGTGTGGGATCTGGTGGCGCAACGCCTGGGCTGAGTGTTCCGTCCGTTTTCGCGGATCACTCATGCGCGGATCACTCAAACGTCACGCTTCAGGGCGTGGCGACCCTGGCCAAGGGCACACGGCATTGGGCAGAATGCCCGTGCCGCAGGTCACAGCGCTCCCGAGAGGCGAGACGGGTGGGCCCGCGGCTGAGCGCGACCGATAAACTGTTTCTCGGACGACGCCGGGCGCAGCCCCCGTCCCGTCCGCCAATGATCAGCCAGCAGCCGCTGCAACCCCAGGGAGCGTTGTGTCCCGTCGCCTTTTCACCTCGGAGTCCGTGACCGAGGGGCACCCCGACAAGATCGCTGACCAGATCAGCGACACCATTCTCGACGCGCTTCTGCGCGAGGACCCGACCTCCAGGGTCGCGGTCGAGACCCTGATCACGACAGGCCTGGTGCACGTGGCCGGTGAGGTCACCACCAAGGCGTACGCGCCGATCCCCCAGCTCGTGCGGGACAAGATCCTCGAGATCGGCTACGACTCCTCGAAGAAGGGCTTCGACGGCGCCTCCTGCGGCGTGTCGGTGTCGATCGGCTCGCAGTCCCCGGACATCGCGCAGGGCGTGGACACGGCCTACGAGTCCCGGGTCGAGGGCGACGAGGACGAGCTGGACCGGCAGGGTGCCGGTGACCAGGGCCTGATGTTCGGTTACGCCACCGACGAGACGCCCACCCTGATGCCGCTGCCGATCTTCCTGGCGCACCGCCTGTCGAAGCGGCTGTCGGACGTCCGCAAGAACGGCACGATCCCCTACCTGCGCCCGGACGGCAAGACGCAGGTCACCATCGAGTACGACGGCGACAAGGCGGTCCGCCTGGACACGGTCGTGGTCTCCTCGCAGCACGCGTCGGACATCGACCTGGACTCGCTGCTGGCCCCCGACATCCGCGAGTTCGTGGTGGAGCCGGAGCTGAAGGCGCTCCTGGACGAGGGCATCAAGCTGGACACCGAGAACTACCGTCTGCTGGTCAACCCGACGGGCCGTTTCGAGATCGGCGGCCCGATGGGCGACGCCGGCCTGACCGGCCGCAAGATCATCATCGACACGTACGGCGGCTTCGCCCGGCACGGCGGCGGCGCCTTCTCCGGCAAGGACCCGTCGAAGGTGGACCGTTCGGCGGCGTACGCGATGCGCTGGGTCGCCAAGAACGTGGTCGCCGCGGGCCTGGCCTCCCGCTGCGAGGTCCAGGTCGCCTACGCGATCGGCAAGGCCGAGCCCGTCGGCCTGTTCGTCGAGACCTTCGGTACCCACAAGGTGGAGACCGAGAAGATCGAGAGGGCGATCGAGGAGGTCTTCGACCTCCGTCCGGCCGCGATCATCCGTGACCTCGACCTGCTCCGCCCGATCTACGCCCAGACCGCCGCGTACGGCCACTTCGGCCGCGAGCTCCCCGACTTCACGTGGGAACGCGCGGACCGCGTGGACGCGCTGCGGAAGGCTGCGGGTCTGTAAGTCCTTCCTGATGCTGCGGGGCCCGGCCTTCCTGGGGGAGGCCGGGCCCCGGTGCGTCCGGCGGTCGTGCCTCCGCGGAAATCGTTGGCGGGCGGGAGCGGGCTCCTCGTACGCTGGTGATCTCCCGGTGCGACGGTTGCGGGTACTTCGGTGGAGTGCGCTTCGTGCGTGCGGTGAATCTGGCCGCTGCCGACTGGAACTCGGGAGACCGATGCTGCTGCGCCCGGTGCGATGGTTGCGGGTACTTCTGGGGTATCCCCTCGCAGGTTCGAATCCTGCTGCCGGTTCAGGGGACCGGACCGGTATGGCCGAGTGGCCCAAGGCGGACACGTCCTTCGGGGCGTGTGTGATCCGCGGCCGCGGTGATCTCGGGCGGCGTCGGTGTCAGTGGCGTTTGGTAGGAATGCAAGCGTGAGCAGCGAGAACGGGCAGGGGGGCGGGGGCGCGGCCGGAGAGGGCGCGCCGCCGGAGCAGCTCGCGCTGATTCGGGAGAGCGTGCGGAAGGCCAAGGAGCCCAGGGCCAAGCCGCGGACGTGGCGGGGGGCCATGCTCGCCAAGGAACTGCCCGTCGCGCGCGTGCTCGTCGACAAGGGCGTGCTCCATCTTGACCGGTACTTCGACTACGCCGTTCCGGAGGAGCTCGACGCCGACGCCCAGCCCGGTGTGCGGGTGCGGGTGCGGTTCGGGGCCGGGCGGCATCGGGTGCGTGAGGGGCGGCGTGAGGGCGGCGGGCTCATTGACGGGTTTCTCGTCGAGCGGCTCGCCGAGTCCGATTACTCCGGGCCGCTGGCCGCACTCGCCCAGGTCGTTTCGCCCGAGCCCGTACTGAGTGCCGAACTGCTGGGGCTGGCCCGTGCCGTCGCCGATCGGTATGCGGGGAGTCTCGCCGACGTACTGCAGCTGGCCGTGCCGCCGCGCAGTGCGAGGGCCGAGCGGCAGGCCTCGCCCGCGCCGCTGCCGCCGCCCGCGGTGCCGGAAGTGGGGTCCTGGGCGCGGTACGAGCGGGGGGAGGCGTTCCTCCAGTCCCTGGCCTCGGGAGGTACTCCCCGTGCCGTGTGGAATGCCCTGCCCGGGCCCGAGTGGGCCGAGGAGCTGGCGCGGGCCGTCGCCGCGACGCTGGTCTCGGGGCGCGGCGCGCTCGTCGTTCTGCCGGACGGACGGGCCGTCGCGCGGGTCGATGCCGCGTTGACCGCGCTGCTGGGAGAAGGGCGGCATGCCGTACTCACGGCCGACGCGGGACCCGAGAAACGGTATCGGGAGTGGCTCGCGGTGCGGCGGGGGGCCGTACGGGCCGTCGTCGGGACTCGGGCCGCCATGTTCGCCCCGGTTCGGGATCTGGGGCTCGTCGCCCTCTGGGACGACGGGGACGACAGCCACAGCGAGCAGCACGCGCCCCAGCCCCATGCGAGGGATGTGCTGCTGCTCCGGGCCGCACTGGACAAGTGCGCCTTCTTGCTGGGCAGTTGGAGCTGCACCGTGGAGGCCGCGCAGCTCGTGGAGAGCGGATGGGCGCGACCGCTGGTCGCAGTGCGGGAGCAGGTGCGACGCGCCGCTCCGCTGGTGCGGACCGTGGGGGACGGCGAGCTGGCGCGGGACGAGGCAGCCCGGGCCGCTCGGTTGCCCTCCCTGGCCTGGCAGGTGGCGCGGGACGGGCTGCGGCACGGGCCGGTGCTCGTACAGGTGCCCCGGCGGGGATACGTCCCGCGGATGGCCTGCGCCCAGTGCCGGGCGCCGGCGCGCTGCCGCCGGTGCTCCGGGCCGTTGGAGGCGCGGGACGGGGGCGCGGCCGGCGGCGCACTGTGGTGCGGATGGTGCGGGCGCGAGGAGGCTGCCTGGAACTGTCCCGAGTGCGGGTCGTTCCGGTTGCGGGCCCAGGTGGTCGGGGCGCGGCGGACGGCGGAGGAGCTGGGGCGGGCGTTTCCCGCCGTTCCCGTACGGACCTCGGGACGGGAGCATGTGCTGGACACGGTCCCGGCCGCGCCCGCGCTGGTCGTGAGCACGCCGGGGGCCGAGCCGGTCGCCGAGGGCGGGTATGCGGCGGCGCTGCTGCTGGACGGCTGGGCCATGCTCGGGCGGCCGGATCTGCGGGCGGGGGAGGACGCGCTGCGTCGGTGGATCGGGGCTGCCTCGCTGGTGCGGCCACAGGCCGACGGGGGGACGGTCGTCGTCGTCGCCGAGCCGACGCTGCGGTCCGTGCAGGCGCTGGTGCGGTGGGATGCCGTCGGGCATGCCGTGCGGGAACTCGCCGAGCGGGCCGAGCTCGGATTCCCGCCCGTGTCCCGGATGGCGGCCGTGTCGGGCACCGGGGAGGCCGTGGCCGAGTTCTTCCGAGCGGTCGAACTGCCTCGCGAGGCGGAGGTGCTGGGGCCCGTGCCGCTGCCCGTCACCGCCGCGGGGCGCCCTCGGCGGCCGGGGGCGCCGCCGCCCGGGGAGCACTGGGAGCGGGCTCTGATCCGGGTACCGCCAGGGAGCGGGGCAGCGCTCGCGTCCGCGCTCAAGGCCGCTCAGGCGGCTCGGATGGCGCGGGGAGGAGACGCGGTGTGGGTGCGGATCGATCCGCCGGACATCGGTTGAGGCGGCGGTTCGGGGTGGGTGACTTGTCTTCGGGCGGGAGGCCTGTGCGGTTCGTGGCGCGGCATGCGGCTGCCCTCCCGGAATCGCGCCGGGAGGGCAGGAGATGAGGGTGCGTCAGCCGTTGCGGGGGCCGGGGAAGGCGGTCGGCCTTACCTCCTCGCGCAGGACCGGGCTGCCCGCCATCGGCTGCGTCGGCATGGAGCGGGCCGCGGGGACCCCCGGCAGCGTGGGGAGGCCGGTGTTGACGCTGACCGTACGGCCGGCCGAGGGCTCCGTGCGCTCGGTCTCGGCGGCCGCCTGGGCCGCGGCGCGGCGGGCGCCGTAACGGCGGTGGACCGCCTGCTTGGTGACCCCGAGAGCGGAACCCACCGCGTCCCAGGAGAAGCCGAGCGAGCGGTCGAAGTCGACCGCGGCCGTCACCAGGGTTTCGACA
Organism: Streptomyces sp. HUAS ZL42; assembly: GCF_040782645.1. Classification (GTDB taxonomy): domain Bacteria; phylum Actinomycetota; class Actinomycetes; order Streptomycetales; family Streptomycetaceae; genus Streptomyces. The sequence goes on from NZ_CP160403.1 coordinate 8,075,825, forward strand.
CTGTCCCGCAGTTCCTGGGCGAGACGGACCGTGGGGGCGGGCGCGCGTCCGTAGACGACGAAGCCCGTGGAGGGGCCGGAGCGGCGCGGGCGGTAGACGTTGCCCAGCTGGGCGGTCAGCGTGCGCAGTGCGTCCACCTGTCGGCGGACCCGTTCGATGTCCCGCACCAGCAGGTGCAGGCTGGCCCGGGCCTGGGCGTCGTGGGTTGCGTGGTCGGCCATGAACAAGCCTCTCGAACCGGCGTTGAAGAGAAAGGTCAACTCTTTCTTGACCAACGCGGGTGCGCTCCGCTTGGTCACGGTGTGGGGGCGTGTGGGAATGTGCGTACGCCCCCCGGAGCCGCCTCGGCCTTCGGCCTCGGCTTCGTCTCCCACCCGCGCACCATCCGTTTCCAGTTGGGCGAGAAGTGGGCCTTTCCAGTGGGGTGTGCTCGTCGTCGGCGGCTTTCCCTGCGTGGTCATAGACTTGTGCGCTGCCCGTAACCACCCGTCCGAGAGGCCCCCGCTCGCCCATGAAGCTTGTCTTCGCCGGTACCCCCGAGGTCGCCGTTCCCGCTCTGGACGCTCTGATCGCCTCCGGCCGGCACGAGGTGGCCGCCGTCGTCACACGGCCCGACGCGCCGGCCGGGCGGGGGCGCAGGCTGATCGCGTCTCCCGTCGCCGAGCGCGCCGAGGAGGCCGGGATCGAGGTGCTCAAGCCCCTCAGGCCGAGGGACCCCGAGTTCCTCGAGCGGCTGCGGGAGATCGCGCCGGACTGCTGTCCCGTCGTCGCCTATGGGGCCCTGCTCCCCCGTGCGGCCCTCGACATCCCCGGCCACGGCTGGGTCAACCTGCACTTCTCGCTGCTGCCCGCCTGGCGCGGAGCCGCGCCCGTGCAGCACGCGGTCATGGCGGGGGACGAGATCACCGGGGCCTCCACCTTCCTCATCGAAGAAGGGCTCGACTCCGGTCCCGTGTACGGGACGGTCACCGAGGAGATCCGGCCCACCGACACCAGTGGTGACCTGCTGACCCGGCTCGCCTTCGCCGGAGCGGGACTGCTCGTGGCGACCATGGACGGGATCGAGGACGGCACGCTGAAGGCCGTACCGCAGCCGGGCGAGGGCGTCACCCTCGCGCCGAAGATCACCGTCGAGGACGCGCTGGTGGACTGGGCCGCGCCCGCACTGCGGGTGGACCGGGTGGTGCGCGGGTGCACTCCCGCGCCGGGCGCGTGGACCGTGTTCCGCGGTGAGCGGCTCAAGCTCATCCAGGTCACGCCCCTGCCCGACCGGACCGACCTCGCTCCGGGACAGCTCTCGGTCGGCAAGAACAACGTCCACGTGGGCACCGGTTCCTACGCCGTCGAGCTGCTGTGGGTGCAGGCCCAGGGCAAGAAGCCGATGCGGGCGGCGGACTGGGCGCGCGGGGTCAGGATCGGGGAGGGCGAGGTTCTCGGGGCGTGACGTTCCCGCACCCGGCCCGCCTGCGCCGCACGGCCCTGCCCGCGCGACGTACGCTGGGTGCACATCTCATCCCGCGATCCGGAGCACCTTTTTCGTGAGCGACCAGTCCCGCCGCCGCACCACCGGCAAGCCCTACCGTCGGCCCAAGAAGGACCCCGTCCGCATCCTCGCCTTCGAGGCGCTGCGAGCCGTGGACGAGCGGGACGCGTACGCCAACCTCGTGCTGCCGCCGCTGCTGCGGAAGGCGCGCGAGAAGGGGGACTTCGACACCCGGGACGCGGCGCTCGCGACCGAACTCGTCTACGGGACGCTGCGGCTGCAGGGGACCTACGACGCCGTCCTCTCCGCCTGTGTCGACCGGCCGTTGCGGGACGTCGACCCGCCCGTGCTGGACGTACTCAGCCTCGGTGCGCACCAGTTGCTCGGCACGCGGATCCCCAGCCACGCCGCCGTCTCCGCCACCGTCGAGCTGGCCCGCGTCGTGCTCGGCGACGGGCGCGCCAAGTTCGTCAACGCCGTGCTGCGGAAGGTCGCACAGGACGATCTCGACGGGTGGATCGAGAAGGTCGCGCCTCCCTACGACGAGGATCCCGAAGATCACCTTGCCGTCGTGCACTCGCATCCGCGCTGGGTCGTCTCCGCGCTGTGGGACTCCCTCGGCGGCGGACGGGCCGGGATCGAGGACCTGCTCGCGGCCGACAACGAGCGGCCCGAGGTGACGCTGGTCGCCCGGCCGGGGCGGGCGACGGCCGATGAGCTGCTGCGGGAGGAGGCCGCCGTCCCCGGACGCTGGTCGCCGTACGCCGTGCGGCTCACCGAGGGCGGCGAGCCCGGCGCCGTCGAGGCCGTACGGGAGGGCCGTGCGGGCGTGCAGGACGAAGGCAGCCAACTCGTCGCGCTCGCTCTTGCCAACGCGCCGCTCGAGGGGTCCGACGCGAGGTGGCTCGACGGGTGCGCCGGGCCCGGAGGCAAGGCGGCGCTGCTCGGCGCGCTCGCCGCGGAGCGCGGCGCCTTCCTGCTCGCCTCCGAGAAGCAGCCGCACCGGGCGGGACTGGTGGCGAGGGCCCTGGACGGCAACCCCGGGCCCTATCAGGTCATCGCCGCCGACGGGACGCGGCCCCCGTGGCGTCCCGGCTCCTTCGACCGCGTGCTGATGGACGTGCCCTGCACCGGACTCGGCGCGCTGCGGCGACGGCCGGAGGCGCGGTGGCGGCGCAGACCGGAGGACCTCGACGGGTTCGCACCGCTGCAGCGCGGGCTGCTGCGGACCGCCCTGGAGGCCGTACGGGTCGGGGGCGTGGTCGGTTACGCCACCTGCTCGCCCCACCTGGCCGAGACCCGCGCCGTGGTCGCCGACGTCCTCAAGCAGTTCCCGGAGGCAGAGCTGCTCGACGCCCGACCGCTACTCCCGGGCGTACCGGCTCTCGGTGACGGCCCCGACGTACAGCTGTGGCCGCATCTGCACGGGACCGACGCGATGTATCTGGCGTTGCTCAGGAAGACGGCCTGAAGCTGATCGGGATGTAGGTTCTCAGACTGAGTGACCAATTCTCATTTCAGTTGACCAATGTCTGACTAATTGGTCTCTGAAGTGAGACGGATAGATGTTCGAACGCTAGCTCGTGCGTGTGGAAGCTGTAGTTCCCTCTGTACGGTTCGCTGCTCCTGTGTGACCTTCAAGGCGATTGGACTTGCGGCTGCTGCTGTGAGGTCATCGCTCCGTTTTGCGGGAGGTCACATGACGGTTTCCGTGAGTTCCGTCTCTGTGAAATTTCGTAGAAGTGACGGTGAGATCGTAGCGAGGGCTTGGCCGCATACGAGCATTGATGACCTGGCGCACCTGACTCCGTGGCGCACGTTCCGTTGGTATTACGGGCAGAAGCACTATTCGGGATTTTACTGGTCATCGACCATGCGCTCCCATGTGATCTATGAATCACGCCTGGAGCTCACGCGCTTGATTTATGCCGACTTTGAACGAGGTGTCAGCTCGATATTTGCTCAGCCGTTTTTGATCACGGCGGAAATCGAGGGGAAGCTGAGGAGACATGTCCCAGACTTCTTGATTCTTCGAGACGGCATTGTTCCCTTGGTCGTGGACGTCAAGCCTCGCCATTTACTGACGCGGCCGAAGATCGGATTCTCGCTCGGCTGGGCGCGTTCAGTGGTGGAGTCTTGCGACTGGGAATTCCAGGCGTGGTGTGAGCCTCCGGAGGAGGAGCTGGCCAATCTCCGCTTCTTGGCCGGCTACCGGCGTGACTGGCTTTTCGCGGAAGAGATGCTGGAAGAAATACGCAGCAGTGATCTTCATGGAGCGACTTTGGGAGAGGCATTCCGCTCCTTCCCCAGGTGGCCCGATGCGCTGGCGCGTGCAGGTGTCCTGCATCTGCTGTGGAAACAGGATCTGTCCACTGAACTGGGAGAAATCCTGTCCGAGCAGCATCTACTGCGCCAGGAGCCAGCCACAGTTGTGGGGGCGGGGATGAATACATTGCCCGAGCCAATCATGGACTCCGCGCATGACGAAACGAGGGCTGACCTGCCGGAGCGCGCCGTACATAGGAAAGCGGGAGGACGGATGAGTGGGGAAGGTGCGGTCCGTGTCGGGGTGGGGACGCGGTTTCAGTACGACGGTGAAGTCGTCACCGTTGAGGAGATGTTCGGAGCCGCAGCAGGCAATGAAGTTCTCGTCAAGGATGGACGCGGCCGCAGGTTCAGGCTGTCCCTGAGGGAAGTTCTGGCCTCGGGTCGGGCCCGCGTCATTGCAGAGAAGCCCGGACCTTCGTCTGACGACCCGGGTGAGACCGCTTCCGTCATCCTTTCTCAGCTCGAAGACAGCGAGCTGGAGAAGGTCCGTGAGCGAGCCGCACATCTCAATGAGGTGATCTGTGGATTTCGGTCCGGCACGCCGGAGTTGGCCGCGCCGGGGGAACCCCGCTCGCTGTACGCACCGGGAACACCGAAGATGGCTCGCTATCAAGCCAAGGCAGAAGAGCTAGGGGTGAGCCTGCGCACGCTTACTCGATGGGTTGGAGCCTTTCGGCTTGAGCGAGAAGCCGCCCTGACGCGTGACCGGTCGGAGGGGCCAGTCGACGCGGGAGGTGTGGGGCGGGCCGATCCACGGTGGGTGGAGATGGCTTTGGAAATCATGGAAGAGCACGGTGAGGACTCAACACCGAGCCGAGGAGCCGTCATCCGCAGTGTGCGCCCCCGTTTGGATGCCCGCTACGGCAAGAACGAGGTGCCGGTTCCTTCGCGGCCAACGGCGTACCGGTGGCTAAGTGAGTTGGAGAAGCGTCGGCCGACTTTCCGGCTGAGCGCCAAGAGGAATCGGGACATTGCGGCCCGCCCGACCGGCGTACACGGAAAGTTGCGGCCGACACGGCCGGGCGAGTACTTGCTGATGGACACCAACCGGCTGGACGTCTTCGCGCTGGACCCGATGACACTCCGGTGGGTGCAGCCGGAGTTGACTGTTGCTATGGACTGGTACGACCGCTGTATCACAGGGCTGCGGCTAACGCCGGTATCCACCAAGTCCGTCGATGTCGCGGCAACACTGTTTCAGACCTACCGCCCTCGCCCGGCCGGGAAGGACTGGCCGAGCCATGCGGTCTGGCCTGACCACGGCGTCCCTCGCGCGGTCTTGTTGGATCGGGACGCGCTTGAAGGCCCGATCGCGGACGCTGCTGCCCGGGTCACCGGTCAGGGAGCGGCAGGGCCAGCGCTTGTCCCGGAGACTCTTGTGGTCGACCACGGCAAGGTCTACGTCTCCGAGCACATCACCAGCGTATGCCAACGCTTGGGACTCTCCATTCAGCCAGCCCGTTTGCGTACGGGGCGTGACAAGGGACCTATTGAAAGGTTCTTTCGTACGCTGCGGGAAGGGCTACTGGAGACGCTCCCCGGATATAAGGGCCCGGACGTCCATGCGCGGGGGGTGAACCCGGAGGGAGAAGCCTACTTCTTCCTGAACGAACTGGAGGCGATCATCCGGGAGTGGGTTGCCGCGGTCTACCATCACCGCCCCCACGATGGCCTGGTCGATCCACGTGTACCTGGACTGAGGCTGTCTCCAGCCGCCATGTTCGACCACGGCATCGCCCGCGCCGGCTACATCGAGGTCCCCCGCGATCCAGACCTGGGATTCGAGTTCCTCAAGACCGAGTGGAAGCCGATCCATCACTACGGCGTCGAAACTCGCCAGTGCCGCTACAACGGACCAGGCCTGAACGGCTTGCGCAATCAGACGAGTCCCTATACCGCACCGCGCGCAAAGGGCGGCTGGCCCATCCAGGTCGACCCCGACGACATCACACGCGTCTACTTCCGTCGCCCCGATACGCGCAAGTGGCACACGCTGACCTGGGAGCATGCGCCATCCATGAAGTTTCCGGTCAGTGAAGATGCATTGGAACTGGCCCGGCGAATGGCCGCACACAAGTACCGCCACCCTGACGACGAGACTGCGTTGGCGGAGCTGCTGGAGCGCTGGAATCTCGGTTTGGGCATGACCAGGACCGAGCGGCGTATCGCCTTGCGGATGGCGCGCGAACAGTCGGCCATCGAGCTGCCGTCCACCGATGCCGCCGACGAGGTCGCCGCATTGGCGTCCGTGGCGCGGGCGCTAACCCCCGATTCCGTGGTGGCCGAGGGCGAAGAGGACCCCGAAACTGAGCCGTATGAGGGGCAAGTGCCGGGTGATGACGATGATGACGACGAACTCGATGGTCCGGGCCGGAGCTCCGACGGTCCCGACGATGACGACTTCTACGCGGATGCTCTGGAGGACGCATGACCGAAGAGACGCCGCCCCCGGGGCGCCCACCGCTCGACAACCTGACGCTCTCCCGTAAAGAAGGTTTCCGTCAGCTGGCCTTGGCGCCACCACGTGTTCAGCCTGACGAGCTGACAGTCAAAGAGCTCGCTGCATTGAACAGCACGGCACGCGCGGCCTACGACCGACAGCGGCGGGACTGGCACGCAAATCTCGGACCTATCAGGACTCCACAACTTGCTGCACTGCAAGAACACTTGTGGGACATCGTCGACAGTAATGTCCAAGATGGCGACAAGGTCAAAGGTGCGGTCGCGGTCGACGCTTTTCCGGGTCTGGGGAAGACCACAGCAGTACTTCATTTCGCGCAGAAGTTTCATCTCAGAGAGGTCGCGGAAGAAGGCGAGTTCACTCAGGCGGGGCACGAGAGGTGGCCGGTATGCCGAGTGGGGCTCACCAGTAACATCGGTATGAAGGACTTCAATCGCGCCATCTTGGAGTTCTTCGATCATCCAGCTCGTTTCAGGGGAACATCCGCCGAGTTTCTGCAAAGGGCGTTGGACTGCGTCCTTGACTGTGAGACAAAGATCCTGATCGTCGACGATCTGCACTTTTTGAAGTGGTCGGACCGTAACGGTCGGGAAGTCAGCAACCACTTCAAGCACATCGCCAATGAGTTCCCCGTCACCTTGATCTTTGTAGGCGTGGAGCTGGAGAGCCGTGGCCTGTACTCCGAGACGGACGAATGTGGTGACGTCACCCTCGCCCAGACCGCTCGACGCACGACGCCTCTATCGATGGAGCGGTTCTTGATGGACGACGACAAGTGTCGGCGTGACTGGCGGAACCTTTTGCTGTGGTTGGAGAAGCGCATTGTGCTGGCTGGGAAGTTCCCCGGCATGCTTGCCGACGATTTGTCGGACCATTTCTACGCCCGCACCAAAGGGCACATCGGCTCGCTCATGACATTGGTCAACCGCGGTTGTCAGCGGGCTGTGCGGACGGGGACTGAACGACTCGACGAAGAGCTCCTGAACAGCGTCAAAATCGACGCTGCGGCCGAGAAGGCACGCGAGCAGCTCGAGGCTTCCCTGCGAGCCAGGCGCTGGACCTCGAAGACGAGCGAGGCCCACACCACAACCACCAGGAAAGGCGGCAGCGGATGAATTCGGCCCGCACGTTTCCGCTACGGATCGAACCCGTGGAAGGCGAAGGGCTGGACAGTTGGCTTGAGGCTGTGGCCTGCCGCAGCAGGGCCCCCCTCACGCAGGTCGCTGCGGCTCTGGGGCTGAGTGGCGCAGCGCCCCATAAGCCCCTGGTGATTCCGCCGTGGACCATCGCCCTGACTCCTGCAGAGCGCAGCCACCTCGCCCTGGTCACCGGTATCGAATCCGGAACGTTGCACCGCATGACGTTGGCGCGATGGCACGGAAGAGCCCTCTTTGTCGACTTACGTCGTCGCCGCGTCGACCGGCGGCGACTGTGGGGGCGGGCGTCCGGTTCTCGCTTCTGTCCCGCGTGCCTGAAGGAATCCGACGGCCGCTGGCAGCTGTCTTGGCGCCTGGCCTTCACTTTCGCGTGTATCCGCCATCGCATGCTTCTGGTGGATACCTGCCCCTCCTGCGGAGAGATTCCGCGCAGTCGGGGCAACTACGGTGGAACCACGCCCGTTTTAGGGGTCTGTCCCACGAAGTCGAGAGACTTTCCCTGGGAGCGATGCCAACAAGACCTCTCCGAAGCAGCTGCCCCGCCGCTAGTGGCGGACAGTCCCCTGCTCCTGGCGCAGCAAATGTTGACCGAACTGATCGTCAGTGCGCCGGACACGACAACGGACTTCACGGGCGTCTATGGCAGGGCACCTGTAGCTATCGCTCAGGTTCTGGCCGACATAAGGACTTTCGCCTCACGCGTGCTGGCGCTCGCACACGACGACGACCTCAGGCGTTGGGGAACCGGCGAACTTGTGCGCCGGTGCAACACGTACCGCCAAGCGCCACTCACCAGCTACCGAGGCCGCCGAGAAGCGCACACACGAGGATCGTGGGTGGCCCCGACCGACGCCGCAGCAACCGGGATCGCCCTGACGGCGGCCTTGGACGGCCTGAGCGGAGCAGACCCGCAGGCCGTTGTGGATCGCATCGCGTGGCTCACCGATCGGCTGGAAGCGAAAGGAGGAGGTGTCGCACACTGCGACATCGAGAAGTGGAGCTCGCAGGTCTCACCCGGCTTCGTCGCCATCGTTCTGGGAGCCGTGCACCGAAGCCAAGGGCGGCGGGCTGTGCGACTGCACTACCGAACCACTACAGGGCGACCACAACGTCCAGCCAGAGGACTCCAATTGCCGCGAGCCCGGGCCCGGAAAACACCGGCGAACCTGTGGGACACCTGGACCCTGCGGATGATGCCGACTACCAGCAGCGGAAGCCTGCGCTGGAGCACAGTCCAACAGGCTCTCGCGGTCAGCACGCTGCAGGTCGGAGCCTGGATCAACCTGCCCCAGGCGCTGGTTCTGCTGGGCAACAGCCTTCCAACGAAGACCGTATCCCGAACGTTGGAGACGCTCCACACACATGAGGCCGGCGTTGAGATCTTGCGCGCCATGACTCTGCTGGCCGACATCCTCGACCAAGAAGGCTCCCCTATCAACTATGCGCGGCGCCGCAAGGTGTTTGGGTATCAGTCCCAATTCATCGGGCCAGAACATTGGGCCGAAATTCAAAGGAAGTCGGGCCGCCAGCGCCAAACGCCATCGCATGTGTACCATGCTAACCGTTGGATCTACCAACGACTCACCGGCAATCCCGTGCGCTTGATGCCAGTGCCATCGAGCTGGAATGCCGACGACAAGCCCAAGCGGTACCCGCAGTTCACATTTGACCTGAACCCGTTCGAGGTCGATGAACTCACCCTGCACTGCCAAAACATTCTGTCCGACGAATCCATCGCAGAACCTCTCTCGTGGGAACCAGATATTCCGGCGGATGCATTGGACTCTATGAGTCTTCCAGGAACATCACTTGAAAGTATCCATTATTCGAAGGTTCACGATGTTATCTTGGCCGGCGCTTTGAGCGCTTCCGCGGCTGCCAAAGTTCTCAACACTAGTGCAGCGCACATTCGCTGCATCATTGGCAGGCACCCGCTCAGCGGGCAGGAGGTCCTCGAAGATCGCAGTGAGGAATGGCGTCGATTGTATCTGGCTGGTCATTCTATCAATGACATCGGCCGGATGACGGGAGGAGGTCACCAAGTCATTGCGAAGGAGCTGCGGAGAATGGGAGTCGAGATTCGAGCGCGAGCGCCGAAGCAGCAATATCAGCACCTTACCCAGGAGGTCATTCACCGCTATATCCAACTTGAGCAGTCGCTTCAGGACATCGCGGACGAGACAGGCATGTGCCGGGCCACGGTACGCAACATTCTGAAACGCGAGGGCGTCTCGCGGCGACGGTGCGGACGCCGCCCTCTGTCAACGTGAGTGTGTGCTTCAGTCAGCGCGGCACATCGCCCCACTACTCCACAGGAGTGATCACCCTGCGCTGGACTGGATCTTTTTCCGAATCTCCACGCGGCAGAAGGATCCCGACGAGGCAATGGGCGAACTCAGCGTTGCCGCGCGCTTCTGGTCGGTGACCCTCGTCCTCCGCGAGGATGACGTCCAACGAGCCAACGAGCTCTACACAGACGCACTCGCCATCTGTGATTGTGATTGGTCGGCATGCTCGGGACTGTAGAAGTTGTCCGCTCGATTGCAGTGTGGTGAGTGGCTCAACGAAAGCGGTTAGACTTCCCGCGTCAGACCAGATTTGGAATCAGTGCTTGCTTCAGAGCGAAATTTCCACACCATGGAAAGCGTGCCGGGAAAATTCTCTCCTGTCTACCGGAGCGGCTCACCGGAACAAAGAGAGGGCCGGCATCCTCCTGATCAAGACGCTTCAGTTCTCCCGTCACTATTCTGCACCCGTCTCTCCTGAAATCGTGACATCAGCGTCCAGTGCAGATCTTCTGAGGTTTGACCTAAATTCCAGGAGCTCAGGACCTCTTGCGTTGCCAATGAGTCCACCGCGGCAATGAATGTGGAGCTAGGAACACCGCATTCTCGTGCCAATTGTTCTACCTCGGCTTTGCCGTGTGCACTGTCCGGAGCAGAGTGAGCCGCAAGGCACAGGGCCATGAGCCGATGTGAAGGCTTGGAATCTGCACGGATGCCGCCGGTAAGGCGCAGGGCCCAGTCGGCGGCGCGGAGCCGGTCAGGCCGCGCCGGGTGCTGCGAGGACCAATCCATGTCGAGCAGTTGAACTGCACGCACACGGCCACCAGTTAGTGGATCGTGCGGGACTACGCGTAGCCACTTTGCATGGCTGAGTTCCAGCCATGGATCCTTGGCGGCTCCCAAGTGAAGGCTGCGCAGCACGCCATAGGGCACACGCACCTCAGCTGAACCATTCATACGCAGCGCGCACTGCAGCGCGATCAATCGGGCGGCGGCTCCTGTGTCGGCTGGTAGTGCGGCGGCGAGGTAGCTGAGCATCTCGCGTACGCGGGTTTGGCTGTCGGGGGCTTTGGGCTGGCGTGGTCTTCGCCGAGTGTTCGTACGGCCGGTAGATGGCGTCGCGGAGGTCAGAACCGTATCGGGGACCACGGCTGCCTCCGAGGTGGCTGCAGCACATGCGGTGCAGGTGTCAGTCAGCCGCCACAGCCGTCCGCCGCGCTCACGCGCGAGCAGGAGTTGGATGGGGCCTTGGCACCCCCGATGGCGGCGATGCCAGCAGCAGCCCCGCTCCTGACACTGACACGTCCGCAGGTGGGGCGGCAGCGGAGCCCGGCGGGCGTGCTGAGCCAGGTGGGCCAGAAGTTCGGCCCGAGCCGAGGGACCGTTGAGCCGTCGGCCGCTATGGGTGCAGTGCTGGCACACGAGGACCGGGCCGCCAGATTGCGGGCGTAGTTCCACCGTCCAGGTGCGCCGTACTCCAGGGTGGGCGAAGCGGAGCCTCATGGCGCGTGCGTTCCTCCTCTTGTTTCCGCGCCGGCCCCCGTCGGGCTGGGATCGGCCGCACACGGTAGTGCAGACCCCTGCCCTTCGCTGAACTGCCACCGGGCCAAATTAGGGCAGAGGTCTGCACTGACAGGGCAGGTGTCTGCACCGCGGAATGGTCGGGTGACGATCTTCCCGCCCGAGCCGGATTTCGGCGCTCTGCGTCTGGAGCTCGCTCGGCTGCGCGCGGAGCGGGGATGGACCTACGACGAGTTGGCCGACCGAAGTGGCCTGGCCAGAAGGACTCTCATCGAGATCGAACAGGGTCGTACGATCGGCACGCTCAAGACGTGGCACGCCCTTGCTCATGCGCTCAGTACCCCGCTCGACGAGCTCTTCGGATCCCTCTGTCGCGGGCATGAGCCGCCACGGCGGGCGAACGGCTGACGGGCCGTCGGGGCCTGCCTGGCGAACCACCCGATCGGGCGGTCGGGTGTGAACGATTGAGCGGTCATTCGAATATATGTGGCCTCGAATGGGGCCGTTCGGTTTACCTCAACGGCCTGGGCGCCGCGCGCTCGGCGTGTTGCCTGGCACCTTCGCGCACATGCATTCCCCATCCTCGCGCCGGCACTGGGACGGCAGCCACGTTCAGATCCACCCGCGACGCTCGCTGCGTGTTGATCCCGACAGCCCGACCTGGCTTTTGCGCTGTGCTCAACGCGACCGCTGCCGTGAGTGCGGCAACCCCGTCGAGTGGTACCACCGAGTCGCCGACCGTCCCGTCCGTCTGCATCCACAGGAACTGCCCGCAACGGAGGTGCCCGCCGACTACCGCTGGCACGTCAGCTCCGGCCTCGCCCATCCCGCCGGGGACGGCAGCGCCTGGTGCCGACTGGCCCATGCCGCCGTCTGCCCCGCTCGCAATGCCGGCGCCACCGTCGTCCCTGCACTGAGCAGGCTGCGGCGGGCGCTAGCCGTGAACACACGCCGCCTTACCGACGTCGGCGCCTTCACACCGAGCCCAGCGACAGACCGTTCGACTCGCCGGTCGGAAGACTCCTGCCGACCCGCCAGACCCGTCATCCAACTCCTGTACGTGCGCTACCTCGCCGCACGCCCCGTGGACGAGATCCAGTGCGTGGCCCAGACACGGCATAGAAACCGGTGCACCTACACGGTGCTTGCTCCCGAGGGCCTATCGGGCGTCTGGAGGTTGGCTCCCGCAACGGCCGCCCACTGCCAACTCGCCCTGCCCGCAGAGGTAATGGCGCTATACGACCTGTCCTCCCTGCCGTACGCCGAGCAGTTGCGCTGGCGCAGGCAACGCTGCCCTCAGCATGTTGCCGCCCCGACGGCGGCGGACCTCGCATTGACCGACTGGGAGCCGTTCGACCCGCTCCTCCACCACGCCCATGTGCACCCTCGACTTCCAACCCACGGACGTCGGCCGCGCCCGGACGGCGATGTACGGAATGGGGTTCGGCCATGAGACGGCAGCACGCTGTCGAGATCATCCTGACAAGGCCCGCGACCGGTAGAGAGCTTCACCGAGCCTGCAGAGCCGTACCACTGGCGACGAACGCCGCCCGCACCCGGCTGATGACCGTACGCCAGGCCAAGTCACCTGACCGAGCCCTCAGGTCACTTCGGCATGAGCTCGATCGCCTCCTGCCGATCGACGTGCTCACGACTCACTACGCCAACCAGTCCGGCCAGGTTGTGCTCAACGTCGACCTCCCCCATGCCCTGTGTTCGGCGCTTCGCCGGGACGCGGCAGCCCGAGGCGAGAAGCCCGCAGACTACCTAGGGCGGGCCGTCGTAGAGGCCCTCGAACGGGATGAGCGGGACCGTACGCGGCAACTGACCGCGCAGCTCGAAGGCCTTCTCGCCCACCACGCCCCCGAAAACGTTCTGGCCTGTGCGGCTCGCATCCTGCTGCGCAGCCGTCACCCGGCATCTCTGCACTCGAACGACACGAACCGCTCTCACACGACCCCGTAGCCCACCCTCTCCGCGGAGCACTCGTTGCACACCCCCACCGACGAACAGGCGCACGCCGTCGACACCTTCCGCGACGGCCACCACCTGGTGCTGCAAGCCGGCGCCGGCACCGGCAAGACCAGCACGCTGTGCCTGCTTGCCGCGAGTACCGGACGCCGTGGCCGCTACCTCGCCTTCAACAAGGACATCGCCGACGACGCCGCAGCCCGTTTTCCACGTTCCGTTCTCTGCAAGACCGCGCACGCGACGGCTTACGCAGCCCTCGGCCACCGTTTCGCTCGCCGTCTCAGCAGCCCTCGCCAGCCCGCGTGGCGGATCGGACAGGCCCTCGGCATCAGGTCGGCCGTCCGTATCGGCGATCACGAGATCAGCCACCGAACCCTCTCCCATGCCGTGCTGCGTACGGTGACCCGCTTCTGCCAGTCCGCCGACAGGGCTCCGGCGCCTCATCACGTACCGGCCCTGCGCAGGCTCGGATCACTCGAAGAGGGCGCCCAACTTGCCGAAGCGGTCATGCCGTTCGTCGTGAAGGCCTGGGCAGATCTGCAAAACCCTGAGGAGGGCGTGGTCCGCTTCGAGCACGATCACTACTTGAAGATGTGGGCCCTGACAGAACCGAAGATCGAAGCCGACTTCCTTCTCCTCGACGAGGCTCAGGACACCAACCCCGTGCTGGAACAGGTCTTCGCCGCTCAACGCAGCCACGCCCAGCTGGTGATGGTCGGTGACTCCGCCCAGGCCATCTACGGGTGGCGCGGGGCCCAGGACGTGATGACAGATTTCGACGCCACCCACCTCACCTTGACCCGTTCCTTCCGCTTCGGCCCGCTCCTCGCCCAAGAGGCCAACCGGTGGCTGGAGTTCACCGACACTCCGATTCGGCTGACCGGTACCGAGACGATTCCTACGAAGGTCGGCCTGGTCACCGCCCCCGACGCAGTGCTGTGCCGCACCAACATCGGCGCCATGAACGAAGTGATAAGGCAGTTGGCAGCCGGCCGTCGGGTCGCTCTGACGAGAGGTGGACAGACACTCGTCACCCTGGCGCTCGCCGCCCGAGACCTCAAGGGCGGCCGTCGCACCTCCCACCCCGAACTGGTGCTCTTCGCCTCCTGGGGAGAGCTGCAGGACTACGCCGAACACGATCCGGCCGGTCGTGATCTGCAGCCGTTCGTGGAACTCGTCGACACCCACGGTCCCGAGGCGATCATCGCTGCGGTCGATGCTCTCACCGGCGAGAGCCGGGCCGATGTCACTGTCTCCACCGCTCACAAGGCCAAAGGCCGAGAATGGCCCAATGTCAAGATCGCTGATGATTTCCCGCCGCCCCCGGACACCGACCAACTCGACAACCAGGGCCGCCCAATCCCGGAACCCGTGAACGCGACCGACGCACGTCTTGCTTACGTAGCCGTCACCCGCGCCCGCCGTCACCTCGACCTCGGAGGGCTCTCGTGGATTGAAAACCATCCGGCTTCCATGGCCTGAAGCGAGGGGACCAGCCGCATCCTGGTCAGCAAATGACGTTCATGCTGGTCCCCCGCTCACGCAAAGCAGGGAACGGGTGTGTTCCCGATGAACGGGACTGCCCGTGCCGCAGATGTCGAAGGCCGGGCCGTACGTGGCGATCCGACGGGACCACCACCATGCCGACGTGACGACGCGGAGCTTGAGCGAGTACAACGTCGCCTAGCGGACGGTGCGTAGGGCCCTGGCCCTGGTCTTGGTCTGGTCGGGGCCGAGGAAGCCGCAGTCGCCCGCGGCCGTCGGCGCTGGAAACGGTGCACCGACTGCTCGCCGTCCAACGCGGTGACCAACGAAGGACCATGTCATTGGCCCTGACGTCTTAAGCTCCTTGAGGCCTTCGATTAGACCGCTGAGGTTGGTCGACCGAGGACCGGCGACCCGGGATCCGGGTATATGGGGATGGTGCTGCGGCCACCGCTGATCGCGGACACCTCACGCTTCCGCGCTGCCACCGGGACTCCGAAGCGTCCTGGCGGTCCTACGCTTAGGGCCGCGCTGATCCCGGCTGACCGGGACGGTTCCGGTGCAGCCTCTCCACGCTCGCTGTGCCGCAGGGCTCCGACCGCAGGCAACGTTGTGCACTTTCTTGACGGCTGCCAGGATTAAGCCCTACATTCCTCGGCACCTTCGCTCAGTGCACTGAGTATCTGCCTGTGTCCCGCTCCGTAGCCGCTCTCAGGGAGCCGTTCCATGTCTGCAAGCACCCGTCCTCGCGTCGGCCGCACCCGCCTGCGTATCGCCCTGGCCGCGCTGGCGTCCGCCGCCCTTGTCTCCGTTCCCATGCCGGCCGCCGTTGCGGACACGCCGGCCGGCGGTCATCTCACCGGCACCCTCTCCGACGGCGCCACCTGGGTGGCGGACGTCCCCGAGCACTGGAACGGCACCCTGCTGCTGTTCAGCCACGGCTTCGGCCCCACCGTCGCCCGGGACGCCCCCACCGACGCCGTACGCACCGAACTGCTTGCCCAGGGCTATGCGATGGCCGGGTCGTCGTACGACCCCCATGGCTCGATGTGGGCGCTGAACAGTGCCGAACGCGACCAGTTCGCCACGCTCGACGCCGTCACCGCGAAGATCGGCACCCCGCAGCGCACGCTGGCCATCGGCAATTCGATGGGCGGGCTGGTCAACGCGCAGCTCGCCCGGGACGGCGGCGGGCGCATCGACGGCGCGCTCGGCCAGTGCGGCCTGGTCGCGGGCGGTACCGACCTGGACAACTATCAGCTCGACGCCGAACACACCATCGCCCAGCTGCTCCTGCCGGAGCAGGACGTCAAGCTGGTCCGCTTCGGCTCCGCCGACGATGCGGCCGCCACCGCCACCCTGCTCACCAAGGCGGTCACCGCCGCGCAGGCCACACCGCAGGGCCGGGCCCGGATCGCGCTGGCCGCCGCCTTCCTCAACCTGCCCGCCTGGTCGCCTGGAAAGGACCGACCCGCCGCGACCGACTGGGCGGGTCAGGAGGCACAGCAGTACGACTGGTTCGCGCAGGGCATCCTGTCCTTCGTCGAGGGCGGCCGGTACGCCATGGAGCAGTCCGTCGGCGGCAACAACTCCTGGAACCTGGGCGTGGACTACACCCGTCTGCTGGCCGACTCCCCACACGCACCCCAGGTCCGCGCCCTCTACCAGGCAGCCGGCCTCGACCTGCGTGCCGACCTGCGCGCGCTGACCGAGGGCGCCACGGTCACCGCCGATCCCGCCGCCGTCCGCACCGCGCAGCGGACGTCCTCCGCGGGCCAGGGACTTGACGTGCCGTTGCTCGACATCCACACGAACGGCGACAACCTGGTTCCAGTGGAGCAGGAGAACCGCTTCGCCTCCCGTGTGCGCGCCTCCGGCGACGGCGCGCTGCTGCGGCAGGCGTTCGTCGAGCGACAGGGCCACTGCACGTTCACCACCGCCGAGACCGTGGCCGCCCTGCACGCGCTCGAACACCGCGTCAGCACCGGCCGTTGGGACGACGTCGCGACTCCGGTCGCGCTCCAGCGGTCGGCCACGGCGCTCGGTCTGGACGGCGCGGCGTATGTCCCGTACCACCCGGCCCAATTGTCGGTCGGCCGCGACGACCGCCCGGCGCGCCCCACCCGCCACTGACATTGGGACCGCTCAGTGGCTCACGGCATCCCGGACGTCGATCCGCTTGCCGTGGTCTTGTTGACAGCGGTGTAGCGGGCGAGGACGATCACGTTCTCGCCCGCGACGACGTGAGTGTCGTCGTCGTGGACGGTCCAGTCCCTCGGGGTGGGGTGGGTCCCGGCAAGGACGGTGCCGGCCATCTCCGTCCACTCCACGTCCGGAGCGAGGGTCTGCCGCCGGCTGCAGTGATCAGCGGGGTTCGCGGACTACGGCGACTCCTCCCGGTGGGACGGTGACGGTGCCGTCGACCGGTGTGCCGGTGAGGAGTTCGACGCCTTCGGCGGGCGCTTCGGCCCCCTTTCCGGTGTGGTCGATGAGGAACAGGTAGTCGGCCACCGTGCCGTGGCGCCTGACGACTTCGATCCCGGCGGGTGCCTCGTGCTCCGGTGTGACGTCGGCGTCCTGGCGCATGCGGTGGAGCAGGGCGGTGAGAGTGTCCTGGTCGGGGTGGGTGCCCAGGTACCAGGTGGTGCCGTTGCCGTGCCGGTGGCGGGTGACGGCAGGGTGGCCCGCCAACGGGCCGTCGGCGTAGGCGGCGACGGCTTGCGCGCCGGTGAGCCGTATCCGTTCCGACCACAGGTCGGCGGTGGCGGCCGCAGGCACGTCGCCGGTCAGGCCGGTCGTCTCTCCCGGCAGCAAGGGGAAGAGCTCGTCGGTGACCACGCCGAGGACATCGCGGAACGCGCCGGGGTAACCGCCCAGGTACACATGACAGTTCTGGTCGACCATGCCGCTGTGGAAGCCGACGGCCAGAGTGCCCCCTCGTTCGGCGTACCGGGCGAGGTTCGTCGCGGCTGCCTCCGTCACCAGGTACAGCGACGGCGCCAGCACGAGTTGATAGAGGTCGAGCTCAGGGTCGTCGGGGCGTACGAAGTCGACGGAGACTCCCGCCCGCCACAGGGGGGTGTACCAGTCCCGTACCAGGTCCTGGTAGCGCAGTTCGCCACTGGGCTGGGAGGGCAGTTCCAGTGCCCACCGGGCGTTCCAGTCCCATACGATCGCCACTTGCGCCGCGACGGTGGAGTCCCGCACCTCGGCCAACGCCCGCAGATCCGCGCCCAGTTGGACGACGTCCCGCCAGATCTGGCTGTCCGTGCCGGCGTGCGGCAGCATCGCCGAGTGCCACTGCTCGGCGCCCGCCTTGGCTGCCCGCCACTGGAAGAACGCGATGCCGTCGGCGCCATGGGCGACGTGTGCCAGGGCGTTGCGCCGCATTTCTCCAGGCTGCTTGGCCCGGTTGACCGGCTGCCAGTTGACGGCACCCGTCGAGTGCTCCATGAGGAACCACGGGCCGCCCGCGAGCGACCGCATCAGGTCGCCGTTGAGCGCGATGTCGATCTCGGCTTCCGGGTCGTCGGACATCAGGTAGTGGTCGTTGGAGAGGATGTCCAGCTGCGGTGCCCAGCGCCAGTAGTCGAGAGCGTCGATGGTGCGCAGGACCAGGAAGTTGGTGGTCGCGGGGATGTCCGGCGCGGCCCGGCGCAGCACCTCGCGTTCGGCCGTGCACAGGGAGAGCAGTTCGTCGGAGCAGAATCGGCGCCAGTCGAGTTGGTGGGTGGGGTTCGCAGGAGCCGCGGTGGCGCGGGGCGGCAGGATCTGGTCCCAGTCGTAGTACCACTGGCTCCAGAAGGTGGTGCCCCAGGCGTGGTTGAGGGCGTCCAGATTGTTGTCGTAGCGGGCGCGCAGCCAGGTGCGGAAGGCGGCGGCGCTGGTGTCGCAGTAGCAGGCGTCGTTGTGGCAGCCGTACTCGTTGTGGACGTGCCACATGGCGACGGCGGGATGGGCGGCGTAGCGCTCGGCGAGGGCTTCGGCGATCCGCAGCGCCGCTCGGCGGTAGGCGGGGCTGGACGGGCAGAACGTCTGGCGGCTGCCGTACGACAGCCGGTGCCCCTCCCGGTCGACCGGCAGCGCCTCCGGATATGCCTTGAAGAACCAGGCGGGCGGGGCCGCGGTGGGGGTGGCCAGGTCGGCGGCAATGCCGTTCTCGTGGAGCAGGTCGAGGATCCGGTCCATGCGGGAGAAGTCGTAGACGCCCTCGGAAGGCTCCAGCAGCGCCCAGGAGAAGATGCCGACGCTGACCATGGTCACGCCCGCTTCACGCATCAGGCGCATGTCCTCTGCCCAGACGTCCTCGGGCCACTGCTCGGGGTTGTAGTCACCGCCGTAGGCGATGCCGGGAACGCGAAGACGGCGTGCGGTACTCACAGGTGGGTGCTCCGGGAGATGCGTAGGGGAGGAGTGGCAAGAGCGGGTGTTTCAGCCCTTGTTGGCGCCGAGGGTGAGGCCGCTGACGAACTGCCGCTGCAGCACGAAGTACACGATCAGGGTGGGGATCGCGGTGAGCAGGGCGCCCGCGGCGATCAGGTTGGGGTCGGTGAAGTACTGGCCGGAGAGGTTGTTCAGGGCCGAGGTGATCGGCATGTTCTCGCCGGTGGAGATCAGCACGATGGCCCAGAAGAAGTCGTTGTAGATCCAGATGGAGAGCAGGGTCGCGAGGGCGGCCATCGCGGGTTTGCACAGGGGCAGCACGATCTGCCAGTACATCCGCCACACCGAGGCGCCGTCGACGAGGGCGGCCTCGGTCAGCTCGTGCGGCAGCATCCGCATGTAGTTGCTGAGCACGAAGGCGCAGAAGCCCGACTGGAACGCCACATGGATCAACACGAGCCCGAGCGCGGAGTCGTACAGCTTGCCGCTCACCGTGATGCCGGGCAGGTCGATGAGCAGGTACATCCGGTACAGCGGGGTGATGATGACCTGCTGCGGCAGCAGGTTGCCGGCCGTGAAGACCAGCAGCAGGAAGATGTTGAGCCGGAAGTCGAAGCGGCTGACGTAGAACGCGACCATCGACGACAGCAGCAGCGTGATCAGCACGGCCGGGACCGCGATGATCAGCGTGTTGCCGAAGTAGTGCAGCATGTCCGACTGCTCGAACGCGTTCTTGAAGTTGTCGAGGCTCAGCTTGTCCGGCCAGGACACGTATCCCTTGGTGCTGGTCTCCGAGTAAGGGCGCAGGGCCGCGAACACCGCCCACAGCAGCGGGGCGAGCCAGGCCAGCGCGGTGACCACCAGGAAGGTGTGCAGCAGGATCCGGGCGGGGCGGACGGGAGTGCGCTGCTTGCCGAGCGCCGCGGCGTTGGTGCTCATGCGCGCCGCTCCTTCCGGAAGGTCGCGATCAGGTACGGGATGATGACCGCGAGGGAGATGACCAGCAGGACGACGGCGATCGCGGAGCCGTAACCGATCCGGCTGGACTCACCGATGATGTTGTTGGTGATCAGGATCGACAGCAGCTCGGTGCCCTGGGCGCCCTTGTTGAAGACGAAGACCAGGTCGAAGGCGCGCAGCGCCTCGATGATGGTGACCACCAGGACGACCGTGTTGGTCGGGCGCAGAGTCGGGAAGATGACGTTCTTGAACGTCTGCCACTCGTTGGCGCCGTCCAGCGAGGAGGCCTCGCGCAGGGACGGGTCGACGCCCTTCAGGCCGGCCAGGTACAGGATCATCATGTAGCCGGTGTGCCGCCAGGACGCGGCGATCAGAACCGCCCACAGGTTGAGGTGCGGGTCGCCGATCCAGTCGATGTAGTGGCCCGGCTTGTTGGCGCCGATCAGGCTGTTGATCAGGCCGGTGTCGGGGTTGTAGACGAGCTGCCAGACGAAGCCGGTCACCGCCAGCGAGACGACGACCGGCAGGAAGAACGCGGTCTGGTAGACGCGGCTGAAGCGGATCTTCTTGTCCAGCTGGACGGCCAGGAACAGCCCGAGCGGGGTCGGGACGGCGATGAGCACCACGAACCAGATGATGTTGTGCTCGACCGCGGGCCAGAACTGCGGGTTGTCGGTGAAGAGCTGCTTGAAGTTGTCCAGGCCGACCCACTTGATGGAGCTGAAGCCGATGCCGTCCCAGGAGGTGAAGGCCAGGGCGATGGAGGCGAGGGCGGTGACCCAGACAAGGGCCACATGCAGGACCGTGGGCACGCCGGCCATGAAGCCGAGCGTGATGCGGTCACGGCGGGTCAGCAGGCGCTTGTGGCCCTGCGGAACACGCTTCTTGGTGGATGCGGTGCCCGGAGGCGGCATGGCGGCCGCCTCCCGGGTCTTCGTGGCGTCGATGCTCATGATGCTGGGAGAACCCCCGACTACGAGGACGCGAAGATCGTCTTCTTCTGGCGCTCGATCGAGGACAGCAGACCGTCGACTCCCTTGGGGTCGCGGACGAACTTCTGCAGCGCGGGCTGCATCACCGTGGAGGTGAAGTCCGGCCGGCTGTCGCGGTCCATGAACTGTGTGAGGCTCTTGGCACCGCTGATCATCTCGAAAGCCTTCTTCTGCAGCGTCGAGTAGGTGGAGGTGTCGGCCTTGCTGGAGGCGGCCACCACGCTCGGGTCGGCCTTGAGGTAGATCGCCTCGGCCTCCGGAGTGCCCAGGAACTCCAGCAGTTTCACCACGCCGTCGTGGTTCTTCGGGCTCTTGCTGACCATGAAGCCGTCGGTGGGGGCCTCGACGGTGTCCTGGCCGTACGCGGAGTTGATCTCCGGGAAGGCGAAGAAGTCGAGGTCGTCCAGGTCGGCCTTGTTGGTGAACTGCTGCGCGACGAAGGAGCCGAGGAGGTACATGCCGGCCTTCTTGGACACCAGGGTCTGCGCGGCGTCCTGCCAGGTGCGGCCGAGGGAACCGTCCTGGTGGTAGGGGAGGATCTCGGCCCAGTGGTCGAAGGTGGCCTTGACCTTCGCGTCGGTCCAGGAGACCTTGCCCGCCATCAGCTCGACGTGGAAGTCGTAGCCGTTGGTACGGAAGTTGATCTGGTCGAAGGTGCCCATCGCGGGCCAGGCGTCCTTGTCGCCGAACGCGATCGGGACCAGGCCGTCCTTCTTCATCTGCTTGCACAGGGCGACGAGTTGGTCCCAGGTGGTGGGGACGGTGTAGCCGTGCTGCTGGAAGACGCTCTTGCGGTAGAAGATCGCCCAGGGGTACGTCGTGATCGGCACGAAGTAGTACTTGCCGTCCGCGCCCTTGCTCAGCTTCTTCATCGCGTCGGGGAAGTTGTCCCCGATTTTTGCCCACACGTCGTCGATGGCGGTGGTCAGGCCCTTGGCCGCGAAGAACTGCATGCGGTAGCCGGCGAACCAGTTGAACACGTCGTCCGGGGTGCCCTGCAGATAGGAGTTGATCTGCTCCTGGAAGGTGTTGTGGTCCTTGGTGTTCACGTCGACCGTGATCCCGGACTGCTTCTTGAACGCCGCGTAGATCTCGGCGAACGCCTTCTTGGGGACGGCGTCGGACGCGTTGGAGCCGAGGGTGACGGTTTTCGGGTCGGACGCAGTACCGCTGCCGCCGCACGCGGACAGCAACGGTATGCCGGCACCGAGCAGAGCGGCCCCACCGAGTCCGCGCAGCACGGCGCGGCGGCTGGTACCAGGCAGGGGCTGACCAGGGGATGAAAGGCGCATTTCGGCTCCTGAGAGGCTGTCATAGCCCGGGCGTGGCGCGTTGGCTCAAAGGGGCATGACGGGAAGCGGTCGACGATACGACCAGAAACAAACGCGATCGGACAGATCCGATCGGTCGACGCGTCGAAGAGTGAACTTTCCAGGGACCCGCTGTCAAGGCTCTGCAGAGAACGTGGCGAGCGGACCGCTCCTTTCGCAGCTGTGTGCCCTGTCGGTGGAAGAAATGCTGCGCGAGCCCTTGACGCGTGACCGTCCGGCTGTCTAGATATGACCGCGCGGTCAGTGACCGCGCGGTCATATAGCTGACCTCGCCTGATGCAGGCACCAGACGGCGAGGTAGCAGGCGACAGGCATACGGCCAACAGGAGCTCTCATGACATCAGCGGCAGGGCGCAGCGTGGGTTCTCCCGCACCGCGCAGCGCGGACGTGGCCCGCGTGGCCGGCGTTTCGCGCAAGACGGTGTCGCGGGTCCTCAACAATGAGCCGTATGTCTCAGACGAGGTCCGGCAACGCGTCCTCGAAGCCGCCGACGAACTCGGATACCGGCTGAACCACGCGGCCAGGGCGCTGGCCTCGGGGCGGAATCGCTCCATCGGCGTCGTCGCCCTGGGGACGGCCGGGTACGGAACCGCGATGCTCCTCGTGGGCATCGAGAAGGCTGTGCGCGACGCCGGGTACGCACTGCGTGTGGTCAATACGCCGGACGGGGACCCCGAAGGCATTGCCGGCGCGGTGATGTCCCTCCTGGAACAGGGAGTTGACGGGATCGTCGTCTCCGAGCCCGTCGTGGAAGGAGAGGTCTCCGTCCGCATCGACGTGCCGGTCTTGTTCCTGGGCGCGCCGCCGTCCTTCCCCTCCGCCCGGACCCTGACTGTGGGCGTCGGCGCCCATGCGCTGGCACGGGCGGCCACCGATCATCTGCTGGACCTGGGGCACACGACCGTTCACCACCTGGCCGGCCCCGGTCGCTGGTACGCGTCCACGGACCGTATCGACGGCTGGCGGGCGGCGTTGGCCGCACGGGGGGCACAGGAACCGCCGGTGATCCGGGGTGACTGGTCACCCGAATCCGGTTACGCGGCAGGCCGCACGCTGGCTGCGGACAGCTCGGTGACGGCGGTGTTCGTGGCGGGTGACGAGATGGCCATCGGCCTGATCCACGCCTTGCGCGAGGCCGGCCGGCGTGTGCCGGAGGACGTCAGCGTCGTCGGCTTCGACGGCAACCCCGTCTTCGCCTACGTCACTCCTCCCCTGACCACCGTGCGTCAGCCCTTCGACGCTGCGGCAGGAGAGGGCATCAAACTGCTCGTGCATGCCATCGAAAAGCCGGAGACCGAGCTGCCTGCGGCGAGCGAGCCACCGGTCGAACTCGTCGTCCGCGGCTCGACCGCACCCCCGCCGTCCCACCAGGGTCAGACGGTACTTCGCGCCACCTGATCACCTGTCCCGGCCCTAGCAGGCGTAGGCCGCACGCCCGAGCACCAACCTCCGCCGCCCGACGGCCGTCTCCGTGGCGCCTGTCGGATGCCCTCGTCATCGCGGCGTCAGCCGGCACGGTCATGCCGGTTGACGCCGCCCACCGACTCCGCCGTTCCCGTCCGGACCGATCCGGGATGCGGCGGGCACCAAAGCACATCCCCTTCCCTTCCTCTGAGAGCCGCACATGTTCCCTGCCCGAACAGGCGCCAGACCCGGCGCCGCTCCGCGTTCCCGTCCCCTCTCCCTCCTGTCGACGGTCTTCGCCCTGCTGGCCGTGGTGGCGACGCTGGTTCTGCCGGCCGCCGGGCGGGCGGATGCCCTGGCCCGTCCGTCGCAGACGATGTACACCCCGCCCTCGAACGCGCCCTCGCCCGGTTCGTTCTATCCGCGGGCGCTGCGTCTGGAGCACAACGGCTCGGCCAACGGCACGATTCTGTCGACGTTCGAGCAGTACACCTCCGGCACCCCGGTCTTCCCGATCTACCGCAGCACCGACAACGGCAACTCCTGGACGAAGATCTCCGACGTCACCGACACGCAGAACGGCTGGGGCATGCGCTGGGAGCCCCAGTTGTTCGAACTGCCCACCGCGATGGGCGACTTCCCCGCCGGGACCATCCTGGCCGCCGGTGACTCCGTGCCCAGTGACCGGTCGGCGTCCAAGATCGACCTCTACGCCAGCACCGACCGCGGGCAGACCTGGAGCTTCGTCACCAACATCGCCACCGGCGGCCCAGCGTTCTCCACCAACGGCTACACGCCGGTGTGGGAGCCGTTCTTCCTCATGAACGGCAACCGGCTCATCGTCTACTACTCCGACCAGCGCGACACCGCCCACGGCCAGAAGATCGTGCACCAGGTCTCCACGGACGTGCGCACCTGGGGCCCGGTCGTGGACGACGTGGCGATGCCGAACTACGCGGACCGCCCCGGCATGCCGGTGGTCACCCAACTGCCCAACGGCAACTACGTCATGACGCACGAGTACTGCGGCGCACCCGAGGGCGGCTGCTCCGTGTACTACCACATCTCCGCCGACCCCGAGGCGTTCGCCTCCGCCCCCGGCCAGGTGCTGCGGGCGACCGACGGCATCATCCCCAGCGGCGCGCCGTACATCACCTGGCTGCCCGCAGGTGGCCCGAACGGCACCCTCGTCGTCAGCGGCGACACCCAGGACGACCTCTTCGTCAACACCCAGAACGGCGCTGCCGGCGCCTGGACCCATATCCGCTCCAATGTCGCCGGCGGCTACAGCCGCGGCATGCTCCCGCTGCCCGACGGCCATAGCCTGCTGGTGCTCAGCGGCGGGCGCGCACGAAGCACCGGCGTCAACCCGGTGACCTACAGCACCATCGATCTGGGCGGCGGTGTCTCGGACGGCGCGACCTACACCGTGGCGAACGCCAACAGCAATCTGCAGCTCGCCATCGCGGGCGGCTCCACCGCCAACGGCACCTACGCGACCCAGCAGAACGCCGACAACGCCACCGACCAGCAGTGGCGCTTCGTGCAGCAGTCCTCCGGCTACTTCAAGATCTTCAACGTCGCCACGGGCAAGGTCCTGGGCGTGGAGAACCAGTCCACCACCGACGGCGCCAAGATCCTTCAGTGGGACGACAACGGCACCCTCGACCACGAATGGGCCGTCGCCCCGAGCCCCGCGGGCGGCTACACGATCACCAACCGCGTCACCGGCAAGTACCTGGAGATCCCGAACGCCTCCACCGCCACCGGAACCACCGCCGGCCAGTGGAGCGGCACCGGCTGCGCCTGCCAGCGCTGGAACCTCACCCAGACCGCGCTGCCCCCGCTGGGCACCGGGCAGTACGTCCTCGTCAACAAGAACAGCGGCAAGTACCTCGACATCCCCAAGGACTCCACCTCCGCCGGTACGGCCGCCGACCAGTGGCAGAACTCGGCCTGCTTCTGCCAGCTGTTCACCTTCCAGTCCGCGGGCGGCGGAGCCTGGACCGTCAAGGGCGTCAGCAGCAACCTCAACCTCGACATCGGCAGCGGATCCACCGCCGCCGGAGCCGCCGTCGTGCAGAACACGCCCTCCACCGCCGGCTCACAGAAGTGGACCCTCACCGACGCGGGCAATGGCTACTACAAGCTCAAGAACGTCAACAGCGGCCTCGCCGTCGGTGTCGCCCAGTCCTCCACCGCCAATGGCGCATCCGTCATCCAGTGGAACGACCTGAACGTCGACGACCAGCTCTGGAAGATCGTCCGCATCAACTGAGCGGCTGCGCTCTCCGCATCCGGCAAGGAAAGAGAACGCACCGAAGGCCTGCTTGATCCGCACATCCCTCGACACGTTCACCCCCATGGGACCCACCTGGTCACCCCTGACGAGGTGGGTCCGCGGAAGCGCTCGAACTGCGCTGATCGGTGGAGGGTGCGCTGCGGCAGCGCGCCCGGGTGCGAACCTCATCCGGTACGTCCCCGGGCTGCTGTCGTACGCCTCCAGCGCGCTGCGGTTGCTGCCGGGTGACGTGGTCTCCACCGGCACGCTCGCCGGAGCCGGTGAGGTTCGCGACGGTCAGCGCATCGTCGTGGACATCGGTCCGGTCGACCGGCTCGCTGAGCCGCCGCGCCGGCGACGACTGCGCAGGCGCAGATGAGCAGCAAGCCGGCCAGGGGATACCACCGCCCGCGGCGCGAACGCGCCTCGGCAATGGCCTACCACGTCGGAGTCGGCGACCACACCTTCCTCATCGGAAAGAGACCAGTGCCGTGCCCTGTGTCCAGCACCGCTGGACACAGGGCACGGCAAGTCGGACTGGGCTGGGCGCCGGTCGTCATGTTCAGGCGACTTCCGATTGCCTAAGCACGCAGACGCACCACGGCTGTCGCACCCGGGTGCAGGTTCAGTCCGGTCTCCGGCACCGGACGGTCGGTCAGCAGTTCGTGCCCGCTCACCGTGACCCGCCACGGCCGTCCGCTGCCGTGGTGCAGCAGGAACAGCCACTCTCGGCCGTCCTCGGCACGGCGGACGACAGCCTCGGCCCCCTCTGGGAGATCGGGGAGGACGGGCCGCACCCCAGCCTCCCCGAGCAGGCGGCCCACCAGCGCGGTATAGGCCCGGTCGTCCAGGCGCGTGGACAGGTACCAGCCGGTGCCTGTACCGAAGCCGTGCCGGGTGAGCGCCGGCAGGCCGTCCGGGTACTCTGCCACGGCCTTTACGGCTCCCGAGGCGCCGAGGTACTCACTCCACACGGAACCTGACGACCCATCGGAGAGGGTGATCTCGGCACCGGCGGCCAGCGGCCGGTGCTCCTCCACCCGAACACCCAGGGCCTCGCGCAGCGGCGCGGCAGGGTAGCCGCCGAGGCGGGCCCGGTGACACTGGTCGACGACGTCACTGAAGTACTGGACGAGCAGTACGCCGCCCTGCCGCACGTACTCCCGCAGATTCTCCGCCGCCGCGTCCGACATCAAGTACAGCGCCGGGGCGACGACCAGCCGGTACTGCGTCAGGTCGGCCTCCGGGTGGGCGAAGTCGACGGTAACGCCGGCGTCCCACAGGGCGCGATGGGCGCGGCGCAGAGTGCCGCGATAGTCCAGTTCGGAGGAGGGCAACCCCTGGCTGTCCAGGCCCCACCAGGCGTCCGCGTCGTGGAGGACGGCTGCTTCGGCGGTGATCCGGGAACCTGCCAGCTCGCCGAGTCGGGCGACGGCCTCGCCGACCTGTACGGCCTCGCGGAAGATCCTGGACTCCGGTCCGGTGTGCGGGACGAGTGCGGAGTGCCAGATCTCGGCTCCGGCCCGGGGCTGCCGCCACTGGAAGAAGAGCACGCCGTCGGAGCCGTGTGCGAGGTGCTGGAGCGAGTGCCGCAGCATCTCCCCGGGCTCTTTGGGCAGGGTGCGGTCCCCGGCATAGATGGTGCTGGGGCCCTGCTCGATCAGCAGCCAGGGCTTGCCGCCGCCGAAGGAGCGGGCCCGGTCGCCGCCGAAGGCGATGTCGGCGGCGGCGTCCAAACCCGGGGCGTCCGGGTAATGGTCGATGCCGACGAAGTCGACCTCGCGGCCGAAGGCCCACAGATCGAGGTTCTGGTAGCCGGGCAGCATCAGGTTGGTGGTGACCGGCCGGTCGCTGTGGGCGCGGATGGCGTCGCGCTGTTCGCGGTAGGCGGCCAAGGCCTCGTCGGACCAGTAGCGGCGGAAGTCGATGACCTGCGCCGGGTTTCGGTGCCACTGGGTGGCCCGGGGCGGCAGGATCTCCTGCCAGCTGCCGTAGTGCTGGCTCCAGAAAGCCGTCCCCCAGGCTGAGTTGACGGCGTCGAGACTGCCGTACCGGTGCTGCAGCCAGCGCCGGAACCCTTCTGCCACGTGGTCGCAGACGCATACTGTGGCGTACTCGTTGTGGACGTGCCAGAGCGAGGTGGCCGGGTGGTTCCCGTAGCGCTCGGCCAGGGCGGTGGCGATCCGCCGCGAGGCCTGGCGGTAGGCGGGGGCGGCCAGGCAGTAGGTGTCGCGGCTGCCGTGGACGAGCCGAGCGCCCTCGGGGGCGACCGGCATGGCGTCGGGGTGGGCCAAGGTGAACCAAGGCGGCGGGGACGCGGTCGGGGTGGCCAGGTCGACGGCGACGCCGTTGGCGTGCAGCCGATCCAACTGGGCGTCCAGCCAGCCGAATTCGTACCGGCCTTCCTCGGGCTCGAGCAGCGCCCAGGAAAAGACGCCGACGGTGGCGAGGTTGACCCGCGCCTGACGCATCAGCAGGTCGTCCTCCTTCCACACACCCGCGTCCCACTGCTCGGGGTTGTAGTCCCCGCCGAAGGCGAGGCCGCCGAGGCGGCGGGTCAGCTGCCCGGTCACGACTCGCCTGCCCGGACGAGGAGTTCGGCGCCGTCGCGGAGGAACGGGGGGATGCTCTCCAGCGGGGCCTCGACACGGATGGTGCTGCAGCCCTGGGGCACCTCACCCGTCCCGGCCTCGGTCCAGCTCGCACCCAGCAGCAGATAGACCTCGCGCTCGCGGGCTCCTGCATCGGTGACAGGGGCGACGAGCAGGTCCGGGCCGAGCAGGAAGGAGTCCTCGACGGTCCAGACGTGCTCTTCCTCGGGTAACTCCAGCAGCGGCCGTACCGGCGGGAGGCAACTGGCGGCGACGGCGCGCGTCTGCTCCGGCAACAGCGCCCCCGGCAGGTCCTTCAACAGCGCCCCGCCGGGCGTCGCCCGGACCCGCACGGCGTCCGTCCCGCTCGCCGCGCCACACAGGGTTTCGCCCTCGGCCCGCCACTCGAGAGCGTGACCGAGGTCGTGGAAGAAGTTGAACATGAATGGACGACTCCATTTGCTAGTAGTTCAATGTGCGCTTCCGGGGCCCGGGGGTGGCCCCGCACGCCGGCCTTCGGCCGGGATACCCCTGCACCTATGCGCGTCTCTGTGAGCCTCCGCGGCTCAAGAGGCCGGCACGGAACCGGGCCTGTGCTTTCGCGGGGCGTGAGAACCTGCGTCAGCCGGGTGGCATCGTCCGTGGGGCCTGCTCCGCGCGCTCCCGGGTGGGTCCGGGGACGGAGTGCTTGCCGTTGAAGACGTAGCTCACCGTGCTCGGAAAGACGCCTGCGCGTTGGTCACCTGAGTCAGTGTCACCATGCCGGTGGTCATCTCTCTGCTTTCCGCGTGGATCACCGCGACATCGGGCCGTCGCGGGTCAGCCCTTGATGGCCCCGGTGAGTACGCCGGTCTTGAAGTGCTTCTGCATGAAGGGATACACAAGCAGGATCGGGATCAGCGTCAGCACCACCACGGCCATCTGCAGCGACTGGGGCGCTGTCTGCGCGTGGATACCGCCGAAGCCGTTGTTGACCGATCCGGGCATGGTCAAGCCGTAATTGACGTACTCCAAGAGCACGTACTGCAGTGGCCACTTGGCGCTGTCGGTCGGCATGTAGAGCATCACGTTGAAGAACGCGTTCCAGTAGCCGACGGCGTAGAAGAGGGCCACGACCGCGGTGACCGCGCGGGAGGTGGGCAGCACCACGGACCAGAGGATGCGCCATTCGCTGCACCCGTCCATCCGTGCCGCGTCGATGAGGTCTGCGGCGGTGCCGGAGTAGAAGGAGCGCAGCACCAGGATGTTGAAGACGGAGACGGCGCTGGGCAGGATCAGCGCCCAGTACTGGCCGTAGCCGCCGAGGCCGGTGACGACGAGGTAGGTGGGGATCAGCCCGCCGCTGACGAACATGGTGACGATCAGCACCATCAGGATGCTGCGGTGGCCGAGCGAGCGGGACCGGGAGAGTCCGTAGGCGCACATCACCGAGACCACCATGGACAGCACCGTGCCGATGACCGTGATGCAGAGGCTGACCAGGACGGCGCGGGTGACGGGGCCGTCGGTGAGCATCTGCTGGTAGGCGCCGAGGGTGAGACCGTCGGGCCAGAGCACCAGTCCGCCGGCGCGGTTGATGGCGCCGGGGGTGGAGAAGCTCGTGAGCACGACGATGTAGAGCGGCACCAGTACGGCGGCGAGGACCAGGAGGAGGACGCCGCCCTTGAGTGTCTGCCCGGCGACGGTCGGCTTCTCCTCCCAGACGGCACGACCGCGGTGGCGGTCGGGCCGGAGGGCGGGGGCGGTCTGCGGGGGAGTCAGCGTCTGGCTCATTTGCGATACAACCCGTCCTCACCGAAGGAGTGCGCGACCCTGTTGGCGCCCCAGATCAGGAGCAGCGAGATCACGCTCTTGAACAGTCCGGCGGCGGCGCCGTAGCTGTAGTTGTTGGTGGCGATGCCGTAGTAGAAGGAGAAGGTGTCCAGCACGTCGGCGGTGTCGTGGCCGACGGCGTTGCGCTGGATCAGGAACTGCTCGAAGCCGACGGACAGGGCGTTCCCCAGGCGCAGCACGAGCATCAGCACGATGACCCCGCGCATCCCGGAGAGGGTGATGTGCCACATCCGGCGCCAGCGGCCCGCGCCGTCGACGGCGGCCGCCTCGTAGAGGTTCTGGTCGATGGCGGCGAGCGCGGCGAGGAAGACGACGACGCCCCAGCCGGCCTCCTTCCACACGGCCTGGGAGGTGATCAGCAGCGCGAAGGTGTCCGGGTTGGTCATGATGTTCCAGGGGCCCAGGTCGTGCTGGGCGAGGAAGTGGTTGAGCACTCCGGCGCCGCCGAGCATCTCCTGGAAGAGGGTGATGGCCAGCACCCAGGAGAAGAAGTGGGGCAGGTAGACCACGGACTGGATGAAGTTCCGCAGCCGTTCGCTGAGCACCGTGTTGAGCAGCAGCGCCAGCCCGATCGGCACGGGGAAGAAGAGGATCAGCTGCACGAAGCTGAGCCAGAGGGTGTTGCGCAGTGCCTCCCAGAACAGCGGGTCGTGGAAGAGCTGCCGGAACTGGTCGAGTCCGGCCCAGTCGCTGTGCACCACCCCGACCAGCGGGTCGTAGTACTCGAAGGCCGTGATGAGGCCGAAGAGCGGCGCGTAGTTGAACACCAGCAGCAGCGCGACCGCCGGCAGGGTCATGATGATCAGCGACTTGTCCCGGCGCAGCCGCAACCGCAGACTCATGCGGTTCGCCGGGGGAGGGGATGCCCCACCTCCCTCGACCCCTGCCGACGTCGACGTCGATTCCTTCTTGTTCTTGGTGGTGATCGTGGCGGCCACCGCTCCTCCTCGCTGTGCGACGGCCGCTGTGACGCGGCCGGTCCGCACGCCGTCGTCCGCTACTGGCCGCTGCCGCTCTTCTCCAGTACGGCGGTCTGGTACCACTCGGTCAGCCGGTCGCCGCCGCTGGCCTTCCAGGAGGCGATGGCGGCCTGGACGTCCGAGACCTTCTTGATGCCGTGGTAGCAGTCCTTGATCGCGTCCTCGACGGCCTGCGCGGTGTCGGCGGTGGCGTAGCGCTTGGGAACGGTGATGTTCATGTTCCAGAACACCGGTTTGTAGACGTACTTCACGGTCCGGGCCGACCAGGCGGTGTAGTCCTTCGTCACCTGGTTGGCGCCCGGGTTGCTGACGACCTGCGGCGCGGAGGCCAGGAAGTTGAACGTCTGCTGCTGCGCGGTCTTCTTGCCCTCGTCGGTGTAGGAGGGGATGCCGTTCACCATGGTGTAGTGGACACCCTCGACGCCGTAGACGACCTGCGTGTACTCGGCTGAACCGAAGGGCGCCGCAAGGTAGTTGGCGACGGACAGCAGCTCCTCGATCTGTTCGCCCCTGAGCTTGGCGTTGAGGTAGCTCATGATGCTGGTGGAGGGGCCGAGGAAGGTCTGAGGCTTGGATTTGCCGTCGGCGGAGATGATGTCGAAAGCTCCACGGCGGTAGTTCTTGTTCGCGGCGACGCCCGACTGGTGGTCCGCCAGGTTCCACGCGCCGGTGCCGCCGCCTTCGATCAAGGACTTCCCGGCATAGAACCGGGAGAGTCCGTTGTTCGTGTCGCCCGCCAGCGCGTCCGGGTGCACGTAACCGGCCTTGGCGAGCCGGTAGTGCCAGTTCAGGGCCTCCAGGAACTCGGGCATGTCGTACTTGTGTACGAGCTTGCCCTTCTTGACGGTGAACTTGTAGGGAAGTCCCCACGCTTGGTACAGGTAGGTCCACACGTCGTCGAAGGCCCACACGCCACGCTTGGCGTCGGTGAACTCCTTGCCCAGGTTCCACAGGTCGTCGGCGGACTTGATCTGGTCGGCGGTGACGCCCTTCGCCCCCAGTACGTCCGCACGGAAGTAGACGGGCCCGGCCACGGCCATGCCGCCGGCGAAGGAGGGGATGCCGTAGATCTTGTCTTCCCAGGCGGCGGCCTGCCAGGCGCCGGTGGGAATCGCGGCCAGGTTCGGGTACTTCTTGATCTTGTCGCCGGACAGGTACGGGGTGAGGTCCGCCAGCTGAGTACCCACCAGCTCACTGACATTGAAGGTGGCGTTCCACCAGGCGGGCAGCTGGACCCAGTCCGGCAGCTTTTTGGACGCGGTCATCGTCGGGACGATGGTCGCGTAGTCGTTGCCGTTGGCCGGCTTCATGGTCAGGTCGATGCCAAGGGCCTTGCTCATGGCCTGGTAGTAGGAGTTGTTCGGCGCAGGCATCGTCCCCCAGATCGGTGTCACCGCGGTATAGCTGCCGCCCTTGCCGGGGGTTCCCTGAACCGTTGTCACGGGGTGGGCCGGGTAGGCCAGGAAGCCCGGGCTGGTGAACGCTCCGTCGGCTCCGGTGATCGATGGAATGTCCGCCTTCACCGAGGTGCTGGCCTGGTAGTCGGGAAGCGCGCCGGCGAGCCCCGACTTGGAGTTGGTTCCCCCCTTGGAGCTGGAGGAGCCGCTTCCGCACGCGGACAGCAAGGGGGACATGGCGGCGGCCCCGGCGACGGCGACGGCGCCGTTCACGAAGGCTCTGCGGTTCATTGCGATGCTCATGGTGGGCGGTCCTTCGCCTTTGAGGTTCTGTGACGAACGTCGTGCGGGAGGGCTGCGCAGTAGCCGCCTGGCTTCGGCGCAGGAGGCGTGAGCGGCTTCGATGGCGTCGAATGGCAGCGCGGATCGTGTCCGCCTGTCGAAGCGCTTCGATATGGCCGAGAGGTTAAGCGCGGTTTGCGGCACCAGGCAAGGGCCTGTGCGAGAAACAGAAGCGTTGTTTTTTCGTGCGAAGTTTCTTAGAAACTTTCTCTTGACACCTCGATGCCCCCATGTCAGCGTCGAAGCGCTTCAACACGGCCCCGAGGCGCTGCAACCCGGCCGTACGGCGCCGTCCTCCCCCTGCCCCGCACTCTGCAAGGGACTTTCACCTGTGAGTACCGCCGTATCCGCCACGCTGCCCTTCCGCGACCCGGGGCGCCCGCTGGCCGAACGCGTCGAAGACCTGCTGTCCCGGCTCACGCCGACGGAACGCATCGCGATGCTGCACCAGTACTCGCCCGCGGTTCCCCGCCTCGGCGTCGCCGAGTTCCGCACCGGCACCGAAACCCTGCACGGCGTCGCCTGGCTCGGCGAGGCCACCACTTTCCCCCAGGCCGTCGGCCTGGGCGCGACCTGGGACGAGGACCTGGTCCGCGAGGTCGCCGAGGCGATCTCCGTCGAGCAGCGCGCCTTCCACCACCACCGCCCCCCGGCCGTCGGCACCGGCAGCAACAGCCTCCAGGGCTGGGCCCCCGTGGTGAACCTGCTGCGCGACCCGCGCTGGGGCCGCAACGAGGAGGGCTACTCCGAGGACGCCCTGGTCTCCGCCCGGCTCGGCACCGCCTTCTGCCGAGGCATGTCCGGCGACGACCCGGACCACCTGCGCACCGCGCCCGTCCTCAAGCACTTCCTCGCCTACAACAACGAGGACGACCGCTGCACCACCTCCTCCGGCCTGCGGCCGCGGGTCCTGCACGAGTACGACCTCGCCGCCTTCCGGCTCGCCATCGCCACCGGCGCGGCCACCGGCGTGATGGCGGCCTACAACCTGGTCAACGGCCGTCCCTGCCACGTCAGTCCGCTCCTGGAACAGCAGCTGCGGGACTGGGCGAAGCCCACCGGCCACGAACTCTTCGTGGTCAGCGACGCCGACGCCCCCTCGAACCTGGTGGACCCGGAGCACTACTTCGACGACCACGCCGAGTCGCACGCCGCCGCGCTGAAGGCCGGCATCGACAGCTTCACCGACCACTTCGAGGACAGCGCCACCACCTTCGGCCGGATCAGCGCCGCCCTGGAGCGCGGCCTGCTGTCGATGGCGGACGTGGACCGGGCCGTGCGCCGCCAGCTGTCGATACGCTTCCGGCTCGGCGAGTTCGATCCCGCGCGGGACCCGTATGCGGGCATCGGCTGGGATGTCGTCAACTCCCCGGCACACCAGACACTCGCGCTGCGCGCGGCCACCGAGTCGGTCGTGCTGCTCAAGAACACCGGCACACTGCCGCTCGCCATGGACCGCCGCGTGGCCGTGGTCGGGCCGCTCGCCCGCACCCTGTTCCAGGACTGGTACAGCGGCACTCACCCTTACCGGGTCACCGTCGCCGACGGCCTGGGCGTCGAGGGTGTCGAAGGCGTCGACCGGATCGTGCTCCGCACCGCCGACGGCCGCACCGTCACCGCCGTCGGGCCGGAGGGCCGGCTGGCCATGACGGACGCCCAGGACACCGACCCTGCCGCCCAGTGGGACCTCTTCGACTGGGACCTGGATGTGCTCACCCTGCGCTCCGCGGCCACCGGCCGTGACGCCTCGCTGCGCGACGACGACCAGCGGGTCGCCGCCGACCGGGACCAGCCCGGTGAGTGGGAGGTCCACGAAACTTTCCGCCTCGAACCCGCCGAGGACGGAACGGAGCTCCTCTTCAACATCTGCAGCAGCCGTTACGCGCAGGCCGATCCGGACACCGGCGTCCTCACCATGACCGCCGAAACCCCCGAGCAGGCCGCCCGGTTCACCCGGACCGTGGTGCGCGACGGCGTCGCCGAGGCCGTCGCGGCCGCGCGGACCGCCGAGACGGTCGTCGTGGTGGCCGGCAACGACCCGCACATCAACGGCAAGGAGACCACGGACCGGGCCGGCCTGCGACTGCCGCCCCAGCAGGACCGGCTCCTGCGCGAGATTGCCGCGGTCCACGACGACACCGTGCTGGTCGTCATGTCCAGTTACCCCTACGCGCTGGACTGGGCCGACCAGCACGTGCCCGCGGTGCTGTGGATCTCGCACGCCGGCCAGGAGACCGGCCGGGCCCTGGCCCGCGTACTGCGCGGCGAGGCCGACCCGGCAGGCCGCCTCCCGCAGACCTGGTACCGGGGCGACGACGAACTGCCGGGCCGCCTGGACTACGACATCATCAAGGCCGGCTGGACATACCAGTACCACCGCGCCGCCCCGCTCTACGCCTTCGGCCACGGCCTCTCCTACACCCGCTTCGACTACACCCAACTCGCCCTGGACCAGCAAGGGTTGGGTCAGGACGGCGAGATCCGCGTCCGGGTCTCGCTGCGCAACGCCGGGCCGCGCGCGGGCACGGAGACCGTGCAGCTCTACGCCCGCGCCCTGGACGCCCGCTATCAGGCTCCGCGGCTGAAACTCGTCGGTTTCCGCAAGGCACGCCTGGAGGCGGGCCAGACGGCGGAGCTGGAATTCCGGCTGCCGGTCGCCGAGGCGCTGTCCCACTGGGACGTGACCACCGGCGCCTTCACCGTGGACCCCGGCCGTTACGAACTGGTGCTCGCCCGCTCGGCGGCGGCTCCGGCACTGACCGCGGAGCTGACCGTCACCGGCCCCGCCCCGCAGCCGCGCCGCGCGGTCGAAGGCCCGCTGCGCGCGGTCGACTTCGACGACTACGAGAACCTCGCCCTCGTCGACGCCACCCGTGAGGACGGCGACGCGGTGGCCCCGTCCGGCAAGGCCGCGATGCTGCTCTTCCGGCAGGTGGACCTGAGCGGCGCAGGCAATCTCGCGGTCGAGGTGTCCCGGACCGGGGAGGGGGCCGCCGCCGTGCTCGAACTCCGCGCGGGAAATCACAGGTTGGCGACCGTGCAGGTGCCCGCCACCGGTGACCGCTATGCCTGGACCACCGTCACCGCCCCGCTGGCCGAGCAGCTGGAGGGCGTACACGACCTGCGGGTCGTCCTCACCGGCGAACAGCGGCTGCGCACGCTGACCTTCACCCCCTGAACCGCCGTGACGATCCGCCGAGCCACGCACCGAGAACTGCCCGTAATTCCGCCCGGATCCATCCTGCCGAAGGGACCTGACCAGGTGTCCGACGAGTACGCGACGGCACGCGCCGCCAATCCGGTGATCCCGGGATTCCACCCGGACCCCAGCGTCTGCCGTGTCGGCGAGGACTACTACCTCGCCTGTTCAAGCTTCGAGTACTTCCCCGGCATCCCCCTCTTCCACAGTCGGGACCTGGTGCACTGGACGCAGATAGGCAATGCCCTGGACCGCCCCAGTCAGCTCCGCCTGCCCCGGGACACCCCCTCCTCCGGCGGTCTCTACGCGCCCACCCTGCGCCATCACGACGGGCGGTTCTGGCTGATCGTCACCAACGTCGCCCCCGGGGAGGGCAACCTGGTGGTCAGCGCGACCGACCCCGCCGGCCCCTGGACCGACCCGGTCCGTCTCCCCGGAGTCCCCGGGATCGACCCCGACCTGGCCTGGGACGAGGAAGGAAACTGCTGGTGCACCATCTCCGGGGTCGCCCAGGTGCGTATCGACCCGAGCACGGGCGAGACCTTCGGTGAGCCGCAGCCGGTGTGGTCCGGCACCCCGGGTGCCGCCGCCCCCGAGGCCCCGCACCTGTACCGGATCGGCGACTACTGGTACCTGATGATCGCCGAGGGCGGCACCGAGCGCGGCCACGGTGTCTCCATCGCTCGCGGCACCTCACCCAACGGCCCCTTCGAGCCCTGCCCGTCCAACCCGATCCTGACCCACCGCAGTAC
Source organism: Streptomyces sp. HUAS ZL42 (assembly GCF_040782645.1). Classification (GTDB taxonomy): domain Bacteria; phylum Actinomycetota; class Actinomycetes; order Streptomycetales; family Streptomycetaceae; genus Streptomyces. The sequence goes on from NZ_CP160403.1 coordinate 8,112,962, forward strand.
CAACCGCCCCATCCAGAACACCGGCCACGCCGATCTCGTCCAGGCGACGGACGGCTCCTGGTGGATGGTGCTGCTGGGCGTCCGCCCACAGGGCGGCACCCCCGGCTGGCACATCCTGGGCCGGGAGACCTTCCTGGCTCCCGTGGACTGGGTCGACGGCTGGCCCGTCGTCGGTGAGGTCAACCCCGAACTCCCCACGATGCCCTGGCCTTTGGTACCGGCTGTGGCGCCGGCCGAGCGCGACGACTTCGACTCGAACGAGCTGCAGCCGTCCTGGATCTCGCTCCTCGACCGTCCGGCCGAGCACTGCACCACCAAGGAGCGCTCCAGCCGGCTGACCCTGCGCGCCCGCGGGGCGTCCCTGGACGAACCCGACGTCATCTTCCTCGGGCGGCGCCAACAGCACCTCACCTTTCAGGCGCGGACCCTGGCGGACTGCTCCGAGGGCACCGGCGGCCTGGCCGTCCGCCTGGACGACCGGCACCACTACGCCATCGAGGCCACGCCCGAGGGCACAGTCCGGGTGATCGCCCGCATCGGGTCGCTGCGCTCCGTGGCGGCGCAACTTCCGCTGCCCGCAGGTCCCGTCGTGCTCACCGTGCGCACCGAAGAGGCCCCTGAGCCGCACGACTCGCGCACGGGCCCCGATTGCCTGGTCTTCGGCGTCGAGACACCCGACGGGACGACGACGGACGTGGCCTCGCTGGACGGCCGCTACCTGTCGACCGAGGTCGCCGGAGGGTTCACCGGCCGGGTCGTCGGCCTCTACGCCACCGACGGCGCCGTGCACTTCGACTGGTTCGACTACACCCCCGGTCACCGCTGACGAGGAGCCTCGGTCCTCCTACCTCCGACAACCACTCAACCGCCCAAAGGGGATGGCACCGTGCACTGGAAACAACGCACCACTAGGCACAGGCAGGAGAACAACAGCCCAGGCCCCAGACCCTTCAGCCGTTCCGTCGGCGTGCTTCTCGCGCTCACAGCGGCAACCCAACTCGCCTGGGGCGGCACCGCCTTGGCCGCCTCACGAGTGCCCCAAGGCTCTGCCGCGCCCTCCGACCGCATGGCCGTCGTCAAGGCCATGCAGCCCAGCTGGAATCTCGGCAACACCCTGGACGCCATCCCGGACGAGACGTCCTGGGGCAACCCGCCGATCACCAAGGCCCTGCTCGACACGGTCAAGGCTCAGGGTTTCCGCAGCGTCCGCATCCCCGTCACCTGGAGCGGTCACCAGTCATCGACGGCGCCGTACACCATCGACCCCACCTTCATGAACCGTGTCAAGCAGGTCGTCGACTGGGCCATCGCCGACGGCCTCTACGTGGACCTCAACGTCCACCACGACTCGTGGGAGTGGATCGCCGACATGCCCTCCGACCACGACGGAGTGCTGGCGCGGTTCGACGCCACCTGGACCCAGATCGCCAACGCCTTCCGGGACGAGCCGCGCCTCCTGCTGTTCGAGAGCGTCAACGAGCCGCAGTTCAACAACGCCACCGACGCCCAGAAGACGCAGCTGCTGGACGAACTCAACACCTCGTTCCACCACATCGTCCGCGCCTCCGGCGGCGGCAACACCAACAGGCTGCTGCTTCTGCCCACGGTGTACGCCACGCCCAGCAAGTCGCTGATGGAAGACCTCGCCACCGAGATGGCCTCGCTCAAGGACGACAACCTCGTCGCGACCGTGCACTACTACGGCTTCTGGCCCTTCAGCGTCAACATCGCCGGTTACACCCGCTTCGACGCCACCTCGCAGCAGGACATGACGCAGGCCTTCACGTTGATGCACGACATCTTCGTCGCCAAGGGCATCCCGGTGTACCTGGGGGAGTTCGGTCTCCTCAACTACCCGGACTTCCATCACCCGGCCATGATCGAGCGCGGGGAGGGGTTCAAGTACTTCGAGCAACTCGGTTACGAGGCCCGGGTCAACGAGGTCACCACCGCGCTGTGGGATGCCTTCAATTATCTCAACAGGGACACGTTCCAGTGGCGTGATCCCGAGCTGATCAACCGGATCAGGTCCGCCTGGACCACGCGTTCCGGGACCGCCTCCAGCGACACCGTGTACTTGCCCAAGTCGGGCACCATCGGCGCGCAGACGCTCACCCTGAACCTGAACGGAACCTCCTTCCGTGGTGTGTGGCAGGGGGACCGGCAGCTCACCCCGGGCCGCGACTACACCGTCTCCGGCGACCAGGTCACCCTCACCGCCGCCGCTCTCACCCGCCTCGCGGGGGATCGCGCCTACGGGTTGGACTCGACCATCCAATTCCGCTTCTCCTGCGGCCTGCCCTGGCCTGTCCACATCCGCACGTACGACACCCCCGCGCTCTCGAACGCGTCCGGCACGAGCAGCGGCCTGGTCATCCCCACGGCCTTCCGGGGTGACCAACTGGCCACCATGGAAGCGAAGTACGCAGACGGGTCCAATGCCGGCACCGCCACCTGGACCTCCTACCAGCAGTTCAACACGACGTTCTCCCCGGACTACCCCGGCGGGGCGATCGACCTCACCGCCGCCTTCCTGGGCAGCCTCACCGACGGCGCGCCGGTCACCCTCACCTTCCACTTCTGGAGCGGCACCACCGTGACGTACCAGGTCAGCCGCTCCGGCACCACGGTGACGGGGTCGAGCACCTGACCCGAGGAACCACCTGGCCCGGGAACGGTGGCGACGCCCCGTGACCGGGCCGACGGCCACATGCCACGAAACATAAAGCGCCTTGATTCAAGAATGAGAAACACTTGGGGACGTCGCTCGTCAGCCTGAAGTGCCATAATGAATCCGGCGACAACGACAACATAAAGTGCTGGGCATTCCCTCCGTGAACCCGGATGCGATCGTTCGGCGGCAGCTAGGGCAGGCGAGCGTGGCGGACAACGGGTCGGACGTGTCGACGGAGCACGCCCCGGGCACCCCGGAACAACCGCAGGGGCCGGTCACCATCGCGTACATCGCCGAGACGGCCGGAGTCTCGATCCCCACCGTTTCGAAGGTGCTCAACGGCAGGACAGGCGTCTCCAGCGACACCCGCGCCCGCGTCGAGGAACTGATCAACCGCTACGGCTACAAGAAGCCGCCGGGCAGCCGCAACACCACCATGGAGCTGGTGTTCCGCGAACTGAAGAGCCTGTGGGCGGTCGAGATCATCCGTGGCGTCGAGCAAGTGGCCAGCAAGAACCGGGTCGGCGTGATGGTCTCCGAGTTCGGGCTCCATGACGCACCCACCCGGACCGTGGAGGACATGGTGGGCCGCCGACCGCACTGCGTGCTGTCCGTGGCCCAGCTGTCCGACGAGGAGCGCGAGCAACTCAGCGCCAAGGGCATCCCCTTCGTCGTCTTCGACCCGACGGAGGAACCCCCCGACGACGTGCCCTTCGTCGGCGCCACCAACTGGCGTGGTGGCCAGTCGGCAACCCGGCACCTGATCGACCTCGGGCACCGCCACATAGCGATGATCGGCGGCCCCCGGGATGTCTCCTGCTTCCGTGCGCGGCAGGCCGGTTACACATCCGCCCTGGAGGCAGCAGGCCTGCCCACCGATCCCGGCCTGGTGATCCATGCACCGCTCACCAGGGAAGGCGGAAGCGAAGCCGCGCGTGAACTGCTGATGCGGAGCGAGCGACCCACCGCCATTTTCGCCTCGAACGACCTGCAGGCACTGGGCGTCTACCAGGCCGCCCGCGAACTGGGACTCACCATTCCCGACGACCTCAGCGTCGTGGGTTTCGACGACCTCCCTGTCGTGGCGTGGGTGGACCCACCGCTGACAACGGTTCACCAGCCGCTGACGGAGATGGCGGCGGCAGCCACCGAGCTCGCGCTCTCTCTCGGCCGCGGCGAGAGGCCGGCGCAGATCGGCGTGGAAATCGCCACCACGCTTACCGTGCGCGGTAGCACGGCCACGCCCGCGAAGAAGCGGAAGAAAGTCTGACGGCTGCCGAGACCCGCGTGCCGTACGCCCTCATCAGGGGCGGCAAACCCTTTGACGCCCCCTGCCCTGGGGCGTGACGCCGAGCGGCACGACTCACCTGCACCCTGGCGGCGACGGGCCTGTCGAGCACGGACTCGCCGCCGGCTTCAGTCCACGAGCCGTGGCAGAGTTGCCGCTGCGTGCCGACGGCCACTGGAACGGTCCGCTCAACAGCCAGTTCTGGACCATCGGTGCCGTTCTGACCAGCGGCTGCACCGCCGTGCTGAAGCCGTCCGAGGACGCGTCTTTGTCGGTGCTGCGGGTGGCCTTCGACCTCACTCAGAAGGTGAGGACCAGCCGTCCCCGGTGGCCACCGGCCTCCAGCAGCCGGTGTGCTTCGACCGCTTCGTCGGCAGGCAGGGTCCGAGCGACGCGCGGGGTGAGCCGGCCCTCCTCCGCCAGCCGGCGGAGGAGGTCGAGCTGGGCGCGTTCGCGGGCGTACTGCGGCACGAACGTGAACCGGACCTCGATACCGCGTTCACCTGGCACCTGGGTACCGCCGACCGACGACGCGACCATGCCGCCGTCCCGCACCGCGCCGACGGCGAGGCCCGCGACACCCGCGGTGTCGACGAGTCCGTCGACACCCGCGGGCACTTCCTTGCGCACCAGCTCCGGGAACTCGGTACCGCGAGCCAGGACCACGTCGGCGCCGAGCTCCTTCACCAGCTGCTCGTCCTTCGGCGCCGCGTCGGCGATCACCCGGAACCCGTCCGCCTTGGCCAGCTGGACGGCGTAGCCGCCGACCGCGCCGGCCGCTCCGGTGACCGCCACGGTGGCGCCCACGGGAAGTTCCAGCAGATCCAGCGCCATCCGGGCTGTCAGTCCGTTCATCGGGATCGTGGCGGCCTCGATGTCGCTCGCGCCGGCCGGTACGCGGACCACCGACTCGGCGGGGACGACCAGGTGTTCGGCGTATGCCCCGTGCGTTCCGGAGACGACCGCGACGGCCATGACGTGGTCGCCGACGGCGAGATCGGTGTCGACTCCCTCGCCGATCTGCTCGACCACGCCCGCCGCGTCCATCCCGGGAACATAGGGCGGCTCGGCGTCGGCGACGAAGGCGATCCCTCGGCGCACCAGCGCGTCGACGGGGTTGACCGTCGCCGCGTGCACCCGTATTCGTATCTCGCCCGGCCCGGCCTGGGGGACCGGAAGGTCCAGGACCCGAAGTACCTCGGGCCCGCCGAATTCAGTCAGTCCTATGGCCTTCATGGAAAGTCCTTCCTCAGGGATGAGTCATTCGACCGCCGCGCCTCCCGACAGGCGCACCTCTTCGCTGTCGAGGGCGGCCTGCAGGCGGCGCAGAACGGTGTCGTCGATCTGTCGCTCGTCGCGGAGTCTGACCACGGTGGAGCGTTTGTTGGCGATGAGGGCCAGGCGCAGCGCGAGGTAGTCCTGGTGCTGGAGCAGTGCCGGGTCGTCGGTGGCGCCCGCGCTCCTGGCCCGTACCGACGCCAAGTGCGCCTCGTACTCCTGCCGCAGCCACTCAACGATCTTCGGTTCGGACCGCAGATCGGCGGCGAGCTGGGGCATCGCCTTGATCGCCTCTTCGATGGCGGTGGTCTCGGCGAGGTCGTGTTCCTCGTCGACCGACGTGTCGGGCGGCAGCTGCGCCCAGCGCACCGCCACCGGCAGCAGCAGTCCCTGCGCCACCAGGGTCACGAGGATGACCCCGGAGGTGACGAAGACGATGAAGCTGCGGTCGGGGAACGGCTCGCCCGAGTCGAGGGTCTGCGGCACCGAGAGCACCATCGCGAGCGAGACCGCGCCCCGGAAGCCGGCCAGCCCGCTGACGACACGGGTTCGGTGACCGACCCGGAGCGTGCGTTGCTGGGGGCGGCGGTCGAGGGCGCGGACCAGGTAGGTGGAGGCGTACAGGAACGCGAAGCGCACGGCGACGAGCACCACGCAGATGGCACCCACCGCGATCAGCGCGTCCCGGAGATCGGCGCGGCCCAGGTCGCGGACCGCGTACTGCAGTTCCACCCCCACCAGGACGAACAGCGCACCGTTGATGATGAAGGTGGCCAGCGGCCAGAACGCCAGTGCCTGCGTGCGGTGTTCGGCCTGGATGATGCGCGGGGCGACCTGGGACATGATCAGGCCGCTGACCACCACCGCGAGGACACCGGAAGCCTCGACCAGTTCGGCGACTAGATACGCGGTGAAGGGCGCCAGGATCATGACCAGGTTGCCCAGCAGCGGATCGGTCAGGCGGCGCCGCAGGTTCATGTTGACCCACGCGACCGCCACCCCGACCAGGGCCCCGCCGCCGTAGGCGAGCAGGAACAGCCCGCCGACGTGCGGGATGCTCAGGTGTTCCTCGCCGACCGTGATGCCGACGGCGAGGCCGTAGACGACAAGGGCCGTACCGTCGTTGACCAGGCTCTCCGCGCGCAGGATGGTGACCTGGCGGCGGGGCAGGGCGCGGGCGAGGACGCCGACAGCTGTCGCGTCCGTGGGTGCCATGGCCGCGCCGAGCACCCAGGCCGGCCCCCACGGCAGCCCGAGGGCGTGCCCCGTCGCGGCGACGGCCCAGGCGGTGAGGATGACGAGTACGGTGCTCAGCTGCAGGATGCCGCGCAGGTTGGTGCGGATCTCCCGCAGGGAGGTGGTGAGGCTCTCCCAGTACAGCAGCACCGGCAGGAAGAGCAACAGCACGACCTCCGGGGGCAGTTGCGCCTGCCGGACCGCCGGGATGAACCCGAGGAGCACACCCGTCACGAGCAGGACGACGGGTGGGGCGATGCCGAGGCGCTGTCCCACGACGTTGCCCACCAGCACGGCCACGCCCAGGACCACGACGAGTTCGAGACCGAGCACGGTGGTTCTTGTCTCCTGTAGGTCAGTGCGGTACGAGTTTCAGGGTCGTGTCCCGCGAGGCCACCATGGGATCGACGTAACTCGCGCCGTAGCGGCCGTACTTGGTGCGGTAGGCGGTGTCGATACGGTCGTTGACGGCGGGGTCGGAGACCTCGATGAGGGTGACGTCCTTGTCGACGCCGCCGGAGCGGATACGGCCCTCGTGGCTGGCCCGGGCCGTCCGGTACCAGGCGCCGGCGCTGCCGCGGAAGGAGCGGACGTAGAGGTCTTCGCCGTCGCGGACGACCCAGATCGGCACGGGTGTGCGCGGCGTTCCGTCGCTGCGCGAGGGGGCCATTCGAAGTTCCTCGGCGTGCTCGATCCGGGTCAGTTCGTCGTTCGTCCAGGCCGTCATGGGCTTGCTCCTTCACGACCGTGCGGGGGCCCTCGTGGGCGTGAGCGCGGCGGTGCAGCTCACGCCCACGAGGCGATCGGGTCAGGGCTTGAGGAGGGCCTTGATGGCGCGGCGCTCGTCCATGGCCTTGTAGCCCTCGGCGACCTGCTCCAGCGGCAGGGTGAGGTCGAAGACCTTGCCGGGGTTGATGTGGCCGGACAGCACGCGGTTGATCAGGTCGGGCAGGTAGCGGCGCACGGGCGCAGGGCCGCCGCGCAGGCCGACCTGGGAGAAGAACAGCTCCTGGCCGTCGACGGCGACCTCGTGCGGGACGCCGACGAAGCCGACGTTGCCGCCCGGGCGGGCGGAGTGCAGGGCCTGGCTCATGGACTGGGAGGTGCCGACGCACTCCAGGACGGAGTCGGCGCCGATGCCGCCGGTGAGGTCCTTGATGCGGGCGATGCCTTCCTCGCCGCGCTCGCTGACGATGTCGGTGGCGCCGAACTCCAGGGCGAGCTTCTGTCGGGACTCGTGCCGGGACATGGCGATGATCCGCTCCGCGCCGAGCTCCTTGGCGGCGATGACACCGCACAGGCCGACGGCTCCGTCACCGACCACGACGGCCGTCGAGCCGGGCTTGACCTCGGCGGCGAGGGCCGCGTACCAGCCGGTGCCCATCACGTCGGACACGGCCAGCAGGCTCGGTACCAAGTCACCGGAGGGGTGCTCGTCGGTGGCGACCAGGGTGCCGTGGGCGTTGGGAATGCGCACGTACTCGGCCTGGCAGGTGCCCATGAACTCGCGGTTCAGACAGGAGGACTGCCAGCCCTTCTGGCAGTTCGCGCAGGTGTTGTCGGAGGTAGCGAAGGAGCCGACCACGAACTGGCCGGGCTTGACGTTGCCGACCTCGCTGCCGACTTCCTCGACGATGCCGACGTACTCGTGCCCCATCGGGTGCGGGTCGCCGACCGGCTCCAGGCCGCGGTACGGCCACAGGTCCGAGCCGCACACACAGGTGGCGACGGTGCGGATGATCGCGTCGGTCGGGTTGACGATCTTGGGCTCGGGGGCGTCCTCCACCCGGATGTCACCGGGGGCGTGGATCACGGTTGCGCGCATGTCTTTTCTCCTGAAGCGTTTCTCGGGCAGCGGTGTCACCCGGACGTGCCGGATTCGTCGACGATGGCCATAAGGGTGCACAGAAGCGCCGACGGCCTGTGAAAACAATTGCCGCTCTCCGACTCTGTCACCGCCCGCAGGACCCGTACAGAGGAGAATTCCACCCTGGGAGAGAGGTATCCAGGGATAAAACCTTCCTACCCAGCCGAGTGGCGGACAGCGCAGACTGGCCAGTATGAACAGCAGTGCGCACCGTAAGGAGCTGGGCCAATTCCTGAAGGCCCGCCGGGCCGAGCTCAGCCCCCGCACGGTCGGTCTGCCCGAAACCGACCGGCGCCGGCGCGTGGCCGGCCTGCGCCGGGACGAGGTGGCCGTGCTGGCCGCCATCAGCACCGATTACTACATCCGCCTGGAGCAGGGTCGCCTGACCCCCTCCACGTCCGTGCTGTCCGAGCTTGTCCGGGTCCTGCACCTGAGTGACGCCCAGCGGGACCAGCTGTTCGAGCTGGCCGGAAGGGAGGCCGGTCGGGCGCGACGGCGGGCCCCGCAGAAGGCGCACCCGCGGCTGCGTACCGTGCTGAACGAGCTCAGCGTGGTTCCCGGGGTGATCCTGGGCCGGCACCTGGACATCCTGGCGTGGAACCCGATGGCCGCCGCCCTGTTCGGCACCGATTTCGCGAAGGTCTCCCAGCAGCAGCGCAACTACGTCCGGCAGCTCTTCACCGACCCGGCCATGAGAACGCTGTACGCCGACTGGGAGGACTCCGCCCGCAACGCCGTGGCCGTGCTGCGGCAGCAGGCCGCGGCCTGTCCCGACGACCGGAGACTGGCCGACCTCGTCGGCGAGCTGTCAGTGCTGGACGACCAGTTCTGCCAGTGGTGGGGAGGCCGCCCCGTGGTGCCCCGGACCGGCGGCACCAAGGTGTTCAACCACCCGGTCGCCGGTGAACTCTCCCTCGCCTGGGACGCCCTCACCTGTGTGGCCGACCCCGATCAGCAGCTGATCGTCTGGAGCGCCGAACCCGACTCGCGTGCATACGAGGGCCTGCGCTTCCTTTCCTCCTGGGCGGCGATCCCCGCCATGAATTCGTAAAATCGGCAGAAGATTCCCGGCGTAAAGCCAGGGACAAATCCTTCCTACCTTCGCTGTTGAATTCCGTGCCATGCTTCCAGAGCACGGTTCGTGCAATCCCTTTCGAGATCCTTTTCGAGGAGCAATACCCCCATGTCCTCCACCTCCCGCCCCACGGTCGCCGTCGCTTTCCATTCCGGCTACGGCCACACCGCTGTCATAGCCGAGGCCGTGGCGCGCGGTGCCGCGGAAGCCGGTGCCGAGGTGATCTCCATCCCCGTGGACACGATCACCGACGAACAGTGGGCGCAGCTGGACGCCGCCGACGCCATCATCTTCGGTGCCCCCACCTACATGGGCACCGCCTCCGCCGCCTTCCACACCTTCGCCGAGGCGAGTAGCAAGCGCTGGTTCACCCAGACCTGGGTCGACAAGATCGCCGCCGGTTTCACCAACTCCGGTGCCAAGAACGGCGACAAGTCCTCGACCCTGGGCTACTTCTTTACCATGGCCGCCCAGCACGGCATGCACTGGGTCAGCCTGGGCGTGCAGCCGGGCTGGGCCTCCACCGAGGGCAGCGAGAACGACATCAACCGTCTGGGCTACTTCGTCGGTGCCGGCGCCCAGACCCCGACCGATGCTGGTCCGGAGGCCGTCCACAAGTCGGACATCGCCACCGCCGAGGGCCTCGGCGCCCGCGTCGCGCAGCAGACCGCCTTCTTCCGCGCCGGCCGCGCCGCTCTCGCCGCCTGAACCCGAGAACCTCACCCGCAGCCTGACCTGTAAAGGAGCAGCACCATGTCCGACTCCCCGAACCTCGCTCTCGTCCGCCGCCTCTACGACTCCGGCATGGCCCCGGACGTGGTCGCCGAGGTCATCGACCCCGACATCGTCTGGGACATCACCCCCGGCTTCCCCTACGGCGGCGTCTACAAGACCTGGGCGAGCGCCGGCGGCGACTTCTTCGGCCGGCTCGCGCCGCGCTTCACCTCTTTCGGCGCGGTGGCCGAGGAGTTCTACGACGCCGGTGAGCACGTGTTCGTCCGCGGTCACTACCACGCCGTGTCCAAGTCCGGCGAGGAGTCGGACGCCCGCTTCATCCACCTGTGGACGGTCGGCGACGGCAAGCTCACCCACCTGATCCAGGCCGCTGACAGCCACGTCGTCCAGCAGGCCGCGAACAACTGACCGCCCGCACTCACACCTGGGAGCACCCCATGGCGAAGATCCTCTTCCTCATCACCGCCGCCGACCACTGGACCCTGGCCGACGGGTTCGAGCAGCCGGCCGGCTTCTGGGCCGAGGAGGCCATCGGCCCGTACGGCGTCTTCAAGGAGGCCGGCTACGAGATCGCCGCGGCCACCCCCGGCGGCGTCCCGCCCACCGCCGACGCCCTCAGCCTCACCCCGGACTTCAACGGCGGCGAGGAGGGCGCCGAGCAGATGAAGACCGCCCTGCGCGAGGCCACCGAACTGGCGAACCCCATCCGCATCGAGGACGTGAACATCGACGACTACGACGCCGTGTTCGTCCCCGGCGGCTGGGGCCCGATGGAGGACCTGTCCGACGACCCCGCGGCCGGCAAGCTGCTGAGCGACTGGCTCGCCTCCGGCAAGCTCGTGACGCTGGTGTGCCACGGCCCGGCCGCGCTGCTGTCCACCGTGGACGCCGACGGCAAGTCCCCGTTCTCCGGCTATCGCCTGACCGGTCTGTCCAACTCCGAGGAGATCCAGAACGGCCTCGCGGACCGGGCGAAGTGGCTGCTGCAGGACCGTCTCATCTCGGACGTCGGCGCGGACTACCACAAGGGCGAGGAGAACTTCGCTCCCCACCTCGAAGTGGACCGCACCCTCATCACCGGCCAGAACCCCGCCTCGGCCGTCCCGCTCGCCCGGGAAGTCGTCAAGACCCTCGGCTGACGACACCCCCCAGTACGACAGAAAGAGGCAATACCGATGGACAGCAACGCGACTCTCCCCAGCGTCGGCCAGACCTGGCTCGCGGACCTCGGCCCGGACACCCCGCTCGGCCACTTTACGGTGGAGATCACCTTCGAATCGGCGACCCAGGTCAGCTTCGAGGTCACCGGCGGCGCCATCAAGGGCCGCAAGCAGACGATGGAGTACACCACCACCCAGCTCCGCGACGGCCTTTTCGTCGTGCGCTGGACGGAGCCGGACGCCGGCGACCACGTCACCCACATCGAGGACTACACCGAGGGCACCTGCATGGCCAGCTCGGTCATCGGCGGCGAGTTCGTCCAGCTCCACGGGAAGTGGTCCCGGGTCCGCTGACCCCGCGGGGCCGAGCGCCGTCATAGAGAGGCAGTACCGATGGAGACCAACGCAATTCTCCCCAGCGTGGGCCAGACCTGGCTGGCGGAGCTCGGCCCCTTCGCGGCGGAGATCACCTTCGCATCGGAGTCCGAGGTCAGCTTCGTGCTGACAACGGGCGACCACAAGGGCAAGACCGAGACCATGGACTACAGCGCGACCAAGGTCCGCGACGGCTTGTATGTCGTGCGCTGGGTCGAACCCGTCTCCGGCGACATCGTCACCCACATCCAGGACTACACGGCGGGGACGTCCCTGGCCAGCTCCATCGTCGGTGGCGAGTTCGTCCAGCTCACCGGGAAGTGGAGCCGCGTCCGCTGATCCCGCAGGGCAGCGCGGCTTCTCGGCGGTGAGGACTTCCAGGGACAAATCTCTCCCCCTGACAACGCGGCCTTCCGATGCCAAGGTGATGGCATGAACCGCGATCCTCACCGCCACGATCTGGGGGAATTCCTCAAGGCGCGCCGCGCCGAGCTCGACCCGGCCGCCGTCGGTCTGCCCGACGGCGGCTCGCGTCGCGTCGCAGGCCTGCGCCGTGAGGAGGTCGCCGTACTGGCGGCCATCAGCACCGACTACTACGCCCGCCTCGAACAGGGCCGTATCCAGCCGTCGCCGTCGGTGCTGGAGTCCCTGGCCCGGGTGCTGCGCCTGGACGAGGACCAGCGCGCCTACCTGTACGAGCTCGCGGCCAAGGACGACTTCCGCCCGCCCCGTCGGCAGCCGCGCCTCAAGGCGCAGCCGCAGTTGCAGCGCATGCTCGACGACATGGCGCACACCCCCGCGTTCGTGATCGGTCCGCGCACCGAGATCGTCGCCTGGAACGCCATGGGCGCCGCCCTGATCACCGACTTCGGCAAGATCCCCGAGAAGCAGCGGTACTACATCAGGCTGCTCATCACCGACCCCGCGATGCGCGAGCTGTACGCGGACTGGGAGGGTGTCACCCGGCTGGCCATCGCCCAGATGCGGATGCACAACGCGAACAATCCCGGGGACACACAGCTCGCCACCCTGGTGGGTGAACTCTCGGTCCGGGACGAGCAGTTCCGCCAGTGGTGGGGCGCCCACCACGTCGCCGTTCGGGACACCGGGACCAAGCACCTGCGCCACCCCGTCGTCGGCGACCTGCACCTCGACTGGAACGCCGTCACCTGGGCCGCCGATCCCGACCTGGCGATCATCGTCTGGACCGCCGAAACCGGCACCCCGACCCACGACAGCCTGCGCATGCTGGCCTCCTGGGCGGCGGACCCCAGCCACGCGACCAGCGACAGCTCCGCCTGACCGTCGCCCAGGTGTTCCCTTCGTCGCCCAGGTATTCCCTTCAAAGGGGGAGCCTTTCCTCCTACGCGCCCCGCGCCTAGGAAGAGGCTCTCCCTTTTTCGTGTACGGCTCTCCTGGCACGCTCGTCACGAGGCCCACCGCGCCGCGCGTCCCCGCCCCGGTCCGGCCCTCTTCCCACCGACAGAACCGGTTTCCTCAGCGCCGAGGCGTCCGACCTGCCTGCTCATCCGCCAGGAAAGAGATCCACCTCCCCATGTCCCTGACCCAGTCCCGCCCCGGGACGCTGCCCTCGGCCGTCCCCGAACCGCGCTGGACCGCCCGCCTCTGGGCCGTCCTCGCCGTGCTGTGCCTCGTGCTGTTCCTCGACGGCCTCGACGTCTCCATGGTCGGCGTCGCCCTGCCCTCCATCGGCCACGACCTCGGCATGGCCACCGGCTCACTGCAGTGGATCATCAACGGCTACGTCCTCGGCTACGGCGGCCTGATGCTGCTCGGCGGCCGCACCGCCGACCTGCTCGGACGCCGCCGCGTCTTCCTCGTCGCGCTGGCCGTCTTCGCCGCCGCCTCGCTGCTCGGCGGCCTCGTCGACAGCGGCACGCTGCTGATCGCCACCCGCTTCGTCAAGGGCGTGGCCGCCGCCTTCACCGCGCCCGCCGGCCTGTCGATCCTCACCACGACGTTCCCGGAGGGCCCGCAGCGCAACCGGGCGCTGTCGGTCTTCAGCCTCTTCGGCGCCCTGGGCTACTCCTCGGGCCTGATCCTGGGCGGTCTGCTCACCGGGATCGGCTGGCGCTGGACCTTCCTCATGCCGGTCCCGCTCGCCCTGCTCGCGCTGGTCGTCGGCCTGATTCTGATCCCGCGCGACCGCCGCACCGAGACCGGCGGCCAGGACCCGGCCGGGGCGGTCACCCTCACCGCGGGCATGCTGCTCGCCGTGTACGCCGTGGTCACCGCCCCGCAGACGGGCTGGGCCTCCGGGGCGACCCTCGCAGCCTTCGGCGTCGCCGCCCTGCTGCTGCTCGCCTTCGTCCTGATCGAGCAGCGGGTCCGGCACCCGCTGGTCCGCTTCGGCATCCTGCGCAAGGCCACCACGGTCCGGGCCAACCTCAGCATCGTCGCGCTGATGGGTTCCTACCTCAGCTTCCAGTTCATGATGACGCTGTTCCTGCAGGACGGGCTCGGCTGGTCGCCTCTGCGCATGGCCTTCGCGCTGCTGCCGGTCGGCCTGATCGTCGCCGTCGGCTCGCCCCTCACCGGCCGGCTCGTCAACCGCTTCGGCACAGCACCGCTCATCATCACCTCGATGACCTCGCTGACCCTCGGCTACGTCTGGTTCCTGGCGACGGCCGGCTCCTCACCCGACTACGTCACCGCCATGCTCCCGTCCCTGCTGCTCCTCGGCGGCGGCTTCGCGTTCGGCTACAGCGCCATCATGGCCCAGGCCACCGAAGGCATCGACGACTCCGAACAGGGCCTCGCCTCCGGCCTGGTGCAGACCTCGGGCCAGGTCGGCGCCGCCCTCGTCCTCGCCGTACTCACTGCCGTGATCGCCCAAGCCGGCGACAGCCGCGGCGACTTCACCGCCTACCGGCCGGGCCTGAACCTGGTCACCGGCGTAGCCGCGATCGGGCTGCTCCTGAACCTGGCGCCCGTACTGCGTCTGCGGCGGCGCTGAGCCCCGACAGACGGAAAGCCGACCCGGGGCCAGCCCCGGGTCGGCTTTCCGTGATCGGCGCTCACGCCAGGTTCTTGGCGAAGAACTCCTCCATGGCCCTGCCTCTCCTGCGTTGTTCGTCAGCGGACGTGGGAGTCGAACCAGTCGACAGCGACCTCGGGGTGCTCGCTGAAGTAGTTGTAGCCGTCGAAGCGGCGGGTGCTGCCGTGGATCCAGTGCATCACCTTGTCCTCGACGGGGATGGCGTCGTGGACGGCCTGCACGGCTTCGGGGGTGGTCATGATGTCATCGTGCTCCTGCGCCACCAGCGTGGGCACGGTGATGGCGGAGGCGTACTTCGCGGGCGACTGCTCTGCCAGATGGAAGCCGGTGCGCTCCAGCACGGCTTGGTCGAGGCGGTCGTAACCGCCTTTGAAGCCGAGGGCCTTGGAGAACTGCTCGCCGATGGAACGGCCCTCCAACGGCTGGAGCATCACCAGCGCCTGGATCTCGGCGAACTCCTCGGGGTGCTTGGCCCAGGCGACGGCGGTGGAGTTGGCGCCCAGGCACACCGACAGCAGGGCCTTCTTCATGTTCTTGGTGTCGGGGCGTGCCGCGGCGTAGCGGAGGGCTCCGATGACGTCGCGGTACTCGGTGAGGCCGATCGTGCAGATGCCGCCGTTGCCGTACCCGCTCATGCCGTGGTTGCGCAGGTCGTAGGCGAGGACGTTGTAGCCGGCGTCGTGCAGTGCCTTGTAGGCGGGGAGGAAGTTGACCTCGAATCCGCCGAAGCGGTCCCAGCCGGGCAGGTGTCCGGGATAGCCGTAGCGGTTGCCGGGGGAGAAGTGGTTGTGGGTGATCAGCCGGTCCGAGTCGGCCGGGATGAACCACCCCTCGAGAGGCACGCCGTCCATCGACGGGAACGTCACGTCCTCGTAGGCCAGGCCCAGTTCGGAGGGGCGGCGCAGCAGGGGCGCGCGCCGGCCGTCGGTGGTGCCTTCCGTCCACTGCCCGACGAATCCGTTGAATGCCAGCTCGGCCATGTCGAGTTCGGTCATGGTGCGCTCCTGATTTCCCGGCAAGGGTGCTTGATGTGTGGTACTCCGGGCGCCTGGATATCCCTCAAGATAGGCCCGTGAATGGATTTTTCGCATCTTGAGCTCGGTCTGGGAAGGCAAAGAGGGAGGGAAGGAATTATCCCAGGGAGTAATTCCTCCCTGTCGGGATCTGAGTGAATCAGGTAATGGTGCGGACGCCTGCAATCCTCATGGCCGTGCCCTTGTCGGACCGCAGTGCGGCGGCCCGACAAGGGCACAGGGACTGTGGTGGAGAATCCGGGGTCAGATCGTCGCGGTGTCGATCACGAACCGGTACCGGACGTCGCTGGCCAGCACCCGCTCGTACGCCTCGTTGATCTCGGACGCGGCGATCACTTCGATCTCGGCGCCGAAGCCGTGCTCGGCGCAGAAGTCCAGCATCTCCTGGGTCTCGGCGATGCCGCCGATGGCGGAGCCGGCGATCGACCGGCGGCCCATGATCAGGGGGAAGACGTTGACGGAGATCGGCCCCTCCGGGGCGCCCACGTTCACCAGGGCTCCCTCGATCTTCAGCAGATTCACGTACGCGCTGAAGTCCAGCGGGGCCGAGACCGTGGAGACGATCAGGTCGAAGGTGCCTGCCAGTTCCTCGAAGGTCTTCGGGTCGCTGGTGGCGTAGTAGTGGTCCGCGCCCAGCTTCAGGCCGTCGTCCCTCTTGCGCAGCGACTGCGAGAGGACCGTGACCTCGGCGCCCAGCGCGTGCGCGATCTTGACGCCCATGTGGCCGAGGCCGCCCAGACCGACGATCGCGACCTTCTTGCCGGGGCCCGCGCCCCAGTGCTTCAGCGGGGAGTACAGGGTGATGCCCGCGCACAGCAGCGGGGCGGCCACGTCGAGGGCGAGGCCGTCGGGGATGCGGACGGCGTAGTTCTCGTCGACGACGATCTTCTCGGAGTAGCCGCCGTAGGTGGGCCGGCCGTCCTTGTCGAGGTAGTTGTACGTCTGGATCATGCCGCTGCCGGTGCAGTACTGCTCCAGGCCGGCCTTGCAGTGGTCGCACTCGCGGCAGGAGTCGACGAAGCAGCCGACGCCCACCCGGTCGCCGACCTTGTACTTCGTGACACCGGGGCCGACCTCGGAGACGACACCGGCGATCTCGTGACCGGGGACCATCGGGAAGATGGCCGTACCCCAGCCCTCCTGGACCTGGTGGATGTCGGAGTGACAGATACCGGCGAACTTGATGTCGATCAGCACGTCGAACTCGCCGACCGGGCGCCGCTCGATGGTGGTGCGCTCCAGCGGAGCCTTCGCGGCGGGAGCGGCATAAGCAGCAACGGTGGTCATGAGGGGGGTCTCCTAGCAGTGCTCTCGCGCCCGGCTGCCTTCCGACCGGGCACGGTGACGAGCCTGCCTCGCCGCCGGGAAATGACCCAGGGCAGGAATGTGCCTACGTTCGCGGTTCCTACCACTGTCAGAGTCAGGCTCTTGCCCGGTGGCGCGCGAAATGTGCCATGCCTTCAAGAATCATGCGCTCAAGAATTCGGTTCGCTCACCGCCTCCTCGTCATGGAGAAGACCACGAGAAGGCAAAGGGGGGATAAAAGTCTCCCTGCCGCGAGTGTCGCCGGTGATGCAAGACTCCCGGCGTGACCGGCCGTCGCTGCCAAGGCGCGCGGTAGCCCTTATCCCCGTGGCGGCGTTGAACCCGCGCCTGCTGCCCCGCTGTTGTTCACGACTGTCCTGTCCGCGATGCGAAGGCGTACGCATGTCTGCTGACCTCTCTGAATCCGCTGTTCCACCCTCGACCGAATCGGGTGAGTCCTCCTCGGGGCCGAGCCGACGTACCGTCATTGCCACGGGTGTCGTGGTGGGCGGTGCCGTGGTGGCCGGAGGGACGTTCCTCGCCGGCTCGGAGGAGGCCTCCGCCGCGGAAGCGGCGCCCTCCAGCCGGGTCTCCCTGACCGTCAACGGCACCCGCCGGACCGTGACGGTGGACAACCGGACCTCGCTCCTTGACCTGCTGCGCGAGCACCTCGACCTGACCGGCTCCAAGAAGGGCTGCAATGCCGGAGCCTGCGGGGCGTGCACGGTGCTGGTCGACGGACAGCGGGTCAACTCCTGCCTGACGCTGGCCGTACGGCTGGAGGGCGCCGAGGTCACCACCATCGAGGGCCTGGCCAAGGGCGACGAACTGCACCCGCTGCAGCAGGCGTTCATCGACGAGGACGCCTTCCAGTGCGGGTACTGCACTCCAGGGCAGATCCTCTCCGGCGTCGGTTGCATCCAGGAGGGCCACACCGGTTCGCCGGAGGAGATCCGGGAGTGGATGAGCGGCAACATCTGCCGCTGCGGCTGTTACGTCAAGATCGTGCGCGCGGTCGAACAGACCGCGGGCCGGAAGTGAGGAGCGGCCCACCATGCATCCCTTCTCCTACACCCGCGTCTCCGACACCCGTGAAGCCGTCAAGGCCGGTCGCGCAGGCGGCCGTTACATCGCCGGGGGGACCACGCTGGTCGACCTGATGCGGGAGACCGTCGAGCGCCCCGAGGCGCTGGTCGACATCTCCGGCCTGCCGCTCCGCGAAGTCACCGTCACCGAGCGCGGGGGCTTGCGCATCGGGGCGCTGGTGCGGATGGCCGAGGCCGCCGCGCACCCCAAGGTGCGCACGCTGTATCCCGTCATTTCCCAGGCCCTGGAACTGAGCGCGTCCGCGCAGCTGCGGAACATGGCCACCATCGGCGGCAACATTATGCAGCGCACCCGGTGCACCTACTTCCGTGATGTGACCGCGGCCTGCAACAAGCGTGAGCCCGGCTCCGGTTGCGCGGCGCGGGAGGGCTTCAACCGGATGCACGCGATCCTCGGCACCTCCGACGCCTGCGTGGCCACCCACCCTTCCGACGTGGCCGTGGCTTTCTCTGCCCTGGAGGCAACGGTGCACCTCCTTGGCCCGGAGGGCGCGCGCACCCTGCCGTTCGCCGACTTCCTGCTACGGCCCGGCACTACCCCGAACCGTGAACAAGCCCTCAGAAAAGGCGAGTTGATCACGGCTGTGGAGATCCCAGCGCTTCCGCGTCCGTTCAAGTCCGGATACCTGAAGGTGCGCGACCGGCAGTCCTACGAGTTCGCACTGACCTCGGCGGCGGTCGCGTTGCACGTCCGGCGCGGGGTGATCCAGGACGCGAAGGTCGCCGCCGGCGGCGTGGGGACCGTGCCTTGGAAACTGCCCGTCGTCGAGCAGCACCTCGTCGGTGAGCGTCCCTCGGAGTCCCTGTGGGCGTCCGCTGCTGCGAAGGCGGCGGACGGCGCCCGTCCCCTTCAGCACAACGGCTTCAAGGTCGAGCTGCTGAAACGGACCGTCGAACGCCAGCTGCGCATCGTAGGAGGTACGAAGTGAGCCCCCAGCCACAGGCGGCCGTGGGCGCGCCGCTGTCCCGGGTGGACGGCCGCCTCAAGGTCACCGGAAAGGCGCTGTACGCCGCCGAACACGACGTCGAGGGTGTGGTGCATGCCGTCATCGTCGACGCGAGCATCGGACGCGGCCGTGTCACCTCGATCGACACCGGCGACGCCGAGAAACACGCCGGTGTGTTGCGGGTGATCCATCACGGCAACGCGCCGACGCTGCCGTACCGCGACAACGCCGGGTCCAACAACCCGCCCGGGCGCAGGCTCAGGGTCTTCCAGGACGACCGGGTGCTCTTCCACGGTCAGCCGGTAGCGGTCGTGGTGGCGAGCACGTTGGAGGCCGCGCGGCACGGGGCGAGTCTGGTGAAGGTCCGCTACGACGCCGGGCGGCCCTCGACCGACCTGCACGAGGCCGAGCCGGGCGAGCCGACGGACTACGCGCGCGGCGACGCGGAAGCCGGCCTGCGTTCCTCGGCCGTACGGCTGGACCTGACGTACGAGTTGGCGCGCAACCACCACAACCCGATGGAGCCGCACGCCACCATCGCCCGCTGGGACGGCGACAAGCTGACCGTCTGGGACAAGACCCAGTGGGTGATGGGCACGCACGACGAGCTCGCGGCCGTGTTCGACCTGCCCGCGGACTCGGTGCGCGTGATCTCGCCGTTCGTCGGCGGCGGTTTCGGCAGCGGACTGCGCTGCTGGCCGCACACAGTCGTCGCCGCCCTGGCCGCACGGGTGGCGGGACGCCCGGTCAAGTTGGTGCTCAGCCGCAGGCAGATGTACTTCGGCACCGGCTTCAGGCCGTCGTACGAGTACCGGCTGCGGCTCGGCAGCGACCGGCGAGGCCGGCTGAACGCCGCGATCCACGACATCGACGCCGAAACCTCGTCGTACGAGACGTTCTTCGAAGCCGTCATGCCGGCCGGCCAGATGCTCTACAGCATGCCCAACGTCCGTCAGGCGTACCGGCGGGTGCCCCTCGATGTGAACACCCCTATCTGGATGCGCGGCCCCGGCTTCGCCTCCGCATCGTTCGTGATCGAGTCCGCGATGGACGAGCTCGCGCACGAACTCGGCGTCGACCCGATCGAGTTGCGCCGGCGCAACGAGCCCAACGAGGACGAGTCGACGAACGAGCCGTTCTCCACCCGGCGGCTCAGTGAGTGCTACACGGTCGGTGCCCGTGAGTTCGGCTGGGACCGCCGTAACCCGAGGCCGCGCTCGACGCGGGACGGGGACTGGCTGATCGGCCTGGGCATGGCCACTGGTGTGTACGACCCGGGGCGGTATCCCGCGCAGGCTCGGGCCCGTCTGGATGCCGACGGCACCGCGGTGGTCGAGGCGGCCACCAGCGACATGGGGCCCGGCACCTACACCTCCCAGACCCAAGTGGCCGCAGACGCACTCGGGTTGACGATGCGCACGGTGACCTTCCGGCTCGGTGACTCCCGCTATCCGCCGACCTCGCCGCACGGCGGCTCGGCGACCATGGCGAGCGTGGGCTCGGCCGTCGTCGACGCCTGCAACAAGGTGCGGCAGCAGGCGATCCGGCTGGCCGTCGAGGACCGGGAGTCGCCGCTGTACGGCGTGAACGCGGACGACGTGGTGGTGCGGAACGGCCGACTGCACGTGCAGGGCAGCCTGACGCGCGGGGAGACGTACAAGAGCCTGCTGGCCCGCAACGACCGCTCCCACCTGGAAGCGAACGGTTCCTACGACGGGCCGGGCAGCGAACGGTCCGCCTACTTCGCCTACAACGCCACCTTCGCCGAGGTCGCCGTGGACGCGAACCTGGGTCTGGTGCGGGTGCGGCGGATGCTCGGCGTGTACGACGCGGGGCGGATCATCAGCCCCAAGCTGGCCGAGAGCCAGGCGTTCGGCGGCATCGTGGGCGGTATCGGCACGGCCCTGCTGGAGCACACGGTCACCGACCACCGTGACGGGCGGATCGTGAACGCCAGCCTGGCCGACTACCTCGTGCCAGTGAACGCCGACGTGCCTGAGATCAAGGCGATCTACCTCGACGGCGAGGACAACGCCGGCAACCTGCTGGGCGTCAAGGGACTCGGCGAGGTCGTCCAGGTGGGCGTGGCGGCCGCGATCGGCAACGCGGTCTTCAACGCCACCGGCCGACGAATCCGCCAACTGCCCATCAGTGCCGAGGCGTTGCTCTGACGACACCGCCTCGATGGACGGGTCCGGCAGCCGAATTCCCCGTACGGCTGCCGGACCTCCCCGGGCCGCCGCCGCGCCTGCGCCCCCGTGGACGCGGCGGCGGCCCGATCCACCTTCTGCGACAGCGACGTCTGTTCTGGAGACCCCCATGCTGAACATCGCGGACACACTGCACCGCTGGTGCTGCGAGGAACGCCCCTTCGCCCTGGCCACGGTCGTCGACGTCACGGGCAGCGCACCCCTGCCCGTCGGAACGTCGGTGGCGGTGGACGAGGACGGCAAGGCCATCGGCAGCATCTCCGGCGGCTGTGTCGAAGGCGCGGTGTACGAGCTGTGTCGGCAGGTGCTGGATGAGCAGGATGGGCCCCGGCGGGCCTGGTTCGGCTACTCCGACGACGACGCCTTTGCCGTGGGCCTGACCTGTGGCGGCGAACTCGACGTGCTCGTCCAGCGCGTCGACTCCGCCGTCCAGCCGCATCTCGGCGCGGCGCTCGCGGAGGCGGTCGAGGGCCGGCCCGCCGCCGTGGCGCAGGTCGTGGACGGGCCCGAGGGATTGCTCGGCGCCACTGTGAGCGTGCTTGGCGACAGTTGGATCGCCGACAGCACGCTCGGCGACGGGCCGACCGGCCGGGCCGTGGCGGACCGGGCCACCGCCCAACTGCGTACCGGACGCACTGCACTCCTCACCCTCGGCTCAGACGCCGACACCTGCCCCGAGAAGCTCTCCGTCCTCGTCCACGCGGCCGCCACCCGCCCCCGCATGCTGATCTTCGGCGCGATCGACTTCGCCGCCGCCCTCGCCCAGGCCGGCCGGTTCCTCGGCTACCACGTCACCGTGTGCGACGCCCGCCCCGTCTTCGCCACCGAAGCCCGCTTCCCGCACGCCGACGAGGTGGTCGTCGACTGGCCCCACCGCTACCTGGCCCAGACGGCCGTGGACGCCCGGACGGCCGTCTGCGTCCTGACCCACGACGCCAGGTTCGACATCCCCCTGCTCCAGCTCGCCCTCGATCTGCCCGTCGGCTACGTCGGCGCGATGGGCTCCCGGCGTACCCACGACGAACGTTTGTGCCGCCTGCGCGAAGTCGGGCTCACCGACAGGCAGTTGGCCCGGCTACGCTCCCCGCTCGGCCTCGACCTCGGCGCCCGCACCCCCGAGGAGACGGCCATCTCCATCACGGCCGAGATCATCGCCCACGCAAACCAGAGCACCGGCCTGCCTCTGGCCCGGGTCACCGGTCCGATCCACCGCGTTTCCGGGGCTGCTTCAGACATTCAGGCGGTGTGCGATCTTCTGTGAATTCCTTTGGCGGCGTGAGCGGAATGGGAAGCATGGGGGCCTCGAGTGAGGTGCGGCGAGCGGGCGGCGGCATCGACCGGGTTGCGGCACGGCGAGGACGTCACCCTGGCTGACGAATCCGTGGCCCATCACCGTCGGCCGCTACAGCTGGTTCATGCCGTCGCAGGGAAGAGGCGCTGGACGGCGGCGACGATGGCTGCCCGGCGGGCCGCCAGGAAGGCGTCGCGTTCCTCGCCGAGAGGAACGAGGTCGGTTTGGCCGGCCCACGACAGAGCCAGCTGACTGACGAACACGAGAACGTCCTCGGGCTCCCACGCGGGATCGAGGTGGCCGGCCTCCTGTGCCTTGCGTACCTGCTCGATCTTGCGGCGCAGGGACTCCTGTACCGGGTCGTCGGACGGGGCCTCCCCGGCCGGCAGCTCCAGTTGGCCCCACATCATCAGCCGATGGCGTTCGGGATGGCGGACGGCGTGGTCATGCATGCGGCCGGCGTAGCCCGGCAGATCGGCGGGATCCAGGGGGACAGCCTCGGCCATGGCGGCGAGCTCCCGTCCGGCGACGAACCGGTAGAGCGCCTCCTTGCTGCGGAAGTACGCATAGACGCGTTCCTTGCTGGTGCGCGCCGCCTTGGCGATCCGCTCGACCCGCGCTCCCGCGATGCCATGACGGGCGAATTCGGCGGTGGCCGCGGAAATGATGCGGTCACTGGTGGCGTCGGTGACGCTGCTGCGGGAGGCCATGAGGCTCAGCTTACCCAACCGAACTGTTCGGTTTGGCGGCGGCGGCCGACGGCTGTATGGTCGAACCGAACCGTTTGGTGTGACTTAGAGGAGCAGACCATGCAGCAGCGCAATCTGGGCCGCCAGGGCCTGACCGTCTCCGCGATCGGCTACGGCGCGATGGGCACTGCGGTCGGCTACGGCCCCTCGGACGACACCGGGTCGATCGCCGCGATCCGCCGCGCTCATGAGCTCGGCGTGACCCACTTCGACACCGCGGAGATGTACGGCTGGGGAGAGGGCGAGAAGCTGCTCGGCCACGCTCTGGCGCCCATCCGTGACGAGGTGACGATCGCGACGAAGTTCGGCCTCACGCCGACCTTCGCTCCGAACTCGAAGCCGGAGCACATCCGGGAGGTCGTCGAGAACAGCCTCCGCAACCTGAACATCGACGTGATCGACGTGCTCTACCAGCACGGCCCCGACCCGAGCGTCCCGATCGAGGACGTGGTCGGTGTGATGAAGGAGTTCGTCGACGCCGGCAAGGTGAAGTACCTCGGCCTGTCCAACACCGACACCGACGCCATCCGCCGCGCCCACGCGGTGCACCCGATCTCGGTCCTGCAGCACGAGTACTCGATCTTCGCCCACGACTCCGAGCAGTTCTTCCCCGTACTGGAGGAGCTCGGCATCGGCCTGGTCGCCTACTCCCCGCTCGCCCGCGGCTTCCTCAGCGGCGCGGTCAAGCCCCGTGAGCACTACGACGCGAGCGACTTCCGCCAGATGATTCCCTGGTGGGCCCCGGAGAACTTCGACGAGAACCTCTCCATCGTCAGCGAGCTCACCAAGCTCGCGGAGAGCAAGGGCGTCGCCCTGTCCCAGCTCGCCCTGGCCTGGCTGCTGGCGAAGAAGGACTACATCGTCCCGATCCCCGGCTCGCGCAACCCCGAGCGCGTCGCGCAGAACATCGCGGCCGCCGACCTCAGGCTGACCGCCGACGACCTCGCCCGCATCGACGAGATCGCGCCCGACGGCGGCATCGGCGGACGGGGTATGTGACACGGCGCCCGCCCACCGCAGCCCGCTATGTGAGACCGGCAACAAGCCCGCTCGCGTTGCCGGTCTCGCGCAGCCGGCCTGAACGGTGGGAACAGTCGGCGGGAGCGACGCCCGAGGCCCGTACGGCCACCCGGATGTGGCCCGGTCCCGCGTGTGGCTCCGGTACGTCGCCTACCTCCAGGACGCTTGTGGGGCCGTACTCGGAGAGTCTCAGTGCTCTCATCGCGTCGGACGCTAACGGAACGGCCTGTCCGTTTACCCAAGTCGAGAGCGGTGACGAACCCAGCGCCTCACTCCCGGCGCTCTGATGCCCGGGACAACCGAGAGGGCATCCTCGCCGTGGCCCGCACGACGTTCGCCGAGCAGGGGCCGGGGGTGGCGATGTGCGAGATCGCGCCGCGTGCAGGGGGCGGCCCCGCGACCCTCTACCGGCACTTTCCGGGCCAAGGAGGCGCGGGGACCCGAGGCCTTCGGCGAGCAGATGACAGCCTGCACCGCCGTCGTCGACGAGCGGCTGGCCGATCCGGATGCCGGCTGCCCTGACTGCGGTGACCTAGCGGCACATCAGGAAGCGGCCCTCCCCATTCGCGGGCGGCAACCCTCCGGGCGATCGCCACATGCTCCGCCAGCATGGATCGCAGGCACGTGCGACCAGCCATGTACCACACGTGTTTGACGGCGGGAAGGGCGAGATCGGTCCTACGCGCAGCAGGACCACCCTCACCCCAGATGCCGCTCGCAAGGGGATTGACGCCCCCTTGCGCCAGGCCCAAGGATCACCGCTGCAACGACGTGATTGAAACGATTCATACACCCTTCTCGCTCATACCGCACCTCCACAGGAGCTCGCGATGCCCCTTTTCACCCGCCGGTCCGCCCTGCGCTCGGCCATAGCCGTGGCCCTCGCTCCCACCCTGGGCTCCCTGACGCTGCCGAGCCTCGCGGCCGAGGCGTCCGCCGCTGTCTCGTGGACGGCGAAGTGGATCTGGGCTCCGTCCAGTTCGACGAACCAGTGGGTGGCCTTCCGCAGATCGCTCACCCTCGGCTCCGCGCCCTCGAAGGCCGTGACCCAGATCGCCGCCGACTCGAAGTACTGGCTGTGGGTGAACGGCACCCTGGTGGTCTTCGACGGTGGACTCAAGCGCGGCCCGAACCGCACGGACACCTACTACGACGAGATCGACCTCGCCCCGTACCTCACCAGCGGCACCAACACCATCGCCCTGCTGGTCTGGTACTTCGGCAAGCAGGGCTTCTCGCACAACAGCAGTGGCAGGGGCGGACTGCTGTTCCAGTCGGACATCACCACCGGCTCGACGACCACCCGGCTCGTCAGCGACACCAGCTGGAAGCACACCGTCCACCCGGGCTACTCGAACAACACCAGCGGCACACAGGTCAACTTCCGGCTGCCCGAGTCCAACATCTACTACGACGCCCAAGCCGCCGCCGTCGTGTCGGGCTGGCGGTCACCCGGCTTCAACGACGGCGGCTGGACAGCTCCGACCGACTTCGGTGCCGTCGGCGCCTCGCCCTGGAACAACCTCGTCCAGCGGCCGGTCCCACAGTTCCGCTACTCGGATCTGAAGTCCTACGCCAACGTCTCTTCGCTGCCGGCCACCGGCCAGGGCGACACCGCCATCTCCGCCACGCTCCCCTCCAACCTCCAGGTCACGCCGTTCCTGAAGGTGGACGCCCCGGCCGGCGTGGTGATCGGCATCCAGACCGACCACTACGACGACGGCGCGGGCCTGACCGGAATCGAACCCGGCACCGGCTACAACATGCGCGCCACCTACGTCTGCACCGGCGGCGTCCAGGAGTTCGAGCCCCTTGCCTGGATGAGCGGTACGGCGGTGAGGTACACGATCCCGGCGGGCGTGACGATCCTGGACCTGAAGTACCGGGAGTCGGGCTACGACACCGACTTCGCGGGCTCGTTCAGCAGCGACGACGCCTTCCTGGACACGCTGTGGACCAAGGCCGCCCGCACGATGTACGTCAACATGCGGGACAACTACATGGACTGCCCCACCCGCGAACGGGCCCAGTGGTGGGGCGATGTGGTCAACCAGCTCAAGGAGGGCTTCTACACCTTCGACACCCGCTCGCACGCACTCGGCAAGAAGGCCATCGCCCAGCTGACGGCCTGGCAGAAGGACAGCGGAGCGCTGTACTCGCCGGTTCCGACAACCATCTGGACCTCCGAACTGCCCGTGCAGATGCTGGCGTCGGTGTGGTCGTTCTGGACCTATTACCTCTACACCGGTGACGCGAGCGCCGTGACCGGCGCATACCCGGCGGTGAAGAAGTACCTGAACCTGTGGAGCCTGGACGGTGACGGCCTGGTCAACCACCGCGCGGGGGACTGGGACTGGGAGGACTGGGGCTCCAACATCGACGCCCGCCTCCTGGACAACAGCTGGTACTACCTGGCCCTGGACACCGCCGCCAAACTCGCCGACCTCAGCGGCAACTCCGGTGACGTGGCCGGCTGGCAGTCCCGGCGCGACGGTATCAAGGCCAACTTCGACCGCGTGCTGTGGAACGCGTCCCGGAACGAATACCGCTCACCCGGCTACAACGGCGACACCGACGACCGCGGCAACGCCCTCGCGGTGGTCGCCGGGCTGCCCCCCGCCGCCCGCTTCCGGGCGGTCACCGAGGTGCTGCGCACCCACCTCAACGCCAGCCCGTACATGGAGTTCTACGTCCTCGAAGCCCTCTACCTCATGAGCGAGGCCACCGTCGCCGAGGAGCGCATGCGCAACCGCTACGCCGCCCAGGTCGCCGACCCCGCCTGTCACACCCTGTGGGAGGTGTGGGACAAGGCCGCGGGCACCGACAACCACGCCTGGAACGGCGGCCCGCTGTACGCGCTGTCCGCCTACGCCGCCGGGGTGCGACCCACCAAGCCCGGCTGGACGACGTACGAGATCGTCCCGCAGACCGGCACCCTCACGAAGATCGACACCGTCGTGCCCACCGTCAAGGGCGACATCCGCTTCGGCATCACACGCGATGGCACCAAGGCCACACTGACGCTCACCTCCCCGAACGGGACGACGGCCCGGGTCGGCGTGCCCACCTACGGCGGCTCCCAGCCGGTCATCACCGCGGGCGGCACCACCGTCTACACCAACGGCGCCGCCACCGGCAGCGTCAGCGGTCTGGCCTACGACGGCAAGGACGCCTCCTACGTCTACTTCACCGTGCAGCCGGGCACCTGGACCTTCACGGCCACCGGCACGGGCCGCCTGGACAACCTCGCTCTGGGCAGGCCGGTCAGCGGCAACAACAGCCTGGAGAACGGCGACTGGGGAAGGAACCGGCTCACCGACGGCCAGCTCACCAGCGTGACCGGCGCCAAGGGCTACACCAGCAACGACTTCCCCTCCGCCGACGTGTCCGCGAGCCCGGTCTGGGTCGAGATCGACCTCGGGGCCGACACCGACCTGGACGCCGTACGGCTCTTCCCGCGAACCGACACTTCGGCGGCGGGCGGCGGCACCGCGGGCTTCCCGGTCGACTTCACGATCCAGACCCGGCGCGACGGCGCCACGTCGTACGCCACCGTCCGCACCGTCACGGGCCAGCCGAACCCCAACGGCCTTGTACAGACGTACGGGTTCAGGACGACCACCGCCCGCTACCTCCGCCTGCAAGCCACGCGTCTCGGCAGCCCCGCCTCCGACGAGACCACCAAGTACCGCCTCCAGCTCGCCGAACTCACCGTCCCCACCGCCGCGACCACCGTCACCAGCAACTGCACCCTGGAGAACGGCGACTGGGGCAAGACGCGGGTCCTGGACGGCACCACCACCAGCGTGACCGGCGCCAAGGGCTTCACCAGCATCGACTTCCCGTCCGCCGACGTCAGCCGCACGCCCGTCTGGATCGAGATCGACCTCGGCACCGACCGCGCGATCGACTCCGTCACCCTCTACCCGCGCACGGACACCGGTGGGGCCGCTGGCGGCACGGCGGGCTTCCCGGCCGACTTCACGATCCAGACCCGGGCCGACGGCGCCACGTCCTACACCACCGCCCGCACGGTCACCGGCCAGCCCAACCCGAACGGAGCCGCCCAGACCTACACCCTCACCTCCGCCAACAGCCGCTACCTGCGCCTCCAGACCACCAAGCTGGGCACACCCGCCTCGGACGAGAGCACCAAGTACCGCCTCCAACTCGCCGAGGTCCTCATCAAGTGACCGACCTGAAACCCATTGGACCGGCCCTCACCCACCGCCAGCGGGGCGGGCCGGGCCGATGGGCGGCAGTCCTCTCGGACATGAGCGGGTTTCGCTGTTCGTGGGTCGCCGCAGGCGGCCGACCAAGTCTCTGGAGGCCCGCCGCGTCGAGGCGTTCGGGCTGCTCGAACTCGTCACCCGCGCCAAGAGCACCGGCCACCTGCGCGACGACTTCACCGACCGGGGCGTCGTCATTCCGGCTCATGGACAACGTCGGCGTCGTCAGGGACGGCCCCCGGCACCTGGCACCGCCTTGTCGCCCGCGTGCTCCGCTCCCAGGTATCGATCCGCCCGCTGGCCCCGGCGTCCGGCGCCCTCCAGCGTGCCATGGTCCGCCTCGCCCGAAGCGGCCCCGGCACCGACTGAGCCACGGCCCGCCGGGCACCGGCCCGGCTCGTACGCGCCCGCACGCAGTCCATGGCCACACCGGGCCGATCCAGGACGCTCCCAGCGGGATGCCATCAGGGTGCGGTGTCAATCAACACAGGCCTGTCAACACGGTGTGGCCATTGCAGCACCACGCGGCCCGGGCGCCCTTTGCGCCCGCACGACTTCGTGAGGCCATCGGGGCCGGTGGCCGTCAGGTAGTCACCAATACGTCATCTGGACGCTCGCTGTCAGCGTCGGTGACACGCGCAGCTCATCGAGCGTCCGGCGCGTCCATTCACCGTCCCGGTGGACGACGTCACCGCGCTCCCGCATCGACCGGATCGTCTCCTCCAGCTCCAGCGGAATGCCGTCGGTGCGCTGGTGCAGCAACTTGGCGAACTGCTCGGAGACCTTTTCCGCGCCGCGAATCGACCGGACCAGCTCCCCGGTCTGCCGCACATCCAGCGGGGAAAGCTCAACTCTGGTCAGGGTCATGCCGATGGGGTGGCGGGACGTCAGCCGACGCAGCAGCGACCCCTCGGGGATGTCGTGCGGGCGGTAGGTGCCGGCGAGCGGGCTCAGCCGCAGACCGGACGGCGTCGGTCGCAGACGCCGTACGCCGTCCACGACCGGCCCAGCGGGAACGGCTCGCGCACGGGCGGGCACGGCGCGAGCAGGACGCGTGGTCCGCGACAGCCCCAAGCGCCTCGTGCAGCAGCCGGGACTTGCCGATACCGGGTTCGCCCTCGATGAGCACCAGCGATCCTCCGGACCTCAGCGCCCGCACCACGCCGGCGAGGGCGCCATCACGGTTGACTAGGCCGGGAGCCACCGCCTCGACCATGACGCCACCGGACGGCTCACCGCGTTCCGCACCCCTTACGGGTCCCGAGCCCTCAGGTGTCGTCCGGTCCGCGTCACCACCAGGCCTCCGGACTCCCCTTGGTCATGAACACGGCGGCACCGTACCGCACACCCCGGCAGGAGGCCGAGCGACATCGCGCGACACGGTGCAGGCGCCGCCCGGGGCACGCGAGTCGATGTGTTGATCCTCAGCGACACGGCCTCGGCAAGTGGCAGGCGTACAGACAGGAGAAGACGAAGAACACGCTCTCGCGTGGTCAGTTGAGAGGAGGAGAGGCCGGCAGGTTCTGGTCGGCGGCCCAGGAGGCGAGGATGCGCAGCCGCTCGTGGGTGGGGGAGCCGGGTGCGGCCGTCCAGACGGTGAGGTGCTGGTCGGGGTCGGTGTTGGCGGTCAGGGTGTCCCAGTCCAGGACGAGTTCGCCGACCACCGGGTGGTTGAGGGTCTTCGTGCCCACCGTGCGGGCCGCGACCCGGTGGTCGCCCCACCACTGGGCGAACTGCTTGTCGCGCAGGGACAGTTCACCGACCAGCTCGATCAGACGGGGATCCTCGGGATACTGCGCGGCTTCCATCCGCAGCTGCGCCACGGCGAGCCGCGCGGAGGTCTCCCAGTCGGCGTACAGCGTGCGCATGGCCGGATCCGTGAAGATGATCCGCGGGTAGTTGCGGTGCCTCTCCGGGATCCGGGAGAAGTCGGTGACCAGCGCGGCCGCCAGCGCGTTCCAGGCCAGGATGTCCCCGCGTCGACCCTGCACGATGGCCGGGGTGGCGGTGAGATCGTCCAGTACGCGCTGCAACTGCGGCTGGACCTTCTGCCGCCCCCGGCTGCGGGTGCGTGTGGTGATCTTGCCGGCGAGCTGGAAGAGGTAGCCGCGTTCGTCGTCGTCGAGATGGAGCACCCGGGCGAGCGTGTCCAGCACGGGCGCTGACGCCTGCATACGGCCCTGTTCGAGACGTGTGTAGTAGTCGGTGCTGATGCTGGCGAGCTGGGCGACCTCTTCGCGGCGCAGCCCGGCGACTCGGCGCGGGCCGTTGTTGTCGGGCAGGCCTACAGTGCGCGGGCTCAGCTCTGCGCGGCGCTTCTTGAGGAATTCTCCCAGCTCGTTGAGGGGAACATTGCCGGTCATGCCGGTCAGCATGACACCGAACGCACCTGAGGAAGGAGGGAGAGTTTTCACCCAGGATGTATCCCTCCCCGGATGTCTTTCTCCGCTTTTCGCTCTTGCCTCGGCGTGTGAGGCTCGACATGGAGCAGCCCGCGCGGCGATCCAGAGCGCCGTGTCGGCAAGGTCCTCCCCAAGCCTGAGCGAAGCCCCTCCACCCGCAAGGACTCACCATGACGACCTTCGCCCTCGTCGGCGCCGGCCCCGGCCTCGGGCTCGCCACCGCCCGCCGCTTCGGAGCCGCCGGACACACCGTCGCCCTCATCTCCCGCAGCGCCGAGAAGCTGAACGCACTGACCGCCGAACTGGCCCGCGACGGCATCCAGGCGCGGGGCTTCACCGCTGACGTCCTCACCACCGAGTCACTGGATGCGGCCCTGTACGCGGCGGCAGCCGCTCTGGGGCCCATCGAGATCCTGCAGTACAGCCCCGTGCCCCGCGCCGATTTCATGAAGCCCGTCCTCGATGCGACTGCCGACGACCTCGACGCGCCCCTCGCCTTCTCCGTCAAGGGCCCGGTCACCGCGGTGAACGCCGTCCTGCCCGGCATGCGCCAACTCGGCCGCGGCACCCTGCTGTTCGTGAACGGCGGCAGCGCCGTACGCCCCCACCCGGACCGGGCTGGCACCTCGATCGCCTTCGCCGCCGAGAGTGCCTACGCCGGCATGCTGTACGACGCCCTCGCCCCGGAGAACATCCACGCCGCCCAGTTGATCATCCCGGGAGCCATCCGGCCCGACGCCGAGCACAGCAGCCCTGAGGTGCTGGCCCGCCGCCTGTACGACATCCACCTCAAGCGCGACGGCTTCCGCCACTACGCCGAGCCGCTGCCCGACTGACGCCCCCGGAGGGTGCCGTGAGCCCGACCACCCGTTCCAGCCTTGCCCGCGCCGCCCCGACCGTCTTACTGCTTGCAGTGACCGCCTGTACCGACGAGGCGCCCCCGTCCCCGTCTTCCCTGTCCTCGCCCTCCGCCTCCGCGTCACAGCGAACGCCGACGGCCACGGCACCAGCCTCACCGTCCGATGACAAGGGCACCGCCATGAACATCCGCCTCACCATCGAGGGCCACCGGGTCGACGCCACCCTGAACGACAGCGCCACGGCCCGCGACTTCGCCGCCCTGCTCCCGCTCACGCTGAACCTGAGCGACTTCCACGAGACGGAGAAGATCGCCGACCTGCCCCGCCGACTGTCCACCTTCGGCGCCCCGGACGCCGCCGAAGCCAAGCCCGGCGACCTGGCGTACTACGCCCCCTGGGGCAACCTGGCCCTCTTCTACCGGGGCAGCGGCTCCAGCGACGCCGGCCTGATCATCCTCGGCAGCGTGCACGGCGACACCGAACGCCTCGCCACCGCCACCAAGGTCACCATCGAAACCGCCTCCTGACCCGGCCCACTCTCAACGGGAGAAAGACACGTGAACCCCACCTACGATTTCACCGGCCAGGTCGCCCTCGTCACCGGCGCCGGCTCGGGCATGGGCCTGGCGACCGCCCGCGCCTTCGCCGAGGCCGGGGCCGCCGTCGCCCTCACCGACATCGACGAAGCCGCCCTGAACGCAGCCGTCAAGGAACTCACCGACTCCGGCCACCGAGTACTCGCCCTCACCTGCGACGTCAGCGACGAGGACCAGGTGGCGGCTGCGGTCGACCGCACCGTCGAGACCTTCGGCCGTCTCGACATGGCCTACAACAACGCCGGCATCCAGATCCCGCCCAGCGACGCCGCCGACGAACCCGCCGAGCGGTTCGACCGCGTCAACGCCATCAACCTCCGCGGCGTGTGGGCCTGTATGAAACACGAGCTGCGGCACATGCGCGCCCAGGGCAACGGCGCCATCGTCAACTGCTCCTCCCTCGGCGGCCTGGTCGGCCTCCCCGGCCGTGCCTCCTACCACGCCTCCAAGCACGGCGTGATCGGCCTGACCACCAGCGCGGCCCTGGAGTACGCCCCGCGCGGCATCCGTATCAACGCCGTCTGCCCTGGCACCATCGACACCCCGATGGTCAGCGACATGATCGCCAAGGGGGAGCTGGACCGCGCCGAGGCCGAGGCCAACCAGCCCATCAAC
Organism: Streptomyces sp. HUAS ZL42; assembly: GCF_040782645.1. Classification (GTDB taxonomy): domain Bacteria; phylum Actinomycetota; class Actinomycetes; order Streptomycetales; family Streptomycetaceae; genus Streptomyces. Next base: position 8,146,033 of record NZ_CP160403.1, read on the forward strand.
CGCCTCGGTACGGCCGAGGAGATCGCCCAGGCGGTCCTGTGGCTGTGCAGCCCGGGAGCCGGTTTCGTCGTAGGCGTCGCCCTCCCCGTCGACGGCGGCTACGTCGCCCGATAACCGCGTGGGAGCCGCCGTCAGGCAACCGACGGCGGCTCTCCCAGGGCAGCATCAGACATCAGCAGACGGCGAAGGGATCGACCCCGTCCCACGCCTCGCGCCGCGCGTCGGCGAGCCGGTCACGCACCAGACGCGGCTCCACGTCGAACGACAGGCACGCCCGCTTGCGGGGGTCGAAGGCCGGCCAGTGCGGCAGTGCCCGGGTCGCAGGCGTCCCGTGGTGGGCGAACGCCGCGAAGGAGTCGATCATCTTTGAGGACAGGGCCTTGGCGGTCGGGAGGTCGGCCGGTGCGGCGCCGGTGAAATCGCCCTGGCCCCAGTTGCCGAAGGTGTATTGCACGTCGCTGCCGTGCGTGGGCCCGAAGGGACCGGCCTGCGCGTAGTCGAAGGTGTACTGCCACACCTTGGCGCCGGCCCGGTGCGCGAACTCGGCCAGCCAGACCGAGGGCATCACGACGAACCAGCCGCTGAGAATGTCGTTGAGGGTGACGTGCCCGGGCAGGGCGGTGTCGTCGTAGACCTTCTGGAGACGGTCCCAGTGCTCGCCGGTCGCCTGGCGGGCCAGGGTCTCGAAACGGGCGGAGAAGACGGGCGAGCCCATGAACGGCTCGGCCTCCATGTTGCAGGTTCCGATCAGCAGGTTGACGTCGCCGCTCACGGCTCCCAGCGGGTGCTGCGGCAGCACCTGCCCGTCGATGACGTGGCCGTACGGCTCCAGCAGTTGCGGGTCGTTCGCGGCCTGCACCGAGGCGTCGAGCAGTTTCGCGGTCGACACCTTCGTCAGGCGCGAGGTGTCCGTGATCCCGAGGGAGCGCATGACCGCCTCCCGCGTCGCCGAGGCGAACTCGGCAGTGTGGACGGGGCGCGGGCCGCCGCTCTGGATGATGGCGCGGTGGAACAGACCTCGCGCCTTCGGCGTGCCGAGCAGCGCTCCGATGGACATGGCGCCGGCCGATTCACCCATGACCGTGACGGCGCACGGGTCACCGCCGAAGGCGGCGATGTTGTCGCGGACCCAGCGCAGCGCGGCCATCTGGTCCAGCAGTCGCAGGTTCCCGGAACCGTAGCGGTCCGGCTGGTAAAGGCTGCCGAAGGCGCCCAGACGGTAGTTGAACGTGACCACGACGCAGTCGCGCTGCGCGTAGTTCCCTCCGTCGAAGGTCGGGTCGTTGCCCGTCCCGGCGAGGAATCCGCCGCCGTGGATCCACACGATCACCGGCCGTCTTCCTCTGGTCGACGGCGACCAGACGTTCAGGTACAGACAGTCCTCGCTCTGATTCGGGGTCTCCGGCAGGCCGGGCAGCAGCGGCACCTGCGGTGCGGCATGGCCGTACGCAGACGCATCCCGCACCCCCGTCCACGACGCCACCGGCTGCGGCGGAGCGTAGCGTCGCGATCCCGTCGGCGGAGCGGCGTAGGGCATGCCCTTCCAGACCAGCACGCCGTCGCTGCGCTCGACGCCGCGCACCTTGCCCGAGCGCGTGCCGACGACGACCGGCCTGGAGCCCTGGCCATCCCGGGTGCTCGCCAGGGCGCTGGAGGGCGTCAGAGCACCTGCCCCCAGCACCGTCCCGGCGACGCTCGCACCGGTGATTCCCAGAAACCCTCTACGCCCCAGATCCTGACTCAATGGGGACCCCTTACCTAGGTGAAACCGTGAGATGAAAGCCGAGGTCAGCAGCACGACGAAGCGCGTCGACCGCCGCACGATCTTCGAGGCTTGCATGTGCCCCGCCGGAATGGGAGGGAAGGATTCCTCCCCCTTTCGCCGGAAACGGATCGTGATCGTTTGGGCTCCGCAGGTGGGAAAGCACCAGAGGGGTGCAGGACCGGCCGTCGAGGGAGCACCCACCCCGGTTCCGTGGTGTCGTCGACGGAGGCGACAGCCGCGACTGCGGTGTCAGATCATCGTGCATCGGGAGGGTTTCGCCCGACCACCAAGTCCTCCTGCCGCTCGGTACGCATTGAGTGCCCGAGCGGCAGGAGGACCTTGGCGAAACTGGCGCTGGGGCTCCCAGCGCATGCCCCAGCCGTTCTGCGTGTCGGCGACGTCCGAGATCTTGGTCCACGAGTTGCCGTTGTCGGTGCTGCGGTAGATCGGGAAAACCGGTGTGCCAGAGGTGTACTCCTCGAACGTCGCCAGCAGGGTGCCGTTGGACGAACCGCTGTGTTCCAGACGCAGCCCGCACGGATACAGCGAACCGGAGGCGGGTGCGTTAGACGGAGGGGTGTACATCGTTTGCGACTGACGGGCCAGGGCATTGGCCCGGCCGGCGGCCGGCAAAACCAGCGTCGCCACGGCGGCGAGCAGGGTGAAGGCCAACGCCAAGATGGAGAGGGGACGAGAACGCGGGGCGACGCCGGGTCTGGCGCCCGTCTGCGCGGGGGACATGTGCGGCTCCCAGGGGAAGGGAAGGGGGTGTGTTTCGGTGCCCGCCGTCTCCTGGTCGGTCCAGGCGAGAACGGCGGAATCTATGGGCGGCATCAGCGTGCGCGGCCGTGCCGATGACGTCGCGGTGCCGTTGAATTCCGCCGGGTGCCACCGTGAAACCAGGTGTCACGGTGAGTCGCCCGTCGGGCGTGGGTGTGTGGTGTTTGGGCACGCGGCCTGCGCCCAACTACTGCCTAGGAAGGTTCAGTTGGTGGTGCGAAGCGCCGTACGGTCCTGGTGGGACGGCGGCGGTGCGGTCGACTACACCCCGCTGTAGCAGGAGAGAGTCGCCGTCGACTTCGTACGCCCGGACGACTCCGCGCTCGATCGCTACAACCTCGTCCTCGTGCCCTCGCTGTACCTGGTGACGGACGCGGCGGCGGCGAACCTCGCCCGGTTCGCCGAGCGCGGCGGCACGCTGGCCGTCGGCTTCCACAGCGGCATGGTCGACGAAAACGCCCATGTCCAGTTCGGCGGCTACCCTGGCGCGTTCCGTGATGTGCTCGGCGTGGTCACCGACGAACTCTTCCCCCTGCTGCCGGGCGAGACGACCGGGCTGACCGGCGACGTACCCCCTGGTGCCACGGCCGACCTGTGGTCCGAGCGAGTCCGTCTCGCGGGCGCGGAGGCCATTGCCTCGTACGCCGACGGACCGCTGTCCGGTCACCCGGCCGTCACCCGCCACCAGCACGGCGGCGGGACCCCTGGGTACCTCACCACGCATCCCGACCCGGACAGGCTCGCTGGACTGCTCCACCGCATTCGCCAGAACGCCGCCGTCACACCGGAGCACCAGGCCGCCCTCGCCGACATCGAGGTCGTCCGCCGTCGTGGCCCGGAGGCCGCTTACCTGTTCCTCGTCGACCATGCCGGCAAGGGGGCCGAAGTACCCGCCCAGGGCGTCGAACTCCTCACCGGCACACCGGTCACGGATACCGTCACCGTGCCACCGGGAGGCGTCGCCGTCGTCCGCGAATCACACTGACCTAATCGGCTTGACGCCCAGACACAATGAAACAGAGTTGCGGGGGCGTGGATCCCCTCGACGCCGCACGCGCCAGAGCCGCGAATTCCCTGCCGAACTCGCGGACTCGAACGGCGCGATGCGGCGGCCGCAGCCGATGAGCCTCAGTCGTTCTCCCGACGGCAGCGCCGCCAGCGGCGCGGGCCGGCCGAACGGTTTGCTATTGGCGAATCAAGGGACCTCGTGGTCGTTCCTGCTGGCCATCTGGGCACTACTCCTTCACCGTCCTCGATACAATGAATTATTCAGCATTCCTGACTCGTAATACTTAGCGAGTGAGGGGCCGGGAATACTGGCCGATGGGGCATGAAGCGAACGAACGTCTGATTGCTCACTCAATGTGGTGACAGGCATCGGACTTTCATGCCGCAAGCACATCGCCGTGGGACGCTGGTGGCAGCTAATCTGGCGAGTAAGGTGCCATTCGGCGGCGCGCACACTTCGCTGAGGACGGAAGACCCCCGGGTGGGCGCGGGAGCGGACGGCGTATTCCCTCGCCTAACGACTACTATGTCGAAGATTTGAGGGGCGCATGAGTTCTGCCCGGGAGCTGGATTCAGTCCGTGACGAACATCCTAAACTGGACAACCTGACGCTCTCCCGCAAGGAGGGTTTCCGTATTCTCGCCGAAGGGCCCGCGCGTCCTAAGCCCGATCTGCTGACCGTCAAGCAGCTGGCTGCGTTGGGAGGCGCAGCACGGTTGGCTTACGAGAAACGGCGCAGCTTGTGGCACGCCAACCTCGGTCCGATCAGGACACCCCAGCTTGAAGCTCTACACGAAGTCCTGTGGGACATCGTGGACAGCAACGTTCAGGACGGTGGCAAAACGAGGGGCGCAGTCGCCGTTGATGCGCTACCGGGACTCGGCAAGACCACCGCAGTGTTGAACTTCGCTCTCGCATACCACCGCCGAGAGATTCAGCGGGCGGGCGCTTTCACAGACTTGGGCCACGAGCGGTGGCCTGTCTGCCGCATCGGACTGACGAGCAACGTCGGTATGAAGGACTTCAACAGAGCCATGCTGGAGTTCTACGCCCACCCCGGACGTGCCAGTGGCACGTCTGCTCTCTTCGCCCAGCGGGCCTTGGACTGCGTCCTGGCGTGTGAAACCAAGATTCTAATCATCGACGACCTTCACTTCCTTAAAGCGATGAACGGGAATGACCAAGAGATAAGCGATCACATCAATGGCATTGTGAACCAGTTCCCAGTCACAGTGATCTTCATCGGTGTCGAGTTGAAGAAGCGCGGTATCTACTCTCGCAACGACGAGAGTGGTGACATCGCTCTGGCGCATACCGGAAGCAAGTTGACTCCGCTGACCATGGCCCCGTTCGACATCGACAACAACGAACACCGCCGACAGTGGCGGCACCTATTGTTGGCTCTGGAAAAGCAGATCGTGCTGAGCCAGATGTTTCCCGGCATGCTCACCGATGAACTCTCCGACTACCTATACCTCCGTAGCGCCGGATGCATCGGATCGCTCATGACGCTGATCAACCGAGGATGCCAACGGGCTGCACGCACTGGTGCCGAGCTGCTCAACAAAAACCTTCTTGAGGAAGTGAAGATTGACGCTGCATCGGAGCAATCCAGGAAGGTTTTGCAAGCCAAGTTCAAGCATCGCGAGGTGAGCAGCAGTACCTCAAGGGACAGGCCTGGCAAGGCGAGTACAGGCAAGAACTCTGTCCCATGACGTCGGCCCGGACCCTGCCACTGCGGGTTGCTCCGCTACCCGGCGAAGCGCTGGACTCCTGGCTGGAGGTACTGAGTACCCGTCTGACGGCTCCGTTGAACGATCTTTTGCCTCATCTCGGTCTTGCTCGCCGGCGTTTTCCGCAGAAGCCTCACGACTGGATGATTGCGCTTCGCGCCGACGAGGCCGCTGGCATCTCAGCTGCTACTGGAACAGATCCAGAGACCTTGCACCGCATGACACTGGCCTACTACGACCAACGAGCCTTGCTCATCGACCATGACATTCGACGGGTCAATGGGCGACATCTCTGGGGACGGGGCAGAGGCTCCCGCTACTGCCCGGATTGCCTTGCCGCCAACGAGGGGCGGTGGCTCCTGTCCTGGCGCCTCGGATGGTCCTTCGCATGTCTGGATCACCAAAGAATGCTGGCCGATCACTGCCCAGACTGCGGACGCCTACAGCGTCTTCAACCCGATCCTGGAGGCCAGGTATCCCGACTGGGGCGATGCATGAACCCACGCACTGCTGCTGCCTACGGGCGTTCGGCGGCGCGCTGTGGTCACCCACTGTCTACAGCTCATACGGCACAGCTCCCAACAGGGCACCCGGCACTCTCAATCCAGCGGATTCTCATGCAGGTGATCGAGGAAGGCGTGGCGGCCTTCGGTGTCTATGCCGACTACCCTCAAGATGCCCGCACGGCGCTCGTTGATATCAAGTCCGTGGCTGCACGGATCATCAGCAGGGCTACTCGACAGCATCTCGTGCCGCTTCTTCCTCATGACCTACTTGAGATGTATGAAGAGGGGCTTGCCCAGTCACCAGGGCGAAACTCGCACACGCATGATCTTCGACGTGAAGGGTCTGTGGCCCCAACTCAAGCAACCACTGTCGCAGCCAGTCTCACCGCGGCAATTCAGATCCTGCTGCAATCCGATGTTCGGGCGGCAGGCGAGGCTCTTCGCTGGCTCATTCAGATCCCCGCCCCTGCCATGCAGGCTCCGGCCCTCGCGCCGACTACGATCATCTCTGATTGGGGGCGTGGAATCAGCGAGGTGCTGCGAGGGATTCTGTTCTCCGCTCTCGAGCCAACGATGGTGTCCATCAGCAGACTACGTTACCGAACCGGCTCGCCGTTGCCCGCCACTCCCGCGCCTGCCAGTCTGTCGATCGAGCGGTCTGCACGTATTCCAGCCATGTTCTGGGCTAGCTGGGCGCTGAGGATTCTTCCTCGGAGGGGTGTTTACCTTCAAACCTTAAGAACCGCACTTCCATGTCTTGTCTTGCAGGTCGGCAGTAGCCTCACTCACGACCGGGCTATGAAGCTGCTCGGAGAAGTCACCGACAGTACCAACAGTTCTCGGATTCTTCAGCAATTGGAAGATGGGCCACACTGGAGAGACGTTCAGATAGCACTTATCCGGCTTGCTGAATTTCTGGACAGAAAACCACCTCCCATCGATTATCGCCGCCGCCGTCTGCTTGACTACTCGCAACTCCTGCCGGAGCGGGAGTGGGATGAATTCTGTCGAAGATCAGTAGCGTCCCCAGGCCGAGGACCTCGACACCGCCTCACTCGCTGCTACCTCTTCGAGCGCATTAGCGGGATTCCTGCCGAGCTTGGGCCCGAGCCCTTTGCGGCGACTACCAGCTCCATGCGAAGCCTACTCAAAACATTTCCGGCAACCCTCACTCCAGGATTTGCTGTGGAACTTGAAAGAGTTGGTATAGAGTTTCTGGATCGTCGCGGAATCCGCGAACCAATCGAATGGCAACCGCCGGTCGAAATGTTGGACGACCTCACGCTACCTGGATTCGATCCGTCAAGAGTCGAGGCGCATGTTGTGCATGACCTGATGCGAAGAGAAAACCTGACTCCAAAACAAGTGGCAGCTCGATTGTCAACTTCAACCCATGTCATCTGCCATGTCCTCGAGCGAGAACCCGCCCCGCAGAGTCAATGGCAAGCCCGGATTGCTGGCGCAGTGAGGGAAGACCTCAAGCGCCGACTCCCACCTTCGGAACTGGCGCACCTATATCAGCGTTACTCGGAGTCCGAAATCGCCCGTAAATTCAATACCAGCGGTTCCATGCTCCGTAGGATCGCCCGTGAATACGGGCTACCCCGCCGCCCACCCGGGAGCGGGCGAAAGTGCCCGCCCGTCGCTGGAGAATGGCTCCGCAAACAATTTGTTATTCAAGAACGCACGCTTGCAGAATTGGCCAGCGAGTCAGGCATGAGGCCGTCAGTGCAGAGCAGACAGGCTCGACCTCTTCACATTACTCCACGGTCTCGAGGAGGTATAAGTAGGGCGGGTACACCTGGCGCCAAGTCTCTTGCGGACGATGCCCCCGAGGTGTTGAGACAAGCGCTTACTGGAATTTATGGATGGGAGCGGCTCGCGCGATTTGCCGCCGCAGTTCCATATGATTCCCTTTCGGAGGCAGCCAAGGCCCTTGGGATCTTCAGAAGCGTGATATCGAGACAGATCAGGCAACTCGAACGAGACCTAGGGGGACCTCTTTATGTGCGAACACAACAGAGCCAGCCTATGCAATTAACGCCACTCGGAATTGAAGTCCTGGATGCGATCCAAAAGATGGGATTGGGATGCGCCGGTCGGTGAAAGTGCGGGCGCTGCAAAGTTTGATGAGTCGCCGCCCTGCGGGAGAAACTCGGGACAGTTGAGACGTCGGCAAATAAGATTCATTTCCATTGTTGCGCACCGGGAATTTTATGTGCAGGCTTACCTGAGGGCAGGCGACTAGGGGCCGTCTCGATAGCGGCATTCTCGCGACACTATTGCAGTGAGGCCGTTCTATTGCATAGGGGGTAGGGATCCGAGGTCGAAGTCGCGCTTAAGTTTGTTTCCCTCTTTCCAATCCAGTGCTTTGTCGTGTTGAAGGCGGCCCACGATGATGCCCGGCGCGACACCGACCCTTTCTGCAAACCTAGTGATATGGGCGAAAGGTTTAGGCTGTCGAAGGAGTGCTTCGTAGGCCGACTCATGTTCCGGGGGAATCAGGGTCTGGGCCGCGAAAGTATTTGCTTCTTCTTCTGCCGGACCTGTTCCTTTGAAGGGGTCTTCGTCGAGGAAGGTAAGTCGCTTTCCGTGCAGCAGGACGTGACCAACCTCGTGGAATACGGTGAACCAGAAGCGATCGTCTTTCTTGTATCGGTCTGTGAGTGCGATCAATACTTTGTCCGGGCTGAGCCATCGGGTCGCGCCGGATAGGTTGGTGTTTTTGAACGCCGGGGAGAAGACAACTGCTACCCCAGCCTCCGAGCAAAGCTTAGGCAACTCTGTGAGCCAGCTATCAGGGTCCTGCATACTCAGGGCGCGGAGGCTCGGTAGGATTTCCTGAAGTGTCTCTCGCCGGAAGGGCTTGCACCGGCGGCGCCGAGCTTCGATAACGGCCAGCCGGAGCCAGGCGTAAGTAGCATATTCGTTGGGGGTCGTTGTGAAGGATCGGCGAAATGCTGTGCTGTAGCCGCTCCATAGCTCTTCGGCGACCGCAGGGCTGGCGACGCCGAAAAAATCGAGCAGTCGCTGGAGATTGGTGACGGTTCTACTTCGGTCGGGCAAGACGTTGCGGGCTACCAAGTCGGCCAGTGGAAATCTGTCGAGCCATTCAATCTGGTCGGCTAGGGAGCTCTGCTCCTCTTTTCTGGCCAATTGGGTGCGCCAACTGGCTTCCAGGGTGTTCCATACGGTGGCCGGGACTCCGGTAGCCCGCTCAAGGAGAAGCGCGGTTTCCGGGCTAAGGGACGCGATGCCCTGCGCGATCTGATTGACGTGCTTTGTTGAGAGACCGGTGCGACGGGCGAGATCAGCCTGGGAAATGGCGAGTTCCTCCAGGGTCTCCTTAAGGGTTTCCCCGGGGTGCGTCACGGTCTGCGGGGAGTACTCGAGAGGGTCGGGGGCGTCGAGGGTCATCGGAGTGTGCCTCTCTCCTGGTGAGGAAGGGGCCGTGCGGGCGGCTAGTCGGCGGATCACAGGACAATCGCGGTTACGACGAGGGCGCGGACGGCCTGCTCGTCGAGCCGTCCGTGGGGATACGCGAGCGCCGGGGCGTCGCGCGGCCGTGCGAGGAGATCGGCGGCCGGCCCCAGGGAGATCAACAGGTATCCGTCGCCGCGGGTCGGATGGTGACGGAGCCGGGCGGCAGGCAGGCGGCGGAGCTCGGCCAGGTGTGCCGCAGCGGCTATCTCGCCAAGCCGTCGGCGGATCGCGGAAGCCAGTGCCGGGCCGTAGCGGCTGAGCCTGACGTCGTCGTCGTTGCAGATCCGGGCCAGCTCGCCATCGCCGAAGAGGATCTTCAACCGTCACCTCTGGAACAAGTTGTCTTTACCGGATCTGTGCATGCTACTCTCTCGGCGAGTGATTTGATCTCATGCACCAAATAGGTTCACGTAACTTTGTGTAGTCGCTTGCTGCGGGATGGTCCCGCAGAGGAAGGCGGGACCCGATGGTTTGGGAGACTCACGTTGATCACGAGGTCCTGGCGAACCACGCCGAGGACAAGGTGAACGTGCCGCAGGAGGAGGCCAAAGAGCGCAGGAGACAGGTCAACTTTCTGAGGGAGCGCTTGGAGTCCTACATCGGGGACCACCCGGCCTACGACCTGGTCAAACTCCGGGCGTCGGGCAGCACCGCGAAGCACACCGCGATCAAGCGCCGCAAGGGTGAGGGCTCCGATGCCGACGTTGCGGCCTACGTCCGCTCCTGTGACCCCGACACCCCCGAGGCCGACCTGCTGGAGTGGCTGAAGGACCGCTGCATCGAGGTGTACGGGAAGACGAAGGTCGCGGACGATTTCGTCATCTCCCAGCATGCCGTTGGGATCACCCTCCGCGGCTCCGGCCTCAAGATCGATGTCGCACCGGTGTTGTACACGGGGGAGTCCGATGACAAGGGCTACCTGATCACTCGGCAGGGGGAGCGGGTGCTGACCTCTGTCACGCAGCACCTCGAGTTCATCCGGACCCGAAAGAAGAAGGCCGGCCGCGGCTACGCGGAGCTCATCCGGTTGCTCAAGGCTTGGATCCGCGAGAGCAAGCGCCATGACCCCGACCTGCGCTGCAAGAGCTTCCTGCTCGAACTCATCGTTGCGCACCTGTGGGACAACGGCTGGAACGGTCAGGATCTGGAGGCCGACGACTACCCGCGCGCGATGGAGCAGGTCCTGGCCTACATCGTCCGTACCGGTCTGAAGTCCCCGATCGTCTTCGGCGACTTCTACGACCCCGCCGAGGTGGCGGCCTCCTGCGACGCCATCCAGGTCTGGGACCCGGTCAACCCCGGCAATAACGTCGCTTCCAGCTACACCGAGTACGACCGTCAGCGCCTTGTCGACCAGGCCGCCGCCTCCCTGGACGAGATCTCCTGGGCGGCGACCGCACCGACGAAGGGCGACGCCAACGATGCGTGGCGAACGCTGTTCGGTCCGTCCTTCGAAGGGGCATGAGACCGTGACCGCCTCATACGCCCGCTCTGCCACCTTCACCCTCACCGACGCGCGCTACATCGGGGCGAAGGTTGGTGCCGACCTCCGCCAGCTGAACAGCCTCTACGGCAAACCGGCGCTCACCACCATCGACAACTACGTCGAGGAAGTCGCCCTGCTCCTGAAGGACGGCTACCTCAACACCGTTGACTTCGGTTTCCGCGACTCCGGCAGCAATGCCTGGAAGCTGCGCCTCCGCTACCGAGTGACGGTTGGTGGCCACCTCGTGGACAACCGGCCGGGAAGCCTGCCGCGCAGCGTCGACATCGCCGGACTCGACTTCTACAGCTATCTGACCTACAGCACGGCGTTCCAACTTCTCGGGACAGCGGAACGAGACCGAGTCAAGGAAGCTCTGCCAGTGAAACGGACGGGCGCCGATGCTCCGTCCGCGAACGCCGGAACCACCCAGAGCGGCCGCGGCTATGCCCGCAACGGTACTGGCGTCGACCGAGACGTCTATCAGGCCCTGTGACCCCCTCCGACACCAGCACCGAGGACGACCCCGTGAGTAGCCAGGACGACCTGTTTCACCCCGTGATCGAACTGCCCGAACCCACCCGGCAGGCACGCTACGACCGCCTTATCGGCCTGGACGCAATGAAGCGCCAACTACGCAAGGAGGCCGTCCTCCTGGTCGACACCGATCGCCTGCACGCGTGGGCACGCCAACACCACCCGGGGACAGACCCCGCGGTGCTCCAACTGTTTGCCGACCGCGCACCGCTGTTCGTCTTCGCCGGGGATGTCGGTTCGGGGAAGTCCGCCCTTGCCGAGTCGTTCGGATGCGACCTGGCTGAACAGCTCGAGCTGCCGGTCTACTTGTACCGGCTCAAGCTCGCCACGCGAGGGAGCGGCCTCGTCGGCGAGATGACCGCACTGATCGGCGAGGCCTTCTCGCATGTACACGAGCAGGGTCGCCGGGCACGCGACTCCCGTGGCGTCAACTCTGTTCTTGTCATGGTCGTCGACGAAGCCGATGCCCTCGTCCAGTCCCGCGAGGCACAGCAGATGCACCACGAGGACCGCGCAGGGGTGGATGCCTTCCTCGCCGGGGTGGACAGCCTTGCCGGCGCCCGACTTCCTGTCCTGGTCGTACTGTGCACCAACCGTGTCGGCGCACTCGACCCCGCCCTCATGCGCCGCGCTGCGGCGACCTTCACGTTCGTCCGCCCCGACGACCAGCAGCGCCGTGCCGCACTCACCCGGGCCCTGCACGGCATCACCGTTCGCCCGGACACCTTCGACAAACTCGTCCAGCTCACCGGTCCGGACGCAGGCCATCCCGGCTATACCTTCTCCGACCTCACTCAGCGCCTGATCCCGGCGGCGATCCTGCAGGCTTTTCCCGAAGGGCCCCTCCGCGACGAACACCTCCTCACTGTCGCCAACGAACTCGCCCCCAGCCCCGTCTTCACGGAAACGCCCTGATGACCTCCCTGCCCCCGCCCAGCGCAAGTGGCGCACGGATCGCAGGCGACCTGTATCAGTGGCAGCTCGCGTGGCAAGGGTGCGTGACCGCCGTCCGCGACGCCGCCATCCACACACCCAATCCGGTCGTCGCGGTCGGCGTAGAAGTCGACGACGCCGGCAACCTAGACGACGTCGTCCTGCACCGCGTCACCCCTCCGCATTCCTACGCCCAGGTGAAGTACGCCGTCGACAGCAGCAGCCCCGTCAACGAGGAGTACTTGCTCAAGCCCAGCGACTCTGGCGGTCCGTCGATCCTGAAGAAGATCGCCCGCACCTGGCGCCAGCTCACCGCCGACGGCACTCCGGTGGACTTGGCCCTGATCAGTAATCGGGCCCCCGACCCCGGCGACCCGCTGGTCTCACTCCGTGATTCCCGCACCCAGTTGCTGATGCCCAAAGCTGGTCAACAAGGCCCCAGATCAGCAAAAGGCACTGCCCGACGACGATGGGCTGTGGGTGCCGACTTGACCGAGGCTGCCCTGCGCGACCTGCTTGAGGTGCTCCGCTTCGACCTTGCCCGTGACCCGACCCATCTGCACGAACACGTTCAGTCGCTCATGCTCGCCACGGGTTTGCGCCCGGATGATGCGGCGATTCATATCGGGGCCGATTGGGTGGCCCGCCAGGTACGAGATGGTCGGAGGACACTGACCCTGGCCGCCATCACCGAAGCCATCGACTCACTGCAGCTAAGGGCCGGACCCACCCGCGCCGTGGTCTCCATCGCCACCCTCAAGCCCGACCCCGTGGCAGGAGACGCCGACTACGCTCTCGATTGGGTCGACCGCTTCGACGGTGCGTCCGCCTACGTCAAGCGCCGCCCCCACGCCCCCGCGACCTGGGGTCAGCTCCAGGCGGATATTGAAGCGGCGCCCCACAGGATCCCGCCGGGAACGGCTGCCGTGGCGGTCACGGGGAGCCTTCGGCTGGCTCCTGCCTTCCTCACTGGCAGCGCCTTCCGGATGGTGACCGGCGCGGACCTCGCTGTCATGCAACGCGGCGAACGGTGGTCCTCCGCCGACCCGTACGACGCCGTGCTCACACCCGCACAATCCGAGTACAGGATCGGCCAGGGCTCAGATCTGGCCGTGGCCATCGCCGTGGCTACCGACCTCACCGATGACGTACTGGACTTTGTGCGAGACCAGGGCCTCCCGATATCCCAACTCCTAGTGCTCCGGCCGCCGACCGGCGCCAAGGACAACTCCATTCCGAACTCCGCGACGGCCAATGCCCTGGCTGTCGGCATCCGGGATACCGTGCGTCGCGCCAGCCGCAACGCCCCGCGCATCCACCTCTTCCAGGCCAGCCCCATGGGCCTGGCGCTGATGCTCGGCCACCGGTGGAACCGGCTGCGCACAACAGTGGTGTACGAGGATGTGCCAACCGAACGGATCTACGAAGAAGCCTTCACGATCGATGCCTGACCGCACCCCATCGTGGGCGGCGTGCGGGAGCTCGGGCGCTACCTGGTCGACAACCGAATGCGTGATGTGCGAAGCGCGGCCAAACCGGTTCGTGACCGTTGCATTCCGATCGACGTGCACGAGGGCACGTCCATGTAGCGCCTCCACGTTGATCAACGTACCGGCCTAACCCTCACACCGCCGTGAAGAAGGGCAAGTCCGACCGGGGAGCACGCATTGGTCAAGATCGTGAGACAGGATCCGTGACCAATGCGTGAGACGGTCGGCAAAAGTGCAGGTCACTATAGCGGAATAGGTCATTCCGAATAAGCGCCTACACGGGAAGGGAACGGAGAGCGTCATGCCATTCGGGTTGCCGGTATGCCGGCCAGCAGGGTCTCCAGCGGGCGGAGGACGTTGTCCCACGTCAGTCGCTGGGCCTGGGCATACGCTTCGTCACTGAGTGACTGCCACCTCTTCTCCTCACTGAGCGTGTCGATCACCGAGCGGAAGTTCTGCTCCGTGTATGCGACGGATCCGCGTAGCAGGTCCATATGACGCCGCCATGCGGGCACCAGCACAGGAAGCCCGTGAGCGATGTACTGCACCTGCTTCGACGAGAAGCCGTCCCGTCGCAGCGGGTCCCGGGTGCAGGTGACCAGCCCGATCTGGTACTGCCGCAGGACGTCGAGCGACGGCGCGTACCCGAGGTAATTCAGTCCGAGTTCCGGATCCGGTGGCGGTCCCCCATAGACGTCGATGTGCGGATACAACTGTGCGAGACGCGCAAGAAGAGGAGTGTCGTTGAATCCTGCGCTCAGGTTGCCGATGTAGACGATTCGTGGTGGATTCCCGAATCGAGCGCGGTGCGTCGAGGGGTTGCAGCCGAAGCCTAGACCCAGCAGATTGCGGCCACTGATCCCGTACTGCTCAACGGCATAGCGGGCATACGACTCCCAATGGAACGACAAATGGTCCACGTTCTCGAAGAGTTCCCTCTCACGGCGACGCAGTTTGCCGTGTTGCCGCTCGGTGAGGCTGCCGTCGAAGTACATCTCGTCCGCCCAGGGAGCGGGGCAGTCGTACAAAGTACGGGCGGATCCGGCGTCGGCCAGCACCTCCGCATTGTGTGGGTACTCGCAGATCACCAGGTCAAAATCATCCAGGGGAAGCGACGACTTCAGGATGGCACGTCGCAGACGCAGGTCCGCGACCAGCAGGTAATACTGCAGGGCGTGCCGTCCACGGCTCCAATGGCGTATGAGCATTGCGGAAGCGACTTCGGTCGCGTACAGGGCAAGCTTCGTCGGGCGGGGGCTGGGAAGCCTTTTGCCGAAGAGCCTTCGCGAACCGGAGGCCAGACTCAGTGTGTAGGTGTCAACCAATCGCACGTCATGCCCGCGCTCCTGCAGGAACCGCTGAATCTCCAGGGGTTTCAAGCGGTTTGCATAGGCGTCCAATTCGCAGAGCACCAAGATGTGCTTGCCGTTCGACCTTGCCGCAGTGCTCATCCGTACTCACCTGCGTCCGCGTGGCGGATAACACCGGGACCGGCGCGGGACGCCGAATCCCTTACGCTGTTTACACTGTAAATATACAGTTCCACCGAGCTGGCGGCATGTCAAGAAGCGGACGATGTCGGAGTCCGCTCATTCCGCGGACTGCCTGATCGCCGCTCCCGGCTCCGCGACGCCGCCCCGGCCGTCCGCGCCGTCCCGGTGGGACAGGTGGTGCGGCCACCACACCTTCTTGCCCACGTCGAGGAAGAGGGACGTGACCAGCACGGAGCGGACGATGAACGTGTCCAGCAGGACGCCGAGGGCGACCGCGAAGCCGATCTCCGCGAAGCCCACCATCGGGAGGGTGCCGAGGGCGGCGAACGTGCCCGCCAGGACCAGGCCGGCCGAGGTGATCACGGCGCCGGTCGCGGCGAGGCCCGTGACCACGCCGGGTCGGGTGCCCTGGTGGATGGCCTCCTCGCGGATACGGGTGGTCAGGAAGATGTTGTAGTCGATGCCCAGCGCCACCAGGAACACGAAGACGAACAGCGGGAAGGCCACGTCCTCGCCCGCGTAGTCGAAGACGTACCGGAAGGCGAGGGCGCTCAGACCCATCGCGGTGGCCAGGGAGAGCACCACGGTCCCGATCAGCAGCAGCGGGGCCACCAGGGCCCGCAGCAGGGCGCAGAGCACGAGCAGGACCACGGCCAGGACCAGCGGGATGACGAGGTAGTTGTCGTGGGTCTGGGCGTTGTCCATGTCCAGCAGGGCGGCCGTGCCCCCGCCGACCTGGGCGTCGGCGCCGGGTACGTCGTGCACCGCGTCGCGCACGCTCTTCACGATGTCCTTCGCCGCCCCGCTGTCGGCGGGCGCCCGCATGGTCGCCTCCAGCAGCACCCGTCCGTTGTGCTCGGGTGCGGCTCCGGGCGGTATCCCGATGCTCGTCGCCACGACACCGGGGTCCGCGGCGACCGTGCGGCCCACACGCTCGGCCTGCGCGCTGTTGGACACGATGACGAGCGGATCGCCGTTCCCCGCCGGGAAGTACCGCGCGGACACCTCCTGGCCGACGATCGAGTCCGGTTTGCCGGTGAAGGCGTCCGCGTTGGCGATGCCCGCCGCGTTCAACTGCAACAGCCCGAGCGACAGCACGGCGAGCACGCCCGCCGTGGTGGCCCAGGTCAGGCGTGGGCGGCGGGCGAAACGGCGGCCCATGCGGGCCCAGATGCCGCGCTCGGTCGGATCCGCGGACCCGTAGCGCGGAATGGCCGGCCAGAAGATCCAGCGACCGAAGATCAGCAGCAGCGCGGGGAACAGGGTGAGCATCGCGACGAGTGCGATCAGCACTCCGATGGCCGCCACGGGGCCCAGGCCACGCGTCGAGTTCATCTCGGCGACCATCAGCACCAGCATGCTCAGGACGACCGTCGCGCCAGAGGCCATGACCGCCGGGCCGGCCCGGTTCACGGCCCGCTCCATCGCCTCGTGCCGGCTCTTGTGACGGCGCAGTTCCTCCCGGTAGCGGGCGACCAGCAGCAGCGCGTAGTCCGTGCCCGCACCGAACACGAGCACCGTGAGGATGCCCGCGCTCTGACCGTTGACGGTCAGGCCCGCGTGCCGGGCCAGCAGGTAGATCAGTGCCTGCGCGGTGAACAGGGCCGCCACGACCGCGACCAGTGGAACGAACAGCAGTGTCGGACTGCGGTAGGTGAACAGCAGCATCACGATCACGACGGTCATCGCGGAGAACAGCAGGGTCGAGTCGATGCCCTCGAAGGCGTTCGCGAAGTCGGCGGAGGTACCGCCGGGTCCCGTGATGTGGACCGCGAGTCCGTCGCCGCCCTTGCCCACCTGGTCGCGGATCGAGTCGACCGCAGGGGCGATCCGCTGCCAGCCCTGCGCGTCCATGGTGATCGGCACGTAGATCTGGGCGGCCCGCGGGTTGGGCTGCCGGTCGTAGACGGGGCCCCGGGTCTCCGCACCGCGGATGCCGTGCGCGCGCAGCGTCTTGACCTGCTGTACGTCCTGGGCGATCTGCTGCTGGTCCTGCGCGGTCAGCCCGCTCGGGCGCGCGTAGACGACCACGCCGGGAATCTGCTCGGGCCTGAAGCCCTCGGAGATGTCGAGAACCTGGGTGGACTCGGCGGAGCCGGGCAGCCAGGACTGGGCGTCGTTGTCCTGGGCGTCGTTCAGTTTCATCCCGAGCGGGGCCGCGATCACCAGCACGACCAGCCAGAGAATCACGATCAGCCACTTGGAGCGCCGTCCGCACACGAACCGGATGGTGCTGCGCTTCACGGTGTCGAGATGCCTCATGGCGACCCCCGTGGTCGTACGTGGTGCCGATGGGCCGCCCAGCATGGCACGCGCCACCGCCGGACGACATGGGCTGGACGGCCCAGGTCCGGACCGGCGCGAACAACCGTCCGCGGACATGGCAGGCTTGGGTCATGGCCGCGCAGATCAACCCCAGCATCCTGTCCGCCGACTTCGCCCGCCTCGCGGACGAGGCGAAGGCGGTCGAGGGAGCCGACTGGCTCCACGTCGACGTGATGGACAACCATTTCGTCCCGAACCTCACGCTCGGTGTGCCGGTCGTAGAGTCCCTGGCCCGTGCGACGGACACTCCGCTGGACTGCCATCTGATGATCGAGGCCCCCGATCGCTGGGCGCCCCAGTACGTGGAAGCGGGTGCCTCCTCCGTCACCTTCCATGTCGAGGCGGCCGCCGCGCCGGTGCGACTCGCCCGCGAGATCCGGGCGAAGGGTGCCCGGGCCTCCATGGCGCTCAGGCCCGCGACGCCCATCGAGCCGTACGAGGACATGCTGCCCGAACTCGACATGCTGCTGATCATGACGGTCGAGCCGGGCTTCGGCGGCCAGGCGTTCCTGGACATCATGCTTCCGAAGATCCGGCGCACTCGCGAGTTGATCAGCAAGCACGGTCTCGAACTCTGGCTCCAGGTCGACGGCGGAGTCTCCGCCTCCACCATCGAGCGCTGCGCGGAGGCCGGCGCGGACGTCTTCGTCGCCGGCTCCGCGGTGTACGGGGCATCCGACCCGGCCGAAGCGGTACGTGCATTGCGCACACAGGCTGAGGAGGCGACGGCCAGGGCGTCGTGGGCGTGCGACCACTGAACCACAGGAACATGAACGGCTCCCATCAGGGCTGATCAAGAGCGCCGGATCTGCAAGGATGAACGGCGAGTCCAGAGTGTGAACAGCAGTGAGGAGATCGCCGTGTCGGGTATGTCGGCGGGCCGGTCAGCAGTGCGGATGGGACCCGCTGAGCTGGTGCAGGCGGCGGCCATGGCCCGCCGCTTCTACCTCGAGGGCAAGTCCAAGATCCAGATCGCGGAGGAGTTCGGCGTCAGCCGCTTCAAGGTGGCCCGGGTCCTGGAGACGGCTCTCGAACGGGATCTCGTACGGATCGAGATCCGCGTCCCGGCCGAGCTGGACGCCGAGCGCTCGGACGCGCTGCGCGCCCGGTACGGCCTGAGGCACGCCGTCGTGGTCGAGTCCCCGGCCGACGTCGAGGAGTCGCCGGACCCCGAGAACCTCGGCGAAGTCGCCGCCGACCTGCTCGGGGAGCTGGTGAACGAGGGCGATGTGCTCGGCCTGGCCTGGGGCCGGTCCACCATCCACATGGCGGCCGCCCTGGACCGGCTCCCGCCGTGCACGGTGGTCCAGCTGACGGGTGTGTACGACGCAGGGACCGCCGAACGCGGCTCGGTGGAGGCCGTGCGGCGCGCCGCACAGGTGTCGGGTGGCGACGCCCACCCCATCTACGCGCCGATGCTGCTGCCGGACGCGGCCACCGCTGCCGCGCTGCGCAACCAGACGGGGATCGCCCGGGCCTTCGAGTACTTCGACAAGGTCACGGTCGCCTGCGTCTCCATCGGCTCCTGGGAGCCGGGCATCTCGACGGTGCACGACATGCTCAGCGACGAGGAGCGCGGGCACTACGCCTCGCTCGGCGTCGCGGCCGAGATGTCCGCCCACCTCTTCGACACCGAGGGCCGCAGGGTGGGACGGGACCTGGGCGAGCGGTGCATCACGGTCAAGGCCGACCAGCTCCGCCGTATCCCCGAGGTCGTCGCGATCGCGGGTGGTCAGCGCAAGGCGGCCGCGATCGACGCGGTGCTGCGGTCGGGGCTGGTGACCAGCCTGGTGACGGACACGTCCGCCGCGGACTACCTGATGACCGCGGGGCCGACGCCGAAGCCCGCGCTCAACAGGGCCGATCCGGACGGGTCCTGACGGAGCGCCGGAGAGCCGGGAGGGGCGGTCGCGACCGCCCCTCCCGCACAGGCCACCACTACTCAGGGACGGCTTGGATGACGCAGTTCGTGGTCACGCTCGACCTCGACGGGGTGACGGACAAGGCGGGCCTGATGGACCGCTGCGCACGCGCTCTCCGACTGCCCGGCTGGTTCGGCCGCAACTGGGACGCGCTCGCCGATTCGCTCTCCGACCACACCGTCTGGCCGGAGGACGCCGTCGTGGAGGGTCTGCTGGTCGTCGTGCGGAACTGGCGGCCGTACGCGAAGGCGCAGCCGGGGGAGTGGGAGATCGCGCAGGAGGTGTTCGCGGAGGCGGCGAACCGGACGCCGGCGCTCACCGTCGCGCTGGCTCTTGGAGGTTCCTCCTAAGGGGCCTCTGACCAGCCTGGACGATCTGCCCGGGCATCGCATGACGGCCGACATGGGACAATGAAGTACGTGCTCTTCCCCCTGGCTGACCTGTCCTGGGGCCACCTCTGATCGACTGGGATGTGCAGCACGTGCGTTTCCTCAATGACATCCAGCCCGCGTACGACCTGACGTACGACGACGTCTTCATGGTGCCGAGCCGCAGCGCGGTCGGTTCGCGGCAGGACGTGGACCTCGCCTCCCCGGACGGGACGGGCACCACCATTCCGCTGGTCGTCGCCAACATGACCGCCATCGCGGGCCGTCGTATGGCGGAGACGGTCGCCCGGCGTGGCGGCCTCGTGGTCATACCGCAGGACATCCCGATCGACGTGGTCACCGAGGTCATCGCCTGGGTGAAGAGCCGCCATCTGGTCCTGGACACCCCGATCGTGCTGGCCCCGCACCAGACCGTCGCCGACGCGCTGGCGCTCCTGCCGAAGCGCGCGCACAACGCGGGCGTGGTCGTCGACGAGGAGCACCGGCCCGTCGGTGTCGTCACCGACCGGGACCTCACCGGTGTCGACCGCTTCACGCAGCTCGAGGTCGTCATGTCCCGGGACCTGCTGCTCCTGGACGCGGACATCGATCCGCGCGAGGCCTTCAACACCCTCGACGCGCACAACCGGCGCTACGCCCCCGCCGTCGACGCGGACGGCAAGCTCGCCGGCATCCTCACTCGCAAGGGCGCGCTGCGCGCCACGCTCTACACGCCGGCCACCGACGCCCGGGGCAGGCTGCGCACCGCCGCCGCCGTCGGCATCAACGGCGATGTCGCGGGCAAGGCCAAGCAGCTGCTCGACGCGGGCGTCGACACCCTCGTCATCGACACCGCGCACGGCCACCAGGAGTCGATGATCAACGCGATCAAGGTGGTGCGGGACCTCGACCCGCAGGTGCCGATCGTCGCCGGCAACATCGTCTCGGCCGTGGGCGTCAAGGACCTGGTCGACGCGGGTGCGGACATCATCAAGGTCGGCGTCGGGCCGGGCGCGATGTGCACCACCCGCATGATGACCGGTGTGGGCCGGCCGCAGTTCTCGGCCGTCCTGGAGTGCGCGGCCGAGGCGAAGAAGTACGGCAAGCACGTGTGGGCCGACGGCGGTGTCCGCCACCCGCGCGACGTCGCCATGGCCCTCGCGGCCGGTGCGTCCAACGTGATGGTCGGATCCTGGTTCGCGGGCACCTACGAGTCGCCGGGCGACCTCCAGCAGGACGCGAACGGGCTCCTCTACAAGGAGTCGTTCGGCATGGCGTCCGCGCGTGCCGTGCGCAACCGCACCTCGGACGAGTCGGCGTACGACCGCGCCCGCAAGGCGCTGTTCGAGGAGGGCATCTCCACCTCCCGCATGTTCCTCGACCCGGCCCGTCCGGGCGTCGAGGACCTGATCGACTCGGTCGTCGCGGGCGTCCGTTCCTCCTGCACCTACGCCGGCGCGGCCTCCCTCGAGGAGTTCGCCGAGAAGGCGGTCGTCGGCATCCAGAGCGCCGCCGGCTACGCGGAGGGCAAGCCGCTGCACGCCAGCTGGACCTGAGCGCTCCGCTTGGCGCGCGGTTCAGCAATGTGCCGGCCGGCCGTGGCTGGTCGCGCACCCCGTGGGGCGCGGCACAACGAATGCGCACCCGGATGCGATGAACGCAACGATCTTGCGGAGATGCGCAAGGTTGCTGCATTACAGGGGCAACGCCCCGGCTCATAGGGTTCTGCGCTGTACGTGGCGTGGCGGGGACCCCGCTCGGTGGGCTCCTGCTGGCGCAGGGGTGCCGCCGGTCCCCGCCGGCCTGTCCTGCAGCGACGAAGGAGTCAGCGCGTGCTCGATCAAGGCGCACCCCCGCAGAATCGCACCCCGTCCGCCCCACCGACCCCCGGCGTCGGTGGGCGTCTCATGCGTCGCAAGCCCGTGGAACGCCTGGTGGCGGAGGGCGGCCAGGGTGAGGGAGGGGCCCTGCGCAGGTCCCTCGGGCTCTGGCAGCTGACCATGATCAGCATCGGTGCCACCCTCGGCACCGGCATCTTCGTCGTCCTCGGCGAAGCCGTTCCCAAGGCGGGTCCGGCCGTGACCCTGTCCTTCGTGATCGCCGGGCTCACCGCCCTCTTCTCCGCGCTCTCCTACGCCGAGCTCGCGGGCACCATCCCCGTCGCCGGGTCCTCGTACTCGTACGCATACGCAACGATGGGCGAGCTGATCGCCTGGGTGTGCGGCTGGTGTCTGGTCCTGGAGTACGGGGTGTCGGTCGCCGCCGTGGCCGTGGGCTGGGGCGAGTACCTCAACGAACTGCTCGACGGGACGATCGGCGTGACCGTCCCGGACGCCCTGTCGGCCCCGCCCGGCGACGGCGGTGTCTTCAACCTGCCCGCGCTGATCGTCGTACTGCTGGCGATGGCGTTCCTCCTGGGCGGTGCCCGTGAGTCCGCCCGCGCCAACACGATCATGGTGGTCGTGAAGATCGCCGCGCTGGTGCTGTTCTGCGCCATCGGTATCCAGGGCTTCCGCTCCGGCAACTACGAGAACTTCATGCCGCTGGGGATGGCGGGCGTGAGTGCGGCGGGCGCGACGCTCTTCTTCTCGTACATCGGCTTCGACGCGGCGTCGACGGCCGGCGAGGAGGCGAAGAACGCGAAGCGCGACCTGCCGCGCGCGATCATGCTGTCGCTCGTCATCGTGACGGCGCTGTACGTCCTCGTCGCGGCCGTCGCCGTCGGGGCCAAGCCCTGGCAGGGGTTCAACGACTCGGAGGCCGCGCTCGCCCAGATCATGCGCGAGGTCACCGGACAGACCTTCTGGGGCACGCTGCTGGCCTTCTGCGCGGTCATCGCCATCGCGAGCGTCGTGCTGACCGTGCTGTACGGCCAGACCCGCATCCTCTTCGCGATGTCCCGAGACGGACTGGTGCCGAAGGTGTTCGCCAAGGTCCACCCGAAGACCGGCACGCCCCGCGCCAACACACTGATCGTGTCCCTGTTCTGCGGTGTCCTGGCCGCCGCGATCCCGCTCGGCCAGCTCGCCGACGCCACCAGCATCGGCACCCTCTTCGCCTTCGCGCTGGTCAACGTGGCCGTGGTCGTGCTGCGCCGCACGCGCCCGGACATGTCCCGCACCTTCCGCGTCCCGCTGTCGCCGCTCCTGCCGGCCCTCGGCTTCGCCTTCTGCGTCTGGATGATGGGCAGTCTGTCCACCGTCACCTGGGTGGTCTTCGGGGTCTGGATGGCCGCCGGGCTCGTGTTCTACTTCGTGTACGGCTACCGCCGCTCCCGTCTCGCCACGCCCGAAGTGAAGTGAAACTCCCGCAGTGCTGAACGATCTCGACGAACGCATCGTGCACGCCCTCGCCGAGGACGCCCGCCGCTCCTTCGCGGACATCGGGCAGCTCGTCGGTCTGTCCGCGCCCGCAGTGAAGCGGCGCGTGGACCGGCTGCGCGCCACCGGAGCCATCACCGGCTTCACCGTACGGGTCGACCCGGCGGCCCTCGGCTGGGAGACCGAGGGCTTCGTCGAGATCTACTGCCGGCGCCACACCTCGCCGGAGACCATTCAGCGGGGCCTGGAGCGCTATCAGGAGGTCGTGGCCGCGTCCACCGTCACCGGGGACGCGGACGCGATCGTCCAGGTCTTCGCCTCCGACATGCGGCACTTCGAGCGCGTGCTGGAGCGCATCGCGGGGGAGCCGTTCGTGGAGCGGACGAAGTCCGTGCTGGTGCTGTCCCCGCTGCTGCGACGGTTCTCGTCGGGGTCGCCGACCTGAGCCCTACCGCTCGGGACCTGAGCCCTACCGCTCGGGACCTGAGCCCTGCCGCTCGGGACCTGAGCCCTACCGCTCGGACCGGCGGCGGACCGCCGTCAGCAGCCGCCGTACGAGGATCCTGTGCCCGCCCGTGCCGATGACCAGCCGCCGGTAGAGGCCGCCGGACGGGCCGGGGAAGGCGGCCCGTGTCTCGGCGCGTAGCCGGATGTGCCCCGGGCCCGCCTCGTCCAGACGGAAGATCAGCGCGTACGACGAGAAGCGATGGCCTCCGACGAGGACCAGCTCTCGTTCCGGCACCGCGTCGGCCACATGGAAGCCGGGCAGTGTCGAGCCCTTGATCAGGGGGCTGGGCCCGGACGCCTTGCGGTCGGCGGTGCCGACGAGGCGTGCGTAACGGGCCGAACGGGGGCGGGTGAAGGACCGGACGAGGGTTTCGCCCAGTCCGCGCCAGACGTCCGCGGCCCGAGCCGCGACGACCGTCGTGTGCTCGTCGATCCGGGGCAACGCAGCGATCTCCATCAGGGCCTCCGTGAGTCGGACCCGTCCCCCGCTGAAGACTGTCCCACAGGCACTGTGCCGACCGGCCGCCGGGGCAGGCGAGGGCGTGCAACGAATCGCCGCCCGACGGGTCACGGACGCAACGATCCGCTCATCGGCGCGCAACGGCTCCTCCTTGTCCGCCCTGGTCAGCGGCCCGTACCGTCTACATGGCCCCCAACCCCCTCCGTCCCGGTGAGGAACACCCATGCGCACAGCCCTGCTCCAGAGCTCCGGCCGACCCGGCTCGGTCGTCGAGAACCTCAAGGTTCTCGACGAGGCCGCGGGCAGGGCCGGAGCTGCCGGCGCCGGGCTCCTCGTCGCGCCGGAGATGTTCCTGACCGGGTACGCGATCGGCGACGACATCGCCCGCCTCGCCGAGCCCGCCGACGGCGACTCCGCGGACGCGGTCGCCGAGATCGCCGGCCGGCACGGGCTTGCTGTCGCGTACGGCTACCCGGAGCGTTCCGCCGGCGTCGTGTACAACTCCGCGCAGCTCGTCTCCGCCGACGGCGCCCGGCTCGCCAACTACCGCAAGACCCACCTCTTCGGCTCCTTCGAGCGCGACCACTTCACGCCGGGTGAGCAGCCGGTCGTCCAGGCGGAGCTCGAGGGTCTCCGGGTCGGGATCATGATCTGCTACGACGTCGAGTTCCCGGAGAACGTCCGCGCCCACGCCCTGGCCGGCACGGACCTCCTCGTCGTCCCGACCGCGCAGATGCACCCGTTCCAGTTCGTCGCCGAGTCGGTGGTCCCGGTGCGTGCCTTCGAGAACCAGATGTACGTGGCGTACGTCAACCGGGTCGGGCAGGAGGGCGAGTTCGAGTTCGTGGGCCTCTCCACCCTCGCCGGGCCGGACGGGGTCGCCCGTACCCGCGCCGGTCGTGGCGAGGAGCTCGTCCTCGCCGACGCCGACCCCGTGGCCCTCGCCGCCTCCCGCGAGGCGAACCCGTATCTGCAGGACCGCCGCCCCGGCCTCTACGGGTCCCTCGTCTGAAGCCTCCCCCCGTTTCTTTTCGTGCAAGGAGTTCGTACCCCATGACGTCCACCGTGCCCAACGCCGTCGAGCACGCAGACGAGCAGCAGCCGCCGATCACCATGTTCGGCCCGGACTTCCCGTACGCGTACGACGACTTCCTCGCCCACCCGGCGGGTCTCGGCCAGATACCGGCGACCGAGCACGGCACCGAGGTCGCGGTCATCGGCGGCGGACTGTCGGGCATCGTGGCCGCGTACGAGCTGATGAAGATGGGTCTCAAGCCCGTCGTGTACGAGGCCGACCGGATCGGAGGGCGACTGCGCACCGTCGGTTTCGAGGGCTGCGACCCGTCCCTCACGGCGGAGATGGGCGCGATGCGCTTCCCGCCGTCCTCCACGGCGCTGCAGCACTACATCGACCTGGTGGGCCTCGAGACCCGGCCCTTCCCCAACCCCCTCGCGGAGGCGACTCCTTCGACTGTCGTCGACCTCAAGGGCGAGTCCCACTACGCCGAGACGATCGACGACCTGCCGCAGGTCTACCGGGACGTCGCCGACGCCTGGAACAAGTGCCTCGAAGACGGCGCCGACTTCTCCGACATGAACCGCGCCATGCGCGATCGCGACGTCCCGCGCATCCGCGAGATCTGGTCCCGGCTCGTCGAGAAGCTCGACAACCAGACCTTCTACGGATTCCTCTGCGACTCCGAGGCCTTCAGGTCCTTCCGGCACCGCGAGATCTTCGGCCAGGTCGGCTTCGGAACGGGCGGCTGGGACACCGACTTCCCCAACTCCATCCTGGAGATCCTGCGCGTCGTCTACACCGAGGCCGACGACCATCACCGGGGCATCGTCGGCGGCTCCCAGCAGCTGCCGCTGCGGCTGTGGGAGCGCGAGCCCGAGAAGATCGTGCACTGGGCCCACGGGACCTCGCTCGCGAGCCTGCACGAGAACCGCGAACCCCGCCCGGCCGTGACCCGGCTGCACCGCACCGCCGGCAACCGGATCACGGTGACGGACGCCGAGGGTGACATCCGTACGTACAAGGCGGCCGTCTTCACGGCGCAGTCCTGGATGCTGCTGTCGAAGATCGCCTGCGACGACTCGCTCTTCCCGATCGACCACTGGACGGCGATGGAGCGGACCCACTACATGGAGTCGTCGAAGCTGTTCGTGCCGGTGGACCGGCCGTTCTGGCTGGACAAGGACGAGGAGACGGGCCGGGACGTCATGTCGATGACGCTCACCGACCGCATGACGCGCGGGACCTACCTCCTGGACGACGGTCCTGACAGGCCCGCGGTCATCTGCCTGTCCTACACCTGGTGCGACGACAGCCTGAAGTGGCTGCCGCTGTCCGCGAACGAGCGGATGGAGGTCATGCTGAAGTCGCTGTCGGAGATCTATCCGAAGGTCGACATCCGGAAGCACATCATCGGCAACCCGGTGACCGTCTCCTGGGAGAACGAGCCCTACTTCATGGGCGCGTTCAAGGCCAACCTGCCGGGCCACTACCGCTACCAGCGGCGCCTGTTCACCCACTTCATGCAGGACCGGCTGCCCGAGGACAAGCGGGGCGTCTTCCTCGCCGGCGACGACATCTCGTGGACGGCGGGCTGGGCCGAGGGTGCCGTCCAGACCGCGCTGAACGCGGTCTGGGGCGTCATGCACCACCTCGGCGGCGCGACCGACCCGTCCAACCCCGGGCCCGGAGACGTCTACGACGAGATCGCGCCGGTCGAGCTGCCCGAGGACTAGATCCCGGCGGCGCGCGCCTTCTCGTACACCTCGGCGGCGACGTCCTTCAGCTCCTGGGCGTCGCGCGTGCCGAACTGGAGGTCGATGAAGATCTCGTCGAGGCCGACCTCGGCGTGCGCGGCCAGGTCCTCGACGATCTGGTCGACGCTGCCCTGGAAGGGCCGGCGGTCCGCACCGTCGTAACCCTTGGCCAGGTACTGCGCGTTGGTGCGCAGGACCGTCTGGATCGGTTCCGTGCGTCCGCGCTCGGCGGCCAGCTCCTGCAGCGCCTTCCACTGGGCGGCGAGTGCCTCTGCGCCCATGCCGATCGGCATCCAGCCGTCGGCGTGGTCGACAAGCCGGCGCTGCGCCTTCCCGGCGCCGGCGGCCAGCAGGATCGGGATCGGCCGCGCGGGCTTGGGGCCGACGACGGCCGGGTTGATGGTCGTGACGCTTCCCTCGTACGACACCGGGTCCGGGCCCCAGACCGCGCGGCACACCCCGATCAGCTCGTCCAGGACCTGGCCGCGCTCCTCGAACGGGCGGACGGAAGCGGCCGCGTACTCGTCGAGCGACCAGCCCGTGCCCAGGCCCGCGGCCACCCGGCCGCCGCTCGCCGCGTCCAGCGTGGCGAGGGCCTTGGCGAGCTGGAACGGCACGTGCAGCGGGGCGACCAGGACGCTGGTGCCCAG
The DNA here is from genome assembly GCF_040782645.1 of Streptomyces sp. HUAS ZL42. GTDB lineage: Bacteria > Actinomycetota > Actinomycetes > Streptomycetales > Streptomycetaceae > Streptomyces. The sequence continues at coordinate 8,173,568 of NZ_CP160403.1, forward strand.
CCGGACGCGCTCGGTGGCGGCAGCGGCGAGCGTGAGGGTGACCAGGGGCTCGGCGACGCCCCGGTACCCGTCCGGCCAGGGGAGGCCCTCGATGCCGTACAGGCCCTGCGTGGCGGGCTCGGGCACCAGCAGCCGCTCGTACACCCAGAGGCTCTCGTAGCCGATCTGCTCGGCGGTGCGGGCCACGTCGGGCACGTCCCGGCCGAGGTCGTACTGCTTGTTCTGGGGAAGTGCGAGTCCGAGCCGTGTCGCCATGCCCTGTGCTCCTTTGCATGAGGTGCGTTCCTGTCGAACGTACAACGTTCACACAAGAGTTGGGGCGCTCGGGCCGCAGGAGTGCCCGGATCAGTCCGGTAGTGGCGTGAGCAGCATGCGTCCCGCGAGCCCCACCGCCGCATCGAGGTGGTCCGTGAACTCCTCGGCGACATCGGGCAGTCCGCGCAGCGCCCACAGCGCCCGCGCCGCGGTCCAGGTGGCGTCCCGGGCGCGCTCCAGGCTCCACGATCCGAGCAGATGGGTGAGCGGGTCGGCGATCTGCAGGAGGTCGGGGCCCGGCATCAGATCCTCGCGGATGCGCTCCTCCAGCGAGAGGAGGAGCTCGCCCACGCGGTCGAACTCGTCTTCCAGGTCGGCCGGTTCGCAGTCGAGGCTACGACAGGCGTCCACGACCGCGAGCGCCAGATCGTGGCCGATGTGCGCATTGATGCCCGCCAGCGCGAACTGCAGCGGTCGTACGCCGGGATGGCGGCGCATCTGGAACAGCGGCCGCCAGCAGGCCGGTGTGCGCCGCCCGACCGCCGCCGCGTCCACCGCCGCCAGATAGCGCTCCGCGAACCGCACGTCCAGCGTGATCGCGGCCCGCGCGTCCGCGAACCGCCCGGCGTCGATGTGCCGGTCGACCGCCTCCGTGACGGCGAGGTAGACGCGGTTGAAGACGGCGACCCCGTCCCGGGCGGGCAGGGCCGCGTCCAGGGCGCGCATACGGGAGACGACCGTGTCGACAGGGGTGGTGAACTGTTCCAATTGCGCCATGTGGGCAGGGTCCCAGTCCTAGGCTTTCCGGGGTGCCGGCGGGCCCGGGGCTTCCCCAGAACGGGGGAACGCGTCCGCCGCGCGGGAGGGGGAAGCACACCGTGTCAGGCTTACGTGCCCAGCGACTCGCCGCACGCAGAGCCGAACGCAGGCGTGCCGTCCGGCGCGGCGCCATGGCCGCGGCGGCCTCGGTCGTCGTCGCGGTCGGCACGGTGACGGGGATGGTGGCCGCGCTCGACGACGGACACGGCTCGGACGAGGCCGGGCCCGACGTGACCGCCGCTCCGCGCCCGGAGTCGCCCTCCGTAATGCCGTCGGTGTCCGTCTCTCCTTCGTCTTCGAAGACCTTGCGGGAGAGCCCCACGCCCTCGCCCGGCAGGACCGGAACGAAGCGGCAGACCACCTCGGTGAACAGCCGCCTCTACCGCCACCCCGAGTCCCAGGTCCTCGACTGGGTCCGCGCCAACCCCGGTGATCCGCGTCGCGCCGTCATAGAGTCCCGCATCGCCGACCGGCCGGCGGCGGTCTGGTTCGCCGACCACACGCCGGCGACGATCACTTCACGGGTCCGCGCGGTGACCTCGGGCGCCGTCGCGCAGGGGCGGGTGCCCGTCGTCGTGGCGTACGCGATCCCGGACCGTGACTGCGGAGGAGCCTCCCAGGGCGGGGCGCCCGACCTCGACGCCTACGACGCGTGGATCGACCGGTTCGCCGCGGGGCTGGGCTCCGGTGAGGTCATCGTCGTGCTCGAGCCCGACTCGATCGCCCAGTCCGGGTGCCTCACGGGCGGGCAGCGCGCCGACCGGTTCGCCTCGCTGTCCCGCGCCGGCCGTGTCCTCAAGGCCGCGAACCCGAGGACGCGCGTCTACTACGACGCCGGGCATTCGGGCTGGAACCCCCCGGCGAAGCAGGCGGCGTGGCTGAAACAGGCGGGCGCCGCCTCGGCCGCGTCCTCCGACGGCATCTTCAGCAATGTCTCCAACTTCCACACCACGGCCGACGAGATCGCCTACGACCGGCAGGTCCTCGACGCCCTCGGCGGTCCCGCGGGGCTGGGTGCCGTCATCGACACCAGCCGCAACGGCAACGGCGCGCCCACCGACGGAACGTGGTGCGACCCCGACGGGCGCAAGATCGGCACTGCGCCCACGACGAACACCGGGAAGGCGCGCATCGACGCCTACCTGTGGGTGAAGCTGCCGGGGGAGTCCGACGGATGCAAGGGGTCTCCCGGCACGTTCACGCCTTCGTACGCCTACGACCTGGCGCGCTGACGGGCTGAGCGTCCGCTTAGGATGGGTTGGTTGCCCCGTACACCCGTCCCGTGCGCCCCAGGAGTCCGCCCCGTGACCGCCGAAGCCCCGCTCGCCCCCGCCCTGTCGTACGGCCGGCTCGTTCCCGTCACCGTCCACTTCGACGACCTGGACGCGCTCGGCCTGCTGCACAACGCCCGCTATCCGCTGATGGTGGAGCGGGCGTGGACCGGGCTGTGGCAGGAGTACGGCATCCGTTTCGAGGGGGACTGGGCCGCGGCCGGGGACGCCTGCAACGCGGTCAAGGAGCTGCGGATCACCTACGAGGCCCCGGTCACCCGGACCGGCACCTACGCCGTCCACCTCTGGCTGGAGCGACTCGGCACCACCGGCCTGACGTACGGCTTCCGCTTCTGCTCGGCGGACGGCGCGGTCACCTACGCGCAGGGTCTCCGCGTCCTGGTCAGGCTGGACGCGCAGACCCTGCGGCCTGCTCCGTGGAGCGACGCGTTCAGGGTCGCGGGTCGGGCACTGCTGCGCTCGGCCGACTGACCTTCGGCCGGTCCCGCTCGCCCGCGCGCAGGACGCCCGCGAACGCCGCGAGCCCGCACGCCAGCACCGTCACCAGACCGAACGACACCACCAGGCTGGTCGCCTGCGCCACCCCGCCGATCAGGCTCGGTGCGATGAGGCCGGAGGTGTACGTGATCGTCGCCACGCCCGCGATGGCCTGACTGGGGTTCGGGCCGCTGTGGCCCGCCGCCGCGAAACACAGCGGTACGACGACCGCGATGCCCAGCCCCATCAGCGCGAACCCGGCCATGGCCACGGCAGGATGGCCCGCGACGACGATGAGCAGGCCACCGGCGGCGGCGAGGAACCCTCCCGCCCGGACCGTGCGGACCGCGCCGAAGCGGTTGACCACCGAGTCCCCCACGATCCGGGCCGCTGCCATGGTCAGCATGAAACCGGTCGTGCAGGCGGCCGCGAGACCCGCCGACGCCTCCAGCTGGTCGCGCAGATAGATCGCGGACCAGTCCAGGCTCGCGCCCTCCGCGAACACCGCGCAGAACCCGACCGCCCCGATCAGCAGCGCGGACCTGGGCGGCAGCGCGAACCGCGGCGGCGGCTCCTCGTCCTCGGCGGGCCGCAGGTCGAGCACCCAGTGGCAGGCTGCGACGCCGAGCAGAGTGAGCGTCGCGGCCGCCAGCGCGAAGTGCAGACGCGCGTCCGAACCCAGGTGCGCGGCGAGCGTGCCGGCGGCCGAGCCGATCAGGGCGCCCGCGCTCCACATACCGTGCAGACCGGACATGATCGACTTGCCGAGCAGGCGCTCCACCTCGACGCCCAGGGCGTTCATCGCGACGTCGGCCATGCCGGCGGTCGCGCCGTACGTGAACATCGCCAGGCACAGCGTGTACAGGTTCGTCGCGAAGGAGGGCAGGACCAGGGACAGCGTCCACAGCGCGATCAGGCCGCGCAGGGTCGTTCGGCTGCCGAAGCGGTGGGTGATCCGGCCGGCCAGCGGCATGGAGCAGGAGGCGCCGAACGCCGTGAAGGCCAGGGCGATGCCGAGCTGTCCGGCACCGAGGGAGGCATGGTCCTGGATCCACGGCACGCGCGTGGCGAACGAGCCGGTGACGGCGCCGTGCACGGCGAAGACGGCCGCCACCGCGTACCGGGCGTGCCGTACCTGCGCTGGTGCGTAGACCACTGTGCTCATTCTCGGGCCCCTCCCGGCTCGGTGTCGCCCCTCTGCGCCGCTCTGCCCATGCGGGAGCCGCATGGCCCCGCCGCGCTGCCGTAAACTATCAGGGACCCTGCCTGATAGATAGTCGATTAAGCCCGCCGGGCGCGGAGCCGCCCGCCGCCGACTGCCGTGCGGCCCCGCCGATCTGGAAGGATTTCCGGCATGCCCGCATCCCCGAGCACCGCCCGGGCCATCAACGACCGGCTCGCCCTGCGACTGCTGCAGCAGGAAGGCCCGCTGACGGCGGGGCAGTTGAAGCAGCTGACCGGCCTGTCCCGGCCGACGGTCGCGGACCTCGTCGAACGCCTCACCGCCGGCGGTCTGATCGAGGTGGTCGGGGAGTCGGGCGAGCAGCGGCGCGGCCCCAACGCGAAGCTGTACGGCATCGTCGCCGACCGCGCCCACCTGGCCGCGCTGGACGTCCGCACGGAAGGCGTCTCCGTGGTCGTGTCCGACCTGCTCGGCCGGGTCCTCGCCGAGGCGTCGGTGCCGATCGGGGGCGACACCGGCACCGGTCCCGCGGTGGAGCAGGCGGTGACTCTCGTCGAGCGGGTGGCGAAGGAGGCGGGGGCCGACCGGCTGCACACCGTCGGCATCGGGGCACCCGGCCTGATCGACCCGGCGAGCGGCGAACTCCGTGACTCCACGGGCCTGCCCGAGTGGCACCGCCGGCTCGTGGCCGCCCTCCAGGAACGGCTCCCGGACGCCCGCGTCATCGTCGAGAACGAGACCAACCTCTCCGCGCTCGCGGAACAACGTGAGGGTGCCGCCCGTGACCGGGACACCTTCGTCCTGCTGTGGCTGGGCCATGGCACGGGCGCGGCAGTCGTCCTCGACGGCGCCCTCCGCCGCGGCGCCTCCGGTGGCACGGGGGAGATCGGCTTCCTGCCGGTACCGGGCACGTCCGGAGTGCCTTCGGCGACGGACTGCGAGGGGGGTTTCCACTCCCTCGGGGGGTCGGCGGCGATCGCTCGGCTCGCGGGGGAGTACGGGGTGGAGGGGGAGACGGCGGGGCACGAGCCGGTGGCGGCGGAGCTGGTGCGGGCGGCGGTGGCGCGCGTGCGGGGTGAGGTGGGCGACGCCGCGGGGAGCCCGTCCGGGGAGACCTCGGCCGGCCGGCGGCCCGGCCCGGCCCGCGGCCCGGCTCCCACTGCCGACGCCCGCTTCCTCGACGCGCTCGCCGACCGCCTCGCCATAGGGGTCGCATCAGTCGTCGCCGTTCTGGATCCCGGGTGCGTGGTCCTCGGCGGTGAGGTCGGGCAGGCCGGCGGGCCCGAACTCGCCGCGCGGGTGGCGGAGCGGCTGCGCCGGATGTCGCCGCTGTCCACCGAGGTCCGCGCCGGCGTCCTCGGCGGCGGCGCGGTCCTGCGCGGCGCGCTGCTGACCGCGCGGGACCGGGCTCAGGACGAGGTGTTCGCACCGCCGGAGCGTTAGTCGGCCGGTGCCGGCACCGGCTCAGGGGCGCAGGCCGGCCACAGCAGCAGGGCCGGGAGCACCACCGCTGCCGCCGGCAACCCCGTCGGACCCGCCCCGCTCGCGGCCGAGAGTGGCTCCGAATGCCGGGTGTGGAACACCGGATGGGGCACCGAAGCGGTCGGATACGCCACCAGCGCGGTCAGGACCAGCCGCCGCTCCGTCGTCGCGACCGCCACGCACAGCATCACGGCGAGCGCGAGACACAAGCCGCCGAGGTCCCGCAGCACCTGCTCGTTGCAGGGCGGGAGCAGCGACACCCGGCGCCACTGGCGAGAAGCCCGAGCCCGGCCGCGGCAGGGCGCGCCGGCTCATCCGTGCCTCCTGTCGAGGTGCTCCTCGAAAGTCCCCTTGCCGACGGCCAGTTCGGGTGTCAGATGCCCCCCGGTCCGGAAGGCCCGGTACGCCTTGCCCCACAGCGGCACGTTTACGACGACCCGCCGCCGCCCTGTCGCCTTCAGATACGCCCGGGCCAGCGACTCGAACGACCGCACCTCGGGCCCGCCCATGTCCTCTACCCGCCCCGCCGGCGCGCCCTCCGCCAGCCGCGCCAACCGGTCCGCGACCTCGGCCACCTCGATCGGCTGGTCCGGTACGCCGGCCGGCAGCAGCATCACCGGCGGTTTGGCCAGCCCCTGGAGCACCCGCACGAGCAGGTCGTGGAACTGGGTGGTGCGCAGCACGGTCCAGCCGAGTCCCGACTCCTCGACGAGCCTCTCCACCGCGAGCTTCGACCGGTAGTAGCCGAACGGCACCCGGTCGACGCCCACGATGGAGATGTAGACCAGGTGGCCCACACCCGCCCGCCGTGCCGCCGCGATCAGGTTCGTCGCCGCCTGCTCGTCGCCGCCGCGCGGGGAACTCGCGCAGTGCACGATCGTGTCCACGCCCCCGACCGCCGCGTCAAGGCCGATGCCGCCTTCCCGCAAGTCCACGGCGTACGGCTGGGCGTGCCGGCTGAGCACCCGCACCTCGTGCCCGGCCGCGCGCAGCCGCTCGGTGACGAGCCGGCCGAGCGTTCCGGTGCCGCCGGTCACCAGGATCGTCGTCATGGCGTTCAGTCCCTTCCGAGGCCGGGCGCTCCGGGGTGGAGCGCCCTACGCCAGCTGAGACCGATTGGCCACGCGAAATGTGACAGGCGTCTACAGCCGCGTGAGCTGACGGCGTACGAAGTCCAGCTTGTCCGGGTTCACCACGACCCGCACATGCGCGATCAGACCGTCCCGCACCTCGAACGCGACGATCCCGACGAGCGTGTCGCCCGCCCACGCCGCCAGGCCGGTCTCGCCGTTGACCTCGATCGACGTGTAGACCAGGCCTGCCGCGAACCGCTGGGCCCCGCCGGCGACCAGCCGGCTGACCTTGTCGCGCCCCTCGACCGGCCGCCGGGCCGCGCTGACCTTGCCGCCGCCGTCGCTCGACCAGGTCACATCGGCCACGAGCAGCTTCTCGAGGCCGGCCAGATCGCCGTCCCGGGCCGCCGCGACGAAGGAGGCGACCAACTCCTCCCACCGCTCCGGGGTGGGTTCGAAACGGGACTGCGGCTCACCCACCCGCTGCACCGCCCGCCGGTACAGCTGACGGCAGTTGGCCTCGCTCAGTTCCAGAGCCTCGGCGATCTCCCGGTGCCCGTACCCGAACGCCTCCCGCAGCACGTACACCGCCCGCTCGGTCGGCGTGAGCCGCTCCAGCAGGACCAGCATCGCCATCGACACGGCGTCGCGCTGCTCGGCCGACTCCAGCGGGCCGAGCGTGCCGTCCGAGGTGACGACGGGCTCCGGCAGCCAGGTCCCCACGTACTGCTCGCGCCGCGCCCGGGCGGACGTCAGCCGGTTGAGGCAGAGGTTGGTGACGACCTTGGCGAGCCATGCGCCCGGGTGCTCGATCTCCGTGCGCACTGCGCCGCTGAAGCGCAGGTAGGCGTCCTGGACCGTGTCCTCCGCCTCGTCGGCGGAGCCGAGCATGCGGTAGGCCAGACCGAACAGCCGGGGGCGGTGGCTCTCGAACTCGTCGGCGATCGCTGTCGTCATGCGTTCACCCTGCCAGAAGGGTGACGGCGGAAGGTGGGAGGCCCGGCGGCGGGCAAGGGCCGTCGTCACCACCGCCGGGCCGGTCTGCGCCGGAGCTGCGAAGTCCCCTACCGCGACTGGTCCTTGGCGCTCCAGGGAGATTGCGACCGACCCTAGAAAGGACTAGACCAAATCGTCAATAGGTATGGACCAATCTCAAGCGGGGTCGCCGGCCCGGTAGTTGGCTCCGTGTCGACCGCCCGAGAAGTCCAGCGACATGGCCTGTGAGCCACCCCACACCGTTCGCCCGTATGGACCGCGATCAGGCGTGGCACACTGGCTCTGTACCAATAGCAGCGCACTCCGGGGTCGGTGAAAGTCCGAACCGGCGGTTACAGTCCGCGACCCGGTCGCTTCCAGCGGCCGGTTGACCAGGTGAAATTCCTGGACCGACGGTTAAAGTCCGGATGGGAGGCAGTGCGCGGCGGGCGGGCATGCGTGCGCGCCGCCGACCGGTTCGTCCATGGGGCGAGCACCGTCCGGCGTCGCTTCCGGTGTCCCTGCCCGTGTTCTCTGTCGTCATCGACAGGCCCCGGAGTCCGTGCCCGAATGAGGCAGGAGGACCCGGGAAGTGTTCACCGGAATCGTCGAAGAGCTGGGTGAGGTCACCGCCGTCGAGAACCTCGGCGACGCCTCCCGCTTCCGGCTGCGCGGCCCCGTCGTGACCGACGGCGCGAAGCACGGCGACTCCATCGCCGTGAACGGGGTCTGTCTCACCGTCGTCGACCACGAGGGCGACGAGTTCACCGCCGACGTCATGGCGGAGACCCTCCACCGCTCCAGCCTCGGCGCCCTCACCGTCGGCTCCCGCGTCAACCTCGAGCGGCCCACCGCCGTGGGCGCACGCCTCGGCGGGCACATCGTGCAGGGCCATGTCGACGGCACCGGCCGGGTACTGGAGCGCAAGCCCTCCGAGAACTGGGAGATCGTGAAGGTCTCCCTCCCCGCGGACCTCGCCCGGTACGTGGTCGAGAAGGGCTCCGTCACGGTCGACGGCATCAGCCTCACCGTCGTCGACGCCGGCCCGGACTACTTCACCGTCAGCCTCATCCCCACCACCCTCGCCCTGACCACGCTCGGCCTCAAGCAGGCCGGCGACCCGGTCAACCTCGAGGTGGACATCGTCGCCAAGTACGTCGAGCGACTGATGGCCGCCGGTCAGGGGGCGGGTCGGTGAACCGGCTGAACTCCGAGGCGTTCGTCCTGTTCGACCAGCACATCCTCTGGTCGGACATGATCGGCAACGTCCTCGGTCTGATCGCCCTCGCCCTGGGCTGGCGGCGCTCCCTGCTGAGCTGGCCGGTGCAGTTCCTCTCCGGCCTCGTCCTCTTCGGAGCCTTCTTCGGTCACCTGACCGGCAGCGCGGGCAAGCAGGCCGTCGTCATGGCCGTCGCCCTGTACGGCTGGTGGCAGTGGAGCCGCGGCCAGAACCAGTCCGAGGACGGCCACATCGTCCCGCGCTTCGCCACCTGGCGAGAGCGGGCGGCCATGATCGCCGCCGCCGCAGCCGGCACGGTCGGGGTGGCCCTGCTCTTCAAGGCCTACCCGTCCCTGTCCTGGGACCCCTGGCCGGACGCCTACATCTTCGTGGGCACCATCGTCGCCATGTACGCCCAGGCCCGCGGCATGGTCGAGTTCTGGTTCGCCTGGCTCCTCGTCGACCTCGTGGGCGTGCCGCTGAACTTCGCCAACGGCTACGCCTTCTCCGGATTCGTCTACATCATCTACGGCGCGCTGGTCCTGTGGGGCATGCGCGACTGGTGGCTGCGCTCCCGCAGGACCGCGCAGCCCGCTCTGGAAGGAGCGCCGGCATGACCGCGGCACCGATCCTGTACAGCACCGACGGCTTCGAGGACTTCGCCCTCGACCCGATCGAGCAGGCCATCGCCGACATCGCGGCCGGCCGCCCGATCGTGGTCGTCGACGACGAGGACCGCGAGAACGAGGGCGACCTCGTCATCGCCGCCGAGAAGGTGACCCCCGAGATCGTCGCCTTCATGATGAGCGAGTGCCGCGGCCTGATCTGCGCCCCCATGGAGGGCGAGGAGCTGGACCGGCTGAAGCTCCCGCAGATGGTGGACGACAACACCGAGTCGATGAAGACGGCGTTCACCGTCTCCGTGGACGCGTCCGCCGCTCACGGGGTGACCACCGGCATCTCGGCCTCCGACCGTGCCACCACGCTTCGGATGCTCGCGAGCGGTGACTGCGAGCCCACGGACTTCGTCCGCCCGGGCCACATCTTCCCGCTGCGGGCCAAGCCCGGCGGCGTGCTCGTGCGCAACGGCCACACCGAGGCCGCCGTCGACCTCGCCCGCCTCGCGGGCCTGCGCCCAGCCGGCGCCATCGTCGAGATCGCCGGCGAGGACGGCCGCATGCTGCGCCTGCCCGAGCTGATCCCGTTCGCCCGCAAGCACGGCCTGACGATCATCTCCATAGAGGACCTGATCACCTACCGCCGCACCTCCGAGCCCACCGTCCGCCGCGAGGCCGAGACCCGGCTGCCCACCGCGCACGGCACCTTCACGGCGTACGGCTACCGCTCCACCGCCGACGGCGTGGAGCACGTCGCCCTGGTGCACGGAGAGATCGGCGCCGGCGAGGACGTCCTGGTCCGCGTCCACTCCGAGTGCCTCACCGGCGACATCTTCGCCTCACTGCGCTGCGACTGCGGGCCCCAGCTCGAAGCCTCCCTGCAGCGCATCCAGGCCGAGGGCAGGGGCGTGGTCGTCTACCTGCGCGGCCACGAGGGACGCGGCATCGGCCTGCTGTCCAAGCTGCGCGCGTACGAGCTGCAGGAACTCGGCCGCGACACCCTCGACGCCAACCTCGAACTCGGCCTGCCCGCCGACGCCCGCGACTACGGCGCCGGAGCACAGATCCTCGAGGACCTCGGCGTGCGCAGCGTGCGCCTGATGACCAACAACCCCGACAAGACCGACGCGCTCGTCCGCCACGGCCTCAAGGTCACCGGGCGCGAGCCGATGCCCGTACAGGCGGGCGAGCACAACCTCCGCTACCTGCGCACCAAGCGGGACCGGATGGGGCACGACCTGCCCTGGCTGGACACGCCCGCCGTGTCCACGTGCGGCAACCAGTAAGAGATCACCGAGGAGACACGAGAACGTGAGCGGCAAGGGTGCACCGGAACTGTCCGTACGCAACGTGGGCGACCTGCGGGTCGCCGTCGTCGCGGCGCAGTGGCACGAGAAGGTGATGGACGGTCTGGTGGACGGCGCCCTGCGCGCCCTGCACGATCTGGGCATCGACGAGCCGACCCTGCTGAGGGTCCCCGGCAGCTGGGAGCTGCCGGTGGTCGCCAAGGTCCTCGCCGGCCGCGGCTACGACGCGATCGTCGCGCTCGGCGTCGTCATCCGCGGCGGCACCCCCCACTTCGACTTCGTGTGCCAGGGCGTCACCCAGGGGCTGACGCAGGTCTCCGTCGAGACCGGCGTCCCTGTCGGCTTCGGCGTCCTCACCTGCGACACCGAGGAGCAGGCCCTGGACCGGGCCGGTCTGCCCGGCTCCAACGAGGACAAGGGGCACGAGGCGGTGACCGCCGCGGTGGCCACCGCGGCCACCCTCCGCTCAGTATCTGAACCGTGGCGTTAGGTGGTCCGGCACACCGCGTAAAGTGGGCGCCACCATGTCCAAGAAGACGTTCGAGGAGCTCTTCACCGAGCTCCAGCACAAGGCCGCCCACGGCGATCCCGCCACCTCCCGCACCGCCGAGCTGGTCGGCAAGGGTGTCCATGCCATCGGCAAGAAGGTCGTCGAGGAGGCCGCCGAGGTCTGGATGGCCGCCGAGTACGAGGGCAAGGAGGCGGCAGCCGAGGAGATCTCGCAGCTGCTGTACCACGTCCAGGTGATGATGGTCGCCCGTGGGATCTCCCTCGACGACGTCTACGCCCACCTCTGAGCCGTACCCCAGCACCCACCGTCGTACGAACCAAGCACGAACGAAGCAAAGGAAGCCGACCTCATGCTGCGCATCGCCGTCCCCAACAAGGGTTCACTGTCCGGCCCTGCGGCGGAGATGCTGCATGAGGCCGGCTACCAGCAGCGCCGCGAGTCCAAGGAACTGCGGATCGTCGACCCGGAGAACGAGGTCGAGTTCTTCTACCTCCGCCCCCGCGACATCGCGATCTACGTCTCCTCCGGCCGGCTCGACATCGGCATCACCGGCCGCGACCTCCTGATCGACTCCGGCGCCAACGCCGAGGAGATCCTGCCGCTCGGCTTCGCCCGCTCCACCTTCCGCTACGCCACCAAGCCGGGCGCGGCGAAGGGGGTTCAGGACCTGAGCGGCATGACGGTCGCCACCTCGTACGAGGGCATCGTCGCCAAGCACCTCGCCGACAACGGCATCGACGCCTCCGTCGTCCACCTCGACGGCGCCGTCGAGACCGCCATCGAGCTCGGCGTCGCCGAGGTCATCGCGGACGTCGTCGAGACCGGCACCTCCCTGCGCAACGCGGGCCTGGAGGTCATCGGCGAGCCCATCATGAAGTCCGAGGCCGTCGTGATCCGCCGTACCGGCGCGGACGGCGAGGAGCCCAAGGTGCAGCAGTTCCTGCGCCGCCTCCAGGGCGTCCTGGTGGCCCGGACGTACGTGATGATGGACTACGACATCCGCGCCGAGCACCTCGAAGAGGCCGTCGCCATCACCCCCGGCCTGGAGGGCCCGACGGTCTCCCCGCTGCACAACGAGGGCTGGGTCGCGGTCCGTGCCATGGTGCCGACCAAGGAGGCCCAGCGGATCATGGACGATCTGTACGCCATCGGGGCGCGGGCCATCCTGACCACCGCCATCCACGCCTGCCGTCTCTGAGGGGCGCAGATGTCCGAGCTGCCTGCTCTTCCCGTCACCTTCCGGCCGGGCCGCACCCGTGCCGTCCTGCTCACGGCCGGTGTCGCGATCTTCGTGGTGATCTCCGCGATCGCGATGCTGCTCGAGCAGCTCGGCCCGGGGGAGCGCCTCAGTTTCGTCCTCACCGGGGCCCTCATCTTCGGCGTGCTCGCGATGATCGCCCGGGTGAAGGTCGTCGCCGACGAGTCCGGCGTCACCGTGGTCAACATCGCCGGCAGGCGGCGCCTGGACTGGGCCGAAATCCTCCGGGTGAACCTGCGGCCCGGCGACCCCTGGGTGTTCCTCGACCTCAGCGACGGCACCAGCCTGCCCGCCCTCGGCATCCAGCCGGGCATCGCCAAGCAGCGGGCGATCGAGGACGCGCGCACGCTGCGGGCACTCGCCGAGGCCCGCTCCATCAGGGACCCCGAGCAACATCAGGGCTGACTCGGGGCCGTCCACCCTGCCGCAGTGGCGGGTGTCTTGATTAATCTGTTGGCGGAGGACTTTGCCCTGCGCCTCCGCCCCTGCTGTGCCGTGCCCGGCGCACAGGGGTTCCTGCTACCCGAGGAGTGACCCTCTCCGGCGATGGACGGATCGTCCTGTAGTACCTGCGCCGCCCCCTCCCGACATAGCGCGGACCCCCTCCGCGTGCATGCGGAGGCGGCGGCATCATGACCACCCCGTTGCTGCTCCTCGGAGCTGCGTTCCTGCTGATCCTCGCCAACGGCTTCTTCGTGGCCGCCGAGTTCGGTCTGGTCACGGTCGAGGCGACGGACGCCGAGAAGGCCGCCGCCGAGGGCGACCGACGTGCCCGTAGGGTCGCCGAGTCGCTCAAGGAGCTGTCCTTCCAGCTCTCCGGCACCCAGCTCGGCATCACCATCACCTCCCTCGTCGTCGGCATGCTCGCCGAACCGGCCCTCGCGGAGCTGCTGCACGGCCCGTTCACGGCCGTCGGCATACCCGAGGGCGCGGTGTCCGGAGTGACCGTGGTCGTCGGCATGCTGCTGGCCTCCGCCGTGCAGATGGTGATCGGCGAACTCGTGCCCAAGAACTGGGCGGTGTCGAAGCCGATGCAGGTCGCGCGCTTCGTCGCGGGCCCGCAGCACGCCTTCGCGCGCCTGTTCCGCCCGGTCATCGCCGGCCTGAACGCGGTCGCCAACCGCCTCGTCCGTGCGATGGGCGTCGAGCCCGCCGAGGAGCTGGCCTCCGCCCGCACCCCCGGCGAACTCGTCTCGCTGGCCCGGCACTCGGCCCAGGCGGGCACCCTGGAGCAGGACACGGCGGATCTGTTCGTACGGACACTGTCCCTGGGTGACCTGACCGCGCAGCACGTCATGACCCCGCGCGTGAAGGTCAGCGCGCTGCAGTCGTCGGCGACCGCCGAGGACGTGGTCAACCTGACCCGCGCCACCGGCCTGTCGCGCTTCCCCGTCTACCGGGAGAGGATCGACGAGATCGCCGGCATGGTCCATCTCAAGGACGCCCTGGCCGTCCCGGTGCACGAACGGCTGCGCACCCCCGTCGGCCGCATCGCCCGCCCGGCGCTGCTCGTCCCCGAGACGCTCCCCGTCCAGCCCCTCCTCGCCCGGCTGCGCAGCGAGCAGCCCATCGCGGTCGTCGTCGACGAGTACGGCGGTACGGCGGGCGTCGTGACCCTGGAGGACATCGTCGAGGAGATCGTCGGCGAGGTCCGCGACGAACACGACGGCCAGGACGTGCCCGAACTCGCCGCCGCCCCTCCGGAGGACGGCCGGCCCGCCTGGGACGCCGACGGCAGCTGCCGCGTCGACATCCTGCGGCGCATAGGCCTCGACGTGCCCGAAGGACCGTACGAGACCGTCGCCGGCCTGGTCGCCGACCTGCTCGGCCGTATCCCCGCCGCCGGCGACAAGGCCGAACTCCCGGGCTGGCGGCTGACGGTCCGCCGGGTCGGTCACTACCGCGCCGAAAGGGTTCGGCTGGTCAGGACGGGGACCGTTGTGGAGGCCGCCCGATGAGCCTGGTCCAACTCCTCTTCGCCGCGCTGCTCGTGCTCGCCAACGGCTTCTTCGTCGGCGCCGAGTTCGCGCTCGTCTCCGTGCGGCGCAGCCAGATCGAGCCGCTGGGCACGGCGCGTGCCCGGCAGGTCCTCTACGGCCTCGAGCGGCTGCCGCAGATGATGGCGGCGGCCCAGTTCGGCATCACCGTCTGCTCGCTGACGCTGGGTGCGGTGGCCGAGCCGACGGTGGCGCATCTGCTGGAGCCGGTGTTCGAGTGGATGCACCTCCCGGAGGGGATGATCCACCCCCTCGGCTATGTGATCGCGCTCGCGGCCGTGGTCTTCTTCCACCTGGTGATCGGCGAGATGGTGCCGAAGAACCTCGCGATGGCGGCTCCGGAGAAGGCCGCGCTCTGGCTCAGCCCCGGCCTCGTCGCCTTCGCCCGCCTGTGCAGGCCGATCACCGTGGCCCTCGGCGCCTGCGCCCGGGCCGTCCTGCGGCTCTTCCGCGTCGAGCCCAAGGACGAGGTCGAGGCGGTGTTCACGAGTGAACAGCTGAACCGGCTGGTGGAGGACTCCGGCCAGGCGGGACTGCTCGACCCCGAGGAACAGGAACGCCTGGAGGACGCCCTGGAACTGGGCTCGCGCCCGGTGACGGACGTGTTGCTGCGGCGCGAGTCCCTGGTGACCGTCCCTCCGTCGGTCACCCCCGGCCGGATCGTCGAGCTCACCGCCCGCACCGGGTACTCCCGCTTTCCCGTCGCTGCGGAGAAGGGTGCCTTCATGGGCTACCTGCACGTGAAGGACGTACTCGACCTGGAGGACTCCCAACGGGCGGTTCCTCAGCAGCTCTGGCGGCCCATGACGACGCTGAGGTCCGAGCTGCCGCTCGACGACGCGTTGACGGTGATGCGACGGGCGGCGACGCACTTGGCGCAGGTGGCGGACGCGTCCGGGAAGGTGCTGGGGCTCGTCGCGCTGGAGGACGTACTGGAGCTGCTGGTCGGCGAGGTACGGGATCCGGCACACCGGGAGACACCCAAGATCAAGCTGACGGAGCCGCGCGTGAGCGGGGAGCCGGAGGGAGTGCTGGCGAGCTGAGATGGCCGCCGGCGCCGGTGCGGGCGGGTGAGTGCCGCTCGCCCGCACCGGCGGGGTGCTGCCCCGCGCCGGCTACATCGCCGACGGATCCTGCGGCCCCCGCCCCGACAGCACTTCCCCATACGCCTGCATCAGGTCCGGCAGCCGCAATGTCGACAAATCGTCCCGCGACAACACGCCCGGATAAGTCGACAACCGCAGATCCCGATACGCACAGCTCTTCTCGTACAGCGTCCGCAGGAACCGCCCGTTCCCCAACTCGTCGATCCATCCCTGATCGACGACATGGCCCGCGATCGACCGCAGCTCGTCCAGTGCCTCCTCGTCCCACACGTCACCGTTCTCCGCGGCGAGCACCTCGCCGATGGACGTCAGCTCGAGAGGACGGTACGAGGGAAAGTCGACCCGGGTCGTGAAGCGCGACGACAGTCCGGGGTTTGCGGTGAGCAGGCGGTCCATGCCCTCGGGATAGCCGGCGAGGATCACCACGAGGTGGTCCCGGTTGTCCTCCGCCCGCTTCAGCAGTACCTGCAGCGCCTCGTCCCCGTACGCGTCCCCCTTCCCGTACCCGGAGTTGGAGAGCGAGTACGCCTCGTCGACGAACAGCACGCCGCCCAGAGCGGAGTCGATCAGCTCGTTGGCCTTGACCGCCGTCTGGCCCAGGTACTCACCCACCAGGTCGGCCCGCTGTGCCTCCACCAGGTGGTCGCCGCCGAGCAGACCGAGCGCATAGAAGACCCGGCCGAGGATGCGGGCCACCGTCGTCTTGCCGGTGCCGGAGGGGCCGGAGAAGACGAAGTGCCGTTTGGGCGGCTGCACCGGCAGACCCTGCCCGGCCCGCAGCCGCGCCATGTTCAACTGCGCCGACAACGCCTTGACCTGGCGCTTCACAGGCTCCAGGCCCACCATGCGCTCGAGCTCGGCGAGCGCCTCCTCCAGCAGGGCGGGATCGGTCGGACCGGCGGGCAGCGCCGACGAGGGGACGGCGGACTTCTCGCGCACCGCCGGGTCGACGACCGACGGCAGCGGGCCGACGGGCGGCAGGTCGGGGTCGGTGAGCCGCAGGTCGCGGCCCTCGGTACCGAAGAGCGGGTCCAGCCCGTCCGGACCGTCCATGCTGTCCTGCCCGATCCCGGTGAGCGTGATCGCCGCGAGGTCGGCAGGGTCGTCGTACCCGTCGCCCTCGGCGATCGCCGCGAGCCGGGCGGAGGTGTCCATGAACGCCGGGTCGACGCGGTGCACCGCCCGGTAGAGGGGGAGCGCCGCCGCCGAGCGGCCGGTGCCCTCGTGGGCCCGCGCCAGCCAGTACCGCAGCTCCTTGCGCTGCGGCTGCTCGCTGCGGCAGCGCATCAGGGCCGCGGACAGCAGCGGTTCTGCCTGGCCGTACATCTCCAGGCGGACGCGGGCCATCCCGCCGAACAGACCGGCCTCGATGCCGAGCAGCGGATCGTCGAGGAGCGGGTCGGTGTGCCGGACCAGCTGCTCCCAGTCCTTGACGAGGTAGGCGCGGCAGGCGTGCAGGAAGCGGACCTGGTGGTCGGTGTCCACGGGCGGGAGGCCCGCCAGCGCCCGGTCCAGCTCCGGGACGTGGCGGCCGTCCAGCCAGTGCGAGGCGTGCGCCAGCAGCAGGTCGCGGGAGCTCTCGAGGACCGGCTGCACCCACCAGCCCAGCCAGTACCAGGAGTTCAGGGTGCGCCGGTGCCGGGCGCGCTGCTCCCCGAAGCGGTCCCGGTGCCGGAACATCCTGAGCAGCGCGGTCGTGGTGTCCACGCGCAGCGCGTGCAGGCCGAGCCACCCGTCGGCCATCCCGGGATCGATCCGCACCGCGGTGCGGAACTCCTCCTCCGCCTGCGGATAGGCGCCCATCGTGTAGGCATCCACACCTCGCAGCCAGGCGAGGTCGGCCGGGGCCTCGGGGCCCTGCGTGCCGAAATCCATCACGTCCCCCACAAACCGTGCCCCCGTCGGTATGCCGCCGGACCGTCGCCCGCCGGCTGCCTTGGTCGAACCGCTGTGCCGCGGACCGGAGTTGCAAGGTGCGCGAAGCAGCTGTCCGTAGGTCGCACCGAGGGCATCGTACCTGCGGGGTGTCGCCCGCCGAAGGGTGCCGCACACGCCGTTTGGCGAGGTGGGAGCAGATGAGCCGCCCCGCTGCCGGTGACCGAGGGTGAGCGGAAAGTGCCGCTCGGCGCTCGCAGGACGGGGAGAGGGCAGAACGAAGCCCCCGATCACGGGGGAACAACCGGGGGCTTCGCGTGTGTGGGCGGCTTCCTATGCCGCACATTGAGAACGTAAGTCCTGTACGGGCCCCCGGTCAAGCCGAGTTGAAGCGCTCCTGGAAGTTCACGCGCAAGACTCTTCACAAGTTCAGCACAATGCGGGCGGTCCGTCACCGTGGGTGACATCCTGGTCCGGTCCAATAATCCCGGAAGGTCCCCTCAGCACCTGGTATCCCTTTGTCAACTGCCGCACCAGGAGATCCGCGTACGGTTTCGAGGGGTCCTCGGCGAAGTGCCGGCGTTCCGCGCGGACCCACCCGGCCCAGAACTCCCGCTGTTCCTCTCCGTCGCGTGAACGCCCGCGCGCCCAGGACTCCTCCCGCGGCAACTCCATCCACAGCAGGAGCGCCAGATACGGGCGCAGTGCGCGCCGGCCGGCGCCGACCCCTTCGAGCAGGATCACGGGAGCCTGGGGCAGGGCGCGGGGCGGGTCGAATCGGCGCTCGCGCCAGTCATAGGGAGCGTAGTGACCGGCCTCGCCGCGGCTGAGCGGTTCGATCACCTGGGTCAGCAGTCGCTCGTCCCACGCGAACAGCTCGTCGTGGCTCGCGATGTCGTCGAGGTGCAGCACCGGCGCCCCGCCCAGCGCCTCGGCCAACTGCCCGGCGAAGGTGCTCTTTCCGGAACCGGCGTGCCCGTCGACCCCGACGAGGCGGACCGGGCCGCAGGACGGGGGGAGGCGGTGGAGCCGGGAGGCGAGGGAGCGGATGACTGCTCCAGGGATACGAGGAGGGGCGCGTAGGAGGCCCAGCCTAGACGGCCCGCCGTCCCAGGTCGTGCCAGTGGTGGAGACCAATATTCATGGCGTGACATGCCCTGAAGAGCTGGCAGGGGCATGCCGCCTCCGTCCATAGTTGGCGCACACAGCCACGCATTGGATCCGCCCCGACTCGGACCTGGGGGTCTTGACGCCCATGAGCAGAGCCGAACAGCCGTCCCGCAGAACCGTCCTGGCAGTCGCGGTCGCCGCCGCGGTCGCGGGCGGCGCGAGCCCGGCGGCGGCCGCCACCACGGCCGACGCCACCGCCACCGGCGGCGCAGATGAAGCCCCGGCCCGCCCGGTGGACAACCGCGCCTGGATCTCGTACACGGACTGGTGCGGTGGCACCGCCAGGGGGACCCGGGTCGTCGCGGGTGCCCGTCCCGGCATCGTGATCGCCACGCCCGCGGGCACCACCGACTACCCGGACCCGCACACGGGGACGACCGCCGCCTGGGAGTACGCCACCTGGACGTCCCCGGCCCACAAGCTCACCGTCCCCTCCACCGAGGCGATCGCCTCGTGGAACGCGCACACCCCGGACGGCACCTGGCTCCAGATCGAGCTGACGGGCACGTACTCCGACGGCACGGCCGCCCCCTGGTACGTGATGGGCCGCTGGGCGGCCGGCGACCAGGACATCAGGCGGACCTCCGTCGACGACCAGACGGACGGGAAGAGCACCATCTGGACGGACACCTTCGCGATCGACGACGCCACGACGGGCCTGCGCCTGACGTCGTACCGGCTGCGGCTGACCCTCTACCGCAGGCCCGGCACGAAGCTCACGCCCACCGTGTGGCGCGTCGGGGCGATGGGCTCCGACATCCCCGACCGCTTCACCGTCCCGGCGACCACGCCCGGCCTGGCCGGGGAATTGATCGTCCCGCGCTATTCGCAGGAGATCCACGCGGGCCAGTACCCGGAGTACGACAACGGCGGCGAGGCCTGGTGCAGCCCCACCTCCTCTCAGATGATCATCGAGTACTGGGGCGGCCGGCTCACCCCGCAGCAACTGGCGTGGGTCGACCCGGCGTACGCCGACCCGCAGGTGTGCCACGCGGCCCGGTACACGTACGACTACCAGTACAACGGCTGCGGCAACTGGCCGTTCAACGCCGCCTACGCGGCCACCTTCAAGGGCCTCCAGGGTGTCGTCACCCGGCTGGGCTCCCTGACCGACCTGGAGACGCTGATCGCGGCCGGTATCCCGGCCATCACGTCCCAGTCCTTCCGCAAGGAGGAGCTCACCGGCGCGGGCTACGGCACCTCCGGTCATCTGATGACCGTGATCGGCTTCACCGCCGACGGCGACGTGATCGCCAACGACCCGGCCTCACCGAGCGACGAGGCGGTGCGGCGCGTCTACAGGCGGCGCGAGTGGGAAAACATCTGGCTTCGGACCAAGCGGTACAACGCCTCCGGCAAGGTTGTCTCCGGTACGGGCGGCGTCTGTTACCTCTACTTCCCGGCACAGCCGACGGCGCGGCAGCGCAGGGCGCTCGCGGCGGTGGGCGTGCGCTGAAGCAGCGGGGCCCCGGGTGACCGGGGCCCTGTGACCAACCTCTCGGCCGCGAAAGCCCCTGTCGGTGGCAAGGTGGACGGACCGGTCGGGGGGCCACCGGGACCGGTGGGGGAGCCCACCGCCCGCACGACCTCAGCGAGAAACGATGACCGCACACGCAGCCACCGCCGCCCGCACCCGTACCGGCGGCCCCGAGGACGACGGTCCGAAGACCCTCGAGAACATCCTGGGCTGGATCCTCGTCGTGGTGATCGCGATGCTGGTGACCCAAGTCGGACTGCTGTGATCTGACCCAGGACCCGACCTGCCATACTGCGGATGTCCCGCCGCCCGTTGGAGACCAGGGTCTGAATTGAATATTAGTCAACAGCCCGTCGTGCGCCCCCGGGCCCGCGGCACCGAGCGCTCGCTGGCACGCCGCGCCGAACTCATCGCCATCGGGCGGAGGTTGTTCGCCGACACCTCGTACGACGCGCTCTCGATGGACGACATCGCCCGCCAGGCACATGTCGCCAAGGGGCTGATCTACTACTACTTCCAGTCCAAGCGCGGGTACTACCTGGCGATCATCGAGGACTCCGTGGCCGACCTGGTCACCTTCGCGGCGAGCGGTCTCCAACTGCCCCCGGTGGACCGGGTCCATCGCACCATCGACGGCTATCTGCGCTACGCCGAGCACAACCAGGCCGCCTACCGCACCATCGTCAGCGGCGGCGTCGGCTTCGACACCGAGGTGCACTCCATACGGGACGGGGTGCGCGAGGCGATCGTCGCCACCATCGCCGAGGGCGCCTACGGCAGCACCGACATCTCGCCGCTCGCCCGCATGGGCCTGCTCGCCTGGGTGTGCAGCGTCGAGGGCGTCACCCTCGACTGGATCGACCGCCCCGAACTGTCCCGGGACACCATGCGAGAGCTACTGGTGAGGACGCTGGGCGGCTCCATGCGGGCGATAGAGGAGCTGGACCCCTCGTACCCGGCCCCGGGGCCCGCCCGCCGGGGGGCATGAGCAAAGGGGCGGAGGCTCTTGAACCTCCGCCCCGGCCGGACTAGTTGATCGCCTTGATCAGCTCACCGTCCGCCGTGTCCCCGCTCAGTTCCCAGAAGAACGTGCCGCCCAGGTGCTGCGCGTCCTTGAACTTCATCTTCCCCTTGATGGTCTTCGGGGTGTCGTAACTCCACCAGTCGCTGCCGCACTTGGCGTACGCGGTGCCGCCGACGGTGCCGGTCGCCGGGCACTTGGTCTTCAGGACCTTGTAGTCCTCGTTGCCGTCCTCGTACGTCCCCGCCGCCGGGCCGGTCGCCGTGCCACCCGGCTCCGCCTGGGTGACGCCGGTCCAGCCGCGTCCGTAGAAGCCGATACCGAGCAGCAGCTTCGAGGACGGGATGCCGAGGCTCTTCAGCTTGGCGATGGTGCTGGCGGTGTCGTAGCCCTGCTGCGGAATGCCTGGGTACGAGTACAGCGGCGAGTGCGGTGCCGTGGGGCCGGTGGCGGCCCAGGCGCCGAAGTAGTCGTACGTCATCGGGTTGTACCAGTTGACGTACTTGGCGGCACCCGCGTAGTCCGCAGCGTCGATCTTGCCGCCGCTCGTGCCGTCGGCCGTGATCGCCGCCGTGATCAGCTCGCGCTTGCCGAACTTGGCGCGCAGCGCCGCCATGACGTCCCGGAACGCCTCCCGGCCGCTGGTGTCGCAGGTGAGACCGCAGGCGTTGGGGTACTCCCAGTCGATGTCGATGCCGTCGAAGACATCCGCCCACTTGGAGTTCTCGACCAGGTCGTAGCAGGACTGGGCGAAGGCCGCCGGATCCTTGGCCGCCTCGCCGAAGCCGCCCGACCAGCTCCAGCCGCCGAACGACCAGACGACCTTGAGGTTCGGGTGGAGCTTCTTCAGCTTGCGCAGCTGGTTGAAGTTGCCGCTGAGGGGCTGGTCCGCGGCGTCGGCGACACCGTCCACGGACTCCTCGGCGGTGAACGGCTTGTCGGTGTCCGCCCAGGAGTCACCGAGGGCGCACTTGCCGTCGGTCACGTTCCCGAACGCGTAGTTGATGTGGGTGAGTTTGTCCGCGGAGCCGGACGTCTCGATGTTCTTGACGTAGTACTGGCGGCCGTAGATGCCCCAGTCGGTGAAGTAGCCCACGACCTTGGAGCCGGTCGTCCCGGCCGCGGCGGGCTCGGTGGCGGTGGCGGTGGCCGTGCCCGCGCCGGCGAGCAGGGCGGCACCGAGTGCGGCGCAACAGCCGGCGGACAGAAGCGCCCGGGAGCGGGCGCTGGGGCGGAGCGGGGTGTGCATCGGGTGTCTCCTCGCAGAGGACAGGGAGGGAACGCACGCCGATTGGCATGAACGCGGGGAGGCGTTGGACTGAAACCGTAGGAGGACTAGACCAATTGGTCAATGGTTCGGACCAATTTCGCCCGCGTGCGACCGGGCGGGGAATTTCTTGAAGTAAGCGGTCGTTAACTGGTGACGCGATGCCTCCAATCGGGCATACTCACAGCGCAGAGCCGCTGGTCAGCAGCTTCCGAGA
Source organism: Streptomyces sp. HUAS ZL42 (assembly GCF_040782645.1). Lineage (GTDB taxonomy): Bacteria > Actinomycetota > Actinomycetes > Streptomycetales > Streptomycetaceae > Streptomyces. Next base: position 8,196,166 of record NZ_CP160403.1, read on the forward strand.
CCCGGGAGTGCGAGCATCGGCCAGCACCTGTACGACCGGCGGAGCCGCCCCGACCCATGGCGCGCGTCCACCGATGTGCCCGAAAAGGGAGGAGAGCGTCGCCATGCCCGACCGCGCCCCGCAGCCGGTGGACCGTCAACTGCCCACGGACGAGGCCCGGGATCTGATCTCGCTCGTCCGCGACATCGCGCAGCGCGAGATCGCCCCGAAGGCGGCCGAGGAGGAGGAGGCCGGACGCTTCCCCCGCGAGGTCTTCACCCTCCTGTCGGAGTCGGGACTGCTCGGCCTGCCGTACGACTCCGAGTACGGCGGCGGCGACCAGCCCTACGAGGTCTACCTCCAGGTCCTCGAGGAACTCGCCGCGGCCCGCCTCACCGTCGGACTCGGCGTCAGTGTCCACACCCTGGCCTCCTACGCGCTCGCCACCTACGGCACCAAGGAGCAGCAGGTCGAACACCTGCCCGCGATGCTCGGCGGCGGACTGCTCGGCGCGTACTGCCTCTCCGAGCCGTCCTCCGGCTCGGACGCGGCAGCCCTGCGGACGAAGGCCGTGCGGGAGGGCGGCGAATGGGTGATCACCGGCACCAAGGCCTGGATCACGCACGGCGGTATCGCCGACTTCTACACCGTCATGGCGCGCACCGGCGAGGAGGGGCCGCGCGGGATCACCGCTTTCCTGGTCCCCGGCGACGCCGAAGGTCTGAGCGCTGCCGCCCCGGAGAAGAAGATGGGCATGAGGGGCTCGCCAACGGCCCAGGTCCACTTCGACGGCGTCCGCGTCGGCGACGACCGGCGCATCGGCGACGAGGGCCAGGGCTTCGCGATCGCCCTGTCCGCGCTCGACTCCGGGCGGCTCGGCATCGCGGCCTGCGCCATCGGTGTGGCCCAGGCGGCGCTCGACGAGGCGGTCGCCTATGCGGCCGGGCGGCAGCAGTTCGGGCGGCCGATCTCCGACTTCCAGGGGCTGCGCTTCATGCTCGCCGACATGGCGACCCAGATCGAGGCGGGCCGGGCCCTGTACCTGGCGGCGGCGCGGCTGCGGGACGCCGGCCGGCCGTTCGCCAAGCAGGCCGCCATGGCCAAGCTGCACTGCACCGACACCGCCATGAAGGTCACCACCGACGCCGTGCAGTTCCTCGGCGGGTACGGCTACACCGCGGACTTCCCGGTCGAGCGCTACATGCGCGAGGCCAAGGTCCTGCAGATCGTCGAGGGCACCAACCAGATCCAGCGGATGGTCATCGCCCGTCATCTCGCGGGTCCGGAGACGCGCTGAACTGACCACGGCTGACCTGCGGGGCCACCAGCTTCACCCACTCCGGGTCGTGGCGGCCCGGCAGGGTGCGCCCCCGGTCGGCCCAGGTGCGCATCAGGGCCTGGTAGATGGGCGGGTCCTGCGGCTGCGGCGGGGCGAGCGGAACCGATCCTGCAGGGAGACGGACGAAAGTCCGGGTGCGCATGAGGGTCATACCGGGGCAACGCGGAGGCGGCCTCGCAGGTCACCACCGCCCGGAATCGGCCATGGGTTCGCCGGGGTCCGGTTCGGCATCTGGTTTACGACGACCTCCTGACGTACCTTCAGCCCTCTGTCTCCAGGGGGTGGGCCGTGGCCGACGGCCCACCCGTACCGCTCGACGAGTACCCCGTGCACCAGGTGCCCCTGCCGACGAGGCACACGGCGACCGGGGACCGCAACGCCTACGACCGCTGCGCCTTCCACGTCCTCGACCATGAGGGCCGCGCCCCTGCTGATCGCCGGGCTCGGTGTGTACCCGAACCCGCTTCGGTCAAGACGGCCACATCGGGTACGGCTCGATCGGCCGGCACGACCCGAGCGGCTTCACCGGCTTCGAATCGGTCGCGCGGTAAGGGAGTTGAGGACGTGGCCTGGGCACCGGAGGGCACGGGTGACCGTATGCGACGTGCACCGTGCCGGGCCGCTCGGGGCGCCGTTCTTCGTCATGGCACGCGCCCAGGGACGCGTGCCGCGTGCATTTCGGAGAGGTCGCCGTCCCCGCGGACCCGGGCACACTGATCCTGCACCACGGCAGCCTGCGCGCCATGGTGCGGGGCAGCTACTGGAGTTGAGCGACGTGGCTCAGGCGGCCTGGCGCCGCATCGCCGGTACGCGCATCGGGCGCGAGCCCGGGCCGCCGACGTGCGAGAAGGGCTGCATCCGCCAGTCGAGTCCCTGAGGGAGCGTCAACAGGAGGGCGGTGTCCTGCTCCTGGGGCTCCGTGGACTCGTCCGCGGACCGGGCCTCCCCCACCCTGCGGCCCGTACCGGCGCAGACCGTGAGACCGAACGGGTTCCACGGCGAGGCGCACAGCGCGTGCTCCGGCAGAACGTCCTCGTCCGCGAGGAGAGCGATGGGCTGCGCGCAGTCCGGGCAGATCACCCGGTACATCTCGAAGGTGTCGTACGCGTCGAGCTCGTCACCGTCGAAGTCGTCGGGTTCGACGCCCTCCGGCGACGGCTCGACAACCGGCTGGAGCCGCTTGGGCGCGGTACGACCTGGGCGCTTAAGACTCTGCATGTGATTCTCCCCCTAGGGCTGGGCCGTGAAGGCGCTGCGGCCTCGACCACAGCAAGCACTTCCCGCCCCGTCTCGGCGGTAATCACGAGACCATCACGAAGGCGTTTCGAGGGCTGTGGTGTTCGTCACATGCCACTCGCAGGTGCCCGGTGCGGCGCTTTTCTCCCCCACGTGGCTCACAGGCGACGCTCGGGCGCATCACGAACCGGGCATGACCTGGGCCGCTCAGGTATCCGAGGAGATCATGCGCACTGTAGGTTCTTGCGCCATGGAGGAGCTGGACCGACAGATCGTGCAGCTGCTCGTCAAGGACGGGCGGATGAGCTACACGGACCTGGGCAAGGCCACGGGCCTGTCCACGTCCGCCGTGCACCAGCGGGTGCGGCGGCTGGAGCAGCGTGGGGTCATCCGCGGTTACGCCGCGGTCGTCGACCCGGAAGCCGTCGGGCTGCCCCTGACCGCGTTCATCTCGGTCAAACCGTTCGACCCCAGCGCCCCCGACGACATCGCGGACCGCCTCGCCGACGTCCCGGAGATCGAGGCCTGCCACAGCGTGGCCGGCGACGAGAACTACATCCTCAAGGTCCGCGTCGCCACACCGCACGAGCTGGAGGAACTACTGGCCCGGCTGCGAGGGCTGGCGGGGGTGTCGACGCGGACGACGGTCGTCCTCTCGACGCCGTACGAAGCACGCCCGCCGCGCGTCTAGGGCCAGGCCCCACCACGGCGCACCCGAGTGCAGGGCGCGGGGCTGCGGGCGGGAAACTGTCCCTCATGAGTGAACGCACGCCCGAGCCGAACACCGTCCTCCTCCGCCGAGGCGAGGTGCACAGCCCCGCCGACCCCTTCGCCACCGCGATGGTCGTGGAGCACGGACAAGTCGCCTGGGTCGGATCCGAGGGTGCCGCCGACGCCTTCGCGGACGGCGTGGACGAGGTGATCGACCTGGACGGGGCCCTGGTCACCCCGGCGTTCACCGACGCACATGTGCACACCACGTCCACGGGCCTCGCGCTCACCGGCCTCGACCTGTCCGACGCCCCCTCCCTGGAGGCGGCCCTGACGCTCGTACGGGACTTCGCCGCCGCCCGCCCGCACGACCGCGTCCTGCTCGGCCACGGCTGGGACGCGGCCCGCTGGCCCGGCGGCCGCCCCCCGACGCGGGCGGAGCTGGACGAGGCCACGGACGGACGCCCGTTGTACCTCTCGCGGATCGACGTCCACTCGGCGGTCGTCACGACGGCCCTGCTCGACCTGGCCCCCGGCGTCGGCGCGGTGGACGGCCCGCTCACCCGCGACGACCACCACGCCGTACGCGCCGCCGCGTTCGCAGCCGTAACGCCTGGGCAGCGCACCGATGCCCAGCGCGCCGCCCTCGCCCGGGCCGCATCGCTCGGCATCGGCTCCGTCCACGAGTGCGCGGGGCCGGCGATCTCCTCCGAGGACGACTTCACGGAGCTCCTGCGGCTCGCCGCCGAGGAGGCTGGCCCGCGCGTGATCGGCTACTGGGCCGAGTTGGATGCCGACAAGGCGCGGGAGCTGGGCGCGGCCGGTGCGGCCGGCGACCTCTTCGTGGACGGAGCCCTCGGCTCGCACACGGCCTGCCTGCACCAGCCGTACACCGACGCCGACCACACCGGTACCGCCTACCTCGACGCCGCCGCGGTCGCCGCGCATGTCGCCGCCTGCACCGAGGCGGGCCTCCAGGCGGGCTTCCACGCGATCGGCGACGCCGCCGTGACCGCGGTGGTCGAGGGAGTGCGCGCCGCCGCCGAGAAGGTGGGCCTGGCCCGTGTCCGCGCCGCCCGGCACCGCGTGGAGCACGCCGAGATGCTCACCCCCGGCACCATCGCCGCCTTCGCCGAACTGGGCCTGACCGCCTCCGTCCAGCCCGCCTTCGACGCCCTGTGGGGCGGTGAGGACGGCATGTACGCCCAGCGCCTGGGCGCAGAGCGGGCCAGGACCCTGAACCCCTTCGCCGCGCTGCTGCGGGCCGGCGTCCCCCTCGCCTTCGGCTCGGACAGCCCGGTCACGCCCCTGGACCCGTGGGGCACGGTCCGTGCCGCGGCCTTCCACCGCACCCCCGAGCACCGGATCTCCGTGCGCGCCGCGTTCACCGCGCACACGCGCGGCGGCTGGCGGGCCGTCGGACGCGACGACGCGGGCGTCCTGGTGCCCGGCGCGCCGGCCGACTACGCCGTGTGGCGCACCGACGCGCTGGTGGTCCAGGCGCCCGACGACCGGGTGGCGCGCTGGTCGACCGATCCCCGCTCCGGGACCCCCGGACTGCCCGATCTGACCCTGGGCAACGAGCTCCCCGTCTGCCTGCGCACAGTGGTGGGCGGACGGACGGTGTTCGTACGGCCGGGCGAGTGATCTACCGGGGTGGCGCGATGGTGATCATCCGCCGCCACGCCGTCGCGCGACCTGCGCATCCTCCGCGCTGACCAGCGCATTGAGTGAAGACCCGCAGGTCAAGCGGCTGTTGACAGGCGGCGCCCGGGGGCCGGTAGGTTCGGCGGAGTCCACCACCGGACGCCCGACCGGGGAACGTCCGCGCACTCGCCGCAGCGCCGCTGGGTCAGGGACGGTGTGCCGCACCGGGGCACCGTCACTGGGAGCCAGGCTCAGCGTCCGCGCCGCGACGGGGGAACGTTCCGGCCGGTAGGGGAGGTGTGACCCGGGTGGGGCCCGGGCGCTCAGTAGACAACGGCTTTCGGTCGATCCGCAGCCAGCGGGTCCCAGGTCGGCCCGAAGGGCGCCGGGCCCCCATCCGCAGCAGTCATACGACATCAAAAGCGAACTCTTACCCCGCTCTTGTGGAATCGACACCACCATACGAATGTGCTGTCACGTCACCGCAGGCCGCGGCCACTATGGTGGACGTCTGCGTACGGACATGAAGGGGCAGCAGTGAACGACGGCGACGGGACCCGCGCGGCACAGGACCGGGGGAGGCAGTTCGGTCCGCTCGGCACGGCCTTGGTGATCATTCCCACCTACAACGAGGCGGAGAACATCAAGGCGATCGTCGGCCGCGTGCGCAAGGCGGTCCCCGAGGCGCACGTCCTGATCGCCGACGACAACAGCCCCGACGGCACCGGCAAGCTCGCCGACGAACTGGCCGCCGAGGACGACCACGTCCAGGTCCTGCACCGCAAGGGCAAGGAGGGCCTCGGCGCCGCCTACCTCGCGGGCTTCCGCTGGGGCATGGAGAAGGACTACGGCGTCCTGATCGAGATGGACGCCGACGGCTCCCACCAGCCGGAGGAACTGCCCCGGCTGCTGACCGCCCTCAAGAACGCCGACCTCGTCCTCGGCTCCCGCTGGGTGCCCGGCGGCCGGGTCGTGAACTGGCCCAAGTCCCGCGAGTTCATCTCCCGCGGCGGCAGCCTCTACTCGCGCCTCGCCCTGGACCTCCCCCTGCGCGACATCACCGGCGGCTACCGCGCCTTCCGGCGCGAAACGCTGGAGGGTCTCGGCCTCGAGGAGGTCGCCTCCCAGGGCTACTGCTTCCAGGTCGACCTGGCCCGCCGCGCGGTCAAGGCCGGCTTCCATGTCGTCGAGGTCCCCATCACCTTCGTCGAGCGCGAACTCGGCGACTCCAAGATGAGCCGCGACATTCTCGTGGAGGCGCTGTGGCGGGTCACGGCGTGGGGCGTGGGGGAGCGGGTCGGCAGGATCGCGGGCCGACGCAAGCCCGCGCAGCCGTAGGCGTACGGCGGTACGAGAACCGCTGATCGCCCCTTATCCCGCCCTGAGCTTCGCCAAGGCACACTGGACGCATGACGACCGACGCTCCGACGCCCACATACCCCGTCCGGCCCCGGCGTTCCCGGCTGCGCACGTTCCTGCCGCTGGGCCTCGCGGCCTGGCTGGTGCTGGAGATCTGGCTGCTGACCGTGGTCGCGGGCGCGTCGAACGGCTTCACCGTCTTCCTGCTGCTGCTCGCCGGATTCGTCCTCGGCTCGGTGGTCATCAAGCGGGCGGGGCGGCGTGCTTTCCAGAACCTGAACGAGGCGCTGCAGCGAGGCGGCTCGCCCTCGAAGGGCTCCGGCAACGGCCTGATGATGCTCGGCGGCCTGCTGCTGATGATCCCCGGCCTGATCTCGGACGCGGTGGGTCTGCTCCTGCTCGTCCCGCCGGTCCAGAAGGCCCTGAGCCGCTATGCGGAGCGCACGGTCGACCGCAAGCTGCGCGAGGCCGCCTCCGGCACCCTGGGCGACGCCTTCCAGCAGGCCCGCATTCACCGGCCCGACGGCAAGGTGGTCCAGGGCGAGGTCATCAGGGACGACGAACCGGGGGAGACCCCGCCGCCCCGGCCGCCGCTGACCGGGTGAGGGCCGGGCGAACCGTCCTTGCACTACGCGGGCGAGCCGTCCTCGCGCCGAACGACCGCGGGCGCCGCACGTGAACCTCACGTGCGACGCCCGCGGTCGTTTACGCGCGTTGCTTGCCGGCTTCCCGCTACGCGGACTTGCGGCTGTCGCGGGGATGAACCGCCAGGTTCATCGCCCCCGAGCGGAGAACGGCGAGACGCTCCTCGAGGACCTCTTCGAGTTCCTCACGGGTACGCCGCTCCATCAGCATGTCCCAATGCGTACGCGCGGGCTTGGCCTTCTTCTCTTCAGGGCCGTCGCCATCCACGAGGAGTGCCTGGGCACCGCAGACCTTGCACTCCCACTCCGGCGGGATCTCCGCCTCGACCGAGAAGGGCATCTCGAAACGGTGCCCCTTCTCGCATGCGTACTCCACGGCCTGGCGCGGGGCCAGGTCGATGCCGCGGTCCGTCTCGTAGCTGGTCACCACGAGGCGCGTGCCGCGAAGAGCTCGCTCACTCATGAATCGTGCCTCCCGGGCTTGTCGCCCACAGGACAGGTGTCGCTGTCGTCGTCATCCGGTCAACGTCCGGTCGGCGGTAAAGATTCCCGTTCCGAGTCCCGTTCCGGGTCATGCGTCGCCGTCGTAGCCGCCCCTTGTTGTACCCACCAGCGCCCGGTTTGTCACATCTGCTAGCAGATGTCACCCAGCGTTTCGGCACCTTTGACGCGCAGTAACGGTACGCCTGGCAGGCCAAACGCGTACACTACAGCGCTTTGCCGCCGAGTGCTAAATCGTCTCCGGCACCGGATTGCCCGCGTCGCCGATCGCCCGCCGCACCGGAACCCGCGCGAGCAGCACGAATCCGACGACGAAGAAGGCCACGAGCGAGATGATCGCGTCCCGATAACTTCCGGTCAGCTGGTAGGTGATCCCGAACAGCAGCGGGCCCAGCCAGCTCATGCCGCGGTCGCTCATCTCGTACGCCGAGAAGTACTCGGCCTCCTTGCCGGGCGGCACGAGATGGGAGAACAGCGAGCGGGAGAGCGCCTGGCTGCCCCCGAGCACCAGCCCGATCCCGGCCGCGAGGACGAAGAACCACACCGGCGCCCCCGCCGGCAGAAAGTAACCCGCCCCAAGGGTCACCGTCCACGCGACCAGCGAGCCGAGGATGGTGCGCTTGGCGCCGTACGTCCGAGCCAGCCGTCCCATGCCGAGTGCTCCCGCCACCGCCAGCACCTGCACCAGCAGCACGGCCCCGATCAGCGTCGACTGGCCGAGGCCCAGCTCCTCCGAACCGTAGATCGACGCCTGGGAGATCACCGTCTGGATGCCGTCGTTGTAGATGAGGTACGCGAGGAGGAAAGAGAGCGTCAGCGGGTGGCGGCGCATGTCGCGAACGGTCGCCGCGAGCTGCCGCAGTCCGGGCAGGGCGGCCTCCCGCGCGGGGGAGCGGCGGTCGCGCAGCCGTCGCAGCGGTACGAGGGTGAAGGCACCCCACCACAGACCGGCCGACGCCAGGCAGATGCGTACGGCCGTGGTCTCGGACACCCCGAGGGTGTCGTGGCCGAGATAGAGGGCCAGGTTCGCGATCAGGACAAGCGAGCCCGCCGCGTAGCCGAAGGCCCAGCCCCGGGAGGAGACCGCGTCGCGCTCCTCGGGCGGGGCGATCTGCGGGAGGTAGGAGTTGTAGAGCATCATCGCCACGGACTGCGCCGCGTTCGCCACGACCAGCAGCACGCCGCCCATGAGATAGCGGTCGCCGCCGAGGAAGAACATGCCGGTCGTCGCCGCGGCCCCGACATAGGCGGCGATGCCGAGGAGGGGCTTCTTGCGGCCCGTGCGGTCCGCGGCTGCGCCCACCAGGGGCATCACCACCACGGCGAGGATCACAGACAGGGACACCGAGTACGCGAAGAAGGACCCGGCGCGCACCGGGATCCCCAGGGGGTGCACATAGCCGTCGGCGTCTGCCGCCTCCTTGGCGACCGACGTCAGATAGGGGCCCAGGAACACGGTGAGCACGCTCGTCGAGTAGACCGAGCACGCCCAGTCGTAGAAGTACCAGCCGCGCTGCTCGCGCCGCCGCCCGGCGGCCTCGTCGGACGCCGCCGTCCGCACGGTGTCGGTGCCCACCCGTGCCCTCGCTTCCCCGCTGGCGCGCGAGGGTGCGGACACCGAGGGGTCAGTCCCAGACGCCCCGGTCCTCCATGACCTTGCGCAACGTGTCGATGTGATCGGTCATGATGCCATCCACTCCCAGGTCCAGGAGCCGGTGCATCCGATCCGCCTCGTTGATCGTCCACACGTGCACCTGCAGCCCGCGCGCGTGCGCGGCGCGGACGAAACGATGGTCCACGACCCGGATGCCGGACTGCTCCTCGGGAACCTGCGCGGCGACCGCGGAACGGCGCAGCGCCGCCGGCACGCCCCAGGAGCGCAGCCGCAGATTGAGGACACCCCGCGTTCCGTACGACGTGGCCAGCCGTGGTCCGGCCAGCCGCTGGGCGCGCGCGACGCGCGCCTCGGAGAACGAGCCGACGCAGACGCGGTCCCAGGCGTTGGTCCGCGCGATCAGGTTGAGAAGGGGATGCAGCGAGGGCTCCGCCTTCATGTCGATGTTCCAGCGGACCTCGGGGAAGGTCTCGAGCAGTTCCTCGAAGAGGGGCACCAGTTCCCTGCCGGCCACGCGCGCGTGCCGCACTTCCTGCCACGGCAGGTCCGCGATCCGCCCTGCGCCGTCCGTGACCCGGTCCAGGGTCGCGTCGTGGAAGGCGACGAGCTTGCCGTCGAGCGTGGCGTGGACGTCGGTCTCGATGTACCGGTAGCCCGCCTCGACCGCGCGCCGGAACTGCGCCACGGTGTTCTCCAGACCGTCCGCGGCCCCGCCGCGGTGCGCGAAGGGTATGGGGCCCGGATGGTCGAGATACGGGTGGCGTATGAGGGTGGTCACGGACGCAGTATCGCTCTCCCGGGTGTCCCCGTGGCAACGACCGTGCTGCCCTCGGATGCCCGCGGGACGGCGAACACTCGCAGGAAGAGCTGGGCGAGCGGGCCGATCGAGACCGCGTACAGGAGCGTGCCGACGCCGATGGTGCCCCCGAGGGCGAAACCGGTGACCACGACAGTCAACTCGACCGCCGTACGCATCAGGCGGATCGAGCGCCCCGTGCGCCGGTGCAGCCCCGTCATCAGCCCGTCGCGCGGACCCGGGCCGAAGCGGGCGGCGATATAGAGGCCTGTGGCCACGCCGTTGAGCAGGATGCCGGCCAGGAGGAGGGGAACGCGCACGGTCAGGGCATGCGCCTGGGGGACCAGCGCGAGGGTGCCGTCCATCGCGAGGCCGACCACGAAGACGTTGGAGACGGTGCCCAGGCCCGGGCGCTGGCGCAGCGGGATCCACAGCAGCAGCACCCCGGCGCCCACGATGATCGACACGAGGCCGATCGTCAGGCCGGTGAGTTCGGCGAGCCCTTGGTGCAGCACGTTCCAGGGCTCCAGGCCCAGGCCGGCTTCCACCAGCAGGGCCGAACTGGCGCCGTACAGAGCGAGACCGACGTAGAGCTGGATCAGCCGCCGTGTGAGCTGATCCTCTGATGACCGCGCGGACAAGATGTGCCCCCCTGGTGGTGAAGTGGCCTGATGCGTGACACTCTGTGGCTTGGGTGGAAACGTCATCCATGGCCAATTCGGGAAAGGTGGACTGGTTACCATGGCGCAGTGGACCTCGGCGGTGGGCGCGGCGCAGCTCGCCCGGCTGCTCAAGTCCCAGCAGGACCGGCCCGCGGGCCCCGGCACCCGCCGTCCGCCCGCCTATCGCGCGCTCGCCGACGGCATCCGGCTGCTGGTGCTCGAAGGGCGCGTCCCGGTGGCCGCCCGGCTGCCCGCCGAACGTGAGCTCGCCCTTGCGCTCTCCGTCAGCCGCACCACGGTGGCGGCCGCCTACGAGGCGCTTCGCATCGAGGGATTCCTGGAGTCGCGGCGCGGCGCCGGCAGCTGGACGGCCGTACCGGCGGGCAACCCGCTCCCGGCGCGCGGCCTGGAGCCCCTGCCACCCGAGGCGCTCGGCTCGTTGATCGACCTGGGCTGCGCGGCGCTCCCCGCGCCCGAGCCGTGGCTCACCCGCGCCGTGCAGGGCGCACTCGAGGAACTGCCGCCGTACGCGCACACGCACGGCGACTACCCCGCAGGCCTTCCCGCACTGCGCTCGATGATCGCCGAGCGCTACACGGCACGTGGGATCCCGACCATGCCCGAGCAGATCATGGTGACGACCGGCGCGATGGGCGCCATCGACGCGATCTGCCACTTGTTCGGCGGGCGTGGCGAGCGGATCGCCGTGGAGTCGCCCTCCTACGCCAACATCCTCCAGCTGATGCGGGAGGCCGGCGCCCGGCTCGTGCCCGTCGCCATGGCCGAGGGGCTCGCCGGGTGGGACATGGACCGCTGGCGCCAGGTCCTGCGGGAGGCCGCGCCGCGCATCGCCTACGTCGTGGCCGACTTCCACAATCCCACCGGCGCGCTGGCGGACGAGGACCAGCGGCGGCGGCTGGTGGAGGCCGCGCGGTCGGCCGGGACCGTGCTGGTCGCCGACGAGACGATGAGCGAGCTGTGGCTCGACGAGGACGTGGAAATGCCGCGGCCCGTGTGCGGATTCGACCCGGCAGGGTCCACGGTGGTCACGGTGGGCTCCGCAAGCAAGGCCTTCTGGGCCGGGATGCGCATCGGGTGGGTGCGGGCGGCCCCGGACGTGATCCGCAGCCTGGTCGCCGCGCGGGCGTACGCGGACCTGGGCACGCCGGTGCTGGAGCAGTTGGCGGTGAACTGGCTGTTCAGCACCGGGGGCTGGGAGCAGGCGGTGGAGGTGCGGCGGGAGCAGGCGCGGGGGAACAGGGATGCGCTGGTCGCCGCCGTGCGGCGGGAGCTGCCCGGCTGGGAGTTCGAGGTGCCGAAGGGCGGCTTGACGTTGTGGGTGCGGGCCGGGGGACTGTCCGGGTCGCGGCTCGCGGAGGCGGGGGAGCGCGTGGGGGTGCGGGTGCCGTCGGGCCCGCGGTTCGGAGTCGACGGGGCCTTCGAGGGGTATGTGCGGCTGCCGTTCACCGTGGGCGGCGCGGTTGCGGAGGAGGCGGCCGCGAGGCTGGCGGCTGCGGCTCGGGTGGTGGAGAGCGGAGGGACCGCGGGCGGCGAGGCGCCGAGGACGTTTGTGGCGTAGCCGGCGTAGCTGCGGGCCGTCGTGCCGCTGGGGTGGCACGGGTGGGCGATGGGGTCCCCGCGCTTGCGCGAAGCCGAGAGTGGGGGAGGCACCCCGCCGGCGTGGGCGAGCGAGGCTCACCCGCCCGCACCAACACAGGCGCTACGAGGCCTCGGCCAAGTGGCGTAGCTAGTTGCGGGCGGTCGTGCCGCTGGGGTGGCATGGGTGGGCGATGGGGTACCCGCGCTTGCGCGAAGCCGAGAGTGGGGGACCCCGCCGGCGTGGGCGAGCGAGACCCACCCGCCCGCGCCGGGGCAGGGCGCTACTAGGCCTCGGCCACCGCAGCTTCCACCGGCGCCGGCTCCTCATCGGCCGGGGTCGTCCGTGGCGGCAGCAGCTCCAGCACCGCCTGCCGATGCGCCTCGCTCGTCGCGTCGTCGAACGGATCGGGTGTCGCCGGCACCTGAAGCCGATGCACCGGCCCCGCCCCCAGGCGCGCATACCCCCGCCCGGGCGGCACCACGGCGACGGGAGTCGTGTGTGGCGGAGCCCCCAGCACCGCCTGCAACTGCTCCGCCGTGGCCGGCCCGAGCACGACACGCGCGCGCGTGTGCTGCCGTACCGCATCGCTCAACGCGTCCGCGCTGTCGAACTGCTCCGCCACGACCACCGTCACATTGGCCGCGCGCCCGTGCCGCAGCGGCACCTGGAGCAGGGACTGGGGATCCCTGTGGCCGTCCGCGTCGGCGAGGTGCGTGAACGCGGTGGGGCGGTCGAGGAGGATCCACAGAGGCCGCCTGGCGTCGTCCGGCGGTGCCTGTCCCGCCTGACGGGCACGGTTGGCGGCGATGAGCCGGCGCTCGGTCTCGGCCGCGGCCCACTCCAGGCTGGCCAGCACCCCGGCCAGCGCGACCTCGACCGCCAGGACGCCGTCGCGGCCGGTCAGGCAGGCGTACTCGCCGGTGCCGCCGCCCTCGACGACGAGGACGTCGCCGTACTGCAGGGCCTGGAGCGCGATGGAGCGCAGCAGGGTCGAGGTGCCGCTGCCCGGCTGGCCGATGACCAGCAGATGCGGCTCGGTGGAGCGGACGCCGGTGCGCCAGACGACCGGCGGCACGTCGCGCTGCTCCTCCCCGTGGGTGAGGGGGAGCGTGCGGTGGACCTGGGTGGGGTCGGTGAAGCCGAGGACCGTCTCGCCGGGCGCGGTCACGAAGCGCTGGGCGGCGATGTCGGTGGGAAGCGGGGACAGGACGGTGACGGTGAGCTCGTTGCCCTCCTCGTCCCAGGCGAAGTGGTACTCGCGGCCACGCCCCGACTTCGCCGTGAGCAGGTGCTCGATGCGGGCCCGGGACTCGGCCTCGCCGTCCGGGAAGTACGCGGGGTAGCGGATCACGAGGTGCGTGACGCGGCCCGTGCCGTCGAACTCGTACGCCGGAAAGGCCTTCTCCCACTCGCCGCCGTGGGCGTACAGGGGAGAGGGGTCCTCGGCGGCCGCGAAGTACGGGACCAGGGCCTCGTACAGCGACTGGAGACGGTGGGTCTGCGAGTCGTCGGGACCCTTCGGCGTCTGCCGGGAGAGGTCCCGGCCCTGCCAGGCCGCCGCCGCCATCAGCGTGATGACGGCGAGCAGCGGGCCGTACGGCGCGAGTGCCACGACCAGGATCACCGAGGCCACCAGGAACAACAGCGGCCCGCGCTTGTCCTTGGGTGTGTCGGCCCACTTGCGGCGTCCCGCAGAGGCCAGTCGGCGCAGGCCGCGGGTGATGGTGATCAGCGGCTGGAGGACGTCGGTGGCGCTGTCGGCCGCCGTCCGGGCCAGTTCGCGGCTCCGGGCGATCTGCGCGCTGCCTGTGCTCAGAATGCGAGGGAGGGGGCGCCGGGCCACTGCTGTCTCCTGGAGGTGCGTGCGGACGGGACGGGCGGCGTCAGAACTTGATGCCGCCCAGGAGGCTCGCCAGGCTCTCGCCGCCGGCCTTGATGCTCGGGGCGATGGCCGTGCTGGAGAGGTAGAACCCGAACAGGACCGAGACCATGGCGTGCGACGCCTTCAGGCCGTCCTTGCGGAAGAAGAGGAAGACGATGATGCCGAGAAGCACCACGCCTGAGATGGACAGGATCATTTGAGTTCTCCTGGTTCGCGGGGACAGTCACCATGAGTACTTCCAGTGTCACAGGATGTATCCATACGATAAAAGGTGCAACTGGGTGAATTGCGGGAGATTTCACCCGTCCGATGGGATCGCGCTGGGCCCTCTGGGCGGGAGCGTCACGTATCGCGGGCGCCGTGGTGATCTTTGCCCGGGGCATGTCCGGTCATGTGGCGCCGGAAGCCAGTACCCTGGCGATTCACCTGAACGGCTGTAACGAGAGGCGGTCCGGCCGATGACTGACGCCCCCGACCCCGAGGTCGTGGAGCTCGCGACCAAGATCTTCGATCTGGCTCGGCAGGGGCAGACCGAGGCGCTCGTTGCGTACGTCGACGCGGGCGTTCCGGCCAACCTCACCAATGACCGGGGCGACTCCCTGGTGATGCTCGCCGCCTACCACGGCCATGCGGAGGCGGTACGCGTGCTGCTGACCCGCGGCGCCGAGGTCGACCGCGTCAACGACCGAGGCCAGACACCGCTCGCAGGGGCGGTCTTCAAGGGTGAGACGGGCGTGATCGAGGCACTCCTGGAGGGCGGCGCCGACCCCTCGGCGGGCACTCCCTCGGCCGTGGACACAGCCCGGATGTTCGGCAAGACGGAACTGCTCGAACTGTTCGGCGCACACTGAGCCGTACTCCTGAGCAGGTAAAACCAAGCTCCTGACCAGGTAAATCGACGACCACGGGGGAGGCGGTGCACGGCCGCCGGAAATTTCGGTCGCGGCAGGCAGAACTGCCGAGTCATCATGACGACGTGATTCACGGACGCGATGGCTGGGCAGGTGTTGCCGCACCGCGCGGACCGTGACTCGGTCCGCATGGGCCACCGACGAGAGGCAGAGGAAGATGGTCTACAACAAGCAAAAGACGGCGGGCGCCCCGACGTGTTGTCACGCGGCCAGGTAATGCGTGTTCCCCGGTTGCGTCGACGCTTGATGTGAGGCTGTTTCCCATGTTCGATCCGGTCATAGCGCCCAGCGGTACGCTGCTCGGTCTGCTTCAGCGGGGCCGCGGCGACGGCACACTGCACGCGCTCACCGCCCCGCGCGCCGAAGCGCTCGCGGCCCTGAACCACTGCGTGCTGCGCGATCCCCGCCACGACTGGCAGGTGGAGAACCGCTCCCTGTACTACGCCCGCCTGTACATCGATCTGAACGGCGAGCTGGACGACATCGAGGCGCACCTGTTCGACGTCGAGGACACCTTCGACACCGACGAGTCACGCACGGGCCTCGCCCTCGCCGTCCTCGGGCATCTCGCCTCGTACGGCAGGCGGGACGCCCTCGCACTGCTGCGCAGGTACGCCGCCTCAGGCACCAACTGGGCCTGGGCCCTGGACGAGCTGGCCCTGCGCGACGACGACGCGGGACTGCGCGCCCTTGCCGCGCCCGTCCTGGCCCGGTTCGCGACCGACACCGAGGGCGAGGCCGAGCTGGCCGCCACCGTCCGTGACGCCTTCGAACCCCGGCCCTGGCGCCTGTGGGCAGAGGATCCCCGCGAATACATCGCCACGCGTGTGCGTGCCGCGCAGGAGGCCGGCTGCTTCGACAGGTGGCAGCGGCAGATGCGACCAAGCGGGCCCCGGCCGGGGTGGAGCGTGCGGGCCGTCTTCGAGTGGGCCCAGCAGGGCATCGAGCGCGGCGCCGCGTTGCACGTCCCCGCCGCACGCTGCCTCACCGCCGTCGCAGGCCCCCAGGACCGCCCCGAGATCATCCAGGCGGCCAAGGACGGCACCGACGGAGCCCGCTGTACCGCCCTGCGCTATCTCGCCGACGGCAACGATCCTGACGCCCTCGACCTGATCGAGGGCGCGGTGGCCACCGGCTCGACGGCCGTCGTGGAGGCGGCGGTGGACGCCTTCGAACGCATGCGCAGCGTCGCCGCCGTCGACCGCGCGCGCGGCTGGGTCCACCGGCCAGACCCGCTGGGCGCCGCCGCCGGACGCATGCTCGCCTGCCGGGGCGGGCTCGAGGACCGGGACCTGGTCCTCGGCGCACTCCGCGAAGCCGTACGGAGCGAAGGCCCGGACGCACCGACCCTGTGGACCCTCGTCGACGGCGCCGGACGCCTCGGCATCGTGTGCGCCGCACCGGTCCTGCGCCACATCTACCGCGAGACCGCCTCCTCCCATCTGCGCGGCCGCTGCGCCCGCTCCCTCGCCGCCACCGACCCCTCCTTCCCCACCGGATTCGCCGTCGAATGCCTGTGGGACTGCGAGGAGACCACCCGCGAGGTGGCGGCCCGGCACGCCGAGACCGGTGACACCCGCGTCGTCGAGCGCCTGCGCAGGCTCGCCGCGGACCCGGCCGAGGAGGCGGAGGTCCAGACGGCCGTACGCAGCCGGATCGGACCGGACGCGACGACGATGTGATCGCCAAGGCAGTGGTGTGCTCCCCAGGTGAACACCGGGTGACCCGTGGGTCAGGCACGCATGGACATGCTCTGACCTGCTCGGGTGCGCAGCGGAACGCTCATGGGACGTTTGTTCTTCGGAAAGATCCACTTTGACGCGACCACGTCCAGTGCGGCGACAACACCGGTATGCGTGTCGTCATCGTGACCGAATCCTTTCCCCCCGATGTGAACGGCGTGGCCCACTGCGCGTTCCAGACCGCCCGGCACCTCGTAGATCGCGGTCACCTCCCGCTCGTCGTCGCGCCGGCCACCGCCGCCGGTACCGGGCCCGACGCCGAGGCGCCGTGCCCCGTCGTCCGTGTCCCCTCCCTCCCGCTCCCGGGCTATCCCCAGGTCCGCGTCGCCCTCCCCAGCCGGCGCGTCGCCACGGCGATCACCGAACATCGCGCCGACATGGTCCACCTGGCCAGCCCCTTCGTCCTCGGCGTCCGCGGCATGGCGGCCGCCGCCCGGCTCGGCATCCCCGCCGTCGCCGTCTACCAGACCGACCTGGCCGGATACGCCCGTACGTACATGGGTGCCGGCGAGGCGGCGGCCTGGCGGCGCATACGCTCCGTCCACGCCGCCGCCGACCTCACCCTCGCCCCCTCCAGCGCGGCGCTGCACGACCTGGAGTCCCACGGCGTCCCCCGGGTGAAGCTGTGGCCGCGCGGGGTGGACACCGTCCGCTTCCGCCCCGAGCTCCGTGACGAGGCGCTGCGCCGCGAACTCGCCCCGAACGGGGAGCTGATCGTCGGCTACGTCGGGCGGCTCGCCCCCGAGAAGCAGGTCGAACTCCTGGCCGGAGCGTGCGGCCTGGAGGGCGTGAAGGTCGTGGTGGTGGGCGACGGGCCGAGCCGGCCCAGCCTGACCGAGGCGCTCCCGGGCGCGGTCTTTCTGGGCCGCCGCACTGGCGACGACCTCGCCCGGGCCTTCGCCTCGCTGGACGTCTTCGTGCACACCGGCCCCTTCGAGACCTTCTGCCAGACCGTGCAGGAGGCAATGGCGAGCGGCGTGCCCGTCGTCGCGCCCGCCGTCGGCGGCCCGCTGGACCTGGTCGCCCACGGGCGCACCGGGCTGCTGGTCCCGCCGCGCGACGCGGCCGCCGTGCGGGACGCGGTGTGGGCGCTGGCCGCCGACCCGGCTCTGCGGGCCGCGTACGGCGCGGCCGGGCGGGCCATGGTCGAGGGGCGCACCTGGGCGGCCGTCGGCGACCAGCTCATCGGTCACTACGCGGACGTCCTGGCCACCCGCAAGCAGACGGTGGTCGCGGCATGAGCGCGCAGTCCTTGCGGATCGTGCGTCTCGCCAACTTCGTCGCCCCCGCCTCGGGCGGACTGCGGACCGCGCTGCGCGAGCTGGGCAAGGGCTTCCAGGCGGCAGGCCACGAGCCCGTGCTCGTCGTGCCCGGCGAGCGCGTGAGCGACCGCGAGACCGAACAGGGCCGGGTGATCACCTTGCCCGGGCCGCTGCTGCCCGGCACCGGCGGGTATCGCGTGCTCACCGACAAGCGGCGGGTGGCCCGGCTCCTGGAGGAGCTGGCCCCCGACCGGCTGGAGGTGTCCGACCGTACGACCCTCAGGTGGACCGGCAAGTGGGCGCGGCGGGCCCGCGTCCCCGCCGTGATGGTGTCCCACGAGACCGCGGACGGAGTGCTGCGGACGTGGGGTCTGCCGGAGGGGGCGGCCCGGCGTGCGGCCGACACCCTCAACGTCCGTACGGCGCACACGTACTCGCGGGTCGTGTGCACCACGGAGTTCGCCGAGCGCGAGTTCGTTCGCATCGGGGCGCGGAATGTCGTGCGGGCGCCGCTGGGGGTCGACCTGGTGCAGCGGCATCCCGCGCTGCGCGACCCCGGCCTGCGAGGGGTCCACGCGCGCGTGGACGAGGCACTGCTGGTGATGTGCTCCCGGCTGTCCGTGGAGAAGCGGCCCGGAACCGCCCTGGACGCCCTGGACGCGCTGCTGCGGCGCGGCCGGGCGGCGGTGCTGGTCGTGGCCGGGGACGGGCCGCTGCGGTCGCGGCTCGAACAGCGGGCGCGGGAGCGTGGGCTGCCCGTCACCTTCCTCGGGCACGTCTCCGACCGAGGTGTGCTCGGCGCGCTCCAGGCCTCCGCCGACGTGTGCCTGGCGCCGGGGCCCGCCGAGACGTTCGGGCTCGCCGCGCTGGAGGCGATGGCGTGCGGCACGCCCGTGGTGGCGAGCGCCTCGTCCGCGCTGCCGGAGGTCGTCGGATCGGCGGGGGCGACCGCCGCGGACAACGGCGCGGCCTTCGCGGACGCCGTGGAGATGCTCCTCGACCGCCCGGAGCGGGAACGGCGGGAAGCGGCACGCGTGCGTGCGGAGTGCTTCGGGTGGCGGACGGCCGTGGAGGCGTTCCTCGCCGCGCACGACGCGACGGTACCGGTGCGTCCCGTCCTCCCCGCTGTCCCCGGAGGCATCGGATGAGAACCGTGCGTTTCGTGGCGCTGGGTGACTCCCTGACCGAGGGGGTGGGTGATCCGGTGGGGGACGGGTGGCGCGGCTGGGCCGCGCTGCTCGCCGGCGGGCTCCGCCAGGACACCGTGGGGCCCGTCGAGTTCACCAACCTCGCGGTCAGCGGCGCACAGACGCGCGACGTGTTGGAACGGCAGCTGCCGGCCGGGCTGGAGCTGCGGCCGGACGTCGTGTCCGTGGTCATCGGCGTCAACGACACCCTGCGCTGCACGTTCGACATCCAGTCCGTGGCGGCCCGCCTCGACAAGGTGTACGCAGCCTTCACCGAGCAGGGTGCGGTGCTGCTCACCGCGTGCCTGCCCGACCCCGGCGCGATGCTCGGGCTGCCCGGGGCGCTGGCGCGCCCGCTCGCCCGGCGGCAGCGCGCCGTCAACACCGTGGTGCACGCGTTGTCCGACCGGTACGGGGCCGTGCACCTGCACGCGTGCGAGGGCGCGTGGCTCACCGACCGTGCCATGTGGAGCGCGGACCGGCTGCACCCGGGCGAGCGCGGGCACCGCCAACTGGCCGTGCGCTTCCATGCGTTGCTGACGGAGGCGGGCCTCGCGACGGGCACCGCGCCCTCGCCCGAGCCCGAGTTCCCGGCGCCCACGAAGTCGGCGAGCCTGTGGTGGCTGGCCACCGCGGGCACCGGGTGGGTGGCCCGGCGGTGCACCGACCTGCTGCCGCAGCTCCTGCGGCTCGCCATGGACGAGATGCGCCACCGCGCCCGGGGCACCAGCGCCCGGCTCGACTTGCGGGCCGCCGCAGCCGTGTCCGCCGCCCTGGCCGCGCTGTCGGTGGCGGAGCACCGACCGGACGCCGCATGAGCGCTCCGCCGGTTGTGCGGACTTGGCACCGCCGACTTGAAACCGCAGGCCGTCTGTGGCTGGTCGCGCGCACGCGGCGGAGTCGCATGATGGAGCAGCCCCGCGCCCCTGAGGGGCGCGGGTACCGCATGCCGGTCGCCTCAGCGGCGGCGTACGGCCACGAAGCGGACCGGGGTGCCCGGCGGCGCCTGGGCGGCGGCAGCGAGATCCGCGGTCCGCACCACCCCGATCACCGGGTAGCCCCCGGTGGTCGGGTGGTCGGCCAGGAAGACGACCGGTCTGCCGTTCGGGGGGACCTGGACCGCGCCCAGCACCATTCCCTCGCTGGGGAGTTCGGCCGTGCGCGCCCACTGAAGGGCCGGCCCCTCCGTGCGCAGGCCGATGCGGTTGCTCGCGGCGGACACCCGGTACGCGCGTGAGGTGAACGCGCGCAGTGCCTCCGGCGTGAACCAGTCGTCGCGCGGGCCGGTTGTCACGCGCAGCACGAGTTCGGCCGGGGGTCCCGGCTGCGGGGCGACGTCCACGCGCGCGTGAGGGCCGTGCGCGTGCCCCAGCGCAAGGACCGTGCCGTCCGTGAGCGGCGGCGGGCCGAGCCCAGACAGCAGGTCCGTGGAGCGGCTGCCCAGGACCGGCTCGACGTCGACGCCACCGGAGACGGCGAGGTAACTGCGTACTCCGGAAAGGGCCGGACCGACATCCACGACCGCACCGGCGCTCACGCGCACGGGCGCCCCCCAGGCGGCCGGCCGGCCGTCCACCGCGACCCGGCAGGGCGCACCCGCGACCGCCACGATGACCGTCGAACGCGGCCGTACCGCACAGCCGTTGAGCGTGGTCTCCAGCACGGCCGCCGCGGGCGGATTGCCGACCAGCCGGTTGACGAGTGCCGCAGCGGGCGCGTCGAGCGCCCCGGAGCGGGGTACGCCGAGGTGCGCGTGCCCGGGGCGGCCCCGGTCCTGCACGGTGGTGAGCATCCCGGCCCGTACGACGGCGAGTGCCCGGTCCGTCATACGTCACCCACCGGAACGAAGCGCACGCGCGTGCCCGGGGACAGCAGCGCGGCCGGCACGCGTGCGTGGTCCCACAGCACCGTGTCCGTGGTGCCGATCAGCTGCCAGCCGCCCGGCGACGAGCGCGGGTACACACCCGTGTACGGGCCCGCCAGTGCCACCGAACCGGCCGGGACGGAGGTGCGCGGAGTGGCCCGGCGGGGGACGTCGTAGCGCGGCGGCAGACCGGTGAGGTAGCCGAAGCCGGGGGCGAACCCGCAGAACGCGACGCGGAACTCGGTGTTCGCGTGGATGCGGGCCACCTCCTGCTCGGAGACGCCCCAGTGGGCGGCCACGTCGGCGACGTCGGGGCCGTCGTAGCGCATCGGGATCTCCACGGCCTCCTGGCTGCCCGGGGGAGGGGGCGGCACGTCGGCGGCGGCCAGTTCCGATGCCACACGGTCCGGGTCGGCCAGGCCGTCGAGGAGGACCGTGCGGGCCGCCGGGACGATCTCGCGGACGGTGAGCAGGCCCTCCGCGCGGCGGCGCAGCAACTCCGCGTGCAGCGCCGCGGCCTCCTCGCCCGAGGAGACCTCGACGAGCAGGGAGTCCTCGCCCACCGGCAAGGCCCTCATGCGAAGGCCTCCACCCGGACACCCGACTCCTCCAGACGCTGCCGGACCCGGCGGGCCAGCTCGACCGCGCCGGGCGTGTCGCCGTGCAGGCACAGCGAACGCGCGCGTACCTCGACGGGCGACCCGGAGTGCGAGGACACCACGCCGGAGCGAGCCAGGCTCACGGAGCGCTCCACGACGGCCTCCGGGTCGGTGACCACCGCGCCGTCCCGGCCGCGCGGCACCAGCGTGCCCTCCTCGGTGTACCCGCGGTCCGCGAACGCCTCCCTGACGGCCGGGAGCCCGGCCTTCCCGGCCAGCTCCAGCAGGCGCGAGCCGGGCAGGCCGAGCACGGGCAGTGTGACGTCCGCGAGGAGCACGCCGTCGACGACCGCACCGGCCTGCTCCTCGTCGTGCACGACGCGGTTGTAGAGCGCGCCGTGCGGCTTGACGTAGGACACGCGCGTGCCCGCCGCGCGTGCGAAGACCTCCAGGGCGCCGATCTGGTAGGCCACCTCGGCCGCCAGTTCGGCGGGCGGCACGTCCATGGCGCGCCGCCCGAACCCCGCGAGGTCACGGTAGGAGACCT
This sequence comes from Streptomyces sp. HUAS ZL42, assembly GCF_040782645.1. GTDB lineage: Bacteria > Actinomycetota > Actinomycetes > Streptomycetales > Streptomycetaceae > Streptomyces. Next base: position 8,218,249 of record NZ_CP160403.1, read on the forward strand.
GAGCGCCGATCCGTACGCCCCGCTCGGCCGCCAGCTCGCACACCCGCCGCATGGTGACCGCGTCCCCGGCGTGGAAGCCGCAGGCCACGTTGGCGCTGGTGACGACGGTCAGCAGCCGTTCGTCGTCGGTCAGCCGCCAGTGGCCGAAGCCCTCGCCGAGGTCGGCGTTCAGATCGATCGGTGTCATGGATACGTCGTGTCTCCTGTCAGGCCACGCGGTACTGCACGTCGCGGGCGTCGGTGAGGAACATCTGCCCGGGTGCGTGGGTGATGGCGAACGGCGGGCGCGAGGCCATCACCGCGGCCTGCGGGGTCACTCCGCAGGCCCAGAACACCGGGATGTCGTCGGGTCCGGCGTCCACCGGTTCGCCGAAGTCGGGGCGGCCGAGGTCGTCGATGCCCAGCCCCGACGGATCGCCGCAGTGTACGGGGCTGCCGTGCACCGCCGGGAGCAGACTGGTCTCCCGGATGGCGGCCGCCAGGTGCTCCGGCGGCACCGGGCGCATGGACACCACCATCGGACCGTGCAACCGTCCGGCGGGACGGCACTGACGGCTGGTCACGTACATCGGGACGTTGCGGCCCTGTTCGATGTGTCGCATGGGGACGCCCGCCTCGGACAGCGCCCACTCGAAGGTGAAGCTGCAGCCGATGAGGAACGACACCAGGTCGTCGCGCCAGTGGTCTCGTACGTCCGTCGGCTCGTCGACCAGTTCGCCGTCCCGCCACACTCGGTAGCGCGGCAGGTCGGTGCGCAGATCGGCGCCGTCCGCGAGGACCGTGGTCCACGAGCCCGCGTCCGTGACGTCGAGGACCGGGCACGGCTTCGGGTTGCGCTGGCAGAACAGCAGCATGTCGTACGCCCAGTCGGCGGGCACCGAGATCAGGTTGACCTGCGTGTGGCCTGCCGCGACCCCGGCCGTGGCACCCGTCAGGCCGTCCCGGAAGCGGGCCCGGGCGGTTTTCGGGCTCCACGCGTGCGCGTGCTCGTCGACGAGGGTCGGGGGGCGATGTTCCGTACGGTTCACGCGAGCTCCTTCCCGCGCGTCTCCGGCAGCCCGAGCAGCGCCAGCGCCGCGAGGCCGTAGCCGATCGCGCCGAAGACCAGCGCGCCGCCCACGCCCCAACTGTCGGCCAGGAAGCCCACGGTGGTGGGGAAGACGGCGCCCACGGCGCGGCCCGTGTTGTAGGTGAAGCCCTGCCCGGTGCCGCGCACCGCCGTCGGGTACAGCTCGCTCAGGAAGGACCCGAAACCGCTGAAGATCGCCGACATGCAGAAGCCGAGCGGGAAACCGAGCACCAGGAGCAGGGTGTTGGCGCCGCTGGGGATGTTCGCGTACGCCAGGATGCAGACGGCCGACAGCAGGGCGAAGAGCCAGATGTTGCGCCGGCGGCCCAGCCGGTCGGTGAGGTAGCCGCCCGTCAGGTAGCCGAGGAAGGCCCCGGAGATCAGGAACGTCAGATAGCCGCCGGTGCCGACGACCGACAGATCGCGCTCGGTCTTCAGGTAGGTGGGCACCCAGGTGGCGAGGGTGTAGTAGCCGCCCTGCACGCCGGTGGAGAGCAGCACGGCGAAGACCGTGGTGCGCAGCAGGCCCGGCTTGAAGATGGCCGTGAACGAGCCCCGCTCGGAGCTTTGTTCGCGCTTGGCGACCGCCTCGGGCGCGTCCTGCACGCGGCGGCGCATCCAGACGACGAGCAGCGCGGGCAGGGCGCCGGTCCAGAACATCACGCGCCAGGCCAGGTCGTCGCCGAGGAACGAGAAGACCAGCGTGTACACGATCGCGGCCAGGGCCCAGCCCACGGCCCACGAGCTCTGGATCGCGCCGAGGGTGTGGCCGCGGTGCCTGGCGCTCGCGTACTCGGCGACCAGGATCGCGCCGACCGCCCATTCGCCGCCGAAGCCGAGGCCCTGCAGGGCCCGGAAGACCAGCAGTGTCTCGTAGTTGGGTGCGAAGCCGCAGGCCACGGTGAAGACCGCGTACGTGATCACTGTGATCATCAGCGCCCTGACCCGGCCGACCCGGTCGGCCACGATGCCCGCGACGGCGCCGCCGACCGCGGAGACCACGAGCGTGACGGTGGTGAACAGGCCGGTCTGGCCGCTGTCCAGGCCGAAGTACGCCGCCAGCGCGACCATGCTCAGCGGGAGCGTGAAGTAGTCGTACGAGTCCAGGGCATAGCCGCCGAACGCGCCGGCGAAGGCACGGCGGCCGCGCGGACCGAGGGCGCGCAGCCAGCCCAACGCCCCGTCGTCGGCGGTGCGTTCGGCCGGTGCGGGGCGTACGTCGGTGGTCGGGGCCTGCGGTGGAGGGGTCGTACTCATGGGCACCTCGCAGAGGGAGGACGGAGAGTGCTGGAGACCTGGCAGTGCCGTGCGGAAGCTGTGGCGCCGCGGTGGGGACGGGGCGGTGCCGTGCGTAGCAAGGTAGAGGATCGTTGAACGATCCTTCAATACCCATGTTGTTTCGTCCCTGTATCTGCGATTGAATTCCGGGCATGGCAGAGCAGCTGGTGGGACTGGCCGACGACCGCGCCCTCCTGGGGCGCACCAGCACGGCGGAACGGGTATCGGACATCCTCAGAAGCCGTATCGCCGAGGGCTATTTCCCGCCCGGGACCCGGCTGTCGGAGGACAGCATCGGCGGGGCGCTCGGCGTCTCCCGCAACACGCTGCGGGAGGCGTTCCGGCTGCTCACCCACGAGCGTCTGCTCGTCCACGAGCTGAACCGGGGCGTGTTCGTGCGGGTCCTGACCGTCGAGGACGTCGAGGACATCTACCGGACCCGCGCCCTCGTCGAGCGTGCGGTCGTACGGGGGCTGGGGGAGCCGCCGTACAGCCTCGACGGTCTCGCGGAGGCCGTGGCCGAGGGGCAGCGGGCGGCGCGCGAAGGTGACTGGAAAGGACTGGGTACGGCCAACATCCACTTCCACCGGGAACTGGTCGCGCTCGCGGGCAGCGAACGCACCGACGAGCTGATGCGCAGCGTCTTCGCGGAACTGCGCCTGGCCTTCCACGTGGTGGACGATCCCCGCCAGCTGCACGAGCCGTACCTCGCCCGCAACCAGCAGATCCTCCAGGCGTTGCAGGCAGGGGACCGGAACGAGGCCGAGAAGCTACTCGCCGTGTACCTCGACGACTCACTCGAACGGGTCGTGGAGGTGTACCGGCGGAGAGTGGGGGAGGAGCACCCCCATGGGGCGCGGGACATCTGACAGGCGGCTCCGCCGCGTGGGCGCGGCCAGCCACGGACGACCCGCACCGGGGGCCTGCCCGCGATAGCACGGCCTCCCCGGCGGAGCCGTCTGCGCCGTTTGGATCGTTGTCAGACCGAGGACCTAGTCTGTGCACCGTGACTTCGCCTGCACCCACGGACAGCGTTCCGCCCCAGTTCAGCGCGGGACCGCGGCCCGCTCCGGGTCCGGCCGCCGACGAGGGACTGGCGCGGCGGCTGCGCGCGCTCGCCTGCACCGCGCCGATCCACGACCTCGACGCGCGCAAGGCCAACCTCGCGGGCGAGTACTCGGTGTACGGCATGGCGGAGATCGCCCTCGCCGCCATCGACCTCGTCACCCTGAACATGGACTTCGACACCGGCGCGGACCACGACCAGATCGTGGCCCGGCTCATCCCGCGCATCGCCGCCCAGGCCCCGCGACGGCCCGTCGCCGAGCACGAGCGGGTGGCCCGCTGGGTGCTGGAGAACCTGATCAACGTCGGCAGCGTCGACCGCGGCTTCCGCGCCGTGTACGGCACCTTCGCGCCGGACGGCAGCTATGTGCGACGTGACTACGACTTCAAGCTGATCGAGGAGGTGCCCGGGTACGGCGGCAGCGTCTACCTCCGTACGACCGACGAGGCGGTCAACGTTCTCGTCGGCGCCCTCGACACCGACGTCACCAGCGCGCAGATCGCCGCCGAGGTCAAGCTCGAGGTGCTGATCAGCCGCGGCCGTCTCGCTGACGCCCAGCTGGCGGCGGAGCAGGCCCGGTACCGGACGGTGCAGTACTCCGAGACCCTGCGCAGGGCCCTGGACGCCACCCGGCGCAACGTGCGCGCGGTGGACTGGCTCAACGCCGTCCCCGACATGATCGCCGAAGCCCTCGACCACGTGGCCGACCGCTACCGCCACGAGAACGCGATCCTCACGAACATCCGCAAGGCCCGCGACGAGTCCGAGGACCCCGAGAACAAGCGGCGCGCCGCCGAGCTCGTCGACATCGTGAAGGACTGCATCCGCCGCCACACACAGCTCCAGTCCCGGCTGCTTGAGGCCGGGCCGCTGTTCCGTGCGGAGCAGGACCGGCAGGCGTTCGCCACACCGCTGACGACCTCGGGGATAGACCTGTACGGGCACCTCGTGGCGCCCGTGCTGCCGCTTCCGCTGGAACGGGCGATCCGGGTCACGGACGCGTTCTTCGCCCGGGGGACCGGATTGCGTACGCCGGTGTCCGTGCGAGTGGGTGACCTGGTCGACATTCTGCTGACGCCTCCCGTCGAGCGGGAGCATCTGGGCGCGGAGATGCCCGAGCCCGATCTGATCGCCACGCCCGACGACAGCCGGTTCAGTGAGGAGCAGCTGGCGGCGGCGATGGACTTGCTCGACCTGCCGGCGGACGCGCCACGACGCCTGTCGGGGTTGCTGGCGCAGGCGCGGCGGTCCGATCCCGATCTGCCCTATCTGGTGGCCCTGTTGGCGGTCCATGCGGCCAGTCCCGCGGTGGGCACGGCCTATCGGCAGGGCGAGGAGAAGCTGCTGTTCGCCGTGGACGACGGGGCGGAGCTGGACGATCCCGAGTTCGGCGGAGCCGACCTCATCGTCGGTACGGCCCTGCTGGACGCGGCAGGGATGGCGGCCGACCGGACGGAGGCCGCGTGAGTACGTACGAGCATGAGTGCAGCAAGGAGCCCCGACCGTGACCGAGCACGTCGAGTGGAGTGAACCGGAGGCCCCGGCCCCGTCGGCGAGCGCCGCCGTCACGCCCGCCGACGCCGCCGACGCGGCGCGGCTCGTCGCTTTCGGGCTGCAGCCCAAGCTGCAGCCCGCGCGCGATCAGGAGTACGTGGAGTTGCTGCGGCGCTACCGCGAGGATCCGCCGTTCGCACGGCTCGCCGACGCCGTGGCCGCCGGTCTCGGGCTGGTCGTCCTCGAGGTGTCCCCGCGCGCGGGGATGGCGGTGACCGCCGCCGAGGACTCGGTGTTCGCCGTGCGGATGGGGGACTACGCGCGTCGTACGGCTGCCGACTCAGGCGACCGGTTCCTGCACGGACTGGCCCATCTCGCCGTCGCCGCCCTGGCGTTCCCGCGGGCCGAGGATCTGGCCGACGACGGCTACATCGGGCGGGTCAGCGTCAACGGGGTCGACGCGTTCGTGCGCCAGGCCTGCCGCCGGCTGGAGGAACGCGCCGAGGAACAGGGCGAGAACACCGACCCGGCCACCGACGCGCCCGGTCTGGAGGCCGCCTGGCGGATCTGGGCGAGACGCAGCGCCACCGGAGCCACCAAGGACGCGCGCAGGCCGGCCGCTTCGACCACGGGCATCGTGGCCAAGGCGGTGGCGTTCCTCACGGACTCCGGGTTCCTGCAGCGCACCGGCGACGACAACGGCGGTACCTACCGGACGACGGCCCGATACCAGCTCCAGGTGCGGGACATGGCCGGCAGCGCCGCCATGGCCGAGCTGCTCGAGCTGGGCGTCGTCCCGGTCACCGACGGCACGCCGACCCTCCTGCCCGCCGAGGACGGCGACGACCTGGAGCTGGTGGCCGACGCCGGCCTGCCGTTCCACTCCTGACCCCCCGCACCCTTTCCGAAGACTTACGAGAGCCGCCATGTACGAGCTGTCCCGGGTCCGCCTCTACTCCATCGGTCCCGCCGGTGCGCGCTACGCCGACACCGTGCTTGACCTGCGGGGCGTGGGCGAACCCGTGCCCGACCCCGCCCCCATGCAGGCGGAGTTCTTCGAGGAGGAGCCCGTCGGCCCGCCCCGCCGGCCCGCGCCGGCCGGCGTGCTCTTCCTGGAGAACGGCGGCGGCAAGTCCGTACTGCTCAAGCTGATCTTCTCGGTGATGCTGCCGGGCCACCGGAACACCCTCGGCGGTGCCAGCTCCGGGGTGCTGCGCAAGTTCCTGCTCGCCGACGACTGCGGGCATGTCGCGCTGGAGTGGCAGCACGTCCTCACCGGAGAGTGCGTCGTGGTCGGCAAGGCGAGCGAGTGGCGTGGACGCCAAGTGTCCAACGACCCGCGCAAGTTCGCGGAGGCCTGGTACTCCTTCCGGCCCGGGCCCGGGCTCACGCTGGACAACCTGCCCGTCGCCGAGTCCACCGCCGTACGGCCGCCGGTCGAGGGCGCCTCGGGCGCGCAGGGGCGTCGGCGCACCATGAAGGGCTTCCGGGACGCCATCACCGAAGCAGGCAAGGCCTACCCGCATCTGGAGGTGCACTGGGAGGAGATCCACGACCGGTGGATCGAGCACCTGGGTGACCTCGGTCTCGATCCTGAACTCTTCCGCTACCAACGCGAGATGAACGCCGACGAGGGCGAGGCGGCCGGCCTCTTCGCGGTCAAGAAGGACTCCGACTTCACCGACCTGCTGCTGCGAGCCGTGACGGACACCCGGGACACCGACGGGCTCGCCGACCTCGTGAGCGGCTTCGGCAACAAGCTGGGGCGGCGTGCCGAGCTCATCGCCGAACGGGACTTCACCGCCGGGTCCGTCGACCTGCTCGGGCGGATCGTCGAGGCGGCCGGGACACGCTCACGCGCGCGTGACATCCACACCGGTGCCGAGCGCCGTACGCGCACCCTCGGGCGGCGGCTGTCCGCACGAGCCGTACGGGAACGCGCGAGTGCCACGGACCTCGCCCAGCGGGTCACGGCCGCCGCCTACGCGGTCACGCACTCCGAAGGGGCGCGGGAGCGCAGCGCCCTCGTCGCCGCCGAACTCGCCTACCGGCACGCCTCACTGGCGCTCGCCGCCGCCGAGAAGGCCGCTGCCGCACAGAAGCGCGAGCTGGCCGACGCACGCACCCTGCACTCCGCCTGGCAGGCCGCCGAGGCCGTGCTGCGCCACCGCGCCGCCGCCGACCGCGTCGCGCGCGTCTCCGCCGCCATCCAGGAGGCCGAGCGGGACGCGGCTCCGGCGCTGGCCGCCCGGGCCAAGGCCGCCGTCGACCTCGTACGGGCCCTCCACGCGGCGGCCGAAAGCGCCGAGACCCTCGCCAACCAAGAGGAGGAGCGGTCCGCCGCCCTCCAGGAAGCCGGCGAGTCGGCTCACCGGGACTCCACGGCCGCCGCGACCGAGGCCCAGCGCGCTCGCAGCGAGGCCGGGCACCTGCGCCAGCGTCTGACCGAGGTGGAGCAGGAGACCGCCGAGGCGGTGCGTGCGGGCTGGCTCGACGACAGTTCTCCCGACGCCGACCCCGCGCGCGCCGCCCTCGCCGCCAGCGACGCGGAGAAGGCCGCGGTCGCCGCCTGGGACACCGCGCGTGAGGTGTCTCGCCGGGCCACGGAACACGCGCGCGAGGCCGCCTCCACCGAGTCCCGCGCCGAGCTGACCGCGGCCCGTGCGGCGGACGCGGCAACGGCGGCGGCACGCTCGTACCAGGCCGAGCGTGCCCTTGCCGAATCACTGGCGGGCGAGCCGCGGCTGGGGGAGCTGCTCAGCCTGACCGGCGGGGCCCCCCACCCCGTGATCCCGCAGCCCCGGCACGACACGGACGAGAGCGGCCAGGACCCGGCGCTCACCCCCGAGGACCTGGATCGCAGCGCCGACGACCTCCGCGAACTTCTCGACGAGGCCGTTTCCTCCGCCGAGCGGCAGCTCTTCGAGCTGCGGACCGCGGCCGCCGACGACGCGCGGATCCTCGGCGCGCTCGGGGACGGCGGTCTGCTCCCGCCCGGCCCCGATGTGCTGGCCACCGTCGAATTCCTGGGCGAGCACGGCATTCCCGCGCTGCCCGGCTGGCGCTATCTCGCACAGGCCGTCGACCCCGCGGACCACGCTCGCGTGCTGGCCGCGAGGCCCGAACTGGTCGACGGTGTGATCATCACCGACCCGGCCTCACACGCGCGCGCCCGGGAGGCGTTGAGCGACGCGGCACTGCTGCCGCGATCGGCCGTGGCGGTCGGTACGGCGGCCGCCCTGCTCGCCCCCACGCCGGCACCGGACTCGGACAGCGGCGACGTCTTCCTCGTACCGCCGAACCCCGCCATGCACGACGAGCACGCAGCCGACGAGGAGCGGCAGGCGCTGCGCGCACGGGCGACAGAGCGGGACGAGGAGATCCGCACGCTCGCGGCGCGCCTCGGCAAGGACCGTGAGCTGGCGGCCCGGCTCGCCTCGTGGCGTACGGGCTGTCCCACGGGGCGGCTGGTGGAGCTCGCGCAGGCGGCGCACGAGGCGCGCGCGTTCGCCGAGGAGTCCGAGGCCGAACTGGCCGAGGCGCGGACCGTGCGCGCGGAGGCCGACGAGGCGGCCGCCGAGGCCGCACAGGTGCGGGACGAACGGCAGGAGGCCGCCCAGAAGGCCCGGCGCGCCGCCGATGCCCTCGCCGGGCTCGCCTTCCGGCTGCGTGAGCGGGCCGGCTGGCAGGTCAGGCTGCGCGAACTCGCCGACGAGGCCGCTGAGTCGGAGGCCCGCGCGCAGGCCTGTCTGGAGCGTGCCCGCGCCGCCGACGAGGACCGGCGCGCGGCCCAGCGCGCCGCCGACGACGCCCGCCGCACGGCCCGGGCGCTGCGTGCCGAGCGTTCGGAGATCGCCGGCGCCCCGGACGACGTACCGCAGGACGACTCCGACGCGCCCAGGTCGTCCCTTCCCGCCTTGCGGGAGGCCTACCGGGCCGCCTCCCAGCTGTACGAGAAGGTCGGTGTCGGCGCCGACCTGCGCGCCGAACAGGCCCGCGCGGAGAGCGACGAGAGCGCGGCCCGGGCCGAGCTGGACCGGCTGAGCAACAAGGTGCGCACACGCGCGGAGCAACTGCTCCAGTCGCCCGACGGCTCCGACGGGCCGTCCCGGCAGGCCGCCGCCGCTCGCGCGGAGGAGCTGGTGCAGCTGCTGGAGACCCGCATGTCGAGCGCGAGCGAACAGCTCGGGCGCCTGCGCGGCGAGGCCGAGCGGCACGCGCCCGGGGACGGCGAGGCGCACACGGAGCTGCCCGACGAGCTGGAACCGCGCGACGCCGAACACGCGCAGGCTCTCCTGCGCACGGCGACGGCCGAACTCGCCTCCCGTACCGAGGCCTTGAACCAGGCCCGGGAGGCGCACGCCGAACTCCTCGACGCCCACCGCGCCGCCGAGGACGCGGTGGGCGGCTTCGACGAGATCGCCGCGATGCTCCGTGACCTGTTGCGCGAGCACACGACCGAGGAGGAGCAGGAGGAGCCGGAACCCTACCCCGGCAGTCTGGAGGAGGCCCGGCAGTCGGCCGCCGAGGCCCGTCGGTCGCTGCGCGGCTGCGCCGCCGACCTGTCCGCCGCCGAGTCCGCCGTACGCGAGGCGAGCGACGTCCTCGTCCGGCACGCCAACTCCACGCGCTACGAGCAGGTGCGCACCCCGGCGCGCCAGCAGATCCGTGAGCTGCCCGCCTCCGCGCTGCCCGAGCACGCCCAGAAGTGGGCCGACGCGTTCGCACCCCGACTCCGTGTCCTGACGGACGAGTTGGCGCAGCTGGAACGCAACCGGGACTCCATCGTGGACCGGCTCAGAGGACTGGTCGAGTCGGCTCTGGCCACCCTGCGCTCCGCCCAGCGCCTGTCACGCCTCCCCGAGGGGCTCGGCGAGTGGTCCGGGCAGGAGTTCCTGCGCATCCGCTTCGAGGAGCCCGACCAGGCCACGCTCAGCGAGCGGCTGGGCGAGGTCATCGACGAGGCGACACGCGCCGCCGTGAAGAAGAACTCCGACCTGCGGCGCGACGGCATGTCGCTGCTGCTGCGCGGGGTCGGCGCGGCGTTGCAGCCCAAGGGCGTCGCCGTCGAGATCCTCAAGCCGGACGCCGTACTGCGCGCCGAGCGCGTGCCCGTCGGGCAGATGGGCGACGTCTTCTCCGGCGGCCAGCTGCTCACCGCGGCCATCGCTCTGTACTGCACGATGGCCGCACTGCGTTCGAACGACCGAGGACACGACAAGCACCGCCACGCCGGCACGTTGTTCCTCGACAACCCGATCGGCCGCGCCAACGCCACGTACCTGCTGGAGCTGCAGCGAGCCGTGTCCGACGCGCTCGGCGTCCAACTCCTCTACACCACCGGGTTGTTCGACACGACCGCGCTCGCGGAGTTCCCCCTGGTCATCCGGCTGCGCAACGACGCCGACCTGCGGGCGGGCCTGAAGTACATCAGCGTGGAGGAGCACCTCCGTCCGGGACTGCCGACCGAGGCTCCAGCCGGGGAAGCCGTGCACAGCGAGATCACCGCGACGCGGATGTTCAAGCGCCCGGCGCCGAGCACCCCGTAGCGCCGCAGTCCCCGCCGTGCGCTCCGCGGCTCACGAATGGGACAGCTGCCCGGTGCCGCCGGAGCGGCGTATGCGCTCCTGTGCCCGCGCGGCTGCGCGCGCCTGGCGCCGGGCCCGCCGGCGCTCGCGCCGCAGCGTCCGCGCGGTGCTGCTGGGCTCCGACACGACGCCGTGGCGCTGGTTCCACACCTGGCGGGTCACCCACACGTCGAGCGCGCCCCACGTGGCCACCACCGTGCTGACCACACTGCTGATCACCATGGGGAACGCCAGCCAGGACCCGGCAAGGGTGCACAGGAAGGCCACCATCGCCTGCATCAGGGTCACGGCGATGAGCAGCACCGAACGCACGGCCGCCGTACGCACCGGGTCGGGCATCCGGCGCCGCCGGGCGGGCTCTTCGACCCACAACGGCCGGTACTGCGGCTGCTCCTGCCTCGTGTCGGTCTCCTTGGACCGTGCCTTGCGCCCGTACACCGCAGTCCCCCCGTCCGTGCGCTCCGGAACGTCGTGCGCGCCCCTCGTCGCGCGCTCGTCCGCCGGAAAGTCGCGAGCCGGTGCCTCGGTGCCCCTCCGCTCCGTCACCCGCGTCGCCGCTCCGTCACCGGGCGCCTCGCGCCGCTCCGCCGTGCCCATCACCGTGTCACTCCCCACCGCCGGCAGACCGTTTGCCCCGGGCCCGAAGACCCGGCTCCCCAGTGGCTGCCCGGCTTGCGCTGATTTACGCCGCCCAGGTGCGGGATACGGCTCCTGTGGCCGATTCCGCCCCCCATTTCCTGTAGAGAAGGACGAATGGCACGTCTCGAAGATTCCCACGGAACGAAAAGTTCTGGCCAACAGGTCGGACGGGCGCGGCGGTTCCGGTCACTTGGCCACCACTGGATCCGGGGCACCATCTCCCGCAATGACGGGACAACTCCCCATGTCTCGCCGCCGGTACGGAAGTTCAGGTTCCGGACCGGTCTTCGAGTTACCTGTGCGTCGGTAGTAGGCTCGCGCCGTTTGTTGACGCACATGTGTACCCCCTGATCGGTGGGGGGCGAGCTGGGGGAGGCCATGCGCTTTCGCGGGAAGTCGATCCGCCGGAAGATCGTGGCGCTGCTTCTCGTGCCGCTGGTCTCCCTGACCGCGATCTGGGGCTTCGCCACGATACTCACAGGGCGAGAAGCGGGCCGCCTGTTCAGCGTGTCCGATGTCGTGGAGAAGATCGGCTACCCCGTCGAGGACACCGTCCGCGTCATCCAGCAGGAACGCCGGCAGACCCTCGTCTACCTCGCCGATCCCCGGGCCTCCAACGCGCTTTCCGCGCTCCGCCGCACCCGCACCGCCACGGACGAGGCCATCGCCGAGATCCGGGGGAACGCCAACGACCCCGATGTGCACGATGCATTGGACACGGACGAAGGCGAGGGCCTCACGGCCGTCCTGGACGCCTTCGACGGTGTCGACTCCCTGCGCCGCAGCGTCGAGGAGGGCACCGTCACCCGGGCGCAGGCCCTGGATCTCTACAACCGGCTGATCGACCCCTCCTACGATCTGTTGGCAGCCCTGGACGTGGTCGACAGCGTGGAGATGGACAAGCAGTATCGCGCGCTTGTCAACGTCGCCCGCGCCCGCGAACTGCTCTCCCGGGAGGACGCCCTGCTCGGCTCCGCCCTTGTGGTGGGACACGTCAACCGTGACGAGATCCGAGGGGTGTCCGACCTCGAGGCGCAGCGGAACGCGTTCTACGACATCAGCCTCGCGCACCTGCCCTCCGCGGAACGCGAACGGTACGAGCGCTTCTGGAAGAACGCCACCACCGCCCCGCTGCGGACGGCCGAACAGGCCGTCATCTCCGCCGAGCCCGGCAGCATGCCCCGGGGGGTCACCGCCAAGAACTGGGACGCCGCGGCCGCAAACGTGCTCGACGAGCTCGGCACCCTCGACGAGCAGGCCAACGACCGCTACCAGGACCGAGTTCGTCCCGTTGCGATGGGCGTCATCGTCCAGGCCGTTGTCGTGGGCGTCCTCGGCCTGATCGCCCTGCTGCTCTCGCTCTTCCTGTCCATGCGCATCGGCCGGCGCCTGATCCGCGACCTGCGGCAGCTGCGCCTGGAGGCCCACGAGGCATCCGGCGTGCGCCTGCCCAGCGTCATGCGCCGTCTCTCGGCCGGCGAACAGGTCGACGTGGAGACCGAGGTCCCGCTCCTGGAGTACGACAGGAACGAGATCGGCGAAGTCGGACAGGCCCTGAACACCCTGCAACGCGCCGCCGTCGAAGCCGCCGTGAAACAGGCCGAACTCCGCGCCGGCGTCTCCGAGGTCTTCGTGAACCTCGCCCGCCGCAGCCAGGTCCTCCTGCACAAGCAGCTCACCCTGCTCGACACCATGGAACGCAGGACGGAGGACACCGAGGAACTCGCCGACCTGTTCCGCCTCGACCACCTGACCACCCGCATGCGCCGCCACGCCGAGGGCCTGGTGATCCTCTCCGGCGCCGCCCCCTCGCGGCAGTGGCGCAAGCCCATCCAGCTCATGGACATCGTGCGGGCCGCCGTCGCCGAGGTCGAGGACTACGAACGCATCGAGGTGCGCCGCCTGCCCCGCATCGCCGTCACGGGCCCGGCCGTCGCGGACCTCACCCATCTCGTGGCCGAACTCCTGGAGAACGCGACGGTGTTCTCGCCGCCGCACACCGCCGTGCAGGTGATGGGCGAACGCGTCGCCAACGGTTTCACCCTGGAGATCCACGACCGGGGCCTCGGCATGGCGGCCGAGGCACTCCTGGACGCCAATCTCCGGCTTGCCGAGACACCGGAGTTCGAGCTCTCCGACACCGACCGGCTCGGGCTGTTCGTGGTCAGCCGGCTCGCTCAGCGACAGAACGTCCGCGTCTCCCTGCAGCCGTCCCCGTACGGCGGCACCACCGCTGTCGTGTTCATCCCCGAAGTGCTGCTGACGGACGACGTCCCGGACACCAACGGCGTCGGCTTCCGGCTCGACCGGCCCCGCCCGGCGAAGGAGAACAAGCTCGCGGAGACCTCCAGGGCTGCCCTCTCCGAGGTGCCGGCGCCGGTCCCGGGTCTGCCCGCCTCGCTTCTGGACGGGCCCGTGGAACTCGAGGCACCCGTCGCGCTGGACGCACTCAACCCCTTCCCGGACCCCCTCGAAGACGAGGACGGCGAACGCGGCGGACTCTTCCGCCCGCGCCGCTCGATCGCCGAGGCCGAGGGAGCGCCGGCCGGCCGCGCGAACGAGCAGCACCGCGCTCCTTCCGAGACGGGCGGCGGGCCCGAGCACCCCGGTCCGGACGAGCGCATCGGCGCTCCCGTGCCGCTGCCACGCCGCCGGGCACCGAAACTGGTCAGCTCGCACGGCCGCCCGGTCCTCGAGCAGCGTCCCCGGCGAGAAGAGACGGACGAACGGCCCGCGACCCCTCCGGGCCCGCGCCGCGCGGAGAATGAGGCGACCCCGCCCCTGCCGACCCGCCGCCGTACCACGGCGGAACCGCTCCACCAGGGCGCAGACGCCACGAGGCCCGGGGAGACCCCCGACGAGCCGTCGCAGGCGCCCGCCCTCCCCAGGCGCACTCGCCGCCCGGCGATCGCTTCGAGCCCTCCGGACAACACGGCGCAGGGCGCCGGCGGTGTGCCACAGCGGCGCGCCGGTTCGTCGAGCGGCCCCGATGACTCCGCCCAGCGCCCTGCGACCCCGCCCCACGAGTCAGGCTCCGGCTCGGGAGCGCTGCCCAGACGTGTACGCCAGGCGAGTCTGGCGCCCCAGCTGAGGCAGAGCACCGGGCGGCGCCCGGAGGACGGCCCGGAGCCGGACGAGCGCGACGCCGACGAGGTACGCAGCCGTATGGCCTCGCTCCAGCGCGGCTGGCAGCGCGGCCGCGCAGAGAACGCCGCGGGCGACGACGCCCACAGCGGCACAGCACCACAAGGAACCAAGGGGGACGGGCGATGACCGCACCGAAGCCGACCGGCCACAGCGCGACCAGCAAGGGCGGACTGAACTGGCTTCTCGACGACCTCATCGACCGGGTCGCCAGTATCCGCAAGGCCGTCGTGCTCTCCGGCGACGGCCTGCCCACGGGCGTGTCCAAGGACCTGACCAGGGAGGACAGCGAGCACCTGGCTGCCGTCGCCTCCGGGTTCCACAGCCTCGCCAAGGGCGTGGGCCGTCATTTCGAGGCAGGCAGCGTCCGGCAGACCATCGTCGAACTCGACGACGCCTTCCTGTTCGTCACGTCCGCAGGCGACGGCAGCTGCCTCGCCGTCCTTTCCGACGCCGACTCGGACGTCGGCCAGGTCGCCTACGAGATGACTCTCCTCGTCAAGCGGGTCGGAGTACATCTGGGCACCGCTCCGCGCACCGATCTGCCCGCAGGCGGGTAGTGGGATGACATGAGCGCAGACGGTCAGGGAAGAAGCCACTGGTTCGACGACGATGCCGGACCGGTCGTCCGCCCGTACGCCATGACGCGCGGCCGCACCACCAGCGCGGCCCAGCACCGCCTGGACCTGATCGCGGTGGTCGTCACGGAACCCCACTCGGACGACCCGGAAGCGGACCACAGCCTGTCCCCGGAACACGTGGACATCGTCGATCTGTGCCGCGACACCCCCCAGTCGGTAGCCGAACTCTCCACCGAACTCGACCTTCCCATCGGCGTGGTACGGGTCCTCGTGGGGGACCTCGTGGACGCGGAATTCGTCCATGTGAACCGGCCAGTACCTCCTGCGGAACTGCCGGACGAGAGTATTCTGCGCGACGTGATCAACGGCCTCCGGGCGCTGTGAACAGCGCGGAAGCGGGGTGAAGACGTGACAGGCTGGCAGTTCTGGGTCGACCGGGGCGGCACCTTCACGGACATCGTCGCGCGACGCCCCGACGGCCGGCTGCTGACGCACAAACTGCTGTCGGACAACCCCGCGCGGTACTCCGACGCGGCCGTCGCGGGCGTCCGTGAGCTCCTGGGTGGCTCCCGGGAACCCGTCGAAGCCGTGCGCATGGGTACGACGGTCGCCACCAACGCCCTCCTGGAGCGCAAGGGCGAGCGCACCCTGCTGGTCATCACCCGCGGCTTGCGCGACGCCCTGCGCATCGCCTACCAGAACCGCCCCCGGATCTTCGCCCGCCGTATCGAACTTCCCGAGTTGCTGTACGAACGCGTCCTCGAGGTCGACGAGCGCATCGCCGCCGACGGCACCGTCCTGTGCGCCCCCGACCTCGCCGGCCTCGCAGGGCCCCTTCAGGAGGCGTACGACGACGGGATCCACGCCGTCGCCGTGGTCTGCCTGCACAGCCATCTCCACCCCGCCCACGAACAGGAGGTCGGGGACCTGGCGGCGCGCATCGGCTTCCCCCAGATCTCGCTGTCCAGCGAGGTCAGCCCGCTGATGAAGCTCGTTCCGCGCGGTGACACCGCCGTCGTCGACGCCTACCTGTCGCCGGTGCTGCGCCGCTACGTCCAGCACGTGGCCGACGAACTCGAAGGCGTCAGGCTGATGTTCATGCAGTCCAACGGTGGTCTCGCAGAGGCAGGGCAGTTCCGCGGCAAGGACGCCATCCTGTCCGGACCCGCGGGTGGCATCGTCGGCATGGCGCGCATGTCCCAGCTCGCGGGCTTCGACCGCGTCATCGGATTCGACATGGGCGGCACGTCCACGGACGTCTCGCACTTCGCCGGCGAGTACGAGCGTGTCTTCACCACCCAGATCGCCGGAGTCCGGCTGCGCGCCCCCATGCTCGACATCCACACCGTCGCGGCCGGCGGCGGCTCCGTCCTCCACTTCGACGGCTCCCGCTACCGCGTGGGGCCGGACTCGGCGGGCGCGGACCCGGGACCCGCCTGCTACCGCGCCGGCGGCCCCCTCGCCGTCACCGACGCCAACGTCATGCTCGGGCGGATCCAGCCCGCCCACTTCCCCCACGTGTTCGGTCCCGACGGAGACCAGCCCCTCGACCACGGGCTCGTCCGTGACCGCTTCACCGCCCTCGCGCGTGAGATCCGCGAGCGGACCGGTGACGACCGCACCCCCGAGCAGGTCGCCGAGGGCTACCTGCAGATCGCCGTCGCCAACATCGCCAACGCCGTGAAGCGGATCTCCGTCCAGAAGGGCCACGACGTCACCCGCTATGCCCTCACCACCTTCGGTGGCGCGGGCGGCCAGCACGCCTGCATGGTCGCCGACTCTCTCGGCATCCGCACGGTTCTCGTGCCGCCCATGGCCGGTGTCCTGTCGGCCCTGGGCATCGGCCTCGCCGACACCACCGCCATGCGCGAGCAGTCCGTCGAGGCCCCGCTGGAGCCCGCCTCGATGACCACCGTCCGAAAGACCGCAGACGACCTCGAGGCAGCAGCCCGGGCCGAACTCCTCGCCGAGGACGTAGCGCAGGACCGCATCGAGGTCACCCGCCGCGCCCAGCTGCGCTACGACGGCACCGACACCACCCTCACCGTCGAGCTGACCGAGCCCGACACGATGAGGCACGCCTTCGAAGAACGTCATCGCGCCACGTACTCCTTCACGCTCGACCGCCCGATCGTCGTCGAAGCGCTCTCCGTGGAAGCCACCGGCATCACCGATCCCCCCGATCTCTCCGCCCTCGCCCCGTACGAAGGCCGCCCCGCCGCGCCCGAGACCGTCCGCCTCCACACCGGCGGCGCCTGGCGCGACGTACCCCTCCACCGCCGGGAGGATCTGCCTCCCGGCGAGACCGTGACCGGCCCCGCGATCATCACCGAGGCCGGCGCTACGACCGTCGTCGACGACGGCTGGCGGGCCATGGCGAGCGACGACGGGCATCTGGTCATGGAACGCGCGACGATTACGCAGAGTTCCGATCTCGCCACGGAAGCGGACCCGGTTCTCCTCGAGGTCTTCAACAACCTCTTCATGTCGATCGCCGAGCAGATGGGCGCGCGGCTCGAGTCCACGGCCCAGTCGGTCAACATCAAGGAGCGCCTGGACTTCTCCTGCGCCCTCTTCGACCCGGACGGAAACCTGGTGGCCAACGCGCCGCACATCCCCGTCCACCTGGGTTCGATGGGCACGAGCGTCAAGGAGGTCATCCGCCGCCGCGGGTCCGGCATGCGTCCCGGTGACACGTACGCGGTCAACGACCCGTACCACGGCGGCACGCATCTGCCCGACGTCACGGTCATCACCCCCGTGTTCGACTCCACGGACACGGAAAGTCACCGGATCCTCTTCTACGTGGCCTCCCGCGGTCACCACGCCGAGATCGGCGGTATCGCCCCCGGGTCCATGCCGGCGAACAGCCGCACCATCGAGGAGGAGGGCGTCCTCTTCGACAACTGGCTGCTCGCCGAGAACGGCCGCTTCCGGGAAGAGGAGACCCTCCGCCTGCTCACCGACGCGCCCTACCCGTCCCGCAATCCGAAGACCAACCTCGCCGACCTGCGCGCCCAGATCGCCGCCAACCGGAAGGGCGTCGACGAAGTCGGCCGGATGATCCAGGACTTCGGCCTCGATGTCGTCCAGGCCTACATGAGACACGTCCAGGACAACGCGGAGGAGGCCGTGCGCCGCGTCGTCGACGCCCTGGACGACGGCGAGTACGCCTACGAGACCGACTCGGGCGCCGTCATTTGCGTGCGCGTGCGCGTGGACCGCGAAAACAGGTCCGCCACGGTCGACTTCACCGGCACGTCACCGCAACTCGCCACCAACTTCAATGCACCCTTCTCGGTGGTGAACGCGGCCGTCCTGTACGTCTTCCGCACCCTCGTCGCCGACGACATTCCGCTCAACGACGGCTGTCTGCGCCCCCTGAAGATCATCGTGCCGCCCGGCTCCATGCTCGCACCCGAGCCGCCCGCGGCCGTCGTCGCGGGCAACGTGGAGACCTCCCAGGCCATCACCGGCGCCCTCTACGCGGCACTCGGCGTCCAGGCCGAGGGATCCGGCACCATGAACAACGTCACCTTCGGCAACGCACGCCACCAGTACTACGAGACCGTCGCCTCAGGATCCGGCGCCGGCGACGGCTTCGACGGCGCGCCGGTCGTCCAGACCCACATGACCAACTCGAGGCTGACCGACCCCGAGGTCCTGGAGTGGCGACTGCCCGTACAGCTCGACGAGTTCGCGGTCCGGCGCGGCAGCGGCGGCATCGGTCGGTGGCGCGGCGGGGACGGCGCGGTGCGACGCATCCGCTTCCACGAGCCCATGACCGTCTCCACGCTGTCCCAGCACCGCAGGGTCCCGCCGTACGGCCTGGCGGGCGGTGAACCCGGCGCGCTGGGCGCGAACCGGGTGGAACGCGCGGACGGCACCGTCGTCGAACTCGGCGGCAGCGACTCGGCCGAGGTCGGCCCCGGCGACGTGCTCGTCGTCGAAACCCCCGGCGGCGGAGGCTACGGCCCACCGTCGCACGACCCCCATCGAGCAGGAGAACAGATCGATGATCTTCGGGCGTTCTGAGCGCGGCAAGCCCCCGGTCGAGCCCGTCACGCTCAAGCTCCTGGTGGCCGGCGGCTTCGGCGTGGGCAAGACCACCCTGGTTGGAGCGGTCAGCGAGATCAAACCGCTGCGCACCGAGGAGTACCTGACCGAGGCCGGGCGCCCGGTCGACGACATCAGCGGCGTGGAAGCCAAACACACCACCACGGTGGCCATGGACTTCGGCCGCATCACGCTGCGCGAGGACCTCGTGCTGTACCTGTTCGGCACGCCCGGCCAGGAGCGGTTCTGGTTCATGTGGGACGAGCTCTCCGAGGGCGCACTGGGCGCCGTCGTGCTCGCCGACACGCGCCGCCTGGGGGACTGTTTCGCCGCTGTCGACTACTTCGAGCGGCGCTCCATCCCCTTCATCGTCGGCGTCAACTGCTTCGAGGGAGCCCCCCGTTACCCGGCCGGCGACATCCGCCAGGCCCTCGACCTCGACGAGGGCGTACCCCTCGTGCTGTGCGACGCCCGCGACCGGGAGTCGGTCAAGGAGGTCCTCATCGGCGTCGTCCAGCACGCCATGGACTTCGGGACGGAGCGCCGTCAGAGCGTCACCACCTGAACCGGCGAGCGCGGCCCGTACCCCCGCCGACCGGGGTACGGGCCGCAGTCATCCATCAGGCACGCGCGTGCCTAGTTGCCGTCGCCGTCCTCCACCCAGCCGAAGCTCTTCTCCACGGCCTTGCGCCAGTTGTGGTACTCGCGGTCACGCACGGACGTCTCCATGGCCGGAGTCCACTCGACGTCCTTCTGCCAGTGCGCCTTGAGCTCGTCGAGGTCGTTCCACACGCCCGTGGCCAGCCCTGCGGCGTACGCGGCGCCCAGACAGGTCGTCTCGGAGACCCTGGGCCGGATCACCGGTACGCCGAGCACATCTGCCTGGTGCTGCATGAGCAGGTTGTTCTTCGTCATGCCGCCGTCCACCTTCAGGGTCGTGATGTGCACTCCCGAATCCTGGAACATGGCGTCCACGACCTCGCGTGTCTGCCAGCTCGTCGCCTCGAGCACCGCGCGCGCGAGATGTGCCTTCGTGACGTACCGGGTGAGGCCGGTGACGACACCGCGCGCGTCGGAGCGCCAGTACGGTGCGAACAGGCCCGAGAACGCGGGCACGATGTAAGCGCCGCCGTTGTCGTCGACGCTTGCGGCCAGGGTCTCGATCTCGTCGGCGTTGCGGATGATTCCGAGCTGGTCGCGGAACCACTGAACGAGCGCACCCGTTATGGCTATCGCCCCCTCCAGGCAGTACACGGGTGCCTCGCTGCCGATCTTGTAGCCCATCGTCGTCAGCAGCCCGCTCTTCGACGGCACCGGCCGGTTGCCCGTGTTGAGCAGCAGGAAGCTGCCCGTGCCGTACGTGTTCTTCGCCGTGCCCACGTCGTAGCAGGCCTGCCCGAACACGGCGGCCTGCTGGTCGCCCAGGGCCGAGGCGACCGGCACTCCGGCGAGCTGCCCGACGGCGGTGCCGTACACCTCCGCGGACGACCTGATCTCGGGCAGAACGGCCTCGGGCACATTCATTGCGGACAGGATCGACGAGTCCCACTGGAGGGTCTCCAGGTTCATCAGCATGGTGCGTCCGGCATTGGTCACGTCGGTGACGTGCTGCCCGCCTTCGGTACCGCCGGTGAGGTTCCAGATCAGCCAGGAGTCGATCGTGCCGAAGGCGATCTCGCCGTGTTCGGCGCGGGCCCGGAGGCCGGGCACGTTGTCGAGCAGCCAGGCGGCCTTGGGGCCGGAGAAGTAGCTGGCGAGCGGCAATCCCGTCTGCTCGCGGAAGCGGTCCTGCCCGTCCGAGCCGCCCAGTTCGTTGCAGAGGGCCGCGGTGCGCGTGTCCTGCCACACGATGGCGTTGTGGACGGGCTTGCCGGTGGCCCGGTCCCACAGCACCGTCGTCTCGCGCTGGTTGGTGATGCCGAGCGCGCTGAGCTGGTCGGCGCGCAGCCCGGCCTTGGCGATCGCCCCGGCGACCACGGCCTGGACCTTGGACCAGATCTCGGTGGCGTCGTGCTCCACCCAGCCGGGCTTGGGGAAGATCTGGCGGTGCTCGCGCTGGTCGACGGCGACGATCGCGCCGTCCTGGTTGAAGATGATGCAGCGGCTGGAGGTGGTGCCCTGGTCGATAGCGGCGACGAACTTGTCCGTCATGACGTCCCCTTCGTCGGTTCCTTCAGAAGGCTGCGTTGAAGATGAGCCCGGAAAGCGCCCCGCCGATCAGCGGTCCCGCTACCGGGATCCACGCGTAGCCCCAGTCCGAGGTGCCCTTGTTGGGGATCGGGAGCAGGGCGTGGACGATGCGCGGGCCCAGGTCACGGGCCGGGTTGATGGCGTACCCGGTGGGACCGCCGAGCGACAGACCGATGCCGACCACCAGGAACGAGACGATCAGAATCGCGGTGCCGGACTCGCCGAGTCCCTTGGTCAGGCCGAAGGCCAGGATGGGCAGCACCAGCGCGATGGTCGCGATGGCCTCCGTGATGAGGTTCGCCACGGGATTGCGGATCGCGGGAGCGGTGGAGAAGATCCCGAGCGTCGGCTGTGCCAGGTCCTCGTCGGCGTTGGCATGGAACTGCGCGTAGTAGACCAGCCAGCACAGCACGGCGCCGAGCATCGCACCGACCATCTGCCCGGCGATGTAGAGCGGGACCTTGTCCCAGTCTCCCGTGTCGATGGCGATCCCGATGGTCACCGCCGGGTTGAGGTGCCCGCCGGACAGCGGCGCGGCGGTGTACGCCCCGGCCATCACGCCGAATCCCCACCCGAACGCGATCACGACCCAGCCGGCGTCCTTCGCCTTGGAGTAGTTCAGTACGACGGCGGCGACCACTCCGGCGCCGAAGAGGATCAGGATCGCGGTACCGATGACTTCACCGAGAAAGATGTCTCCGTTGCTCATGGCGGCTCCTAGGCCCTGGCCCGGGACGATCGGCCCCGGTCCTCCGTCAGGGTGCGTTTCCCATGGCGACTTCGGCCAAGGCAGGGAGGTCCCGAGCCCCGCCCGGCGTCCGTGACGAGCGTGTCGTCGTGACCGAAATCGCCCGTGGGGGAGCGGTGGCTCGGAAGCCGCGCGGCGCAGTGCGCGGATACGCCGAAAATGTACGGCGATGTCGGCTGACACCGGGAAGTGTTCACCGGAGCCCAGGGAGCGTCAAGGAGGCAGACGGCAACGGTTGGGGGCCGCCGCAGCCGGTCCGTGGCTTCCTCGGCGGCCCGCCCGGCCGGCGCGACGGCGGTCGATGCACACCGGAGTTGAGGTGAACCCGGCCCTGGCGGAAGGCGCACGGGGCCCGGGGAGAGACCACTGCAGGCGATTCCCGGGCCGGACTCTGCAAGCGATTTCCCGGCCCGGATTCCGGGGGCCGGGGGACCACTGTGCGGTCGCCTCTGTCCGGCCACCGAGACGGACGTCGGCGCCTCAACCCATGCCCGGCTCCGCCACGAGCCGCTCCGTCTCCACCGGAGGCGCCCCGGAGCCCCGCCGGATCTCGTGCCCGGGCAGCCCGGCGCGCCCCAGCACCCAGCTCGCCCCGCGCAACGCCTTGGCGGCCTGCTTCAGCGGCGCCAGACACGCGGCCGCCTGCCGGTGGTCGGACACGCTGCCCGGGCTGCACAGGACCGTGGCCAGGGACAGCGTGACCGGCCGTCCGCCCGCAGACCAGGGTGCGTCCAGCACGCAGGCGGCCAGCGGATCCAGGTCTTCCGGGTCCGCGAGGACCAGGAAATCGTCCCCGCCGATGTGCCCCACGCGCGTGGCCCCGGACTGCGCGTCCTGCAGCGCGCGCCCCACGGACCGGATCAGTTCGTCGCCCGCCGCGAAGCCTGCCCCGTCGTTGACCTGCTTGAAGTGGTCGATGTCCAGCCAGCTCAGGGCGAACGCCCGCCCGGCCGCGATGCGTCGGTCCACTTCACCGGTGATCGCGTCCGAGCCGGGCAGCCGCGTCAGCGGATTGAGTCCGGCGGCCTCCTCGACCCGGCTCTCGGCCAGTGCCCGCACCAGATCCGCGAGCCGTACGACGCCCACACAGCGCCCGTACCGGTCGACGACGGCCACGTCGTCCGAGGTACGGTCCCGGGCGCCGACCGCCACCACGTCCAGCACTTCCCACGCGGTGGCGTCCACGCCCACCGTCCGGGGCGGATCGCCGAGCTTGGCGGCGGGCCGGTCGGCGTACAGGGCATGGCCGTAACGCCCCGACATCGACAACAGGAATCGCGACCGGTGCACCGACCGGACGGGTACTCCCGCCCGGTCCACGAGCAGCACGCCCGACACGTCCGGCGACCCGGTCAGCAATGCCCGCACCTGTCCGGCGGACGCGGTCGCCGGCAGCAGCGCGGCGGGCCGCACGAACTCCCGCACCGAGGGCCCTGACGGTGGCATCGCCACCGAATCGGCCGAGGGCGGTGGAACGTATACGTCCGCTGCGGGCAGCCGGGCCGGCGGAGCGAGCAGCTCGCCCTGCGCCAGCTGCGCACCGGCCGACAGCGCGGCCGCACACTGCAGCTCGGTCTCCACGCCCTCGACGCACAGCAGTGCTCCCAGTCCGTCGCACAGCGTGCGCATCGCCCGCACCGCGGTGGGCCGCGCCAGCAGTGACGCGTCCAGTTTCACGAGATCGGGGGCGAGGTCCGTGAGCAGCCGCAGCGGTACGTCCCCGTCCCCGACGCCGTCCGCGCTGATCCGGAAGCCCTGGCCACGCAGCCCGGCCACCGCCTCCAGCAGAGCGGACTGCGGCACGTGCGTGTACGGCGGAAGGACGTCGAGTGTCACCTCCCACGGCAGCCGCCCCACCTCGCGCACGGCGTCGTGCAGCGAGGTGAGCCCGCCGAGGTCGGCCAGGGTGCCCGCGAACACGTTCACGTGCAGTGGCAGCAGCGTCTCCTTGTGCGCCGCCGCACGAACCGCCAGCACGGCGAGCCGCCCGTCGAGTTCGGGGTCACGGCGGGCTTCGGCCAGGATGTCTCCGGCCTCGGGACGGGCGAGTATCTCCAGGCCCGTGACCCCGCCGGTGGTGAGGTTGACCACCGGTTGGAAGGCGAAGCGGAGAGTGTCCGTCCAGGAGCGCACGGGAGCATGATGTCGCCGCCGAAAAGTGCCCAGGCCCAGTTCATGAGACGTTCACGCAGGATTCCCGGGTGATCACACAGCGTATGACCCCCACCTTGGTGTCCGCGCCGGACCCGTGAGGCTCTGTTCCGCCGGGCCTCCTTCCCGCCTCACCGCACCGCGACCACTGCCGAGCCGTGCCCGAACAACCCCTGGTTCGCCGTGATCCCCGCGCGCGCTCCGGCGACCTGACGCTCACCCGCCCAGCCCCGCAACTGCCAGGTCAGCTCGCAGACCTGGGCGATGGCCTGTGCCGGCACGGCCTCCCCGAAGGAGGCCAGTCCACCGCTGGCGTTCACGGGTATGCGCCCGCCGGGCGCCGTCGCGCCCTCGCGAAGCAGCTTGGCCCCTTCCCCCTCACCGCACAGTCCCAGATCCTCGTACCACTGCAGCTCCAGGGCCGTGGACAGGTCGTAGACCTCGGCGAGAGACAGGTCCTCCGGACCTGTGCCGGCTTCTTCGTAGGCCGCCCGGGCGATCGAGGCGCGGAACGTCTCGGAGGGGGGCTCCGCCGCCACCGCGGAGTCCGTCGCGATGTCCGGCAGGTCCAGCACCGTGCTGGGGTATCTCGGAGTCACCGTCGACACCGCCCGGATGCGCACCGGCTCCGCGGCTCCGTGCCGGCGCGCGAATTCCATCGTGGACAGCACCAGCGCCGCTCCGCCGTCCGAGGTCGCGCAGATGTCGAGCAGCCGCAGTGGATCGGCGACCACCGCCGAGGCCGCCACCTCCTCGGCGGTGACCCGCTTGCGGTAGCGCGCATACGGGTTCAGCGCACCCATGGCCGCGTTCTTCACCTTGACCTGGGCGAAGTCGTCCAGAGTGTCCCCGTGCACGGCCATGCGCCGACGCGCGTACAGCCCGAAGTACGCGGGATTGGTGGCGCCCAGCACCCGGAAGCGCAGCCAGTCGGGATCGTCTGGCCGGTCCCCGCCCGCCGGGCGGAAGAACCCCTTGGGGGCGGCGTCGGCGCCCACCACGAGCACCACCTCCGCCAGCCCCGCGAGGATCTGCGCACGCGCGGTGTTGATCGCCTGGGCCCCCGACGCGCACGCCGCGTACACGCTCGTGACCCGGGCCCCCTGCCAGCCCAGCGCCTTCGCGAACGTCGCCCCTGCCACGTACCCCGGATAGCCCCCGCGGACCGTGTCCGCGCCGACTATCGATCCCACGTCCCGCCAGTCCAGACCGGCGTCGGCGAGAGCCGCTCGGGCCGCCGCCGTCCCGTACTCGACGAAACCGCGCCCCCACTTGCCCCAGGGGTGCATGCCCGCGCCGAGCACCGCCACCTCTTGCGTCATGCGCTCACCCCCGTCGGCCGCCAGTGCCACGTCGTCCAGGTCGTCTCCGCGTCCTCGCACAGCACGCCCGGGACGACCTCCACCTCCATGCCCACCGTCAGATCGGCGACGGTGACCCCGGGAACCGACTGTCCCAGCACCACGATCCGCTCGGATTCCAGCTCCACAGCGATCAACGCGTACGACTCCCACGGAAGTTCCGGATCGCTCACGTAGGGTGACGGAGGCCGGTACCGGGCGTCCGTGTACGACCAGACGCGGCCCCGCCGCGACAGCGGCATCTCCTCCAGGTCGCCGCCAGGACACCCCGGATTGCGGCAATGGGTGTCCTCGCGTGGGAAGAAGACCGAGCCGCAGGACGAGCAGCGAGTGCCGAGGAGCCGGAAATCGCCCCCCTCACCGGCGAACCAGCCGACGACCACCGGCGTACGTGTACGCGACAAGGCCCCTCCCTGACACGAGATCTGACGGAACGTCAGAAGTCTGCCACGAGTCGGAAGGAATGGGCAGGCGACGAAGAGGGGAGTTCCACCCGGACGTCGACAAGCGCAGGCGGTTCGAGGACGGCCGCTTCACGGCGAAATCCGGCCACCGTCGCGGCGCCGGTTCCGTCGCAGTCTCTCGTCAAGAGCCGCAGACACGTTCCGGCAGGTGCTGTCGGGCGCCTGATGAGGACGCCCTCGCTGTGATCGGATACAGTCCGCCGCGTGTCCGAAAATCAGTACCCCACTCGCAACTCCGCGCCCGACTCCCACTGTTCGAGCTGCGGAGCGCCCTACGGAGAAGGCGTCTCCGGCTGGCCCCGCACCTGCCCTGCCTGCGGCACCACGGCCTACCGCAACCCGCTGCCGGTGGCGATCGCGCTCCAGCCCGTGTACGACACGAAGGGCACCGCCCTGGTCGTCATCACCCGCACCATCGCCCCCGCGCGCGGAAGCGCCGCATTGCCGGGCGGCTTCATCGACGACCGCGAGGACTGGCGGCAGGCCGTCGTCCGCGAACTCAAGGAGGAGACGGGCATCGACGCCGCGAGCCGCGATGTGCGGCTCGTCGACGCCATGAGCTCTCCCGACGGTCACCTGCTGCTCTTCGGACTCCTCCCGGAGCGCCCCGCCGACCGCCTTCCGGCGCCGACGGCCACGGACGAGACGGAGGGCTGGCACCTCCTGCGCAGGCCGGAGGAGCTCGCCTTCCCCCTGCACACGCTCGCCGTGCGGGCGTTCTTCGAGGGCCGCTACGTCTGAGCCCGGCGCTCCTTGAGTCCCCGTATGCGCACTGGGAGGGCCGGCTCGCACAGGCCGTCCTCGGTTTCCTGCTGGACGACGACGCGCCGGCCCTCCCAGCGGGTGACATAGCGCTCGATCTCGGGTTCGTCCCAGCCGTCGCCGGCGTCGGGGACCACCGTTCCGCCTCCGGTCCGCCCACGGGCGGGCGCCCACACCTCCAGCTCCAGGCCGTCGTCCTCCCCCCGTACGGGAAGGACGGCACCCGCGCGCGCGAGCACCGGGATCCGCGACAGGGGCGCATCCACGAGAACCTGCCCCGGCCCCTCGTACACCCGCTCCGTCGCCGTGTCGTACCAGCGCCCCCGCGGCAGCTGCACGGCGCGCCGGTCGGCGCCCGGGTCGAGCACGGGCGCCACCAACAGGCAGTCGCCCAACAGGAAGGCGTCCTCGCAGTCACGCAGCGCGCGGTCCTCGGGTGCGCCCCACCACAGGGGACGCACGTAAGGGGCTCCCGTGCGCCGTGCCAGATGCGCCAGAGTCATGAAGTACGGCAGCAGACGCCGGCGCTCGACGAGCGCAACGCGCGCGTGCTCCAGAACCTCGGCGCCGAACTCCCAGGGCTCCCTGCGCCCCGCCCGCAGACTCGCGTGGGTACGGAACAGCGGCAGGTACGCGCCCAGCTGGAACCAGCGCACATACAACTCCGGGGACGGACTCCCGTCGAAACCGCCGACGTCCGGCCCCGAATACGGCACCCCACACAGCCCGAGCCCCATCACCAACGACAGCGACGCCCGCAGGCCGGGCCAGCCCGTGGCGACGTCACCCGACCACGTTCCCCCGTACCGCTGCATGCCGGCCCAGCCGGAACGCGAGAACAGGAAGGGCCGCTCCTCCGGCGCCAGCTCGCGCAGCCCCTCGTACCCCGCCCTGGCCATGCACAGCGCGTAGACGTTGTGCGCCTCGCGGTGATCACCACCGCGCCCCTCCAGGGCGTGCCGGGCCGAACGCGGCAGGGTCGACTCCCCGAAGGCGGTGAACGAAGTCGGTTCGTTCATGTCGTGCCAGAAGCCCGAGAATCCCTGCGCCACGCGTTCCGCGTACAACCTGCCCCACCACTGCCGCACGCGCGCGTGCGTGAAGTCCGGGAACACCGCGTCGCCGGGCCACACCACCCCTCGTACCAGCCGCCCCGAGGCGTCCCTCACGAACGCGTCCTCTGCGAGCCCGCCGTCGTACACCGCGTTGCCCGGCGCGGCCTTGACGGCAGGGTCGACGATCGACACCAGCCGGATCCCGTCCCGTCGCAGCTCCTCGGCCAGCACCGGCAGCTTGGGAAAGCGCTCCTCGTCGACCGTGAACACCTGGTGGGCGTCGAAGTGATCGATGTCGAGGTGGACGGCATCGAGCGGCAGACCTCGCTCCTGGTAGCCCGCGACGATCCGCCGCACCTCATGCTCGCTTCCGAAGCCCCACCGCGCGTGCTGATGCCCGAGCGCCCACGCCGGCGGCAGCGCGGGCGCCCCGGCCAGGGAAGCCCAGGCGAGCAGCACGCGCGCGGGAGTGCCCACTATCACCCAGCAGCGCAGCGGACCGCCGTCCATCCGCAGCTCGCTGGTCCCGACCCGGTCATGTCGGGACCCGGCGCCCTCCTCGCCCTCCCGCACCGTCACCGTGCCGTCCCACGACGTGTCGTGGAACGCCAGGTGCGTGGCCGCGTCGGCCACCACGAGCTGCACCGGCATGGTGATGTACAGAGGGTCGTCGCCGGGGCCGAAGGCATGCCCCGGGTCCGTGTTCCACAGCCTGTACGTCCCGTCGCGCAACCTGGGCCCGGAAGCCCGCCCGCCGAGCCCGAAGAACCGCGCGTCGGCGGTGACTTCCGACCGCTGCATCCAGCGCGCCGTGCCGCCGCCGGCCGCCTCCCACCAGCGCGGCGGCAGATCGCGGCGCAGCATCATGCCTCCCGGAGTGCGCACCTCGACCGCACCGTGCCGCGACACGACCACCGTCACCCGCTCGGCGACGACCCGCCAGCCACCGTCCTTGTCGGGTTCGAGCACGGCCCGCGGGTCGGGCTCCGGACACCGGCCGGCGAGTGCGTACGACGGCTCCGGGGCGGCACCGTCCCACCCCCAGAAGACAGCACCACTGACCGTGACGGTGATCCGCAACTCGGAGCGGCTGAAACGGACGATCCCGCCACCAGGACCCGGCTCCACGTCCCTTACGACCCCCGGCACCCGCGCACGCTCGGCACCCCGCGGCGGCAGCCCGGTGGCATCGGCACGCCTTCTGCGCCACGCGGCTCGTACGGTGCGCAACCCCTGGGCCACTCCCGCAGAACCGACCGCCTTCACCGAACGCACCAGGTCACGACCGTCCATGCTGCTCACCCTGCCACTGAGCGCCCCACGCGCGTGTGCCGTTCAACTGCCGTTCACCCGTGCTTCGACCACATCTTTGCGACACGGACTATGTGGGGCGCGCCCTGGTGCAGAAGTCGATCACATGGCATCGTCCGTGTCAGCCGCGTCACGCGCACACCCCAGCCCGTGCGCGGACGACGCACACGACGCGCACAGCCGGGAGCCGCCCCATGTCGACCGTGAACCCCCAGCCACTCTGGCAGCCAGATCCGGAGCGCATCACCCGGGCGCAGGTCACCCGGTTCCAGGCCTGGGCCGCCGAGCACCACGGAGCGCCGTCCGAGGGCGGCTACGCGTCGCTGCACCGCTGGTCCGTCGACGAGCTGGAGACGTTCTGGAAGGCCGTCACGGAGTGGTTCGACGTACGGTTCTCCACCCCCTACGCGCGCGTGCTGGCCGACCGCTCGATGCCCGGCGCCCAGTGGTTTCCCGGGTCGACCCTGAACTACGCCGAGCACGCCCTGCGTGCTGCCACCACTCGCGCGGAGGAACCGGCCCTCCTTCATGTCGACGAAACCCACGAACCACACCCGGTGACCTGGTCCGAACTGCGCCGTCAGGTCGGCTCCCTGGCGGCGGAGCTGCGTGCTCTCGGCGTACGCCCCGGAGACCGCGTCAGCGGCTACCTCCCGAACATCCCGCAGGCCGTCGTCGCCCTCCTCGCCACGGCCGCCGTGGGGGGAGTGTGGACCTCCTGCGCCCCCGACTTCGGCGCCCGCAGCGTCCTCGACCGCTTCCAGCAGGTCGAGCCCGTCGTCCTGTTCACCGTCGACGGCTACCGCTACGGCGGCAAGGAGCACGACCGCCGCGACATCGTCGCCGAACTGCGCCGCGAGCTGCCCACCCTGCGGGCCGTCGTCCACATTCCCCTCCTGGGCACCGAGGCCCCCGAGAACGCCCTCGAATGGTCGGCCCTCACCGCCGCCGACGTGGAGCCCGTCTTCGAACAGGTCCCCTTCGACCACCCTCTCTGGGTGCTCTACTCCTCCGGTACGACCGGCCTGCCCAAGGCCATCGTCCAGTCCCAGGGCGGCATCCTGATCGAGCACCTCAAGCAGCTCGGCCTGCACTGCGACCTGGGCCCCGAGGACCGCTTCTTCTGGTACACGTCGACCGGTTGGATGATGTGGAACTTCCTCGTCTCCGGCCTCCTGACCGGAACGACGGTCGTTCTCTACGACGGCAGCCCCGGCTATCCCGACACGGGCGCCCAATGGCGGGTGGCCGAACGGACGGGATCCACCCTCTACGGCACCTCGGCGGCGTACGTCATGGCCTGCCGCAAGGCAGGCGTCCACCCGTCCCGCGACTTCGACCTCTCCAGGGTCCAGTGCGTCGCCACCACGGGCTCTCCCCTGCCTCCCGACGGTTTCCGCTGGCTGCACGACGAGGTCCGCGACGACCTGTGGATCGCCTCCGTCAGCGGCGGCACCGACGTGTGCTCCTGTTTCGCGGGCGCGGTACCGACCCTCCCCGTATACACGGGTGAGCTGCAGGCGCCCGGGCTCGGCACCGACCTGCAGTCCTGGGACCCCAGCGGCATGCCGGTTGTCGACGAGGTCGGCGAACTGGTGGTCACCAATCCCATGCCGTCGATGCCGATCCACTTCTGGAACGACCCCGACGGCAGCCGCTACCACGACAGCTACTTCGACACCTACCCCGGTGTCTGGCGCCACGGCGACTGGATCACCGTGACCTCCCGCGGCTCGGTCGTCATCCACGGCCGCTCCGACTCCACGCTGAACCGCCAGGGCGTCCGCATGGGATCCGCCGACATCTACGAAGCCGTCGAACGCCTTCCCGAGATCAGGGAATCCCTCGTCATCGGCATCGAACAGCCCGACGGCGGCTACTGGATGCCCCTCTTCGTGCACCTTGTACCCGGCGCCGTCCTCGACGAGCCCCTCCTCGGGCGGATCAAGCAGACCATCCGCGACCAGCTCTCACCACGCCACATCCCCGACGAGATCATCGAGGTGCCCGGAGTCCCGCACACTCTCACCGGGAAACGCATCGAGGTCCCGGTCAAGCGCCTCCTCCAGGGCACGCCCCTCGACAAAGCGGTCAACCCGGGTTCCATCGACAACCTCGACCTCCTGCACTTCTACGAGGACCTCGCCCGCAAACGCGCCTGACCAGCCCGCACCGCACCGGTGGCCCCCGGACTCTCCCCGCGCGGAGGGGAAGGCCGGGGCCGTTGTCAGTGCTGCCGGTTACTGTGAGTGAGCATTGATCGACTGCTCACAGGGGGAAACATGGCCCGCACCGACCACCAGACCATGCGACGCGTCCTGCGCCGCGAAATCGCCGGCACCATCGGCCTGCTGACCGACGAGTACGACTTCGGGGCCATGCGCCGCTACCGCAGCTTCACCTTCGACGACCACGCCGCCTATCTGCAGCAGGTCGAAGCCCTGCTCAGGACACGTGCCGCCCAGGGCACCCACACCACCGTGGCCCTCTTCGATCCACAGGAATACGCGGAGTTCTGCGCCGACAGGGACCTGGACCCCGACATCCCGTCGAGCCGCACACGCTTCACCGCCGAACTCGCCACCACGGGCCCCACCATTCCCTACGACGGCCAGCCGCTCTCCGACCTCCTCCCCGCCCTCGTCGACCAAGCCGTCCGACAGGCGACCTGGGAGTACGCGGCCACACTCCTCGCCCGCCTCGGTGCCTGCGCGACGTGCGGCGAGGACATCGGCCGAGCGGCCTTCACACGCGCCTCGGACCTCGTCGTCCGTATCCTCGACACGGCCCCCGCAGGCCACCGGCACCTCGTCTGCAGCGTCTCGGGAACACCGGAAGCACTCGTCTCCGTCCTCCACGCCGACCGGGACGGCGACGGCACCACAGAAATGGACGAGGCCGAAGCCCTCGAATTCACCACGGTCCTGGCCCTCGGCCTCGCCACCCGGAGCCCCGGCGGACTCGTCATGCGGACCAGTGCCACCGACGCCCCCGACCGGATCTACGGCTGGCGGCTGCGCGCAGACGGCCTCCAACCACTCACCGCCGGCGAGGTCTTCGACGCCTACTGCACCGACGTCGAATCCGGCGACCTGATCTCCCCGGAGTCCAACGTCGACTACTGCGCCCCACCCGACCTCGGTGAGGACGGACCCACGCCGGGCCACGACCACTGAACAGGGGAGGGGCGCCCCACCCGCAGGTGGAGCGCCCCTCGAGAACAACCCAAGGCCGCAGCGCCACGACTACTCGCCGGACAGGACCGCCTGAGCCGCGCTGCGCGCCTCCTCGGCGCTGTCCGCCGCCCGCGCAGCAGCCGCGGCCCGCTCGCACTGCGCCAGCGTGTACTTCGCCAGCGCCGCCCGGACATATGGAATCGACGCCGAACCCATGGAGAGAGAGGTGACACCGAGACCCGCCAGCACACAGGCAAGCAGCGGATCGGACGCGGCCTCGCCACACACCCCACAGCTCTTGCCCTCGGCCTTGGCCGCCTCCGCGGACAGCGCGACGAGGTCGAGCAACGCGGGTTGCCACGGATCCTGCAGGCGGGACACCGCCCCCACCTGACGATCGGCCGCAAAGGTGTACTGCGCGAGATCGTTCGTCCCCAGCGACAGGAACTCGACCTCCTGCAGGACCGAGCGAGCCCGCAGCGCGGCCGAGGGAATCTCCACCATCGCGCCGAACTTCGCCTGCAGCCCGGCCGCACGGCACGCGTCGGCGAACGCCTTGGCGTCGGCACGGTCCGCCACCATCGGGGCCATCACCTCGAGGTGGACGGGCAGTCCTTCGGCAGCCTTCGCGAGAGCCGTCAGCTGCGTGCGCAGGATGTCGGGGTGGTCGAGCAGCGTCCGCAGGCCACGCACACCCAGCGCCGGGTTGGGCTCGTCGGCCGGGGTAAGGAAGTCGAGCGGTTTGTCCGCACCAGCGTCCAGCACACGTACGACGACACGGCCCTCGGGGAAGGCCTCCAGCACCTGCCGGTAGGCCGCGACCTGCTTCTCTTCGGACGGAGCGTTCTTACTGTCGTCGAGGAAGAGGAACTCGGTGCGGAAAAGCCCCACGCCCTCCGCGCCCGCCTCGACGGCGGCAGGTACGTCGGAGGGTCCACCGACGTTGGCCAGCAGCGGCACCTTGTGGCCGTCGGCGGTCGCACCGGGACCGGTCGACGCGGTCAGCGCCGCCCTGCGCTCGGCGGCAGCCGCCTCAAGTTGCCCCTTCTTCTCCTCGCTCGGGTTCACGAAGATCTCGCCTGTGCTGCCGTCGACGGCGATCACCGTGCCCTCGGCGAGCTCAACGGCACCCGGCAGTGCCACGACGGCCGGAACACCGAGCGCCCGCGCCAGAATCGCGCTGTGGCTGGTCGGACCGCCCTCTTCGGTGACGAAGCCGAGAACCAACGTCGGGTCCAGGAGAGCCGTGTCCGCGGGCGCGAGGTCACGAGCGACGAGGACGTACGGCTCGTCGCTGTCCGGGACACCCGGCATCGGAACCCCGAGCAGCCGAGCGACTATACGATTCCGCACGTCATCGAGATCGGCCACACGCCCGGCAAGATACTCGCCGGCCCCGGCCAGCAGCTCGCGGTATGCCGCGAACGCGTCGTACACGGCACGCTCGGCCGTGCTCCCGACGGCGATACGCCGGTCCACGTCCGCCATCAGCTCGGGGTCCTGGGCCATCAGGGCCTGCGCCTCGAGCACCGCCTGAGCCTCGCCGCCGGCCAGATTGCCCCGCGCCGTCAGGTCGGCTGCCACAGCCTCCACAGCCTTGCGGGCGCGTCCCTGTTCCCGCTCCGCTTCCTCCGCCGGTATCTGCTTGGCCGGCGGCTCGAGCACCGCCGTCCCCATGTGCCGTACCTCGCCGATCGCCACACCGTGGCTTACGCCGACGCCTCGCAGCGTTGTCTCCATCTCACCCGTCTCCGATAGTGCGGCGGGTCCCACCGCCGCCGTTGTTGTCCTACTTGTCGTCATACGACGGCGCCGGTGTCACTTCCAGACGAAGAGGTTGTCGCCGGCTTTCACGTCGCCGTCGCCACGCAGATCGGAGAGAGACTCGGCCGTGGCCTCCAGAGCCACGACAGGGCACACCGGGGACTTGCCGGCGGCCTCGACGGCCACGGGATCCCAACGCACCACACCCTGACCACGAGTCACCCTGTCACCTTTGCTCACGAGCAGCTCGAAGCCCTCGCCGTTGAGCTGCACGGTGTCGATGCCCAGATGCGTGAGCACGCCGTGCCCGCTCTCGTCGACGACCACGAAGGCATGCGGATGCAGAGAGACGATGACTCCGTCCACGGGAGCGACGGCCTCGGAAGGTTCACGCACGGGATCGATCGCAGTGCCCGGGCCGACCATGGCCCCGGAGAAGACCGGATCGGGCACGGCTGCCAATCCGATGGCGCGTCCTGCCAGCGGCGACGTCACGGTGGTCATGGGAAGCCTCCCAAGAGTGGAGATCTATGTACGGGCCGTCACCACATGTCCGCGCGGCGCACTGGGCAGCAGCGTATGACATGTGAAGTGGCGGTTCCGTATGGAAGATACCCACAAGTGGTCTAGACCACAACCCCGAGAGATTTGCACCGGCTTCGTGGCCCCGTGTACAGTCGTACTCCTGCTTGGGGCTGAGCGACGCGATCAGGTGTCCTCGCCCGGCAGAACTCAACTTTGTTAGGACCTGTCTTGGGTCGCCTTCTGCATGTCTGCAGAGCGGTGGTCAGAGAGACGGAAAAACACTGATAGAGTTGGAAACATCGAAGGGAAGCGCCCGGAGGAAAGCCCGAGAGGGTGAGTACGAAGGAAGCGTCCGTTCCTTGAGAACTCAACAGCGTGCCAAAAATCAACGCCAGATATGTTGATACCCCGTCTCCGGCCGTCATGGCTGGGGCGAGGTTCCTTTGAAATAACACAGCGAGGACGCTGTGTGTGAGGGGACTATTCCTCCTCTCGCACCGCTCTCGTGGTGTCATCCCGATTACGGGAGAACATTCACGGAGAGTTTGATCCTGGCTCAGGACGAACGCTGGCGGCGTGCTTAACACATGCAAGTCGAACGATGAAGCCCTTCGGGGTGGATTAGTGGCGAACGGGTGAGTAACACGTGGGCAATCTGCCCTGTACTCTGGGACAAGCCCTGGAAACGGGGTCTAATACCGGATATCACTTCCACGGGCATCTGTGGGGGTCGAAAGCTCCGGCGGTGCAGGATGAGCCCGCGGCCTATCAGCTTGTTGGTGAGGTAACGGCTCACCAAGGCGACGACGGGTAGCCGGCCTGAGAGGGCGACCGGCCACACTGGGACTGAGACACGGCCCAGACTCCTACGGGAGGCAGCAGTGGGGAATATTGCACAATGGGCGCAAGCCTGATGCAGCGACGCCGCGTGAGGGATGACGGCCTTCGGGTTGTAAACCTCTTTCAGCAGGGAAGAAGCGCAAGTGACGGTACCTGCAGAAGAAGCGCCGGCTAACTACGTGCCAGCAGCCGCGGTAATACGTAGGGCGCAAGCGTTGTCCGGAATTATTGGGCGTAAAGAGCTCGTAGGCGGCTTGTCACGTCGGGTGTGAAAGCCCGGGGCTTAACCCCGGGTCTGCATTCGATACGGGCTAGCTAGAGTGTGGTAGGGGAGATCGGAATTCCTGGTGTAGCGGTGAAATGCGCAGATATCAGGAGGAACACCGGTGGCGAAGGCGGATCTCTGGGCCATTACTGACGCTGAGGAGCGAAAGCGTGGGGAGCGAACAGGATTAGATACCCTGGTAGTCCACGCCGTAAACGGTGGGAACTAGGTGTTGGCGACATTCCACGTCGTCGGTGCCGCAGCTAACGCATTAAGTTCCCCGCCTGGGGAGTACGGCCGCAAGGCTAAAACTCAAAGGAATTGACGGGGGCCCGCACAAGCAGCGGAGCATGTGGCTTAATTCGACGCAACGCGAAGAACCTTACCAAGGCTTGACATACGCCGGAAAACCGTGGAGACACGGTCCCCCTTGTGGTCGGTGTACAGGTGGTGCATGGCTGTCGTCAGCTCGTGTCGTGAGATGTTGGGTTAAGTCCCGCAACGAGCGCAACCCTTGTCCTGTGTTGCCAGCATGCCCTTCGGGGTGATGGGGACTCACAGGAGACCGCCGGGGTCAACTCGGAGGAAGGTGGGGACGACGTCAAGTCATCATGCCCCTTATGTCTTGGGCTGCACACGTGCTACAATGGCAGGTACAATGAGCTGCGATACCGTGAGGTGGAGCGAATCTCAAAAAGCCTGTCTCAGTTCGGATTGGGGTCTGCAACTCGACCCCATGAAGTCGGAGTTGCTAGTAATCGCGCAGATCAGCATTGCTGCGGTGAATACGTTCCCGGGCCTTGTACACACCGCCCGTCACGTCACGAAAGTCGGTAACACCCGAAGCCGGTGGCCCAACCCCTTGTGGGAGGGAGCTGTCGAAGGTGGGACTGGCGATTGGGACGAAGTCGTAACAAGGTAGCCGTACCGGAAGGTGCGGCTGGATCACCTCCTTTCTAAGGAGCACTTCCAGGCAGCCGCGAGGTTGTCCAGGGGCCAGTACACCGGCGAGTGTCCGGTGCTGGTTGCTCATGGGTGGAACGTTGATTATTCGGCGCACTTGACCATCTCTTCATTCCCAGTACTGCTTCGGCGTGGAACGGGACGAGGAGGGGCGAGGGTGTCGGGCACGCTGTTGGGTGTCTGAGGGAATGAACCCTCGACGTTGCCGGGGTCCGAGTGGTTGGCGGACGACTGGTCGTTGTTTGAGAACTGCACAGTGGACGCGAGCATCTGTGGCCAAGTTTTTAAGGGCGCACGGTGGATGCCTTGGCACCAGGAACCGATGAAGGACGTGGGAGGCCACGATAGTCCCCGGGGAGTCGTCAACCAGGCTTTGATCCGGGGGTTTCCGAATGGGGAAACCCGGCAGTCGTCATGGGCTGTCACCTGCTGCTGAACACATAGGCAGTGTGGAGGGAACGCGGGGAAGTGAAACATCTCAGTACCCGCAGGAAGAGAAAACAACCGTGATTCCGGGAGTAGTGGCGAGCGAAACCGGATGAGGCTAAACCTACGACGTGTGAGACCCGGCAGGGGTTGCGTCGTGGGGGTTGTGGGATCTCTTTTCCACGGTCTGCCGGCCGTGGGGCGAGTGAGAAACCGTTGATGTAGGCGAAGGACATGCGAAAGGTCCGGCGTAGAGGGTAAGACCCCCGTAGTCGAAACGTCAGCGGCTCGTTTGAGAGACACCCAAGTAGCACGGGGCCCGAGAAATCCCGTGTGAATCTGGCGGGACCACCCGCTAAGCCTAAATATTCCCTGGTGACCGATAGCGGATAGTACCGTGAGGGAATGGTGAAAAGTACCCCGGGAGGGGAGTGAAATAGTACCTGAAACCGTGTGCCTACAAGCCGTGGGAGCGTCGGATGGGAGCTTGCTTCCATCTCGTGACTGCGTGCCTTTTGAAGAATGAGCCTGCGAGTTTGCGGTGTGTTGCGAGGTTAACCCGGGTGGGGTAGCCGTAGCGAAAGCGAGTCCGAAGAGGGCGGTGGAGTAGCACGCTCAAGACCCGAAGCGGAGTGATCTAGCCATGGGCAGGTTGAAGCGGAGGTAAGACTTCGTGGAGGACCGAACCCACCAGGGTTGAAAACCTGGGGGATGACCTGTGGTTAGGGGTGAAAGGCCAATCAAACTCCGTGATAGCTGGTTCTCCCCGAAATGCATTTAGGTGCAGCGTCGTGTGTTTCTTGCCGGAGGTAGAGCACTGGATAGGCGATGGGCCCTACCGGGTTACTGACCTTAGCCAAACTCCGAATGCCGGTAAGTGAGAGCGCGGCAGTGAGACTGTGGGGGATAAGCTCCATGGTCGAGAGGGAAACAGCCCAGAGCATCGACTAAGGCCCCTAAGCGTACGCTAAGTGGGAAAGGATGTGGAGTCGCAGAGACAACCAGGAGGTTGGCTTAGAAGCAGCCACCCTTGAAAGAGTGCGTAATAGCTCACTGGTCTAGTGATTCCGCGCCGACAATGTAGCGGGGCTCAAGCGTACCGCCGAAGTCGTGTCATTGCGATATTGACCCCCAACGGGGATCGTGATGGGTAGGGGAGCGTCGTCTGCCGGGTGAAGCAGCACCGGAAGGTAGTTGTGGACGGTTGACGAGTGAGAATGCAGGCATGAGTAGCGATTCACACGTGGGAAACGTGTGCGCCGATTGACTAAGGGTTCCTGGGTCAAGCTGATCTGCCCAGGGTAAGTCGGGACCTAAGGCGAGGCCGACAGGCGTAGTCGATGGATAACCGGTTGATATTCCGGTACCCGCTGTGAAGCGTCAAACATCGAACCTTCTGATGCTAAGGCCGTGAAGCCGCCCCGGAGCCTTCGGGCAAGGGGGAGTGGTGGAGCCGCCGGACCAAGGTGGTAGTAGGTGAGTGATGGGGTGACGCAGGAAGGTAGTCCATCCCGGGCGGTGGTTGTCCCGGGGTAAGGGTGTAGCCCGAGTGGTAGGTAAATCCGCCACTCATGGAGGGTGAGACCTGATGCCGAGCCGATTGTGGTGAAGTGGATGATCCTATGCTGTCGAGAAAAGCCTCTAGCGAGTTTCATGGCGGCCCGTACCCTAAACCGACTCAGGTGGTCAGGTAGAGAATACCGAGGCGTTCGGGTGAACTATGGTTAAGGAACTCGGCAAAATGCCCCCGTAACTTCGGGAGAAGGGGGCCACACCTGGTGAAGGGTCTTGCACTCTGAGCTGGGGGTGGCCGCAGAGACCAGCGAGAAGCGACTGTTTACTAAAAACACAGGTCCGTGCGAAGCCGTAAGGCGATGTATACGGACTGACGCCTGCCCGGTGCTGGAACGTTAAGGGGACCGGTTAGCTCACTTTCGGGTGGGCGAAGCTGAGAACTTAAGCGCCAGTAAACGGCGGTGGTAACTATAACCATCCTAAGGTAGCGAAATTCCTTGTCGGGTAAGTTCCGACCTGCACGAATGGCGTAACGACTTCTCGACTGTCTCAACCATAGGCCCGGTGAAATTGCACTACGAGTAAAGATGCTCGTTTCGCGCAGCAGGACGGAAAGACCCCGGGACCTTTACTACAGTTTGATATTGGTGTTCGGTTCGGCTTGTGTAGGATAGCTGGGAGACTGTGAAAGCCATACGCCAGTATGGTGGGAGTCGTCGTTGAAATACCAGTCTGGTCGTGCTGGATGTCTAACCTGGGTCCGTGATCCGGATCAGGGACAGTGTCTGATGGGTAGTTTAACTGGGGCGGTTGCCTCCTAAAGGGTAACGGAGGCGCCCAAAGGTTCCCTCAGCCTGGTTGGCAATCAGGTGTTGAGTGTAAGTGCACAAGGGAGCTTGACTGTGAGACCGACGGGTCGAGCAGGGACGAAAGTCGGGACTAGTGATCCGGCGGTGGCTTGTGGAAGCGCCGTCGCTCAACGGATAAAAGGTACCCCGGGGATAACAGGCTGATCTTCCCCAAGAGTCCATATCGACGGGATGGTTTGGCACCTCGATGTCGGCTCGTCGCATCCTGGGGCTGGAGTCGGTCCCAAGGGTTGGGCTGTTCGCCCATTAAAGCGGTACGCGAGCTGGGTTTAGAACGTCGTGAGACAGTTCGGTCCCTATCCGCTGTGCGCGTAGGAGTCTTGAGAAGGGCTGTCCCTAGTACGAGAGGACCGGGACGGACGAACCTCTGGTGTGCCAGTTGTTCTGCCAAGGGCATGGCTGGTTGGCTACGTTCGGGAGGGATAACCGCTGAAAGCATCTAAGCGGGAAGCCTGCTTCGAGATGAGGACTCCCACCCACTTGATGGGTAAGGCTCCCAGTAGACGACTGGGTTGATAGGCCGGATATGGAAGCACGGTAACGTGTGGAGTTGACCGGTACTAATAGGCCGAGGGCTTGTCCTCAGTTGCTCGCGTCCACTGTGTTAGTTCTGAGGCAACGACCCCGTATGTGTGTGTACGGTCCGGTCGAACTTCATAGTGTTTCGGTGGTCATAGCGTGAGGGAAACGCCCGGTTACATTCCGAACCCGGAAGCTAAGCCTTACAGCGCCGATGGTACTGCAGGGGGGACCCTGTGGGAGAGTAGGACACCGCCGAACTCCCTTTAGAGCTCCGGCTCTTGGGCACACAAGCCCAAGAGCCGGAGCTTTTTTGCGTTGAGGTAAGGTCAGGGGGCATCGTTGGCACGTTTCCCACAGGAGGCCCCCGGGTGGAGGTCCAGGAGACCCGCGTCCAGACAGACCGGGTGCTCACCATCCCGAACATCCTCAGCATGGCGCGGCTCGTCGGCGTGCCGCTCTTCCTGTGGCTGATCCTCAGGCCCGAGTTCGGCGGCCCCAAAAGTGACGGCTGGGCGCTTCTGGTGCTGGCTCTGAGCGGGGTCAGTGACTACCTGGACGGCAAGCTCGCGCGGCGCTGGAACCAGATCAGCAGTCTCGGCCGGCTTCTCGACCCGGCGGCGGACCGGCTCTACATTCTCTCGACTTTGGTCGGTCTCACGTGGCGCGAGATTCTGCCTCTCTGGTTGACCGCTGTACTTCTGGCGCGAGAACTGGTTCTGCTGGTGATGGTGGGCATCCTCAGGCGGCACGGCTATCCGCCGCCGCAGGTGAACTTCCTGGGGAAGGCGGCCACGTTCAACCTGATGTACGCCTTCCCGCTCCTCCTGCTCAGTGACGGAACTGGATGGATCTCGTCACTCGCTGCTATTTTCGGATGGGCGTTCGCCGGATGGGGTACAACGCTGTACTGGTGGGCAGGAGTCCTCTACGTGGTACAGGTCCGCCGCCTGGTCCGTGCGGACGCCATGGCCGACTGAGCTCGCCGATTGGCATTGGTGGTGGCTCGATGGCCCGCGGCGGCAAAATGCGGGACAATCTGGACGGGTGAAGTCGGCTAGACCGTCGTCTCTTCTAGGAGGACGCTTCCGACATGAAGGCCGTCGTGATGGCCGGAGGCGAAGGCACACGCCTTCGTCCCATGACCTCAAGCATGCCCAAGCCGCTCCTACCGGTCGCCAATCGGCCGATCATGGAGCACGTTCTGCGGCTGCTCAAAAGGCATGGGCTCAATGAGACCGTCGTAACTGTCCAGTTCCTGGCGTCACTGGTCAAGAACTACTTCGGTGACGGCGAAGAGCTCGGAATGGAGCTCACCTATGCCAACGAGGAGAAGCCACTCGGTACCGCCGGAAGTGTCAAGAATGCCGAAGAGGCGTTGAAGGACGACGCTTTCCTCGTCATCTCCGGCGATGCGCTCACTGACTTCGACCTCACCGAGCTGGTCAATTTCCACAAGGAAAAGGGTGCACTGGTCACGGTCTGTCTGACGCGTGTGCCCAATCCGCTGGAATTCGGGATCACCATCGTCGACGAGGAGGGAAAGGTCGAGCGCTTCCTGGAGAAGCCGACCTGGGGGCAGGTCTTCTCGGACACGGTGAACACCGGCATCTATGTGATGGAGCCCGAGGTCTTCGACTATGTCGAGGCCGATGTGCCCGTCGACTGGTCCGGCGACGTCTTCCCGCAGCTGATGAAGGAGGGCAAGCCGGTCTACGGCTATGTC
Organism: Streptomyces sp. HUAS ZL42; assembly: GCF_040782645.1. GTDB lineage: Bacteria > Actinomycetota > Actinomycetes > Streptomycetales > Streptomycetaceae > Streptomyces. The sequence goes on from NZ_CP160403.1 coordinate 8,259,794, forward strand.
GCCGAGGGCTACTGGGAGGACGTCGGTACCCATGAGAGCTATGTGAAGGCGCAGGCCGACGTCCTCGAAGGCAAGGTCGACGTCGAGATCGACGGATTCGAGCTCTCGCCCGGCGTGTGGGTGGCGGAGGGAGCCGAGGTGCATCCCGATGCCGTTCTGCGCGGTCCGCTCTATATCGGGGACTACGCCAAGGTCGAGGCCGGCGCCGAGATCCGTGAACACACCGTCGTCGGCTCGAATGTCGTCGTGAAGACCGGCGCCTTTTTGCACAAAGCCGTCGTGCACGACAACGTGTACGTCGGTCAGCACAGCAATCTGCGGGGCTGTGTCGTCGGAAAGAACACCGACATCATGCGCGCAGCCCGGATCGAGGACGGCGCGGTCATCGGTGACGAGTGCCTGATCGGTGAAGAATCGATCGTGCAGGGCAATGTGCGGGTCTACCCGTTCAAGACCATCGAGGCCGGCGCGTTCGTCAACACCTCGGTGATCTGGGAGTCCAGGGGGCAGGCGCATCTCTTCGGGGCCCGAGGCGTCTCCGGAATCCTGAATGTGGAGATCACGCCCGAACTCGCCGTGCGGCTCGCCGGTGCCTACGCGACCACGCTCAAGAAGGGCTCCACGGTCACGACGGCCCGCGACCACTCCCGTGGTGCCCGTGCGCTGAAGCGGGCGGTCATCTCCGCGCTGCAGGCCAGCGCCATCGACGTACGAGACCTGGAAAACGTACCGCTGCCCGTGGCGCGGCAGCAGACCGCCAGGGGGAGTGCCGGCGGGATCATGATCCGGACGTCGCCAGGGGTTCCGGATTCCGTGGACATCATGTTCTTCGACGGGCAGGGTGCGGATCTGTCGCAGGGCAGTCAGCGCAAGCTGGACCGGGTGTTCGCGCGGCAGGAGTACCGGCGTGCGTTCCCGGGTGAGATCGGGGACCTGCATTTCCCGGCCAGTGTCTTCGACTCGTACACGGGTTCGCTGCTTCGGAACGTCGACACGACCGGGATCTCCGAGTCCGGGCTGAAGGTCGTCGTCGACGCGTCGAACGGCAGTGCGGGGCTTGTGCTGCCCAGTCTCCTCGGCAAGCTCGGGGTGGACTCGCTGACCGTCAATCCCGGTCTCGACGAGTCCAGGCCGACGGAGTCCGCCGATGTGCGGAGGTCCGGCCTGGTGCGGCTCGGAGAGATCGTGGCGTCGTCCAGGGCTGCTTTCGGGGTGCGGTTCGACCCCGTCGGCGAGCGGCTCTCACTGGTCGACGAGAAGGGGCGGATCGTCGAGGACGACCGGGCGCTGCTCGTGATGCTCGACCTGGTGGCCGCGGAGCGGCGCAGCGGACGTGTGGCGCTGCCGGTGACCACCACGAGGATCGCGGAGCAGGTGGCGGCCTATCACGGGACGCAGGTCGATTGGACCACCACGTCGCCCGACGACCTGACCCGGGTGGGGCGTGACGAGACGACCATCTTCGGCGGGGACGGCAAGGGCGGGTTCATCGTCCCGGAGTTCAGCAGCGTCTTCGACGGTACGGCGGCCTTCGTACGGCTGATCGGGCTGGTGGCGCGGACGCAGCTCACGCTCAGCCAGATCGACGCGCGCATTCCGCGTGCGCACGTCCTGAAGCGGGATCTGGCGACTCCCTGGGCCGTCAAGGGCCTGGTGATGCGGCGGGTCGTCGAGGAGGCAGGAGACCGCTTCGTGGACACCACCGACGGTGTACGGGTGGTGGAGACCGACGGGCGCTGGGTGATGGTGCTGCCCGACCCGGCGGAAGCGGTCACCCACCTGTGGGCCGAGGGGCCGGACGATGCGTCCGCCCAGGCGTTGCTCGACGAGTGGTCGGCGGTCGTGGACAGCGCCGGGCGCTGAAACACGCACCACGCGCGCGTGCCGGACAGGTGTCCCCAAAGGGGCCTGTCCGGCACGCCGGTGGGGCCATTCGGAGGTAGTGGTCGCCACGTGCGACGATGTGCGGCATGCCGCAGCAGCCCCCCGTTCGGAGCACACCGACGCGCCCCTCGCGGCCGGACGCGTCCATGTCGCTGCTCACCAACGTCATGGACCACAGCCTCGATGACGGATACGCCGAGGCCGCCGCCCGGAAGAAGGCCGAGGGTGCCGACCGCATGCCGAAGACGCTGCGGGCGAAGCTCGGTCTCGCCGCGGGCCTGGTGCTCGCGGCACTGGTCGTGACAGTTGGTGCGGCACAGGCGCGGGTCGCCGCCCCGGTCGTCGCCAAGGAGCGCGAAGAGCTCATCGACCGCATCGACCGGGAGACCGAGGCGGCTGACGAGCTCGAGGGCAGCGTCGACACGTTGCGTGACGACGTGAGCGCGCGGCAGCGTGAGGCGCTGAAGGCCGGCGGGGGTGGTGATCAGGCAGAGCTCCTCGGCATCCTGTCGGGCGCGGTCGCGGTGCACGGCCCCGGCGTGAAACTCGTCGTGAACGACGCGAAGGAAGCCACTACGGGCGGTGACGGCGACCCGCGTGAGACTTCCGGGTTCTCCGACACCGGGCGTGTGCGCGACCGCGACCTGCAGCGCGTGATCAACGGGCTGTGGGAGTCGGGCGCCGAGGCCGTCTCCGTCAACGGGCAGCGGCTGACGGCGCTGTCGGCGATCAGGGCCGCGGGGGACGCGATACTGGTCGACAACAAGCCGCTGGTGCCGCCGTACACGGTGTTCGCCGTGGGGGACGGGAAACAGCTGAGCAGCAGGTTCCAGAACAGCGCCGACGGGGTGTACCTGCACGTCCTGCAGGAGGAGTACGGCATCCGGACCAGCATCTCCACGGAGAAGGACCTCCGGCTGCCCGCCGCACCGAGTGTGATCGTACGTACAGCACAGCCGAGAACTGAGAAGGGCACATCGTGATCGCCGTACTGGGCCTCGTCGTGGGAGTCGTGGCCGGCCTGTTGGTCCGGCCTGAGGTTCCGGCGGTCGTCGAGCCTTATCTGCCGATCGCCGTCGTGGCGGCGCTCGACGCCGTCTTCGGAGGTCTGCGGGCCATGCTCGACGGCATCTTCGACGACAAGGTCTTCGTGGTGTCGTTCCTGTCGAACGTCGTCGTGGCCGCGTTGATCGTTTTCCTGGGCGACAAGCTGGGCGTGGGCGCCCAGTTGTCGACGGGTGTCGTGGTCGTCCTGGGTATCCGTATTTTCTCCAACGCCGCGGCGATCCGCCGGCACGTTTTCCGGGCGTGAGGCCGATGAGCGAGCAGGACGAGGCGCCCGAGAACAGGCTGCGCAAGGAACTGCCCGAAGAGGTTCCCGCGGCACCCGCCGAGGAGGACGCCCGCGAGGATCGGTCCGAGGTCCGGCTGACCGGTCGGCAGCGGCTCGTCAACGGGTTGTGGCCGCCACGGGTGAGCCGCGCCCAACTGATCGTCGCGGTGCTGCTGTTCGGCCTGGGCTTCGGCCTGGCCGTCCAGGTCGCCTCCAACAGTGAGGGCAGCAATGCCCTGCGCGGTGCGCGCCAGGAGGATCTCGTGCGCATCCTCGATGAACTGGACGACCGTACTCAGCGTCTTGAGGACGAGAAGCAGGGTCTCGAGAAGCAGCGTCAGGAGCTGGAGAACAGCTCCGACCAGGCCGAGGAGGCCCGCAAGCAGACGGTCGAGAAGGAGAAGCAACTCGGCATCCTGGCGGGCACGGTGGCCGCGCAGGGGCCCGGTATCACGATGACCATCGACGACACGAAGGGGACGGTCGAGGCAGACATGCTGCTCGATGCGATCCAGGAGCTGCGCGCCGCCGGCGCCGAGGCGATCCAGGTGAACGGCGTGCGTGTCGTCGCGGGCACCTATCTTTCGGATTCGGGCAAGAGCGTGAGCGTCGACGGGAACAAGATCACCGCGCCCTATCGTTTCAAGGTCATCGGCAAGCCGCAGGATCTCGAACCGGCGCTCAACATCCCTGGAGGCGTGGTGCAGACCCTCGAGAAGGAGCAGGCCACCGTGACTGTCGAGCGGTCGACCAAGATCGTCGTGGACGCCTTGCGGGCGGCGAAGCAGCCTGACTACGCTCGGTCGTCCTCGTAGTGAACCGGCGGTGCATGGGGGACGTCAGGCAGGGGCATGAGGTTGCGGGGGGTCGGCGCACCGATCGGGTGGTGCGTGGTGGAAACTGTCTGGTGGATACGGACGTTGTGAGGATGTCCGGGTCGGCCGGCGTAATGAGTCAGGGTTCGTCCTGCCCCACGGGCGGGTCTGTTTCGGTCAAGGGGAATCGCCCGTGAAGTTGTTTGCGAAGTTGTTCGGCAAGAGCGCGCGAGAGGGCAGCGACAACGCGACCGCTCGCCATCGCGCACAGCCCGACGAAGAGGGTCAGCGGCCGTTGTTCCGGGACCAGGTCGGTGGTCCGGGTGGTGACATTTCCGGAGGTCAGGGCGCGCCGTCTGTTGACCCTGCCCAGTCCGGCGGCATAGGTTTCGGGCAACCGTCAACCTCAAGTACGGGTGGAGGGTTTTCCCCTATGTCGGCCCTGGTGTGTACGAGGTGCGGTAACCGCAACGCGGAGAACAGCCGCTTCTGCTCCAACTGCGGCGCCCCGCTGAGGGGAGGGGCTGCGGCGGAGCGTCCGTCCGAGACGACGTCCACGATCTCCATCTCCGGCATCGAGGCCTACGACGCGGAGGCCACCGGACAGACCCAGATCCCGGCGCTCTCCCCGGAGGCGCAGGCGGCGGTCGACGCGCTGCCGCTGGGCTCCGCGCTCCTGGTCGTGCGCCGCGGGCCGAACTCGGGGAGCCGCTTCCTCCTGGACGGCGAACTGACCACGGCCGGGCGCCATCCGCAGAGCGACATCTTCCTGGACGACGTGACGGTCTCGCGCCGCCATGTGGAGTTCCGGCGCAATCCGGACGGCACGTTCAGGGTGGCGGACGTGGGCAGTCTGAACGGCACATACGTCAACCGGGAGCGGATCGACGAGGTCGCTCTGTCGAACGGTGACGAGGTGCAGATCGGCAAGTACCGGCTGGTCTTCTACGCGAGCCAGCGGGGCTACTGACCCTCCCCCGGACTCCGTCCGGGGGGACCCCAGGGAAGGTCCATGCTTCAAACACCGAGGGGCGGCGCCGGACACGGCACCGCCCCCACGGACAGTGGGCTGATGAGCATCGGCACGGTGCTGAACGTGCTGCGCGACGAGTTCCCCGAAGTCACCATCTCCAAGATCCGCTTCCTGGAGTCGGAGGGGCTCATCGAGCCGCAGCGCACTCCCTCGGGGTACCGCAAGTTCAGTGCACAGGATGTCGAGCGCCTCGGCCACGTACTGAGGATGCAGCGGGACCACTATCTGCCGCTCAAGGTGATCCGTGAGCACCTCGACGCCATGGAGCGCGGCGAGGCCGTACCACTGCCCGCCCTGAGTCGCCAGCGGGACGGCGAGGCCGGGCAGGAGCCGTTCGAGGCAGCCACCGCGGCCCGGATCGGGCGTGCCGAGCTGCTTGCCGCCGCCGGGATCGGCGAGCGGGAGCTCGAGGAGTGGGAGTCCTACGGCCTCCTCGCTCCCCTGGAGGACGGGGTGTACGACGCGGAGGCCGTCACAGTGGCCTCGCTCGTCGTCGAGCTCGGTCGGTTCGGGATCGAGCCGCGGCACCTGCGGGTGATGAAGGCCGCGGCGGACCGCGAGGCGGGGCTTGTGGACCAGGTGGTGGCCCCGCTGAAGCGCCACCGCAATCCGCAGACGAGGGCGCACGCCGAGGCTCGTACGAAGGAGCTGGCGGGGCTGACGGTCAAACTGCACGCGGCGCTGGTGCAGACTGCCCTCGGGGTGCGGCTGCCATGAGCACGGCGAGTTCGCCCTGGGCGGATCAGCCACCTCTTACCGGCCCGACTACCCAAACGTCTCGGACACGGCCTAGGGTTGCTGTGTGAACGAGCTCGATGTCGTAGGTGTCCGGGTCGAAATGCCCTCCAACCAACCGATCGTGCTCCTGCGTGAAGTGGGAGGCGACCGTTACCTCCCCATCTGGATCGGGCCGGGGGAGGCCACGGCGATCGCCTTCGCCCAGCAGGGCATGGCCCCTGCGCGACCGCTGACCCACGACCTGTTCAAGGACGTGCTGGAGGCCGTCGGTCAGGAGCTCACCGAGGTGCGCATCACGGATCTGCGTGAGGGCGTGTTCTACGCGGAGCTGGTCTTCGCGAGCGGTGTAGAGGTGAGTGCCCGTCCGTCCGACGCCATAGCGCTGGCCCTGCGCACCGGAACGCCGATCTACGGCAGCGACACGGTGCTCGATGACGCGGGCATCGCGATTCCGGACGAGCAGGAGGACGAGGTCGAGAAGTTCCGTGAGTTCCTCGACCAGATCTCGCCGGAGGACTTCGGCACCAGCAGCCAGTAGCCGAACCGAAATGCCGGCATTTGCCAGGGGCGCGCGAAAGCGTCCTGCGGCCCCTTGTCAGCGCATTCGGCTAGCCTTTCCCCGCGGTGGCGGAGGGGAAACCACTCCTAGGGTGATTATCACTCGGCGTGCCGAGTGTGGCGGTCGTTGACGCACCCCTGGTGGCTGCCTACCGTCGAGGAGGCAGGTCAAGGACGGAGGTCGGCGTGGGAAGCAGCGGCGACGGTACGGCTGGGGGTGCCCCCGGACGCGAGTTCGGGGAGAGCGGTCCGTACCCGCTTCATGGCAGCGTTCCGCAGCGACCGACAGCCGTGCCGAGCAGCGGAGGGGCGACGTCCATGGCGTCCGAGCAGATCGGCTACCGCGGTCCGACGGCGTGTGCGGCCGCGGGCATCACTTACCGGCAACTGGACTACTGGGCGCGCACCGGGCTCGTCGAGCCGAGCGTGCGGCCCGCATACGGGTCGGGGACGCAGCGCCTGTACAGCTTCCGGGACGTCGTCGTCCTGAAGATCGTCAAGCGGTTCCTCGACACCGGCGTGTCGCTGCAGAACATCCGCACCGCGGTGCAGCATCTGCGCGAGCGCGGTTTCCGCGATCTGGAGCGCATGACGCTGTTGAGCGACGGCGCCACGGTCTACGAGTGCACCTCGCCGGACGAGGTCCACGCCCTGCTGCAGGGCGGTCAGGGCATCTTCGGTATCGCCGTGGGCGTGGTGTGGCGGGACGTCGAGAGCGCCCTGTCGCAGCTGCACGGGGAGCGCATCGACACCGGTGAGACGCTCGTCGGGCACAACCCGGCGGACGAGCTCGCGCGTCGGCGCAATCGGGCCGTCTGAGGGTCAGCAAGCGCCGGGTCCCTCGGAGCGGCGCTGGGCGGGCAAGGCCGTGTCAGCGGCATTGTCAGTGGCGTGGTGCAGCATCGGACATGTGAGAAACGCGCCCACGATCCTGCATCTCGACATGGATGCCTTCTTCGCCTCGGCGGAACAGGCGTCCAAGCCGAGCCTGCGCGGGAAGGCGGTCGTGGTGGGCGGGCTCGGTCCGCGCGGGGTGGTCGCCACCGCGTCGTACGAGGCCCGGGTCTTCGGTGTCCACTCGGCGATGCCCATGGCCCAGGCGCGCCGACTGGCTCCGAACGCCGCGTATCTGGTGCCGCGCGGAGGGTTCTACCGGACGATCAGCGACCAGGTGATGGCGCTGCTGCGGGCGCTGTCGCCGCTGGTGGAACCACTGAGCCTGGACGAGGCGTTCGTGGACCTGGAGGCCGGGGGAGTGGCCTGGGACAGCGACTCGGCGCGGTTGGTGGGGACGCAGCTGCGCGCGGACATACGAGCCGGCACGGGGCTCACGGGGTCGGTGGGCCTGGCCGCCTCGAAGATGATCGCGAAGATCGCCTCCGAGCAGGCCAAGCCCGACGGGCTGGTGCTGATCGAGCCCGGGACCGAGCGGGCGCTGCTCGGGCCCATGTCGGTGCGGACGTTGCCGGGGGTGGGGCCGGCGACGGGCGACCATCTGCGGCGGGCCGGGATCACCACGGTCGACGAGATCGTCGAGGCGGGCGAGGACGAGCTCGTACGACTGGTGGGGAAGGCTCATGGACACGGCCTGTACGCGATGGCGCTGGCGCGCGACGACCGGCCCGTGGTGGCCGAGCGTGAGGCCAAGTCGGTGTCGGTCGAGGACACGTACGACGTGGACATCCACGACCGGGTGCGGGTGGGGCTGGAGGTGCAGCGGCTGGCGGACCGCTGTGTGCGGCGGCTGCGCGGGTCCGGGCTGTCCGGGCGGACCATCGTGCTGAAGGTGCGGCGGTACGACTTCTCGACGCTGACCCGGTCCGAGACGTTGCGCGGGCCGACGGACGACCCGGCTGTCGTGCGGGAGGCGGCGGCGCGGTTGCTGGACTCCGTGGACACCACGGGCGGCGTGCGACTGCTCGGCGTGGGGGTCAGCGGGCTCGCCGACTACACACAGGAGGACCTGTTCGCACAGGCGGCGGGGGAACAGGAGGACGAGACGACGGAGGAGACGGCGGACGACGCCGTACAGGAGCAGCAGGAGCCCGCGGCGCGGAGCTGGCGGCCCGGGTACGACGTGCGGCACGCGGAGTACGGGCCGGGGTGGGTGCAGGGCAGCGGGCTGGGCCGGGTCACGGTGCGGTTCGAGACGCCCGACTCCGAGCCCGGGCGGGTACGGACGTTCCCCGTCGACGACCCCGACCTGGAGCCGTCGGATCCGTTGCCGCTCGTGGCGCGAAGACCCGAGAAGGCCGAGCCCACGGCTCAGGGACTCCGGCCGGGCTCGGGGTGAAGGGCTCAGGTCTCGTCGGTGCCGGCCACCTTGCCGAAGTCGTGGTCCCGGAGCGGGGGAGGAGGTGCGACGTCGAGGCCGTAGTGGTGGTAGAGCTGGAGTTCCTGTTCCGGGGACAGATGGCGGCCTACGCCGAAGTCGGGCGCGTCCTTGATCAAGGACCGGTCGAAGGGGACGCGCAGGGTGCCCTCGATCAGCTCGCTGGGCTCCAGAGGGACGAAGGCGTCCCTGCTGAACAGGCCGGTTCGTATGGCCGCCCACTCGGGCACGCCGGTCGCGTCGTCGAGGTACACCTCGTCGATCGTGCCGATCTTCGTGCCGTTGCGGTCGAACGCCTTGCGGCCGATCAGGTTGCGCGGATCGATGTCGGTCTGCACGGGCCCTCCACTTGGTCGCAACTCATCCGTAAGCACTACAAAAGAACACATTGCGGACGGCGGCCACTCGAAGGCTGCGGCGTTGACCTCGCTGGTAGGCTTGCAACGGCTGCTGACCCCGTGCGGGAGAGTCCTCCAGACACCATCGGAGGCGCCGAAGGAGCAAATCCTCCCCGGAATCTCTCAGGCCCACGTACCGCACGGACGAGGTCACTCTGGAAAGCAGGGCGGGTGCGACGGCTTCCGCCCTCACCGACGGTGAAAGCCGGGAGCCCTCGGGCGACCAGGTGAAGCTCTCAGGTTGAGATGACAGAGGGGGAGGCCGTCCGGGTACCCGCGCCGTGGTGCCCCTCGAAGGTCGCGTCAGACCAGGAGGCCTCCGCAATGACCGCCCATCGCATTCCGCTCTCCGAGCTCGAGCAGGGAATTCCCTTCGAGCAGCGCCACATCGGCCCTGACCATGAGGCCCGGGCCAAGATGCTCGCGCAGGTCGGCTACGGCTCGCTCGACGAGCTGACCGCCGCCGCGGTCCCGGATGTGATCAAGAACGCCGATGCCCTGGACCTGCCGGGCGCGCGCACCGAGGCCGAGGTGCTGGCCGAGCTGCGTTCGCTGGCCGATCGCAACCAGGTGCTCGACTCCATGATCGGGCTCGGCTACTACGGGACGTTCACACCGCCGGTGATCCTTCGGAACGTCATGGAGAACCCCGCCTGGTACACCGCCTACACGCCGTACCAGCCGGAGATCTCGCAGGGGCGCCTCGAAGCGCTGCTGAACTTCCAGACCATGGTCGCCGACCTCACCGGCCTGCCGACCTCCGGTGCCTCGCTGCTCGACGAGGGCACGGCCGCGGCCGAGGCCATGGCGCTGTCCCGGCGCATGGGCAGGAACAAGAAGGGCCTCTTCCTGGTCGACGCGGACACGCTGCCGCAGACCGTCGCCGTGATCGAGACGCGCGCCGAGCCGACCGGTGTCGAGGTCGTCGTCGCCGACCTCAGCGACGGCATCCCCGCCCAGATCGCCGGGCGTGAGATCAACGGCGTGCTGGTCCAGTACCCGGGCGCCTCCGGCGCCGTACGCGACATCAAGCCCCTGATCGAGCAGGCGCACGAGCTGGGTGCCCTCGTCACCGTTGCCGCCGATCTGCTCGCGCTCACCCTGCTGAAGTCGCCCGGTGAGCTGGGGGCGGACATCGCGGTCGGTACGACGCAGCGGTTCGGTGTGCCGATGGGCTTCGGCGGGCCGCACGCCGGATACATGGCCGTCCACGAGAAGTTCGCGCGCAGCCTGCCCGGACGCCTTGTCGGCGTGTCCGTGGACGCGGACGGGCACAAGGCCTACCGGCTCGCGCTGCAGACCCGTGAGCAGCACATCCGCCGCGAGAAGGCGACCAGCAACATCTGCACCGCCCAGGTGCTGCTCGCCGTCATGGCGGGGATGTACGCCGTCTACCACGGGCCCGAGGGTCTGAAGGCCATCGCCCGGCGGACGCATCGCTACGCCACGATCCTCGCCGCGGGACTCACCGCCGGCGGCCTCGAGGTCGTCCACGGCTCCTACTTCGACACGCTCACCGTGCGCGCCGAGGGCCGTGCCGCCGAAGTGGTCGCCACCGCGCGCCGCAACGGCGTCAACCTGCACCTCGTCGACGCGGACCACGTCTCCCTCGCCTGCGACGAGACGACCGCGCGGGCCCAGATCGGCGCCGTGTGGAACGCCTTCGGGGTCGAGGGCGACATCGAGGCGCTGGACGCCGCCACCGAGGACGCCCTTCCGGACGAGCTGCTGCGCACCGACGACTACCTGACCCACCCGGTCTTCCACCAGTACCGTTCCGAGACCGCGATGCTGCGGTACCTGCGCAGGCTCGCCGACCGCGACTACGCCCTCGACCGCGGCATGATCCCGCTGGGCTCCTGCACGATGAAGCTCAACGCGACCACGGAGATGGAGCCGGTCACCTGGCCCGAGTTCGGGCAGCTGCACCCCTTCGCGCCCGCCGAACAGGCGCAGGGCTATCTCACGCTCATCCGCGAGCTGGAGGAGCGACTCGCGGAGGCCACCGGGTACGACAAGGTGTCCCTGCAGCCCAACGCCGGATCGCAGGGCGAGCTGGCCGGGCTGCTCGCCGTGCGCGGCTACCACCGGGGCAACGGCGACGATCAGCGCACGGTCTGCCTCATCCCCTCCTCCGCGCACGGCACCAACGCCGCGAGCGCCGTCATGGCCGGTATGAAGGTCGTCGTCGTGAAGACCGCCGAGGACGGCGAGATCGACGTCGAGGACCTGCGCGCGAAGATCGAGCAGTACCGTGACGAGCTCGCCGTGCTGATGATCACGTACCCCTCCACGCACGGCGTGTTCGAGGAGCACGTGGCCGACATCTGCGGACAGGTGCACGACGCCGGCGGGCAGGTGTACGTCGACGGTGCCAACCTGAACGCCCTGGTGGGGCTCGCCAAGCCCGGGCACTTCGGCGGTGACGTCTCACACCTGAACCTGCACAAGACGTTCTGCATCCCGCACGGCGGCGGCGGTCCGGGCGTGGGCCCCGTGGCCGTACGCTCGCACCTGGCGCCGTACCTGCCGAACCACCCGTTGCAGCCCGCGGCCGGCCCGGAGACGGGTGTGGGCCCGATCTCGGCGGCCCCCTGGGGCTCCGCGGGCATCCTGCCGATCTCGTGGGCGTACGTCCGGCTCATGGGCGGCGAGGGGCTCAAGCGGGCGACGCAGGTGGCGGTGCTCAGCGCCAACTACATCGCCAAGCGGCTCGAGCCGCACTACCCGGTGCTCTACACCGGCCCCGGCGGACTCGTCGCGCACGAGTGCATCATCGATCTGCGGCCCCTGACGAAGGCGACGGGCGTGAGCGTCGACGACATCGCCAAGCGGCTGATCGACTACGGCTTCCACGCGCCGACCATGTCCTTCCCCGTGGCCGGGACGCTGATGATCGAGCCGACCGAGTCCGAGGACCTGATCGAGCTGGACCGCTTCTGCGAGGCGATGATCGCCATTCGCGCGGAGATCGAGAAGGTCGGAGCGGGCGAGTGGCCGGCCGACGACAACCCGCTGCGGGGTGCCCCGCACACCGCGGCCGCGCTGGGCGGGGAGTGGGAGCACGCGTACAGCCGTGAGGAGGCGGTGTTCCCGGCCGGTGTCTCGGCCGCCGACAAGTACTGGCCGCCGGTGCGCCGCATCGACCAGGCCTTCGGTGACCGGAACCTGGTCTGCTCGTGCCCCCCGCTGGACGCGTACCAGGACTGAGCCGGCGCGTGAAGGGCTCCCGCCTGGTCGAGGCGGGGGCCCTTTCCCTTTCAGGCTGTCGCGAGCGACACCTCGGTCGACTTGATCAGGGCGACGACGGGTGTGCCTGACGCGAGGCCGAGATCGGTGGCGGCGTCCTTGGTGATCGCTGCGGTCAGTTCGCTGGTGCCGTCGACGGCGATCTTGACGGTCGCCATCGCGGTGCCGGTGATGACGTCGGTGACCTTGCCGGGCAGCTGGTTGCGGATGGAGAGGCCTCCGACGAGGCCCGTGGCGAGGGAGATCTCGGTCGACTTCACCAGGGCGCGTACGGCGGAGCCCGTGGTGAGGCCGAGGTCCTCGACGGCCTCCACGGTGATCGCCGCCGTGAGGTCCTGACCGCCCGTCAGTCGGACCTTGACGGCGGCCATGGCCTCGCCCTGGGTGACTTCGGTGACGGTGCCGGGGAGCTGGTTGCGGATGCTCAGGCTCATGGGGAACGCCTCACAGAAGGTGGGGGAGCGGGGTGGAACCGGGTGATTCACACCGTAGCCCCGGCGGCTCCTCAGGCCGGGTATGCATGAGTTTGCGTCGCTTTGACCGTCGCCCACACCTGCGCGCCCGGGTGCAGGTCCAGTTCGGCCGCTGCGACCGTGGTGAGGTCGGCGGCCAGGGGGATTTCGCCGGTGAGGTCGGCGCGGATCTGGTCGCCGTGGGTCTCGAGGCCGGCGACCTGACAGCGCCAGAGGTTGCGGGCGCTGGAGCCGGTGGGGCGGTCACGGTGGAGGGTGACCGCGCCCGGCGGGAAGGCCACGAAGGCCGGTCCCGAGAGGACTTCCGAAGTGGTCACGGAGGGGCCGGCGTCGAGCCGGACCGTGTGCCCCTTGGCCCACCCCCGGTACAGGTTCAGGCCGACCAGCTGTGCGATGTAGTCCGTACGCGGGTGCCGGGCGATGTCGGAGGGGGTGCCCTCCTGGACCGCCTCGCCGTGCTCGATGACGACGAGCCGGTCGGCCAGCACCATGGCGTCCAGCGGATCGTGTGTGACCAGGACGGCGACGGCCTCGAACTCGGACAGGTGGCGGCGGAGTTGGGCACGCACCTCGAGGCGGGTACGGGCGTCGAGGGCCGCCAGCGGCTCGTCGAGGAGCAGCAGCCGGGGACGGGTGGCCAGGGCGCGGGCCAGGGCGACACGCTGGGCCTGGCCGCCGGAGAGACGGCGGGGCTTGGTGCCGGCACGGTCGGCGAGGCCCATGCGGCCGAGCCACTCTGCGGCCTGCGCGCGGGCCTCCGCCTTGCCGACCCCGTGGCAGCGCGGGCCGAAGGCCACGTTGTCCAGGGCGGTCAGGTGGGGGAAGAGCAGATAGTCCTGGAAGACCACGCCGACCGGGCGGGACTCCGGCGGCGTACGGTCCAACGCGGCACCGTCCAGCCGCAGATGACCGCCGGTGAGCGGGACGAGTCCGGCGAGCGCGCGCAGGGCGGTGGTCTTGCCGGCACCGTTCGGGCCGAGAAGCGCGACGACGTCACCGGGAGCCGCTGTCAGGGCGACGTCCAGGCGGAAGGAGCCGTGCTCCACGACGAGACGGGCGTCGAGGCCCTGGCCGCCCGAGGCCCGGGTGGTGAGGCCGACGGTGGTGTCGTCGAGGTCGGTCATGAGGAGATCGTCCAGGATCCGGGAGGTGTCGTCACGACGTCGTCATCCAGCGGTCCCGCAGACCGGCCAGCACCGCGATCGACACCGCCAGCAGGACCAGGCTGAGCGAGATCGCCGCTTCCGGGTCGTTCTGCAGCGCCAGGTAGACGGCGAGGGGCATGGTCTGGGTGCGGCCGGGGAAGTTGCCCGCGAAGGTGATCGTCGCGCCGAACTCGCCCAGCGCGCGCGCCCAGGCCAGCACCGCGCCCGCCGCGATGCCCGGCGCGATCAACGGCAGGGTGACCCGGCGGAACGCGGTGAAGCGGGACGCGCCCAGGGTGGTGGCCGCCTCCTCGTAACGCGGGTCGGCGGCCCGCAGGGTGCCCTCGACGCTGATGACGAGAAACGGCAGGGCCACGAACGCCTCGGCGACCACGACGCCCGCCGTCGTGAACGGCAGCGTGATCCCGAACCAGGAATCCAGCCACCGGCCGACGACGCCGTTGCGGCCGAGCGCCATCAGCAGGGCGACACCGCCCACGACCGGGGGCAGGACGAGGGGCAGCGTCACAAGGGCGCGGACGAGGCCGCGGCCGGGGAAGTCCGTACGGGCCAGGAGCCAGGCCAGCGGGACGCCGATCACCAGGCTCACCGCCGTCGCCGCCGTGGCGCACACCAGGGACAGCTGGAGCGCCTGCCACACCTCGGCGCTGGTCAGCCGGCCGGGCAGGCTGCGCCACGGCGTCCGGACGAGCAGGGCGACGAGCGGCAGGAGGAGGAAGGCCAGGCCGATCAGCGCGGGCAGGAGGAGGGGCAGCGGTACGCGGGTCCGGACGCGACCGGGCCGCGGACCGCCCTGCAGGGTGTCCGCGGCGCCGGTCTTGCCGAGGGAGGTCATGGCTGCAGGAATCCGGCCTCGGTCAGGACCTGCCGGCCCTCGGCGGACCGCACCAGTGCGATGAACGCCTCGGCCGCCTCGGCGTTGGGTGCGTTCTTCAGCAGCGCGATCGGATAGTCGTTGACGGCCTTGGCCGACTCGGGGAACTCCACGCCCTCCACCTTGTCACCCGCCGCCTTCACATCGGTCTTGTAGACGACCGCGGCATCGGCCTCCTTCAGCTCGACCTTCGTCAGTGCGCTCCTGACGTCCTGCTCGTAGGAGACCGGGGTGAGCTTGACACCACTGGCGTCGAGGGCCTTCTGGGCGGCGGCGCCGCAGGGCACCGCCCTGTCGCACAGGACGACCTTCAGGCCGGACTTGGTGAGGTCCTTGAGGGAGGAGACCTTGTCGGGGTTGCCGGGCAGGGTGGCGATCTCCAGCTGGTTGCGGACGAAGACCACCGGCGTGGTCGCGTTGTCCCCCTTGTCCGTCACGATCCCCATGGTCTTGGCGCTGGCGGCGGCGAAGACGTCCGCGGGGGCACCGTCGGCGATGCCGGCGGCGAGGGTGTCGCTGCCACCGAAGTTGAAGGTCACCTTCGTGCCCGGGTGGGCCTTCTCGAACTCCTTGCCCAGGGTCGTGAAGCTGTCCTTGAGGGAGGCGGCGGCGAAGACGGTCACCGTGCCGGAGAGTCTGGGGGAGGACGATGCCGAGGAGCCCGACGAGGACGAGGAGGAGTCGTCGGAGGAGGAGCAGGCGCTCAGGGCCAGCAGCGCGGCGGCGCCTGCGCCGGTCACCTGCATCCTCCGGCGGGTCCGGCGCGCGGAACGGGTCTTCACGGATCTACTCCTCTGGGTCTCCACGGAAAAGCTGTCGCGCCCTTCCACGGCCCGTCGACGACCGTGTTGTGGTGATGGTACAGCCGCATATGCGAGGTGTGGATGTCCTGTCTCATTGCATGAGCCCGACGATCAGGGCTTGTGAGTTCGTATATGCGATTCTACGGCGCCTGGGCCCGGGCACCGTCATGCGGGAGGCGATGGTGACCGGAGGTCCGCCCGCCCGGCCCGGCTGACCGTGGCGGACCTGCCGGCCTGGCCGCAGGCCAGGTGCGGGTGTGTGCCGGGCCGCTGCTGTTCGCACGCCGGTCCGGGCCTCGATCCCGCGCGGCACAAGGAGCGGCTGCGCTTCCTGATCGCCGTGACGGGGGCGGACGGCCATCGTGCCCTGCTGTCGTGGGCGGAGATCAGTCCCGACTTCGGGCGTGCTCCGGTCCTGCTCGGGGCCGGCATCGACGGCGCCCGCTCGACGGGCGACGGACCCCGGTTCGTCCTGCCGCAGGATCGGTGCGGAGACCGGTGCATCAGCGGGATTCGACGCGATACGCGTGGACGGCGGACAGGAGCCGGGGCGCCCATGTCCCGTTGCCCGGCAAGATCCCGGCCCGTACGTTCGCAGTCATGGTGGATGACGAATCGACGCGTGCCACGCGGCTGCTCGATGCCCAGGCGAAGGCCGCGCTGCTCTTCGCGGAGGTCGAGGAGCGCGGGCTCGTCGCGCCGGGGGAGGGGGAGCGGGCGGTCAGCGACAGGATCCGGGACCTGGCGAACGAACTGTTCGGCACGACCCGGCACTGGCACAAACGGATCGTGCGTTCCGGGCCGAACACGCTCCTGCCGTACAAGGAGAACCCGCCCGACCGCGTGATCGGCGCGGACGACATCGTGTTCGCCGACTTCGGGCCGATCTTCGAGGAGTACGAGGCCGACTTCGGGCGGACGGTCGTCCTGGGCGGCGATCCGGTCAAGCAGCGGCTGCGCGACGACCTGCCCGAGGTGTTCGCGGCCGGGCGGCGCTTCTTCGAGGGCGATCCGGAGACCACGGGACAGCGGCTGTACACCGAGGTCGAGAGGCTGGCCGCGGCCGCGGGGTGGGAGCTCGGCGGCTGGCACGCCGGGCACCTGGTCGGCGAGTTCCCGCACGAGTGGATCGAGGGCGCGGACGTGGAGTCGTACATCACGCCCGCCAACGACACCCCGCTGCGGCGCACCGACCGGGCGGGGCGAACCTGCCACTGGATCCTCGAGGTGCACCTGGTCGACCGGCAGCGGGGCTTCGGCGGCTTCTACGAGGAGCTGCTCACGCTCGGTTGATCAGACGCGGTCGATGTGTACGTTCGTCGACTTCACGCGGGCCGTGGCCTCCATGCCGACCTCCAGGCCCAGTTCCTCGACGGCCTCGCGGGTCAGCAGGGAGACCAGGCGGTGCGGGCCGGCCTGGATCTCGACCTGCGCGGCGACGTCGCCGAGCTTGATCGCGGTGACGATGCCGGGAAAGGCGTTGCGGACCGAGGTGTACGGGGTGTCCTCGTCGCCGCTTCCGGACTTGGCGAGTTCGACGCAGAACGCGGCGAGGGCCTTGCCGTCGATGAGCCGGCGGCCGGTCTCGTCGCGGTGGGTCGCCACCCGGCCGGCGTCCGCCCAGCGCCGCGTGGTGTCCGGGCTCACGCCGAGCAGCCGCGCCGCCTGGCCGATCGTGTAGGACTGCATGCGAGTCACGATAGGGCCGCGGGGAGGGAACAGCGGATGAGGGGTGGCCCTGGGTGTCTTGAGGGGCGAACCGCCGCCGGTGTCAGCCCGTGTGGACGCGCGGCCGCCGGGCGCGGTCCGGTTCCGCCTCGCGCAGGACCTCGCGGGTGACCGGGGCGACCTCGCCCTGGCCGAAGAGGAAGAAGCGCAGGAAGTTGGCGAACGGGTTGCCCTCGGTCCACTCGAAGTAGATGTGCGGGGTGCAGCCGGTCGAGTCGCGCACGTGGAGGAGCAGCGCGGCCAGGGCGTTGGGGATGGAGGAGGACTCGAGAGTGAGCACCCGGTAGCGGTTGTGCAGGACCTCACCGCGCACGATCAGCCCGGCCTCGAACTCGGACGGGTCGGTGACCGTCACCTCGACGAAGACGAAGTCCCCGCCCGGGATGTCGTTGTCCGCCTGGATCTGCTCGATCTTGTCGCGGTACTCGGCCTTGTCCCGCCGGTCCGGCTCATTGGCGATGAACCGTATCTTCCGGCTGGACATGTCACGGACGAATCGTTCCGCCATGTCGTCGAGCGTCACGCTCGTCACGCGCAGCTCGAAGGCGCGGGCGAGCCGGGACAGCAGTGAGACCAGGATGATGCCCGCGATGAAGCAGGCGCCGATCTTGACACCGTCGGGGCGCTCGATGACGTTCACCACGGTGACGTAGAGCAGGACCGCGGAGACGGTCGCGAAGCCGATGGCCCAGCTGCGCTGCTGGGCGCGGCGGGCGGCGATGGTCACCGCGATCGCCGCCGAGGCCATCAGCACCAGGACGCCGGTGGCGTAGGCGCCGCCCTGGGCGTCGACGTCGGCGTCGAAGATCCACGTGACCAGGAAGGCGATCAGGGTGAAGACGATCACCATCGGGCGGACGGCGCGGGCCCAGTGCGGGGCCATGCCGTAACGGGGCAGGTAGCGCGGCATCAGGTTGAGCAGTCCTGCCATGGCCGAGGCACCGGCGAACCACAGGATCGCGATCGTCGACACGTCGTAGACGGTGCCGAAGGCGCCGCCCAGATAGTCGTGCGCCAGATAGGCCAGCGCACGCCCGTTGGCCGGGCCGCCGGGCTCGAAGTCCTTCTCCGGGATCAGCACGGTGGTGATGAAGCTCGTGGTGATCAGGAAGACGCTCATGATCAGAGCGGCGGCCGTCAGCAGCTTCTTCGTGTCCCGGATGCGACCCTTCGGCGCCTCCTCCGTGTCGCGCGGGTCGCCCTGGACGTGGGGCATGACGGCGACGCCGGTCTCGAAGCCGGAGAGGCCGAGGGCCAGCTTCGGGAAGACCACCAGGGAGACGCCGATCATGACGAAGACGTTGCCGTGTTCGGCGGTGAGCGCGTTGGACCAGTCGGTGACCACGTGGCCGGCGGTGATCACGTGCCACAGGCCGACGGCCACGACGACCGTGTTGAGTCCGAGATAGACCACGACCAGGGCCACGGCCACGCCGATCGCCTCGAGGAAGCCCTTGAGGAACACCGCGCCGAGCAGGGCCACGAGGATCAGGGTGATCAGCATCTGCTTGTCGTGCAGGGCGCTGTTCAGATGCGGGTTCTCGACGAGGTGGGTCGAGGCGTCCGCGGCCGACAGGGTGATGGTGATCAGGAAGTCGGTCGCGGCGAAGCCGAGCAGGGTCAGGACGAACAGCTTGCCCTTCCAGAAGGACAGCAGTCGCTCCAGCATCGCGATCGAGCCCTCGCCGTGGGGGCTCTCCTCGGCCACGCGCCGGTACACGGGCAGGGCGCCCGCCAGGGTGACGATCACGAGCACGACGGTCGCGATGGGCGACAGGAGACCAGCTGCCAGGGCCGCGATGCCCGGCTGGTAGCCGAGGGTCGAGAAGTAGTCGACACCGGTCAGGCACATGACCCGGTACCAGGGCTGGCCCTTGTGCGCGGGCTCCGCCTCGGCCTGTGGACTCGGCTGACCGTGACCCTTGCCCATGTCGGACAGGCCCTCCAGCATCCAGGCGCGCAGGCGGCTGGGAGGAGGGTGTTCGGTCGTGGCCATCGGCGTGCTCCTGATGTGCGGCTCAGCGTGCGGTTCCGGCCATCACGCGGACGGCCGCACCAGCGTAAGCGGAGAGTGACGTCTGGGCCCATGGATCACGGCGCGATACGCGTCAAGCTTCCGTTAAGACTCGGCCCGATGGGGTGTGGGCTGTGGCCAGGACCGGGGCGTATGGGGGCATCGGGGTCGACCGGGCCGCCCAGGGAAGGGGCCGTCGGTGGTCCCGGTCGGCCACCCAGTGTCATGGGCGTACGGCCTCTGCCGGACGCGAGCCCCTCGCGAGCGACCGGCCTCCGGGACCCTTTTTTCCGTCCCTGCCCGTCGAGGCCGGTCGGCGGCGACGCTGTTCTGGTGTCGCCGCAGCCGGCCGACGCCGACGCAGGTGGCAGAACGGCACCAGCACCGACGGGTATCGAGGCCCACCGACATCGAGGCGGACCCTGTTGCGTAATGTTCGTTGATCAAGTCGAAACTTTCGCCAGCTCGAAGGGCCGGCGCACGTGCGGGCGTACGAGAACCCGCCGCCGAGGGCTTCCATGCGGGCGGCGCGCCCCGGTCGCGGTCGTGTCCCCCTGATCCCAACTGCCCGGAAGCGTGGACAGGTCGGTGGTGAATTCGCTGCGTACAAGGGCTTGCCACCCATCGGACGCTGTCTCTAGGGTGCGGCAGCAGCGAAGCTTTCTGTGTTCACGTCGAAACTTTCGTACTGCCCCTGTGGACGGATGTGAACGAGCCGTCCCGTACCTCAAGGAGCGCATGATGGGCGACCCGGCACTGTCCCGCCGCGGCTTCCTGGCGGCCTCCGCCGCGGCCGGTCTGAGCATGACGGCACTGAGCGGCTGCGGCGGCGACTCGGACGGAGGGTCGTCGGGGACGACCACGATCGAGTGGTGGAACATCTCCACGACCCAGCCCACGAAGGACGTCTGGGCCGGACTCGCCAAGAAGTTCGAGGACCGGAATCCCAAGGTCAAGATAAAGATCGTTCAACTCGAGAACGACGCCTACAAGTCGAAGATGACCGCGCTGACCGCCTCCGGGAAGCTCCCGGACATCTTCCACACCTGGGGCGGCGGCGTCCTGAAGCAGCAGGTCGACGCCGGCCTCGTCGAGGATGTCACGGACCGCACCAAGGCGTGGGCCGACGGTCTCCTGCCGGTGGCGAAGCAGCCGTACATCCTCGACGACAGGGTGTACGGCATCCCGTTCGACATCGGCATGATCGGCTTCTGGTACAACAAGGCACTCTTCAAGCAGGCCGGTGTCAGTGCGCCCCCCACCACCTGGAACGGCTTCCTCGACGCGGTGCGCAGGCTGAAGGCGAAGGGCATCACCCCCATAGCCCTCGCGGGCAAGGAGAAGTGGCCCGGCATGTACTACTGGGCCTACCTGGCCATGCGCACCGCGGGCGCCGACGCCCTGCAGAAGGCCAACGACGACAAGGACTTCACCGGGGACGACTTCGTTCAGGCCGGCCAGCACCTCCAGGACCTCGTCGACCTCCAGCCGTTCCAGAAGGGCTTCCTCGGCGCCGCCTACTCCAGCCCCACAGGCCAGGCCGCCGCCGTCGGCAACGGCAAGGCGGCGATGGAACTCATGGGCCAGTGGGCCCCGGTCGTCGAGGCCGACGCGGGCAAGGGCCTCGGGGCCGACCTCGGCTTCTTCCCGTTCCCGGCGGTCGAGGGCGGCAAGGGCACGATCACCGAGGTGTTCGGCGGAGGCGGCGGACACGCCCTGCGCAAGGGTGCCCCGCAGGCCGCCGTCGACTTCCTGAAGTTCTTCGCCTCCGAGGCCACCGACCTGGAACTCGTCAAGAAGACGGGCGTCCTCCCCGTCGTACCGGCGGCCGAGAGCGCCATCTCCGACCCCAACATCAAGGCCGTACAGGCGCAGTTGAAGGGCGCCACCGGCTTCCAGCTCTACCTCGACCAGGCGTACGCGCCCGCCGTCGGCCAGGAGGTCAACGACAGCGTCGCCGCGCTCATCGCCGGATCCAAGTCGCCGAAGCAGGTCACCGAGTCGATCACGAAGACCGCGAAGGAAGAGCAGTAGTCGCCGATGACCTCCACGTTCCTTCCGGACAAGCGGACCGGGCCCGACAGCGACGTGCCGCCCCCGGCCGTCGCCGCGGCCCGGGGGCGGGCCCGCCGACGCGCGTTGAACTGGTTCACCGCGGTCGGCTTCCAACTGCCCGCCCTGGTGCTGTTCATCGGGCTCGTGCTGCTGCCGATGATGTTCGCGCTGTACGCCGCGTTCTTCCGCTGGGGCGGCTTCGGCATGCCCTCCGACTACATCGGCGCGGACAACTTCACCCGGCTCTTCGACGACCCCGTCTTCCTGGGCGACCTGTGGCGCTGCCTGATCCTCGTCGTGCTGTCGCTCGCCCTCCAGTTGCCGTTCGCGCTCGCCATGGCCGTCCTGCTCAACCAGCGGATTCGCGGCCGGGCCTGCTACCGCATGCTGTTCTTCGGGCCGTACGTGCTGTCCGAGGCCATCACCGGCGTGCTGTTCGGCATGATCTTCGCGCCCGACGACGGCCTCGCCGACCATCTCCTGGGCGGCATCGGCCTCGACGGTCTGGGCGGGGAGTGGCTCGCCGATCCCTCCATGGTGATGGCCACCCTCTTCCTGGTCATGACCTGGAAGTACTTCGGCTTCCACATGATGCTCTACCTGGCCGGACTCCAGTCCATCCCCGCCGAGTTGACCGAGGCGGCACTCATCGACGGCGCGGGCCCCTGGCAGCGCTTCCGCAACGTCACCCTGCCCCTGCTCGCGCCCACGCTCCGCATCAGCGTCTTCCTGTCCGTCATCGGGTCCATCCAGCTCTTCGACCTGGTGTGGGTCGTCACCCAGGGCGGCCCCGACCACCACTCCGAAACCATGGCCGTGACCATGTTCCAGTACGGCTTCAAGCGCTACCAGGTCGGCTACGCCAGCGCGATCAGCGTGGTCATGTTCGGCATCAGCCTCGTCTTCGCCCTCACCTACCAGCGGTTCGTGCTCCGCCGCGACCTCGAAGGGGCCACCACGACCATGAGGGGAGACGGGAAGTGACCCGCAAGACCGCACGGAACCTGCCGCTGCACGCCGTCCTCGTCGCGGTCGGCGCGGTGATGGCCGTACCCCTGCTGTACGCCGTCTTCTCCGGCTTCAAGTCCACCGACCAGCTCTCCCGCAACCCGATCGGACTGCCCGACCCGTGGGTGACCGGCAACTACACCGGCATCCTCGGCTCGGGCGACTTCTGGCGGCTGATCGGCAACAGCACACTGATCGCGGTGGGCACGACGGTGATCGTCGTCGCGGTCTCCGCGCTCGCCGCCTTCTCCTTCGCCCGGTTCGCCTTCCGTGGGCGGGAGTTGCTGTTCACACTGTTCACGCTGGGGCTGATGTTCCCCTTCGCGGTGGCGGCACTGCCCCTGTTCCTGCTGCTGCGCTCCCTCGGTCTGCTGGACAACCCCCTGGGTGTGATCCTCCCGCAGGCCGCCTTCGGGCTGCCGATGACGATCATCATCCTGCGGGGGTTCTTCCGGGAGATCCCCGGCGAGCTGGAGGAGGCCGCGACGCTCGACGGGTGCAGCTCCCTCGGGTTCTTCTGGCGGGTGCTGCTGCCCATGGCGCGGCCCGCGCTCGGCACCGTCTCGGTGCTCGCCGTCGTCACCAGCTGGAACAACTTCTTCCTGCCGCTGCTGGTGTTCACCGACAACACATGGTGGACCCTCCCCATCGGAGTGCAGCAGTTCCAGGGCCAGTACTCCGCGGACTACGCCCGCGTCTTCGCCTACCTCGTCCTGGCGATGGTCCCCGCCCTCGCCTTCTACTCCGTCGCCGAGCGCCAGCTCGTCGGCGGCCTCACCGCCGGCGCCACCAAGGGATGACCCGCGCCCGCGGACGTACGGCTCACCACCACCCCCGACCGTGAGGAGTCGCACCATGAGCACGACGCGCAGGACCATCCGCTCCCGCACCCGGCTCAGAATCGCCGGGGCCCTCGCCACCGTCCTGGTCGCCGCGGGCATCGCCACCGGCCCGGCGGCCCAGGCCCACGAGAAGCCCCTGACGCTCGCGGACCTCGCCCAGCGCCACGGCCGCTACTTCGGCAGCGCCACCGACAACCCCGAACTCACCGACACCGCCTACACGGCGATCCTCGGCAGCGAGTTCGACATGATCACGCCCGGCAACGGGATGAAGTGGTACGCCACCGAGCCCCAGCAGGGCGTCTTCGACTGGTCCAAGGGTGACGAGATCGTCAGCCTCGCCCGCAAGAACCACCAGAGGGTCCGCGCCCACACCCTGGTCTGGCACAGCCAGCTGCCCGGCTGGCTGACCAGCCGCGAGTGGACGGCCGGCGAGCTGCGGGCCGTGCTGAAGAAGCACATCCAGACGGAAGTACGCCACTACCGCGGCAAGGTCTACGCGTGGGACGTCGTCAACGAGGCGTTCAACGAGGACGGCACCTATCGCGAGACGATCTTCTACAAGACGCTCGGCCCCGGCTACATCGCCGACGCCCTGCGCTGGGCCCACCAGGCCGACCCGCACGCCAAGCTCTATCTCAACGACTACAACATCGAGGCGATCGGCCCGAAGAGCGACGCGTACCACAACCTGGCGAAGGAGCTGAAGGCGCAGGGCATTCCGCTCGACGGGATCGGGCTGCAGGCCCATCTCGCCCTGCAGTACGGCTATCCGACCACCCTCGAGGACAACCTTCGTCGCTTCTCCCGGCTCGGCCTCGACACCGCGCTCACCGAGGTCGACGTACGGATGCTGCTGCCTGCCACCGAGGAGAAGCTGGCGCAACAGGCCGACTGGTACCGGGACCTGACCGACGCCTGTCTCTCGGTGCGCCGGTGCGTGGGGATCACGGTGTGGGACTACACCGACAAGTACTCCTGGATCCCGGCGTTCTTCCCGGGACAGGGGGCCGCGCTGCCGTGGGACGAGCAGCTCCGGCCGAAGCCGGCGTACTTCGCGATCAGGGAGGCGCTGGCAGCCAAGTGACGATGCCACTCCAAGGCGCCCGGCGGCATGCGAGGGGGAGCCCGCCGGGTCGGCCCGGCCCGGCGGTATGGGGCACCGCCGGGCCGGTTGCCGTTCGAAAGCGGCGACGGGCGACTGTGCCGGGGCCGAGCCGGTGCCGCGCGGGCGGCGCGTGTCAGGCCGTCTGCGTCGGCCGCGCGGTCTTCGTGCCTACCTGAAGCGCCACCCCGGTCCGCCATGCGCGCGCCGGCCGGTTGTGTCGGGGGTGGGGGCTCAGGGTGTCTGTGGCGGGGTGCCGTGTTCGTGGCTGTTTGTGTCCGGTTCGTTGTGGGGGTTCCCGGCTGGGCCGGCGGTGCTGGGTGCGCACGGGTTCGGGGCGGGGGTGGGGTGTGTGCGTCCGGGTCGGCGGTGCGGGCTCAGGGTGTTTGTGGCGGGGGTGGTGTGTTCGTGGCTGTTTGTGTCCGGTTCGTTGTGCGCGCACCCGGCTGGGCCGGTGGTGACGTGCGCGCTGCCGTTCGGGGCGGCGGTACCGCGTGCGCGTCCCCATCAGCCGGCGGTGCCGTGCTCGACCGGACGACCAGTTCCGTGCCCAACTCGACCCGGGGCGAGTCCGGTTGCTCCTCACGGGTCAGGCGCAGCACCGTGCGGACGGCGAGTTTGCCCATGTCGGCGAGTGGCTGGCGGACGGTGGTCAACGGTGGTGCGGACCACCGTACTTCCGGAAGGTCGTCGAAACCGACCACGCTCACGTCCTCCGGCACCCGCAGCCCGCGCCGGCGCAGCGCCTCGATCGCGCCGAGTGCCATTTGGTCGCTGGCCGCGAAGACCGCGGTCGGCGGCTCGGGCAGGTCGAGGAGGGCGTTGCAGCCGGTGAAGCCGGACTCGGGGTGGAAGTCGCCGGGCACGACCAGGGATTCGTCGACCGCGATGCCGGCACCCTCCAGGGCCGCGCGGTAGCCGTCGAGGCGGGCCCGGGAGCACAGCAGCCGGGGCGGCCCGGCGATCAGGCCGACCCTGCGGTGGCCGAGGGACAGCAGGTGCTCGGTGGCCGCCAGGCCGCCCACCCAGTTGGCGGCGCCGATCGTGGGGACGTCGAGGGCTGGGGAACCCGTCGGGTCGACAACCACCAGCGGAACGCCGAGGACGCGCAACTCCTCGTGCAGGACCGGCTCCAGGGCCGAGGTGACGAGGATGACGCCGTCGGAGGCGCGGGCCCGCAGGTTGCGCATCCACTCGCGGGCGTCACCGGAGCGCCCGTGGATCGCCGACACCACCGTGCCGACGCCGGCCGCGTGGGCGATCTCCTCGACGCCGCGGATGATCTCCACCGCCCAGGGGCTGTCGAGGTCGTTGAAGACCAGGTCGAGCAGAGCGGCGCGGGTGGGGGAGGCCGCGGAGCGCCTGCGGTAGCCGTGCCGGCGCAGCAGGTCCTCGACCCGGGCACGGGTCTGCGGCGACACATCGGACCGGCCGTTGACCACCCGGGACACGGTTGGCACCGAGACCCCGGCCTGCCGGGCGATCTCCGTGATCGTGACCTTGCCCCGGGCCTCGGACACCGCTTCGGCGTCCGCCTCGCGCGCTGCCGTTCCCCACCTCCGTCGCTCCGGGCAGGCCCCGGCGAGACTTCCAGGAGTCTTCCGGAAAACGTGCGGCCGTGGGAAGCCGTCGCAAGGGCAGAGTCGCGGCACTACGGTGCGTGACTGCCCTCGGACATGCGTCGGGGCCGGTTCGCAGCGAGTGTCTGCGGGCCGGCCCCTCATGTCTCCGGGCGGTGTTTCGCGTACCGCCCGGTGGTGTTTCAGGCGGCCGTCACTACCCGGCTGGCGTCCAGCAGGCGGTGCGGGGCGATGATCTGGCCGTCCGGCAGGAGCTCACCGGTGTCCTCGAAGAGGAGAACGCCGTTGCACAGCAGGCTCCAGCCCTGCTCCGGGTGGTGCGCCATGAGGCGGGCGGACTCCCGGTCGGCGGAGGATGCTGTCGGACACGGTGGCTGGTGCTGGCACATGGGTGGGATCTTTCGCTCTGTTGTGATCTGTGAGATGGCTGTCGTGTCTGTTTCGCGGCTCGAAGCTTCGTTCATGGCCGCCCCCCGTTGTGATAAGTCGGTCTGAAACCAGTGTTGCCCCACGGGCGTCAATCCGCAGGGATTTCGCAGCACCGCTTCTCACAGGTTGATGACGCATCGCCCGGGCGGATGGTTCATCCCAACTGGACTGCCACTTCGGGTGGTTCGTGATGGCCGGATGGGGCTAGTCCGGACGAGTCGAGGGCATTTCGAGCTCGTACGAGCGGCGAATTGCTCGTACGAGCATCGCGGTTTCTCAATTGCAGGCCCAGGTGTTCCCGAAACACAGTCGTACCCCGCTACCCGGAATGGGCGGCGAGGTACGAGGTCTGCCTTGAGGCGATCGGTGCCGGATTTCAGGCGGGCGATCCCAGCAACGGCACGGGGGTCACCCGAGTCGTCAGTATCGGGAGCAGTTCGGCGACCCGGTGCGGCCGGTGGGCGGCGATGCCGGGTGGCGCCGGCGCCAGCGGGACGAGCAGATCCGTGGCTGCGGGATGGCCGGTGGCGGCGTCCGCGGTGCAGTCGCCGTGCAGCCAGAGGGTCAGCATGTAGAGGCCCGGCATCGACAGCAGACGGGGCTGGTAGGGCTGCTGCATCGTCTCGGCCTGGCGCAGCGCCCGCTCGGTGGAGGCGATGTAGGGACCCTCGAAGAAGTGCGAGAACACCCAGCCGTCCGGGGTCAGTCGGGTCTCGGCGGCGGCCACCGCGCTGCCGCCGCAGTGCATCAGGAAGCGCCACCCGGTCAGCCTGGTGGCGGAGACGCCCTCGGCGGTGATCCGGTCCAGGACGTGGAGGGGCAGTGGGAGTTCCGGGGTGGCCGGTCCCTGTGCGGTGCGCAGGGAGGGTGTTCGTGCCTCGCGGACCGCGGTGGGGGAACCGAGTGCCGTGAGGACCGTGCGAAGTGCGGGCGCGGGAGCCGGGGGAACATGCAGCGGCATGGTGGGTCGCCTCTCATTCGACAGGCACGGTGGCGCGAGGGCGGGGCGGGGGCGGACGACGCTGTCTGCTCTCGGGGGGTCAGAGAGGCAGGGGCCGGGGTCTGTGAACGAGAGGTGTGGGTGCGGCCTGCCGTCCGTCGCCGTGACGGCAGGTTCCATCGACCGCGGGCGCCAACCTTCTACCTTGTTCGCGGAGTTTATACGACATGTGTTCAGACTGTGTTTCGTCTAGTCGTTTCCCGCGAGCATGGCAAGGGAGCATTCGGTCGGCGTTACGCGGTAATCCTCCCGGTTCCGAACCGGCGGCGTTGCGATGACCTCGGGATATGTGCCGCGGGCGGTCGGCCCATTCTCGTCGGCGTTTTTCACGAGTATCCCACGGGTACTCGAAACTGCGTACTGCCCCATGCCCGGTGAATGTGCCTCTGGGCATGTGCATCAGAGTAGCGGGCGCCGGGTCCGGCCGGGACGTTATCGATGGCTTCGGCTGGGCATCATCCCACCTGACCGGGACACCGGCGGGCGGGTCACCGGCCTGCCCATGCGAGGAGGGACGCTGCCATGGGGGAGAAGGTCGTGGCAGGTGGGTTCGACCTGTCCGATCGCCAGCTCTACCGCGGTAAGCTCCGGCGGTGCCTGACGGGGCTGGAGCGGTTGCTGGAGGAGAAGCGGTTCGACCGTCCGAAGAACCTCATGGGGCTCGAGATCGAATTGAATCTCGCGGGCGCCGACGGCCTGCCGAGAATGCTGAATGCGCAAGTACTCGAGCGGATCGCGAGCCGCGATTTCCAAACAGAACTCGCCATGTTCAACCTGGAAGTCAACATAGCCCCACACCGATTGGGCGGCCGGGTATTCGACCGGCTCGCCGAGGAACTCCGTACGTCCCTGGCATATGCCCATCGAAAAGCCGGTGAACTCGACGCCGGAATCGTGATGATCGGCATTCTGCCGACACTCGACCGCGACGACCTCGTGTCGTCCAATCTCTCCGCCGTCGACCGCTACACCCTCCTCAACGACCAGATCGTGGCCGCGCGCGGCGAGGACTTCGTGCTCGACATCGACGGCGTGGAGCGCCTGACGTGCACGTCCAAGTCCATAGCGCCGGAAGCCGCGTGCACCTCCGTGCAACTGCACCTGCAGGTGACCCCGGGCCGCTTCGCCGACGTGTGGAACGCCGCGCAGGCCGTCGCCGGGGTGCAGATCGCCCTCGGCGCCAACTCGCCGTTCCTCTTCGGGCGCGAACTGTGGCGCGAGTCGCGGCCCCCGCTGTTCCAGCAGTCCACCGACACCCGCCCGCCCGAACTGCAGGCGCAGGGCGTGCGGCCGCGCACCTGGTTCGGCGAGCGGTGGATCTCCTCGGCGTACGACCTGTTCGAGGAGAACCTGCGCTACTACCCGGCGCTGCTGCCGATCTGCGACGAGGAGGATCCCCTCGACGTCCTCGACGAGGGCGGGATCCCGACGCTCGCCGAGCTCGTGTTGCACAACGGCACCATCTACCGCTGGAACCGCCCGGTCTACGGCATCGCGGACGGCGTCCCGCATCTGCGTGTGGAGAACCGCGTCCTGCCCGCCGGACCCACGGTCACGGATGTCATCGCCAACGCGGCCTTCTACTACGGCGTCGTCCGCGCCCTGGCCGAGGAGCCGCGGCCCGTGTGGACCCGGATGCCGTTCGAGGCCGCCGCCGCGAACTTCGACGCCGCGTGCCGGTACGGCATCGACGCGCGACTGGAGTGGCCGCGGCGCGGACGGCTGGGCGGCACGAGCCAGGTCGACGCGGTCAGTCTCGTACGCGAGGAACTGCTGCCGCTCGCGGAGGCCGGGCTGGCGGCGTGGGGCGTCGAACCGGCGGACCGGGAGTTGTATCTGGGCGTGATCGAGGAGCGGTGCCGACGGCGGACGAACGGTGCGGCGTGGCAGGCGGCCACTTTCCACCGGGCGCTGGAGACGGGGCTTCCGCGGGATGCCGCGCTGGCCGCGACCACTCGCAGGTACTGCGAGTTGATGCACCGCGGCGAGCCGGCGCACACGTGGCCGGTGGGGCTGCCGGAGCCGGTCGCGCTGGGGTGAGGGAAGGTTTCGTCAGTCTCCGCCTCCCGGCGCCCCCGCCGCCACGATCGCCTTCAGGATCACCGTGTGGATCTGTGCGGGGTCCGTGACCGACTGGCCGGAGCCGCCGGTGGCCCTGGCTATCTGCTCGGCCTCCCCCTTGTCGGCGTCGGGACCCACGGCGATCATGATGAGCGGGACCGGACGCTCGGGGCTGGTGAGTTTCCGGAGCTCGGTGACGAGGGTGGTGCGGGAGATGCTGCCCGGGTCCTGGTTCACACCGTCGGTCAGCACGACCAGCGCGTTGAACTTGCCCTTGACGTAGGAGGAGGTCGCCGCCTTGTACGCGGCGAGCGTGGTGTCGTACAGACCGGTCGCTCCGTTGGGGATCGCGCGCAGACCGCCGAACGCCGACGACAGCTTGTCCCGCTGTGTGCCGCTGCCCGCGCTGTCGCCGAGCCGTTCGGTCGGCACGAGCACGCGGTAGTCCCTGTCGCCGTCGAGCTTGGTGGAGAACATCCACAGGCCGATCTCGTCGTCCGGAGTGAAGGTGGCGAGGGCTTGGAGCAGCGAGGCCTTGGTGACGTCCATCCGCGACTGACCGGTGCCCGGCACCGGTTCCGACATCGACGACGAGGCGTCCACGACCGTGGTGAGCCGCGCGCTCTGCACGGTGATCGTCCATGTGCCGAGCGCCTCCTGCAGCGCGGAGTCCGAGGCCGTGTCCGCCGCCGGCTCGGCGTACGGCTGCGGGCTCTTGCCGCCCGCCTCGGCGACCACTGCCTGCGGGGCGTCCTCGTCGGACGTACGGAAGCCGTGCTTCTCGAGCAGTTTGCGCTGGTCCGGCTGGTGCAGATAGGTCATGAACCGGATTGCGGCCCTGCTCTCGTCGGTCGTCTGCCGCGGCTGGTCGACCAGCACGAACGGGTAGTCGAGCCGGGGTGAGCCGTCCTTCGGATAGAACATCTGCAGTGCGGCCCCGCCCTCGGCGGAGGAGTTGTGGGTGAACGCCGCCTGCTCGGTGAGGATCAGCGCCTGGTTGCGCTTGGGATTGCCCTGCTCGGTGCCCGAGGAGTCGCGCGGCAGCGTGTCCAGGACCTGGGCGTCGCTGTCGGAGGTGCGCTGCGACAGCGTCTTCATCATGGCGGCGGCCTGGGTTTCCGCGCCTTCGACCTGGCCGGCGGCCGTGGTCAGCTGGGCGAGCGCGAGCAGCCCGGTCGCGCTGCGCGAGGGGTCGGCCGCGCCCAGCCGCACGGAGTCGTCCTGCAGGGTGGCGCCGGCCAGCTCGAGCCAGCTGTACGTCTTCTGCGGCCACCCCAGTGCCTTCGCGGCGGTGGGGACCATCGCCACCCCGATGGGCGTGGAGGCGATGTTGCCCACTGGGTCCAGCTGCTTCGCCTTGGCCTCCGCGGTGATCCGCTCGAGCCAGATGTCCGAGTCCGGCACCCACGCCTGCACGCCCGGCGTCCTGCCCGCGGTGAGCGTGTCCGCGACCTTGGAGGACTCGGCCGCCTCGACGGTGACGGCGAGGCAGCGCCCGTCGGAGGTGATGCCGGTGTCGCGCGCCCGCTTCGCCGCGGCCGTCAGGACGGGAGCCACATCGGGGGAGGCGGCCAGCTTCAGCCGCACCGGATTGTCCTGGCAGGAGGATCCGAAGGAGAGCAGCCCGCCTCTCACGGCGGCCGCGGCACCGCCGGCGACGGTGAGGACGAGGACCGTCGTGACGGCCACCGTGCGGCGGCGCGCACGTGGGCGGGGGTCGCTGCCGCCCGCCCCATACTGATCGGGCAAGCTGTGACGTCCCATGACGGTGGTGCCCCTCCCTGTTGAACCTCGTGCCGGAAGACGGCCGTGAGGCAGGCAAGGGGGAGGTACGCCCCGTACGGCGTCCGTCCCCCCAACGGCCTGTCGCGCACGATTTTCGTAACTACTTTCGAGACCCTAGCGGGGTGGCGATGGGGATGAGGCGGGATTAGTCAACTGGAGGCAAGTGTGCAGGGGGAGGCGGGCTGAGTGGCCGATTCTTTTCCGCAGGAGCGGCCCTCGCAACGGATCTTCCGTGCCGAGACGCTGCTCGTTCTGGGTCTTTCACTCGGTAAGAGCGGTGTGTCAGCCCTGATCAGTTTTGTCGGATCGGTCACCGAACCCGGGGGCCTGAAGGAGCAGGCGGCCACCCTCAACGCCTCGGCCGCGCCGGGTCGTCCCTGGCTGGATCTGGCCTGGCAGCTCTTCTGGATCGCCGCGGCGCTCGTGCCCGTCGCGCTCGTCGCGCACTTCCTGATGCGCGAGGGCGAGAGCCTGCGCACGCTCGGCTTCGACCGCACACGGCCCTGGCTCGACCTCGGCCGTGGAGCGGCGATCGCCGCGGTGATCGGCAGCACCGGAATCGCCTTCTACCTGGCCGCACGCGGGCTGGGTTTCAACCTGACGGTGGTGCCGGAGGCACTGCCGGAGGTGTGGTGGAAGTACCCGGTGCTGATCATGTCCGCACTGCAGAACGCCGTCCTCGAAGAGGTCATCGTCGTCGGTTATCTGCTGCGCCGGCTGGACCAGTTGGGCTGGACGCCCGGCAGCGCGCTGGTGGCCAGTTCCGTACTGCGTGGCTCTTACCACCTCTACCAGGGCATCGGCGGCTTCGTCGGCAACATGGCGATGGGCGTGGTGTTCGTCTTCCTCTACCGGCGCTGGGGCCGGGTCGGTCCCCTGGTGGTGGCGCATTCCCTGCTCGACATCGGGGCGTTCGTCGGGTATGCGCTGCTGGCGGGGAAGGTGGGGTGGCTGCCGACGGCGTGAGCCACCGGCAGCGTGCTCGCGCCATGAGCTAGGCCAGCAGCTCCCCCTCGATGACCGTCACCGCACGCCCGCTCAGCAGCGTGCGGTCGCCGCGCAGCTCGGTGCGGACCCGGCCGGAGCGGGGCGAGGCCTGCAGGCCGGTGAGGTCGGGGCGGCCGAGGCGCTCGGACCAGTACGGGGCGAGCGCGGTGTGGGCGCTGCCGGTGACCGGGTCCTCGTGGATGCCGACGTTCGGGAAGAAGCATCGGGAGACGAAGTCGTAGCCGCGGGCATGATCGTCGGCGCGGGCGGTGGCGATGATGCCGCGCTCCGAGTAGGCGCCGAGGGCCATGTGGTCGGGGCGCAGGGCGTGGACGGCCTTCTCGTCGGCGAGTTCCACGAGCAGGTCGCCGACGTTCCGGCCGGTGTCGAACGCGGTGAGCGGCTCGGCGCCGAGGGCAACGGCGACCCCCTCCGGGATCTCGACCGGCGTGAGCGGGGCGGTCGGGAAGTCCAGGGTGATCGAGCCGTCCTCGCGGGGCGTCGCGATGAGGACGCCGCTGCGGGTCGCGAACCGTACCGGGCCCTCGTGGGTGCCCGTGGAGTGCAGGACGTGGGCCGTGGCGAGGGTGGCGTGGCCGCACATGTTGACCTCGGTGGCGGGCGTGAACCAGCGCAGCGCCCAGTCGGCCTCGCCGCCCTCGGGGAGGCGGTGTGCGAACGCCGTCTCGGCGTGGTTGACCTCCAGGGCGACGTTCTGGAGCCAGGAGTCGTCCGGGAAGGCGTCGAGGAGCAGGACCCCGGCCGGGTTGCCGGCGAAGGGGCGGTCGGTGAACGCGTCGACGATTCGAATCCTCATGTCCGGGGACGCTAGAGGATCCGGGAAAACGCGGGCCAAGGCCAATCCGCGAGTCCTGGACCGGTTTCGGGTTCACCGTCCGGCGGGCGGGCATCGCTGCGACGGGCCGCCGGGAGCGGGCGCGGCTGGGGGATGTCCTTCCCGGTCGCCGTCGGCGCGCTCGTCGCGGCCGGTCGCCGGAGCGGCGGGCGGGTGTCGCCGTCGACGGCGTCGCGACGGACCGGCAGGGGTACTCCCTCGTACGGCGGCTGCGTCCGGCGCCGCCGGTACCGACGTGCGCCTCCCGGCGCGGTCCGAAGGGCGGTCGCTCGCGGCGAGGTGCGGACCGACTTCGGTCGTCCAGTGATTCTCGTCCGGCCTCATCGGGCGAGGCGGGGGGAGAAGCGAGGGGGAGGGGGCGCTGGACGACTTCGCAGCCGTCTCCTGCCCGGCCGCCGACCGGTTCGGGGCGGATGAACCTGGACGACGACTGATCCGATTCGGCGACGGGCTCAGTGAACGGAGAACCCGCCGTCGACGAAGATCGCCTGCCCGGTGACATAGCCGGAGGCGCGGCCGGCCAGGAACACCGCCGCTCCCATGAAGTCCTGGGGCAGGCCGTTGCGCCCGACCAGTGTGCGGGCGGCCAGGGCCGCCACCTTCTCCGGGTCGGACGACAACTGCGCGTTGAGCGGGGACGGGACGAAGCCGGGCACGAGCGTGTTGCAGGTGACGCCGTGCGGCGACCATGCCTCTGCCTGTGAGCGGGCCAGCGACTCCAGTGCCCCCTTGGAGACGCCATAGGCGCCGCTCCGGACGAACGCCCGGTGCGCCTGCTGGGAGGTGATGTGGATGATCCGCCCGAAGCCCCGCTCGGCCATGCCGGGCCCGAACCGCTGGCCCAGCAAGTAGGGCGCCTCGAGGTTCACCGCCATCGTGGCATCCCACACGTCTTCGCCCAGCTCGCTCATCGGCGGCCGCAGGTTGATCCCGGCGCTGTTGACGAGAATGTCGGGCTCGCCGAACACCCCGGCCGCCTCCTCCGCCGCCGCGCGCACGCCCTCGCGGGTGCTCAGGTCGGCGCTCACCCAGGCCGCCCGGCAGCCGTCGGCCACCAGCTCGTCGACCGTTTCGGCCAGCTCCGCCTCCCTGCGCGCCACGATCACGACGCTCGCCCCCGCTCGGGCGAGGGCCCCGGCGATGGCCCGGCCGATGCCGGAACTGCCGCCCGTCACAAGGGCGACCCGGCCTTCCAGTGAAAACAGTTCGGAGAGGTAGCTGTTCGAGGTCATTCCCGCACCCTAGACCGGGCGTTCGCGGCGACAGCGCCGGGGGCGGAACGCGACGGGACGGCCGCGCGGACCGTCGGCTGGGGGCTTGCCGTGCGAAGTGTTCCGATATATCGTTGACGCATCGCGACAGATCAACGATGGAATGGAGTGATTGCGATGCGTACCCACGGATTCGAGCGTGGACATCGGCAGGACGGCCCCTCCCGGCGAGGCCGGGGCGGCTTCGACGGACGGCGTGCGGCGTTCGGGCCCTTCGGGCCGGGTGGTCCCGGCTTCGGTCCCGGCGGCCCCGGCTTCGGACCGGGCTTCGGACCCGGGCCCTGGGGTGGCCGAGGGCGCGGGGGGCCGAGGGGCAGGGCGCGGCGGGGTGACGTACGGGCATCGATCCTGGCCCTGCTGAAGGACCGGCCCATGCACGGCTACGAGATGATCCAGGAGATCGCCGAGCGCAGTGGCGGGGCCTGGAAGCCCAGCCCCGGATCGGTGTACCCCACTCTCCAGTTGCTGGAGGACGAGGGGCTGATCAGCAGTGAGACCGAGGGCGGCAAGAAGCTGTTCTCCCTCACGGAGTCGGGCCGTGAGGCCGCCGACGAGGGTTCCGACGCACCCTGGGAGGAGGCCTCGCGCGGGGTCGACTGGGAGGCTCTGAGCGAGATCCGCCAGGCAGGCTTCGGTCTGATGGAGGCCTTCGGCCAGGTGTGGAAGACCGGCAGCAAGGAGCAGCGCGAGAAGGCGCTGGCCGTCATCAACGAGGCCCGCAAGAAGCTGTACCTGATCCTCGCCGACGAGGGATGAGCCGGCGACGGTCGGACGAACGACGACCGTACGGTGATCAAGGCGCCCCGTGGAGCGTTCCGCGGGGCGCCGTCGTCTGTGCGGCGGTCCTCAGGCCACCAGCCCGCCCAGCTTGCGCAGCGACTCGTTGAGCGCGGCCGTCGCCGAGTCCTTCAGTTTCCCCGCCATGAGCGAGACGGCCGCGCCCGTGAACTCGCCGTCGATGCGGACCGCCGTGGCGTCGCCGTCCGGGCTCAGCGTGTAGCGCGTGGCGACGGTCACCGCCATCGGGCCCTTGCCGCGGATCGCCAGCACCCGCGCCGGCTCCAGCTCCTCGACGGTCCACTCGACCTCCGCCGGGAAGCCCATCAGCTTCATGTTCTCCTGGAAGGTCGCGCCCACTTGGAGGCTCTCGGGGCCGCCCTCGGGGAAACTGGTGTGGGTCGCGTTCCACTCCCCGTACGCCGGCCAGTCCGTGAGCTGCGCCCAGACCTTCTCGGCCGGTGCCCCGATGCGTGCCTCCGCGCTGACTTCGGCCATGCGACCACCTCTTCGTGTCGGGCTACGGTGTCGCGGAACGTAGCCGCAGGGCCTGGAACATTCAATACTGATGAACCGTCAGGAATTGTGAGGACCGCCCGCCGGCCGCCGATGCAGCGGGGGAGGGACGTGATCTCATCCGTAAGGAGGAGATTCCGGCCGGCGCGGTCCACTCTGCGTGGGACGCGAAAATGCTTCGCCCCGGGGATGCGGCGATCGGCAGGGGCTGATGGGGTGGGGGATGTGCAACCCCGTATTCCCCGGCAGACGGCCGGCGACTCGACCGTCCCCGGCTTGGACAACGATGCCGGGCTCAGTGCCGAGCTGGCGGCGGTGGTCACCGCCGCCCGCCGCAGGGCGTTCCGGGACGGGGACCGCCACATCGACACCGCCCATCTGCTCCACTCACTCCTGGAGTACGACTCCGAGGCGTACGCCGCCCTCGACGACGGCGGCCCGCGGATCGCCCGGCTCCTCGGCTACCTCGTGCAGCGCAGCATCGGCTACGGACTGCGCTGGCAGGACGGTGTCGAGGACTCCGGCGGCCTGCCCGTGACGACGACGGCCGAAGGGTTCTCGCCCCTCGCCGCGGTCGCGATGGAGCAGGCCCGTGCACGCGCCGCACGCCGAAGCGGCACACGGGCCCGCGGCCTCGACCTGCTCGCGACGATCGTCGAGGACCCGCAGGCGCGGGCCGTCGAGGTGCTGGCGCGCGCCGGTATCGACACGAGCGACTTGCTCCCGCGCATCGAGCGAGGCCTGGAGGAGTACGCCGCCGGCGGCGAGGCCGGTCACTGACGACGGCCCGCCGTCCAATCGCTGAGACAGGTGTCATTGGGGGTGACGCTCATGACATGGCCTGTCATCATGGGCCGGTGCACACGTCTGAGAGCAGTCAGGGCAGCCGCGGCAAGGGTCTCGGGCTCGGTCTCGCGCTCGCGTCCGCCGTCGCATTCGGTGGATCCGGTGTCGCGGCCAAACCACTGATCGAGGCGGGACTCGACCCGCTGCACGTGGTGTGGCTGCGGGTGACGGGCGCGGCCCTGGTGATGCTGCCGCTCGCCGTGCGCCACCGCGCCCTGCTGTTCCGCCGTCCCGCGCTGCTCGCCGGGTTCGGCCTGCTCGCCGTGGCCGGCGTCCAGGCCTGCTACTTCGCCTCGATCTCCCGCATGCCGGTCGGTGTCGCCCTGCTCGTCGAGTACCTCGCGCCCGGCCTCGTCCTCGGCTGGGTGCGCTTCGTGCAGCGGCGGCCGGTGACGCGTGCCGCGGCGCTCGGTGTGGTTCTCGCGGTCGGCGGGCTCGCCTGTGTGGTCGAGGTCTGGTCCGGTCTGAGCGTCGACGCGCTGGGCCTGCTGCTCGCGCTCGGCGCCGCCTGCTGCCAGGTCGGCTACTTCGTCCTGTCCGACCAGGGCAGCGATTCCGGCGCGGACGCCCCTGACCCGCTGGGCGTCATCGCGTACGGACTGCTCATCGGCGCGGCCGTGCTGACCGTCGTGGCCCGTCCCTGGAGCATGGACCGGTCGGTGCTCACCGGCACCGCACACATGGACGGCGCCCCGGTCGCGGCCTGGCTGCTGTTGTCCTGGATCGTGCTCGTCGCCACGGTCGTCGCCTACGTCACCGGCGTGCTCTCCGTGCGGCGGCTTTCCCCGCAGGTCGCAGGCGTCGTCGCGTGCCTCGAAGCGGTCATCGCGACGGTCCTGGCCTGG
Organism: Streptomyces sp. HUAS ZL42; assembly: GCF_040782645.1. Classification (GTDB taxonomy): domain Bacteria; phylum Actinomycetota; class Actinomycetes; order Streptomycetales; family Streptomycetaceae; genus Streptomyces. The sequence goes on from NZ_CP160403.1 coordinate 8,297,155, forward strand.
GTCCTGCTCGGCGAGCACCTCTCGGTGCCGCAGATCGTGGGCGGTGCTGTCGTGCTGGTCGGCGCGTTCATCGCGCAGTCGTCCACGCCCGCGAAGGGATCGGCGGAGCCGGTGGCGGGCGGCGGCCCGGAAAGGGAGTTGTCCGCCCGCGGAACCGCCGCATAGGGTGACGATCATGCATTCGGACGCACTCGTTCTGCCCCCTCCGGCCGCCTGAGGCGGGCCCTCCGGTGAACCACGCCCGGCGCCTCGCCGGGCGGAACGGTGCTGCCCGCAGAAGAAGTCCACGGACCCCGCCGAACCGGGGTCCCCTTCCGAACTTCTGCATCTGCGGAGACAACTCGTGTCGAATGCTGCTTTCGGCCTGCCCGTCGGGCGAGGCCTGCTCTGTCTGATCGTCGCCGGCGCCGCCTGGGGCACGGCGGGCGCGGCCGCCTCGCTGGTCTACCGGGCCAGTGACATGGGGCCCGTCGCCCTGTCCTTCTGGCGCTGCGCAGCCGGGCTCGTGCTCCTTCTCGCAGCGCGTCTCCTGCGTCCGCGTGTGCGCCCCGCCGCACCCGGGCCGCTGGGCCGGCGTGGCGCGCTGCGCGCCGGTGTCACCGGCCTCGGGCTCGCGGTGTTCCAGACGGCCTACTTCGCGGCCGTCTCGGCCACCGGACTCGCCGTGGCCACTGTCGTCACCCTCGGCGCCGGACCCGTCCTCATCGCGCTGGGCGCCCGGCTGACCCTGGGGGAGCGGCTCGGCCGCGGCGGCCTGGCCGCCGTCGCGGGGGCGCTCGCCGGACTGGGTGTCCTCGTCCTCGGCGGCGGAGGCGCGTCCGTGCGATCCGGGGGCGTCCTGCTCGCCCTGCTGTCCGCCGCCGGGTACAGCGTGATGACGCTGCTCACCCGCCGGTGGGGTCGCGACGGAGCTACGGACTCCTCCCGCACCACCGTGTGGGCGTTCGCGGTCACCAGCCTCTGCCTGCTCCCGTTCGCCCTGGTCGACGGGCTGGTGCCGCACACCGCCGAACCCGGCCGCGTCGTATGGCTGCTGGCATACATCGCCGCCGTCCCCACGGCCCTCGCGTACGCCCTCTACTTCGCGGGCGCGGCCGCCGTACGGTCCGCCACGGTGTCCGTGATCATGCTCCTCGAGCCGGTGAGCGCGGCCGTGCTCGGCGTCGTCCTGCTCGGCGAAAGGCTCACGGCCGCGACGCTCATCGGCACCTCGCTGATGCTCGGTTCCGTCGCGGGGCTCGCGTTCGCGGAGGCGCGGGATACGGTGGCCGAGGAGCCGGTGCTCGTGTGACGGTTGACGGGGCCCTTCGTGAGAGCGGCCCCTCACTTCCGGCGCAGCAGGTGCTCGCGCGCCGCGCTGTCACCGGGACCGCTGCGTGCGGCCAGCGCGGCCGCGATCCGCTCCCGGACCTCGTCCGGCTTCTTGCCCGCGTACTTGAACTTCGCCCGTACGCCCGTCACTTCGAGGCGCAGCCCACGGATCCCCGGCAGCATCCGGCCGTACGGCACCTCGCCCACCGCCACCCGCGCGGAGCCGCCGTCGGGCTGGAAGTGGCCCATCTGGCGGTTCAGCAAGGCGGCCTTGTCATCCGGGTCGTCGACGACGTGGGCCGTGCACCGGAGCTGGACGGCCGCGTAGAAGCTCGTCGGCGCGCCGTGCTCGGAGGGGACGTCGGGCGGCGCCTGCCAGGGGCCGGGCACGAACACGTAGTCGTCGACGACGCTCAGCAGGACCTGGGGACTCGCCTCCAGCGCGGGCCACAGCGGGTTGGGGCGCGCGAGATGCGTGACCGCCTCGCCGCGCTCGGCGTCGTAGGCGAAGTGCAGGGGCTGGACGAGCGGCGGCTCTCCCGGCGGGCCGTTGACGGCGAGCTGCCCGAAGTCGTGGACAGCCAGCCACCGCTGCCACTCGGCGTCGTCGCGAGGCGCGTCCCAGGGGTGGACCAGCATCACCGCACCGCCAGATAGTCGGGGACTTCCGTGCCGGGGGCCAGGTGGCCGTCGGGGACCGGGGTGTCGTAGCCCTTGCGCAGCGGGACGACGCCGGCCCAGTGGGGGAGGGCGAGGTCCTCGGGTTCGTCGTTCACGCCGCCGGTGCGCAGCTTGGCCGACACCTCGTTCAGGTCGAGACGGATCACCGCGGTGGCCGCCAGTTCCTTCTTGTTGGCGGGGCGGGAGTCGGCGGCGCGGCCCGGTACGACGTGGTCGACGAGGGCGTCGAGGGCCGCCCGCTTCTCCTCGGGGTCCGTCACGTCGTGCGCGATGCCGTGCACCACCACGGAGCGGTAGTTGATCGAGTGGTGGAAGGCGGAGCGGGCCAGGATCAGCGCGTCGACATGGGTCACAGTGAGGCACACCGGGAGCCCCGGGTCGGCCTTGCCCGTCATCCGCAGCGGGCGCGAGCCCGTCGAGCCGTGGACGTAGAGCCGGTCGCCCACCCGGCCGTACAGCGTCGGCAGGACCACCGGCGCGCCGTCCCGGACGAAGCCGAGGTGGCAGACGTAGCCCTCGTCGAGTATCGCGTGCACCAGCTCCTTGTCGTACGAGGCCCGGTCGGGGGAGCGCGTGGGGACGGTGCGCTCGGTCGGGGCGTAGGCGGCGGGCGGCGTCGTCGTCTGCTGGGTCCCCTGCATGGCGCTCTCCATTGCACTAGTGCATAATCGGCTTTGTGCTAGGAGAGTATCGGATCGAAGGCCGGCGTGCAGCAGACATCTCGGCGAGCGTCGAGCGGGCGGTGGGGGCCGGTGAGCTGGCTCCGGGGCAACTGCTGCCGCCCATGAGGGAGTTGGCGGACCGGCTCGGGGTGAATCCGAACACCGTCGCGGCCGCCTATCGCACCCTGCGTGAACGCGGGGTCATCGAGACCGCGGGGCGCCGGGGCAGCCGGGTGCGGTCCAAGCCGGCCACGACGGGGCGTGAGCTCATCCGGGTGGACGTCCCCGAGGGGGTGCGGGACGTGGCGAGCGGCAACCCGGACGCGGCGCTGCTGCCCCCGCTGGCGCAGGCGTTCGCGGCGGCCGCCGAGCAGGGCGACCGGCAGCCCGTCCTCTACGGGGACGCCCCCGTGGAGCCGGAGCTGGTCCGCATGGCGCGGGCCGACCTGGACGCCGACGGGGTGCCGGACGGGCCCGTGGCGGTCGCCTCCGGCTCGCTGGACGCCGTCGAACGGGTTCTCGCCGTGCACCTCAGGCCCGGGGACACCGTCGCCGTCGAAGACCCCGGGTGGGGCAGTCTGCTCGACCTCGTCCCGGCGCTCGGCCTGCGCACGGTCCCCGTGGGGCTCGACGACGAAGGTCCGCTGCCCGACGACGTGCGTCGCGCGCTGGAGAGCGGCGCACGCGCCCTGATCGTCACCGACCGGGCGCAGAACCCGACCGGCGCCGCGGTGAGCGCCACGCGCGCGCGTGCCCTGCGGGCCGTGCTGCGGGAGCACCCGCGGACACTCCTCGTCGAGGACGACCACGGCCACCGGATCGTCGACCTGCCCCTGCATCCGCTCGCGGGTGTCACGCACAGCTGGGCCCTCGTCCGCTCGGTCGCCAAGGCGTACGGCCCCGACCTGCGGCTCGCCGTTCTCACCGGGGACGCCGTCACCCTCGACCGGGTCCGCGGGCGGCAGCGGCTCGGGCCGGGCTGGGTCAGCCGGATCACCCAGCGGGCGGTGGTACGGCTGTGGGCCGACGACGCGGTGGACCCGCGGGCGGTGGCCCAGGCGTACGGCGAACGGCGTGACGCGCTGATCGGTGCGCTCGCCGAGCGGGGGATCGCCGCGCACGGCCGCAGCGGCATGAACGTGTGGATCCCCGTCCCCGACGAGACCGGTGCCGTCGCCCGCCTGCTTCATGCCGGGTGGGCCGTCGCCCCCGGCGCCCGCTTCCGGATGAGCGCGCCGCCCGGCATCCGGATCACCGTCTCCACACTGACCGCGGCCGAGACCGGCCCCCTGGCGGACGCCGTGGCCTCCGCGGTGGGGCCGGCCCCGGTGCGCAGATTCGTGTAGTCGCGCCTACGACTTCGGCCGGGCCTGCGTCAGCGCCGCCCCGGCCAGCACGATGACCGCTCCGGCCGGAGTCGACCAGCTCAGGGACTCGCCGAGGATCGCGATGCCCGCGGCCGTCGCGATGACCGGAATGAAGTACGTGACCATCTGGGCGGTCGTGGGCCCGACCTCGGCGACGATGCCGTACTGGATGAGCATCGCGAAACCGGTGCCGAGGACGCCCAGCGCCACGACCGCGAGCAGGGGCAGGACCGGGAAACGCGTCGGCATGGTCGTGAACAGCGGGGTGACGACGGCCAGTTGGAGCGTGGCGAGCAGCAGCTGGGCGCCGGTCAAGGACAGGTGGGAGTGGCTGGAGCCGGCCAGAGTGCGGCGGACGTAGATCCAGCCGATCGGGTAGCTGAGAGAGGCCAGCAGGGCCATCGCCGTGCCGCCGGCGTCCAGGCCGGAGAAGCCCTGCCAGGCGCCGAGCACCGTCAGGACACCGAGGAAGCCGAGACCGAGACCGGCGACCCTCACGCGCGTGGGCCGGTCCTCGGAGAGGGCCACCAGGGAGAGGGCCATGCCCCACAGTGGCGAGGTCGCGTTGCAGATGCCCGCGAGCGTGGACGGGATCGTCAGCTCCGAGTATGCGAAGAGCGAGAACGGCAGGGCGTTGAGGAAGAAGGCGGCGACCGTCAGATGCAGCCACGTGCGCGTGCCGCGCGGCATCCGTTCCCGCTTGACGGCCATCGCCGCGGCGAGCACCGCCGTGCCGAACGCCAGTCTGCCGAGCGTGACCTGGAAGGGCGCGTACCCCTCGGTGCCGACCTTGATGAGCAGGAAGCTGAAGCCCCAGACGAGGGCGAGAGCGCCGAAGCGCAGCCGCCAGTCGAGAGCGGGTCGGGGGCGGGAGGTGGTCGCGACGGGGGTCCGGGAAGTGGTGACGGCGGTCATGGACGCAACGATGCTCGAGATGATCTCGTAGCACAAGCGAGAATTTCCGCCCGGTATCTCGTAGCATTGCTTACATGTTGAATCTGGAGCGCCTGCGAACCCTCGACGCCCTCGCCCGACACGGCTCGGTCAGCGGCGCCGCCGAGGGGCTGCACATCACGACCTCGGCCGTCTCGCAGCAGATGTCCAAGCTGGAGCGGGAGGTCGGCCAGCAACTCCTCGCCAAGAACGGCCGGGGCGTACGCCTCACCGACGCGGGCCGGCTGCTCGCCGAACACGCGGCGCGCATCCTCTCGCAGGTAGAGCTCGCCCAGTCCGATCTGGAGGCCCAGCGCGGGCAGGTGGTCGGTGAGCTGCGGCTGGCCGCGTTCCCCACCGCGATGCGCGGTCTGTTCCCGGCGGCCCTCACCGCACTGCGGACGGAGCATCCGGCGCTGCGCTTGCGGTCCCGTGAGCTGGAGCCGGAGGGCGGGGTCAACGCCGTGCTCCGGGGCGACGCCGACCTGGCCGTCGTCCTCGACTGGTACAACAAGCCGCTGCCGATGCCGGACGGGCTCGCCAAGGCGGCGATCCTCGACGACCCGGTGGAGATCGCGATGGCCGAGGCTCACGCGCTTGCCGGTCGCGACGAGGTCGACCTGGAGGACTTCGCGGGGGACGAGTGGGTGGCCTGGCCCGAGGGTGAGTTCTGCCACGAGTGGCTGCTCTACACGCTGCGCAGCAAGGGCATCGAGCCCCGCATCGCGCACTGCGCCGAGGAGCACCACACCCAGCTCGCCCTGGTCGCCGCCGGGCTGGGGGTGTGCGTGGCGCCCCGCCTCGGCCGCGACCCGATGCCGCCGGGGGTGCGGGCCGTGCCGGTGCGCCACCGGGTGCACCGGTACGTCTACGCCGTGTGGCGCGCGGACGCCGACCGCCGCCCGTCGATCCGGGCGGCGGTCGAGGCGCTGCAGGCGACGGCCGGGATGCTCGGCTGAGCTACGCCGACCCGAGCTTCCGGAAGTCCCAGGAGACGATCTTCTCCGGGGTCAGCCGTATCCAGGCGTGCCGGCCGTCGTGCGGCATCTCCTCCAGGTTGAAGTTCTTGCGGGCGAACAGCGTCTCCGGGACGTCGAGTTCGGCGCACAGCTCCCCGGTGCGCGGGCTCTCGCCGACGAACTCCACGGTCCCCGACAGCTCGACGCCGCGCAGCTCGTCGTACTCCTCGCCCGTGTCGACCACGATCGCCACCCGCTGATCGCGGCGAAGGTCGACGTAGCGCTTGCTGCGCACCACCGAGTACAGCCACATCGAGTTGCCGTCCCACGCGAACCACAGCGTGCTCACGTGCGGGGCGCCGTCCACCGACACGGTGGCGACCCGGCAGGTGCGCTGACTGGTCAGGAACTCGTCCAGCTCACCCGGTGTCATCATGATCTTCCGGCCCCGGCGCTGAGTGACGGTCATGCGGCCCCCTTCTTCTCCCACGTCGTGTCAGAGGAGGGAGATCCTCTGACATCACGTCAGAAAAGAATGGGTGGTCTTCCGTCCACGCGCAATGGTGGCTAGTCTCACCCGCCCGAACCGTCGGCGACCAGGGGGCGCCATGCCGTCGTACGAGCAGCTCCGCGAGCTTCTCGACCCCGCGAGCACCGTGCTGCTGACCGTGGAGTGCCAGCAGGGCGTCGTCGGCCCCGACGGCGCCCTGCCGGAGCTCGCCCGGGAGGCGCGCTCCTCGGGCGCCCTCGTCAACATCGCCCGGCTGGTCGCCGCCGCCCACGACAGCGGGATCCAGGTGATCCACGCCGTCGCCGAGCGCCGCCCCGACGGGCGCGGCGCCAACCGCAACGCCAGGCTGTTCCGCGCCGCCGAACGGCTGCCCGTCCAGCAACTCGCCGGCACCACCGCGGTGCGCGTCGCGGCACCGATCGAGGTCGCCGAGGAGGACTTCGTCGTACGACGCCTGCACGGTCTGTCGCCCGTCCAGGGCACCGACATCGACGCGCTGCTGCGCAACCTGGGCTGCCGCACACTGATCGTCACCGGCGTCTCGGCCAACGTGGCGATCCCCAACGCCGTCTTCGACGCCGTGAACCGCGGCTACACCGCCGTCGTGCCCCGGGACGCCATCGCGGGGGTGCCCTCGGACTACACCCCCGCGATGATCCGCCACACCCTCGCGTTGGTCGCCACGGTCGCGACCACGGACGAGGTGCTGGCCTGCTTCAAGCGTCCGCGCGGAAGCGTCAGGCCAGCGTGATGGAGTCGCCGCTGACGGTGATCTTCACCTCGGGCAGCGCCTTGGTCGCGGGGCCGCTCTTGACGCTGCCGTCCGTGATCGAGAAGTTGCTCTGGTGACAGGGGCAGTTGATCAGGCCGTCGGCGATGCTCTTCACCGCACACCCCTGGTGGGTGCAGGTGGCCGAGAACGCCTTGAACTCGCCGGCCGTCGGCTGCGTGACGACCACCTTCTCGGACTCGAACACCTTGCCACCGCCCTCCGGGATCTCGGCGGTGGTCGTGAGCGCGGCACCGGCGCCGACGTCGCCGCCGCTCGAACCGCCCGTGCTCGCCGCCTCGCTGCCGCCGGAGGACGGGGTGGAGCCGGAGTCGACGGAAGAGCTCGAGGAGTCGTCGCCGGAGCTTCCGCACGCGGTCAGCGCGACGGCGAGCCCCGCGGCTCCGGCGGCCGCCACGACGGTACGACGGGCAGGTCCCGATGCGGGCTTGAACGATGCGCTGGTCATGCGAGTTTCCCTTCAGGGGAGGTTGCGTGATCTGTTGAGAGGTACGGACCACGGGTCCGCGCTGTTCAGACGGTGTCGAGATCTAAACCTGTTACAGGTGATGCGTGGGTAAAACGAAGCTGTCGGTGTGCTGTCGTGTGGTCCGCCGCCACTCCACGGAGCGTCGCACCCCGCCCGGCAACTCCCCAGTAACCTGGGGCGATGCTCAAGGAAGTCATCGCGACCCGCTACATCACGCCCCTGCGTGAGGGCGGCTCCCTGCCGGGACTCGTCGAGGCCGACGACTTCGGGACGTACGTCATGAAGTTCACCGGCGCGGGACAGGGCCGCAAGACGCTCGTCGCCGAGGTCGTCTGCGGGGAACTCGCCCGCCGGCTGGGCTTCCGGGTGCCGGGCCTGGTGACGATCGAACTCGACTCCGTGCTGGGTCTCGGCGAACCCGACCAGCAGGTGCAGGAGCTGCTCAGGTCCAGCGCCGGCACCAACCTCGGCATGGACTTCCTGTCCGGCGCCCTCGGCTTCGACCCCCTCGCCTTCGCGGTGGACCCCGAGGAGGCCGGGCGGATCGTCTGGTTCGACGCGCTCGTCAACAACGTCGACCGGTCCTGGCGCAACCCCAACCTGCTGAGATGGCGGGGCGAGCTGTGGCTCATCGACCACGGCGCGACGATGATCTGGCACCACAACTGGCCGGGCGCACAGGCCTCGGCCGCCCGCCCGTACGACGCCTCCGAGCACGCGCTCGCGCCCTTCCGGCCGGATGTCGCGACCGCCGCGGCGGAGTTGGCACCCCTCGTCACCGAAGACCTCCTCGCCGAGGTCACCGCGGAGATCCCGGACGTCTGGCTGGCCGACGAGCACGGCTTCCAGACGCCGGACGACCTCCGCCGCGCCTACGCGGCGCCCCTTCTCGCGCGCGCCGCCGTCATCCACGACCGAATCAAGGGGGCCAGGTGAGCGACCGCCACATCATCAGGGCAGGCCAGGGCGGCGACCGGGACGTCTTCGAGTACGCCGTGCTGCGCGTCGTACCGCGTATCGAGCGCGGTGAGTGCATCAACGCGGGGGTACTCGTGTACTGCCGCGCCAAGGCGTACGTCGGCGCGCGCACGCACCTCGACGAGGCGAGACTGCTGGCCCTCGACGCGGACGCGGACGTGGCCGGTGTACGGGCCGCGCTGCGGGCCGTCGAGGGTGTGTGCGGCGGAGGCGCCGCGGCGGGGCAGGCGGCGCAGGACGACGCCGGCCGGCGTTTCCGCTGGCTGATCGCGCCCCGCTCGACGGTCGTCCAGCCGGGGCCGGTGCACACCGGACTCACCACCGATCCGGGGGCCGAGACACAGCGGTTGCTCGACCTCCTCGTGAGGTAATGGATCACACCCTCCACGTGTGGCGTTGACACCGCGTGCCAGGGCTTCTAGCGTCACGTCTGCTGAAGGTACTAAGCGGTCGCTCACCCAATGGGCGTCCTTCTCGAGGGCGAGGAGAACCAGCAATGTCCACCACTGAGCAGCGGGTCGCCGTAGTCACCGGCGCGGCGCGCGGCATCGGCGCCGCCACCGCCGTACGACTGGCCGCCGAGGGCCGTGCGGTCGCGGTGATCGACCTCGACGAGGCCGCCTGCAAGGACACCGTGGAGAAGATCACCGCGGCGGGCGGCAGGGCCATCGCGGTCGGCGCCGACGTCTCCGACGAGGCCCAGGTCGAGGCGGCCGTCGCGCGCGTCGCCGAGGAGCTCGGTGCGCCGACGATCCTGGTCAACAACGCGGGTGTGCTGCGCGACAACCTGCTGTTCAAGATGAGCGTCTCCGACTGGGACACCGTCCTGAACGTGCACCTGCGCGGCTCCTTCCTGATGACCAAGGCCGTGCAGAAGCACATGGTGGACGCGGGCTTCGGCCGCATCGTCAACCTGTCGTCCTCGTCCGCGCTGGGCAACCGCGGCCAGGCCAACTACTCCGCCGCCAAGGCCGGTCTGCAGGGCTTCACCAAGACCCTCGCCATCGAACTCGGCAAGTTCGGCATCACGGCCAACGCCGTCGCCCCCGGCTTCATCGCCACCGACATGACCGCCGCCACCGCCGCCCGGGTCGGCATGGGCTTCGAGGAGTTCAAGGCCGCGGCCGCCACGCAGATCCCGGTGCAGCGCGTGGGCGAGCCCGACGACATCGCCAACGCGATCGCCTTCTTCACGGGCGAGGCGGCCGGATTCGTCTCCGGCCAGGTGCTGTACGTCGCCGGCGGACCGCTCAACTAGGCAACGACCAGGGATCACGGACATGACTGAACTCTCCGGCAAGGTCGCGCTCGTCACGGGCGCCAGCCGAGGCATCGGCTACGGCGTGGCCGAGGCGCTCGTCGCCCGCGGCGACCGCGTCTGCATCACCGGCCGCAACGAGGACGCGCTCAAGGAGGCCGTCGACAAGCTCGGCGCCGACCGGGTCATCGGCGTCGCCGGCAAGGCCCACGACCTGGACCACCAGGCCGAGGCCGTCGCGCGCACCATGGAGGCCTTCGGCCGGGTCGACTACCTGGTCAACAACGCCGGGACCAACCCGGTGTTCGGGCCGATCGCCGACCTCGACCTGAACGTGGCGCGCAAGGTCTTCGAGACCAACGTGGTCTCCGCGCTCGGCTTCGCGCAGAAGACCTGGCACGCCTGGCAGAAGGACAACGGCGGCGCGATCGTCAACATCGCCTCGATCGCGGGTCTGGCGCCCTCGCCGTTCATCGGCGCGTACGGCATCAGCAAGGCCGCGATGATCAACCTGACCCAGCAGCTGGCGCACGAGTTCGCGCCGAAGGTGCGGGTCAACGCGATCGCCCCGGCCGTGGTGAAGACCAAGTTCGCCGAGGCCCTGTACGAGGGCCGGGAGGCGGAGGCCGCCGCCTCCTACCCGCTGGCCCGTCTCGGCGTGCCCTCCGACATCGGGGGTGCCGCGGCGTTCCTCACCTCGGCGCAGTCCGACTGGATCACCGGACAGACCCTCGTCGTCGACGGCGGCATCTTCCTCAACGCGGGCGTCGGCTGACACCGGCCGCCCCGGGTCACGGCACGGGCGCCGCTTTCTTGACAGAAGCGGCGCCCGTGTCGTCGTACAGGCTGCTCACAAGCCCATGACAACGTCGTCATGGGCTTGATGATCATGAGTGACGCGCATAGCAGGTCCCGGCCGGTCCACGTGGCCGAACACTGCGGTATCGTCTGCCGACCCTTGGTATGGCAGATCGAGGAGCGTGCGCGTGTTCAACCGGAAGCGATGCCTGCGGCAGGTCGCAGCGATCGTGTCCATAGCCCTGGTCGCGGGATGCAGTCTTCTTTCGGACGGTGACTCCGAGGACGCGGGACCGATCGTCGTGGGGACCACCAGTACTCCCAGCACGCTGGATCCAGCCGCGGCCTGGGACAGCTCCTGGGAGATGTTCCGCAACGTGTTCCAGACGCTGCTCGCCTACCCCGTCGGTGCGACCACTCCTCAGCCGGACGCCGCCAAGAGCTGCGAGTTCACCGACGACACCAACCGCACGTACAGCTGCGAGCTGCGTTCCGGCCTCACCTTCTCCAACGGTGACAAGCTCGACGCCCAGGCGGTCAAGCACTCGATCGACCGGATCAGGAAGATCAACTTCGCCAGTGGCCCCGCCGGGCTGCTCGGCAGCCTGGACCGGGTGCAGGTGCTGGGCGACAACAAGGTCGTCTTCCACCTCAACCAGCCGGACGCCACTTTCCCGTTCGTGCTCGCCACTCCCGGCATGTCGATCGTCGACCCCGACGAGTACCCCGCGGGCGCCCTGCGCAAGGACGGCAAGGTCCTCGGCTCCGGCCCCTACCGGCTCGAGTCGTACGAGGAGGGCAAGAAGGCCGAGCTCGTCAAGAACGGCAGCTACAAGGGCTTCGCGGACCGCAAGAACGACGGGGTGACGATCCGCTACTTCCAGGACTCGGCCACCATGGTCAAGGCCCTGCGCGCCAAGCAGATCGACATCACCTACCGCGGTCTCGCCGCCGCAGACACCGTCGCCCTCCAGAGCAAGAACAACTCGGAGGACCTGGAGCTCATCGAGAACGGCGGCATCGACATCAACTACCTGGTGTTCAACCCGAAGGACCGGTGGGCGGACAACCGCGCCGTCCGCAGGGCCATCGCCCAGACCGTCGACCGGGCCGCGATCGCGCACAATGTCTACATGGACACCGTGGACCCGCTGTACTCCATGGTGCCGAAGGGGCTGACCGGCCACAGCACCGACTTCTTCGACGACTTCGGCGACCCCGACACCGCCAAGGCCCGCAAGATCCTCACCGCGGCGGGCATCTCCACGCCCGTCCCGCTGACCTTCTGGTACACCTCCGACCGGTACGGCTCCGACACCGCCAAGGAGTTCCAGGAGCTCAAGCGGCAGCTCGACGACTCCGGGCTGTTCAAGATCACCCTGAAGAACCGCCCCTGGAAGACCTACGTGGAGGGCTACCAGAAGGGCGAGTACCCGGTGTTCGGCCGCGGCTGGTTCCCCGACTTCCCCGATCCGGACAACTTCGTCGCCCCGTTCGTCGGCGAACAGAACGCCCTCGGTACGCCGTACAAGTCGACCGGGATCGCCCAGGCGCTGTCCCGGTCCCGCCAGGAGAGCGACCGCGCCAACGTGGTGAAGGACTTCGAGGAGGCCCAGCGGTACCTCGTCGAGGACGCGCGGCTGCTGCCGCTGTGGCAGGGCAAGCAGTACATCGCCTCCAGCGAGGACATCTCGGGAGGGGAGCGCGCGCTGGACCCCTCGACCATGATGATGATGTGGGAACTGTCCCGGAAGACGAGCTGGTAGGACGTTCCGGGAGCCGGTTGTCAGTGGTCGCCTGTAGGTTCGGAGCCCTGGAAGCGACCGCACACCGTAAGGAAGTTGACGTGACCGACATCGCCATGCTGCCCGAGTCCTGGCGCGGGGTCCTGGGCGACGAACTGCAGCTGCCCTACTTCAAGGAGCTCACGGAGTTCGTCGAGGAGGAGCGGGCGAAGGGTCCCGTCTACCCCCCGCGCGAGGAGGTCTTCGCCGCGCTGGACGCGACGCCGTACGACCAGGTGAAGGTCCTGGTCCTCGGCCAGGACCCGTACCACGGCGAGGGCCAGGGCCACGGCCTGTGCTTCTCGGTCCGTCCCGGTGTCAAGATCCCGCCGTCCCTGCGCAACATCTACAAGGAGATGCACGAGGAGCTGGGCACCCCGATCCCGGACAACGGCTATCTGATGCCGTGGGCCCGGCAGGGTGTCCTGCTGCTCAACGCGGTGCTCACGGTCCGCTCCGGTGAGGCGAACTCGCACAAGGGCCGGGGCTGGGAGAAGTTCACCGACGCGGTGATCCGCGCGGTGGCCGACCGGCCCGACCCGGCGGTGTTCGTCCTGTGGGGCAACTACGCGCAGAAGAAGCTCCCGCTGATCGACGAGACCCGGCACATCGTGGTCAAGGGCGCGCACCCCTCGCCGCTGTCGGCGAAGAAGTTCTTCGGCTCCCGTCCGTTCACCCGGATCAACGAGGCGGTGGCGGGGCAGGGCCACGAGCCGATCGACTGGACGATCCCCAACCTGGGATGACCTCCCCGCTGGTACGGGCCGGTTCCTCGTGGATCCGGCCCGGTGCCGCCTGACCGGGATCTCCGGTGCCTGCGGTTAGCGTCGGTCGAGGACGGCCGTCGAGCGCGCGGAGGACACGGTGGCGGAGCGACAGGAGCAGGCGGCGCCGGACGCCGTGATGACGCGGATCGGCCAGGTCGTCATGTTGCATCACGCGGGTGACCGCGAGGAGGCCCGGCACCGTTTCCTGGACCTGTGGTCGGAGATCGGCGAGCACGGCGACCCCCTGCACCGCTGCACCCTCGCGCACTACCTCGCCGACACCCAGGACGACCCCTTCGACGAACTGGCCTGGGACCTGCGGGCGTTGACGGCCGCGCAGGAACTCACGGACGACCGCCTCGCCGAGCACCAGGGGGTGACGGCCGTTCGCGCCCTGTACCCCTCGCTGCATCTGAACCTGGCGGCGGACTACGTGAAACTCGGCCGCGCGGACGCCGCACGAACCCACCTGCGGCGGGCGCGGGGCGCGGCCGACGCGCTGGGAGAGGACCGCTACGGCGACGGCGTACGGGCCGCGATCAGCCGCCTGGAGCTACGCCTGGGGGAGCCGGACGGACCGGCCGGCGGGAACTGGACCCCACCGAGACAACGGCCGTAGAGAGGCGGTGGCGCGGGCGGTACCCCGTCAGCGCCGGTTTGCGCGGCCCACCTCGCGTCGGCCGCGGCAGCGGTCACGCCCTCAACGCCCGTACGTCTGCTCGCAGATCACCGCCTCCGGGCTGTTTGCCCGCCATCCCCCGTACTTCCTCCCCAGCGCACAGACGTCCGCACCGCTGCGAACGTCCTTCCGCACCGCCTCCGACACATCCGGAATCTCGACACGCGGCGGCTGCTGACGGGGACGCTCCGAATGGCGGGCCCGGGGATGCGGATGCGGCGATCGGCGGGCCGGCGACTGTGCCGCCGGCAGCCGACGGGACGCCGCGGCGGGCGGCTCGGTCTCCCGGGACCCCCCGACCCGTTCCAGCGCCTCCCGCGCGGGCGCCTGCACGATCTGGGGTCCCGTATGGCCGTCCTGCCGTGGAGCGGACGGCTGGGACGGCGCCGCCGGCGCGCCGCCGGACGTGGTGGGCTGCGGGACCGTCACACAGCCGGCGAGGGCCGAGACAGCCACGGTGACCAGGAGTGTTGCGGTGGTCGTCATTCGATGCACCCGTGCCACTCTGCTGGGTCCGGCCCGCCAACGCCCGGCTGACAAGCGGAGGTTGCCCCACATGGGTGATCTACGACCCCGTACGGAGGGCGCGGGCCCGCCCGGCTGACGCGAGCGTCGGCCGGGGCCGGCGTCAGTCCCCCGTCGCGCCGTCGATGCGTTCGCGGATCAGATCGGCGTGTCCGTTGTGACGCGCGTACTCCTCGATCATGTGCGTGTAGATCCAGCGCAGACTGAAGGGCTCGTCGGTGAACCTGCTCCCGCCCTTGGACAGCTCGTCCAGGGCGAACCCGGCCGCGTACCGCCGTGCGATCCCGATCTCGGCCTGCCAGGTGGCGTAAGCCTCCTCCCAGGTGTCCGCCTCGGTCAGGTGGAACTCACCGTCCCGGTCCTCGTCGCTGTAGTAGATCGGCCCCGGATCGTCCCCCACGAGCACCTTGCGGAACCAGCCCCGCTCCACCTCGGCCATGTGCCGTACCAGCCCCATCAGGGACAGCTCGGACGGCTCCACCGACGCGGTCCTGAGCTGGGCGTCCGTCAGTCCCTCGCACTTCCGAGCCAGGGTCTGCCGATGGTAGTCCAGCCAGCCCTCCAGCATCATCCGTTCGCCGGCGTTCTGTGCGGGTTCACTGCGCTGTGTCGTCATGTCCGCATCGTCGCCCAACCGGTCCGCTCCCACCACGCCTTTTCAGCCGCGCAACATCCCCTCCAGCAGCTCCCGCAGCCCCGCCCGCACCTCCTCCAGCGCGGGCGTGCGCGCGCCGAACGAGCCGGCCACGCAGGAGAACATCAGCCCGTCGGCCCACGCGACCAGGGACAGCACGTGCCGGTCGGGATGCGTCGAACCCATCGCCGTGACCAGGGTCGTGAGCTGGTCGCGGAAGCGGGCGCCCGTCGCGTCGAAGTAGGCGCGCAGTTCGGGGCGGCGCGTGGCCTCCAGGGCCAGTTCGTAACGGGCGAGCGTCAGATCCCGGTTGCGGGTGAGGGCGCGGTGCGTCGCCAGAGCCAGTCCGTTCACCAGCGAGTCGAGGCCGCCGGTCCTGGGGTCCGGCATCTCGTGCAACGCCAGCACCCGCGCCTCGCGCTCGGCCAGCCGCCGCACCGCCAGTTCCAGCAGCGCCTGCCGGGTCCGGGCCAGGTTCGAGGTCGAGCCCTGCGGAAGCCCGGCCGTCTCGTCCACGGCCCGGTGCGTGAGCCCGCGCATCCCCCGATCGGCCAGCAGGGCGAGGGCGGTGTCGGCGATCAGGTCGGCGCGGGAGGCGCCCGCGGAGCGTGCGGACATGGAGGTCAACCTACCCGTGAAACTACATCCGTAGTACATTCGACGCGTGGCTCACTACAGGTGTAGTCAGCCCTGCCGACCCCCACGAAGCCTGTCCGAGTACGAGGAGGAGCCATGCCACAGTCGTCGCGCGTCGTCGTCATCGGCGGCGGGATCGGAGGGCTGACCGCCGCCGCGGCCCTGCACCAACGGGGCCGGCGGGTCACCGTCCTGGAGCGGGCCCGCTCCCTCGAACCGGTCGGCGCGGCCATCTCACTGGCCCCCAACTCCCTGCGCGCCCTGGACGTCATCGGCATCGGGGACGAGATCCGCGACCTCGCCGCCTGGCAGGGGGACGGCGGTCTGCGCACTCCGCGCGGTCGCTGGCTGTCGCGGTCCGGCGCCGAGGCCGCGGCCGCGCGGTTCGGCGGTCCGCTGGTGCTCCTGCACCGCGCGACCCTCATCAACAGCCTGGCCGCCCTGCTCCCGCCGGACGCCGTCCGCACGGGCGTGGCCGCCACCCTCGCCGACCCGGGCGACGGCGACCGCCCGGCCCGTGTGACCACGCCGGACGGCGAGTTGGAGGCCGACCTCGTAGTGGCCGCCGACGGCATCCACTCCGCCGTACGCCGGACCCTGTTCCCGGATCACCCCGGGCCGGTGTACTCAGGGTTCACCACATGGCGGGTCGTCATCCCGGTGCCCGGCGCGGAGTTCGCCTCGCACGAGACCTGGGGGAGGGGCCGTATCTGGGGCACGCACCCGCTCAAGGACGGCCGGGTCTACGCGTACGCCGCCGCCATGACCCCTGCCGGTCAGCACGCGCACGACGACGAGAGGGCCGAACTGCTCCGCCGCTTCGGCGACTGGCACGACCCGATCCCCGCCGTCCTCGCCGCGGCCCGCCCCGAGAACGTGCTTCGGCACGACGTCCACCACATCGCCGAGCCGCTGCCCGCCTTCCACCGAGGCCGTGTCGCCCTCCTCGGCGACGCCGCGCACGCCATGCCGCCGACCCTCGGCCAGGGCGGCAACCAGGCCGTCGAGGACGCTGTCGTCCTCGCGCACCACAGTGACGACCTCGCCGCGTACACCGCGGCCAGGCTCCCCCGTACGACGGCCGTCGCGCGCCAGGCGGTCAGGGTCGCCCGCCTCAACATGACGAGCAACCGCGCCGCCATGGCCGTACGCAACACCGCGATCGCCGCGATCTCCAAGGCCGGACCGGCGCTGTTCCTGCGGAGCTTCGACGGCATCGCGGACTGGCGGCCCCCTCAGCGGCCGTATGCTGCGGTGGAGGCAGGCGCAGACAGGCAGTGAGGGAGCGCTCGTGAAGGTCGGCTGCATCGGACTCGGCGACATCGCGCTGAAGGCATACCTGCCGGTGCTCGGGGTGCAGCCGGGGATCGAGCTGCATCTGCAGACGCGGACACCGGCGACCCTCGAGCGGGTCGCCGACGGGCTGCACCTGCCCGAGGCACAGCGGCACCAGGATCTCGATTCGCTCCTCGCCGAGGGCCTGGACGCCGCCTTCGTGCACGCGCCGACCATGGCGCACCCCGAGATCGTGGCGCGGCTGCTGGAGGCCGGTGTACCGACGTACGTCGACAAGCCGCTCGCCTACCAACTCGCCGACTCCGAGCGGCTGGTGACACTCGCGGAGGCACGGAACGTCTCCCTCGCGGTCGGCTTCAACCGGCGCTACGCCCCCGGCTACGCGCAGTGCGCCGACCACCCCCGCGAGCTGATCCTGATGCAGAAGAACCGCATCGGCCTGCCCGAGGAGCCGCGCACGATGATCCTCGACGACTTCATCCACGTCGTCGACACACTGCGCTTCCTGGTGCCGGGCCCGGTCGACGACGTGACCGTGCGCGCCCGCGTCGAGGACGGACTGCTGCACCACGTCGTGCTGCAGCTCGCCGGGGACGGGTTCACTGCACTCGGCGTGATGAACCGGCTCAGCGGCTCGGCCGAGGAGATCCTCGAGGTCTCCGGGCAGGACACCAAGCGTCAGGTGGTCAACCTCGCCGAGATAATCGACCACAAGGGGCAGCCCACCGTGCGGCGGCGCGGCGACTGGGTGCCGGTGGCCCGGCAGCGGGGCATCGAGCAGGCCGTGCTGGCCTTCCTGGACGCCGTCCGCGCGGGCAAGGTGCTCAGCGCCCGTGATGCGCTGGCGACTCACGAACTGTGCGAGCGGGTGGTGCGTGCGGTGCAGGAGCGCTCCTCCGCTGCCTGACCTCCCGTACGCCCTCCGTGAGGCACAGGGCCGCGAGCACCAGCAGGGCCCCGTGCGCGGGCCAGTCGCCGAAGCGGACGTAAGGGGTGACACCGTCGGCCAGCGGCACGTCGTAGACGGCCGCCGTGCTCGCGCTCGTGCCCAGCCATGATCCGATGCGCTCCCCGCTCGGACCGTAGACGGCGGAGACCCCCGTCAGCGTCGCGTGCACGAAGGGACGGCCCGTCTCCGCTGCGCGCAGCGCGGCCAGCGAGGCGTGCTGCGCGGGAGCCCAGCTCTGCTGGAACGTCGACGTCGACGACTGCCCGATCAGTACGTCTGCACCGTTGTCGGCGAGATGGCGGCTCATGTCGGGGAACGCGGTCTCGAAGCAGACCATCGGGCCGACGCGCAGCCCGTGCCCCGCGTCCATCACCACCTGCTCGGTGCCGCGCCGCCGGTCCTCCCCGGCCGCCTCGCCGACCGAGGTCGCCCAGCCCAGCAGCGAGCGGGCGGGTATGTACTCGCCGAAGGGCACGAGACGCATCTTGTCGTAACGGGCGCCGGTGAGGCCGTCCGGGCCGACGAGGACGGAACTCTTGTAGATGCCGGGCCGGTCGGAGCGCCGGGCGTCCACGTTGACCAGGATGTCGGCCCCGGTCTCGCGGGACAGGGCCGCTATGCGTTTGGCCAGGTCGGGCCGGCCGCCGAGGTCGTAGCCGACGCTGCTCTCGCCCCAGACGATCAGGTCGACGTCCTGCCCGACGAGCCCCAGGGTCAGCTCCTCCTCGCGGTCGAACCGCTGGTCGGCGCCGCTGACGACGCCCGGCTGGACAACGGCGATCCGGGCCTGGCCGTCGACGTCGGGACGCGGCGACCACACCCAGGCCGCCGAGGTCGCCGCGGCGGTCGCGACGAGGCCGGCCATGGCGGGCACCCGGGATTCGCGCACCGACACGAGCAGCGCGACGGCGATGTTGACCACCAGGATCAGGAAACTGAGCAGCCACACCCCGCCGACGGACGCGAGCCGCAGCGCAGGCTCCACCTGCCACTGACTGGCGCCGAGCATGCCCCAGGGCCCGCCCAGCCCCTGCCAGGAGCGCACGAGCTCGATCGCCAGCCAGCCGGACGGCAGCCCGACCAGGGCCGCGGCCAGCCGCCCCCGCGAGGGCACTCCGGCCAGGAAACGGCGCACCAGCCACCCCCAGGGCGCCCACAGCGCGCCGAGCAGCGCGGCGATGACGAGCGTGAAGACGTGCAGGTTGGGCAACAGCCAGTGATGCATGGCGAGCATGAAGCCGAACCCGCCGGACCAGCCGTCGTACGCCGCGCGCTTCCCCGTCGGCGCGGAGCGCGCGAGCAGGATCCAGGGGACGACGGCGACGTAGGCGAACCACCACAGGGACGGGGCGGGGAACGCGAGCACGGGCAGGGCGCCCGCCAGCACGGCGGCGGTCGAGCGCCGCCAGGGGGAGCTGAGCCAGTGCCCGAACGCCTTCATCGACGCGCCTCCCTCCCGTGCCTCCAGTGTGCCGTGTGACGGACGATCTCCGACAGGGGGCCTCGGGCGGGCCCGAGGATCAGTGGGCAGCGCTCGGCAGGGCCGGCCGGCGCCATTTCTCCCGCACCACCACCTCGCGCACGCGCCAGCCGTCGTACGTCCGCAGCAGACCGAAGGCGTACCGGCCGCCGCACACGAAGTCGGGCGCGGCCGGGGAACCGTCGTCGCCGTTTCCGGCGAACCGCATCGGATTGACGTAGTCGGCCTGGACCTGGGCGGTGTCGCCGGTGTCCTGCTCCAGGACCCCGAAGCGCACACGACGGTTGACGATCAGATGCTGCCGCATGGCGAACATCCGCATGGTGTCGGCGAGCCAGCCGGCGACGCTCCCCGCATCCCCCTCGATCCCGCCGGCCGAACGGTAGTCCGCACGCCCGTCCGGCGTGAACAGCTCCCGGTACACCTCCCAGTCCCCGTCGTCGACCGCCACCGCGTAGTCGGTGATCAGCCCGTCGACGGCCAGCCGGTCCATTACGGTGGCGAGCTCCACACGCTGCGTCATGGGCCGAGTGTTGGGCATACGACGTGCCCAGCCAAGGGGCGTGCGGGGACAAGGCGATATCCGGTGGCCGGGGGCGGGCTGGGATCATGGGGAAGTGATGAAGTGGACCAAGAAGGCGGCGCCCCCCGAACAAGGAGAGCGCGAAGCGGAGCTCTCCCCCTATCAGCGGGCCCTGCGGGACCGGTTTCTCGCGGCGCCGGTGCTTCCCGCGCCTGAGCCCTGGGAGTCGGTCTTCCCGTCCTGCGCGGCGGTCGGTGGACTTCTCGGGATCGGTTTCGCATCGCACCCCGACAACGGCCACGACCTGGTCATGGTCGTCTCGCACGACGGCCACGGCCTCTTCGACGCCGTCACGGGAGAGAAGATCGCCCGAGACCGGGATCCCGATCCGCAGGACAGCACTCCTGACGCGGCACCCGATCTGACGTGCCCGGGGCTGGGGCCGATCGCCGGCAGCAGGGTTCACATCGCCGGACTCTTCGGGGGCGGGCTCCACTCCACCACCGGCGACGGCTGGATCGTGGAGGTCGTCGCCCCGGCCTGGCCGAACGAGCGTGTCCTGCTCTCCCGCGGCGACGGGATGCCGCACCGCGGACCGCATGGAGAGCGGTGGTGGCATGTCTTCCACTCCGACTACTCCGAACTCCGCGCCGTCGGGTTCTCCCCCTCCGGGCAGACCCTCGCCGTCGCCACCAGCAGTGATGTGACCCTCTGGACACGCCGAAGCACCGCAAGCGCGGCGGCGCCGTTGAGCACCGCCTGAGGCGGACACGGCACTCCGCCCCCCGGCCTTGTGCGCTACAGATCAGGGCAGCGTTCGTCCGACCCCTCGGCGGTCCGGCCGGCGGCGCCCGTCACGGTCACCGTCAACGACTGCACGTCCCAGAGAGTGAGCAGATACGCCCGGGCGGCGGTGCAGATCACCTGGTCCGCCGCGAGGGAGGACCACTCCGCCGTGTACCAGGGCAGCTCGACCGACAGGCTGTCGCCCCGCGTCGTCACCTCCACAGCCTCCGTCGGGATCCCGGTGGTGGGCGAGGTGCCCGCGGGGGCGGTGCTGCCGTCCTGCGTCCTGGCAGGGGAGGCGGTCGGCAGGAAGAGTTCCGGCTTCCGCGCCAGCCGGGTGGTCAGGCTCTTGAGACGCTCCTGCGGGGTCGGGCCATTGAGCAGTGCCTCGACGGCCGTCCTGACATCGCCGGCCTCGGGGACCGTGCGGGGTACCGCGACCAGGGTTCCGTTCCTGACGAAGTAGACCGGGGTGGTCGGGGCGATCCCGCTCGCGGGCCCACCCGCCTCCACCACGCCGGTCGAGGGAATGCCGCAGGAGGACAGCGCGAGTGCCGCCGTGACGACCAGCAGCGCGACACGGCGTACGGGCCTCATGAGGTGTGCTCCCGCGCCGACTCGTCTCGCCGCAGCGGTAGTTCCACGGTGAAGACGGCGCCGCCCGTGGGACGGTTGGCCGCTCGGACGGTGCCGCCGTGCATCCGGACGTTCTCCTCGGTGATCGAGAGGCCCAGCCCGCTGCCCTCGGTACGGGTCCGCGCGCTGTCGGACTTGTAGAAGCGCTCGAAGACATGCGGCAGCACATCGTCGGGCAGGCCGGGCCCGCTGTCCGCCACCTCGATGACCGCCGACGACCGCGCACTCGGCGGTCCGCCCGCCGTCAGCCTGACGCACACCGGTCGGGCGCCGTGCCGGAAGGCGTTGCCCACCAGGTTGGCCACGACCACGTCCAGCCGACGCGGATCGACGCGCCCCCGGAGCTCGTCGGGACCCGGCAGCCGGGTCTCCACCATGTCCGACCAGCCGCGGGAGGAGAGCGTGCGCCGGATCGACTCGGCGAGGTCGATCTCGTCCAGGTGCAGGACCGCCGCACCCGCGTCGAAGCGGGAGATCTCCATCAGATCCTCCACCAGACGGGCCAGTTTCACGGTCTCCTCACTGATCAGCCGGACGGCGGTGGCCGTGTCCGGATCGAGGCGGGCGGCCGCCTCGTCGAGGATGTCGGTGACCATCGACATGGCGGCCAGCGGGGTGCGCAGTTCATGGGAGACGTCCGCGGCGAAGCGGCGGGCCCGCGCCTCCATGCTGCGCAGCTCGGCGACGGACTGTTCCAGGGCCGCCGCGGTCTCGTTGAACGTGTGGGACAGATCGGCCAGTTCGTCGGAGCCGTTGACGTCGAGCCGGGTGTCCAGACGTCCCTCGGCGATGCTGCGGGTCGCGTGACGCAGCGCGCGGACCGGCCGCAGCACCCCGCGAGCGGCGAACAGGGCGAGCAGCACGGCGATGCCGAGGGCCGGTACGGTCGCCCGCTCGACAGCGGTGACCAACGCGTCGACGGACGCCTGCTCTTCGGCCTGGGGCACCGTCAGGAAGACCTGGACCCCGGAGTTCGTCGGAATGCGGTTCTCGGAGGCGAAGGTGACCGTCATGCCGACGACCAGGGAGGTGCGTCCATCGCTGCGCACCCGCTGGAACACGGTGGCCAGGCTGGACCCGACGGCCTCGCGGACGGCAGGCGTCAGCTCGTCGAAAGGGTCGCCCGGGACCGAGGTCTCGCTGAGCCCCTGATACGTGGCCAGTACGCGCCAGGTCCCCGACGGCTCGGCACGTGCCACGTCCGCCGCGAACTGCCGCAGCAGCTCCGGGCTCGGGGGGTAGCCGAGCTCGGGGGCGAGCCGGCTGACCTGGGTACGCAGTTGTCCGATCACGGTGTCCTGGCTCTGCTGGAGCACGCCGTTGCGGGCCTCCCGGAAGGTCAGGGCGCCGGTCGTCGTGATGGCCAGGGCGGCGACGAGCCCGAACGCCACCACGAGCCGCATCCGCAGGCCGCGCAGCGGAACCCGCGCGGGAGGCTTCACCCTGACCCTCGTCGCCGGATTTGTCCCGACTCCCGCCCGCACGGAACGTCTCACCGGGACGCGAACCGGTAGCCGAAGCCGCGCACCGTCTGGATGTAACGCGGTTCGCGCGGCGGCTCGCCCATCTTGGCGCGCAGCCGTTTGACGCAGGCGTCCACGAGGCGGGCGTCGCCGTGGTAGCCGTGCTCCCAGACCGCCTCCAGCAACTGCTGCCTGCTGAACACCTGCCCCGGCGAAGCGGAGAGGGTCAGCAGGAGCCGGAGCTCGGACGGGGCGAGCACGACCGGCGCGCCCCGCACGGTGACCGTCAGCCCGGCCCGGTCGATGGCCAGGTCGCCGTGGGTGTCGATCTTCGGCAGCCCGCTGTCGCCCGGAGCCCCGCCCGCCCGGCGCAGCACGGCGCGGATACGGGCGTCCAGCACTCTCGCCTGCACCGGCTTGACGACGTAGTCATCGGCGCCCGCCTCCAGGCCGACGACGACATCCACCTCGTCGCCCCTCGCGGTCGCCATGATGATCGGCAGCCCCTGGTCGACGGCGCGGATGCCGTGGCACACGTCCAGGCCGGTCATACCGGGCAGCATCAGATCGAGAACCACGACGTCGGGCCGGAAGGACCGCAGTTGTGCCATGCCGTCCTCTCCGGTCACGGCGGCTGAGACGTCATGGCCCTGACGGCGCAGCGCCAGGGCGACCGCGTCCCGGACGGCGCGGTCGTCTTCGATCAGCAGAACTCGTGGCATGGGCTCAGTATCAGAACCTCTGGGCC
Source organism: Streptomyces sp. HUAS ZL42 (assembly GCF_040782645.1). Taxonomy (GTDB): domain Bacteria; phylum Actinomycetota; class Actinomycetes; order Streptomycetales; family Streptomycetaceae; genus Streptomyces. The sequence goes on from NZ_CP160403.1 coordinate 8,320,778, forward strand.
CGGCCCGCGGCTCTGTTACCGGATGATCACAAAACGCATGGCGATCATTCGTTATTGTTTCGTTATCGGTTGAGCCAGATCCGATCACACGGCGAACACACTCTGACTGACCATGACCGCGCACAAAGAAACGCCCTCCCGCAACCGCCGTCGTCGGCCGGGCCCCGCGCACGCTTCGGGGCGGCAGCGCGGTAGGGGCGCACTCTGGGGAGGTCTGGCCGCGCTGACCGTCCTCGGTGCCGCCGGGTTCACGGCCGTGGGGTGGGAACCGCCGGCCAAGCAGGCGTTACCGTCCGAGTCCGGCGCCACCACCCGGCCCGAGCCCACCCCCGAGCGGTCCCGGACCACACCGACACCCAACGCGCCCTCCAGCCCGTCCACTTCATCACCTTCGGCCGGCGCGTCCCCTCGTCCTTCCCGAAGCGGCACCACCATCCCGGCGACCGGTCCGGGCACGTTCGTCACCGCGTCCGGCGGGAGCGGCAAGGTGGGCACGGGGAAGACGCTGCGCTACCGGGTCGAGGTCGAGAAGGGACTGGCGCTCTCCGCCACGGAGGTGGCAGAGGAGGTGGAGCGCATTCTGGCCGACCCTCGGGGCTGGACGGCGGACGGCACCTCCGCGTTCCAGCGGGTCTCGGGCGGGGCCACCGACTTCGTCGTCCGGGTGGCGACCCCGGGGACCGTGGACAAGATCTGCGGGCGGCAAGGGCTGGACACCGGAGGTGAGTACAACTGCAGCGTGAGCGAGAACGTCATGGTCAACCTCAGGCGCTGGCTGCTGGCGACGAAGGTCTACGCCAGGGACGTCCCGTCCTACCGGGCGCTGATCATCAACCACGAGGTCGGCCACTTCCTCGGCCACGGCCACGTCGGCTGTCCCGGCGCCGGAAAACCCGCCCCGGCGATGATGCAGCAGATCAAGGGCATGAACGGCTGCGTCCCCAATGTCTGGCCCTACGACGCCCAGGGGCGGCTCATCACGGGACCCGCCGTGCCCTGAACCCCGGGTGGGGCGCCGGCGCTCATGGAGATCGCGCGTGAGGGGTTCGCCGGCGGCTGCTGCGCCGGCGGGGACAGCCGCCGCCGCCTCACGCCGCCTTGATGACCTCGCCGCGGATCGCGGCGGCCCACTCGACCACCAACAGCTCGTACTCCGCCCGCTCCTGGGCGGAGAGGGACCCGCCCGCGCGCATCCACAGCGCACGGATCTGCTCGTTCACCTCGGCAGCAGACCGCACGGAACCAGGGGTCACGGATTCGGGGGACATGCGGACAAGCCTAGGGGCAAGCACTGACAGTACGCTACCGGGCGGCTACGCAAACCATATGGGGTTGGTCACGGCTCCAAGATCAGAACTCCGGTGGCGCGGCGAAGAGTTGAGGCAGGTACTCCCGGACGTCACCGCGGAGCCCGCTCCCCAATCCACAGGCTGCGGTTGCGGCGGCGGTCGACGTGGGCAACCACGTGAGGATCCCGTCGAGGTCCAAGCCGCAGAGTCCGCGCGCGATGTCGCCCACCGCGGCGGGCGAGAACAGTCGTGGCGGGTCGCCGAAACCGTCGTACACCTCGTCGTGGTCGAGGAAGCCCGACGTCCCCGCCCGGATCGCTGTGTCGCGCGGTCGAGCAGAGCGACCGCCTCGTGGTGGACGCCGACGGTCCGGCAGTACCGGATCAGGCCCCGGATCGCCCAGTCCGTGTCCAGCCGGTAGGTGTCCGGCAGTTCCCACCCCGGGGCGGCTCCCGGCGAGGCCGGCGCCGAATCCAGGCACCACGACTCATACGCGGGACGGGCGACACCCGCGCGAACTGCTGTGTCAGGCCCAACCGTCGCGTCAGCCCGCCGACTCCGCCGCATGCGGGCTCAGCACGCCCGCCGTCACCAGGGCGACGATCACGATGCCGAGGGCGATGCGGTACCAGACGAAGGGCATGAAGCTCTTGTTCGAGATGAACTTCATGAACCACGCGATCACGGCGTAACCGGAGGCGAACGCGATCACCGTCGCGAAGATCGTCGGGCCCCACGACACATGGTCGCTCTCCATCGCGTCCTTGAGTTCGAAGGCCCCGGAGGCGAGCACCGCCGGAATGGCGAGCAGGAAGGAGTAGCGGGCAGCGTCCTCGCGGCGGTAGCCCATGAACAGGCCGCCGCTGATGGTGGCGCCGGAGCGGGAGACGCCCGGGATGAGCGCGCATGCCTGGCAGAGGCCGAAGATCAGGCCGTCTCGCACGCTCAGGTTCTCGAGGGTCTTGCGCTGCTTGGGTGCGCGGTGCCGCCCGCCCGTCTCGTCCCGCGCCGCCAGCCGGTCGGCGATGCCGATGACCACGCCGACGACGATCAGCATGGTCGCCGTGATCCGCAGATCACGGAACGGCCCCTCGATCTGGTCCTTGAGCGTCACGCCCAGCACGCCGATCGGGATCGAGCCGACGATCACCAGCCAGCCCATCTGCGCGTCGTGGTCCTTGCGTATCTCCTTGTCGAAGAGCGACCGGGACCACGCCGAGACGATCCGGCCGATGTCCTTGCGGAAGTAGATCAGCACCGCGGTCTCCGTGCCGATCTGCGTGATCGCCGTGAAGGCCGCGCCCGGGTCCTTCCAGCCGGAGAAGGCCGCGGTCAGCCGCAGGTGCGCGCTGGAGGAGACGGGGAGGAACTCGGTCAGCCCCTGGACGAGTCCGAGGATGAGGGATTCAAACCAAGACATCAAGTTACGGAGTCCAAGTGCCGATCGTGTAAGGGGCGTCGGACACACCGGGCCGCGGTCTGCGGTGATCGTGTGTGTCTGGGGCAGCGTAGCGGTCCGCCGTGACGGGCCGGACACAGGGGCTGCCGGGGTGACCGGCTTCCGGGGAGGTTTCGGGGGCCGCCGGCGGCTGGGACGCCTGGGGTGTTGACCAGCCGCTGTACCGGCGCATACGTTGCAGCGGAAAGCGCTTGCTGCCCCTCTGAGGAGTGCTGATCGCGTCCATGTCCACATCCGCCCCGCTCGCCGGCCGTCGCATCCGGGCCGCCGTCATCGGCACCGGCGCCATCGCCCGCGGCTCCCATCTGCCCGCCCTGGCCAAGCTTGCCGAGGAGGGCGAGACGGAGGTCGTCGCCGCGGTCGACATCGACGGCGCGGCGGTCGAGGCCCTCCGCGCGGAGGGCGTGGTCCAGCACGCCTACACCGATCTGGAACGCATGCTGGAGGAGCAGCGGCCGGACCTGGTCACCATCTGCACCCCGCCGACCCTGCACCGCGAGCAGACGATCGCCGCCCTGCGCGCCGGGGCCTGGGTGTGGTGCGAGAAGCCGCCCGTGCCGACGCTCGCCGACTTCGACGCCGTGGAGGCCGAGGAGGGCACCGAGAGCGGGCCGTACGCCTCGATCGTCTTCCAGCACCGCTTCGGCTCGGGCTCGCGGCACGTACGGCGGCTGCTGGCCGAGCAGTCGATGGGCCGCCCCCTCGTCGCGCACTGCCAGACCACCTGGTACCGCGACACCGCCTACTACGCGGTGCCCTGGCGCGGCCGCTGGCACACCGAGGGCGGCGGCCCCGCCATGGGCCACGGCATCCACCAGATGGACCTCCTGCTCGACCTGCTCGGACCGTGGAGCGAGGTGCGGGCGATGGCCGGCCGGCTCGTGCACGACGTGGAGACGGAGGACGTGTCCACCGCCCTGGTCCGCTTCGAGAACGGCACGATGGCGACCGTCGTCAACAGCGTTCTCAGCCCCGACGAGGTCAGCCGCATCCGCATCGACTGCGAGCGCGCCACCGTCGAGCTCACCCACCTCTACGGCCACAGCAACGCCGACTGGTGCATCACGCCGGCCCCGGGCGTGCCGGGCGAGGAGGCCGCGGCCTGGCTGGACTTCGGCGCCGACGTGCCCAGTTCGCACCTGGCGCAGCTGCGCGACCTGGTCGCCGACATGCGGGCGGGGGAGCGGCCGCGCAGCAGCGGCGCCGACGGCCGTACCAGCCTGGAACTGATCACGGCGCTGTACAAGTCGGCGTTCACGGACACGACGGTGAAGCGGGGCGAGATCGGGCCCGGCGATCCGTTCTACACCGCGCTGCACGGAGGCACGCCGGGCTGGGCGCCCGTCGTCGCCGACCGGACCGTCGTGACCGAGGAGGTCTGCGCGTGACCGGCCTGCGCATCGTCCACGCCCACGGCGACCGCATCACGATCACCGAAGCCGGCTCGGGCGTCGAACTGCTCGCGTACGTCTACCGGCCGGAGGCGGCGTGGGAGGCGCCGAAGCCGTACATCCACCCCCTGCGGACCCTCGCCGGCGACGTCGTCACCGACTACCGGCCCAACGACCACCGCTGGCACAAGGGTCTGCAGCTGACCGCCTCGCACCTGTCCGGGGCCAATCTGTGGGGCGGCAACACCTACATCCACGGCCAGGGGTATCTCGAACTCCCCGAGCGCGTCGGATCGATGGCGCACGTCGCGTTCGACGAGGTGGCCTCGGACGGTGAGCGTGTCACCATCGCCGAGCGCCTGACCTGGCATCCGTACAGCGGCGAACTGTGGGCCGACGAGGAGCGCCGGGTGGAGGTCCACGACGTGGACCCGGCGTCCGGATCCTGGGCGCTGTCGTGGACGAGTGCCGTGACGAACCGGCGCGACGAGCCGCTGCGGTTCGGCAGCCCGACCACCGCCGGACGCGAGATGGCCGGTTACACGGGCCTGTTCTGGCGGGGCCCGCGTGGCTTCCGGGGCGGCCGGATCATCGGCCCGGACGGCGAAGGCCAGGACCTGATGGGTACCCAGGCGCCCTGGATCGCCTTCTCCGGCGAGCACGACGGCGGCGACGGGCATGCCACGCTCGTCTTCGCGCACGCCCCCGAGAACGACCACTCCGGCGCCGGAGGGGCGCACCCCGCCCACTGGTTCGTCCGCAACGAGCCGTTCGCCGCGGTCGCCCCCTCCTGGGCCTTCTTCGACGAGCTGGAAGTCGCTCCAGGTGACACGCTGACGCGCCGCTACCGGGTCGTCGTGGCCGACGGGGTCTGGGAGCGGGAGGAGATCGCCAAGTACCTGGAGGCGCATCCGTGGTGAGCAGTGGGGAGTACGCCGGGCTGCCGGGTGGCGTGGCCGTCTCGCGGCTGTGCGTCTACGACTGGCCGGCCGCCGACGGTCTGCACGGCGGAACTCCCCATATGCATCTGGCCTGTTCGGAGGCGTACGTCGTCACCGGCGGGCGCGGCGCGGTGCAGACGCTCACGACGTCCGGGTACGAGGTCACGCCCCTCGCACCCGGAACGGTCGCCTGGTTCACGCCGGGCACCATCCACCGGCTGGTCAACGAGGACGACCTGCGCATCACCGTCCTCATGCAGAACAGCGGGCTGCCGGAGGCGGGGGACGCGGTCCTCACGCTGCCGCCGCGGTACCTGACCGACCCGGAGACGTACGCTGCCGCGACCACGATTCCGGCGGACGCCCCCGTGCGGGAGCAGGAGCGGATGGCCCGCGCCCGGCGCGACCTCGCTCTGGAGGGCTACCGCGCGCTGCGCGAGGCGGACGGCCCCGAGGCGCTGGCCGCCTTCCACCGGGCCGCCGCCGTGCTGGTACGGCCGCGGCTCGCCGGGTGGCGCGAGCGGTGGCGACGTGGTGCTGTGGCCGCTGCGGCGGTGACGGGCGCCCAGCTCGAGCGCCTCGAGCGGGGCGATGTGTCCCACCTCGCCGGGGCTGTCGTGCGGGCCGAAGTGCCGTCGGCGTACGGGAAGTTCGGGATGTGCGGGCGGCTGGACGTCTACAGGGGCGCCTGAGCGCACGGCACGGCCTGAGGTCGCCCTCGGGCCGCCGCCGTGCTGGTACGGCCGCGGCTCGCCGGGTGGCGCGAGCGGTGGCGACGTGGTGCTGTGGCCGCCGCGGCGGTGACGGGCGCCCAGCTCGAGCGCCTCGAGCGGGGCGATGTGTCCCACCTCGCCGGGGCAGTCGTGCGGGCCGAAGTGCCGTCGGCGTACGGGAAGTTCGGGATGTGCGGGCGGCTGGACGTCTACAGGGGCGCCTGAGCGCACGGCACGGCCTGAGGTCGCCCTTTCACGCCGCCGACGGCCCCGCCACCGTCCAGCCCGGGGCCTGCGGGTGGGCGGTGAGGTCCTCGTGGCGCACCGTTTCGCCGCAGGCCTTGCAGGTGACGACGGGTAGCAGCTCGTTGCCGCAGACGTGCTCGATCACCATCGGCCGGTCGCCGTCCTTGCGGAGATGCCGGTCGCCCCATGCCATGAGGGTCATCAGGACCGGCTCCAGCTCGAGCCCGGCCTGCGTGGGCCGGTACTCGAAGCGCTGCGGCCGCTCGCTGTAGACGCGCTTGGCCAGGATCCCGGCGTCGACGAGCCGGCGCAGCCGGGTGGCCAGGATGTCGCGCGGGGCGCCGATGTTGCGGACCAGTTGGTCGAAGCGGCCGTTGCCCAGGCACACCTCCCGCAGGACGAGCAGTGAGTACTTCTCGCCGACGAGTGCCAGGGCGTCGGCGATGGAACAGGGGCGGGGGTCTCGGGTGGCGGCCATGGCGCCAGTTTAGGTGAGCATTTGATTTCCGAACCCAGCGGGTTTGATTTTCCAACCTGCCGAGCTATGGTGAGTTCGGTTTTCCTACTCACGGGTAATCGTCCAGTGGTTCCAGGCGGCCAAGGAGGCCCGCAGATGCATGACGCAGTCATCGTCGAAGCCGTACGTACCCCCATCGGCAAGGGCAAGCCGAACGGCTCCCTCGCGCACGTCCACCCCGTCGAGCTCCTTGCCCACACCCTGCGCACCCTCGTCGAGCGCTCCGGCGTCGACCCCGCCCTGATCGACGACGTCATCGGCGGCACCGTCGACCAGGTCGGCGAGCAGGCCATGAACACCACCCGCTACGCCCTGCTGTCCGCGGGCCTTCCCGAGACGGTCCCCGCGACGACCGTCGACCGCCAGTGCGGCTCCTCCCAGCAGGCCGTGCACTTCGCGGCGCAGGGCGTCCTCTCGGGCGCGTACGACCTGGTCGTCGCCTGCGGCGTCGAGTCGATGAGCCGCGTGCCGATGTGGTCGAACGTGCCGCCGGGCACGGACCCCTTCGGCCCCGGTGTCGCCGAGCGCTACCCGGAGGGCCTGGTCCCACAGGGCATCAGCGCCGAACTCATCGCCGCCAAGTGGTCGATCACGCGCGAGCAGATGGACGCCTTCGCGGTCTCCTCGCACCACAAGGCCGCCGCGGCGTGGGAGAAGGGTCTCTTCGACGCGGAGGTCGCGCCGCTGGACGGCGTCGCGCGCGACGAGTGCGTACGGCCGTCCAGCACGCCGGACATCCTCGCCGGCCTCAGGCCCGCCTACCACGACCCGGCCTTCGCCGAGCGCTTCCCGCAGATCGAGTGGAACATCACCGCGGGCAACGCCAGCCCCGTCAACGACGGCGCCTCCGCCGTGCTGATCACGTCGAGCGAGACCGCCGACCGCCTCGGCCTGCGCCCCCTCGCCCGGCTGCACAGCTTCGCCGTCACCGGATCGGACCCCCTCCTGATGCTCACGGGAGTCGTCCCGGCGACCGAGAAGGTGCTGCGCAGGGCGGGTCTCGCCCTCGACGACATCGACCTGTTCGAAGTCAACGAGGCGTTCTCCAGCGTGGTCCTGGCCTGGCAGCAGGAGACCGGCGCCGACCTCACCAAGGTCAACGTGCACGGCGGCGCGATCGCCCTCGGCCATCCGCTCGGCGCGAGCGGCACCCGCCTGACCACCACCCTCGTTAACGCGATGCGGGAGCGCGGCGCCCGTTACGCCCTGCAGACGATGTGCGAGGCGGGCGGACTCGCCAACGCGATGATCCTGGAGGCCGTGTAACGGCCGTCAGCGCAGCCGCAGGTGGTGGCGCTTGCGCCACGCCACCACCGCACCCGCCAGCGCGGGTACGGCGATACAGGCCATCGCGATCAGGAAGGCCGGAGACGTCGGCGCGGAGGCACGGGCGCCGGCGACGACGTACGCGGCCGTGTTGGGGATCGAGCCCAGCGCGGTCGCGAGCAGGAAGGACAGCCAGCCCATCCGGGAGACCGCCGCGCAGTAGTTGGCGGCCCAGAACGGCACCCCGGGGAACAGCCGCGCCGCCAGCATCGAGCGGAAGCCGTGCCGGCTCAGCTGCCCGTCGACCGCCTTCAGCCAGCGGCCCCGCAGCAGCGGCCGCAGCGCCTCCTGCCCGAGGAGGCGGCCGAGCCCGAAGGCGAGCCCGGCCCCGAGCACCGTGCCCGCCAGCGCGGTCCCCACTCCGAACTGCGAGCCGAACAGCGCGCCCGCGGCGAGGTTCAGCAGCGGCCGCGGCACGAACGCCACGGTGCACAGCCCGTACGCCACCCCGAACACCACGGCCGCCGCGGCACCGCCGAGCTGCGGCGGCCAGCCGTCCGCCAGCAGCCGCTGCGGCTCGAACAGCAGCACGCACGACGCCGCGCCCGCGAGCAGCGCGACGAGCAGCGAGAAGCGGGACCAGGGCGAAAGCAGCACTCTGGTGCAGCGCGCGGCGAGTCCGGCGGGCGCGGCAACGGACGCGGGCCGGGGCAGAGCGACGGCGAGCTCCGTGGCGGCGGCCCGGGGAGAGGCCGTGGCGGTGCCCCCAGAGCGGGTGGTGGCATCGAGCATCCGGTGACAGTAACTGACGGACATGTGTGATCGCCGTATGGTCCGTCTCATGAGCTTCACAGGCACGGGCCCGCCCGAGGTGCCGCGCAGCGCCCTCGCCGACCGGGTGCTGGAGCGGCTGACCTCCGTGTACGCCGCCGCGGCCGACCCGGAGAGGGCCGTGGCCATGCGGGCGTACATGAAGGACGTGGCCCCCTTTGTGGGCCTTGCCACGCCCCTGCGCCGGTCGCTGTCCCGCACCGTCCTGGAGGGCATGCCCCGCCCGAGCGAGTCCGACTGCACGGCGATCGCCCTGCGCTGCTGGGAGTTGCCGGAGCGCGAGTACCACTACTTCGCCGTCGACTATCTGCGCCGCCATGCCGGCCGCTGCTCCTCCGCCTTCCTGCCGGTGGCCCACCACCTCGTCACCACCGTCTCCTGGTGGGACACCGTCGACATGCTCGCCGTCCACGTCGTGGGTGCCCTCGTCGCGGCGGATCCGAAGCTCACGGCGGACATGGACGCCTGGATCGTGGACGACGACCTGTGGGTCGCCCGCACCGCCCTGCTGCACCAGCTGAGCTACAAGGAACGCACCGACCCCGAACGCCTCTTCACCTACTGCCTGCGCCAGTCGGCACACCCCGACTTCTTCATCCGCAAGGCCATCGGGTGGTGCCTGCGCGAGTACGCCAAGACCGACCCGGAGGCCGTACGGGCGTTCCTGGCACGGGAGCAGGGACGGTTCGCGCCGCTCTCGGTCAGGGAGGCCCTGAAGAACATCGGGGCCTGAACCGCCCTGCCCCGAAAACCATTCGACGTGCGGCGACGCGTCGGCAATGATCGACGGCATGTTCCGGTACGCCTTCGTCCTCGCAGCATCCGCGGTCGCGGATGCCCCGAAGGCTGCCGTCGCCGTCCTCGTGGCCGCCGTCGACGGCGCCCGAAGCTGACCCTCTCCGGATCGTCCGGCGGACCCCGCAAGGGGAGGGTCGGCAAGTCCTTGGGGTCCCCGTCCCGGCCGCGTCCGAAGCGCCGGGGCCATCACTCAGCACCACTGAGAGGCTTCGAGGTTCCGCCATGTCCAAGACGGCGTACGTACGCACCAAACCGCATCTGAACATCGGCACGATGGGCCATGTCGACCACGGCAAGACCACCCTGACCGCCGCCATCACCAAGGTCCTCGCCGAGCGGGGCTCCTCCGCCTTCGTGCCGTTCGACCGCATCGACCGCGCACCCGAGGAGGCCGCGCGCGGCATCACCATCAACATCGCGCACGTCGAGTACGAGACCGACACCCGGCACTACGCGCACGTCGACATGCCGGGCCACGCCGACTACGTCAAGAACATGGTCACCGGGGCCGCGCAGCTCGACGGGGCGATCCTCGTCGTCTCCGCGCTCGACGGGATCATGCCGCAGACCGCCGAACACGTCCTGCTCGCCCGGCAGGTGGGCGTCGACCACATCGTCGTCGCCCTCAACAAGGCCGACGCGGGCGACGAGGAGCTCACCGACCTCGTCGAGTTGGAGGTCCGCGACCTGCTCACCGTGCACGGCTACGGCGGCGAATCCGCCCCCGTCGTACGGGTCTCCGGGCTCAGGGCCCTCCAGGGCGACCCGCGCTGGACGGCGTCGATCGACGCGCTGCTCGACGCGGTGGACACGTATGTGCCGATTCCCGAGCGGTACCTGGACGCGCCGTTCCTGCTGTCGGTGGAGAACGTGCTGACCATCACCGGCCGGGGGACGGTGGTGACCGGCGCCGTCGAGCGCGGTACGATTCGCGTGGGTGACCGGGTCGAAGTGCTCGGCGCCTCCGTGGAGACGGTGGTCACCGGCCTGGAGACCTTCGGCAAGCCCATGGAGGAGGCGCAGGCCGGGGACAACGTGGCGCTGCTGCTGCGCGGGATGCCGCGGGACTCCGTCCGACGCGGGCATGTCGTGGCCGCGCCCGGCAGTGTGGTGCCGAGCCGCCGGTTCTCGGCGCAGGTGTACGTGCTGTCGGCGCGGGAGGGCGGGCGTTCGACGCCCGTCTCCACCGGGTACCGGCCGCAGTTCTACATCCGGACCGCGGACGTGGTCGGTGACATCGACCTCGGTGAGGCGGCGGTGGCGCGGCCCGGTGAGCGGGTCGTCATGACCGTGGAGCTGGGAAGGGCGGTGCCTTTGGAGCCGGGGCTCGGTTTCGCCATCCGTGAGGGCGGGCGGACCGTCGGGGCCGGGACGGTGACAGCCGTCGAGTGAGGGTTTGTGCTTGTTTGCGGGGGGCTGCGGGATCGTCGTGGCTGGTCGCGCCCACGCGGCGGAGCCGCACGATGTCGCAGCCCCGCGCCCCTTCGGGGCGCCGCACAACGGCACAATGGAGGCGTGACCGAGCCCATACCCGTGACCCGCGTCGTCGATCACGGCACCGCCAAGCTCATGCCCGACGTCGACCGGAAGCGGGCCTGGCTGCTCACCGTCGACGGGGCACCGCAGTCGTACGTCGACCTGGACGAGCCGGCGCATCTGGAGTTCGAGTACGCGCGGCGGCTCGGGCATGTGCTGGACACCGTCGCGGAGCCGGGGCGTGCGCTGGACGTGCTGCACCTCGGCGGGGGCGCCCTCACCCTGCCCCGGTATCTGGCCGTGACCCGGCCGGGTTCACGGCAGGACGTCGTTGAGGCCGACCGCGGGCTGCTGGAGCTGGTCGTCGAGCATCTGCCGCTGCCGGTGGGCGCCGGTGTCACACTGCACGCGGCCGACGCCCGGGCCTGGCTCGAGGGCGCACCGGACGGCTCCGCCGACGTCCTGATCGCCGACGTCTTCGGCGGGTCACGGGTGCCCGCGCACCTGACGTCCGTCGCCTACGCCCGCGAAGCCGAGCGCGTGCTGCGCGACGGCGGCGTCTACCTGGCCAACCTCGCCGACGCCGCGCCCTTCGCCTTCCTGCGCTCCCAACTCGCCACTCTCGGCACGGTGTTCCAGGAGCTCGCGCTCATCGCCGAGCCGGGCGTGCTGCGCGGGCGGCGCTTCGGCAACGCGGTGCTCGTCGCCGCGCACCGCCCCGTCGACATCGCCGCCCTGGCCCGGCGCACCGCAGCGGACGCCTTCCCCGCGCGCGTGGAACACGGGCCCGCGCTACGGGACTTCATCGGTGACGCCCGCCCCGTACGGGACGAGGACGCCGTACCGTCACCCGAGCCCCCCGACGGAGCTTTCGGCATCGGCTGAGCCGCGCTCCCGCACTCGCTGCGCCACCGGCGTGGACCGCCGTGTCAGGTTCCGCACGTCCGGCACGCACAGCACCGCCGCCGTGACCACCACGACGAGCACCGCACACCCCCACAGCGACGCCGTGCGCCCGAACCCAGCCTCCACCGGACCCGCCAGAGCCGTCGCGAGCGGCACCAGCGCGACCGAGCCGAACCAGTCGTACGCCGAGACCCGCGAGAGCTTGTCCTCCGGTATCTCCTGGTGCAGCGCGGTCATCCAGGAGACACCGAACACCTCCACGGTCGCCCCGGCCACGCACATCGTCACGCACAGCACGCCCACCGGAACCGGCACGGCCAGTGCGGCCGACGGCAGGGCCAGGGGGAAGACGCAGAGGGTGCCCGCGAGCAGCAGGCGGCGTGGCTTCCAGCGGGTCATCAGGAGCGCACCGACGACCGTGCCCGCGCCGAAGAAGCCCAGGGCGAGGCCCCAGGGGCCGGCGCCGCCGAGGTGGTCCCGGGCGACGAGTGGGCCGTAGACCGCGTCGGCGGCGGCGACGACCGCGTTGGCGATCGAGAACTGCACGACGATGCCCCACAGCCACGGCCGGCCCGCGAACTCCCGCCAGCCCTCCCGGAGATCGGCGAGCATCCCGCCGCCCGGTTCGCGCGGCGCAACGTGGCTCACGTCCAGGAAGGAGCGCAGTGCGGCGGCGACCGCGAAGGCCGCCGCGTCCGCGGCGAGCACCCAGCCAGGCCCCGCCACGGCGACCATCGCGCCGCCCAGAGCCGCGCCGCCGAGGGCCGCTCCCTGCATCGCCATCCGGAACACCGCGAACGCTCGGCCCGCCTGTTCGCCCTCGACCGAGGACATCAGCATGCCCTCGGCCGCGGGGCTGAAGAACGCCTGGCCGGTGCCTCCGAGCGCGGTCAGTACCATCATCTGCCACAAGCGCGGTTCGCCCAGGAGCACGAGGGCCGCGAAGGCGGCCTGCGAAAGGCAGTTGAGGGTGTTGGCGGCGACCATCACCCGGTGCCGGGGCAGCCGGTCCGCGACGGCGCCGCCGATCAGCAGGAACAACACCAGCGGCAGCGTGCGGGCGGCGGCCACCAGTCCCACGTCGCCGCCGTCGCCGCCCGCCTCCAGCACGGCGAACGCGGCGGCGATCAGCGCGCCCTGGCTGCCGAGGTTCGTGACGAACGCGGCAGCGGTCAGCAGGGAGTAGTTGCGGCCCGCCCAGGCGGGTCCGCTCAGACGTCGGGAGGAGTCGGAGGGGGAGGTCACCGGCCGACTATCCCCGCCGGGGCTCCGGCTTGACAAACCGATTCCAGGGCACGGTTCCGGCCCGCCTCAACGGGCGGGCCGGACACACGCGTGGGTCAGTCCACCGTCGGCTCTCCGTGGAGCCTGACCGTGCTGAGGATCTTCTGGATGGTCGCGTCGGGCACCTCCTCCTTGACGCCCTTGGCGCCGTAGAAGGTCCACGAGACGAAGTTGCCCGCCGAGTTCTTGAAGGCGAACGTGGTCGCCTTGCCGTCGGAGTCGCATTTGTGGGTCTTCGGAACACCGGACGTGTAGGACGTCGCGACGCTGCCCTCGACTCCGGCCGTCGTCGTGAACGGCTTCGCCTCGCCGATCTTCAGGTACTTCTTGGAGGACTCCTTCTGGTCGGTGTAGCCGCCGAAGGCGAACGCGGCCGCGTCGCCGCGCGCGGTGCTGGCGGTGTCCTTGGCCCCGTTCTCGCCCTTGGTGCCCGACGCCGCCAGCGACGACGTCTCCTCGTTGCCGTCCTTGTCGTCGTCGGACGTGCAGTAGTCGTGCTTCAGGAAGGCGGGCGCCGAAAAGCCGATGTACGCCGAGCCGTCCCCCTTCTGCTGATCCTCGAAGAAGGTGAAGACACCGGGCGATTCGACCGCCCATTCGGGCGGGACGTCGAAGGCCGTGCCGTACTTGGGGTTGATCACGACCTTCCAGCCGGCGACGGTCGGCTTCTCGGTCTCGGTTCCGCGCGGGTCGCCGTCCGTGCCGGAGCCGGTCGCGGCCGTGTCGCTCGGCTCCGCGGACGCGGAGGGGCTCGCCGACGTGCCGCCCTTGCCGCCGTCCGCCTCGTCGTCCTTGCCGCCGCCCAGAACCAGGAACCCGGTGACCCCGGCGGTCACGACGACAGCCGTGGCCGCGACGATCGCGACCAGTTTCGTCCGATTGCCCCCACCGCCGCCACCACCGCCGGGCTGCGGCTGCGGCGCGCCGACGGGACCGGGCGCACCCCACTGCGGCTGCTGCGCGTAGGGGTTGGGCTGCTGGAAGCCGGGCTGCTGATACGGATTCGGCTGCTGGTATCCCGGCTGCTGGTACGGGTTGTTCTGCCCTTGCGGGTTCTGCTCGCCCCCGGGCGGCTGCTGTCCTGGCCACATGGGCAGCAACCCTAGTGGCGCCCATGACACGAAAGGGTCACTGCCCCTTGTCAAGGACGTACCGAGTCGAACTCGCCTTACATGGCGAGGATTTCTCCGCAAGCACGCGGTGCTCACCGCATCGATCTGGCCAGTCGCTGCTACTCGTGGGTAACATCCCGCTCATGAGCGCAGACCAGATGTCCATCGGCGAGATGCTCGCCGCCACGGTGCCCATGGCCCGGACCCTGAACCTCGAGTACCTGGAGACCACGCCGGAGAAGGCCGTGGTCGCCCTTCCGGACCAGAGCGAGTACCACAACCACGTGGGCGGGCCGCACGCCGGGGCGATGTTCACGCTCGGTGAGTCCGCCAGCGGTGCGATCGTCCTCGCCGCGTTCGGCGACCAGCTCTCGCGTGCCGTGCCGCTCGCCGTCAGTGCCGAGATCGCCTACCGGAAGCTGGCGATGGGAGCCGTCACCGCCACCGCGACCCTGGGCCGCCCCGCGGCCGACATCGTCGCCCAGCTGGACGCGGGCGAGCGTCCCGAGTTCCCGGTGTCGATCGAGATCCGGCGCGGCGACGGTGCGGTGACGGGTGAGATGACCGTCGTCTGGACCCTGCGTCCCAACGGCTGAGCGCAAGGCGAGGGACCGGTCGCGAGCACGCCGACCGGGTCCCTCCTCGGGTCAGGCGGCGAACCGCTCGCGCTCCTGCCCGCCGTCCTCGAGTCCTGCGACGAACTGCTTGAGCCAGGTCACGAACTCCGGGCCCAGGTCGGGTCGTTCGCAGGCCAGCCGGACCACCGTGCGCAGATAGTCCGCCTTGTCTCCGGTGTCGTAGCGCAGCCCGTCGAAGACGACGCCGTGCACCGTGCCGTTTGTGGCGAGTTCCTGGAGGGCGTCGGTCAGCTGGATCTCGCCGCCGCGGCCGGGCGGGGTGCGCTCCAGGACGGTGAAGACGCCCGGGTCGAGGACGTAACGGCCGATGACGGCGTAGTGGCTGGGCGCGATCTCGCGCGACGGCTTCTCCACCAGACCGGTGACGCGGACGACTCCGTCCTCGCCGGTCGGCTCGACGGCCGCGCAGCCGTACAGGTGGATCTGCTCCGGGGGAACCTCCATCAGCGCGACCACGCTGCCCGCACACCGGTCGCGGACGTCCAGCATCCGACTGAGTAGTCCGGTCGCCTGTCGGCGACACCCTGTGGGCGCGAAAATCGGTCTGTGGCCGTCCGGCGGACGTCGTTTCTGCTTGGTGCGTTCCGAGCCTGTGACTGAGTAGGACGCTGGGGGTCCATCGACAGGCACCCCGATGTGTTGCTGCGAGCACGCGAATCAGCTTCTTCCGCCTGCCGGGCCCCCGCCGGACGACCGCGCACTCGCGGCCGATCAAGGGAGGGGGTACCGGGCAGATGGACGTGATCCACGAACGCTGCGGGGGGATCGACATCAGCAAGGCGGACGTGAAGGTGACGATCAGGGTGCCGGGCACCGGCAAGCGGCGCCGCAGCGAGACCCGCACCTTCTCCTCGGTGACCTCGGGCCTTTTGGCGATGCGGGACTGGCTGCTGGCCGAGCAGATCACCGTGGTCGGCATGGAGGCCACCGGCGTGTACTGGAAACCGGTGTTCTACCTGCTGGAACATGAGATGGAGTGCTGGCTGCTCAACGCCCGCCACATGAAGGCGGTCCCGGGCCGCAAGACCGACGTGAAGGATTCCGAGTGGATCGCCCGCCTGGTCGAGCACGGCCTGGTGCGGCCCTCGTTCGTGCCGCCCGAGCCGATCCGGCAGCTGCGGGATCTGACCCGGTATCGCACCGAGGTGATCCGCGAACGCACCCGGGAGGCCCAGCGCCTGGAGAAGCTCCTGGAGGACGCCGGGATCAAACTGTCCGCCGCGGTCGCCGACATCCTGGGCGTATCCGGCCGGGCGATGCTGGAGGCCCTCATCGCCGGCGAACGCGACCCGCAGGTGCTCGCGGACCTGGCCAAAGGCATCATGCGACGCAAGACGGACGCCCTGATCGAGGCCCTGACCGGCCACTTCACCGCCCATCACGCGTTCTTGGCCCGGGCCATGCTGGAGCGTATCGACGCCTGCACCGCGATGGAGAAACGGCTGGATGCGCGGATCGACGCACAGATCGCGCCCTTTCGCCGCCGCATCGAACTCCTGGTGACCATCCCCGGCGTGAACACGCGGGCCGCCGAGGTGATCCTCGCCGAGATCGGCGACGACATCGCCCGCTTCCCCACCGCGGGCGACCTGGCCTCCTGGGCCGGGGTGTGCCCCGGCAACAACGAATCCGGCGGCAGACGCGGCCCCGGCAAGACCCGCCACGGCGATCCCTGGCTCAAGGCCGCCCTGGGCCAGGCCGCCATCGCCGCGTCACGGACCAAGGACACCTACCTCGCCGCCCGCTACCGCCGGCTCATCGCCCGCCGCGGCAAGAAGCGAGCCCTGGTCGCCCTGGAACACTCGATCCTCGTCTCCGTCTGGCACATGTTCACCCGCGACACCGCATACGCCGACCTCGGAGGCCAGTACTTCCTCGAACGCACCGGCCGTGCCAGGCAGACCCGACGGCTGGTGAGCCAGCTCAACCAACTCGGCTACCAGGTCACTCTCCAGCAGACGGAAGACGCCGCCTGATCAGCGGCTACGGAAACGGGACGGCGGATTTTCGAATCAGCAGGGTCTCGCGCGGATCGATGAGGTCGTCGCCGAGGAGCACGGCGAAGGGCTGGTCGCCGACGTGATGGCGGGCGCAGAGCACCGCGTGGCCGAGGCCGAGCGGGTCGCCCTGGCGGATGTGGTGGATGTCGGCCAGACGGGCCGGGTCGCGCACGGCGTCCAGCCGCACGGTGTCACCCTTGGCGGCGAGCGCCTGCTCCAGTTCGAAGGCGTTGTCGAAGTGGTCCTCGATGGCCCGCTTGTGCCGGCCGGTGACCATGAGGATGTCGTCCAGCCCGGCCGCGGCGGCCTCCTCGACGACGTACTGGATGGCCGGTTTGTCGACGACCGGCAGCATCTCCTTCGGTGTCGCCTTGGTCGCGGGCAGGAAACGTGTGCCGAGCCCGGCGGCCGGGACGACCGCCTTGCGGACGGCGGGGGCGGACGCGGATGTGGTGGGGGAATGGGGGACGATCATGCGGCTCATGCTGGCGCACGCGGATGAGAGCGCGCCGGGAGCCGCATGGGAGATGGCTGTGTGCTGCCGGTGGCGTGTCGGCGCGGTCCGGAACTTGAAGATTTCGTGTGGCATCCGGCTTTCCGTGTGCACAACTCGGGCCGTCTGTGACGGCGTTTTCGAATGCCGGTACGGATACCGGTGGTAACTCAGCGGAATTTCCCGCGACTTGAACCAGGGGCACTCGAACTCCCTTGTTTCCTGTGAGGCGTGTGTGCGAAGGTGAGCCTCCCTTCGGGATGGTCCAGGTCAGGCCCTCAGGTACGCACCAATCAGGCCCCTGCTTTCCGGCGGACGCGCATTCCGGGTGTCGTCCTTCGGCTGGGAAGGAAATGGTTCAGTGCAGTCCCCCAACCCCCCGCGACCGCCGTACCCGCCCCGCCCAGGATGGCGGCCCGGGGATTCCGACCGCGACCTCGTCGCCCAGCTGGGCGACGGCGACTCGGGTGCCCGCGCCGTGCCGCTGCTGCTCGCCCGGCACTGGCAGGCGATGTACGACTACGCCGCCATCTGCCTCGCCACGTCCGGGAGTTCGGCCGACATGGTCGCCACGGCCGCGTTCCACCGGGTGGTCGGCCGGCCGGCGGCCGGCGCCATGGGCGGCGCCCTGCGTCCCCGATTCCTCGTGACCGTCCGGGACACGGTCCGGGAGTGGGCGCGTGAGGACGGAGTCTCCGCGGTTCTGCCGGAACTCCGCAAAACGGTGGGCGGTCGCGGGCTGCGCGCGGCGAGAGGCGGTACGCCGGAAAGGCGGCAACTCGCCGAGCGGGCTTTCCGATCCCTTCCGGGGGCCTCGCAATGCCTGTTGTGGCACACGGAGGTCGAGGCCGAGCCGATATCCGTACCCGCCGCTCTGCTGGGCGTGGACAGCGCCACCGCGATGGCCGCTCGGGAAGCGGCCCGGGAACAATTCCGCACGGGCTGCGTACGCGCCCACAGGGAACTCGCTCCCTCCAGGGAATGCCGCTTCTACAACCGTCTCCTCGACATCCCGATGCGCCGCGGCGGGGCGCTGCTGCCGGATGTCCAGCGGCATCTGAAGGACTGCCGCTACTGCCGCCACGCCGCCGAACAGCTCAGCCACTTCGACGGCGGTCTGGAGGCGCTCCTCGCCGAGGCAGTGCTGGGCTGGGGTGCCCACCGCTATCTCGACTCACGCCCCGAACGCGGTACGGAGCGGCGCAGGCCGCCGGCCACGGAGCGATCCGGAAGCGGCGGGCGGCACCGCTGTGCGCAAGGCGGCATTCTGCCCGGCGCGTCCGGCAGACATCCGAAGGCCGTGCTCGTGGGCGTCGGCCTGGCCGCGCTCGCGCTGCTCGCGACGGTGCTGGTCGCCAAGGGCTGGACCGATGACAACGGTGTCCCCGCGCCGCATGCCACCTGGGGCGAGCCCGTCGGCAGCTCCGGCAGCCCCGACGAATCCGCTCCCACCGGATCCCCGTCCGCCGCATCCGGCGGCCGCCCCGCGGAGACCGCGCACGGCCGCCTGCGCAGCCTGCGTGGGAATCTCTGCCTCGACGTGCGAGGTGGTCGGGCCGAGGCCGGCGCCGGCACCGAACCGGCGGTGTGCTCCTCCGCCGGGTCCCAGCAGTGGTCGTACCGGAACGACGGACGGCTTCGCAGCGGCGCCGACCCCGCCCCTGCCTCGACTCCGGCACCAGGAGCGGGCGGGTCACCCTCGCGGGCCGCCTGGCCCGTTCCGGCCGGGTGTCGTACGACCTCACGGTCCGCGGCGAGTTCCTGCTCCGCGGGTCCGAGGGCCTGCTCCTCGCCCCCGGGACCGGGGCCTCACGCACCGAGGTGGCCGTCGGTGAGCGCGACGGGGCCGGTCGACGGCGGTGACGGCCGGAGTCGGCTGTGAGGGGGACGGCGGAGGCGAGCCCGAGCGCCGGAAGGGAGGACGAGCCGCGCGCGACCTCCCGGGACAAGGCGTGGGCACTCGGGACCCGTCACGGCTTGCGGGCGACTCCGCAGCACACGTCCACCATCGGCGGCTCGCCGAACTGACTGGGTTCCGGGCGCCATCGAGAGGTGGGCACGACACCCGGCTCCAGCAGCTCCAGTCCCTCGAAGTAGGCCTCGATCTGCTGCGGACTGCGGTTGTGGTAGGTGGCGACCCCGCCCTCGTTGTGGCGCTCCGCGGCCTCGACGCGCTCCGGATTGGTGTCGCTGCCGTCGTTGACGACCAGGAAGCTTCCCGGCGGCAGGGCGTCGGCCAGCCGCTTGGCGAGCGTACGGGCCTGTTCGTAGTCGGGGATGTTGCCTAGGATCCCGAGCATCATCAAAGCCACCGGCCGGTCGAAGTCCAGGGTCTTCGCGGCCTCGGCGAGGATGGCGTCGGGGTCGCGCGCATCCGCGTCGATGTAGGCCGTGGCCCCCTCGGCGCTGCTCGTCAGCAGCGCGCGGGCGTGCACCAGCACCAGCGGGTCGTTGTCGACGTAGACGATCTTCGATTCGGGCGCGAACTCCTGGGCGACCTCGTGGGTGTTGTTCGCCGTGGGCAGGCCGGTGCCGATGTCGAGGAACTGGCGAACACCCTCCTCACGGGTCAGGTGGCGCACGGCCCGGGCCAGGAACGCGCGGGAGGCGCGGGCGTCGTCGACAATGCCCGGGAACACGTCCATCACCTGCCGGGCGGCCTCGCGGTCGACGGCGTAGTTGTCCTTGCCGCCCAGCCAGTAGTTCCACATGCGTGCCGAGTGCGGCACCGTCACATCGAGCTCGGGCGGTGTCCGCTCCGGGTCCACCGACGAGAATTCCCAGCCCTGGCTGCTCATTGACGCTCCCATCGGGGGGTGGCCTGTTCACCGTGGGCTGTGTGCGTCCGACCGTCCGTCGGGCAGATCCGCGCCTTCGGGTGTGCTGATCGTAGTGCTTGATCGAATCACCCTGTGGCACACCGCATTTGACGGCCACTCACATCGCTGTGCGGAGCAGGGCCCGCTCGCGGCTCACAGGAGGAACAGGGCCCACACGACCTTGCCGCGGCCGGTGCGTGGCATCCAGCCCCAGGCGTCGCTCAGCGCGGCGACGACCTGCAGGCCGCGCCCGGACTCAGCCAGCTCGTCGGGCTGTTTGACGCAGGGGATGCCGTCGCCGTGGTCGGCCACCGCGCACACGGCGCAGGACCACTGGTCCCACATGCCGAGCCAGACCGAGGTCTGCGACGTGGGTGAGGCGGAGGGGACATGTCCGTAGCGCAGAGCATTGCCGACCAGTTCCGAGACCGTGACGGCGACGTCCTCGGTGCGGCCGTCGAGGGACCAGTCGGCGAGCGTGGATCTGGTGAAGTCGCGTGCCATGCGGGCGGATTGGGGATCCGGGGGCAAGGCCTGGTTGGAGCACCTGGTGGGGTCGGGACGGTCCGTGCGAGGCCCGTCGAGCGCGGAAGCCCGTCCCCGGCCGGGCGGTCCGGCGGCGTCGACCGCCCAGCACATCCACTCCCAAGTCGCCTCGATCCGAGGGGGGTTGACAGGTCTTTCGAGTGGTCCCGCGGACATCAGGCCCCCTGAGATCCCTGCGAACACGACGTCGGCTCGTGCATCGCCTGTGCGGAGTATCGTGCTCCGTTCAATCAGTCGAATGCAAGTACATCTGCAATTGCATTCGATCTTGCAAGCTATGCCTCCGCGCGTTATCGTCCCGCATGCCATCTCTGGGTGCAATTGACGATGCAATTGCATCCGGCCGTCTGCGGGAGCCCGCCGCACTCGGTCCAGCGCCCGGGCGGCGCGCCCCAACAGCGCCTCCCCCTGCGGCTTCACCAACAAAGAGGGTTCATATGCACCACATCACCAACGGCATGCCGGCGACCCAGTTGGAGGGGGTCGTCTGGCGCAAGAGCCGACACAGCGGCCCGCAGGGCAACTGTGTCGAACTCGCCGCGCTCCCGGACGGTGCGGTCGCCGTGCGCAACTCCCGTCACCCCGAGGGCCCCGCACTCGTCTACACCCGCCCCGAGATCACCGCCTTCGTCCGCGGGGTGAAGGACGGCGACTTCGACGGTCTACTCCCCGGCCGGTGAAGTCGAGGCACACCCGCGGATAGCCGGAAGGCGACCCGGACGGTCGCCTTCCGGCTCCCTCGCGCCCGGCAGCAATGACACACCCCGGTGCTACGCTGCAATTGCAGGCCCAGGGGAGCACGGCAGCAGACCGGCGCCAGAACCGAACGGCACCGCCTCATCCCGTAGGTGATCTGTCCAGGCGCCGCTCGTTCACGACGGCGATCGAGGCTCGGCGTCAGGGCTCAGGGCTCATCGCATCACCCCAGTGGCGGCCCGAGGGGATGGACATGACTGCACCTCAGCCGGAACACAGCGCCCCTGTTTTCGACATGCTCGGCGGTCGGCGCGGCGGGCCGATGGTCCTGCGCATCCTGCTGGGAACCCGGCTGCGCCGACTGCGCGAGTCCTGCCGCATCAGCCGTGACGACGCGGGCGCGGCGATCCGCGCCTCCCACGCCAAGTTGTGCCGCATGGAGCTGGGACGGGTCGGCTTCAAGGAGCGCGATGTCGCCGATCTGCTGACCCTGTACGGCGTGGAGGATCCCGAAACCCGCCAGGAACTCCTGGAGTTGGCCCGGCGGGCCAGCGCACCCGGCTGGTGGCGCGAGTACGGCGACGTTCTGCCCAGCTGGTTCGAGCAGCACATCGGTCTGGAAGAGGCCGCCTGCCTCATCCGCACCTATGAAGTCCAGTTCGTCCCCGGCCTGTTGCAGACCTCCGAGTACGCCGCAGAGGTCATCCGCCTCGGCTACCCGCTCGGCACCGAAGACCAGATCCAACGCCGGGTCAGCCTGCGGATGGCCCGGCAGGAACTGCTCAACGGGCCCGACGCACCGCGACTGTGGGCCGTGGTGGACGAAGCCGCGCTGCGGCGTCCGACGGGCGGCGCCGAGGTCATGCGTGCCCAGCTCCGCCACCTCATCGAGGCCGCCGACCGGCCCAACGTCACCCTCCAGGTCCTGCCCTTCCACGTCGGCGGTCACGCGGCGGCGGGCGGCCCCATCACCGTGCTGCGCTTCCCCGTCGCGGACCTGCCCGACGTCGTCTACCTGGAGCAGCTCTCCAGCGCCCTCTACCTCGACAAGGCGGAGGACGTCGACAACTACCTCGCGGTCATGGACAGCCTGAGCATGGTGGCGGCAGCCGGCGCCGAGTCCGTGGCGTTCCTGGAACAGGTCCTCAAGGAGACCTGAGTCCTCGAGGAGACCTGAGTCCTCGAGGAGACCTGAGTCCTCGAGGAGACGACCCGCCTGCGCGGCACGGCGGCGACCGCGCCCCGGGGAACGCCGTCGCGTCCAGGGGACCGGGTAGGCTTCACGGGCGCGCGCCGCTTCGGTGGGCGCCCGTGAACGCAGGGACGCGAATGGGGAGGAACCGGCGGTGCACGTCCAGGAGTGGCTCGACACGGTGCCCGCGGCCGCCGTCTACGCCGTGGTGGGGCTGGTCATCGGTCTGGAGAGCCTGGGCATCCCGCTGCCCGGCGAGATCATCCTGGTCTCGGCGGCCCTGCTGTCCTCGCAGCACGCCGGCATCGACCCGTTCGTCCTCGGCCTGTGCGCCACCGTCGGCGCCGTCGTCGGCGATTCCATCGGCTACGCGATCGGCCGCAAGGGCGGGCGGCCGCTGCTCGCCTGGCTCGGCAAGAAGTTCCCCAAGCACTTCAGCGAGGGGCACATCGCGACGGCCGAGAAGTCCTTCGAGAAGTGGGGCATGTGGGCCGTCTTCTTCGGCCGCTTCGTCGCCCTGCTGCGGATCTTCGCGGGACCGCTCGCCGGTGTGCTGCGGATGCCGTACTGGAAGTTCCTCGTGGCCAATGTGCTCGGCGGCATCGTCTGGGCGGGCGGTACGACGGCGGTCATCTACTACGTGGGTGTCGTCGCGGAGTCGTGGCTGAAGAAGTTCTCGTGGCTCGGGCTGGTGGCGGCGGTGCTGATCGGGCTCACGTCGATGCTCGTACTCAAGCGCAAGGCCAGGAAGGCGCAGGTCGCACAGCAGGAGGCGGAGCCTGTTCCTGCCGGGGAGTGAGCCGCGCCGCTTCAGGGGCGCGGGGCGCTGCCATTGTGCGGCTCCGCCGCGTGGGCGCGACCAGCCACCACCGGCCCAGCAGTCATTCGTGGATCTCGCGGTGCGCTTTGGCCAGTTCCGCATACATTGTCCCGTTCAGCGTCACCCCCTGACGCTCCTCCTCCGTCAGCTCCCGCCTGACCTTCGCGGGCACCCCGGCGACGAGTGAACCCGGCGGCACCTGCATCCCCTGAGGCACAAGAGCCTGCGCGGCGACCAGCGAACCCGCCCCGATCACGGCCCCGTTCAGCACGGTCGCCCCCATCCCGATCAGGCAGTCGTCCCCGACCGTCGCCCCGTGCACCACCGCGTTGTGGCCGACGGAGACCCGCTCGCCGATGGTGACGGGGAAGCCCGGATCGGCATGCAGGGTGCAGTTGTCCTGGATGTTGCTCTGCGCCCCGACGGAGATCCGTTCGACGTCGCCGCGCACCACCGCGCCGTACCAGACGCTCGCTCCGGCTTCCAGGGTCACGTCTCCGATCACGGAGGACGTGGGTGCCACGAACGCCTCCTCGTCCACCTTCGGTTCCCGGCCGCCGATGCCCGTGATCAATGCCTTGTGCGCCATCGCCATCTCCTCCTCGTCGTCGGCAGCGCCACCGTACGCCACCCGGTGGGGCGAAGATCACAGGGCTCCGAGACCGTGCCCGTACCGCGCGCTGAGTACGGTGAGCGGGTGCCGAAGCGCAAGAACACGTTCTCATCATGGCGGCGGGGCCTCGCGCAGCGCGCCGTCCACGCGGGCTGGGCCTGGTTGCAGCGCACGGGCTCCGTCACCGCGGAGCACCCCGGGCGCTTCCGTTTCGGCGCGATGGGAACAGGTACCAGGCTGGCCTTCCCGCTCGGCACGGTCTTCAACGAACCCTGGATCCATCTCGGCGCCCACTGCATCGTCGGCGAGCAGGTCACGCTGACGGCGGGACTCATGCCCGATCTCGACCTCGGCCCGGAGCCGATCCTGCTGATCGGGGACGGCGTCGTCCTGGGCCGCGGCAGCCATGTCATCGCCGACACGACGGTCACCATCGGCAGCGACTGCTACTTCGGGCCGTACGTCTATGTCACCTCCACCAACCACTCCTACGACGACCCGCACGAGCCGATCGGCAAGCAGTGGCCCCGCATGGAGCCGGTGGAGATCGGGCCCGGGTGCTGGATCGGTACCGGGGCGGTGATCCTGCCCGGCGCGCGCATCGGGCGGAACGTCGTCGTGGCGGCGGGGGCGGTGGTCCGGGGCAGGGTGCCCGACCACGCCGTGGTGGCGGGGGCGCCCGCCCGTGTCGTACGCCGCTGGACTCCCGCCGACGGCTGGCAGCCGCCGCTCAGGACCCCCGCCCCGGTGCCGATCCCCGACGGGGTGACCTCCGAGCAACTGGTGGCGCTGTCGGGGCTGGACGAGGAGACGGCGGCCAGGCTGGCCGCGCTGGACGGCGAGGCCGCCTGCAGCTCGGCCGGGCCGGCCGGGGAGGCCGAAGGCCGGCTCGCCGGGTTCGAGCCCGAGGTGTGAGGTCCGAGCCGGCTCAGCCCGTCGCCAGCAGCAGTGTGCCCACCAGCGCCAGTCCGGCACCCGCCGCCTGCACCCCCCGCAGCCGTTCGCTGAGGAAGCCGCGCGCGGCCAGCGCGGTCACCACCGGGTAGAGGGAGGCGAGCACGGCGGCCACCGTGACCGGGCCGTGCTGGGCGGCGACGGCGTACGTGCCGTTCGCCGCGACGTCGGCGAGGCCCACGAAGGCGAGCGCCGGCAGCGAAGCCCAGGGGAAGCCGCGTTCGGGCAGGGCGGGGGCGCCCCGCTTCACCGAGACGTACAGCGCGGCACCGCCCGCGAGGACGTTCGTCACGCGCTGTACGAAGAGGGCAAGGAAGAGGCCGGTGACGGTCATCGACGCCTCGGTGATCAGCGCGAACACCGCGCCGAAGCCGAGCGCCGCGACCAGCGTGAGGAGGATCGCCCGGCGCTGCACCGGGACGCCCTTCAGCTGCGGACCGCCGGCCAGTACGACACCGCCGATCGCGATCGCGATGCCCGCCGCCTGTATCAGCCCGGGGCGCTCGCCGAGGAAGAGCCCGACGGACACGGGCACGGCCACGCTCAGGGTGGCGAGCGGGGAGACGACTCCCATCGGGCCCAGCGCGAGCGCCTTGTAGAAGGAGAACATGGCGATCGGGCCCACCAGGCCCGCCGCGAAGGCGAACCAGAGCCGCGGTCCCGCCTCGCTCCAGCCGCCGGTCGCGACCACGATCACGCCGAGGACGGCCGTCGCGATCGCCTGGGACACGACCACCACGGTCAGTGCCGGGGTGCGTCGCGTGAGCAGCCCGCCGCCGAAGTCGGCCAGTCCCCACAGGACACTGGTGGCCAGGGCGAAGAATGCTGTCACGGCTCGCCTCGCAGTACAGTTCGGTGAACGATTGGGTGCACCACACCGTAGTACAGCCAAGTGAACCCTGTCATTCAGAATATTGCCCTGAAGAGTCGGCCTGCGGAGTCGGCCGAAGAGTGGACGGAATGTGTCGGACCTCGACCTGCTGACCCAGTCCCTGGCGCGCAACGTCAAGCACTGGCGCGCGGTGCGCGGCTTCACCCTGGACGTGCTCGCCGCGCGGGCCGGCGTCAGCCGCGGCATGCTCATCCAGATCGAGCAGGCCCGCACCAACCCGAGCCTCGGCACGGTCGTCAAGATCGGTGACGCGCTGGGCATCAGCATCACCACTCTGCTCGACTACGAGCAGGGCCCGAAAGTCCGTGTCGTCGCCGCCGAACAGGCCGTACGGCTGTGGCACACGGACGCCGGCAGTTACAACCTCCTCCTCGCCGGCACCGAGGCGCCCGGCCCGCTCGAGCTGTGGGAGTGGCGGCTGATGCCGGGCGAGAACAGCGCCTCCGACCCTCACCCGGCCGGCACGGTCGAGATCGTCCATGTCACCGCGGGGGAGCTGACGCTCACCGTCGACGGTGTGGAGCACCGCGTCCCGGCGGGCGCGAGCGCCACCTTCGAGGCGAACACCCCGCACACGTACGGCAATGACGGCGACGTGCCGATGGAGATGGTGATGACCGTCTCGGTGCCGCCCGTGCACTGAGGCGTTCCCGGCGCCCTGTTAGCGTGCGGCCATGCGCGCACCCATCGGACACTTCGACATCGCCGACCCCGCCCCCGCCTGCCTCGACGAGCTGACCGACCCGGTCGCCGACGCCGTACGCCGCTGGTCCGGCAGCGTCCCCGCCGAGCAGATCGTCTACGTCGACACGGACCCGCAGTGGGCCGACACCGCGGTCTTCGTGGAGCACTACGGGCAGGAACTGCTCGAGCAGTCGGCGAACTGTGTGGTGGTGGCGGGCAAGCGTGGCGGTGACACGACACTCGCCGCGTGTGTGGTGCCGTCCACGACCAGGGTCGACGTCAATGGCGTGGTCCGCCGCCAACTCGGCGCCCGCAAGGCCTCGTTCGCGTCGATGGACACGGCCACGGGGGAGACCGGCATGGAATACGGCGGCATCACCCCGATCGGACTGCCCGAGGGCTGGCCGGTGCTGGTGGACTCGGCCGTCGTGGACCTGCCGTACGTCCTGGTGGGCAGCGGACGCCGCCGCGGCAAGCTGCTGGTGCCGGGCAAGGCGTTCGCCGAACTGCCGGGCGCGGTCGTGCTGGAGGGGCTGGGCGTCGCCGTCTGAGTCATGCCGCCGCGTGGTGGGCCAGTGCCATGTGGGGGTCCGTCTCGCCCGGGACCGGTGCCGGGTCGGCGTGGACGAGGGCGGCGGTGAGCCGCGGAACGGCGTGCAGCAGGGCGTGTTCGGCGTCCACCGCGATCGCGTGGGCCTGGCGTACCGTCGCCTCTCCGTCCACCACGACGGCCACCTCGGCCCGCAGCCGGTGCCCGATCCAGCGCAGCCGCAGCTCGCCCACCTCGCGCACGCCCGGGACCTCCCGCAGCGCCCGCTCGGCCCGGTCGACCAGGGCCGGGTCGACGGCGTCCATCACCCGCCGGAAGACCTCGCGCGCCGCGTCCCGCAGCACCAGCGTGATCGCGGCCGTGATCGCCAGCCCCACGACCGGGTCGGCGAGTTGCCAGCCGAGGGCCGTACCTCCGGCGCCCACGAGCACGGCCAGTGAGGTGAATCCGTCCGTGCGGGCGTGCAGTCCGTCGGCGATCAGCGCGGCCGATCCGATGGCACGGCCGGTGCGGATCCGGTAGCGGGCCACCCACTCGTTGCCCGCGAAGCCGACGAGAGCGGCCACGGCGACGGCCGGGACGTGCTCCACGGGGCGCGGGTCGAGGAGCCGGTCGACCGCGGTCCACCCGGCGAAGGCCGCCGAGGCGGCGATCGTCAGCACGATCACGAGGCCGGCGAGGTCCTCCGCACGCCCGTACCCGTAGGTGAAGCGCCTCGTAGCCGCGCGGCGGCCCAGCACGAAGGCGATTCCGAGCGGCACGGCGGTCAGCGCGTCCGCGGTGTTGTGCACGGTGTCGCCGAGCAGCGCGACCGATCCGGACACGGCCACCACGAACGCCTGCGCCAGCGCCGTCGCGCCGAGCACCGCCAGCGAGATCCAGAGGGCGCGCATGCCGCGGGCCGAGGATTCCAGGGCCGAGTCGAGTTTGTCGGCGGTTTCGTGGGAGTGGGGCTTGAGGAGGTGGGCGAGGCGGTGGCGGAACCGGGCGGGGGAGGGGTCGTGGCGGTGGTGCTCATGGCCGTGGGCGTGGTGGTGCTCATGACCGTGCTCGCGGCCATGGTGGTGCCCGTGGTCATGTGCGTGGTCGTGCCGCTCGCTCACGTCGATCCCCTTCCGGTGCGCGGGAGTGGACGCGCGGACGCCCACGGCCCCATTATGTGCGTATGAGCGCACGCATGCACCTTTCACCTGCGCATCATGCGCATCCGCGCACTCCCGGCGAGGAGCAGTTCGCGCTCGCCGCCGAACTCCTCGCCCTCCTCGGCGACCGCACCCGCCTCACGCTGCTGCACGCGCTGACGGCGGGCGAGGCCGACGTCTCGACGCTCACCGAGGCGTGCGGGGCGGCGCGTCCGGCCGTCAGTCAGCACCTGGCGCGGCTGCGGCTCGCGGGTCTCGTGACCACGCGCAAGGAGGGCCGCCGGGTGATCTACTCGCTGCGCGACGGCCATCTGCGAAGGCTGGTGGACGAAGCGCTGAACGTGGCGGACCACCGGCTCAGTGACCGGCCCGTGCACGACTGACAGTGAGGATGTGACGTGGTGACGCTGCGGATGGGTCTGACCCATCGACTGACTGACGCCTCGACTGTCCTGTTTGGGATTTGTCGGCCCGCCGGGCGTCACCACGCACGCGGCCGGACGGGCGCTTCACGGGTGGAGCGGCCATGTCTGGAGTATGCCGAGCCGACGATCCGACCAGGTGGCCGTTTTGTTACCGATAAGCGGCGCGTAAGGGCGAGTTAGGCTGGGCCGGCTTCGTTGTCGACCGTCTTGGGAGTCGCTGACTACGTGCTCTCGGTCTCAGGATGCGTTCCCTCGCGCCCCCCTGGCCCGCCGACTGCGTTGCCGATGCCCCACGTCCGTAGCCAGTGGCGGATCGTCCAGGGGGTGTCGAGCAGGTGGAAAAGAGCCACGGTGAGGAAGAAGTGCAGGGCGGCGATGCCTGTCACCACGAGGAGGGCCACCGTTCGCGCGGTACCGCTGAGGGCCAGGGCGGGAATTCCCCAGGCAAACGCGTAGACCAGGGTCGTCAACACCCAACGGCCGTAAGGTCGAGGGCGCCACATGAACGCCACCCAAAAGGCGTCCTCCAGCCGCCAGCCACGCTCTTGCGCCGCTCGACGCTCTCGCGCCGCCTGCTGCTCTAGCAGTTGATCGATCCCCGCCGCCCAACTGTTGACCTCGCGTGGTGAGCGCGGCTGGAAGGCCGGCGCCTGGCGCGTGTACACGGCGAAGACTCGCCGCGCGAGAGAGTTCTCGGACACCGAGCTCACACTCCCTCCTGGCCGCTCGCATCTGAGGCAGCAGGCGGCAGTGAGGGCGACTGCTCCTGATTTTGAGCGGCTGCCTGTGCCTGCACGGCGGCGAAGCCTTCCTTCGCCACGCGTCCGATAAACGGCACGAACAGCGTCACCTTCTCGAACACGTACGGCACGGCTGCGCCGAGAATCACGGCCAGCCACGCGTTCATCGTTTCGCCGTTGGCGGCGGTGAACGCCGCGGCGCCGCCAAGGCCCAGTGCGATGCGGAGGCCGGCCGCGATCAGGTAGGCGATGAGTCCTGGCGCACCGTCATCATCCGAACTCTGTTGTGCGGGCATGGCCTTGGGGTCGCTGAGGCTGTGCGCGCCCACCTTCCACGGCAGCTTGCGCCAGCGTCTTACTGCGATCACGTAGTCGATGGCCTCGATGGCGAAGCCCCCGAACGCGCCCCAGAGGGCGCCCTCTCGCCAGTCCATCTGCAGAGCGTAGGACTGAACTGGTAGCGCTCACCACCGGTTCGTCACGTTTGCGTCCCAGACGATGAGTGGTCGTGACTCCGCCAGAACAGCGCCACGACGAGGACGACCCAACTCCCGCTACGCTCCCGCCTCATGGGAACACCCTGGGCCTCGATCATCGCCGGGTCGACGGCGGTCTTCAGCGCGGTCGCCACCGGTGGTGCGTGGCTG
This sequence comes from Streptomyces sp. HUAS ZL42, assembly GCF_040782645.1. Taxonomy (GTDB): domain Bacteria; phylum Actinomycetota; class Actinomycetes; order Streptomycetales; family Streptomycetaceae; genus Streptomyces. The sequence continues at coordinate 8,350,858 of NZ_CP160403.1, forward strand.
GCCGCGCGCCGCGCGAACTCCACGGCGGAGGCGGTTGCCCGCATCGAGCGGGAGCGCTGGCACGCCGACCTGACGCCGCAGTTCAACGTGACGATCGAGCGCGGCGACGGGGACCGCGCCACGCTGAGCGTGCACCTCGCCGGCCCGCTGCCCCTGGGGTACCTCGACGAGATCAGCATCAGGGTCGCGCAGAGCGACGACATGGACTACACCCCCACGCTTCCGGGCGGCGCGACGCCAGAGCAGGTGGCCGCGCACGTGTGGGGGCCGTATCGGTTCGTGCCCCGCGTGAACGACGCCGACGAGAACGGGCAGGTGATGCCGGGGTTCCCGCTGCGGGTGGGTGCTGGCCAGCCTCGCGCCCTGGAGCGCACGCGGTCACCGCTCTGGTGGGAGGGCAACGACCGCGAGGCGCGGTGGCGGGACAAGTGGCTGAACAAGCCGATGCGCCTGGTCCTCACCTGCCATCGCGATGGGTTCGACCAGTGGGTGGTCCCGTACGAGGTGGACGTGCCGCAGGCGCCACGGGTTCGAACCGTGGGTTGACCCCACTGGGCACCGCGGGCGGCCGGCCGTTGGCCGATGTGACGTTCTCCCCGTTCCCTTCTTTCAACTGGCGAGACGTGAGGCGGTGGTTGAGGACCACGCGCCACCACTCCAGCCGGTCCGCCGATGACTGGGGCAGGGCGCGGAGGACGAGGCGCCCCAGGGCAACGAGGGCACCGGTGACGGTGGTCAGGATGGCGAGTGACGCCGCGGCCCAGGGCGGGACCGCTGAGAGGACAGACAGCACGGGACTCGGCCTTCCGGGAGCGCTAACGCGAGGTCTGCGACAGACCCAGCCAGGGTCATGCCGAGGGGCGTCCTGTCAAAGCGAGCGTGCTGCACGTGTCGTCAGGGCGTCGCTCGACTGGGCCCCGTGGGGGCGCCTCGTCACCGGGTACGGCATGCCGGTGACGCCGTTGGCGCCACGTCTGGCATGTGCATCCCCCTGAGCGCTGACTCCGTTGCCCTGTGCCTTCCCTCTGCGGGAGATTCATACACCCCACCCCAAGGCCGCCGCGGGCGGTGCTGGATGTCCCGCATGGGAGAGCAGTGGGGGACCGTCGTGGCAGCCCTGATCGGCGTGGGCGGCGTCTTCGGTGGCATCTTCCTAGGGCGAAGGCAGGTCACCGACCAGGCGGCCGTGGAGCACGGCCAGTGGCTCCGCGGGCAGCGCCGGGAGGCCTGATTCCACGGGCCGCCTCAACCTCCAGTCGTACCAGCGCGCTCAGCAGTCCAACCCCACCGGCTCATACGCCAGCTACGGCGAGGTGCTGCGCATCTTCTCGCGCCGCTGGGACTCCAAGCAGATGGTCGACTGGTACGGACCCACGTCGTACGACGTGAACGGTGACCCGGCCACAGCGGACGCCGCCTGGTTCTGGATGGGCGCCCACTACGAGGCGAACGACCACGCGTCGGTGCACGACCACTGGTCGGTGGAGGTGCCGGAGACCGCTAAGAACCTTCAGACCCGGTTTGAATTCCGGATCTGGGACCCCACCACCGGCGTCTTCGGCATGGACCGCACCATCGCCAAGTTCAACGCCGCGGACGTCGTCGTGGCGCAGGACAACGGCGCCCTGTACATGGCCGCCGCCGCGGGCACCGCCAAGAACCTGTACTTCACGGATGACGTGCTCGTGGTGAGCGGCGCGAGCGTCACCGGCAAGCGCTGGGGCCTGCAGGCCGACTCCACCGCCGAGTCCGGCTCCAACGTCGGCACCGACTTCCGGGTCAACCGCTACAGCGACAGCGGCGTGTTCGTCGACAGCCCAGTCTTCGTGAAGCGGTCCACCGGCGTCGTCGGCATCGGCAACATCACGAACCCCGCGGCCCGCCTGGTCGGCTACGAGTTCCCGCAGCCCCTCTACGTCGGCCAAGTCGACGGCATCTGGGACAGGGCGAACGGCTTCGCTCGGCACACGAGCTGGTAAGGAGACCCGAACATGCGTCTGTACCCAGCTCAGTTCAACGGCGCGTCGATCGCGGGCAACGGCAGCATCACCGGCAGCCTGGCCGTCGCGGGTGCGCTCTCGGCGAGGACACCCCCGCCAACCACGGTCTCGTGGCGTGGGCGCTTGACCCCACTCACGACGTCAACTCACGGTTCTCAGCTCCGGGATCATCTACCTTTCCGCCGTATACGTTTCCGCAGCGGCGAACGTGACCAAGCTCTACGTTCACTTCAACGCGGCGGCCTCAGGCGTGACGGCCGGCCAGAACTTCATGGGCCTGTACGACTCGACCGGCGCGCGCCTGGCGACCGTGAACGTGGACGCGCTCATCACGTCCACCAGGCTGATCACCGCGTCGCCTCCACGCCGCTCACCGCCAACGGCATGTACTGGGTCGCCCAAGTCTACAACGCGACCACCCCTCCCAGCGTGGCGCGTGGCGCTGGCACCACCGGCATTGCGGCAGTTACGAAGGCCTGACCGCTGCCACCTTCCGTTACGCGCAGAACGGCACCGGTCAGACGTCGCTGCCCGCGTCCATCACCACGTCGAGCAACACGGCAACCGCGTTCGGCGGACCGTGTGCGGCGATCGGCTGACAACTGACCGGGCGGATCTGACGAGTTGATCACGGTGAGCTGCTACTCCAAACGACCCATCGCCCTGCTGGTGCGAGCGGTAATCGCTCGCCGCCGCAAGGGCGTTGACGTACCGTCTGGCCATGGATGACGCCCTTTCCGTTCAGAACCTTCTCGCCGGGGCGAGAAGGTTTGCTCATCTCGCCATGGCCGCTCACGACCGGTCCGACCAAGAACTGTTCGCGCTACATGGCGGAGTGGCGGTCGAGCGGCTCGCCAAGGCGGCGCTGGCAGCCAAGAACCCCGCACTTCTCCTGGAGATGAGGGGAAAGGTCGACGCCCTCTTCCACCTCACCGGTGTCAAGCCCAGCGAGACCCGAATACACACGGTCGGAGCCAAGGACGCCATTGCGCGCCTACGGGCGCTCGATGTCCTGGACCCTGATCCGAAGCTCGACGACCTCATTGAGCTACGAAACGGCGTCGCCCACGCCACGCACAGCGAAGGCGACTCAGAGCTGCTGCTCGCTCTTGTGCGCACGGTCGAGGCGCTGCTCACCTCACTCGGCCAGGACCCCGACGCTTTTTGGGAACGCTGGCTGGAAACGATTCGTATCGCCATCGATGAGGCGCGCACCGAGCTGGAGCGCGAGGTGCGCATTCGCATCCAGAAGGCGCGCAACGTCTTCGAGGACCGCTTCGATGGCCTGCCGACCGACGCCGTGACAAAGTTTCAAGCGACGCAACTCGACTCATTCGCCGTCGCCTCGACGACGGAGAAAGATATCTTCGTGGTTGAGGGCGTATCGACGTGCCCGGCGTGCGACGGTCGCGCGAACGTGACCATGCGGAATCTGAAACTGCGAAGCGGGCGCACAAGCTTTGTGGCCAGTGAGTTGAGTTGCCCGATGTGTCGGATGACTCTCGCAGGGCTCGATGAGTTCGCAGCGGCGGGATTGAACCTGGGGCAGGTCAACAACCAAGTTGTGGTCGCGCTCGTAACAAACGGCACTAATCGCCTCCCTATCTCGAAGGCAACGGATCTTCACCTGAAGGACACGCAGCCGGGGTGAGGTGACAAATGGGCGGTTCGACGGCGCAACCTCTAGCTGTCGCCGTTGTTCCAGTCGTCACCCAGCACCCAGCGCAGCGCCGACAGTTCGCCGAGGAGGTAGGCGACGTTCCACGTTTCGTGCTCATCGCCAGGGATGACGAAGCCTTGCTCGTCGGCGTACATGGCTTCCACCTGGCGCATGGCGTCCTTGACCATCTTCTCGGTCTTATCGTCCAGTGGCTTCCGTCTTCCGATCTCGACGTTGTGGAAGAGAACTTCCTTGCGGTAGTACCAAAGCTTGGTCGTGCGGTATTCCTCTGCCGCAAGGATCTCCGCCTCGGTGCGGGGCCGGGCGTCGACGTACCTGGCGATAAAGGCGTCTCGCCCCTCAAGCAGCTTGGCGAGCTGCGGGCGTTCCCAGTGCTTCACCCGGAACGGCGGGCGGTTGTTCTCCTCGTACTTTTTGATGAAGTCCTTGCAGGGGTTGGACAGGTAGCTGCTGGCGATGACGAGGGCGACGTTCGCCCGCTCCGCGGTCGCCCAGGCGAGCAGACCGGTGATCTTGTCCGGCGGGACGCCCTTCGTGCACTTCTTGCAGTCCACGAACCAACGCTCCACGTGCACCGAGCCGTCAACGTCCGTGATGTGCCGCTCGGCCACGATGTCCCGTCCGCCGTCCGACGGGCTCGCGTTCAGGCCGGTGCCCTTGCGCCAGTCGACGTTCACGAACCCGAGTTCCTGCATGAGCTCGAAGCAGAACTCCTCGAAGGCGGTGTCCGTCATGTCGTCGTACGGCATGTATGCGTCATCTGCCACGCGATTAGGGTAGCGACCGCCACTGACACCGCGCCCTTCTCGATCGCCAACACCGTTGAGGACACGAGTGGTGGCAGAGCCTGACCCCGTCTTGCTCTGTCGAAGCGGACGGGGTCAGGATGCTCACGAGTGGTCAGGCCTGAGCCGTCGAAACGCAGTTGCCACACGGCTTCCACTTCGGCGGCACCTCACCGTCCAGCGGGAAGGTCAGCAGTTCGCCGCCGCGGTATCCCCGGCGAAACCACTCGCAGTCGATACCGCGGTGGTAGAAGTCGCTCGTCTCCGTGGTGACGAACTCAGGGTCGAACTCCCAGGAGCCGGGGCGAGCGTAGCGGCCGTACTGCTCACGAACACCTGCCCCGATGCTGCCGTCCGGCCGTCCGCTGCGCGTGTGGGTGTCGACGCCGCATGCCTCAGCGAACTCGTAGACGTTGAAGTTCGGGTCGTGGTAGCCCAGGACCTGCGCGGTCACCAACATCACGTTGGTGCGAACGACGTCCGTCTCCTGGTCGGTGAGAACGCGGTCGCCAGCGCGGGTGTCGGTGTCGCGGTTGTGACCCGCACGGTCGCGACGATAGGGCGCGTCGGACCAGTGGTGATTGCTGATCTCGCGGGCGAAGTCGCGCGCGATCAAGCACGTCAGCCACCTGCTTCCCGAGCCGGTGAGCGAGTACATCCGCTACGAGCACGCCGCCACCGGCGTCAACGTCGCGGCGGGCGAGCGGGTACGGTGGCTGCCCCGTCGCCGCGCGTCCGTCGACGACCGCCTGATCCGCTGGCACCACTTCAGCGGAGACGGGGTGTGGGCCGGCCAGGAGTTCTCGGAGGATCCGGCGGCGGTCAAGCTGTGCGCGGACGCCTTCGAGGGAGCCTGGGCCCGCGCCACCGACCACGACCGGTACAAGCTCCGCTAAGAGCAAGGATTGTTGGCCAGTTGATGTCCGTCTCCCCGTCCTCCTCCGCCCAGGCCGCGCGCGAGGCCGTCGCCCGACGCCTGCGTGACCTCCGGAAGGAGGCGGGGCTGACGGTCAAGGAGCTGGCGGCGGCGTGCGGCTGGCACCACGCCAAGACCTCCAGGGTGGAGAACGCGCTCACCGCGCCGTCGGCGCGGGACATCCGCGCCTGGTGCGAGGCGACCGGGGCGGCCGGCCAAGCCCAGGACCTGATCACCCTCTCGCTCAACGCCGAGTCGATGTACCGGGAGTGGCGCCACCAGGTCCGCAACGGGCTGCGGCACCTCCAGGACAGCGCGGCGGCGTTCTACCGGGAGACGGAGCTCTTCCGCCTCTACTCCTCGACGGTCGTGCCGGGCTTCCTCCAGACCGAGGGGTACGCGGCGGCCGTCCTGCGCACCGCCGCGCGCTTCCGCGACCTGCCGGAGGACGACAGCCTCGACGCGGCGCGGGCCAGGGTGGAGCGCTCCCGCGTCATCTACGAGCCGGGGCACCGCGTGGTCGTCGTGCTGGAGGAGCACGTGCTCCGCTGCCAGATGGCGGACGAGGACGCGATGGCCGCGCAGCTCGGCTACCTCCTCACCGTCGGGGCGCTGCCCGCGGTGTCGCTCGGGATCATCCCCACGGCGACGAGGGAGCGCACCCAGTGGCCGGAGGAGACGTTCCACGTCTACGACGACAAGCTCGCGTCGGTGGAGCTGGTGTCCGCGGAGGTGAAGGTGACCCAGCCCAGTGAGGTGGCGCTCTACGTCAAGACGTTCGAGCTGTTGCGGTCCATGGCGGTGTACGGGGCGGAGGCGCGGGAGCTCATCCTCAAGGCGATCGAGGCGCTGCGGTAGGCGAAAGGTGTGGACACGCTTACGCGTGAGGAAAGCTCGCCGAGAGATACGTGAGAGGGGCGACCGTCGGGTGCACGGTGATATGGGTTGATCGCGAATTAGATCTTCCAAAATTCAAAATGAGTTTTCCGAGAGGTGTCCTGGCACCACGGCGCCCTATAAGCGAGAGGTCAGGGCCATCGCCACACTCATCATCTCCACGCTCACTCGCCTCACCATCTCGCTCATCGTCGCCTCACCACGCTCGCCTCGGTCGACCGAGAGCAGCGAGTGAAGCGTGAGCCTCACACACGCTCGTCTCACTCTCGCTGAGCGTGTGAGTGCGTGCCCCAGGTGGCACGCCCGCCCTGTACCCACACGCTCACCAGGGTGGCCGGCCACCCTGGCGGCGCGCGTCTCTCGGGGCAAAGAGAAGCGGCGTGACGCGCTGTTCCGCGTCACGCCGCTCTGGGGGTGGCTGCTACTTCTTGGTGCGCTTCGCGGCGATCTTGTCGCGCACTCGGTAGACGAGCTCGTTCGTGTTCTCGGTGCGGCGACGCTGGAACGTCAGCTTGGTTTCCCGTCGAAGCAGTAGCGACGAGCCTGCTTGAAGACGCGCTCAACCGCCTCGGGGCTGCTGAGGGTCACGATCTGCCACGCGTTCTTGTCCTTCTGCCACGCCTCGAACGCGTTCTCCACGGAGGTGGCGACCTCCTGGGGGACGGTGCTGGTGCCCGCCTCGTACCGCTGAGGGGTCAGCAGGGCGGTGAGGTCGTCCGCGACGGGCGCGGCGGGCGTCTCAGGGGGTGGCGTCGGCCTTGGCCGGCGTGGCGGTACGGGGCTTGCGGGTCGCGGTCTTGGTGGTCTCGGTCGTGGCCTCTTCCTTCGCTTCCGGTTCCGCTGGCGGTCACCGTCTGATGACTTTCTGTAGTTGAATGTTACGGTGAGTGAGCAGTCGTGTCCGCATCAATCCGTGTTACACGGAAATTGGTGGACCTGGGGGCTCGGGAGCCGTGAAACCTGCGGTGATACCCAAGGCGAGTATCGAGACTGGCCCAGGAGGAGACCTGGCGTTCCGTCAGTGCGGCAAAGCGCCTGGTAGAGACGCCTCTTGGGCTCTCCTGGTGCCTAGACGCTGAGCGCTGGATAGAACTCCTGGTAGTCCCAGACCCGCCGCAGACACTCCTCCGAGTAGGAGTCCAGGCCGCGGTCGTCGCCCTCCGCGAGATACGCGACGAGCGCGTCGCCGAGCAGGAACGCGTCGTGCAGGGCGAGGTTCATGCCCTTCGCGGCGATGGGCGCGACGAGGTGCGCCGCGTCACCGGCCAGGAAGAGCCGCCCGAAGGTCATCGGCTCGACGACGCAGTCGTGCATGTCCAGCACACGCTTCTCGATCAGCGGCCCTTCCGTCAGCGGCGGGACGCCCGTCGCTCCGAGACGCTGCTGCAGCTCCGTCCAGACGCGGTCCCGCGACCAGTTCTCCGGATCGTCGCCGGGCGGGCACTGCAGGTAGTAGCGGGTGACCTCGGGGCCGCGCCCCATGTGCCCGGCGAAGCCGCGCGGATGGACGCCGAACAGCACACAGTCGCAGGACGGCGGCGCCTCGGCGAGCAGCGCCGGCCGGCCGATGCCGTAGTCGTGCCCGCCACGCGGGCCCGTCCGGGCGGCAGCGCTGCCCGGGTCGCACCGCGCCCCGTCGCACCCGGCGACGAAGTCGCAGCGGATCAGCTGCCGTCGGCCCGTTTCCGGGCAGGTGTACGACACCGAGGGCCGGTCCGTCGCCAGGTCGTGCAGCTGGACGTCCCGTACGCCGTACCGGATGTCACCGCCCCGCACGTCGGCGTACTCGTGCACCAGATCCGTGACCAGCAGCTGCTGCGGGTAGACGAAATGGTGACGTCCCGTCAACTCTCCGTACGGGAACCGGTACCGCTCCCCGCCGAAGCGGAACTCGCACGCGGTGTGCAGCTGCGCCCGCTCCAGCAGGTTCCCGGCCAGGCCCCGCTGCCGGAGCCCGTCCACCACCCACTCCTCGACGACCCCGGCCCGGGGCCGCCGCTCGATGAACTCCCGCGTCCCGGTCTCCAGGACCACACAGCCGACCGAGGCGGCACGCAGGATGCTCCCGACGGTGAGTCCCGCGGGACCGGCGCCCACGACGACGTACCGGACTGCGTTGCTGCTCCCGGGAGTTGGGGTGGGGGGAGACGGACGTCACCGGGTCATTATGTGGTCGCTAACGCAGTCGGGGAATCTCGATCGCAGGGCAACGGTCCATGACCATCTCCAGCCCGGCCGCGCGGGTGCGGTCGTAGGCCGCCTCGTCGATGACGTCGAGCTGGAACCACACCGCCTTGGCCCCCTTCGCGACCGCCTCGTCCGCGATCGCGCCGGCGAGGTCGCTGTTGACGAACACGTCGACGACGTCCACGTCGAAGGGGATGTCCGCGAGGGAGGCGTAGCCCCGCTCCCCGTGGACCGTCTCCGCCTTGGGGTGGACCGGCACGATGCGCTTGCCGAAGAGCTGCAGCACCTCGGCGACTCCGTGCGCCGCGCGACGCCGGTTCGACGACAGGCCCACGATCGCCCAGGTGTCGCCCAGCCCGGTGAGGATCTTGCGGATCGTCGCCTCGTCGCCGTACATCGTCGGTCTCCTCCGGCTGGGGAACGTGTGTCGTGGAACTGTGGACATGAGGCACAACAGTGGAATGCACGGGGTGATTCCGCTCCCGGTCCTCCGGGCCGACCCGTCCCATCCCATCCCATCCCGTTCCGTTCCGTCCCGTCCCGTCCCCGTTCCCGTGTCCGGAATGCGCGCCGTACGCCTGCGTACGGCCGCCCGTGCGCCTACGCTCACCCCGTGCTTCGCATCATCGACGCCCGAACGGGTGAGCCCGTCGACGCAGCCCCCGTCCGCCGGGGTCTGACCCGTGTCGAGGCGCATGCGCCCGGCTTCGACACCGGCGCCCTGCGCGTGCTGCTCGTCGCCGACCTGCTCGTCCGCGCTCTGGAGCTCGGCGGTACGCCCGTCTGGGCGCTGCTGACCGTCGAACGCGAGCAGGCGGAGCTGCGGGCCGGTGCCGCGGCCCTCGGCATCCGGCCCTTCGAGGACAGCCGGGACGTCGGCCCGGGGCTGGGCGAGGCACAGGTGCTCCACGTGGTGGCCGAGGGCGGACACGCTCCCGACGGAGTCCGGATCGCCGTTTCGCCCGTCGAATCGGCGACTGCCGGACCTCCGGCCGACACCGACCCCTCCGTCCTGCGCCTGGCCCTGCTCGCCTGCCCGCGCGGCGTGCCCGTACGGCTGGACGCGCCAGCCCTGGCCGACGCGCACGACACCCTCGTACGCTGGCGCCGTGCCGTCGCCGACTGGGCGCACCGGCCCTCGCGGCCGATCCCCGACGAGGTGCGCGGCCGGCTCCGTACCGCCTGGGAGGACGACCTGAACGTGCCCGAGGTGCTCGACGTCCTGCGCCGGGTGGAGGACGCCGGAGCGGACCTGCCGGACGGTGCCCGGTTCGAGACCTACGCCTACGCGGACCGGCTCCTCGGCCTCGACCTCACCCGCGACCTGGGATCCCCGTCATGACCGCACGCTCCGAATCGGCACCGCTTCGCCGCCTGGTCGTGCTGCGGCACGCCAAGTCCGCATGGCCGGACGGCGTCCCCGACCACGAACGGCCGCTCGCCCCGCGTGGCCGACGGGACGCGCCCGCCGCGGGGCGCGCCCTCGCCGAGGCCGACTGCCTGCCGGACCTCGCCCTGTGCTCGACCGCCGTACGCGCGCGGGAGACCTGGGAACTGGTCTCCGCCGAGTGGGGCACTCCGCCGCCCGTACGCCACGACGTCCGGCTCTACGGCGCCGGCGTGCCGCAGCTGCTGCGGGTGGTGCACGAGACTCCTGCGGAGGTCGAGACGCTGCTGCTGGTCGGGCACAACCCCGGTCTGGAGGACCTGGTCCTCGAACTCGCCGGCGACGCCCTCGACGACGCGCTGGACGAGGTCCGCCTGAAGTTCCCGACCTCGGCGATCGCGGTGCTGGCCTGGCACGGCCACACATGGCGGGCCCTCGCCCCGGGCCGCGCCCTGCTCACCTCGATGGCCGTGCCGCGGGGACGGAAGAAGGGATAGCCGAAGACCTCCGGCCGCGGCCTTCGCAGCCCGGTGCGCATGGACACCTCACGTTGCCATGCCGTGAAGCCGGTCGGTCGTTGAGAGCCGGGGCCCTCGAACAGCCCTGGCCGGGCCGGGAGAGAATCCCGGCATGGTGATGGCACGGCACTGGTACTCCTCGTCACCCGTCGTGGACGGGCATCCGCTCTTGGATGAGCCCGGCTTCTGGCCCGCGCACCTGGCCTGCCTGTCCGAGGGCTTCCCGCCAGAGGCCTTCGGTTCGGACGCGGGCGACGCGGACGCCATGCTGGACAAGCTCCAGGACCCAGCGGCATGGCCGGTGTTCACACTGCCTCTGACCGGCGGCTTCACGATCGTCGTGCATTACAACAGCGGCGAGGAGTCCACCACCACGGACTACTTCCTCACGCACCACGAATGGAGCCGGGATCTCGTGCTGGCCAGCGACGATCAGGACCGTATCGGGCCTGGGCTGTGCTGGCCCGAGCTCGCCGCCCTGGTGGAGGCACCGGCGGACGCCGTCGGGGTCACCGACCCTCATGCCCGGCTCCTTCTCCTCCTTCCCGTCCTGGGCGACACCGCAGTCCCGGACGAAGCTGTGACAGCCGTGGTCCGGGCCCTGGTCACCCAGGGTGCTCCCGGGGCGAGCGAGCCGTTGGCCAGGCTCTTGCTCCAGGGGCACCCCATGTGGGGCGCCCAGGACTGGTGGTTCGACACGGATGAACGGAGCTGGATCTGCGAAGGCGATCACAGCCCACGCAAGATTCCCTTGGGCGACCACTTGCCCGAACGGCAGCGAACTGCTCTCGAGGCGTGCCTGACTCCCAAATGACCGACCCGGGCTGCGCGCGGGACAGCAGTGTCGGGAACACCGGCCAGAGGCATCGCCGCCCCGTACTCGAAGATCACGAGGAGCATCCGCCCCATCGGAACGCCCTCGACCAAGGATTAGGCTGGCCGGATGCAGGACGAGTACCGCACAGTCGCCCATGCGGGCGTGCACGAGACCGAGGTCAACCGCTCGCGCTTCCTGTGCGCCCTCGCCCCGGTGGCCACCGAGCAGGAGGCCCAGGACTTCGTCGCGGCCGTCCGCAAGGAGCACGCCGACGCCACCCACAACTGCTGGGCCTACGTCATCGGCGCCGACGCCGCGATCCAGAAGGCGAGCGACGACGGCGAACCGGGCGGCACCGCCGGCGTCCCCATGCTGCAGATGCTGCTGCGCCGCGACATGCGGTACGTCGTCGCCGTCGTCACCCGCTACTTCGGCGGGGTCAAGCTCGGCGCGGGCGGGCTCATCAGGGCGTACGGCGGCGCGGTCGGCGAGGCCCTGGACGCCCTGGGCACGATCACCCGGCGGCGGTTCCGGCTGGCCACGGTGACCGTCGACCACCAGCGCGCCGGAAAGTTGCAGAACGATCTGCGCTCGACCGGCCGTGAGGTGCGCGACGTCCGCTACGGCGAGGCGGTCACCATCGAGATCGGACTGCCCGACGCCGACGTGGACGCCTTCCGGGCGTGGCTCGCCCACGTCACCGCGGGGAACGCCGGGTTCCAACTGGGCGGTGAAGCCTACGGGGATGCCTGACAACCCGACCGGAAGGGGCATAACGGGCGTTCATGGGGCGTGTCATGACGGGGCGATACGGGAGTAACCGCCCGTGCTGTCAGACCCGGCCGTTAGTCTCGGGGATCATGAGACTGCTGCACACATTTTCGGGGCGGTGCTTACCATGAGGTCCGCCGTTTCTGCAAAGGTGCAGGTCAGGGAGGTGTCGTTCCGTTAATGAGGGGCTCGTTGGTGGTGCCGGTGCTGGCTCGGTGCTGACCTGTGGGCACCCCTCGTCATCCCTGGTGACCTGTCCCGTGCTGGTTCCGTGCTGGGCGGAGTGAGGTTCGAGTTCTAGGCGACGGGGTGTGTGAGGTCTGACAGCCACGCTATTCGCAGTCGTCGGATGGGCTTGGCGAGGCGGTCGCCGATGGATCGGCTTCCATTTGCCTGCGCCGCAATGCCCGCACCACGATATTTTTCTCCGGCGAGCGGAGCTGTGAGTGCCGTTTTGATCGGCGTCGATCGTGCTGAACACGATGCGCCAGTCGATGCGTTGGCGAGCTTGGTGAGGGACAAGTAGCGTGTGCAGGTTGATGCTGTCTTGGTCTGTGGAGATGCGAGGAGACCTTTGCGTGATTCCTTCGCAGTGAGAGCTGGCGGGAGTGGGCATGCCTGACACCGATCTTTTGCGTGCCAGCCGTGACGGTGATCAGTTCCACTATCACTGGGCGGCTCGGCAGGCGCTTAAGTTGCTGCTCCCTGACGCGGATCTGACTGCGATCGCCATCGAGGGCGTGTCGCACGATGACACGGAGGGTCGCGATGGCGAGGACGTCATTGATATCGCCGAGTACTACGGCTCTACCGGGCTCCGCGAAGCAAACCGTGTGGTGTATCGGCAACTGAAGCACTCGACGACGCGGGCTACGGAGGAGTGGACCGTGTCGGGTCTTGCCGGGACAGTCAGCGGGTTCGCGGAGAAGTACCGGCGAATCCGGCTGGAGTCGCCGGGGCTGGAGCAGAAGGTGACCTTCGAGTTCCTTTCCAATCGGCCGGTCCGTGACTCCGTTCTGCGCGCGATCGGAATCCTGGCAGCAGGCGGGGCGCATGGCGCGTACGCGCACGAGGTCAAATTCCTCAAGCAGTATGCGGGGTTCTCCGACGGCGCAGATGGCGAAGCCGCGTTCTTCAATCAACTGGAGGTGGATCCCACAGCTCCGGGCCTGTTGCGGCTCGAAGGGCTGTTCCGGCTGGATCTGGCCGGTTTTCTGCCCGGTGCCCCCGATGTGCAGCCCCTTCTGCTGAAGGAGATGATCGCGAGACGCGCGACCTCGCTGGAGACGAATCACGTCGTCGATCGCGCCACTGTGCTTACGGCTCTCGGCGTCCCACCGGAGCGTGTTCTGCCTGCTCCCAACCTCATCGACCGGCCCGGGCGAGTCATCGTGACTCCGCAGACCGGCGCGATCGTCGACGAGATCGTGCGGCTCGCCCAGCGGCCGGTCATAGTCCACGCGGCAGGCGGTGTCGGGAAGTCCGTGCTCACCACGCAGATCGAACACGACTTGCCGGCGGGCTCCGTCACTCTCGTCTACGACTGCTTCGGGAATGGTGGTTACCGGCGCTCGAGCTCACCCCGCCACCAGCATCAACAAGGCTTGGTCCAGCTGGCCAACGAACTTGCTGCGCATGCCCTTTGCGATCCGCTGATTCCGGCCGGTACAGCCCAGCCAACCGACTACGCGAAGGCGTTCATGGTCAGAGTCCGGGGTGCGGCAGAGGCAATCGCGGCCTCTACCCCCGGAGCGCTCCTAGTGCTTGTTGTGGACGCGGCCGACAACGCGGCTCTCATCGCGAGAGAGAGTGGTGAACGCGCCTTCGCTACAGACCTGTTGCGAGAGTCCCTGCCCGACAACGTGCGCCTCGTCATGCTTGGCCGCACCGAACGTGTCGATCTGCTGGAACCACCGCCCAGCGTTCACAAAATCGAGCTTGCGGGGTTCGGGGCCACCGAGTCCAGGCAACACCTGGAATCAATGTTCGGCGCGGTCACGGAGGCGCAGGCGGCCGAGTTCCACCGTCGCACGGGTGGCAACCCCCGGATCCAGGCCCTCGTACTCAGTACGGCATCGGACCTCGACTCCTGTCTTGCCTCCCTTGGAGAGGCGCGCCAACCCGACATCTCCTTGTTCGACGAGCTCCTGCAGAGCTTGGTGGACCACTGCAAGGACGCCAACCACCACCTGAGTGCTGAGATCGACCGCCTGTGCGAGGCACTGGCCGCACTCCGGCCGAGGATTCCCGTCGGAGTTCTGACCGAGCTTTGCGGGGTGTCCGCCGCGCTCATTCACAGCTTCGCAGCAGATCTCGGACGCCCACTGCTCGTCGACGGCGACACCTTGCAGTTCCGTGACGAGCCGACCGAGACCTGGTTTCGCACGAGATATCGTCCGGCTGGCGACTCCCTGATCGACTTCATCAACCGCCTGACACCGCTCGCCGCAGGTGAACCGTATGTGGCGGCCTCATTGCCTCAACTGCTGTGGGAGGCCGGTCAGGTCGACACCCTTGTCGAGCTGGCGATGACCGACGGCGCCCTCCCCGAGGGCGACGATCTGGAACAACGGGAGATCGCTCAGCAGCGGGCCCAGTTCGCCCTCAAGGCCACGCTGCGCGTGGGCAAGGAGTGGGAGGCGGCCCGGCTGGCCGTCAAGGCTGGAAGCCTGGCCGCCGGCCACTCTCGTCGGATTCATCTGCTGAGGAGCAATACCGATCTAGCGGGCGCGTTCCTGGACGCCAGCACGGTCGAAGACATAGTGGCGAACCGCAGCCTTGCCGCGGACTGGCCAGGTTCCAACCTTCACTTCGAAGGCGCCCTGCTCTCGTTCGCCGCAGGCCAGACCGACTTCGCCCGCAGCCGACTACGCAGCGCGGCGGAATGGCTCAAGGCATGGGTGCGTCGGCCTGACGATGACGATCCGCACCGACACCACGTCACCGCGACGGACATCGCAGAAGTCGCCTTCGGGCTACTGAACACTGACGGGGTGGAGGCGTGCGCCGAATACTTGGCCCAGTGGCGCCCCAATCGGGTGGGCTTCGAAGCTGGAGTGATCATTACCACCCGGCTAGCCGACTCGGGCCGTACCGAGGAACTGGAGGCTCTCGGCCACGCGGCCACGCGTATGAAGTACCTCCAGTTCGCCGTCGCCTACGCTGCCTGGCAGGCCAACCTCGTCTGCCAGGCACCGCTTGCGCGGCGCCTGGTGAGAATGCTGAAACGCCAACGCAGACCCGTCTCCATTCGCTGGCATAGGGGTGTCCCGGAGGAGAACAAGGCGCTTCCGGCGGTCGGTTGGATCATCGCTATGGGGCTGCGCCACGGCGTGCTGTCGGACGCAGAGGCCGAACGCATCCTGCTTCTCAATCTCCCTGACGACCTGGGCCGGGGCGCTGGAAGCCGCTACGGCCTGAACACCGACACACTCGCACTCCTGTGCGGCTTCGCACTGCTTTCGAAGATCCGGAGGCAGCCCTTCGACGCGGACATGGTTGCGGGCGACGACGTCCGTGAAGCGCGGCAACACCCTCATACGTACTCGCGCACACTGAACGACCATGAGCAGAGCGTCGTGCCCCTTGGTGTCTGGGCGAGCCTCTGGATCGACTGCCTAGTCGGAGCCTCCGGCGACACAGAAGTCCCGTTCCGAGATCTCGTGGCTTCCATGCCGGGGAAACGTGGTGGACAAGAGGTGCCGTACTTCCTCTATCGAGGGGTCGCGCGACTGGGTGTCCGGATTCTCGCCTTCGGCTCGTCCGAGGCGACGCGTCGGCTCCTGCTCGACTGGTACCGGGCCACGCAGGGGAACATTGCACATGAAGTTCTGATTGACGCCGTCCGAGCGGCGGCCCCCGTTGATGAATTGCAGCATATTGCCGTCGAACTCGCGGAGTCCGTCGCCGCGTCGCTCGACACCACGCAGGACAGCGCTGAGTACAAGGCAGAGCAGATGGTGAAACTCGCTCGCGCCGTCCAGCGATTTGACACACGCGAGGCTCACGCCTACTTCACCAGGGCAATCGATCTGACCGACCGCGTCGGCGACGACGTACATGTGCTGTGGAGGAGCTTCCTTGCCGTCGCCCGCCGAGCCGCCGAGGGAAATCACGAAGACGATCGCCGCGCATATCGCGTTGCGCAGCTTGCTGAGAGCATTCAGCCCTACCTCGGTGACGGAATGGATCACTCCGCGGTGCTGAGCGTCATGGGCCGCTTGAACCCGACGACCGCGACAGTCGTAGCTTCCCGCTGGCGTGATCGTCGCTTGTGTTCTGAGGGCCCGTTCATACAGGCACTTCTCGACGAGGAGGCGGGCCCGCTTGCTCCGTCCGCGGTCACCGCTCTCGCGACGGTGCCGTTCAACGAGCACCGTGTCGGCGCCCTTCGCCTCGTTGAACGGGCCCTTCGCGAGGCTCTCGACGACGGGGAACGCATCGCCGAAATTCTGGGAGAGTTCCTACGGGCACGTCGTTTCAGCAGCGAGTCCTTCGAACACCTTGACCAGACCGCCAGCGAATTGGGCATCGACCTCTCCGACACGTTGTTCGCCGTCCGGTCCCGCCACATCGCGTTCCCGGCGCCGTCCGGCTACAGCTCTCCCCGGTGGACGCGGGGTGAGGAGGACGATGAGCGAATGGCGCGTGCGCGACAGCTGGAGGGCGCCCTAGCAGCGTGTGATCTCTCCACCCATGAGGGCTGGGAGAGGGCCCGCCAACTGGTTCGCGGGTCGGGCCACCTGCTGCGCATGGAGCAGGTCGTCGACCAGGCCGTCAGGGTGCCACTGCGCGAACTCGACGACATGCTCATAGCGTTCCAGTCCAATCCCCACCTCAGCACCTTCGATTACACACATCTGGTTCAGAGGCTGGACGAGCTGCCCTTGCTTCCCCTGGCCGCCCGCCAGCAGTTGCGTCGTCTTGCCGACACGGTCACCACGCGGTTCAGCCGGGAACTGACCACAAAGGGCTACGAGCCGATCGACCTACAGGAGCTCGCCGGTCTGGCCGGCACACCTACTGATTTCCTCGGATTGTTGTCGGGTGGTGGGTGAGGCTGAGTCCGGTGCCGGCAAGGCAGCCGTCGATGAGGTCGTGCCGTAACTGGATATGGCGAAGTCCGCGGCGGAGGGTGCGTTCGAGGTGGTCGTCGTCGGTGAATGCGGTGTTGGCCAGCGGGCCGCGCCGTAACAGCGACCAGACGCCTTCCGCCGGATTCAAGTCCGGTGCATAAGAGGGAAGTTGGACGATGGTGAGCCAGTCGTGTTCGTCCGCGTACTGGCGCATGCCGGCGGCGAGATGGGTATTGAGATTGTCCCAGACGAGCACGATCGGGGCCTTGAGCTGGAGGTGCGCGCGCACCGCCAGGTCGCGGTAGTCGCGCCAGGAGAAGCTGTCGCGCCCTTTGCCCTTGTGCTTGCGGTGGCGGCGCGGCCGGTAGATCAGCCGGGAGGTTTCTCCTTGCTTGTAGCAGCACATGGCGGCGATCGACCAGCGGCGCCAGGAGCGGCCGCGCACCCGGACCACCGGCGTGTGCCCACGTCGGCCCCAGGTGCGGGCCCGCGGCGGTGTCATGGAAAACCCCGCCTCGTCCTCGAAGACGATGTAGGCCCCCAGCGCCGCCGCGGTCATTCCACCTGCGGCCACACGTCCTTCTTCCACAGCTCGACCGCATGCTCGTCGCGTTCCAGCGCGCGGCGGGCCGGGCACTGCCAGGACCAGCCGTGCCGGTGCAGCAGCCGCCAGACGGCTGCCGAGGAGCAGTCGATGCCGAACTTCCAGGCGATCAGCGCTCTGACCCGTGCCAGGGTCCACCGCTGGTCCTCCCAGCCGTGCTCGGCCGGCCCGAGGGCCAACTCCTCCTCCAGCACGGCGAACTGTAAGTCGGACACCTTGGGAAGTTTGGCCGGTCCCGTGGAGGCGAGGGCGTCCATCCCGCCCTCCTGCCAGGCACGACGCCAGCGCTCCACCGACCGCTCACTCACCCGCAGATCCCTCGCGATCACCGCGGTTCTCTCACTGCGTGCGAACCGCTCACCGGCCTGGTACCGGATCCGCTCACGAAACTTCCGCCGCTCGGCGGTCAGCCCACCGCCCTGCGCGTACCGCATACCACCGGCCTACCGCAGGGATCAGCATCCGACAACAGTCCGAAGAGATCAGTAATGCGGATCTGCTCGGAACGGCACTCCGGGAACTCGGTTCGCAGCCCGCTGAGTTCCTCCCTGAGGAGTGCTACCACCTGGCGGCCCGACTCGCTCCACGGCTCACCGGCGCACAGGCGCAGGTCGTCCTGGACGACTACGGGACCATGCTGGCCGCCCTTGCCCCCGACGATTCTGCCGACGGGATGTTCGCCGATCTTCCCGCCAAACCAGCAGAGGCTGCAGAATGCCTCGCAGGCTATCTGTGGACGGTCCTCGGCGACCCCGAGCACGGCGCGAGGTGGCGGGCGGCGCATTGCGTCCGACTCCTCGCTGAACTCGGCTGCAAAGAAGAACTCGACGCGCTGCAGCGCTTCGCGCTGGGCACTCTTGACGTCACCCCGTTCCACGACGCCCGTCTGCCCTTCTACGACCGACACGCCCTCCAATGGCTGCTCTTCGCCCTCGCGCGTGCCGCTCAGAACACGGCAACGCATCAAGGACTCGTCGAATTCGAGCCGTTGCTGCGGAAGGTCCTCTTCGATGACGGACCGCATGTCGTGATGCAGGAAAGCGCGAAAGCGATCTGCCTCGCCCTGGCCTCTTCTGGCTACGGAAGTCTGACAGCGGACGAACTCGACATCGTGCGCAGTGTCAACAGCCCGAAGAAGGGCGTGAGTCAGTCATGGGCTGAGCTCAGGGCAAGGGAACTGAATGATACGGATGAGGGCTCCCTCGCACGTGAGCCGAGCGATTTCCGGTTCGACTGGGACTTCAAGGACCGCTGGTGCAGGCCGCTAGCGGAGGCTTTCGGAGTCTCCAAGGAGACGGTCCTGCGACTCGCCGGGCATACCATCACGGCTAACTGGCAGCTCGCCTACCGCGGCGTACATGAGGACGACCCGCGCTACTCGCTGAAGCTGTACAGGGAAGGAAGTACCTTCGCTCACCATACGACCTGGCCGGACGCGGACGATCTGGACTTCTATCTCTCCACCCACGCCCTGTGGACTGTCGCCGGGGAGCTGCTGAAGACGCATCCTGTGTACCGGGACAGCGAGGCGGACACGGACCTGTTCACCGACTGGCTCGGTGCCTTCCTACTCACGCGCGACGACGGCAGATGGCTCGCCGACCGCCGGGACCCCTCGCCCCAGAGCATCTTCCGCGGACAGTACGACACACCAAAACCCGACTGGATCTGGCAGTTGAACAGCCAGCACTTCAGTGAGCGTCTCCTGGCGAGCGACGGATGGGTCACAGTCTGGGAAAGCTCCGACGACAGCAGCTACCAGGCCGCGCAACAAGTCCTGATCCACAGCGCCTTGGTCACTGCCGAAAAGGGCAGGGCGCTCGCTCTCGCCTTGCAGACAGCGCCTTCATACATGGCGTACCGCATTCCGAACGCCGACGACAGTGACTACCAATTCGATACCCAAGGCTTCCAGCTGACCGGCTGGATCGTCACCCCGGACGGCTGCGAAGGTCAGGACAACAGAGATCCACTGGCCGCTCGGGTCCGGTACCCGCCGTACCGACCCGCTGACAAATTCGTCGGCCTGCTAGGGCTGGAACCGGACGCAGACATGCGCGAATGGACTCGTGCCGACGGCACCGTCCTCCGCAGCGCCGTCTGGAACGACACAGCCGAGACCACTTCGGAGCATGTGACAGGAACTAAGGGAGAGCGGCTGAAAATCCGACGTGACGCCCTCCAAGAACTCCTCTCCCTGACCTGACGCAGCCTGATCGTCGAAGTGATGATCGACCGCACTCACACAGATCACAGCCAGCCCTACTCGTTGAGGTACGACCAAGACGATGACGAATCCCTCCCACCGCGCGAACGGTCCTACAAGATTTACCTCCTCGATGACTCCGGAGGATGCGGCGAACTTTGAGCGAACCCTCGAACTGGGCAAAGAAATCGCAGCCAGCCTCTCGGACCACGACGTTCTGGGCCGGTGGATGGCCCACCACATCGGCGACTTGATCATCCGCGCGGAGACAGCCTCTGATGCGGAAGCTGACAATCTGCAGCGTGAAACGGCGACCGCTGTGCTCGCCTTGTGGAAACACCGTGCGGCACTTCCCATCAACAGACCGCCGCTGGATACGTTCGCGCCCGTTTTCACCGCATTGGCACGACTCGGAGATCCTCAAAATCCATGGGATTTCTACCGGATGTTTCGTCCCGGGAGTGAACCCACCGAGGACGACTTGGCCGGAACGCCCTTGCTTCGAATCGCGCTGAACCTTGAGGGGACTATCCATCGCGTCGTACGCGAAATCGTCGTAGTCGCGTCACGGGAAGCCGCCAACAGGGAAGCGAAGTGGCTAAGCCTCTCGGACCATGTCGAAGAGGACGAACAGCGAGCAGCGCGGGACGCCATCCTCGAGTTGGCACGGACCCTAGAGATGTACTCCGATGATGCTGACGATCAACCAGCAGTGTCGGAAACGGGGACCTCGAAGTTGATCACGACGCTTCGGCGTGCCGAGACGCAGCTCGCAGAAGCCCGGGAAGCACTTGAGGAGCGTCTAGCCAGGACGTCGCCCGAGAGTGAGCCTCGCGACTCAGTGTGAATTGGTGCTGCTTGCCGGATCAAGCGCCTGCAGACAGCGATGCCGACCCCGACTGCGGCAACGATGGGTCGTGTCCCTCGTCGTGGTGTTGGGAATCAACTGGCGGGCGTGTTCGGGGCGTTGGGTAGCGCAGGCGC
This sequence comes from Streptomyces sp. HUAS ZL42, assembly GCF_040782645.1. Lineage (GTDB taxonomy): Bacteria > Actinomycetota > Actinomycetes > Streptomycetales > Streptomycetaceae > Streptomyces. The sequence continues at coordinate 8,371,686 of NZ_CP160403.1, forward strand.
GCTTTCAGGGAGTTGGCGGTAGATCTCGCCCAGCTGCGTTCGGGGAGATGGCGGCGTGGGACGTCGAGAAGGGGACTTTGCAAACTGAGCCGCCCGGAGGTCTGAAGGTCGAGCCGGCCGACTACGCGCTGGGACGGTCCCGGCGCGGACAGCGCCGTGGCCCGCTGCTCGCGCTCGAGCCCGCCGGCGCTCCGCAGGATGCCACCGAGCGGTTATGGATCGTGGACGGCACCCTCATTCCCGTCCGCGACCGCATGGTGGGCGGCACCTTCTCACGTAACTACCGATTCTCGGCGAACGTGCAGGTCATCGCGAACGCGGACACGAGCCTGGTGGTGGCCGCCGCCCGCCCGGTGCCGGGCACGACTGCGGATGCGAAAGCCTGGCGCTTGTCGGTGCGGCGTTGTGGCTGGATACGGTTCACGAGCGCGTCCTGACGGGATTGAGGCGCGGACCCGAGCGCGGGGCGATGATCGGCCCTGTAGCCGCTGTCCCGCCTCGTTCGTCCTGGCCGAGAGTACATTGACAGAGTCAACGCGTAGGCTTTGCTTGCCAGTCGTATCGCACATCGGGTGCGTCGTTGCCCGCCCCATCCAGCCACACCATCCTTGAGACGAGAGACCATGGAGCAGCAGGACGAAGCGGTCACGCTCAGCCTTGCCGGGATCGCACGGCTCGCTGGAGTCGGTCGTGCCGCCGTGAGTAACTGGAGGCGACGGCACAGCGACTTCCCGGATCCTGTTGGCGGTACGGATGCCAGCCCCCTGTTTTCCCTGACGGACGCGGAGTCCTGGCTTCTCCGTCATGGCAAGATCGATGAGTCCTCCAGCGGCTGGGACCGCCTGTGGCCACGAATCGAGGACCTCGGTGACCGGGATGGGATGGCCAATCTTTTGGCCTCGGCAGGTGAGCGATTGGCAATCCCGATGATGGAGCCGCCGCCTGCAGCCCCGGGCCCCGGCGCTGCAGACCTGAGACTTGCGGATGAGGTCGTGCGGCTGGCCCGTCGTCAGTCACCCGCGGAAGCCTTCACGGTGCTGCTGGATCGTTGGCACGCCGTCCACGTCCGCCAGTTGACCGTCACCCCCCGTCAACTGGCCGACACCATGGTGGCTTTGGCTGCCGAGCTGCGTGGCGGCAGTACGCCGGTGCGTCGGGTGCTGGACCCCGCGTGTGGGATGGGCTCGCTGCTGGCTGCGTCAGGTCGGAGATGGTCGGACGAGGTACCCCCGATTGTGCTCGCAGGGGTCGACAGCGACGCCGCTTTGGCCCGCCTGACCCGGGCCAGGCTGGCCTTGGAGTTCCCGGACTGCGAGCGCCACGTGCAGTCCGCCGACACACTGCGTGACGCACCCCTGCCGCAAGCCTCCCGCGCTGATGTCGTTCTGAGCTATCCACCGTCCAATGAACGTTCCTGGGGACACAGCGACTTGGCGACCGATTCTCGCTGGGTGTACGGCGTGCCACCGCGGACCGAGCCGGAGCTGGCCTGGGTGCAGCACTGCCTGTCCGTGCTAGAGCCCAGGGGTGTCGCCGTGCTGGTCCTGCCGCCCGGTGTCGCTTCGCGCCGGGCCGGACGGCGAATCCGGGCAGGGCTGGTACGTTCCGGAGCCGTGCGAGCTGTGGTCGCGCTGCCCCCCGGGAGTGCGCCGCCTCACGGGGTGGGGCTCCACTTGTGGCTGCTGGCAACGCCCCGTGAGCGCCCCGGGAACGAGGTGACCTTCGTTGATGCAGCGGACTGCCGGACGACCGCACTCACCGGCCGTGGCACGGCCGTTGACTGGGACGGTCTGCGTGAGCGCACCGTGGCGGCCCTGCGCGGCAATGACGTACCAGGCACCACACGGGTGCCGGTCATGGAACTGCTCAGTGACGACACCGATCTGACGCCCTCCCGGCGCACCGTGACTGAGCGGTCCGTGGGGCCAGTAGAACTGCGCCGTGCCTGGGCCGGCTGGGACAAGGCACTAATGGACGTGGACGACGCCGCCAAGGCCGTTCGCGACCACGAGGTGGGTGCCGCGGTGCCGGACGACTTCAGCTACATCGTCGTAAGCGACTTGGAACGTTCCGGCGCCCTGAACGTGACGGCCGGAAAGGCCGTCGCCGACGATCTGATCCAGCAGGGAACGCGGGCCGAGGGCGCCCTGTGCGTTGTCACCCCCTGGGCCGTCCCGGGCGAGGAACCCTGGGTTGCCGAGGCGCAGGCCGCCGGGCTGGAAGACGAGGGGCAAGGGGTTCTGACGTCCTTCGGTGATGTCGTGGTCGTGACCGCAGCTGGCGGATTCGACGTCTGGGTCGAGTCGGCTGGCCCACGCCTGCTCGGTGCCCACACTGTTCGGCTGCGCACCGACCCTGCGCTGCTCGACCCGTTCTTCCTCGCCGCGTGTCTGCGGGCGCCAGGCAACGACCAGCGGGCAGGAATTCGTGCCTCCGCCACATCCCGGGTCGACGTACGCCGACTGCGCGTCCTGCGCGCGACAATGGCGCAGCAGCGGCGGATTGGGGAGGCTTACCGCCAGCTCGTGCGGTTCCGAGAGGCAGTGGCAGATCTGGACAGGACTGGTGAACTGCTCTCCGCCATGTTGTCGGGGCTGCTGGCCCAGGGCAGGCTGACGGGGGACTGAGGGACTGAGGGACTGAGGGACTGGGGCTTGGCAGGCACGTGGCTTCAGTTTCTGCGAGGTTCGTCAAGTTGGGTGTCGAGGCGGGCCAGCAGCTTCTGGATTGCGTCGGGCAGCCCCTGAGACAGTTCTCCTTGCTTCGCGTCCAAAGCAAGTTCCTCCACCTCGACGCCTACCTCCCGGCACAATTCCAGGGTCTGGCGGGACGGCCCCGGCCCCGGCCAATACGCGAGTCCTTCGGTAAGTTCCAGCCAGTCGTCGGCCACCGCCTGGACTGGGCTCCCTTCCGCAGCCATCACCTGGACCGCTCCGAGCTGCGCCCGGACCCGCAGTTCACCGGTCCCCGTGCCTGCCGGTGCGTCCGCGAGCCGCCTGGCGACGTCCCGGTAAGTGCGGCCGGCGGCGGCCGTCTCCCCACGCAGCAGCTGAGCACGGGCCACAGTGAGGCGTGCGCCCTGCACTTCGCGGACCGCCCCAGGGAGGCACTGCTCCGCGCGCACCAGCATTGCGGTCAGCTCGTCGACGGCCGTGCCTGGTTCGCCGCGTTCGACTTCGATCTCGGCCTCGGCGCACAGATTCCGCAGGGCGGACCGGGTAGGACCGCCGACGGGGCGACGGTGCACCCGGGGGCGGCGCACGCCGGCGGGCGATGCTGTTGCGGGCGGGGCCGCAGTGGTGTGGGCGGCGCGATGGGGCAGCGTCGGGTCAGGATCGAAGCCGGGACGCGGAGCCGGGTCGCCGGGCGAGGGTAGTAGCGGACGCCAGATCTCAAGGGCCAGTTCCAAAGGCGGCCTGTCGGTAGGTGACTTGGCAAGCATGCGGTCTGTGATGTCTACAATCCCGGACGGCAGGGTGGGGATATCGTCGCTGAGCAGCGGCGGTCGCTCCTCGCAGTGCAGGCGGGCCAAGTCGTAGTCGGAGTGGCCGGCCTCGAAAACCAGCCGTCCGGTCACCATCTGGAAGGCGATGCAGGCCACACCGTAGAGGTCGGCCTCCGGGCCCGGGTTACGTTCGCCGCGGTGGATCTCCGGGGCCATGTAGCCGATGGTGCCGGGTGTCCGGCCGTTGGTGTATCGGGTTGCCGTCGGGTCTTGTGGCAGGGCGATGCCGAAGTCGGTGAGATACACAACGCCGTCGCGCCGGGCCAGCAGAACGTTGGCGGGCTTGACGTCCCGGTGCACTACGCCCGCCCCATGTACCCGCCCGAGCACCTCCAGCAGCGGAACAACCACACACGCCGCTGCAGAGAGCGTGGGTCTGTTCCGGGTCAGGAAAGCGTGCAGGTCCTCGCCATCGACGTACTCCGTGACGAGGTACGGGCGCGGCGGTGAGAGATCCGCGTGGACGAAGGCGGGCACGCCTTGGCCACCGAAGCGTCGGTGCATCTCGCACTCGCGGTCAAAACGCCTTAACTCATCGGAGGTGGGGGCCCGGTATCCGCGTAGGGCGGCCTCGGAATCTCGCGGCCACAGGAACTTCACTGCGACCGCCCGCCCGGCGTGGTTGTCGTCGGTCGCCCGGTAAACGACGCCCATGCCGCCCCAAGCGCCTTCCCCGGCACGGCTGAATCTGCCCGCGAGCTTCCTCCCCGCCGGCCATGGCTCCACCACGCACGCTCCCTGCTTCTCCTGGCGAACCGTCAGACGCCAAGCTACAGCAGAATATTGCGTGCCTTGACTTTGTTCACAGACTTCTGTCACGGTGATGCACCTCACCGTCGAGACCGCAAGGAGTCCGCACCGTGCAGCCTTGGGTCAATCCCCCCGGTACGGTCGGCGCCGGGCGCCTGGCCCGCATCCCGGTCCGTCACTTACGGGACGAGGAGCTCGGTTGTCCGATGAACCGTGCTCTCAATGTCCGCCGAGATGTGTTTGCTGTGGACCGGGTTTCGTCCAAGACACCGCGAGAGGAGTTCCCGTTCGCGCTCGCGCAGGAGCTGCTCGACCAGATGGAGTCCGGTGCGGCGCAAAGCATCGAAGAGGCCCTGGAGCGGTGTCGCGGGACGCGGTCCCGGTGCCTTCCGCAGCATGTGGCCTGGTCGAAGGCGGCCACCGAGCGTTACCTCGATGCCCGCCGCAGGGACCAGGAAAGCCGCAATGACGCTAACCTCCCCCGCACGTTCTGTGCCCCAGACGCATGGATGGCGTTCCGCTCGCTCGAGGAGCCCGACGTGCGCGGCATCACCGACTACGAGCGCAGTGTCTGGGGGCGGCAGTATGCCTCGGGCGATGGAACGCTGCGCGAACTCGTCATTCCCGCCAAAGGAGATGCCAAAGAGCGCCTCCCATTGCCCGAACTCGCTGCTGTCGCCTCTGTCCTGTACTACGGGATCCCGGCCCGCATTCCTTCTTTCAAGCACCAGTCCCCAGCCCTCAGGCATCCGGCGCCACCGCCGCGGCCAGAACGCGTCCGGGTCTACTCTGCCGGCTTCACCGAAGGCCGTATCCGTCTTCTGCGCGCAACCGAGACCGACGCCTTCGCGGACTGGAGCGCCGAAGAGATCCGGGACTTGCATGAGCAACACGTCGTGTCCCGGCTCGGCCGTGTCCTCGACGGCCGCGAACGCGTCGCCGGTGCCCACTGCGCGGGTTGCAAGGTGTTACCCGAGTGCTCCGCTGTACCGCGGGTGCCCGCTCTCCTCGTGGTTCCACCTCCCACGCGGCCTCGCAAGCGGCGCACGGTATCGGTCAGCGACCTGAGAGCACATCACGACTGCCCTGCCCGCTACCACCTGACCCGCGTGCTCAAACTGCCGACTTCGGTTCGGGAGAACGAGGCCGTGCGCAGAGGCCGGGCCGTCGACAGCTGGCTCAACGCCCGTCACGCCTCGGCGGGGGCCCCGGCGTGTCACGAGGTGCCTCTGCCCGCGCACTTGCCGGGTCTCACGGAGGACGAGCTGGCTCCTGCCCTCGGGATGCTCCGGGCCCACCGGGCCCGGTGCCCGCTCGACAATCCGGCTGCGACGCAGTTCCGCCCGCAGCATCGAGTGACAGCCCACGACCCACAGTCCGACGTCATTGTCATCGCCTCCTGCGACCTGGTTTACGAGGAACGCGGCGGAGTCGTCGTCCGCGAGACCAAGACCAGTGCGTTTCCGCCGGGCGGCCGGTCCGTTCTGCTGGAGAAGTATCCGCAACTTGCCCTCGCGGTACTGCTGCTGGCGACCGGCGTGCTCGGCGGCGATTTGCGACGGTCTCGCGTGGAGCTGGAGCTCCTGCGCCCGGACGGGGTGGCCCTTGAGGAGTTCGATCCGGGCGACGAGGCCACGGTCGAGCACGCTCGTAACGTTCTTGCCTCGTACACCGTGCCCTGGTCCGCCGAGACCCGCTACGACGCGGCGCCCCGACCCGGCTACGACTGCACCGACTGCGAGGCGCTGTCCTGGTGTGTAACCGGCAAAGAGCGCGTGGCTGCCGCAGGCTGAGGGAAGTTCGAGCCTTCTCCGTCAAGTCGTTCATCATACCACCTGGAGTGAGAACCGTGCCCGCAAGTCCCCTTTCCGCCTTCGATTCGTCCGCTGAAACGCTCGATGCCTGGGCCGCCCACGACGGCGTCCCGCTGCTGGCCACTGTGGCCCGGGCCCTGTGCGTCCTGGACCACACCACTGGATTGGACGCCTTCTCTCTGCCATACCCTTCCGTCGTCCAACTCGCCCTGGACCGGGCCGTCGTCGCCTGGCTGCGCCGCGGACTCCGGCCACCCGACTCGCTCGCGGAACTCGTCCAGCGGTGTGCCGACATCCCGTTGGAAGACTGGCCCCTGTCTCTGCCCTCAGACGCCGTTGGCCCGGACGACGTTCTGCTCGACCCGTACTCGCATCGCCCCACCCAGTTGTGCCATGAGTGGAGTGAATGGGAGCGTTCGGCGCCTGACCCGGCTGTGCGACATCGCGACCAGCAGGTGATGCGGACCGCTCTGGACCGGTGTCGCAGTCACGGAGAGGAGGACGCGTACACCGAGTTCCGCGGCCTGCTGGTCCGGCGGCCGGTCTTGACGGCCCAAGAACTCTTTGCCCTGCATGGCGACTTCACGTTGGAGCCGGTCTGGGAGCTCATCGACCTGATCTACCCGGAGGTCCCACTTTCCTGGAGCCGGGACGGTTGCTACGCGGTGTGCGGCCGCTGCGGGACACTGCTGACGCCGCTTGCGGGCGGAGAGTGGTGGTGCGAGCGGGATCGCTGTCGACGCCAGGGAGATCCACCGGTCGGCCGTCTGATCGAAGCGGCCCACGCTGGCACTGTTTACCAGTTGGAGCGCCCGCTGCGTCGACACGTCACCGGGCCTGGACTGGCCGAGGTGGAACTGGAGGACCGGCTCACCGGTCTGGGCCTGAGCGTCACCATGTGGCCCGGCTTCGACGCATACGACGTTCTGGTGGTCTTCCCCGACGGCCACCGCTGGGCCGTCGACGTCAAAGACTGGGCGCATCCAGCCTTCCTCGGCCGGGCCGCCCGCCCCGTGCGGCCCGAGCCTCCGTACGACGAGGCGTTCTGGGTGGTGCCTGTCTACCGGGTACGCGAGCGCCCCGGATATCAGCAGGCGTTTCAGCGAGCTCGGCCCGCAGCGGCCGCTGCTGTACGCCTGCTTACTGATGACGAAATAGTCCGGGCCGCCCGGCAGCGGCTGGCCGAGTCGCGCCGTGGCACTCGCGGCGACAGCCGGGAGGGAACGAATGCGTGACGAGAAAGCCTGGTGCGATTCGGTAGCGGGGGAGCTGGGGGAGGAGTGGTCGGAGGCCGGTGCCCCGGACGGGTTCGGCCCGGTCGAGTTGTGCCGTGTCGAGTTGGGGCTGCGGCTGCTCGAACTGATTGCCCCCTCGGCGGATGCCGCAGACGCCTACGTGCTGTTCGGAGGCTATCCGTTCGCGCAGCGTGCCGGGTTGGCGCAGCAGCCGTGGCAGCGCATGGCCCTCGCATCCGCCCGGCACCTCCTGTGGCAGTTCAGAAGGCGCGCCTGGCGGCAGGCGCTGGACTCCTACCGGTTGGTCTCCGACAGGCTGCGGGCTTACGAGCTGCCGCCTGACGGAACCGCCGGCGGTCCCCGACCCGTGGTGCCGATGGTGGCCGGGCGCCGGATGGACGTCTACGACCAGACCCTTACCCAGTTGCCGAGCCTGATCACCCGTACCCTGAAACCGGCCCCCGCAGGGACAAGTTCCTTCCAGGAACGCCGCCGCATTGCCTCGGTCACCATTCCCGAGGAACTCGTCTTCGCCAACCCACCCGGCCACGACCTTGCCGCGGGCCGACCCGGTGGCGGCGAGCCCCTCAGCGTGTGCCGCGGCGAACTGCGTGCGACTGCACGATGGATGGACGAGCGCGAGCGTCAGGTGGGGGTCCAGCATCCCGGTCACTGGGAACAGCGGCTGGAGGGGGTCAGGTTCGCACCCCGCGATGCCGCGGGAATGGACTATACCGAGGCCGACGAGGTCGAACTGGCCGGAATGGTCCACCTGGCCGGCATGGTCGGTGCGGGCAAGAGCACCTTCATGATTTTGGTGGCCGTATGGGCCGCCCGGCGTGCAATCCCGCTACGCACCACGCTCGTTGTCGGCGATGTCGCCGAACAGCTACGGCTATGCGGTCTCTTCGACCTCCTCGGTATCGCCGTCGCGCCGGTGCTCGGCGCCACCACACGTGAGCAGCACGTCCAGCGTCTGCACCGACGGCTCTCCGCCCGAGGGCTCGACAACCTACTCGACCACGATGACCCCGGCTTCGACCTGCTGAGCACCGCCTGCCCGGTGAGCGGTCTGCGCGGTATCGAGGGTGATCCGCTGGAATACCGCGACGCACCATGCACCCGGCTGCACCCTGAGCCACAGCGCTGCGCGGCAGAACCGGAAACGGTCGTTCTGGAGCAATGGGCTCCCGACCGGAGGGCCACCGCTCCCCGCATGACCCACGCCCAGGACCGCCTGCCCGGCCGCCCGCACGGTTGCCCTCTGTGGGCTGAGTGCCCGCGTCATGCGGCTGCCCGTGCGCAAGTCGACGCTCTGATCTGGGTCGCCAACCCGGCCAGCCTGGTGCAGAGCCAGGTGCCCGCGCACCTCAATGAAGAGCGCTTGCGTCAGCTGGAACTGGCCTGCCTGCGCAGCGATTTGATTTTCGTGGACGAGGCGGACAGCGTCCAGATGGCATTGGACCGCCTTTTCACCCCATCTGGCACCCTGGTTCGCCCCGACACCGACTCCTGGCTTGACCAGCTCAACCGCTACAAGATTGAAGAGTTGAGCAGGCGGGCCCGCCTGCCGTTGACCGATGGCCAGGTCGCCCAGTGGAATCGGGCCCTGGGAACCGTCACTCTTGCCGTCGACCCGCTCTGCGCTCTGCTGATCAAGAACGAAGACCTCAGGGAGTGGGCTGATCCCGCCTACTTCAGTCCGTGGACGCTCCAGCAGAGCCTGCTCGACGACCTGTTCCGCGACGTGACCCAGCGTTATCGCGAAAGTGTGCAGGGTCAGGCCGCACAGGAGGCGTCCGCTGCAGACGACACCGCTTCCGACAGCGCTGAGCTCTACGAGGGCTATGACGACGTGGCGCAAGAGCCCGGCCCTTCCCCGCACCTCGCGCTCTCCCCGGTCCGCCGCCTGCTTGAGGAAGCCTGGGATACCTTCCGCGACGATCCGTTCGGGGAAGGCGAAGCCCTCGACCCGCTCAGCCGCGTCCTCGCTGATACGGCCGACGCTCTTCTGCACCATATGGCAGCAGGCCGCACGAAGGAGCGGGTGCGCAAGCTAGCCGGTCAGCTCGTCGACCAAGTGACGGAGGAGGCACGGGCGGAACAGCCCGCAGCCGCCACGCCCCCGCCCGAGCCAACGCAGGATTGGTGGGACGCCCTGTGTTTGCGGCTCTCCTTCCTCCTGCTGCTCAGCACCCTGCATCACCGGCTGGAGCGGCTCACGTTCCTGTGGCCGCATGTGGAGGCCGCCCTGCGACTGGACTCCCAGGGCAGGGAGCTGGCCCGGCGCGTCCCGCTGGACTACGCCCCGCTGGTGCCCGAGGCGCCCATGGGCAACGTCCTCGGCTACCAGTACCTCCCGGATGGCGAGGAACGCGACGACGCCGGACGCCGCGGCGGCACCCTGCGCTTCTTCCGGTGTGCGGGAGTCGGGCGCGAGCTGCTGCTGAATCTGAACAGTCTCGGCGCCGACCCGGCCACCGGCCTTGGCGGCCCGCACGTCGTGTTGATGTCCGGCACCAGCTGGGCCGGCGAGTCCAGCCGGGCCCACGTCCGCGTCCCGGTGAGCCTCGTCCTCAAGCCCACCGACGCATCCCTGGCTGCCGTGGCCCGAACCGCGTTCGCCACCCGATTCCTCTACGACCGCGACGGCCGCCCGATGAGCCTCTCCGGCACACCGCCGCGCGACCGGCTCGCCCAAGCGGTCGCGATGGCCCGGCGGCTCGGTGAACCTGGCCCGGGCGGCACTTCGGTGCTGGGCCAGGAGATCAGCCGTATCCCCGAGACGACCCGCCGTCGAGCGCTGATCCTCGTAGGCAGCTACCGGGAAGCTACTGCAGTGGCCGAGGCATTGCACCGGTTCGACGCCTGGCGCGGCAAGGTGAGCGCGCTGATCCCGGACGACGAAGCCCGCGGCAGCGGTGGACCAGCCGCCACCGCCCCCGGGCAGCCGGACGAGACTCCGGCGACACTAAGGCGTGGCGACGTCGCCCGCTTCGCCGACGACGACACCGCAGAAGTCCTGGTCGCTCCCCTGCTGGCCGTCGAGCGTGGCCACAACATCCTCAACGAGGAGGGCAAAGCGGCCTTCGGCACCGCCCTGTTCCTGGTCCGCCCGCACCCCCGCCCCGACGACCTCGACCTGTCCGTCTTCGCAGTCAACGACTGGCTGAGCGGCATGCTGCGCGACGAGCCGCGCCGCGACAGCCTCGACGGCCCGCACACGCTCACCGAACTCATGGAAAAGGAAGGGTCGCTGGACGAAGCGGCCCGAGCCCTGCGTCACCAGGGCCGCCGCGAATGGCGCCGACTGCTCAACCGCAGGTACGCCTACAGCTCACTGCCCGCCTGGGAGAAGCGCGCCTTTGCCTGGGACCAACTTGTCACGCTGTGGCAAGTCATCGGCCGTCTGGTACGCGGCGGAGTGCCCGCGCGGGTGGTCTTCGTCGATGCCGCCTTCTCGCCACGCCTGGCGAGGCAGCTCGCACCCGGCAGCACAGGCCAGCCGTCCCCCGTGACCGATGCGCCGGGCACCGACGGCCTGCTCCATGCCCTCGGTGGCATCCTCGACCCCTACCTGACAGACCGGCCACGCGCCGAAGAGGCCGAGCCCGACTCCGCATCGCTCCACCCCGATGCGGCGGCTCGCGCGCTGGTCCGTCTCCTGTACCAGCCGTTCTACAACGCCCTCAGCACAATGACCCACCGCTGACCCCCCGCCTCAGCTCGCGAGGAGTTGACCCATGCCACCCGTCTACCGCTCCGCCCGCACCACAGCCTGGCGCCCGACCGACGCCTTCGCCTCTCATACCGCGCCCTACCGCGTCCTGCCCTTCCCCGAGCAGTGGCGGGACGCCGTCCTGACCCTGTGCAACGCGCCCCGGGTGGCAGCGGGCAAGGAGGCGTGGCGGACAGCTCCGACCTGGCGTTTGGAACAGGTCCTCCAGGCGTTCGCGCCAGACGTCCTTGCGCTGCCACGCCCTTTCCACGACCGCGACCGGGACGCGCCGGCCCACTGGCTGTGTGCGCCCGCCGACCTGCCCGACCCGCTCCCCGGCCCGGCCCTGGACACGGTTCTCAAGCATTGGCTGCGTGACCTGCGGCCCGAGATCGAGTACCGCGGCCTGCTGAAGGAGACCATCGCAGAATTGGCTGCCCATCCACCGCGCTGGGAGACCGTCCACCACGAACTCATGCCGCGTGACACGACCCCAGGCGGCACCGCGCGTCCGTCACCGCACCAGTACAGCCTCAGCCCCGACTGGCTGGCCCGCCGGATCCTCGCGCTGGGCCCGTACCCGTACGACGGTGGGCAACTCGTCTTCCGAGCCATGCCGCGCGGACCGCGTGACCAGGGTGCCCAACTCGTCTCCGAGCCGATCCGGTTTCCCGGCCCTGACGAAAAGCATGACTCCTGGTGGTCGGTAACGCTGTCGATCACGCTTCAGACCGTGCCGTTCGACCCGCTGCCGCGCTTCAACCTCCGCTGGTCGGTTCGCCGTTGGGCCACTCGTACCAGCGCCAAGACGGGCCGGTTGCACCTCCCGTGGGGTGCGAGCACCACCGTCCTGCTGCGTCCGCGCAGGCCATTCCTGCCGGGCACGCCCCGCAGCGAGCGGTTCGCCATCGCCGGTCTGGAGCGTTACTGGGACAAGGACCTGGGCGAGACGGGCGACTTCGCCGACCGGTGGCGCGCGGGCGGCCCTGCAGCGATGCTCGCCGGACTGCCCCTGGGCGAGCCCTTCCCGGACGCCGACGCGATCCTGACCGATCCCGCGTCCTGGCTGCGCGACGACGCCCGGGCCGGTGTCCTATACCGCACCGCGATGGGACGGCACGATGTGGGTCCCGGCTTCATGGCACATCAGCTCTCGCAGCTCACTGCCTGGGCGGAGGGCGCCCTTACGCCCGAGGTACGCCGCGCGCCGGACCTCTCGTTGATCGACAGGGGCGCGCCCGCGAACATCCCCAAGGGGGGCAAGGAGACGGTCGACGCGGAGCGGTGCGCTCAGCGCAGGCTAGCGACAGCCTATGCGCTGGACGCCCTCGATGGCGTGGCGCGCCAGGCCGGCGCTCCCGTGCTTGAGGCACGGCTGCTGTGGCAGTCGCCGCGGCTGCGTGACGCCGCTTTGGCTTCCCTCGCCGAGCATCTGGGCCTCAAGGGCGACGGCGGGTCCTTCACTGCACAGCAGTACGACGAGGCCACGGCTGGTGCAGCGGTGGTGCACGAATGGACTGCTCCGGAGCTGACCGTGCGGGTCCACTGCTTGCGCCCGCTCATCGCGCTCGGTGACCGCACCGCCGACAGCCTCCTTGCCCCCCTTGACCTGCCCACCGGCACTCGCATCAAGGACGCCCAGGTGACCGCGGCCACCGCAGCCCGCCGCGACAGCGCCGCACAGTGGCTGGCCGCGGAACGCACCACCGACGCGCCGGCCCTGGCCCTCGTGGAGATCGGCCGCGCCGCGTCCTACCCGAGCAGACTGCACGACCCGAAGTTCGCCATGCGACTCGGGTGCGCCAAGGCCAGCTTCGTTACACAGTTCACCACCGTGCCCGTGACAGGTGACGAGAACGGCAAAGGCGCGGAGACAGCGTCCAGCCTGAGGCACCGCACGCTCAGTGCCTGGAACGACGGCCTGCGGCAGCTCGGCGCGCGTACCGTCCCGCGGCTTGCCGCAGAGGACGGGCTGCCCGACGGGCTGCGGCATGCTGCACTGTGGATGGTCCGCAAGAACCGTACAACCCGCAATCGCTGGGCCGCCTACCTCCCGGTCGGCGTCATGGTCACCCCCGATCCGGCTGGCACCGGCGCCGCCCGCGTCGAAGGTTGGGACCCCGAGGCGCGCTCCGGCGCCGGAGCGTGGGTTCCCTACCCCGAACTCCTGCTGAGGCTGACCACAAAGGCCGAGGTCAAGCCCGTTGTGCCCGGCCAGCGCGAACCACAGGACCAAGCCGCGAACACGTCGGAATCGCAGACGGAAAGTGAGGCAGAGCGCCCGAAGCGCTACCAAGAGCGCGAACGGCAGCGCCGCGAGGCCGCCGAGTGGCTCCAGGGCCTGCGTGCATCATTGCGTACCGCGCCGACCGTCCTGTTCGCCGAGGCCCACAACGCTCGCTCGCACTGGACCTGGCTCCAAGACGGCCGGGTCGAACAGGATCGCTTGCAAGACGGCCTCGCACCCGCTCGTCGCCTCGACCCCGACCTGAGGCTGGTCCGGGTCCGCGCAGGCTCCCGGAACGAGACACCGCAGTGGTGGGGGAGAGCCCCAGAGGGCAAGGCAAACGGCATCCAACAGGGCTTGTGGGCGCCGGAAAACACCGCTGAGAACGCCCGAGTCTTCTTCAGCACGACGGCCAAGCCCGTACAGTTCAAGCACGCGGCGGTAACCGCCGACAAGCTCGCGCCTCGGCCGATCGCCCAGGGCAAGCGCAAGGGCGAACCCACCATCGATACCGGCCAGGCAGCGTGGATGCCTGGGCTGCTGGAGATCGCCGTCCTCGGTTGCCACCGGGACGACGGCGACGACCCGAAGTCCCTCGCGCTCCTCACCCACGTTCTGCGCCAGCCCTCGGACTACGACCAGCCTCTTGCCCTGCCCCTGCCGCTCCACTTGGCTGGCCTGGTGCAGGAGTACGTCCTGCCGACACCGAAGGACGATGAGGCGGAGGATGCGGAATCAGGAGAGGGGGCGGCGGGCCAACCCGGTGCTTCGAACGATCTCGACGACGCGCAGGACGCATCGCCGGTGGAACAGCCTGTGCCGGACCTGGAGTCGGAGGCCGCGGATGCCGACACTGAAGGGCAGTTGCAACTGTTCGCCATGTGATGTCGTGATGGGATCTTGATGCGGTGCGTAACGCAACGATGCGTGCCCAGAGCCTGGGGATGGTGCACCTGCCCACTTGAACCGGCGGAGCCTCCTCTACGCCGTCGGGAACGGGTTGAATGCTCAGCGCCGCTGTCGAGCCGCCCGCAAGCTAGCAGGTGCTGAGAGGTGGCTGTTATGCCCGTAGACGTCGACGGTGGCTTTGACCGACCGGTGGCCGAGCCGGCGGGAGACCTCGTGTAGCGGTTGTCTGCGGCAACAATTCCTTGACCAGGAAGGCGACTTGATGGCGATGGAGGGGCCCCAAGGCGCGGCGCACGTACCACTCGACGTAACGTGCCTCGTATGGTGGCGATCCTGCGGTGCACTTCTGATGAAGAGACGTTTCTTGCCCATCTTCGGCGGCCGGGCCAGTTCGAGGCCGGCTGGGAGTCGGTCGGGGAACGTGACGTATGGAAGAGCAGTCACGTCGTTCTCGTAGTGACCGGACAGGCGAGCGGTCGGCCCCTTGTCGAGTACGTCGGGCATGCCAAGAGTGGCCGGCGCGCGGGCACGTTCCGTAAGACGATCGAGGTGACGCAGCTTCATCGCATCAAGCCCCCCGTCCCGATGGAGCAGCTGTCTGATCTGATGCATCCGCGGCACCGGCGCGTGACCGGCTTGTCCGGCGCGCTGACGAAGCGTGCCGGGGAGGAGTTGCTGGACGCGCTCACCACATCTCGTGCCGATCTCGCTGATGTCATTGCTCGCCTGCAAGAACGGGTGGGTGGGTTTCGCATCCTCGGCCGAGTGCGGGAGCTCTTCGTGGAGGAACGAGACGCCACCGGGCTGGCGCTTCAGCTAGGAGGATTCGATCGGAGCATCATCGGTGAAGCACGCTTTCCGGATGAGGACGGGGACCGCGTGCCGGTCCTCGCTACGCTGCCAGGTCATCCAGCACACGAGGATCATCTCGTCTTCCATGATGCGCAACGGTTCTCGGATTGGATCGGCAGCGATGCTGAGCACCTCGCGAAACGGGTTTTCAGTAAGGGAGATCAGAAGCTCTTCATAGCTAACGTCAACCGCCTGCCAGCGGAGGACACGCTGGGGATCGACTTGATCTACCACCATGTGAATCGGGACAGCTTCGTCCTTGTCCAGTACAAGAAGATGCAGCAAATGGGAGCGGGCCGCAGTGAGTGGGGATATCGCCCGGACGCTGACTTGGACGAGCAGCTGAAGCGCATGAGGGACGTCGAAGAAGCGTGCAGAAAGCTCGACCAGGAACCGCCCCTCGACTACCGCCTCGACCCGCAGCCCTGCTGGATCAAGTTCTGCAAGGCCGAGCAGACGGCGCCCAAGGGAGATGCGCTGATCGGCGGGATGTACTTGACGCGGGAGCATATTGAGTGGCTGCGCCACCAGCCCGGTCTCGCGACCGGCCCGAAAGGGGGAGAAGTCTTTGGTTATCACACGGTGCCCCGATACTTCGATAACACTACCTTCACTCAGCTCGTCCAGGACGGCTGGATCGGCACTCGCGGCAAGGCAAGCGGAATCATCCGGGACCAGATCGAGGCCAGTCTCAATGGCTCGCGTTCCTTGGTCTTCGCGGCACTTATCGGCGACGAGATGACGCAGGCCGAGCGTACGAGAGAGCGGCGAGGAGGCTCAGCGGGCTGACCATCGAAGCGTCTGCTCTATACAAAAACGTGATCAGGTTGTGTTGCCGCGCAGGCGCGCGAGGGCGACAGCATGTCCTTGAGATGATGTTCTGGCGGCCGGTTGGCGGCTGTCACGTCCAGGGCGATCACGCGCAGGCAAGGGGAGGATGCGGGGGACATGGCGGGAGCGGATGACGACGACGTCGCTGGGAAGGTGGAGGCGGAGCTGCCAGCTGTAACGGCAGAGGCCGAAGTGGAGGTCAAGGACTTCCACTTTCCGCCTGTGCTGAACGGTCTCGACTTCCTCCAAAGCGCGGTCAAGTCGCTGTCAGGCGAGGACGGCAGCCCGGCCCCGCGCGACCTGAAATACGCCGTGCTGCACCTCCAAGCCGCGGCCGAGACTCTGTTCAAGGCTCGGCTGGAGATGGAGGACCCCAGCCTCGTCTGGAGCAAGCCCGCGACTTTCGACCAAGCCAAGCACGAGGCCGGCATCTTCCACAGCTGCGGCATCAATGCGGCCCTGGAGCGGCTGCGCGACGACGTCGGCATCAAGACGGCCATCGAGCCTAAGTACGCCGACCTGGAGGCGTTGGCCAACCTGCGCAACCGACTCCAGCACTTCGGAGCCAAGGACACAACCATCGCCGTCCAGGCGAGGACCATCCCGGTGCTCGACCTGCTGCTCAATTTCATCGACACCGACGTGTTGCCTCACGACTCCTCCCCCGAGGCGTGGGACGCGCAACTTCAGATGGACGACATCCGGGCCGGATTCAGGCACCTCAAGGACTTCGTCGCCCACCGACTTGAAGCGCTGGGTGAGGTCCTGGATACCTTCAAGGACTCCACGGTTGCCTGCCTGTCCTGCGGCCAGTTCGCCGTCGTGCTGGACGGCAACGAGTCAGTCCAGTGCTCTCTGTGTGGACGTCGGTATGGCGGCGGCTCCGACGCCGCTTGGGAGTTCGCCGGCACCAGCTACTACTCGGTTGTGACGGATGGCGGTGACACCCCCGTGCACGACTGCTCTGAATGTGGCACGACCGCTGTCTTTGCCGCTCCTCTCGCGAGCTCGGACGGGGTGGACGTGTTGATCTGCTTCGCCGACGGCAACACGTTCGAGGGCATCTGCCAGTACTGCGGTCGGGCAGCCGACTTTGCGTTGGAGGAAGCAGAGATGTGTCAGGACTGCCTTGATACGCGATTCGCCAAGTTCTGAGAGCCTGCACGAGCACGGTGTGTTGCTGGGGTCGGCATCTTTCAGCAGAGCATGGCGGACCAGCGGCATCGGAAAGGTCAATCAATTCCACTGGCGCGATGGTTGATGTGAGATCGCGATGTGAGGTCAGTGGTGGATCAGGTGCTTCCAGGCGTTAGCGTGGTGGGTGTCAGTCCGGGGTTCCCGTGCTGACTTGTGCTGGTTTTTTGGGGCGTTACCGAGAGAAACATGCAGGTCAGAGCCGTTTCATGAAATTGCTGCACACTTCCGACTGGCACCTCGGCCGGGCGTTCCACCGGGTGAACATGCTCGGTGCCCAGGCCGAGTTCATCGGCCACCTCGTCACGACCGTGCGGGAGCACGACGTCGACGCGGTGGTCGTGTCGGGAGACGTGTACGACCGGGCGGTGCCGCCGCTCGCCGCGGTCGAGCTGTTCGACGACGCCCTGCACCGGCTCGCCGAACTCGGTGTGCCGACGGTGATGATCTCGGGCAACCACGACTCGGCCCGGCGGCTCGGCGTGGGCGCGGGACTGATCGGCCGCGCGGGCATCCATCTGCGGACCGATCCTTCGGCGGCCGGGACACCGGTGGTGCTGGCCGACACTCATGGGGACGTGGCCTTCTACGGCCTGCCCTATCTCGAACCGGCCCTGGTGAAGGACGAGTTCGGGGTGGAGAAGCCAGGTCATGAGGCAGTGCTCGCCGCCGCCATGGACCGGGTCCGCGCCGACCTCGCCACCCGCGCGCCCGGCACGCGGTCCGTCGTCCTCGCCCACGCCTTCGTGACCGGCGGGGAAGCCAGCGACAGCGAACGGGACATCACCGTCGGCGGGGTGGCCGCCGTGCCCGCCGGAGTCTTCGACGGCGTCGACTACGCGGCACTGGGCCACCTGCACGGCTGCCAGACCATCACCGAACGCGTGCGCTACTCCGGTTCCCCACTGCCCTACTCCTTCTCGGAGGCCGGCCACCGCAAGACCATGTGGCTCGTCGACCTGGGCGCCGACGGCTCGCCGATCGCCGAGCGGATCGACTGCCCGGTGCCGCGCGCGCTGGCCCGAATCCGCGGGACCCTGGAGGAGATCCTCGCCGATCCCGGGCTCACGCGGCACGAGGAGGCGTGGGTCGAGGCCACCCTCACCGACGCCGTCCGCCCGGCCGACCCCATGGCCCGGCTCAGCGAGCGCTTCCCGCACACGCTCAGCCTCGTCTTCGACCCCGAGCGGGCCCCGGACGACCCCGATGTGTCCTACGCCCGGCGGCTCGCCGGCCGCAGCGAGCAGCAGATCGCGGAGGACTTCGTGGCCCATGTGCGCGGCGCCGGGCCCGACGAGCACGAACAGCGCGTGCTGCGCGACGCGTTCGACGCGGTGCGCGCCGACGAGACGGTGCGGGAGGCGGCGCGATGAGGCTGCACCGGCTGGAAGTCACCGCGTTCGGGCCCTTCGGCGGCACGCAGCGCGTCGACTTCGACGCTCTGTCCGCCGCCGGGCTCTTCCTGCTCCACGGGCCGACGGGCGCGGGCAAGACGTCCGTCCTGGACGCCGTGTGCTACGCGCTCTACGGCGCCGTCCCGGGCGCCCGGCAGAGCGGCCAGGGCATGACGCTGCGCAGCGACCACGCCGCACGGGGCACGCGCACCGAGGTGACCCTCGAACTCACCGTGGCGGGACGCCGGTTGGAGATCACCCGGCAGCCGCCCTGGGAGCGGCCCAAGCTGCGCGGCAAGGGGACGACGCTCGACAAGGCCCAGAGCCGGCTGCGCGAGTACGACGCGGTCGCCGGCGCCTGGAAGGACCTCAGCCGCTCGCACCAGGAGATCGGCGAGGAGGTCACCCAGCTGCTCGGCATGAGCCGCGAGCAGTTCTGCCAGGTCGTGCTGCTGCCCCAGGGCGACTTCGCGCGTTTCCTGCGCGCCGACGCCGAGGCCCGCGGACGGCTGCTCGGCCGCCTCTTCGACACCCACCGCTTCGCCGAGGTCGAGAAGCGCCTCGCCGAGCGCCGGCGCGCGGCCGAAGCACAGGTGCGGGACGGGGACGCGGCGCTGCTCGCCGACGCCCACCGGATGCAGCAGGCCGCCGGGGAGGCCATGGACCTGCCGGAGCTGGCCCCGGGTGAACCGGGCCTGGCCGAGGGCGTGCTGACCGCGTCCGCCGTCGCCCGCAGCACCGTCCGCGAACAGCTCACGATCGCCCACTGCGGGCTCGCCGCAGCCGAGTCCGCGCAGGCCGCGGCCGAGCGCGCCCTGGAGGCCGTACGCGAAGTGGCGCGGCTGCAGCGGCGGTTCGCCGAGGCGCGGGAACGGGCCGGGCTGCTTCAGGAGCGGGCCGACGCCCACCAGGAGGCGCAGGCGCGCATGGAGCGGGCCCGCAAGGCGGAGGCCGTGGCGCCGGCGCTGGACCTGCGGGAGGCGGCCGACACCGAGCACCGGCGGGCGGCCGCCGCCGAGGCACGCGCGCGTGACCTGCTGCCGGAGACCTTCGCGGGCGCGGGCGCGACCGGCCTCGCGGCCGCCGCGCGCCGGGCCGCCGAGGAGCTGGGCGGACTGGAGTCGGCCCGCCGGGCCGAGCAGCGGCTGCAGGGGATCGTCGCCGAACGCGCCGACCTGGACCGCCAGGAGCGCGCCGACGAAGAGGTGCTCGCGGAGACCGAGGGCTGGCTCGCCGAGTGGGACGAGAGCCGAGCGGGGCTGCAGGCTCGTATCGAGTCCGCCCAGGAGGCCGCCGGCCGCGCCGAACAGCTCGCCGTCCAGCGTGAACCCGCGCAGAAGCGCCTCAGGGCGGCCCGGCTGCGCGACCAGTTGGGCGTCGACACGGACGACGCCCAGCGGCAGGCGCTCGCCTCGGCGGCGCAGGTGTTGCGGGCCAAGGAGCACTGGCTCGAGCTGAAGGAACAGCGTCTCACCGGCATCGCCGCCGAACTCGCCGCGAACCTCGAGGACGGCGCACCCTGCGCCGTCTGCGGCGCCACCGAACACCCCGCACCCGCGCGCAAGGTCGCGGGGCACGTCGACCGCGAGGCCGAGGAGGCCGCGCTCGCCGCATACCAGCGCGCGGAGGAACGGCACGCCGAGGACGAACAGCGCCTCGGCGTCGTACGCGAGGCGCTCGCCGCAGCCGGCGCCGAGGCGGGCGACACGCCCACAAACCGCCTTGCCGAAGAGGTCGAGGAACTGGAGCAGCTGTACGCGCGGGCGCGACGCGACGCCTCCGGCCTGCACACCGCCCACGAGGAGCTGCGCCGGGCCGAGCAGGAGCACGAGCGGCGGACGGAGGACCGCCGGCAGGCGGAGCTGAGAACCGCCTCCAGGGCGGCGCGCCGGGACACCCTGGACCGGGAACGGACGTCGCTGGAGCAGGAGTTGGCGCAGGCCCGGGGCAGTCTGGACAGCGTGGGCGCGCGGGCCGCGCAGCTGGAGCGGCAGGCCGCGCTGCTCACCGACGCGGCCGACGCGGCGCGTGCCGCCGAGGAGAGCGCCGAGCGGCTCAAGGCGGCCGACGGGCGCCTCGCCGAGGCCGCCTTCCGTGCCGGGTTCGACACCCCGCAGGCCGCGGCCGCGGCGCTCCTCGACGATGCCGCCCACCGGGAGCTGCAACGGCGCCTTGACGCCTGGCAGTCCGAGGAGGCCGCCGTACGTGCCGTCCTCGCCGAGGCCGGCACGGCGGCCGCCGCCCAGCAGCCCCCCGCCGACCTCGCCGCGGCGGAACAGGAGGCGGCAGCCGCGGCCGAGCGGCTGCGCGCAGCCGCCTCCAGGCGGGACGCGGCCGCCCGGCGCTGCACCGAACTCGACCGTCTCTCCGCGCGCGCGACCACAGGAGTACGACGGCTGGCCCCGCTGCGCGAGGAGTACGACCGCGTGGCCCGCCTGGCCGCGCTCACCGCGGGCACCTCGGCCGACAACGAACGCAAGATGCGTCTGGAGTCGTACGTGCTGGCGGCCCGCCTGGAGCAGGTGGCCGCCGCCGCGACCGTGCGCCTGCAGCGCATGTCGTCCGGCCGCTATACCCTCGTGCACTCCGACGACCGGGCGGGCCGCGGGCGCAGCGGGCTCGGGCTGCACGTCGTCGACGCCTGGACCGGCCGTGAGCGCGACACGGCGACACTGTCGGGCGGCGAGACCTTCTTCGCCTCGCTCGCGCTGGCCCTCGGCCTCGCCGACGTGGTCACCGACGAGGCCGGCGGGGTCCGCCTGGACACCCTCTTCATCGACGAGGGCTTCGGCAGCCTCGACGACCAGACCCTCGACGAGGTCCTCGACGTCCTCGACTCCCTGCGCGAGCGCGACCGCAGCGTCGGCATCGTCAGCCATGTCGCCGACCTGCGGCGGCGGATCCATGCTCAGCTGGAGGTCGTCAAGGAGAGGTCGGGGTCGGTGGTACGGCAGCGGGGGATCGGCTAGTGCCCCGGGGCATCGGCCCAATGGGCGTCGTCGGGCGGGTACCCCCGTCTCAGTGCCCCAGCGGTCGCCGGGGGAGCGGTGACGAGTAGACGACGCTCGTCGTGACCGAGCCCAGCGCGCCGATCTTGCCCGACACCTCTTCCAGATGGCGCATCGAGCGTGCCGCGACCTTGATGACGAAGCAGTCGTCGCCCGTCACATGGTGCGCCTCGAGGATCTCCGGAGTCGCCGCGACCAGGTCGTGGAACGGCTTGTAGTTTCCGGTCGGGTAGCGCAGGCGGACGAAGGCCAGGATGGGCAGGCCGAGCCGCTCCGGGTCCACGACCGCCGCATACCCCTGGATGACGCCGGCCTCCTCGAGCCGGCGCACCCGCTCCGTGACCGCGCTCGCGGACATCGACACGGCGCGGGCGAGTTCGGCGAAGCCGGTGCGGCCCTCGCGCTGAAGGACATCGAGGATGCGCCAGTCGGTGGCGTCCGGGGAAAACGCGGTCATGGCCGAGAGATAGCAGGGGAATCCCCGGCCGATCAAGAGGTTCGCCGGGGATGGCCTCTTCAAGGCGGTGATCAACAACCGTAGATTCCTGGTCATCGAGAACCGAGAGCGAGAGGGCCAGACCATGAGCATCGTCACGACCGCCGCGGTGAACCCCGTCCTGCGCGTCGCCCCCGCGGCCCCGGCCGAGGCCGCCGCGTACTTCCGCGCCGGCCTCGTCTTCCACGCCGACGTCTCCGACGTCGCGGCCGCACTCGCGGCCGGTGACGACCCCGGTTTCGTCGTCCTGGACTCCCGCTCCACCGAGTCCTGGGACCAGGGCCACATCCCCGGCGCGATCCACCTGCCGACCGCGCTGATCCCCGAGCAGGCCGAACAACTCCTCGACAAGAACGTGCCCGTCGTGACCTACTGCTGGGGCCCGGGCTGCAACGGCGCGACCCGTGCGGCGCTCGCCCTCGCCGAACTCGGCTACCAGGTCAAGGAGATGCTGGGCGGCTTCGAGTACTGGGCGCGTGAAGGCTTCGAGTACGAGACCTGGGAGGGCCGCGAGCGGAGCGCCGCCGACCCGCTGACGGCGCCGGTGGACGCGGAGGACTGCGGCTGCTGAGACAGCGGCCGCTCTGTGGGGCCGCTGTGCGTGTAGGTTCTGCGCCATGGTGCGATACGCGGATCCCGGCGTCGTGGAGTGGGTGGAGTCGGGCGGCGGGCCGCTCATAGCGGTCCCGGAGACGGTGCTGCCCTTCTGGGCGGGCGCCGACGGCGACGAAACGGCCTCGGACTACGACCGGGCCTGCGAGGTCGAGGGCTACGTCGGCCTGCTCCCGGTCGGTGACTCCGCGGCCCTGGTCCTGGGCGACGAGCCCGCCTCGACCGCGTTCCTGCCGGAGCACCGAACCTTCGTACGGTGGTGCGCCGCGAACTCCGAGGACGAACTGCTGGCCGGTGTTCCCGCCGCCATCGCCACGGCGTCCTGGGAGGACGAGGTGCAGTGGCAGGTTCCCGGAGCGGTGGTGCTGTTCGACTCGGCCTGGCCCGGCGGCGAAACGGGCCGCACGGACAGCCTGCGGGTCGTGCTGGATCCCGGGAGGTACGCGGTACGCGCGGCCAACGTCCGGCCCGGACCCGAGACGTGGCTGGGACTCGTACAACTGCGGCGGCTCGAGCACGGTTAATGGCGTGCGGCGCGGGCCGGCGCTCCCCATCATGGTGATCCATGCCTGGACTTCCCCACCCTGCCCCCGAAGACCTGCGCCGTGACCCGCTGCCGCTGCGCGGCCGGACCGCGCTGGTCACCGGCGCGAGCCGACGCGTCGGCATCGGCCACGCCGTGGCCCGGCGGCTCGCCGCGTACGGAGCGAGCGTCTATCTGCACCACCATGTGCCGCACGACGCCGCCATGCCCTGGGGTGCCGACCGTCCCGAGGAGGTCCTCGCCTCCGTGCGCGCGGCAGCCGGCGATCCCGAGGCCGGAGTCCTCGCCGGCCCCGGCGACCTCGCCGACCCGGCCGCCCCCGCCGAACTCGTCGCCACCGCTGCCTCGGCACTCGGCGGACGGCTGGACATCCTCGTGGCCAACCACGCTCTCAGCGGCTCCGACGGCACGCTCGACGCGATCGACGCCGCGATGCTCGACGCCCACTGGGCGGTCGACGCCCGCTCCGTGCTGCTGCTCGTCCAGGCCTACGCACGGCTGCGCGCCGCGCTGCCGCCGCGGACGCCGGGCGGCCGCGTGATGATGATGACCTCGGGACAGGACATCGCGGGTGGCATGCCCGGAGAGATCGCGTACGCCCTTCAGAAAGGCGCTCTCGCCTCGATCACCCGCTCCCTGTCCACCACGCTCGCCGAGCACGCGATCACCGTCAACACGATCAACCCCGGCCCTGTGGACACGGGTTACCTGACCGGCGAGGCGCACGCGGCCGTCGCCGCGTGCTTCCCCGCCGGCCGGTGGGGCCTGCCGGACGACCCGGCCCGCCTCATCGCCTGGCTGGCGACGGACGAGGCGGGCTGGGTGACCGGTCAGGTGATCGACTCGGAGGGCGGTTTCCGGCGCTGATCAGAGGGCGGACAGCTCGTCCACCAGATCGTCCAGGCCCAGGGAGCCCTGGGAGAGGGCGGCCATGTGCCAGGCCCTGAGGTCGAAGGCGTCGCCGTGCCGCTTGCGGGCGTTCTCGCGGCCCAGCAGCCAGGCCCGCTCACCGAGCTTGTAGCCGATCGCCTGGCCCGGGATCGTCAGGTAGCGGGTCAGTTCGCTCTCCACGAAGTCCGCCGGGCGGCTGCTGTGCGCACCGAAGAACTCCTGGGCCAGCTCGGGCGTCCACCGCTCACCCGGGTGGAAGGGGGAGTCCGCCGGGATCTCCAGCTCCAGGTGCATGCCGATGTCGACGATGACCCGCGCGGCCCGCATCATCTGGGCGTCGAGGTAGCCGAGCCGCTCCTCCGCGTCCGTGAGGAAGCCGAGCTCGTCCATCAGCCGCTCGGCGTACAGCGCCCAGCCCTCGGCGTTGGCGCTGACCCCGCCGAGGGTGGCCTGGTAGCGGGAGAGGTCCGCGGCGACGTGCGCCCACTGCGCGAGCTGGAGATGGTGACCGGGGACGCCCTCGTGGTACCAGGTCGAGACCAGGTCGTAGACGGGGAAGCGGGTCAGCCCCATCGTCGGCAGCCAGGTGCGGCCGGGCCGCGAGAAGTCCTCCGTCGGGGGCGTGTAGTAGGGCGCCGCCGCGCTGCCGGGCGGCGCGATGCACGACTCCACCTTCCGCACCCGCTCCGCGAGTTCGAAGTGCGTGCCGTCGAGCTCCGCGATCGCCCGGTCCATCAGGCCCTGCAGCCACTCACGGACCTCGTCGACACCTTCGATATGCCTGCCGTGCTCGTCGAGGTGCGCGAGCGCCACCCACGGAGTCTCGGCGCCGGGCAGGATCTTCTCCGCCTCCTGCTTCATCTCGCCGAGGATGCGGTGGAACTCGGACCAGCCGTACGCGTACGCCTCGTCCAGGTCGAGGTCCGTGCCGTTGAAGTAGCGCGCCCAGCGTGCGTAGCGCTCCCGGCCCACCGTGTTCGGCGCGCCCTCGACCTCCGGCGCGTACACGTCGCGCATCCAGTCCCGCAGTCCGACGACGGCCGCGGTCGCCGCGCTGGCCGCCTCGTCCAGCTCGGTACGCAGCGATTCCGGGCCCGCGGCCGCGAAGTCCTCGAACCAGCCGCGTCCCGAGCCGTCCGTGTCCGCCCACTCGGTGAGCTGCTCGACGAAGGTGGCGGTCGGGCGCGGAGCCGCGTACAGCTTGCGCTCCAGACCGAGGGAGAGCGCCTCGCGGTATCCCGCGAGCGCGGTCGGCACCGCGCGCAGCCGCTCGGCGATCGCCGCCCAGTCCTCCTCCGACTGCGTCGGCGTCACCGTGAACACCTCGCGCACCGAGTGCACGGGCGTCGCCATGTTGCCGACCGCGCGAAGGCCCTCGTCGGCCTCGTGCACGGCGAGTTCCGCGGTGAGCCGCTCACGCAGCAGGCGTGCGCACCGGCGCTCGATGGCACTGTCCGCGCCGGGCTGCCGTTCGGATTCGTCGAGCTTCGCGAGCGTGGCCCGCTGGAGCTCCGCGACGGCTTCCTGGCCCGCCGGTGAGATGTCGGGCAGACGGCTCGAACTCTCCTTAACGCCGAGGTAGGTACCGGTGACCGGATCGAGGGCGATGAGCTCGTCGACGTAGGCGTCGGCGACCTCGCGGGGCAGCGGGCTCTTCGTCTCTGACATGCGGACCATCCTCATACGAGGGGCACCGCACGTCACTCGGATTGAGCTGAGGGCGAAGCAGCACGTCACGCGGTTTGAGCTGAGCTCGCAGGCGGCAGCAGGGGTCCGCAGTCCCACTGCTGGAAGATCAACCGGGTCTCGACGCGGGCCACTTCCCGCCGGGCCGTGAACTCGTCCAGCACCAGGCGTTGCAGATCCGCCATGTCCGCGACCGCGACATGCACGAGGTAGTCGTCGGGTCCGGTGAGATGGAAGACGGTCCGGGCCTCCGGCAGCGCCCTGATCCGCTCCACGAACGGTCCCACCAGCTCCCGCCGATGCGGCCTGACCTGCACGGACAGCAGGGCCTGCAGCCCCCGCCCCAGCTTCGCGGGATCGAGCCGCAACTGATGACCGAGGATCACGCCCGAGCGGCGCAGCCTGGTCACCCGGTCCAGACACGTGGACGCCGCGATCCCGACCTGCGCGGCGAGATCGCGGTAGGTCGTCCGGGCGTCGTTCTGCAGGAGCCGCAGCAGATGAAGATCCACCGGGTCCAGTACGACGGATTCGGCCATTGGCCGAACGTAGCACGGTGTTCGATCCCGGTGAGCCGGTCGGTGTTCACCCTTCCGCTCATGGACATGCCCATGGACTCAGCGCGCAGGGGGCCGTCGTACGACGGCGCAGGCACCGCACCGAGAGCACTGGCGACAGAGGCCGTGCACGCCGGCCGCGACGATCTCGCCCGGCAGGGGCTGCACGCCCCGCCGATCGACCTGTCCACCACCTACCCGTCCCACGACAGCCGTGGCGAGGCCGCCCGCATCGACGCCTTCGCCGCCACCGGCGCCGAACCGGACGGCCCGCCGGTGTACGCCCGGCTGGGCAACCCGACCGTCGCCCGCTTCGAAACCGCCCTGGCCCGCCTCGAGGGGACCGAGGCCGCGGTCGCCTTCGCCAGCGGCATGGCCGCACTGAGCGCGGTCCTCCTCGTACGCGCCTCGCTCGGCCTGCGCCATGTCGTGGCCGTACGCCCCCTGTACGGCTGCAGCGACCACCTCCTGACCGCCGGACTGCTCGGCTCGGAGGTGACCTGGACCGACCCGGCCGGGATCGCGGACGCACTGCGACCGGACACCGGGCTGGTCATGGTGGAGTCCCCGGCGAATCCGACTCTCGCCGAAGTGGACCTGCGGGCCGTCGCCCACGCGTGCGGCTCCGTGCCGCTGCTCGCGGACAACACCTTCGCCACGCCCGTGCTGCAGCGTCCCGCCGAGCAGGGCGCACGGCTGGTGCTGCACAGCGCCACCAAGTACCTCGGCGGGCACGGTGACGTGATGGCAGGCGTCGTGGCCTGCGACGAGGAGTTCGCCGGCCGGCTGCGGCAGGTGCGGTTCGCCACCGGAGGGGTGCTGCATCCTCTGGCCGGCTATCTGCTGCTGCGCGGTCTGTCGACCCTGCCGGTGCGGGTGCGGGCCGCCTCAGCGAACGCCGCCGAACTGGCCCGCCGCCTCGCCGCCGACCCGCGCGTCACCCGCGTCCACTACCCGCGCATCGGGGGCGCGATGATCGCCTTCGAGGTCCACGGCGACCCGCACGAGGTCATCGCCGGAGTCCGGCTGATCACCCCGGCCGTGAGCCTCGGCAGCGTCGACACCCTGATCCAGCATCCGGCGTCCATCAGCCACCGGATCGTCGACGCGGACGACCGCCGGGGAGCGGGCGTCAGCGACCGGTTGCTGCGCCTGTCCGTGGGGCTGGAGGACGTGGAGGACCTGTGGGCCGACCTGGACCGCGCGCTGGGAGAGCGGCAGAGGCCGCCGGCGTCGGCCGGCGTGCGGGAGACGGTCCCGGGCATCTGAGCCGGGCCGTCCGCGGGATGCCGAACGCCCGTCGGGACCCCGTCCGACGGGCGTTTCGGCCGACGACGCTCAGTCCCGGGCGCAGCGCTCCTGCTGCTCGTGCGACGGCCCGGTCGCGATCGCCACCGCGTCCAGACGGGCCGTGATCACCAGGGTGCCCTCCTCGATCTGGTAGTCGAGGGGGAGTCCCAGGCCGCGCATCGCGGCGACCATGCCCGTGTTGGAGGACTGCGTCACGGCGTACACGCTCGCGCAGCCCGCCTCGACCGCCATCGACACCAGCCGGCCGAGGAGTTCGGCGCCGAGGCCCCGCCGCTGCCAGTCGTCCTCGATGAGCAGCGCGACCTCGGTCTCGTCCCCGTCCCACAGCAGGTGACCGAGCCCGACGACGCGCCCCGACGCGGTCTGTGCCGCCAGCGTCCGGCCGAAGCGCGGGCTGAGCAGGTGGTTGAGGTAACGGTCCGCGTCACCGACCGGCCCGTGGTACCGCATCCCCAGCGTCCGGGACGAGCACCGCTCGTGCATCGCCTTCGCCGCCTCCACGTCGCCGGTGTCGGCCCGGCGTACGGTGATGGCGTTGCCCTCGGGCAGTGTCAGCACGTCCTGGCGGCGCGGGACCCGTGGACCGAGCCGGGTGTCCAGCTCGACCAGTGCCCGGGCCCGTGCGAACTCGGTCGGGGTGAACGGCAGATACGGCCGTTCCACGGTGATCACTCCGCCTTCCGGTGCCCGCAGCCGCATCACGGTGTCCTCCAGTGCCCCCTCCACCGGCACGCCCTCCGGGGCGCGGCCTCCGCCGACCGGTGTGGCGGGCAGGGAGCGGATGGTGCACCGCCCCAGCAACTGCCGCAGCGCGAGCGGCAGTTCCGCCGCGTCGAGCGCGGTGCGGGTGGCCAGGCCCAGGACTCGGGTGGGCGCGTCGACCAGATCGTGGGCGTCGGCCCGCTCGATCCAGGTGCCCGAACCGCCCGCAGCCGACACGGCCCGGGTGATCTCGGCGGCCGGGAGGTCACCGGGGGTGCGGAGCAGGAACTCGTCCACCGTGTCCGCGCCCAGCGGGTGCGTCTGCAGGCTCAGGATGTCGACCCGGTGTTCGGCGAGAGCCGTGCACAGCGCGGCCAGCGACCCCGGTTCGTCCTTCACCGTCGTCCGCATCCGCCACAGCGCACTTCCCCCTGAATGCGCGACGGGGGACGGCACCTGCCCGGACGGCCCGGCCGCGCGCTCCGCGGAGCGGGGCCGGGCACCGGTATCGCTCGTAGGCGGTGCGTGACCGTGGCGGCGTGACCACCATGCGTGGAAGCCCGCGACCACGGTGCGCCGCCAAGGGCGCACCGGACGCCCGTTTTTCGCTCGTGTCACATCAGGGATGTTCCGATTCATGTAGCCACTGTGAAGGAAGGGTGTTGCGTGATCACGAACGGTTTGTGACCGATGAGTAAAGACTGCTTATGGATGCATTTGTAGAATTTCGCACCTTCGGGCCGCGCACCGGGGGGACGACCTCGGCGCGCGGCACGCGTCCAGGCTACGGGCGTTACTGACCGACCAGGCCCGGCTGCAGCACCTGCGTGAACAGCACCGTGCCGTCCTGCTCACGCAGCCGTACCGTCAGCTCGCCGCTGTCGCCGTCGATGTCGACCTCTCCGAAGAACTGGTAACCGCCGGCGGGTGAGACGTTCGCCGCGGTCGGCGCCTTCACGAACACCCGCTGCGGACCGAAGGTGCTGTCCAGCGCGTTGGCCGGGAACGCACCGGCGTTGAGTGGTCCCGACACGAACTCCCAGAACGGTTCGAAGTCGGTGAAGGCCGCACGCGACGGCTGGTAGTGCTGGGCCGAGGTGTGGTGGACGTCGGCAGTCAGCCACACGGTGCCGGTGATGCGCCGGTGCTTGATGTACCGCAGCAGCTCGGCGATCTGCAGCTCACGGCCCAGCGGCGCGCCCGGGTCGCCCTGCGCCACGGCCTCGATGTGCGGCTTGCCCTCGGTGGTGTCCGGCACGATCAGCCCGAGCGGCATGTCCGCGGCGATCACCTTCCACACCGCACGCGACCGCGACAGCTCCCGCTTGAGCCACTCCAGTTGCTCACGGCCGAGGATGCCCTGGGGGTCCACGGTCTGGTCGTCGGGCGAGTTGGCGTTGCGGTACGTCCGCATGTCCAGCACGAACACGTCGAGCAGGGCGCCGTGGCGCAGTACCCGGTACACGCGGCCGTCCTCGGCGCCCGGCCGCAGGGTGGAGATCGGGAAGTACTCGCTGAACGCCCGCCGGGCACGCGCCGCCAGCACGTCGATGCTCTTCTCGGTGTAGCGGGTGTCCGTGGAAGCGATCACCTCGCCCGGGTACCAGTTGTTGCGGACCTCGTGGTCGTCCCACTGGACGACGGACGGGACCTGTGCGTTGAACCGCCGGAGGTTCTCGTCCAGCAGGTTGTAGCGGAAGTTGCCGCGGAACTCGGCCAGCGTCTCGGCGACCTTCGACTTCTCCTCGGTGGTGATGTTCCGCCAGGTGCTGCCGTCCGGCAGGGCGGCCGTCGCCGAGATCGGGCCGTCGGCGTAGACGTTGTCGCCGCTGCAGAGGAAGAAGTCCGGGTCCAGTGCGGCCATGGCGTTGTAGATCGTGTAGCCGCCGAAGTCGGGGTTGATGCCCCAGCCCTGCCCGGCCAGATCGCCGGACCACAGGAAGCGCACCCCGTGGCGGCGCCCGAGCGGCACCGTGCGGAAGGTTCCCGTCACCGGCTCGCCGGTGCGGCGAGGGTCGTCGGGGTCGGCGAGCAGCACGCGGTAGTGGATCTGCTCGCCCGCAGGCAGCCCGTGCAGCCGGGTCGTCCCGGTGAAGTCCGTGTCCGCGCCGAGCAGCGGACCGTGCCAGCTGCGCGGGTTGCGGAACGACTCGGTCGCCGACGTCTCGACGATCATCCTGGCCGGCCGGTCGGACCGCACCCACACCAGCCCGGAGTCGGACGTCACGTCGCCCGTCTGCACGCCCCAGCCGGCCTTGGGACGTCCGGACAGGGCGAAGGCCGGCGCCGCGCCGAGACCGGCCGGCAGGGTCAGGGCCGCCGACGCGGCCAGTGAGCCGCGCAGGACGCTGCGGCGGCCCGGGAACGGACGGTGTGACATGGGTGCGCCTCCAGGGACGAGAACCGGCCGGTGTGCACAGCCACAACTACTGGTGCGCCGCAGCGCACACGGAAACCACAAGTGAACAACGGGCCGTGGCGGCAGGGCAGCCGGCCCGCGAATCCGTGCCTCACACGCCGCAGGCTTCGGCCATCCGCCGTATCCCCTGCCGGATCCGCGCGGGGGACAGATGCGCATATCCCAGGACCAGCCTCACGGCGTCGTCACCGTCCTGATGACTGCCGGCACGCGCGTGCGTGTAGTCCGGAAGCGTCCGCACCGCGACCTCGGCCGCGGCCATCCGCTCGAGGAACCGTCCCCGGGGCCCGTACCGTTCCGGCAGCGCGGCGATGACGTGCAGGCCGGCGGCGATCCCGGACACCTCGGAACCGGGAAAACACCGCTCCAGCGCGGCGACGAGCGCGTCACGCCGTTCGCGGTACGCGCGCTGGCAGCGGCGCAGCTGGCGGTCGTAGTCGCCGCGCTCCAGGAACCGGGCGAACACCGCCTGGTCGAGGGAGGGGTGGCCGAGATCCATTGTCCGCTTGCGCTCGACGACCTCGTCGGCCAGCGACTCCGGCACGAGCAGCCAGCCGAGCCGCAGCCCCGGAGCGAGGGACTTGCTGACCGACCCCGCGTAGGCCACACGGTCCGGGTCGAGGCCCTGGAGCGCACCCACCGGAGCGCGGTCGTAGCGGAAGTCCCCGTCGTAGTCGTCCTCCAGGACGAAACCGTCCACGGACCGCGCCCAGTCGAGCAGTTCGGCGCGCCGCCGCGCGGAGCAGGCGATCCCGGTGGGGAACTGGTGGGCGGGCGTCGTCACCACCGCCCGTACACCCGACGATCGCAGCGGGCCGACGGCCGGCCCCTCGTCGTCCAGCGGCACGGGCACGGCGGTGACGCCGGCCGCGGCGTACAGGGCACTGTGCTGCGGGCTCCCCGGATCCTCGACGCCGACGGTGCGCATCCCGCGCGCGTGGAGCACGAATCCGAACAGCGTGGTCGCCTGCGCCACCCCCGACACGACCACGATCCGCTCCGGGTCCGCGACCACCCCCCTGCGGCGCCCGAGGAGTTCGGCGAGTGCGGTACGCAGCCGGGGCAGCCCACGCGGATCGGGATAGCCGAGTTCGTGGTGCGGCAGCTCCGCCAGTACGCCGCGCTGTGCGGCGGCCCAGGCGGCACGGGGGAACAGCGACAGGTCCGGTGTCCCGGGCACGAAGTCGGCCGACGAGCCCGGCGGTCGCGGGGCGAGGTCACGCGCGCGTGGGGGTGAGGTGCGCACGGCGTCTCCCACCCAGGTTCCGGCACCCCGGCCGCTGCGCAGGTACCCCTCGGCCGTCAACTGCTCGTACGCCTCCGTGACCAGGCCGCGCGAGACGCCGAGGTCGGCGGCCAGATCCCGGCTCGACGGCAGGCGCGTCCCCGGCGAGAGCCGTCCCGAACGGACCGCCTCACGCAGGGCCGCCTGAAGCGAACGGCCACGCGCGCGTGCCGGCGCCGAGGCGGCCGGCAGGAGCAGCTCCCAGGCGGCGGAGGCGGCGGAACCCGCCGGATTGGTCTGCGATGACGTCATGGAAGTGGACCTTAAACCGGACCGCCCGGCTTCCTAGCGTCGCTGCCATGAACGCCACCACCCTGCGCGGATCCCTGCTCGCCGCGCTCGCCTGTGTCCTCGTCGGAGGGTCCTTCACCGCCAACAGCGTCCTCGGCGACTACCCGTACGCCGGTGGCCAGGCCCTGCGCTACGGCCTCGCCTGCCTGCTGCTGCTCGCGCCGGCCCGTGCGGACGCGAGGACCCGGCTGCGCGGGCTCACGCCCCGCCACTGGGTCCGCCTCGCGCTGCTCGCGGCCGTCGGCATGGTCGGCTTCAACCTGGCCGTCCTCGCGGCGGAACGCTCCGCGGAGCCGGCGGTGCCCGGCGTGTTCGTGGGCTGCGCACCCGTGGCCGTGGCCGTCGCCGTACCGCTCCTCGATGGGCGTCGGCCCCAGCGGATCGTCCTGTACGGGGCGTTGCTCGTCGCCGTCGGTGCTTTCACGGTCCAGGGGTGGGGACGCACGGACGGGCAGGGCATCGCCTTCTCGGTGTGCGCGCTGGCCGGCGAGGTCGGATTCGCGGTCCTCGCCGTGCCCGTGCTGCGGCCGCTGGGCCCCCGGCTGCTGTCCGCGACGGTGTGCGGCATCGCCGCGGTCGAGTCCGTGGTGGCCGGGTTGCTGCTCGACGGCGGTGCGTGGCTGCGGCGGCCGGACACGACCGAGACCGCGGCGCTGCTGTGGCAGGCGGTGGTCGTCACCGTCGTGGGCTTCGTGTGCTGGTACATGGGCATGCAGCGGATCGGCGCGGAGCGCGCCACGCTCTTCTCCGGCCTCATCCCCGTCGCGGCCGCCTGCACCGCGCCGCTCGTCGGAACGGGCTCCTACGGCGTCGCCCAGGGCGTCGGCAGCGCCCTGGTCGGCGCTGGAGTGGCCCTGGGATCAGGTGCGTTGACGCGCGCCCCGCGGGGAACCTGCGGGTACCGAGGGTTCGCGGGGACCGGCAGGGGCGTCACGCCCGTACGCGCGCGGCCGCCTTGGCGGCGGTGCCCTGGGCGCCGGCTCGCCCGGGCCCGTGGGTGCCCGGCCCCCGCACGACGGGGCGCCGGATCCGGCCGTCCGTACGTCAGTGGCTGCCGTCGAGGATGACGCGCGCGACGAGCGCCGGATCGTCGTTCATCGGGCAGTGACCGCAGCCGGGCAGCCGCACCAGCCGGGCGCGGGGAATGATGTGCTTGGCGCGGACACCCTGGCGACGCACGAGCAGCCAGTCCCTGGTGCCCCAGGCCACGGTGACCGGCAGCTCGGGGATGTCGTCGGTGAACCGGACGGTGGTTCCCGCCCGGAGGGTCTGGTCGAACCCGGTGGCCTGCGCCAGGGCGAGCGTCTCGGCGACCACGGCCTCGGGTGAGCGGCGGGCGGGGCGGGCGTAGATCGTGCTCGTCAGTGCCGCGCGGCCCAGCGCCGTGCGCGACAGCTGCTCGACCATCGGCAGCGGCAGACGACGCGAGATGTGCCGCATCGTGAGCAGGATGCCGAAGGCGTAGCGCCGCTCGGCCTCCGACCAGAACCCGGCCGGGGACAGCGCGGTGACGGACCGTACGAGGTTCTCGCGGCCGAGCTCCAGGGCGAGCAGACCGCCGAGCGAGTTGCCCGCCACATGGGGACGATCGAGGTCCATGGCCTCGCAGAACGCGCCGAAGACCTCCGTCGTCGTCGGCAGGTCGTACGCGAGGCCGTCCGGCAGGCCCGGGGACGCGCCGAACCCGGGCAGGTCCACGGCGATCACGTCGCGCTCGGTCGCGAGGATGTCCACGACCGGGTCCCAGGCCTGCCTGTGGTGGCCGATGCCGTGCAGCAGGAGCAGCGGTTCTCCGGTGCCCACGCGCGCGTAGGAGACGGTCACGTTCCGCGGGCCCTGTGCGGAGGGGACCTTGAAGGAGACGGTGGCGGGCATGGTGGTGCTCCTCTGGGACTCACTGACGGACGACTCGTAGACAGCTTGTCAGCAATTGCTACCGGCGGGTAGCCCCCAGTTCCTGTCCGCCACGAGCGCGTACATCCCTCAATGCGCCCGCCGCACCTCGAAGTTGAAGTCGGCATGCCCGAAGCGCCGGAGCAGGCCGAGCCACAGCGGCAGCAGCATCTCCACGCTCCGCGCCTCCCGGATGCCGCCCAGATCCAGCACCCGGTCGGCCGGCCAGCCGAACTCCCCGAGCAGTGCGGTGACCCGTTCCTTGGCGCTCGCGTCGTCACCGCAGACGAAGATGTGGTGCTCGCCCGGCACCCGGCCCGGGTCCACCATCACCTGGCAGTTGACGGTGTTGAGGCTCTTCACCACGCGCGCGTGCGGGAAGGCGCGCTGGATCTGCTCACCGACGCTGTCCGACTCGACGGGCGACAGCCGCAGCTCCCCGTTCTCGAACGCCAGGGGGTTGGAGAGGTCGACCACCACCTTGCCGTCGAGGTTCTCCGCGCCGGCCGCCTCCAGCGCGGCGAGTGCCACGCGTCCGCCGACCGCGTTGACGACCACCTCGGCGGCCGCGGCCGCCTCGGCGAAGGTACCGGCGCCCGCCCGGGCGCCTGCGTGGGCAGCCCATTCAAGGGCGGCCGGATTGTCCTTCGTGCGCGAGCCCAGCATGACGTCGTGGCCGAGCTCCACCAGCTTGCTGCCGATGGTGCGGCCGACGTCGCCCGTGCCCAGTACCGCGTATCGCATGGCGTCCTCCCGTCCTGCGGACCGTGTCGGGCCCCTGGGTCATTCTGCGCCGGACCATCGGAAATCGCCCGGACGCGGCCGGACGTGTCGGTGCCCGAGAACGTTGCCGGCATGTCACGAATGCCGGGCTGTACGAACGTCCCGTGAACGCTTCGCCGCGCAGCGCCGGAGCGCCTCGCAAGGGATCGAGGATTGGTCTTGACCAAGGGTGGGGGCCGTCCTATGGTCGCAGATAAGTGCAACAACCTTTAATAAACAAGGGCGCTAAAACGCCGCCGGACCACGGCGATTGCGGAGGACAGGGTGGGGACCACGCAACTGGAAACGGTGCCGGAACCGAAGTACTGGCACCTCAGGACCGTGCTCAGCGAGGCATTGGACTCCGAGTTCTCGGTGGGGGAGATCCTGCCCAACGAACGCGACCTCGCCGCCCGCTTCGGCGTCGCCCGCGCCACGCTCCGCCAGGCCCTGGAGCAGCTCGAGCTGGAAGGCAGGCTGCAGCGCCGCCGCGGCGTGGGTACGACCGTCGCCCCGCCGCGCATGGGCGTGGCCGTCGGTACGGAGCAGCACACCTGGCCGGGGGCGGCCGATGACGCCTGGCAGCCCGTCGACTGCACCACGGCGGTGCCGCCCGCGGCCGTCGCCGACGCCCTGGAGACCGGCCGCGACGAGCCGGTGCACATCCTGCGCCGCTCCCGTGTGACGCACGGCCAGCCGGTCGCCGCGGAACTGCTCTACGTCCCCCGGTCGTCGGTGCCCGACCTCTCCGCCATCGACGCTCCGTCCGGGGCTGCACGCGCGCGTGCCGTGCTGCGCGAGCTGCACCGGCTGGCGCTCGAGGGCCAGGACCGCGCCGTGGAGCTCGGCTCGGCCCGCGCGGACGACGCCAAGGAACTCGACCGGCTGCCCGGGGCGCCCGTCCTCGTCGTCACGACACGCTTCTTCGCCGAGGCGCGCACAGCGGCGCTCTCGGTCGCCACGTACCGCGCGGACACCTGCCGGCTGACCTTCGCCGACTCGGGCGGCGTGGAGATCCACCACAGTCCGGAGCGCCAGGCCTCCTGAACATCACTCGCGTCGCGCCCCGGAACCACTCCGGGGCGCGCCTTGTTGTGACCACGGTCCCGGCCCCGGCCCCGGCCACGGCCCCGGCTCCGGCCCGGCTCCGGCCCCGGTCCCGGTCACGGGTGCGGGTGCGGCCACGGCCCCGGTCCCGGGCGCGGGTGCGGCCACGGCCCCGGTCACGGGCGCGGGTGCGGGTGCGGGTGCGGGTGCGGCCCCGGCCCCGGTCACGGCCCCGGCCACGGGCGCGGCCCCGGCCCCGGTCCCGGGCGCGGTCAGCGCCGCGCCGTCACCGTGCCCTCCACCGCGAACAGCTGCTCCTCGACATGGTCGAGGGCGAGCCGAAGGGCGCCCATCGCCACGGCCGCCTCACCGAGCAGTGACAGGGTCACCCTCGGCGGCCGCAGGCAGTACCGCGCGAGTTCGTCCCGCAGCGGTTCCAGCACACCGTCCAGGCCGGCGGCCCAGCCACCGATGACGACGAGTTCCGGGTCGAGGGCCAGCACGAGCGCCGCGACGTCGTGGACGAGGCGCTGGTTGAAGCGGTCGACGGCCGCCCGCGCGCGCTGGTCCCCCTCGCGGGCCCGTGCGAAGACATGGGCGACCGCCTGCTCGTCCAGCGGATGCAGCGGCTCGTCCGTCGTGGACAGCAGCGTCTCCGGAGTCACCTCGCGGCCCAGCAGGTGCAGCGCGCCGATCTCGCCGGCCGCCCCGCCGTACCCCCGGTGCAGCCGCCCGCCGATGAGCGAACCGGCACCCGGGCTCAGCCCCGCCAGCACGAACACGATGTCGTCGGACTCGGTCGCGGAGCCCTTCCAGTGCTCGGCGACCGCCGCGGCGTTGGCGTCGTTCTCGACCAGGACCGGGCACTTGAAGGAGCGGCTCAGCCGTTCGCCGAGACGCAGGCCCGTCCACTGCGGCAGCGCCGTGCTCAGCCGCACGGTGCCGTCCGCCTCGACGATCCCCGGCGTGGCCACCCCCACCGCCCGCAGCGAGCCGCGCGCGACCCCGGCCCGGCGAAGCAGTTCGGCGACCGCGGTGCGCAGCCGCTCCAGGCGCTCGTCCGCCGCAGCCGTCTCGTCGACGTCCTTGGCCTGCGCGCCGAGCACCCGGCCGTCCAGGTCGGCGAGGAGCGCGGCGACCCGGTGCGGCCCGATCTCCAGACCCAGTAGATGCCCTGCCTCCGCGCGGAACCTGAAACGCCGCGCGGGCCGCCCCTGCCGCCGGACGACGCTCTCGTCGGCGGCCTTCTCGACGACGAGACCCGCCTCGATGAGGTCCTCGACGACTCCCTCGACGGTCGGCCGGGACAGCCCGGTCACCCGGGTGATCTCCGTCAGCGTCGCGCAGTCCACGGCACGCAGTGCGTGCAGCACCACCGCGGAATTGATCCTTCGCAGCAGCGAGGGATCGCCGCCGGTCAGCCGCCCCAAGGTCCGTCCTCCCAGCTTGTGCGCATTGTGGGGCGGATCGTACTCGGCACGGCGGAACCCGGCGAGAGCCGCCCCCGCCGACCACCTGCGGCCGCGCCGGATCAGCCCGGTGCCACGAACCCCGACTCGTACGCTGTGATCACCGCCTGGGTGCGGTCTCGGGCCCCCAGCTTCGCCAGCACGGCGCTGACGTGCGACTTCACCGTCTCCGTGCCGACGACCAGCCGGGCGGCGATCTCCGCGTTCGACAGCCCGCGGGCCATCAGCCGCAGCACCTCGGCCTCCCGCTCGGTCAGCCGGGCGCGCTCCAGCACGTCCCGGGCCGCCCGGTTCCCTCCGCCGTCGCCGTACTCGGCGGCGAGCCGCCGCACCGACGCGGGAAACAGCAGCGACTCGCCCTCGGCGACCAGCCGCACGGCATGCACGATCTCGGCAGTCCGGGCCCGCTTCAGCAGGAACCCGTCGGCACCGGCGCGCAGCGCCTCGTACACGTACTCGCCGTTCTCGAAGGTCGTCACCACAGGCACCGCCACGCTCGGCGGCCGCTCCTGCACCACGCTCCGCGAACCCCTGCGCCACGTGGGCGCCCTCCTCGAGGCTCAGGCCGCGCACGGCTCCCGCACCGGGCGGGACCACCTGCGCGCCCTGGCCGTGAGCAACCGCATCCCCGACAGCAGGGTCGACGAGGTGCTGGAGGAGACCGGGATCGCACCGGTGGCGGGCCGGCGGGTGAAGACGTACTCCCTGGGCATGCGCCAACGGCTGGCCATCGCGGGCGCCCTGCTCGGTGACCCCGAGGTCATCATGCTCGACGAGCCCTCGAACGGCCTCGATCCCGAAGGCATTGTCTGGGCCCGGGGTTGATGCGCCGGCTCGCGGGGGAGGGACGCACAACCCTGGTCTCCAGCCACCTCATGAGCGAGACGGCGTCCTTCGCGGACCACCTCGTCGTCCTCGGACGTGGCCGCCTGCTAACCGACACCCCGATGCGGGACTTCATCCACGCGCGCGTGCAACCACGCGTACGGATCCGCACGACGGACGCCGCCGCTCTCGAGAACGTCCTCGCCCGGCACGGTCTCGACGCCGACCGGCACGACGCGGGGTGCTGGACCGTGCACCACGCGCGCGTGGAGGACGTGGGTCGGCTCGCTTCCGGCGCCGGCCTCTCGATTCTCGAACTGGCCGCGGAGGAGGGCACCTTGGAGCAGGCCTACCTCGATCTGACGGCCGCCGAAGCCGAGTTCACCGCACCGCCGCGGCAGGCCTGACCATGGCATTCGCACCCGTTCTCCACTCCGAGTGGATCAAGATCCGTACTCCGCGTTCGCAGCTCGGCAGCCTCTGCGCGGTCCTCCTCGCCACCGTGGCCTTCTCCGCGCTCGCCGGACTCGACACCGACGGCGACGACTTCGACCCGCTGTTCGCCGTCTTCTCCGGCGTCATCTTCGGGCAGATCGCCGCGATCGCGTTCGGCACGACGGCCGTGTCGAGCGAGTTCCAGGCAGGCGCACTGCGGCTGTCGCTGGCGGCGGTGCCCGACCGGGGGCGGTGGTTCACGGCCGAGGTGACCGCGATCGGGGTGCCCGTCCTGGCCGTGGGACTGGTCACCGGGCCGGTGAGCCTGGCGGTGGGCAGAGCGGTCCTCGGCGCCGACGCCGACGGGCTGGGCAACCTCGCCGACTTCCTGCCCGACCGGGCCGGCCAAGTGGCGCTCCACGCAACCTGGGAGGGCAGCCTGGGGCCGTGGACGGGACTTGGGGTGTGCGCCCTGTGGGCGGCGGCCCTGCTGGCGGGAGCGCGGCGCTTGAGCCGCAGGGACGCCTGATCCCACCAGGTCACTGACGCCCCGCCACTTGTCAGTGGCGGCCGCTTTACTGGAGTCATGGACATCGCGCACTGCCTCGCCACGATCGATCTGCTGTGCACCCGGGAGTTTCCGACGGAGCACGGCAGGACGGACGTCGGCGAGGCAGGTCCCGGCTATTTCACAGCCGAATTACAGACCAGCGGCGAGTTCTGGGACGACGACGGGTCGGAGCGCGAGGAGACGGCGGCGCAGTACGAGTACGACAGGGACGGCCTGTCCGAGCGGCTGGCCGAGCGCTGGGGGCCGCCGGACAGGTTCAGCCTGGCGAGTGTTCTCGACCGGTTCATGGAGGGCGAAGACATACCCGCGCCGTGGGGGACTCTGAGCGGTCACGTTC
The DNA here is from genome assembly GCF_040782645.1 of Streptomyces sp. HUAS ZL42. Classification (GTDB taxonomy): domain Bacteria; phylum Actinomycetota; class Actinomycetes; order Streptomycetales; family Streptomycetaceae; genus Streptomyces. The sequence goes on from NZ_CP160403.1 coordinate 8,411,256, forward strand.
CGAATCTGTACCTGTGGCAGCCACCCCGGGTGGAGCGCTACGTCGCCCTGGGCGTCTCCCAGTGGGACAAGGAACTCCCCTTCCAGCTCCTCGCGATCGTGACGGAGGTGGACCCACCCTGACCCGCTAACCCTCCGCCGCCTCCCGCAGCAGCGCGAACTCCTCCGCCATCGTGGGGGCCGTCCAATGCGCGTTCAGCCCGCTCGGATTCGGCAGCACCCACACACGCGTGTCCCCGATCACCCGCTCCTGCGGGCCCACCCGGGCCTTGCGGTCGTCGAAAGCGGCCCGGTACGCGGTGACGCCCACGACCGCCAGCCACCGCGGCCGCAGCCGTGCCACCTTCAGCGCCAGCAGCCGCCCGCCCTCCCGGTACTCCTCCGCGGTCAGCTCGTCCGCCCGAGCCGTCGCCCGCTCCACCACGTTCGTGATCCCGAGGCCGTACGACAGCAACTCCCGCTGCTCCGACGGCCGCATGAGCCTCGGCGTGAACCCGGACAGATGCAGCACCGGCCAGAACCGGTTGCCGGGGCGGGCGAAGTGATGGCCCGTGGCGGCCGTCATGAGCCCAGGGTTGATACCGCAGAACAGCACACGGAGGCCGTCCGCGACGACGTCCGGTACGAGACGGTCGCGGGCGGCCTCCAACTCCTGAGCGGTGAAGCGCGTCAGAGGATCGCTCCGGGGTGGTAGCCCGCGGCCTCGGGGTGCTGCTTGACGATCTCCTCGACACGGCCCACGACAACGCCCACCTGGGCGGCCGCCGCACCCGTGAAGGACAGCTTGTCGGCCATCAGCGCATCCAGCTGCGCACGGTCGAGCGGGATGCGCTCGTCGGCGGCCAGCTTGTCGAGGAGCTCGTTGCGCTCGGCGCCCTGCTCGCGCATCGCGAGGGCGGAGGCGACGGCGTTCTCCTTGATCGCCTCGTGCGCGACCTCGCGGCCGACACCCGCGCGCACGGCGCCCATCAGCACCTTGGTGGTGGCGAGGAACGGCAGATAGCGGTCCAGCTCACGGGCGACGACGGCCGGGAAGGCACCGAACTCGTCGAGCACGGTCAGGAAGGTCTCCAGCAGGCCGTCCAGGGCGAAGAACGCATCCGGGAGGGCCACCCGTCGCACCACCGAGCAGGACACGTCACCCTCGTTCCACTGGTCGCCCGCCAGCTCGCCGGTCATCGAGGCGTAGCCGCGAAGGATGACCATGAGGCCGTTGACGCGCTCGCAGGAGCGGGTGTTCATCTTGTGCGGCATGGCGGAGGAGCCGACCTGGCCCGGCTTGAAGCCCTCGGTCACCAGCTCGTGCCCGGCCATCAGCCGGATCGTCTTCGCCAGGGACGACGGTGCGCCGGCCAGCTGCACGAGCGCGGTCACGACCTCGTAGTCCAGCGAGCGCGGGTAGACCTGGCCGACCGAGGTGAACGCCTGCGAGAAGCCGAGATGCCGGGCGATCCGGCCCTCCAGCTCCGCGAGCTTCGAGGCGTCCCCGCCGAGCAGGTCCAGCATGTCCTGGGCCGTGCCCACCGGTCCCTTGATGCCGCGCAGCGGATAGCGGCCGAGCAGTTCCTCGACCCGGCCGTACGCCACGAGCAGCTCGTCGGCGGCCGTCGCGAAACGCTTTCCGAGCGTCGTGGCCTGCGCGGCCACGTTGTGCGAGCGGCCGGCCATGACCAGCTCGCCGTACTCGCCCGCGAGCTTGCCGAGCCGCGCCAGCACGGCCACCGTACGATCGCGCATCAGCTCGAGCGAGAGGCGGATCTGCAGCTGCTCGACGTTCTCCGTGAGGTCGCGGGACGTCATGCCCTTGTGCACCTGCTCATGCCCGGCGAGGTCGTTGAACTCCTCGATCCGCGCCTTCACGTCGTGCCGCGTGACCTTCTCGCGCTCGGCGATGGAGGCCAGATCGACCTGGTCGAGGACGCGCTCGTAGTCGGCGAGCGCCTGGTCCGGCACCTCGATCCCGAGGTCCTTCTGGGCCCGCAGCACGGCGAGCCAGAGCTGACGCTCGAGCTTCACCTTGTGCTCGGGGGACCAGAGCGTGGCGAGCTCGGCGGAGGCGTAGCGTCCGGCGAGGACGTTCGGGATGCGGGGCTTGGCGGGCGCAGAAGTCACGTAGACGGAGTTTACCTGGGGTCCAGAGGGGCTCCGGAACGTCCATGCACTCCAGAGCGCCCAGGTCACGGACGCTCTGGACAGGGGCGTTCTGTGAGCCCGTGAGATGAGTGTGAGACGGCCGGCCGTCAGGACTCGGCGGGCGGCTCGGACTCGCCGGCCAGCACGATGCGCCGTACCTGCTGGCGGGTGTACCCGGTCGCCTCACAGATGTCCTTCTGGGGCACGCCGTCAGCGTCCGCTTGCCGGATCGCAACAGCCAGCTCCTGCCGCAGGATCTCGGCCCGCGTCTCCGCATCTCTGAACCGCGAGGCCATCTGCGTCAGTGATCGCTTATCCATGGCACATAGTGTTCCATCTGTCGTCATGGAACCTGATGTTACTCATGCGGGACTTGAATGCCTAGGTCTATGCCCCTTGACTATGGAACACGATGTTCCCTAGAGTGGAGGTGTCGGAGGGCGAAGAGCCCTTCAACGCAAGCGGCCCCCGCCGGTGTGTCACCACCGAGCGAGGGCCTACGGAACACCTGCCTGAACAGGAGAACCGATGCTCAACCTTCTCATGAGCCCCCGCCGGTCCCGCACTCTTCGCGGCATGCTCGGCGCGCTCGTCGAGACGGCCGCCGACGCCGTCCGTTCCCTCGCTCCCGCCGAGCCGGCGGCCGAGACCGTCGAGGCCCCCGACCCGGCCGGCCTGTACGAGCCGGACGAGATGCCCGACACCGAGACCATCGAGGCTGCCGCCCGCGAGTACGAGCGTGCCGCCGACCAGGCCCGGCGTGCCGACCGCGGCAAGCGTGCCGCCCGCAAGGTCCTCGACCGTCTGCCCGCCGGCCTGTACGGCACGTGGCGGGTCTTCCGCACCCCGTCGTCCCGTCAGACGCCGGACCTTGCCGCCATCACCGCCACCTACAAGCGGCTCGGCCTCGGCCCGGTGCCGATGAAGCCGTGCGCGCCGTCGCTGAAGGTCGAGCGCGTCGACTCCGCCTCCGAGCCCACCGTCGTCGAGTCCGCGGCCGTCGCCGCCTGAACGGGGAGCTGAACATGAGCAACAAGACCATCACCGCCACGTCCGAGACGGCCCTCGACCAAGCGCCGGCCACCGACCCGCGCACCATCACGTACCCGCTCAAGGGTGGCGGCTCGCTCACCACCGCATGCCCGTCGTGGTGCACGGCGGACCACTCCGATGACGTGGCCCGCGGCATCAACCCCGACGACCTGATGCACCAGGGCGACGCGGTCAGCCTCGGCTACAACACCGAGGGCGTCGAGGTGAGCATCCTGCAGGCGCGCATCGAGCAGTGGCCGTTCTCCGGCGACCCGTCGGATGCCTCGCCGCACGTCGAGCTCACCCCGGAGGGCAGCACCGCGACGAGCGTGTACTGCTTCAACCGGCTGCAGTTGGACGACGAGATCCGCAAGGTGCGTGCCCACCTGCAGGCGCTGATCGAGCTGGGTGACCAGCTGGCCGAGGCGCAGGCCGATGAGCACGCCCGCCAGGTCAAGGGTGACGGCGACGCGTGGATGACGCTCGCCCGCACCGATTTGCAGGCCCTGCCCGTCAGCTACTTGCTGCGGACGTTCGGCGTGACGGTCGTTGAGACGGAGGACACCGGTCGCAAGGCCGTGGTCGCCCTGTACGGGGAGCCGGGCGCGATGGAGCTCCGGGTGAAGCCGGACGTCAAGCAGTACCTGCGGGAGGACCAGGCGCGCCGCCAGCTCCTCGACTGGTACGACGCCACGTGGAGCGCCCGCCGTGACTGATGACAACTTGCGGCAGCCCCACACGGGGGCTGCCGCCCGTCCTGTGGCGGCTCAGCTGCGCGAGCCGAGCGACCTTGAGGTTGCTATCGGCGTCGCTCAGCAGCTCCTCGACAGCGCCCAGGTGCTCTCCCTGCGGGAGGCCCTGCGGCTCCTCCTGCGCGCCCTCGACGCCGAACCTGAAACTGCCGACAGCGGCAAGATCACGCGCTGCCCGGCCGCGCACCCCGACGACCCCACCCCGTGCGACGGCCGGCCTGTGGTGACCGTGCTGGATGCGCAGAACGCCGGCGCGGACGGCTGCGAGCACCACGGCGCCCGGCTGCTGGCGAGCCTTGAGGGCGGCCGGGTGTACGCCCTGCCAGATGCTCCGGAGGGTGCGGCGATCCGCGTGTTCACGGTCGCCGACTCGGTCCGCCCGTTCCCGTGGCTGACGGACGCGCCGCGCACGAAGGCGTCGCAACTGTCCCGCGAAGAGTTCCGGCGCGGGGGTGACCGAGCATGACCGCCCACCTGCCCGTGTACGGGCCGACAGTCCCGCTCGGCGACGAGGAGCACGAGCCCGACGTGATCGTGCGCGTGGATTTCCTGATGTCGCGTGAGCAGTTGACGATGGCGCTGGGGATCGCCTGGGCGGAGATTGCCGAGGAGGGTCGCGGCCCCGAAGCGTTGAGCGTCCGCGAGGTGCGGCACGAGGTCGAGGCCTTCCTGTCTGTGCAGGCGTTCCACGAGCTTGACGTGCAGATGGAGCGGGACCGTCTCCGTACCTGGCCGCCTGAGCAGCAGGCCGTGATGCAGCTGCTCGCCGATGCCGTCGGCCGCGCCTACCCCCAGCGTCGCGAGCCCGAGCCGCGCCCCGTGCAGGCGCCGGTGTACGGGGACGGCACGGTGCAGCTGCTCACCCTCGACCACGGCGAGATCCTCGTCGACGAGCCGGCCTGGTGTGTCGGCCACGACGGCGAGCAGGTCGTGCAGCGCGCAGACATCGTCCACAAGGGCCGCCCGATCGCCGCCGAGCACGAGGGCGTCGAGTTCCTGAAGGCCCGCATCAGCTGGGGCCCGTTCGGCGAGCTGCAGCCGGAGCCGTACCCGGTCGCGGACGTCGAGGAGTTCCACGCCATGGACGGCGCCCAGCTGCGGGAGCTCGCCGCCGAGACCGCCCTGCACGCCGGCCGCCTCTACACGCTGGCCAACCAGCTGGACCGCCTGCAGCGGGAGGGCCAGTCGTGAAGAAGAAGTGGCCGGTCCCGAGGCCGACGGAGCACGCCGCCCTGCGCGCGGTGTGCCGGTCGGCCCGGCCCCTCCCGCCTGTCCCCGCCTTGATGGCCGCGCTGCTCGACGCCTACGAGCGCCGCGACCTCGAGGGCGCCTGCCTTACCGCGCATCGTGTGGTGCGCGCCGCCGCCCCGGAGGTCGGCGAGACATGAAACCCGACTACCTGAAGTGGGGCGCCCTCGTCGCCGCCCTCGTCGCCACCGCCTCAGCCGAGTACGAACTCGCCCGCGCCGTCGGCTTCAACACGTTCGTGGCGGCCGCCGTCCCCGGCGCCCTCGACCTGTACACGGTGAGGGCGCTCCGTGCCCGCCGCGAGGTGCTCGCCGCGGTCGCCGCGATGATCGGAGTCAACGCCGCCAGCCATCTGGTGACGGCCGGCCTGGTCGCCGTGAACGTGCCCCTCGTCGTCGCCGTCTCCGCCATCGCCCCGCTCGTGCTGTGGCGCGTCCACTCCCTCAGCACCGGTCACGACGAGCCCGTATCAGTTCCTGATAGCGCCCCGGAGATGACCGCTCCGGTGACCGTGAAGCGCGTCGCCGACGACCAGCCGAAGGCACTCCCGAAGCCACCCGAGGTGGTGCCGACCGGTGCCCGGATGCTGCCGCTCGTCGCCCGGCCCGAGCCGGTCGAGGTGACCACCGTGGAGCCCGCGCAGGTGGTCATCCCGGCGGTTCCCGCGCTGGAGTCGGGAACGTTCTGGGACGCGCACAAGGGCTCTGATCTCTACACCAAGCTGACCGCTTCGGTACCGGCCGTACAGGCCCGCCAGGTGGTCACCCAGGTCATCACGCTCACACCGTCCGAGCTGCGGCGAGAAGGCCGCCGCCTGCACCGTGAGGCGGTCAGGTCGACTCGGCGGCCGGTGACCATCCAGACCCTTCAGGCGGAGCTCGGCCTGTCCCGCCGGGACGCGACCGAGCTGCGCCGCGAGATCGTGGAGGGCCGGTCATGAGGTGGATCCTGCTGGGCGCCCTGCTCGCCCTCCTGCTGCTGTACCCGTCCCTGCTGACGGTCGTCGTCACCATCGCCGCCGCGATCTTGTCCAAGCCCGTCCTCGTCGCCTTCGGTCTCGGCCTTGCGGCCGGCGCCAAGGCGCCCCGGCTGCCGAGGTGGGTGCGATGAGCGACGAACTCTCGGGCCTGCCTGAGCAGTACCGCCGGTACGCCAACGCGCCCGGCGACGAGGTGGCCGCCCACCACCGGCCGCCGAACGTCCTGTACGACTCGCAGGGCCGCCCGGTGCACTTCACCATCGGCCAGCCCCTGCAGCCCCCGCCTGTCGTCGTGCAGCTGCCGGATCGTGGCCTGTCGCCGGAGATGCAACGGCTGATCATCATCACGTTTCTGGTGCTGGCCGTGGTCGTCGTGTGCACGGCCGCCGTGTGCGCCGTCGTCGTCATCGTCGGCGGAACGCTCATGGGGATCATCGGCACCGTCACCGCCAACCTCCCGATGGTCGGCCTCTCCTTGGCGGGTGTGCTGCTCGCCGCCGGCTGGGCCGCCTCGAAGATCCGGCCCGCAGTCAAAACCACCCGCAGGAAGGGCCGCTGACGGCCCGCGACCAGGGAGAACCCATGCGCTACCGCACCCAGCTCGGCTACCGCGTCAAGGTCGACCCCGGCCTCTTCAAGGCCTACATCTCCTGCTCCGGCTGCGACCGCGGCTGGAAGGTCAAGAACGAGGACGCCGACCGCGAGGCCAACCGGCACGCCAACTCCTGCCGCCGCGAACCCCGCCGTGGCAACAGCCCCAACGCGGGCGTCATCGGCCGCTGACCAGGAGGAACCATGCCCAGCTCATACACCACAGGCGAAAAGCTGCGCCTGGCCTGGCTCGTCGCGAGGGCGGCGAAGCAGTCGATGGCCGGTGACCGCAATGTGGACACCATCGATCCGAGGATCAAGGCGGAGGCGGACCGCATCGAGAAGCGGGCCGCCGAACGTGGCGAACGTGAGGTCAAGGCGCTGCGCACCCAGCTGGAGGAGGCCCGCAACGCTGCCGCCTCCGCCAAGGTCAGGATGCGTGCCAGCAGCGGCAGGGAGCGCTCCGCCGCCCGCCAGCAGATGAACGAGCACGAGCAGACCGCCCGCCGCCTGCAGCGGCAGCTCAACGGCTACCGGTAGCAACACCCCGGGGACGGCGCACCACGACCAAGCAGCCGCCGCCCCCGGGCCTCCCCGCCCCTCGCAAGGAGCAAGGAAGCATCAGCATGACGAACAACGTCGTCCAACTCCACAAGGTCACTCCCGAAGCCGTAGCCGACGGGCCGACCGAGACCATCATCGACGTCATCGAGAACGCCAAGCCCCGCCCCGTAGACGACCCGAAGGCGACGGCCGCGGAAGGCACTTGGCTGGCGGAGAAGCAGGCGTATCTCGCCGAGGCGCCGCCGGTTGTCCCCACGTTCCTGCGCAACGCCGCCGAGTTCCTCGACGCCACCCGCTGGACCGTCTCCTACTACGCCCACTGCACCGCCTTCCACACCCTGCGCGCGCCTGTCTATCTCGCACGTCTGCTGCTGCGCTCCCCGCGCGGTGCAGGCCGGCTCATCGTCCGGTGGGTCAAGTGGGTCGCCGACACCGAGGCCCGGCCGGTCGAGGCCAAGGCTGCCGCTACGGCGGACATCGAGGCGTGGCTCGACCTGTCCCGGGAGCACTCCCGCCGCGTCCGCCCGCGCCGTATCGCCTCTCTCGCCGTTGCCACGGCCACGGGCATCACCACCCTGACCAGTTGTTTTCTGGTGCCTGGTTGGACGCTCGCTGCGGCCGTTGCCGCTACTGCGCTGGTCGGCCTGGCCGGTAAGAAGGGCGACAAGCCGCTCATCACCCGCTACGTGGCCACCAACGTGCTGCGTCGCCTCGACTCGACCGAGGTGTTCGATGCTCTCGCCGCGATCGGTATCGAGGGAAAGAAGGGCAAGCGGGGGGTGGAGTTCGCCTCGGAAGTGATGCGCGACGGCCCTGGCTGGCGTGCCGAGGTCGACCTCCCGCCGGGCATCAAGGCCACCGCCGTCCTGGAGAAGCGGGAGGAACTGGCCGCTGCTATGCGCCGCCCCATCTCCACGGTGTGGCCCGAGGGCGACCGCACTGCCCACCCGGGCCGTCTGGTGCTGTGGGTCGCCCAGCGCGACCCCGCAAAGGCCGGCCGGAAGCTGTGGCCGCTCATGAAGGAAGGCCAGGCCGACGTGTACGAGCCGCTCCCCTTCGGGTTCGACCCGCGCGGCAACCTCATCGAGATCACCCTCATGTACTCCAACCTGCTGGTCGGAGGCATCCCCGGATCCGGAAAGACCTCCTGCGCGCTCGCCGTCGTCCTCGGTGTCGCTCTCGACCCCACCGCCGAACTGTGGATCTACGAGCTGAAGGGCTCCGGTGACCTCGACTCCGTCAAGCCGATCTGTCACCGCTATGTGTCCGGTGACGAGGACGAAGACCTTGAGGCCGCCCTCGGCGGGATGCGTTCCGGGATTGCCGAGTACCAGCGCCGTGCCAAGTTCATCAAGTCCCTGCCCGCCTCCGAGGTCCCCGAGGGCCGCAAGGTCACCCGGGCTATCGCCGAGAAGTACCCCGAGATGGACCTTGGCCCGCGCGTCATCGTCATCGACGAGGTGCAGGAGTTGTTCACCCACGATGACTACAAGGACGAGGCCGCAGCCCTGGCCACGCGCCTGATCAAGAAGGCCCGCGCTTACGGCATCATCCTGATCCTGCTTACCCAGAACCCGGACGCTCCGTCCCTGCCCACCTCGGTGTCCAGCTCGGTCGGTACCCGCCTGTGCCTGGCTGTCATGGACTGGCGGGCCAACAACAACGTGCTCGGCACCGGCGCCTACGACCGCGGCCTGCGCGCCACTGACATCAGCATCGACGAGCAGGGAACCGGCATCCTCGCCCGCGGCCGTGAAGGGTTCACCGTCCGGGCCGCGTTCATCAAGCAGACCGAAGCCGAGGACATCGCTAAGCGGGCCCTGGCGCTGCGCACGGCGGCCGGCACCCTGTCCGGTCAGTCCGTCGGCGCCTCGGTCGAGGAGCAGGACGTCGAGACCGTCGTCGACCACCTGCGCGCCATCTGGCCGGACGGGGTTGAGGCGGTGCACTCGCACCGGCTTGTCGACGCCCTCGCCCGCTTCCGTGCGGACCTGTACAAGCCGTGGCTGGAGATGGACGCCGCAGCCGCCTCGACGGCGCTGAGCGCTGCGCTGAAGCCGTTCAAGGTGTCCACCCGGCAGCTCACCATCCGCGACTGCTGCGGCGGCGCCAAGGGCCTGCGCTGGGCCGATCTGCCCGCCTCCGAGGACGGCGAGTAGAGGGCTGCAGACCGGTTTCGGGGAGGGGCGATGGTTTCACCCCGCCCCGAAACCGGTTTCGCCCCTGATATCACCGCTGACCTGCGAAGTTTCGGGTTTCGGCCTGTTGCGCCGGACCCCCGAATCAGGCCTGACGCCACCTTCAGAGAGAGGACCCACATTGAAATCAGCATGGCTCGACCCGGCGGAGAGTCTGGGCGAGCACATCGCGCGCCTGCAGGCCGTCGAGGCCGACACCGACACCGTGCAGACCTGGGAGCCGATGTTGATCCCCGGCCTGCTACAGGGCTACGGCTACGCCGCGGCGGCCATCCACGCCTGCAGTCCCGCCCTACCGCTTGAGGTGGTCGACGAACGCGCCCACGCGCGCCGGCAGCGCATCGATCGACTCGGCCGGCCCGGCGCCCGCAGTATCACGGCCGTCGTCGACGAGAGCGCCCTGTATCGGCCTGTGGGCGGATACGCAGCGCTCGTCGAGCAGTTGGAACACTTGCTTGCCCTCGCGGCGCTACAGCCGTGCTTGGAACTCCGTGTGCTGCCGCAGGGGCTTGAGGCTCACCCTGGTCTCGCCGGGCCGTTCACGATGTACCGGGCGGGCCGGCAGCGGGCCGTACTGACCGAGGCGTTGACGGGCTCGACCATCAGCACCCGTCCCGAGGACGTCGCCGCCTACAGTGCGGCATGGGATCGCCTCCAAGGCCTGGCGCTGCCGGCCCGGGAGTCGGTCGAGCTCATTGACGGAATACGGGAGACGCTGTGCCGAAGGCTGCAGAAGAGCCGCTGATCTGGAAGACGTCGACGTACACGAACTCCGGGTCGTGCGTGGAGTGGGCGCGCCCCGCTACGGGGGTCCTGGTACGGGACACGAAGGCCCGCGAGTGCGGCACCGTACCCGTCTCTGCGCCTGCCTGGCAGGGCTTCGTCGACTGGGCGAAGCAGCAGGCCACCTGACCATGCGAAAGGCCCCCCACCTCGGTCCTCGAGGTTGGGGGCCTTTTCGTATTTGTGGGGCCCATCACACGAGAAGGGCCTCGCCCCATACCCTGAAAAGTGCGACCTGTTCAGGAGAAGGGGCAAGGCCTGATGACTCACGATGCTACCCCGGACCCGTTCGCCGAGCCGATGGCGTTCGGGCAGAGAATGCAGATCCTGCGCCAGCGGCGCGGCATGAGCCGCACGGTCCTGGCCGGCTTCCTCGGCAAGTCCCCCTCGTGGGTGAAGCAGGTCGAGGGCGGACAGATTCAGGTGCCGAAACTCCCCATGATCCTGCGCATTGCGGAGACCCTCCGCGTCCGTGACCTCGCCGACCTCACCGGCGACCAGTCCATGCACGTCGACCTGTTCATCGGCCCCCGGCACCCGTGCCTGCCCGCCGTGCGCGCGGCCGTCGACGCCTTCCCCCTCACCACCGCCGACCGTGAGGCGCCCTCGACAGAGCACCTGCGGCATCGCCTCGCCGGCGCGTGGGCGGCACGCCACTCGGCACCCAACCATCGCGAGGTCGTGGGCGGACTGCTGCCGGACCTGATCCGGGATGCCCAACTCGCCGTCCGCCAGGCCGACACCGGCGCCGAGCGGCGTGCGGCACAAGCCGTGCTGTCGGAGGTGTACAGCCTCAGCCAGTTCTTTGTCGCCTACCAGCCCGACAGTGCGCTGTTGTGGCGTGTCGCCGAGCGCGGCATGGTCGCCGCCCAGGAGTCGGAGGATCCGCACGCCATCGGCGTAGCAGCTTGGCTGACCACGCAAGCCCACAGGGACGGCGGGCCAGCCCACTTCGACGCGGCCGACACCGTGACTGCCCAGGCGCTGCGCTTCCTCGAGCCGCATTTGCCCGACGGTGAGGAGAGGGTGCGTGCCATCGCGGGCGCCCTGCAGTTCGAGGCCGGCTACACGGCAGCCCGACGCGGCGACAACGGCACGGCGTGGGGCTGGTGGGACAAGGCGGAGAGGACGGCCCGCCAGCTGCCCGCCGACTATTTCCACCCGGTGACGTCGTTCTCCCGGGCCATCATGGGCGCCCACGCGGTCACGGTTGCCGTCGAGCTGCGGGCCGGCGGCGAGTCGGTACGGCAGGCAGCCAGGGCTGACGCAGTGACGATCCCGTCGAGGCCGCGCCGGGCGCGGCACCGCATCGAGGAGGCCCGCGGCTACCAGCTCGACAATCAGCCTGATGTGGCCCTGGCGACGCTGGCGAAGGCGCACGAGGCCGCGCCGGAGACGATCCGCTACAACGGGTACGCCCGGCGGATCGTGCTGGAGGAGACCGAGGCGAAGCAGCCGGAGCGCAGGCGCCGTGCTTCGGAACTCGCGGTGCAGCTGGGATTGTTGGCCGCGTAACCGGCTGTCGAACGTGTGAGCGAGGGGCAGGATTCCTGCCCCTTCTCTGCTTCCGCCGCTCTTACGGTCAGTGACATAACGATCACGGATGTCGCTGGAGCGTGCATATGGCCAGGCAGCAGATCACCCAGGACCCGCAGGCATCCGCCGCGCTCCCGCCAGACCTCGCCACCATGCGCGCCACCGTGCTCCGCCTCCTCGACCCAGACGGCGTACCCGAGGCGCTCCCCCCAGCCGGCGATGAACTGGACACCCTCACCGCGGCTCTACGCGGCCACGTGGAACTCCTCGCCCCCGAGGTGGAGCAGGCGGCCAGGCGGCTGAAGCCGGGCAGCGTGCACCGCTACACGGTGCTGGAGTGCGTGTGGGAGGCGCGCAGCAGGCTGGAGGCCGAACCCTGCCGCAGGTACGGCGGAGCAGTTGGCTACGCCCGCCGGCTCGCCCGCGTCCTCAACGCCCTCATCGACCACTACGAGCAGCTCGCCTGCGGGCAACGCTGAACAAGCCGGTGGGTGCATCTCGGCCGGGGCTCTCAATTGCCCAGCTGCGGCGGCCACCCCGGTACGGGGATCTGCTCACTGACGAAGTTCAGCAGCCGCCAACCGGGGCCCTCGTCGTACTGCATCAGCAACGGCACCGACACGTACTGCTCGCCAGGCTGGATCACACCACCGGGAGGTATCGGCAGGAGACGCACGAGCATGACGTCGGGGGCGATGAAGTCGGGGTTCACCTTCACACCCCACGTCTCCCGATCCACGGGCAGCGTGGCGCCCTGCTGGGCCTGCGTGCGGGCGAACGGCCGCCACAGGTCATGCTCGACCTCGTCCGCGGCAAACGCCTCGACAACCTCGTCAGGGTCGTAGCCGTCCGCGCGGGCCTGGCCGAGGAGCGGCATCAGCCACGCCTGCGCCCAACAACGGCGCAGCGTCGGATGCGTGGCCCGCCAGGCGGCCCGCATGTCGTGGTCCACCCAGAACGCCCCCGCGAACGCCCACGCGGCCTGCATGACCGGGGCCTGCGCCGCAAGAACCTCGGCCTCGTCTTCCTGCTCAGGATCCATCCAGTCGATTCTCCACGGTCACGCCCGCCCGCGGTCGTAGTTGCGCAGCGCCTCGGCGGTGTAGCGGGCCATATCGTTGGCGAACCTTCGGGCCTCCGCTGGGGAAGGGACCGTCGTGCTGTGCACGGTCATGTTGACCGTGACGCTCGCCCCATTGCCGCCCTGGCGAACCAACTGCTCGAAGAGAGCGTTCTGCTGCGGGGTGAGGATCCGCTCGGGCTTCTGAGTGTCGTTGACGACCATCGTCGCACCCTTGGCGAGCAGCCCACCCGAGTCGAACTTCGCGGCGGGCGCGAAGCCCCACCGCGAGGTGAACAGCGAATCGCTGTAGCCGCGGGCCCGCTTCCCGACGATGACGCCGTCCCCGCCGCGGGATTCGACGTTCACGCCCCCGATGGTGCCCGCGGTGTGGCCGACGCCCGCATTGGTGATGCCGATCATGAACGGGGAGTTCAAGTTGCGTACCCAGCCGGACGTGCCCGGAGGGAATGCGCCCGTCGCCCACCTGCGGTGCGGGCGCTCGCCACGGATCACCGACTCAATAGCGGAGAGGAACCCGCTGCAGTCCCACGACGGGTTCCCGTTACCGGCCCATTGATACGGCTTGCCGTTCTGCGTCTTCGCCCAGGCGAGCGCCTTCTGTACCGCAGGCCCGCCCACCGCCTTCTTGTCCTCGTTCGTGAACCAGCCGAGCATCCCGTCAACGGCCTTATTCGCCATGCCCTTCAGCAGGGAGCCGACGCCGCCGCCAGGAATGCGGTCGATGAGCGGGCGGACAAGAGCACTCAAAGCCTTCATCGCCGCAGCCTTCAACCCGCCAACAACCAAGTCTTTCGCCCACGACGCGGCAGAGCTGACCGCACCCCCGATCGCCGACGTGACGGTGCCGACGATGCCGCCGTCTGCGAAGCCCTGCACCGGCTGATGACGCCGCCGCTCCTGCTGGCTGGTGGGATTACCGCCCGTGTGGGTGGGCCGGTCCTTGCCCAGCATCGCGTCAATCGCCCTGTGCCCGCCGAGCCGGTCAACCTGCGCATTCGACAGGATCCGCTCGCCCGGCGCCAGCATCGCCGGCACGGTGTCCTTGTTGCTGCGCTTACCCGGGACAACACCACCTTCGGAGAACCCGAGGGCAATCGCCGGGAGCACGATCTTTGAGGAGATCTTGCCTGCGATGGTGTTCCACATTTTGCGCAGGCCGTTGTTGTACACGTTCGAGATGACCCACTTCACAGGGCCGGAGAAGCGGGACTGGATGCCCGCCCACAGATTGCCGGATCCGTCGCGCAGGCTTTTGACGGCGTTCAGCATCCACGTCTTGAACTCGCCGATCTTCCCGCGCAGCGTGGTCAGCGTGCCGGTGAGGCGGTCGCGGGCACTGTTCCACATGCCCGACCAGGCGTTCGAGAACGATGTCCGCAGCCCGGACACCCAGTTCACAATCGACGTTTTCGCGTTCGACAGTGATGTCCTGAGCCCCGACCAGAAGCTGTTCCAGCGGTCGCTGGCGGCCTTCCACAGCTTGTTCCACTGATCAACGACCCAGGTGCGGATCGTGTTGAAGATCTCCCGCGTGCGTGTCCACAACTGCGTGAACCAGCCGATGATGGCGTTCACGAGGTCGGGGATGATGCTGTGCCCGACGACCTTGTCGTACATCCACTGGAACTTCTCCACCACCCAGTTCACGGAATCCGTCAGCGTGTCCGTGAACGTGGTCAGCCAGCCGATGACGGTGGTCAGGACGGGCACCATGTCGCTGACCGCGCGGGCGAACACACTGGTCATCAGCTGCGCCAGCCTGACGATCAGGGGCATGAGCGGGGTGAGCACCTGTACGCCAAGGTTGATCAGCGACAGGGCAAGCTGGGTGAGCGGCGGCAGCAGCGGAAGAATCGCCTGGTACATCTGCGAGAACAGCGGCGCGATCTGCGCGAACAGCCGCCCGAACATCTGCACCGCCGGCACCAGGGCGGCAACGATCGGGGCGAGCGCGCTACCGAGGGCGCCGACCATGAGCGTCAGGTTGTCCGCGGCCACCTTGAAGATCGGGCCGAGCGCCTTGAGGATCGCTCCGATCAGGTCGCCGAGCGGCTTCAGCAGCGGCGTGATCCCCTTGACGACACCGACCAGGGCATCCGCGATATCGACGACGATCGGCATGAGGCCCTGCACGACAGGCATCAACGCCTTGCCCAGGGTCTGCAGCAGATCGGCCGCGACGGGCCCGAACCTTTCGGCGATCTGCTGCACGAACGGGGCCAGCGTCTCCAGCAGCGGTAGCGCCGCCTGAATGGCTGCACCGAGCGTTCCGGCGACGAGCTTGGCGATGGCGTTGACGGCCTTGAAGATGCTCGTCAAAGCCTGCTGTACCTCGGGCATGGCGGTGATTCGCCGCAGCTCCTTGAAGACGGCGCCGAGCCCGCCGAGGGCGTCCCCGCCAGCCGCACCGGCGGCCTTCATGATGTTGCCGAGGGTGCCGAAGATGTCGCCGACCAGCCGCCCGAACTGCTTGGCGATGTCGAGGGCCTGGTCGATGACCTTCTCTAGGTGGCCGCTCTTGAACGCCTGGTCGAGTTGCTTACTGATCCGGTCGGCGAACCCGCCGGCCGCGGTGTTGATCCGCTTGAACGCCGGGCTTGCGGCGACCGACACCTGCGTGAGGCCCTTGATGAACTGGCCCGGAATCTTCGCGAGAGGCTTGAGCCCCTCGTTGAGCCCGTCGAACATCTGCTTGAGCATGCCGGTCTTGCCCAGCTCGGTGACCGTGCCCGCAGCGTTCTTGGCCATCAGGTTGAGCACGCTCGCCGTACCGGTGAGGCCCGCGCGCAGGGACGGCAGGATGGCCGAGGACATCGTCGTGAACGTCTGCCCGAGCCCCTTGAACAGGGTGTTCTGCACATCGAGCTTCAGGGCACGCCAGGCGCCCGCCTGGGCGAGTACGGCGCCCACGAACTCGCGAGCGTTCGGGGCGAGACGGGCCATCGCGTCGGCGAGCTTGTTCGTCGCCGCAGCGCCCGACGTTTGGGCGTCCGTCAGACTGCGGGCCGCATCCGCCACCGCGTCCTGAGCATCCCGGATCCGCTGCAACCCCTGCTCGGCTGTGCGGGCCTGCTCGATCTGCGCATCCTTCAACGCGCGCGTCTTGTCCGTCACCGCCTGGTTGGCGTCGGCGATCTTCTGCTTGGCGTCCGTGACCGTCTTCGACCCTTCGACGCCGGCCTTGTTCGCGTCGGCGGCCTGCTGCTGAAGTCGGGCGGTCTCGGTCTGCTGCTCCTCCAGCGCCTGCACCGCACGGTCGTACTGCAGCTGCGCCTTGTCGAACGCCTCCTGCCCGGCCTTGCCGCCCCTCACCTTCACGGCGGCGAGCTCCTGCTCGGCGTCCTGCAGGTCCAAGACTTTCTGCCGCTGGTCCAACTGGGCGTCGGCGAGCCGGGCGTTGAGGTCCTCGAGTTCCTCCTTGGCCTCCTTTCGGGCCGCCGTCAGATCCCGCTGCGCCTGCCGTGCGGCGCGCTGCGCGTCGGCCAGGTCGCGCTCCGCCTGCGCGGTCTGCTGCGCCGCCCTACGGTTGGCGTCGGCGACATCCAGGGTCGTGGACTTCAGCGAGCGCTGGGCGCGCTCCAGAGACCTTTGCGCATTCTCGACACGCCGCGTCGCCGACTCCGCCGCCGCCCCCGACGTGACCGCCGGCGCGAATGCCGCCTTGAACGCGTCCCCGATCCCGCTCGTGCCGACCTTGACCGCGGCAAACGCGGTCGCCAGCGAAAGCACCGCGGGAGCCGCGACCGCAGCAGCGGGGCCCATGGCGGCGATCGACTGCGCGAGGGACGCCACGGTCGGGAGCGCGCCAACGGCGAGCGCCACCAGGCGGGCCACGGACGCCGACAGGATGCCGACCCCGCCCGCACCTCCCCCGCCGATGCTGGACAGCCGCGACAGGGCCGACTGGTCGAGGTCGACGCGAACGTTCAGGCGGCGGTCACGGGTGAGCGCGTCGATCCGCGTGGCGGCGGTACGGGTGTCCGCATCCGCGGTGATCCGCGCGGTGCGAGCCCGCGTCAACAGGGCCAGGTCATCCGCAGCAGCGCGGGTGTCAGCGTCCGCGGTGATCCGCACTGTGCGGTCCCGGGCGAATCGCGTCAGCTGCGCGAGGGCCGCCCGGTCGTCGAGCTGCAGGTCAACCTTGACCGCGAAGCGCCGCGACTGCAGGCGGGCCATGCTGCGGTTGAACGAGGTCTCATCCGCAGTGACCTCAACGAAACCCTCGGCGATGCGGAAGGCGCCGGCCATCAGGCGGCCACCCGGTTCGGCTCGTCGACGTCGACGAGCAGCAGGTCGAGGTGGACGCTGAGCGCGTCAGCAAGCCCTGCGGCGACAGTGAGGGGCGGCTGTACCGCGCCGACCTCGTAGGCGAGGACGCTCGAGGTGGAACGGCCGACCCGGGCCGCGAGCTGGGCGGCCGTGATGCCGGCGAGACGGCGCTGATCGCGCAAGCGCGGGCCGCAGAAGGCGAGTGCCACAGGAGATCCCAGGAGAGCAGCAACAGATGGCGTGCCCTACCTGGGCGGACTGTGAGCGTCCCGCTCGAGCGTTGCGGACTGCCCTGCCCGCCGATCCTGTGGGCGTCCCGCCCCGTACCTGCCGCTATCCGTGCCCGGCTGATCTCAGTCTAGCTGCGGCCAACCCTCTGAAGCCATGGATCCGAAGGTGACAATGAGGTGAGACCTTCGATTCGTTTCCTGTGGGAGTGGTGATGACACTGATCCGGGAGAGGCGTACACCACCCGAGGCGCTAGGGCCCATGCTGCGCGCCGCACGCGAGCGGGCAGGCCTCGGGGTGCGGGAGACGGCGCGCGGGGCGGGGCTGTCCAGCAGCTACGTGACGTACCTCGAGGCCGGGGCACGCTGCCCTTCCCGCACCGTGGCGCAGCGCCTGGCGGACGTCCTCAGCCTCAACGAGCAGGAGCGGTCGCAGCTGTACGCCGCAGCCGTCACCGACGCGGGGCGGGATCATCCATGGCGCGCTGCGCGACGGCCCGAACCGACATAGCCGACCACCGCTCAGCCCGGCGCGGCTTGAGACCCTCGGCGTCGAGTGCGGCGGCGATGGCCCGGTAGGACTCGCCAGCGGTGCGCAACTCCGCGATACGGGCAACGGCTACTTGCTCGTCGGGGCGGGGTGCCTCGTCGCGTTCACGTCCCTTGCCCTGCCCCTGGTAGCCGTAGGCGTAGGAGCCGACGCTCTTGCGGCCGGTCTTCGCTTTCGCGGTGCGGCCGTCCTTCAGTCGCTTGACGACGATCCGGCGGTCGAGTTCGGCGAAGACGCCGACAACTTGGCGTAGCGCGGTGCGCATCGGGTCGTCGGGGTCGTCCTGCAGGATCTCCCCGGAGTCCGCGGCGAACACCCGGCCGCCGGCCCGCCAGACAACGGCGAGCGTCGCCTCCTGGACGGTGAGGGCGCGGGCGAGGCGATCGAGCTTCGGCACGAGTAGCCCCTCGGCTTCGCCCTCCTGTACGGCGAGTAGCGCGGCAGACAGGCCGGGGCGGTCGACGGCATCCTTCGCCCCGGACACACCCTCGTCTTCCTCGATGCGGATCAGCTTGTGCCCGTTGCTCTTGGCCCAGTTGCGGAGCGATGCGTCTTGGATCGTCAGGCCGAATCCGTCGGTCACTTGCCCGACTCCGGAGACCCGTTTGTAGCCGATGAGTCGCACGACCCCGCCCCCTTGCGTAAGAGATTCCCCGGAATAGTTTACATCGCAGGTGACAGCGTTTCAGGGTGTACGCCTAGGTGGACATAGTCTCGAGCCATGGAACCCATGGAATTCGGCGACGTGATGAAGCGCGTTGTGGGCGTGCTGACCCGAGCGCAAGAGGATCTGCGCGGCATGGAAGCAACGGAAGTTGATGAATCCGACATAATCGGCCAACTGCTGACGGAGTGCCTGCCGCCGATCCAGATCGACCAGACGTGGACCGATGAGCAGTTCTCCGTCGAGTTGAACCGGCAGCTCAACGTGCCCCTTCAGCGCCTTGCCGCGGCCTTCGCCTCAGCGTTTCTCCAACTCGCCGAGTATCACGACTCAGGTCAGACCGACGTGTCGTCGGCTGATGTACTCCGGGAACTTGCCCTCAGATCGGAGGAACAGACAGACGGCGATGGGGGCGAGCAGCCGTAGTCGTATGACCACGGTTGAGCCTTGTCTCCGTCAGGCTGACGGAGGCAACCGTGACCGTGTCAGTCACACCTGCATTGCCCTCTGCACAACGCAGGGGCCGAGACTGTCAGGCCGACAGTCTGTTGAGGGGGACACCGTGTCCTTCACAGACCGACAGGCTGTCCGTCTGTCGTCTGCGACTCCGGCCGCCGGAGCCGCAACCGTGGGCCTGTCCCCACAGTTGTTGCCGTCTGAGCAACGGCTGCCCAGACACGACTGCGCCCGACCCGTCATCAGTAGTGACAGGCCGGGCACAGGCGCCGGTCGATCAGGCAGCAGGCGGGGTCTCATCGTCGCCGTGGCCGAGCCGCTCGAGGAGACGCTGCTCCCATTCGGACCGCGGGCGCTGCGCGGCCCTGCGCACCTCCGCCACCGTCTCCGGGTCGGCCTCCTTACCGCCCGCCCGGTCGGCCGCCAGCCGCGCCCACGCCGGCGCCGAACGGCCAGCCCGAGGCTCACCCTTGGCTGCCCTGGTGTCTCCGGCCACACGGGCGGCCAGCCGCTCCGCCCACGATCCGTCAGTCATCCTCGTCCTCCTCATCATTGAGCCGCTCCACCGCAGCGGCAATCACAGCGTTCCTGCGTTCCTCCGGGCTCGCACCGGCCGGAACCTGCACCCGCACCACGCGCGGCCGTCCCCTGCGCTCCCAGCGGGCGCGAGTCGCCCGCAGGCGGGACACCAGAGCAGTCACGTCCCGGCCCGCCACCTTCCCGGCTTCGAGCGCGATCTCCTCAAGCTCGGAGAGCCGGGCAATTGCCGCCTCCCGCTCCGCCTCCAAATCGAAGGTCACTTGTCCTCCCATGGGGACGGCCCGCGCTCGGTGAGCAAGGCCGCCTCGACGGCCGCGTTCTTTGCCTTCGCCTCGCTGATGAGCTGCTGCAGTTCGATGTCCTGCTGGGTCAGCTCGTGAGTCTCTACGGTGGCCTCGATGCGCTGCGGCATGTCGAGGCCGAGCAGCTTTGAGCGGCGCTCACTGATCCGGATTGCTACGCCGATGGCCTTGTCGTCACCCTTGTCGATCCGCGGCTTCAACTTCTCGAGGTAGGTGTCGAGTCGCTGGCATTCGATCGCGCGCAGCTGCTCGGCCTTCGGGTTGACCTCAAGCGCGATGGCGTCCTCGACACGGGCGTACACGGTCGACAGGGCGATCCCCGTGATGTCCGCGATGGCGCGGAAGGATTTGCCCTCGAGGCGGAGCTGCAGGCACTGCGCCTGCTCGGCGGCGATCTTGGCGTTGTTGGGGTGGGTCTGGGGGACGTTGCCCACGTTCGACCTCCATGTGTTCAGGGCCGGGCCCACGACAGACCCGGCCGGTTGGGTCAGTCGACGGCGTCGGGCAGCTGGCCGAGGACTTCACGGATCTCGCTGACGCAGAGCATTGCGCGCTGCTTGCCCTTCGAGCGGCCCGCGGCGTCGCCCTCGATGTTCAGCACGCGCCGACCCGGGCGAGCCGTGGCCGTGGCGTACAGGCCCGCCGCCGCGGCGGCTGAGCGCATCTCCTGCTCGGCCGTGGCCAGGGCGGTGCGGGCGGCCTCGACGTGGGAGAAGTAGGCGCCGCTGGCGGAGTCCCGCAGCTGCTGGTTGCTGCGGGCGGTGGCGGCCTCGAGGGCGCCCAGGGCTTCGACGGCCGCGGTGTGTGCCTTCTCGGCGGGCTCGGTGAGTTCGTGGCGCTCCTGGATGGGTGCGGTGTCGAGGGCGCGGCGGGCCTCAACGGCGGCCTGGCTGGCTTGGGTGTAGGCGTCGAGGAGGTTGGCAAGGCTGGGGGGGAGGTGGTCGGCGCGCAGGGTGATGGCGGGCATGAGGTTCTCCGTTCAGTGGGCGCCGGATGCGGCGAGGGTGGTGTTGTCGGGGTCGTAGGTGGGGGCGAGTTGCTGGCCGAGGCGGGCGAGCTTGGCGCGGTGCCGGGCGATGAGGCCGGCGGCGCGGCGGGCGGCGAACTCTTCCCGTTCCTTGCGCTTGCGTTCCGCCTCCGCCCGGGCACGGGCGATGCGCTCGGCTATCGCCCGCTCGACGTGGGAGGTCACTGCGCCTCCCGCGTCGTCGACTGCGAGTCAGGGTCGCTGTAGGCCGCGTAGATAACGGCCGTCTGGTCCGCGAGCTCGGCGAGGAGGCGGTACACGGGGCCCAGGCGGTAGTCCGGTACACGCACGCGGGGCGCGTTGTTGTTCACGAAGAGCCAGTCGGTGACGAGGCTGAGCAGTCTCTCGGGACCCCACGGCAAAGCGTCTGGCATTTCGCCAGCGTCGATCAGGTCAAGCCACTGGCGCAGGTCGCTCGCCATGACGAGCAGGCCGGTGTTCTCGCAGCCCCAGCAGGGGCAGGTGTCGTCTCCGTCGCGGTGCCGCACGTCGTGCGTCTGGCATTCGGCGCTGTCGCATTCGAGGGCCTGGCGGATGCCGTCCTCAATGTCGTCGAACTGATGGTCGAGCATGTGGCGGACGAGCGGAAAGGCGTCATTCCAGAGTGCGGCGATGCCGAGCGCGGTCGGCTCGTCGACGTTGGCGATCTCCTTCGGGGCGAGCATGAGGAGCCTCCTTGAGTGATGGCATTTGCTGAACGTCCAGGCAAGTGGCGCGAAAGTGTCCAAAGGTGGACGCGTGACGCTGTCGACGCTGTCGACAGGGCCCAGCGCGTTTACGGATCGGCGAACCACTAGCTGGCCCCACCTGCATGTTTGGCCCGCAGGGAGGGAGGGAGGCCTTCCGAACCATGTCTATGGGGCGCCGTGACAGCGTCGTCGCGCACGCAGGGGCGTTGACAACGTCGACAGCGTGGGTCCCAGGCGCCCCAGTGGCTGCGCTTTCGGGGGCGAACGCCGGGGCGAATTCGGACATAGGTACCCAGCCGTGCGGGCTGACGCTGTCAGCGTTCGCTGTCGACAGCGCGGTGACAACGTCGACAGCACCGCTGTCCGCGTATGGGGACTTTTGCCCGACTTTCGTCGTCTGAAAGGTGTTCAAACGTGGACACCTGGCGCTGTCGACGTTGTCACGCGCTGTCGACGTTGGTGGGGTGACAGCGTCGCCGTCCACCTTTGTCTGGCTTTGTACGGTGATCGCCGTCATCAGGCAGCCATCCCGCCGAGCGTCGACGTGTACCGGTCGATAGTGCGTGACGCGAAGTAGATGGCCATCGCGTCCGAGGCCAGCCCTTGGGTGGCGTCAGGGCGGAGGGGAATGTTGTTGCGGCGGCAGGCCGCGATCTGCTTCACCGTTGCGGGCCGTGCGCGCCACGAGGCGTCTCGGCGAGCGATGCTGCCGCCGTGCCTAGCGGCGTACATCTCGGCCCACCGCATCGCGTACTCGAGGGGGTAGTCCGTGTCGAGGTCGGGGGTCTGGACGCCGGCCCCGCGCATCCATCGGCGGATGCGGTACGCCTCGGGGCTGCTACCAGCCACAAGGAAGTAGTGGGCGTCAGGCACAGAGATGAACCAGGCGCCCCCGCGGGTCATGAGCCAGGCTGCGCCGGAGCTGTGGAAGAGGTCGACGTCTTCCCAGGCGATGGTGGACAGCGGCAGCGACAGCCCGACGTTGGAGCGGCGGGCCGCGTCGACGAGGGTCTCGTCGTCCTCCGGCTGGGTGACTTCGTAGTCGGTGAGGTCGACGATGGAGGCGAGCTTGTGGCGGCTTGAGGCGCCCGTGACGTCGAGTACAAGTGCGTCGGTCTTGCCCTTCCAGGGGCGCAGGACGCGGCCGACCATCTGCGTGTAGAGGACGACGGAGCGGGTCGGCCGGGCGATGACCGCGCATGACGTCCAGGGGGCGTCGAACCCTTCTGTGAGGACGGAGCAGTTGGACAGCACCTGCAGTTCGCCGCTGCTGAACTTGGTTAGCGTGTCGACGCGTTCGGCGCGCGGCATCTCCCCCGACACAACGCCAGTGGGTATGCCGGCCGCGGTGAGCGCTTCGGCCATGGTGTGGGCGGTTGCGACGGTTGGCGTGAAGACGACGCCGGGCCGGTCGGCCGCGTGCTCAATGTAGGCGTCGGCTACAACCTTGGATGCGCCGGAGTCGTCGAGGGCCTGGCCGAGTTGCCCTTCCTGGAAGTCCCCGCCGCGGGAGGCAACATCGTCGAGGGCGAGCTCGTCGACGACAACCTTCTTGCCCCTGACGTCGACGAGGTGCCGGTCGCGGATCATCTCCAGGATGTCCCGGGTGTAAACGACCTCTTCCCATACGGTGGCAAGGCCGCCGTCTTCGCGTTTCATCGTCGCGGTGAAGCCGGCTGTCGGGGTGCGGTCGAAGCACCCGAAGTGCTTGAGGACGTCGACGTATGTGGGTGCCGCAGCGTGGTGCGCTTCGTCGACGATGACCAGGCCGATACCGGTGATGGCTACCCGTCGTTTGGGTACTGCGAGGGTCTGGATGCTGGCGACGATGACGTCGGCGTCCTGGTGCTCATCTTGCTCCGCCTTGACGATGCCCACGGTGAGGTGCGGGGCTACGGCCTTCACCTTGGCGGCGGCCTGCTGAATGAGCTCGTCTCGGTGCGCGATGATCAGCGTGCGCACGTGCTGGCGGTGATGTATGAGGTTGGCAAGGTGACTGAACACGACGGTCTTGCCTGCACCTGTGGGCAGCACAACGGCCAGCCGTACTCTGCCCGCTCGCCACCCTTCGGTGAGCTTGTCGATTGCCGCACGCTGGTAGTCCCGGAGCGGGAGGGTCTCAGTCATGCTGCGGCCCTCCCTTCAGGGCCGGGTGGACGATGAACGTGGCGGCACTCTTCTGTCGACCCGATGCGTCCGTGTCGGCGACGGAGGCGATCCACCGGGTTCGGTGGAGTTCCGCGAGCGCCTCGTCGAGGGCCTGCGGTGTGTACCAGTCCTGCCTGCTGCAGCCGCTGCGCGTGAGTTCGCGGCGGGTGAAGGTGTCCGTGTCGCGGGTGCGGAGCCACTTGAGGATCCACTCGACGCCGGGGTTGGACTCGGCGGTGCGCCATACGCGGTGGACGTATTCGGCGTGCCCGCACGCCCACCTGCCCAGCTGTACGGCCCGAAGCATGACGTCGGCGCCGATGGGTTCGCCAATAGGGCGTCCGTCCGCCAGGTGGTAGAGGCCGGAGAGACGCAGGACGGTTCCTGCGATCTTGCCTGTCCAGTCGGTCATGTGGGCGTAGCGGCCGACGACTTCCTTCTGCGTGGGCTCCAGCCAGGCGCGGAAGTCGTTCAGCCCTTGGTGAGCCGCGTCGCTCAGGTAGAGGACCGGGGTGATCTCTGGCCGCATGGGCATGCTGAGAAGGTTCTTGACCGCGGCTTCCCAAGCGTTACCAGTGTCCTGGTCGAGGGGTGGGCTTGCGATGAGACGTTCACCCATGAGGGACTTGGGAACGCTGAAGATCCATCGCCCGAGAAGGCCACTGCTGCGCGCGCCGGGGATGCTGGCCGCGTTCTCGACGACGTGCGGCTGAACCAGCATCCCGATGGCGAGCGCCGGGTTCCACAGGATGCGGACACCCTTGCCGACGCGGTTGACGATGTACTCCTCCTCGTCATACGAGGACAGATAGATGCCGAGGTTCGGCGTTCCGGAGTACATGCCTGCGATCTGCGCGAAGAGCGTGTCTTCGGCGACGAGCATCCCCAGGCACTCCTTGTTGTCGTGCAGGGCCTGCACGAGAGCCTCGGGGGTAGAGTCACTGATGGTGAGCTGCGGCGGGTTCGCGGACGGATCGGGAAGGCCGGCTAGCTTGGCCTTAAGCCCGTCGAACTCCGCGAGCAATGATGAGTTCGATGAGTCGCGCTTCAGCTTCGAGCGGACCTCTTCAAGGCCGAACTCGATCTTTTCCCGTTCGGTCTCGGCATCCTTGAGGGCTTCCTGATGGGCCATCCATCGTTCGCGTTCTGCTGACTTGAGGGGGCGCGCCATGATGCGGACCGTGTCGCTCTTGCGCTCCCCGGAGCGGAGCAGCGTAAGCGTGCGGACGATGGGCGGCTGCTTCCAGCCGGACCTTGCGTCACAGACCTCGAAGCGTCCGAGCGCTGCGACGGAAAGAACTGACAAACCCATCAGTGCGGGGGCCTCTACGGGCACCTGCAGGTGAGCAGCGACGTTCTTGGACATAGCGGCGAGTACGGACGGCACCACGGCGTCGATGTCGATGGGTGACGGTGGTGGCATTTCGGCACCGCCGAGCGGGTCCGGGGGCTCGGCGAAGTGGTCCCGCGCGTCCGTCTCGCTGCCGTATACGCCGCGTTTGATGCGCTCCGGGGTCTGCGACTCCGTCACGTTGGAGACGGGTGGCCAGGGGCGGCGCGGGTCGGCCATGCCTGCTGTGAGACCGGACTCGATCGTGCGGAGTGCGCGCCCCTCGGGATGGTTGCCCGCGCGGGCTGCTGAGAGCAGGGCGTCACGCGCCTCGTTCTCGGTGAGCGCCCCAGCCCCGACGAGTTGTCCGATGTTGTACGCCGCGATGTTGATCGTGTTGTTCTGGTCGCCGTCGGGGGCGCCTACGACCTGATCGCACTCTTCCTGTACGGCCTTGCGCGTGTACTGGTCGATGCGGTCGGACGTGAAGGTGTAGCTCCGTCGTTCCGCCGGCTGTTGCACCCGCGGCTTCGGGCGGAGGATCTCGAGTAGCCACTCCGGAGCGTCTGCGAGAGTTGTCTTGGTCGAGATATACGGACCCTTGCCGGACACGGACGGAGGGGCCACTACCTGGCCACCGTCACCGCGGATGTCGATGCCGTTGATCCCAAGAGCCCGCAGCGCCTTCGTGGCGTTGGTGATCTCGAAGTCGGGATAGTTGAAGTACCAGTGCCCGCCGCCCGATCCCGTCTCGACGTACCAGGTCGCCGGCAGCGTCCCGTACTCCGCTTCAAGCTTTGCCAGAGACTCGTTGCCCCCGTTGTCCGGGTCGACGTCGAGGACGAAGATCCCGGACTGTCGGCCGGTCGCGATCCCGACGTTCGCCTGCGGGCGTGCACGCCACCAGCTGGTGATCGTGTCGGCGTCCGTGGTCGCCTTGTCCTGCCAGGCACTGTGCAGGGGATGCTTGCCGCCCTGTTTGTAGTCGTGCTCGGGATCCTGATCCCGGTTGCCGCACGAGCAAGTTCCAGCCTGCGTGATGTGGTGAAGGGCAATCACGCGCCAGCCCTGGGCGGTCGCGTACCAGAGAGCAGCAGCGCCCTTGACGGGCGCGGCGGCCGAATTGGTGGGTACGCTGATCAGAGTCCTCGCCTGGACGTTGTGACGCCCGCTGCCTGCCATGTGGCGGGCGTCCTGGTTCTCGTTCAACTCTGCGTTCCTTACCGCGAGTGCGAGGCTGCGGGTTGCCGGGCTGGCCGGTCCTCGCGGAAACAGATGGGAATCAATTGGCCGCGCCCGTGAGCGCGGCCGGCCCTGGCTCAGGGGGCTTCGAAGACGGTGAGGCCGCGGGTGTCGATGACGTACTCGGCTTCGTTGCGGCTGTTGTTGGCGCACAGGAGTGCCTCGGGCGGGGCGAGGACCGTGTACAGGCGACCGGGCGGGCGTCCGCCGGATCCTGCGGCGAATTCGTCGGCGACCTTCCGGTCGGTGGTCCAGGACCAGTCGGTTCGGCGCTCGGGTACGGTGCCGCGCCACAGGAGGATGGGCTCGGTCGGGCGGGGTGCCGGGATTCCGTCGATCGTGAATCCGGCGATGTCGAACAGCCAGCGCCAGGTGTCGTGGTCGAGTTGCCGGTCGGGGAATTCCGCCCCCGACCAGATGCCGCCGATGAGTGCGGTCACTGTCTCGGCCGAGATCTTCGCTTCGCTGTAGGCCTCTTCTAGGAGCGCGGGTCCGTGGTTGCGGCCGGCGAGTCCGATCAGCCGTTCCAGTTGGGCGGTGGTGAGGTTGTCGGCGTCGAGCAGCTGCTCGTATGCCTGGTCGGCGAGGTCGCGGTGTACGGCGCTGGGCGGCTGTGGCAGTGTTGTCATTGGCGTCGTTCCTTTCTGTGATGTGGCCCCGGGTCTGCTGGCGAGCGGATTGCCCGGGGTCTCGTCATGTCTGGCGGGGGGCGCTGTCGTTACGCGGCTTCGAGGAGCTTCACGATCGAGGCGGTGACGACCCGGTGTCGGGTGCCGAAGCTGAGGACCTTGACGGGCGCCTCGCCGCGGTTGATCAGCGCGTACATCTGGGACTTCGAGATGCCGATGGCGCGTGCTGCGTCGGGGACTCCGACTGCGGCGGGCCATCCGCGGATTTCGTCGAGGGTCGGCGGTGCGGCCTTCATCAGGCGGCCCTTACTGGCTGGTCACCCGCGAGCCAGGCGAGGACGTCGCCGCGGCGGTAGCGGATGCGGCCGCCCTTGCCGGGCGAGAGCTTTGTGTAGCGCGGGCCGGTGCCCTTCCAGCGCTTGTCCGACAGCGTGCGAACGCTGAGCTTGGCGAGCTTGGCAGCCTCAGCCGGCGTCAGCCACTCATCGAGATTGAGCGCGTCAGATGCGCTATTGCGCATGACAACCTCCAAGATTCGCAGCGGTCACTGCGATACTCGGACTGTACGGGAGTGTCGTTGACTGTGCAAGGTTCCGCATGGGACGCTGCGAAAGTGACAGCAATCGAGACTGAAGAGCTACCTGAGGGCGCAGGATGGGGCCCCACCAGCCGGCACGTGGCCGCTAACTTGAAGCGGCTCCGTAAGGCCCGCGGACTGTCCACGACAAGGTTGGCGGACGCCTTGAAGGCGGCTGGCCAGCCGATCCCGCCCACCGGCATCACGCGGATCGAGAAGGGCGAACGGCGGGTTGACGTCGACGACCTCACGGCGCTCGCTGTGGTGCTTGGGGTCTCGCCCTCCGCTCTTCTCCTGCCGCCAACCAGCTCACCGGAAGACCGGTTTGAGGTCACCGGCGGTGGCGAGGTCCAATCGGACACGGCTTGGGCCTGGGTGGACGGGACGCGCCCGCTGCACATGCCGGAGGACAGCGCCTATGCGGCCACGCTTGAGTACGCCCTGTACTCCCGGCCGCCGTGGATGCGCCCGGGTGGTCCTCACTTTGAAGGCGCCGCCGCGCAGCAGGCCGCCACGACGACACAGCTCTCCGACCTGATCAGCGCCCTGCTGTCCAATCCCGAAGCGCTGCGACGGTTCTTGAAGGAACAAGAGTGAGGCCGCCCGCGGGAGCGGGATCCGCGTAGGAGGGGGAGGGAATGGCCGAGATCAAAAAGGTCACCCTGCAGAACGGCAAGACCCGCTACCGCACCGTGGTCGACGCCGGCCGCGACGAGAACGGCAAGCGGATTCAACTCACGATCACGAAGGACACGAGGAAGGAGGTTCTGGCGGAGCGTTCCCGGATCGTCGCTGAGCGGTCCGCGGGGACCTTCATCGCCCCCAACAAGATCACGCTGGGGGAGTGGCTTGACCAGTGGCTTGAGTACAAGCAGCGGGACGTCGAGGAGACGACGATCCGCACGTACCGGCTCGCCCTGGTCCACGTCTACGACCGCCTCGGGCACGTCCGGCTGCAGGAACTCACCGAGGACCAGCTGCAGGACTGCATTGACGAGATCGTGGCCACGGGCCGTCGCAAGGGCGGCGAGCCCGGTACGCGTCTGGCGGTGTCCACTGTGGGCGGGATTATGGTCCGTCTCCGTGAAGCGCTGGGGCGGGCCGTTGTACGGAAGCTGATCCCGGTCAACCCGGCTCAGTTCGTGCGGGTGTCGCTCGCCGACAAGAAGACGGACAAGCGGGAGCGCGACAAGCCGAAGCCGTGGACCGTCGACGAGGTGCAGGTGTTCATCCGCGGCATCGAGCAGGACCGGCTGTATGCGCCGATGCTGCTCAGCCTGATGGGTCTGCGGCCGGCTGAGGTGTGCGGGCAACGCTGGTCGGACATTGACCTGCAACTCGGTGTCCTCGAGATGACCAACACCCGCACGATGATCGGCAACGTCAAGGTGCTGGAGAAGGACGCCAAGACGGCCGCGGGCGAGCGTGCGCTGCCGCTCCCGCAATGGCCATGGGAGGCGCTGAAGAAGTTCAAGGCGCAGCAGGCCCGGGAGAGGCTGGCTGCGGGGGAGGGCTACACGGACACCGGGTACGTCCTCGTCGACGAACTCGGGCTTCCGCTGAACACCCGGCAGCTGCGCGAGCACGCCTACCGGCTGATGCGCCGTCTTGGCCTGCGGCAGGTGCGTCTGTACGACGCTCGGCATTCCTGTCTGACCTACCTCGCTGTGAACGGCGGCGTCCCGGATGTGGTGCTGGCCGCGTGGGCGGGACACACGAACGCGAACTTCACGAAGCGGAAATACGTGCACGTTGCGCCCGAGGACATGCGGGTCGCGGCGGCTGCGTGGGACGCCTTCCACGGAGGTGATCCAAAAGCGTCCGGTGAGAAAATGTGAGAGATGATCTCTAGTGGGCCACTCTCCATACCACCTGACCTGCACAGATAGTGTGGAAGGTAGAACAGTAGACGGATTCTACTGGCGATTCGTGCAGGCCAGCGCCACAGTCCCGTTTGGCGGAACCTACGAGACGCCCGTCACCCCGAGGAGTCCGCGAGCTCGGCCAGCACCCCGGCGTGGCACGGCTCCGGCGCGCACCAGCAGGCCAGTGTCTTCCCGCGCAGGCCGTCGACCAGCTCGAGCAGCTCGGGCCGATCCAGCAGATACGCCCGGTACATGGCCATCACCTCGGCCCGGGTGCCGTCGCGCTTCTTCTTCGGGGTGTCGTAGGCGAAGGGGTTGTACAGCGCATGGCGGGGCAGGTCCCAGCCGCCCAGGGTCCAGCGGCGGCCGACGTAGACCACGTCCTGCGGCGCGTGTTCCAGCCGGGGGCCGAACTCGTGGATCCGGCCCCGGAGGTTGATCACGCGCGTCGTCATGACGACCGCCTACGCCGCCGGCCCCTCGTAGGGCAGCAGCTCGGGCCGCTTGGGCGGCAGTCCGTCGCCGGAGGACCGGCCCGTCAGACGGCGGCCGATCCACGGCAGCAGGTGCTGCCGGGTGAACCGGACGTCCGTGACGCGCCGCGTGACCCAGCCAGGTGGGACCGTCGCCGGCATCGGCGTGTGCCAGTCGGTGTCCTCGGGCTCGTAGCCGAGCCCCTGCCAGACCGCCTCGGCGACCCGGCGGTGCCCCTCGGCCGTCAGGTGCAGCCGGTCCACGTCCCACAGCCGCGGGTCGCCGAGCGACGCAGCCCCGTACAGGTCGACGACCAGCGCGCCGTGCCGGGCGGCGAGTTCGTCGATGCAGGCGAACAGCTCCTCCATGCGCGGCCGGAACCGCTCCAGGACCGGACCCTGCCGGCCCGGGCTGCGCATCAGCACCAGCTGCTTGCACGAGGGGGCCAGCCGTTCCACGGCCTCCGTGAGCAGCCCCCGCACGCGCCCCATGTCGCATTTGGGGCGCAGCGTGTCGTTCAGGCCGCCGACCAGCGTGATGACGTCGGCGTCCATGGCGGCCGCCACGTCCACCTGCTCCTCGACGATCTGCCCGATCAGCTTGCCGCGCACGGCGAGATTGGCGTACCGGAAACCGGGCGTGCGGGCGGCCATCCGCCCCGCGAGGAGGTCGGCCCAGCCCCGGTAGGAGCCGTCGGGCAGCAGGTCCGACATGCCCTCGGTGAAGGAGTCGCCGACCGCGACCAGGCTGGTGTGAGTGGGGTTCGTCTCCATGGCGACAGAGATGGTATCCCGAGCTCCATACCCATCGGTCGGTCGGCCCGCGCGGCCCCGGCTTCTCACGCCCGCTGCCCGAACAGCTCCCGCAGTACGTCCTCCATGGTCACCAGACCCGCCAGCCGTCCCTCGGACTCGAGCACGGCCGCGAGGTGCGTACGGCTGCCCCGCATCGCGGTGAGCACGTCGTCCAGCGGCGTGGTCTCCCGTACGCGCGCGATGGACCGCATGTCCCGCAGCTGGAACGGCTCGTTGCGCGGCGAGGCGTCCAGCGCGTCCTTCACATGGAGATAGCCGACGATCCGGCGTCCCTCGTCCACCACGGGGAAGCGGGAGAAGCCGGATTCGGCCGCCAGCCGCTCCAGTTCCTCCGGCGTGACGCCCACGCGCGCGTGGACGACGCGTTCCAGTGGCAGGACCACGTCGCGGACGGGCCTGCGGCCCAGCTCCAGCGCGTCGTGCAGCCGCTCCTGCGCCCGGTCGTCGATGAGGCCCGCCTCGCCGGCGTCCTTCACGATCTGGGCGAGCTGGGCGTCCGAGAAGGCCGCGGTGACCTCGTCCCGGGTCTCGATCCGCATCAGCTTCAGCAGGGCGTTCGCGAAGGCGTTGATCGCGAAGACCACCGGGCGCAGCGCCCGGGACAGCGCGACCAGGGGTGGACCGAGCGCCAGCGCGGTGCGCACCGGCTCGGCGAGCGCGATGTTCTTCGGCACCATCTCGCCCAGCAGCATGTGCAGGTACGTCGCCAGGGTCAGCGCGATCACGAAGGACACCGCGTGCCCGGCGCTCTTGGGCACGCCCAGCGCGTGGAACACCGGCTCCAGCAGGTGAGCGATCGCCGGCTCCGCGACCACACCGAGCACCAGGGTGCACAGTGTGATGCCGAGCTGCGCGGCCGCCATCAGCGCGGACACGTGCTGCAGACCCCACAGCACGCTCCTGGCCCGCCGGTCGCCGTGCTCGGCGTACGGCTCGATCTGGGAGCGTCGTACGGAGATCAGCGCGAACTCGGCGCCGACGAAGAAGGCGTTGACGACGAGGGTCGCCAGACCGATCAGCAGCTGTACGGCGGTCACCGCAGGCCCCCCTTCTCGACGGAGTCGTCGAGCGGCGCGTGCAGCAGAACCCGGGCCGCCCTGTGCCCCGTCGCGTCCACCACGTCCAGCCGCCATCCGGCGACCTCCAGGGTGTCGCCGACGGCCGGTATGCGGCCGAGCTCCGTCGCCACGAGGCCGGCCAGCGTCTCGTACGGCCCCTCGGGCGGCCGCAGACCGACGACGGCGAGCTGGTCGACGCGGGCCGCGCCGTCCGCCGAGTACAGGCTGCGTCCCTCCTCGTCCGTGCCGGCCGGGGCCAGGTCGGGCGTTTCGTGGGGGTCGTGCTCGTCCCGCACCTCGCCGACGACCTCCTCGACGATGTCCTCGAGCGTGGCGACTCCCGCCGTACCGCCGTACTCGTCGATGACCACGGCCATCGTGCGCTTCCCGGACAGCCGGTCGAGCAGCCGGTCCACGGTCAGGGATTCCGGCACGAGCAGCGGTTCGCGCATCAGCTCGGAGACGGGCACCCGGGGCCGGCGCTCCGCGGGCAGCGCCAGTACGTCCTTCACGTGGGCGGTACCGACGACCGAGTCGAGGTTGCCGCGGTAGACGGGGAAGCGGGACAGGCCCGTCGCCCGGGTGGCGTTCGCCACGTCCTCGCACGTCGCCTGGGCGTCCAGGGCGATGACCTGGACCCGCGGCGTCATCACGTTCTCCGCGGTCAGGTCGGCGAGGTTCAGTGTCCGTACGAACAGCTCGGCGGTGTCCGGCTCCAGGGCGCCCTCCCGGGCGGAGTGCCGGGCCAGGGCGGCCAGCTCCTGCGGTCCGCGTGCGGCGGCCAGCTCCTCGGTGGGTTCCACCCCGAGGCGGCGCACCACACGGTTCGCGGCGTTGTTGAGGTGGGTGATGAAGGGGCGGAAGGCGGCGCTGAACCAGCGCTGCGCGTTGCCCACCCGCTTGGCCATCGGAAGCGGTGAGGAGATCGCCCAGTTCTTGGGCACGAGTTCGCCGACGACCATCAGGAAGACGGTCGACAGGGCCGTGCCGAGCACCAGCGCCACGGAGGAGGCCGTGGAGCGCGAGATGCCGAGCGACTCCAGCGGTCCCGCGATCAGGGTGGCGATGGACGGCTCGGCGAGCATGCCGACGACCAGGTTGGTGACAGTGATGCCGAGCTGGGCCCCGGAGAGCTGGAAGGTCAGGTTCCGAACGGCCTTGAGCGCGCCCGACGCCCCCCGCTCGCCGCGCTCCACGGCCCGCTCCAGTTCGCTGCGCTCGACCGTGGTCAGGGA
Organism: Streptomyces sp. HUAS ZL42; assembly: GCF_040782645.1. GTDB lineage: Bacteria > Actinomycetota > Actinomycetes > Streptomycetales > Streptomycetaceae > Streptomyces. The sequence goes on from NZ_CP160403.1 coordinate 8,444,253, forward strand.
GAACTCGGCCGCGACGAAGGCACCGCAGGCGAACGACAGCAGGATCGCCACCAGCAGGAGGAGCACTTCGGTCATCGGGTCACCTCCGTCCCATGGTCGGCCAGGGCAGGGAGGATCGCGCGATGTCGCGTACCGGGAGGCTCGCCCATGGGCGGACGCTCACACCTTTCATTGGAGGACCGGATCGGAACCGCATGCGGTCCTCCAATGGTAAAGGATAGGCAAAGAAGCTCAGCCGGTGAACGGCTTCACCCAGCGCCGCCAGCGCTCCTGGGGCGCATACCCCGCGGCACGCCACGCATGATGTGCGGTCTCGTTGCGCGTCAGCACCATCGCGTCGCCACGGCGCCCGCCGAGCCGTACGAACCGTTCCTCCGCGGCGTTGAGCAGCGCCGAGCCGATGCCCTGCCGCCGCCGCTGCGGGTGCACCGCCAGCCGGTACAGGTGGCAGCGCCACCCGTCGAAACCGGCGATCACCGTGCCGACCAGCTCGCCGTCCACCTCGGCCAGCATCAGCGCCTCGGGGTCGCGGGCGACCAGCCGCTCCACGCCCTCCCGGTCGTCGCTGATGCTCGTGCCCTCGGCGGCCGTCTTCCAGAAGGCGAGCACGGTGTCGAGGTCGTCGGGCGTCGCGGCCCGTATCCGCAGTTCAGGCATGCGGCGATCCCATCACGGCCGGAGTCGCGGGACGCGGAATTCCGGCATGCGGACGGTCACTGCCCGCGCAGGCGGGCCATCACCGGTGCGAAGGCCTCCATGTACGGCTCCAACACGGTCAGGTACGTGAACCCGTACCGCTCGCGCTGCGCCAGCACCTGCTCGACGATCCGCTCCAGTGGGCCGAGCAGGAGGATGGGCAGCGCCAGCGCCTGTTCCAGGGTCACTTCCGGCAGCCGGTCGAGCAGGGGCTGGACCACGCCCTCGCGGTCCTCGGTGACGACGACCATCTGCAGGAGCAGGTTCAGCTCCGCGGGCTCCTTGCGGCCCGCCGCGAACCCCCGGTACCGGGCCACCCGTTCGTCGAACCGCTCCGCCGTGATAGGGACGAGCCGGCCCGTCGTGCTCGTGGGGTCCGCGTACGCGCCTCCGAACGCCGCGATGTCGGCGTGCTGGGCGCTGAGGCGCAGCACGCGGTCGCCGTTGCCGCCGATCAGCAGCGGCACCCGTGGCTTCTGTGCCGGTTGCGGTTGCTGCTCGCCGGAGCCGAGCAGCCGGTCCAACTCCTCGACCGTACGCCGCAGATGGTCCACTCGCTCACCCGGTGAACCCCACGGCAGGTCCGCCGTGTCGTGCTCCGCCCGTACGTAGCCGGCACCGAGGCCGAGTTCGAGGCGGCCGCCGGTGAGCGCGTCCGTCGTCGCCACCTCGCGGGCCAGCAGCGCCGGGTTCCAGAAACCCGCGTTGAGGACGAACGTGCCCAGCCGAGGCCGCTCGGTGGCCTCGGCGGCCGCGACCAGGGCCGGGAACGGCGCCGGCATGCCGAGGTGGTCGGGGACCAGGATCACGTCGTAACCGAGTTCCTCGGCCCGCCGGCACTTGGCCCGCCACTCTTCGGCGGGGGAGGGATGGATCAGGCTGACACCGAAGCGGAAGGAACGCGGCATGAACTCTCCTCACCCGCAAGGGACTTGAGTACCTGCCGCGATTCCATCACTCGTGCGCGATTGCTGCCAGCACATTCATGCGGGATGCACGCAACGCGGGCAGCAGCGCCGCGACGATGCCCACGACCGCCGAGCCGATCACCACCGCGACGACCGTGCCCCACGGAATCGCCAGCGCCTTCATGCCCTGCAGCGCCAGCACCTGCTGGGTGCACACGCCCCACACCAGTCCCAGCGCAAGGCCCAGCACCGCCCCGAACACCGCGATCATCACCGACTCCAGCCGGATCATCCGGCGCAGCTGCCGCCGGGCGAGCCCGATGGCCCGCAGCAGCCCGATCTCGCGCGTGCGCTCGACCACCGACAGGGCGAGGGTGTTGACCACGCCGAGCACCGCGATAACGATCGCGAGGCCGAGCAGCGCGTACACGAGGTAGAGCAGTACGGCGACCTGGTCGTGGACCAGCTTCTTGTAGTCGGCCAGGTCACGCACCTGCACCTGCGGATACGGCTCGAGTGCCCGGTCCAGTCGCGCGCGCAGCTGGTCGGCGCTCGTGCCGGAGGCCGCGTTCACGTACAGCACGGAGTCCTGGCCGCCCGGGATGTACTTCTCGACGGTCGCGATGCCGAAGAACAGCCCGCCCTGCATCCCGAACCCGTCGGCGGAGTCCTGGTCGGTGAGGGCACCCACCTTCAACTCGGTCCGCTGGTCGCCGGGGAACTCGACGGGGATCACGCTGCCGACCCGCACGTCGTGGTCCTTGGCGAAGTCGACGTCCATGCCGATGGCGCCGTCGGCCAGGGCGGCAGCCGTGTCGCCCTGCGCGTACACGACCTGGGCGACGTCGTCGAGCCGGTCGTCGTATCCGCCGGCGGTCGTCTCGATCCGCTTGCCGTCGGGCAGGGTTACCGCGAGCGGCGCGAACCGCTGCCGTACGACGAGACCGACGCCCTCCGTGCCGCGCACCTTGTCGGTGACCTCCTGCGTGAACGGCGTGAAGTTGGCGTTCTGGATCACGAAGTCGGCACCCAGCGTCTTGTCGATCTGCTCGTCGAAGGACTTCGACATCGAGGCACTCGCCACCGACATGCCGCCGACCAGCGCCAGCCCCACCATCAGCGCCGCCGCCGTGGCGCCCGTACGACGCGGATTGCGCAGGGCGTTGCGCAGGCTCATGCGGCCGACCGACCCGAACAGCGCCGGGAAGGCCGCGCCGAGCACCCGGATCACCGGGCGCACCAGGAGCGGGCCCGCGATGACGGTCGCGATCAGTGTGAGGACGACGCCGAGGCCCAGCAGAGAGGCCGCCGAGCCGGTCTTCGACGAGAGGGCGCAGCCCACGAGCGCGGCCGTCCCGGCCGCTCCGATCACCGCGCCGACCACCGCGCGCACACGCAACGGGCGGCCCACACCGGCGATCTCGGCGTCCGCGAGCGCGGCCATCGGCGACACGACCGCCGCACGCCGGGCCGGCAGATACGCCGCCACGAAGGTGACGCCGACGCCGACGACGTACGCCGCCACGGGAGTCCCCCATCCGATGACCATCTCGGTGGTCTTGAGGTTCATCCCGAACACGCCCATGAGCTTGATCAGCCCGGCCGCGAGCCCGATGCCGGCCGCCAGGCCCAGGGTCGAGCCGACGACGCCGAGGAGGATCGCCTCCGTGAGGACCGATCTGCGCACCTGGCGCCGGTCGGCGCCGAGGGCGCGCAGCAGACCGAGCTCCCGGGTGCGTTGGGCGATCAGCATCGAGAACGTGTTGACGATCAGGAAGACGCCGACCAGGACGGCGATCCCGGCGAAGCCCAGCATCACGTACTTGATGACGTCGAGGAAGCCGCCCAGGTCCTCGGCCGACGACTTGGCCTGTTCGTCGGCGGTCTTCACGTCGTAGGACGTGCTGCCGAGCGCGGCGACGACGCGGCGCTTGAGTTCGGCGTCGGTCACCCCCTGTGCCGCGTCCACCTCGATGCTGGTGGCCTTGTCCGCGGAGCCCAGCAGCTGCTTGGCGGCGGTCTCGGGGTCGAGGAAGACGAGGGCCGCGCCCGGGTTGGTGGTCGTGAAGGTGGCGATGCCGACGATCTCGACCTTGAAGGTGCCGGGCTGGGCCAGCACCGTCAGCGTGTCGCCGATCTTCACGTGCTTCTTGTCGGCGGTGTCCGCGTCGAGCAGCGCCTCACCGGCGCCGCGCGGGGCGTGGCCCGAGGTCAGCTTCACCGGGCTGCGATCGGTGGGGTACCAGTCGGTGGCGATCGTGGGGGCGCCGGTGGTGGGTCCGACCGACTTGTTCTTGCTGTCGACCACCGTGATGTTCTCGACGCCCACCCCCGCGCGGCTCGACGCGACCCCGTCGACCCCGGTGAGGCGGCCGGCGAGCGAGGCGGGCACGGTCTGGACGGCGCCGGTGGGCACGGACGCGTTCAGGTCGTCCTTCGGCGCCACCGTCACGTCGGCCGACGTCGACGCGAAGAGCCGGTCGAAGGTGCGGGTCACCGTGTCGGAGAAGATCAGACTGCCCGCGACGAACGCCACTGACAGGACGACGGCCAGGGCGGAGAGCATCAGCCGCCCCTTGTGGGCGAGGAAGCTCCTGAGCGTTGCCTTGAGCACCGCCTCAGTCCTCCTTGGCCGCGTCGTCGAACTGACTGCGGATCACATCGAAGCCGGGGGTCTGGGGGGTTCCCCCGGTGAAAAGGCGCATACGTTCCAGCACCGCCTCCGCGGTCGGCCGTTCCATCTCGTCCACGATCCGCCCGTCCCCAAGGAACAGCACCAGGTCGGAGTGGGCGGCGGCGCCCGGGTCATGGGTGACCATGACGACGGTCTGCCCGAGGTCGTCGACGGCGTTGCGCAGGAAGGCGAGGACCTCGAGGCCCGCGCGCGAGTCGAGGTTGCCGGTCGGTTCGTCCGCGAAGATCAGCTCGGGACGCGAGGCGAGCGCACGGGCGCAGGCGACGCGCTGCTGCTGGCCGCCGGAGAGCTGGGCCGGCCGGTGCTTGAGCCGGTCGCGCAGCCCCAGGGTGTCGATGACCTGGTCCAGCCACTTCGGGTCGGGCTTCTGGCCCGCGATGTCCATGGGCAGAGTGATGTTCTCGACCGCGTTGAGCGTCGGGATCAGGTTGAACGACTGGAACATGAAGCCGATGCGGTCCCGCCGCAGCCGGGTCAGCTCCCGCTCCTTCAGGCCCGTGATCTCGGTGTCGCCGAGCCACACCTGTCCGGCCGAGACGGTGTCGAGTCCCGCCAGACAGTGCATCAATGTGGACTTCCCGGACCCCGAGGGCCCCATGACAGCGGTGAAGCGGCCGCGCGCGATGTCCACGTCCACCGAGTCCAGGGCGAGCACGGTCGTCTCGCCCGAGCCGTACGCCTTGGTCAGACCGCGGGCGCGGGCCGCGATGCCGTCGGCCGGGGCCTGACCCGGGGCGTGCTCCGCAGCAGGTGTGGACAAGACCGCCTCCTTGTTCCTGGACGTCGTGACTGCCATGACTCCTTTGTCCCGCCGAGCGTAGTGTGATCCCGCGCACACTCGGAATCCCCCAAAGGTCCCGATCGGCCTCCGCCCCAGGTCGGGTCCCTGATACGGATGTAAGGGCCACGCTCCACCCGGGGGAGGACCACTTGCCGGTGCTAGCGTGCCGGCGCTAGCTTCTATGTATGGCGAAGACCCAGCTGAACGTGAGGGTGGACGAGGGCACGGCCCGCGCCGCCCGTGAACGCGCCCTGGCCCGCGGCATGAGCGTCAACCGCTACATCGAAGAGCTGGTCAGACAGGACACCGGCGAGGTCGGTCACACCTTCGTGGAGGCCGCCGCCGACTTCATGAAGCAGTACGAGACGGTCTTCGCCGAGGAGTTCGGCGCGGAGCACGAAGGTCGTCGCTGAGCCGTTGAACGATCTGAGAATCGATCTCGCCTGGCTGCTGATGCTCGCCGAGCGGATGACCCCCGGAGATCCGCAGGTCACCGACTGGGGAGCTCTCGTCGCCGCCGTCGCACGGCACCAGGCCGAGATATTCGACGTCCCCGTCTACGACACCCCGCACGCACGCGCCGCCTCGCTTCTCCAACTGCTCATCCACGTGCCGGCGTTGGAACGCTCGAACGCCCTGTTCGCATCCGCGGTCGCCTACGCCTACCTGGTCGCCAGCGGCCTCAAGGTCGTCACCTCGCCCGAGCAGGTACGCGAGCTGGCCCGCCTGGTGAAGAGCGGCGAGGCCTCGGTCGCCGACATCGCCCGCGAACTGCGGCAGTGGAGCCTGTGATCAGGAGCTCTGCTGCTCAGAGGGCCGCCAGGCCGTGCCGAGCACACAGTACGAACTGGGGACGGTCGGCCCCTTGTCCGGTACCAGCAGTCGCCGGTACGGCCCGACCTCGAATCCGGCCGACCTGATGGCGCCCACCGGGTCACGGCTCACATGACAGCCACCGAACAGCAGCGGCCACACCGTGCGGTCCAGTGCGCGCTGGGTCAGCAGCATGCCCCGGCCGCCGCCCCTGCCGTGCTCGAAGAACCGCAGCTCGCCGCCCGGGCGCAGCACACGCCGGATCTCCCGCAGAGCGCGCTCCACGTCGCGCACACTGCACAGCACCAGTGACACCACGGCGGCGTCGAAGGCCTCGCTCTTGACCGGCAGCGCCTCCGCCGCGCCCGGCGCCACGTCCACCGGCACGTCCGCGCGCCGTGCCGCGGTCAGCGCCAGCTGCCGCAGGGTGCGCTCCGGTTCGATCGCCACGACCTCGGAGACCGCTCTCGGAAAGTGCGCGAAGTTCAGCCCGTTGCCCGCTCCGATCTCGATGACCCGCCCGGACAGCCCGCCCAGCAACTCGGTACGGTGCGGGCCGACGGTGCGTTCGGCCGCCACGCTGAACCGGGCGTAGAAACGGGCGAAGAGGGGGTGGTGGACGGCGTCCCTGGTGGCTCCCGTCGGCATGGCGACCTCCTGCGCGCAGTTGCCGCTACCGCGATTGTCCCCCGAACGAGCCCCGCGCACCCCCTCTACGCCGCGGCCGTCAGGCCACGAAGTCCCGCACCTGCTCGTACACCCCGTAGTCGTTGTTCATGTCGGTGTGCGAAACGCACCCGACCTCCACGTTGGTGGCGCCGCTCAGGATCGCGGTGGTGTCGGGGGTGAGCGCGTCGTCGCAGTTCGACCAGTAGCTGGCGTACGCGACGCCGCCGGGCGTCTCGTCGCCGGAGTTGAGCGCGGTCAGGAACGAACTGCCCGTGTACATCTCGGCGCACGACGTGTAGAGCCACGCGCACCACGAGGCGGTGGTCGTGCCGTGGTTCGTGCCCGCCGTGGAGACGAAGTCGTCGACGTATGACGTTCCGCCCAGGTTCTTCAGGTAGTAGCGGGCGCTGAGCACACCCATGGAATGAGCGACGATGTCGACCTTGGACGCGCCTGTCCTCGCGAGGACGTTCTTGATCTCGGTGGCCAGCTGCTGGGCGGTGGTGACGTTCGACTGCGACCAGCTGTAGGACCACGCGTCCAGCTCGGCGGCGGAGTAGCCGTCGGCCTTGAAGTCGGCGACCCAGTCGTCCCAGCTGCTCGACGAACTGCTGATGCCGTGCACGAAGACGACGGGGTTGTGGGTCGCGGCGTGGGCGGACGGTGCGGAGAAGGACAGTGACAGAAGGAGCGATGCGACCACGGCCGACAGGACCGTGGCCATACGACGCTTGTGGCGCTGCATGAAGCCTCCTGAAACGTGTGGGGTTGTCAGGAGTGTCGGATCGGGTCTATGCGCGCCGCATCGGCGAAATCGCCGGTCTTTACGTGTCAATTAACTCGCCAGTAACGTCGATTGCGTGGTGACTCCGGTGAACCCCCCACCTCTTGACCGCACTTCGCCACCGCCGTTCCCGGACGGGAGGCCGAGCCGGGCCGCGGCGCTCCCGGAAGGCGTCCGGGTACGGCTGCTGCGTTCCGTGTACGGCGATCCGCGCGCCGCCGCCGAACTCGTCCCGCTCCTCACTCCGCGTCAGTCGGCCGGCCTCGACCCGCTGCCGACCCAGCCCGCCGAACTCGCCCCGGAGCTGCTGCGCGCGCACCGTGCCGAGGTGCGGGCGCTGCCCGACGACACCCGGCTGCTGCTGCTCCTCGCGTCGGCCGACCAGTACCCGGTCCCCACCCACGCCTTCCTGCGTGCCGTCGCGGCCGCCCGCCTCGACACCCGTCCGCTCGAAGCGGCCGAGACGGCCGGGATCGCGTATGCGACGGCGGGCGGGGTGCGCTTCCGGGACGCCTGGACGAGGATCGCCGCGTACGAGACGGCCTCCCCTGCGGACCGGCGTGACGTCCACCGGCTGCTGGCACGTGTACTGCCCGGCCGGAGCGAGACGCCCCATCGCTCCTGGCACCGGGCAGCGGGTGCGCTCGGGCCCAGCGCCCGGCTGGCTGCGGAGCTGCGGACGTCCGCGGACCAGGCACGGTCCGCGGGCCGTCCCGCGCTGGCGTCCGCCCTCGCCGAGCGTGCCGCCACGCTCTCCCCCCACCCGCACGACCGGGACCGTCTGCTGGCCATGGCCGGCGCCGACGCCTGGCGCGCCGGCGACGGAGACCGCGCCCGCCGGCTCGCCGACGGCACGCACGACGACGCCCTCACCGGCCTCCTCGCCCTGCGCACGGGCAACGCGTCCGAGGCGTTCGACGCGTTGCTGGCGGCGGCGGGGGAGGCCGGAGCGGATGGGGCATCCGTGCCGGCGGAGGCAGGCGCCGGGCGGCGGAGCCGGGCAGCCGTACCGGCGGACGCATCCGCCCCCGCCACCGAACTCCTGGCCCGGGCCACCGAAGCGGCCATGTACACAGGTGACCTGAGACGCTGCCGGGAGGCGGCCGGGCTCGCCCGCCGGGCGGGGATCGTGCCTCCGGGCACCCTGAGCGGGCTGGCGGCGGCCGTCGACGGGCGGTACGAGGACGCCCGGGATCTGCTGGAGGCGACGGCCGGACGGTGCGGTCCCGGCGGGGATCCCACCCTCCTGCTGCACGCCGGTATCGCCGCGCTGATGCTCGGCGACCACACCCGCGCCGCCACCGCCACCCTGCGCGCGGCCGCCTCGGCCAGGGGACAGGGCGCGACGGCCGGGGTGTCACAGGCCATGGAGTTCCGTGCGTACGCCGACTTCTGGACCGGCCGTCCGCGCACCGCGGAGGCCGCCGCGGCCGACGCTCTGCGTCAGGCCCACGCCACCGGACAGGACAACGGCGCCTGCCATCTGCAGGCTGCCCTGGCGATGTTCGCGGCGATCACGGGCGACGCCGACGTCTGCCGCGAACGGGCCGAGGCCTCCCGCTCGTACGCCCTCGCCCGCGGACTGGGCCTGCCCGCAGCGCTCGCCCAGTGGGCGCTGGCCTTCCTGGATCTGACCCTCGGCCGGTACGACGCGGCCGCTGCACGACTGCGCGCCCTCGCCGGTTTCGGTCCCGGCCACGGCCACCGGGCCATCCGCCACCTGGCCACCCCGCACTACGTCGAGGCCGCCGCCCGCACCGGGGACACCCGGGTCGCCCGGGCCGCGCACGCGGACTACGACCGCTGGGCCCGTGCCGTCCGCAGCCCCGACGACCTGGCCCTGAGCGCCCGCAGCCGGGCCCTGCTCACACCCGGAGTCGAGGCCCTCGACCACTACCGCACGGCCCTCGACCTGCACGCCCGTGGCACCCGCGACTTCGAACGCGCCCGTACGGAACTGCTGTTCGGCTCCGTGCTGCGCCGGCTGCGCCGTCGCACGGAGGCACGCGACCGGTTGCACAGCGCCCTGGAGGCCTTCGAGTCCTTCGGCGCCCCGCACTGCGCCGGCCAGGCCCGCGCCGAACTCCGCGCCCTCGGCGCCCCCGCCTCACCCGCACGTGGCGCCGGCGACCCCGTCGCGCGCCTGACCGCCCAGCAACTCCTGATCGCCCGTATGGCCGCCGAGGGCGCCACCAACCGAGAGATCGCCGGCCGCCTCGCACTCAGCCCCCGCACGATCGACCACCATCTGCGGGGTGTCTTCAGCCGGTTGGGCATCCGCTCCCGCATAGAGCTTGTGCGTCTCGTCGCCGAGAGCGACGCCTCTTAGGGCGCCTGCCGTACGCGGAAGGCTTCCGCGTCCCATGTCCCGTCCAGGCGTGGCGCCAGCCAACCCGGGGCCGCGGCCCGGAAGTCGGCGGGCTCCAGGGCCGCCGCCCCGGCGGGCAGCGCCCCCAGCAGGGGAGCGCCGGACACGTCCGGGAGATCCGCGAGGTTGCAACGCGACGCATCCGCTCCCGCATAGAGCTTGTGCGTCTCGTCGTCGAGAGCGACGCCTCTTAGGGCGCCTGCCGTACGCGGAAGGCTTCCGCATCCCATGTCCCGTCCAGGCGTGGCGCCAGCCAACCCGGGGCCGCGGCCCGGAAGTCGGCGGGCTCCAGGGCCGCCGCCCCGGCGGGCAGCGCCCCCAGCAGGGGAGCGCCGGACACGTCCGGGAGATCCGCGAGGTTGCAACGCGACGCGAGATCGGGGGAGTCGGGCCAGCTCCCGATCACCACTCCGGCAAACTGGAGATTGCGGGAGCGCAGTTCACGTGCCGTCAGCTCCGTCGCGTTGAGCGTGCCCAGGCCCGCCGACGCCACGACCAGCACCGGCGCCGTCAGCAGCTCGGCCGCGTCCGCCAGCGTGCCGCCGGCCGCGTCGAACCGGACGAGCAGCCCGCCCGCCCCCTCGACCAGCACGAGGTCGTGATCGGTGGCCAGCTTCGCGGCGGCCTCGGCGATGTCCTGCGGGTGCACCGGGGCTCGACCGGCCCGCCGAGCGGCCGTACCGGGGGCCAACGGATCGGGGTAGCGGGCGAGTTCGGCCGCAGTCACGGCGCCCGCGAGCCGCGCGACCTCGTCGGCGTCCCCGCGCTCGTCCGGGCGTACCCCGGTCTGCGCGGGCTTCAGCACGGCCACCGACCGGCCCGCCGCGAGGGCCGCAGCGGCGACGGCGGCGGTCGTGACCGTCTTGCCGACCTCCGTGCCCGTCCCCGTGATCACCAGTACCGACATGTCATCCCTCCCGTGCCGCCGCGCACACGGCCCGTGCGATCCGTGCCAGGTCCGCGTCGCCGGTGACGTAGGGCGGCATCGTGTAGATCAGGTCGCGGAACGGCCGCAGCCACACGCCCTCGCGTACGGCGGCCCGTGTCGCCGCCGCCATGTCCACGGCGTGGTCGAGCTGGACGACCCCGATGGCGCCCAGGACCCGGACGTCCTTCACGCCCGGTACCTCCACGGCGGGGGCCAGCCCCTCCCGCAGTCCCGCCTCGATCCGCTTGACCTCCGACAGCCAGTCCTGGCCGAGCAGCAGATCGATCGAGGCGCAGGCGACGGCCGCGGCCACCGGATTGCCCATGAACGTCGGACCGTGCGCGAGTACCGGCACCTCGCCCTGCGAGATCCCGTCCGCCACCCGTGACGTGCACAGCGTCGCCGCCATCGTCAGATAACCGCCGGTGAGCGCCTTGCCCACGCACATCACGTCCGGCGTCACCGCCGCGTGGTCCGCCGCGAACAACGCGCCCGTGCGCCCGAACCCGGTCGCGATCTCGTCGAACACCAGCAGCACGTCGTGCGCGTCGCACGCCTCGCGCAGCACCCGCAGATACGCGGGGGAGTGGAACCGCATCCCGCCCGCACCCTGGACCACCGGTTCGACGATCACCGCGGCGATTTCGTCGGCGTGCCGCTCGACCAGCGCGCGCAGATGGTCGGCGTACGACTCCTCGTACTCGGTCGGCGGCGGCTCGGCGAACACCTGGCGCTGGAGCACACCGGTCCACAGCTCGTGCATCCCGCCCTCGGGATCGCACACCGACATCGGCTGCCAGGTGTCGCCGTGGTAGCCGCCGCGCCAGGTCAGCAGGCGCTGTTTGGAGGCGCGGCCGAGCGAGCGCCAGTACTGCAGACACATCTTGACCGCGACCTCGACGGACACCGAGCCCGAGTCGGCGAGGAAGACATGCTCCAGACCGTCCGGCGAGATGTCGACAAGTCGCTTCGCCAGCCGCACGGCGGGCTCATGGGTGAGCCCGCCGAACATGACGTGGCTCATGCGCGCCAGCTGCTCGCGCACGGCCTCGTTGAGCACCGGGTGGTTGTAGCCGTGGATCGCCGACCACCAGGAGGACATGCCGTCGACCAGCTCGCCCGAGCCGTCCGCCGTCCGGAGCCGCACCCCGCTCGCCGACTCCACGACGAGCGGGTCGACACGGCCCGGCATCGGTCCGTACGGATGCCAGACGTGCCGCCGGTCGAGTTCCAGCAGCTCCGGCACGCTCAGGTCAGGCATTGGGCGCGAGGTCCGTACCGGCGCCGCGGCGGCGTACGGCGACGAGGTCGGTGCGCGGCTCGCCGGCCGGAGCGGCCGCACCGGCACCGGAGCCGCACACGCCGCCGCCCTCGTGCGCACCGCAGCCGGCGCTCTCGTGGGACCCGCACCCGGCGCTCTCGTGGGACCCGCACCCGGCGCTCTCGTGGGACCCGCAGCCCCCGCCCGCCCGGTGCTCCGGCAGTGTCACCTGATCGGCGCCCTCCACCTCGAACCCGGCGTCCGCGATCATCTCCAGGTCGGCCTTGCCGGCCTGGCCCTCGCTGGTGAGGTAGTCGCCGAGGAAGATCGAGTTGGCGAGGTGCAGGGCCAGCGGCTGCATCGTGCGCAGGTGGACCTCGCGGCCGCCCGCGATGCGCACCTCGACGTCCGGACACACGAAGCGGACCATGGCCAGGATGCGCAGACACCGCTGCGGCGTCAGGTTCCACTCCTTGGCCAGCGGAGTGCCCTCGAACGGGATCAGGAAGTTGACCGGAACCGAGTCGGGGTCCAGCTCGCGCAGCGAGAAGACCACGTCGACGAGGTCCTCGTCGGTCTCGCCCATGCCCGCGATCAGCCCCGAGCAGGCGGACAGACCCGCCGCGTGCGCCTTCTGCACGGTGTCGACGCGGTCGGCGTAGGTGTGCGTGGTCGTAATGTCCCCGTACGTCCCCTCGGACGTGTTGAGGTTGTGGTTGTAGGCGTCCGCGCCGGCCTCGCGCAGCCGGTCGGCCTGGCCGTCGGAGAGCAGACCGAGGCAGGCGCACACCTCGACCCCTTCGTTCTGCTCCTTGATCGCTTTGATGGTCTCCGAGACCCGGTCCACGTCCCGGTCGGTCGGACCGCGTCCGCTGGCCACCAGGCAGACCCGCTTGGCGCCCCCCGCCAACCCGGCCGCCGCGGCCTTGGAGGCATCGTCGGGCTTGAGCCAGGTGTACTTCAGGATCTCGGCCTTGGAACCGAGCCGCTGGGAGCAGTAGGAGCAGTCCTCCGGGCACAGTCCGGACTTCAGGTTGACGAGATAGTTCAGTTTCACCCGTCGCCCGAACCAGTGCCGGCGCACCTTTCCGGCCGCGGCCACCACATCGAGCACGTCGTCGTCGGAGGTGGCCAGCACGGCCAGCGCCTCCTCGCGGGTCGGCAGCTCGCGCCGAAGCCCCTTGTCCACCAGCGTGTTCAGCAGGTCCATGAGAGCCGATCCTGTCCTACGGACCCGCCCGCGGCCAAGGAGAGTTTGCACAACGCTGTCACTTCGACGTGTGGGTATTGCCACATCATGGGGGGCGGGTCGTCCGGCTAGTGTCTGTGCACTGCCTACAAAAGCCCTCGCGCTTTGTGCTGCCCGCAAACGAACTCCCCGGAGGACCCATGGCGTTCGGCTGGATCGACGAGCAGGCGGAGCTGCGCCGCCGCGCCGGACTCGTGCGGACCCTGCGCCCGCGCCCCGCCGACTCGCCGCTTCTCGACCTCGCGAGCAACGACTACCTGGGCCTGGCCCGCCACCCGGAGATCACCGAGGGCGCGGCCCGGGCCGCACAATCCTGGGGCGGTGGCGCCACCGGCTCCCGCCTTGTCACCGGTACGACGGAGCTCCACGCGGAGCTGGAACGCGAGCTGGCCGGCTTCTGCGGTTTCGAGGCGGCCCTCGTGTTCTCCTCCGGGTACGCGGCCAACCTGGCCGCGGTCACTGCGCTGGCCCCGCACGGCTCGCTGGTCGTCTCCGACGCGGGCAACCACGCCTCGCTGATCGACGGCTGCCGGCTGGCCCGCGGCGCGACACAGGTGGTGGCCCACGCCGATCCGGACGCGGTGCGCAAAGCGCTCCGGACGCATGAGGGGCCCGCCGTCGCCGTCTCCGACACGGTCTTCTCGGTCGACGGCGACGCGGCCCCGCTGGCCGGGCTCGCCGCGGTCTGCCGTGAGCACGGCGCCGGGCTGGTCGTCGACGACGCCCACGGGCTCGGCGTGCTCGGCGACGGCGGCCGCGGCGCCCCGCACGCGGCGGGACTCGCGGGCGCCGACGACGTCGTCGTGACGGTCACGCTGTCCAAGTCGCTCGGCAGTCAGGGCGGGGCCGTCCTCGGTCCCGCCCGGGTGATCGACCACCTGGTCAACGCGGCCCGGACGTTCATCTTCGACACCGGCCTGGCCCCCGCGGCCGCCGGCGCCGCCCTCGCGGCGCTGCGGCTGCTGCGCCGCGAGCCGGAGCGGGCCGCGCGGGCGCGCTCGGTGGCGGCCGAACTGCACGCACGGCTGACCGCCGCGGGCCTGGAAGCGGTACCTCCGGACGCCGCGGTGGTCTCCGTGCGTGCGCCGTCCCCGGAGGGGGCCGTGCGGTGGGCGGCGGACTGCCGTGCGGCGGGTCTCGCCGTCGGCTGCTTCCGTCCTCCTTCCGTGCCTGACGGGGTCTCACGGCTCAGGCTGACGGCCCGCGCGGACCTCTCCGAGGAGCAGATCGAACGCGCTGTACGCGTGATCGACGGGACACGACCGTGAGTCGGCGTGACACGGCCGGGCGTCGCACCCTACGGAAATGATCAGGGCCGGAACGCGGCCGTGAAGCCCGCCCAGCTCCCGGGGGAGAAGAGCAGTGCGGGTCCTGCCGGGTCCTTGGAGTCGCGTACGGCGAGCAGCCCGGCCCAGGGGCCGGAGCGCGGCAGGCCGGTCTCGACGCAGTTGTTCGCGCCCGTGCTGTAGCTGCTGCGCAGCCAGCGCACTCCGGGCAGATCGAGGCTGGAGCGTACGTTCCGAGGCGGAGCAGGCATGGGGCCTCCTTACGCGCCGTCACCTATCGCGGCGATGTAATCCAACGAGTCCTCGGGGGAAAGGGCGTGGATCTGAAGGGAGTTGAAGGCCTCGGTATAGGCCCGGAGGTCTTCTTTCCGTTCGAGATAGAGGCTACTCGTCAAGTGGTCGAGAACAACCACATCCAGATCAGAAGTGCGCGAAAATGAGAAGATTACGAAAGGGCCAGTGACGCCGATGTGCGCCCCTGCGGCGAACGGCAGAACCTGAAGGCGTACCTGGGGCAGGCGTGCCGCCTCCACCAGCTGCTCCAGCTGCCGGGCCATCACCTCGGGACCGCCGACCTCCCTGCGCAGGACCGCCTCGTCGAGGACCGCGCTGAGCTCCAGCGGGGGCTCCGCACGCAGCACGTCCTGCCGGGCCAGCCGGACTTCGACGAGCGCGTCGAGCCGCTCCGACTCCAGACCGTCCACCGCGGCCCGGGTCACCGCGCGTGCGTACTCGGGCGTCTGCAACAGCCCCGGAACGACGGACGTCTCCAGCGTGCGCATCGCGCTCGCCTGGGACTCCAGGCTGATGAAGTCCCGGTAGGTGGGCGGCAGAACGCCCCGGTAGGCGTGCCACCAGTGGTGGCCACCGACGTGGTCGGAGCCCGCCAACACGACCAGGAGTTCGCGCAGTTGGGGATCGGCCACACCGTAGGCGTCGAGCAGTAGCCGCACATCGGCCGGTTTCGCACCGCTCGTGCCGGTCTCGATCCGGCTCACCTTCGACTGGTGCCAGCCCACCAGCCGGGCCGCCTCACCACTGGTGAGCCCCGCCCGGGAGCGCAGCGTGCGCAGTTCGGCGCCCAGTTTCCGGCGGCGCACCGCGGGACCGTGCTGCATGGGCCCCTCCTTACTCCCTCCGAGCCACCCAAATACGCTCTGCCGTCGCAGAGTTCACCGCATCGAGCGACAGATATATGCATAAGTTGGTGGATCGCCCCTCGTGAATGACGCGGTAATGGCACTCTGGCGGCAATGCACCAGTCCGGGACCGTACTCGAACCATCCGCACCGTGTCGGACTCCGGTCCCGTGGGAAAGGGACGACGTCGCCATGGCAGACCATCTGGAAGCATCCGTCACTCTGCCGAGCGATCCCGCCTCGGTCTCCGCGGCCCGCACCTTCGTGGTGAGCACGCTCGCGGAGTGGGGCCTGCCGGAGACCACGGAAGTGGCCGACACGATCCGGCTGATCGTCTCCGAACTCTCCACCAACGCCGTGCAGCACACCTTCGGACAGTCACCCACCTTCACGGTGGACCTCGTCCTCGACCGCGACGAACAGTTGCGCATCGGCGTCACCGACAGCCATCCGAGATTCCCGAAACGGCTGCCGGCCGCCGTCCAGCAGGACAACGGCCGCGGCATGGTGATCATTCGCTGGCTGGCCGCGGAGTGCGGCGGAAAACTGAGGGTCCGGCCCACCCGGGAGGGCGGCAAGACGGTCTCCATCGAACTGCCGTGGACCGTACCGGCCGAGCCGGTCACGGCGGCGGGCCAGCAGGAACCGTAGAAACAGCCACGCCGGCGGCTCTGGGCGCGGCTCTGCTCGCCGAACCGCTGCCCGCGGCCCGGGGAGGTCCCCGGGGCGGCGACGGCGTGTCAGGCTGCCGTCACCGCCCCGGGAAGGTCACTTGACCCGGCCGTACCAGACGCTCTTCGTCCAGATCTTCTGCAGTTTCACCACGTCCCCGGTCTTCGGCGCGTGCCAGATCTTGCCCTTACCGGCGTAGATGCCGACGTGGTAGACGTAGGAGCCCGAGTGGAAGAACACGAGGTCACCGGCCTTGCGGCTCTTGGCCGAGATATGGCGGGTCTTGTTGTACTGCTGGGCCGCCGTACGGGGCAGCTTCTTGCCCGCCTTCTTGTACGAGTACAGCGTGAGCCCGGAGCAGTCGAACCGCCGCGGCCCCGTGGCGCCCCACCTGTACGGGGAGCCCTTCTTGGAGGCCGCAATCTGGAGTGCCTTCGTCGCAGGCGTGGCGGCCGCGGCGTCGGACGCGACACCCGGGACCACGATGGAGCCGCCCACGGCGGCAATGGTGAGCGCCGAAGCCGTACCGGCTCGGGCCATCAGCGACGGGACACGATTGAGCGCAGTCATGCGCAACCCTTCGTCAGCCGCCTGTGAAGGATGACCTGTCGGATTCGGGCTGGCGAAGTGGCCCGGCCGCGTTGCCGCGGCTTCACCCCAAGGGCTGCTCGGCCCGGTCATGGCGTGACCGTTCCGATGACCCGTCTTGCCTGGGTCCTCCACTCCTGCCGATCCACTCCTGTCGACCGGTCATCCGGGCGGCGGCAGGACTCGGCGTCCGCCCGGACCGCCCCGCCGCTGTGGCGGGGGCTTGTCGTCAGACAGGGATCTTCACTCACAGGTGGCCGAAAAACCCAATGGAATCGGGGATTTGTGGCGTTACTCACCACTCACCCGTTCGGGTGGACACCCCTCTGTTCGAGGGGGTGTCCAGATCCCCGAGGGCGCCCGGACCAGCGGCGGAGCGCCTCATTCCGCGTCAGTGTCCTGCACGTTGCGCAACTTCGACGGTCCCGAAAAAGGACGGGCGTCTACTCCCAAAGGGGGTACCTCGTTTGGTCCGTTTCAAGTCCGCTCCGGACGTTTCGCGATCGGAAGTGATGGCCCGGAGCCGCTGTCAGTGCGTCAACTGTCGGAGCGTGGCGGCACCGTGACACGCGCCGTGCGGCGCTCCCCGTCCAGGACGCGCAGCGCGCGCGCCAGCGTGGGCGCGTGCAACTCGGTCTCGCCGCGCTGGTGCATCAGCGCCAGGGCGTCCCGCAGCTCGGCCGCCTTGCGCACGAGGGCCTGCGCGGCTCGCAGGCCGCGGTACGTGTCCCCGTGGTGCGCGGGGTTGATGCGCCCGAGCAGGTCGACCACGTCGAGGTAACGGTCGATCAGCTCTCCCTCGGCGCGGGTGAGGGCGGGCAGCGGTGGCAGTTCGTCAGGCAGCATCGGCGGGTCACCTGCCGGTGGGCGGGGCGAGGGTGGCCCTGCGGTGGGGAATGATCCGGTCCACGAGGCCGTACTCGACCGCCTCCTCTGCGGTGAGGATCTTGTCCCGTTCGATGTCCGCGGTCACCTGCTCGCGGTCGCGCCCCGTGTGCCGTACGAGCATCTCCTCCAGGCGGGCTCGAACGCGCATCAGTTCCTCGGCCTGGATGGCCAGGTCGCTCGCCTGTCCCTGGACCGGCTCGGACAGGGCCGGCTGGTGGATCACCATGCGGGCGCCCGGCAGCGCGAACCGCTTGCCCGGTGCGCCGGCGGCCAGCAGCACCGCGGCGGACGAGCCGGCCTGGCCCAGGCAGATGGTCTCCACGTCGCAGGTGACGTACTGCATCGTGTCGTAGACCGCCGTCATGGCGCTGAACGAGCCGCCGGGCGAATTGATGTAGAGCGAGATGTCCCGGTCGGGGTCCCTGTGCTCCAGGTACATGAACTGCGCCATCACGTCGTTCGCCGAGGTGTCGTCGACCTGCGTGCCGAGAAAGACGATCCGCTCCTCCAGCAGTTTCGAGTACGGGTCCTGGGTCTTGGTCCCGTGGCTCGTGCGCTCGGTGATCTCGGGAAGCACGTAGCGGGCGGCTGGTCGGATCATGGCGAACCCCTCCTCGTCGCAGAGTCTTCTGTAAGAAATGTACAGGATGTACGTGACGGTAGAATGGGCACATGGCCTACGAGATTCCGGTGACGCAAGCCAGGGCTGAGCTCGCCGACCTGATCAACCGCGTGGTGTACGGCGGTGAGCGTGTCGTGGTGACACGGCACGGCAAGCCCCTCGTCGCCCTTGTCTCCGCCGCTGACCTGGAACGACTCGAGGAGCTCGACAAGCCGGTGGAGGAGCAGGTGATCAGCTCGGTCTCCGCCGTCCGTGAAGTGGCGTCCGCTGCCGGCGAACGGCAGCGGTTCGGCATCGCGGCGGAGCACCGGGGCCCCGGCCCGTCGTAGGGCGGCGCCGGCCACCTCACAGCGCAGCGAAAAGGCCGTGCACCCCCGTCCGCCACTGCGGGGGTGCACGGCCGGTGCGTGCGGTGGGCGGGTCAGCCGACGAGGGCCGGCTCCCGTTCGACGGCCGGCTCGGTGTGCTTCGCCGGTCCCCTCAGTGAGCTGCCGAGCAGGACGGCGCCCAGGCCGAATGCGGCCCACCACGTAAGTGTCAGGGCCGGGCCGGTCGCCGCCGCGCCGTCGAAGAACGACACCGAGCGCAGCAGGGTCGCGCCGGCGCCCGGCGGCAGCCACTGGCCGATCGTCCCGACCGGCTCGGGCAGCAGCTGCGGGGCCGAGGACGCTCCGGAGAACGGGTTGCCCAGGAACATCACCACGAACGACACGACTCCGACGCCCGCGGGACCGATCAGGGCGGCGAACCCGGCGACGGCCGCGCTCACCGCCAGCGTCGACAGACCGAAGACCGAGGCCTCCGCCCACCAGTTCCCGGTGAGTACCCCGAGCCAGCTGTGCGCGAGCGCGGCCGCGGCCGCGCCCACCAGGCAGGCGGCGCCGATCAGTGCGGCGGCTGCGCGCATCCCGCGCAGCCCGAGCAGGGTCACTGCCGCGCCCGCCACGATCCCGGCCAGTGCCAGCGGCAGCACGCTCCCGTTCAGGGCCGCACCCCGCGGGTCAGCCGCGGGAGTGGCCACGACGTCGACGGTCCTCATCTGGGTGCCGTCGGCGGAGGCCTGCCCGGTCACCGCCTGCTGCAGCAACTGGGCGACCATCGGGCTCGCGGCCGACGCGGTCAGCAGTTCCGGACCCCGGGCGCCGACGACCACCGCCCCGTACACGGTCCGTTGCTCGATGGCCTCGCGGGCGGCGGACTCGTCGGCGTACCGGTGGATCTCGAACGCGCCCTCGTGCTGCTGAAGTCGGTGCTCCACCTGCGCCGTCGCGGCGGCGGGGCCGGCTACGCCGAGGGGCAGGTCATGGGGCGCGGTGCGGGCGGCGGGCCAGGCGAAGGCCCACAGGGCGACCGCCGCGAGGAGGGGAACGAGCACGAGCACCGCGATCAGGCGGCGGGCGGGTGCCCTGGTCGGGGCGGCGGAGGTGGTGGTCATGGGATTCCCCTTCGGGCGCTAAAAAAGAAGGATCGTTCGTTTTTCTTCGGCCCCACGGTCCTGCCGATGCGTCAGCTTGTCAAGAAGGAATGTTCGTTTTACGTTGTGGGTCATGGCCCGCGTATCCCAGGAACACCTCGACGCCCGCCGCCGTCAGATCCTCGACGGCGCCGCGCTCTGCTTCGCCCGCAACGGCTTCCACGCCACGTCCATGCAGGACGTGCTGAAGGAGGTCGACCTCTCGGCCGGGGCGGTGTACCGCTACTTCAGCGGCAAGGAGGAGCTGATCGCCGCGATCGTCGGCGAGGTGCTCGGCGGGGTCCGTGCGGCCTTCGAAGAGGCGTCACGGCAGAGCCCGCCACCACCGCCGGACCTCCTCGTGGGCTCCGTGCTCAGCCGTACGCTCGCCCTGCGCGAGAACCTGACCGTCGACGGGGAGCCTGCCTACCCGCGGCTGGTCGTCCAGGTCTGGACCGAGACGCTGCGCAACGAGCAGTTGGCGGCCGTCCTGCGGGAGGGGTACGGCGCGGTGCGCGCGGCCTGGGTGAGGATCGTCGAGTCCTACCAGGACACCGGGATGATGCGGCCGGACCTCCCGGCGGACGACGTCGCACGGACCATGATCGCCACGGTGACGGGGTTCATCGCACAACAGTCCCTGTTCGGGCGCGCCCCGGTCGAGGTGCTCCAGAACGGTCTACGGGCA
This sequence comes from Streptomyces sp. HUAS ZL42, assembly GCF_040782645.1. Taxonomy (GTDB): domain Bacteria; phylum Actinomycetota; class Actinomycetes; order Streptomycetales; family Streptomycetaceae; genus Streptomyces. The sequence continues at coordinate 8,464,741 of NZ_CP160403.1, forward strand.
TTGACGAGCGTGTCGGCCCCGCAGAAGGAGGCCTGAGTGGATCACAGCTCGGTTAACTTGCCTGAAATGCGGTCCAACTAGCCTGCCGATCCACGCCACCAGGGACTTTGCCCGGTGGCCGAGGCAACCGGGCCCCGCACGGTCCGGGCGAGGATGTGAGGTGGGACGTGCAACTGACCCCGCACGAGCAGGAGAGGCTGCTGATCCACGTGGCGGCCGACGTGGCGGAGAAGCGGCGGGCGCGCGGGCTGAAGCTGAACCACCCCGAGGCCGTCGCGCTCATCACGTCGCACATCCTCGAAGGCGCGCGTGACGGCCGTACCGTCGCGGAGCTCATGTCCTCCGGACGCAAGCTGCTCACCCGGGACGACGTCATGGAAGGCGTCCCCGAGATGATCCACGACGTCCAGGTCGAGGCGACCTTCCCGGACGGCACCAAGCTCGTCACCGTCCACGACCCGATCGTCTGAGGGAGCCTCGATGATTCCCGGAGAGATCCTGTTCGCCGAGGACCCGATCGTCTACAACTCGGGCCGCGAGGTCACCCGGCTGACCGTCCTCAACGCCGCCGACCGCCCTGTCCAGGTCGGCTCCCACTACCACTTCGCCGAGGCCAACCCCGGCCTGGAGTTCGACCGCGCCGCCGCGCGCGGCAAGCGGCTGAACGTCGCCGCCGGCACCGCCGTGCGCTTCGAGCCCGGGATCCCCGTCGACGTCGAACTCGTCCCGCTCACCGGCGCCCGTGTGGTGCCCGGGCTGCGCGGGGAGACCGGAGGTGCCCTCGATGCCTGAGATCTCGCGCGCCGCGTACGCCGACCTGTTCGGCCCCACCACCGGCGACCGCATCCGGCTCGCCGACACCGACCTGTTGATCGAGATCGAGGAGGACCGCTCCGGCGGTCCCGGACTCGCCGGTGACGAGGCCGTGTTCGGCGGCGGCAAGGTCATCCGCGAATCCATGGGCCAGGCGCGTGCTACGCGCGCAGACGGCACGCCGGACACCGTCATCACGGGCGTCGTCATCGTCGATCACTGGGGTGTGGTGAAGGCCGACGTCGGCATTCGCGACGGCCGGATCACCGGGATCGGCAAGGCGGGCAACCCGGACACCATGGACGGGGTGCACCCGGATCTGGTGATCGGACCGGAGACCGAGGTCATCGCGGGCAACGGACGGATCCTGACGGCGGGCGCCATCGACGCGCACGTGCACTTCATCTGCCCGCAGATCGCCGACGAGGCACTGTCCGCCGGAATCACGACGCTGGTCGGCGGCGGCACCGGACCGGCGGAGGGCTCGAAGGCGACCACCGTCACGCCCGGCCCTTGGCATCTGGCCCGGATGCTGGAGGCGATGGAGCAGTACCCGCTCAACATCGGCTTCCTCGGCAAGGGCAACACCGTCTCGCACGAGGCGATGCTCTCGCAGATCCGCGGCGGCGCACTGGGGCTGAAGCTGCACGAGGACTGGGGCTCCACCCCGGCCGTCATCGACGCCTCGCTGACCGTCGCCGAACAGACCGGCATCCAGATCGCCATCCACACGGACACGCTGAACGAGGCCGGTTTCGTCGGGGACACACTCGCCGCGATCGGCGGGCGCGGCATCCACGCCTACCACACCGAGGGCGCGGGCGGCGGGCACGCGCCGGACATCATGACCGTGGTGTCCGAGCCGCACGTGCTGCCCAGCTCCACGAACCCGACGCGGCCGTTCACCGTCAACACCGCCGAGGAACACCTCGACATGCTGATGGTGTGCCACCACCTCAACCCGGCGGTGCCGGAGGACCTGGCCTTCGCCGAGTCCCGGATCCGGCCGTCGACGATCGGGGCGGAGGACATCCTGCACGACCTGGGGGCCATCTCCATCATCTCGTCCGACTCCCAGGCCATGGGGCGCGTGGGCGAGGTCGTCATGCGGACCTGGCAGACGGCGCACGTGATGAAGCGGCGCAGGGGCGCGCTGCCCGGTGACGGGCGTGCGGACAACCGGCGGGTGCGGCGGTACGTCGCCAAGTACACGATCAATCCGGCACTCGCGCAGGGCCTCGCTCGTGAGATCGGGTCGGTGGAGACCGGGAAGCTCGCCGATCTCGTGCTGTGGGAACCCGCGTTCTTCGGCGTGAAGCCGCACCTCGTCATCAAGGGCGGACAGATCGCGTACGCGCAGATGGGCGACGCGAACGCCTCGATCCCCACGCCGCAGCCGATCCTGCCGCGTCCGATGTACGGGGCGATCGGGCGGGCGCCGGCCTCCAACTCGTTCAACTTCGTGGCGCCGTTGGCGATCGAGGACGGGCTGCCGGAGCGGCTCCGGCTGGGCAAGCGCTTCGTCGCGATCGAGTCGACGCGTGGGGTCACCAAGGCCGATATGCGCGAGAACGACGCGCGGCCCGAGGTGCGGGTCGATCCCGACAGCTTCGCCGTGCACATCGACGGGGAACTCGTCGAGGCGACACCGGCGGCCGAACTGCCCATGGCACAGCGGTACTTCCTCTTCTGACGGGCCGGAAGGTGCGGATCGCGATGTCACGGGCAGCACTTCTCGTCCTGGCCGACGGCCGCTTTCCCGCCGGGGGGCATGCGCACTCCGGCGGGGCGGAGGCGGCCGTCAAGGCCGGACGCGTCACCGGAGCGGCGAGTCTGGAGGACTTCTGCCGGGGCCGGCTGCACACGGCGGGGCTGGTCGCGGCGGCGGTGGCCGCGGCGGCCGCACTCGGTGTGTCGCCTTCGGTGTTGGACGCGGCAGCGGATGCGCGGACGCCGTCGCCCGCGTTGCGGGTCGCGGCGCGCAAGCTGGGGCGGCAGTTGATGCGTGCCGCTCGCGCGACATGGCCGTCCGCGGAACTCGACGCCGTGGCGCGGGAGTTTCCCAAGGGGGTGCATCAGCCGGTGGTGCTCGGGCTTGCGGCGCGGGCGGCGGGGCTGGGGGCGCAGGAGGCTGCGTACTGTGCGGCGTACGAGAGTGTGAGTGGGCCGGCGTCGGCGACGGTGCGGTTGCTGAGTCTGGATCCGTTCGACGCCACCGCGGTGCTGGCTCGGCTGGCGCCGGAGGTGGATCGCGTGGTGGATCGGGCGGTGGAGGCGGCTCGGAGGGTCGTCGAGGACGGGGTCGATGCCTTGCCGGCTGCTTCTGCGCCGTTGCTGGAGATCGGGGCGGAGGTGCATGCGGCCTGGGCCGTACGGCTGTTTGCGTCGTAGGGGGTTGTGCCCCCGCCGAACCCTTGCCCAACCACCCCCCGACCCGGTCGGACAAGAGGGCACCCCATTAGGAGCCGTTTCATGCACCTCGACCACACCCACCAAGGCCCCTCCGCCGTGAGCGCCGATGCTCGCCGTCCCGACGGTTCGCGGCGGGCCCTGCGTATCGGGCTCGGCGGGCCCGTGGGGTCCGGGAAGACCGCGACCGTCGCCGCGCTGTGCCGGGCCCTGCGGGACGAGTTGTCCCTCGCCGTCGTCACGAACGACATCTACACGCGTGAGGATGCGGAGTTCCTGCTGCGGGAGGCCGTGCTGCCCCCCGAGCGGATCACCGCCGTGGAGACGGGTGCCTGTCCGCACACCGCGATCCGGGACGACATCTCCGCCAATCTGGAAGCGGTGGAGGATCTGGAGGACGAGGTCGGGCCGCTCGATCTCATTCTCGTCGAGTCCGGCGGGGACAACCTCACCGCCACCTTCTCCAAGGGGCTCGTCGACGCTCAGATCTTCGTGATCGACGTGGCCGGCGGCGACGACATTCCGCGCAAGGGCGGGCCCGGCGTCACCACCGCCGACCTGCTCGTCGTCAACAAGACGGACCTCGCCCCTTACGTCGGCTCCGACCTCGGGCGGATGGCGGCCGACGCCAAGACCCAGCGGGCCGAACTGCCCGTCGTCTTCCAGTCGCTCAGGAGCGAGGCCGGGGCAAGGGACGTGGCCCAGTGGGTGCGGGCGCAGCTCGCCGCGTGGACGGCATGACCGCGGGGACGACGGGGGTCCGGGCGACTGCCAGGATCCGCGCGCAGGCAGACGGCCGGAACGGGACCGCCCTGCCGGTGCTCGAGGGCGAGGGGCCGCTGGCCCCGCGACGGACGCGGGGGAGCGGTACCGAGGCACGGGTCCTGCTCGTGGGGGCCATGAGCGGTCCGCTCGGCGGCGACCACTTCACTGTGCGTGCGGAGGTCGAGGAAGGCGCCCGGCTGCGCGTCGGGTCGGCCGCCGCCACCATCGCGCTGCCCGGGCAGGCGAAGGGCGAGGCACGGTACGACGTGCGGCTCAGCGTGGCCGACGGGGGTGAACTGTGCTGGCTGCCCGAGCCGTTGATCTCCGCCCACGGCAGCGAGCTGTATGTCACCACACGGGCCGACCTCGCCGCCGGCGCCCGGCTCGTGCTGCGCGAGGAGCAGGTGCTCGGGCGGGCCGGTGAGGAACCCGGGCGGCTTGGCAGCCGTCTTACGGTCCGGATCGCGGGTCGGGTCGTTCTCGACCAGGAGCTGGCCTGCGGGCCCGGAGCGCCCGGCGGCTGGGACGGGCCGGCCGTTCTGGCGGGACACCGGACTGTGGGTCAACTCGTGGTCGTACGGCCGGAGTTCGGCCACCAGCCCCTCGTACCCCGCGTCCTGGAGGAGGGGGCCGTGATCACTCCGCTCGCCGGGCCCGCCGCTCTGGTCACCGCCGTCGCGGGGGACGGGCTGCGGTTGCGCCGGGTGCTGGACGAGGCGTTGGCGGTCATCGGGTGACCGTCCCTCACATCCGCTGAGCGGTACATCTCTTTCCGGTTATCGGATTGGCAAAGAAGGTCAACGACCTCTGTTCTCAGGGACCTCACAGCCACGAGGATCATTCCCCGTACATGACACAACGACGTACGGGGAGTGCCCACTTGAGGGACATGAGACCGAAGAGGCGGACGGCGGCGCTCGGTTCGGCCGGAGCGATCGTCACCGCGACTCTGATAGCCGGTGCTGTGGCGGCGCCCACCGCCAGCGCGACCAGCCGGCATGGGCAGGACCGCGAGGCGCGCGGCGCCGCGATCGCCGCGGCGCGGGCGGCGAAGGCGGGGATCGACTGGCAGGACTGTCCCGCGGACTGGGGCCTGGAGAAGCCCATCCAGTGCGGCTGGGTCACGGTGCCGCTCGACTACGCCAAGCCCTACGGCAAGCAGATCAAGCTCGCCGTCGACCGCATCGGCAGCACGGGGACCAAGGGAGAGCGCCAGGGCGCCCTCATCTACAACCCCGGCGGCCCCGGGGGTTCCGGCCTGCGCTTCCCGCGCCGGGTCACCACCAAGAACCCGCTGTGGGTGAACACGTCCAAGGCGTACGACTTCGTGGGCTTCGACCCGCGCGGTGTCGGCCACTCCGCGCCCATCTCCTGCGCCGACCCGCAGGAGTTCGTCAAGGCGCCCAAGGCCGACCCGGTCCCGGACAGCGAGGCCGACAAGCTCGCCCAGATCAAGCTCGCCCGCGAGTACGCCGAGGGCTGCTACGAGCGCAGCAGCGCGATGCTGCCCCACATGACCACGCCGAACACCGCGCGCGACCTGGACGTCATCCGCGCCGCCCTCGGCGAGAAGAAGCTCAACTACCTGGGCGTCTCCTACGGCACCTACTTGGGCGCCGTGTACGGCACGCTGTTCCCGGGCCACGTCCGCCGCATGGTCGTCGACAGTGTCGTCAACCCGTCGCGCGAGAAGATCTGGTACGAGGCCAACCTCGACCAGGACGTCGCCTTCGAGGGCCGCTGGAAGGACTGGGAGGACTGGGTCGCCGCCAACGACGCCACCTTCCACCTGGGCACCACCCGTGCCGCCGTCCAGGGCAAGTGGCTCGAGCTGCGTGCGACCGCCAAGAAGAACCCCATCGGCGGTCTCGTCGGCCCGGCCGAGCTGATCTCCTTCTTCCAGGGCGCCCCGTACTACGACTCCTCGTGGATCCCGGTGGCGACGGTCCTCAGCAAGTACTTCGCCGGTGACACCCAGGCCCTGGTCGACGCGGCCGCCCCGGACCTGACCGACACGGCCGGCAACATCGCCTCGGAGAACGGCAACGCGGTCTACACGGCCGTCGAGTGCACCGACGCCAAGTGGCCCACCAGCTGGCGGAAGTGGAACAGCGACAACACGCGGCTGAACAAGGACTATCCCTTCCTCACCTGGGCCAATGCCTGGATGAACCTGCCGTGTGCCTTCTGGCCGGTCAAGCAGCAGACCCCGGTGAACGTCAAGACCGGCAAGGGCCTGCCCGGGGTGCTGATCGTGCAGTCCGAGCGTGACGCGGCCACCCCGTACGACGGTGCCGTGGAACTGCACAAGCGGTTCAAGGGCTCCCGCCTGATCACCGAGAAGGACGCGGGTTCGCACGGCGTGACCGGACTGGTCAACCCGTGCATCAACAGCCGGGTGGACGCCTACCTGCTCACCGGCAAGCTCGACACCAAGGACGTGACCTGCGCGCCGCACGCCACGCCGAAGCCGTAGCCGTCGGTACGGTTTGAGGGGCGGCCGGAATCTCCGGCCGCCCCTCGCTCATGCACCGCCGCGCGCCTCCCACCAGGTGTCCTCCGCCGCGTAGTCGAAGAGGTCGGGATAGATCCCCGCGAGCGTGGGAAACGCCTCCCGCCAGTCCTGCCGCTCCAGCCGGCCCACCAGCCAGCCGACCGTCTCCGGCAGGCTCTTTGCGTACGACAGCCCCGGGCCGTAGCCCAACTCCCGTGCGGCGGCGGACATGTCGCACACCACCGGCAGTGGCACCGACCACGGGGTGCCGCCCACGTTCGGGGCGGGTTCGGGGCCGTCCACGAGGACGGTGTCCGTCGTGACGCCCATGACCGCGTCGACCGCCTCGCCCAGCTCGGCGACGGTCGGCGCCTGCGGATCGCAGGCGTTGAGCACCCGGGAGCCCGGGTGCGCCGCCGCCAGCCGGATCAGCTCGGCGATATTGCGGGCGCTCGCCGTGTGGAACCGGCTCTCACCCCGGAAGGCGAGCACCCGCCGGTGCCGGCCGTCCAGGTTGCGCTTCACGAAGTACAGCTCGCGGGGGATCGGGCTGAACGGCCCGTGGATCGCCCCCGCCCTCAGCAGCGTCGTCGGCAACAGGTCTCCGGCGGCGAGGAGTTCACCTTCCAGGGCCGCCTTGCGGGTGCTGTACGTGGTGTCCCCGGGCGGGACCGTCAGCTGGTCCTCCCCGATGGGCACGGGGTACTGCGGGAAACCGCCCGGCTCGCCCTGTGTGTCGAAGCCCCGGCCGTTGCCGTCCTCGTACACCGACACGCTGGAGATCACCACCGCGGAGCCGATGCGGTCTGCAAGGCCCGTCAACTGCCGGGCGTGCCCGGCCCCGTAGGCGACGACGTCGACCACCAGATCACAGCCGTCGCCCACCACAGCGGCCAGCGCCGAGTCGTCCGTGCGGTCGAGCCGCACCGTCCCTACGGCGTCCGGCCATGTCTCGTCCCGGCCCCCGCCCCGGGACGCGGCCGTCACCTCCCAGCCGTCGCGGGCGAGGGCGTGCACCGTCGGGCGGCCGATCTGGCCCGTCGCTCCGATCACCACAGCACGTTTCATGCCGCGACCCTACGGCCGGCCCCGGTGAAGGGGCGTGCCCTTCTGCCGACGGCAGATCTCAACTCAAAGGCATCCGCGGGAACTTGCGTTCCTTCTCCGCCTTCGCGGCTGCCTCCTCGGCCTTCACCACGGCCGCGTACTGGTCGACGTACTCCTGCTCGGACAGCGACAGGATCGCGTACATGATCTCGTCGGTGACGGCGCGCAGGATCGCCTTCTCATTCTCCATGCCGGCGTAGCGGGAGAAGTCGAGGGGCTTGCCGAAGCGGATCACCACGGGGTGGATGTTGGGGATGACCTTGCCCGGGGGCTGGGCCTCGAAGGTGCCGATCATCGCGCAGGGGATGACGGGGACCTGGGCCTTGAGCGCCATTACCGCGACGCCCACCTTGCCCTTGTAGAGGCGGCCGTCGTGCGAGCGGGTGCCCTCCGGGTAGATGCCGAGCAGCTCCTGCTTGCGCAGCACGCCGAGGCCCTCGCGGATCGCGGCCTGGCCCGCATCCTTGCCGGAGCGGTCGACCGGGATCTGCCCGGCGCTGCGGAAGAAGAACGCGGTGAGGCGGCCCTTGATGCCGGGGCCGGTGAAGTACTCGGCCTTCGCGAGGAAGGTGATGCGCCGCTTGAGCATCGCGGGCATCAGGAAGTGGTCGGAGAAGGACAGGTGGTTGCCGGCGACGATCGCCGCACCCGACTGCGGTACGTGCTCGAGGCCCTCTATTCGGGGCCGGAAGACCAGTCTCAGCAACGGCCCCAACAGCACGTATTTGAGCAGGTAGTAGAACAAGGGGGTCGCTCCTCACTGTGGCGGATCGGCTCAACTCCGCGTTCTGGCAGGTCAACGGGCGTGTGGTGGGGGTGCCAGTGTAGGGGCAGCCGGATGCCCCCGGAACCTGGCCCGGGCGCGTTGCGCGGGGCCGTGGCGGATTCGCCGCGGTGATGGCAAGCGCTGTCACAGCCTAACGATGATCAGTGCCGTGTCGTCCGTGGCGCCGCCGGGCGGGAGCAGCTCCAGGAGGACGGCGTCGGCCAGGGTCTCGGGGTCCTGTGTCCGGTGCCGGCGCAGGGAGTCGGCGAGCCGGGCCAGGCCGGTGTCGATGTCCTCGTCGCGCCGCTCGATCAGGCCGTCCGTGTACAGGGCGAGGATGGCACCGTCGGTGAAGGCGGTGCGGGCCTGGGGTCTCGGCGTCGGGTCGGGTTGGGCGTCGAGCGGAGGATCGGTGGCCTTGTCGAGGAACTCCACGCTGCCGTCGGCGTGCACCAGCACCGGCGGCAGATGTCCGGCACTGCTGTAGGTGATCATGCGGTCGTCGAAGTCGATGAACGTCGTGACGGCAGTGGCCGATTCGGCACCGTCGACGACATGCGCGTAGCGCCCCAGCACGTTCAGGGCGTGGGCGGGACCCTCGGCGACGCGGGAGGCGGCGCTGAGCGCACTGCGCAGCTGTCCCATGACACCGGCGGCCTCAAGACCGTGGCCGACCACGTCGCCGACGGAGACCCCGATACGGTGGCCGCCCACCAGATCGATCAGGTCGTACCAGTCCCCGCACACGTTCAGCGCGCCCACCGCGGGCCGGTAGCGCACGGCGGCCCGGTGGTCCCCCACGTGCAGGCGGGCGGGCAGCATCGCCTCCTGCAGGGCCAGCGCGACCTCGCGCTCGCGGGCGTGCGCCTGGCGCAACCGCTCGTTGACCTCCTGCAGTTCGCGGGCGCGCGTGTACAGCTCGGCCTCGAGCACCCGGGCCTTGCCTCCCCTGGGACCGCCGCGGGCCCGGATCAGCTCGGTGACCTCCTCGACGCGGTGCACCACCAGCGCCACCCTGCCGTCCGGGCCGAACACCGGTGCGTTGACCGGGCTCCAGTAGCGCACCTCCCACTCCCCGGGACGGTCGGGGTCCTCGACGTCGTAGCGCTGCAGGGCCATGGTGTCGCGCTCGCCGATCGCGATCACCCGGTGCAGCGAGGACGCCAGGTTGCGCACGCCTGTCGCGGCGGGGTCGTTGGGGTTGTCCGGGAAGACGTCGAACAGGTGGCGGCCGATGAGCTGCTCCCGCTTGCGTCCGGCCACGCGCAGGAAGTCCTCGTTGACGTCCACGTACACCAGATCGGGCGTGAGCAGCGCCACCATCCCGGGCAGCGCCTGGAACACAGCCGCGTAATCGATCGCCGTATCCTTCATGGCTGCCGCCTTACCGCCGGGATTGCACCAGTTTCCCACGATGCGGGATCCGCGGGCCCGCTACTTCACCCCGGTGGACCCATGAGCGACTGCTCGGCCCAGATGACCTTCCCGTCGGGGAGGAAACGGGTCCCCCACCGTTGCGTGAACTGGGAGACCAGCAACAGCCCGCGCCCGCCCTCGTCCGTCGTCCGGGGGTGGCGCAGATGTGGCGCGGTGGCGCCCCCGTCGAAGACCTCGCAGATCAGGGTGCGCTCCTGGATCAGGCGGAGCCGGATGGGCCCGGTGGCGTGCCGGATGGCGTTGGTGACCAGTTCGCTGACGACGAGCTCCGTCGTGAACGCCAGCTCCTCCAGGTCCCACTCCGCCAGCTGCCGGCTGGCGGCCTTGCGGGCGTCGGCGACGACTGCCGGGTCCGCGGGCAGGTCCCAGACGGCCACCTGCCCGGCATCGAGGCGCCTGGTGAGGGCCATCAGCAGCACCACGTCGTCGTGCGGACGGCTCGGCACCAGCGCGTCGACGACCGTCCGGCAGCGCAGATCGAGCGAGGACGCCTGCCGCTCCAGGGCGAGGCGCAGCCGCTCCCGGTCCGTGTCCAGCGCCCACTCCTCGCCCCGGACCAGCAGACCGTCGGTGTGCAGCGCGAGCGTGCTGCCCTCGGCGAGAAGCAGTTCGACCGACTCGAACGGCGGGCCGCCCGCACCGAGCGGCGGCCCCTGGGGCAGTTCGACGAACATAACCGTGCCGTCGGGCAGGACGACGGCGGGCGCGGGATGCCCCGCGGCGGCCATCGCGCACCGCCCCTCGACGGGGTCGTAGACGACGTACACGCAACCCGAGCCCACGGCCTGCGCGCTGTCCCCGGGGTCCAGGCCCTCCTCGTCCGCCGTCCGCGCGACCAGGTCGTCGAGATGGGCGAGCACCTCGTGGGGCGGCAGATCGAGGGCGGCGAGCGTCCGTACGGCCGTCCGCAGCCGCCCCATCGCGGCGGCGGCGCCGATGCCGTGCCCGGGCACCTCGCCCACCACGAGGGCCACACGGGCGCCGGACAGCGGGACGAGGTCGTACCAGTCGCCGCCGAGACCGGTCAGCTCGTCGGCGGGCCGGTAGCAGGCGGCCACCTCCACCGCGGCCTGCTCGGGCAGCCGGTGGGGCAGCAGGTTGCGCTGCAGCACGAGCGCCGCGTCGCGTTCGCGGGTGTAGCGGCGGGCGTTGTCCACGCACACCGCCGCCCGTGAGACGAGGTCCTCGGCCAGACTCAGGTCGTCCTCGTCGAACGGCTCCCGGTGCTCGCGCCGCAAGAACGTGGCGACACCCAGAGTGGCGCCCCGCGCCCGCACCGGCACGATGAGCGCGCTGAGCAGCCCCAGCTCATCGAAGGTGGCCTGCCGCCCGCCGGACAGGGCCGACGCCCACTCCCCGGCGAGTGGGTCGAGCCGCTCCTCGCGCCAGGAGCGCCCCGTGGTCAGTGAGCGGATCGGCGGCGAGCCGGAGCCGTAGCGGGCCACGTCACCGATGCGCGGGACGGCCTCCGGCGCGACCTCGTGCCCCGCCCGGTACCCCGCTCGCCGGAGCGTCACCGGATCCGTGCCGGCCGGCGGTCCCTGCGCGGGTTCCGCTCCCCGCAGCACCGACTCCAGGAGGTCCACGGCGACGAAGTCGGCGAACCCGGGCACGGCCACGTCCGCCAGTTCCTGCGCCGTCCGCTCGATGTCCAGGCTGCGGCCGATGTGCTCGCCCGCGCGGTCGAGCAGCGCCAGCCGCCGGCGGGCGCGGTGCCGCTCGGTGATGTCGACGACGGTGTAGTACACGCCCATCGGGTGGCCCCGCTCGTCGTCGAGCCGGGTGAACGACATCATGTGCGCCGTCTCCCGGTGCGGCGTGGACCGTAGATGCCCCACATGCTCGTACCCGACCACCGGATCCCCGGTCGCCAGCACCCGCCGCATCTGCGCCTCGATCGACTCGGCGTCCAGGCCCGGCTGGATGTCGGCGAGGCGCAGCCCGAGCCGCTGCGTGGGCGGGCCGCCGCCGAACTCGGCGAGGGCCGCGTTCGACCACACGAAGCGCAGGTCGGCGTCGACGACCGCTATGCCGATCGGTGACCGGCCGACCATCTGCTCCAGCACGGTGCGGCTCATGTCCCAGTCGGCCGCCTCGGCGATCTCCGACATCAGCACCATCGCCGACGAGGGCCCGCCGGGCTCTTCCACGGGGGAGATCCGGACGGTGACCCCGACCGGCTGTCCGTCCTTGCGCCGGGCCTCGATCAACCCGGACCATCCGCCGCCGCGGTGACAGCGCTCGACCATGCCGGGGACCCGTCCGGCGTCCTCGGCGGTCAGCAGCCCGGCGAACGGCGTGCCCACAGCCTCGGCGGCGGTGTACCCCAGCAGCCGCTGTGCGTCCCGGGTCCAGCTCGTCACCACGCCCCGCCCGTCGAGCAGCAGGGCTGCGGATCCCGCCACGTCGAACCGCCGGCGGACCGCGTCGTACTCCTCGTATGCGCCCACGGCCGACCTCTCTGTCGCTGAGAGTGGTCTACCACCTCTTGTCCCCGTCTTCACCCTCCGTGCACACCTGGGGGTGCGACGAGGGGTGTCCGGCGCGGCGATGTGCGTTCCCTGGCCGCTGCGGCGTCCGACGCTGTCGGTGCGGGTGCGCGGCTGGGGCGTAGGTGGTGTGGAGCAGGTGTCTTGAGTCGGCCGGGCCGGGCGGCGAGGCGGCCTTGGCGCCGTCCCGCCGAGCGGTTGTCGGCGGCATCTCGCCGACAGCGCTGCCGGGGTGCGGGCCGGGCGCGGGTGGTCGGAAAGGGGAGTGGGCGCCCGGCGCGGCGATCTGCTTTCCCTGGCCGCTGCGGCGTCCGGCGCTGTCGGTGCGGGTGCGCGGCTGGGGCGCGGGTGGTGTCGGGCGGGTGTCTTGAGTCGGCCGGGCCGGGCGGCGAGGCGGCCTTGGCGCCGTCCCGCCGAGCGGTTGTCGGCGGCATCTCGCCGACAGCGCTGCCGGGGTGCGGGCCGGGCGCGGGTGGTCGGAAAGGGGAGTGGGCGCCCGGCGCGGCGATCTGCTTTCCCTGGCCGCTGCGGCGTCCGGCGCTGTCGGTGCGGGTGCGCGGCTGGGGCGCGGGTGGTGTCGGGCGGGTGTCTTGAGTCGGCCGGGCCGGGCGGCGAGGCGGCCTTGGCGCCGTCCCGCCGAGCGGTTGTCGGCGGCATCTCGCCGACAGCGCTGCCGGGGAGCGGCCCGGGCGCCGGTGGTCGGAAAAGGGAGCGGGCGCCGAGTGGTCGGCGCCCGCTCCTTCGCCCGTCGGTCTCAGGCTCCCGTCGTCAGCACCTTCTCCAGCGCGTCCAGCGCCGACGCGAGCTCCTCGCCGGTGATCGTCAGTGGCGGCGCCAGCCGGATCGTGGAGCCGTGGGTGTCCTTGACCAGGATTCCCTCCCGCATGAGGCGCTCGCTCACCTCGCGGCCGGTGCCGAGGGCGGGGTCGATGTCGACGCCCGCCCACAGCCCGCGCGCGCGGAAGCCGACGACGCCCTTGCCCACCAGCCCCGACAGACCGCCCCGCAGCACCACGCCCAGCTCGGCGGCCCGGCGCTGGAAGTCGCCCGTCTCCAGCAGCTCGACCACGGCCGTGCCGACCGCCGCGGCCAGCGGATTGCCGCCGAACGTGGACCCGTGCTCGCCCGGGTGCAGCACGCCCAGCACCTCCCGGCGGGCCACCACCGCCGACACCGGCACGATGCCGCCGCCCAGGGCCTTGCCCAGCAGCAGGACGTCCGGGACGACGCCCTCGTGCTCGACGGCGAGCGTACGGCCCGTGCGGCCCAGACCCGACTGGATCTCGTCCGCGATGAGCAGGCAGCCCTTGCGGCGGGTCAGCTCGCGCACGCCGGCCAGGTAGCCCTGATCCGGGATGATGACGCCCGCCTCGCCCTGGATCGGCTCGATCAGCACTGCCGCCGTCGTCTCGTCGACCGCCGCCTCCAGCGCGGGCAGGTCGTTGTAGGGGACGATCCTGAAACCGGGGGTGAAGGGGCCGAAGCCCGAGCGGGCAGTCTCGTCGGTCGAGAAGCTGACGATCGTCGTCGTACGGCCGTGGAAGTTCTCCGCCGCGACCACGATCGTGGCCCGGTCGGCCGGGACGCCCTTGACGTCGTAGGCCCACTTGCGGGCCACCTTGATGCCGCTCTCCACCGCCTCCGCGCCCGTGTTCATGGGGAGCACCATGTCCAGGCCCGTCAGCTCCGCCAGCCGTTCGGCGAATTCGGCGAGCCTGTCGTTGTGGAACGCGCGCGAGGTGAGGGTGAGCCGGTCGAGCTGGCGGTGGGCCGCCTCGATCAGGGCGGGGTGACGGTGGCCGAAGTTGAGGGCCGAGTAGCCGGCCAGCATGTCGAGGTAGCGGCGGCCCTCGACGTCCTCCACCCACGTGCCCTCGGCGCGGGCGACGACCACCGGCAGCGGGTGGTAGTTGTGCGCGAGGACCGGCTCCTCGGCGCGGATGAGGTCGTCGGACGAACGCGTACGCACGGGTGCGGTCATGAACGGATCTCCTGGGTGCAGCACTTGATGCCACCGCCGGCCTTGTGGAACTCGGAGAGGTCGACGGGGACGGGGACGTAGCCGCGGTCGTCGAGGCGCGCGGCGAGCGCCTCGGCCTGCGGCGCGATGAAGACATGACGTCCGTCGGACACGGAGTTGAGGCCCCACGCCATCGCGTCCTCCCGGGTCGCCAGGACCGCGTCCGGGTACAGACGCGCGAGCACCTCGCGGCTGCCCGGCGAGAACGCCTCCGGGTGGTACACGATGTTGTCGTCGTCGAGGACGAACAGCGCCGTGTCCAGGTGGTAGAAGTACGGGTCCACCAGCGTCAGGCCGATCACCGGGTGGCCGAGGAACTCCTGCGCCTCCCGGTGCGCCTCGCGGGTCGTCCGGAATCCGGTGCCGGCCAGCACGAACCGGCCCGTCCAGACGAGGTCGCCCTCGCCCTCGCAGACGGACTCGGGCCGGTGGACGTCGTAGCCCGCCGCCTTGAACCACGTCTCGTAGTGGAGGGACTCGGGGCGGCGCTCGGGCGCGTGGAACAGGGAGCCGAGAACGCGGCCGCCGACGACGACCGCCGAGTTCGCGGCGAAGACCATGTCGGGGAGACCGGGGACCGGCTCCACGGACTCGACGGTGTGGCCGTGGGCACGGTAGGCGCCGATCAGCGCCTGCCACTGCTCCTGGGCCAGATCCACGTCCACACGGGTGTCGGGATGCATCCAGGGATTGATCGCGTACTGCACGGCGAAGTGTCTGGGTTCGCAGACCAGAAAGCGCCGGGGAAGCTGCACACGGCTGTCGGACACAGAGGGGTTCCTCCGCTTTTCCTGCGGTGTCGACTGAGGGTTGACACCAAGGTAGGAAGTGGCGGATACGAACGACAAGGAATGAAGACTGCGTGTCTGCGCAGGGATGCTGCGTTGTTTCCCCGGAAAACGCAGGTCTGCTGCGTGCCCGGAGGTTTACTCCGGCGCGGGCTGGCTCGCACCGGCCTCCGGGCTCTCCGGCAGCAGGTGGGACAGCACCATCACACTGATCGTCTTGCGGATGAACGGCTCGGCGCGGATGCGTTCCAGCACCTCCTCGAAGTGCTCGACGTCCCTGGCCCGCACATGCAGCAGCGCGTCCGCGCCGCCCGTCACCGTCATCGCCGCGGTGATCTCCGGATGGTTGCGGACGACCTCCGCGAGCCGCCGGGGCGGGGCCGCGCCCTCGCAGTACACCTCGACGTACGCCTCCGTCCGCCAGCCCAGCGCGGACGGCTTCACCGTGGCCGTGAACCCGGTGATCACGCCGGTGTCCCGCAGCCGGTCCACCCGGCGTTTGACCGCCGTCGACGAAAGGCCGATCGCCGCGCCGATCTCGGCGAAGCTCGTCCTGGCGTTCGCCATCAGAGCGGTGATGATCTTCCGGTCGAGCTCGTCGAAGGGGCCGGGCCTGCTGTTCATGGCGGCACTGTATCCAGCGGGGCAGCCCCACCGTATCCAGCGCGAACGTCCACGCCGGGCACGTGTCCTGGCGTACCCATTGCTCCTACACTCCCGTTCATGCTGCGCGCCCTGGCTGTCGACGACGAACGCCCCTCGCTCGAGGAACTGCTGTACCTGCTGAACGCGGATCCCCGCATCGGCAGCGTGGAGGGCGCCGGGGACGCGACCGAGGCGCTGCGCCGCATCAACCGCGCGCTGGAGTCGGGCCCGGACGGGCCGGAGGCCATCGACGTCGTCTTCCTCGACATCAACATGCCCGGCCTGGACGGCCTCGACCTGGCCCGGCTGCTGACCGGGTTCGCCAAGCCGCCGCTGGTCGTGTTCGTCACCGCGCACGAGGACTTCGCCGTGCAGGCCTTCGACCTCAAGGCCGTCGACTACGTGCTCAAACCGGTCCGCAAGGAACGGCTCGCGGAGGCGGTCCGCCGCGTCGTCGAGCAGCGCGCCGCCGAGCCGCGCGACACGGCCCCGCGAATACCCGTGCACGAACCCGACCCCGACCACATACCCGTCGAGCTCGGCGGCGTGACCCGGTTCGTCGCCGTCGACGACATCACGCATGTCGAGGCCCAGGGCGACTACGCCCGGCTGCACACCGGCAGGGGCAGTCACCTCGTCCGCATCCCGCTGTCCACGCTGGAGGAACGCTGGCGCTCCCGCGGCTTCGTGCGCATCCACCGCCGCCACCTCGTCGCCCTGCGCCACGTCGGCGAGCTCCGCCTGGACGCGGGCACCGTGAGCGTCCTGGTCGGCGGCGAGGAGCTCCAGGTCAGCCGACGTCACGCCCGCGAGCTGCGGGACCTGCTGATGAGGAGGCCGTGACCGTGCCCCAGGACCCCAGCGAACGCCGCGTCGTCGTCACCGGCCCGCCCCGCCGCACCCGCCACACCTCCGGCTACTACCGGCCCCGCACCGAGATCGACGAGCAGACCACCCTCGGCCACACCTACGTCCGCTCCCTGATGCGCACCCAACTGCGCGCCGCGCTGACCGTGTTCGCCGTCCTCGGGCTGCTCGTCGGACCGCTCCCGCTGCTGTTCGCGGCGATGCCGGACGCCCACCGCCTGGAGTGGGCGGTGCTCGGCTTCTGCCTCTACCTCCCCCTGGTCCTGCTCGCCCGCTGGTACGTACGGCGCGCCGAGCGCAACGAACGGGACTTCGTGCGCCTCGTCGAGGACCGATGAACTCCGGCTATGCCGTCCCCGCCGTCGCCCTCGTCGTCGTGGCGACCGTCCTCGTCGGCGCCTTCGGCCTGCGCATATCCCGCACGACATCCGACTTCTACGTCGCCTCCCGCACCGTCGGCCCCCGCCTCAACGCGGCCGCCATCAGCGGCGAGTACCTCTCCGCGGCCTCCTTCCTGGGCATCGCGGGTCTGGTACTCGTCCAGGGGCCCGACATGCTCTGGTATCCGGTCGGCTACACCGCCGGATACCTCGTGCTGCTGCTGTTCGTCGCCGCCCCGCTGCGCCGCTCCGGCGCCTACACGCTGCCCGACTTCGCCGAGGCGCGGCTCGCCTCCCACGTGGTGCGGCGGCTGGCGGGGGCCTTCGTCGTGGGGATCGGCTGGCTGTACCTGCTGCCCCAGCTCCAGGGCGCGGGGCTGACGCTGACGGTCCTCACGGGCGCGCCCGGCTCGCTGGGCGGACTGATCGTCGCCGCCGTCGTCACCGCGACCGTCGCGGCGGGCGGCATGCGCAGCATCACCTTCGTGCAGGCCTTCCAGTACTGGCTGAAACTCACCGCCCTGCTCGTGCCCGTCCTCTTCCTGGTCCTCGCCTGGCAGGGCGACGGGGCACCCCGGCACGCCTTCGACGAGCCGGCGACCTTCCGCGAACAGCGGGTCGTGCGCGTCGACGACACGCTCGACCTGAAGCTCGACCGGCCTCTTGCGGTGCTTGTGACCGGCACGGTCGACGGCCGCGCGCACGACGACGCGGCCCTCGAGCTCCCCGCGGGCACCCACCACATCGAGGCGGGCACCCGCCTCACCTTCGACAAGGGCGACCCCGTCCCCACGGCCGACCGCGGCAGCAACGGCGGCATGTCGACCTCGCTCGCCGCGGGCCGCGAGGAACGCCCGCTGTACGCCACGTACGGGCTGATCCTCGCCACCTTCCTCGGCACCATGGGCCTGCCGCACGTCGTCGTCCGCTTCTACACCAGCCCCCACGGCGTCGCCGCCCGCCGCACCACCGTGGCCGTCCTCGCCCTGATCGGCGGCTTCTACCTGCTGCCGCCCGTCTACGGCGCGCTCGCCCGCCTGTACGCCCCGGAACTCGCGATCACCGGTGACGCGGACGCCGCCGTCCTGCTGCTGCCGGACCGCATGATCGGCGGTCTGGGCGGCGACCTGCTGGGGGCGCTGGTCGCCGGGGGCGCGTTCGCCGCGTTCCTGTCCACGGCGTCCGGCCTGACCATGGCCGTGGCGGGCGTGCTCACACAGGACGTCCTCCCCTCGCGCGGGGTACGGCACTTCCGGCTCGGCACCGGCCTGTCCATGCTCGTCCCACTGGCGGCGAGCGTGCTGGTCGGCGGCCTGCCGGTCGCCGACGCCGTCGGACTCGCCTTCGCCGTCTCGGCGTCGTCGTTCTGCCCGCTGCTCGTCCTGGGCATCTGGTGGCGGCGGCTGACCCCGCCGGGCGCGGCCGCGGGCATGCTGGTGGGCGGCGGATCCGCGTTCGTGGCCGTCGCCGCGACGATGGCGGGCTTCCCGGGCACCGGCCCGCTGCACGCCCTGCTCGCCTGGCCCGCGCTCTGGTCGGTGCCGCTGGGCTTCCTGACCATGGTGCTGGTGTCCCTGGCGACCCCCGGCCGGGTACCGGCGGGCACGGCCGCGATCCTGGCGCGGTTCCATCTGCCGGAGGAGCTGCGGGTGGAGGTGAAGGGATGAGCGGTTTCCTGGCGGGCCTCTGCGTCGCCGTCCTCCCACTGCTGGCCGCCGGCTTCTGGCTCGGCCGCCGCACGGCCCGTCCCCAGAGCCTCGGCGGCCTCGGCACCCCCGTCGAGCACGCCACCTTCCAGACCCTGCACACCGCCTCCCTGGCCGCGCCCCCGCTGCGGGCCGGGCTGACGGAGGAGACCGCACGCAAGTCGGCGCGCAGACTGCGCACGCTGCTCGGCACGGACGCACTGTGCCTGACGGACCGTCAACAGGTGCTGGTCTGGGACGGCGTGGGCGCCCATCACCGTACCGAGATCATGGAACTCCTCACCAGCCCGCTGGAGTCCGGCCGGGGCGAGGCCTTCCCGCTGACCTGCCAGGCCCCCGACTGCCCGGTGCGCTGGGTGGTCGTCGCCCCGCTCACCGTCGACGACCGGGTGCACGGCGCGCTCGTCGCCTGCGCGCCACGCGAGTCCGCCGTGCTGGTCCGGGCGGCCGGCGAGGTGGCCCGCTGGGTGAGCGTCCAGCTGGAGCTGGCGGACCTCGACCAGTCCCGGACGCGGCTCATCGAGGCGGAGATCAAGGTGTTGCGGGCCCAGATCTCCCCGCACTTCATCTTCAACTCCCTCGCGGTGATCGCCTCGTTCGTCCGCACCGACCCCGAGCGCGCCCGCGAACTGCTCCTGGAGTTCGCCGACTTCACCCGCTACTCCTTCCGCAGGCACGGCGACTTCACCACCCTGGCCGACGAACTCCACGCCATCGACCACTACTTGGCGCTGGTACGGGCCCGCTTCGGTGACCGCCTCTCCGTCACCCTGCAGATCGCCCCCGAGGTCCTGCCCGTCGCGCTGCCCTTCCTCTGCCTCCAGCCGCTCGTCGAGAACGCAGTCAAGCACGGCCTGGAGGGCAAGACCGAAAAGTGCCACATCCACATCACCGCGCAGGACGCGGGCGCGGAGGCGCTGGTGGTCATCGAGGACGACGGCGCCGGCATGGACCCCGTGCTGCTGCGCCGCATCCTCGCCGGCGAGGTCAGCCCCTCCGGCGGCATCGGCCTGTCCAACGTCGACGACCGGCTCCGCCAGGTGTACGGCGACGACTACGGGCTCGTCATCGAGACCGCCGTCGGAGCGGGCATGAAGGTCACCGCCCGGCTGCCGAAGTACCAGCCGGGGGTGCACTCCGCGGCGCGGCTCACGGGAGGCTGAGGGTCATGTGCTCTTCGTGGCGACCATCCCGAGGGTGATCAGACCCAGCACGACCCAGCCGAACCACAGCCAGCCATTGCTGCCGAGCGCCACCGTGTACGCCGTCACGACGACGAGACCGCCGACGGTGATCGCCCCCATGGCCTTCGTAGAACCGGGCATCGCAACACCCTCCTCATGGTTCGTCCCCCTCCATGGTGCCCCCGTTCTGCTTCCGGACGGTGCACACGACGTAATGCGTTCCGGACTTCCACGGTCCTTCGCTCGTCCAGGAGCCCGACTCGTAGAGCGAGGGGTCGAAGCCGTAGTCGCCCGGCGGCAGCTCTCGCGCGCAGGCCGCGTCCGAATCGGTGCGCGCCTCGGTCAGAGTGACGTCGGCGCCCAGCCGGGTGAAGCCGATCACCAGCTCGTCGTACGAGCCCTCGCACGAGGACAGCCGGGCCTCCCGGTTGGTGGGGGTCCTCAGACAGTCCCGTTTCTGCATGTTCGAGGTGTCGGTGAACGCCGAACCGACCTTGCGGTGGGTGCCGAGCGGTCCGTACACGGGCCCGTGCGCCCCCAGCAGCAGACAGGCGCTGCGTCGCCCGGCGGTCTCGAAGCCGTCCTCGGCCGGCAGGACGGCGTAGCTGCGAACGTCCGCGAGCCGGTCGCGGATCTCCCGCGTGCGCTCCTCGCAGCGGGTCGGCCCCAGCCTGCGCGCCTCGTCGGCGGACGCGGCATCGACGAACGCCATCACCTGCCCGTCGGGCGCCTTGTCCGCGCAGCTGGGGTCGAGGGTCAGCCGGGGGGTGCCGGAGTAGCGCACGCCTCCCGGCCAGTCCGCGAGGACACAGTCGCCGTCCTTGAGCGGAGCCGACAGCCCCACGGTGTCCCCGTACGGTTTCCCCGCCCCGCCGTCGTCGCCCGTCCGCTGGGCCATGGCGTACCAGACGCCGCCAAGGGCCAGCGCCAGCCCGAGGAGGCCGGAAAGGACGGCATGGCGGACCCGGCGGCGGGGGCGCCTGCGCCTGACGGACGGGGACGGGGCGAAGAGCACGGGACCGAGCTCATGCGAACCCGTGGCCGGGGGACCGAAACCCTGCGGAATCGCGGATGCGGGACCGGCAGCAGGCGAACCCCCGGGTGCGGTGCCCCAGTGCGGCTGGGAACCCGGGTCGGTCCGGGTCCGCGCCTGTGCGTCGACCTGGGGCGTCATGATCTGCGACAGGGCGGCCTCGGCCGTCGCCGCGGCCGGACGCTGCCCCGGATCCTTGGCGAGGAACGCCCGCAGGACGGGCTCCAGCGCGCCCGCGCGCACCGGCGGGCGCGGCTCCTCCATGACCACCGCGGTGATCTCCGCGAGGTGCGACGCCCGTTCGAAGGGGCCGTGCCCCTCGACGGCGTGGTACAGCGTGCAGCCGAGGGAGAACAGATCGGCCGCCGGCGTGGGCTTCCCGCCCGTGGCGCGCTCCGGCGCCAGATAGCCGGCCGTGCCCACCAGCACGGAGGCCAGCGTGTACCGCGTCTCCCCGGCGTCCGGCTGCACGGAGATCCCGTAGTCGGTGAGCAGGACGCGTCCGTACGGCGACCCGGCGCGGTCCGGCGCGAGCAGGATGTTGGCCGGTTTCACGTCCCGGTGCATGATGCCCCGCTCGTGCCCCGCGGTGAGCGCGTCGAGGACGGCCAGACCGATCCGCGCGCACTCGGCCGGGGCGAGCGGCCCGCGCCGGGCGACCAGCTCGCGCAGGTCGACCGCGCCCGCCACGTACTCCATGACGATCCATGGCAGCCCGTCGTGCTCCAGCACGTCGTGCACCGTCACCACGTGCGGATGCCCGCGCAGCCCCGCAGCGTGCCGCGCCTCCGCGCGGGCCCGCGCGACCCGGGCGTCCCGTTCGTCGGCCTCGGCCGGATCGCGGAAGACGATCTCCTTGAGCGCGACCTCGCAGGCGAGTCTCTGGTCGTGGGCGAGCCACACATGGCCCATGCCGCCGCTGCCCAGCCGGTTCAGCAGCAGATAGCGGCCGGCGATGACCCGGCCCACTCCCGACGTCGGTGATCCTGAAGGCATCCGGTGACTCCCGGGTTCTGCGGGGGTGCTACGGCTCTACGGCTACGTCGTCGCTGTCGGTTGTGTCGGTTGTGCCGATTGTGTCGTCTGTGCCGGTGCGGTCGTGGCGGGTTCACCGGTCGCCGGGGCGCTCGTGGCCGGCGCGGTGCTCGCGGGTTCGCTTGTGGCGGGGGCGCTGGTCGTGGCCGGCGGCTCGCTCGTGGCGGGGGCGCTCGCCGGAGGTGCGCCGCTGCTCTGCGGGGGCGAACTCGGCGTGGGCGGTGCCGGACTCGACGGGGGTGGTGCGGAGCCGGCGGGTGGGGTCGAGGCGGGCCGCGAGCTCGACGCGGGTGGGCCGGACGAGGGTTTCGAGCTGGGTGATCCGGATGCCGAAGGAGGTGGTGTGGAAGGGGACCGCGTCGGCCCCGACGATCCGGAGGCCGGGGGAGTGGCCGCCGGAGTGGTGGTCGGCGGCGTCGCCCCACCGCTCGTACCGTCGGCCACGCTGAGCGTCACGTACTCCCCGAACCGCAGCTCGGTACCGGCCGGGGGGTCGGACGCCGTGACCCGAGCGTCGTGCGGCGGCGGCCTCTTCGCGTCGTACCCGACGGCCAGACCCTTGTCGGCGAGCTTCTGGCTCGCCTGCCCGAACGTCTCCCCGGCCAGGTTCGGCACCGCACGCCTCTCCCGGGTGTCGAACGCGGAGTCCTTCTCGCCCGTCGTGCCAACCGGCCTGCTGATGCCGCGGTCCGGCTCGTCCACGTCGACGAGCGCGATCCGGTCCAGCTGCCGTGCGGCGGGGCGCACCGCGACCACCGAAGCGCGCTCGTACCCCCGCCACTTCTTGTTCCCGTTGTCGAACTCGACAGAAATCCGGCTGGTGTCCCCCTCGAAGGGGAGCAGGGGATTTCCGCACGAGCACTTCACAGTCGGAATTCCCTGTTCATCCACGAGAACCGCGATTCCCGCCTGCAGCAGGGAGTCGAAAGGAACGGCCTTTTCCTTCTTGTAGTCGTGGTTCTTCACGAGAGTGTCGTGACGCAACAACACCGGAGTGAGCCGGTCCAGGAAACCCGGGATCTCGGCCGTGGTGATGTTGAAAACGCCGGCCCATGCCCGTGCCTTGCGCTCGTTCCCGGGATCCGTGAGGAATTCTTTCAGTCGCTGGACGTCACAGATCGTCGGCTGCTTCGTGCCGCCGTACAGCCCGGGCGTGTCGCCCTGCTGCAGGCTCCCGTGTACCGGCTGCGAGCGGACCTCGGCGTCCTGGCCCAGCTTCTGGCCCTCGTCGAAGAAGGGCGCGAGCGATGGAACGCCCGCGGCGACGGCCTTCACCGCGAGCAGGGGCGCGTCCCGGTCGCACCCACTCACGACCAGCACGAGAACCAGCAGTACGGCGATCCGGCGGACCAGCGAAATCCCGGCCCTGTGCAGAACAACGCGAATTGTCATCACCGCTCCCCCCGGCGGTTTCCCCCCTCGCTCTGCCGAGCGGAGGCAGAGCGTCGCGTTTCATGCTACTGAATGCGAAAGCCGTTGAAAGAAGTTCAGCGACCGCGTGCGTTCAATGAGGCCAAATAGGCGTTGTACGCCTCGAGTTCCTTGTCCCCGTCCCGGTCGGCGGCCCGGTCCTTGCGACGGGCCTGCCGCTGCTCCGAGCCGTACCACTGGAACAGCAGCGCTATCAGCACCAGCACCGACGGGATCTCACTGAACGCCCAGGCGATACCGCCGGCCGCGTTCTGGTCGGAGAGCGCTTCGATACCGAGGGAGGCCGGCGGGTTCTTGAACGTCTCGACCATGGGCGTGGACGCCATCATCAACGCGATGCCGAAGAAGGCGTGGAACGGCATGCCCGCGAACAGCTCCAGCATCCGCAACAGGTAGCCCGGCCGGTGCGGCCCCGGATCCACCCCGATGATCGGCCAGAAGAACACCACACCGACGGCGAGGAAGTGCACCATCATCGCGACGTGCCCGGCCTTCGAGCCCATCAGGAAGTCGAAGAGCGGAGTGAAGTACAGCGCGTAGAGGCTCGCGACGAACATGGGGATCGTGAACGCGGGGTGCGTGATGATCCTCATGTAGCGGCTGTGCAGCAGCATCAGCAGCAGCTCGCGCGGCCCCTTGCGGCCCCTGCCGGCGGTCGGCAGCGCGCGCAGCGCCAGGGTGATGGGGGCGCCGAGCAGGATCAGGATCGGCGACAGCATGCTGATGATCATGTGCTGCACCATGTGCACGCTGAACATCACCATGCCGTAGTCGTTCAGCTTGGTGCACATCACGACCCCGACGGACAGCACGCCGAAGACGTACGACACCGTCCGCCCGACCGGCCACGCGTCCCCGCGCCGCCGCAGCCGCACGACCCCCCACCCGTACAGCGCGAGCCCCAGCAGGCAGCCCACGAGGAAGAACGGGTCCGCCGACCACTGAAGACCCCGCCCCAGCGTGAACGGCGGCAGATCCATGATCATGCCGTGCCCGCTGTGATCCATCCAACGGCTCCTGATTCGTGGGGGTTGTGAGCTGTCTGTCCGGACCAGATTAGAACTGCCCCCGGCGACATTGGTCACCGGGGGCAGTGCAGCTCACCAGAGGCGCGGGGCTGTGTTCGACATGCGGCTCCGCCGTGTGGGCGCGACCAGCCCACAACCCCCCGCACCCGCCGGACGGCTAAAGCACGCACTCCGCTTCCGCGTACCGCTCCTCAGGAACCGTCTTCAACGTCTCCACGGCCTCCGCGAGCGGCACCATCACGATGTCCGTCCCCCGAAGAGCCGTCATCCTCCCGAACTCACCCCGATGCACGGCCTCCACCGCATGCCACCCGAACCGAGTGGCGAGCACGCGGTCGTACGCCGTGGGCGTCCCGCCGCGCTGCACATGCCCCAGGATCACCGGCCGCGCCTCCTTGCCGAGCCGCTGCTCCAGCTCGATCGACAGCTGGCGCGCGATCCCGGCGAACCGCTCATGCCCGTAGACGTCCTTGCCGCCCTCGTCGAACTCCATGGACCCGGGCCGCGGCTTGGCGCCCTCCGCCGCCACGACGATGGCGAACCGCTTGCCCGCCTCGAACCGCTCGCCGACCCGCTTGGCCAACTCCTCGATGTCGAAGGGGCGTTCCGGGACGACGATGGCGTGGGCGCCGGCCGCCATGCCGGAGTGCAGTGCGATCCAGCCGGTGTGGCGCCCCATGACCTCGACCACCAGGACACGCTGGTGGGACTCGGCGGTGGTCTTGAGCCGGTCGAGCGCCTCGGTCGCGACGCCCACGGCCGTGTCGAAGCCGAAGGTGACGTCCGTGACCGCGATGTCGTTGTCGATGGTCTTCGGCACGCCCACCACGGGCAGGCCGTTGTCCGACATCAGCCGGGCCGCCTTCAGCGTGCCCTCGCCGCCGATCGGGATGATCGCGTCGAGGCCGAGCTCCTCGACGTGGCCCTTCGCCCGTTCCACGCCGTCCCGCAGATGGGAGGGCTGGACACGGGAGGAGCCGAGGATTGTGCCGCCGCGAGCCAGGATGCCGCTCACCGCGTCAAGGTCGAGCTTGAGGTAGTCGCACTCCAGGAGGCCCTTCCAGCCGTCCCGGAAGCCGATGACCTCGTCGCCGTGGTCGACGACGGCACGGTGCACGACGGACCGGATGACGGCGTTCAGGCCGGGGCAGTCGCCGCCGGACGTGAGGACACCAATGCGCATAGCCCGAAAAACCTTCTCAACGTGGGCCTGGACCGGACCACGCTGTCCGGCTCGATCCCCGCCACCCTAGCGGCAGGAGGGGGCGGGGCCGAACCGTGCGTCCGCCTGCTGGACGGCCCCGCTCACCTGTGCGGACTCAGTGTCAGACGGGCTGGTCGAGCCTTGCTGGAGGGCAGGTGCGGACCCAGCTCAGGCAGGCTGCTGCGCGGCCGCGATGCGCTCGCCCCGCAGCGCCTCGTACCAGCGGTCGTCGATCGGCGGCAGGGCGTTCACGTCGAGCGCGAGCTTCAGCAGCAGGTCGGCGATCTGCGGGTTGCGCGCCAGCACGGGGCCGTGCATGTACGTACCGAAGACGGTGTCGTTGTACGCGCCCTCCGTGCCGTCTCCCGTGCCGTTGCCCTTGCCGATCCGCACCTGGGCGAAGGGGCGGGCCGTGGGGCCGAGGTGGGTGATGCCCTGGTGGTTCTCGAAGCCGGTCAGCTGGGGCAGGCCGAGGCGCGGGTCGATGTCCGCGAGGACGTCGCCGACGCACCGCTCGCCCGTGCCGCGCACGGTGGTCACGTCCAGCAGGCCGAGGCCCGGCTCGCGCTGTCCGAGGTCGTTGACGAACTCGTGGCCGAGGATCTGGTAGCCGGCGCACACGGAGAAGACGATCGCGCCGTTCTGCACCGCCTGGTACAGGTGCCCGTCGCGGCGCAGCCGCTCCGCCGCGAGCCGCTGCGGACGGTCCTCGCCGCCGCCGATCAGGTAGATGTCGCCCGAGGTCGGGATCGGCTGGTCGCTGCGCACGTCGAGCCGGGCCACGTCGAGGCCGCGCTGCCGGGCCCGGCGCTCCACGACGAGGACGTTGCCCTGGTCGCCGTACGTGCTGAGCAGGTCGGGGTAGACCCAGACGACCCGCAGGTTGTTGTCGCTCACAAGAGTCCCCTGTGTGTCAGTTGCCGACGCGTCGGCGCAGGTCCTGGAAGGCGGTGTAGTTGGCGATGACCTCGATACGGCCCGGCGGACACAGCTGCACGGCCTGGTCGAGGTTCTCGCACACCTGGAAGCGCTGGTTCGCGACCTCCAGACGCACCGCGAGGTCCAGCTTGCGATCGCCGATCACGCAGATGGGGTGGCCGGTCAGGCGCGTGTAGTCGACGTCCCACAGCCAGGAGGTGTCGGTGCCGTCGGCGCCGCGCGCGTTCACGGAGAGGATCACCGGGGACGGCGGCGGGTCGATCAGCGAGAACGTCTCCAGCCAGCCGGCCGGGTTCTTGGCGAGCAGCAGCCGCAGATCACGGCCCTGGAACTGGACCACGTCGTAGCGTCCGGCGACCGCCTGCACCTGGTACATGCGCTCCAGGGCGACCTGCGGGGGCACCCCGAAGACGGCCGCGACGGCGGCCGAGGAGGCGGCGTTGGCCTTGTTCGCGCGGCCCGGCAGCTGGAGGTGGATCGGCCAGGCGGACCCGTGCGGGTCGAGGACGTGGTCCCCGGACAGCGCCCAGCTCGGCGTCGGGCGGCGGAAGCCGCACTCACCGCAGAACCAGTCGTCTCCGGGCCGCTGCATCACGCCACCGCAGGAAGGGCAGGACCAGGCGTCGTCCTTCCACATCTGTCCGGCGGCGACCCAGATCACATTGGGGGAGGAGGACGCGGCCCACACCACCAGCGGGTCGTCGCAGTTGGCGACGACGACGGACTTCGAACCGGCCAGACCCTCGCGCCAGTTCTCCGCGAGCATGCGGGTCTCGGCCGCGCGGTCGAGCTGGTCGCGGGAGAGGTTGAGCAGGGCGATGCACTTCGGGTCGGTGTCCCGGGCCACGCCCGCGAGGTACTTCTCGTCGACCTCTATGACGCCGTACCGGGCTTCCGATCCACCGGCGAGAGCCGAGGTGATGCCGGCGGGCATGTTGGCCCCGAGCGCGTTGGAGACCACCGGGCCCGCGGCGCGCAGCGCCTCTGCGATGAGCCGCGTGGTCGTGGTCTTGCCGTTGGTCGCCGAGACGAGGACGACGTCCAGGTTCTGCGCGAGCCGGGCGAGGAGGTCGGGATCGAGTTTGAGTGCCACCCGGCCACCGATCACCGAACCGCTGCCGCGCCCCGCGGCGCGCGATGCCGCAGCGACCGCCTTGCCCGCGGTCACGGCGATCTTGGCCCGCGGCGTGAGCGGGTCCGAGTTGCCTGCCATCAGTTCTCGATCCTCCTTGCGTACGCGCCGCGCCTCTGCCTGACGGCAACGTGGTAGGTGGTCAGCCTATCGAGATCCATTCGCACTCCAGAACCGCGGCACCGGCCCGACCTTCACGCGTCGCAGAGGACCGTACCCTTGCCGCCATGCGAAACGGCTCGATCCCGGGCGCCCGCGGGCGCGTCCGGCCCCTGACTCTGCTCGGCGACGAGGTCCTGCACGAGCCCTGCCGGGAGGTCACCGACTTCGGCCCCGAACTGGCACACCTGGTCGAGGACTTGTTCGCGACGATGTACGCGGCCCAGGGCGTGGGCCTGGCCGCGAACCAGGTGGGAGTGCCCCTGCGGGTGTTCGTGTACGACTGTCCCGACGACGAGGAGGTCCGCCACCTCGGCCATGTGGTGAACCCACGCCTGGTCGAGGCGGACGGTGTGGTGCTGCGGGGCCCGGAGGGCTGCCTGTCCCTGCCGGGCCTGGAGGCGGGGACGGAGCGGTACGACCATGCGGTGGTCGGGGGTTTCACGATGACCGGGGAGCCGCTGACGGTCCATGGCACGGGCTTCTTCGCCAGGTGTCTGCAGCACGAGTGCGACCACCTGGAGGGCAGGGTGTACGCGGACCGCGTGACGGGTTGGCGCCACCGCCGACTGATGCGACAGGTACGGCGAGCTTCATGGCGCCGGTGAGGTGTGCTGCTCAGGGGCGCGGGGCTGTATCCAATGGCGGCTCCGCCGCGTGGGCGCTACCAGCCCCCACCGGTCTGTGGACGGCAAACGACCGTCAGAACCCGGGACCGCCCATCTTGTCCCCGGCGGCAGCCAGACGCCCCCACAACAGGTCCGCCAGACTCCGCACCAACTCAGCCCGGGAACATGGCCGTTCCCCCAGCCACCA
Source organism: Streptomyces sp. HUAS ZL42 (assembly GCF_040782645.1). Lineage (GTDB taxonomy): Bacteria > Actinomycetota > Actinomycetes > Streptomycetales > Streptomycetaceae > Streptomyces. The sequence continues at coordinate 8,493,388 of NZ_CP160403.1, forward strand.
GTCCCCGGCCGCGTGCATCATCCCGACGATCCCGTGCCCCCACACCCGGGCCAACTGCTGGCTCTCCGGCCCGAGATCCAGCCGATCCTCGATGACCTGCGCCAACTCCTCGCCCATCCTGCGCAGCAGCGGCGCCGAGTGCTTGCCGACGTCGAACCCCTGGTCCCCCGTCTGCCCGCCCTCGGCGGGATGCATCAGGAACCGGTACACCTGAGGCCGCGCCTCGATCGCGGCGAGGTACGTGTCCAACGTCGCCTCGACCCGCTCCCGTCGGTCCGCGGGAGCGTCCAGCGCGGCTCGCAGCGAGTCGAGCAGGGCGTCCGTGTGCCGTTTGGCCAACGCTGCGTAAAGTCCGCCCTTGTCGCCGAAGTGGCGATAAAGGATCGGCTTGGTGATGCCGGCTTCCGCGGCGATCGCGTTCATCGAGGCCTGCGGACCGTCGCGCAGCACCACTCTGTCGGCTGCCTCGAGCAGCTCGCGCCGCCGGCGGTCGGCGGACCGCTGCTGCTCGGTCCGCTGCGTGGTGTCCATGAGCTCTCCCCACCCGTGCTGATTCGATGACGCCTGCGCAAACTAACACTCAACACTCCACTGACATCGAACGGGATGCCGAGCTGTCATCAGGAGTTGACTTTTCCTACTGACTGGTAACAGACTCGTGTTACCGCAAGTAACACGAAAGAGCACCGCCGCTGGAGGAGACATGGCCGAGTTCACCATGGAGCTCAACGACGAACAGAAGGAGGTCCGCGACTGGCTGCACGGCTTCGCCGCCGAGGTCATCCGCCCCGCGGCCGCCGAATGGGACGAGCGTGAGGAGACTCCCTGGCCGGTCATCCAGGAGGCCGCGAAGGTCGGCATCTACTCGCTCGACTTCTACGCCCAGCAGTACTTCGACCCCACAGGTCTCGGCATCCCCATGGCCATGGAGGAGCTGTTCTGGGGCGACGCCGGCATCGCCCTGTCGATCGTCGGCACCGGCCTCGCCGCCGTGGGCGTGCTCGCCAACGGTACCGAGGAGCAGATCGGCACCTGGATCCCCCAGATGTACGGCGACACCAACGACGTCAAGGTCGCCGCGTTCTGCTCCTCCGAACCCGACGCCGGCTCCGACGTCGCCTCCATGCGCACGCGTGCCGTGTACGACGAGGCCAAGGACGAGTGGGTGATCAACGGTACGAAGACGTGGGCGACCAACGGCGGCATCGCCAACGTCCACGTGGTCGTGGCCGTCGTCGACCCGGAGCTCGGCTCCAAGGGCCACGCTTCCTTCATCATTCCGCCGAACACGCCGGGTCTGTCCCAGGGGCAGAAGTTCAAGAAGCACGGCATTCGCGCATCGCACACCGCCGAGGTCGTCCTGGAGAGCGTGCGTGTCCCCGGCTCCTGCCTGCTCGGCGGCAAGGAGAAGCTGGACGAGCGGCTGGCGCGGGCCAGGGAGAGGGCGAAGGCGGGCGGCGAGCGCGTGAAGAACGCGGCGATGGCGACGTTCGAGGCGAGCCGTCCCGCGGTCGGTGCGATGGCCGTGGGCACGGCCCGGGCGGCGTACGAGGTGGCCCTCGACTACGCGACGACGCGTGAGCAGTTCGGACGGCCGATCATCGACAACCAGGGTGTGGCGTTCCAGCTCGCCGACATGCGGACGCAGATCGATGCGGCCCGCCTGCTCGTCTGGCGTGCCTCATGGATGGCGATCAACGGCAAGCCGTTCACCGCGGCCGAGGGCTCGATGTCGAAGCTGTTCGCGAGTGAGACGGCGAAGAAGGTCACGGCCCAGGCGATCCAGATCCTCGGCGGCAACGGCTACACGCGGGAGTACCCGGTGGAGCGGATGCACAGGGACGCGGCGATCTACACGATCTTCGAGGGCACGAGCGAGATCCAGCGCCTGGTGATCGCGCGCACCCTTTCGGGGATGCCCATCCGCTGACGTCGGTACAACGCCCTCAGGGGGCGCGAGGAACTGCGCGACCGGCCACATACGGCCTGCACGCGCCACGACATCCGCACCCCTACGGCGCTCCACTGCTATGGGCAATGCACGCCACATCGATACGATCAGCCAGCTTCGCGAGCTCAATGGTCAACGCGGCCACCGTGTCCTCGTCGAGCCCCTCTTCCCCGGCCTCCACAAGATGCAGCCACCGCCCGCCCACCGTGCGGAGCAGTTTGCTCACGTCGGCCGCGGCCACCTGCAAGGTACCGCGGTCGTCGACGATCAGAGGCAGAGTCACTTCGCGGTTCACAGACGGGATGGTAACCGCGCAGTGCTCACGCACCGTGCCAAACCGTGGTGATGTTGCAGAACTCGCGGATTCCGTGGCCGGACAGCTCACGCCCGTAGCCCGACCGCTTGACGCCGCCGAACGGGAACGCGGGGTGGGAGGCGGTCATCCCGTTGAAGTACACGCCGCCCGCCTCCAGATCCCGTACGAACCGGTCGACCTCGGCCTCGTCCCGCGTCCAGACGTTGGAACTCAGCCCGAACGACGAGTCGTTGGCGATCAGCACGGCCTCGTCGAGGTCACCCGCGCGGTAGAGCGTGGCGACGGGCCCGAAGGCCTCCTCCCGGTGGATCCGCATCTCACGCGTGATCCCGGCCAGAACGGTCGGCGGGTAGTACCACCCGGGCCGGTCGGGCCGCTCCCCACCGCACAGCACTGTCGCGCCACTGCGCCTCGCGTCGTCGACCAGCTCCTCGAGGTCCGCCCGTCCCTGCTCGCTCGAGAGCGGCCCGACCTCGGTCTCCTCCTCCATCGGGTCGCCGACCTTCAGCGCCTGCATGCCCGCCACGAACCGTTCGGCGAAGGCGTCGTAGACGTCCGTGTGCACGATGAACCGCTTGGCGGCGATGCAGGACTGCCCGTTGTTCTGCACGCGTGCCGTCACCGCGACCTCGGCGGCCCGGTCGATGTCGGCGGACGGCATCACGACGTACGGATCGCTGCCGCCCAGCTCCAGCACCGTCTTCTTGACCATCTCCCCGGCAGTGGAGGCGACCGCACGGCCGGCGGGCTCGCTGCCGGTGAGGGTGGCCGCCTTCACACGCTCGTCGCGCAGAATGTCGTCGACCTTGGCGGAGCCGACGAGCAGGGTCTGGAAGCAGCCCTCGGTGAAGCCCGCGCGGTGGAACAGGTCCTCCAGGTAGAGGGCGGTCTGGGGGACGTTGGAGGCGTGCTTGAGGAGGCCCACGTTGCCCGCCATCAGCGCGGGGGCGGCGAAGCGGACCACCTGCCACAGCGGGAAGTTCCACGGCATCACCGCGAGCACCGGGCCGAGCGGGCGGTACCGCACCCGGACGCGCGAGGCGCCCGAGTCCTTCACGTCGTACTCCGCCGGCTCCTCGTCGGCGAGCAGTTCCTCGGCGTGCTCGGCGTACCACCGCATCGCCTTGGCGCACTTCGCGGCCTCGGCGCGGGCCTGCTTGAGCGGCTTGCCCATCTCGGTGGTCATGACCCGGGCGATGTCCTGCTGGTCGCCGTCCAGGAGGTTCGCGGCCTGGATCAGCAGGCGCGCGCGGTCCACGAACCTGGTCGTCCGGTACGTGCGGAAGGTGGCCTCGGCGAGCTGGAGCCGGCGCTCGAGCTCCTCTTCGCCCATGGCCTCGTACGTCTTGAGCGTCTCGCCGTTCGCCGGGTTCACCGTTGCGATGGGCATGACCGACCTCCCTGGGAGCGGGCTTGCTTCGACCTTCCCGCGCCGCGGTGCGGACCGCAACGCGTACGCATCCCCTCAGGCCGAGTGCTCAGCCAGCCGGTCGAGAAACGCCGCCTGCGCCTTGACGATCACGTCCCGTGCCCGCTCCAGACCGAACCACTCCACCCGGTCCAGCTCGGGGAACTCCTCCGTCCGCCCCGACCGCGGCGGCCACTCCATCCGGAAGGTGCCGGGACTGATCGCCGCCGGGTCGAGGTCGGCCTCGACCGCCCAGGCCGTGACCGTCTTGCCGTTGGTCTGGCGGACCTCGCCCAGCGGCACGGCCTCGCCGTCGGGCGGCGGCAGCCCGAGCTCCTCCTCGAACTCGCGCCGGGCGGCGTCCCAGGCAGCCTCGTCGTCGGGCTCGTACTCGCCCTTCGGGACGGTCCACGCCCCGGCGTCGCGCCGGGCGAAGAACGGCCCGCCCATGTGGCCCAGCAACACCTCCAGGCCGTGGTCGGTGTGCCGGAACAGCAACAGGCCCGCACTCCATTTCGGTCGCGTCACGGCTTGACCTCCGGGTGCGCGGCCAGCAGCGTCTCGACCGTGTCCGCATCCCCGGGGCGCTTGTCCTCTCGGTAGCGGACCACGCGGGCGAAGCGGAGCGTGACGCCGGCCGGATAGCGCGTGGACTTCTGCAGGCCGTCGTAGGCGATCTCGACGATCAGCTCGGGGCGTACGGTCACGCCCCAGCCGTGGTCGCGCACGGCCAGCTCCTGCAGGCGCTGCGTCTGCCAGGTCAGCATCGCGTCGGTCATGCCCTTGAAGGTCTTGCCGAGCATGGCGAAGCCGCCGTCCGCCGTACGGGCTCCGAGGTGCAGATTGGACAGCTTGCCGGTGCGGCGGCCGTGGCCCCACTCGGCCGCCAGCACCACCAGGTCGAGGGTGTGGACGGGCTTCACCTTCAGCCAGGACGCGCCGCGGCGGCCCGCGCTGTACGGGGCGTCGAGGGCCTTGACCACGACCCCCTCGTGGCCGCGCCGCAGCGTCTCCGCGAGGAACGTCTCCGCCCCTCGCTCGTCCTCGGGGCCGGACACCACCGTGCGCCGCACCCGCATCGGCTCCGGCACCAGCCGGGCCAGCTCCGCGTGCCGTTCGGCGAAGGGCAGATCGAGCAGGTCGCGGCCGTCGACGGAGAGCACGTCGAAGAAGACGGGGGAGACGGGGATCGCCGCGGCGGCCGTCGTCACGTCCACCCGGGAGCCGACGCGTCCGGCCGTCTCCTGGAAGGAGCGGGGCCGTCCGGTGTCGTCGAAGGCGATGACCTCGCCGTCCAGGATGAACTTCTCGCCGCGCAACTCCAGGGCGGCCGAGGCCAGTTCGGGCAGTCGGCCGGTGATGTCGTCGAGGGTGCGGGTGTAGAGACGTACGTCGTCGCCGTCCCGGTGCAGCTGCACCCGGATGCCGTCCAGCTTCTCCTCGACCGCGCAGGCGCCCAGCCTGCCGACCGCCTCGGCCACCGAGGACGCGGTGTGCGCGAGCATCGGAAGGACCGGGCGGCCCACGGTGAGCCGGAAGCCGTCCAGGGCGGCGGGGCCGGCCGAGAGCAGGGCTTCGGCCACCGTCTGCAAGGAGCCGGCGAGCATCACCGCCCGCCGTACGCCCTCGGGCGGCGCGCCCGTCGCCTCGGCCAGGCCCTCGACGGCGACCGCGTCCAGCGCACCCTGCCGGACCTCACCGGTGATCAGCCCGAACAGGAACCGTTGCTCGTCCTCCGTCGCCGCGCCCATCAACTCGCCGACCAGACGGGAGCGTTCCGCCTGGGAGCCGGTGCCGGACACCTTGCCGATTTCCGTGAGCCGGGCGTCCACCTCACGCACGGTCAGGGTCGGTTCGGCGGCCGGGGCGACCGGGCGGCTCAGTAGCTTCCAGCCGATACCGAGCCGCCCCTGCGGCAGCCTGCCCGCCAGATAGGGGATGACGATCGGCACGTCGTCCGTCTCGGCGTCGCGGAACAGCTCGGCGAGCAGGGCGATCTTGCGGGAGCGCGCCGAGGTGGCGGCGACCTCCCGGGAGACACGGGCCAGCCGGGTCAGCAGCATGCAGCCATGGTGCAACGGAGGCGGGCGGTCTACACCCGGACGGCGGCGTCGAGATCGGTCATCAGCAGTTCTCCGTTGATCACGGCCGCCGCCCGGTATCCGCCGGCCGCCGCGTTCACGACCTGCTCGGCGAAGCCCATCACATTGCCCGCGGCCCACACGCCGGGCACGGTCGTCAGGCCTGTCTCGTCCACCACGGGATACGTCCCGAAGGGGGTCTCGCGGAGTTCGGCGCCCAGCCTTTCCAGGAGATCGGTCCGCGGGATCGCGCGGGGCGCGGTGAACAGGACGGACCGGGCGTGCGTGGTGCCGTCCGCGAGCCGGACCCCGGTGAGCCGGTCGTCGTCCACCACCAGTTCCGCGACTTCGCCGCGCACCACGTCGACCCCGGCGGCGGCGAGCCTGCGCAGATCGTCGTCCGACAGCTGATCCTCGGCGACCGTGTGCAGGAAGAGGGTCACGTCCTTCGACCACTGGGACACCATCAGCGCCTGGTGGACGCTCAACGGGGTGGTGGCGAGCACGCCGAAGGCCTGGTCGCGCACCTCCCACCCGTGGCAGTACGGGCAGTGCAGCACGTCCCGCCCGTAGCGCTCGGCGATGCCGGGGACGGGCGGCAGTTCGTCCTTCAGTCCGGTGGCGACGACCAGCCGCCGGGCCCGCACGGTCCGTCCGCTCGCGAGGGACACGGTGAATCCGTCGTCCTCCCGGGTGACGTCCACCGCCCGGTCCCGGACCAGTTCGACGCCGTAGCGCGCGATCTCCGCGCGGCCGATCGCCAGGAACTCGGCGGGCGGCATGCCGTCCCGCGACAGATAGCCCTGCATGTGGGCGGCAGGCGCGTTGCGCGGCTCGCCCGTGTCGACGACCAGGGTGCTGCGCCGGGCCCGGCCCAGGACGAGGGCCGCGGACAGGCCGGCCGCGCCGCCGCCGATCACGATCACTTCGTAAGTCTCGGTCATACCGACACGGTCACTCCGAGGGCGCGGGATTGACAAACCTCTTTGCCGATTCTGCAATACGAGTCATGACTACCGATGACGTGCTCGCGCAGGTCGGGTCGAGGCTGCGGCGGATCCGGAAGGAGCGGGAAGTGACGCTCGCGGCGCTGTCCGAGACGACCGGGATCTCCGTGAGCACCCTGTCCCGACTGGAGTCCGGCCTGCGCAAACCCAGCCTGGAGCTGCTGCTCCCCATCGCCGGGGCTCACCAGGTGCCGCTTGACGAGCTGGTAGGGGCACCGCCGGTGGGGGATCCGCGCGTGCGGACCGAGCCCCTGGTGCGACATGGCCGCACGTTTTGGCCGCTCACCCGGCAGCCCGGTGGCCTGCAGGCCTTCAAGGTGCTCGTACCGCAGCGCAGGGAGGAGCCCGAACCGCGCACTCATGAGGGCTACGAGTGGTTGTACGTGCTGTCCGGACGGCTGCGGGTCATGCTGGGCGAGCACGACGTGGTGCTCACGGCCGGGGAGGCGGCCGAGTTCGACACGCGGGTGCCGCACTGGTTCGGGTCGACGGGGGAGGGGCCGGCGGAGTTCCTGAGCCTGTTCGGGCCGCAGGGGGAGCGGATGCACGTACGGGCGAAACCCCGGCGGTCGTGACGCACACTACTGTTCCCTGATGGGCAAGCGACCGCTTAGTATGCGGTGACCCCGGTCAGACTCCGGCAAGACAACGCAGTCCCGTGGAGGCACCGCATGCAGGCATGGCAAGTACATGAGAACGGCGAGCCGAGCGAGGTGATGCGGCTCCAGAACGTGGAGCGGCCCACGCCCGGCGACAGCCAGGTGCTGCTGAAGGTGCGTGCCGCGAACATCAACTTCCCGGACGTGCTGATGTGCCGGGGCCACTACCAGGTCAGGCCTCCGCTGCCGTTCACGCCGGGCGTCGAGATCTGCGGTGAGACCGAGGACGGCCGCCGGGTGATCGCCAACCCCGCGCTGCCGCACGGCGGTTTCGCCGAGTACACGGTCGCGGACGCCGCCGCCGTCCTGCCCGCGCCCGACTCGCTGGACGACGCCGAGGCCGCCGCCCTGCACATCGGCTACCAGACCGGCTGGTTCGGCCTGCACCGCCGGGCCGCCCTGGAAGCCGGCGAGACGCTGCTCGTCCACGCTGCCGCAGGAGGGGTCGGCAGCGCGGCGGTGCAGCTCGGGAAGGCCGCGGGGGCGACGGTCATCGGTGTCGTCGGCGGTGCCGACAAGGCCGCCGTCGCCCGGGAGCTGGGCTGCGACGTCGTGATCGACCGGCGGAGCGAGGACGTCGTCGCCGCCGTGAAGGAGGCCACCGGCGGCCGGGGCGCCGACGTGATCTACGATCCCGTCGGCGGCGAGGCCTACGCCCAGTCCGCGAAGGTCGTCGCCTTCGAGGGCCGGATCGTGGTCGTCGGCTTCGCGAGCGGGACCATCCCCAGCCCGGGGCTGAACCACGCCCTGGTGAAGAACTACTCGATCCTCGGCCTGCACTGGGGCCTGTACAACACCAAGAACCCGAAGCTGGTCCAGCACTGCCACGAGCAGCTCGTCGAACTGGCCGCCAGGGGTGCGATCAGGCCGCTGGTGAGCGAACGGGTGCCGCTGGAGGAGGCCGCCGCCGCAGTGCAGCGGGTCGGCGACGGCGTCACCACCGGCCGGGTCGCCGTCGTACCGAACGGAGCCGCAGCATGACCGACGCAGCCGAACTCAAGCGCCGCACAGCGAAGCTGCTGGCCGCGCATCCGCCGGCCACGACGGATCGCCTGGACTTCCTCCTTGCCCGCTTCGACGCGGGACTGGCCTGGGTGCACTACCCGGAGGGCCTCGGCGGCCTCGGTGCCCCGCGCTCCCTGCAGGCCGTCGTGGACGCCGAGCTGGAGGCGGCCGGCGCCCCCGACAACGACTCGCGCCGCAACGGCATCGGGCTCGGCATGGCCGCCCCGACGATCCTCAAGTACGGCACCGAGGAGCAGAAGCAGCGCTATCTGCGGCCGCTGTGGACGGGTGAGGAGGTCTGGTGCCAGCTTTTCAGCGAGCCCGGCGCCGGCTCCGACCTCGCCGCGCTCGGCACCCGGGCCGTCCGGGAGGGCGACGACTGGGTGGTCAATGGGCAGAAGGTGTGGACGTCCGGCGCGCACAACGCCCGCTGGGCCATCCTCATCGCCCGCACCGACCCGGACGTGCCCAAGCACGCGGGCATCACCTACTTCCTCTGCGACATGACCGACCCGGGTGTCGAGGTCCGGCCGCTGCGCCAGATCACGGGCGAGGCCGAGTTCAACGAGGTCTTCCTGACCGACGTCCGCATTCCCGACTCCCGTCGCCTCGGCGAGGTCGGCGACGGCTGGCGCGTCGCGCAGACCACGCTGAACAACGAACGCGTCGCCATCGGCGGTATGCGGCTGCCCCGTGAGGGCGGCATGATCGGCCCGGTCTCGAAGACTTGGCGCGAGCGGCCCGAACTGCGCACCCACGATCTGCACCAGCGCCTGCTGAAGCTCTGGGTCGAGGCCGAGGTCGCCCGCCTCACCGGCGAACGCCTGCGCCAGCAGCTCGTCGCGGGCCAGCCCGGCCCCGAGGGCGCCGGCATGAAGCTCGCCTTCGCCCGCCTCAACCAGGAGATCAGCGGCCTGGAGGTGGAACTCCGCGGCGAGGAGGGCCTGTTGTACGACGACTGGACCATGCGCCGGCCCGAGCTGGTGGACTTCGTCGGCCGCGACGCCGGCTACCGCTACCTCCGCTCCAAGGGCAACAGCATCGAGGGCGGGACCACCGAGGTCCTGCTCAACATCGTCGCCGAGCGCGTCCTGGGCCTGCCGTCCGAGCCGCGCACCGACAAGGACGTCGCCTGGAAGGACCTCGCCCGATGACCGATCTGCTGTACTCGGAGGAGGAAGAGGCGCTGCGCGACGCCGTCCGGGACCTGCTCACGGACCACTGCGACGCGCCCGGCGTGATCGCGCGCACCGAGTCGGACGCCCCGCACGACCTCGAGGCATGGAAGGCGCTCGCCGACGGAATGGGCCTCGCGGGTCTCCTGGTGCCCGAGGACCGGGGCGGCCAGGGTGCCACGCACCGCGAAGCCGCCGTCGTCCTTGAGGAGCTGGGGCGGGCGGCCGCCCCCGTGCCGTATCTCACGAGCGCCGTCGTGGCGACCGAGGCGCTGCTGGCCTGCGAGACCGGCGACCTGCTCGCCGAGCTGGCCTCCGGACGCAGGATCGGCGCTCTCGCCGTCGCGCTGAACGTCGCTCCGGGCGGCGCCTACCAGGCCGTACGCCATGAAGGCGGGTCCCTGCACGGGGAGCTGACCGGGATAGCCGACGCGGCGGCCGCGGACGTGTTGCTGGTCCCGGCGGAGGACGGCGGATTGTACGCGGTCGAGGCGGACGCCGTGACCGTCACCCCGCAAGCCTCCCTCGACCTCACCCGCCCCCTCGCGACCGTCACCCTCGACGGGGCGCCCGCCCGCCGGATCGGCGACGCCGAACCCGCCGTACGGCGTGCCCTGCGCGCCGGGGCCGGGCTGCTCGCGTCCGAGCAACTCGGGCTCGCCGAATGGACGTTGACCGAAACGGTGCGCTACCTGAAGGAGCGCAAGCAGTTCAACCGGCCCGTCGGTGGCTTCCAGGCGCTCAAGCACCGGCTCGCCCAGCTCTGGCTGGAGGTCGTCAACCTCCGTGCCGCCGCGCGCAACGCGGCCGACGCCCTCGCGACCGGCGAGGACGCCGACGTGGCGGTCGCCGTCGCCCAGGCGTACGCGGCGTCCGTCGCCGTCCACGCCGCCGAGGAGGCGCTGCAACTGCACGGCGGTATCGGCATGACGTGGGAGCACCCCGTGCATCTGTACCTGAAGCGGGCGAAGGCCGACTCCATCGCCTACGGCACGGCAGGCGCCCACCGCGCGGCCCTGGCCGAACTGGTCGACCTGCAAGCCCCCTGACGTACATCCCGGAAAAGCCCGCCCGACCTCGGGCGGGCTTTTCCGTGTGCCCCGCGCGGAGGCGATGAACACAGGGCGGCAGTCCGGCCAACTCCTGCCACATACATGCTCTTTGAGGGCTGACGGACCTCATACTCCATGAGGTCCCGTACGGCCCTCAAAGGGAGGCAGAGCATGGCCCTCACCACCCGCCGCAGAGCCCTCACCACTCTCGGCGCCGCCCTCGCGGGCGCGGCCGCCCTGCCCGCCGCCCGCGCGGCGGCGGACGAAGAACGGCACGGACCCCGCCCGTTGTGGCGCGCCCATGCCCACAACGACTACGAGCACCCGCGTCCCCTCTTCGACGCCCTCGACCACCGCTTCGGCAGCGTCGAGGCCGACATCTTCCTCGTCGGTGACCAGCTCCTCGTCGCCCACGTCCCCGTCGACCTCGACCCGGCCCGCACCCTCGAGTCCCTCTACCTCGACCCGCTGGCCGCCCGCGTCAAGGCCAACCACGGTTCCGTCTACCGGGGTCGGCGCGGGCCCCTGCAACTGCTCATCGACATCAAGACCGAGGGCTCGTCGACGTACCTCGAACTCGACCGGCATCTGCGGCGCTACCGGCACCTGTTCACGACGTACGCCCACGGCCGCGTGCACACCGGTCCCGTCACCGCCGTCGTCTCCGGCGACCGCGCGGCCCGTACGCCGATGGAGGCCCAGACCGTGCGCCGGGCCTTCTACGACGGTCGTCTCGCCGACCTCGGCAGTGCCGCACCCGCCTCCTTCATCCCGCTGATCAGCGACAACTGGACGCTCAACTTCACCTGGCTGGGCGTGGGCGCGTTCCCGGACGCCGAACGGCAGAAGCTGCGGGCCATCGTCAAGGCCGCCCACTCCCGGGGGCAGAAGGTGCGGTTCTGGGCCACCCCGGACGTGGCCGGTCCGGCGCGTGACGCCCTCTGGGCCGAACTGGTCGCCGCCGAAGTCGACTACCTCAACACCGACGACCTGGCGGGCCTCGAGGCGTTCCTGGACGCCCACCGGTCCGCGTAGAACCACTCGTTCGGCGGACAGGTCAGCCGCCCGGACGATCCCTCCGCTACGCGACACTTGCGGCCGAACGCCGCGAAGCGGACGTGGCGGAGGAGGTTGACGATGGTGCTTTCCATCTCTGTGGTGCTGCTGCTCCTGATCCTGGCCGTGATCTTCATGCGCAGCGGCGGGCTGAAGGTCTCCCACGCACTGGTGTGCCTGCTGCTCGGCTTCTACCTGGCCGGCACGAACATCGCCCCCACCATCCACAGCGGTTTCACGGCGACCGCGGACATCGTCGGCAGCCTTCGGCCGTGAGGCCGCGCGGGTGGTGGGGGTGTGCGGGTCAGCTCGTGTAGAAGACCCCGATGCCGTTCGGGACGGGGCGCTCCGCACCGCCGGACGGGTGGTTGCGCACGGTGACCTTGGCCGAGCCTGAGGGGCGGGCGACCAGCGTCGTCGAGCCGCCGCCGTCCAGGCTGAAGGCGTCGACGGCTCCGAGGCTCTTCATCTGGGCGGCCACTTCGGCGATCGTCAGACCGCTGCGGTACGCCGTCGCGCCGTCCAGTGCGAACAGGACCACACGCTTGCCGCCTGTCGCGATGCCCACCGCGGTGCGCACGGCCGCGGTCGCGCCGTCGAGACCGGGCAGCGGCTGTCCGCCCCTGACGACCGGGTAGCCGCCGAGTGCGAAGCGGTACGAGGTCTTCGAGGCCGCCGTCAGCCCGTGGGTGATCCACACGCGCTGACCCTTGACGAACTTCCGCAGCCTGTCCGCGCCGGCTTCCCGGCCGACGAGCACGGTGTCACCGCGGGCGATGGCACCGCTGCCGGGCGTGGCGGAGACCGAAACGACCCGGCCGCGCCGGACCGTCACCTCGTACGTGTCGGTGCTGCACGCCGCGGCCCGGTCGGTGTCCGTGCCGCAGGTGGCGCGCACCCGGGAGACGCTGCCCCAGGCGGACGTGTACGCGCCGACCGAACCCACCGGCAGCGCGTACTGGTTGAGCCCGCCGAGCGGGACCCGCCTGGTGAGGGTGCGGGCCGAGCCCTGGAAGTCCAGGCTGTCCAGCCGGGCCCGTCCGTCGGTGCCGACACCCACCACGTCCTCGGTGGTCGTGCCCGGCGGCAGCTCAGGACCGAACCGCTGTCCGTCCGGGACCGCCGCCTTGAGCACCCGCCCGTCCGCGATCGCAGGCCCCACGCTCGCGCCGGTCGCCGTGACACCCGGGTGCTGGGTCTCGGTGATGTTGAAGAAGTCGCCGTTGACGCCGGCGACGGCCTTCTGGTTGTTGGCCAGCGTCGAGACGGCGGCCCGCGCGGCCACGGCCCCGGGATGCAGCAGTCCCAGGCTGACGTGCGTGTTGGTCAGGTCGACGCTCAGCACATGAGCGTGCGTCAGTCCCTTGGCGCCCCGGATGTCGTACTGCTTGTAGACGACACCCGGGGCGATCTGGGTACCGGCCGTCGCGGCGCCGGCCGGTGCGGCCCCTACAAGGGTCGCGCCGGCCAGCGCGCTGAATGCGGTGAATACCGGCAGAACCGTTCTGCCTGTTCTGAGTCGTTTTTGACGTCGCGTCACACAACCCCCCTGAGATCACGGCAACTTTCTCAGGCCTCAGGGGACTTGACCAATCGGGTGTGACCTGGACGGGTGACTCCGCGCCGTCTCAGGATTGCTCGTACGGCGTGAAACGGGCCGGGGTGTGGTCGATCGGCAACCCGGAACGCCAGGAGGTCAGAGCCTGTGCGCTGCACACGAACAGGGACGGCGGCAGGTGGTCCAGCGGATACCAGCGCCAGTCGCCCACGCTCTCACCGGGCTGGTCGCCCGGTTCGCCTCCCCACCGTGTGACGACCGAGGGCACCGTCACGCGCACGACTCCGTCGGCGTGGTCGAGAAGCGTGCCCAGCAGGCGTACGTCGGAGGGCACGGCCTCGAGCCCCGTCTCCTCCCCGAGCTCACGGACGACCGCCTCCTGGAGCGACTCTCCGGGTTCCACCGTGCCGCCCGGCACTTCCCATGTGCCCCTGCGGTGCCGTCCCAGCAGGAGCCCCCGGGGGCCGTGCAGGATGGCGGCCACACCGAGGGCCGCGTGCGCGACGGGAGGCAGCGAGGTGCGCGGGCGGGAGGAGACGCGAACGGGCCGTCGTACGCGGAAGATGCGGTAGGAGGCGTGGTTGCCCGGTTCCGGTGCGTCGAGGACGTCGACCCGCTCCACGCGCAGCCCGTGCTCGGCGAGCAGGCTCTCCCAGAGCTCCGGGGCGAGCACCCACATCCGCACCGTGCTGTCACCGCCGTCGGCGAACCGCAGGTTCTCGGGCCGGGACACGACGTCCGACGAGGGCCCGTCACCCTGCGAGTTGGTGTGCAGCGCGGAGAAACACAGCGTCCCGCCGGGGCTGAGCGCCGTCGCCAGGGCGGGCAGCAGCCGGCCGGGATCGATGTACGGGAGGGTGTTGACGGAGTAGATCACGTCGTACGGGCCCGCCGTACGCAGATGTTCGACGGCGTCCGCCCGCACCAGCCGCAGCCCGGGCAGTGCGCCGTAACGTGCCCGGGCGCGCTCGTGCTGGGTGGCCGAGGCGTCGATGGCGTCCACCGAGGCGCCGTGCGCGCGGACGAGATGGGCGGCATGCCGGGCCGTACCGCAACCGAGGTCCAGCACGCGCCGGCCCGCCAGGTCCCCGAGGACCTCTGCGCCAGGCCCCGCCCCCGGGATGCCCCAGTCGAGGCGGTCCGCTTCGGCGAGTACGGTGCCGCGTCGCAGATGGTGGTCTCCGTAGGCCTGCCAGACGCCGGCGTTGACCGCCTCCGCACTGTCCATGGTCACCCCTTTGAGTAATCAACGAGCTGTTAGCTTGAGATCATGGCTCTGCGCAATGCGGTGATGGCCGCGCTTCTGGAAGGTGAGGCGTCCGGGTACGACCTCGCAAAGGGGTTCGAGGCCTCCGTCGCCAACTTCTGGATGGCCACCCCGCAGCAGATCTACCGCGAGCTGGAGCGCATGGAGAGCGAGGGGCTGGTCTCGGCGCGTGTCGTGCAGCAGGAGCGGCGGCCCAACAAGCGGCTCTTCTCGCTCACCGAGGCCGGACGCGAGGCCGTGCGCGCCTATACCGCCGAGGTTTCCAGCAAGCCGATGGCCATCAGGGACGAGTTGCTGGTCAAGGTCCAGTGTGTCGACGCCGGCGACCTCGGGGCAGTCCGGGCCGGCCTCACCGAGCGCGTGGAGCGCGCCGAGGCGAAGCTGGCCCGATTCGAGCGCCTGCGGGAACGACTGCTGGCCGGCCGCACCGAGGAGGAGTACCTCGCCACCGCCGAGCGCGTCGGCCCCTACCTCACCCTGCTGGGCGGTCTGGCTCTGGAGCGGGCCAACCTGCAGTGGGGCAGAACCGTCCTGCGCACGCTGGACCGGCGGGCCGCGACCCCTTAGATGCTGATCGCCAGCTCCGCGTCCGTGAACGCGACGCCCAGGGCCGCGCACAGCGCCCACCCCGCCAGCGCGACGCATAAGCGGCGTGCGCATAAACCGCTGGGTGGACGTGGCCGTGACGTACGGCGACGGCATCGCCGTGCTGTACGTGGACGGTTCGGAGGCCGGCCGCAATGCCTCCGTCACCGTGGAACCGCGCTACTTCGGCAACCACCCGTATCTGAAGGCGGCGGTCGACGACTTCCGGGTGTACGGAAGGGCGCTGACACCGTCCGAGGTCGCGGCGCTGGCCCGTCCCGCGAGCGGCTGAACACCCGCCCCCGGGAGGGTCACGGCTCCGACGTCTCGGTCTCGAGCGACGCCCGGGTCGCCCTGCCGTACACGCCGGGCTCGTCCTTGTAGACGGCGCGGGTGAACTGGTAGCCGCGGACCGCGTTCTCCACATCGCGGTCGTAGGTGCCGTCCGCGTCGGCGTAGTAGGCGCCGATCTGGCGCAGACGGAGCTGGAGTTCGGTCACCTCGGGTCCCGTGTCGCCGAGGCGGAGGACGGGGGCCTGCGCTCCCGAGCCGCTGGGCCCGGGGGCGGCCGTGGCCGTGGCGGCAGGGGTGGAGGCGGACTCGCTCGGAGCGGCGGAGCGGCTCGGGGCGACCGGACCGGCGGAAGGAGCCGTACCGGGGGACGAAGCCGGGCTTCTGGACGGATCTGTGGAAGAGGCGCTCCCGGACGGTTCCACGGACGACACCTCGCGCGAGCCGTCCGGCACGCTCGGCCGCACGTCGTCCCGTACGGATCCGTTCCGTGAAGGGCTCTCGTAGGTGAGGAACCCGCCGACGACCCCTCCGGTCACCAGGACCGCCACGGCGGCCGCCGCCCCGGCGGCCATGACGGCGCGATGCCGGCGCCGGGGCTCTGCCCGGGGCTTCGGGGGTGCGGGACGGGCCTCGTCGTCCGGCGGGGTGTGCGGGGCCGGCTCAGGCACGTCGGGAGGGCCCGGCTCGTGGGCCGGCGGAGCCCCGGTCGGCTCGGTCGTCGCGGAACCCTCCGCCTCCACCGGCGGTCCCGGGTCGTCGCCGAGTTCCACGAACGGCCGTATCCGCAGCGGATCGAAGTCCTCCGCGGCCGCCGCTTCGGCCGTACGCGTGTCGCGGTGGGCCTCGGACGCAAGGTCGCCGCAGGAGCAGTCCGGAGTGCCGTCCGCCGCCCGGGGCTCACCACATGCCGGGCAGACGGGGCCGTTCGGTTCACTCACGTGCGTCCCTCTCCCTACGGACTGCAGAGTTTAGGCAGATCGCCTTCACGCGATCTCCCCGAACCCCGCAAACGACCGAGCCGTGCCCGGGAGTTGCCCGGGCACGGCTCGGTGTCGGAAGGGATGGGTGCGGCTCTACGTCCGGTGGACCCCGACGGTGATGAGGCCCGTCGTCTTCGCGCCGGTGAGGTTGTCGTAGACGACGTCTCCGGTGGACTTCTGCCAGATCCTGATGCGGAAGGTGTCAGGGTCGTCGCCGGCGGTGATGCGGAAGCCGTAGCCTGCGCGCCCGTTGAGCGTGCCGGAGCCTTGGTGGACGGCCTGGGAGCCGGTGACCACGAGCCAGTCGGAGCCGGTGGAGAGGAAGTGCAGCCCGGCGGGTCCGAAGTCGAACGCGGCCCCTCCGGTGGGGACGGTGGCTCCCTTGCCGTACTGGGCGGAGAAAGCGAAGACCGCCCAGCCGGTCACGTCCGGCTTCGCCGGGTAGGCGCCCGCCGGGGAGGCGAAGGTCCCGACTCCCGCCGCCGGACCGGCCGCGCGGTCGTAGACGATCAGCTCGGGCAGCGTCGTGCTGTCCGTGGCACCCTCGTCGTCGGCGACCGTGATCACCGGGCGGCGGATGCCCGCCGATGTGTAGGCGTGCTCGGCCCCGCAACCGGAGGCGGTGACCGTGCCGGCGGTAGGCGTGGTGCCGTCCTTCCAGTCGACCGTGCAGGTGTGGGTGTCGCCGCTGCCCGCATCGGTGAACGCGGCGGTGACGACCGCGCGACCCCCGGCCGGCACCGGCGACTTCGGGCCGGTGGCCGAGGTGATCGCCGGGGCCGCGTTGGCGACCGTGACGGTCGCGGTGTCGCGGCTGCGTCCGCCGGTCAGGGCGACCGTGAAGGTGCCGTCGTCGGTGCAGGTGACCGTGGTCCGGGCCGCCCCGGGGTCGGCGACGGTGCAGGGCGCTCCGTCCTCGACCGTCCACTTCGGGCCGCCCGCTCCGGAGACGGTGCCGGCCAGGGTGATCGCGTCGCCCTCGGTGCCGGAGACATCCGGGCCCGCGTGCGCGATCGTGACCGGGTCGATGCTGGTCAGGGTGGGGACGACCTTCTCGATCAGGCCGTCGGCGTCGAACTCGAGCTTGTCGACGGTGGTTTCGCGATGGGTGCCGTCACCTCCGGGGATGGCGAAGCGGTGGTAGGCGATGTACCAGTCGTCGGTGTTCGGCACCTGGACCACCGAGTGGTGGCCGGGGCCCTTGATGCCCAGGGAGAGGTCCTTCTCCAGGATCACGCCCCGCTTGGTCCACGGGCCGGTGGGGGAGGGGCCGGTGGCGTAGGCCACGCGGTAGTTCTCGTCCCGGGTGTCGTTCTCCGACCACATGAAGTAGTAGGTGCCCTTGCGCTTGACGACGAAGGAACCCTCGTTGTAGCCGCTCGGGGTGATGTCCTTGACCTTCGACGTGTCGAGGGAGGTCATGTCGTCGTTCAGCGGGACGACGTAGGCGTGGCCATTGCCCCAGTACAGGTACGACTGGCCGTCGTCGTCCGTGAAGACCGCCGGGTCGATCATCTGGCCGCTGAACTGGCCCGCCTTGAGCAGCGGTTGGCCCAGGGCGTCCTTGAACGGTCCGGTCGGCGAGTCGGAGACCGCCACGCCGATGTTCGCGTCGGCACAGAAGTAGAAGTAGTACTTCCCGTCCTTCTCGGCGATCGTCGGCGCCCAGGCCCTGCTGTCGGCCCAGGACACGTCCGGGCCGAGGTCGAGGATGACGCCGTGGTCCTGCCAGTGGACCAGGTCGGTGGAGGAGTACGCCTTGAACTGCGTGCCGCTCCAGCCCGGGAAGCCGTCGGTGGTCGGGTACATGTAGAAGGTGTCGCCGAACCGCACGATGTTCGGGTCGGCGTTGAGTCCCGGCAGGACCGGGCTCTTCATGATCAGCGCCGACACGGTCCAGGTGCGCTTCTTGCCGTCCGAACCGGTGACCTCGTACGTCACCGGCTTGCTGAAGTCCTGCACGCTGCCGGAGGCCGGGCTGATCGCCGCGCCGTGGGCGAGGGTGAACTCCGGTGCCAGCGCGGTGAGATCGGTGCCCTCCGTCAGGGGCAGCGTGATCCTGCTGTCCGCGTTGTCGATGAGGGCGTCGACCTTCAGCGCCGGGTGCGTCGCCTTTGCGATGCCCGCGGTGTTGCCGCTGAGCTCCATGACCTCCGTGGCCGACAAGGCCCGGTCGTAGATGCGGAAGTCGTCGACCTCGCCGCCGAAGTACGGGTCGGCCGAGTACAGGGAGCGGCCGATGTAGCCGCTGTAGCCCCTGTTGGCGTCGTACAGCTCGGACGGCTTGATGGTGGTCGTCGTACGGGCCGCCTCGACGCCGTCGACGTAGAGGACCATCGCGCCGGTCGAGCCGTCGAGGGTGACGGTGACGTGCCGCCACTCTCCGGGGGTGAGCTGCGATCCGGCCGTCAGTTTCGACTCCGCCGACCAGCTCGCCTTCGTGATCGCCGAGTAGAGGCTGGAACCGCCGTTGGAGGGGGTGGCGAAGAGGTACTTGTTGCTGTCGGGCCCGAGCCCGAACAGCCACTGGAAGTTGCTGCCGCCCGTCCACTTGGCGTACGTCGACACGGTCACACTGTCGGCGTTCCTCAGCACTCCGTTCGGGATCCTCACGTACGGCGAGGTGGTGGAGGTGCTGGAGCCGCCGGACATCTTGAACGAGCCGCCCTCCACGCCCGTGCCGAAGTCGGGCGTGCGGACATACGTGCCGTGATAGCCGTGACCGCTGGAGTCACGGGCGATGTTGCCGCCTGTCTCGTCGAAGCCGTAGTGCAGGAGCAGGTCGGCCGGGATGTCCGGTCCCTCCTCGGAGACGGTGACCTCGGCGTGGACCGGGATCGCGGCGCCGTCCGGCAGGCTGCCCGTCACCGTGAAGGTGCCGGCCTGCGCGTAGTCCGACTCCGGGACGTCCTCCCAGGTCACGGCGACGGGACGCTTGACTCCGTCGGCGTACTCGGCGATCACGGTGGCCGGCAGGACGGGGGCCTCACCGATCCGCGTCTTCACCGACACGTCCTCGACGCTCTCCACGAGCTGATCGGGCTGGTAGGCGCGCAGCAGCCGGTCGTACTCGGCCTGGGTGACCGGGAGCACGGTGCCGTGGCGGGGCTTGGCCGGCAGGTCGTAGCCGGCGGACGGGGTCCAGGCGCCGGAGGCGAGGTCCGTCGTCTCGAACGGGATGTAGCCGCGGCCGCCGAACTCGTCGAGGAACGCGTACCACTTCTCCTCGGTGTTCGACTTGAAGACCAGCGGGCCCTCGGCGGCGTTCATCGCGCCCTTGCCGATGCCCTCCGCGACCGCGTCCCAGGACAGGTCGAGGAGCGAGTCGCTCTTCTCCTCGAAGATGAACTTGCTGTTGGGGGTGGAGGAGGTGTTGTTCCGCTCGTCCTTGGACAGGCGGTAGTAGGTCCCGTCGTGCTGGATCACCGTGGAGTCGATGACCGAGTAGCCGCGGTCGATCCAGACCTTGGGCTCGCTGAAGGTGTAGAAGTCACGCGTGGTGGCGTACATCATGCGGTTGTACGTGTCGCCGGAGTGCGCGGCGTTGTCGTACAGCTTCGAAGCCCAGAAGACCACGTACTCGCCCAGCTGCGCGTCGTAGAACGCCTCCGGCGCCCAGGTGTTGCCCGCGCTGTCGGGCGATACCTTGACCAGCCGCTGGTTCGTCCAGTGGACGAGGTCGGTGGACTCCCAGACCATGATGGACTTGCTGCCGGTGCGCTGGGCGGCGTCCCAGTCGCCGTTGCCGTAGATCCTGAGGTCGGTGGCGATCTGGTAGAACTTGTCGCCCTCGGGGGAGCGGATGATGAACGGGTCGCGCAGGCCCTTCTCGCCGAGGGCGGAGGTCAGGACCGGCTTGCCGTCGTTCAGCTCACGCCACTTCAGCGGGTCGTTGCCCTTGCTGAGGGCGAAGTAGAGCTGTTCGCCGTCCGAGGTGCCCTCGCCGGTGAAGTAGCTGAACATGTAGCCGTTCAGGGCTTCCTTCTGCGGCAGTTCGGGCACGTTCGCGGTGAAGGTGCGGGTCGCCTTCGCCTCGCCCTTGGTGACGGTGGCGGTCAGCTCGGCGGTGGTGGCGCCGTCGCCGTGCGCGGGCCGGTGAACCACGCCGTCGGCCGAGACGACGTCGGGCTTCGCCGAGGTCCAGGCGACCGTCGTGCCGTAGGCGCCGTCGGTGGGGAGCGTGAGGTTGCCGCGCACGTCGTCGAGGTTGTGGACGGTGAGGGCCTCGGCTGCCTGCCGTGCGGCCGTCTGGTCGTCGAAGGCGGCCAGGACCGTGACCTCGAAGGTCTTGGTGTCGGTCACGGGGCCCTTCTTCAGGGTTGCCGTGAGCGTGACGTGGGCGTCGGGTTCACCCGCGGCGGGGCGGGTGACGGTCCCGGTGGTGGAGACGACGGCGGGGTTGTCGCTCGCCCAGCTGATCGTGGAGCCGCCGGCGCCGCCGGTCGTCGGCAGGGCGAGGTCGGCCGTGACACCGCTGGTGTCGCCGAGGCTGAGTGCGGCCTTGTCGTCGGCGACGCCCTGCGTGTCCACAGGCAGGGCGAGCTGCTCGACCTCGGACCCGGTGAGCGCCCGGTCGTACAGGCGGAAGTCGCGGATCCTGCCCGTGAAGAGCTTGTCGCCGGAGTAGACGGACTTGCCGATGTAGTTGGCGGTGGTGGTGCCGGAACCGATGGCGCCGGGGGTGATGGTGACGGCGGTGTTGCGGCCGACCTCGGCGCCGTCCTCGTACAGCACGCCCGTGTTGCCGCTCTGGGTGTAGGAGACGTGCTTCCACACCGAGCGGGTCAGGCTGTGGGAGTCGGACGGCTTGGTCGTCTGCTCCGTGGACCAGTTGCCGGTGGCGATCGACGTGCGGAAGGAGTTGCCGGTCGTGAAGAGATAGCCGTTGCCGCTGCTGCCGCTGGAGTTGCCGAAGCCGTAGATGAAGTAGGGCGTGGTCTGGGCCGAGTCGATCAGCACGTCCATCGAGACGGTGATCGCGTTCATGCCCTTCATCACGTCGTTCGGCACCTTGATGTAGGTGTCGGTGCCGTTGAAGGCGAGCCCCTGACCGGTTTCCGACCAGTTGGCGGTGCCGTTGACCGTGCCGTCCCGGCCGTGGCCGGAGGCGTCGGCCACCGTGCTGCCGGCGGCCGTGTCGAGCTTGTACCATAGGGCCAGACCGTCGGTGATGTCCGCCGCCTGTGCGGGAGTGGCGGGTCCGGCGAGGCCCACGATCAGTGACGCGGCGGTCAGTCCGGCGAGATGGCCCGCCCAACGTCTTGCGCGACTGCGTAGACGTGCGATGTACGGCATGTCGAGTTCCCTGCTGAGACATGGCTGATGAACGAGCCGCGGGTGCCCTGCTGTTACGGCAGTGTGACGTCGTGTTGCGAGAGTGTCAGTCGGCGTCCGGTGCAGCGTCAAGAGGTTTCGAACAATGTCCGACAGGTCGAACGCTTACGTCGAGTTCTTCGCAGGGGCCGGACCGAAACGGTGCCTTGAGCAGGCACGCCACGAACCCCCGTCTGGGCTCGAGAAGTTCACGGACCGCCGACGTCCACCTGGGCGCGCACGGAGTCCCGCAACCGGCGCAGCTCGTCCGCGGGCCTGCCCAGACCGTTGATCCGCAGCCGGGCGGCCTCGACGCGCGGGTCGCGGTGGACGGTGAAGGCGAGGTCCAGGGCCTGGCGCACCATCCACTGGTCGTACGCCAGCAGCCGGCCCGCGTACGCCTGCGCCTCGACGAGATCGGCGTCCGTCACATCGAGCTCGCCCACACGGCCGCGCAGCCGGTGCAGGACCACGCTCTGCCGTCCGGCTTCCTGAGCCGCCTGACAGGACACCGGCCCCGGTTCACCGCAGGCGGCCACCGCCAGGTCGACCGGGCGCTGGGCGGCGACCACCTCGTCCAGCAGTACGGCCAGGGCCCGTACTTGCGCGGCGCGCGACGGCCGGGCGGGTGCGGGGCCGCGGCGCAGACGTGCCAGGAGGCGTGCGGCACGCAGCCACAGCCCGCCCGGAGGCGGGACGGATACCGTCGGCGGGGTCATGGCACCTCCTGGCCAGCGGTGCGGGTTCCCCTCCCAGTGTGTTCCATGGCAGGGCCTGCGACACCGATGCGTCAAGCCCGCCCGTGCGCCTCCTGCGAGCGCCGTGACAGCGAGTCGATGACCACCGCGGCGAAGAGCACGCCACCTGTGATCACGAACTGCAGGGCGGCCGGCGTGTCCGTGATCGCCATCCCCGAGGCGATGGACTGGATCACGAGAATGCCGAGCACCGCCGACCACGTCGTACCGCGTCCCCCGAACAGGCTGGTGCCACCGATGACGGCTGCCGCGATGGCGTTGAGCAGCAGCACGCCCGAGCCCGACCCCTGGCTCACCGAGGTGATGCGTGAGGCCAGGAAGAGCCCGCCGATGGCGGCCATGGTGCCCGAGACCGCGAGCACCGCGGTCTGCACTCCCGTCACGTTGAGGCTGGCGCGACGGGCCGCCTCGACACCGCCCCCGAGAGCGTAGACCTGCCGCCCGTAGTGCGTGCGACGGAGCACGATGTCGAGGCCGGCCACCAGCACCAGGAAGACCAGAAGGGCGAGCGGCAGACCTTGGAACCGGTTGAGCAGATACGCGGCGGTGAACGCGATCACCGCGAGCCCTCCGGTGCGCACCCCGATTTCCGCGAGCGAGCGGTGCGGCATGCCGACGGCCTTGCGGCGCCGCCTGTCCTGGTAGGACGCGAGGAAGACCATGCCCGCACCGACCGCCGCCACCCCGTAGGCGACGCCGTCATTGGTGAAGTAATGGCTGGTCAGCTTGGCGACGAGCCCGTTCTCGTCCAGGTTGACGGTGCCGCTGGTGCCGAGGATGTAGAGCATGATGCCGTTCCAGGTGAGCAGCCCCGCCAGGGTGACGACGAACGCCGGTACCCGGGTCTTTGCGAAGGAGAAGCCCTGGACGGTCCCCGCCGCAGTACCCGCGAGCACCGCGACGACGAGGGCGAGCCATTCCGGCACGCCGTTGTTCACGTTCAGCACGGCGAAGACGGCCGCCGCCAGTCCGCTGATCGATCCGACCGACAGGTCGAGCTCCCCGATCAGCAGGACGAAGACGATGCCGACGGCGATCAGGCCCGTGCCCACGATGTCCACGCTGAGATTGGACAGGTTCCGCGGCGAGAGGTAGTTGTCGTTGAGGGTCTGGAAGATGATCCACACCGTGGCGAGGACGACGACGACGGGGAGCGAGCCCAGTTCACCGGCGCTCAACTTGCGCCGGACGACGCCGACCCAGCCCTCCACGGCACGAGCGACGATCCGTCCACCCGGCTCACGGTCCTCGGCGGCGGGTTCGCCCCGAGCGTTGTCCGCCGTGTTGCGCGTCCCTTTCACCACCCCGCCTCCCGGTGGGCCGGCCGGCGCGGCACGTTCTCCGTGGCGCCGGTGATGGAGGAGATGATCTGTTCCTGGGACGCGGTGTTCACGTCGAAGAAGCCGTTGTTCCGGCCGAGCCTCAGCACGGCGGCCCGGTCGGCGAGCGCTTTCACATCGCCCATGTTGTGGCTGATGAGCAGCACGCCCAGGCCGCGGTCACGCAACCGGTCGACGAGATCGAGGACCTCCGTGGTCTGCTCGATGCCCAGGGCCGCGGTCGGTTCGTCCAGGAGGAGCACCCTCGGTTCGCCGAGAAGTGAGCGAGCGATGGCGACGGTCTGCCGCTGGCCGCTGGACAGCGAGACGACGGGGCCGCGCAGTTCGGGGACGTTCCGGGTCAGGCGCTCCAGCAGGTGTCTCGTGCGGCGCTCCATCTCCACCTCGTCGAGGAACCCGAACCTGCGGATCTCCCGTCCCAGGTACAGGTTGGCGACGACGTCGAGGTTCCCGCACAGCGCGAGGTCCTGGTAGACGGTGGCGATGCCGAGGTCCCGGGCGTCGTGGGGCCTCCTGATGTGGACCGCCCGGCCCTGCCACTCGATGACACCCTTCTCCGCGGGGGTGACGCCGGAGATCACCTTGACGAGGGTGGACTTTCCGGCACCGTTGTCTCCCAGGAGAGCGACGACCTGGCCGGCGTGAATCTCCAACTCGATGTCCTTGAGCGCGTCGACGACGCCGAAGCGCTTGCACACACCGTGCAGCGCCAGCAAGGGGGACGTCGGCACGGAGACCATCTCCTTCCCGGGGCGGGGACCTGGGCGGGACCGACTCGTCAGGTCAGCCCGGCCTTGTTGCAGGCGGCCCCGAGTTGGGGGGTGCAGATCTGTTCGATCGTGTACACGCCGTCCTTCACCAGGGTGTCCTTGATGTTGTCGACCGTCACCGCCACGGGCGTGAGCATGACCGCCGGAACCGTGTTCCCGCTGCGGGTCCTCGCCTCGTCCCGGGCAACCCCCTCGAGGCTGTCACCGCGGGCCGCGGCCACGGCCATGGCGGCGCCGGCGGCGGCCTCGGGTCCGAAGGGTTTGTACACGGTCATGTACTGATCGCCGCCGACGATACGTTGCAGGGCTCCCAGTTCGGCGTCCTGCCCGGTGACGGGGGGCAGTGGGGTGACCTTGTTGGCCTTGAGGGCGGCGATGCTGCCGGCGGCGAGGCCGTCGTTGGCCGCGTAGACCCCGTCGATGTTGCCGACGCCGAGGGCGGAGATGGCGCCGGACATGTTCATGTGCGCGGTCTCCGTCCGCCACTGGAGGGTGTCGTACTCCTTGCCGATCTTCACTTTCCCCTCGAGTACGAGCAGCGCGCCCTTCTTGAACAACACCGCGTTGGGGTCGGTGGGATCGCCGTTCATCATGACGATCTGGTCGCCGCCCCCCTCGTCGCCCATGGCCTTCAGCAGCGCCGTGCCCTGGAGCCTGCCGACCTCCTCGCCGTCGAAGGAGACATGGCCGGAGATCGGGCCTTCGGCGAGCCGGTCGTAGGCGATGACGGGGATGTCCGCCTGATCCGCCTTCCGTACCGCGGGGCCGAGCGACCTGGCGTCCACGGCCACGAGCACGATGGCGTCGACCCCCTTGGTGATCATCGAGTCCATCTGCTCCTGCTGGGTCGTCACGTCGCCCTTGGCGTTGGCGTGCTCGATGGTGCAGTCGGCGCACAGCTCCTTGATCTTCTTCTCCAGCAGGGGCCTGTCCTGTGTCTCCCAGCGGGCGGTGGTGGCGTCCGGCAGCAGCAGACCGATCTTCGGCGCCTTCCCTCCTTCGGAGTCGCTTCCGGCGCCGGCCCCGCAGGCCGTGAGGGTGACGGTCGCCGAGAGCGCGGTCATGGCGATGGCTGCCTCCCGTATGCAGGCCTTCATCTGAGAGACCTCCCTTCTCCCTTCTGCGTGTGGACAGGGGGCGCTCTCGGTTGTCCGAGACCGGGCCTCACCGGGCGAGGCGCGCGCGGGGGGACACGCACGCGTGCGTCGCGACGTCGGAAATCGGCATGTGGAGCCGGCGGGAGGCCTGTTTCGGGCGGGGCTGGACACGACGGAACAGGCCGTGGTGGACCGGGCGGCCGCGTCGGCCGGGCAGACGCTCGGCAGCCGAGAGGCGGCCACGATGCCGGCGCCGGAGATGCGCCCGGAACGTACCGCGTGCAAGCGGCAAGACGGCCACGCCGCAAGTGTGGCACCGGGGCCGGTGAACTGCGAACGCGGCGGCTCCTGCCTAGGGCAGCCACGGGAACATGTCCAGCTGATCCACATATGCAATTCTTGTAGATGTCTGCCGCGATATAAACCTTCTGGTATGGGCGGCATGGACGGGAGGACAATTGCGGACATGCCTCATGACGGCCGTACGCGGGCCGGGGTATCCGAGCCACGGGCATCCGAGACCGGCGCCGCAGACAGCGGCTCACCGCCCCCGGTGCCTGTTGCCGCCGCGAACGATCGGCCCCTGACCTACGCCGGAGCAGCGCTGGTGGCGGTCTATGTGCCCGGCGCCGGTGACGACGTGCTGCGATTGGTGGAGACCGCCGGATGCGCCATGTCCGAGTACGGGCTGCCGGAGCGCCTGCCCCTGTCCGGTGGCTCGCCCGCCGCGCAGGCCTTCCGCACCGGCCGCCCCCTGTGGCTGACTCCCGCGGCACTCGCCTCCTACTCCGAGGGCGGACCCACGCCGCCGCGCTCCGAGGCCTCCCTCGCCGTGCTCCCCCTCGGAACGGAGGGCAGGCGACTGGGCTGTCTCGTCGTCGTGGGCACCACCGGCGACGGCTTCGAGGCCGAGCAACGACGCCTCCTGGAGCGGTACGCCGACGCCGTCGCCGGTGTGCTCCAGGCCGGGGCGGGTCGCCCCCCGCCGCCGTCGCTGCTGGATCCCGCCCTGCGGAGTCTGCGCGTCGGCTGCTTCGCCCTGGTGCCGGACACCGGTCTGGTCGAAGCGGACGAGACTCTGCTCGAGCTGATGGGCATCACCCCGGACGACTTCGACGGCAAGGCGGACACTCTCCTCTCGCACGCCCTGCCCGAGGACATGCACGCCCTCATGTCGGTCCTGGAGCCGTCCACCCAGGCGTACGGCTGGCGGGAGCTGGAGTTCCGTGTGCGCCGTCCCACCGGCGAGATGCGCTGGCTGAGCCTCAGCTGCCGGGTGGTGGCGGGCACCGACGACCAGCCGGAGCAGGTGCTGGCCGTCGTGACGGAGACCGCGGTTCTGCGCCGCAGCGCCGACGACGTGTCCCGGATCCAGTGGCTGACCGCCGCGCTCGACGACGCCGCGACAGTCCGTGACGTCGGCCAAGTGGTGATCACCGCCCTGCGCGAGCCTCTGGACGCCGATCGCGTGGCGCTCGCCGAGCTCCAGGACGACCGGCTCGTGATCGCCGCGCTCGACCCGCCGCAACCCGCCGCCTGGCCGGAGACATGGCGTGCCGCATGGCGTTCGGAGTGGCCCGACGCCGCGGTCGGCGCCCTGCCGACCCTTCAGATGGCCCTGCGGGACGGACGCCTCGACCTGTGGCCCGCCGGCGCCTCCTTCGAACCCGGACTCGCGGGCATCGGCACCGGAGGCCTGGCGGTCCTGCCGCTCCCCGCCAAGGGCCGCGTCGCCGGTGTGTGCCTGATCGGCTGGGACCACCCGCACGAGTTCGTTCCCGAGGAAAGGTCCCTGCTGACCGCGACCGCCGCACTGGTCGGCCAGGCACTCAAGCGCGCGCACGCCCACGACGCCGAGCAGGAACTCGCGACGATGCTGCAGCGCAGTCTGCTGCCCCGGCGACTCCCCGAGCTGCCCGGCGGGACGGCCGTCGCCCGCTATCTGCCCGCCAAGCGGGGGCTGCAGGTGGGCGGTGACTGGTACGACGTCATAGCCCTCTCCGAGGACCGGGTGGCGCTGGTCATCGGAGACGTACAAGGACACAGCGCCGGAGCCGCGACCATCATGGGCCAGATGCGTACTGCGGTCAGGGCGTACGCCGTGGAGGGCCACCCTCCGGACGTGGTCGTCTCGCACGCCAACCGTCTCCTCGTCGGCATGGAGACCGATCTCTTCGCCACCTGCTGCTACGTCGAACTCGACATGGAGGAGGGCAACACCCTGTTCGTGCGCGCCGGGCACCTCGCACCGCTGATCCGTCATCCCGACGGCCGTACGGAGGAGGTGCAGGTCGAGGGCGGACTCCCGCTGGGCATCTCCGCGGAGGCGGAGTTCCCCATGACCGCGCTCGCCCTGACTCCCGGCACCGTGCTCGCCCTGGTCACCGACGGCCTGGTAGAGGCCGCCGACCTGCCCCTGGACGAGGGCATGCACCGGACGCGCGCCGCGCTCGCCGCCGCCGATCCGGTGGACCCCGGCCTGATAGCCGACGCACTGCTCGGCGACGCAGGCCGGCGCGAGGACGACGTGGCTCTGCTGCTGATGCGCTACGACGGCATGAAGACCCGGCCGATACGGGCCGGCTGGGCAGTGTGGCGACTGCCCGACGCGGTGATGCATGCCCGCCGTTTCACCGCGCGCACGCTGCGCCGGTGGAAGGTCGACGAAGTGGCCGACACGGCCCTGCTGGTCGTGTCCGAACTGGTCACCAACGCGCTGGTGCACACCCAGGGTCCGGTCAGTGTCGACCTGATGCTCCGCGGGGACCGGATACGGGTGTGCGTGAGCGACGCCTCGCCGCGCGCGCCCGCCAAGCCGGTGATCACGGACTGGGAGGCGACAGGTGGCCGGGGCCTGCTGCTGGTCGAGGCGATGTCGGAGTCCTTCGGCTCGGTGCCGGTGGCCGGCGGCAAGCAGGTGTGGAGCGAGATCGCCGTCCCGCGGGACGTGCCGGCTCCCGCGGACGCCGGGCTCCTGCCGTGAGGGGGCGCGCAGTGAAGTCCCCGAGGACCCGAGCGTGGCAGGTCGTCGCGGCACTCGTCGCGGGCCTGATGACGCTGCCCCTCGCCGCCTGCGGAGGAGACCAGGAGGCGGGCGCGGACAGCTTCACCGTCGGTCTGCTGTTCCCGAACCGAGTGACCCCCCGCTGGGAGCATTCCGACAAGCCGCTGATCGAGAAACGGCTGAAGGAGCTCTGTCCCCGCTGCACCGTCGCGTACGCCAACGCGGACAACGACGTGGCGAGGCAGCGGCAACAGATGATCGCCATGATCACCAAGGGGGTCAGAGTCCTGATCCTCTGCCCCGCCGACAGCAAGGCGCTGCGCTCCTCGATCCAGGAGGCCCATCAAGCGGGTGTCCCGGTCGTCGATTACGACCGGCTCACCGAAGGCCCGATCTCGGGCTATGTCACGTTCGACGGCGCGCAGGTCGGCAGGCTCCAGGGTGAGGCGCTCCTGAAGGCCATGGGCGACAAGGCGAACCGCGAGAGCGTTGTCATGATGAACGGTGATCCGATCAGCGCCAACGCGGCGTGGTTCAGGAGAGGCGCGCTGTCCGTCCTGACAGGCAAGGTGAAGATCAGCAGGTCGTACGACACCCGGGGCTGGAGTACGGACAACGCCCACGCCAACATGTCCGCTGCCATCGCGGCCCTTGGCCCGGACCGGATCGACGGCGTCCTGGCGGCCAACGACGACATTGCCGCAGGCGTCATCTCCGCCCTCAAGAGCGCCGGATTCAGGAAGCTCCCTCCCGTCACCGGCCAGGACGCCGACCTCGACGCCGTCCGGCGGATCGTCGAGGGTGAGCAGTACATGACGGTGTACAAACCGTTCAGGACGCAGGCCGACGCGGCGGCTGCGATGGCCGTGGCCCTCGGGCGCGGCGAGGACCTCGGTGACGTGGCCACGACGACGACCGACAGCCCGACCACCGAGCACATTCCGTCGGTCCTGCTCACTCCGCGCGCGGTGACGGTCGACAACATCGCGCAGACGCTCGTCAAGGACGGCGTGTACACCGTCGACCAGATCTGCACGCCGAAACTCCGGTCCGCCTGTGCCAAGGCCGGTCTCGTGGGTTGAGGGAAGCCGGTCCCCGCGCACGACACGATGCACGACACGCCGCCGGATGGCCCATCCGGCCTGTCCATGACGTACCCGGTCATAGCGTACGGAATATGAAGAAATGCCATATCGCGTACCTGGCGTGCGCCGCAGCCGTCGCCGGGACCGGGCTCGGTGCCGCTGCGCCGGCAGCCGCCCACACGATCCACATGGTCCGTCCGGGGGAATCCATCCAGAAGGCGGTGGACGCCGCCGCACCGGGCGACACCGTCCTCGTGTCATCCGGCACGTACCACGAGAGCGTCAGGGTGACCACGTCCGGCCTGACCCTGCGCGGCATGGGCCGCAACACGGTGATCCGGCCGGGCACCGATCCGAACGCCAACGCCTGTGCCAAGGAAGGCAACGGCATCTGCGTGATCGGTGCGAAGAACCGCAACCTCGAGGGCGTCACCGTCGCCTCCCTGACCGTGACCGGCTTCCGCGGAAGCGGCGTGTTCAGCATGGCGACGGACGGTCTGACCGTGCGCAACGTGACGGCGGAGAAGAACGGGGTGTGGGGCATCGCCCAGGAGTTGTCGGTCCGGGGCGTGTTCCGGGGCAACACCGCCCGGAACAACGGCGACGCGGGCATCTTCGTCGCCAACGCGATCAAGGTGGAGGAGGGCGCCGCGGGCACCATGGGAACCGTGGTCCGAGGCAACCGGCTGGAGGGCAACCGGATCGGCGTCACCGTCCGGCGCCTGCGGAATCTCACCGTCTCGAGCAACGACGTGACCGGCAACTGCGCGGGCGTGTTCCTCGTCGGCGACGAGAACAAGCCGAAGGGCGGCGACCTGACCGTCCGTGACAACCGCGTCGTGCAGAACAACAAGTTCTGTCCCAAGACCGCGCGGCTGCCCTTCCTGCAGGGTTCCGGCATCGTCCTGACCGGCGTCGAGGACACCCTGGTGACGCGGAACGTGATCGCGGACAACGCGGGCGCCTCCCCGCTGTCGGGCGGGGTCGTCCTGTTCAAGAGCATGGTGGGTGCCGCCAATGAGCGGAACCGGATCAGCGGCAACCTGCTGCGGGGCAACGCCCCGGCCGACCTCGTCAACGGGGACACCACCGTCCAGAGCAACACCTTCGCAGGCAACTACTGCGCGGCGTCCAAGCCCGCGGGACTGTGCTGACCGGCCGGTCACAGCCACCCGTGGATCCGAGAAGGAAGGAAGGCGGCACATGACGACCGCACAGACCGCCCCACCGCCGTCCATGCGGCTGAGGGAGCTCGTGTTCGGGGCGGCGTGTGCCGCCGCCCTTCGCGCGGCCGCCCGGCTGGGGGTCGCCGACGCTCTCGGCGACAGCCCCATGACCGTGGAGGACCTCGCGGCCGCGGTGAAGACCGAACCCCGCCCGCTGCGAAGGCTGCTGAGGGCCCTGTCCTGCTACGGCGTCTTCGCCGAGCGGCAGGACGGGACCTTCGCGCACACCGACATGTCCCGGCTGCTGCGCGAGGACGACCCGCAGAGTCTGCGGTACATCTCGCTGTGGTGCACCGAGCCGTGGACGTGGGACGCGTGGCCGAGGCTGGACGAGGCGGTGCGCACCGGCCGGAACGTCGTCCAGAACCTGTACGGCAAGGAGTTCTTCGTCTACCTCAACGAGGACGCCCCCGAGTCGGCCGAAGTCTTCAACCGCGCCATGACGAAGTCCAGCGAGCAGTCGGCGCGAGAAGTCGCCGCGCTCCTCGACCTGTCGGGAAGCACGTCGGTCGCGGACATCGCCGGCGGCCAGGGACACGTGGTGGCGAGCCTGCTCGACAAGTACCCCTCGATGCAGGGCACCCTGCTCGATCTGCCGCGCGTGGTCGAGAACGCCGTGCCCCGGCTGCGCGAGGGAGGCGACCTCGCGCACCGCGCCCGCATCGTGCCCGGTGACGTCCGTGTGGCCGTCCCGGTGAAGGCCGACGTCTACATCATCAAGAACATCCTGGAATGGGACGACGAGAGCACCGCACGGACCCTGCGCAACGTCATCGAGGCGGGCGGACCCGGGGCGCGGGTCGTGGTCATCGAGAACCTCGTCGACGACACGCCCTCGATGCGGTTCAGCACCGCCATGGACCTGCTGCTGCTCCTCAACGTCGGCGGGGCGAAGCACACCACCGAGAGCATGGTCAGCCGGCTGACCGACGCGGGCCTGGTCATCGACGACGTCCGCCCGGTCAACCCGTACCTGCACGCCTTCGACTGCACCGTGCCCGAGTGAACACCTGTGGAGGCGCATCCAACCACCGGTCGCCGGGCCCGCGGATGTCGCGGGCCCGGCGACCGGTGACCGGATGGGCTGTCAGTCGGCGGCGTCCCGCTCCCAGCGGTAGAAACAGTGCGCCATCGCGTCCTTCGGCGAACGCCAGGTCGCGGGGTCGTACGCACTGACGTGCGCCGACAGCCGCTCGCTGATGGCCTTGAACTCGGGGTGCCCGGTCACCTTGGCGATGGCGGGTCCGGGGTCGTGTTCGGACTCGATGAGGTGCAGATACACGTCACCGAACTGGAAGAGACTGCGCCGGGCGACCCCCACCAGGTGCGGGAGCTCTCCACGGTCGGACTCCTCGAAGAGCTTGGCGATGTCCGGGGCCGAGCCCGGTGCCATACGGGCGACGATCAGGGCTTGGTGCATCGGGACTGTTCTCCGTCCGGGTCAGTCGGTCAGGCCCGGGGCGGACCCGTGCTCTGCGGCGGCCTTCTCGATCCGGTCCCGGATCAGCGCCATCTGGACCTTGGAGTTGCGGTTGATGTTGTCCGTCATCCAGGCATCGTCGACCGGTGCGTCGGGCTTCATCTCGAAGTCCTGCGTCCACACCATCCGGGTGCCCTCGGGCACCTTCTCGTACCGCCAGTGGATGTTCATGTACGCGAAGGGCCCGGTCTCGACGCGGCGCGCTGTGACGCTGAGCGTGGGGCGGTCCGTCTCGCGTTCCGAGACCCAGCTCCACACGGTGCCGTTCTCGTCGGGATGCATGGTCAGCCGGAAGGTCGTCTTGTTCCCCTCCTGGGAAAGGATCTCGGCGGAGGCGTACTCGCTGAACAACTGCGGCCAGTTCGCCACGTCGTTGGTCATGTCCCAGACCAGGTCCACCGGCGCGCCGATGGTGATCTCGTTCTGCGTGTGTCCGGCCATGTCACGCTCCTGCCATGAGGGCACTGTTGACGAGGTCGAGGAACTGCCGCGGGGTCTTGCAGCGTTCCGCGTCGGGAGGCATCGGCGTTCCGTAGCGGTTCTCCAACTCGCCCACGATGCCGAGCAGACCGAGCGAGTCGATGCCGAGAGCGTCGAAGCCGGAGTCGTACCGCTGCTGGAGTTCCTCCGCCGCGACGGTGACTCCCGCGGCCTTCTTCATGAGCTCGGACAGCTCTTCCACGGTGATTCGGTCACTCATGTGGTTCCTCTCCTTTGCTACGAGGCGTCGGCGGCGCCGCGCCGGAGCACGAGCGCCGAGTTCGATCCCATGAGCCCGCGGCTGAGGACCAGCGCCGTGCGCAGTTCGGCGGCACGGGCTCGGGCGGACACGAGGTCGAGGTCATGGCAGATGTCGAAGACGTTGGGGGTGGGCGGAATCAGGCCGTGCTCCATGGCGAGCACCGCCGCCGCGGCATCCAGCACGGGCGCCGCGCAGTAGCCCCGGCCGATACCGGTCTTCGGCGCGGTGACCGGCACGCGCCGGCCGTGGGCGCCGAGGGCGTCGGCGATCGCCAGCGCCTCGGCGCGGTCCGCCTCGGGTACGCCCAGAGCGTCGGCGAACACCACGTCGATCTCCTCGGGTGCGCAGCGCGCCTCGTCCAGGGCGCCGCGGATGGCGTGGGCGAGTCCTTCCCTCGACTCCTCCCAGCGGGAGGCGCCGGTGAACGTTGCCGCGTGTCCGGCGAGGGTGGCTCGCACGGGCGTGCCTCGTTCCCGGGCCGAGGTCTCCTCCTCCACCACGAGCATGGCGCCGCCCTCCGCGGGCACGAATCCGCAGGCCGCGGCCGTGAAGGGGCGGTAGGCGCGGGTCGGGTCCTCGGCGGTGCTGAGCTCCTCGTAGCCGAGCTGGCAGACCGCCGAGTAGGGGGCGAGCGGCGCCTCGGTCGAGCCGGCCACGATCACGTCGGTGCCGCGCCGCACGGCCCGCGCGGCATGCGCGAGGGCGTCCAGGCCGCCGGCCTCGTCGGCGGCGACCACCGAGCAGGGTCCCTTGAAGCCACGGCGGATGGAGATCTGGCCGGTGCTGGCGGCGTAGAACCAGGCGATGGACTGGTACGGGCCGACGAAGCGGCTGCCCTTTCCCCACAGCCGCTGCAGCTCCCGCTGCCCGAACTCACCGCCGCCGGAGCCGGCCGCGGTGACCACGCCCACGGAGAAGGGCGAGTCGTCGGTGTCGGACCGGCCGAGGCGGGCGTCGTCCAGCGCCAGATCGGCCGCGGCCATCGCGAAGTGCGTGAACCGGTCGGTCTGGACGAGGAAGCGCTCCTCGACCGCCGCCGACGGGTCGAAGTCGCGGACTTCGCCCGCCACCCGCAGCGGCAGGTGGTCACAGCCCTCGCGGGTGACCCTGTCGAGGACGCTGATGCCCTCCTTGGTGGACTTCCAGAAGGACTCCGTGCTGGTTCCGTTGGGCGCGACCACGCCGATTCCGGTGACGGCCGCGCGCCGTGGATGCGGTTCGCTCATCGTGCCTTCTCCCTCGGCCGGGTCAGGACCACCGCGGACTGGAAGCCACCGAAGCCGCTGCCCACGGAGAGCACGCTGTTCAGCTTCCGTTCGCGAGCGACGCGCGGGACGTAGTCCAGGTCGCACTCGGGGTCCGGGGTCTCGTAGTTCGCGGTGGGCGGTACCACCTGGTGGACCATGGCCAGCACACAGGCGGCGACCTCAATCGCGCCGATCGCGCCGAGGGAGTGCCCCACCATGGACTTGATGGAGCTCATGGGTGTCGCGTAGGCGTGCTGCCCCAGGGCGCGTTTCACCGCGGCGGTCTCGTGCCGGTCGTTCTGCTTGGTGCCCGAGCCGTGCGCGTTGACGTAGTCGATCGCCGTGCCGTCCAGCCGGGCGTGGTCGAGGGCTTCCTCGATGGCCCGGGCCATCTCCAGGCCCTCGCTGGTCAGACCGGTCATGTGGTAGGCGTTGCCGAAGGTCGCATAGCCGCTGAGCTCGCAGTACACACGCGCGCCGCGGGCCTGGGCGTGCTCGAGCTCCTCCAGGACGAGTACCGCGCCGCCCTCGCCCATGACGAACCCGTCACGGTCGGCGTCGAAGGGACGCGAGGCGTGGGCGGGATCGTCGTTGTTCGGGGACGTGGCCTTGATCGCGTCGAAGCAGGCCATGGTGATCGGTGAGATCGGCGAGTCCGAGGCGCCGGCTATGCAGACGTCGGCCCTGCCCTCTTCGATCGTGTGGAAGGCGTATCCCACCGCGTCGAGGCCCGAGGTGCAGCCCGTGGAGACGGTCTGCACCGGCCCGCGCGCCTCGAACCGCTCCGCCACCGACGAGGCGAGGGTGCTGGGCGAGAACGCGCGGTGCAGATGCGGGCCCGCTTCCCTGGGGTCCACGTCCCAGCGCCGGCCGCGGTTGCTGACCAGCACGTAGTCGTTCTCCAGCCGGGTGGTGCCGCCGACCGCCGTGCCCAGGGAGACCCCGACCCGCCAGGGGTTCTCCCGGGCGAGGTCGAGCCCGGCGTCGCGTATCGCCTCCTCCCCGGCGACCAGGGCGAACTGGATGTACCGGTCGCACCGTGCGATCTCTTCCGCCTCCAGACCGTGGGCGGCCGGGTCGAAGTCGCACTCGGCGGCGATCCGCGAACGCAGGCCGGACGGGTCGAAGAAGGTGATGCCCCGCGTCGCGGTGCGCCCGTTGGCCAGGAGCTCCCAGAACGCCGGTACACCGATGCCGCCCGGCGCGACTATGCCTATGCCGGTGACCGCCACGCGCCTGGTCATGATCGGACCTGTCGTCGTTCGGTCGCCCGGACCGCATCCACGCGAGCTCCCTCCGCCGCGACCGGCACGGCGTCGTTCTCCTCGGTGTCGACGTGGCCGAGCGGGGGGCTCGGGGCCAGTGGGCCGAGGTGGAAGACGATGCGGGCCTCCACGTTGCCGACGTTGCGGAAGCGGTGCCGCATGTGGGCGGGGATCATGAGCCCCTGCTCGGGTTGCAGCGGCTGGGGCTCGCCGTCCAGGTCGACCTCCAGCTGCCCGCAGACGACGTACACGAACTCCTCGGAGTAAGGGTGGTAGTGCTCACCGATGCGGTCGCCGGGCTGCACGATGGCCACACCCATGAAACCGCTGGTTGAGCCGACCGTGGTGGGGGTGAGCATGGCGCGCAGATCGCCGCCGCGCCGAGTGTTGGGCTCGACGTCGCTGAGATCCACGATTCTGGGACGAGGTTTGGTCACGACGTTGCTCCGATCGTGTGCTGTGTCGACATGGGGGCCGCGGCCGCCGGCCGGTTCAGGCCTCGGGAGAGCGCCGGTCGGTGACGAGTTCCATGCGGGCGAGCGTGAGGAGGTGGGCGGGGGAGCCGTCCTTCAACGCCGAGGCGTTCGTACCGAGGGCGCCGGCGTCCAGGAGTGCCGTCACCTCGGCCGCCTGACCGCGGTCCGTGAAGCCGAGCACCGGTCCGGGGTCGGCGTCGAGGCCACCACGCACGTCGATCAGCCGCACCACGACGTCGTCGCGCTGGAAGACCGTGCTGCGCAGCACTGGGCTGTGCGGATCGTCCGCCGCCGCCTCGTCGTGCTGGGCGAGCAACTCGGCCAGCCGCATGCCGCCGCCCTCGCGGGCCGGGTAGTACAACGCGTGCCGCACGGCGTCCGGGCTCTCCTGGCCCGCCGTCACATGGTGTACGGCGGGCAGCGCCGCGCGGGTGAAGAAGACGCGGGCGGACTCGGGATCGTTGAGGTCCCGGTCCTGCTCCAGATAGGGGTTGATGGCCTCCTCCACGGCCCGCACCTCGGGCTGCCGTGCCACGTAGCGCAGCGCGGCGAGCAGGTCGCCCCGCACCTCGATGGCACGCACCACCCGGTTGCCGTGCATGAACAGGGAGGTGCGGCACAGGCGGGTGTTGTCGTCGACCTGCGGCTCGGGGGAGGCGTAGTCGGCGAGGATCTTGGCGACGACCTCCTCACTGCCCGGCTTGACCGTGAAGGTGAGCGCGTGACGGATCGTGCCGTCCCCGATCCGGGGCGACGCCTGCAGCCGGCGCTGCCCGGGCGCGGCGTCCGCCGCCGGCCCGCCGGTCTCGCGGACGACGTGGAAGCGGAGCGACCTGGTGTCCCGGACACAGCTGTGCAGCGGCTCCACCATCCGTACGTGCTCCTCGCTGTTCACCCAGGTGAGGAACGGCGGGGCGCTCTCCCACTCACTGGTGATGAGCCATTGGGAGGGATTCTCGATCGACTGGCACAGTTGGTCGCTGACATGCCCGGGGACGGACGCAACCTGGTTGCAGAGTTGTTCGTAGGCCTCCAGGAACTGCTGCTGGGCTCCGTCGTAGACGTCCACCAGCAGGACGACCCGGAGTCTGGAGCCGTCGAACACGGACTGGGAGACACGTTGCGACACCTGTCGCGTCAGTGGTTCTGAAGCAGGTGCAGACGTGGTGGTCATCCTGCGCACATCTCCTTCGCGGGGGCAGAGCTGACGGTGTGCCGCGGTGATGCGGCGTCAGCGTGCCTCGATCCTGTGCCCGTCCCCTGCAGCGCGCGACTCGTATGAACTATGCGGGTGATCGACGGGCGGCGATCTCGAGCCGTCGTCGGCCCGCACACAGGCGTCGCGCCGACAGCACGGCTGTCGGCGCGACGGGGTGTTCCTCGAGGGCCGTGGGTCAGGTCAGTGCCAGCGCCGTCGTCAGGACGTGGCGCAGGGCCGCCTCGACGTCCAGAGCGGGGCCGGGCGAACGCCATGCGACGAACCCGTCGGGCCGGACGAGTACGGCTCCTCCGCGTGCCGTGCCGTGGAGTTCCGACCAGTCCGCACCGCCCTCGGGCATCAGTTCGGCGTCCGGTCCGGTTCCCACGCGGTACGAGACGAGCGGGAGGGACATCTGTTCGGCGAGGCGGGTGGCGGCCTCGTGCCATCCGCTCGGCTCACCCGCGTCGCTGAGCAGGACCAGAGACCGTTCGTAGAGGTCGAGGGTGGAGATCCGCTCGTCCCGGTGCCGTACCCACAGATGGGGTGCCCTGCTGCCGGGCTCGCCCGTCAGGTCGAGTCTCTCGGGGACGACCGGGATGGTGGGGTCGGTGCCGACGACGGCCCCGTGCGGGTAGCGATAGCCGAGGGCCACGTTGAGAATGCCGCGCTGAGGCCCGTTGCCGGCGCCGGGCGGTGGCGCGAAGCCGGGGTGGCTGTGCTCGGCCGACCGAACGGCCGCACGGGCGCTGGTCGCCTCCGCGACCGGACGGCGTTCGGCGTCGTAGGTGTCCAGCAGTCCGTCCCCCGCCCACCCGCCGAGCACGGCGGCCAGCTTCCAGGCGAGGTTGTGCGCGTCCTGGATACCCGTGTTGGAGCCGAAGGCGCCGGTGGGGGACATCTCGTGGGCCGAGTCGCCGGCCAGGAAGACGCGTCCGGACCGGTAGCTCTTCGCGACGCGCTGGGCGGCGTGCCAGGGAGCCCTGCCGGTGATCTCCACGTCGAGGTCCGCGTCCCCGACCGCGCGGCGGATGTGGTCGGCGCAGCGCTGGTCGGTGAACTCCTCCAGCGTTTCGCCGCGTTCGGGGTGCCACGGGGCGTGGAAGACCCAGTTCTCACGGTTGTCCACCGGCAGCAGCGCTCCGTCGGCGTCCGGACGGGTCAGGTAGCAGACGATGAAGCGACGGTCTCCCACCACGTCGGCGAGGCGGCGGGAGCGGAAGGTGACGCTGATGTTGTGGAACAGGTCGCCGGGCCCGCTCTGCCCGATGCCGAGCTGTTCCCGTACGGGACTGCGGGGGCCGTCGGCGGCGACGAGGTAGTCCGCGCGGATGGTGGTGTGCTCACCCGTCTGCCGGCTCTTGACCACTGCGGTGACGCCGCCGGGGTCGGTTTCGAACGACAGCAGTTCGGTGGAGTAGCGCAGGTCGCCGCCGAGCCCCGCGGCATGGTCGAGCAGGACCGGTTCCAGGTCGTTCTGGCTGCACAGGCACCATGCCGTCGGGCTGAAGCGGGCCAGCCCGCCACCCGGGTCGATCTCCTTGAACAGCCACTCGCCCGCGTCGCCGACCAGTGTGGGCGTCTGCAAGATGCCGTGGTTTTCGGCCAGCGTGGCCGCGGCCTCATGGATGGCGGGCTCGACACCGGCCACCCGGAACAGTTCCATCGTGCGGACGTTGTTGCCGCGGCCGCGGGGGTGGATGGAGGTCCCGGCGTGGCGTTCCACCAGCGTGTGGCGCACCCCCAGCCGGCCCAGGAACAAGGAGGTCGACAGGCCGACCAGGGAACCGCCGACGATGAGGACCGGGACCTTGTGGGTCGCGCGGTCGACTTGATCGGCTCTTTCGTTCATCACTCGCCTCCAGCACGTCGTGTCCGCCGACTCGGCCGGATACGGCCGGGACCTTCATGCATGCCCCGCAGTGCGGACGACGTCTCAGGCTTCACCCGCTTAACGGCGTCTGTTCGGTGCGCCGCAAGGAGCCTGACGGAGGTCCGGCGAGCCGCATGCACGGCCGCACACGGCTCCAGCAGGTGTAACGCTCGACCGGATCGCCGTCGTACTCCCACGGCCGGGCGGTGACCGGCCGGCGGAGGCGTCCGGGAGGCAGCCACTGGCCCAGCGCCTGGTCGAGCAGGACGGCCCCATGTGACCGGGACCAGTGGGCGGCTCGCTCCCAGGGCCCGGATGCTGCCCTGCTCCTCCGGGGAGAGGTGGCCGAGGGCCTGCGTGGTCCCAGTCGGCCCCGGTGTCCCGTAACAGCTTCTCGACCTGGTCGATGGCGGGGTCCTGCGGGCCCGGCCCCAGGGAGGAGCCCGTGTCAGATCCTGTCGCGGGCGGCTCGTACGAGTGCGTCGAAGAGGCCCTGCTGGGCGGGGTCCTCGTGGGCGGTGTCCTCGGGATGCCATTGGACGGCGGTGAACCACCCGTGGGCGCCGGGGAGTTCGAGCCCCTCCACGGTGCCGTCGGCGGCCCGCGCGGTGACCGCGAGGCCCGGGCCGGCGCGGTCCACCCGCTGGTGGTGGTAGCAGGACGCCTCGACCTTCTCCGCCCCGGTGGCCCGCTCCAGCAGGGTGCCGCGCCGGACGGCCACCGGATGCACGACGTGCCGGTGCTCGCGGTCGGGGCCGCCCATGTCCTGTTCCAGGGTGCCGCCGAGGGCGACGTTGACGACCTGCAGGCCGCGGCAGATCGCCAGCAGTGGCAGGCCCAAGTCCAGTGCCTGACGGGCGACTTCGAGGTCGAAGGCGTCCTGGAGGTCGTCGACGTCGTAGACGCTTCGGTGGGTGTCGGGGCAGCCGTAGCGGTGCGGGGCGAGGTCGCCGCCGCCGGGGAGCAGGACGCCGTCGAAGCGGGCGAGACGGGAGGCGACGTCGGAGTCAGCGGGGTGGATGCTCGCCGGTTCGCCGCCCGCCCGCCAGACGGCC
The DNA here is from genome assembly GCF_040782645.1 of Streptomyces sp. HUAS ZL42. GTDB lineage: Bacteria > Actinomycetota > Actinomycetes > Streptomycetales > Streptomycetaceae > Streptomyces. The sequence continues at coordinate 8,533,711 of NZ_CP160403.1, forward strand.
TCGATCAGTGCGCGGGCGTTGACCTCGGCGGCGTACCGCAGCGCGGACGTCGTGGCCGAGAAGCGGGCGGGGATCGCGATCAGGGCCCGGGTCACAGCTGGATCCAGGTGGTCTTCAGCTCGGTGTACTTCTCCAGGGCGTGTGCGGACTTGTCACGGCCGTTGCCGGACTGCTTCATGCCGCCGAAGGGGACGGTCAGGTCGCCCTCCTCGTAGCAGTTCACCCACACCGTTCCGGCCCTGAGCGCGCGCGAGACCTGGTGGGCGGTGGACAGGTCGGAGGTCCACAGGCCGGCTGCGAGGCCGTACTCGGTGGCGTTGGCCAGCCGCACGGCCTCCTCCAGGCCATCGAACGTCAGTACGGAGAGCACAGGTCCGAAGATCTCCTCGCGGGCCAGCCGCATGCCAGGGTCCACCTGGTCGAAGACGGTGGGGCGCAGGAAGCTGCCGCCGGTGTCGGCCAGCGTGCGCCCGCCGCCCGCACGCAGCCGCGCGCCCTGCTCGAGTCCGGTGCCGATGTGGTCGAGGACGCGCTCCAGATGACCCTCGCCCACCAGCGCGCCCATCTCGGTCGCCGGGTCCAGCGGATCACCGACCCGCAGTTCCCGGGCCCGGGCCACGATCGCCTCGGTGACACGTTCGGCGACGGAGGAGTGCACCAGCAGCCGGGAGGGGGCGGTGCACATCTCGCCCTGGTTGAAGAAGATGCCCCAGGCGGCGGTGGCGGCGGCCTTCTCCAGGTCGGGGGCGTCGGGGAGGATGATGTTCGGCGACTTGCCGCCCAGTTCGAGCCAGACGCGCTTGAGGTTGGAGTCGGCGGAGTAGCGCAGGAAGTGGCGGCCGACGGCCGTGGAGCCGGTGAACGCCAGGACGTCCACATCGGGGTGCAGTCCGATCGCCCGCCCTGCCACCGGCCCGTCACCGGTCACGACGTTGAGGACGCCCGGAGGCAGTCCGGCCTCGGTCGCCAGCTGCCCGAGCAGGAGCGCTGACAGCGGTGAGTTCTCCGACGGCTTCAGTACGACCGTGCAGCCCGCGGCCAGCGCCGGAGCGACCTTCCAACTCGCCAGTGTCAGCGGGAAGTTCCACGGCACGACGGCCCCCACGACACCCGCCGGCTCCCGGGTGATCAGCGCCAGGGCGTCCGGGGAGGTGTGCGGCGACTCGTCGGTGAGTTTGTCGGCCAGCTGGCCGTACCAGCGGAACGTGTTGATCGCGGCCCGCAGTTCGATCTCGTACGCGTCCGTGATCGGCTTGCCCATCTCCAGGCTGATGGTCAGGGCGAGTTTCTCCCGCTGCTCTTCGAGCAGGTCGGCGATGCGCAGCAGGATCCGGCCGCGGTCGGCGGGCGCGAGCCGTGGCCAGGGTCCTGAGTCGAAGGCCCGGCGCGCGGCGGCCACGGCCAGGTCGACCTCGGCGGGGCGGGCGTCGGCGACCTCGCCGAGGAGTTGTCCGTCGCGAGGGGAGACGGCGGCGAACGTGGTTCCACCACCCGGCTCGTCCACTCCGTCGATGTGGTGCTGGGCGGGCAGGTCCAGATCCTTGGCGCGACGCAGCAGGTCGTCGTGAGCGAGGGCCGGCATCAGCTCTCCTCCTCCAGGTGGTTCGAAGCGATGACAGTGAGTGGGCCGACGGCGGCACCCGGGGAGCGGTGCCGCCGTCAGCCGGATGCGGGATGCCGAGGTCAGCCCGAGACCGTGTGCCTCTGCCGGGTCAGCCGAGCCAGGACAAGCCCCAGGACCAGCACGGCCGGGACGGTGATCTGGAGCCAGAGCGCGGTGGTCCGGTCGCCGCCGATGAGCGTCGTGAAGTTCTCGATGACGAGCCAGATCGCACCGGCGATGCCGAGCGCGCCCAGAACCGGCGCCACCAGCGTGTTCCAGGGCCGGGTGTCGGCACGTGAGCGGCGGAAGAAGACGATCACGGAGACGGAGGTCAGGAAGTAGAGGAGCATGATCCCCAGTACGGCGACCCCGCTGAACCAGGAGAAGAGCGTCAGCACCGGGTCCTTGCCCAGGACCGCGAACGGCATGACCAGTGCCACCGCGATCACCGTCTGGACGGCTCCGGCCACCCAGGGGGAGTGGCGCCGGTTGATCGCGGTCAGCCCGTGCGGCAGCAGACCCTCGCGGCCCAGGGAGAACAGGTAGCGGTTGGCGGAGTTGTGGAACGCCAGGATGCCGGCGAACAGCGAGGTGGCCAGCAGGATCGGCAGTACGTCGCCGGTCCATGCGCCGAACTGGGCGGTGATCGGCGCGAACACGAAGGACGTGGCATCGCCGGACTCCAGCGCCTTGCCCGCTTCCGCCGTCGCGTTGGACGCGCCGTGCGCGGAGACCAGCATCCACGAGGTGAAGGCGAAGAAGCAGGTGACCACGGCGACCGACAGGTAGGTGGCGCGCGGGACCGTCTTCCGGGGCTCCCTGGCCTCCTCGCCGTAGATGGCGGTGGCCTCGAAGCCGAACATCGACGCCACGGCGAACATCAGCGCCACACCGGGAGCGCCCTGCAGCGCCGCGTCCGGCGAGAAGCTGTCGCCGAAGCCGAGTCCTTCGGGGCCGCCGCCCTTGAAGAGGGTCACGAGGGCGAAGGCGATCAGGATGCTGAACTCCGCCAGGACGAACACCGTCAGGACCTTGGCGCCCATCTCGATGCCGGCGGCGCCGAGGATCTGGACGACCACCATGGTGACCAGCGTCCAGACCCACCACGCGATGTGCACGTCGGCGTAGTGCTCGACCAGGCCGCTCACCGTCGCGCCGTAGAGTCCGTACATGGCGGCCTGGACCGCGCAGTAGGCGAAGAGGGCGACACCGGCGCTGCCGGAGCCGGTCGAGCGTCCCAGTCCCTTGCCGATGTACGTGTAGAAGGCGCCGGCGTCCACCACGTGGCGGCCCATGGCGACGAAGCCGATGGAGAACAGCAGGACCACGACGCCGGCCGCGAGGTACGCGGCGGGGGTGCCGGCCCCGTTGCCTATGGCGACGGCGATGGGGACGGCTCCGGCGATGCCGGTCAGCGGTGCCTGGGCGGAAAGGACGAAGAAGAGGATGCCCAGGACGCCGAGGGAATCGGGCTTGAGCCTGCCTGCCGTGGAGTCTTGTGTGGTGTGCGGGGCGACCGCCGTCTGACTGTCCACTCGGATCACCTGTCGGGGACGGGGAGGGATGGGGGTTCGTTTCGGGCCAAACGAGTTGCCTTATCGTGGGCCGCAACTATCCGTTTGGCAAGGGGGTGCGCGGAGTTTTTCCTCCGACCGGCGGTTTCTTCACCACAGCGAAAGGCCCCGGACGTGGAACGCCCAGGGCCTTGAAACACGCAGGTCAAAGGGTCACGTACGGGCTTCGCCGCCGTCTGCGTCGAGGAGCCTCAGCAGGGAGCGCAGCTCCTCCAGGGCGGCGTCCGTGACCTCGGGCTCGCCAAGGACGAGCTGATGCAGCACGAGGCCGTCGAGCGCGGCGAAGACCAACCGCGTCAGCGCCCTGTCCGCGCCGGCCGGCAGCATACGGCTCAGCTCGCGATGCGTGGCGTCGAAGTACTCGTCGTACAGCGCGCGGAGCTGCGGCAGCAGCTCCGGACGGCGACGGGATTCGAGCAGCAGCTCGTACTGGAACGCCTGGGTGTCCGGATCGGCCGTGACCATCTCGGACAGACCGGTCGAGAAGTCCGCGACCTTGCCGGTGCCCGGTTCGAGCGCGCTGGTGCTCAGCGAGGTGCGGATCGTGTGGGCGAGGGCCTCCTCGATCAGTGCGTCGCGCGAACCGAAGTGGTGCACCACGAGTCCGTGGGTGACCCCGGCCTCCTCCGCGACGGCCCGATAGGTGAGCTTGCGCAACCCGCCCCGCGCCACCACACGTACGGCGGCGTTGAGCAGGGCCTCGCGCCCCTCGCCGTAGTGCAGGCGCTTGCGTGGCCGTCGGCTCTTCGGGTCGTCAGCGGAGTCGGTCATGCCGGTGACACTACCGGTCCGGGTTTTTCGTACGGCATCAGCGCCGGGGACAAGGAGGGGCGGCGCGAGGCGCCTCCGGCTAAGGGCGGTGGCGGGTGACGGGCGGGCGGATGCCACGGAACTCCCAGTCGCCGCCGAGGGCGGTGGACAGCACCTCCTCGGACTCGGTGGGCTGCGCGCCGACGTCCGTGCGGATCGGGGTCGGGCCGGTGACGATGTGGTTGGTGAGGCGGCCCAGGCCCTCGACCTCGACCTCGACGACATCACCGGGCCGGACGGGCCGGGAGTTGGCCGGGGTGCCGGACAGCAGCACGTCACCGGGGTACAGAGTGATGGTGCGGGCGATGTCGGCGACGAGGTAGTGCATGTCCCACTTCATCTCGTCGGTCGAACCGTCCTGCACGACCTGGCCGTTGACGTACGTCCGCAGGCTCTTGCCGTGGAAGTCCCAGTCGGTGACCAGGCCGGGGCCGAGCGGGCAGAGCGTGTCGGAGCCCTTGACGCGGAGCATGGAACCGGCGTCGGTGTCGCGGAAGTCGTGCAGGCCGTAGTCGTTGGCGATCGTGTAGCCCGCGATGTACTCGCCCGCCTCGGCGGGTGAGATGTTCCGCGCGGTCCGCCCGATGACGATGGCGACCTCGCCCTCGTAGTTGAGCCACTTGCAGCCCTCGGGGCGGACGATCGCACCCTTGTGGGAGTTGAGGGACGAGGTCGGCTTGTGGAAGTAGGTGGGGGTGTCGGGCAGTTCGATCCGGAACTCGTCGACGCGACTGCGGTGGTTGAGGTGTACGGCGATCACCTTGGTGGGAACCACCGGGGGCAGGTGCTGCGCCTCGTCGGTCTTCACCCGGCGGCCGTCCCCGGCGACGAGCTCGTCCCCGTCGACGGTGACCTGGACGGCGGCGCCGTCGAGGAGGATGCGGCGGTACTCAGGCATGCGCGGACTCCTGTGACTCCTGTGCGGGGATGTGGGGTGCCGTCCAGCCGCCGGCGGGGCGGTCGAACCAGAGGTGGACCTGGCCGGTGCCGACGGAGTTCTCGTACTCGCCGTACTGCCGGGCCCTGGCGACGCAGGCCTGCTCGCCGAGGGCGCCGGCCATCATCAGGTAGTGGAAGAACTTCGCCTCGGGCTTGTACTTCCAGAACTCGTCCATGGTGGCGAGCACCTTGTCGTGACGGCCCTCCTTGAACCAGGCGATGCGCTCGTAGTCGGCCTCGCGCGCCTCGGGCGTGAAGATGTGCACCGGGTCGCTCGCCTCGTGGTCGCGGATCTCGCGCAGCGGCCAGAAGGAGTGCGAAAGCGCGCCCGAGGCGATGAGGAGCACCCGGCGGCCGGGGGTGGCGGCGATGCCGTCCGCGAGGGCGCGGCCGAGGCGCAGGTGGTCCTCCATGTCGCCGGTCTGGCAGACCCCGATGGTCACCCACCGCTTGTCCGGCAGTCCCTCCCCGAGGAACTTCCAGAGGTTGATGGTCGCGTAGTAGACCGGCAGGTACTCGTCGTCGATCGGGGTGATCCAGGTGCCGTGCTTGTCGGCGAACGAGGCGATGTTGTGGGCGAGTTCGGGGTCGCCGGGGTAGTCGTACGGCATCCGGCACATGCCGCGCGGCAGCTCCTCGGAGGTGAAGAGCCCGGCGCGGCGGTGCTGGGCGGTGACGACGAACTCGACGGTGGTCGCCCAGTGCGAGTCCAGGACGACGACGGTGTCGTATGCGTTGGCGGCATCGCCCTCGAAGACGTCCTTGCGGAGCTGGTGGAGGCCCGTGACGAGGGTGATCTCCTTGCCCTCGTTGAGCTCCAGCCGGTCCTCCTTCGGGAGCACGATGGTGGGGACGTGGGCGAGCAGTCCCGCCCCGACGATCTCACCCATGGTTCTTCCATCCGTTCGGTGCGGACACGGTGTTCTTCAGGTCGCAGTAGAAGTCGAAGCTCCAGGTGCCGCCCTCCCTGCCGACCCCGGACTCGCGGGAGCCGCCGAAGGGCGCCTGCAGGTCGCGTACGAAGAAGCAGTTGACCCAGACGGTGCCCGCGACGAGCTGCGAGGTGACGCGCTCCGCGCGCGCGGGATCGCCCGTGGCGACGGTGGCGGCCAGGCCGAAGCGGGTGTCGTTGGCGAGACGGACGGCTTCCTCTTCGGTGCTGAAGGTCTGCAGGGTGAGGACCGGGCCGAAGACCTCCTCCTGCACGATCTCCGAGTCCTGGGTGACATCGGTGAGCAGGGTCGGCGCGTAGTACTGGCCGTCCTTGCGGTGCCCACCGATGACCGCGCGCGCCCCCGCTGCGATCGCGCGCTGCACGAAGCCGTCGATCTTCTCCAGCTGGCGGTGGTGGATGTTGGGCCCGATGTCGGTGGCCTCGTCGCGCGGGTCGCCCTGTTCCAAGGCGGTGGCCCTCTCGACGAACCGGCGCGTGAACTCCTCGGCGATCGACTCCTCGACGAGGAAGCGCGTCGCGGCCAGGCACACCTGCCCGGCGTTGTCGTACTGGTCGACCGCGAGGTCGACGGCGAGGTCCAGGTCGGCGTCGGCGAACACCAGCAGCGGGGACTTGCCGCCCAGTTCGAGACTGAGCGGGGTGAGGTTCGACGCGGCCGACGCGGCGATCCGCTTGGCCGTGGGCACCGAGCCGGTGAAGCTGATCCGGCGCACGTCCGGGTGCGAGGTGAGGGCGTCGCCGATCTCCGCGCCGTACCCCTGGACGACATTGAGGACTCCGGCGGGCAGCCCGGCCTCGGCGGCGATGTCGGCGAGCAGGGAGGCGGTGAGCGGGGTCCACTCGGCCGGCTTGAGGACCACCGTGTCGCCGGCGGCCAGGGCCGGGGCGATCTTCCACGTGGCCAGCATCAGGGGCGCGTTCCACGGGGTGATCAGCACACAGGGGCCCGCCGGATCCCACGAGACATGATTCGTGTGACCGCGCGTCTCGAAGTCCTCGTGGTCCAGCTTCAGCAGCCAGTCCGCGAAGAAACGGAAGTTGTGCGCCACACGCGGCATCACGCCCCGGCGGTGGGAGCGCAGCAGCGCGCCGTTGTCGGTGGTCTCGACGATCGCGAGCTCTTCGAGCCGTTTCTCCACGCCGTCCGCGATGGCGTGCAGGATGCGGGCGCGCTCGGCGCGGGACGTCGCGGCCCAGGCGGGGAAGGCGGCCTTCGCGGCGGCCACGGCGGCGGCGGCCTCGGCGGGTCCGCCGCGGGCGATCTCACCGAGGACGCCTCCGTCGATCGGTGAGACGTCGGTGAAGGTTTCGGTGGAGGCGACGCGTTCGCCGCCGATCCAGTGCCGGGTGTCGACGGCGACCCCCGCCACGGTGAGGGTGTGCTCGGTCATGTCCGATCTCCAAGTCCTGTGGTGTACGGGGATCACTCGGCTCCGGACGTGCCGGACTCCAGCAGTCGCCCGCCGTCCCAGACGACGCCGACCTGCCGGTAGTACGCAGCGATCGGCTCGCGGATCTCCAACCGGGCCAACTCCTCCGTGGGCGCCTCGAACAGGTCCAACCGGGCGTCACCGACCCACGGTTGACCACCCTCGAAGGAGGCCGCACCGGTCTCGATCAGCTCGTCGAGGGCAAGCCCCTTGCCCTTCTCGATGGACGGCAGCCAGCGGTGATGGGCCATGGGGTGCGAGTTGACGAACCCGTTCGTCTCCGACGGCTCCCGCAGCGTCACCACGGCCTGGGCGAGGCGCCGGTCCGCCGCGGCCAACGTGGCCCCGAACCGTGCCCCTGCCTCGATCCGCGGAGCGGGACCGTACGGGTGCGGGCGGGTCTGATGGATCGAGCCGAGCTTCTTCGGGTATCCCTGGTGCAGGCCGCGGGCGATCGCGAAGTCCTTGTCGACCCAGATGTAGACGCAGCGCGAGTAGGTCCGGCCCTTGTACTTGCAGCGGACGACCGCGAAGGTCTCCTTGTACTGGGACAGCACGGGGTCGAGCAGCTCCGCCCCCGACTCCGAGCAGGACTGCCAGTCGGCCCAGATCAACGCGACCGCGCCGGGGTCGTCGTCCGCCAGCTCCAGTGGCTCGGGCAGCAGTTCACGCACCCGCGAGGGGTCCGTGCGGTACTCGACGGTGAGCAGGTCACCGGAGTAGCGCCAGGGCGGGGAAGGGATCAGCGACGAGGTGCCCGTCGCCGTCTTGGGGTGGAAGTATCCGCGGACGGTGGTCATGGTCAGGAGATTCCTTACGCAGTGAGGGCGGGCTGCTCGAGCAGTGCGGCGCGGTGGCGGGCGGCGGCGGACACGGCGGCGGGGCCGCCGAGCGCCACGACACCGACGAGCCGGCCGTCGTGGTGGTAGCCGGCCAGGACGTCCGTGGCGGGGTCGCCGTCCAGGACCCGCACGTCGTCCTTGCCGAGCACGGGCGCGCCGAAGGACTGGAGCCGGAAGTCGTGCTGGTCGCTCCAGAAGGTGGGCAACGGTGCGAAGGGCGCCGACTCGACACCGAGGAGGGCCTTCGCCGCGTGCTTGGCGGTGTCGGTGGGGATGCACCAGTGTTCGACCCGGCGCGGTACGCCGTCGTATCGGGCGTTGGGGAAACGTGCCACGTCGCCCACCGCGACCACGTCGGGCCGCCCGCCGACCCGCAGGTGCTCGTCGGTGAGCACCCCGTCGGTCAGGTCGAGGCCGTTGCCGTCCAGCCACTCGGTGTTCGCGAGCGATCCGACCGATTCCACCACCACGTCGGCGGGCAGGACGGTCCCGTCGTCGAGCACCACGCCCGTGACACGGTCCTCGCCCTCGAACGCGGCGACCCCTGCGCCGAGTGCGAAGCGCACCCCTCTGTCTTCGTGCCGCTCGAGCAATGCGCGTCCGAGCAGCTCGCCGAGCGGGGCGACCATGGGCAGCGGCAGCGGATCGACGACGGTCACCTCGGTGACGCCGAGGCCCACGGCCGTGGCGGCCACCTCGCAGCCGATGAAGCCGGCGCCGACGACGACCACCCGGGCACCGGGCCGGGTCAGTTCCTCCCGCAGGCCCTGAGCGTCGGCGAGGGTGCGGACCGTGTGACGGCCGGTGAGGGGGCCGGGGCAGCGCAGGCGCCGGGGCCGCATGCCGGTGGCGACGACCAGACCGTCGTACGAGAGCGTCTCGCCGTCGTCCAGTTCGACGATCCGTTCGGAGAGGCGGGAGGCGACGACCTTCGTGCCGAGGCGCCATTCCACGTCGGCCACGCTCGCGCGGGGGCGGAAGGCCAGCGACTCGAAGGGCGCCTTCCCGGCCAGGACCTCCTTGGACAGCGGGGGCCGGTTGTAGGGCATGTGCGGCTCGTCGCCGACGACCGTGATCGCCCCGGTCCAGCCTGCCGAACGCAGTTGTTCGGCGGCGCGCAGGCCGGCCATGGAGGCGCCGGCCACGACGATGCGGGCACTCGTGGACGTCACTGTCAGGCCTCGATCCGGATGGCCTGGAGCGGACAGACGTCGGCGGCTTCCTCGACCTCGTCGCGCAGTGCGTCGTCGGGGTCGCTGACGTAGGCCAGGCGCCCGTTCTCGTCGAGCTGGAAGACGTCGGGGGCCGCGAATACGCACTGGCCGTGGTCCTGGCACTTGTTCATGTCGACGACGACCTTCATGGCCGGTCCTCCTGGGAGTGAGGGCGTCGGGCTGGATGGAATGACTCGTTTGGCTTCAAACAACATAGGAAGCCGCTCCCCCCTGGTCAATACCTGTCCAGGTGGATAATTTTTTGGTCCCGGCCCCTTGCGGGCCGGTGAAGCCGTTCATATCGTTTGGCATCAAACAACCGGCCAACCCGTCGCAGAGCCGAGGAGACAACGGTGAGCGCATCTGAAACACCGGACGCCCGTCAGCACCAGGAGCGGCTCGCCGCAGAGGGCATCGACGTCGTCCGGGTGACCTACCCCGATCTCATCGGCACCGACCGCGCCCGCGACGTCCTGCTCGACCAGCTGCCGGCCGCGTGCGAGCACGGCCTCGCCTTCTGCCGGGCGGTCTACCACACCTCACCCCAGGGCGACGTCGTTCCCGTCACGGGCGGACTGGACGCCGGGCTGCCCGACATCACAGTGCGTCCGGACCTCGACACCCTGGTCGCACTGCCCTGGGAGCCCGGGGTCGCCACCTGTCTCGGCGAGACGGTCGACCCGGCGACCGGGTCACCCGTCTCCGAGTCGCCCCGCGATCTGCTGCGCTCGGTGCTCGCGAGGTGCGCCGAGCAGGGGCTGCACCCCGTGGCCGGTCCCGAACTCGAGTACTTCCTGTGCGACGAGGACCGGGCGTCTCCGAGCGGATGGAGGCGCTACTCGGAATCGACCGGTGTCGTCTACACGGCCGGCCTGCGCGCCGACCCCGACAACCACCTGCTGCGCACCCTGCGCCTGCTCCGCGACCTGGGCATAGGCGTCACCAACGGCAACCACGAATTCGACGGCGGACAGTTCGAGATCAACCTCACCCACTCCGAGGCGCTGTCGGCAGCCGACCGCTCCTTCCGTTTCAAGGCGGCGGTCAAGGAACTGGCGCGCAGGGAGGGGAGGCTGGCCACCTTCATGGCCAAGCCGTTCAACGACGCCGGCGGCTCCGGCTTCCACCTCCATCTGTCCTGCGACGATGCCGAGGGACGCAACGCCTTCGACGACCCGACGGGGGCGTACGGCCTGTCGGCCACCGCCCGCCACGCGATCGCCGGCATCCTCGCCCACGCCCCGGCCCTCGCCGCCCTCGCCAATCCGACCGTCAACTCGTACAAGCGGTTCGGCCCTGACACCCTCGCGCCCTGGCTGATCGACTGGGGTCTGGACAACCGCAGTGCCATGGTCCGCATCCCGCCGGAGCGCGGCTCGGGCGCCCGTCTGGAGCTGCGGCTCGGGGACGCCGGCGCCAACCCGTACCTGCTGATCGCGGGCACGATCGCCGCCGCACTGCTCGGCGTCCAGGCGGGCGAGGAGCCAACCGCCCCGCTGCAGGGCTACGGCTACGACACGGCCAGAGCCGCTGTGCTGCCGATGACCCTGTCCGCCGCCCTCGACGCCCTGGAGGCGGACACCGCCCTGACCGAGGTGCTCGGCAAGGGCTTCACCACCTCATACCTCAGCTATAAGCGGAACGAGGTCGAACGCTTCCAACGGCACGTCACCGACTGGGAGTTCACCGAGTACGCCTACCACCTGTGACGCCTGGGAGCCACCGATGACCGAGACTCTGACCACTGCTGTGAACGAACCGATGCCGCTCGCGGACGTCGACCTCGCCGACCTGGACAACTTCACCGACGGTGTCACGCCGTGGCGGATGTTCCACACCCTGCGCCACGAGGACCCGGTGCACTGGCAGCCGGAGGAGGCCCCCAACTCCGGTTTCTGGTCGGTGACCCGGCATGCGGACATCGCCCGCGTCGACCGCGACGCGGAGACCTTCACCTCGACGAGGTTCGTCAACCTGGAGGAGGTCGACGACGACCAGATCAAGAAGCGGGCCTCCATCCTGGAGCTGGACGGCGTCCGCCACCGCGCGCTGCGCAGCCTGATCCAGCGGCAGTTCGGCGCGAGCGTGATCAACGGCTACACCGACTTCCTGCGCGGTCTGACGGCGAAGACCCTCGACGCGGCTCTGGCGAAGGGCAGCTTCGACTTCGTCAAGGAGATCTCCGCCGACTTCCCCATCAACGTCCTCGCCCGGCTGCTCGACGTGCCGCCGGAGGACAACCAGCAGCTGATCGACTGGGGCAACCGGATCATCGGCAACACCGACCCCGACTACGCGGACGTCCTGCTGCACAGCGAGGAGAGCGAGAAGTACCGCGACCTGCCCTTCCGCTCCCCGGCCTCGCTGGAGGTCTTCGCCTACGGCCGGGAACTGGCCCGGCAGCGGCGCGGCGGGGACGGCACCGACCTGGTCTCGCGACTGGTCAACACCACACCGCGCGACGGAGTCCCGCTCTCCGAGCAGGACTTCGACAACTACTTCCTGCTGCTGGTCGTGGCAGGGAACGAGACCACCCGCCACACCATCACCCACTCGATGCTGGCCCTGCTGCAGCACCCGGAGCAACTCGCCCGCCTCCGGGAGGACCCTTCCCTGATCCCGGTCGCGGTCGAGGAGTTCCTGCGCTGGGCGTCCCCCGTCTACCACTTCCGCCGCACCGCGACCAGGGACGTGGAGCTGGGCGGCAAGCGGATCAAGGAGGGCGACAAGGTCGTCATGTGGTTCGCCTCCGGCAACCGCGACGAGGAGGTCTTCGGCAACCCGTACGACTTCGACGTCACCCGGCAGAACAACGACCACGTCACCTTCGGCAAGGGCAGTCCGCACCTGTGCCTGGGCAACCTGCTGGCCCGCACCGAGATCCGCATCATGTTCGAGGAGCTGATCCCGCGTCTTGCGGACATCCGCCTGGCCGGTGACGTCCCGCGTGTACGGTCCAACTTCGTCAACGGCGTCAAGAAGCTGCCCGTCGAGGTGACCCTGGCCTGACAGTGCCGGGCCCGCGCCGGTCAGCCACCCTTCCGTGCCCGTTCAGGCCCGCTCGGACACCGCCGCGGGATCGTCCAGCACGGCTCGCACCACGGAGTGGGCGGCACCCAGCAGCGGGCCCTCGGGACCCAGCCGGGACACGGACACGGGGAAGGCCGGTCCGGCGGTGCGCCGGGACAGCTCCTCCCGCAGCGACGGCAGCAGCCACGGCGCCAGCCCGGCCAGCGCACCGCCCAGCACCACGCTCTCGGGATCCAGCAGGTTCACCGCCCCGGTCAGCGCGATGCCGAGTGCCGTACCGGCGTCGTGCAGGGCCCGCCGTACGTCCTCGTCCCCGTGCGCGGCGCGTTCCGCGAGCAGTCCGACACGGTCCTCGCCCGGCTCCAGACCGGCCGCGCGCAGCACCGCTTCCTCACCGGCGTACTGCTCCAGGCAACCGCGTCCGCCGCATGCGCACTCCGGCCCGTCAGGACGCACCGGCACATGCCCCAACTCGCCGGCGAATCCCCGTGTTCCGCGCAGCAGTTGCCCGTCCACGACGACCGCCGCACCGATGCCGATCTCGGCGGACACATGCAGGAAGGCCCGTGGTGTGTCCTCGCCGAGCCACAACTCGGCCAGTCCGCCGAAGTTGGCCTCGTTGCCCACGGTCAGCGGGAACTCGGCGGGCAGCAGGGCGCCGAGGTCCGTTTCGTGCCAGTCGAGGTTCGGAGCCCGCACGACGGTCCGGGCATCGCTCGCGACCAGACCGGGCACGGCCACGGCCAGCCCGGCCGGCCACAGGCCTTCGGCGTCCGCCGCGGCGACGACGCGGTGCACCAGCTCGGTGAGCTCACGGACGACGGGCTCGGGGGAGCGGCCGCGGTTCGTGCCGTGCCGCACGGCCCGCGCCCGTACCTCTCCGCGCAGGTCCACCGCGCAGACGGCGAGGTGGTCGACCCCCACCTCCGCACCTATGCCGGCGGGACCGTGCCCGCTGACGGCGAGCGCCGACCCCGGCCGGCCCACCCGGCCAGGCCGCTCGGGACCCAGCTCCTCGAGCAGGCCGGAGCGTATGAGCTCGTCGACGAGGCTCGACACCGCTGCACGGGTCAGACCGATGCGCGAGGCCACCGCGGCGCGGGAGAGCGACCCCTCGGCGCTGACGGCGTGCATCACCCTGGCGAGATTGCGGCGGCGCATGCCGTGCTGGGTGTCGGGCACGGTGCGCCCGGGTCCGGGCAGGTGGGCCTCGTGCGGCGGTGCGGTCATTCCTCCCTCGATCCTCAGTGGGCGTCCGCGCTCCGGTCCAGCAGCGGGGCCGCGTCGGAGAGTACCCCGGCGATCCTGTCCAAGGTCGCCTCGTCCCGCTCCACGGCCTCCAGCACCGGGCCGCGCGCGGTGTTCCAGCGCCGGGCGACCGCGGCCGGATCCTCGCCGGTCAGCAGCCCGGCGGCCTGCGCGGCGGCACCGAGTGCGACCAGTTCCTTGGCCTCGGGGACCTGGACGGGCCGTCCGGACAGCCGCCGCACGGTCTGCTGCCAGGCGGTGCCCCGGGCGCCGCCGCCGATCAGCAGCAGGGACGCGGAGCGGTCCGCGTCCTCGTCGAGGACGAGGTCGAGCGCGCCGAGGAGCGAGTGGACGGCACCGTCGTAGGCGGCCTGCAGCAGCTGGCCGGCGGTCGTGTCGTGGCGCAGGCCGTGCAGGAGCCCCGAGGCGTTCGGCAGGTTCGGGGTGCGTTCGCCGTCCAGGTAGGGCAGCAGGGTGACCCCGGTGGCGGGTTCCACGGCCTCGCGGTCCAGGCCCAGCAGTGCCGCGACGCGGTCGACGGCGAGCGTGCAGTTCAGCGTGCAGGCCAGCGGCAGCCAGTCGCCGTGGGCATCGGCGAAGCCCGCCACCGTGCCCGTCGGGTCGGCGGGGCGCCGCTTCGACACGGCGTACACCGTGCCCGACGTGCCCAGGCTCAGTACCGGCGTGCCGGGGCGCAGCCCGAGGCCCAGCGCGGCCGCGGCGTTGTCGCCGGTGCCGGGGGCGACCAGGGTGCCCTTGGAGAACGGCAGGTCGTGGCTGTCGCGCACGGTGCCCGCGACCTCGCCGGGGCGGACCACGCGGGGCAGCAACGCGGGGTCGAGCCCCACGTGCGCGAGGATCTCCTCGTCGTACGTCTCGGTCCCGGACGCCCACCAGCCCGTGCCGGAGACGTCGCCGCGGTCGGTCGTGCCCTGCCCCGTCAGCCGCTCGGTGAGGTAGTCGTGGGGGAGGCGCACGGCCTTCGTCGCGCGCAGGGCCTCCGGCTCGTGCTCGGCCAGCCAGGCCCACTTCGTCACCGTGAAGGAGGCGCCGGGCACGCTGCCGGTGCGCTCCGCCCAGGCCTTCGGACCGCCCAGTTCCTCGACGAGGCGGCGCGCGTGCGGTGCCGAGCGCACGTCGTTCCACAGCAGGGCCGGGCGTACGGGCTCGCCCCGGTCGTCGAGAGTGACGAGGCCGTGCTGCTGTCCGCCGATCGACACCGCGGCGGCCTCGTGCGCCGCGTCACCGCACTGCCGCAGCGCCTCGGACAGGGCGTCCCACCACTGACGGGGGTCGCTCTCGCGGCCGGCCCCCGAGGACACGGTGTGCGGCGCCTGGCCGCTCGCGACGACCTGCCCGGTGGCCGCGTCGACGACGAGCGCCTTGGTGGACTGGGTGGACGTGTCCACGCCGACGACGAGCGGACCCTCGGCTGCTGACATCGGGCTCTCCCTGTTTTTCCGCGGCTCTGCGGGATCTGACCTGCACGTTCTTCGGATTCTCAGGGTCGCGAGGACCCGGATTCCACCTCTCGGGGACACCTTGTCCCTTCCCAGAGATGCGTTGGCATACTAATTTGTAAACGGCCATGACGAAATAGTCTGCAAGCAAGGAGCCGCGGCATGAGCTACCAGCCCACCCCCGAGGACAGGTTCACCTTCGGCCTGTGGACCGTCGGCTGGCAGGGAAGGGACCCGTTCGGCGACGCCACGCGCCGCGCCCTGGACCCGGTCGAGACGGTGCAGCGCCTGTCCGAGCTCGGCGCACACGGCGTGACCTTCCACGACGACGACCTGATCCCGTTCGGCTCGTCGGACGCAGAGCGCGAGTCGCACATCAAGCGCTTCCGCCAGGCCCTCGACGCGACCGGCATGACCGTGCCGATGGCGACCACCAACCTCTTCACGCACCCCGTCTTCAAGGACGGCGCGTTCACCGCCAACGACCGCGACGTGCGCCGCTACGCGCTGCGCAAGACGGTCCGCAACATCGACCTGGCCGTCGAACTGGGCGCCAAGATCTACGTCGCCTGGGGCGGCCGCGAGGGCGCCGAGTCCGGCGCCGCCAAGGATGTCCGCGCGGCCCTCGACCGTATGAAGGAGGCCTTCGACCTCCTCGGCGAATACGTGACCTCCCAGGGCTACGACCTGCGCTTCGCGATCGAGCCCAAGCCGAACGAGCCGCGCGGCGACATCCTGCTGCCCACCGTCGGCCACGCCCTGGCGTTCATCGAGCGCCTGGAGCGCCCGGAGCTGTACGGCGTCAACCCCGAGGTCGGTCACGAGCAGATGGCCGGGCTGAACTTCCCGCACGGCATCGCGCAGGCCCTGTGGGCGGGCAAGCTCTTCCACATCGACCTCAACGGCCAGTCCGGCATCAAGTACGACCAGGACCTGCGCTTCGGCGCCGGGGACCTGCGCTCCGCCTTCTGGCTGGTGGACCTCCTGGAGAGCGCCGGTTACACCGGTCCCCGCCACTTCGACTTCAAGCCGCCGCGGACCGAGGACCTCGACGGCGTATGGGCGTCGGCCGCGGGCTGCATGCGCAACTACCTCATCCTGAAGGAGCGGTCGGCCGCCTTCCGCGCCGACCCGGAGGTCCAGGAGGCGCTGCGCGCCTCGCGCCTGGACGAGCTGGCGCAGCCCACCGCGGCGGACGGCCTGCAGGCCCTGCTCGCCGACCGCACCGCCTTCGAGGACTTCGACGCCGAGGCGGCCGCCGCGCGCGGGATGGCCTTCGAGCGGCTCGACCAGCTCGCCATGGACCACCTGCTGGGCGCGCGGGGCTGAGCGCACGCGCGTGACCGGAGTGTGCCGCGCGGTGCGCGTGTCGCCGTGCGGTCACCTTGTGGGCGATCTTGGCGCGGAATGTTCCGGAATCATGCGGTCCATGACATGAGTCCGTATCAACTTCCGCGCCGGGGTCGCGCCTGGGCCGGAACGTCGCGAGCCTGGACGGTATGGCCATGCCGCCCGTACCGCCTCAGCCGCCCGGGCCGCCGGGCGACACGCCGCCTCCGGGCGGCTTCGGACCGCCCACGCAGGGCTTCGGCCCCGGACAGGGAGACGGAGGGGGCTATGGCCCACCGCCGGATCACGGACCGCCGCCGCAGGACGGGGGCGGACCCGGAAGGCGACGGAACCCCCTCCTCATCGTCCTCGCCGTGCTGGTGGCCGTCGGGGCCGTTGCCGCCGTCGTACTGATGGTTTCGGCGGGGAGCGACGACTCGCCGGACAAGGCGCCCTCCACGAGCCGCTCGCCCGCCCCGTCCTTCAGCATTCCGACGGAGTTGCCGAGCAGACTGCCCAGTCAATTGCCGTCCCTGCCGTCGCAGTTCCCGACCGAGCTGCCGAGCGGGATTCCGAGCGATCTGGAGTCGCTCCTCCCGTCGCTGGGCGAGGTGCTGCCGTAGCGGTGCCCCTCAGGTTCCACGGCGCGTGCTCGTCAGCAGCGGGCTGCGCCGTGGCCAGAGCCGTCGCCGGATCCTGGGCCGCGCCGCCCGCGGGCACCCAGCGGCCGCGCTCCTTCCGGTACGGCCACCAGCGGCCGTCACGCCCCAGGCGCAGCTGGGCGGCCGAACCCGTCAGGGTCCAGCGGTTGCCGTGCGACCGCGGCGAGGGCCTCTCGTCGCCCTCCCAGGCCGATTCGAGGGCGGCACGCGCGCGTGCGAGTGCCTCGCCCTCGACCGGCCACTCCTCCTCGAGCACGGACAGCGCGGCGGATCCGCCGTACTGCCAGGCCCGCACGGCGAGTGCCAGTCCGTCCCTGGTACGTCCCGACCCGCCGGCGAGGCGGTCGGCCACGGCGGGTTCCGGGGCTCCGACAGCCAGACGCACAGCGTCCTGGAGGGCCGTCAACTCCGCTTCGGGAGCACCGGTCCGGACCGCCTCGACCAGCAGACGGTGTGCGTCGGCGGCGGTGCGGGCGGCCAGGAATTCCAGCGCTGCCGCTTCCACACCGGGTGGGGGAGGGGTCTCGGTGTCCAGCGCCGGGGGCCTGGCCGGTGACTCGGGAAGTTCCGGCAGGGCGGGCAGGGGCGGCAGTATGTCCGCGGTCGCGTACGCCTCCGCGGCGTCCGTCCCCGCCGCCGGGGCCGGCCCGGTCGCGGACGGAGCGGCGCTGCGGGCCTGCAGGGCGTCCAGCACGGCTCGTTCTCCGCGCCCGCGCATCAGCAGCAGGACGAACGGATCCTGGTCGAGCAGCCGTGCCACCTGGTAGCAGAGCGCCGCCGTGTGCCCGCAGTGGTCCCACGCGCCGCAGTCGCACTCCGGCTCCAGATCGCCCATGCCGGGCAGCAGTTCGATGCCGGCGGTCGCCGCGTCCTCGACCAGATGGGGCGGCATCTCGCGATCGAGCAGCGCCGCGACATGACCGGCCCGCTCGACGGACATGTCCAGGAACCGGTCCCACTGGTCGCCGGACAGCTCCTCCAGCAGGACGTCGGCCCGGTGCGGCGTGCGGTCGCGGTCCTGTACGACCGCCGTGATGCGCCCCGGCCGCACCGACACCGCGCCCACGGCTCCCGCCCGCGCGAGCCTGCGGCCCGTCCTCACCTGCTCCGCGTCCAGCGCCGCGTCCTCCAGCGACTTCAGCCAGGCCCGTCCCCACCACGTCTGCGCGAATCCCCGCCCGCGCGCGGGCGGCAAGGCGGTGAACGTGCGTTCCGGCACGTCGTCGTACTGGTTCATCGTGTGCCCTCCCGCAGTTCCACCAGATCGGCCAGTTCCGCGTCCGTGAGCTCGGTGAGCGCGGCCTCACCCGTGCCCAGCACCGCCTCGGCCAGCTCCCGCTTGCGACTCAGCATCGCGGCGATGCGATCCTCGACGGTTCCCTCCGCGATCAGCCGGTGCACCTGCACCGGCCGCGTCTGGCCGATGCGGTACGCGCGGTCCGTGGCCTGAGCCTCCACCGCCGGGTTCCACCAGCGGTCGAAGTGCACGACGTGCTCGGCACGCGTGAGGTTCAGACCCGTGCCGGCCGCCTTCAACGACAGCAGGAAGACGGGAACTTCACCGTCCTAGAAGCGCCGCACCAAGGCCTCGCGCTCGGTGACGGGCGTCCCGCCGTGCAGGAACTGCGAGGGCACACCACGGGCCGCCAGATGGCGCTCGATGAGCCGTGCCGTGCGCACGTACTGCGTGAAGACCAGAACGCTCGCTCCCTCGGACAGGATGGTCTCGAGCAACTCGTCTAGAAGCTCGATCTTCCCGGAGCGCCCGGAGATCACCGGCCGTTCCTCCTTGAGGAACTGCGCCGGGTGGTTGCAGATCTGCTTCAGGCCGGTCAGCAGCTTCACGATCAGTCCGCGCCGCGCCATGTCGTCGGCCGCGGAGATCTCCGCCAGCGTCTCGCGCACCAACGCCTCGTACAGGGCCGCCTGTTCCCTGGTGAGCGACACCGGGTGATCGGTCTCCGTCTTGGGCGGCAGCTCGGGCGCGATACCCGGATCCGACTTGCGGCGACGGAGCAGGAACGGGGCCACGAGCCGGGCGAGCCGCTCGGCGGCGGCCGGGTCCCGGCCGCCCTCGACGGCCTGTGCGTACCGCGTCCGGAAGGCGCCCAGCCGGCCCAGCAGGCCGGGTGTCGTCCAGTCCAGGATCGCCCACAGTTCCGAGAGGTTGTTCTCCACGGGGGTGCCCGTGAGCGCCACGCGCGCGCGTGCACCGATGGACCGCAGCTCCCGCGCGGTCGCCGAGTACGGGTTCTTCACATGCTGGGCCTCGTCCGCCACGACCATGCCCCACGTCACCTCGGCGAGCCGGCGCGCGTCGAGGCGCATGGTGCCGTACGTGGTGAGCACGAACTCCCCGTCGGCGACCGCGTCCAGGTCCCGTCGCGAGCCGTGGAAACGGCGCACGCGCGTGCCGGGCGCGAACCTCTCGATCTCACGCTGCCAGTTGCCCATCAGCGACGTCGGACACACCACGAGAGTGGGGCCCGCGGACGCCCCGTCGGACTGCCGGTGCAGATGCAGCGCGATGAGCGTGATCGTCTTCCCGAGTCCCATGTCGTCGGCCAGACAGCAGCCCAGGCCCAACGACGTCATCCTCGCCAGCCAGTTGAGCCCTCGTCGCTGGTAGTCCCGCAGTGTGGCCGCGAGTGCCACGGGCTGTTCGACCGGATCCTGTGTCTCGGGATCCGCGAGCCGCTCCCGCAGGGCCGCCAGCCACCCCGTCGCCTGTACGTCGACTCGCCGGCCGTCGACCTCTGCGGAGCCCGTGAGCACGGCACCGAGCGCGTCGACGGGGGTGACCTTGTGATCCTGCTGTGCCCAGGCGCGATGTACCTCCTTCGGGTCGACCAGGACCCACTGGTCGCGCAGCCGCACGACGGGCCGCTGGGACTCGGCGAGACGGTCGAGTTCCTCGCGCGTGAGCCGCTCGCCGCCGAGCGCGAACCGCCAGTTGAAGGCGAGCAGGGCGTCGGCGGACAGGAAGGAGGGCGTGTCGCTCGGGAAGCCGGTCTCGTCGTCCGGGGGACCCACCACCGCGCGCGCGGTCAGTCGGCGGGCCAGACCCTTGGGCCAGTGGACGTCCACTCCGGCAGCGGCGAGCGCACCCGCGCCGTCCGAGAGGAGCTCGGTGACCTCGTCGTCGGCGAGTTCGACGGCGTCCGGCACCGCGGCCGAGAGGAGGGGTGTGAGCGCGGGCCAGGCCCGGGCGGCGCGGCGGAGGGCGAGCAGGGTGTCCAGCTGCGCGCGAGGGCCGAACGTGAGACCCGGGGCGCCGGATCCGGACCAGATGGCGGCGGCGTCCGCCACGATCGAGGGGTCACTGACGCTGTGCACCTGCAGCACGGCCCGGAACCGCGGATCCGCCTGCTCCGGCGCCTCGGTCGGCAGACCTCGCACCTCGACACGCAGAGAGACGCGCACGCCCGCGTCGTGGCCCGCGGCGACATCGGCGGCCCACGCGCGCAGCTCCGGTACGTGCCGCGGATCCCGCGCCGCGTAGACGGGGCCGCCGGTCACGAGCGACGCGGCCGGGGAGCGCGGCAGGGTGTCGGTGACCGCGTCCAGGAAGGCGCGCACCAGGAGTTCCGGATCGGGCAGCTGCAGCGGAACGGTGTCGTTGACCGGCACGGCGTGCGCCTCGGGTGGCATCGCGGCGGCGAGTTCGCGGATGCGCTCGACGTCGTCCGCGCCGAGCGGACCCGCCCGCCAGGCGTCGTGGCCGCCCGTGGAGAGCCCGGGCAACAGCAGCCCGCGCGCCACAAGGTGCAGCGCCAGTACGCCGGCCGCGCCCCAGAACGCGGCCGCCCGGTGTCCCTGCGGGGCGGTACGCGCACGCGTGAGGACCGGCAGAGCCGTGCGGACCGGCAGCAGGACGGCGGGCACGTGCGCCGGCTCGACCCCGTCGCCCGCGGGCCGGACGACGGCCAGGTCCTCGACGGACCCCGCGGCGAAGGCCGGTGGGACTGCGCCGTCGGGCCGCCAGAAGGCGACTCTTCCTGTGCGGGCCGGGTCGCCGGGCATGAACACGGCGCAGCAGCGGGCCAGTTCGGTGATCTCGGACGGTGTTGTCTCGGGAACCGTCTGCACGGCGATGAGCGCACTCCTCAAATTTGACTACTTGATGGGTGGCCGAGGATAACAGGACTCCACGGTTGATCTGGAGCGATCGGGCTATGACCTGAGTCACCGCATCGCCGTAGTCTGGAGCTCTCTCAGGGGCGAGTAGGGGGCGCGTCTCAGGGACGTCTCAGGGTCGCGGTCCGGAACCGCGGGAAGCGCGGGCCCGTTTTCACGACAGAGAGCGGCACTGGCCGCGAAGGAGGCGCAACATGTCGAAGAACGCGAAGATCGCCGCAGGAGGTGTGGCGGTCGGGCTCCTTCTGCTCATCTGGCTGCCCTGGTGGGCGGCGCTGCTGATAGTGCTCGGAGTGCCGGCGGCCGCGTACCTGACGCTGGACCCGTCGCAGCGGCGCAGGCTGCGTCGCGTCACGCGCAAGGAACTCGGCCGCTGAGGGGCGTGAACCACGCTGCGGGTCAGTACAGCCGGCGTCCCGGTTCCGTCCCGCCGTCCAGCGCGCACGAGTCGACCACGTCGCCGTCCGCGGGCCTGCCGAGGGTACGGTCCGCGGGCGGCGGTGTGCCCCGCTCCACCCAGGCCACCAGGGCATCGAACGCCGACCGGTAGCAGGGCAGGATCGGCCGCAGCCGGTCCGGGTAGGTGTCGTACAGGCCGTCGACGTGCGTGCCGCCCCGGACCGTGTAGTAACGGTGCAGCCGGCTCCGCCCCCTTGCGTCGATCATGCCCGCGTAGACGTCCGAATCGACGGCCTTGGGCAGGAGCGTGTCCAGGTCACCGTGCAGGGTGATCAGCGGCCTGCCGATGCGCCCCGTCAGGGCCACCCGGGCCACGGCGCGATGCACGGACGCCGGACGCGATGCGTAGTCGTACACCGTGTCGGACGGGCAGGGGGCAAGGATCTGCTCCGGAGTGGTCCCGGCGGACGGACCGGGGCAGCCGGGGTCGTATCCGGGGTCGAACTCGGCGCGGTAGATCTTCTGCGTGACACCCCAGTAGGCCTTCTCGTGGTACGGCCACAGGAACTCCGAGCCGCGCGCGAAACCCGCCGCGTACATGTCCTCGTCCCGTGCCGCGCCGAGCGTCCACGCCACCGCCGTGGGCAGGGAAGTGAGCAGGCTGGGGCCGTCGGCGGTCCACAGCGCTCCCTCCCAGTCCACGCCGCCGTCGTACAACTCCGGACGGTTCTCCAGCTGCCAGCGTGTGAGATAGCCGCCGTTGGAGATACCGGTCATGTACGTGCGGCTCGGGGCGCGCCCGTAACGCCGGGCCACCACCTGCTCGGCCGCCCGGGTGAGCTGTGTGGTCCTCGCGTTCCATTCGGCCACCGCGTCACCGGGCCGGTTGCCGTCGCGGTAGAAGTCGGCCCCGTTGTTCCCCTTGTCCGTCGCGGCGTACGCATAGCCCTGGGCGAGCACCTGGTCGGAGATCGCCGTGTCGGTCGCGTACTGCCTGCGGGTGCCCGGCGCGCCGGTGACGACGAGCCCGCCGTTCCAGTGATCGGGCAGCCGGATCACGAACTGGGAGTCGTGCCGCCAGCCGTGGGTGGCGTTGAAGTGCGAGGAGTCGGGGAAGTAGCCGTCGATCTGTACCCCGGGCACCCCTGACGGGGTGCGGGTGCCACGTGCCGTCAGTCCTGTCTGGTCGGCCATGTCGGTGTACGGGGTGCCGGCGAGCCCCTTGGTGGTCAGGTCGGGAAGGCAGGCGGACTCCTGAAAGGCGGCGCCCGGCACGTGCACGCGCCCCACATTCGCGCAGTGGTCGCCGACGGCCCCGGCGGCAGCGGGAGCCGGCCCACCGAGAGCCATCGCCCACACGGCGGCGGCAGCGAGCGGAGCTCCTCGGGACAGGCGCATGACAACCTCCAGTGGACGGTGGGGTGACGCCGGCACGGCAGGGCGAGCCGGGGCTGCCCCATCGTGCAGGCCCGCACCGACACCATCCATGGGGCTGGGCCACATGGAACGGTGGCTGGACATAGCGGCCCAAGACAGGCGTCAGTCGGGAAGTGTCATGGGTCCCGCATACGTGCGGGCGGGACTTCGCCGCAGACGTAGCTCCACTGCACGCGCGCGTGGTGCTGCGCCTGAAGGCGACGGCGACCCGGATCAGCTCGGACGTACCGCCATCTTGTCGAGTGCCTCCAGAAGACCGGGCAGCTCCGGGCCCCGGCCCACCGGCAGCACCTCGCCCGGCTCGTCGTCGAGCAGCACGAACGCGATGTCGTCGGTCCTGGCCACGAGCGACCAGCCGGGACCGTCGGCCCGCAGGGTCCGCGCCTCTCCGGGGGCGAAGGACGAGCGGACCCGCCCCAGGGGCGGCGGAGTCTCCACGTAGGCGCGGGCCTCCGCGAGAACGCGACGGATGCCGCTGTGGCCCTTGGGCGCCTCCTCCGCGTCCTTCCCGTCGGCCGTGTCCTGTGCGTCCGCGTCCGGGCCTTCGGCAGCCCCGGAGCCGCCCTCCGAGGACCCCGGGACGGCGAACTCCGTGTCGTCGATCTGCTCCCGCCACAGCGCCCACTGGAGCGCGATCTCGTCGGCCCCCAGCCGCCGCTGTGCCGGTCCCCAGAACGTCGTGTCCGGCGGGGACAGCGGAGGCCGGTCCGCGATGTCAGGACCGGGGTCGTGCGGCGCGGGCACGCCGGGAGCCGCCACGGCGACCGCCAGGGGCCAGCCGGGCAGCGCCGCGACGACCGTCCGCTCGTCCGGCGACAGTTCGTACTCCATGCCGCAGTCCCAGGACGCGATGGCCACCGCGACCAGTGAGACGTCGTCGATGACGACCGTCCAGCGCGCGCCCTCGCCGTCCTGGCCGAGCACCAGGCCGTACCCGTCGGCGAGCGGTGCGAGGCCGAGCGCAGCGCAGGCCTCCGGGTAGTCGTCGCCCAGCACACTCGGGAACTTCGCCGGCGTCAGCAGTACCGCCGTGAGCACATAGAGCGCATCGTCCGCGGCGGCGACGGCGTCCTCGTCCGTCCCGGCCATCCCAGCCTCCCCATCGTTGGTCCAACGGCGCGCACCCTAGTGCGCGGGGAAGGCGCTTGTCACGACGCCCAAGCACACCCGGAGCTGCAGTTTTCCGCCTGGGACGGGGCGAATCGGCCACCCGGCACCCGGATCGTCAGGCGGTCGGCAGCCCGAGGAGCGTCCGGGCCACGGTACCCGGCGACTCGCCGCGCTCCCGCGCCAGCGCGATGACGGCCCGGCACGCCAGCTCGTTGACCCCGAAGGACAGCGCCTCGGGCGACACCCAGCCCGCCGCCTCGTCGATCCGCTCCTGGTCGTCGTCCGCGCAGGCCGACACATAGGCGGCGGCCGCCTCGAACAGGTTGTGCGTGTGCTTCGCCCCGCTTTCGTTGCCGCCGGTGTTCACCTCCGCGCCCGCGGCGTTGAAGAATCTTGCGCAGGCCTTGCGGACCCTGCCGAACATGCTGACCACCATCCCCCTGCGTGGTTACCCTGGCCGAACGTTCATCTCCTGCTACTCAACGTAGAGTTGGAGCTCCGGCGGCAGAAGGGGGCGGCGCGGTGAAGCGCTTCGAGCGGCTCGAACAAATCCGGCGGATGGATCCGTACGAGGACGCGTTCGAGATCTACCGGCTCACCGCGGCGTACGAGTTCCCCTGGGATTTCACCCGCGCACTCGAGCTCGCCCTGTACCGCACCTACGCCGTACCCGGCATCGGCCGGCTGCTCGCCGAGACGGCGGAGCTCACGGACCGCACACAGAAACGCTATGACGACACCTCACTGCTGCTGGACGCGGTCGTCGAGCACGGCTTCGACAGCGAACAGGGCCGCACGGCGATCCGTCGCATCAACCAGATGCACCGCAGCTACGACATCAGCAACGACGACATGCGCTACGTGCTCTGCACCTTCGTCGTGATGCCCAAGCGATGGATCGACGAATACGGGTGGCGCAGGTTGTCCCGGCACGAGATCGTCGCGTGCACCGTGTACTACCGCACCCTGGGCCGGCACATGGGCATCAAGGACATTCCCGGCTCCTACGAGGAGTTCGAGTCCTGTCTCGACGCGTATGAGGACGCCCACTTCGAGTGGGACGAGGACGCGCGGCGTGTCTCGGACGCGACGCTCGACCTGATGGCCTCCTGGTACCCGCGCCCGCTCGCACCACTCGTGCGTACGTCGACGCTCGCCCTGCTCGACGAACCACTGCTGCGGGCCTTCCGCTACCCGCCTCCGGGCGCCGCAACCCGCACCCTCGTGCGTGGCGCGGTCCGCATGCGGGGGCGCGTCGTCCGACTGCTGCCGCCGCGCCGCGCCCCGCACCACGCCCGGCAGAACCGGGAGATCAAGGGCTATCCCAACGGTTACCGGCTGGACGAGCTGGGCACCCGTCCGGTGCCGGGGGCACGCGGTTGCCCCGTGCGGCACGTGGACGAGTCAGCCTCCCAATGAGTCGAGGGTGTCCCGCGGCCAGGCGCGTTCCGCGCGGGAGGCGGCGCGCGACGGTGAGGATGCCGCGACGGAGGGGATCGTCCAGTTCCTCGGCGCGCACCGCACGGCCGCCCGCCGACCAGGCTCTCAGACCCTGGCCGTACCGCTCAGGCCTGCCGTACGGCCAGGGCCAGGAAGCGTGCCTCCTCGTCGACGTACGACGTCATGTGCCACCCCGAACCTGCCAGTAGTGGCCGGAGATTGGGCTCGGCGCGCAGATCGTCCGGAGTGATCTGCCGGCCCTGGCGGGCCGCGAGCGCCGCCCTGCCGATCGGGTGGAACAGCGCCAGCCTGCCACCGGGTCGCACCACGCGCGCCAACTCCCGCAGGTTCTCGGCCGGATGGGGAAGGTGGGCGATCAGCCCCGCCGCGAACACGGCGTCGAGCGACTCCGATCGCAGCGGGAGCGTGGCCACGTCGGTGAGCAGCAGGTGCCCGTCCCGGCCCCGTCCGGCCCGTACGGCGGCTTCCAGCATGGCCGGGGTCAGATCGGCCCCGACGACCACTCCCGAGGGCCCCACGGCCGCCCGCAACGGCGGCAGGGCGCGCCCCGTGCCGCAACCGGCATCAAGCACACGGTCCCCCTCACTCAGACCGAGGTCGGCGACCGCGGCCGCGTAGGCGGGGCCGTCGTCGGGGAACCGGCTGTCCCAGTGGGCGGCGCGGGCGGCGAAGAACTCCTGGACGTGTGTGTGGTTGTCGCTCATGTTTCGCATGATCCCTCACCGCCATGGATGATGCCCGGGCGCACACGTTCGAGCGTCATGCGATCGCGCCGGTGCATTTCTGCGTCATATTCCAACACCTTTCGAAATGCGCCCCCTTTGTGCGCCCGTGCCCCGACTAGCGTCCCGGAGCCATGGGACACCTGGACCACGCAGCCTTCGGCTGGCTGACCCCCGTGCTGTCGTACGTGATGGCCTGCATAGGCGCCGCGCTGGGACTGCGCTGCACCGTCCGTGCACTGGGCGCCTCCGGGCGGTCGCGCCGCAACTGGCTCATCACCGCGGCCTCCGCCATCGGCACCGGCATCTGGACCATGCACTTCGTGGCCATGCTGGGCTTCGGCGTCAGCGGCACCGACATCCGCTACGACGTGCCACTGACCGTCCTCAGTCTCCTCGTAGCCATGATCGTCGTCTGCGCCGGCGTCTTCGCCGTCGGCTACAGTCGCGACCGCACGCGCGCGCTCCTGCTCGGCGGACTCACCACCGGCCTGGGTGTCGCGAGCATGCACTACCTCGGCATGGCCGCGGTACGGCTGCACGGCGACGTGACGTACGACCCGGTGCTCGTCGGCGTCTCCGTACTGATCGCCGTCGTCGCCGCCACGGCGGCTCTGTGGGCGGCGCTCAACATCAAGTCACCCATCGCGGTCACCCTCGCCTCCCTCGTCATGGGGGCTGCGGTGAGCAGCATGCACTTCACCGCGATGTTCGCGGTGAAGGTGCACGTCACCCCCTCCGGCGAGGTCCTGCCCGGGGCCACGGCGATGCAGTTCATCTTCCCCCTCGCCGTCGGCCTCGGGTCCTATCTGTTCCTGACCTCGGCGTTCGTCGCGCTGTCACCCACCACGGGGGAACGCGAGGCATCCGCCTCGGCCCAGCGGCCGGTCGAGAGCGTCGCCGGCTAGCAGCGGTCCGGGCCGACCGCGGGCCGGACGGCACGCCCCCGAACCACTCCCGAGCGAGGAGGCCATGCGTACACCCCGTAGGACCCCCACAGCCGGCGCCGAGACGCCGCCTCCCGTGCGTGGCCGCCGTGCGCACGCAGGACCCCCCGCCGACGAAGGCCCGGACGAACCGGTGGCGACGGCGACGGACGAGGCACCCGCGCGCGCGGGGCACTGGCATCTGCGGCCGCGCACCGTACGCGCCAAGATCGTCTGTCTGTTGATGGTGCCGGTCGTCTCGCTGCTGGCCCTGTGGGCGTACGCCACCGTCAGCACCGCCCAGGACGTCTCCCGGCTGCGCCAGCTGCAGCGCGTGGACGCGGAGGTGCGGGCTCCCGTCGCGGCCGCCGTCGCCGCGCTCCAGGCGGAGCGGGCCGCCGCGGTCGCCCACGCGACCGACCCCGCCGCCGGCCGGCGTGACGACTACAAGAAGCTCGCCGAGACCACCGACCGGGCGGTGGCCGAGCTGCGGCTCGGCAACGACAACACGGTCGCCGACAGTCAGGAACTGCCCGCCGGAGTCGCCCAGCGGCTCGAGGCGTTCGTCACCGGCGCCGAGGAACTGAGTTCGCTGCGGACCGCGGTGCTCGGCCGCCGGGCCGGATGGGAGGAGACGTACGGGCGCTACACGCAGACCATCTCGGCGGCCTTCGCGGTGGGCGGCGCGCTCACCGGCATCCAGGACGCCGAGCTCGGCTCCGACGCGCGCGTTCTGCTCGAGTTCTCCCGCGGGGGCGAGGCCCTGGCCCAGGAGGACGCCGTGATCGCCGGCGCGCGCCTCACCGGCCGCCTCGACGGCGAGCGGCTCAGGCTGTTCACCGGCGCCGTCGGCACGCGCCGCACCCTGACGGAATCCGCCGTGGCGGACCTGCGCGGCTCCGAACGCGCCGCCTGGCGACGCCTTTCCGGCGGCAGCGCCTACGCCGCCGTGACAGCCGCCGAGGACAAGGTGCTCGCGGCCGGTCCCGGCGAGCGGGCGATCGCCGCGGCACCCGAGGCCACCTGGGACCAGGCGCACGCGCGCGTGCAGAACGGCATGCGCGCGATCGAGGCGGACGCCGGACGCGATGTCGCCGACCGTGCCGACCCGTTCACCCGGGGCCTGCTCACTCCGGCGGGCGCCGCGGTCCTGCTCGGACTCGCCGCGGTCTCCGCCTCGCTCGTCATCTCCGTGCGCATCGGCCGCGGCCTCGTCGTCGAACTGGTCAGCCTGCGCAACGGCGCCCTGGAGATCGCCCGGCGCAAGCTCCCCGAAGCGATGCGGAAACTGCGTGCGGGCGAGGAGATCGACATCCAGGCAGAAGCCCCGCCCGGACCGCCCGCCGAGGACGAGACCGGACAGGTCGCCGAGGCCCTGGGCACCGTCCACCGCGCCGCGCTGCGCGCCGCGGTGGAGCGCGCGGAACTCGCCAGCGGCATCTCCGGCGTCTTCGTCAACCTCGCCCGCCGCAGCCAGGTCCTCGTCCACCGCCAGCTGAGCCTTCTCGACAGCATGGAACGCCGCTCCGAGGACCCGAACGAACTCAGCGACCTCTTCCGGCTCGACCACCTCACCACCCGTATGCGGCGCCACGCGGAGAGCCTCATCATCCTCTCCGGAGCGGCCCCCGGACGGGCCTGGCGCATGCCGGTCTCCCTGACCAACGTCGTCCGCGCGGCCGTCTCCGAGGTCGAGGACTATGCGCGCGTGGAGGTACGCCAGCTGCCGGAGGCGTCAGTCGTCGGCTCCGCCGTGGCCGACCTCACCCACCTTCTGGCCGAGATCGTCGAGAACGCCGCCCAGTTCTCACCGCCCCACACGCGCGTGCGCATCACCGGCGAGCCCGTCGGCAACGGCTACGCCGTCGAGGTCGAGGACCGCGGCCTGGGCATGGGCAAGGAGACCCTCGCCGAGGCCAACCGACGCATCGCGCAGTCCGAGGCGCTCGACCTGTTCGACAGCGACCGGCTCGGCCTCTTCGTGGTCAGCAGGCTTGCGGCACGGCACGGCATCAAGGTGCACCTGCGGACCTCGCCCTACGGCGGCACCACCGCGGTCGTGCTGCTGCCCACCGCCCTGCTGCACAGTGGCGCGCCGGAACGTTCAGCCCGCGAGGCCGTGGACGCCGGGCGGTCCACGGAACGCGAGCACGCGCGCGTGCCCGGCGCCGCCCCGCACCAGGAGGCCGTCGCCCCGACCGCCGGCCGGCCCGCACTGGTCGCCACCGCCCCGACCGCCGCGGAGACCACGACCGAAACCCCGCCTCCCGGAGTCACCACCTTGCGGCTGCACCGTCCCCCGGACGACTCCGAACAGTCCGACGACCTCCCACGCCGGGTACGGCAGGCCAGCCTCGCCCCCCAACTGCGCGAACAACGCCCCGAGGAACCGGCCGAATCCGGCCCACGCGGCGACGACCGGCGCACCCCCGAACTCGTACGGGACCGCATGGCGGCCTACCGCGCCGGCTGGGCGCGCGGCGGCGGCAGGCAACCGGGCCGTGGTGCCGGCCCGGATTCCACACCGGGCAGCGACAGCAGCGAAGGAGACCCCGCATGATCCAGGACCCGAGTATGAGGGCAGCCCAGCGGTCCGGCGAACTCGACTGGCTGCTGGACGACTTGGTGACGCGTGTGAGCGAGGTCCGGCACGCCGTGGTGCTGTCCAACGACGGCCTCGCGGTCGGCTCCTCCAGTGATCTCAGGCGCGAGGACGCCGAACATCTCGCCGCGGTCGCCTCCGGCTTCCACAGCCTGGCCAAGGGCGCGGGCCGTCACTTCGGCGCCGGCGGCGTGCGCCAGACCATGGTCGAGATGGACGACGGATTCCTGTTCGTCGCCGCCGCGGGCGACGGCTCCTGCCTCGCCCTTCTCACCGCCGTGACCGCGGACATAGGCCTGGTCGCGTACGAGATGGCACGGCTGGTCAAGCGCGTGGGCGAGCACCTCTACACGCCGCCGCGCGTCGGCGCGCGGCCGCCCGCCGCCCGATGAGGCGAAGGGGCGGTCACCGATGACGGAGGACATGACGGGTGCCCCGCGCGAACCGGGCAGCCAGTGGTACGACCACGAGGCCGGGCCCCTGGTCCGCCCGTACGCCATGACGGGCGGCCGCACCAAGCCCGGCCCCACCGGGGTGGGTTTCGACCTGATCGCCCTCGTCACGCTGGACCCCGGCGCCCCGGGCGCCGACGACGACATCGGGCTCGGCCCGGAACACCGGGCTCTGATCGACCTGTGCCGCACGGAGACGCAGTCCGTCGCCGAACTCGCCGCGGGCGCCGATCTGCCCGTGGGCGTGGTCAGGGTGCTCCTCGGAGACCTTCTGGAACTCGGCTGCGTCGTCGTCAGCCGCCCGGTTCCCCCTGCGCAGCTCCCCGACGAACGCATTCTGCGCGAGGTGATCGAGGGGCTGCGTGCACTGTAGATGAACGTTCTCATGACTGACGTCGGCCGTTGCCGGTACTCCCGAGAGAAGTGATCGATGGTCTCCGAGCACTCCGCTGCCACGGATGGCGAGACGGCCGCCCTGGCGTTGAAGATTCTGGTCGCCGGCGGATTCGGCGTGGGCAAGACCACCCTGGTGGGCGCGGTCAGCGAGATCAGGCCGCTGCGCACCGAGGAACTGCTCAGCGAGGCGGGCCAGTTGGTGGACGACACCGACGGTGTGGACCAGAAGGTCACCACGACCGTGGCCATGGACTTCGGGCGTATCACCATCCGTTCCGGCCTCTCCCTCTACCTGTTCGGCACGCCGGGACAGGACCGCTTCTGGTTCCTGTGGGACGAGCTGTCGCAGGGAGCCCTGGGCGCAGTGGTCCTCGCGGACACGCGGCGCCTGGAGGACTGCTTCCCGGCGGTGGACTACTTCGAGCACCGGAGGATCCCGTTCGTGGTGGCCGTCAACTGCTTCGCGGGGGCCCGTGCGTACGGCGCCCACGAGGTCTGCCGCGCCCTCGACCTCGACCGCGGAACGCCCGTCGTGCTCTGCGACGCCCGTGACCGCGACTCGGGGAAGGAGGTGCTGATCAGGCTCGTCGAGTACGCCGGGCGCATGCACACCGCGCGGCTGCTCGATTCGGTGGGCTGACCGAAACGCCTCAGTCGGCCACGGCCTTCTGGGCCAGCACCTTCTCGATCGTGACACGGACCAGCAGTTCACCCGGGACGCCGTTGCGGGCGCCGAACTCCGCGGCGCGCTCCTCGCCCATGTACCGGGCCGCGATGAGGGTGGCCCAGTGCCGGATCTCGTCGAGCTCCTCCGAGATCCGGGCCCGGCCCCGGAGCACGACGTAGTCGTACGGCGGCCGGTCGTCGTCCACGCACACGGCGACCCGGCCGTCCCGGGCCAGATTGCGTCCCTTCACGCTCTCCTTCCCGGTGTTGAACACCACTTCGTCGCCCGCTAGCAGGAACCAGATCGGTGTCACGTGCGGGCTGCCGTCCGCCCGCACGGTCGACAGCTTTCCGGTGCGCGTGCCGTAGGAGACGAACGCCCGCCATTCGGTGTCGGTCATCTTCCGTGCCATGTCCCCATCCTCCTTGCTCGCCGGCCGGTCGTGGGGAAGGCTGGCGCAGAGATCCTCCAGCCAGGGGGACATCACACGGGGAGACCGGATCATGGCGCAGAACCAGGGACTTGGCTGGCTGCTGGACGACCTGACCGAGCGCGTCGAACATGTGCGACACGCGCTGGTCCTGTCCAACGACGGGCTGGTCGCCGGAGCGAGCACGGGCCTCAGGCGCGAGGACGCGGAACATCTGGCCGCCGTGTCCTCCGGACTGCACAGCCTGGCCAAGGGCTCGGGACGCCACTTCGGCGCGGGCAAGGTGCGTCAGACGATGGTCGAGTTCGACGACGCGGTGCTGTTCGTCACCGCGGCGGGAACCGGCAGCTGTCTGTGCGTGCTCAGCGCGGCGGAGGCCGACATCGGCCAGATCGCCTACGAGATGACACTGCTCGTCAACCGGGTCGGCGAGCACCTCGACGTGGATGCCCGACAGCCCGAGCGGACTTCAGCCGCAGACTTCTGACCTGCTGCTTTGTCACCCCCCGTGGAGTTATCCACAGGCTTGCCGCGAGATTCGCCGAATTGGCTACGGTCTTGTTCACGGCGAACGCACACGGCGTGAGCCACTGACTCCACGGGGGAGACCGAAACGATGCCGGGTAAGGCCAGCACTCTCACGAAACCGCACCGCTCGTCCTGCGCGCCGAGTCGCGCCGCGAGGGAACTGGGGCTCAGGCGAAGCGAGTTCGACCTCGCCGTGCACCTCGGGCGCATCCGGACCGTACCTGACGAAGGGGGCGGGGGACGGCGCGTCGCGCCCGCGGAGATCGAGCGGTTGCGCTCGGAGGACGGCTTCCCCGAAGCCCTGCGCGACAGGGTCCGGACCGTGGGCACCACGGACGGCGCGGCCATCCTGGAAGTGACACCGGGCAGGTTCACCCGCCTGGCCCGTCTGGGTCTTGTGGTTCCGGTGACCTTCTACCTGAACCGCTACCGCGCGGTCGTCTGGATGTATCTGGCCGAGGAAATCGAGCAGTTCGCCGCCGGGAACGAGAACGCCCGGCTGCTGAGCGGCCGTACACCGGAAACGCTCCGGGGCCAACTGGCCACCGGCCTGGACCTGCGGCCCCGCAACTGGCGGGGACGGCACCTGGGATTCCTGCTGCGGCAGGCCGAGGACCCATGGGAGCGCGCCGGTGCCGTGGCCGCCCTGCTCGACCCCGTTCAGATCGCGGAGATCGCGCAGGACCCCTATGAGCGGGCCCATCTGAACCGGTTCCGGCCGGGACCGCCCGCCCACGGCGCCCCGGGTTCGCCCGCCGCCCACCTCGCAGAGCGGATCATGACGGCGGACGACCCGGACGAGATCAGCTGGCTGAGGGCCGACCTCACCCGAGCGCTCGAGGAGGCGCGCCTGCACCGACCCGCGCCCCGTCCGGTCCCGAGGCCCAGCCCGCCGCACTCCGCGGGGGAACAGAGGCCGCACGGTCAACCCGAGCGAACCCGCGGTCTGTTGGGCTGGTTGCGCCGGAGAGACTCTTGACTACAGAGCCCTGAACAGGCCTTCCTGGACGACGGACACCAGCAGCCGTCCCTCCAGATCGTAGATCCGCCCACGGGCGAGGCCCCGGCCGCCGGTGGCGATCGGCGACTCCTGGTCGTAGAGGAACCACTCGTCCGCGCGGAACGGGCGGTGGAACCACATCGCGTGGTCCAGCGACGCCATGTCGAAGTTCCGCGGACCCCACAGAGGTTCGACGGGGATGCGGACCGCGTCCAGGAGGGTCATGTCACTCGCGTAGGTCAGTGCGCAGGTGTGCACCAGGGGGTCGTCGCCGAGCGGCCCGACCGCGCGCATCCACACGGCGCTGCGCGGCTCGGCGCCCGTGACGTCCTCGGCGCTCCAGCGCAGCCGGTCCACGTAGCGGATGTCGAAGGGCTGACGGCGTGCCATGCGCTCCAACTGCTCGGGCAGCGCGCCCAGATGCTCCCGGACCTCCTCCGTGACCGTCGGCAGGGACTCCGGGTCCGGGACCTTGCGGGCCGGCGGCAGCTGGTGCTCGAAGGATCCTTCCTCAGGCTTGTGAAAGGAGGCGGTGAGATTGAAGATCGTGCGGCCCTGCTGCACGGCGGTGACCCGGCGGGTCGTGAACGACCGTCCGTCCCGCACCCGCTCGACCTGGTACACGATCGGCACGCCCGGCCGGCCCGGGCGCAGGAAGTACGCGTGCAGCGAGTGCACCGGCCGGTCGCCGTCCGTGGTGCGCCCTGCGGCCACCAGTGCCTGGCCCGCGACCTGGCCGCCGAAGACCCGCTGCAGGGACTCCTGGGGGCTGCGGCCACGGAAGATGTTGACCTCGATCTGCTCCAGGTCGAGCAGGTCGACGAGCCTCTCGGCCGGGTTCGTCATGGGTGGGATTCTCCTTGGCTCACAGCTGGCCGACGTCGGTGACACGGACGACGGCGCGACCCTCGGCGTCGGAGGCCGCCAGGTCGACCTCCGCGCTGATGCCCCAGTCGTGATCGCCGTTGGGGTCGTCGAAGATCTGCCGGACACGCCACAGACCGTTCTGCGGCTCCTGCTCGATGACGAGCAGCTTGGGGCCCCGGGCGTCCGGGCCGGTGCCGAGGTCGTCGTACTCGTCCCAGTACTTGTCCATCGCATCGCCCCAGGCCTGGGCGTCCCATCCGGACTCCGCGTCCATCTCGCCGAGTTCCTCGACCTGGTCGAGGGCGGCGAGCTCCACGCGGCGGAACATGGCGTTGCGGACGAGCACGCGGAACGCGCGCGCGTTGGTGGTGACCGGCTTGACCTCGTCGGCCTTCTCCTGGGCCTCCTCGGCCGTCATCTCCTCCGGGTTGGCGAGCTGCTCCCACTCGTCCAGGAGGCTGGAGTCGACCTGGCGCACCATCTCGCCGAGCCACTCGATCAGGTCCTGGAGATCCTCGGACTTGAGGTCGTCCGGGATGTTGTGGTCGAGGGCCTTGTAGGCGCTGGCGAGGTAGCGCAGCACGATGCCCTCGGTGCGGGCCAGTTCGTAGAAGGACACCAACTCCGTGAAGGACAGCGCGCGTTCGTACATGTCCCGGATGACGGACTTCGGGGACAGGGGATGGTCGCCGACCCAGGGATGGCTCTTGCGGTACGTGTTGTACGCGTGGAAGAGCAACTCCTCCAGGGGCTTCGGGTACGTGATGTCCTGGAGGCGCTCCATGCGCTCCTCGTACTCGACGCCGTCTGCCTTCATCGCGGCCACGGCCTCGCCCTTCGCCTTGTTCAGCTGGGCGACGAGGATCTGCCGCGGGTCGTCCAGAGTGGACTCCACGACGGACACCATGTCCAGGGCGTAGGACGGCGATTCGGGATCGAGGAGCTCGAACGCGGCGAGCGCGAAGGTGGACAGCGGCTGGTTGAGGGCGAAGTCCTGCTGGAGGTCCACGGTGAGGCGGACGATACGGCCCTCGGCGTCCGGCGCGTCGAGTTTCTCCACGATGCCGCCGTCGAGCAGCGAGCGATAGATCGCGATCGCCCGGCGGATGTGCCTCAGCTGCTGCCTGCGCGGCTCGTGGTTGTCCTCCAGCAGGCTGCGCATCGCCTCGAAGGCGTTGCCGGGCCGGGCGATCACCGACAGCAGCATCGTGTGCGTCACCCGGAAACGGGACGTCAGCGGCTCCGGTTCGGACTCGATGAGCTTCTCGAAGGTGTTCTCCGTCCAGGCGACGAAGCCCTCCGGTGCCTTCTTGCGGACCACCTTCCGGCGCTTCTTCGGGTCGTCTCCCGCCTTGGCGAGAGCCTTCTCGTTCTCGATGACGTGCTCCGGCGCCTGGGCCACGACGAAGCCCGCCGTGTCGAAGCCCGCGCGCCCGGCACGACCCGCGATCTGGTGGAACTCACGGGCGCGCAGGGTGCGGACGCGGTTGCCGTCGTACTTGGTCAGGGCCGTGAACAGGACGGTGCGGATGGGGACGTTCACGCCGACACCGAGGGTGTCCGTGCCGCAGATGACCTTCAGCAGGCCGGCCTGCGCCAGCTTCTCCACCAGACGCCGGTACTTGGGCAGCATGCCGGCGTGATGGACGCCGATGCCGTGGCGCACATAACGGGAGAGGTTACGGCCGAACTTGGTGGTGAAGCGGAAGTTGCCGATCAGCTCGGCGATCTGCTCCTTCTCCTCACGCGTGCACATGTTGATGCTCATCAGCGCCTGCGCCCGCTCCACGGCCTGCGCCTGCGTGAAGTGCACGATGTACACCGGGGCCTGCTTGGTCTCGAGCAGATCGGTGAGTGTCTCCGTGAGCGGGGTGTACCGGTACTCGTAGGAGAGCGGCACCGGCCGGGTGGCGGAGCGGACCACCGTGGTGGGCCGTTTGGTGCGGCGGCTGAGGTCCTTCTCGAAGAAGGAGACGTCGCCGAGCGTGGCCGACATGAGGATGAACTGCGCCTGAGGAAGCTCAAGAAGGGGGATCTGCCAGGCCCAGCCGCGGTCGCCCTCGGCGTAGAAGTGGAACTCGTCCATGACGACCTGGCCCACGTCCGCGTTCCTGCCGTCGCGCAGCGCGATCGACGCGAGCACCTCGGCGGTGCAGCAGATGACCGGGGCGTCGGCGTTGACGGACGCGTCGCCGGTGAGCATGCCGACGTTCTCCGTGCCGAAGATCTTGCAGAGCTCGAAGAACTTCTCCGAGACCAGCGCCTTGATCGGAGCGGTGTAGAAGGTGACCTCGTCACGGGCCAGCGCGGCGAAGTGCGCACCCGCGGCGATCATGCTCTTGCCGGAGCCGGTGGGCGTCGACACGATCACGTTCGCGCCGGAGACCACCTCGATCAGCGCCTCCTCCTGATGGGGGTAGAGCGTGAGACCGCGCTCCTGGGCCCACGACTCGAAGGCTTCGTAGAGGGCGTCGGGGTCGGCGGTCGGCGGCAGCTGATCGATGAGGGTCACGCCCCCATCTTGCCTGCCCGCACACCCGATGGGGGAATCGCATGCCGGCCCGAAGATCACGACCGCTACGCTGTGTCGCCGACGGAGCGTCATCGCACCCGGTCAACTGGACAGCGGCACACGAGGAATGGGGCGGGCAACGGCCATGATGGGACCAGCACACTCACTGTCGGGCGCCGCGGCCTGGCTCGGCGTCGGAGCGGCGGCCGCCGCGGCCGGGCACCCGATGCCCTGGCCGGTCCTCCTCTGTGGGGCGCTGATCTGCGCCGGTGCCGCGCTCGCCCCGGACCTCGACCACAAGGCAGCGACCATCTCCCGGTCCTTCGGCCCGCTCTCCAGGTGGCTGTGCGAGATCGTCGACAAGCTCTCGTACGCCGTCTACAAGGCCACGAGGAAGCAGGGCGACCCGCGCCGCTCCGGCGGGCACCGGACGCTCACGCACACCTGGCTGTGGGCGGCGCTGATCGGTGCGGGGACCTCCGCCGTGGCGATCACCGGCGGCCGCTGGGCGGTGCTGGCGATCCTCTTCGTACACATGGTGCTGGCGATCGAGGGGCTGCTGTGGCGGGCGGCCCGCGGTTCCAGCAGCGACGTCCTCGTGTGGCTGCTGGCCGCCACCACCGCGTGGATCCTCGCGGGTGTCCTGGACAAGCCCGGAAACGGCTCGGACTGGTTGTTCACGGCTCCGGGCCAGGAGTATCTCTGGCTGGGACTGCCGATCGTGCTGGGGGCCCTGGTGCACGACATCGGCGACGCGCTGACCGTCTCCGGCTGCCCGATCCTGTGGCCCATACCGGTGGGCCGCAAGCGCTGGTACCCGATCGGCCCGCCGAAGGCCATGCGGTTCCGGGCGGGCAGCTGGGTCGAGCTGAGGGTGCTGATGCCGGTGTTCATGGTGCTCGGCGGAGTGGGCGCCGCGGCCGCGCTCAATGTCATCTGACGCACGCCGCCGGCGACGGTGACGGCTCAGGTCGCTCCGCCCTCGCCGTAGCGCCGCTCGAACCGGGCGATGCGGCCCTCCGTGTCCACGGTGCGAGCCGTGCCGGTGTGGAAGGGGTGACTCTCGGAGGAGATCTCCACGTCCACGACCGGGTAGCTCTCGCCGTCGTCCCACTCGATGGTCTGGTCGCTGGTCGCGGTGGACCGGGTGAGGAAGGCGTAGCCGGCGGCCCGGTCACGGAAGACGACGGGGTGGTAGTCGGGGTGCTTGTCCTGCTGCATGGCGGCTCCTCGTGCGGCGGCGGGGCCCGCGGCTCGCAAACGGCACGGGGTGGGTCAGCCGGACAGGGCGTCCTCGTCGACGATGTGCATCGCGGCCTCCTCGGCGGAGGCTGCCGCACCGTCGATGCCCACGTCCGTGGCGATCAGCGCGCTCTCCTCGTCCTCGTGCGCCCCCTCGTCCGGCGCCACGAGCCGGCCGGAGCGGGCGGCACCGACCTCGTTGTCCAGCAGTTCCCCGTCGGTGCCCTCGCAGTCGCCGAGGTCGTCGCCGTCGGGCACACCGGGGTCCGGCAGCTCCTCCGCGAGCCGCTGGTCCAGCGTCTCGCCCTGCCGGCGCTCCGCCGCCGTCACGCCGATGTGTTCCACGGCCCACGGTCGCTCCGGAGGGGACCAGCCACGGTCGAGCGGGTCCCCGACGCCGTCGTTCTCCAGCGTGTCCTCGACGTCGAGGAGCCCCGAGTCGTCCTGGATCTCGGACGCGTCGGGCTGGTAGACGTCGTCTCCCCATCCGTCGGCGCTGTTCACGGGTACCTCCAGGGGGTGAGGCCAAGCCCGGTCCCACCGCGGTCGGCGGGCCGCCGCCGCGGGGCACGGACCGCGCCCGGCGCGAACCGGGTGCTCCCCGAGCCGGTGCCGGTATCCAGCCTTCCACCCCCGTTCGGCACCGCGCAACGGCACGGGCAGTCTCATCACGGAGACCGGCGCACGCCTCAGGGGCACCGACCGCGGAGAACTGCCCGCGGATCACCGCTCCCACGGGCAGGACGGGCACCGAGCCGGACGCCGCCCGCCCGGCGCTGCCGACTGCGGCGGCGACGGCGGGGACGCCTGCCGAGCCGGAGGGAGGCTGCCGCACGTCTTCCGCTGAAGCCGCACGGCAGCCCCCGGTGAAGCGGCACGGCAGCCCCGGTGAAGCGGTACGGCAGCCCCCGGATCTCCCCCGGTCACCCGTGCCAGGACCGCCACAGCGCCGCGTACGCGCCGTCCGCCGCGACCAGCTCGTCATGACTGCCCAGCTCGCTGATCCGGCCGTTCTCCACGACGGCGATGACGTCCGCGTCGTGGGCCGTGTGCAGACGGTGGGCGATGGCGACCACCGTGCGGCCGTCGAGGACGCGGGCCAGGGACCGCTCCAGATGGCGGGCCGCACGCGGGTCGAGCAGCGAGGTCGCCTCGTCGAGGACCAGCGTGTGCGGGTCGGCCAGCACCAGCCGGGCCAACGCGATCTGCTGGGCCTGGGCCGGTGTGAGCGCGACTCCGCCCGAGCCGACCTCGGTGTCCAGGCCGTCGTCCAGCGCACGCGCCCAGTCGTCCGCGTCGACGGCGCCCAGGGCCGCCCACAGCTCGGCGTCCTCCGCCCCCGTGCGAGCAAGCCGCAAGTTGTCGCGCAGGGAACCCACGAAGACGTGGTGTTCCTGGTTGACCAGGGCGACGTGCGAGCGGACCCGCTCGGCCGTCATCCGGGACAGCTCCGCACCACCCAGGGTGATCCGGCCGTGCCGGGGCCCGTAGATGCCGGCCAGCAGACGGCCGAGCGTGGACTTGCCCGCGCCCGAGGGGCCGACCAGCGCCAGCCGGGTCCCGGGCGCGACCTCCAGGGAGACCTTGCGCAGTACGTCCACACCTTCGCGGTAGCCGAAGTGCACCCGGTCCGCGAGCACGTCACGCCCGTCGGGGGCCAGCTCGCCGTCGCCGGCGTCCGGCTCGATGTCCCGGACGCCGACCAGCCGGGCCAGCGACACCTGTGCCACCTGCAGCTCGTCGTACCAGCGCAGGATCAGGTTCACGGGGTCGACGAGCATCTGCGCGATCAGCGCGCCCGTCGTCAGCTGGCCGATCCCGATCCAGCCCTGCAGGACGAACACCCCGCCGAGCATCAGCACCGAGCCGAGCACCGTCACATGGACGACGTTGATCACCGGGAAGAGCACAGAGCGCAGCCACAGCGTGTAGCGCTCCCAGGCCGTCCACTGCCTGATCCTCAGCTCCGACACTTCGACCCGGCGGTCGCCGAGGCGGTGGGCCTCGACGGTCCGCCCGGCGTCCACGGTCTCCGCGAGGGCGGCGGCCACGGCGGCGTACCCGGCGGCCTCCGAGCGGTAGCCGGACGGCGCCCGCTTGAAGTACCAGCGGCAGCCCACCACCAGCAGCGGCACCGCCACCAGCACGGCGGGTGCCAGCGGTGGCGCCATGACCACCAGACCGCCGAGCAGCAGCGCCGACCACATCACGCCGATCGTCAGCTGCGGCACGGCCTCGCGCATCGCGTTGGCGAGGCGGTCGATGTCGGTGGTGATACGGGAGAGCAGGTCGCCGGTCCCGGCCCGCTCCAGAACGCCCGGCGGCAGCCGGACCGACCGCACGAGGAAGTCCTCGCGCAGGTCGGCCAGCATCCGCTCGCCGAGCATCGCGCCGCGCAGCCGCACCTGCCGCACGAAGGCGGCCTGGACGAGGAGAGCGAGCACGAAGAGCGTGACGGTCATTCCCAGATGGAGTTCCCGGGCTCCGTCCGACACCCTCTCGACGAGGTCGCCGAGCAGCCACGGGCCCACCATCGACGCCACGGTGGCGACCGTGTTGACGGCGACGAGGAGCAGGAAGGCGCGGCGGTGCCGGCGCAACAGCTCGGCCACATAGGCGCGTACGGTGGCGGGGGCGCCGACGGGCAGGGTGTTCGCCGTCGTCGGGGCCGCCGGGTCGTACGCCGGTGGCGCTACGCCGATCATGCGGTCTCCTCGATCTCTTCCAGTTCCTTCAACGCACCGCTGAGAGCAGCCTCTCGGGCGTTCAGTGCGGCCTCCTCGTCGGTCTCCCGGGTCACCACGGCCCGGTACCGCGGTTCGCTGTGCAGCAGTTCGCGGTGCGCGCCGACGGCCGTGACCTCGCCCTCGTGCACGAGCACGACCCGGTCCGCGCGGTCCAGCAGCAGCGGGGAGGAGGTGAAGACCACGGTGGTGCGCCCCGTCCGCAACCGACGCACGCCCTCCGCGATCCGTGCCTCGGTGTGCGAGTCGACGGCGGAGGTGGGCTCGTCGAGGACGAGCACCTCCGGGTCCGTGATGAGCGACCGGGCCAGCGCGAGCCGCTGGCGCTGGCCGCCCGACAGTGAGCGCCCGCGCTCGGTGATGCGCGCGTCCATGGGGTCTGCCGCGTCCAACGACCCCTGGACGAGCGCGTCCAGGACGTCCCCGCACTGCGCGGCCGCCAACGCGTCCTCCGCGCCGACGTCGCCGGACGTGGGCACGTCGAGCAGTTCGCGCAGCGAACCGGACAGGAGCACCGGGTCCTTGTCCTGGACGAGTACGGCCGTGCGTGCGGAGGCGAGCGGCAGTTCGTCCAGGGGCACACCGCCCAGCAGTACGGAGCGGCCTCCCTCCGCCGGGTGCCCTCCCAGGCGTTCCGCCAGCCGTCCCGCCGCGTCCGGGTCGCCGCAGACCACAGCGGTGAGCCGGCCCGCCGGCGCGAGCAGTCCGGTGCCCGGGTCGTACAGGTCTCCGGAGGGCACACCGGCCGCTCGTGATCCGCCGACGTCGGTGACGCGTTCCAGCGACAGCACGCCGGCCGCCCGTTTGGCCGAGGGGCGCGAGAAGGAGTACGCCATGGCGATCTCCTCGAAGTGCCGCAGCGGATAGGTCAGGACCATCACCGAGCTGTAGACGGCGACCAGTTCGCCAACGGTGATCCGGCCCTGGCGGGCCAGGTGGACGCCGTACCAGACGACCGCGATCAGCAGGAGCCCGGGCAGCAGCACCTGGATCGCGGAGATCAGGGACCACATGCGCGCGCTGCGGACCGCCGCCTGCCGGACCTCCTGGGAGGCGCGCCGGTAGCGGTCGAGGAACAGGTCCTCGCCGCCGATGCCGCGCAGCACGCGGAGACCAGCGACGGTGTCCGAGGCCAGCTCGGTGGCGCGGCCCGCCTTCTCGCGCTGGAAGTCGGCACGCCGGGTCGCGCGGGGCAGCAGCGGCAGCACCGCGAGTGCCAGCACGGGCAGGCCGACGGCGACGACCACGCCGAGCGCCGGCTGGTAGACGACCAGGCCGATGCAGACGAGGACGACGGTGAGCGCGGCGGCGGTGAAGCGTGACACGGCCTCCACGAACCAGCCGATCTTCTCGACGTCGCCCGTGGAGACGGCCACGACCTCGCCGGCCGCGACCCGGCGGGTCAGGGCCGAGCCCAGTTGCGCGGCCTTGCGGGCGAGCAGTTGCTGGACGCGGGCGGCCGCGGTGATCCAGTTGGTGACGGCGGCGCGGTGCAGGAAGGTGTCGCCGACCGCGGTGCCGGCCGCGGCCAGGGCCATCAGCCCGCCCGCGAGGGCGAGCCGTGTGCCGGAACGGTCGAGGACGGCCTCAACGGCGAACCCGACACAGAACGGCTGTGCGGAAACTGACAGGAAGTGCAGCAGTCCCCAGGCCAGCGACTTGAACTGGCCACCCAGCTGATTCCGGCCGAGCCACCAGAGGAACCGAGGCCCCGAGCGCGCGTCCGGCACACCAGGGTCGGGATACGGAAGGTCTTGGATCTGCATGACGTCCCAGTGGCTCGTGTCAGGGGGTGGATGGCGGCCGCGAACCGCGGCCGCAGGCGGCAACAAACCGTGAAAGGTTCGCCTCGGAGGGTGGTCAAAATCAACCGGTTTTCCACGGCGGCGCATGGATCCGGCTGTGGTTCGCCGGGCACCGGGGCAGGCGTGGGCCGATGGCGACGCCTCATTGCGGCGGGCCCCGACTCCCCGTAGAACACCGGGCATGACACGCAGAATCATCATGTCCATGCTCACCGTTGCGGCCCTCCTGGCGGGTGCCCTCCTCGGCACGAGCCCGGCCCAAGCCGCCGACATACCCGCCGAGTTCGGCACCGACTGGCACGACCCGATCACCGCCGCCCCGCCCGTCGCCAAGCCGCACACCAAGTCCTGCCAGGTCACCGTGGCGGAGGCGCAGTTCCGCGACTTCACGCCGTACCGGGGCACGTACACGCCGCCGGACGGCTGCGGCGACCGCTGGAGCAAGGTCGTGCTGCGACTCGACGGCAAGGTCAAGGGACGGCAGTTCGACCGGCTGGGCTACCTGCACGTCGGAGGAGTCGAAATCTTCCGTACCTCGACCCCCGAGCCTTCGCCCGACGGTATCGAGTGGTCCGTCGAGAAGGACGTCACGCGTTACAGCGACACCTTCCGCGGCAGTCAGGACGTCGAGATGCTCATCGGCAACGTTGTCGACGACACCTACACCGGTGTCATCGACGTGAAGGTCACGCTCACCTTCTACGAAGGCCTCCGGGCCCCGGCGCCCGACCGCGTACTGACCCTCACCGGCGGATCCGACGGCACGACCCTCACCACCCCGCGCAACAGTGAGCGCATCCTCGCCGAGGTGTATGCCACCGGCTCCGGCGGCGGCTGCGAGGAGTACTGGTATCTGACCGTGCCGAAGGAAGCGCCGTACTCGTGTCAGGCCGACAACGGGCCCTACCGCGAGGTGCAGATCAAGGTCGACGGACAACTGGCCGGAATCGCCGCGCCGTTCCCGCACGTGTGGACCGGCGGCTGGTCCAACCCCTTCCTCTGGTACGTCGTCCCCGGCCCGCGGGCCTTCGACATCAAGCCCATCGAATACGACCTGACCCCCTTCGCCGGGATTCTCAACGACGGCCGCCCGCACCGCGTCGAGGTCGACGTCGCCGGTGTGCCCGAGGGGCAGAGCGGCTGGAGCGCCCCGGTCAACGTGCTCGTCTGGCAGGACGCCGGAAAGGCGCGCGTCACCGGGAAGCTCACCGCCCGTCAGGAGGGCGATCTCACCAACTCCTCCATATACACGCCCGGTTCGGAGCACCGCCTGGACACCGAGGGCGGACACCGGCTGACCGTCGCCGGTTACGTCGACACCTCGCACGGCCGGGTGAAGACCACCGTCCGCCGCAGCCTGGCCAACACCTCCACGCACCGCTGGACCGACGGCGAGAACACGGACGGTCTCGACGCCCGGTGGACGGACGACGAGTCGGTCACCGTCGACGGACGCGGACCGGCCCGCACGACGCGCACGCAGCGGACGTACACGATGAACGGCACCACCACGGTCGGCACGGACGACCGGCTGCGCACCGTGCTGACCCTCGGCGACCGCGCCGCGGTCGTGGAGACGCGCGCAGGACGGCGAACCGCGTGGTCGCGGCTCGACGACACCTACACGGGCGACGCCACGTTCACCGTGAACGTGCCGCGCGACCAGCGTCATGCCGTCGGTACGACCGGCGAGCGCTACCGGCTCTACGGCTCGGAAGGGTGCTACGACCGGAAGTTGACGACCATTCAGGGCGTGCTCGCCGAGGACCGCAGGCTCTGCTGAGCCCGACAGTGTGC
Organism: Streptomyces sp. HUAS ZL42; assembly: GCF_040782645.1. Classification (GTDB taxonomy): domain Bacteria; phylum Actinomycetota; class Actinomycetes; order Streptomycetales; family Streptomycetaceae; genus Streptomyces. The sequence goes on from NZ_CP160403.1 coordinate 8,578,041, forward strand.
GGTGTGTCACGCGTGCCTTGATTTACACGGCGGCAACACGGAGGTCTTCCACGGGATCAACAGAACCTCCAGAGTGTCGAACACGGAAGCAGCTTTCCGTATCGCAGAAGTCCACTCCTCGGCTTCTGCGAGTCTGACGTCCCCAAGGAGTGCACCGTGCCGCCGTCCGTACCGTCCCTGCCGCGACGCGTCGCACGCATACTGCGTACCTCACTCTTCGCGCAGGTCGCCTGCGCGCTTGTGCTCGGCATCGTCGTCGGAAAGCTGTGGCCGGACTCGGCCACGGCTTTCCAGCCGCTCGGCGACGGTTTCACCCGGCTCATCAAGACGGTGATCTCACCGCTCGTGTTCTGCGTGGTCGTCGTCGGCATCGCCAAGGCCGGTGACCTGAAGGCATTCGGCCGGATCGGGCTGAAGGCCCTCGTCTGGTTCGAGGTCGCGAGCACGGCCGCGCTGCTCATCGGTCTCGTCGCCGCCAACGTCGTCCAGCCCGGTTCCGGGATGCACGTCGACCCGTCGAAGCTCGACGCCTCGGCGGTCGACCAGCAGACACAGGGGGGTGCGCTGCCCTCGACCACCGAGTTCATCGTCAACGCGCTCCCGACCAGTTTCGTCGGCGCGTTCGCCGACAACGCGCTGCTCCAGGTCCTCGTGCTGGCCTGCCTGGTGGGTGCCGCGCTGCTGCACCTCGGGCGCACCAAGGTCCCTCAGGTCCTGCCCGCGATCGAACAGGCCCAGCACGTCATCTTCGCGGTCATCGGCTTCGTCATGCGGCTGGCCCCGCTCGCCGTCTTCGGGGCGATGGTCCACCTGGTGGGCAACTACGGCCTCGGCGTGATCAAGACCTACGGCAAGCTGATCATCCTCTGCTACGTCGTCGCCGCGCTGTTCCTCGCCCTGCTGGCCGCCGCGCTGAAGCTGCTGACCGGGCTGAGCCTGTGGAAGTTCGTCCGCTACTCCCGCTCGGAGATGCTGCTCGCGCTCGGCACCGCCTCCAGCGAGGTCGCCATGCCGCGCCTGATGCAGAAGCTGCGCAAGGCCGGCTGCCGCGACGACGCCGTGGGCCTGGTGCTGCCCACCGGCTACTCGTTCAACCTCGACGGCGCCTCGATCTACCTGTCCATCGGCACCCTGTTCATCGCACAGGCCGTGGGCGTGGACCTCAGTCTGAGCCAGCAGATCACGGTGGTCCTGGTGCTGATGCTGACCAGCAAGGGCATGGCGGGCGTGCCGGGTTCGGCCTTCCTCGCCCTGTCCGCGACCGCGTCCTCCCTCGGCGTCATCCCCGCCGGTGCCGTCGCCCTGCTGCTCGGTGTGGACCGCATCATGGACTCGATGCGCGTCGCCACGAACCTGCTGGGCAACTGTGTCGCCGTCCTCGTGGTCTCCCGCTGGGAGGGCGCGCTGGACGCGGACCGGGCGAAGAAGGTGCTCGGCGGCGAGATCGTGGTCACGGTGGAGGACGAGGAGCCGCACACGTCGGAGCGTGAGCAGCCGCAGTCCGAGGTGGCCGCCGCCGTACCGGCCCGGACGGCCAAGGAGACCGCCCGCGAGGCCGGTTGACGATCGGTACGAGCACGGCAGCGGCCACCGCTTCGGCAGTCGAAGCGGTGGCCGCTGCCGTGTCCGAGCTCAGCAGTGCGGCGCCGCTGCCCCGTCGATCAGCGTGTCCAGCAGGTCCCCCAGCAGCTCGCGCTGCTCGTCCGTCAGCGGGGCGAGGATCTCCCGCGCGGCCGAGCGGCGCGCCCCCCGCAGCTCGCGCAGCGCCGTGCGGCCCTCGTCGGTGAGTTCGATCCGGATCACCCGGCGGTTGGTCGGGTCGGGGGCCCGTCGCACCTTCCCGCTCGCCTCCAGCCCGTCGACCAGTGTCGTCACGGCCCGGGGCACCACCTCCAGGCGTTCGGCGAGATCGGCCATGCGGGGCGGCGCGCTGTAGTGCGCAAGCGTGCGCAGCAGCCGGGACTGGGCCGGGGTGATACCGAGGTCGGCCTGTGCCAGATGGCGCTTCTGGATGCGGTGCACGCGGCGGGTGAACCTCAGCAGCTGCTCGGCGAGCAGGCCGTCGGGGTCGGGGGTGCTCATGTGGGAACAATATCAGGACCCCGATCATTATGAGCATAGGTAACAATGAGCTAAGCTCCGTAAGCCTTCGATCTCTCACCTCCCGTAGGAGCCCATGCACCCCGACAACCCAGCCCCCTGGAGCCCGCCCGCCGACGCCGTGGAACAGCCCCGGCAGGTGCGCCGCATCCTGAAGCTCTTCCGCCCCTACCGGGGCCGTCTCGCCGTCGTCGGCCTGCTCGTCGGCGCCTCCTCGCTCGTCTCCGTCGCCACACCCTTCCTGCTGAAGGAGACGCTCGACGTCGCGATCCCCGAGGGGCGCACGGGCCTGCTGAGCCTGCTCGCCCTCGGCATGATCCTCAGCGCGGTCCTCGCCGGCGTCTTCGGCGTCCTGCAGACCCTGATCTCCACGACGGTCGGCCAGCGCGTCATGCACGACCTGCGCACGGCCGTCTACGGCAGGCTGCAGCGCATGTCGCTCGCGTTCTTCACGCGCACGCGTACCGGCGAGGTCCAGTCCCGCATCGCCAACGACATCGGCGGCATGCAGGCCACCGTGACCTCCACCGCCACCTCTCTGGTCTCCAACTTCACCAGTGTGGTCGCCACGATCATCGCGATGATCGCCCTCGACTGGCGCCTGACGGTCGTCTCTCTGCTCCTGCTCCCGGTGTTCGTGTGGATCAGCCGCCGTGTCGGCAACGAACGCAAGAAGATCACCACCCAGCGCCAGAAGCAGATGGCCGCGATGGCCGCCACGGTCACCGAGTCGCTCTCGGTCAGCGGCATCCTGCTCGGGCGCACCATGGGCCGCGCCGACTCGCTCACGCGGTCCTTCGCCGAGGAGTCGGAGAGCCTGGTCGGTCTCGAGGTGCGGTCGAACATGGCCGGCCGCTGGCGCATGGCCGTGATCGGGATCGTGATGTCCGCGATGCCGGCCGTCATCTACTGGACCGCGGGGCTGGCCCTCCAACTCGGCGGCCCGGACGTCTCCCTCGGTACCATCGTCGCCTTCGTCTCGCTCCAGCAGGGCCTGTTCCGCCCGGCCGTGAGCCTGCTGTCGACCGGCGTCCAGATCCAGACCTCGCTCGCCCTCTTCCAGCGCATCTTCGAGTACCTCGACCTGCCCATCGACATCACCGAGCGGGAAGACCCCGTCCATCTGGACCAGATCAAGGGCGAGGTCCGCTTCGAGAACGTGGCGTTCCACTACGACGGCAAGAGCGGCCCGATCCTCGACGGCATCGACGTCACCGTCCCCGCCGGTGGCAGCCTCGCGCTCGTCGGCCCGACCGGCGCCGGCAAGTCGACGCTGGGCTATCTGGTGCCGCGGCTGTACGACGTGACGGAGGGCCGGGTCACCCTGGACGGCGTCGACGTCCGCGACCTCGACTTCGACACGCTCGCCCGCGCGGTCGGCGTCGTCTCGCAGGAGACGTACCTCTTCCACGCCTCGGTCGCCGACAATCTCCGCTTCGCCAAGCCGGACGCCACCGACGAGGAACTTCATGCGGCGGCTCGCGCGGCCCAGATCCACGACCACATCGCCTCCCTGCCCGACGGCTACGACACGATCGTCGGCGAGCGCGGTCATCGCTTCTCCGGCGGCGAGAAGCAGCGCCTCGCCATAGCGCGCACCATCCTGCGCGACCCACCCGTCCTGATCCTCGACGAGGCGACGAGCGCGCTGGACACCCGCACGGAACACGCCGTCCAGAAGGCCATCGACGCGCTCTCGGCCAACCGCACCACGCTCACCATCGCGCACCGCCTGTCCACCATTCGGGGCGCCGACCAGATCGTGGTTCTCGAGTCGGGCCGGGCGGTCGAACGGGGCACGCACGAGGAGTTGTTGGGGCAGGGCGGGCGGTACGCCACCCTCGTCCACCGGGACGCCCAACTGGAGTCGACAAGATGAAGATATGTCGGGTTTGTGCTGCTATGCGGGTTACCGTGCCCGCATGCAGACCAACACTCCGCCACGGAGCACGATTCGACTGACGCGCCGGGGGCGTCTCCTTCTCGTCGCGACCGGAGCCGTCGTGGCCGGCACCGCCGTGGCGGTGCCGCTGCTGAGCCTGGAGAGTGGCGAGGCCGCCAGACCCACGTCGCTGGTGATCCCGGAGGGCTGGCGCGCGAGCCAGATCTACGAGGCCGTCGACAAGGCCCTCGCCCTGCCCGCGGGCACCACCAGGAAGTCGCTGCCGAAGGTCGACCTGAAGCTGCCGAACGACGCCGAGGGCAACCCGGAGGGCTACCTCTTCCCCGCGACGTATCCCCTCGAGAAGCAGGCGACGCCGGAGAAGCTGCTGGCGGCCATGGTCGACACGGCGAACAAGAAGTTCAGCGGCGCCCCGCTCGCCGCCGGTGCCCAGCGCAACGCGATGAACATCTACCAGGCCGTCACCATCGCGAGCATCGTCCAGGCCGAGGCCGCCACCAAGGACGACATGGGCAAGGTGGCCCGCGTCGTCTTCAACCGCCTCGAGCACGGCATGCCGCTGCAGATGGACTCCACCATCAACTACGCGCTGAACCGCTCCACGCTGAAGACGACCGCGAAGGACACCCGGATCGAGAGCCCGTACAACTCCTACCAGCGCATGGGCCTGCCGCCCACACCGATCGACAACCCCGGCGAGGACGCGATGCGCGCCGCGATCAATCCGACGCCGGGCGACTGGCTGTACTTCGTCACGGTCAAGCCGGGCGACACGCGATTCACGGCCGACTACGACGAACACCAGCGCAACGTGGCCGAGTTCAACCGCAACCAGCGGAGCGCCTCGGCCGCCAAGTGACGCGACGGGCCGTCAGGCGGCGACCGGCTCCTGGGCGAGGAGCCGCCTGATGTCCCGTACGGCAGCGCGTCCGGCCCGGTTGGCGCCGATGGTGCTCGCCGACGGCCCGTACCCGACGAGATGGATCCGTGGATCGGCCACCGCACGCGTCCCGTCGACCCGGATCCCGCCGCCCGGCTCGCGCAGTCGCAGCGGAGCGAGATGGTCGATGGAGGCCCGGAACCCGGTCGCCCACAGGATGACGTCGGCGTCCACGCGCCGCCCGTCCCTCCACTCCACACCGTCGGGCGTGATCCGGTCGAACATCGGCAGCCGGTCGAGGACGCCGTCCTTCAGGCCCTGCCGTATCGCGTCGTTCAACGGCAGCCCGGTCACCGAGACGACGCTCCGCGGCGGCAGCCCCTGCCGGACCCGCTCCTCGACCAGGGCGACCGCGGCGCGGCCCGCCTCCTCGCCGAAGTGGCCCTCGCGGAAGACGGGCGGCCGCCGGGTGACCCAGGTGGTGGCGGCCGCGTACGGGGCGATCTCCAGCAGATGCTGCGTGCCGGACGCGCCTCCGCCCACGACGACCACCCGCTGCCCGGCGAACGCCTCGGGGCCCGGGTACTGCGCGGTGTGCAACTGCCGTCCCAGGAAGGTCTCCTGTCCGGGGTAGCGCGGCCAGAAGGGGCGGTCCCAAGTGCCGGTGGCGTTGATCAGGGCCCGTGTGGCCCAGACACCGTCGGACGTCTCGACGAGCAACCGCCCGTCCGGCCCCTCCCGGACGGCACGCACGTCCACCGGCCGCCGCACCCGCAGGTCGAAGGTGCGCTCGTACGTGGCGAAGTACTCGGCGATCACCTCGGACGACCGGCGCTCGGGGTCCGCGCCGGTCAGTTCCATGCCCGGCAGCGAGTGCATCCCGTGCACCTTGCCGTACGTCAGCGACGGCCACCGGAACTGCCAGGCGCCGCCCGGGCCGGGGGAGTGGTCGAGGACCACGAAGTCACGGTCCGGCTCGAAACCCGCGCGCCGCAGGTGATAGGCGCCGGACAGGCCGGCCTGTCCGGCGCCTATGACGACTGCCTCGATGTTGTTCACGATTCTACTAACCGCGCCGAGGTGGTGGATCTTCCCGGTGGGTGTGACCGCATGGGTCAGGATGGAGGCATGTCAGACGCCTTCACCACCCGAGTCCTGAACGTCGCGACCGGCTCCAGGGAAAGGGTCTTCGACCTCACCCGAGACTGCGAGGCCTTCCTGGGCGAGGCGGCCGCCGGCCGCGACGGTCTCCTCAACATCTTCGTCCCGCACGCCACCGCCGGCATCGCGGTCATCGAGACCGGTGCGGGCAGCGACGACGACCTCCTTGCCGCGCTGCACACCCTCCTCCCCGCCGACGACCGCTGGCAGCACCGCCACGGCAGCCCGGGACACGGCCGCGACCACGTCCTCCCGGCCTTCGTCCCGCCGCACGCGACCCTTCCCGTGGTGGGCGGCCGACTGGAGTTGGGGACGTGGCAGTCGGTGTGTCTGGTGGACACGAACAAGGACAACCCGAACCGCCAGGTGAGGCTGAGCTTCCTGGCCTGAGCTTCCTGGGCCGAGCGGGACGGAGACCGCCGGGTCGCGTTACCCGGGGCCGGGCAAGGGCACCCGGCACCCGATGGCCGCACCCGACGACCCCGACCGGCTTGGAGGTAACGACCATGGGACACGGAGGCAATGTCATCAACGAACTGGTCCACGACCACCGGGAGGTGGAGGAGCTCTTCGGCCGGATCGAGGCGCTGCCGTTCGGTGAGAAGGACCGCAAGCTCTATGCCGACCAGGCCACGATGGAGCTCGTGCGGCACTCGGTGGCCGAGGAGATGTACCTCTACCCGGCCGTTCGGAAGTACGTGGCGGACGGGGACGCGATCGCCGACAAGGAGATCGACGACCACTCCAAGGCCGAGGACATCATGAAGGACCTGGAGAGCTGTGAGGCCGACCAAGCCGAGTTCGACCGGCTCATCGGGATGCTGATGAACGAGGTCCGCTCGCACATCGCGGACGAGGAGGAGAACCTCTTCCCCCTGCTGAGCGGGTCGTGCCCGGCGGACAAGCTCGACGACCTCGGCGACAAGGTCCGCCAGGCGAAGAAGATCGCCCCGACCCGCCCGCACCCGTCCGCGCCGGACAGGCCCCCGGCGAACAAGCTCCTCGCTCCCGGGGCCGGGCTCGTCGACCGTGTGCGTGATGCCCTGACGGGCCGCGGAAAGAAGGACTGACCCTGGACCGCCGTCAGGCGGCCAGAGCGCGGCCCGGTGCCAGACGGTCACGGAGTTCGGCGCGGTACAGGTCGGCTACCGGTGCCAGGAGATCTGGGTGGCGCAGCAGTGCGGCCGCCTGCCGGTCGCGTGCGTCCGGAGCGACCAGCCGCCTGAACTCCGCCGGCGAACTCGCCCTGTGCGGGCATGCGGCGAGTGCGGCCATCGCCAGGCCGGCGAGATCGGCGTCGGCGAGCAGGCATGCCGCCCAGCTGGCGACCGCCTCGTCCACCCAGGTGCGCCAGGCGTCCGTGCCCGTGTCGTGGGTGCGCGCCGTGTCCGCGCCCGTGATCCAGTCGAGGCGGTCGGAGCCGCCGGGACCCGCCATCAGGACCAGTTCGGCATCCATCGGCGCCGGGTAGCGCAGCCTGGCCGCTGCCGTCACGGCCTGCCTGGCCTGCGCTTCGGCCAGTGCGCGGTCCAGTGCACCGCCGGCCGCCGGATACGCATGCGTCAGCCATGTGGTGGTCGCCGCGATGATCGGCGAGAGATCTGCGAGCACTGCCGGTCCGTTCGTGTCCCTGGGCGGTCTTCCCGTCCGCCCGATCGGGGCGGGGACCGGAACGATAGTCGGCCGACTCGCTCGCCGAAAATGACGGGAGCCATCTGATCAGGGTGTTTTCGCCCACATTTGCGGCCACCTGGCACCCTTCCGTTTCGGCTCGGGCGCCGCGGATACACGGACGTCGTTCGCATGGGAGGTGATCACTGTGCCAGGACGTGAGGAGCTCCCCTCGACGCTGGGGCGCTCACCCGAAGACGCGCAGCGCACCTGGATCAAGGCGCACGACGCCGCCGTCGAGCAGTACGGAGAGGGTGAGCGATCCCAGCGCGTGGCCTTCAGCGCGCTCAAGCACAAGTACGAGAAGGTCGGCGACCACTGGGAGCGCAAGGAGGGCGGCCGCAAAGGCCCCTCCGACCCGCGGGCGGCCAGGCCGCGGGAGCAGGAGGCGCGCAGCGGTGAGGGCGTCGACGAGCAGGCGTCCAAGGAGCGTCTGTACTACGTGGCCAAGCGGCTGGACATCGAGGGCCGGTCGCACATGAGCAAGTCGGAGCTGCTGGACGCCATCCGCGAGGAGAACCGCAAGCGGACCCGGCAGGCACACTGACTCCGGCCGGACCGGGTCCGCGCTCGTCCGGCGGCGCCGGGTGGCGTGCAGGCGGTGACCGCCCGCTTCGAGGCGTTGAGTACGGATGAGCTCGAACCCCGTGGACGCCCGGACTCCGGGGCCGGTCGATGTCGGCAACGGGCCCGCCGTCTCCCGCCGTGCTCTTCGAGACGCTGCGCACACGGGCCCGCCGGGCCCGGTCGGCCGCGGGGCCTGGAACCGTGTGACGGCGGACCGCATGCGGCGGACCGCGGGCGTGCGCGGTCCGGGACGGTCCGATGCCACGACAATGGCGCCCACCTCGACGCCCTCTGCCACATCGCCTACCGCGGCAGCTCTACGACGGCCGAACGGCACACGAGATCGTCGATGCGCCCGGTGCCCGGCGCCCGGTGCCCGGTTCGGCGCGGTCGCGACGTTCGGGCGCCTCGTCACGACGGGTGTGCTCCTCTACCTTCCCGCCGTCCCCGGTATCCGCCAGGCGGTCCTGTGACGACCAGCCCCGGCCGGTCACCAACCGTGAGGGTTCTTACCAACCGTGACTCAAGCCCCTAATGCCCGTATCCTCGTCAATGCCAGATAGTTCCGAAGTGCGGATTATCGAATAGTTCCGAAGTGTGGAATGTCGAAGGCGTGAGTGAGGCGGAGCGTGGTTCGGTCGGGCGGCGAACCCATACCGACGGGGAGTGCGACAGACGGCACGGGTCCCGCCGGTCTTCGTGAGCGGTTCCTGCAGGGCGAGCAGGTCGAGACGGGTGTGCGGACGTCGATCCTGAACTCCTGGCGGCGCTGCCGGTCCCTTGGCCTCTCGCCGGACCAGTCCGACCTTCCCTTCGAGGAGGATTTCGATCCGGACCCCCGGATCGTCCGCGCAGCCGTGCCGGTGCTCGACCGGTTGCAGTCCATGTTCGCCGGCAGCTCGATGAACATCTCGCTCGCCGACGCGAGCGGGAGGGTTCTCCTGCGCCGTTTCGGGGAGGCGTCGCTGGCCGGAAGGCTCCCGGCGATCCAGAGCGTTCCGGGGTTCGTGTTCGCCGAGCGGTTCGCCGGCACCAACGGCATCGGTCTGGCCCTGGCGGAGCGGCAGCTCATCCGGGTCTACGGCGCCGAGCACTTCGCCGAACGCTCCCAGGGCAGCGCCTGCCGCGCGCTTCCCGTCCGCGACCCGCTCAGCGGTGGCATCGAGGGCGTCCTGTGCTTCGGCTATCCGCGCACCGCCGAGAACCCGGCACTGGAGACCGTGATACGCCGGGCCGCCGAGGCCATCGAGCGCCGGCTCCTCGGGCAGAGTTCCGAGCGTGAACGTGCTTTGCTGCGGGCGTACCTGGGCACCGGAGCCGAGGCCGCCGCGGGCCTCCGTCGCAGCGTCGGAGTGGAGGAACTGGCCCTCGGAATGCACCCCCGTGACCGCGAGACCCTCCTGGAGCGGGCCGCCGAGCTGATCTCCGACGCGCAGCGGGCCGCCGTAGACGTGTCCCTGTCCGGCGGCAGGCGGGTCACCCTCGTGAGCCGTCCGATGACGAGTGCCTCCGGTGTGGAAGGCTTCGCGATCGAGGCCGTCCTCCCCGGCCCACCCGCACCGCGCGAGCCCTTCCGTCTCCCGCGTCAGGTCCACGAGCCTCGAGACCTTCCCCTCCAGCCTGCCGCCGTGCCCGTCGTCCCGAGGTCCGGGGCCGCTCCCTTCGTTGCGGCTCCCGGGCAGCTCTCCGTGACCCCGCCTCACGACACGGCGCCCGGCCGTCTCGCCGTGGCCGGCGAGGGCATCGCGGCCGTCGGCGGCGACGCCGCGACGGACGATCACCACGACTTCCCGCCCTCCGCGCGGGGGCTCGTGCTCCTGGGGGAGCCGCACGTGGGGACGTACGCCCTGGCCGCGCGACGCCGACTGGAGCTGCTGTCCGAGGCCAGTGGCCGCATAGGCACCACGCTGGACGTGCGCCGCACCGCACAGGAACTCGCCGAGACCGCGGTGCCGCGCCTGGCCGACTACGTCACCATCGACCTGCCCGAGGCCGTGCTGCGCGGTGAGGAGGCCGCCGACCCCCGCAGTGACCTGCGCCGTGCGGTGGTCCACGGCATCCGCGACGACTGTCCGTTCAGTCCCGTCGGCAAGCAGATCGACTTCGGCCCGACCGCGCCCCAACTGCGATGTCTGACCGGCGGGCAGGCGGTGCTGGAGCCGGATCTGCGGACCGCCGTGGGCTGGCTCGCGCAGGACCCCGAGCACTCCGAACAGATGCTGAGCCACGTCCAGTCCCTGATCGCGGTACCCCTGGTCGCCCGCGGCGTCGTCCTCGGCGTCGCCTGCTTCTACCGCGCCCAGGACTCGGTCCCGTTCGGGGACGACGACCGGTCGCTGGCCCAGGAACTCGCCACGCGCGCCGCCTTGTCCATCGACAACGCCCGCCGCTACACGCACGAACGCACCATGGTCCTGGCTCTGCAGCGCAGCCTGCTCCCGCACGGCCTGCCCGACCAGGACGCCGTCGAGGTCGCCCACCGGTATCTGCCCGCCGAGTCCGATGTCGGAGGCGACTGGTACGACGTCATCCCCCTGTCCGGCACCCGCATCGGCCTCTTCGTCGGCGACGTCGTCGGCCACGGCATGCTCTCCGCCGCCACCATGGGCCGCCTGCGCACCGCCGCCCGCAGCTTCGCCGAACTCGACTTCCCCCCGGACGAGGTCCTCATCCACCTCGACAACCTCGTGGGACGCCTGGACCGGGAGGACCCCGCCGCCGACGGCGCCGGCATCATCGGCGCGACCTGTCTGTACGCCGTCTACGACCCGACCTCGCAGCAGTGCACCATGGCCCGCGCCGGTCATCCCCCGCCCGCGCTGGTCGCCCCCGACGGCGCCGTGTCGTTCCCCGATCTGCCGCCCGGCCCCCCGCTCGGCCTCGGAGGCCTGCCCTTCGAAGCCGCAGAGATCCACCTTCCCGAGGACAGCCAGCTGGTTCTCTACACGGACGGGCTCATCGAGGACCGGCAGCGCGACGTCGACGTGGTCCTCGACCAGCTGCGCGGGGTACTGGCCCACCCGGAGCGCACCCCCGAGGAGACGTGCCAGGTGGTCCTGGACACCGTGGCGCCGGCCCACCCCTGCGACGACATCGCCCTGCTCGTCGCCCGCACCCACGCCCTCGACCCCCGGCGCATCGCCACCTGGGACCTGCCCGCCGACCCGGCCCTCGTCAGCGAGGTCCGCGCCTCCGCCACCCGGCAGCTGGCCGAGTGGGGGCTGGACGAGGCCGCGTTCGCCGCGGAACTGATGCTCAGCGAGCTGGTCACCAACGCCATCCGGCACGGTTCCGGGCCCATCCGGGTACGGCTGCTCCACCACCGCAGCCTGATCTGCGAGGTCTCCGACACCAGCAACACCGCTCCGCACCTGCGCCGGGCGGCCAGCACCGACGAGGGCGGCCGTGGCCTGTTCCTCGTCGCGCAGCTGGCACAGAGCTGGGGCACGCGCTACACCCCGGAGGGCAAGGTCATCTGGGCCGAATGCGGACTCGACGGCGCCTGAGGTGCGGAACGCCGGGCGGTCCGCTGACCCGTTGGAGTCACAGGTACCGGCGAGATGCCTGAAATGCTGTGATATGCACCGTTAAGATCGCTGACACACGTCGGGAAGAACTGGCCAGGCCGACCCCCGGAGATGTCCGTGCACGACGCTCACGACACCTCTGCGCAGGCGGTCCCGCCCTCCGGGGCGGAACCTCTGGTCCGTATCCGCGGGCTCGCCAAGCGGTTCGGCGGGACCCTCGCACTGGCCGGAGTCGACCTCGACGTCCACGCCGGCAGCGTACTTGCCCTGCTCGGGCCCAACGGGGCCGGAAAGTCGACGCTCATCAAGGTGCTCGCCGGAGTTCACCACGCCGACTCGGGGCGGATCACGGTGGACGGTCACCCGCTCGGGAGCCACAACGCCTCACGCAGCATGTCCTTCATCCACCAGGACCTCGGTCTGGTCGAGTGGATGACGGTCGCCGAGAACATCGCCCTGAGCACCGGGTATCCGCGCCGGGCCGGACTGATCTCCTGGCGGCGGACCCGGGAGCAGTGCGCCGACTCCCTGCGGATCGTCGCCGGACATCTCGATCCCGACGCAGCGGTGGCCGGGCTCGCTCCGGCCGAGCGTTCCCTGGTCGCCATCGCCCGGGCCATGGCGGCGCGGGCGAAGCTCCTCGTCCTCGACGAACCGACCGCCCGCCTGCCCGCCGCCGACTGCGCCCGGCTGTTCCGCGTCCTGCACGCCCTGCGTGACCGGGGCCACGGCATCCTCTACGTCAGCCACCGCCTGGACGAGGTGTACGAGGTCGCCGACTCCTTCGCCGTCCTGCGCGACGGCCGGCTCGTCAGCCACGGCCCGCTGGCGGGCCACAGCCCGGCTCGCCTGGTACGCGACATCACCGGCGAGGAGCTCACCGGCCACCGCCCCGCCCCGGCCCCGGCCGGTGGTCCGGCCGTCCTCACCCTCGAGCAGGTACGGACCGCCGGCGCGGGACCGGTCGGCCTGGAGCTCCGGGCCGGCGAAGTCCTGGGCCTGGTCGGCCTCTCCGGCGCCGGCCACCTGGACCTGGGCCGAGCCCTCGCGGGTTCCCGGCCCCTGCTCGCCGGACGCGCCCTTCTCGGCGGCCGCCCCTACCGGCCCCGTACGGTCGCCGGCGCCGTCCGACTGGGCGTCGCCCTCGTGCCCGGCGACAGACAGCAGGAGGGCTGCCTCGCCGACCTGACCGTGCGGGAGAACCTCCTGGCCAACCCTCGCGCGGGGGGCCGGTCGGCGCCGCACTGGATCAGCCCCCGCCGCGAACGCTCCGAGGCCGCCACCCTCATCGAACGGTTCGCGGTGCGTCCCCGCGACAGCGAGGCACCCATCGCCACCCTGTCCGGCGGCAACCAGCAGAAGGTCATGCTCGGACGGTGGCTGAGGGTGGGCCTGCGCCTGCTGATCCTCGAGGAGCCGACGGCGAGCGTGGACATCGGAGCCAAGGCCGCGATCCACCGCCTGCTCGACGAGGCGCTGGCCGCCGGCCTCGCCGTCCTGCTCATCTCCACCGACTTCGAGGAGGTCGCGGGCGTGTGCCGACGCGCCCTGGTCTTCGTCCGCGGATCCGTGACGACCGAGTTGAGCGGTCCGGCCCTCACCGTCGCCGAGCTCACCCGGGCGGCGTCGGCCATGCCCCCCTCCGCAACCGCGGCGAACCCGTGACCGCCCCGCCCTCCCCGTCTTCGCCCCGGCCACGACCCCGCCGACCGGGCCCGCTGAACCGACTCGGCCGACGGGGCGCACCGAGCGGCCCGGGCGGGCACCTCATCGGCGCCTACGGCCTGCTGGCCCTCACCGTCCTGCTCGTCCTGATCTTCTCCCTCACCCTGCCGCGTACTTTCCCCACCCAGGACACCGTCGACTCGATCCTCTCCACCCAGTCGATCCCGGCCGTCCTCGCCCTCGCCGCCATGGTCCCCATCGTGACCGGCGCGTTCGACCTCTCCATCGGCTACGGCCTCGGCCTGGCACACGTCATGGTGCTGCAGCTCATCGTCAACGACGGGTGGCCCTGGCCGCTCGCCTGCCTCGCGGTGATCGCCGGAGCGGCCGTCGCCGGTGTCCTCAACGGTGTGATCGTCGAGTTCGGCAAGATCGACTCCTTCATCGCCACGCTCGGGACCGGCAGCATGATGTACGCGATGTCCGGCTGGATCACCGACGGCGGCCGGATCGCGCCGGGGCCGGGGGGCCTCCCTGCCGCCTTCACCGACCTCTACGACTCCGAATTCCTCGGCCTTCCGGTCCCCGCGTTCTACGTGCTCGCGCTCGCGCTCGTGCTCTGGCTGGTGCTCGAGCGGCTGCCGCTCGGCCGGTACCTCCACGTCGTCGGGTCGAACCCGCGTGCCGCCGAGCTCGTCGGCATCCCGATCCGCAAGTACACCGTCTGTGCCTTCGCCGCCTCGGGTCTGATCGTCGGGTTCGCCGGTGTGCTGCTCGCGGCCCAGCAGCAGCTCGGCAATCCGAGCGTCGGCCTCGACTACCTGCTGCCCGCCTTCGTCGGTGCCCTCCTCGGCTCGACCGCGATCAAACCCGGACGCCCCAACGCCCCGGGCACCCTCGTCGCCGTCGCCGTCCTCGCCGTCGGCCTCACCGGCATTGCGCAGCTGGGCGCCGACTTCTGGACGGTTCCGTTGTTCTACGGCGGCACCCTGCTCCTCGCCGTCGGCCTGGCCGGCTACGCCGCGCGGCGCAGGCTGCGCACCGGCGCCGTGGCGGCCCGCGACGCGCCCGCCGTGGCCCCGGAGCCGCCGCCGACGCAGGACGGCGGTACGGCGGGGAGCAGTCCATGACCAGCCGTACGCATCACCACAGCGCTCCCGGCCGCACCCTCCCGCTCATTCCTCCGCGAGGAGCTTTTGTGCACCGCAATCGCAAGGTCACTTCCGGCGTCCTCAAGCCGCACTCCGCCGTGGCCGCTCTGCTGGCCGCGGCCACCGTCCTGGCCGGCTGTGAACGCGGCTCGTCGGGCGGCCCGGCGGACTCCACCTCGGGCACGAGCGGCTGCCCCGCCGTCCAGGCGAGAGCCCAGGCCGCCGTCAGCCGGGCGGAGCAGAGCGACGTCCCCTGGAACGGACCGACCACCGGCCCCAGGGCGGCGTCCGGCAGGACCATCGTCTACGTCGCCCAGACCATGACCAATCCCGGAGTCGCCGGCGCCGCCGACGGCGTGCGGGACGCCGCGCGGGTCATCGGCTGGAACGTCCGGGTGATCGACGGAGGCGGCACCCCCGCCGGCATTCAGGCGGCGATGGGCGAGGCCGTGGCCCTCAGGCCCTCGGGCATCGTCATCGGCGGCTTCGACCCCAACTCGACCTCGCAGCAGGTCGCGCGGGCCAACGCGGCACGCATCCCGATCGTCGGCTGGCACGCGGTCGCGTCCCCGGGCCCCAGCCGGCGGCCCGCGCTCTTCACCAACGTCACCACCAAGGTGGAGGAAGTCGCCAGAGTCAGCGCGCAATGGGTCATCTCGAGTTCCCACGGCGACGCCGGCGTCGTGATCTTCACCGACGCCTCGATCCCCTTCGCCAAGAACAAGTCCGATCTGATCAGGAAGGAGCTCGCCACCTGCTCGGGTGTGCGGCTCCTGGCGTACGAGAACATCCCGATCCCGGACGCGAGCAGTCGCACACCCCGGGAGGTGTCCTCGCTCCTCTCCCGCTTCCAGGACCGGTGGACCCACTCCGTCGCCATCAACGACCTGTACTTCGCCGATGCCGCCCCGGCCTTCCGCGCGGCCGGCAAGAAGGGTTCGGGGCCGCCCTTCAACATCGGCGCCGGAGACGGCGATCCCTCCGCCTTCCAGCGCATCAACAGCCGGCAGTACCAGGCGGCCACGGTGCCCGAGCCGTTGTCCCAGCAGGGCTGGCAGATCGTCGACGAGTTCAACCGGGCGTTCTCGGGCAGCCCCGCCAGCGAATATGTGGCCCCCGTCCACATCACCACGGCCGACAACAGCGAGGGCGCCACGACGTGGGACCCGTCGGGTTATCGGGAGGCGTACCGGAGGATCTGGGGTAAGTGAGGACGGCGACGTGGTCATCCGCGGTGCGGGGCGTACTCGGTGAGCAGGAGCGCGATGTCGTCCGCCCGGTCGGGGGACCGGCGGGCGTCCCGCAGCAGTTCGTCGGCCAGGTCCTCCAGGCGGTCCCCGCCCATACGGGCCAGCGAGGCCACGAGCCGGTCGACTCCGGAGGCGATGTCCGAGTCACGCCTCTCGACCAGCCCGTCCGTGTAGAGGGCGAGGACCGACCCGGGGACCAGCTGCAGTTCCGTCTCCGGGTAGTCGGGCGTCGCCTCGACGCCGAGCAGCGGGCCGCCCGGCACGTTCAGGACCTCGGCGTGGCCGTCGGGCAGCCGCAGCAGGGGTGGGCAGTGGCCTGCCCGGACGAGGCGCACGGCCCCCGAGCGGGGATGGAAGCGCGCGTAGCAGCAGCTGGCGAGCAGCGTGGGGTCGAGGTCGAGATGGAGCCGGTTGGTGCTGGCGACGACGTCGCCCGGCCGGTGCCCGGCGGTGACGAAGGCCCGCATCGCGCTGCGCAGCTGGCCCATGGTGGCCGCGGCGGCGACGTTGTGTCCCTCGACGTCCCCGACGATCAGCGCGACCTCGTCGCCGACCGGGATGACGTCGTACCAGTCGCCGCCGATGTCCATCCCCCCGGTGCCCGGCAGATAGCGCCCGGTGACGTGCAGGTCCGGCAGCTCGGGCAGCCGGTGCGGCAGCAGCGCGTTCTGCAGGCCGCGGGCGAGGGCGTATTCGGCGTCGTAGAGCCTCGCACGTTCGAGGGCCTGGGCGATCAGGCCCGCCAGTGCGGTGAGGACGCCGCGCTCCTCGGCGGGGAACCGGTGGATGTCGTCGAAGCCGAGCATGCAGGCGCCCACCGGGCGGTTGGAGGCGATCAGCGGCAGGAACACCCAGGAGCTCGAGTCGGCTGCCGGGATCCCCGGATACGCCCCGGAGAGCTCCTCCCGGGACTCGACGAACAGCGGCGCCCCGGAGGTCAGCGCGTCCGTCACGGGCAGCCGGGCATGCAGCGGTACGCCCTCGAACCGGGCGAGCACGTCCTCCGAGCAGCCGCGCTGCGCAAGCAGGTGCAGATGCCGCTCCTCGACCACGGAGATAGCGAGCTTCTGGCCGCCGAACGCGGGCAGGAGCTGCTCGGCGACCACATCGCACACTTCGTGCGCGGTGACCGCCGCGGTGAGGGCACTGCCCAGCTGGAGCACCCGGTAAAGGGCACCCAGGCGCGGGGCAGCGGGCGGGGGCGACAAGGAGACGGGCGGACCCCCCTCCGCGACGGGGGTACCCGGTCCGGTCCCGGTCGGAACCGGCTGCCGCACGGGGGCCGCCCATCCCGTCATGCCCTGCACGCCCGGGTGCAGGGAGAAGACGAGCCAGTCGTCGGGCGGGTGGCGGACCAGGAACGAGACCGGTTGCTGGGAGACCACGGCGGCCCGGTAGCGGTCCTCGTACACGGGATCGCCCAGCCAGGGCAGCACGTCCCAGGGGCGCTGGCCGAGCAGTTCGTCCTGGCGGACCCGCAGCAGGTTCTCCAGACTGTGGTTGGCGTAGGTGACACGACCGTCCGGGGACAGCGCGAAGAAGCCGTCCGCGAGCCGCTCGATCGCCGCCACCGCAGCCATGCCGCTTCCGGAGTCGAGCACGGCGCCGACCAGATGGGCCGCCGCCCGCGAGGCGCCCGTGGTCTCGGGTACCCGGCCCCACAGCTCGACGGCGCGCAGCGCCCCACCGCGATCCCGGATGCGCACGTAGTGGGCGAGCACATGCCCTTCCTCGACCGCGGCGCGGGCGGCGGAGCGGAAGCCGGGCAGATCCGCGGGCTCGATCCTGGCCGCCAGGGTGGCGGCCCGTCCGTCGAACTCGCGTGGCGGGATCCCGAAGATCGCGCACAGCTCGTCGTCGGCCGTGAGGGTTCCGGTGTCGAGGTTCCAGTCGAACAGGCCCACCCGTATCACCGGAGCGGACGGCAGGGGAACCACCACCGGAGCCGTCCGTTCGTCCCACTCGCCGAGCAGCCGACGGGCGCTGAGTCCGGCCAGGGCGGTGCCCAGCCGGTCGGCCGCGGAGCGCAGCTGCCGGCGCTGCGCTCTCGACAGTCCTGTCCCGTCGGGCCTGGACGTCCACAGCACGGCCATCGCTCCGAAGGACCTCTCGCCCGCTCTCACGGGCACCGAGGCGGAGCCGAAGGGGTAGGGCATGGCGACCGACAGTTGCGGGTAGCGCCGCATCGTCTCCTCCGCGTCGGCCAGGTGGACCATGCGCCCGGAGCGGTACGCCTCCGCCACCGGGAGATGGCTGCTCACCGGAATCCGACGCCACCCGCCCAGCAGGGAGGGCGGCGTGCCGCAGGCCGCGGCGAGGACGAGCGAATGGTGGTCGCCGGAGAGCAGGAACACACTCCCGGCGTGCGCACCGGTCACCTCCACCGCACTGACGACGGCACCGACCAGTGCGTCGTCGCGCTCGGGCGCCTCGCCGAGACTCGCGACGCCGAACGGGTACGGGCTCGATGGCACACCGGTGGCCGACACGCTGCCCTCGATCATCTGCGGAGAAATTTGTTCCATTTTAGGGGCGTTTGCAGGGCATGGGCGCTGTACCGGGGGAACCCGGCGATCTCGTACGGATCCTCAGAGCCGCCGGGATCCGCGACGAGCGGCTGCTCGAGGCCGTGCGGACGACCCCGCGTTCGGGATTCGTCCCGGCCGGTGGGACGGCCGCCGCCTACCGGGACGTCCCTGTGGCGATCGGACAGGGACAGGTCACCACACAGCCGTCGCTGTCCGCCCTGATGATCGAGAGCCTCGCGCTGCGCGGGAACGAGCATGTCCTCGAGGTCGGCACCGGCCTCGGCTTCCAGACCGCGCTGCTCGCGCGGCTGGCCGCAGACGTGGTCAGCATCGAGATACGGCCGGACCTCGCCCGGCAGGCGCGCGGCAATCTCGCGCGGCAGGAGGTACGGAACGTGGAGCTTCGGGTCGGCGACGGCAGCGGCGGTGTGCCGGAACGCGCTCCGTACGACGCGGTCGTCGTGTCGGCCGCCTTCCCCGAGGTGGCCGCGCCGCTGATCGCGCAGGTGCGCCCGTCCGGTCGCCTGGTGCAGCCGATCGGGCCGGGCGGGCAGGAGCAGGTCGTGTGCTTCGTGCGCACCGCGGAAGGGCTGGAGCGGTTGCGGGTGCTGACCCCGGCCCGCTTCGTGCGGCTCCACGGACGGTACGGCTTTCCGCAGGACGATGCGGAACCCTTCTGAGGTCGATGCGGAACCCTTCTGAGGTCCTCCCTACTCGTCTCCGACGCGTACCACGGCCACCGTGATGTTGTCGGGGCCGCCCGCCTCGACGGCGGCCTTCCACAGCTCGAAGGCCGCTCGGCCGTCGTCGTGCTCGCGCAGCACCTCTTCGATCACCTCCGCAGGCACCGGGTCGGTGAGCCCGTCGGAGCAGATGAGATAGCGGTCCCCCTGCGACAGCGGCGCGGCCGTCACGTGGGGGCGGACGGCGCGGAAGACCGGAGAACCGCCCAGGCACTGGGTGACGAGGGACGTGGTGCGCTGCCCGGGTTCGAGCGGGGGGCTGTCGTCGACGCTCACCTGGCGCAGCCCGTCGGGCTCCGCCGCGAACACCCGGCTGTCTCCCACGTTGAACGCCAGCAGCGAGCCCGGCTGTACGACGACTCCGGCGATGGTCGACCCCATCGCCGTGAGCTCACTCGGCTCGTCGCCGCCGGCGGCCTCGTACACGGCGCGGTTGCAGGCGTGCAAGGCAGCTCGGACGGCCTCCTCGTCGCCGAGGGCCGGTGCGACCGACGCGATCCGGCGGACGACCAGGGCACTGGCGACGTCGCCGCCCGGGTGCCCGCCGAGCCCGTCGGCGACGGCGACGACGAGGGGCGTCCCCAGCGCGAAGAGCATAGTCTGCGGATTCTCGGTCACCGTGGCGCACAGCGTCCACGGTCCGACGACGAGGCTGTCCTCGTTCCGTTCGCGAAGCAGCCCGGGGTGGCTCAGCGCACTCACAGCGACGTACGGCATGGAGCGCCACCGCCTTCCCGCACCGGACACACCGCCGGCGGCCGGGCCTTCGCTCCAGTCTAGGAAGGATCATCCGCGCACGGCGACCCGGTCGCGGACCGGTTCGGTCGCGTCCCGGCGGAAGAGCCACCTCAGCTCCGGCTCCACCGCGGGGCGGAAGACGCGCCGGACGGGTGGGGAGCACAACGCGGTGACGACAGCGGTGGCGGCGACGGTGACGACGGCCATGCCGAGCGGCCCGTGGACCCAGGCGGGGGCGTACCAGCCCCACGCCTTGGCACCCTGGGCGACGAAGCCGTGCAGCAGATAGCCGTACAGCGTGCCCGCGCCCAACCCGGTGAACCACATCCGCCGCCCCGGCACCCAGGACAGGAAACACGCGGTCAGGAGCAGAGAGCAGCAGAAGAGGACCAGCGTCAGCACGGGCCCGTACCAGCCCGGTGCGCCGAGCTCCTCCGCGCTGTCGCGGTGGTAGAGCCAGGCACCGCTGACCCGCGGCACCGCCCAGTACGCCCCGGCGAGCGCGCCCGCGAACACCGGTACGGACAGGATGCGCACCCCGCGACGGCGGACCAGCCGGAAGTGCTCCGGCTTCAGCTGCAGGCCCAGCACGAAGCACGGCAGGAACTGCAGGGTGCGCTGCAGATCGAGGTCGTTGCCCAGAGACGGCGCGAGGGTCGCCAGCATGGCGAGGGCGAGCGCGAGCGGCAGCGGCCGGCGCACCGTCCTCCACAGCGGGGTGGTCAGCCGCCAGATGAACAGCGCCGCCAGGAACCACGTCAGATACAGCGGATCCAGCAGGCTGATCGGGCGGTCCGGCTCCTGGTCCGTCCACCGGGTGAAGAGGGTGTACGCCGTCTCGAAGACCACGTACGGCACGGCGACACCGGTCACGAGCCGCCTGATCCGCTCCGGACTCGCCTCGAAACCGCGCGAGAAATAGCCGGCGATGACGATGAACGCCGGCATGTGGAAGGCGTAGACGAGCATGTACAGCGCGTTGACGGCCCGGCTGCCGTCGCGCAGCGGTTCCCATGCGTGCCCCGTCGCCACCAGCACGATCGCCAGGTACTTGGCGTTGTCGAAGAAGGCGTCCCGCGCTCTCGTGCGCTCGGCCGGAGCCGTCGTGCCGCTCTCGCGGGCGGTGTCGTGTGCGGGTCTTGCCGGAGCGGCGACTGTGTCCTGAGGCTGGGGCATCCCAGGCGCCTCACCGCTTCCGGCTGCCCCAAACCTGCCCGGGCGGGCGTGCGGGGAGGGCTGTGGCAGGCTGAGGCGTGTTGAGAAGGCCGGCCCTCATGCCCTGGCACGGCACCCCCAGGAGCCTTTCGTGACGTACGACATCACCGCCGTCCGCGCCCAGTTCCCGGCCCTTGCCGCCGGAACCGCGCACTTCGACGGCCCCGGCGGCACCCAGACCCCGCAACCCGTCATCCGGGCCGTCGCCGACGCGCTGGCACACCCACTGTCGAACCGGGGCCATGGGGCGCCGGGGGAGCGCAACGCCGAATCCATCGTCACCGAGACCCGTCGGGCCATGGCCGACCTGCTGGGGGCGCACCCGTCGGGGATCGTCTTCGGCCGCAGCGCCACCCAGCTCGCCTACGATTTCTCCCGCACCCTCGCGAAGACCTGGTCGCCCGGCGACGAGGTGGTCGTCACCCGGCTCGACCACGACGCCAACATACGGCCCTGGGTCCAGGCCGCCGCACGGGCCGGTGCCACCGTGCGCTGGGCCGACTTCGACCCCGATACCGGGGAACTGGCCGTGGACGACATCCGCAGCGTGCTGTCCGAGCGCACTCGGCTGGTCGCCGTCACCGCAGCCTCCAACCTGATCGGAACCCGTCCCGCGGTCGCCGAGATCTCGCGTCTGGCGCACGAGGCCGGAGCGCTCAGCTATGTCGACGGTGTTCATTACACGGCTCATGCGCTGGTCGACCTGGAGCAGTTGGGCGCGGACTTCTTCGCCTGTTCCCCGTACAAGTTCCTCGGTCCCCACCACGGGGTCCTCGCCGCCCGGCCGGAACTGCTCGAGACCCTGCGGCCGGACAAGCTCCTGCCGTCCACGGACGCGGTACCGGAACGCTTCGAACTCGGCACCCTGCCCTACGAGTTCCTCGCGGGCACCCATGCCGCGGTCGACTTTCTCGCCGGCCTCGACGCGAGTGCCGCAGGAACCCGACGGCAACGCCTGGCCGCGGGATTCGCGGCACTCGAAGCACACGAACAGACCCTGCGCACACAGATCGACAAGGGGCTGTCCTCGCTCCCGGACGTCACCGTCCACTCCAGGGCCGCCGACCGCACGCCCACTCTGTTGCTGACGTTCGAGGGCCGTGCCACGACGGACGCCTACCGCTTCCTCGTCGAGCGTGGCGTCCACGCGCCTTCGGGTTCCTTCTACGCCGTCGAGGCGTCGCGCCGGCTCGGCCTCGGTGACACCGGCGGCCTCCGCATCGGTCTCGCGCCCTACAACTGCACGCAGGACGTCGACCGGCTCCTGACCGGACTGTCCGAGTTCCTGACCTGACGGTTGCTCACCGCTCGGCTCCTTCACCGTGCGGATCAACGCGGCGGACATCGGAACGGGGGCACGGACCGCCCCCACCATGGTCGCGGCCGGCGCCCCGGGGGTCGCTCCGGAACGCGTCCAAGTACGTATCGCCCACAGCGACTTCGGACGGCGACGATCGCCGGTGGTTCGATGGGAACCCGCTCCTCGGCCTGGGCGGTCACCGTCGCGGCCGCCGAGCCGCGGGACCGGCTCACCCTGAGCGCCGGCACCCCGCCGGAGGGGATCCGCCCTGCGGATGCCGGTCGCGTACGTGGGTGCCATGGGCTCCCGCCGCGCCCATGCCGACCGTGACCGACGGCTGCGGGAAGCCGGCCTGCCCCGAACGGCAGTTGGCCCGGCTGAGGTCGCCGATCGGCCTCGACCTCGGCGCACGTACGCCCGAGGAGACGGCGCTGTCGATCGCGGCCGAGATGGTCGCGGCCCGCCGGGCGGTACGGGCGCCCCGCTCACCGGCTCGGGACGCCGATCCACCGCGACGTGGCCGTCTCCCGTCACGACGTTGATCGAGTGGTCACGGTCAGGACGCGGGCGTACGGTCGAACGGTGGAGGCGTCAGTGGGCGGAGCCGCCCGCTGATCCCGAGCGAGGGTGCGCCCCCCCGAGAGTGCGACATGCCATGAGCAGCAGCCCGCAGCCGACCTCTTCACCCCAGACCACCACCCGGGAAGCGGGCGGTGGCGGAAGCACGATGGCACTGCTGGTCATCGCGTCGTGCCAGCTCATGGTGGTCCTGGACATCACCATCGTGAACATCGCGCTGCCGCACATCCAGCGCGACCTGGACTTCTCCACCACGAGCCTGTCCTGGGTGGTCAACGCCTACACCCTCACCTTCGGCGGACTGCTGCTGCTCGGCGGCCGGACCGGCGACATCCTCGGCAGACGGCGCGTCTTCATCTTCGGGGTGCTGCTCTTCGTGCTCGCCTCCCTGCTCGGTGGTCTGTCCCAGAACTCCGGCCAACTCCTCGCCGCACGCGCCCTCCAGGGCGTCGGCGGCGCCATCGCGTCCCCGACCGCCCTCGCCCTGATCAGCACCACGTTCCGGGAGGGCCCCGAGCGCAACAGGGCCTTCGGGGTCTTCGCCGCGGTCTCGGCGGGGGGCGGCGCGATCGGGCTGCTCGCGGGAGGGATCCTCGTCGAGTGGCTGAACTGGCGCTGGGTGCTCTTCGTCAACGTCCCGATCGGACTGCTCATCGTCCTCGCCACGCCCCGCTGGATCAGGGAGTCCGAACGCCACCCCGGCCGCTTCGACGTCACCGGCGCGCTCACCTCCACCGTGGGCATGGTGCTGCTGGTCTACGGGTTCATCAGGGCCGCGCAGGACGGCTGGCGGGATGCCCTCACGCTGGCCTCGTTCGCCGCGGCCGCCGTCGTCCTCGCGCTGTTCCTGATGATCGAGCGGCGTTCCAGGCAACCGATCACACCGCTGCACATGTTCGCCGACCGCAACCGGGCCGGAACGTACGGCATCATGCTGTGCCTCGCCGCAGCGATCTTCGGGATGTTCTTCTTCCTGACCCTCTTCGTGCAGAACGTGCTGGACTTCAGCCCGCTGCAGGCCGGGCTCGCCTTCCTGCCGGTCAGCGCGGTCATCGCGGTCGGCGCCGGGCTCGCCTCACGGTTCCTGCCCGTGTACGGGCCGAAACCCTTCATGGTGGTGGGCGCGGTCCTCGCGGCGGCCGGCCTGAGCTGGCTGACCCTGACCGACGTCCACTCCACCTACGCGGGCAGCGTCCTCGGCCCGATGCTCGTCTTCAGCCTGGGCATGGGCATGGAGTTCGTCTCCCTCACCCTGATGGCACTCTCCGACGTCCCCACCCCGGAGACGGGCGCGGCCTCCGGCCTGCTCAACGCGACCCAGCAGGTCGGCGGCTCGCTCGGACTGTCCATCCTGGTCACGATGTTCGGCACGGCCAGCCGCAACGAGGCCGAGGAACAGATCCCGCGGTTCCTCGCCCAGGCGACCCCCGCCGAGCGCGTGAGGTTCCAGCGCACCGGGAACCTGCCGCGGCCCTGGGCCGACGAGGTCCTGACCGCAGGGGCCACGGCCGCCTTCGTCATGGCGGCGATCTTCACCGCGCTCGCCGCCCTGATCGCCGTCCTGGTCATCCAGGTCCGCCCCTCCGATCTGGAACGCCTCAAGGGCGGGACGGTTTCGGGCCCGGTCTGAGAAGGCGCCTCACGTCCGGGGGCGCGGAAACGTCTCCAGGGCCCTGGCGAGGCCGGAGGCATCGGTGCCGATCTTGCGGTAGGCGAAGGACAGCAGTTGTCGCACGCCCTGCTCGGTCAGGCGCAGTTCCTTCGCGACCACGGCCACCGGGTCTCCCTCGGCGGTCATCTCGGCGGCACGGCGTTCGGGGGCGGTGAGGGTGTCCGTCTGGGCGTAGCGCAGGGGCAGCGGGCGCAGTCCGGCTGCGGAGAGTTCGTCCCTCGCGCGGGTCGCCAGGGCCTCGGCGCCGCAGTGGACGGCTCCTTCGAGTCCCTGGTAGAGGCGGTCGGCGGCCTCCTGCAGGCGACCGTTGCGGGACAGCGCGGCCCCGTGGCCGACCAGCGTGCGGGCCAGTTCGTAGGAGGCGGGCGACCGTTCCAGCTGGCCGGCGGCCTCCGCGTACAGATCGAGCGCCGCCGCTCCTCCCGTCACCTCGGCCTCGGTGCTCAGCGCCTGCCCGATCGCGGACGCCGCGCCGAAGTCCCGGGCCCGCTTCACGGCGTCCCGGGCGAGACGTACGGCCCGGTCCGGGGCCGTACGCGCGACAGCGGAGGCCAGATCCAGCTGCCAGGGGCACCAGGCGGGGTTGCGCCACGCCCGCTTCTCCAGCCATTCCCCGACGTCGGACAACAGCCGCGCCGCCTCGGGGTGCTTCCCCTCGGCCAACAGCAGTTCGGCGTACACCGTGCGGGGATCGGGGTAGATGACCGCATTGGGGACCTTCTCGCCGTACCGGTAGGCGTCGGCGAGCCGGCGCGCCTCGGCGGTCCGGCCGCGGGCCAGAAGGGTCTGGATGAGGATGCCGACGGCGAACCACTGGGCGGGTACGGCGCCTTCGACCCGGTCGGCGATGCGCAGGCCTTCCCGGGCCATCTGCTCCGCCTCGGCCAGGCTGCCCCGCCGGTAGCGGATGTAGCCGGCGAGGGTCTGGCCCAGGGCCAGATGGGAGCCGCGCCAGCCCTTGCCCGCGCATTCCGCGATGCCCCTGGTGAACAGTTCCTCGGCCCGCCGTGGCTGGTCGCAGTACATGAACACCAGGGCGACCGAGACGGGCACCTCGAAGCCCCGGTTCTCGTCGGTCCAGCTCAGACCTCCGCGCAGGGCCTCCTCGGCACAGGAGACAACGGTCTGCCGCGGCTCGCCGCACAGCATGGCGTCCCAGGCCCGCAGTCCCAGGATGTACCGCTCCTCCAGACCGCGGCCGGGCAGACGCCGGGCCAGCCGTGCCAGCCTGCGCGAGCGGGCGGACGAGTCGGGCTCGTCGGCGCGGGTCGAACTCCAGACGAAGTGATCGGCCTGCATACGCAGCCGGATACGCGGAGTGGCGGCCCGCCGGGCCTCGTCGGCGGCCACGGTCGCGGCCTCGGCCATCCGGTCGGTGTGGGCGAGCGCCTGAGTGAGCCGGTAGGCGATGGAGGCGCGCAGCTCGGGGTCGACGTCGGGTTCCTCCAGCGCCTTCCGCAAATGGCGCACCGTGGCGGTGGGTTCGATGAGAAAGGTCGAGCACGCGAGTTCATGGAGGAGCGCGGCCCGGTCCTCCGGAAGCGGAGGCTCCTGCAGCGCGCGGGTCAGGGCGCGCCGGGCGGCTTCCGGTGCCCCGGAACGGAGGTATTCACGCGCGGCCTCGCGGAGGCATTCGACCGCCTCGGGCTTGCCCTCGCAGGGAACCTCCAGCAGGTGCCGGGCAGCGGCCGTGGGACCGTAACCCGCCGCCCGGACGGCCTCGGCCGCCGCGTTGTGCAGGCCGACCCGCAGGGCCGGTGGGATGGACCGGTAGATCGTCGTGGCGATCAGCGGGTGGACGAACTCCAGGTCGGCCCCGGGTTCGTGGCCGTCGGCGAGGACTCGGACCGCGCGCAGTCGTTCGACCGCCTCGGAGGCCGCCGCGCTGCCGAGCACCGCGATGGTCGCCGCGAGCTCCGGGGAGACGGGTGCACCGAGGACGGCCGCGGCATGGGCGAGGCGGACGGTGGTCGTGCCGAGCCGCTGGAGGCGCTCGATCAGCCCCGGGCCCTTGACCGCGGTGGCGAGGTCCCGCATCGCCGGCAACTCGAACTGCGCGCCCCTCAGGTTCCGTTCGCCGAGCCTGATGGCGAGTTCCACGGCCTCGAAGGGGCTGCCACCGGTGACCGTCCAGCATTCGTCGCAGAACTCGTCCTCGGCCCCTTCCCCTACTTCGTCCCTGACGATCCGTGCCACGCCGGCCGCGGTGAGGGGCGCCAGGGTGCAGGGGCGATCCCCATGACGTGCGATGAGCGAGTGGAAGGCGGGTGCCTCGGGCGGAAGGTCGTCGGGCCGGTAGGCGAACACGATGAGGAGCGGCAGGTCCGCGACCCGTGGGGCGAAGGAGGCGAGCCAGTCCAGGGACTCGACGTCGGCCCAGTGCAGGTCGTCCAGGAGCAGGACGAGGGGCGCCTTCATCACCGCGAGACGCGTCATGACCCAGTCGAGGCCGTCACGCACACCGGTCGGATCCGGCACATGGGCGGTGTCCGTGGCCTCGAGGCCGAGCGCGGCGGCCACGATGTCGTACCAACTGCCCAGGAAGGTCCGGCGTTCCGCCTCGGCCATCGTCGCCAGCACGGGCTGGATGAGCTGGCGAACCACGTGGAACGCCAGCTCCTGTTCCTTCTCGCCGCCCCTGCCCGACAGCACCGTGAATCCGTGCGCGGCGGCTCGGACACGTGACTCGGCGACGAGCCTCGTCTTTCCCAGACCGGCCGGACCTGTGAAGGCGAGCAGCCCGCCGTGCTGCGCTCGTGGGACGCCGTCGGCGGTGCCGCGCAGGTCCGCCAACGCGGTGTCGAGGGCCCGGAGTTCCCGGTCGCGCTCGAGCAACGGCCGGGATTCGCCGGTCGGTCGGCTCGCTCCATGCTCCATGCGCTCTACCGCTTCCTGTCGCTCGTCCTCGAAGGGCAGCGCCGAGCGTAAGCCCCTGCACGACACGCGATGCGAGCGTTGCCGAACGAGAATGACAGGGATGAGTGAACCGACCGCCGGATCGGTTTGACCTGCTGCTACTCGGGCATCGCACCATAATTGGCCGCTTCACCGTCAGAAGGCGGGGCCGCCGCGGCGTCCGCGTACCGTGGGACGCTCCGGGACCAGTAGTAACACCCCCGGATCCAGCCGGCCATGCCTTCCACATAGCCGACACCGGCGGGGCTCAACTCCGGTTCGACCTCTTCGTAGAGTTTCTCGAACTCGCCGATCGCGCGGTTGATCCGGCGGACGGCCGACAAGACGGCCTCCGGCAGGGAGGTGCCGCCCGCGCGCTGGTAGGCGAGGGCCAGATTGATCATTCCGCCCGCGCGTTGCTCCTTCACGGCGGAGAAGAGGTCGGGAA
Source organism: Streptomyces sp. HUAS ZL42 (assembly GCF_040782645.1). Taxonomy (GTDB): domain Bacteria; phylum Actinomycetota; class Actinomycetes; order Streptomycetales; family Streptomycetaceae; genus Streptomyces. The sequence continues at coordinate 8,606,034 of NZ_CP160403.1, forward strand.
TCCACACCGCCGCGTCTGCAGACAGCCGCTCGAGACGCCGCATGGCAGGGTGATGGAGTTCCTGCGGGGCCAGCTCGTGGGACTGCGCGGCTTCGCACAGCGGGTAGAAGGGCTCGACGCCTGCGATGAGTGCACGAATCGAGCAGCACATGCGCATCGGCAGGGGACGCGAGTCGGACTGGGCCACCGATTCGTACAACAGGCCGTGTACGTACTCGCGGCTCTTCCAGGCCCATCGCTCGGCCTGTGCCGGTGTACACCGCTCCTGCACCTGCGTGCAGAGATCGGCGAGAGCCGCTCCGAGGGACGTAGTGGGCGGCCGGCCGTCCCGCAGAATCCCGATGCTCTCGCACAGCATGGGGAGCAGTCGCCCCGGCCATCGCCTGCCGACCTCTTCCGCCCGGTCGTCGAAGACGAATTGATAGGCGATTTGATTCGCCACGATCTGGAGGAGGCCGGAATCCATGGTCGGGCTGTTGTAGGAGGCGAGTTCCGCGGGACGAGTGCGGGAGATCATCGCCGCCATTTCTGCCGAGTCCGTCAGCCCCCACGTTCGCAGCCAGGCGTCCACTCCCGCCGCCGCTTCGGATGCGTGCCGATGGGACAGGAACGGGAAAGGCATGTAGAGGTGGGCGTCGATCAGTTCCTTCAGATGGGAAGCCGGAATTCCGTCCTGCGGGGCGATCGCGACTTCCTCATGTGCTGTGGTCACCGTCGTCACCAATCCGAGCGCGCTTCGCAGGTCATCATCAGCGACCTCGGTCCCAGGGTCACCGCGGGACGGGGCTGTTCGACAGGCTCGGACGGATGGCGCAGGCGCCAGCGTCCGGCGATGGTCGCGAGGGCGACCGTGGCCTCCGTCATGGCGAACACGTTGCCCATGCAGGCGCGGCTGCCTGCGGCGAAGGGGAGGAAGGCCCCAGCGGGTGCGGCATCGGCCTGCTCCGGCAACCAACGGTCGGGCAGGAAACGGTCGGCGTCGGCGAACGAAGCGGGATCGCGGTGCAGGAGGTAAGGGCTGTACAGGACGGTGGCCCCCCGGGGGATACGGTGCCCGGCCAGCTTCGTTTCCCTGGTGGTGATGCGGGTGAAGAGCCAGCCGGGTGGGGAGTGCCGCAGCGTCTCGGTGACGACGGACCGGGTGTGGACCAGTCGCGGCACGTCGTCCGGGCCCGGTGACCGTCCTGCGAGAACGGTGTCGACTTCCTTGTGCAGACGGCGTTCCGCCTCCGGGTGTTGCGCCAGCAGACTGAAAGCGGAGGCCAGGCACAGTGCGGGGGCCTCGACGCCGGTGAGGAGGACGGTGATGAGCTGGTCATGGAGCTCCTGCCCGGTGATTGCCGCCGCTCCGTCCCGGCCGTGCGCGGCCGCCAGCAGCATCCCCAGCAGATCGTGCCGCGGAGCACCCCGCCGGCGCTCGGCGACGGCCGAGTCGACGATCGCGTGCATGCGGTCGACGGCGCGCCGGTAACGGCGGTTCGCGGGTGTGGGGACGCGGAACGGGGCGTCGACCGGCACGATCGTCCGGACGAACAGACCCCGGACGACCACAGTGAGACAGTCCCGCAGCTCGGCGACCGTCGCGGAGCCGAGAGAGTCCGAGAACAGAACTCGACTGATCACCTGTGTCGACAACGCCATCATCGCCGCACTGACGTCGACCGTCCGCCCCGCCCGCCACGTACGGCAGGCATCCTCGGCCTCCTCGGCCATGAGGTCCGTACGCTCGGCGACGCGAGACGGCCGGAAGTCGGGCTGCAGCAGCCTGCGCCTGCGCCGATGCTCGTCCTGGCGACATGTGACGACGCCGTCACCCATCACCGCGCGCAGCCTCTCGTACTGCGAGCCTCCCTTGTCGAACGTACGCGGGTCCATGAGTACTTGGTGGGTCAGTTCGGGGTGGCAAACCACCCAAGCGTCCATGGGGCCCAGGCGTATCCGCACCAAATCCCCATGAGCGGGAAGAGAATTCAGAAAGTCCAACGGCCGACGGAACAACGAGATACCATGGCCAATGAACGGGAATATGCCTGGCGCAGTAGCCACCGTCCATACTCGTTCCGGCTCACGCGCGGCAATGCTCATCGCTTACCACCGTCCTCGGTCGACGCACGGAAGTCGGCAGTAGCTCACCGACTTGACACTTGAGTCATGGTTCTGCCCAGTTCAACCCGTCGTCGGCTTCCCGAATCCTTTCTCCGTGGGGGCGCAAAGGAGCGTGCGGGAGCATTACACGTGCGGTCTTTACCATGCGCCACATCTGCCGTGCAGTCTCTCCGCATTACGCTCACAAATGAGGCAGGAGGAAGGGAACCGGTGAGCTCTGTTCCCCTCCTATACGAATTTCGCGGTGAGTTCGTGCTTCAGGCCGAGTGGTGGACGACCGGCCGGTACCGCGCAGGCGGTCCGGCCGGTCATCTCGGTCCTCGTGGTTATCGCGTGCCCTTCGCGGCGAACTGGGCGACCTGGTCGACGTTGTCCTTGGTGATGAAGGCGGGGCCGGTCAGGATGGGGGCGGTGCTGCCGCCGCTGAAGTTGCCGTTGGTCTTGTAGAGCCAGAGTGAGTCGACGGCGAGGTAGCCCTGGAGGTAGGGCTGTTGGTCGACGGCGAATTCGACGTCGCCGTTCTGGACGGCCTTGACGAGGTCCTTGTTGAGGTCGAAGGTGGCGACCTTGGCCTTGCTGGTGGCGTCGGAGACGGACTGGACGGCGGTGAGGGCGATGGGGGCGCCGAGGGTGACGACCTGGTCGATGGTGGAGTCGGCCTTGAGTTTGGCGGTGATGGTCGACTTCACGGAGGGCATGTCGGTGCCGTTGACGTAGAGGATGTCGGTGGTGCCGGTGAAGCCCTTCTTCAGGCCGGCGCAGCGGGCTTCGAGGGCGACTTGTCCTTGTTCCTGGATGACGCACAGGGCGTGCTTGGCGCCGAGTTGGTTGAGGCGGGCGCCGAAGGCCTGGCCGGCGATGTTCTCGTCCTGGCCGAAGTATTCGAGCATGCCGAGTTTCTTCCAGTCGTCGACGCCGGAGTTGAAGCCGACGACGGGGATGCCGGCGGCGTTGGCCTTGGCGACGACGTCTTTCATGGCGTCGGGCTTGGCGGCGGTCAGGGCGATGCCGTCGACCTTTTGGTCGATGGCGTTCTGGACGAGGTTGGCCTGGTTGCCGGCGCTGGGGTCGCTGGAGTAGACGAGTTTGATGTTGTCCTTGGCGGCGGCGGCCTGGGCGCCCTTGCGGATGAGGTCCCAGAAGGTGTCGCCGGGGGAGGCGTGGGTGACCATGGCCACGGTCATGCGGGGGGTGGTGGCCTTGCCCGCCGAGGCGGCCGCGCCGCCTTCCTCGGACTTCTTGCCGCCGGAGCTGCTGGAGCAGCCCGTGGCGAGCAGGACGCCGGTGAGGACCGTGGCGGTCAGGGCGGCGGCTCGGTGGTTTCTGTGCATGTCCCTTGCACCTCGCTGTGCTGATCAGGGTGGAGTGGGGTGGGAGATGGACTGCCTTGGGCCTGGCGTGGTGGCGGTCGGCGTGCGGATGCCGTGCGTGGCGGCGGAACGCGGATGTGTACGGTCACGGGTGCGGACCGCTGATATATGCAGCTAGAGCGCTTTATTAGCGCGCTCTAGTGGCACGTACTATGGAGCCGCTCACAGGCGATGTCAACACGTATGTCAGGACGTTTCGACAAAACGCGGTGGACGTCGGTGGCCTTGTCCCGCCACCTCGCCCCGCCGCGCCCGCCGACACTGCGTGTTTGAATTTTCACACTCAGGTCCGGCTCGGTACTGTGTGACCATGCCCACGACGCCGCGCTGGCTGAACGCCGAGGAGCAACGGGCCTGGCTGGCCTACGTCGACTTCTCCACCCTCCTCGCCGACTACCTGAACCGGCAGCTGCGCCGCGACGCCGGAATGACGCACGCCGACTACAGCCTCCTGGCCTACCTCTCGTCGACGCCCGAAGGCGCGCTGGGCATGTCCGACCTTGCACATCGCCTGAAGATCACCCGCAGTCGGCTCACACACGCGGTGAACCGGCTGTGCGACGCGGGCCTGGTGGACCGGCGGGAGGACCCCGCCGACGGCCGGGGCCAGCTCGCCGTCCTCACCGACGAGGGGTACGCCCTGCTGGAGCGGGCCGCTCCCGGTCATGTGGATGCCGTACGCCGGGCGGTCTTCGACGCCCTGACCCCCGAACAGGTGCGCCAGTTCGCGGAGATCGGCCAGGCGATCAGCGATGCCCTGCACCGGGTGGAGACCGCCGAGACGGACCCGGCCGTGCTGCCCTGGCGCCGCCGCTGAGCCGCGGCCGGACGGCCGTCCCGGTGACCCTCCGGGGCTCGGGCGGGCGTCAGGCGAGCGGTCGTAACTCTGGGTAACTCCCAACCGGGGTGGGGAGATCAGAGGGGGGACGTGCCGCTGGAGCTGGTGCGGTTCGCGGTCCTGGGGGCCCGTGCGGGCATGGCGGGGGGACGTCGAGCCGGAGTTCGGGGGGCCGCAGGACAGAGAGCCTTCCTGGCGCTGCTGCTGCTGGTGCGGGCGGGACAGCCGGTCGCAGTGAGCGAGATCGTCGACGTGCTGTGGGGGAGCGAGTCCGCCGCGCAGTGCCGTGAACGTGATCCGCCGTCACATGGGTTCCGCTCCGGCGCCTGTTGGAACCCGGTGCCCACCCGCGGGTCAGGACGCCGGCTCGTGCTGGGCGGCGGCGGTTACCAACTGCTCACCGACAGGGGCTCGTCGGACCTTCTGCGTTTCCGTGCGCTCGAGGAGGAGGCCCGGAGGGCCGTCGCCGCCGAATCGCCCACCCGGGCCCTGGAACTGCTCACGCAGGCACTGTCGTTGCGGCGAGGACGGGCCGCCTCCGGGATACCTCCGGAGTCCCGCGCGCACCCGGCGTTCGGCGCCCTCGACCGGGAACACGTAGCCGCCGTGCGGGAGGCGGCCGACCAGGCGCTGCGCGCCGGTGTTCCGGACGCGGTCCTGCCCGCCCTCCGGCCGTGCACCTGCGGGCAATCTCCGCCCATCCATCGGTTCCAGCGTGACGGAGCACGCAGCGCCCTCATCGTGAAACAGCGGGAGATCGACATGTCCGACGCCGTAGAGCCGGTTCGGCCGGTCCTGGAGCCCGCAGCCCAGGCGTTCGCCGAAGCCACCCGCCGACGCGATCCCGAGGAGACGGCAGCTCAGCCCTCGACCCAGCCATGCCCCTTCGCGAACTGCGCCAGGGCGCCGCGGATCTGCAGGATCTGGTCGCCGGTGAGCGAGGGCGCCGCGGTCAGCAGGACCTCTGTGACGTCCGCCCTGAACTCCTGCGTGGTGAGCACGTCGCACAGGGAGTCGTCGTCCAGGGGCAGCGGCTTGCCGTCCGCTCCCCGGGCGAGGCGGACGCCGGTCGCCTTCGGCCCCCGCTCACCGTCCTCGATCTCGAACTCCACCACCACACCGCGCCGCACCTGCGACTCCGGCATCAGCATGTCGTTCACATGCAGGAACACATCGTCCCCACCGTCGTCGGGAGCGATGAATCCGTACCCCCGCGCATTGTCGAACCGCACCACACGACCAGCAACCATGCCAACCCCCAGCAGACCGGGCCCCGTGCCCGGAGAACATGGCCTGATCGTAGTGGTCCGCGGACGGCACTTTTCCGCGAGGCATGACGTTCACATGGGGGAGGGTGAGATGACACGAGACGAGAAGCGAACCGCGGACGCAGCCGACGCCGCGGAGGCACTGCGGCATGCCCGGTTCGGCGCGCTGCCGGAGCGGATCCGCCTGGAGGACACGGTCGAGGAGAAGCCGGCCACGGTGCCCGATCCGGCGAGGGACACGTACAACCCGGACGAGTGGCTCGTGCGGTACTGCCTGTGAAAGGGCCGGGACGCCGGGGTCAGGAGCGCGACGCCCGCTCGGCGTCCCGCTTCTTGATCCGGGCCGCCTCCTTGCGCACGTCGGCCTGTGTGGCGCGCTCCTTCTCCAGCCACTGAGGCATCTCGTTCCTCAGCGCCTCGATCTGCTCTGTGGTGAGCGCTTCCGTGACGCCGCCGCGGGCGAGGCCGGCGATGGAGACGCCCAGCCTCGCCGCGACCACCGGCCGGGGATGCGGGCCGTTCTGTCGCAGCTCCCGCAGCCATTCGGGCGGGTTCTCCTGGAGCTCGTTCAGCTCGGCGCGCGAGACGACACCCTCCTGGAACTCTGCGGGGGTGGCGGGGAGGTACACACCCAGCTTCTTCGCCGCGGTGGCGGGCTTCATCGTCTGGGTGCTCTGGTGCGACTTCATGGTGTCCAGACTATCGGCCGCTCACCCAGGCCCCCGACCACAGCCGGTAACCTGGCGGCGTGACAGGCACGGAGGATTCCCCCCAGTTCCGGCTCGCGTACGTCCCCGGGGTGACGCCCGCCAAGTGGGTGCGGATCTGGAACGAGCGCCTGCCCGACATCCCCCTGGCCCTCCTCCAGGTGACGGCAGCCGAGGCATCCGACGTGCTGCGCGGCGGCGACGCGGACGCGGGCTTCGTACGGCTGCCGGTCGACCGCACGGTGTTCAGCGCGATCCCCCTCTACACCGAGACCACGGTGGTCGTGGTCCCCAAGGACCACCTCGTGACGGCGGCGGAGGAGGTGTCCCTCGAGGACCTCGCCGACGAGGTCGTCTTCCACCCGCTCGACGACGTCCTCGGCTGGGAGCAACCGCCGGGACAGCCCGCCTTCGAGCGTCCCGCCACCACGGCGGACGCCGTCGAGTTGGTGGCGGCGGGCGTCGGCGTCCTCCTCGTCCCCCAGTCGCTGGCCCGGCTGCACCACCGCCGGGACCTCACCTACCGCCCGGTCGTGGACGCTCCCCGGTCGAGCGTGGCCCTGTCGTGGCCGGAGGACGCGACCACGGACATGGTCGAGGACTTCATCGGCATCGTCCGCGGCCGCACGGTCAACAGCACCCGCGGACGCACCCAGCCGCAGGCCCGGCCCGAGCGCGAGGCCGGCACGCGGCGGAAGCCCGCTGCGGGGAAGGCCACCGGCGGGGGCGCCAAGACGTCCGGCGGGGCCGCCCGCAGCCGCACCGGCACCCCGAGGGGCGGCAAGCGCGGCAGCGGCAGGCCCCGCCGCCGGTCGTAGCGCCCAGGGATCAGGGCACGAAGGTGGCGCTCCGCGCCGTACTCACCACCTTCGCCCCGTCGTCCTGGCCCAGCAGACCGGCGGTGACCCACGTGTCGACCGTGGACCGGACCCGCGACACCAGCGCGCCCTTGCCACGGAAGGGCGCCCCCGCCCAGATCTCGTCGAGCAGGGTCGTGCCGTCGGCCTTCGCGGGGTTGGCGACGCCGGAGTCGGAGGTGCCGAAGACGACCCGCGGTTCGGAGCGCCGGACGTACGCGTGCGTCGGATCCTCGGTCCCCTCGAAGAAGGGGCGAACTCGGTGCCGTCGAGGGTGTAGTGGAGGGGTTTGCCCGTCACCGGCGTGAGGCTGGGCAGCAGGTCGCCGGAGAGGGCGGCGTTGCGGTACAGGCCGATCTCCAGAAGGCCCGTCGCGGCGTTGTGGGCGACCAGGTTGACCGGACCGTAGAACAGGGCCTGCAGCGACGGATCGTCGAGGGTCTTCTCGACCCGCAGCCGGAAGGGCACGGCGACACGGACCGTGTCGCCGTCCCGCCAACGCCGGGAGACAGGGAAGTAGCTCCCGGGCTGCGGAGTGCCGCTCACGTCACACCCGTTGACCGTCACCCGGAATCCGGCCGTCGCCCACGCCGGAACGCGCAGCCGCAGTTCGAAGGAGGCGGTGCCGCCCCTGACAACGAGCGTGCTGCCCTGCTCCCGTGGATAGTCCGTCGTCTGCGTGACGGTGACACCCTTCTCGGCCCAGGTCAGCGTGGACGGGCTGTAGAGGTTGACGTAGAGGGCGCTGCCGTCGGCCTTCCTGAAGTACACCGAGTCCTGGTACTTGGTGGCGCTCTCCATGCCCGTGCCCTCGCAGCAGGTCGTGCCCTGCTTGGGCGTGTAGTCGCGCACATGGCCGGGCTTGAGGCCGATGAAGTACGTGACGAGCGGCTTCTCCGCGTCGGCCTTGTCCTGCTTGGAACCGAGCACCTGGTTGTAGAGGGCCCGCTCGTAGTAGTCGATGTACTTCGGGTCCTGCTCGTGGAAGAACAGCATCCGGCTCAGCTTGAGCAGGTTGTACGCGCAGCAGGACTCGGCGTTGGTGTCGCTGATCGTGCCCGCGATGACGTCGCGGGCCTTCCAGAACTCGGCCGTGCTCGTTCCGCCGATCCCGTACATACGGTGGGGGACGACCATGCCCCAGAAGTTCTTGGCGGCGGTGAGGTAGCGGTCCTCGCCCGTCGCGTCGTACAGCCGGATCAGGCCAGTGAAGATCGGGATGTGCTGGTTGGCGTGCAGGCCGTCCAGGGTGTCTGTGTTCGCGGCGCAGGCGTCGATGAGCTTGTCGAGGTCGAACAGTTCGGCCAGCGCGAGGTGATCGGCCTTGCCGGTGATCGAGTACAGGTCGACGATCGCCTCGACGATGCCGCCGAACTCGCCGCTGGAGAAGATGCCCCACATCCGCTGCAGCGTGGAGTCGGGCAGCCTGGACAGCCGGGCGTACATCCAGTCGCACATGCCGGAAGCGAGGTCGAGCGCCCGGTCGTCGTCGGTGGCGTCGTACGCGTCCAGCAGGCCCTTGAGGATCTTGTGAGCGGTGTAGTAGGGCGCCCACACCTTGGTGTAGTCGGGGCTGGTCCTGGACTCCAGGTCGATGAACTGCGTCTCCGGGTACGCGGCGAGGAACCCGGGGTGGCTCGGCGCGCCCCACGTGCGGCGCAGGGTGGCGGTCAGCTCCCGGCCGGAGGCGTCGGCGAACGTGCCGCCCGTCGTCTCGTCGAACGCGTACGACGCCAGGTCGCCGCGGCCCGCGGAAGAGTCGGCGGCGCGGTCGCTCTGCAAGGACGTGATCTCGTCCGCGGTCAGGGCCCGCGACCACACGTTGAACTCGTCGAAGGCGCCCGCGAACACCGGGTCGCCGGAGAAGTTGGAGCGGCCCAGCCAGTTGTTCGCCAGGGTGCCCAGCGCCGACGGGTTGAGGGTCATCGACGTGTTCTCGGCGACGGCGGTGCCGTTGACGTAGAGCTTGCCGGTGCTGCCCGAGATGGTGACGGCCAGGTGGCTCCACTGGTTCAGGGGCAGCGCGGTGGTGCCGTTGAGGCCCTGTTCGCGGCCGGGCCCGTTGGTTGTGATCGCGAAGCGCGGAACGCCGCCGGCGTTGCGCGCGGCCAGGTACATGTACCGGGTGGTGTTGTTGCCGAAGTCGAACACCCGGGCCCAGGTGCTGTTGTGGGTGGGCTTGACCCAGGCGGACAGGGTGATCGCGGGGGCGCCGCCGAGCACACCGGCCGGCAGGTCGACGTACTGGTAGGAGCCGCGCACGTTCTCCGCGGCGGTGCCGAACCTCCCTTCGGTGCTGAGCACGGCCGGATCCTCGCGCAGCGCCGCGCGGACTTCGGTGAGCGCACCCACCATGGTCCGGATCTTGTCGGCGTACGCCTGGTCACCGGTGGAGGCGTACGCCTGGGACAGCATCGTCATGAAGTGCCCGGTGTAGTGCCCGCGAAGGTTGCCGTTGGCCTCGCCGTCCAGCCCCTCCCAGCCGCCTGGGGCGACCGCGCCGAGCGTGGAGAGCCCGGCGTTGGCGCGGAAGACCTGCAGGAGCCGGTTGACGTCGTAGCCGCGGGCGTGGTCGAGCATCAGCGCGCGCTTGTCGGCGAAGACGCCCCGACCCAGCGTCACCTCCTCGAGCCCGAAGGGCCGTACGGTCCAGGCGGACGGGGCAGCGGGAGCGGCGGCGACGGCTCGGCCGGTCGCCGCCAGAGAGACTGCTGGTGCTGTCGCGGCGAGGGCCGCTGTCCGAAAGAGGGATCGTCTGGAGAGGGGCGGTGCCATGTGTCTCCTCCACGAGTCCGGCTTGTTCGAGATATCGAACAATGTGCGGATAGTCGACCAGACGATAGAGAGGAGGCAGATGAGGGTCAACGGGTCTGGAGTACCGAGTTCCGGTCAGACGTCGAAGTACAGCTCGAACTCGTGGGGATGCGGCCGCAGTTGCAGCGGCGCGATCTCGTTGGCGCGCTTCAGGTCGATCCACGTCTCGATCAGGTCGGGAGTGAACACATCGCCCTGGAGGAGGTAGTCGTGGTCGGCCTCCAGGGCGTCCAGGACGGCCGGGAGAGAGGTGGGAACCTGGGGAACGCTCGCATGTTCCTCGGGGGCGAGTTCGTAGAGGTCCTTGTCGACCGGCTCCGGCGGTTCCGTCTTGTTCCTGATGCCGTCCAGGCCCGCCAGCAGCATGGCCGAGAACGCCAGGTACGGGTTGCAGGAGGGGTCCGGCGCGCGGAACTCCAGGCGCTTGGCCTTCGGGTCGGCGCCGGTGATCGGGATCCGGATGCAGGCCGAGCGGTTGCGCTGCGAGTAGACCAGGTTGACCGGCGCCTCGAAGCCCGGCACCAGCCGGTGGTACGAGTTCACCGTCGGGTTGGTGAACGCCAGCAACGACGGCGCGTGCTTGAGCAGACCGCCGATGTAGTGGCGGGCGGTGTCCGACAGCCCGGCGTAGCCCTCCTCGTCGTAGAAGATCGGGCTGCCGCCCTGCCAGAGGGACTGGTGGCAGTGCATGCCCGAGCCGTTGTCGCCGAAGATCGGCTTCGGCATGAACGTCGCGGTCTTGCCGTTGCGCCAGGCCACGTTCTTGACGATGTACTTGTAGAGCTGGAGGTCGTCGGCGGCCGCGAGCAGCGTGTTGAACTTGTAGTTGATCTCGGCCTGGCCTGCGGTGCCCACCTCGTGGTGCTGTTTCTCGACGAGGATGTTGCTCTTGATGAGCTCCAGGGTCATCTCGGCGCGCAGGTCCGCGAAGTGGTCGACCGGCGGGACGGGGAAGTAGCCGCCCTTGTAGCGGACCTTGTAACCGCGGTTGTCCTGCATCGCACCGGTGTTCCAGGCGCCCGCCTCGGAGTCCACGTGGTAGAACGCCTCGTTCTCCGAGGTCTTGAAGCGTGCGCTGTCGAAAACGTAGAACTCCGCCTCGGGGCCGAAGTACGCCGAGTCCGCGATGCCGGTGGACGTCAGGTAGGTCTCCGCCTTCTTCGCCACGTTGCGCGGGTCGCGACTGTACTGTTCGCCGGTCACCGGATCGTGGATGAAGAAGTTCATGATCAGGGTGGTGTCCGAGCGGAAGGGATCCAGCCGGGCCGTCGACAGGTCCGCGCGCAGCGCCATGTCGGACTCGTGGATGGCCTGGAAACCGCGGATCGACGAGCCGTCGAACGCCAGCTCGTCCTCCGGGTCGAAGGTCTCCACCGGCACGGTGAAGTGCTGCATGATGCCGGGAACGTCGCAGAAGCGCACGTCCACGAAGCTGACGTCCACGTCCGAGATGAACTTCCTGGCTTCCTCGGCGTTCTGGAACATGCGACTCACCCTCTGCCCGGTTCCGGTTCGTGCGAGGTCGGCTGCGCGGGGTTCCCTGACTTTCACTGTAGGCAGGGGGCGGGGGCGGGGAAAGGTGAAGCGCGCCTCCGCGGTGCCGCTCTCAGGAAGCCGGACGCGAGCGCGGGCCCACCGCGCGTCTCACTTCCCGGCCGCCCGCCCGATCGACTCCACCAGCGGCAGCAGCCGGTGCGGCACGCGTTCGCGCAGGGCGACCTCGGTGCGGGTGCGGACCACGCCGGGGAGGCTGATCAGCTTCTGGATCACGTCCTCCAGATGGAGGTTGTCGCGCGCCACGACCCTGGTGACCAGATCTCCGCCACCCGTGATCGAGAACGCCTCGACGATCTCCGGTACGGCGGCCAGCGCCTCGCCCACGTCGTCGAGGTGGCCCTGGGTGACCTCGATGTGCACGAAGGCCAGCACCGGATGGCCCAGTGCGGCCGGCGACAGCGTCGGACCCGTGCCGGTGATCACGCCGTCCCGCTCCAGACGGTCCAGGCGGGCCTGGAGTGTGCCACGGGCCACGCCGAGGATGCGGGCGTACTCGCGCACGCTCGTCCGGGGCTGCTCGAGCAGCAGCCGCAGGATGCGGGTGTCGAGCTCGTCCACGGTCACGGTGCCCGGCCTTCTCGTCCGTCGTCGGTCATGGCCGACTGTACCAATGGCCCAGCAGGGTTCGGATCGGGTGGGCCGGTCATCGTGGTCCGTTGGCCTTCCACGTGACGGCTTGGCCGCTCCTCTGGTGTGCCAATGGCTCAGTGGTCGAGCAAGCACTTGAGCCAGTGGTGGCAGAGATGCTGTCATGGAGGCGTCGATGGCGCTGCGGACCCCGCGGCGCCTTTTTCGTGCCGGTGAGCTCAAGGGTGGGAAGCAGTGCTGAAGAGGGTGTTCGTGGCGCCGGACCCGGGGCGGACGCGGTTGCGCTTCGCCGCGCGCGCCGTCCTCGGCGTCGGGTCGGCGGTTGTCCTCTGTGGCCTCGCGGGGCACTCCCTCACCGGCGCCGTCACCGGCGGTCTGGCCGCGCTGCTCGCCCTGTTCACCGTCACCGACGCCACGGTCCGCGGGCAGGCCGTCACGACCGCGCTGCTGCCCGCCGTCGGCCTGCCCGTGCTCGTCGCCGCGGCCGAGCTCCACGACCACCCGGTGGCGCGCGACCTCACCTTCCTCGTCGTGGTCGGCGCGGGCGTGTACGCACGCCGGTGGGGGCCGCGCGGCCACAGCCTCGGCGTGTTCGCGTTCATGACCTTCTTCGTGGCGCAGTTCCTGCACGCCACCCCCGCGCAACTGCCCGAACTGCACGCCGCCGTACTCCTGTCCGTGCTCGCCGCCTCCGCCGTGCGCTTCGGGCTGTGGTGCTACGAGCGCCGCCTGCCCCCGGCCGCCGTACCCGCGCCCCCGGGCGGCGCCGGTCTGGCCCGGGTCACCACCCGCCAGGCGGTCCAGGCGACCGCGGGCGCGGCCTTCGCCCTCGTCGTGGGCCAGCTGGTGTCCGGGCAGCGCTGGTACTGGGCCGTCGGCGCCACCTGGTGGATCTTCGTGAACACCGTCTCGCGCGGCGAGACTCTGGTGCGCGGCTTCCGCAGGGTCCTCGGCACGGTGATCGGCATCGGCCTCGGCCTGCTCGTCGCCGTCCCGGTGAACGGAGCCGCCCTGCCCACGGCCGTACTCGTCTCCGTGTGCGTCTTCGGCATCTTCTACACGGCCGCCGTTTCCTACACCTGGATGATGCTCTGGGTCACCCTGCTCGCCGAGCTGCTCTACGGCCTCCTCGGCGTGCTCGAGCCGGGCCTGCTCGCGCTGCGGCTGGCGGAGACCGGCGTCGGGGCCCTCGGCGCCCTGCTGGCAGTGATCTTCGTCCTGCCCGTCACCACCCACGCCGTCACCGACGCCTGGATCCAGCGCGCCCTGCGCTGCGTCCACGCCTGCACCGCAGCGGCCGCTGCCCGCCTCGCGGGCGACACGAGCGCCGATCCGGCCCCCGGCGTGGCCGAACTGGAGCAACTGCTGGGGCGGGTACGGCTCTCCGTCGCCCCGCTCGTGCACCCGCTCAACCCCATGCTCGGCCGCAAGCGGCGCGCCCGCCAGGTGCTCGCCCTGCTCGACGACTGCGCCCGGGAGATCCGCGGCCTCGTCTCCGTCGCCGCAGACCCGGACGCCTCGCACGACGCCCGCCTGGCCGCCGCCTGCTGGCGGGTGCAGTCGGCCGTGGAGGCGCTCACCGAGCGCGGAGCCGGCCAGGTGGCCGTCGCCGCCGAGCAGCCGGTGACGGAGCCCGCGCTGGCCCATCTGCACGGTCTGGAGCGCGCGCTGGCCGAGCTCGCGACGCCACTGCGCACCCCCTCGGGTTCACCGCTCGTCGGAGCCTGACCGGGCCCGAGGAAGGCCTCGGGCCGCCTCCAACGTGGATTTACCGGCCAAGGTGGATTTATCGGCCATCTACAGGGTGGATCAGGTCACGGGGCGGGTAACTCCGCCGCTATCCGACGCACGCACCCCGCGGGCCGTGCGGGAGCGGCCCGCGGGGGAGCCGCCTGGGGGTGTGCCATGCGGAACTTCCCACGCCGCGACAGGGTCGTTCGCCGCGACGGGGCGGAGGGGCCGGGCGGCTGGCTGGACCGGCTGGAGTGCGACACCCGGACAGCCGGCCGGCAGACGGCGGGCGGGCCGCCCACCGCCGTCGCCCGAGTGACCGGCCTCCAGGGGCGGCTGCTGACGGGCGGCCCACCCGCCGCCGTACGCCACGAGCCGCCACCGTACGGCCTTCTGCGCGCCGCCACCGAGTTCCTCACTCTCCATCACACCGAGGAACAGCTCGGCGACCCGGCCCGCCGTATCGCCGCCGCGCATGCCGAGATCGCGGACACCGGCACGTACCGGCACACCCGGGACGAGCTCGTCTTCGGCGCCCGCGTCGCCTGGCGCAACGCCAACCGGTGCATCGGGCGCCTGTACTGGCGCTCGCTGCACGTGCGCGACCTGCGGGACGTGTGCGACGCGCGGCACGTGGCCGAGGCGTCCGCCGAGCATCTGCGCGAGGCCACGCGCCACGGCCGGATCCGCGCCGTGATCACCGTCTTCGCGCCCGACGAGCCGGGCCGCCCCGGCCCGCGGATCTGGAACGAACAGCTCGTCCGGTACGCCGGCTACACCGGCCCGGACGGCACCGTCACCGGCGACCCGCGCAACGCCGGCCTCACCGCGCTCGCCCTGCGCCTGGGCTGGCCCGGCGGCCCCGGAACCCCCTTCGACGTGCTCCCCCTGCTGGTCCAGGGCGCCGGCGACGACACGCCGGGCTGGTTCCACCTGCCGGACGACGCCGTCCTCGAGGTCGCCCTCACGCACCCCGAGTACACCTGGTGGCGGGCCCTGGGCCTGCGCTGGCACGCCGTACCCGCCCTGTCCAACATGTGCCTGGAGATCGGCGGCATCTGCTACCCCGCCGCCCCCTTCAACGGCTGGTACATGGGCACCGAGATCGGCGCCCGCAACCTCGCCGACACCGATCGCTACGACCTCCTCCCGCGCATCGCCGCCCATCTGGGCCTCGACACCCGCAGTGACCGCTCCCTCTGGAAGGACCGCGCGCTGGTGGAGCTGAACCGCTCGGTGCTGCACTCCTTCGACCGCGCCGGAGTCACCGTCACCGACCACCACACCGAGTCCCGGCGCTTCCTCGACCACCTCGGCCGCGAGGAGCGTAAAGGACGCCGGGTGGGCGCCGACTGGTCGTGGATCGTGCCGCCCATGTCCGCCAGCGCCACGCCGGTCTTCCACCGGACGTACGAGACCGTCGAGCGGCATCCGTCGTACGTCCATCACCCGGAGGCCCGCGCCCGGGCCAGGGGCGACACGGGCGGAGGGCCGGCCCGAGACGACGGAGGCCTGGTCTAGACCGCTGGTGATCGACTGCTACCGTCACCCCCGGGACAGCGGCGGACGAGAGGGGACAGCGGTGACAGACGACGGCAGGCGGCGACGGCGGGCGTTCATCGGGTCGTTCACGGCGGCCGGAGGTCCCGGGCTCGTGACGGCGGCCGTGGACGCGGACAGCGGCGCGCTGACCGTCCTGAGCAGCATGAACGGCGTGCCCGATCCTTCATACCTGGCCCTGGGGCCCGGCGGGGACATGCTCTACGCGGTCAGCGAGACGGCCGACGGCGCGGTGGCCGCTTACCGAGTGACCGGCGACGAACCGGAGCCGGCCGGCCGGCCGGTCGCCGTCGGCGGCAGCGGTCCCACGCACCTCGGCCTGTACGCCGGGCACGTCCTGACGGCCAACTACGGCTCCGGCAGCGTCACCGCCGTGCCGGTCCGCTCCGACGGCACTCTGGCGTCCGCCCCGTCCGGCCTGCTCCAGCACGCCGGCTCCGGCCCCCACACGCGTCGGCAGCAGGGCCCCCACGCCCACCAGGTACAGGCCGACCCGAGCGGCCGCTGGGCGGTCAGCGTCGACCTCGGCACGGATTCCGTACGGGTGTGCGGGCTGGAGGGCGGCAGCCCCGTACTCCATCGCGAGTTCGCCCTGCGGCCCGGCTCCGGACCCCGGCACCTGGCCTTCCACCCCGACGGCTCGGCCGCGTACGTGGTGAACGAACTCACCCCCACCGTCACCGTCTGCCGCTGGGACGCCGCGGGCGGCTCGCTGAAGCCGCTCGCCGAGACACGCCTGCTGCCCGGCGCCCCGGCCGGCGACGCGTACCCCTCGGGCGTCGTCGTGTCCCCCGACGGCCGCTTCGTGTGGACGGCGACCCGGGGCGAGGACGTGCTGTCGGTGTTCGTCGTCGAGGCGGCCGGGGAGGTGCTGCGCCTGGTCGGCACGGTGCCCTGCGGAGGGCACTGGCCGCGGGCGATCGCGGAGTCGCACGGCTTCCTGTACGTCGCGAACGAGCGCTCCGGGGACGTGACCTGGTTCCGCCTCGACCCGGACACGGGACTGCCGCGCCGCGAAGGCTCGATCGAGGTGGCCGCGGCGTCCTGTGTGGTCTTCGGCTGAGCCGAGGCCCGCCCGGGTGGTTCAAGCCCGGGCCGATGCGCACGAAGGGCCCGCTCCTCGCGCCGAGGAGCGGGCCCTTCGTCCACGAGCGCCTTACGGGAGTATCAGCGCACCGGCGCGCCCTGCGCCTGCTGCGGGGCGATGCCGAGGGCCGTCGTGTACTTGCCCAGAGCGAGCTTGCCGATGGCCGGGTACGGGCCGAGGGCCTCGGCGGCGGAACAGCCCGCCTCCCTGGCCGCCTCGGCGATCAGGTCCGGGTCGATCTCCGGGCCTATCAGGTACGGCGCCAGCGCCAGCTGCTGAGAGCCCGAGGAGCGCAGCTGCTCGGCCACGGAGGCGATCGAGCCCTCCTGGTCCAGGGCCGCCGCCATCACCGGGACGGCGAGACGCGCGGCGAGCAGCATGCCCGTGATCCCGGCCGCCTGCACGGCCTCGTCCCCGCCCACGGAGGCCAGGATGATGCCGTCCGCCGCGGTCGCCACGGTGAACAGGCGGGCGCGGTCGGCGCGGGCCAGGCCGGCCTCGGACAGGCGCACGTGCAGGCCCTCGGCGAGCAGCGGGTGCGGGCCGAGCGCATCGGTCAGGTCGGCGGCGACCCGGCTGTCCATCACGGCCTGGCGGATCTGGCGCAGCAGCGCGCTGTCCGGGCCGGCGAGCAGCGGCACGACGACGGCGACCGGACCGTCGGGCTCCTTGGCCTCCACACCGGCGGCCAGGGCCTGCTCATAGCGGGCGGTGCGCTCGTCGGCGGCCTGCGCGAGCACGGACTGGAGCGTGGGGAACTCCGTGTCGTCACCGTCGAGGTAACCGATCCGGGCGTCGAGGCCGGGGAGCTCGGAGCGCGCGATGCTCACTATCTCCTCGGCGAGGCCGCGCGTGGCGGCGCTGGGCGTGCCCGGAACCG
This sequence comes from Streptomyces sp. HUAS ZL42, assembly GCF_040782645.1. Classification (GTDB taxonomy): domain Bacteria; phylum Actinomycetota; class Actinomycetes; order Streptomycetales; family Streptomycetaceae; genus Streptomyces. The sequence continues at coordinate 8,623,397 of NZ_CP160403.1, forward strand.
CGAGGACGAGCGCGGGCGCGCCCTCGGGAGCCGCCAGGGGCTCGGGTCGGCGGTGCCGCCCGGGCTGGCGGGGGCGCGGCATTCGTACTGGGAGGCCGGCGGGCCCAGTGGGGGAGCTCATGGCGCCGCATGTTACTGGTTTCCTGGGCTCCTCTGTTCGGGGAGGGTGCAGGTGAGCGGTATCCGTCCTGTTTTGTCTGATGAGTTACGTACAGATCAGAAGTGATCGGCGTGTTTTCCGGGCGACTTGCCCCGGAAGGGGATCAATCCCCCTCTCGGAATGTTGATCAGGCTGCCGGGTAGCGGCCGCAACTCCGGCGCGACCGCGTGGGGGCCTCCGTGTTTGTGCGGGAGCGCGGTGTGTGCCAGTAGGGTGACGCGCTGTGGCACCACGACCCTTGCATGAACTTGTCGAAGCAGGCTGGGCGAAGGCTCTCGAACCTGCGGCCGAACGTATCGCCGTGATGGGGGACTTCCTCCGGGCCGAGATAGCGGCCGGCCGGACCTACCTTCCGTCCGGAGCGAATGTCCTGCGGGCCTTTCAACAGCCCTTCGACGACGTTCGCGTCCTGATCGTGGGTCAGGACCCCTATCCCACACCGGGTATGGCGATCGGGTTGAGTTTCGCGGTCTCGCCTGAGGTGCGTTCGTTGCCGGGCAGTCTGGAGAACATCTTCCGGGAGATGCACTCCGACCTCGGGCTGCCCAGGCCGTCCAACGGCGATCTGACGCCGTGGACCCAGCAGGGCGTGCTGTTGCTCAACAGGGCGCTCACCACGGCCCCGCGCAAGCCGGGCGCCCACCGAGGCAAGGGGTGGGAGGAGGTCACCGAGCAGGCCATCCGGGCGTTGGCCGCGCGGGGAAAGCCGCTGGTGTCGATCCTGTGGGGGCGCGACGCACGCAATCTGCGTCCGCTGCTCGGAGATCTTCCGGCGATCGAGTCGGCTCATCCCTCGCCGATGTCGGCGGACCGGGGCTTCTTCGGCTCGCGGCCGTTCAGCCGGGCCAACGACCTGCTGCTGCGGCAGGGTGCGCAACCGGTGGACTGGCGACTGCCGTAGGGCAGGGTGCGCGCGGCCGCGGCGCGGTCAAGTTCCGAGCCGGGTCGATCGGGATCCGCCGGCGACGGTGCCGTGCCGGACGAGGAGCGCCGGTCGAGGGCGATGCCGACGGGGGCCTCCAGCGGCTCGTCAAGGACGTCGAGGTCGCGCAGGCGGATCAGCACGGCATCCCGGGGCGGAGTCCTCGGAGGGGGCGGCCGCTTCCGGTATCCGGAACTCCGCCCGACCAGTTGTCCTCGTGGTCGGCGCGGGAGCGCGGCCCAGCGGGTCCGGGGAGGTGTGGCGGCCGGGCGCGGAGCCGTAGTGGCGGAAGCAGTCAGTCGTCCGGCAAGGGGTTCCGCGGAAAGCAGGCCCTACTCCAGTTCCGCCGCACGCCTGCGGAGGTCCTCGGCGAACGTGTCCCAGTCGGGTCCGAAGGACAGCAGGTCCGCCGCCGCCTCCCGGAGCAGCCGCGGGTCGTCAGGACGCTGCAGGCAAGCCAGGCGATAGGCGAGATTCCGGGCCCAGGGCGGCAGGGCCATCCAGTCCTCGGCGAGGACGTCCCGGAGCATGGCGAGGATCTCGTCGGCCGTCGCGAAGGTGAGCTTCTCGACGAACTCCCGGGCCGCTTCGTTGACCTGCCGGCTGTCGGCGCCGTCGATCGCCTGGCTGAGGCTCCTGGCCGCGGGGGTCGGATCGGGCATCTCTCGCTTCTCCTGACGGATTTCCTCCGGCGCCGCGGAGGGCCGGGGTGCTCGTGGACGGTACGGGCGCCCAGACCTTAGCAGCAGACCCCGGCGCCGCCCGGGCAACCGGTGCGGTGCCGGAATCGGGGACCGGCCGCTACGGGTTGAGCCAATAGGTGGACAGTTGGTATGCGCCGTCGGGCCGCTGGATGACCCGGTAGCCGACGTCGTGCCCGTCGATCTGCACCGACCTGTCGAGCGGTCCGGTGAACTCGGGTGTCCTGGCTCGGGGAACGACCCCGCCGTCCTTCATGTACGCGTACACGTCCGAGACGATCGCCTGTTCGATCTGGTCGGGCTTCAAGTTGGTGGTGCGCAGATCGTTCGTGGTTCCGTCAGGTCCGGTGTGGGCTCGGTCGTAGCCGTGGCCGGTGTTGAAGTGCCACTGGTCGTCGCCCACCATGGCGGAGCGTTTGAGGTCCTGCCCCTCGCCCTTGGACGTGTACTCGCCGATGGTCGGGCCCTCGCCGTTCGGGTACGGCGACAGGCCGAAGGGGTCGCAGACCGTGTGCGGGTTGGTCACGTAGGCGACCGGGTTCGGCGCGGGTGAGAGCCCCAGCGGGTCCGGGGACGCGTACCGGCCGGTCTCCGGGTCGTAGTGACGGAAGAGGTTGTAGTGGAGGCCGGTCTCCGGGTCGTAGTACTGGCCGGGGAAGCGGAGCGGGGTGTAGGCCGTGCTGGAGCGGGACCAGGCGGTGGAACCCCACAGAGTGGTGCGGGTGCGCCAGGCGACGTTCCCGGACTCGTCGACCAGTTCGGTGGGCGCGCCGATCAGGTCGGTGACGATGGCGAAGAAGCGCCGGTCGATCTCCGCCTGCCGGGCGTCAGGGGTGAGGATGCGTTCGGTCTGCGCGAGGGGCACGAGGCCGCGGTGTTCCCAGGTGAGCGTCACCGGACGGGGCAGGTCGCCGGAGACGGTGGTCTGTTCGCAGAGGGTCAGGCCGTCCCAGGTGAAACGGACCTCCTCCGCCACGGTCTCGCCGTCCGCCGCCAGGCGCTGCTTGGCGGTGCGCCGGCCCAGGGGGTCGTAGCGGTAGCGCCAGCGGGTGCCGTCGGGGGTGACCACGGAGGTGAGGCGGTCCTCGGCGTCCCACGTGTAGCGCCAGGTGTCCGGTTTGCGGGAGAGCCGGGTCTTCTGGCGCAGGGTGACGCGGCCGAGGGCGTCGTGCTCGAAGCGGACGTCGCCCGCACGCGTGACGGTGGTGCCGGTGTAGGCGCGGGGGCCGGTGGCCTCGTGGCCGGGGTGCGAGTCGGGCCAGGCGGCCGAGGTCTGGTTGCCGCTCGCGTCGTAGGCGTACCGCTCGCTCCAGCCCCGTGCGTGGACGGCGGTGACCCGGCCGACCGGGTCGAGGTCGAAGGTGCGCGTTCCCGACACCCGGTCGGACGTCGCGGTGAGACGGCCGTCGGCGCGGTAGGCGTACGTACGCTCGTTGAGAGTGCGGGAACCGGCGGTCAGGTGCTGGGCGGACAGCCGGCCGGCCTCGTCCCAGGCGGAGGCCTGGCTGACGATGTCGTCGAAGACGCGCTCCACTTCGCGTCCGGCCGCGTCGTGCGTGAAAGTGATGTCGTGGCCGCCGGAGGACAACCGGGTGGGGCGGCCGGCGGCGTCGTAGGCGTAGCTCGTGACCAGTCCCGTGGGGGTGGTGCGACGGATCCGGCGGCCGGCTGCGTCGAAGGCGTGGTCCAGGGCGCGGCCGTCGACGAGTTCGGTCCTCAGCCGGCCGCACCGGTCGTAGCGGCGCACCAGTTCGCTGTCCGGACTCGACGCCTGGATCAGGCGTCCCGCGCGGTCGTAGGTGTGGACGGTGACCCGGCCCGCGACCTCCTTGCGGACCACCCGGCCGAGTTCGTCGTACACGTATGCGGCCACGCCGCCGAGGTGATCGGTCCGGGTGGTGAGCTGTCCGGCGGCGTCGAGGCCGTAGATGACGGTGCGGCCGTCGAAGTCGGTCTCGGAGACGAGCCGGCCGGCCCGGTCGTACCCGTACGTCCAGTCGAGCCCCTGCGGGTCGGTGACCCGGGTGAGCCGCAGGCCGGCGTCGTGCTCGAACTCGTACCGTGCGCCGTCCGGCAGGGTGCGGGCGGCGAGCAGGTCGAAGTGGGTGTACTCGAAGCGGGACACCCCGCCCGCCGCGTCGGTGTGGGTGAGGCAGTTGCCCTCGCCGTCGTAGGTCCACGACTCGATGGCGCCGTCGGGGCCCGTGCGCCGGGCGAGCTGCCCGTCGGCGTGCCACTGAAGGCGGGTGACGGCGCCCACCGGGCCGGTGATACGGACAAGACGGCCGAGGGCGTCGCGTTCCAGCCGGGTGGTGCCGCCGGCCGGGTCGGTCACCTGAACCGGGCGGCCGGCGTCGTCGCAGAACACGACGGTGGTGGCCCCCAGGGCATCGGTGACGGACGTCAGGAGACCGGACTCGTCGTAGGTGTAGCGGGTGGTGCGGCCGGCCGGATCGGTGAGCGCCGTGCGGTTGCCACGCTCGTCGAACTCCTGGAGCCAGCGGGCGCCGTCCGGTTCGTGGCGCTCCGTGGGCAGGCCGGACGGGCCGCGTGTGACACGGAGTTCGCTGCCGTCGGGACGGGTGACCGTGACAAGCCGGCCCTCCTCGTCGTAGGAGTACGCGGTGGTGCGGCCCAGTGGGTCCGTGCGGGTCAGCAGGTTGCCGCTTCTGTCGTGGGTGAATCGGGTGGTGTGGCCGAGCGGGTCGGTGGTGGCCAGGACGCGGCAGCCCGCACCTATCAGGTGGCGGGTCGCGTGCCCGTCCGCGGTGGTGAGCGTGGTGGTGCGGTGGCCTGTCTCCGGGTGCGGCTCGGTGTAGGCCAGAGTGATCTGGACATGGCCGGCCTCACCGCCCTCGGCGACGACCCGGTCCCGGTCGTCGTAGACGTAGTCGTAGCGGCTTGCGTTGGAGTCGATCCAGGCGATGACGCGGCGGCGGTCGTCGTAGACGAACGTGGTGGTGGCGCCCGACGGCTTGGTGACGGCGGTGAGGTTGCCGTCCTCGTAGCCGTAGCCCATCAGCGGCAGGTCCGCGCCGCCCTCGCCCGCGCCGGCCAGGGACAGAGCGGTGACCAGGCCGTCGGCGGTGGTCACTCTCACCTGGTGGCCTGCCGAGTGGGTCAGGGCCAGCGGCACGCCGTCCTCGCCGCGGTCGACGGTGATCGAGTGGCCGTTGCGTTCGGAGACGCCCGACAACCAGGCGACGCCGTCGCCTCCGGGTTCGCTGCCGGACGGGGCGGTGAACTGGCGGGTCAGGCCGGTGTCGGGGTCGGTGATGGTGTAGTCGCCGTGTCCGTCCCGGGTCAGGAGGGCTCGGGAGGTGCCCGTCTCCGGTCGGGTGGGATCGCCGGGCACCGGGTGCGGATAGGTGATCAGGAGACCGTCGGCGGTGACATGGACGACGCCGACGGCGTCGATCTGCAGACGCTCGTCGACCGTGGACGACCAGGAGGGCCCCAGGAAGCGGCCGACCGTCAGGCCGGACTCGGTGCGGCGGGTGAAGACCAGCGGCAGAATGCCGGGGATCTCCACATCGGTCTGGGGCAGGAACATCCGGCCCGTGGCGAGGTCCACCGGGTCCGAGCCGTCGGTGGTGCGCTCCCCGTCCACGCGGTTGTGGGTGCCGTCCGGGGCGTCGTCGATCAGCCTGCGCACCCGTGCGGCGTCGGCGGCCTCCTCGGCGAGGCGCACGCCCTTGACCGCGGCGCCGCCGCCACCGGTGGCCGCGGTCAGCGCCAGGTCGGGGATCAGCCGGCCGAAGCCCTCGGCCGGGTCCTTCATGAAGTCGCTGACCATCTGCTTGCCGGTACCGACCGGGTCGTTGGCGGCGACCACCAGACCCGCGGCCAGGCTGTTGAGGGACGTGGCGTACTCGGCCGGGTGGGTGAGGTTGTACGGGTCCATCGGGTTGACGCTGCGGACGAAGTTCAGGATGCCGGCCGTGCCCTTGATGATGCCGCCGCCGACGTGGTCGCCCATGATCTGCAGTTCTTGCAACCCGTCGCCCAACTGCTCGGCGTACGACGGCTTCTGCGGGGCCATGTCGCGGGCGGCACCGACCGCCGTGCGCGCGGTCTCCGCCGCCGTGTTCCGCTGCTTGCGGGCCTCGGCGAGGATGTCCTGGGCGTCCTGCATCAGCTTCTTGCCCGGGTCGTCGAACGTCGCCGCGGGCCTGGCAGGGAGCGAGGACGGATCGCGCTTGTCGGCGGGCTGGGCGTTGTAACGGTCGACCGCGGCGTTGTAGGCGTCGACCTTCTTGCGGTGGGCGTCGGCGGCGTCCTCGGAGGCCTTGACACCCTCCTTCCACTTGTCGATCGCCGTCTGCGCCTGCCCCTGGGCCCAGGTGACGGTGCCGGCGAACGCCTCCAGCGCGGCCGCCGCCTTCTCGCAGGCGTCGGCACCGGTGAACCACTTGGGCGGCTGGGTACCCACCGCGGTGCGCAGCGCCTCGGCCGCCTCACCCTTGAGCCGGGAGGAGTCGAGGCCCTTGAGACCGTCGCCGGCGCTGTCGAACGCCGTCTGGAAGGCGCGGAGTTTCTCGGCTGAGGCGCGCAGCTTGTCCGGGCTGCCGTAGATCAGCTTGGTCTTGTCCTCGGTCTGCCCGAGGTCCATCTCGTCGACCTCGGCGCCCATCCGGTTGGCGACCGAACGCGACTGCTCGCGCACCCAGTCCGCACCGGACTCCCAGCCGACGTCGTCCAGCCGGTCGGCGGTCCAGTTCCCGGCGTCCTCGACCCGGTTGCCGACCCACTCGACGCCGTCCTCCACCGCGTCCTCGACCGAGTCGGGCGTGATATCACTGATGAAGTCGCCGATACCCACCGTCAGTTCCCCCCGGACTCACCCTGCTGCCGCGCCTGCTCGGCGCGTTCCTGCGGCGACGGGCCGAAGGTGTCGTCCAGCGCCTGGTTCCACTCGTCGTCGGAGATACCCAACGCGTCGTTGAGCATCCGCGATCGCTGACCGCCCTGGCCCTCGGTGAGAACCGTGCGGCCGGTGTCCTTCCAGGTCTGCTCCATCTCCTGACCGGCCTGCTCCCACGACTCGGCGCTCCAGTCCGGGTTCAGGGCGTCCGGCGTGAACACGTCCCCCCAGTCCTGCCGGGTGATCTCCTCCTCGGTGGCGTGCGGGTTGCCGCCCATCACGGAGTTGACGCCCACCTTCAGCGCACCCGCGACGTACTGGTCGTGCTCCCACTGGGTGCCCGCCGCCAGGCCGAGGCGGTTCGCGAGCGCGCTGGCATCGCTCACCAGGGCCCGCACACCCCACTCCCAGCGCTCGCAGAAATCCTCGAACTCGACCGAGAGACCGTGATGCCCGGCCTCCATCCCGGTCATCGCCAGCTCCGAGAAACCCTTGCCCATCACCGAACCGGTGGCACCACCGAGTTCACCGAGCTGGTCGATGGTCGCGCCCACGCCCTGCGTGAACTTCGCGACGGCCTCCCTGCCGAGCTGCAGGTCCATCCCGTCACCGCTCACGGCCGCGCCCCTCTCCCGCCGGACCGGAGTCGACCGCGACACCGTCCGCAACGATGCCGGCGACCGGCGGGAAGAACATCGACCCGTCCTCGGTGGCGATGTCGACGGCGAGGCCCGCGGGCTCGTTCAGCGACGGCACGACCTCGTCGACGATCCGCGCGCCCAGCAGCGCCGCGTAGTCCATGGGCTGATCACCCGACCCGTGCCGCAGAGCGAACCGGGCCAGCGCGGCCTCGTCGGTGAACCCGCAGATCCACCGCACCCCGCCCGACCGCGCCGACCACAGACCTCCCCCGGCCACCGGCACCAGCAAAACCGTCCGCCGCATCTCACCGACCAGCGCACGAGGGTCCCCGACTCCCCTTCTCCGCTCGGCAATCCGCTCGGCGAGCGCCGTCCCTGCCTGCTCCACGGCCCCTCCCCCGTCGTAAGTGGCTGATGACACCGTAGATCAAGACGCGGGCGAAGGTGCGGGTGGTTCTGCGGCAGGCTCGCCCGGATCGGAAGGGGGAGGGGCCCGGCCGCCGGGCAGACAGCTTCCGTCGATGGCCTCTTTCCGCCATCGGACTCCGCGCACCCAACCTCACCACGAGGCATGAGTGGCGTGTCACCGGTCATGGAGCGCCTTGGGGCGGGTCGTCAAGACCTCGAGCCGGAGACGGCCCCGCCCCGTATCCGACCGCCCCATCCGGTCACCCGACGACCGCGGCGCGCACGCACAGCACGTCCGGCAGGTGGGACACCAACTGCCGCCAGCTGTCGCCGTCGTCGGCCGAAGCGAAGACCTCGCCGTTGCGGTTGCCGAAGTACACACCCGCCGGATCCGCGTCGTCCGTGCACAGCGCGTCGCGCAACACCGTGCCGTAGTGGTCCTCCTGGGGCAGGCCCGCCGACAGCGCCTCCCAGGTCTTGCCCGCGTCCGCCGTGCGGAAGACCCGACATCGGTGGTCGGCGGGCACCCGGTCCGAGTCGGCGTTGATCGGGAAGACGTACGCCGTGTCACCGCGGTGCGGATGCGCGGCCGCCGCGAAACCGAACGTGGACGGCAGGCCCTCGCCGATGTCGGTCCAGTGCGCGCCCGCGTCGTCGCTGCGGTACACCCCCCAGTGGTTTTGCAGGTACAGGCGGTCCGGGGTCGCCGCGTCCTGGGCGATCTTGTGCACGCACTGGCCGAACTCAGGATCGGGATCCGGCAGGAACACCGCGGAGACACCGGAGTTGGAGGGGGCCCAGCTCGCCCCGCCGTCGGTCGTCCTGAACACCCCGGCCGTCGACACGGCCACGGTCACCGCGCGTGGGTCGCGCTTGTCGGTCAGCACCGTGTGCAGGCCCTCCCCGCCGCCGCCCGGCACCCACTGCGAGCGGGTGGGGTGCTCCCACAGGGGACGGACCAGCTCGAAGCTCTCCCCGCGGTCCTCCGAGCGGTACAGCGCGGCCGGCTCCGTGCCCGCGTACACCACGTCCGGCTCGGCGGCGGCCGGGTGCAGCTGCCACACCCGCTCCAGCGAAGCCTCCGTGTCCTGGGGGAACTTGACGGCCGGCCTGGCGGGTTCGGTCCAGGTACGGCCCAGGTCGTCGGAGTGGAACACGGACGGGCCCCAGTGCGCGCTGTCGCCCCCGGCCAGCAGCCGCGGGGTGTCGCCGCGGGTGTCGATGGCGACCGAGTACACGGCCTGCGCGTTGAAATAGGGACTCTCGTCGAACTCCCATGTGCCACCGCGCCGACGCCCGATGAACAGGCCTTTGCGCGTGCCCACGGCGAGCAGAACCTCGGTCATGCCGATCACCTCCGCGACGTCTTCGTCTCAGACACCGGCCAGTCTGCACCCCGCCACTGACAGTCACCCCCGGAACCGACGTCGGCGCAGGTGAGAGCCGTGTCGGCGGCCTGCCACGGAGTTGCCGGGCGGCGCTCGCGGGGACTTCTGCGACTGCGGTGGGCACGTGGGACCGTTGTGCCGTAGGACTTGCCCTGAGCATCGAGGGGACGCCGCCCGTATGGGATGGCGGTCGGGATGTTCGTGTGGTCATGAGGAGGAAGCCTTCGATGGCGTTCCGTGGTCCGAAGGTGTGGCTGTGGCGCTGGCGGCGCAACCCGCTCAGGCGTCGCGCCGACAAGGTCGAGGCCTGGCTGGTGCTCGGTGCCTGGGTGCTCACCGTCCTCGCCGGGGTGCTGGCCGGTCTGGCGGCGGCCCGCTCCGTGGAGCACGGGCTGGCCCTGGAGCGCGTGGAGTGGCGGCCCGTCATGGCACGGCTCACCGAGAAGGCGCCGGGCAAGACCGGCCAGAACCCGGGCACGAGCAGCGGCGAGCGGGTCTGGGCGAAGGTGAGCTGGACCGCGACGGACGGCTCCCCGCACTCCGGGCAGGCCAGGGTGGTGCCCGGCAGTAACGCCGGTACCCCGGTCACCGTCTGGACGGACCGGCAGGGCCGCCTGGTGACCCAGCCCGCCACCGTGTCCGAGGCCCGCCTGCGGGCCTCGCTCATCGGCGGTCTCGCCGGGGTGAGCGCCGCCGCTGTCCCCTTCGCCGGCGGCCGCGCCCTGCGCGGGCGGCTGGAGCGACGGCGCATGGACCTGTGGGATGCGGAGTGGGCACTGTTCGGCCCCTTGTGGGGGCGCAAGACGGGCTGACGGCAACGGAGGCCAGTTGGGCCGGGCGTGGGTCGGGTGACGTTCGGCCGACCGCCGGCCGGGAGGGCCCGAGGGCCGCGCGCCCACGGTCGGGACCGGGGTGTCGGCCCGTCCGGGGCGGCCGGATCGCTCACGCGAGGGCCTCGGCCCGCCCACTGGCCGCCGGACAGCGGAGGCCGCCCGTTGCGCCGCAGGCCAGTGGTGTGCCCGCCGGGCGGGCACGACAGCCGGGCACCGGCTCCACGCACGCATGCCGCATCGAGGCCCAGTCGACCTCCTCGCCCCGTGCACACGTTGTCCTCCCCAGGCGAAGTCCCAACGCCCGCGAGTGTGCACCACGGCACTGACAACGCAGCGGAATCGTGCGGCGACTGTCCGCCGACCTCGTGGTCAGTCCCCGCCCGGCAGCGCGCGGTGCAGGATCGCGTCGAGGTCGGCGGTGTCCGGAAGCGTCCCGAAGGAGTGTCCCCAGTCGCCGCCGAGCCGCGTCGCACAGAAGGCGTCGGCGACCGCGGGCGGGGCGTACCGGACCAGGAGGGAGGCCTGCAGTGCCAGGGCCATCAGCTCCACCAGGCGACGGGCACCGGCCTGTGACCCCGCTGCCAGCCGGTCCTTGAGCCGCGTCACGGCCGCGTCGAGACGGGTGTCCGCCCCCTGCGCCAGGGCCAGTTCGGCGAACAGGGCGTCCGCGGTGCCGGCCTCCCGGGTCAACGCCCGCAGTACGTCCAGGGCGTTGACGTTCCCCGAGCCCTCCCAGATCGACAGAAGGGGAGCCTCGCGGTAGTGCCGGGGCATGCCGGACTCCTCCACGTACCCGTTGCCGCCGAGGCATTCCAGGGCCTCGGCCGTGAAGGCCGGGCCCCGCTTGGTGACCCAGTACTTGCCGACGGCGGTGGCGATCCGGCGGAACGACTGCTCGCCCGCATCCCCGCGCAGCGCCCGGTCGGCCGCGCCGGCCAGCCGCAGGGTGAGGGCCGTGGCGGCCTCGGACTCCAGCGCCAGATCGGCCAGGACGTTGCGCATCAGCGGCTGGTCGAGAAGCCGTGCGCCGAAAGCGCTGCGGTGCCGCACGTGGTGGCCCGCCTCGACGAGCGTCTTGCGCATCAGCGCCGCCGACATCATCACGCAGTCCAGGCGCGTGCAGTTGACCATCTCGATGATCGTCTTGACGCCCTGTCCCTCGGGGCCGACCAGCCAGGCGAGGGTGCCGTCGAACTCGGGCTCCGAGGAGGCGTTGGACCGGTTGCCCAGCTTGTCCTTCAGTCGCTGGATGCGGAAGGCGTTCCGGCTGCCGTCGGGCAGCACACGCGGCACCAGGAAGCACGACAGGCCGTCCGGAGCCTGCGCCAGGACGAGAAAAACGTCGCACATCGGCGCCGAGGTGAACCACTTGTGCCCGCGCAGGGTGTACACGCCGGGCTCGGCGGTGGGCGTGGCGGCCGTGGTGTTCGTACGGACGTCGGAGCCGCCCTGCTTCTCGGTCATCCCCATGCCCGCGAGCAGCCCGCGCTTGTCTGTCGGCACTTTGAGCCCCGGGTCGTACTCCCGGCTGGTCAGCAGGGGCTCGTAGACCTTGGCCAGCTCCGGCTGGCGGCGCAGCGCGGGCACGCACGCGTACGTCATCGACGTCGGACAGCCGTGCCCGGCCTCGGTGTGCCCCCACACCAGGCCGCCCGCGGTACGGGCGACATGGGCGCCGCTCCGCCCGTCCGCCCAGGGCGCCCCGGCCAGGCCCTCGGCGACCGCGACCCGCATCAGCTCGTGCCAGCTGGGATGGAACTCGACCTCGTCGACGCGGTTGCCGTACCGGTCGTGCGTGCGCAGCTCGGGCTCGTGGCGGTTGGCCAGGTCGCCCCACTCCTGGGCCTCGGGGCCACCCGCCCGGCGGCCGAGCCGCCGGATGTCCTGCTCGGCCCAGCCGGCGCCCTCCCGGCGCAGCCCTTCCAGCAAGGCGGTGTCCTCGGAGGCGTCGTACGGCGTCAGCGGCGGGGTCTGGTTGGTGACGTCGTGCGTGGTGGACCGTTCGTGCGCGAGTGTCGAGACCATACGGCCCATGTTGCACTCTTTCTGCGGTCGCAGCAATGATGCAACAATGATCCGCACGTACAGTACGTGACCATGCGCATGAACGTGTCGGTGCGGCCCGGCGAGGTCGACCTGCGGCCGCTGTCCGCCCGGTCGGTCGTGCTGAGCCTGCTGCTGGGCGCGCATCCGCCGGAGCTTCCGGTGCGGGACCTCGTCCGCGCGGTGGAACCGTTCGGCGTCGGCGGATCCACGCTGCGGGCAGCGCTCAGCCGGATGGTGGCCGCCGGCGATCTGCGGCGCACGGACTCCGTCTACCGCCTCAGCGAGCGCCTGCTCGCGCGCCAGCGCCGCCAGGACGACGCCGTACACCCCCGCACGCGCGCGTGGGACGGCGAATGGGAGATGGTCGTGATCACGGCGACCGGCCGCGGCCCCGCCGAACGCGCCGACCTGCGCGCCCGGTTGACCGCCCTGCGGCTGGCCGAACTCCGCGAGGGCGTGTGGCTGCGGCCCGCCAACCTCCTCCGCCCCCTTCCGGACGGGCTCGACGAGGTGGCCCAGCACTACACGGCGCGCCCCGGCCGGCCCGCGCGCGAGCTGGCCGCCGCGCTGTGGCCGCTGGAGACCTGGTCGGCCACGGCCCGGTCCCTGCTCGCCCACATCGGGCGGACGCATCCCCCGGCCGACCGCCTCACCGCCTTCGCGGCCGTCGTACGCCACCTGCTCACCGACCCCGTCCTGCCCCCCGAGCTGCTGCCGGCCGACTGGCCCGGCGCGGAACTGCGGACCGCCTACACGGCCTACCAGGGCGAGCTGGCGGGCACGGTGCCGCAGCACGGCCTGCGGGAATGAGGCGACGGCCGTACGAAGCGCCGTGCGGGGACGCTTCGTACGGCCGCCTTCACCGTGGGGGAACGTGCGGAACCGTGGGGGGAATCAGCTCACTTGTAGGTGATGTCCGAGCTGGAGTACTTGCAGTACGTGCCGTCCGGCCCGCTGCCGTTCGTGGTCGGCTCCTTGCCCGTGTTGTTGCCGATGTACTTCTGGCACGGGACGATCTTCTTGCTGCTGTCGCCGACGATGGTGATCTTGCGCAGGGTGGCCGAGTCGCCGTAGTTGGTGTTGATGCCGACGAGCTTGCCGCCCTTGTAGGTCGCCTCGATGGTGTTGAGGTTGATCGTCCGCTTGTACTGCGTCTTGCAGTTGCCGCACGAGCGGACGAACGTGCCGAAGTTCTTCACCGCGAAGTTCGAGACGTTGAGCGTTCCGGCGCCGTTGAACTGGAACACCTTGTCGCCGGCTTCCTTCGCGCCGCCGCCGGAGACGGTGTAGACGCTGGACGAGGAGGTGCCCTTGAACGTCGCCGCGTCCTCGCCGACGTCCTCCCACCACACGTTCTGCAGGGTGCAGCTGCCCTTGCAGTGGATGCCGTCCGCTGCGGGGGCGCCGATGATGACGTTCTTCAGAACGGCGCCGTTGGCCAACTCCAGGATCGGCCCCTGGTCCTCGTCCTGGCTTCCGCTGCCCAGGTCGCCGGTGCCGTAGAGACGCTTCATCCCGTAGTCCTTGGTGCCCGAGATCGGGATGGTCGAGGACACCGCCTGGCTGCCGTTCGCGGTGGGCCAGGTGGCGGCGCTCGCCGGAGACAGTGGGCCCTCTGTCATGATCATGGCAATCGAGAGTCCGAGTGCGGCCAGTCCGCCGGTCAGGGCGCGCCGGCGGGCGGGCGGGGGTGCCGAAGAAGTCATGTCCCGATTCCTTCTTCCTGATGGGGGGGTTGGTCAGAACGTGTTGGAGCGGTCAGAGCCTGTTGGAGCGGTCAGAGCCCGCTGGGTGGTCAGAGCTTTCCGGCGCCCGCACCGGACGTCACCGAGGCGACGACGGACGAGGCGGGCTCTGCGGTGTAGCCGTACGGAGGGGAGGTGAAGGTCCCCACCCGCGAGATCTCGGTGGCGGCTCCACCGAGGTCGTTGCCGCGCAGGTTGGCGTAGCCGTCGACGTCACTGCTGCGGTTGGTGGTGACGGCGACCTTGGTGTCGCGGAAGACGTTGTTCTCCACGAGCATCTGGGCGCCCATCCGCGAGTGACAGGCGGTGTCGGCGCCGACGACGTAGTTGTCGTAGAAGTGCCCGGTGCCGAAGCGCAGGCTCGGGATGCGCGAGTAGACGTTGCTGAAGTGGTTGTGGTGGTACGTCACCCGCAGGTGACCGGTGTCCTCGCTCGCGTTGTTGTCGCTGTGACCCACGAGCGAGCCCTTGAAGTGGTCCTTGAAGGTGTTCCAGGACACCGTGACGTAGTCGGAGCCGTGATTGATGTCCAGCAGGCCGTCGTAGTAGTCCTTGTCGTGGTCGCGGTCGGCCGAGAAGGAGTTGTGGTCGACCCACACCTTGGTGGACGCCTGGACGGTGATGCCGTCGGACGGCGCGAGCGGCTTGCTGATGTTCAGGTTGCGGATGACGACGTTCGTCACGTTCTTCAGCCGCAGTCCGCCACCGGTGAACCCGGACGACGAACCGACGCCCAGGACCGTGGTGTTGGACCCGATGTCCACCTGACCGCTCAGCGAGATCAGGCCGTTGACCTTGACGACCTTGGCGGTGTTCCCGGTGACGGCCGACTTGAAGGCGGAAAGGTTCGAGACGGTGACCGCCGTGGCGCTTCCACCGCCGGTCGTCCCGGCGCCGAACCCGACCGGGGAGCTCTCGGCCGCCCCGGCCGGCTGGGGGAGGGCGAGAACGGCCATCGTGGCGAGAGCGGCGGTCGCCGCGGCCAGGGCGGATCTTTGCGCGTGTGTATGTGGGGTGCCTGTACGCATGCGGGGTGCGTCCCTTCGGGAGGGCTTCGGGTCAGATACGTGAAAGACGTACGCCATGTTGAATTCCGCGCGCGGACAGTGTGGTAGCGGGTGGACTCGTGTCGGCCTGAGGAGTGCACTTCCCGCAGACGCCACGGGTTCCGACGGCCACCCCGTGATGTAGGAGTGGGTCACACTGCTGAACGGAACGTAGGGGGCAAGCGCTTTCTAGTCAACGCTTTGCGCAGAACAAGTTCGGCCACTCCCAGGGCGTCACGGGCTTTTCGGAAGGTTTCCGGAACATGGCGTGGGAGCGCTTCCATGGCCGTCGTGTCCATGCCACCATGCGGGCGGACGCCTCCCCTTCACGGCTTCCTCACGAGAGGGGCGAGTCGATGCCGACTCCGCGCACGCGTACGTTCGTCGGCGGTCTGGTCCTGCTGCTGATCGCCGTCGCCACCCTCGCCCTGTCGCCCGGCCCGGCGGCCGCGGGTGATGCCGGATCCGGCCGGGCGGGGCCGCTCCCCGGGTCCTTCGCCTGGACCTCCAGCGGCCAGCTGATTGGTCCCAAGCCGGACGCCGCCCATCCGATCGTCTCACCGGCACCTACTCCGCCGACACCGCAAGGATCTTCGCAACCGGCATCTCCTCCGGCGCGATGATGACCAACGTGCTGCTCGGCGACTACCCCGACGTGTTCGCGGCGGGCGCCGCCTTCTCGGGCGTGCCGTTCGGCTGCTTCGCCACCACCGACGGCTCCGAGTGGAACAGCGCGTGCTCGGGCGGCACGGTGATCCGCACCCCGCGGGAGTGGGGCGACCTGGCCCGCGGCGCATACCCCGGTTACACCGGCCCGCGGCCGAGGATGCAGCTGTGGCACGGCACCGAGGACGACGTGCTGCGCTACCCCGACTTCGGGGAGGAGATCAAGCAGTGGACCGACGTGCAGGGCGTGAGCCAGAGCCCGGCCGCCACCGACTCGCCCCAGTCCGGCTGGACCCGCACCCGCTACGGCGGCACAGGTGACCGGGCCCCCGTCGAGGCGATCAGCCTGCAGGGCGTCGGCCACAACCTGTACGGCTACGGCATGGCGGCCCGCGTGCTCACGTTCTTCGGCCTCGACAGCGCGGGCCCGGCGCCCCAGCCGCAGCCGGGCGGCTGCAAGGTGACGGTCACCGTCAACGCCTGGAACACCGGCCTGACCGGCTCCGCCACCCTCACCAACGCCGGCACCACCACGGTCAACGGCTGGCAGCTCGCCTTCACCCTGCCCGCCGGCCAGACCATCACCAACGGCTGGGGCGCCACGTACACCCCGGCCTCCGGTGCGGTGACGGCCACGAACGCGTCGTACAACGGCACGATCGCACCGAACGCGAGCGTGACCATCGGCTACCAGGCGAACCACACCGGCAACAGCGCGGCGCCCGCCGCGTTCACACTCAACGGGACTTCCTGCACGGTGAGTTGACGCCTCCTCGGCCCGCGTGCGGCCGGTGCTCGGCCGCACGCGGAAATTCGTGGGCAGGGGAGTGGGGGTGGAAGGTAGCGTCGCCGGGACGGGAACCCCTGCCTGGAGGGACGTTGAGGTGAGTATGTCGTCCGACGACGTGGTCAGGCTGTTCGCCGACGAGTCGCGGGTGCGGGCCTTCGCGGCCGTGGCGTTGGGCGCCAGAACCGTCACCGAGGTCGTCGAACGCAGTGGCCTGCCGAGCAAGCAGGCCCTGGTGGCCCTGCGCCGCCTGGAGGACGGCCAGGTCGTCGTGTCGGAGGCCGGCGGACTCGAGGTGTCCTACGGCCACTTTCGCGGCCTGGCCCGGGAGGCCTCCGCCCCCGCGCCGCCGCAGGACCACGGTTCCGGGGACGAGCGCGTAGAGGCGGTGCTGCGCACGTTCGTGCGTGACGGACGCCTGGTGCGCCTGCCCGCCCAGTGGGAAACTCGTCCTGCGCCACCTCGCGGAGCGCAGCTTCGAGGCGGGCCGGGAGTACAGCGAGCAGGAGGTCAACGACAGACTGCGCGTCTGGTGCGAGGGAGGCGGGATCGACCATGTCACGCTGCGCCGCTACCTGGTCGACCTGCACCATCTGGACCGCCAGGACGGTGTGTACCGGCGCTCGCCGGAGGA
This sequence comes from Streptomyces sp. HUAS ZL42, assembly GCF_040782645.1. Lineage (GTDB taxonomy): Bacteria > Actinomycetota > Actinomycetes > Streptomycetales > Streptomycetaceae > Streptomyces. The sequence goes on from NZ_CP160403.1 coordinate 8,640,238, forward strand.
CACCGCGCTGCTGGACTGAGTCAGACGACCTCTTCCGTGGGCTTCGTCGTGCCCTGTGCGACCGAGCCACGTGAACCGGACTCTGCCCCAAGGTGGTTGAACAGCAGGTTCAGCACGATCGCCGTCAGGCAGCCCGCGCTGATGCCGCTGTTCATCACGGTCTGGAACCAGTCCGGGAACTTCGCGTAGACCGTTGGCACACCCACCGGCAGCATGCCGATCGCGACCGACACGGCCACCACCGTCAGGTTGTGGTTGCCCTTGAAGTCGACCTCGGCCAGGGTCCGCAGACCGCTCGCGGCGACAGTCCCGAACATCACCAGACCCGCACCGCCGAGGACCGGCGCCGGAATCGCCGCGACCACCGCGCCCAGCTTGGGCAGCAGGCCGAGCAGCACGAGGATGCCGCCCGCGGTGGCGACGACCCAGCGGCTGCGCACCCGGGTCATGCCCACGAGGCCCACGTTCTGCGCGTACGCCGTGTAGGGGAAGGTGTTGAACACGCCGCCGAGGACGGTCGACAGGCCGTCGGCGCGCAGGCCGTCGGACAGGGAACGTGGCTCTACCTTCCGTCCGGTCAGCTCGCCGACCGCGATCAGGTCACCGGTCGTCTCGGTCATCGTCACCAGAGCCACCACCAGCATCGACACGATCGCCGACGCCTCGAAGGCAGGCGCCCCGAAGTGGAACGGCGTGCTGATCCCGACCCAGTCGGCGTCCCCGACTCCGCCGAAGTCCGTGAACCCGAAGGGCACCGCCACCGCCAGGCCCACAGCGATGCCGATCAGTACCGCGATCCGGCTCAGAAACGCCGGTGCGAACCGCTGCACGCAGAGCACCACCGCAAGGACGAACCCGGCGAGCGCCAGGTTCTTCGGCTCCCCGAAGTCCTTCGAACCGACGCCGCCCGCGGCCCAGTTGCCCGCGACCGGCAGCAGTGACACGCCGATGATCAGGATGACCGTGCCGGTGACGAGCGGCGGGAAGAACCGCAGCAACCTGCCGAAGACCGGCGCCAGCAGCACGATCGCGAGACCCGCGACGATGACCGAGCCGTAGATCGCGGGCAGTCCGCCGCCCGTCGTCCCGATCAGCACCATCGGTGAGACGGCGGCGAAGGTACAGCCCTGCATGATCGGCAGCCGCACGCCGAACCGCCAGAAGCCCACGCACTGGATGAGCGTGGCGATGCCGCACACCAGAAGGTCGGCGGTGATCAGATACGCCAGGTCGGCGGCCGGCAGCTTCATCGCGCCGCCCACGATCAGCGGCACGGCCACCGCGCCCGCGTACATGGCGAGCACGTGCTGCAGACCGAAGGCGGCCAACTGGCGTGCGGGCGGGACCTCGTCGACGGGATGCGCGGGCGCGGTCGATGTCATCGATTCTCCAGAGCGGCGGGGGCGGGGACGGGGACACGGGGGCAACATCCGGACAGCATCAGACCGTAAGCGGCTTGAACAGTTTGTTGATGTCGCGGGCGTTGCCACTGTGTGTCATGCCCATTCGGACGCTCCGGGCTCCGCTACGAGCGCATCGTCCGCGCCGCGGCCAGCAGCGATTCCCAGTCCGGCAGTTTCACCACACCGCGCCCGAGCGAGACCCCGAGCTCCGCCTCGGCCCGCTCGATGGCCAGCCATCCCGCCCAATCGACCGGTTCGATCCCCTCGGCGCGCAGCACGTCGAGCGCATCCCCGGGCAGCTCCCTGCGTACGAGCGCGGCGGCGTCCTCGAGCAGCGACGTCACCGTCTCCTTGGCGTCGGGCCGGTTGGTGCCGATGACCCCCGTCGGGCCCCGCTTGATCCACCCCGCCACGTACTCGCCCGGCGCGACGACGCCCTCGCGCAGCACACGGCCGGCCAGATGCGGCACGGTCCCGCGCTCCGTGTCGAACGGCAGCCCCTCGAGGGGGACCCCGCGATATCCCACCGAACGCAGGACGAGCTGGGCCTCGATGTCCTCGTACCGGCCCGTACCCGTCACTCCGCCGCGCCCGTCCGGCACCGTCCGCTCGAAGCGCACGGCGCCCACGCGGCCTCCCTCGGCGAGGAGTTCGACGGGACGGAGGAAGAAACGCAGCCGGATCCGGCGCGGGCCGCCCGTGGCCGGCAGGTTCGTCCAGCCGCGCAGGACCTCCACGTTGCGGCGCTGGGGGGCGGGAAGCCCGGAGGGGTCCGCGTAGGCCGGGTCGAGGGCCAGTTCGGCCGGGTCCACGGTCACGTCGGTTCCGGGCAGTCCGCCGAGTTCGCGCAGTTCCTTGGTGGTGAAGCGGGCCTGGGAGGGGCCGCGTCGCCCCACCATGTGGATCTCGGTGATCCGGCTCGCGGCGAGCGCGGTCAGCGCCTCCTGGGGCATGTCGGTGGGGCTCAGCTCGGTCGCCCCGCGGGCCAGCATGCGGGTGACGTCGACCGCGACGTTCCCCACGCCGATGACGACGGCCGAGCGGGCGCCGAGGACGAACCCGTCGGCCGTGGAGTCCGGGTGGGCGCTGTACCAGGACACGAACTCCGTCGCCGACCAGCTGCCCGGCAGCTCCTCGCCCGGGATCCCGAGGTGCCGGTCCGTCGCGGCGCCCACGCAGTACACCACCGCGTGGTACAGCTCGCGCAGCCGGGCGGCCGGCACCCCGCCGGTGCCGACCTGGACACCGCCGAGGAAGCGCACCCGCTCGTGCTCCAGGACGGTCCGCAGGTTGTTCTGCAGGGACTTGATCTTCTCGTGGTCCGGTGCCACGCCGTAGCGCACCAGTCCGTACGGGCAGGGCAGCCGGTCCAGGACGTCGACGAGCACGCACGAATCCTGCTGGACGAGGCTCTGGGCGGTGTAGACCCCGCTCGGCCCGGAGCCGACGACGGCGACACGCAGCACGGCGGAACTCCTTACCCCGAGGGACCGGAGCAGATCGCTGATGTCTCCAGGATCGCACCGCCCGTGCTCCGCTGACAGGGTGCTGTGCGGCGCACACGCGTACGTCATCCTTGTGGAGTGTGATCGCAAGGTTACGTTGCGTGCGCCCCGGAAGCACCCATCACGACGTCACTGCATGTCGCGCATCCGTGTGATCTCGCTCGTCTGCTGGGCGACCACGTCGTCGGCCATCTCCTCGACCTGGATGTTGTTGCCCTGCGCCTTGACGTCGGTGGCCATGGTGATCGCTCCTTCGTGATGGGCGATCATCAGGGTGAGGAAGAGGTCGTCGAAGGCCTTCCCGCGCGTGGCGCGCAACTGCTTCAACTGGGCCTCGGTGGCCATGCCGGGCATCGCGGCGTGATCGTGCCCCCCGCCCCGCTCCTCCTCGCCGTGCGTCTTCAGCCAGCTCCTCATGCTCGTGATCTCCGGCCCCTGCGCGGCGGCGATCCGCTCGGCGAGCCGCTTGAGGTCGCTCGACCCGGCGCGGTCGGGGGCGAGTTCGGTCATCTCCAGTGCCTGCGAATGGTGCTCGATCATCATCCGCACATAGGCGGCGTCCGCCGAGTTCGGGGTGTCGTCCTCGGCGCGCTGCCGCGCGGCGTCCTCTGCGGACAGAGTCCGGTTCGCCTCGCCCGGCTTTCCGGGCGCGAGCACCGAAGGCCCGGTCGCCGCCGCCGACTTGGCGTCCGAACCGGAGTCACAGGCCCCGAGCCCCAGTACGGCCAGGGCCGCCACCGATGCCGTGACGAGTGACGCGGGGAACGCACGGCGTAAGGGCACAACGACCTCCTGTGGCAGGCGGGATGACGGACACCTTGTGACTGCTGACGACCGTCCTAGCACGCTTCCGCGCGTCAATGATCAGAAAACTTCATTGCAGGCTTGTTGCCCACTGTTGGTATGTGCATGGCGAAGACGATACTTCCGTGGTGCGTGCACCGTTCCGACGCGAACGGCACTAGGGAGGAAAACAGTGATCCTGTGGAAAGATCCCCGAACGCGGCACAGACGTCTGGGAGTCGTGGCGACCGCCGCTGGACTCCTGGCTGCGCTGCTCACGGCAGGACCGGCGGCCGCGACGCCCGACCCGGGGGACGGCCAGGCCGCTCAGAAGGAGGTGTCACAGAGCACCCGGGCTCAGGTGAAGGAGGCCCTGGCGAGCGGCGAGATACCCGGCCAGGACGAGATCGTCCACTCCGCGAACGTCGAGCACCTCGTCAACGTCCCCAAGGAAGCCTTACCCGGCACCAATTCGGACCTGGCCTTCCAGGGCAAGTACGCCTTCGCCGGCAACTACGACGGCTTCCGCATCTTCGACATCAGCAACCCCAGGGCGCCGAAGACCGTCGCCCAGGTGCTGTGCCCCGGCTCGCAGAACGACGTCTCCGTCTCCGGCAACCTGCTGTTCCTGTCCACCGACTCCTCGCGCAGCGACAGCAGTTGCAACAGCACCACGCAGCCCGCGACGGAGAAGTCCTCGTGGGAGGGCATGAAGGTCTTCGACATCAGCGACAAGGCGAACCCGAAGTACGTCGCCGCCGTCGAGACCGCCTGCGGCTCGCACACCCACACGCTGGTCCCCGAGCGCAGGAACGTCTACGTCTACGTCTCCTCGTACTCGCCCAGCGCCACCTACCCCGACTGCCAACCGCCGCACGACGGCATCTCGGTCATCAAGGTGCCGCGCAACGCCCCCGAGAAGGCCGCGGTCGTGAGCTTCCCCGTCCTGTTCCCCGGTGAGGGTCCGGACGGCGGCGGCAACCCGGGCGCACCCACCAACCCGGGCGTCTCCAAGACGACCGGCTGCCACGACATCACCGTCCTCCCGGAGAAGGACCTCGCGGCCGGCGCCTGCATGGGCGACGGCATCCTGTTCTCCATCAAGGACCCCGAGCACCCGAAGGTCATCGACCAGGTGCAGGACAACGTCAACTTCGCGTTCTGGCACTCGGCGACCTTCAACCAGAAGGCGAACAAGGTCGTGTTCACCGACGAGCTGGGCGGCGGCGTCGGCGCCACCTGCAACGCGGCGACCGGACCGAACCGCGGTGCCGACGGCATCTACGACATCGTCGGCAAGGGCGAGCACCGCAAGCTGGTCTTCCGCAGCTACTACAAGATCCCCCGCCACCAGGCGGACACCGAGAACTGCGTGGCCCACAACGGCTCGCTGATCCCGGTCAAGGGCAAGGACCTCATGGTCCAGGCCTGGTACCAGGGCGGCATCTCCGTCTGGGACTTCACCGACTCGTCGCACCCGAAGGAGATCGCCTTCTTCGAGCGCGGCCCGCTGACCACGGACAAGATCACGGTCGGCGGCTCGTGGTCCGCGTACTACTACAACGGCTACATCTACTCCAACGACATCGCCAAGGGCTTCGATGTCCTGAAGCTCGACGACCGCCGCACGGATCCGGCCAAGCGGGTCCACCTGCGTGAGCTCAACGTGCAGACCCAGCCGGACTACTTCGACTGACCGCCGGGGTCCCGGCCCGTCGCGAAGAACCGCGACAGATCCGTGTCGCACGTCCCGCCGGAGGCCCCACCGGTCTCCGGCGGGACGCCCTGCTCCCAGTCGAGCCGGTAGCGCGCGAAGAGCTCGGCGCGCAGGGTGGTGATCGGCATGGGCACGTTCGGCAGCACCATCGCGTAGACGGCTCCCATCAGCAGGGAGCGCAGCATCGGGTAGTCGGCGTCCACGTTCTGCGAGCCGTGCCGGACGACGGTGTCCCGCAGCAGTTCGGCCAGCCGTTTCTGCTCCGGGCACTGCACGAAACCCTCGGCCTGCAGCAGTCCCGCCATGTGCTGGCGCATCAGCACGGTCTGGTCCCTGGCCAGTCCCAGGATCGCGTCGATGGCCCGTGCCATCCGCTCCCGGCCGTCCTCGGTGTACGGCTCCCGCTCGAGTCCCTCCTCCAGCGTCCGGTGCATCAGCCGGTGCACGGCCGACTGCACGAGCTGGCGCTTGCCGGGGAAGTAGTACGACACCAGGCCGCGCGCCGAGCCCGCTCGGTCCGCGATGTCGCCGAGCGTCGTCGCCTCGTATCCGCGCTCGCTCACCAGCTCGACCGCGGCCTGCAGGAGCCGTTCCCGGGAACGCCGCCGCAATTCTTCATTGACCGAGGCGCTGCGCGGGGACATGCTGTAACTCCTGCGTTGACTGGCTGCCAGCCAACTATACTCAGCGCGTCCTGGTCGGCCCCGTACAGGGGCCGCCGGGCTGCCGCCTGCCTCGGGCGACGCGGGGGATCGTCCGAGGCAGGCTTCTTTGTGCCGTGGGAAGCTCCGGATCATCCCCGCGGTGGGCATGGGAAAGCCACGGCTCGGTGCGCTGGAGCGCGATCGATTACTGCTGGGACCTGCCGCGGTGGGCCGGGCTCAGTCCACCAGGTCCAGCACCGGGCGCAGCCCCTCCGGCCGCTGCGTGATCGGCACATGGTCCACGAAGTGCACTCCGCAGCCCAGAGCCGCCGCGCCGCCGTCCGCGCGCCGGTCGTCGCCGACCATGAGCACGTCCTGCGGATCCGCGCCCAGCGCCGCGCAGGCGGTCGCGAACAGCCGCGGGTCGGGCTTGCGGATGCCGTGCTCGTACGACAGGACGTACGCGTCGACGAACGGGTCGAGGCCGTGCTCGCGGAACACCGGACGCAGGTCCCAGCCGATGTTGCTGACCACGCCGACGGCCGTGCCGCGCCCGCGCAGGGTGCGCAGCACCTCGGCGGCGTCGGGATACGGCGCCCACGCGGCCGGCGTCTTGTGGCGGTCGTACAGCGCCTCGTGCAGCTTCGGGTCGGGGAGCGTGACCTGGCGGGAGAGCCCGGTGTACACGGCACGGTGCAGCTCGGCGCTCTCGTCCCTGATCTCCCACAGGTCGGCGACGTCCTCGGGCAGCCGCGCGGGGTTGGCCCCGCCCGGCAGCGCACCCGCTTCCTCCAGCGCGCGTGCCGTCGGGGCCACCTCCGGTTCGGGCAGGGCGATCCCGGTCTCGTCCAGCACGGCGCGCAGCCAGGACTCGGCGGGCTCGATGCGGAAGAGCGTCCCGGAGAAGTCGAACAGCACGGCAGCCATGCACTGGACTCTACTCGCGCTTCTGTCCAGTGCAGAGCCGCCGCGGGAGCGTCGGGTTCAGCGGGGCGGGCTTCGGCGTGCCGTAGAACGTGATCGGGGGCCGACCGCGGGAGACGACCGGTTCGTCGAGCGCCTCGGCGATCTCCAGAGGGTCGATGGCGTAACCGGCCGGCGGGGTCTCGACGATCTCCACGCTGAACTTGATGGCCGGCGCGGCGTAGTCGAGGGAGGTCCGCCCGCCGAAGAGCGTGGCCGGGGGAACTCGCTCGACGCGGCTTCCGCCGATGCCTCCGCGGCCTGAGCCGGCCGACCGGACGCCGTGGGGCCTGTCCGGCGGATCATGCCGCAGACGCGGGGCCTGGCACGCCCATCTGCGGCGTTGTCGTCGGTTGCCGACGCTCCGCGTCGACGCCCTCCTCCGCCTTGCAGCTGGACGCACCAGACGCCGCTCACCTGCGCAGATCAGTAGCCGCGGCTTTCCTGCGACCTGACCCGCCGGACAGGCCCTGGCGCAGTGCCCGCAGCGGTCGTCCGCGAGTACCCGAGCAGGAGGGTCTCGAAATGCTGGACAACGCGCCCCCTCCTTGAGCGGCTCCGCGGGTCTCTCCGCGGCCGCCGCTCGATCGTACGTACGTACGCATGTCGAGCGGCCGGAGTTGAACGAGATCGTCCGCTAGTCAGGGTGCGCCCGGGTGCCCCGCACGCGTTCGAAAGTGACGATCGCCAGCGCCACCAGCATCGCCCCGAGCAGCCACCCCCCGAGGACGTCCGACGGCCAGTGCACGCCCAGCCACACCCGGGTCAGGCCCACGCCCACCACGGAGAGCACCGCCACCGCCAGTGCCGTACGGCACACGGCGCGGCCTGCCCCGTAGTGGTGGAGCAGCCACAGGAGGAGGCCGCAGACCACCGTCGCGGTCATGGCGTGGCCGGAGGGGAAGGCCGCGTAGTGGGCGGAGTCGACGGGGTCGGTCCAGACCGGGCGGGGGCGGCCGACCGCGGCCTTGAGGGACTGCTGCACCGCGGCGCCCAGGGCGGTCACGGCCACCAGCCACAGCGCCGCCCACCACGCCGAGCGCCGCCACACCAGCCACACCACGGCGACCGCGCAGAGGACACGCATCGTCCACGGGTCCCAGACCCAGTCAGTGAGGATGCGGGAGACGTGGGTGAGGTCCGGGTCGGCGACGGCCCAGCGGTGCGTGGTGCGGGACACGTCGCCGTCGGCGGTCGTCAGGGGGTGCCAGTCGATCGCCACCAGAGACAGCAGCAGCGCGGAGCACAGCGCCAGGACGAACGCCGCGCGTACGGCGGTGCGGTGGTCCGGCGTCCGGGGCGGGGCCTCGACGGTCGCGTTGTGCATACTGTGATCCTCGCCGACCCGCGGGGTGAAAGGCCAACTCCGGGATTCGGACCGTGGCCCTAACCCAGTGCCCTCAGTCCCGGTACGAACGCCACCAGGACCGGGATCACCGGCACCAGCGCGGCCGCCGCCGTCAGCCGCAGCCGGCGGGCCGCCGTGAGCCGGTCCGGGGGAGTGAGCAGCCGGTGCACCCGCTGCGGGACATGGCCGTGCGGAGTCGAGCCGGGGCCGAACACGCCCCTGTCCTCGTTGAGTTCCACCAGGGCGAGCGCGGTCGTCAGTCGGCCGAAGCGGCGGGAGGCCATGTCGTCGGCGGCGAGTTCGACCAGCCGGTGCATCTCGTCGCGGAACGCGGCGAACACCGGCACCTGCGGAAACCCGTTGGCCAACGCGGCCGAACAATTCAGCAGCCAGTCGTGACGGGCCTGCGCATGCCCCTGCTCATGGGCGAGGACCGCGTCCAGCTGCCGCCCCTTGAGGCGGCGCAACGCGGCCGTGGTGACAACGAGTCGGGGTGCCGCGCCCGGCAGCCACCACGCGTCGGGCCGCTCGCCCTCCAGCACGACCAGCCGGCCCGTCGCGGACTCCTCACCGGGCAACAGAGGGGCGAGCAGGCGGAGTTCGGCCCGTCGCCGCCGGTGCCCGGCCCGCACCCGTACGACCTGCAGGACCAGCATGGCCCCGCTCCACAGGCCGCCGCACGCGAGCGCCACCGCGGTCGCCGCCGCCCAGGGGCCCGTGGCACCCAGCGCGTACGCCTCCACGACCGCGTGCGGCGCCGGGGCGAACACATGGCCACGCACCGCCTGCCAGGCGGCCGCCGCGCTCAGCGTCATCGACAGCGCGCAGCACAGGAGCACCGCGGCCACCACGCACTGCCACACCCACAGTGCGACCACCGGTTCACGGTCCCGCCAGTCGGCCCGGACGAGCAGCCTGGGCGCGAGGACGGCGGTCAGGGCGCCGAGCAGGAGCAGGACCGCGGGGACCATCATGGGCAGCACCCTATGAGCGACGGGCTACGCCCGGGTACGGCCGCTTGTCGCAAAGTGACGCAGACCACGGATTCGTGGAGGCCGGCCCGGCCCCTCGCGATCACAGCGTGAGCAGCATGGCCAGCATCCCGATCCCCATCGACAGACGGCACGCCCGTGCCAGTTCCGGACGGTCGCCCCAGCCGGCCGTCCCGCCTCCGGCCGCCACGGCGGCGACAGGCAGCAGCCGCGTGCCGGAGATCAGGACGTAGCCCGCGAAGTAGAGGAGCAACACGCCGGTCAGGAGCGGGATTCCGGAATCGCCGGGCCCGTGTCCGTGCGCGGGGGAGACGGCCATCGCGACCGCCATGTAGACCATGGCCGCGGCTCCGACCAGGTGATGCAGATGGTGGGCGCTCGCGCGGGCCGCCCACAGGGCGCGCAACGCGGCCGCGCCGAACACGGCCGCGTAGCCGGGCCAGGTCCACGCCGGGGGAGTGAACACGGCCGGAGGCACGGCCATCGCGGCCATGCCGAAGCCCATCAGCGCCTCGCCGCCCGCGGCACGGCGCTGTTCCTCGACGCTGCTGCGCATGCGCAGCAGGCAGTAGGTGCCGGTCGCGGCGCAGAGCGCGACCAGCAGCCAGCCGGGCGACGCCGGTCCGTGCACGCCCACCTCCCCGCTCGACGGTCGGTCATCGGATGCGATGCCCGGGACTCGCGGCGCGCACGCGAGCGCAAGGAGGTACACGGGGAGCATTCGGCGGAGCACGGCAGGTGAGCGCGAGGTCTCCAGTATTCCCGCTCGCCGCTGCCCTGCGCCTCGGCCGGCCCTCCGACATCTGGTTCAAGCCCGCCCCGATGGCCCTGCTCGTCACCGAGTTCGCCCGGTTCCAGGACCCGGGCGAGCTGATCGGTGAGCGGCTCGTGGACACCCACGTCGGGGCGCTGGCCGCCTTCGCCGTCACCGATCGACGCTCCGGCGGCCGCCTCGAACACGCACTGACCACCGCCGAGCCGGCTCCCGAGCGCGCTGCCCCGCCTCCCTGAGGAGCGGCAGCCGGCACCCGGAGCGCTTCGGCCCGCCGCGCCCTGGCCGACCTGCGCGCCACCGCCGACGCCGCGTCCGGGGAATGGTGGCAGCGCGCGCTGCCCCACGAGCGGGTCGTGGCGGCCGAGCAGTCCGGACACCGTACGCTCGCCGCGACGGTACGCCGGCAGGGACTGCTCCTGGGCGGGCGCACGGACGCGAGGACGGAGGACGTACGGCGATGACGGCACCGAACGGACAGCGAGGGGCGGGCCAGGACACCGTCGCCGCCGTCGTACGGCAGTGGCAGGCCGTCCACCCCGGCCTCGACACCGGCCCCATGGAGATCATCGGCCGCGTCAACCGATGCGCCGCCCTCCTTCAGCAGGCCGAGGACGCACCGCTGCGCCGGGCCGGGCTGAGCCGCGCCGAGTTCGACCTGCTCGGTGCCCTGCGCCGCTCCGGCCACGAGCTGACCCCCGGCGAACTGGCTCGCGAGACCTTCTCCTCGGGCGCCGCCGTCACCAAACGCCTCAAGCAGCTCACCGAACGCGGCCTGGTGGAGCGGCGCGGCGACACCCGCGACCGCCGCGTCGCCCATGTCCGCCTCACGGACGCCGGACGCGACCTCGTCGACGGGATCCTGCCCGAGCAACTCGCCCACGAGACATCCGTGCTGTCCGGACTCGACCCCGCAGGCCGCAGCGAACTCGCCGCAATGCTCGGCGAGTTGCTGGCCCAGCTCGAGGGCCGGCTGGGGGCGCTGCGCCTCTGAGCGCCCCCAGCCGCGGCTGCGCAGGTTCGAGCATGATCAGCCTTCGTCGCCGGTCCGGTACATCCCGAACACGGCACCCTGCGGATCCCGCAACACCGCGATCCGCGGCCCGTCGGGCACCGAGGTGGGTTCCATGAGGAGCGTGCCGCCGGCGTCCGTCGCTGCGGCGGCCGTGGTGTCCACGTCGGCGACGGCGAAGTACGGCAGCCAGTGCGCGGGCACCTCGTGCGGGAACTTGTCGTCCATCGTCACCATGCCGCCGAAGTCCGCACCGTCGATGCCCCACTGCGTGTACTGCTCCGAGGCGTTGACGCTCCAGCCGAACACCGTCGTGTAGAAGTCCACCGCCCGCTCGGGAGCCCTGGTCATCAGCTCGACCCAGCCCAGCGAGCCGGGGGCGTTGAACAGCCCGGCGCCCGGAAAGGCCCGCGCCTGCCACAGCTGGAAGACCGCACCGGTCGGATCCACGGCCACCGCGAAGCGGCCCACGTCGAACACGTCCATCGGGCCCAGCAGCACCGTCCCGCCGGCCTCCGCCACTCGCGCCACCGCGGCGTCCGCGTCCGGCACCGCGAACGACACGTTCCACGCGACGGGCTGTTCCTCCTGGTACAGCGGGGCCAGAGCGGCGACCGCCGCGTCCCCGAGGTGCGCGACCGTGTAGCCGCCCGCCTCCTGGCGCGGATCCGTCTCGGCACGCCAGCCGAACAACTCCGCGTAGAACCGCTTGGCGGCCGCCAGGTCACTGGTCCCGAGCTCGGTCCAGCAGGGCCCGCCGGTCACCGGCTTGTCGAGCTTCATGGTGTTCCCTCCGCAGCGAGACCGCACAGACCCCCTCCCAGCACGCTAAGCCGCGTCCCAGGACCCGGCCATCCCGCGAAACCCCTGGAGCCCGGTGCCGGCACCGACGTACCCTCGACGCCGTACCGCATCGCATGGCGGCCCCGGCACCAGCACCCTGCCCCGGAGGTCCCGCATGCCCGCGCTCGAGGTCCGTCCCTTCCGCCGCGACGACCGCGACCAGCTCACCGATCTGATCAACAGGCACGTCGCAGCCGTCGTCCCCGGTGTCTCGGTCTCCGTGAACACCGTCCTCAGCGCCATGGAGCGACAGCCCGACGAGCCCCTCACCGACCCGTGGGTGAGCGAGCGGCTCACGCTCGTCGCCGCACAGCGCGACCGCGTCATGGCCGCCGCCCATCTGCTGCGTTACCGGGCCGACGCCGAGGTGAGCGCGGACTACCGGGGCATCGGTGAGATCGACTGGTTCGTCTGCCATCCGCCGACGACCTTCCTGCCCGACGCGGAGGCGGCCGCCGATCTGCTGATGTCCGCCTGCCTCGCCGGGTTCGCCCGCTGGAACGTCCGCGCGCGCCGGGCGAGCGGCGAGCTGCCCGCCCCCGTGGTCCACGGTCTGCCCTGCAACTGGCCGCACATCCGCGCGGTCTACGAACGCGCCGGCTTCCGGCACACCGGGGACACGGAGGTGATCCTGATCGCGCGGGTGGCCGATCTGCCGACCCGCGAGCCGAGGGCGGGATTCACCGTCGAGCGCACGCTGGGGGAGTGCGGCACCCGCTTCACGGCGTACGCCGACGGCCGCGCCCTGGGCTTCATCGAGGTCGACACCGCCCTGGCCCGCCCCGAACGCCACACCCGGGCCGCGGGCCTCGCCGACATCGGCAACCTGCACGTCGACCCGGACTCGTACGACGCGGGACTGGAGCCCTGGCTCCTCGCCCGGGCCGCGGACTGGCTGCGCCTGTGCGGAGCGGACCGCCTCCTCGCCTGCGAACCGGCCGCCGATCGCACGGCGATCGACCACCTGACCTCGGCGGGCTTCCGCGAACTCACCCGCACCGACCGCCGCTGGGAACACCGCCCCGGGTGACGTCAGATCCCCGGCCTATAACGCAGTGGATGATCCGCCGGCACCTCCACCAGGACGATCCGTGTCCCGTCCGGATCCGCGATCCACATCTCCACCAGCCCCCACGGCTCCCTCACCGGCGGCCGTACGATCTCGACGCCCTTGTCCCGCAGCTCGTCGTGCGCCGCGGCCACGTCCTCCACCTGCAGCCACAGCTGCACGGCCGGGGAGGGCAGTGTCCCGGACCGCCCGGAGACCTCCAGGAAGCCCCCGCCGAGGAAGTAGACGGTGCCGCGCTCCGGGCCCGCGCCGAACTCGCGGTAGACGGACAGGCCGAGCTGTTCGCCGTAGAAGACGCGGGACCGCTCGGGATCGGCCGGCCGCAACAGTGTCCGGCTGCTGAGTACATGCACCATGCAGCGGAGCCTAGTCGTGGCGTTACCCTCGTCCCTGGCCGAGCCGCGCCCGAGGAGTGGAGAAGCAGCCCATGGAGACCACCGCCGTCACCGGACTCACCTTCCGCGACGCCACCGACGCGGACGTGGACTCGCTGGTCGCGCTGATCGAGTCGGCCTACCGCGGGGACTCCAGCCGGACCGGGTGGACCACCGAGGCGGACATCCTGGAGGGGCAGCGGACCGACCCCGAGGGCGTGCTGGCCGTCATCAAGTCGCCGGACAGCCGTCTGCTGGCGGTCGAGCGGGAGGGCGTGGTCGTCGCCTGCTGCCAGCTCGAACACCGGGGTGACCACGCCTACTTCGGGATGTTCGCGGTCAGCCCGGCGCTGCAGGGTGCCGGCCTCGGCAAGGTGATCATCGCGGAGGCGGAGGGGCAGGCCCGCGAGACCTGGGGCGTCTCGGAGATGCACATGACCGTGATCTCCGTACGCGACGACCTCATCGCCTGGTACGAGCGGCGCGGCTACCGCCGTACGGGACGGATGACCCCGTTCCCGTACGGCGACGAGCGCTTCGGCATTCCGCAGCGAGACGACCTGCAGTTCGAACTGCTGGTCAAGGAGCTCGCGTGAGCGTCAGGCGGTGAAGCGGCCGGTGCGCTTGATCTCCGGGTAGTCGGTGGTCGCGCCGTCCAGCTCCAGGGCGCGGACGAGCCGCAGGTGGTCCTGCGTGTTCACCACCCAGCCGATGATCCGCAGGCGCTCCTCGCGGGCGGCCTCGACGACCTCGAGGGTGAGGCGGCGGATGTTCAGGCAGAGGCTGCCCGCTCCGGCCGCGACGGCCCGCTCGACGATGTCGGTGCCGTAGCGGCTGCCGATCAGCGCGGTCCGCACACCGGGGACGAGCCGGGCGATCTCCGCGATCGCCTCGTCGTGGAAGGACGACACCTCCACCCGGGAGACGAGGTCCCGCTTCTCCATGACCTCGGCGAGTGCCCGCGCCGCCGCCACGTCCTTGATCTCCGCCTGCAGCGGTGCCCGCACCGCGTCCAGGACCTCCTCGAAGACCGGGATCCGCTCCCCGCGGCCCGCGTCCAGGGCGCGCAGTTCGGCGAGGGTCTTCTCGGCGATCGGGCCCGTCCCGTCGGTCGTGCGGTCCACTTCGGTGTCGTGCATGACGACGAGGGCGCCGTCCTTGCTCAGGTGCAGATCGAGTTCGATGACGTCGAGGCCGGCCTGCTGGGCGGCGACGAAGGAACGGAGGGTGTTCTCGGGTTCGACACCCATCACTCCGCGGTGACCGATGGTAAGGAAGTTCAAGGTTCAACTCGCTTCCGTCGACGGCGGCTCGGCACGCGCGCGGACCGGAGCGGACGGCACTGTCCGCGCGGCAGATCCGCAGCCTAGTGGCCCCGCCCCGCGATGAACCCGTGCCTGCGTGGGGGATCCGCGCCGCGCGCTTGGCGTGCCTGGCCGGTACGAGCCGGGGCGGTCACCCTGGCGTGGGCGAGTCCGGCGCGGATTGACCCATGGGCCCATGCGGAACGGCCGATTCTCGTCGGTCATGGCCCGAGCCCCGCTCCGCTCGGGCGTATGTGGCACAAGAAACGGCCCACCTCGTGGTGCACAGGAAAAAGTTCTGTGACAACCGAGGTGTGCAGGATAATTTCCCGAGGCTCGGCTTGCTGGGAGGAACCTCGTATGTATACGGTCTGCAGACGCAAGGTTCTCCAGTAGAGGATGGGACATGACGGAAATTCTTGTGCAGGCGGCTTCGGGGGAGCAGGTTTCTCCCGCGACCAGGGTGGTGGATCATCCGGCGTGGCCCGTGCTCAAGGATGCCGTGGAGCAGATCCGGCCATGGCAGTCGAAGGACGGATCGATCGGCTTCGAGGCCGAGGGCGCCCCGGACCCCGCCGACGCGGAACGCGCCGTGCGCCGTGTCGTGCACGCGGTCGAGGAGCTGTCCCCGCTGCTCCCGCACGACGCCGACTATCACGCGGCCCTCGTCAAGGACCTGCACCGCTGGGCCGACGGCGGTTTCAAGGTGCCCGACTTCCTCGACTCGCTGCTGGCCTTCCAGCCCGCCGCGGGCCGCGCGGACGGCCTGCAGCACCTGGTCGTCTTCCCGATGTACACGCAGAACGGCAACCCCGACCGCAACCTCGAGGCCGTCGTGCTGCGCATGGTGTGGCCGGACTGGCTGGCCGAGCTGGAGCGCACCCGCTACGACAACCCGCTGTTCTGCGGAATCAAGTTCGAGGACTTCACGGCCGGCTACGACACCAACTCCGCTGTCCTCTTCCCGGAGACCATAGCCGTGCGCGAGGCGCCGGAGCGGTTCAGCTGGGGCGGCATCTTCTGCGACCGCGAGGCCGCTCGCTTCCGCCGGGTGACCGCGGCCACCGTCGACATCCTGGGCATGGAGCTGCCCCAGGACGTCGCAGCGATGGTCCACGACCAGAAGCGCTGCGAGGAGGCCTTCGTCCTGTGGGACATGGTCCACGACCGCACCCACAGCCACGGCGACCTGCCCTTCGACCCGTTCATGATCAAGCAGCGCCAGCCGTTCTGGATGTACGGCCTCGAGGAGCTGCGCTGCGACCTCACCGCCTTCAAGGAGGCCGTGAAGCTGGAGGCCGACGGCGTCCCACAGGCCCGTGACGTGCAGTACGCGGTGCTGTTCGACCGCATGTTCCGCTTCCCGGTCACCGGCGAGCGCGTGCGCAACTACGACGGTCTGGGCGGCCAGCTCCTCTTCGCCTACCTGCACAAGCACGACGTCGTCCGCTGGACCGACAACAAGCTGTTCATCGACTGGCAGCGCGCCCCGCAGGTCACCAACCAGCTGTGCGCCGACATCGAGAAGCTCTACCGCGACGGCATCGACCGTCCCAAGCTGGTGCACTGGTTCGCCGGATACGAGCTGGTCTCCACCTACCTCGCCCCGCACCCCGGCTCCGTGTGGGCCAAGGGTCCCGACGCCCTGGACCTGAGCCGGCCGCCGCGGAAGCTCGTCGATGACGTGCTTCCGGACGAGTTTCCCCTGAGCATGTTCTATGAGGCGCTGTCCAAGAAGCTGAAGAACGTGATCGCCTCCACCAGGGGCATCACGGCGGACAGCGCCGAGCGGGTGGCCGCGTGAGCGACCGCGACAACCGGAACACTGCTCAGGAGGCGAGGAACATGGCGGGGAACGGAGCTCTAAGCGGTGCGGTGATCGCGGTGGCAGGGGCGGGTGGGCCCGCCGGCCGGGCGACACTGCTGCGGCTGGCCGAGGAGGGGGCGACCGTCGTCGCCGCGGACAACGATCCCGAGCGGCTCGCGGAGGCCGTGGACGCGGCCCGATACGCGTCGGGCGGTGCCACCGTCACCGGCGAGCCCGTCGACCTGCTCGAGCTGCAGTCCACCCGTGACTGGGCCACCCACATCGAGAAGGACTTCGGCCGCGTCGACGGGCTTGTGCATCTCGTCGGCGGCTGGCGTGGCAGCGAGACCTTCACCAAGACGAGCCTGGACGACTGGGACTTCCTCGAGCTGCTGCTCGTCCGCACCGTGCAGAACACCTCCCTCGCCTTCCACGAGGCGCTGCAGAACAGCGACCGCGGCCGGTACGTGCTCATCAGCGCCGCGGGCGCGAGCAGGCCCACCGCGGGCAACGCCGCCTACGCCGCGGCCAAGGCCGCCGCCGAGGCGTGGACACTGGCCATGGCGGACTTCTTCCGCAAGGCGGGGGGCCGGCAGGAGCTGACGTCCGCTGCTGTGATCCTTGTGGTGAAGGCGTTGGTGCACGACGCGATGCGCGCCGAGCGACCCAACGCGAAGTTCGCGGGCTTCACGGACGTCAAGGACCTGGCCGAGGCCATCGCCGGGCTCTGGGAGAAGCCCGCCGCGGAAGTGAACGGAAATCGTCTGTGGCTGACCGAGTAGCCGTGAATCCCCCGAAGACCGACGCGCGTCGCCATCACGACCCGGAGGTCCGAGGTTTCGCCAGTGACAACTACGCCGGGGCGCACCCGGAGGTGCTCGCCGCCCTGGCCCTGGCCAACGGCGGGCACCAGGTGTCCTACGGCGAGGACGCGTACACCGAGAACCTCCAGCGGATCATCCGCAGCCACTTCGGGGCCACGGCGGAGGCGTTCCCGGTCTTCAACGGCACCGGCGCGAACGTCGTCGCGCTCCAGGCGGTCACCGACCGCTGGGGCGCGGTGATCTGTGCCGAGAGCGCGCACATCAACGTCGACGAGTGCGGCGCGCCGGAGCGCATGGGCGGCCTCAAGCTGCTGACCGTCCCCACGCCCGACGGCAAGCTCACCCCCGAGCTGATCGACCGGCAGGCGTACGGCTGGGACGACGAGCACCGCGCGATGCCGCAGGTCGTCTCGATCACCCAGAGCACGGAACTCGGCACCCTCTACACGCCCGACGAGATCCGAGCGATTTGCGACCACGCCCACGCGCACGGGATGAGGGTGCACCTGGACGGCTCCCGGATAGCCAACGCCGCCGCATCCCTGAACGTCCCGATGCGGACCTTCACCGACGCGGTCGGCGTCGACATCCTCTCCCTCGGCGGCACGAAGAACGGCGCGCTCTTCGGCGAGGCGGTCGTGGTCATCAACCAGGACGCCGTCAGCCACATGAAGCACCTGCGCAAGCTGT
The DNA here is from genome assembly GCF_040782645.1 of Streptomyces sp. HUAS ZL42. Classification (GTDB taxonomy): domain Bacteria; phylum Actinomycetota; class Actinomycetes; order Streptomycetales; family Streptomycetaceae; genus Streptomyces. The sequence continues at coordinate 8,658,288 of NZ_CP160403.1, forward strand.
CCATGCAGCTCGCGTCCAAGATGCGGTTCGTTTCGGTGCAGCTGGAGGCGCTGCTCGCCAAGGACCTGTGGCTGCGCAACGCCCGCCACGCCAACGAGATGGCGCAGCGGCTCGCGGAGGGAGTGCGGGCGGTGCACGGCGTGGAGATTCTCTACCCGGTGCAGGCCAACGGGGTCTTCGCCCGGCTCCCGCACGACGCGAGCGAGCGGCTGCAGAAGCGGTTCCGGTTCTACTTCTGGGACGAGGCCGCGGGAGTCGTCCGCTGGATGTGCTCCTTCGACACGGCAGAGGAGGACGTGGACGCGTTCGTGGCAGCGCTCAAGGAGGAGATGGCGCGCTAGCAGTCATCTATGCATAGGTATGCGGTCATCCGAAAAGTCATTGACTGGCGGGTGATCGCGTTCCTATGCTCTGCGGGCATGGAGCTGATCCAGGAGAACCCCGATCTGTCCGCCTACTTGGCTGCTGACGACGTCATCGACCATCACCATCCGCTGGTGAGGGAGACGGCGGAGCGTCTTGCCAAGGGCGCGCAGGACTCGTATGCCTATGCGCGACTGGCGTTCGACTACGTGCGCGACACCATCCCCCACTCACAGGACTCCGGTGATCCGCGCGTCACCTGGCGCGCGTCCGACGTGCTGGAGCAGGGGACGGGCATCTGCTACGCGAAGTCCCATGCCCTGGCGGCTCTGCTGCGGGCCGAGGACATCCCGACCGCGTTGTGCTACCAGAAGCTCGACGTCGTCCACGGACTGGTCGCGGTGCGGTTCAACGGGGCCTGGCACCGGCAGGATCCGCGCGGCAACAAACCGGGTGTGGACGCCCGGTTCTCCCTCGCCGGCGAGCGGCTGGCCTTCGTGCCCGACCCTGGGTCCAATGAGATGGACTACCCGGTCCTGTATGCTGAACCGCATCCGGCTGTCCTGAGCGCGCTGAAGGCCGCCCCCGACCGGTCGTATCTCTGGAAGACCCTCCCGAGCGCACTCTGAGGCAGGCGATGACCCTCTCCCTGACCGTCTCCGACGAGGTGCGCGCCCTCGCGCCCGGCTTCACCCACGTCGTGGTGCAGGCGCACGGACTCGTCAACGGGCCCAGCACCGACGCCAGTTCGGCGCTCCTCGACGAAGCCGCCCGACGTCTCGCCGTACGGCTGGAGGGGCGCGCACCGCACGAGGACCCGCACATGGCCGCCTGGCGCGAGGTCTACACGGCGTTCGGCTCGAAGCCGTCCCGCACCCGCAACTCGGCGGAGGCACTGGCCAAGCGCGCCCTCTCGGAGGCGGGGCTGCCGCGCATCAACATGCTGGTCGATCTCTACAACGCCATCAGCGTCGCCCACCTGATCCCGGTCGGCGGCGAGGACATCGACCGCATCCAGGGCGACATGCGGCTCGTCCGCGCCACCGGCGACGAGGACTTCGTGACCGTCGCCGGCGGCGAGGAGGTCGTCGAGCACCCCGACACCGGCGAGGTGGTGTGGCGGGACGACGCGGGCGTGACCTGCCGGCGCTGGAACTGGCGCCAGGGCCCGCGCACCCGCCTCACCGAGGAAACGGTCGCGGCGGTCTTCCTGCTGGAGGCAGTGGCCCCGATGCCGGCCGCCGATGTCGAGACGGCGGCGGCCGAACTCGCCGAGCTTTTGGAGAAGTTCAGCCCGGAAGCACGGATCACGGTTCGGAGCCAGGCCCTTGGGCCTGTCCGGCGGATCAAGTTGCGGGAAGGCGGCGGCGCCTGATCAGTGCCGGTGAGCGGGGCGATGGGAGTGCCCCCGCGCGAGGTTGTTCGAGCGTGGGAGGCCGACGACAACCCGGCAGACGGGCGTGCCACGCCCCGCGTCTGCGGCATGATCCGCCGGACAGGCCCAAGGCCCAGGCCTTAGCGGGCCTCGGCCTCCCGCACCTGCTCCGGCGTGGGCGCCGTACCCCCCAGGTGGGCCGGCATCCACCATGTGTCGTTCGCGTCCTTGGGACGCACGGGGTAGGCGCGCTGGGCGGCCTCCAGGAGTTCCTGGACGCGCTCGCGCAACTGGCGGGTGATCGCGCCCGCGTACTTGTCCTTGGACGCCTCGATCGCCTCGCCCACGCGGATCGTGATCGGGATGTGGCTGCGCTTGAAATTGCGCGGATGGCCCTTGGTCCACAGTCGCTGAGTGCCCCACACGGCCATCGGGACCAGCGGGACGCCCGCCTCCTGGGCCAGTCGGGCGGCGCCCGACTTGAAGCTCTTCAGGGTGAACGACTGGGAGATGGTGGCCTCGGGGAAGACCCCGACGATCTCGCCGGACTTCAGCGAGTCCAGCGCGTGCTGGTAGGCCGCCTCACCCTGCTTGCGGTCCACCGGGATGTGCTTCATCCCGCGCATCAGCGGGCCGGAGATCCGGTGCCGGAAGACGGACTCCTTCGCCATGAAGCGAACGAGACGCTTCTGCGGAAGCGCCGCCAGGCCGTCGAAGATGAAGTCCAGGTAGCTGATGTGATTGCTCACCAGCACGGCGCCGCCCGAGCGCGGGATGTTCTCCGAACCCTTGCAGTCGATCTTGAGGTCCCACGCCTTGAACAATGTGAGGGCGAGACCGACGACGGGACGGTAGACGAGTTCGGCCATGGGCGGAGGTGGACCCTTCCTTCTCTGCCAGGGAAGGGATTCCCGGCGGGAAAGTTACGCAGCCGTAGGTTTACGGCATCTCGCAGATCGTGCCCGAAGAACGGCGGGACAGCCAGTCCTGGTGCCCATGTCCGGCGAGATCCTCGTCACGTATGCCCCTTGATCCACCTCGGGCTTTTGAACCGCCTTCACTCCGCGCGCACCGTCACCCGCCGTACGAGCAGGTACATCTCGCACCCCAGGCAGTACCCGAACGCCGCGTTGAGGAAGGCGGCCGCCAACGCCGCGCCCGTCGCGGCGAGTCCCAGCCACTGCGGTCCCAGCGTGAGACCGGCCAGCCCCACGCCCGCGAACAGGAGCCCCACCGCCTGCGCGAAACGCGGCGGTTCCGGCGCCTCGAACTCGGTCGGCTGCCCGATCCGCGGCCGTACGGCCCTGCGGAACAGCCATCCGTACGGCGAACGGCCCACCCCTCCCGCCGCGCCCAGCGCGAACGCCAGGGTCTGCCAGGCCAGCAGCCAGGCGCTCCCGGTGACCAGTACGACCGCCAGCACGACGGTCGTCACGGCCGCCCCGAAGCGCGGCCCCCTCACATCGATGTCCATGGGAATCAAGCATTCCGCATGAGGGACACTTCGGGGAGCCGGGAATCTTTGCAGTCTCGTGAAGGGTTGTGCGGGTGATGACCGGAATCGTGGTGTGCGTGGCGGTGCTCGTGGCGGCGAGCGCCTTCGGAGTGCTGCAGCGGCGGCGGAGCGGGAGAGTGCGGGTGCGCGGGCGCGACGACGGGAAACGGCTCGGGGTGGCCGAGTTGGGCGAGGACCTCGGTGCGCGCGCGACCCTCGTGCAGTTCTCCTCCGCCTTCTGCGCGCCCTGCCGGGCGACCCGCCGGGTGCTCGGAGAGGTGGCCGGCATGGTCCCCGGAGTCGCCCACATCGAGATCGACGCCGAGGCCCGGCTGGACCTCGTCCGTGCGCTCGGCATCCTCAAGACGCCGACCGTGCTGGTCCTGGACGCCGACGGAAGGGTCGTGCGGCGCGCCACCGGCCAGCCGCGCAAGGCGGACGTCGTGGCGGCGCTGGGGGAGGCGGTTTGACGCCGGTCGCGCCAGGGTGAGACATCTTCCATATGCCGGGACGTACTTGACTGCGCGCACCACCTATCGTCAGCCTGACCGTATGCCTACGGAACTCCTTCTCTACGGGCGGGTCCACGTCGACCTCGCCCGCACCGCGAGCGCGCGCTGTCCGGGCTGCTGAGCAGCAACGGATCAGCCGCCCCTCCCCGCAGAAGGACAACTCCATGACGGCCACGCCCGACCTCCGCACCCCTCAGCTCGCCTCTCCCGACCTGCTGCGCTCCGTCTTCCGCCGGCACGCGGCGGGAGTCGCCGTGATCACCGCGAACGGCGCCGAGGGGCCGGTCGGCTTCACCGCCACCTCTCTCGCCTCGGTCTCCGCCGAGCCCCCGATGCTCTCCTTCGGTATCGGCCTCGGCTCCTCCAGTTGGCCGGCGATATCGCGGGCCGACCATGTCGGCGTGCACATACTCGCCGAGCACCAGCGGGAGCTGGCCGCCACGTTCGCCCGCAGCGGCGCCGACCGCTTCGGCGCCGCCACCGCCTGGCGCGAGGGCCCCGAGGGCGTGCCCGTCCTCGACGACGTGCTCGCCTGGGTGGTGTGCCGGGTCGTCGCGCGTGTGCCGGCCGGAGACCATCGCATCGTGCTCGGCGAGGTCGTCCTCGGTGACCCGACGCGCGCAGGGCGCCCCCTGCTGTACCACCAAGGCCGGTTCACTGCTCTGCGGGATTGATCACGCACCGGCCGTCCTGCGTGAGCGTCGAGTTCCGGTTACGCTGCGTTGCAAAGGTCACAGTCCAAAGCGCTTGCTTAGCGGCCATAAACTGGGTGTACTGACGAGTAATATTTCGGTCGGAGCGCGGGCCGCTCCGACCGGGATCGGCCGCTTGAGGCGCCTATGCTGCCTGCATAGCAGGCAGCCGAGAAATGACGATGCAGTAGGAGAGCCGGCGTGAGCTTGAGGATCGTTGTCACTGTGAAGTACGTGCCCGACGCCACTGGCGACCGGCACTTCGCCGATGACCTGACCGTCGACCGGGACGACGTGGACGGTCTGCTCTCCGAGCTCGACGAGTACGCCGTCGAGCAGGCGCTGCAGATCTCCGAGAACTCCGACGACGACGTGGAGATCACCGTTTTGACGGTGGGTCCGGAGGACGCCAAGGACGCCCTGCGCAAGGCGCTGTCCATGGGCGCGGACAAAGCCATCCACGTCGAGGACGACGACCTGCACGGCACCGACGCCATCGGCACCTCGCTGGTGCTGGCCAAGGCGATCGAGAAGGCCGGCTTCGACCTGGTGGTCTCCGGCATGGCCTCCACCGACGGCACCATGGGTGTCGTACCGGCCCTGCTGGCCGAGCGTCTGGGCGTGCCGCAGGTGACCCTGCTGTCCGAGGTCTCCGTCGAGGACGGCACGGTCAAGGGTCGCCGTGACGGCGACGCCGCCTCCGAGCAGCTCGAGGCCTCCCTGCCGGCCGTCGTGTCCGTCACCGACCAGTCGGGCGAGGCGCGTTACCCGTCCTTCAAGGGCATCATGGCCGCCAAGAAGAAGCCGGTTCAGTCCTGGGACCTGTCCGACCTGGAGATCGACGCCGAGGAGGTCGGTCTCGACGGCGCCTGGACCAAGGTCGAGGCCGCGGCCGCGCGTCCGGCCCGCACCGCCGGCACGATCGTCAAGGACGAGGGCGAGGGCGGCAAGCAGCTCGCCGATTTCCTCGCGGGCCAGAAGTTCATCTGAGCCCCAGCTGACCGCCCCTCAAGTTTCGTACGCAGGAGATCAATCCCATGGCTGAAGTCCTCGTCTACGTCGACCACGTGGACGGTGCCGTCCGCAAGCCCACCCTGGAGCTGCTGACGCTCGCCCGCCGCATCGGCGAGCCGGTCGCCCTCGCGCTGGGCGCCGGTGCCGAGAACACCGCCGCCGCGCTCGCCGAGCACGGCGCCGTCAAGGTCCTGACCCACGACGCGTCCGAGTACGCCGACTACCTGGTCGTTCCGAAGGTGGACGCGCTGCAGGCCGCCGTCGAGGCCGTCTCCCCGGCTGCCGTGCTGGTGCCGTCCTCCGCGGAGGGCAAGGAGATCGCCGCGCGCCTGGCGCTGCGCATCGGCTCCGGCATCATCACCGACGCCGTCGACCTGGAGGCCGGCGACGAGGGCCCGGTGGCCACCCAGTCGGTGTTCGCCGCGTCCTTCACCACCAAGTCCCGTGTCATCAAGGGCACCCCGGTCATCACCGTCAAGCCCAACAGCGCCGCCGTCGAGGCCGCTCCGGCCGCCGGTGCCGTCGAGGCCCTGTCCGTGTCGTTCTCGGAGAAGGCGGCCGGCACCAAGGTCACGGCCCGTACGCCGCGTGAGTCGACGGGCCGTCCGGAGCTGACCGAGGCCGCGATCGTGGTCTCCGGTGGCCGTGGCGTCAACGGCGCGGAGAACTTCGCGATCATCGAGGCGCTCGCCGACTCCCTCGGCGCGGCCGTCGGCGCGTCGCGTGCCGCGGTGGACGCGGGCTGGTACCCGCACACCAACCAGGTCGGCCAGACCGGCAAGTCCGTCTCGCCGCAGCTGTACATCGCCAACGGCATCTCCGGCGCCATCCAGCACCGTGCCGGTATGCAGACCTCGAAGACGATCGTGGCCGTCAACAAGGACCCCGAGGCCCCGATCTTCGACCTGGTCGACTACGGCGTCGTCGGCGACCTCTTCGACGTCGTCCCCCAGCTCACCGAGGCGATCAAGGCCCGCAAGGGCTGAGTTCGCCGAGGCGGCCCGAGGCCCCCGTGACCCTGCCGGTCACGGGGGCCTCGGCTCATTCCAGGCTCAGCGTCACCTGCACCGGCAGATGGTCGCTGGGGAACTGGCCGTCCACGCAGAACGTGCTGACCCAGGCCCGGCGGATCCTGACGCCCGGGGTCGCCAGGATCCAGTCGATGCGGTCGCCGTGCGGCGTCAGCGGTTTGTAGTCGTGGAAGGTCCCGTAGGCGGCACCGCGCTCGGCAGCCGCGTCCCAGGTGTCGACCAGCCCGGCAGCCAGCAGCGTGTCGTAGGCCGGGTTCTTGTGAGCGACGGCGTTGAAGTCCCCGGTGATCATGAGCGGCAGCTTGCGGTCGAGGCCGGCTGCCCGCTCGGCGATCAGTGCGGCGCCACGCGTGCGTGCGTACTGGCTGACATTGTCGAGGTGGGTGTTGAGGACGTAGAACTCCCGCCCGTCGTCCTGGAGGTCGCGGAAGCGGACCCAGGTGACCATGCGGACGTGGGCCCCGCCCCAGGTGTTCGAGCCGATCACCTCGGGCGTGTCGGACAGCCAGAAGTGGTCGTACTCCGCCGGGGCCAGGCGGCGCCTGTCGAAGAAGACCGCCATGGACTCGTCGTGGCTGCCGTGTTCGCGGCCGGTGCCGATCCAGTCGTAGTGCGGTCCGAGGTCGAGGCAGATGTCCCGCAGTTGCTGGTAGACCCCCTCCTGGGTGCCGATGACATGAGGGGCCTCGCCGCACAAGAGGGCCCTCATCACCGGTCGGCGGGCCGCCCAGCTGTTGGGTTCGACGGCGCTCGCGAAACGCAGGTTGAATGTCATCACCCGCAGAGGGCGGTACTCGTGCAGGGTCGCCGCGGCCCGTACCGATCCGACCAGAGGCGCGGCGACCGCTGCCGCCACCACGGTCCTCAGTCCCGTACGACGCGCCAGTCTCCCGAAGTCCGACATGTGCTCCCCCTCCCCTCAGGCGTCAGGATGAAGGGTGCGAACCACTGTGCGAAAGAGGGCATGGAGACGGTGGTGAATCGTGGGGTCATGCCTTGGACAGGGTGTTGACCAGCGGGAAGATCCCCCGATAACTTCGTTCTACGGATTGTTGATTCCGTAGAGTGGAAAATGGGAGGCTGTGGGATGGGTCAGCAGGAGAAGGTGGCGACGAGCCTCGCGGGCGCCGTCAGCGAGGAGATCAGCGCCTCCCTCGGGCCGGTCGACGCCGAACTGGACCGCCGCTACCCGGGAGACCCCGGCACCCGCCAGCCCGTCCACACCGTGTACGTCCCCGGGGACGTCTTCGCCGCCGACACCGTCCGCTCCTGGGGCGACCGGGCCCTCGCCGCCCTCGACGAGCACGCCCCGGACGCCGCCTCCTTCGCCGCCGTGCTCGGCCTGTCCGACGGGCTCGCCGAGCCGGTGTACTCCCGTGTCCGCGCCAAGCTGGAGCGCGAGCCGATCGAAGACCTGCGCGTCGACTTCGAGGACGGCTACGGCCCCCGCCCGGACGCCGAGGAGGACCAGGCGGCGGCCCGCGCGGCGCGGCTGATCGCGGAGGCGTACGAGAACGGCACCGCGGCCCCGTACATGGGCATTCGCATGAAGTGCATGGAGGCCGCCGTGCGGGACCGGGGCATCCGCACCCTCGACATCTTCCTCACCGGCCTGACGGAGGCCGGCGGCCTGCCCGAAGGGCTGGTGCTCACCCTGCCCAAGGTGACGTATCCCGAGCAGGTCACCGCCATGGTCCGGCTCCTGGAGGCCTTCGAGAAGGCGCGCGGCCTCGAGCCGGGCAGGATCGGCTTCGAGATCCAGATCGAGACCAGCCAGTCCATCCTCGCCGCCGACGGCACCGCGACGGTCGCCCGTATGATCCAGGCGGCGGAGGGGCGGGTCACGGGCCTCCACTACGGCACCTTCGACTACAGCGCCTGCCTCGGCGTCTCCGCCGCCTACCAGGCCAGCGACCACCCGGCCGCCGACCACGCCAAGGCGATCATGCAGGTCGCGGCGGCCGGGACCGGCGTACGCGTCTCGGACGGCTCGACGAACGTCCTGCCGGTCGGCCCCACCGAGAAGGTCCACGACGCCTGGCGGCTGCACTACGGCCTGACGCGGCGGGCGCTGGCCCGCGCCTACTACCAGGGCTGGGACATGCACCCCGGCCACATTCCCACCCGCTACGCGGCCGTCTTCGCGTTCTACCGCGAGGGCTTCGAGCAGGCCGCGGCCCGCCTCGCCCGGTACGCCGACCGGGCAGGCGGCGACGTCATGGACGAGCCCGCGACCGCCAAGGCCCTCAGCGGCTACCTGCTGCGCGGACTCGACTGCGGCGCGCTCGACCTCGCCGAGGTGACGCGGGCGACCGGACTCACCAGGGCCGGCCTGGAGGCCTTCGCGGCGCCGAGGCGGGGCGACCTGACCGCGTCCGCCAAGTAGCGGACCTGTCACAGCCGTCAGGGGTGGCTTCCGCTGTCACACCGGCCCCGTAGTGTGGACGGCACGCATGGACGTGTCACAGGAACGGGGCGGCGGTGTCTTCGGGGGAGCGCGGACAGTCGGACGGGGCGGGTCGGCTGCTGGCCGGGCGCTATCGCGTCGTGGCCCAGCTGGGGCGGGGCGGCATGGGCGTCGTCTGGAGAGCCGTCGACGAGGTACTCGGACGCGAGGTCGCCGTCAAGGAACTGCGCACCTACACGGACGCCGACGCGCCCGAACTGGCCGGTCTTCGGCTGCGGATGCAGCGCGAGGCCCGCGCGGCGGCCCGGGTCCGCCATCCCGCAGTGGTCGCCGTGCACGACATCACCGAGGTCGACGGCCGCCCGCTGATCGTCATGGAGCTGGTCGACGGTCCCTCCCTGGACGACGTGGTGCGTGAACGCGGCACCCTCGACCCCCGCGAGGCCGCCGGCATCGGCGCCCGGGTCATGGACGCGCTGGCCGCCGCCCACCACGTCGGCGTCCTGCACCGCGACGTGAAGCCCGGCAACATCCTGCTGGACCGCTCCGGGCGCGTCGTGCTCACCGACTTCGGCATAGCGGCCATGGAGGACCCGGGCGACGGCTCGGCCACCCACCTCACCCGCAGCGGAGAACTCGTCGGCTCCCTGGACTACCTGGCCCCCGAACGCGCCCAGGGCGCCGACCCGGGCCCCGCCTCCGACGTCTGGGCCCTCGGCGCCACGCTCTACGCGGCGGTGGAGGGCTCCTCACCCTTCCGCCGTACGTCGACGTACTCGACCCTCACCGCGATCGTCGCCGAGCCGCTGCCGGAACCCCGCCTGGCCGGCCCCCTCGGGCCGGTCCTGCGCCGGTTGATGGACAAGCGGCCCGAGTCCCGGCCGGAGGCCGAAGAGGCACGGGACCTGCTGGAGGCGGTGGCGGCAGCGGGCGCTACGGACACGCCGACGACCGGGCTGCGGGGCACGGCGGCACCCACGCAGCCGCGGGAGGACACGGAGCGCAGTGTCCCGTCGGTGCCACCGGGGTTCGGGCCCGTGAAGCCGGGTGGGGCAGAGGGATCCGGCTCGCCCGCACCGCCCACCCCGGCCTCTGCCGCCGTACCGCACCTCCCCGTCACCGCTGGCCCGACGGCCGCCCCCGCCCCGTCCCGCCGCAAGGGACGCGCTCTGCTCGCCGCCGCGGCCGTCACCGTGGTCCTCGCGTCAACCGGCGTCACGCTGGCCCTGCTGAGCAACGGGGACGGCACCAAAGCCGCCGACCGACCGGAGTCGTCCGTGACGCAGGCGACGTCGTCCTCCCCGGCGACGCCGGCCGGCAGTACCGACGGCGACCGCTCGGACGACCCCGAGCCCACCGGGAAAGGCGCAGGGAAGACCCCCTCCTCGACCGGGACGTCACGCGACCGGGACGGGACCGTTCCCGCCGGCAAGGAGACGCCGGCCCCGTCCCCGTCCAGAACCCCGGCCGGTTCCGGCGGCGGTACGACGGCCGGAGGGGGTGGAGCGGCCACCCCGGCACCGTCGTGCTCCTCCATCGGCGGCGGCAGGTACAACTGCCAGGTCTGGCGCACCGCCAAGTCGTACACCGCCTCCGGCACCGAGGTGGGCGTCCTCGACGCGGGCACCAACTATTTCTACTGCCAGCAGAACCTGGGCCGCCGCGAGACCTACGGCGAGTGGACCAACGTGTGGTGGGCGAAGACCGACGACGACAGCGGCAACACCGACGTCTACGTCAGCGACGTCTACATCAAGGGCGGGAACAACGACGAGCCGGTCCCCGGACTCCCGGTCTGCTGATCCCGTACGTACCGCTCGAGTCCGGAAGCCGTCACCAGCCTCTCCTCCGCGAACAGCCGCGTGCCCCGCGCACGCAGCCGCGCATCGGCGCGTGCCCGCGTGCAGAACTCCTCGGGCGTCACCCCGAACAGCGTCCTCAATCGCGCCGATGCGAGGAGGAGTTCGGTGAGCAGGGCCCGCTGGCCCGGATGCGGGCGCGGCTCGGGGCTGCCGTTGTGGAGCACCCCATGACGGTTCACGTACGTGTACACCCCGGCCAGCGCCGAGCCGTCCGCCAGTTCCACGCGCACCTCCGGCGCGGGCAGCCAGGCGCGCCGGTAGTTGCCGAAGGGCAGAGGCACGCCCTCACTCGCGTCCACGACGGTGAGTTGCTCGGCGTCCAGCCACGTGACGAACAACTCCCGTACCGCGTCCGGCGCGTCGATCGGGGACGCGGACACGTATCCCATGCGGCTGACGTGCGCGGAGACGCCGACGCCGACGCCCGTGACGTGTGCCTTCACCATCGGGATGGGCGAGGTGATCCCGGACTCGGCCATCTTGCGGCGCAGTTGACCTGGACAGGCGTTGGAGCCGACGGCCAGGACGGGCGTGCGATCGGTGTACGTCAGACGGTCCAGCGGCAGCAACCGGTCCCCGTCGAGCAGTGTCGACTGCCTGGGCCATGCGCCCGGATACAGCAGCGGATGGTCACACGGCGCCTCGCCCAGCCCCAACGCTTCCAAGGTGTGGTCCTCCAGACCCAGCACCTCCAGACTACCGTCGTGCGACGCACACCGACGGCGGACCGTGCGGCCGTCCACGGACCCGTCTCAGTCCGCGGGCGGCAGCTCGCCCGAGCCCCGGGTGATCAGCCGGGTGGGCAGTTCGATGCGCTCCGGGGCGACGAGGGCGCCGTCCAGCCGGCGGAAGAGACGGTCGGCAGCGGTGCGGCCGAGGGCCGCCGCGTCCTGGGCGACGACGGTGACGCCCGGCTGGAGGAGGTCGGCGAGCTCGAAGTCGTCGAAGCCGACGAGGGCGACCCGGCGCGACTGCTCGGCGAGGACGCGGATCACGGTCACCGTCACCCGGTTGTTGCCCGCGAAGATCGCGGTGACGGGGTCCGGGCCGGAGAGCATCTCCTCGGCCGCCCGGCGCACCCGCACGGGGTCGGTGACGCCCAGGGAGGTCCACGAGTCCGCCACGGGTATGCCCGCGTCCTCCATGGCGGCGCGGTAGCCGCGCAGGCGCTCGGCGGCGGTGTGGATGCGCGGCATGTCGCCGACGAAGCCGATCCTGCGGTGACCGTGCGCGATCAGGTGGGCCACGCCGGAGCGGGCGCCGCCGTAGTTGTCCGACAGCACGCAGTCGGCGTCGATCCTCCCGGCGGGACGGTCGACGAAGACGGTGGCGACACCCGCCTTGATCTCGGGTTCGAGATAGCGGTGATCGCCACCCGCCGGAATGATCACGAGACCGTCCACCCGGCGTGCGCACAGCGCCAGGGCCAGCTCCTGTTCACGGTCGGGGTCCTCGGCGCTCGAGCCGTTGATGAGCAGGGCGCCGTGGGCGCGGGCCACCTCCTCGACCGCCCGGCTGAGGGGGCCGTAGAACGGGTCGGCGAGGTCCTCCAGGACCAGTCCGATGCTCGCGGTGCGGCCCTTGCGCAGCACCCGCGCACTGTCGTTGCGGCGGAAGCCGAGGGCCTCGATGGCCTCCTGGACGCGGCGTTCCGTCTCCGGGGTGACGCCCGGCTCGCCGTTGACGACACGGGAGACGGTCTTGAGACCGACCCCGGCCCGGGCCGCCACGTCCTTCATGGTGGGACGGGTGCCGTAGCGGGTCCCGGAGAGGCGGTCTGCGGGGCGGTCTGCTCGGCGGGCGGTCTCGGGCACGAGGCGGTGTCCTGTCCTGTCGTCCACGGGGATGCGTCGGTCCATGGGTTTGTATGAGGATGTGGCGTCGAGCATAGAGCCTGGACAACGTTGTCAGATGCGGGAGACACTGTCCACCGCCAGGTCCTGTCCGGCGGATCAAGTCGCAGCGAATCGGCGGCGTCTGATCAACACCCCGCGTCTGCGGCATGATCCGCCGGACAGGACCCTGACTCCGGACCGCGTCCCCACCGCCGGACCGGCCTGCCCAATTCCAAGGTGCCCGCGTGTCCCAGGCGCGCGTGCCCGACATCCGGTTGACGGGGAGATCCGAGACTGATGCAGACCGACCTCGTGGCAGCGCTCGACATCGGCGGCACCAAGGTCGCCGGTGCGCTGGTCGACGGCCACGGCACGATCCTGGTGCGCGCGCAGCGTCCGACGCCTGCCCGGGAGGACGGCGACACCGTGATGGGGGCCGTCGAGGAAGTGCTCGCCGAGCTGACGGCGTCGCCGCTGTGGGGGCGCGCGCACGCGCTGGGCATCGGCAGCGCGGGCCCCGTGGACGCCTCCGCCGGCACGGTGAGCCCGGTCAACGTGCCCGGCTGGCGCGACTTCCCGCTCGTCCAGCGGGTCCGGGCGGTGACCGGGGATCTGCCCGTCGAGCTGATCGGCGACGGCGTGGCGATCACGGCCGCCGAGCACTGGCAGGGGGCCGCCCGCGGCCACGACAACGCGCTGTGCATGGTGGTCTCCACGGGGGTCGGTGGCGGTCTGGTCCTGAACGGCCGGCTGCATCCCGGCCCCACCGGCAACGCGGGCCACATCGGTCACATCAGTGTCGATCTCGACGGCGACCCCTGCCCGTGCGGCGCGCGTGGCTGTGTCGAGCGCATCGCGAGCGGCCCGAACATCGCCCGCCGCGCGTTGGAGAACGGCTGGCTGCCCGGGCCCGACGGCGACACCTCCGCCGCGGCCGTGGCGGCCGCGGCCCGCGCCGGCGACCCGGTCGCCGTGGCCTCCTTCGAGCGGGCCGCACAGGCCCTGGCCGCCGGCATCGCGGCCACCGCGACCCTCGTCGAGATCGACATCGCGGTGATCGGAGGGGGCGTGGGCAAGGCGGGCGACGTCCTCTTCGAACCCCTGCGCAAGGCGCTCACCGACTACGCCACCCTGTCGTTCGTCCAGCGTCTGACGGTGACACCGGCCCAGATGGGCACGGACGCGGGGCTGGTGGGGGCGGCCGCGGCGGCGCTCGCGGGAAGGACGGGGGAGACCGCGGCGGGCGTCTGACGCGCGTACCGCGGGAAGTCGCGGCGGATCCGGACGGGTGCGTGACCCCAGGGCGGTTTCCCAGTTGAACCGGGCATGAAGAAGCGCAGCATGCTCGCCATCGCCTCCCTCGCCACCGGATTCGTCGTCGCGGCGATCACCCCGTCCCACGGCCTGGGCGGTGAGGACCTCGGCGACCTGAACGTGGGGGACACGCTCAGCACCCTCGACCACACCGTCGCCCAGGACGGCCCGACCCTGGAGGAAGAGGCCCTGGGGCAGCACGACTGACGGACACGACGGCCGGAGACGAAGGCCGGACACGAGGGCGCCGGACCCGCACACCAGCGGGACCGGCGCCTTCCGTTTCCGCGCCCTCAACTGCGACTGGTTTCCGTGGCAGGGTGGAGCGGGCAAGCCACAGGGGGCCAAACAGAAGAGGGGGAACTGTCCGTGATCGTCTGGATCAACGGAGCGTTCGGTGCGGGAAAGACCACCACCGCACGAGAACTGATCGAACTGATCCCGAACAGCACGCTCTTCGACCCCGAGGTCATCGGCGGAGCGATCGCGCACCTGCTCCCGCCCAAACACCTCGCCGAGGTCGGTGACTTCCAGGACCTGCCGATCTGGCGACGCCTCGTGATCGACACGGCGGCCGCGATGCTCGCCGAGCTCGGCGGCACGCTCGTGATCCCCAGGACGCTGCTGCGCCAGGAGTACCGCGACGAGATCTTCGGCGGGCTCGCCGCACGCCGGATCACCGTCCGACATGTGCTCCTCGCCCCGGCCGAAACGATCCTGCGGGAGCGGATAGCGGAGCGGGAGGTCCCGCCGGACCTGCCCGACGGCGAGATGCGGGTACGGCAGTGGGCGTACGACCACATCGAGCCGTACCGCGCCGCCCTCGCCTCCTGGCTCACCGCCGACGCCCACCCCGTCGACACGAGCGCCCTCACTCCGTACGAGACCGCCGTCCGTATTGCCGAGGCCGTCGGCAGCGGGGCCGTGCCCGTCTGCGACATCGTGCAGACGCCCGAGCCCACCGCGGAGACGGTCGCCGCCGGTGTGCTCCTCTTCGACGAGCAGGACAGGGTGCTGCTCGTCGACCCCACCTACAAGGCGGGCTGGGAGTTCCCCGGCGGTGTCGTCGAACCCGGCGAGGCGCCCGCGCGCGCGGGCATGCGCGAGGTCGCCGAGGAGACGGGCCTACGACTGGACGACGTACCCCGCCTCCTTGTCGTCGACTGGGAGCGGCCCAAGCCCCCCGGCTACGGCGGCCTGCGCCTCCTCTTCGACGGCGGACACCTCGACTCGTCCGACGCGGCGCGGCTTCTGCTGCCCGGGCCCGAGCTGCGCGACTGGCGCTTCGTCAGCGAGCAGGAGGCCGCCGACCTGATGCCGCCTGTCCGCTACGAACGGCTGCGCTGGGCGCTGCGCGCACGCGAACGCGGGGCGGCGCTGTATCTGGAGGCCGGGACACCGGTCGGCTGACGCCGAACGGCATGCCCCCGACGGCATGTCCGGGGCATTTCTCCGCCCTTCCTGTGAACGGCCGTTGGCCTTGTGATGTCCAAGGAATCGCCGCCTGCACCTCACGCGTCGGCAATCGCACGGCGTTGCGGAAGTCCGCGGTATCTCGTGGCGTCGGCACGCGACCGCCACCCCTCTTTCCTCAGCTCAGGGGCAGATTCCGGATGTCCGTACGATGACCACGCAACTTCAGACGGTCGAGCTCGCCGCCACCCCGGCGCTGCCGAGCGTCACGGGCAGCTCGCCTGCTCTGATGGCCTGGCGGCGCATCAGGCGGGACAAGATCACCATGGCCGCCCTGTGGTCACCGTCCTGTTCGTCGCGATCGCGCTGCCGGCACCGGTGCTCACCGCGCTCACCGGCTGGGGACCACCGGGAGACGCTGTACTCCAGGCCCAGGCACCCCAACACCCGCGCGTTGCTCTCGGCCGTCCCGGAGGCCGATCCGGACGCCGCTCGCGACCGCGAACGGATCCGCCTGACCGGTGACGTGCCCTCGCCCGTCGACCTGCCCTCCGGCTGCCGTTTCCGCACCCGCTGCCCCAAGTTCGCGAACCACCTGACCGACGCGGAACGCACCGTCTGCGTCGGTCAGGTGCCGGAGCTGACCGAGCGAGGTGGCGCCGGCCCGGTCGCCTGCCACTACCCGGAGACGGTGGACCTGTCGTAGCGGGCCCGCCGTGGGCAGGACGGTCAGCTTGCCGCGTAGTTGCGCAGGAACAGGGCCTCCGCCACCGAGAGGCGCTCCAGTTCCCCGGGGGACACGCTCTCGTTCACTGCGTGGATCTGGGCCTCCGGCTCGCTGAGGCCGATCAGGAGGATCTCCGCACTCGGGTAGAGGGCAGCGAGGGTGTTGCACAGTGGGATGGATCCGCCCTGGCCGGCGTACTGCATCTCCTGACCCGGGTACGCCACCTCCATCGCGTCGGCCATCGCCGCGTACGCGGGGCTGGTGGTGTCGGCGCGGAAGGCCTGGCCCTGGCCGATCTGCTCGGTGCGCACCCGGGCGCCCCATGGCGTGTGCGCCTCGACGTGGGCCTGCAGCAGCTTGGTCGCCCCGGCCGCGTCCATGCCCGGCGGCACCCGCAGGCTGATCAGGGCGCGGGCGCTCGCCTGCACGGACGGGGTGGCGCCGACGACCGGCGGGCAGTCGATGCCGAGGACCGTCACGGCCGGGCGGGCCCAGATGCGGTCGGCGACCGTGCCGGAGCCGATCAGGCCGACCCCGTCGAGCACCTTGGCGTCCTTGCGGAACTGTTCCTCCTCGTACTGCAGTCCGTCCCACGGGGACGTGTCGGCGAGTCCGTCGACCGTCGTCGTCCCGTCCTGCGCGCGCAGCGAGTCCAGTACGCGGATCAGCGCGGCCAGCGCGTCGGGCGCGGCGCCGCCGAACTGGCCGGAGTGCAGGTTGCCTTCGAGCGTGTCGATCTGCACGCGGACCATGGTCATGCCCCGCAGGGTGGAGGTGACCGTCGGCAGACCGGCGCGGAAGTTGCCGGCGTCGCCGATGACGATCGTGTCGGCCTCGAGGAGGTCGGGGTGTTCCTCGGCGTACCGCTCCAGACCGCCCGTGCCCTGCTCCTCCGAGCCCTCGACGATCACCTTCACATGCACCGGGACGCCGCCGTTCGCCTTCAGCGCGCGCAGCGCCAGCAGGTGCATGATGACGCCGCCCTTGCAGTCGGCGGTCCCGCGCCCGTACCAGCGGCCGTCGCGCTCGGTGAGTTCGAAGGGCGGGGAGACCCAGGCGGCCTCGTCCAGCGGCGGCTGCACGTCGTAGTGGGCGTAGAGGAGAACCGTCTTCGCGCCCGCGGGACCGGGCAGGTGGCCGTACACCGACTGCGTGCCGTCGGGGGTGTCGAGCACCCTCACGTCCTCGAAGCCCTCGGCGGCCAGCGCGTCCATGATCCAGCGCGCGGCGCCCTCGCTCTCGCTCCTCGGGAACTGGCCGAAGTCCGCCACCGACTTGAAGGCCACCAGCTCGGTGAGCTCCGCCTTCGCCCTGGGCAGCAGCGAGGCCACGGTCTCGGCGACCGGATTCGACGACATGGGCACGCTCCTTGTGGGTGCGACGTTGTACGGGTGAGCACTTGTCCTCACGGAATGACCGTGTGAGCGTACGCGCGTCCTGGTGCGGGGCGCGTACGCTGCCGATCCTCGCACAGCGGCCCGCGGCGATCTCCGCCGTAGGATGCGGAGGACAGGTGCGGCAGGCAGCTTGATCGGGAGCAGTAGACCATCGTGAGCAGCGAGAACTCTTCGGCGGACGACGTGCGGCAGGTGTGGGACGTCGTCGTGGTGGGCGCGGGACCGGCCGGGGCCTCGGCCGCCTATGCGGCGGCGGTCGCGGGACGGCGTGTGCTGTTGCTGGAGAAGGCCGAGCTGCCCCGTTACAAGACCTGCGGCGGCGGCATCATCGGGCCCTCGCGTGACGCCCTGCCGCCCGGCTTCGAGCTGCCCTTCCGCGACCGGGTGCACGCGGTCACGTTCTCGAACAACGGGCGGTTCACCCGCACCCGCCGCTCCAAGCAGACGCTGTTCGGGCTGATCAACCGGCCCGAGTTCGACCAGCAGCTCGTCGAGCACGCGCAGAAGGCGGGCGCCGAGTTGCGTACGGGCGTCACCGTCCAGCGGGTCGAGCAGCACGGTTCGGCGGTTCCGGACCGGCGCACGGTCGCCGTCGTGCTGCAGGGCGGCGAGACGCTGCTCGCGCGGGCGGTCGTCGGCGCCGACGGCAGCGCCAGCCGCATAGGAGCGCACGTCGGGGTCAAGCTCGAGCAGGTGGACCTCGGCCTGGAGGCGGAGATCCCGGTGCCGGAGACCGTCGCCGAGGACTGGAAGGGGCGGGTCCTCATCGACTGGGGGCCGATGCCGGGCAGCTACGGCTGGGTGTTCCCCAAGGGGGAAACACTGACGGTCGGGGTGATCTCCGCGCGCGGCGAAGGCGCCGCGACCAAGCGGTACTTGGAGGAGTTCATCGGACGGCTCGGTCTCGCCGGCTTCGAACCGAGCATCTCCTCGGGCCACTTGACCCGCTGCCGCGCCGACGACTCGCCGCTCTCGCGCGGGCGGGTGCTGGTGTGCGGAGACGCGGCGGGCCTCCTGGAGCCGTGGACCCGCGAGGGCATCTCGTTCGCCCTGCGTTCGGGCCGACTGGCGGGGGAGTGGGCCGTGCGGATCGCCGAGGCGCACGACGCGGTCGACACCCGGCGCCAGGCCCTGAACTACGCGTTCGCGATCAAGGCGGGGCTCGGCGTGGAGATGGCGGTCGGCAAGCGGCTGCTGACGGTGTTCGAGCGCCGCCCCGGTCTCTTCCACGCGGCGCTGACGAGCTTCCGGCCCGCATGGCGGGCGTTCACGGACATCACGCGCGGCGCGACGTCGCTGGGTGAGATCGTCCGCACCCACCCGTTCGCCCAGCGCGCCCTGACCGCGCTGGACCGCCGGCAGGCGCCGGGCGACACGGTCAGCTCCTGACCGTGATCCGGAAGACGGGGTGGTCGGGGGCGGCCGCGATGATCTCCTCGTCGGAGGACTTCGCCGTGACGCCCTGGAAGTACTGATTGACCTCCCAGCCCCACTTCTCCAGGTAGGTCCGCAGGATCGGGAGCTTCTCCGCGTCGGGAAGCTCCACCGCGGCGAATTCGCGGACCTTGCGTCCGACGCGCAGTTCCCCGCCTCCGGCGGCGCGCATGTTGCGCACCCACTGGGAGTGGCCGCGGGCCGAGACCAGGTACTGCGTGCCCTCGTACGTGTGCGGGTTGACCGGTATGCGCTGCATCTTGCCGCTCTTGCGGCCGCGCACGGACATCTCCGCCGTGCCCGCGAGGCTGAGCCCGTGGCGGGCGAGCCAGCCGATGACGCTGTTGAGGCGGACGTTGAGCGGGCTGCCCTTGAGGTAGTACGGCTGCGACATGGTGATCCCCACTGATTGAGAGAGCGGTGCTCTCGCCTAAGAGCAGTCTGCACGAGATCGGCGATCCAGAGCAAGAGCAGTGCTCTCTAATTTTGTCACTGCTCTGAGTTGTGTGCACTGCTCCGTATTCGTGGAACACTGCTGTGCATGAGCAGCACCGCACAGGGCGCCCGCGCCCGCGCCCGGATCGAAGTCACCGCCGCCATCAAGGAAGAGGCGCGCAGACAGCTCGCCGCGGAGGGTGCCGCCAAGCTGTCACTGCGGGCCGTGGCGCGTGAGCTCGGCATGGTCTCCTCCGCGCTGTACCGGTACTTCCCCAGCCGAGACGACCTGCTCACCGCGCTCATCATCGACGCCTACAACTCGCTCGGCGAGACCGCGGAGTCCGCGCACGAAGCGGTCGCAAAGGCCGGTCCCGTTCGGCGCTGGACCGCCGTCTGCGAGGCCGTGCGCGGCTGGGCACTCGCCCATCCGCACGAGTACGCGCTGATCTACGGCACGCCGGTACCGGGCTATTCCGCCCCCGACACGACCGTCCCGGCCGCTGCCCGCGTCGGCCTCCTCCTGATCGGCATCGTGCGGGACGCGCACCAGGGGCCCGGCCTGAGCGAGGTGTCCCTCCCGGACGAACTGCGGCCCGAGGCGGAGCGGATGGCGGCCGACCTCGCACCGGACCTCCCGCCGGAGACGGTCGCGGCGCTCATCGCGGCCTGGGCCCAGCTGTACGGGCTCGTCGGGTTCGAGCTGTTCGGCCAGTTCCACCGGGTGGTGGAGGACCGGGAACCGTTCTTCCGGCATGCGGCGGCCGGCCTTGCCCGCGGGGTGGGGCTGCGCTGACGGCCGTACTTCCCGGGGAGTACGTGTGATCACCTCGCCCAGGTGACGCCCGTGCGGGCATCACGCGTCTAGCGTGGCGTGCATGGACGAGCAGCGCGCGGGCCGGGGCGGCCCGCCCCGGTGGAGGACCCACCGGGCGGACCGGCACCGGGCAGGCGGGGACGGCCCGCCGTCGTGGTGGCGGCACGGCCCGCCATGGCCGGCTCGTCGAAGGGACGAGGAACGCGGCGGCCGGTGGCCGTGGCGTTCCACCGCCCTGCTCACCGTCTTCGTGGTGATGGGTTCGAACTTCGCCGCCCATGCCCAGGAGGGCGAGCGCGCCGAACTCGACCCCTTCGCGCGCGTACTGCTGCTCACTGCCTCGTTGCTCCTGCTGTGGCGACTGCGGTACCCGGTCCTCGTCGTGTTCGGCACGGCGGCGGCCACCGCGGTCTACCTCGGCGCCGGGTATCCCTACGGGCCGGTCTTCCTCACCGTCGCGGTCGCCTGCTTCAGTGCCGTCGTCGCCGGGCATCGCAGAGCCGCCTGGACCGCCCTGGGCATGCTGTGGGCGGTGCACCTGCTCGTCGCGCACTGGCTCTACCGCTGGCTGCCGCCCTCCGGGGATACAAGGCCCTCCATCGGGCAGGAGATCGTCGTCGCGACCTGGGTCGTGGTGATCGTGGCGGTCTCCGAACTGGCCCGGATCCGGCGCGAGCAGTGGGCCCGGGAGCGTGCCGAGCGTGCGCAGGCGGCGCGGCGGCGTGCGGACGAGGAGCGGCTGCGGATCGCGCGCGAGCTGCACGACGTCCTCGCACACAGCCTCTCCGTCATCAACGTGCAGGCAGGTGTGGGCCTCGCGCTCCTCGACACCGACCGGGAGCAGGCGCGCACGGCGCTCACCACCATCAAGACCGCCAGCAAGGAGGCGCTCGGCGAGGTGCGCCAGGTGCTCGACAGCCTGCGCACACCGGGAGACGCGCCGCGCGCGCCCGCGCCCGGACTGGGTCGGCTTCCCGAGCTGGTGGAGCAGGCGGCGCGCACCGGACTGACGGTCGAGGTCGAGGGCGAGCCGCCTCGGCTTTTGCCCGGCACCGACCTCGCCGCCTTCCGTATCGTCCAGGAAGCCCTCACCAATGTCGTACGGCACTCCGGCTCACGGCACGCCCGCGTGCACCTCGAGCACGCGGGCGGCACGCTGCGGCTGCGCATCGACGACGACGGACCGGCGACCGGCGCCGACGCGGGCGGCAGCGGCAACGGCCTCGCCGGGATGCGGGAGCGGGCCGCGGCGCTCGGTGGCACGATCGAGGCGGGACCGCGCCCCGACGGAGGCTTCCGGGTGCTCGCCGTCCTGCCGTCGAAGGTCAAGGAGGACCAGTGATCCGCGTACTGCTCGCCGACGACCAGTCACTGGTCCGGGCAGGCTTCCGGGCACTGCTCGACGCACAGCCGGACATCGAGGTGGCGGGGGAGGCCGCCGACGGCGGGGAGGCGCAGCGCATGGTGCGCGAACTGCGGCCCGACGTCGTGCTGATGGACATCCGCATGCCCGGCCTCGACGGCCTGGCGGCGACCCGGCACATCACACAGGACGAGGCGCTCGACGAGGTCAAGGTGGTCATGCTCACCACCTTCGAACTCGACGAGTACGTCTTCGAGGCGATCCGCTCGGGCGCTTCCGGCTTCCTGGTGAAGGACACGGAGCCGGACGAACTGCTGCGCGCGGTAAGGGCGGTGGTCGCCGGTGACGCGTTGCTCTCGCCGGGGGTGACACGTCGGCTGATCGCCGAGTTCGCCGCCCGCTCCAAGGAACCCGCGGCCGCCGACGCGCTTGCCCAACTCACCGAGCGGGAACGGGAGGTGATGGCTCTGGTGGGCATCGGCCTGTCGAACGAGGAGATCGCCCGCCGCCTGGTCGTCAGCCCGCTCACGGCCAAGACCCACGTCAGCCGCACCATGGTGAAGCTGGGAGCGCGGGACCGGGCCCAACTCGTCGTACTGGCCTACGAGTCGGGACTGGTGCGGCCCGGCTGGCTGGGCTGAGGGGCCCTCCGGAAACGGAGCAGGACGCCGACCACCCGGGCGAAGAAGAGGACGGGCGCGAGCACGAGCCCGGTACGGAGTAGGAACTTCTCGGCCGTGTCGGGCAGTTCGAAGAGGAGCGCCGGTCCGGCGACCGCCCCGAAGACGACCAACGTGGCGAAGGCCGCACTGCACAGCGCGTACCCGATCTCGACGGTGATCGCGTCCCGCTCGGCCTGGCTGCGCCGTCCTCCGTATCCGGTCACAAAGGCGAGTGTCACAGCCGCGCGCCCGGCGGAGCAAGCAGGCCCCACCGGGCGCACGGAGCGGGAGGCGTCCCCTAGTCGCGTACCGTGACGCGCTCCGCCTCCTCCTGGGATGTGGACTTGGCGACCACGATCGACTGCTGCCTGCGACGGGTGCGCAGCCCGGTGAGGGCGATCAGCAGCCCCGCGACCGCGATGCCCGTGATCACGGTCAGAGCGGGCCGGTAGCTGTCGAGCACGGCCTGCGGGGAGGCAGGTTCGTCGGGTGCGTTCGCGGTCAGTACCGCCGTCACGACGGCCAGGAAGAGCGCGCCGCCCACCTGTACCGAGGTGTTGAGCAGACCCGAGACCATGCCCTGCTCGTGTTCGTCGACACCGTTCGTGGCCTGCACGTTGAGAGAGGGGAAGGTCAGCGCGAAGGCCGAGCCGACCAGCAGCATGGTCGGCAGGATCACCGCCGCGTAGACCGGGTCTAGGTCGATGCGCAGGAACAGTACGTAGCCGACGACCATGAGCGCGAAGCCGAGCGCGATCAGCCGCGCCGTGCCGAACCGGTCGATGACCGCGCCGACCTTGGTCGCGGACAGCGCCACCAGCGCACCGGCCGGCAGGAAGGCCAGCGCCGTGTGCAGCGCCGACCAGCCGAGCAGCTGCTGCATGTACAGCGTGACCAGGAACTGGAACCCGATGTAGCTGCCGACGAACATCAACGCGCCCAGCTGCGCCCGCACTTGAGGGCCCGAGCGCAGCACACCGAGCCGGACCAGCGGGCTCGGGCTGCGCAGCTCGACGGCCACGAACGCCGCCAGCAGCGCGGCGACGGCGACGAACGACAGGATCGAGCGGGCGGAGCCCCAGCCGGCCTCGGGCGCCTGTACGACGGTGAAGACGAGCAGCAGCATCGAGGCGGTGCCGAGCACGGCGCCCGGGACGTCGTAGCCGCCGGCGCCGCGCTCGCGCTCGCTGCGCGGCAGCAGCTTCAGCCCCGCGACCAGGGCGATCAGCGCGACCGGCGCGGGCAGCAGCATCGTGAACCGCCAACTGGCCTCCGTGAGCAGGCCGGAGAAGACCAGCCCCATCGAGTAGCCGGTGGCGCCGCAGGTGGTGTAGATCGACAGCGCGCGGTTGCGCAGTGGCCCCTCGGCGAAGGTCGTCGTGATGATCGACAGGCCGGCGGGAGCCGTGAAGGCGGCACTCAGGCCCTTCACGAAGCGGCTGGCGATCAGCAGCGGGCCCGAGTCGACGAGCCCGCCGAGCAGCGAGGCGAACGCGAAGACGCCCAGGGCGACCAGGAAGACCTGGCGCCGGCCCAGCAGGTCGGCGGTGCGTCCGCCGAGGAGGAGCAGACCGCCGTATCCCAGGATGTAGCCGCTGACGATCCATTGCAGCGTCGAGGTGGACAGATCGAGATCGGAGCCGATGGACGGCAGCGCGACGCCGACCATCGACACGTCCAGCGCGTCCAGGAACATCGCGGCGCACAGCACCAGCAGCGTGCCCCACAGCCGGGGAGTCCAGCGGCCCCCGGACGCGGGGGTGGTGAGCGGAGAGGTCATGCCCCGACACTACATGTGCATGCATTGAATGCAAGTGCATTTAATTCCGATGCAATAATCGCGCTTCTCTGCTACCGTGCGCCCATGGCGGCGAAGAAGGCCGAGCAGGCACTCGTGGAGCAATGGCGCGACATCCTGGCACTACACGCACGCACCCAGTGCGAACTGGACCGCGCACTGCACCAACACGGCCTGTGCGCCAGCGACTTCGAGGTGCTGGACGTCCTCGCCGAGAGTCCGGCGTCGGACGGCGCGTGCAACTATCGCGTCCAGGAGATCTCCGAGCGGGTGCACCTGAGCCAGAGCGCGCTGTCCAGACTGATCGCCCGCCTCGAGAAGGACGGGCTCGTCGAGCGCGGCATGTGCCCGGAGGACCGGCGGGGCGTACGGGTGGCGCTCACGCACAAGGGCCGCGCCCTGCACGGCGAGGTGCTGCCGGTGCAGCGCGCGGTGCTGACACGGATGCTGGCGGGCTGAGGGCCCGGCCCCGCCTGCTCAACTCCAGGTGACCGCCGACTTCTCGCGCCACAGCGCGGCGATCGACTGGTCACCGGTCACCTCGGGGAACGGCAACCGATTCCAGAGCGACAGATAGACCTGGCCGGCGGGCCCGGAGATCTCACAGTCCGCGCCACCCGCGGCGCCCCGCTCCGGCACGGGCGGCTCGGACGACAGGCGTACGGTCCACACCGCGTCGTCCAGGTCCGTCGCCCGCACCCGCAGCACCCGGGGCTCCTCGGTGCGCACCTTGCTCCTGGGCCGGGAGTGGAACCCGCGCAGCAACTCGTCGATGCCGTCCGCGGCGAAGGCGGGGGCGATCTCTCCGGGAGTGCCGCCCCGGGCCGACTCGGCGTCCACCCGGTGCACGGCCGTCTCGTGCGCCTGCCGCCTGGCCCAGAACGCGAGCGGCGACGGCGCGGGCAGGAAGTGCCAGCACTGTACGTCGGACGGAGCGGAGGCCAGGGTGTCCACGAGCAACCGGTGCCCCTCCCGGAACCAGTCCACGAGAGCGCCGCCGTCGAGGTCCGGCAGCCCTGCCTCCGGGTGGTACGAGGTGTACCCCTCGGCCACGAACGCCGCGGCCCAGCGGTGCACCATGCCCGTGTGCCGCAGCAGGTCGCGTACCTGCCAGTCCGGACAGGTCGGCACCTTGGCATCGGTCCCCGCCTCCGCGGCGGCGCCGGCCAGCAGCCGGCCCTCCTGGTCGAGGATCCGGACGAACTCGGCGGTCTCCATGGAAGTGAGTCTGCACGATGGAGTGGGCTCGACGGGAAGCGCCGGCCTGAGCTGCGCGGGCTCCGCAGGCGCGGGCGATCAGCGCGCCGCCGCGCGTCGGGTGGCGAAGCCGATGACCGCTGCCGTGCCCGCCAGTGCCGCAACACTGGTGAGAGCGGCGGGCAGGGAGAGCCAGTCCGCCATGAAGCCGATGGCGGGTGGTCCCAGGAGCATGCCGCCGTAGCCGAGGGTGGACGCGATCGCCACTCCGTCGGGGCCCGCCAGCGTGCCCGCGCGCTCCACGGCGACCGGGAAGAGGTTGGCGAGGCCGAGCCCGGTGATCACGAAGCCGAGGAGTGCCGCCCACAAGGAGGGAGCGAGCGCGCCGAGGAGCATGCCCACGGCGGCGGTCGTGCCGCCGGAGACCAGCGTGCGGGTCTGGCCCAGGCGTTCGAGCAGCCGTGTGCCGGTCAGCCGGCCGATGGTCATGGCGAGCGCGAAGCAGGAGTAGCCGACCGCCGCCGCGCCCGGTGAGGCGTCGAGGTCCTGCGCCAGGTGCAGGGCGCTCCAGTCGGCCAGGGCTCCCTCGCCGTATGCCGTGCACAGGGCGATCAGGCCGAAGGTGATGACGAGGCCACGGGTGCGGGTGTCCGGACGGCGTGGCGCGGTCTCCTCCTTGGGTGAGCTCTCGGATGGTCGCGGGGCCCCGAGGCGGAGCAGGGTGCGGCCGGCCAGGGCGGTGACGAGCAGACCGATCGCGGTGAGGCCGAGCAGGTGCTGCATGGGGGAGAGCACGCCGGCGACGAGTCCGCCGAGTCCGGCGCCGATCATGCCGCCGAGGCTGAAGGCGGCGTGGAAGCCGGGCATGATCGGCCGCTGCAGGGCGTGCACGAGGTCGACTGCCGCGCTGTTGAAGGCGACGTTTATCCCTCCGTATGCGCTGCCGAAGATCAGCAGGACCAGGCCGAGCGTCAGCGCGGAGTGGGTGAGGGGCGGCAGGGCGACGCTGAGGGAGAGCAGGACGCCGCAGATCACGGTGACGGGGTGGCTGCCGTAGCGGCGGCACAGGCGGCCGGTGAGCATCATCGTGATCACGGCGCCGGCGGACACGCCGAGCAGGGCCAGGCCGAGGCCACCGGCGGAGGCGCCGGTCTGCTCCTTGATGGCGGGGATACGGACGACCCAGCCCGCGAAGACGAAGCCGTCGAGGGCGAAGAATACGGTGAGGGCGGTGCGGAGCCGGGTGAGGCCTTGACCCGGCACGGCTTTGTGCGTTCGGGTTTTGTTTATTGGCGGCACAAAGTCAGGCTAGGTGGGTGGCGAAGACCAGGCAAGGTTGTTCGGGTCGCCGTCGTGTGAGGTACGACGGCGACCGTTCGGTCAGCTCTGCTTGGGGGCCGCCTGCTGAACCACCTCGAAGGACCAGAGCGTGGCGTCCGTCGCGGCGGGCTTGGGCCGGTCGCCCCCCTCCGGCCCGCCGCGGTGCGCGGCCTGCCCACGGCCGGACATCCAGTTCTGGAAGTCCTCCTCGGTCCGCCAGCGCGTGTAGACGAGGTACGTGTCGGTACCCCCCACCGGGCGAAGCAGCTCGAACCACTCGAACCCGTCCGAGCTCTCCACCGCGCCCGCGCGCGCGGCGAACCGCTTCTCCAGCGTTTCGCGCTGATCCTCGGGAACGGTGAGTACATTGATCTTGACGATGCTCATGGCGTCCATTGTGACGAAGCGCTGATCGGTTCCCGGCGTTCACCCCCGTGTGTTTGCTCAGGAACGTCGCTCAGGGAACGTCGGCCACCGAGAAGATCCCCGGCCCGCTGACCCCGTAGAGCACGCCGCCCGCCAGCAGTGGGGGTATCGAGCTGGGCGTCAGCTCCTCGAAGGAGCGGCCCTGCGTGTCGAAGGACGGCGCGGTACGCCCGATCTCCTTGCCGGTGCGCGGATCGAGAGCCAGGATGCCGGTGTCCGGCATCGTGACGTACAACCGGCCCTCGTGGAAGGCCGGTTCGCTGAAGACGCGCAGCTCGCGTGAGCTGGTCCACAGCGGTTTGCCGCGTTTCAGATCGAGGGCGAGCAGGGTTTCGTTGCCGTAGTCGAAGATGTACATGGTGTCGCCGTGCACCAGGGGCGGGGCTTCCGGCTCGACGCTCCAGGGGAAGTCGATCCGGCGGGTCTTGCCACTGCTCAGTTCCTGGATGAAGAACGCGGAGGACACCCCGCTGCCGTCCTCCCAACGCGCGTAGTACGCCGTGTCGTCGTGGACCGTGGCCAGCCACAGATCGCCCTTCGGTGCCTCGACACTCCCCAGCGTCTTTCCGGTGCGTGCGTCGAGGCGGGTGATTCCCCCGGAGCCGCCGCGCAGGTCGGCGTAGAGGGTCCCCTCGGTCCCCTCGTAGAAGGGGCTCGACGAAGTGGAAGTCAGCTTGCGCCGCCACAGCTCCTCACCTGTGCGGGGCTCGTACGCCGCGTAGCGTGCCGTGTCGGACGGCCCGAGCTCGTCCAGTCGTACGAGCAGTACCCCGCCGAGGTACTCGTACTTGCCCACGGGTCCCTGCAGACGCCACAGCCGCTTCCCGGTCCCGCCGTCGAAGGCGTCCACTCCCTCCGAGCGGTCCGCGCTGTTGACGAACACCACACCGTCATGGACGACGGGCTCGCGCAGCGAGAAACTGCTGACCTGCTTCTGGCTCATCGGCTTCGTCCAGTCCACGCGGCCGGTCGCCGGACTCAGCCGCATCAGGGCGACCTGCGGGGAGGAGCAGAACACGCCGAGTGCGTCCGGTGTGCACGCCGGACCCATGGGACCCGGCTCGTCCGCGTCCGGCTCCAGCGACTTGTGCCACGGCTTCCAGCCCGGTGGTGTCGAACCACGGGGCGTCGTCCGCGGGCCGGCGGCCTGGTCGACCGCCTCGACCGTGCTCACCGGGTCGTCGTACACAACGGCGATCGAAGCCGCCCCCGCCGTGCCGAGGAGGACCGCGCCCACGACGGCGGCCCACCGGCTGTTCCTGCGGCGCCTCGGTTCGGCCGGCCCGGCGCCCGAGGACGGCGACGTCGCGGTTTCCGGCAGCAGGGTCACCGGGATCCGGGACGGCTCTTCGGTGGGCTCCTCGTCGGAGTGTTCCTCCGGCAGCGCCGCCAGTGCGTCGAGCACCTCGTTCGCCGTCGGACGGTCCGCCGGTTCCTTCGCGAGACAGTCCATCACCAACGGGTGCAGTGGCTCGGGCAGTCGGCCCAGCCGGGGCTCACCGTGGACGGTGTTGTACGCGGCGAGATAGGCGTTCTCCGCCTCGAAGGGGCTGTGCCCGGTGCCCGCGTACACGAGTACGGCGCCCAGCGAGAAGACGTCCACGGCGGGGCCGACCTCGTGGGGGCGGCTGAACTGTTCCGGTGCCATGAACGGGGGCGAGCCCATCACCATGCCCGTCTGGGTACGGACGTCGCTGTCGGCCGCGCGCGAGATGCCGAAGTCGATGACGCGCACCGCCCCGTCGTCGCCCCCGCCCTCCAGCAGGAGCACATTGCTCGGCTTGAGGTCCCGGTGCACGACCTCCGCGCGGTGGATCTCGCGCAGCGCCTCGGCGAGTTCGGTGCCGAGGCGGCGCAGCGCGGCCCAATCCAGCGGTCCCGCCTCGGCGACCCGGTCGGCGAGGGTGCGGCCCGGGACGAACGCGGTTGCCATCCACGGCCGTTCCGCTTCCGGGTCGGCGTCCACGACCGGCGCGGTGAACGCGCCGCTGACCCGGCGTGCGGCCACGATCTCCTGCCGGAACCTGGCCCGGAACTCGGCGTTGCCGGCATACCTGGTGTGTACGACCTTGACGGCGACGGCCCGTCCCGAGGCCGATCTGCCGAGGTACACGACGCCCATGCCGCCGGTGCCGATCCGCGATTCGATCCGGTAGCCGCCGACAGACCGCGGATCGTTCTCGCGCAGGGTCACCGTGTCTCCTTCACCAGTTCCGGACGGGACGATTCCGGTCCGGACCCTTCTGACAGGGACTGCTCACTCTAGTGCCGCTCCACGGCTGCCTTCCGGTGAACAACCGGCGCACCGGCGGCAGATCGCGTCCACGGACGTACAGCGTCTCGTCGATGTGCCGCATCCCTGTGAGGGGCGTCACTTCGCGCGTATCTCGGGCAGTAGAGGACGGGTTCATGGATTCGCGGGGGCCGGCCCCGGTCGGGCAGCTCGCGCGACCCGCCGGTGCGCGGCCTGCCGGAGGGCGCGCCGTCGTCCGTCACGCAGGTCAACACGGTGTGGCTCGTCGGACGCCACGGGACGCGGTCGGTGAGCGTGCCCGCCGAGGACGCGGTACGGATGGACCGGCTGGTCGACATCATGGCGGCCGGGGCGCGGTGTCCGCACGACGCGCTGAACGACGGGGTGCACCGGCACCTGCTGCTTCCGCTGCTGTCGTGGGCCCGGCGCCACCACGACGACGCCCGCACCGACGGGTCGATGAGCGACGACGTGGTGGACGCGCCCGGAACGAAGTCACTCTCGGCTGCGCCGGCCCAGCCGGTCGTGCGAGGCGTTCACGCCTGAATCGGCTGGACGACTTCTTCAGCCAGCGCCTTGAGTCCGCGCAAGGTGGTTTCCATGTTGGTGCGGAGCTCGGCGATCCGGAAGGCCAGGATCTCTCCCTCCGGCTCCGGTGCGCGCTCGATGGCCAGGCTGACCCCGGAGCGGCCCGGTCCGATGCGGGCGAAGTGCCGCAGCCTGGTGCCGGTCCCCTCGGGCTCGAGTTCGAAGCGCCAGGTGGCCAGGGGCTTCGCGGGGTCCGGGACCGGGTCGCCGTACCGGCCGTCCGGGTCCACGACCGCCCAGGCGAACACCCGCTGCTCCGCCAGGGCGACGACGTGCGAGACGGTCCGCCATTCGCCGATCAGCCGATGGCGGTTGTACCCGGCGAAACAGGCTCCCACCGCAGGCCCCTCGACGCCGTCGAGCCATTCCGCACGCTGCAGTTCAGGGCTGAGGCGGGCCGGCAGACCGATGTCCGTCACCAGGTCCCACACCCGCGAGGGAGGCGCCTCGACATGGACGTCACAGCAGACCCTCGGCCCGTCGGCATACCGCACGCTGTCCCTCCCTCATGGTCCGGACCGGACGGCCTGGAATGAGAGTAGCGCCGGGAACCAGCTCTGACCTCAGTGAATGGAACGCATTCCGCGTACAAAGATGCGTGAGCTCGTCGTTGACCGGCGATCCGCGGCAGGGCCAGGGTGGTCGGGCCAGATCGAATTCCGATCACCCCGTTCCGGTCACCGAACTGAGTGCAGGAGGCCGTGATGCTCCAGACGGACACCCGTGAGCACACCGAGTTCCGGGAGGACCAGGCCGGCGACCTGTTCTTCCAGCGCTGCCGCTGGTGCGGCACCCCGGCCTATCGCCGATCGTTCTGCCGTGCCTGCGGGTCCACGGCCTTCGAACGGGAACGCAGCGCGGGCGTCGGGGTCGTCGTCCGTCGCAACGGCCACGCCCCGCACAGCACCTGGTTCGTGGCGATGGACGAGGGCTTCAACCTGGTCTGCCAGATCACCAGGACGGCGCCGGTCGCGGTGGCGATCGGAGCGAGGGTGCGTGTCGTACGTACCAGCGCCCCCCTGGGGGCAGGCCTTCCCGTCGTCGAACTCACGCACCCCTCACCACCGGTGGAGCGTTGGTGGTGAGGGAGACGGCTCAGCCGGAGCCAGTGGGCGGGACGATGAGAGAGGAGGGTGCATGAGCACCCACCAGAAAGGGCCGGGCGGCGTTCTCGGCGGAGCGGGGCGCGGCGCGCTGGACGGTCTGCGCATCGCCGACTTCTCCCGGGTTCTCGCGGGGCCCTATGCCACCATGCTCCTCGCCGACCTCGGCGCCGACGTGGTGAAGGTGGAGCGTCCGGGCGTCGGGGACGACACACGGGCCTGGCACCCTCCGGCGGATCACGACGGCACGTCGACGTATTTCCTGAGCGTCAACCGGAACAAGAGATCCGTCGTCCTGGACCTGACGACCGAGACCGGCCGCGGGCAGGCCCATGCCCTGGTCGCCGAGTCCGACGTGCTGGTGGAGAACTTCCGTCCCGGCACGATGGAGCGGCTGGGTCTCGGCTATCGCGAACTCCGCGCCCGGCATCCGGAGTTGATCTACTGCTCGATCAGCGGCTTCGGTAGCGGTGCGGGCGCGGCGATTCCCGGATACGACCTGCTCGTGCAGGCCGTCGGCGGTCTGATGAGCGTGACCGGGGACGCGGCCGGGGAGCCGATGAAGGCGGGCGTGGCCCTGGTCGACGTGGTCACCGGCCTGCACGCCTCGCTCGGCATCCTGGCCGCCCTCCGGCACCGGGACGCCACGGGGGAGGGACAGCACGTGGAGGTCAACCTGCTCGCGTCGCTGTTGTCTGCCATGGTCAACCAGGCGTCGGCGTTCGCCGTCGCCGGTGTCGTCCCGGGGCGCCTGGGCAACGCGCACCCGAGCATCGCCCCGTACGAGACCTTCCCGACCGCCGATCGTCCGATCGCGCTCGCGGTGGGCAACGACCGCCAGTTCGCGGCGCTCGCCGAGGTCGTCGGGGATCCCGGTCTCGCGCTGGACAACCGTTTCCGCACCAATGGCGACCGGGTCGCCCACCGCGGCGAGCTGCGGGACGTCCTGACCGAGCGGCTGGGCGCCGGCGGAGCCGACCACTGGGCGGGCGTCCTGCTGGCCGCGGGAGTGCCCGCCGGACCCGTCAACGCCCTGGACGAGGCGTTCGCGTTCGCCCAGGGGCTCGGCCTTCCCGGCATCGTCGACATCCCCGCCACCGCGGCCGACGGAGCAGCCGGCAGGCCCTTCCGCCAGGTCGCGAACCCCATCACGCTGAGTGAGACACCCGCGCGGTACCACCTGCCCCCGCCGCGCCTGGGCCAGCACACCGCGGAGATTCTTCCCCGCCTGTCCGACCACGCCTCAGAGCGAGAGGGAGCGATCACGTGACCGTTCCCCACACCATCACCACGACCGAACCGACCACTTCGACCACCAGGAGCGCATGATGAGCCGCAAGCCGCTGAAGGACCCCCTCGACCTGCTCGACTTCTCCTCCGCCCTCAGCGACGAGGAGCGCGAGATCCAGGCCACCGTCGCCAAGTTCCTCGAGGACCGGGTGCGCCCGCACATCGGCGAGTGGTTCGAGAACGCGCATTTCGCC
The DNA here is from genome assembly GCF_040782645.1 of Streptomyces sp. HUAS ZL42. Lineage (GTDB taxonomy): Bacteria > Actinomycetota > Actinomycetes > Streptomycetales > Streptomycetaceae > Streptomyces. Next base: position 8,690,606 of record NZ_CP160403.1, read on the forward strand.
CGCGAACTCGCCCCGGAGCTCGGCAAGTTGGGCGTGCTCGGCATGCACCTCGAAGGGTACGGCTGCGCAGGGACGAACGCCGTCGGTTACGGCCTGGCCTGTCTGGAGCTGGAGGCGGCGGACTCCGGTTTCCGCAGCTTCGTCTCCGTGCAGGGCTCGCTGTCGATGTTCTCCATCTGGAAGTGGGGCTCGGAGGAGCAGAAGCAGGAGTGGCTGCCCCGGCTCGCCGCCGGTGAGGCCATCGGCTGCTTCGGCCTGACCGAGCCCGACTTCGGCAGCAACCCCTCCGGGATGCGCACCAGGGCCGTGCGCGACGGCGACGACTGGATCCTGAACGGCTCCAAGATGTGGATCACCAACGGTGGCATCGCCGACGTGGCCACCGTCTGGGCGCAGACCGAGGACGGCATCCGCGGCTTCCTGGTACCCCGCGGGACGCCCGGCTTCACCACGCAGGACATCAAGCAGAAGATGTCGCTGCGCGCCTCCATCACCTCGGAGCTGTACTTCGACAACGTACGGCTGCCCGACTCGGCGCGGCTGCCGCTCGCGGAGGGCCTGCGCGGCCCGCTGTCCTGCCTGAACGAAGCCCGCTTCGGCATCCTGTTCGGCGCGGTCGGCGCGGCGCGCGACTCGCTCCAGGCGGCCATCCAGTACGCCGACTCCCGGGTGCAGTTCGACAAGCCGATCAGCGCCTTCCAGCTCACCCAGAAGAAGCTGGCCGACATGACTGTCTCGGTGGGCGCGGCCGCACTGCTCGCCCTGCACCTGGGCCGCTTGAAGGACGAGCACCGCATCCGCCCCGAACAGATCAGCGTGGGCAAGCTCAACAACGTCCGGGAAGCGATCGCCGTCGCGCGGGAGTGCCGCAGCATCCTGGGGGCCAACGGCATCTCCGTGGAGTACTCGCCACTGCGCCACGCCAACAACCTCGAGTCCGTCCTGACCTACGAGGGCACCAACGAGATGCACACGCTGGTCGTCGGTCAGGCGATCACCGGGTATCCCGCGTTCCGCTGACCACTCCGGCCGAAAGAAGAAGGACGACAGTGAACATCGTCGTACTCGTCAAGCAGGTCCCGGACACCGGTGCCGAACGCACCCTGTCCACCGACGACGCGGTTCACTGGGCGCCGATTTCGAGGTCCGGGCCGTCGGCCGTTGCGGCCTGGTGACGAACATCGGTCGGCCGGTCCGTCTGAGCCCTGAACTGCAGCGTGTGCAACGGCTCGAAGGTGCGGAGGGGCAGGAGCGGGCGGCGCGTTTCGCCACTGGTCGGTGGCCGGCTGACGGTCTTGCACGTCGTCGGGCTGGAGGAGCAGCGGGTGTTCGGCCGGGCCGTCGGCGATCCCGGCGGCCGGTCGGGCGACCCCTGCCCCGGAGCCGGCGAGGCCTTCGGCGACCTGGCGCGGAGCTCGAGCGGGAGGGTCCGGCCCTGCCGTCGACGGCGACGCCGGCACGCCGGAGCGGGAGGGGGCGATCGTGGCCTTCCGCCTTGCCGAGTTCCGCATGAACCTCGAAGCGACCTTGCGCGGCATCGAGGCGCTCGCCGTGGTGGCCGGCTGACGGTCTTGCACGTCGTCGGGCTGGAGGAGCAGCGGGTGTTCGGCCGGGCCGTCGGCGATCCCGGCGGCCGGTCGGGCGACCCTGCCCCGGAGCGAAGCCCCTGGGAGCTCGAGCGGGGAAGGGGCCGGCAGCAGACTGCGGCAGTTCGCCCGAACGGGGCCGGGCCGCTCCGAGCCCAGCCAGTTACAGACAGGCAAACGACACCTCGACGAAGCGGTGATGTACCCATGCCCACCGAACACGCCTGCCAGTCCGCGGCCGAGTTCGCCGCACAGCACCTCAACTCGCTGCGCCCCTTCCTGCGACCCGGTCATGCGCACGGAGGAGGGACGGGCGGTGTCGGCGACTGGCCGCTGGGCGCCTCGGCCCTGCTCGTCGTACTCGCCGGTCTCCAGGCCGATCGACCCGGTGAACTGACGCTCTGGCACGCCCGTGTCGGCGATCAGATCCGTGAAGCCCTCGGCCCGCCCGCCGCCGGGACCGAGGGACTCCGGCCGGGGCGGCAGGCACGCGGATGGGAGGCTTTGGCCCTCGTGCAGCACAAGGCACAGGAGCTGCTCACCGACCTGGCCGACGGCAGCCGCCTGGGCCGGCCGGGCGAGCTGTCCGGACAGCTGGCACTGGTGGAGGACGCGTTCGCCGGGGCCCTGAGGCGGATGGCCGTCCCGGAGGAGGCATCGGTGCGATGTGCCAAGGGGCTTGCGGAGGCCGCCGGTTCACTGTTCGGCCTGCGCCCGTCCGCGCCCCCGCCCACGTCACCCCGCCCCACCCCGCCTCCGCCCGCGGCCCGCCCGGCCATGGAACCTCCTCTCCCGCCGGACCTGACCGCGAGCATCCTGTTCTAGCTTGGTCTTCGGCCTGTGCGGTGGAGGCGTGCGGCGACCGTGCAGGGAGGGGGCCGGACCCTCGGTAGCCGCTATCGGCTCAGCACGCGGCCAGACGCCGGAACCGGCTGCCGTGGAACACCAGCGGGGCCCGGTCGGGTTCGGCCCTCAGGCCGCGGATCTCCAGCAGGACGATCGTGTGGTCGCCTCCGGGGAACTCGGAGTGGATCGCGCAGTCCAGCCAGAGGTTCGCACCGTGGACGTACACGCTGCCGTCCTCGCCGGCCGCCCAGTCGACGTCCGCGAACCGGTCTCCGTCCCTGGCGGCCAGCGAACGGCAGACCGGATCCTGCCCCTCGGCCAGCACGCTCAGGCCCAGGCGGTTCTGCTTCCGCAGCCTCGGCCAGGTGGACGAGGTGTCCTGGACGCAGACCGACACCAGCGCCGGCTCGAGGGAGACCGGGGTGAATGTGCTCGCGGCCATGCCCACCGGCGAACCGGAATCAAGTGCGCACAGGGCTGTCACCCCGGACGGGAAGCAGCCGAACGCCTGGCGCAGCAGGGCGGGATCCGTCGGTGTCGCGACGAGCGGGCTCATCGGGCCTCTTCCTGACCCGACAGGACGGCGCCCAGACGCCGCAGCGAGCCGTTGTTGCCGGCCACGTGCTGGGAGACGCAGCGGACGTCCCGCCAGCGACGCTGCATCGGGTTGGAGCTGTAGAGCCCCGAGCTGCCCGACAGCGTCATGATCTCGTTGAGGATCCGGATGCCCTCGTGATGGATGTGCTGGTGACCGCCGGTGTAGCTGAACCATTCGGCAGGGGCGGGCTCCTCGCCCGCGAGTGCCCGGTCCATGACGGCGCGGCCGGTCTGCTCCAACAGGGCGCTCAGTGCCGCCGTGCGCAGGTGCAGCTCGGCGAACTTCTCCTGGAACACCGGGTCCTGACCCACGACCACCCCGGGGTTGAACGCCGGCCGCTTGGTGGCGGCCAGTTCGGCGAGGTCGCCGAGCGCACCCTCCAGGCAGCCGATGATGACGGCGTCGTGCGAGGCACCGGTGGCGGTGTACGGCAGGTCGTAGAAGGGAGCGGGGATGTTGTTGCCGCCCATCAGCGGGCCCGTGAAGTGCTCGGGAACGAAGACGTCGTCCATCGTGAAGTCGGTGCTCTGCGTGGCACGCAGGCCCACCGCGTCCCAGGTGTCGAGGAAGGTCACCTGCTCGGGGCGGATCAGCGCGACGCGCATGTCCGGGCGGCCGTCCGGCAGCGCGGGCACGCCCTCGACGACGAAGCCCGCGAGCATCCAGTCCGGGGTGAACGAGCCACTGGCCAGCGGCCAGCGGCCGCTGATCCGGTAGCCGCCCTCCACCGGGGTCGCCTTTCCCTTGGGGGCGATGGCACCACGCAGCATCAGGTCGGCGCCGTCGCCGAAGACCTCCTTCTCGAGCGTCTCCTGGGGCAGCGACCGTACGAAGAACCAGGCCATCGATGCTGCCTGAACGGTCCAGCCGGCCGAACCGTCGGCCCGAGAGATCTCCTGGACCACCCGAGCGGCCTCCACCAGGTCGAGCTGCTCACCGCCCCAGGCCCTGGGCAGTGCCATCCGGAACACACCAGCCTCGCGCAGAGCGGCGATGATCTCCGCGGGGACTGCCCGGGCCGCCTCGGCCTCTGCGGAGCGCGCCGAGATCTCGGGCAGGTGCGCACGGATGCGGCCGAGCACGCTGTCGTGGGTTTCCCGGTCCTGGGACGGGGTGGGCTTGAGCAATGTCGTCATGATCGATCCTTGGGGAATGCCCCGGTCCGGGAGGACCCGGCGCGGCTGGCGGGTGATTGCCTCAACGGCTCGAGGAGAACGGCCGCCCGGTCCTCCGGGACGCTCCCGACCGAGGACGCGGCAGCGAGGTTCGGGCCTGGGCCGTACGGGGTCGTGTCGTGCTCGTCCTGCACGGACCCCGGCCGATGCCTCCTCGTCACTGCCCGAATGATGTGGGCAGAGGCACACGTCCCGCTTGTGTCCGGGAGCACAGGCATTTTGCTTGGCTGAGCACCGCTCCAGGGCGACAGTGGTGGGCAAGAGATCGGTCGCAGAGGCCGTTTGCGGATCGCCCGGGGTGACCTAGACTCCCTCGCCAGGAGGACGGCCGTGCGAGCCCGTCTCCTCGGGGGCCGGATGCGCCAGGAGGAGGGCCGCATGCCCCGGATAACGACGCCGAGCGAAGGCACGGCCAGCGAGAGACTGGAATGCTGGCGAGACGCCGTCAGCCGGAATCTCGCCCCCCTGGACGTGCTGCCGCGCGAGTCCTCCGACTTCCGCGCATCACTGCACGCCGCGCGGGTCGGTCAGGTGCAGATGTCGGTCATCACCGCCGAACCGCACAGCGTGGTGCGCACCCGCCGGCACATCGGCTCTGACGCACCCGACTTCTTCCAGCTCACTCTGCAGCTCACCGGACAGGGCGTGCTCACCCAGAGGGACCGTCAGGCCCGGGTGGGGCCGGGCGAACTGGTGGTCTACGACACTCGCCGTCCCTTCACCTACGACCTCGACCAGCGCCACAGCGGCCTCGTCCTGATGTTCCCGATGGCCATGCTGCAGATGGCGGAACGTGATCTGGCGCGGGTGACGGCGACTCCGGTGTCGTGCCACGACGGGCTCTGCCGGCTGGTGCTGCCCTTCCTGTACGGGCTGGCGCGGCAGGTGGAGCACCTCGAGTCCCGCGGCACACCCCGCCTGGCCGACAACGTGGTCGACCTGATCGGCACTTTGCTCACGGAGCACGCCGACGCGGCCCGGGCAGCCGAGGAGGACGGCCCCGGGCTGCTCGCCGGGCGCATCCTCGCGTACATGGAGCAGCGGCTCGCCGACCCCCGGCTGAGCCCCGAGGGGATCGCGGCAGCCCACCGCATCTCCCGCCGTTACCTGTACAAGTTGCTGGCGGAGCAGGGGTACACCGTCTCCGGCTGGATCCGGGAACAGCGTCTCGCCCGGTGCCGGCGTGACCTCGCCGATCCGGCAATGGACCACCTTCCGGTGGGCGCCATCGGCGGACGCTGGGGTTTCCCGGACCCGGCCCACTTCAGCCACGCCTTCAAGGCGGCTTACGGCATGAGTCCCCGGGAGGCGCGCGCGAGCCGTCGAAGACGGCACCTGCTCTTCAGCGGCGACGAAGCAGCATGCCCTGAGCGAGCTTTGACGGACACTCAGGATCTGTGCTCACGGACATGTGCGCGCAGACCGCGGCCGAAGGGTGGCGCGACCGGCCGGTCGGACGTGCGCAGCTGCGGGTCCGCGCGACCTGAGGCAACCGGCCTGCGCGCACTCCGAGTCGCTCACCGACCGGCCCGCCGCGGTACGCGCGGCGGCCGACGCCTCGACCGCGACCCGGACGGCAACGCCTCGTCCTGCCCGCCCTGGGGCGGCAGCCGCCCTCCGCACCTGCATGCCGCTGCCGTCGTTCCTGGCTCCCGGACCTCCGGCGACGGTGATGACGGCGACGACGGTGGACGCATGGCGCCCGGGACGCGCGGGACATCGCTGTGGCCGCGGGCCCTCAGGCCGCCTGGTAGCTGAAGAACCCCTGTCCCGACTTACGGCCCAGCAGTCCCGACTCGACCATACGGCGCAGCAACGGGGGAGGAGCGTACAGCGGTTCCCGGTACTCCTCGTACAGCGCCTCGCCTATCGCCGCCACCGTGTCCAGGCCGATGAGGTCGGCGAGGCGCAGCGGGCCCATCGGGTGGGCGCAGCCAGCCGTCATCCCCGTGTCGATGTCCTCGGCCGTCGCCGTGCCGGTGCCGACCATGCGTACCGCGGCCAACAGGTACGGCACCAGGAGCGAGTTGACCACGAAGCCCGCGCGGTCCGGCGCCGTGATCGTCTGCTTGCCCAGGATCTCGCCGGCGAAGGCACGTACCCGCAGTTCCGTTGCCTTCGACGTGTGCAGCGAGGGGATGACCTCCACCAGTGGCATGACGGGGACGGGGTTGAAGAAGTGCAGGCCGACCACCGCCTCCGGCCGTCGGGTCACAGCGGCGAGCTTGGCGATGGGGATCGAGGAGGTGTTGCTGGCCAGCACGGCGGCCGGGTCGGTGACCTCGTCCAACTGCCGGAAGAGCGCCGTCTTCGCCTGCTCGTCCTCGACGGCGGCCTCGATGACGAGGTCCGCACCGGACAGACGGGAGAGATCGCCGGTGACCGAGATCCCGGCCAGGACATGTGCCCGGTCGTCCGGGGTGATGGTGCCGCGCTGCTCCGCCTTGAGCATGGAGTCCGCCACGCCTGCGAGTCCGGCACGGGCCCTGTCCTCGGTCACGTCGCACAACATGACGTCCAGCCCTGCCCGGGCGCAGACCTCGGTGATGCCCCGGCCCATCTGTCCGGCGCCGACGACGCCCACCTGCTTGATCGATGTCACGTGCTCCTCCGCCTGCCGCTCCGTCCGGCGGCGGTCGACCGCCGCCGCCACGGTCTGTGGTTCCGTGTTGAGCGTAGGCTGGGTGCACCCCCTCTGACCTGCTCCGATGGTGCGTTTTCCGCGCACAAACATGCGTGGGTTCGTCGTTGACCGGCCGTACCGCGCAGGGCCAAGCTGAGGAGGACCGGGGCGGGCCCGGCGGCCGGAGGGGCGACTGCGAGGGGGCAGCCGCGGGCATCGAGGACGACACTCCCGGACAGACGTGACGGCGTTGCGGGAGAGCGAGCCGGGGCACTCCGAGCAGACAGCGGAGCGCGGGCTTCGCCCGCTGCCTCGAGGCGGGGGCCTCTGGTGGTCGGCCCCGCCCTGACCGGACGTCGTTCCCGCGCCGGACGCCCGCGGGAGCACCGTGGGTTCAGTCGGCGGGGACCGTGGCGGCAGCCGCCTCCCGCAGCCGGCGGATCACGCCGCGGACCGCGGGAGAGGTCTCACCCCTGCGGTAGGCGCCGACCAGCCGGGTGGTCAGTGGTACGTCCGCCAGCGGACGGTAGGCCACCCCCGGGATGTGCACGCGGCGCAGCGAATCGGGGACCAGAGCGACCGCGAGACCACCGCCCACGAGTGTCAGTGCCGCGATGAAGTCCCGCACCGGGGGAGCGCACCGCGGGCTGAACCCCCCCTGCTCAGCCACCTCAAGGATCTGGTCGCGGCAGCCGTACTCCTCGTCGAAGTGCGGGGCCACGAACTGCTCGTCGCGCAGCTTCGCCGCCGGTACCGCCTCGTACGCCGCCAGTGGCGCGTCGGCCGACAGCGCCAGGACGACCTCTTCGGTGAGCAGACAGGTGGCCGTGACCTCGGGCGGGTACTCCGGCCTCCAGCGCAGGAAGCCGACGTCGATGTCCCCGCAGGCCAGCGCTTCCAGTTGGGCAGGTGTCTCCAGTTCGCGCACCTGCACGGTGAGCTGAGTGCCGGGGGCCGCGCAGCGGGTGAGGACGTCGGTGAGTACTCCGGAGAACGCGGCCGAGGCGACGTAGGCGATCTGGGCGTGCCCCAGCTCCCCGCGACCGGCGCGCCGGCCCACCGCCTCGGCCCTGGCGGCCTGGGCGAGGGTCAGCCGCGCCTCCTCGAGGAACAGCCGCCCGGCGCTGGTCAGTGCCGGGCGGGTGCGTCGCCCGCGGTCGATCAGCCGGACGCCGAGGTGCGACTCCAGGGATCTGACCTGGGCGCTGAGTGCCGACGGCGCGAGATGCAGACGGTCCGCCGCCCGCGCGAAGTGCAGTTCCTCCGCGACGGTGACGAACGATTCCAGCCAGCGCAGTTCCACCGGACTCCTCCGTTCTGCCGGGCCTGTGCCGACGAGTGCACCGGCCGTGTACACGGCCGGCGGAATGGAGTTGGACACCCCGCGGCGGCGTCAGGGCAGAACAGGACCGCCGCGGGGTGAGTATGGGGCGTCAGGGGCGCTGCCGCCAAGGAGCGTCCGGACCGGCCGGGATGCCCGGACGCGCCTTGGGACCTGCGGTTCAGGGGATGACGACGTAGTTGCTGAATCCGCCGTCGCTGTCCGTGGCGCGTCCCGAGATCGCCTCGTTGACCTGGGACAGGGGGAAGGGCTTGGTGATCAGGTACGACAGGTCCAGGGCGCCGGTGGCCACCATGTCGGCGACCTCCTGGCCCTGAGCGGTGGTGAACCAGTTGGAGCCGATCAGCTGGACCTGCTCGTCCATGAGCCACTTCACGTCCACGGGCAGCGCGTCGCCCACACCGCCGACGTTGACCACCTTGCCGCCGCGGCGCACGCCCTGCATGGAGTCCAGCATCGTCTCCACCGGTGCCTTGGCCCCCAGGGCGCTGATCACGAAGTCCGCGCCCTCGCCGCCGGTGCGGGACTTCGCCCACTCGCCCGAGGAGCCCTCGCCCAGCCGCATGACCTCGATCCGGTCCGGGGCAAGGGCCTGGACGCGCTTGAGGAGGTCCTCGTTGCGGCCGGTGCCCAGGACCTTGGAGACACCCGAGGCCAGCGCGAGCAGGGTGGAGGCGACACCGAGCGTGCCGGTGATCCCGTCGATCAGCGCCACCTGGCCGGGGCCGGCCGCGGCGTGCTTGAGGGCTCCGTAGGACGTGCCGATGTAGCCGAGCTTTCCGGCCTGCTCGAACGACATGTTGTCCGGAATGTCGACGATCGCGTGCTGAGGTGCGGTCATGTACTCCGCGAAACCGCCGTACGGATACAGGTCGAAGATCCGCTGGCCGTCGCGGGACGTGCTGAAGTAGCCGTTCAGGGTGAAGTAGCGGCACCGGGCGAGCTCGCCGCCGCGGCACACCTGACAACTGCCGCACGACCGCAGAGGGCTCACATAGACCCTGTCGCCGGGCTTGGTGTTGAGCACCGCCTCACCGACCGCCTCGACCACGCCCGCGGGGTCCAGGCCGAAGATCGCGGGGAGCTTGGGCAGCGGCTGATGCGGGTACCAGGTGGGCCAGTTGTTGATCACGTTGGCCATGTTCGGCACGATCCCGCATGCCTTGACCCGCACCAGCACGTCGGTGGGCCGCGGGGTGGGCACGTCGATCGTGTCCACCGTCATCGGCTCACCGAGCGTGTGCAGCCGGGCAGCGAGCATTTTCGCCATTGAAATACTCCTTGGAACTGCTCCGTCCCGTGACAGCGGGACGGAGACTTCTCAGGCGACCGAGTCGGCCAACGGTGGCTCGGCGGTCGAGCGTCACAAGTCGGGTCCTACAAACAGGGAGCCGAGAGCCTCGGGCTCACAACCTCTTGGCTTACGGCACCCCGGATCACGGCTTCGCAAAGGGATTGGGGTAGTTCTCTTCGAGATCGACGTCCAGCATGCCCATGATCCGGACGCCGGAGTTGTACCAGGCAATGGACAACGCGAGTTCGACCATCTGCTTTTGGGGCAGGCGCTCGGCAGCGGTACGCCACGTCTCCTCGGAGACGTCGACCTGGAGCGTGGACTCCTTGGCCAGGCGCATCACCGCCTTTTCCGTCTCGTCGAACACGTCCGCCGTTTCGAAGTCGCCCACCGCGGCGATCTGCTCCTCGGTGAGCCCGGCCTTGAGCCCGTGCGAACGGTGGTGCACCACCTCGTACGCGGACCGGGTCACGTGACCGACCGTCAGGATCGCCAGTTCGCGCAGCGCGGGGCTGAGCTCACTGGCCCGCAGCGAGTTGGCGTAGGTCAGGAAACCGTCCAGCTGGGCCGGCGCGTTGCAGAGGGCGAGGAAGATGTTCGCCGTCGGTACCTTGCGCTCGGCCTCGAGCCGGTCGTACAGGGGCTTGTTCGCCTCGTCCGCGTCCTCGCGACGCAGGTAGGGAACGCGTGCCATGTCGTCTCCTCGGGGGCCGGAAAGGTCAGTGTGCGGACTGCTCGAGCAGGAACTGCTCGAGCGTCATCGGCTTCGGAAGTTCGGCCGGCGGGACCTGAGAGACACCGACGAAGGGCGACGCCTCGAAGTACCACTTCTCCACCGCCGGGAATCCCCAGCGGACGTTGGTGCTCAGCGATCCCGCGTCCCAGCGCACCGGCTCGACCTCGGTGTCGATCGTCTGGTAGTGGCTGTTGAAGACCTCCACCCGGTGGCCGTCGGGATCGCGGAGGTAGGTGTAGAGCATCCCGCCCGGACCGTGCCGTCCCGGACCCCGCTCCACGCCCTCGCCGTAGCCGAGGATGCCCGCCCAGTCACAGGCGGTGAAGATGTCACGGCTCTCGGAGACGGTGTAGGCGAAGTGGTGCAGGGCGGGGCCGGTGTTCTCCACGATCGCGAGGTCCAGACAGGTGCCCTTGCGGTACATGAACGCACTCAGCAGCTTGTCGCCGTGCGCCAGGTACTCGGAGTTCCGGAAGCCGAGCTCGCCGTAGAACGCGCACAGCTCGTAGGTGTTCGGAGCGAAGGTCTGGAAGTGGTCCAGCCGCTGCGCGTGAGCGCCCTTGTAGTGCTCGAAGTCGATGTGCAGCCGCGGTCGCGTCTCCATGTGCGCGCAGAGTTCGAGCGGCGTGCCGGCGGGGTCGGAGACGTGCAGGGTGCGTCCCTGGTACGGCATGTCGACCCATTCCGCGGGCAGCCCCCGGTCGCGGAACCAGCGGTGGGCGATGTCGAGGTCCTCGTCGAAGAAGACGCGGAAACCGATCCTCCTGCACGAACCGGCGCCCTCTTCGTCCAGTTCCAGCACGAGGCTGTGGTGGCAGGCCTCGGCGAGGCCGCGGAGGTAGCAGGTGCGCTCGTCCTCATCGCTGACGACGAGTCCGAGGGCCTTCACGTAGAAGTTCCGGCTCTCGGCGAGGTCGGCCACGGTGAGACGCACATGGCTGGTTCGGGTGATGTTGAAACTCGGGCGCAGATTGACGGGTGGCAGCATGCTGGTCTCCGTGCTCCGATCGGCTCTGGATTTCGATGACTGTAGTACGCAATATCTCGCGGCCGTTTTACGGCTTGGTCGTGGAAGACGCGGAATCGGCGAATGTGAAGGCGGACCACCCACTGAATTCCGCGGATTTACCGAGGAACTCCTCGATACGCAGAACCTCGTTCCACTTGGCCATTCGCTCGGAGCGCGTGAACGAGCCCACCTTCAGCTGGCCCGCGTCCCATCCGACGCTCAGATGGGCGATGGTGACGTCCTCCGTCTCCCCGGACCGGGCCGAGACGATCGTGCCGAAGCCGGCGTCCTTTCCCGCGCGCAGGGCCTGGAACGCCTCCGTGACGGTGCCGGCCTGGTTCGGCTTGACGAGGACGGCGTTCGCCGCTCCGCTGGTGGCCGCCGCCTCGACCCGCTTGGCGTTCGTGACCAGGTAGTCGTCGCCGATCACCTGGCAGTGCCGGCCGTGCCGCCGGGTGAACTCCACCATGCCCTCGTGGTCGTCCTCACCGACCGGGTCCTCGACGGAGAGGATCGGATACTGCTCGATCCAGCCGCCCAGCATGTCGATCAGCGCCGCGGTGTCCAGCGTGCGGTCGTCCAGGGCCAGCGTGTACCGCCCGTCGCTGCCGAACTGCGAGGCCGCGACGTCCAGCGAGATGCCGACCTGGGTCGAGGGCGCGAAGCCCGCGGTCTCGATGGCGAGGGTCAGTGTCTCCAGCGCTTCCTCGTTGGAGTCGAACGCGGGCCAGAAGCCGCCCTCGTCGGCCACGCCCCGGGCCTTGCCGGCCTTGCGCATCAGGCTTCCGGCCGCCCGGTAGATCTCCGCGGTCCAGTCCAGGGCCTCGGAGAAGCTTCCTGCGGCCGGGCACATCACCATGAAGTCCTGGACGTCGACGCGACGCTCCGCGTGGGCGCCGCCGCCGAAGATCTGGATCTCCGGCAGGGGGATCCGGACCGGCCGCCCGCCCGCCAGGTACTGCCACAGCGGTACGCCGGCCGACGCGGCGGCGGCGTGCAGTACCGCCATGGACGTGGCCACGATCGCGTTGCCGCCGAGACGGCTGCGGTCGGGGGTTCCGTCGAGGTCCACCAGGAGCCGGTCGACGGCCTCCTGATCGGTCGCGTCGCGGTTCAGGAGGGCGGGCGCGATCTCCTGGTTCACCGAGCCGACGGCGCACAGGACGTCGAGCCCGCCGAAGCGGTCGCCGCCGTCGCGCAGGTCGAGCGCTTCACCCTGGCCCGTCGAGGCCCCCGCCGGTGCGATGGCCCGACCGGTCGCGCCGTCCGCGAGGTGGGCTTCGACCTCGACGGTCGGCCGACCGCGTGAGTCCCACACTCTGCGGCCGTAGATCTTGGCGATCCGCGCGTCTGTCATTGCGGTGCAACCTTTCGGAGTTCGGACGATCGGGGTGGGCCGTCCCTCTCATCGCGGGACGGACGCCACCGCCGCCAGGGGCGTGCGGAGTGTCCTCGCGGACGAACGGGCGCGGGCGTGTCCCACGGGGCGGCACCCGGATCGGTGTGGCGGCGCCGCGGGGACGAAGTGTCGTACGGCTCTCTTCGTCGCCGTGGCGGGGCCGGCGAGGGAATACGGGTGCGAAGGGGCGATGGCGAGGGTTGCTCGTCCACGGCGGCTCGAATGCTAACGATAGCGCAATCGTGCGAAGCGTCGGCCGCTCTGTCAAGAGGCAGGTGGCAGTTTGGTCCCGCTGGCCGTCCTTCCGTTCCCGCCCTCTTGGTGTGTGCAGCGGTCAATGCTATCGTTCGCACAATCCAATGCGCTCCGGTAGGGACTCCGGCGGACCCGCGCGCTCCCTGGAAGGACGGACAGCACAGGCAGGCGCGGGTTCGCCGGTCCGGATCGCAGTCCAACGGAAAGCGAGACCGATATGGCACCCGAGCCCTCTGTGGCGCCGATGACCCTCACCACTGTGGTGGCCAGCACTCGCCCAGGACGTGTGGGCCGATCCGTCGCGGACTGGTTCACCGCCCGGGCCGCGGAGTACGACCAGTTCGAGGCGCACACTGTCGACCTGCAGGAACTCGCTCTCCCTTTCTTCGACGAGCCGCATCCGCCGGTCATGCAGCAGTACACGAAGAGCCACACCCGCCGTTGGAGCCGAATCGTGGACGCGTCGGACGCGTTCGTCTTCGTCACCCCGGAATACAACGGCGCCTTCCCCGCCCCGTTGAAGAACGCGTGGGACTACCTGGTCGTGGAGTGGCGGCACAAGCCGGCCGCGTTCGTCAGCTACGGAGGCGTGTCGGCGGGTACCCGTGCGGTGCAGATGGGCAAGCAGGTCGTGGCGAACCTCAGGATGCTGCCGATCGGTCCGACCGTGAGCATCCCGTTCGTCAACGAACTTGTCGAGAGGGGTGCTTTCCGGCCCGGGAAGATACACGAGGCCGCGGCCGAGCAGGTGCTCGACGAACTCGTGCGCACGGCCCGGGTCATGCGCGGGCTGCGCAGCGCAACGTACTGACCTGGCGCCGCAGAACGCAGGCGCCCGGAGCACATCGCTCCGGGCGCCTGCGGTGTCTGCGGGTGAGGTTGCCGATGGGCTCAGCCGGACGTGGACGGAGTCCGTCCGCCGGGGGGCGCCGTGCTGCCGCGCAGGATCAGCGATCCGGGGGAGACCGACGTGTACGGGCCGTCGTTGCTCGGCTTGGTCTTGAGCCGGCGCATCAGCCACAGCGCGCAGCCGGTGGCCATCTCCTGAATCGGCAGACCGATCGTGGTGAGTCCGGGGCCCCACCAGGAAAACCCCGGCTCGTCTCCGAACCCGACCACGGACAGTTCCCCGGGCACCTTCACGCCCTGCTCGGACAACTCCTCCAGGACCCCCAGGGTGAGCTGGATCGATCCCAGGACGAGCGCGCTGGGCGCATCCGTCCCCTCCAGCAGCCGGCGTACCGCCCGGCGCCCGTGGTCCACGGACGACGGCGGCCCCAGCTCCGTGCGCCCGGCATCGTCCGGCAGACCGCCTTCGCGCAGGGCGCTGCGGAAGCCGCGCAGCCGCTCGGCGCCGGTGGGCAGCTCCTCGGGACCGCCCAGATACGCGATGCGGGTGTGGCCGAGTGCCACCAGGTGGGCCGTGGCCTGACGCAGCGCCTCGTGGTCGTCCACGCCGAACCACTGGGAACCGAGCGACGGGTGCCGGCGAAGCAGTTGGAGGTGCGGCACGGCGCGCAGGAGCTTGAGGGACTCGCTGTGGGGGCGGGCGGTCGGCACGATGATGACGCCCGCCACGCGGTTCGCGGACAGCTCCCGCAGATGGCGAAGTTCCACCATCCGGTCGTCGTCGGTCTCCGAGAGCATCAGCTGGAAGCCCTCGGCCTCCATGTTCTTGGACATCTCGTGCGCGATGGTCGAGTAGAAGCTGTTGCGGATGTCCGGGATCACCAGCGCGACCACGTTGCTGGACGCTCCGCGCATCATCCGCGCCGCGCGGTTGCCGACGTACCCCATCTCCGAAGCGGCCCGGCGGACCCGGAACTTGGTCTCCTCGCTGATGCGGGGATCGTCGGCGAGTGCCCGGCCGACCGTCGAGACGGAGATCCCGAGGCGTTCGGCGATGTCCCTGGTCGTGATCACGTAGCGGGCCCCTTCGAGCAGATTGATCCGGTGCCGTCACTTTCCGTATGCCAACGATAGCACTCTCGTTGCGCTCCGTGGCCGGAGAGGCGGGGTGCCGGGTTGATCATGCGCTTTATGCTAACGTTAGCATTGCTGTATGAGTCGTGCAGCCGCCCGTGGCTGCCCAGTTGCGGAGGTTTCCATTGCGGATCGTCAGGTATGCCGTGGGCGGCGTGTGTCACTACGGAGAACTCGACACGGGTGACGTCAGGATCGCCAGATTCGAGGGTGACCCTTTCACCGGGCTGACCCCTGCTCGCCACTTCGACGACGTGGGCGACGTCGTCATTCTCCCGCCACTCGAGAGGCCTCGGATCTTCGGGTTCGCCTACAACTACGCCTCGCACATCGACGAGACCGACCGCGATGTTCCCGAGGTTCCGGTGTGTTTCATGAAACCGAGTACTGCGGTGGTGGGACCGGATGACGCCATCGTGTATCCGGCGGATGGTGAACTCATCCACTTCGAAGGCGAGTTGGTCGTCGTCATCGGAAAGGAAGCCCGCCATGTGAAGCCCTCCGAGGCTCATGAGTACATCCTCGGCTATACGTGCGGCAACGACGTCAGCGACCGCATCGTCCAGCGAAAGGAAAGCAAGTTCGGAACGCTTCTGATCGGCAAGGGCCAGGACAGCTTCGCTCCCCTCGGTCCGGTCATCGCCACCGGACTCGACCCCTCCGGACTGTCGCTGACGACCCGTGTGAACGGCGCCGTCATGCAGTCGGCGAGCACGGCCGACCTGCTGCTTGCCGTTCCCGACATCGTCAGCTACCTCAGCCGCTACCTGACGCTGCTGCCCGGGGACGCGATCATGACCGGCACGCCCTCCGGTGTCGGGCCGATCAGCCCCGGGGACGAGATCGAGGTCGAGATCGAGGGCATCGGTGTCCTGCGCAATCCGGTGGTGGCCGAGAGCGTCTGACGTCGAACGCCCACTGGGCGCAGCCCACCGGGGCCTGCCCACCGCCCGGCGGTGGGCAGGCCCCGGTGGCATGTCGACGGCCCTGCTGGGGCCTGTCCGGGCGGATCATGTCGCGCACGCGGGGCCCGGTGCGTGCACCAGGCCCCGCTCACCTGCGCTGATCAGATGACGTCGATTCTCTGCGACTTTGTCCGCCTGCAGGCCCTAGCGGTCCGCGTTGTTGAACCGCGAGGGGCGAACGAAGCTCAGGGCGATGACGCCCATCAGCGGCAGGAGCGTGACCTGCAGGAGCCCCGCCCGGTCCCAGCCGAAGGAGTCCACCAGGGCGGCGAAGAGTAGGCCCGAGAAGGCCGCCGTTCCGTAGTAGCTGGTGACGAAGAGACCGGAAGCGCGTCCGATCTGCCCCGGACGGACAGCCCGCTGAATCGCGCTGTTGGTGTTGGGGTAGATGAAGCCCAGGCCGAAGGCGCCCATGAAGAAGGCGAACACGCACTGCAGCCCGACTCCGGCCTGCGTCTCGTAGATGCACACGCTGATGGCGGAGACGGCCAGCAGGCTCAGCATCAGCAGATTGCGCTGGTTCACGCGGTCGCCGAGCCAGCCGCCGAAAACGGCCGTCATACCGCCGAAGCCCAGGAGGCTCATGGCCAGTGCGGCCTGCTCGGCGGAGTAGTGCAGCGACGTGATGAGGTACGTCGGGTAGAGGCCGAGGAACCCGTAGATGGCCACACCGCTGATGACCGAGTGGACGGCCAGTGCGATGGTGTTGCGGTTGTAGGCGGAGGCCGGCATGTACTCGTAGGTCTTGGTCGAGAGGATCTTCTCGGCGGAGTGCTCGGTCAGAGCGGTTTTCACGAGGAACAGGGAGGCGGCGGCGATCAGCAGCCCGGCCGTGCCGAACAGGTAGAAGGGCGAGTGCCAAGTGCCGTGAAGGGTCATGAGCCGGACGCCGATGAGCGGGGCGATGAACACGCCGACGGAGTAGCCCAGGCCGATGATGCCGAAGGCCAGGCCGCGACGGTGGGCGAAGAAGGCGCCGATCGCCGCGAAGATGGCAGCGGACTGCATGCCCTCTCCGAAGCCCGAGACGACCCGGTACAGGGTCATGTCGGCGAAACCGGTCGCCAGCGGCGTGGCCATCGTGCCCAGGGAGTAGATCACGATGCTGACCAGCAGCACGGTCTTGCGGCGGAAGCGGTCCAGGAGGTAGCCCGCGGGCAGGCCGGCGATGGCCATGCCGAGGGTGAAGTTCGTGGCCAGGAGTCCGCCCTGCTCCAGGGAGAAGCCGTACTCCTCACGGATGTTGGGCAGCAGCGGAGGGAAGACCTGGCGGTCCATCGCGTTGACCATGTAGGAGAGGACCACCAGCAGGAAGCCCACCCCGATCATGGCCCGGGAAATGGTGGGCCGGCTGCTTTCCTGCGCGTCCCTGACGGGCACGGCACCGGTGTCGACTTGCGCTGCGTGAGTCATAGCGGCTCCTGAGAGGGAATGGGCCGCGGCAGGCCGCGGCGGATCCATCGCCGGTACGGGGTTGTACGGGCGATGACGAGAAGCGGTGGGCTGAACACGGACTCGAGTCGGTGACAGCCATGCTGTCGCCGTCTTATGGAATGCGGGCGGTGGGCTGCTCGCGCGGTCGGACGCCGCATGCGGAATTCAGCCGTATATCGCCCGTCGGGGACGTCCGTGGCTATGGCGTCTTCGACAGCCGGTCCCTGTGCGGACACTTATCGGCCGCACGGTCGGGGGATGGCAGAAACCATGAAGGGAAGTCCCCGGCGCGTCAAGATGTGCGCGGCGGATTTCTTCGGCGGTCCCGGTTTCCCCGCGGTGACAGGGTTCCTCGGCCCTGGTCGGGCCCTGCCGCGGCGCTGCCGGCGGCGCGGGTACGTCGCGCTCTTGACGCGTCGAAGACTCTCAGTGCTATCGTTAGCATCACGTGGCTGTGACAAAGTGATTCGACGTGCCCCGGCATCTTGTGAACCAGTTCCAGGGGCGTACCGTGGCGCCTCCCCCGATCACGAGTCGGCGAGGGCCAGCGAGACCCGACCCGAGCCCAGCGACCCTCTCCACCTCACCCATGGCGGCCGGCGGACCCATCGGACAGGCCGACGGCCGCCGTTTCGGGTGACGACTCAGGCCTGCCGACCGGACGCGACCGGGCGCAACGCCCGGCCGTCCGCTGCGGCCGCACGATTCTGCGAGGACGACCTGCAATGAAACCACCGAGCCGCCCCGGCACCGTGCTCCTCACCGACTACGCCTGGCCCGACGACTCCCTAGAGCGATCGGTCGTCGAGGGGGCGGGCCACACCCTGGTGACCGGCCCCGCGGAGCCCGCCTCAGCCGAGACCATCGAGGAGCTGGTCGCCGAGCACCGGCCCGACGGGATCCTGACCTGCTGGGCGCCCGTCTCCGCCACCGCGATCGGCACCTCTGCCGGCCTGCGCATCGTGGCCAGACTCGGGGTCGGCCTCGACAACATCGCGGTGGACGCCGCCACCGAGCGGGGCGTGTGGGTCACCAACGTGCCGGACTACTGCGTCGAGGAGGTCTCCGACCATGCCGTCGGCATGGTGCTGGCCTGGACGCGGGGCCTGGCGGTGTTCGACCGCGAGGTCCGTGCGGGCCGCTGGGATCCCGCGAGCGCCCGGCTGCGCCGGCTGTCGACGCTGACCTGCGGCGTCGTCGGCTTCGGGCGGATCGGACGGGCCACCGTGCGCAAGCTCGGTGCGTTCGGCTGCCGCATCCTGGCCCACGACCCGCATCCGCCGAAGGACGCCCCCGGGGTGGAGATGGTGGACCTGGAAGAACTGCTGCGCCGTAGCGACGTCGTGATCCTCCACGTGCCGCTCACGCCTGGCACCCACCACATCATCGGCACCGAGCAACTGGGGCTGATGAAGCCGGGCGGCCTGCTGGTCAATGTCAGCAGGGGAGGCCTGGTGGACACCGACGCGGTCGTCAAGGCACTGGACAGCGGGCACCTGGACGCAGCCGCCTTCGACGTACTGGAGAGTGAACCGCACGTCCCCGCCGGACTGTTGGACCAGGCGGGCGCGCTGCTCACCCCGCACGTCGCCTTCTCCTCCGACGCCTCGGTCACGGAACTGCGCCGCCGTGCCGCCGAGGAGGTCGTACGCATCCTGGCGGGCGAGGCGCCTGCCCACGCCTGCAACAGCCCCCGCGGCCTGACCACCGGGCCGGGTGACCGGCGATGAGCCCGACCTCCGCGCAGGTGGGCCCGGACCCTGTACTGGCCGACTTCCTGATCGCCCAAAGGCTCGCCGGGCAGGGCGAGGCCGCACGCTGGACGCCGCTTGCCGGCGGTGTCTCGTCCGACCTGTGGCGGGTGGACCTGCCGGGACGCTCCCTGTGCGTCAAGCGGGCCCTGGCCCGGTTGCGGGTCGCGGCCGACTGGGAGGCGCCGGTGTCCCGCAACGCCTACGAATGGGCGTGGATGCGGTTCGCCTCCCGGCACCGGCCGGACAGCGTGCCGGAACTGCTGGCACACGACACCGAGGCCGGTCTGTTCGCGATGGCGTACCTGCCTCCCGAGCGGTACCCGATGTGGAAGGCCCAACTGTTGCGCGGTGAGGTACGGGTGGCGACGGCTGCGGCCGTCGGAGAGCTGCTCGGCACCCTGCACGCGGCGAGCGCGGGCGACGCCGCCCTCGCCGCGGAGTTCGCCACCGACGACAACTTCCACGCCCTGCGCATCGAGCCGTACCTGCAGGCCACCGCGGCAGCGCACCCCGGTCTGGGTGACAGACTTAAGGGCCTCGCCGACCGTACCGCCACGACCCATCTGGCTCTGGTGCACGGCGATGTCAGCCCCAAGAACATCCTCGTCGGCCCGTCGGGGCCCGTGCTCCTCGACGCCGAGTGCGCCTGGTACGGGGACCCGGCCTTCGACCTCGCCTTCTGCGTCAACCATCTGCTCCTCAAGAGCCTGGTGGTCCCCGGGCGCCGCGCCGATCTCCTGCGGTCCGCGCGGGTGCTGACCGAGGAATACGTCCGGCGCGTCGACTGGGAGCCCCGGCCGGATCTCGAGGCGCGGACCGCATCACTGCTGCCGGCACTGCTGTTGGCGCGCGTGGACGGCAAGTCCCCGGTGGAGTACCTGACGGACGACCGGCACCGGTTGCTCGTACGCACGGTGGCTTCGGCCCTGCTCCGGGCACCCGCCCGCACGGTGGCGGAGGTCCTGGACACCTGGGCCACCGCGATCGAGGCCCCGGCCGAGCCCGGCATCGGCCGGGGCGACTGACCCCAACCGGTTCGACGGGCCCGCCGGGCCCGACCGAGGAGAGACACATGCGAAGAGTCGTCACCGGCCATGACCAGAACGGCAAGTCGGTCGTCGTCAGCGACGGTCCTGTCCCGCGCAGCCGGGAGTTCACCAGCCTCCCGGGCCGGGTCTCCCGCCTGCCGTGGGCCACTGATCCGGGCGAACCGGTCAGCCGGACCGGGGAGGACCCCACCCCCAAGGTCGCCAGCCTGCTGCCGGCGCCGGGCGGCACGAGGTTCATCGTCCTGACCTTCCAGCCGGACAGTGCGTTTGCCGATCCGGCGTTCGACCCCGTCGCCTTCGACCAGGAATCCCGGGCCGACTCGCCCGGCCTCGTGGAGCTCTTCGAGCCGGACGGCATGCACACGACGCCGACCGTCGACTACGGCATCGTGCTGCAGGGCGAGATCGTCCTCGAACTCGACGACGGCCACTGCACCCCGCTGTCGGCAGGAGACATCGTCGTCCAGAACGGCACCCGGCACGGCTGGCGCAACCGCAGCGACCGGCCGGCCACCGTGGCCTTCGTGCTGATCGGTGCGGAGCGCGACTTCTGACGCGGTCTGCCCTCAGCCGGTCCCCGTGATGTGCCGGAAGGCCGTGGCCAGTCTGCCCAGGTCGACGCCTTCGAGCCGGTCGAACAGATGGCGGCGGACGCTGGCGATGTGGGTGGGGTGGGCCTGTTCGAGGCGGGCGAGGCCGGCGTCGGTGAGGACGGCGTTGAAGGAACGGGCGTCCTCGGCCGACTGCTCACGCGAGACCAGGCCGTCCGCCTCCAGCCGGCGGACGGTGCGGCCGAGGGCCGAGGGGGACTGCTGGACCAGTTCGGCCAGGTCGCTCAGGCGCATCGTGCGGTCGGGGGCCTCGGCGAGGAACATCAGCGTGATGTATTCGGCGTGACTGAGCCCCTGAGCCCGGCGCAGGTCCTCGTCGAAGGCGCGCATCAGCGCGGCCATCGCCGGCCGGAGGGCTCTGATGAGGGCTTGTTCCTCGGCGGTGAGCCGGGCGGTCTCGTCTCGGTCGGGCATGTCTCTCACTCTACGGGTTGCTTGCTTGCTTGCGCATGCAAGTTCTATGGTTGCTGGCGCACGCAAGTAATTGCCCATGCGAGAGGCTGGCCATGGCCACCACACACGCGGGCGGCGCCGCCCGGCACCGCGCCCACCACTCCGCCCCGGAACTGCACGCGACCGGCGTGCTCATACTGCTGGCAGGCGCCTTCCTGCCGATCATGGATTTCTTCATCACCAACGTCGCTCTGCCGAGCATCGACAGCTCACTGCACGCCTCGGCGGCCTCCCTGCAGTTGGTGATCGCGGGTTACGGCGTCGCCTACGCGGCCCTGCTGGTCCTGGGCGGCCGGCTCGGGGACCGCTACGGCCGCCACCGTCTCTTCCTCGGGGCGCTCGTCGCCTTCGTCCTCGCCTCGCTGGCCTGCGGCCTCGCGCCGACCGTCGGGGCACTGATCGCGGCCCGGATCGTCCAGGGTGCCGCCGCCGCGCTGCTGGTGCCGCAGGTGCTGGCCACGTTCCACCACACCCTGGAAGGCGAGCGCAAGGCACGTGCCCTGGCCCTGTACGGTGCGACCTCGGGCATCGCCGCGGTCGTCGGTCAGCTGGTGGGCGGACTGCTGGTCAGCGCGGACGTCGCCGGTACCTCCTGGCGGCCGATCTTCCTGGTCAACGTGCCCATCGGGCTGGTGGTCCTGCTGGTCGCCGCCCGTATCGTGCCGGCGACGCGTTCCGCGCATCCCGTCGGCGTCGACCTCTCCGGCACGGTCCTGTTCGCCGCGATGCTGGTGGCACTGCTCGTCCCGTTGACGGAAGGGCACTCGCTCGGATGGCCCTGGTGGACCTGGTGCCTGCTCGCCCTGGCCGTGGTCCTGGGGATCACCACCTACCGGGTGGAGCAGAGCGCCGAGCGGCGTGGTGAGGTTCCACTGCTGCCGCCGTCCCTGCTGCGGCTGGCGTCGATGTCACGTGGCCTGGCCATGGTGCTGGCCTTCAGCATCGGCTTCGGCGCGTTCATGTTCGTCTTCGCTCTGACGGTCCAGAACGGACTGCACACCGACGCCCTCCACGGTGGTCTGGCGATCCTGCCCATGGCTCTGCTCTTCTTCGTCGGCTCCGTGCTCGCGCCGAGGTTGATCACCCGCTTCGGACGCGCCGCGATGTCCGCGGGCGCGGTCGTGCAACTGGCCGGTCTGGTCTGGCTCGTCGCCGTGCTCGTGACGGACTGGCCGCACGTCGGCCTGTGGACGATGGCCGGACCGCTCGCCCTGGCCGGGGCCGGTCAGTCGATGCTGTTCGCCGGGCTGTTCCGCAGCGTCCTCGCCGATGTGCCCGCCCACCTGGGCGGCATCGGCAGCGGTGTGCTGATCACCCTTCAGCAGAGCGGTCTCGCCCTCGGCGTCGCCACGCTCGGCACCCTGTACCTCGGTCTCGCACCGCACGGCATCGCCCACGCCTTCGCCTCGGTCGAGTACGTGCACATGGGCATCGTCGCCCTCCTCGCCGCCGGAGTTGCCGCACTGCCCCGCTTCACTCGGGCCGCCGCAGATATTCCGGTGAACGGCGGCTGAGGCGGGTCGTGCCGGACACCGTGCAGGAGGCGGGCCCTCGGAGGTCAGCCGCGCGGCAAGGAGCGGCCGATCGGCAAGTGGGCCGCTTGCTGCGGTAGTCGGGGGACGGGGCGGTCACACCGCACGCCAGGGGCGGCAGCACACTCCCCACGGACAGCGACGCCGCCCACACCACAGGCGGACCCGAAGTCCCTGCCGGGTGAGCGCCGGCGCGGCCGAGAAAGCCCGCCGGTCCCGCCGCCGATCACGAGCATGCCGGGGCGGGAGGCGTCTGTGGTTTCACGTCTCTTTTCCCCGCGGTCACAGCCACGGAGTCAGGGGTTGGGCGGGGGCGCCGTCCCGGGTCGTCACCCCGGTGTACGGGCGGCCCGCCAGGAACGCAGTGATGTCGGCGGCACTGCCCTGGACGGCGGGAACGCCGTCGCCGCCGCGCTTGCCGACGATGTCGCGGCGGAGCTCGGTGAGGAACTCCTCGGGCAGGTCGGCGAACTGGACGCCGGTGGCGAGGTCGACGGCATGCACCATGACCTCCCTCGTGCGCATCCAGGGGACCTCGCTCGCCGGCACGGTCCTCCCCTGGGCGGTCAGCACTTCCGCCTGCCACTGCTCCTCGGTCAGTTCGGCCATCGCGTAGGCCAGCAGCTGCGCCGACTCCTCGAACCAGGCGGTGAGCCATGCGGCGGGCAGCTGCGCGCCCGACGCGATGTCCGCCAGGCGCTGCTCCGGTGAGCTGTACATCGGGGTGGGCTCACCGGTGCGGGCCCAGTGCACGAGGTTGCGCAGGGCCCGGGCGTTGGCGGCGACGTGGGCCACGAGGTGCCCCCGGGTCCAGCCCGGGAGGAGCGAGGGAGCGCCGTACGACGCTTCGTCGAGGTCCGCGACGGCCTTGCCGCACAGTGCGGTGCCCTCGGCCACCCAGGCCAGCGTCGTCCGCAGGGTTCTCATCACGCACCCTCGGAGACGACGCGGTTCTCCAGGCGGCCCAGGCCCTCGATCTCGGTGACGATGGTGTCGCCCTCCTGCAGGAACACCTGCGGTTCGCGGGCGTGGCCGACGCCGCCGGGGGTGCCGGTGGCGATGATGTCGCCGGGGTTGAGCCGGATCATCGTAGAGACGTAGCGGACCAGGTGAACCGGGTCGAAGAGCAGGTCACCGGTGTTGTCGTGTTGCATGACCTGCCCGTTGACCTCGCAGCGGATGTCGAGGGCGGGGCGCGGGCCGCCGACCTCGTCGGTGGTGACCAGGAACGGTCCGAGCGGGGTGGTGGAGTCCCAGTTCTTGCCCTGCAGCCACTCGCGGGTGCGGAACTGCCAGTCGCGGCAGGTGACGTCGTTGAGGACGGTGAAGCCCGCGATGGCGGCCTCGGCTTCGGCTTCGCTTGCGCGTCGTACCTGTTGGCCGACGACGACGGCGAGTTCGGCTTCCCAGTCGAACTGCTCGGTCTCGACCGGACGTCGGACGTCGTCGAGGGCGCCGACGAGCGTGTCGGCGAACTTGCAGAAGAGGGTGGGGTATTCGGGCAGGTCGCGGCCCATCTCCTTGATGTGCTTCTGGTAGTTCAGGCCGACGCAGACCACCTTGCTGGGGCGGGGGACGAGCGGTGCGAACTCGGCGTCGGCGCCCGCGTGCCGGCGACCGTCGGCCGTGGCCGCTGCGTCGAGACCGCCGGCCGATGCCAGCACGGCACCCACGTCGGGCAGCCCCAGGTCGACAAGGGAGTCGCCCTCGACGCGCACCGCGGTGGTGCGGTTCCCGAGACGGATGGTGGCGAGCTTCACGCGTTCTCCTCGATGTGGGTGCGGAACAGGTTGAGCTTGGTGAACAGGGGGGCGTCGCTGAACTGGAACAGGTCGAGCGCGCCGGAGTCGGAGTCCGACGGCGAGGCCTCGGAGCGGATCGACAGGGGCTGCCAGGACGGCACGACGAACAGGTCGCCGCGCTGGACCGACCAGGAGAAGTCGCCCACGGTCACCCGGCCGCAGCCGTCGAACACCTGGTAGACCGACGAACCCGTCTCCCGGTGCGGAGCGGTCTGCGCACCGCGGACCAGACGGTGGAACTGGGCGCGGATGGTGGGCAGGACGTCGCCTGCGGTGGTGGGGTTGGTGTAGCGCACCAGGGCGTGGCCGGGCCCGACGGTGCCGGGGTGACCGTGGCGTTCCAGCTCCAGCTGGTCGGTGAGCGCGGCGTCGGTGTCCGCCCAGCGGTAGCACAGCAGCGGAGTGCCCTCCGTGCGTTCGAGCTGCGAGACCGGCGCCAGCCCCGGGTGGCCCCACAGCCGCTCGGAGCGCGACCGGTCGGGCGTCGCGTGCTCCTCCTCCGACAGCTCGTCCCGTCCGAAGTCGAAGAACTGCGCCTCGACGTCGTACTGGAAGGGGATGTCCAGGCCGTCGATCCAGGCCATGGGCTCGCCGGCCGGGTTGTGGTGGGCGTGCCAGTTCATCCCGGCCTGCGGCAGGAAGTCACCCCGGCGCATGGGCACCGGATCGCGCTCCACCACCGTCCACACGCCCTCGCCTTCCACGACGAACCGGAACGCGTTCTGGGTGTGCCGGTGCTCGGGGGCGTCCTCGCCGGGCATCAGGTACTGGATGGCGGCCCACAGGGTGGGGGTGGCGTAGGGCCTGCCGCCCAGACTCGGGTTGGCCAGCGCGATGGCGCGCCGCTCGCCGCCGCGGCCGACCGGCACGATGTCGCCGGAGCGGCCGGCCAGCTCGAGCAGCGTCTTCCACTCCCACAGGTGTGGCTGCGCCTTCGACCTGGGGTGCTCGGGCATCAGGTCGCCGATCCGGGTCCACAGCGGCACCAGCAGGGCCTTCTCGAAGCCCCGGTAGAGCTCTTCGAGCTCGGCGGTGACCGGCGGCTGGTCGGGTCGGTCCTCAGCGGTGAGCGAGACGGGGGAGACGACGTTGTCTTGGTCGGTCATGCCGATACCGTGCTCCGCACGACTTCCGTCGGAACAGTAGATTCTGTCTATCGGAACAGAGCGAGAGGCGGTCGTCGTGGCCAAGTCGATGAAGAACCCGCCGGCCTACGGCGTGACGAGCGTGGACCACGCGCTGCAGTTGGCGGTGATTCTTCAGGTGGAGGGCCCCATCACAGTGTCCGAGGCCGCCCGTCGGCTCGGTGTGGCCCGCTCCAGCGCCCACCGCCTCCTGTCCACCCTCGTGTACCGCGACTTCGCGGTGCAGAACGAGGACCGCAGTTACCGGGCCGGCCCGGTCCTGGAGATCGCCGCCAAGGCCCAGTCGAACGTAGGGGCGCTCAGGGCGGCCGCGCTCGGCCCCCTGCGGGCCCTCGTCGACACCCTCGACGAGACCGCGAATGTCACCATCCGCACCGGCTGGACCGTACGGTTCATCGCCTCGGTCGAGTGCGCACAGGCCCTCCGGGTCGGCAACCGTGAGGGGATGGTCTTCCCCGCGCACCAGGCGAGCGGGGGCCTGGTGATGCTCGCCGCCCTCACCGACGACGAACTGACCGCGCTCTACGCGCATGCCCCGGCCGACGGGCCCGAGGAGTTCCCGGACCTGGCAGAGCTGCGTACCGAACTCGGAGCCGTCCGGCGCACCGGCTTCGCCGTCAACCTGGAACGTTCTGAGCGAGGTGTCGTCGCGATCGGGCGCGGAGTGACCGATGCGAGCGGCGCCACGATCGCGGCCGTGTCCGTGTCGATGCCGAGTGTGCGGTACTCGGCGGGCGAGGTGAAGGCGATCGTGTCGGCCCTGGCCACGGCGGCAGACAGGATCTCCGCGGAGATGGAGCCGGCCAGGTAGCCCAGGCCGGTCAAAGGGCTGCGATCAGCCACTGACCGTGCGGCTATGCACGCTCCGTATGCCTCAGACCGAGCTGGGCGCAGGCCAGCAGGGCCACCTCGATGTCCAGACGGTGCTCGGTGAGGGGGTGGCCGAGTATCTCCTCGGCCTTGCGTACGCGGTAGTGGACCGTGTTCTTGTGGACGTGCATGCGTGCGGCGGCGTCGGTGAAGCTGCCTCGCGCGTCGAGGAAGACCTGCACGGTCTCCCGCAGACGGACCGTGGCCTCGTCGTCGCGCATGAGATCGCCCAGTACGCGTCCGGCCCAGGCTCTGACGTCGGTGAGGTGGTCGACGAGCAGGCCCGCCAGCGCGACCTGGGAGTGGAGGACGAGCGCTCGGTCGGGGCCGGCTCCGGTGGCGGCGACGTTGCGGGCGCGCTGCGCGTCCCGGAACGTCTGCCGGAATCCGCCGAGTCCGGGAGACGGGTCACCGACGGCGATGCGGAGCCCGGGGTGTTCGCGCAGTTCGCCTTCGAGCCGGTGGACGTCGAGGGCCGGCTTGCCGGCGGAGGAGATCCACGCCCAGCATGTCTGCTCGTCGGCGGAGATCGTCAGAGGGGCCTTCCCGGTGGCCGCGGCCAGCATCGCCGTGCCCGCGCGGAGGCGGGCCGAGACATGACCGGCCGCGCCGCGCCCGGTCCAGATGATCGCGGCCAGGTGCCATCCGCGAAGTGACGTCGACAGCATCTTCTCGGCCGAGGCGAGATCCAGTCCCTCGGTGTCGAGCACGGCGCGGACCTGCGCGGCGCGGGTCGCGTCGGAGCGGGCGTCCCACCGTCGGCGTTCGTTCTCGTAGATGTCGATCACGCCCTCGATGACCTGGTCGATATAGCTGTTGACCAGGAGCGCGATCCGGCTCGTCGTCGCCAGTGCCTCGTCCGTGGAGAGTTCCAGACGGCGCAGGACGTTCACGGCCCACTGCACGACCATGTGCTCGCCCAGGCGGTAGGCGCGCAGCAGCGCCTCCAGTGACAGGTCGTGCTGGGCGAAGCGGCGGGCGTACTCGGCGGCGGCGGGCGGCACGGTGATGTCGTCGAGCGAGATGCTCAGCGCCAGCATGTCGAGGATGGCCACCAGGTTCGACGAGGTGCTCGCGACCATCAGCCGCCGTACGGCGTCGTCGTGCCGGAACTCGGGGATGACGTCGACGAACATCGAGGTCATCTCGGAAGTGAGGCGCTCCAGATCGGCCTGGATGTTCTTGGCGACATCCCGCACGGTCCCGTCCACGTCGACGCTCATGGCTGGACGGTAACCGGACGCCTCTGGTCCGCGACAGGACCCGTCGCCATGTTCCGTTCGTTCTCGCCCTCGCCGTGACCTGCCCCCGCCTCCCCTTTGTGACGGCGGCACAAAACCGCGGTGCCGGGCTGGGACACAAGCCCATGGCCGGCCCGGCACGTCATCCCTACCTTTTCCTCACTACCTTCGTCACGGTGCGACTCAATGGTGAGGAAACGTGCAGCACATCGCCGAACTGCCGGACGTCAGGGCCGCCCGGAATCCCACAGGGCCCTGTATTGCGGACGACCGTGAGCAGCTGGACAACCGTACTTTCCTGGCACGGGTGCGGAAAGCCGCGGACGCCCTGCACGCACACGGAACAGGTCCGGGCGACGTGGTGGCGGTGATTCTGCCGAATCGCCTGGAACTCGTCGTCGCCATGTTCGCGGCCTGGCGGCTCGGCGCCGCCGTCACGCCCGTGAATCCCGGACTCACCGAGCCCGAGGCGCGCCATCAGATCGAGGATTCCGGGGCGAAGACGGTGATCACCGACGGCACCTCCCGCCTCGCCGGGACGCTCGACGTGTCCGAGCTGACGCGTGCGCGCACCGCCGGCCATGACGACAAGACCGAAACCGCCGCCGGCTCCCTCGCCCTGATCATCTATACGAGCGGGACCACGGGACGTCCGAAGGGCGTCATGCTCGACCACGCCAACGTCGCCGCCATGTGCGGGATGATCATCGACGGGCTCGGCCTGGACGACACCGACCACAGCCTGCTGGTCCTGCCGCTGTTCCACGTCAACGGGATCGTGGTGAGCGTGCTGTCGCCGCTGCTGGCGGGCGGACGTACGACGATCGCCGGCCGGTTCAGCGCCTCGTCCTTCTTCGGCTCGGTCGAAAGCGCGCGGCCCACCTATTTCTCGGCCGTACCCGCGATCTACGCGATGCTGGTCGCGCTCCCCGAGGACGTGCGGCCGGACACCTCGTCGCTGCGCCGTGTCATCTGCGGGGCCGCGCCGATGCCCGCGGAGCTGATCGCCCGGTTCGAGCAGCGCTACGGAGTACCGATCGTCGAGGGCTACGGGCTCTCCGAGGGCACCTGCGCCTCGACGCTGAACCCGCCGGACGGTCCGCGCAAGCCCGGCACGGTCGGGCTCCCGCTGCCCGGGCAGACCGTCGCAGTGATGGACGGCGAGGGCAACCTGCTGGGCGCCGGGGCCGTGGGCGAGGTGGTGGTCCGGGGCCCGAACGTCATGCGCGGCTACCTGGGACTGCCGGACGAGACCGCCAGGACCGTGGTCGACGGCTGGCTGCACACCGGGGACGTCGGGCGGTTCGACGCAGACGGCCATCTCGTCCTCGTCGACCGCATCAAGGACATGATCATCCGAGGTGGGGAGAACATCTACCCCAAGGAGATCGAGAACGTCCTGCACGCCCACCCGTCGGTGCTGGAGGCGGCCGTGGTCGGCGCGCCCGATCCGACGCTCGGCGAGGTCCCCGTCGCGCATGTCGTCCTGCTGCCGGGAGCCACGGTCACGGCCGACGGGCTCGTCGAGCACTGCCGCGGCTCGCTGGCCCGGATCAAGGTGCCGGTGACGGTCACCGTCACCGAGGCGCTCCCGAGGAACCCGGTGGGGAAGATCGACAAGCGGCGCCTCCGCTCAGCGACTGCGAACCGGTAGAGAACTCACGCCCATTCCTCGCCCGGGCATTTTCGGGCGCGGTTCGGCACGCCCGAAAACAGGCGCCGGGAAACCGGCACGAGAAACACAAGGAAGGCGGCAACAATGGGGTTCAAAACGGGTGACTTTCCGCAGGTCGAGCAAGAGGCCTTCCTGGAGAAGCCTCTTCAGGAACGGCTGAGAACACTGGCTCTGCACTGGGTGGAATACGGATTCGGCACACCGAAGATGATTCCGGCGACCTACGTGGTCAAGGTTCTCGTCCTCTATGTCCTCGGCGGGACGGCACTGGCGACATGGACCTCGGACACAGGACCGTTCTGGGATGTGACGCACTGGTGGAACGAGCCGGTCGTCTACCAGAAGCTGGTGCTGTGGACGGTCTTCCTGGAATCGGTCGGTGTGGCCGGGTCATGGGGCCCGATCGCCGGCAAGTTCAAGCCGATGACCGGCGGGATCCTGTTCTGGGCCAGGCCGGGCACCATCCGGCTGCGGCCGTGGAAGCGGGTGCCGTTCACGGGCGGAGACCGTCGCACGGCCGGTGATGTGCTGCTCTACCTGGCCTTCCTGGGGTCGCTGCTGATGGCCGTCGTACTGCCGGGCGTGCCCAGCGCGTCGCTCACCGAGGCCCTGCCGGACAACACCTCCGGGCTGGTGCGTCCGGCCCTGCTGGTGGCACCCGTCGTCCTTTACGTGCTGAACGGCCTGCGGGACAAGACGGTCTTCCTCGCCGCCAGGGGTGAGCAGTACCTGCCCGCGCTGGTGTTCTTCGCCGTGCTGCCGTTCACCGACATGGTCATCGCGGCGAAGCTGCTGATCTGCGTGGTCTGGATCGGCGCCGGGGTGTCGAAGTTCGGGCTGCACTTCACCAACGTCGTCTCACCGATGGTCTCCAACAGCCCCTGTGTGCCCGCGAAGTGGGTCAAGCGGCTCCACTACCGCGACTTCCCCCACGACATCCGCCCGTCGAAGGTCGCGACCTTCATGGCGCACGTCGGCGGCTCCACCGTCGAGATCGTCACGCCGCTGGTGCTGCTGTTCTCCACGAACCCCCGGCTCACGCTCGCGGCCGTGGTGCTGATGGTCGTCTTCCACCTGTTCATCACCTCGACGTTCCCGCTGGCCGTTCCGCTGGAGTGGAACCTCCTGTTCGGCTACCTGACGGTCTTCCTGTTCCTCGGCTTCCCGGCCCGGGACGGCTACGGCGTCGGCGACATGTCCTCACCGTGGCTGGCCGCCGGGATCGCCGCCGGACTGGTGTTCTTCCCGGTCCTCGGCAACCTGCGTCCGGACCTGGTGTCGTTCCTGCCCTCGATGCGGCAGTACGCGGGCAACTGGGCCTCCGCGCTGTGGGCGTTCGCGCCGGGCGCGGAGGAGAAGCTGAACTCGCTGCCGCACCGTCCGACCAAGAATCAGGTCGACCAGCTGCAGGCGATGGGCTATCCGCCGGCCGTCGCCGAGATCACCATGCAGCAGACGATCGCCTGGCGGTCGATGCACAGCCAGGGCCGCGGCCTGTTCTCCGTCCTGCTGAAGAACCTTCCCGATCTCGACCGACGCACGGTGCGCGAGGCCGAGTTCGGCTGCAACTCGCTGATCGGGTTCAACTTCGGCGACGGCCATCTGCACCACCTCGATCTGATCAACGCCGTGCAGTCCCGGATCGGGTTCGCCCCCGGAGAGTGGATCATCGTCTGGGTGGAGTCGCAGCCCATCCACCGCGGGATCCAGCACTACCAGTTGATCGACGCCGCGCTCGGGGTGATCGAGCGGGGCACCTGGAAGGTCGCGGACGCGGTGAAGGAGCAGCCGTGGCTGCCCGACGGGCCGATCCCGCTGGACGTCATCTGGACCCGCGAACAGGCGCCGACCGCGCGCCTTGAGGTGACCGAGGGGCTGGCACCGTAGGCAAGGAGGGAACCTCCGGAAAGGCGGGACGACATGAGTACAGCGACCGTGGTGGGCGCCGGGCCCAACGGTCTGGCCGCCGCCGTCGCCCTGGCCCGGGCGGGCGTCCGGGTCACGGTGCTGGAGGCGGCGGACGAGATCGGCGGCGGCACCCGCTCCGGTGAGGCGATCGTGCCGGGCCTGCTGCACGACCACTGCTCGGCCATCCACCCCATGGCCGTCGGCTCGTCGTTCCTGAACGGACTCGGACTCGACCGCTACGGGCTGCGGTGGGCGTGGCCGGAGATCGACTGCGTGCATCCGCTCGACAGCGGTACGGCCGGGGTGCTGCACCGCTCGGTGACCGGGACCGCCGCCGGTCTCGGCGCCGACGGGCGGGTGTGGCGGCGGCTGTTCGAAGGGCCTTCGGCGGCGTACGGCACCTTCGGCGACGACATCATGGGCCCCCTCCTGCGCCTGCCCCGGCATCCCGTCCGCCTCGCCCGCTTCGGCGTTCCCGCGCTCGCCCCCGCGTCGCTGCTCGCGAAGGCGTTCAGGACCGAGGAGGCCAGGGCGCTGTGGGGCGGGGTCGCGGCGCACGCCTTCCATCCCCTGGAACGGCCGCTCAGCGCGAGCATCGGGCTGGGCATCCTCACCGCGGGGCACCACTACGGCTGGGCGGTCGCCGAGGGGGGCTCGCGCCGCATCACCGACGCCATGGCGGCGCTGCTGCTCGACCTCGGAGGAAAGATCGAGACCGGCGTGCGGGTGCGATCGGTCTCCCGGCTTCCGGCCGCGGACGTGACCGTCTGGGACGTGGCACCCACGGCCCTGGCCGACATCCTCGGCGATCTGCTGCCGTCCCGGATCGCCCGCGCCTACCGCCGCTACCGGTACGGACCGGGCGCGTTCAAGGTCGACTTCGCGGTCGAGGGAGGCGTCCCCTGGCGGGCCGAGGCGGCGCGGCGGGCCGGCACGGTGCACCTCGGCGGCACGTACGCCGAGGTCGCGGCCACCGAGCGGGACATCCACGCCGGGCGGATGCCCGAGAGGCCGTTCGTACTGGTCGGGCAGCAGTATCTGGCCGACCCCTCGCGGTCGGTCGGCGACGTTCACCCCGTGTGGTCGTACGCCCATGTCCCGAACGGCTACACCGGGGACGCCACCGAGGCGATCACCGCGCAGATCGAGCGGTTCGCCCCGGGATTCCGGGACCGGATCGTCGGCACCGCGGTGCGCACCACACCCGGGTTCGCCGAGTACAACCCCAACTACGTCGGCGGCAACATCATGACCGGCGCCACGGACATCGCCCAACTCGTCCTCGGGCCACGCCCCACCCTCCAGCCGTACGACACCGGGGTGCCCGGCCACTACCTGTGCTCCGCGGCCACCCCACCCGGGCCCGGCGCGCACGGAATGTGCGGCGCCCACGCCGCCGCACGCGCTCTGCGCTACCTGCGCGGGCGACTCGGGTGACCGTCGGCGCCGGTGGAGCTGGTCGCGGAGGCGCCCGTCCGCAGCGGCACAGCCGTGCCAGGATGCTGCGTTGACATCCGTGCCCCGGCGTGTTTCCGCCCTCGGCGTGGGCTCGCGAAACCCCAGGGAAGAAAGCGGCACTGACCCGCAGGCGCGACCTGCGCAAATGGGGGTACTCGGTAGCCATGGTTCGGCTACTTCCAAAAATCGGGCACAAAGATCATGACGTTCGCCAGGACGAAGCCCCTGCGGCCGAGCGGCCGCCCGGGACGGATCCGGCGCGGCACTACGGCCCCGACGCGGAGGTGGAGCGGCGGGCCCCGGACAGCCCGACCGATCTGCCGAAGGGGTCCTGGGGCGCGGTGTTCAAGAGGAGCCTGCGCGAGTTCAAGGACGACGAGCTCACCGACCGGGCCGCCGCGCTGACGTACTACGGCGTGCTCTCGTTGTTCCCGGCGTTGCTGGTGTTGGTCTCATTGCTGGGTATCGTCGGCAAGTCCGCCACGGACAGCGTGCTGGACAACATCCGGCAGCTGACACCCGGGTCGGCCCGCGACATCATCACCCGGGCCGTGGAGCAGTTGCAGGGCAACAGCGGCACCAGTTCCGTCATGGCGATCGTCGGCCTGGTGCTGGCGGTGTGGTCGGCGTCGGGGTACGTGGCGGCGTTCATCCGTACGGCCAACGCCGTGTACGACATTCCCGAGGGCCGTCCGGTGTGGAAGATCCTTCCGGTGCGGGTCGGGGTGACGGTCGTACTGATGGTGCTGGCCGTGGCCAGCGCGCTGATCGTGGTCTTCACGGGCGCCCTGGCCCGTCAGGCCGGGAAGGCCCTGGGGGTCGGCGACACGGCGCTGACGGTGTGGGAGATCGCCAAATGGCCCGTCCTCGTGGTGCTGGTCGCTGTCATGATCGCGCTCCTGTACTGGGCCACTCCGAACGCCCGGGTGAAGGGTCTGAGGTGGATCACACCGGGCAGCTTCCTGGCGCTGATGATCTGGCTGATCGCCTCCGGCGGGTTCGCGTTGTACGTCGCCAACTTCGCCTCGTACAACAAGACCTACGGCACGATGGCGGGGGTCATCGTGTTCCTGGTGTGGCTGTGGATCAGCAACCTGGCGATCCTGCTGGGGCTGGAGTTCGACGCGGAGACCGTACGCCAGCGGGCGATCGCCGGGGGACACCCACCCGAGGCCGAGCCGTACGCCGAACCGCGCGACACCCGGAAGTGGGACGAGCAGGACCTGCGCCGCATGGACCGGCCTGAATCGTAAGAACCCTGACGGTCATGCTTCTCGTGGGAAAGGGTCCGCACATGACCGCCGGCGGTGACCGACGGCCAGGCCGGACGGGACTGCTCGACGAGTTCACGGGAAGCGCGTTCCGGCAGTGATCCGCCACGACGCGGACGTCGGCGCAGCCGGGTCCGCGTTGCGCGCGCATCACGCGGAGGGCGGGTTCCCGATCCATGTCGTCCGCAACGTCGACGGGGCGGCGCCGGGTGGGCGGGACGAGTGCCGCGAGGAACACGGCGTGCTGGACGCCTGGATGCGCGGGCGATCGTGCGCGGCGTTGCTGACCCGCCCCGATCACTGTGTGTTCGGCGGTGTGGATGCCGCGAGCGACGCCGGCCTTCTGTTCGCATGCGCCGGTCAGAGCTGAACGGGTCCGGCCCGTTCTGACCGCGGCCGGTTCGCACGGTTCGCTGCCCCGGCCGCTTCGGCCTCAGGCCGCGGGCCGCACCAGTCCGGACTCGTAGGCGAAGACCACGGCCTGCACGCGGGCGTGGGCGCCGATCTTGGCGAGGATATGGCTGACGTGGGATTTGACGGTGGTCGGCGCGATGGACAGCCGCTCGGCGATCTCGGCGTTGGACCAGCCGGAGGCGACGGCGGTGAGAACGTCGCGTTCGCGATCGGTGAGGGCGCCGAGCCGGGCCCGGCGTTCCAGAGGGCGGGCAGGGGGCTGGCGGCGGACGGTGTCGATGAGCGCGCGGGTCAGGCCGGGGGTGATGACGGCGTCTCCGGCGGCCACGATGCGGATGGCCGCGGTCAGTTCGTCAGGGGTGGTGTCCTCGGGGAGGAAGCCGTCGGCTCCGGCGCGCAGTGCGGCGTAGGCGGGTCCTTCGGGGCCGGTGGCGGTGAGGACCAGCATGCGCGGGTGGCGTCCGCCGGCTCCGGGGGATTCGAGTGCTTGCGGGAAGGCGGCCGGCCGCGTGATGCGGCGGATGACGTCGGTTCCGTCCGTGGCGGAGATGCGGCTGTCCATCAGGACGACGTCGGGGCGGAGTGCGGTGGTCATGCGGACCGCCTCGACCCCGCTCGTCGCTTCGCCGACGACGGTGATGTCCGGCTCCGTCGCCAGGAGCGCGCGCAGACCGAGGCGCTGCAGGGACTGGTCGGTGACGATGAGTACGGAGGTCATGGTGGGTGTTCTCCACGCGAGCAGCTAAACGAAACTGTTTCGTTCACGTCTGGCTTCAGAGTAGCCCTCTCCCCGTGAAAACGGCATCGTTTCTTTTGTGGTGGGGGTCACCTCGTTCGGTGGGCGAGAGGCTCTGCCGGTCAGTCGCCCTTGCTCACCGCGGCGTCGAGGAGGGGGCCGAGTTCCCGGGTCGCGGTCGTCAGGGCCCGCACGTCCCGCTCGGCGCGGGCGATGAGGATGGCCCCTTCCAGGGTGCTGATCATGAGCGTGGCGAGCGCAGCGGTCCGCTCCTCGGGCACACCCATGTCCGCCAGCGCCCCGGCCACCGGCCCGGTCCAGTTGGCGAACGCGGCGGCCGCCGCTTCCCGTGTGGACGCGGTGGACTGCGCGCAGTCCACCGTGGCGGCCGCGACCGGACAGCCGCCCGCGAAGCCGTCGGACTCGTACTCGTCGGTCCACTGCCGCACCATCTCGGCGAACAGTCCGCCGGGTGTCGGCTCGTCAAGCGCGGCGAGGAAGCGGGTGACGCGGTTGCCCGCGTACCGTCCCGCCCACCCCACGGCCTCGTTGACGAGCTGTTCCTTGCCGCCGGGGAAGTAGTGCTGAAGCGATCCGCGTGGCGCCTCGGCGTGGACGGCGACCTCGCGCATGCCGGTGGAGGCGACCCCGTCGCGCCGGATGAGCTGGGCCGCGCTGAAGACCATCCGCTCGCGCGGTCCTCGTTCGGACATCCTCGGTCTCCTCCTTCGCCGGGGTCTCCGACGGCCATCCTATGACCGCTGTCATAGGGGTCGGCTACTATGACAGCGGTCATAGTCAATGGCCGGTCGGAAGTGGTGGTGCATCGTGTACGTCGGTTTCGCCGGCCTCGGGGTCATGGGGCAGCCCATGGCGCTCAACCTCGCCCTGGCCGGGACGCCCCTCGTCGTCTGGAACCGCACCCCGGCCAGGTGCGAGCCGCTGAGCGCCGCCGGAGCCGAGATCGCGGCAAGCCCCGCCGAGGTCTTCGACCGGGCCGGGACCGTGATCCTCATGCTGGCCGACGAGAACGCCGTCGACGCCGTGCTGGCGCGCGGCACACCCGACTTCGCCGCGCGCACCGCCGGACGCACCGTCGTCCACATGGGCACGACCTCGGCCGAGTACTCGGGCAGCCTGGAGGACGACATCCGGGCGGCGGGCGGCCGATACGTCGAGGCCCCTGTCTCCGGCTCCCGCGTCCCGGCCGAACGGGGCGAACTCGTGGGGATGCTGGCGGGGGACGACGAGGCCGTGGCGGCCGTACGGCCGCTGCTGACCCCCATGTGCCGGGAGACGTTCGACTGCGGCGCGGTCCCAGGCGCGCTGCTGATGAAGTTCTCGGTGAACCTGTTCCTGATCACGCTGGTCACCGGTCTGACCGAGGCGTTCCACTTCGCCGAGCGACACGGCCTCGACCAGCGGCTGCTCCGGGACGTCCTGGACGCGGGCCCGATGGCCAGCGCAGTCTCCCGGGTGAAGGGACCCAAGCTGCTGGCCCGCGACTTCACCGTCCAGGCGGCCGCCGAGGACGTCCTCAAGAACAACCGGCTGATCGCGGAGGCCGCACGCAAGGCCGACCTGGCCTCCCCGCTCCTCGACGTCTGCCACACCCTCTACGGCGAGACGGTCGAACAGGGCCACGGCGGCGAGGACATGGTGGCCGTACTGCACGCACTGGAGACCCGGACCGACGGCACACGCCTCCCCGGGTCCGGCAACTGAGCAGGGGGTTCACCGAGCCGCGGGCGCCGACCCGATCTCGACCACCCGTGCCCAGGCGGGCGGCGAGTCCGGCACGTAGTCGGGGTCGTCCTCGTCCCAGGACTCGCCCGGCCGGGGGAACAGGCCCACCACGGTCCGGCACGCCGGCTGCGTCCGAGGCCACGGCGTCTGTCCGTCGGTCAGGACCACGACGACATCGGGGCGGGGACGCGTCCGCAGCGCTGTGGCGAAGCCCGTGCGCAGATCCGTACCTCCGCCGCCGAGCAGCGGGATGCCCTCGGCGCGGCACAGGGGGTGCGCGACACGGGCGGCCGCGTCGCACGGCACCACGGTGACCAGGTCACGCCGGCCGCCCACGGCACGGGAGATCGCGGCAACCTCCAGGAGCGCACTGCCCAGTTCGGTGTCGCTGACCGAACCGGACGTGTCGATGACCACGGCCACCCGTGGCGGCCTGCGCCGCAGACTCGGCAGCACCACCCCGGGCACCCCGGCCGAGCGCCGTGCCGGACGGCCGTAGGAATAGTCCTCGCCCGCACCGGAGCCGGAGGTCGCCGAGCGGACCGCCGCTCCCAGCAACTCCCGCCAGGGCTGCGGCGGATGGAACGCCTCGTCCGCCCATCGCCGCCACCCCTGCGGGGCGCTGCCAGGACGGCCCTTGATGCCCTGCGCCACCCGGAAGCGGACCGCGTCCCGTTCCTGTTCGCTCAGGCCGTGCGCCCCGTCCGGCCCGAGTTCCCACTCCCGGTCCAGCCCGTCGGCGCCGCTGCCGCAGTCCAGCCAGGCCAGGTCCTGCGTGCGCGGCCCGAGCCGGAACTGGCGGAGGTAGTCCTCCATCAGCTGCCCGTCGTGCAGCAGCAAGTCCTTTGGCCGGACGGCCCCTTCGGGCCGGGTCAGCCCGTCGCCGTAGACGTCGTCGTTGATCTCGAAGTCCGCGGCGATGTTCATCCGCAGCCGCTCTCCCGGGCCGGTCAGCCCCCGCTCCCGGGCGACCCGCTCGCTGCGCCCGTGGTGGTCGCGCAGCAGGTGCGACACCTCGTGCACCCATACGCCGGCCAGCTCCTCCACCGGTGTCCGGTCCACGAACCCCGGTGACACGTAGCACCGCCAGTACCGGTCGACGGCCATCGTCGGTACCCGACGCGACTCGACGGTGTGCAGGGCGAACAGGGCCGTCGCCAGGTAGGGCCGCGCGCGTGCGGCCTGGAGCCGGGCGGCGAAGAGCTTGTCGAGGTCCAGGGTCCCCGGTGCCTCGGTGGTCATCGCCCCGCCTTCTGCGCCGCGGAGGCGGCGGTCCTGGCCGCGGCCCGGTCCGCCCGCCGGGACAGGGACACCACCCCGGCGAGCTGCTCGATCGAGGCGGGGACGTCCCAGTCCTCCCGGCGCAGTGAGGCCAGCGTGGTCGCGGGCACGACCACCAGGTCCGGGGCCCCTGTCTCCACCGCCCGCACCAGCAGGGCCCACGCCGCGTCCCAGCGGGACCTGTCCGGGCGGGCGCGGACGGCCGCCACCACACCGTCGAGTGCGGCCTGGCGCAGATCGCCTCGCTCGGGCAGGACGGCACCGGCGGGGTCGGCGAGCAGTTCCTCGGGGTCCGGGAGGTCCATCCGGTCCACGCTCGCCAGCAGTTCCAGCCCGGGGCCGTCCCCCACGGTTCCCCTGACGAGCAGGGACAGCACGTCCCGGGAGGAGCCGGCCGCGGTGGCGAAGGCGATCAGGCGCAGCGTCATCTCCCAGCTCCGGGGTGACGGCCAGGGGCCGCCCCGGCGCGTCTCGTTGCCGGGCAGCCGGTGCACGAGTCCCGGCCGGGTGGTGAGCAGCCCGCACACCGCGCGGCGGGCGAAGTCCACGGCCTCGGGCAACCTCTCCGGAGCGAGCCGCGGCAGGGTGGCCCGGGGCCAGATACCGCCGAGGCCGCGGACGACGACCTCGTGGTCGTGGGTCCACTGGAGATGAACGAACCGGTTGGCCAGCGGCGGGCTCAGCTCCCAGCCGTCGGCCGCCGAGGACCGCGGATTGGCGGCGGCCACGATCCGGACTCCGGGCGGCAGTTGCAGGGCGCCGATCCGGCGCTCCAGTACGAGGCGCAGCAGTGCTGCCTGCACGGCAGGCGGGGCGGTGGACAGTTCGTCCAGGAACAGCAGTCCGCGGCCGGCCCGCACCAGGCGTACGGCCCAGTCCGGCGGGGCCATCGGGACACCCTGTTCCGCGGGGTCGTCGCCGACGATGGGCAGTCCGGAGAAGTCGGACGGCTCGTGCACGCTGGCGATCACTGTGGTCAGCGGGAGGTCCACGGCCGCGGCGAGCTGTGTCAGGGCCGCGGTCTTGCCGATGCCCGGTTCACCCCACAGCAGTACGGGGAGGTCGGCGGCCACCGCCAGTGTCAGGGCCTCCAGTTGTGTGTCGGGTCGCGGTTCGGTGGTGGTGTCGCGCAGCAGGGTCAGCAGCCCGTCGGCGATGTCGAGTTGGGAGGTGGTGTCGGCAGCGGGAAACGATGTGTATGAAGGCATGTGTGATCACCTGTGGGTTGGTGGGGAGGCGAGTGGGTGCGGGGGAACGAACGTCCCCGGGTCAGTGAAGGGATGCGTGGCGGGGATGTGAGCGCCGGCCACCGGATCGGCGACGGTCCGGGCGGATGCGGTCCGGACCGGGCCCGATCAGGCCTGCCCTGTACAGCCCGTAGGTGATCCGCCGTAGCGCGGCCGCCTCCAGTTCGTCCCGCAGGGCGCCGT
Source organism: Streptomyces sp. HUAS ZL42 (assembly GCF_040782645.1). Lineage (GTDB taxonomy): Bacteria > Actinomycetota > Actinomycetes > Streptomycetales > Streptomycetaceae > Streptomyces. The sequence goes on from NZ_CP160403.1 coordinate 8,730,227, forward strand.
CGCGCAGCACCGCCTCGGGGCCCAGCAGGCCCTCGACCACGGCCAGCGCGCCGGCGGTGTCGCCGTGGACCAGCCGTTCGCGGACGCCGACGAGACAGTCCGGACGGCGGTGTGCCTCGTCGATGGCCTGCAGGCAGGGAAGCGGAGTGCCGGTCAGGGCGGCCAGCAGTTCCTCCCGCCGGATCTCGGCCGGGTCGTGGTCCAGCGGGACCAGTACTCCGTCGACCAGGCCGATCCGGTGCCGGACTCCCCGGCATTCCACGAAGCGCGGTTGCCCGGCCGGGTCCGGAACCCGGGGCGGACCACTCGGCGGAGAGTCCGGTACGAGTGCAGGGGCGACCAGCGGGTGCAGTCGATGGGCCTCGATCGCTCCGGCGCGGATCAGTTCCAGATCGGGCAGGACCCAGGTCGCGGCGTCGGGCAGGACCGGTAGCGCCGCGGCCTCGCCCGCCGCGGACGCCGTCGCGATGCGCAGGTCGGGCGATCCGGTGCCGTCTTCGTGCGCGGGCAGTTCGAGGAGGAGCCGGTGCCGGCCGCCCAACCGCACCGCGACACCTCCGGTGGGCAGTCCTTCCGCGCGGAGCAGAATCCCCGCCTCGGCCGCCCAGCGATCCACGGCACAGGCGCGCCCCTGCGGCAGCGTCCCCAGCAGCTCCGGGTCCGGTTCCGGACGGTCGTCACCGGGCGGGCGATCGGCCCCGGACCGGATCCTCAGCTCACCGGTCCTGCGCGCGTCCCACAGATGGCGGTGCAGGTCGAGGCGGAAGCGGCGGTTGGGTCGGGGATGCGGATGCCGGCAGGCGCCGGGCTCGGAGCGGGATCCGTCCCACAGCGCCAGGCTGATCCGCTGGCCGGCGTCCGCCCAAGCGGGCGCAGTGCGCACCACCAGATGGATCGCGTCTTCGCCGTCACGCCCCTTGCTTGGGTAGCGGGCCAGGGAGAGCGTCAGCCCTGGGCGCAGCAGCCCGTCGGGAGCGATCCGCGGCATGTGCCAGCGCAACAGATCGGGAACCAGATGGCGGAGATCGGTCCGGATCTGCGCCGCGAGTTCCTGGCCATGGGTGCGGGCCACGGCCCGCAGACCGAGGTCGACGTCGATGCCCGCGGCGGAGCACGCCCCCGCCCAGTCGCCGACGCGGCGTCGCGCGGTCGCAGTCTCGATCATGGAGGGCGGCACGGCGAACTGGCGCACGCGCAGCCAGAAGGAGAGGCGGGAATCCCCGTTCGCGGTCCGAGTGAGCATCAGCACTCACCTTGCGCGGACGGGACCCCCAATCTGTCAACGGATTGAGTCGTCATCGCGGGGAGCGTACGCCACCACGATCCCCACGGCGACTTCTTTTTACGGTCAGTTGAGCATGTCAGCTCGGCGGCGCCGCCGTGCTCCGTCTGATCACCAGACGGGTCGGGACGAGGTCGGTACCGGGTCGGGAGCCGCCGCGGGTGCGGATCTGCTGGAGAGCCCCCTGGACACAGCGGCGGCCCACCTCGGCGAAGTCCTGGTGGACGGTGGTGAGGGGCGGAACGAAGCAGGAGGCGTCCGGGATGTCGTCGAAGCCGACGACGCTGATGTCGGCGGGGACGGAGAGATCGCGCTCGTGGAACGCGCGCAGCAGCCCCAGGGCCATCTGGTCGTTGGAGGCGAACACGGCGGTGCAGTCGGGTTCCTCGGCGAGCGCGAGTCCGGCCGCATAGCCGGACTCGGCCGACCAGTCGCCGTGCAGAGGCGGCGGCACGGGACGTCCGTCCTCCTCGAGGACGGCGCGCCAGGCCTGCGTCCGTCGCTGGCTCGCGAACGACGTCTCGGGGCCGGTCACATGCCATACGGTCCGATGGCCCAGGTCGAGCAGGTGCCTGACGGCTTTCCGGGTACCGTCGGCCTGGTCGGTGTCGACCACGCTGTAGCGGTCGCCGGCGTCGGAGTCCACGACGACCACGTGCACACCGGGGGGCAGCTGCACCGTGCCGGTGTCGAGCAGATGGATCTCCATGATGACGATGACCGCGTCGACGGCCAGCTCTCCCATGCGGGTGAAGGCCCCCAGCACGTTGTCCTGTGTCGGGACGTCGATCGGGATCAACGTGATCGCGTAGCCCTCCGCCGCGGCGTGCGTGGCGATGGCCTCCACCGTGCGGCTGTTTCCCGTCGAGGAGAGGCTGAACAGGATCACACCGATGGTGTTGAACCGGCCGTAACGCAGGGCCCGTGCGGCGCTGTTGGGCCGGTAGCCGAGTTCCCGCATCGCGGCGAGCACCTGCTCCCGGGTCGAACTGATCACCCCGGGGTGGCCGTTCGAGACCCGCGAGACCGTCTGGGACGACACCCCCGCGAGCTTGGCGACATCGGCCATGGAGACGCCCTGCTTGCGGCGCCCGCCGGGCACGTCGGAGCCGCCCCGCTGCGCCCCGCCCGCGGGCGCGGAAACCCGCTGCTCCTGGTCGCTCAGATCCATTGCTCCACCACTCCCGCCTCCCGCGATGCAACGGATGTTACGCGTGGGAAACCTTGACGGTCGCCGGGGCGGATGCCAGCATTCCGACGCCATCGAGTTTACGTAAACATCCCTGCGGGATCAGGTCGGTCCGAGATCCGGAACGCCGATCCTTCTCCATGATGTTTACGTAAACACGCCAGGCTGGTGGAGCAGGGAGGCAACGACACCGGCCTGTGTCGGCACCACCTGTCCGGCCCGGCGGCCCCCCACGCGCAGACCCCCTTCGCCGAGCCGTCATCTCCTGAAAGGGTTAGCTGATGCGCAAGACCCCCGCCAGAACCCGATTCGCCCCCCGCCTGCGTGCCGCCTTCGTGGCGGTCGCGATCGCCGCGATCAGCGGCACGACCCTGGCCGGCAGCCCCGCCTCCGCCGCACCGACCGGCGACACGACCCAGTTCAAGGGCGTCAACTGGGCCGACCCCCGCGACAACTTCGCCGACGACCCGGTCGTGCTGTCGGGTCTGTCGCTCTCCGACGGCTACGCCCGGACCTATGCCAAGGCGAGCCGGATCATCACCGCGTTCCGCGCCAACCTCGGTGCGAACACCGTCCGGTTGCCCATCAACCCGTACACCGTCAACGGCTCCCACTGGAAGTCGTACCGCGGGGTCATCGACGCGGCGTCGGCCAAGGGCTTCAAGGTGATCGTCTCCTACTGGGAGGGCACGGGCGTCCGCAAGGACGGCTTCATCGACGACCCGGCCACGTACTGGCCCATGTGGGACACCGTGGTCAAGGCCTACAAGAACGACTCTCACGTCTACTTCGAGCCGATGAACGAGCCCCACGGCTACACCGACACGGAGTGGGCCGACATCGCCGCCACGTGGCTGGGCACCTACCCGCGGGTCCCCCGCAACAGGGTGTTCGTCAGCGGCGCCGGCTACAACGACCACGTCACCTCGGTCTGCGCCGACCCGCGTCTCAAGGGCACCTACCTGTCCCTGCACCACTACGGGTTCTGGAAGTCGTACGCCACCTACGACGAGTGGGTGGCCGACCTGAAGGTGCGCATCGGCGACTGCGCCGACCGGACGGTCGCGGACGAGTTCGGCGCTCCGATGACCACGGGCCTGAACTACAACGTGAAGACCCCGGCCGACAACTACATCAACTTCATCCAGGCCGTCACCGACACCTTCCGCGAGCTGAAGATGGGCTCGGTGTACTGGCCGGGCCTGCGCACCGACGACACGTACTCCGTGCAGACTCTCGTCGGCGACCCGAACCGCCCTTGGCTGGCCACCACCAACCAGTCCGGCGCCGACCGCCTCGCCTGGGGCTGGGGACGGGGCACGCCCGTCCAGGGGTGACTCGGTCCCCGGCGCAACCGACGGCCGGCGATCGAGCCGAGTCATGAGGCTCGTCGCGAAGACGGCGGGTGCGGAATCGCTCAGTGCGTGTCCGCACCCGCCGTTTTGAGGTGCCGACGTCGCCCGCCGTCTCTGTCGGAGCCCGCTCTTGTCGTGCACCTCACAAGGCGCTTCAATTCCCTCAGCTCCCCCACAGGAGAACACCTCTCCCACACCCATCGAAGGGGTTCTTCTTGACCGCCGTACGCGCCACCGCCGTCACCGCAGCGGCCTGCGCCACCGTGCTCGCCACCGCGCTGCCCTCCTCCGCGATCAACTCCTACAACGCGACACCCGCGCCCGAACGCACCGAGGTCGGCGCGCTCGTGGCGACCTGGGACAACGACGACGACCCGGCGACCCCGGATCGCGTCGACTGGGTCTGCTCGGGCACGATGATCGACGGGGACACATTCCTGACCGCGGCCCACTGCACCACGGACTGGCCGGACAACGTCAGGTTCTACGTCTCGCTCGACCAGGACGTGCAGGCAGGACTGGACGCCGCAGCGAAGAAGTACCCGGGCGATCCGGCCGCTCAGGCAGGCGCCGTCGCCGTCCAGGGGACGGCCCACAGCCACCCCGGCTACCCGGGTCCCGCCTCGGACCCGCACGACATCTCGGTGATCGAACTGCCCGCCGCGAAGGTCAAAAGCCGCTGGTCGTTCACACCGGCCACCCTGCCGACCGCGAACCAGCTGGGCGCACTCGGGCCGCAGGCGCTGAACTCCACCGACTGGTTCGTCGCCGGATACGGCACTCAGGAAGCGGTCAACGGCCCGGGCGGACAGACACATCCGGGCGGCGGTGTCCGTATGAAGGCGCCCGTCACCTTCGACGCCCTCAACGACTCCTGGGTGCGCCTGGCCATGACGGCGCCACAGGGCAACGGCGGTGCCTGCTACGGCGATTCCGGCGGCCCCAACTTCGCGGTCATCGGCGGCAAGAACATCCTCGCGGCCACGACCATCACCGGCGACACCCCGTGCTACGCCACGAACGTTTCGTACCGGCTGGACACTCCGGGCGCGCGGGCCTTCCTGGCACCGTTCGTGAAACTGCCGTAGGTCCTCGAGAACGTCGGGGACCGGCGCGACGTCCGACGCTCCGTGTCCAGTCCCCGGCGCTTGAACGGGCGGCCTTCTCACACCCTCCGCCACCGTGCCATCGCGAACGAGAACAGCCCGAACAGCACCAGGCCCGTCGCCACACAGGCGAGCAGCCACGGCCCCATGGGTGACTCGGCGAAGGAACGGAGGGTGTCGTCCAGCCCCTTGGCCTTGTCCGGTTCGTACGTGACGGCCGCCCGTACGGCGAAGAACCCTGCCGCCGCGAACACCAGCCCGCGGGCCGCGCCTCCGGCCACTCCCGTGATGTCCACCAGGCGCCGCACCCGGGACGACATCTCGCCGAGCTTCAACTCCTGCCGGTACCTGCGCCGGACGGCCCGAGCGGCGATCCACACACCCGCGACCATGACGCCGGTCCCGGCCGCGCCCACCAGCCACTGCCCGGCGGGCATGTCCAGAGCCCTCGCCGTGACGTCGCGCGACTGCCGGTCGCTCGATCCCCGGCCGCCTCCGCCGGCCGCGAACGCGAGGACCGAGAAGGCGACCAACGTGTAGAAGACACAGCGGGCGAGCGCCGGCAGCCGTTTCCTCGCGGATCGTCCGTCCGGTCCCACCGACCCGAACACCGCCTCGGAGAGCCGCCACAGGGCCATGCCGACGAGTCCGGCGCCCAGCATCCACAGCAGTACGGCACCGAAGGGTCTGCCGGAGAGTTCGGCGAGGGCGCCGCCCCGGTCCGCCTCCCGTCCGCCGTCGCCGAGGGCGATCTGCAGGGCCAGGCCGCCGACCAGGAGGTAGATGACCCCGCGTGCCGCCAGACCCGCCCTGGCGGCACCTTCCGTCAGGGGCCCCCGTACGTCTCTCCGGTCGGGGATCCGACTGCCCCGCATCGTCGCGCTCGCGTTCATGCCGACCTCCCGGAATCCGGATACCCAGGGGCACGGGAACCATCCGGGCAGCGTGCCGGCACCCGGGGGCACAGGTTCGGGATCACTCCGCGCTGCGCAGCGCCGCCCAGGTGCCCTGGCTGACGATTCCGTCGGCGTCCAGCCCCTTGTCGCCCTGGAAACTCACCACCGCGGACTCCGTTCCGGGACCGAAGTCGCCGTCCACGCCGGTGCTCCCGACGCCGTACCCGCGCTTCGTCAGCATGCACTGCACCTGCAGCACGCGTTTGCCGCTGTCTCCCTGGCCTGTGCGGCCGTTGCCGGAGTAGTAGGTGCAGTCGGAGATCCAGGGCGGGGTGGCGGGTTCGGCGAGCGAGTCGCTCGGGGAGGGAGTCGAGTCGGCGGGCGGGGCGCCGGACGCGTCGCCGGACGCAGAGGGAGCGGCTTGGCGGTCGGTGCCGGCGAACCCCGGGGCGTCGGAGGGCGAGGACTCGGCATCGGCGTTCGCGGCCCCGTCGGCACTCTTGCCGGAGGCGGACTTCCGGTACGAGGACCCGGGCGCCGGCGCGAGGGCGGAATCGCCGGGCGGGGGGCCGCCGATCGTCACGCCGGCCCCGGGGGAGGAGGCCGTTGCGGGAGTGTCCTGGCGGATGAGCACCAGGAGGCCCGCGGCCACCGCGCAGAGCGTGATCGCCACGGCGACGGCCAGCACAGGCTTCCGACGTCTCCAGGTGCGGGGCTGACCCGTGTGCGCCCGTTGAGGCGACGTCCGTTGGTCCTCCGGAGCCCGTAAGCCCGCCTTCCCTTCGACGGGGAGGCTGCTCAGCACCTCGTACGCCCGCTGCCGGGCCAGCACTCTGCCACCCAGCGGCTCGGGCCAGACCGGCGTCCCGGCGTCGCTCCCGGCCGCCTCGACCAGCTGCTGCGGGGTGGGTCTGTGCTCGGGCTCCTTGGCCAGGCAGGCGGACAGCAGTGAGCCGAGCGCCGGGTCCGCCGCCGAGATCTCATCGAGCAGGTCCGGATTCGGCTCCTCGAACGCGACGCGGTGCATCACGTCGACCCCTGTGCCGTCCCCGAACGGGGCACGCCCGGTCGCCGCGTACACCAGCGTCCCGGCCAGGGAGAACACGTCCGACGCGGTGTCGCACCTGCCCGTCCGCAGATGTTCCGGCGACATGTAGGCCGGAGTCCCCACCCGGTTGCCCGTGCCGGTGAGCGCGCTCGCGTCCACGGCCTTCGAGAGACCGAAGTCGATCACATGGGCGCCTCGGGCGGACAGCAGGACGTTGGACGGCTTCAGGTCCCGGTGCACGATCCCGCCGGCGGAGAGATCGGCAAGCGCCTGCCCCAGCCCGGCCACGAGCCGCCAGACCGCGGCGGTCGGCAGGGCGCCGTCCTGCCGCACGGCATCCGCCAGATCGAGCCCCGGGAGGTACTCGGTGGCCATCCACAGCAGTCGGTCCTGGAAGCCCGTACCGCACAGCCTCGGTGTGTGCGGCGTGCGGAGCCGGGCGTGCACCGACGCCTCACGCTCGAACCGGCGCCGGAAGCCCGGGTCGTCCGCGTACTCCGGTCTGATCACCTTCACCGCGGCCAGACCGGGGCTGCCGTCCAGGGGGCGCGCCAGGTAGACCCGTCCCATGCCGCCGCTGCCGAGCAGCGCCAGCGGCGCGTAGGGGCCGATACGGCCGGGTTCGCCGGGGTGCAGGGGTGAGGCGCCGGTCTGCCGTAGCGCCACGGTCTCGCTGGTCGCCGGGTTCGGTGGCACCGGCCGATGTTCTGACACGGATCCCCCCGAAGTGATGTTCGCCGTACGCCAGTTCGCCCCGAAGGGAAATTGAGGCTAACCCAGCATGGGCGCAGGTTCAGGGTTTCCGTCACTTCCGTCACGCCGCTCGCGCGGGATGTCTTGTTCCCGTGCGGTGTGGCGAGTCCTTGACCCCCGCTCGGCACTCCACGATGCTGTGTTGCGGCACATGAGATACGTGCCGTAATGAGCAACTTCGACTCAAGTCTTGTACCAGCCGAGGAGTGGCCATGTCTCACCAGGTCCGCGCTGTCGTCGCCCGGGGGAAGGGCGCCCCCGTCAGCCTGGAAACGATCATTGTGCCCGACCCGGGCCCCGGTGAGGCGCTGGTGAAGATCGAGGCCTGCGGGGTCTGTCACACCGATCTGCACTACCGCGAGGGCGGCATCAACGACGACTTCCCCTTTCTCCTCGGGCACGAGGCGGCGGGTGTGGTGGAGTCGGTGGGGGAGGGCGTCACCGATGTCGCCCCCGGCGACTTCGTGATCCTCAACTGGCGTGCGGTGTGCGGGCAGTGCCGGGCCTGTCTGCGCGGGCGGCCGTGGTACTGCTTCGACACCCACAACGCGAAGCAGAAGATGACCTTGCTCGACGGCACCGAGCTGTCTCCGGCGCTGGGGATCGGTGCGTTCGCGGAGAAGACGCTGGTGGCGGCCGGGCAGTGCACCAAGGTCGACCGGGCCGCGTCGGCGGCGGCCGCCGGTCTGCTGGGCTGTGGCGTGATGGCGGGCATCGGCGCGGCGATCAACACCGGGAACGTCGGGCGGGGCGACTCGGTCGCGGTCATCGGCTGCGGCGGCGTCGGGGCCGCGGCGATCGCCGGGTCGAACCTGGCCGGCGCGGCGAAGGTCATCGCGGTGGACATCGACGACCGGAAGCTGGAGACCGCTAGCAGGCTGGGCGCGACGCACACCGTCAACTCCAAGGACGCCGACGCGGTCGAGGCGATCAGGGAGCTGACCGGCGGCTTCGGTGCGGACGTGGTGATCGAGGCGGTGGGCCGCCCGGAGACGTACAAGCAGGCGTTCTACGCCCGCGACCTGGCAGGGACGGTGGTCCTGGTCGGCGTGCCGACCCCCGAGATGAAGCTCGAACTGCCGCTGCTGGACGTGTTCGGGCGAGGCGGCTCGCTGAAGTCCTCCTGGTACGGCGACTGCCTGCCCTCGCGCGACTTCCCTATGCTCATCGACCTCTATCTCCAGGGACGGCTCGACCTGGACGCCTTCGTCACGGAGACCATCGCGCTGGACGAGGTCGAGAAGGCCTTCGAGCGGATGCACGGCGGCGACGTGCTGCGCTCGGTGGTGGTGCTGTGATGGCCGGTGCGCGCATCGAGCATCTCGTCACCTCGGGGACCTTCTCGCTGGACGGCGGCACCTGGGACGTCGACAACAACGTGTGGATCATCGGCGACGACACCGAGGCCGTCGTCGTGGACGCCGCACACGACGCCGGGGCGATCGCCGAAGCACTCGGCGGGCGGACCCTGCGGGCCATCGTGTGCACCCACGCCCACAACGACCACATCGACGCCGCGCCTGAGCTTGCCGCGCGCACCGGTGCCCCCATCCTGCTCCACGGCGACGACCTGCCGCTGTGGAAGCAGACCCACCCGGACCGGGCGCCCGACGGCGACCTGGCCGACGGCCAGGTCATCGAGGTGGCGGGTGTCGAGCTGACCGTGCTGCACACTCCCGGGCACGCCCCGGGCGCGGTCTGCCTGTACGCGCCTGCCCTGACGGCCCTCTTCAGCGGTGACACGCTCTTCGCGGGCGGGCCGGGGGCGACGGGACGGTCGTACAGCGACTTCCCCACCATCATCGGCTCGATCCGGGACCGGCTGCTGGCCCTGCCGGGCGGCACCGTCGTGCACACAGGGCACGGGGACACGACGACCGTCGCCGCCGAGGCGCCACACCTTCAGGAGTGGATCGACCGCGGCTTCTGACCGCCACCGGGGACCTTCGTGCGGGCGCCCGTTCCGCCTGTTCGCGCAGGTGGTTCGGGCGCTTCGCGGTGCCCGGCGGTCCATCGGCCGGCCCGTGCGAAACGGGCCTTTGGACGCCTTGACAACGGTTCAGGGCGGCCCGCAGACTGACGTTGCGCTAATCGCAATCCGTTTCGCTATACGCACCGAGGTGTCATGATGATTCCCGCGTGTCGTCTCGCGGATCTTCCGCGAGGTGAGGCCTTCCGGCTCGACATCGATCCGCCGGTCTCGGTGTTCCACACCGACGACGGCGAGGTCTTCGCCATCGACGACACCTGCACCCACCAGGACGCCTCGCTCGCCGACGGATGGCTGGAGGGCTGCGAGGTGGAATGCCCTCTGCACGCTTCCAAGTTCGACCTGAGGACCGGTGCCGTCGACGCCCCGCCGGCCAAGCTGCCGGTGCGGACCCACGAGGTCGTCGTCGAGGACGGCATGATCTACGTGAAGGTGTCCACGGAAGCCCCGAACCTCCCGCCCTGCGTGGCATCCAGACTCGCCGGGGGGCCTGCGTGAGGACGGTCGCCGTGGTCGGGGCCTCGCTGGCCGGACTGTCGGCGGCGCGCTCCCTGCGGAAGCAGGGCTACGACGGGCGGCTGGTCATCCTCGGAGACGAGCTTCACCGCCCGTACGACAGGCCCCCGTTGTCCAAGGAGTTCCTCGCCGGCACCCTCGGCGAAGCGGATCTCACGCTGGAGACGGACGACGAGGACCTCCGGGCGGAGTGGCTGCTCGGCGTCCGCGCCACCGGACTCGACAGCCGGGACCGCGCCGTGCGGCTCGCCGACGGCCGCGAGGTCCGCGCCGATGGCGTCGTCATCGCGACCGGCGCAGCCGCGCGTACCCTCCCGGGTTCCGAAGGCCTGGCCGGAGTGCACACCCTGCGCACCCTGGACGACGCCCGCATGTTGCGGGACGACCTGGCCCGCGGTGGGCGGCTGGTGGTGATCGGCGGCGGCTTCATCGGCGCCGAGGTCGCCTCCACGGCGTACGCCCTCGGACTGGACGTGACGGTGATCGAGGCGGCCCCGACGCCGCTCGCCGGGCCGCTCGGCGAGACCATGGGCGCCATCGTCTCCGCTCTCCACGCCGACCACGGCGTACGGTTGCTGTGCGGCGTGGGAGTCAAGGGACTGGGCGGGGAGAACAGGGTCGACGCCGTCCTGCTCGAGGACGGGCGCAGCATTCCCGCCGACATCGTCGTCGTCGGTGTGGGTGCCCGGCCCTGTGTCGAGTGGCTGGAAGGATCCGGCGTCGCACTCGACAACGGCGTCAAATGCGGCGCGGACGGCCGCACCAGCCTGGCCGGTGTGATCGCGGTCGGTGACTGCGCCAACTGGTACGACCCCCGTACCGGTGCCCATCGCCGCGTCGAGCACTGGACCGGCGCGAAGGAGCGCCCCGACGCCGCCGTCGCCACGCTGCTGGCGGGCGGCGCGGTGGAACCGGGCGTGCCCCGGCCGCCGTACTTCTGGTCGGACCAGTACGGCGTGAAGATCCAGTTTGCCGGTCACGCGGCCGGCGCCGACAGTGTGACGATCGAGGAAGGCGCCCCGGACGACCGTAACGTCCTGGCCGTCTACCGGCGTGCCGGTGAGCCGGTCGCCGTGCTCGGGATGAACCAGCCGCGGCTGTTCACTCGCCGGCGCAAGCAGCTCGCCGCCACGACCTCTTGACACTGCTTCTGCCGCATCACATGCTGCGGTTGCATATGACACCCCGTGTTGCGCAGTCGGCAACTGGAATGCCGCACCACCCACAACGCCGTCCGGAGTGGCCTTCCCGGCGCGTGAATGACCGATCCACGACGTTTCCCGAGGAGTGCACCGTGACCTCGACCAGCCTGCCGGACAGCCTGATCGCCACTCTCCCCGGCTCCTCCTACACGGATCCGGCGATCTTCGCCCAGGAGCAGGAGCGCATATTCGAGACCATGTGGTTCTGCGTCGCGCGCGCCTCCGAACTGGCGAAGCCAGGCGCCTTCCGCACCGTCGACGTGGGCCGCGAGAGCATCCTCGTCACCCGTGCCCGGGACAACTCGATCCGCGCCTACTTCAACGTCTGCCGGCACCGCGGCGCCAAGATCTGCACGGAGGAGAGCGGCGAGGTCAAGCGGGCCTTCCAGTGCCCGTACCACGCCTGGACCTACGACCTCAACGGCAAGCTCGTCGCGGCGCCCAACCTCACCAAGATGCCCGACATCGGCCGCACCGAGTACGGGCTGGTGAGCGTGGCCGTCCGCGAATGGCTCGGCTATGTCTGGGTCTGCCTGGCGGAGAACCCGCCCTCCTTCGAGGAGGACGTCATCGGCGAGGTCGTCACCCGCCTCGGCGACGTCGAGTCGATCGAGCACTACGACATCGACAACCTCTCCGTCGGCAAGCGGATCGTCTACGACGTGAAGGCGAACTGGAAGCTCATCATCGAGAACTTCATGGAGTGCTACCACTGCGCCACGATCCATCCCGAACTGACCGAGGTACTCCCCGAGTTCGCGGACGGTTATGCGGCCCAGTACTACGTCGGCCACGGCGCGGAGTTCGGTGAGGAGGTCCAGGGTTTCACGGTGGACGGTTCCGAGGGCCTGGACCGGATCCCGGGCGTCGCCGAGGACCAGGACCGCCGTTACTACGCGATCACCGTCAAGCCGCAGGTGTTCATCAACCTCGTGCCCGACCACGTGATCTTCCACCGGATGTACCCGGTGGCCGTCGACCGCACGATCGTCGAGTGCGACTGGCTCTACCTTCCGCACGTCGTCGAGAGCGGCAAGGACGTCAGCCGGTCCGTGGAGCTGTTCCACCGGGTCAACCAGCAGGACTTCGACGCCTGTGAGCGCACCCAGCCCGGAATGAGCTCGCGCATGTACGCCAAGGGCGGCGTGCTGGTGCCCAGCGAGCACCACATCGGCGCCTTCCACGACTGGGTGAACGAGCGCCTGGGCACCCACCAGGGGTGACTCAGCCCAGGTACCCCATCCGGTGGCTGATCTCCTCCGCGCCCTTGAGCAGCACCGGGGAGAGCTCATGCAGACGCTCCTCGGTGAACCTGTACGAGGGCCCGGAGGCGCTCAGCGCCGCGATGACCTCTCCGTCCCGATTGCGAATCGGAGCCGCCATCGCATGGAGACCGATCTCCAGCTCTTCCAGGGTCCAGGCGTAGCCGCGCTCCAGAGCCTCGGCGAGGTTCTTCTCGAGTTTCGTCTTCGCGGTGATGGTGCGCGGTGCGACCTTCTTCATGCCGGCATCGGCGAGCAGTGCGGCACGCTCCTGGGTGGGCAGGTGGGCAAGCAGTATCTTGCCGCTGGAGGTGGCGTGCAGCGGGGTCAGCTGGCCGACCCAGTTGTGCGCGGTGACGGCACCCGGGCCTCGCACCTGGTAGAGGTTGATCGCGTAGTGCTCCTGCATCACGGCGATGTTGATGGTCTCGCCGATCTCCGCAGCCAGCCGCTCGCAGATCGGGCGGCCCTGCTGCGTGATGTCGATACGCCCGGTGACCGCACCGGCCAGCCGTACGATGCCGAAGCCGAGACGGTACTTGCCGCGTTCGCCCGCCTGCTCCACCAGTCCGCGCGCCTCCAGGGCGCCGAGCAGGCGGAACGCGGTGGACTTGTGGACGTCGATCTCGGTGGCGACCTCGCTGACGCCGGCTTCGCCGCGTTGGGCGAGGATCTCCAGGACGCTGATGGCGCGGTCGACCGACTGCACCCCGCCGGCCTGTGACGTGGCCGTTTCCGGCTCGTTGCTGTGGTTGCTCACGGCGAAACTATACGCACAGTAAACAACGCCGCCGCAAGAAGCGGGTCGAGCTCAGGGTCTGGAAGTTGCGCGTCCCGCAACCTGGTGCGCATGGCGATACTGCGATTAGCATGCCTCGCAAATGTACGGCGCGAGCGAGACGAGGCACCATGGCTCCCCTGCAATACGACTTCGTCATCGTCGGCGGTGGATCGGCCGGCAGCGCACTGGCGAACAGACTCTCGGCGGACCCGGCGAACCAGGTCCTGGTACTGGAGGCCGGCCGGTCCGACTACCCGTGGGATGTCTTCATCCACATGCCCGCGGCGCTGACCTACCCGATCGGTAGCCGGTTCTACGACTGGAAGTACGAGTCCGAGCCCGAGCCCCACATGGGCGGCAGGCGCATCTATCACGCGCGCGGCAAGGTGCTGGGTGGCTCCAGCAGCATCAACGGCATGATCTTCCAGCGCGGCAACCCCATGGACTACGAACGCTGGGCTGCCGACCCCGGAATGGAGACCTGGGACTACGCGCACTGCCTGCCGTACTTCCGGCGGATGGAGAACTGTCTCGCGGCCGACCCGGACGACGAGTTCCGCGGCCACGACGGTCCGCTCGTCCTCGAACGGGGCCCGGCCGCCAACCCGCTCTTCGGCGCCTTCCTCAAGGCCACCGAGGAGGCGGGCTACGCCCCCACCGACGACGTCAACGGCTACCGGCAGGAAGGTTTCGCCAAGTTCGACCGGAATGTCCACCGCGGACGTCGGCTGTCGGCTTCGAAGGCGTACCTCAAGCCCGCCAGGAAGCGGCCCAACCTCACGGTCACGACCCGGGCGCTGGTCACCCGCGTCCTCTTCGAGGGCAAGAAGGCCGTCGGCGTCGAGTACCAGCGAGGCAAGGGCGCCGTGAAGCAGGTCCGCGCCAAGGAGGTCATCCTCTGCGGCGGCGCGATCAACTCCCCGCAGCTGCTGCAGCTCTCCGGCGTCGGCAACGCGGAGGAGCTGCGCGCCCTCGGTATCGACGTCGTCCACGACCTGCCGGGCGTCGGCGAGAACATGCAGGACCACCTGGAGGTGTACATCCAGTACGCCTGCAAGCAGCCCGTCTCCATGCAGCCGTACCTGGCGAAGTGGAGGGCCCCCTTCATCGGCCTGCAGTGGCTCTTCCGCAAGGGACCGGCCGCCACCAACCACTTCGAGGCCGGCGGCTTCGCCCGCAGCAACGAGGACGTGGACTACCCCAACCTGATGTTCCACTTCCTGCCCATCGCGGTCCGCTACGACGGTTCCGTGCCCGCCGGCGGCCACGGCTACCAGGTCCACGTCGGGCCCATGTACTCCGACGCCATCGGCTCGGTGAAGATCAAGAGCAAGGACCCGCGCGAACACCCGGCGCTGCGCTTCAACTACCTCTCCACCGAGCAGGACCGCCGCGAGTGGGTCGAGGCGATCCGGGTGGCCCGCAGGCTCCTCAACCAGCCCGCGCTCGCCCCTTACAACGACGGCGAGATCTCTCCCGGCCCGAAGGTGGAGACCGACGAGGAGATCCTCGCCTGGGTCGCAAAGGACGGCGAGACCGCGCTGCACCCGTCCTGCACCTGCAAGATGGGCACGGACGAGATGTCCGTCGTCGACCCGCTCAGCATGAAGGTGCACGGTCTGGAGGGGGTGCGCGTCGTGGACGCGTCGGTGATGCCGTACGTCACCAACGGCAACATCTACGCGCCGGTGATGATGATCGCCGAGAAGGCCGCCGACCTGATCCTCGGCAAGGAGCCGTTGCCCGCGTCCAAGGCGGCGTACTACCGCCACCGCGACGCCCACAAGCAGGTCGGGTAGACGTTGGGTGCCGCAGGCCTACGGGCGCTGCTGGGCAACGTCCGCTACGAGGTGCTGCCCGCGAAGTCGACCGAGGACAAGGTCCTCGCCCATGTTCCGCGCGACGTCGTCGTCACCGTGACGGCTTCGCCGGTCAAGGGCCTGGGGCCGACCCTCGACCTCACCACCCGGCTCGCGGCCCACGGCTACCGCGTCGTCCCGCACGTGCCCGCGCGGCTGCTGCGGGACGACGCGCACCTGAAAGAGGTCGTCGAGGGGCTCCGCGAGGCGGGCGTGGACGACGTCTTCGTCCCGGCGGGCGACGCCGACCCGCCGGCCGGGGCCTACGACGGGGCGCTGCCGGTGCTGCGCAGGCTGAGCGAGCTGGGCAGGCCCTTCGCGCACGTCGGCGTCACCGGTTACCCCGAGAGCCATCCGCTCATCCACGACGACGTCACCATCCAGGCGATGTGGGACAAGCGCGAGCACGCCACGTACATCGTGAGCAACCTCTGCTTCGATCCGCTTGTGCTGGGGGAGTGGGTCGCCCGGATACGGCGCCGGGACGTCACCCTGCCCGTCCATGTGGGCGTCGCGGGGCCCGTGCAGCGGGCGAAGCTGCTGGCCATGGCGACCAGAATCGGCGTGGGGGAGTCGACGCGCTTCCTGACCAAGCACGCGTCCTGGTTCCTGCGGTTCGCGGCACCCGGAGGGTACTCACCCGAGAGGCTGCTGACCCGCGCCGAGGCGGCCCTCGCCGCACCCTGGGCCGGGGTCGCCGGCCTGCACCTGTTCACCTTCAACCAGATCGCCGAGACGGAACGGTGGCGCCGCGCGTTACTGGACCGGCTGGGCGCCTGACCGGGGAGAGGAATGGCATCCGTCATCGACTGGCCATTGACCCGAACCTTCACCAGCACCTCCGGCGACGTCCGATGGGACCGGCTGGGCCACCGCGGCGGACCGCCGGTCGTCCTGCTGCACGGCACCCCCTTCTCCTCGTACGTCTGGCGTGCCGTCGCCCGCTCGCTCGCCCGCCACCATCAGGTCTTCGTCTGGGACATGCCCGGTTACGGGGCCTCGGAGAAGGCGGCGGGCCAGGATGTGTCCCTGGCCGCCCAGGGCCGGGTCTTCACCGAGCTCCTGAGCCACTGGGGTCTGGCGGACCCGCTGGCGGTCGCCCACGACTTCGGCGGGGCCGTGGCATTGCGGGCCCACCTGCTGCACGGCGCCCGCTACCGGGCTCTCGCTCTGGTCGATCCGGTCGCGCTGGCGCCGTGGGGGTCCCCGTTCTTCCGGCTGGTCGGCGAGCACTCCGATGTCTTCGAAGTGCTGCCGCCGCCACTCCACCGCGCCCTGGTGCGCGAGTACGTCGGCTCCGCCAGCAGTCGCGGACTGCACCCGGCGGTCCTCGACCGGCTCGTCGAGCCGTGGTCGGACGGCGTCGGCCAGGCCGCCTTCTACCGGCAGATCGCACAGGCCGACCAGCGCCACACCGACGAGATCCAGGGCCGCTATGCCGGGATCGGCATCCCCACGCTCGTCTGCTGGGGAGAGAACGACACCTGGATCCCCGTGGCGAAGGGCCGCGAGCTGGCCGCTCTCATCCCCGACGCACACTGGGAACCCATTGCCGGCGCGGGCCACCTCGTGCAGGAGGACGCCCCCGCGGAACTCACGGCTGCGCTCATCGCCTTCCTGCGGACCTGCGGCTGACGCGAGACGGCGGAGGGCTTGTGGCCGTATACGACCGGTGTGAACTCGCACGAAATCGTCATCCTCCAACCTCTTGACGTCGGTCTGGTCATTCGTCAGGGTGTTCCACCACAAGCAATTGAATGCACGATGCGCAACGAATTCCAGCTGAAGGGCTTGGCTCGTGGCAGACCTGTACGTGGATGGCGAATGGCGGGAACCGGTGGCCGGAGGCCGCCGGGAGATCCGATGTCCCGCCGACGGCACGCTCAGCGCGACCGTCTCGGAAGGGACGCGTCCCGACACCGAGGCGGCGATCGCAGCGGCCCGCCGCGCCTTCGACGAGGGCCCCTGGCCGCGCACCCCCGAGCGGGAGCGAGGTGCGCTCCTCCTGCGCACCGCCGACCTCATCGAGCGCGACGCGAAGGAGTTCGCCCGCGCCGAGTCGCTCGACACCGGCAAGCGGCTCGCGGAGAGCGAGTACGACATCGCCGACGTCGTCTCTTGCTTCCGATACTACGGTGGGCTCGGCGGCACCGACGCCGGCCGTGTGATCGACACCGGCCGCGACGACGCCGTCAGCCGTGTCGTGTACGAGCCGATCGGGGTGTGCGGGCTGATCACCCCGTGGAACTACCCGCTGCTCCAGGCGTCCTGGAAGGTCGCCCCCGCCCTCCTCGCGGGCAACACGATCGTACTCAAGCCCAGTGAGCTCACCCCCTCCACTTCGATCCTGCTGATGAAGACACTGGAGGAGGCCGGGCTGCCGGCCGGCGCCGCCAACCTCGTCCTGGGGACCGGACCCGAGGTGGGCGCCCCGCTCTCCGAGGACCCGGCCGTCGACATGGTCTCCTTCACCGGCGGCCTGGAGACCGGCAAGCGGATCATGGCGACCGCAGCCGCGACCGTGAAGAAGGTCGCGCTGGAACTCGGCGGCAAGAACCCCAACGTCATCTTCGCCGACGCCGATTTCGAGACGGCCGTGGACTTCGCTCTCACGGCCGTCTTCCTGCACTCGGGCCAGGTGTGCTCGGCCGGCGCCCGCCTGATCGTCGAGGACTCGCTGCACGACCGCTTCGTCGACGAGGTCGTGCGCCGCGCCCGGCAGATCCGCCTCGGCGGGCCCTTCGACCCCGAGGCCGAGACCGGAGCGCTGATCTCCGCCCAGCACCGGGAGAAAGTCGAGGCGTATGTCGCCGCGGGCCTCGCCGAAGGCGCCGTACTGCGCTGCGGCGGCGAACGCCCCGACGACCCCGCCCTCGCGGGCGGCTTCTACTACCCGCCGACCGTCCTCGACGAATGCCGGCAGGACATGCGCGTGGTCCATGAGGAGTCCTTCGGACCCGTGCTCACCGTGGAGCGTTTCACCGGCGAGGACGATGCCGTGCGCATCGCCAACGACACCGTGTACGGACTCGCCGGAGCCGTCTGGACCCAGGACGCCGGAAAGGCCCAGCGGGTCGCCCGGCGGCTGCGCCACGGCACGGTGTGGATCAACGACTACCACCCCTATGTGCCACAGGCGGAATGGGGCGGTTTCGGGCACTCGGGCGTGGGTCGGGAGCTGGGGCCGACCGGCCTGGACGAGTACCGAGAGCCCAAACACATCTGGCAGAACATCCACCCCCGGCCGCAACACTGGTTCCGCGGCTGAATGCCGAAGAGAGGTCGAAAGTGACCCAAACTCAGACCGAGAAGTCGCATCGGCGCGGCACGCCCCAGGACTCGGGGGACACTCCGGTCATCTCCGTGCGCAATCTGTGGAAGGTGTTCGGGCCGAAGGCCGAGCGGATTCCGGACTCCGAGGAGCTGTGCGGGCTGACCCGCCGCGAGCTCATGGACCGTACGGGATGCACGGCCGCCGTACGCGATGTGAACTTCGACGTCCGCAAGGGCGAGGTCTTCGTCGTGATGGGCCTCTCCGGTTCCGGCAAGTCCACGCTGGTGCGATGTCTCACCCGGCTGATCGAACCCACCTCCGGTGAGCTCGTCTTCGAGGGCCAGGACATCCGCGAAGCGGACGACAAACGCCTGCGCGACCTGCGGCGCCGCAAGTTCTCCATGGTCTTCCAGCACTTCGGCCTGCTGCCCCACCGTCGCGTGGTGGACAACGTGGCGTTCGGCCTGGAGATCCGCGGCATGGGCAAGGCCGAGCGGACCAGGCGGGCCCGGGAGGTCGTCGAGCTGGTCGGCCTGGCCGGTTACGAGAACTCCTACCCCGACCAGCTCTCCGGCGGTATGCAGCAGCGCGTCGGTCTCGCCCGGGCGCTGGCCGGCGATCCGGACGTGCTCTTCTTCGACGAGCCGTTCTCGGCGCTCGACCCGCTGATCCGCCGTGACATGCAGAACGAGGTCATCCGGCTGCACCACGAGGTCGGCAAGACGATGGTGTTCATCACCCACGACCTCTCCGAGGCCCTCAAGCTGGGCGACCGCATCCTGATCATGCGCGACGGCAAGATGGTCCAGTGCGGCACCGGCGACGAGCTGGTCGGCGCCCCGGCCGACGACTACGTGCGCGAGTTCGTCAAGGACGTACCGCGCGGAGACGTGCTCACCCTGCGCTGGATCATGCGCCCGCTGGAGGACGGCGACGCCCTCGACGGTCCCGAGCTGGGCCCCGATGTCGTGGTGCGGGAAGCCACCCGGGCCGTCCTGGCGGCCGACAAGCCGGTCAAGGTCGTCGAGCACGGCAAGCTGCTCGGCATCGTCGGCGACGAGGAGATCCTCGCGGTGGTCGCCGGGCAGGAAGGCGACCTGCGATGACCGTCGCCATAGAGAAGCCCGAGAAAACCGGCACCGAGACAGTCGAGAAGACCACGCCCGTCGCGCGTGTCCGCAAGATCAGCCGGTCCATGGTGGTAGCCGGGATCGTGGTCGTCTGGCTGCTGCTGTTCGCCGTGCTGCGCGGCAAGCAGACCCTGTCGCTGGCGGCGGCCGACCTCACCGACCTGCACAGCTGGCTGAACGACGTCAACGACTCGATCGGAGCCAACCGCAACTCCAACCCCCTCTTCATCTACGGCTTCAACGAGATCCGGCTGGTCATCGACAACCTGGTGACCTTCATCCAGCAGCTCATCTCACAGCCCTCCGACACCCACCCCGTCCCGCAGATCGGATGGCTCGGCGTCGTCGGCATCGTGGGTTACGTCTCCTGGGCCGTGGGCAACTGGCGCGTCGCACTGCTGGCGGTGGCCGGGTTCACCTTCCTGGGGATGCAGGGCCTGTGGCAGGAGAGCATGGACACGCTGTCCCTCACGCTCTCCGCGGTCCTCGTGGCGCTGCTGTTCGGGATCCCGCTGGGTGTGTGGGCGGGGCTGTCGGGCCGCGTCAACCGGATCGTGACGCCGTTCCTGGACTTCATGCAGACGATGCCGACCTTCGTCTACCTGGCGCCCCTTACGCTGATCTTCCTCATCGGTGGGGCCTCCGCGACGATCGCCACGGTGATCTACGCCGCTCCGCCGGCGATCCGTATCACCGCGCACGCCATCCGCTCCGTGCCCGAGACCACCGCGGAAGCGGCAGCCTCGCTGGGCGCGACAAGGCGACAGGCGCTGTTGAAGGTGCTGCTGCCGATGTCCAAGCGGACCGTCGTGATGGGCATCAACCAGACCATCATGGCCGCCCTTGCCATGGTCACCATCGCCGCCCTGATCGACGCGCCCGGCCTCGGCAAGACCGTCGTCCAGGCCCTGCAGTCGCTCGATGTGGGCACGGCCTTCAACGCGGGCCTCGCCATTGTCGTGATGGCGATCGTGCTGGACCGTGTCACCACCGCGGCCAGCATGCGCGAAGAGCTGGCCCGCAAGTCGAAGAACCGCTTCCAGAGCTGGCGGCGCCCGTTGCTCGGCGTGGGAGCGGCGGCGACGGCGGTCCTGGTCTATCTGTCGCACACCTACGTATGGGCGGCGGAGTTCCCCGGCGAGGGCGGCATCGGCAGCTCCATCGCGAGCGGTGCCGACACCGCGACCACCTGGGCACAGGACAACCTGTCCGGCCTCACCAACGCCTTCCGCGACGCCATCACCAACGGGCTGCTCAACCCGTTCCAGACGCTGCTCACCGACTCCCCGTGGTGGCTCGTGGGCGCGGCTCTGGTCGGGCTCGGTACGGTGCTCGGCGGCTGGCGGGCCGGGGTCACCACGGCCGTGTGCGTCGGCCTGCTGGTCGGCACCGGTGTGTGGTCGGACGGCATGACGACGCTGGCCTCCACGATCGTGGCCACGATCATGGTGATGGTGCTGGGCATCGTCTTCGGTGTGTGGATGGGCCGCAGCCAGCTCGTGGACCGGGTGGTGCGGCCAAGCCTGGACGCGGCACAGGTCATGCCGCCGTTCGTCTATCTCGTGCCGTTCCTCGCGCTGTTCGGCGCGACCCGCTTCACGGCGATCGTCGCCGCCGTCGTCTATGCGGCTCCCGTCGCGATGAAGATCATCGCGGACGGGGTGCGGAACGTGCCTGCGACGACCGTGGAGGCGGCCACCTCCGCCGGGTGCAACACCTGGCAGATCATCACCAAGGTCCAGCTGCCGATGGCACGCAGCGCCCTGACTCTCGCGACCAATCAGGGCCTGATCTACGTGCTGTCGATGGTTGTGGTGGGCGGCCTGGTAGGCGCAGGCGCCCTCGGCTACGACGTCGTGGCCGGCTTCTCGCAGGGACAGCTGTACGGGAAGGGGCTCGCCGCAGGGCTGGCCATCGTCCTTCTCGGAGTCATGTTCGACCGGATCACTCAAGCAGCGGCGCGGCGTACCAGCGCGTAAGGAGTCACTGACCATGGCAAGGCAAGCAAGACAGTGGAAGGTCGGCGCGGCCGGCATAGCGGTCCTCGGCCTCACCCTCACCGCCTGCGGCGGTGCGAAGGTCGGTGACTCCGGGTCCGACAGCGCGGGCGGCAGCTCCGGCAAGTGCGGCACCTTCAACCTCGCGGTCAACCCGTGGGTGGGCTACGAGGCCGACGCGGCGGTCGTCGCCTACGTCGCGGAACAGGACCTCAAGTGCAAGGTGGTCAAGAAGGACCTCAAGGAAGAGATCGCCTGGCAGGGCTTCGGGACCGGAGAGGTCGACGCCGTCCTGGAGAACTGGGGCCACGACGACCTGAAGAAGAAGTACATCACCGACCAGAAGACCGCCGTGGATGCCGGTCCGACCGGCAACGAAGGCCTCATCGGCTGGTACGTGCCGCCGTGGCTGGCAAAGGCGCACCCGGACATCACCGACTGGAACAGCCTCAACAAGTACGCCGCCAACTTCAAGACCTCCGAGTCGGGCGGCAAGGGCCAGCTCCTCGACGGCGACCCGTCGTACGTCACCAACGACGAGGCGCTGGTGAAGAACCTGAAGCTGGACTTCAAGGTGGTGTACGCGGGCAGTGAGACCGCGCTCATCCAGGCCTTCCGCAAGGCCGAGAAGAACAAGGAATGGGTGATCGGCTACTTCTACGAGCCCCAGTGGTTCCTGTCCGAGGTGCCACTGGTCAAGGTCAAACTGCCCGAGTACAAGGATGGCTGCGACGCCGACGCTGCGAAGGTCGCGTGCGACTACCCCGTGTACAAACTCGACAAGATCGTCAGCGCGAAGTTCGCCAAGTCGGGCAGCCCCGCCTATGACCTGGTGAAGAACTTCAACTGGACGAACGACGACCAGAACACCGTGGCGAAGTACATCGCGGTGGACAAGATGACGCCCGAGGCGGCGGCGAAGAAGTGGGTCGAGGCCAACCGCGACAAGGTGGATGCCTGGATCAAGTAGGGCCGCCCGGCCGGGTCGCTGCACCTGCCTGGGGGACTGGACACAACTGGATACAGCTCCTGAAAGGGGCCCGGTATGCTGCGCCGACAGCCTGCCGGGCCCTCTGTTGCTTCGGGCTGTGGCGATCGGCCGGCTCATCGTCCATCGGCGCGGCGGGCTGATATATTTGAAGTATGTCAGAGGGTAGGGCGTTGGTGCGAACAGTCCCGCGCGAAGGAAGAGGCGGCCGAAAGATGAGCAGTACTGAGGTCACCCCCGTGACGGACTCGGCGCCGATGTCATTGGCGGACCGGGCCTACGAGCGCCTTCAGGATCGGTTGGTCATGCTCGACATCCGGCCCGGCGAGCCGATCAACGACAGCCAGCTTGCTGCGGAGATGGGTGTCGGGCGCACACCCGTTCGCGAGGCGCTGAAGCGACTCGAGACCGACCACCTCGTCGTGTCCTACCCGCGCCGGGGCACCTTCGCCACCACCATCGACGTGACCGAGCTCGGTGCGATCTCCGACATCCGCGAGCAGCTCATGCCGTTCGCGGCACGGCGGGCCGCCGTCCACGCCACCAGCGCCATACGCGACGTGCTGCGAGCCAAGGCCGACGAGGTGAGGAGCGTCGAGGGCCCTCGCGGTGATCGCACCGCAATGATGCGGACGGACATGTCGCTGCACCGGCTCATCTACAAGGCGTCCGGCAACCCACACCTCGAGGACGTGCTGATCCGCTACGACAACCTGGCCACCCGCATCTGGTGCCTGGTCATCGATCGGCTTCCTGACCTCGCACACCACATCACCGAGCACGCGGACCTGCTCGACGCCGTCGCTGACGGCGATGCCGACCGTGCCGAGCGCCTCACCCGCGAGCACATCGCCGGCTTTGCCCGTGAGATCCGCGGCGTGCTCTGACCGTCTGCGAGCCGGCCGGTCGGCTGCAACTCGCTGGTCGTCGTCCGTGCCGCGGACGGCAACGAGCCCGACGACTTCTTCGGCACCACCGGCCTGACCGCCGGGCCGCCCGCCGCTTCAGACTGGAAGCGCAATGCCCCC
This sequence comes from Streptomyces sp. HUAS ZL42, assembly GCF_040782645.1. Classification (GTDB taxonomy): domain Bacteria; phylum Actinomycetota; class Actinomycetes; order Streptomycetales; family Streptomycetaceae; genus Streptomyces. The sequence goes on from NZ_CP160403.1 coordinate 8,753,883, forward strand.
ACGGCCGGAATCCGGCCATGGGGGCACGCGATCTTTCGTCAGGTCGGAGCGATCAGTCGTCGAAGAGGCCCTTCGGCTCGTGCGGGGACTCGTGCTCCTCCGGCGCGGCCTCGGCCTTCGGCTCCGGCTCCGGTTCACCACCGGGGACGGCCGACTCCTCCTCGATGTCGAAGAGTGAGCCGGACAGCGCGGGTCTCGAGGTGGCTTCGACGGTCGGCTCCAGCGCCCTGGTGGTCGCAGACGCCGGAGCCTCGTCGGCCGGGACGTCGAACAGTGATGCCGCGGGGGTGGCGGGCTCGGTCGGCTCGGCTGTGGGTTGGTCGAAGAGGGAGCTTGCGGGGGCCGGTTTCGTGGGTGTCTGGTCGAACAGCGATGCCGCGGGCGTGGCGGGCTCGGTCGGCTCGGCTGTGGGTTGGTCGAAGAGGGAGCTTGCGGGGGCCGGTTTGGTGGGTGTCTGGTCGAACAGTGATGCTTCGGTGGTGGCGGGCTCGGTCGGCTCGGCTGTGGGTTGGTCGAAGAGGGAGCCTGTGGGGGCCGGTTTCGTGGGTGTCTGGTCGAACAGTGACGCCGCGGGCGTGGCGGGCTCGGTCGGCTCGGCTGTGGGTTGGTCGAAGAGGGAGCTTGCGGGGGCCGGTTTGGTGGGTGTCTGGTCGAACAGTGACGCCCCGGTGGCGCCGGAGGCGGCGGGCTCGGCAGGAGCAGCGGCAGGGACAGCCGTGACGGCGGGAACACCGGCGGGCGCCTTCTCGGCCTTCGTCGCGGGCTCACTCTTGACCGAGGCGAGCAGCATCTGTGCGACGTCCAGGACCTCGACCTCCTCGCGGGCCTCCGACTTGGCCTGGAGCGCCGTCACGCCGTCGGAGAGCATCACCCGGCAGAACGGGCAGCCCACCACGATCTGGTCGGCACCGGTGCCGACGGCCTCCGTGCTGCGGTTCATGTTGATCCGCTCTCCGAGGCTCTCCTCCAGCCACATCCGTGCGCCGCCCGCCCCGCAGCAGAAGGACCGCTCCGAGTTGCGTTCCATCTCGACGTACGAAGCGCCCGGCAGCGCCGACAGCAGCTCGCGCGGCGGGCTGTAGACCTGGTTGTGCCGACCGAGGTAGCACGGGTCGTGGTAAGTGATCGACCGCGTGTTCGTGCCGGGCTCGGGGGCGACCGGCTTCAGCCTGCCCTCGCGCACGAGCCGGTTGAGCAACTGGGTGTGGTGGACGACCTCGAGCTCGATGCCGAAGGCCTTGTACTCGTTCTTCAGTGTGTTGAAGCAGTGGGCGCAGGTCGCGACGACCTTCTTGACCTTGAACTCCTTGAAGGTCTCGACGTTCTCCTGGGCCAGTGCCTGGTAGACGAACTCGTTGCCGGAGCGGCGGGCCGAGTCGCCGGTGCAGGTCTCGCGATTGCCGAGCACACCGAAGGAAACGCCGGCCATGTGGAGCAGCTCGGCGACCGCGCGGGTGGTCTTCTTGGCCCGGTCCTCGTAGGCACCGGCGCAGCCGACCCAGAACAGCCAGTCGACCGACTCCAGCGACTCCAGGTCCTTGCCGACCTCCTTGACCTCGAACGGCAGTCCCTTGGCCCAGTCCATACGCGCGCTCGGCGCCATGTTCCAGGGGTTGCCCCTGTTCTCAAGGCCCTTGAAGACCTGGTTGAGCTCGGCGGGGAAGTTCGACTCGATCAGTACCTGGTAGCGGCGCATGTCGACGATGTGGTCGACATGCTCGATGTCGACCGGGCACTGCTCGACGCAGGCGCCGCACGTCGTGCACGACCAGAGCACGTCCGCGTCGACGACGAAGTTTCCGCTCTCGGGGTTGTAGAACTCCGTATCCGCGTCGCCCTTGCCGATCAGCGCCCGGTCGGCGTGTCCGGCCAGGCCGGCGGCCTTGAGGTAGGTGTGCTCGCGCAGGCCCTTCATCAGCAGCTTGGGCGAGAGCGGCTTCTGGGTGTTCCAGGCCGGACACTGCGACTGGCAGCGACCGCACTCGGTGCAGGTGGTGAAGTCGAGGAGGCCCTTCCAGGAGAAGTCCTCGATCTTTCCCACGCCGAGCGCGACGTCCTCGTCGAGGTCGTCGACGTCTTCCAGGGTGATCGCCTTGCCTGCGACGGCGAGCGGCTTGACCTCGCCCAGTGCCGTACGGCCCGAGGACTCACGCTTGAACCAGATGTTGAACCAGGCGGTGAACCGGTGCCAGGCGATGCCCATGGTCAGGTTGCGGCCGATGACGATCAGCCAGACCATCGCCAGCGCGATCTTGAAGAACGCGATGAAGTAGACGAGGTTTTCGTTGGCGCTCTGGCCGGCGGGGTAGAGCGCGTCACCGAGCCAGGACGAGAGCGGGAAGTGCGCGCGGGTCGCGTGCTCATGTCCGGCGAGGTGGAACTCCGCGCCCCGGATGAACGGGATCGCCGCACCCTCGAGCAGGGCCAGGTACTCCACGAAGTAGGCCTGCCAGAACGTCGAGCCGTAGAACCGGCTGCTGCGGCCCTCGCTGCGGGGGTGGTGCTTCTGCCGGTAGACGATCAGCCAGACGATGCCGACCGTGCTCAGCGCGCCGATGAACTCGCTGAACCACTCGAAGGGGTAGCAGTGGCCAACGATCGGCCACGCCCACTCGGGGTCGAACAGCTGGAAGTAGGCGCCCACCACCGCGGTGCTCAGGAAGAGGAACGCCGCGAACACGAACCAGTGCATGACGCCGACCCAGGCCCATTGGAGCATCCGGGTGTGCAGCACGGTCTCCTTGAGCATGGTGACCGTACGAGCGACCGGCTTGTCGGTACGGCTCGGGCTCGCGGGCTGGCCCATCCGGATCACCCGGAGCATGCTCCGGACAGCGGGGACCAGGACGAACAGGGCGGCCAGCGTGAGCGCCAGCGACGCCACCAGGGCGAAGGTCTGCATCAGGGGCTCCTCGGGGATGGTCTTCTGGCCGGGGGTCGTGGCGGAGCGTTGTGCGACCCGCCCGCTGAGGGTGGCCAGGTGACCAGGTGCATGCGGTCCAGCTCGCGGCGCCGGTTGAACCAGGTGTCGCCATATGTCGTCGACGGCGGTGAGCGGAGGAGGCTGCGGCGTCCCTTGCAGGTGCCGCAGCCTCGCTCCAGGGCGATGAGCTGCTGCGTAGCGTGAGCGAGATCCTCGGTTCCCGCTGCGGCCAGTCGCTCAGCAGCCGTCGGCCGCCCGCCTCACCCGCTCACCCCGCGCGACCTGAGCTCTTCGATGATCGCGGGGAGGACCTCGTGCATGTCGCCCACGACGGCGTAGTTGGCCTTGGTCATCATCGGCGCCTCGGGATCGGTGTTGACCGCGAGGATCGTCTTCGACGAAGCGCAGCCGGCCCAGTGCTGGATGGCACCGGAGATCCCGCAGGGGATGTACAGGTCCGGGCTGATCCGGGAGCCGGTCTGGCCGACCTGCTCGTGGTGGGGCCGCCAGCCCAGTGAGGTGACCACCCGGGACACGCCGACCGCGCCGCCGAGCAGCTCGGCGAGCTCGGCGACCGCGCCGAAGCCCTCCGGACCACCCGCCCCGCGACCGGCACCGACGACGACCTTGGCGGACTTCAGTGAGTCGGAGTGGTCGACCTCCTTGGTGCCGGTCGACACGACCCGCGCCACGAGGTCGGCCTCGGCCACCTCGGGGGCGACCTCCACCCAGGCGGCGGGTGACGCGCCCTCGACCGGCGACACGGCCCACGAGTGGCCGGCGACGGTGAAGATCGCGGGCCGCTGGTCGAGCTTCATCTCCTCCAGCGCCGCGCCGCCCACCACCTGCCGGGTCACCACGAACGGCGCCAGGCCGTGGAACGCGGTCGCGTTGGCGGCCATGGGCACATCGAGCCGGGCGGCCAGATGCGCCAGCACCTCGTTGCCCCGGGGCGAGCCCGGGGCGGTGACCACGACGGAGCGGGTCGACTCGCGGATCGCCTGCAGTGCCGCCGCCCAGGCGGCCCCGGAGTACGACGTGAACGCTTCGCCCACCGCGTGGTGGACCTCGGCCGCGCCGTGGGTGGCCAGCTCGGCCGCCAGCGCGTCGCGGTTCTCGACCGCGCCGACCACGACCGCGCGGATGGCGATGCCACCGCCCTCGGCCGCCAGCGACCGGGCGAAGGCGAGCGTCTCCAGCGAGATCTCGCTCGCGGCGCCGTTCTCGGTCTCGATCAGCACCAGAATCATCGGGTCACCCCCAGCTTTGCGAACAGGTCCGCGACCGCGCCGGCCGCCTCCGGGCCCTCGCCCAGCACCTCGACCGTCGACGGCGCCGGCGGGGGCAGCAGCAGCTGCACCCGACTCGCTCCGACGGGTTCGGCCGACAGGGTCCGGGTCTCGATCTCGACCTTCTTGGCCGCCATCCGGCCCCTCAGCGTCGGATAGCGGGGCTCCACCCCGCCCTCGAGCACGGTGGCGACCGCGGGCAGCGGCAGCGAGTACGTCTCCTCACCGTCGGGGCCGTCGCCGCGGGCGGTCAGGTTGCCGTCGGCCACCTCGACCGTCGACACGCCGTTGACCACCGGCCGGCCGAGCGCGTGGGCCATCCGGATACCCACCTGGAAGTCGCCGCTGTCGGCGGCGTCGTTGCCGAGCAGGATCAGGTCGTACGTCGTGTCCGCGGCTTCCTTCTCGCGCACGACATGGGCGATCTCCCGGGCCACGTCGGCCGGGCCCAGCCGGGTCGGCTCCGCCTCCACCAGTACGGCGGCGTGGCAGCCGAGCGCCAGAGTGTCCCGCAGCTGCTCGGTGGCCTCGGACGGGCCGACCGTGAGCAGCGTGACCGTACCGCCGGTCGCCTCGGCGATCTGGACCGCCAGCTCGACGGCGCAGCTCTCGTGGTTGCTCACGGTGAAGCCGACGTACCTGCCGTCGACGCCCTGCTTGTCGTCGGTGAGCAGGACCTCACCGGAGGAGTCAGGGACCCGCTTGATGCAGACCAATACGTTTGTCATCGTTCACCTCTCGTGGTCTCGACGGTGCCGACCACCGACAGCACCGACATCAGCGGATCCGCTCGTTGTCCGGGTCGAACGGGGGCGTGGCGTCGTTGCCGATCACGGTCACGGGGTAGAGCTCCTCCATGTAGGAGACCGCGAGCTCGTTGCCGATCCGCGCCTCCTCGACCGGCAGGTAGGCCAGCAGCAGGTGCTTGCCCAGCGAGGGGGCCGAGCCGGCGGTGGTGACGTACGGGTGGTGCCCGTGCCCGTCGACGAGCGATTCGCCGGAGCGGGTCAGGATCGGCTCGCCACCGAGCATGTACCGCTTCACCCCGGACGCCGACGTGTGGTCGTCCACGGCCAGCGTGCACAGCACCGCCGCGGGCTCACCGGCGCGCTGCGCCAGGTAGGCCTCCTTGCCGATGAAGTCGGCGCCCTTCACCTTCGGCCGCTGCATGCCGGCCTCGACGATGGTGCGCTCGCCGTCGAGTTCGAGGCCGAAGGCCCGGTAGGCCTTCTCGATCCGCCCCGTGGTCACGTAGACGCCGATGCCGACCGGGCGGGCACCCAGGGGAGCACCCGTCGCGAGCAGCTTGTCCCACACCGCGGCGGCCTGGTCGAAGGACACGTACAACTCCCAGCCGAGCTCGCCGACGTAGGAGATCCGGGAAGCCAGCACGGTGATGCCGTCGAGGTCGATCTCACGGCAGCTGAGGAACTTGAAGCCCTCGTGGGACACGTCCGCGTCGGTCAGCTGCGACAGGATGTCGCGGGCCCGCGGGCCCCACAGCCCGATCGTGGAGACCTGATCGGTGTGGTCCACCAGGGACGCGTCGTCGCCCAGCTGGTCGGCGAACCACTTCTTGTCCGCCATGCCGTGCGCGCCGCCGGTGACGACCCGGAAGTGGTCCTCACCCAGGCGCATGACGGTGAGGTCGGAGCGGAACCCGCCCTTGCCGTCGAGCACCGGGGTGTAGATCACCTTGCCGACCGGTACGTCGCACTGCGCGACGCAGGTGCGCTGTACGGCGGCCAGGGCGCCGGGGCCGGTGATGTCGAAGATCGCGAAGGCGGTCAGGTCGATGACGCCCGCGGCCTCGCGCATCCGCAGGTGCTCGGCGTTGACGATCGGGCTCCACCAGCGCGCGTCCCACTCGTGCTCGCGCGGCATCACACGGTCGCCGTACACCTCGAGGAGGTCGGCATTGGACTCGTACCACTGCGGCCGCTCCCAGCCGACCGCCTCGAAGAAGACCGCACCGAGCTTCTTCTCCGAGTCGTGCATCGGGGAGAGCCGCTGCTCGCGGTCGGACTCGTACTGCTCGGCGGGGTGGACGATCCCGTAGGTCTTGATGAACGACTCGGTGGTACGCAGCCGGGTGTGCTCGCGGCGCATCTGGTGGGGGTAGAACCGGGCGATGTCGCAGTGCGAGATGTCGATCTCGCTGTGGCCCTGGACCATCCACTCCGCGACCGCGCGGCCGACGCCCGGGCCCTCCTTGATCCACACCGCGGCCGCCGTCCACAGGCCCTTCACCTGGCTCTCACCGATGATGGGGGCGCCGTCGCAGGTCAGAGACAGCAGGCCGTTGATCGCGTACCGCATCTCCGCGCCCTCGGCACCCAGCAACTCGGGCATCAGCTCGTAGGCCTGCTCCAGCTGCGGGTCGAAGTCGTCGGAGGTGAACGGCATCTCGGTGGGGCTGAGCTTGGCCTGCTCGTTGCTGGGGATGTCCTCCGGCTCGTGCAGGATCGCCCGGTGGGCGTAGGAACCGACCTCCATGTCCGCGCCGTGCTGACGCTCGTAGCAGAAGGTGTCCATGTCCCGGACGATCGGGAAGTTGATCTCGCCGGGCAGCCCGGACAGCTGCGGGCAGGGGCCGACGGAGATCATCTGGTGGACGGCGGGGGTCAGCGGGATGCTGACTCCGGCCATGTCACCGATCTTCGGGCTCCACACGCCACAGGCGATCACGACGTACTCGGCCTCGATGTCGCCCTTGTTGGTGCGCACCCGGCGGATCCGGCCGTCCTCGACGTCCAGGCCGACCACCTCGACGTTGGGCACGCTGGTCAGCGCGCCGCTCTCGATGGCGCCGTCACGCATGATCGTGCCGGCGCGCAGGGAGTCGACGACGCCGACGCTCGGGGTCCAGAAGGCGCCGATGAACTGGTCTTCCTCGATGAACGGCACCTTCTCCTTGACGAAGGTGGGAGAGACCAGCTCCGACTCGATGCCCCAGGCCTTGGCGCTGGACATCCGGCGGCGCAGCTCCTCCATGCGCTCCTCGGTACGCGCGATCTCGAAGCCGCCGGACTCGGTGAAGACGCCCAGCTCCTTGTACTGCCGCACCGAGTCCAGCGTCAGGTCGGTGATCTCGCGGGAGTGGTCGACGGGGAAGATGAAGTTGGAGGCGTGACCGGTCGAGCCACCGGGGTTGGGCAGCGGGCCCTTGTCGATCTGCACGATGTCGCGCCAGCCGAGCCGGGCCAGGTGGTGGACCAGGCTGTTGCCGACGATGCCGGCGCCGATCACGACGCATTTCGCCTGCGGTGGGACCTCTGCCATGTCGGCCTCCCTCAAGGTGACACCCAATTGATATACCAGTTGTAGGCACGCTATGTGACAGTCCGCTCGATGGTCAAGGGTCCGTTCGCCGAACCCTTGCCTCGCAGGCAGGGGGAGAGGCTCGGTGGACCTTGACAGGGATCTTATATATCAGTTGGATGTTAATCGCCGATGAGAGTGACGTGCCCGAACTCGCCCACACCCGGCACCACCCGTGCGCATCGGCTAGTTCGATCCGACCATGACCCGCCTCGGTGGCCGGCGCACAGGACCGACCCGATGGGAAAAGGAGCACTGCCGGTGAACGCACAGCTGCTCGACGGCAAGGCGACCGCCGCCGCCATCCGCCGCGAACTCGCCGAACGCGTGACCAAGCTGACCGATGCCGTCGGCCGCCCGCCAGGGCTCGGCACCGTCCTCGTCGGCGACGACCCCGGCAGTCACGCCTACGTCGCAGGCAAGCACCGGGACTGCGCACAGGTGGGCATCGCCTCGCTGCGCCGGGAACTGCCCGCCGACGCCACCCAGCAGCAGGTCGAGGACGTCATCGACGAGCTCAACGCCGACCCGGCCTGCACCGGCTACATAGTCCAGCTCCCACTCCCGCGCCACCTGGACACCAACGCCGTCCTGGAACGCGTGGACCCGGCCAAGGACGCCGACGGCCTGCACCCTGTCAACCTCGGCCGGCTGGCCCTGGGCGTCGAGGCGCCGCTGCCGTGCACCCCGCGCGGCATCGTCGAACTGCTCCGCCGTCACGACGTGCCCCTCGCCGGCGCGCGGGTGTGTGTGATCGGCCGGGGCGTCACGGTCGGCCGCCCCATCGGCCTCCTCCTCACCCGCCGCTCCGAGAACGCCACCGTCACCTTGTGCCACACCGGCACCAAGGGCCTGGCCTGGCACGTACGCGAGGCGGAGATCGTCATCGTGGCCGCCGGCTCGCCCGGGCTGATCACCAAGGACATGCTGCGCCCGGGCGCGGCGGTCCTGGACGTCGGCATCACCCGCACCGACCAGGGGCTGGTCGGCGATGTGCATCCGGAGGCCGAGCAGGTCGCCGGATGGCTCGCGCCGATGCCCGGTGGCGTGGGCCCCATGACCCGGGCCATGTTGCTGGCCAACGTCGTCGAGGCCGCCGAGAGGAACGCGAACGCCGCATGACCGCTTGAGGCTCCAAGTACCCGTAATATCCGCACCTTTCAGAAGACTGAGACGTCCGATGAGCCCCCGCACACCCGGCGCCGAGCTCCCCGATCACGCCGACTGCCCGTGGCGCACGCCGGGGCCGAGGCGGTCGTACGTTTCGCCACATGCATCAAGGTGGTCCTGATGATTCCCGTGTGCCCTCTCGCCGATCTGCCGCAAGGCGAGGCTTTCCGGCTCGAGTGCGACCCGCCCGTCGCCGTGTTCCACACCGAGGACGGCGAGCTCTACGCGATCGACGACACGTGCACTCACCAGGACGCCTCGCTCTCCGACGGCTGGCTCGAGGGGTGCGAGGTCGAATGCCCGCTGCACGCTTCGAAGTTCGATCTGCGCACCGGCGGTGTGGACGCCCCGCCGGCCCGGCTGCCCGTGCGCACCCACCACGTCGTGGTCGAGGACGGCATGATCCACGTCGAGCTCGCCGACGCCGCGCCGAACCTCCCGCCCTCCGGCGCCGTCACACGGCTCGAAGGAGGCACGGCCACGGGAGGAGCCACATGAGGAGCATGACGGTCGCCGGAGCCCCGTCGGCCGGATCGTCGGCGGCAGCCGGCGGCAACAGCGGCGCAGACGGCGGGATGCCTGTGACCGCCCCACTTCACGCCACCACCGCACCGCGGCGCCCGGGAACACCGGAACTCCATCCGTACGGGCTTCCGCAGCCGGGCCGGACGCTGGTCATGGGCGTTGTGAACGTCACCCCGGACTCGTTCTCGGACGGCGGGCGGTCGTTCGCGCCGGAAGCGGCGGTCGCGCACGGACTCGCGCTGTTCGAGCAGGGCGCGGACGTCGTGGACGTGGGCGGCGAGTCGACGCGCCCCGGGGCCGTACGCCCGCCGGTCGAGGAGGAGTTGCGGCGTGTCCTGCCCGTCGTCCGGGAACTCGCCGCGGCCGGCGGGACCGTCAGCGTCGACACCATGCGGGCCGAGGTCGCCGCCCGCGCTCTGGACGCCGGTGCACGGCTGATCAACGACGTCTCGGGCGGCCTTGCAGACGCCGCGATGCTGCCGCTGATGGCCCGAGCCGACGCGCCGTACGTGATGATGCACTGGCGCGGACACGCCGCCGGCATGCAGGCGAACACTGTCTACGGCGACGTCGTCACCGACGTCGTCGAGGAGCTGCGCCGGAGGATCGAGGCCGCCCTGCGGGCGGGGATCGCGCCCGACCGTCTGATCATCGACCCCGGGCTGGGCTTCGCCAAAACAGCCGAACACAACTGGGAACTGCTGGGCCGTCTCGGGGAGGTAGCCGCCCTGGGCCGTCCCCTCCTCGTGGGCGCGTCACGCAAGTCGTTCCTGGGTCACCTGCTGGCCGACCCGGCGACGGGACAGCCCCGCCCGGCGCCCTTGCGGGACGCCGCGACCACCGCCATATCCGTTCTCGCCGCGGCTCAGGGTGTCTGGTGTCTGCGCGTGCACGACGTGGCCTCGACGCTCGACGCGGTACGGGTGACCGCCCGCTGGGGTGCCGAGGCGGACGCGTCGGCGCGGGAGCAGCGGATGCAGCCGGGGGAGGCTCAGCCCAGGTAGCCCATCCGGTGGCTGATCTCCTCCGCGCCCTTGAGCAGCACGGGTGCGAGCTCGTGCATGCGCTCCTCGGTGAAGCGGTACGCGGGACCGGAGGCGCTGAGGGCGGCGACGACCTCGCCGTCGCGGGACCGGATCGGGGCTGCCATCGCGTGCAGTCCGATCTCGAGTTCCTCCAGCGTCACCGCGTACCCGCGCTGCCGTGCCTCGGCGAGATCCTTCTCCAGCTTCGTCCTGGCGGTCAGGGTACGGGGCGTCAGCTTCTGCGTCCCCGACGCCGCGAGCACGTCGGCGCGCTCCTTCTCCGAGAGGTGGGCCAGGAGGATCTTGCCGCTGGACGTGGCGTGCACCGGCGTCAGCTGCCCGACCCAGTTGTGCGTGCCGATCGCGCCCGGGCCGCGCACCTGGTAGAGGTTGACCGCGTAATGCTCCTGCAGGACCGCGATGTTGACGGTCTCGCCGATCTCCTCGGAGAGCCGCTCGCACACCGGTCGGCCCTGCTGGGTGATGTCGAGACGGCCGGTGACCGCGCCGGCCAGGCGCACGATCCCGAAGCCGAGCCGGTACTTGCCCCGTTCGGTCGCCTGCTCGACCAGACCGCGCGCCTCCAGGGCGCCCAGCAGGCGGAACGCGGTCGACTTGTGGACGTCGATCTCGGCGGCGCACTCGCTGACCCCCGCCTCGCCGCGCTGGGCGAGGATTTCCAGGACACTGACGGCACGGTCAACGGACTGCACCCCGTTCGCCGCGGGGCCCGTTGTCTCGCTATCTGCCGTGTGGTTGCTCATGGCGCAACTATACGCGGGCGTGGATGTGCTGCGAGAGGCCACAGTACCTGGGCAGGGGGCCGGTTGGGCACTTGACACCGCCTGGCCCCGTGCGCTGTGACCGCATGTTCGTCAGCGGAAGACGACCGTGCACCTGCCGTTGACCAGTACACGGCTCTCGCTGTGCCACTCCACGGCGCGGGCGAGGACCCGGGCCTCGACATCGCGGCCGATGGTGACCAGGTCGTCCGGGCCCCGCGAGTGGTCCACGCGGACGACGTCCTGTTCGATGATCGGGCCTTCGTCGAGGTCGGAGGTGACGTAGTGCGCCGTGGCCCCGACGAGTTTGACACCGCGGTGGTGTGCCTGGACGTACGGCCGGGCCCCCTTGAAGCTCGGCAGGAAGGAGTGGTGGATGTTGATGGCCCGGCCGTCGAGTTGCTTGCACAGATCGTCGGAGAGGATCTGCATGTAGCGGGCGAGTACCACGAGGTCGATGTCGAGCTCGTTGACGAGAGAGAGCAGTCGCGCCTCTGCCTCCCCCTTGTTCTCCCGGGTCACCGGGATGTGGTGGAAGGGGATGCCGTAGTTCTGTGCCAGTGGCTCGAAGTCGCGGTGGTTCGAGACGATCGCCGGGATCTCGATGTTGAGCGAGCCCGTGGACTTGCGGAAGAGCAGGTCGTTCAGGCAGTGGCCGAACTTCGACACCATGATCAGCGTGCGGGTCGGGGTCGAGGCGTCGTGCAGCTGCCAGGTGATCCGGTACGACTCGGCGACCGAGGTGAAACCGGTACGCAGCTCCTCCAGTGAAACGGACGGGTCCGAGACATCGAAGTGCACCCGCATGAAGAAGCGGTTCTGCAGGCGGTCGTCGAATTGCTGGCTCTCCAGGATGTTGCCGGAGTGGCTCACCAGAAAGCTGGTCACGGCATGGACGAGACCGGCCTGGTCGGGGCACGAAAGAGTGAGGACGAACTCGCGGCCGGGCTGCGGTCGAGGAGACATGGGACATCCTCCGAATGGAGCGTATTACGCAACATGACGAGTGATGCGCAACATGCTCCAGTGCGGGTGACCGACTGGTCAAGGGGCGGTGGGCAACTGTTGCCCGGTACTCCATGTTGCGTGATGTGGATTTAGTTGCGTTGATTGAAACTGGGGATTGCGGTCGTCGTGATCGGCGGTCGTGTCCGAGAAGCCACCGGCAAGTCTCAGGACCGGCGGTGGTGGCCGAGTCGGGCGGCTGCTCGGCCGCGGCCCGTACCGCGGCAGCGACCTCCGGCAACCGCCGCGCGCGCCCGGCTGGTGCCGGGATCGGTGACGGTGTGCGTGGCCAGGTTGATGGTCTCCGCGACCTGTGCCGCCGGCTGCTCGGGCGCCGGGCGGCTCTGCTGGGAGAGGTCCAGCCGGACCGCGGCGGCGCCGGTCAGGCGGATCAGGCCGAGACTGAGACGGTACTTGCCCCGCTCCTCCGTCTGCGCGGTGAGCCCACGCGGCTCCAGGGGTGCATCGGCACCACCAAGGTGATCGGCGCGGGTGTCACCGCGGCGGGCCGGCTGGGGTCCTTTGGGTGGGCCGAGGAGACGCGGGGCCGCACGCCGGCGGAGACCAGTGCCTTGCCCGGTGGCTCCCTTCGGCCTGCGGTGGCCGGTAGAGCGCCGCGACAGCCTGCCGGGGAGCGGCCTCGGGCGGTCCTGACCGCGCAAGTCCGCCGAACCGGGCGACGCGCAGCCGGCCGGCCTCTTCGGCGGTCTGCCGGGCCGCATGTCCGGGGGTGTCGGTGGCCGACTTTCAACGGTGGGGCAGGTTCGCTCCGCGAACCCCTTGACAGTGGTTGTCCGCAGGGATGACAGTTTGGTCGTCGTTGCTTATAGCGAAAATAGTTGCTCGATACGCAACATACTCTCGCCGGTCTCGGTCTTCACCCGGCCCCAGCGAAGTCCATTCCCTCCCCTCGTCGGTCGCTCCGCCGGAGCGACCGCCGTGCCCGCCGCCCAGAACATCCGGCCGAAGCCCGCGCTCGGCCGTCCCCCAGCGAGGAGATCGACCGTGACACACCAGGTACGCGCCGTCGTCGCCCGGAAGAAGGGCGCCCCGGTCTCGGTGGAGACCATCCTGGTGCCGGACCCCGGCCCCGGTGAGGCGCTGGTGCGGGTGCAGGCCTGCGGCGTCTGCCACACCGACCTGCACTACCGGGAGGGCGGGATCAACGACGAGTTCCCGTTCCTGCTCGGCCACGAGGCCGCGGGCGTGGTCGAGGCGGTCGGCGAGGGCGTCACCGATGTAGCGCCCGGCGACTTCGTCGTCCTCAACTGGCGCGCGGTCTGCGGCGAGTGCCGAGCCTGCCGCAAGGGGAAGCCGTGGTACTGCTTCGCCACCCACAACGCCACCCAGCCGATGACGCTTGCTGACGGCACCCCGCTGTCGCCGGCCCTGGGCATCGGTGCCTTCGCCGAGAAGACCCTGGTCGCCGCCGGTCAGTGCACCAAGGTGGACGCGACCGCCTCGCCCGCCGCGGCAGGCCTGCTCGGCTGCGGTGTCATGGCCGGCTTCGGCGCCGCGGTCAACACCGGCGGCGTCGGCCGCGGCGACTCGATCGCGGTGATCGGCTGCGGCGGCGTGGGCATGGCCGCCATCGCGGGTGCCAAAGTCGCAGGCGCCGGACGCATCATCGCCGTCGACGTCGACGAGCGGAAGCTGAAGTGGGCCGAGCAGTTCGGTGCCACCGACACCGTCGACTCCTCCAAGGCCGACGCCGTGGAGGCGATCCGTGAGCTCACCGGGGGTTTCGGCGCCGACGTCGTCGTGGACGCGGTGGGCCGTCCCGAGACCTTCAAGCAGGCCTTCTACGCCCGCGACCTGGCCGGCACCGCCGTCCTGGTGGGCGTCCCCACCCCGGAGCTGACCCTCGACCTGCCCCTGCTGGACGTGTTCGGCCGTGGTGGGGCCCTGAAGTCCTCCTGGTACGGGGACTGCCTGCCCTCCCGGGACTTCCCCGCCCTGATCGACCTCTACCTCCAGGGCCGCTTCGACCTGGGCGAATTCGTCACCGAGACGATCACCCTGGACGACGTGGAGGCCGCGTTCGCCAAAATGCACCACGGCGAGGTGCTGCGCTCGGTGGTGGTCCTGTGACCGCGCGGATCGAACGCCTCGTCACCTCCGGCACCTTCGAACTCGACGGCGGCAGCTGGGAGGTGGACAACAACGTCTGGCTGATCGGCAACGACGACGAGGTCCTGGTCGTCGACGCCGCGCACGACGCCGAAGCGATCGCCGCCGCCGTCGGCGGACGGCGCCTGGTTGCCATCGTGTGCACCCACGCCCACAACGACCACGTGAACGCCGCCCCGGCGCTGAGCGCCCGTACCGGAGCGCCCGTCCTGCTCCACCCGGCCGACGCGGTGCTGTGGAAGTCGGTGCACGGCCCGCGGGTGCCCGCCTACTGGGAGCTGATCGAGGGAGAGGCGCTGACCGTGGCGGGCATCGAGCTCCTCGTGCTGCACACCCCCGGCCACTCTCCCGGCGCCATCTGCCTGTACGCGCACGAGCTGGGAGCCCTGTTCTCCGGCGACACCCTCTTCCAGGGCGGCCCCGGAGCCACCGGCCGCTCCTTCTCCGACTTCGACACGATCATCGCCTCCATCCGCGACCGGCTGCTCACGCTCCCCGCCGGCACCACCGTCCACACCGGTCATGGCGCCACCACCTCGATCGGGGCCGAGGCGCCCCACCTCGACGACTGGATCGCCCGAGGCCACTGACGCCGCCCACGGCTGCACGATCGGCGTGCCGATCGTCTGCGCCTGGCTGCCCGCCGAGCAGGCCGCCCCGGAACACCGGTGGAGATCGAGTACTTCGGCGTCAAGGTCCCGGCCGTCACCGCCGGCCAGCCCCTGTTCGACCCCGAGGTGTCCCGCATCCGCCGCTGAACCGGCCCGGAACACGAGCAGTACCAAACCCCTCATCGGCAAGATTCCCAGGAGATGGACACATGGCCTCTTCGTACGACGTGATCGTCGTCGGCCTGGGTGGGATGGGCAGCGCAGCCGCCTGTCACCTGGCCGCCCGCGGTCAGCGAGTGCTCGGCCTGGAGCGCTTCGGCCCGGCTCACAACCTCGGCTCCAGCCACGGCGGATCCCGTATCTACCGGCAGGCCTATTTCGAGGACCCGGCCTATGTACCGCTGCTGCTGCGCGCCCACGAACTGTGGGAGAAGCTGGCCGCCGACTCAGGGCGCGAGGTCTTCACCGAAACCGGCGGTCTCATGATCGGCCGCGAGGACAGCGGGGCCTTCGCGGGCACCCTGCGCAGCGCCCACGAGTGGGGCCTGGACCACGAGGTCCTGGGCGCCGCCGACATCCGGCGCCGCTTTCCCACCTTCAACCCGGCGGCCGAGGACGTCGCCTTCTACGAGCGCAGGGCCGGCATCGCCCGTCCGGAGGCGACCGTAACGGCCCACCTGGACCTGGCCCGGGCCCACGGCGCCGAGCTTCACTTCGCGGAGCTGGTTCTCGGCTGGAAGGCCGACGGCCCGGGCGGTAGGGCCTGGGTCGTGACCGACCGCGGCGCCTACACCGCCGACCGGCTCGTCATCGCCCCCGGCGCCTGGGCACCGAAGCTCCTGAGCGACCTCGGTGTGAGCGTCACGGTGGAGCGTCAGGTCATGTACTGGTTCCAGCCCGAGGGCGGAACCGGCCCGTTCACAGCGGACCGGCACCCCGTCTACATCTGGGAGGACCCGGACG
This sequence comes from Streptomyces sp. HUAS ZL42, assembly GCF_040782645.1. Classification (GTDB taxonomy): domain Bacteria; phylum Actinomycetota; class Actinomycetes; order Streptomycetales; family Streptomycetaceae; genus Streptomyces. The sequence continues at coordinate 8,769,627 of NZ_CP160403.1, forward strand.
GCACGCAGATCTACGGCTTCCCCGCGCTCGACGGCCCGGACGGCGGCGCCAAGGTCGCCTTCTTCCGCAAGGGCGTCCCCAGCGACCCCGACACCCTCGACCGGGAGATCCACCCGGACGAGATCGAGGCCATGGCCGCCCACCTGCGCTCGCGCATCCCCACCCTGCCCGGCCGCTTCCTCAAGGCCGCGGCCTGCATGTACGCCAACACCCCGGACGAGCACTTCGTCCTCGCCAACCATCCCGAGCATCCGCAGGTGACGGTGGCCTGCGGATTCTCCGGCCACGGGTTCAAGTTCGTCCCCGTGGTCGGCGAGATCCTCGCCGACCTGGCCACCGAAGGCACCACCGACCACCCCATCGCCCTGTTCGACCCCCGCCGCGTGCGCGTCTGATCTTCCGAAGGTGACGAGATGACCATGACGAACCTGCCGCCCAGCCTGATCCCCACGCTGTCCGGCGAGTACTACACCGACCCCGGGGTCTTCGCCCAGGAGCAGGAGCGGGTCTTCGAGGCCATGTGGTTCTGCGCGGCCCGCGCCGCCGAACTGGACAAGCCCGGCGCCTTCCGCACCTACCAGGTGGGCCGCGAGAGCGTGCTGATCTCCCGTTCGCGGGACGGTTCGGTCAAGGCGTTCCTCAACATCTGCCGGCACCGCGGGGCCAAGCTCTGCAGCGAGGAGTCCGGCGAGGTCAAGCGCGCCTTCCAGTGCCCGTACCACGCCTGGACCTACGGCCTGGACGGCAAGCTCGTCGCCGCGCCGAACCTGACGTCGATGCCGGACGTCGACCGGACCGAGTACGGCCTCATCAACGTCCATGTGCGGGAGTGGCTCGGGTATGTGTGGGTGTGCCTGGCCGACAACCCGCCCCCCTTCGAGGCGGACGTGATGGGCTCGGTCGTCGAGCGGCTCGGTGACCTCGAGTCGATCGAGTGTTACGGGATCGAAGATCTGAGAGTGGGCCGTCGTATCACCTACGACGTCAAGGCCAACTGGAAGCTCATCATCGAGAACTTCATGGAGTGCTACCACTGCGCCACGATCCACCCCGAACTGACCGAGGTGCTCCCCGAGTTCGCGGACGGTTATGCGGCCCAGTACTACGTGGGCCACGGCGCGGAGTTCGGTGAGGAGATCCAGGGCTTCACCGTCGACGGCTCCGAGGGCCTGGACCGCATCCCGGGCATCGCCGAGGACCAGGACCGCCGTTATTACGCGATCACCGTCAAGCCGCAGGTCTTCATCAACCTCGTGCCCGACCACGTGATCTTCCACCGGATGTACCCGATGGCACAGGACCGCACCATCGTCGAGTGCGACTGGCTGTATCTGCCGCACGTCGTCGAGAGCGGCAAGGACGTGGACCGTTCGGTGGAGCTGTTCCACCGGGTCAACCAGCAGGACTTCGACGCGTGTGAGCGCACCCAGCCGGCGATGAGCTCGCGGGCGTACGCCAAGGGCGGCGTGCTGGTGCCGAGCGAGCACCACATCGGCGATTTCCACACCTGGCTGCAGAACAAGCTCGAGGTGCGGCCCGCGCACTGACCCCGCCCCACCCCAGTACCGCCCGTCCACCTGCTGTTGTGGCCCCTCCGGCAGGTGGACGGGCCATTGGGCCGCCTTCCGCCATAGCTTTGACAAGTTGTGCGATGCGCAACGTGGAGCGCCATTTGCGTACTGGCGCTGCACCTCCCTTGACAACTCCCGGGAGTGGCGGAAAACATGTTGCGCATAACGAATTACGTTGTGTTATACGAGACAATCTCCCTTCTGGAGCCCGCATGAGGAGCATCACGGTCGTCGGAGCGTCGCTGGCAGGCCTGAGCACGGTCCGCGCGCTGCGCACAGAGGGCTTCGACGGCGAGATCGTCGTCGTGGGGGAGGAGCGCCACACCCCCTACGACCGCCCGCCGCTGTCCAAGGACTTCCTCAAGGGGGACCTCGACGCCGCCGCGCTCGCGCTGGGCGACGCGGACGAATACGAGGACCTGGACGTGCAGTGGCTGCTCGGCGAGCGCGCTGTGCGGCTCGACCCCGTCGCCCGGACCGTCACTTTGGCCGGAGGACGGCACGTGCGCACCAACGGGGTCGCCATCGCGACCGGCGCCGCCCCCCGCACGCTTCCCGGCACCGACGGACTGGCCGGTGTCCACACCCTGCGCACCCTGGACGACGCTGTGGCCCTGCGCGCCGAGCTGCTGGACGGCCTGCCCCGGGTCGTCGTCATCGGCGCCGGGTTCATCGGCGCCGAGGTGGCCTCCACCGCCCATCGGCTCGGCCTGCACGTCACCGTCGTCGAGGCGCTCGCCGTACCGCTGGAGCGTCAACTGGGGCGCGAGATGGGGCTGGTGTGCTCCTCGCTCCACTCCGATCACGGGGTTCGTCTGCTGTGCGGAACCGGTGTGGCGGGACTCGTGGGCGAGGGCCGGGTCACGGGCGTGCGGCTGGCGGACGGGCGCGTTCTGGCCGCCGACATCGTCGTGGTCGGCGTGGGCGTCCGGCCCGCCACCGACTGGCTCGCCGGTTCCGGTGTGCAGGTGGACGACGGCGTGGTGTGCGACTCAGGCTGCTCGACCGGCGTCCCGGGCGTGGTCGCCGTCGGCGATGTCGCCCGCTGCCCCAACCCCTTCACCGGACGGCACGCCCGCATCGAGCACTGGAGCAACGCCACCGAGCAGGCGAAGACCGCCGCCCGCACCCTGCTGACCGGTGTGTCGGCGCCCGCCCCGCTCACCGCGCCGTACTTCTGGTCCGACCAGTACCAGGTGCGCATCCAGGTCGCCGGGCACGTCGCCCCCGGCGCCGAGCCCGAGGTCGTCGAAGGCGACGTCGACAGCCGCACCTTCACCGCCGTCTACCGGCGGGAGGGCAACCCCGTCGCCGTGCTCTCCCTCAACCAGCCGAAGTTCTTCAACCGGCTCCGCCGCACGCTCGTCCCCGCCGCCGCGGTCGCCGTGTCATGAGCCCCGCGCCTCAATTCCCCCTGGAATCCACGCGGGAGACCGCCACGAGCGTTCCGCGGCACCTGCGCTGCACCTTGGACCACGAGTGGCTGAACGTGAACGAGGGCAACGCCACGGTCGGCATCACCGCTTTCGCGGCGCAGGCCCTGGGCGATGTCGTCCGCCTCCGACTGCCCGAAGCCGGCGCCTGGGTCGATGCGGGGGAGAGCTGTGGAGAGATCAAGTCGCCGACGGCCGTCAGCGGCCTGTACGCCCCTGCCTCGGGCCGGTTCCTGGAAGTCGACACCGCACTGGCAGACGACCCCGGCGTCGTCAACGCCGGCCCTTGCACCGGCGGCCGGCTGTTCAGACTGCGGGTCGAGAACATCGCCGGCGTGCTGTCCGCCCATGCCTGCGCCGCCCCCTGTGCCCACACCCAAGGAGACCGCCGATGACCCTGTTCAACCAGTCCCTGCACGAGGCCGACCCGGAGATCGCCGCCGCGGTCGACGCCGAGCTGAACCGTCAGCAGTCCACGCTGGAGATGATCGCCTCGGAGAACTTCGCTCCGCTCGCGGTCATGGAGGCGCAGGGCTCGGTGCTGACCAACAAGTACGCCGAGGGCTACCCGGGCCGCCGCTACTACGGCGGCTGCGAGCACGTCGACGTCGCCGAGCAGATCGCGATCGACCGGATCAAGGAGCTGTTCGGCGCCGAGTACGCCAACGTGCAGCCCCACTCCGGTGCCTCCGCCAACCAGGCCGCGCTGTTCGCGCTGGCCCAGCCCGGCGACACCATCCTGGGCCTGGACCTGGCCCACGGCGGCCACCTGACCCACGGGATGCGGCTGAACTTCTCCGGCAAGCAGTTCAACGTGGTCGCCTACCACGTGGACGTGGAGAGCGGCCTGGTCGACATGGCCGAGGTCGAGCGGCTCGCCAAGGAGCACCGGCCGAAGGTGATCATCGCGGGCTGGTCGGCGTACCCGAGGCAGCTGGACTTCGCCGCCTTCCGCCGCATCGCCGACGAGGTCGAGGCGTACCTGTGGGTCGACATGGCGCACTTCGCGGGCCTGGTCGCGGCCGGTCTGCACCCCAACCCGGTGCAGTACGCCGATGTCGTCACCTCCACCACCCACAAGACGCTGGGCGGCCCGCGCGGCGGCATCATCCTGGCGAGGAAGGACTTCGCCAAGAAGCTCAACTCGTCCGTCTTCCCGGGCTTCCAGGGCGGTCCCCTGGAGCATGTGATCGCGGCGAAGGCGGTCTCCTTCAAGGTCGCCGCCTCGCAGGAGTTCAAGGAGCGCCAGCGCCGCACGGTCGAGGGCGCGCAGATCCTCGCCGAGCGGCTGACCGCCCCCGACGCCCGCGCGGCCGGCGTCAACGTCCTGTCCGGCGGCACCGACGTGCACCTGATCCTGGTCGACCTGCGCGCCTCCGAGCTGGACGGCCGGCAGGCCGAGGACCGCCTCCACGAGGTCGGCATCACGGTCAACCGCAACGCCGTCCCCGACGACCCGCGCCCGCCGATGGTGACCTCGGGCCTGCGCATCGGTACGCCCGCCCTGGCCACCCGCGGCTTCACCGCCGAGGACTTCGCCGAGGTCGCGGACGTCATCGCGGAGGCGCTGAAGCCCTCGTACGACGCGGAGACGCTGAAGACCCGCGTGAAGGCACTGGCCGACAAACACCCGCTGTACCCCGGCCTCTAGGGCCCGTTGACAACCTCCCGCAGGGGTGTGCGGGCTCATGCTCGGCACACCCCGCCCACCTCACGGAGTATGGCGTGGCAATCAGCGTCTTCGACCTGTTCTCCATCGGTATCGGCCCGTCCAGCTCGCACACCGTCGGCCCGATGCGCGCCGCCGGGATGTTCGTCGCCCGGCTGAAGCAGGACGGCGTGCTCGCCCAGACCGCCTCGGTACGGGCGGAGCTGTTCGGCTCCCTCGGCGCGACCGGCCACGGCCACGGCACGCCCAAGGCGGTGCTGCTCGGCCTGGAGGGCAACGAGCCGCACACGGTCGACGTCGCCCAGGCCGACCTGGACGTGGACCGCATCCGAGGCACCGGGCGCATCCGCCTCCTCGGTACCGAGATCGGCCCGGTCCACGAGATCGACTTCGACCTCAACACCCAGCTGGTCCTGCACCGTCGCCGCTCGTTGCCGTACCACGCCAACGGCATGATCCTCTTCGCGTACGACGCCGACGGTGTGCCGTTGCTGGAGAAGACGTACTACTCGGTGGGCGGCGGCTTCGTCGTGGACGAGGACGCCGTCGGTGCGGACCGGATCAAGCCCGACGACACGGTACTGGCCCACCCGTTCCGCACGGGCGACGAACTGCTGCGGCTCTCCCGGGAGACCGGTCTGTCGATCTCCGCCTTGATGCTGGAGAACGAGAAGGCCTGGCGCACCGAGGAGGAGACCCGCGCGGGTCTGCTGGAGATCTGGCGGGTCATGGAGGCCTGTGTCTCCCGAGGTCTAGGCCGCGAGGGCATACTCCCCGGCGGACTGAAGGTCCGTCGCCGGGCCGCGGCCGCGGCCCGGGCGTTGCGCAGCGAGGGCGAGCCGGCCGTCCGCGCGTTGGAATGGGTGACGCTCTACGCGATGGCGGTGAACGAGGAGAACGCCGCAGGCGGCCGGGTCGTCACCGCCCCGACGAACGGCGCGGCGGGCATCATCCCCGCCGTCCTGCGCTACTACCTCGACTTCGTGCCGGGCGCCGACGAGGACGGCATCGTCCGCTTTCTGCTCGCGGCCGGCGCCATCGGCATGCTCTTCAAGGAGAACGCCTCCATCTCCGGCGCCGAGGTCGGCTGCCAGGGCGAGGTCGGCTCCGCCTGCTCCATGGCCGCGGGCGGACTCGCCGAGGTGCTGGGCGGCAGCCCGGAGCAGGTCGAGAACGCCGCCGAGATCGGCATGGAACACAACCTCGGCCTGACCTGCGACCCGGTCGGCGGCCTGGTCCAGATCCCCTGCATCGAACGCAACGGCATGGCCGCCGTGAAGGCCGTCACCGCCGCCCGGATGGCCCTGCGCGGCGACGGACGCCACCACGTCTCCCTCGACAAGGTCATCAAGACCATGAAGGAGACCGGCGCCGACATGAAGATCAAGTACAAGGAGACCGCCCGCGGCGGTCTCGCCGTCAACGTCATCGAGTGCTGAACAGGCGGGACGGAGCGCAACAGGGGCCGCAGCCATGCTCATCGACACCTTCGCTCGCGTCGCCACCGGCCTGTGGGTCTCGCTCACCGACCGGTGCGACCCGCGCTGCACGTACCGCATCGCGGTGGCCGGCCAAGCCCGATCTGCTCGCGGACGACGAGGTCGTTCGGCTTATCCGCATCGCGGTGACCGAACTCGGGGTCGAGGAGGTCCGCTTCACCGGCGGCGAGGCACCCGAACTCCTCGCCTGGGCCATCGCAACGGCTACGAACTCCGCTTCATGGAGCAGACGCCCCTCGACGACCGGCACGGTCGGCAGCGTGGCGAACTGCTGGACCTGCGGGAGGACATCGGCCGGCACAACGCCGTCGACAAGCTGATCGGCCGCGCGCTGCTGTCCGGCCGACTGCCGCTGTCCCGAAGCATCCTGCTGGTGTCCGGGCGGGCGTCCTTCGAGCTGGCGCAGAAGGCGGTCATGGCGGGCACACCGGTGCCGGCGGCCGTCTCGGCCCGGTCCTCCCTCGCGGTGGACCTGGCGACGGAGACCGCACTCACCCTCGTCGGCTTCCTGCGCGGCGGCTCCATGAACGTGTACGCGGGCGACCCGCGCCTCGATCTGCGAACCGGGTCCATGGCCGCGGAAGTGGCGAGGTGAGCCGGCACATGACCCGGCTCGACGAGCTCCAGCACAGCCCCACCCACGGCAACACCCTCTTGGGCCCGCCCCCGTTGCGGCCGCCAGGTGCCTGCTGCCGCCCCCGGCGCGTCGCGATGCTCAGCGTGCACACCTCACCCCTCCACCAGCCCGGCACCGGCGACGCCGGCGGGATGAACGTCTACATCGTCGAGCTCGCCAAGCGTCTCGCCGCCATCGGCATCGAGGTGGAGATCTTCACCCGGGCCACCTCCGCCGCGCTCCCGCCCAGCGTCGAACTCGCGCCCGGTGTGCTGGTGCGGCATGTGGCCGCGGGACCCTACGAGGGGCTGGCCAAGGAGGACCTGCCCGCACTGCTGTGCGCCTTCGCGCACGGCGTGACGCGGGCCTGGGCCGGCCACCACCCCGGCCACTACGACCTGGTCCACTCGCACTACTGGCTCTCCGGCCACGTCGGCCGGCTCGCCGCCGAGCGCTGGGGCGTCCCGCTCGTACACGCCATGCACACCATGGCCAAGGTCAAGAACGCCTCCCTCGCCGAGGGCGACACCCCCGAGCCGGCGGCCCGCGTGATCGGCGAGACTCAAGTCGTACGGGCCGCAGACCGGTTGATAGCGAACACGGAGAAGGAAGCGCAGGAGCTGCTCCGCCACTACGACGCCGACGCGGGCCGGGTCGCCGTCGTCCACCCCGGGGTGAACCTGGAGCGCTTCAGGCCCGGCGCCCGTGGTGCAGCGGCCGGCCGTGCTGCAGCCCGGTCCCGCCTCGGTCTACCGCAGGACGCGCTGATCCCCCTGTTCGCGGGCCGCATACAGCCGCTGAAGGCACCGGACGTCCTGCTGCGCGCGGTGGCCCGGCTGCTGGAGGAGCGGCCGCGCCTGCGTGAGCGGATCCTGGTACCGGTCGTGGGCGGGCCCAGCGGCAGCGGCCTGGCCAAGCCGGAAGGCCTCCAGAAACTGGCGGCCCGCCTCGGTATCTCCGACGTCGTGCTGTTCCGGCCGCCGGTCGGCCAGGACAAGCTCGCCGACTGGTACCGGGCGGCGTCCGTCCTGGTCATGCCGTCCTACAGTGAGTCCTTCGGCCTGGTGGCCGTCGAGGCGCAGGCATGCGGCACCCCGGTGATCGCCGCCGAGGTCGGTGGTCTGCCGATCGCCGTACGAGACGGCGTCAGCGGCGTCCTCGTACCGGGGCACGACCCGGAGGACTACGCGCGGGCGCTGTGCACCTTCGCCGACGACCCGGGACGCTCCGCCCGGATGGGCGGGGCCGCGGTCCGGCACGCCCGGTCCTTCGGCTGGGACACGGCCGCCGCGGCGACGGCGGATGTGTACATGGCGGCGATGCACCACCGGACGCATGGCGTTCAACCCGCCCTGGGATGACCGTCCCGCCCGCCGGCAGGCCGCATTACGTAGGCCGCTTACGTAGGGCTACTGATGCCGCCCTTGTCTCAGGCGGCTTGACTTGGCACCCCCGACAGCCCGGAGACATGCCATGCAGGGTGCCGTACGGCGGTTGGCGCGAGGCTCGGCCGCGCTCGCGGCGGTGGCGAGCCTCGCCGCCGCCGGGTGGCTGATCTGGCTGCTGCCCGGACCGGCGCTGTCCGCGGTGCTCGGCTTCGGCCCCGTGGACGGTGTCGTGGTGATCGCCGAGTGCCATGACGCCATCGATGCCGAGGGCAACTCGTCCGGCACCGACTGCACGGGCTCGTACGTCCCGCGCGGGACGGACGAGCCGTCCCGGGCGATCGTGCTGCAGTCGGCAGCCGAGGACTACCGGGCCGGTACGGGCGTGGAGGTGCGGACGGCGAGGGGACGGGCGTACGAACTCTCGAGCGGCGCCGTCCAGGACTTCGGCACCGTCACCGGGCTTCTGCTCGTCCCGTTCCTCACGCTGTCGGCCTGGCTGTTCACCTGCGCCCGCCACGCCCGCCTGGTGAACGGGGAAGGGTTCTTCTTCGCGGGTCTGGGCGGGATCGTCGCCGTCCTGGTGCTGGCCTTCGTGGCCGGTCTGCTGGTCGGCATCGGCACGGCGGTCTTCTGACGCGCGGCCCGGCGCACGGACCGCCGCCCGGCCGCTCACCACGGCTCACGTCCGGTCCGCCCGGAAAGTGCGGGTTGTGCAAAACGTTTTGCATGCCTAGCTTGTGCGCCATGAGCGAGACAGCGCCCGCGACGCCGGGCGGCCTTGTGGTGACCGGATGCGATGTGCTGCGCGTCCCGGCGGAGGGCGAGTGCGAGATCCTCCGGGCGCAGGACATCGTCGTGGCGCACGGCCGTATCCAGGAGGTGGGGCCCACCGGCACCGCGGTTGCGGAGACCGCCGCCGAGGTGATCGACGGCCGGGGCCTGCTGGCCGTACCGGGCCTGGTCAACGCGCACACGCACAGCCCGATGGTGCTGATGCGCGGAGCGGCCGAGGACGTGACGGTCGAGGGTTGGTTCAACGACCGCGTCTGGCCGATGGAGAGCAACCTCACCCCCGCCGACGTGCGCGCCGGTGCCCTGCTGGCCTGTGCCGAGATGATCCGCTCCGGGGTCACGGCCTTCGCCGACCACTACTTCTTCCCCGAGGGGATCGCCGAGGCGGTCGCCGGGACGGGACTGCGCGCCGACATCGCGCCCACCTACTTCAGCAGCCGGGGCGCGGCCGCCCTCGAGGAGACCGTCGCGTTCGCGGAGAAGTGGCACGGCCAGGCCGGGGGCCGGGTCACCGTCTCGCTCGGGCCGCACGCCCCGTACACGGTCGACGACGCGGACCTGCGCACCCTGTCCGGACACGCCCGTCGGCTGGGCCTGCGCATGCACATCCACGCCGCGGAACACCTGGAGCAGACCGAGGCCGGCCTCCGGCGGCGCGGCATCACACCGATCCGCGTGCTGCACGAGACCGGGGTGCTGGACGCCGGCGCCCTCATCGCCCACGGGTGCGGCATCGTCGCACAGGACCTGCCGCTGCTGGCCGAGTACGCCGACCGGACCGCCGTGGCCTGCTGCCCCAAGGTGTACCTCAAACACGCGCTGTTCCCGCTCACCCCGGTCCGGGAACTGCTGGACGCCGGAGTGACGGTCGCGGCCGGCACGGACGGCGCCGCCGGGCACAACACGCTCGACATGTGGGAGGCGCTGCGGCTGGTGGCGCTGACCCAGAAGCAGGCGGTGCGGGACGCCACCTGGATGACCGTCTCCGACACCCTGCGGCTGGCGACGCGCGGCGGGGCCCGCGCCCTCGGGCTGCAGGACCGGATCGGCGCACTGGAACCGGGGATGCGTGCCGACATCGTCCTGACCGACCTGTCCGGACTCCACTGCCGCCCGCTGCACGACCCACGCGCGGCCCTCGTCTACAGCGCCCGCGCCACCGACGTCCGTACGGTGATCGTCGACGGCCGTGTCCTGATGCTCGACGGCAGACTGCTGACGGTGGACGAGCCCGCTCTTCTCGCGGAGGCCGAGGCCCGTGTCGCGCGGATCCTCGACACCTCCCACGGGAGGGCGGTGCAGCACTATGACCCGTGAGCCGTCCGGGTGGGGGAGCGCCGGGGACCGCCCGGCGGTGCGCAGGCCCGCGTCCATCAAGGACGTGGCCGCCGCCGCGGGGGTCAGCCCCACCACCGTCTCCCATGTCCTCAGCGGCAACCGGCCGGTCAACGAGGACACCGCCGCCCGCGTCCGCAGCGTCGTCAACCGGCTCGGGTACGTCCCGGCCTCGCTGGCCCGCAGCCTCCAGGCCGGCTCCACCTCCGTCATAGGTCTGCTCATCCCCGACATCAGCAACACGTTCTTCGCCGAGCTCGCCAAGGGTGCCGAGGACGCCGCCCACGACCTGGGCTACGGACTGATCCTGTGCAACACCGAGTTCGACGCCGACCGCGAGGACCGCTACCTCGGCATGATCCGCAGCCGGTTCATCGACGGCATGGTGTACGCCTCCGGGTCACCGCCCTCCCGCAGGCGGCTGGAGGCCCTGATGGGCAAGTTCCCCATCGCCCTCGCCGACGAGGAGGTCGAGGGGCTGGAGGGCGCCCTCATCGCCACCGCGGACCACGAGGCCGGCGGCCGCCTGGTCGGCGAGCACCTGCGTGAGCTCGGCCACCGCCGGGCGCTGATGCTCACCGGCCCCCGCGCTTTGAGGAGCAGCGTCGCCCGCGCCACCGGATTTGTCCGCGCGTTCCGCGGTCAGGTCGTCGACCGTGTCGGCGACTTCAAGGAGGCCTCCGGCTACCGCCTGGTCGCCAAACTCCTGGCGGAGGGCGGCCTGGACTGCACGGCCGTCTTCGCCGCGAACGACCTGATGGCCTTCGGCGCCCTCACCGCCCTCGCAGAAGCCGGACTCTCCGTCCCGCGGGACGTTTCCGTGGTCGGCTTCGACGACATCCCGGTCGCCTCCCTGGTCGCCCCGCCCCTGACCACCGTCCACCAGCCCGCCTACGACGTGGGACGCACCGCGACCGCGCAACTCCTGCAGTACGTCTCCCGGGGCGAGGTCCCACCCGCCTCCCGGCACACCCTCCCCGTCGAACTCAAGGTGCGCGGCAGCACGGCGCCCCCGGTCCGCTGAGTCCCTCCCGCCCATGTGTCCCACCTGCACGTTGCCGCGCTGCCCCGTGCCCGAATTCCCCCTCCAGGAAAGGCGATCCACCATGCCCAGAGTTCTCGTCGTCGGCGAGTCCTGGTTCACGTACACGGTCCACCAGAAGGGCTTCGACGCCTTCCACACCGCGGAGTACACCGAGGGCGGCGGCGTCTTCCTCGACGCGCTGCGCTCGCGAGGCCACGAGGTGACGTACGTCCCCGCGCACGAGATCCCCACGCGGGTCCCGGATTCCGCCGACGGCTTCGACGCCTACGACGTCGTGGTCATCAGCGACGTCGGCGCCAACAGCTTCCAGCTGCCGCCGCAGACCTTCGGCCGGTCCATCCCCTGCCCCGACCGCTCGGAGCTGGTGCGGGCCTTCGTCGAGCGGGGCGGTGGGGTGCTGATGATCGGCGGCTATCTCACCTTCAGCGGCATAGACGCCCGCGCGCGCTGGGGACGTACGCCGCTGGCCCCCGCGTTGCCGGTGGAGATGCTCGACCGGGACGACCGGGTGGAACTCCCGGCCGGGGCCGTGCCCGAGGTCGTGGCCGACCACGCGGTCGTACGAGGGCTGCAGCGGCTGTGGCCCGCGCTGCTCGGCCTCAACGAGGTCACCGTTCGGCCGGAGGCGTCCGTGCTGGCCGAGTGCGCCGGGCATCCGCTGCTGGTCGTCGGCGGACACGGCGCGGGCCGGTCGGCCGCGTTCACCTCGGACGTGGCACCGCACTGGGCACCGCCGCCGTTCCTGAGCTGGGAGGGATACGCCGAGCTGTGGGACCGGCTGGTGCGCTGGCTCGCCGGGGCGGAGCTGTGACACGCGCACAGGGCACACCCCACATCGCCGCAGCGCCGGGCGACTTCGCCCCGCTGGTGCTGATGCCGGGCGACCCGCGCCGGGCCCGCCGCATCGCCGAGACGTTCCTGCAGGACGCCCGGCTGGTCACCGACGTGCGCGGCGTCTTCGGCTACACCGGCACCCACGAGGGCGAGCCCATGTCGGTCCTCGCCTCCGGCATGGGGATCCCGTCGGTGTCGATCTACGCGACCGAGCTGCTGCGCCACTACGGGGTCCGCAGGATCGTCCGGGTCGGTACGGCGGGCGCGATCCCGGGGTCGGTGGCGCTGCGGGACGTCGTGATCGCCTCCGCCGCGCACACCGACTCCCAGGTCGGCCGACTCCCGGACTTCGGGGTCACGCTGTCCCTCGCCCCGTCCCACCGGCTCCTCGGCGCCGCCGTACGGGCCGCGGGGCAGGAACAGCCGGACGGCGGGGGAGCGGTGCACGTGGGGCCGGTGTTCAGCACGGACCACTTCTATCTGGACCGGCCCGCCGTCTTCGAAGCGCTGGAACGGCGGGGCACCCTCGCGGTCGAGATGGAGGCCGCGGGACTGTACGCCGTCGCCGCCGCGGAGGGCGGGGAGGCACTCGCCGTACTGACCGCCTCCGACCATCTGCGCACGGGCAAGGAGCTCTCCGCCGCCGAGCGGGAGACCTGCTTCGAGCGGGCCGTGCGCATCGCGGCCGCCGCCCTCCTGGCCGATGTCTGAATTTCTCCCGGAGGAAATCAAACAGAAACCGGACGACATAGCCAAAACGTTTTGCACTTCTTACTGTCGACGCAACCACTCACCCCACACCCGCCAATGCACATGATCAGGAGACAGAAGATGAGACACGGGAAAAGCGCCGCCGCGGCGGTAGTGGCGGGAATGCTCGCACTCGCCGCATGCGGCGGATCGGACGGTGATTCCGGGACCACCGGAGCGTCCGGCAAGCCCCGCATCAAACTGGTGATCAACGGCGGACTGGGCGACAAGTCGTTCTTCGACTCCGCCTACGAGGGCCTGCAGCGCGCCCAGAAGGACCTCGGCTACGACCTCAAGGTGGTGGAACTCGGCTCGGACCGCACCAAGTGGGAGCCCGGTTTCGAGGACGCCGCCGCGGCCGACGACTACGACATCCTCGCCGCCGGCACCTTCGACGTCACCGACTACATCGGTGATCTCGCCCCGCAGTACCCGGACAAGAAGTTCTGGGTGTTCGACGCGCCCGTGGACTACAGCGGCAAGAACGGCACCTGTTCCAACAAGTGCGAGAACGTCTACTCCGTGACCTTCAAGCAGAACGAGGGCGGATATCTCGCCGGATTCCTCGCCGAGAAGCTCATCGCCGCCAAGTCCCTGAAGGGAGCGGAATCCCAGAAGAAGGCCGGTGTCATGGGAGGAGTGAAGATCCCTCTCATCGACGACTTCGTCGTGGGATTCAAGGCCGGATTCACGGCCGCCGGCGGCAGCCACTCCGACGTCCTCGTGCAGTACGTCGGCGGCGACAAGCCCTTCGGTGATCCGGCCAAGGGCAAGGAGATCTCCACCGCCATGTACGGCCAGGGCGCCGCACTGGTGTGGCCGGTCGCCGGGCTCTCCGGGCTCGGCACCTTCGAGTCCGCGGCCGCCGCGAAGCGCTACGCGTTCGGCGTCGACTCCGACCAGTACCAGACGCTCGCCGACCAGGCGCAGAAGAACACCGTCGTCACCTCCATCCTCAAGAACGTCGGCAACGCCCTCTACAAGGCCGCGCAGGACGACCGGAAGGACTCCCTCGAGTACGGCGCCGTCGAGACCGTCGGCCTCGCCGAGGACGCCGTCGGCTACGTCAACGACGACCACTTCAAGGAGCTGGTGCCGGAGCAGATCCGCACCGAGCTCCAGGCGGCCGCCGACAACGTGAAGTCCGGCTCCGTCAAGGTCCCCAGCGCCCTGTAGCCGAACGAAACGGTCCCGACGATGAACGAGTCATGGCACACCGCAGGTCCAGCCGTCGCCGCCCGCGCGGTGACGAAGACCTACGGCAACGGGGTGCGCGCGGTCCGCGGCGTGGACCTGGAGGTCCCGGCCGGTGAGATCCGGGCGGTGGTCGGCGAGAACGGCGCGGGCAAGTCCACGCTGATGAAGATGTTCTACGGCCTGGAGCAGCCCTCGTCCGGCGAGATCCTGATCGGCGGACGCCCGCGCGAGCTGCGCGGACCTGCCTCGGCGATCGCGCTCGGCGTGGGCATGGTGCACCAGAACCTCATGCTGGTGCCCTCCTTCACCGTCGCCCAGAACGTCGTTCTCGGCGTCGAGCCCGGCCACCGCGGCCTCGTCGACCCCAGGGCGGCCGTCGAGACGACCGCCCGGCTGGCCGAGGAGTCGGGCCTCGCCGTCGACCCCAGGGCACGCGTCGACGAGGTGTCGGTCGGGATGCGTCAGCGCACCGAGATCCTCAAGGCGCTGCACCGGCGGGCGAAGGTGCTGATCCTGGACGAGCCGACCGCCGTTCTCACCCCGCAGGAGACCGAGGATCTCTTCGCCGCCGTACGTCGCCTGCGCGACGGCGGGATGACCGTGCTGTTCATCTCGCACAAGCTGAGGGAGGTGCGGGAGATCAGCGACACGGTCAGCGTGATGCGGGCCGGCTCCCTGGTGGGGACCGTGCCCACGGCCGACGCCACCGAACGCTCCCTGGCCGCCATGATGGTCGGCCGCGACCTGTCCCTGGACGTCGACCGGGTGCCCGCCCGCCGGGGCGAAGTCACCCTGCGGGTACGGAGGCTGGGGTACCGGGCGCCCATCGGCCAGTCCCTGCACTGTCTCTCCTTCGACGTCGCCGCAGGGGAGATCGTCGGCGTGGCCGGCATCGAGGGCAACGGGCAGAGCGAACTCGCGGAGATCCTGGCGGGGTTGCGCCGCCCCACCACCGGCACGATCCACGTCGGCGGCACGGACACCGCCGGACTCGACGTCACCGGACACCGCAGGGCCGGCGTGGGGTACGTCCCGGAGGACCGGCTGCGCAACGGAGCCGCACTGGACGAGTCGATCGCCGACAACCTGGTCGTCGACCGCCACGACCGCCGCCCGCTCGCCCGCCGCGGCGTCCTGCGTCCCAGGGCGGTGCGCGCCCATGCCGATCGGCTGATCCGCCAGTACGCGATCCGCACCCCCGACCCGTCCGTCCCCGTGCGCGCGCTGTCCGGCGGCAACATGCAGAAGGTGATCGTCGCCCGCGAACTCTCCGCGGGGCCACGGCTGTTGATCGCTTCCCAGGTCACCCGCGGGGTCGACGTCGGCGCCATGCGCTTCATGTACGAACGTCTCGTCGCCGCCCGCGACGCCGGCGCCGCCGTCCTGCTGATCTCCGCCGACCTGACCGAACTGCTGGCCCTGTCCGACCGGTTGCTCGTCCTCAAGGACGGCCTCCTCGTCGGCCGGTTCGACGACACCGCCGGTCTCACCGAGAAGCACGTCGGCCTCTACATGCTCGGTGTCGAGCACCACGACGAGGAGCACCTGACGACAGGTCTCGACTCCGGTGAGGAGCACGCCCCGTGACCAGCACCCTCGTCGAGACCGAGGACCGCCGGGAGTACCGGGCGACCCGTCGCCGCGGCCTGGCCGTCGACCTCAGCATGACCCTGGCCACCATCCTGGCCGCCCTCGTCATCGGCTTCCTCGTCATCCTCGCCACCGGCAAGGATCCGGTCCGCGCGTACGAGGCCCTGCTCACCGGGCCATTGGAGCGCTCCTTCCGCGTCGGCCGCTGGCTGGAGGACGCCACGACCCTCACCCTGCTCGGTCTGTCGGTGGCGATCCCCTTCCGTGCCCGCCAGATCAGCCTGGGCGCCGAAAGCCAGCTGTACGCCGGGGCGCTGGCGGCCGCCGCCGTCGCGATCTTCCTGCCGCTGCCGCCGGTCCTGGCCGTCGTCGTCCCGCTCGTCGCCGCGGCCACGGCGGGAGCGGGCATGGGCTTCGTGCCCGGGTCCATGAAGGCCCGCCTCGGCGCCAACGAGATCGTGGCCACGCTGATGCTCAACGCCGTCGTCGTCCGCGTCTACGACTACCTGGTCAACGGACCGCTGAAGCAACCCGGCAGCAGCGCCGTGCACTCGGAGCGCATCCGTCCGGACTCCGCGCTGACCCCGCTGACCGACTGGTTCGGCATCCCGCTGGGCCGCGCCAACATCGGCCTCGGACTGATGCTGCTCACCGCTGTCGCGCTGTGGCTGCTCATCACCCGCACCCCGCTCGGCTACCGCATCCGGATGACCGGCTCCAACGCCGACTTCGCCGAGTACGGCGGCATCCGGGTACCCCGCGCCATCGAGTGGAGCTTCGTCATCGGCGGCGCCGTCGCGGGCCTCGCGGGAGCCCATCTCGTTCAAGGCGTCTACGGCCGGCTCGAACCCGGACTGGCCGGCAGCCTCGCCTTCGAGGGCATCGTGGTGGCCCTGCTGGCCAGGAACAACCCGCTGGTCGTCGTGGTCGCCGGGCTCTTCTACTCCTATCTGCGCGCCGGGGGCGACATCATGGAACAGCAGACCGACGTCGGCACCGAGATCGTCGTGGTCATCCAGGCGGTCATCGTGCTGCTGGTCACCGCCCAAGCACTACCGGACCTGCTCAAACGGCGCATCGCCCGCAAGCAGGTGGCGCAGAAGCAGGTGGGCGCCCGATGAGTTCCGTGCTCGACGTCGTCCTCAGCAGCGCCTTCCTGGCGGCCGTGCTGCGGGTCGCCACCCCCTACCTGCTCGCCGCCTTCGGCGGACTCGTCGCCGAACGTGCCGGCATCAGCAACATCGCCCTGGAGGGCCAGATGCTGGCCGCCGCCTGCACGGGCGCGCTGGTCGCCGGATACAGCCACTCCGTGGCCCTGGGTGCGCTGGGCGGGATCGCGGTGGCCACGCTTCTCGGCCTGCTGCTCGCCGCACTGAGACTGGAACTCGGCGCGGACGCGATCATCGCGGGCATCGGCCTCAACCTGCTCGCCTCCGGCGCCACGGCCTACGCCGTCTTCACCCTCCTCGACGACAAGGGCGGCACCTCCGGGCTCAAGAGCGGCACCCTGCCGAGCGTCCCGCTGCCCGGCATCGACGGCATCCCGGTGCTCGGTGACGTGCTGAGCGACCAGAACATGGTCACCTGGCTGGCCTTCCTGACCGCCCCGTTCGTCGCCTGGCTGTTCTACCGCACCCGCTTCGGCTTCCATCTGCGGGCCGTGGGCGAGATGCCGGAGGCGGCCGCGTCGGTGGGCATCCCGGTGCGGCGCGTCCAGTACGCCGGGCTCGCTCTCAGCGGCGCGCTCGCCGGTCTCGCCGGGGTCTTCCTCAGCATGGGCTACGTGTCCTTCTTCGTGCGGGACATGACGGCCGGCCGAGGATTCATTGCCCTCGCCGCGGTCTTCCTCGGCGGCCTGCGTCCCTGGGGCGTCTTCCTCGCCGCCCTCGGCTTCGGCGCGGCGGAGGCCCTGGCCGTACAGCTCGGCACGCTCGACGTACCGCCCCAGCTGGTGTCGACCATCCCGTACGCGATGACCCTCGTGGCACTCGCGCTGTATGCCTGGCGCCGAGGGCGCCGAGGCACGGGGGAGCCCGCCCCGGCGTCCCTCTGAGCTTCCTGCCGCAGGTCCCGCCCTGACGAGTTGGTACCGTCGCCGTCCGGACGACTCAAGAGGCGAAAGGCGGTCATGTGGCAGCCCGTATCGATCTGGACGCAGTCGACAAGACCCTGATCCGGCTGCTGCAGCAGGACGGGCGGGCCTCGTACACCGACCTCGGCAAGGAGGTGGGGCTGTCCGCGCCGGCCGTGCGGACGCGGGTGCAACGGCTCACGGAGAGCGGGCTGCTGCAGTTCGCCGCGGTCACCGACCCGCTGAAACTCGGGCTGCCCGTCATGGCGTTGCTCGGCATCAAGGTCGACGGTGGGCCACGGGAGATCATCGACGCACTGGAGCGCATCGACAGCGTCATCTATCTCGTGGCCACCGCCGGCTCCTTCGACCTGTTCGCCGAGGTCGTCTGCCGCACGATGGACGAACTGTCCGCCGTCATCAATGACGACATCCGCACGATTACCGGCGTGCGCGAGGTGGAGTCGTTCCCCTACTTCGGCATCCACGTGCACCGGTTCACTTGGGACATCCCGTAGCGCCGTGGGCCGCAAAACCTTTTGCATGACGTTCAATTCTGAATAACAGAAGGTCGCTTGCTTCAAAAAGCGAAGTCGAGCGGCTGCTTCTCTTTCTGTATGGTGGGTGAACAGCCGCCTCCAGGGAACGCTTTCCGGAGCGCGCACCGCATGTCGTTGCCGGATGAGAGGCGTTGATGTTCGCTGTGCCGTCGCAGGGGACCGACGGTTTGCCGACCGTGCGGGAAGCCGAGATCGCACGGCTGACAGAGGTCGTGGACGCACTGGTTGCCGGACGGGGATCGGTGGTGGAGATCACCGGCGAGGCGGGTATCGGCAAGACCTCCCTGGCCACCTCTCTCACGGAGCTGGCCCTGCGGCACGGGCTCCCGGTGGCCCGCGCCCACGCGGTGCGCGGGGACATGACGCCGTACCAGGTCTTCCGGGACGCCAGGGCGGCCCGGTCGGGTTTCGAGGAGACGGCCGACCCCGCCGCGCCGGAACTCCACCAGGTTCCCGAGTGGGCGGCCGGGGGCGTCCTGGCACTGGACGACCTGCAGTGGTGCGATCAGTCCTCGGCGGAGCTGGCCGCGCGGCTGATCCGGTCCCCGGGCCCTGCTCCGTACGTCCTCGCGATCGCCCATCGGCCCCGGCAGACCAGTCCGTTGCTGCTCGAAGCGCTGGACAACGGGGTGGGTGCGGGCACCGTGACGCGTATCGAGCCCGGTCCGCTGGACGCCGACGCGACGGCGTCCCTGCTCGGCACCTGGCGAAGACCCGCGACGGCTCAGGAACTCCAGGACGCCACCGACCTGCGTGAGTTCGCCGAGCCCCTGTGCGCCGCGGCCGGCGGGAACCCGCGCCATCTGCGCCTGCTCGTGGCGGCCGGCTGGCACCCGGAGCATTGGCCCGACCATCCCGGCCTCGACACGGACGGGCTGCTCCGCGAGGCCAGGCCGGTGATCGCCGAACTCGACGCGCTGACCCCCGACGCCGCGACCACGGCGAGGGCGGCCGCCGTGCTCGGCGATCAGTTCCGGCCCGAGGACGTCGCCCACGTCTCCGGCCTGGGCCTGGACCGCACCCTGGACGCGTTCGCCGAGATCACCCGGGTGGATCTGATGCAACCGGCCCGCTGGGGCGGGAGGTTGTCCTTCCGGCACCGTGTCATCGGACATGTGGCGCACGAGAGCGCCGACCTGTCCTTCCGGCTGCGCGCCCACCAGCGCGCCCTGGACATGATCGCCGGGCGCGGGGGCCCCGCGAGCGAACAGGCCCGCCACGCGGAGCACCTGCTGGGCACGGACGGCGCCACGGCGGCACGGATCCTCGCCGAGGGCGCGGCGGAGATCGTCACGCGTGCTCCCGCCACGGCGGCGCGATGGCTCCGGCTGGCCCTGGAGTGCCCGCCCGACAACGGCCGGACCGCGTCCAGAACCACGCTGGAACTCGCCCGCTGCCGCGCGCTGATCGCCGCCGGCCGACTGGAGGAGGCGCGGGCCCTCGCCCATGAACTGCTCGGGGAGCGCTCCTCGGCACTTACCGACCGGCAGCGCATGCAGGCCCACGCGGTCTGCGCGGACGCCGAGCGTCTGCTGTGCCGGTACGAGGAGGCCGAGGCGATCGCTCGCACGGCCCTGCGCACCCTGCCCCGGCCGCTGCCCGATCCCCTGCCCGCCGAGGCGGTGGAGCTGGTCTTCCAGTACGGCCTCGTCCACGTCCTGCGCGGCACCCACGACCAGGCGCGCACCCTGCTCCACGAGGCTTCCCGGGCGCGCAGCGATGCCGACCCCGCCGCCCGGACCGCGCTGCGTGTCCTCGCCGCCTTCTGCGACACCCACCTGGGCCGTCTGGACAGCGGTGCGACCAAGGTCACCCGGTGCGTACAGCTCGTGGACGCCCTGCCGGACGCCGTCGCCGGACACACGCCGGAGACCCTCGCCCTGCTCGGCTGCGCCGAGATCTACCTGGAGAGGTTCACGGACGCCTACCGTCATCTGGACCGCGGGCTGCGCGCCGCGAACGGCGGTGCGCAGAAGCACATCCTGATGCACCAGCTCCTGGGACTCTCCGTGCTCGACCAGTGGACCGGCCGACTGGACGAGGCACAGCGGAGGGCGCGGGACGCCGGGCAACTGGCCCGTTCCATGGGTGCCTCGGACGCGGTGGCACTGGCGACGGCGATGCGCGCCTCGGCGCTCGTGTGGTCCCGGGGGCGGCAGTACGCCGACGAGGCTGCCGCCCTCGCCGAAGAGGTGGCCGGCACCGCCCGTCCCGGGCCCGGCTGGTGGGCCACCGCCGCGATCGGTCTGCTGGCCCAGACACGGCTGCTCGGCGGGGACGCCGCCGGAGCCCTGCGGACCCTGCTGGAGAGCGGGGGAGGCGAGGGGCTGCCGCTGGTCCAGCCGGCCTTCCGGCCCTCCCTGCTCGCGCTGATGGCGACGGCCGCGCTGGCCTGCGACGACGCGGAGGCCGCCCACCGGCTGGTACGGGACGCGGAATCGGATGCCGAGCGGCTGGGCCTGCGTGCGCAGTGGGCGTATGTCCGCCGGGCGCGTGCCCAGCTTCATCTGACCGACGGCGAACACGCCGCCGCCGCGGAGCTGTTCGAGCTGGCGGCGGAGGGATTCCGGGTCGCAGGTCTGCCCGTCCAGCACGCCTGGACGCTGGTCGCCGGGGCGCGCTCGGCCCATGAGGTCCATGGACAGGCCGCCGCCCTCGCCCAGCTGGAAACAGCGGTGGCCCTGGCCCGTCCCTGCGGAGCGGTCCTGGTACGGGAGCAGGCCGCGCGTGTACGCGCCGAGCTGGCGGAGAGCGACGAGGCGGCACACCACCTCGCTCAGCTCAGCGACCGGGAGCGCGAGGTCGCCGAACTCGCCGCCGAAGGGCTGCGCTCCCGGCAGATAGCGGAACGGCTCTTCCTCAGCCCCCGCACCGTGGACACCCACCTGGCCCGCATCTACCGCAAGCTCGGCATCTCGTCCCGTCTCGCCCTGGCCCACATCCTTCGTGCGGGGCCTGAGGTCAGCGCGGCAGCCACTCGCTGAGGGCGGTGATGAGGCGGTCGAGCGCGGGATGTTCGGAGGAGCGGTCCGTGCGGACCGTACGGCCGTCGAGCTGAAGTGTGTACTGGAACATGTCGACCGCACCCATGTCCATGATGAAGTCGGGGACCTCGTCGAGCGCCGGATCACCGAGCAGCGTGCGCAACTCCCTGAACTGGGCCGCGCTCGTACGACGCACCACCGGTCCGCCCTTGTCACTGCTGTGGACGGTGCCGTCGCCCCGGAGAATCACCTGCTGGTGGACGCCGGCGAAGCCGCCGCTGACGGTCATGGTCACCAGCTTCTGATCCGGCCCGGTGACAGGCACCGGCGACGGGCTCCGGGAAGCCGATGCCGACACGGAGGGCGGGCGCGGGACGGACGGGGAGGGCGACGGCGCGGCGGAGGAAGCGGTCACGGTGCCGACCGCGACATCCGAAGGCTCCGCCGAGCCTGCGCCGGACCCGAAGGCGCAGCCGGCCGGCCCCAGTACGCCGACCGTGAACGCGACCGCCGCCCTCGTGGCCGTACTCCTGCCGAGCACAGTGCCCCCGCCTCTCGATCGGCCCAACCGGATCGTCGATCGCATCGTGCCTACCACGGAACGGTTCGTTCCGGCCCATGCTGTGAGTTCCGCATCGACTCAGGAGGCCCCATGTCCGAGCCGTCCGTCCTCGCATCGCTGGTGTCCGGGTTGCGGGGCGGGTCGATCCAAGTCGTCGACCTCACGTCCCCGTTGTCGTCGTCGACGCCGGTGATCCAGCTGCCGCCCGAGTTCGGCCAGACGGCGGTGTTCGAACTGGAGGAGATCAGCAGGTACGACGACCGGGGCCCGGCCTGGTACTGGAACAACTTCCGCAGCGGCGAGCACACCGGCACCCACTTCGACGCCCCGAACCACTGGGTGACCGGGCAGGACCTCGACGACGTGGCGTCCGTGCCCGCCCGCAGGCTCGTCGCGCCGGCCGTCGTACTGGACTTCACCGCAGAAGCGCAGGAGGACCCGGACTTCCTCGTGGAGGTGGACCATGTGAAGGCCTGGGAGGCCGGGAACGGGCCGCTGCCCGAGGGCGGCTGGCTGTTGCTGCGCACCGGCTGGGACGCCCGGTCCCACTCGCAGGAGGCGTTCCTGAACGCGGACGAGAACGGCCCGCACACGCCCGGCCTGTCGCCGGAATGCGCCCGCTGGGTGGCACAGGAGTCCCCGGTGATCGGCCTCGGAGTGGAGACGGTGGGCACCGACGCCGGAGGTGCGCACTCCTTCGATCCGGCCTTCCCCTGCCACTCGTATCTGATGGGTGGTGACAAGTACGGGCTGACCCAGTTGCGGAACCTGGCGGAGCTGCCGGCGACGGGCTCCGTCGTCATCGCGGGACCCTTGCCCATCGTCAAGGGGTCCGGGGCTCCCGCGCGGGTGCTCGCGCTGGTGGAGCGCTCGTGAAAGTCGCGGAGGCCGTCGGACGGGCGCTGGTCGCGGCCGGGGTCGGCCAGGTCTTCGGTGTGGTCGGATCGGGCAACTTCCATCTGACCAACGCCATGGTGGCGGCGGGGGCGCGTTTCGTCGCCGCACGCCACGAGGGCGGCGCGGCGACGATGGCCGACGCGTACGCGCGCATGAGCGGCACCGTGGCCGCCGTGACCGTCCATCAGGGGCCCGGTCTGACGAACGCCATGACGGGAATCACCGAGGCGGCCAAGAGCCGTACGCCGATGCTCGTACTGGCAGCCGAGGTGACCGAACCCAGATCCAACTTCTTCGTCGACCAGGAGGCGCTGGCACACGCGGTGGGCGCCGTCCCGGTGCGGGTCACATCGGCCGGGGACGCGGTGGAACAGGCGGTCACCGCGGTGCGACGAGCCCTGCACGAACGGCGCACCGTGCTGCTCAACCTCCCCTTGGACGTGCAGGCTCTGGACGTCCCCGACGGTGCCCTGGCGCAGGCCGCGCCGCCGCCGCAACGAGTGGCGGTCGAGCCGGAGGCCGCGGGTGTGGCGGCGCTGGCGCGGGTGCTCGAACAGGCACGGCGGCCGGTCTTCGTGGCCGGCCGCGGAGCACGCTCGCCCGGCGCCCGCGACGCCCTCGAGGCGCTCGCCGAGCGCTGCGGTGCGCTGCTGGCGACGTCGGCCGTGGCGCGCGGCCTGTTCCAGGCCAGTCCTTGGTCGCTCGACGTGTCCGGAGGGTTCTCGTCGCCGTTGACGGCCGAGCTGATCGGGGCCGCGGACACGATCGTCGGCTGGGGCTGCGCGCTGAACATGTGGACGATGCGGCACGGCCGTCTGATCGGCGCCGGTACGACCGTGGTGCAGGTCGACGACGACGCGTCGGCGCTCGGTGCGCACCGGGAGGTGCAGCTCGGGGTCACCGGCGACGTCGAGCTCACGGCGCGGCGCGTACTGGAGGCGGGCGGGGGACAACGGCGGCGTTACCGGACGGCCGACGTCGCCGCGGCCATCGCCGCCCGCGTGCGCTGGCGGGACGTGCCCTACGACGACCTGAGCACGCGCGAGCGGATCGACCCGCGAACGCTGAGCATCGCGCTCGACGACATCCTCCCCGCGCAGCGGGTCGTCGGAGTGGACTCCGGCAACTTCATGGGCCACCCGAGCATGTACCTCGCGGTGCCGGACGAGAACGGGCTGTGCTTCACCCAGGCGTTCCAGTCGATCGGCCTGGGTCTGTCGACCGCGATCGGCGCGGCACTCGCGATGCCGGACCGCCTTGCGGTGGCCGCGCTCGGGGACGGCGGCGCGCTGATGGGCTCCGCGGAGTTCGACACCGTACGCCGGCTCGGGCTGCCGATGGTGGTCGTCGTGTACAACGACGACGCCTACGGAGCGGAGGTGCACCACTTCGGGCCCGACGGACATCCACTCGAGACGGTCCGGTTCCCGGCGACGGACATCGCCGCCGTGGCGCGGGGGTACGGCTTCGAGGCGGTGACCGTGCGCACTCTTGCGGATCTGAAAGCAGTGCAGGACTGGGTCGCCGGGCCACGCTCCGCGCCGCTGCTCATCGACGCCAAGGTGGTCGCGGACCGTGGGGCATGGTGGCTCGAGGACGCCTTCCGCGGCCACTGAACGGAGTCCCCCGCCGTCGGTCGACCTGCCGGCCGAGGCGATCGCCTGAGGCATCGCACGGCCGCCGATGTCATACGAAGGTCACCTCGGCGGTGGCGTGCCGGGCCTTTCGGTGTGCGGCGATGTGCAGATGGGCGCGGCCGCCAGGGGCACCGCAGGCCGGCAGGCGTTCGCGGGTGAACACCGGCCGGCGGAGGCGGACGTGCGGGCCGTACTGCCGGAATTCCCGGCGCTCGGTGACGAAGGGCAGTTCACCGCTGCGGCCGTGCTTGACCGTGACCGAGCCGCGGCCGCGAATCCGTCTCGGCGGATTCGCCGAGACGGAGCGGCTCGGTGATCTCGCAGCGACCGCCGGCCCACATGCGTCGGCGACGTCTCGAGGCCCGAGTCGGCTCAGCAGTCGCGGAACTCCGGGGACTGGTTGAGGATCTGGGCGCGCAGGGAGGTGAACCGGGTATGGGTCGCGCCCCCGCGGTCCTCGGGGCGGAAGACGGCGACACGGTGGCAGTTCTGGAAGGCGAGCGCGACGCCGAAGTGCCTCTCCAGGGTGCCCCGGATCGCGTCGCTGGACAGTGCCCGCAGCAGCTGTCCGCGTTCCTTCTCGGAGGGCGGCGGGGTCTGGTTGTCGGTGAACTCCGCGTTGCCGTCCCGCAGTTCGCCGACGAGGCGGGCGACGAGATCATAGGCGTACGGCAGGGACGTACGGACCGTTTCCACGAAGTCCTCCTCCCGCACCTCGCCGTTCTCGGCTTCGGCGAGCAGTTGCGGGGAGACATCGAGCGACATGAAGATGCGTCCTGTCTGTTGAAGGTGCTGATGGGGGTCAGGCGAAGGCCGGCAGGGCCGCGGGGCCGTGCCGGAAGCCGGGGTCGACCTGGTCGGCGAGGTCCTGGCCCGTCGCGTCGTTGGCCCAGGCGGCGGCGTTGCGCAGGTGGAACTCGACGGCGTGCCGCTGGAAGGCGGCCCAGTCCTTGGTGCGGGCGTCCACGGCCTCGCGCAGCCGGTCCAGGGCCTTTGCGTTGTGCGGCTCCAGGTCGCCGGGAGCGCGGCCCTGCTCCTGGGCGCGTACGAAGGTGGACTGTTCGCAGTGGGCGAGGAGGGCGTCGCCGATGTGCTCCCGGAGGAAGGCGAGGTCGTCCGCACCGCCGACCTTGTTGCCGACCACGGCGACCGGGATGCCGAACTCGGCGGCGTGCTCGCGGTACTGGCGGTAGACCGAGACGCTCTTCAGGGTCGGCTCGACGACCAGGAAGGTCATGTCGAACCGGGTGAACAGGCCGGAGGCGAACGCGTCGGCGCCCGCGGTCATGTCGACGACGACGTACTCGCCGGGACCGTCCACGAGGTGGTTGAGGTACAGCTCGACGGCGCCGAGCTTGGAGTGATAGCAGGCCACCCCGAGGTCGCTCTCGTCGAAGGCTCCGGTGACCATCAGCGCCACCCCGCCCACCTCCTGGACGTGACGGGCGTGGATCTCGTCGTCGCCCAGCAGCCGCAGCAGCCGGGAGCCCCGTCCGGGCGGGGTCGTCTTGACCATGGCGTCGCGGGACGCGATCCGCGGGTTCGTGCCCCGCAGATGGTCCTTGATCTCGCCGGTCCGTGCGCTGAGCGGCGGCGCGGTGAAGAACTCGTCCTCGGCGAGACCGAGCGCTTGGGCGAGGTGCTGGTTGATGTCGCCGTCGATGGCGACGACCGGCGCGCCGGAGCGTGCCAGGTGACGGGAGAAGAGGGCGGACAGGGTCGTCTTGCCGCTGCCGCCCTTGCCGACGAACGCCACGCGCATGACTAACCGTTCCTATTGGAAATGGATTTCATGAGCATAGGTTGGACAGGTGGCGGCGTGGTGTCAAATCGCCGCCACCGGCAACTTGCTCACGACAACGGTGAGTTGCGCTCTGCCGTGAACGTCAGCGTGTCCCGCTCCAGTTGTGGGCGACGTCCACCACGACACGGCCGTCCAGCGCAAACACCCGGAACGGCAGTCGGGCGCGGACTCCGAGGCCGAGCTGTGTGTCACCCTCGAAGCTGCCCGCGAAGCGGGTGTCCCGGAAGGTGCGGTACCCCGTGAGGTCCACACCCGGCAGGGGGCGACCCGCCCGTGCGGGATAGGCGGGGGCGCCGGAGTCGGGGTAGTAGGCGGGCGCGGTCACCCGTACCTCGAGGACGGCTCCGCCGCTGACGGGTATGAGGCGGCCGGAACCGTCCTGGTAGAGATGGCTGACGTACCTGACCGAGTACCCGAGGTGGCCGGCGCTCGCCCCGGGCACGTCGACGACCATCCGGTCGAAGCAGGTGTGACGGCCGGTCCTGACGTTCTTCACAGGATCCGTCGTGCCGGCGTCACGTGTCTTGGCGAGGCTGCCCCAGCCGGTCGGGCAGGCCGTGGCCTGTGTCGTGCTGACCGGGGCGGCGTCGGCCGGTATCGCGGCCACCCCCAGCGTTGCGGTCATGAGAGCGAGGGCCGTCAAGGCCGTTCTGCTTCGCTCCATGATGTCTCCCAAGTGTGCGAAGTGCCTGATATCTGGTGAGACACACTGATTACCCCAACGGTTGCATCGTTGCCCGAGCTTTGTGATTGCGGGGGCGGACGCCGCGGGTCGGCCGGCCCTGAACCTCGCTGCCGGTTGGCTGCGCGAACGGATGCCGAGCTTCGTGCAGATGTGGGTCAGGTGATATTGCACGGTCTTCACGGAGATGTACAGCTCCAGCGCGGTCTGCCTGTTGCCCGCCGCCACCAGCCGGGCCACCGCCTGCTCCTGCGGTGTGAGGTGGGAGAGGCCGGGCGCCGAGGTCGAGGCAGGCGCCGCGCGCCTTGTGGAGGGCCGCGTCGGCCTCCCGGCGCTTGCCTGCCCGGCGCAGGGTCTGACCGTGGGCGAAGTCTGCGCTGCGGGCAGCGGTGAGGCCCGCCTCGGTCCGGACCGAGGCGGGCCTGGGTGGGATGGCGGCCGCGGCGGGCTCCGCGTTCCTCGTGCGGGGTGAGAAAGGCGGGCTCCGCGTTCCTCGTGCGGGGTGAGAAAAGTGACCGGCCTCTCGAGCCGGCCTCTCGAGCCGGCCTGTCAGCACCAGGGCGTTGGTGTTCACGTCCGGCCAGGGGCGGAACCCTGGTTCGTCGACCGCCCCCGCACCGGCGGGTGAACGACCGGGGGACAGGTCCGCGATGACACGCTCGTAGACGCCGCGGGCCTCGGCCACCCGGGCGCGGGCGAGGCAGGAGGGGACCGGCGTGACCTGACTCGTCGCCGGCCCGACGTGCGCCTGGCTCCCGGGCTGGACGGAATCGGACACCGCGGGGCCGGGAACATGCTCAGACGGTGATGACGCGGATCCCCGCCTCCTCGAGCCGCCGCACCGTGTCCGCCCCGGCAGCCGTGTCCGTGACCAGCGTGTCCACCGACTCGGACCCGCAGATCCGGGCGAACGCCCGGCGCCCCAGCTTGCTGGAGTCGGCGGCCACCACCACGCGCTCCGCCCGCTCGCACAGCAGCCGGTTGATCGCCGCCTCCGCCTCGTCGTGCGCGGCGGCGCCGTGCGTGACGTCGAACGAGACCACTCCGAGTACCGCCACGTCCATCGTGATCTGGCTCAGTACGCCGTCCGCCAGTGGACCGATCAGCTCGTACGACTGTGCCCGTGCCACGCCACCAGTGACCACGATCTTGAACTGGGGCCGTACGGCCAGTTCGTTGGCGATGTTGAGCGCGTTCGTGACGACGGTCAGCGCGGGCGAGCCGGAGGCGAGGTCGCCGCGCACCGCCAGCGCGCGCGCCACCTCGGTGGTGGTCGTGCCGCCGGTCAGTCCGACCGCTTCGCCGGGCGCGATCAGGTCCGCCACCGCTTTGGCGATGCGCTGCTTCTCGGAGGCGTGCCGGGCGGTCTTGTAGCGCAGGGGCAGTTCGTAGGACACGCCGTGGACGACCGCGCCGCCACGGGTGCGCACGAGCATCTGCTGCTCGGCGAGCTGGTCGAAGTCGCGCCGGATCGTGGCGGCCGACACCCGCAGTTCACCGGCGGCTTCCTCGACGTCGAGGCGGCCGCGGTCGACGAGCAGCTCCAACAGCGCCTTCCAGCGGGCGTCGCGCGACATCCGGGCCCTCCGTCTCCTCGATCTCTCGCGACCTTAGCGCACCCTTTCCTCAGCTGCCGTGCTTGATTGTGCTCGAAAGTGCGCTGTATCTTGCAAGAACAATCAGATCGCGGAGGGGTGGGGCATGACCCATGTCGAACACGAGCTGAGCAGCCAGCCCGAGTGCTGGACGCGCGCCGCCGCGGAGGCGGCGGGCCACGCCGGGGTGCTGCCGGAGCCCGGGCAGCGGGTCGCGGTCGTCGGCTGCGGCACCTCGTACTTCATGGCGCAGTCGGTCGCGGCCCTGCGCGAGGGCGCGGGCCAGGGGGAGACGGACGCCTTCGCCGCCTCCGAGTTCCCGTACGGCCGGCACTACGACCGTGTCGTCGCCCTCACCCGTTCCGGTACGACGACCGAGGTGCTCGACCTGCTCGGGCGCCTGAAGGGACGTACACCCACCACCGCGATCACCGCGGACCCGCACACCCCCGTCATGACGGCCGCCGACGACGTCGTCGTGCTCGACTACGCCGACGAACGCTCCGTCGTCCAGACCCGGTTCGCGACCACCGCGCTGACCCTCCTCCGTACCCATCTGGGCCTGCACACCGACGTGGTCGTCGCCGACGCACGCACCGCGATCGCCGCCGATCTGCCCGAAGGGCTCGTGGACTGCAGGCAGTTCACCTTCCTCGGCCGCGGCTGGACCGTGGGGCTGGCGAGTGAGGCCGGGCTGAAGATGCGTGAGGCGTCACTGTCCTGGACCGAGGCCTACCCGGCGATGGAGTACCGGCACGGCCCCATCAGCATCAGCACCACCGGCACGGCGACCTGGATGTTCGGCGACGCACCCGCGGGACTGGCCGAACAGGTACGCGCCACGGGCGGGCGGTGGATCGAGGGCCGCCTCGACCCGCTCGCCGAACTGGTCCGGGCCCAGCGGCTCGCGGTGGCGGTCGCGGCGGCACGCCGCCTCGACCCCGACAGCCCGCGCCACCTCACCCGCTCGATCGTCCTCGCCCCCTGACCCTCCAGGAAGGACAGGCCGTGCCCCTCACGAGCACCGGCGAGCTGGTCACCCGCGCCGCAGCAGCCCGCTCCGCCGTCGCCGCGTTCAACATCATCACGCTGGAACACGTCGAGGCCGTCATCGCGGGCGCAGAGTCCGCGGCCGCGCCCGTCGTCCTCCAGGTCAGCGAGAACGCCGTCACGTTCCGCTACGGACGCCTGCTCCCGCTCGCCCGCGCCGCGGTCGCCGCCGCCGAACAAGCCGCCGTCCCCGTCGCGTTGCACCTCGACCACATCCAGAGCGACACCCTGCTGCGCCAGGCCCCGGACGCCGGATTCAGCTCGGTGATGTACGACGCGTCCCGCCTGCCCTACGCCGAGAACCTCGCCGCGACACGCGCTGCCGTCGACTGGGCGCATGCCCGAGGGCTGTGGATCGAGGCGGAGTTGGGGCAGATCGGCGGCAAGGACGGCCGGGCCCCGCTCGACGCCCACGCGCCCGGCGCCCGCACCGATCCCGCCGAGGCCCGCGCCTTCGTCGCAGATTCCGCAGTGGACGCACTGGCCGTCGCCATCGGCAGCGTCCACGCGATGACCACGCGCACCGCCGCCCTCGACCACGACCTCCTCAAACGCCTCTCGACCACCCTCGACGTGCCGCTCGTCCTGCACGGCTCCTCCGGCGTCCCGGACGGTGAACTGGCCGCCGCGGTCGCGGGCGGCATCGCCAAGGTGAACGTCGGCACCGCCCTCAACCTGGCCATGACCGGCGCGATCAGGGAGTTCCTCGCAGAGCACCCCGAGGCGGCCGACTCGCGCAGGTACCTGAGCATCGGCCGGGAGGCGATGGTGCGGACCGTGGCCGGACTCGTTCAGGTGATCGGCGGACCTACTTCTTGACGGCCTTCAGCACCACGAACTTCGGGTCGCTCGCCACCAGTCGGCTGTTGCCGAACAGCCGCCGCAGCTTGACGTGGTAGCCCAGGTGCCGGTTGCCGATCACCCACAGCTCACCGCCCGGTCGCAGCGCCCGGTGCGCCCCGGTGAACATCCGCCACGCCGTCGCGTCCGTCGTGGCCTGGTGCGAGTGGAACGGCGGATTGTTGATGACGATGTCCACGCTGGCGTCCGGCACCCCGGCCAGCCCGTCCCCGACGCGGAACTCGGCGTGCCCGGGCACCCCGTTCGCCTTGTACGTCGCCTCCGCCGAGGCCACGGCCTGGAACGACTCGTCCGTGAACAGCACCTCGGCCTCGGGATTGGCCAACGCCACCGCCGTACCGACGATCCCGTTGCCGCAGCCCAGGTCCACGACCCGGCGCGGCCCCCGCGTCTGCGGCAGATGCCGGAGGAAGAACCGGGTGCCGATGTCGAGCCGGTCGGCGCAGAACACGCCCGCGTGACTGACGACCGTGCGCCCGGAGACGGGACCTATGCCCTCGGGGAGCGTGTAGCTGTACGGCCACGGATTGGCGGCCCGCGCCCGCGAAACATCCGGAGTGCAGAAGATCAGCCGGGCCTTCCGCTCGGCGAGGGAGGTCCGGGTCGGGCCGAGGATGCGCTCGAACAACTGCAGGGTCGAGGTGTGGATCTCCTTCACCATGCCCGTGCCGACGACGACCGTGCTCGCGTGCAGGGCGGGCGCCAGCCGCAGCAACTGGTCCTCGAGCAGCGCCAGGCTCTTCGGCACCCGCACCAGGAGGACGTCGACGCTGTCGGGCGGTGGATCCTGCGTGGTGAGCAGCCGTACGGAACCCCTCTCGGCGCCGGCCCGGGCGAGGTTGGCCCGTGTCGCCTCCTGGGCCGTGAAGGAGTCGGTGATCTGCACCGGCCGGTGCGCCGCCAGCGCCGTGACCAGCGCGCCCCAGCGGTCCCCGACGACCACGACCGTGCCGGACAGCGGGACCTTGTGCTCGGCGAGATGCCTGAGGAGGTACTCGTCGGAGGCGTCCCAGGCGCGCAGCCGGTCACGCGGGTCCTCGGGGAATCGGGCGAGTGCCGGCTCGCCCCAGGGCGTCGTCATACGGTCGTTCATCGTGCGTCCAGGCTAGCGGAGCCGCAGCTCACAGACGGTGGGGGAGGATGGACCCCATGGAGGCCCAGCTGTTCCCCAGGGAGCGTAAGGAGATCGCGCCCGGCGCCGTCCACGTACCGGACTGGCTCGGCCGGGAGCGCGGGCGGGAGCTGGTCGCGGCCTGCCGGGAGTGGGCCCGACCGCCCGCCGGACTGCGCACGGTCCGCACCCCCGGCGGCGGCACGATGACCGCCCGGCAGGTCTGTCTGGGCTGGCACTGGTATCCGTACGCCTACGCCCGCACGGTCGCCGACGGCGACGGGGCGCCCGTGAAACCGTTCCCCGCGTGGCTGGGGGAGCTGGGACGGCGCGCGGTGACCGAGGCGTTCGGTCCGGACGCGGCCACGACGGCGGCGTACGACATCGCACTGATCAACTTCTATGACGGCGGCGCCCGCATGGGCATGCACCGCGACAGCGACGAGAAGTCCGACGCTCCGGTCGTGTCCCTGAGCCTCGGCGACACCTGTGTCTTCCGCTTCGGGAACACCGAGACCCGGACCCGGCCGTACACGGACGTCGAACTGCGCAGCGGTGACCTGTTCGTTTTCGGCGGACCCTCCCGGTTCGCCTACCACGGGGTGCCGCGCGTGCACCCGGGCACGGCGCCGGCCGGGCTGGGGCTGACCGGCCGGCTGAACATCACCCTGCGGGTCAGCGGCTTCCCGGCCGCCACCTGACGAACGGATCATGGGAGACTCGCCCTCATGAGCGGCAAGGCGGACCCCCGGCCGGCGGGGGAAGTGACCACCTCGAGGACGCGGTTGGACCGGGGGCGGGGTGCGCTCGGGCCCGCGTTGGAGCTCGTGCACACCGGGCGGGCACCGACCCGGGCCGTGCTCACCGCCGAACTCGGGGTCACCCGGGCGACGGCGGGAGCGGTCGCCGCGGAGCTGGAGGCGCTGGGGCTGATCCGGGTCGACGCACGGCCCGGTGCCGCCGCAGGGTCGCAGGGCCGGCCCTCGCACCGGCTCCGACTCGCCGAGGACGGGCCCGTGGCGCTGGCCGCGCAGGTGCACGCCGACGGGTTCCGGGC
This sequence comes from Streptomyces sp. HUAS ZL42, assembly GCF_040782645.1. Lineage (GTDB taxonomy): Bacteria > Actinomycetota > Actinomycetes > Streptomycetales > Streptomycetaceae > Streptomyces. The sequence continues at coordinate 8,802,217 of NZ_CP160403.1, forward strand.
CGCACTGGTCGGGCTCGGCGGACGCATCGTCGCGACCGCCCCCGGCTGCGAGGCCGTCGACGCGGACCCGGCCAAGGTGCTCGGATCGGTCGTGGACGCGGGCGCGGAGCTGCTGCGACAGACCGGCCGGCGCTGTGTGGGCGCCGGGCTGGCCGTGCCGTCCGCCGTCACCGAGCCGGAGGGGCTGGCGCTGAACCCGCTGCACCTCGCCTGGCCGGTGGGCGCACCCGTGCGGGAGATCTTCGCCGAGCGTGTCCGCGCCGCAGGCATCACCGGGCCGGCCTTCGCGGCCAACGACGTCAACCTCGCCGCGCTCGCCGAACACCGGCACGGCGCCGGACGCGGCGCCCGCGACCTGTTGTGCGTGGCCACCGGGCACCGGGGTGTCGGCGGCGCGCTCGTGCTCGACGGGCGCCTGCACACGGGAAGTTCGGGCCTCGCCCTCGAAGTCGGTCACCTCACCGTCAACCCCGAGGGCCGCCCCTGCCACTGCGGCAGCCGCGGCTGCCTCGACGTCGAGGCGGATCCGCTGGCCCTGCTCACGACGGCGGGCCGCGAGCCTGGCCCCGAGGTGTCGCTGCTGCAACAGGCCAAGGACCTGATCCGGGGCGAGTACGGCGACCCGTCGGTCCGCACGGCCGCCGAGATCCTCATCGACCGCCTGGGCCTGGGACTTGCCGGCCTGGTGAACATCCTCAACCCCGACCGCATCATCCTCGGCGGCCTGCACCGCACGCTGCTCGACGCCGACCCCGAGCGGCTGCGCGCGGTCGTCGCCGACCGCAGCCTGTGGGGGCGTAGCGGTGGAGTACCGATCCTGGCCTGCACGCTCGACCACAACAGTCTCGTCGGCGCCGCGGAGTTGGCGTGGCAGCCGGTGCTGGACGATCCGTTGGCGGCGCTGGCGGCTGCCTGAGCCGGGCCTGCGCCCGAGTCGGTGTGCGTCAAGCCATGGCCTGACGATCGGTCAGGCTCCACAGGGCAGCCACCGTCGGCCGCCGCAGATCGGCCCGCCGTACGCACAGCCCGATCGGGAACGCCTCCGGCAGCGGATCGGCCGGTACCACCGACAACCGGTCGCGCACCGCGCTGTGCTCCAGTACGAGGCGCGGCACCACGCCCGTGCCGCAGCCCAGGGCGACCAGCGTCAACAGCCCTTCGTGGCCGTCCGGTTCGCAGGCCACGTCGGGCGTAGTACCGCGGGCGCGGAACCAGCGGTCGGCCGCGTCGCGGACCAGACCGCGGTGCGGGAGCACGAAGGGGCCGTCGAGGCCGGGGGAGGGGCGGTCCCGTGCGGTGACGAACACCAACTCGGTGACCGCGACCGTCCGGCTCACCAGCGGCTCCGGCAGCCGCGCCGGGATGCCCGCGACCGCCACGTCCACCTCGCCCTCGTCCAGCCGGGCCAGCGCGGCCGCCGCGTCCCCGGTGCGCAGGTCGAGGCGTACCTGCGGGTGGGCGGCGCGGAACGGGGCCAGCAGGTCGGGGAGGATGGCCTGGCAGGCCGTCACCGTGGCGAACACCGCCAAACGGCCGGTGAGTTCGGCCGGGTCGGGGTGCTCCTCACGGTAGGCGCGCCACAACTCCAGCGCTTGGACGGCGTATACGCGGAACCGGTGCCCCTCCACGGTGAGCGACACCCCGCGCGGGCCGCGGTCGAAGAGCCGGTGCCCGAGGTCCGTCTCCAGCCGTTGCACCGTCCGCGTGAGCGTCGCCGGGCTGACATGGCAGTCGAGGCTCGTCCTGCCGAAGTTGAGCGTCTGCGCCAGATACAGGAACAGACGCAGCTCCCGATGGTCGTCCCGCATGCGTGACCAGGACCTTTCAGTTCATGCAACATGCCGCTGCACAGGTTGCGCTTGCCGCAATGATCGGGCGGAGCCTACAACTCGACCATGACCTCCACCACGTACACCTCCCGCGTCTTCCCCCTCGAAACGATGGACGTGCCCGGCGGCACCGAGACCGTTCTGCGCGGCGGCCGCCACCTCTTCCCGCTGCTGCCCGAGGCCTTCGCGGGCGTCCGCCGCATCGGCGTGATCGGCTGGGGCCCGCAGGGCCGCGCCCAGGCCCGCAATGTGCGGGACTCCCTGGCCGGCACCGGCATCCGGGTGGCTGTCGGACTGCGCCCCGGCTCACCGTCGGCCGCCGACGCCCGCGCGCACGGCTTCACCGAGGACGACGGAACGCTCGGCGACTGGCTCGACGTCACCGCGGACAGCGACCTCGTGATCCTGCTGATCGCGGACGCCGCACTCGCCGCCCACCATCAGAAGATCTTCGCGGCGCTCAAACCGGGCGCCGTCATCGGCCTGTCCCACGGCTTCCTGCTCGGCCACCTGCGGGAAACCGGCGGCCAGTTCCCGTCCGGGCACGCCGTTATCGCCGTCTGCCCCAAGGGCATGGGCGACTCCGTGCGCCGTCTCTACGAGCAGGGCGCCGAGATCAACGGCGCCGGAATCAACAGCAGTTTCGCCGTGCACGCCGACCCCGACGGACGCGCCGTCGACCTCGCGCTCGGCTGGTCGGTGGCGCTCGGCTCGCCGTACACCTTCCGCACCACCCTCGACAGCGAGTACCTCTCCGACATCGTCGGCGAGCGCGCCATCCTGCTCGGCGCCGTCCACGGCATCGTCGAGAGCCTGTACGCACGCCACCGACTGGCCGGGGACGACGAGGTGACGGCGTACGAGAGGTCCTGCGAGAACGTCACGGGCCCCATCGCCCGCACCATCTCGCGCGCCGGGCTGCGGGCGGTGCGCGAGGGGCTCGACCCCGCCGGACGGGACGTCTTCGACCGCGCGTACACGGCGACGTACGCGCCCGCCCGGGAGATCGTCGCGGAGATCTACGACGAGGTCGCCGACGGCACCGAACTGCGCAGCGTGATCCTGGCCGAACGCAGGCTCGGGGCCCGTCCGATGAGTGACATCGGCGGTTCGCCGATGTGGACCGTCAGCGCTCGCGTGCACACGTTGCGGGCCGAACGCGAGCTGCCCGTCGACCCGTTCGCCGCCGGAGTGTTCGTCGCGACGATGACGGCCCAGATCGACGAGTTCGCCGAGCGCGGCCACCCCTGGTCGGAGATCGTCAACGAGTCCGTCATCGAGGCGGTCGACTCCCTGCTGCCGTACATGCACGCGCGTGATGTGGCGTACATGGTCGACAACTGCTCCCGCACGGCCCGCCTCGGTGCCCGCCGCTGGGGTCCGCGCTTCCAGGCGGCCTACGAGCAGATCGCCTTCCCGGCCGCCGGGCAACCGGCGGACACCGGCCTGTTGGCGGCCTTCGACGCCCATCCCGTGCACGAGGCGCTGGCCGCGGCCGCCAAGCTGCGGCCCTCCCTGGACATCGCCGTCGCGTAGGTCAGACGTCCTTGCAGGCGTCGGTGCGGAACTCCTCGAACGAGGCGGTCCTGTAGCCGTCCCGGTCGGCGCCGCGGACGTCACCGGCGAAGTAGCGCACCTGGCCTGGCGAGAGCTTCGCCAGGTCCGCGAGGGTGAAGGACACGTCGCCTGTGGACCATGAGCTGTCCTCGGTCCACCCGTACAGGGTGTAGGAACGACGCTGTTCCAGGGCCTTCGGCATCGGATGGCCGACGCTCCAGCCGTCGCCCCCGGTGGCCAGGGGCCATGTGACGAATTCGGTGAGCGGCCGTGCGTGACTCCACCTCGCCACGGTCTCGCTCTCGTCGCCCGTGGTCTCGGTGTACAACGTGGCGCCGTCGATGTGGCCGTGACAGACCATCAGCATGCCGAACGGTTTGCCGTCCTCGGTCACCGCGATGCCCGTGGCGCCCGCTGTCGGCACGGTGCAGCCGGTCAACGAGAACAGTGCTGCGGCGCAGGCGCCCGCGGCCGCGACGGCGTGCCGGATTCTCATGGACCCGTCCCCCTAGAAGATGCCCCACATCTTGGGCCCTCTTGAGACGCGGAACAACAGAAGTCCACCAGCTGCCTGCCGCCGCGCGCAGCCGGTCGCGGACGCGGACCACATCGGGGTTGGCGTCCGCGCCGGGCCGCTGGACGAGGAAGAGGCGCTCAGCGGCGGCTCCTCCGGGTCAGGGAGCAGCACCAGGGCACGGTGAGGGCGGCGCGGGCGGTGAGCTGTCCGCCGAAGACGCTGCGCCAGTAGCGGCGGGCGATGGGGGGTCCGCGCGCATCTCTTCGAGGAGCGGGTCCGTGAGCCCCTGGGCGACCCGCAGTTGCGGGCCGTCGGCGATCAGCGGGGCGAGCGCCGGAAGGACCCGCACACACAGCAGCTCCGAAGTGCCCGCCAGATGGACGGGCGCCGTCTGCCCGGACAGCGGTCCGCCGCCCTCGAGCAGGGCGAGGGCGGCGAGCGGGGCCGCGACCCGGCCGGCGAGCTCACGGGCGAGCGGCGTGGGCTCCACACCGCGCGGCAGGCGGGTGCACAGCTCGCGGCCCGTCTGCTGCTCCAACGTACGGATCGGGCCGTCACGGTCGGCTGCGAGAGCCCGAGCAGCGGGGCGGCCGCGGTGAACGAGCCGGAGCGGTGCACGGCCAGGAAGCGCGCAGCAGATTCAGGGCGGCGTGGGGTTTGGCGGTAAGGGACGTCGCCGGGTGGCGGGAGCCCATACCGGCGGCAACGATGAAACCCATGTGATCCGAGAGGCACCTCCATGACCACGCAGAACGCGATCAACTGGCCCGAGCGCCGGCCCCCCGCGGAGGGAGTCCCCGGCCGGCTGTCCCGGACCGCGGAGGCAGCGGAGGCCCTGCAGCCAGGCGACGCCGGGGAACTGCCCGGCGGCGGCCTCCTGACGCAGGAGACCCGGATCGGCGAGCCGGCCGCCGCCCTGGCCCAGCAGCGCCCGGACCCGAGCCCGAACCGGATGCTCAACGGTCACCACGCCTGGCTCGACGGACTGGTCCGCGCCGCCTCCGGCAAGGCAGGCTGACAGCAGGACGAGCCACCGTACTTGAGGGATCAGGAAGTCGACGTCATGACCGAGAAGCTGACCGTGAGCGTGCTGGGCACGGGCATCATGGGCGCGGCGATGGCCCGCAACATCGCCCGCGCCGGGCACACCGTGCGCGCCTGGAACCGCACCCGGGCCAAGGCCGAACCGCTCGCCGCGGAGGGTGCGTACATCGCCGACACCCCCGCCGACGCCGTGCGTGGCGCCGACATCGTCCTGACCATGCTCCACGACGGTCCCGCCGCCCTGGAGGTCATGCGCGAGGCGGCGGAGGCCCTGCGCCCCGGCGTCGCCTGGGTGCAGTCGAGCACCGCCGGCATCGAGGCGATCGGTGACCTGGCCGCCTTCGCCCGTGAGCGCGGCCTGGTGTTCTTCGACGCCCCGGTGCTGGGCACCCGCCAGCCGGCCGAGGCCGGTCAGCTGACGGTGCTGGCGGCGGGCCCGACCGCCGGCCGGGACGCCGTCGCGCCCGTCTTCGACGCGGTCGGCGCGCGCACGGTGTGGACCGGGGAGGACGGGGCGGCCGGCAGCGCCACCCGCCTGAAACTGGTGGCCAACAGCTGGGTCCTCGCGACCACGGCCGCGGCCGGTGAGGTCCTGGCCCTCTCCAAGGCCCTGGACGTGGACCCGCAGAGCTTCTTCGGGCTCATCGAAGGCGGCCCGCTCGACATGGGATACCTGCGCGCCAAGTCCGGGCTGGTCCTGGACGAGCGGTTGTCCCCGCCCCAGTTCGCCGTGGCCACCGCCGCCAAGGACGCCCGACTGATCGTCGAGGCCGGCCGGAAGAGCGGCGTCCGCCTGGACGTGGCCGCCGCGACCGCGGACCGCATGGAGCGCGCCGCCGCACAGGGTCACGCCGACGAGGACATGGCCGCCGCCTACTTCGCCAGCTTCGACGACGGGAATCCGTCCGCCTGAGTCGTCACTCCCGTACGACGCGCCGCGGCCGGGGGACCAACTCGCCGCCGCAGTTGGGGCAGACGTCCGCCATGGCCTCGCTGCACGGCACACAGAAGGTGCACTCGTAGGAGCAGATGCGGGCCGGGGCATCGGGCGGCAGAAACGCTGTCGTACAGCGCTCGCAGCGATCTCGCATTTCCAGGGCCATGTGCCGTGTCGCTCCTCACCTGCGGTTCGGTCCATCGCCACACATCGTTCCCGCCCGCCATGCGCGCGGCAGCCTCCGCACGGGACAGGGATCAGCACGATCGGGCCACTCGGCGCGGCGGCTGTGTCCTGGCCCGCGCCTCCACGTCGCCGAGCAGAAGTCGAGTCTCAAGGAGCAGTCGCCGGGCGCCGACGTACTCCTCGGGAGGTATCCGCACTGCCGCTGGCTGTACGACGACCCCGACCCCCTCCCGGCGCGAGTCTCGAGGCAGCGCAGAAAAGACAGCAGCGCAGACAAGACCAGACGAGACGCCACCGAGGAGATGACCCGAGATGCAGACCCTTGCGCACTGGGACGGCGGCCCCGGCCCGTGGATCCTGTTCGTTCCGCTGATCTGGGCGGCCGTCGTGATCGGGTTCTTCGCGGTCCTGCGCCGCACCGCCTGGCGCGGCCGCCGCGGACCGTGGCGCGCGATGGACGACCCCCGCCCCTCCGGCGATTCGCCCGTCGCCGTCCTCGGCCGCCGCTTCGCCTCCGGCGAGATCGACGAGGACGAGTACTGGCGCCGGCTGTCCGTCCTGGACGAGCAGTTCGGCCGTGCGGCGGGCAAGGGCGGTGCGGCATGACCGCGACGACCACCACGACGACCACGCCGACGGCCGCCCGGGTCGTCGACGCCGTGAAGATGTACGGCGGTGGCGACACCGCCGTACGCGCACTGGACGGGGTGACCGTGGACTTCCCGGCCGGCCGGTTCACCGCGATCATGGGGCCCTCCGGCTCCGGCAAGTCGACCCTGATGCACTGCGCGGCCGGACTCGACACGCTCACCTCGGGCACCGCCCACATCGGCGACGTGGACCTGAGCAGCCTCGACGACCGCCGGTTGACCCTCCTTCGCCGCGACCGCGTCGGCTTCGTCTTCCAGGCGTACAACCTGGTGCCGACGCTGACGGTCGCGGAGAACATCCGGCTGCCGCTGGACCTGGCCGGGGCCGAGGGCGACGCGGAGTGGATCGACGCCCTCGTCGACGTCGTCGGCCTGCGCGACCGGCTCCACCACCGGCCCTCCGAGCTCTCCGGCGGCCAGCAGCAACGCGTCGCCGTGGCGCGGGCGTTCGCCGGACGTCCCGACGTCGTCTTCGCCGACGAACCGACCGGCAACCTCGACTCCCGCTCCGGCGGGGAGGTGCTCGGCCTGCTGGGTCGCGCCGTACGCGGCATGCAGCGCACGGTCGTCATGGTCACCCACGACCCGGTCGCCGCCGCCCACGCCGACGAGGTGCTCTTCCTCGCCGACGGACGCCTGGTCGACCGGATGGAATCCCCAACCGCCGACAAGGTCCTGGACCGTATGAAAGCCTTCGAGGTGCCCTCATGAACGCCTCCGTCCGCCTGAGCGTGTCCTCCCTGCGCGCCCACAAGCGGCGCTTCGCCGGCACGTTCCTCGCCGTCTTCCTCGGCGTGGCCTTCCTGGCCGGGACACTCGTCATGGGCGACACCCTGCGCTCCAGTTTCGACACGTTGTTCGGCGACGCGACGAGCGGCACCGACGCCGTCGTCCGCAGCGCCGACGCGATCACCACGCCCGGTGAGCGCGAGGGCGTCCGCGAGCCCGTGAACACCGACCTGGTGACCACCCTCGAGAAGGTCCCCGGCGTCGCGGCCGCCGCCCCCGACATCCAGGGCGCGGGCCAGCTCGTCGGCGCGAACGGCAAGCCGATCGGCGGCAAGGGCCCGCCGACGCTCGCCGGCAACTGGATCACCGACCCGCAGCTCAACCCGTACCGGCTGGCCGAGGGCCGCGCCCCGGAGAAGCCCGGCGAGGTCGTCGTCAACCGCGGGGCCGCCGAGAGGGGCGACCTGAAGATCGGCGACACGACGACGCTCCGCACCCCCGACCCCGTCAACGTGACGATCGTCGGCCTGGCGACCTTCGGCGGCGAGGACGGCATGGCGCAGGTGACGTTCACCGGCATGACCCGGGCCGACGCCGAGAAGTACCTCACCGCCCGGCCCGGTGAGGCGGCGAGCATCCAGGTGCGGGCCGGCCCCGGCGTCGGCCAGCAGGCGCTCGTCGACAGGCTGACTCCCGTCCTGCCCAAGGGAGTCGAGGCCATCACCGGCCAGGAGTCGGCCCAGGAGAACACCGACATGATCTCCAGCCAGTTCCTGACCATCTTCACCACCTTCCTGCTGGTGTTCTCCGGCGTCGCCCTGCTGGTCGCGACATTCTCCATCCACAACACCTTCGCGATCGTCGTGGCCCAGCGCTCCCGCGAGAACGCCCTGTTGCGTGCCCTCGGCGCCTCGCGCCGCCAGGTCACCGCATCGACCCTCGTCGAGGCGAGCGCGGTCGCCGTGGCCGCGTCCGCCGCGGGCCTGGCCGGGGGCGTCGGCATCGCGGCCGGACTGCAGGCACTGTTCCCGGCGATCGGGTTCCCCTTCCCCAAGGGAGAGTTGGTGATCAGCGCGCTGTCGATGGCCCTGCCGCTCGCGGTGGGCGTCGCGGTCTGCCTCGGCTCCGCACTGCTGCCCGCCGTACGCGCCGGCCGCACCGCGCCCCTGGCCGCACTGCGCGAGACGGCCGTCGACACCTCCGGCGCCTCCCGTTTCCGCGCCGTCACCGGCATGGGCCTCGCCGCCGTCGCCGTGGCGGTGACGCTGAGCGGCGTGCTGCTGTCACCTTCCATCTGGCTGGCGGGACTCGGCGCCGTCCTGGCACTGGTGTCGTTCGTGGTGCTGGGCCCGGTCGCCTCCACGACCGCCGTACGCGTCCTCGGCGGCCCGCTCGACCGGCTCCGGGGTGTCACCGGCGGGCTCGCCCGGCGCAACGCCCTGCGCAGCCCCAGGCGGACGGCCGCCACCGCGAGTGCCCTGATGATCGGCGTGGCCGTCGTGTCGCTGTTCACGGTCTTCGGCGCCTCGTTGAAGGCCACCATGGACCAGACGGTGTCACGTTCCTTCGCGGGCGACGTCGCCGTCAGCACCCCGTCGTACGGTGCGGGCGGCAGTGGTCTCAGCCCCCGGCTCGCCGGGGCGATCCAGCGGCTGCCAGAGGTGGACACGGCCGTCGGACTCGGCCGCGGTGTCGCCCAAGTCGACGGCGAGGGAAGGGCGTTGACCGTCACAGACCCGCTCGCCCTCGAGCGGACCTTCGACCTCGGCACGGTCCGGGGCTCCCTGCGCGACCTCGGCACCGACGGCATCGCCATCACCGAGAAGGAGGCCGCCAAGCAGGGCCTCACCACGGGCGACACCGCCCGGCTCACCTTCACCGACGGGCGGACGCAACCGTTCACCGTCCGCGCCGTCTACGGCCAGTCCGAACTGGCAGGCGACTACGTCATCACCCGTGCCGCTTGGGCCCCGCACCGCACCCAGGACTCCGACACCCTGATCGCCGTCTCCTTCCGGGACGGTGTGGGCTCGGGTGCGGGCAAGGCCGCGGTGGAGAAGGTGGCCGCGCAGTACGGCAACCCCGAGGTGCAGACCCGCGACGAGTACGCGCAGTCGTCGGCCGGCGGCATCGACATGATGCTCACCCTCGTCTACGCGCTGCTCGCCCTCGCGGTGTTCATCGCCCTGCTCGGCATCGCCAACACGCTGACGCTGGCGATCCACGAACGCACCCGCGAGCTGGGTCTGCTCCGGGCCGTGGGCCAGACCCGGTCCCAGTTGCGGGCCATGGTCCGCTGGGAGTCGGTCCTGGTCGCCGCCTTCGGCACCTTGGGCGGGCTGGTCCTCGGCGCCTTCCTCGGCTGGGTGCTGGTGAAGGCCTCCGACGGGGCGAGCGACAGCGCGTTCGCCTTCGCGATGCCGCCCGCGCAACTCGCCGTGGTGGCGCTGGTGGGCCTCGCGGCCGGAGCCCTCGCGGGCCTGCGCCCCGCCCGCCGTGCGGCGCGCCTGGACGTGCTGCGGGCCATCGCCACCGAGTGACGTCCCGACGGACGACGTACGTGCGAAGGGAAGGACGGTCACCGCCCGGTCAGCCGGCAACGGCGGACCGGGCGGGAGCGTGTGCCGGCCTGCGGCCGTCGGCCGAGAGATCGATGTCCGCGAACGTGCGCGAGGGTTTCTCCCCGGCCGTACGACGCGACGGACGCGTCGGCTGTGTACGGGCGGCCGTCGGCGTCGGCAGGGTGAACCACACGACCTTGCCGGACTCGCCGTCCGGCCGGGCTCCCCAGCTCTCGCTCACCGCGGCGACCATGGCCAGCCCCCGCCCGCAGGTGGCGAGCGTGTCGACGTCCTCCACGACGGGCAGGCGCGGATCGTGGTCGCGCACCGAGACCATCAGCCGGTCCAGCAGCAGTTCGATCTCCACGGTGCACGTCTTGTCGGGCTCGGCATGCCGGTGGACGTTGGCCAGCAGCTCCGTCACACCGAGCGCGGCGCGGTCTATCAGAGCGTCCAGATGCCAGTAACGCAACTGCGCCGATACGATTCTGCGGACCTGGCCGATCCGCGACGGCAGGGCTTGGAGCTCCACCGCACAGTGCCTGCTTGGGTTGCTGATCACGGCTGCGACTCCCCGACGTGAGGTCCGGAAGAACACGGAGTTCGGATCGAATCCAGCAGAGCGCCTGCGCGAAGCGGCCGCCTGCTGTCGTGGCCGGCGGGCTGGTTCGCAGCGTTATCGCCGGTAAACCCAGAGTGACGTGAGACCAGCGTGACTCAGGGGGTGCGGTCCCGCAACTCGCCGTTGTTCAGCGGTTACGCCCCGCAGCCTTCCGTACGGCCTCGATGAACCGGCGCGCCGCGGGCGGCCCGGGCTCGCCCGGCGCGGGGTCGTGATCGCCCAGGGTCAGCAGGTACCGTGTGCCGTTGACGTCGGCCAGTGCCCGGTCCTCCGGTGCGAACCACGGCTTCGACGCGCGTACCGCCTGCACCGGCGCGCTGTCGATCTCGCTGCCGTAACTGGTCAGCAACTCCAGCCTGCCGTCGCTGATCCGTACCTGCCCGGCCCGGGTGAGCGAGCGCAGTCTCTTCCCGATCCGCACGCCCGTGGCCGTGAACTCCGGCTCCGCCATGCCCCGCCCCCTTGTGCGCGTGGATGCGCCGGCCCTTCTGTGCGTGGGCCGGGATCCGGCTCGTGTCGTGATCCAGTGTGCGCCCCCGTTCGGGACCTCCGTCCCGCGCCGTGCAGTCTGCCTGCGTACGGCGTCGAGCACCAGTACGCGCGACGCGCTTGCCGGGGGCGCCCGGAGCACTCGGCGAATGCGCCCCCACAACCTGCGCCATCCGTCGGCACACGATGGCCCCAGGCTGCCTTTGAGACGCTCAAAGGAGCGTTTATGCAGGTGAGAAGCGTGTGGAAGGTGTCTATGATCGGTGCGTCGGCCGCGCGATCCGCAGTCGGCGCAGAGCGTAAGGAGCCCGCCGTGAGCACCACTCAGCAGAGCCGGACCGGCGCTACCCTCGATGTCGACCACAGCGACACGGCCTACCGCGCGTGGCTGAAACAAGCCGTCCGCAAGGTCCAGGCCGACGCCAACCGTTCCGCCGACACCCACCTACTGCGGTTCCCGCTGCCGGAGAAGTGGGGTATCGACCTGTACCTCAAGGACGAGTCGACCCACCCGACCGGCAGCCTCAAGCACCGCCTCGCCCGCTCCCTCTTCCTCTACGGCCTGTGCAATGGCTGGATCCGGCCGGGACGCCCGGTGATCGAGGCGTCCAGCGGCTCCACGGCCGTCTCCGAGGCGTACTTCGCCAAGCTGATCGGCGTGCCCTTCATCGCCGTCATGCCCCGCACGACCAGCGCCGAGAAGTGCCGCCTCATCGAGTTCCACGGCGGGCAGTGCCACTTCGTGGACGACTCGCGCAAAATGTACGAGGAGTCCGCACGACTCGCGGCCGAGACCGGCGGCCACTACATGGACCAGTTCACCTACGCGGAACGGGCCACGGACTGGCGCGGCAACAACAACATCGCCGAGTCCGTCTTCCGGCAGCTGCGCCTCGAGCGGTTCCCTGAGCCCGCGTGGATCGTCGCCACGGCCGGCACCGGCGGCACCTCGGCGACCATCGCGCGCTACGTCCACTACATGCAGTACGACACCCGCATCTGTGTCGCCGACCCGGAGAACTCGTGTTTCTTCGAGGGCTGGACCACCGGCGATCCGGACGTCACCTGCGACTGCGGCTCCCGCATCGAAGGCATCGGACGGCCGCGCATGGAGCCGAGCTTCGTGCCCGGCGCCATCGACCGGATGATGAAGGTGCCCGACGCGGCAGGCATCGCCGCCGTACGCGCACTGGAGCAGGCCATCGGCCGCAAGGCGGGCGGCTCGACGGGCACCGGGCTGTGGAGCGCTCTGAAGATCGTCGCCGAGATGGTGGCCGAGGGACGCCGGGGGAGCGTGGTCACCCTGCTGTGCGACCCCGGCGACCGCTACCTCGACAAGTACTACTCGGACGCGTGGCTGGCGGAGCAGGGCCTCGACATCGCGCCGTACACCGCGGCGATCAACTCGCTCCTCGAGACGGGGGTCTGGTCCTGCTGACCGGACTTCGGTCCACCCGCCCCCTCAGGACACCAGCCGCCGGTCCAGCGACGTCACCGCGTCCCGGAAGGCCCGCCCGAGACCGGCCCGGGCCGCCCGGAGAACGACCCGGATGACCCCCGATCCGTCGGCCGCGAAGGTCCACCGGACGTGCGTACCGGTGCCGGCCGGAGCGAGGCGCCACTCCTCGACCAGCGCCCGGACTCCCGGCGCGTTGGTGACGTCGACGCGGTAGGCGTACACCTCGGGTTCCTTGGCCGCGAGCACCGTCTCCTCGAAGAACGCGCCGCCCTTCAAGCGGATCTCGCGTCCCGCCCCGCCGCCGGTCGGCCGGGCCAGCGTCACCGCCGAGAACCAGTCGGTCCAGCCGGGCACGTCCTCGGCGAGCGCGCGGAAGACCGCTTCGGGGGCTGCGGAGATCCGTCGCTCGAAGACCAAGCGCACGGGGGCGGTCTCGACGAAGTCGAGCCCTGCCGGACGCAGACGGTGAGCCATGGGCGACACTCCCTTTTGCCGACTCCGGGCCTGGGCAGCGTTCACCATAGCTGGCGTCCCGTCAGATGTCCGCACCCTCACCGGGCTCGCCCGCCACGACCAGCCGAAGGTGTTCGGAGATCTCCTCACGCGCCTCGGCCGGCAGTCCGGCGTCGGTCACCAGCGTGTCGACCTGCTCCAGCGCGGCGAACGAACTCAGGCCCACCACGCCCCACTTGGTGTGGTCGGCGACCACCACGACCCGGCGCGCCGACTGCACCAGCCGCCGGTTGGTCTCGGCCTCCGCGAGGTTCGGCGTCGACAGACCGGCCTCGAGCGATATCCCGTGCACTCCGAGGAACAGCACGTCGAAGTGGAGCGCCGCGATCGCCTGGTCGGCCACCGGCCCCACCAGCGAGTCGGACGGGGTGCGCACCCCGCCGGTCAGCACCACCGTGGCCGCGCCTTGCCGCTGGCCCGAGGTGCGCTGCGCGGCGTGGAAGACGTCGGCGACCCGCACCGAGTTGGTGACGACCGTGAGATCCGGGACCTCGACGAGATGGTGCGCCAGCGCGTACGTCGTCGTACCGCCCGACAGCGCGATCGCACTGCCCGGGGCGACCAGCTCCGCAGCGGCCTGCGCGATGTCCTCCTTGGCGGTCAGCTCCAGACCCGACTTGGCCTCGAAGCCCGGCTCGTGCGTGCTCGCCTCGACCACCGGCACCGCGCCGCCGTGCACCTTCTCCAGGACGCCCTGCCGGGCGAGCGAGTCGAGGTCGCGGCGGACCGTCATGTCCGACACGCCGAGCTTGCGGGTCAGTTCGTTGACGCGGACGCCGCCACGGCGCCGGACCTCGTCCAGGATCAGGGCGCGGCGCTGCTCCGCGAGGAGGTTCTGATTCTCACTCACGTGCGCTCCGGTCCTTTCGCCGCAATCCGTCCGACACGCCCACCCACCTGCTGTGACGAGGCCATTCTCCCCGCTTTCGGGTGTGCGGGCGTCCCATCCTCGCACGGGAGGGCGCGAGCTGTGCCACCACCCCGACGCGCGCATGTCATGCGTGCGTCATGATTCCTCCCGTTGTCACACGGATCGGGGAGATTCCGTGACGAGAGGTGTGCGTGGATCCCCGGAGGAGAGATCCTTGTGCACGCACGGACACATGTCTACGGCGTGTCACGGGGGAAGTGCAAACAGTGGAACATCTCTCCGCGGGCGGGACCGCCCTGGAACTCCTGGTGCACGGGGTGGGTGGCGCCACGCCCGAGAAGATGCTCAATGATCCGCGCACGGTGCGGATCACCGGCGACGACACGGCGGCCGTGTACCGGCGCGCCGACGACGCCGACGCGGACAGCAGACCCGGCGACCGCCGCGGCGGGCCGGTGCCCGAGGCGTATGTCTGGTCCAACCTCACCTCCGGCAACGGCACGCGGGCCCTGTGGCTGTTGCTGCTGCCGTTCATGGTGGTCAACCTCGCCCACTGGATGCGTCCCACCGCCCGCGGCCGCTTGCGCACGGTGCGCCTGTACGGGCTGCTGGTGCGGCTGGCCGGACTGACCCTGACCGTGCTGCTGGTCGCGGCCGCCTGCGAGGTCGCCCTCGACCTGACGGCCTGGCAGTGCGCGGGCACACGCACATGTGCCGAACGGCACTCCTGGCTGGGCTTCCTTTCGCCCGCGGTGTCGGAAGGCGGCTGGTGGAGCCGGCCAGGACGCAGGCTCGGCCTCGCGGCCCTGGTGCCCACCGCCCTCACCGGCCTGCTGTGGTACCTCTCCCATCGCACCTGGCGCGCGTACGAGTCCCAGGAACCCCTGGACCGCACCCCCGAACCCGACGAGGAGACCGACCGCACGGCACTGGGCCGGCCCGGCTTCTGGTACGGACGTCGTCTGGTGGCCCGGCTGCGCGCGGCGCACACCGCCGCCGGTCTGCTGACCGTGGCCGCCGCGGTCGGCTCGGCGGCCGCACGCTTCGACCGCCGTCCCGGCGGACCGGCGGCCCTCGACGCGGCGGGGTGGCTCCTGATGGCGGCGCTCGCCGCCGGAGCGGCCGCCGTGGTGGGCGTGGTGTGCCTGCGGGGCCGCAGCGAGCACCGCCTCGACCGGGAACTCGACGAGCACCTCGTACGACGCCTGCCGCTCGGTGCGCTCGTCCTGCTCGCCCTCGCCCTGGTGTACGCCGGGTGGGAGCGCCCGGGATGGCACTCGGACGGGCGGCTGCCGGGCGACGCGACCTTCGGCGCCATCGCCCTCGTACAGGGCCTGATCGTGATCGCCCTCGCCGTGGCCGCCCACCTCCTGCACCGCACCCACCCCGACGCGCGCGCCGCGATGCGCGGCCTCGGCGGGCCCGCCGTCGCGATGCTCGCCTGTGCCCTCGGCGGCGTGATGTCCGGCGGTGTGTCCCAGCGGGTCGCCGACTGGCTGGACGGCACCCGGACCTCCCTCGCGGGGCCACCGGTGCTGCTGACGTGGCAGGCCTCCGTGATCCCGCCGCTGCTGCTGGTGCTGCTGGTGCTCTGCGCCTGGCTCGGCCGGTGGACCTGGCGACTGTCCCGCGCAGAGCGGGCCGCGGTGGCGCACGACCATCCGGGGGAGGCGGAGGACGAGGCCCGCACCCGCCGCATCGCGCGCGCCCGCGCGATGGCCTCCCTCACCGACAAGGGACCCCTCGTCGTCGCCGTCACCTCCACCACGACCCTTGTCCTCGGCGCCGGGGCGCTGGTGGGGGCCATGGCGACCGACCGGACGCCGGGCCTGGCCGCGCAGCACGCCTACGGCCTGATCCAGGGGGCGGCGGAAACGGCCCAGGCCCTGGGCTCCTGGCTGATCGGATTAGGCTTCGTCCTCTTCGTCACCTGGGGCCGCCGTGCCTACAAGGACGCCTCCGCGCGCCGCACCATCGGCATCCTCTGGGACGTCGGCACCTTCTGGCCGCGCGCCGCCCACCCCTTCGCACCACCGTGCTACGCGGAGCGCGCGGTCCCCGACCTGACCTGGCGGATGGCGACGTGGACGGAGATCACCGGCGGACGCCTGGTGATCTCCGGGCATTCCCAGGGAAGCGTGCTCGCGGCCGCGGCGGCCTGGCAGCTGACGCCGTCCGTCCGCAAGCGGGTCGCCCTGCTGACGTACGGCTCCCCGCTCGAGCGCCTCTACGGCCGCTGGTTCCCGGCCCACTTCGGCCCGGCCGCGCTCAGCTCCCTGCACCGTGAGGTCGACTGCTGGCGCAACCTCCACCGGCTCACCGACCCCATCGGCGGCCCTGTCCGGCTGCCCGGCGACTGCGGCCCCGAGGTGGACCGCGCCCCCCTTGCGGACCCGTTGGCGTACGGCCGCACACCGGAGCATCCGCTCCCCGCTGCGATCCTGGGCCACTCCGACTACCAGGCGGACCCGGCGTTCGCCGAGGAACGGGAGCGGCTGCTGGGGCGGCTGCGCCCCGAGGTGCCGACGCAGCGCTAGGCCTGTCCGGCGGGTCAAGTCTCAGGGGAGCAGCGCTATCTGGTCAGCGTCGGTGAGCGGGGCGTCCAGCTGCAAGGCGGAACAGGGCGTCGACGCGATGCGGGGTCCCCCGCTCGAGCGAAGCAAGTGGGGGAGTCGGCAACCGACGACGCCGCAGACAGTCGGGCCAAGCCCCGCGTCTGCGGCATGATCCGCCGGACAGGCCCCGGCCGGTCACCGCCAGGGGCTCAGGGCAGCTCCGGGAGGTCCTCCGCGTACAGCAGCGTCAGGTCGTCCGTGCTCGGCTCCTCGAACTGGGCGACACGGCCGGCGTGCCGTTCCACCATCGCTTCGAAGGTCTGCCGCGCGGTGCGGCCGTTGCCGAACGCCGGCCCCTTCGGGATCGCCGTGAAGTACTTCAGCAGCGCCTCCGACGCGCCCGGCGCCAGCCGGTACTCGTGTTCCTCGGCCTGCTGCTCCACGATCCGCAGCAGCTCCTCGGGGGCGTAGTCGCTGAAGGTGATGGTGCGTGAGAAGCGGGACGCCACACCGGGGTTGACGGAAAGAAACCGTTCCATCTCGGCCGTGTAGCCCGCGACGATGACCACCACCGCGTCCCGGTGGTCCTCCATCAGCTTCACCAGCGTGTCGATGGCCTCCTTGCCGAAGTCACGGCCGGAGTCCTCCGGGGACAGCGCGTACGCCTCGTCGACGAACAGTACGCCGCCGCGCGCCCGGTCGAAGGCCTCCTGAGTGCGGATCGCCGTGGAGCCGATGTGCTCGCCGACCAGGTCGACACGGGACACCTCGACGAGATGGCCCTTCTCCAGCACACCGAGAGAGGCGAGGATCTCGCCGTAGAGGCGGGCGACCGTTGTCTTTCCGGTGCCGGGGGAGCCGGTGAAGACCAGATGCCGCTTGACGGAGGCCGCTTTCAGGCCCGCCTGCTGCCGGCGCCGGCCCACCTCGATCATGTCGGTCAGCGCCCGCACCTCGCGCTTGACGCTCTCCAGGCCCACCAGCGCGTCGAGTTCACCGAGGACCGCCTTCGAGGTACGCGGCTGCTCCGGCACCGCGGCGGCGGCCTGCTGCTCCTGCGCGGTGGCGCGCTGCTCGGGGAGCGCGCCGAGCAGCCCGGGTGAGGGGCTCGTCGTCTGCACGGCCGTCTCCCGTGCCGCGGGCACGCCGAGGCCCGCGCTCTCGTCGCTGGTGCAGTCCTCCACGACGGGGCCGGTGCCGGTGTCGGGGCCGCCGTCCGCGAACTCGTACCCTCCGCGCGCGCACCGCTCCGTGCGGCACTTGCGCAGTGTCGTACGACAACCGTCGATCACATGGAAGCCGTAACCGGCACTGCCGGTCACCCGGCAGTTCAGAAAACTGCCGCGGCCCCCGGCCGACACGTAGAAGCCGGCCTCGGTGGGGGAGTCGACCGTGCAGCGTTCGACGGTGGGGTCGGCGCCCTTGGTCACGATCACGCCGGTCTGTGTGCCGTCCACTGTGCAGTTGTTGAGCGTGCCCCCGCTGCCGTGATCACGGAACCACGCGCCCGTCGCCGCTTCCCGGATACGGCAGTCGTCGAGCTGCGCGGTCGCGCCGTCGCTCACGGACACGGCCGTGTTGCGCACCTGGGAGAGGTCGCTGTCGACCACGTCCGCGCGCGACCCGCGGTCCAGCACGAACAGGGCGTCGGGCACGTCGTGCACCCGGCAGGAGTCCAGTACGGCCGTGGCGCCGTCGCTGACCCAGACGGCCGGGTAGTCGCCGGTGCTGTCGAAGATCTCGCACTGGTTGGCGTCCACACGCGTGCCCGGGTCCCACACCGACAGGCCGTTGCGGCCGAACTGACGCACCGTCGTCCGGGTCAGCGTCAGTACGGATCGCGAGCGCAGGTCGACCGCGTTCTCCGGGATGTCGTGGATACGGCAGTCGGCGAGGGTGAGCACGGCCTCCGTGTCGAGAGTGACGCCGTCCCCCGTCGTGCGGTGGACGGAGCAGTCGGTGAGGTGCGCCGTGGCCCGGCCGGTGACCTGGACGCCACTGCCCCGCACCTCGTAGACCTCGCAACCGACCGCTTCCAGCGCGGAGTTGTCACCGGTCGCGCTCAGGCCGGTGCCGGAGGCGTGGTGCACCCGGCAGCGCTCCAGACGGGGGTGGCCGCCCCCGCGCACCGCGATGCCGGCCTGGCCGGCCGAGACGACCTCGCACTCCTCGAACACCCCGCCGCCGCCGTCGACCACGGCGATGCCGATGCCCGCCGGATTGTCGACGGTGCACCGCCGCACGGTCGGCCGCGCACCCCCGCGCACCTCGATGCCGGCTGCCGAGCGGGTGACGATGCGCACGTCCGTCAACTCCGGCGTGCCCTCTTCCACCAGCAGAGCGGGCGCCGCCGCGTCCTGGCCCTCCACGTGCAGGTCCTGTACGACCGCCGAGGCTCGCACGGTGAGCGGCACCCCGTCCACGGGCGCGATGCGCACGGAACCGGGGGAGCCCTCCGGGCCCCGCAGGGTCACCGCCCGCTGGACGACGAGGTTCTCCCGGTAGGTGCCGGGAGCGACGGTGAGGACGTCACCGTCGGCCGCGGCCTCCAGGGCGGCCGCGAGCGATGCGTACTCACCCGTGCGGCGCCGCCACCGCGATGTGCCGGTGTGCGTCACCTGGACCGTGCCCTGTGCCATGGCGTTGCTCTGCCCCCACCTCGTAGAACGCGGGTCGATGCCGAATGCCTCGGCCGGTCCACCGTAGCGTGCGCGGGGGCGGTGGGTTGACCGGAGCCGCAAGGCCGTCAACTGCCGGTGCCGGTCCTGCCCCAGTCCGGGCCCGCCCGGTCCCATGCCTGGTCCCAACGGGCGTACCGGCGACGGACCATGCGCCAGACGATCAGCCGTCTGCTGCCCTCGACCAGGGCCGCGGTCAGCAGCGCCGCGCCGAATCCGGCGAGGACGGCGTGCGTCGTCGCCGTCGCGGAGTCCAGCGGGCGGGCCACCACGCTGCCGTGCGTGTCCGTCCAGATCGTGAAGTGGTCGCCGCTGTGCGGTGTCTTGAGGTTCGCCACGACCGTGCCGTGCTGCGAAGTGCCGTCCGGTGCGGTCCAGTCGGCCAGGACGCGGCTGCGGGAGTCGCGTCCGGTGGCGGTCTCGGGGTCGGCCTCCAGTGCTGAGCCGTCCACTTTCCGCACCACTGTCGCGGTCACCTGGTGACGGGACTGGCGCTGGTCGCGGACCGACTGCTGCAGGGCGTCCTGCGCGACGCCACCCACGAGGGAACCGATCACGGGCGCGACCAGGAGAACCAGCAGCAGGGCGGTCAGGGCCAGCCAGGCCTCGGCGAGATCGGTCCCGCGGCGCAGCGGATTGTGCCGCCAACGCCAGAGACCGCTGATTGCTCGCACTGCTCCGCACCCCCTTCCCGCTCCGTGATAACCCCCGGCGGAGCCGTTCACGTGCCGGCCCCGTCGAAGAGAGAGCGAAATCACGCGGCGTCGGGCCTCTCGTGAACCTCTTACGAAAACCCAACGCTCAGACCCCGGACCGGGGTTCCCGGGTGTGGGCCGAGTCGCAGGAAGTTCCTCCGGGAGCGCCCACCGGTCCGCTATTCGAGGACGGTGACCGGATCGCCGACCCTGATCGTGCCGTGCGTGAGGGGCACCAGGTTCTGCCCGAAGACCAGCTTGCCGCCGATGCGGCGATGGCGTCCGAGGGTGAGGAGGGGTTCCCGGCCGCGACCGGCGGTGTGCTGGTCGGTGGTCGTCACGACACAGCGCCCGCACGTCTTGGCGACGCGGAAGTCGACCTCGCCGACGGTGATGCGCGACCAGCCGTCCTCGGCCCAGGGCTCGGTGCCCGCCACGACCACGTTCGGCCGGAATCGGTTCATCGGCAACGGCCCCTCGTGGCCGTGCTCCCCTTGAGCGATCAGGGAGTTGAGGGCGTCGAGGGAGGCGGCTGTGGTGAGCAGCAGCGGATAGCCGTCCGCGAACGTGACGGTCTCGCCCGGCAGTGCGTACTCCGGGTCGACCGGGCGGCGCGTGGCGGGATCGTCCATGTGCACGAGGCGCACGTCCGCGCCGAGGTACGCGCTGCACCACGCGTGCGCGGCGTCGTCGGCGAGGACCCCCTCCACTTTGTCGCCGAAGATCTCCAGCGTGACCGTGCCGAACGGCTCCGGGAGGGGCACGGCCAGCGGATCCAGGCCGGGGGCGGACAGCAGAATGCCGCCGCCGGGCAGAAACTCGGCGGCGGCGAGCGCGAGGCGCGGTTGCTGGCGTTGCGTGACGACCCTTCCCCCGTCGTCGATCAGCGCCCAGCGTCGGTCTCCGGCCAGCCCCCAGGGCTCCACGACGGCCTCCCGGGGCGCCAGGCCCCGGAACGCCTTGACCGGATGAACATGAATCGACAACAGCTCCGCATTCCCCATGGAGCCATCCTGCCAGGCGGCACGGACAACCGTTCCTGTGGACTGAGCAGGAGTGAGCCCGCTCAGCCGCACGCCCCGAACGGTCTTGGGCGCACTGGTCCCCGGCGTACTCGACCCCAGGGCGGCGACACGGATCCTGTCCGTGGTCCGATCCCGGGAGGCCGGTTCCCTCATGACCTGGCCATATGAGTGCGGTATGAGTGCGGCCAGAGGCGACGGGGAGGCCCTGAACCATCACTCCGGTGGAGCAGGGGCCCCGCACGCTGGCGCCGTACCCGGCGTCCCGGATCGCACGATCACCGTAGCCCGAACGACCGAGGCCGCCGCAAGCCCGGAAGCCGACCATCACACGATCGATTTGAACCGCCCTCGTGCACACTCCCCGGAGAGCGGTCGGCAACCCCGGGGTGCCGCTCAGTAGCCGCGGTACTGCTGGTTGTTGTACGGGTCCTGATACGGGGCCGGGGTGGGCCGGGGAGCCGCTGGGCGCATGGCCTCGTAGCCCATGCCTCCGGGGGCCGCCGGTCGCGGCTGCTGCGGGCCGGGGTAACCGCGGGGCGCGCCGGCCTGCTGCGGGATGTACGCCGTGGGCGCCTGCTGCAGCGGGGTCGGCTGCGGCATCTGCGGGTAACCGTAGGAGGGCTGGGACGGGCCCGCCGGCAGGGCGGGCAGCGCCGACGGCAACGCGGGCAGGCTGCTGCCCGGCGTGTCGTAGGCGGCGGGGACCCGGATCGGGGCGATCTGCGGGGTACCCCGCTCGGCCACGAGGGAGTCGTAGATCGGAGTGTCCGGGAAGGAGGCGGAGTAGTAGCCGCCACCATAGGTGGAGCGGGGGGAGGTCATGGCACATAAGTTAAGCCCACGATGTGCTGGTTGGGGAGACCGATAAGAGGGTTGTTTTTCGTGTCGGCAGTGACGCGGGATCCCCAATGCGAGCGAACTTGGGAAAAAGGGACGACGGACCGCCTTGGGGTCGTGTAAAGGCCGAGTTCCGGGCGGGTTACCGGCGGTTGGACGTGGGTGTTCCTGTGCTCGTCATGGGAGTTCGCTGTAGCACGGAATAGGTTGGCCGTGTAGAGAACCAAAGGGAACGGCCGGGACTCGGCCTGGCGCGCTGACAGGTGATGGGGGCGGACATGTCAATGTCGAAGGGATCGAACGTTGCGGTGTCGACGACGGCACTGCGCGTCGAGGTGGGCTGGCGTTCGGGGCCCGGCGTGCCCGACGCGGACGCCTCCGCCCTGCTGCTGGTGGGTGGAAAGGTCCGTTCCGACGGGGACTTCGTCTTCTACAACCAGGCGGTCCACGCCTCCGGCGCGGTTCGGCACGAGGGCAAGAGGGACGCCGGCGGCCGGGTCACGGACAACCTCCTCGTCGACCTCGCGCGCGTGGAGCCCTCGATCGAGACGGTGGTCCTCGCCGCGTCCGCCGACGGCGGGGCGTTCGGGCAGGTCCCGGACCTGTACATCGAGGTCCGGGACGCGGCACGGGGCACCGTGGCCGCCCGCTTCGACAGCACCGGTGCCACGGTCGAAACCGCTTTCGTCCTCGGCGAGTTCTACCGCCGTCAGGGCGCCTGGAAGTTCCGCGCAGTCGGTCAGGGTTACAGCAGTGGCCTGGAGGGCCTGGCCACGGACTTCGGTATCACGGTGGACGAGCCGCAGCACGCGGCACCGCAGCCGGCGCCCCCGGCCGCGGCGCCTCCGCAGGCGCCGCCCCCCTCGCCCCCCGTCACCGTGCCCCCGCCGGTGTACAACGCCCCGCCCCCGCCGCCCGCGCCCCCCACCGCACCGGTGCGCCTGACCAAGGTCACGCTCACCAAGGCCGCCCCCTCGGTCTCGCTGACCAAACAGGGCGGCACGTCCGGCGCCATGCGAGTCAACCTCAACTGGCAGGTGCGCAAGCAGTTCTCCGGCTGGGGCAGCAAGCGCGGCCGCGCGGTCGCCATGCATTCCGACCTCGACCTCGACCTGTGCGCCCTGTACGAGCTGGCGGACGGCCGCAAGGGAGTCGTGCAGGCCCTCGGCAACGCCTTCGGTTCGCTGCACCAGCCGCCGTACATCCACCTCGACGGCGACGACCGCACCGGCGCGGTGGCGAGCGGCGAGAACCTCACCGTCAACCTCGACCACACACAGGACTTCCGGCGCATCCTCGTCTTCGTGACCATCTACGAAGGCGCCCGGTCCTTCGCCGAACTGCACGCCACGGTCACCCTGCAGCCGCAGTACGGCGCCCCCGTCGACTTCTCGCTCGACGAGTGCACGGTCCCGTCGACGGTGTGCGCGCTCGCGCTCATCACCAACACCGGCAGCGACCTCGTCGTCCAGCGCGAGGCCCGCTACCTGGTGCCCGAGCGCGGCGTCAGCCCGCAGCGGACCGTCGACCACGCCTACGGATGGGGAATGAACTGGACGCCCGGTAGGAAATAGGCCTCAGCCCTCGTCGGGCACGGCGTCCGGACGTGCGTAGGTGCGGCCCTTCCAGGCCGCACCGCGCCCCCGGTAGTGCTGCACCGCGGAGTCGACCGTCATCAGCAGATACAGGAACGCGGTGAACGGCAGCAGGGGAGCGAGCCACAGCGGCTGGCGGTAGTAGCGGAGCATCGGTACGTACGTCCCCGCCATCACCAGCCATGCCAGGGCGCCGGGCACCGCCGCGGCCGTACTGCCGACGGCGAGCCCGACGCACACGGCGAGCGGCGGGACCAGGTAGACCAGAGCCAGACCGAGCACCGTACCGGCCAGCAGGAGCGGGTTGTGCCGCAGTTGCGCGTACGCGCTGCGCGAGACCATCCGCCACAGGTCGCGCAGCCGCGGATACGGACGCACGCTGTCGACCCGCTCGGCCAGCCCCAGCCAGATGTGCCCGCCGTCGCCCTTGACGGCCCGCGCGAGGGCCACGTCGTCGATGACGGCGTGCCGGATGGCGTCCGGGACACGGGCCCGCTCGGCGGACTCGGTGCGCAGCAGCACACAGCCGCCCGCCGCGGCCGCCGTCCGCGCGCCCCTGTTACCGATCCGGCGGAACGGATACAGCTGTGCGAAGAAGTACACGAAGGCCGGTACGACGAGCCGTTCCCACCGGCTCTCCACGCTCAGCCGTGCCATCTGCGAGACGACGTCGAAGCCTCCCGTGCGTGCCGAGGCCACCAACGCGCGCAGGCTGTCCGGGGCGTGGGCGATGTCGGCGTCCGTGAGCAGCAGGTATTCGGGGTCACGCGCGCGTGCGAGGCCGATCCCGTGGCGCATCGCCCACAGTTTGCCGGTCCAGCCCGCGGGCGGCTCACCAGGCGAGTCCACGGTGAGCGGCAAACCGCCCTGCCGGCGCGCCAGTTCGCGCGCCAGCTCCCCGGTGCCGTCCGAACTGCCGTCGTCGACGAGGAAGACCTCCGCCCGGCCCGGATAGTCCTGGGCGAGCAGGGTGGGCAGGCTCGCGGGCAGCACGGCGGCCTCGTCACGGGCCGGTACGACGACACAGACGGACGGCCACTCCTCCGGCTCCTCGCGGTACGGCAGTCTCACGTCCGTCCGCCAGAAGAAGCCCTGGCAGAGCAGCAGCCACAGCCAGGCGGCCAGTGAAGCGGCGGCAGTCCACACGATCGCGCTCACGTGCGCAGTCTGCCCCACCGGAGGGGTCCGCGAGAGCTCATCGTCTATCGTGGCCGGGTGAAGATCGCGCTCATCGACTCCGGAATCGGCCTGCTGGCGGCCACCGCCGCGGTACGAGGCCTGCGACCCGACGCGGATCTGGTGCTCTCCATGGACCCCGACGGCATGCCCTGGGGGCCGCGCACACCGCAAGACCTCACGGAGCGTGCCGTGGCCATCGCCGAAGCCGCCGCCGCACATGGGCCCGACGCCCTCATCGTCGGCTGCAACACCGCGACGGTGCACGCTCTGACGACTCTGCGCGCCCGCCTCGAACCCGCGATCCCCGTCATCGGCACGGTCCCGGCGATCAAACCCGCCGCGGCAGGCGGCGGCCCCGTCGCGATCTGGGCCACGCCCGCCACCACCGGCAGTCCCTACCAGCGGGGCCTCATCCAGGACTTCGCCGACGGTGTGGAGGTCGTGGAGGTCCCGTGCTGGGGGCTCGCCGAGGCCGTCGAGCGCGCGGACGAGGTGGCGATCGCCGAGGCCGTCACCGCCGCCGCCGCGCTGACCCCGGACGAGGTGAGGACCGTCGTCCTGGGATGCACGCATTACGAACTGATCGCCGAACACATCCGCACCGCCGTGCAGCGCCCCGGCATGCCGCCGCTCGTCCTGCACGGCTCGGCCGGCGCGGTGGTCGCCCAGGCTCTGCGCCGGATCGGCGCGCTCCCCGAACTCGGGGCGACGGCACTCGGTTCGGTGACGGTGCTGCTGAGTGGTCGCGAGGGCGCCCTGCCCGCGGCCGCCCTGTCCTACGCCGAAGGCCGGATGCTGCAGGCGGTCAGCCCCGCCTCCTGACCGTCCGCCCGCGCAGGGCGGACCGCGTCGATCCGGGGCACGCCCACCCGGCGCAGTCACCCGGCGCAACGCGGTACCCGCGCAGCGAAACCTGAGTAACCTCATAGGCATGAGGGACCACCCCCACGACGAGAACGCCCCGCATCCCGACGTCTGGACCGGTCGTGCGACCAACAGGGTCCAGTGGCTGCTGGCGCTGGCCGGTGCCGCCTGCATGGCGCTCGGCATCGAACTCGCCGTCGATTCCGCGTGGACCTCCGGCACCGCCCCGCTCGTCATGGCCGTCGTCGGCTGCATCGCCGCCGGACTGCTGGTTCTCTTCGGCACCCTGGCCTTCGTCCACGTCGACCTGAAGCTCGACAAGGAGTCCCTCGAGGTGCGCTGCGGCCACATGGGCCTGCCGCGCCGCCGCATCCCCCTGGCGCATGTCGCCGGCGCCGACTTCGAACCGCACGTCACCCCGCGCCACTGGGGCGGCTGGGGTTACCGCTGGCGGCCGGAGAAGGGCACCGCCGTCGTCGTACGGCGCGGCGAGGGCGTGGTGCTGCGCCTGTGGGACGGACACACGTTCACGATCACCGTGGACGACGCCGAGGCCGCCGTACGCGCCATCAGGGACCGGCTGCGCTCGGGCGCGCCCGGCCCGGCGCGCTGAGGTTCGCAGGGACCGCGTCACTTCCCGCCCCGGGCCACGTGCGGTCTACGTCCCTTGCGACCCCGCCTGTTCCTCCGCGAGGGGGCGTGCCGTCGCCAAGCCGGCCAGCACGCCCGCGCCGACCGAGACCGTGGTGAAGCTGAGCGCGTTGCCGACCGCGGCGATGGCCGCGAGGGCCGTCAGCGCTGCTCCCGCGGTGAGGGCGACCGGCGTGGGGCGCGCGGTGTGCCACAGAGCGAACAGCACCCAGCAGAAGGCGGCCGCGAGGAGCACGACCCCGATCACCCCTTGTTCCGCCGCCTGTTGCAGCGGCGCCGAGTGCGGCTTGCCGTCGGACAGCAGCGACTCGGCCGCCGACGGGCTGAGCTCCCCGAAGCGCCCCGGCCCCACGCCGAGGACCGCGTCCCCGCGTGCCAGGCGCAGGGCGTCGCGCCACAGATCGACGCGGTGCGGTGTCAGCCGGCCCTCCAGGGAGGCGGTGAGGCCCTCCGGCAGCGCGTCACCGGCGACCGCCCAGGTCAGGCCCGTCACCAGCGTCGCGGTCAGGGCCAGTCCCACGAGGCCGGTGCCGCGGTGAGGCATGCGCCCGGCGGCGAGTGAGCACAGCAGCACCGCGCCGCAGGTGACCACCGCGGTGGTCGAGCCGACGACGGCGCCGGCCGCGATGATCCCGGCGGCCAGCAGGCGCAGGGCAAGCCTGAGGAACGGCACGGGCGTGGACCAGGCGGCGCAGCACGCGGCGCCCGTGGAGAGGGTCAGCACGGCGGCCGTGGCGCCGGCGTGTCCGAGCGGCGCGACGATCTCGGGCCCAGGGGAGAGACGCGGAGCGGCCACCGTCAGACACAGACCGGCCACGGCCGCGACGGCCGGTGCGGCGACCGGCACGATCGCCCCGAAGATCCGCCCCATGGCGTAACCGGCGGCCACGGCGAGCACCGCGAGCAGCATGCCTTCGGGGCGGCCGTCGTGCGCCGCCGCCGTGACCACGGACCAGGTGGCGCAGGCCCCCAGCACGGCCACGCCCGCCGCGTCCGAGATGTTGCGTCTTTCGTCGTCCGCGTCCCGACCGGCCACAGACGTCATCCCCGTGGACCCCACCCGCCCCCCGAACCGGTCGTCCCCCGACGTGTGACGAACCCCGCCGTGATCGATCGCACGGCGGAGGCTTCGGCACACCGTAACGGCTGATGGCCGATTTGTGGATGTGTTGGACCGAGATGCATCGGAAAGATGCGGTTCCTGAGCGCGGAAGCGCCCTGTTTGTTTCGGCTCAGGAGAGGTGCGCACCGTGAGCCGACGCCCGGACAGAGCTGTCGGTGTCAAGGTCACCCGCCGTACACTCCCGGAGTGACCGTCACCGCAACTTCCGTCGGCCGGTCGGACCGGACAGGACCCCAGTCGGCGCCCGCATCGCGCGGCGCACGGCTCCTGCGCCTCGTTCCGGCCGCCGTCGCCGCGCTCTCCGGAGTGCTGCTCTACGTCAGTTTCCCGCCGCGCACCGTGGGGTGGCTGGCCCTGCCGGCCTTCGCCCTCTTCGGGTGGGTGCTGCGCGGCCGCGGCTGGAAGGCGGGCCTGGGCCTCGGCTACCTCTTCGGCCTCGGCTTCCTGCTGCCGCTGCTGGTGTGGACAGGCGTGGAGGTCGGCTCCGGGCCGTGGCTCGCCCTGGTGGCCATCGAGGCGGTCTTCGTCGCACTGGTCGGGGCGGGAGTGGCCGCTGTGTCGAAGCTGCCCGCCTGGCCGCTGTGGGCGGCCGCGGTGTGGATCGCCGGTGAGGCGGCACGCGCGCGCGTACCCTTCCGCGGCTTCCCCTGGGGCAAGATCGCCTTCGGACAGGCGGACGGTGTCTTCCTGCCGCTCGCGGCGGTGGGCGGCACCCCGGTGCTGGGCTTCGCGGTGGTCCTGTGCGGGTTCGGTCTGTACGAGGTCGTCCGGCTGGTGGTCGAGGGCCGGCGCACCCGGGAGATCCGCAAGTCGGCCGCGGCGGTGGCCCTGCTCAGCGTCGCAGTGCCGGTCGCGGGGGCGCTCGCCGCCCGTCCGCTGGTGAGCGACAAGGCGGAGGACGGCACCGTCACGGTCGCCGCGATCCAGGGGAACGTGCCGCGCCTCGGCCTCGACTTCAACGCCCAGCGGCGCGCCGTCCTCGACCACCACGCGCGCGAGACGGAGCGGCTGGCCGCACAGGTCAAGGCGGGCAAGGTGGCCAAGCCCGACATCGTGCTGTGGCCCGAGAACTCCTCCGACATCGACCCCTTCGCCTATCCCGACGCGCGCGCCGTCATCGACGAGGCCGCGAAGGCGATCGGCGTGCCCGTCTCGGTCGGCGGTGTCGTCGAGCGGGACGGCAAGCTGTACAACGAGCAGATCCTGTGGGACCCGGTGAAGGGGCCCGTCGACACCTACGACAAGCGGCAGGTCCAGCCGTTCGGCGAGTACCTCCCGCTGCGCTCGCTCATCGGCGCGATCAACGACAACTGGACCAGCATGGTCCACCAGGACTTCAGCCGGGGCACCGAGCCGGGAGTGTTCAGGATGGCCAACGCCAAGGTGGGCCTGGTCACCTGCTACGAGGCCGCCTTCGACTGGGCCGTCCGCGACACCGTCACCGACGGCGCGACGATGATCTCGGTGCCGAGCAACAACGCGACCTTCGACCGCAGCGAGATGACCTACCAGCAGCTCGCCATGTCCCGCATCCGCGCCGTAGAGCACAGCCGGACCGTGACCGTCCCGGTGACCAGCGGCGTCAGCGCGATCATCATGCCGGACGGGAAGATCACCAAGAAGACCGGCATGTTCGTGGCCGACTCGCTGGTCCAGAAGGTGCCGCTGCGCTCCTCGCAGACGCCCGCCACGCGGCTGGGCATCCTGCCGGAGATCGCCCTGGTGCTGGTGGCGGCGGGCGGACTGGGCTGGGCGATCGGTGCCGGGGTGCGCCGCCGACGCGCCGGTGAGGTGTAACCGTACGACCGGTGCACGCCCCCGGAACTCGCCGGGGGGACCACGACCGGCCCGCTAGGGTCGCTCCATGGCTACCCCTGACTTCATCCGTACCCTCCGGGCCGACGTCGGTCACCAGTTGCTGTGGCTCCCCGGAGTCACCGCCATCGTCTTCGACGACGAGGGCAGAGTGCTGCTGGGCCGCCGCTCCGACACCGGCAGGTGGTCGGTGATCGGGGGCATCCCGGAGCCGGGGGAGCAGCCCGCGGCCTGCGCCGTGCGGGAGGTCCACGAGGAGACCGCGGTGCGCTGCGTCGCCGAACGCGTGGTCCTCGTGCAGGCGCTGAACCCGCTGACCTACGGCAACGGCGACGTCTGCCAGTACATGGACATCACCATCCGCTGCCGGGCCGTCGGCGGCGAGGCGCGTGTCAACGACGACGAGTCGCTCGAGGTGGGCTGGTTCGCGGTGGACGCCCTGCCGGAGCTGAACGAGTTCGGACGCTTCCGGATCAAGCAGGCCCTGTCCGGCGCACCTACGTGGTTCGACGCTACGAGTTCCGAGTGAAGTATGGAGGATGACCACATGGGGTGGGGAGGGAGCGCTGCCTAGGGTCGGACCATGACCCCGCCCAGCGCCCTTCCGGGCACCCACGCCCCCCTGCTCGACCTCGGCGGCCGCACTGCCCTCGTCACCGGCGCCGCCGGCGGCATCGGCCGTGCCTGCGCGCTGCGGCTGGCGGCCGCCGGGGCCAAGGTGAGAGCGGTCGACCGGGACGCCGCAGGACTGGAGTCGCTCGCCGACCGGTCCGCGGGCCTGGCGGGCGGCATCGAACCGCACGTCCTCGACCTGACCGACCTGGACGCCGCAGAACTCGCCGCCGCGGGAACCGACGTCCTCGTCAACAACGCGGGCCTGCAGCTGGTACGGCCCCTCGAGGAGTTCCCGCCGGACGTCTTCCACACGGTGCTCACCGTGATGCTGGAGGCGCCGTTCCGGCTCATCCGGGGCGCCCTGCCGCACATGTACGGGCAGAGCTGGGGCCGCATCGTCAACGTGTCGTCCGTCCACGGTCTGCGTGCCTCGGCCTACAAGTCGGCGTATGTGGCCGCCAAGCACGGCCTGGAAGGACTGTCCAAGACCGCCGCCCTCGAAGGCGCCCCCCACGGCGTCACATCGAACTGCGTGAACCCGGCGTACGTGCGCACCCCGCTGGTCGAGAAGCAGATCGCCGACCAGGCCCGGGCGCACCGCATCCCCGAGGAGCGTGTCCTGTCCGAGGTGCTGCTGCAGGACAGCGCGGTCAAACGGCTCATCGAGCCGGAGGAGGTGGCCGAGGCGGTGGCGTACCTGTGCAGTCCGCAGGCGTCCTTCGTGACCGGCACCTCGCTGGTCCTCGACGGCGGCTGGACCGCGCACTGAGCGGGCCCGCCCCTCGGCCCGGAGTTGTCCACAGGGCTGACGGGGCGGCCGGTCGATGGTGAATCCTGTGAGCATGTCCCGCGATCACGTGCAGTCCGCCGAGCGCCCCGCCGACGGCGTCGAGGCGCGGGCGAGCAGCGCCGACGCGCCGTTCCTGGAGCTGCTGGCCCGCGGTGCGCCCGCCGACGCCTACGAGCGGCCGGTGCTGCTAGCCCGCGCAGAGGGACGGCCGGCGGAGCGGATCGAGGCGCTCGAACGGGCCAAGCTGCTCGCTCTGCGCGTGCGCTCGGAACTGGAGGGACGGCGCCGGCGGGAGGCCGAGCTGTCCGCCCTCTTCGAGACCGCCCATGATCTGGCGGGCCTGCGGGACCTGGACGCCGTGCTCCAGGCGATCGTGCAGCGCGCCCGGTCGCTGCTCGGCACGGACGTCGCCTATCTCAGCCTGAACGACCCGGTCAGGGGCGACACCTACATGCGGGTGACCGAGGGCTCGGTCGCGGCCCGCTTCCAGCAGCTGCGCCTCGGAATGGGCGAGGGCCTCGGCGGCCTCGTCGCCCAGACGGCCCGTCCCTACGTCACCGACGACTACTTCAAGGACGCCCGCTTCCAGCACACCGCCGCCATCGACGCGGGCGTGCACGACGAGGGCCTGGTGGCCATCCTCGGCGTGCCGCTGATGCTCGGGGCCAACGTCATCGGCGTGCTCTTCGCGGCGGACCGGAGGGCCCGTGTCTTCGAGCGGGAGCAGATCGCCCTCCTCGGCTCCTTCGCCGCGCTCGCCGCGGCCGCCATCGACACCGCCAACCTGCTCACCGAGACCCGCTCCGCCCTGGCAGGCCTGGAGCGGGCCAACGAGATCATCCAGGACCGCAGCGGCGTGATCGAGCGCGCCTCCGACGTCCACGACCGCCTCGCCGAACTGGTCCTGCGCGGCGGCGGCGTCCACGACGTCGCCGCCGCCGTCTCCCAGGTCCTCGCCGGCACGGTCGAGTTCACCGAGGCCACCGCGGCGCCGGCCGAGGCCCTGGAGGCGTCGCGCGCCGAGGGGCACGCGGTGCGGCACCGGGACGACTGGATCGCCGCCGTGACCGCCGGCGGCGAACTGCTCGGCGCCCTGGTCCTGCGCGGCCACCCCGGCCTCGACCCGGTCGACCAGCGCACCCTGGAGCGCGCCGCGATGGTCACCTCCCTGCTGCTCCTCGCCAGACGCTCCGCCGCGGAGGCCGAACAGCGCGTCCGCGGCGAACTCCTCGACGACCTGCTGGACGCCCGCGACCGCGACCCGCGTCTGCTGCGCGAACGTGCCTCCCGGCTGCAGGCCGACCTCGACGCCACCCACGTCGTCCTCACCGCGCGGCTCGACGCCGCGCCCGCCGACGCCGACCAGGAGGCTGACGCGCGGCGGCGGCTGTGGTCCGCCGCCTCCCACCTGGCCGCGACCCGTCACGGACTGGCCGCCGCGCGCGACGGCGGCACGGTCCTGCTGCTGCCCCTGGCTCGTGGCGACACCGCGACCGACCTCGCCCGCCGCACCGCCCGCCACCTGGGCACAGCCGTCCACGAGGCGGTCACCGTCGGCGCCTCCGCCCCGGTCGAGGACCTCGCCGCCCGACCGGACGCCGTGGCCGCGGCCTACGCTGAGGGCCGCCGCTGCCTCGACGCCCTGCGGCTCCTCGGCCGCTCCGGCGACGGCGCGGCCGCCGAGGACTTCGGCTTCCTCGGACTGCTGCTCGCCGGCGACCGGGACATCGCGGGCTTCGTGGACCGCACCATCGGCGAGGTGGTCGCCTACGACGAACGGCGCGGCACCGACCTGCTGCGCACACTCGACGCCTACTTCGCCTGCGGCATGAGCCCGGCCCGCACCAAGGACGCGCTGCACGTCCATGTGAACACGGTCGCCCAGCGCCTGGAGCGCGTCGGCCGGCTCCTCGGCGACGACTGGCAGAGCCCTGCCCGCGTCTTGGAGATACAACTCGCCCTGCGGCTGCACCGGTTGTCGGCACCCTCGCAGCACTGACCCCCGCACGCGGTGGCGTACGGGGGCAGGTACCGGGGTGGTTCAGGCGGTGCGCGCGTCCGCGGTCCGGGCGGTCGCTGGCTCCGCGTCGACGACCGGTTCGACCTCCGCGAGGTCCCGGTGACGGGTCTCCTTCGCCACCCCCACGGCGACGAGGGTGAGGACGGCGGCGGCGATCACGTACAGCGCGATCGGCGTGGAGCTGTCGTAGTCGGCCAGCAGCGCGGTGGCGATCAGTGGTGCGGGCGCGCCCGCCGCGACCGAGGCGAACTGAGCGCCGATGGAGGCGCCGGAGTAGCGCATCCGGGTCGCGAACATCTCGGAGAAGAAGGCGGCCTGGGGCGCGTACATCGCGCCGTGCAGGACCAGGCCCACGGTCACGGCGAGGATCAGGTTGCCGAAACCGCCGGTGTCGATGAGCGAGAAGAACGGGAACATCCACAGACCGACGCCCGCCGCGCCCAGCAGGTACACGGGGCGGCGTCCGATCCGGTCCGACAGCGCGCCCCACAGCGGGATCACCGCGAAGTGCACGGCCGACGCGATCAGCACCGCGTTGAGCGCCGTCTGCTTGGAGACACCGGCCGAAGTGGTGGCGTACACGAGGATGAAGGCGGTGATGACGTAGTAGGAGATGTTCTCCGCCATGCGCGCGCCCATCGCGATCAGCACGTCCCGCCAGTGGTACCGCAGCACGGAGACGAGCGGCAGCTTCTCGGCCTCGGTGGTGCGGGCCGCCTTGCGCGCCTCGGCCTGCGCCAACGCCTGCTGGAAGACCGGCGATTCATCGACAGAGAGACGAATCCACAAGCCGACGATCACCAGCACCCCGGAGAGCAGGAACGGGATCCGCCAGCCCCAGGTGCCGAAGGCGGTGTCGGAGAGCACGGCCGTCAGCAGGGACAGCACACCCGTGGCGAGCAACTGCCCGGCGGGCGCCCCGGTCTGCGGCCACGAGGCCCAGAACCCGCGCCGCCGTGCGTCCCCGTGCTCGGACACGAGCAGCACGGCGCCGCCCCACTCCCCACCGAGCGCGAAGCCCTGGACCAGGCGCAGGGTGGTCAGCAGCACGGGGGCGGCGCTCCCGACGGTCGCGTGCGTGGGCAGCAGCCCGATCGCGAACGTCGCCCCGCCCATCAGCAGCAGACTCAGCACCAGCAGCTTCTTGCGCCCGAGCCGGTCGCCGTAGTGCCCGAAGACGAGCGCACCGATCGGACGGGCGGCGAATCCGACCGCGTACGTAAGGAACGACAGCAGCGTGCCGACGAGCGGGTCGGAGTCCGGGAAGAACAGCTTGTTGAAGACGAGGGCGGCTGCGGAGCCGTAGAGGAAGAAGTCGTACCACTCGATGGTGGTGCCGATGAGGCTCGCGGCGACGATGCGCTTGAGGTTCGCGGGCGTCGGGGGAGCGGATGCTGCTGCGGAGGCCATGTGCACCACTTCCGGGTGTTCGGTGGGGACGGGTACGTGCTGGCACACCGTAGGAAGACACAGAGCGGGCGCACATGTGGTGGGACTACATACTTCTGACGTGGGGTGTGCGCGTGACGCCTATGACTGCCCGCCGATGACACATCGGTCAGCCGAGATTGAGAAGGCCGGCGTCGACGACGGCGCGGCCGAAGGGGCTCGCGAGTTCGGCGAGACGCTCACAGCCGGCCTCTCCCAGCGCGCCGTAGGCGGGAAGGGCCAGGCGGTCGGTGCGGTCCTCGATGTGCCGGCGCAGGAGTACGCCTTCCGGGCTGAGGGCCTCGCCGTCGAGGAGACCTCGCGTGCGCAGGCGCTCCTGGGTGCCGGCCCACTCCTCCTCGGGCCACGCACGGCTCGCCTTGAGGAAGCCGACGGGAACGTCGCCGGTCGCGGCGTGCAGAACCAGGGCCTCCAAGCCCCCGACGCCCTCGCTCAGCAGGCACGCGACATGGCCGTCCCCGCGGAACTCCCGGAGCAGTGTCTGGGCGTGCCACAGCTGCAGTACCGGCTCCTCCGGCCAGGGCAGTGCGGCATGCGCGGCGAACAGCGGGCGGCCCTGCGCGTGTTCGCAGGCCGCCTCGGCGGCCCGGCGGGTCAGTGCCAGGACCTCGTCCAGGTCGGGCAGCTCGTGGATTCCGGCCCGCCGCAGGGCTTCACCCGCCGCGGTGTAGCGGGCGTCCAGCACCTGCTGCGGCGTTGTGGCGTCCCAGGCCCCCTCGAGCGCCTGCCGTACGAGGTCGGGGTTGAAGTTGTAGAAGGTCGAGATGACCAGTTCGGCGGGTGCTCGGCCGAACACGGCGCTCCGGGAGGTGAAGTACCCGGCGCGTCCGCTCAGTCCGAGGGCCGCGTACCGTCGCCTCCCCTCGGGGACGAAGTAGATCATGCCGTGTACGGGCTCGAGGCGGCGCCAGGCCGCGCGCGCTGTCTTCACGGGGTCACCTCTTCGGAGAGCCGACGAACGGGGTATGCGCTGCGGGTTCAGTACTCGCCGTGTGCCTCGCCGGTGTTCGAGCGGCAGGCGGCTCGGCGTTTCGGTTGCGGTTGCCGGCGCACAGCGGCGTGCGCGTCGTCATACGGCTGCCAAGGGGGGCCGCGGGAGGGGGCCCTGGGCCCCGGGGCGGACTGCAGCGGCGGCGGCACGGGGGCCGCCCGCCCAGTCCGCCGCGGCACCGTGGTCATTCGGCTGCGGCGAGCAGACGCGCCTCGCTCTCCTCGTACAGCTGCCTGCTCTCCCGGCTGTCCGCGGCGCGGCGCCGGTGGTCCAGACGGCTGCCCAGCCAGCCCGCCAGGTAACCGAAGGGGATGGAGACCAGTCCGGTCGACTGCATGGGGAACCAGTGGAAGTCGGCGTCCGGGAAGACGGCGGACGGCGTGCCCGAGACGGCCTTGGAAAAGACCATCAGCACCAGCGCGCAGGCCGCACCGCCGTAGAGGGTGGCGAGCAGGCCGGTGCGCGTGAATCCTCTCCAGAACAGGGAGTAGGTCAGCGCGGGAGCCACCGCGGATGCCCCGATGCAGATGGCCAGAGTGGTCAGCACGCCGACGTCCCAGTGCTGGACCAGGGTGGCGAGTCCGATGGCGACGGTTCCCACGGCCACGCTCGTACCTGCCGCCACCGTCATCTCCGTACGCGGCTCCGCCTGTCCCCGCCGCGCCGCGTGGGCGAACAGGTCGTGGGCCAGCGACGAGGCCGCGGCCAGGGTCATTCCCGCGACCGAGGACAGCAGGGTGATGAACACCATCCCCGCCATGGCCGAGTAGAGAATCGTCGCACCCGCGGAGGCGGGGTCCCCGCCGAGCACCTGCGACAGCATGAGCACCGACGTCCTGCCCTGCGGGTCGGCCGCGGTGATGTACCTCGATCCCACCAGCGCCGCCGCGCCCGTGCCCATGACGATCACGAGCAGGCAGAAGGTGGTGACCGTGCCGACGGCCCACGACATGGAGCGGCGCACCGCCGGCACGTCCTTCGCGGAGTACAGGCGCATGGTGATGTGGGGCAGGCAGGCCACGCCGAGGACCACGGTGATCTGGAGTCCGATGAAGTCCAGCCGGTCGCCGGCCGAGGTGCCCAGCTGAAGGCCCTGCTGAAGGAACGCGGGTCCCGTACCGCTGCCGTGCTGGGCGGCCCTGAGCACCTCTCCCGGGCTCCAGTCGAAGCGGTTCAGGACCAGGGCGGCGACGACGACGCTGGTGCCGAGCAGGATGACGATCTTGATCATCTGAAGGAGCGCGGTTCCCCTCATACCGCCGAGCGCCGCGTAAATGATCATCAGGCTGCCGACGATGACGATCGACGCCGTCCTGGCGCCCGCCCAGTGCGGGATGCCGAGGATGAACGTGAGCAGCGACCCGGCCCCGGAGAGCTGGACGACCAGGAAGGGCACGGTCGCGGAAAGCGTCACCACGCAGGCGGCGATACGCACGGCCCGCCCGGGCATGTTGCGGGCCAGGACGTCGCCCATGGTGAACCGGCCGGCGTTGCGCAGAGGTTCGGCCAGCAGGAACATCAGCAGCACCAGGGACAGGGCGGTGCTGACCGCCAGGACATAGCCGTCGTATCCGGCGAGGGCGATGATGCCGGTGGTGCTCAGCACCGTGGCCGCGGAGATGTAGTCGCCCGCGATGGCCAGGCCGTTCTTGAACGGGGTGAGCGAGAGGTAGCCGGTGTAGAAGTTCGTCAGGTCGTCGCGGTCCGGACCCGCCATCACGCACATCAGCAGGGTGATGGTGACCAGGGTGGTGAAGAGGACGAGGACGGTGGCCTGCGTCCCGGAGCCGAAGTCGGTCATTTGGCCATCCCCGCGTGCCGTGCGGCCGACCGTTCCCTGACGGCGCGGGCCAACGGGTCCACCGAGCGTCGCGCGCTGCGTCCGTACCAGAAGACCGCCGCGAAGGTGACGACGAGTTGAAGCACCCCCACGGCCATCCCCAGGCTCAGCTCCCCAACGATCTTGGACCCCATCAGGCCCGGTGCGGAGCAGGACAGCACCACGTACACCACGAAGGAGCCGAGCGCGGTGAGCGTGGAGATCCGGCGGAGCACGCGGTAGGCCGAGCGGAGGTCGGCGAGGTCGGCGCCGGGCCGATGGGCCTCGTGTGCGTACGGAGCCTGTCGGGGGGCTGCTCCGTACCAGCCGTACGGAGAGTCGTCGTGTCCGGACGGGGAGGAGTCGAATCCCGGATGCCACCCGTACGACTCGTACCGAGGGGTGAGCCCGTGCGGCTCGGTCCGCGGGTGCGGCCGATGCGGCGGTGGTGGCTGCGGGTACCGCTGGTCGTCGGGATATGTCATGCGGGGCCTTCCGGTGCGGCTCGGATCCGTGGGGGGACTGGAGGAGGGTGTGCCGGCGCACGATACCGACTGGTTGGAATGCCTGATAAGCCTCCTGAGCATTACGGTTTGAGCTTGCGGGGAGCTGGGCGTGTGGTGAATGTCACGGCAGCCGGCATACCTACTGGTCGGTATGGTCGGAGGGAACTGCCGCAACGACAGGAGGCGCGATGTCCGCGACCAACCGCCAGATCCGTCTGGCAGCCCGCCCCGTGGGCGAGGTCAAACCCCATGACTGGGAGCACTGTGGCGGGCCCGTCGACGAGCCGGGCCCGGGCCGGTTCGCGGGCCGGACGCGCGTCATCTCGCTGGACCCGGCGATGCGGGGCTGGCTGGACGACCGTCCCTCCTACCTGCCGCCGGTGGGCATCGGCGAGGTGATGCGCGCCGGATCGGTCATCGAGGTCACCGCATCCAACCACCCCGACTTCCAGCCGGGTGATCACGTGGTCGGCGCGTTCGGCGTCCAGGAGTACGTGGTCTCCGACGGCAAAGGCGCCATGAAGATCGACACCTCCCTCGCCCCGCCCTCCACGTATCTCGGCGCGCTGGGCATGCCCGGTATGACCGCCTACTTCGGCCTGCTGGACGTCGGGGCGCTGAAGGAGGGCGAGACCGTCGTGGTGTCGGGTGCGGCCGGCGCGGTCGGCACCATCGCGGGTCAGATCGCGAAGGCCAAGGGCTGCCGGGTCGTGGGTGTCGCCGGTGGGCCGGAGAAGTGCGCGTTGCTCACCGATGAACTGGGCTTCGACGCGGCGATCGACTACCGCGCCGACGACGTCAGGAAGGCGCTGCGCCGGCACGCCCCCGACGGTATCGACGTCTACTTCGACAACGTGGGCGGTGACATCCTCGACGCCGCCCTGACCCGGCTGGCCATGCACGCGCGCGTCGTGGTCTGCGGTGCGATCAGCCAGTACAACAACGCAACCCCGGTCAAGGGCCCCTCGAACTATCTGTCACTGCTGGTGCGCCGCGCCCGGATGGAGGGATTCGTCGTCTTCGACTATGCCGAGCGCTATCCGCAGGCCGCTCAGGACATCTCCGCCTGGATCGCCGACGGCCGCATCAAGGTCAGGGAACACGTGGTGAGAGGGAGCGTGGACGACTTCCCCGAGACGTTGCAGATGCTCTTCCGTGGCGAGAACGTGGGCAAGCTCGTCCTGGAACTGGCATGACGGCCGCCGAGCGCGAGGCCGCACTCCAGGGAAAGGTGGCGATCGTCACCGGCGGTGCCAGCGGACTGGGCCGGGCCACGGCGCTGGCGCTGGCGAAGGCGGGGGCGCGCGTCGTGGTCGCGGACCTCGACGCGCGGGGCGGCCGCGAGGTGGCCGAGACGATCGGCGGCCATTTCCGTGCCTGCGACGTCTCCGACCTCGACGCCAACCGTGCGCTGGTGGACTTCGCCCAGCAGCAGTGCGGCGGTGTCGACATCGCGTTCCTCAACGCGGGGGTGGCGACCGGATGCGGAGTCGGCGAGGACTTCGACCTGGCGCGCTACCGTCGCGCGATGGGGGCCAACCTCGACGGCGTGGTCTTCGGCACCCATGCGGTACTGCCGGCGCTTCTGGCCCGCGGCGGAGGGGCGATCGTGGCGACCGCCTCCCTTGCGGGCCTGGCGGCGGTACCGCTGGATCCGCTGTATGCGGCCAACAAGCATGCGGTCGTGGGGCTGGCACGCTCCTTGGGATCGGCTCTCGCGCCGCAGAACGTGCGCTTCAACGCCGTCTGCCCGGGGTTCGCCGAGTCGCGGATCATCGATCCGCTGCGCGACATGCTCTCGGAGCAGGGACTGCCGGTCATCCCGGCCGAGGTCGTGGCGGACACGGTGCTGCGGATCGTCACCGGCGAAGGCACCGGGGAGTGCTGGTTCATCCAGGCCGGACGCGACCCGGAGCCGTTCCGTTTCCGTAACGTGCCTGGTCCGGGCAAGCCCGCCGACATGTGATAACCAGCCAGCCCGTCCGACTGATCCCTCGGCTTCTCCGAAAGGCATGTCACGATGCACACGTCCGGCCACACCGGCCAAGCATCCGTTGTCACCCCGGTCGATCACCGAACGGCGGTCGCGACGGAGACCGCCCGGTTCGTCGCAGCGGTCAAGGACGCCGACCTGGCCACAGCGGTGCCCAGCTGCCCCGGCTGGACGCTCGCCGACCTGGTCAAGCACACAGGCAGCGTCCAGCGCTGGTTCTCGGCCCTCTTGCGGGCGCGCATCCAGGAACCCCCACGGGGGCGCGATGTGGACCTGCGGCTCCCGGAGCAGGAGGACGGATACGCCGACTGGCTGGCCGAGAGCGTGACCGTGGCCGCGGACGCCTTCGCAGTCACCGACCCGAACCTGCCGATGTGGGCGTGGGGCGTGGACCAGCACGCCCGCTTCTGGGCACGCCGCATGCTCTTCGAGACCCTGGTGCACCGGGCCGACGCCGAGCTCGCACTGGGCCTCCGGCCCGGCATCGACCGCCCGGTCGCCGTCGACGGGATCGACGAGTTCCTTGTCAACCTGCCCTTCGCCACCTTCTTCGCCCCCGAGGTGGCCAACCTGCGCGGCCCCGACAAGACCATCCGGTTCCGCACGACCGACGGAGACGATTCCTGGCTCGTTCGCCTGAGGCCCGACGGCTTCGGACTGGAGACGGCCCATCCGGCCGCGGACACCGCTGATGCCACCGTCCGGGGAACCGCAGCCGACCTGCTCCTGCTCGTTTACGGCCGCCTGCCCTACGAGGCAGCGGCTCTTGCCCACGAGGGGGACGAGCCGCTGCTGGCTCACTGGTTCGCCCACTCCGCCTTCTGAACTCCGCTTCAGGTTCCGGAGGATGTCCCGGTCGGCCCGTGAGCGGCCGACCGGGACATCGGGTCAGCGGAGGTCGAACCGATCGAGATTCATCACCTTGTCCCACGCCGCAACGAAGTCACGCACGAACTTCTCGCCGGCGTCGTTGGACGCGTAGACCTCCGAGAGCGCTCGGAGATGGGAGTTCGAACCGAAGACGAGGTCGACGGCGGTTGCGGTCCACTTGACCTCGCCCGTCGCATGATCCCGACCTTCGAACACGTTCTCGGTGGAGACCGACGCCTTCCACTCCGTGCCCATGTCGAGCAGGTTGACGAAGAAGTCGTTGGTCAATGTCTCCGGCCGGTGGGTGAGGACGCCGTGCGGGGAACGCTCGAAGCCGGTGTTCAGGGCCCGCATGCCGCCGACCAGAACCGTCATTTCGGGAGCGGTCAGTGTCAACAGGTTGGCGCGGTCCAGCAGGAGGGTCTCCGGTGACAGCTTCTCTCCTGTCCGGAGGTAGTTGCGGAACCCGTCCGCCCTGGGTTCGAGTACGGCGAAGGACTCGACGTCGGTCTGCTCCTGCGAGGCGTCGGTGCGTCCCGGCGCGAACGGGACCGTGATGTCGTGCCCGGCGTTCCTCGCGGCCTGCTCGACGGCCGCGCATCCGCCCAGGACGATCAGGTCGGCGAGCGACACCTTCTTTCCGTCGTGTGAGCCGTTGAAGTCCTGCCGGATCCGCTCGAGGGTCTCCACCACCTCCCTCACTTCGGGCAGATCGTTGATCTCCCAGTCCCTTTGCGGCGCGAGTCGGATCCGTGCTCCGTTGGCCCCGCCGCGCTTGTCGGTGCCGCGGAAGCTCGCCGCCGACGCCCAAGCGGTGGTGACCAGCTGGGAGACGGACAGTCCCGAGGTGAGGATCGCGCTCTTGAGGGCGGCGATGTCCTCGTCCGCGACCAGCTCGTGATCGACCTCGGGGACGGGGTCCTGCCACAGCTGCGGCTCGGGAACCCACGGGCCGAGGTAACGCGAGAGGGGGCCCATGTCGCGGTGCAACAGCTTGTACCACGCCTTGGCGAACGCCGTCGCGACGTCGTCCGGGTTCTCGTGGAACCGCTTCGCGATCGGTCCGTAGATCGGGTCCAGCTTCAGCGAGAGGTCCGTGGTCAGCATCATGGGCGCGTGCCGCTTCGACGGATCGTGTGCATCAGGCACAGTGTTCTGGGCCGAGGGGTCCGTGGGAGTCCACTGCTTTGCGCCGGCGGGGCTGGTCGTCAGCTCCCAGTCGTATCCGAACAGGTTGTCCAGGTACCCGTTGTCCCAGGTCGTCGGCTTGGTGGTCCATGCGCCCTCAAGCCCACTGGTGAGCGCGTGGGCACCTTTGCCGCTGCCGTACGTGTTCCTCCACCCCAGGCCTTGTTGCTCGATGGGGGCGGCCTCGGGTTCCGGGCCGATGTACGAGGGATCGACCGCACCGTGACACTTGCCGAACGTGTGGCCGCCGACGATGAGGGCAACCGTCTCCTCGTCATTCATCGCCATACGCCCGAACGTCTCGCGAATGTCCCTGGCGGCGGCGATCGGATCCGGGTTGCCGTTGGGCCCCTCCG
This sequence comes from Streptomyces sp. HUAS ZL42, assembly GCF_040782645.1. Taxonomy (GTDB): domain Bacteria; phylum Actinomycetota; class Actinomycetes; order Streptomycetales; family Streptomycetaceae; genus Streptomyces. The sequence continues at coordinate 8,843,795 of NZ_CP160403.1, forward strand.
GATTGACGTAGATCAGTCCCATCTGCACGGCGCCAAAAGGACTCGCGAGTTCCCTGTCGCCGCTGTAGCGCTCATCCCCGAGCCAGACGTCCTCGGGTCCCCAGAAGATTTCCTCGGGTTCCCAGATGTCCTCTCGCCCGAATCCGAAGCCGAACGTCTTGAAGCCCATCGACTCCATGGCACAGTTACCGGCGAAGACCAGGAGGTCGGCCCAGGAGATTTTCCGACCGTACTTCTGCTTGACCGGCCAGAGCAGACGGCGGGCTTTGTCGAGGCTGGCGTTGTCCGGCCAGCTGTTGAGGGGGGCGAAGCGCTGAGCGCCGGAGCCGCCACCGCCCCGGCCGTCGGCGATGCGGTACGTCCCGGCGGCATGCCAACTCATCCGGATGAGAAGCGGCCCGTAGTGGCCGTAGTCGGCAGGCCACCAGTCCTGGGACGTCGTCATCACCTCGAAGATGTCCCGCTTCAGCGCGTCGACGTCGAGGGTCGAGAACTCCTCCGCGTAGTCGAAGTCCTCGCCCATCGGATTGGACCGGGGCGAGTGCTGGTGGAGAACCTGAAGGTCCAGCTGATTCGGCCACCAGTCCCGGTTTGTTCTGGGTCGGGTCGACGTGGGCGTCGGGGAGGGAATTGCTGGGTTCTCGCTTTCGCTGCCGGACACGTCCGTCCTTCTTCCTGTCTCGCTGTTTCCTGCTGCTGGCTGCTCTCTTGACGAGAACACGCAGAGTGTCCCCGAGTGACCAGCAGTCAAAGCCCGAAGTCAACCGGGTCCTGGCTCAATGGTTGACTATTCTCCTGGCCCTCAAGAAATGCAAGAAAGGCGGCCTTTCCTGATCAGCATGATTATTCCGCTGAAGTGAGAAGCGGAATGGCCGCGCCGACGGCGCGACGCAGGAGGGTGCAGCGGACCACCCAGGTCAGAGCCCGACGACTTTGCCCTTCGCCGACAGCTCGTAGACCAGGGTGATCGCCCGGCGGCCGCCGGGCGGGAGGGGGACGTCCCAGCGGGCGATGCCTTCGGCGTCGACCAGGTCGGGCGCCGGGGAGCAGGCCTCCTTGCGCACACGTACCTCCACCGCCGAGGTCTCGGAGACCGGGATCCGCTCCCGCAGGACGACCACCCGTTCGCCGTGCTCCCCGGGGGCGGAGAACCGGGACAGGTGCAACCGCACCGTGCGGGTGACCACCGTCCGCTGGGTGATTCCGGCGGAGTCGCGGGACTCCTCGACCTGCCGGACCACCCGGTGGTCGTCGCAGCTGCCGAAGGCGAGTTCCACGGGCGCGCCGGGGGCCGTGAAGTCCAGCGTTCCGCGGCCGCTGAAGCCGCTGCCGCGGACCAGGTCCACGGGCCCGGCGAGCAGCGCATGGCCGGACAGGTTGTCGAACCGCACCACTTGGGTGATCAGCGGGGACAGCTCGGGTGAGCAGGCGTACTCGCTGCCGGCCGCCGTGGTGAAGGCGGAGAGCGGCACCCGGTGGGCGCGGCCGTCCCCGGGCACGGAGACAGTCGCGGGGGAGTGCAGCACCCGCGCCTCGCCGCCGTCGTCCACCCCGGGCAGGCCGAGCACAGGGGCGGGCCCGAGGTCCCCGATCTCCTCCTCGCGCAGCTCGACGTCGACCGTGCGGCGCTCCGCGGCGGAGCGGTCCTTGAGCGTCAGCCGGTCCTCGCCCAGCCGCGGCGGCTCCGTGGCCGACGCCGACCGGGCTGTCGACAACGTCAGCCGTACGTCCGACCAGTCCTCACCGGTGCGCTGCCAGACCATCGCGTCGGTCTCCAGCGTCAGGGAGTCCCCGTCGAGCACGGCCCGGTAGGCCGGCCGCCACAGCGCACAGGGGGTGAGGTGGCTCAGGCGCAGCCCGGCCGGCCCGGCGACCGCGGCCTCCACGGTCAGCTCGACATGGCCGACCAGTTCGGCGGGCTCCTCCTCGGAGAGGTGCATGGCCTGCTGGGCCGCCCCGAGTTCGACAGCGAAGGAGGCGAGCCGGGCCTCCACGGTGCGGAGCTGCTCGCCGTACGAGTCGCGCTCTTCGTCCACCCGGTCCAGTTCGCGGGCCCAGCGGGGCCTCTCGGTCTCGCCGAATCCGGCGCCTTCGCCGATCTCCCGAAGCAGATCGACGGCGAGGCGGCCGAGCAGGTCGAGGCGGGCCTGCAGCCGATCGCGTCGCTGCTCCAGGGCGCGCCGCTCCTGTTCGAGGGTGTGCACGCGGTGGCGCATGGCGGAGGCGTCGGCGGACGGCAGCGGCCCGCGCGGCGTCCAGGTGCGGACGATCCGCGCGTCCAGCACGGTCGCAGGGTGATCGGCGGTCAACTCGGCATGCAGGGTTCGGTCGACGGCCAGCGCACCGACCGGCCCGAGACGCAGCCGCTGGACCCCGGCCTCCAGGTCGAGTACGACGGCGCGCTCGACGTGGGCGCGATCCTCCAGACAGGTGACGGCGGTGACGGGAAGAGCGATCGGCTCCGGTGTCGTGGACATGGCGTGTGTCAGCTCCTGCGGTTGCCGCCGACCAAGGCCTTGCCGGCCGGGATGCGGATCTCGTAACCGCCGTCGAGGGCGGCGGTGCCTCCGGCCGGCAGGTCCACCCGCCAGATACGGGTGCCCGGTGCATGGTGCTCCGGCGTCGTGCCGTCCTCGGGTGCCGTCCAGTCGGCCCGCTCCTCGATCCGGACGTCCGGATCGGAGGTGACCGGCACCCGCTCGCGGACCTCGACGGTGGCGGGACCCGCGAGCCGGTTGGACAGCTCCACGCGGACGCGATGGTCGAGCACGGTGGTGCTGTTGCGCAGGCCCGACGTCGACTCGTGCAGGTTCGTACGGCGGATGACCCGGATGCCCTCGGCCGGCCCGAGCCCCACCCGCCGGACAGCGCCGGGGGCGAGCGTGGGCAGTGCGGCGGTCAGCAGGAAGTCGTCGTCGACGGTGACCTCCACCGGGCCGGCCAGCAGCGCCTGATCGGTGGCGTTGGAGAGTACCAACGTCGCGTACACGACCTGTTCCACGGACGGCACGCAGAAGTACTCGGTGCGCAGACCGACCGGAATCTCGGCCACGGTGATGGTGTGCCAGGTGCCGTCCGACGGAATGTCGGCGCGGGCGGCGGCATCGAAACGGTGGTCGAAGGAACCCGCCGACTCGCGGGGCCGCACGGCGTGTCCGGGCAGCGGCAACGCGGCCACCGCTTCGGCGCGGCGGCGGTACTCGGCCGCCACCGGGTCGAAGGGAGAGTCGGGGAACAGCCTGCCTCTGCGACCGCCCTGCTCGTCGGGGCCGCACAGGACGAGGGAGGCGTAGTCCAGCTCTGCGCCGCTCGGCTGCGGCGGTCCGGCCACCGGTGCCGGGGGCGGTGGTGGCGCAACCGGGCCGGGAGCCGCGGGCGCCGCCGGCGGGGCAGCCCGGCCAGGAGCCGACGGTGCCATCGCGGCGGGAGCCCCAGGGAAGGACCTGCCACCGGTACGCGGCCTGCCGCCCGGGCGCGACCGGACCGGCTGCGCGAGGTCGGGCCTCTCCTCGCCGAAGACCTCTGGGGAGGTGCGGTCCGCGCCGGCGGGCACCGGGAGCGGTGCGGGCGGTCCGCCGTAGCCCTGCGGTGTCGGCGGCGGTGGCGGAACGGGACCGGATGCGAAGCCGCCCGCGGCGGCCACGGGCACGCCGCCGGTGACGACAGCCGCAGGTGCGGCGGTCGTGGCAGGGCGGGGGCCCGCCGCGTCGTACCCGGCGAACAGGTCCGCGAGCCCTGCCGGGGGCTCGCGCCAGCCGGAGGGCTCGGGGGCGGGCTGACGGCGTCCGATCCTGATCGAGCGGAGCTTCGGCAGGTCGGTGCGGCGTCGCAGGTCGGCGGTGGCCAGGGCGACGCGCACGCCGGTCCAGTCCTCGCCGGTGCGCTGGGCGACCGAGGCGCGCAGCATCAGACGGCCGGTGCCGTCGCCCTGACGGTGGGTGAGACGGTAGGCCGGCACCCAGACGGCGCCGGGCACCCCGTACTCCAGCTCCAGCTCCACCTCCGCGTCACCCGCGCCCTCGAGGGCCAGGAGCGCGGAGACCGTGGTCTCCACGTGCGCTGACGGTGCGTCGGTGGAGGCGCGGGCGAGCCTGTCCGTGGCGACCGTGAGCCGGTGCTCGACGCGCAGCAGCGCCTCCTCCAACTCGACGAGGCGGGTGTGCAGTCCCGTCAGCCGCTCGTCGACGAAGTCGGCGAGCTCCAGCCACGCGTCGACCGGAGTGCGGCGGTGCGGGTCCTCGCGCCTGCGGGCCGGCGGCACCGGGTGCAGACCTCTGACTTCCTCCACCAGGCCCAATTGCCGGTCTCGGCGCCCCTGCGCGGCCGCGTACTCGTCGCGCAGCTGCTCGACCTCGCGCCGCAACTCGTGGGGCGTGCCGGTACCGAGCGGCTCGGCCTCGACGTCCACCCGGGCCCCGGTGACGCGCACCCCGGAGGCATGCGGGACATGGGCCCGCAGTGAGCCCGGGTCCAGTGAACGGGGCAGTCCTGTCACCCGCACCCGGCCGTCCGGCGGCACACTGCCCCGGGCCAGGCGGCGGCAGATCGCGCCCTGCGCGTACACGACGACCGAATCGAGGGTCGACCCCCACGTCTGTGCTGCCTCAGCCGCCATCTGCTCCGCCCCCCAGCGCGTCCGTGCTGAGCGAAGCCTACGCCGGAGCGGTCCGCGCATCCGCGTCGAGCCGCCCTCCTCCTCTCCTCGCGGCCCTGGCGCCGCAGGATGGCAGGTGGAGTGCGGTGACCGCGAGGCGGACCGGTTCAACATCCCGACGTCGCGGGGTGCGAGAGCTGAACGTCATCGTCCCTGCGCGTTGTTCAGCCGGGCGGAGCCGACAGGTGGATGAGAATGCCGCACACCTCGTCCACGATCTCCCTGGCTTCGCACTCGTCCGCGCAGTCGCCCAGCTCGCGTGCTGCTCCGCCGATGACGGTGGTCAGTACTCGCACCCGGACCCGGCCGGCACGTCGCTTCTCGTCCACCTCCAGGAGGCGGGCGTTGCGCCGTACCCATGCGCGGTCCCACTGGCGGCGCAGCGCGTCGAATCCGGCCGGCCCGTCGTCGTCCACGAAGAGCATGCCGAGGCGTCGGTTGTCCCAGGCGCCCTCCAGGTACGCCCTGGCTCCCGCCACGAAGAGGGCGATGGGCTCCTCCACGCCACGGCCACGCTCGGCGGCCAGCGTGGCCGCGGTCCGGCGTTCCTGTTCCTCCCGGAACTCCTCCCAGAGGGCGAGGTACAGCCCGCGTTTTCCGCCGTAGTGCTGGAAGAGGCTGCCCACGGGCATGCCGGACCGTGCCGCGATCTCGGTGAGACCGGCATCGGCGTAACCGCGATCGATGAACACCTCCAGTGCGGCGTTCAGCAGGACGTGCCGAACGGAGCCGTCCGGCTGGGTGTGCTCCCCCGGCAGGCGCGAACCTGCCCGCCCGTCAGGCCGTTGACGTGCCGCCTGCGTCCCGGTCGGCTCCACGATTCCGCTCACCGGCAATCCCCGCTCTCCCCGGCCCCGTCGCGGATGGCGAGGGCGACCAGCAGTTCCAGGAGGTCGGCGATCCGGCGCGGATTCCGCCCGGTGCGTTCCTCGATCCGGCGCAACCGGTAGTGCGCCGTGTTGTGGTGCACCCGCAGCCGGTCGGCGGCCAGCCGCAGGTTGAGGTCCGCCTCCGCGAAGGCCCGTATGGTGGCGGCCAGGGTGTCGCCACGTCGGCGGTCGTCCTCCAGCAGCGCACGTACGCGGGGATCGACGAGCTGACGGGCGAGGTCGTCGGCGCGCAGCGCCAGGTAGTCGAAGGGCGACAGGCGCGGCAGCGCCGCCACTCCGCCCTCGGGTGGCACCAGGTCGAGAGCGGCCCGTGCCTCCTCGTAGGCCCGTGGCAGTTCGCCGGCCCCCCGGGCGAGTGTGCTGATGCCCATGGAGAGCATGGTTCCCTCCCGCGCGAGCCTTTGCTGCACGGCCTCGAAGTGGGCACAGATGTCCTCGACGTCCATGCCGGTGCGGACCACGGGCACGGCCACCACCTCGCCGTGGCGTACGACGACCAGGGTTCGGCCGGCCCAGGGTCCCGCGACGCTGATGGACGCGCTCGTCGCGTAGCCGTGCTCGGCCGAGGTCAGGTCGCCGGTGCGGGTGTCGCCGACGCACACGGCCACGACCGCCATCATCGGCGAGTGCGGCCCGAGGCCGTACGCCTGCCCGGCGGCGAGCAGGGGACCGCGCGTCGGTGCCGCGCCGGCCAGCAGCTGGTCCAGGAGGTCCCGGCGCTCCCGGTCCGCGTCCGCGACCACGTGCTGCTGGTACTCGACGTAGGCCTGCGCCGCATGGGTGCTGGCGTAGTCGACGTACCGCATCAGCGGTGTGACGAGTGACAGCGCGGCCTGCTGTGCCTCGGCGGACGTGCCCGCGCAGTCCAGCAGCGCGTCCCACAGCACCTGCCGCCCGACCCGGAAGGCGCTGATCCAGTCCTCGAGGGCGAACCCCGCGCGAGCTCGGCGCATGGCCGCCGCGCGGCTGAAGACCAGGTCTTCGGGGGCGATGTCCCGATTGCCGGCGAGCGCCGCCAGCTGCATCCGGAAGTGCGTGAGCACCTGGTCGAGTACGTCGTCGAAGAACCGCTCGTCCTGCAGTGCGTACGACGGGATCTCCGTGCGCATCACGGCGACGGCGGTCTTCGCCACCTCCTCGAGCCGGTCCTGCACGGTGTGCAGGATCCGGTGCCGCTCCCGGCTGAGCGGTTCGGAGAGTGCGGGGGCACCCGGGGCGGGACCACGAGGCATGGCGTCGATGGTCGCTGCCCGCATCGTGTCCCGTCAACAGGCCCGGCGGGCGTCAGGCCGGGCGGGCTGGGCGCGGCGCACAAGTCGGTGGCCGCGAAGTTGGGTGCTCGCACCCAATGTGCGCCCGGAAGGCCCGCACCTACTGTGACGCTCGCCCACCCCCCAGCACGTCGGAAGGGGCGTCACTCATGCTCGCGGTCGACGGTATCAGCGTGCGCTTCGGCGGAATCACGGCACTGGACGGTGTCGCGTTCACCGTCGAGCCGGGCACCGCCGTAGGGCTCATCGGGCCGAACGGAGCCGGCAAGACCACCTTGTTCAACTGCCTCACCCGGCGCTGCACCCCCGATGCGGGGACGGTGCGGTTCGGGGACGAGGACCTGCTCGCCCTCCCGCCGCACTCCGTGGCCGGGCGCGGCATCGCCCGCACCTTCCAGAACCTGGGACTTTTCCCGCGGCTCACCGTCCGGGAGAACGTCATGATCGGCGCCCACAGCCGGGGGCGCACCGGACACCTCGCCGCGGCGCTCCGGCTGCCCCGCGTGCGGCGGGAGGAGGCGGAACTGCGTGACCAGGCGGACGAGCTGCTGCTCAGGCTGGGACTGGCGGACGTCGCCGACCACCCCGCCACCGGGCTGCCCTTCGGCACTCTCAAACGCGTCGAACTCGCCCGGGCGCTCGCGGTACGGCCCCGGTTGCTGCTGCTCGACGAGCCCGTCAACGGTCTCAGCCACGGCGAGGTCGACCAATTCGCGGATCTGGTCCGCGCGGTGCGCCGGGACTTCGACCTCACGCTCGTGGTGGTCGAACACCACATGGGGTTCGTGATGGGCCTGTGCGACAAGGTGGTGTGTCTCGACTTCGGGCGCAAGATCGCCGAAGGCCCTCCGGAGGAGATCCAGCGCGACCCGGCCGTCATCGAGGCGTACCTGGGGGTGGCGGCATGAGTGAGCCCACCGCCGACCTCACCGGGACCGGGACGAGTGCGGAGCCGGACTTCCTGAAGGTGTCCGATCTGCACGCCGGATACGGCCAGGCCCGCGTGCTCCAGGGCCTGGACTTCTCCGTCGCGCGCGGCGAGGTCTGCGCCGTCCTGGGACCCAACGGCGCCGGCAAGACCACAACCCTGCGGGCCCTGTGCGGCATGGTCCGCGGCCAGGGCTCGGTGACCTTGAACGGTACGGAGCTGCTGGGCCGCTCCCCGGAGCAGGCCGCTCGGCTCGGCGTGGCGCACGTACCCGAGGGGCGCGGCACCTTCAACGACCTGACCGTCGAGGAGAACCTGCGCGTCGGCGCCCATCTGCGTACGGCCCACGGGTGGCGGGGCCGCGCCGAGCGCGCTGCCGTGGCGGCCGACCTGCAACGGATCTACGACTACTTCCCCAAACTGCGCCTGCGGTCCCGCCAGGCCGCGGGCAGCCTCAGCGGCGGCGAGCAGCAGATGCTCGCCATCGGCAGGGCGCTGATGCTGCGGCCCTCGCTGCTGCTCCTGGACGAGCCGTCGCTGGGGCTCGCGCCGCTGGTCACCCGCGAACTGTTCGAGATCGTCCGTGCCGTGAACGAGGAGGAACGCACCACCGTGGTCGTCGTCGAGCAGAACGCCCAGCTCGCACTGGATGTCGCGCACCGGGCCCACGTACTGGAGGCCGGCCGCCTTGTGCTGTCCGGACCGGCCGCTCAGATCCGCGAGGACGGGCAGGTCGCCGAGGTGTACCTCGGCGTCACCGTCCGCTCCGGAAAGGGCGGGTGAGCACCGTGACCGAACTGCTCCAGCAAGTGGTGGAAGGGGTCGGCTCCGGCGCGGTCTACGCCAGTCTGGCGCTGGCCCTGGTGCTGATCCACCGGTTCACGGGGATCGTGAACTTCGCGCAGGGTGAGCTCGCCATGATCTCCACGTATGTGGCGTGGCAGCTCGTGGCGTCCGGGATGTCGTTCTGGCTGGCGTTGCCGGTCACCCTGGCGGTGTCGTTCGCCGGCGGCATGCTCGTCGAGCGGATCGTCATCCGTCCCGTGCGGAGCGCGCCCGAGCTGACGATGGTCATCGTCACGGTGGGCCTGTTCATCTTCGTCAACGCGGTGGCCGGTCTGATCTGGTCGTTCACCGTGAAGGACTTCCCGCAGCCGTTCCCCGACGGAGGCATCGACCTGGCCGGGGTGCGCGTGGACTGGTCGACCCTCGGAATCATCGCGGTGGTCGCCGTCGTGATGGGGCTGCTCTATCTGCTGTTCCAGCACACCTCCATCGGCCTGGTGATGCGGGCGGTCGCGGGAAACCCCGCCTCGGCCCGGCTGTCGGGCATCAGGGTGGGCCGGGTGCTGATGCTCGGCTGGGGACTGGCCGCGACGGTCGGCGCGGTGTCGGGCGTGCTCGTCGCCCCGGTGCTGTTCCTGGAGCCCAACATGATGGGCGGGGTGCTGATCTACGCGTTCGCCGCGGCCACCCTCGGAGGTTTCGACAGCCCGGTCGGCGCGGTCGTCGGCGGCCTGTTCGTGGGCGTCGCCGAGACGCTGGCCGGGGCGTACGTGGACGTGATCGGTGCGGATCTGAAGGTGGGCGTACCCCTGGTGATCATTCTGGCGGTGTTGCTGGTGCGGCCCCAGGGCCTGTTCGGGCGGGCGGCGGTGGAGCGCGCATGAGCACGATCATCACCACGCTCGGCACAGACCGCGCCCGGCGTCTGCGGGCCGTGCTCACCGCGCTGCTCGCGGCGGCCATCGCCGTCGGTGCCCCGTTCTACTTCGCCCCCTTCCAGGTCTTCCAGCTGACCATGGTGCTGCTGTACGCCGTGGCGCTCGCCGGACTGAACCTGCTGGTCGGATTCGGCGGGCAGATCTCGCTCGGGCACGGTGCGTTCTTCGCGGCGGGCGCCTACACGGCGGCGGTCATGCTCGACCGGTACGACACCGGCCACCTGGCCACGCTGCCGGTCGCGGCCGCCGGATGCTTCCTGCTGGGCCTCGGTTTCGGGGTGCCCGCCCTGCGGCTGAGCGGGCTGTACCTGGCCCTGGTCACCCTCTCGTTCGCGGTGTTCCTGCCGCCGCTGCTCAAGCGGCTCGAACCGGTCACGGGCGGCTCCATGGGGCTGACCGTGGACAAGCTGCAGCCGCCCGCATGGAGCGGGCTGGCCGAGGACCAGTGGATGTACTTCGTCGTCCTCGCCGTCACCGCGGTGGCCCTCCTGCTCGCCCGTAACCTGCTGCGGTCCCGGGTGGGCCGGGCCTTGCTCGCCGTGCGGGACAACGAGAGCGCCGCGGAGGTCATGGGCGTGCGGCTGTCGCTGCACAAGACCCTCGCGTTCGCGTGGAGCGCGATGTTCGCGGGTGCCGCCGGGTGTCTGTACACCTGGGTGATCGGCTTCGTCTCGCCCGACTCGTTCAGCTTCGTCCTGTCCATCACGCTGCTGGCCGGCCTGGTGGTCGGGGGGCTCGCCTCGCTGTACGGACCGCTGCTGGGCGCGGCGTTCGTGATGTATGTGCCGAGCGTGGCCCAGGACATCAGCGACGCGGCGCCCGGAGTGGTGTTCGGGCTGCTGATCATCGCGGTGATGTTCGTGGCCCCGACGGGACTGGCCGGTCTCGTGGGCCGTGTCGGGGGCGCGGCCACCCGTCGTCTCACCCGCACCACCCCCGCCGCCGGCCCTTCGCCCGATTCCGAACCCTCCGCGCCCCCCACACCCGCGGATCCCGCACCTGCCGATGCCGAACCCGTGGGCGCAGCGCCCCGCACGGAAAAGGAATGAGTCACATGCGCAAGACGACCTCTCTGCGGGCGGCCGCGGCCGCGTCCGCCGCTCTCCTTCTCGCCACCGCCTGCAACAGCCAGCGCGGGCAGGACGACAAGGACGCCGCAGCCGACGGCGCGTGCCGGGGCCAGCAGACCACCGGCATCACCGACAAGACCATCAAGCTGGGCGGAATCTACCCACTTTCGGGACCGGCCTCCGCGTACGGCACGATCAGCAAGGGCGTGAACGCGTACTTCAAGTACGTCAACGACCAGGGCGGGATCGACGGCCGCACGGTGGAGTTCGTCGTCCGCGACGACGGCTACCAGCCGCCCAAGGCGGTCGAGGAGGCCCGCAGGCTGGTCGAGCAGGAGAAGGTCTTCGCCGTGTTCCAGACCCTGGGCACCCCGTCCACGGCAGCCGTGTGGGACTACCTCAACAAGCGGAAGGTGCCGCAGCCCTTCGTCGCCACGGGCGCCTCCGTCTGGGGTACGGACGACAAGCACCCGTGGACCACCGGCTGGCAGCCCAACTACGTGTCCGAGGCACGGGTCTACGCCAAATACCTGAAGGAGGAGAAGCCGAACGCCAAGGTCGCCGTCCTTCACCAGAACGACGACTTCGGCAAGGATCTGCTCGGCGGGTTCAAGGCGGCCGTCGCCGGCAGCGGCATCAAGGTGGTGGCCGAGGAGAGCTACGAGGTCACCGACCCCTCCGTCTCGGCGCAGATGACAAGTCTCGCCCGGTCGAAGGCGGATGTGCTGCTCGACATCACCACGCCGAAGTTCGGCAGCCAGGCACTCGCCGCCGACGCCAAAAACACCAAGTGGAACCCGCTGCACATCGTCAACGCCGTGTCCGCGTCGACCACCGTGCTCAAACCCGTCGGACTCAAGAACGTGCAGGGCCTGGTCTCGGCGACCTACTTCAAGGACCCCGCCGACCCGCAGTGGGCCGACGACGCGGAGATGAAGACGTACAAGGACGCGCTGCGCAAGTACGCGCCCGACTCCGACCCGGCCAACCAGCTCAACGCCTATGGCTGGGCCGTCGCCTCCAGTCTGCACAAGGCCCTGGACGCGATGAAGTGCCCGACCAGGGAGGGGCTGCGGGACGCGGTGCGCGATCTGAAGGACGTGAAGGTGGACATGCTGCTGCCCGGTGTCACCCTCTCCACCGGGCCCGACGACGCCTTCCCGCTCGAGACGATGCAGCTGATGCGGTTCAAGGGCGAGCGGTGGCAGCTGTTCGGCAAGCCGGTGGACACCCGCAAGGAGTTCGGTTCTCCGGCGAACTGAGCCGACGGGGGCGGTCCGAGTCGATGCCCGACACCTGAGGACCGCCCCCGTCCCTTCCGCTCGGCCACGCGGGCGCCGGAGCGGCACCAAGTCGGAGGCATCGTCGGCCTGTTGGTTCCTCTAGAGTCGGCCCCATGACGGAGGCACCGGCCCAGGATCGCGGCGCGCGGTCCCGTGACGCGATACTGGACACCGCCGGCGACCTGATGGCGCGCCACGGCTACGCCGCCACGTCCATCTCGATGATCTCCGCCGCATGCGGTCTGCCGGTCAGTTCGATCTACTGGCACTTCCGCAGCAAGGACGGGATCTACGTCGCGGTGCTGGAGCGCGCCAGGACCGTGCTGCTGGCAGCCCTGCCTCCGGCCGAGGTGCCGGGCGCCGACGTCGAGCAGCGTCTGGACACCTTTCTCGCCGCGGTCGAGGAGGGGTTCCAGCGCCACCCGCGAGGTGTGAGGCTGCTGTTGGGGCTGGGCATGGTGCAGCAGGATGCCAGTGCGGCGGCCGTGGCCGAGCTGCGTCACTACCGCGACGCGCTGGTGGCCTGGGCCCGGGATTCGGTGAGGTCCGTCTTCGTACTGCCTGATCGCCCCGAGGTGGCTGACGAGTTGGCGCGCTTCACGCTGAGGATCGCGAGCGGAACCGCCGTGGCCCGTTGGCTCGAGCCGGACACCGTCCTGGAGACCGGACCGCTGCGCGTGGCGTTGTTGGCGCTGGCGACCCACCACGGCGTTCCGGTGCGGGGCGGCCCTGGCGAGGACGCCCCCTCGTGCGGCGTCACGACCAGGGAATGACGACCCGGTACCTGCTGTCCGGGACCGTTCGGGTGGATCGTGGGCCGTTCGACGCCGGCCCGTCGGGGATCCGCGACGGAGCCCGTACGCCGTCGATGGACACCTCGGGAGCGGTGGCCCCAGTCGTGTTGCCGCTGCCGGTGGTCCCGGGCGGGGCGAGTGCCGATGTCATGGCACGGCTCCTCGGGGAACGGGAGCGGGCTGCCAGAACGGGCAGTGGTGGTCGGCCGCGAAAGCGGTGGTCGGTCCGACCCGGTCCGGTGCCAGCACCTGGATGCGGTCCCCCTCGGTCGTGTAGCGCGGCCAGGGCGGAGTCCCGGGCGCGTTGGGGTCGCCGGTGGCCGCGAAGCGGGCCCAGTAGGCGGTCATCGTGGCGGACAGCCGCCGCTGGGCGGGTGTCAGGGGCGCCACCGCGTCCGTGGGGAAGAGATAGGCCAGTTCGGAGGCGTGGAAGGCGCCTTGCGGCGTGTGAGGTGCCGGGATGAACGGCGGTGCCTGGGCGTCGTGGAACTCGTAGGCGTGGACGGGCGCCCGGTTGCCGTACAGCCGGCTGTCGGCCCGTGCCGGGCAGGCGAACCGCTGGTCGGTGCCGACGGCGGAGTAGGCCAGGTTGGGGGACGGATACGCCGAGGCAGGGTACGTGTCCAGGACCGCGGCCGCGCGATTGCCGTGCTGGAGCCTGATGAGGGCGGTGTACGAGACGGGGGTCAGCGGGCCGCCGCCGAGCAGATCCACGTACAGCGCGGTGAAGTACCGGTATTCGTCATGGGTGTTGCCGCTCAGCGTCGGGACCGCGTTCACTCGTCCCTCGGCCCACGCCGTGCGCGGAGGGCGGGGGAGGAGACGGGGACCGGTGTTCGGGGCCCACAGGGAGGCGGCCCCTGTCCCGGTGGCGCGGATGAGCTGCGTGGTGGGCACGGCACGCAGGCAGCCCGCCGCGGTCGTCGGGTCGGTGCAGCCGACCGAGGTCGCGAAGTCGCTGCCCTTGCGCTCGGCCGCGTCGAGCGTGAGGGGTGTCAGACCGCCGTCCGCGGCGCAGGCTCCGCTCTGCTGGATCGCGCGGTGGAACAGTCCTTTCGCGGTCGGCGAGGCGATATGGAGGCAGGTGTCCGCCGATCCGGCGGACTGGCCGCCGAGTGTCACCCGGTTCCGGTCGCCGCCGAAGGCGTCGATGTTGCGCCGTACCCAGCGCAACGCGGCCTGCTGGTCCATCAGCCCGTAGTCGCCGGAGGCGTGGTCCGCGCTTTCGGCCGACAGGGCGGGGTGGGCCAGAAACCCCAGTGCTCCGAGGCGGTAGTTGACGGTGACCACGACCACACCCCGCGCGGCCAGCGCGGTGCCGTCGTAGTCGCTGCCCGCGCCGTATGCGTTGGCGCCGCCGTGCAGCCACACCAGCACCGGGAGAGGCCGGCCGCTGCTGCGGGCGGGCGTCCGGACATTGAGGTACAGGCAGTCCTCCACCGTGCTGCCGGTGCGGTTGGACTCGCCGGGCAGGACGGGGCCGCCGTCGGGGAGCAGCGTCAGCGGTAACTGGGGGCAGGGATGGGCCGGTGCGGTGGCGTCCCGTGTGCCGGACCACCGCGCGGCGGGTCGCGGCGGACGCCAGCGCAGCTCACCCTTCGGAGGGGCGGCGAACGGGATCCCCTGGAAGACCCGACCGCCGTCGCGGACGGCCGCGCCGCGCACCCAGCCCCGGTCCGTGCGTACGAGCAGGGAGCCGGAGCCGGAATGGGCGCGGGCGGTGAGCGGGGGAACGGTCAGTGTCAGGAGCAGGGCCGCGAAGGCGGCCAGGGCGCGGGCAGGAGTGTGGCGCAGGCGCGGGTCTCTCATCCATCGCTCCAGGTGCCGGTATGGAGGTGGGGGTCATTGCGTGTGCTCGTAGGCGCCGATGTCGCAGGCGGCGCCCTGGGGGCGTGCGACGCCGCGCTGGTCGGTGGCCGGGCAGTCGTCGGCCGCGTCCAGGGCGGGGCTGCCGGGCAGCAGCGCGACGGTGTCGGTCGGGCCGCCGTTGTTCGCGAGCGGTCCCATCAGCGGGGCGCGGCTGGGCAGGTCGCCGGCCGCGCTGAGTCGGCAACTGCCGTCGGCGTCGATGTTGTTGCCCTGCGACGCGATGGTGGCGAAGGCTTTTTTGCAGTCGGCGGGCGCGCCGTCGACGGTGTTGCCCGCGATGACCGAGTTGCGCAGCGTCACACGCCCCAGGGGCAGATCGATGATGTCGGGGATCGGCGGGGGCAGGCTGTCGAGGTAGGCGGGGGCGATGTTGATCCCGCCCCCGCCGTCGCTGGAACGGTTCCCGGTGATGGTCGAGTTGACGATCTCCACGGGCCCTCTCCCGCGGATGTCGATGCCGCCGCCGTAACCGGCGAGGCTGCCGGGGCGGTCGCCGGGATTCGTCACCCGGTTGTCCGCGATCGTCGAGTTGGTCACGGTGCCGGTGTCGTCGAACCTGATGCCTCCGGCCTCTCCCGCGACGTTCCCGCTGACGGTGCTCTCGATCAGATCGAGGTGGGAGTCCGGGACGTTGAAGATGCCGCCGCCGTAACCGGCGGAGTTCCCGGTCACGGTGACCCGTCGCAGCGTCATGTGATGTCCGTTGGCGATCGCGCCACCCCCGGTGCCGGTGATGGGCAGTTCGCGTTGCCTGGTCACTCCTCCGGTGATCGTCAGATCGGACAGCCGGCTGTCCGCCTGCATGCGGAAGGCCCGGTCCAGGTGGTTGGCGTCGATGACGGTGGTCCGTGCGTCGGCGCCCTCGATCGTGGTGGTTGCGGCGACGTTCAGATCGCCAGTGGTGGGGTCGGGGTGGTCGCCGATGATCAGCCGCGGGTCGGGCGGGACGGTCAGCCGGTAGTGGCCGGGTGGCAGCGTGATCGTACTGCCCGGCCGGGCGTTGGCGGCCATCACCGCGGCACGCAGGCTGCACGTGCCTGTGGCGGTGAGGCACCGGCCGTCCGACCCGTCGGCGTCGACCGCGTCGGACGTGGTGTCCACGGTGAACTCCGCCGGGTCGGCGGGCGGGGGAGCGGCGGCACGGGCGACGGGATGTGCCGCAGTGGCAAGGAGGACGGCGGCAGTTGCGGCCGTGACGGCCAAGGACTTCATGCGGTGAACCCCTCTCGGTGAGGAATCGGGGCGTACCAGGACTCGGCTGCTGCGAGGACTTCGTGCTGGTGAGCGATGCGCGGCTCGTACGGGGAACGGCGCCGGCGCGAACGGGGGGCGCGGCGCGAACGGGGGCGCCTTCTGGGTACCGCCCGCGGTCTGTAGCGAGCGTTCCATTCAGACTGTCCTGCGTCCACCGGCGGACGGCGGAATGGCCGAATGGGGACGTCGTGACCCCAGGGAGAAGAAGGCGCTCGAGCGCCATGGGTGTTGGCCGCGACGACAGGCCGAGGCGCTCGCGGCCTGCGCAGGTGTCGGCAGGTCACGCCGGGGCGGTGGCTGCCACAGGGGCGGGGAGCCGCACCGTCGATGGCATACTTCTGGTCCGATGAGCGAACCGACCGTGGCAGCCCGACGCCCCTCGACCAAGCGTGATGAACAGCGAGAGGCCTCCCGGCTCAGGCTCTTGAACTCGGCGGTGGAGATCCTCGCGGAGGAGGGCTACCGCGGGCTGACGGTGAAGAAGGTCGGCGACCGTGCCGGAGTCAGCCGAGGCATGGTCAACTACCACTTCACCTCGAAGGCCGGGCTTGTCGAAGCCGTGGTCGCCGACATCCGCGAGACGTTCATCGACGTGGTCCGGGCGCTGCCCGGATACGCGCGGATGAGCGGGCGCGAAGCCGTACTGGCCAAACTCGACCAGTTCTTCACCCGTCTGGCGGAGCCCGAGCCGGGGGTGCGGGCGCGTGCGTTGCTGGTGCTGCTCGTCGAGGCGGTCGGCGGCGCCGACGGGGTGAAGGGCTTGATGGCCGAGCATCTCAGCCTCGTGCGGACCGGCGTCGAGGAGGACATCCGGCGGGGGATCGCGGATGGAAGCATCCGCCCGGACCTGGATGCGGTCGCTCAGGCGTTTCTGGTGGAGAGCATCGCTCGCGGTGTGCTCCTGCAGTATCAACTGGACTCCGCACGAACCCGCCTGGCGGACATCGCACGGGCTGCCCACGAGACGCTGGTGCTCGGACTCACGTCGACGCGGGGTGACGACTGAGCTCCGGGTCGCCCGGGGACCCGCCGCTCCCGCTTCCGGCCGCGGCCGACCGGGCACCGGGGTGCCGCGCGTCATACGGCGCTGAGCCCGCCGTCCACCACCAGACTCTGGCCCGTGATGTAAGCGGCGCGGTCCGAGAGCAGAAACGTGACGGCCTCCGCGACCTCCCAGGCGGTGCCCTGGCGGCCCAGGGGAATGCGCTCGAACGACGCTGTCCGGGACGCTCGCCCGGCCGATGCCTGCCGTCCCATGGGTGTGTCGATCAAGCCGGGGACGACCAGGTTGGCGCGGATCCGGCGAGCCCCTCCCTCCTTGGCGACATGGCGGGTGAGCCCGAACAGGCCGGCCTTGGAACTGTCGTAGGCCGGCGAGTTCGTGGCGGCGCGCAGTCCTGCGACGGACCCGATGAAGACGACGGCGCCTCCGTCGGCCATCGCCGGAAGGCCGTGCTTGGCGGCCAGAAAGGGTGCGCGCAGATTCAGGGCGAGCACCTGGTCCCAGTCCTCGGGTGACGAGCCCTCCAGCCCGGTGCCGAGACCCACCCCCACGTTGACCACGAGCCCATCCAGTCCACCCAGTTCGCGGACCGCTTCGGCGACCATGGCGGCCGATTGCTCCGCCTGCGTGGCGTCACCCACCACGGTGAGGCTCGACGTCCCCTCGAGGCCGACCAGTTCGGCGGTCGCGGCGGCGGCCGGGGCGGCCACGTCGGCGCAGGCCACGTCGGCGCCCTCCCGGGCGGCGAGGACGGCGATCGCCCGGCCGTTGCCGACGGGTGCCAGCGGGTCGTCGTCGGGGCGGGTGCCCGCGCCGACCACCAGTACTTTGCGGCCGGCCAGGCGACGGGCCGCCCGCTCGAGGTCACCCATGGTCCCGGGCCCCTTCCGGAAAGCCCGTGCCGGCGAAACCGGGGTCCAGTTCCACACCGGTGGCGTTCAGGAAGAAGGCCACCATGTGGTACTGCCCCACCAGCATGACGATCTCGATCAGCTCGGCGTCGTCGAAGTGCCGGGCCAGAGCTTCCCAGGTGGCGTCGGACACCAGTGCATCGCTGTTCAGCTCGTCCGCGGCCCGGGTCAGGTGCCTCTCGAGGTCCGTCCAGCCGGGCGCTTCCGGTCCCTCGGTGATGCGGTCGAGGTCCGCATCCGTGACACCCGCGGCTCTGGCGAGGGGGAGGTGGCGTCCCCACTCGTACCCGGCGCCGGTATTGCAGGCGGTGCGCAGGATGAGCAGCTCGCGGAGCCTGTCCGGCAGTCGGCCCCCGCGGAGCAACTGGCTTCCGAACGGCATGAACTGCTCGTAGAGGTCGGGATGGCGCACGAGCGTGGTGAAGATGTTCGGGATACGGCCCCCAGGGTCGCGGGCGGCGGTGGCCAGCAGCTTTCGGGCCCTTGTGTCCCACTGCTGTTCGGGGAGCGGCGACAGCCGCTGACGGGCCTGCCGGGCTGGTTCGTGGCGCTGTGACATGCGACCTCCAACGTCCGAGGGGGCACACCCTAGGAGGCTGGCTGAACGCTTAGCAAGTGAATCACCCGATGGAAACCGGCATTGTTCGCTCCGAACGGTGTTCGGTTTCTCGGACTATGGGTACCGTGAGAGCCGGAGTCACGGCGCTGCGAAGGGCGGAGCGCGGAGCGACGCGGGGGTGGAGAAATGGCCAGACCGACCAAACCGATCCTCAGCAGGACGCGCATCTGCGCCGCGGCGCTGACCATCGTGGACCGTGACGGGCTCGACGAGTTGTCGATGCGCAAACTCGCGCGGGAACTCGGCGTTCAGGTCTCCTCGCTCTACGAGCACGTCAAGACCAAGGACGACGTCCTCCACGAAGTCGCCAACACCATCATGGAGGGCGTGGACGTCTCCGGCTTCGAGGCCGGCGACTGGCGGCACGGGGTGGCGTCCTGGGCCCGGTCCTACCGCGCGGCCCTCGCCGCCCACCCCCACATCGTGCCGTTCCTCGCCTACGGTCCGGCCCGCCGCGAGGCCTCGCTGCGACGTGCCGACGCCGTGCACGGCGGCCTGGTCGGGGCCGGGTGGTCCCCGCGCTACGCCACGATGATCGGAGCCTCGGCCAAGTACCTGGTCATCGGATCGGCGATGGCCTCCTTCGCCCGTGGGTTCGAGGACGACGTGCAGGTCTACGTCGAACGGTATGCGTACCTGGCGGATGCCCACCGCCTGCGCGACCACGCCGACACCATTGACCGGGACAGCTTCGAACTGGCCCTGGAAATGTTCCTCGACGGCCTCGGCCGCCTGCATGAGCGCGTCGTGTCCACCGAGGACCGGGGGCGGATTCCTCGTTCGAACGTGTGATGCACGCATCCCGCGCGCCTGCTTCGGCCCGGTGCCTTCCGGTGCACCGACTTGCCGCCGACGTCTTGTCCCGCGCCGTGGTCCACCCTAAGCTCCCCGAACCGAACGGTGTTCGGTTAATGCGGTGGGTGACTTCGGCGCTGACGCGGCCTGACGCCATCGCTTGAGGTGAGGAGCTGATGTCGTGTACGGGTCCCACGAGCCGCCCTTCGGGTTCCAAGAGCCGCCCCCCGGGGTGCATGAGCCGCGCAGGAGAATGCCGGCTCACGTCGGCGTAGTTCCCGGGGAACGAGGTGCCACGCCCGAGGTGATGCACGCCCTCGCGGAGCTGCGCGCCGCGCGTCGTTCCAGGATCTTCCCCGTCGCCACCGCCGTGCTCGGCCTCTACCTGCTCAACGCCCTCCTGGCGAGCACGGCGCGGGACGTGATGGCCATCAGACTCGTCGGTCATGTGAATCTCGGGCTGGGGCTGGCGCTGCTGCAGTGCGGCACCACCCTGGCGGTCTGCCGGTGGTACGCGCGCTATGCGCGCACCACCCTGGATCCGCTGGTCGCGAGGGTCCGCGCGGAGCTCGGGTTGCGAGGGGAGGAGCGTTGAACACCGCCTCAGTGCTCGCTCAGGGAAACCGCACCGGATTCGTCATCACCGTCTTCGCCGTCTTCGTCGTCGGTGTCGTGCTCATCTCCCTCCTGGACGCCTCGGAGACGGACACGCCCCGCCGCTTCTTCGTCAGCGGTCGCCGGCTGTCCTCCTCCCGCAACGGCATCGCCCTGTTCGGCGACTTCATCTCCGCCGCGACACTGCTGGGCACCCCCGGCCTGATCGCCCTGGCCGGGTTCGACGGCATCCCCTATCTGCTGGGCCCCATCGTGGCCTGGGCGGTGATCCTGCTGCTGATCGCCGAGCCGTTTCACAACACCGGCCGTTATACGGTCGGCGACGTGCTCGCGCACCGTCTGCGCCCGCGCCCCGTCCACATGGCCCTGGGGCTCGCCACGTTGGTGATCTCCCTGTTCTATCTGACGGCCCAGCTGGTGGGGGCCGGTTCCCTCGCCGCCCCGTTGCTCGGCATCTCGGGAGTCGTCGCCCAGAACTTCCTGATGCTGTTCCTCGGCGTCCTGATGATCATCTACGTGGCCATCAGCGGAATGCACGGCGCGACGCTGGTGCAGTGCTTCAAAGCCGCGTTCCTGCTGGTCGCCAGTGCGTTCCTGGCCCTGCTCGTGCTGGCGAGGTTCGGCTGGAACCCCAGTGGCCTGCTCGGGGCCGCGGCCGCCCGCAGCGGTGTCGGCGAGCACTTCCTGGCGCCCGGAGCACGGTCCCAGGGCGGCGCCGCCGACACGCTGGACGCGCTGAGCCTGCAACTGGGAGCGGTACTCGGAGCCGCAGGCCTTCCGCACCTCCTGCTGCGCATGGGCGCCGTGCCCACCGCGCGAGCGGCACGGAGATCCGTCCAGTGGACGGCCGTGCTGACGTGCGTCTTCTGTGTGACGGCCGGAGTACTGGGGTTCGGCGCAGCGGCCGTGGTCGGCCCGCAAGAGGTCATGGGCGGGAACTCCTCGGGCAACACGGCCACACTGCTGCTGAGCGACTCCCTCGGCGGGTCGGTGCTGCTCACCGTGATGGCCTGTGTGGCGTTCGCGACCATCCTGGCCGTCGTGGCGGGCGTCGCCCTCGCCGCGGCGACCTCGATGGCGCACGACATCTATGGCGTGGTGATCAGGAAGGGCCGCGCCACCGAGTCCCAGGAGGTGCTCGTCGCCCGCGTTTCGGTGGTGCTGATCGGCTCCGCGGCGACGGCCCTCGCCCTGTGGGCCTCGCGCATCAACGTGTCCTTCGCCGCCGGACTGGCCTTCTCGGTCGCCGCCTCGGCCGTCCTCCCCGCGCTGCTGTACGGCCTCTACTGGCGGGGCTTCACCACCACCGGAGCCGTGTGGAGCATCTACGGGGGCTTGATCTGCTCGGTGTTCCTGGCCGCGTTCTCTCCCGCAGTGTCCGGAACCCCGACGGCCTTGTTTCCCGACGCGGACTTCGCCGTGTTCCCGCTGAAGTATCCGAGCATCGTCTCCATCCCGCTGGCTTTCGTCCTCGGATGGCTCGGCTCCGTGCTGAGCAGGCAGCGCCCCCACCCGGCCGCCCGGTCCTCCTTCGAACGCCGCGTGCTCGTGGGCGGGGACGCCTCGTGAACCGCGGTGCGGCACGCAGACGTCGTCCGGGAGGTCAGGAGGTGGACAGCGGCTGTTCGGCCCAGATGGTCTTTCCGTCGCGGTCGTAGCGGGTGCCCCACCGTGCGGACAGCTGTGCCACCAGGAACAGGCCACGGCCGCCCTCGTCGGTGGTGCGGGCCTGGCGCAGGTGGGGGGAGGTGCTGCTGGCGTCGGAGACCTCGCAGATGAGATGGCTGTCCCGGATCAGTCGCAGGAGCACCGGGCCGCCGGCGTACCGGTATGCGTTGGTCACCAGTTCGCTCACGATCAGTTCGGTGGTGAAGGCGACTTCCTCGAGCCCCCACTCGGTCAGCCGGTCCGTCACCAGCGCCCGGGCCCGGCCGGCGGCCGTGGGCTCGGTCGGCAGCTCCCATGTGGCGACCTTCTCCGCCGCCAGCACCCGGGTGCGGCCCAGCAGCAGGGTGACGTCATCGGCGGGCCGGTCGGGCAGCATCGCGTCCTCGACCGCCTTGCACGTCTCCTCCAGAGAGCGGGGCGGGCCGGCCAGTACGGTGCGCAGCAGTGCCAGGCCTTCGTCGATGTCGCGGTCGTCGGCCAGGAGCAGCCCATCGCTGTACAGGGCGAGCAGTGTGCCCTCGTCCAGTTCGAGGTCGGCGGATTCGAAGGGCAGCCCGCCGACGCCCAGTGGTGGTCCGGCGGGGACGTCGATCGGGCGCACCCGGCCGTCCGGCCCCAGCACGGCCGGCGGCGGGTGGCCCGCGCGGGCCATGGCACAGTGCCGCGAGATCGGATCGTAGATCGCGTACAGGCAGGTGGCACCGATGATCGGGGCGTGCCCGTCGGCCTGCTGCTGTTCGGTGGCCAGATGGTCCACCAGGTCGTCGAGCCGGGCGAGGACCTCGTCCGGGGCCAGGTCGAGATGGGCCAGGGTGTGCACGGCGGCGCGCAGCCGTCCCATGGTCGCCGAGGCGTGCATGCCGTGGCCGACCACGTCGCCGACGACGAGTGCGACGCGCAGCCCCGACAGCGGGATGACGTCGAACCAGTCGCCGCCGACACCGGTGGAGGCACGAGCGGGCAGGTAGCGCCGCGCGGTCGCGACCGCCGGGTGATCGGGTACCTCGCCCGGCAGCAGGCTGCGCTGGAGAGCCACGGCCGCCTGGTGCTGCTGTGTGTAGCGGCGGGCGTTGTCGATGCAGACAGCGGCCCGGGCGGCGAACTCCTCCGCCAGGGTGAGGTCGTCCTCCTCGAACGGCTCGGGCCGCTGCGACCGCCAGAAACAGACCAGCCCGAGGACGACACCGCGCGCGGCCAGCGGCACCACCATCAGCGAGTGGACACCCGGCGCGAGCATCCTCTCTGGCCGTTCCCGGTCGGCGGAGAACCAGCCGGGACCGACCTCCAGGACGGGCTGCAGGACGGAACGCCGCTGGGCAAGGCACTCTCCCGGCCCGGTCTCCTCGGGGAAGGAGAAAAGATGGTCCACCGGGTACATCACCTGCAAGGCCTCGGGCCGGACGCTGCGGACCGCCATCCTGCGCAGCGGCCCCACGGCGTCGGGGGCGGGCTCCTCCCCGCGGGTCACGGGTTCCAGCAGATCCACCGAGAGGGCGTCGGCCAGCGCGGGAACCGCCGCCTCGGCCAGCTCACGTGCCGTCCTGGCCACATCCAGGGTGCTGCCGATCCTGGCGCCGGCCTCGTTGAGCAGCGCCAGGCGCCGACGGGCCCGGTGGCGGTCGGTGACGTCCTCGACGATCTCGGTGACGCCGAGCACCCGGCCCGAGGGGTCCTGCATCCGGAAGGCGGAGATGGAGACGATCAGCTCCTTCCGAGGGTCCCGCAGCAGTCGGCAGGGCTGCTCGGCGAAGATCAAGGGCTGGCCCGTCTCCAGGACCCGGCGCAGCCGTTCCTCGACCAGGTCCGCGTCCGGACCGAGCAGGAAGTCGGTGGTGCGCAGCCCGCGGTAGGCCTCGGCCGGCAGCCCGCCGAACCAGGCGATCGCCCGGTTCACCCGCAGCAGACGCAGATCCGGGCCGAGGACCGCGACACCGACGGGGGACCGGCGGAAGAAGCCGTCCAGCACGGCCCGGTCGACCTCCCACTGGACGACATCCTCGGCGAGCGAGCCGACGAGCAGCCACTCGGTGGTGGAGTCCAGCCGTTGCACCCTCCGGGCGCGGAACCCCACGTACACGCGGTGGCCCGCGCGGTGGCGGACCGGGAGCAGCCCGTACCAGCCGTGGTCCCGCAGGCACGCGGCGATCGCCTCGGCGACCAGGGCCTCGTCCCTGCTGTCCACCAGCACTTCGCGTATCGGCCGGCCCAGCACCTCGTCGGCCCGATGCCCGAGGAGCCTCGTGGCCTGTTCGCTCCAGGCGACGACCCGTCCGCGGTCGTCCAGGACGGCGGACGCCGACTGGTGGATCGAGAACGGGTCCTCCGGACTCTCGCTGAGCGTCGTCAGGGTTGTGTCGTTCATCGCCCCATCAACCTCGCACCTTTCGAGGGCCCGTCGTGGTGGGACCCGGGGGGCGGGCGCTCCTGTCCGTCCCGCATGCCTGGGGCTGCAGCGGCTCATTCCCAGTATCGGCTGTGCGGGCGCTGCGCGCTCCGTCACCGACGGCCCGGCCCGACTGCCCGCACGGGACCAGCGCATCAGGTCAAGCGTCCCGGACTATTGACTCGGAACGCGTCACTGGCGATCCTCGTCGCATATCTTGCGCCGGTCATGACAACTCCATGGGCATTCGAGGTGCCCTGGACGACCGTGCCTTCCCGCCGACCGAGGGACGTGGGCAGTGACCATGACCGGACGCCTGTACCGCAGACGCAGGGACGTCACCGTCGTCTCGCTGCTCCTTCTCGTGCTGGCCACCGTCCTCGGCCCCACGCCGAGTTCGGCCGCCGCAGCCGAGTGGTGGATCCCGACCGCCCGCCCCACCCCGGACTCGCAGATCAACGTGACCGGTGAGCCGTTCACCGGTACGAACTCCGCCGGCGAGGTGCGCGGGTTCGTCGACGCGCACAACCACCTGATGTCCAACGAGGCCTTCGGCGGGCGGCTGATCTGCGGCAAGACGTTCTCCGAGGCCGGCGTGGCAGACGCGCTCAAGGACTGTCCCGAGCACTACCCCGACGGCACGCTCGCGATCTTCGACTACATCACCCACGGCGGTGACGGCAAGCACGACCCGGTCGGCTGGCCGACGTTCAGGGACTGGCCGGCGTACGACTCGATGACGCATCAGGCCAACTACTACGCCTGGGTCGAGCGCGCCTGGCGAGGCGGGCAGCGCGTGCTGGTCAACGACCTCGTCACCAACGGCATGATCTGCTCGGTCTACTTCTTCAAGGACCGCGGCTGCGACGAGATGACGTCGATCCGGCTGCAGGCGAAGCTGACGTACGACCTCCAGGCCTACATCGACACGATGTACGGCGGCACCGGCAAGGGCTGGTTCCGGATCGTCACCGACAGCGCACAGGCCCGTGAGGTCATCAAGCAGGGCAAGCTGGCCGTCGTCCTGGGTGTCGAGACGTCCGAGCCGTTCGGCTGCAAGCAGATCCTGGACATCGCGCAGTGCAGCAAGGCCGACATCGACGCCGGGCTCGACGAGCTGTACGCGCTGGGTGTGCGCAGCATGTTCCTGTGTCACAAGTTCGACAACGCGCTGTGCGGCGTCCGCTTCGACGAGGGTGGCCTCGGAACGGCCATCAACGTAGGCCAGTTCCTGTCGACCGGCACCTTCTGGCAGACCGAGAAGTGCACCGGCCCTCAGCACGACAACCCCATCGGCACCGCCGCGTCCGAGGCGGAGGAGGAGCTGCCGGCGGGCGTGGAGGTTCCCTCGTACGACGAGAACGCGCAGTGCAATGTCCGCGGGCTCACCGAACTCGGTGAGTACGCCGTGCACGGCATGATGAAGCGCAAGATGATGCTGGAGATCGACCACATGAGCGTCAAGGCCACGGGCCGGGTGCTCGACATCTTCGAGGCCGCCTCGTACCCCGGCGTGCTCTCCTCACACAGCTGGATGGACCTGAACTGGACCGAGCGGGTCTACTCCCTCGGCGGTTTCGTCGCCCAGTACATGCACGGCTCGGAGGGGTTCGCCGCCGAGGCGAAGCGCACGGACGCACTGCGCGACAAGTACGGCGTGGGTTACGGCTACGGCACCGACTTCAACGGCATCGGCGACCACCCGGCCCCGCGCGGCGCGGACGCGGCGAACAAGGTGACGTACCCCTTCAGGAGCGTCGACGGCGGTTCCGTCATCGACAAGCAGACGACCGGCGAGCGCACCTGGGACTTCAACACCGACGGTGCAGCCCACGTCGGTATGATCCCGGACTGGGTCGAGGACATCCGGCTCGTCGGCGGCCAGGACGTGGTGGACGACCTCTTCCGCGGCGCCGAGTCCTACCTCGGCACCTGGGGAGCGGCCGAGCAGCACCGGGCCGGAGTCAACCTCGCCAAAGGCGCCGCGGCCACGGCCAGTTCCTCGGAGTGGAGCCTGTTCACGAGCTACGCGCCCGGCCGGGCCGTCGACGGCACCCGCGACACCCGCTGGGCCAGCGACTGGAGCGACGACCAGTGGCTGCGCATCGACCTGGGCTCCACGAACCTGGTCAAGCGTGTCACCCTCGACTGGGAGCGCGCGTACGGGAAGGCGTACCGCATCGACCTCTCCACCGACGGCGTGACCTGGAAGACGGCCTGGTCGACCACCTCCGGCGACGGGGGCCTGGACACGGCCCTGTTCACCGGCACACCGGCCCGCTACGTCCGCGTCCAGGGACTTGACCGGGGCACCGACTGGGGATACTCGCTCTACGAGGTGGGAGTCCACGGCAGCTGACCTGGGGCCCGGAGCACGAAGGACACGCGGATGACACGGATGCCGTCGGCCGAACGGCGCCGGCAGCTGACGGAAGCGGCGATCAGGGCGATGACCCGGGACGGCGTCGCCAGGACGACGACCCGGTCCATCGCCGCCGAGGCGGGCGTGTCCCTGAGCGTCTTCCACTACTGCTTCGACTCCAAGCAGGAGTTGATCGAGTCCGTCATCACGACCATCACCGAGCACTACGTGACCGTGGTGAAGGAGGCCCTACGGCCGAAGGCCACGCTCGAGGAGACGGTCCGGGCAGGCTTCCAGGCGTACTGGGACCACGTCCGCGCCCACCCCGACGAGCACATGCTCACCTACGAACTGACGCAGTACGCCCTGCGCCAGCCGGGTTTCGAGCATCTCGCGCGACGGCAGTACGAGCTGTACGGCGAGACGTACGCCGACCTCGTCGAGCAACTGCGCCGGACCATGAACTTCCGGCTCCGTGTGCCGGTCCCCGCACTGGCCCGCTACCTGGCCGCCATGACCGACGGACTGACGCTCAACTACCTCGTGCTCGGTGACGAGGGGGCCTGGAGCGACATCCTCGACACGGTCACCGCCCACATCGCCGGCCTGGTACAGGACGACGCCGCTCCCGTCTCGTCCGGACGGGACCGCGGGCCATGACGACCATCGCGGTGACCGGGCACCTGGACCTGACCGCCGAGACCTCCGCACTGGTCCGGGCCGCCCTGGACGAACTGCTCGAGCGGTACGCCGGCGACGGTGAGCTCGTCGGGGTGTCCTGCCTCGCCCGTGGCGCCGACTGCCTGTTCGCCGAGGCCGTCCTCGACGCGGGTGGGCGGCTGGCGGTCGTCGTCCCCTCCCGGGACTATCGACGGAGCGTGGTGGGCCCCGAGCACGCCCCCGTGTTCGACCACCTGGTCGCGGCCGCCGAGGACGTCCTCGTCCTCCCGGTCGAGACCGCCGACCGGGAGGCCTACGAGGCCGCCAACACCGTCCTCGTCGAACGCGCCGACCTGCTCGTGGCCGTATGGGACGGCACTGCGCCCAGCGGCAGGGGAGGCGGCACGGCCGACACGGTCCTGCAGGCACGGGCGGCGGGCATCCCCGTCGACGTGGTGTGGCCGGACGGGGCTGCCCGCGCTGGGTGAGGGACCGGGCGGTGCGCCGGGATCAGACGGCGGGGGACGGGTAGGTCGGGTACTCCACCCCGGAGACGTGCTGAACGACGCGGATGACCTGGCAGGAGTAGCCGAACTCGTTGTCGTACCAGAGGTAGAGGATCGCGTTGTCGCCCTCGACCTTCAGGGCTCCGGCGTCGACGATCGAGGCGTGCCGCGAGCCGATGAAGTCGCTGGAGACCGCGTCGGGCGCCGTGGTGAAGTCGATCTGGCGCTTCAGCGGGGAGGTCAGCGAGATGTTGCGGAGGTGGTCGAGGACCTCCTCGCGGTCCGTCTCGCGCGCGAGCTGCAGGTTGAGGATCGCGATCGAGACGTCCGGCACCGGGACGCGGATCGAGCTGCCGGTGATCTTCGCCTTGAGGTCGGGCAGCGCCTTGGCGACGGCGGAGGCGGCACCGGTCTCGGTGATGACCATGTTCAGCGGCGCCGAGCGGCCGCGGCGGTCGGCCTTGTGGTGGTTGTCCAGCAGGTTCTGGTCGTTGGTGAACGAGTGGACCGTCTCCACGTGTCCGCGCAGGACGCCGTACTCGTCCGCCATCGCCTTCAGCGGCGGAACGATCGCGTTGGTGGTGCAGGACGCGCAGGACAGGATCTGCTCGTCCGGCTTGATCGTGTCGTGGTTGACGCCGTGCACGATGTTGGGCACGTCGCCCTTGCCGGGGGCGGTCAGGACGACCTTGTCGATGCCGGGACGCAGATGCTTCGACAGGCCCTCGCGGTCACGCCACTTGCCGGTGTTGTCGATGAGGATGGCGTCCTTGATGCCGTACGCCGTGTAGTCCACCGACGTCGGGTCGTCGGCGTAGATCACCTTGATCGCGTTGCCGTTGGCGATGATCGTGCTGTTGGCCTCGTCGACGGTGATCGTGCCCTGGAACTGGCCGTGGATGGAGTCACGGCGCAGCAGCGACGCACGCTTCACGATGTCCTGATCGCCGCCGCCGCGCACGACGATCGCGCGCAGCCGCAGGCCGTTGCCGGAGCCGGACTTCTCGATCAGCAGGCGGGCGACCAGGCGGCCGATGCGGCCGAAACCGTAGAGGACGACGTCGCGTCCCTCACGCCGCTCGATCTTGTTGGCGCCCGTGGCGCCGGCGACGGCCTCGGCGGTGAACTCGGCCACCGTGAGACCGCGGTCGTCGGCCTTGTACGTCGCCGCGAGCATGCCGATGTCGATCTGGGAGGGGCCGAGATCCAGCGTGGTGAGCGCCTGCAGGAACGGCAGTGTCTCGGTGACCGAGAGCTCCTCGCCCGCGATCTGCCGGGCGAACCGGTGGGTTTTCAGAATGCTGACCACCGACTTGTTCACCAGGGAGCGGCTGTGGAGCAGGACCGTGACGTCCCGCTCCCGGTGCAGCTTCCCGATCATCGGGATCATCGACTCCGCGATCTCCTCGCGGTTCTTCCAGTTGGTGAACGAGTCCTCGTTGAGAGTCACAGGCCTATCTTTCGAGCTAGGTGGCGCTCATATGCTAAACGCCCCCCATTTTGATCGATCACAGGGGGGCCGGTCGAGAGGGTCTTGCCCGGTCCGGGAAAACACGCCACACTGGTACCGAACGAATGGTCGGTTGGGAAGCTGGTATCGATGACCACGACACACTCCGCCGGGGCGGTCGACGAGGAGCTCCAGGAGCACTTCGACGCGACGATCGCCAGGGATCAGCGGATCGAGCCGCGTGACTGGATGCCGGACGGCTATCGCCGGACGCTGATCCGGCAGATCGCGCAGCACGCCCACTCGGAGATCATCGGGATGCAGCCCGAGGGGGAGTGGATCACCAAGGCCCCGTCGCTGCGCCGCAAGGCCATCCTGTTCGCCAAGGTGCAGGACGAGGCCGGGCACGGGCTCTACCTGTACTCGGCGGCCGAGACACTCGGCGCCGACCGTGCCGACCTCACACAGCGGCTGATCGAGGGCCGCCAGAAGTACTCGTCGATCTTCAACTACCCGACGCGGAGCTTCGCCGACGTCGGAGTGATCGGCTGGTTCGTGGACGGCGCGGCCATCTGCAACCAGGTGCCGCTGTGCCGCAGTTCGTACGGGCCGTACGCGCGCTCGATGGTACGGATCTGCAAGGAGGAGTCGTTCCACCAGCGGCAGGGCTACGAGCTGCTGATGACGATGATGCGTGGCACCGACGCCCAGCGGGAGATGGTCCAGGACGCCGTGAACCGCTGGTGGTGGCCGTCGCTGATGATGTTCGGCCCGCCGGACGACAACTCGCCCAACTCCGCGCAGTCAATGGCCTGGAAGATCAAGCGGCACAGCAACGACGAGCTGCGCCAGCGGTTCGTCGACATGACGGTGCCGCAGGCCGAGAAGCTCGGCGTCACCCTGCCCGACCCCGAACTGCGCTGGAACGAGGAGCGCGGTCACCACGACTTCGGCACCCCGGACTGGGAGGAGTTGATGCGCGTCATCAAGGGTGACGGCCCGTGCAACGCCGAGCGGATGGAGCGGCGCCGCTCCGCCCACGACGACGGTGCCTGGGTGCGGGAGGCGGCCACCGCCCACGCGGCCAAGCTGAACGAGCGAGCCCGGAAGGGGACGGCGGCATGACCGGGACCAGCAAGGGCGACTGGCCGCTGTACGAGGTGTTCGTGCGGGGCAAGCGCGGCCTGAACCACGTCCACGTCGGCTCGCTGCACGCCGCCGACGACCGGATGGCGCTCACCCACGCGCGCGACCTGTACACACGGCGCAACGAAGGCGTGAGCATCTGGGTGGTGCGCTCGGAGCACATCGCCGCTTCCACGCGCGACGAGAAGGACCCGTTCTTCGCCCCCAGCGCCGACAAGGTCTACCGGCACCCGACCTTCTACGACATCCCCGACGACGTCCCCCACATCTAGGAGCAGGGCATGAGTGACGACCACGTCTACATGACCCTCGCCGAGGGACACGAGGACGACGCCCGCTGGGCCTACGGCACCGGCTTCGAGGACCCCCTGCACGGTGTGGACACGTCCGTGCCGGAGGGCGTCGACGCCGGGCGACTGGCCGCGGACTGCGTGGCCCTCGCCGACGACGCCCTGGTCTGCGCCCAGCGGCTGGCCGAGTGGATCACCCGCGCTCCCGAACTGGAGGAGGAGGTGGCCCTGGCCAACATCGGTCTCGACCTGCTCGGCCAGGCCCGCCTGCTGTACGCGCGCGCCGGCCAGGTCGACGGCACCGGGCGCGACGAGGACGCGTACGCCTACTTCCGGGACGCCGGCGACTTCCGCAACGTACGCCTGGCCGAACTGCCGGGCGGGGACTTCGCGTTCTCGATCGTGCGGTTGCTGGTGCTGTCCAGCTGGCGCCTCGCCCACTTCGAACGGCTCATGTCCCACCCGGATCCGGTTCTCGCGGCGGTCGCGGCCAAGGGTGTCAAGGAGCTGACGTACCACCGGCAGTACGCGGCCGACTGGGCCGTGCGCCTCGGCGACGGCACGGAGGAGTCGCAGCGGCGAATGCGCAAGGCCCTGGAACAAGTCGGGCCGTATCTGGGCGAGTTGTTCACGGCCTGCGACGTACGGGACGACGTCGTCGCCGTCCTTCGCCAGGTCACCGAGGCGGCCGGACTGCCCATGCCGGGGTACCGGCCGCTGCCCGGGGCCGGCCGCGAGCGCCGGCACACCGAGCATCTCGCGCCGCTGCTGGAGGAGTTGCAGAGCGTGGCCCGGGCCCACCCGGAGGCGACATGGTGACGACCCTGCTGGATTCGCGGCGCGCCCGGCACGTCGCCGAGCAGGTGCCGGACCCCGAGCTGCCCATGCTCACCCTCGCCGACCTCGGAGTCCTGCGCGGCGTCGAGGTGACCGGGGACGGAACCGTGGTCGCGAGTCTGACGCCGACCTACTCGGGCTGCCCGGCCATGGCCGAGATGCGCGCGGACGTCGCCGCACGGCTGCGAGCCGCGGGGTACGCGCGTGTGGAGATCCGTACGGTCCTCGATCCGCCCTGGACCAGCGACTGGATCACTGCGGCCGGCCGCCGCAAGCTCGCCGAGCACGGCATCGCCCCGCCCGGTGCCGCACCCCGGCGCACCACCGGTCCCGTCCCGCTCACGCTGTCGACCACCCGGCGCTCGGTGCCCTGCCCCCGCTGCGGTTCGCCGGACACCGAGGAGACCTCACGCTTCGCCGCCACGTCCTGCAAGGCGCTGTGGCGCTGCCTCGCCTGCCGCGAGCCGTTCGAGTACGTCAAGGAGATCTGAATGGAAGGCCTGAGAGAAGAACCGACGGCCACCGCGGTACGTCCGCGCGCCCGCCGCCGTCCGGCCTTCCACGCGCTGCGGGTCGCCGCCGTCCAGCCGCTGTGCGAGGACGCGGTGGCCGTCAGTTTCGACATCCCCGCCGAACTGGCCGAGGAGTTCGCCTTCGCGCCGGGCCAGTCGCTCACGCTGCGGCGGGAGGTCGACGGCCGTGACGAGCGCCGCTCGTACTCGATCTGCTCGCCCGCCGGTACCGTGCCGCGCATCGGCGTACGCGTGGTGCCGGGCGGCCTGTTCTCGTCCTGGCTGGTGGGTGACGTACGCCCCGGCGACACCGTTGAAGTGATGGGCCCCACCGGCGCCTTCACCCCCGACATCGGGACACCTGCCCACCATGTGCTGATCGCCGCGGGCTCCGGCATCACCCCCATGGTGTCCATCGCCGAGTCCGTCCTGGCCGCCGACGACCGCTCGACCGTCACCCTCTTCTACGGCAACCGCCGCACCGGCACCGTGATGTTCGCCGACGAACTGGCGGACCTGAAGGACCTCTACCCGACCCGCTTCCACCTCGCCCATGTGCTCTCCCGCGAACCCCGCGAGGCCGAAGTGCTCTCCGGGCGCCTGGACGCCGAGCGGCTCTCGGCGCTCATCGATTCGCTGGTCGACGTGCAGACGGCGGACCACTGGTGGCTGTGCGGCCCGCACGGCATGGTGCGGGACGCTCAGGACGTACTCAAAGGCCTTGGGGTGCCGGCAGAACGCGTTCACCAGGAGCTGTTCTACGCCGACGACGAGCCCGTACGGGAAGTGCACCACAAGGACGCCGCCGCCGAGGGGCCCGTCAGCCAGGTCACCATCACCCTCGACGGCCGCTCCACCACCTCCACCCTCCCCAGGGAGCGGTCCATCCTCGACGGCGCCCAGAAGACCCGCCCCGACCTGCCGTTCGCCTGCAAGGGCGGCGTTTGCGGCACCTGCCGGGCCCTGGTCACCGACGGCAAGGCCGACATGCGGCGCAACTTCGCCCTCGAACCCGCCGAGGTCGACGCCGGTTATGTCCTCACCTGCCAGTCGTACCCGGTCTCCGACTCCCTGACCGTCGACTTCGACAGCTGAGTCGCGACGAGCGAGCGGGCCCTGCCTCTGCGGGGCCCGCGAGGTGCGGCCGGTCTGTTCACCGTCATCGACATGCAGCATGTCTTCGCCGAGCCCGACAGCCCGTGGGGCCGAACCGCCGGCCCGCCGGGTCGGCTGCGCCCGGCTGGGCCTGCCCTCGGACCACATCGCGCCGATTCCCTGACGGGCGCCACGCATGGTCCGCCGCCGATCGGGTACGCGAGGGAGACCGCACCCGGGAGCGATCTTGGCCCGGGCGGCTCGCACGTCCGTCGCTACCAGGGGATCTGCCATGGAGACACCCGCCAACGACCACAGCTCCACACCGGCTGAGCTGGCGCTGGACGCGCTGGCCGTGAACACGGAGGACACGGCGGCGCTGGACACACTCGCGAGCAGCGATGTGCTCGTCCCCGTGCCCGACGACGCCGATCCGGAGGACGCCACCGATCCGTCCGCGGTGGCGCTGCCCGTCCTCGAGCAACAGGGCGGCGATCCGGTGGTGCCGGTGTTCACCTCGGAGCCCGCGATGGCCGAGCTGCTGCCGTTCGTCTCGCGGTACCGCCTGGTGCCGCTGGGCGCGCTCGCCGCGCAGTGGCCGGCCGGCGACCTGGCGCTCGCCATCGACGCCGGCTCGTCCCACCCCCTCACGCTCACCTCCGAGGGAGTACGGACCCTGCTGGCCCGACCTCAGGGCTGAAGGAGGCCGGGGACCCTCCGCGGTCCCCCGGCACCGATCCTGCCGGCTACTCGCCCAGCATCCGCTCCAGCACCTGCCGCTGCAGCGGCAGCACCGCCGCATGCAGCTCGCGGCCCTTGGATGTCAGGGCGACCCACACCCCGCGCCGGTCCTCCACGCACACGGAGCGCTCCACCAGGCCGTCCTTCTCGAGCCGGCCGATGAGGCGGGAGAGGGCGCTCTGGCTGAGATGCACCCGTCCGGCGAGGTTCTGCACCCGGCACTGGTCGCCCTCACGGGGCGACTCGGCGGCGAGGATGTCGAGGACCTCGAAGTCGCTCGCGCCCAGGCCGTGCGGATGCAGCGCGCGGTCTATCTCGCACATCGTGCGCGCGTGCACCGACAGGATGTCCCGCCAACGTTCCTCGAGGCCGGCGCCGGCCGTCTCCGCTGCCATACCCGCACGGTAACACCGATCCGGCCAATTATTGACTATGCAACTAGTGCGGGTGCAAGCAATCCGGTCCCTCAGGCGGACTGGTCCTGGATCACCCCGATCAGATTGCCGTCGAGGTCCTTCACCAACGCGATCAGCCTTCCGCCGCCGACGTCCTGCACGTCCTGCAACAGCTCGGCGCCCGCGTCCAGCAGGGCCTGCAGCCGGGCCCGGATGTCCTCGACGTGCCAGTAGGGGACCGGACCGGTCATCCCCTTGGCGTGCCCGTTCGGGTCGAGGCCCACGTCCTGGCCGGAGTCCTTGAAACCGACGTAGTACGACTCGTCCGCATAGGGCTCGGCATCCAGCAGGGTGCTGAACACGGCCTTCGCACGGGCGAGGTCCTTGACGGGGTAGATGATCGTCCTGAGGCCGGCAGTCATGGCGTGCTCCTTGGTGAAACCCGGTCCGACGCGGCGCGTCGGCGGCGCACCGACGGATGTCGTCGGTGGTTTCACGCTAGGCCGGGGGAGGCGCGCACGGCTTCTTCGATCCTGACCGGTTGCAGGGCCGGCCGTTGCCGGCCCTGCCGATGCCCGTCGCTCCGGGCGTCAGGCCGACTCTCGTCTGACCAGCTCCGTCGGCAGGATCACCGCCACAGGGTCCTCGCCGCCGATCTGTGCCAGCAGCACCCGCACCATCTCGGCGCTGATGCGGTCGTAGGGCTGGCGGATCGTGGTGAGGGCGGGGGTCGCCTCCGTCGCCGCGGCGGAGTCGTCGAAGCCGCCCACGGACACGTCCTCGGGGACCCGTCGGCCCGCCCGGTGCAGGGTGGCCAGGACGCCCTGTGCCATCAGGTCGGAGGCGACGAACACCGCGTCCATGTCCGGTGCCTGCGCGAGCAGCTTCTCGGCGCCCGCCGCACCGCTGGCCCGGCTGTAGTCGCCGGACACGATGAGCCGCTCGTCGACCTCGACGCCCGCTTCCGTGAGCGTCTCCTTGTAGCCGGCGAGGCGATCGACACCGCCCGGCGTGTCGAGCGGGCCGCTCACCACGCCGATCCGGCGTCGGCCCAGCGACAGCAGGTGGCGCACCATGTCCCGGGCGCCGTCCCGGTCGTCCGCCGCCACGTAACTCACCTTGGAGCCGGGACCCATGGGCTTGCCGCACTGCACGAGCGGCACCCCCGCCTCACGCAGCTCCTCGGCGACGGTGTCGCCGGAGTGGCTGGAGACGAGCAGCACGCCGTCGACGTGGCCCGCGGTGATGTACCGCATGATCCGGCGCCGTTCGTCCTCCGTGCCCGCCAGCATCAGCAGCAGGGGGATGTCGTGCGCGGCCAGCGCCTGGGTGCAACCGTGCAACAGGACGTTGAAGTTGGGGTCCTCGAACAGCTTCTCCTGCGGTTCGGTCAGCAGGAAGCCGATCGAGTCGGAACGGCCCGTGATCAGGGAGCGGGCATGCCGGTTCACGACGTACCCCGTCTTGCGGATCGCCGCGTT
Organism: Streptomyces sp. HUAS ZL42; assembly: GCF_040782645.1. Taxonomy (GTDB): domain Bacteria; phylum Actinomycetota; class Actinomycetes; order Streptomycetales; family Streptomycetaceae; genus Streptomyces. The sequence continues at coordinate 8,879,001 of NZ_CP160403.1, forward strand.
GACCGCTTCCTGTGCCGCCGGGCTGACGTAGTGGCCGCCGTTGAGCACGCGCGACACGGTGCCCCGGGAGACTCCCGCCACGCGCGCCACGTCGTGAATGGTCGGCGGTTTGCGCCGGCCCCCCGTGTTGCTCATGGTCATGACTTTACGGCTCCGGAGAGCAGATCGAGGCTCCAGAAGCGCTGGATGACGAGGAACAACGCGATGAGCGGGATGATCGCGAGCAGCGCGCCCGTGATGACCAGGGTGTAGAGCGCCGGCTGGCTGTAGCCCTGGGCGAGCAGCGTGAACAGGCCGAGCGTCATGGGGAACTTCTCGTCGTCGCTCAGCATGATGTAGGGCAGCAGGAAGTTGTTCCAGATCGCCACGAACTGGAAGAGGAAGATCGTCACCAGGCCGGGCACCATCATCGGCAGCCCGATCCGCGCGAAGATCCGCCACTCCCCGGCCCCGTCCATCCGCCCTGCCTCGACCACGTCGGCCGGCACGGCCGCGGCGGCGTAGATCCGGCCCAGGTAGATCCCGTACGGGGAGAGGATCAGCGGCAGCAGCACGGAGGCGTAGGAGTCGGTCAGGTCCGCCTTGGCCAGCAGCAGGTACTGCGGGATGGCGAGGATGACCGGCGGCATCAGAACGCCCGCCAGCAGGATGTTGAAGACGGTCTCGCGGCCGCGGAAGCGGTAGACGGCCAGGGCGTAGCCCGAGACGGCGGAGACCGCGGTCGACAGCAGCGCGCCGAGGCCCGCATAGAGGGCCGAATTGCCCATCCACTGCCAGTAGATGCCGTCACGGTAGGCGTTGAGGTCCGCGAGGTTGTCGGCGAACCCCGTGCCCGGAATCAGGGTCAGGGTGGAGAACAGCTCCTTGCCCGACTTGGTGGCGGCCATGACCACCCAGGCCACCGGCAGGAGGCAGTACACGGCCCCGAGCAGCAGGACGAGGGTGGGGACGAAGGCGATACGGCGGCGCAGGGGCGGCCCCTGGACGGTGCCGGGCGTGGTGCCGACGACCGGGGCGGTCTTCCGGACGGCAAGAGAACTCATCGGGCTTCCTCCTGCTTGGAGCGGGCGTTCGCGACGCGCAGGAATCCGAAGGACAGGACGAGCGTGGCGACAGCGATGATCACGGCCTGGGCGGCGGCCGAGTAGATGTCGTTGTTGCCGAAGGCGTCCTGGTACACCTTCATCAGCGGACTCCAGGTCGTGGAGACGGAGTTGGTCAGCGGCTTGAGCGTGGTCGGCTCGGCGAACACCTGCAGCGTCGCGATGATCGAGAAGAAGAACGTGAGCACCAGCGACGGCGCCACCATCGGGATCTTGATCCGCAGGGCGAGCTGCAGCTGGGAGCAGCCGTCCAGTTTCGCCGCCTCGTAGACCTCGGCCGGGATGGCCTTGAGCGAGGTGTAGATGACGATCATGTTGAAGCCGGTGCCGCCCCAGATCGCGATGTTCGACAGCGCGATGAACAGCGGTCCGCCGTCGAGCAGGTTGGGCTCGGGCAGGCCCGCCTTGTCGAGCAGGAAGTAGAAGGGGCTGACGCTCGGCAGGTACAGGAAGCCCCACAGCAGGGCCGCGATCACGCCGGGGATGGCATAGGGAAGGAAGATCGCCAGCCGGGTGAAGGAGGTGAGCCGCACCCGGTCGGTGTCCAGCATCAGCGCGAAGAGCAGCGCGGAGCCGAGCATCACGGGGACGACGATCGCTCCGTAGCCCAGGACGCGCAGGGCGCCGTTCAGCAGCTCGGAGTCGGAGAGCGCGGCGGTGTAGTTGGACAGCCCCGTCCATACCTCGCTACGGGCGCCGGACCCCAGGCCGAGGCCCTTGACCTCGACCTTGCGGAGGCTGAGGTAGACCGCGTATCCGATGGGCAGGACGAAGAACAGCAGGAACAGGACGACGGCCGGGAGAAGGAAGGCGTACGGGGCGCGCCGTACGCGGCCGCTGGTGGCGCGGGCGCGGGGCGCACGGCCGAAGCCGTGCGCCGCCTTGCCGGTGTTCACGGTGGTGCCGGACATCACTCGGCGACCTCGAAGCCCTGCTTCTTCAGGTCGGCGACGGTGTCGTCCTGCATGGCGGTCAGCGCGGAGCCGAACGCCGCCTTGTTCTTGGCCTTGGCCGCGTTGCCGAACGCGTCCTTGAAGGTCGTGTAGGCCACGTTGACGTTGGGGCCCCAGGCGGACGGCGCGGTGGCCTTCGCGATCTCGGCGGCCTCGGTGTAGAAGTCCGGCTGGTTGGAGAAGAAGTCCGGGGCCTTGGACAGGGCACTGCCGGTCTGGGCGGCGGTGGCGGCCGGGTAGATGCCGCCCTCCTTCACCATCGCGGCGAGGGCCTCCTCGTCGGTGTTCAGCCAGGTGGCGAACTTGGCCGCGGCCTCCTTGTGCTGGGAGTCGTTGGTGATGCCGGTGGAGGAGCCGCCCCAGCTGCCGGTGGCGTTCTCACCCGCACTCCACTGCGGCAGCGGGGCCATCGCCCACTTCCCGGCGGTGTCCGGGGCCGCGGTGGTCAGTACGCCCGGTGCCCAGACCGCGCTGACCCAGGCGATCTGTGTGCCGGTGTTGAGTGCCTTGTTCCAGGCGGGGGTGTACATCGGCTGGTTGTCGATCGCGCCCTCCGCGACCAGACCGCCCCAGAAGTCGGCGACCTTCTTGCTGGCGTCGTCGTCGATGGCGACCTTCCACTTGTCGCCCTCTGCGGTCCACCACTTGGCGCCGGCCTGCTGGGCGAGGCCCGCGAAGAGCCCCGAGTCGTTGGCGGAGAACGTGGTCAGCGCCTTCGAGGAGTCCGCCTTCTTGAGCTTGCGGGCGGTCTCCGCGAACTCGTCCCAGGTGGTGGGGACCGTCAGGCCGTACTTCTTGAACAGGTCCTGCCGGTAGTAGAACATCAGCGGCCCGGAGTCCTGGGGGATCGCGTACGCGCTGTCGGTGCCGAGGGTGACCTGCTGCCAGATGCCGGAGGCGAACTTGCTCTTGGCGTCCTTCACCTCGTCCGTGATGTCGGCGAGGACGTCGTTGCTGACGAGCGTGGGTATCGCCTGGTACTCGGCCTGCACCAGGTCGGGGGCCTTCTTGCCCTTGGCCGCGGTGATGATCTTGGTGACCAGCTCGTCGCCGGACGCCTGCTTCTTCACCGTGACCTGGATGCCCGCCTCCTTGCCCGGCCCCTTGTTCCAGATCGCGGCGACCTTGTCCATGCCCGGTGCCCAGGCCCAGTAGGTCAGCGAGACGGGGCCGGAGTCGGCCGAGCCCTTGTCCTCGGAGCCGGAGCTGCAGGCGGCGAGGGTGGTGGCACCGAGGGCCACGGCGATCGAGGTGGCCACGAGGCGGCGGCGCATCGTGAACTGCATGGAGTATCTCCCCTGACAAGGGCCTGAAGGCGGTGGATCAGCAGACCGGCCATGCGCGGTGTGCTTCTGTGAGCGTTCACAGTAGAGAAACATCCAGGACACTTGTCAATGGTTGTTGCTGTGCGGTTATGTTGGGCTCGCACCGCCACCGACGTCTGTGCACGTTCCCAAATGATCGACACATCGGGAGAGATCCATGCCGGAGACCACCCCCAGGGTCCTCACCAGGCTCGCCTTCGGTGGGGACTACAACCCCGAGCAGTGGCCGGAAAGCGTCTGGCACGAGGACGTCCGGCTCATGCGGGAGGCCGGTGTCACGATGGTGAGCGTCGGGATCTTCTCCTGGGCGCTGCTCGAGCCCACGCCCGGTGTGTACGACTTCGGCTGGCTGGACCGTCTCCTCGACCTGCTGCACGAGAACGGCATCCGCGTCGACCTGGGCACCCCCACCGTGACGCCGCCCGCCTGGTTCTACCGGGCCCACCCCGACGCCCTCCCCGTGACCGCCGAAGGCGTGCGCTACGAGTTCGGCTCCCGCGCCGCCATCTGTCACAGCAACGCCGACTACCGCGCGGCCGCCGAGGCCATCACGACCGAGCTGGGGGAGCGCTACGGCGACCATCCCGCCCTCGCGATGTGGCACGTGCACAACGAATACGGCGTCCCCGTCTCCGCCTGCTACTGCGACTCCTGCGCCGCCCACTTCCGCGGCTGGCTGCGGACGACCTACGGCACCGTCGAGGCGGTCAACGAGGCCTGGGGCACCGCCTTCTGGGGCCAGCGGTACACGGATTTCGACCAGATCAACCCGCCGCGTGTCACGCCCACTGTCGGCAACCCCGGCCAGGCACTGGACTACAAGCGCTTCGCCGACGCCACCATGCTCGAGAACTTCCGCATGGAGCGGGACATCCTGCACCGCCTGTCGCCCGGCGTCCCGGTCACGACCAACTTCATGACCGCCCTCAGCCAGTGCGACTCCGTCGACTACTGGGCCTGGGGCCGCGAGGTCGACATCGTCACCAACGACCACTACCTGATCACCGACGGCCGCCGCACCCACGTCAACCTCGCGATGGCCGCCGATCTCACCCGCTCCGTCGGCGGCGGCGCCCCCTGGCTCCTTCTGGAGCACTCCACCTCGGGCATCAACTGGCAGCCGCGCAACCCGGCCAAGGCCCCCGGCCAGATGGCCCGCAACTCCCTCGCCCACGTGGCGCGCGGCTCCGACGGCGCCATGTTCTTCCAGTGGCGGCAGTCCCGGCGCGGCGCCGAGAAGTTCCACTCGGCGATGCTGCCGCACGGCGGCACCGACACGCGCGTGTGGCGCGAGGTGGTCGAACTCGGCGCGTCCCTCGACTCGTTGAGCACGATCCGCGGCACCCGCACGCAGGCCGACGTGGCGATGCTCTGGGACTGGCACTCCTGGTGGGCGCAGAACCTGCAGTGGCGGCCCAGCGAGGACCACGACCCGCGCGAGCGCGCCGACGCCTTCTACGAGGCCCTCTACGACCGCCACCTCACGGTCGACTTCGCCCATCCGGAAGCCGACTTGTCGAGGTATCCCCTTGTCGTCGTGCCCGCCCTGTATCTGACGACCGAGGCGGCGGGCCGCAACCTCGGGGAGTACGTCGAGAACGGCGGCACCCTCGTCGTGTCGTACTTCTCCGGCATCGTCGACGAGCACGACGCCGTCCACGAGGGCGCGTACCCCGGCGTGCTGCGGGACGTCCTCGGCCTGACCGTCGAGGAGTTCTCGCCGCTTCTCCCGGGCGAGCGGGTGCGCCTCACCGGCCCCGACGGCTCCGAGCTCGGCGGCGACGTGTGGACGGAGTTCGTCGTGCCGCGCGGCGCCGAGACCGTCTGGACGTACGCCGACGGTCTCACCGCCGGCCGTCCCGCCGTCACCCGGCACCGCCTGGGCGAGGGCACTGCCTGGTACGTCTCCACCCGCCTCGGCGCCGAGGGCCTGGACGCGCTCCTCGGCTGGGCCGTCGAGGACGCGCGCATGGCCCCGCGGGCCGAGCTCCCGCGCGACGTCGAGGTGGTGCGCCGCTCCGGCGGGTCGAGCACCTATCTGTTCGCGATCAACCACTCCGCCACCGACGCCAAGGTGCCGCTCGACGCGCACGGCACCGAGCTGCTGACGGGCGAGCGTGCCGCCGGCCGCCTCGCGGTCCCGGCGGGAGCCGTCCGGGTCGTACGGCTCGACGGCTGAGCCGACTCCCTCTCCGCCCGTGGAGCCGCGAGCCGCGGGCGGAGAGGGTCCCTCACCTCCAGAGGGAACCCCCACCCCCATCACGTCGAAGGGACGACGGACGACGATGTTCCATCCCAGACGCACCCTCAGGGCCCTGCTGCCGCCGCTCGCCGCCGGGCTCGCCCTCACCGCCCTGCCCGCCCCGACCGCGCAGGCGGCAAGCACTCTCACCAACGGCGGCTTCGAGACCGACGGCACCGGCGCGGCCACCCCCGGCGGCTGGTCGGAGTACGGCTCGACCGGCGCCTCGTACGTCGAGGCGGGTGGCCACGGCGGGAGCTACCGTCTGTCGCACTGGGCGTCCACCGCGTACAAGGTGGAGACGTACCAGTACCTGTCCGGGCTGACCAACGGGAACTACAAGCTCACGGCCTGGGTTCGCTCCGGCGGCGGGCAGAACGCGGCCTACCTGGCCCTGAAGAACTGCGGCGGTTCCGAACAGCGCACCGACCTTCCGGTGTCGTCGAGCGGATGGATCCATGTCGTCGTCCCGGTCAACGTCACGAACAACCAGTGCACCATCAGCATCAACAGTGACGCGAACGCCGGCAACTGGATCAATGTTGACGACCTCGCCTTCACGTCCGGCACCACGGGCCTGTCCGTCAAGGGCGCCGACATCTCGTCCCTCGCCAAGAGCGAGGCGAAGGGCGGCGTCTACAGGACCAGTTCCGGCACCACCGGCGACGCCGTCACCATCCTCAAGAACGCCGGCATGAACTACGCCCGCCTGAAGGTCTGGGTCGACCCGGCCGACGGCTACAACAACAAGGCCCGCGTGCTGGCCATGGCCAAGCGCGTCAAGGCCGCCGGCATGAAGCTGCTCGTCGACTTCCACTACTCGGACACCTGGGCCGATCCGGGGGCGCAGTCCAAGCCGGCCGCCTGGGCGAGCCATTCGTACAGTCAACTGAAGACTGACGTGTACAACCACACGTACGACGTGTTGAACGCGTTGAAGGCTCAGGGCACCACCGCCGACATGGTCCAGGTGGGCAATGAGATCAACGGCGGCATGCTGTGGAACGAGGGTTCCACGTCCAACTGGTCGCAGCTCGCGGGTCTGCTCAACTCCGGCTACGACGCCGTCAAGGCGGTCAGCTCCTCCACCACGGTGGCTCTCCACCTCGCCAAGGGCGGCGATCTGTCCGGCACCCGCTGGTGGTTCGACAGCGCGGTGTCCAACGGCGTGAAGTTCGACGCGATCGGCCTGTCGTACTACGGCTACTGGCACGGCTCGCTCTACGACTTCCAGACCACCCTGGACGACGCGGCCTCCCGCTACGGCAAGCCGGTCTTCGTCGCCGAGACGGCCTACCCCTTCCGCCTCGACAGCGACGACTCGCTCACCAACCAGATCGACACCACCGGTGAGCTCGTCTCCGGCTACCCGGCGAGCGCTGCCGGCCAGCTGGCCTGGATGAACGCCGTGGCGAACATCGTGGAGGCCGTCCCGAACGGCCGTGGCCTCGGCGTCGTCTACTGGGAGGCGACCTGGACCGCGGTCACCGGCAACGGCTGGGACCCGACCGACGCCTCCTCCGGCAACGGCTGGGAGAACCAGGCCCTGTTCGGCTACGACGACAAGGCGCTCTCGTCGATGGCGTGGTTCAGCCACCGCTGAGCCCACACCACAGGGGTCCGGCCGGGCGTGTGGCGGCCGGGCCCCTGCGGCCGGCGGAACAGGCGCACCGCCGGTATTCGCTTGCATGCCGTCGTCACTCGCGTCAACGTCGGCGGACACCTGACGAAGGCAGAGAAGATGACCACGCAGACCCACGACGTCGACCATGAACTCATCCAGGCCGCGGCGCACGTCGCGCAAACCCGCTGCCGGGGCGACAACCACACCATGGCGGCCGCGGGCCGAACCCGGGACGGCCGGATCGTCACGGCGGTGAACGCCTACCACTTCACCGGAGGACCCTGCGCCGAGCTGGTGCTCATCGGCACGGCGGCCGCCCAGGGCGTCTACGAGCTGGACACCATCGTGGCCGTGGGCGACCGCGACCGGGGCGTTGTTCCCCCGTGTGGCCGGTGCCGTCAGGTCCTTCTCGACTACTTCCCCGCCCTCAAGGTCGTCGTCGGCGAAGGCGACCGCATCCGTACCGTCCCTGTCACCGACTTGCTGCCCGAAAGCTACGTCTGGGCCGACCACCAGCTCGACGCCGAGTAGACCGTGAATACCGAACTGGCTTGCCCAGTAAGTCAGTTCGGTATCGGTCAATGCTCGCCGAGTGCCGTACACGACGGCGTCGACTGCGCGACAGTGGGAAAACTCGGTCGAGGAGGCTCGGACAGAGGGGGACGCATGCTGAGGACTCCGGCAAGGGAGACGCGCCTGGACATCCTGGAATGGCTGAAGCACCCCGCCGCGCACTTCCCGCCCCAGCGCCACGGCGACCTCGTCGAGGACGGTGTCACCGCCGACACGGTCGCCGCGAAACTCGGCGTGCGCCGCCAGGTCGCCCACACCCACCTCACCCTGCTCGCGGACCTCGGCATGCTGCGCACCAGGAGGATCCGGCGGCGCACGTACTACCGGCGCGACGAGGTGCGGATCGCCGAAGTCGCCCGCATGTTTGAGAAGGGCTGGTAGCGCGGCCGCCGCTCCCACCAGGCGCGGTCCACCGCTAGGAACGCACCGCTGGCGGCCCCTGCCCGGGCTCCGCGTCCTGCGACGGTTCCTCGGTGTGTCCGGTCCGCTCCCACACGATCCGGCCCAGCATCGCACCGCCGTACACGACGAATCCCACGCCGACGAGCCAGGACTCCACCACCAGGACGGCACCGACAGGGCCGTAGCTGATCGCGTTGGTGACGAGGAGCGGGGTGAACACCAGGTACGAGAAGCCGCGCAGGCCGACCAGTCCGATCATCGTGGCGATGGCACCGGGCAGCAGGCCGCGCCAGCGCACCTGGCTGTGGAGAAGGAAGTGCGGCCCCCACCAGAAGAACAGCACGCCCAGCGCCATGCTGAGCAGGATGCGGGGAGGCCCCTGCAGCACGTTCCGGGTCTGCACCTGCCCGTACAGGTACGCCGTGAGCATGACCAGCCAGGCCACCTGTCGCAGGACCCGGTGCCACGGGTTGGGGGCCGCATTCCAGATGCGCTCATAGCCGTTCTGCACGCTCGACGCGAAGGACACGCCGAACAGGGCGAGCAGCGCCATGCTCCACGCGCTGGTGGTGCTGACCACCTTGCGGGGCGGCCCGAAGGCGCGCTCCAGCGCGTCGGCCGACCGGCCGGACAGATCCATGCCGTCCACCAGCCACAGCGCGAATCCGCCCTTCCCCAGCGGATCCGCCGCCGCCAGCACGATCAGCAGCGGCGCGAGCGTGACCAGGGACAGCGCCCCGAACCCCATGGCCCGGTGCAGCAGCTCCAGCTCCTTGCCGCGCCGGTGGAGTTCCGCGAACCCCAGCCCGTGCCACACCTCGCGCACTCGGCGGACGTTCAATTCGGACACCCTGCCGGACGAGGAGGCCGGACCCGTCGGAGTCCTCTGCAGGGGCGGCGACCCGCACGGCCCCGGGCCAACCGTGACATGGGGACCACCCTCTCTTCTCGTTCTTGCTGTTCTGAGTGGGCCGGAAAACACCGACGTAAACCCGCCGACGGGGGCTGTGCCCCGGTCGGCGGTCCGCATACCTGCCAGGATGGTCTGTCTCGAGGAGGAGGCTTCCATGGACCGCCCCACCGCACTCGTCCCGCGCCGGTACGTCGAGATCGGCGGCCGTGGGCCCGAGGACGTCGTCGCCGACGCGCACGGCCGCGTCCTGACCGGTGTGGAGGACGGGCGGATCCTGCGCGTCGACGGCCTGGCCGAGCCCTCCGCCGCCCGCGTCGAAGTGCTCGCCGAAACCGGCGGCCGTCCGCTCGGACTCGAACTCCTCTCGGACGACGCCCTGCTGGTGTGCGACGCCGAACGCGGACTGCTGCGCATCGACCTCGCCGACGGCAGCGTGCACGTCCTCGCGGACGAGGTGGCGGGGGAGAGGCTGCGGTTCTGCAGCAACGTCGTCGCCCTGTCCGACGGCAGCGTGTACTTCACGGTCACCAGCCGCCGCTACCCCCTGGACCAGTGGATCGGCGACCTGGTGGAGCACACCGGCACCGGCCGTCTCCTGCGCCTCGCGCCGGGCAAGGAGACGCCAGAAGTGCTGTTGGAGGGGCTCCAGTTCGCCAACGGGCTCGCCGCGAGCGCCGACGGCTCGTTCCTGGTCCTCGCCGAGACCGGCGCCCGCCGGCTCACCCGCTACCGGCTCACCGGACCGCGGGCCGGACAAGCCGAGCCCTTCGCCGAGAACCTGCCCGGCATGCCCGACAACCTCTGGCGCGGCGGGCCGGACGGACCGATCTGGGTCTCACTGGCGGGGCCGCGCGTGCCCCCGCTCGATCTGCTCCACCGCGCCGCCCCCGCCGTACGGCGGACCGCCGCCCGCGCAGCCGTACGCGCTCCCTTCCGCCCCACGGGCACGATCGGAGTCCTGGCAGTCGACGACCACGGTGCGATCGTCCACCACCTCGCCCGCAGCCACTCCGGTTTCCGCATGGTCACCAGCGTCTGCGAGGCCTCCGGCCACCTCGTGCTCGGCAGTCTGTGGGAGCGGGGCGTCGCGGTGTGCGAGCCGCCGGCCGCGACCTGAGCCCGGCGTACCCTGTTGACGGCCGTGATCACCTCCACACCCGGTGACGGTAGCCCACGCAGGAGACGTACGACATGACAGCCCCGGAAGCCGAGAGCCTCCGCACCCGCATACCGCGGCAGCCCGCCCGGCGGGGACAGTTCCCGGTCGTCGCGGTGGTCGCGCTCGGCGGCGGCATCGGAGCCGCCGCCCGGTACGCGGCCTCGCTGTGGTGGCCCGCGCGGACCGGCGGGTTCCCCTGGACGACCTTCTGGGTCAACGTCGTCGGCTGCGCCGTGATCGGCGTGTTCCTGGTGCTCGTCACCGAGGCCATGTCATCCCCCCACCGCCTGCTGCGCCCCTTCTTCGGCACCGGGGTGCTCGGCGGATTCACCACCTTCTCGACGTACGCCGTCGACATCCAGAAGCTGTTCGACGCGGGCCGTCCAGGCACGGCACTGGCCTACCTCGCCGCGACCCTGCTCGCGGCCATCACGGCGGTGTGGCTCGCGGTGGCGGCGACCCGCCGCGTCCTGACCTGGAGGAAGCGATGATGAGACTGACCGGCCGCGCCCTGCGCCTGACCGTCTTCGTCGGCGAGAACGACCTCTGGCACCACAAGCCCCTCTACACCGAGATCGTGCACCGGGCCCGTGCCGCGGGCCTCGCGGGCGCCAGTGTCTTCCGCGGTATCGAGGGCTTCGGCGCCTCGTCCCTGATCCACACCTCGAGGCTGCTGTCCCTCAGCGAGGACCTTCCCGTGGCGGTCGTGATCATCGACTCCGAGGAGCGCGTACGGGCCTTCCTGCCGCAGCTCGACGAGCTGGTCACCGAGGGTCTGGTGACCCTGGACGACTGCGAGGTCATCAGGTACGTCGGCCGTGAACCGGAGCAGGCGCAGAGCCCGGGTGAACCGGACAGGAAGGGTAAGAAGTCGTTGTGAACTGGCTGCTGGTCGTCGTCGGCGGCATGGTCGGCGCCCCGCTCCGCTATCTCACCGACCGGGCGGTCCAGGCGCGGCACGACTCGGTCTTCCCCTGGGGCACCTTCGTGGTGAACGTCACCGGCTCCCTGGTCCTCGGTCTGCTGACCGGCGCGGTCACGGCCGGAGCCGCAGGGTCCCACCTGCAGCTTCTCCTCGGCACCGGGCTGTGCGGCGCCCTGACGACGTACTCGACCTTCTCGTACGAGACGCTCCGGCTGACCGAGACCGGTGCGGGGCTCTACGCTGCCGCCAATGTCGTCGCGAGCGTGGCGGCGGGTCTCGGCGCGGCCTTCGCCGGTGCCGGTGTCGCCGAGGCCGTGTGGTCCTAGGCGGTCACCCTGGCACGGGCCTGGTAGGACTGTCTGCGGCACCGTCGAACCACTCCTGAAGAACTGGATCCCATGAGCGCCATCTCCGTCGGTCAGGCCGTCATCCTCGGAGCCGTCGAGGGGGTGACCGAGTTCCTGCCGGTCTCCTCCACCGGCCATCTGAAGATCACCGAGGGGCTGATGGGCATCCCCGTCGACGACGACGCCGTCGTCGGGTTCTCGGCGGTCATCCAGGTCGGCGCGATCGCGGCCGTGCTCGTGTACTTCTTCAAGGACATCGTGCGGATCGTCTCCGCGTGGGGCCGCGGGGTGTTCAACAAGGAGGAGCGGTACCACCACGACTACAAGTTCGCCTGGTGGGTGATCTACGCGACCATCCCGATCGTCGCCGTGGGCCTGGCCGCCAAGCCGCTCATCGAGGGACCGCTCGCCTCGCTGTGGGTGGTCGCGGGCTCGCTGATCCTCGGCAGCGGTGTGATGTGGGCGGCCGACCAGATGGGCCGGCACAAGCGCGGCGAGGACGACACCACGCTCAAGGACGCGATGCTGGTCGGCAGCTCGCAGATCCTCGCGCTGCTCTTCCCGGGCTTCTCGCGCTCCGGCGCCACCATGTCCACGGCCCTGATGCTCGACCTGGACCGGGTCGCCGCCACCCGCCTCTCCTTCTTCCTCGGCATCCCCGCGCTGACCGGCGCCGGCCTCTACGAGCTGAAGGACGCCCTGGGCACGGGCGCGGGCGCGGCCCCGCTGGCCGTCGGCACGATCGTGTCCTTCGTCGTCGCCTACGCCTCCATCGCCTGGCTGCTGAAGTTCGTCGCCAAGCACTCGTTCAACGCGTTCGTGATCTACCGGATCGTCGTGGGCCTGCTGCTGTTCGGTCTGCTGGGGGCAGACGTGATCAACAGCTGATCGCCGGACATTGGGGCGTGCGGAGTTTTCAGGCCGCACGCCCCGTGAATTCTTCTTTTCATGCCGTCCCTTGACACACCCTTCGCCCACCCCGGAGTATCTGTCCCGTGAACCTGTCAGACAGCCAGACAGCCAGTCAGGGACCCCGGCGTGTGAGCGCCATGGAAGCGGTGCTCGCACACCTGCGTGCCGCCATCGAGCGCGGGGAGTACGCGATCGGCGACAAGCTCCCCTCCGAGGCGGAGCTGTGCCGCACGCTCGAGGTCTCCCGGCCCGTGCTGCGCGAAGCCCTCCGGGCTCTGCAGACGATGGGCCTGACCGTCTCCAAGACCGGCAAGGGCACCTTCGTCGTGGCGAACGCCGTGGAGGACCCCACCTTCGGCGACTACGCGGCCAGCGACCTGCTGGAGGTCCGCCGCCATGTCGAGATCCCGGTCGCCGGGTATGCGGCGGTGCGCCGCACCCCGGAGAACCTGGACCATCTGGCTCACCTCCTGGACCGCATGGAGCAGGAGACGGACACCACCGCGTGGGTCGCGATGGACACCCTCTTCCACCTGGCCGTGGCCGAGGCCGCCCAGAACCCGGTCTTCCGCCGGGTCATCGAGGAGATCCGCGACGCACTGGCGCGTCAGTCGGCGTTCCTCAACGAGCTGGGCGGCCGGCGCGAGCAGTCCAATCGCGAGCACCGGGCCATCGTCGAGGCGCTGATCGACGGTTCCGAACACGACGCGGTGCAGGCCATGAGCCACCACCTCGACCGCGTCGAGACGACCCTCACCGACATCGTGCGCCCCGGGCGCACGGACACCCCCACGGAAGGCGGACCCGAGGCGTGAGCGAGCAGCACCTCAAAGAAGAGACGCGCCCATCGTCCGGTCACATCGACGCCGGAGACGCCGGCTACAGCAAGTCCCTGAAGTCCCGGCACGTCAACATGATCGCCATCGGCGGAGCCATCGGCACCGGCCTCTTCCTCGGCGCGGGCGGCCGTCTCGCCGACGCCGGCCCCTCCCTCTTCGTCGCGTACGCCGTCTGCGGCGTCTTCGCGTTCCTGGTCGTGCGCGCCCTCGGCGAACTCGTCCTGTACCGCCCGTCCTCCGGCGCCTTCGTGTCGTACGCCCGTGAGTTCCTCGGCGAGAAGGGCGCCTACACCGCGGGCTGGATGTACTTCCTGAACTGGGCCACCACCGGCATCGCCGACATCACCGCGGTGGCCACCTACACCCACTACTGGGGCATGTTCTCCGACATCCCGCAGTGGGTCATCGCGCTGATCGCCCTGGCCGTCGTCCTCACCGTGAACCTGATCTCGGTGAAGATCTTCGGCGAACTGGAGTTCTGGTTCGCCATCGTCAAGGTCGGTGCGCTCGTGGTCTTCATGTGCATCGGCATCTTCCTGCTGGTCACCCAGCACCAGGTCGACGGCGCCACCCCCGGCCCGTCCCTGATCACCGACAACGGCGGTGTCTTCCCCAACGGCCTGCTGCCCATGCTGCTGATCATCCAGGGCGTCGTCTTCGCCTACGCCTCCGTCGAACTGGTCGGCGTCGCCGCGGGCGAGACCGAGAACCCCGAGAAGATCATGCCGAAGGCGATCAACTCGATCATGTGGCGCGTGGGCCTGTTCTACGTGGGCTCGGTCGTCCTGCTGTCGATGCTGCTGCCGTGGAACAAGTACTCCGCCGGCGAGAGCCCCTTCGTGACCGTCCTGTCCAACATCGGCATCCCGGCGGCCGGCGGAGTGATGAACCTCGTCGTCCTCACCGCAGCCATGTCCTCGCTCAACTCCGGCCTGTACTCCACCGGCCGCATCCTGCGCTCCATGGCCGTCAACGGCTCGGCTCCGCAGTTCACCGCGAGGATGAGCCGCACCCAGGTCCCCTTCGGCGGCATCCTGCTCACCAGCGGCATCTGCGTCCTCGGCGTCGGCCTCAACTTCGTGGTCCCCGCCGACGCCTTCGAGATCGTCCTGAACTTCGCGGCGATCGGCATCCTGTCCACCTGGGGCATGATCATGATCTGCCACCTGCTGTTCTGGCAGAAGACCCAGCAGGGCGAACTGACCCGCCCCGGCTACCGACTGCCGGGCTCCCCCTGGACCGAGCTGGTGACGCTGGCCTTCCTGGCCTCCGTCCTGGTCCTCATGTACGCCGACGGCGGCGCCGGACGCACCACCGTCCTGTGCCTGCCGCTGATCGCCGGAGCACTGGTCGCGGGCTGGTACGCCATCCGCCGCCGGACATCCACCCAGTCCACCATCCGAACCGACGCGTAACCCGCGCCGGCCGACAACAACCAGGCAGAGATGTACAGCAGTTCGCTCGCGGGCGCACCCCTGATCCGCGAACCCCTCCACGCTCCAGTCGCCCACCTCGACCGCGGTGGTGTGATCGAGGGCATCCACTACGGCTCCGTCGTCGTCCTCGGCGCCGACGGCGAGGTCCAGTTCCAGCTTGGCGACATCGAGGCCGCGTTCTACCCGCGCTCGGCCCTCAAGCCCGTCCAGGCCGCCGCCATGGTGCGCGCCGGGCTCCCGCTCGACGGCGAACTGCTGTCACTGACCGCGGCCAGCCACTCCGGCGAGGAACGCCACCTTGCCGGCGCCCGGCGCATCCTCGAGCTGGCCGGCGTCACCGAGGACCACCTGCGCAACGTCATGGAGCTGCCGTACGACCCGGCGGTCCGTGACGTCTGGGTGCGGGAGGGCCGACCGCCCTCCCGGCTCGCCCAGAACTGCTCCGGCAAGCACGCGGCCATGCTGTACACCTGCAGGCTCAACGGCTGGTCCCTGGAGGACTACCTCGACCCCGGGCACCCCCTCCAGAAGGCCATCGCGGAGATCGTCGAGGACCTCACCGGACAGCACATCGCCCGGGTCACCGTCGACGGCTGCGGCGCACCCCTGTTCTCGATCTCCCTGCACGGCCTGGCCCGTGCCGCCGCCCGCATCACCACCGCCGCGCCCGGCACTCCCGAGGCACGCGTGGCGGACGCGATGCGCGGGCACGCCGAGATGGCCTCCGGCTCCGGCCGGGACGTGGCCGCCCTGATGCGGGCCGTGCCCGGGCTGCTCGCCAAGGACGGCTTCGAGGGCGTCCAGGTCGCCGCGCTCCCGGACGGCCGCGCGATCGCCGTGAAGATCGCCGACGGTGCCAACCGGGCGCGCATCCCGGTCGCCGCGGCCGCCCTCGCCCGGGCCGGGGTCGACCCCGGCCTGCTCACCGAGTTCGCGGGGGAGGCGCTGCTCGGCGGTGGTGAACCCGTCGGCAGCATCCGTCCCGTCCGCGCCCTCGACCCGGTCACCTCCGTCTAGGGCCTGTCCGGCGGATCATGCCGCAGACGCGGGGCTCACCGGCGCCGACCAGATGCCGCTGCTTCCCTGCGACTTGATCCGCCGGACAGGCCCTGACGCCACCCACCTCAAGGAAGAGGCACCCGCACCCTCATGACCGCCGCCACCCGCAGCGAACACGACCTGCTCGGAGACCGCGACGTCCCCGCCGACGCGTACTGGGGCATCCACACCCTGCGCGCCACGGAGAACTTCCCGATCACGGGCACCCCGATCTCCGCCTACCCGCATCTGGTCGACGCCCTCGCCGCCGTGAAGGAGGCCGCCGCCCTCGCCAACGAGGAACTCGGTCTGCTGGAGCCGGGGAAGGCCGCCGCCATAGTCGCCGCCTGCCGCGAGATCCGCGACGGCAAGCTGCACGACCAGTTCGTCGTCGACGTCGTCCAGGGCGGAGCGGGCACCTCGACCAACATGAACGCCAACGAGGTCGTCGCCAACCGGGCGCTGGAACTGCTCGGGCACGACAAGGGCCAGTACCGGTTCCTGCACCCCAACGAGGACGTCAACCTCTCCCAGTCCACCAATGACGTCTACCCGACCGCCGTCAAGATCGCGACGGTGTTCGCGGTACGGGGACTGCTCAAGGCGATGTCCGTCCTGCAGGACTCCTTCGCCCGCAAGGCCGTCGAGTTCCGCAGTGTGCTCAAGATGGGCCGCACGCAGTTGCAGGACGCCGTGCCGATGACGCTGGGTCAGGAGTTCTCCTCGTACGCCGTCATGATCGACGAGGACCGGTCCCGTCTTGCCGAGGCCGTCGAGCTGATCCATGAGATCAACCTGGGTGCCACGGCGATCGGCACCGGCCTCAACGCCCCCGCCGGATACGCCGAGTCGGCCCGCCGCCACCTCGCCGGGATCACCGGACTTCCGCTGGTGACCGCCGCCAACCTGGTCGAGGCGACCCAGGACTGCGGCGCGTTCGTGCAGATGTCCGGCGTGCTCAAGCGCATCGCGGTCAAGCTCTCCAAGAGCTGCAACGACCTGCGCCTGCTGTCGTCCGGGCCGCGCGCGGGTCTCGGTGAGATCAACCTGCCGCCGGTGCAGGCCGGTTCGAGCATCATGCCGGGCAAGGTCAACCCGGTGATCCCCGAGGTCGTCAACCAGGTCGCCTTCGAGGTGATCGGCAACGACGTCACCATCACCATGGCCGCCGAGGCCGGGCAGCTCCAGCTCAACGCCTTCGAGCCGATCATCCTGCACTCCCTGTCGGAGTCGGTCACGCACCTGCGGGCCGCCTGCCTCACCCTCGCCGAGCGCTGCGTGGACGGCATCACCGCCAACACCGAGGTGCTGCGCCGCACCGTGGAGAACTCCATCGGCCTGGTCACCGCCCTCAACCCGCACATCGGCTACACGGCCGCCACCGACATCGCCAAGGAGGCCCTCGTCACCGGCCGGGGCGTGGCCGAACTCGTGCTGGAGAAGGGCCTGTTGCCGGCCGAGACCCTGGCCGACCTGCTGCGGCCGGAGGTCCTGGCGGGCAGCGGCGCACCCCTGGCCTGACCTGCGCACGCGCACCGGGACCGGCGGAGAGGCACAATGGTGATCATGACGTCGTCGATGACCTTCCAGCCGGTCCTGGAGCGCATCGCCGAGGAGATCGAGCGGACGCCCGGCCGCGGCCGGCCGGCCGACTACATCCCGGCGCTGGCGGCCTGCGACCCACGCCGCTTCGGCATGGCGGTCGCGGAACTGGACGGCACTGTGTACGGCGTGGGGGACTGGCGGCAGCCCTTCTCCACGCAGTCCATCACCAAGGTCTTCACTCTCGCCCTCGACCTGGCCCGCGAGGGCGACGAACTCTGGGAGCACGTGGGCCGCGAGCCCTCCGGCAATCCTTTCAACTCCCTGGTCCAGCTGGAGTACGAGAACGGCATCCCCCGCAATCCGTTCATCAACGCGGGCGCGCTGGTCGTCACCGACCGCCTCCAGACCCGTACCGGCGACGCGGCGGGGGAGATGCTCACCTTCCTCCGCTCGGAGAGCGGCAACCCGGGCCTGGACATCGACAAGGACGTCGCCGCCTCCGAGTCCGCGCACGGCGACCGCAACGCGGCCCTCGCGCACTTCATGGCGTCGTACGGCAACATCGACAACCCGGTACCGGTCCTGCTGGACCAGTACTTCCGGCAGTGCGCGCTCATGGCGTCCTGCGCCGACCTCGCTCTCGCCACCACGTTCCTGGCCCGGCACGGCATCCGCGCCGACGGCACCCGGCTGCTCACCCGCAGCCAGGCCAAGCAGGTCAACGCGGTGATGCTGACATGCGGCACGTACGACGCGGCGGGCGACTTCGCCTACCGCGTCGGCCTGCCCGGCAAGAGCGGCGTCGGCGGCGGGATCATCGCGGTCGTACCGGGCCGGTGCACGCTGTGCGTGTGGAGCCCCGGGCTGGACGAGCGGGGCAACTCGGTGGCGGGCGTCGCCGCGCTCGACCGCTTCACGACGCTGACGGGAGTGTCGGTGTTCTGAACAGGCCGCCTGGGAAATGCAGTTGAGGCGTTGGCGGCGGTCGGTGAAGATCCTGTGCATGTTCTCGCGCAGGAATCGCCGTCCGAAGTCCCCCGAACTCCTCAAGGCCTGGGAATGTCTGGACGCCGGGGACATCCCCGGAGCCCTGCGCCTGCTGCGGTCCTCCGCCGAGACCGAGCCACTGGGAGAGGTCGCCCTGGTCGTCGCCCGGGCGGCGGGATCGGCCGGCTTCACCGACCTCCAGGAGGCCGCGACGGCGCTGGCCCCACGCCCCGACAAGGCGCAGGAACTCTACGCCTTCGGGTACGCGTGCATCGAGCGAGGCGTGTCCTGCCTGGCGATACCCGCCCTGCGCGAGGCGCTGCGCCTGGTTCCGGGCTCGTCGCGGGTGATGCGTGAACTCGTCGCCGCCTACGAGCGCGAGGGCCGGCATCACGAGGCCGTCGAGCTGCTGACCACCCGTGAGACCGGCTTCGAGGACTGGCCCGACCGCTACCTGCTGGTCTTCAACGCCATCATGGCGGGCGACCTGCCACTGGCCCGCCGGCAGCACGCACTGCTGACGGACCCGGACGACTCGATGTGGCTCCCCGCCCAGGCCCGCCAGCGCCGCATGCTGGAGCGCGCCGCGGCCGCCGGGCCGGTGACCCCGCTGGACCTCACCGACCTGAGGGGCTGGCAGTACGTCATCCGCGGCACCGTACTGGGCACGCTCTCCCCGTACGGCTTCGACGCGGGCATGACCGGCCGGTACGCATGGCTCCAGGACTCCTACGACCTGTGCTTCCAGGGCCTGCTGCGCCTTGAGGCGGTGCTCGAGGCCGCCGACGCAAGGCCGCGTTCGGTGTCCCTGCTGCCCGACCGCGGCAGCCGCATCCTGGGTCTCGCCGCCGCCGAACTGCTCGGACTTCCCGTGCAGCCCTTCGCTCCCGGACGGGAGGACACCGTCGTCGTCGCGTACGACCTGAACGAGGTGGCCGAGGCGGACGAGGGCCCCGAGACCCTCGGGCACCTCTTCGAACGCGCGCCGGGGCAAGTGCTCCACGAGCACGCGAGCAACTGGACCGATCCGCCGGTGGTCACCGCCGACAGCGTCACCCTGCTGCACCGGTCGGCGACGGCACCCTGGGAGGGGCGGCTGCGGCAGGGGGACGACGGCGACGTCGAGCGGACGGCGCCCGACGACCGCCCCGAGGCGGACATCGCCGCGGAGATCCTCGGTGCCGACCCGACGGCGGACGAGGGCGACGGCGAGACGCCGGCGGACCCGGTCGACAGTCTCACGGCCTTCGTCGGCGCCGTCCGCGGCTCGTGGCTGCAGGGTGACCGGGCCAGGCTGACGTCGTCCGGTCCGGTGCGCAGCTCGCGGTTCGCCTGACCGAACCGTCGATCACACGGCGGTCACGTGCAGGCCGCCGCCCGGAGGGCAGTTGGTCGCTTTCCGGCCACCCGGCGTTGCCACGCTGACCGAGTGTTGGCCATGGCTTTCCCCGTCG
Organism: Streptomyces sp. HUAS ZL42; assembly: GCF_040782645.1. Taxonomy (GTDB): domain Bacteria; phylum Actinomycetota; class Actinomycetes; order Streptomycetales; family Streptomycetaceae; genus Streptomyces. Next base: position 8,898,778 of record NZ_CP160403.1, read on the forward strand.
ATCTCCGCCGCTGCCAGGTGCTGGGCCTGGCCGGCACCGCCTTTCTCGCGCTGGGTGGTGAGACCGCCGGCGCCCTGCCCGCCCGGGAACTCCTGGCCCCCTCCTCGCCCCGCGCCGCCCTCGGCCTGGTCGGCGTCTACTTCGGCGTCGTCCTGCTGATAGCGGCGTGGGCGCTGCTCGGCCGCCTGGTGCACGGCGCCGATCCGCCGACCCCGCGCGCCCTGCTGCTGGTCCTGGTGCTGTGGGCGATCCCGCTGATCGTCGCGCCTCCGCTGTTCAGCCGGGACGTCTACAGTTACCTGGCCCAGGGCGCCATGGTCGACGCGCACATCGACGTCTACGCGCACGGGCCGGCCCGGCTCGGCGGCCCGCTCGCGGAGGAGGTCGCCCCGTTGTGGCGGCACACCGGGGCGCCGTACGGCCCGGTGTTCCTCGGGGCCGCGTCCGTGCTGTCCGGTCTGACCCGTGGTCAACTCCCCGCCGGCCTGCTGGGAATGCGTCTGCTCGCGCTGCTGGGCGTGGCCCTGATGGCCGCCGCGCTGCCCCGCCTCGCCCGGCACAGTGGCGCCGACCCGGCCGCCGCGCTCTGGCTGGGCGCGCTGAACCCGCTGGTGCTGCTGCACCTGGTCGCGGGCGCCCACAACGACGCGATCATGCTCGGCCTGCTGGGCGCCGGGCTGGTCGCCGCGCTCGGCCGGTGGCCGGTGCTGGGCGCCGTCCTGGTCACGCTCGCCGCCCTGGTCAAGGCACCCGCCGCACTGGGCCTCGCCGCGGTCGTGGTCCTCCAGGTGCGCGCGGGGCGCCGGCCGGCGAAGGCCGTCCTGACGACGGCGGCCGCAGCCGGCGCCACCACGGTCGCCGCGACGGCCGTCGCGGGCACGGGATACGGCTGGATAGCCGCCCTGGACACCCCCGTCTCCGCCCACAACTGGGCGCTCACCAGCCTGCTGGGCCGGGCCACCGGCGCCCTGCTCGAGCGGCTCGGCAGCGATCTGGCGCCGCTGGCCGTCCCGGTCTGGCACGCGCTCGGTCTCGTGCTCACGGTGGTCCTGGTCCTCGCCATATGGTGGCGGCTGCGCCCGCACCCGGTGTACGCGCTGGGCCTGAGCCTGGCCACCGTCGCCGCCTTCGGCCCGGCGATCCGGCCCTGGTACGCCCTGTGGGGGCTGTTCCTCATAGCCGCGGCGGCTCCCAGCACGTCGGTACGGCACCGGGTCGCGGCGCTGACGGGGGTGCTGGCGCTCGCCGTCCTGCCGAGCGGCGGTCCCGCGGACGTCGGCCAGTTGGTCCTGGCCGTCTCCGGCGGTGTGCTCGCCGTGGTCGTCCTGTGGCAGGCCCACCAGGTGGCGCAGGCCCCGGCGTTGGGACGTACGGCATGAGACCGCCCCGCACCGACCGCGGCCGGCTCCTCCTCGTCCTGGGCCTGGCCGCGGCCGTGACCGCCTTCACCGCCACGGTGCCGCTGCTGCGGGACTGGTTCGACCTGCGCGTCTACTACGGCACGATCGACACGTGGATCCACCACGGCGGACGGATCTACGACTACCGGGTGCCGGGCACGCCGTACGGCTTCACCTACCCGCCCTTCGCGGCGGTCGCGATGCTGCCGATGGCACTGCTGAGTCTGCGCGGCGCGATCACGGTCGCCCTGCTCCTCAACCTGGTGGCCCTGGCCGTGGTGCTGCGCCTCCTCGCCGGACGGGCGTGGCGGCGCTACGGCTGGTACGGCTGCGCCCTGGCCGCCTGTGTCCTGGCCCTGTTCGAGCCGCTCCGGGACACCCTCAGTTTCGGCCAGGTCAACCTGCTGCTGCTGGCACTGGTCCTCCTCGACGGCCGGCTCCTCGCCACCGGACGGGGCCGCTGGGCGGGCGCCGGTATCGGACTCGCGGCCGCGGTCAAACTGACGCCCGCGCTGTTCATCGGTCTGTTGCTGGTGGCCCGGCGGTGGCGCGCCGCCGCCGTCGCCACGGCGGTCGCGGTGGGGGCCACGGCGCTCGCGGCATGGGCCGCGCCCGGCGCCTCCCGCTTCTACTGGACCGAGGCGATGTGGGACACGACCCGGGTGGGCCGTCTCGACTACGTGTCGAACCAGTCGTTGCAGGGCGTCCTGGCCCGGCTGGATGTGCACAGCCGTGAAGTGTGGGCGGTGGTGGCGCTGTCGGTGCTGTGCGTGTGGGCCGCGCGGGCGCATCGGGCGGTGGCGGCCGGGGACTGGCAGGCGGCCTTCGCCCTCACCGGCCTGACGGCCTGTCTGGTCAGCCCGATCACCTGGGTGCACCACCTCGTCTGGCTGCTCCCGTCCTTCGCCGTCCTGCTGCGGACCGGGTACCCGCGGGTCGCGGGTGCCTTGTACGCGGTGATGTGCACCAGCGTGGTGTGGCTGTGGTTCCACGACGCGTCCGGCGTCGACGGATTCATCGGCAGCAACACCTACGCCTGGATCACCTTGGGACTGCTGCTCTGGCTGCCGTCGGGGCAGCTCTCGCCCGCGCGGCGGAGCCTGAATCCCACGATCAGCGCCGCGGCTCCCGCGCCGAGAGCGCCGGCGGCCGCGATCAACGCAGCCTCCGGCCAGCCGGGACCGCCGCCGCGCGGCGCCAGGGACGCCGCTGCGGGCAGCGCGGCGGGGCCCGGCGGCGGGTCGGCCCGCAGCGCGTCCAGCGAGCCCACAGGGTCGACCCGGCCGGCGGCCTCGAACCCCCAGTCGAGCAGTTCGCGCGCCTCCTCGTAGACGGCGAACCCACCGCCCGCCTGAGGGTTCATCACCGTCACGACGAGCGTGCGCCCGCTCCGGCGGGCGGCGGCGACGAGCGTGTTGCCCGCGTTGCTGGTGTAGCCGTTCTTGACGCCGATCAGGCCCGGATACGGCTCGACACCGTCGGCACCCGACAGCAGCCGGTTGGTGTTCCGGATCTCGTACGACCCTCCGGCCCCGTTCGGGAAGCGGGCCTCGATCGTGCCGCAGTACCGCGCGAAGTCCGCGTTGCGCAGCCCCGCCCGGCCGAACACCGCCAGGTCGTACGCCGACGACACCTGGCCCGGCGCGTCGTAGCCGTCGGGGGAGCGCACGTGCGTGTCGCGGGCACCGAGGGAACGGGCCTTGACCTGCATCTGCGCGGCCGTCGTGCGCCAGCCGCCGTTGAGCGCGGCGAGCACGTGCACGGCGTCGTTTCCGGAGTTGAGGAAAACGCCGTGCCACAGATCGCTGACCCGGTAGGTGTCCCCCTCCTTGACCCCCACGAGGCTGCTGCCCTGGCCGATGCCCGCCAGATCCCGCTTGTGGACCGTGTGCCGGATGCCCCCGGGCAGGGCCGGGAGCACGGTGAGCGCGAACAGCGTCTTGAGCGTGCTGGCGGGCGGCAGCCTGCGGTGCGCGTGGTACGCGGCGAGCACCTCGCCGGTGCGTGCGTCGGCCACGAGCCAGGACAGGGCCGAGAGCTCCGGCACCTCGGGGGCGCCGGCGTGCGGCCGCACCTGGATGCCGGGGCGGTGGAGCAGCGCCGGCCCGGGAGGCGTCGCCGTGGTCGCCGCACCGGACACACCGGAGTCTGTGCCGGTCCTGGCGGCCGCCGCGGCGGGCATGAGGGCCAGGGCGCCGGCCGCGCAGAGCGCACCGGCGCACATGACAGGCCGGGAAGGGAATCCGATCTTCATGTGATCAACGTAGGAATGAACCTGTCCATCCCCGTGCTGCCCGTGCCGAGCGGCGCGCGCGAGCACCCGGATGCCGCACGTCGTGCGGTCGAGCCGGTTGCGGTCCGTCAGCCGGCGGGCAGGGTCGGCTGGATCCGGCGCAGGAACGTCGCGTTGTCGGGAGTCTCGCGCATCCGTTCCAGCAGGGTTTCCAGATTGGCCTGCCCGTCGCGGGACTGCAGGACCCGGCGCAGACCGCGTACGGCCGTCAACTCGGCCGGGGGCAACATGAGTTCCTCGCGTCGGGTGCCGGACGGGTTGATGTCGACGGCCGGGAACAGCCGGCGGGAGGCGAGCTCGCGGTTGAGGCGCAGCTCCATGTTGCCGGTGCTCTTGAGTTCCTCGAAGAAGAAGTCGTCGGCGCGGGAGCCGGTTTCCACCAGGGCGGTGGCGAGGATGGTGAGCGAGCCGCCCTCCTCGGCCAGGCGGGCCGCTCCGAAGAGCCGCTTGGGACCGTGCAGCGCGGCCGCGTCCACACCGCCGCTGAGGGTACGGCCACCGGCGGCGGCCGCGTTGTTGTGGGCCCGGCACAGCCGGGTGATTGAGTCGAGCAGGACGACGACGTCCTCGCCTTCCTCGACGAGCCGCTTGGCCCGCTCGATCACGAGCTCGGCGAGCGCGATGTGCTGCTTGGGCGCCCGGTCGAAGGTCGAGGCGTACACCTCGCCGCGCACGGAGCGGCGCATGTCGGTTACTTCCTCGGGGCGTTCGTCGACCAGCACCACCATCAGGCGGCACTCCGGGTGGTTGCCGGCGACGGCGGCCGCGATCTGCTGGAGGAGGACGGTCTTGCCGGTCTTGGGCGGCGCGACGATCAGCCCGCGCTGCCCCTTGCCGACAGGGGCGATCAGGTCGGTGACGCGTCCGGTGAGCCCGGCGGCGGGGTGTTCCAGGCTGAGCCGCTCGCGCGGGTGCAGCGGGGTGAGGTCGCGGAAGTGGCGTCGGCCGCGCAGTTCGTCGGGCGTACGGCCGTTGACGCGCTCGACCTCGCTGAGCGCGCCCCGGCCGCCGCGCGGGCCCTCTACGAGGTCGCCCTTGCGCAGGCCGTACCTGCGGATCAGCGCGGGGGAGACGTGCGGGTCGGCGGGCGAGGGCAGGCAGCTCTCGGCACGCAGGTGGCCCTTCCCGTTCCCGTCGATGTCGAGGACACCGGTGACGAGTTGGGCCGGGGACTGCTGCTGTACGGCAGTGAGTTCGAGTGTGGTGGTCATGAGTGGGGGTCCTTTCACGGACGGAAGGCGCAAGACATGCGTGGGAAGGGGAGAAGCCGCGAGGGGGAGGCGCATGGACATGCCTCCGGGCGGCGGGGAACAACACCTCGGGTACGGCGGAAACGCACTGCTCACGAGGTGTGTACTGGAGAGCTGATGCTCCCGCCGGACAGCGGCGGGGAGTCAGCGGACTGAAGAGGAACTGGCACCGGCGCCCTCAATGGGGCGTACACAGGTGCTGTTCGCACTGTAGCACCCACAACACACCGCTGTCCGGAGGAGTTCTGATCACGTGGCGGGGAATAGGGCTGGAGGGACGAATGATCGTTCTGATGGCTTCCGGTCGACCGTGACACCGCCCGAGGAGGTGAGACCCATGAACGCTGTATCCATGTGGGTGCTCCCCCTCTGCCGTCCCGGCCGGCGATCGACATAGGTGTCGCCGGGAGCGCCTCGACAACAAGGCACTCCCGAAAGGCAACACCTGTGCACTCTCTGCAGTTCACCGCCGAGTCGTCGTCGGACGGCATGCTCGAACGCGACTTCACCGTGGCCGGCGTCCCCGGCGTCCTCTGGTCGCCGGCCTCCAATGCGGCCGATCGCGCGCCCCTGATCCTGATGGCCCACGGCGGCGGCAACCACAAGAAGCACCCGGCGATGTCCGGCCGCGCCCAGCGCCTCGTGACCGGCTGCGGCTTCCATGTCGCCGTCATCGACGCGCCCGGTCACGGCGACCGGCCGCGCACGGCGCACGACGAGGCGGAAATCGCCGAGCTGTTCCGGGCGAGGGCGGCGGGCGAGCCGGAAGGCCCGATCGTCGTGCGCTACAACGACCACCTTGGCGGGGCTCGCCGTGCCCGAGTACCGGGCGACCCTGGACGCCCTCCAGGAACTCCCGGAGATCGGCACCGATGGGCCGGTCGGCTTCTGGGGCATCAACATGGGCACCGCGATCGGCGTACCGTTCGTGGCGATCGAACCCAGGATCACCGCCGCGGTCTTCGGTCAGCACTGGCCGATGTCCTGGCCGAGAAGGCGAAGCAGATCTCCATCCCGATCGAGTTCGACATGCAGTGGGACGACGAGCACATCTCGCGCGAGGAGGGTGTGGCGCTGTTCGGCGCCTTCGCCTCGAAGGAGAAGACGCTGCACGCCAACGCGGGCAGGCACAAGGAGCTGCCCAGGTTCGAGGCCGACACCGCGGTCCGGTTCTTCGCCCGGCACCTCGGCCGGGCGGTCACGTCGTCGGCCTGACGTGAGCCGAGGACGTCATGGCCCGCGCCAAGGCGACCGGTCAGCTCCGCCCCGACGTCGGCGTCGGCGACCTGACGATCGTCGTCGCCCAGCTCAGCCGGCCCCCGGCCGGTACCGGCTGCCTCGTAAACGACCGCATCGGGCAGGGCCGGCGCAGATCCTCCACGGTCACGGGCGCGCCCGGCAGGATCGAAGTGTCGGCGTCCGGCTTGCCAGTCGGGCGCCGACACCGCGGCCCCAGTTGAGGTTGCGCATCCAGATGATCGATCCGCGTAGCTCGCCATGTGGCTGTTGGATGTTGTGTCGTAGCGCGTGGCCGGGCCCCGCCGCCCCGCTGCTGCCGATGGCCGCCGGACAGTTCTGGATCGCCGTGCCGCCCGTCACCACCACCTCTTTCGGCGAGTCGAGCGTGCAGACCGCGTCCGCGTGGGCAACTCGTGCCACTGTGGGCTCGATGTTGTGATCCAAGTCACAGAGGGTCTAGGGTGAAGTCGCTTGGAGCCATGCGCCGGGCGGCGAGCCGAGCGGCGGCGCGCGACCGCGCCGGCTCCAGGTGAGGGAAGTGATCCCGTTGTCCGTCGCCTGGGACGACATCGGTGGGCTCGTCGATGCCCACCAACGTTTCCTGGCCGGTGCGCGGGTCGACGCGGACGTCCGGGACGGGGTGCTCGACTCCTGGAAGCGATGCCGGTCCGCGGGGCTCGAACCGCACCGGCTGCTGGTTTCCTACGCCCCCGATGTGGCGCTCGAGGAGCGGTTCCTGCGCGCGGCCGACCCGGTCCTGACGGAGCTGGCCGCCTCGCTGGCAGAGATGAGCATGACGGTCGTGCTCTGCGACGGGCAGGCCCGCATGATCCAGCGGCTCGGCGGTGACCGCCACCTGTGCGAGCTCCTCGACGAGGTGTCGTTCGCCCCCGGCTTCGACGCCTCCGAACCCGTCGTGGGCACCAACGGCGTGGGCACCGCCCTGGCCGAGCGTCGGCCGTTCCTCGTCGTCGGCCGAGAGCACTTCGCCGACTGTCTGCAGCCCTTCGCCTGCGCGGGCGCACCCGTCCGCGACCCGCTCAGCGGACGCATCGAGGCCGTCCTCGACCTCACCTGCCTGCGCGACGACGGCGACCCCGCCATGCTGCGGATGGTCCGCGAGGCCGCCCACGCCATCGAGGCGCGCCTGCTCGAGCAGGCCACGGAACGCGAGCGGGCCCTGCTCGCCGCGTACCGGCGGGCGGGCCGCCGCACGGGCGGCTGGCCGCGGCAGCCCGCGTTCTCGGTGCCGGGCCAGGACTGCGGTGACCTCGGCCCGATCGATCTGGCCGTGCTGCGCGAGCGGGCCGAGGAACTCATCGCCTCCCCACAGCGCACCATGGAGGAAGTCACCCTCTCCGGAGGCCGGATCGCCACCCTGCTGCGCCGCCCCGTCATGGGTGCGGCGGGCGAGACGGGTGTGGTCGTCGAGGCCCGTGTCCTCGGCGGACCGCGAGTGCGCCATACCCGGCCGACCGCGCAGGACGCACCGGCCGGGGAAGTGGGCTCCGCAGCCGTACAGGCCGAGTCGGCGTCGGTGACCCTGCCCGCCGTGACGCTCCCGCGGGCGGCCGAACCGCCCGATGGGGACGACGGCGCGGGCGGCTGGCCGTTGCTCGTCGGTGAGACCGGCGTCGGCCGGCTGGCCGTCCTGGCCCGCGGGCGCCTGGAACTGCTGCACGACGCCGGCGTCCGGATCGGCACCACCCTGGACGTCACCCGCACCGCCGAGGAGCTGGCGGCGGTGGCAGTCCCCCGGTTCGCCGACTTCACGGCGGTCGACCTGCCCGACTCCGTGCTGCGCGGAGACGAGCCGGGGCAGCTCGGCGCCGCCACGCCGCTGCGCCGGGTCGCCCTGGGCGCCGTACGCGAGGACTCCCATCTGCACGGCGTCGGCGACTCGGTGCGGTACGTCCCGTCCACGCCGCAGGCCCGCAGCCTGGAGTGCAGGCAGTCCGTGCTGGAGCCCGTCCTCGCCGAAGCCGGCGGATGGCTCGCCCAGGACCCGGCACGGCTCGAACGGGCGCTGGCGACCGGCATCCACTCCCTGATCACCGTGCCGCTGCGGGCACGCGGCGTCACCCTCGGCGTGGTGAGTTTCTACCGCTCCGACAAGCCCGCCCCCTTCGAGGACGACGACCTCTCCCTGGCCCAGGAGCTGGCGGCCCGCGCGGCGATCTGCATCGACAACGCCCGCCTCTACACGCGCGAGCACAACACCGCCCTCGCCCTGCAGCGCAGCCTGCTGCCACGCGGCCGGCCCGAACAGAGCGCCGTCGAGATCGCCTACCGCTATCTGCCCGCGCAGGCCGGGGTGGGCGGCGACTGGTTCGACGTCATCCCGCTGTCCGGCGCCCGGGTGGCGCTGGTCGTCGGCGACGTCGTCGGCCACGGACTGCACGCCGCGGCCACCATGGGCCGTCTGCGCACCGCCGTGCACAACTTCTGCTCCCTCGACCTGCCGCCCGACGACCTGCTCACCCACCTCGACGACCTGGTCGGACGGCTCGACCGCGGCGAGGGCTGGGAGGCGGAGAACGCTCCCGACTCCGGCATCGTCGGAGCCACCTGCCTCTACGCCGTCTACGATCCGGTGTCCCGGCGCTGCACCCTCACCCGCGCCGGGCACCCTCTGCCCGCGGTCGTCGCACCCGACGGCAGCGTCGAGTTCGTCGACCTGCCCACGGGGCCACCGCTGGGCCTCGGCGGGATGCCCTTCGAGACCGCCGAGCTCGAGCTCGCCGAAAGCAGCCAGCTGGTGCTCTACACCGACGGCCTGATCGAGGACCGGCATCGGGACATCGACTCCGGCCTGGCCAAGCTGCGGGCCGTCCTGGCCCACGCCGACCGGGCGCCGGAGGACACCTGCGAGGCGGTGCTCGACGCGCTGCTCCCTGCCCGGCCCAGCGACGACGTGGCCCTTCTGGTCGCCCGCACGCACGCCCTCGGTGCCGATCAGGTCGCCCAGTGGGACCTGCCCAGCGATCCGGCGGTCGTCTCCCGGTCCCGGGCGGCCGTCACCGAACAGCTCGCCGCGTGGGGCCTGGACGAACTGGCCTTCACCACCGAACTCGTCGCCAGCGAGCTGGTGACGAACGCCATCCGGCAGGCGACCGGCCCGCTCCAGCTGCGCCTGCTCCGCGACCGCGCCCTGATCTGCGAGGTCTCCGACGGCAGCAGCACCTCGCCCCGGCTGCGCCGCGCCCGTTCCGAGGACGAAGGGGGGCGCGGCCTCTTCCTGGTCGCCCAGCTCACCGAGCGCTGGGGGACGCGCTACACAGCCGACGGGAAGATCATCTGGGCGGAGCAGCACCTGCCGTAGACAGGCACCCACCGTCCACGGTGCCCGCGTGGCCCTGCGGCGTCATGGACACGTGAATCGACGGACGACGCGCAGGCGCGGTGCTCAGGCGGACCGTGCCTCCGCCTCCTTCGCGATCTGCTCGAACCGTGCGCCCATGGCGGCCGCCAGGGCCTGCGCACCCGACAACGGGCGCACCATGACGGTCAGTTCGTCGATCAGGCCCTCCTCGTCGAGGTGTATGAAGTCGCAGCCCGAAAGTTCGCGGTCACCCACTCGCGCCGTGAACACCAGCGCGTGGTCGCGGCCGTCGCCGCCGGCGAGTTCACGCTCGTACCGGAAGTCCTCGAAGACCTGCGCGACGGCGCGCAGGATCGCCGCGGTGATCGCCTTGCCGGGGTACGGCTTGAACACGACCGGGCTGGTGAAGACGACGTCCTCCGCCAGCAGGGCCTCCACGGCGTCCAGATCCCCGGCCTCGACCGCCTCGCGGAACGCGCGCATCGGATCACCTCATAGTCAATTAGTTGAGTAGGTAAGGATGAGAGTAATCAGCTGTGGCTCAGGTGTCCACTAGGCTGGCCGGGTGTTCAGCCCCGAAGGCCCCAGCCTGCGCGAACTCGCCGTTCAGGCGCTGTCGTCCGTCGAGCGCGGCTACGACCTGCTCGCCCCGAAGTTCGACCACACGCCGTTCCGGACGCCTGCTTCGGTGCTCGACGCCGTCGCCTCCGAGCTGGAGCGGACGGGGCCCTACGACGACGGCCTCGACCTCTGCTGCGGGACGGGCGCCGGTATGGACGTGCTGGCGCGGGTGTGCCGGAGGAGCGTCACCGGGGTCGACTTCAGTGCCGGAATGCTGGATGTCGCCCGTGGGGGCACGCGGGTCACCGGGCCGCGTGCCGCCTGGGTGCGTGCGGACGCCCGTGCCCTGCCCTTCGGGCCGGCCTTCGACCTGGTGGTGAGCTTCGGGGCGTTCGGCCACTTTCTGCCCCGTGAGCTGCCGGGGCTCTTCGCCCAGGTCCACTCCGTGCTGCGGCCGGGCGGAATCTTCGCGTTCCCCGTCCTCGCGCCGCCCCGGCCGTCGTCCCCGGCGTTCTGGATGCTGTTCGGCTTCGACACGGTGATGCGAGTGCGCAACGCCGTCTGGCGCCCGCCGTTCGTCATGTACTACCGGGCGTTCCGGCTCGGGGACGTACGGCGGGAGCTGGAGCGCGCCGGGTTCCGTGTGGACCTCCACGCGCTGCCCGAGTTCGGGCGACGGCGCGACGGAAGCCCACGCGTCCGCATGGTCGCGGCACGGCGGTCCGACTGAGCAGCCTCAGATCTCCTCCTCGGCCCGGGCACCTCCGAGCGCGAGGGTGACCGCCGCGTCCGGGTCGAGTTCCCGGCCCTCGCGGACCGCCGTGGCGAAGCGCGCGTCGCCGAGCAGGGCGCGCAGCCTGCGCTCGTACTCGCGGCGGAAGACCGTCGTCCCGGCGCTCCCGAGCTGCGGCAGGCCCGCCGTGTGCCACAGGCGACCACTGACGCCGAGCAGACGCGCGGCCAGCTCCGGCTCCCCGCGCGTGGCCTGAGCGGCGACCAGCAGATCGGCGACCGCCGCCGCACCGAGCCGGTCGTGCACCCGCCACTTCGCGGCCAGTGCCTCGCGCGCCGACCCCACCGCCTCGTCCGCACGGCCCAGGCCGATCCCCGACAGCGCGACGAAGAAATCGCCCCAGGCCCGCATCCACAGCTCACCGCGCTTGGCACAGTCCGCGCGCAGTCGCTCGGCGACCGCCGCACACCGCTCGAACGCGGCCTGGCTCGCCAGCAGATACGCCTGGAGAGCGAGCGTCAGCAGTTGGAAGAACTCGGCGCCGCCGTCCCCGGCGGGCGCCTGTGCGCCACTGCCGTACAGCAGCGCAGAGCGGGCCGATTCGCCCCGCACGGCCAGGCTCGCCCCCGTCAACGGCAGTGCGGGCACCGGCAGTCGGCGCTCCTCGGCGAGCCACACATAGGCGGCGCTCACCGACTCGGCGGCCTCCAGGTCATCCGGTACGACGGTGACCAGGCGGTGTGCCCAGACCGCGAGGGAGTGCTCGGGCCCGCTGCCGTCGGGGGCGCGCTCCAGGGCCCGTTCCAGATAGCCGCGGCCCTCCTCGGCGAAGCCGCAGGCGAACCAGAAGTACCAAAGAGTTCCCGCGAGTTCGAGCGCCGTCTCGGGCTCGGGCGCCGCCAGGCACGCCTCCATCGCCAGCCGCAGGTTCGCGTGGTCCGCGGTCAGTCGCTCGGACCACATCCGCTGCCCCGGCCCCAGCCACTCGGCCTCGCCCTGGCGTGCGATCCAGCGGAAATAGTCCCGGTGGCGGCGCGCCACCGCTTCCCGCTCGCCCAGCCCCGTCAGCCACTCCGCGCCGAACGAGCGGACCGTGTCGAGCATCCGGTAGCGCACCGCCGTCTCCTCGCCCTCCCGGGTCACGATGGACTTCTCGGTGAGTGAGGCGAGGAGCGTCAGGATGTCCTCGGGGTCCAACGGCCCGCCGTGGCAGACGAACTCGGCGGCCTCGAGGTCCCAGCCGCCGGCGAACACCGACAGCCGGGCCCACAGCAGCCGCTCCAGCGGAGTGCACAGTTCATGGCTCCAGCCGATCGCGGTCCGCAGCGTCTGATGCCGGGCCGGGCGCGGACGGGCGGGCGAGACGAGCAGGTCGAAGCGGGAGTCGAGTCCCTCGAGGAGCCGGTCGAGGGGGAATCCGCGCAGCCGCACGGCCGCCAGCTCGAGCGCCAGCGGGATCCCGTCGAGGCGGTCGCAGACCGCCGCCACGCGGGCCCGGTTGTCGTCGCTCAGGACGAACGACGGCACCGCGGCCACGGCCCGCGCCGCGAACAGCGCCACCGCGTCGTCGCGTTCACCCAGCGGCAGCGGCCCCACCGTCAGCAGATGCTCGCCCGCCACGCCCAGCGGCTGCCGGCTGGTCGCCAGCACCCGCAACTCCGGAACACGGCCGAGGAGTTCCTGCACAATGCGGGCGCACTCGTCCAGGACGTGTTCGCAGGTGTCGAGCACCAGCAGCAGCGGCGCCCCCGCGAGATGCTCGCAGACCGCATCCAGCAGCGGACGCAGGGTCTGCTCGGCCAGCCGGGTCGCCTGGGCCACCGCGTTGGTCAGCAGGTCCGCGTCCCTGAGCTCCGACAGGTCCACCAGCCAGGTCCCGCCCGGGAAGCCGCCCTTCGCCGCGTCCGCGGCGCGCAGCGCCAGACGCGACTTGCCGACGCCCCCGGGCCCCGTCAGCGTCACCAGTCGCGCGGTCCCCAACAGCCCCTCGATGCGGCTCAGTTCAAGCCGGCGGCCGACGAAGGCGTTCGACTCGGCCGGGAGATTGCCGGTCCTGCCGCCGTGCACCGACGCAGCCATCGTCCCCCTCCCACCGGAACCGATGGCGGCCACCCTAACCCCTCACGGGAGTCCCGTTTCCGGCGTAGCGTGGAAGCGGCCCGCCACCGTGGGAGGTGCGAGGATGACCGTCGTACCCGCCCTGAGAACCGTGGGACAGATGCGCCACGGCGACCACCTGCTCCTCGGCTACGACACGGACGAGGAGCGCGAGACCGTGCTCGCCGCGTTCCTGCTCGACGGCCTGGTCAGCGGCCACCGCGGGCTCCTGCTGCCGCCCGCGGACATCCCGGCGGGCGTGGCACTGTCCTTCCTGGAGGCCCACGGCTGCCGTGTCGACGAGGAGGTCGCGGCCGGCAGGCTGTCCGTCGATCCGCACCTGGCCGTCCCCGAGGGGCTGTGGGACCTGGACGAGGTGATCCGCCGCGAGGTCCGGCGCGCGGTCGGCGACGGCTTCCTCGGCCTGAGGGTGTGCACGGAGATCCTGCGCTCCCAGGCCGGAAACGGCCTGAAAATGCTGCACGACAGCGAACTGCTCCTGGACCCCGTGTTCGCCTCGCTGCCCGTGCTCGGCATCTGCCAGTACGACCGCCGGCTCTTCGCCGAGGACGAACTGGCCCCGCTCGACGGACTGCACCACGGCCGGGTGGGCGCCGACCATGTCTGGCGCGACGAACTCCTGACCGTCACCCGCACCTTCGCGCCCCCGGGCCTTGCCCTGGCCGGAGAGATCGACGACAGCAACGTCACCGCCGTGGCCCGCGCCCTGCACGCCGAGACGGCCCGCGCCCGCGCCCGTGCCGCGAGCGGCGCGCGTATCCGCCTCGACCTGCGCGACCTGCACTTCGTCGACGTGGGCGCCCTGCGCCTGCTGGTCTTCACCGCGCTCGGCCTGGACGCGGCCGGCGGCACCCTGGAACTGGCCGGCGTGGCCCCCCATGTCCAGCGGGTGATGCGGGTGGCCGGGTGGGACCGAGTCCCCGGCCTCCACATCGAGCTCCGTGGAGACGAACCGTGACCGGCTTCGTCCCACGGGCCCTCGGGCTCAGTGGTGCAGCTGTGGTTCAGCCGGTCCCCGGCAGCGTGAACTCGTAGACCAGCGCCTCCAGCCGGGCGTCCACCACCAGGTCGGTGATCTCCAGCGGGCGGGCGTACTGGTCGTGCACGCGCCGGGTGACCCGCATCGAGGGGGCGTCGTCGAGCCGGACGATGGAGTCGCGGTGATGCAGGGTCAGGCCCGCCCTGCGCATCCAGTCGTAGGCCCGCTGCAACTGCGCCGACCCCGCCGGGTCGGTGCGGTCCCGGTAGCGGGCCAGTTCCTCGACCTCGGCGAGCGCCACGGCGGAGAAGGACGTCACCGCCGTACGTCGTCCGCGCCCGTCGGCGTCGGCGGACTCGTAGCGGTGCACCAGGGTCGGCCGGTGCGGGGCGAGCCCGAGGGCCTCGGCGTGCTCCGGCGGGGGCGGCTCCCAGGAGACCGTGGCGCGGTCGACGGCACACGGGTCCGCGGCCCGGGCGCCGACCGGGAAGGCGAGGGAGGAAGCGGCCTCGACCGGCAGGCCGGGCAGAGCGGCATGACTGCCCCGCCGGTCGGTGGTGACCAGACCGCTCCGGCGCAGTACGTCCAGCGCCTGCCGTACGGTGTCCCGGCTGACCCCGAAGCGTCCGGCCAGCTGCCGCTCGCCCGGCAGCCGTTCGCCGGGCGGAATGCTGCCCTCGCGCAGCTCGTCGAGCAACTGCGTGGCGATCCTCCAGTAACGGGGCTGGTCGTGATGGGGCGTGGTGCGGGCCATGCCGCGCCTCCTGTTGGTGACAAACCGTAGCCGTGCGGGCTCATTGCGCCACCACATCTAGCATTGGTCTAAACCACCAGGGAAGGTCGGAGCCCGGGTTCGGCCGAAACCGGACCGCCCGCACCGCGCGTCACAACGCGCTGTACAGGGCGTCGATCAGCGCCATCTTCCGCGGGTCGTCGGCGATATGAGGCCCCATGCGGTTCATGACGTAGCCCATGGACACCCCGGCCTCCGGGTCCGCGAGTCCGCAGGAGCCGCCGAAGCCGTCGTGGCCGAAAGCCCGGGGGTTGGGCCCGTACGAGCCGTTGGCTCCGCTGAGCCACAGGCCGAGCCCGATCTCCGTCTCGCCCACGAACCCGGCGCCCAGCACCAGATCGCGGCAACTGCCCTGCCCCTCGCGCACCCGCTCGGCCGCCTCGGGGGAGAGGACGCGAGTGCCGTCGTACGATCCTTTGCCCGCGAAGATCCCGTACAGCGCGGCGACGGCGCGTGCGGTGCCGTGTCCGTTCGCGGCGGGGATTTCGGCGGCCCGCCACTCGGGCGTGTTGGCCTCGGCCGCGCCCACCAGCGGATTGGCCAGGGCGGCCAGCGCCGCGGGAGTCAACTGGCTGAAGATCGCCGCCTGTTCGCTCGTCGAGGCGGCCGGCGGATGCACCAGCTCGGCGACGCGGCCCGCCTCCTTCCCCGGCAGCCCGATCGTGAAGTCGATCCCGAGCGGCCCGGTCACCTCCCGCGCCAGGAAGGCGCCCGGCAACAACCCCGACACCCGCCGGACCACCTCGCCCACCAGGAAGCCGTAGGTGAAGGCGTGGTACCCGGACGCCGTCCCGGGCTCCCACCAGGGCTCCGTCGCCGCGAGCCGCTGCGTCGTCACTTCCCAGTCGTAGAGCTGTTCCAGCGAGTGAGGCTCACGCGGACCGGACAGCCCGGCGCGGTGCGACAGCAGATGCCGTACGAGCACCTTCTCCTTCCCCGCCGCGGCGAACTCGGGCCAGTACGCGGCCACCGGGGCGTCGAGATCGAGCAGCCCCCGGTCCGCGAGGAGATGCGCGCACAGTGCGACCGGCCCCTTCGACGTCGACCAGACGTTGACCAGCGTGTCCCGCTCCCAGGCCCGGGTGCAGGCCGCGTCGGCCCAGCCGCCCCACAGGTCGACCACCGTCTCGCCGTCGACCGTGACGGTCACCGCCGCGCCGAGCTCGGCCCGGTCCCGGAAGTTCTCCTCGAATGCCGAACGCACCGCCGCGAAGCGTGTGTCGCAATGGCCGTGAACGTGTGGCTTCTGCTGCTCGGACATGGGCCCTCCGTCGTCCGCCGGGACCCCGGACCGCGACGCCGCGACCCGGGCGTCCTGAACGTACCGACTGGTCGGACTGGAGGGAAGGTCACAGGAAGAACATCCGGCCGGCCGGCTCCCGGTGACCGTCGGCCGTGTGCCAGTAGTCGCGGCTCTCGACCGCCAGGCCCGCGTCGTCGAAGCGCACGAAGACACAGCCGGCGAGGGCAGTCGGTGCTCCGCCCTCATCGGCGAGGACCCGGAACTCGGCCACCGCGACGCCGTCCTGCCCGAGGACGGGCGGCGAGAACCGCACATCGGTCACCCGCTCCGCCGCGAACGACCAGAGCAGGTACTCGGCCAGCGCCTCCCGCCCCCGGTGCGGCTCACGGAACGGCATGGAGCGGTGGACGCACTGCTCGGCGTACAGCCCGAGCAGCGCATCCACGTCATGCGCGGCCCAGGCCCGTTCCCAGACCCGGACGAACCGCTCGGCGGCGGCGTGCGTCTCCACTCGGGGCCTCTCAGGCGTACGAGCGCAGCCAGCCCAGCTTGGCCGCCTCCTGGTAGGGGCCGCCGCCCTCGTGGTCGTTGAAGTCGTACACCTCGATCTCCTTGTCGTCGTGCGCCCAGGCGTTGAACGCGGCGAAGACGGTGGACGGCGGGCAGGTCTGGTCCTCCAGAGCCGCCGAGAAGAGCGCGGGGGCCCGGCCGCGGGACGCGAAGTGCACGCCGTCGAAGTAGGAGAGGGTGCGCAGGGCGTCCTCGGAGCGGCCGCGGTGCGTCTTGAGGTAGAGCCCGATCTCCCGGTACGGGTGACGGTCCGTCAGTGTGGCCGCGCGCGGGTAGTCGCACAGGAACGGCACGTCCGGCGCGATCGCCGCCAGGTCGGGGACCAGGCCGCCCACGGCGAGGGTGATCCCGCCGCCCTGGCTGGCACCGAGGGCCACGGTCCGCGCCGGGTCGGTCAGCGGGTGCGAGCGGGCCGCCTCCACCGCCCGCACGGCGTCCGTGAACACCCGGCGGTAGTAGTAGCTCCCCGGGTCGTCGATGCCGCGCGTCATGAAACCGGGGTACGCGGGCGCCCCGCCCACCGGATCGGCGGTGCCGCCACCGCCGCCCCAGGCGCTGCCCTGGCCGCGGGTGTCCATCATGAAGTGCGCCCTGCCCGTGGACGCCCACAGCAGGTTCTCGTGCGGCAGGCCGCGCCCGCCGCCGTAGCCGATGAACTCCACGACCAGCGGCAGCGGTTCGTCCGCCCCGGCGGGCAGCCGCAGCCAGCCCTTCACCGGGTGACCGCCGAACCCGGCGAACGTCACGTCGTACACATCCACCGTGGAAAGCCCGGTCTCGACCGGTTCGAAGCGGGCGTCCAGGTCGTGCTCGCGGGCCTCCTCCAGGGTCTTGGACCAGAACGCGTCGAAGTCCTCGGGCTCGGTGGAGGCGCTGCGGTAGTCACGCAACTCGTCGAGGGGCAGGTCGAACAGGGCCATGAAGGACCGCCTTCGGGTGAGGAGGGCGTGCGGATGATCACACCGTACGTGGGAGGTCCGATGAGTCGCCAGGCCGCGTGTGCACGACGACGCCTTGTCGCCGGTCGTGGATGTGCTGGTCAAGGACACCGCACGGGCGTCGTGCACGGAGGGCGGGAGATCCCGTCGGTCAGGCGGCCGTCACGGGTGATCGGGTCACGCCTTGCGCCGCGTCCACTCCGGCTCGGTACGGGCCCACTCCCGTTCCCACTCCTCCAGCCGGTGCCGCAGGGCCACCCGGCGCACGACGGCGTGCCCGAGCAGCACCACGGCCGCGGCGCCACCCGCGGCGCACACACCCATGGTCAGGGTGTGCTGCCAGACCGCGGTACCGCTCATCGGCGCGGCGACGCTGCGGCCGCGGGTGTCGAACCACACGTCGACCACGTCACCACTGCGCGTGCCGGACGGAACGCGCGCCGTGGTCGTCCGAGCCCCGATGCCGGGCTCCGTCCAGCGCACGGTCACGCGGTACGAGTGCTGGCGCCCGTCCACCGAGGGAAGCGCGTCCGGGACCTTGCCGACCACCTCGCCGCGCACCCGGTGGCGCTCCGCCTGCTGCCGCGCCGCGATCTTCTGCCCGTCGCCATGGGCCCACGCTCCCACGAACGCGCCGGTCAACGGCGCGCCGACCAGCAGCAGGACGGCGGCGACCAGCGCCGTCCACGCCGCAACGACGTCCGACCGGCGCCGTAGCGGACTGCGCCGCCAGCGCCAGCCGCGCACGCGGGTTCGCATGTCGACCTCCTCGCCGTCACGCGTGCGAGTGCCCACATGAGTCTCGTACCCCGTCCATGGAACATCGTTCCCCACAACCCGTACATACGGGAAGTGCCGGGCGATTGGTTCGTATGGGAACGACGGGCGACGGGTCCCTCGCCTCAGCCGAACCGCTCGATCCGGATCCGCTCCACGGGCTGCCCTGCCGCGACCAGCAGCCGCGAGGCGTGCTCGGCGAAGGCGTCGGAGCCGCACACATAGGCCTCCCACCCTCCGTTGGGCGGCCCGGCGAGGAGCGGTGCCACATGGGCGGCCGTCATACGGCCGACGGGCACACCCTCCGGCGCGCTCCGCGTGAACACGGGCGTCGTCTCCGGGCCGTACTCCCGCGCGTAGATGAGCTCCTCGGGGCCGCGCGCGGACACCAGCAGGCGCAGCGGCACGGACAGTCCGCGCGCCCGGTGGTGGCGCACCATCGACATCAGCGGTACGACTCCGGAGCCGGCGCCGACCAGCAGCGCGGGCCGGTCGCCGGGCCAGGCGAAGAAGCCACTGAGCGGGCCGCGCATCTCGACGCGGTCACCGGGCCGGGCCACCGTGTGGAACCAGCCGGAGACCTCACCCCCCTCGACGTGGTCCAGCGTGAGTTCGATGTGCCCGGAGTCGTCCGGCGCGGAGGCGATCGAGTAGTGGCGCTGGGCCACGTACCCGTCCTCGGCGGTCAGCCGCAGCATCAGGTGCTGGCCGGGCAGGTGCCCCGCCCAGGCGGGCACCGCGAACCGGAAGGTGGAGGCACGTGGCGTCTCGCGCCGGATCTCGGTGAGCGTCGCCGTCTGCCACACCGCGGCCGCGCGACTGCTCACCGCGATCCGCCCGGGCACGGCGAACCGCGTGGGGGGAGTGAAGGTCTCAGTCACCGGAGTACCGCTGTTCCTCCCAGGGGTTGCCCCGGGCGTGATAGCCGTTCTGCTCCCAGAAACCCGGCTCGTCGTGGTCGAGGATCCGCATGCCCGCGATCCATTTGGCGCTCTTCCAGAAGTACAGGTGCGGAACCACCAGTCGCGCCGGGCCACCGTGCTCGGGGGCGAGCGGCTTCCCGTCGTACTCGAAAGCGATCCAGGCTCGCCCGCCGGTCAGATCGGCGAGCGGGAGGTTGGTGGTGTACCCGGTGTGCGAGTAGGCCACGGCGTGGGTGGCGGACGTGTGCGGCCGGACCGCGTCCAGGAAGGCGTCCAGGGACACGCCCCCGAACCGCACCCCGAACTTGGACCAGCTCGTCACGCAGTGGATGTCGCCCTCGTACACGGACCCCGGCAGCGTGTGCGCCTCGTCCCAGTCCCAGGTGTGCGGGCGCTCCACCAGCCCGTCGACACGGAAGGTCCAGTCGGCGGGCGCCAGGTCGGGCGTGACCTCCGCGGACAGCACGGGCCAGTCGTCGCCGGCGTCGTACTGGCCGGGTGGCAGGCCGGGGTCGGGGACGCGGGGGCGTCCGGTGAAGCCTCGGGTGACGTTCATGCGGGTCCTGCGTGACGGGGGTCAATTGCGTACGCATTCAACCGTACGGGCCTGTCGGACGTGCCTCGGCCCCCTCGCGTCCCCCCGGCCATCTAGGCCGTACGCCGTACGCCGTACGAACTCTCCTCGGCCCCGGGAATAGCCACTCGGCGATCTTCCTTGCAGCTGTCGGGCCGGGACCGAGCGGTCCGCGGCGGCGGAGGAGAGTGGGAGCAATGCCGAAGGCGTACGTCTTCACGCGGTACGGCGGCCCGGAGACCGAGGCGCTCGCCGACGTCGAACGGCCGCGTCCCGGCCGCGGTCAGCTGCTCGTCGCGGTGCGCGCGGCGGGCGTGAACCCCGTCGACTGGAAGCAGCGCACGGGCTACCACCGCCCCGGTGAGACCGGCGAGCGCGCCCTTCCCGCAGTCCTCGGCAACGAGGTCGCCGGAGTCGTCGAGGACGTCGGCGACGGGGTCGAGGGTTTCGCCGTCGGGGACGAGGTCTTCGGCAACACGGCGGCAGGCGGCTACACCGAACTCGCTCTGCTGCCCGCCGGGGTGACCGCGCACAAGCCCGCCGCGCTGTCCTTCAGCGACGCCGCGACCCTGCCCGTCGCGGCGGCGACCGCGTACGACGGCATCCGCCGGCTCGACCTGCCCACCGGGGCGACCCTGCTGGTCACCGGTGCGGGCGGCGGCGTCGGCGTGGCGGTCGTGCAGATCGCCCGGGCCCTCGGACTGCGGGTCGTCGGCGTCGCGAGCGAGGGCAAGAAGGACTTCGTGGAGTCGTTGGGCGCGGCGCACGTCCCGTCCGGTGCGGGCTGGGCCGAGCGGGTGCGGCCGGCGGCGCCGGACGGCATCGACGGCGTGTACGACCTCGTCGGCGGTGACGTGCTCACCGAGGCCGCGGACCTGCTCACCGACCGGACGAAACTGATCACCGCCGCGGCTCCGCCCCAGGAGGCGGAGAAGCTGGGCGGCGCACGCGTCGCCCGGGCGCGCACCGCTGCCGTTCTGGAGGCGGTGGCGGACCTCGTACTGAAGGGTCGGTTGGACCCGCAGGTCACACGGACCTTCCCGCTCGACCGGGCGGGCGAGGCGCCGCGCACCGTGGAGGACGGCCACCCCCGCGGCAAGGTCGTGATCGAGGTCGCCCGATGAGCGGCCCGCACGTCCTGGACAACCCGGCCCTCGCCTCCCTCACCGGCCCGCACGCCCACTTCGCCGAGCGGCGCGGCCGGATACTGCGCTACCCCGTCGACATGTCCCCCTGGCAGGCACTCCCCGACGAGCCGGACGCCGACGACTGGGCGGACCTCGCGGCCCTCGCCGGCCCCGGGGCCGAGGTGCCGCTGCCCGGCTTCCGCGGACAGGTGCCGGACGACTGGGAGATCACCTTCAGCATCGAGGGCGTGCAGTTCGTGGACGACGGACTGGCCGCCGAGCCCGACCCGGAGGCGGTCCCCCTGGGCCCCGCCGACATCCCCGAGATGCTCGACCTGGTCGCCCGCACCCAGCCGGGACCGTTCCTCCCGCGCACCATCGAACTGGGCACCTACCTGGGCATACGCCAAGGCGGCTCCCTCGTCGCCATGGCCGGGGAGCGGCTCCACCCGCCGGGCTGGACCGAGATCAGCGCGGTCTGCACCGACCCCGCCTTCCGCGGGGCGGGCCTGGCGACCCGCCTGATCCTCGCCGTCGCCCACGGCATCCGCGAACGTGGCGAGACGCCCTTCCTCCACACCGGAGCGGGCAACACGAACGCCATTCGCCTCTACGAGTCCCTGGGCTTCGGCCTGCGCCTCAGAACGGCGTTCCTGGCGGCACGGGCACCGGAGCGGCTGGGGGAGGCGCGGACGGTGGCGGTGCGACAGGCGGACGCGCCGCTCGGCCGCCGGGAGTTGGGGTAGTGTGAGCCGTCCGGCCGGGGCCTTCCCGGCCCTGAAGGAGCTGAGGAGGTGAGACCCATTACCGCTGTGTCAGGTCGGGTGCTCTCCTCTCACGACAGCACGGATCGCCGGTGGCAGGCGACCAAGGGAGCGCCCTTCGACTTCCGGAAGGCTCTCGGCTTCATGCCCCCACTCTCTCCGTCAGCTCCGTCGCCGCGGTCCACGTCCCGTGACCGCGTCGTCACCGCACTGCGCGCCGCCGGCTGTGTCTTCGCCGAGGACGAGGCGGAGCTGATCCTCGCCACGGCCCGCACGCCCGACGAACTCGCCGTCATGGTCGAGCGGCGCGCAGCGGGCCTGCCCCTCGAACACGTCCTCGGCTGGGCCGAGTTCCGTGGTCTGCGCATCGCCGTCGAAACGGGCGTCTTCGTGCCGCGCCGCCGCACGGAGTTCCTCGTCGCGCAGGCCCTCGTCCGGGCCCCGCACGCATCCGTCGTCCTGGACCTGTGCTGCGGCTCGGGCGCGGTCGGCGCGGCCCTGGCCGACTGCCTCGGCCGGGTCGAACTGCACGCCGCGGACATCGACCCGGCCGCGGTGCGCTGCGCCCGCCGCAACCTCGCCGCCCACGGCGGCCGTGTGCACGCGGGCGACCTGTTCCAGGCGCTCCCGGGCGACCTGCGCGGGCGCGTGGACATCCTCGCGGCCAATGTGCCGTACGTGCCCACGGCCGAGGTCGCCTACCTGCCGGGCGAGGCCCGTGACCACGAGCCCCTGACCGCCCTCGACGGGGGAGCCGACGGCCTGGACGTCCTGCGCCGCGTCGCCGCTGAGGCGCCCCGCTGGCTCGCCCCCGGCGGCTGTCTGCTGGTCGAGACGAGCGAGCGTCAGGCGCCCGCGGCCGTCGAGGCCTTCGCCCGCGCCGGCCTGACCACGAGCCTGGCCACGTCGGAGGAGCTGTACGCCAACGTCCTGATCGGCAGCCTGACGTGATGTGACGTCAGGTGGTCGCCCCGCTGCCCGAGGGGCTGGGGGAGGGAGCGGTCTCCCCCCAGCCCCGGCCGTGGCCGTGGCCGGGGAGCCTGCCGTGCCGGTCGCCCTTACCGTCGTCCTTGCCCGGACCCTTGTCCTCGAAGGTGCCCGCGAGGACGCGGGTCGCGGTCCTGGTGTCGCCGTCACGCGAGCCGACGAGGAAGGCGGTCTCGCCCTTCTTCAGGGCGTCGGCGCCGGAGTCCGAGGCCCCGTCGCGGTTCACGGGGGTGTCCGAAGCGACCTTCCAGGTCCACTCGGCCCCGTCGTCGCTCTTGACCGTGACCTCGTCGCCGTCCACCTTCTCGACGGTGCCGCGCTGCCAGATCCGTACGACCCACTTGCCGGTGTCCCGGTCCTTGACGGTCGCCTCGCCGTGTACGCCCTCACCGCCGAGCCCGAACCACCTGCCGGGGCCGTGCCGCTCTCCGGGCCCGTCCGGCGACGCGGAAGCGGAGGAGGCGGCGGCCGCGGCCGCGCCGCTCTCGCCGGAGTTCCCCGAGGTCGCGGCATAGGCGACGGTGCCGCCCAGGCCCAGGGCGACGACCGTGGCCGCCGCGATCACCGCCCGTCCGCGGGCGGACCGCCGCTGCCACACCCCGCGCAGCGGCGTGCCCTCCCGCTCCGGTCCGCCGGGACCCGACAGCACCTCCATCTCCGACGGTGCGTCGCCACCGGTGTGTTCCTGGTCCGGCTCCTGCATCGCGGCTCACTCTCCTCGACCACCGTGCCCGGCCGGCACTCCTACTGGTGATTGTGTGAGGGAGTCGATAAAAGGCCGGTAATGGATACCTGTGAACTGAGAGCGCCCTTCACAGGTTCGGCTACCGCTCCGCCCGTGCGCGGGCGATGAGCAGGGCCACGTCGTCGTGGTTGTCGGGGTGGTGGAGGGTGCGCAGGAGGACGTCGCAGACCTCCTCGAGGGGGAGTGCCGGGTCGCCCAGGAGCTCCAGCAGCCGGTCCAGGCGCTCGTCGAGGGAGTGCCGGCGCGTCTCGACGAGCCCGTCGGTGTAGAACACGAGCTGGTCGCCGGGCGCGAAGTCGACGGTCGTGGTGGAGAACGCCACGCCGCCCACGCCCAGCGGTACTCCGGTCGGCAGATCGAGCAGCTCCGGGGGCCGTCCGGCGCGGACCCGGGCCGGCGGCAGATGCCCGGCGTTGGCGATCCGGCACTGCCGCGCACGGGGATCGTGGACGGCGTAGACGCAGGTGGCGATGGAGCTGTCGAGTCCCTCCGTGATCTTGTCGAGATGCTCCAGGAGTACGGCGGGATCGAGGTCCAGCGCGGCCAGTGTGGCCGTCGCCGTGCGCAACCGGCCCATCGTGGCGGCGGCGTTGATGCCGCTGCCCATCACGTCGCCCACGACGAGCGCGGTCTTGCCGCCCCCCAGCGGGATCACGTCGAACCAGTCGCCGCCGACCTCGGTGGTGGCACCCGCGGGCTGGTAGCGGGAGGCGACCTCGAGGCCGCCGGTGACGGGCGGGTGGCTCGGCAGGAGGCTGCGCTGGAGGGTGAGGGCGGTGTTGCGGGCGTTCTGGTACCAGCGCGCGTTGTCTATCTGCACGGCCGCGCGGGCGGCCAGCTCCCGGGCCAGCAGCAGGTCGTCCCGGCCGAACGGCTGGGGGTTGCGGGTGCGTTTGAGGTCGAGGGCACCGAGCACCTCGCCGCGTGCGATGAGCGGAACGGCCAGATACGAGTGCACGCCCGCGTGCTGCAGGAGTTCGGCCGCCTCCGCGGAGCGGGCGATGCGCGGCAGGTCCTCGTCCGCCACGTGCGCCACCATGACGGGCCGGCCGGTGCGGACGCACTCCGTGACCAGCCGGTCGGAGGCGTAATGGGCCGACTGCCCGACCGGGTCGGCGGCCCGCAGGGCGTCGGGGGCGTCGGCCGCCTCCACGGCCAGGGCGCGCAGCACCGCCGGTTCGGCCGGACCGAGACTGTTGGGCCGGCCCTCCACCACCCCCTCGAGCAGGTCCACGGCGGCGACGTCGGCGAGCTCCGGTACGGCGACGCCGGCCAGTTCGTGAGCGGTGCGGTCCAGCTCCAGCGTGGTGCCGATCCGGGCTGAGGCGTCGGCGATGAGGGCGAGCCGCCGCCGGGCCGCCTCGGCCTCGGTGGCGGCCAGATGCTGCTCCGTGATGTCCACGGCCATGCCGGCCAGACCGAGGACCGTCCCGGTCGTGTCCTCCAGCCGGTAGAGCGAGATGGACCAGGCGTGCTCCCGTTCCGGATCGGCCGGGGTCCGGCCCACGAGGCGCTGGTTGACGACCGGTGTGCCGCTGCGCAGCACCTCGCGCATGGCCGCCTCGATGGCGTCGGCGTCGATGTCCGGCAGCAGGTCCCGGACCGTCCGGCCGACGTGTTCCTCGGCGGGGATGCCGTTGAGCTGCTCCAGCGCCGCGTTGACCGAGACGTACCGCAGATCGGTGTCCAGGACGGCCAGCCCGATCGGCGCCTGCGCGATCATCCGCGTCGACAGCGCCACGTCCCGCTCCACCCGGCGCACCGTCGACTGGTCCGCGCACAGCCCCAGCGCGTAGACCTCCCCCTGATCGTCCAGGAGGCGCATGTTGCGGAACTCCACCAGCCGTGTGCTGCCGTCCTTGCGCCGGATCGGGAACGCCCCGGCCCAGCCCTGACCGGTGTCCATCACGTCGGAGAACAGCTTGACGACCAGGTCGAGGTGCTGCTCGTGCACCATGATCCGGGCGGCGTACTCCCCGAGCGCCTCCTGTGCCGAGTAGCCGAACAGTTCCTCGGCCTGGGGGCTCCAGAGCACGATGTGCCCCTGGGCGTCCAGGACCACGGAGGCCACGCCCAGCACGTCGAGCAGCCCGGTGGGCCGCACGGCCCCGCGCAGGGGCTCACCGCCCTCGGCCACCGTCGATCTGGCTGCACTCATGACACGCACCGCCTCTGCCGTCCACGCGGCACGCCTTTCCCCCGTGCCGACTCCCCTTGTTCTACCGCGCTCAACCCTTTCTCCGGCGCGTCCCGCGGCCTCCTCCACCATCCCTCGACACGGGGCAGGACGCCCGGTCGACTTCCGGCGTTCCGTTTCTTGGTCTGTACATGACCACCGGGTCCCGCCAGACTGTCCCCGCCCAGCGCGTCCCACCCCCCGACCGAGGAGTCGTTCCCATGCCCCCGCGCACCGCCCGGAGACGTTGGCACGCGGTCCTGACCGGGCTCGTCACCCTGTCCGCCTCAGCAGTCCTGTCCGCCGCCCCGCCCGCCGCCGCGGCCGACACCTGGACGGAGATCGGCTCCGACCGCGCAGATCCGCTGACGGAGAGCCAGGGACTGACCTCGGTCGAGGTCCCCGCCGGAAGTCCCAACCGCTACACCGGAATCGGCACCATACCCCTCGGCGTGAGCAGTCGTGGCTGGAACCACGTGGGCGATCCCGACGCCTCCTACGACGGCTACTACATCGAGCCGTACCAGCGGGACTCGGGCGGCAGCAAGATGTTCCGGGTGCAGGCGCCCGGCGGCGCCTGGTCCGAGTACGTCCACACCCTCGGCAGCGGGGAGGCCCTGAACAACTCCTGGGTCGCGATCTCCCCCGACGGCCAGTGGATGCTGGCCGGCGAGTACGGCACCATGAGCCGACTGCTGGTCTTCCCGACCCCCGGCGTGAACGCGAGCACCTCGCCGTCGGCGAACCTCCCGCAGGTGTCCACCGTCAACCTCGACCACGCCGTACGGGATGTGCAGGGCTGCGACTTCCTCAGTGCGACCCGGTTGCTGTGCTCCTCGGACGACCCGGCGGGCACGCTGTTCGGCATCACCAAGCCGCTGCTGCAGATCGACCTGGCCGCCGCGCCGAGCGGCACGTCGAACGTGTCGGGCCATGTCACCGCCCTGCGCCAGTTGCCGCTGCGCAGCTCCTGCTCGGGCACCTTCGAGGCGGAGGGCATCGACTACGACCGCCGGACGGGCACTCTGCGCGTGATCGTCGTGTCTCCGGGCTTCTGTGTGCTGACGGACAGCAAGACCTACCGCTTCACCCGGAGCTGAGCGGGTGGCCGCGCCGGTGGCCCATCCGGGCCGCCGGTGCTTTTCTTGGGGATGGGGTGCGGTGTCGCGGGAACCCGGGGTACCGCAGCGCGGTCACGAGAGGAGCGATCACGATGGCCAGAGAACGACCGCACCCGGAATCCGTCTCCGTGGAGATCAGCGATTGCAGCAAGGAAGACGCCCGGATCGTGTTCGACACCCTGTGCGCGTGCTTCTCGTCCGACCGGTGTGCCGAAGACGTGCCCGAGCAGCTGCACGAGACGCGTCCGATGGTGTGGCTCGGCACGTTCGAAGTCACCGACGAGCACGAGGGAGCCCGCCCGGCCCACCTCGCGGCCTCTGCCACGGCCGACGTCCACGGCGGTTACTGGGCGATCGACCGGTTCCGCAAGACCCTCGACTCCGTGTTCACCGTGCGCGACCTCAGCACGGTCTCGGGCGACCAGGAGAGGGAGCTGCACGTCCGGCTCGAGAGCAAGTGAGCGCTACCCCGCGTCGAGCAGGCTGATCACGGCCCGACGGTAGACCGCGTGGACCTCCGGAAGGCGGGCGAGGTCCACGCTCTCGTCGACGCCGTGCAGACCCTCGTACGGCAGCCCGAAGCCGGCCGTCGCCGGGATGCCCTGGGCCGCGAGCAGGTTGCCGATGTTCGAGGGCCCGGCGGTCTTCGCCCGAACCTTCACGCCCTCCCGTGCGGCGGCGCCCAGGAGCGCGGCGGCGGGCTGCTCGTCCTCGCTCAGCCGGTACGGCGGCCAGGAGGCCACCGGCGTGACACCGGTCGCCCGCGGGCCCGGCAGTGAGCCGTCCAGTTCGGCGACGGCGCCGCGCACCAGGGCATCGGCGGCGCGGGCGTCGAAACCCGGTGTGGTGCGGACGTCCACGCCGAGCTCACACAGGTCCGGTACCACCGAGAAGCCCTGGCCGCCGTGGCAGGCGGTCACCGTGAGCTTCGGCGGCAGCGGGAAGCGCTCGTCGGCGCCGGGCAGCCCGGCCGAGTCCAGGAGGCGTACGAGGTGGGCCGCCCGCGAGACGGCCCCGACAGCGGGGCGGCTCGACCCGGAGTGCCCCGATGCTCCGTGCACGGTCAGGGTGGCCCGCCAGAGCCCGCGGCCGCCGACCACGACTTCGTCCAGCCCCGGGTAGCCGATCATCACCCCGGCCGGGCGTGCGGCGGCCGGGTCGGCGAGGTAGGCGCGGGCGCCCCCGAAACCCCCGGTGTGCTCGTCGACGTCCAGCAGCACCGCGAGCCCGCCGCGCAGGGCGTCCGCCCGGCCGTGGAGCTCGGCCGCGATGTGGCAGAACAGCGCTGCGGCGAGTTTGGAGTCGGCCGCGCCCCGGCCCCGCAGCCTGCCGTCGGCGACGTCGCCGCAGTCGGGCGGAAACGACCAGGCGGTCTCGTCGCCGTAGGGAGCGGTGTCCACGCAGGCGTCCAGCGCCCACCAGGGGCCGGGCCGCCCGCCCGCGATCTCCACCAGGAGCCCGACGACGGCTCCCTCGGCATCCTGCAGGCGGCGATGCGGCAGGCCCCGTGCGGCGAGCCAGTTCTCCAGAACGGCCAGCACGGGCCCGTAGTCGTCGATGCCGCCGCGGCTCGGGCGGCGGACCAGTTCCTGGGCGAGCTCGATGACTTCCGCGGTCATGGTGCCACTGTGCCCGACCGTGTCCCGTGTCACCCTCGCCTGGTTGTGCAACTAGTTGCACAAACCCCGGGCGGTCCTCTACAACAGAGAGGCACCGCACCGCCCACGGAGGGGTCCCATGAGCCGTTACCCGCACCTGCTGAGCCCGCTCGACCTGGGCTTCACCACGCTGCCCAACCGTGTCCTGATGGGCTCCATGCACGTCGGCCTGGAAGAGGCCGAGCGCGGGTTCGAGCGGATGGCCGCGTTCTACGCCGAGCGGGCGCGCGGGGGAGTCGGGCTGATCGTCACCGGTGGCATCGCGCCCAACGAGGAGGGGCGGCCGTACGAGGGCGGTGCCAAGCTCACCACGGACGAGGAGGCCGAGCAGCACCGGGCGATCACCGAGGCCGTGCACCGTGAGGGCGGCCGGATCGCGATGCAGATCCTCCACTTCGGCCGGTACGCCTACCACCGGGACCTGGTCGCACCCAGCCCGATCCAGGCGCCGATCAGCCCCTTCCCGCCCCGCGAGCTCACCGACGCCGGCGTCGAGCGGACCATCGACGACTACGCCCGCGCCGCCCGCCTCGCCCGGCAGGCCGGATACGACGGCGTGGAGATCATGGGCTCCGAGGGCTACCTGATCAACGAGTTCATCGCCGCGCAGACCAACCATCGCACCGACCGCTGGGGCGGCTCGTACGAGAACCGCATGCGCCTCCCGGTGGAGATCGTCCGGCGGGTGCGCGAGGCGGTCGGCGAGGACTTCATCGTCGTCTACCGGCTGTCCATGCTGGATCTCGTCCCCGGCGGATCGTCGCTGGAGGAGGTGATCACGCTCGCCAAGGCCGTCGAGGCGGCCGGGGCGACGATCATCAACACCGGCATCGGCTGGCACGAGGCCCGCATCCCCACCATCGCCACCTCCGTGCCGCGCGGCGCGTACACATGGGTCACCAAGCGGCTCATGGGCGAGGTGTCGATCCCGCTCGTGACCACCAACCGCATCAACACCCCCGAACTGGCTGAGCAGTTGGTCGCCGACGGCTGTGCGGACATGGTGTCGATGGCCCGCCCCATGCTCGCCGACCCCGACTTCGTCGCCAAGGCCGCGGCCGGGAGGCCCGACGCCATCAACACGTGTATCGGCTGCAACCAGGCCTGCCTCGACCACACCTTCAGCGGCCAGATCACCTCCTGCCTGGTCAACCCGCGGGCCTGCCACGAGACCGAGCTGGTTCTCTCCCCGACCCGGCTGCGCAGGCGCGTCGCGGTCGTCGGCGCCGGGCCGGCCGGACTGGCTTGCGCGGTCTCCGCGGCCGAACGCGGTCACTCGGTGACACTCTTCGACGCCGCGAGCGAGATCGGCGGCCAGCTCAACGTGGCCCGCAAGGTCCCCGGCAAGCAGGAGTTCGACGAGACGCTGCGCTACTTCCGTCACCAGCTCGACGCCCACGGCGTGGACGTACGGCTGAACACGCGCGTCGCAGCGGGCGACCTGGCCGACTACGACGAGGTCGTCGTCGCCACCGGCGTCACCCCGCGCACCCCCGACATCCCCGGTGCCGACCACCCCCGCGTCCTCGGCTACCTCGACGTCCTGCGCGACGGCGCCCCCGTCGGCGACCGGGTCGCGATCCTCGGCGCGGGCGGCATCGGCTTCGACGTGGCCGAGTACCTGACCGACGGCGGCGACAAGGCGAGCGAGGACCCGGCGACGTACTTCCGGCACTGGGGCGTCGACATGGACTACCGGGCGCCGGGCGGCCTCGCGGCCCCCGAGCGGCCCGCCCCGCCGCGCACCGTCCACCTGCTGCAGCGCAAGACCAGCAAGGTCGGCGCCGGACTCGGCAAGACCACCGGCTGGATCCACCGCACCGAACTCAAGCACCGGGGCGTCACCATGGTCCCGGGCGTGCGCTACGACCGCATCGACGACGCGGGGCTGCACATCACCGTCGGCGACGAGTCCACGGTCCTGGAGGTCGACACGATCGTGCTGTGCACCGGGCAGGAGCCGCGCCGGGACCTGTACGAGGAGCTGGTCGCCGCGGGCCGCAGCGCGCACCTGATCGGTGGCGCCGACGTGGCCGCCGAACTGGACGCCAAGCGCGCCATCAAGCAGGGCACCGAGGTCGCGGCCACCCTCTAGGGGCCGTCCCTAGGATGACTCCATGTCACTCCCGCACGCGATCCTCACCGCCCTGCTCGAGAAGCCGTCCTCGGGGCTGGATCTGACCCGCCGGTTCGACAAGTCGATCGGCTACTTCTGGTCGGCGACGCACCAGCAGATCTATCGCGAGCTGGGAAAACTGGAGGCTGAGGGGTACATCCGGGCCCTGCCCGCCGAGCAGCCGGCCCGAGGGCAGAAGAAGAACTACGAGGTCCTGCCCGCGGGCCGCAGCGAACTCGCCCGCTGGACCGCCGCGTCCCAGGACCCGAAGCCGCACCGCGACGCGCTGCTGCTGCGGCTGCGCGCCGCGGCCGTGGTCGGCACCGAGGGTATCGAGGCCGACCTGCGCCGCCATCTCGAGCTGCACCGGCGCCAGCTGGCCGAGTACGAGGCGATCGAGCAGCGCGACTTCCCGCCCGGCAAGGACGCCCCTCAGGCCCGGCTGCAGCACCTGGTGCTGCGGGCCGGCATCGAGCTGGAGACCTTCTGGACGCGGTGGCTCGACGAGGCACTGGAGGCCTTCGCCGAGCTGCAGGGTCGCGAAACGGCGTGAGCGGGAAAGTGGTTCAGAGCCGGTAGGGCTTGGAGCGGCGGCGCAGGAACCAGCCCGCCGCGATGACCCCCGTGCCCACCAGGGCACCGCCCACCGCCATCGTGACCGGCCCCAGGTCCCTGGCGGCACCGCCGAGACCGCCCATGACCCCGCGCGAGGGCGAGGCCGTCGCGGAGATCGTCGGGGTGGAGGGGGCCGACACGATGACGGACTGGGTGCCGGCGGTGCTGCCGTTCGAGCACACCACGATCACGGTGTACGTGCCGGGGCTCACGTTCGACCAGGCGGCGGACTGGCTCACGGTCGTCCCGGTCAGCGCCACCTGGCGGCCCTGGGAGAAGTTCGCCTGACTGCTGTTCAGCAGCGAGGCGGTCCCCCAGCTGCCGTTGATCTGGGTGCACGCACTGGTCACGACCGAGACCGTGGAGCCTGTTGTGCTCACGGAGATGCCCGAGACCCGGGCGGCGGCCGGCCCGGCGGCGAGGGCGAGGGGAAGAGCGACGGCGGCCGTGGCGGTCAGGCCGGAGCGGAGGAGAGGAAGAGTAGTGCGCATGGGCAGGGTCCTCCGGCTGCACGGTTGGCGGTACATCCCTTGCGCCGCCGGGGGTCGGGAACGCCCGTGCTGCCTCAGGGGAAGCCAACGTGCCCCCGGCCCGTCCCGCATGCGGGCCGACCCGGGCAGGTGACGGATTCCTCCGTACGGCCGATGCCCGGGACCTGCTCAATGTCGGGAGCCGTCGCCCGCGCTGGTCGTCACCGTCCGCTCGACCGACCAGCCGCCCCAGGTGCCGTCCGGCAGCCTGGCCCGGATCCGTACCCGGTGGGCGATTCCGGCCTCGCGTCCGACGTAGAAGCTGTACGTCGCCCGCCGCTGCGGCGCGGTCCCGCCCCACACGAGCGAGGTGGCCAAACGCCCGTCGAGCTCGAGCCCGTACTCGGTGATCACGCCGTCCGCCTGCGGCGGTGTCCAGGACAGGTCGAGGTGGTACGCCCCGTCGGCACGGTGGCTCGTCGCGCGGAAGTCCGTCGGGGCGGTGCCCCGGCCGTCGTCGGTGCCCGCGGCGGTCGTGAGGCGGAGGGCGTTACTCGGCGGTGAGACGTTGTCGGCCGCGTCCCGCGCACGGACGGTGAAGGAGTAACGGGTGCCGGGCCGCAGACCCGTGACCACCGTCGCGGTCTGTCCAGCGCCCACACTGTGGATCTTCGCCGTGCCCTGGTGGACGTCGTACGACAGCACGCCCCGGTCGTCCGTGGAGCGGGACCAGGACAGCCGGACCGCCCGGCTGCCGGCCGCGCTGCCGGCCAGGTCGCCCGGGCGGGTCGGAGCCGAGCGGTCCGCGGCAACGGCCGCCGGAGTCGTGGCCCCGGCCTCGCGACTGCGCGGCCCGAGCCGTCCGTCGGTGTCCCGGGCCCGCACGGTGAAGTGGTACGTGGTGGACGGACTGAGCCCCGTGACGTCCACCATGTGTTCGGAACCGGTTACTTCCCTGACCTTGGTGGCGCCGCGATACACCTCGTACCCGCTGATGCCCTCGGCCGCGGAGACCGCGTTCCACATGACGTGCACGCTCGTCGCGCTGCCCGCCGCGGCGGTGACGCCCGTCGGCGCCCCCGGCAGCCGTCCGCCCTCGTCGCCGCCCGCCCCCGCCCACCCGCAGGACGCCACCAGGAGGACTCCGCACAGCAGCACGCGTCGCACGATTCCGCCTCCCGGCACGGACGACGAGTAATGGTACGGACCAATATGACCCGCTGACGCGACCACATCAAGAGGGCGCCGGTGATTCGTCAAGGAGTGCTACCGCCGTTGGTGACGAGTCGCGGTGGTTACGTATGCTGAGGCTACTCACGGCCGAACTCTCCACGAGGGCTGGGGACTTCGTGCCGGTGGCGCGGACCGCTGTCGTCGCTGATCCCGCGCCGGCGTGGGCGGCCGGGAGGCCGGAGCCGAAACGGGCTCGGGCCCCCGCCCCCTGTCGGGCCGTCAGAGTGCCTGCGCCGTACGGGCCCCTCGAGGTGGCAGCATGATCGGATCGGTACCAGATTGAGCCGAGTGTCCGTCAATGCCCCCCACGAGAGGGTCTCCTATGGTGCACGTCCAGCCGCTGACCCTGGCCGCGACCGGCCTCGCCCTGCTGGCCCCGACGGCGCTCGCGACGACTCCCGGCTCCCCGGACACTCCGGAGGAGCCGGTGGTACGGCGCGAGGACCCCGTCAGCGCCGCCGACCTGCTGGCCGAGGTGCGTGACTGCGCCCCCGTCTCCCACCGTCGCTACCGCAGGGACGCGGGCGAGCCCGCGAACATTCCGGTCTGCGGCAGCCGTGGCGCCGTCTTCTGGAAGGCCGACATGGACATCGACTGCGACGGTCGTCCCGGCCGGCGCTGCAACAGCCGCAGCGACCCCGGGTTCTCGGCCTCGACGGCCTGTCAGCAGTCCGACGGCCGCTACCTGAGCGCCGAGAAACTGCCGTACATCGTCCTGCCCGCGCCGAGCCGCATCTGGGACCGTCGCAGGTACGGAATCCGCTGCGGCTCGGTCGCGGCCGTCGTCCGCGGCGACCGGGTGCAGTACGCGGTCGTCGGCGACACGGGAGGGCACGACGTCATCGGCGAGGCGTCCTACGCCGCCGCCAAGGCGCTCGGCATCCGCCCCGACCCGCGCCGCGGCGGCGCGCGCTCCGGCGTGACCTACATCGTCTTCAAGGACTCCGACGTGTCGCCGATCGAGAACCACGCCGCCGCCGTCGAGGTGGGGGAGCGGCTGGCGCGGCTCTTCGTCGAGGGGAACTGAACCGCCCGCCGGGTGGGACGTCAGACCGCCGACCAGCCGTCGTCCACGGGCAGGACCACGCCGTTGATGTTGCTCGCCGCGTCCGAGGCGAGGAACACTATCGCGGCCGCCTGCTCCTCCGCCCGGGCCATCTTGCCGAGGTTGACGAAGTGCGGGCCGAGCGCCGTCGGTCCGTGTGCGCCCGGCTCGGCATCCACGGCGATGGCGGTGTGGGTGCCGCCCGGGGCGATGGCGTTCGCGCGGATGCCCTGCTTCCGGTACATCACCGCGAGGGACTTCGTCAGGCCGACGATCCCGTGCTTCGAGGCCGTGTACGCCGCGCCCGCCGCGCTGCCCCGCAGACCGGCCTCGGAGGCCGTGTTGACGATCGCGCCCCGGCCGGCGGCCAGCATGTGCGGCAGCACCGCCCGGGTGAGCAGGAACGGCGCGGTGAGGTTGACCCGGATGACCCGCTCCCACTCCGCGTCGCCGACGTCCGCGAGCGCCGACATGCGGTCCATGATCCCGGCGTTGTTCACCAGGACGTCCACTCCGCCGAAGCGCTCCACGGCCGTCGCGGTCGCCCGGTCGACCACGGCCTGCTCGCTCAGGTCGCCCGTCACGGCGACGGCCGTCCCGCCTGCCTGCTCCATCTCCTTGACGGCCGTCTCGGCGCCCTCGGTGTTGAGGTCGGCCACCAGGACTCGCGCCCCCTCCGCGGCGAAGGCCAGCGCGGTGGCGCGCCCGATGCCCGAGCCCGCTCCCGTGACGATGACGCTGCGGCCGTCCAGTCCAGTGGCCATGTGGTGCTCCTCGGTGTGCGATGTGGGGCGTCGAGCCCGGTGCGCCAACACAGTACGACTTAATGTCTCTGAGTGACATAAAGTCGTGGTGGAGAATTCCGGGAGAGCGATCACCGGATCCGGAGGTAGTGATGGCCGCACCCCGCGGACGTACGGGACGACCGCCCCTGACGGAGGAGCGCAAGGCCGAGATCCGGCTGGAGATCGCCCGGGCCGCGGTGGACCTGTTCGTCGCCCAGGGCGTCGCGGCGACAACCGGCGAACAGATCGGGCAGGCGGTCGGGGTCTCGGCGCGCACGGTGTGGCGGTATTTCCCGAGCAAGGAGAGTTGCGTACGGCCGCTGTTCACGGCGGGGATCGAGATGACCGCCGCCCGCCTCCGGGCGTGGCGCCCCGGACAGCCCCTCGAGCAGATCTTCGCGCGGGACTTCGCCGGCGACCTGCGCTCGGTCGCCGGGCCCGACCCCGCCACGGTCGGAGCACTGGTGCGGCTCACCCGCGCCGAGCCCGGCCTGCGCGCGATCTGGCTTCAGGCATACGACGAGGCGGAACCGGCGTTCGCCCGCGCCCTCGCCGAGCGGGCCGGGCTGCCCGACGACGACCTCCGGTCGGCCATTCGGGCGGCGATGTTCAACGCCGCCCTGCGCGCAGCGGTCGAGTACTACGCCTGGCACACCGCCGACACGGAGGCCGGGCGGGCGACGGCGGAGGCCGAGCTGGCGGCGACCCTGCGCTCGGCCCTCGCAGTGGCGGTGGAAGGGCTCTCGTAAGAACGGCGGCCGTGCCGGGGCGGGTTCACACCTTCCGATAGGAGTACGCCTCCGCGGCCGCCGCCTCCACCGCGTCCAGGTCGGCTCCGGTGGCCGCCGTGACGACCGCGGCCACCGCCCCTTCCACGAACGGGGCGTCCACCAGGCGGGTGCCGCCGGGGAGTTCGTCGCCCTCGGCGAGCAGCGCCTTCACTGTCAGTACCGCGCTGCCGAGGTCGGTGAGCACGGCGACTCCGGCACCCCGGTCCACGGAGGCAGCCGCGGCGGCGATCAGTTCGGCGCTCGTACCGATGCCGCCACCCTCCGTGCCGCCCGCCGCGGCGACGGGGACCGCGGTCCCGCCGCCCGCGAGCCCCTGCGCCAACTCGGCGACCGAAACGGCCACTTGGGCACTGTGCGACACCAGTACGATCCCGACGAGCTGCCCGCCCGGTGCGTCACTCACCGTTGGCCTCCGCCAGAGCGGCGATCAGGAGTGCCGACGACGTCGCACCGGGGTCCTGGTGCCCGATGCTGCGCTCCCCGAGATAGCTCGCCCGGCCCTTGCGGGCCTGCAGCGGCGTCGTCGCCAGGGCGCCCTCCTCGGCGGCGGCCCGGGCCGCGGCGAATCCGTCCCCGAGCGCGTCGACGGCCGGCACCAGGGCATCGACCATCGTCTTGTCGCCGGGCGTCGCACCGCCGAGCGTCATCACCGCGTCCACGCCCTCGCGCAACGCCTGCGCGAACTGTTCCGCACTGACCTCGGCGGCATCGCCCAGCGCCTTTCCGGTCCTGCGCAGCAAAGTGCCGTACAGCGGTCCCGACGCCCCGCCGACGGTCGAGATGAGCCGGCGGCCCGCGAGGGTCAGGACTTCACCCGGAGTCGCGGGCGCCTCCTGCTCCAGTGTGGCGGTCACGGCGGTGAAACCGCGCTGCAGATTGATGCCGTGGTCGGCGTCCCCGATCGGCGAGTCGAGCGCGGTGAGCCGTTCCGCCTCGCGGACGACGGACGCGGCGGTCGCCTTCATCCAACGGCGGAAGAAGTCGGCGTCGAGCACTGGATCTCCTTGCGTGGTAGATAGGTTGATCGCCTCGCGGCGCCGCTCACACACCCCAGCGCAGGCCCGGCGTCCTCACCGGCGCGTCCCAGAGCCGCAGCAGTTCCTCGTCGATCTGGCACAGGGTGACGGAGGCGCCGGTCATGTCCAGGGACGTCACGTAGTTGCCGACGAGCGTGCGGGCGACGGCGACACCCCGCTCGGTGAGCACGCGCTGGACCTCGGCGTTGAAGCCGTACAGCTCCAGCAGCGGAGTCGCTCCCATGCCGTTGACCAGGACCAGCACGGGATTGCGCGGCGGCATGTCCTCCAGGATCGCGTTGACCGCGAAGTCCGCGATCTCGCCGGAGGTCATCATGGGCCGCCGCTCCCGGCCCGGCTCGCCGTGGATGCCGATGCCCAGCTCCAGCTCGCCCTGCGGCAGGTCGAAGGTGGGGCTGCCCTTGGCGGGCGTGGTGCACGCGCTGAGCGCGATGCCGAAGCTGCGGGAGTTCTCGTTGACCTGCCGGGCGATGGTCTCCACGCGTTCCAGTGGCTGTCCCTCCTCGGCCGCGGCGCCCGCGATCTTCTCCACGAACAGCGTCGCCCCGGTGCCGCGCCGCCCCGCCGTGTAGAGGCTGTCGGTGACCGCCACGTCATCGTTGACCAGCACCTTCGCCACCTGGATGCCCTCGTCCTCGGCGAGTTCGGCCGCCATGTCGAAGTTGAGGACGTCGCCGGTGTAGTTCTTCACGATGAACAGCACACCCGCCCCGCTGTCCACGGCGGCGGCCGCGCGCACCATCTGATCGGGTACGGGAGAGGTGAACACCTCACCCGGGCAGGCCGCCGACAGCATTCCGGGGCCCACGAAACCGCCGTGCAGCGGTTCGTGGCCCGAACCGCCACCGGAGACGAGCGCGACCTTGCCGGCGACGGGGGCGTCCCGCCGTACGACCACCCGGTTCTCGACGTCCACGGTCAGCTCGGGGTGGGCGGCGGCCAGGCCCCGCAGCGCGTCCGCGACCACGGTCTCCGGGACGTTGATGAGCATCTTCATGGATACCTCCTGGTGGGCGGGCAGCCGGTGCTCCGACCCGTGGTGCCGGTCGGAGCGGGCAGACGGGTGTGCTCGGTGGTGCGGACCGTGGCGGTGGGGATCCGGGGACGGCGGGGCCGGCGCCGGCTGCGCTGACTTCTCGTCAGTCGCGGGGGCGGTACGGAGTGACCCTCACGGCAGTCCACTCTCGGAAGTATCGGCGTTCGAGGGGCGATGGTCACGTGTGCGGGCGGTCCCGGGCGCGTGCGGGTCCCTCGCGATCCTCTCCCGGGCGACATCTGCGTGGTCCGGTCAGTACTCTCCGAACCATGCGGATCTCTGTTTCCTCGGACATGGACGAACCCGTGGCCCGCTCCCTCGTCGCGGAGTTGCGCAGCCGTGGTCACGAGGTGACGACGTACGGGGCGCTGCACCCCGGGGACGACGCCCAGTGGGCGGTCTGCTCGGAGACGGCGGCCCGGGAGGTGTCGGCCGGGACCGCCGACCAGGCGGTCGTGTGCTGCTGGACCGGCACGGGCGCGTCGATCGCCGCGAACAAGGTGCCGGGGGTGCGGGCGGCGCTGTGCACCGACGCCTACACCGCGGAGGGCGCCCGCCGCTGGAACGACGCCAACGTGCTGGCGCTGAGCCTGCGGCTGACCTCCGAGCCGCTGCTCAAGGAGATCCTCGACGCGTGGTTCGCGGCCGAGGCCAGTGACGACGCGGAGGACCGGCAGAACGTGGAGCATGTCGGGCGGCTGGACCTCGGCAGGGACGTTTCCTAGGCTTTCACGGCTTTCGCGGATTCACGGCTTTCGCCGCGGCGGCCGGCCGGAGGGGGCTCAGCCCGTCTTGTGTCCCCACTTCGGCCCCACCAGGTCCCACTGCCTGCCCCACTCGTCGATCCGCCGACGGTCGAGCCGCCAGCGCGCGACGGCACCGACGCCGACCACCACGCCGGTGGCGGCGAGGGCCGCGGCCGCGCCCAGCACGGCGGCCTCCCAGGCAGCCGCCGTGGTGCTCGGGGGCTGGGTGCTGAGCTCGCCCCGGGCGTCCAGCCAGACCGTGACTTCGGTACCGGCCCGCTGCCCGGCGTCCACCAGGGTCCGGCCCGTACGGGTGGAGCCGTCGGGCGCTGTCCAGTGGACCTGCGCCGACATCCGTTCGGTCCCCCTGCCGGCCCCCGCGGTGGGGGTCGGGACGTCGGCCACGACCACCGCCTCGCTGGCGTGGCGCTCGGCCCGCTGACGAACGAACACGTCATTGGCCGCGTGGGCCGTCACGAAGCCGGCGAGCGTTCCTCCCACCGCGACGACTGCCCACACCGCGAGCACGATCCATGCCTCGATGACGTCGTCGCGCCGCCGCAGCGGATTGCTCCGCCACCGCCACAGACGGTTCTTCCTGCTGCTGGTGCCGCCCATCGGTCCGCCCCTTCCCTTCCTCGTCCTCTGCTTCCTCTTCGTCGTCACGGCCATGACGGTGACAGTCCGGAGGCGGTCGTGGTATGGGCCGACCAGACGGATCCGGGGGGACCGATCGGGGTCGAATCGGCGGTGGACATGGGCCGTTCAGCCCTGACCGGGGCGTCGTCGGCGGGTGCCGTCAGGCGGCCGCGAGCGTCTCGGGCGGGCAGGCGTGGATCTCGAAGACGCCCGCGAGGCCGGTGTGCCGCAGGATGCGCAGGAAGTTCGGGCTGTCCGCGATCAGACGCAGTCGGCCTCCCCTGGCCGTGGTGCGGTTGCGTGCGCGGCACAGCACCCGCAGCCCGGCGCAGTCGATGAACGACACGGCACGCAGGTCGAGCACCAGATCGGGGTGCGGACCGGCGGTCAGCTCGTCCAGGCGGGCCGACAGGGGCGGCTCCGAGAGGAGGTCGATCTCGCCGCGCAGTTCCACGACGGTGGCTCCGCCGACGAGGCGTTCCGTGTGGCCCTGCGCGCACAGCGTGTGGGTGTTGGCCATGGTCACAGACAACTGGTCGGGCCGGGGCGCACGGAAGGGCCGTTCGGCCCAGCGGCGCCGATCCTCCAGGGCCGACCGGACCCGCACGCCGGGAACGGCCCGTCCGGCCGGCTTCGGGGACCGACCGGCCCAAGCGTCGACCAACGGAATCAGGACAAACTGGATCTATTGAGCAACGCGGGCGTCGCGCCGGCGTCCGGTGGCGCCGGGTTCCGGCCCGGGTCAGGGACCGAAGGAGGAAGGATCCTCATGAAGGGCTACGTCTTCCACGGCCCGGGCCAGTCGTCCTGGGAGGAAGTCCCGGACCCGGGCATCAAGGAGCCGACCGACGCGATCGTGCGCGTCGACGCGGTCACCATCTGCGGAACGGACCTGCACATCCTCAAGGGCGACGTGCCCGAGGTGCGCCCCGGCACGGTGCTCGGGCACGAGGCGGTCGGCGAGGTCATGGAGACCGGCGCCGACGTGCGCACCGTACGGCCAGGAGACCGGGTCCTGGTCTCCTGCATCACCGCGTGCGGCCGCTGCCCCTACTGCCGTGCGGCCATGTACGGCCAGTGCCGGGGCGGCGGAGGCTGGATCCTCGGCCACCTGATCGACGGCACACAGGCCGAGTACGTCCGCGTGCCGTACGCCGACCTCTCCGTGCACGCGCTGCCCGGCACGCTGGAGGCCGGCGACGCCGTCCTGCTGGCGGACATCTTTCCGACGGCCTATGAGGTGGGCGTCCTCAACGGGCAGGTATGCCCCGGCGACACCGTGGCCGTCGTCGGAGCCGGCCCCATCGGGCTGGCCGCGATCGCCACGGCCCGGCTCTTCACGCCCGAACGGATCGTCGCCGTCGATCTGGCCCCGGCACGCCTGGAGGCGGCCAGGCAACTCGGCGCGGACGCCGTCGCGGATCCCCGCGAAGCACCGGAGGAGCTGATCGCCGACCTCACGGACGGACTCGGCGCCGACGTGGTCGTCGAGGCGGTCGGCGTGCCGGAGAGCTTCGAGCTGTGCACCCGTATGGTCCGCCCCGGTGGTCACGTGGCCAACGTCGGAGTGCACGGCAGACCGGCGACTCTGCACCTGGAAGACCTGTGGATCAAGAACGTGACCATCACCACCGGCCTGGTCGACACCCGCTCCACACCCACCCTGCTGCGTATGGCCGCCGCCGATCGGCTCCCGCTCTCTTCGCTGGTCACACACACGTTCCCGCTGGAGCGCATGGAGGAGGCATACGACGTCTTCGCCCGGGCCGCCGACACCGGCGCGCTCAAGGTCGTGCTGGGCGGGCAGTCGCACGAGGAGGTCGCCGTTCGGGCGGCCTGACGAGAGGAAGTGACCGGTCATGGCCGAACGGGTCGCGCCGAACACGGTGGAAGGGTCGCCCGTCGGCGACCTCGGGCGACGTCTCGCCCTGCGGCGCACACAGCTCGGACTCACCCTGAGGGAGACGGCCAACCGGGCCGGTGTGGCCCCCAGCTACCTCCGGTACCTGGAGGAGCACCCCGGCGCCGCACCCGGCACGGGTGTCCTGCTCCGGCTGGCCGGCGTCCTGGGCACCACCGTCACCGAGCTCACCGGCGGCAACGCCGATCTGCCGTCCGGCCTGGGACGGGCGGCCCGCCGTCCCGTGTTCACCGAGCTGGACGCGCAGGAGTGCCGGGCCCTGCTCGCGACAGCCGGAGTGGGACGCCTCGCGGTGTCCACCGACGACGGTCCCGTCGTCCTCCCGGTCAACTACAGCGTCGTCGACGGCGTGATCGTGTTCCGGACCGAGCCCGGCTCGACAATGGCTCTGGCGTCCGGCAAGCGCGTGGCCTTCGAGGTCGACCGCATCGACGACGCGTTCAGCCGGGGATGGAGCGTGCTCGTACGAGGAGACGCGTGGACCGTGTCGGACCCCGACGCCGCACGCCTGCTGACGGAGCGTGCGTACAGCGAGCCCTGGGCCGGCGGACATCGCGACCTGTGGATGCGCATCGATCCGCACGGCATCACCGGACGCCGGATCACGAACTGAAAGGGGCTCTCGTCCGGAGTGTCGGGACGCATGGCCCTTGGGCCCGCGCCCTCGCCCGGCGAAGGATGGACTCGTCCCGCACACCGCCGCACCCGCCGAGGGACGGACAGGTCATGTACTCCAACGACGGATTCCGCGAACTCGAACGACCGGAGTGCCTGCGTCTCCTGGCGAAGACGCCGGTCGGCCGGATAGTCCACACCCGGCAGGCTCTGCCCGCGGTGCTGCCGGTCAACTTCCGCCTGGACGCCGACGGGTCGGTGGTGCTGTGTACCTCGGCGGCCTCCGAGCTGGTGCGTGCCGTCGACGGCGCAGTGGTCGCCTTCGAGGCCGACGACGTCGACGCCGTCGCGCACTCCGGCTGGAGCGTCGTCGTCACCGGCCCGGCCACCGTCGTGACCGATCCCGCCGAACACCGGCGGCTGGTCCGCACCGGCCCGCGCTCCTGGGTGCCCTCGCCACACGAGGTCTTCGTCCGCATCGAGGCCGCACTGGTGACGGGACGTGAACTCGTCGGCGGCCGCACCCTGTACGGGGTCGACCTCTCGGCCTGAACCTTCCGTTCCCGCCCGGTCGGCACCGGGACCGTGCGGCCCCCCGGCAATGGGCCGTACGGCGTGCCGACGGGTTCCGGCGGCCCAGTGCCCGTGGCGCCCGCGGCGGGCAGCATCGTCCGAGGAGTCGCTGCGGGACCCGCACGCGCCGACCGGCGGCGCACCCCGGCTCCCGTGCCCCGGGAGGAGCCGGGCACGCAAGAGAGGGGAGACAGGCCATGACCGAGCAGCAAGTGGTCGTCGGAGTGGACGGTTCGCTCGTCGCCGTGCGGGCGCTGGACTGGGCCGCGGACGAGGCCGCGCGGCGCGCCGCCGAACTGCGCGTCGTGTACGCCGTGCCCGACTGCGACGAGGCCGCACCGGTACTGGCCGAGGCCGCCGCACGCGTCGGCGAGCGGCACCCCGGTCTGCCGGTCGACACCCGGGCGGTCCGCGGCGGCGCCGTCAAGGCCCTCGCCCGGGAGAGCGAGGACGCGGCGCTCACCGTCGTGGGCACCCGGGGATTCGGCGCCGTCGGCAGCCTGCTGGCCGGCTCGGTGAGCCTGCGACTGGCGGCGCACGTACGCAGCCCGCTGCTGGTCGTCCGCGGGGACCACCCGTGCGACGAGGGCCGCCGGGTCCTGCTCGGACTGGAGAGCGACGCCGACGCGGACGCCGCCGCCTACGCCTTCCGGGAGGCGGAGCGGCGCGGTGTGCGGCTGGACGTCCTGCACTCCCGGATCCACCGGCACACCACCCCCGAGCTGCCCTCGCTGGTGCCCGCCACCAGCCCCGGCCAGGAGCGCGAGGCGCAGGACGATCGGGCGGAGGAGGCCGTGCCGCGCTTCTCCCTCGCCCGGCTGCAGGCGGAGCATCCCGAGGTCGGCGTCGAGGCCCGCACGGTGCGCACCGGTCCCGCACACGCGCTGCTGGAGGCCACGCGTGAGGCCGCCGTCGTGGTGATCGGCGTGCACCGTCGCACCCGGCTCGGTCCGCACCTCGGCCCCGTCGTCCACACCCTCCTGCACCGCTCCCACTGCCCCGTGGCGCTGGTGCCCACGGCCGGATGACCGCCGTCCGGCCGACTTCGCTCGGCCGGATGGGCCGGTCGGCCCTGTCGGGTACCCGGCGGAAGGGGGAGGGTGGGGAGGTACGGACCGGAACGCACCTCCGACGAACCCCCGATCCGGAAGGGAACCCGTGATGTCCGTCGACACGCAGCAGGCGTCCGCCCCGCTCACCGACGACGAGCTGAGGACGCTGGACGCCCACTGGCGCGCCGCGAACTACCTGTCCGTCGGCCAGATCTACCTCATGGCCAACCCCCTGCTGACCGAGCCGCTGCGCCCCGAGCACGTCAAACCGCGGCTGCTCGGCCACTGGGGGACCTCGCCCGGGCTCAACCTCGTGTACACCCACCTCAACCGCGTCATCAAGGCCCGCGACCTCGACTCCCTGTGCATCTGGGGCCCCGGGCACGGCGGTCCCGCGGTGGTGGCGGGCTCCTGGCTGGAGGGCTCGTACACCGAGACGTACCCCGACATCACGCGGGACGCGGCCGGGATGGAACGGCTGTTCAAGCAGTTCTCGTTCCCCGGCGGCGTCCCCAGCCACGTGGCGCCCGAGACACCCGGCTCCATCCACGAGGGCGGCGAACTGGGCTACGCCCTCTCCCACGCCTACGGCGCCGCCCTGGACAACCCCGGTCTGGTGGTGACCTGCGTCGTCGGCGACGGCGAGGCGGAGACCGGCCCGCTGGCCGCCTCCTGGCACTCCAACAAGTTCCTCGACCCCGTCCACGACGGCGCCGTCCTGCCCGTCCTGCATCTCAACGGCTACAAGATCGCCAACCCGACGGTCCTGTCCCGGCTCCCCGAGTCCGAACTCGACGCCCTGCTGCGGGGATACGGCCACGACCCGATCCATGTCACCGGTGACGACCCGGCCGTCGTACACCATGCGATGGCGCAGGCCATGGACACCGCACTGGACCGCATCGCCGCCTTCCAGCGGGCCGCACGCGAGGACGGCGCGACCGAGCGCCCCCGCTGGCCCATGATCGTGCTGCGCACCCCCAAGGGCTGGACCGGCCCGGCCGAGGTCGACGGCCTGCCCGTGGAGGGCACCTGGCGTTCCCACCAGGTCCCGCTGGCCGCCGTCCGGGACAACCCCGACCACCTGCGGCAACTGGAGGCCTGGCTGCGCTCGTACCGCCCGGAGGAGCTGTTCGACGAGTACGGCGCCCCGCGCCCCGACGTCCTGGCCTGCGTCCCCGACGGACCCCGCAGGCTCGGCGCCACCCCGCACGCCAACGGCGGACTCCTGAGGCGCGAACTGCCCCTGCCGCCGCTCGAGTCGTACGCCGTTCCCGTGGACAAACCCGGTATGACCCTGCACGAACCCACCCGCGTCCTCGGCGAGTTGCTCCGGCACGTCATGGCAGCCACCGCCGAGCGGCGTGACTTCCGCCTCGTCGGACCGGACGAGACCGCGTCCAACCGCCTGCAGGCCGTCTTCGACGCCAGCGGCAAGGCCTGGCAGGCACAGACCCTCCAGGTGGACGAGCACCTCGACCGGCACGGCCGGGTGATGGAGATCCTGTCCGAACACACCTGCCAGGGCTGGCTGGAG
This sequence comes from Streptomyces sp. HUAS ZL42, assembly GCF_040782645.1. Classification (GTDB taxonomy): domain Bacteria; phylum Actinomycetota; class Actinomycetes; order Streptomycetales; family Streptomycetaceae; genus Streptomyces. The sequence goes on from NZ_CP160403.1 coordinate 8,943,280, forward strand.
GGCTATCTGCTCACCGGTCGGCACGGGCTGTTCTCGTGCTACGAGGCCTTCGTGCACATCGTCGACTCGATGGTGAACCAGCACATCAAATGGCTGCGCGTCACCCGGAACCTGCCCTGGCGCGCGCCCATCGCCTCCCTCAACTACCTGCTGACCTCGCACGTGTGGCGTCAGGACCACAACGGCTTCTCCCACCAGGACCCCGGCTTCGTCGACCACATCCTCAACAAGAGCCCCGAAGCCGTACGGGTCTACCTGCCACCGGACGCCAACACCCTGCTGTCGGTGGCGGACCACGCCCTGCGCAGCCGCGACTACGTCAACGTGATCGTGGCCGGAAAACAGCCCTGCTTCGACTGGCTGACGATGGACCAGGCACGCGTCCACTGCGCACGCGGCGCCGGCATCTGGGAGTGGGCCGGCAGCGAGGACGGCACGCGCGAACCCGATGTGGTGCTCGCCTGCGCGGGCGACGTCCCCACCCAGGAGATACTGGCCGCCGCACAACTGCTGCGCCGGCATCTGCCCGAACTGTCGGTGCGCGTGGTGAACGTCGTCGACATCGCCCGGCTGATGCCGCGCGAGGAACACCCGCACGGCATGAGCGACTTCGAGTTCGACGGCCTGTTCACAGCCGACCGGCCCGTGATCTTCGCCTACCACGGCTACCCGTGGCTGATCCACCGCCTGGCCTACCGCCGCACCGGCCACAAGAACCTGCATGTGCGCGGCTACAAGGAGATCGGGACCACGACCACGCCGTTCGACATGGTCGTCCGCAACGACCTCGACCGCTACCGCCTGGTCATGGACGTCGTGGACCGCGTCCCGGGTCTCGCGGTGCGCGCGGCGGCCGTACGACAGCGGATGGAGGACGCCCGGCAGCGCCATCACGACTGGATCCGCGTCCACGGCATCGACATGCCGGAGGTCGCCGACTGGGCGTGGGACGGATGACGGGTACGTCCGCACGGTGAGCCGGGCCAGGGCGCACGGACGGGGGCTCACGGCGCAGGGGAAGGAGCAGGAGGCCCGCGTTCGTGCGCCCTGGCAGACCGCTCACGCGACGGGCACCATCCCGGGAAACCGCTCGGGCCGCGCAACCGGGTGTCGCGGTACGAGCCCGCGTCCAGAGCCCTGGGAGGCCGCTGTGTCCCGACCCTGCATCGCCCTGATCGCCGACCCCACGTCGCCCGAAGGCTGCCGCGAGTACCTGGCGCAGGCCGTGGAACTGCTCACCGGCGCGCCGCCGGTGCGGATCGACTCCCGGTGCTTCGGGGCCGGGGGCACCGGACGCGGTGTCCGCGACGGAGGCCGCTTACGGCTGCAAGTCCCGGAAGAAGGACTGGACTTGGTGCCCGACGTAGTCGTGCTCTACGAGATCCCGCCGCACCGTCGACACGAACTCGCCGCCCTCCAGCGCCTCCTGGAACGCCACGAGGTGGTGACCCTCGGCACCGGACCGGAGGCCTGGCGTACGGCGACGGAGAAGAACCTCACCGTCGAACGCCTCGCCCGCGACGGCGTCGCCCAGATGGAGACCGCCGTCCTGTCCCGGCCGAGCCCGCGCGAGGCTGCCGCCGCCTTCGACCGGCTCGGACGGGACACCTGGGCCCGGCCCGTCATCGGTACGGGAGGCGACGAGACCTTCCACGTCACCGGCGAAGCCCAACTCGCGGACGCTGCCGTGTTCTACGCGCAGCGGGGAACCGACTGGCTGCTCTCCCGCGACGCGGGGAACATGACCCCGGAGGGCCACCGCCACCAGTTCCGGGTCTTCGTCCTGGGCGGCCGTGTCGTGCACGCCCGCGAACACGTGCAGCCCGCGACCGACATCCCGTGCAACACCTGCCGGGGTGCCACCCCCTTCCACATCGCCCCCGAGGACCTGCCGGTGCGCCTCGCCGAGCTCGCCGTGGCCGCCACCGCCTCCGTCGGACTGCCCTGGGCCGGCGTCGATCTCGCCATCGAGAACGGCGGCGTCGTGTTCGAGGTCAACGTCCAGCCCGCCTTCGTCGAAGGCGAACTCGAGACCGTGGCCGTCCCGTACATCCAGGCACACCTGGACGCCCTGGCCGCGGTTCGTCACGGCAACCGCACGGCCCTGCCACCGGCACGGGCGGCCCTTGGGCGCGGGAGCGAGATCTCTTCCCGGTGACGACGGAGCCCACGCCCGGTACGGAAGGTGATGCGGGGCCGATCGTCGGCACATGAGGACCGGTCGGCCCTCCTGCCGCGCCCGGCCGGGACGCCAGAGTGGGGCCCACATCCCCCGAGGAGGCTCTTCATGTCGCGCAATGTCACCGTCGGCCTGGACGGTTCGCCCGAGAGCACGGCCGCCGCCGAGTGGGCCGCCCGCGAGGCCGCCCTGCTGGAGGTCCCGCTGCGTCTCGTGCACGCCGGCGACCTACCCCCGCACGACTACGTGCCGTTCGCCGGCGAGGCCGTACCGCCGCCCGGCGCGGACCGGGCGGCACACCTGCTCCGAGACATGGCGGCCTCCCTCGCCCATCGCCATCCCGGCCTGCGCGTCACCTCGGAGCGGCTCCCCGGGCATGCCGCGGCCGCCCTGACGGAAGCCGCGCAGGAGGCGGAGGTACTGGTGCTGGGATCCCGCGGCCTGGGCCGGGCAGCGGGATACCTGCTCGGCTCCGTGGCGTCCGCCGTGGTGGCGCGGGCGGGGCGGCCGGTGGTTCTCGTCCGTGCCGACGCCGGGGAGGCGGACGAACACCGGCCGGACGCGCTCGGGACCACTTCCGGGGCGACCCCGTACCGCGACGTCGTCCTCGGCCTCGCACTGGACGAACGGCCCGCCGACGCCGTCCTCGAGTTCGCCTTCGCGGCCGCCGCGCGCCGCTCGGCGGCCCTGCGGATCGTGTACGGCCTGCAACCGGGCGGGAAGGCCGGCAACCCGGACCGACCTGCGGTGCGGGAGGAGGAGGCGATGGCCGGCGCGCTGCGCCCGTGGCGGGACAAGTTTCCCGGCGTCGAGGTGATCGAGGAGGCAGTGATCGGAACGGCCGGCTCGCACCTCGTGGACGCCTCCCACGACGCCTCACTCGTCGTCGTCGGCCGTACGAACCGCGCCGTGCCCGTCGGCCCCCACGTCGGCCCGGTAGCCCATCAGGTGCTCCACGGCGCCGCGGCACCCGTCGCGGTGGTGCCGCACGACTGACCGGCCCCGCCGCCGGCCCCTCCGATCAGGTGCCGGCGGCGGCCAGCCGGATGCCCGTGACCAGGTCGGGACGGATGCGGACCGCGTAGTCCATGGTCCGGTCCATCCAGGGCCGCAGCAGGGTCTGGTAGCGGGCCAGCTCGTCCTTGTCCGTGACCAGACGGGCGTAGCCGGTGACCACCACGCTCCAGCCGAGGTGGGTGTCCGGATCGATGGCGTCGGCCTCGTACGCGACGACGACGCCCTGGTCGCCGGTGCCGCGGGTGCGTGCGGTCAGGGCCGCGCCCTCGTGGGTGCGGATGACGATGTCGCCGTTGTCCAGGACATGGTTGACCGGGCGGATGGTCGGCAGCGCGTGCCGGGTGAAGACGATCCTCCCGAAGGAGACGCTGCCCAGCAGCCGCAATGCCTCCAGGCTGTCGAGTTCGATGCTCCGGCGTGGTCCGGCTTGCAACGGCTGGGCTTTGTCGAGGGCCATGGCGGGTTTCCGTACCTGGTCTTGGCGGCTGCGGTCTGCGATCAGATCATTCGAACTGTGGCGGGATCGGTCCCGCTAGGGCCGTTCGGCCCCTGGTCCACAGCCGGCTGTCCCTCCGCCCCGGCGTCGCCCACGCGGACGGTGAGCCCGTTGACCACGCCGACCACCCCTTCGACCTGCCATGTCGACCACACCGCCGTGGCGATGTCGCCGAGGCTCTCCACCCGCCCCGTCAGCGTGACCATGCCGTCCCGGACACGGACCTCGACGGCACCGGGCGGCAGGGCGAGGGCGCGCACCAGAACCTCGGCGATCACCTCCGCCCGGATGGCCCCGTCGGTGCGGAGGAAGACCCGCAGCAGGTCGCGGCGTGTGGCGATGCCGATGAGGCGGTCCTCCTCGTCCACCACGGGCAGCCGCTCGACGCCGTGCCGCTCCATGACCCGGGCGGCGTCCGCCACGGGCTGTTCCGGGTGCACGGTGATCGCGGGCGTCGACATCAGATCGCCGGCCGTGGCACCGCGGCCCTGCTGCCCGCCCTCCCGCCTCGCCTGCGCGCGCACGAGATCGGTTCCGGAGACCACCCCGACGACCTTGTCGTCGTGGTCGACCACCGGCAGTCCGCTGATCCGGTGCCGGTCCAGCAGCCGGACGAGGTTCTTGAACGGCGTCGTGCGCCGGGCGTGGACGACCTCGCGGGTCATCACCTCGCCCACGGTGCGGGAGTACACGGCGTCCTCCTCCTTCACGTTCAGCGCGGACGATCGTTCTCAGGACCGCCGCGCCACGGGGGTGGCGTGGCCGACCTGCGGGCCGCCTCTCCACGGTGCAGGACGCGTTCAATCTGGTTGCGAAGCCGGTCCTGCAGCCGGTCGGCGAGCTCGTGTGCGCTCGCCTCGCGGGCGTGTACGAGCACCAGATCGCTGCCCACCCTGATCTCGCCGCCCGCGGACCACGGCCGTTCGGCGCGATGCGCCGCCGCCCGGGAGATCCGCACCTCGCCGCCGACGGCCGGGAGGCCCGGCCGGTCGAGGGCCGCGTTCACCTTGGCCCGGACGTAGGCGAGTTCCTCCTCGTCCACGTCGCCCTCCGCGCGTACCCGCACGAGGGCCGTCGTGCCGTCGTGCGCCCCGGTGTTCCTGGGTGTCATGTGCTCCACTCCTTGGATCGTTCGTCGGCGCATTCAGAGTGGCGTGCGGGCCGTGGCCCGCCCAGGGGCCGCCCGGCCCCTGGACCCGGGCCGCGGGTCCCCCGTCACGCGCCGCCGGGGCCGGTGCTGTGGTGAAGAGCTGCGAGTCGGAGCCGACGGGCGGGCCCTGGGCCTTCGGCCCGCGAATGCGCTGGTACGACAGAGTGGGGGTGCACCGACCGGCTGCTCGGCCGCACCGAGCAACGTCGCCGCGCGGCTGCCGCGCGGCAGCCGCCCGGCTGAGCGGCACGACCTCTCACCTGGCAACAGCCGACGTGCTGATCCCTTATCCTCCCCTGCCCCGGACCGTTACGGTGGCACATGACCGCTACGGTCGGCTGTCGCCATGGGGAGAGCTGGAGGAACAGGTGGAAAGCTCCGAGGCCGGGGAGGCTCGCGTGCGGCTGCCGCAGCTGAGGCTGGACGAGTTGCTGGAGGAGCTGCAGGCCCGGCTGGACGCGGCGCGCGGCACGCGTGACCGGGTGCACAGTCTGCTGGAGGCGGTGCTCTCGGTCGGGCGCGAGCTCGACCTGGAGCAGGCGCTTCGGAGCATCGTGGAGGCCGCGGCGGTGCTCGTCGACGCCGAGTACGCCGCGCTCGGTGTGATCGGGCCCGACGGCAAACGGCTGTCTGCGTTCCACACCGTGGGCGTCACCGACGAGCAGATCGCCAGGATCGGCCCCTACCCGGAGGGGCACGGCATCCTGGGGGAGCTCATCAGCCATCCGGAGCCGCTGCGGCTCGGGAAGATCTCCCAGCACCCCGCCTCGTACGGCTTCCCGCCCCACCATCCGCCGATGAACACCTTCCTCGGTGTCCCGATCCGGGTGCGGGAGCAGGTTTTCGGCAACCTGTACCTGACGGAGAAGCGGGGCGGGGTCCAGTTCGACGAGGACGACGAGTCGGTGTTGTCGACGCTGGCCGTGGCGGCCGGCGTCGCCATCGACAACGCCCGCCTTTACGAGGAGTCCCGGCTGCGCGAGCGCTGGCTGCGGGCGAACGCGGAGATCACCCACAGCCTGATGTCCGGAGCCGAGCAGGCCGAGGTCCTAGGCATGATCGCGGAGCAGGCCCGGGAGATCTCCGGTGCGGCCCTCGCGGTGGTGGCGATGCCCATGGAGGACGTCGACTCGCTCGCTGTGGAACTCGCGGTCGGATCGGAGGCCGAGACACTCCGGGGAATGGTGCTGCCGATCGACGGCAGCCTGATCGGGCAGGCCTTCTCCACCGCCGCCCCCCTCACGAGCCCGGACGTGTCCCACGACGAGCGTGTGTCGTCCGGACCCCCACGGTTCACCGGACTCGGGCCGGCCGTGGCCGTCCCCATCGGATCGGGTGCCGACGGGGTGCGAGGCGTCGTCCTGCTGGTTCGCGAGAGCGGCCGGACGCCGTTCACCGAGAAGGAGATCGAACCGCTGCAGGGCTTCGCCGCGCAGGCCGCGATCGCCATGGAACTGGCCGAACACCGCAGGGACGCCGAGGAGATCGCGGTGCTCAAGGACCGCGACCGCATCGCCCGTGATCTGCACGACCTGGCGATCCAGCGGCTGTTCGCCACGGGCATGACTCTGCAGAGCGCGGGGCGCTTCATCGAGCACACGGAGGCTTCCGAACGCGTCGTGCGGGCGGTGGACGACCTCGACGAAACCATCAAGATCATCAGGTCGACGATCTTCGGTCTCCGATCCCGGGAGGGCGGCAGCGGATCGGGACTTCGGGCACGCGTCGTACGGGTGGTCGGAGAGGCGGCGCCGGTGCTGGGCTTCGCCCCCAGCGTCCGCATGGAGGGCCTGGTCGACACCGACGTCCCACGGGAGACCGCCGACCACGTGGTGGCGGTGCTCTCCGAGGCCCTGACCAACATCGCCCGGCACGCCCGCGCCGACCGCGCCGACGTGGTCCTGGGGACCGACGGACGCGAAGTGCGGCTGACGATCGCCGACAACGGCGTGGGCATCCCGGCAAAGGGCCGCCGCAGCGGCCTGCGCAACATGACAGAGCGGGCCGAACAGCTGGGTGGAGAGCTGGAGTTGAACTGTCCGGAGGGCGGGGGTACCACGTTGGTGTGGCGGGTGCCGGTGGGGGAGCGGTAGGGAGCGAGCAGGAACACCCCTTCTGATCCCGACCGTCCTGGGCCCCGGACCGAAGCTTTGGCCTGCCTGACCGGCAGCGCCACGAGCGGGACCGTCGCCGCACCCCTCTTCGTCGGCCGACCTTTGGTGGCTGTCCCCGGGCCGCGGCCGGCGCGGGTCCGGTTCGCCACGGCAGCCTGCGGATCCGTGCGGCTGTCGAACGCTGTCGTGAGGCCCGGGAGACGGTCCGTCACCGGAAGGGACCGCGGGTCGGCGGCGGCCGTTGTGGCCGCCGGTCCGGACGATGTCCTGCAGCTGTGGGTCGCGCTCTGCCCCGGGCCGCGGTCGGCGCGGGCCTGGTTCGCCACGGCAGCCTGCGGATCCGTGCGGTCGGCGAACCCTGTCGCGAGGCCCGGGAGACGGTCCGTCACCGGAAGGGACCGCGGGTCGGCGGCGGCCGTTGTGGCCGCCGGTCCGGACGATGTCCTGCAGCTGTGGGTCGCGCCCTGCCCCGGGCCGCGGTCGGCGCGGGTCCGGTTCGCCATGGCAGCCTGCGGATGCGTGCGGTCGGCGAACGCTGTCGCGAGGCCCGGGAGACGGTCCGTCACCGGAAGGGACCGCGGGTCGGCGGCGGCCGTTGTGGCCGCCGGTCCGGACGATGTCCTGCAGCTGTGGGTCGCGCCCTGCGCCCGGCCGTCGGCTTGTTCCGAGCGCTCGCGATCATCCACGTGCGCATGACCCGCCCGCGACTGTGCATGCGGCGGACAGGGACTCCACATACGCGACCGGCCTCGTCCCCAAAGGGGGCCGAGTGGCCGGCTCTTACGTCCGGGCGGCCCATCGCCCGGCCCCCTCCGCCGGACGACGCTGAAAGGTGGGCGGGGCGGGCGGCCATGCCTCGGTGGGGACCCAACAGACCCTTGCACGGGGGCCCTTCGGCCTCTGCGCCCGCACCGGCGCGCAGGTGAGGCTGGTGTGGCCGACCCGGCAGAACGGCACGTGGGAGGTGCCATGGACGCTTCGACCCTCGTCGCGGACTCCGCGCGGCGCGCCGCCCACGAACGGTTCGTCACCTCGCCCGGACCGCCCCCGGCCGTACGGAGTCTTGTGGCCGACTCGTGGCGGCGCTGCAAGACGTGCGGCGTGCGCCCGGACGGCAGCCTGCTCGCGCCGTTGCACGGGACCCCTGAAGCGCTGGACGACCATCGGCGCGCCCATCCACTCGCCGCCGTGCTGCCGCTGTTCCGCGAACTGCTCGGTGCCGGCGCCGCCGACGACGGACACCTGTTCGCCGTCGGCGACGTGGACGGCACCCTGCTGTGGGTCGAGGGGGACACCGAGGCGCTGAGACGGGCCGAACGGATGCACTTCACCGCCGGAGCCGTGTGGTCCGAGCGACAGGCCGGCACCAACGCCCCCGGCACCGCACTGCAGTTGGGTCGTGCCGTGCAGATCGTGACGGGCGAGCACTACAGTGCCGCCGTTCACGGGTGGTCCTGCGCCGCCGCTCCGGTGCGCGATCCCGCGACCCGGCGCGTGCTCGGCGTGGTCGACCTGTCCGGCGGTGCCACCATCGCCACGCCTCCCGCCCTGGCCGCGGTGCGTGCCGCTGCCCTGGCCGCCGAGGCGCTGCTCGCCCGTATGCCGTCCTTGCCTCTCCTCGGCCCCGACGGGTACGGGCGCCACAGCGGGGAGGAGCCCCCGGCCGAAGCTCGTCTGTGGGCACTGGGCCGGGACGGCGCCCTGCTGGAATGCGCCGGCCGAGTTCACCACCTCAGCCCGCGGCACAGCGAGATCGTGCTGGCGCTCGCCCTGGAGGGCCGGGGCGTGACCGGCGACCGGCTCGCGGTCGACCTGTGGGAACGTGAGGTGCCCGCCTCGACGCTGCGCGCCGAGATGACTCGGCTGCGCGCCGTGCTGGGACCCGACCTGCTCGGCTCCCGTCCGTACGCGCTGCTGCGCCCCGTGCGGACCGACTTCGACGACGTGTCCCTCCTGCTGGCCGAAGGCCGGGTCGGTGAGGCCCTCGCCCGCTACCCCGGCCCGCTGCTGCCGCGCTCCGAGGCGCCGGTCGTCATGGAGCACCGTCGCTCCCTGGAACAGCAGTTGCGCGGGGCCGTCCTCGCCAGCGGTGACGCCGGGCTGCTGCGCCGCTGGGTCGAAGCGACCTGGGGTGCCGACGACCTCTCCGCGTGGGCGGCGCTGGCCCGCACCCTCCCCGGCGGCTCGCCGCAACGTGCTGCCGCCGCCGCCCGGGCCCGCGCCCTGGACCTCGACACCGCTCCGATTCCCCGGCTCCGGCGGCATGCAGCGGTGTTGCAGCGTTCCCACTCCTAGCTTCTGAACATCACCACGGTCGTCGTGACCGGAAAGGGGACGATCATGAAGTACGAGCCTCCGGGCAAGCCGGGCAGCCCCGTGGACGTCGCGCCCCGGTACGAGAACTTCATCGGCGGCAAGTGGGAGGCACCCACCACGGGCCAGTACACGCCCAACCTGTGCCCCGCAACCGCCAAGCCCATCTGCGAGATCCCGAAGTCCGGAGCCGAGGACATCGAACTCGCCCTCGACGCCGCCCACGCCGCCAAGGAGGCGTGGGGCGAGGCCACCACGGCCCAGCGGGCCGCGGTCCTGAACAAGATGGCCGATGCCATCGACGCCCACCGCGAGGAACTCGCCGTCGCCGAGAGCTGGGAGAACGGCAAGCCGGTCCGCGAGACCCTGGCCGCGGACATCCCGCTCGCCGCCGACCACTTCCGCTACTTCGCGGCCGCGATCCGCGCCGAGGAGAGCCAGATCACCGAGATCGACAAGGAGACCATCGCCTACCACTTCCACGAGCCGCTGGGCGTGGTCGGACAGATCATCCCGTTCAACTTCCCGCTGCTGATGGCCGCGTGGAAGCTCGCCCCCGCGCTGGCCGCGGGCAACGCCACGGTGATCAAGCCCGCCTCGCCGACCCCGTGGTCGATCCTGAAGCTGATGGAGGTCGTCGGCGACATCGTGCCGCCGGGCGTCCTCAACGTCGTCAACGGCCCCGGCGCCGAGATCGGCAAGGCGCTCGCCACCAACAAGCGCATCGCCAAGGTCGCTTTCACCGGCGAGACCACCACCGGCCGTCTGATCATGCAGTACGCGTCCCAGAACATCATCCCCGTCACGCTGGAGCTGGGCGGCAAGTCGCCGAACATCTTCTTCAACGACGTGGCCGCCGCCGACGACGACTTCCTGAACAAGGCGGTCGAGGGACTCGTCCTGTACGCGTTCAACAAGGGCGAGGTCTGCACCTGCCCCTCGCGCGCCCTGATCCAGGAGGACATCTACGAGGAGTTCATGGGCCGCTGCCTGGAGCGGATCCGCGCCATCAAGCAGGGCGACCCGCTCGACACCGCGACCATGATCGGTCCCCAGGTGTCCAGGCAGCAGGTCGAGAAGATCGCCTCGTACGTCGACATAGGCGTCAAGGAGGGCGCCGAACTGCTGGTCGGCGGCCACCGGCCCACGCTCGACGGAGAGTTCGCGGACGGCTTCTTCTACGAGCCGACCGTCCTCAAGGGCCACAACAAGATGCGGGTCTTCCAGGAGGAGATCTTCGGACCCGTCCTCGCGGTCACCACGTTCAAGGACGAGGCCGAGGCTCTCGAGATCGCCAACGACACGCTGTACGGCCTCGGCGCCGGCGTGTGGAGCCGCAACGGCGCCCTCGCCTACCGCATGGGCCGCGCCATCAAGGCCGGCCGGGTCTGGACGAACTGCTACCACCAGTACCCCGCGGGTGCCGCGTTCGGTGGCTACAAGGTCTCCGGCATCGGCCGCGAGACGCACAAGATGATGCTCGAGCACTACAGCCAGACGAAGAACCTCCTGGTCAGCTACGGCACCAAGCCGCTCGGGCTGTTCTAGGAGGAGGCAGCGACATGCCCGCGAAGGTCCACAACGGCACCGTCGGGCGCGTCACCGCCACCCGTGCGGCGCGCAAGGCGATCGCGGCCCTGCGCGCCGCCCACGGCGGACCGGTGATGTTCGTCCAGTCCGGCGGCTGCTGCGACGGCAGTGACCCGATGTGCTTCCCGGGCGGCGAATTCGCCCTGGGGGAGGGCGACATGCTGGTCGGCGTCGTGGACGGCTGCACCTTCCACATGAACGCCGACCAGTACGAGGCCCTCGGCCGCCCGTTGCTCGTCCTGGACGTCGAGCCGGGCACACCGGGCGGTTTCTCCCTCGCAGCCGGGGACGGGCTGCATTTCGTGACCCGCGTCAAGGAACCCCGGCGCAACGCCTGTTGAGGAGCAGATCATGAAGGCAGCAGTCGTCACCGACTTCGGCAAGCCCCTGGAGATCCAGGACCTCCCCGTCCCCGAGCCCGGCCCCGGCCAGGTGCTCGTCCGGATGGAGGCCTCCGGGCTCTGCCACACCGACATCCACGCCGCCCACGGCGACTGGCCGGTCAAGCCGAACCCGCCGTTCATCCCCGGCCACGAGGGCATCGGCGCCGTGCAGGCCGTCGGCGCCGGCGTCTCCCAGGACCTGCTCGGCAAGCGGGTCGCCATCCCGTGGCTCGGCTCGTCCTGCGGCACCTGCCGCTACTGCGTCTCCGGCTGGGAGACCCTGTGCGAGACCCAGGTCAACTCCGGTTACTCTGTGGACGGTTGCTACGCCGAGTACACCGTCGCGAACGCGGGCGCGGTCGTTCCGGTCCCCGTCGGCGTGTCGTCCTTCGACGCGGCGCCGCTGACCTGCGCGGGCGTCACCACGTACAAGGCGATCAAGGTCGCGCGCGTGGTCCCGGCCGAACGGGTCGCCGTCTTCGGTGTCGGCGGTCTGGGCCACCTGGCGCTGCAGTACGCGCGTCTGGTCGGCGGCCTGGTCACCGCCGTCGACCTCGAACCGGACAAGCTGGGCCTGGCCCACCGGCTCGGCGCGGACCAGATCGTCAACGCCCGTACCCACGACCCGGTCGAGGAGATCAAGAAGGCCGGCGGCGCGGACGTGGCCGTCGTGCTGGCCGCCGCGCCCCGGGCGTTCGAACAGGCCTTCCAGTGCCTGAACCGGGGCGGACGCCTGGTCATGGTCGCCATGCCCGCCGACAACGCGGCCATCAAGGTGCCGATCTTCGAGACCGTGGTCTTCGGGATCTCCGTCATCGGCTCCATCGTCGGCACCCGCCAGGACCTGGCCGAGGTGTTCGCGCTGCACGCGGCCGGACGCACCCAGGTCATCGCCGAACCCCGGCGCCTGGACCAGGTCAACGACTCCTTCGACGAGGTCCTCGGCGGACGGGCCGAGGCACGGCTCGTGTTCGAGTTCTGAGGCCCGCTCCACATCGGGCCACAGGGAGAGGCAGCAGATCATGGCAACCGTCACCGTAGCCGCGGTACGGGAGCGGGCGCCCGGCGAACGCCGGGTCGCCCTCGTCCCCGAGGCCGTCACCCTCCTGCGCCGGGCCGGGATCGAGGTCCTGGTCGAGACCGGCGCGGGCTCCGGCGCCTGGTTCACCGACGCCGACTACACCGCCGCCGGGGCGAGTGTCGTGTCCCCGGACGAACTGTACGCACGGGCCGACGCCGTACTCTGCGTCGGGCCGCCCGACGAGGAGACCGCGACCGCGCTGCGCTCCGGGCAGAGCCTGATCGGCCTGCTCGAACCGCTCCGCCACCCCGCCCTGGCACAGGACCTGTACCGGCGGGGGGTGCACATGGTGAGCCTCGATCTGCTGCCCCGCACTCTCAGCCGCGCCCAGTCCATGGACGCGCTGACCTCCCAGGCCAACGTCGCCGGTTACAAGGCGGCTCTGCTGGCCGCGGAGTCCTACGACCGCTTCTTCCCGATGCTGACCACCGCGGCGGGCACCATGCGCCCGGCGCAGGTCCTCGTCCTCGGCGCCGGAGTGGCCGGGTTGCAGGCGATCGCCACCGCCCGCCGCCTCGGCGCCGTCGTCACGGCGTACGACGTACGCCCCGAGTCACGAGGGGAGGTGGAGTCGCTGGGCGCCCGGTTCCTCGATGTCCAGAGCCCGCCGGACGAGGAACCGGGCACCGAACGGGGCGGCTACGCCAGGGAGTTGACCGGAGAGGAGCAGCAGGCCCAGCGGGCCGCGCTCGACACGCACACCGCCGGCTCCGACGTCGTGATCACCACGGCCCAGGTGCCGGGACGCAGGCCGCCGCTGCTGGTGACCGCGGCCGTGCTGGAGCGGATGAGGCCCGGCTCGGTCGTCGTCGACCTCGCCGCGAGCGAACTCGGCGGCAACGTCGAGGGATCCGAGCCCGACAAGACCACCGTCCTGGACAACGGCGTCACCCTGATCGGAGCCGGACGCCTGCCGTCCGCCATGGCGACCGCGGCGTCCACCGCCTACGCCCGCAACCTCGTCGCCCTGCTGCGCCACCTGGTGCGCGACGGCGAACTCGTCCTCGACCCGGCCGACGAGATCACGGCCGCCCTCACGGGAGGAGGCGCATCATGAACAACGTCGATCTCCTCACCGCGATCACCGTCTTCGTGCTGAGCGTGCTGGTCGGCGTCGAGGTCATCAGCAAGGTCCCGGCGACCCTGCACACCCCGCTGATGTCCGGCTCGAACTCGGTGCACGGCATCGTCGTCATCGGCGCCATGCTGATCGCTGCCGAGTCGCACACCTGGCTCGGCTACGTCCTGGCCTTCACGGCCATGGTGTTCGGGGCGATGAACGTCGTCGGCGGATACGTCGTCACCGACCGGATGCTGGAGATGTTCAAGGCCAGGCCGGCCGCCGAGAAGAAGCAGAAGGCCGAGGTGTGACCGCCATGGACACCGTGTCCAACACCGTCCACTACATCTTCCTGGCAGCGGCCGCCTGCTTCGTACTGGGCCTGCATCTGATGAACCACCCGCGCACGGCCCGCCGCGGCAACACCCTCTCCGCCGCCGCCATGACCGGCGCGATCGCCGCCACCGTGTGGCTCGTCGCCGACGAGGGCGTGATCAGCCGCACCGGCTGGCTCGTCCTCGCCTCGGGCGGCCTCGTCGGCGCGGCGCTCGGCCTGTGGGCGGCGCGCGAGGTGCAGATGACCGCCATGCCCCAACTGGTCAGCCTCTTCAACGCCGTCGGGGGTGGCGCGGCCGCGCTCATCGCGGTCAACGACCTGCTCCAGGCGGAGGATCCGGCGGGACTGGGCGCACGGGTCTCCCTGCCCGGGGCGCTGGACATCGTCATCGGCGCGGTCACCTTCTCCGGATCCCTGGTCGCCGCCGGCAAGCTCCAGGGCGTCGTGTCCGGCGCGCCCGTCGTGTTCCCGGGGGCGCGGCTGCTCAACGTGCTGCTGCCGGCGTCCTTCGCCGCCGGCACGGTCTGGCTCGTGCTGGCACCGGACTCCCGTACGGCGCTGTACGGGCTCGTGGCCGTCGCGCTGCTGTTCGGCGTGACCATGGTGCTGCCCATCGGCGGCGCCGACATGCCGGTCGTCATCGCCCTGCTGAACGCCTTCACCGGGTCGGCGGTCGCGATGGCCGGCTTCGTCCTCGACGAGACCGCGCTCATCATCGCCGGCATGCTCGTCAGCTCCTCGGGCGGCATCCTGACGAAGCTGATGGCCGACGCCATGAACCGGTCCATCGCCAACATCGTCGTCGGCGGCTTCGGCACCGGCGACAGCGCCCCCGCGGCAACCGGATCGGCCGCTCCGGCCCAGGTGCGGCCGGTCTCCGCGGACGACGTCGCCGTCCAGCTGGCGTACGCGAGCAAGGTCGTCTTCGTCCCGGGATACGGCCTCGCCGCCGCCCAGGCGCAGCACGAACTCGGCGACCTGGCCAAGCTGCTGACCGACCACGGCATCGACGTCTGCTACGCGGTCCACCCGGTCGCGGGCCGGATGCCCGGCCACATGAACGTGCTCCTGGCCGAGGCCAACGTGCCGTACACGCAGCTGAAGGAGATGGACGAGATCAACCCGGAGTTCCCGCAGGCCGACGTCGCCCTGGTGATCGGCGCCAACGACGTCACCAACCCGATCGCACGCCGCCCCGGAAACGCGATCTCCGGTATGCCGATCCTGGACGTCGACAAGGCGAAGAGCGTCGTGGTCATCAAGCGTTCGATGGGCCACGGCTACGCCGGCATCGACAACGAGCTCTACACCGATCCCAAGACCGGGATGTTCTTCACCGACGCCAAGAAGGGACTGAGCGAACTGAAGGCGGCCGTCGGCGAGTTCGTCGGCTGACGCGCACGTGGTGGGGCCCCGCCGAAGAAGGCGGGGCCCCACCACGCGCGTGCTCTGTTCAGTCCTCCGGCACCATCTCGATCGCCCCGCACGGGCACTCGGCCGCGCACAACCCGCACCCCTTGCAGTAGTCGAGGTCGACGGAGAACCCCTTGCCGGGCCCCAGCTTGGTGATCGCGTTGTCGGGGCAGACGCCGTAGCAGTTGTCGCACTCGAAGCAGTTGCCGCACGACATGCAGCGCCGCGCCTCGAACAGCGCAGTGGACTCGTCGAGTCCCTGTACCACCTCGTCGAACGTGGAGACACGCCGGGCCAGTTCGAGCCGCGGCCGCACCGCGGCGGGCGCGTCCGCGTAGTACCAGGTGTTGAGCCGCGCGAAGTCGGCGGGTGCGTGCTTGGGTCCCGGATCGTGGGTCGTTCCGCGCAGATACGCGTCGATGTGCCGCGCCGCCTTCTTGCCGTGCCCCACGGCCACCGTGACCGTGCGCTCGGCGGGCACCATGTCGCCTCCCGCGAAGACGCCCTGCCGCCCCGTCATCAGCCCCTCGGCCACTTGGACCATGCCGTGGTCGACGTTCATGCCCGGCACGTCCTGCAGCAGGGACAGGTCGGACTCCTGGCCCAGCGCGAGGACCACCGTGTCGGCCGGCAACTCCTCGAACTCGCCCGTGGGCTGCGGGAAGCCGGTCTCGTCGAGCCGCATTCGCTCGATGGTGAGCCGCCCCCCGTCGGCGTGCTTGATGGTGGACAGCCACTTCACCCGCACGCCCTCCTCCAAGGCCTCCTCGACCTCGAAGTCGTGCGCGGGCATCCGCTCCCGGGTGCGGCGGTAGACGACGACGGCGTCCGTGGCGCCGAGCCTGCGGGCGGTGCGTGCCGCGTCCATGGCGGTGTTGCCGCCGCCGTAGACGGCGACCCGCCTGCCCAGCATGGGCGGGCCCTCGCCCTCCATGCTGCCGAGCAGCGCCACCGCGTCGAGGATGTGGGCGGTGTCCCCGGCCGGGATGTACGCACGCTTGCCGATGCCGGCGCCCACCGCCAGGAACACGGCGTCGAAGCCGCCGTCCCGCTGCGCCGCGAGCACGTCGTCCACGCGGGTGCCGGTCTCCAGCACGACGCCCAGGGCAAGGATGCGGTCGATCTCCGCGTCCAGCACGTGCCGGGGCAGCCGGTAGTGCGGAATGCCGTACCGCATCATCCCGCCGGGCAGCTCCTGCGCCTCACGGATCGTCACCTCGTGGCCGAGCAGCCGCAGGTGGTACGCGGCGGACAGCCCGGCCGGTCCGGAGCCGACGACCAGCACACGCTTTCCGGACGTCGCCGACGGGGCGCGCACGGTCCAGCCGCGCCGGATCGCCTCGTCGCCCAGGAACCGCTCCACGGCGTTGATGCCGACCGCGTTGTCGACCTGGACGCGGTTGCAGGCGGTCTCGCACGGGTGGTAGCAGACCCGGCCCATCACGGCGGGCAGCGGGTTGTCCCGCATCAGCTGCCGCCACGCGGACTCGTAGTCGCCGCTCTCGGCGTGGTACAGCCACTGCTGGATGTTCTCGCCTGCCGGACAGGCCTGGTTGCACGGCGGCATCCGGTCCACGTAGACGGGACGCTCGGTGCGCCAGGCGCCGGTGTGGTTGGCCAGGCTGGACCCCACGTCCAGGGTGATCGCGAACGGCTTCTCCCTCACGACGACACCTCCTCGTGCGCGAGCAGCCCGAAGCGGGCGATATTGCGGTCGGCGGCCCGCTGCAGACGGGCGACGACGTCCTTGCGGGGCTCCGGTTCGAAGAGGTGCGCGTACCGCTTCTGCGGGCGCAGGTACTCCTCGACCGGCACCCGGCGCCGGATCGGGGTGACGTCGGTGACCTCACCGTCCACGGCCTCGAACACCGGGAACAGGCCGCACTGTTCGGCGAGCCGCGCGATGCGCACCGTGTCGCAGGAGGCCGTGCCCCAGCCCAGCGGGCAGGGCACCAGCACGTGCAGATATCGGGCGCCGCGCATCCGCATCGCCCGATGCACCTTGGCCTCCAGGTCGCGCAGACCGGCGACGGTGGCCGTGGCGACGTACGGGATCTCGTGCGCCATCGCGATCAGCGGCAGGCTCTTGCCCTGCCCGAAGGGAGCGCCGGGTTCCTCACCGACGGCCTGCGTGGTGGCGGTGCGCGCCGTCGGGGGAGTGGCCCCGGACCGCTGCACGCCGGTGTTCATGTAGGCCTCGTTGTCGTAACAGACGTACAGGACGTCGTCGTTGCGCTCGAACATGCCCGACAGGCATCCCAGGCCGATGTCGACGGTGCCGCCGTCGCCGCCCTGCCCGACCACGCGGACGTCGGTGCGGCCCTTGGCACGCAGCGCGGCGGCGACTCCGGCGGCGACGGCGGGTGCGTTCCCGAAGAGGGAGTGCAGCCACGGCAGTTGCCAGGAGGTCTCCGGATACGGGGTCGAGAACACCTCGAGACAGCCCGTCGCGTTGACGGCGATCACCTTGCCGCCGGCCGCACGCTGCGCCGCGTCCAGGACGTACCGGGCCCCGAGCGCCTCACCGCAGCCCTGGCAGGCGCGGTGGCCCGAGGTGAGCGCGTTGGAGCGGTCCGGGTCGGCCTGGTCGGACTGCAACTCGGGCCCCAGCAGCCGGTTTCCGGCGGCGAAGCTGCCCACCTGGTAGAACCTCACCTGCGGTGCGGCGCTCATCGGTTGCTCCCCACGTCACGCAGGATGTTCTCCGCGGACGGGCCGGACCGCCTGGTCCGTGCCATCCGCGCCAACTCCCGCTCCACCAGCGCGGTGTCGAGGTCCAGGAAGGTCAGCTGCTCCAGCCGTCCGGCGATCGCGTCGTCGAACATCCGGTGCAGCGACGCCTTGGTGATCGCGCGGCCGCCGAGCCCGGCCACCACCGTGTGGCCGTCGAGCTGGATGCCGGAGAGCGCGGTACGCACGTTCGCCGAGACGATGCCACCGATACCGACGGCGAGTGCCCGCTCGAGCACGACGACGCGGCGGGCACCTCCCAGCACGGCCCGCACCGCGTCCAGCGGGAACGGACGGAAGGACGTGATCCCCAGCGCTCCGATCCGCACGCCGTCCTCGCGCATCTCGTCGACGACGTCGCAGATGGTGCCCAGCACGGATCCGAGCGCGACGACGATCGTCTCGGCGCCCTCGCAGGCGTACGGATGCACCAGCCCGCCGGAGTCCCGGCCGAATACCTCCCGGAACTCCGCGGCGACCCGCGGGATCGCCGCCAGGGCCTGCATCTGCTTGGCGTGCGCCAGATAGCGCACTTCGGTGAAGGCGTCCGGGCCGACCATCGCGCCGATCGACACCGGTGCGTCCGGGTCCAGGACCTGCCGGGGCTCGTACGGCGGCAGAAACGCGTCCACCTGCGCCTGCTCCGGCACCTCGATCCGCTCCCACGCGTGAGTCAGCACGAAGCCGTCCATGCAGACCATCACCGGCAACGACAGCTCCTCGGCCAGGCGGAACGCCTGCGGGTGCAGATCGGCGGCCTCCTGGTTGTCGCGGGCATACAGCTGGATCCAGCCCGAGTCGCGCTGCGACATGCTGTCGCTGTGGTCGTTCCAGATGTTGATGGGCGCACCGATGGCCCGGTTGGCGACCGTCATCACGATCGGCAGGCCCAGGCCGGACGCGTTGTAGAGGGCCTCCACCATGTACAGCAGGCCCTGGCTCGCGGTCGCCGTGTAGGTGCGCGCGCCGGCCGCCGAGGCGCCGATGCACATCGACATCGCGGCGAACTCGGACTCGACGTTGACGTACTCGCAGGGTGTCAGCGCACCTGACTTCACCAGACGGCTGACCTCCTCGACGATATGGGTCTGCGGCGAGATGGGGTAGGCGGCGACGACCTCCGGCCGGCAGTACGCGACGGTCTCGGCGACGGCGCGCGATCCCTCAGTCTGCTTGAGCATGAGCCGGCTCCTCGCGCTGGGCACGGACGTGATCGAAGGCCTCCCGTGCCGCCGCCGCGTTGGCCGCGCCGAGCTCACCCGGGAACCGCTCCTCGATCGCCGTGGTGAGCGAGCTGATCAGGACGCACCCGGTGAGCGCGGCGAGACCGCCGAGCAGGACGGCGTTCGGCACCGGTCGCCCGAAACGGCGCAGGGCCGGGGCGGTGGCCGGGACGGTGAGGGCTCGGCCGTGCGGGACATCGGCGGCGAGTTCCGCCAGGCCGAGTTCGGCGATCGTACGTGGCGAGTTGATCAGCACCGAGCCGTCGGGCCGCAGCCCTTCGAAGACGTTCACCTGGTGCAGGAGCGTCGCGTCCTGAACCACCAGGGCGTCGGGCACGGTCACGGGCTCGCGCACGCGGATCGGCCGGTCGTCGATCCGGCAGAAGGCCACGACCGGCGCTCCCGTCCGCTCCGATCCGAAGCTCGGGAACGCCTGTGCATGGCGGCCCTCCACGAACGCGGCCACCGACAACAACTCCGCGGCGGTGACGGCGCCCTGGCCGCCGCGGCCGTGGATGCGTACCTGGAACACCCGGAACACTCCTTCCGGAGAGGGGTTTCGGGGCGGTGCGAACACCGCGTCACTCGTGCGGCACGATCGCGACCGGGCAGCGGACGTGGTGTATCACCGCGTGGGCGACCGGCCCGGTGTGCGTGCCGAACGTGGCCGGACGGATCCTGCGGCCGACGACCAGCAGCCCGGCGTCCTGCGTGAAGTCCAGCAGCTGCTGCGCCGGACGTCCTTCCACGACCAGCTCGCGGACGTCCACCAAGGGGTACTTCTCCCGCCACCGCACGAGCACGAGGCTCAGCGCCCGCTCGGTGGTCCCTCGCAGCGCCCTGCGCGCCTTGGCCTCCGCCGCCTTGGGCATGTACGGCAGCTGCCAGGCGTTCACGACCCGCAGCGGCGCAGCACGCAGCCTGGCGCTCTCGAAGGCGAACGCGAGCACCTCGTCGCAGGGATGCGCCGGATCCACGCCGAGCACGACATCGCGGTACGGGGTGTGCGCGCAGGGTCCTCCCTTCGCGTCCGGTACATGCTCGTCCTCAAGTGTCTGGTCGGCCCGCACGAGCACGACGGGCCGCGGCACGTGAGCCACCGTCGCCAGTGCCACGGAGCCCGCCATGAAGCCGCCGAAGCCACTGAACGCCCGGCTGCCCAGTACCAGCAGGTCGGCCTCGGAGCCGGCCGAGACGAGGGCGTCGACGGCGGGCAGCGCGATCTGCTCGGCGCTGAGGGCCACCTGCGGGTAACGCTCGTGGAGCCGGTCCATGGCGCCGCGCAGAATGCGGCGCGCCCGGTAGCGGGGCGCCTCGAGTTCCGGCAGGTCCGACGTGTCGGGGGAGAGCCCCTCGAACGCGTGCACAAGGCGTAGCGGCAGGCCGCGGCGCAGGGCCTCCCTGGCCGCCCAGTCGGCGGCGGCAAGGCTCTCGCGGGATCCGTCCAGGCCTACGACAACGGGACGTTGCACGGCCGACACCTCCCCGGATCGGCGCCCGAGCACAATGCTGCGGACTCTCCACCACCAGCGTCTCGGCCACGGACGGGGAGGAGCAGGGGCTGCGCGGCCCCGGTGGGGGGCCGAACGGCCCTTTGCCCCCTGACGGGCCGCCACATCATTCCGGCCGAGCAGTGAGCGGGAGGTCCGGACGCGTCTGCCTCTGGGACAGCATGGTCCGGTGGCTCACTGAGTGCCCGCCGGCCGGGCCGGAGCCCCCGACTCGCCGGTGAGTTGGGGCTCGACGTCCACGACGCCCTCCACGGCCCGCGCAAGGCGCACGGCGACCGAGATGAGCGAGATGTCGCGGATGTGCCCGCGGAAGGTGACGACTCCGTCCTGCACCTTCACGTGGATGGCGTGGCTGAAGGCCGGGAAGAGACAGGACACCACGGTACGGCGGACCTCCTCCTCGATCTCCTCGTCCGACCGCAGGAAGACCTTCAGCAGATCGGCGCGGCTGACGATGCCCTGGAGCATGCCCTCGTCGTCGACCACGGGCAGCCGCTTCACACGCCGGACGGCCATGATCCTGGCCGCATGGGCCAAGGGCACGTCGGGGTGGACCGTGATGGCCGGGGTACTCATGAGGTCCTCAGCCGTCACCGCACCGGCCTTGGCGACGTCGGAAGGCCGTCGGCGCCGCTCGTAGAGACTCGGATCGGTGTCGCGGAACTCCTCCTTGGGCAGCAGGTCGGCTTCGGAGACGACACCGATGACGCGCCTTTCACCTTCCAGGACCGGCAAGGCACTGACTTTCCACTGCTCCATGGTCCGGACGATCTCCTTGAAAGGCGCGTCGCGTCCGACCGCCACGACCGTAAGGGTCATCACATCGCTCACGGTGTGCGGGGTATCGGGCATTTCCAGCCACCTCGTCTCGCCTTGTCAGGGCACCTCTCCCGCGCCGTGCGGCGCGTACAGGTCGAGCAGCCGCACCCGGGTGGCCCTGAGCCGGCGCGCGATCACCTCGGCGACGTAGGTGCACAGCTCGTGGTCCAGCCCCGGGTCCTTCGCGCACATCTCACGGATCGCCGCCGCGTCGAACTCGTAGGCACGCACCGGGCTCATGGCCTCGGCCCCCAGATGCCAGTGATGGGGAGGGAGCAGCCAGGACCAGCCCAGCAGTCTTCCGGCACCGAGGGTCTCGATGACCGCCGCCTGTCTGCCGGGCACGTGAAGATCGAGAGCGACCGTGCCCGTGTGGATGATCCAGAAGCGGTCGGCCTTTCCGCCCTCGTTGAAGATGCGCTCGCCCGTCGCGAACGACACCTCCCTGGCGAGCGACATGAGTTGCTCGCGATGCTCCTTCGTCATGGCGCCGAAGACGCCGCTCCGCGCAATCACCATGGCCTTCCCTTCCCCATGGCCTCGAAGGTGGAGGGCGGGCTCGGTGTCCGGTCACGGACGTCTCACCGTGCGGGGCCGTGGTCGTGTCGGCGACGGACGGCGCACCAGGTGCGGTGTTCCTCCCGGCCGTATGACTCCACGATCGCCGCAAACCGGCGTGGTGCAACCGGGACCGAGGTCATTCCCCGGCCGAACCGCGTGTTTTCGGTCCAAGTGTCGCGACGGGCCCAGGGCAGTGCGACGGTATGCACAGAAGGTCTCGCGCTCGCCGGTCAGGGAGGCGGTGGCACATGACGGAGCTTCCGCTCGTCGTGGGTGTCGACGGATCGGATTCCAGCCTGCGGGCCGTGGACTGGGCGGCGGACGAGGCGGCTCGCCTCGGGCTGCCCTTGCGGCTCGTCCACGCCTCCCTGTGGGAGCGGTACGAGGGACGCCGCCCGTCCCTCACCACCGGCCGCCCGTCCGAAGAGATCATGGCGGAGCACATCGCCGCGTCCGCCGCGGAGCGCGCCCGGCTTCGCAACCCGGAGCTGAAGGTGTCGAGCGAGGTGCTGCCCGACGACGCCGTGTCCGTGTTGCTGAAGGCGGGCCATGGAGCCTTCGGCCTGGTCACGGGCTCCCGCGGCCGCGGCGAGCTTGCCGGGTTGCTGCTGGGCTCGGTCGGCCTCACGGTGGCCGCGCGTGCCGTGTGCCCGGTCATCGTGGTCCGTGGCGGGGAGCGGAACCGGCAGGGCTCCTTCGGCCGGGTGGTGGTAGGCGTCGGCGATTCCACCGAGGGCTCCACCGCCGTACGCTTCGCGCTTCGCGAGGCCGAGGTGCGCGGCTGCGCCCTGGACGCCGTCCGGGCCTGGCGCTACCCCGCCCATGAGCACATGGATCAACCGCTGCTCGAGGTCGCCGCCAGTGTTCACCAGGAGCGGGCCGAGACCCTCCTCACCGACGCACTGCGCGAGGCGGTGCGGGATCACCCGGACGTCGACGTACACCGCCGAGCGGTGGAAGGCCCCGCGCACAAGGTCCTCCTGGACGCAACGGCCGACGCGGAACTGATCGTCGTGGGTGCACAGCGGCGGCACGGCCACTTCGGTCTGCAGCTCGGCAGGGTCGCCCACGCTCTGCTGCATCACGCCGAGTGCCCGGTGGCCGTTGTCCCGCAGCGAGCCTGAACTCCCGCATATGCGGACGGAGAGGGCGAGGCCGTCGGACGCCGGAGTGGACCTTGGAGTACGACGGGAGCGGCCGGCTCCGCAGCCCCGTGCCCGACGCGGAGGAGTCACCGATGCGCGTGGTGCCGGCCGACCGGGCCGTCACCATGGCCCCCGGAGAAACCCGCACGCCGGTGTTGCCGACGGGTTGATCCGACGGGATTGCGGCCTCGGAGCGCGACGATGCGGCGCTGCGGCGGTGTTGCCGTCGGCCTACGCTCCGAGAGCGGGGGTTCGGCTTCAGGGAACAGTGCCGTGGGAGACACGCATGAGGTGGTTGGTCTCGCTGGTGGGCGCGGGCCTCGTCATGGTCACCCTGCGGGACCTTTTCCACACCCTCTGGCACCCCACCCGCCACGGCGGTCTGAGCCGCCTCGTCATGACGGCCATGTGGCGACTGGCCCGGCGCTTGCGGGCCCGTAGGCGTGTGGTCGGGTTGGTGGGACCACTCGCCATGGTGACGGTCGTGGGCATGTGGGCCGGCACCGTCGTCCTCGGCTGGGCGATCGTCTACTGGCCCCACATGCCCGGTGCGTTCACCTTCTCGCCCGGGTCCGAGGCGGCGCAGGAGCCGGCGCTGCTCGACTCCCTGTACCTGTCGCTCGTCACGGTCGCCACTCTGGGGCTGGGGGACATCGCACCCGGCGAGGGCTGGCTCCGCCTGGTCTCGCCGTTGGAGGCACTGGTCGGCTTCGCCCTCCTGACCGCCACAGTCTCCTGGGTGCTCGAGATCTACCCGGCACTGACCCGCAGGAGGGTCCTGGCCGTCCGGCTGGCACTGCTGCGCGACTCGGACCCGACGACGCGGCAGATCGACTGCACCGCGGGGGCGCTGCTGCTGGACAGCCTGGCCACCGAGGTCGTACGAGTCCGCATCGACTTCACCCAATATGCGGAGGCGTACTACTTCCATGACGGCGAGGACCACTCGTCGCTGGCGGCCATGGTCGGCTACGCCGCCGCGCTTGCAGAGCGCGGACAGGCAGCGGGGCGGCCCGAGGTGCGACTGGCGGGTGACCTGCTCACCGGTGCGCTGAAAGACCTGGCGGCCATCCTCGACCAGCGGTTCCTCCATACGGGCGGCACACCGGCGGACGTCTTCGCGGCCTACGCCGCAGACCACGGACGGGCCTCGTGAACCGGCACAGGGGCAGCCGAGACCGACGCGGACATCGGCGGAGCGCGGCCCGCTGTGAGGCGGTTCACCCCGCTCGCGGGAAACTCGCGGGAAAGCGGATGGAGCAGAAGACCTGGCCGGGGGTGGTCTGTTCGCCGACCCGGGCGATGAGCCGGGCTTGGCCCGTGAGGGCTCTCCACGGTGAGCTGCGCGCCCTACCGGACGCCGTCCCGGACGCGTCTTGGGGGTGGAAACCGAGGAAGTCGACCGGGTATAGCGCGAGGTCGCCTCAACGGCGGGTCTTCCCGCGGGAGTTGTAGTGGGGGCCCGGGTGACGCCCGCCGACTGCTTTTCCCAGCAGCCAAGGGGTCGCCCGTGGGGCCTCGAGTCCCGTGAGCTGACAGGCCACCGGCATGGCCCCGCGGGCCGTTGCGGCCGCGGCTCCGGCTCCGGCTCCGGCTAAAGGATTCGAGCCAGCCCGGGAACGCGCGCGAGGAGGAGCCGGGCGAGAGCGAACGATCCCACGATGCCGCCGCCTGCCAGAACCAGCGCCTTCAGCTCGGCCGGCACGTGGAACGGCCGCAGGACGACGGCGAACCCGATCAGGACCAGTTCCTGCAAGATGAACGCCCCATAGGCACTGCGGCTGACAGCCGGGCCGATCCCGCGCAGCGGCCGGTCGAGGTGCCGCTGTGCCAGGCCGAGCAACCACACCGCTCCGAACACCACGAGGACGCCCTCAAGGGCGGCGAACACCAGCGCCGGCCAGTGCCGGCCACCCGCCACGTCCTCGATTCCCGCGAGGGCCCCCAGGCCGGCCATGAAGGCCGCCAGCGCCACCACGGCCAGCAGCACAAAGACACGGCACTGCCGGTGCAGTCGTTCGGGAACGGCCGCCTGCCACCCCTGTCGGCAGCCGGTGATGCCGAGCGTGAACGCCGCGATGCAGCCCGGCCACTCCCACAGCTGCAGGCCCGACACATCCCTTTCGGTCCCGATCGGATATGCCAGGCGGACCAGGAACGATGCCAGAGCCACCACCGCGGCAAGCAGGAGCAGGTGGGATGCCCCAAGGGCGGGCACCCGGTGCCGCGCCCGGCCCCGCGGCCGGACGGCGACCGCACCCGCGTACAGCAGCGAGAAGATCAGAAGCACGCCCACGAACCACAGCGGGCCCGTCCCCAGCTGGGGCGGTTTGCCCAGGAACTCCTCCGTGTACGAGCCGGTCGCCTCTCCCAACGGGTGTTCCAGCGCGTACGACACCGCGGGTTGCACCAGCATCACGTATACGGCGAACGGCACCCCCAGCCGCAGCAGTCGGCCGCGGGCGTACGCCCCGACGCCCCTGCGTTCCAGCGACGGCGGGGCGAGCAGGCCGGCGACCAGGAACATCAGCGGGATCACGAAGAATCCGAAGGGGCCGACGACCATCAGCAGCGCGGTCTCCGTCACGGGCGACAGGGTGACCTCACGCACCGAGTCATACGGCCACAGGTCCATCGAATCCGTGTAGCTCAGCACCGCGTGGATGGCGATGATCGCCGCGATCAGGACGACCTTGAGGTTGTCCAGGAACACTCGCCGCCCAAGGGCCCAGGTCTCGACCGAGGAACTGTGCCCCTCGGGCGCGGATCCCCGAACCGGACCCGCGGACCTGCCCTTCACACGTTCAGCGTCGGGCCTTCGGCCGCAGCCGGCCAGGGCCGAAAGGGCCGTCACCAAGACCGACCGGGGCAAGGTCCGGCCGCCGACACCCGCCACCTGACCGGCGCCGGAGTGTCATGAATCCCACGCCAGGGCGGTGTGGGCCGGACGGGGTGCCTCCAGGGCCGTTCGGCCCAAGGTGGAGGGCCGAGTGTGCCGTCTAGCGTCACAGCCCATGGAGAACGACACGACCGCAGGCCCTTTGCGGGGGCGGGGCGGTGAGCGGGTCACCGTCGTACCGGTCGCCCGTACAGCGGTGCGGGAGGCATGGTGATCGTCGCGGTGGGGCACACGGATCTGACCCCGGCAGCCCTGGAGTTGGTGGAGGCCGAGCTCAAGGTCCGGCTGGACCGGTTCGACGAGGGGGCCGCCGGGATGGTGCGCGCGGGCGTGGGACTTCCGCTGGCCTTCGCGCGGGCCGTGCGCGCGGCGGGGCGGCGGCTCGTCGTGCTCCTGCCCGCGCAGCACTCGGTGCCCGCGGTACTGCCCGAGCCCGACCGGGCGGCGACGCGGGAGCTGCTGCTCCTGGCCGAAGAGGTCCGGCTGGTTGCGTACGACCCCGCCGACCGTGACGCCCGAGTGGGCGCCGACGAGCGCGTCGTCCGGGCGGGCGGTGGCGTCCTGGCGGTCTGGGACGGCTCGCCGTCCGACGGCCGGGACGCCACCGCGCACCTGGTCGCCTTCGCCCGCTCCCGGGGCATTCCGGTGGAGCTCGTGTGGCCGGAAGGGGCCGCGCGGACGTCGGACGCCCACGCCCGCTGAGCGAGGCGCCTCACAGCTTGAGCGTGAACCAGGTGGTCTTGCCCTCGTCCGTCGGGCGCACGCCCCAGCTGTCGGCGAGCGCGCGGACGAGAATCAGTCCCCGGCCGCACTCCTCGTCCTTCCCCGCCAGGCGCGGCTGGGGAAGCTGCGGGCTGCGGTCGCTGACCTCGACCGTGAGGTCGGTGTCCGTGCGGTGCAGATGCAGCCCGAGGGGGCCCTCTGCGTGCTGCACGGCATTGGTCAGGGTCTCCGAGAGCAGCAGGAGGGCGTCGTCCGTGCTCGTGGCGCAGTTCCAGGAGGTCAGCGCCTTGTGCAGGAACGCGCGGCCCTCGGGCACCGAGGACGGCACGGCCGGGAGTTCGGTCGTCACGGCCGCCAGTGGCGCCGCGGGGAGCTGGGCCAGCAGCAGGGTGACGTCGTCGTTGTGACTCTCGGCGTCGGGCAGCATGCTGGCGAGCACGTGGTCCGCGGCGGCCTCGAGACACGGCGTGCCGGCGAAGAACTTGTCGAGTACGACGGTGAGTTCCCCTATCCGCCCCTCGATGTCGCTCCCCGGCGTCTCGATCAGACCGTCGGTGTAGAGCATGAGGGTGGCGCCCGGAGGGATCTCCGAGCACGACTGCTCGTAGAGGATGTTGCCCACCCCGAGCGGGGCGTTGACGGGCGTGGGCAGGCTGGTCACACCGTCCCCCGGGCCGGCGACGAGGACCGGCAGATGACCGGCCGAGCAGACGGTGACGGTACCGGCGTCCGGCGCGATGACGAGATAGCAGCACGTGACGAGCTGATCGGGCACGTCGAGGTCGGCCACGCAGGTGTCCAGGGCCTGCATGAGCTGGCGGGGCTGCATCCCGGTCTTGGCCAGCGCGTGCGCCGCCGAACGCAGCTGGCCCATGACGGCCGCCGCCTCGAGGCCGCGGCCCATCACGTCCCCGATCAGTACGCCGACCCGGTCGGCGCCCAGGGGGACGAGGTCGAACCAGTCGCCGCCCACACCGGCGCCCTGGGTGGCGGGCCGGTATCGACTCGCGGTGGCCAGGCCGGTCAGGGCGGGTGGGGTGCCCATGAGGCTGCGCTGGAGGGTGAGCGCGATGTGCCGCTGCTGTTCGTACAGGGCGGTGAGTTCGGCCTCCGCGCGCTTGCGGTCGCTGATGTCCCGCACGATGGCACACGCGCCGAACACGGTGCCGTGCGTGTCGCGAGTCGGCCACAGCGTGACGTCGACGTCCAGCAGCTCACCGGTTATGGTGACCCGCAGCGTCTCGAAGTGCTCGACCTTCTCGCCGTGGCGCAGCCGCTGGAGCAGTCTGTTGATCTCGTCCTGCATCTCGCGCGGGGCGAGCAAGGACACGTGCCGGCCGATCGCCTCCTCGGCCGTATAGCCGTACAGCCGCTGTGCGGCCGCGTTCCAGTAGGTGATGTACCCGTCGAGGGTCTTGGCGAGGATCGCGTCCTGGGACGATTCGACGAGCGCGGCGAGCTCGTTGATGCGGGCCTCCGCGGCCTTGCGGTCGCTGACGTCGCGTACGGCCGCGGACACCAGTAGTCCGTCGGTCGTCTCCAGCGGGCTGAGGCTGATCTCGACGGGGAACTCGGTGCCGTCCTTGCGTAGCCCGTGCAGTTCCAGCCCAGCCCCCATCGGCCTGACCTGGCGGTTGGCGGCGTACCCGCCCCGGTGCCGGTTGTGCTGGGCGCGGAAGCGGTGTGGGATCAGCAACTCGACCGGGTGGCCGAGCAGCTCCTCGCGGCCGTAGCCGAACAGGGCCTCGGTCTGCGCGTTGACGAGCCTGATGATCCCGGTGTCGTCCACGATGACCATCGCGTCCG
The DNA here is from genome assembly GCF_040782645.1 of Streptomyces sp. HUAS ZL42. Classification (GTDB taxonomy): domain Bacteria; phylum Actinomycetota; class Actinomycetes; order Streptomycetales; family Streptomycetaceae; genus Streptomyces. The sequence continues at coordinate 8,971,830 of NZ_CP160403.1, forward strand.
GTGCGGCCTCCAGGAGGCCCCGGAACCGCTCCTCGGCTCCGCCCGGTGTCGGTGCGCCGCAGCCACACCGACTCTGTACCGTCGCATGCGTGGACCGCGTCGGTTCCGCCTCCACCAAACCGGCCATGTCCCACCCCATCCTGCGCAACGGTTCAGGACATCCCAGCGGCTCTCGGCCACCGCCGCAGCGGAATGTCGCCTACTGTGCGTCAGCTGCTCGAACCTGTCCGTCATCGGAACTCCGGATGGCCGTCTCCGGAACACTCGGGACCCCGGCCGGTGATGACACGCCGGGGCACACCTCGCGCCCGACGGCCGGCCCGTCCTCCGCCCCTGCACACGTGTGCTCCGTCAGGGCCCTTGACAGGGGCCGATCGGCCCATGCTTTCCCGCCGCCCGTGATCGAGCCTGGAGACAGGGACGACGGACGCACCGGCGCGGTGCAGGATGCGCCGACGGCTTCCGGGCCACCGGCTGCGGCGCCGCCGCCCTCGCGGAACCAGGGCTGAAGCCTCCCGCTCCGTCCGCCCCGCCCGAGCACCGCCGGAGGACATCATGTACGACGCCCCGCGCACCGTGAGCGATGTGATGACCCGCACCGTCGTGGCCCTCGGCAGCGCTGCATCCTTCAAGGACATCGTGAAGGCCATGCAGCGGTGGAGGGTCAGCGCCCTTCCCGTGGTGGACGGCGACCACCGGGTCATGGGCGTCGTCTCCGAGGCCGACCTGCTGCCCAAGGAGGAGTTGCGGTCGAGCCCCCCGGACCCGTACGCCCCTCAGCGACGGCTCTCCGACCTGGCCAAGGCCGGAGCCCGGACCGCCGGGGAGCTGATGACGGCCCCGGCCATCACGGCGGGCCCGGACCAGTCCCTCGCCCAGGCCGCGCGGACCATGGCGCGGTACCAGGTCAGGAGACTGCCGGTCGTCGACGACGACGGGGTGCTGAAGGGCATCGTGAGCCGCTCCGACCTGCTCAAGGTGTTCCTGCGGGACGACGAGGCCATCGCGGAGGAGGTGCGCCGAGAGGTCGTCGCCGAGCTGTTCCCCGAGCCGATCGGACGGGTCCACGTCGAGGTGCACGACGGCGTTGTGACACTCACCGGGTGCGTCGCCGACACGATGCTCGTCCCCGTCGCCCTGCGCCTGGCACGGGGCGTCGAGGGCGTGGTGGACGTGGAGAGCGCCCTTGTGGGGCAGGGCCCGACGGGTCGGCGGAAGGCCCGGATGTCCTCGTGACCGTGCCTCGCAGGCCCTCCCGCTCCGAGGCCTGCGAGTGCGACCTTCCCGTCAGGTGGCGAAGGGGGTGTCGACCGATGCGGATGATGCGACGTACGCCGGGAAAGAAGACGTTCTGGCGGTGGCGGCACAACCCCCTGCGGCGGCGCAGCGACAGGGTGGAGGCCTGGATCGTTCTGGCCACCTGGATCATCGCCCTGGCCGGCGGACTGCTCGCGGGCGAGTTGGCGGGGGCGTGGCTTGAGGACAGCCTCGCCGCACGACGTGCCGGGGCGCACCGCGTGGCGGCTGTGCTCACCACGGCCGCGGACGGGATACCGACCGTCACGGAGGCGGGGGGCGGCAGTGAGCCGGTGTGGGCGAAGGCGCGCTGGACGGCCCCGGACGGTTCCGCGCGGACCGGCGTGGTGAGGGCCGATCCGGGCAGCCCGGAGGGCGCCTCGGTCACCGTCTGGACCGACCGCACGGGCCGGCTGGTGTCCAAGCCTCCCACGGCGGTGGAGGCACAGCTGCAGTCGACCGCTGCGGGCGTGCTGGTCGCTGTGGGAACCGGCGGGGCGACCGTGGGCTGCGGTTGGCTCGCCCGTGCCCGACTCGACCGGCGGCGGATGCGGGACTGGGAGGCGGAGTGGGCGCGGGTCGGCCCCCAGTGGCGGAAGCGGATGACCGGCTGACAGGGCCGACCGGGTCCCCCGCGGGGCCGGTCGGCCCACGCGCGGGCCCGGGCCGGCGCGTGACGCTGGAATTGGGAAAGCGAAGAGGAGGGTGACATGAGCGGCATGATCGAGCGGCTTCCGGGCTGGCCGATGCTCCCCGACTTGTTCGGCTGGGTCGAGACGGGACTTCCGGCGCACACCGCTCCGGGAACGCACGGCATCCGGATCGAGGAGCAGTTGAAGGACGGGACGTACGAGCTGCGGGCCGAACTCCCGGGCATCGACCCCGCGAAGGACGTCGAGATCACCGTCACGGAAGGCGTGCTGACACTGCGCGCCGAGCGGACCGAGGAGACTAAGGCCAAGCACCACTCCGAGTTCCGTTACGGCACCTTCACCCGCTCCGTCCGGCTGCCGGCCGGGGCCAGGGGTGACGAGGCGGCGGCGGAATACAAGGACGGTGTCCTGACCGTCACGGTTCCGGTGCCGGAGGAGAAGACGGGCACCAGGACCATTCCAGTGCGGCACGCCTGAACACGGGTGCCGCACCCCCTGTGCGCGGCCGGATGACCTTCCGGCCGCGCACGTGTGCCGTCCCGACGTGTTCTCGGGTACGGGGCGCCGTCGTCAGGGCTGCTCGGCCCCGCGGTCGAGACGTCCGGCGACTGGCGCCGCGGCTTCCGGCGCGCGACCGTGGGAGACATGATCGAGCGCGCCAGTCCGTCGGACCGGGCGTTCCTGGCGATGGACACCGGTGAGGTGCCCGAGCAGTTCGGCGTCGTCCTGCGTCTCGGGGCGGCCGACGGCATCGAGGTGGAGAGCGTGCGCCGGATGATCGCCGCGCGTGTCCCTGCGGTGCCGCGCCTGCGGCGGCGGCTCGTCCGGGTGCCCTTCGGGTGCGGCGGCCCCGTCTGGGCCGACGACCCGCGGTTCGACGTCCGCAACCATGTCCGAGCGGTGCGCTGCTCGGAGCCGGGCGACGAACGGGCCCTGCTGGACACCGCCCTGTCGCTGATCACCAACCCGCTGCCGCGCAGCGCGCCGCTGTGGTCGGCGACGGTGGTCACGGGCCTCGCCGACGGAACAGGTGCCCTGGTGCTCGTCCTGCACTACGTGCTTGCCGACGGAGTCGGCGGACTCGCCGTCCTGAGGCACCTCGTCGACGCCCCGTACGGCGCGCCCGGTTCCGGCTTCCCACGGCCGGCGCCCACCACCGCTGCGCTCGTCCGCGACGCATGGGAGAACCGGCTGCGGGCCGTGCGCCGCACCACCGCGTCGTGGCGTCTGCTGCGGGCGTCACTGCGTGCCGGCGGGGGTCTACGGCCGCCGCCGGCTGCTCCGTGCTCGCTGAATCACCGCACGGGGCCACGTCGGCGCCTGGTCGTGGTTCGGGCCGACCTCACCGAGATGCGCGCGGCTGCGCACCCGCACGACGCGACCGTCAACGACGTGGTCCTGGTCGGCGTGGCGGGCGCGCTGCGCCGGATGCTGCTCGCGAGAGGGGAATCCGTCGACACGTTCGTGGTGACCGTGCCGGTGTCCGGCCGTCGTCCGGGCAACGGGACCGCCCTGGGCAACATGGTCAGCCCGATGCTGGTGTCCGTGCCGGCCGTCGGTGCCGTGTCCGACCGTCTGCGGCAGGTCACCGCGCAGGTCCGGGCGCAGCGGGCGGCCGCGGCCGGGCCGCCGCCGATCGCCCTGCTGGGGTGGCTGTTCCGCCCGCTGGCGGCGCTCGGTGGCTTCCGCTGGTACATGAACCGTCAGCGCAGGTTCCACACCCTGGTCAGTCATGTGCGCGGCCCCGCCGAGCAGGTCGCTTTCGGGGGAGTACCGGTCACGTCGGCAGTTCCCGTCGGCGTGGGCCCGGGCGGCAACATCACCGTCTACTTCGAGGTGCTCTCGTACGCGGGCACCCTCACCGTCTCCGCGATCGTCGACCCCGACCGCTTCCCCGAACCGGAGGCACTCACCGAGGAACTGCGCACCGAACTGGACCTGATCGTCAGGCACCTGCGTTCGGACGACGGGTAGGCGGCGTGCTTCTCAGTCCGGCGGGGCGTGCAGGCGGAGGCGGGCGAAGCCGGTGAGGTGTCACGGTTCCAGCTGGATGTCGATCTCCGGCGGCTGCCGCAGCGTGTTGTGGACCGTGCAGTGTGCCGCCACGGCGAGCAGGGCCGCGTGACGCTGTGCGGAGAGCGCGGGCGGGGGCGTGATCGTGAGGCGTACGGTGCCGACGCGGGCGGGCCGGTCGGTGGCCATCGTGAATTCGGCGCGGACGCGCAGTCCCCTGCGAGGAAGGCCGTGGCGGTGGAGATAGCGGCCGGCGTAGAAGGCGACGCAGGTGGCCAGGGAGGCGGCGAACAGTTCGACGGGGGTGGGCGCGACATCGGTGCCGCCCGCGTCCGTGGGCTGGTCGACCAGGAGCTGATGGCCGCGGATGTCGACGTCGTACGCGTCGCCGTGGACGTGGGCGACCTCGAGCCGGTGCACGTCCGCCTCCTGCAGCCGCAGGGTGGTGACGATCTCCGGTGCCGTGTGTGTCATGACCTGGCCTCCTGGTCGGCGCTTCCAAGGGAACTTTCGGGCGCGGCGGGACAATGGCCCGGGGACCCACGGCCTGCTCTTCTCACACCGCGGTGAGGTGGTCCACCACGTCGAGGACGTCCGGGATGCGTGCCACCGCCTCGGTCAGGCGCGGCAGCAGGTCCGCCGCGAGTGAGCCGGTGAGTGTGACGGTGCCGTTGAGGACGTGCACGTCGATGCTCGCCCGGTCGATTCCCAGCTCGTCCCGCAGGACACGGGAGACGACCTCCTCCCGGATGGCGTCGTCGTCGCGGACCAGGGCATGCAGCAGTTCGCTTCGGCTGACGACGCCCACCAGACGGCCCCGGTGGTCGGTCACGAACACCTGCCTGATTCTGGAGTGGGCGGCGGTGCGCGCCGCCTCGACCACGGGAGTCCAGGGATGGACGGTGAGCGCCGGCGCCGACATCAGCGTGGCGGCCGTCCCGCCCGCGTCGACGGAGCGCTGCCGACGGCCGAGCAGCCTGCCGAACGGTCCGGGTTGCTCGGGCGAGGACGCGAGGGATGCCGCGCGGGCGAGGAGGTCGGACTCCGCGATCACGCCGATGACGCGCCGGTCGGCGTCCAGCACGGGCGCGGCCCCGATCCGCTCGCGGGCCAGCATCCGGGCGATGTCCAGGAACGGCGTGTCGGGGGACACCCCGGCCACGGACCGCTTCACGATGCGGCTCACCTGAAGGTCCGCGACAGTCGCGTGCGCGGCGTCATGCGAAGGCGTGCGGTCCGCGACGGGCCCCGCGGGCACGGCCGCCTCCTCGGCGGCGGCCTGCGCCGCGTGGGAGGCCATGGCTTGCAGGTAGCGCACCATCACGTTCTGGCGGAACTCCTCGGCCGGTTTGCGGGCGAGGGTAGGCACCGCGTGGCGTGCCTCCATCGAGGCCGTGCCGGTTTCCCGCGCCTCTCGGTCGTCCATGGCAGCCTCCAGCGGTGTACGGGCCACGATTCCTTGTGCACACCATCCCGCCCACGGGCCGGCCCACGACAGGGCCGCCCGGGCCGTTCCGCAGGTCGAACGGCCCCAAGGGCGGGCTGTCCTGGCGTGCCGGGGTCCGGGAGTGCCACGACGCCATCGCCGCCGACCGCGCGGCGACTCGTGACGAACCCTCTGATGCGGCGTCACGCATCATCCCTGGCCGCGGGGCGGGGCGCCGGCGGCAGGGCGCGCGAGGTGGCCGATGAACCACTCGCGGGCCAGATCGGCGACCGTGTCCAGGGCGCCCGGCTCCTCGAAGAGGTGGGTGGCGCCCGGGACGACCGCGATGCGGTGCTCGCAGTGCATCCGGTCCGCCGCCAGCCGGTTGAGGCTGAGGACCTGTGTGTCGCGGGAGCCCACGATGAGCAGGGTCGGGGCCCGCACCTGTGTCAGCGCGGTCGGCGTGGCCAGGTCGGGACGCCCTCCGCGGGAGACGATCGCGCCGATGGCGGAGTCCTCCGCGGCCGCCTCCAGAGCGGCGGCCGCGCCGGTGCTGGCCCCGAAGTAGGCCACGGGCAGGGTGGTTGCACGGCGCAGCCACAGCGCGGCGGCGCGCAGACGGCCGGCGAGCAGGACGATGTCGAAGACGTTGTGGCGGTCGCGTTCCTCGTCCTCTGTGAGCAGGTCGAGCAGCAGAGTGCCCAGTCCTGCTCCGTTGAGGAGGTCGGCGACGTACCGGTTGCGCGGGCTGTGCCGGCTGCTGCCGCTGCCGTGTGCGAATGCCACGACCGCCGGCGCGGCCTCGGGGAGCACGAACCGCGCGGCCAGCCGCACCCGCCCGGCGGGCACCTCGATCTCCCGGTCCCAGGGCGGAGCGTCGCCGATGGCGGGCAGTGGAGCCGTCTCAGGACGGGCGGCCCGTTCGAGCAACTCGGTGACCTCCTCGTCGTCGACCTGCGCGAAGTCGTGGTACCACGTGCCGACCGAGCCGAAGCGACGCGGGGACTCCAGACAGATCACCTGGTCGGCCACCATGCGGAGGCGGGGAAGGGTCTCATCCGGCCCGACCGGCACGGCGAGCACGACCCGGGCCGCTCCCTGACCGCGGACGACCTGGCAGGCCGCCTCGGCGCTGGCACCGGTGGCCAGACCGTCGTCCACGACCACCACCGTGCGACCGGCCACGGGCACCGGTTCACGGCCCTGTCGGTAGCGGCGTACACGACGCTCCAGCTCTGCTCGCTCTCTCTGTTCCACGGACGCCTGTCGGGCGGCGCTCAGCCCGGCACTTCGGAGCACGTCGTCGTTGAGGACGCTCACCCCGTTCTCCCCGACGGCGCCGAAACCCAGTTCCGGCTGCCAGGGCACGCCCAGCTTCCGCACCACCAGCACGTCCAGAGGCGCGTCCAGCTCCCTGGCCACCTCGTAGGCCACGGGGACTCCGCCTCGTGGCAGTCCCAGAACCACCACGTCCTGCCCTCGCAGGTGCTCCAGACTCCGGGCCAGCAGGCGCCCTGCCTGCGTACGGTTCTCGAAACGCATGGGACACCTCCTGATGCGCGCGCCGCGACGGCGCGGCGGTGAGACCGTGTCCCCCCTTGCATCGTCTCTCCGACGCGCCCCGAGTGGCGTGTCCGGCGAACGGGATCCCATCACCGACCGGGCGCCGGGGCAGACCCTGGAGAGCAGGCTTGAAAGTCCCTGCACGGCTTCGGCGGAAGAGATGCCGACTCCACGACACGACACGGCACGGCACGACAGGGCGGGAAGGGCCCATCCGCTTCTCGCGGATCCTGATTGCGCGGTGCGCGGCTCGCAACCGCTTCCCCGCGTCTATCGCTGGGCCCTTCCCGTCACCTCCAGCACAACACACGGACCCGGCCGCCGCCAGGGCCGTTCGGCCCCAACCCCCGAAGCAGGAGCGGGTGCTCGTCCCTCGGCGGGCCACGCCATCGGACGCCGGGTGCTCAGTAGGGAAGGCGCCGCCCGGAGGGTGTGCGCAGGTCCTGTGGCTCCGGCCGCCGCGGAGTCCGAGGGTGTTTGGCCTCCTGCATCCGCTTCATGATCGTCGCCTCCTGAGTCGTCGTGCGCGGTGTTCCGGTCGCACCTGCACCGCGCGTGGCGAGAAGCCTTGTCCGCGGTCGGTCGGACGCCAATGAGGCCATGGACCCCGGATCACGGGCCGGGCCGGACCCTCGCCGGGGGCCGACCGGCCCACCTCCCCGCACCCGAGCGCGGGCAGGGCCGGGGCAAGGGCCGCTCCAGACCTGTGTTCGGGCCGGTCGGCTCATGTGCGGCGCGCGGCGCCGGAGTTGGCTGGAGGTGTGAGGGAACGACGCCGATCCGAGGGAGGGCGAGAACAGTGGGTACGAGTCTCACACCGGAGTTCTGGGAGCGGTTCACGGTGCTGCTGGTCGCGGCGATGGGCGTGACCTTCGTCCTGACCGCGCTGTTCGACGCGCTCGCACTGCGGCTGCTGAGGCGTCGCCTGCACACGCCGCCGAGCCGGCCGACGCGGACGCCGCACCCGCCCGCGGGCACGGATCACCGTACGTCCGTCAGCTGCTGAGCCGGGTACCGGCTCGTCAGGAGGAGCGAGTGAGTGCTCCGGCGATTTCGGCCGCCCAGCCGTCCACGGCGTCCCAGTCGCGGTAGTCGCCGAACCGGCCGCCCACCAGGCGGAACAGGACGCGTCCGACGAGGGACAGCTGGGCCGGGGCGACGACGCCGGAGAACAGCCGGTGGTCACGGTAGGGCAGCTCGCCGGGCAGACTCTCCACGATCAGCGGAATCTCCTTCGCCGCCAGGCGCTTCCACGGCCCGCGCAGAGCTGCCGGCATCCCGACGCTGAAGATCCACACGGGCCTGGCGCACAGGAGGTCGAGATGGTCACGGAGGAAGGTCTTGGCCGGCTCGAGCCAGGTCTGTCCGTGCACGGCGCTGCCCAGGACGAACGCGGTGTACGCGGTGGCGTCGTCCACGGTCTCCAGCGCCTTGGACTCGGCTCTCAAACCCGCCCTGTCCAGTCCGGCCGCCAGACGGTCCGCGATGTCCCGTGTGGAGCCGTGAGCGGTCGCGTAGCCCACCAAGACGTCCATCACACACCTCGCGTTTCGTGGCCTCGTCGCCGGCCGTCCATGGGTCCGTGCCGCTCCCGGGCCGGGCGAACACGCTGCGCCGCGGTACCACTGCGGAGGTGGCCGTGCGCCTCGGCAGCCCCAAGCCGTGCGTCGGGCGAGTAGGGGGCCGGCACCGTCACCACGGGGATCGTCGCACACCGCAGGCACTCGCGCCCCACGGAGCCGACCGGGGGCAACTCCCACTGCCCATGGGCCCCGCGCCCCAGCGCGAGCAGCAGGGCGCCGCGGGCGTACTGCAGCAGGACTCGTGCGGGCGGCCCCTCCACCAGCACGGCGCGCACCGCGGGGTCGATACGCGTGCCGAAGGCCTTGCGCACGGTGGAAGCCAGGGTCTGCGCGGCCCGCTCGCGTTGTTCCGCGGCCGTCGGCCGGGCGGATGCCGGAGCGTAGGGCGCGTAGCCCGCCGCGGCAGGATCCCACGCGTGCACGGCGACCACCTCCGTCCCGAGGACGCGCGCCTGCGCCGCCGCCCAGCGCAAAGCGGCCCGCGACGCCTCGGACCCGTCGACGCCGACCACGATGCCGCGACGGGCGGCGTGTTCGGTCATGGTGCCTCCCCTGGACGGCCTGTGCTTCCACGGTGCTTCGGGCCGAATGGGGCCGGCGTGGGCCGAGCGGCACCGTTCTCGTGCCGAACGGCCCCTGGCCGGGGGTGTCCGTGAGCCGATGACGTGACCGCCGTCCCCGGCTGCGCGGGGTCAGCGCTCGGGCAGCCAGTAGTGCCCGATCCGCCGGGAGGGGTGTCTCTCGGGCCGGTGCGTGTCGTCGATGCGGTACGTCAGGCTGTTCAGCACGCCGACCACGCCGTCCACCCGATACGTCAGCTGGATCACGAGCGGAATGTCGCTGCGGTGCTCCAGCCGTCCCTCGAGTGTGACCATGCCGTCCTGGACCGAGACGATCACGGTGTGGGGAGGCAGGGACATGGCGCGGGTCACGTCGTCGAGGACCTCCCGGCGGATCTCCTCGTCCATGCGCAGGAAGACGCGCAACAGGTCGCGGCGTGTGGCGATGCCGATGAGGCGGTCCTCCTCGTCCACCACGGGAAGCCGCTCCACGCCGTGCCGCTCCATGACGCGCGCGGCGTCCGCCACCGGCTGTTCCGGGTGCACGGTGATCGCGGGAGTCGACATCAGGTCCTCCGCGGTGGTGGCGCGGGCCCGGTCGGCCGCGCGACGGGTGGCAGCCCGGCGCCGGGCGGACAGCCGGGAGTGCCGGACCCGGTTCTCGGCGGGCCGGGCCGCCTGGTGCCGGATCAGGTCGGTCTCGGAGATCACGCCCAGGACCTTGTCGTCCTGGTCCACCACCGGAAGCCCGCTGATGTGGTGCTCGTCCAGCAACCGCGCCACGTCCTTGAACGAGGTGTCCCGGTGCGCCTCGACGACCTCGCGGGTCATCACTTCGCCGACGATGCGGGTCATGGCGCCCACTCCTCTCCGCGTCCGCCGCGCTCCACGGGAGTCGGGCGAACAGATGTTGCTGTGCGGGCGCGCCCGACCGCCTCGGCCGACGGGCGCGGTGGCCCGTGATGGCATCGGGAGCCGGGACTCGCACGGGCCCGATCGGCCGGGCGGCCGTTGCTGTCCCTTGGAGGACCTTCCCGGGAAGCCCGCCTCCCGATGCCCTTTCAGCCTCTCTCCCGGCTGCGCGCCGGGGCAGGGGCCGAGCGTCCCTGGTCAGGGGACCGAACCGCCCCACCGTCCGGTGGGCGTACGGCGGCGCGCCTGCCGTACCGGGCACCGTCAGCGGTGAGCCCGGCCGGCGTGTTCGTGATCCCTGCGGGGCGTCGTGAGCTTCTCGCCGGGAAGCCGCAGGCCCGTCGCGGCCGAGAAGCAGTGCACGTCGTCCGGACGGACCCCGACGCGCAGTCGGGCCCCCTTGCTCCGGGTGGGCCGTCCGGGCAGCCGGACGACGACGGGGGCGAGCTCCTGGCCGAGCTTCGCGGTGGCGTGGGCGTAGGCGACGGAGCCGGTGTCCTCGACCGCGTCGACGACGAGTTCCAGCCCGGGACCGTCCGCATCCTCCGGGGACAGGAGCTGGAACTGCTCCGGGCGGACCCCGAGCACGATCTCCGACGCGGAGCCGTTTCCGGCGGCCTCGAGGGTCGGGCGGGGCAGTGGCAGGGACACGCCGCCCAGCTGAACCCCGTTACCGGTGAGGGGCAGGCGGAAGAGGTTCATGGCAGGTGATCCGATGAAGCCGGCGACGAAGGTGTTGGCCGGCCGGGCGAAGACCTCCTTGGGCGTGCCCACCTGCTGCAGCAGGCCGTTGTCGAGGACGGCCAGGCGGTCTCCCATGGTCATGGCCTCGACCTGGTCGTGGGTGACGTACACGGTCGTGGTACCCAGGCGGCGTTGCAGCACGGCGATCTGTGTGCGGGTCTGCACGCGCAGCTTGGCGTCGAGGTTGGACAGGGGCTCGTCCATGAGGAACACCTGTGGTTCGCGGACGATGGCGCGGCCCATGGCGACGCGCTGACGCTGGCCACCGGAGAGCGACTTGGGCTTGCGGTCGAGGTAGTCCCGCAGATCGAGGATGGCGGCGGCCTCCTGGACGCGTCGGCGGACGTCGCGTTTGGGCATGCGTGCGATCTTCAGGGCGAAGCCCATGTTGTCGGCGGTCGTCATGTGCGGGTAGAGCGCGTAGTTCTGGAACACCATCGCGATGTCGCGGTCCTTGGGCGGCAGATGGGTGACGTCCCGGTCGCCGATGCGGATCGATCCGGAGTCGACGTCCTCCAGCCCGGCGAGCATGCGCAGGCTGGTGGACTTGCCGCAGCCGGAGGGCCCCACCAGCACCATGAACTCGCCGTCCGCTATCTCCAGTTCGAGCCCGCAGACGGCCGGACGGTCCATGCCCGGGAAGCAGCGGGTCGCCTTGTCGAAGGTCACGGTCGCCATGATCTTCCCCCCTCTCGGGATCTCTCTGCTCCCAGGCTGGGCGGGAGTGTTGCCGGGAGGCAGGTCCCCTCCGGCCTCGCCGCGGGCCGGTCGGCCCCTGGGCGCCCCGGACACCCGCCACGAGCCTGGAGGCAAGGGGCGAGAGGGGGAGAGATGCTGCGTTCCCGGACGAAGGCCCAGCGTGCGCGTGCCGCGCGGCCCGGCACCGACACGTTGCCGCTGGTCCTGCCGGACCCCGCAGGCTCGACCACGGAGGCCGGCGGCGCCGATCCCGTCTTCGTCGACTCCAGCGGACGCCGCGCCCGCCGCATTCGGCGGTTCGGCTGCGCGACGGGCGCGCTCCTCCTCGCGTACACCGCCGTGCTGCTGCTCAGCTTCACGGGCGCGACGCCGTTCGCCCCGCGCACCGTGCTGCCCCTTCCGGGGCTGCCTTCGGAGCAACCGGGCTCCGTGGGAGAGACCCCGAAGGAGGACCTGCCGGGCGAGTCCGTGGCGCCCTCCTCCGGCGCGTCCGTTTCGCCGTCGGGTGTCACGGGTCTTCCCGCACCTACGGAGTCCGTCGCGCCCGGCTTCTCCTCCGCCCCGGCGACCGGCACCGGCGGTGCGTCGCCCACGGGTGACTCCTCGACGGGCACCGGCCCGCCGGACTCCGGCAGCCCGTCGGGTACCGGTCCCACGCCCTCGCCCAGCGTTTCCGACGGCACTGCGAGTCCCACGAGTCCGGGAACTCCGGGTGGCACGCCGAGCGCATCGCCCGGCGCCGGCGGGGCGACGCAGAGCGGCGGGGCGCCATCCGGCACTTCCCCGGGATCCTGACCATGTCCGCAGGGCCGCTGGGACATCCCGCCGCGAGACAGGCCGGCCGCACCCGTGGCGCGGATCGCTCCCGTGGGACCGCCGCCTCGCGACCGAGGATCGGGTCCCTGCTCCTCGTCCTGGCCGTCGTGGCCGGTGTCCTGCTGCTGCACGGGTACACACACGGGGAGTTCGCTGCCGACCACCGTGTCCACCCCGCGGTGTCGTCCGGGCATGTGCCCGAGGCTGTGCTGCGCGGCGGACCCGTGATCGACACCTCCGGGTCCGGGACGCGCAGTCACGCTCTCCCGGACCACACCGTCGCCCTGACCTTCGACGACGGACCGGACCCGACGTGGACCCCGCGGATCCTCGACGTGCTCGACCGCCACGACGTCAAGGGCACGTTCTTCGTGACCGGCGCCGCGGCCGCCCGGGAGCCCGGCCTCGTACGGCGGATGGCGGGCTCCGGACACGAGGTCGGCGTGCACAGCTTCACTCACCCCGATCTCGTGTATCACTCCGACGCCCGTATGCAGCGCGAGCTGGCGCAGACCCAGCTCGCCCTCGCGGGAGCGGCGGGAATCCACAGCTCGCTCGTCCGGCCGCCCTATTCCTCCCATGCCGCGGATCTGGACGACCTGTCCTGGCCGGTGGTCCAACGGCTCGGCAAGAAGGGGTACATCACCGCGCTGGTCGACATCGACACCGAGGACTGGCGGCAGCCGGGCGCGGCCGCCATCGCCGCCCGCGTCACCGGCAGGCTGACCGGGCAGGGAGCCGTGGTGCTGCTGCACGACGCCGGCGGTGACCGCTCCCGGACCGTCCACGCACTGGACGTCCTCATCCCCGAGCTCGTCGCCCGTGGCTACCGGTTCACGACCGTCACCGCTGGACTCGGGGCCGACAGCGCCCACCATCCGGTCTCCGGAGCCGAGTTGTGGAGCGGACGCGTCTTCGTGGTGGCCGTGACCGTCGGTGACCGGCTGGTGCCCGCCCTGGCGGTGCTGATGGCCGCCGTCGGCGTGCTGATGCTCCTCCGATTCGCGGCCATGCTGGTGCTCGCCCGCCGCCACGCCGACGGGCGCCGCGCCCCGGACTTCTCCTGGGGACCGGAGGTCACCGAGCCCGTCAGCGTGGTGATTCCCGCGTACAACGAGCGCGCGTGTATCGCCCAGACCGTGCTGTCCGTGGTCAAGAGCGAGCACCCGGTCGAGGTGGTCGTGGTGGACGACGGCTCCACGGACGGCACGGCCGAGGTCGTGGAGTCGCTGGCGCTGCCCGGTGTCAGCGTCGTATGCCAGGCCAACCGCGGGAAGGCGGCCGCCCTCAACACCGGCGTCGCGCACGCCTCGCACCGGCTGATCGTGATGATGGACGGCGACACGGTCTTCGAGCCGGCCACCGTGCACCGCCTCGTGCAGCCCTTCGCCGACCGCCGGGTCGGGGCGGTGGCCGGCAACACCAAGGTCGGCAACCGCGGCCGTCTGCTGGGCACGTGGCAGCATCTGGAATACGTGATGGGGCTCAACCTCGACCGCCGGATGTACGACGTGCTCGGCTGCATCCCCACCGTGCCCGGGGCCGTCGGAGCCTTCCGGCGCACCGCACTGCGGCACGTCGGCGGCCTGAGCGACGACACCCTCGCCGAGGACACCGACCTCACCATGGCTCTGCACCGGGGCGGTTGGCACGTCGTGTACGAGGAGGGCGCTCGCGCGTGGACAGAGGCGCCCGGCAGCGTCGGCGAGTTGTGGCGGCAGCGCTACCGGTGGAGCTACGGCACCCTTCAGGCGATGTGGAAACACCGTCACGCCGTCGTCGAACGGGGGCATGCGGGTCACTTCGGCCGGTACGGACTGGCCCTGGTGGTGCTGTTCACCGTTCTCACCCCGCTGCTCGCCCCGCTCATCGACCTGTTCCTCCTGTACGGGCTGCTCTTCCGGGACCCGGGGCGCACGGCACTGGCCTGGGGCGCGCTGCTCGGCGTACAACTGCTCTGCGCCGCCTACGCGTTGCGGCTCGACGGGGAGAAGCAACGTGCCCTGTGGGCGCTTCCGCTGCAGCAGCTCTTCTACCGTCAGCTGCTCTACACGGTGCTCCTGCAGTCGTGCACCACGGCGCTCACCGGCGCCCGCCTGCGCTGGCACAAGCTGCGTCGAACCGGCCAGGTGGCGGCGGCACCGCTGCCCTCGGCGCGGCCGGTGCCGGCCGAGCGGCCGGTCGCCCCCGCCGCCGGGTCCGCCCCGCCCACCACGACCGCTCCGCCCGCCCCGACCGCTCAACCCGCCGCATCCCGTCCGGGCGGCCGTAACCTCTATCTCGACTTCCTGCGGGCGGTGGCCCTGGTCCGTGTCGTGACGTACCACGCCTTCGACTGGGCCTGGCTCACCCTCGTGTTCCCGGCGATGGGCGTGATGTTCGCCCTGGCCGGCTCGCTGATGGCCCGTTCCCTCGGCCGCGGTGACCGGTCCGCCGCTGCGGTGGTGCGCGCCCGTATGCGCCGGCTGCTGCCGCCGGTGTGGCTGTTCGGCCTGGTCGTCGTCGCAGCGATGCTGTGGACGGGTTGGCGACCGGACGAGGACGGCGACGCGGGCGGGTGGGCGCGGATGGTGTTCTGGTTCGTTCCGGTCGGCGAACCGCCCTTCGACGACACCGGCTGGGCCCGGCAGGTCGTCGCACCCCTGTGGTACATCCGCGCCTACCTGCTGTTCGTGATCCTCTCGCCCTTGCTGCTGCGGGTGTTCCGCAGGGCCCCATGGGTCTCGGTGGCGGTCTTCCTCTTGCTGGCGGTGCTCGCGCAGAGCGAACTGCTGCCGCTGTCCGCTTCTGTCGAGGCGCCCTTCACCGACCTGGTCACCTTCGGGGCCTGCTGGCTGCTGGGCTTCGCCCACCACGACGGGCTCGTACTGCGTTTGGCGGCGGCCCGGGTGGCGGCGCAGGCGGGGGCCGCCATGGCGGTCGGCGGCTGGTTCGCCCTGTCGCATCCCACCGACGAGGGCTACGACCTCGGCTCGATCCCGCTCGGGCAGGCCCTGTGGTCCTTCGGCTTCGTCCTCCTGCTGTTGCGGTTCGGACCGCGCGGGGACGCCTGGGTCACCCGCGTGCGGCCGGTGCACGCCGCCGTGGTGCTGCTCAATGCCCGTGCGGTGACGGTGTATTTGTGGCACGAAGTGGCACTGGTGCTGGGTGTGCTCATCATGGACGGGATGTGGCGGGTCCCGGTGCTGGAGAACTCCCTGCCGCTGGGCGCCACCTGGTTGCCGTACCTCATCGCCTGGCCGCTCATCGCCGTCGCGGTGCTGTTGGTCGGGTGGTCGGAGGACAGGGCGGCCGGGCGCCGGGTGCGGCTGTGGCCACGACCGTCGGGCAGGCCGCCTCGGCGCCGGCAGTGAGGACGCTGTGCCGGGCACTGCCTCCGGGGCGTGTTGCCCGGCACTGGTCGATGGCGTACAAGGCGGCCACTCCCGCTCACGAGTTCACGACGGCCGGAAACTTGCCCGGTGGTGTGCCGGTCAGTGGTGGTAGCGATGGTGGTCTTCGTCGTTGCGGCCGATGTAGTGGCGCTCTTCGATGACCATCTCGTTCTCCCCCGGGCGCTGGCGGCTGCCCACGGTGGACATGAAGATCATCAGACCGATGAAACCGGCCCCCATGAGAACCAGCCCCACGATGAGCGAGCTCTTGAACACCAGGTACGTGCCGGCCACCAGTGCGAGGAGCAGCAGGAGCGGAGTTGTCATGATCGACCTCCTTCGGGAGTTACGGGACATCTCGGACAGCCCGTGCCGGACCGGCGGCCGCGGCGCGCGTGCAGCCGCCCGCTTGTCTGCCACACCGGCGTTGGCCCACCCTCGGTCATGGCGCACCTTCTCTCCAGGCTTCGCCTTCAGGATCCGGCCGGCGCGCCCGTCGGCCCAGGGGCTGAGCGGGCCGGTCACCGGGCCGAGTGGCCCTCGACCGGGCGCGCACGGAGGACGCGGAGCACGGTCCCGTGGGCCGAGTGTCCCTGTTCGGGGCCGAACCACCCCTCGCGAAGCCGGGCTGCCGGTGCAAGGGTGACGGTGGAGCCCCTCGCCGTACGAGTGTGCCGCCCGACGAAAGGCGGTGGGGAAGATGGAGCTGCCCCTGGTCGTGGGCGTCGACGGATCGGACTCGAGTCTGGTGGCGGTCGACTGGGCGGTGGACGAAGCGGCCCGGCACGGGCTGCCCCTGCGTCTCGTCTACGCCTCCCTCTGGGAGCGCTACGAGGGGTCCGTACCGTCCGTCGGACTCGAACGCCCGTCCGAGCGGGTGTTGGCGGACAACATCGTCGGAGCAGCCGCGGAGCGTGCCCGGCTGCGCAACCCTGAAGTGAAGGTCTCCGTGGACGTGGTCCCCGAGGAGGCGGCGGACGCGCTCCTGAGCGCGGGCCACAACGCGTATGCCCTGGTGACGGGGTCGCGGGGCCGCGGTGAGCTGGCGGGCCTGCTCCTCGGCTCGGTCAGCCTGGCCGTGGCGGCCCGTGCGTACTGCCCGGTGATCGTGGTCAGGGGCGACAAGGCCGGTGTGGCGGGCACCCACGAGCGGATCGTGCTCGGCGCGGGCGAGCCCGCGGCCGGCGGTGAGGCCGTGCGGTACGCCTTCCGCGAGGCGGAGGCGCGCGGAGGCGTCCTGGACGTCGTGCGTGCCTGGCGGTGCCCCGCGCACGAGACCGCCGACCATCCTCTGCTGGCCGGGGACCCCGCGCACCTCCACGAGGAGCGGGCGTCCGCCCTGCTCGATGCCCTGCTGCACGACGCGGTGGCCGACCACCCCGGTGTCCGGGTACGCCGCAGCACGGTGGAGGGTCCCGCCCGCAGTGTGCTGCTGCGCCGTTCGGCCGCCGCCGATCTCGTGATCATCGGTGCCCGGCGCCGGTCCGGGTACTTCGGCCTCCAACTGGGGCGAGTGGGGCACACACTGCTGCACCACGCGGACTGCCCGGTGGCGATCGTGCCACAGCAGGTGTGACGGTGCGGCGCCCCCGCACCCCCGTGGTGCTCCGCGACCCGCCGGCCCCCGGGCTGCGGGAAAGAAGGGCCGTTCTCTTCGCCCCCGACGGACGGATCACCGACTCGGCCCGTGTTTCGCGCGGCGTCGAGAGGACGGAGGGCAACGTCGGCGCGGTCGTTGCCGGCAAGGAGCGGCTGCCCGCCGAGCAGGTGCGGCGTACCGGGACGGCACGAGCGGTGTGTGCCGCGCACCCGGCCGCCCTGGTCGGCGTCGAGGCGGGCCGCGGCGACCGCTTCGGCCCTGTGATCGGCGTCGACCGCATCGCCGATGGGAACACGATTGCGGGACTGCTGTGCCACGGCACCTGCGCCGGCGTACGGGATCTCGCGGAGTCGCGGGTGTGAGGGGGCGTCGAGTGACGGACTGGACCTGGGAGTACGAGGGCTACGAGCCCGCCGACGAGCGGCTGCGGGAGTCCCTGTGCGCGCTGGGCAACGGCTGTTTCGCCACCCGGGGGGCACTCCCCGAGTGCGCGGCGGACGTCGTGCACTACCCGGGCACCTACGTGGCGGGCTGCTACAACCGGCTCACCTCCGACGTGGCCGGGCGGCAGGTCGAGAACGAGGACATGGTCAACGTGCCGAACTGGCTGCCGCTGCGATTCCGCGTACCGGGCGGGCAGTGGCTCACGCCCGACACCGCGACGGTGCTCGAACACCGCATGGCCCTGCATCTGGCGTCGGGACTGCTGGAGCGGCGGACACGGTACGAACTCGACGGCGGACGGGAATTGATGATCCGTCAGCAACGGCTGGTGCACATGGGCGACGCCCATCTGGCCGCCCTGCGCACCGAGTTCAACGCCGTGGGCTTCTCGGGTCCACTCGAGGTCGAGGCAGCCCTCGACGGCGGCGTCACCAACGCCGGCGTGTCGCGCTACCGCGATCTCGACGGCCGTCATCTGACCCATGTGCACACCGGGACGGCCGCACCGGACACGGTGTGGCTGCGCTGCCGCACCCGGACGTCGGACATCCGGATCGGCATGGCGGCCCGGCTGACCGCGGACGCGCACGTCACGACCGTGCACGAGGAGCCGCGCGCCATTCAGCGCCTGCGCCTGGACCTGAACGCTGGCCGCACCGCGACCGTCGACAAGACGGTCGCCCTCCACACCTCCCGCGACCCGGCCATCAGCGACCCGCTGTACGCCGCGGTCGACCGGGTCGGCCGCGCACCCGGCTTCGACGACCTGCTGGAGTCGCACCTCACCGCCTGGGACCAGCTCTGGCGCCGGGCCGACCTCGACGTTCCCGGAGAGTCGGGCCGTATCCTGCGGTTGCACCTCTTCCATGTGCTGCAGACGCTCTCGCCGCACACCGCCGACCTCGACGTCGGCGTACCGGCGCGCGGTCTGCACGGCGAGGCCTACCGCGGCCACGTCTTCTGGGACGAGCTGTTCGTCCTGCCCTACCTCAACCTGCACTTCCCCGAGGTCTCCAGGGCCCTGCTGCGCTACCGCCACCGCCGACTGGAACAGGCCTGCAACGCCGCCCGGGCACAGGGGCGCAAGGGGGCGATGTACCCCTGGCAGAGCGGCAGCGACGGGCGCGAGGAGACCCAGCAGCTCCATCTCAACCCCCGCTCGGGCCGCTGGCTGCCGGACCACTCCCGGCTGCAGCACCACGTCGGATCGGCGGTCGCGTACAACGTGTGGCAGTACTGCCAGGCCAGCGGCGACACCGAGTTCCTGCACAGCAAGGGCGCCGAGATGCTGCTGCAGATCGCCCGCTTCTGGGCCCACTCGGCCACTTACGACGAGAGCCTGGGGCGGCACCGCATCAGGGGCGTGGTCGGCCCCGACGAGTACCACGACGCCTACCCCGACGCACTCCGTCCCGGTCTCGACGACAACGCGTACACCAACGTCACAGCCGCGTGGGTGCTGGCCAGGGCGGCGGACGTGCTGCGCGGCCTTCCCGATCCGCGCCGGAGCGAACTCGTCGAACGCACCGGCCTCGACGGGGGCGAACTCGAACAGTGGGAGGACGTGTCGCGCACGCTGCACGTGCCCTTCCACGCCGGCGTCATCAGCCAGTTCGAGGGCTACGGCGACCTCGCCGAACTCGACTGGGAGGGCTATCGCAACAGGTACGGGGACATCCGGCGCCTGGACCGGATCCTGGAGGCCGAGGGCGACACCGTCAACCGCTACCAGGCCTCGAAACAGGCCGACGTCCTGATGCTCGGTTACCTCTTCTCACCGGACGAACTCCGCCTCGTCTTCGACCGGCTGGGGGTGCCGGTCGACGAGGACACCTGGCGCCGGACCGTGGACTACTACCTGCACCGTACGAGCCACGGCTCCACCCTGAGCGGCCTGGTGCACGGCTGGGTGCTGGCGCGGGCCCGGCGCGCCGAGGCCTGGAAGTTCTGCCAGGAGGCACTGCAGGGCGACATCGCCGATGTGCAGGGCGGCACGACCGGCGAGGGTATCCATCTCGGAGCCATGGCCGGCACCCTCGACCTCGTCCAGCGGGGGCTGACCGGACTGGAGACCCGGGAGGGCGCGCTCTGGCTGAACCCGGTTCCGCTGCCGGAACTGTCGTCGTACGGCTTCGCCCTGCGCTACCAGGACCATTGGGGCGTCCGGCTGCGCCTGGAGCACGAGCGACTGGAGATCGTCGTGCCGTCGTCCGACGCGTCACCGATCGACGTGCGGCTGCCGGACCGCACGGTCTGCCTGCAGCCGGGGGAAACGGAACGACTGGTGCTCGCGGACTAGTGCCGGGGCACTGAGCGCTCCGCTGGAAGTGTCGCGCCATGCCGTCGACCGTCTGCGGCGCCATCGTGGCTGGTCGCGCAGTTCCCCGCGCCCCTTCAGGGCGCTGCCGAACCGGGGCGGAGCCGTGACCGCGCGCTCTCCACCCTTGTTTCGGGCTGCCGGGCGGGCACTTGACCGCGGCGAGGAGAGGCCGGACGGCCCCCCGGACAGACCCGGCGGCCCATTTCCGCTGTTGGGGCACGGCGCGAGGCTGGGCATGAGGAGCAGTTCAAGTGATGGAGGTGTACGTCATGCTCGCGCCGGTGATCGTTGGGGTGGACGGATCCGCCGAGAGTCTGGCCGCTGCCGGCTGGGCCGCCCGTGAGGCACTGCGCCGCGACCGCAAACTGCGGCTGGTGCACGCCGCGGACTCGAGCCCACGTCCCGGTCACGAGGCGTCCGCGAGCGCGGTGCAGCGCCATCTGGCGCGGCGGGCGCTGCGGCAGGCGGAGGAGTACATCCGTGAGGTGAGCCCCGGTACCCGCCTGGAGGACGAGCAGATCGAGGGACCGGCGACGCCGGCGCTGCTGCGCGCGGCCGAACAGGCCGACCTGCTGGTGCTGGGCTCACGTGGGCTGAGCGGCTTCACCGGGTTCCTTGTGGGGTCGGTGGCGCTGGGCGTGGTGGCGAAGGCCACGCGGCCCGTCGTCCTCGTCCGGACGGGGGAGGAGGCGGCGGACGAGCACCTTCCGGCGCAGGACGGGAGCGACTCCGTCCGAACCGGTTACCGGGACGTGGTGCTGGGCGTCGACGTCGCCGACCCGTGCGACGAGGTGATCGGGTTCGCCTTCGAGGCAGCCCGGCTGCGGCACGCCCGGCTGCGCGTGGTGTACGCCTGGCAGGCAGCCTCGGCGCTCGGGGGCGGGCCGTCCGCGGTCGCCGTCGTGCAGGAGCCCAAGAGCGCCGAGCACTGGCGGGGTTTCCGCACCGACGTGCTGCCGATATGGCGGGAGAAGTACCCCGACGTCGACGTCGCGGAGACCGTGGCCCAGGGCAGGCCCCAGTCCGTGCTGGTCCGGGCCGGCTCAGGAGCGAGTCTGCTCGTCGTGGGGCACCGCCTCGCCGAACGGCCACTGGGGCCGCGCACCGGTCCCGTCACCCACTCCGTGATCCATCATGTCGACTGCCCCGTCGCCGTGGTCCCGCACGTCTGAGAGGAAGTGATCCGCGGTGTACTGGAACCGTCACGACGTGACCGCATGGGACTGGTTGGCAACGTCGGTCGCCATGGTCCTGTTCTGGGCCGTGCTGATCACCGTAGCGGCGCTGCTCTACCGCACCTTGACCCGCGGCCCCGGGCATCCGCACACGCCCGCGTCGGCCACGCCCGAGCGGCTGCTCGCCGAACGGTTCGCCCGGGGTGAGATCGACGATGACGAATACCGGAGTTGTCTGGCCGTGCTGCGCGCGGACGGTCCGACCGTCACCCAACAGTGAGGTGACTGCGGCCACGGCGGGCCGGCGCGCCTCGGTGCGGGCCTGCGGTGCCGGCGACGCCCCGTGCCCCGTGCACGAAGTGCTGGACGTGCTCTGAAGGTTGCGGAGGCCGACCGGTGTTCCGCAACGGGACCAATGGGCAGGGTGCGGGACCTGCGGCCGCTCACCCGGCCCGTCGCTGCCGAGAAGGATCGCATTACGAGGGGGCCCTCCGCAGCGACGATCCCAAGGAGAACAGCCATGTCCAGCAAGACGAGAAGCGGACCCGAGGCCGCACCCGGAGCGAAATTCGGCCTGCCGGCCGCGTCCGCGCTCGTGATCGGCAGCATCGTCGGTACCGGCGTCTTCGCCCTGCCGTCCGCTCTCGCACCGTACGGCCCCATATCCCTCGTGGCGTTCGTCGCCGTCACGCTCGGCGCGCTGGCGCTGGCGGTGACCTTCGGGGCGCTGTCGAAGCGCGTGCCGGCGAGCGGCGGGCCGTACGTGTACGCCCGCCAGGCATTCGGCGAGTTCGCGGGGTTCCTCAACGCGTGGTCGTACTGGATCACCGTATGGGCGGGGAACGCCGCGATCGTCGTGGCCTGGGTCGGCTATGTCGAGGTGTTCGTCAACACCGGCCACAGCAAGGGTTACTCGGTGCTCATCGCCCTGGTCGGGCTGTGGATCCCCGCCGCGGTCAATCTCAGCGGTGTCCGTAACACCGGAGCCTTCCAGGTGGTCACCACCGTGCTGAAGTTCGTGCCGCTGGTCCTCATGTCCACCGTCGGGCTGCTGTTCATCGACCCGGACAACTTCGGCGCCTTCAACGCCAGTGACCAGTCGGCCCTCGGAGCGATCTCGGCCGCGGCGGCCATCGCCCTGTTCAGCTACCTCGGCCTGGAGGCGGCGTCGGTGGTCGCCGGACGCGTCCGCGACCCGGAGCGCAACGTGCCGCGCGCCACCGTGTACGGCACCCTCGTCTGCGCCGTCATCTACGTCCTGGGCACCCTCGCGGTCTTCGGCACCGTCTCGCACGGCGAACTCGGCGCCTCCACGGCGCCGTTCACCGACGCCGCGAACAACATCGTCGGCGGCACCTGGGCGGGCGACGCCGTCGCCGTGGCCGCCATCGTCTCCGGCATCGGTGCTCTGAACGGCTGGACGATGCTCTGCGCGGAGATGCCGTACGCCGCCGCCCGTGACGGACTCTTCCCCGGTGCCTTCGCGAGGCTGCGCGGCGAGAGCGGTGTGCCGGCCTTCGGCATCGTCGCCTCGACCGTCCTCGCCTCGCTGATCACCGTCTTCAGCTACACGCGCTTCGACGACGTCTTCACCCGGGTCGTGCTGCTGAGCGTGCTCACCGCCGTGATCCCGTATCTGTTCTCCGCCGCCGCCCAGCTGTACTGGCTGCTCGCCCGCGGCCGGGAGAGCCTGAGCCCGCGGCGGCTGGCCCGCGACGTGACCGTCGCCGCGCTCGCCATGGCCTTCTCCTACTGGTCGATCCAGGGCAGCGGGTACCAGACGGTCTACTACGGACTGTTCGTGCTGCTGCTCGGACTGCCCGTCTACATCTGGCTGAAGCGCGACCGCGGAGAGTACGGCGAGACGGCACCCGCCGCGCCCCCGGCCGAGATCCCCGAGCCGCGGGCGCCCGAGACCTCGTCACCGACCGCCCGGACCCCTCGCCGGGCGCGGACCGGAACCTTCCGCAGGAGCATCCTCCGCCACCACGACTGAACCTCACCCGCACGGCCCCCTCGCCCCGTCAGGAAGGCCCGGCCATGAACCGTTTCCACGTCGACTCCGAAGTCGGCCGGCTCCGACAGGTGATCCTCCACCGTCCCGGACTCGAACTCTCCCGGTTGACCCCGCGCAACGTCGACGCCCTGCTCTTCGACGACATCCTGTGGGCCAAGCGCGCCCGCGAGGAGCACGACGCCTTCGCCCAGGTGCTGCGCGACCACGGCGCCCGCGTGCACTACTTCGCCGACCTTCTCGCGCAGACGCTCGATCTCCCGGAGGCCCGGGACTGGCTGCTGGACCGGGTCGTCACCCCGGCCGCCGTCGGCCCCGCCCTGCTGGACCCGGTGCGCGAACTGTGCTCCGAACTGGACGGGGAGACCCTGGCCGGATACCTCGTCGGCGGGCTCCTCAAGTGCGACCTGCCGCTGGCCACTCCGCGCAGCCTGGTCTGGAGCGCCCTGGACACCGAGGACTTCGCGCTCCCCCCGCTGCCCAACCACCTCTTCCCGCGCGACAACTCCTGCTGGGTGTACGACCGTTTGTCGGTCAACCCGATGGCCAAACCCGCCCGGCGGCGCGAGAGCCTGCACGCCGAGGCGATCTACCGGTTCCACCCGATGTTTGCGGGAACCGCGTACGAGCCGCTCCTCGACGGGCCGGCCGGCACCCTCGAGGGCGGCGACGTGCACGTCCTCGGCAACGGAGCCGTCATGGTCGGCATGGGCGAGCGCACCACCGCCCAGGCCGTGGAGAACCTCGCCACGCGCCTCTTCGCCTCCGGCACGGCCGACCGGCTGATCGCCGTCCAACTCCCCGCCACCCGCGCCTACATGCACCTCGACACGGTGCTGACGATGGTCGACCGCGACGCCTTCACCATCTACCCCGGCCTCGCCGACTCCCTGCGCTCCTGGACGCTGACACCGGGGACGGCGCACGAGAACGGCTTCGACGTCAGCCCCGACTCCGATCTGGCGACCGCCCTGGCCGAGGCCCTCGACCTGGACAAGGTGCGGATGCTCTCCGCGCCGCAGGACATCCGCAACGCCGAGCGGGAGCAGTGGGACGACGGCAGCAACTTCCTCGCCGTCGCCCCGGGCGTGATCGTCGGCTACGAGCGCAACGTCACCACCAACACCTATCTGCGCAAGCAGGGCATCGAGATCGTCACCATCGCCGGCGCCGAACTCGGCCGCGGCCGCGGTGGCCCGCGCTGTATGAGCTGCCCGATCGAACGCGACGCGGCCGCCTGACCGGGCGAGGAGACCCCCATGACCACCACAACGGTCGACCTGAGAGGCCGCTCCTACCTGAGCGAACTCGACTTCACCGCACGCGAGATCCACCATCTCCTCGACCTGGCCGCCGACCTGAAGGCGGCCAGGCGCGCCGGCACCGAACGGCCCCGGCTCACCGGCAGGCACCTGGCGCTGATCTTCGAGAAGACCTCCACCCGCACCCGCTGCGCCTTCGAGACCGCCGCGGCCGACCAGGGCGCCGCCACCACCTACCTGGGCCCCGGTGACACCCACATCGGCGTCAAGGAGTCCGTCGCCGACACCGCCCGCGTCCTCGGCCGGATGTTCGACGCCATCGAGTACCGCGGTTCCGCGCACCCGCTCGTCACCGAACTCGCGGCGCACGCAGGGGTACCGGTCTACAACGGCCTCACCGACGCCGCGCACCCCACCCAGAGCCTGTGCGACGTCCTCACCATGCGCGAGCACAGCCCGAAACCCCTGGAGGACATCGCCTACTGCTATCTCGGCGACGCCCGCAACAACATGGGCAACTCCCTGCTGTCCATGGGCGCCCTGCTCGGCATGGACGTGCGCATCGCCGCGCCCGCACCGCTGTGGCCCGACCCGGCACTGGTCACCGAGTGCCGTGCGCTGGCAGACCGGAGCGGAGCCCGGGTCACGCTCACCGACGACGTCGAGACGGCCGTACGCGGAGCCGACTTCGTGCACACCGACGTCTGGGTCTCCATGGGCGAACCCGCCGAGACCTGGGGAGAACGCATCGACCTGCTGCTGCCGTACCAGGTCGGCGTCAAGACGCTGGCGGCCACCAACAACCCGGACGTCAGGTTCATGCACTGCCTGCCGGCGCTCCACGACGACCACACCCGCCTGGGCCGTGAGGTGCTCCACAACTACGGCCTGGACGCACTCGAGGTCACCGACGAGGTCTTCTCCTCGCCCGCATCCATCGTCTTCGACCAGGCGGAGAACCGGCTGCACACCATCAAGGCCGTACTCGTCGCCACCCTGGAGGACTGACCATGCGCATCGTCGTCGCCCTCGGCGGCAACGCCCTGCTGCACCGGGGCGAGCGCCCCGACGCGGACGTTCAGCAGGCCAACGTCGACCGCGTGGCCACCGCGATCGCGGCCCTCGCCGTCGAGCACGAGATCGTCGTCACCCACGGCAACGGCCCGCAGATCGGACTGCTCGCCGTCGAGAGCGCGGCCGACCGCGCCCTGAGCGCCCCCTATCCGCTGGACCTGCTGGGCGCCCAGACCCAGGGCATGATCGGCTCCCTGCTGGTGCGCACCCTCTACAACGCGCTGCCCGGGCACCCCGTCGCCGCGCTCGTCACCCATACGTTCGTACGGGCCGACGACCCGGCCTTCCAGCGGCCCACCAAGTTCGTCGGCCAGGTGTACCCGAGGGACGTCGCGCGCCGGCTCGCCCGCCGCCACGGATGGCACATAGCCGAGGACAGCACGGGGTGGCGCCGCGTCGTCGCCTCCCCGGCGCCCGAGCGGATCGTGGAGACCGACACGATCCACACGCTGCTGGCATCCGGCACGCTCGTCGTCTGCGCCGGCGGCGGAGGCGTCCCGGTCGTCGCCGACCACGACACCGGGGCGCTCAGCGGGGTGGAGGCGGTCGTCGACAAGGACCTCACCGCGGCCCTGCTCGCCGAGGACCTCAAGGCGGATTTCCTGCTCGTCCTCACCGATGTCCCGAACATCTACGCCGACTACGGCACTCCGCGCCAACGCCCGCTCCACGACGCCACGCCCGCCTCGCTGCGCCGCGGCGGCTTCGCCGCCGGTTCCATGGGGCCCAAGGCCGAGGCCGCCGCCCGGTTCGTGGAACGCACCGGAGGCCTTGCCGCGATCGGCGACCTGGGCTCCGCGTACGAGATGGTGCACGGGCAGGCGGGGACGCTGGTACGCCCGGATCTGACCGTCGGCTGAGCGGCCGGCCGCACTGCACGCCGCGGCCCCGCCCGTTTCCGGGGAGGCCCGAACGCGCCGTCACCCATCGTCGAGGAGCTTCGGCCCGACAACGCGCCCGCGCCATCCGGACGGTGTTCGCGACGGCGGCGACGAGCCCACCGGGCGAGGCGCAGTGGCCTCTCCGGCACGAGATCCGGGAGCCGATCAGTGGACGGAGGCCGGCCAGCCGGCGGCCACGGCGGTGATGACACCCACGTCCAGCAGCACACCGAGGGTGAGCCACGGGTCGAACCAGATCGCCTTGAGCGCGAGCCCGCTCGCCGCCGCGACAACGGCGGCGGTGGGCCACCAGCCGCTGCCCGCGAGCAGCCCGGCGCCGGCGACGACGTACACGAGGGCCGTGTACCAGGCGAGGGAAAGCGCTGCGGCCCTGGCCGGCGCGGGGGAGACCCGGGCGGCGGCCAGGACCCACGAGTGTCCCGGGTCGAACGGAGACGGCCGGTCGGGCCGCTGCGGTGCCGTCCAGACGCCGGGGTGCAGCAGCCCGTGCCCGATCAGGAACGCCGCCACGAGTGCGGTGGTCACGGCAGGTCCTCGCGGGCGCCCGGCTCGGTGCCGCCCATGTCGAGGCGGAACGGCGGGTAGGTGTCGGTCATCAGCGCGACGTAGGCGGCGACCCGCAGCACCCACCGGTTGAGACCGAGGATCAGGTCGAAGAGCTCCTTGGGGTACTTCTCGGTGAAGGCGAGGATCACGGCGGCGATCAGCGCGAGCAGGGCCACCAGGCCGCCGTCCCACCAGCCGAGGTGCCAGCCGCCGAGGAAGAAGCCGACGACGATGTAGTGCGGGATGGCGAGCAGCCACCACTTCACCAGCACCAGGCCGCGGGAGAGGTGTTCGGGATAGGCGATGTCCAGCCGGGCCGGGTAGTCGGGCTCCTCACTCAGGCTGAACGGCGGGTAGCGGTCGGTGGCCAGGGCGCCGTACGAGTAGTAGGCGACTCGCCAACTCCAGCGCAGCACCCCCAGGTTGAAGTCGAACAGCGGGCGGGGATAGCGCTCGGTGAACAGGATGGCGAAGAACGCGATCACGCTCACCACGGTGAAGGCGACCCAGAGGAAGAACAGCACCACGTAGTGCGGAATGACCAGGATCCACTTCACCAGCCACAGCCAACGGGACAGCGGTGCGTCCAGCACCGCGTTCACCCGGACCGGGCGATCCGGCGCGCCAGCAAGGGATGCCACGGCGATCAGCTCCTTCGGTCGGGGGCACGGCCTGCACGGTCGGCCCCACGACCAGCGTGGTTGTCCGCAGCCGTCCGGGCGAGGGCCGTCCGGGGCCCGGCGGGCGGCCGTCGGTCCCGTTATTCGGGCGGATCGGAAGGTTGCGTGATCGGCCGCGAGAAGGCCGGGAATCCCGCTCAGGGCGCCAGTCCGGCGCGGCGTGGTGCGCCCGCCTGCGGTGCCGCGGAGGTGTCGTCGGCCCGGTGCCGCAGGTCGACGGAGACGTCGACCACTCCGTCCACGCCCCTGCACAGGCGTTCGACGATGGGGACGAGGGACCTGCGCTCCACGGTGCCCCTCAAGGTGACCCGGCCGTCGAGCACCTGCACGGTGATCGCGTCGGGTACGAGGCCCAGCGTGTGGACGAGGACGTCCCCGGAGATCTCCTCGCGGATGGCGTGATCGCTGCGCAGGAAGACACGGAGCAGATCGGCCCGGCTGATCACACCGGCCAGCCGGTCGGCCTCGTCGACGACCGGGAGCCGCTTGACGTGGTGACGCTCCATGACCTGGGCGGCTTCCACGGCGGTCCACTGGGGTCGGGCGATCACGGCCGGGCGGTTCATGAGGCCCTCGGCCGTCGAGGCCTCCGCCCTGGCCCGGTCTGCGGGCTTCGGGTGCAGGACCGGCAGCAGGCCCGCCGGGTCCAGTTGGGCCGCTTCCTTGCGCAGCAGGTCCGCTTCGGAGACCACGCCCACGACATGCTCGTCGTCGTCCACGACCGGTACGGCCGTGATGTCGTACTCGGCGAGCAGTTTCGCGATCTCCTTGAATCCCGTGTCACGGCGCACTCGCACGACCGATGTGGTCATGAGGTCGCCCACCGTCCGGTGTCGCATGGCTTTCGCCTCCTGACGTCGCGTTCCTCCCACTCTCCGTCGCGGAGCGGTCCGCCGCATGGGCCGGTCGGTCCCGACCGGGACCCGACCAGCCCGGACGGCTCCGAGGATCCCTCGGCGTCCGCCGGCGCTGCGCCACCCGGCGGCCCAGGCGGGGAGAAACGGGCGGAAAGAAAATCGGCGTTCGAGTCATGCCCCCGCCGCCGTGGTCAGCCGGTGCCGCAGAGCCAGGGACGCCCCGGTGAGGAGCACCGTGGCGAAGCCCGCCAGCACAGCCAGGTCCCGCAGAATCGCGGTCAGGTCCCCGTCGCGGGACAGCAGCGTCGTCCACGCATCGACGGCCCAGGCCTGCGGCACCGCGTGCCCCGCGGCGCGCAGCCAGCCGGGAACGAGGGCCAGCGGCCACATGCACCCGCCGAGCATGCCGAGGCCGATGCCGAGCGCCGGACCGACCGCGTGCACCTGCTCCGGAGTGCGGAACACCGCCCCGGCCAGGATTCCGGCCCCCGTTCCGACCAGCGCCCACACGGTGACCAGGACACCGGCGGCCAGCGGGTCGCCCCAGGCGACGTCGAAGGCCACCGCCCCGACGCCCACGATCAGCACGGACTGCAGCAGGGCCAGCAGCAGGTACGCGACGGTCTCCCCGGCGACGATGGTCCGGGCGGACACCGGCGCCGCGAGCGCCCGCGCGTACACGCCCGTCCTGCGCGTCTGCACGATGGCGGCGCCGCCCGCCAGGGCGTTGATGAACACGAACAGCACGAGCATGGTCGGGGTGCTGTAGCTGTACCCCAACGGCAGGTAGTCGCTCTGGCCGTCGACGGTCTCGGTGTGTACGGCGATGGGGGCCGCGGCCCGTTCGGCACCACGGGCGGCCGCGAGGTTGCCGTCGAAGGTTCCGCCGGTCTCGTCGGTGGCGAACCGGGCGGCCTGCAGGCGGGCCGCGTGCTCGGCCACGACGGCCGACACGGAGGACACCGCGGCGTGTCCGGCGCCGCCCGAGGGCTCCACCAACACCCGTACGGTGACCGTGCGCCCGGCCCGTACGTCCGCGTCGAGACCGGCCGGGACCAGGACGACCGCGTCCAGTTCGGCACGGCGCAGCGCGGTGCGCGCGTCCGCGGCGGTGTCGTACGTGCGGGTCCGCAGTCCGGCACGATCCGTCAGTGCCGAGGCCAACTCCCGCGCCACGGGGCCTGCCCGGCCGTCCGGGACGACCCCGATCCGGAACTGGTCGAAGCCGCTGACGGTGACGCCGATGACGACGATGATGGCGACCGGGAGCAGCACCATGAAAAACAGCGCCGTTCGGTCACGGAGCGCCCGGCTCAGGGTCGCCCGGGTCACGGCGAGCGCGGTCATGCCGGCCTCCTCAGCCGTAGGAGCAGTGCTGTCAGCGCGATCACCGCCGCCGAGAAGGCGGCGATGCCGAGCAACGGAGCGCCGACCGCGGACCAGCCGCGCGCTCCGGTGCCGAGGTCGGTGAACCCGCGCAGGGCCCAGCCGTTGGGCGTGAACAGGGTGAGACGGCGCATCAGGGACGTACCCGACGCGAACACGAAGTTGCCGCCGAGCAGAACGAGCGTGAACACCACGACGGAGGCGAGCCCCTCGGCCTGCCGCTCGGTGCGGGCGAGCGCGATGACGAGCGCCGTCAGGCACACCACGGCGACCGCCATGCCCAGGCTCAGCACCGCGACTCCGAACGGGTCCGCCCAGCGGGCCCCGAACGCCAGCCACGACACGAGCGTGACCGTCGCGAGCCCGGCCAGGCTGTAGACGAAAGTGGACAACGACTTGCCCAGCAGCAGCGCGCCCCGCCCCACCGGGGCCGCGGCGATCCGGTCGAGGGTGCCCTGCTGCTGTTCGACGAAGTAGCCGCGGGCTCCGAAGCCGACGCAGAACAGCACGAAGAACATGCCCATGCTCGGCCCGAAGTAGCTGATGACCTTCAGCGGGTCGTCGGCGAGCCCTTGGGCGCGCACCTGCTCCGGCAGCCGCAACAGGGCCGCCTTCGCGGCGAGTTCGGGTATGCCGTCCTGCCCGGCCCCCGCCACCACCGCCGTGGCGACCGACAGCCGGTCGGCGTTGACCTGCGCGACGTAGGACTCGGTGACCGCCCGCGCCAGCTGCGCCTGAAGCCCGAAGTCCACGCTGTCCAGGACGGTGACGGGCGCCGTGCTGCCCCCGCGCAGCGCCGCGGTGAACCCCTCGGGGACGACGATCGCGGCGTGCACGCTGCCCGCGTCCACGGCACGACGGGCGCCGGCCTCGTCGGCGTACGCACGCACGTGCACGGTGTCCGAGAGCTCCGGGCTCTTCAGCACCTGCGTGAGGCCGGCGGCCGCCGCGCCCCGGTCCAGGTCCACGACCCCGATGTTCGCCCGGAACTCGGAGCTGCTGCTGAACGCCATGGCCATGAGACCGGAGATCAGCACCGGCGCCAGGAACACGATCACCCAGGCCGACCGGTCGCGCAGCCGCTGCCGCAGGTCCTTGGCCGCGATGGCGAGTACGACACGCATGGCGCCTCACTCCCTCAGCGCGGTGCCGGTCAGATGGAGGAAGACCGCCTCCAGATCGGGTTCGACGATCTCCACACTGCGGATGTCGACGCCCCGGTCGCGAGCGAGGTCGAGCAGGTCCGGCAGCAGGCTGCGCGCGTCCTTGACCACCAGCTCGACCACGTCGCGGTGCTCGCCGGTCCGGGCCGCGCCCTCGACCCGGGCGAGCCGGCGGCACGCCTCCGCGTACGCCGTCAGGTCGCCGACGGCGGTCAGCCGGACCCGGTCGCGTTCGGCCACCAGCGCCACCAGCTCGCGCGTGCTGCCCTCCGCGACCAGGCGGCCCCGGTCGATGATCCCGACGCGGTCGCAGAGGCGCTCGGCCTCCTCCATGTAGTGCGTGGTGTAGAGGACGGCCATGCCCTCCTCGCCGAACCGGGTGACACTCTCCAGGATCGCGTGCCGGCTCTGCGGGTCGACGCCCACCGTGGGCTCGTCCAGCACCAGCAGGGTCGGGGAGTGGACCAGCCCGGCGCCGATGTTGAGCCGCCGGCGCATGCCGCCCGACAGCGAGTCGACGCGGTCGCCCGCCCGGGAGCCCAGGTCGACGAGGTCCAGGACCTCGTCGACGCGGCGCTCCAGCCGGCGGCGCGACAGCCGGTAGAGCCGTCCGAAGAAGCGGAGGTTCTCGCGGACGCTGAGGTCGGGGTAGAGGGCCACGTCCTGCGGGACGAAGCCGATGAGCTGCTTGGCCGGCCCGGCGGCGGTGCTCACCGGCAGGCCCGCGACGTGCACGGTACCGGCGTCGGGGCGCAGCAGCCCGCAGACCATCCGGATCGTCGTGGTCTTGCCCGCGCCGTTCGGCCCGAGCAGACCGTACGTCTCGCCCGGCGCGATGCTCAGGCTCACGTCGTCGACGGCGGTGCGGTCGCCGAAGCGGCGGACGAGGTGAGCGCAGTCGAGGACGGCCCGTGCGGTGTCCGGGTTGCCCGGGGGATCGGTCATGTCGTCTCCTCGGTGGGGCCCTGCGGGGCCGCGTCAGGGTGCGAGGGAGAAGTAGTTCTCCCCAGCACAGGTCGGCGAGATCGTCGGCGCCGACGAGCCGGCAGACCCCGCCCGCCGCCAGCGCCGCCGCCGTGACGGCCAGGAGGGCCGGTTCGAGCCTCGGTGGCAGGGACAACGGCGTGAACGGCCGAGGTGGCGGCTTCCCCGGGACGCGCTCCATGACGGTCCTCGCTCGGGCGGTCGGCACGGCTCAGTCGTGCGGGACGACGGCGACGGGGCACGGCACGTGGTGCAGGGCCGCGTGGGCGACGGGACCCAGCTTCCAGGTGAGTTGCGAGGGGTGGCGCCGGCGGCCCACGACGATGAGCATGCTGTGGGTGCAGGCCGACAGCAGCAGCTGCGCCGCGGAACCCATGGCGGCCTGGACCACGACGGCAACACCGGGAAACTTCTCCTGCCACGGAGCCAGGGCGGCGGTGAGCAGGAGGTGCGCGTCCCTCTCGTCACCACGGTCCGCCTGCGGATGCGGCATCAGTGAGGCGAACGGCAGGGCTTGCACCACCCGCACGCGGGCTCCCCGCAGCTCGGCGGTGCTGAACGCGAACTCCAGCAGCGCGTCGGCGGCCGGCCCGGGCTCCTGCACGCCGACCACGATCTCGTCCCGCTCGGCTGCTGCCCGGTGCCCCCAGCCTGCCTCCACGGCGGGATCGTCGGCCCGCACCGTCACGATGGGGCACCCGGCGAGGCCCAGGACATGCAGGCTGATGGAGCCCAGCAGGAAGCTCGCCACCGAGCCGTGGCCCCGGGAGCCGAGCACGAGCAGGGACGCGTTCTCGCCCGCGTCCAGGAGAGCCTTCGCGGCGGGCTCCGAGACCAGTTCCGTGGTCAGGGACAGATCCGCGTAGCGGTGCAGCAGCTCGGCCTCCATCCGTTGCAGCACCTGCCCTCCGTAACGCTGCTTGCTGAGGGCTTCCTGCGGGACCGGCAGGTTGAGCGGCTGAGTGGTCCAGGAGTGGAGCAGCAGCAGCGGGAGGCGACGGTCCACGGCCTCGCGGGCAGCCCACCACGCCGCCGTCACGCTCGCGGGGGAGCCGTCGAGTCCGACGACGACAGGTCCGGTCATGGCGCACCTCCCGGGTCGGCGCGACAGGACGGATGCCGCGCATGTACCTCCACCCTCAGCCTCACCGTCCCGTGGCTGCCGGGGGAGGGCCGGACGGTGCGCCTTTGGGGTCCGTACGGCCCACTGCGGGGCAGCGTCGGCGGACAGACGCTGGGAGTCGTTGGACGTGGGGCGGTGCCGCCCGGCCGATCTCGCCGAGCACGGTCCCGGCCGCGCGCTGCGCGAGTGGGCCGAAGGGGTGCGCCCGTGACGAACGCCGTCGAGCGGCGCCGAGGCCTCGCTCTGCGCCGCAGGACCGCACGGAGAGGGGAGGGCCGCCATGAGTGGTCCGGTGGTGGTGGGGGTGGACGGCTCGTCGTCGGGCCTCGCCGCGGTCGAGGCCGCGGCGAGGGAGGCCGATCGGCGGGGGACAGGGCTCCGGCTGGCGTACGCCCTCGGATGGCCGTCGGCGCGTGTTCCGCCACCCGGTGTTCCGCCCTGGGACCCGCACGGCACCGGCCTGCGCGAGCTGGTGAACGGCTCGCTGACCGAGGCCGAGCGGCGGGCGCGCCGCGTCGCGCCGCGGGTGACGATCACGCGCGACGTCCTGGTCGGTGACCCCGCGACCGTGCTGGAGTCCGCGTCGCGCACCGCGTCACTCACCGTGGTGGGGGGCCGTACGGCCACCCGTGCCGTCGGCCTGCCGCGCGACTCGGTGGCAGGGCGGCTGACCGCCCACGGCCGCTGCCCCGTCCTGGTGGTACGGGGCCGTCCGGCGCGCAGCGGTCCCGTGCTGCTGGCCGACGAC
Source organism: Streptomyces sp. HUAS ZL42 (assembly GCF_040782645.1). Taxonomy (GTDB): domain Bacteria; phylum Actinomycetota; class Actinomycetes; order Streptomycetales; family Streptomycetaceae; genus Streptomyces. The sequence goes on from NZ_CP160403.1 coordinate 9,005,747, forward strand.
GTGTCGCAGGCCGCTGCCGAGTTCGCCTTCGCCGAGGCCTCGGAGCGCGGCGCGGACCTGGTCGTCCTGCACACGCGCGCCGGGACCGGCCGCCGGCCCGCCGGTTCGCTGCCCCGGCTGCGGGAGAAGTACTCGCATGTCACCGTGCGCGAACGGTGGGTGCGAGGCCGGGCCGGGCGGGCCCTGGTCGACGCCGGCGTCGGCGCCCAGCTTCTCGTGATCGCTGCCCGCCACAGGGCCGCGGACGTACTGCCTTCCTCGGTCGGCCGGGCCGTCGTGGCCCACGCCCACTGCCCCGTCGCAGTCGTTCCGTCCGGGGAGGCGTGACCGTGGATCGACCGACGACAGCCGAGGACGCCCGGGGGGTTCCGGCGACGGAACCCGTCGCGGGGGCACCGCACACCTACCGGCTGACCCCGGAGCAGGTGGCGGCCGGCCTCCGCGTCGATCCGGGCGCGGGACTCAGCACGAGGGAAGCCGCAGAGCGCGCCGCGGCCCACGGGCCGAACCGGCTGCCCGAACCGGCCCGGCGTCCCGAATGGCTGAAATTCCTCGACCAGTTCCGCAACTGGCTCATCGGCATCCTGCTGATCGCGGCCGTCGTCGCCGGAGCGATCGGCGACATCAAGGACGCGGTGGTGATCACCGTCGTCCTGCAGATCAACGCCGTCCTCGGCTACCTCCAGGAGCGGCGTGCAGAGCGCAGCCTGGAGGCGCTGCGCCGGATGCTCGTGCCCACCGCCCGGGTCCGCCGCGACGGCACGGAACGCGAGGTGGAGGCGGACTCCCTCGTGCCCGGGGACGTGGTGCTGCTGGAGGCGGGCGAACGAGTGCCTGCCGACGGGCGGCTCGTCGTCGCGGAATCGGTGGAGGTGGCCGAAGCGGCCCTGACGGGCGAGTCCCAGCCCGTCGCCAAGACCGTGACAGCCCTGAATCCGCCCGCGACCGCCTCCGTGCCGCTCGCCGAACGCACCTGCATGCTGTTCATGAACACCGCGCTGACCAGGGGGCGCGCGGAGATGGTGGTCACCGCCACCGGCGCGCGCACCGAACTGGGCGCGATCGCGGAGGCGTTACGCACCGACGCGGAACCGCCGAGCCCACTCCAGGTCCAACTCGACAGCCTCGGGCGGAGGTTGGCGCTGGTGAGCGGCGTGGCCGTGGTCGCCTACGCCCTGGTCGCCCTGGTGCGCGGCGAGTCCCTGGCAGACATCGCGCTGCGGGCGGTGGCCCTGGCCGTCGCCGCCATCCCGGAGGGGCTGCCCGCCGTCCTGGCGTTGACCCTGGCGCTGGGTGTGTACCGCATGGCGGGCCGCGGGGCGATCGTCAAGCGCCTGGCCTCCGTCGAGTCGCTCGGCTCGGCCACCGTCGTGTGCAGTGACAAGACCGGCACGCTGACCCTCAACGAGATGACCGTACGCGCCCTGTGGACCGCCGGAACGCTCTACGACGTCACGGGCGAGGGCTATGGGACCCGTGGCGCCGTACGCGTCCCCCACGGTGGCGAGACCACGCGTGCCGACGCGCTGCGGGCGGCGGTGCTGCCCTTCGCCATGTGCAACGACGCGCGCCTGAGCGACGCGGACTTCGTGGGCGACCCGACCGAGGCCGCCCTGCTGGTGCTGGCGGTCAAGGCCGGTGTCGACGCCGACCGTGCGCGGGCCGAGGCACCCCGATCCGGTGAACTCCCCTTCGACGCGGCCACCAAGTACATGGTCACCTGCCACACCGAGTCCGACGGCCGCACCCGCGTCCACGTCAAGGGCGCGGTGGACGTCCTGCTGGAACTCTGCGTCCAGGTGCTGACCGAGGAGGGTGTGCACACCCTGGACGACAGGCGCAGGAGCGAGATACTCGCCGTCACCTCGCGCCTGGGCGGTTCGGGGCTGAGGGTTCTGGGCGCAGCCACGGCCCTCGTGGACGGCGTGGTGGACCTCTCTGCGCCCGCCGGGCTGACCCTGGTGTCGATCGCCGGCATCGCCGACCCGCCGCGCCCGCAGGCACGCGAGGCGATGGCGCTGTGCCGCTCGGCCGGCGTCGCCGTCAAGATGATCACCGGGGACCATGCCGACACCGCGGCGGCCGTCGCGCGCGAGCTGGGCATCGGCGGCGAGGTGGTGACCGGTGCCGAGCTGGACGGGATGTCCGAGGAGGAACTGGCCGACCGCATCGACGCCATCGGCGTGTTCGCGCGTGTCGCGCCCGAGCACAAGGTCGTGATCGTCCGGGCGCTGTCGGGCCGGGGCCACGTCGTCGCGATGACCGGCGACGGCGTCAACGACGCGGCGGCGCTGCGCGCCGCCCACATCGGCGTGGCGATGGGCCGCAGCGGCACGGACGTGGCCAAGGAAGCCGCCGACATGGTCCTCACCGACGACGACTTCTCCACGATCGTGCGGGCCGTCCGCGAGGGACGCGCCATCTACGCCAACATCGTCAAGTTCGTCCGCTTCCAGCTGGCCACCAACATCGGTGCCATCCTGACCCTGTTGGGGGCGTCCCTCGCCGGACTGCCCGCACCGCTGACGGCGGCCCAACTGCTGTGGATCAACATCATCATGGACGGCCCGCCCGCGATGGCCCTCGCCGTCGACCCCGCCCGCGACGACGTCATGCGGCACCCGCCGCGCGACCCCGGCGAGCGCATCCTCGACGCCCGGCGGCTGCTCGCCGTCGGCCGGGCCGGAGCGGTCATGGCCGCGGGCACCGTTGCCCTGCTGGCCCTGGCACGCTCGCACGTCGGCACGGACACCGCCCTGACGATGGCGTTCACCACGTTCGTGCTCTTCCAGCTGTTCAACTCCCTCAACGCGCGTGCGGACGACGGCCCTGTGCTCGGCCGTCACCAGCTGCGCAACAGGACACTGTGGGTGTGCCTGGCGGGCGTCCTGGCCGTGCAGGCGATCGCCGTTCACCTGCCCTGGGCGCGCACCGTCTTCGGAACGGTGGCGCTCACAGCGGCCGAGTGGGCGGTGTGCCTGGGGACCGCGTCCACGGTGCTGCTGGCCGAACTGGCGGTGCGGGGTGTGCGGTCGGCGGCGCGGGGCCGGGTCGGATCGCCGAACGAGCGGTAGCACGCGAGGTGCCGTTCCGCGGCGGGCTTGCCGGGGAGCCGGCGGGCTTGCCGGGGAGCCGGGCGGCGAGCCGCGCCTCGCCGGCCGCGATCTCCGCGTCCTGCGCGAGGTGTTCGCCGATGCCGCCGGCGTCTCGGACACGATGCGCGCAGGCCCGGGCCGGGTCGGCCGGCAGCGACCGTGCAGCCGGTACGCCGGGCCGGGTGCACCGCCCGGCACCGAGGGGCGCCGCGCGCCACGACACCCGCGCCGGCGCCTCAGCGGCACGATCGTCTCAGGGCGTTCAGCAGGCGGCGGAGAGTGCCGCCTCCAGTACCTCCCGTGCCGGGCGACGCGGTGATTCCGGCCCTTCAGGCCCGTATCCCAGGCGGAGAACCATCTGCGCGCGGACACGCCCGTCGGTGGTCACATCCGTGAGCTGCTCGCGCAGGTCGGGCCACTCCAGCGCCTGGTGCAGCAGCGAGGCCCGCACTCCGTGCGCGGTGGCCACCAGCAGGACGCGTTCCAGCGCCTGCCCGGCCCGCAGCCAGTCCGCCCGCCGGTCGTGGGCGGTGGACAATACCGCGATCGACGGCCGGTCCTCGAAGGAGCGGGCCGTGAGGACCGCGGGATGGCGGTGGGCACCGAAGTCGCGCATCGGGATCCGGTCCCGGTAGTCCTGCGGTCCCACGGCGGCCGGCGGCACACCGAGTGACATGGCGTCCGGGTCGCGCACCCAGCGTCGGCTCTCCGTGGCCCGGTCCGGGTCGGTCCTGTTGCGCTGCTCGGCCTCCCGGATCAGCCGCAGCAGCCGCTCGGTCCCGTCGGATCCCGGGACGTCGAGCAGAGCCCCTTCCGCGTGGGCCGCCTCGGAGAGTTCGGACAGCAGCGCGGTCGGCAGGGGACGGCCCGAGAACGGGAAGCGACTGCTGTGCCGGCGCCACAGGGCCTCGTACAGCCGTGGGGCCACCGGGAGCCGTGCGGCACCGGCCGGCCGCACGGTGGCCAGTAGCTCCGGCTCCTCCGGCCGGGGCAGCAGCCGGGTGACGGGCTCCCAGCCGAAGTGGGCCACCGCGATCCGCAGGTTGAGCAGGGCGCAGCCCACCGAGACGTGCAGGGCACGGCCCGTGGGGTCGGCGTACCGTAGCGTGCGGTGCGGCGCCGCCCGGATCTCCAGCGTTGCCGTGTCCCGGTCGAGCCGGAACCGCCAGGGCTGGGTGTTGTGGATCGACGGCGCGGCGGCGGACGCGGAGATGAGCTTCTCCAGAGTCGGGACATCGAGAGCCGCGGTGGACATGAGGTCTCCTCCCCGCCCTGCCCCCCCAGGGGCGACCGGGCTGTTCGCTGACCCTGCCCACGGTGGCCTCGCCGGTTGCGGCGGGGAAGGGGCCGGATGTCCTCAAGGCCTGCCGGACGGCCCCGTTGGCCTCATCGCCCGGGACGGTCCCCGGCGGCGGGCTGCTCCAGGTGCGAGGCGAGCACCGCGGCCTGTACCCGGCGCTGCACGCCCAGCTTGGCCAGCAGCCGGGAGATGTGGTTCTTGACGGTCTTCTCCGACAGGTAGAGCCGCTGGCCGATCTCACGGTTGGTCAGGCCGTCCCCGATCAGCGCCAGGATCTCCCGCTCGCGCGGTGACAGGCCCGCCAGTTCGGGCGCGACCTCCGGGGCCCCGGCCGGCTCGGTGCGCAGGGAACGCATCAGCCGGGCCGTGGTGGCAGGGTCGAGCATGGACTGGCCCGAGGCGACCGTGCGCACCGCCGAGACCAGGTCGGAGCCCTTGATCTGCTTCAGGACATAGCCCGAGGCCCCGGCCATGATCGCGTCCAGCAGGGCGTCTTCGTCGTCGAACGAGGTCAGCATCAGCACCGCCAGCTCCGGCATGCGGCTGCGCAGCTCGCGGCAGACCGTGATGCCGTCCCCGTCGGGGAGGCGCACGTCCAGGACGGCCACGTGCGGCCGCACCGCAGGGGCCCGTACCAGCGCGTGCTCCACGTTCCCCGCGTCGCCGACCACGCTGATGTCCGGCTCGGCATCCAGCAGGTCGGCCAGACCGCGGCGCACCACCTCGTGGTCGTCCAGCAGGAAGACGCGGATCGGATCCTGCGCCGTGAAGGTGCGTGCCTCGGTCATCTCGACCCCTCGCTACCGGTGTGTGGCGGACTCCGGGCCCCGCCAAGACGACGATCATGACGCACCGGGACCGGAGGCACCAGGGCCGACCGGCCCCACTGCCGCCCGGGGCGCACCGTGACAGGCCCGACGGCGGGGACCGTTGGCCCTCGCGACCGCGCTCACGCGCCTGGACCGTCCTGGGTGTTCGTCTTCATTGTGCCCGTGCGGGGGTGAGACCGATGCGGAATGCGCGGCACGGAGTTGTGTCGGGGTGGCGCAGCGGGATCGGGCGGTACGTCGTCCGGTACCCGCGGTCGGGGCCCGTCGGTCCGGCCGAGCGACGGGGGCGCGGTGTTCGGGGCAGCGGAGCGGTGCGTAGGCGACCGGACTGCCGATGCGCGGTGGAGGTCGGGTGGCGGCACTGGAGGTGGGGCGGCGGTTCACAAAACAGCGACGGGCGTTGGCCGGCGCGGGTGCGCGGGTGCGCGGGTGCGTGGGTCGCTGCGCGCGCGGTGCAGCGGGCTCGGGCGGTACGTCGTCCGGTACTCGCGGTCGGGGCCCGTCGGTCCGGTCGAGCGACGGGGGCGCGGTGTTCGGGGCAGCGGAGCGGTGCGTAGGCGACCGGACTGCCTATGCGCGGTGGAGGACGCGTGGGGGCACTGGAGGTGGGGCGGCGGTTCGCTGAACAGCGACGGGCGTTGGCCGGCGCGGGTGCGCGGGTGCGTGGGTCGCTGCGCGCGCGGTGCAGCGGGATCGGGCGGTACGTCGTCCGGTACTCGCGGTCGGGGCCCGTCGGTCCGGCCGAGCGACGGGGGCGCGGTGTTCGGGGCAGCGGAGCGGTGCGTAGGCGACCGGACTGCCTATGCGCGGTGGAGGACGCGTGGGGGCACTGGAGGTGGGGCGGCGGTTCGCTGAACAGCGACGGGCGTTGGCCGGGCGGCAGTGGGGGACCAGGCGCGGCCGAGACCGGCGGGGATGTGCGGAATCGGGCCGGCCGGTGTGAGGGGATCCCCGTCCCGGCCCGGTCGGGGGCGAGGACTGGACGGTCCCCATGGCAGGCCCCGGTCCGCCGTCCGGACGGCAGGCCGACGCCAACGCCCACCGAACCCGGAACAGGAATTGCTGCTCCGACCCTCAGCGCTCGGCGTCCCCGTCAGGTCCCTCGAGTTCGAACCGCACGTCCACCACGCCCTCGACGGCCCGGACCAGCCGCGCGGCCACGGGTACCAGGGACCGGTCCCTGACCCGGCCGACGAGCACCACGACCCCCTCGCGGACCTCGCAGCGCACGGCGGAGGCAGGAGCGGGGAAGAGGTAGGCGACGACCTCCCGTCGTACCTCCTCCGCGATCTCCTCGTCGTCCCGCAGGAACACCTTCAGCAGGTCGGCCCGGCTGACGACGCCCGCCAGCCGACCCCCTTCGTCGACGACGGGCAGCCGCTTCACCCTGGCCCGGGCCATGGTCCGCGCGGCCTGAGCGAGCGTCGCGTCCGCCTGGACGGTGAGCGCCGGGGATGTCATGAGCTCTTCCGCGGTGACCGAACCGGCCTTGGCGAGGTCGGACAGCCTGCGCAGCTGTGTGTAGCGGTCGGGGTCGCTGTCGCGGAACTCCTCCTTGGGCAGCAGATCCGCCTCGGACACCACCCCGACGACCCGGTTCGCGGCGTCCACCACGGGCAGGGCGCTGACCTTGCGGTCCTGCATGATGCGCACGATGTCCTTGAAGGCGGCCCGGCGGCCGACGGCGGCCACGGCGCGTGTCATCACGTCGCCGACGATGTGCGGGGATGCGTGCACGATGGCTCCTTGGTCGCTTCGGTGGGCCCGGGGCGCGGTCATCGCCTGCTCCCACTGCCGTAGGGGGCGTACAGGTCCAGCAGCCGGGTACGCGCCGCGCGCAGCCGGTGGGCCACGATGTCGCCCACCCACTGGGCCACGGTCATGCCGAACACCGGATCGTCCTGGCACATGTCCCGCACCGCGGTGGCGTCGAACTCGTACGCCCGCACCGGTGTCGCCGCCTCGGCGCCGAGATGCCAGGTGTGCGGGGCGAACAGCCAGGACCAGCCGACCAGCTGGTTGTGCCCCAGGGACTCGATGACGACCGCTCGTCGGCCGGGCACGTGCATGTCGAGGTCGACCGTGCCGGTGCGGATGATCCAGAACCGGTCGGCGCGGCCGCCTTCCTCGAAGAGGCGGGCGCCCTGCGGGAACGACACCTCCCGGGCAACACCCATAAGCCGCTGCCGGTGTTCCGCGGACAGGGCCCGCGGCAGGCTCGTCGTGGCGGGAGCGTTCATGGCATGCCTCCAGCAAGGCGCGTACGGACTTACCACCTCCAGCGTGCGCGCGTGCCGTGGGCCGGACCATGGGCCGCCCGGCCCCCGCAGCGGGCCGTCCGGCCACCGGACCGAGCCCTTGGGCACCCTGTGCCACCGGATCACGCGCTGTTCGATGGAGAGGCACCGCGGCAGGTACCCGACGTTCGTGAAGGACTCCCACCATGCGCATCGTCGTCGCCCTCGGCGGCAACGCCTTTCTGCACCGGGGCGAGCGCCCCGACGCGGACCTCCGGCGGGCAGGCATCGACCGGGCGGCCACCGCGCTCGCCCCCCTCGCCCACGAGCACGACATCGTCGTCACCCACGGCGACGACCTCCGGGCGGGGCCGCTCGCCGGCGAGACCGCCGGCGGGCCCGGTCTGCCCTGCCCGCTCGACCTGATCGCCGCCCGGAACCAGGGCCTGATCGGCACCCTGCTGGTGCGCACCCTGCACAACGCCCTGCCGGGACGGCGCATCGCCGCGCTGGTCACCCACACTCTGGTCCGGGCCGACGACCCGGCCTTCGAGCGGCCCACGGCGTTCGTCGGCCCGGTCCACCCGCGCAGGATCGCCCAGGGCCTTGCGGCCAGGCACGGCTGGCACGTCGCCGAGGACGGCCGGGGCTGGCGGCGTGTGGTGCCCTCACCGAGCCCGGACCGCATCGTGGAAACCGACACCGTACGGGAGTTGCTGGCCCTGGGCACCCTGGTCGTGTGCGGGGGAGGCGGCGGAGTGCCGGTCGTCGCCGACCGCGTCACCGGCGCGCTGCGCGGCACGGAGGCCGTCGTCGACAAGGACCTCGCCGCGGCTGTGCTCGCCGAGGACTTGAAGGCCGACTTCCTGCTGCTGCTCACCGACGTCCCGAACGTGTACGCCGACTACGGCACCCCGCGCCGGCGCCCGGTGCTCGACGCCACCCCCGCCGAACTCCGCCGTGGCCACTACCCGCTCGCCTCGATGGGACCCAAGACCGAGGCCGCCGCCCGCTTCGTGGAACACACGGGCGGCCTGGCCGCGATCGGTGCCCTGGACGCCGCGTACGAGATCGTCCACGGGCTGTCGGGGACGCTGGTCCGGCCCGATCTGCCGACGTGGTGAGGGACACCGGCCCGCCCCGGAGCACAGTCCGCCGCTCATTCGGCAGGGTGCTTCCGGCTCCACGTCCGGTACGCCGCCACAGCGGTCGGCAGTGTGGGGAAGATCAGTTCGTCACCGATCGACTCCACGAGCCCGTACGCCTCCAAATCGTCCAGGAGGTCCTGCTTCACCCGGGCGAGGGCGAACACGACACCACGCCTGGCCAGTTCGCTGCGCAGCTCCTCGACCGCGTCCAGCGCGGTGATGTCGACCTCCACGTTGGCCTCGGTGTTGAGCACGAACCACCGCACGGAAGCGGTCTGTTCGTCGACGGCCGCCAGGGCCCGGCGCCGGAAGTCCTCGGCGTTGGCGAAGAACAGCGGGGAGTCGTAGCGGTAGACCAGCAGGCCCGGAATGGTGCGAGCGGTGGGGTAGTCGTCCACGTCGTGCATGCCCGCCACGCCCGGGACCAGCCCTTCGACGGCGTCGTGCGGGCGGGCCACCCGGCTCAGCAGCTCGGCCACGGACAGTCCGACGGCGACCAGCACGCCGTACAGGAGGTCCAGGGCCAGCACCCCGGCCAGGCAGCCGAGGGCGAGCAGCAGTTCGCGCCGGCGGAAGGTGGCCAGGCGGCGGAAGCCCGAGAGGTCGATCATGCGGACTGCCGCGTACACCACGAGCGCGCCCAGCACGGCCCGCGGCGTGTGCGTGAGCAGGGGACTGAGGAACAGCAGGACGGCGAGCACGACCGCGCCCGCCACCATTGAGTACGCCTGGCTGCGCGCGCCCGCCGAGGAGGCGAGCGCGGTGCGGCTGGCGCTGCTGCTCACCGGGAAGCCGTGCAGGCAGCCGGCGCCCAGGTTGGCCGCGCCGAGGGCCAGGAACTCCTGGTTGGCGTCGAGTCCGGCACTCTCGCCGGCACGCCCGGTGAAGGCCCGTGCGGTGAGGATGAAGTCGGTGTAGGCGACGAGGAGCACGCCGAGAGCGGGCAGTACGAGGTGATGCACCTCGCTCAGGTCGGGCAGCGTGAGGCCCGGCAGCCCCGCCGGAACCTCGCCGATCACCTGGATGCCGTGCCGGTCGTCGAGGTCCAGGGCGGCCACGGCCGCCGTGCCCAGGACCACGGCGAGCAGTGGCCCCGGTACTGCTCGCAGCCATCGGGCCACCGCGAAAAGGAACGCGAGCGTCACGGCGGAGAACACCACCGTGGCGGGATGCGCCTTCCCCAAGTTCCCCAGGAACGACCACAGTTGCGGAAAGAAGGACGATCCTGTCGTCGGTACGCCGGTCAGTTTCGTCAGCTGGTCCACGACCATGATCAGTGCCACGCCCGCCAGATAGCCGATCAGGACCGGGCGGGACAGCAGGTCGGCGACGAAGCCCAGGCGCAACACGCGGGCGGCAAGGCACAGCAGGCCGACCGTCAGGGCCAGCGTGGCGGCCAGTGCGGCGTACCGGTCGGGGTCGGATCCCGCGAGCGGGGCCACCACGGCCGCGGTCATCAGCGCGGTCGTCGACTCGGGGCCCACCGACAGCAGTCGTGACGAACCCAGCAGCGCATACAGGCCGAGCGCCGGCAGGATCGCCCACAGCCCGGCGACCGGCGGCAGCCCGGCCACGCCCGCGTACGCCATCACCTGGGGCACGAGATACGCGGCCACCGTGACGCCGGCCAGCACGTCGCCGCGCAGCCAGGAGCGCCGGTAGCCGGTCAGCGCGGCAATGCCGGGCATCAGGCGGCGCCACATCGGGGTGTGACCGCCCGAGCCGTTGTCCATGGAGATCCTTCCGCTGTGTGGCCTCCAGCATCCACCGAGCCCGCACCTGTCGCGAGGGCACCCCGGCGCAGGCGGCCTCCGGGGCCCAACAGGTCCCGCGGAAGGGGCCCTTCAGCCCCACGGGGACCGACCTTCGGCATCCGGTGCGGCATCTGCGGACCGAGCAGATTGAGCGGTGCAAGGAACGACCCGACATTACCGACTCCTCGAAGGGATCACGATCATGGCAGTCCACGATCACCCGCACCGTCATGTGGGGTTCCGTCTTCCGTCGCTGCGGCGTGCGGGAACGGCCGAGGCCACCGCTGACACGGCGGCAAGCGCGTACGTCTTCGCCGGGCTGCGTCTGCTGACGGGGTTCGTCTTCCTGTGGGCGTTCCTCGACAAGACCTTCGGGTTCGGCTACGCGACCCAGTCCGGAAAGGGCTGGATCGACGGGGGTTCGCCCACGAAGGGCTTCCTGAGTGGCGTGGCCGCCGGACCGATGGAGTCCACCTTCCACAACTGGGCCGGGGACGCCTGGGCGGACTGGCTGTTCATGCTCGGCCTGCTCGGCATCGGGCTCGCCGTCATGTCCGGCGTCGCACTGCGGCTCGCCGCGGTGGCAGGCACCGCGATGATGGCGCTGATGTGGATCGCGGAGTGGCCGCCGGCGAAGCACGTGTCGGACGGCTCGCTGAGCATGTCAACGAACCCGTTCGCCGACTACCACGTCATCTACGCCGTCGTCCTGATCGCCCTCGCGGTCGCGGGCGCGGGCGCGACCTGGGGGCTGGGCAGCGCATGGGCGCGGTTGCCCTTCGTCGGCCGCAACCGCTGGCTGCAGTGAGCGCGACGAGCGCGGCGGGCCCCGCCGGGGGTCCGCCGCCGCGCGCCGCGGTCCGTTGGGCCGGTCGGTCCCCCTGGGGGACCTGCGGCCTCTGCACCACCGCCCCTCGTGCCACCACGCTGGACGCAGATACCGATCAGGAGGCAGAACCATGGTCCGCACCGTTGTCGTAGGTCTCGACGGCTCGCCCGAAAGCCGGGCCGCAGCCGAGTGGGCGGCCCGTGAGGCCAAGCTGCGCGGTCTGCAGCTGAAGCTCGTCCACGCCTGGGAGCCCGTTCCGGAACCGATGGCCCAGGCCCCGCTCCTCGGCGCCGAGACACTGCAGCACTGGAGCGAGAGGATCCCCCGCGAGGCCGCCGAGGGCATCCGGCTGCGCCACCCGGGGCTCGAGATCACCGTGGAACAGCGCGGCGGCCGGGCCACCGAGGTCCTCGCCGAGGCTGCGAAGGACGCCGAACTGCTCGTCCTGGGCTCCCGCGGGCTGAGCGGCATCGGCGGCTACATGGTCGGCTCGGTCGGCCTTGCCGTCGTGGCGCACGCCGAGCGTCCGGTGGTCCTGGTCCGCGCCGGCGAGCAGGCCGCCGACGAGCACGAGACCGACCCCGTGGGCATCCCGTCGGCCGCCACCCCCTACCGTCCCGTCGTCCTGGGCATCGACGCCGCCGCCCCCCACGACTCGGTGATCGAGTTCGCCTTCGAAGCGGCCGCCCTGCGCTCCACCGCCCTGCGGGTGGTGCACGGCTGGAACCTGCCCCCGTACTACGTGTACGGCCTGTCCGCCGACCTGAACCTGCACGACGAGATCGCCCGGCAGCAGGCCGCCGCCCTGTCCGGGATCCTCCAGCCCTGGCGCCGGAAGTACCCGGACGTCGAGGTGAGCGAGGAGTCCCGCTCCGGCAGCGCGGCCAACCACCTGATCGACGCCTCCCGCGACGCCTCCCTGGTGGTCGTCGGCCGCCGGATCCGCCGCAGCCCGCTGGGTGCGCACACCGGACCCGTCGCGCACGCGGTCCTGCACCACGCCACCGCCCCGGTCGCCGTCGTCGCGCACGGCTGATCCACCACCGTCGAGGAGCTGAACCCCATGAAGGCAGCGGTCGTACGAGCGTTCGGCGAGCCCCTGGTCATCGAGGAGCGTCCCGACCCCGAGCCCGCCCCCGGCCAGATCCGCGTCCGCGTCGAGGCGTCCGGGCTGTGCCACACCGACATCCACGCGGCCCACGGCGACTGGCCGGTCAAGCCGAACCCCCCGTTCGTCCCCGGCCACGAAGGCGTCGGCCTCGTCGAGAAGCTCGGCGAGGGCGTCACCCACCTGAGCGTCGGGCAGCGGGTCGCCGTGCCATGGCTCGGCAGGGCCTGCGGGCGGTGCGAGCACTGCCTGTCCGGCTGGGAGACGCTGTGCGAGCAGCAGATCAACACCGGCTACGGCTGCGACGGCGGGTACGCCGAGAAGATGCTGGCCTGGGCCGACTTCGCGCAGCCGGTGCCCGCGGGCGTCACCGCCTTCGAGGCCGCCCCGCTGACCTGCGCGGGCGTCACGACGTACAAGGCGCTGAAGGTCGCCGAGGTCAAGCCGACCCAGCTCGTGGCGATCTCCGGCGTGGGCGGGCTCGGGCACCTCGCCGTGCAGTACGCGAAGATCGCCGGAGCGAGCGTCGCCGCGATCGACGTCACCGACGAGAAGCTCGAACTGGCCGCAGAACTCGGCGCCGACCTCGTCATCGACGCCCGCAAGCACGACGTCGGCGAGGTGCTGAAGCGGTACGGCGGAGCGCACGCCGCCATCGCCCTCGCCGTGAACGAGGCCGCGTTCGCCGCCGTCAACTCGGGGCTGCGGCGCGGCGGCAAGCTCGTCATGGTGGCCCTGCCCGCGCACGGCACGGTCCAGGTCCCGATCTTCGACACCGTCCTGAACGGCACCTCGGTGATCGGCTCGATCGTGGGCACCCGCCAGGACCTCGCGGAGGTCTTCCAACTGCACGCGGCCGGCCGGACCAGGGTGATCTACGAGACCCGCCCGCTGGCCTCCGTCAACGAGTCCATCGACGACGTCCTGCAGGGTCAGATCAAGGCCCGAATCGTCTTCGACCTCGGCGCCGGGAGGTGACGGCCATGCTCGAACTGCCCCTGGTCGTGGGTGTCGACGGTTCCGAAACCAGCCTGTGCGCCGCCGACTGGGCGGCCGACGAGGCCGCCCTGCGCGGGGTGCCGCTGCGGGTGGTCTACGCCTCGCTGTGGGAACGCTACGAGGGCAAGGCGCTCGCCGGGGACCTCGGCAGGCCGTCGGAGGAAGTACGGGCCGACGACATCGTCGAGGCCGCCGCCCGGCGGGCCCGGGGCCGCCAACCGGACCTGAAGGTGTCCGTCGACGTACTGCCCGAGGAACCCGAGTACGCGCTGGTACGCGAGGGCCGTCACGCCTGCGCCCTCGTGGTGGGCACCCGCGGCCGCGGCGGCCTGGCCGAGGCACTGCTGGGCTCGGTGAGCCTGACGGTGGCCGCGCACGCGCGGTGCCCGGTCATCGTGGTGCGCGGCGGTCACGACAACCGGGCGACGTCTCCCGTCCACCGCCGAGTCGTCGTGGGCGTCGGGCAGGACGCGAGGGAGTCGGCGGCCGTGCGCTTCGCCTACGACGAGGCGCGGCGGCGCGGGGCGCCGCTGGAGGCCGTACGGGCCTGGCGGTGCCCCGCGTACGAGACCACCGACCATCCGCTGCTGGCCGGCGAACCGGCGCGGCTGCACGAGGAGCAGGCGGCGCGGGCACTGGAAGCGGCACTGCGGGACGCGCCGGCCGACGTCGAACTGCGCAGCCGGACCGCCGAGGGTCACGCCCGCAAGGTGCTGGCGGACGCCTCGCACCACGCCGACCTCCTGGTCGTGGGAAACCGGGGCCGCGACGGGCACCTCGGCCGCGTCGCCCACGCGGTACTGCACCACTCGGCCTGCCCCGTGGCCGTCGTACCGCAGCAGGCGTGAGTCACAGGCTCGCTGTGTGGTCCGGGACGTAGTTCTGCAGATCGCGAGGCGTGCGCAGATAGCCGGTCGACGCCGGTCGCTCCGGCAGCTCGAGGACCGGCGGCGGTACGTCGTGGTACGGCACGGAGGCCAGAAGATGGGCGATCATGTTCAGCCGGGCCCGGCGCTTGTCGTCGCTCTCCACGACGTACCACGGTGCCTCGGCGATGTCGGTGTGCACCATCATCTCGTCCTTGGCCCGGGAGTAGGCCTCCCAGCGGGTGATCGACTCCAGGTCCATCGGCGACAGCTTCCAGCGTCGCAGCGGGTCCTCCAGCCGGCGCCGGAAGCGCTCCTGCTGCTCGGTGTCACTCACCGAGAACCAGTACTTGCGCAGCAGGATGCCGTCCTCCACCAGCATGCGCTCGAAGATCGGGCACTGGCGAAGGAAGATCTGGTGCTCCTCCTTCGTGCAGAAACCCATCACGTGCTCGACCCCGGCGCGGTTGTACCAGCTGCGATCGAACAGCACGATCTCCCCGGCGGCGGGCAGGTGTTCGATGTACCGCTGGAAGTACCACTGGGTGCGTTCGCGTTCGGTCGGCGTCGGCAGTGCCGCGATCCGGGCGACCCGGGGGTTGAGGTGCTGGGCGACCCGCTGGATCGTGCCGCCCTTGCCCGCCGCGTCCCGCCCCTCGAAGACGACGACCAGCCGGGCGCCCTCGGCGCGCACCCACTCCTGGAGCTTCGCCAGCTCGGTCTGCAGGCGCAGCAGTTCCTCTTCGTACACCTTGCGCGGCACCTTCGCCGTTTCCTTCTGGCCGGACATGCCGCCCCTTCCTGATGACGACGTGCGGCGGTCAGGGCCGACCGGCCCCATGTCACCGCCGGACAGCCCATGTGACCTGGCCCTGTTCCGCTGGATGCTCGAAGTGTAGAGAAGCCTGGAGGAGATCCGCGATGACGGACACACACGGTCGACCCCCGGTCCACGCCCTGCTCGTGGACGGCACCACAGTCCGCATTCGCCCCGTGGCGCGAAGCGATCACGAACAGGTGCGAGGACTGTACGAGGAGATGTCCCCGGAGAACCTGCGGCTGCGGTTCTTCACCACCAGTGGTCGCTCCGCGGAGCTGGCCGCCGACCGCGCCTGTGCCGCGCCGCACCCCGGCTACCACGCGCTGCTGGCCGAGCGGGCCGGCCAGGTGATCGGCCTCGCGGAGTACGACACCGGCGGCAACGGGACGGAGGCCGAGATCTCCATCGCCGTCGGCGACGGACTGCACCACCGAGGCGTCGGCACCCTCCTCGTCGAGCACCTCGTCTCGGCCGCCCGCGCGGACGGCGTCACGGCCTTCACCGCCGACGCGCTCAGCGAGAACCGCGAAGTCCTCACGCTCTTCGCCGACCTCGGCCTGCGCACCACCCGCCGTTTCGAGGGCCCGGAGGTGCGCTGCACCATCGCGCTCGACGAGGACGACGGCTACCTCTCGGCCGTGGAGGAGCGCGGCCGGGCCGCGGACGTCGCAAGCCTGCGGCCGCTGCTGCGGCCGGACACGGTCGCCGTGGCCGGCGCGGGGCGCACGCCGGGCTCCGTCGGCCGGGCGATCCTGCACCACCTGAAGGAGGGCGGCTTCACCCGGCGCCTGTTCGCGGTGAACCCCGCCGCGAGCTCGATCCTCGGAGTGCCGTCCTACGCGTCCGTCAGCGCCCTGCCCAAGACGCCCGACCTGGTGGTCGTCGCCGTGCCCGCCACGGCAGTCCCGGCCACCGCGGAGGAGTGCGGCAAGGCGGGCGTCCGGGCACTGCTCGTCGTCACGGCCGGGCTCGACGGCCAGCAGGCACAGGCCCTGCTGGCGGCCTGCCGCACCCACGGCATGCGCCTCGTCGGCCCCAACTGTCTCGGCATCTCGAACACCGACCCGGCGCTGAACCTGGACGCAACCTTCGCCGCCGGCCATCCGCGCCCCGGCACCGCGGGCGTCGCCGTTCAGTCCGGCGGGGTCGGCATCGCCCTGCTCGACGGAATGTCCCGGCTCGGCATCGGCGTGTCGTCCTTCGTCTCCCTCGGTGACAAGTTCGACGTCAGCGGCAACGACATGCTCCAGTGGTGGGAGAGCGACGGTCGCACCGACATCGCGCTGCTGCACCTGGAGTCCTTCGGCAGCCCACGGGCGTTCTCCCGCACCGCGAGGCGCGTGACCCGCCGTATGCCCGTCCTCACCGTCGACGCCGGCCGCACCGACGCGGGTCGCCGGGCCGCCGCCTCGCACACCGCAGCCGCGGCCACCCGCACCATGACCCGGAGCGCGCTGTTCACCCAGGCCGGCATCACCGCCACCCGGTCGGTGGGCGAACTCCTGGAAGCCGCGGCCCTGTTGCACTCCCAGCCGCTCCCGGCCGGTTCGCGGGTCGCGATCCTCACCAACGCGGGTGGTGCCGGCGTCCTGGCCGCCGACGCCTGCGCCGAGGCCGGGCTCACACTGCCGGTCCCCACCCCCGAACTGGTCGACGACCTGCTCGCGCAGCTGCCCGACGGCGCCGCCGTCGGCAACCCCGTCGACGCCACCGCAGCCGTCTCCGAGGAGCAGCTCGGCGCCTGCGTGGACCGGATCATGCGGCACTCCGACGTCGACGCCGTACTGGTGGCCCTCGTCCCGACGGCCGTCGCGGCGGCGACGGGCGACAACCTCGTCCGGTCCCTGACCCGTGGATCCGCCCAGCGACCGAAGCCGGTCGTCGCGGTGCGGCTCGAACAGGCCCTGCCCGTGGAACTGCTGACCGCCACGGGCGGCGCCGTCCCCTCGTACGCCGAACCCCAGGCGGCGGCCCGGGCGCTGGCCCATGCCGCACGCCGCGCGGCCTGGCTCGCCCGCCCCGCCGGAACCGTCCCGGCCCTCGACGGCGTCGACACGGACCGTGCCCACTCCGTCGTCGAGACCTACCTCGAGAAGCACCCGGACGGTGGCTGGCTCGATCCGAAGGTGTGCGCCGAACTCCTCGACTGCTACGGCATCCCGCAGCTGCCGTGGGCCTGGGCCGACACCGAGGACCGGGCCGTGCTCGCCGCCGAGCGGCTCCGCGGCGCCGACGGCAGGGTGGTGATGAAGGGCCACTGGCCGGGTCTGCTGCACAAGAGCGTCCAGCACGCCGTCCACCTCGACCTGCGGGGCGATGCCCAGGTCCGGGCCGCCTTCCGGGACCTGGAGACCCGGTTCGCGGGCCTGCTCACCGGAGTGGTCGTGCAGCCGCTCGCTCAGCGCGGCACCGAGTTGTTCGCCGGCGTCGTCCAGGACGAGGTCTTCGGCCCGCTGGTGCTGTTCGGCCTCGGAGGCACCGCCACCGAGGTGCTGGCCGACCACGCCGCCCGGCTGGCCCCGCTCACCGACCACGACGTGCACGACCTGATCACGGCCCCGCGCTGCGCCCCGCTGCTGTTCGGCGCGCAGGGCGGCGGCCCCGTCGATCTGGAGGGCCTCGAGCAGTTGCTGCTGCGGCTGTCCCGCATGGCGAGCGACCTGCCGCAGCTCGCCGAGGCCGACTTCAACCCCGTACTCGCGACACCGGGCGGAGTGACCGTGCTCGATGCGCGCGTGCGCCTGCTGCCGCGCAGGCCCCATGACCCGTATCTGCGTCGACTCCGCTGAGGAGGAACAGCCATGAAGCACAACAAGGTCGGTTCCGTGATGACCACGGAGGTCGTCCGTGCCGAGTACGGCACGCCGTTCAAGGAAGTGGCCCGGTTGCTCGGCGAGCACCGCATCAGCGGACTGCCCGTGGTCGACGAGGAAGAGAGGGTCATCGGGGTCGTCTCGGAGACGGACCTGATGGTGCGGCAAGCGGGTACCCCCGACCCGTACGAGCCGAAGAAGCGGTTCCGGTTCACCGAGTTGACGCCCAGCGCCCGCAAGCAGGCCACGAAGTCCAGGGCCCGCACCGCCGGTCAGCTGATGACCGAGCCGCCCGTGACGGTCCACGCCGACGACACCATCGTCGAGGCCGCCCGGACCATGGCGCAGCACCACGTGCAGCGCCTCCCCGTCCTCGACGAGGAACAGCGGCTCGTCGGCATCGTCACCCGCGGCGACCTGCTCCGGGTCTTCCTGCGGCCCGACTCGGAGATCCGTGGCGAGGTGATCGAGGAGGTGCTGGTGCGCACCCTGTGGCTGCCTCCGCGCAGCATCGACGTGTCCGTCGCCGAGGGTGTGGTCACGCTCACCGGACACACGGAACGCAAGAGCGAGACGGAGATCGCGGTCTCCATGACCCGCCAGGTCGACGGCGTCGTAGCCGTCGTCGACAAGCTCACGTACCGGTTGGACGACGCGCGCATCCAGGCCGACGAGCAGGCATTCCACGGCATCGCCGACGACTGGCTGCGCAAGCTGTGAGAGAGAGGAGGCGGACATCATGCCCACGAGTGTGCTGGTCGCCTACGGGACGACGAACGGATCGACTGCCGAGATCGCCGAGTCGGTCGCCGGCGTCCTGCGCAAGGAGGGATTCACGGTCGACACGGCACCGGGCGGATCCGTCACGGACGTCACTCCGTACGGCGCCGTCGTGGTCGGCGGCGGGTTGTACGCCGGACGCTGGCACAAGGACGCCCGCCGCTTCGTCCGGCGCCACCGTCGCGCCCTGGCCGAACGCCCGCTGTGGCTCTTCAGCAGCGGCCCGCTCGACGCCTCGGCCTCCGAGCGGGACATCCCGCCCGTGCCCGGCGTGCGCCGGACCATGAACCGGCTCGGCGCCGAGGGGCACATCACCTTCGGCGGCTGCCTGGTGGAGGGCGCCAAGGGACGCATCGCCAAGATGATCCTGCGCAACGGCAAGGGCGGGGACTTCCGGGACTTCGCCCGGATCGAGGAGTGGGCGGCGCAGGTCGCCGGCGAACTCGCCGAAGCGCGGACACGCGACTGAACACGAGGCACATCCTCCACGAAGGAGGCCCGTCATGAATGTCCGTCAGGTTCCTGCCGCAACGGCAGAAATGGTTCTGTACCTGCTCGCCGGGCTCCTGGCGATCTTCTGCCTGGGGCTCGCGGCCTCCGTGGTGGGCCTGCCGCTGGTCCCGCTGGTCCTGCCGGTCGTCGTCGCGCTGGTCCTCCTGGCGCGGCGTCTGCACCGCGGGCACGGGAGCCCCGCTCTGAAGGTTTAGGGGACGTCCGTCGAGGCCCCGCCGACCTGACGGCCGAACCGGTCGGCAGTCGGCGGGGAGTTCGCTGCCACGAGCGGCTCGCGCCGGTCCCCGTCGCATCCGGCATGGACGACCCCGGCGCGAGCCGTCGCGCCGGGGCTGGTGCGTGCCGCGGACCGGTGTCAGCGGTTCACGGTCAGCGGCACGGTGTCGACGGTCACCGGCCGGCCGTTCGCCGGCGACAGGAAGTACGCCGTGAGCAGACCCGGGCCGGTGCGGGCGGCCTTGTACGGGAAGGTCACGTCGAAGGTGCCTCGGGTACCCGTGCCGGAGGTCGCCATGACCTGGACGTCGGCGGCGACGCGCCCGGCCGCGTCGGTCACCTTGAGCCGGAACTCGGCCTCGAACGTGTTGGCGCTGCCCCAGACCCGTACCGGGGTGTTCACGGAGCCACCGATGAGCGGAGACTCGACCAGGACGGCCGGGGACAGGTCCTCGAAGTCGGCCCGGCCGATCGGGCCGTTGAGGACGACGCCCTCGCCGCCGAAATGCTTCACCGGCTTGCCGTCGAGTTCGAAGGCCACCTTCTGCACGCTGGAGAACCGGGTCAGGGTGAACACGACCTGCGCGAGGCGGGCCCGCATGGACAGGCTGCCGCCCCCGTCGTCGTAGCGCCCGGACAGGTCGACCGTGGCAACGTGGTCGCGGACGACGACGGAACGCAGCTGCGTGCCCGACGGGATGGCTGTGGTACGTCCCTGCCCGCGCTCGTAGCGGCTGGGACCGGCCAGCAGGGCGCGGACCGCCCCGGTGGCGGTCGCGGGCGCCGTCACGGTGCGCGGGGCCGGCGAGACCTTCTCGCCGTGCAGGAAGTACACGGACGTACCGATCGCCTTCGCGGTCGTGCCGCCCGTACCGCCCGTGGTGCCCGTCGAGGGCTGCGGTGTCGTCGTTCCCGGCTGCGAGGTTCCGGACGGGGCGGGTGTGCCCGAGGTACCGCCCGACGTTCCCGTCCCGGTGGACGGGGCCGTGGGCCGGTCGGTGCCCGCCGAGCCGCCCTGGGCGGCGTTCGAGCCGCACGCGGCGACGGTGAGGAGTGGAAGCGTCAGCGCGGCCGTGAGCACGGTGGAGCGGTGCCGACGGGCGCGGGGCGCGGGTGACGGTTCGCTGTTCATGGCGGTCTCCTCCGACACTTCCAGCGAAGCGCACGCGAAGGGCGGTCTCCAGAGCTGCACGGCCCCGGTCGGCGGTCCGAACGGCACGGCCGCCATGGGCCGTTCGGCACCGCGCGGAGCCCGGTCGGGAACTCGCCGCCTCAGGTGACGGGACGTCAGGAGTGAGGGCCGCCCAGACCGCACGGCGGGACGGAAGACCCATGCCACGCGGGACGTCGAGCGGGGACCCTGGGGTGGACGGCTCACGAAGGGCGGTACCACCATGTCCGTGTCGTACGAGAGTCCGGGCCGCGCGGCGCTCCACCTGGCCCGCGCCGCCGCCTCCGCGCCCTCGCCGCACAACAGCCAGCCCTGGTTCTTCCTCGAGGAGGGCCACGACCACGCATTCGAAGTCCACGCCGACGGCGGGCGGTGGTCGTCGCCCCTGACCGATCCGGGAGGCAGAGAGAAGGTCATCGCCTGCGGAGCCGCCCTGTTCAACGTGCGGGTCTCCGTGCGGCACCTCGGGTTCCGGCCCGTCGTGGACGTGCTGCCGGAACCGGCGAACCCCGACTTCCTGGCCCGCGTGGGGTTCGGGGCCCATGCCCCGGCCACCTCCGAAGAGACCCTGCTGGCGGGGGCGATACCCCGACGGCACACCCACCGCGGTCCGTTCGGGCCGGACCCCGTGTCCGAGTCCCTGCTCGACGAGCTGTGTGAGCAGGCCCGGGCGGAGGGCGCGTTCCTGCAGATCGTCGACGAACCGGAGAAAGTGTCCCTGCTCGCGGAGTCGGTGCGTACCGCGGAGGACGCGCACCGCGCGGACCTCGTCCACGTCGCCGATCTGATGCGCTTCGTCGGACCGGACGGTGTGCCCTACGAGGCGTGCCGCCACCACCCGGACTGCACCCTGCTCGCCGGCCGCGACTACCTCGGGCTGTCCCGCCGGTACGTCGTCCCCGCGCGCCGGCGCGGAGTCGGGACCGGCACCGTCGCCGTGCTGAGCACCGCGTACGACGAGCGCCCGGACTGGCTGGTGGCCGGCCAGGCGCTGCAGCGCGTCCTGCTGTACGCGGCGCATCACCGTGTCATGGCGGCCTTCCACACCCAGCCCCTGGAACTGCCTCGGATGCGTGCCCAGGTGCGGGCGGGAATCACGGCCGGCCGGTACCCGCAGATGGTGCTGCGGCTGGGCCGCCCGGCGTACACCTGGGCGGCGTCCCGCAGGCCTGCTGTCGAGGTGCTCCGGCGCGGTCCGGTCCCCGCCAGGCGGTGAGGACGGTCAGCAGATACGGGGGAGCTGCTCACCCAGCGGCATGTCCACGATGCGCCGGGCGCCGACCAGAGTCCGCAAGGTCACCCGTCCACGCGGCCCGTGCGGCAGGACCTCCCCGATCCGCACGGCGTGGGCGCCCTCGGGAAGGGAGCGCAGGGCGGCCAGCGCGTCCCCGGCCGCGGCGGAGTCCACGAAGGCGACCAGACAGCCCTCGTTGGCGACGACGAGCGGGTCCAGGCCGAGCAGGTCGCAGGCCGAGGAGACCGCTTCGGGCACGGGCACCGCACTCTCCTCCATCTCCACGGAGACGGACGAGTCGCGCGCGATCTCGTTGAGGGCGGCGGCCAGCCCGCCCCGTGTCGGGTCGCGCAGCACGTGGACGGAGGCGCCGAGCGGTGCCAGGGCCCGCACCAGCCGGTGCAACGGCCGGGTGTCGGAGGCGATGTCACCCTCGAAGCCCAGGCCTTCGCGGGTGCTGAGCACGGTGGTCCCGTGCAGCCCGATCGGACCGGACAGCAAAACGGCGTCCCCGGGACGTGCCGCGGCGGCGGACGGCGACAGCTGCGGGTGGCGCTGCCCGATGCCGGTGGTGGTGACGAAGAGCCGGTCGGCCGCACCCCGCCCCACGACCTTGGTGTCCCCGGTGATCACCGGCACGCCCGCATCCTGGGCCGCCTTCCCCAACGAGGCCATGACGGCGCGCAGTTCGGCCATCGGCAGCCCCTCCTCCACGATGAGGGAGACGGACAGCGCCAGCGGCCACGCGCCGCGCATGGCCAGGTCGTTGACCGTGCCGTGCACGGCCAGGGACCCGATGTCCCCGCCGGGGAAGAAGAGCGGGCTGACGACGAAACCGTCCGTGCTCATCACCAGCTGCGGCTGTCCCGGCAGCAGCGCGGCGTCCTCCAGGGGGCCGGGCTCGCCGGCGAGGGCGGGCAGGACCAGCTGTTCGAGCAGTTCCGCGGTGAGCCGGCCGCCGGCGCCGTGGCCGAGCAGCACGACCTCGTTCTCGTGGTTCGGGGTGGGGCACTGGAGGGTCATGCCGAGCTCCTCGCAGGAGTGCGTCCGGCCGCGTGGAACGCGGCACAGGTGCCCTCGGACGACACCATGGGCGCGCCGAGGGGATGACGGGGTGTGCAGCGGGTGCCGTACGCCGGGCAGTCGGTGGGCAGCCTGGCGCCGGTGAGGATCGCTCCCGCGATGCACTCCGGGTCCTCCACCGGGCTGAGGCCGCCCACGTCGAAGCGAGTGGCGGCATCGAACTCCCGGTACTCCTCGGCGAGTTCCAGCCCACTGTCGGGCAGCGCCCCGATGCCGCGCCAGGCCCGGTCGGTGACCCGGAAGACCCGGCGGACGGCGTCCTGGGCGTCGGTGTTGCCCGAGCGGCGCACGGCCCGTACGTACTGGTTCTCGACCTCGTGGCGTCCCGACTCCAGCTGCCGTACCGCCATCAGGATGCCTTCCAGCAGGTCCAGCGGCTCGAAGCCGGTGACCACGATCGGTACGCGGTAGCGGTCGGCGATGGGCTCGTACTCCCGCCAGCCCATCACCGCGCACACGTGCCCGGCCGCCAGGAACGCCTGAACCTCGCAGTCCGGGTCGTCGAGCAGCGCGGTCATGGCGGGCGGCACGAGGACGTGGCTGACGATCATCGAGAAGTTGGTCAGCCCCAACCGGGCAGCCTGCAGCACGGCCGTCGCGTTGGCCGGCGCCGTCGTCTCGAAGCCCACCGCCAGGAACACCACCTCCCGATCGGGGTGTTCGGCGGCCAGCCGCACGGCGTCCATCGGGGCGTACACCACGCGGACGTCCGCGCCCCGCGCCCGCAGCGACAGCAGGTCGGTGCCCGTGCCGGGGACGCGCAGCATGTCGCCGAAGCTGGTCAGGACGACGCCGGGCCGTGCGGCGACCGCCATGGCCCGGTCCAGGGTCTCCAGCGGAGTCACACACACCGGGCACCCCGGGCCGTGGATCATCCGCATGCCGGCGGGCAGCAGTTCGTCGATGCCCTGGCGGACCAGGGTGTGGGTCTGGCCGCCGCACACCTCCATGATCCGCCACGGGCGTGTGGCGGTCTGCCGCAACTCGTCCAGCAGCCGCCGGGCGAGCCGGGGATCGCGGTACTCGTCGAGGTATTTCATCGGTGTGTCAGATCCAGTCGGATGTCGACGACCCCCTCCACCGCTCGCACCGCCCGGGCGAGCATGGGCACGAGAGTGCGGTCGGGCAGGGCTCCGCCCAAAGTGACCACGCCCTCGGTCACGCTCACGGTCACCGTGGTGGTGATCGGGAGGCGGCCCATGATCTGGTGCCGGATCTCCTCGGCGATCTCCTCGTCCTCCCGCAGGAAGACCTTGAGCAGGTCGCTGCGGCTGACCACGCCCTGGAGGATGCCGATGCCGTCCACAACGGGCAGCCGCTTCACATGCCGGCGGGCCATGATGCGTGCGGCCTCGGCCAGCGAGGCGTCCGCGTGGACGGTCACGGCCGGGGTGCTCATCAGTTCGCCCGCCGTCACCCCGCCCGCCTTGGCCATCTCTTCGAGATCGCCCACCTCGGTGTCCCGGAACTCCTCCTTGGGCAGGAGATCGGCCTCGGACACCACCCCGATGACCCGCCCCTCACCCTCCAGGACGGGCAGGGCACTGACCTTCCACTGGTCGATCAGCTCGACGATCTCCTTGAAGGGCGCGTCGCGCCCGACGGCGATGACGGTCTGCGTCATCACATCGCTCACGGTGTACGGAGATTCAGGCATCGCAGCCTCCCGAGGTGCGGACGACCGTCAGGTCGAGAAAGTGGGTGGAGCACGAGATGCACGGATCGTGGTTGCGGATGGCGCGCTCACACAGGGCCGTGAGCTCACCGTCGTCCTGGGCACCTTCGCCGATCGCCCGCTGGGCCAGCCGACGCAGGTCGTCCTCGATCGCCCCCTGGTTCTGCGCGGTGGGCGGCACCAGCAGCGCGCTGGTCACCGTTCCGTCCGCGGCGAGTTCGTAACGGTGGTAGAGCAGCCCGCGCGGCGCCTCGGTGGCACCGTGACCGATGCCCGCCACCGGCGGTACTTCGGTGTACGGACGCGCGGGAGGTTCGTACCCCTCGACGATCCGCAGCGCCTCGCCGACGGCGTACACCGTCTCCACCGCCCGCACCAGGATGGAACGGTACGGATTGCGGCACACGGCGCCCCGGCGCGGATCTCCCAGCCCTGCCTCCGCGGCCGCCTCCAGCGCCACCGGCGACAGCCGCGCGCCGCCGATCGCGAACCGGGCCAGCGAGCCGGTGAGATGGAGGCGTCCGTCGAGCCGTGAGTGCAGAGCCGTCGAGTGCGGTACGTGGGTCTCGGCGACGTGCTCGGTGAAGTCCCGCACGGGGAACGAATCCCTCGTCCCGTCGGCGCGCAGCACGGTGGGGGTGCCGCCTTCGACGGCGTAGGTGTCCGGCTCGGCCAGCGCCAGCAGATCGGCCTCGGTGTGCGCGTCCGGGAACTCGAAGCCGGCCACCCAGCGCACGGTGGCCCACGCGTCGTCGAGTGCCCGCTTCAGCTCTTCGGCCAACGGCCGCAGTTCCGCGCGCGTCGGCGCCCGGTGGAAGCCGCCGAGGCGCACGTTGACCGGGTGCACGGCCCGTCCGCCGAGGAGCTCCATCAGCGAGTTGCCGGCCTTCTTGAGCCTGAGCCCCCGCTCGACCTCCGCCCGATGCGTGCGCGCCAGGTCGATCGCGCTCGCCCGGCCCAGGAAGTCCGGGGCGTGCAGGAGGTAGATGTGCAGGGCCTGGCTCTCGATCCACTCCCCGCAGTAGAGCAGCCTGCGCAGGTCCCGGATCACCGGATCGACCGTCACCGCGCAGGCGTCCTCGATGGCCGCGCAGGCGCTCATCTGGTAGGCCACCGGGCAGATCCCGCACACACGGGCGGTGATGTCCGGCGGCTCGGTGTAGGAGCGGCCGCGCAGGAACGCCTCGAAGAAACGCGGGGGTTCGTAGATCTCCAGCTGTGCCCCGGTGACCGTGCCGTCGTGGACGTGCAGGCTCAGCGCGCCCTCGCCCTCGACCCGGGAGAGCGATCCGACGTGCAGGACACGGGATCCACGGTGCGTCACGAGCTCAGCTCCTTGGCGAAGGCGGCGGCGTTGAAGGTGTGCAGGAAGCGCTGGACGGCGTCCTCGTCCATGCCGTCGCGGCGCAGCAGCGGGATCAGCGCGGGCAGGTTCACCGACCCGGACGGGCCGAAGCAGCCGAAGCAGCCGCGCCGGTACGCGGGGCACAGCGCGCCGCACCCGGCGTGCGTGACGGGACCGAGGCAGGGCGTGCCGTGGGCGACGGTGACGCAGACGGTGCCGCGCCGCTTGCACTCGAAGCACACGCTGTGGTTCGGCACGTCCGGCCTGCGGCCGGCCAGGAACGCGGTGATCACCTCGATCAGCTGTCGTTTGTCGATCGGGCAGCCGCGCAGCTCGAAGTCGACGTCCACATGGTCCGAGACGGGGGTGGAGGTGGCCAGCGTCGAGATGTACTCGGGGTGGGCGTAGACCGTGCGCCGGTACTCGTCGACGTCCGCGAAGTTCCTGAGGGCCTGGATGCCCCCGGCGGTCGCGCACGCGCCGATGGTCACCAGATGGCGCGAGGCGGCGCGGATCGCGCGGACCCGTTCGGCGTCCTCGGCCGTGGTCACCGAGCCCTCGACCAGGGACAGGTCGTACGGGCCGGGCAGCACATCGCTGGACGCCTCCAGGAAGTGCGCGATCTCCACCGCGCCCGCCAGTGCCAGGAGCTCGTCCTCGCAGTCCAGCAGGGTGAGCTGGCAGCCGTCGCAGGAGGCCAGTTTGAACACGGCGAGTTTGGGCGCCATCTCACAACTCCCTTACCGACAGGAGAGGTTCCGCGTACTCCCAGTCCACGACGGGACCTGCCTGGCACAGCAGCAGGGGCCCGAGCTGGCAGTGTCCGCAGTGCCCCGTCGCGCAGCGCATGTTCCGTTCCAGCGAGACCCGGATGCGGTCGCGGGGCACACCCCGGTGGGCGAGCTCGCGGGCGGTGGCGCGGATCATCGGCTCGGGTCCGCAGACGAACGCCCAGGTGTCGTCCGGATCGAAGTGCGCCCGCCCCAGCAACTGGGTGACCACGCCGACGTCCCCGCGCCAGTCCGGGTCGGGCTGGTCGACCATCACTCCGGTGTAAGCAGTGGCCCAGCTCTCCACCTCTTTCCGGGCGATCAGGTCACCGGGAGTGCGCGCGCCGACCAGGACGTTGACGCGGCCGTACGCCTCCGGCTCGGCCAGGGCGCTCAGGATCAGCGGCCGCAGCGGGGCGAGACCGATCCCGCCGGCCACGACCAGCACGTCCCGGCCGCGCGCCCGTTCCAGTTCCCAGCTCGTGCCGTACGGGCCGCGGAGGCCGACGACGTCGCCGACCCGGGCCGCGCACAGTCCGTCGGAGACCGCGCCCACCGAGCGGACGGTGTGCGCGAGACCGCCCGTGGCCTGCACGGAACTCACCGAGACGGGGATCTCACCGCGGCCGAAGCAGTGCACCATCGCGAACTGTCCCGGCACGAAGTCGGGCAGCGCCGCGCCGACCGGCTCGAGCCGCAGCGTGACCGTGTCGGCGGTCTCCGGCCGACGGGCGACCACGCGATGGGGGACCGGTACGGCGGTCATCGCGTTTCCCTCGTCTCGTACGTCCCGTACAGGTCGACCAGCCGGGCGCGGGCCGCGTTCAGCCGGTGGGCCAGCACCCGGCCGACCCAGTGCTCCAGGGAGCGGCCGAACTCGGCGTCGTCCCGGCACATCAGACGCACGGCGACGGCGTCGAACTCGTAGGCGTGCACCGGTGTGAGGGTCCTGGCGCCCAGCTGCCAGACATACGGTTCGAACAGCCAGGACCAGCCGACGAGGTCACCGACGCCCAGGGTCTCGATCACGGGCGGGCGGTGGCCGGGCACGTGCATGTCGAGCGCGACCGTGCCGTTGCGGACGATCCAGAAGCGGTCGGCGCGTCCGCCCTCCTCGAACAGCCGGGTGTCCTGCCGGAATTCCACCTCGCGGGCGACGCGCAGCAGCCGGTCACGGTGTTCGGGCGGCAGTGCGTGCGTCATGCGCAGGGTGATCGAGGGAGTCATCGCGCCGTCTCCGTCTCCGTCTCAGTCTTCGTCTCGTGTTCGGCGTGCAGCGCGGCGACTTCCTCCGTGATGTCGATGCCGGCCGGGCACCAGGCGATGCAGCGCCCGCAGCCGACGCACCCGGGCGTGCCGAACTGGTCGTGCCAGGTGGAGAGTTTGTGGGTGAGCCACTGCCGGTAGCGGCTGCGGGCCGAGGTGCGCACCGGGCCGCCGTGCAGGTAGGAGAAGTCCAGGTCGAAGCAGGAGTCCCAGCGCTGCCACCGCTCGGCGTGGTCACCGGTCAGATCGGTGACCTCCTCGGTGGTGGTGCAGAAGCAGGTGGGGCACACCATCGTGCAGTTGCCGCAGGTCAGACAGCGCGCGGCGACGTCGTCCCAGCGCTCCGCGTCCAGGCTGCCGCCCATCAGGGAGCGCAGGTCGACCGGGGGCAGCGCCCGGCCCATGCGGTCGCGGGCCGTGTCCACCGAGACACGGGCGGTGGCCTCCGTGTCATCGTCCGCCGGGCGGTGCGGCACCTCGGCCAGCAGCCGGGCGCCCTCGTCGCTGCCGACGCGGACCAGGAAGCGGTGCCCGTCCTCGTCCACGACCTCGGTCAGCGCGAGGTCGTAGCCGGGGTCGGCCGCGGGACCGCCGCCCGTGGAGATGCAGAAGCAGGTGGCGCCGGGCTCGGTGCACTCGGCGGCGATCAGGAAGGCCTTGGACCGACGCCGTCCGTAGCCGGTGTCCGCATACCGCCCGCCGGTCAGAACACGGTCCTGGATCGCGATGGCACGCAGGTCACAGGGCCGAACGCCGAGAAAGGCGTACGCGGGCGCCTCGGGCTCGTCGCCGGTGAAGGAGAGACCGCCGTCCGGCGTCCGGTCGGTGCTCCACAGCCGCTCCCGCGACGGATGCAGGAAGGACTTCCAGGACTGTGGGCCCGCACTGTGGGCGAAGGCCGCCCCGTCCTCGCGCCGGACGAGCCGGTAGCGGCCGGCGTCCAGCTCGACGCCCCAGCCGTACGGCAGTTGGTCCGCCGACGTCAGCTCCGCCAGTACGATCGCGTCGTCGCGCACCGTCGGCCCGACGACGGTCCGTCCGTGTGCCACCAGAGCCACGACGAGGGCGTCCAGACCGTCCCGGTCGAGTATGACCGGACGTGCGGTGGCGGTCATGACGGTCCTCCTTGTCCGGGCGGCTCCGTGCTCCTCCATCGTCAGCTTCCAGCCCGGCACGCGCCTGGCGGCAGGGGCCGACCGGCCCCTGCCGCCAGGCCGACCGGATCACCCGGGGCCGACCGGCCCCAGGGCCTGTCCGGCGGATCATGCCGCAGCCGCGGGGCCTGGCACGCCCTCCCCCTCTCGGCTTCGCTCGAGCGGGAGGTGCCCCCACCGGCGGCGTCGTCGGTTGCCGACTCCCCCCACCCCGGGCTTCGCTCGAGCGGGGGAACCCCCATCGCGTCGACGCCCCCTCCGCCTTGCAGTCGGACGCTCGCCCCCCGCTCGGACAACCTCACGCGAGGGCACCCCCATGGCCGCGCTCACCTGCGCTGATCGGCGCCGTCGCCGCCCTGCGACCTGATCCGCCGGACAGGCCCTAAGGCAACGGCTCGCCCAGCTCGCCCTCCACTGCCCCGGCCATCGCCCGCAGTACCTCCAGCGTTCGCCGCGCCTCCGCCTCGTCGACCTGCGTGATCGCGAAGCCGACGTGCACGATGACGTACGTGCCGACGTCCGCCTCGGGGGTGCAGCTGAGGCAGACCTCGCGCCGGATGCCGCCGAAGTCGACGGTGGCCATGCGCAGGCCGGCGTCGTCGTGGATCTCCAGGATCCGGCCCGGGATGCCGAGACACATGGGCGCTCACTCCTTCCCGGCCAGCCGTGCGGCCGCGACCGCCGCCTGGCCGTAGCTGATTCCCCCGTCCCCGACCGGGACCTGGCCGCCGACCAGCACCCTGAGCCCCTCCGCGTGCAGTCGTCGCTTGATCTCCGTCAGCAGCCGGCGGTTGACGAAGCAGCCTCCGCCGAGACACACCGTGCGCGGCGCGCCCTCGGCGACGGCCCGGGAGACGAGGTCCGCGGTGACCATCGCGAGCGTCAGGTGGAAGGCCGCGGCCAGTCGGGCCACCGGCTCTCCGTCCATCTGCCGCGCCAGCAGGTCGGCGAGGGTCGGTGCGGGGTCGTACACCCACAGACCGCCCGTGCGCACGATGCGATGGCCGAGCGGTACGGCATGCTCGTCGCCGGCCGCCGCCTCGAGCAGGACGGCCGCCTCGCCCTCGTAGCCGACACGGTCGGCGAGCCCGAGCAGCGAGGCGACCGCGTCGAAGAGCCGTCCGGCACTGGACGCGCGCGGGCAGTTCACGCCCTTGGCGACCATGGCCCGTACGGCGGAGACCTCGGCCGGGTCGAGACGCCCGATGAACCGCCGGGTCAGCCACGGGTAGGGATGAGGGGAGCCCAGCGTCTCGCCGCCGAACAGATGACCGAGCGCCGTGCGGGACGGATGACGTACCGCCGCGTCCCCTCCGGGCAGGGGTGCGGTCGCGAACCTGCCCACGCGGCGGTAGCCGGTCAGATCGGCGACGAGGATCTCGCCGCCCCACAGTGTGCCGTCGTCACCCAGGCCCAGGCCGTCGTAGGCGACCCCGAGGAACGGCCCCCGCACGCCGTGCTCGGCCGCGCAGGCGGCCACGTGCGCGTGATGGTGCTGCACCGCAGTACGGCGCACGGGCTGCGCCTCGGCCCACTGCGTCGACAGATAACCGGGGTGCAGGTCGTGGGCGAGAACCCGCGGCTCGATGCCGGTCAGGTGCTTGAGATGGTCGTACGACGCCCGGAACGCCTCGTAAGTCGCCAGGTCGGCCAGGTCGCCGGTGTGCGGCCCGAGATGAGCGCGGCCGTCCGCGGCGAGCGTGAAGGTGTGCTTGAGCTGCGCGCCCACCCCGGCGACCGGCTCCCGTACGGGCAGCGCCAGCGGGGCGGGGGCCAGTCCGCGCGCCCGTCGGACGGTGATCCGGATCCGTCCGGTGAACTGCACCACCGAGTCGTCGTAGCGGGACCGGATCGGCCGGTCGTGCGTGAGGAAACCGTCCGCGATCCCGGACAGGGCGCGCCGGGCCTCGCCGTCGTCGACGGCGATGGGCTCGTCGCTGAGATTGCCACTGGTCACCACCAGCGGCCGGGCCAGCTCGTCCAGCAGGAGGTGGTGCAGGCCCGTGGTGGGCAGGAACAGCCCGACGCGGGGCAGGCCGGGGTGCACCTCGGGGGCGAGCGGCGGAGCGCCGTGCCGTCGCCGCCGCGCCAGCAGCACGACCGGGCGCTCCGGGGACGTCAGGGCGCGCTCCTCGGTCGCGCTGATCCGGGCCAGTCGCGACGCCGCCCGGAGGTCGGCGACCATCACGGCGAAGGGCTTCGCCGGACGGTGTTTGCGGCGGCGCAGCTCGGCCACGGCCCGCGGATCACCGGCGTCGCACACCAACTGGTAGCCGCCGAGCCCCTTCAACGCGATGATCCCGCCCCCGGCGACGGTCTTCACCGCGGCCCCGAGGGCGTCCTCCCCCCGCAGGTCGTCCCAGGCCAGCCGGGGACCGCAGAAGGGGCAGGCGACGGGTTCGGCGTGGAAGCGCCGGTCGGCGGGGTCGGCGTACTCGGCCGCACAGGCGGCGCACAGCGGGAAGCGGCGCATGGTCGTGCGGACCCGGTCGTAGGGCAGGTCCTCGATGATCGTGGCGCGGGGTCCGCAGTCCGTGCAGTTGATGAAGGGATAGCGGTGGCGCCGGTCGCGGGGGTCGCGCAGCTCGCGCAGGCAGGCGTCACAGATCGCGGCGTCGGGCGGGATCTCGCGGCCGGCCGGGTCCGTGGACGCGGGCGCGCTGTGCCGTACCTCGAAGCCCCGTGCGTGTGCCGGCCCGTGCCGGCCGGGGGACAGCCGGACCCGGCGCACCCGCGCGAGGGCGGGGGCGCCGCACCGCAGTCGGGCGGCGAACTCCTCGATCACGCCGGAGGGTCCGGCGACCTCGCCCTCCACATGGCCGTTGACGTTCGCCACCCACCCGCTCAGGCCCAGTTCGGCCGCGGTGCGGTACACGAAGGGACGGAAGCCGACGCCCTGGACGATGCCCTCGACGTGGAAGCGGCGCACGGTCATGGCCTGCCCCCGGGCTTCGCGTCGTGCCGTGGGGTCACTGCCTCCGCCGCCGACCGCCGATGCCGCGCCACCTCGTCCTCGACGGCACGGGCGAGCGGATCCACTGCGCCGGCGACGGCGGGGGAGAGTCCGGTGCCGAACGATGTGTCGAAGCCCTCCACGGCGTAGACGACCAGAAGGTCCGGCAGGAGTCCCAGGACCCGGGCGAGTTCGACGGCCTCACCGAGGCCCAGCCCGTGCGAACTGGTGGTCGACGGCCGGCCGATCCCGCCGGCGTCGAGCTCGAGGCGGTGCACACGGCCGGGCGTGCCCGGGTGGGCATGGGCCGCGTCCACGACCACGGCGAGGGACGCACCCTCCCACAGCCCGATCAGCCGCCCGGGGTCGCCGTCGCAGGTGGCGAGCACGGTCTCCGGAGGCAGTGGCCGCTCCTCGGCCCGTTGCCGGAGCCTGGCGAGCACGGCCCAGCCCACACCGTCGTCGCGCCGGAACTCGTTACCGACGCCGACCACGACGATCCGACTGAGCGCCCTCATGTCCCCACCGTGCGTCGGCGCCCGCCCGCCCCACAGGGGCCGAACGACCCATCCCGCAGGGCCGATGCTCCCCGGCGAGCGGCACACCGGCCCCGCGTACCCTGGTCGCCGTGTCCGACCGACGCATGCCCTCCAGCGCATCGGCCGCGGCCGGCGAGGATCCGGGTGCCGTGGCCGCCCGGCTCACCGGGCGTCCCGCGATCGGTGGGCGGCCGCTGTCGGGCACGCTCGCCGAAGTGACCCTCGACGGCGGGCAGGTGGTGATGGTCAAGCGCGGTGACGAGCCGGGCTCGGTACGGGCCGAGGCGGCCGGGCTGCGCTGGCTGGCCGGAGCCGGCACGGTCGGCGTCCCCGCCGTGCACGGCCATGACGAGCGGTGGCTGGTGACCGACCGGGTCCCGACCGGCCGCCCGAGCGCCGCGAGCGCGGCCCGGTTCGGCCGCGACCTGGCAGCTCTGCACGCCTCCGGGGCGCCGGCGTTCGGTGCTCCGCCACCCGACGGGCCGGTCGACGCGTACATCGGGCTCGCCCCGATGCGCAACGTCACCGGCACCGACTGGCCGCGCTGGTACGCCGAGCAACGGGTGCTGCCCTACCTGCGCCGTGCGGTCGACGACGGCATCCTGCGGCACTCCGAGGCATCCGGCGTCGAGCGTCTGTGCGACCGGCTGCCCGAGCTGGCCGGCCCCGCCGAACCGCCCGCCCGGCTGCACGGCGACCTGTGGAACGGCAACGTGCTGTGGGGCACCGACGGGCAGGCCTGGGTGATCGATCCGGCCGCGCACGGCGGACACCGGGAGACCGACCTCGCCATGCTCCACCTCTTCGGCTGCCCGCACCTGGACCTGGTGCTGGACGGCTACCAGGAGGCGGCGCCGCTCGCCGGCGGCTGGGCGGACCGGGTCGGTCTGCACCAGCTCTTCCCGCTGCTGGTGCACGCGGTGCTGTTCGGACGCGGCTACGCCGAGCAGGCCCTCGCGGCGACCAGGGCGGCCCTGGCCCGCTGAGCGGCCGTGTCCGCAGCCGCGGGACTTCAGGACGGTACGACGGCGACCGGGCACTGGGCATGCTGCAGCAGGTCGTGCGCGACGGCCGCGGCGTGCCGGCCGATCACGACCAGCTCGGAGCCGCCCGAGGCATGGGCGAGGGCCTGCGCGGGGCTGAGCAGCACGACGTCCTCGAGCACGTCGACGTCCGGGTACTTCCCCCGCCACGGGCGCAGCGCGTCGGACAGCAGCTGCACCTCCTGGTCCTCCCAGCGGGCGCGGTCCTCCTCCGGCACCGCGAAGGGCAGTGCGTTCGCCTCGGCGGGCAGCCGCCAGGCGTGTACGGCGTGCAGCCGCACGCGGTGCAGACGAGCCGCTTCGAAGGCGAATGCGAGCGCCCCGTCGGCGGGGTCACGCGCGTCGATGCCGACCGTGACCAGGCCGGCCCTGCCGGGCGGCTCGGGGCGGGCGAGCGTCCCGGGCACCAGCACCAGCGGGCAGGCCGACGTGCCGGCGACGTGGGAGGCGGTCGACCCCACCGCGACTCCGGCGGCTCCGCCCTCGCCCCGCAGGCCGAGGACGACGATCTCCGCATGGTCGGTGACCGAGCTCAGCAGGGGCCCGGCCGTCCCGGCGAGACGCACGCTCCGCACCGTCAACGAGGGGTGCCGCGCAACGAGCTCGGCCACCACGCGGTCCGCCACGGTCTCCGGATCGTACGGCCACTGCTCGGCCGGATCCGCACCGCCGGGCGGCGCCACGTGCATCACCCGCAGGGGAAGCCGCCGCCGCAGTGCCTCGCGCGCGGCCCAGTCGGCCGCGGCGCGGCTGCGAGCGGAACGATCCACGCCGACAATGATCACGCGTTCCATGCTGCGCCGCCTTTCGGGCCGGGAGAACTCCACCCTGTTCGCCAGGACCGGACCCGCGCATGGGGCCGAACGGACCCGGCCGGAGCCCTGGCGGCCCATACCCGTCGGTAGCACGCGGCGTGACCCTGGCAGCGTGCACAGTTCGGGCTGGGTCGCGCGCAGTTCGACGGCAGTTCGAGTGCAGGAGGTGCGCACATGCTTCGTCCCGTGATCGCCGGAGTCGACGGATCGGCGGAGAGCCTCGCTGCCGCCGAGTGGGCTGCCCGCGAGGCGGTCCGCCGCGGCCGGCCCCTGCATCTGCTGCATGCCTGGAACTGGCACCCGCGTCAGGACGGCGAGCCGGCGACCGCGGCCCAGCGGCATCTGGCACGGCGTGTCCTGCGCCAGGCCGAGGAGCGCATCCACCGCACCTGCCCGGGCGTCACCCTCGACGACGAGCAGGTCGAGGGCCCCGCGACCGCGGCCCTGCTGCGCGCGGCCGAGCAGGCCGACGTACTGGTGCTGGGATCACGCGGGCTCAGCGGTTTCACCGGGTTCCTGGTGGGCTCTGTCGCGCTCGGTGTGGTGGCCCGGGCCCCCCGCCCCGTCGTCCTGGTGCGGGCGGGCGAGGAGGCCGCGGACGAACATGTACCGGCGGCCGACGGCAAGGCCTCCACGCGGACCGGATACCGGGACGTGGTGCTGGGCCTCGACCTCGGCGACCCGGCCGACGAGGTGATCGAGTTCGCCTTCGAGGCAGCCGGGGCGCGGGACGCCCGCCTGAGGGTCGTGCACGCCTGGCAGCCGCCCTCACCGTTGTCCCCGCTCGCGCTGGGACCCGGCGAGATCGTTCTCGTGGAGGGTCCGCAGCGTGTCAAGGAGTGGCAGGGTTTCATGAACGCCGTCCTTCAGACGTGGCGCGAGAAGCATCCCGGCGTCGAGGTCGTGGAGACCGTCATCGAGGGCCGGCCCTCCTCCCCGCTCATCAGGGCCGCGTCCGGGGCAAGCCTGCTCGTCGTCGGCCGCCGTACGACCGAACGCCCGGCGGGCCCGCGCACCGGCCCGGTCGCCCACGCCGTCATCCATCACGCCGACTGCCCCGTCGCCGTCGTACCGCACGACTGACTCGCGGCTCGAGGCGAGCCAAGCGGAGGCGCTCGACCAGGTGCCGCGCGCCTCCACGGTGTCGTCGAGGGCTAGGTGCGGTCGCCCTTCGGCTTGCCCCGTTGGTCCGGAGTGCCGTGCGGTGGTGGGCTGAAGGGCTGCCGCGAGGTCACGGGCGACACCGGGGAGCCGGCCTGGCGTGTGCCCTGCTCGGGGCGCACGGCCCGGGGATCGCCGGACGTCGGTTCGGCACCCGCCTGCAGCTGCTCCAGGCGGGAGGCCAGCAGCTCGGTCACGGGGAGCCGGTCGGCGTGCGAACGCTCGTACGCCAGCAGCTCCTCGACCTCATCGGCGGTCAGGGAACGTACGCGGCTCTCCAGGCCGCCGATCGGCAGGTGGTCGTAGTCGGGCAGGGGCAGGGTGTTGCGGCCGGAGTCGGCCATGGGTCTCACTTCCTGTGTGCGGGTGCGCCGGCCGGAGGTCAGTGGCCACCGATGCCACCGCCGCCGAACGAGCCGCTGGTTCCCTTGCTCCAGCGCGGCCGCCGCTTCGACGTGCTCGGCCGTGTCTGCATGTTGGTCAGTTCATAGGGGGTGAGGGGGCGACCCCCCTTGGGCACCTTGGGTACCTCGTCCGGCTCGCGGTTCTCCCGGACCTCGTGCACAGGGCCTTCCGGGGGCAGATGGGGTTGCTCCTCCGGACGCGGCCGGGGCGACTCGCGCAGCTTGACGCGGTACCCCAGCCAGAAGCCGCCGCCCAGGAGGACCAGGACGGCCACGGCAACGCCGAACATCGCGAGACTGAGCAGACCGCTCGCCTCGGCCAGCTGCATGGATGCGGTACTCATACCAGGCGAATACCCCTCGAACAGGGAGTGAACCGGCCCGTGCGGCTCCGCTTTCTCGGGGTTTGGGTCCCGCTCACTCCGGCTACTCGACCCCCGTGACACCGACGACATCCCAGCAGGAGCTGTTCCGGTTCCTGGAGGACCGCTTCGCCTGCGCCCAGGCGTGTACGGAGTGCGCGCGGGCGTGCGCGCTGCGCGCGAGTCTCCTGGATCCGGACGGGACCGAAGAACAGGAACTCGTGCGACGCAAGGGCATCATGTGCGCTGAGGTCTGCGACGCCACCTGCCGCGTACTGTCCGAGCAGACCCAGCTGGACGAGAACGGCATCCGCGTCCAGCTGGAGTGGTGCCGCACCGTCTGCCTGGAATGCGCTCACGTGTTCGATGAACATCCGGGCGCGGAGACGAGTGCGGCCGCGTGCAGGGCATGTGCACAGGCCTGCACGGACTTCATCGGCACGCTGGTCTGAGGCCGGGGGCCGGGCGGCGAGTCCTCAGCCGCCCAGGGGCCGTCCGATCCGTACGTTCCAGCGCCCCGACCTGCCGCTCAGTTCGACAGCCGTCAGTGGTGGGACGTCCGCTCGCCAGAACGACGCCTCAGGGGCGCCGAGGCCGCGGAGCACCGCCGCGCGCACGACCTCGGGCTCGGTCACGGCGACGATCCGGCCCGCCGCCGACGCGGCCTCGTCCAGCCAGGCCGCCACCCGCTCGCACAGCGCCCGCACGGACTCCCCGCCGTGCGGCGCCGACGCGGGATCCGCCAGCCATGCGGCGAGCGCCTCGGGCTCGCGCGCCCCCACCTCCGCCAGCGTCGCGCCGCGCCAGCGGCCCACGTCCAGTGCCGCCAACTCCGGTGCCTCCACGGCGTCGAGGCCCAGCGCCTCGGCCGTCTCCCGGCAGCGCACGGTGGGCGAGGACCAGGCCCGCTCCGCAGCCCCCACCGAGCCGGCGGCGGCCCGAGCGAGGCGCAGCCCCGTCGCGTCGAGCGGGCAGCCGTCGTCGAAGCGGGCCTCCCGCAGCGCCTCGCTGATCGCCGGTGAGATCAACATCACTCGGCTTGTCATGTCTCCGCCCCCGTGCATCCGTACACCCAACGCCCCTTCGCTGAACCGGACTTGACGGTACGACCAGGCCGGTCGGGCGTTCCCGGTGATTCCGTGCGCCCTTGGCCGGATCCCTGCTTCGCGGTACCGTCTCGTCGATATTGACGACGGTTCGGTGGAAGCCGGTGGGATTCCGGCACGGTCGCGCCACTGTATGCCGGGCACGCACCTCGGGTGCTGGCCGGGTGAGTCAGACCCCCGGCCCGTCGTCCTGTGCACCACCGAGACGGGACGCGAGTTCCCCAGGAGGTCCTGCCATGGCGCAGTCCGCTCTCCAGCCGAGCGCTGGTCCCACCGCCGTACCGGCCAAGCTGCCGCTCGGCGCGATCGTCCCCTGGGCGGTCTTCTTCGGCATCCTGATGCTGGTCCTGCTCTACTTCGTCGGCGCCGAACAGGGTGCCACCTCCGTCATGTCCGGAGAGAACGTCCACGAGTGGGTGCACGACGCACGCCACCTGCTCGGCTTCCCCTGCCACTGACGGCCGCGGAGGACGTACCAGCCCATGAATTCGGCAACTGTCCGCAACCTTCTGGTGCGTGGCATGCTCGCGGGACTCGCCGCGGGCCTGCTCGCCCTCGTCGTCGCCTACTTCCTCGGTGAACCGCGCGTCGACGCGGCCATCGCCTTCGAGGAGGCACACGCGCACGAGCACGGCGGCGCGGAGCCCGTCAGCCGTCTGATGCAGTCCACCGCGGGCCTGTCCACCGGTGTGCTCGTCTACGGCGTCGCGTTCGGCGGTATCGCCGCCCTCGCGTACTGCTTCGCACTCGGCCGGATCGGCCGCTTCGGGCCGCGCGCGAGCGCGCTGCTCCTGGCGACGGCCGGCCTGGTCGCCGTGTACGTCGTGCCGTTCCTGAAGTACCCGGCCAACCCACCCGCCGTCGGTGACCCCGACACGATCGGCAAGCGCACCACCCTGTACTTCCTGATGGTGGTGCTGAGCGTGCTGCTCGCCGTGGCCACCGTGATCCTGGGCAAGCGCCTCGCGCCACGCCTGGGCAACTGGAACGCGACGCTCGCCGCGGGCGCGTTCTTCGTCCTGGCCGTCGGGCTGGCATACGCCTTCCTGCCGTCCTTCAACGAGGTCCCGGAGCACTTCCCGGGCACCCTGCTGTGGCAGTTCCGCCTGGCGGCGCTCGCCGTCCAGGTGACCCTGTGGACCTCCTTCGGGCTGGTCTTCGGACTACTGGCGGAGCGGGAGCTGGTACCACGGCCCGCCAAGGCGGCCGCCGAGGGGAGCGCGAGCACTCGGGCAACTCCGGTGACGCACTGACCACTTCTGTTTCTCCGTGACGGAGGGGCTCCCGGTACGCCGGGAGCCCCTCCGTCATGTCGCGCCATTCCCAATTTCTGAAACACGTTCTACGGTGTGCGCCGTCAGGACCGGCCTTGGGAGCCTGGAGGCGCCGTGCATCTCGACTACACGCCCGAGCAGCAGCGGCTGCGCACCGAACTGCGCGCCTACTTCGCCGAGTTGGTGCCGAACAACGCCTACACCCGGCACGCGGAGCCGGCCGCCCAGAAGCGGTTCTACCGCGAGACCATCCGCAGGCTCGGCACGGACGCCTGGCTCGGCGTGGGCTGGCCGAAGGAGTACGGCGGACGCGGTCTGACCGCGATGGAGCAGTTCATCTTCTTCGACGAGGCCGCCCAGGCAGGCGTCCCGCTGCCGCTGATGGCGCTGAACACGGTCGGCCCGACGATCATGCAGTACGGCACGGACGAGCAGAAGGCCTACTTCCTGCCCCGGATCCTCTCCGGCGAGATCGACTTCGCGATCGGCTACAGCGAGCCCGAGGCGGGCACCGACCTCGCGTCCCTGAAGACGCGCGCGGTGCGTGACGGCGACGAGTACGTCGTCAACGGGCAGAAGATCTGGACCACCAACGGCGACACCGCGGACTGGGTGTGGCTGGCCGTCCGCACCGACCCGGACGCCCCGCCACACAAGGGCATCACCATGCTCCTCGTCCCGACCACCGAACCCGGTTACTCCTGCACCCTCATCAACACCCTGGCCTCGCACGACACCACGGCCAGCTACTACGAGAACATCCGCGTCCCCGTGTCCCGCCGCGTCGGCGCGGAGAACCAGGGCTGGCGGCTGATCACCAACCAGCTCAACCACGAACGCGTCACCCTCGCCGCGCACGGCACCATGGCCATCCGCGCCCTGCACGACGTCCAGCGCTGGGCGATGGAGACCAAGCTCGCCGACGGCCGCCGCGTCGTGGACCTCCCCTGGGTGCGCCGCCGGCTCGCCCGGACCCACACCAGGCTCGACGCGCTCAAGCTCCTCAACTGGCGGATGGTGAACGCCGTCCAGAACGGCACCCTCACCCCGCAGGACGCCTCCGCGGTCAAGGTGTACGGCTCCGAGGCGCGCCGCGACGCCTACGCCTGGCTCCTGGAGATCGTGGCCGTCCCGGGCGCGCTGCAGGAGGGCTCGGCGGGTGCCGTGCTCCACGGCGAGCTGGAGCGCGGCTACCGCTCGGCGGTGATCTTCACCTTCGGCGGCGGGAACAACGAGATCCAGCGGGAGATCATCTCGTGGATCGGTCTGGGGATGCCGCGGGTACGGCGTTAGCCTGCCGTCATGACGGCCGACCACACGGGTGACCCGGGGCTGTTCGGCCCGGGCTCGGTGACCTGGCAGATGCACGGCGACCCGATGATGTGGGTCGCCGGCGTCCGCGCGCTCTACCTCCAGGCGCTGCATCCGCGTGCGGTGCGCGGGGTCATGCAGAACAGCGACTTCCGGCGTGACGCCTGGGGGCGGCTGATGCGCACGGCCAACTTCGTCGGCACCGCGACGTACGGCACCACCCGGGCCGCCGAGCGGGCGGGCGCCCGGGTCCGGAAGATCCACAGCATGCTGTCGGCGACCGATCCGGACACCGGGGAGCGGTACGGGGTCGACGAACCGGAGCTGCTGCTGTGGGTCCACTGCGCCGAGATCGACTCGTACGTGCACGTGCTGCGCCGCTCCGGATACCCGCTCACCGACGCACAGGCCGACCGCTACATCGCCGAACACCGCGTCAGCGCCCGCCTGGTGGGCCTCGACCCCGACACCGTCCCCGCCGACCGGGCCGAGATGGACGCCTACTTCGAGAAGGTCCGCCCCGAACTGGCTGCCGGTCCCGAGGCACGCGAAGTGGACGACTTCCTGCTCCGCCCTCCGACGCATCCGTTGCTCGTCCCGGCGCGCGAGGTGCTGTGGCGGCGCGTGGCGCATCTGGCGTACGCCTCCCTGCCGTCGTACGCCCACGAGCTGTACGGCAGACCGGCCCCCCGACCCGCCACCATCACCCGGCAGTTGCGTGCCACGGGCACCCTGCTGCGCTGCATCCCCGCACGTCTGCGCTGGCAACTCCCGCCCAAACACATCCTGCGCGCGATGGCACGACTCGGCCCGGACGCCCGTCCGGCACCGTACAAAGTCGGGAGATAAATCGCCATACTGGGACGGGCCGGGGGAGGGCGCGGGGCGAGTGACGGGGGCGGTCGCAGGAGATGGGGGACAGCAGACTGATCCAGGGCCGGTACCGGCTGCTCGAGCTGATCGGGCGCGGCGGTATGGGCGAGGTGTGGCGGGCGCGCGACGAGTCGCTCGGACGGCGCGTCGCCGTGAAGTGCCTCAAGCCGCTGGGCCCGCAACACGACCAGGCGTTCACCCGGGTCCTGCGGGAGCGGTTCCGCCGTGAGGCCCGGGTGGCCGCGGCGCTCCAGCACCGCGGGGTGACCGTGGTCCACGACTTCGGTGAGTCCGACGGCGTGCTTTTCCTGGTCATGGAGCTGCTGGACGGACGCAACCTCAGTCAGCTCCTGGAGGACAACCAGCACCATCCGCTGCCCGTCGGCGATGTCGTCGAGATCGCCGACCAGGTCGCCGCGGCCCTCGCGTACACGCACCGGCAGGGCATCGTGCACCGCGATCTGAAGCCCGCGAACATCATGC
Organism: Streptomyces sp. HUAS ZL42; assembly: GCF_040782645.1. GTDB lineage: Bacteria > Actinomycetota > Actinomycetes > Streptomycetales > Streptomycetaceae > Streptomyces. The sequence continues at coordinate 9,047,077 of NZ_CP160403.1, forward strand.
GGCTGACCGACGGCACGGTGAAGATCTGCGACTTCGGCATCGCCCGCCTCGGGCACGACATCGGCTTCTCCTCCCGCCTGACCGGCACCGGAATCGCGATGGGCACCCCGCACTACATGTCGCCGGAGCAGATCAGCGGCTCCGAGGTCGACCAGCGCAGCGACCTCTACTCGCTCGGCTGCGTGCTGTACGAGATCGCCACGGGCGTCCCGCCCTTCGACCTCGACGACCCATGGGCGATCCTCATCGGCCACCGGGACACCCCGCCCCGGCCGCCGAGCAGCCACCGGGGCGAACTCCCGGTCTACCTCGAGAAGATCATCCTGGATCTGCTGGCCAAGCGCCCCGAGGAACGCCCGCACGACGGGCGGGAACTGTGCCGCCGCATCGGCCTGGGCCGTACGACACCCGCGTACGTGCCCACCGTCGTCACGCCCCAGCCGGACTTCCGGCCGCCGGAGCCCGCCGCCCGCGAGCCGCGCCTGCCGTCCTGGACCCGGGGCATGACCACCGGCCACAAAGCGACCGGTGCCGGCCTCATCGGCACGCCGCCGGACGCCGGGGCCGGCCTCACCGGCGAGTGGATCCCACGCCCCTTCACGGGCCGGGTCCGGGCGTCCGCCGTACCGGACGGACCGCCCGCCCCGCCCCCGCAGACCCTGACGGCCCTTACCGGACGCCACAACGCGGGCCTCAGCCTGGGGCGGCTCGGCCGCTGGACCGAGGCCGGCGAGGTGCACCGCGCGGTCGCCGCCGAACGCGAGCACCTCCTCGGCCCCGACCACCCCGACACCCTCGCCAGCCGCTACGAGGTCGCCTTCAGCCTCAGCCGCACCGGCCGCGCCGCCGACGCGCTGCGTGAGTACAAGCACGTCGCCGCCGCCAGGATCCGCGTGCTGGGCCCCGACCATCCGGACACGCTCTCCACCCGCCAGGAAATGGCCTACGTACTGGGGCAGTTGGGCCGGCACATCGACGCGCACCAGGTGTATGTGTCGGTGCTGGCCGCCCGGGAGCGCACCACGGGGCCCGACCACGCCGACACCCTGCGCTGCCGCCACAACCTCGCCTTCAACCTCAGCAGACTCGGCCGCCTGGAGGAGTCGTACCGCATGGCGTGCGAGGTGGCCGCCGCCCGTGCCAGGGTGCTCGGCCCCGGGCACCCCGACACCCTGGTCACCCGCTACGAGGTGGCCTACGCGCTCGGCCAGTTGGGCCGCTGGCAGGAGGCGCTGCAGACCTACTGCGAGGTCGCCGAGGCGCGCGCCCAGGTCCTGGGCCCCGACCACGCCGACACGCTGGCCGCCCGCTACGAGATCGGCATCAGCCTGGGCCGGCTCGGCCGCAGCGCGGAGGCGTTGCAGCTGTACCGCGACCTGATCGACGACCGCACCCGGGTCCACGGTCCCGCCCACCCCGAGACCCTGCGCGCCCGCCACGGCCTGGGCGTCAACCTGGGACGGCTGGGCCGCTGGGAGGAGGCGCTCGCCGAGTCCCGCGACGTGTGCGCGATCCGCGAGCGCGTCCTGGGCCCGGACCACCCGGACACCCTGGTCAGCCGACGCGAGGTCGCGGTCGGCCTGGGCTGGCTGGGGCGCTGGGCGGACGCGCTGACGGAGTACCGGCGGGTCGCGACGGCCCGCGAGCGCGTCCTCGGGGCGGACCACCCGGACACCCTCGCCAGCCGCAACGACGAGGCGCACTGCCTGGAACAGCTCGGCCGGGGTGCGGAGGCGGTGGAGCTGTACCGGAGGGTCGCGGTACTGAGGCAGCAGCAGGCGCCGGGCGGGCGCTGAGGCGGGGCACACCCGGGCCGCACGGGAGCGGTGTCAGGCCCACCCCATCTCGGTGTACGGACGCCCTTTCCTGATCCCCTCGATCGCGGCCCGCGTGTACGCCACGGTCGGCTCCGGCAACGCGTCCGCAGGCCACCAGTCCCAGCCCACGCACTTGTCCGGCTCCAGCACCCGGGGTTCGCCCTGCCAGCTGCGGGCCCGGAACACGAGCTGCATGCGCGGCTGCGTACCGGGCGCGTCGAGCAGATGGACGGCATGCACGAACTCGACGTCGTCGGCGTCGACGACCAGGCCGGCCTCCTCGCGGGCCTCCCGGACCAGGCAGGCGACCGCGGACTCGTACTCGCAGTGACCCGCCAGGAAGTGGTGCTGCAGGGGCGCGAACGGCGAGTCGGGGTGGCGCAGCCCGAGAAGGATCTTCCCGTCGCGCTCCAGATAGAGGTGCGCGCCGATGACGTTCGGGACGGTCCGACCGCCGTTGCGCGCCGGCCCCGGTGGCGTCACCGTGCCGTCGGCCTGGTGGCGGGCGATGACCTCAGCAGCCCACGGCGCCATCGTCAGCTGCGCGGTGGTCGCGGCGTCGAAGAAGGCGAACATGATGCCCTCGGTCACCGGCAGGCGAGAGGGATCGCCGTCCCACGACCCGAGGAAGACCTGGATGTTGTCGTCGGCGACCGTGTAGGGCACCAGGCCCTCGACGGTGAGGCCGGTCTCCTCCAGCAGCTCGCGTGCGATCGCCTGGGCGAGGGTCTCGGATCCCTCGCCGGCGCCTCCTGGAAGCGACCACGCACCGGGGTCGCAGATGGGCTTGTGCGCGTCGCGCAGATGCAGCAGGTACTGGCCGCGACGGTTGACCAGAAGGGCGGCCACCTGACGCGGTTCGGGGCGTTCGCTCGTCACCTGAACAGTCACCCGCGCAGTCAATCGCAGGACACGCCGGCGGATGATCGGACCCGGCCGGCCCGGCGCATGTCTGGCCGACCTAGATCATCCCGTGTTACGAAGAACCATGCCTGCACACGAGGGACACCGTGCGTACGACGCCGTCATCGTCGGCGGCGGCCACAACGGCCTGGTCGCCGCCGCCTACCTGGCCCGGGCCGGACGGTCCGTGCTGGTGCTGGAGCGGCTGGACCACACCGGGGGCGCCGCCGTCTCCACCCGCCCGTTCGCCGGCGTCGACGCGCGGCTGTCGCGGTACTCGTACCTGGTCAGCCTGCTGCCGAAGAAGATCGTGCGGGATCTGGGCCTGGACTTCCGGGTCCGCGGGCGCACGATCTCCTCGTACACGCCGGTGGAGCGCGACGGACGGCCCACGGGGCTCCTCGTGGGCGGGGGCGAGCGGCGCACCCGGGAGGCGTTCGCGCGGCTGACCGGCGGCGACCGCGAGTACGAGGCCTGGCAGCGCCTCTACGGCATGACGGGCCAGGTGGCCCGGCGGGTCTTCCCGACGCTCACCGAACCGCTGCCCTCCCGCGACGAGCTGCGCCGGCGCATCGACGACGAGGACGCCTGGCGGATCCTCTTCGAGGAGCCGATCGGCATGGCGATCGAGGAGCGCTTCGCGGACGACCTGGTCCGCGGCGTGGTCCTCACGGATGCCCTGATCGGGACGTTCGCCGACGCCCACGACACCTCGCTCGCGCAGAACCGCTGCTTCCTCTACCACGTGATCGGCGGCGGCACCGGGGCCTGGGACGTACCGGTCGGCGGTATGGGTGCACTGACCGACGCGCTGGCCGGCGCGGCCCGCGCGGCGGGCGCCGTCATCGCCACCGGGCACGAGGCCGTACGGATCGACACGGACGGGCGAACCGCCGAGGTCGCCTACCGCACGGCCGACGGCGAAGGTGTCGCCGCCGCCCGGCACGTCCTGGTGAACGCCTCCCCGCAGCAGCTCGCCGCCCTCACCGGCGACGCACCGCCGCTCCCCGCCGAGGGCGCCCAGCTCAAGGTGAACATGCTGCTCAAGCGGCTGCCCCGGCTGCGCGACAGTGCCGTCGACCCGCGGGAGGCCTTCTCGGGCACCTTCCACATCGCCGAGGGCTACGACCAGCTGGCCACCGCCCATGCCCAGGCGGCGGCCGGTGAACTGCCCGCCGCCCCGCCGTCCGAGATCTACTGCCACTCGCTGACCGACCCGACGATCCTCGGCCCGGACCTGGTCGAGCAGGGCTACCAGACCCTGACCCTCTTCGGCCTGCACACCCCCGCCCGGCTTTTCGAACGGGACAACGACGCCGTACGCGACGAGCTCCTGAAGCTGACGCTGGCCCAGCTGGACGCCCACCTCGCCGAACCGGTCACCGGCTGCCTGGCGACCGACGCGGACGGCCGCCCGTGCATCGAGGCGAAGACCCCCCTGGACCTGGAGCGCGACCTGCGCCTTCCCGGCGGCAACATCTTCCACCGCGAACTCGCCTGGCCGTACGCCGGGGAGAACGTCGGCCGCTGGGGCGTGGAGACCCGGCACGCGAACGTCCTGCTGTGCGGGGCGGGTGCGGTGCGCGGGGGTGGTGTGAGCGGGGTGCCGGGCCACAACGCGGCGATGGCGGTGCTCGAGGAACTCGGGTTGTCCGAAGGGACTTGAGTCTCCACCAGATGGAGGCCCGACCGCCGCCACGCACCCGGCCAGGTGGACAACGTGGCCTCCTGCCGCGTCGCGCAGGAGGCCGGATGCGAGTTCACCGCGATCCTGCCGGCGATCCCGCCCGAGTTCCCGCTCGACGGCCACCGGCATGTGCGATCACATGCCGAACGGCCGACACCCGCCGGCACGCGGTCAGAAATCTGACGGAGCATCAGAAAAGGCCTTCCGTCGGCATGGTGACTGCGGCATCCTGCGGCCATGCAGACGGAGCTGAGCAAGAAACTGGGAGTCGAGCACGCCATTTTCGGCTTCACGCCGTTCCCCGCCGTCGCCGCGGCCATCAGCCGGGCCGGCGGGTTCGGGGTGCTCGGCGCGGTCCGCTACACGGCCCCCGACGACCTCAAGCGCGACCTCGACTGGGTCGAGGCCCACGCCGAGGGCAGGCCGTACGGTCTGGACGTCGTCATGCCCGCCAAGAAGGTCGAGGGCGTGACCGAGACCGACGTCGAGGCGATGATCCCCGAAGGACACCGGCAGTTCGTCCAGGACACCCTCGCCAAGTACGGCGTGCCCGAACTGGCCGAGGGCGAGGCGTCCGGCTGGCGCATCACCGGCTGGATGGAGCAGGTCGCCCGCACCCAGCTCGACGTCGCCTTCGACTACCCGATCAGACTGCTGGCCAACGCCCTCGGCTCACCGCCCGCCGACATCGTGGCGCGCGCCCACGACCGCGGCGTCCTCGTCGCCGCGCTCGCCGGCAGCGCCCGCCACGCACGGAAGCACCAGGAGGCGGGCATCGACATCGTCGTGGCACAGGGCTACGAGGCCGGCGGCCACACCGGCGAAATCGCCTCCATGGTGCTCACCCCCGAGGTCGTCGACGCCGTCGACCCGTTGCCCGTCCTGGCGGCCGGCGGCATCGGCAGCGGAGAGCAGGTGGCTGCCGCGCTCGCCCTCGGCGCCCAGGGGGCGTGGCTGGGTTCGATCTGGCTGACCACCACCGAGGCCGAACTCCCCTCACCCAAGCTCATCCAGAAGCTGCTCGCGGCCGGCTCCGGCGACACCGTCCGCTCCCGCGCCCTGACCGGCAAGCCCGCCCGTCAGCTGCGCACCGAGTGGACCGACGCCTGGGACGACCCCGAAGGGCCGGGCACCCTCCCCATGCCCCTGCAGGGCCTGCTGGTCGCCGAGGCCGTCTCCCGCATCCAGAAGTACGAGGTGGAGCCGCTGCTCGGTACGCCGGTCGGCCAGATCGTCGGCCGGATGACCAGTGAACGCAGCGTCCAGGCCGTCTTCGACGACCTCACCCGCGGCTTCGAGCGGGCCGTGGACCGCATCAACCGCATCGCCGGAAGGAGCGGCCAGTGACGAGCACACCCCCCGCGGGCTTCTGGGCCCAGGCCCAGGCCGACCCCCATCGCACCGCCCTCGTCGCCCCCGACGGCGAGGAGTGGAGCGCCGGCCGCCTGCACGCCGCCGCCAACCGCCTCGTCCACGGCCTGCGCGCCGCAGGGCTCGAACGCGGCGACGCCTTCGCCGTCGTCCTGCCCAACGGGCCCGAGTTCTTCACCGCCCACCTGGCCGCCACCCAGGCCGGCTTCTACCTCGTCCCCGTCAACCATCACCTCGTCGGCCCGGAGATCGCCTGGATCGTCTCCGACTCCGGCGCCAAGGTGCTCATCGCCCACGAACGCTTCGCCGGTCAGGCGAGCCGGGCCGCCGACGAGGCCGGCCTCCCGGCCACCCACCGGTACGCCGTGGGCGAGGTCGGGGGCTTTAGGCCGTACGCCGAACTCCTCGACGGACAGCCGGAGTCGCCTCCCGCCGACCGCACGCTCGGCTGGGTGATGAACTACACCTCGGGTACCACCGGCCGCCCGCGCGGCATCCGGCGCCCGCTGCCGGGAAAGCCGCCCGAGGAGGCCTACCTGGGCGGCTTCCTCGGCATCTTCGGCATCAAGCCGTTCGACGGCAACGTGCACCTGGTCTGCTCGCCGCTCTACCACACGGCCGTCCTGCAGTTCGCGGCCGCGTCCCTGCACATAGGCCACCCGCTGGTCCTGATGGACAAGTGGGCACCGGAGGAGATGCTCCGCCTCATCGACACCCACCGGTGCACACACACCCACATGGTGCCGACCCAGTTCCACCGTCTGCTGGCGCTCCCGGACCAGGTGAAGGCGCGCCACGACGTGACGTCGATGCGGCACGCAATCCACGGCGCCGCCCCCTGCCCGGACCATGTGAAACGGGCCATGATCGACTGGTGGGGCCACTGCGTGGAGGAGTACTACGCGGCCAGCGAGGGCGGCGGCGCCTTCGCCACCGCCGAGGACTGGCTGAAGAAGCCCGGCACGGTCGGCAAGGCATGGCCCATCAGCGAGCTCGCGATCTTCGACGACGACGGCAACCGGCTCCCTCCCGGCGAACTCGGCACCGTCTACCTGAAGATGAACACCGGCGGCTTCTCGTACCACAAGGACGAGGCCAAGACCAGGAAGAACCGCATCGGCGACTTCTTCACCGTCGGCGACCTGGGCCTGCTCGACGAGGACGGCTACCTCTTCCTCCGCGACCGCAAGATCGACATGATCATCTCGGGCGGGGTCAACATCTACCCGGCCGAGATCGAGTCCGTACTCCTGCAGCACCCCGCCGTCGCCGACGCCGCCGCTTTCGGTATCCCGCACGACGACTGGGGAGAGGAGGTCAAGGCGGTCGTGGAACCGGCCCCCGGCCACGAGCCCGGCCCCGCCCTCGCCACCGCGATCCTCGCTCATTGTGCCGAGCAGCTTGCCGGCTACAAGTGCCCCAAGAGCGTCGACTTCATCGCCGAGATGCCCCGCGATCCCAACGGCAAGCTGTACAAGCGGCGACTGCGGGAGCCGTACTGGGAGGGCCGCACCCGGCCCATGTGACGGACGTGGCCGTGTGAGTGGTCCCGTCCGACCGGCCGCGGAGGGGACGGGACCACCACGGTCGTCAGCGTTCGCGCACGCGGACGACCTTCAACGCGGGCGAGGACAGGATGTCCTTCTCACAGAACCGCGAGGTCACCCATTTCTCCTGGGAGAAGAGCCGGGTCTGGTCGCTGTGCTGGGGCGACTTCGGGTTCGAGGACTGGGAGTACGTCAGCAGCGTACGGGCCACGGGGCAGCGGCCGCCGTCCCAGCCCACCGCCTGGATGTGGCTGGAGCCGAACGGCACCTGCGAGTAGCCGCCGCTCGCCGCGTCCCAGGTCGGCTCGAGCACGTTCCACACACCGAGTCTTCCCGCGCCGCCCGGCACCGGGACGCGCTCGCCGCCGCGCACGACGAACTGATGGGCACCGAGCGCCGCGTCCAGCGCGATGCCCGAGGCCCGCAGTTCCGTCACCGTGTCGGCGAGCGCCGCGGCGAGGCCGGGTGCGGCGGTGTTGAGCGTGTTCGGGGTACGGACCGGGTCCGCGGCCGAGAACGGCACCTTCCACAACCGGTCCGCGGGCACCAGCTGGGTGAGCCTCCGCCAGAACCGGTCGAAGAGCAGTGCTCCCCGGCTGCCGGTGTCCATGGTGCGGTCCCATGCCTTCAGGATCCCGCACGCCGCCGACACGTCCACGGCCTTGCCGTCGCTGCCCGTCGCCGTACCGCCCGGCAGCGCGGCACACGCCCGCGCCACGTCCTCCGCGGCGAGATCACCCGCGGGCACGCGATTGGCGAACTGCTGCTTCTGGAGGTCCCGTACGGTCAGTTCGCCCCGCTCGGCCAGCGCCGCCACGTCCTCGATCCCGCCACGGGTGCGCAGAGAGAGCTCGGTGCCGACCGTGCCGAAGACCCGCTCGTACCCGGTGAGCGGACGGTCGGCGTTGGTCATCCAGGCCGTACCGTTCGAGTTCTCCGAGTTCATGATCCGGGCGTACTTTCGGCGCATGACCTCAACCACCGCGAACCACCAGATCAGGGCAGTGATCTACACCCGCATCTCTGACGACCCGACGGGGCAGGCCGCAGGGGTCGGCCGACAGGAGGACGAGTGCCGCAAGCTCGCGGCCGACCTTGGCTGGTCGGTCGTGGCCGTGCTCCCCGAGAACGACATCAGCGCTTACTCGGGCAAGCCGCGCCCGCAGTACCGCAGGATGCTCGCCATGCTGACTGATGGCTCAGCCGACGCAGTGATCAGTTGGCACCCCGACCGTCTCTACCGTCAGCTCACCGATCTTGGCGAACTGGTCAAGGCCGTCAAGGTGTCGGGCGCCGTGATCCGCACGGTGAAGGCTGGGGACATTGACCTGTCCACCGCCTCCGGCGTCATGGTCGCTGAGATCCTGGCCAGCGTGAGCAAGCACGAAGTAGCGCACGCCATCGAGCGCATGGTCAGCAAGAAGGAGGATCTCCGCGCAGCGGGGGTCAACCATGGCGGACCGCGCGCCTTCGGGTACAAGGCCGTGAAGCGGCACGCCAAGGGTGAGGCACCCCAGGTGCCGCAGGTGGACCAGCGGGAGGCCGAGTTGATCCGGGAGGCCGCGAACGCGGTGCTTGCGCATGCTGCCGACCCGGAGACCGGCATGAGCCTGGCGGGCATCTGCCGCGCCTGGAACGCGCAGGGCGTCAGCACGCCGCGCGGCAACGCGTGGATCGTCCCCAGTGTGCGAAAGATGCTGCTGTCGCCCCGGATCGCCGGACGCGTCGCGCACAAGGGCGAGGACGTGGGTCCCGCGCAGTGGGACGCCATCCTTGACCATGACGTGTGGCTGGCCGTGCGCACCGTACTGAGCGACCCGGCCCGTTACACCGGCCCTGCCGACCATGACGGTAAGACGGTCCGGTATCTGGGCTCAGGCCTCTACCGGTGCCACTGCGGGGCCACGGTCCGCCCCGGCGGAGCGGGGGCCGGACAGCCGCAGCTCTACCGGTGCACCCAGGGCGGCCACGTGAGCCGTACCGCCGCACCGATCGACAACTACGTGGAGCGGGTCATCATTGCCCGGCTGTGCCGCGAGGACGCACGGGAGGCCTTCACGGCCCCCGCCCCCGCTGTCCCGGCGGGAGCGTCCACCGACGACCTGAACGCCAGTCATGCGGCCCTCACGGCCCGTCTGGAGGCCCTGGCCGACGCGTTCGCGGGTGACGACGACGCGGACCCCGTGGAGTACCGCGTTGCCTCCCGCAGGCTCCGGGAGCGCATCGCGGCCGTGGAGCAGGAGATCACCGAGGTGGCCACGGCGGCAGCCTCCGCAGCACAGCCAGGGGCCCTCGATGACGTCGATCTACCGGAGTTGGTCCGGCGGCAGGGTGAGGACCCCGACGACGCGTTGACCTGGTGGCGCGACATTTACGGCCTGGAGAAGAGGCGGAAGATCCTCGCCACGCTGGCCGTGGTGACGCTGCTGCGCGCCCGCCAGGGACGTCCAGCGGGGTTCGTTCCAGGCTCCGGCGCAGGTTATTTCGACCCCGAATCCGTCGAGGTCAAGTGGGTAAAGGAGTGAAGTAATAGGCAGGCTATGCAATAGGGGCGCCCCCGTCGGATTAGCTTTCGTCGGTGGGCGCCCTGTAACATTTGGTCCGTCGCGCATCGGGACGGGGGCGTGCCCCTCATCCCAGGACTTTTCTGTATCGCGGAGCTAGGCAAAGGCGCGCTGAGGCCCCGCAGTCGATTCCCGTATACCCGGGGGAGACTGCCCATGCCCAGCGCGCCTTTTCCTTCTGATCTGATCGGCCCGAACGACGCGGCGACCATTCTCAGCGTCAGCCGCATCACGATCCGCCGCATGATCGAGCGCGGCGAGCTCATCGGCTATCGCGTCACGTCCGGACTCACGAAAGTCTCCGAGGCTGAAGTACGCGCCCATGTCACGGTGGCTAATCCCTCGAGCCTGGACGTCTATGTACGGCGCATTGTCGACGCCGCACCGGCGCTCACCCCAGAACAGCTCGAAAGGCTGCGCGCGTTGCTCGCACCGTCCACGGCTGCCTGACAGAGATGAGACCCCCGGTTTCAGGTCCCGGGGGTCTCGATGAAAGGAATCCCAGCATGACATGACGTAACGCGTAGGCCCCGACGGAGGAGAGGAGCCCCGCCTTGTGCGGGGTCTGAGGACCGGGGCTGCCTGACCACCAAAAGACAACCGCCCCGGAGAGGAGTGACCGGGGGCGGTTCTCAGAGAAAGTGATGTGTCAAGCATGGCATACCCACCATCGGGTGAGCCCGTTAACAATCCTCTCCTTCAGGCGGCATTCGCCTACGCCCGCAACGGCTGGTCAGTTTTCCCGTTGCACGACACCACGTCGGGGCGATGCTCCTGCAACAAGGATTGCGGGAAGGACGTCGGCAAGCACCCCCGCACGATGAACGGCCACAAAGACGCCACCAACGACTCTCAGCAGATCTTCGAGTGGTGGGACATGTGGCCCGACTCCAACATCGGCATCGCCACCGGCACCTCCAACCTCCTCGTGATGGACGTCGACACGAAGGTCTACGTCGACAAGGACGGGGTCGAGCAGAGCAAGCAGGGCGCCCAGACGATCTCCATGCGCGAGGCGGAGAACGGGCAACTGCCCTCCACCTACACCGTGAAGACCTCCACCGGCGGGTGGCATCACTACTTCCAGATGCCTGCGCAGCGTCTCGGATGCACGCGCGGCGAGGAGGACAATTACCTCGGTGCGGACGTCGATACCCGGGGCGATGGCGGGTACGTGGTGGCGCCCCCGTCGGTCATCTTCGGGCGCCCGTACGTGCTGGAGGTGAACGCACCCCTGGCGCCACTGCCCGAATGGGTCGCCCAGAAGCTTCAGAAGCCCGTAAGGGCGCCGAGCACGCTTCCGGTGAACCGGCATACCGGCGAGATCCTGGAGGGCTTCCAGGGGACGCCTCCAGGGCTTCAGCGGTACGTGAACAAGCGCTGCCAGGAGATCCGGGATGAGCCTGTCGGTGGACGCGGCGAACCCTGGGTGGACGGCATCGCGCTGGAGTTGAGCCATTACGTCCCACATCAGCTCCAGGCAGATGAATTGCGGGCCGCGCTGTACGCGGCCGTGGACACCTGGACCGACCACCCGGAGGCCGGACGTGCAGGGGTGGATCACGGCCTACGGCACATCGGCACACCCGAGCACGAGACCCGGGTGTGGGAGGAGCGACGAATGCGCCGCGCTGCGCCGCGTACCAGTGACCAATTCGAGGACTCGTTCCTTGCCGAGTCCGTTGTAGCCGACGTGTTGGCCGGGGCGTACCGCTACGTGCCGGGAGTCGGATGGAAAGCCTGGACCGGCCGAGTGTGGCGGGACTGCGACGAATTGGAGGTTGCAGAAGAGATCCGCCGTTGGGCAGTCCGGCAATACCAGGGCGCCCTAGACCAGGAGCGCCGAGAGCCGGGCAGCGTTCCAATGGACGTCATCACCGGATGGCGCCGGGCCTTGAGGGCCGAGAAGCAGATCACCATCCAGAAGATGGCCAAGGGTTTTGAGGGCGTGTTCACCATGCCCGAACAACTGGACCGCGACCCCGACAAGCTGAATGCCCAGAACTGCGTCGTGGACCTGATCACTGGTGAAACGCTGCCCCATGACCCGGACTTGCTCATGACGAAGATTGCGGGGGCGGACTACCGCCCCGGCTATCGACACCCGGACTGGGACAAGGCTTTGGAGGCCGTACCGGAGGGCGTCCGTGAATGGCTCCAAATCAGGCAGGGTCAGGCAATCACCGGTCACACACCACCTGACGATCTCCTGGTGATCCTCCACGGATCGGGGGAGAACGGGAAGAGCGCCGAAATGGCGGCCACCGTTGGTGCCCTGGGGTTGAACGAGTACTGCGCGCAGCTGTCGGACCGCGTGTTGATGGCCGACCCGTCGGCACACCCCACCGAACTTATGGACCTTATGGGGGTTCGGTACGCGGTCATGGAAGAAACGCCGGAGGCGCGCAGGCTGGATACGCAGCGCCTTAAGCGCACGGTCGGTACTCCACAGATCACGGCCCGCCGTATCCGTCAGGACTCGGTGACCTTCACGGCCACGCACTCCATGTTCATTTCGACGAACCATCGGCCCGAAATCACGGAGACCGACCACGGGTCGTGGCGACGTCTGGCTCTGGTCACCTTCCCCTACACCTTCAAAAAGCCATGGGAAGCGCTGGAGAAGGCTGACGACCGGCTAGGCGACCCGGGTCTACGGGACCGATGCAAGAGCGATCCGGATATCCACGCAGCGGCACTCGCGTGGCTGGTCGAGGGCGCGCAGCGCTGGTACGCGGCGGACAAGGTGATGCCGCAGCTCCCCGAGCGGGTGAAGGCCGACACCTTGAAGTGGCGCAAGGAGTCGGACACCGTCCTGGCCTTCAGTGACGACGCGCTCATATTCGAGTCCGGCCACCACATCCACGGCCGGGACTTCAAGGAGGAGTTGGACGCCTACCTCATCGGTAAGGGCATGAGCACCTGGAGCGAAAAGACCATCGTGGCCCGCTTCGAGAGCCACGACGTGATGCGGCGGCACGGCGCCGAGTTCAAGGCGGTGCGGGCCAATCCGAGTCGCTCCCGCAGTCCACGGCAGCAGCGCATAACGGATGCCAATCCATACGCCGAGATCCCGGGCGGTGCCACCTACAAGGCGTGGAAGGGCGTCCGATTCCGCACCGTCGCAGACGACATGAACGAGTGGGCCGAGGCCACCGAACAAGATCATGTTCACGATGTTCACGCAAGCCTGGAAACCTCCCGCGAAGAGATTTCCTACGGCGTTAACCAGCGCTCCGTGAACATCGTGAACACCCCTGGTCGGAGCCACGAGATTCCTACCGAGGAGCCCGCTCCTCATGCGCGCGCGCATGCGCGCGAACCACGCCCTGGCCGTCCGTTCGTACCCCCGGGTGGCAGCACGCCACCCGCCGCATGACCGAGGAGAAAAGGTGGACCGAGTCGTGGGCGTGGTACCGGGCGCAGGTTGGTACCTCCGGCGTCCCGAAGACCGCGAGAAGTACGACGCAATGGATGACCGTGTCATCTGTTTCGTGGTCACCGAGCACGGCGAGGCGTTCCCCGTCATTGCGGGGCAACCCGGCGAACCGGTGGCGCTAGCCGAGCTGGGCGACGCGAACGACAACCGGCAACTGATTCACGAGTCCGAGCGATGACCGCATAAGCATGTGGCCGCTCCCGGACCAGGCCTCCAGGAGCGGCCACTAATCCCCTGTTCCCGTGCGACCAAGAAGAAGGAGGACACGAGCGTATGTCCCGAGAAACGGTGATCACCACCCCCTCGGGGGTGGGCCATGCGCTTTAGCCGCTCCGTCGTCCGACAGGTCCGTGAATGCCCCTGGGGCGGCCTGAAGGCCGCCTGCCCTCACTGCATTGACCTCGTCGTGGACGAGGCCACGAGGCTGGCGCACAGCCGCTTCGGAGAAGAGCCGGTCATTCGGCTGGCATGGCTCATCGGCATCATCGAGGGTGACCCCGGTCTGGAGCACGCCGCGCGCCGTGTCATCTGGGCGGCGGTGTCCTCCACCGCTGCCTAGATGGTGGAGCCCAAGGAGTTGCCCAAGGAGTTGCCCATGGAGTCCGAGGTGGTCATCACCTCGGACTCCACACCGACGAACAAGGAGGCGCCATGCCTGAGATGAAGGTAGTTCTGGACAGCGTCAGCGGCCCCACGTTGAGCGCGGTCACCACTAACGCCACGGGAACAGCCGTGGACGGCATCCAACCCCGTTCCACGGCCACGGTTGTTGCTGTCGGCACCGGCACCCTCGCCGGAACGCTGACCATCGAGGGTTCCTTGGACAACTCCGCGTGGGTTTCCACGGGAACCACCGTCGCCCTAACGGCCGCCGCCACGGTGAGCGCAACGAGTACGGGTAAGGCGTTCCGGTACTACCGCACATCCCTTTCCGGCGCCTCGGGAACAGGTTCCTGCACGGCCACCATGGCTGCGGTCTGACGCATTCCGATAGGGGGCAGCCGGCCCGGGTCTTAGGGAATGGCTGGAGTGTCACTCCAGACCTGTACCGTTCCTTTTCATCGACCGGGATTGCCCGGCCCCCGGTCTGTCACAAGTCCGGAGACGGATCTCTCCTCTCTGCCCCCTTGAGAAGGAGACGGCCAAAGGAAGGGGAGCGCATGTCCTTTGACATGGGGTACTACGGAAGCGACCCATATGGAGACGCCGCCGAGTACGAAGAGTTCGAAGAGCAGCCGCAGCAGCGGCAGCGCAACGCGCCACGGTCGCCGGGGCTCCGGGCCCACATGAAGGCGATTTCGGCCGAGAACAAGGCACTGAAGAAGCAACTGGACGAGCAGAAGGCCATGCTTCAGGAACTGATGGAGGGCGACAGCTCCCCACAGCAGCCGAATGCAGGTGGACACCCTCGCTCGCCGCTTCTGACGCCAGAAGAGCAGATGCAGTACCAGCGGATGATTTCCATCGGTGCCGTGCACGCGGCTCCCCCGATGGGATCTCAGCAGGAACAGATCAACGCCATCCGGAACACCAAGAACCCTCAGGAACTCATCGATTACTTGAGGTCCCAGGGGTCCACGATCGGGACGAACTACGAGGGGATGGGGTACTGAGATGGACACCATGCGCGCCGTGCCTGGCGCGGACCTGGCAGGGGACCCGGGGCACGAGGCGGGATCTCAGCCGATGGCAGCGCTTCGTGGCGGTTGCGCTGCGCCCTATACGCAGCAGCCGCTCAGCGGTGCCAATACCGGCGCGCAGCGCCCCGGACCCAACGCCACGGACGCGGACTCCCCCACCTCCGGCCACCTCGCCGGTGCGACGTGGACGTACAACGGCGGGGCATGAGCCCGACACACTTCCTGTGGGGCCAGAGTTCACGCCCTGGAATTCCGTAGATGCCATGGCCGAGGGCGTGAACAACACCTGACAGGCAAAAAGAAAGACCCCCGTGCGGCGTGCACGGGGGTCTTCTAGTTCTCACTCACCGGATATCCGGATAAGCCACCGATCGGGGCTCTTGAATATCCAGATAAACGCACGGAGTGCTGAATCGAGTGTTGCCGGTCCCGAATTTGTCGACATTTACTACCGGGCAGTGCATTCGGGGCCGTATTTGGCTCAGGCGGGCCTTGTGGAGGCGACTCCCTGCACACCCCCTTGCGCACCTGTGCTGGCAGGTGCCGTCAGGCTCCTTCGCCTTTCCGGCGCGCTGCCAGGACGCGCGCCAGGAGGCGCAGGGGTGTGGGATCCGGCAGCACGAGGTGGGCGTGTTCGCGGTGCGCCCACACGTCCCACCCGGGACCGGAGTTGCCCGGCTCGTGCCACAGGAGGACTCCGTCCTCCTCGTCGATGATCAGCGCGTCACAGTGGCGGCAGATGTTCACCGGGCGCCTGCCAGGTGCCGGTACACGCCCCACAGCACGGGTTCCACGGTGCAGGGGGCCAGGGCACCGCCGCACACGGGGCAGTCCTCGACGTGGCCCTTCCAGGCGGCGTACGCGCGCCTGGACTCCTCGGTGTCCCGGTCACCCAGCTTCGCGCGCATCGTGTCGTGCAAACTCTGGCTAGGCTTCGCCATGTCATCACTCCTCGGTAGTGGTGGCCACGCCCCGGGAGTCCTGACCGACTCGCCGGGGTCTCTTTCTGAGAACACCCAGCGTACGAGCAGAGTGCTATACCCCGCTACGGGATGCCTATATCTCGCCATGACGGTCACAGGCGTGCAGGCTGGCCCCATGATCGAGTTCGCCGAGGACCGGCCGAAGTGGGAGCAGATCACCGACGTGATCCGTGCACGGATCACGGACGGCACGTACGCCCCTCGCAGCCGGGTGCCGTCGGTCGTAGCGCTGACGAGTGAGTTCGGCGTAGCGGGCGTCACGGCCCGCAAAGCGCTGGCCGCGCTGCGGGAGACGGGCGAGATCTACACCGTGACCGGCATGGGCTCCTTCGTGGCCGACAAAGCCACGGAGGACCAGGACCAGCCGCCGAAGGCGTGAGCCTGAGGAGTCTGGGAGAGGCACGGGGGGAGGGTCCATGGGGGCAGGTAGGGCGAGCGTAAAAAGCCCCGGGTCATAGCCCTGGCCATTCGGGTACGTGCAGGGGGCACGGATGAATGCGCGTCGCCTTCCTGCCGCCATGGCGCTCGGATTCCGTCACGCGCCGGACGTGCGCTCCGGCGCTGCTCCTCGCCCTGCCTAGATGAGTGGCTGCGGCGCGACGCGCTTTATACAAGGAGGGCGCCAGCATGCGCGCCGAGTTGGGCACGCTGGTCATGCCGTAGGTGATGCACTTGCCGGTGTTCCTGCCCTACGACTTCGGCCCGAACGTGGCCGCCTGCGGGGCCTGTGTCGGCAGGCTCCGGCCCGCCGGAGCAGGTGTCCGGCCAGGGCGAGCGCGGCTCGCAGGTGGCTGCGCTCCCACCCCTTGGATTCGCAGGCTGCGCGTTCCGCGCGATCATGGCCAACTTTGCTGGCGTGAATCGCCGTGACCTGGGGCAACGCCCCTTGGATTCAAAGGGTCACAAGTATGTGTCGATCATGAACATGGAGTTCTCCGCGTACGGCGCGTCCTTGAGCTTCGGCATCCGCGCCGGACCGAACATCCCGGGCCGTACGGCGTCAGGGTCGCTGCCGAGGGCGCAGTCGCCGCGCGAGCCGTCAAGGATCGCGATCCCGGACGCCGGGTACGTGGTCCGGCCGAGCGCTGTCGAGCAGCGAGCCGCCAACTCGTCGGTGATCCGGGGGAGTACCTGCGACTGGGTGAACAGCGAGTGCCCCGACCGGTCGGCGGCGAGGGTGTTCACCCAGGGGATGCCCTGGTGCCGGGCCAGAGAGGCGAGGACGTCGTCCGTGCTGCGCGCCTTGCCGAAGTCGAGCGACGTGTCGGTGAAACGCATGTTGGCCGCGTTGGGGTCGTACAGGGCGTACGCCGTCGTGCTGGTCCACGGCAGCGGGACCTGGGCGCTGAGGGAGGTGACGACCGGGCCGTAACGCGTCCACCACTGGATGCGGGTGACCGGCTCACGGTCCTTCACCGGAACCGTCACGGTCCGCTTCGTCATGCGCTCCGGCCGGCCGTCCACGAGGTAGGTCGTGGGATCGGCCGGATCCAGGGTCAGCTGATGGAAGTCGGCCGGAATGCCGGTGGAGACGGTGTGGGTCCACGCCACGTGCGAGTTGAACCCGATGGCGATCACCGGGGAGCCGAGGAGCGAGCCGCCGGAGACGTCGAGTTCGCCGGGGATCGTCTGCTGCGACTGCCAGAATCGGCGGCCGCCCTGCCAGGGATAGTGCGGGTTGCCGAGCAGCAGTCCGCGGCCGTTCGCCGTCGTGGCGCCGCTGAAGGCGACGGCGTTGGAGCCCATGCCGCTGTCGGCCCACAGCTCGCGCGCCGCCCCGGCCAACGCCTTCGCGGACGGTGTGGGCGCGGAAGAAGTACCGGTGGCGGACGCGGACGGCGGCTGGGCGCTCGTGATGGTGTCGACGAAACGCCCCTCACCAGAAATGGTGGTGATGGCGTAGGCGCGGGTGGCCACGTCGAACTCGGAGACCGGCCGGACCCAGGAGGCGCCCTGGCAGGCGGGATCCGTGATCTTGTTCTGTGCGAGCCAGGCGTTGTAGCCGGCCGCCCAGCCGCGCATCATGTCCCGGACCTGGCGGCTCGGACCCAGGGGAGCGGGCTCGGCGAGCAGCTTCTGCACCGTGTGGCTCTCCCGGAGCCCACGGAAGTACAGATCGCTGGTGAGGTTGGTACGGGCGGCGGAGAGCGCGCCGTCGGCGGCCGCGTCGGCGCCGAAATGGCGTGATCGCTCGCCGCGCAGGGTCACGAAACCGTCGGCGAGCGTGCACACCTCGTCGGCGGCCTGGGCCCAGCCCTCACCGAAGCCCAGATCTGCGTAGCTCTTCGCGAGGATGTGCGGAATTCCGTACTCGGTGTAGCGGATGACGGCGGACAGACCACCGTGCGAGGGACGATCCTGACGATCCGGTAACTCTGCCGCTGCCGCAGGCAGCGTGGCCGTGGCGGTGAGCAGGGCGACAGCCGCGACGACGAGTCGTCTCAGGCTGGTGCGCATCGTGCCTCCCAACGTCATTGAGGGAAGGAGCGGTTGAGCGTAACAACGGGTGTGCGACCCCCGGTCCGGTTACTTGACCCCCCTCTTCGACGGACCGAGGATCATGAGTCATGACGCAAGGACACGGCAGCACGGTTGACGGGGTGCTGCGCCGCAGCGCCCGGCGCACCCCGGCGCGCGTCGCGGTCGAGTACCGCGACCGCACCTGGACGTACGAGGAACTCGACGAGGCCGTCTCCCGCGCCTCGGGCGTCCTGCTGGCCGAGGGCCTCGCTCCCGGCGACCGGGTCGGCGCCTACGGCCACAACTCCGACGCCTATCTCATCGCCTTCCTCGCCTGCGCCCGTGCGGGCCTGGTCCACGTACCGGTCAACCAGAACCTCGCCGGCGACGACCTCGCGTACATCGTCGGCCAGTCGGGAAGCACGCTGGTCCTGGCGGACCCGGACCTGGCCGGCCGGCTTCCCGACGGCGTACGATCCCTTCCGCTGCGCGACGCCGACGGCTCCCTGCTCGAACAACTGGCCGCGGCCCCGGCGTACGACGGTCCCGAACCGCGCACCGAGGACCTCGTGCAACTGCTGTACACCTCGGGCACGACGGCCCTGCCCAAGGGCGCGATGATGACGCACCGCGCCCTGGTCCACGAGTACCTGAGCGCCATCACGGCCCTCGACCTGAGCGCCGGCGACCTCCCCGTGCACTCGCTGCCCCTGTACCACTCGGCGCAGATGCACGTGTTCCTGCTGCCCTACCTCGCGGTCGGCGCCACGAACATCATCCTCGACGCGCCGAACGGCGACGAGCTCTTCGACCTGATCGAGGCGGGCCGCGTGGACAGCCTGTTCGCCCCGCCGACGGTGTGGATCGGCCTGTCCAACCGGCCCGACTTCGCCACCCGCGACCTGAGCGGGCTGCGCAAGGCGTACTACGGGGCGTCGATCATGCCGGTGCCGGTCCTGGAGCGGCTGCGCGAGCGACTGCCGAAGCTGGGGTTCTACAACTGCTTCGGGCAGAGCGAGATCGGCCCGCTCGCCACGGTCCTGGCCCCCGACGAGCACAAGGGCCGGATGGACTCCTGCGGCCGCACGGTCCTGTTCGTCGACGCCCGTGTCGTCGACGAGAACGGCGAGGACGTCCCCGACGGCACACCCGGCGAAATCGTCTACCGCTCCCCGCAGTTGTGCGAGGGCTACTGGGACAAGCCCGAGGAGACCGCCGAGGCCTTCCGCGACGGCTGGTTCCACTCCGGCGACCTCGCCGTCCGTGACGCGCACGGCTACTTCACGATCGTCGACCGGGTCAAGGACGTCATCAACTCCGGTGGCGTCCTGGTCGCATCCCGTCAGGTCGAGGACGCGCTGTACACGCACGACGGCGTCGCCGAGGTCGCCGTGATCGGCCTGCCCGACGAGAAGTGGATCGAGGCGATCACCGCGGTCGTCGTACCCCGCGGCGAGGTCACGGGGGAGGCCCTCATCGCCCACGCCCGCGAGAAACTCGCCCACTTCAAGGCGCCGAAACGGGTGGTGTTCGTGGAGGAGCTGCCGCGCAACGCCAGCGGGAAGATCCTCAAGAGGGAGCTGCGGGACAGGTTCGCGGGCTGACCCCGAGCGGCCGGATCAGCGCAGCGCCGCCTCCACCAGCCCCCTGAGCTCCTCCTCGGACACGCGTCCGCCACCCACCAGACGGTCGAAGACCAGCCCGTCCACGCAGACCAGCAGAGTCACGGTGCGCTGCTCGGCGTCCTCGAGGCCCTGTGCGGTCAGGAATTCCTGTACGGCGCGCCGGGCCGCGTTATCACGGGGCAGCAGGATCTCCCGCAGCTCGGGATGGTGCACGCTCTCGACGGCGCAGGCGTAGCGGGCGAGGGAGCGGCGCCGCCCCTCTCCGGTGAGCCGCTGTGCACAGGAGGCGGCGAGGCCGGCCGTCAGGTCCTCCGCGTTCCGCAGCACCGGCGTCCGTTCCCCCATCTCCTGCAGCTCCGCCTGGTCGAGCGCGACCAGGCGGCGGACCAGCGCGGTGAGCAGCGCCCGGCGGGTGCGGAAGTAGGCGGAGGTGGTGCCGGGCGGCAGGTCGGCGGCCCGGTCGACCGCCCGGTGGGTCAGTCCCCGCATCCCGGCCTCGGCGAGGACGTCGATGGCGGCATCGGCGAGGACGGTACGTCGATCCGTGGGCACCCCTCCTTTCTACACCTGTAGTAGGCCGAGTACGCTCACCTTCTACAGATGTAGAAGCGCTTTGGCGGTCGGTACGGAGGGGGAACGCATGGGCGGCATTGCGGTGGTGGTCGGCGGGGGCGTCGGAGGACTGACCACGGCGATCGGTCTGCGCAGGATCGGCTGGGAGGTGACGGTCCTCGAACGCGCCCCGGTCCTCGCAGACGTGGGCGGAGGCATCTCCCTGCACGCCAACGGCATCCGCGCCCTCGACGCCCTCGGCATCGGCCCGGCCATACGTGCCGCGATACGGCCGCAGTACACCGGAGGCACCCGCACCTCTGCCGGAAGATGGCTGGCCCGGCTCGACGGAGCCGAACTCGAACGACGGCTCGGCGCACCGGTCGCGGGCATCCGGCGGGCCGAACTGCTGCGGGTGCTGTGCTCCGCCCTGCCGAAGGACCGGGTGATGGTCGGCGCCGAGGTGGAGAGCGTGGACCGCTCCGACCCCGCCCGGGTACGGGTCCTCCTCGGCGACGGCGGCACCCTCGACGCGGACCTGATCGTGGCCGCGGACGGCGTCAACAGCCGCCTGCGCGCCGGGCTGTTCCCCGGTCATCCCGGTCCCGCCTACAGCGGCACCACCGTGCTACGGGCCACCACGCCGGGCCCGATCGCACTGGACAGCGACCTCGAACTCACCTGGGGCAGAGGAGCCGAGTTCGGCCACCTCACCTTCGCGGACGGCCGCGTCGAATGGCACGCCGTGCTCAACTCACCGCCCGGCGTGCGGCACCCGGATCCCCTCGCCTTCCTGCGCGCCCGGTGCGACGGCTGGCACGACACGGTCACGACGCTGCTGGGCGCGACAGAACCGGACGCCGTCCTGCACCACGACATCCACGAGCTGACCGACCCCCTGCCGGCGTTCACCGCGGACCGGATCGCCCTCCTCGGCGACGCCGCGCACGCGATGACCCCGAACCTGGGCCAGGGCGCCTCCCAGGCCCTGGAGGACGCCGCGGCACTCGCCGCCGCCCTCGCGTCGGAGCCCACCCTGACCTCCGCCCTCACCCGTTACGACGCCGAACGCCGTCCGCGCAGCCAGTCCGTCGCCCGCGCGGCCCGCCTGGCCGGGCGGATGGGCCAGCAGCTGACGAACCCGGTGGCCGTCACCCTGCGGAACACGGCCCTGCGCATGGCCCCGTCCGGAGCGACGCTCCGCGCGTTCCTGCGCCACGCCGCCTGGACGCCGCCCGTGCTGGCCTGACCGGAGACGGCTCAGCGGGGTCGCAGATCCACGATCCGCCGGATCTTCCCCACCGAGCGCTCCAGCGACTCAGGATCGACGACCTCGACCGTGACCGACACACCGATGCCGTCCTTCACGGCCGCAGCGATGCTCTGCGCGGCCGCCTCGCGGGTCGTGGGAGTGGCGCCGGGCCGGGCCTCCGCCCGGACGGTGAGGGCATCGAGGCGGCCCTCGCGAGTGAGACGGAGCTGGAAGTGGGGTGCGACGCCCGGTGTGCGCAGGACGATCTCCTCGATCTGCGTGGGAAAGAGGTTCACCCCGCGCAAGATCACCATGTCGTCGCTGCGGCCGGTGACCTTGTGCATCCGCCGGAAGACCCGGGCCGTGCCCGGCAGCAGCCGCGTCAGATCGCGCGTCCGGTACCGGATCACCGGCATCGCCTCCTTGGTGAGCGAGGTGAAGACCAGCTCGCCCTCCTCGCCCTCCGGCAGCACTTCGGCGGTGATCGGGTCGACCACCTCCGGGTAGAAGTAGTCCTCGTGGGAGGTAAGGGCTGGTGCAGGCCGTCCTTGGTCTCCACGCACTCCTGGGCGACGCCCGGACCGATCACCTCCGACAGCCCGTAGATGTCTACCGCGTCGATCGCGAACCGCTCCTCGATCTCGCGGCGCATCTGCTCCGTCCAGGGTTCGGCGCCGAACACGCCGACACGCAGCGAGGTGCCGCGCGGGTCGACGCCCTGGCGTTCGAACTCGTCGAGGAGGGTGAGCATGTAGGAGGGGGTCACCATGATGATCTCGGGCTTCAGGTCCTGGATCAGCTGCACTTGACGAGACGTCATGCCGCCGGACGCGGGGACGACCGTACAGCCGAGCCGTTCGGCGCCGTAATGGGCGCCCAGGCCGCCGGTGAACAGGCCGTACCCGTACGCCACATGGACGGTGTCACCGGGCCGGCCGCCCGCGGCCCGGATGGAACGGGCCACCATGTCCGCCCACATGGACAGGTCGTTGTCCGTGTAGCCGACCACCGTGGGACGGCCGGTGGTACCGCTGGACGCGTGGATGCGGCGGATGCGGTCCCGGGGCACGGCGAACATCCCGTACGGATAGTTCTCGCGCAGGTCCGCCTTGGTGGTGAAGGGGAAACGGGCCAGGTCGGCGAGGGACCGGCAGTCCTCCGGCCGGATACCCGCCTTGTCGAAGGACTCCCGGTAGAACGGCGTTGTCGTAGGCATGCCGCAGCGAGGTCCGAAGCCGCTCCAGTTGCAGGGCCCGCAGCGCCTCCGCGTCGAGCCGTTCCCCGGGGTCCAGCAGGTCCGTCGTCGCATCCGCCATGGGGCCGTCTCCTTCACCAACCGCATCAATCCGGTCGACCGATCATTCGGTCGACGTGCTCGGGATCAGTAACTCAGGCTGACCGGTGCCGTGCAAGGGGTAGCTTCTCGGTGTTTCGCCGGCGGCGCCGTTCGTCGCCGGCGTGTGGGTCGGGTCGGGAGGGGCGGGGCTGGTGGAACTCGGCGAGCTGCAGAGACAGGCGGTGCGGATCCATGATCTCTACGACGAACTGAACCGCCGCGAGCGCGGACGCGTCTGGTCACGCGAGGATTTCATGCTGGGCTTCATGGGGGACGTCGGCGACCTGGCCAAGCTCGTCATGGCCGAGGAGGGCGTCCGCGAGGTCAAGGGCGGCCGCGCGGCCCTGGAGCACGAGCTGGCGGACTGCCTGTGGTCCGTGCTGATCCTCGCCCATCGCTACGACGTGGACCTCGAGGAGGCCTTCCGCCGGACCATGGCGGAACTCGACGCGTCGATCAGCGCGCGGCTGGCAGGACGCGAGGAGCCCTGAGAACCGCGTTGCGGCCGACGGTGACGTGAGCCGATGATCGGGGCCGTGCCGACCTTCACCGCACCCGACGGAACCGAACTCGCCTACCACGCAAGGGGCGAGGGCGAGCCCCTCGTCGTACTGCCCGGCGGCCCCATGCGGGCCTCCGCGTACCTCGGGGACCTCGGTGGGCTGACGGCCCGTCGCCGGCTGATCCTCCTCGACCTGCGCGGCACGGGGGACTCCGCGGTGCCGGCGGATCCGGCGACGTACCGCTGCGACCGGCTGGTCGACGACGTGGAGGCGCTGCGCGTCCATCTGGGCCTGGAGGGGATGGACGTGGTCGCGCACTCGGCCGGCGGCAGCCTCGCGATGCTGTACGCGGCCCGGTACCCGGCACGGGTGGCGCGGCTCGTGCTGGTCACGGCCACCCCGTGGGCGCTGGGCATGCCGGCGACAGCCGAGCACCGGCTGGCCGCGGCGCTGCTCAGGAAGGGCGAGACCTGGTTCGAGGACGCGCTTGCGGCCTTCGAGGCGTGGCTTGCGGGGACGGGCGACTTCGACCCGGTGTTCACCCCGTTCTTCTACGGGCGCTGGGACAGCGCGGCCGAGGAGCACGCCGCCCACGAGGACGAGCAGTGCAACGACGAGGCCGGTGACGTGTACGGCTCCGAGGGCGCCTACGACCCGCCCGCGACCCGGGTCGCGCTCGCCGGGTTCACCTCCCCGGTGCTTGTCCTCGCCGGCGAAATCGACGGAGGGCCCTGTCCCGCCCTCGCCCGCCGGGCCGCCGACGTGTTCCCGAACGCCGAGCTCGCCGTGCAGCCGGGTGCGGGCCACTTCCCGTGGCTCGACGACCCGGAGTGGTTCGTACGCCGGACCGTCTCGTTCCTGGCGGACCCGTGACCCCGGGTCACCCGTCCGCCGCCACCGCCACCTCCCGCGCCCACCGGTAGTCCGCCTTGCCGCTCGGTGACCGCCGGATGGACTCGGCGATCACCAGCTGGCGCGGGATCTTGTAGCCGGCGAGATGGACGCGGCAATGGGTCTGGAGGTCCGTCAGCGAGAGCCGGGACGCGCCTTCGCGCAGCTGCACCACGGCCGCCACGTGGTTGCCCCACTGCGGGTCGGGCACGCCGGCCACCAGGGCGTCGTACACGTCCGGGTGGGACTTGAGCGCCTGCTCGACCTCCTCCGGGTACACCTTCTCGCCCCCGGTGTTGATGCACTGCGAGCCCCGGCCCAGGACGGTGACCACACCCTCCTCGTCGACGGTGGCCATGTCGCCGAGCAGCACCCACCGCTCGCCGTCCTTCTGGAAGAAGGTCTCGGCGGTTTTCTTCGGGTCGTTGTAGTAGCCCAGCGGTACGTGGCCGCGCTGGGCGACCCGGCCGGTCTCGCCCACCGCGACCGGCTCGTGAGTGGCCGGATCAACCACCTGGGTACGGGAGTTGACGCGGATACGGAAGCCGCGCTCGAGACCCGAGTCCTCCGTCGCCGTGCCGTTGAACCCGGACTCGGAGGAGCCGAAGTTGTTGAGCAGCATGGCGTTCGGCATGAGTGCCCGGAACTGCTGCCGGACCGTCTCCGACATGACCGCGCCCGAAGACGAGACGCTGAACACCGACGAGCAGTCCGTGCCCTTCATCGGCCCGCTCAGCGCGTCGATCAGCGGCCGCAGCATCGCGTCGCCGACCAGCGAGATGCTGGTGACCTTCTCCTTCTCGATCGTGCGGAGCGTCTCCTCGGGCACGAACTTGCGGTGGATCACGACCCGTTGACCGAAGTTGAAGCCGATGAACGCGGTCAGCGTGGACGTGCCGTGCATCAGCGGGGGAGTGGGGAAGAAGGTGATCCCGGCGCCGCCCGCCACGACCCGCTCGGCCAGCTCCTCCGGCTTCTTCACCGGCTCACCCGTCGGCGCGCCGCCGCCGAGCCCCGAGAAGAACAGGTCCTCCTGACGCCACATCACCCCCTTGGGCATCCCCGTCGTGCCGCCGGTGTAGATGATGAACTGGTCGTCCGAAGAGCGGGGCGGGAACCCGCGCCCGGGCGAGCCGCTCGCCTCGGCGTCCGCGAAGGGCACTGCGTCGACGCCCTCGGTGTGCGGCCCCACGCGTATCAGGTGCCGCAGTGACGAGGTCCGCGGCAGCGCCGCCGCGACCCGGTCCGTGAACTCCGCGTCGAAGACCAGCGCCACCAGATCCGCGTCGCGGTAGAGGTAGACCAACTCCTCTTCTACGTACCGGTAGTTGACATTGACCGGCACGATCCGCGCCTTCAGACAGCCGAGCACCGTCTGCAGGTACTCGACGCCGTTGTAGAGGTGGAGCCCGAGATGCTCACCGGGGCGGATCCCGCTGTCGATCAGGTGATGCGCGATGCGGTTGGCCGCGGTGTCCAGTTCCGCGTACGTCAGACGGCGTTCCGCGCCCGTGCCGGGGTGGTCGACGTACACGAGTGCCTCGCGGTCCGGGACCACGTCGACGACCGACTCGAACAGGTCGGCAAGGTTGTACTCCACCGCTCCTCCTGACCTCCGACGGCCTGGTTCCTCGACGGTTCGCCGGTCATCACAGCAAAGGGCGGCGCAACTGTGAAGGGCCCGCGCGAAGAAATCTGACTGCCTGTCAGAAAACTCTTGAAGTGCTTCGACGCCTCCTGCAACCTGTTCTCGTTCTTTCAGAGGGGAGATGGCGATGGGTGGGACGGAACACCTCACCGTGCAGCGCGAAGGCGCCACACTGGTGCTCACACTCAACAGGCCGGAGGCGAAGAACGCTCTCTCACTGGCGATGCTCGTCGGCCTCTACGACGGCTGGCTCGAGGCCGACGCCGACGACTCGGTCCGCTCGATCGTCTTCACCGGCGCGGGCGGCACGTTCTGCGCGGGCATGGACCTGAAGGCCCTGGCAGGCAAGGGCATGGAGGGGGAGCACCACCGCGACCGGCTCAAGGCCGACCCCGACCTGCACTGGAAGGCGATGCTGCGCCACCACCGCCCCCGAAAGCCGGTGATCGCCGCCGTCGAGGGGTACTGCGTGGCAGGTGGCACGGAGATGCTCCAGGGCACCGACATCCGCGTCGCGGGAGAGTCGGCGACCTTCGGTCTGTTCGAGGTGAAGCGCGGCCTGTTCCCCATCGGCGGCTCCACGGTCCGCCTGCCACGCCAGATCCCGCGCACCCACGCCCTGGAGATGCTGCTCACCGGGCGCCCGTACAGCGCGCGTGAAGCCGCCGGCATCGGCCTGATCGGGCACGTCGTCCCCGACGGCACGGCCCTCACCAAGGCCCTAGAGATCGCCGAGCAGATCAACGCCTGCGGCCCGCTGGCCGTCGAGGCCGTCAAGGCGTCGGTGTACGAGACCGCCGAGATGACCGAGGCCGACGGCCTGGCCGCCGAACTCAAGCGCGGCTGGCCGATCTTCGACACCGCGGACGCCAAGGAAGGCGCCCGCGCCTTCACGGAGAAGCGGCCCCCCGTCTACAAACGTGTCTGACCCTCCCGAGGAGGCAGTCTCCGATGCCCGACGTCCTCAAAGCGCCGCTCGTCGTCGAGTTCCCCTTCACCCGCTCCCTGGGACCGGTCCAGAGCGCCTTCCTGACCGGTCTGCGCGAACGCGTCGTGCTCGGCGTGAAGACCGGCGACGGCCGCACCCTCGTCCCGCCCGTCGAGTACGACCCCGTCACCGCCGAGGAACTGCGCGACCTCGTCGAGGTCGCCCCCACCGGCACCGTCACCACCTGGGCCTGGAACCACGAACCGCGCCGCGGCCAGCCCCTCGACACCCCCTTCGCCTGGATCCTGGTCCGCCTCGACGGCGCCGACACCGCCC
This sequence comes from Streptomyces sp. HUAS ZL42, assembly GCF_040782645.1. Lineage (GTDB taxonomy): Bacteria > Actinomycetota > Actinomycetes > Streptomycetales > Streptomycetaceae > Streptomyces. The sequence continues at coordinate 9,074,559 of NZ_CP160403.1, forward strand.
TCCTGCACGCCCTCGACGCCCCCGGCCCCGACGCCGTCCACTCGGGCATGCGCGTCCGCGTCCGCTGGGCCGAGGAGCGCACCGGCGCCATCACGGACATCGCCTGCTTCGAGCCGTACGACGGCGAACCGGCCGAACCGGCAGGCCACACCGGCGAGTTCGAGGACCCGGTGACCGGAATCGTCGCCCACGCCCGCCTCGACTACACGTACTCGCCCGGCCGCGCCCAGTCCGCCTACATCGCGGCCCTCTCCGGCCGCCGGACCGTCGGCGAACGCTGCCCCTCCTGCCGCAAGGTGTACGTCCCGCCCCGCGGCGCCTGCCCCACCTGCGGCGTCGCCACGGCCGAGCAGGTCGAGGTCGGGCCGCGCGGCACCGTCACGACCTTCTGCATCGTCAACATCAAGGCGAAGAACCTCGACATCGAAGTCCCGTACGTCTACGCCCACATCGCCCTCGACGGAGCCGGCCTCGCGCTGCACGGACGCATCGGCGGGATCCCGTACGACCAGGTGCGGATGGGCCTGCGGGTCGAGCCGGTGTGGACCGAGGGCGGCCGCTACCCCGACCACTACCGGCCGACCGGCGAACCCGACGCGGACTACGAGACCTACAAGGAGCTGCTGTGACGCGCGAAGCATCCTCGGGAGCCCGCGAGATCGCCGTCGTGGCCTTCGCCCAGTCCGACACGCTGCGTACCACCGAGGAACAGTCCGAGGTGGAGATGCTCATGCCGGTCCTGCACGACGTGCTCGAACAGACCGGCCTGAAGACCGCCGACATCGGCTTCACCTGCTCCGGATCGAGCGACTACCTCGCCGGCCGTGCCTTCTCCTTCACCCTCGCCCTGGACGGCGTCGGAGCCTGGCCGCCGATCTCCGAGTCGCACGTGGAGATGGACGGGGCGTGGGCGCTGTACGAGGCGTGGACCAAACTGCTCACCGGGGACGCCGACACCGCCCTCGTGTACTCGTACGGCAAGTCCTCACCCGGCTCCGTGCGCGACGTACTCACCCGCCAGCTCGACCCGTACTACGTCGCGCCCCTGTGGCCGGACTCCGTCGCCCTGGCCGCGCTCCAGGCGCAGGCGCTGATCGACGCGGGCGACACCGACGAGCCCGCGCTCGCCGCGATCGGCGCACGCAGCAGGGAGGCCGCGACCGCCAACTCCCATGCACATTTGCGCGGTTCTGTGCCGCAGGGTGAGTACGTCGTACGGCCGCTGTGCACCGGGGACTGTCCGCCCATCGGCGACGGGGCCGCCGCCGTGGTGCTCGCGGCGGGGGAGCGGGCCCGTGAACTGTGCCCGCGGCCGGCCTGGATCCGGGGCATCGACCACCGGATCGAGCCGCACGGTCTCGGTGTCCGCGACCTCACCGACTCGCCGTCCGCCCGGCTGGCCGCCGAACGGGCCGGAGCCTTCGAACGGCCTGTCGACACGGCCGAGTTGCACGCCCCGTTCAGCGCACAGGAGGTCGTCCTGCGCAAGGCCCTGAGGCTCGACGACGGCGTGCGGGTCAACCCGTCCGGCGGCGCCCTCGCGGCAAACCCGATCATGGCCGCCGGTCTCGTCCGCATCGGCGAGGCGGCCGCCCGTATCCACCGCGGGGAGTCCGACCGCGCCCTCGCACACGCCACGTCCGGCCCGTGTCTGCAGCAGAACCTGGTCGCCGTACTCGAAGGGGATCCCCGATGAGCAAGGAGCCCGTGGCCGTCGTAGGGATCGGCCAGACCAAACACGTCGCGGCCCGGCGGGACGTGTCGATCGCCGGGCTCGTACGGGAGGCGGCCCGGCGCGCGCTCGACGACGCCGAGCTGACCTGGGCGGACATCGACGCCGTCGTCATCGGCAAGGCGCCCGACTTCTTCGAGGGCGTCATGATGCCCGAGCTGTACCTGGCCGACGCGCTCGGCGCGGTGGGCAAGCCCATGCTGCGCGTGCACACCGCCGGCTCGGTCGGCGGATCCACCGCTCTGGTCGCCGCCAACCTGGTCGCGGCCCGCGTCCACGGCACCGTGCTGACGTTGGCCTTCGAAAAACAGTCCGAGTCCAACGCCATGTGGGGCCTGTCCCTGCCGATCCCCTTCCAGCAGCCCCTGCTGGCCGGGGCGGGCGGCTTCTTCGCCCCGCACGTGCGCGCCTACATGCGGCGCAGCGGCGCGCCCGACACGGTCGGCTCGCTGGTGGCGTACAAGGACCGGCGCAACGCGCTGAAGAACCCGTACGCGCATCTGCACGAGCAGGACATCACCCTGGAGAAGGTCCAGGCCTCGCCGATGCTCTGGGACCCCATCCGCTACTCGGAGACCTGCCCCTCCTCCGACGGCGCCTGCGCGATGGTCCTCACCGACCGTGCCGGGGCCGCCCGCGCGCCGCGACGGCCGGCCTGGATGCTCGGCGGTGCGATGCGCAGCGAGCCCACCCTCTTCGCGGGCAAGGACGCCGTGTCGCCGCAGGCCGGCAAGGACTGCGCGGCCGACGTCTACCGGCAGGCAGGGATCGCCGACCCGCGCCGGGACATCGACGCGGTCGAGATGTACGTGCCGTTCTCCTGGTACGAGCCCATGTGGCTGGAGAACCTCGGCTTCGCCGCGGAGGGCGAGGGCTGGAAGCTCACCGAGTCCGGCGTGACCGAGCTGGACGGGGACCTGCCCGTCAACATGTCGGGAGGCGTCCTGTCGACCAACCCCATCGGCGCCTCCGGCATGATCCGCTTCGCGGAGGCGGCCCTCCAGGTACGCGGACAGGCGGGAGAACACCAGGTGGAGGGGGCTCGCAGGGTGCTCGGGCACGCCTACGGCGGTGGCTCGCAGTTCTTCTCCATGTGGCTCGTGGGCTGTGAGCCGCCGGACTCCTGAAAGCCTCCCGAAAGGTACCCCTCACGTGGCCTGTTGGCGCCAGGAACCGATCGCTAGGCTGGCCCGCGGACGACGAATCGGGAGGAGCACGGACGTGGCCGAGAGCACCATCCAGCAGCAGCCGCTCGCGGGCTGGGACAAGCCGGAGCTGGATCTCAGCAACGCCGAGTGGCAGTCCAGCAGCCGAGGCAGGGGGGATGTCCAGATCGCTTTTGTCGAGGGATTCATCGCGATGCGCAACAGCGGCCGCCCCGAGAGCCCTACCCTGATCTTCACGCCCGCCGAATGGGGCGCGTTCGTGTCGGGGGCGCGGGAGGGGGAGTTCGACCTGACGTGAGCAGGCCGTCCCGGTGGTGAGCTGTCGCGCGTGAGCCGGCAGCTCGATCCGAGGTGCTCCCTCCGTTTTCCGCCTGTTTTTCCGGTAACGCGACTTTGTACGACCGCACGGTCGTGTTCCGGAGGTGAGGAACCATGAGCAGCCTGCCGGTCATCGCGGCGGTCGACGGTTCGCAGGACAGCCTGCGGGCACTGGAATGGGCCCTCGACGCCGCCCGCCGGCGCACGGCACCGCTGCGGGTGGCCCATGTGCGGCACTACACGGCCTGGACCCAGCCCGGCGCCCCGGTCGTCGCGCCGCCGCCTCCGGAGGACGACCCCGTCCTCGCCGACGTGCGCGCTCACCTGGAGGGGCGGGGAGACCTGCCCGACACCGAGTACGTCGGCCTGGACGGTGCCGTAGGTGTGCTCCTGCCCGAGCTGGGCGCCACCGCCCAGCTGCTGGTGCTCGGATCCCGGGGGCGCGGCGGCTTCGCCAGCCTGCTGCTCGGCTCCAACGGGCTGACTGCGGCGCGAGACGCCGAGTGCCCGGTCGTCGTCGTGCCCCGGCCCGGCCGTGAGGTCGAAGCGGCGCCGCCGACGCAGCCCGGTCCCCGCGTCGTCGTGGGCCTCAAGGTGGACGGCCCCGACGACGCCACGCTCGACTTCGCCTTCACCGAGGCCGGACTGCGCGACGCCCGCCTCCAGGTGGTCGCCGCCTACACCTGGCCCGTCCAGACCTGGGTGGCGCCCAGCGAAGTCGTGCCGCCGATGATCGACCAGGACGCCGTCGAGAACGAGACACGGACCCTCACGGAGGGCTTCCTCGCTCCGTACGTCGCCCGTCACCCGGACGTCCGGGTCGAGCCGTACCCGGCTCCCGGCGACGCGGCCGGCCATCTCGTCGCGGCGTCGAAGGATGCCGAGCTGGTCGTGGTGGGCCGCCACCGCCGGCGCCTGCTCGCACCCGCCCGCATGCTCGGCTCCGTCACCCACGCCGTCCTGCTGCACGCGGCGAGCCCGGTGGCGGTGGTGCCGCCCGCGGCCGGGGAGGAGTGAGCGCGTCGTGCCGGGCGCGCAGCCGCCGCCCACGAACGGCGCGAGAACGCGGCCCGGTTCGGCGTTGCGGATTGCCTCCGGCGGAAACGGTCAGGAGGGCACGCGCGCGCTCGTCACGGCGTACGCTGAGGTGCCACACGGTCACGGTGTGCGCCCGCTCCCCGCGCGGACGGACAGCCGTGACGGGGGGTGGGCCATGGGACAGCACATCGGACGCAGCAGAAGGACCCTCTTCGAACGCGAGAGTGAACTCTCCGCCGTGGAAGAGGCGTTGCGCGAGCTCACCGGCCTGCGCGCGGACGGCGCCGAACCCGCCGACCGCCCCCGCGGGGCCCTTCTCGCCTTCGCCGGAAGCGCGGGCATCGGCAAGACCACCCTCCTTGCCGAGGTCCGCCGCCGCGCCGCCGCCCGCGGCTGCACCGTCCTGTCCGCCCGTGGCGGCGACCAGGAGCAGCGCGTCGCCTTCCACGTCGCCCGCCAGCTCCTGCAGCCGCAGTTCGCCGCGGCCCAGGACACCGATCTGCGGGCGGCGCTGGGCAGTTGGTACGACATCGTCGGACCGGCGCTCGGGCTGTGCGCCCCGACCGAGGGCGCCCCGCCCGACCAGCAGGGGCTGCGCGACGGCCTGGACTGGGTGCTCACCCATCTCGCCGTGCGGCGCGCCCCGATGGTGCTCGTCCTCGACGACGCCCACTGGGCCGACCCGGAATCCCTGCGCTGGCTGGCCGCGTTCGCGCCCCGCGCCGAGGAGCTCCCGCTGCTGATCGTCGTCGCCTACCGGCCGGACGAACTCCCCGACCACGCCGAGTCGTTGCGCGGCCTGCCCGGACGGGCCGGCGGCCGCCCCATCGGTCTCGAACCGCTCAGCGCCGCCGCCGTCGCCCGCCTCGTGCGGGAGGCGGTCGGCACCCGCGCCGACGACGCCTTCTGCCGCGAGTGCTGGGCCGTCACCGCCGGCAACCCCTTCGAGGCCGTCGAGCTGGCGGCCAAGGTGCGCGACCGCGGCCTCACCCCCACCGAGGCCGGCGCCCACCTGCTGCGCGACCTCGCCGCCGCCGTCAAGGGCAGCGGTCTCGTGGCCCGCCTCGAACGCCTCGGCCCCTCCACCGTCCGCTTCGCCTGGGCCTGTGCCGTCCTCGGCACCGAGATCCCGCCCGCCCTCGCCGCCGCCGTAGCCGGACTCGGCCACGAGGAGGCCGCCGACGCCGCGGACGCCCTGCGCGGCGCCCGCATCCTCACCGGCGCCGAGACCCTGGAGTTCGTCCACCCGCTCATCGCGACCGCCGTCTACCGGGCCATCCCCTCCGGCTTCCGTGTCGCCCTGCACGGCCAGGCCGCCTGGTGCGTGGTCAACGCCGGGCTCGGCCCCGCGGCCGCCGCCCGCCACCTCCTCGAAACCCATCCCGACGGCGACGTCTGGGTCGTGCAGCAACTGCGCGCCGCAGCGGGCGAGACCCTCCGGGCCGGTGCCCCCGACGCCGCCCGCAGCCACCTCGCCCGCGCCCTGCGCGAACCCCCGCCCGTCGAGGACCGGGCCGCCATCCTGTACGAACTGGGCTGCGCGTCCCTGCTCACCGAACCGGCGACCACCGTCAACCACCTGCGCGCCGCCCTCGAGGAACCGATCGCCGACCCCGACCTGCGCCACCACATCGTCTACCGCCTCTCCCAGGTCCTCGCCCACAGCGACCGCCTCGCCGAGGCCTCCGACACCCTCGACCGCGAGATCCGCGTCACCGACGACGCCCGGGTGCGGCTGCGCATGGTCGCCGAACAGTTCATGTGGGACGCCTTCCGGGCCGACGAACCCGACCATCCCGCCCGCTCCCGCCGCCTGACCCGGCTCGCGGACCGGCTCACCGGACGCGACCTCACCGAGCGCTACGTCATCGGCCTGCGCACCTGGGACGCCGTGCTGCGCGGCGAGCCCGCCCACGTGGCCCTGCACCACGCCGAACGCGCCCTCGACGGCGGCCTCGGCTGGGCCGAGCCCGACCGCGGCTTCGAGGTGCCCGTCCTGGTCGCCCTCGCCTTCATGTACGCCGACCGGCCCGGCCGCACCGAAGAGCTGTTCGCCGCCGGAATCGCCGAGTTCGAGAAACAGGGCTGGCGCGGCGCCCACCTCTCCTTCGCCTACACGATCCTCGCCTACGTGCGCTACCGGCGCGGCCGGCTGGCCGAGGCCGAGGACTTCGTCCGCGCGGGGCTCCGCCTCGCCGAACGCGTCGGTCCCGGAACGCCCGCCCACTGGTACGCGGTCGGCACCCTCATCGAGGTCCTGCTGGCCCGCGGCCGAGTCGCCGAGGCCGCGCAGACCGCGGACGACTACTGCTTCGGAGCGCCCTTCCCGGCTGCCGTCTGCTTCCCCGACGCCCAGACCGTCCTCGGCGAACTCCTCCTCGCCCGCGGTCTCACCAAGGACGCGACCGCCGAGCTCGCGGCGGCCGGGCGGCGCCTCGACCCGCGCGGAATGCGCAACCCGGCCTGGTGCCCCTGGCAGCTCCACCTCGCCCGCGCCGAGAGCCACGACGACCCCGAGCGTGCCCTCGGCACGGCCCTCGAAGCGGTTGCCCGCGCCCGCCAGTTCGGCGCCCCCTCCGCGATCGGCCAGGCGCTGCGCGTCGCCGCCGAGGTCGCCTCCGGCTCGATGCGGGTCAAGTACCTGGAGGAGTCGGTCACGCACCTCGAGCGCTCCCCGGCCGCGTACGAACTCGCCTGCGCGCTGGTCGCCCTCGGCACCGAACTGCGCCGCACCGGCCGCCCCGGGGAAGCCGCCGAACACCTCTACCGCGGCCTCGACACGGCCGTCCAGTGCGGCGCCGACGGCCTCGCGGAAACGGCCCGCGACGAACTCGCCGCCGCCGGGCTGCGCCCCCGCCGCCTGCACAGCACCGAGACCGACACCCTCACCACCCGCGAACGCACGGCCGCGAACCTGGCCGCACACGGCCACACGGACGCCGAGATCGCCGCGGAACTCGCCACCGACGAGCCGTCCGTCGTACGTCTGCTCTCGGCCGTCTGCCGGAAGATCGGCACGGACCGCACGGGGCTGGCGGCGACGCTGGACCACACATAGGGCCCTTCTGACGGATCTCCGCGGCGTCGCGACGCCCTCCACGCCGCACGCCGAGCGCACGCACCAGACGCCGCTCCTTCTCCCACGGAGATCCATCAGAAGGGCCCTGGCCGACGAGCCCACACGCCACCCCGCGTCAGTGTCCACGTACCATGGCCGCATGTCGTTCCTCCGCCGCCGCAGTGCCACTCCCGCCGGGCCCGACTTCGACGTACTGGCCATGGACCCGGGCGACTGGCCCGGCAATCTGGGCGCAGGGCTGCTGCCGGCCCCCGACGGCACCTGCCAGGGGGTGTTCCTGCGCTACGACCTGTTCGGCGGCCGTGGCCCCGCGATGATCATCGGCAATCTGCCCGAGGGCTCCCCGGCCCGTGACGTCGCCGAGGGGGAGATCCCCTTCGAGGTGGCCCAGCTGCTGCTGGCGCTGGAGAACGACGAGGAGGTGACCGTCGTCGGCACGGAGGACATGCCGGTGATGCAGGGCGACAACCTCCTGATCGTGCGCCGTCTGAAGCTCTCCGAGAGCCGGATCTCCTGCGTGCAGTTCGACCGCAGCGACAACGTCCTGGTCACCATCGCCGCCTGGGACCGCCCCATCACCGACGACCTGTACGCCCTGCTGAAACCGCTCCCGGCGGAGCTGTTCCAGCAGGGCTGAGGCGGCGGCTACCCGGCCGGGAGCAGCCGTACGTCCGCCGCGCGCACGAACGCGACCCGGTGGCCGTACTGGATCTCGTAGTACAGGTCCCTGCCCACCACGACCCTGTGCGAGTCCGTGGTGAAGGTGACGGCGTAGTAGTACTCGCCCGGCACCCTGTCGCCGACCACGTACTTCTGGCCCTTCGGCAGGGTGTACGGCAGCGGGGAGACCGCCTGCGCGGGCACGCCCGTCGGGTAGGCCGAGGCCTCGGGGTAGGCGCGGCCGTACACCGGCACGCTGTCCAGGCCCGCCTTCGGCGTCACGACCAGCCCGCTCGCGCTCACCGCGGTCGGCTGCTTCTTCGGGTTCCTGAACCAGGCCTTCTGCCCCAGGTACCAGATGGCCGTCCAGTCGCCCCAGCGGTCCGCGACGGCGTACCGCTGGCGCCGGTGGAGACGCGTGAGGAGATGTCGTTCACGCCCGTCGTCGGGGTCGTGCCCAGGCCGATGTCCTTGATCAGGGCGGAGCGCTCGTCGTGGTCGGAGTACAGCCGCACCTCGCTCGAGCCGTGGACCTTGCACGGCTCGCCCTTGGTGACGCAGCCCGTGTACACCGGCCGGTTGGCCGCGTAGTCGGGCAGGATCGTCACCACGCCGGCGCCCTTGGCGGGCCCGAAGGGCCTGCCCAGCAGGTCGAAGTAGTGCCGCCAGTCCCAGTACGGGCCCGGGTCGGTGTGCATGCCGGGGACGGTCGCCGTGGTCGGGCCGGGCACGTTGTCGTGGCCCAGGATGTGCTGCCGGTCCAGCGGGATGCCGTACTTCGCGGCGAGGTACCTCACCAGGCGTGCCGAGGAGCGGTACATCGCCTCCGTGTACCAGGAGTCCGGGTGGGCGAGGAAGCCCTCGTGCTCCAGGCCGATCGACTTGGCGTTGACGTACCAGTTGCCCGCGTGCCAGGCCACGTCCTTCGCCTTCACGTGCTGGGCGATGTGGCCGTCGGTGGAGCGCAGCGAGTAGTTCCACGACACGTAGGTCGGGTCCTGAACCAGGTCGATGACGCCGTCCCAGGCGCCCTCGGTGTCGTGGATGACGATGTAGCGGATGCTCTGGGACGCCGGCCGGTTGCCGAGGTCGTGGTTGCCGTAGTCGCTGTCGCCGAACTCCTCGTACGGCGCCGGGATCCACTCGCAGGACACGGTCACAGGGCACTCGGTCCCGGCGGTGGAGGCCGTGCGCAGGCCGGTCCGCTTCAGCTGCGCGGTGTCGGGGGCCACGTCGGGCCGGGCGGCCAGGGCGACCAGCTCGCCGGCGTCCGTGATGCGCTCGGCGCCGGCGCGGATGACGTCGTACACGTCGTTCGCGTACGCCGCCGCCGTCGCGCTGTCGTCCGCGCCCGAGAAGCGGGCCACCGCCCCGTACCAGTCCGCCGGATCCGCGCTCAGCGGCTCGCCCAGGTCCTGCTGTGCGGCGGCCAGCAGGGCGGCGCCACCGGCCACGTTGGCGGCCTCGTCCGTGCGCAGCTCCTCGGCCGGCCGGCCGGTCAGCTCGGCGGCCTTCGTCAGCGTCTTGAGGCGGGCGGGGAGTTCGGTGTTCTCCGGCACCTCGGTGTCGCGGTGCAGCGGGGCGCGGGCGCTGTCGCCGCGGGCGTCCTCCGTGCCCTCGCTGTGGTGCGCGGCGGTGGCGAGCGCGGTGCGGGCGTCGGTGAGGTGCATCGGGCCGTAGCCGCCGGTCACGCTGGGCGCGCCGCCGTGCGCGTCCCAGCGGGACTGCAGGTAGGCGACGCCGAGGAGCACACTCTGCGGCACGTGGTACTCGGAGGCCGCGGCGGCGAACGCCCGCTGCAGGCTGCCGGCGGAGGACTCGGCCGCGCTCTCGGCCGGAGCCGCGCCGAGCAGCGGCAGCATCAGCGTCGCGGCGGCCACGGCCCCCGCGGCTTTGCGCACACGTCTGTGTCGTGCGGCATGGATGGGGTCGGTGACGGATCCTCGCAATGCTGCCTCCTGGGGCGGACGGGCTTGTCGGGGCGTGCGGGACCGAGCGTGGGCTCAGTGGTATCGGCTGGCCGACGATCCGTCAATCATGCCCAGAGGCAGCTGAATTCCCATGTCAACCGAGGCCCGGCGAGTTTCGTGGCGGGAGTGCGCGGGCCTGCGGGGCGTCAGTGGCGTAGACCGGTGACCGGGTATCGGAAAGTCCGTATCCCCGTATCAGGAGGCGTGGACACAGGAAGGTCCGCGGTGCGCCGTTGCCCCTGGCGCACCGCGGACCACCGTCCCCGTCAGCGAGTGCCGACCGCCGCGCGCACGGCCCGGCGGGCCAGTTGGCAGTCGTCGTGCAGCCGCCTCAGCAGCAGCCGCTGTTCCTCGCCGGACGGCGCGGCAGTCGGGTGGGCAGCTCCCGGTGCCGTCGGGGTCGTGTCGTGCATCGAACGCTGCACGGCCGTCTCGTACGTGCGGATCTCACGGGTCAGGACGAGCATCAGGTTCACGAGGAACGCGTCCCGCGAGGCCGGGCCCGCCGACTGGGCGAGCTGGCTGATCTGCCGCCGGGCCACGGGCGCGTCGCCGAGCACGGACCAGAGCGTCGCCAGGTCGTAGCCCGGCAGGTACCAGCCCGCGTGCTCCCAGTCCACCAGCACTGGACCGGCCGGCGACAGGAGGATGTTCGACAGCAGCGCGTCACCGTGGCAGAACTGGCCCATGCCCTGCCGGCCCGCCGTGGTCGCGATGCCGTGCAGCAGCTTCTGCAGGTCGCCCATGTCCCGGTCGGTGAGCAGCCCCAGCTCGTGGTAGCGGGAGATGCGGGCCGCGTAGTCGAGGGGTGCGTCGAAGGTGCCCGCCGGCGGCCGCCAGGCGTTCAGCCGGCAGATCGCGCCGAGTGCCGCCCTGATGTCCGCCCGCGGTGGGGCCTCGGCCGGATGCCGCTGCAGCGCCGCCACGCGGCCCGGCATCCGCTCGATCACCAGCGTGCAGTTGTCCGGGTCCGCCGCGATCAGCCTCGGCGCCCGCACCGGAGGGCGGTGCCGGACGAACGTGCGGTATGCCGCTATTTCGTGGCGGATCCGCTCGGACCACGCGGGGGAGTGGTCCAGTAAACACTTGGCGACGGCCGTGCTGCGTCCCGTCGTACCGACCAGGAGCACGGAGCGTCCGCTGCGGCGCAGCACCTGCACCGGCGCGAACTCCGGGCAGATCCGGTGCACCGACGCGATCGCCGCGCGCAGCTGGGTGCCCTGAGGGCCGGACAGGTCGAGTCTCCCGCTGAGCGGTTGGGAGCCGAGCCCCGTGGCGGGGCGGGTCCGGCCGGCACCGAGGACGGGGGCGGCCGCCGGACGCGCCGGGGCGAGGTAGGGGCCGCTGCCGCCCGGGCGGGGGTGCAGCGACCGGGGCGGTGCGGACACGGAGGACGATGCTGCGTACATGGGGGAGACAGATCCCTTCGTGTGCCTGCGACGTCAAAGCGCTGCCCCGCCCGGCCGCCCGGGTACACCCTGGGGAATGTGCCCGTCATATCCAAGTGGCGACCGGGTCGGGGTGGCGCGTTCCTACCTGACACCCGATGCCCAGTGGCACACCATCTGGCGCACCCTGGCGAACCCTGGCGAATAGTCGCCCGGCAACTCTCACGGGGCTACTGTCAACTCAGCCGAGAACCTGGGGGCTTGACGTGAGCGGACAACCCAACACCCGCCTTGCGGACCTGTTCGGCCTGGCCGGCTGGTCCAAGGGTGAACTCGCGAGGCTGGTCAACCGGCAGGCGGCGGCCATGGGCCACCCCCAGCTGGCGACGGACACCTCCCGGGTGCGGCGTTGGATCGACATGGGAGAAATCCCGCGCGATCCCGTGCCGCGGGTGCTGGCGGCCCTGTTCACCGAGCGTCTCGGCCGTGTCGTGACCATCGAGGACCTCGGTCTGGTCCGGCACGGGCGTACGGGGAAACGGCCGGACGGCGGGAGTGTGGACCATCCCGACGGTGTGCCGTGGGCGCCCGAGCGGACCGCCGCGGTCCTCACCGAATTCACGGGAATGGACCTTATGCTCAACCGACGCGGCTTGGTGGGCGCGGGTGCCGCGCTCGCCGCGGGATCCGCCCTCAGCAGCGCCATGCACGACTGGCTGCAAACCGATCCGACCCTCTCCGCCGACGCTCCCGTCATCGACCATCCGCTCCAAGCCGACCCCGTCGGGTTCGACCGCTACGAGGCCGCCCCCGTCGGGACGGAGGAGATCGAGGAATTGGAGCGCTCGGTGGAGGTGTTCCGAGCCTGGGACGCGGCCCGCGGCGGCGGGCTGCAGCGCAAGGCGGTGGTGGGGCAGCTCAACGAGGTGGGCGGCATGCTCGCCTACCACCACCCCACTCATCTCCAGCGGCGCCTGTGGGGCGTCGCTGCCAACCTCGCCGTCCTGGCCGGCTGGATGTCGCACGACGTCGGCCTGGAACCCACGGCCCAGAAGTACTTCGTCATCGCCGCCCACGCGGCGCGAGAGGGCGGTGACCGGCCCCGTGCCGGCGAGGCGCTCTCCCGGGCGGCCCGCCAGATGGTGCACCTAGGCCGGCCCGACGAGGCACTCGACCTCATGAAGCTCGCCCAGTCCGGCTCCGGTGACGACGTGCTGCCGCGCACCAGGGCCATGCTCTTCACCATCGAGGCCTGGGCACAGGCGTCGATGGGCAAGGGCCAGGCGATGCGCCGCACCCTCGGGCAGGCGGAGGACCTCTTCGTCTCGGACAAGGGTGACGTGCCGCCACCGAGCTGGATGCAGACCTTCAAGGAGGAGGACCTGTACGGCATGCAGGCCCTCGCCTACCGCACGCTGGCGGAGTTCGAACCGGGCGCGGCAGCGCACGCCCAGCACTACGCGGAGAAGGCCCTGGCCCTGCGGATCGACGGGCGGCAGCGGTCGAAGATCTTCGACTTCCTGTCGATGGCGTCGGCCTGCTTCATCGCCGACGACCCCGAACAGGCGGACCGCTACGCACGGCTGGCCCTGGTGTCGATGGGCTCGAACTCGTCCCACCGCACCTGGGACCGGCTGCGCCAGATGTACCGGCTCACCGCCGAGTACGCGAGCTATCCGAAGATCCACGAACTGCGGGAGGAGATCATGCTGGCGCTGCCGAAGGCGAAGGGCGGCAAGGGAGGGAGCAGCGCACAGGTATAGGGGTCTGTGCCGCTGATTCCTGTTCCGGAGACTTGTTGCCGTCTCCTATGAGGTCACCCTGGCGATGAGCACGCAGGCGTCGTCCGCACGCTCGGTCGCGCCGAACTCCTCCACGACCATCCGAATGCAGTCCGCTGCGGCGGGCGCCTCGTCGAAGTGCGGGGCAAGGTCCAGGAGTCCGTCCGCGGCCGCCGTTCTGTCGCTGTGCCCGGGCACCAGCCCGTCGGTGTGCAGCAGGAGCAGGTCGCCCACCTCGAGGGTCTCTTCGGCCTGCCCGTAGACGGCACCCGAGGTCGCGCCGAGCAGGACGCCGTCCGGTGCTGCCAGCCTGCGCCCCGTCCCGTTGCGGTACAGCAGCGGGGCGGGGTGTCCGGCCTGCGCCCACAGCAGTGTGCGGGTGCCGGGCCGGTAGCGGCAGCAGACGGCGCCGGCCAGGGCCGGCTGGACGGAGTTGTCGAGTAACTGGTTGAGCAGCGTCATCAACCGGCCGGGCCGGGTGCCCGCCATCGCCATGCCGCGCAGCGCGCCGAGCAGCATCGCCATGCCCGAGGCCACGGTGGGACCGTGTCCGGTCAGGTCGCCGACGCTGAGCAGTGTCTCGCCGTCGGACAGGGCCACCGCGTCGTACCAGTCGCCGCCGATCAGCGGGCTCGTCGAGGCGGGCAGATGATGTGCGGCCAGGTCCAGGGTCTCCCGGCCGTGGTGCGGGAGTCGCAGGGAGCCGCGCCACGGCGGCAGCACGGCCTCCTGCAACTCGACCGCCAGCCGGTGCTCGGTCTGCGCGCGCTGCTGGTGGCGGTGGAGCGAGTCACGGGTCTCGCGCACCGTCCGCTGGCTGCGGCGCAGTTCGCTGACGTCCCGCAGCACGGCCCACATCGAGGCGGTGCTGCCGTCGGCGTCGAGCACGGGCTCGCCCATCATGTGCACGGTGCGGACCTCTCCGTCCGGGTGCACGACGCGGAACTCCCCGTCGATCGGCTTGGCGTCGACCAGGCAGTCCGTGACCATCACGGTCAGCTTCGGACGGTCCTCGTCGAGCACGAGGGACGGCAGTTCGTCGAGGGTGAGCGCGGGAGTGGCGGGGTCGCGGCCGAGGATGGGGTAGAGCTCAGCGGACCAACTGGCCTCGTCCGTCAGCAGGTTCCACTCGGCACTGCCGACCCGGCTGAGCAGCGAGCCCCGCCCGGGTACGGCCGGCACGGCACGGCCGAGGGGGTCCGTCGCTGTCGCCGACGGCAGCGAGGGACCGTCCTTCAGCTGTGCCAAGTGCTCGTCGAGGTCGTTGAGTTGGTGCAGTGCGAGGTCGTACACCGCGCGCTGCCAGCGTCCCTGCGGATCCGTTTCGTCGTCCTCGGCGTCCCGTCGTACGGCGTCCACGTCGCCCTTGAGCCGTCGCGTCTGCGATATCAGCGCGTCGACCGAACCGCGTCCTGGCGGCTGGGCGGCTGGGTGGTCCGCGGAGAGGTGGGACGGCATGACGCACTCCGATGCGGGGACAGTACGGCCAAGGTTGTGGCGGAAGGACCGTTACGACTGTTGCACAGCCCGCGACGCCGTGTAAGGGATTTGGCAACACACGATACGGTGGTGCTTCTGGCATATGCCACAGTCTTCACGGAGTGGTTGCGGTGCGTAAGTGGTGTACGCCTGGGGGCAGGTCAAGTCGTAGGTGGCGTACGTGACTTGACGGATCGGTGCGGAGTTTGTCCCGGCGTTCATTCGGGTGTTCGACGGTCGCTTGTTCACATGGGCGGTGCGGGCATGATGAGTGATGCAGATCACAGCAAATTGTTGCGGTTTCGCGTAATGCAAACCGCCTCTGCGAGCTCGTAAAGGTACAGCGCCAAAACGGCCGACCTCTCGCCCGCAGTGGAGACCCATCGTATGGAGATCACGCTCGAACAGCAGGCCCGCGGATGCCTGATCACGGCGGAGGAGCAGGAGCTCCCCGCTCCCGCCACCTTCCGCTACTCGTCCGCCGATCCGCTGGCCGTGCACATCGACTTCCCGCCCGAGGTCTCCCTCGACGGCACCGGAGCCACCTGGACCTTCGCCCGCGCCCTGCTGGAGGAGGGGCTGGGCGGTCCGGCCGGGGGCGGGGACGTGCACATCTGGCCGTGCGGCCGCGCCCGTACGGTCCTGGAGTTCCACTCGCAGTTCGGGCTGGCCCTGCTCCAGTTCGACACGGCCGCCCTGCGCGGCTTCCTGCTGCGGACGTACGCGGTCGTCGCGGCCGGCCAGGAGGACGTCTCCGCAGCTGTCGACCGGGGGCTGAGCTCGCTGTTCGGGAGCGTCTGACCAGCGGCTCAGACGCGGTCCGTCGGCTCCTTGCCCAGGCCCACCCGGACCCCGGGCGGCGCCAGTTTGCGGAGGGTCTCCCGGACTTCGGCCATGTCGACGCCGTTCCCGAAGGGACACAGCAGTACGGCGCCCTCGCTGGTGCGGCGCCAGCGGGCGAGCCGTTTCACGCCGTCGACGGTGACTCCGCTCACCACCCACAGGCGCAGCCAGCCGGGAGGATGCTCGACGAAGGGGCGGCCGTATTCGATGCGGCCGACATCGAGGCGGCGGACGTACCGCCAGGGCAACTGGATCGGCGTCCGGCCGTCGCAGCGGGCGAACATGCCCGTCTCGTCGAACCCGACCACGTCCGGGCGTGCCCTGTCGTTGCCGAAGCGGCGCCTGCGGTTGCGCAGGAGCGGTGAGCCGCGGGGCGGGGCGGCCGTGCACACGAACACGGCGCCGGGGCCGAAACCCGCCGGCGGCTCGAAGGGCGGTGGCTGGGGCGTCTGCTCCACGACGACCAGGGTTTCACGGTCGTCAAGAGGCCCCGCGGGCCCGCCCGTTCAGTAGCGCAGCACCCCCGCGATCCCGTGCGCGTCGCCGAGTGTGCCGTCCGGTACGAAGCGCACGTCGGCGCCGGTCTCCAGGCACTGCTCGACGATCTCGTCCACGATGTCCTCGCGGGCGTCGAGGTCGCCGCTATCGGCCGGGACCAGGTGGTCGCCGTCGTCGCGCACCGTGACGCGATAGTTCTCCTCGACGGCGAGCAGCCGGATGCGTGCCTCGCGGGCGCTGCGCCAGACCTCGTCCACACCGGCCGCGAACTCCTTGCGTCCGAGGGCCGCTTCGAGCTCGCGGCCGACCGAGTCCACGTTCTTGCGGGCCTCCGCGGCGACGAGCGGCCGCACGGCCTGCCACACCGCCTCCGGAGTGGCGTGCGTCAGCCCGCCGTGCGCGATGTGCACCGCGTCCTTCGTGACAGTGCCCACCTCGTCCAGCGCCGACAGTGCCGCCTGCTCACCGGTGACGTACAGCGGCCGCGGATCCTGGCGGAGCAGACGGCCCAGGGTCGCGTCCGCCTCGCGCAGGAAGTGACGGATGCCCTCGTCGCGGAACGCGCTCGGCATGTCGCCGATCTGTTCCTGGCGCTCGGGGTCGAAGTTCTCCCGTCTCCTGGTCAGCGGGAAGCCGCCGGAGCGCTGCTCGGTGACGCGGTCGAGGCCCCCGTTCCAGAGCGTGACGCGGTCGGCGGAGACCGAGAACACCCAGAACGGCCGCTCGGCCGCCTGTGCGGAGACCAGATTGCGGGTGAGGAACGTGTCCGAGAGGACCACGCGCTCGGGCACGGGGCGGGCCAGCGACCACACCTGGTGCTCCCCCGGAGCGGCGAAGATCACCAGACCGTCCTCGGCGTGCGCGAGGTCGACCTCGGTGAGGGCACGGTCGAGCTGTGCGGCGACATCGGCGCGCCGCTCCCGGGTGACCGCGGGATCTGCCTCCAGCTGCCGCTTGGCCTCGGCCACCACATTGCGCAGCCGGACCGGATCCTGGGCGTTCTCGGGCTCCCTGCGGTGCGTCGGCGTCAGCACGGAGACCGCGGGATAGGGGCGCGGGCGGCGCAGCTCGATGAGGGTCGTGGGGCTGAGTGCGTGCTCCATAACAGAACGATAGGACCGATTCGCGGATCGGGCATTTGGTAAATTCAGTGGTTGGTGTCGCGTATGTGGCCACTGCCGACAAGCGGGGTAGGGGGTGACATCGATGGCTCGGCTCGTCGTCGACGGCGACGACGTGGTCGTCAGGCTGACTCCCCGGGAGCGGCTGCTCGCCCTGCGTCGCGACGTGCGGGTGCCGGCGGCCGCGATCACGCAGGTGCGGATCGAGCCGGACTGGTGGCGCGCCCTGCGCGGCACCCGACGGTCCGGACTGTACGTTCCCGACCGGTACTGCGCGGGCGAACGGCAGCATCCCGGGGGAGTGGACTTCGCCGCCGTGCGCGAGGGCGGGCCCGTCGTGGTCGTCGAACTGCGGCCGTCCGCACCGTACGCCCGCCTGGCGGTGTCCGTGGCCGATCCCGAGCGGACCGTGGAGGAGATCCGCCGGCGGTGAGAACCGGATGCGCGCTTCTTCACGAAGCGTCAGTTTCGTCAACTGCCATGGACACGAAGGGTTTACATACGTTCGACCCGTCGTACTGACGGACTGCTATGGTCTACCCGTTGGTAGCACGCCGAACGGGGGACGCGTGGAGCCCGCGGCGTATCGCCGCAGCTCCGCTGTGGGTCGTCGAGACGGACGATCTGGCAAGGGGGCGAGGTCGGCCAAGAGTTCCGCACCGTCGCAGCATGCGGCTATCGAACTCCAGTTCCCCTACTTATGATCCCGGACAGGTGAGAGTCTTCACATGGTTCGTTCCCTGGTCGATTCACTGACCGCGCACGCCTGGCAGCAGCCCGACCGGACCGCATACCGATACCTCGTCACGGGCGACTGCGACGGACAGATCCAGGACATCAGCTATGCGCGGCTCGCCCGCCGGTCCCGAGCCGTCGCCGCCTGGCTGCAGGAGCGCGGGCTGGCCGGTTCCCGCGCCATGCTGCTCCATCCGCCCGGCCTCGAGTTCATCTGCGGTTACCTCGGATGTCTCTCGGCCGGTGTCGTAGCCGTACCGGGCGTGCCCCCGCAGGGCCGGGCGCAGAACCACCGTGCGCTGACCCGGATGAAGCGCCTCATCGCCGACGCCGACGCCAAGGTGATCCTCGGCGGCCGCGAGGTTGTCGCCGCTCTGGGCGCCATGGCGGAGCACCTGCCCGAACTCGCCGAGATCACCTGCGTCGCCACCGAGGACATACCCGACGAGGCCGCCGACGCCTGGCGCGAACCCGATCTCACCGCCGACTCGGTCGCCTTCCTGCAGTACACCTCCGGCTCCACCTCCGCCCCCAAGGGGGTGGTCGTCACGCATGGAAACCTGCTCGACAACGAGCGGGTCATCACCGAGCGGATGGGCCACACGCCGGAAGTGATCGCGCAGTACGACCATGAACTGGTCGTCAGCTGGCTGCCCGTGTACCACGACATGGGTCTCATCGGCCCCGTACTGAACACGGTGTATCTCGGCCTCACCGCCACCCTCTTCTCCCCGCTGCACTTCCTGCAGCGGCCGGACCGCTGGCTGACCGCGATCAGCCGTTACCGCCCGCACACCAGCGGCGGCCCCAACTTCGCGTACGAACTGGCCCTGAAGCACGCCACGCCCGAACTCCTCGAAGGTCTCGACCTGAGCTCGTGGAGGGTCGCCTTTAACGGCGCCGAACCCGTGCGTGCCGCCACACTGCGCCGGTTCGCCGAGACGTTCGGGGTGGCGGGCTTCCGACGCGAGGCCTTCTATCCGTGCTACGGGCTGGCCGAGGCCACCGTCATGGTCACCGGCGGCACGGTGGACACCGCGCCCACCCTCCTCCAGGCCGGCGAGGCGGACGCTGCCGCCGTCGGCTGCGGGCGGCCCGGACCCGGAGTGACACTGGTCGTCGCCGATCCCGAACGGGGTGAGCAACTGCCCGAGGGCGAGGTCGGCGAGATCTGGGTCCGCGGCGCGAGCGTCGCCAAGGGCTACTGGCGCAACACCCTCGCCACCCGCGAGACCTTCCGCGCCACCCTGCCCGGCCACGACGGCCGCTTCCTGCGCACCGGAGACCTCGGATTCCTGCGCGACGGCGAACTGTTCGTCACCGGGCGGCTGAAGGACCTGATGGTCATCGACGGCCGCAACCACTACCCGCAGGACCTGGAGGTCTCCGCCGAGATGGCCCACCCGGCGCTGCGGCCCGGCTGCACCGCCGCGTTCTCCGTGGACAGCGGCGTGGAGGGTGAACTGCCCGTCCTCGTCGCCGAGTTGGACCCGAGTGTGGCCGGGGAGACCGAGAAGATCACCGACCTGGTCCGCGCCGCCGTCGGCGAGGGCCACGGTCTCTCCGTGCACGACGTCGTCCTGGTCCACCCCGGCACGATCCCCAAGACCTCCAGCGGGAAGATCCAGCGCCGCGCCACCCGGGCGGCGTACCTCGACGGCGCCCTCTCGCCCGTCGGCGTACCCGCCGCGACATGACGACCTCCGCCGCCGGCCCGCCCGGGCGCGTCGGCGGTGCGGCGACGGCCGAGTCCGTCGTACGCCGACACCGGTCACCACGGGCCGTTCCGGGCCCGTTCCCTCGCCGTACGCCCCCGGTCCCGCGTACCGCTCGTACGGACACCGCCTGAGCCCGAGTTCACGAGGACACCTTTTCCAGATGCCTGCGAACGAGTCTTCGAAGCAGTCCCCCGAGCCCTCCGTGACGAGCGCCGAGGGCGCCCGGGCCTGGCTGGCGGCGGCCGTCGCCGAGGCGGCCGGGCTCGATCCGCTCACCGTCGACCCGCACCGGCCGATCGCCGAATTCGGCCTGGGATCAAGGCAGTTGGTCACCCTGGCCGCAGAGCTCTCCACGGAGACCGGACGGGCCCTGGAACCGTCCCTCGTCTTCAACCACCCCACCGTCGCGGCGATCTCCGAGGCCATCTTCGAGGAGCGGCCCGCGACACCGGCTCCCGCCGCCGAGCCGGCCGCGCGGCCCGGCGACGACATCGCGATCATCTCCATGGCCTGTCGTTTCCCGGGCGGCGCCGACAACCCCGAGGCACTGTGGCGGCTGCTCGCCGCCGGTGAGGACGCCATCTCCGAGGTACCCGCGGGCCGTTGGGACACGAACGGGCTCTACGACCCCGACCCGGAGGCCACCGGCACGGCGTACACCCTGCGCGGCGGCTTCCTCTCCGGCATCGACCGCTTCGACGCGCCCTTCTTCGGCATCTCCCCCCGGGAGGCCGCGGCCATGGACCCGCAGCAGCGGCTGCTGCTGCAGACCAGCTGGGAGACGCTCGAACGCGCAGGCATCGTCCCGGAGACCTTGAACGGCAGCTCCACGGGCGTCTACATCGGCCTGTACGACAGCGGATACCTGTCCTCCGCCTCCCTCGGCCAACTCGACGGGCACGTCGGCACGGGCTCGGCGTCCAGCGTGGCCTCCGGGCGCATCGCCTACACCCTCGGCCTCCAGGGCCCCGCGGTGACCGTCGACACGGCGTGCTCCTCCTCCCTCGTCGCGCTGCACCTGGCGGCACGCGCGCTGGCGGCCGGCGAGTGCGACCTGGCGCTGGCGGGTGGCGCCACGCTCCTCGTGACGCCGCGCGGGCACGTGGAGTTCAGCAGGCTGCGCGGTCTGTCGCCGTCCGGGCGGTGCAGCCCCTTCTCCGCGGACGCCGACGGGGTGGTGTGGGCCGAGGGCTGCGGTCTGGTGCTGCTGAAGCGGCTCGCGGACGCGCGGCGTGACGGCGACCGGGTCCTCGCCGTCGTCAAGGGATCGGCCGTCAACCAGGACGGCCGCAGTCAGGGGCTGAGCGCCCCGAACGGGCTCGCGCAGGAGCGCGTGCTGCGCGCCGCGCTGGACGCGGCGGGACTGCGGCCGGACGACATCGACCACGTCGAGGCACACGGCACCGGCACCCGGCTCGGCGACCCCGTCGAGGGCGGCGCACTGGCCGCCGTCTTCGGACCGGGCCGCCCGGCGCACCGTCCGCTCGGTGTCGGCTCGCTGAAGTCCAACATCGGCCACACGCAGGCCGCCGCGGGCATCGGCGGTGTCATCAAGACCGTCCTCGCCCTCGGCCACGAGCGGATACCGGCGTCCCTGCACGCCGAGACCCCCACCGAGCACATCGACTGGGACGGCGGCGGGCTGCGTGTGCAGACAGGCGCCCTGGCGTGGCCGCGGGGCGGTGACCGGGTGCGGCGGGCCGGGGTGAGCGCCTTCGGGATCAGCGGCACCAACGCGCACGTGGTCCTGGAGGAGGCGCCGGGGGAAGCGGTTCGGCCGCAGGCGGCGGAGCCTTCCGGCAGGGCTCTCTTCCCGCTCTCCGCGCGCAACGCCACCGCCCTCCAGGCACAGGCCGGCCGGCTCCTCGAAACCCTGCAGGAGCAGCCGCAGTTGTGTCTTCCCGCCGCAGCGGCCACTCTCACCCACCACCGCACCCATTTCGAGCACCGGGCCGTCGTCCAGGCCGCGGACCGCGACGAACTGCTCACCGCGCTGCACGCACTCGCCGGCGGACGGCCCGACACCGGCCGCACCGTCGGCCCCCGGCCGACCCTGCCGGAAGGCAAGTTGGCCTTCGTCTTCCCCGGCCAGGGTGCCCAGTGGGCCGGCATGGCCCGCGATCTGCTCGACAGCGACCCGGTGTTCGCCGACGAACTCGACCGCTGCGACGGCGCCCTGCGCCCGTTCACCGACTGGTCCGTGACGGCCGTCCTGCGCTGCGCCGCGGGCGCCCCCTCCCTGGATCGCGTGGACGTCGTACAGCCTGTCCTGTTCGCCGTGATGGTGGCGTTGGCCGCGGTGTGGCGGGCCCGGGGCGTGCGCCCGGACGCCGTGATCGGGCACAGCCAGGGCGAGGTGGCCGCGGCCTGTGTCGCCGGAGCCCTCAGCCTCAACGACGCGGCCGCCGTGGTCGCGCTGCGCAGCCGGGCCCTGACCCGGCTGTCCGGCACCGGCACCATGGCCGTCGTCGCCCTGCCGCACACCGAGGTCGAGGCCCGTCTGGGCGACCGCGTCTTCGTCGCGGCCGTCAACAGCGGCCGCTCCACGGTCGTCGCCGGTGACGTCGAGCCCCTGGAAGCGCTGCTCGCCGAGCTCGAACGCGAACAGGTCTTCGTCCGCCGCCTCGACGTCGACTACGCCTCCCACACCGACCGCGTCGAGCCGATCCGCACGACGATCCTCGACGAACTCGACGGTGTCACCACGCACCCGGCCTCCGTCGCCTGGTACTCCACCGTCACCGGTCAGCCGGTCACCGAGGAGCTGGAAGCCGACTACTGGTACGCCAACCTCCGCGAGCCGGTCCGTTTCGCGCCGGCCGTGGAGCACATGGCGGCCGACGGCTACCGGTACTTCGTCGAGCTCGGCCCCCACCCGTCCCTGCTCACCGCCCTGCGCACCGTCGACGAGGACCTGGTGGCCGTCGGCTCGCTCCGGCGCGAGGAGGACGGCTGCGCCTGCCTGGACCGGGCCGCGGCCGAACTCCACGTCCACGGACGGCGGATCGACTGGCGCCGGATCGTCCCCGACAGGCCGCTCGCCGACCTGCCGACGTACGCCTGGGACGCCCAGCGCCACTGGATCGAGCCCGAGGCCGGCGCAGGCGCCCCGAGCCTCTTCGACCGCGCCGCGCACCCGCTGCTGGGCATCCAGCTGCAGTCCGCGGACGAGACCCGCTGGACCTTCCGCAACGAGTGGTCGACGGCCACCGCCGACTGGCTGCCCGGCCACGCCGTGTTCGGCCGGACCGTCGTGTCCGGAACCACCCTGCTGGAGCTGTGCCGAGCCGCCCTCGCGGCGGCCCGCCCGGACACACCCGCCGACGTCTGCGGTCTGCTCCTCCTGACGCCGCTCACACTGCCCGCCTCGGGCACGGTCGAGGTGTCCGTCGAGGTGACCACAGACGGTCCCGCGGCCGAGGTCACGGTGCACGGCCGCCCGCGCGGCCTGGAGGGCGCGGGCTGGGCACTGCACGCCACCGCGTCGGCTGCCGAGCCCGCGCCTGCCACGACCGGACCGGCCCCCACGTGGCCGGAGGCCGCCGAACAGGCATGGAGTCCCGAGACGTACGAGCGGCTCAGCGGCCTCGGTCTCGGCTACGGTCCGGCCTTCCAGGGCGTACGGGAAGCGGTGCTGACCGGCGACGGCGGGTTGCTGGCCCGGCTGTCGCTGCCGCCCGTGGCCCGCGACCTGACCGATCCGTACCCCGTCCATCCGGCCCTCCTCGACGCCGCGCTGCACGTGACCGCCGCGTTCGACGCGTCCGACGGGCGGGTACTGCTGCCGGTCGCGGTGGGCCGGTGCACGCTGCCGCCCGGTGGTGCGACGGACCTCGTCGCGGCCGTGCGGCGCACGGGTGGCTCGGCGTCGGACGTCACGCTGGACGTGACGCTGTGGGACGCCGACGGCTTCCCGGCCGGCCGCCTGGAGGACGTACGGCTGCGGGCGGTGAGCCCCGCCGATCTGAGCAGCGGCTCGGCGAACGCACGGCACCTGTACGAGGTGGCGTGGACGGCCGTGGCCGAGCAGCCCGCGCGGACGCCCTCCGGCGGGTGGACCGTGCTCGGTGACCACTCGGACCCGCAGGTCGCGGCCACCGTGAGCGAACCGGGCGCCGACGTGGTCGTACGGTTCTGGCCGCGCCCCGCGCCGGACGCGGCCGAGGTGCGGCAGCTGGCCGCCACCGCCCTGGACGAACTGCAGGCGCTGATCGCGCTCCCGCCCGGCGAGGCCCCCGGCCGGACCGTCTGGGTGACACGGGGCGCGGTCGCGGCCGATGACGGCGACCGCGTGCCGGGGCTCGCCCAGTCGGTGCTGTGGGGTCTGGCCCGCAGCGCCCGCACCGAACACCCGGCCCTCGGGCTGACCCTTCTGGACCTTGACGACACCAACGCTCCCACGGATGCCCTGCGGGCGGCCCTGTCGGTTGAGAACGAGCCCGAACTCGCCTTCCGCGCGGGGGCGTTGCTCGCTCCCCGACTGGTGCGCGCCCGGGGCGCGGTGCAGGAGGGTGCGGTGCCCACCGAGGGCACCGTCCTGATCACCGGCGGCCTTGGCGCCGTCGGCCTTCACATCGCCCGGCTCCTCGCCGAACGCGGAGTCGCCCGGCTGCTCCTGACGTCACGTCAGGGACCGGCCGATCCACGCACTCCGGAAGTGATCGCGGAACTGTCCGCACTGGGCGCCGAGGTCCAGGTGGCCGCCTGTGACGTGGCGGACGCCGCCGCGCTGGCCGGCCTGCTCACCGGTGTGCGGCTGAGCGGAGTCGTGCACTGCGCCGGGATCCTGGACGACGGAGTGGTCGCCGAGCTGACGCCCGAACGTCTCGCGCGCGTGCTGCGCCCCAAGGTCGACGGGGCCCTCCACCTGCACCGCCTCACCGCCGACCAGCCGCTCGATGTGTTCCTGCTGGTCTCCTCGGCCGCCGGTGTCGTCGGCAACGCGGGACAGGGCAACTACGCGGCGGCCAACGTCTTCCTCGACCAACTGGCCCACCACCGGCGCGCCTCGGGCCTGCCGGGTGTGGCCGTCTCCTTCGGTGCGTGGGCCGGCGAGGGACTGGCCGCCGAGCACGCCGACCTGCAGCGGATGGCCCGCCTCGGGCATCGCGCCCTCAGCCCCGACCAGGGCCGCGACCTCGTCGAACTCGCCCTGCGGCGCGGCACACCGCACCAGGTCGCCTGGTCCCTGGACCTGGCCCGCCTGCGGGAGACCACGACGGGGGCCCTGTGGCGTTCGCTGCTCCCCGCGCCCCGCGGCGGCGCACAGAACGCCGGCCTTGCGGACCGTCTTGCGCGCCTCCCCGAGGCCGAACGAGCCGAACGTGTCCTCGCCCTGATCCGCGAGGAGGCCTCCCGCGCCCTGGGCCTGCGCTCGGCGGAGTCCGTCCGCCCCGACCAGCCGCTGCGCGAGCTCGGCATGGACTCCGTGACGGCGGTCGAACTGCGCAACCGCATCGGCGCGCGCATCGGCGCCAAGCTCCCCGCCACCCTCCTGTTCGACCACCCCACCCCGGCCCGCCTCACCGAGTACCTGCTGACCACGACGCCGGCCACAGGCGGCCGCACGACGCGCCGCGCGGACACGCGCCCCGC
This sequence comes from Streptomyces sp. HUAS ZL42, assembly GCF_040782645.1. Classification (GTDB taxonomy): domain Bacteria; phylum Actinomycetota; class Actinomycetes; order Streptomycetales; family Streptomycetaceae; genus Streptomyces. The sequence continues at coordinate 9,099,680 of NZ_CP160403.1, forward strand.
CCGCACCCAGGCACCGTCCGACGAGCCGATCGCCGTCGTGGCCATGGCCTGCCGACTGCCCGGCGGCGTGGGCGATCCCGAGGACCTGTGGCACCTCCTCGCCGAGGGCCAGGACGCCGTGGGCCCCTTCCCGGCCCGCCGCTGGGACGTGGAGTCGCTGTACGACCCCGACCCGGACGCCCTGGGCAAGTCGTACGCCCGTGAAGGCGGGTTCCTCGATGACATCGAGTCCTTCGACGCGGGCTTCTTCGGGATCACTCCGAAGGAGGCGGCCGCGATGGACCCCCAGCAGCGCCTGCTGCTGGAGACCGCGTGGGAGGCGCTGGAGCGCGCCGGAATCGTGCCCGCCCGCCTCGCGGGCAGCACCACCGGCGTCTACGTCGGCATGTTCGGCAGCGACTACCTGGCGGGCTCCCGGCTCGACCAGCTCGACGGGTACGTCGGTACGGGCTCCGCGCTCAGCGTCGCCTCCGGCCGGCTCGCATACGCGCTCGGACTGCACGGCCCGGCGCTGACCGTCGACACCGCGTGCTCGTCGTCCCTGGTGGCGACGCATCTCGCGGCTCAGGCGCTGCGCTCGGGCGAGTGCGACCTGGCGCTCGCAGGCGGTGTGACGCTGATGGTGACCCCGCAGACCTTCGTCGAGTTCAGCCGCCTGCGCGGCCTGTCCGCGACGGGCCGCTGCCGTTCCTTCTCCGACGACGCCGACGGCGCCGTCTGGGCCGAGGGCGCCGGCATGCTCGTACTGAAGCGACTGAGCGACGCACGACGTGACGGGGACGAGGTACTGGCGGTGCTGCGCGGCACGGCCGTCAACCAGGACGGGCGCAGCCAGGGCCTGTCCGCGCCGAACGGCCCCGCCCAGGAGCAGGTGATCCGCCGGGCGCTGGAACTGTCCGGCCTCGCACCCGCCGACATCGACTACATCGAGGCCCACGGCACGGGCACCACCCTCGGAGACCCGATCGAGGCCAACGCGCTCGCGCAGGTCTTCGGCGACTCGCGACCCAAAGACCGGCCCCTCCACCTGGGGTCGCTCAAGTCCAACGTCGGGCACACGCAGGCCGCTTCGGGCGTCGCCGGGCTGATCAAGGTGATCCAGTCGCTGCGCCACCAGACCCTCCCGCGCACCCTGCACGCCGGCACGCCCAGCCGGCATGTCGACTGGGAGGACAGCGGGCTGCGGCTGCTGCAGCAGGACGTGGCCTGGCCGTCGGCGGGGGAGCGGGTCAGGCGGGCCGGCGTCAGCGCCTTCGGGATCAGCGGGACGAACGCGCATGTGATCGTCGAGGAGGCCCCGCCGGCAGAGGCGGAGCCGCGAGCCGAACGGGCCACGGGCAAGCGGCTGTTCGTACTGTCCGCGCGCAGCGAGCCCGCCCTGCGCGGCCAGGCCGCGCGGCTCGCCCGGCACGTCGGCGACGAGGCCACGCTGCCGGACGTCGCCCACACTCTCGCCCTGCACCGCAGCCACTTCGAGCGGCGCGCCGCGCTCGTGGCGGGCGACCCGGACGAACTGCGTGCTCAGTTGGACGGGTTGGCGGCAGGCCGTAGGCCCCTCGCACCGCCACGTGAGGAGCAGGCCGGCAAGGTCGCGTTCGTCTTCGCCGGGCACGGCGGCCAATGGCCCGGTATGGGCGTCGAGTTGATGAGCGACTCCGACGCCTTCCGCGAGGAGCTGACCCGGATCGACGAGGCAGTGCAGCGGCACGTCGGCTGGTCCGTGCTCAACGTGCTGCGGGCACCGGAGGAGTTCTCGCCGCTCGACCGCACCGAATACCTGCAGCCGGTGCTGTTCGCCGTCAACGCGGCCCTGGCCGCCGCCTGGCGGGCCTTCGGCGTCGCCCCCGACGCCGTGGCCGGACACAGCCTGGGCGAGATCGCCGCCGCGTACTGCGCGGGGGCCCTCACTCTCGACGAGGCGGTCGCCGTGGTGACCGCGCGTGCGCACTCGGTCGTCCCGCTCGTCGGACGGGGCGGCATGCTGGCCGTCGAGCTGCCGCACGCCGAGGCCGGGGAACTGCTCGCGCCCTACGCGGACCGGCTGTTCGTCGGCGCGGTCAACAGCGCCGCCTCCACGGCCCTGTCCGGCGACGCCGTCGCGCTCGCCGAACTCCGCCGCCACCTGGAGGTACAGGGCATCACCGCCCGCCCCCTCTCGACGCCGTTCGCCTCGCACACCCCGTTGATGGAACCCCTGCGCGCCGAGCTCCTCGGCCGCTTCTCCGGGATCCGGGGCACGCGCACGGCGACCCCGCTGTACTCGGCGGTGACGGCCGAACCCGTCGCGGGCGACCGCCTGGACGCCGAGTACTGGTTCGCCAACCTCCGTCAGCCCGTCCGCTTCGCAGACACCGTCCGGCGCATGCTGGACGACGGCTACCGCTACTTCGTCGAACTCAGCCCGCACCCCTCGCTCGTCCCGTCGATAGAGGCGGTGGCCGCCGAGGCCGGGATCGACGCCGTCGGCATCGGTTCACTGCGCCGAGGCCAGGACACGCACGACGTACTCCTCCGCAGGCTGGGCGAGTTGTACGAGGCCGGGCACACCCCGAACTGGCAGGCCTTGTTCCCGGCCGGGCGCCGAGTCGACCTGCCGACGTACGCCTTCGCCCGCGAACGCCACTGGCTGGCCCCGGCTCCCGACACGGGGACCGTCGGCGGCTCACCGCTCCTCGGCACTCACATCGAGGCCAGTGACGAACCGGACCGGCACGTCTTCGAGACCCGGCTCGACCTGCGCGACAGCCGCTTCACCTACCTCACCGACCACCGGGTCACCGGGGAGGTCTGGCTGCCCGGCGCCGCCTTCCTCGACATGGCCCTGGGTGCCGCGTCGGCGGTGCAGGAAGGGGACGAAGTCCGGCTCGTCGATGTCAGGTTCGTCCAGCCGCTGCGGCTGGACGCGGATCGGCCGGTGCGCCTGCAGCTGGTGCTGCGGCCCGTCCAGGGCGGCTTCCGGGAGTTCACCATCGCCTCCGCCGCCGTCGGCTCCCGATGGGAGCGGCACGTCACCGGGCGGATCGACATGACGGGCGGGGCAGCCCCTGTCGAGGCCGGGCTCGGCGCGCTGCGGGCGACGTGCACCGAAGCGGTCGACGTCCCGGCCGTCTACGCCGGACTCGCGGCCCTCGGTATCGAGTACGGCCCCGCCTTCCGCGGCCTGGAGACGGGCCACCGCACCGACGCCGCCGCGTTCGCCCGCCTCACCGGACGGCCCGCCGCCGGTCACCTGCTGCACCCCGCCCTCCTCGACGCCTCCTTCCACGCGGCCGCACTGCCGGGCAACGCACCGGAGGGACGCGCGTTCGTACCGGCGGGCTTCGGGCGGCTTCACTTCACCGGGCGGCGTACGACCCCCGTATGGGTGAGCTGCGAGCTGAGGTCCCCGCACGGCGACACCGCCACCCTCGACCTGCGGCTCTGGGACCAGGACGAGCAACTCGTGCTGGAGGCGAAGGACTTCACACTTGCCGCGCTCTCGCCGCTGGACGGCGCCCTCTTCGAGACCCGCTGGCAGCCGCGCCCGGCCGCCCAGGAGCCCCCTGCCACGGGCAGCTGGCTGATCCTGGCGGACGAGACGGGCGTGGCCGCCGAGCTAGGCGAGCGGCTGGGCGCGTCGGTGCCGCACGTGATCGCCCGCAGGGGTGAGGCGTTCCGCGTCGAAGGCCCAGGACGATACGTCCTCGACCCGGCCGATCCGGAGCAGTTGACCCGGCTGCTGGACGAGGCCTTCCCGGGCGGGCTGCCCGAGCGGGTTGTCCAGTTGACGGCCCTCGACGCCCCGCCCGTCACCGACGACCGTACGGCCGAGGAGGCGGCGCGGCTCGCCTGTCTGAGCACCCTGCACCTGGTCCGGACGCTCGCCGACCGCCCGCGGGGCCGGGCCCCCCGGCTCTTCGTCGTCGTCCGCGGCAGCCAGGCCGCCGGCGACAGCACCCAGGTGACGCACCCTCAGCAGGCGCTCGCCTGGGGCTTCGGGCTAGCGGTGGCGCAGGAGTACCCGGAGCTGGGCACCACCCTGATCGACCTGCCTGCCGAGGGTGGCGCAGACGCCCTGTGGACACAGTTGTGGCACGCGGACGACGAACGGCTCGTCGCGCTGCGGGAGTCGGGCCGTCTGGTGCCGCGCCTTGCCCGCACCCGCCCGGACGACGCGGGCCACATGGCGATCACCCCGGACGGCGTGTACCTGATCACCGGCGGTCTGGGCGGCCTCGGCCGGGTCGTGGCCGACCGGCTGGTGCGCCTCGGTGCGCGCAGGCTCGCCCTGATGAGCCGGAGTGCGCCCGGCCCGGAGGCCGCGAACTGGATCGCGGGCCTCGAAGCGCGCGGCGTGCACGTGCTGCTCGCCCGCGCCGACGTCGCCGACCGTGCCGGTCTGACGGCCGCCCTCGACGGGGTACGGCGCGAAGCCGGGCCGATCGCCGGCGTCGTCCACGCGGCGGGCGTGCTCGACGACGCGACAGTGGCGAACCTGACCGACGAACGCGTCCTGCGCGTCCTCGCCCCCAAGGTCCTCGGCACCGCCCTGCTCACCGAACTCACCCCGGAAGCGGGGACCTTGGTGCTGTTCGCCTCGGCCGCCGGCCTGCTCGGCTCCGCAGGACAGAGCCCGTACTCCGCGGCCAACGCCTTCCTCGACGCCTGGGCGCACCACCTCTCCCGCACAGGGCGGCGGGCGCTCAGCCTGGACTGGGGCGCCTGGGCCGGCGTCGGCATGGTGGCGGAGTCCGGGACGCGCCGTGCGGAAACCAGCCGCTCGGGTCTGATCGCCTTCTCCCCGCGGGAGGGCGGTGAGCTGTTCGAGCGGGTGCTCGCCACGTCCCGACGCCAGCTCGCGCCGCTCGCCCTGGACCGGGACATGCTGTCGCTCGCTCCGGACGTGGCGCGCACCCGCCCGATCCTGGGCGACCTCGTCACGGTCCCGACCGGCACGGCGGACTCCGACGGCCTGGTGCGGAAGGTGTTCGCCGCGACGACCGAACAGGACCGCACCGCATGGCTCGAGGCGTACGTCAGGGCCCGCGTCGGCGAGGTCTCCGGAGGCGTCGTCGACGTCTCCGCGGCCACGGCCCTGAAGGAACTCGGCCTGGACTCCCTGATGCTGGTACGGCTGCGCAACGCCTTCGCCCGCGAACTCGGCGTGGAACTCCCCACCGCCGAGGTGTTCTCCGCGTCCGACATCCGCGGCCTCGCCCGCGCCCTCGGCGAGGCCCTGCCCGAGAGCGCCGCCCAGGAGCAGGTCACCGACCCGGTACAGGAGGTACCGGAGACCGAGCTGCTGCCCGCTACCCGCGACGTCGTACGACTGCTGCGCAGCGCCCGGCCGGGCATGCCCGACGCGGCCCACGGCGTCGGCCTCGCCGTACGGCTCACCACGCCGACCACCCGCGAAACGCTCACGGACATCGTCACCCGTCTCGCGGCACGGCATGCCGCCCTGCGCACGGCAGTTGTCACCGGCAGCGAAGGCGGTCGGCAGCTGCGCGTGGACCGGTCGTTGCCGGAGCCGGTGCTGCGGTGGACGCAGACGGCCGAACCCGAGGCCCCTCGCGCGCTGCGGGAGCTCCTGGAGCCGCCGTTCGACCTGGGGACGCCGCCCCTGTGGCGGTTCGAGTTGCTGGACGGCGGCGCGAGCGGCCAGCTTTTGGTGTTCGGTGCCCACCACGCGGTCAGCGACCTCCAGTCGCTGCTGCTGGTGGCGCGTGAGATCGACGCAGAACTGTCCGGCACGCCGCTCGGCTCCGACGTCACCAACCGGGACGTCCATCTCCTCGTCGAGGCCCAGCAGACGGGCGAGGGCTTCGGCGCGGCCGAATGGCGCGAGTCCTTCCGGGGCAGCGAGCGGCTCGACCTGACGCTCGCCCACCCGCGCCCGCAGCAGCGTTCGTACCGGGCAGGCAGCGTGACCGTGGCCCTCCCGGACGGGCTCATGGAACGCGTCTCTGCGGCCGCGAGCAGGCTCGCCGTCACGCCCGCCGCGTTCTGCCTCGGCACACTGACCGTCCTGCTGGCCAGGAAGCGGCGACGGGAGCGCTTCGTGCTCGCCGTGCCCGTGGACACCCGCATCCACGCCGACGCGTTCGACGCGGTGGGCTTCTACGGCGTCCCCGTTCCGTTCCCGGCCGAGGCCCGGGCGGGCGAATCCGTCGAGGAGGTGCTGCGCCGTACCGACGGCCGCCTGGAGCGGATCCTGAGGAAGGGCGCCATGTTCTCGGACGTCCTGGCCACGCTGGCCCGGCAGGGGCTGCACCGCGCGAACGCGCCGCTCGTCGAGGTGTACTTCAACTTCGTACGGCACGGCGGGCACCTGGCCAACCTGGAAGTACTGCCCGCCGGGACGGGCTACACCGACCTGGACCTGATGATCACCATGACCCCGGACGCGGGCCGCATCCGGTTCGACCACAACCTCGACATCCTGGACGAGGCGACGACGGCCGGGCTGGGGGAGGAGTTCCTGGCGCTGCTGGCGGAGGTGGCCGAAGACGGGTCAACGGTGGTGCGGCAGGAGGAGACGGCGGTGCGGCCGGGTTCCCTCGCCCTTGCCGCCACCTTCGCCCTCGGCAACCTCCCGCTGATGTGTGAGGCGGCCCTCGGTGAGGGCGCGCCGGACGGCGGCCTGACCGTCGCCGAAGCCCCGTACCACCAGGTCCTCGCGAGCGTGCAGGACCCGTCCGGCGTGTTCGCCGACCCGGCCACGGCCGTCGGCGTGGTGCTGCTGCGGGCGGCGGACCTGGAACGGTTCGGCCCGGTGGACGACGCCCTGCTCGCCGAACTGCGCACCGCCTACCCGGCCGCGCTGCGGTCCCTGTCGGAGCGGACCCGCAAGCCGCTGATCGTAGGCTTCCTGCCCACCTCCGGCGGCGACGACCGCCTGCGGCGCTGGGATCGCGGGATCAGGGACGAGCTGGACGGCCTGCCCGGCATCGCCGTGCTCGGCCCCGACGAGTGGACCCGGCACCACACCGTCGAGGAACCCTTCGACGAGCGGACCGAGCGGCTGGCCCACCTCCCCTTCACCCCGCCCTTCCAGGCGGCGGTCGCCCTGCGCCTCGCCGAGGCCGTACGGGCGGTACGGCGCCCCGCGCCCAAGGTGATCGCCGTCGACGGCGACGAGACCCTGTGGGGCGGGGTGGCCGGCGAGATCGGCCCCGAGGCCGTCGACCTGGCCGGTGCGCGGGCGCTGCTGGCGCGCAGGTTGCTGCAGTGGCGGGAGGCGGGAGCCCTGCTCGCGCTTGTCAGCAACAACGACGAGGCGACCGTACGAGCCGTGCTGGACCGGCCCGACAGCCTGCTCAAGGCCGAGCACTTCAGTGTGCTCTCCGCCGAGTGGGGCCCGAAGCCCGCCCGCCTGGCGGAGGCGGCGCGCACGCTCAACCTGGGCGTCGACAGCTTCCTCTTCCTGGACGACAACCCGGCCGAGATCGGCAAGATGAGGTCGGCGCTTCCCCGGGTACTGTCGGTGACCTGCCCGGCCGCGACCGAACTCGAGGAGTTCCTGGGCCGGTTGTGGCCCCTGGTCCCGGCGGCCGCGACCGCCGAGGACACGCTGCGGGCGCGCTTCTACGAGCAGGAACGGGAGCGGGACGCGGCCCGCGCACGGGCAGGCTTCGAGGAGTTCCTCGACGGGCTGCGGCTGGAGGTCGACATCCGCGTCCTGTCCGGGGACGACCTCCAGCGGGCCGAGCAACTCGTCTGCCGCACCAACCAGTTCACCCTGCGCGCCCGGTCCGCCGACGGCGGCGATCTCCCCCGCTGGCGGGAGCGGGGCGAGGTGTGGACGGCCGCCGCCCGGGACCGGTTCGGCGACTACGGCCAGATCGGCCTGCTCGCGATCCGGGCGGACGGCGATCAACTCGAGGTCCTGGGCTGGCTGATGAGCTGCCGGGCGCTCGGCCGCGGTGTCGAGGAAGCACTGCTGCGATGGCTGGCCGACCGGGCCGATGAACTGGGCTGCACAAAGGTGCTGCTGACCGCGGAGCGCACCCCGCGCAACGTGCCCGCCCGTCGGCTGGTGGCCGCCCTCGGCGTTGGCCACCAGGACGACGAGCTCCTCGAGACCGTGACCACGCCGGACCGCCTGCGGGCGTTCCGGTCCTGGGAGCGATAGGGCGGCAGTGGCGAAGGAAAGGACAGTTGACAGGGTGAAGGGCTCTCATGCGTGACATGAACGAGGACAGCGGACAGCGGGCGACCGCCGAGTCGATCGAGCGGGGCGGCGGTGGCCTCAGCGTGACGGACCTGCTGGCCAAGGTCATGACGGCCGGGACCGCTGAGGAGCCCACGGCCACCGCCCCGGCGGCAGGGGTCGGGGTGGAGTCCACGCGTACCGCCTCGGCGGCGGGGGTCGGGGTGGAGTCCACGCGTACCGCCTCGGCGGCGGGGGTCGGGGTGGAGTCCACGCGTACCGCCTCGGCGGCGGGGGTCGGGGTGGAGTCCACGCGTACCGCCTCGGCGGCGGGGGTCGGGGTGGAGTCCACGCGTACCGCCTCGGCGGCGGGGGTCGGGGTGGAGTCCACGCGTACCGCCTCGGCGGCGGGGGTCGGGGTGGAGTCCACGGCCACCGCCCCGGCGGCCTGGAGCCCGGAGAGCCTGGCCGCCGCCATCGCGGAGACGGCGGGCCGCTTTCTGCCCGCCGGCCGGCTCTCGCCCGACGCCGACTTCTTCGACGCCGGAGGCTCCTCCGTGCACGCCGTGGAACTCGCGGCCGAGCTGGAGAGCGAGCTAGGCGTAATGCTCGACCTGGACGACGTGTTCGCGGACGCGCGCCCCGTCAGCCTGGCCCGGAAGTGGCTGTCGGCCAACGGGGCAGAGGCCGCCGCTCGGACCCCGTCGGCTCCGGCGATCTCACGGACGTCCGGCATCCTCCCCGTTCCGTCCCCGCGCACCCCACCCGCGGTGACCACCGTCCCTCTCCCCGACGGCACGATCGACCCGTACTCCACCGCCCGCCGCGAGGACCTCGACCAGATCCTCGCCGACCTCGCGCTGGCCGACCGCCTGCCCTTCACCCGCTCGCCCGAGCCGCTGCCGCCGCGCCGGATCCTGCTGACCGGCGCCACCGGCTTCCTCGGCAGCCACATGCTCCTCGACCTGCTGCGGCACAGCGACGCGCACGTCCACTGCCTGGTCCGCGCGGCCGACGAGGAGGCGGCCGCGGCCCGCCTCGGTGAGCAGCTGCGCAGCTACCGGCTGCCCTGGTCCTCGGAGGTCCGCCGCCGGGTGACCGTGCTGCCCGGCGACATACGGCAGCCGCGCCTCGGCCTCTCCGACGAGCTGTGGCACACCCTCGCCCACGAACTGGACAGCATCGTCGGCGTCGCCGCCGCCGTGGACTTCCTGCGCGGCTACCGGTCACTGCGGTCGAGCAACGTCCTGGGCGCGCTCACCCTGGCCGAGCTCGCCGCGACCGGCCGACCCAAGCCGCTGCACCACATCTCCTCGATCGCCGTCTTCAACGAGGTCGGCATCACGTCCATGGGCGAGGACGACCCGCTCGCCCACGCCGACCGCCTCATCGCGGGTTACGACCAGACCAAGTGGGCCGCCGAGGTCGCCCTGCGCCGCGCACGCGACCACGGCCTCGTCGTCACCGCCCTGCGCCCCGGCGGCATCAGCGGCCACAGCAGGACCGGCGCCTACAACCCCCAGGACCTCAGCAGCGGTCTCATCTCGGCCTTCGGCCGCTTCCGCACCGTCCCCGCCTTCCGCTACCTCAACGCGGCGCCGGTGGACTGGGTGAGCAGGGTGGCCAGCGCGGTCGTCTGCGAGCCCGACGCCTGGGGGTACGACTACAACCTCACCGGCGTGCCCAACACCCTCGACGACGTCGTACGGGACATGGCGTTCGGCGGCATGCACGTCCGCGTACAGGACTGGGAGGAGTGGCGCACCGGCGCCCTGGCCCGCCTCGAGGCCGAACCGATCCCCGAACTGGCCTTCCTCAGCCGGGTGTTGCAGAGCCCCACCGCCCTGAAGCTGTGCGAGGCGACACTCAAGGGACCGGCCGCCCTCGGGGAGCGCACCGACGCGCTCGCCGAGGCACTCGGACTGCCGCCCGCCGCCCGCTACGACGCCCGGGCGCAGCTGAGGACGTTCGAGAAGCTCGCCGACGACGGCCTCGCCAGGCTGCCGCACAAGGACGACCAGCCCTACCTGTGGTTCGCCGAGACGACCGAGGGCAGCGTGCACCCCATCGGCAACGCCACCGCCGGCGTGCCCTGCTCGATGGCGCTGACCCTGTCCATCGCGAGCATGTACCAGCTGGTGAAGGAGCGGCGGATGGACGTCACCGGCGAGGTGACCTGCCCGGCGATCCACCCCCGGCCACTGACCGTCGAGCACGGCGACGTCTGGGTCCGTCCCGACGAGGGCATCCCGCAGCAGCACGGCCTCAGGCACCAACTCCTGCGCTACCGGCTGCGGTTGCGCGACGCCGACGGCGCGGGCTGGTGGCTGGAGGGCCACAAGTACGCCCGCGCCCGCCGCGACCTGTGGCGGCAGACCCGCGCCCTGACCGTCGAGATCGGCCGCGAGGGAGAACCCGCGAGCCTGGCCGGCGAGGTCGTCGTCCCGGCCGGCTCCTACGTCCGCGACCAGATCGACGGCATCAAGGTCGCCGCCCACCTGACCAGCCAGGAGAAGCGCGCCGCCAAGCTGACCTGGCTCGCCTGGTTCGGCCTGGAGATGGGCCGCGGCCTGCTCGGCCCGTTCGCCCGGGCCGCCGCGGACCTGCTCGACCTGCGCCGCACCCCGACCCTCACGGAGCACCACCGATGATCTTCAGGACGACCTCCTCCCGGACCACCGGGCCGGCGCTCCGCAGAGTCAGGACCACCCCCGCCCTGCGCCCCCTCCACCACCGCCTCGACCCGGCCCGCGTCGAGGAGATCCCCTTCCACGCGGCCGACGGCGTCCGCCTCGGACTGACCCGCATCGACGCGGGCGACGCCGACCGGCCCGCCGTACTGCTCCTGCACGGGCACACCGCGTCAGCCGACATGTTCCTGCTCCCCGAGACCCGCAACCTCGTCGACGCCCTCCTCGACGACGGCTACGAGCCCTGGCTCCTCGACTGGCGGGGCAGCTGCCGGCTGCCGTACAACGAGACCGCACAGCGCTACACCTACGACGACGTGGCGCTGTACGACATCCCCGCGGCCGTCTCCCACATCCGCGAGCGCATCGGCGAGCGGCCGCTGTTCGTGGTCGCCCACTGCATCGGCTCCCTCACCCTGTCGCTGAGCATGGCGGCGGGGCTGGTGCCGGGCCTCGCGGGCGTGGTGTCCCAGGGCGTGTTCCTGACGCCGAAGCTCGCGGGCCGCACCTCCCTGCGCATGTCGGTGGCCGGGGAGCTGCTGAAGACCCGGATCGACCACATCCCGGTCGACTTCCGCAAGGTGGGCCTGTGGTCGAAGTACACGCCGCTGTTCGCGCTCGCCTCCCGCAGGGCGGACTGCCCCGACCCGACCTGCCAGATCCTGCACAACTCGGCCTGGGGCACGGGCGCGTCCCTCTTCGTCCACGAGAACCTGTCCGAGGCCACTCACGACCGGCTCGCCGAGCTGCTCGGCCCGGCGCCGCTGTGGATCCTGCCGCACCTGCGCCGCATCGAGCTGGCCCGCAGCGTGGTGCGCTGGCACGACACCGACCACCGCTACCGCGCCCTGCCGCCCAACGCGCTGGACGCCGCCGGCCGCATCGACACACCCGTCCTGCTGCTCGCGGGCAGCGAGAACGGGCTCTGGCTGGACTCACAGAAGCTCTGCCACGAGGTCCTCGCGCACCGGCAGCCCCAGCTGGACGTGACGTACACCGAGATCCCCGGCTACGGCCACCTCGACACCTTCCTCGGCCGGGGCGCCGCCCTCGACGTGTTCGGCCACATCCTCGATTTCCTCGGCGAGCGACGGTGACGCAGGGGTGCGCGGCCGGTTACCGTACCGGGCAGTAACCGGACCGCGCTCCAGGAGGCACCCATGCCGCAGCTCGAAGTCGACGGCGCAGCACTGACGTACGACGACGAGGGCCCCCGCGACGGCGGCGGCGTGCCCTTGGTGTTCGTCCACGGCTGGACGGCGAACCGGCACCGCTGGGACCACCAGGTGGCGCACTTCGCCGAGAAGCGGCGGGTGATCCGGCTCGACCTGCGCGGCCACGGCGAGAGCAGCGGGGCGGGCGTACGGACGATCGAGGAGCTGGCGAAGGACGTTCTGGCCCTCCTCGACCATCTGAAGATCGAGCGGTGCGTCCTCGTCGGCCACTCGATGGGCGGGATGATCTCGCAGACCATCGCCCTCACCCACCCCGAGCGGGTGGAGCGGATGGTGCTGGTGAACTCGATCGGCCGCATGACCTACAACCGGGGCCGCGGCCTGCTGATGGGGGTCTCCACGCTCGTTCCCTTCAAGCTGTTCGTCGCCGCCAACATCCAGCGCGCCTTCGCCCCGGGCTACCCGCGCGAGGAGATCAGGGAGTACGTCAAGGCCTCCGCGGACACCCCGCGCGAGGTCGTCATGACGCTCTACGGCGCCATGCGGGCCTTCGACGTCCTGGACCGGGTCGGCGAGATCGGCGTGCCCACCCTGATGGTTCACGGCTACCACGACATCCAGCTCCCGGTGAAGCAGATGCTGCGCATGGCGAAGGCGTACCCGGACGCCACGGTCCGCATCATCGACGCCGGCCACGAACTGCCGGTGGAGAAGCCCGCGGAACTGACGGCGGCGATCGACGCGTTCGTGACCAGCGCGGCCTGAGGCCGCTCCTCAGGATCCTTCGTCGTTCTCAGGCCCGCAGGAGCTGCCGCTGGGAGGCAGGGAGCCGTACAGCAGGAAGGCGTCGATCTTGCGGTGCACGCACTTGGAGGACGCGTAGCCGGTGTGGCCCTCGCCCTTGTTGTCGAGCACGACGGCCGACGAGCCCAGGCGCTCGGCCGTCTCCTCGGTCCAGCGGTACGGCGTCGCCGGGTCGCCGCGCGTTCCGACGAGCAGCATCTTCGGCGTGTCGACGTCCTTCACCTTGTCGCGTATGAAGTCGGTGCCCTTGGGGCGGCCGTAGCACATCAGCACCTGGGTGAGCCGGTACTGCCCGAAGACCGGCGACGCCTCCTCGTACTCGGCTCGCAGCCGCCGGAGATCCTCGGTGATCCGCCCGGCGGTCGGGCGGTCCGGGTCGTCCGCGCAGTTGATCGCCATCAGCGCCGCCGGGAGGTTGTCCAGGGGGACGTCCTCCCCGTCGACGAGACCGCCGTCGCTCTCGTCCGGGCTGCCACCGTTCGGGCTCGGACTCGGGCTCGGGCCGGGGCTCGTGCGCAAGACGCCGCTGTTCGTGAACGTCAGGATGCCACTGGCGTCGCCGTCCTCGACGAGCTGGGCGAGGGCCCGCTCCAGCGAGGGCCACCACTCCTTGCTGTAGAGCGCCGAGCCGATGGCGCCGACGAGGTCCTGGCCGGAGAGCCGGTTGCCGAATTCCGTCGGCACGGGATCCTCGTCGAGCGAACGGATGAGCCGTACGACCGACTCCCTGGCCTTGCGGGCATCCTGCCCGAACGGGCAGGCGACGTCCTTCACGCACCAGTCGACGAAGGCCTCCAGCGCCACCTGCTGCCCCCGGGCACCGGCCACGCCCTGCTCGGTCAGCGGTTCGGTCAGCGTGTCCACACCGTCGAAGACCATCCGGCCCACCTTGTCCGGGAACTGGGCCGCGTACACCGCGCCGAGCCGGGACCCGTAGGAGAAACCGAGGTAGTTGAGCTTCTTGTCGCCGAGTGCCTGGCGCATCACGTCCAGGTCCCGCGAGGCGTTCACCGTGCCGATGTGCGGCAGCACCGCCCCGGAGTGCTCGGCGCAGAGGTCGGCCGCCTTCTTCAACTTCTCGAGTGCGTCCTGCGGATGACTGAGATCGGCCGAGGGGTCGTCCGTCACCGCGGCGGCCTCGTCCTCACCTTCACCACAACTGACGGGGGAGGAGCGGCCGACGCCCCGGGGGTCGAAGGTCACCACGTCGTACTCGTCCGTGAGGTCCATGAACTCCTTGCCGCCGAAGGCGAGTTCGGGCACGCCCGCGCCGCCCGGGCCGCCGAAGTTCAGCACCACCGAGCCACGTTTCCCGGCCGTGGCCCGGTAGCGGGCGAGAGCGAGTTCGAGTGTGCCCGCGGCGGGTCTGGCGTAGTCGAGCGGTACGGTGATCTTGCCGCACTGCAGGTCCCTCGGCATACCGTCGCTCTCGCACGCCGACCAGGTGATCTTCTGGCGGTAGAACCGGGACAGGGTGGACTCGTCCCCGCCGCCGCCCGCGGCCGGTGGCGCCGTGCCGAGCAGGGTCAGCGCGGCGGCTCCGGCGAGCGCACAGCGCCGGAGCGCGGGGCGCTTCGACAGCTTGGCCAGCATCAGTGCCTCCCGGGACGCCCCGCGGCGGACCGCGGGATTCGGTGCCCTCGAACACGATAAGCGGCACCCGGAAGCCGCGCCTCCGGACGTGTGCGGTTCCCACGGGGCGCCTCGTTCTCCTTTGCCGGCAGTTCGATGAGCCTGTCACTCGATGGGGTGAAAGGCCGATTAGCCATAACTCCGATGGTTCGCCCGCGTTCTATCCGGTGCGGGTGAGGGCCCGCGACCGATGTCTGGAAGGCAGGGAACCTATGAGACGGGTAACCCGGAACGGGATGATCGCCGTCGCTGCCGCGTCCGGCGCGATGGCCGTGGCGATGCCGGCCCACGCCGACTCCGCGGTGGACGGCTCGGCCGCCGGCTCGCCCGGACTGATCTCCGGCAACACCGTCCAGGTGCCGGTGCACGTGCCGGTGAACGTGTGCGGGAACACCGTGAACGTGGCCGGGCTCCTGAATCCGGCGGCGGGCAACACATGCGTCAACGAGGCCGCTGGCAAGGGCGACGGGCCGTCGTCGTCGCCGGGCGGCGGAGCGGTCGCGCACGGCAGCGGGACGGCCTCCGGGGTGATCTCCGGCAACGGGGTGCAGATTCCCGTCGATCTCCCGGTCGACATCAGCGGCAACACGGTGAGCGGGGTCGGCATCGGCAACGCGGCCACCGGCAACGAGTCCGTGAACGCACCGGGTGACCACCCGAGGACCACGCCGACGCGATCGGTGCCTCGCGAGAGGCACCTGGGCCGGGAGACCGCCCCGCGCCAGCACCGCGTGGCGGCCCTGGCGAGCACGGGAGCGGACCACACGCTGCCCGCCGTGGCCGGGAGCGCGGCGCTGCTGCTGAGCGGAGCCGTCCTGTACCGGCGCTTCCGCCCGGGGGCGCGGGCCTGACGGGGCGGCCCGACCGTCGCCGAGCGGCACCAGGAGACACAGGACCGCCGCACTTCGAACCGCGGCCCGCCCGGAGGGCCGGGTGCCCGCATGTCGCGCCCGCACCCGGCCGCCTTGCCGGAGGCGCAGCGCCGCTCCGTAAATCCGTTGCCCCCGTCATGGACCGATGCTGCGATGAACGCATGGATCATGCCGCGGTACTCGCCCTCTACGACCGGGACATGCGCGAAGACGCACGGCCCGACGGCCCCGACTCCAGGATCGAGCGGACGGGGAACGTCGTCCGCCAGATCGCGTCCGCGCACGGCTGGAACGGCGTCCTCTGGTCCGGTCTGGACACGGCGGGCGCCGACGCGGCGATCGCCGAGCAGGTCGCCTGCTTCACCGAACTCGACCGGGACTTCGAGTGGAAGCTCTACGGCCACGACGGGCCGGCGGATCTCGGTCGGCGGCTGAGGTCGGCCGGATTCGTGCCCGAGCCCGAAGAGACGCTGATGATCGGCGAGGTCGCCGGTCTGCCCCTGGACGCCGAGCCACCGGAGGGCGTCCGCGTCCTCGCCGTCAGTGACGCTCAGGGCGTCGACCTCGTGGCCGTCGTACACGAGAAGGCCTTCGGCACGGACAGTTCACGGCTGCGGCAACAGCTGCTCGCCCGGCTCGCCGCCGACCCGGACACGGTCGTCGCCGTCGTCGCTCTCGCCGGTGACCAGCCGGTCGGCTCGGCCCGCATGGAACTCGTGCCCGGCACCAGGTTCGCGGGTCTGTGGGGCGGCGGCACCGTCGAGGGCTGGCGCGGCCGCGGGATCTACCGCGCGCTGGTCGCCCACCGCGCACGCGTCGCCGTCGCACGTGGCTACCGCTACCTCCAGGTCGACGCCTCCGACCAGAGCCGCCCCATCCTCGAACGCCTCGGATTCGCGCCGCTGACCACCACGACGCCGTACGTGTACGTGCAGTAGGACCGCGGTGCCGGCTCAGCCCGGGCCGAACGCGTCCGCCGGCGCGTCTGCTCGCGGGCACGGTGGCGGCCACCCTGTCCCGGTAGGGCGACTGGCCGGCGACCATGCGAGGCGCGGGCTCACAGATCGAGCTGGTACTCCACCGCCTTGTGCGTGGGTACGTACCCGAGCGCGTCGTTGACCGCGAGCATCGGCGCGTTGCTGTCCGCGGTGTCGGTGAGCAGCCCCGCGAGGCGGGGATGCCGCTTCCGCACTCCCGCGACCGTGGCCGCCTTCATCCAGCGGGCGAGGCCGCGGCCCCGGTGCTCGGGGAGCACCGCCGTGCCGTAGTGCTGTCCGTCGCCCAGTCCGTCGCCCGGTACGACGAGTTCGGAGAAGCCGACGACGGAGCCGTCCGCGCCGTCCAGTACGGCGGCGGTGTGCAGCAGGTCCCCGCGACGCGCGATCGCTTCAGCGGCCGCGGCGACCCGTTCCAGGTCCCACACGACCGTGCCGAAGTCCGTGTCCTCCATCGGCATGTCGTCCATGGCGCGCCGGGAATCGGCATACGACTGCGCCAGTTCGGCCGGGGGGACGCCGTCCCACTCTGTCAACCGATAGCCGGGACGCGGCAGTTGGACGAGTTTGTCGAGCTCCGCGAAGTCGGCGTCGGCCAGCGACAGCCTGGCGTACGTCAGCGTCAGCACCCGGCGAAAGCCGCGCGCAGCCAGGAACAGGTCGGCGGGGGAGCCCAGTTCGGCCTGGGCGAGGACCGAGCGCCGGCTCTCCGCCCGGGCCGCGGCCTCGGCGGTCTGCAGCAGCCGGGTGCCGACGCCCTGTCGCCGCTCGGCGCCGTGCACCGCGATCTCGAGCTCGGCGAGGTGCCTCTGGCCCTCCCCGGTGAACAACCGCAGGAAGGCGGACCCGACCGGAGCCCCGTCGGTTCCGGAGGCCAGCCAGGCCAGTCGGCGGCTCGAGGCTGCGGCCTCGGGGTCGGCGAGCGGGGTGATGCGCAGGGACAAGAGGGCTCCGTCACGGTCGGATCGGTGCAGTGCGACCTGCGAAGCCAAGCGGAGCCCGGTGGGGTGCGCAACGGAATTTGTCCCGCACAGCGCCGGGCCCGCACACCCCTGCCTCGTCAATGACGCAACCGCCCCCGTCCCTTGCTCCGGTCCAGCGCAGCGACCCCGAGCGCGGCCAGGGCGATCTGGATCAGCCACTCGACCCAGTCCACTCCGTTGGTGTCGGCCACGTCGAGCCCGGCGGCAATCGCCGACCCGATCAGTGCGGCCACGATGCCGACGAGGATCGTCCACAGGATGCCGATCCGCTGGCGCCCCGGGACGACGAGCCGTCCCAGCACACCGATGATGATGCCGATGAAAATGGCACTGATGATGCCTGAGATCTCCATCTCTGCCCCTCTTTGTCGAGACCCCGTTGCTGTCCGTGTTCCCCCTGCGGGCCGGGGCACTCCGTTCCGGTTATTGCCCGCGTTTGATGTTCACGGCCCGGTCATGCCATGTACCTTTCAATCGGTCCACGCGTGTAGAACTCTCGATCGGGTCTACGCGCGCAGATTCAGCGCCCCGCACCGCCTCTTTCCCCACCCCTCAGGAGGTTCGCCGGATGCTCGGATCAAGAAGATCCCGTCACAGACTCACCACGGCCCTGGCCGGTCTCGGACTGCTCGTCACGGGGATCGCCCTCCAGGTGAGCACCAGCGCCACGCCCGCGGTCGCAGCCACTCCGCACCGCATCCTGTTCGACAACGCACACGCGGAGACGGCCGGCAACGCCGACTGGATCATCTCCACCAGCCAGCCGGACCCGCTGGGCCAGGACTCCTCCCCGTCCGCCGAGACCGACTGGACCGGCGCGCTGTCGGCCTGGGGCGTGGCCCTGCAGAAGACCGGCGACTACAGCCTGAAGACACTGCCCTCGGGCTCCAGCCTCAGCTACGGCGGCTCGTCCACGACCGACCTGTCGAACTTCGACACGCTGGTTCTGCCGGAGCCGAACACCCTCTTCACCACCGCCGAGAAGACGGCGATCATGAACTTCGTCAAGAACGGCGGCGGCCTGTTCATGGTCTCCGACCACACCGGCGCCGACCGCAACAACGACGGCGAGGACGCGGTCGAGATCCTCAACGACCTGATGACGAACAACAGCATCGACTCCACCGACCCGTTCGGCTTCTCGATCGACTCGCTCAGCATCGGCTCCGGTTACCCGGCGGCGATCAGCGACAGCACCGACCCGGTGCTGCACGGCTCCTTCGGCACCGTCACCAAGAGCCTCATCGCCAGCGGTACCACCGCCACGCTCAAGCCGTCCGACAACTCCAGCGTCAAGGGCCTGCTCTACCGCAGCGGTTACTCCGGCAACACCGGAGTCTTCTTCGCCACCAGCACGTTCGGCAGCGGACGGGTCGCCTTCTGGGGCGACAGCTCTCCCATCGACGACGGCACCGGCCAGTCCGGCAACACGCTGTACGACGGCTGGAACGACTCCGGAGCCACCAACGCCGCCCTCGCCCTCAACGCCACCGAGTGGCTGTCCGGCGTGAGCGGTGACGGCGGGGGCGGGGGCGGCGGCACCTGCACCGCCGCGCAGCTGCTTGCCAACCCCGGCTTCGAGTCCGGCGGCAGCTCCTGGACCGCGACGAGCGGCGTCATCACGAACGACTCCGGCGAAGCGGCCCGCACGGGCTCCTACAAGGCCTGGCTGAACGGCTACGGCTCCGCCCACACCGACACACTCGCGCAGTCCGTGACCATCCCGTCCGGCTGCACCGCGGCCACGCTGAGTTTCTACCTCCACGTGGACACGGCCGAGACGACAACCTCCACGGCGTACGACACGCTCAAGGCACAGGTCCTCAACAGCAGCGGAACGGTCCTGTCCACGCTCGCGACCTACTCGAACCTCAGCGCCGCGAGCGGATTCACGCAGCGCAACTTCAGCCTGGCGAGCTACGCGGGCCAGACGGTCACGATCAAGTTCACCGGTACGGAGGGCTCCACCCTGCAGACCTCGTTCGTCATCGACGACACGGCGCTCAACGTGAGCTGACACGTTGCGGGGTGGGCCTGCCCCCGCGGGGCAGGCCCACCCCGGGGCGGCCGGCACGTGACCCGCGATGCCGATCGCCCTCCGGCGCCGAATGCAGTTGCCCATACGGTTCCCGTCGATGAGCGGCACCTCCGCACGCGTTGACATGCAGGTAATCACCTGCATAACGTTGAGTGTGCGATCAGAGGGCGACTCCGGGATGGACAAGGTCTTCAAGGCGCTGGCCGACGACACGCGCAGGCTCCTCCTCGACCGGCTGCACGAGCAGAACGGCCAGACGCTGGGCGAGCTGTGCGAGCGCATCGACATGACCCGTCAGTCGGTCACCCAGCACCTCGCCGTCCTGGAGGCCGCCAACCTGGTCGGCACGGTGCGACGGGGGCGGGAGAAGCTGCACTACCTCAATCCGGTCCCGCTCCACGAGATCCAGGAGCGGTGGATCGACAAGTTCGAGCGTCCGCGCCTGCGCGCGCTCGGCGCCGTGAAGAGACGAGCCGAGGAAGCCATGACCGACAAGCCGACCTATGTCTACGTCATCTACATCGCGAGCACACCCGAGAAGGTCTGGGACGCGCTCACCGACGCCGACCTGACCGCCGCCTACTGGGGCCACAGCAACGTCTCGGACTGGCAGCCCGGCTCACGCTGGGAACACGTCCGTACGGACGGCTCCGGCATCGCCGACGTGGTCGGCACGGTCGTGCTGAGCGAGCGCCCCACCCGCCTGGTCACCAACTGGGCCTCGCCCGACGACGAGGGGCAGGAGGACAAGTACTCCCGCGTCACCTTCGACATCCAGCCGCACGGCGACATCGTCCGCCTCACGGTGACCCACGAAGACCTCCCCGACGAAGGCGCGCTCGCCGAGGTCTCCTTGGGCTGGCCGGCAGTGCTCTCCAACCTCAAGTCGCTCCTCGAGACCGGCAGCCCGCTGCCGCAGGAGCCGTGGCTGGTGCCGAACGGCTGAAGGGCGCGAGAAGGCCGGCCCGCGGGGCGCGGACCGGCCGGACCTTCTCCTTTGCCGGAGGATCGTTACGGCTGGGGGGCGCTCTTCGCCGCCGTACCGGCGCACATCAGCCCCAGGATCACAGCCAGGGCGCCGACGATGATGTTGTTGAGGGCGACACCGGCGTCGGGGCTGTCACCGACGACCCAGGGCGCGATGATCATCCAGACGCCGACCGCACAGAAGGCCCAGCTGAGGCCGTACATGCGCTCGGGAGCCCTGGTGAACCCGAGGGCCAGCATGCCGATCGCGATGCCGACGATCAGGTTGTGCGTTACGAGCGCGGGCTGGCTCGTCGTGTAGTGGAGTATCCACGGGGATACGGCGCAGTACAGACCGAGCAGGAACACCGGTCCGTCCACGAGCGCCACATCGCGACCACCGAGCATGCGGTCGTACCGTGCCCGCATTTCGGATACATCAGGGTGAGTGGTTATGTCACCTCTGCTGGTGGGCGAGACGTTGGCCATGACTTGTCTCCTTTGACTAGCAGGCCTGACCGCGTCTGGTGCGGTATGCGGTAAGCGCCGCGTACGCATATTCTGCGCTTATTTCGCCTTTATGTGTAGAGGTCAGGGCGGTGCCGAGGGGCAGCCGCAACGAAGACGACCGCACCGAGCCGCGCCACGCCGATCAACGGCTCGTCGAGCGGTCGTCACTGTCGCGGGGTATTCCAGCCGTTCCGTCCGCACACCCCGCGTAACACGGCCTGTCTCACGGCCCGTTCAAGGCTTTCACCGCCAACCTCGGTGCAATGCAGTGGTCCGGGGGCGCGGCAAGCAGCATGCAGGGTGGGTATCCGGGGACACGGCCTTCTCCCGGCGTTCGTGAGTGGCGGAAGGAGACCCCGACCCCGGGGGGACATTTGGAGGGTGTCGTCGCGCGGTGTGTCGATCCGGGGCCCGGCCGTTCGTGTAGGAGGTGAGGGAACCCCACGACGCCAAGGAGGCCGTCATGAAGTACTACCTGCTCAGCGTGGTCACTCCGAGTGAAGGGCAGATGCCCTCTCCCGACGCGCTCGCCGAGATCAACCGCAACCTCGAGACCTTCCACCAGGAGCTGCGCGAGGCCGGAGCCTGGGTCTTCGCCGGGGGTCTGCACGGACCGGAGACGGCCACCGTGCTGCGACCCCGGGACGGCGACGTACTGATCACCGACGGACCGTACGCCGAGGGCAAGGAGTATCTGGGCGGCATCTGTCTGATCAAGGCACCCGATCTGGACGCGGCCCTGCACTGGGGCCGCCGGGCGACCTGGGCCACCACGCTTCCCATCGAGGTGCGCCCGTTCATGGGCGAGGCGTGATGCCCCTCGACATCGAGGCCGTCTTCCGCGCGGAGTACGGCCGCGCCGTCGCCGTCCTGGTCCGCCGCCTCGGCGACATCGACCTCGCCGAGGAGGCGGTCCAGGACGCCTTCGCCACGGCCGTACGGCGCTGGCCGGAGACCGGCGTGCCACCGAGCCCGGCCGGCTGGATCATCACCACCGCGCGCAACCGGGCGATCGACCGGCTGCGCCGGGAGTCGGGCCGCGACGCCCGGCACGCCGAGGCCGCCCGGCTGTACGCGCCCGGCGCGCCGGTGGAGGAGGGCCCCGTGCACGACGACCGGCTCCGGCTGATCTTCACGTGCTGTCACCCCGCGCTCGCCACCCAGGCCCAGGTCGCCCTGACCCTGCGTCTCCTCGGCGGGCTCACCACCGCTCAGATCGCCCGCGCCTTCCTGGTGCCCGAGCCGACCATGGCACAACGGCTCGTGCGGGCGAAGTCGAAGATCCGCCATGCCCGCATCCCGTACCGCGTGCCCCGGGACGCCGACCTGCCGGACCGGCTCGAGGGGGTCCTGGCCGTCATCTACCTGATCTTCAACCAGGGATACGAGGGGGAGGCGGGCCTGTGCGCGGAGGCCGTACGCCTCGGTCGCCTCCTGACGGAACTCATGCCGGACGAGCCCGAGGCCACCGGCCTGCTCGCGCTGATGCTCCTCGTCGAGTCGAGACGGCCCGCCCGCCGGAACGAGCGAGGCGAACTCGTTCCGCTGCCGGAGCAGGATCGCCGACGCTGGGAGCACGACCTGATGGCCGAGGGTCAGGCGCTCGTCCGCCGCTGCCTGCGCCGCAACCGGCCCGGGCCGTACCAGATCCAGGCGGCGATCCAGGCCGTGCACAGTGATGCGCCGGCGCCTGCGGTCACGGACTGGGGACAGATCCTGCAGTTGTACGACCACCTCATGACCATCGCCCCCAGTCCCGTCGTGGCCCTGAACCGGGCTGTTGCCGTGGCCGAGGTGGAGGGCCCGCGTCACGCGCTCGACCTCGTGGACACGCTGGACCTCGACACCTACCACGTCTTCCACGCCGTCCGCGCCGATCTTCTCCGCCGCCTCGGCCGTGACACGGAGGCCGTAAGGGCGTACGAGACGGCCATGGCGCTCACCGAGAGCCCGGCGGAGCACGCCTACCTCGAACGCCGACGGCTCGAGCTCGTCCGCGCGTGAGGCCGCGAGCGGCACGGCGCGCTACGCGTCACCGCGCGCTACGCGTCACCGAGTACGGCTCGGTATATGGGCCACCTCCTTCGTCGACGACGATCTGGAGCTGCCCCTTCCCTCCGGGAGACGCTGCGCAAGTGCGAGCAGACCGTGGCCTGTTGAAGCGATGGCGTGCCGGTGCCCACGGCATGTGCGAGACTCCGCCGATGACCTCGGACACCATCACCGCGGACGCCGCGGGCACCTGGAAGCTCGGTGACCGAACCGTCAGCCGCATCGGCTTCGGCGCGATGCGGCTGACGGGCAGCGCGGCCTTCCACCACGGCACGCCGAGCGACCGCGCCCGCTCGATCGCCGTACTGCGCAGGGCAGTCGAACTCGGCGTGAACCACATCGACACGGCTGCCTTCTACTTCTCCTCCCTGCGCTCCGCCAACGAACTCATCAACACCGCGCTGGCCCCGTACCCCGAGGACCTGCTCATCGCCACGAAGGTCGGCCCGTTCCGCAACTACTCGGGGGAGTGGGCGACTTCGGCCCGGCCCGAAGACCTGCGCGGCCATGTCGAGGAGAACCTGCGCCAGCTGGGCCGCGACCACCTCGATCTCGTCTACCTGCGCCGGATGCGCCAGGATTCGATCGCCGAGCACTTCGGGGCGCTCGCCGAACTGCGCGAGGCCGGCCTGATCCGGCACCTGGGCATTTCCGACGTGGAGCCCCGGCATCTGGCTGAGGCGCAGGCCATCGCACCCGTGGTCAGCGTGCAGAACCGCTACGGACTCGACTTCGACGCCCCCGTGACCGACGACGTCCTGCGGATCTGCGGCGAACAGGGCATCGCCTTCGTGCCGTTCTTCGCCATCGCCGGCGAGGGCGGGGCGCAGGGGGCGGACACGAACCACGACGCGGAACTGCTCACCATCGCCCGCACACACGGCGCGAGCCCCGCCCAGGTCCGCCTCGCCTGGACCCTGCGCCAGGGCCCGCACGTCCTCGCCATCCCCGGCACCGGCAACCCCGACCACCTCGCCGAGAACGTGGCCGCGGGCGGGCTGCACCTCACGGACGAGGAGATGCAGCGGCTGGACGGACTGCGAAGGACGGCGGGTTGAAGCGGCGGGCCGGCTCGCCCCTGACCCTCGACGACCGGCCGCCGGTTTCGAGTTGCGGTGCGTTGTTCAGGACTTGCCTCGGCTGCGGGCCTCGGCTCCGGAGATCGCCTCGGCTTCGGTCTCGGCCAGCGCGATGGCGAAGCCGAGCGCCTCGGCTATGTGACCGGCGGCCGCCATGACGCGTGCCGTGCCCACCACGGGGGCGATCGCGACGAGTACGTCCTGCACCCTCTCGGCCGTCAGGTTGGCCTTGATGGCGGGGTCGACGTGGGCGAGGTAGGAGATCGCCGGTGCGTCCATGGCCACGAGCGCGGCGATACGGGTGAGGATGAGCGTGCGCTCGTCCAGTCCGCAGCGCTCGAGGGAGTCGACCGTCATGGCGGCGAGCGTCTCGAGAACGGGGGCGTCTGACGTTTTGGGCATGTCCGAACCGCCTTGCTGTGCTGGGTGGGGGCCGCCACGCTTCACCCGCTGAACACGGGCGTACCTCACGTGTCGGCGGCTTGCCCTTCAACCGTAAGAGTGTCCCGGGGCCTGCGCATTTCGGTCGGCCGCGGCCCTCCCTGGTAACTCTGGGAGTGCATCTGAGTGGCCGCCGACCTCCCGCCGGGTGATCACCGACGGTGGGTGAGGTGAAAGGTGGTCAGGAGGTCAGCGGTGACGACGGACACGTCCTCGTCGGCGTGGGACTGACGTGCGTCCTCGCCCCGTCGGTTCACGGCTCACCGCCGTCCGCGCGGCATGCCGTTGCCCACCGGTACGTGCAGGGGGCGCGCATCTTGACGCGGCGCATCGAGCAGACGGCCGGCACTCTCCCGCGCCCCCACCACCGCCCGGCGACATCATCGTGATGCGCGGACCGGTACCGACCCGATGAGGCGGTCCTCCGCTTCGCGCTGCGCCGCTCTCACGTCCTCGATATGGTCGAGAGAAAGCCCAAACCATGCCAGAACGCATCACCGACGGGCCGATGTTCCGGTCGTCGACGATGGAACGGATGGCGACCATGACCGCAGCGACTGTCAGCTCACAGGAAGCGCAATCCGTCCTGCCCGACGCCTCGGTCACGAAGACCGCGGGCGTGGC
Organism: Streptomyces sp. HUAS ZL42; assembly: GCF_040782645.1. Classification (GTDB taxonomy): domain Bacteria; phylum Actinomycetota; class Actinomycetes; order Streptomycetales; family Streptomycetaceae; genus Streptomyces. Next base: position 9,124,672 of record NZ_CP160403.1, read on the forward strand.
GGCCGACCGCGCCGTTGCCCGCAACGCGGTCACTCTCGACGTATTCGGCACGCACCTCGAACTGCCCCCTCCCGAACAGCTCGCCTTTCTGGCCGGTGTCGGCGTACTGGCCGCCCTGGAGATCCTGGAATGGCCGATCGCGCTCGTCCTGGCGGTCGGACACCAGCTCGCCCACAGCCATCACGGCCGGATGCTCCGTGAGTTCGGTGAGGCCCTGGAAGAAGCCTGAGGCAGTCTTTGCCTACTGGGCGCCCCAGATCCCGTCCCGCATGAGGTGCCGGCGCGGCAGTTCATGCGCCTCGTGCCAGGCCTGCACCGCTCGCGGCCGCACGCGGAAGTAGGCGTACGACGCGCTGTCCTCGCGCGGATCCCATCCCGTCTTCGCGAGGAAGACCTCGGCCGCCGGCGCGGGGACCTCCCCCAGGGTGTACGTCGCCACCTCGCCGTCGATGAGCACGACGTCCCGCGTGTCACCGAACGCCAGCCTGGCCCGGCCGCTGTCCCGCAGGTTGCGACCGGTCGGATTGGTCAGCCGGGTCGACAGCCACAGGGCCTCGCCGTCCCAGGCGAACCACAGCGGGACCAGACACGGCACGCCTTCGGCGTCCGCCGACGCCACCCAGATGTCGATCTCCCGCTCGAGGCGCCGCAGGACGTCGTGCTTGCGCTGCCCGGGATCGCGGGGCGGTTCGGTGATCTTCATGGACGGGACGGTAGTGGGTGGGCCCGGGGCCACGCCTCGGGCCCGGGGTCCGGTCCCACCGGGTCGCGAGACCTAGGTCCCCGAGGCGACTGGCGTCCTTGACGTTTTACGTATAACCTCTCCCGTCAATCGCCCGTCCCGAAAGGTTTCGATGAGACGCATCGCCCTGGTCACCCTCGTCGTCGACGACTACGACGAGGCGATCCGCTTCTACACCGAGGCGCTCGGTTTCCGGCTCGTCGAGGACACCCCGCGCCCGGACGGCTCCCGCTGGGTCGTCGTACGGCCCGGCGCCGAGGGCGGGGCCACGGATCTCCTGCTCGCCCGCGCCAGGAACGAGGCCCAGCACGGCCGGGTCGGCGACCAGACAGGCGGGCGGGTCGGGTTCTTCCTGCACACCGACGACTTCGCCCGCGACCACGCCCGCATGCTCGCGACGGGCGTGACCTTCCTGGAGGAGCCGCGCCACGAGCCCTACGGCTCCGTCGCCGTCTTCCAGGACCTCTACGGAAACCGCTGGGACCTCCTTCAGCCCGCCGCCGAGCGGTAAGCCACTTCGCTCCCGCCGAACCACCGCACCCCCGCGAACCACCGCACACCTTGCCGAGAAAGACCCCGCCCATGACCGCGCCCCGCACAGCCACAGACACCCTCCGCCGGCTTCCCAAGGCCGTCCTGCACGACCACCTCGACGGCGGCCTGCGCCCCGCCACCGTCGTCGAACTCGCGGACGCGGTCGGCCACACCCTGCCCACCACCGACCCTGACGAGCTGGCCGCCTGGTACTTCGACGCCGCCAACTCCGGTGACCTGGTGCGCTACATCGGCACGTTCGAGCACACCCTCGCCGTCATGCAGAGCCGTGAGGGCCTGCTGCGCACGGCCGAGGAGTACGTCCTCGACCTGGCCGCCGACGGCGTCGTCTACGGCGAGGTGCGCTACGCCCCCGAGCTGATGCTCGCGGGCGGACTGACCCTGCCGGAGGTCGTCGAGACCGTGCAGGAGGGCCTCGCGGCGGGCATGGCGAAGGCCGCGGCGGCCGGTACGCCCGTCCGGGTGGGCACCCTGCTGTGCGGCATGCGGATGTTCGACCGCACCAAGGAGACCGCGGACCTGGCGGTCGCCTTCCGTGACGCCGGTGTCGTCGGCTTCGACATCGCCGGCGCCGAGGACGGCTTCCCGGCCGCCGACCACCTGGCCGCCTTCGAGCACCTGCGCCGCGAGAGCGTGCCGTTCACCATCCACGCCGGCGAGGCGTACGGCCTGCCCAGCATCCACCAGGCCCTGCAGGTGTGCGGCGCCCAGCGCATCGGTCACGGCGTGCGCATCACCGACGACATCGTGGACGGCAAGCTCGGCCGTCTCGCGGGCTGGGTGCGCGACCGCCGTGTCGCACTGGAGATGTGCCCGACGTCCAACCTGCAGACCGGCGCCGCCACCTCGATCGTCGAGCACCCGATCACGGCCCTGAAGGACCTCGGCTTCCGCGTCACGCTCAACACCGACAACCGTCTGGTGTCCGGCACGACGATGACCCGGGAGATGTCCCTGCTGGTCGAGGAGGCGGGCTGGACGGTCGAGGACCTGCGCACGGTCACGGTGAACGCAGTGAAGAGCGCGTTCCTCCCGTTCGACGAGCGCAAGGCCCTCATCGAGGACGTCGTCCTGCCGGGCTACGCGGCCGCGCTCTGAAGCAGCCCGCGCACGTAGGCGGCCTGTCCGACGTGCTGCAGATCGTCGGACAGGACGCTGACCAGCCGTACGCCGAGAGTGACCGGCGGATCCCAGCGCTCGTCGACGACGCGCTCCAGCTCCGCCGCGGTCAGCGCGCGCAGGGCCGTCAGCGTCTGCTCGTGCACCGCGTCGTAGTAGCCGGTCAGCAGGTCCGCCGAGTCGACCCGCACCTTGGCGACCTTCGCCGGGCTGTGGCCGTATCCCGTGTCGTGGCGCGGCAGGTCGAGCCCGAAGGTCTTCTGCCAGTCCTGCGCCAGCCACACCTGGTCGAGCTCGAAGGCGTCCCCGACGTGGTCGTCCTGGACCCGGGTGAGATGCCAGACCAGCCAGGCGATGGAGTTGGCGTCGGGGGCGGGGCGGGCGTGCAGATCGTCGGGGCCGAGGCCCTCGACCGTGGCATGGACTTCTTCGTGGATGCGGCTGAAACCGTCGATGAGGATGTCCTTCGCATGCATACGTCCACCATCGCTCAGCCCGCGCTCACGCGCTTCCTGTTTCCAGCAGTGCCATGAGGGCCCGGGCGGCCGGGCTGGTGGCCTGCGGGGGCGGCAGCAGCGCGACCGTCTCGTACACGGCCTCGCCCGTGCCCTTCAGCGGCAGGGCGGTGAGGGCCTCGCGCTTGTGGCGGAAGTGCCGCGGCACGACGGCGATCCCCAGGTCCTCGTCCACCAGGTCGAGGAGGCTGTGCACGTCGTTGACCTCCAGGGCGACCGTACGGCGTACGCCCGCGGCGGCGAACGCGGCGTCGGTGGCGCGGCGCGGGCCCCAGTCCGGGTGGAAGTCGACGAAGGCCTCGCCCTCCAGGTCGTCCGGGGTGACGGCCGCGCCGGCGGTCGCGAGCCGGTGCGTGGGATGGCAGAGCACGGTGATCGGTTCGCTGGCCAGCGGGGCCGAGCGCAGCTGGTCCGTGTCGGCCTGGGTCCGGTAGGCGAAGGCCAGGTCGAGCCGCCCGGCCGCGACCTCCTCCGCCAGAGCGCCCGAGCCCGCCTGCCGCAGCCGTATCTCGACATCAGGATGGAGCCGCCGGAACGCCGCGAGCAGCCCCGCGACATGCACCCCCGCGATGCACTGCTCGGTGCCCACCGAGAGCGTGCCGCGCAGCACGCCCTGCACCGCGGCCACCGCCTCGTGCGCGGCCCTGACCTGCGCCAGGATCCGCTCCGCCTCGCCGAGGAGCGCCCGCCCCGCCTCCGTCAGCGTCACCCGGCGGGTGGTCCGTACGAACAGCGGTGTCTGCAACTCCCGCTCCAGCGCCCGGATCGAGGCGGACAGGCCCGACTGGGACACCATCAGGCGTTCGGCGGCCCGGGTGAAGTGCTGGTCCTCGGCGACCGCGACGAAGTGCTGGAGATGGCGGAGTTCCATGATTGAGCACCCTAGCCGCTGAATTCCATCGGATTCTTCTGTTGGACCGGTCGGCGCAGGTCGCGCGAGAGTGGGTACCGGTTCCCGTGAACCTGATCGCCTGTGCCCACATCCTCCTGGAGTCGCGTTGTACACCGCACACCCCGACCGCTACGCGGACATGCCCTACCGGCGCACCGGACGCAGCGGCCTGAAGCTCCCCGCGCTGTCGCTCGGACTGTGGCACAACTTCGGCCCGGACCGCCCGGTCGAGACCCAGCGGGCCATCCTGCGCCGCGCCTTCGACCTCGGCGTCACCCATTTCGACCTGGCCAACAACTACGGCCCGCCGCCCGGCGCCGCCGAGTCGGCGCTGGGCGAGGCGCTGACGGCGGACTTCGCGCCCTACCGGGACGAGCTGATCATCTCCACGAAGGCCGGCTACCTGATGTGGCCCGGACCGTACGGCGAATGGGGCTCCCGCAAGTACCTGCTGTCGTCGCTGGACCAGAGCCTGAAGCGGATGGGCCTGGACTACGTGGACATCTTCTACTCGCACCGCCCCGACCCGCAGACGCCCCTCGAGGAGACGATGGGCGCCCTGCACTCGGCGGTCCAGCAGGGCAAGGCGCTCTACGTCGGCATCTCCAACTATTCGGCCGAGCAGACCCGGGAGGCCGCCCGCATCCTCGGCGAACTGGGCACCCCGCTCCTCATCCACCAGCCGCGCTACTCGATGCTCGACCGCCGCCCCGAGGACGAGGGCCTGCTGGACGCGCTGGACGAACTCCAGGTCGGCTCCATCGTCTTCTCCCCGCTGGAGCAGGGGCTGCTGACCACCCGCTACCTCGACGGCATCCCGGAGGACTCGCGGGCCGCGAGCGACAGCCCGTTCCTGAACTCCGACGCGGTCACCGGGGAACTGGTCGGCAGGCTGCGTGCCCTCGACGAGATCGCCAAGTCCCGCGGCCAGACCCTGGCGCAGCTGGCCCTCGCCTGGGTGCTGCGCGGCGGCCGGGTGACCTCCGCCCTCGTCGGCGCGAGCAGCCCGCAGCAGATCGAGGACAGCGTCGGTGCGATCCGCAACCTGGACTTCGACGCGGAGGAGCTGGCGCGGATCGACGCGATCGTCAAGTCGTAGGGTCCGGCGGGTCTGGCCCGTGAGGCGGCCGCTCACCTCGATGAGGCGGGCGGCCGCGTCCGGGCCCCTCGCAGCGGCTACGCGCCCAGCCGCTCCTCCAGGTGCACGGTCACGGTGTCGCCCTCCTCCTTGCCGATCGCCTTGCGGACGTCGGCCCTGACGGGCAGCTTGTGGGTGCCGTCGCCCAGAGCCATGAACGAGCTGCGGAAAGGGCGGCCGTCGATCGTGCCGCGGATCTTCACCAGTCCGCGGGTGCCGAAGAACGCGACGGATTCCGGCCAGATCACATATGTCCACCCGCCTTTTTCCGGGCTCTTGCGCAGCACCGCGGTGAATTCCGCGTCCACCTTTCCGGTCGTACCCATGACGTTCTCCGTTCGCGGTGATCTCTCATCATGCGGTGGTTCTTCATTTCAGGAGACCACCGCGAACGCGAGAACTCATCGGTGACGCCGGTTCTCACGCCCCGGCGGGCACTCGGTCCAGGAGAACTGCTCGCGGGCCGCGGCGATCACGGACGCGATCTGCTCGTGTCCGGCCACGTCGGTGAGCGGGTCGGTGTAGCTCATGGCGCTCGGTGCAGACATGGAAGATCACCCTCCGAATTGGCCGTGATTGCTGGTCGGGACCGGAACTCGGGATGCGCCGATCCGGTGTGACCGCCGTGCCCGGGTCCGCGGTGGGGTCGATTACGCCTCGGGCGATGGCGGCCGACATCGCAAAACGATGTGTTCTGGCCAATGTGCGCGGTGAATATGCCAGGAGACTGGCCGGAAAGACATGGTGACAGTGATTCAAGAGTGAAGATACTCAACGTGAGGGGTAGTCAACGCACAGGAGCCGCACGGAAAGCGAGGCCGCACCGGCACACGACGAACGAGGTAACGGGGGAGTGAGACGTGCACGACGAATTCCTGTGTCATGTCACGGCGTACGGCATGTGCGACGGCAGGCGCATCGGCGTACCGCTGGGCACCTATCGGGCGCCCACCCTGGCGCTGGCCCTGTGGTGGCTGCGCGACCGGGCCTCCTGGATCGCGGAGCGGCTCGATCCGCAGCCGGAGAGCGCCCACTTCCCGCAGAGTGCGCTCGTTCCGGTCGCCGACACCGTGCCCGACGTGCCCGGGGTGCTGCGCGCCTGGTGCGCCGACGTGAGGCAGCAGGAACTGGTGGCCGACGAGCTGGCCGTCGGACGGCTGGTGCGGATCGCCGCCAGCGACGACACCACCGAGTACGAGCTGCTCGCCGAGTCCGTCGACGCCCTGCGTATGCAGCGCACCGTCCCGGCCCTCGTCGTACCCGTCGCCTGACACGTGACACCAGGACGTGACCGCCCGGACCTCCGACTTCACCGAGTGCGCATTCGGGCGAATCGGTAGAATTCTGGCATGGCGGAGCGCCCGGTCGCCTCGACTGCGCCCGAACTCGTGCTGGTGACCGAGTCGGGCTCCACGGTGATGACGCCTGGCCACGACTACCACGTCGGACGCGACCCGGTCAGCGACATCGTCCTCGACGACAGCCGGGTCTCCTGGCACCACGCGGTGCTGCGGCCCGCGGGTGACCACTGGACCATCGAGGACGAGCAGAGCACCAACGGCACCTACGCCGACGGCCGCCGCGTCTACGAATGGGACGTGGGCCCCGGCACGGTCATCCGCTTCGGCAACCCCCTCGACGGCCCGCGCGCCGTCCTGGCGGGGCTCCCCCCGCCGTCCCCGGAACGCCCGTCCGCGGTCTCGATGCCCGCGCTGACCGGCACCTACCGGCGGCCGACGACGGTACGGCCGCTGCCCACCCGCACCTTCAGCATCGGCAGAGCCGCCGAGAACGACCTCGTCATCGAGGACCTCGTCGTCTCCCGACGGCACGCCGAACTGCGGGCCCTGCCGGACGGGACGTACGAGATCGAGGACCTCGGCAGCCACAACGGCACCTATCTCAACGGGCAGCCCGTCACCCGGGCCACGATCGGCCCCGGCGACATCGTCGGCATCGGTCACTCGGCGTTCTCCCTGGTCGGCGACCAGTTGCAGGAGTACGTCGACACCGGGGAGATCTCCCTCGACGTGCAGGACCTCACCGTCGCCGTCGACCACGGCCGCAAGGCGCTGCTCGACCATGTGTCGTTCCCGGTGGGGGAGAAGTGCCTGCTCGCGGTCGTCGGCCCGAGCGGCGCCGGCAAGTCCACACTCCTCAACGCCCTGACCGGGCAGCGCCCCGCCGGCCACGGCACGGTCCTGTACGACGGGCGCGACCTCTACCGCGACTACGCCGAACTGCGTCAGCGCATCGGCCTGGTGCCGCAGGACGACATCCTGCACGCCCGGCTGACCGTCCGCGACGCCCTCGCCTACGCCGCGGAACTGCGCTTCCCGCAGGACACCGCGAAGGCGGAACGCCGGGAACGGGTCGACGAGGTGATCCGCGAGCTGGGTCTGGAACAGCGCGCCCTGCAGCGGGTGCACAGCCTGTCGGGTGGGCAGCGCAAGCGGGTCAGCGTGGCCCTGGAGTTGCTGACCAAGCCGTCGCTGCTCTTCCTCGACGAGCCCACCCCCGGCCTCGAACCCGGCACGGACCGCTCGGTGATGCACATGCTGCGCGGGCTCGCCGACGACGGCCGGACCGTCATCCTGGTCACCCACAGCGTCCTCGGCCTCGACATGTGCGACCGCCTCCTGGTCCTTGCGCCGGGCGGCACCGTCGCCTATTACGGCCCGGCCGACGACGCCCTCGCCTTTCTCGGCTTCGAGCAGTGGCCGGAGGCCTTCGAGGCCTTCGAACGGGACCAGTACCGGGACTGGGGGGAGGAGTACCGCGACTCGCCGTTCCACCGGCAGTACGTCGTCAACGCCAGCCCGCAGCCCCGCCTGCCACGCTCCGGCCCTGTGATCATGCTTCCGCCGACCAGGCCGCGCAGCCGGGTGGCCCAGCTCGGCACCCTGGTCCGCCGTTGCAAGGCCGTGCTCGGCGCCGACCGCACCTTTCTGGCCATCATGATCGCCCTGCCGTTCGTCATGGGCGGAACGGCCCGTGCGCTCGCCGGTGACCGGCTGACCCGGGACACGGCGATGAACGTACTGCTCATCCTCTGCGTCGGCGGAGTGCTCACCGGCGCGGCCAACGCCGTGCGCGAGCTCGTCAAGGAACGCGTGATCTACCGGCGGGAGCGGGCCGTCGGCCTGTCCAGATCGGCGTATCTGATGTCCAAGGTCGTCGTGCTCGGCACGGTCACCGTTCTGCAGGCCGTCGTGCTGACCCTGGTCGCCCTGCTCGGCGTGGACCTCAACGCGCCCGGCGGGAACGGCGTGCTGATGCCGCCGCTGATCGAGATCACGATCGCCGTTGCCCTGCTGGCCTTCACCGCGATGATGCTCGGCCTGGTCGTGTCCGCGCTGGTGCGCAAGGAGGAGGTGACGATGCCGCTGCTGGTCCTGCTGGCCGTCGTCCAGGTCGTCTTCTGCGGCGCCCTGCTGAAGCTGGACGGTGTACCCGGTCTGGAGCAGCTGTCCTGGCTCGTGCCCTCCCGGTGGGCGCTGGCTGCGATGGCCGGCACCATCGGGCTGGCCCGCATCGTGCCCGGTGAGCTGGCCGACGACCCGCTGTTCCGGCACTCGACGGGCGTATGGCTGCTCGACATCGCCATGCTCGTCGTGCTGGCGGCGGTCTTCGGCTTCGTGGTGTCCCGGCTGCTGCGCCGGCACGAACCGGCCGTGCTGCGGAAGTAGGGGGTGCCATGACGATGACGAGTCCCGGCTTCCGGCCCACGCACGTCGTCCCCCAGCACGGCATGCCCGCCTGGGAGGCCCCCGATCCGGGCCGGCCCACGGTGCCCCTCGACCCGCTGCTGCCGGTCCAGCTGATCGAGCGGCGCGGCGACTGGGGGCAGATCCTGTGCGCCAACGGCTGGTCGGCCTGGGTCGACAGTCGCTTCCTGGTCGCCGTACCCAAGGACCCGCCCGCCCCGGGCGGCCCGCCCACGAATGCCGCCGACCCGCGCCCCCTGCTCGCCCGCGCCGAACGGGCCCTGGCCGACTACCGGGCGGCCGTCGAGGACCTGGCCGGCGGCGGACTCGACGGCGAGACCTTCCGGCGCCGCACACAGGGGCTCAGGATCGGCGTCGTCGTCGACGGGGAGTCCGTGTGGCTCTACGACCCCGCACAGGGCCGGTGGGCGTACGGCGACGGGACGCGGCTGGCCACGTACGCCACGGACGCCGAGCCCAGCATGGCCCAGGACCAGGACCCGGGCCATGCACCCACTCAGGTCGTCGGCCACGACGGTGAACCCTGATGGCACGCGACACCAGCCTCTTCTCCGGCCGGCCGTCCGACCTGATCGGCAAGCAGGTCGCGAGCTACCGCGTCGAGCAGGAGATCGGCCGCGGCGGCATGGCCGTCGTCTACCGCGCCCGGGACCTGCGTCTGGACCGCACGGTCGCCCTGAAGCTCCTCGCCCCGGAACTCGCCCGCAACGACACCTTCCGGCAGCGCTTCACCCACGAGTCCCGGGTGGCCGCCGCGATCGACCACCCGCACATCGTGCCGGTCTTCGAGGCCGGTGAGACCGACGGCATCCTGTACATCGCCATGCGGTACGTCTCCGGCAGCGACCTGCGCCATCTTCTCGACCAGCAGGGCCCGCTGCCGCTCGCGACCGCCGTCCGCATCGCCGCCCAGGTCGCCTCCGCGCTCGACGCGGCCCACGAGCACGGTCTGGTGCACCGGGACGTGAAGCCCGGCAACATCCTGGTGTCCCGCGGCACCGACAGCGACCACCCCGAGCACGTCTACCTCACCGACTTCGGCCTCACGAAGAAGTCGCTGTCCCTGACCGGTTTCACGACGGTCGGACAGTTCGTCGGCACCCTGGACTATGTCGCCCCCGAACAGATCTCCGGCCGCCCGGTCGACGGCCGGTGCGACGTCTACAGCTTCGCCTGCGTGGTCTACGAGTCCCTGACGGGCCGGCCACCCTTCCGCCGTGAGGACGACATGGCCCTGCTGTGGGCCCACCAGTACGACGACCCGCCCCAGCTCACCGAGGACCGCCCCGACCTCACGCCCCGCCTCGACGCGGTGTTCGCCAAGGCCCTCGCCAAGATCCCCGACGACCGTCACGACTCCTGCCTCGAATTCGTCGCGGCCCTGCGCGCGGCGGGATCCGGTGCGCCCGAGGCCGGTCACCCGCCGACCGAGGTGGACGCGAGAGTCGCGGCAGCCCGCGAGGAGCAGCCCAAGCCACCGCCGCGGTGGGCGGAACCGGCGTTCGGACGGCGGCCCTGAGGCCGGTCCCGGCCCGACGCCGTCGACCTCATCCCTGCCACTCCTTCGCCACCTCACCCCGTCGCCGCAGCCGGTGTGCCAGCAGCCCGCCCAGGAAGCCCGCCGCGAGCCCCCACAGCACGGCGAAGCCCAGCGCCGTCCCCAGGTCGGGGCGCAGGAACAGGTCTCCGGACAGGCCGCCCAGGTCGCTGATGCCGAGCACGGACAGGCCGTAGTGCGCGGAGATGCGGCAGAGGAGACAGATCATGAGCACCGTGAGCGCGAGTGCGACCGCCATGTGCACGGCGTGCTGCCAGGCGCGTATCCGGGCCGGTGAGCGGGCCGCCATCACGAACGCGGCGGCAAGCAGCAGCAGCGCGTCGACGGCCATGAGCCACCACCACCGGCCGTCGTACTCGGTGATCGTGCTCAGGTTGAGGGTGGAGTCGTCCGGGCCGCGCAGCACCTCGTCGAGGACGTGCGGCATGGGCAGGCCGAACGGTCCCTCCACCCTGCCGTGCCAGGTGGCGCCCAGACCGATCGTGAGCGCCAGCCAGACGACGTTCGGCAGGCCGAGCAGGATCACCGCCAGGGTCTCCACGGGACGACCGCGCGTCGCCGCGGTGACGAGGGCGATGAGGACGCCCAGGCCAACGCAAGCCAGGAGCAGCGCGACCATGACGTACGCGGCCGGCCGCACCGACTCCTGGAAGCGGAGCAGCCGGGCGGGCAGGGGGGCGCCGCTCGAGACCAGCAGGCTCAGCACGAGCACACCGGACAGCCACAGCAGGCCGACGAGCAGTGTCAGCGGTACGTCCGTGGTGAAGCCGACTTCGGGACTGACGCCGAACACGTCGCCGAGGTCGTCGAGCATGTCGTTCCCGACGGAGATCGCGAACGTCTGGCGGGCCCCGAGGGCGAGGCCGAGCAGCCCGAGCAGCCACAGCACGGCGATCCGGCCCGCCCACCCCGCCAGCTCCGTGGCGCCGGCCACCGCCCGGTGGCGCAGTGGCCGCAGAAACCCCGCGGCGACGACCAGGGCGCCGACGAGCGTGACGGACAGCGGAATCACGGTCAGCCCCGCCTGGGTTTCGGCGAGGTCCCCGGCGTTGCCGCTGAGTTCGACGGTGCCGCCGACGGCCGTGACGACGGTCGCCGCCACGACCCTCGGGAAAGCGCCGTCCGGCAGATCCGTCGCACCGGCCGCCCACAGTCCCAGGGCGGCCACGACGCCCATGGCGACCAGCCCGGCCAGCGTCGTGACGGCGGCCTGGACCCAGCCGTGGCGGGCCGGGCCCTGGTCAGGAGGGCGGTGCGGGCTCACCCCGCCACGCTAAGCAGCCGGGGCAACGCGTGCCTGCCGGGAGGTCCGTCCGCGTGGGCTTGCGGTCGGAACGGAAATGGAGCACACAATAGGTGTATTGGATAACGAAGTGGTGCAAATGGCATGACTTGCCGCGGGACATCCGCGACGGGAAGAAGACCTCGTGAGCGTCGAACCGCCGTCATCCGGCCGCCCCTCAGGGCCGCCCTCCGGCCCGCTGTCGGGTCCCTCCGAGCCGCCCTCGGTTCCGCCCTCCCAGCCTCCGCCTCCCGGCCCGCCCTCGCAGCCGACCGGCGGCGGGGAAGCGCCGGAGCCCGGCCGGCCGTGGTGGAAGTCAGCCCCGCGGGTCGCGGTCGTGTCCACGGCCGTGGTGGCGGCCGTCGTGCTCGCGGTCGTGTTCAGCAGCTCCGGCGGCGGTTCCGGCAGCGGCGGAGGCGAGGTCTTCCTGCAGGCCGCGGGCAAGAGCGGCCCGGACCCGTTCACCCCGTCCACGGCCACGGACAACACCGCCCCTCCGGTGTCGCCCTCCGCGACGGCCACCGAGTCCGCCCCGGCCAACGCGGTGCGCAGCGTCGGCGGCGGCACAGCCGGTCTGTACGGCGGCAGTCAGCGCGTCTCCAGCTGCGACGTGGAGAAGCAGGTCAAGTACATGCAGGCGGCCCCCTCGAAGAGCAAGGCGTTCGCCTCGGTCGCCGGCGTCGACACCGCCCAGGTCCCCTCGTATCTGCGCTCGCTCACCCCCGTACAGCTGCGTATGGACACCCGCGTCACCAACCACGGCTACAACGACGGCACCGCCACCGGCTACCAGGCCGTCCTGCAGACCGGCACGGCCGTCCTCGTGGACGGCCACGGTGTGCCCCGAGTCCGCTGCGCCTGCGGCAACCCGCTGACCCCGCCGGTCGCCCAGCAGGGGACGCCGAAGCCGAAAGGCGACACCTGGGCGTCGTACCGCTCCTCCAACGTCGTCGTGGTCTCCCCGTCCGTGACGGTCATCAACGTCTTCGTCCTCTACGACCACGACCACGACCACTGGTTCGCACGCCACCGCGGCGACACGGGCGGCAAGGACCAAAAGGCCAAGCCGCCGGTGAAGCCCACCCCGTCCGTGACGGTCACCACGCCGCCGACGTCGTCGTCGCCGAGCTCCCACTCCCCGTCTCCGTGCGTCTCCTCGCCCAGCGGCAAGCCCAGCCCCTCCACGAAGCCCTGCCCGCCGACGTCGACCGCTCCGTCGTCGTCCCCGAGCTCCCAATCGCCGTCCTCGTCGCCTCCTTCGTCCCCCTCCGTGCCACCGCCGTCCGTGCCACCGCCGTCTGTGCCACCGCCGTCCGTGCCACCGCCGTCCGTGCCTCCTTCCTCCGTGCCTCCCTCCTCGGCGCCTCCGTCCTCGGTACCCGGCGTGAGCGAGGCGCCGGGGCCCTCGTCCCTGACAGCGGTGCCGTGAGGCGGTGGCCCGTGCTCACGGGGACTGCCCGGCCCGGCTCGGGGTAAGAGCACAGGTGCAGCAGCGTCCGGCCGGGCCGGCGTCCGAGAGAGAAACGCATGATCGAGCACCTGGACGGGGCAGTGATGCCGACTGGCTTCGACGTGCCCGTGGAACCGCTACGACGGGCGGCGCACTTCACCGGCGAACCGGGATGCATCGCCCAGGCGCGGACCTTCGCCGCGCTCTTCGTCGACCAGCTCAGGACCGAGTGGTGCGCCACCGTCGACGGCCGCGTCGACGGCGAGGTGCTGCTGGTGGTCAGCGAACTGGTCACCAACGCCGACCGGCACAGCCACGGGCCCTACATCCTGGAACTCGAGGGCACCGACGCCTCGGTGACGGTCAGCGTCTGGGACAGCAGCGCCGCGCTGCCCCTGCGATTCCCGCGCGACCCCGAACGCGTCGGCCGGCACGGCCTGGAGATCGTGCACGCGCTGGCGGCGAAGGTCACCGCAGAGCGCGTGCCGGTCGGCAAGCGGGTGAGCGCGGTCGTCCGGCTGAGCGGCGAGCACGCCGCCCAGCCTTCCTGACGCCGCGGTGTCAGGCCCGCCGTGTCAGGCGCAGCCGAGTTCTCCCAGCATTCCCCGGCGCAGCCGCATGATGATCCGCTTGATCAGACGGGACACGTGCATCTGGGAGCAGCCGAGCCGTTCACCTATCTCCGCCTGGGTGGCCTCCTCCACGAACCGCAGATGGATGATCTGCCGGTCGCGTTCACTGAGTTCGGCCATGAGCGGCGCGAGCGACTGGAAGTCCTCGACGAGGCGCAGCCCGTCCTCCTCCACGCCGATGAAGTCGGCGAGGACCGCCTCGCCGTTCTCGGGACCGTCGCCGGTGAGAGCGGCGTCCAGCGACGAGGAGTTGTATCCGTTGGCGGCGACCTGCGCCTCCACGACCTCCTCCTCGGACAGGTTCATCAGCGTGGCCAGCTCCGCCACCGTCGGATCCCGGTCCAGCCGGGCGGCGAGTTCGTCGCGCGCCTTGGCCAGGTCCACGCGCAGCTCCTGAAGACGCCGCGGCACGTGCACCGCCCATGTGGTGTCCCGGAAGAACCGCTTGATCTCGCCGACGATGTACGGCAGGGCGAACGAGGTGAACTCGACTCCGCGCGCCAGCTCGAACCGGTCGATGGCCTTGATGAGACCGATCATCCCGGTCTGGACCACGTCCTCCATGTCGTCCCCGCGGCCGCGGAACCGCCCGGCCGCGAACCGCACCAGCGAGATGTTCATCTCGATGAGCGTGTTGCGTGCGTACTGGTACTCGTACGTGCCTTCCTCGAGTTCCGTCAGGCGGCGGAAGAACTGGCGCGACAACTCCCGCGCGTCGCGCGGAGCGACGCTCCGCGGGTCCTCTACTCCCGGCAGTGGTCCGACACCCGTGCTGGCCCCGGCGGTCCCCTCGACGACCTCTGCCTCCGAACCGATCACGGCGGTGTGCATTACCTCTCCCTCGAAAGTCACGGCGACCTGTACGTGTGCTGCGTGAAAGTGCGCTTCTTCGTGCGGGTACCCGGGGACCGGCGGCGCATGCCCATGCGCCCTGCAGGCGGCGGAAATTGGGTGGTGGGCCGAACGCGTGTTCATCCACGCCGACTTCCTGCGCGCGGGGACCGACGGGCGGGCCGGTCAGGAGAGCGGGTGATTCGTCCGATTCCACCGAGGGCGGAACGCCGGACCCTTCCCGTGCCGCCGTGCGCTCCTAGGCTGGGACGGTGAGCCGTCAAGCGCCGAACCAAGCCCGCGTCATCCCCCTGCGCCCGCAAGCCACACGCCCGGGGAAGGCCCGCCCAGTGTCCGAACGCCCGCCTGCCCAGGCACCCGCTCCCAAGGAACCCCTCTGGCGCGATCTGATCGGCGACGTCCTGCGCCGTGAACGCCTCGCCCAGGAACGCACGCTCAAGGACGTCGCCGACGCGGCTCGCATCTCCATGCCGTACCTCTCCGAGGTCGAGCGGGGCCGCAAGGAGGCCTCCTCGGAGGTCCTCGCGGCCGCCGCCCACGCCCTCGGCCTGGGCCTGGGCGACCTGCTGTCGCTGGCGCAGGGGGAGCTCACCCGGCTGACGAGCCGGCGGACCGACAGGAGCCGCACGCCGAGCGGTTCGCCGTACAACGGGCTCTGCCTGGCAGCCTGACGAGCCGCGCGGGCCGGCGCCTCAGACCCCGGTGAGGCGCCGGCTCACCACCTCGTCGGCCAGCCCGTACGCCACCGCCTCCTGCGCGGTGAACACCTTGTCGCGGTCCATGTCGGCGCGCAGCGTCGCGATGTCGTGGTGGGTGTGCCGGGAGAGCACCTCCTCGACCTGGGTGCGGATCCGGACCATCTCCCTGGCCTGCAGGGCGAGATCGGAGACCATGCCCCGGCTGCCGCCGCTGGCCGGCTGGCCGAGCAGTACGCGCGCGTGCTCGAGGACGAACCGCCGCCCGGGATCCCCACCGGCCAGGAGCACGGCCGCCGTGGATGCCGCCTGACCGACGCAGAACGTCGAGATCGGAGCCTGTACGTACGTCATCGTGTCGTAGATCGCCATGAGCGAGGTGAACGAGCCACGACGAACCGCCGCCCGGGATCCCCACCGGCCAGGAGCACGGCCGCCGTGGATGCCGCCTGACCGACGCAGAACGTCGAGATCGGAGCCTGTACGTACGTCATCGTGTCGTAGATCGCCATGAGCGAGGTGAACGAGCCACCAGGGGAGTTGATGTAGATCGCGATCTCGTTCTCCGGGGCCGCCGACTCCAGATGGAGGAGTTGCGCGATGACGACGTTGGCGACGCCGTCGTCGATCTCGGTGCCGAGGAAGATGATCCGCTCCGACAGCAGCCGGCTGAACACGTCGTAGGACCGCTCGCCCTGCGGGGTCCGCTCGACGACGTTCGGAATCGTGTAGGTCCCCATGTCACAGCCCCATCCGTCGCCGGGTGGCGGCCGGGCGCACGTCGGCCAGTGACGTGACGACCCGGTCCACCATGCCGTATTCCTTGGCCTCCTCGGCCGTGAACCAGCGGTCGCGGTCGCCGTCCCGGGAGATGGTCTCCGGGGTCTGGCCGGTGTGCTCGGCGGTGATCCGCTCGATGGTCCGCTTGGTGAACTCGAGGTTCTCCGCCTGGATTTCGATGTCCGCGGTGGTGCCGCCGATCCCGGCCGACGGCTGGTGCATCATGATGCGCGCGTTGGGCAGCGCGTACCGCTTGCCGGGCGCGCCCACGCTGAGCAGGAACTGGCCCATGCTGGCGGCGAATCCCAGGGTGAGTGTCGAGACGTCGTTCGGGATGAGCTGCATCGTGTCGTAGACGGCGAGGCCCGCCGTCACCGACCCGCCCGGGCTGTTGATGTAGAGGCTGATGTCGGTGCGCGGGTCCTCCGCCGACAGGATCAGCAGCTGCGCGCAGACCCGGTTCGCGGAGACCTCGTCGACCTGGGTGCCGAGGAGGATGATGCGCTGCGCGAGCAGCTGGGCGGCCAGATGGTCGTCGAAGCGGGTGGGAGGCGTGTCGCCCTCCTCGGCCCGGGGCAGCAGCGCCGGCGCGAGACCGGCGGTGAGTGGAGACATCGGTGCGCTCCTGGTCGTCGGGTGTCGTGGTGCGGCGGGCGTCGCCGCGATCTCCACTCTCGGCCGGGAACCGGGGCCCCAGGGGTTTTCTAGGCCCGCAGCAGATCTGCTGCGGGCAGAGCACTCAGCCCTCGCCCTTCTCCACTCCGTCAACGACCCGGGACAGTCCCGGGCTTGCACAACGGGCGCCACTGGCTGTGGTGCTGCGTTTGCGTCTTGCCCCACGGCCCAGGTTCAGGGGTGGGTCTGGGACGGTTGACTGCGCCCCGCGTCGCCACAATTGTTCCGCGCGAGCACGGATGTTGCGGGAGCCGTTCCGATCAGCGTGATCAACGAATCCGCATGACCGGCATGCGAACCAGGCCTGGGAGACCCGGTTCGCCTTGTCGATGTGGCCGCATTCGGCGCAGGTGCGGGAGGTGTACGCCGGATCGACGTGCACCACCGGCACTCCCGCCTTGCGGGCCTTGTACGCGATGAACGCTCCCAGCTGGGCGAACGCCCAGGAGGAGTGGGTGGCCCGTTGGGGCTTGCGAAGCCGTACCCGTTCGCGGATGCCCGTCAGGTCTTCCAGGGCGATTCCGCGACCGGTGCGTTCTGCCTCGGCCACCACATGTTTCGCGATCTTGTGGTTGATGTCCTTCGCCCGTCGCGCCTCTTTACGACGCCGCTTCTTCAGTCGGCGTTTGGCGGACGGGGTGTTCTTGCGCTGGAGCTTGGTGCGCAGCGTACGTTCACGCAGGCGTCCCCGGTTGAGGTGACGCCCTGCCATGATCTCGCCGTCCGAGGTGGTGGCGATGTTCACGATCCCCATGTCGATCCCGAGGAACTCCTCCGCGCTGGTGTTGGGTTCGGCCTCGGGGACCTCGCAGGTCGCGTTCAGGAACCACATGCCGTCCCGGTACAGCAGGTCGGACTCGCCTTTGCGGTACAGGGCAAGACGGGCCAGATGTTCGGGTGAGGCGGTGAACGCCACGTTCTTCACCCGGCCCGACAGGGTCCAGAGGGACACCGTGCGTTCGGTGATCTGCCAGGACAGCATCCGGTCGTCGTAGGGCTGCGCGCCCTCGGGGCGGAAGCGGATCGGTTTCTCAGCTGCCCGGCGGTAGCGCTTGGACCAGGGCTTGCCGAGGTTGCCCGCCTTCAGGTTTGCCTGCAGCGTCGTATACGCGTCGCAGGTTTTCTTGATGACGTGCTGGGCGGCCTGCGCGCCGAGCCCCCACCGCTCCTTGACCCGGCTGTAGGTGCGCTCGCGCAGGGCGAAGTTCCGCTTCACATCCTTGGAGAAGGCCACCTCGGACACCCAGGACGCGGCCTCGTTGCAGGCGTGCAGGGTCGCCTCAAATGCCGCCGCCTGCACGGGCGTCGGTAGGAGTCTGACCTGCACCACCAGCTTCACGATCAACGACGCTACACACCCGTGCGAGGCACCACCACTCGTTCGCATCCACTCACCACATCGAGGGAATCAATCGGTCACACGTTCGCCATCCGCCTCCTCCCCCGGCCCGGGCGGGACACCCGGCCGCTCCGCGGCCGAACAGACGCAGTGACGCTGCAACGCTCCGCGCCGCAGCCACGAGGATGCGATTCCTCCCGGGGCTGAAGGCCCCGGGGTTCCTCGCAAGAATTCGCTGAACTTCTCGAAGAAACCGGAGAGATGCTCGGCACCACGGCGTGGAACGCGTCGGCCGGATCGCCGCCGTGCGCGGCCGGGTCCGTCAACGGGCCCACGGCGTCCAGGAATTCGACGATCGACGCGGGCCGGCCGCGGGAGACGACCAGCGCGGTGGCGTCCGGTTCGGGGAGGCGGACGTGTGCGAAGTGGATGTGCGTGGTGTCGATCTGGTTCGGGCCGGTACTGCGGCCACACGGGTCAATCCGCCTTGATGCGCCGCCCGACCGATGAGTTTCCCGGCGAGGATCGGTCGACAGGGATGACCGCGTCTCCACCCCAGGAGGTACTCATGGCCACCGACGGACTCACCACGTGTCTCTGGTTCGACGACCAGGCCGAGGACGCCGCCCACTACTACGTGTCGATCTTCAAGAACTCCAGCGTCGGCAAGGTCGCCCGCTACCCCGAGGGAGCCCCCCGCCCGGCGGGTGCCGTGCTGACCGTCGAGTTCACGGCCAACGGCCACAAGTTCGTCGCACTCAACGGCGGGCCCGAGTTCAAGTTCAACGAGGCGATCTCCTTCCAGATCTTCTGCGAGAACCAGGAGGAGATCGACTACTACTGGACCAAGCTCACCGAGGGCGGCGGCGAGCCCGGCCCGTGCGGCTGGCTCAAGGACAGGTACGGCGTGTCCTGGCAGGTCATCCCGGACGGGCTCGACGACATGATCAGCGACCCGGACCCCGCGAAGGCGTCCCGCGCGACCCAGGCGATGCTGGCGATGCACAAACTCGACATCGCCGCCCTGGAGCGGGCGTATGCCGGGGAGTGACACACCACCGGGGCAGGGCCGACCCCGCTCGGCCCTGCCCTCATGCGCACTCGGTGAGGATCTCCCGGATCACATGCCGTGAGTTCTCCGCCACCGGCGGATTGGTCACCCAGTAGTACGGCAGCGCGATCAGCGCGATCGACAGCGCCCAGCCCCGGCCGCGTGCCCACTCGGCGTCGTCCGCGCCCACGGCCTCCCGGAAAGTGCCCCGGGCCCCGGCCGGCAGCAGGTTCCAGGCCACGATCAGGTCCGCGGCGGGGTCACCCACGCCTGCCGTGCCGAAGTCGATCACCGCGCTCAGCCGCCCGCCCCTGACCAGCACGTTCCCCGGCATCAGGTCCCCGTGGGCCCAGACGGGCGGCGCGGTGTGCCGCGGGAGCCGCAGCGCCTCGTCCCACAGCCGCGTCACGGCATCGGTGTCGATCCTCCCGTCCAGCTGCGCGATGGCCGCCCGGGTGAACTCGTCCCGGCTCGCGAGCGGGACGCCCCGGTAACCCGTGGGCCCGTCCTGCGGATCGGTCCGGCGCAGCGCCCGTACGAACGCCGCCAGGTCCTCGGCGAGCAGCTTGGGCTCCTCGACGGCCCCGACGACCGGGTTGTGACCGTCCAGCCATCGGTACACGGACCAGGGCCACGGAAAGCCCGCGCCGGGCTCGCCCCGCCCCAGCGGCTCCGGCACGGGAACCGGCAGCCCGGACGCCAGCCGCGGCAGCCAGCGAAGTTCGTGGGCGACGTCGTCGACGGCGCCGGGGTGGCGCGGCAGTCGTACGACCAGGCCGGTACCGAGCCGGAACATGGCGTTCTCGGTCCCGGACGACTTCAGGCGCTCCACGGGCAGACCGGCCCATCGAGGGAACTGCCCGGCGACCAGACGGCCGACCGTGGTCGCGTCGATGTCCACCTCACCGGCGCGCATCTTCTGGGCACACATGCGCCCCATTCCAGCGATCAACACTCGTGTTGTCGAACGAATTCAACGGTGCTCAACGCGAGCGGAGCGTCTCGCCGACGACCCGGGTGATCTCGCGCGCGATGCGCAGGATGCCCGGGGAGCGGACCGGGCACGGCTTCGGTGTGGACGTCGTGGGCGCCAGACAGAAGTGCAGGTAGTCGTCGTCGCGATGGAGAGCGGTGCGGTCGCTGCCGGATGCGGTGCAGTAGCCGGGGTGGGTGCGCTCGTACGGGGTGCACGGCAGGTACTGAACCCAGTTGAAGCGGGCCCCCGCGGCGCTCACCACCTTCCCGGCGTCGGCCAGCAGGTCGCCGGATGCGCCGGCGCGCAGTTCGTAGATGCCGTTCACCAGGCGCACCCGGTCCGGGGTGATCGGGTCCGGCCCCTGCAGCACCCACACGATCCGCGGCCGGTGCGCGCCTCCGGCCGCGGCGATCTGCTCGGTGAGCTCCTTCGCGTCGGACTCGTACCGCTTGTGGTAGCGCTCGCGGGACGCGTCGTAGGTGATCCCGTCCATGCACGGTGTGTAGCCCCAGGCGTTGCCCCAGAACTGCAGCACCACGAAGTCGGGCCGCAGCCTGCGCACCAGGGCGGCCGCCTTGTCCGCCGCCGGGACCAGGGACCGGTCCGCCCTGCCCTCCAGGTAGTCGCACAGGGTGGTTCCCGAGTACGGCGCGCTGGTGTACCGGGCCTTGAGGTCCTTGCGCAGCTCCTGGCCGAGCACCTTCTGGTTCTCCATGGCGAGCGAGTCACCGAGATAGAGCACGGTGGGTGCCTGCGCGGGCGCGGTGCTCGCGGGTGCGGCGGCCCGCTGGTGCGTGGCCGCCGAAGCCCCGGGCCCGGATGGCGAGGGAGGCGGGGCCTCCGGCGCCGACGCCGGATCACCGCACGCTCCGAGCAGCACCCCGGCCAGCACCACGCCCACGACCCACGGCTTGCGCATACGGCAACTCCCGCCCCGGCCACCGAAAACGGCTCCCCAGGCAAGCACAGCCCGGCGCAAGGGGGAAGACGTCCGGCGGCCGGAGCGCGGCATCCCGCCAGGGGCTCAGACGCGGTCGGCGGCGATGAGCAGGTACTGGAAGCTGCCGTTCTGGTACGCCGTCAGGAACGTCTGCTCGATGCCCGTGACGAGATGGTCGGCCTCTTTGCGCAGCTCCCAGTAGGGGATGGCTGCGGCGGTGAGGTCCTCCACGTGGACCGGGACCAGCCGGTTGCGGGCCATGGCCCTGAAGTAGGCCGAGCGCGGGTGGATGTCGCAGATGTAGTGGGCGTTGATGAGGGACACCTCCCGGGAGGCCTGTCCGTAGGTGTCGTTGTAGCAGCCGGTGATCACGACGTAGCGTCCGCCGCGGCGCAGCAGGCGGGAGTGCTCGGCGAACAGCAGGTCCAGCTCGACGTACATGGTGGACTCGTTGTTCCACGAGGCCGCGTACGCGCCGGAGTCGAAGCCGGTGTCGAGCATGTTGCGGTGGTGGTAGCGCACCTTGTCGTCGATGCCCCGCTTGCGTGCCTGTGCGCGCGCGAACTCGGCCTGTTTGGCGGAGATCGTGACACCGTCCGCGTGGCAGCCGTAGCGCAGGTTCGCCACCACGCTGCCGCCGCCGCGGCCGCAGCCGGCGTCGAAGACGCGGTCGGCGGGGGAGAGGGGGCCGAGGTGGCCGGCGAGGAGTTCGGCCTGGGCGTGCTCCAGCCGGTGCAGTTCGGCGGTGATGCGCTCCCGGCGCAGGCCGGGGTCGGGTTCGTCGAGCACCGTCCAGTCGGCGGCGCCGACGCCGTAGTGATGGTGGTAGAGGTCGTCGATCTTTCCGAGTTCGAGGTTGACCGGGTTCTCCTCGGCGTTCCAGTAGTCCGCGACGCGGGTCTGGTACGTGGACTGGGCCGGCACCGGTGCCGTCGTGATGCCGGCGTGGGGGGCGGTGGTGGTCAACGGTGACTCCTCCTGGTGGTGCGTGTGACGGTGGGTGGTTCGGCGCGGATCACCAGTAGTCGGGCAGGTGGTAGCGGTGGCTGTTGGTGGCGTGCCACTCGTGGTTGCCGGCCACCCAGTCGGACAGCCCCCGCGCATAGCGCTCGACGAGCGGTGAGGTGGCGGACAGGAGCGCGGACTCCTCCTCGAACGCCTCCATGATCTGGTTGTGGATCTCGACGGCCTTCAGATACGCGGCCTTCAGCCCGCACCGCTCGTTGGCGGCGACGACCTGCGGCAGGTTGAGGTGGGTCGGGTCGTTGGCCAGTTCCTTGGTGAACGAGTACAGGTCGTTGACGATCGTGGTGGCGTTGCCGGCGAGTGCGGTGATGCGCTGGATCTCGGGGCGGGCGTAGACCGCCTCGGGCAGTTCGTAGCCGTCCACGGCGTCGACGATCGACAGACAGGGACGGAAGTTGTTGAACTGCCGCATCACCAGGTACTCCCACACCCGGGGCACGTACCGGGTCTCGCCCCATGCCGCCTCTCCGAGGTAGCCCAGGTGCAGCCGGGCGATGTCGTGCACGAACCGGTCGGTCTGGCTGGGGGTGGCGAGCGCGGCGTAGTCCTTCAGCGCCCAGTGGTACGAGCGCAGCGGGCCGTCGGCCTGCATGCCGTGCAGCCACTGCTCCTGCAGTTCGGGAGTGCCGTGGTACGGGTCGAGCGCCGCTTGGGCCAGGATCAGCCGTCCGCCGAGGCCGCGCCGCGAACCCCCCTTGTCGCCGTCCTCCTCGCAGTAGCAGTCGTCGACGATGTTCTCGGCCAGCAGCAGCTTGCCGGCCACGGTCAGGCGCTCCAGGTCGGCGGCACCCGGGTGCTGGAGCACCACCGCCCGGCCGAACTGGAACCCCGAGAAGTCGCCCGACCACGCATCGGGGAACAGGTCGAGGCGCCGCGCCCAGGTCTCCAGCCTGCGGTCGATCTCCCGGACCCGCTCGGGGTCGGCGGGGGCGACCTGCCGGTACCGCAGCCCTGGGATCGCCCCGCCGCGGCGGCTGCGCACGGTGCGGGCGAGGTTGGGTGGACCGGGCAGCGGCATCGAGGCGGCGCCGGCGGTCGGGGACGTGCTCATCGGGTGCTCCACGCGGTCACTCGGCCGTCCGGCCGATCTGGGCGTTCTCCAGGATTCCGACCGCGTCGGGGACGAGGATGGCCATCGAGTAGTAGGCGGTCACGAGGTAACGGATGATCGAGTTGGCGTCGATGCCCATGAACCGCACGTTGAGGCCGGGCTGGTACTCCTCGGGGATGCCCGTCTGATAGAGGCCGACGGTGCCCTGGTCGCCCTCTCCGGTGCGCAGCGCGATGATGCTGCTGGTGTGCTGCGGGCTGATCGGGATCTTGTTGCACGGGAAGATCGGGACGCCGCGCCAGGCGGGGATCTCGTGCCCCTCGACGCTCGCCGTGCCGGGCACCAGACCACGCCGGTTGCACTGCCGGAAGAAGGCCGCGATCGCCTTCGGATGGGCGAGGAACAGCTTGGTCTTGCGGCGCATCGACAGCAGCTCGTCCATGTCGTCGGGGGTGGGCGGCCCCGCGAAGGTGCTGATGCGCTGTCCGTAGTCGGCGTTGTGCAGCAGTCCGAACTCCCGGTTGTTGACCAGCTCCCACTCCTGGCGTTCCCGGATCTCCTCAACGGTGAGGCGGAGTTGCTGCTCGGTCTGGTTCATCGGGTCGTTGTAGAGGTCGGCGACCCGGGTGTGGACGCGCAGCACGGTCTGGGTGAGGGACAACTCGTACTCGCGCGGCGCGAGTTCGTAGTCCACGTAGCCGCCGGTGATCGTGGGTTCGCCGACGTGGCCCGCCTGCACCGGGACATCGGCCTCACCCTTGCGGTTCATCGGCAGTCTCTGCCGCTCGGCGTACGTCTCGAGGTGGGCGGCGAGGGACGGTGCCCGTCCGGTGAGCTCCGTGACCACGCTCCAGGGGAGCACCAGGAGCACGCCCGCGGTCTCGGCCCGCACCGAGCTCAGCCACAGCGGGTCGGACTGGCCGATCGCCTCGTCGCCCATCTGGTCGCCGTCGGTGACGACCCCGACGATCTCCTCCTCGCCGTACTTGCCCTCGGTGAAGCGGGTGAACCGGCCGTGCACGACGAGATAGGTCTCGGTGACCGGCTGCCCGGCCGCGAAGAGGATCTGGCCGGCGCGGACCTGCCGGACCCGGAAACGGCCGGCGAGCTCCTTCAGGACGTCCGTGTCGGAGTAGCCGCGCAGCACGGGCAGTTCCGTGAGCGTCTGGGGGATGACCTTGATGTCGTCGGCGCCGTTCTGCTCGAACTGCACCCGGCCCCGGCCCACGCGGAGCTGGAGGCGCCGGTTCACCCGGTACGTGCCGCCCCTGACGTCCACCCACGGCAGCATCCGCAGCAGCCAGCGTGAGCTGATGGCCTGCATCTGCGGTTCGGACTTGGTGGTGGTGGCGAGCTGACGTGCCGCGTGGGTGCTGAGACTGGTGAGCCGACCGCCGGAACTGGGTTCGGGTTCGTCGATGGCGGGACCGGCGGCGCCGTCCGGTGTGGACACATTCCCTCCCGGGGAGATGAGCGGGCTGGTGCGCGTGTACAAGCGAAACAGCGCCGGTGACGGCCGGGGTAGGGCGTGAAGGAGGCGTTTTTGGTCCTTGGTGGTGCAAACCTGCCGTATGGGGCAGTGGGCGCACCGTGTGTGCTCGTGCTCCCCTCCCGTGCTCCCGCACGCTTGGGAAGCCGCGTTCAGGACAGGTCGTTCACCAGCACCGCGGCCCCGTCGAAGCGCCCGTCCTTGAGGTCCCGCAGCGCCTGAGCGGCCCGCGACAGCGGATAGGTGTGCGTGGTCGCGCGGACGCCGTGCCGGGCGGCCAGGGTCAGGAACTCCCGGGCGTCCGCACGTGTGTTGGAGGTGACGCTGCGGATCTCCTTCTCGTAGAACAGCTCGCTCTCGTAGTGCAGGGGCGGTACGTCGCTCAGGTGGATGCCGGCGATCGACAGCACCCCGCCCCGGTCGAGGGCCCGCAGCGCCACCGGCACCAGGTCGCCGACGGGGGCGAACAGGATCGCGCTGTCCAGGGGCTCCGGGGGCGTCTCGTACGCGTCGCGGGCCGAGGCGGCCCCGAGCTCCAGCGCGAGACGGCGAGCGGCCGCACCCCGGGTCAGGACGTGCACGGTGGCGCCCTCGGCCAGCGCCACCTGCGCGCACAGATGGGCGCTGCCCCCGAAGCCGTACAGTCCGAGCCTCCCGCCCGGCGGCAGCGCGGCGCGCCGCAGTGCCCGGTAGCCGATGATGCCGGCGCACAGCAGCGGCGCGAGCGCCACGTCGTCGAGGCCGCCGGGCAGCCGGTGGGCGAACGCCGCCGGAACCGTCGTGTACTCCGCGTAGCCGCCGTCGGCGTCCCAGCCGGTGTACCGCGACCGCGGGCACAGGTTCTCCGCGCCCCGCGCGCAGTAGGCGCAGGTGCCGCAGGTGCCGCGCAGCCAGGCCACGCCCACCCGGTCGCCGACGGCGAAGCCGTTCACGTCCGCCCCGCGCCCCGCCACCACGCCCACCACCTCGTGCCCGGGCGTCACCCCGGACCGGTGCACCGGCAGGTCGCCCTCGGTGACGTGCAGATCCGTACGGCACACGCCGCACGCCCGCACGTGCACGAGCAGCTCATCGGCCTCGGGCACGGGCACCGGCCTCTCGACGAACCGGAGAGGCCCCTTCTCCACCGGTCCCGGCGCCGTCACCGACCACGCGCGCATCGTCCCGTCCGCCATACCGTGCCCCGTTCCGTCGCAGAGCAGACCGTGTCACTCCAGTGTGTAACGGCCGAAGGGTTCGGCGCGCGGTCCGACCGGCGCGTGACTAGCGTGAGGAATCGGACAACCCACCGATCCGGAAGAGGTCCGCAGTCATGGCCGTGCAACCTGAGGGAACCCCCTGCTGGGCCGACGCGATGTTCAGCGACGTCGAGGGGGCCAAGAGCTTCTACGGCGACGTCCTCGGCTGGAGCTTCGGCGAGGCGTCGTCGGAGTACGGCAATTACACCCAGGCCTATGTGAACGGCAAGGCGGTCGCCGCGGTCGTACCGCCGATGCCGGGCCAGGAGGGCCAGTCGCAGTGGTGCCTCTACTTCGCCTCCGCCGACGCCGCCGCCACCGCGGTGAAGATCCGCGAGAACGGCGGTGAGGTGCTG
This sequence comes from Streptomyces sp. HUAS ZL42, assembly GCF_040782645.1. GTDB lineage: Bacteria > Actinomycetota > Actinomycetes > Streptomycetales > Streptomycetaceae > Streptomyces. Next base: position 9,150,751 of record NZ_CP160403.1, read on the forward strand.
ATGGAGCCGATGCAGGTCGGCGAGTTCGGCACCATGTGCCTGGGCCGCGAGCCCAGCGGCGCCGTGTTCGGGGTGTGGCAGGCGGGCACCCACGAGGGCTTCGAGGCGCCGCCCGAGCAACCCGGCGCGTTCTGCTGGGCCGAGGTCTTCACGCGTGAGCCGGAGAAGACGGACGCGTTCCTCCCCGCGGTCTTCGGCTACTCGGCGAAGCAGCTGCAGGACGAAGCCGTCGACTTCCGCCTGTTCAACCTCGGCGACGACACGGTCCTCGGCCGGATGAAGATGACGGACGAGTTCCCGCCCGAGGTCCCGTCGTACATCAACGTCTACTTCACCGTCGACAACTGCGACGACGCCGTCGCGAAGGCGACCAAGCTCGGCGCCGTTCTGCGGTTCGGACCGATGGACACGCCGTTCGGCCGGTTCGCCGCCCTCAGCGACCTGCAGGGCGCGAACTTCTCGGTGATCGACGTCACGACGACCGCGGGTGAGATGCCGCAGTCCGTCGACGTCCCCTAGACCTGCCCCAGGCCGTGGCCGAGCCCCCGCCCCGCCATGGCATGATCGTACGCATGCGTGAACGTGTGGTGGCCGCGTGCGACGGGGCTTCGAAGGGGAACCCCGGTCCGGCGGGCTGGGCCTGGGTGGTCGCGGACGACTCGGAGACTCCGGCCCGCTGGGAGGCCGGGCCGCTCGGCAGGGCGACCAACAACGTCGCCGAACTCACCGCCCTGGAGCGTCTGCTGGCGGCGACCGACCCTGCCGTGCCGCTCGAGGTCCGCATGGACTCGCAGTACGCCATGAAGGCGGTCACGACCTGGCTGCCCGGCTGGAAGCGCAACGGCTGGAAGACGGCGGCGGGCAAGCCGGTCGCCAACCAGGAGCTGGTGGTGCGCATCGACGAGCTGCTCAGCGGCCGCTCCGTCGACTTCCGCTACGTCCCCGCCCACCAGGTCGACGGCGACCGGCTCAACGACTTCGCCGACCGGGCCGCCAGTCAGGCGGCGAGCGTGCAGGAGGCCGCGGGCAGCGACCTGGGCTCACCCGAGCCGCCGCCCTCGCCCGACACTCCGAAGCCGAGGTCCGGCCGGCCCTCCGGAGCCAAGTCGCCCCGGCGCAACGGCGCTTCCTCGTCCCGCACGATCAAGGCGAAGTTCCCCGGCCGCTGTCCGTGCGGCCGCTCGTACGCCGCCGGTGAGCCGATCGCGAAGAACGCCCAGGGCTGGGGCCACCCGGACTGCCGTACCGTCGAGCCTGATCAGGCGTCGAACGTGTAGTGGGTCGTGTGGTCGAGCAGGTCCGCCGGAGTCGTGTCGTTCCACGGTTTCATCGTCTCGCCGAGGTCGACCACGTCCGGCGTCGCGCCGGCCGGCAGATAGCCGGAGCCGGGATGCCTGCGCTGCCACTCCGCCCACAGCTTGTCGACATAGGCGTGGTGCAGCCAGAACACGGGGTCGTTCGGGGAGACGCCGGTGGCCATCTGCCCGCCGACCCACACGTGGACCCGGTTGTGCAGGTTGACTCCACGCCACCCCTCAAGGTGATTGCGGAAGCCGTCCGACGCGCTGTTCCAGGGCGGCATGTCGTACGTCGCCATCGCCAGTACGGAGTCCACCTCGGCCCGGGTCGGCAGGGCGCGGCCGCCCGCGCCGAGCGAACGCCGTAGGTACGTACGGCCGTCCACGCGCACGTTGATCGCCCAGTTGCCCGTGGACGCGGCGAACGGCCCGTCCATCACCTGGCCGTCGCGGCTGCGCCCGGTGCCCCCGAGGAAGTCCGGCGCCCACAGGGAGGCGCGCGCGGTGCGGTCGGCGGTCCAGTCCCAGTACGGCAGCGCGACCGTGGCGTCCACCGACTGCAGGGCCCGCTCGAACTCCAGCAGGAATCTGCGGTGCCAGGGCAGGAAGGACGGCGAACGGTGGCCGGTGCGCTCGCCGTTGTCGCTGTCGCCCAGGATGAAGGCGTTGTGCGTGGTGACGAAGGTGTCGTAGCGGCCGCTGCGCTTGAGCTCCAGGAGGGCGGCGACGAGGCGGCGCTTCTCCTCGGCGGTCAGGTGGGCCTGGTTCTTGCGGACGGTCATGTGCGGGTGCTCCAAGTGTGCGTGGACGGCGGTCAGTTGGCGGGGAACGGGACGAGCCGGGCGCCCCGCAGTTCGTCGACCGCGGCACGTGCGGCGGCGCGCGGGGTGGGTACCGGGTCGTAGTGGCCGACCACGCTGATCCAGGTGCCGTCGGCGTTCCGCATCACGTGCAGTTCCACGCCGTCGACGAACACGGCGTAACCGGCGCCGTGGTGGTGACCGCTTCCGGCCGCCGGCCGGCCCTGTATGCGGCGGCCCTTGTAGACCTCGTCGAAGGGTTCGGGCGAGGCGTGGTCGTGTTCGGCGGCCCGTGCGGTCGGCGCGGTGAGCGACAGGGCGCCGGCGGTCGCGGCGAGGGCGGCAGCGGCGGTGAGCGCGCGGCGGCGGCTGAGTTCGGGCATGCGGGATCTCCCCAAAGGTGCGTTCGATTGACGGCACCGCATGCCTATCGGCCCTGACGAATGCGGGAGAAATCCCCCGAGGGTGGTTGGCTACGATCAGGACAATTGCGTAAATGTCGTGCAGTGTTGAACAAGGATGATCTTGCTGCGGAAGGGCCCCGGGTGCCGCGGAAGGAGAAATTCCTCCCCCTGGTGGCGGGGTTCCGGGTGATCTTTCGCGGCGCCATGTGCAGGCAGTGGCGCCGGTCACTCCGTGAATCTGGCGCGATCCGGATCATCGGGCCTCGATCCGCCCGCAGCCCGCACCGCCGCCCGGCATCCAGCCGGAAAAGGCTCGCGTTTCGAGGTGAATGGCGATTCACTGGTTGAGGTGAATCGTCATTCACCTCGATTTCGTTTCGCAGCGGACCCTGGAGTGCCCATGGCATTGCCCGCCCCGATACCCGACGACCCACCCGCCACCACCGACCGCCGGACGAGCCCACCCGGCCGGGCGGCCCTCCCGGCGCTGCGCAGCCGGCTCACCATCCCCGTGCTGGCGTTCGGCGGGATCCTCATGGCCGTCATGCAGACAGTCGTCGTCCCGCTGCTGCCGGACCTGCCCCGCCTCACCGGCGCCTCGCCGGGCACCGTCTCCTGGATGGTGACGGCCACACTCCTGTCGGGTGCCGTGCTCACCCCGGTCCTCGGCCGTGCCGGGGACATGTACGGCAAGCGGCGGGTGCTGCTCGCGGCCTTCGCGCTCATGGCGGCCGGCTCGGTGATCTGCGCCCTGACCTCAGAGATCGGCGTGCTGATCGCGGCGCGCGCCCTGCAGGGCGCCGCCTCCGCCGTCGTACCGCTGTCCATCAGCATCCTGCGCGACGAACTGCCCGCGGAGCGCCGGGGTTCCGCGGTGGCGCTGATGAGCTCCACGGTCGGCATCGGCGCGGCGCTGGGGCTGCCGGCCGCGGCCGTGGTCGTCCAGTACGCCAACTGGCACGTCATGTTCTGGGTGACCGGCGCCCTCGGCGCGACGGGCGTCGCGCTGACCCGGTGGGCGGTGCCGGAGTCCCCCGCGCGCGAGCCCGGCCGCTTCGACGTGCCGGGCGCGCTCGGGCTGGCCGCCGGCCTCGGCTGCCTGCTGCTGGGAGTGTCGCAGGGCGGGCCGTGGGGGTGGGGCAGTACCCGGACCCTCGGACTGTTCGGCGCTGCGGGCGTGATCCTGGGCCTGTGGTCGTGGCAGCAGCTGCGCGCCCGGCTGCCCCTGGTCGATCTGCGGCTGGTGTCGCGGCCGCGGGTCGGCCTGCCCCATGTCGCCGCTCTCCTGACCGGGTTCGCCTTCTACGCCAACTCCCTCCTGACGGCCCAGCTGGTGCAGGCGCCCCGGGCGACCGGATACGGGCTCGGGCTGTCCATCGTGGAGACGGGCCTGTGCCTGCTGCCCGGCGGCGTCATCATGCTGCTGATCTCGCCCGTCTCGGCGCGGATGTCGCAGGCACGCGGCCCGCGGGTCACGCTGGCCCTCGGTGCCGCGGTCATCGCCCTGGGCTACGCGGTGCGCATCGCGGACAGCCGCGAACTCTGGATGATCATCGTCGGAGCGGGGGTGGTGGCCATCGGCACCACCCTCGCCTACACGGCCCTGCCGTCCCTGATCCTGCACGCCGTCCCGGCCGGGCAGACCGCCTCCGCCAACGGCGTCAACGTCCTGATGCGCACCATCGGCCAGGCCACCTCCAGCGCCGCCGTCGCAGCGGTGCTGGTGCACCACACGCGGCCGGTCGGCGGGGCGCCGGTGCCGACGCTGCACGGCTATCTGCCGGCGTTCGCCCTCGCGGGCGCGATCGCCCTGGTGGCGTGCGCGGTGGCGCTGACCATCCCCGGCGACCCGGCGAACGAGGGACCATGAATGCCGTGAGCACTCCCTCCACGCACGCACCGGCCCGACGCGACGCCGAGGCCACCAAGGCGGCCATACTGCGCGCCGCCCGGTACCTCCTCGCCCGGCACGCCCATGCCGACATCACCCTCAAGGCGGTCGCCGACCGCGCCGGGGTGAGTCCGCCGCTGATCCTCAAATACTTCGGCAACAAGGACACCCTGTTCGCCCGTGTCATGTCCTTCGAGACCGACGCCGACGCCCTGCTGGACGCCCCACTGCCCGAGCTCGGCCGCCACATGGTCCGCCATGTACTCCTCAGCCAGCGGGAACGCGGCGCCGACCCGCTGCTGCGGATCGCGTTCGCACCCCTGCACGGCGACCACGGCGACATCCTCCGCGCCAACTTCCGCACCCAGGTCACCGAACGCCTCGCCACCCGTCTCACCGGTCCCGACGCCGGTTTGCGCGCCGAACTCGCCGTCGCCACCCTGCTCGGCCTCGGCGTGATGTTCGGCATCGCCCGCGGCACCGAACTCCGGGCCACCCCGCTCGACGACATCGTGGACCGCTACGCCCCCACCGTGCAGACACACCTCACACCCTGAAGAAGAGCCGGTCGATCAGGGGATGACAGACTGACACCATGGACGAGCGCGAATTCACCAGGTCGGGTCAGCACGCATCCGTGGTCGGTCTCGGCACATGGCAGCTGGGCGCCGACTGGGGAGACGTCGACGACAAGGAAGCCCTTGCCGTACTGGAGACGGCGGCCGAGTCGGGGGTGACCTTCTTCGACACCGCCGACGTCTACGGCGACGGACGCAGCGAGCAGACCATTGCCACGTTCCTGAGCAGCAGGCCCGATCTGCATGTGCTGGTCGCGACGAAGATGGGCCGCCGCGTCGAGCAGATCCCCGAGAACTACGTCCTGGACAACTTCCGCGCCTGGAACGACCGCTCCCGGCGCAACCTCGGAGTCGACCGCATCGACCTCGTACAGCTGCACTGCCCGCCGACCCCCGTCTACTCCACGGACGAGGTGTTCGACGCCCTGGACACCCTGGTCGCCGAGGAGCGCATCGCCCACTACGGCGTCAGCGTCGAGACCTGTGCGGAGGCGCTCACCGCGATCGCCCGGCCGGGTGTGGCGAGCGTGCAGATCATCCTCAACCCCTTCCGCATGAAGCCCCTGCGCGAGGTGCTTCCCGCGGCACGTGAGGCGGGCGTCGGGATCATCGCCCGCGTCCCGCTCGCCTCCGGCCTGCTGTCGGGCAAGTACACCAAGGACACCGTCTTCCCCGCCGACGACCACCGCACCTACAACCGGCACGGGGAGTCCTTCGACCAGGGCGAGACCTTCTCGGGAGTCGACTACGAGAGCGGCGTCGAGGCGGCCGCCGAGTTCGCCGCCCTCGCACCCGAGGGGTTCACCCCGGCCCAGCTGGCGCTGCGCTGGATCATCCAGCAGCCCGGCGTGTCCACGGTCATTCCCGGCGCCCGCTCTCCCGAACAGGCCCGCGCCAACGCGGCCGCCGCCGGGCTGCCGGAGCTGTCCGGCGAGACGCTCGCGGCGATCCAGGACCTCTACGACCGCCGGATCAAGGCCCAGGTGGAGGGCCGCTGGTGAACCCCGCGGGTCCAGGAGCAGCTGACCTGCTGCTCCTGGCCGCCCGATCTGTTTGAACGATCAGCAGCCGGTTACCCGGGCCGCATGGTGGAGGCAGACAGGCGGACGGGACGTGACGAGACAGCGGACGAACGGGCGGACCGCATGTGGGGCGACCTCATCCAGGAGGTCCGCGTGGCCCAGACGGGCGTCCAGATCCTTTTCGGCTTCCTGCTCACCGTCGTGTTCACACCGAAGTACGACCGGCTGGAGGACACGGACCAGACCATCTACATCGTGACGGTCGTCCTGGGCGCGGCCGCCACCGGCGCCCTGATCGGACCGGTGTCCCTGCACCGCCTGGTGTCCGGACGGCGGATCAAACCGCAGGCGGTGCAGTGGGCCTCCCGGCTGACCTTCGTCGGCCTGCTGCTCCTTCTCGCCACGATGACGGCCGCGCTCCTGCTGATTCTCCGGGTCGCCACCCACAACGCCTATGTGCCCTGGCTGGTGGCGGCCGTCGTCACCTGGTACCTGCTGTGCTGGTTCGCGCTGCCGCTGTGGACACGGCGCCGCCATACGACGAGGTGACAGACAACGCGGCGAGCTGGCGGTCGTGCAGCCGGCTCAGTACCAGGACCGAGACCGTGGCCCCGATCAGGGCGCAGAACATGTCCCACTGCGTGTCCCACACGTCACCCTGGGTGGCCAGGAACGCGTCCGCCGCCTGCCCGCCGATCACGGCGGCCGCCCACTCGAACATCTCGAAGACCGCGCTGAACGCGAGGCACGCGCACACCGTCAGCGGGGCCAGCCAGCGGCTTGCGCGCAGGGGCGAGGTGCGGCTCAGCAGCTCCCGTACCAGGACGGCGGGCACGAATCCCTGCATCAGATGCCCGAACCGGTCGTAGGGATTGCGCTCGAGCCCGAACGTGTCCCGCACCCAGTCGCCCAGCGGCACCTGCGCATACGTGTAGTGACCGCCCAGCGCGAGCACCATCGCGTGCACCGCCAGCAGGCAGCACAGCAGGTTCGTCAGCGGGAACCGCCGCCACCTCAGGACGATCAGCGGCAGCCCCACGACGACCCACACGGTCTCCAGGAACCACGTCATCCGGTCGTGCGGATTCCAGGCGGACAGGGCCAGCCCCGCCACCACGGCCCAGCCGAGAACGGCGGGCAGCATCCGGCGCGGGGCCGGGACGACAGCGGGCGGCGGGACTGCAGGAACAGCGGGCATCGGGACGCTCCTCGTCGTGGGAGCCCCCATCGTCGGGCCGGTGGGCGGCCGGCGGCATGAGTACGGCTACTCAGCTCGCCGTGCGCTGCCCTGCGCATCCCGCAGCGCCGCGAGGCACGTGCCGATGGCCTGCTGGAGCTCCTCCAGACGCTGGACCATGTCGTCCTCGTAGAAGTCCCCGGCGTCGTCGAAGGTCAGGTCCTCGAACACCCTGGTCGCCTTCTGCAGGCTGCTGTAGAACTTCGTCCGCCGCTCCTGCACACGCAGTTCGGGATCGGCCTCCACGGCCTCGACGACGAGGGACTTCATCGTGTCGTAGGCCTCGCTCGCCCACTCGCCGGTGTCCTCGTCCTCGTCCAGCTCGTCGATGAGCGACAGGTGCCGTTCGGCCTCCTGGCGCAAATCGGCGGGTGCGTCGACGGTCTGTCCCGCGGGGGTCCTGATCTGCCCCGACTCGGCGATCTGGCGCACATAGCCGATGCGGTCGGCGGACCGGCTCTCCGTGGCGACGGCCTTCTTCAGGTCGTCGGTGCGTACCACGTCGCGGGCCAACTCGGCCTGCAGCTCCGGGTCTTCGCGGACCCGGTCGAGCAGCGCCTGTCGCGCGGCCCGGGCGGTGGACGGGTCGGCGAGGATCGCGGCGCGCAGGGCAGTGGGGTTCTCCGCGACCTCCAGCGCCTTCGTGGGGCGGATCCCCTCGGCCTCGGCGGCCTCGGCGATGGCAGTGCCGCGCTCGGAGGTGGCGCTGTTGCGGGAGACGTAGTAGCTCAACCACGCGTCGGCGTCCGGCAGTTCCACGTCCTGGCCCGGCGCGAGGACCTCGAAGTGCGGGACCAGCCCGTCGTCGGCGGCGCGGTCCCACGCCTTGTAGTAGCGCATGACCCGCTCGGGGGAGCACCCGGCGAGCTCGGCGAACTCCTTCGCCGAGACCTTCGGCGTCTCGTCCGCCCCCTGCCCGCCGGGGCGCACACTGCGCGCCACCATGAGGCCGAACGCCCACCCTCCGGTCCGCGCGTAGACCCCGAACTCTCGTGCGTCCCGGGCGACGAGGTCGGACAGGGGCGCGGGGGACGTCTCGGACGGGGCGGTCGCCAGGCTCACGGGTGACTCTCCTGTACAGGCTGCTCGGACTGCAGTGGCGCAGAACGGAAGCCTATGGCACCGGCGGGTGGTGCTCCGTCGCTTCCCGGGGAGGTGGGATGCGGACGTGGTCAGGCGAAAGCGTCCCGGAGTGCGGGCAGCAGCGTCTTCTCCGCCCAGTCGAGATACGGCTCCTGCGCCTCGCCCCCGATCTGCACCAGGGCGATCTCGGTGAACCCGGCCTCGGCGTACGGGCGTACCGCCTCGACGAAGTCCTCCGGGTCGTCGCCGCACGGGATCGATGAGGCCACGTCGTCCGGGGTGACGTACTGCGTGGCGGACTCGAAGGAATCCGGGTGCGGTAGCTCCGAGTTGACCATCCAGCCGCCGCCGAACCAGCGGAACTGTGCGTGCGCCCGCTTCACCGCGGTGTCCCGGTTCGGGTCGTGACACACCGGGAGTTGGCCCACGCGCGGCTTGCCCGCGCCGCCGTGCCGGTCGAACGCCTCCAGCAGACCTCGTTCCGGCTCGGTGGCGATGACCAGGTCGGCGAGCCTGCCCGCGAGGGCGCAGGACTGCTCGCCCGAGGTGGCGATGCCCAGGGGCGGCGGCTCGTCGGGCAGATCCCACAGCCGGGCCGACTCCACGTCGAAGTGGGTGCCGCGGTGGTTCACATGCCCGCCCTCGAAGAGCGCGCGGATGATCTCCACGGCCTCCTCGAGCATGTCGTGCCGCACGTCCACGGAAGGCCAACCACCGCCCACCACATGCTCGTTGAGGTTCTCCCCGGAGCCGAGGCCCAGCCGGAAGCGGCCCCGGGACAGCAGTTGCATCGTGGCCGCCTTCTGCGCCACCACCGCCGGGTGATAGCGGAAGGTCGGACACGTCACGTAGGTCATCAGCGGGATCCGCGAGGTCGCCTGCGCGGCCGCGCCCAGCACGCTCCACGCGTACGGCGAGTGGCCCTGCGAGCGCAGCCACGGAAAGTAGTGGTCCGAGGTCACGGAGAAGTCGAAGCCCGCCTCCTCGGCACGGACCAGATGGTCCACGAGCTCACGCGGGCCGGCCTGCTCGGTCATCATCGTGTATCCGATCTGCACCATACGGGCCGAGTCCCCGGACACGGATGGCGAAAACGGGACGGACGGGCAGGGGCGCGCTGACCGAGGCGCGAAACCTCTCGATCACCACCCGGGCACCGGGAGAGGATGCCCGTATGTCTGTCCGACCGTTGCCCTCGAGCACCCCCGCCGCCCAGGGCGTCGACGCCGCCGGTGTCCACGCCTTCCTCGACGCCGTCGAGGCCGCCCCGGACATCGAACCGCACAGCCTGATGATCCTGCGCCACGGGCACCTCGTGGCCTGCGGCTGGTGGGCGCCGTACACGACCGAGCGCCTCCATCTCCTCTACTCGATCAGCAAGAGCTTCACCTCCACGGCCGCCGGATTCGCCGTGGCCGAAGGGCTGATGCGGCTCGACGACACGGTGATCTCGTACTTCCCGGAGTTCGACGCCGACATCACCGACCCGCGCAGCAGGGCGATGCTCGTCCGGCACGTGGCGTCCATGTCCAGCGGGCACGAGGCGGAGACCTTCGACCGGGCCCGCGCCCTCGATCCCGGGGATTGGGTCCGCGGCTTCCTCCTGCTGCCGCCGGACCGCGATCCGGGAACCGTCTTCGCGTACAACCAGTCCGCCACGTTCACGCTCGCCGCGATCGTCCAGCGCGTCACGGGGCAGTCGCTCACCCAGTACCTGCGGCCGCGGCTGCTGGATCCGCTCGGCATCGGCGAGGTGGCGTGGATCAGCGACCGGGCCGGCCGTGAGCTGGGCTTCAGCGGACTGCACGCCACCACCGACGCCGTCGCCCGGCTCGGACAGCTGTACCTGCGCGACGGCGTCTGGGAGGGCGAACGGCTGCTGCCGCAGGAGTGGGTCGCCGAGGCCACGCGGGAGCACATCCCCACGGCGGGCGCCATGGGGGAGACGTGGCAGGACTGGGACCGGGGGTACGGCCTGAAGTTCTGGAGGTCGCGGCACGGTTACCGCGGCGACGGGGCGTACGGCCAGTTCTGCCTCGTGCTGCCCGAACACGACGCCGTGATCGCCACGACCGCGGCGACGGTCGAGATGCAGGCCCTGCTGAATCTGGTCTGGGAGCACCTCCTGCCGGCGTTCGCGGCGCCGCTGCCCGACCGGGAGGACGCGGACGCGGCTCTCGCCGCGCGCCTGGCGCGCCTCGCACTCCCGCCGGCCGCGGGCAAGCCCGCACCTCCGGAGCGTGCCGGGGACTGGGCGGCGGCCGCGTTCGTGCCCTACGGCGGTGTCTGCGCGGACCAGCCGGGCCTGACCGCCGTCACGGTGAAAGCCGGAGAGGACGGCTGGACACTGACCCTCGACGAGGGCGGCATGCGCCTCGATCTCCGGCTGGGCGCGGACGGCTGGTCGGTGGGCGAGGAGCCGCTGCCGATCGCCGTGAGCGGCGGCTGGACCGATCCCGACACCCTCGCCGTCGATGTGGTGTTCCTGGAGACTCCGCACCGGCTGACGGTGACCTGTTCACTCACGGACCGGACGTTCACGGCACGCTGGGCCACGGCTCCGCTGCACGGCGGGCCGCTGCGCTCGCTGCGCGCGCCGCGCACGTCGGGCTGAGCACGGCGGGTTCGTTCCGGCCGGGTCAGTCCGACCCCGGCCGGAACGTCCGCAGGAACGTGTCCAGCGCCTGTCGGTTGACTGCGGCGTCCCAGTCGGCGGCGGGCGTCGTCCAGCGCAGCGAGAAGCCGCGGTGGCCGCCCAGGAGAAAGCCGCGGCCGAAGGTGCGGATGCGTGTGCCGTCCGGGTCGGAGAACCACTGCATGTCGGCGGCCTTGTACCCCTGGTACGTGGTCGCCCGGATCTCGCCGATGCGCTGGAAGCCCGCGGTCAGCCGCAGCCCGGGTTCGACGTCGTCGCGCCAGACGGCCACCGGGTCGGGGCCGACGGCTTCGCTGTACGTCACCGCGAGTGTGCGCGGGTCGCCGGACGCGCCGAACGTGACGCGGTACGCCTCGTCCGCTTCGGAGGTCTTGAGCCGCTTCCAGCCGTCGGGGAGGGCGATGGAGAACCCCTCGGGGGCGTCGTAGCGGTGGTAGCCGGCCGGCAGGGCGCCTGCGGAGGCCGACGGGGAGGTGCCGGTGGTCTGTGTGCCGGACGGGCTGGGAGTCGCTTCCGTGCGGTCGCCGCCGGGCGGCGACGCGGAGGCAGAGGCGGACGGGGTCGGAGTGGGTGCGGCTTCGGACGCGGTCGCGGAGGGGCGGGACTGCGCGTCGGACGCGGTCGCGGAGGGACGGGACTGCACGTCGGACGCAGTCGTGCCCAGGCCGGGCAGCTGGTCGGTGACGGCGAGGACCGCGACCGCCACGGTGACGAAGGCCAGTGCCGTCCCGGCCGCCATGGTCCTCCTGCTCCACCCCGGACCGGCGTGGCAGGCGGCGGCGTAGGCGCGACGCAGCCGGGGCTCGGGCATCTCCTCCAGGGCCGCGCCCGGGTCCTCGTTCAGAACGCGGGTGAGGGCGGTGCGGACCACCGGACGGCTCAGCCGCTCGCGGGAGTCCTTGCGGAGCAGTCCCGTCACCGTCCGGGTGAGGGGTCCGGCGCGCAGCGGTGTGCGCAGCGGCAGCCGGTCGACGCCTCTCAGGGTGGCCTCGGGCCGGCCCCGGTCACGGAACGGCGGGCGGCCCTCGACCATTGTGTAGAGGATCGCGCCCAGCGCCCACAGATCGGCCGCCGGGCCGATGCGCTCGTCACGGGCCTGCTCGGGGGAGGCGTACGACGGTGCGGTGACCCGGGGCGCGAGGGTGGCACCGGCGAGCCCGAACCCGGTGACGACGAGCTGGCCCCGCTTGCGGACGAACACCTGGCCGGGACTGAGTTCGCCGTGCGTGATGCCCTCGCCGTGCGCGGCTTCGAGCACGTCGAGCAGTTCCAGCCCGACGCGAGCCGCCCGGATGTAGTTGAACGCGCCCTTCTTCGCGAGGAGTTCCCCCAGCGGCGTGCCGTCGATCCGCTCGGTGACGGTCCACAGGGCACCCGGCTCCTCGACGGCGTCGATGACCGGCACGACCCGTCCGGGGCACAGCCGCGCCATCGTCTCGGACATGCGCAGGATGCGGCCCGTGGTCCGGCGCGGGGTCTCCTCGCAGGGGTCGTCCGGAAGCCCGATCCGGGTGACCAGACACGGGCGTTCGGTCTCGACGTCCTCGGCCTCCCAGCAGATGCGGTTGACCTCCCGGTGGACCACGTCGTGGAGTCGGTATCTCCCGGCGACCAACTCGTGCGCGGAGACGTGCGTCTTGACCATGGTCATCCCTCGCTGAACCCCCGGTTCCCATCTTTCCCAGTGGTACGGCGGCCCGGCCGGAGTGCGTTCAAAAGATCCGCAACTCCGGGGGATTTTCTGGCCTTTCTTCAAAAAAACCTGCGTGCGAGTGTGCGAGGAAAAGGTTCCCGGAGTCCCATCCGAGCGGATGTCGTCACGGCGTTCACCTCGATAGGACGCCCGCCGGGACACCCCCTGGAATTCGCGCCGCGCGTATCCGCGGCCCCAATAGCGCACCGACCTGGTGGTAACCAGCGGTAAACAGTTCACGTCGAGTCCGAGAACGAACTCGGCGACATGGCGCATTCAGCAGCAACCGCGGGAACGGCCGTTCTGCGGCATACACGGGCGGTCAGAGAAGCTGGAAGCTTTCCGCCCAGGTCACCAGGGACCGGGGCGTCGCATTGCCCCCGCACACCACCAGCCCGAGCCGGGCTCCCTCACCGACCCGCTCCAGCACCCGCCGGGCCGCCGGGAGGAGGCAGCCGGCTGCCGGTTCGGCCCACACCTTGGCGTGCTCGGCGAGTTCCAGGCAGCCCCGTACGGCCTCCCGGTCGGGGACCACGAGCACCTCGGTGACCAGCGCCGCCACATGGTCGTACGTCAGCTGCGACACCGACGGGGCGCTGAGCGTGGACACGATCGAGGACAGGGCGACCGGCACCGGACCGCCCGCCGCCAGCGCCTGCGACATGGCCTCGGCACCCTCGGTCTCCACACCCCAGATCCGCAGGTCCGGGCGGCGGGCCCGCAGGGCCGCCGCGACTCCGGAGATCAGACCACCGCCCCCGATACTGACGACCACGTCGGTGAGGTCGCCCGCGTCCTCGGCGAACTCCAGCCCGACGGTGCCCTGCCCGGCGACCACGAAAGGATCGTCGAACGGGTGGACCAGGGTCAGTCCCTCGTCCCGCAACCGCGTCACGAGCGAGAACGCGCCGTCCATGTCATCGGTCACCCGCACCGACGCACCCGCGTCCCGGGCGATCTCGACGGCACGGGCGGGCGCCGAACGCGGCATGACCACCGTGGCCTTCACATCGAGGGCGGCCGCCATGAGCGCCAGGGCGATCCCGTGGTTCCCGCCGCTGACCGCCACGACCCCGGCGGCCCGGTCGGCCTCGCTGAGTGAGAGCAGCTTCGCGGTGGCCCCGCGCGCCTTGAAGGAGCCGGTGCGCTGCAGCAGCTCCAGCTTGACCGTCACCGGGGCACCGAGCAGCGCGGTGAGGCCGGGGCTCGGCAGCGTCGGGGTGCGCACGACGTGCCCGGCGATCCGGTCCGCCGCGGCTTCGATGTCCGAGATGCCGATCAAGACGACCACCTTTCGTGTGCCGGTTGCGTCCGCACTTCGAACCCTCTCCCCGACGAGGACCGAGGTCAACAGGGGGCTGAACAGATCGTGGGGGGTGCCCCCGGGCGCGGCGACCGCTGACGGTGGGCCGGCAACTCGCCGAGTGGCCCGGCAAGCAGGGCCGGGGCCGCGTTGGGCGGCACCTTGTCACCGGCGACCGGGAGGCGGGCAGCGACCTGGATGCCGGCCGTAGCGGCGGCCTTGGCCCGTCGCCGCATGGCCGGCCGCTGGCGAGGGCGCGCAGGCCCGCCCGCCGGCCGGACACCTGTTGCCGATCAAGAGGTCGGAACGGCGTGGGGATCGCTCCCCGGGCGCCGTCGGCGTCAGGCGCCGAACAACTGCGTCCAGTACGTGCCCGCCCTGCCGCCGCCGGCGAATCCGACGCCGATGTGGGTGAAGCCGGGGTTGAGGATGTTGGCGCGGTGGCCGGGGCTGTTCATCCAGCCGTCCACGACCTCGGCGGGGGAGCGCTGGCCGCAGGCGATGTTCTCGCCGATGGTGCGCCGGGCGGAGCCCGCGGCGGCGGCCCGGTCCCAGGGTCGGCTTCCCTCGGGCGAGGTGTGCGAGTAGAAGGAGCGGGCCACCATGTCCGCGCTGTGTGCCTGCGCGGCCCTGGCCAGCAGGGGATCGGGGGCGAGCGGCCGCAGACCGGCCCGGGTGCGTTCCCGGTTGGTGAGGTCGACGACCTCGGCCTCGGTCCATGCGAGATCGCCCGGGGTGAGAGGTCTGGCCCACAGCGCGGTCCAGTACGTGTCGCCGGAGCGGCCGCCGCTGGCGTACGCCAGTCCGGTATGGGTGAAGACGGGGTCGTGCAGGGTTCGGCGGGCCTGCTCGGTGTCCAGGCAGTACGAGACGAACTCGGCGGGGGTGCGCGGGCCGGAGACCAGGTGCTCGCCCACCGTGACGTACGTGTACCCGGCGGTCGTGACGCGCTGGTGGACGGAGACGCCGTCCCGGCTCTCGACGCCCAGGCGTCCGGCGGCCGCCATGGCTGCGGAGTGCGCCTGCGCGGCGGAGACCAGCCGGGCATCGAGGGAGACGGGCGGGGAACCGACCGCAGAACGCGCCGAGTTGACCAGGCCGAGGAAACCGTCCGGGTCGGGGGAGGGGCTCGGCAGCGGCCGGGGTGCCTGCGGTGCCGGGACCGAGGATGCGCGCCCGGGTGCGACCGATGGCGTCGGTGAAACGGGTATGTCCTCGACGACATCCACCCCGAAGTCCCGCGCGAGGCCCGCCAGTCCGTCCGCGTATCCCTGCCCGAGCGCCCGCAGTTTCCAGCCCCCACCGCGCCGGTAGACCTCCGCGAGCAGCAGGACCGTCTCCTGCCGTGGACGGGATGGGGCGAAGCGGGCGAGCGGGCGGCCCTGGGCGTCGGTGACGTGGAGCGTGGGGGCGGGCCGGCGGGCCAGAGGAGTGCTGGGCTCGACGGGAGTGACGACCACCGTGACCCGGGTGGCACCGGCGCGCAGTGCTGCCGGTTCGAGGGTCAGCGTGTCGCCCCGGAGCCGGGCTCCGGGCGCGGCCGGCTGGTTGTAGAACACGAAGTCGCCGTCGCCCCGCACCTTGCCGCCGTCGTCCGTGATGAGCGCGGAGACGTCGAAGGGCCCGGGCACCCGGACGGTCAGCGAGCCGCCCGGGAGGGGCAGATTGCCCCCGGGGACCAACTCGCTCATCCTGCCGCCCTGGTGTCGTGGTGCGAAGCCCGGTGGGTACTGCCCGGAGAACGTGCGTCAGGGCGGGCGGGTTCCCCGCAGTGCGAGATCGATCACATCGGAGCGGGGCAACCCTCTCGCACGCCGTCACATCTCCACAGCCGAGACGCCGTTGATCGCCTGGCGATCACCGGGGATCGGATTCCGCAGGTTTTACGGCGAAGCGCTCCCGAAAGCGATCATTTTTCGCTTTACATGGACATGACTTATCCGCAAGGGTTTGGTCCCGGGGCCCGACCAGCCCCCATGGCGTTTCAACCGCGCCATGGCTCAAGGCGGTTGGTGAGCGAGGCCGCCAGGAACGAAGAGGAACCCTCATCTTGCGTAAGCCCCACATACGCAGCCTTGCGATCGCCGTCGCCGTGACGACGGCCGCCACGGGCCTGTCGGGCACGGCCTTCGCGGCCCCGCCCGCGGGGGAGGCCCTCGCATCGGCGAACGAGCCCTCGGCTGCCTCCGTCGTCGAGGCGGCCGACGCCGCCGCCTTCGCCCACGCCTCGGCGACCGGCGTGATCCAGGGCGACGAACTGAAGGCCCAGGACGTGCTGATCGACCCGGAGGGCGCACGCCACGTCCGGTTCGTCCGGACCCACCAGGGCATGCCCGTCCTCGGCGGCGACCTCGTCGTCCACCTCTCCCGGCAGCTGACCTACACCGGCGTCACCCGTGCCGCGGAGCACACCGTCCGGCCCGTCGCCGCCGGAGGGGCGAAGCTGACGGCCCGGCAGGCCGAGGCGAAGGCCGCCGCCGTGGCCCAGGGCGACCCGGCCGCCGCCGAACTCGTGGTGGACGCCCGCGACGGAGCCTCGGCCCTCGCCTACCAGGTACGGGTGACCGGCAGCGACACGACCGAGGGCGGTGGCTCCCGCACGGTCGTCGTCGACGCCGTGACCGGCAAGGTGCGCAGCAACACGCCCGACAACGACGAGTTCCTGTCGCCGCAGCTGCTCGACACCCTGCGCGAGCGCGGCGAGAAGCTGAACCCCGTCACCGGCACCGTCCCGCAGACCACGGGCCTCGCCGCGACGTCCGCCGCGGGCGCGGTCCGCTACCCCTCGACCGCCTCCGGCACCGGCACCTCCCTCTTCGTCGGCAAGGTTCCGCTGACCACCACGCGTACGGCCCGCACCAGCTACCTCCTCAAGGACCCCACCCGCTGGGGCACCGAGACCCGGGACGCCAAGGGCCTGGAACTGGAGAACTTCGCGCGGGGCAAGAAGTTCACCTCCACCGACAACAAATGGGGCAACGGCGCCGTCTCCCACCGCGCCAGCGCCGCGGTGGACGCCCAGTACGGCATCACGAAGACCCTGGACTTCTACAAGAAGACCTTCGGCCGCAAGGGCGTCGCGAACAACAGCAAGGGCGCCCTCGCCATGGTCCACTTCGGCAACAAGGTGGCCAACGCGTTCTGGGACTCGTACTGCGGCTGCATGCTGTACGGCGACGGCGACGGGGCGATGTTCAAGAAGCCCCTCGTCGTCCTCGACGTCACCGGCCACGAGCTCACCCATGGCGTCGTGGACGCGACCGCCCGCCTGGAGCCCACCCGCGTGGACACGGACGGCAACCAGTACGGCGAGCCCGGTGCCCTGAACGAGTCGCTGGCCGACATCTTCGGCTCCAGCGTCGAGTTCAGCGCCAACAACCCGAAGAACCCGCCCAACTACCTCGTCGGCGAGAAGCTGGGCCTGGCCCAGAAGTTCCTGCGCCGCCTCGACCGCCCGTCCCTCGACCGGCTCGAGGGAACCATCGACTACTGGTCACCGGAGGTGTACGACGCCGAGGTGCACGCGGGTTCCGGTGTCTCCTCGCACGCGTACTACCTCCTCGCCGAGGGCAGCGGACGCAAGACGATCGGAGGCTTCACCTACGACTCGCCGACCTACGACGGCTCCACGGTGAAGGGCATCGGCCGGACCAAGGCCACCGCGATCTTCTACCGGGCCCTGACCCGCTACATGGTCTCCACGACCGACTTCCACGACGCGCGCGTCGCCACGCTGAAGGCGGCCAAAGACCTCTACGGCGCGACCAGCAACGAGTACAGGACGGTGGTCCGGGCGTGGGCCGCCGTCAACGTGACGGCCGCGAACACGCCCGCCCCGCGGAACTGACGCCGGGCGCGGCCGGGTGCCCCGCACCGCCGGGCACCCGGCCGACCGGACGTCAGATCCACTGCCTCTCCACCTCTTCGGACACCACGATCAGGGCACCGCACGAGGGGCAGCGTGCCCGTCCGAAGACGTAGGTCACCGCGCGGGCGGTTTCCGCCCGACCCGCTGTCGCCGCTTCCCGGTACAGGCGCGCGCCGATGCCGTCGAGCGACTCCGGGCTCGCCGGCATCAGGTCCGTCCGGCCCGACGTGTCCTTCGAACCAGGTCCGACGTAGTCGCCGGCCGAGGTGAAGAAGCCGTACTCGCCGAAGGCGACGTAGAGGTCGTCCTCGCAGGAGGGGCAGGCGAGTTGGTACTCCTCGTTGCGCACCCCGTCCAGCGCGTCCGCCCATACCCCGGCGCCCTCGAAGGCGAGCACGGACTGGAGCGAAGCGACGAAGGAGGGAGCGTCCTGATCCGGGGCGGCGAGCAGCTCGCGGGCGACACCGAGGAGAGCCTCGATCTCCCTCGTGTACCGGTCGCGGCGCGGGTCGTCCGCATCGACCGTGATCGCCCCGGCCAGCATCACCGCGTCCGCCGGCCCGCCCGGAGCCCGGCCCAGTGCGATGTCGGCCAGGACGGGCAGCGCCGCCCAGCTCGCGTCGTACACCGACCCCTGGTGGCACAGCGCCGACCACAGGTCCTGCCACACCGCGTCGTCGTCGGTTCCACCGAGGCGTGCGAAAAGACCGGGTATGTCTTCGGCGCTGCCGTAGGCGTGCGTCAGCTCGCGCCAGTCGATCGTCGTCATGGAGGCGATTGTGACGCCCGGCACTGACAGTCCCTCAATCCGCCGTACTTGCCCGGGAATCGCCGAACCTCAGCCGGACGTGGTCGGCTCCGGCTCGATCAGTCCCTGACGGTAGGCGATCGCCACCGCCTCGGTGCGGCTCGCGGCGCCCAGCTTGCCCAGGATGTTGGAGACGTGGACGCTCGCCGTCTTCCCGCTGATGAACAGTTCCTCGCCGATCTGGCGGTTGCTGCGGCCCAGGGCGAGAAGACGCAGGACGTCCTGCTCGCGGGCCGTGAGCGGCGAGGTGCGCTCGGCGGTTTCGGTTTCGGTGAGGCGGCCGCGGCGGACGAGGTCGTCCAGCTGCTCCAGCAGCAGCGTGGCGCCGAGCCGTGTCGCCTCCTCCCGCGTGGCGCGGGCCTCGGCAGCCGCCTCCTCGCGCCGCTCCGCCGCCAGCAGGGCCGCCGCGAACCGGAAACGGCAGCGGGCCCGCTCGTACACGTCGCCGTTGTCGAAGGCGGCGACCGCCTTCTCCCAGGCCGCCGGGTCCGGCCCCGCAGTGGCGCGTGTCCACTCGGCCTCGGCGCGGGCCAGCCAGGCCGTGCCCTCGGGACCCTGCGGCGCGCCGTTCTCACCGTGCAGGGCCACCGTGCGGGCCAGGTCGACCAGTTCCGCCGCGGTGTCCGTCCAGCGGCGGACTCCGGCTTCGTCGCCGGTGAGGCGCGCCTCGCCGGCCGCGTCGGCGACCGCGGACAGGGCGAGGGCGGCCAGCCGTACCGCGACGTCCGGCCGGGTGCCCGCGTCGTCGGTGAGCGCCGCGACCGTGGACCGCATCCGCTGCACCGCGGCCTCCGGATCCCTGCGCAGCGCGGCCGCATCGGTCAGCACGATGCCCGCCACCAGCGCGGCCATCCAGTCGAAGGGCCCCTCCAGCAGGGCACGTGCCCGCTCGGCCGCCCGCCCGTCGCCGCGCGCCAGGGCCACGTACAGCGCGGGCCCGACCGTGTACCCGCCCGCCGCGGGCAGTACCTCGGCGTCGGCCGCCGCCACACGCACACATTCGTCCCAGCGGCCCAGCGTGTACAGCACCAGCAGCCGCAGATACCGCATCTCCAGCGGATACGGCGAGGACAGCAGCCCCGCGCGGCGCGCCCGCTCCAGGCCCTCGGTCAGCCAGAGCAGGCACTCCTCGAGATCGCCGGACTCGAAGCAGCCGACCGCGAGGTTGAACAGCGCCCGGCACTCCACCGGCGCGTTCCCCGCACGCCGGGCCAGCTCCCGGGCCTCCCGGAGCCGTGCGCGGCCCTCCGGGGCGCGGCGGCCGTCTCCTTCCATGGTGGCCAGCGAGATCAGCAGATCGGCCTGTGCGTCGGTCACCCGCAGCTTCTCGGCCGCACGCAGGGCCTGACGGGCGACCCGGAGCGCCGTCCCGACGTCCCCGACCTGGCGTGCCGCCATGACGTGCGTGGCCGCGGCCCACACCCATGTGGGCGTCGGCGGGTCGGCGGGGATCAGGGTCAGGGCCTCGCTGCTGTGGGTGTAGGCCGCCGTCAGGTTGTCGACGCTGAGGAGGTTGCCCGCGAGCGTGTAGCGGACGCGGGCGGCCAGCTCGGAGTCGGCGTCCTGGCCGATGCCCGCCAGCGCGGCCCGGGTGAGCGAGACCGCGCGGTGCAGCTCCCCGGCGTGCGCGGCCGCCGCCGACGCGCGCAGCGTGAGCGTGATCTGGTCGAGCCCTTCACCCGACGGCAACTTGGCGGGATCCACCGACGACCACAGGCCGAGGGCGGCTTCGACATGCCGTAGCTCCTCGGCGGGTGCGCCGACCCGATGGGCGTGGTCGGCGGCCTCCAGCGAGGCGGCGAGAGCCTCGGCCAGGTCATGGCTCTCGCGGTAGTGGTGGGCGCGTTCCGCCGCGCTCTCGGCAGGACGACCCCGGTCGGCGAGCAGTCGCGCGAACGCACCGTGCAGTCGCGCTCGTTCACCTGGGAGCAGGTCGGCGTAGACCGCCTCGCGGGACAGCGCGTGGCGGAAGGCGTACGTGTCGCCGACGCCCGCGACCAGGAGCTGCCGCCCGATCGCCTCGCGCAGCGCCGACTCCAGCTCGTCCTCGGGGAGCCGCACCGCGTCCCGCAGCAGGTCGTGCTCCACGTGGCGCCCGGCGACGGCGGCTGTGCGCAGCACCTGCTGGGCGGTGTCGGACAGCTGCTCGACACGGATCAGGAGGAGGTCGGCCAGGCCGCTGGGCACCCCCGCGTCCCGCGTGTCCGTGGCCGCGAGCAGCTCCTCCGCGTAGAAGGCGTTGCCCTCGGCGCGGTCCACGATCCGGCGGACCGTGGCGTCCGGCAGTGGGCGGTCCTCCAGGGCGCGCACCAGGCGGGTCACGTGGGCGTCCGCCAAGGGCCGCAGCTCGAGCCGCTCGACGGCGGGCAGCCGCACCAGCTCGGCCAGCAGCGGGCGCAGCGGATGGCGGCGGTGCAGGTCGTCCGCGCGGTACGACGCGAGCACGGCCAGCCGGTGTGCAGGCGCACCGCCGGCCGGGCGCTGCAGGATGCCGCGGCTGAGCAGGAACCGCAGCAGGTCCCGGGAGGACTGGTCGGCCCAGTGCAGGTCCTCCAGGACGAGCAGCAGCGGCGCGATGCCGGCCAGGTCGGCGAGCAGGCCCGCCATGCCCTCGAACAGCCGCAGCCGCCCGCCCGTGTCCGGGACGGCGTCCGTTCCGCCGCCCAGTAGACGGTCGACCACCGGGTGTGCGGAGAGCGCGGCGGCGAACCGCTCGTCGGTGGCGAGCACGCCCAGAATCTCGGTGAACGGCAGATACGGCAGCCCGACGTCACCGAGGTCCACACAATGACCCGTGAGCACGGTCATGCCGTCCTGTGCGGCGCGCACGGCGACCTCGTCCAGCACGCGTGTCTTGCCGACCCCGGCGTCCCCGGCCACCAGCACGGCACGCGCCTCGCCCCCGCGGGCACGCTCCAGCACTCCGGCGAGTCGGGAGATCTCCTCGTCGCGGCCGACGAGCGGAGTGGTGAAGGCGGTCTGCGGCACCCATCCATCCTGGCACGTGGCACTGACAACGCCTCGCCGCCCCGAACGGCAGACCTAGCGGCGCAGCGTCTGCGCCCAGTTCGCCGGCACCCGTCCCGCCGGGCCCGGCGCCGGCTGGTCGGCCGGGTGGCTCACCGGCGGCGCCAGTTCGGGTCCTGACTCGTACAGCTCGCCCGCCTCGTAGTCCCAGAACCATTCCTCGCCCGGCTCGAAACTGCGCACCACGCAGTGCCCGGTCGCCTTGTAGTGGGCGGTGGCGTGCTGGGCGGGGGAGGAGTCGCAGCAGCCGATGTGACCGCACTGGGCGCAGCGCCGCAGATGGAACCACCAGCCCCCCACGGCGTCGCAGTCGACGCAGCCCGTGCCGCTCGGCGGGACGCTGGGGTCGATCCGGGTGTCGCTGGTCATGCCGGCTCCTCGACGGTCTCGGGATCGGGATCGGGGTCGGGGGCGGTGAGCGGGAGGAGGACCTGGAACCGGGTGTCGCCGGGTACGGAGTCGACCTGGAGGCTGCCGTGGTGCTTGTTGACGACGATCCGCCACGAGATGTCCAGGCCGAGACCGGTGCCCTCGCCCACCGGCTTGGTGGTGAAGAAGGGGTCGAAGATGCGGCTGCGGATGTCGGGCGGCACCCCGGGGCCGGTGTCGGCGAACTCCACCAGCATCCGGTCGCCGTCGCGCGCCGTCCGCACGGTCAATGTCCCTTCCCCGCCCGCGCTGTTGATGGCGAACACCGCGTTGTCGACGAGGTTGGTCCACACCTGGTTGAGCTCCGCCGGGTAGGCGGGGACCTTCGGGAGCGTACGGTCGTAGTCCTTGACGACCTTGATGTGCTGCCCGAACTTGGCCGACAGCATCAGCAGTGTGCTGTCCAGCAGTTCGTGGACGTCGGCGACCTGGTAGGGGGCGCGGTCGAGCTGCGAGTACTGCTTGGCCGCGTCGACGAGGTGCGAGATACGGGTGGTGGAGTCGTCGATCTCGTCCATCAACAGCTCGGTCTCGACGGTGTAGTTGAGCCATCCGACGGCTGACGGCAGGATGTCGCCGTCCACGGCCGCCGCGACCTGGTCCAGCCAGTCGACGTCCAGCCCTGCCTGTACGAACGTGGGCGCGATGCGCCAGCCGTCCGGGATGCCGTGGTCGTCGAGCCAGTCGGTGAGGTCGTCCTCCCGGTCGGAGGCCTCCAGCGGGCTCAACGTGGGAGCCTTGGCGACCCGTTCGGCGGTGCGCTCCTGGATCTCGATGAGGTTCGTGAGGGTCTCGGGGGAGTAGGAGCCGCCGGCGATCACAGCGAGCTTGTGCCGCATCTTGGCCACCCGTTCCCGCAGGGTCGCGGTGGCCCGTACGGCCGCCGCCGCGGGGTTGTTGAGCTCGTGCGTGAGCCCGGCCGACAACGAGCCCAGCGCCAGCAGCCGTTCACGCTGCCCGATGGCCCGCTGCGTGTTCTTCGAACCGAAGAACAGCCCCTCCAGCAGATGTACCGCCATCGGGAACCACTCCTGCATGAACGCCGCGAAGGTGTCGGCGGGCAGGACGAAGAAGCGCGTCGGCTCCGTCACGCGCATGGAGTTGTTGTAGACCTGCCGCACCCGGTCCCCGATGTAGGCCTGCATGGCCCCCGAGTACACCCCGCGCTGGGAGGTCCGCGTCACCTCCACGTCGTCGCCGCCGACCCGGCGCGAGAGGACGACCGTGCCCTCGATCATCACGTAGAAGCAGGTGGCCGGATCACCCTCGGTGTACACCGGGCCGGGCTGGAACTTCTCCACCCGCCCCTCGCTGCACAGCCGGCCGAGTTGCTCGGGGCTGAGCTTCTCGAACAGGAACAGCGAGCCGATCTCCCCGGGACTGCACGGCATCAACTGCCCGCTCATGACTGTTCCAGATAGCGGTGGACGAGCATCACGGCCATGGCTCCCTCTCCTACGGCGGACGCGACCCGCTTGGCGGACTCCGCGCGCGCGTCGCCCGCCACGAACACGCCGGGAATGTTGGTCTCCAGGTGGTACGGCGGCCGGTCCAGCTCCCAGCCGGCGGGCGGGCGCCCGTCGGAGGTCAGGTCGGGCCCGGCGAGAATGAATCCGCGTTCGTCGCGCAGCACCGTGCCGTCCAGCCAGTCGGTGAGCGGAGCCGCCCCGATGAACACGAACATCCACTGCGCGTCGACCCGTTCGGTCTCCCCGTTCACGGTGTGCCGCAGGGTCAGCTGCTCCAGGTGGGCCGTGCCGTGCGCGGCCTCGACGACCGTGTGGCTGCGGACCGAGATGTTGGGCGCCTCGTTGATCTGCTGGATGAGGTAGTGCGACATCGACGCCGACAGGTCGGGGCCGCGCACCAGCAGGGTCACCGACTTGGCGCCCCGGGACAGGTACATCGCCGCCTGGCCGGCCGAGTTGGCGCCGCCGACGATGTACACGTCGTGTCCCTGGCAGGCGGACGCCTCGGTGAGCGCGGAACCGTAGAACACGCCGGTACCGGTCAGGTCGGTGCAGCCCTGGGCCTCCAGCTGCCGGTACTGCACACCGGTCGCCAGGATCACGCTGTGCGCCGCGACAGCCGACCCGTCCGCGAACCGTACGACTCGGGCCGCCCCGTTGACCTCGAGGCCGGTCACCTCGCGCGTGGTGAGGATCTCGGCGCCGAACTTGGCCGCCTGCCGCCGGGCGCGGTCGGTGAGCTGGCCGCCCGAGACACCGTCGGGGAAGCCGAGGTAGTTCTCGATCCGCGAGCTCTGCCCGGCCTGCCCGCCGGTCGCCGACCGCTCCACGAGGACGGTCCGCAGTCCCTCCGACGCTCCGTACACGGCCGCGCCGAGCCCGGCCGGCCCGCCGCCGATCACGACCAGGTCGTAGAAGTCCTCCGCCGGCGTCGTGGCAAGGCCCACCCGGGCGGCCAGCTCCGGCGCCTCGGGCTCGACCAGGGGTGTGCCGTCCGGCGTGATCACCAGCGGCAGCCGCTGCCCGTCGGCTCCGGCGGCGGCCAGCAGCCGCTGCCCCTCGGGCTCCTCGGCGGAGTACCAGCGGTACGGCACCTGGTTGCGGGCGAGGAACTCGCGGACGTCCGAGGAACGTGCCGACCAGCGGTGCCCCACGACCTTGGTGCTGGGCACGGGCTTGTAGGCGCTGCTGCGCCACGCCTCCAGCAGGTCGTCCAGCACCGGGTAGAGCTTCTCCTCCGGCGGGTCCCACGGCTTGAGCAGATAGTGGTCGAGATCGACGACGTTGATCGCGTCGATCGCCGCGTTCGTGTCCGCGTACGCGGTCAGCAGCACCCGCCGCGCGCCCGGATACACGTCCATGGCCTGTTCCAGGAACTCGATGCCGTTCATCTGCGGCATGCGGTAGTCGGCCAGGATCACGGCCACGAGGTCGCCGCGCAGCTTCAGCTCGCGCAGCGCCTCCAGCGCGGACCCGCCGGACTCCGCGCGCACGATCCGGTACGACGCGCCGTAGCGTCGCCGCAGGTCACGGGCGACGGCACGGGAGACTCCCGGATCGTCGTCCACGGTCAAGATGACGGTCCGCGCTGCTTCTGCGGCCTCTGCCATACGTCTCCCACCCCGAGCGGTTCCATCAGGGGTACGGCGCACCCTGCAGAAGCACTGCCACCGCCCCGGCTCCCGCCCATCGTATGTTCGATCGTCCCGCTTCGCTCAGGTCTGCGCGGGCCGGCTGCGCAGTACGCAGAACTCGTTGCCCTCCGGGTCCGCGAGCACCACCCAGGTCTGTTCGCCCTGGCCGACGTCCGTGTGACGTGCGCCCAGGTCCAGGAGGCGGGCGACCTCCGCCTCCTGGTCGTCGGGGCGGAAGTCGAGGTGCAGCCGGTTCTTGACGGCCTTGCCCTCCGGCACCGGAACGAAGATCATCCCGGGCAGCCGGTCCTTCTCCGGCCGGATCTCGTACTCGTCCGACGCGTCGTTCAGGACCACCCAGCCGAGCGCCTCGGCCCACCAGCGCCCGAGGGCCCTCGGGTCGGCCGCGTCGACTACGACTTGCTCCCATTGCAAGGCCATGTCGGCAGCGTAGTGAAGACTGGGCCACGTGACCGAGATAGAGGGAGGCAACCGGATGACGCGCCCGATCACGGCGGGGGTCGACGGAACGGACGAGAGCGTGGCCGCACTGGCCTGGGCGGCCCGGGAGGCGGTCCGCCGAGGGCTGGCGTTGCGTGTGGTGCACGCCTGGCGGTTCCAGCCGGACGTGGCGGACCGGGACACACAGGCGCAGTGGGTGCGGGACGGGGTGGCCGAGACCGTCGGGGCGGTCATCGGGCGGCACCGCGAACTGGAGGTGATCACCGACGTCCTGGAGGGGACGGTCGTCGACACCCTGGTCGCCGCCGCGTCCGACGCCGAGATGCTCGTCATCGGTTCACGCGGCCATGGAGCGGTCGTCGGTTTCCTGCTCGGGTCGGTCGGCCAGCAGGTGATCGCCGAGGCCGACCGGCCGGTCGTGCTGGTCCGGGCCGGGGACGAGCCGTCGGCCGAGGCGGCCGGCCGGGAGATCGTCGTGGGCCAGCAGGGCGGTCCCGACGACAGCGTCGCCACGCTGCGGTTCGCGTTCGAGACGGCTGCCGCGCGGGGCGCCACCGTGCGCGCCGTACGGGCCTGGACGCTGCCGCCGGTGTTCGCCTACAGCCCCGGCTCGCTGAGACTCCTCGACGACGCCGGTGGCCTGGAGCCGTACGAGAAGAAGGCGCTCGCCACGGCCCTGCAGCCGTGGCGGGACCGCTTCCCGGACGTGCCGGTCGTCGAACACGTCGAGATGGGCAGCGCCGGCCAGGTGCTGCTGTCGGTGGCGGAACGGGCCCAGTTGATGGTGGTCGGCCGCCGCGCCCACCGCACCGCCGTGGGCGCCCGTATCGGCTCGGTCGCGCACGGGGTCCTGCACCACGCGAGCTGCCCGGTCGCCGTCGTCCCGCACGACTGAGTCACTCCGGGGTCGTGGGCTCCAGCGTCTCCCGGGCCTTGGGCAGGATGTTCCTGATGTAGTCGTCGACGGCCGTGTCGAGCCCTATGTCGTGCTGCGCCCGCTCCGACAGGTACCAGCGGTGTTCCAGGAGCTCGTGGTAGATCTCCGCGGAGTCCATCTGGCCGCGCAGCTCCAGCGGCACTTCCCGCACGGTGGGCCGGAACACGTCCCGCACCCAGCGGTGGGCCAGCACCTCCGGGCGGGCGGCGAGGGGGTCGCCCGGGGCGTAGTCGTCCTGGGTGGCCATCCAGCTCTCCAGGTCGTTCAGCAGCCGCCGGGCCTGGTTCTCCTCGGTGTCCAGGCCGGTGAGCCGCAGCAACTGCCGCTGGTGGTGCCCGGCGTCGACGACCTTCGGCACGAAGGTGACCGTGTCGCCGTTGGAAGAGTGCTCGATCTGCATCTCGGCCACGTCGAAACCGAGGTCGTTCAGCCGCCGTATCCGGCGCTCGATGTAGTGGTACTTGCCCGCCGGGTACACCGAGGTACGGGTCAGCTCCTGCCACAGGTCGCGGTAGCGCGCGCAGATCTCCATGCCGAAGTCGATCGGGTCCACGGAGGGGTGCAGCGCCCCGGAGGCCTCCAGGTCGAGGAGCTCGCCGCTGATGTTCACGCGGGCCAGATCGAGGTCGTACTCACGCTGCCCGGTGCTGAGCTGAGGATGCAGATCGCCGGTCTCCGCGTCCACGAGATACGCGGCATACGCTCCCGCGTCACGCCGGAACAGCGTGTTCGACAACGAGCAGTCGCCCCAGGCGAACCCGGCGAGATGGAGGCGGACCAGCAGCACGGCGAGCGCGTCCATCAGCCGGTGCATGGTCGCCGGGCGCATGGTCGTCTCGAACATCGACCGGTACGGCATCGACCCGCCCAGGTGCCGGGTGACCAGCACCGACTCCAGCGGGTCACCGTTGTCGTCGGTCCGGCCGGTGACCACGGCCAGCGGGTCCACCGCCGGGATGCCGATCCGGTCCAGGTCGCGCAGCAACTCGTACTCGCGCAGCGCGGGCCGCTCGGCCAGCTCCTTGACGGCGATGACCTCCTCGCCGGCACGCGCGTAACGCACCACGTGCCGGGAGATGCCGCGCGGCAGCGGCACGAGGTACTCCTCGGGCCACTCCTCCAGGGGCAGCTGCCACGGCAGCTCGAGCAGGAGTGCCGGATGCTCCGGGTTGGTGGCGTTGATCTGCAGAGCCATGGCCCGACCCTAAACTGCCCGCTCGCGGGCATGCTGCGCCGCGGCCCGGACGGACCCGCGGTGCACCGGCCCGTGCCCGGGCAGGAGCAGGTCGCCCGCCAGGCCCTCGAGCACGTCCAGAGAGGCCACGGCTCGGCCGCGCTCGTGGTGGAACATGTCCGGCAGCAGTTGCGGACCCTTCACACGGGAGGTGGGGTGCCCGCTCACCAGGGCGTCGCCCGAGATCACGATGCCCGCCTCCGGGAGGTGGAAGGCGCAGTGGCCCAGGGTGTGGCCGGGGGTGTGCACGGGCACGGGCCGGCCCGGGAGATCGAGGGCCGCCGCCGCGGGGAACGGTTCGGGTGCGGCGACCGGGACCTTCGCGGTGCCGCCGGAGCGGATCGCGTGCACGGCCCACGGCAGGACACCCGGCCGCCAGCCGTTCTTCAGCACCGTCCCGACGGACACCTGGTGCAGGAACTCCCGGCGCGCGTGCGGCACTTCGGCCTCGTGGAGGTAGACCGGCGTGCCGTACGTGGCGCGCAGGTACTCGGCGGAGCCCAGGTGGTCGTTGTGGGCGTGCGTGATCAGCACCGCGGCGACCGCCTCCGGCGCACTCCCCACCTGCGACAGCGACGCCAGGACCAGCTCCCGGTCCCCTGGGTAGCCGGTGTCGACCAGCGTGACGGCGTCGCCTTCGGTGAGGATCACCCAGTTGGTGTTGCTGCCGTGCACCAGGTAGGTGCCGTCGGCGACTTGCTGCACATCTGCCCGCATCATCGTCCCGCGTGGTGAGGTCCGTGCCCGACGGAGGACAGCAAAGCAGATCACGAAGGAGGCACGCCCGGCGGGTCGGGGCGCATTCCGAACAGGAACCGTGTGGCCCGTGTCCTGCGGATCGCGCACTCGTACACCACGAGGATCACCGCGAGCGAACAGGCCACGATCACCGCGTACTTGACGGCGATGGGGGCTGACCAGCCGACCACGCCGTACGCGAAGGCGACCACGACCGGCTGGTGCAGCACGTACAACGGCAGCGCGGCGACGGCGAGATACGCAAGCAGACGTCCACCCTGGCTGCCCGCCGGCCGGTCACGCCGGTCGAGCAGCCCGAGGATCGCGACCACCCAGCACCAGCCCGCCGCGCCGAACACCGCCCGGGTGACCAGCGCCAAGGGGTTCCGGTCGGTGAACGGATCGTCCAGGCCCAGGAACCCGGGCGCGGCCCCGGCGAACAGCACGAGCCCGAGCACCCCGACCGGCACGGCGAGCCGGCGCATCGCGGCGCGGATCCGCTCGTCGCCGGCGAGTGCGTGGCCGTAGAGGAAGAACAGCAGGTACGCCCAGCGGTTCCAGCCCGCGAAGTTCTCCTCCATGCCCAGCAGCGCGTTGATCAGGGCGAGCGGCAGCGCGGGCAGGAGGAGCAGGGCCGGCCGTCGCGCCACAGTGGCCGCCACCCGCTCGCCGCCCGCCGCGAAGGTGCCCGCGACCGGTGCGAGGAGCAGGCAGAAGGCCAGCAGGAGGACGACGAACCACAGGTGGCCGGTCTCGAAGTGGTCCCCTTCGAGGACGAAGGGGAAGTCGGCGAGGTCCGGGTGGACGGTGAGGAAACGCGGCCAGAAACGCCAGTACGACTCGTGGTAGCCGGGGTCGGCGGCGCGCAGCCGCAGCCACTGCGGAAGCGGGTTGAGTGCGAGTGTGGCGAAGACCAGGGGGACGCCGAGACGCACCAGGCGTTCGCGGGCGAAGCCGCCGGGGCCGCGGCGGCGGACGGAGTGCCGGGCGCCCAGCCCGGCCACCAGGAACAGCATGGGCATCGCCCACACCACACCGAACCCGGCGAGGACGGTGACGACGTCGGTGGTCCCGCCGTTCTTGACGTAGTAGTCGTCGTCGGGGGAGAAGACGAGGGCGGCGTGGAAGAACACCAGGCCGAGTACGACGAAGGACCGTAACGCGTCCAGTTCGCCGCGCCGGGGCGCGGCGGTCATGGGCTCGGGCTGCGCACTCATACGGCTCCCCCCGTACGACCTCCGCCACGTCCGGCCAGTGTCGGGGAGCGGCCGCTCGGAGGACAGGGTTCCGTAGGACGGGGCTGTCTCCGGCGCCGTCCGCCGGAGACAGCCCCCGCGCACAGTCGAGGCGGCCGCCTCTACCGCCTACTGCACGCCGTGCGGGCGGAACTGGATGCTGATGCGCGGTCCCGCGGCGCGTGTGGTCTTGGGGATGCAGTGCTCCCAGGTCCGCTGGCAGGAGCCGCCCATCACGACGAGGTCGCCGTGCCCCAGCGGTCTGCGCACGCTGTCGCCGCCGCGAGCGGGCCGCAGCAGCAGGTCGCGGGGTGCGCCCACCGAGAGGATGGCGACCATGGTGTCCTCGCGTGCGCCGCGGCCGATCCGGTCGCCGTGCCAGGCGACGCTGTCCCGGCCGTCGCGGTAGTAGCACAGGCCTGCCGTGGTGAAGGGCTCGCCGAGTTCGTCGGCGTAGTGGGCGGAGAGGGCTTCGCGCGCTTCCGCAAGCACCGGGTGGGGCAGTCGGTCGTCCGCGCCGTAGAACGCGAGCAGCCGGGGGACGTCGACGACGTGGTCGTACATCTTGC
Organism: Streptomyces sp. HUAS ZL42; assembly: GCF_040782645.1. Taxonomy (GTDB): domain Bacteria; phylum Actinomycetota; class Actinomycetes; order Streptomycetales; family Streptomycetaceae; genus Streptomyces. Next base: position 9,181,126 of record NZ_CP160403.1, read on the forward strand.
GCCGCTCCGCCCGCCACGGGACCTCGGCCGCCAGGTGTTCGAACAGGGCGTCGGATCCGGTGAGCCATCCGGGCAGCACGTCGATCCAGGCGCCCCAGCCGAGCTCGGTGCGGCGCAGCCCGCCGAGTGGGCCGAGCGCGAGCCGGTCGGCCTGGTCGAAGAGCGAGCCTTGGAGATGCCTGGGCATGGTTCCAGGGTACCCCTGATTCGAAAATCTGTTCCCATCGCGTTTTCCGTGGTCCCGCGATGCTCGCAAGACCTTTTGATACATCGATGTATCGGATACATTCGCGTATCAAACGGGAGGTCGGGATGGCGGTGGAGGGCGCGGCCAGGCGTGTGACCAGGCGCCGTGTCCGCACGCGGGCCAATCTGCTCGACGCCGCGTTCGCCGTGTTCGCGGCGAAGGGGTTCGGGCGGGTCTCCATCGAGGAGGTCTGCGAGGCCGCCGGCTACAGCCGGGGCGCCTTCTACTCCAACTTCGCCAGCCTCGACGAGTTGTTCTTCGCCCTGTACCAGCAGCGCGCGGACCTCATCGCGCAGCAGGTCGCCGACGCGCTCGATCTCGACGGGCCGGACCTGGACGTTCCCGCCTCGGTGGACCGGGTCACCGAGGTGCTCCTGCTCGACCGGGACTGGCTGCTGGTGAAGACGGACTTCCTGGTGCACGCCGCCCGCGATCCGGCCGTGGCCCGGACCCTGCTGGAGCACCGGGCCCGACTGCGCCGGGCGATCGCCGACCGGCTCGCCCGGGCACAGGGGCACACGGCGCTTCCCGCCGTGCTGGGCGACGCCGGTGCGGCCGCACACGCGGTGGTCGCCGCGTACGACGGAGTCACCACCCAACTGCTGCTCGACAAGGACGTCGAGCACGCCCGCGCCTGGCTCAAACAGCTGCTCACCGCGCTGCTGACCGACGGCAGCGGCAATCCCGAATGAGACCCTCATGAGAAAGGCAACGGTCGCCATGGATGCGGACGTCATCGTCGTCGGAGCCGGCCTCGCCGGACTGGTCGCGGCGCACGAACTCACCAGCCGGGGACGGCGTGTCGCCCTGGTCGACCAGGAGAACGCGGCCAACCTCGGCGGTCAGGCGTTCTGGTCCTTCGGCGGCCTGTTCCTCGTCGACTCCCCGGAGCAGCGACGCCTGGGCATCAAGGACTCCTTCGCCCTCGCCTGGAACGACTGGCAGGGCAGCGCACAGTTCGACCGCGCCGACGACGAGGACTCCTGGGCGGTGCGCTGGGCGCGCGCCTACGTCGAGTTCGCTGCGGGGGAGAAGCGCTCCTGGCTGGAGGGCCACGGCATCAAGCTGCTGCCCACCGTCGGCTGGGCCGAGCGCGGCGACCTGCGCGCCGACGGCCACGGCAACTCCGTGCCCCGCTTCCACATCGCCTGGGGGACCGGTACCGGGGTCGTGGAGCCGTTCGCCGACTACGCGAAGCAGGCCGCCCGCGAAGGGCTGCTCACCTTCCACCACCGCCACCGGGTCGACGCGCTCGTGATCGAGGACGGTGCGGCGCGCGGTGTGCGCGGCACGGTCCTCGCCGACGACGACTCGCCGCGCGGCGTCGCCTCCAACCGCGACCCGATCGGCGAGTTCGAACTGACCGCCCAGGCCGTGATCGTCACCAGCGGGGGCATCGGCGCCAACCACGACATCGTGCGCCGTTACTGGCCCGAGCGGCTGGGTACCCCGCCCACCGAGATGGTCACGGGCGTTCCCGCGTACGTCGACGGGCGCATGCTCGACATCAGCGCAGAGGCGGGCGTCCGGCTCGTCAACCGCGACCGCATGTGGCACTACACCGAGGGCCTGCAGAACTGGGACCCCATCTGGCCCGGCCACGGCATCCGCATCCTGCCCGGCCCGTCCTCGCTGTGGTTCGACGCCCTCGGCCGCCGCCTGCCCGACCCGTGCCTGCCGGGCTACGACACCCTCAGCACGCTCAGGCATCTGCGCACCACCGAGGACATCGCGGGCTACGACCACTCCTGGTTCATCCTGACCCGGAAGATCATCGAAAAGGAGTTCGCGCTCTCGGGCTCCGAGCAGAACCCCGACATCACCGCCAAGGACCGCAAGGCCGTCCTGCAGAACCGGCTCCTCGGCAAGGGCGCGCCCGGCCCGGTGCAGGCGTTCCTGCGCAACGGCGCCGACTTCGTGATCGCGGACACGCTCGAGCAACTCGTCGACAAGATGAACCAGCTGACCGACAAGGCGCTGCTCGACGCGGCCGAGGTGCGCCGCCAGATCGAGGCCCGCGATCTGCAGCTCGCCAACCCGTACTCCAAGGACACCCAGATCCAGGGCATCCGCAACGCCCGCCGCTACATCGGTGACCGCCTCGGGCGCGTCGCCACCCCGCACCGCATCCTCGATCCCGAGGCCGGACCGCTCATCGGCGTCAAGCTGCACGTCCTCACCCGCAAGACCCTCGGCGGCATCCAGACCGACCTCGACTCCCGCGCCCTCGGCGCCGACGGGCAGCCCATCGAGGGCCTGTACGCGGCGGGCGAGGTCGCCGGTTTCGGCGGCGGCGGCGTCCACGGCTACAACGCCCTCGAGGGGACCTTCCTCGGCGGCTGCCTGTTCTCGGGGCGAGCGGCGGGACGGGCGGCGGCGCAGCAGACGGGCTGAGGTCTTGGGTCTAGGGCCCTTCTGATGGATCTCCGTGGGAGAAGGAGCGGCGTCTGGTGCGTGCGCTCGGCGTGCGGCGTGGAGGGTCATGTGGCGGAGCCACCTGTCCCTTCGCGCCGTGCGGCATGGGGGTCCCCCGCTCGAGCGAAGCCGAGAGTGGGGGAGTGCGTGCCGGGCGTCGCGACGCCGCGGAGATCCGTCAGAAGGGCCCTAGTGGTCCGCCTCCAGGAGGCGGACCAGCACCGCCACGTGACTCTCCTCCGGTGACTTCGCCGAGGTCAGCAGTGTCACCGGGCCCTTCCCCGCCAACTCGCGGACGTGATCGAGGAGTTCGGCAGCCTCCGGGGCGGCCAGCTCCGCCTCGTAACGGCGCGCGAACTCCTCGTACGACCCCTCGCCCGCGTGGTACCAGCGGCGCAACTCGGTGGACGGGGTGAGGCCCTTGGGCCACTCGTCCACGTGCGCGGTGTCCTTGGAGACGCCGCGCGGCCAGAGCCGGTCGACCAGGACACGTACGCCGTCGTCGGACTCGGGCGGTTCGTAGATGCGGCGCACTCGGACGCTCACGGGCCGGCCTCTCTCGGATGACGGATGGTGCCGGGAGCGTACTGCGGCGGCCCCGGGCGGACGTGGCGCCGGGCGGGAGACTCGGCGTAACTTGACCTGATCGAGGGGGAATCCATGTCCGTCGAACTCTAGTCTGAGGGGGTTTGATCACACGCCACCCCCCAAGGAGCGCACGTGACGCAGCCCGACCAGCAGACCGGCAGACGCCCTGCCCTGCTCCGCCGCCAAGCCGTCGCCGCGACCGTCCCGGTCGCCGTGGCGGCCCTGCTCGCCGCCGCGGGCCCGGCGGCGGCCGGACCGGTCGGCGGTGCCGGCGTCGGCGACCCGTACTTCCCGCTCGCCGGAAACGGCGGCTACCACGTCCGCCACTACGGTCTGATGCTCCGTTACGACCCCGGCACCGGCCGCCTCGACGGCAAGGCGGTCCTCACCGCCCGCGCCACCCAGCGGCTGACCCGCTTCGACCTGGACTTCACCGGACTGAAGGTCACCGGACTGACCGTCGACCACGCCACGGCCCAGTACCGGCGCAGCGGCCAGGAACTCGTGGTCACCCCGCGCCACGCGCTGTGCAAGGGCCAGGAGTTCCGTATCACCGTCACCTACAGCGGCAAGCCCAAGCCTGTCACCGACCCGGACGGCTCCCTCGACGGCTGGATCCCCACCGACGACGGAGCCTTCGTCGCCGGAGAACCACAGGGCGCCATGACCTGGTTCCCCGCCAACAACCACCCACTGGACAAGTCCTCGTACGACTTCACCATCACGGTCCCGCAAGGGCGCACGGCGGTCGCCAACGGCGTCCTCCTCGGCCGGCGCACCGCACACGGGAAGACCACGTTCCGCTGGCACCAGCCCGAGCCGATGGCGGCCTACCTCGCCACCGCGACGGTCGGGAAGTTCGACGTCGAGCAGCACACCACCCGCAGCGGCATCAAGGTCTACAACGCCGTCGACCCCCGCGAGGCCCGCGCCGCGGCACCCGTCCTCAAGAAGCTGCCGTCGGTGCTGGACTGGGAGAGCAGCTCTTCGGGCCGTACCCGTACCGCGCCGCCGGTTCGATCGTGGACCGGGCCCCGAACGTGGGTTTCGCGCTGGAGACCCAGACCCGGCCCGTCTACGACAGTGCGCCGGATCTGAGCACCCTCGTCCACGAGAGCGCCCACCAGTGGTTCGGCGACTCCGTCTCCCTCACCACCTGGAAGGACATCTGGCTCAACGAGGGCTTCGCCACCTACGCCGAGTGGCTCTACGCCGAGCAGCACGGCGGCGACAGCGCGCAGAAGACCTTCGACGGCCTCTACGCCCGACCGGCGAGCGACGGGCTGTGGGAGTTCCCGCCCGGAGATCCCGGCACCGGCGCGAACATCTTCGGCACCCCCGTGTACGCGCGCGGCGCCATGGCCCTGCACCAACTCCGCAAGGCCGTAGGGGACTCCGCCTTCTTCCGGATCCTGCGGGCATGGGCGACCGGGCACCGCGACGGGCACGGAACCACCGCGCAGTTCGTCGCCCTGTCGGAGCAGGTGTCCGGAAAGCACCTGAACAAGGTGTTCCAGACATGGGTTTACACGCCCGGCAAGCCGAAACAGCCCTAGCACCTGACGAGTTCCTCACAAGTGTCGGCCAAGGTCGGCACATGATCACATGCAAGCCCCGGGTCGCACTGCTCGCCGCATCCCTCCTGCTCACCGGATGCGGCGGCGGTGCCGCGGCCACGACCGGCCAGGCCCCCGCCACTTCGGCACCGACGACGGGCTCGCCGACGCCCACGCCGGAGATCTCGATCGAGGTGGCCCCGCAACAGGTCCCCGGCCTCGGACCGAAGACCTGGGCGAAGGTGCCCGGCGAGTCGCGTCAGGTGGTCGTGGTGACCGGGCGTGGCAAGGACTCCCCGATCTCGACGGTCGTCCTGTACGAGCGCACCGAGGCCGGCTGGCAGGCCGGCGCGAGCTGGCCCGCGCACAACGCGCTCAAGGGCTGGAGCGACCACCACATGGCGGGCGACCTGCGCTCACCCATCGGTGTCTACACCCTCACGGACGCCGGAGGACTGCTCGGCGACCCGGGGACCCGGCTGCCGTACGACCGCTCCGTCGGATTCACCTCGCCCGGCACGGGATTCGAGGGCGAACCGCTGGCGGGATCCTTCGACTACGTCGTCGCCATCGACTACAACCGCGAGCGCGGCACTTCGCCCCTCGACTGGACGCGCCCGCTCGGCGCGGGCCGGGGCGGCGGCGTCTGGCTGCACGTCGACCACGGGGGCCCCACCCACGGCTGCGTCAGCATCGCCCGCGCACATATGAAGGAGTTGCTGCTGGCGCTGGACCCGAGCCGGCACCCCGCCGTAGTGATGGGCGACCACACGTCCCTCGCTCGCTGAACACTTAGGATCCGCCGAGTGTGTGCACATGTACTGGTCGCGGAGGACGACGAGATGCAGGCCGAACTCATACGCCGGTCCCTGCTCGCGGAGGGTCACACCGCCACGGTGGTCCACGACGGCGCCGCAGCGCTCGACGCGGTGCGGCGCGACCGTCCCGACCTGGTCGTCCTGGACCTCATGCTCCCGGTGATCGACGGCTTCGGGGTGTGCCGCGTGCTGCGCCGGGACGACGACATCCCGGTGCTGATGCTCACCGCGCGCTCCACCGAGGACGACGTCCTGCTCGGCCTGGAGCTCGGCGCGGACGACTACATGACCAAGCCGTACAGCCCGCGTGAACTGATGGCCCGTATCCGCACGATCCTTCGGCGCAGCGGGCGCGCGGTCACCGACCGGCGCGACGATCCCGTCGTACGTGCGGCCGGGATCAGCGTCGATCCGGAGCGGCACGAGGTGCGGTGCGACGGCGAACCCGTGGAGTGCACGCCGGCCGAGTTCGAGATTCTGCTCGCCATGGCCGCCGAGCCCGAACGGGTCTTCTCCCGAAGGCAGTTGCTGCAGTGCACCCGCGGCTTGGACCGGGCCTCCACCGAGCGGGCCGTCGACGTGCACATCATGAACCTGCGCCGGAAGATCGAGGCGGATCCCCGCAAACCGGTCCGGCTGCTGACCGTGTTCGGCGTCGGATACAAGCTCAGCGGCGGCCGCCCGTGAGCCGCCGTCCCGCGATACCCCTGCGCAAGCGCCTGCTGGTACGCCTGCTGATCGCTTCGGCCGTGATCGCCGTGTTCTCGGTGGCGGCCACGGCATGGCTGGCGATGGAGACCACGACCCGCGCCCTGAAGGAGGAGCAGGGGCAGGCTCTCGCCGACGACATGGACATCCTTGCGCAGCTCAGTGGTTACGCCGCCGTCCACCCCGACTGGACGGGAGTCGAGGACACCGTCCGAGCCCTGTCCGCGAGAACCGGTCGGCGGATCGCCCTCACGACCACCGACCGCACTCCGATCGCCGACTCCGCACCCCGCGGCACGTCCTTCCCGCTGCGCGCCGCGGCCACCGTCGATCCCCTGCACACCGACACGTACACCGAACGCGGCGCCCAGCTCAGCGGCATCGATCCGCGTGTGGTGGGCCCGTACGAGCTGTCCGCCGCCGAGCGCGCCCGGCTCGACGCGATGGCGGAGAAACGGCAGAAGTGCTTCGCCCGCGAGCACATCGAGACCACCATCGTGCACAAACCCAGCGGTCGCCCCTTCCTCACCGACGCCGACGGCCCCGTCGACTCCGGCTATGTGCCCGACGCCTGCGCCGACGGGCTGCTCAACACCGTGACAGCCACCGAGGAAAAGGCCCTGGGCCGGCTGAACTCGCTCACCGAGCCCTGCCTGAAGCGCGCGGGGCTGGGGGAGCGCCTGCCGGTGTTCCTCGGGCTCGACACCACGAACGGCGATCTCGGCAGCCCCAGCACCTACGCGAAGTTCGCCGACGTGGGAGACGCGGACACCGTACGAAAGGCGCAGAGCTGCATCGACGAAGCGCGCCGCGCCCAGTTCGACCCCTACGTCGCCCCCACGGCCGAGCTGTTCCTGGGCGGCGGGGACAGCGTCGCGCCCCGCTTCGACATGTCACCGACGAACAAGGCGAAACTGGTCGGCGCGGCGGGTCTGGTCCTCGCGGTCACCGTCGCGGTGACCGCCGTGGTCGCCACCCGTCTCGTACGGCCCCTGCGCGCGCTGACCGAGGCCGCCCAGCAGCCGCCGGAGGCGCACGCGCGCGTGCCCGTCACCACGCGGGACGAGACCGGCCTGCTGGCCGAGGCGTTCAACGACCTCGCCGAGCGCCGGGAGCGGCTCGAGGCCCAGCGCAAGGCCATGGTCAGCGACATCGCCCACGAACTGCGCAGCCCGCTCACCAACATCCGCGGCTGGCTGGAGGTCACCAGGGACGGCGTCGTCGATCCGAACCCGGCTCTGCTCGCGTCCCTGCACGAGGAGTCCCTGGTGCTCCAGCGGATCATCGACGACCTCCAGGATCTCGCCGCCGCCGACGCCGGCACCCTGCGCCTGCATCGCGAGCCCGTACGCGCCGGTGACCTGCTCGACCAGGTCGGCGCCGCCCATCGCGTCGCGGCCGACGCCGCCGAAGTCGCCCTGCCGATCCTGGTGGAGGGCGATCCCTGGCTGGACGCGGATCCGGTCCGGATGCGGCAGGTGCTCGGCAACCTCGTCAGCAACGCGATCCGTCACACGCCGCCGGACGGCACGATCACCCTGGCCGCCCGACGTGACGGAGACGAGGTCGTCTTCGAGGTCACCGACACCGGCAACGGCATCGCCCCCGGCGACCTGCCGCACGTCTTCGACCGGTTCTGGCGCGCCGAGAAGTCGCGCAGCCGGCGCACCGGCGGGAGCGGCCTCGGCCTGGCCATCGTGCGCGACCTGGTCGCCGCGCACGGTGGGACGGTCGGTGCGGCGAGCGAACCGGGAGCGGGTGCCGTCTTCACGCTGCGGCTGCCGGGGATGGCGGCGCCGGAGGACGCCTGAAGCGTCACCGCTCGCGCATGCCCCAGGGCGAGCCGTACGCCGTCAGCAGTTCCAGGAAGGGCCGGGCCGGGAAGGCCTCCGGGCCCAGCACGCCCGAGCCGGTCCAGGCGCCCGTGGCGAGGAGTTCCAGGGCGACGACGGGGTTGACGGCGGTCTGCCACACCACCGCCTGGCAGCCGTACTCCGCCATGGACCACTGGTTGTCGACCACGTGGTACAGGTACACCTCGCGCGGCGCACCGTCCTTGACGCCCCGCACCCATGTGCCCGCGCATGTCCTGCCGTGCATCCGCTCGCCCAGCGTCGCGGGGTCCGGCAGGCACGCGGCGACGACGTCCCGGGGCGAGACCGCCACCGGCCCGGCCGGGCCCGGCACGGTCACCGGCTCGGTGCGGTCCAGGCCCAGCAGGTGCAGGGTCTTCAGAGTCTCGACGAACTCCCGGCCCAGGCCGTACTTGAAGGTGACACGGCGTGCGTCGATCCAGCGTGGCACGAGCAGCACCTCCTCGTGCTCGACGTTCACGCACTCGACCGGGCCGATGCCCTCCGGGAAGTCGAACACCTCGGGTTCACTGAAGGGCGCGGTGGTGAACCAGCCGCGGCCGGCCTCGTAGACGACCGGAGGGTTCAGGCACTCCTCGATGGTGGTCCAGATGCTGAAGGACGGGGCGAAGTCGTAGCCGTCGACGGTGAGGTTCGCGCTGTCGCGGATGCCGATCTCCTCGATCTCGTCGAAGAGTTCGTCGGCTGCGTGGCGGGCGAACACGTCCGACAGCCCCGGCTCCACGCCCATGCCGACCAGGGCCAGCGCACCCGCCTTCTCCCACTGGTCCGCCTGTGAGAACTGGGCGTCGCCGAGCTTGACGCCGCACTCCTCGTACGGGCGCTCCGCGTGGGGGCGGGAGAGCGACATCGCCATGTCGACATAGGTGGCGCCGGCGGCCCGGGCCGCCCGGAACAGCGGCATCACGAAGCGCGGGTCGGTGGCGTTGAGGAGGACGTCGCAGCCGTGCCGCTCCAGCAACCGGGTCACCGCCGCCTCGTCGCCCGCGTCCACGCGTTCGGCGGCGAACCGGTCCTCGTCGGCGCCGAGTGCGGCGACGGCCGCCTCGGCCCGCGCCGGGTCGTAGTCGGCCACCACCATGACCTCGAGGAAAGAGCGGCGGGCCGCGATCCGGGTGATGGCGGTTCCCACGCCGCCCGCGCCCACGAGCAGTACACGCATGACAAGAACTCCTCGGCTGAAGGACTTTGTTGGCGGATTCGGTGTTCAGGCGGCCAGTTCCAGGCCAAGACGGGCGAAGCGGCTGATGCGGGTGGTGCCGATGGGAGTTTCGGTCCACCAGGCGTCGAGGCGGTGGAGGTTGAGTCCGGCGCCGGTCAGGACATGACCGAGGTGGGTTTTGTGCAACCCACGGTAGGGCGTGGTCCGTGTCCGCGTCACCCGGACCGCCTGGGAGATGGTGCCTTCAACTCCGGCGCGTGTGCCGTAGGCGGTCCTCCACTCAGCGGTCCCCTGTTCGCGTCGGCGCTGTTCAAGAGCCTGCTGCTGAGGTTGAGTGAGCAGGGTCAGACTGCGGCCCCACTTGCTCTTGGCGCTGGTGCACGCCGCGCGCGCCGGGCAGGCGTCGCAGTCGGCCTTGGCGAAGTGGACCCGGATGATCTCGGTGCCGGTGGGTTTGCACTGCTCAGACCAGCTGACACTGCGCTGTCCGCGGGGGCACGTGACCGTGCGGGCCGGCCAGTCGATGGTGAAGGCGTCCTGTCCGAGGCCGTCGCCGGCCCGGCCCTGGGCGGTGGTGTCGGCGAAGACCGGTCCCATCAGCTCGATGTCCTGCTCGGCGGCGGCGACCAGCAGCGCGGCGGAGGTGTAGCCGGAGTCGACCAGGTGGATGCCGGGCAGCAGGCCGCGCGCGGCCAGCGCGTGGTGAACGGGCTCGGTGATCTCCACGTCGGGAACGGTGGCGTCGGTGGTGACCACGTTCGTGATCAGATGCGGGGCATCCGGCTCGCAGGACTCCGTGAAGTGGACCTTGTAGCCGTCCCAGCCCGCGCCGCGCTTGACGCTGTACCGGGTGTCGGTGTCGTAGGGGCTGGACAGCCTCAATCTGCCTGGCGGGAGATCTTTGCCCTCCCGCCAGCGCACCCCCTCCTCGTCACGGTGATATTGCTGCACCCACGCACTGCGCAGGACCTGCACCGCCTCGATCTCCCGCAGCCAGACCGGTGCGCCGGGTGCGTAGACGGCCCCAAGCAGCGCGAATCCGTCCTCTCCCACGGCCAGCGCCCACTGCTGCCGGGCGTCGCCTCCCTTGGGAAAGCGGAAGGAATCGATGCGCTTGCCGTAGCGTTCGAACCACTGTGGCGCGGCGACCTGCCCGAGCCAGCCGGGCGCCGCGACGGCCAGCGTCTCCAGTGTGGCGCGCAAAGTCTCGCCGACGAACTCCATCCGGTTCAGCGTCCGCACCTGGGCCAGCACGTGCGTGGAGTCGGTGCGCTGGCGGCCTCCCGCCCGCAGCAGCCCCAACTCACTCACTCGTTCCAGCAGCCGGTCAAGGACCAGTTCCTCCAGGCCATGCGCCATCAGCCGGTCCCGGAACTCGCTGAGCACGGAGAAGTCGAACCCGGGATCGTCCAGCTCCAGGCCGAGCGCGTACTTGACGTCGATCCGCCCGCGCACCGCGTCGGCAGCCTGCCGGTCCGTCAGGCCCTCCGCGAACTGCAGCACACTGACCATCGCTAACTGGCCCGGCGACCAGGCTGGACCACCCCGACGCGGAAATGCCCGAGCGAACAGCTCGTCCTCGAACAGCGGACCGAGTTCATCCCGGATCCGCATGGCCAGACAGCCCTTACGGAATGCGGCGCGAGCCACCCGCGCGGTGGCCTCCGGGACGGGCGGAGCAGGCACAGGGCGCAGCGACATCGCAGCCCCTCCTTGCCTCCCCGCACGATGGAACCGAACCTCCATCAGACTGCCCGATCAAACAAGATCACCAAGGGCGGTCACCGAATCCGCCAACAAAGTCCTGAAGGTGAAGGTGTGCGAGGGGGCCCCGGCTGAGATACAACGCCGCGCGCTCATATAAGGTCAATGGCGTTGGCATAAGGAGGTGGCGCACCGTGCCGAAGCCGGTCGTACCCGAGGAGAAGCGGCGCCGGCGCCGGCCCACCAGAAGCGGCACCGTGCTGTCCGAGCGGCTGATCGTGGAGACCGCGCTGCGCATGCTGCGCGAACACGGCAGCGCCGGCCTCACGGCTCGGCGCCTGGGGCTGGCCCTCGACTGCGACCCGAGCACGCTCTACCGCTACTTCCGGGGCATGGACGATCTGACGCTCGCCATCGGCGACGCGCTCATCGGGCGGGCCCTTGACGGCTGGGAGCCGACGGGACAGTGGCGGGCCGACCTGCACGCCATCGGGCTGCGCATCCACGCCGCGTACGTCGCCCACCCGCAGGCGGCCCAGCTGACCGCGAGCCGGGTCACCGGCCGCGCGAACGAACTGGCCGCCGACGAGACCGTCCTGGACGTCCTGCGCACGGCCGGTTTCCCGCTGCCGGACACGGTGCGGCTCTACCACGCCTTCATCGACCAGACCCTGGCCTTCGCCGCGCTCGACGCCGCCTCACTCGCCCTGCCGCGCGCGTCCCTGCGCGCCGACGAGGACATGTGGCGCTCCACCTATGCCCGGCTGCCCGCCACCACGCACCCGAGGATCGCCGAAGCCGCACCCCTGCTGGCGACCCGCATGGTCACCAGCGCCTATCCGACGGCCCTCGAGATGCTGCTGGACAGCGCGGAGGCGCGACTGGCGGCATTGAGTTGACCGGGCCCGTGAGTCCACCGGTTCGCGACCTTCCCACCAGCTCAGTGAGCCCCACCCAGCGCCCGAGCCGCCTCCTCCGCCACCGCCTCGGCCACCACCGCGAGTGCGGGCGAGTCCAGCTTCCACTGCTGCCAGTACAGCGGGACGTCGAGCGCCCGGTCCGGGGCGAGGCCGACGAGACGCCCCGCACGCAGCAGCGGTCCGGCCTGCACCTCGGGCACCATGCCCCAGCCGAGCCCGGCGCACACGGCCTCCAGGAAGCCCTCCGACGTGGGGACGCAGTGCCGTACGGGACTCGCGCCGCCGCGGCCACGGCGCAGCCTGCGCACGAACGCGTCCTGCAGGTCGTCCCGCCGGTCGAAGGTCATCACGGGCGCCTCGGCGAGGGCCTCGCTCAGCGGTCCGCCGAGATACCGTGCGGCGAAGTCCGGGCTCGCGGCGGGGACGTAGCGCAAGGTGCCCAGGGCGCGTACCGAGCACCCGGCCACCGGGTCGGGCGACGAGGTCACCGCGGCCATCACCAGCCCCTCCCGCAGGAGCGCCGCGGTGTGCGCCTCGTCCTCGCGGTGCAGTTCGAAACAGAGCGGTGGCTCCTTCGGGACACGGGTGAGCGCGGGGAGGAACCAAGTGGCCAGCGAGTCGGCGTTGACCGCGACCGTCACCCGGGTCGGTTCCCCGGCGCCGCTCATCCCGAGTTCGGCCCGGGCGTCGCGTTCCAGCCGGGCCAGCTGGCGTGCGAAGCGGACGACGACCTCGCCCGACTCGGTGGGCTGCACCGGCTTCGTACGGACCAGCAGCACCCGCCCGGTGCGCTGTTCCAGCGCCTTCACCCGCTGGCTGACCGCGGACGGCGTCACGTGCAGCGCGGCGGCGGCGGCGTCGAACGTGCCCTCGTCGACCACCGCGAGCAGGGTCCGTACCTGGTCGAGCGGAAGTTCATCCATCACAACAGCTAATGATAGTTAAGAATCTTTAGCTGTACTCCAGGTGCTCGCTTCTCTAGCGTCGAAGCCATGCCCCAAGCCCTCACCGCCGCGGTTGCCGGATTCGGTACCGGCCTCTCGCTCATCATCGCCATCGGCGCCCAGAACGCCTTCGTCCTGCGCCAGGGGATCCGCCGCGACGCGGTCCTCGCCGTCGTCGGCATCTGCGCCCTGTCCGACGCCCTCCTCATCGCCCTCGGAGTGGGCGGTGTCGGCGCGGTGGTGGTGGCGTGGCCGGGGGCGCTGACCGCGGTCGGCTGGATCGGCGGCGCCTTCCTGCTCTGCTACGGCGCCCTCGCCGCCCGTCGGGTCCTCAAGCCCGCGGGCGCCCTCCACGCCGAGGGCGAGGCGGCGGGTTCACGCCGGCGCGCCGTGCTCACCTGCCTGGCCATAACGTGGCTCAATCCGCACGTCTACCTCGACACCGTCTTCCTGCTCGGCTCGATCGCCGCCGACCGCGGCCCGCTGCGCTGGACCTTCGGACTCGGCGCCGCGCTCGCGAGCCTGTGCTGGTTCGCCGCGCTCGGCTTCGGCGCCCGGCTGCTCAGCCGCTTCCTGGCCAGGCCGGCGGCCTGGCGGGTCCTGGACGGCCTGGTCGCCGCCACGATGATCGCCCTGGGCGGGGCCCTCGTCGCCGGAACCTGAGACCGCGGATCCGTGGGTGACGGCCTGTGCTGCGACAGTGAACCCTGACTCCGAAGGATGCAACGACCAACCAGGAAGCCCGTGGACACGAGCGAGAGCAGCACCGAACCGCAGACCGAGGCCGCGCCGGGACCGTACAAGCCGTCCCGGCGCGGCTGGCGCCGCTGGGCCATGGACACCCGCCCTCTGCGCCGCCCTGCCTACCGCAGGCTGTGGTCGTCGACCATCGTGACGGCGGTCGGCAGCCAGCTCACCGCCGTCGCCGTGCCCAAGCAGATCTACGACATCACCGGCTCCTCCGCCTGGGTCGGCTACGCCGGGTTCGCGGGTCTCGTGCCGATGGTGCTGTTCGCGCTGTGGGGCGGAGCGGTCGCCGACACCGTGGACCGCCGCAGGCTGCTGCTGATCACCAACAGCGGGATCGCGGTCACCTCGGTGCTCTTCTGGCTGCAGGCCGCAAGCGGGCTCGACTCGGTCGGCGTCCTGATCGTGCTGCTCGCCGTGCAGCAGGCGTTCTTCGGCCTCAACTCGCCCGCCCGCAACGCGTCCATCGCCCGCCTGGTTCCCGAGGAGGAACTCCCCGCCGCCAACGCCCTCGGCTCGACCGTCATGCAGACCGGGCTGGTCGCCGGACCGCTGCTCGCCGGGGCCCTCATCCCGGTCGTCGGCCTGCCCGAGCTGTACCTCATCGACGCCCTGGCCCTGTGCGTCACCGTGTGGGCGGTAGTGCGGCTGCCCTCGCTGCCGCCGCTGACCACCACGGCGGCACGCCGCGCCGGGATACGGCAGATCGCGGAGGGCTTCCGCTACATCTCCCGCCACAAGGTGCTGTTGCTGTCCTTCCTCGCCGACATCATCGCCATGGTCTTCGGCATGCCGCGCGCCCTGTTCCCGCAACTCGCCGCGCAGACATACGCGTCGTACGGCGAAGGGCTCGCCCTCGGCCTGCTGTTCGCCGCGATACCCATCGGCGCGGTCCTCGGCGGGGTGTTCTCCGGCACGTTCTCGCGGGCCCGGCGGCACGGCTGGATGGTGATCGGCGCGGTCGTCGCCTGGGGCGCGGCGATCGCGGGGTTCGGGCTGAGCCGCAGCCTGTGGTTCGCGGTGGCGTTCCTGGCCACCGCCGGGGTCGCCGACATGGTGTCCATGGTCTTCCGCGGGGCGATCCTGCTGTCCGCCGCCACCGACGAGATGCGCGGCCGCATGCAGGGCGTCTTCACCGTCGTCGTCGCCGGCGGCCCGCGCCTCGCCGACGTGCTGCACGGCACGGCAGGCTCGGCCTTCGGCCCCCGCGCGGCCGTCTCGGGCGGCGGCCTGCTGGTCGTCGCGCTCATGCTGGGCCTGGCCGCTGCGGTCCCGGCACTGCGCCGCTACCGCGTCTGACGCCCTCAGAGGGCCCCGCGGCGATGGACCCCGTACTGCTCCATCAGCCTGACCCGGGTCGTCTCCAGCCGGTGCGCGAGGATCTCGGCCACGATCCGCACCAGCGACAGCCCGAGCGCCGGATCCTCCTCGCACAGCTTGAGCACCGGCTGCGCGCTGAACTCGTAGGCGCGTACCGGGCTGAAGGCCTCCGCTCCGAAGTCCCACTGGTACGGCGGGAACAGCCAGGACCAGCCGAGCATGTCGCCGGCGCCCAGGCTGGCGACGGTCACCTTCTGGAGCGACGTCACGCGCTGGTCGAGGGAGACGGCGCCCGAGCGGATGACCCAGAAGCGGTCGGCCGTGCCGCCCGCTTCGAAGATGCGGGTGTCCTCGGGGAAGGACACCTCCCGGGCGAGCGCCATCAGGCGCTGACGCTGGGGCGGGGGAAGGGCGGTCAGCAGTTTCGTCGCTTTGGTCATGGCGCAGGGCTCCTCGCCGGGATCGGTTCCGGTGCTTTCCCTACGCCCATTTCAGCCGCTGCCGGCGCACAGAGCACCTTGGCGGAGGCAAGGAGCTCGAAGACATGAAAAAGCCCTGGCTGGACGGGGGAAGCCAGCCAGGGCCGTAAGCGGTGGCGCATGGGGGACGGATACGGTCGACCCCGTGACCACGTATGAATGAACGCTAAACCATCTACGAGGATTTCGCGTACCCGTAACCGGGTCAAGTGACCGGTTTCACTTCGGCTGCATGGCGACCACCCGCACGGTCTCCAGCTCGGGGTCACTGGGGTCGGGCAGATACATTCCCGCGGCCAGCCCCGTGCGCAGATACCGCAGTACCGGTTCGGTCAGGCGCTCGCCGGGGAGCACGGCCGGGATGCCGGGGGGATACGGAGTGATCATCTCCGCCGCGACCCGACCGGCCGCCTCGGCCACCGGTACGTCCTCGGTGGGCCCGAAGAACGCGTCACGGGGCAGGCGGGCCTGCGACAGGCGCAGATCGGCGGGCGAGGGCACGTCGACCCGCGCTGCCGGACGCAGCTCGGGCGCCGCCTGCGCGAGGGCCTTGAGGGCGGCGAGCAGTTCGCCGGTCGTCTCGTGGTCGTCGCCGTGCGTGATCTGCGCGCCGATGCGGCGGTGGTCGGCCAGATGGGTGTCCAGGCCCCGCTGCTCCCGCAGCCAGTCGGCGGCCCGGTACCCCGTGATCCCCAGCCCGCTGATGTCGATGACGACCGGCAGCGGATCGAAGTCGTCGGCCAGCCCCGGCCCGCAGAAGTCGTCCCGGCCGTTGACGTGCATCCCGTCGATCTCCTCGACGGCGGCACGGACTTCGGCCGCGAGGTCCAGCGCCGCGCCCATGATCCGCTTCCCGTACAGGGCCATCTGGCGGCGCCAGCCGTCGAGCCCGGCGTAGATCAGCACCGACGGGCTGGTGGTGCCGAGCAGATCGGCCCGCATCCTCAACAGCTCAGGCGGTACGAGTCCGCCGCGCAGGTGGAAGACGGAGCCCTGCTCCAGGCCGCTGCCCATCTTGTGGATGCTCGTCACACAGATGTCGGCGCCCGCGTCCATCGCCCAGGTCGGCAGATCGGGGTGGAACGGCAGATGCGCGCCCCACGCCTCGTCCACGATCAGCGGCAGCGAGCGCCGGTGGCAGACCTCGGCGATCGCCCGCAGACCGGCGCAACTGCCGTACGGCGTCGGACTGGTGACCAGTGCGCCCTTCGCGTCGGGACAGGCGGCGAAGGTCCGCTCGAACTCCTCGGCGGACGGCGGATGTGCGAGATGCCGCTCGGGGTCCCACCGCGGCTCGACCCAGACCGGCTCGATGCCGGACAGGATCAGGCCCGACACGACGGACTTGTGGGAGTCCCGTCCGATCAGCAGCCGCTCGTGCGGACCGGCGACGGCGAGCATCGCCGCCTTCACCGACAGGGAACTGCCGCAGGTGGTGAAGAACGTGTGCTCGGCGTGCACGGCATCGGCCATCAGCTCCTCGGCCCGCTCCAGGACCCTTCCCCGGGTGAGCCGGTCGTCGAGACCGCCCGACGCCAGGACGTCACCGAGGAAGACCGCGTCACCGAGCACCTCACGCACGGCGGAATCCGCGCCGCGGGCCTGTTTGTGCCCCGGCGGCGTGAACGACAGGCGCCCCCTGCGCCGGTAGTCGGACAGGGCTTCCAGAACCGGTGCTCCCAAGTGATCGACGGCCATGCGTCCCGAGTGCCCCCGACCGCGACCGCCAATCCGGCCCGGGTCGGGGGTCTCACGCGCGCTTGCCGGGCGTCAGGATCTCGTCCAGCACCCTGAGCACCGCCTCGTAGGCCAGGACGCGTACGTTCGCGTCACGGGCCCCGTCGGGATCGGTGGGGCGCAGCGCGTCGCTGCGCGACCGCCACGTCCGCTCCTCCTCCTCGGCGCAGGTCCTCGCGCGCTGCATGCGCCGCAGCAGTTCGTCCGAGTCCACGACATCGGTCATGTACTCCACGTACCCCGGGCAGGAGCATCGATGACAGGCGCTGATCCCTGCGCCCGGCATGTTTGGCCGGGACGTCCAGAGGTGAGCCGAACAGTAGAGGGCCGCCCGGGCCGTGCGGGTTGCGGTCACGGCTCGGGGCGGCGGCAGGGCCGAGAAGCGAACGCGCCGAGGCGCGCCCGACCGCCTTCTCGACCGGTCAGCGAGCCAGGGAGCGAAAGGATGCGTGCCCAGGACCGGACCAGGCCCCTCAGTGAGGCCGTCGGCACAGACCTGCGCGAGAGGCTGGGCCCGTGTCGCCCGGCCGACGTCCGAGGGGCCGTACGGCGTGTGGTGGCCCGCCGGTGCCTGCGCACCGGATCACTCTGCGACGAGGCCGCCCTCTCGGACGCGTTGCTCGTCGCCTCGGAACTGACGACCAACGCGATCCTCCACGGCGGCGGCATCACGGCGATCGACGTCGAGGCCACCATGGGGACCGGCGTGCGCGTCGCCGTCAGCGATCGCAGCAATCTGCCCCCTGTCCTCCAGCCTGCCGTCGACGCCCATGGGCGCCGACGTACCGGGGGCCGCGGATGGCCGATCGTCTGCCGCCTGTCGCGGGAGGTACGGGTGGCGGAACTGCCCTCGGGCGGCAAACGCATCACGGCCGTGGTGCCCGTGTTCTGATCCCGAACCGTTCCTAATCAGTGAGCAGGAGTGAGTCTTGGACCCATACCTGGTCACTGCGGACACCCCGAACGGTTTTGGATGTCCTGGTTGCCCGCGTACTCGCCGCGTCCGGCGGCACGGATCGTGTCCGTGGTCCGGGGATGCGGGGGCGGGGTCCCTCACGCCCAGGGGCACACCGGTCGGCCTGGATGGTCCGATGCCCGTGCACATCGCTCTGGTGTGCACGGGGCGGTGTCGTCCGTCGCCGGATCGGGTGTCCCTGGGCGCGTCGTCCGATCGCGATGCTCGCTGCATCGTGCCGGGTGGTCTTACGGGTGGGGCCGGCCATCGGCTTTTGCCAGTGCTGGGCGCCCCACTTGCTGGTGTAGGCCGGGTCCACCGCGATGATCGCGATACCTGTGGCGTCGGCCATGGAGGTCAGCCGGGCGCGGAGCTTGCCGGTCGGCATGCCGGAGATGAGCTGCCGGAATCGGCGCTTGCGCCCGTGCTTCTCTCTGGTTTTCTCGGTCTGGAAGTCGAGGTCTTCGACCGCGATGGCCTTGACGCCGCAGGTCTTGGCCCAGTTCAGCAGCCGCGTGAGGGCGTGCCGTACCTGGGCGTCGCGGTGCTGGGCGCCTTGAGACAGGTCGAAGAAGAACCGGCGCGGCCGGCCAGCCGGGTTACCGTGAGTGTCGAGGCGCCATGCGGCGAGGTGGTCGGCGTTGGTGTCCACGCCGATCACGCCGTTGGCGAGGGCGGCTTCGAGTGGGATGGTCTTGGTGGGAGGGATCTGCCAGGAGGCGTCCACGTACCAGCGCCCGCGTCCCGTGTCGTAGTGGATGCGGTAGGCCACGGCCCGGTTGGCCTCCACGCGGTCGGCCCACTCCTTCCCCCGGTGGGGGAACCGCGCCGTTCCAGCGAGTACGTACCGGCCGTGCTTGGCGTTCGCCAGGTCGCAGAGCCGGGCCGGGAGCTTGATCGACACTTCGCCCTCGGGCGTGATGCGGATCGTCTCGTTGCCGAACCTTTTCCCCGACTCGCCGTCCGCCTGGAGGAACCAGCGCCCCGCTGCCCACCGCTCACGCCACTCGGCCTCGGTGAGCTGCGCCTTGTCGAGGTTGTTACGGGTGCCCAGCAGACGTTTACCGCCACGCACGACGTGCACCCGGCCCGCTTCCCGGTCGGCCCGAACCCGGTCGAGCCGGTCCTCCAGCACATGCAGGCGGCGCGCTTTGTTAAACCACTCGTGCGCGGAGCTGTAGCCGCCCGGAGTCCGCTTGGTGCCCTTCTGTCCGACCGGCAGCGACAGCCGGTGCCGGATCGTCGTGATACCGGCTTGGAGGGACTGGAGTTGCGCGGCCTGGCCGCGCCGGGCGAGCGCCCACTGGTCATGCGTGGCCTTCGTGATCGACCCGGCCCACCTGGACGACGACTCGGCCGTCAGGTCCCGCTTACGGACCGCCCATGACTCGGTGGAGTGCTCCAAACCGTCGGTGCAACGCGCTTTGAGGTCCTTCGAGGCGAGCGAGCCCAGGTGCGCCCCCACCAGGCGCAGAACCTTCTCATCCGCGGGTGTGAGGTCCCCCAGCCGGGTACGTACCGCCACACCGGACGGGCCGAGAGCGACGAACGGCGCGGCGATCGGGCGGAGGTCAGCCATGTTCGGCCGCTTCCAGTGCCTTGCGGGCGCGGTTCTTCGCCGACCTGCGCCCGTACAGACGGGCGCACAACGACGTCAGTACCTCCACCATGTCCCGCACCAGGTCGTCTTCGACCTCGCCGTCGTCCACCACCAGCAGGCGACGGCCCGTCGCGGACAAGGCGGCCTCGACAAGTTCGACGTTCATCCGGCCGAGCCGGCCCTTATGCTCCACCACCACGGTGGTCACGTTCGGGTCGGCCAGCAGACGTCGAGCCTTCGAACGGCAGCCGTTCATCCCGGAAGCGATCTCCGCCTCAACACGAACGACTCGGTGACCGGCGTTCACCGCCCACGCCGACAGCCGAGCGACCTGGCGTTCCAGATCGGTCTTCTGATCGTGCGAGGACACGCGGGCATACAGGCCCAGACCACCGATGGCCTCGGGCGTGGTGTTCGCGTCGATGTTCACCAGGATCGTGCGCGGCCCGACCCGCTGAGCCGGTACCGGCAACGTCCCCTCACGGAACCAGCGATACGCGGTCTGCGGATGCACGCCCTGCGTCTTCGCCCATTCCGTCAGATTCACAGCCTGACAACGACACTCACTCACACATGGTTACGCTCACTTACCCGACTTCGCGGACCAGCAGGTGGAGACCCCGTCCGCGGCGTCTGACGGGCGTTTCCCGGGGAACACGGGACGAATGAACGAATCCGAGCTGCCCCCCGGCGGACGGCCCGTAGACGTTTACCTCGACCTCCTGCGGATCCGGATGGACTCGGAGGACTACGGGCTTTTGCTGAGTGTCGTCGAACCGGCCCTCCGGGCGATCGACGAACAACGCCTGGCCACCCTCGACGTCGTGCTGAACCCCGAGCGTACGAAGGGTCTGCCGCAGGACATCCGCGACGAGGCGGCCCTCGTGATCGCGACCGCGATCACCGGTCGGCTGGACAACGAGGTGGTCGAGATCGACGTCGAGGAGACCGGTCCGGTCAGGGTGGTGACCGACTCGGTCACCGCGTCCGACCCGGAGCGCCTCGCCGAGATCGCCGACCACATCCGCCGTCGCAACCGGGAGACCGAGGAGCTGCGCGGCATCGCCGAAGCGAGCGATCTGCCGACGGATTTCTGATCCGCGGGCGACCCTCCCGGGGTCATGTGCGGGGCGCGGTCACGGGGACCCTCAGCGGCCGTGCCGGGCCGACCGCCCCTCGTCCAGGCGCTGCAGATGACGCAGCACGCGGTCGGTGATCCTGCCGTACCGCGGTGTGCCGGCCACGTCGTGCTCGAGGAGCGAGGCGATGCTCGGCCCCGTGACGACCTCGGCGCTGCTGTGCTCGTCGGTGACGCGCGCGGCGATCGCCCTGATGCTGCGGACGATGCGCTGCCCGCGCCCCGCAGCCGCGGGTCCGCCGCGATCGACGGGTGCGTCGGCGGCAGCTCGGCGGCGGCCGCCAGGGACCGCGCGTGGTAGGCGCAGGTACCCGGGAGGGGGGTGAGGGGCTGCGTGGCGGCGCTCGGATCGGCCAGCGCCTCGTCCAGGGCACGGGCAGGCCCAGCAGATCGCCCGCAGGGCCGCCGCTGAGCCCCTCGACGGCGGCATGGGTGCCGTCGACCAGCCGATCCAGCGCGGTCGTCAGGGGGTCGTTGGTGCGGCGGTCCGTCGGCACGGGCAGGACCAGTTCTGCCCCGCGACGACCCCGCAGGCGGCGGCCGGCGCGGGACCATCGCGAAACGTGCCACGGCGCTGCAGCCGAACGCCACGGCCACGGCGCCGCAGAAGCGGGGCAGGGCCGCGACCGTGACCCGGACGAACAGCGCCAGGTAGTAGACCGGGAAGGCGATCGGCCCGAGCAGCCGGTCGAGCACGGTCGTCAGAGGGTCGTTGGTGCGGCGGTCCGTCGGCACGGGCAGGACCAGTGCCGCCCCGCGACGATCCCGCAGGCGGCGGCCGGCGCGGGACCATCGCGAAACGTGCCACGGCGCTGCAGCCGAACGCCACGGCCACGGCGCCGCAGAAGCGGGGCAGGGCCGCGACCGTGACCCGGACGAACAGCGCCAGGTAGTAGACCGGGAAGGCGATCGGCCCGAGCGCGGTGCCGGGCCGCCGAACCGGCGGCCGTAGAAGGGGGCGGACGATGGCCGCCGGCGCCCCCGCCACCAGATGGGCCCGCAGCAGTGAGACCCCCGCCGGCGCCAGCCCGATGGCGCTCACCGTGCGCGGCCCGGCGGCGAGCCGCGGCAGCCCCGGCTCGGACGCCCGACACGATCTCGCGGCCGTGCCGCGGTCACTCCCCCACCCGCTCCCGCACTTGTTCGGGCGTCAGGTAGGTGTCGGTGTACTCGAAGTCCTTGAGCTTGGCGGGCCTGCGGGCCTGGAAGCCGGTGCGTACGAAATCGTCGCCGGCGAGCGCGTTGAGCGTCCAGTTCGTCAGGACACGGACCTTGGCGACGTTGGTGCGCAGCGCAGACCAGTGGTAGCCGCGGGCCACGACCTGGGCGGGCAGACCGTGCAGTTCGACGCCGAGCGGCTTGGAGACGGCGTCGCGCCCGCCCAGGTCGACGACCAGACCCAGGTCCTTGTGGACGTAGGGCCGCAGCGGCTGGTTGCGCAGCATGGCGATGACGTTGTCGGCGACCACCGGGCCCTGCCGCATGGCGTGCTGGGCGGTCGGCGGGCAGAACGCGCTCTCGTCGTCCTTGGCCTTGTCGGGCACGGCGGCGGAGTCGCCGAGTGCGAACACTCCGTCGTGACCGGGCAGGGTCATCTCGGCGTTGACCGCGAGGCGCCCGCGCACGGTCTCCGCGCCGAGCGTGGCGATCAGCGGGCTCGCCGCGACCCCGGCGGTCCAGATCAGGGTGCGGGTGGGGATCACCCGGCCGTCGGTGAAGGTGACCTCCTCCGGCCCGGCCTTGTCGATCGACACCCCCAGGGAGATGTCGATGCCGCGCCGGCGCAGGATCTCCTGCGCGCTGCTCCCGAGCTTGTCGCCCAGCTCGGGCATGAGCTTCGGGGCGATGTCGATCAGGTGCCACTTGATCAGAGCGGGATCCAGCCTGGGGTAGCGCTTGACCGCGTTGTGAGTCAGCTTCTGCAGGCAGGCCGCGGTCTCCGTGCCGGCGTAGCCGCCGCCGACCACCACGAACTGCAGCCGGGAGGCGCGCTCCGCGGGGTCCTGGCTGGCGTCGGCGAGGTCGAGCTGGGAGATGACGTGGTCGCGGATGTACGCCGCCTCGGCGAGCGTCTTGAGGCCGAAGGCGTTGTCGACGAGCCCCGGGATGTCGAAGGTGCGGGTGATGCTGCCCGGCGCCAGCACGATGTAGTCGTACGGCTCGTTGACGATCTCGTCCGTGATGGTGCGGATGACGCACACCTTGGCCTTCAGGTCCACGCCTATCGCGCCGCCGGGAATGATCCGGGTGCGGTACTTCTTGCTACGGCGCAACGACAGCGCGATCGACTGGGGCGTCAGCACGCCCGAGGCGACCTGCGGCAGCAGCGGCAGATAGAGCTGGTAGGAGAGCGGTGTCACCAGGGTGACGTCGGCCTCGTCCGGGGAGAGTTTCCGTTCCAGGCGCCGGACGCACTCCACTCCCGCGAAGCCCGCGCCCACCACCAGGATCCTGGGTCGTGTCACGATGATCATCCCTTCTGCGGCTCCAGGCGGTCTGCCTCGACGACATGCGCGTGCCCGCCGGATCGCTGCTTCGCACCTCATTGATCTCACCGCGACCGCAGCTTTTCGGCCAGCCGGGCGCAGCATGCAGACGAACACGGGGTTCCCGCAAGCCCTGTCCTACCCCAGCAGCGGAGCGCATACGTCCGTTTCCGCGCGGGCGGCCCTCACCGGAACACGTTGTCCGAGTCGTCCCAGCTCAGCACCTCCGCCTGTGCGCCCTGCCGGGGCAGCGGCGCACGCGCCTGGTACATCGCGTCGATCTCGACCGCGTAATGCCGCACGATCGAGTCCCTGCGCAGCTTCATCGAGGGCGTCAACAGCCCGTTGGCCTGGCCGAACGGCTCCGCGAGCACACGGAAGACCCGGATCGACTCCGAACGGGACACGGCGCTGTTGGCCGCGGCCACGGCACGCCCGATCTCCTCCCGCAGCGCGTTCTCCTCCCGCGCCTCGCGGCTCGGCGTGTCGCCCTGCCCCGCGAGCCCTCCGCGCCAGTGCGCCAGGAACTCCGGGTCCAGCGTGATCAGCGCGCCGACGCAGGGCCGGTTGTCGCCGACGACCACGGCCTGGTGGATGAGCGGATGCATCCGCAGCCGCTGCTCCAGGAAGGCCGGCGCCACGCTCTTGCCGCCGCTGGTGATGATGACGTCCTTCTTGCGGCCGGTGATCGTGAGGTAGCCGTCGGCATCCAGGTACCCGAGATCGCCCGTGGCCAGCCACCCGCCCCGCAGCGCGGCGCGGGTGGCGGCCTCGTCGTTGATGTACCCCTGGAACACCGAAGGGCCGCGCACCAGGATCTCGCCGTCGTCGCCCATCCGGATGTCCATCCCCGGCAGGATCTGCCCGACGGTGCCGGACTTCTCCCGGCCCAACGGCTGCGCCGTGACCCCGCCACTGGTCTCCGTCAGCCCGTAGCCGTCGTTCACATAGACGCCGATGCCCTCGTAGAACAGCGAGAGTTCACGGTTCAGCGGCGAACCGCCCGAGGTGGCACGGCACACCCTGCCGCCCAGCGCGGCCCGCAGCCGCCGGTACACCGTGCGTTCGTACAGGGCGTGCTGCAGCCGCAGGTCGAAACCCGGCCCGTGTCCACGGCCCAGCCGCTGCCGTTCGACGGCCGCGGCGAAGTCCCGCGCCGTCTCCGCCGCCCGCTCGAACAGTGCTCCTCGGCCCGCCTGCTGCGCCGTGCGCAGGAAGTTCTTGTAGATCTTCTCGAAGATCGACGGAACGGCGCAGAAGTACGTCGGGCGGAACGAGCGCAGCGCCGCCGACAGTGCCGCCTCGCTCAGGTCGGGCTCGAAGCCCATCAGCATGTCGCCGCGTATGCACAGGCCCTGCACCAGGAGTCCGTACACATGGGAGAAGGGCAGAAACGCGAGGACGACCGGCTGTTCGCCCGGCGATGCCACGGTGTGGCCCCAGCCGACCAGCAGTGTGTCGCAGGCGCTCGCCAGCCCGCGATGGCTCAGTGCGCAGCCCAGGGGACGGCCCGTCGTGCCGGAGGTGTAGACGATGGCCGCGGTGGAGTCCGGCAGCACGATGCGGCGCAGCGACTCCACCGTGGCCAGCGGGATGAACTCGCCCCGTTCGACGAGCTGTTCCAGCGCCCCCGCGTCCAGCTGCCAGACGTTCCGCAGGCGCGGCAGCGACGCGCACACCGAGCCGACCGTCATCACGCTCTGCTCGTCCTCGACGACCACGCCCACGCAGCCGGAGTCCTTCAGGATCCACTCGACCTGGTCGCGCGAGGACGTCGGGTAGATCGGGACGACCTCGGCGCCCACCGCCCACAGGGCATGGCTGAGCACCGTCCACTCGTAGCGGGTGCGTGCCATGATCGCCACGCGGTGGCCCGGCGAGATCCCGGAGGCGATCAGACCCTTGGCCAGATCGACCACCTCGTCCCGCACCTCCACCGCCGTCACCTTCTCCCAGACGCTGGAGGCGGGGTCACGGCGCTGTGCGAGCAGGGGCAGGGTGGGGTTGCGGGCCGCCGTCTCGAAGATGCTGTCGGCGAGCCCTCCGGTCAGGGGCGGGGCGGCTGGGGGAGCGAGAGCGAAGTCGCGCATGCACTGCTCCTGACATGTACGGGCTGTGACTCCGTCGATGAGAACCGTTATCGACGGTGGTCGAATGTAGCCCAGCTACGACCGGATGGTGCCGGGAATCGAGAAGTAGTTGCGGCTTGATGATCTGGCGGTGTTCGGGGGACTCGGACCGCATGAGTTACACGAATCCGGATCCCGAGCCCGAGCGCACCACCGGCCTCGAACCCGGCGGTGGCGTACCACCGGGCGAAACCCCGCCCGCGGAGAGCAGCCTGCCCGAGACGGGACCGCGGGAGACGCACAATCCCCCCAAGGGCTGGGCGAAGGCCCCGCTGACCATCATCCTCGTCCTCGCCGTGCTGTGCGCCGCCTTCTTCCTCGCCTTCGCGCTCATCCTCATTCTCTGAGACCGGACGCCTCAGGACTGGGTGTGGCGCACACACTCGGTGACGACGTCCCGCAGGCTGCCGGTCCGTTCCAGCAGCGCGCGCTGCACCTGGGCCCCGTTGCCGTGCCGCAGCAGTTCGTCGCAGGTCGCGCGGGCGCGGTCGAGGTCCCCGCTGTCGGCGAGGGCCTCCTCGACGTGTTCCAGCAAGGACCGCACCACCGTGTCGGCGGGTGCGTGCCGCATGCTCGTCGGGTGGAGCAGTTCGCCGGTCAGCCCGGAGCGGGCGGCCCGCCAGTCGGCCAGCCGCAGGAGACTCACGCTGTGCTGCGACGGTGCCACTCCGGCCTGCCACTCGCGCGCGGCGGTCTCGACCAGTCCGCGGGCGAGCGTGGCGACCAGCAGGGTGGTGTCCGCGTGCAGACAGACGTCCGCCACGCGGATCTCCACCGTGGGGTACTTCCGGGACAGACGCGCGTCGAAGTAGACCATGGCCTTGTCGAGGATGACGCCGGTGGCCAGCATGTCCGCGACCCGCCGGTGGTAGCGCTCCGCCGAGCCGAAGAGCTCGGTGGGACCGGCCGACGGCCAGCGCTGCCACACCCGGCTGCGGTAGCTGCTGTAGCCCGTGTCCTTGCCCTGCCAGAAGGGAGAGTTGGCACTCAGTGCCGACAGCACCGACAGCCAGGGCCGGATCCGGTCGATGACCGCGACGCCCTCCTCGTCGGAGTCGACGCAGACATGCACGTGACAACCGAGGACGAGCTGCTCCCGGGTCGCGATGCCGTAGTGCTCCGTCATCCACCGGTAGCGTCGGTTCCCGCCGATCGCGGGGCTGACGGGCAGCGGCGACGTGGCGAGCGCGGCGACCGCACACCCGGTCTCCGCGGCGTGGCGGGCCGCCTCCTTGCGACAGCGGACGATTTCCGCACCGAGCTCGGCCATGCCCGACTGCGGGTGGGTGTTGAGCTCGAGCATCTGGTTGTGCAGTTCCTTCTCGAAGACGTCCTGCTCCGCCACCTCCCGCTCGACATGGGCGAGCACCGCCGCGGAGAGGGCCTGCGGCTCGCCGGTCTCCGGGTCGACGAGGAGGAGCTCCTCCTCCACTCCGACGGTGCGCACGGATGCAGCCTTTCTGTGGTCCGCTGCTACGAGGGGGGTGCCCCGGTCGCACACCCCCGACTGCCCCTACCGCGACCGTTCACACGGGATACGGCGTGAGCCAGACCGTGGCCAGCGGTGGCAGCGTGAGCAGGATGTGCCCGTCCTCCGGCTTGATCGGGCCGGGATGGGTGACGTCGCTGCCGCCGTACCGCGCGGCGTCGGTGTTGAGCGTCTCCTGCCAGGCCGTGATGTCGTCGGGGACATCGAGGCGGTAGTCGTGGCGGACGACGGGGGAGAAGTTGCTCACGGCCAGCAGCGGGGTGCCCTCCGCGTCGAACCGGAGAAAGGCGAAGACGTTGTCGTCGGCGGCGTCGCAGACGACCCATCGGAAGCCGCCGGGGTCGGTGTCTCGCTGCCACAGGCCCGGCGTCGCCAGATACGTGGCGTTCAGGTCGCGGACGAGGTCCCTGACCCCCCGGTGGTCGCCTGCGGCGGCGTAGCCGGGGTCGAGGAGCCACCAGTCGGGGCCGTGCGCCTCGGACCATTCGGCGCCCTGGGCGAACTCCTGGCCCATGAACAGCAGCTGTTTGCCGGGGTGGGCCCACATGAATCCGAGGTAGGCGCGGTGGTTGGCGCGCTGCTGCCACCAGTCGCCCGGCATCTTCGACACCAGGGCCTGCTTGCCGTGGACGACCTCGTCGTGGGAGATGGGCAGGACGTAGTTCTCGCTGTAGGCGTAGATCATCGAGAAGGTCATCTCGTGGTGGTGGTACTTGCGGTGCACCGGCTCGTGCCCGATGTACTCGAGCGAGTCGTGCATCCAGCCCATGTTCCACTTCAGCCCGAACCCCAGCCCCCCGCTGTCGGTGGGGCGGGTCACCCCGTCCCACGCGGTGGACTCCTCGGCGATGGTGATCACTCCGGGAGCCCGCCGGTACACGGTCGCGTTCATCTCCTGCAGGAACGCCACCGCGTCCAGGTCCTCCCGGCCACCGAACACATTGGGCGTCCACTGCCCCGAGTCCCTCGAGTAGTCGAGGTAGAGCATCGAGGCGACGGCGTCCACCCGCAGGCCGTCGATGTGGAACTCCTCGCACCAGTACACGGCGTTGGCGACCAGGAAGTTGCGCACCTCGATCCGGCCGTAGTCGAACTCGTACGTCCCCCAGTCCGGATGCTCGGCCCGCCGTGCGTCCCCGGGCTCGTACAGCGGGTCCCCGTCGAACCGGGCCAGCGCCCAGTCGTCCTTGGGAAAGTGCGCCGGGACCCAGTCCATGATCACGCCGATGCCGGCCCGGTGGAGGGCGTCGACGAAGTACTTGAAGTCGTCGGGACTGCCGAGCCGTGAGGTCGGGGCGTAGAAACCGGTGACCTGGTAGCCCCAGGAGCCGCCGAAGGGGTGCTCGGCGACCGGCATCAGCTCGACGTGCGTGAAGCCCAGGTCCTTGACGTACGGCGGGAGTTCCTCGGCGAGTTGACGGTACGTCAGCCCGGGCCGCCAGGACGGCAGGTGCACCTCGTAGACCGAGAACGGCGCCTCGTGCACGGGCGTGCCGGCGCGCCGCGCCAGCCACTCGTCGTCGCCCCACTCGTGGTGCGAGGCGTGCACGATCGAGGCCGTGTCCGGCGGTACCTCGGTGCGGCGCGCCATCGGGTCGGCCTTGAGGCACCGGCCGCCGTACCGGGACGTGACCTCGAACTTGTACCGGGTGCCCTCGCCGATGCCCGGCAGGAACAGCTCCCACACGCCGGAGGAACCGAGCGACCGCATCGGGAACGCCGTCCCGTCCCAGCAGGTGAAGTCCCCGGCGACCCGGACCCCTTGGGCGTTGGGCGCCCATACCGTGAAGCGGGTGCCCGTCACGCCCTGGTGCGTCATGGGCTCGGCGCCCAGCGCCTTCCACAGCTGCTCGTGGCGGCCTTCGCGGACGAGGTGCAGGTCGAGGTCGCCGAGGGCCGGAAGGAACCGGTACGGGTCGTGCACCTCGTGTTCCTCGTCCCCGTACGCCACCCGGATGGTGTACTCGGGGATCTCGTCGAGCGGCAGTACGGCGGAGAAGAGCCCGTCGCCCTCCGAGGTCAGCCGAGTGCCGTGGCCGTCGATGACGACGCTGACGGAGCGGGCGAAGGGGCGCAGCGCCCGGAAGGCGATCCCGTCCGGAACCGGATGCGCTCCCAGCAGGGAGTGCGGGTCGTGGTAGGCGCCCGAGAGCAGCCGCGCACGGTCGTCGGAGGCGATCGCGGGCGCCCCGGGCGGGCGGGGGCCGCCCGACTCGGGGCGTGAGGTCTCGCGCAGAGCCATGGGATCAGCCTCCTCGGACGGCGAGTCGTTCGATCGCCGCCATCGGCACGGGCAGCCAGTCGGGTCGGTGCCTGGCCTCGTACAGGACTTCGTACACGGCCCGGTCCGTCTCGTAGGCGCGGAGCAGGGCGTGTTTCTTGCGTGGGTCCCAGCCGGCCCGGACCGCGTAGCCCGCGCAGTAGGCCTCCCGGCAGCGGCGAGCCCACTCCGGGCGCCAAGGCCGGCGCTGCCGGGCGGCGTAGTCGAAGGAGCGGAGCATGCCGGCGATGTCCCGGACCGGGGAGTGGGCGCTGC
This sequence comes from Streptomyces sp. HUAS ZL42, assembly GCF_040782645.1. Taxonomy (GTDB): domain Bacteria; phylum Actinomycetota; class Actinomycetes; order Streptomycetales; family Streptomycetaceae; genus Streptomyces. The sequence continues at coordinate 9,210,678 of NZ_CP160403.1, forward strand.
GCCGCTCGGCCAGCGGGCGGGACGGCTCGCCCTCGAAGTCGATGACGAACCAGTCCCGTCCGGCTCGCAGCACCTGACCGAGGTGGAGGTCGCCGTGGATGCGCTGGGCGGGCGGCCCGGAGTCGCAGCCGGCCAGGGCTGCGAAGGCGGTCCGCAGCCCGGGGACGAACGGCCGCAGGGCCGGCACCGTGAGGGCGGCCGTCTCCAGACGCTCGATCATCGCCGCCGCCGTACGCCCGTTCTCGCCCGCGGCGCCGACGGGCAGGGCCGTGGCCAGGGCGAGGTGCACGTCGGCCGTGGCCCGTCCCAGTTCATGGGCCTGAGCCGTGAAGTCGTCGCCGCGGGTCAGGGCGTCCAGCGCCAGTGTCCAGCCGTCGAAGGCGTCGGGCAGGAACGGCTGGAGCACGCCGAGCGTCGCCTCCTTCGGATGGATCGTGCGGAACCAGGCCACGGGCGCGGGCACCCGCCCGCATCCCTGCCCGGCCAGCGCGACCGGCACCTCCAGGTCGGGGTTGACTCCGGGCTGGATGCGCCGGAAGAGCTTCAGGATGAACGCGTCGCCGTACACCAGTGAGGTGTTGGACTGCTCGGCGTCGAGCAGACGCGGCGCCAGCCCGGCCGGCACCGGCACGGCCGGGTCGGACTCGAACCGCAGCGGGCCCAGGGGCCCGGGGTGACGCATCCGTTCCAGCAGCAGGTGCGCGGAGCGCGGGTCCTGCAGCGCGTCGTAGACCGTCAGGCCGGCCAGCGGCCCGCTTTCCGCACGCCCGATGAGCGCCCGGCCCAGCCGCGGTGAGAGATGTTCCTGGATGCCCAGGAGCAACTGGTAGCAGTCACCGGGCGGGTGAGTACCACCGGGGGTGGGCACGGGCGCGTGGGTGGCGTGCACCAGCAGGTGCAGGCAGCCCGGATACAGCTCGGTCATGGACAGCAGACGCAGGTCCGTGACGGGCCGGTCCTTGCCGGCGAACCACCGCTGCCGCGGCAGCCACTCGCGAAGCAGGTCGCCGAGCGACGCCATGGGCTGGACGACACCGGTGCGGCCGGGGTCGAGGGATGCGGTCTTCGGCATGGTGACGCGTCCTTTCCTCGGCGCACGCCTACAGTCGGCGGCCGATGCGGGATGCGACTCGGGCGAGCCGGAACCAGTAGAAGCCGTGTCCCGCCAGGGTCAGCAGGTACGGCAGCTCCCCGATGGCGGGGAAACGGACCCCGCCGAACAGCTCGACGGGGTGGCGTCCGTTGAACCTGCGCAGGTCCAGTTCGGTGGGCTGGGCGAAGCGGGAGAAGTTGTGCACGCACAGGACGAGGTCGTCCTCGTACTCGCGCAGGAAGGCGATCACGGCCGGGTTGGAGGACTGCAGTTCGGTGTAGGAGCCGAGTCCGAAGGCGGGGTTCTGCTTGCGGATCTCGATCATGCGGCGGGTCCAGTGCAGCAGCGACGAGGGCGACGACATGGACGCCTCGACGTTGGTGACCTGGTAGCCGTAGACCGGGTCCATGATGGTCGGCAGGAAGAGCCGGCCGGGGTCACTGGAGGAAAAACCTGCGTTGCGGTCCGGTGTCCACTGCATGGGGGTGCGGACGGCGTCGCGGTCGCCGAGCCAGATGTTGTCGCCCATGCCGATCTCGTCGCCGTAGTACAGGATCGGTGATCCGGGCAGGGACAGCAGCAGGGCGGTGAAGAGTTCGATCTGGTTGCGGTCGTTGTCGAGCAGGGGGGCCAGGCGGCGGCGGATGCCGATGTTGGCGCGCATGCGCGGGTCCTTGGCGTACTCCGCGTACATGTAGTCGCGTTCTTCGTCGGTGACCATTTCGAGGGTGAGCTCGTCGTGGTTGCGCAGGAAGATGCCCCACTGGCAGTTGGAGGGGATCGCGGGCGTCTTGGCCAGGATCTCGGAGACCGGGTAGCGGGATTCCCTGCGCACGGCCATGAAGATGCGGGGCATGACGGGGAAGTGGAAGGCCATGTGGCATTCGTCGCCGCCGGCCTGGTAGTCGCCGAAGTAGTCGACCACGTCCTCGGGCCACTGGTTCGCCTCGGCCAGCAGCACCGTGTCCGGGTAGTGGGCGTCGATCTCCTTCCGCACCCGTTTGAGGAACTCGTGGGTCGCGGGGAGGTTCTCGCAGTTCGTGCCCTCCTCGGCGTACAGGTAGGGCACGGCGTCCAGGCGGAATCCGTCGATGCCCAGGTCCAGCCAGAAGCGGAGCGCGGAGATCATCTCTTCCTGCACGGCCGGGTTCTCGTAGTTCAGGTCCGGCTGGTGGGAGAAGAAGCGGTGAAAGAAGTACTGCTTGCGCACGGGATCGAAGGTCCAGTTGGAGACTTCCGTGTCGACGAAGATGATGCGGGCGTCGGCGTACTGTTTGTCGTCGTCGGCCCACATGTAGTAGTCGCCGTAGGGGCCGTCGGGGTCCTTGCGAGACTCCTGGAACCACGGGTGCTGGTCGCTGGTGTGGTTCATGACGAAGTCGATGATCACGCGCATGCCGCGCTGGTGGGCGGCGTCGACGAACTCGACGAAGTCGGCAAGGTCGCCGAACTCGGGCAGCACGGAGGTGTAGTCGGAGACGTCGTAGCCGCCGTCGCGCAGGGGCGACTTGAAGAAGGGCGGCAGCCACAGACAGTCGACACCGAGCCACTGCAGGTAGTCGAGTTTGGCGGTGATGCCCTTGAGGTCGCCGACGCCGTCCCCGTTGCTGTCCTGGAAGGAGCGGACGAGGACCTCGTAGAAGACGGCGCGCTTGAACCACTCCGGGTCCCGGTCCTTGGCCGGTGTGTCCTCGAAAGTGTCCGGAACGGGCGAGTTGACAGTCATGACGGTCCTGACCCTCCGATCTGTGCTGTGGATCGCCGGACGTGGAGCACGTGTGCCGGTGCGCGGCCCGGTTCGAGACGCACGTAGTTGGTCCCGCCCCAGTGATAGGTCTCGCCGGTGAGCTCGTCGCGCACCGGCACCGACTCGTGCCGGTCCAGGCCGAGGTGCGGCATGTCCAACGAGACGGTGGCCTCCTGGGTGTGGTGAGGGTCGAGGTTGGCGACCACGATCATCGTGTCCTCGCCCGTCTTCTTGCTGTAGGCGATGACCGCGTCGTTGTCCGTGTCGTGGAAGCGCAGGTTCCGCAGCTGGTGCAGTGCGGGGTGGCGGCGCCTGATCTCGTTGAGGCGGGTGATCAGGGGGGCGATGGTGGCTCCCGCGCGTTCGGCGGCCTCCCAGTCGCGTGGTTTGAGCTGGTACTTCTCCGAGTCGAGGTACTCCTCGCTGCCGTCCTTGAGCGGGGTGTTCTCGCACAGTTCGTAGCCGGAGTAGATGCCCCAGGTCGGTGAGAGCGTGGCGGCGAGCACCGCGCGGACCTCGAAGGCGGGCCGGTGGCCGTGCTGGAGGTAGGCGTGCAGGATGTCGGGGGTGTTGGCGAAGAAGTTCGGCCGCATGTAGGCGGCCGCCTCGCCCGACAGCTCGGTCAGGTACTCGGTGAGTTCCTGTTTGCCGGTGCGCCAGGTGAAGTAGGTGTAGGACTGCTGGAAGCCGATCTGGGCCAGGGTGTGCATCATCGCCGGCCGGGTGAACGCCTCCGCCAGGAAGATCACGTCGGGGTCGGTGCGGTTGATGTCCGCGATCACGCGTTCCCAGAACACGACCGGTTTGGTGTGCGGGTTGTCCACGCGGAAGATCCGCACCCCGTGGGACATCCAGTGCCGCAGCACCCGCAGCGTCTCCGCGATCAGGCCGTCCATGTCGGCGTCGAAGGCGATGGGGTAGATGTCCTGGTACTTCTTCGGCGGGTTCTCGGCGTAGGCGATGCTGCCGTCGGGGCGGTGGTGGAACCACTCGGGGTGCTTGTGCACCCAGGGGTGGTCCGGGGAGCACTGCAGGGCGAAGTCCAGGGCGATCTCCAGGCCGGCCTGCGCCGCCCGGTCCACGAACCAGGCGAAGTCCTCGAGGGTGCCCAGGTCGGGGTGGACGGCGTCGTGGCCGCCCTCCGGGGAGCCGATCGCCCAGGGCACGCCCACGTCGTCGGGGGTGGGGTTGAGCGTGTTGTTGCGGCCCTTGCGGAAGGTGGTGCCGATGGGGTGGATGGGCGGCAGGTAGACCACGTCGAAGCCCATCGCGGCGATGGCCGCAAGACGGCGGGCGGCGGTGCGGAAGGTGCCGTGCGGCCGCTCGGGGGTGCCCTCGGAGCGGGGGAAGAACTCGTACCAGGCGCCGTACAGGGCCCGCTCGCGCTCCACCAGCAGCGGCAGCGTCCCGGACGCCGTGACCAGCTCCCGCAGCGGATACCGGGCCAGCACCGCACCCACCTCCGGCGTCAACGCCCCCGCCAGCCGCCACGACACCGGAAGCCGGTCGTCGCGCAGGGTCCTCGCCGCCGCCAGCAGCGCCTTGCGCTCGGCGCCCCTGGGTACTCCGGCGGCCGCCCGCTCGTAGAGGTTGGCGCCTTCCTCCAGAACCAGCCCGGTGTCGATCCCCGCCGGGATCTTGATGCGGGCGTGGTCGCGCCAGGTGGTGACCGGATCGCTCCAGGCCTCCACGCGGTACGTCCAATGGCCGATGGCGTCCGGGGTGACCTCGGCGCCCCACCGGTCGGTGCCGGGGGCGAGTTCCCGCATGGGCGTCCACGGACCGGGACGGCCGTCCGGATCCGTCAGTACGACGTTGGCGGCGACGGCGTCATGACCCTCGCGGAACACGGTGGCGGTGATCTGGAACGTTTCCCCCACGACCGCCTTCGCGGGGCGTCTGCCGCACTCCACCGCAGGGTGGATGTCGCGGACCGGAATGCGGCCGATGGCCGGGGTCGAACTCATGGGTCTCACCTCCGTCGTGCTCGAAGCCGGGCCAGACGGCCCGGCTTGGGATCCTGCGTCAGAAGGGACTGCCGGAAGGGGACTGCCGGCGGCCCGCCCGTGAACGCCGACGCTTCGGCGGTCCCCGCCTGCCCCTGGCGGTCGTCCGGGGACGGCCGTCCTCTTCCTGGAGGTATGCGCCCAGGCTGGAGCGCAGATAGCGTTCCGCGGCGTCGGCGGCCTCCCGTGCGCAGCGCTTCCCCATCAGGACGCAGAGGGTGTAGCCCGAGTCCTCGAAGGTGGCCCGCAGTGAGCGGTCGTCGGGGGACGCGAGCATCGCACGTTCCCACGCCCGGTACCGCCGCAAGTGCCGGGCGACTTCGGCCTTGGTGGGCAGCAGCATGACGCCGTTCACCTTCCAGGGGCGCTCGATGGGCACGTGCCCGACGGTCGGGCCGGTGGCCGTGCACACAGAGGCACGGATCCGTTACGGCGATCGAGGCTTTCACACATGGTGCACGGGTGATGACTCAGCGTCTTGTTAGCTCTTCAACTACCTCGACGGTGTGCTCGTGTTGCACGAATGGCGTAGCACCCCCACTGTGGAGCTTACTCAGAAGCGATCATTGCTCACGCTCCGTGTTCGGGGCTCGGCCCCGCAGGGGTTCGAGGAGGAGCGGGAGCCTCGCGGGTGAGGAGCAACGACGATGAAGACCGCAGTGCCCTGCTACTACCACCTCGACGTGGAGGTCAGCCCGGAGCGGGTCGGCCAGGTCAGCCGCATCCTGGCCGCTCATCTCCGCTACTGGGACCTCGAGACCCTCGTCGAGCCCGTCTGCGGCGGTGCCGAGATGCTCCTGAACGCCATCGACGAGCACGCCACGGACAAGTCCATCTCGATCGAGATGTGGTGGAACGGACAGCACCTCATCACGGCCGTCGGGGACGACGACCGTGACCTGCGCCCGGACCAGGATCTGCGCGGCTGCCTCGAGCACATCGCCGCGACGAGCGACGGCTGGGGCTGCTGCGCCACCGACACCGGCAGCAAGGTCATCTGGTTCTCGCAGCGCGCCCGCGCCGGCGAACGTGTCCCGCTGGTGCCCATGGCACCCGCGCCGAGCCTGCGCGAGGGCCTCGAGGTGCCCCGCGATGTACCGGTCGCCGCACTGGCCTCCACGGCGATCGCGCCGGACGGCGTCCTGGAGGACGCGCGGTGACCGCGAAGCCGTACCGCAGAGCAGGGGTGCCCGCATGGAGCGGGCACCCCTACCCACTGGGTGCGGACTTCGACGGGAAGGGCACCAACTTCGCGCTGTTCAGCGAGGTCGCCGAGGGCGTCGATCTGGTCCTCGTCGACGACGACGGCACCGAGCACCGCGTCCCGCTGGGCGAGGTCGACGGCTTCGTGTGGCACGGGTACCTGCCCGGCGTCGGTCCGGGGCAGCGCTACGGCTTCCGGGTGCACGGACCGTGGCACCCGGCCGCCGGGCACCGGTGCAACCCGGCCAAGCTGCTCCTGGACCCGTACGCCCGGGCGGTGGACGGGCAGGTGGACAACCACCGGTCCCTCTTCGAGCGCGCCGCGGACGGCCCCGACCCCGCCGACAGCGCCGGGCACACCCTGCTCGGCGTCGTCACCGATTCCACGTTCGACTGGGGCGACGACACTCCGCCGCAGCGGTCGTACGCCGACACCGTGATCTACGAGGCGCACGTACGCGGCCTGACCCGCACCCACCCGGCTGTCCCCGCCGAACTCCGTGGCACCTATGCCGGGCTCGCGCACCCCGCCGTCGTCGAACACCTCACCTCGCTCGGGGTGACCGCGGTGGAGCTGATGCCGGTGCACCAGTACGTGCAGGACGGCGTGCTGCAGGACCGCGGCCTGTCCAACTACTGGGGCTACAACACCATCGGCTTCTTCGCCCCGCACAACGCCTACGCCGCCCGCGGCACCCGCGGACAGCAGGTCACCGAGTTCAAGTCGATGGTGAGGGCGCTGCACGAGGCCGGGCTCGAGGTGATCCTGGACGTCGTCTACAACCACACCGCCGAGGGCAACGGGAACGGCCCCACGCTGTCCTTCCGGGGCATCGACAACGCCTCGTACTACCGGCTGGTGGACGGTGACTGGGAGCACTACTACGACACCACCGGCACCGGCAACAGCCTGCTGATGCGCCACCCCTACGTGCTTCAGCTGATCATGGACTCGCTGCGGTACTGGGTCACCGAGATGCACGTCGACGGTTTCCGCTTCGACCTGGCGGCCACGCTGGCGCGGCAGTTCCACGAGGTGGACCGGCTGTCGGCGTTCTTCGACCTGATCCAGCAGGACCCGGTGATCAGCCGGGTCAAGCTCATCGCCGAACCGTGGGACGTCGGCGAGGGGGGCTACCAGGTGGGCAACTTCCCGCCGCTGTGGTCGGAGTGGAACGGAAAGTACCGCGATGCCGTACGGGACTTCTGGCGGGCGGAGCCGCACTCGCTCGGCGAGTTCGCCTCGCGGCTGACCGGTTCCTCCGACCTGTACGCCCACAGCCGGCGCCGCCCGCGCGCCAGCGTCAACTTCGTGACCGCGCACGACGGGTTCACCCTGCGCGACCTCGTCTCCTACAACGACAAGCACAACCTGGCCAACGGCGAGGGCAACCGGGACGGCGAGAGCACCAACCGGTCCTGGAACTGCGGCGTCGAGGGCGAGAGCGACGATCCGGCCGTCCTGGAACTGCGCGCCCGCCAGCAGCGCAACTTCCTCGCCACCCTGCTGCTGTCGCAGGGCATCCCGATGCTGAGCCACGGGGACGAACTGGGGCGCACCCAGCGCGGCAACAACAACGCCTACTGCCAGGACAACGAGGTCTCGTGGGTCGACTGGCGGTTGACCGAGGAGCAGCGTGAGCTGGCGGACTTCACCGGCTCCGTCATCGCGCTGCGCGCCGCCCATCCCGTCCTGCGGCGCCGCCGCTTCTTCCGCGGCGAGACGGTGACGCACGCGGGGCAGCCGCTGCCCGACCTCGTGTGGCTGCTGCCGGACGCCCGCGAGATGACCGACCGGGACTGGCAGCGCTCCGACGCGCACTGCGTCGGCGTCTTCCTCAACGGCGACGCCATCGCCGAGCCCGACCCGCAGGGCCGTCCCGTGGTCGACGACTCCTTCCTGCTCCTCCTCAACAGCTACTGGGAACCGGTCGTCTTCCGGCTGCCCGACGTCACCTACGGCGAGCGCTGGACGACCCTGATCGACACGGCCGAGGAACAGGGGCCCCCGGACGAGGCGGAGCACAAGGCGGGCACGGGGCTGACGGTGGAGGCACGCAGCCTGGTTCTGCTGTCGAGACCGCCGTTGGGCAACCTCGGCCTCACCGCTCCCGACGCGAAGTGACCGTGAACTGCGCACCGTCCTGATCGCGCAGCACCGCCTCGTCGGCGGCCTTGCGCAGCACGCTGCCGCCGTGCTGTTCCGCGGTCCGTGCGCAGGCCGCCACGTCCGAGACCGCGAAGTGAACCTGCCAGTGCGGCCGGATGGTGGGGTCGGGGGCGGCCTCCAGCGCGCCCGACACGATGCGGGCCACGATGTCTCCCGCGCTGCGCAGCACGACCTCGCCGCCCTCGTAGCGGACCTCGCAGCAGCCGGGGCGGTCCGTGGCCCAGTCCAGGATCTCGCCGTAGAAGATCGCTGCGTCGAAGGCGTCGCGCGTGTGGAGCCGGATGAAGGCCGGGGCCGCCCGCCGCCAGGCCTCCCAGTTGCCGATCAGCTCCCCTTCCCAGATGCCGAAGGTCGCGCCGTCGCGGTCGGCCAGCAGCGCGGCCCGCCCGGGTGGCAGGGAGATCGGCCCCACCGCCACCGTACCGCCGCGTTCCCGGGCCCGGGCCACGGCGTCGTCCGCGCTGGGTACGGCGAAGTACGGCGTCCAGGCCACCGCCATCTGCCACATCGACGCGACCGCCGCGATCCCGGCGACCGGGACGCCGTTCGCCAGCGCGATCCGGAACCGGTCGCCGAGCTTGCCCCTGCGCCAGCGCCAGCCGAACACGGCTCCGTAGAAGTCCTGCGTGGCCTCCAGGTCGCGGCTGGTCAGACTGACCCAGCAGGGTGCGCCGAACACGGAGTGCGTGGAGACGATCTCCGTCGTACCGGAGGAGGGTGTCGTGTCGTGGTTCATGGCGCTCGCGTCCTGCTCTCGTCGTCCGGCAGCCCCCGGTCTGCCACCAGTCTCCAACCGGAACCGCTCGGGGCGCCTGCCGAGCAGACCGGTGGCACGATGGAGGGGTGGCACGAGTACCCCGCGAGTCCGCCGCAGAAACGGACCGGATCTTCGAACTCGAGGAAGAAGTGCACCAGCTGAAGGAAGCGGTCACTTCACACGCCGTCGTGGACCAGGCGATCGGAATGATCGTGGCACTGGGCCGGGTGACACCGGACCAAGGGTGGGTGGTGCTGAAGGAAGTCTCGCAGCACACCAATATCAAGCTCCGCAATATCGCGGAGATGATTCTCATCTGGGGCCGCAGAGGGGAATTGCCCCCGGAAATCGCTGCGGAGCTGGAGGACGCCCTGGACCGTCGCGGCCCCACACAGGTTCCGGGGGCACCGCCCGAGGCGTGACCCCGGACCGCCCGCACTCAGCCGGCCCCGGTCAGGACCTCCTCACGAAGCCGGGCGAAGCAGCCGCTGAGCAGCCGCGAGACGTGCATCTGCGAGATGCCGAGTTGCTGCGCGATGTGGCTCTGGGTCATCCCTCCGAAGAAGCGCAGGTAGAGGATGGTCCGCTCGCGTTCCGGGAGGGCCTGCAGACAGGGCTTGACGGCCTCGCGGTCGACGACGGTGTCGTAGCCGGGGTCCAGCTCGCCGAGCGCGTCCTGGAGGGCGTAACCGTCGGTCCCGGGCATCTCGGCCTCGAGTGAGAGCGCGGAGAAGCACTCCAGGGCCTCCATCCCGGTGCGCACCTCGCTCTCGGTCAGATGCGCGTGTTCGGCGATCTCAGCCACTGTCGGCGGTCGCCCCGGCGTCGACTGCGCGAGCTCCTTCGCCGAGCGCCGCACACGGTTGCGCAGGTCCTGGACGCGGCGGGGTACGTGCAGCGTCCACATGTGGTCACGGAAGTGGCGCTTGATCTCGCCGGTGATCGTCGGCACGGCGTACGCCTCGAAGGCGCGGCCGCGTGCGGGATCGTAGTGGTCGACGGCCTTGACCAGTCCGAGGGCCGCCACCTGGTACAGGTCCTCGAGACCCTCGCCACGGCCGCGGAAGCGGACGGCGATCCGCTCGGCCATCGGCAACCAGGCCTGGACCAGTTCGTCACGGAGTGCTTGGCGTTCGGGGCCGTCGGACAGCTCGACGAGCCGTTCGAAGTCGTCTGCGGTGTCCGGGGCGTCGTCGTGCGGGTGCTGCCTTGTTCTGACGGTTGTTCTGACGGTGGAACGCATCTGCGCGCCTCCCTCAGCAGGTGCCTGTGGACGGACAACCGTGGGAGACGCGGCTCGGACAGCACCGGGAGGACGCCGGAAACCGGGCGAGAGCCAGTTCCCACGGACGTGCCTCCTGTCCGAAGCACTGAAATGCCCATTCCCCGTCCGGAGGTTCCGAAACAATTCTACGAGTGATTCCGAGGGAAATCCTGACGGCAATACGTTTGCGAATTCAAGGGAATTCGACGAGTGAAATACACGCTGTGAGCGAGCCGTCGCGGCGGGCTGACCATGCCGCGCCTGCGCGGCGCCGAGGTCGAGCTGCCACGCCCCGCCGAGGCGGACCGGGACGCGCCGCACTCCCCGCCCTGCGCAGGCTGACTCGCCTGCGCCTTCGGCGGCACGACCACCGTCGACGGGCTCGACCTGACCGTCCGGGCGGGCGAGGTCTTCGGCCTGCTCGGCCCAACGGCGCCGGCAAGACCACGGCGATCCGCTCCGACCGTATGGCCGTACGACGGCCGCGCGACTACCTCCCGCAGCAGCTGTCCGCCGACGCGGGCCTCACCGGCCGGGAGAACGTCGCTCCGTTCGCCCGCGTCTTCGCCGTGCCCCGCAGGGAACGCGCCGAGCGCGTCGCCCAGGCCCGGGCCGGGTCGACCTCGCCGGCACCTACGCCGGCGGCATGGTCCGTCGGCGCGAACTCGCCCAGGCCCTGGTCAGCGCGCCCCGTCGGTTCATCGATCGCCCGCACCGGCGTCCGGGAGCACCGCGGCGCCGTACGCGCGGCCACCCGCATGACCGGCGATGCCCGAAGCACCTCCGCACCGCCCACCGCGTCGGCTGACCCCGCCCGCGAGCAGAGCGTCGCGCTCGACTTCGCCGTGCCGTGCCTGGCCGCCGTGCTCGGCATCGGCGCCGCCTCCGCGCTGCTCGGCGGCCGGCTTGCTGATCATGGCCGGGAACGTGATGTGCGGCACGCCCGCTGAAGCCGCTGACGCGCCGGAAGACGAATTCTTCCTGCGCACGGCTTGATCAGCGATCAAAAGGGGTGAATTCCCTGGCCACAGCGCATTCTGCTCATTTGACAGTGCACTGAGTACACGGATAGGAAGCAGCCCGTAGAAGTCGAGAGGTGGATTGTGTACGAGCCGAACGTGGTCGGGGACTGGCAGGAGTACGACGAGCATGCCGGTCTGCGCATCCGCGTCCACCGTCTGGAGCAGGCCGAGCCGCCGCGCGGACGGGACGACGCCGCAGCCGGGCTGACCTACTTCCGCCTCCGCGTGACCGTCGAGAACCGCGGCAGCCGGCACGTCGGCATCCACCTGGAGGACGGCCAGATCGACGTGCGCCTGGGCCCCGACGGCGAGAGCGCGTTCATCGACTGGCGCAACTCGCAGTTCATAGAAGGCTTCGACGTCTACCCGCTGCGCCGGGCCACCGCCGTGCTCTACGCGGCGGGACCCGAGGCGTCCCTGAAGCAGGTGGACGTCCAGGTCCAGCTGCGGGCCGACGACGAGTGGGCGGACCGCCGGCTGTGGACGGGCGGTATCGGCCTGCACGAGGGTTCCGTGGGCACCCACGCAGGTACGGGCCGCGAGAGCCTGGCCCGCCAGGTGAGCAACTTCCTCCGCGACCAGGCGGAGGAGGGCACCGCCTGACGCCGGCGCATGTCACTCAGTGAGGGATGCCGTCGATGATCTCGCGGGCGCCCTGGCGCAGCAGAGCCACCGCCACCGACGTACCGAGGGTGGCCGGATCCAGCGGACCCGCCCACTCGTGGGCGTTGAGCCTGGTCTTGCCGTCCGGGGTGAACACACACGCACGCAGGGACAGCTCACCGCTGCGGTCCACGCGGGCGAACCCGGCGATCGGGCTGTTGCAGTGCCCCTGGAGCACATGCAGGAACATGCGCTCCGCGGTCGCCTCGCGATGGGTGGCCGGGTCCCCGAGTCCGCTGACCGCGTCGATGATCTCGCTGTCGTCCTGACGGCACTGCAGCGCGAGGATGCCCGCGCCGATCGGCGGCATCATCGTCTCCGTCGACAGAACCTCGCTGATCACATCGCGCCGGTCGATGCGCTCAAGCCCGGAGACCGCCAGCAGCAGCGCGTCCGCCTCCCCGGCCGCGAGCTTCTCCAGGCGCCGGTTGGCGTTGCCGCGGAACGGCACGCACCGCAGGTCCGGGTGCGTGGCGGCCAGCTGGGCGACCCTGCGCACCGACGAGGTGCCGATCCGTGTCCCCGCCGGGAGCTCGTCCAGCGTGAGGCCGCCCGGATGCACCAGCGCGTCCCGGATGTCGTCCCGCTTCAGGAACGCGGCGAACACCGTGCCCGCCGGCAACGGCCGGTCGGCGGGGACGTCCTTGACGCAGTGCACCGCGAGATCGGCCTCGCCGGCCAGCAGTGCCGCGTCGACCTCCTTGGTGAACGCGCCCTTGCCCTCGACCTTCGACAGATCCCCCATCCACTTGTCACCGGTGGTCTTCACGGGGACGACCTCGGTACGGACGCCGGGATGCAGGGCGGTCAACTCGGCACGCACACGCTCCACTTGCGCCAGTGCCATGGGTGAGTCGCGGGAGACGATGCGGATCAGTTCCGGGACGGACATGCGAGACACGATAGACCCTCAGGAGGGTCACTGTGGCACGGGCAGGACGTACCGCAGCTTTTCCCTCGCACGGGCACCGAGCCGGTGGTAGAAGCGGAGCGCGCCGTCGTTCCACGCGGGTGTCTGCCACTGCACCTCGCTCAGACCGAGGCGCCTTGCCTCGGCGAGCACCGCGTCCATGAGCAGGACGCCGAGGCCGAGACCGCGGTGGCCGGGGGACAGGAACAGGCAGTCCATGTGGAGGTGCTCGCGGCCCTCCCAGGTGGAGAACTCGGGTGCGCAGGTGGCGTAGCCGACGACCTCGCCGTCGGGCAGCTCGGCCACGAGGCAGCTCAGCCGTGGCTGCGGGGTGTCGAACAGCAGGTTCCCGAGGCGCTCGGCGAGGTCGGGAACGGGTGGCTCGGCGCGCTCGTAGGCGGCGTGCTGGGCCGCGAGTTCGGTGACCCGGGGCAGGTCGGCCGGCCCGGCGTGCCGTACCCGGGGAGCGCCGGTCATCCGACGGTTCCGTCGATCGTGTCCGCGGTCCAGGCGGTGAGCCGGTCCCGGAGCGGGCCGGTTCCGTCGAGGACGTGCCGGGAGTACGCGTCCCGCTCGTGGGACAGCACGGCCGCCTCCCACACGCAGGGGGCGAGTCCCGCGCGGCCGGGCCGGAGCAGCCCGGGCTTTCCGGCTGGTCCCGCGAAGACGGCCAGGTCCGCCATGAGGCCCTCGATCCACGTCTGGACCAGCACGTAGTCGCCGTCGCCGCCCGCGTGCACGATCAGGACGGCGAGCCCGAGCGAGCCGCGGTGCCGTCCGAGCCCCAGATGGGCCTCGGCGATCCGGAGGGCGGCCTCGGCGTCCTGGTCGGTCACCGTGCGCCCCGGCGCCTGCAGCGCGTACGGCTTCACGAGGTGACCGGCGGCCTCGCGCGCGCTCAACGGCCGTACGTCGCGCCTGTGGTGCTCCTCGGCCAGGGTGAGCAGCGCTTCCGCCTGTATCGCCGACGGCAGTTCATCATGCTGATCCATTCCGACATCATCGAGTGCGTGGCCGCGGCCGTCGAGGGAATTCAGGACAGGGGCACGCTGAGCTCGATCGCGCGCAGGGCGGCGGCGAGCGACGGCTCGTCCCCGACGTCCAGTGCCGTGTCGGTGAGTTTGATGACGTGCTCGTCGCCGTGGGCGAGGGCGAGCTCGAGGATCTCCTCGGCCGTCAGGTCCGCGGGTGGCCGGTAGGCCACCGGTTCGGCGGGGGCGTACATCGCGGTGACCGCCGCGGACGCCGTCCACGCCGCCTGCAGGCTCGGCGCCCACAGCCGACGGGGCAGGGAACCGAGCGTACGCAGCACGGCGTTGGGGGCGGTCGCCGCGTGCACGAGCATCGTCTCCTCGCCGTGCCCGTGCGTGGCATAGCGGTGTGTCGCGGCCTGGACGAGTTCGGTGAGCCGTTCCTGCGCGGTGTCCGGGTCGGTGACGCCGTCCGCCCAGGTGGGGAGCCCGCGTACGGCGGCCAGCCGGGCCGGGAAGCCGTCGCCCACCAAGTGGATCGGGGGCACGGCGTCCAGGGTCTCCGTGGCGCTCCCGGCGCCGGGTAGCGGGGCGATGCCGGACACGGTGTGGTGCCGGGCCGCCCAGTAGCCCAGCCCGTGCGCGAGCTCGGTGAGCCGCGGCGCGTTCTCGCCCGCTTCCAGGGCGCGTACGGCGTGGCCGACCCGGATCACCGGGTGGGTGGAGCCGCCGTAGAGGCCGGGGAGCAGGCGCGGCCACCACTCGGCGAGGACGCTCCGCCACGGGTGGTCGGCCAGGGCGCGGGAGAAATACGCGATCCAGTCGGCGGCCCGGCGTGGATCGCCCAGCGCCTCACGCCAGTTGGTCTCCGTGACGGGAGCCACGGGGGAGGGGAAGTCCTCGAGCTTCGGCTCGTACAGGTCGAGCCATCGGTGCACGGCACCGGCCTGCCCGTGCGCGACCAGTGCCTCGACCACCATGGGGGCGTGGTTGGTGAGGCGGCCGAGCCGCTCCGGTCCCGAGACGTGGAGCCGTTGCAGTGCTTCTTCGAGTCGTCCGCTGGTGTCCATGCCCAGGACGCTATGGCGCGATGGGACGACCGGGGATCGGGCCCGGGACGGAAGCCCTACTGGCTTCGGGTCCTACGTCCCGGGGCCGATCCCCTGACCCGTCTCAGGCGTTGGGGTCGAACGCGATGCCGGACGGCTTCGCCGACGTGAGGTGTGCCGCGAAGTTGGCGTCCTTGAGGCCGAAGTTGGCGCTGCCGAAGTCGTAGGCGCTCAGCTTGTCGCGCAGGCCCGCGGGGTAGCCGTTCCAGCCGACCAGCGGCGGGTGCTGCCAGGTGTGCTTGGCGTTCTCCGGCGGCTCGTCGCCCGAATTGCCCAGCCGGAAGCAGTGCGTGCTGATGCCGTCCTTGTGGTAGACGATCTTCGCGTGCGTGCCCTCGAAGCGGACCTCGGACGCCGTGTGCACGCTGAACGAGCCGTGGTTGGAGGTCGAGACGTACTGGATCTGGCCGTTCTGCACCCAGACCACGACGTGCTCCCAGTCGTGGCGGTGTCCGCCGATGCTGCTGCCGGATATGGCCTGGTCCTTCTCGAAGTACAGGCCGTACATGTAGGCGCACCAGCCGTTGTTGCACTTGTAGCGCGAGTAGCTGTTGGTGTTGTCGAGGTCGGAGGCGTCGTGGCACTCCCCGCTGAGCGAGCCGGTCGGCTTGAGTCCGCCGTTGACCGTTCCGTCGGGGCCGATGGCGGGCGTCGAGTAGCAGCCGTCCGTGTCGTAGTCGAAAGCGGGCAGGTACGTCTGCTCCGCCGCCTCGGCGTTGGCGGGCAGCGCCTGCGGCGGGGCCGCGAAGGCGGCGGCGGGGAAGGCGACGACGAGTGCGGCGGCACCGGCCGCGCCGGTGAGCCATCTCCTGCGGTGTGCCTTGAACTTCGGTGACGACACTGCGTCCTCCTCTTGGTCGCGGGCGCAGCCCAACGGCTGTGGGGGAAAAGGCGGTTCAGCTGGAAGCGTGGTGAAGCTGAAAGCGGTTCAGCTTCCCCGGTTTTCACTTCCGCGCCAAGAGGTCATGGGCGTATCGGTGGTGAAGTGCAACCCAATACTTGGAACGTGACGGTACGTCAGAGAGAGTTATCCGGAATGTCGGCCGCTGCCTCCTCGGGCGCGAGGTCCGGCCGCAGCCGTAGCCAGGACGGCTGCCGCAGCAGTCCCGCCCGGGTGCGGGTACTGAAGCGGACCTCGCCGACGAGCCGCGGCAGCACCCAGTGCGCGCCCGTGACCGACGGCACCGGATCGAAGGGGCACTCGTCGGTCGCCGCGGCCCGCAGCAGCGCCGCGAGCCCGGTGCGTTCGGCCTCGCTCCAGCCCGTGCCCACGCTGCCGACGTAGCGCAGGCGTCCCGCGGCGCGCTGGCCGACCAGCACGGCGCCGGGGAGGCCGGACAGCCGGCCCTTGCCGGGCAGCCAGCCGCCCACGATGACGTCCTCACTGCGCATGTTGCGGATCTTGATCCAGGCGCGGGAGCGCACCCCGGGTTCGTAACCGGAGTCCAGCCGCTTGCAGACCAGGCCCTCCAGGCCGTGCGCGCGGGTCGCCTCGAGAGCCTGCCGGCCGTGGCCGACGACGGCACCCGGAGTGGACCAGAACGGCCCGTCGAGACCGAGTCCTTCGAGCGCCGTGCGCCGTTCGGCGTAGGGGAGGGGGAGGAGCGAGCGCCGGCCCAGGTGCATCACGTCGAACAGCACCAGATGCACCGGCACGGTCGCCGCCATGCGCGCCGCCCTGCCCGGCGCGTGGGCCAGGCCCATCCGGGACTGCAGCAACTGGAAGTCGGCGCGTCCTTCTTCGTCCAGCGCCAGGACCTCGCCGTCCAGCACGGCGGGTTCGGTGCCCAGCGCCTCACCCAGGGGCCGCAGTTCGGGATAGGCGGCGGTGATGTCCTCCCCGGAACGGGCGCGCAGCACGACGCTGCCGTCCCCGGGCAGATAGACCACCGCGCGCTGGCCGTCCTGCTTGGTCTCGTACGCCCAGCGCATGTCCTGCGCGGCGGGCGGCAGGGTGCCGGAGGTGGCGAGCATGGGGGCGATCAGCGGCAGGGTCACGTGTGAAGGTGTGGACGGTCCGGTCCGCCGTCACTCGCCCCGCGGCCGGGTTTCGCCTGAACGGTCTCACACGGCGCCGGACGGCGGTGCCGTCACGAGTGCCGACTGATAGGCGATCACGACCAGTTGGGCCCGGTCACGGGCGCCCGGCTTTTGGAGTGGCCCTCCGCCACCCACGCCATCACCTCGCGCTCGCGGGCGGTGAGGGATGCGAGGTCCGCGGGCGTGGCCAGTCGGGCGCTCTGCGCGGGGGAGGACAGGAAACGCGTGATCGGCACGCGGGTGGCGAGCGGCGAGAGCAGGGAATCACCGGTGGCCACGGTGCGCATGCCGGCCAGCAGCCCCTCTGCGGTCACGTCCTTGGGCGGCGGGGAAGCCGGGGCGGTGCCGTCGTCGGTGACGGTGATCGTGAGCCGGTCGCGGCCGTAGGGCAGGCGTACGCACGCCGCCCGGGCCGCGGCGTGACTCCCGTCCGGCGGGCTCGGCCGGTGCCACGGGTGGTCCCTGCCGGCTGAGCGAATCGTCTTCCACGTCGGCCGACGTGGAGGACGCGGTCGGGCCACCGCGGCGGCCACCAGGCCGCACCGGCGAGCAGGGCGAGGACCGCGGGCGCGAACGCCATGCGGGACGATGAACGCGTCGAGCAGGACGGCCGCCGCGAGTCCGAGAACCCGGGCTTCCCGCCGCCACCCCGGGCCGTCCCGTCGTCGTGCGGCTGCCGACAATCGCGCGTACGGAGAACGCAGTACGAGCCGTCGTGACCGTCATCCGTGCGGACCACGGGCGGCGATCACCACACGCACGGCAGCTCCACCGCCACGACGGTCGGCCCGCCGACCGGACTCGACACCCGCAGAGTCCCGTCGAGCGCCGCGACCCGCCGCTGCATGCCGAGCAGCCCGGAGCCGCCGGCCTCGTCGGCGCCGCCTCCGCCCTCGTCCCGCACCCGCACGCTCAACCCCGTGGCGGTCCTGGCGAGCAGCACCTCGGCCCGCTCCGACCCGCTGTGCTTGGCGGCGTTGGTCAGCGACTCCGCGACGACGAAGTAGGCGGCCCCCTCGACCGCGGCAGGGGCACGCGGTCCGTCCTCCAAGTCGTCGACGAGGACGGCCACTTGAAGGCCACTGCCGGCTGCGAGCGCCCGTACGGCACCGACGAGGCCGCGGTCGGTGAGGATCGGCGGATGGATGCCGCGCACCACGTGCCGGAGTTCGGTGAGCGCCTCTTCGGCATGGCCCTGGGCGTCGGCGAGCATCCGGCGCGCGGCGTCGGGGTCACGTGTGTACGCGCGCTGTGCCAGGCCGATCCGCATGGACAGGGCCACCAGGCGGGCCTGTGCACCGTCGTGCAGATCCCGTTCGATACGGCGCAGTTCGGCGCCGTGCGCGGAGACGGCGTCGGCCCGGGTTGCCGTCAGTCTCTTGACCCGTGCGGCCAGCAGTGCCTTCGGTGACGGTTTGAGCAGGGCGGTCGACCAGGCGGCCTCCAGGTCGGCGAGGCGGCCGATCAGCGGCAGGGCCACGGGCGTGCGGACCAGCAGACCGCACCACACGCCGTCGACGACGAGACCCAGCGGCCACAGCGGGAGCAGCAGCACCGGAAGCCAGCCGTAGGCGTAGAACGCGAGCATCCAGCGCGCGTCCACGAACAAGCCGGGATCGCGGACCGCCGTATGCAGCCGCTCGCGCAGCGGCCCGGTGACCGGCTGGTAGGCCTCGGGGATCTCCCGGCCCGTCCAGGCGGCGGTGTGCCGCCGCTTGGCCCCGGCGATCCGCCGGACCAGCAGCACGGTCTCGGGCAGCATCCAGGCACCGACCACCGCGACCGTGCCCGTGGCGGTGATCAGCAGCACGGTGACGAAGACGTACGACCCGAAGGCCATCGCCGCCGAGACGAAGAGGTGGACCGTGGCCCGCGCCGCGTGCCGCACGGCCCGGCGCAGGGTGATCAGTCGGGACACGTCGGGCCTGCCTGGGGGTGGGTGCGCACGTACGACTCCTCAACCGGGCCTGCCGTGGAATCCGGTTGTCCGCGGCATGCCTCCGGCTCCTGTCTCAGGCCTCGTCGTCCAGGGTCACGACCACCTTTTCCGCGGCCCCCGGCGTCATCGTGAGCTCGAAGGCCCGGTCGACCTCGGAGAACGGCACGCGGTGGCTGATCAGCCTCGCGAAACGCTCCCGGTGCTCCACGAGTTCGGGGGTCACCTCGAAGATCTCGGTGGGATAGCCCTGGGAGGCGATGAGGGTGAGCTCGCTGCGGAGCATGCCGCCGAGGTCGATCTCGGAGCCCTTCTTCTGCACCGCCACCATGACCAGCTTGGCGCCCCACTTGGCCGACCCGACCACGGTGTTGAGGACGGCCGCGGCACCGGCCGCGTCGATGAAGATGTCGGTGCCCGGCCGGGGCTGGCCGAGCGCGTTGGCGCTCTGGCCGTGCAGTTCGGTCAGACGCGCGGCCACGTCCTCCTCGGCGGAGTCGACCACGGCGTCCGCCCCCACGGCCAGTGCCTTCTCCAGCCGGGAGGGAATGACGTCGGCCACCACCACGTGCTCGACGCCGCGCAGCTTCAGCCAGATCGCGGCACCCAGGCCGATCGGCCCGGCGCCGAAGACGACGACCTTGTCGCCGGGCCCCGCCTCGGAGCGGTTGACGGCGTGCAGGGACACCGCCATCGGCTCGTTGAGGGAGGCGACGTCGAAGGGCACGGTGTCCGGGAAGACGGCCACGCTCCTGCCGACCTCGGCGTTCTCGATGAGCAGGTACTCGCTCATGCCGCCGTACTCGCCGCCGCAGCCGATGATGCCGGTCGGCGCGTCCTGCGGGTTGACCACCACGCGGTCGCCCGCCTTCAGACCGGTCACCTCCGCACCGACCTCGACGATCTCACCGGCCGGCTCGTGGCCCAGGGCGACCGGGATCATGTCGCCGCCGAGATGGGCGCGGGCCGGCATGCCGCCCATGTGCAGGAAGGTGACGTCGGTGCCGCAGATGCCGCAGGCGCGGATCCGTACGAGCACGTCCTTGGGGCCGGGTACCGGACGCTCGACGTCCACCACTTCGACCCTGCCCACGCCGGCTGTCTGAACGGACTTCATCGTGCTCATGGGAGATGCCTGCTTTCTGTGGGTGTGTGTCCTCGGGCCCGGCTACGGCCGGGGGGAGGGGCCGCCGCCGGGCCCGGGACCGCGCCGTTCCCCGTCCCCACGGGTTCGGCGCAGGGGGCGGCCTCCGCTCGGGCAGCCCCGGCCTTGCTATTGCTTGAGTTAGGCAAGCATATGAGGATTACTTGAGTCAAGCAATCGGAATTGAGGGGCGAGTAACTTAATTGAGTTACGCAACAAGATGGTAAAGTGAGCCGCATGCCCACCGAACGCCTCCCCGCAGCCTCCGCCGAAGTGATCGAGATCGAGCGCGCGCTCACCCGCATCACCTACCTGAGCACCCGTGCCCGCCAGCACGAGCGGCTGATGGCCCTGGCCGGAGTGCCGCTGGACCGAGCCGCCGTGGCGCTGCTGCGCCAGATCGCCGACGCGGAGCCGCTGCGGCCGGGGGAGCTGGCCAACAGGCTCGGTGTGGAGGCCTCGCATGTGACCCGCACGGTGCAGCAGCTGCAGAAGTCCGGGCACGTCACCCGCGTCCCCGACCCCGACGACCGCCGCGCCCAGCGCATCCAGCTCACGGACACCGGACGGCAGGCCGTCGACCGGGTCCGCGAGGCCGGCGCACGAGGGATGCAGCTGGCGCTGGCCGACTGGTCACCGGACGAGCTGCGTCAGCTCGCCACCCTCTTTCACCGCATGGTGGACGACTTCCTGTCGCACGCCGTCGAGGACGAGACCGAGCAGCAGGCCGCGGGTCCGGCCGGCAACGCCTGACCGGCGGCTCAAGGACCCGGACGCACCCGTACCGGCAGGTCCGCCGCGCAAGAGGCGGGCTCGCGCATCCCGTGCAGCAGCAGCCATGCCACGGCCGGCAGGGCGATCAGCGGAAGGAGTCCCGCCCGCAGCGAGGTCGCGTCGGCGAGAGCACCGACGGCCGGGGCGGCCAGACCCCCGGCACTCACGGTCAGCCCCAGCGTGACACCGCTCGCGGTGCCCACACGCCGGGGCAGACAGTCCTGGCCCAGCGTGATGTGCAGGGAGAAGGGGACGTACAGCCCGGCCGAGGTGAGCGCGGCGAACACGTGGACCGCCGGGCCCGGTACGAGCACGACTCCGGCGACGGCAAGCACGGACAGGGCATACGACCGCCGTACGACCGTGACCCGGCCGTACCGCCCGGCGAGCCGGCCCCCCGCCAGCGTGCCCACCGCGCCACCGGCGTACAGCACGAACAGCACGGCGGTTCCTGCCGCGTCCTCTCCGCCGAAGCGCTGCCGGACGTACAGCGGGAGGAAGGCGCTGAGGCCGACGAAGACGATCGAGCGGCACACCACGGCACCGGACAGCCGGACGAACGACCCCCAGTCGTCAGTTCCGGACCTCGCGGCCGGGCGGACGGTCCGGTCGCGGGTGCCCGAGCGCACCGGGGCGGCGCAGAGCGCCGCCCCGGCGAGGGCGGGGACGAGCAGCAGGGGGAGAGGCGCGCAGACCCCAGGTCGCCACGACGGCCGAGACGAGCAGCGGAGCGAGGGCGAAGCCGATGTTGCCGCCGAGCGAGAACCAGCTCATCGCCGCGTGGCTGCCGCCCGCGGCACCGCGCGCCGCGCGGGCGGCCTCCGGGTGATACGCGGCTACACCGACCCCGGACACGGCGACGGCCGCGAGCGTGAGGGCATAGGAGCCGCCGACACCGCTCAGGGCGACGCCGGCGCCGGCGGTCAGCGCGCTCAGCGGCAGCAGCCACGGCAGCGCCCACCGGTCGGTGAGCGCCCCGAACAACGGCTGCACCAGCGACGACAGCAGTGAGGCGGCCAGGACGACGCCCGAGGCGGCGGCGTAGGTGTAGGCGCGCTCGGCGACGAAGAACGGCACCAGAGCGGCGACGGCCCCCTGGTAGACATCCACGCAGGCATGCCCCAGGGACATCAGGGCGACAGGTCGGTTGGACACCCCGCGATCGTCGCCGTACCGCCCGGTGACCCGCTTTCGGTAATCTGCCGTCTTGTGTCGGACATCCGCCATTCTCCGAAGGCGCCGACCCGCGCCCAGAGTCTGGCCGCCGGGGAGCGCATCGACGCGCACCGGCACGACGACCACCAGATCGTCTACGCCGGCTCCGGCGTCCTGGCCGTCACCACCGACGCCGGCACCTGGTTCGCGCCCGGGACGCGTGCCATCTGGGTCCCTGCGGGCACCGTGCACGCCCACCGCGCGTACGGTCTCCTCGACCTGCACCTGGTCGGCCTGCCCGCCGAGGACAACCCGCTGGGCCTCGACGCGCCCACCGTCCTGGCCGTCAGCCCCCTCCTGCGCGAGCTGATCCGCGCCTACACCGGCGAGCCCGCGGACGCAGGCCCGGAACGCGACCGGATGCTCGCCGTCCTGCGCGACCAGCTGCGCGCCTCACCGCAGCAACCCCTGCGACTGCCCGCCCCCACCGACCCCCGGCTGGCCGCGGTCTGCGCACTCGTCCACGCACACCCCGCCGACCCGCGCACCCTGGCCGACCTCGGCGCCGCCACCGGAACCGGCGAACGCACCCTCAGCCGCCTCTTCCGCCGCGAGTTCGGCATGACCTTCCCCCAGTGGCGCACCCAGTCCCGCCTCTACCACGCCCTGCGCCTGCTGGCCGACGACATGCCCGTGACCACGGTCGCCCACCGCTGTGGCTGGTCGTCGGCCAGCGCGTTCATCGACGTCTTCCACCGGTCCTTCGGGTACACCCCGGGGACGCACAACCGCCACGCTCGATGAGCTCCCTACCACCGTGCGGCCTCACCTCCGGTGAAGGTCAGGCGACTTGGGGGCGGGGCCCGTGCTCGACGCCCGCCTACCCTCCGGTAATGTCGCGCGGCAGGTCGTCAGAGGAGGAACCGTGCCACGGTCCGAACGCTCACCCCTGCTGCTCGCGGGCCTGTTGGCCACCGCGGGCGTCGCCCACTTCGCCTCGCCACGCCAGTTCGACGCGATCGTGCCCCGCGAGCTGCCCGGGTCGCCGCGGACGTGGACGTACGCGAGCGGCGTCGCCGAGCTCGCGCTCGCCGCGGGGCTGGCGCTCCCGCGCACCCGGCGGACCGCCGCGCTGGCCACGGCGGCGTTCTTCGTCGGTGTGTTCCCCGCCAACGTGAAGATGGCCGTGGACTGGCGCCACCGTCCGGCGCCGCTCAGGGCCGCGGCGATCGGGCGGCTGCCGCTGCAGCTGCCCCTCGTGCTGTGGGCCCGCAACGTCGCGCGGAACGGGGAGGGCCGGTCGTGACCAAGAGCCTGGAGATCGGCGACCTGGTCGAGGACTTCTCCCTGCCCGACGAGACCGGTACGGTGCGCAGCCTGTCCGAACTGCTCACCGAGGGGCCGGTGGTGCTGTTCTTCTACCCGGCCGCCCTCAGCCCCGGCTGCACCGCGGAGGCCTGCCACTTCCGTGACCTGACCGCCGAGTTCGCCGCCGTCGGCGCGCGGCCCGTGGGCATCAGCGGCGACTCCGTAGACCGCCAGCAGGAGTTCGCCGGCCGGCACACGCTCGGCATGCCGCTGCTGTCCGACGAGGACGGGGCGATCCGTGAGCGGTTCGGTGTGAAGCGAGGGTTCTCCCTGGCACCCACCAAGCGCGTCACCTTCGTCATAGCGCAGGACCGGACGGTCCTGGAGGTCGTACGCAGCGAACTGCGCATGAACACGCACGCCGACCGCGCGCTGGCGGCGCTGCGCGCCCACAAGGCCTGAGGGCGAGCCGGTCCCTTCGTCGCGGTTGATGTGCCGCGACATCGGGACCATTCTGGACACTATGGAGCATGTCGCCGCTGCGGCGATCGTCGACGCCCACGGCACGGTGACGGGTTGGAGCGACGGTGCCCGGCTGCTGACCGGCTACCCGGCCGAGGAGGCCGTGGGACGAGCCGCGGCCGACCTGCTCGCCGAGGAGGTGCCGACCGACGCGGTCACCGCGTGCACCGGCTTCGTCGTGCTGCGCCACCGCGACGGCCACCCCGTCGGCGTTCCCCTGACGGCATGCCCGGTGCTCGGGCCGGACGGGGAGAGCACGGGGTTCGTGATCACCGCCGAGCGACCCCGGGAACCGGAACAGACCCTGGCGGGGCAGGCATTCCAGCAGGCGTCCATGTCGATGTCGGTCTTCGACACCGGCCAGCGCTATCTGCGTCTCAACGAGGTGGCCTGCCGGGTGATGGGAGTGTCCGAGGAGGTCCTGCTCGGCCGCCACTTCCCCGACACCGTGGAGGACGCCGAGCACAGCCGCGGCTTCCTGAGCAACCTGCGGCAGGTGGCCGAGACGGGCAGACCGGTCCGCTACGAGAGCTTCACGGGCGCGCCCTCCCTCAACCGGGAGCACGCCTGGAGCATCGAGATGTGGCCCGTACGCGATCCGTCCGGCGAGGTCACCGGGACCGCCCTGGCCGCGTTCGACAGTAGCGGTCAGTACTGGGCCCGGATGCGGCTGGCGCTCCTGAACGAGGCGGCGGCCTCCATCGGCACCTCCCTGGACGTGGTGCGCACCGCCGAGGAAATGGTGGAACTCCTCGTCCCGAAGTACGCCGACTTCGCCAGCGTGGACCTGCTCGAGTGGGTCCTCGGCGCGGACGAACCGCCGGGAGTGCCGGAGGGAGACATCGTCCTGCGCCGCGTCGCCCACGGCTCCGCCCACGAGGGCACGCCGGAGGCGGCCGTGCGCCTGGGCGAGACGGAGGTCTATCCGGCGTTCTCACCGCCCGCCCAGGCACTGCGGCAGGGGCGGGCGGTCCTCAGCCAGGCCGGCGAGCCGGAGTTCATGCGCTGGGTCGCCGAACGCAACGCGCGCGCCCCCGCCGGCCGCGCCTACCGCAGGGGCGCCCACTCCGTGCTCGCGGTGCCGCTGCGGGCCCGCGGCACCACCCTCGGCGTCGCGGTGGGCGTCCGTATCGCTCATCCGGACGACTACGGCGACGACGACGCCGTGCTCGCCGAGGAACTCGCCAGCCGGGCCGCGGTCTGCATCGACAACGCCCGCCGCTTCGCCCGCGAGCGCACGACCGCGCTCGCCCTCCAGCACAGCCTGCTGCCCCGGGGCCTTCCAGGACAGGCCGCCGTCGAGGTGGCCCACCGCTACCTGCCCAGCGGATCCCTCGCGGGCATCGGCGGCGACTGGTTCGACGTGATCCCGCTCTCCGGCAGCCGGGTCGCCCTGGTCGTCGGCGACGTCGTGGGGCACGGCATCCCCTCGTCGGCGACCATGGGGCGGCTGTGCATGGCCGTCCGTACGCTCGCCGACGTGGACCTGCCGCCGGACGAGCTCCTCACCCACCTCGACGACCTGGTCACCCACCTGGCCGGACACGACACGGGCGAGGAGGTCGCGGAGCTCGGCGCCACCTGCCTCTACGCCGTCTACGACCCCGTCGGGCGCCGTCTCACCCTCGCCGCGGCGGGCCACCCCGCACCCGCCCTCGTACTGCCCGACGGCACCGCTCGCCTCGTCGAGATGGCCCCCGGACCGCCGCTCGGCGTCGGCGGACTGCCCTTCGAGGCCACGGAACTCGAGCTGCCCGAGGGCGCGGTCGTCGCCCTGTACACCGACGGTCTGATCGAGGACCGCGACCGCGACGTGGACCGCGCCACCGCCGAACTGTGCCGAGCCCTGATCGCACCCGCGGAGTCCCTCGACCAGCTCTGCGACACCGTGCTCAAGGCCGTACTGCCGGAGGAGCCCAGCGACGACGTGGCCCTGCTCCTGGCCCGCACCCGTGCGCTGGGCGCGGACCAGGTCGCCACCTGGGACGTGCCACCGGACCCCGCCCACGTCGCCGTCACCCGGCAGGCGGCCACCGGGCAACTGACCGCGTGGGGACTGGACGAGGCCGCCTTCGTCACCGAACTGGTCGTCAGCGAACTGGTCACCAACGCGATCCGGTACGGCGAACCGCCCATCCAGCTACGGCTGATCCGCGACCGCAGCCTCATCTGCGAGGTGTCCGACGGCAGTTCCACCTCCCCGCACCTGCGCCGCGCCCACGCCTACGACGAGGGCGGGCGCGGACTGCTGCTCGTCGCCCAGCTCACCCAGCGCTGGGGCAGCCGGCAGACCGGCCGCGGCAAGACGATCTGGGCCGAGCAGGTGCTGCCGCCGGTGTGATCACTGGAACGGGCAGCCCGGGTTCGGCACGTCCTCGGAGAACGGCGCGCCGTGCGGCAGCACGTAGAGCACTTCCAGTACGAGCGTGGTGTCGCCGAGGTTGCGGCCGAGGTGGACGTCGCTCGGCCCGCCCGGTTCGCGCAACGAGGTGCCCTCCGGATAGACGCCGTCGACGGCGCAGTCCGCGTGGTAGTGGGTGAGGGTGCCCTGCTTCACATACCCGTAGACGGGACCGTCGTGATAGTGCCAGCCGGTGGCCTGGCCGGGCGGGACGGTGACCTCTCTGAGGACGTAGTCGGTGTCACCGACCGTGGTCTGGTAGATCAACTTGCCGGTCACCCCGGGCCCGGGCGGGGTCGCGTGGGCGGTACCGCCGGCGAGGACGGTGGCGGCGACGACCGCGCCGGAGATGGCGGTGCGGAGCGCGATGCGCATACGAAAGGCCTCCTGGCTCGTATGGTGAGCGACGACATGCCGCTGTGAACATAGAGGCAGACAACGCCTGTTCGTGCCGTAATCCGCGGATCACCCGCGTCGGGCTGCGCAGCGCGCGGCAGGCGCCGCTCAGTCCTCGGCGGCCACCTGGGCGAGGGTGCGACCGCTGCGCACCGAACGTGCTCTGCGGGGATCCGGCGTGCCGTGTCCGTGGCCGCGGCCCGACTTCACCAGCAGCCAGGCCTCCTCGTCGTCGTCGCTCTTCGCGCCCCGGAAACGGGTGAGGGCGTACTCGCCGTGCAGCTTGGACCCGTGGAGGCGGAACGTGGCGTGCCCGCGCTCGAGGGACTCCTCGAAGTCGAGGGGCCTGCCCTTGCGGTCGTGACTGAGCGGTTCGTAGGTTCCGTGATCCCAGACGATCACGGTGCCTCCGCCGTACTCGCCCTGCGGGATCACCCCCTCGAACTCCTCGTACTCGAGGGGGTGGTCCTCCGTCGGGACGGCGAGCCGCCGGTCCTTCGGATCGCCGGAGGGCCCCTTGGGGACGGACCAGGACTTCAGCACGTCCTCGACCTGCAGCCGGAAGTCGAAGTGCAGCGTGCGCGCGTCATGGATCTGCACGACGAACCGGGGCGCCTCCCCGGACGGCGTGGGCCGCCCCTCCGGCTCTCCGGTCCGTCCGAAGTCACGCTTGCCCCGGTACTTCTTCAGCCGGTCCTGCTCGCGCTCGGCCACCTGACACTCCTTCCCGGGCGTCCCGCAGGCCCGGGTACCCCGGCCAAGGTCTCAGAACTCCTCGTGGACCTCCGGATCCCCGCCCATCCGCCGAGGGGCATGGCCGGCGATCGCCCGCATCCGGGCGATCTCCAGCTCGAAGCCGAAGATGTCGAGGTTCTCGCGCTGCCGCTCCGGGCTCGCCGACTTGGGGATGGGGAGCGCGCCGAGCTGGGTGTGCCAGCGCAGGACCACCTGGGCCGGGGTCACTCCGAGGGCCTCGGCGGTGGCGACGACGGCGGGGTCGTCCAGGAGGCGCCTGCCGCAGCCCAGTGGGCTCCAGCTCTCGGTGCGGATGCCCTTGTTGTCGTGGAAGGCACGCAGGTCGTCCTGCGGGAAGTGGGGGTGCAGCTCGATCTGGTTGACGGAGGGAAGGACACCGGTCTCCTTCTCCAGCCGCTCGATGTGTTCGGCGGTGAAGTTGGAGACGCCGATGGATCGGACCAGCCCTTCCTCACGGAGCTTGATCATGGCCCGCCACGAGTCGACGTACCTGCCGACGCGGGGAAGCGGCCAGTGGATCAGGTACAGGTCCACGTACTCCAGGCCGAGCCGCGCCCGGGACTCCTCGAAGGAGGCGAGGGTCTCCTCGTAGCCGTGGTGCCTGCCCGGGAGCTTCGTCGTCACCACGATCTCCTGGCGCGGGACGCCGCTGCGGGCCACACCGCGGCCGACTCCGCGTTCGTTGTGGTAGTTCGCAGCGGTGTCCAGGAGCCGGTAGCCCGTGCCGAGGGCCCGGGCCACCGCCTCCTCCGCCTGCGCGTCCCTCATCGGCCAGGTGCCCAGCCCGATCGCCGGGATCGTCGTTCCGTCGTTGAGCGTGTGGACCGGAATGTTGAGCACTGTCGGACCTTCCCCTCGACTGTGTCGCACACCCAGCGTCACGGATGGGTGAGGGTTGATCAACCGGGCTGGTGCGGCGAGGTGAGCGGTGGCGGGCGAAGGCGACGGGTTGCCGGGCATTGTCGCCACACCCCGCAAACCCTGTCACGATCTTCAAGGAGCCGGTACGACGACCGACGGAGCATGCATGACGACGGACTGGGGCACGGTGGACGGGGCGGAGCAGTCGGCCGGGATCGAGGTGAGACCGGTCGCCGGACACATCGGTGCCGAGATCTCGGGCGTCGACCTGGCCGACGGTCTCGGCGACGCCCAGGTCGCCGCGATCAGGGCGGCGGTGCTGCGCTGGAAGGTGGTGTTCTTCCGCGAGCAGCGGCTGGACCACGCCGGACACGTGGCGTTCGCCCGCCGGTTCGGTGAGCCGGTGGTGCTGCCAAGGCGGGGGAGTGCCTCGCCGCCCGGCTTCCCCGAGATCGAGACCACCGCGGACCGGCTGGAGCTCGGCGGCCGGTTCGGGATGGAGCACGACGAGTGGCTGCGGCGGCGCCGCCACACCCTGCTGCGCGGCTGGCACTGCGACCACGGGGCCCGCGTCGACCCGCCGGCCGCGACGATCCTGCGCGCCGAGACCGTTCCGCCCTACGGCGGCGACACGACCTGGTCCAATCTGGCGGCCGCGTACGCCGGACTGTCCGCGCCGGTGCGGGAGTTCGTGGGCGGGCTCAGGGCCGAGCACCGCCTCGGCGTCGGGTATCAGCCTCGGCCGGGTGACGACGCGTACGTACGGCACCTGCTGGACCGTCAGGTCGCCTCCGTGCACCCGCTGGTGCGCGTCCACCCGGAGACGGGCGAGAAGGTGCTGTACGTCAACGGCTACTACGTCGAGCAGATCACCGACCTCTCCCGCCCGGAGAGCAGCGCGATCCTCGACATGCTTCTCGAGCAGGCGACCAGGCCCGAGTACACGGTCCGCTTCCGCTGGGAGCCGGGCAGCGTGGCCTTCTGGGACAACCGGGCCACCATCCACCTCGCCCCCGGCGACAACGCCCATCTCGGCTTCCCCAGGACCATGCACCGCGTGATGCTCGCCGGTGACGTGCCCGTCGGCGTGGACGGCAAGCCGTCGGAGCCGGTCGTGGGCACCGAGTCCGGGCGCTGGTGAGGACTCAGGCGCCGGGCTCCCAGCCCAGCGCCGGGCCGAGCTTCGCCGCCATGTCGGTGAGGATCTGCACGTAGTCCTCGTGCTCGAAGGTGAACGGCAACGCGAACGCCACCTCGTCCACCTCGCGGAACGCGGCGTGCGCGTGGAGCCGCTCGGCGATCTCCTCGGAGGGGCCCACGAGGTCCGGCGCGAACATCAGGCGCGCCGGGCCCTGCGGGGACGCCGTACGAGGGAGGCGCTTGGCCGCGTACTCCGTGTACCTGGCGCGCTGCTCGGGCGAGGCGGAGTCGGTGGGGATGACGACGAGCCCCTGGGAGACACGGGCGGCCTCGCCGTCGGGGTGGGCGGCGCGGAAGGCGCGGATGTGGGACAGCTGGATCTCCGCGAAGTCCCTTGATTCCTCCGGTTCTTCCGCCTTGACGACGCTGCTGGTGAGGAGGTTCATGCCGTGCTCGCCGGCCCACCGGGAGGAGCGCACGCTGCCGCCGCCGTACCACAGGCGGCGGCCCAGGCCGGGGGAATGTGGCTGCACCCGGTCCGAGCTGAATTCGATATGCGGCTGCCGTCGCGTGGCCTCAAAGCCGTCGACGCCGCTGAAGTCGGTGGCGGGCTTGCCGCGCACGAGGTCCAACAGCCGCTGCACCCGCGCGTAGCCGAAGTCCTCGGCGTGCGCCGTGCCCGGGTACAGGGCGTCCTTGACCTGGTCGAAGTGCATCGGCGGGCCGACGCTCACCCCCGGGTTGAGCCGGCCCCCGGAGAGGATGTCGACCGTCGCCAGGTCCTCGGCGAGGCGCAGCGGGTTCTCCCAGCCCAGCGGGGTGACCGCGGTGCCCAGCTCGATACGGCTGGTGCGCTGAGAGGCAGCCGCCAGGACGGCGACGGGGGAGGAGATGCCGTACTGAAGATGGCGGTGGCGCAGCCATGCGCTGTCGAAGCCGAGCCGCTCGCCCAGTTCGATGATCTCCAGCGTGGACTCGTGTCCCCTGCGCGGGTCGTCCCCGTCGAACAGCCCGATGGTGAGGAAGCCCAGCTTGCGCAGCGGGCGTGAGGTCGGCGGCACGGGCTTCTCCTCGTTCGCGGCCTGAGCGGCCGTACAGCTGTTCCGGCTCGACTGTCGCAGGCGGCCCGCGCAGGGTCCGGTCAGGACAGGTCAGGCCAGCGGGATGGTGACCTCGTCCTCGACCGGCGGCTCCAGCTCCTGCGCGCGGTTGCCGGTGGCGGCGTAGCAGCGCAGCTTGATCGCCTCCGGGGTGACGTCGAGTCGCAGGAAGCACTTGAAGAACGGGGGGCTGTACGTCGCCGAACTCGGCGAGAAGAGCTGGGTGTAGATCTTGCGCACGGGGAGGCGGAACCGCGAGGTGCGGTCCGGGCGGCCGCCGGCGCCCAGCAGGCTCGCGACCAGCCGGGTGCGCCACGTGACCCGGGCGTCGGGGCCCGGGGCCCGGGCCGGAGTGATGCCCAGGCGCTCCGCGATCACCGCCGTGGCCTCGGCCTCGGTGAGGGTGAAGAAGCGGCGCAGGTGCAGCCGGCGGCCGTACAGGCGGCTGTAGAAGGCGAGGGAGTCGCCGCGCAGGGGGTAGCAGCGGAAGTCCTGCTCGGTCACGTTCGCGACGGACACCCGGGGAATGGTGTGCGTGGCGTGCATGAACGCGCCACCGCCGCCCGACACCACGTACTGGATCGTACGGCCGTCGACCTGCACCGGGTAGCGCTGGTAGTTGTGGATGTCGCCGCCGATCGCCGCGACATAGTGGTGGTCAGGGTCGCGGACGATCTCGTCGACGGTGCCGCCGCCCTCGATGGGGCACGGGTGGTGCTCGCCGTCCACGTACAGGGGCGAGCCGGTGACGAGGACCTTCGGGCGAGGGCCCCGGGACACCTCGCGCAGCCAGGCGCCCTGTTCGGCGTCGACGGTGCCCAGCAGACCGGTGTCTATGCCGATGATCCGCACCGGTCCGGCGTCGATCGCCCAGTACGGGCCGGGCTGGACGGATTGCTGGGCCGGAGCCGACCGCAACTTCCTTGCCTCCGCGAGGCGTTGACCGTCCTTGGTGCGCGGCCGGTGCCACAGCAGGGAGCGCAGCCAGGCCCGGGTGAGGGGGCGGGGTGCGGGCTCGGGGGCGAGGGGCGGGGCGTCGTCGCAGAAGACGCGCATGAAGGCGCCGAGGTCCTCGTACCAGTCGTGGTTGCCGGGTATCGCGTAGATGGGCGCCGGATAGTCCTGGTAGGGCCGGAAGAACTTCGTGTTGTAGTCGTCCGCGCTGCCGACGGGATAGATGACGTCGCTGGCTATGACGGCGAACCGGGTGTCCTGACTCGCCTTCAGAAAACCTGGCACCACGGCGTACTGGGGATCGTCCCCTTCCCCTGTGTCGCCGATGACCATGAAGGAGAAGCGGTCCGGATCGTCGCGCCGGATGATCTTGTCGGCGGGCGCCCCGGCGGCCGCGCGCTCGGCGACCCAGCGGCCGCGGGTGCGGCCGGTGGGATCCCCGAACCAGGACGCCACCACCCCGTTGCGTGCGGCCCAGAGGGTCTTGGGGTTGAGCCAGGAGATCTTCTCGACCTTGTGCGGCACGAGCTTCTTGTACTCGCCGAGTTCGGCGGTGCCCCAGCCGGCGCCTTCTGCGGTATCGCGTGAGGAGTCTGCCACCCGGGAACCGTAGCAACGATCAACGACGCTGGGGTCGTTGGGGCGCCCGCGAACGCGGTCCCGGGCAGGCGCAGGTGGACCGGGTGGTCCCGGCCCGGCTGTCTTTCAGGACAGCCTGATCACCATGAAGTCGTGGCAGTATCCGGCCGCCGTGCCCGCGTTCTTGTAGCAGAGGCGCCTTTTGGGCGCCAAAGCGTGCGCACAGCGTCCTCATAGACACGCCCGGCCTTCTCACTCGGCGCAGAGGGATAACCCTCGAATGCCCCGGGTTCTTGATGACATGACCCGGTCAACGCTGCCATTCTCCCCCCGACTGCCGCACACAAGCACCACCTCCCGTTCACGCGTGCAAGGCCCCCGCACACCTCAGCTCGTTCCGAGCAGCACACCCGTCTGCCCGGTCTGTCACCGGCCGCATCCCGCGGCCGCCGCAGTAGGAGTACGAGTGAGATCCATCTCCCGCAAGCGGACCGCGGTCGGAGCCCTGGTCTCCACCGCCGCCTTCCTCGCCGTCGGCATCCAGACGGTTCCGGCGACCGCGAAGCCCGCATCCCCCCACCCCAGCCCGCTGCGCGCCGGAGGCCTGCCGGCCGACCTCACCCCCACCCAGCGCACCGCGCTGATCAAGAGCGCGCAGCAGAAGACGACCGAGACCGCTCGGACTCTCGGGCTGGGCGCCCAGGAGAAGCTGGTCGTCAAGGACGTCGTCAAGGACAACGACGGCACCGTCCACACCCGCTACGAGCGCACCTACGCGGGTCTGCCGGTCCTCGGCGGTGACCTGGTCGTACACACGCCGCCGGCCTCGCAGGCATCCGGCACGGTGAGCACGACCTTCAACACCAAGAAGACCGTCAAGGTGGCCTCCACCTCCCCGACCTTCAGCAAGTCGGCCGCCGAGGCCAAGGCCCTGACGGCCGCGAAGGCGCTGGACGCCGAGAAGCCCACCGCCGACAGCGCCCGCAAGGTGATCTGGGCGGGCAGCGGCACGCCGAAGCTGGCCTGGGAGACGGTCGTCGAAGGCCTCCAGGACGACGGCACGCCGAGCCGGCTGCACGTCATCACCGACGCCGCCACCGGCCAGGAGCTCCACCGCTTCCAGGACATCAAGACCGGCACCGGCAACACCCAGTACAGCGGCACGGTCAGCCTGACCACCAACCTGTCCGGCTCGACGTACCAGCTGTACGACACCTCGCGCGGTGGCCACAAGACGTACAGCCTCAACAACGGCACGTCGGGCACCGGCACGCTGATGACGGATTCCGACGACGTCTGGGGCACCGGCTCCGGCTCCAACACCCAGACCGCCGGCGCGGACGCCGCCTACGGCGCCCAGGAGACCTGGGACTTCTACAAGAACACCTTCGGCCGCAGCGGCATCAAGAACGACGGCGTGGCCGCCTACTCCCGCGTCCACTACAGCTCGGCGTACGTCAACGCCTTCTGGGACGACGACTGCTTCTGCAT
Source organism: Streptomyces sp. HUAS ZL42 (assembly GCF_040782645.1). GTDB lineage: Bacteria > Actinomycetota > Actinomycetes > Streptomycetales > Streptomycetaceae > Streptomyces. The sequence goes on from NZ_CP160403.1 coordinate 9,244,150, forward strand.
GACGTACGGCGACGGCTCCGGCGGTACCCACGCGCTGACCTCGATCGACGTGGCGGGCCACGAGATGACCCACGGCGTCACCTCCAACACCGCGGGCCTCGACTACAGCGGCGAGTCCGGCGGCCTCAACGAGGCCACCTCCGACATCTTCGGCACCGGCGTCGAGTTCTACGCCAACAACTCCTCCGACGTCGGTGACTACCTCATCGGCGAGAAGATCGACATCAACGGCGACGGCACCCCGCTGCGCTACATGGACCAGCCCAGCAAGGACGGCGGCTCCGCGGACAGCTGGTACTCCGGTGTCGGCAACCTGGACGTGCACTACTCCTCGGGTCCGGCGAACCACATGTTCTACCTGCTCTCCGAGGGCAGTGGCACCAAGACCATCAACGGCGTCACCTACAACAGCACGACCTCCGACGGCGTCGCCGTCGCCGGTATCGGACGGGCCGCGGCCCTGCAGATCTGGTACAAGGCGCTGACGACGTACATGACGTCCAGCACCAACTACGCCGGCGCCCGCACCGCCGCCCTCAACGCCGCTGCCGCGCTGTACGGCACCGGCTCCACCCAGTACGCCGGAGTCGGCAACGCCTTCGCCGGCATCAACGTCGGCAGCCACATCACCGTGCCCAGCACGGGCGTGACGGTCACCAACCCGGGCAGCCAGTCCTCCACCGTCGGTACCGCGGTGAGCCTGCAGATCTCGGCCAGCAGCACCAACAGCGGCTCCCTGACCTACGCCGCCGGCGGTCTGCCGACGGGTCTGTCGATCAACAGCTCCACCGGTGTGATCTCGGGTACGCCCACCACGGCCGGCACGTACAGCACCACGGTCACGGTGACCGACGGCACCGGAGCGACCGGTACGGCGTCCTTCACCTGGACCGTGAGTTCGAGCGGCGGCGGCAGCTGCACCTCCGCCCAGCTCCTGGGCAACCAGGGCTTCGAGTCGGGCAACACCACCTGGACCGCCAGCAGCGGCGTCATCACCAGCTCCAGCAGCCAGGCGGCCCACGGCGGCTCCTACAAGGCCTGGCTGGACGGCTACGGCTCGACCCACACCGACACGCTCTCGCAGTCGGTGACCATCCCGAGCGGCTGCACGGCCACGTTCACCTTCTACCTGCACATCGACACGGCCGAGACCACCACCAGCACGCAGTACGACAAGCTGACGGTCACCGCCGGATCGACGACCCTGGCGACGTACTCGAACCTCAACGCCGCCTCCGGTTACACGCAGAAGTCCTTCGACCTGTCCTCGATCGCCGGCTCCACCGTCACCCTCAAGTTCAGCGGTGTGGAGGACTCCTCCCTGCAGACCAGCTTCGTCGTCGACGACACCGCGCTGACGACCAGCTGACCCACCGTACGACGTGGACCTCACCCCGCACGGCGCGGGGTGAGGTCCTCGGCTGTCAGCTGAACGGATCGAGTGTCAGATACGCCTGCTGCGGATTCCCGTCGTGCACGAGGGACTCCTGGTTGCCGACGTCGTCGAACGCGAACGCGTAGGCCTTGCCGTCGGCCATCTGCGCGTGGATCTTGCGGGCGTAGTGGTTGGTCACCGGGTCCTGGTAGAAGTTCGCCGTCGTGGTGTCCGGCTGATTGGGGTTGACGAGGAGCGTGGAGCGGTTGAAGCCCGCGCACAGCGTCCGCGAGATCGGGCCGCGCACCGCGTCGTTGGGCGCGTCCAGCAGCTTGTGGCAGCCGAAGATGCTGTCCGCGTCCGGCTTCTGGAAGCTGGTGACGACAGCTCCGGCGCCGTTGGTGAAGTTCATGACGCCGCCGGAGACCCGGCCGTAGTACTTGGTGTTCGGCCGGTCGGCGAACGGGGTCACCGTGAGGGTGGACGTCGTGTACTTCTGCCAGACGCGGTTGACGTAGTCGTCCATCACGGACGCGGGAAGCGCCCCGGTCTCCAGTCCGTGACCGGGCGAGAGCGCGCGCAGCACGGTGCCGTCGGACCGCGTCTGGATCAGGTTCGCCCAGCCGCCCGGCTGCCCGCGCAGCGCGTTGAAGAAGCCGTTGTAGCCGCCTGCCTTGAGATGTCCGGTGGCGGCCGTGCTGCCGTCGGAGCGCTGCACGCCCACCGCGTACGGTGCGGAGAACATGTCCACCTGGGTGCTGTTGATCCACAGTCCCGAGTCGTTGAGCGTGTACTCGGACCAGTTGAACAGGATGTTGCGGTTCGGGTCGGTCGGGTTCTGCACGGCAGGCTGGACCAGTCCGCCGGTGGTCAGCTTGAACACGATCTTCTGCCCGTACGAGAAGTAGATCCGCCCGGAGAGCTTGGGGATCCGGATGGTCCTGGACTGCCCCGCGGCCGGCCCCGGTATGGACGCGTCGGGCGCGGGGACGGGCGGGTTGCCGCCCGCCGGCCATGCATGGAACGTTCCGTTCGCGTCGGCCCAGCCCTGCTGACCCGTCGAGAGCAGGGTGCCGAGGGTGTAGACGTACACGGGATCGGCGCGGCCGGAGTTGTTGGCGATTTTCAGGGGGATCGTGGCGGGCACCGCGGCGCCCGCGGTCGACGGCGCCTGTACGGCGAGTACGGCGCCGAGCACGGCGGCGGCCGCGGCCGTTGCCATGAGCCGGTGCCTGAGGCTTCCGAGCACTCTCCACCTCCATGTGGGGGTTGGGGTCGAAGAGGTTGGTCTATACCTGCTCTGAGAGCGCTCTCAAAGTTGCACTCGGATGCGTCCATGTCAATAGCCGTGGCAAGTGCAGGGGCACCCGGAGCGCGCCGGGTGCCCCTGTCGCTTCAGAACGTGCGCTTCAGCAGATCCAGCAGCGCCGCCCAGTGCCGTTCGTCGCCCTCCTTGTGGTAGGAGGCGGTGTCGGCCTGGGTGAAGCCGTGGTGTGCGCCCGGGTAGACCTCGCAGTGGTGCCGGACGCCGGCCCGCGTCAGCGTGTCCTCCAGGCGCTCGATCTGCTCGGGCGGCAGGGACGGGTCGTCGTCGGCGTGGCCGAAGTACAGCTCGGCGGTGATGTGTTCGGCCACGAGGTGCGGGCTGTCCGGCCCGTCGGTCGCCAGCCGCCCGCCGTGGAAACCGGCCGCGGCCGCGATCCGCGCCGGATACGTGCCGGCCGTGAGCAGGGCCAGCCGGGCGCCCATGCAGTACCCGGTGAGCGCCACCGGAGCGTCGGCCACCAGGGGGCTCTCCTCGAGCCGGCGCAGATAGGCACCGGCGTCCCGCATGGCGAGCTCGGGGGTCAGCGACTGCATGACCGGGCCGATCTGCTCCCAGAGATCGGGCCGGCTGGAGGGGTCGATGAACTCGGGCAGGTCGAACACCGGCGACCGGCCGTGACGGTAGAACACGTTGGGCACCAGGACCGTGTAGCCGGCCGCGGCGAGCGTGTCGGCCATCGACCTGAGATGGGGGCGCAGCCCGAACGCGTCCTGGTAGAGCAGCACGGCCGGACGGGCATCCCCGTCACCCGGATGCACCAGATAGGCGTCGGCGACGCCGTCCTCGGTGGGGATGTCCACGGCTGTTGCCTGTACGGAGGTCATGGCGCTGCCTCTCTGCGCAGTCGACGGCGAGCAACTCGGCGGCCCGGCGGGGCCGGGACCGGAGACATGGTTGCAGGCACCATGCACCTGGCCGCGTCGACCCGGTGTCCCGCGGCAGCGGCCTCACTCGAACCGCGAGGTGTCGCCCGCCCCGTACCGCACGATCTCCGCCTCGCCGCCCGAGAAGTCGATGACCGTCGTCGGTTCGGTGCCGCAGTCCCCGGAGTCGACGACCCCGTCCACCGCGTGGTCCAGCAGGTCCTTGATCTCCCAGCCCTGGGTCATCGGCTCCTCCTCGCCGGGCAGCAGCAGCGTGCTGGACAGCAGCGGCTCACCCAGCTCGGTGAGCAGGGCCTGGGTCACCACATGGTCCGGGATGCGCACGCCGACGGTCTTCTTCTTCGGATGCTGCAGCATGCGCGGCACCTCCTTGGTCGCGGGGAGGATGAAGGTGTAGCTGCCGGGCGTCGAGGCCTTGATCGCCCGGAACACGTCCTTGTCCACCCGCACGAACTGGCCGAGCTGCGCGAAGTCCTGGCACACCAGCGTGAAGTGGTGCCGGTCGTCCAGCTGACGGATGGTCCGGATCCGGTCGATGCCGTCACGGCTGCCCAGGCGGCAGCCCAGTGCGTAGCACGAGTCCGTCGGGTACGCGATGAGCGCACCCGACCGAACGCTCTCCGCGACCTGGGCGATGGTGCGCGGCTGGGGGTTGTCGGGGTGCACGTCGTAGTACTTCGCCATCTGCCGAGCTTATGCCGTGCGGCGGGCCGTGACCGCTCAGGCCGTGCCCGAGGTCAGGTCCGCGGCGGGTGGTGGGTGGCGGGTGGCGGGTGGCGGGTGGCGGGTGGCGGGCGGCTCCGGCGGACGCGGGCGGGGCACCCGTGCATCGGAGCGCCTACCCGGGGCACTCGATACTGCGGGCCCAGCTCGAACGACGTTCGGACAGAGGTGAGGTAACGTCCCGAACCGACATGTCGAACGCGATGTGAGGGACGAGGGGAAGGCCGAAGTGGCTGGCCGAGACGAGGGGAACCGTCATGAGGACGGGACGGGCGGCGCCGACTTGATGTGGGCGGAGGAACTCCTCGACCACCTGCGCCCCACCGGACGCGACATCCGCAAGGTGGTGGACTGGCTCGCGCAGACCCTGCACGCGACCGCGTCGCTCCAGGACGACACCGGCACCCTCCTCGCCGGGCTGCCGACACGGCTGGACCACGACCTGGTGGCGGACATCGTCACCGGCCGGATCGCCTCCGCGGCCTGGGACGGTCAGGGGCAGCACCTGCGCCTGGTCAGGGTCGGCCTGCCGCACGGCGCGTCGGCGGGCGTGCTGGCGGTGGCGCGCACCACGCCCTTCGACCGGCGCGCCTCCGACGTCGTCACCCACACCGCCGCCGTGCTCGAACTGCTTCTGCGGGCACGTGAGACGACCGCGACCGGGCGTCGTCTCAAGCGGGCGACCGCCGATCTGCGCCTGGCCATCCTGCAGTTGCTGATGGTCGAGGACATCGTCGCGGCGCGCCGTGTCGCGGCCGGCCTCTGGCCCGGTCTGCTCGACACCGACACCGCATGCGTCTACGTCGTCGAAAGCTCCCCCGAGGACCGCGACCGGCTCGCCGATGAGTGCCTCGTCGCGACGGAGGAGCGGGCCCTGGTCGTGCGCTGCCCGGCCATGGACGCCCACGTCATCGTCGTGACCCCCGGCGCCTCCGAGGGAACCGAGCTGCGCTCCCTGCTCGAGCGGCACCCCGAGACGTTCCTCGGCGGCAGCGCCTGCCAGAGCCTCGCCCGCACCGCCACCGCGTACGGGCAGGCGGTCAGCGCCCTCGCCGTCGCGCGTTTCCGCCCGGACAAGGCGGCCGTGTACGCCGAACGCACCCACCCCGAGCGCCTCATGGACCCGTCCGTGCTCCGCACCTGGACGACCCGCCTGCTGCGCCCGCTCGACACCCTCCCGCACCACACCCGCGCCGAACTGCTCGCCACCACCCGGCTCGGCCTCGAGTTCACCGCGGTCAGCGCAGCGAAAGTGCTCGGAGTCAGCCGCAACACCGTCCGCGCCCGCATGGAACGCGTGGAAGGCCTGCTGCGCACCGACTTCTCCGACCTCACCGTCCGAGCCGTCGTCCATCTCGCCCTCAACACCCAGGCCGGCCTGGCGGAGGAGGCGGCCGCCGACTGCGACGAGACCGCGAGGCTCGCCGATCTGCTCGCCGGATCCGGCGTCCGCTCCTGGGCGCGCGACCTGCTGACGCGCCTGGACTCCGACGCCCGCGACCTGCGCCGCACGCTGCGCACCTGGATCGCCGCCGGAGGCAACGCCGAACGGGCCGCGCAACTGCTCGGAGTGCACGCCCAGACCGTGCGGGAGCACGTCCGCGGCGCCGAGCCCGTCCTCGAACGCCAGCTCCTCGCCGCCGGCAGCGACCTGTACGAAGTCGTGCTCGCCCATCTGGTCACGGGAGAGCTCGACCACCCCGACCTGCACCGGACGAAAGCGGGTCATCCGGACTCACCTGTGCATGGGTGAGCCCTCCGGGCGGGGGAGCGGGCATCAACACGGTTCACAACCGGTTGCCGAGCCACGTAAGTTCAACGCACCGCGGGGGTACGACCGGAACGGGGGACCGGTCGCTGCCCCCGCGCGCATGTCACCCCCGCAGGCGGACCGGGACCTCCCGCCAGCCGAAGGCGATGAAGGACGGCACCTGACGCAGCTCGTCCGCGCCCACGGCCGGCCGCAGACCGGGGAAGCGCTCGAAGAGCGCCGGCAGCGCGGTCAGCGCCTCCATCCGCGCCAGGGGTGCTCCGATGCACCGGTGCACACCGATGCCGAACGCCAGATGGTCGTCGGCCCCGCGCGCCGCGTCGAAGGCGTCCGCGTCCGGCCCGTAGTGCGCGGGATCGAGACCCGCCGCCGCGTACGTCGTGATGATGGCGTCCCCGGCCGGGACGGTGACATCGCCGACGATGAGGTCCTCGACCGCGAACCGCAACGGCAGCGAGGCGATCGAGGGGTGCACCCGCAGCGTCTCGTCGACGACGGCGTCCCAGCCGATGTCCCCGCGCCGCACGGCCGCCAGCTGCTCCGGATGCCGCAGCAGGGCCACCACCGCGTTCCCGATCAGATTGACCGTCGTCTCGAATCCGGCCCCGATGACCAGAAGCAGCGTGTACAGCAGCTCCTCGTCGCTGAGCCGGTCCCCGTCCTCGTCCCGCACCCGGATCAGCTCGGTCGTGAGGTCGTCGCCGGGGTGCTCGGTCTTGTGGGCGATGAGTCCGCCGAGGACCGTGCCGATCTGCTCCTGCACGAACGCGGCGTGCTCGGGGCTCGGGTCGGAGGTGTCCATGATGGCCGCGACGAGCCGGACGTTGGCCTCCCGCAACTCCTCGGGGACACCGAACAGTTCACAGATGATCTGCATGGGCAGGGGATGCGCGAAGGCCGCCTTCAGATCGACGACCTGATCGCCTGCGGCGGCGGCCTCGAGGGCGTCGAGCAGTTCGGTGGTGACCGCCTCCACCCGCGGCCGCATCGCCTCGGTGCGCCGGTGTGTGAAGCTCGGCGCCACCAGTTTGCGCAGCCGCGTGTGGTCGGCGCCGTACGTGGAGAGCATGTTGACCACGCCGACCCAGCCCAGGATCCAGCCCCAGGAAGGGTGTTCACCGATCTCCGGCCACAGCCTCCAGTGCCGCCGGGGGTCCTTGCTGACGCGGGGGTCGAGGATCAGCTCCCTGAGGGTGTCGTAGCCGGTGGGTGCCCAGGCCGGTATGCCGCCGGGGAGTTCGACGGGCACCATCGGCCCGAGGGCGCGCAGCCGGGCGCTCTCGGCGGCGATGTCCGCGCCGAACGGGTCGAGGGCGATGCGGTCGGTCACGGTCACGAGCGATCTCCTGGCTGGTCGGGCGAGCGAGGGCTGAAGCGCACGGGCAGCGCAGCCCACTACACACCGTCATCGCTTGATCTCGCACGGTTGAGCGAATTTTCGCCCCGAAAATGGCCGGGCCCCGACCCTTTCCCGTGCCGACTGGCGGAATCGGGGGGCTTTCCATCGGGGCCGTGTGCTCCGGCAGAGGCTGGGTACCCGGTTCCGCGCTGAGGGATCACGACGAGTACTCAGGGAGGAGATCCGTATGGCCACGGGCATGGAGACCGGCGGTCTGACCGGTACGCGCGACAAGGACTACGACCTGATCTGGTACGTGGAGGAGTGCCTGAACAACGCACTGCGCCTGGAGACCTACATCCAGGACGCGGAACGCGACAAGGACAACGAGGTCGCGGAGCTGTTCCGCAAGGCCCAGGCCGACAGCCGTAAGGGCGCCGAACTGGGCAAGGGTCTCCTGGCAGCGCGGCTGCACGGCTGACCCCGGTCGAAACGACGGCCGACGCCCGCTCCCCCGAGCGGGCGCGACGGCCGGTACGACCGACGCCCCCGGCTCCGTTGCGGACCGGGGGCAAGGCCTCTGTGGTCCTTCTCCAGGCTGCGGCGCCCGGTCTTTGAGGCGAGTTGGCATGGAATGTGAAGGGAGTTGATTCCCCCGGGGCGAATTGGCACAGTGCGCGGCTGCACACCCGCCGACCGCAGCGTGCCGATGCTGCCGCCGAAAGGACACCCATGCCCTGTTTCTCCTCGCTGCCCCTTGCGCTGCACCGCACCGGGGCAGCTCTCGTGGCGGCAGTCACCCTGGCCGTGACGGTCGGCCCCCTCGGCGGGACGGCTTCCGCGTACACCGCCGACTCCGGCTCCCTCAGCTTCAGCGGTGACCCGGGTGAGAAGGTCTCCGGAGGCGAGGCCATGGGGTTCACCACGGACACGGGAAGCGACTTCGACGTCAGCGGCGCGCGGGACGAGAACAGCGTCTTCGTCCAGGTGATCGCTCCCGACGGCGTCCGCTGGGCGCTCAACATGGCGGCCCCGAGCGGCCAGAGGTTGACCAGCGGCACGACGTACGCCGGCGCACAGCGTTGGCCGAACGTCCAGCCCGGGTCTCCCGAACTGGAGTTCAGCGGCACGGACCGCGACTGCGTGAGCACCGGCATCGGCAGCTTCACCATCGAGAACATCAGCTTCGGCCCATACGGTTCCGTACGCTCGCTCGATGCCACGTTCGAGCAGTCCTGCGACAACTCCGGGCTCTATCTGCGCGGCTCGATCCACGCCGTGATGCCCGAGCCCCCGGTCGCGCTCGCCGTGGGCGTGACCGCCGATGCCGCGGGCACGGTTCCGCCGCAGGGCGGACAGCCGACGGTGAGCGGCACTGTCACGTGCACGAAGGCGGCGCGGGTGGCGCTGGACGGGCGGGTCACCCAGGTACAGAAGCGCGCGACGGTCGGCAACTGGTTCACGGCGGTGGTCGCCTGCACGCCCGGCAGCCCGGTGCCGTGGACGGCTACTCCGCAGGCCTCCGCGGACGCGGTGCCGTTCGCCCCGGGACCGGCGGATCTGACCGTGGCGGCGAAGGCGGACGACACGGACTACGGCGTGACGGTGCAGACGACCACGGCGACGACGGTCACCCTGACCCGGTCCTGAGCCGGGCGGCCACCCTGTCGCCCTGCCGCTGCCGCCCGTTCCGGCCCAGGTTGCGGCCGGAACGGGCGCCACGGCAGGGTTCGGGTGTGGCCACTTTGCTGATCGTCCATCACACGCCCTCGCCCAACTGCCAGGCGATGTTCGAGGCCGTCGTCTCCGGCGCGACGACGGAGGAGATCGAGGACGTCCACGTCGTACGCCGTGCGGCACTGTCCGCCACGGCCTCCGACGTGCTCGCCGCCGACGGATACCTGCTGGGCACCCCGGCGAACCTCGGCTACATGTCCGGCGCCCTGAAGCATTTCTTCGACCAGATCTACTACCCGTGCCTGGACTCCACACGCGGCCGGCCCTTCGGCTACTACGTGCACGGCGGCAACGACGTCACGGGTGCGGTACGGGGCATCGAGTCGATCACGACCGGACTCGGCTGGCGGCGCGCCGCAGCGCCGGTGACCGTGACGGGCGAGCCGGCCAAGGCCGACTTGGAGGCGTGCTGGGAACTCGGCGCGACGGTGGCCGCCGGTCTGAGCACCTCCTCCTGACCCCGGCCTGCCGTCGCCGATCCTCAACCGCCGCAGGCGGAGCGGATCTTGTTGAACGCGGCCACGTACTGCGCGTGGTAGGACGCGCTGCGGATCTGCACGATCGCCTCGTCGGCCGAGCGCAGCGACGACCCCGTCAGATTGGCACTGCCGGTGTAGACGCGTGGAGAGGCGTCGCCCTTGAAGCCGCCGTCGATCAGGATCAGCTTGTTGTGCGGGCGGACGTCGATGCCCGGCCCGTTAGGAATCCGGCACCTGCGATGCCGGACGCCTGCGGCGGTCAGCCTGCTGGTGATCCTGTTGTCGCTCTCGGCGTAGACGACGTCGATCGCGCAGCCGCTGCCACGCAGCCCGGCCAGTCTGTCGGCGACCTGGATGCGTGAGCCGTAGAAGTAGTGCATCACGATGCGGACGTTGGTCCGGTGGCGTTGGCCGTCCGTGCCGGTATACGCGCAGCCGAGCTCGTTCAGCACGTTGACGACGGTGTCGGTGGCCGGGTTGTAGTACGAGCTGTCACCGCGTGGGAAGAAGAAACCCCGGTACGTCGCGCCCACCGGTGTGGAGAAGTACGCGTTGTTCCTGCCGCCTGGCAGGTAGCGACCCTGGCGGAGCTGCTCGTGGTACCAGGCGTACGCGTCGTACACGGCAGTGTCCGAGAAGGTCACGGAGTCGTTGAAGGACTCGACCTTGTACCAGTCGGAGAGGTTCGAGGAGGTCTGGAAGACCACCTTCGAGTAGCTGGTGCCGTCGTCGAAGGGCCCGATCCTCGAGAAGACGAAGAACTTGTTGTGGCTGTACGCCGGTGCGGGCGGCGCGACGGCCAGGCAGCCGCGTCGGACGTCGTCCACGTGGTCGGCGTCCTCGAACCTGTCGTCGCAGACCACGACCCAGGAGCGGGCGGCGTCGTTGGTGCCGAGCCCGGCCCTGAGGGACTGGTAGGCCGCGTTCGCGTACTCCACGCCGTTGGGATCGACATAGGTCGAGTCGTCGACGACGAGCCTGACGTCGACGCCGCGCCGGTGGGCGGCGAGCAGCGCGCCCGCGACCTCCTGGTCCCTGAACTCGTACATCGAACCGCGGATCTGGGCTCGGGCGGGTGTCGCGTCGATCAACCGGACGAGCTGAGTGAAGATCGCCTTCTGCTGCGCGGCCGTGCCCCGCGGGTCATTGAACACGGGGCCGTTCACCACCGGCTTGGCAAGCGCGACGGCCGGTGTCGCGCCGCCGAGGAGAAGTGCGGCCACCAGGGACAGGACGAGGGCGGCGGGCGGCACCGCGCGGCGGTACCGGGGCGGACACGGGCGCACAGTCGATCGGGTCATCTTCGCTTTCCCGGAGGTGAGTACGCGGATGATCACAGCAACAGCAAGATCACTCTGCGCCGGGAGGACCCGGCCGACCACCCGGGGCTGAGGCATTCGGGGCATCCGCTGGGCTCTTCGAGTGGCGAACTCCTGGACGGGCCGGCCGGCACCGGGATCACTCCGAGGCCGGATCCTCCTGGTGGCGCGCCGTGACGTCGGCGAGGTACCCGCGGAGCATGACCTTGGCCTCGTCGAGGAGATCCGCATCGCCCTCCGGGGTGCGGCGGAAAGCCTCCTGGGCGAGCGCGTCGGCGGCGAGGACCGCGGCGTGGCAGACCCGGCCGAGTGTCCCGTCGTCGAGGGTGACGCCGAGACCGAGCAGGATGCGGCGGATCCCGTCGGCCATCCGGCGCTTGTGCTCGCGGTCGGCGGCACGGGTCTGCTCGGTCAGGCCGCTGCCGAACCACAGGGCGCGGAAGCCGTGTTCGGTGCGGTAGATCCCGGCGTAGGCGTCGATGAGCACACCGACCGGGTCGTCCCACCGCTGCTGCGCCGCGGCCTGGACGAGGTCGTCCATGACGGCCTCGAGTTTCGCGAAGTAGCGTCCCGCGAGGGCGTCGATGATCGCCTCACGGTCGGGCAGGTACTGGTACAGCGAACCGACCGACACCTTCGCCGCCGCTGCGACCCGTGTCGTGGTGAGCGCCTGCACGCCCTCCTCGACCAGTACGCGCTCCGCGGCCTCCAGAACCCGGGCCAGACGGGCCTTGCTGCGCGCCTGTTGGGGAGTGCGGCGCAGGGCCACGCTCCAGGTGCCGCCGGCGTCTGCGGTCGGCTCGCCCACGGAACAGCCTCCGAATCTGAACGTGACTTTGTTTCATGTTTACGTTACCGTCGCGCACATGACCGACTCAAGCGAGGCGCTGGGTCAGGAACGGGCCGCCGTGGCGCAGGCGTGCCGCAGCCTGGGAGCCGAGGGCCTGCTCATCGGTACGGCCGGGAACGTCAGCGTACGCGTGGGGGAGCGGGTCGCGGTCAGCGCGACCGGTTCGGTCCTCGCCGAACTGACCGCGGACCAGGTGACAGTGGTCGACCTCGACGGCACGATCGTCGCCGGGACCCTGCGGCCCACCTCGGAACTGGAGCTGCACCTCGGTGTCTACCGCCGTTACGGCGCCGGTGCGGTCGTCCACACCCACGCCCCCATGGCGACGGCGCTGTCCTGCGTACTGGATGAACTCCCGTGCATCCACTACCAGTTGCTCGCTCTCGGCGGCACCGTGCGGGTCGCCCCGTACGCCACCTTCGGTACCCCGGAGCTCGCCGCGTCGGTACTGGCCGCGCTCGACGGCCGCAGCGCCGCACTCATGGCCAACCACGGCGCGCTCACCCACGGGCCGACACTCGACAAGGCGGTCGAGAACGCCCTGCTGCTCGAGTGGGCCTGCGGCGTCTACCAGCGGGCGGCCGCCCTCGGACAGCCCCGCGTCCTGGACGAACAGCAGCAGCTCGCGGTGATCGAGGCCGCCATCGCACGCAACTACGGCACCACCCAACCCGTACCACCCGTGCAGGAGGGAAACCGATGAAGGTCGTCACGATGGGCGTGCACGTGCTGGACGTGCTGGTACGGCCGGTGGAGGCCATACCCGAGGGCCAGGGTGCCACGCTGGTGGAGGACATCCGGATGACCGCAGCCGGGACGGCCGGCGGAACCGCGCTCACCCTCGCCAAGCTCGGCGCCCACGTACGGAGCGCAGGGGCGATCGGAGACGACCCCACCGGCGACATGCTCGTGCAACTCCTGGCCAAGGCAGGCATCGACACCGAGCACCTCGTCCGCCGCGCCGACACCCCCACCTCCGCGAGCGTCCTGCCCATCCGCCCCAACGGCGACCGGCCCTCGCTCCACCTCCTCGGCGCCAACATCACCTACGGCCTCGATGACGTCCCCTGGGACGTGATCGCCGAAGCCACCCACCTGCACCTCGGTGGCCCCGAGTTGATCGGCGTCGACGCCGCCACGCGCATCCTGTCGCACGCCAAGGAACACGGCGTGGTCACGTCCGTGGACCTCCTGGCGCCCGGCGTGCTCGGCAGCTTCGAGCAGATCGCCACGGCCCTGCCCTACACCGACCACTTCCTCCCCAACGAGGACCAGGTCCTGGGCTTCACCGGCGAGGACGACCTCTTGACCGGCGTGAAGAAGCTCCTCGACGCCGGCGTCGGCGTGGTCGCAGTCACGCGCGGCGGCGACGGCGCACTCCTCGCGACCACCGAAGGCACCGAGACGGTCCCCGCCTTCGCGATCGACGTGGTGGACACCACCGGCTGCGGCGACGCCTTCTCGGCCGGTTTCCTCCGAGGGGTGAGCCTGGGCCGCACCCCGCGCGAGGCCGCCGTGCTCGGCAGCGCCGCGGCGGCTCTGGTGGCCCGGGGCCTCGGCAGCGACCACGGCGACTTCGACCTCGCGGCGGCCGACCAGTTCGCCGCGACCTGCGAAACGCGCGCCTGACCCCTCGTGGGGTCGGCTCGCCGCCGCCGCCCGCCGCGGGGCAGGGCTGATGGTGGCTCAGCCATGCCCCGGGGCCGTCCGTGGCGTAGAACCCGGCTGCGGCGTCAGAGGCCCGGGGCGCGAGGCAGCTCGCGCTCGGCCAACCACGTGGACACTTCATCCAGTTCGCGTCGCTCGGCGCGAACCGCCGCGGCGGCCTGCTCGGCATTGCGCCGGGCATGGCCCGCACCGACTTGAGGGGCGATGGTGAGCAGGCTGCGGGTCGCCTGCTCGCCAATGGCTTTCAGCAGGCTCTCCAGTGATCCGATCGGCAGCACGCGCGTTCCTTCCACGGCACGTTGTCCCCACGGCCCGGCCATGGTGCCGGCCCGCCGCAGGACACTCGGAATCTTCCGGCCCAAAGCTACTGAAACAGACGGATAACTGCCCGTTGAGAGAGCCCTGATGGCCGAAGGTGTCGCGAGCCTCGTCGCCCCGGAGTCCCTAGCGGCCGGGAACGGCCAGCTCGCGCCCGCGGTAGAACCCTTCCTGTTCCTCGACCACGAACGGGGCCATGGCCGCCCGACGCTGTGCCTCCGACTCGGAGGAGCGCCAGGCATCGCACGCTTCCTTGGACGCCCAGAACGACACTCCCGTGATCTGCTGTCCGTCCTCGGACCAGTAGGCGAAGGCGCGGTGCATGCCCTGCGGGTGAGAGGCCGGCCGCCATGCCCGCTCGAAATCGTCCAAAGCGCCTGGCTGGATGCGGCGTGTGGTCACCCAGACGTAGTGCTGCTCCTCCATCGCAGCCTCCTTCGAGGGATCGGGTCGGGCCCGCGGGCCTCCCTCAGATCACCGTAGGTCGAAAGCGCCGCCCCGTCCTGCGGGGCCCGCAATCATCGGATGTTTAGGCGTGGAGTCGCGTTCCCATAACGGATGAACGTGGGTTAAGGCAAACGTATGGCGTGAACGAAGGGGAAACGCCGAAGAGATGAGATACTAAGGGTGAATGGCGTGATATCGCTATATGGGATGAATGGGGCCTTATGAAGGGAAGGTGAACGGTTACGGGCATTCCGGTCAGGCCGCAGCTGTCGGTGCCAGGGCTGTCACCGGTGCGCGGCGTCGGCGTCGAGGCAGGCAGAGCCGCCTTGCGCCTGGTCAAGCTCCCCCTCGACATGGCTGCCGAGGGCGTCGGGCAGCTGACCGGGCGGCTGGGTCGCGTCCTGCCCTGGTGGTCGACGGATGCGGAAGAAATGCCGCCCGCCGACGAGGGGCTCCCGGTGCTGCTGGTGCACGGCCTGGCCGACGGGGTATCGGTCGTTTCGCCACTCCAGCGAGAGCTGCTGGGCTGCGGCGTGGGCCCTCTGATCCCGGTCGCGTACAACGCGTTCACCCCGGACATCCGCACGGCGGCAGGGGTACTGGGCGAACAGGTGGAGCAGGCGTGCACCGGCGGCCCGGCGCCACGGCCGGCCGTACTGATCGGATACAGCCTGGGCGGCCTGATCGCCCGCTACTACGTACAGCGGCTCGGCGGAGACGCGTACGTGCCGCTGGTCATCACGCTGGCCACCCCGCACGGCGGGACCGCCACGGCCCTGCTCGCCCCGCCCCATCCGCTGCTGCGCCAGCTCCGCCCGGGAAGCGAACTGCTGACAGAGCTGGCCGAGCCGGCCCCCGGCTGCCGCACCCGGTTCGTGGCCTTCTACAGCGACCTCGACGAGGCCGTCATCCCCGCCGCCAGGGCTCGTATCGAACACCCCGACCTCAAGGCCTGCAACGTGCTCGTGCCCGGCGTCGGCCACCTGACGCTTCCCCTGCACCATCCGGTCATCGACCAGGTGCGCGCACTGCTGACCGCCACCCAGCAGGCCGCTTCCGCCGTGTCCCGCCCACAGGGCAGCGCCCTGCCGCGCGAGGCCGCGGTGCGCCGGAGCGCAGCCGGAGGCTCCTCGTGACAACGGGGTGAAAACGGAGGACTCTGATAAGGAGCCGGTAGAACACCAGCGTGTGTGCGGACGGACAGGATGGTCTTTGCACCCGGTCCCGAGAGCGGCCCGACGGCAGTACGCCCGTATCGCCCCGAGGACGAATCGGCGGTGCGAGAGCTGATCGATGCCGATCGGCTGCCGGGCCAGCCGTACTGCACCCCGGAGAAACTGGCCGGGGCGCAAGGGCGCACTGTGCCCGCGGCGGGCTTGGCAGCGCCGGCCTGGTCGCGGATGAGCGTCCTCGCCGACCCCGGGGACCGCCCCCGCGGCATCATCGCGTATCTGTCCTGGTCGGATGTGCACACCGGCCTGATCTGCTGGGTTCACGGTCACGAGGATCTCCCTGCCCTGCGTGCCCTGCTCGGCCACGCCCTGGCCGAGCTGAACGCCTGTCCGCAGACCGAGGCATACGTCGGAGCTCCGCCGGGTCCCCTGGGGCCGGGCGGCCTTCCCCGCACCCACCGAGCGGCCACCCACGAGGCCTTGCTGCAGACCGGTTTCACCGGCCGCCACCAAGGCCGCTACCTGCACTGTGCGCTACCCGCCGAACCCTCTCGGACCAAGCTGGTGGCAGACGTCTTTCCCTGCGAGGTCCCGCCGGGCCACCGACTGGTGATCCACGAGTCCGACGAGCCGGTCGCCGAAGCCGTGGTCAGCGTCGGCCCCGACCGCACCGCGACCGTGTACTGGATCGAGACCCGGCCCACCCATCGTGGCCGCGGACTGGGACGCAAGGTGCTCAGCCAGGCCCTGGCCCTGCTGGCCGAACTGGGCGCCGCCGAGGTCGCTCTCGTCGTCGAGGACGCCCGGGAGGCCGATCCCGACAGAGCGGCCGCCACCCGGCTGTTCGAGTCGTTCGGCTTCACCCTCGTCGACCACCTGTGGACCTACCAGCGCCGACGCCCCCGGGTCCCGCGGTCTCCCGCGTGATCCCAGGGGCGCGACGCAGACCCCGACCGAGGCCCGTCAGTCAGGCGTGCACTCGTTCGGCCGTCGCGAGGACGGTGGACCGCGCCTGATGGCGACGCTCGTAGTCCAGCACCCGCTTGGTGAGGCTCTCCTCGGCGGCGGCGAGCCGCTTGCGGATCTCTTCCGCGTTCATGCTGTCGTAGCCGGGCCAGGGCACGGGTCCGAGCAGGTCCGCGATCCTGCTCAGGATCGCGGTCCGGCCGGCGTGGGAGCGCTCGTAGGCGCCGATGGTGGCCAGATCCGTCTGCGGCAGGTGCGGCAACCGGTCGAGGATCATCCGGGTGCTGAGCCTGCGGTAGTCGGGGATCGGCAGTTCGTCCTCCGTGATGAGGGCCCCCTCGGGCGCACCCTGGAGCCGGTCCACGCCGGGCATGCGCTCGGCTGTTTCCCGCAGCCAGCTGCTCCAGTCACGGACCGCCTGGGCGGCACCGGCCGCTCCCTGGCCGTCAACCGTCTCGGCGGCCGCCACCGCTGCCTCGGCGTGCCGGTCCAGGCTGCCGCCGAGCTCTTCCAGCGCCTCCTCGTCCTCCCGGCGGATGGAGCCGAGGAGCTCCGCGCTCACGGCGTCCTCGGCCTCCAGGGCGATGCGCTCGGCTGCCCGGCAGATGGCCACGGCGAACGCGGTGACCGCGTACTCGTCCTGGGCGTTCTTCAGCAGCTGGAACTCCGTCGCCTTCCCCGGCCTGCGCCAGACGGTGGCCGGGACGGCCATGGCCGCGTCGAAGGGCAGCCGGACGGTCTGGGTGGTGAGTTGCCACACGCTCCCCAGCACCGTCTGCATCACCCCGCGGGGCTGCAACGTGGCCAGACGTTCGTCGATTCGGTACACGTGGCCCCGGGCGTCGCCGACGCGGCGCTCCAGGACCTCCCGGTACTCCCCGGGAGGCGTGACCGCGAGGTGAGCTTTGCAACGGTCGGCAAGCGCGGCCTGGGCCTCGCGGACCTCGCGGAGCGCGGGCACGAGCATCTCTGTTGCTACGGCCATCACGTTTCCTTCGGCTAGTGCGATGCACGGCAAGAATCGGCCGGTGAACGGCCCCCGCCCCCTCACACCGTGCCCCGAAAGACCAGCCCCCGCATCTTCCCGCCGGCTGCCCGCGGGGGAGCGGGGCGCACCCTGACGGTGGCAGGGCGGGGTGCCTCCCTCTCTCCCTTGTCAAGGGGCGGGACGCCCGTCGTCCCCCGGCCGCTGGGCCGTTCGGGCGACGGCGTGCTTCGACGGTCCGCCAGGAGAGCCGGGGGCTCCCTAACGTGGTTCGCATGCGGAAACCAACCCCGGATGGAGGGCCGGACCGGCTCCTGGCCCTCTCGGACGGCGTGTTCGCCATCGCCATCACCCTGCTGGTACTGGACCTCTCCGTACCGAGAGGCCTGAACTCCGGTCAGTACGACGACGCCCTGCTCGACCTCCTGCCCAACCTGGGGGCCTACGCACTGAGCTTCCTCGTGCTCGCGGGCTTCTGGCGCGATCACCTCAGGATCTTCCGGGCCGTCACACAGGTGGACGGGCAAGTGGTTTCGCTGTGTCTGCTCGGCCTGGGCATCGCGGCGCTTGTGCCCTTTCCCACCGCCCTGATCTCCGAGTACGCCGACAAGCCCGCCTCGGTCGCCCTCTACTCGGCGACGGTGGCCGCGCTCGGCGCGGATCACCTGGCCCTGCTTCTGGTCCTGAAGCGCCGCCCTTGGCTGTGCGGCTCCGCGTCGTCGCGCTTGGAGAGCCTCTCCGTCCTCGAGCTCGCCGTGACGGTGACCGTCTTCGTCATCACCGTCCCCGTCGCCCTGGTGACCGGCCCCGAAGTCATGTGGGGCTGGCTCGTGCTGCTTCCGGTCAAGGTCGTGCTCGGCAGGCGTGAGCGGGCGGGACTCAGCGTTTCAGGCTGACGACAACGTGATCCAGCCGGTGCCGTTCCAGCGCAGCCGGATGTGTTCCTCGGCGTGGTCCTTCACAGCGCGACTACCTCGGTGAGGTGGGCATGGGCCGGACAGCGCGCCGGTGTCCTTGAAGACCTTGTCGTACTTCCAGGTCATGCCGGAGAGCGGTACGGCAGCGGCAAGTTCCGAACCATGGTCGAGTCATGCGAAAATTGCATAGCTCATGTGACTCGGGTGATAGGTTCTGCGGTATGCGGATGACTCTGGCGGATCGTGTCCGATCGGCGGTGGCGGCGCTCCTGCACGCCACGGGCGAGTCGCAGACCGACCTCGCTGCCGCCCTGGGAGTGAGTCAGGCCCAGGTGAGCCGGCGTCAGTCCGGAAGCGCTGCATGGAGCCTGGACGACTGCGATGCGGTCGCCGCGCACTTCGGGATCGACGTGTTGGACTTGTTGGCCGGTCCGACGCGGGCCTCCGAAGCCCTGCCGGACACCCGCCGGCGCCCGCTCGGCCGACGTGTCTCCGCCGCCGGCCCGGTTGAGCAGGAGAAGACCGCACCATGACGAACTTCGACGCGATCGACGCCCTGCTGGCCGCTGCCAGGCAGGCGGTTCCGCTGCCCGGCGTGGAGGAGCGGCGGCCGCTGCGTGAAGGGCTGAACCTGTCGCGTGCGCAGGTGGCACAGGCCCTGGGGGTGAGTCCGTCCACGGTCGGCGGATGGGAGTCCGGCCGTGATCCGAGCGGTGAGGTACGGGAAAGGTACGCCTACTTCCTGGAGGGGGCGCGCGCCAAGCTGGAAGCCCGGGAGGCGACACTCGCCGTCGCGGAGGGCGCGGACAGCACAGCTGACAGCGTGCAGGACGAGGACGGGGATGCGGACGCAGCGGAGTCCTGGCGTGCTGACGGCGGTACGGAAGAGGTCGAGGCCCTTCCGCAGCCCCAGCCCTGCGTACTGTGCGGCACCCCGGCCCGCCACCAGGTCGCCGGCTTCCCCCAGCACCTGGACCCGGCCGAGTGCGGGACCACGACACCCGTGCCGGTACCGCAGCCGGTCCGCCCCACTCCGGCCGGCCCTCCGGCGGGCACCGGCCGGCCCAAGCCGGTGAAGGTCGTTCCCGCCGGCCGCCGTATGCAGGCAGCGTCCGACACCCCCGACCTGATCGCAGCCGCGGTGGCGACCGCGCTCGCCGAGCACGAGGGCGATGTCGACGCGGCCACGGCCGCGTTGGTGAGGCGCGCGATCCCGGATGCGATGGCGCTGCTGGACGCCACCCGGAAGGGCGGCCGGTACGACGTCGTGGCGCACCCGTGGATCCCGGACATCCTGCGCAAGCAGTCCGCCCGAGGCGCGGACCAGATCTGGGAGGCCCGCCCGAAATGGGCCCGGACCGAACTGCCGCCCGGAGCGCACGAGGTGACCGCGCTCGACATCAACGGCGCCTATCTGTCAGCGCTCAAGACACACCTGCCGATCGGCCAGCTGGAGCATTCCACCGGCTTCGGCCATGACCGCCGCCGCGCCGGCGTCCACCTGATCACCCCGCCGGTGTGGGAGCACGGCGCGGTCCTTCCGAACCCCCTCGGCAACCGCGACGAGCCGGGCCCGCTGTGGGTGACCGAGCCCACCCTGCGTCTGCTGCTGCGCCTGTCGGGGCCGAAGTACGGGCTGTGCGAACCGCCGGAGATCCACGAGTCGTTCACCTCGGGCGCGACCGAGAACCTGCTCGAGAAGTTCCGCGTCGCGCTGAAGGACGCCCGCGACCGGGCGATCACCGAGGACGACGAGGTGACGCTGGAGTACGTGAAGGCGATGTACGCCAAGTTCGTCTCCACGATGGGGGAGTCGAACTACAACCGGGAGCTGTACCGTCCCGACTGGATGCACCTGATCCGCTCCCAGGCCTTCGCCAACCTGTGGATGAAGGCGTACAAGGCGCACGAGGAGGGGCTGATGGTCGTGCGGGCCATGGGGACGGACGAGCTGCACGTGATCGGAGACTGGAGGCGTGTCTTCCCGGAGGGACGCGGAGTTTCCGAGGTGAAGATCAAGGACACGTACACCGTCGGTGAGGAGCCCGCCCGGTAGATTGCCGGGCGAAGGAAGGAGTGCCCGGCGTGCCAGAGCGCAACATCGAGTTCGGCAGGTACGGTGCCCGCGGCATCAAGGGCCATGAGGCCGTGGCCCGGCAACTCGACGCGCTGGCCGGGTTCATCGCCACCCCGGTCACGGCACGCCGTGGCCTGCTGGCCCGACTGCACTACCTGACCCGTACCGACCACGCCCGCGCGGCGGCCCGCGAGGCCGGCCTCGCGGTCACCGAGCGCACGCTGAAGGCGTGGCTGGTAGGCAGGCGCAGCCCGTCGAGGAAGAACCTCGAGCGGATCGAGGCCGCCTACCGCACGGTGCGCCGGCACAACGTCGCCCGTTACCTCCTGACCCGGCTCAACCGTGAAGGCCGCGGCACCCGGGTGGAGTTCCACCCGCTCAACCAGTCCCAGGTGGACCGCCCCCGTCAGCGTGTGGTGGAGTACCGCACCCTCAATGTCCGCCACTGGGACCGCGTCGTCGACGCGTGGGCGGCGGACGACTACGAGGCCCTCGACGAGGCCTGGGTGAACGACGCGGTCGTCGATCTGGGCTCCGAGTGGGGCCAGTACGAGTACGTCACCAACATCGGCTTCGCCGCGTAGCCGGGAGTCGGCATATGGGTCGAGGTCGGCCCGCCGTCGCGTTTCTTCAAGCCTCGTCTTCGGCGTCCTGCCTACCGTGTCCTCACGCGATGCGGAAAGGTACGACATGGAGCTGAGATCCGTCATGGTCCGGGCCTCGGAGGCGGCCGTGGGCATCGTGCGCGGTATCGGGCCCGACCGGTTCGAGGCGCCCACCCCCTGCAGGGAGTTCACTGTCCGGGAGCTCGTGAATCACCTGATCTTCCAGACCGGTGAGCGGGCGTACGCCGCCGCCTTCAAACAGCCGGCGCGGGATCGGCCGGATCAGGTGGCGGAAGGCCATGCATTCACCGCGCAGCCGGGCTGGGCCGAGGCATACGCCGCCCGGTCGGCGGCGACGGCCACCGCATGGAGCGATCCGCAGGCATGGACGGGCGAGACGTCGCTGAGCGGGAGCGGGGGCACGCCGGCCCCCTTCGTCGGCGGAATCGTCCTGGGGGAGTGGCTGCTGCACGGCTGGGACCTGGCGATGGCCACCGGGCAGCAGTGGCACGTGGACGACGAGCTCGCGGCGGCGCTGTACGAGGACGTCGCGGGGAGGGCCGAGCTTGCCAGAAAGTACGGGGTGTACGGCCCGGAAGTCAGCGTGCCGCCCTCCGCACCGCTGTTTGACCGCGCACTGGGTCTGGCGGGCCGCGACCGATCGTGGAAGCCACCGGCCTGACCTGTTTTCAGGGCGCTGAGCCGATGGGAGCACCGCGTTGCGCGACTTCACCTGCTCCGCGCCCTGGTGGAGGAGGGTGTCGGCGACGAACGCCCTGCTTCTCCACGGCAGGCAGCACAACGTGAGGACAACCAGCCCCTGCTGTACTTCCGGCGCACCTTTCAGCCGTTGGCATGCGCGACCTCCACGGGGCAGGACGACGCCTGAGGCGGTGGTGGGAGGGGACCGTCCCTACCGCAGCGGAGCGGTCTCCAGGAGTTCCTGGGCCATCCGTTGCGCGGGCGCCGCGGTCCGGTCGGCGACACGGCGGAACGTCTCGCGGGCGGGACGGGCCGGCCAGGCGGGGGGAAGGTGGCGAGCGGGGAGCCTGGGGTCGGTACGGATGGTCCACAGCCACTCGCTGACCAGCCGCAACCGCGTCCCGATCGGGTCGTCTCCCGATCCCGAGCCGAGGTGGGCGGTCCAGCGCTTGTCGAAGGTGACGTAGCGGGCGGCGATGCTCTCGAGGTCCCAGGTGTCGCGGATCATCGACTCGATGTCGGTGGCTTCGTCCGCCTGGGCATGGAAGACCTTGACGTGGGCGGCGAGCCCGAGTTCGGAGACGACGGCGGATACATCGACGTTCCCCGGGGCGATCCACAGCCCGCTGTACAGCACGCCGAATCCGGACCAGGTGAGCCGGGAGCGCAGGTCGTGGCGCCGGCGCTGCCAGGAGTCGGGCAGGGAGAAACCCAGCAGCGTCCAGGAGCCGTCCCAGTCGTCGTTGACCGCGCCCTGCAGCCAGATACGGGTGCGGCCGTCGTGCAGGACGCGCGTGGCCTGCGGAGTCAGGCCGAAGTACATCCTGCGGCCCTCGCGCTGGCGCTGCAGCAGGCCCCGGTTGACCATGCGGGTCAGCGTGGAGCGAACGGCCTGTTCACCGACTCCGACGCGGCCGAGCACATCGATGATGCTGCCCGAGTAGACGCACAGGTTGCCCTCTTCCAGGACGTGGTTGCCGAAGAAGGCGAGCATGAGTGACTGGGGGCGCGGTTGTGGACTGTCCGGGGTGTCCAGGATGTCGTCGTCTCCCACGGTGGCAAGCGTACGGCCGCCCACCGGCGGCGCGGCGGGGGCCGTACGGTGTCACAGGCCGTCGGCGGGGTGGGCAAGGTCGCAGGGCCGCGGCCGGCGGGTCATGGGCGGAGGAGAGGGGGCCGGGAGAGCTCACCTTGCCTGCGCCGTGTGCCTGACGCAGGCTGGTCGTATGGGTGAGCACGACGGCCCTACGCTGATCAACTCCGTCCAGCGGGCCTTTCGCCTGCTGGAGGCGGCGAGCGCGCACGACAACGGCGCGCCGGCGAAGCAGCTGGCGCGTGAGACGGGATTGCCCCTGGCCACCGCCTATCACCTGCTGCGGACGCTCGTCCACGACGGATATCTGCGGAAGCTGGACGACGGCGGGTTCATCCTGGGTGACAAGCTGCAGACGCTGCGGACCACCGGCCGAGGGCAGGCGCTGCTCAGCCGGGTCCGCCCCACGCTGGCCGCGCTGCGGGACGAACTCGCCACCGCTGCCTACCTCACCTTCTACGAGGAGGGCGAGATCCGCGTCGCCGAGATCGTCGACAGCCCCCGGGCGCCCCGCGTCGACCTCTGGGTGGGCTTCGAGGACGCGGGGCACGCCACCGCGCTGGGCAAGTCGGTCCTGCGGGAACTGGACGACGAGGCCCGCAAGGACTACCTCTCCCGGCATCACCTCGCCGACCTGACACCACGGACGATCACCAGCCTGCCGGAACTGCTCCGGCGACTGGACTCCTCACCCGTGGCGCCGGCCGTCACGGACATGGAGGAGTACTCCCTCGGCACCGTCTGCGTCGCCGTACCCGTCTACAGCGGAGACACCCTCGGCTCGCTCGGCGTCTCCCTGCCGGCGGACCGGCTCTCGCGGCTGCAGGAGATCCGGGACCGGCTGATCCCGACGGCGAGTCGTGTGACCCGGGGCCTGTCGCTCACTATCTGAAAACCCTCTTCTTGTGACACCGGAGCCGAACCCGTTTCCTGGATGAAACAGGCATTCACCGGGAGTGCCCCGTACACAGACGAGGACTGCGGACACAATATGAGCCAGGCCCGAGACCACGGCGGCGACCATTGGCCGACACGCCCGTTCAGGAATCGACCGGCTTGTCTCGGCGATGTGGTCCGCAGGCGCGCCCTCGCCCCCTTGGCCGCCGGGATGCCCGTACTGCCCGTGCTGTTCGTCGCGGTCGTCGTTGTCGTCGACCTCGTCGGCGGAGCGGGGATGATCTGGCTGCCCCTGCTGGCGGCCGGGCCCGCGCTGGCCGCCACCACCAACGGGCCGCGCGGCGTCCTGTACGTCGGTCTCCTCGCCGCGGTGCTCGGCGCGACGCTCGGAACCCGGGACGGTGTTCCGGCGCGCGAGCTGGCCGCCGTACTGTCCGCCCTGGCGGCCGTCACCCTGGCGAGCGGGCTGGCCAGCGCGTTGCGCGGACGCCGCGAACGGGTACTCGCGGCCGTCCGCTCGGTCGCGGAAACCGCCCAGCACGCCCTGCTCAAGCCCGTGCCGGCGACGGTCGGCCCCTTCCAGGTGGCCGTCCGCTACAGCGCCGCGGCCGCCGAGGCCCGGATCGGCGGGGATCTCTACGCACTGATACCCACCCCGTACGGGGTGCGGCTGATCGTCGGCGACGTGCGCGGCAAGGGGCTGCCGGCCGTGGGGACCGCCGCGCTGGTGCTCGGTGTCTTCCGTGAGGCCGCCTACGACGAGCCGGATCTCCGCGACGTCGTCGACAGGATCGAGCGGAGCCTGGCGCGCAATCTCGGCAGTGACGACTTCGTCACCGCCCTGGTCGCCGGCTACCCGCGCCCGGGCCAGTTGGAGATCGTGAACTGCGGACACGCGCCCCCGCTGCTGGTCCGTGCATCCGGCAGCGTCGTGGCGGTGGAGCCCACGCATCCGGCCCCGCCCCTCGGGCTGCGCGCCCTCGCGGACCAGACTCCCGGCCTCCAGGTGCTGCCCTTCGCCGACGGCGATCAACTGCTGCTCTACACCGACGGGGTCACCGAGGCACGCGACCACGGCCGTGAGTTCTACCCGCTCGCCGAGGGGCTGGCGCGCCACGTGTCCGACGAGCCGGCGCGCACCCTCGGCGCGCTCCACGACGAACTGCTGGCATACGTGGGCGGTCGATTGCACGACGACGCGGCACTGCTCCTGATCCGCAAGCCGACCGCTGTGGAACCGGCCTTTCCGCAGCAGACGATCCACGGCCCGATTCAGCGAGGACAGGCCGTGTGACTCCCGTGACGGCTGTTGCAGACTGTCCCCGTGACACGCATGAGGAAGATCGCAGCCTCGCTGTCAGCCGCATCGGCCGCACTGCATCGACGCGGTGCGCGGCACGGTGGCCGTCCAGCGCGGGCCGATCGTGTACTGCGCCGAGTCGGTGGACCTGCCCGGCGGACACGAACCCGACGCCGTACGGGTGGACCCGTCCGTCGAACCGGAGGACGCGGTCGATGCGAAGGGCGCCGTCGTCGTGGCCGGGGAACTGGCCGCACACGGTGAACGGGGCGACGCGCCATGGCCGTACGAACCACTCGACCGTCGCCTCACCACGACGGCTGCCGACCGCGCCGGGATCGTGCTGGTGTCCTACCGCTCGTGGGCGAACCGCGGGCCCTCGACGATGCGTGTGTGGCTGCCGGCGGCGGAATCGGAGCGCGGCAACCCCACCCACGGGGTGTAGCAGGCCCCACCTCCGATTCGGTAGGGCGCACCATCGTTCCTGTATGGGGACCACGGCATCGTTGAGCCCGGCTGAGACCGGCTGAAACCCGGTTGAAGCCTGGCTGATGCCTGGATGGGATCAGCTGTGTCCGACACAGCCACGAGACCCCCAGAAGGGAAACCGCCATGCAGTCGCCGGGCCCTCTCTCCTCCTTCGTCCGGTTCGTTGTCTGCGGCGGTGGGGTCGGCCTTGTGGCCGGCGGTGCCGTACCGCTGTTGGCCGCGCTGGTGCCCTGGGCCCTGGCGAATGCGGTGATCACTGTCGCCTCCACCCTGCTGTGCACCGAGTTGCACTCCCGCATCACCTTCGGCACGGGACGGCGCGCCGGGTGGCGCCGGCACTGGCAGTGCGCGGGTTCGGCCACGGCCGCCTACGTCGTGACCTGCGCCGCCATGGTCGTCCTGCACGCGGTCCAGTCGTCCCCCGGCGTGTTCACGCAACAGGCCGTGTACCTCAGCGCCTCGGGCCTGGCAGGCATAGGCCGCTTCCTTGTCCTGCGTCTGTTCGTCTTCGCGGGCAGCCGGCGGGAGGGGATCCCTGGGGACATGTACGCCGTGGCGGCATGACGGCCTCGGACTTTCACCCTGTGCGGCAGCAGGAACACATGTCGTGAGCGAGTAGTGGGTACCCGGGAGGCGCACGTGCGCTGACTGTCCGGGATCCGCCGGGGGTGGGACGCTGGACGGGAGGCATCGCCGAGGGGACCCGGGAGGGCCCGATGGGACGTGATGTGCCGGCCCTGGTGTTCACGCGCGAGGACCGCCGCCGGTACCGGGAGAAGATGTACACCTGCCTCGATGTGCTGGCGCAGATGCTGCGCGAGTCGGGGTTCGAGAGCGAGCGCCCTCAGGTCGGTCTGGAGATCGAGCTCAATCTCGTGGACGACCACGGGCTGCCGGCGATGCGGAACACCGAGGTTCTGCAGGCGATCGCCGACCCCGCCTGGTCGAGCGAGCTGGGCCGCTTCAACCTGGAGATCAACATCCCGCCCCGGCAGCTGACGGCCGGCGGCCCCGGCGCCTGGGAGCAGTCGATCCGCGACGCACTGAACCACGCCGAGGAGCGTGCCTCGGCCGTGGGCGCGCACCTGATCATGATCGGCATCCTGCCCACCCTCGGCGAGGCGGACGTCGACGAAGCCGCCCTGTCCGGCGATCCGCGGTACCAGCTGCTGAACGAGCAGATCTTCGCGGCCCGCGGGGAGGACCTGAGAATCACGGTGGACGGCGTGGAGCGCCTCTCGACGTACGCCGACACCATCACCCCCGAGGCCGCCTGCACCAGCACCCAGTTCCACCTTCAGGTCTCACCGAAGGAGTTCGCGGACTACTGGAACGCGGCCCAGGCCATAGCGGGCGTACAGATCGCCGTGGCGGCGAACTCACCCTTCCTCTTCGGCAGGGAACTGTGGCGCGAGACCCGCATCCCCCTGTTCGAGCAGGCGACCGACACCCGCCCCCAGGAGATCAAGGCCCAGGGGGTCCGCCCCCGGGTGTGGTTCGGAGAGCGATGGATCACCAGCGTCTTCGACCTCTTCGAGGAGAACGTGCGCTACTTCCCCGCGCTGTTGCCGCTGTGCGACGACGAGGACCCGCAGGAGATGCTCGACCACGGCGGCGTGCCGCAACTGGGCGAACTGACCCTGCACAACGGCACCATCTACCGGTGGAACCGTCCCGTCTACGCCGTCACCGGCAGCGGACCGCACCTGCGCATCGAGAACCGGGTCCTGCCCGCCGGCCCCACCGTGGCCGACATCATCGCCAACGGCGCCTTCTACTACGGTCTGACGCGTGCCCTGGTGGACGAGGACCGGCCGGTCTGGACGCGGATGTCCTTCTCGGTCGCCGAGGAGAACCTTCACAGCGCCGCTCGCGACGGCATCGACGCCCGCCTGTACTGGCCCGGCACAGGCGAAGTGCCGGTCACGGAACTGGTGTTGCGGCGCCTGCTGCCGCTGGCCCACCGGGGTCTCGAGCTGGCCGGCATGGACGCGGTGTGGCGGGAACCACTGCTGGGCATCATCGAGCAGCGCTGCGTCACCGCCCGCAATGGCGCCCTCTGGCAGGCGGAGACCGTCCATCACCTGCAAAAATCCGCCACCTCCGACCGGCAGGAGGCGCTGCGGCGGATGACCACGACGTACATGGACTTCATGCATCTGAACGCACCGGCACACACCTGGCCCGTGGACTGACCCCCAACTGGATTCGCTGTCCGACGTCTTGACGTCAGCCTCCTCCGGTTTGAGAATGACATGTCATTCCGTTGGAGCGGTGCCGGGAGGAAGGGCCGAGGACGGCTGTGGCCGAGAGTGTGGCGGACAAACGGGACGGGATTCTCCGCGCGGCGAGCAAGGTGTTCGCCGAACGGGGCTACCACGCGACGGGGATTGCCGACATCGCACGTGAACTGGGCGCCGGACACGGCACGTTCTACCGCTACTTCAGGAACAAGGAGGACATCGCCCGCAGCCTCGTGTCCCGTGCACAGGGGCAGTTGCTCGACGCGATCGCGGACGAACTGCCGGAAGCGTCTCTGACGCTGGAGGAATACCGGGCACAGGTGCGGCGCATCGGCGACAGGCTGTTCGACGTGGTCGTCGCGGAACCGGATCTGGCCCGGGTGTTCTTCTACGACGCTGCCGCGATCGGCCGCGCGGACGCGGGTGCGCTCGGCGCGGCGATGGAGTCCGCGGGGGCCTACACGGCGTCGTTCATCCGCAACGGGCAGAGGCGCGGCTTTCTGCGCGCGGACGTGGACGCGCACGTGGTCGGCCTGGCCGTCAACGGGATGATCCTGGCCGGGCTGGCCCGGCTGCTGCACGTACCGGATCCGGAAGCCATGCGGACGCCATGGATCCGGGCGGTGGAAACACTCATGTTCGACGGGCTCGGCCCAACCTGACGGGGATTGCCTGCCGTTGGTGGCCGGGGCCTTTCTGTTGCCCACGAGGCGGAATGACATGTCATTCCAGTAGGGAGTGTGCGATGGTCCAGGTCGATGTGTTCTGGGCGTACGGTATCGGTGCGGGGTTCGCCACCGCCGCGGCGCACCGCCTGCGCGCGGCCCCGCGGCGGGGCGGCGAAACCGCGGCGCGGGCGTCCGACCCGCAGCTGACGGCCACGGTGCTGTACTGCGGAATGCTGTTCGCCCCGAGCGGGGCGTGGTTGCTGTGGGGGTTCCCGGACTGGGAGACCATGCAGGTCGCGGCGGACCGCTCGGCGATCCCCGCCTGGCTCGTCGCGCTCTTCGCGGCGACGAACGTCAGCCAGGGGCTGCTGGGGTACTGGGTGGCAAGCCGCCTCATCGCTGCGGGACGGGTGTACGCCGCGTTCCTCCAGGTACTCCTCGGCTACCTGGGGATGTTCTTCATCCTCGTGCACGGCTGGGACGGACGGGGCTATCAGCGCTTCTTCTCCGAGGGGCGGGAGCAGTTCGCGGCGTGGCCCGAGCAGCCGGGGCCGGGCGACGCCCTCTCCCGCGTCGGTGACTGGCTGACCTCGCCCGTCGCGCTGACGCTGGCGGGGATGGGAGTCGTCCTGATCCCGGCGATGTTCGCACTGATCGTCCCGGTCATCAGCAGCGGCCGGCGCGAGGCCGGTGTGCCGCAGCGGGGCGCCGCAGGTATCGTCGGGGCCTGGCTGCTCGCCGTCTTCGGGGTCGCGCTCGGCACGGCGGTGGCATCGAGCGTGCTGATCCATCTGCTCGGCTGGTGGGTCGGCGTTCCGGTGGCCGCGGTGAGTGCGGCGGTCCTGGTGGCCCGGCGCAGGACGGGCCTGGCCCACCGCGTCTTCGGCCTCCTCGGGCTCCCCGACACACCGGCCCGTACCGCAGCGGCCGGGGCTCCCTCCACGGCATGAGCCGAGCACTCACACGTCGTACTCCATGCACACCAGTCGATCCCGTTCGTCCCAAGACTCGGTGACGGTGAAGCCCAGCCGTTCGTACAGGGCAATGGCTCCGCGCCGCCATTCCCACACCGACAGCCGCACGGCCCGCACGCCGATTTTTGCCAGCGCGATCGGCGGCGGCGCCATCTCGTTCGTCATTGCTCTGCGCATGCACGCGGACCGGGCCGAGGCGGCGCCCACCACGAAACAGCGGGTACGGCACACTGACGTGACCGCCGCCTGATTCATCCAGGCCGCTGGGTCCACGTAGCGGACCTCTCCGGGGCCGCCGTACGCCAGGGTGCAGCGTACGGCGGCCCTTCCGCCCCGGCAGCACGTGACAGCCCCTGGGCACAGGCATCGCCGGCCGACGGCCCCGCTCAGCAGATGCGCGGCAGTTGCTCCCCCAGCGGCAGGTCCACGACCCGGGTGCCGCCGAGTCCGGTGCGGGCCACGACCATGCCGGGGTGCTCGGCCACGCAGGTGCCGATGACGGCTGCGGCGGCGCCCTGAGGGTGAGCGCGCATCGCGGCCAGGACGGCGTCGGCGTGCTCGGGCGGTACGAAGGCGACCAGGCGTCCCTCGTTGGCCACGTACAGCGGGTCGAGGCCGAGGAAGCCGCAGGCGGCGACGACGGCGTCGGGCACGGGGACGGAGCTCTCGGTGAGGACGACACCGGTACCGGAGGCGGTGGCGATCTCGCAGAGGGACGTGGCGAGCCCACCGCGCGTGGGGTCGCGCAGTACGTGGATGTCCGGCGTCACCTTCAGCATCGCGGTCACCAGTCCGCCCAGCGGCGCGGTGTCGCTGAGCACGTCGGACCCGAACTCCAGCCCTTCGCGCACGCTCAGCACCGCCACCCCGTGCGCGCCGATCGGGCCGCTGACGATGATCACATCTCCCGGTGTGGCCCGCTGGGGGCGGATGTCGACGCCCGACGGGATCAGGCCGATACCAGAGGTGTTGACGTACACGCCGTCGCCGTGGCCCGCCTCGACGACCTTGGTGTCACCGGTCGCCACCGTCACCCCGGCGGCGGCTGCGGCCGTACCCACGGCCTGGGCGACGCGCCCGACCACCTCCAGTTCGACGCCTTCCTCCAGGATGAACGCCGTCGACAGGTACGCCGCCCGGGCGCCGCTCATCGCCAGGTCGTTGACCGTGCCGTTGACGGCGAGGTCGCCGATGCTGCCGCCGGGGAAGAACAGTGGTCGTACGACATAGGAGTCGGTGGAGAACGCCAGCCTGGCCCCGCCCAGTTCGACGGCGGCGGAGTCGGTGAGCGCGTCGAGCGTCTCGTTGCCGTAGGCCGCGGCGAACAGATGCTCCGTCAGCTCGCCGGAGAGCGCACCGCCACCGCCGTGACCCATCACGACCACCGGGTGGTCGCGCAGCGGCACGGGGCACGTCCAGTTCGCGGGATCCACGATCGCATCGGTGCGGGCCGTGTCAGCCAACGGGGGTCACCTCCAGCCGCCGGTACAGGTAGTACGCCGCGCAGGCACCCTCGCTGGAGACCATCGTCGCGCCGAGCGGGGTGCGCGGGGTGCACGTCGTGCCGAAGGCGGGGCACTCGTTGGGCTTGATCAGGCCCTGCAGCACCTCGCCGCTGTGGCACTCGGGGGACTCGACGGTCCGCACGTCGCCGACGTCGAAGCGGTGCTCGGCGTCGTACGCGCGGAAGGCCTCCGCCAGCCGCCAGCCGCTGTCCGGGATGGTGCCGATGCCGCGCCAGGCGCGGTCGGTGACCTCGAAGACCTCCTCGAGCATGCGCAACGCGGCCGGGTTGCCCGCCTCGCGCACCGCGCGCGGGTAGGCGTTCTCCACCCGGTGCTCGCCGCGCTCGAGTTGACGAACCGTACGGCGCACACCCTCCAGGATGTCCAGCGGTTCAAAACCGGTCACCACGATCGGTACGCGGTGGCGCTCGGCCAGTTCGGGATACTCGGCGGTGCCCATCACACTGCACACATGACCGGCGGCCAGGAACGCCTGGACGCGGCACTCGGGCGCCAGCATGATCGCGTCGATCGCAGGTGGTACCCGCACGTGCGAGACCAGCAGGCTGAAGTTCGCGATTCCCAGCCGGCGGGCCTCGTGCACGGTCATCGCGTTGGCCGGGGCCGTGGTCTCGAAACCGATACCGAAGAACACGACCTCCTTGTCCGGCTCGCGGCGGGCGATGTCCAGGGCGTCCAGCGGCGAGTACACCACCCGTACGTCGCCGCCCTCGCCCTTGACCCGAAACAGGTCACGGTCGGTCCCGGGCACGCGAAGCATGTCGCCGAAGGAGCAGAAGACGACGTTCGGGCGGGACGCGATCGCCAGCGCCTTGTCGATCATCTCCAGTGGGGTCACGCACACCGGGCAGCCCGGGCCGTGGATCAACTCCACCTCGTCGGGCAGGAGCTGGTCGATGCCGTGGCGGATGATGGAGTGCGTCTGCCCGCCGCAGACCTCCATCATCGCCCAGGGGCGGGTGACGGTCGCGCGGATCTCGTCCAGCAGCCGACGGGCCAACTGCGGGTCGTTGAACTCCTCGATGTACTTCATCGCATGCCCTCCTGCTCCGTGACGGCCCCCTCAGCCTCGGCGAGCGCCCACGCGTCGCCGAACTCCTCCTCCAGCAGGCCGAGTTGCTCGAACAGTTCCAGCGAGGCCCGGGCCGACTCCTCGTCCAGGCGCTGGAGCGCGAAACCGACGTGGACGATGACGTACTCGCCCACCTCGGCATCCGGGACATAGGCCAGGCACACGTCCTTGACCACACCGCCGAAGTCGACCCGCGCCATGCGCGTGCCGTCCCGGTCCTCGATTCCGACCACCCGGCCGGGCACCGCCAGGCACATCAGCTTCCTCCTTGTCGCTGCGGAAGTTCCGGGCGGCCCCTGTGGGCCGCCACGACCAGCTGGCCGAGCGCCAGACCGCCGTCGTTGGGTGGCACCCGCCGGTGGCGGAGCACGGTGAAGCCGTCCGCCGCCAGCAGCGCGGCGCACTCCGCGTCGAGCAGCGCGTTGGCGAAGACCCCGCCCGACAGCGCGGCCACACCCGCCCCCGTCTCCCGGCGAGCGGTCCTGCAGACCTCCGCCACGGCCGCCGCGACCGCGCGGTGGAAGCGGGCGGCGATCACCGGGACGGGCACCCCGCGCCGCAGGTCGGTCACGATCGCGGCCAGCGCCGGCCCGGGGTCCAGGTCATCGGCGAAGGCGTACGCCCCCGTCCGCTCCGGCCAGGCGAGGAGCGCCGCCGCCTCCAGTTCGATCGCGGCCTGTGCCTCGTAACCTGTGCGGTGGCAGACCCCGACGAGGGACGACACCGCGTCGAAGAGCCGGCCCATGCTGGAGGTCGGAACACAGGCGGTGCCACGCTCCAACTGCTGTCGTAGCAGACGCAGTTCGCCGGGCGTGCAGGCGGTGACGCAGGGCAGGTCCGCGTCCCACGGCAGCCCCGCCGCACGCAGCCGGGCCAGTGCGATGCGGCACGGATTGGCCACGCCCGCGTCGCCGCCGGGCAGCTGTGCGTACGGCAGATGGGCGAAGCGCCGGTATCCGCCGTAGCCCGCGACCAGCACCTCGCCACCCCAGATCGCCCCGTCGTCGCCGTATCCGGTGCCGTCGAAGGCGACGCCGATGACACGATCGCCGCCGTCCAGAGCGTGCTCGGCCATCAGGGACGCGATGTGGGCGTGGTGATGCTGCACGCGGCGCACCGGAAGTCCGCCCGCCGCCGCGGCACGCTTCGCCCACCGCGCCGAGTGGTATCCCGGATGCCGGTCGGCCGCCAGCAGCTCGTGGTCGACCCCGGTCAGCGCACGCAGGCGGCTCTCGGCACGCTCGAAGGCCCGTACGGTGGCCAGGTCGCCCATGTCGCCGATGTGCGGTGAGAACCAGGCGCTCGCCTCCGCCCCGAGGCACAGGGTGTTCTTGAGGTCACCGCCCACGGCGAGGGCGGGGGCCACGGGGACGGGCAGCGCGACCGGCTCGGGCACGTGGCCGCGCGAGCGACGCAGCACCAGCTCGCCACCGCCGTCCGTGCGGACGCGGACCACGGAGTCGTCGCAGGGCGCCTCGATGACCCGGTCGTGCCAGAGCCAGGCATCGGCGATCCCGGCGAGCCGCTCCAGCGCCTCGGCGTCGTCGGTGACGATGGGCTCGCCGGAACGGTTGCCGCTGGTCATCACCAGGACCTGCGGCCCCGGCGGATCGCCGGGCAGGCCGAACAGCAGCCGGTGCAGCGGGGTGTACGGCAGCATCACGCCGATGTCCGGACTGCCCGGGCACACCGACTCGGCCGGTCCCGCGGACCGTGTCGTGCGGCGCAGCAGGACGATCGGCCGCCGCCGGCCCGTCAGGGCCGCCCGCTCCTCGGGACCGATGCGGGCCAGCCGCTCGGCCCCCGCGAGGTCGGTGCACATCACGGCGAACGGTTTTCCGCCGCGCCCCTTGCGTGTGCGCAGGGTGGCGACGGCCCGTTCGTCGGTGGCGTCGCAGGCCAGGTGGTAACCGCCGAGCCCTTTGACGGCCAGTACGGCGCCCCGCGCCAGCAGCCGCCGCGCCTGATCGAGAGCGGACCCACCCTCCTCGACACGCCTGCCGGGGACGGTGAGTCGCAGCCGGGGTCCGCAGTCGTGGCACGCCACCGGCTGGGCGTGGAAGCGGCGATCGGCCGGGTCCGTGTATTCGGTGGCGCACTCCCGGCACAGGGGGAAGGGCGCCATCGTGGTCGTCGCCCGGTCGTAGGGCAGACCGGTGGAAATGGTGAAGCGTGGGCCGCAGTGCGTGCACGTGATGAACGGGTGCCGGTGGCGACGGTCCGCCGGGTCCGCCAGCTCCCGCAGACAGTCGTCACAGGTCGAGGTGTCCGGGGGGATGAGCGTCCCGCTGGTGCCGTCGCCTCCGTCCTCGGACGGGTGGATGACGAAACCGGGCGCGCCGAGAGCCGGGACCGTCTCGTACGTCACGTCCTGGACGTCCGCCAGGGGTGGCGGCCGCTCGGTCAGGGCCCGGCAGAACTCCGCCACGGACTCCGGGGCGCCCTCCACCTCGGCGACCACGCCCCCGGCGCCGTTGCGGACATGACCCGCAAGGTTGAGTTCCGCGGCCAGACGATGCACGAAGGGCCGGAATCCCACGCCCTGCACAGTCCCGCGTACGACCACCCGCCGCCGTACCGCGGGCGGGACGGCCGCCGTCGTGGAGGTCACGCCGTGGTCGCCCGGGACGCGGGCCCCTGCCCGTGGTCGTGATCAGGAGCGGGACCGTGGTCGTGCCCGTGATCGCGCAGATGGTCCGCCGCGAGCAGCGGGGCGTGCGGCGCCGCTCCCTCGGCGACGGCGAGGATCCGGTCGAGCAGGATGTCGACGCCCTGCCCGGTACGGGCCGAGGTGCGCAGGATCTCCACTCCGGGATTGACGCGCTGCACGGCCGCGGTGAAGGCTGCGTCGTCGAAGCCGGCGGCGTCGGCGAGGTCCGTCTTCGTCAGGGTCACGAGATGAGCCGCGCCGAAGGCGGTGGGGTACTTCAGCGGTTTGTCCTCGCCCTCTGTCACCGACATCAGCGTCACGCGCAGCGTCTCGCCCAGGTCGTAGGAGGCGGGACAGACCAGGTTCCCGACGTTCTCCACGAACAGCAGGCGGGTCGTGGGCGGGAGCCAGCCTTCGACGAGGCCGCGCACCTGCGCGGCCTCCAGATGGCACAGGCCGCCGGTCAGCACCTGTTTCACCGGCGCTCCGGAACGGGCGAGGCGGCGGGCGTCGTTCTCGGTGGCCAGGTCGGCCGTGAGGGCGGCGACGGCCACGTCCCGCTCGCGGGCGCGGCGCAGCACCAGTTCGAGCAGTGCGGTCTTGCCGCTGCCGGGGCTGGACAGCAGGTTGACGGCGGTCACCCGCCGTTCCGCCAGGTCTGCGCGGAGCTGCGCCGCCAGGCCGTCGTTCTTGGCCAGTACGGCCGTCCGCACGTCGACGCTGCGGCACATCACGGGCTCTCTGCCATTCGTACCTCCGCCAGTTCGAGTTCCCGCCCGGTCAGCAGTTCGGCCGCCGCGGTGTCGCAGTGCGGGCACCACAACGCGGGCGGCGAGCCGACCGCGAACCGTGCGTCGCAGCCGCCGCACCGGGCCCGGGCCGGTACCTCTTCGATGACCAGCTCCGCGCCGTCCAGCGCGGTGCCCTCGGCGACCAGCGAGAAGGAGAAGCGCAGCGCATCCGGGACCACACCCGCCAACTCGCCGATCCGCAGCGTCACGCCCGCCACCGCGTGCGCCCCGTGTTCCCGGGCGACACCCTCGGCGTTCTCCACGACGGCGGCGGCGATCGACAGCTCGTGCATGGTCCGCCACGGTAGGCACGGTCCGAGCTCCGCCAGGGCACGCGACAGCGGACGGTGTGTGTTTTCCCCCGGGCGGCCCAAGCGCACGCTGCCCGGGGGCGTGCCTCCCGCGCCGTGCGCAGGCGGCCGGGGGAGCATCGCCGGGTGATGCGGATTCTGCTTCTTGCCAGCGCGTTCAACAGCCTTACCCAGCGCGTCTTCGCGGAGTTGCGCGACCAGGGGCACTCGGTCGCAGTGGAGCTCGCGCTCGGTGACGACCAGCGCCTCACCGCCGCGGTGCGCTGTCACGCCCCCGAGCTGGTGATCGCCCCGATGCTGAAGACCGCCGTCCCGGAAGAGATCTGGTCGGAGTACTCCTGCCTGATCGTCCACCCGGGGCCGCCCGGTGACCGCGGGCCTTCGTCGCTGGACCGGGCCGTTCAGGAAGGCCGCCGACGCTGGGGCGTGACCGTGCTGCAGGCCGTGGCGGAGATGGACGCCGGCCCGGTCTGGGCGTCGGCGGAGTTCGAGGTCCCTCCGGACATCGGCAAGAGCGACCTCTACCGGGGCGAACTGGCTGACGCGGCCCTGAGCGCCGTACTGCGGGCCGTCGAACGCTTCGCCTCCGGCACGTACACCCCGGTCGCCCCGCCGTCCCAGACCTGGCAGCCGTACCTGCGCCAGGAGGAACGCCGCATCGACTGGGCGCACGACACCACGGCGACGGTCCTGCGCAAACTCCGCGCCGCCGACTCACAGCCCGGCGTCCTGGACACCTTCCTGGGCGGAGAGTGGTACCTGCACGGAGGCCGACCCGAACCCCACCTCACGGGCACCCCGGGCGACATCCTGGCCACGAGGCACGGGGCGATCTGCCGGGCGACGACGGACGGCGCGGTCTGGATCCCGGAGCTCCGCCCACGCCGGAAGCCGGGCAGCCCGGCGACCTTCAAGCTGCCGGCGAAGCCGGCACTCGAGGGGCGCGGGGCTGTGACATATGCCGCTCCGAGGCGTGGGCGCGAGCAACCGACGACAACGGACAGCCAAAACCCGACAGGCGGAAGCTACTCGGACATCACCTACCAGGAACAAGGCACCGTCGGCCACCTCACCTTCCGCTTCCCCGGCGGAGCCATGAGCACCGACCAGTGCCACCGCCTCCTGACCGCCTACCGAGAAGCCCGCACCCGCCCCACCGACATCATCGTGCTCGGCGGAAGAAGGGACTTCTTCTCCAACGGCATCCATCTGAACGTCATCGAGGCAGCCCACGACCCCGCCGCGGAATCCCTCGCCAACATCGAAGCCATCGACGATTTGGTGGAGGAGATCCTGACCACCACCGACCGCCTGGTGATCGCCGCGCTCCCCGGCAACGCGGCCGCCGGCGGCGCGATGCTGGCCCTCGCCGCGGACGAGGTGTGGTGCCGCCGGGGTGCCGTCCTCAACCCGCATTACCGTCTGATGGGCCTGTACGGCTCCGAGTACTGGACCTACACCCTTCCGCGCCGAGTCGGTGCGGCGGTCGCCGCGCGCCTGACCGAGGACGCCCTGCCCGTCACGGCCGTCGCCGCCCAGGCACTCGGACTGGTGGACCGCGTCGTCGAGTGCGCACCGGGCGAGTTCGCCGACGAGGTCACCCGAATGGCCGGCCGACTGGCCCGTTCCCCGAGTCTCCCCGCCCGGCTGGGCGCCAAGAAGGCCGCTCGACAGCGCGACGAGGCCGTACGTCCGCTCAGCGCCTACCGCGCCGCCGAGCTGGAGCGCATGCGTGCCGTCTTCGACGATCCGGCCGCTCCCTACCACGCGCTGCGCTCCGCCTTCGTACGCAAACAACGGCCGAACGGGACACCGGAACACCTCCGAACGGAGTGTCCGAATGGTGAGTGATTATCGGGTATGTCAGCCTGCTTCGGGGGTCGTCGCCAGGAAGGGATCCCATGAGCACCGACACCGAGGCCCCCGCGGCCGTGGAAGAGGTTCACATCCTCTGGACCTCCGAGGGCATGAGCTGCGACGGGGACACCGTCTCCGTCACGGCGGCATCCCTGCCCAGCCTGGAGGACGTGGTCCTCGGCGCCATCCCGGGACTGCCGAAGGTCGTCCTGCACAACAAGGTGCTCTCCTATGACAGCGCCGACGATTTCACCCGGCCCTTCCACCAGGCCGCCGACGGGACGCTGGGTGCGCCGTACGTGCTCGTCGTGGAGGGCTCCATTCCCAACGAGCGCATCAACGGCGACGGTTACTGGACGTCGATGGGCAACGACCCGCGTACGGGCGATCCCATCACCTTCAACACGTGGATCGATCGGCTCGCCCCCGGCGCCTTCGCCGTCGTCGCGGTCGGCACCTGTGCCACGTACGGCGGTATCCACGCCATGGCGGGCAACCCCACCGGCTGCATGGGCCTGGCCGACTACCTGGGCTGGGACTTCCGCTCGGCCGGCGGGCTGCCGATCGTCAATGTGCCCGGCTGCCCCGTCCAGCCCGACAACTTCATGGAGACCGTGACCTGGCTGCTCTACCAGGCCGCGGGTCTGGCCCCGGCCATCCCGCTCGACGAGCAGCTGCGCCCCACCTGGTTGTTCGGCAAGACCGTGCACGAGGGCTGCGACCGTGCCGCGTACTACGAGCAGGGTGACTTCGCCAAGGACTACAACTCGCCCAAGTGCCAGGTGAAGATCGGCTGTTGGGGTCCCGTGGTCAACTGCAACGTCACCAAGCGCGGATGGATGGACGGCATCGGCGGCTGCCCCAACGTCGGTGGCATCTGCATCGGCTGCACCATGCCCGGCTTTCCCGACAAGTTCATGCCGTTCATGG
Source organism: Streptomyces sp. HUAS ZL42 (assembly GCF_040782645.1). Classification (GTDB taxonomy): domain Bacteria; phylum Actinomycetota; class Actinomycetes; order Streptomycetales; family Streptomycetaceae; genus Streptomyces. The sequence continues at coordinate 9,282,612 of NZ_CP160403.1, forward strand.
ACGAGCCGCCCGGCGGCAGCGTCTCCTCCGGCATCCTCGCCTCCTCCTACGGTCCGCTGGTGCGCAGGCTGCGCGCCATCACCAACCGTTCGGTCAACCAGGAGCCCAAGTGGCGCCACAACCGCAGCGAACTCACCTCCGGCTTCGCGCCGCGCTGGCCCGGCAAGTGACCTGACCCCCGAACTCCCACGCCTGACCATGTGTGAAAGGAATCCGTCGAGTGACGACGAGACAGGCCGCCCCGGCGGAGCAGCGCACCCTCACCGATGTCGCGTTCGATCCGATCACCCGGATCGTCGGCAACCTGGGCATCTACACGAAGATCGACTTCAATGCCCGTGAGGTCGTGGAGTGCAAGAGCACCTCATCGGTCTTCCGTGGCTACAGCGTCTTCATGAAGGGCAAGGATCCCCGCGACGCGCACTTCATCACCAGCCGCATCTGCGGCATCTGCGGGGACAACCACGCCACCTGCTCGGTCTACGCACAGAACATGGCCTACGGGGTGAAGCCGCCGCCCCTCGCCGACTGGATCATCAACCTCGGCGAGGCCGCCGAGTACATGTTCGACCACACGATCTTCCAGGACAACATGGTCTTCGTCGACTACTGCGAACGCATGGTCAAGGAGACCAACCCCGGCGTGTGGGAGCGGGCCGAGCGCACCCCCGCGCCGCGCGGCGACCAGCACGGCCACCGGACCATCGGCGACATCATGCGCTCGTACAACCCCTTCGAGGGGGCGACGTACAAAGAGGCGCTGGTCATGAGCCGCCTCACCCGCGAGATGATCTGTCTCATGGAGGGCCGCCATGTGCATCCCTCCACGCTCTACCCGGGTGGTGTCGGCACCGTCGCCACCCCCCAGCTCTTCACGGACTACCTGGTTCGCCTCACCCGCTGTCTGGACTTCGTCAAGCGTGCCGTCGCCATGAACGACGACGTCTTCGACTTCTTCTACGAGGCCCTGCCCGGCTACGAGGAGGTCGGCCGCCGCCGTACCCTGCTCGGCTGCTGGGGGGCCTTCCAGGACCCCGAGATCGTCGACTACAGCTACAAGAAGATGAACGAGTGGGGCAACGCCATGTTCGTCACCCCGGGCATCGTGGTCGACAACCAGCTCGTTACCACGGACCTGGTCGACATCAACCTCGGCATGCGCATCCTGCTCGGCAGTTCGTACTACGAGGACTGGACGGGCGAGGAGACGTTCGTCGACAAGGATCCGCTCGGCAACCCGGTTGACAAGCGCCACCCCTGGAACCAGACCACCCTGCCCGCACCGCAGAAGCGCAACCTGGACGGCGGCAACTACAGCTGGGTGATGAGCCCCCGCTGGTTCGACAAGCGCACCAACGACTTCCTCGCCCTGGACACGGGCGGCGGACCCATCGCCCGTCTGTGGGCCACCGCGCTCGCCGGGAAGGTCAACACCCCGTATGTGCGTTCCACGGGCCACAGCGTGCAGATCGACCTGCCGAAGACCCCTTCGTCGCCCGAGCGGCGGCTGGAGTGGACGCCCCCGCCGTTCCCGAACACCATCGAACGCAACCGGGCCCGCATGTACTTCGTGGCCTACGCGGCGGCCATGGCCTTCCACTTCGTCGACCAGGCCCTGAACGAGGTCCGTTCCGGCGTCACCAAGACCTTCCAGGACTTCAAGGTGCCCAAGGACGCCATCGGCTGCGGCTTCCACGAGGCCGTACGCGGCGTGCTCAGTCACCACATGGTCATCCGCGACGGCAAGATCGCCAACTACCACCCGTACCCGCCGACCCCGTGGAACGCCAGCCCGCGCGACTTCTACGGCACCCCCGGCCCGTACGAGGACGCCGTACAGGGCTGCCCGATCTTCGAGGAGAACGGGCCGGAGAACTTCAAGGGCATCGACATCATGCGCACCGTCCGCAGCTTCGACCCCTGCTTGCCGTGCGGCGTGCACATGTACCTCGGCGGCGGCCGCACCCTCACCCAGTCCCACTCGCCGACCTTCGGCGCCCTCGCCCACTAGGACGGCCGGCGATGCCCTTCGAACCCTGGGACGACGCATACGCCCGCCGACGGGTGGCACTGGCCGAGGAACAGCTGTCCGGGCTGGACGCCCTGCCGGACGGTCTCGCCGCGGCTCGGGCCGCACAGACCGTCGAGACACTCGTCGGGCTGTACGGCCAGTGCCTGGGACGGATCACCGCCCAGCTGGCCGAACACCCGGACGTGCTGGACCGGTTGGCCGCCGACGACCTGGTCGGGCATCTGCTGCTGGTGCACGACCTGCACCCGCACCCGGTCGGGACACGGGTCCGGCAGGCCCTCGCCGCGCTGCCCGAACCCCCCGAAGTGCTGGAGATGTCCGGCACGGCGGTTCGCGTCCGGATCCGCGGCGGTGGTTGCGGGTCGGCCGGGGCCGAGCAGGCGGTACGGGACGCCGTGGCCGCATGTGCGCCGGAGATCGAGGACGTCCGGGTGGAGAGCGCGGGCCCGGCCGAAGCGCTGATCCCCGTCGACTCGCTGTTCCGTGACCGCGCCCCGGTCGCGGGAGGTGCCTGCGGATGAGCGGGCTGCGTCGTGTGGCGCGGCAGGCGGCCCGCGCCGAGACCCGGGACGACCCTGAGCAGCGGTGCGACCTGTGCGCACAGCCACTCCCGCCCGGGTGCGCGCACCGTCATGTGCTCCAGCCCGCCACCGGCACCGTCTCCTGCGCGTGCCGCGCCTGCGCGGTGCTCTTCGACCACGACGCGGGCTCGGCCGGGGGCTACCGCCTGCTGCCGCAGGAGCGGCGGCGGCTCGACGGCTGTCGCATCGACGACGCCGTGTGGGCCGGCCTCGGCGTCCCCGTCTCCCTCGCCTTCTTCACCCGTTCTGGCGAGACCGGGGAGGTCACGGCGGCGTACCCGAGTCCACTCGGCCCGCTGCGTGCCGCGGTTCCCCCGGACAGCTGGCGGCAGGTCGAGGCATGCCATCCCGACCTGCCGGCGCTCGTCCCCGACGTACAGGCCCTGCTGGTGAACCGCGCGCGTGGGGCGAGCGAGCACTGGCTCGCCCCGCTCGACGACTGCTACCGCCTGGTCGCCGTCGTGCGCGCACACTGGAAGGGACTGGACGGCGGCCCTGAGGTGTGGCAGCGGGTCGAGGACTTCTTCCGAGCACTGGCCGAACCCACCACCTTCACCACACAGGAGGCGTCATGGGCATCACCGTAGGCAAACCCGACGTAGAGCCCGACAGGCCCGCGCACGTCGCGGGTGTCCGGCGCGGCAACCATCGGGGCTTCTACAAGCGTCAGCCGGGGCACCGCCGCAACGACCGCTCCACGGCCCGGCGCTCCACCGGCATCAACGCCAGGCACCGCAACCCGGTCGACCGGGACATGCCGAATCTGTCGCCCGCATGACGGCGCCCCCGTTGTCCGCTCCGCCGGCCCCGGCGGCTCCGGTCCTGGCGTTCGCCGTCACCGGAGCGGAGGAGGAGCGCTTCACGGCTGTGCCCACCCTCCGCTTCGGCCTGGAGATCGCCAGGACCGCCGGCCTGCCCGTCGGCTCGGTCGCCCTGACCGCCGTCGTCCGCATCGACGTGGCCCGCCGCCGCTACGACCCTCGGGCCCAGGAGGCGCTCGGTGAGCTGTTCGGGACGCCCGAGCAGTGGGCGACCAGCATGCGCCCGCTCACCTGGACCCGCACGACCGTCCACGTACCGGCCTTCGACGACCGCACCACGGTGCAGATCCCCGTCGAGTGCTCCTACGACACCGAGCTGGCCGTCACCAAGTACCTGCGCGCGGTCGGCGACGACGGCGACGTGCCGCTGGACTTCCTGTTCAGCGGCACCGTATTCCACCGTGCCCCCGGCGGACCCGGACTCGCCGCCTCCCGCATCTCCTGGTCCGACGGCAACACCCGATACGCCCTGCCCGCCGCCCTCTGGCACTCCCTGACCGACCGCCACCACGCGGGCAGCCCCTGGCTGCGGCTCTCCCGCGAGACCTTCGACCGCCTCGACGCCTACCGTGCCCGGCACGTCCTCGTCAGTCCCGACGACGCCGTGCGCGTCCTGCTCGACAGCGCCGCCCAACCACACTCGGGGACCTCCACCACATGACCCTCACCGACCACTCGGATCTCTCGGATCCTCCGGACCTAGCGGATGTCGAGAAGATCACCCGGACCTGCCTGTACGAGGGCTACCTCCTGTGGCCCTACCGCAGATCCGCGCTGAAGAACACCAAACGCTGGACCTTCGGCGGAGTCTTCCCCGCCGTCTGCGCCGACGCGCTCGGCGAACCGGCGACCATGACCACCCAAGTGCTCCACGAGGGACCCCCGGACGACCTCACGGTCCGGGTCCGCTTCCTTCAGGTGGTGGACCGCACGGTGATGCAGGACGGGCGCCGAGTCGACGAGCTGACGGTGGCGGGGGAGCGTTATGTCAGCTGGCAGGAGGTGACCGAACGCGAGGTCGTCCTGACCGGCGTCCACCGCACCGCGGCCGTCGCCGTGCCCGAGGGCACCGCCACCGAGGAGCTGCCAGGCGCGGCCGCCTGCCTCGTCCGCAGCTGGCGGCAGCTCACCGGCAGGGTCGAAGTGGCGGCCGAGCCGGTCGCGGACGGCGTACGCCGGCTGACCGTGCGGATCGCGAACAGCACGCCCTGCCCGGTGCCGCAACCCGGCACCCGGCACGCGAGGGAGGCGGCTGCGCCGTACGCCTTCGTCTCCACGCACACCGTGCTGCACAGCGACAGCGGCCGCTTCGTCTCCCTCCTGGACCCGCCCCTGGCGTTGCGCGACCCCGCGGCGGCCTGCCGCAACGAGGGCACCTGGCCGGTACTCGTCGGCAGCGACGCGGGCGACGGGCGGGGGCACACCGTGCTCTCCTCGCCGGTCACGCTGTACGACTTCCCGCGCGTCGCGCCCGAAAGCCCGGGCGACCTCTTCGACGGAACCGAGATCGACCAGTTGCTCGTGCTGAGCGTGCTGAGCATGACCGACGAGGAACGGGCCGAGGCGAGGGCGAGCGACCCGCGGGCCCGCGAGATCCTCGACCGGTGCGCGGGGCTCGGCACCGACGACCTGATGGCCCTGCACGGCACCATCCGCGAGTTCCGCACAGCGGCCGGGGAGGCACAGTGAACGTCGCCTCCTGCCGTCCCGGCACGCGGGTGCGGCTGCGGCCGTCCCGGCGGGCGGACATCATGGACCTGGCCCTGGCGGGGCGGATCGCCGAAGTCGCCGCCGTGGAGGAGGACTTCGAGGGGCAGCTGCACGTAGCCGTCGTCCTGGAGGGAGACCCGGGACGTGACCTGGGTGCCGCGAGCCAGATCGGCCACCGGTTCTTCTTCGCCCCCGACGAACTGGAACCGCTCGCCGGAACCGACGGCGACCCGCCGCCCCACCGCGTGCTCGTCGCGGGCGTCGGCAACATCTTCATGGCCGATGACGGGTTCGGGCCCGAGGCCGCCGCGGTCCTCGCCCGCCGCCCGTTGCCCGCCGGCGTCCACGTCGCCGACTTCGGCATCCGCGGCATGGACCTCGCGTACCGCATGCTGGACGGCTATGCCACCGTCGTCCTGCTGGACGCCACCCCGCACGGGCAGCCGCCCGGCACCCTGAGTGTCATCGAGCCGGATCTTGCCGCGCTGCCCGCCGGGGCTGCTCCCGAGGCCCACTCCATGGATCCCGTCAAGGTCCTCGCTCTGGCCGGGCAACTGGGCGACGGGGACCTGCCCCGGGTACTCGTCGTCGGCTGCGAGCCCGAGGTCCGCATGAACGGCGACGAAGTGGACGTGGTCGTCGGCCTCAGCGAACCGGTACGCGAGGCCGTCGAGCGCTCGGTGCCGTTCGTCGAGTCCTTGGTTGCCGAAATCCTCGCCGACGCCGCCGAGAGGAGGTGAACCCCGCCATGAAGGAAGGCATCTTCATCCCCGCCAGTGTCGTAAGGGCCGCGGTCGGAGTCGTCAGCACCGTTCTGTTCATGATCGCCCTGACCGAACTGCCGGAGGCACGCCGTTACTTCAAACTGAAGAGCATGTGATTCCTCCCAGGGTCGTCAGCCGTGCACGGTGGACATGCCGCGCGGTGTGACCGCCCGTAGGCTGAAGTGGATGCCTGCGGACGTCCACGTCGGGAGGTTGTCCCATGAGCAGGCGCTGGACTGCGCGGCTGGCTCTGGGGGCAGGTACAGCGGCGCTTCTGGTGCTGGTGATCTCCGCCGGGTTCGGAAGCGTCGTCCTTGTCGGGGTGGGAGTGGGCGGGCTTGCCCTCACGGTGGCCGGCGTGTGGTGGATGCTCACGCACACAGGCTGGATCAGGGTGCTGGCCGTACTGCTGGTGGTCGCCGCGCCGCTGACCGTCCTGGTGCTGTATGCGATCGCCGACCTGCTGTGGGTCGTGCTGGTTTCGCTCGGTCTGTGGGCGCTGGCCGTCTCCGCAGGCAGGGCCGCACTTGTCGAAGACACCTCGCCCGGCATGCCGGAGCGATCCGTCAACCGGGCCGAGCATCCTTTCCTGATCATGAATCCGCGCTCCGGTGGCGGAAAGGTCGAGAAGTTCCAGCTGGTCGAGAGAGCCAGGGCCCTGGGCGCCGAGGTCGTCGTGCTGGATCCGGCGCATCGGCAGGATGTGGCCGAGCTGGCGCACCGGGCCGTCCGGAGAGGTGCCGACCTGCTCGGCGTGGCGGGCGGTGACGGTACGCAGGCTCTGGTCGCAGGTGTGGCCGCAGAGCACGACGTCCCGTTCATGGTGATCAGTGCCGGCACCCGCAACCACTTCGCCATGGATCTGGGCCTGGACCGGCAGGACCCGTCCACGTGTCTGGAGGCGCTGACCGACGGCGTCGAACTGCGCATCGACCTCGGCTACCTCCATGCGGGAAGGTCCGCGGACCCGAGTGCGGGGCGCGTCTTCGTCAACAACGCCTCGTTCGGCGTGTACGCCGCGGTGGTGCAAAGTCCCGCCTACCGCGACGACAAGGCCCGCACCATTCTGGAGATGCTGCCGGATCTGCTGACGCATCAGAGCGGAGCGCGGCTCAGCGTCCGCACCGGTGCGCTGACTCTGGATGCACCCCAGGCCGTACTCGTGAGTAACAATCCCTATCGGCCGGGTGACTCGGCGGGGCTGGGGCGCCGGGAGCGACTGGACTCGGGCGACCTGGGCGTACTGGGCGTCGAGGTCGGCAGCGCAGCCCAAGCGACGCAGCTGCTCCTGCGCGGCCGACAGGGCCGCGGACTGACCGCCGTCACCGCCCGCGAAGTGGTCGTGGACGCCGACGCTCGCGAAATCCCGGTCGGCGTCGACGGCGAGGCCTTGCTGCTGCCCACTCCGGTGCGCTGTCGGCTCGCGGCCGGAGCCCTGCGCGTGCGTGTCCCGCGGCGCCGGCCCGGCGTGCCGCACAGCGCGCCGCCGATGGACTGGCACAGGGTGCGGCGGCTGGCGCTGACGATGGGACGGGTCGCGGCGGGACGCGACACCGTCTGAGCGCAGGCCCCGACACCGTCTGAGCGCAGGCCCCCGTCGACGAAGGCGGCTGCGGAACTGGTCGCTTTTTCCTCCGTATTTCGTGTCTGCCCACGTGATGGAACCCGATCGAGGGAACCCGGTGGTGCAGGACGCGACCAGGGAGGCGAGAAGAATCATGGCTGAGCAGAAGGCGTCAGACCTTCCCGAGCCACTGCGGACCGCGGCGTCCGCGTTGAGCAGGGTGCCCGGTGCCGGCGCGGTCGGCAGGGCGGGCGAGAGCGCGCTGAACGCGGTCGGTTCCGTGTCCCCACGCGGGCGGCGGCTGGCGGTGTACACGGGCGCCGGGATCCTCGGTGTCGCGGGTGTCGTGGAGTGGCCCGTCGCCCTCACCGGAGCGGCGGTGGCCTGGCTCACCCAGCCCCGGCCCGAGAACGGACACGGGCAGCAGCCTGCGCGCACTGCGAAGAGCACCGGCTCCGCGGGCGGGAAGCGCACCAAGTCAGGTGCGCGCAAGTCCGCCTCGAGCAGCAGCGGTACGAGCACGCGGCGCGGCAAAGGCTGAGGAGGCGCGATGCGGCTCGGAGCAGTGATACGTCCCTCGACCGCCGCGGGACTCGTCCTGGCAGGACCCCGGCTGCTGGCCCGCGGAGCCGCCCCCGCGGTGGGCCTGGTTGCCGGGGCGGCCGCGGGGACGGCGCGGGCCGGTGTGCGCGGTGCCGACACCGCGTTCCGTGTGACGCGCGTGGTGCGGAACACGCTGCCGGGCCGCACCGGTCAGTGGCGGTCGGGCCCGCGTGTGCACCTCGCGCTGCGCCCGTCCGAAGCCGCTCGCGCACGGTGGGAGGGTGAGGCCCGTGACGCGGTACGAGCGGCCCGGAAGGTCGCCGTCACACTGGCAGAACACCCGGACGTCGCACTGGCCTACTGGGACGGCGGACTGGCACGGCTGGTGGTCGTCGCGGCCGAGGACGCGACCACCGACGGGGTCGTGGAGCGGGCCACCACCCTCGCGGAACAGCACGGCCTGGTACCCGTGGAGGACCCGGCGGAGGAGTTCGCCCATCCCGGCGACCCGGCCGCCGTACGCACCGCCGCGGCGGCGCTGGCGGCCGACGTCCTGGGCACCGTCGTCGCCTTCACCGTCTCCGCGGTGCGGTTGCCGCCCACATCCCGGACGGTCACCGCGGCGGTGACACTGCTGCGCGAGAACCCGCGGTTCCGGGCCTGGCTGACGGACCGCCTGGGCCCTTACGGGATGGACCTGGCGCTCGCCGCCGCCAACGCGGTCGTCCACACGGCCGACCACTCCCCGACGGCCCTCGTGCTCGACGGCGCGCTGCGCGGCTGCCAGCTGACGGAGCGGGTGGCGCGGGCGGTCGCGTTCGATGCCGCGCACGACCGGTTGTGCGGGCCCGAACGCACCGGTGTGCCCGCCGACCGCCACCCGCGCCCACCGCTGCACGTGGTGCCCTCGCAGGAGTACGCCGCCCACTCCTCCGTCGGCAGCGTGTTCGGCGCCGTGGTCACCGAACTGGTCAAGCACGACATCAGCGAGGCGGCCGAAGCGGTCCTCGCGGGATCGCCCAAGGCGGCCCGTTACGGGCCCGCCGCCTTCCACGCAGCCCTCAGCGGCGCCCTGGCCAGGCAGGGCGTGCTGGTGCGCGAGACGGGCCGGCTGCGTCGGCTGGAGACGGCCGACACCCTCGTCCTTCACCCCAGTGCGCTGCGCACCCCGGACTCCGGCGCGGACTCGTGGGGCGAGGCCGTCCTGGACGCGGCGCGGCAGGCCGGGCTGCGTGTGGTGCTGGGCGGCGATCCGGCCCTGGCCGACCTCGCCGCGCTCGCCGACCAGGTCGTCGACGGCGACCGGCCCTGGGACGAGGTGGTGGACAAGGTGCGCGCCGGTGACACGGACCGCACCGTCGTCACGGTCGCCCGGCCCGGCTCGGCCGACGAGACCGACGTACTCGCCGGCCTGCTCGGCGGCGACGTGGCCATCGTCCTCACCGACCACGGCGGGACCGTGGCATGGGGCGCGGACGTACTGGCCCCGCACGGCCTGACCGACGTGTGGCGGCTGCTGACCGCGATCCCGGCCGCGCGTGGCGTGGGCCGCCGATCGCGGACGCTGGCCCGGTCCGGAGCCGCACTGTCCGGACTTCTGGTGGCCGTCGGCGAGGCCCGGCGCTCCTCCCGCTCGCCGCTGCCCGGCCTGCGGCACGCACCTGTCGACGCCGCCGCGGCCGCCGCCCTGCTGACCGGTGTACGGGCCGCCCTCGGCGTGGCCACCGCCCGCCCTCCGCGCCCCCGCTCGCGCGTCGCGTGGCACGCGCTGGAACCGGCGGAGGTCCGGGAACGGCTCGAACGCCGGGCGGCATCGGAGTCCGGTGTCGCCGAGCGGGCGACCGCCCGGGTGCAGACCGCGGCGGACGCCGCCCTGCAACATCCGGTGCTCGGACCCGCCCTCGGCCCGGCACAGTGGTCGGTACAGCTCGCCAGAGCGGTGCGCAGCGAATTCGACGACCCCTTCACCCCCGTCCTGGCGGTCGGCTCGGCCGCGTCGGCGATCCTCGGATCCGCCGTGGACGCCCTGCTGGTCGTCGGCGCGCTCGACCTGAACGCCCTGATCGGCGGCGTGCAGCGGCTGCGGGCCGAGCGGGCGCTGTCCGGGCTGCTCGCCCAGCAGAAGCGCAAGGCCCGCGTCACGCGCGGGGACGAGCAGCCCCCTGACCACGACGAAACGGCCCCGCCGGACACGGCGCGCACCGTGGACGCCGCCGAACTGGATCCCGGCGACATCATCGAACTCAAGTCGGACGACGTCGTACCCGCCGACGCCCGGCTGCTGTGGGAGGACGGCCTGGAGGTGGACGAGTCCGCGCTGACCGGTGAGTCCCTGCCGGTGGACAAACGGACCGACCGCACCCCGCGCGCACCCGTCGCCGACCGCCGCTGCATGCTCTTCGAGGGGACGACCGTGGTGGCCGGAAACGCCCAGGCCATCGTGGTGGACACGGGCGACCGCACCGAGGCCGCCCGCGCGGTCCACCTCGCCGCCCGCACGCCCCCGGCCGCCGGGGTGCAGGCCAGGCTCCATGAACTCACCCGCAGAGCACTGCCGTTGACCCTCGCGGGCGGGGCCGCGGTGACAGGACTGTCACTGCTGCGCGGCACACCGATCCGCCAGGCGGTCAGCGGCGGAGTCGCGGTGGCCGTCGCCGCCGTGCCCGAGGGACTGCCGCTCGTGGCGACGGTGGCCCAGCTCGCCGCCGCCCGACGGCTCAGCCAACGGGGCGTCCTGGTCCGCACCCCGCGCACGCTGGAGGCGCTGGGCCGTATGGACACCCTCTGCTTCGACAAGACCGGCACCCTCACCGAGAACCGGCTGCGCCTGGTCCGAGTGGCCGACGCCCACGGCACGGTCCGTACGGCGGACCGCCCGGAGACCGCCGAGCCGGTACGCCTAGCCGCCCGGGCCTGCCCCCGCCTGAACGGCGACGGGAACGGCAGGCCGGCCCACGCCACCGACGAGGCGGTGCTGGAGGCGGCTGGATCGGACCCGCACTGGGTACAGGAGGACGGCCGCCCGTTCGAAGCCGGCCGCGGCTATGCCGCCGCCGTCGGTCGCGCCGCGGAAGGCACCCGGGTGCTCGTGGTCAAGGGCGCCCCGGAGACCGTCCTGCCCGCCTGCGCCGACATGCCGTCCGGGGCCTCCGACGCGGCCCATGAACTGACCGGCGCCGGACTGCGCGTCCTGGCTGTTGGGCACCGGCCGCTGGGCGCGGAAGAAGACGCCGCGGACGCTCTCGACCAGGCCCTCCACGGGCTCCGGTTCACCGGTCTGCTGGCCCTGTCGGACGTCGCGCGGGAGACCTCCCCGGCCCTCGTCCAGGGCCTGCGGCAGATGGGCGTACGACCGGTCATGCTCACCGGCGACCACCCCCAGACCGCCCGGGCGATCGCCCTCGACCTGGGCTGGCCGCAGGACACGGCCGTGGTCACCGGCGACGAGCTGGCCGCCGCGGACCGGTCGGCGCGGGCCCGGATGCTGCGGGACGCGGACGTCGTCGCGCGGGTCGCGCCCGAGCAGAAGCTGCAGGTCGTCGAGGCGCTGCGGGATGCGGGCCGGGTGGTCGGCATGGTGGGTGACGGCGCCAACGACGCCGCGGCCATCCGCGCCGCCGACATCGGCGTCGGCATCAGCGCCCGCGGTTCCGCGGCGGCGCGCAACGCCGCCGACCTCGTCCTCACCTACGACGACCTGTCCGTGCTGACCGACGCGGTGGCCGAGGGCCGCACCCTGTGGCACGGCGCCGCCGACGCCATCGCCATCCTGATCGGCGGCAACGCGGGCGAGATCGGCTTCGGCATCCTCGGCAGTCTGCTGTCGGGCAGGGCGCCGCTCTCCACCCGCCAGATGCTGCTGGTGAACCTGTTCACGGACCTGTTCCCGGCGGCGGCGGTGGCGGTCACGCCCCACCCCGCGGGGCAGGAGGAGGCGGGCGACGGCGCCGGCGCACCGGACAGGCGAATCGCCACGTCGCTCCTCGGCGAGCCGTTGATCCGGCAGATCCGCCATCGCGCGCTGACCACCTGCCTGGGGGCGGCCACGGCCTGGCTGATCGGCTGCCTCACGCCGGGCACGGCCCGTCGCTCCACCACCATGGCGCTGTGCGCGCTGGTCGGCACCCAGCTCGCCCAGACCCTGGCCGACCGCCGGGACAGCCCGCTGGTCCGGGTCACGGTCCTCGGGTCCGCCGTGGCGCTCGTCGCCGTCGTGCAGACGCCCGTCGTCAGCCACCTCCTGGGCTGCACACCTCTCGGGCCTGTCGGCTGGGCGGGCGTGGCGGTGGGCATCGGGTGCGCGGTCACCGGGCAGCGGGCACTGCCGAAGGTGGAACAGGCCGTACTGCGGTGGTGGCGGTCGTCCGTCGCGGACCGCCCGGATGCGCCGGACCACAGTGCCACCGAGCAGGTCGTGGACTTCGTACGGCACGCTTCGGACACGCTCCACAGAGTCTCCGGCGCGGATCTCGCGGCTTCCGGCGCGACTTGAGCGTTGTCGGGCGAGGGCTTGGAGGCGCACTCCCCGTACGAGTGAATCACCCGACATTTGTGTTCGGCGCCGGTGGTGAGTCCCCTACCGTCTGCGAATGGATCCGGCGGTCGCAGGGGAGGTCCCGTGGGCGGGCGCCGGCTGAAAGGCGCACCTGCATGTTGGGGTTGTCGAAGTCGCCGGACGTGCTCAGTGTCCGGGCGAGCCGCTGCCGTCGGACCGGCCTGGGGGTCTGGGGCGCGGCCGGTGTGGCATGTCTCGTGGGAACGGCGCTGATCGCCACCGAGTGGTGGGCGGCCGAGAACCGGGCGGCGCGGATGGCGGGCTTCGGACCGACCGTCGGCTGCTGGGCGTTGACGGTTTCCCTCGTGCTGCGCGCGTCGGGGACGAGTGGACGGGTGCGGACGCGGCTGCTGCTGTTGGCGGGGTCCGCGGCGGCGGGCGGTCTGTACCGTGCGGCTGTCAACGTGTTGTCGGCGCGCCCTCCCTCGGAGGGAACGGCCCCCCGGCTACTGCTCAGTTCGGTGGTGGCCCCCGCGGTGACGGTGGCGGTCGGCCTGGGGATGGCCGGCCTGGTGGTCGCGGCCGACGCCGGCACGGGTCGGCACATGTGGCTGCGGCGGGTGCTCGACGGGGTCGTCACGGCCGGGTCCGTGTACATGACGGGATGGGTACTGCTGCGGGGGCCGGGCGACGGCTGGGGGCCGGCGACGGGAATGGTGGGCGTCCTGTGGACCGCGGAAGTGGTGTTCCTCAGCTTTCTGTTCGCCCTGCGCCGTCTCGTACGGGGCGACCAGCGGGCCACTGTGTGGGTAGCGGTCGTCGGGCTGATCCTCGCGCTGATCGGCGACACGCTGCGACTGTGGGGGGTCGGCCCCGGTACGCCCGAGGTGACGCCTTCCCAACTGGCCGACGCCCTCGACACCGCGGGGCTGCTGGTGATCGCTGTCGGCCCCTGGGTGCCCGGCGGGGCAAGCATCCTGCACGCCGGACGGCCGGCGCTGCGACTGGGCATAGAGGGTGCCGCGGCGTTCGTCCCCCTGACCGTCTTCACGGTCACCGCGCTGGGATACGTGTTGGCTCCTCTCGCTCTTGATCCGGTACCGCTGCTGGTCGGCGGGACGGTACTGCTGGGCCTTTGGGTACGCCGGACGTTCCTGCCGAGAGAGAACACCGCAAGCGATGACTGACGCCCTCTGCGGGCACGGGTGACTCGATTCAGACGACCGGCTCGCCGATGCCCAGCATGTTCCCCTCGCTGTCCCGGAACCAGGCACCGCGTTCTCCCCGTGCGCCTTTGCTCGGGTAGTTCCCGTCGATCCCGGCGATCCCGTCCTTCGTCCGGAACCCGGGCACGTCGACCTCTTCGAACACCACGCCGCGCTGCCTGAGCTCCGACACGACCGCCTCGATGTCGTCGACCTCCCACGCCATCTGGGTGAAGGTGCCGGGAGACGCTCCCGTCGACCGGAACAGTGCGAACTCCACGCCTCCGCACCGGTACAGCAGCCCACCGGGCCGTTCGTCGACGGGCTCCAGGCCGAGCCGCTCGGAGTAGAACCGCCGCGCCCGGTCCAGGTCCTGCGCGGGAAGCCGGGTCGCCACGCGCCCCCTGGCCAGAGTGTTCCTGTCGTTGGTCTTCATATGTTCACTGTGCCGTGGAGAGCAAGCCCCGGTCACCGCGAGGAGTGCCGTCCGACAGGGCCACCGCCGCTTACCTCCGAGGTCATCGACCCCGGAACGCCCGCCTGCCACGATCGTGGGCGTAAGCAGCCCCGTCCGACCGGAAGGACGCCATGCCCGCCTACGCCATAGCCCATCTGCAGGAGGCCGCTCCGCACCCGGAGATCGCCGAGTACATCGAGCGCATCGCCGCCACCTTCGAACCGCACGGCGGCCGATTCCTGGTGCACGCCACGCAGCACGAGGTGAAGGAGGGCAGCTGGCCCGGGCACGTCGTGGTCATCGGCTTCCCCGGGATCACCGAGGCCCGGGCCTGGTGGGACTCACCCGCCTACCAGGAGATCGCACCGCTGCGCTCCCGGCACATCGCGGGCGACATCATCCTCGTCGAAGGCGTTCCCCAGGACTACGACCCGGCCGTCACCGCCAAGTCGCTGCGCGAGGCCCTGCCTGCCGAGTAGCCGTTCACGTCTCCCGAAGCGGCGCGTACACCTCCGCCCCCAGCCCGAACGTCCAGGCCACTCCCTCCCTGGCCTCCCGTGTCGTCGGTGGCACGCGGAGCCAGTACGTGCGGTGTGTGCCGTCCGGTTCCGGTGTGGAGTTGAGGACCTCCACCATCACCACCGCCTCGTCCCCGGCGAGGTCGATGCGCCACAGAGTGCCGGTCTCGTCCCGGTGGACGGGCCGGGCCCCGGAGTCGGCGAGATAGCGGTCGTAGCCGTGGTACTCGAGCATGACGCGTCGCAGCTCGGCGTTCTCCTCGGCGCGGATCCGCTCCGGCGTCAGTGTGCGCAGCTCCTCCAGGAAGGCGGCCGGTACCGGCATGCCACGCCAGGCGTACAGGGCGAAACCGTCGGGGAAGGCCAGCGCCGGGCCGTCTCCGCGGTCGAGCCGGCCGGCCTCGTCGCGGTGCAGGGCGACCGGGCGTTCGCACACCACGGCGACCTTCTCGAACGGCCACCACCAGCCCGCACTGCGGCAGACCTGCGCCAGCCCGTCGAGCGGGGCCCGGTTTGTGTCGAGGGCGGCGAGCCAGGGTGCGTCGTGCTGCCCGAGCACGGCGTCCAGCAGTATCAGCCGTATCTCCGTTGTGGCGCTCGGGTCGCCGACCGCGAGCTCGTCGAATACGCCCTGCTGGATCCTGTCGACCAGCGCCCGCGTCGTGTCCCACAGACGCCCGCCGGTCGCCGACCAGCGCGCCGACCAGCCCGCCGCGCCCAACTCCCCGTGCAGTCGAAGGCGTTCGGACGCCCAGGGGGCGCTGCGCACACTCTCACGAACGCTCCGGCCCAGATCCGTCGACTTCCGTATCAGCGTCACGGCCTCGCGCGGGGAATCCACCCACACCACGCGTTCCGGTTCCTCCAGCCCGGCCCGACGGTACGCCAGCCGGACGCCCGCCTCCGCCACGGACCGGTCCGCCGGAACTGCCGCGGCGGCCCACTCACGCCACCGCTGGACCTCGTCAGTCGTCACACTCGCCTCCATCACCTGCGTCAACCCCGCCCCTTCGTCCGTCCGTGCTTCTGCCGGACCGTCACGCACCTCAGTCCGCCACGATCCGCACGGAACCGGGGACGTACTCCCGCTGCCGGATCACACGGAACCACCCCTTGGGCAGCGTGATCGCCGCGTGTTCCTCGTGCACCACCCGCCCGCCCTGGGGCAGATGCATCAGCAGCGGACCGAACGGCCCCGGCTCACGCACCAGTTCGCCCGGACCGACCACCGCATGGGCGTGCCCGGTGACCTCGCCCAGCGCGAGCACCATGCGTCCCCTTGCGTCGCGCGGTTCCCTCGGCGTGTGCGCCACGTGGGCCGGCACGGCCTCCTCCGTGACGGGCACGATCAGCACGTCTCCCTGCCGGTACATGGCTCTCCCCTCCCGAACCGGTGCACAGCGCCCCGGCGTCGGGATCGACACTACGAGCCGCCACTGACAACGGCCCTCGGACGCCGCCCCACCGCCGCCCGTGTCAGTGCCTGTTGGTAGAACTGCTGCACGCGCCGCACAGCGCTCGCACCATCTCATCCGTTGCACGTCAGGAGCAGCCCGCATGACCATCGGTGACCACCTGCAGGAGCTGTACGGTCTTCCCGCCTTCACGTTCCCCGGGCCCGACGCGAAGACGGAGCTGCCCGAGGCCGGCTCCGTGGCGTGGCGGATCACCAGCGACGTCTACGACGCCGACGAGGAGTGGGAGGCGGCCTTCGCCCGCTTCTGCTCCGCGGTGGACACGACGCGGGTGCGCGCGTTGATCGTCGGTGCCTGGCAGGAGGCGTACGACACGGACTGCTCCTCCATCGTCGAAGCGCTTCTCGGCGCCCGCGACCGGCTGCCCGCCCTGCGTTCGCTGTTCCTCGGGGACATCGTCATGGAGGAGGCCGAGATCTCCTGGATCCACCAGACGGATGTCACCGGACTGCTGGCCGGATTCCCGGAGTTGGAGGAGTTCGGCGTGCGCGGGGGAGAGGGGCTGGAGTTGTCGGCGGTGCGTCACACCGCGCTGCGCAAGCTGGTGGTGCAGACCGGCGGTCTGCCCGTCGGCGTCGTACGGGGCATCGGCGCCGGCGAACTGCCCGCGCTGGAGCACCTCGACCTGTGGCTGGGCACGTCCGAGTACGGCGCCGACAGCGAGGCCTCCGACCTGGAGCCGATCCTGTCCGGCACCCGTCTGCCGAGCCTGCGTCATCTGGCGCTGCGCAACAGCGAGATCCAGGACGAGGTCGCCGCGGCCGTCGCGTCCGCCCCGGTCGTGGCCCGCCTCGAGGTGCTGGACCTGTCCATGGGCACCCTGAGCGACGAGGGCGCCGCCGCCCTGCTGGCCGGCCAGCCGCTCACCCATCTGAAGTCGCTCGACCTGCACCACAACTACATCAGTGAGCCCCTCCAGCAGCGCATACGGGAGACGCTCGAACCCGCGGGCGTCGCGGTGGACCTGGACCCGGACGACGCCGACGAGTACCAGGACGACGCCGGCACCGTCTTCCGCTACGTGGCCGTGGGCGAGTGAGCGCACGCCCATGAGTTACTACCCCTCGCACCTGAAGAGCTTTCACGGCCTGCCCGTGCACGTCTTTCCCGTCGCCGAGGACGATCCGGTTCCGCTGCCCGAGCCCTCCTCGGTCGCCTGGAAGCTGTCCTGCGACTGGGAGCAGCCCTTCGAGCCCCTGTGGCGCCGCTTCCTCGACGAGGTTTCCACCGACCAGGTCACCGCGCTCGTCCTCGGCGCCTGGTGGACGGAATGGGACGAGCAAGGCATCGACCCCGTCCTGGAGCTGATCACCGCCGAGGCACCCCGCTTTTCGCACCTGCGGGCGGTGTTCCTCGCGGACGTGGTGTCCGAGGAGTCGGAGATCTCCTGGATCAAGCAGGGCGACGTCTCCCGAGTCTTGCGCGCGTGGCCCGGCCTGCGGGAGCTGGGCGTGCGCGGAGCCGAGGGCCTGGTGATCGAACCGCTGCGTCACGACTGCCTGCACACCCTGCGGATCGAGTCCGGCGGTCTGCCGGCTGGCCCGGTACGCGCGCTGGCGGGCTGTGAGTTCCCGGCCCTGCGGCACCTGGAGCTGTGGCTGGGTACCGCCTGGTACGGCGGCGACAGCACGCCCGACGACGTCGCCCCCCTGCTGACCATGCTGGCCGGCTGCCCCGACCTGCGACACCTGGGCCTGCGCAACAGCGACATCCAGGACGACATCGCCGCCGCCCTGGCCGGTGCTCCCGTCGTGGCGGGTCTGGAGTCCCTCGACCTGAGCATGGGCGTGTTGAGCGACGACGGGGGCGCGGCACTCCTCGCGGGCCAGCCGCTGAGCCACCTGCGATCGCTGGACCTACGGCACCACTTCATGGGTGACGAGCTGGTCGAGCGCTTCCGGGAGGCGCTGGAGCCCCACGGGGTGAGTCTCGCCCTGACGCCGGCCCGCCGCCGCTCACACCGCCGGGAGTCGCGGTATGTCGCCGTCGGCGAGTGACCCGCGGCCGCACTTCGCGGTGGTCGGCAATCCCGAGAACCGCCGGGTGACGTTGTTCGCCGAGGCGGTGCGCGCGGCGGGCCTGCCCGGCCCGCGCATCGTGGCGTGGGCGGAGGTACTGCGCAGTGGCGGGGCCGACTTCGCCGCCGAAGAGACCGTCCGGATCGACTCGCCCGGTGAGAACCCCGACGTCGACCTGCTCCTGCGCGGCACCCCGGATGCCACCCGCGTCGAGGGCTCGGCCCGCTGGTACTCGAACTTCATGACGGCCCTGCGCAGTCTGCGCGGCGGCATCCGCCTCGACGACCCCGACGAGCTGGCCGTCCTGTTCGACAAGCGACGCTGCCACGCGGTTCTCGCCGCGGCGGGCGTCCCGGTCCCGGCCTCGCCCACCTCGGGCCCGCGGGGCGCGGCGGTGCGCGGCTGGGACGACGTACGGGCCTTGATGCGCGAGCACCGGATGCCCCGGCTGTTCGTGAAGCCGGCGCACGGCTCGTCGGCGTCCGGAGTCCTGGCCGTCGAGTCGGCGGGCGCCGGCCGGATCCGGGCCACCACCTCCGTCGAACTCACCGTGGACGGCAGGTTGTTCAACTCCCTGAAGGTGCGTCGCTACCAACGGGAGCAGGACATAGCGGCCATCGTGGACTCGCTGGCCCCGGACGGCCTGCACCTGGAGCGCTGGCTGCCCAAGGCCTCCCAGCGCGGACGCGCCGCCGATCTGAGAGTGGTGGTCGTGGACGGCCGCGCCACCCACGCGGTGGTCCGCACCAGTCCCTCACCCCTGACCAACCTCCATCTCGGCGGCAGCCGGGGCGACATCGACGAAGCACGGCAGGCCTTCGAGGCCTCGGGCGCCCGCTGGAGTGACGTCCTCGCCGTCTGCGAACAGGCGGCCGCCTGCTTTCCGCGGACGCTGTGTGTGGGCGTCGACCTCCTGCCGGCCGTCGGCTGGCGCAGGGTCGCCGTCGGCGAGGTCAACGCCTTCGGTGACCTGCTGCCCCGGCTGACCGGACTGCCCGGCAGCGGAGCCGAGGGCCTTGACACGTACGCGGCCCAAGTGGCCGCCGTCCTGCGCCGCCCTCGCCGCACCGTGCAGGCCGCGTCGCACCACCCGCACAGAACGGGAACCACCCATGTCAGCGCCTGAACCGATCCGCCCGGAGCCCGGCCCCGGCCCGCTCCCGCCTCCGTCCGGCGCACCGGACATGAACGAGGTCGTCGGCAGCCACGACATCCTGCTCGTCACGCTCGACACGCTGCGCCACGACGTCGCCGCCGAACTGGCAGCGGCCGGCCGCATCCCGAACCTGGCCCGCCACCTGCCCGACGGCCGCTGGGAGAAGCGGCACGCCCCGGGCAGTTTCACCTACGCCTCCCACCAGGCGATCTTCGCCGGCTTCCTGCCCACGCCCGCCGCGCCCGGCCGCCATCCCCGCCTGTTCGCGGCGGACTTCGCGGGCAGCGAGACGACGGCGGACGGGACCTTCGTCTACGACACTCCGGATCTGGTCTCCGGCCTCGCGAAGGCCGGTTACCACACGGTGTGCATCGGGGGAGTCGGCTTCTTCAACAAGCGGGGTCCGCTGGGTTCGGTGCTGCCGGGGCTCTTCCAGGAGTCCCACTGGGAGCCGGAGTTCGGGGTCGCCTCACCGACGTCGTTCGAGTCGCAGGTGACCCACGCCGAGCGGGTGATCGGCCAACTGCCCGCAGACCAGCCCCTGTTCCTCTTCGTCAACGTGTCCGCCCTGCACCAGCCCAACTGGTTCCACCTGGCGGGCGCCACCAAGGAAGCCGGCGACTCCCGCGAGACGCACGCAGCCGCCCTGGAGTACGTGGACCGGCACATCGGCCGCCTGTTCGCCGCCGCGAGCAGCAGACGCCGCTGCTTCGCGATCGTCTGCTCCGACCACGGCACGGCGTACGGCGACGACGGCTACACCGGTCACCGCATCGGCCACGAATCCGTGTGGACCGTGCCCTACGCCCACTTCCTGCTCGACCCCACGCCCGCCCCCGCAGAGGCCGCCCGATGACGACCCTGACCAGTGCTCACCGCGTGGCCCCGTACCAGAGCTACGTGTATGCCTACCCGCACAAGACCGCGTACCGGAAGCTCGACGACCGCCCGCTGCTGAGCACCCTGTGGGCGGCCGAGCCCAAGGACGCCCTCTCCCTCTACCTCCACATCCCCTTCTGCGAGATCCGCTGCGGGTTCTGCAACCTGTTCACCCGCATCGGCGCCCCGGACGACCTCACCACGGCTTACCTCGACGCGCTGGAACGCCAGGCCACCGCAGTACGGGAGGCGCTGGGGGAGAAGGCAACCGTCCGGTTCGCCACCACGGCCTTCGGCGGCGGCACCCCGACCTTCCTCACGGCCGCCGAACTGGAACGGCTCTGCGACATAGCCGAACACGGCATGGGCGCCGACCTCCAGACCGTGCCTCTCTCCGTGGAGGCCTCGCCCGCCACGGCCACGGCCGACCGGCTGGCCGTCCTGGCCGAACGCGGCACCACGCGCCTCAGCCTCGGCGTGCAGAGCTTCGACGACACCGAGGCCCGGGCAGCCGTGCGCCCCCAGCGGCGCGCCGACGTGGAGGCGGCACTCGGGCGCGTCCGCGACGCCCGGATACCCGTGCTCAACATCGACCTGATCTACGGTATCGACGGCCAGACGGAGGCCACCTGGCTGCGCTCTCTGGACGCCGCCCTCGCCTGGCGCCCCGAGGAGCTCTACCTCTACCCCCTCTACATCCGTCCCCTGACCGGCCTCGGCAGGCGGGCCGACGCGTCCGACCCGGCCTGGGACGAGCAGCGCCTGCGCCTCTACCGCACCGGTCGCGACCACCTCCTCGCGCACGGATACCAACAGCAGTCCATGCGCATGTTCCGCCGCGCCGACGCACCCCCGCAGGGCGCGGACGACTACGCCTGCCAGACCGACGGCATGATCGGCCTGGGCTGCGGCGCCCGCTCCTACACGGCGGAACTGCACTACTCCTTCGACTACGCCGTCGGCATGCACGAGATCCGCTCGATCATCGACGACTACGTCGCCCGCCCGGCCGCCGACTTCGCCCACGCCGAGTACGGCCGCCGAATGAACCCGGACGAGTCGCGCCGCCGCCACCTGCTGCAGTCGCTGCTCCAGGCCGAAGGGCTCCAAGCCGCCGACTACCGGACCCGTTTCGGCGGCAGTACCCCCGCGGACGACTTCCGGACCGAACTCGAGCGGTTCGCCGAGCGCGGCTGGCTGGAATCAGGAGACCCGCTCGCCGCCGTCCTCCGCCTGACTCCGGAGGGCCTGGCCCACTCCGACGCCATCGGCCCGGAACTGTTCTCCCCGGCCGTACGTGCCGCGATGGCCGCCTACGAGAGGAAGTGAGCCGGCTCGATGGACCTGACCGTCCTGTACCGCGGCCCTCTGGCGTCCTGCGACTACGACTGCCCGTACTGCCCGTTCGCCAAGCGCCGAGACAGCAGGGAGCAGTTGCGCGCGGACCGCGCGAGCCTGGAGCGGTTCGCCGCCTGGGTCGGCGACCAGACCGACGACCGCCTCTCGGTCCTCTTCACTCCGTGGGGAGAGGGACTGGTGCGCTCCTGGTACCGGCGCACCCTGACCGACCTCTCCCACCAGCCCCACGTCCGCCGCGTCGCCATCCAGACGAACCTCAGTTGCCGCACCGAATGGCTGGCCGCCGCCGACCTCGACACCCTGGCCCTGTGGTGCACGTACCACCCGGGTCAGACCCCATACGACCGCTTCCTCGGCAAGTGCCGCGAACTGGCCCGCCTCGGCGTCCGCTTCAGCGTCGGCACAGTCGGTCTGCCCGGCCACCTGGAGGCGGCCCGGCGCCTGCGCGCCGAGCTGCCCGAGCACGTGTACCTGTGGGTCAACGCCGCAGAGGGCCACCAATACGACGACGCGGAGGCCGGCCTCTGGACCGACCTGGACCCGCTGTTCCCGTACAGCCGCCACCCGCACGCCAGCGCCGGTCTGCCCTGCCGGACAGGCGACTTTGTGATCTCGGTCGACGGCGACGGCACGGTCCGCCGCTGCCACTTCGTCCGCACCGAACTCGGCAACCTCTACGACGGCTCGTACCGTGCGGCTCTCCGTCCCCGTCCCTGCCCCCTGACCGTCTGCGACTGCCACATCGGCTACGTCCACCTGGAGACACTGCCGCTCTACGACGTCTTCGCGGGCGGGGTCCTGGAGCGGATCCCCGCCGCGCCCACTGGACGAGCTCCCACTCCTGCGAAGTGTCAGTGACCGCGCCTGTTGCCCGGGCCGACCGGTGGTGCTCAGTGGTGGGTGGACGGGTCTCAGTGGGAACGGGAGGCGGCACGCCGCCCGCGCGCCGGGGTCGTCCGGGGCGGTGGCGCGGTCGAGGTGCGGATGATGAGGCCGACCGGAGGGTCGCTCGACGGCAAGGGAGCCGTGTGCGCAGGTTCGAATCCTGCCAGGGGCGCACTGCACCAGAAGGGCCGTGCGGCAGGGGTGTTCGCATCAGCTGAAGTGCCGGCGAGGACGCCGGTGCGGGCATGGGTCTCCCCAGGCGTCGCAGAGTGACCAGGTTCCAGCATCTCCGTGATCGTCAGGCCCGGGTCTCCTCTCCTCTCAGGGCGCTCCATCGTGCCTTTCCGCGCGAGCCCTTGGCCTTCCGGCGGTATGGCCACGTCGACTCGTAGTCGTCGGCAGCGGCGAGGACTTGGATGCGGGATGCGGCGCCCCAGGCCTGGCCGCCGCCGACTCCACCGGTCTCGCGCCCGGGGGCGCCGCCTTCCACGGACTCAAGATCAGCGCTCAGGTCAGTAACTCGCCAGCTGCCCTGGGGCACACG
The DNA here is from genome assembly GCF_040782645.1 of Streptomyces sp. HUAS ZL42. Classification (GTDB taxonomy): domain Bacteria; phylum Actinomycetota; class Actinomycetes; order Streptomycetales; family Streptomycetaceae; genus Streptomyces. The sequence goes on from NZ_CP160403.1 coordinate 9,305,618, forward strand.
GAAGGCACCCCCATTGCACGGCTTGGCGCGCCACCGGGCACACGAGCCCCGGTCGCGTCAGGCGCCAACGCCATCAGTTTGCCGTCCCGTCGGCGAGAGGGTCGGATGTTCGGGTGGGCGCGCACCATGACCAAGACGGACATCCGACCCCTGAAGCTGCCGCCTGAGCAGCCCGCCGCCGCAGCTCGACGGACCGCGAGCTGCCCGCTCCACCCCGCGAGGCCGTGGAGCCGTCGAGACCAGGCCCCTTCCCGGGCCGACACTCCGGCCGCGATGGATCTCGGTGGCGTCTGCCGGCCCGTCCAGGTCGCCGAATCGAGGAAGGCCGCGTTCCTCGGTCGTTTCTTCCGCACCGGGCAGCCCTGGTGACGCGCGAAGCGCCGATCGGCGGGGGGCGGACCGGCGCCGCCGCCATGATCTGCGGCTCTCTCTCCCCGGCTGCTCGACGCCGCGGGAAAGCTCTCGTCGTCCGGGCCCGGAGGACGGCCCGAACCCGGGCGTCCAGCGCCTATTCGACCGTTTCGGCGGCGAGCCGCTGGGCGGGGATGACCTGCTCCGTCCAGATGGTCTTGCCGGTTGTCGTGTAGCGGGTACCCCAGCGCTGGGCGAGCTGGGCCACGATCAGCAGGCCCCTCCCCCCTTCGTCGGTGGTTCGGGCGTGGCGCAGGCGCGGAGACGTGTTGCTGGCGTCGGAGACCTCGCAGATCAGGCGGCGGTCCCGGATGAGGCGAAGCCGGGCCGGTCCGGACGCGTGGCGGATGGCGTTGGTGACCAGTTCGCTGACGATCAGTTCCGTGGTGAACGACAGCTCGTCCAGGCCCCACTCGGCCAGTTGCCGGCCGGCGGCGGCGCGGGCCTGCGACACGGCGGCCGGGACGGTCGGCAGGTCCCAGGAGGTGACCCGGTCCGGAGCGAGGACGTGGGTGCGGGCGAGGAGCAAGGCCGCGTCGTCGGAGGGGGGACCGGTCAGCAGGGCGTCGACGGCCTTGCGGCCGAGCTCCTCCAACGTCGGTTCGGGCACCGTGAGCTCGTCGCCGAGGCGGGACAGGCCTACGTCGATGTCGCGGTCGAAGCTCTCGATGAGGCCGTCGGTGTACAGGGCGATGAGGCTGCCCTCGGCCAGCTCCAGTTCGGCGGACTCGAAGGGGAGGTAGCCGAGGCCGAGGGGCGGTCCGGCGGGCAGGTCCAGGGTGTCGGCGCGGCCGTCGGGGCCGACGATCACGGGCGGGAGGTGCCCGGCCCGAGCCAGCGTGCACCGTCGGCTGACCGGGTCGTACACGGCGTACAGGCAGGTGGCTCCCAGGAACGCGGCGCTCACGGTCTCGTCGGCGGCGCCCGCCGCCCCGTCGCCGTCGTGCGCCCCGATGAGGCCGATGACCAGGTCGTCGAGGTGGGCCAGCAGTTCGTCGGGGGGAAGGTCGAGGTTGGCGAGGGTGCGGACCGCGATGCGCAGGCGCCCCATGGTCGTCGCCGCGTTCATGCCGTGGCCGACGACGTCCCCGACGACCAGGGCGACCCGGGCTCCGGAGAGCGGGATCACGTCGAACCAGTCGCCGCCCACACCGCTGGGGGCGTCCGCCGGGAGGTACCAGGACGCCACCTCCAGGGCGGAGCCTCCCGTCAGCTTCTGCGGGAGCAGCGAACGCTGCATGGAGCGGGCCGCGGTGCGCTCACGGGTGAAGCGGCGCGCATTGTCGACGCACACCGCCGCGCGGGAGACGATCTCCTCGGCGAGGCGTACGTCGTCCTCCTCGAAGGGGCCCGCGCGCCGGGACCGGGCGAACGTCGCCACGCCCAGGGTGACTCCGCGGGCCCGCACGGGGACCACCATCAGGGAACGGATGCCGGCCGCCCGGATGGAGTCGCCCAGGGAGTGGTCCTCGGACACCCAGGCGCTGGTGGCGGGGTCGAAGGTGCGTTCCACGAGGGTCCTGCTCTCCAGCAGGCAGCGGGTCACGGGCGACGAGGGGGCGCGCAGTACCGTTTCTCCGACGGCCAGGGCCGCCTCCGGGCAGCCCTCGCGTACCGACTGCTGGCCCGCGCGGCGGATGACGGGTGTCATGCCGACCGGTCCGGGGGCCGGTTCCTCCCCTCTCATGACCGTGTCGAGCAGGTCGACGGCGACGAAGTCGGCGAGGGACGGCACGGTCTCGTCGGCCAGTTCCTGCGCGGTCCGCATGATGTCCAGCGTGCTGCCGATGCGGGCGCCGGCGTCGTTCAGCAGGGCGAGGCGTTCCTGCGCTCGCCAGCGTTCGGTGACATCGATGATCATGTACCAGATGCCCACCTGCCGGCCCTGGCGGTCCTTCATGGCGAAGAAGGACGCGGAGTACGCCCGCTCCCGGTGGGGGTCGGCGCGGCTTGTGCCACGGAACTCGTGGTCCATCACCGGGCGCCCGGTCCTGAGCACCGTCCCCATCCGCTCCTCGAACGCCTCCGCGTCCGGCTTGGGCAGCACGTCCCTCACCTGCCGCCCCAGCCGCTGCGCGAGCGGGACCAGGCGGTCCAGCGGCTCGTTCACCCAGACGTAGCGCAGGTCCGTGTCCAGGACGGCGATGCCGACCGGTGCGTGCGTGAGGAACGGCGTCAGCATCAGCTGGTTCACCCCGCCGCCCGGCATCCGCCAGAAGGCCTGTTTCGGCGGCTGGCCGACGAACATGCCGAAGAGCAGCGCGGCGAGTGTGGCGACCAGCACGCCCGGGACCATCTCGTAGACGCCCGACTCCAGCGGCCCGAGCAGGGGGTTGATCCTCTTCCACAGAAGGACCGTGACCGCTCCCGAGACGATCCCGGCCATGGCTCCCGCCCAGGTCATGCGGGGCCAGTACAGCGAGAGCAGGACGACCGGGCCGAAGGCCGCTCCGAAGCCCGCCCAGGCGTAGGCGACGATGCTCAGCAGCCCGTCGGCTCTCAGCGCGATCACGTAGGCGATCACGATCACCACGACGACGGCGCCGCGGCCCACCCACACCAGCGCCTTGTCCGTGGCGCGGCGGTTGAGGAGCGCGCGGTAGAAGTCCTCCGTGAGGGCCACGGACGACACCAGGAGCTGGCTGTCCGCGGTCGACATGATCGCGGCCAGTACGGCAATCAGCATCACCCCGGCGATCCAGGGGTTGAGCAGGGTCCGGCTCAGGACGATGTACAGCGTGTCCGGGTCGGGGAGCGGCGTGCCGAGCCGCCCGATCCCGACGAGGCCGACGAGCGTTGCGCCGCCGAGCACGACGACGACCCAGCCCGTTCCGATACGGCGGGCCGCGGGGATCGCGCGGATGCTGCGGATGCCCATGAAGCGGGCCAGGATGTGCGGCTGACCGAAGTAGCCGAGGCCCCAGGCGAGCAGCGAGACGATCGCGACGGCGCCGAGTGACCCGCCTGCCGACCACCGGCCGTCCGCGTAGTTGACCTCGGCACCCATGTCCAGCAGTCCCGGCGCCTTGGCGTCGAGGGCGTCGCCCAGTGCCCCGAAGCCGCCGAGCGCCGCGACACCGGTCAGCGGGACCACGAGCAGGGCCAGGAACATCAGGCTGCCCTGAAGGACGTGCGTCAGGCTCACGGCGAGGAAGCCGCCCAGGCACGAATAGATCACGATCACCAGGGCGGTCAGCGTCACCCCGAGCCCGAAGCGGATGTCGAAGACGTTCTTGAACAGCAGCCCGCCGGCCACCAGCCCGCTGGCGACATAGACGGTGAAGAACACCAGGGTGACCGCGGCCGAGGCCATCCTGAGCACCCGGGTGCGGTCCTCGAAACGCTGCTCCAGATACGCCGACAGGCTCAGGGCGTTGCCGGCCCGCTCGGTGTAGGTGCGCAGCCTCGGCGCGACGAACAGCCAGTTGAGGTAGGTGCCGGCCACCAGTCCGACGGCGATCCAGCTGGCGCCGACGCCGGCCGCGTACACCGCTCCGGGAAACGCGAGGAACAACCAGCCGGACATGTCACTGGCCCCTGCGGACAGGGCGGCGACGAGCGCGCTGAGCCTGCGGCCCCCCAGGGCGAAGTCGGCGAAGGTATGCGTGCGGCCGAACGCCCAGACACCCATTCCGATCATGGCGGCCACGTACACCAGGAACGTGGCCACGATCGGCGCGCTCAAGTCGAACATATGGTCCTCGCCTGCGAGGCTCATGCGCCGGCGCGGCCGTCGGCGCGCTTGACAACTGTGTGCCCGGCGGTACAAATCTACAGATTCAGGTTGCCAGGGGGCGACTCGTCGGATGTGGTGATCGGAAGCGGCGGCGGGGCGATGGGGCTCTCATAGCCCGCTGCCGCAGCGGGCCAGGTCCTCCCACGCCCCGACGTGACGTCGAGATCTCACGCCGTCGGCTCTCCCCGCACCGGCGCGGGCCACGGTGGGACGTTTGCCTTGAGCGACTGTCGCGGCGTTGACCATTCGCGGAGCCCGTCGCACAGGAGCCAGTCATCCTCATCGTCGTGGATCACCATCGGGGCCGGAAACTCCCCGGCCACGACAGTGCGTTGCACCGCCGCCAGCAGCCCTGAAGGGAAGACATCAGCGGCGATCCCATGCCCGCATCCTCGTCCACTGCCAGAGGCCCGCCACAGGCTGGGGTCCCTGACTCCACTGCGGTGGCAGGGTGCCGAGCGCAGTCGCCATCCGAGCGCCGCACCAGAACCGCACCAGATCGAGCGGGAAACAGCGGGGAATCACGGGGAGGACGGCGGAGGCCACGCGGGCCCGCGAACCGTCCTTCCCCCAGGTCAGCGCCACGATCAGGCCTAGATCCACTCAGCTTCCCAAGCTGAGGGCTCACGCACCGTCGTTACGGGACCGCCGTCGCGGCTTGCTCTGGTCGACGGCCCCGGCAGCGTGGTGGAGACCGGTGGGGGTGCAGCGAGGCATACGCGCGCGTGATCGGTCGGCGTCCTCGCCGTCGTGGCTGACTGTCGTCGGCTGAGGCCCAGACGAATCTGTATCCGTCTCTGAGTAGACGTCATCGGTCACCCACCTGCGGCCGGCGCGGCAGGACTGTGCATCCTGGGCACTATGACGAACCCCGGTGGCCCGTACGTGAAGGTGCACTTCCGCCTTGAGATCGAGGACGACTGGCCCCCAGCATCGGTGGAGAGTCTGTGGGCGGTCGACCAAGGCGACGGCACTGCGCGGCTCGACAACATTCCCTGGTTCGTCCGAGGCATTGCCTGCGGGGACATCGTGGCCACCGAGCCCGACGAGGAGGGTGTGCGATGGGCCGGCGAGGTGGTTCAGCGTTCCGAAAACTGCACCATCCGCCTCATTGTGCTCCGCCATGGCGGCTCTGGAGCTGCACGGCAGAGCGTGATCAACGCGTTTCACGAACTCGGAGTCTGCGGCGAGGGCATAGAACGGTTCGGCATGGTTGCCCTGGACGTCCCGCCCACCGCCGATCTCGCCAAGGTGCAGAAGCTGCTCAACCACGGCGTGGCCAAGGAGTGGTGGGACATGGAAGAGGGGTGCATCACCGCGCAGTGGCGGGCCGCCTCCGCCAGCTGACGCCGTTCATGTGATCCACGGCTGGGCCGTCCCTGGGCCGTCCGAGGCCGCTCGACAGTGGCCAATGACGACCAACGACGACCACCAGGCGGACGTGCCCACCGCCCCTGACCAGCACAAACCCAGCTCACCGAGATCCCCGACAAGACCCAGGGCAAGAATAAGTAGTGCGCCGAGCGGATAGCGCTGTCGTTTGGGTCAGGCCGTGTGACGCTGGCGAGCGCGGAGCCAGCGGGCACCCTTCACGGCGTACACGGCGGCCATGAGCACGAAGCCAGCGCCGGTGAGCCAGAACCAGGATTCCGCCACTGCGAGACTCAGCACCAAGCCGCCGAAGAGCAGCAGGGAAGCGACGACGTCCAGCAGGTCAAGGCGCGCCTCGAAACGCACCGCCGAGTCGGATCCGCGCAGTCGGCGGATGACGGGAACGAGGCCGAGGGCCTGCAACACAGCTAGACCGAGAGCGAGCCAGACGAACCAGCCGGGTATGTCCACGGCGCGCACTGTATCGCGCCCCCGGAACCCTTGAGTGTCTACTGATTTCCTCGGATTGTTGTCGGGTGGTGGGTGAGGCTGAGTCCGGTGCCGGCAAGGCAGCCGTCGATGAGGTCGTGCCGTAACTGGATATGGCGAAGTCCGCGGCGGAGGGTGCGTTCGAGGTGGTCGTCGTCGGTGAATGCGGTGTTGGCCAGCGGGCCGCGCCGTAACAGCGACCAGACGCCTTCCGCCGGATTCAAGTCCGGTGCATAAGAGGGAAGTTGGACGATGGTGAGCCAGTCGTGTTCGTCCGCGTACTGGCGCATGCCGGCGGCGAGATGGGTATTGAGATTGTCCCAGACGAGCACGATCGGGGCCTTGAGCTGGAGGTGCGCGCGCACCGCCAGGTCGCGGTAGTCGCGCCAGGAGAAGCTGTCGCGCCCTTTGCCCTTGTGCTTGCGGTGGCGGCGCGGCCGGTAGATCAGCCGGGAGGTTTCTCCTTGCTTGTAGCAGCACATGGCGGCGATCGACCAGCGGCGCCAGGAGCGGCCGCGCACCCGGACCACCGGCGTGTGCCCACGTCGGCCCCAGGTGCGGGCCCGCGGCGGTGTCATGGAAAACCCCGCCTCGTCCTCGAAGACGATGTAGGCCCCCAGCGCCGCCGCGGTCATTCCACCTGCGGCCACACGTCCTTCTTCCACAGCTCGACCGCATGCTCGTCGCGTTCCAGCGCGCGGCGGGCCGGGCACTGCCAGGACCAGCCGTGCCGGTGCAGCAGCCGCCAGACGGCTGCCGAGGAGCAGTCGATGCCGAACTTCCAGGCGATCAGCGCTCTGACCCGTGCCAGGGTCCACCGCTGGTCCTCCCAGCCGTGCTCGGCCGGCCCGAGGGCCAACTCCTCCTCCAGCACGGCGAACTGTAAGTCGGACACCTTGGGAAGTTTGGCCGGTCCCGTGGAGGCGAGGGCGTCCATCCCGCCCTCCTGCCAGGCACGACGCCAGCGCTCCACCGACCGCTCACTCACCCGCAGATCCCTCGCGATCACCGCGGTTCTCTCACTGCGTGCGAACCGCTCACCGGCCTGGTACCGGATCCGCTCACGAAACTTCCGCCGCTCGGCGGTCAGCCCACCGCCCTGCGCGTACCGCATACCACCGGCCTACCGCAGGGATCAGCATCCGACAACAGTCCGAAGAGATCAGTAACTGCGTGACAACGCCGACGAACAGCAGCGGACGCCCACGAACGTCAGTGGACCATCAACGCGGTAAGAGGCGCACCAGCCCATGGCGGAGCACGTACCCGAGTTGCTTCGGGACGAAGAAGCCCTGCCACCTAGACCAGCCGTAGGGTGAGGGCGTGCGAAACGACCGACACGACGAACCTCTCTCCGCCGAGGAACTGGAACTCTTCCTGCAGTACCTCCATCGCTTCGCCAACCACGACGTCGATCAGTTCGTACTCATGGAGGTAGGTGACCCCGACCACCCGTGCTACATGAACCTGTCCCGGGCTCCGGTACCCGGAACCGACCGTGCTCCTTACCGGCGCCCGTAGCCGAAGCAGGCGGGGCCGCCCGGCATCCACGGCTGACATCAACGGCGCCGGACGCGGGCAACTCCGGGCGGTCGTAGGCATCAGCGCAAGCCTCGCAGCAGCCGACCGATGAAGGCGTCGGATCGAACTCCTAAAGCAGTGGCTTCCTGACAACCAACGGCAGCGGCCACCCGGCGCAGGCCACTAGTGCGCTGCCGTCCTCAGTAAGGAAGAGCAGGGTGGTCCATGTCCGATCGGCAGAATCGATCAGCCCTGTGCGCACGGGCCGGTCATGTTCGCGGACGAGCTGCACTGCTCGTTCCAGCCCAAGAGGTTCGAGTCCATGCATCCGCATGCGCTGAAGTCGGCGCTTGAAGACTCCGGCATGCTGGCCTGCGGGATGTGCCCGATCTCCCACCCGCTAGGTGGCGCCGCTGCGGAGGGTGGCCAGAGCTACCACGGACGCCTCGTCGTCACCGGCCAACAGCGATTCCAGCACGTGCCGTTCCATGGTCACCCCGTCTGGATCTTGCGGTACGGCAGCCAGGTACCGCAACCCCATCAATTGCCCGCGGACGGTAGCGCCCTCCGTGGCTCGGTAGCGGCCGGGATGACCGTCGCTGGCCGACCCGGCTAGAGCTACGGATCAGAAGCCCGAGTACAAGGGCCTGCCCGTCAGGGCAGCCCTTCGGCCGATCAGGCAACCGTCCGATGAGACCTACCCGTCGACGTGCTCGGACCACCAGCCTCGGTCGGCTTGCCACTCCTGGAACCAGGCCACGAAGTCGGCCTCAGGCTCGCTTTCCTCCCCCTCGTCTGCGTACGGAGCCGCACATCCGTCCCCTAGCCACCAGACCCGGCCCCGCTGAGACCCCGTGACCACGAGTACCCAGAACTCGCAATCACGGTTGCCACCCAGGAGGACCGAGCCGTTCTGATAGACGCCGTGGAGTAGAGGTGAGTGCTCATCGTGGTCGTAGTAGTCGTACTCCCACTGCCACTCCTCCGCCAGCGGGAACGGCTCGGTGAACTTGCGTTCAGCCGTTCCATCGAATGGTTCGGGGCTAAGCCAACAATCGGCCTTCCAGCTCTGCCAGTTCTCAGGCAGTCTTCCCAACGGAAGGAGCTGGTGAGCCATGGATGCACCCTCCGACCAACCGTTGGAAACCTCCGCGACGAACGTACGGTAGGGCTCTGGTAGCTCGATGCCATGAACGGCTTCCCACGCCCGTACGCCAGCCCAGCCGAGGGGAGAACGCCGAAGATCTCCGGGGACAGCATCACTGAGGGCAGAGATCGCACTTCTCAAGCGGTGCTGCTCTGAACTGCCTGTCATGCGCCTAGTGAACACCAGACCGGACAGCGAAAGCCGCCGCCCGGATGCGACAAGAGTCAGCTGCGTTACCGCCACCGCAGGACCGTGCCACTCTCGTGCCAGAACAGGCGGGACTCACGGGGAACACCGGGGAACCAGCCGGCCGCCCGCCGAGCGCCGGCACTGCCCCGCCGCAGCTCAGCCTGGTGAACCGCTACGAGTCGCCTCAGCTTCCCAAGCTGATGCCACTTGTTGCCCTGCCGCTTCGTCCGGGCTGCGGCGCTGGGGCGCCGGTCCCGGCCGAGCGGCAGGCCAGCTACGCATTACATGCGTCGAGACGGTGAAGAGCCCCGTACGACAGCGCCGGGAAACGATGTCGTACGGGGCCAGACCGACCGATCGCGGGAGCAGGCTCAGACCGCGGCCAAGCGGTCTCCGAGGAGCAGCTCAGGCCGCAGGTGCTTCCCGCCGAGGGGGCGGAGGCATGTCCGCCGTCATGCCACGCGACTCCGCTGCCAGCCCGGCCGTGATGAGCTTCGCCAGTAGTTCGGCCGCTTCAGGGCGAACGGTCCCGAGCTGCACCAAGCCGTCACCGAAGACGTTCACGTCTGCCACCAGACCGGGGAAGTCGGAGTCCAGCCCTAGCAACACGAGTTGATCGGCCAGGGTGCCAGCGCTTCGCCGTGCGCGGTTCCAGCCGCGTACGTAGGGCACCCCGGGCGACAGGTTCTCCGCTCGTTTGGCCACCACTCCTCGCCGGTCGGTCATGACGTCAGGCCCTTCCCTCGTGTTCCTCAACGATGGTCGGTGCGTGACCTTCGTCGTCACGGTCTCCGCCGACGCCGCTTGTCAGTGCCAGGCGCAGGAGCTTTGCGAGGCGCTCGGCCGTGTCGGGGGACACTCGTCCCAGCTCGACGAGGCCATGCCCGAAGGCGTTCAAGTCCGCGCGCAGGTACGGAAAGTCCTTCTCCAACCTTGCGCGCACGAGGACGTCCCGCAGTGCGCTGGTCGCGTTTCGGGCCGCGTACCAGCCGTCGCTGTCGAGAGGCGACCACGCGGCAGAGTCCCGCCCGTCAGCCGGCTCATCCGGCATCCGTGATCGTCTCCTCTGGGAGCGCAGCGACCGCCGCGTACGGAGTCGGATACTGCTCGTCGAAGCGGTCGATCCTTGCCAGGAGCTCCGCGGAGGCGACCAGCGCCGTCGCGAGGGCAACCGGACGCAGCGGGTTGGCCTCCGGCCGACGCGTCGGCGCGCGAAGCCACTGATAGCGGTCATCGGACAAAGGGATGGGGCCGGGTACGACGACCGCACAGTCTTGGCCGAGGTACCGGTACGGCGGCGGAGATGACGTTTCCTGTTCGAGGTAGTAGGTGAAGGTCTCGGGGCTCTGTGAGCCAAGGAAGAACCCGACTCGCTGTGTCTTGCGGTCGACGACCGACGGTCCGAACGGCATCCCACTTCGCTGGAGGCGGTCGAACATCTCCATCCCGAGGCGCTGTTCCACGCTCACCACGTCGAAGAACCGGCCGGTCGGCAGCAGGCAGGGCCTCCGTGGATCATCCGCCCAAACTTGCCGACACTCAGCCGCGTCGTCCGCCGCCGCAGACAGCCATTCCATGCCCCGCCTGGTCATCCTCTGCACGTCGTCTCACCCTCAGTCGGACTGCAATGCGGCCGATATCGCCGTAGGTCCAGGCTCACGGCCCACCACGTGGCCAGGGCAGATGACGAGAGGTGACGGGGGATGACGCGTCCACGCATGTCACGTCATCCCCCGTCACCCGTTCCCCGACGGACGATCTCCGATTACTGCCTGCAAGAAGCAATGACCAGCGCGTACATTCGGTCAGGAAACCCGAGTTGTCGCACCGGCGCATGCGCGAGTGAAGGGTCACGTCTTCATGAAGCCGACCAGTGCCCGCTTACGTGAGGCTCGCACGGGCCGGGGCTGGAGTCAGCCGCGGTTGGTGAGGGAGTTACGCCAGGCAGCCGCCCGGCGTGGGCATCAGCTCCCACCGGACGCCAGCGTGAAGCGCCGTCTTGCCAGTTGGGAGAACGGTCACAGCACGCCCGACGACTTCTACGTGCCGCTTCTGTGCGACGCCTTCGCGACGAGCGCAGCGGAACTCGGTCTGAACCACGCAGAGCCGAAGGACGCTCCAGTACTCGACGCCGCATACCCCGCCAGTCCCGATGACGCCATTCAGACGGTTGGCCAGTTGTGGCGTGCGGATCTCAACCACTACGACGCAGACTGCTCACGGCGGAGCCGTCCGAGCCAGCATGGAACGAGGCGTCCCTTCGGTGGTTGGTCGCGCCCGAGCCGAGCATTCCGCGACCGCGTTCCGAGGGAGTTCGGGTCGGTCTCGGCGACGTGGCATCCATCAAGACCACAGCGGACATGTTCGCCCAGCTTGACGACCAATTCGGTGGAGACCACGCGCGCCACTCGGTCATCCAGTACCTCAACAACGACGTGGCCCCGCTCCTGCGAGGCCACTACACCGAACAGGTTGGCCGGGCCCTCTTCTCCACCGTGGCGGAAGCGACGCTCCTTGCCGGTTGGATGTCCTACGACGCCTGCCACCACGGACTCGCCCAGAGGTATTTCCTCCAGGCCCTCCGCCTCGCCCAGGACGCCAACGACCGCCGGCTCGCGGGCAGCATCCTGTCAGCGATGAGTCATCAGGCGACCTTCTTGGGTCGGTACACCCAGGCCGCCACCCTCGCCCGCGCAGCGCTCATGGGTATTTCACCAGTGGCTACACCGACGTTGCGCGCTCAATTCCATGCGATGGAGGCCCGCGCCCTTGCTCGCACCGGAGACGTCGCCGCTTGCGAGGCAGCCCTGAGCGCGGCGACCAAAGCCCTCGAAAGTCGGAACAGCGACGACGAGCCTGAGTGGATCAGCTACTTCGACGAGGCCGAGTACTGCAACGGTGCTTGTGCTGATTGCTGAGCAGTTTTCAGGGGCTGTGTCCGCGTCGTTTGTAGTGGCTGATGCGGGCTTGGTGTTGGCGTCGTCGGCGCCATGTCGACCAGTGCAGGATGTGGTCGATGGGGGTGGGCCGACGGTCGGTGAGACGGGTGATCAGGCGTCGGATCTCGGCAAGGCTGAGGTGGATGAGCTGGGAGGATCCGTTTCTGCTTTGTCCGTGTCCAGCTGTCTCGCCCGCAGGACGGTGAGGCAGGCGTGGGCTGCCATGGCCAGGGTCATGTGGCGGTGCCAGCCGGGGTAGCGGCGGACCTGGTAGTCGTCCAGGCCGCATTCCTGCTTCGCGCTCTGGAAGCATTCCTCGACCGCCCACCGGCTTCCGGCGATCCGGATGAGCTCGTCGAGTGTGGTGTCGGCAGGACAGTAGGCGATGTAGTAGGAGATCTCCTCGGGCCTGCTCACACTGCGGCGGGCGATCACCCAGTGCCGGCGATCCTCGCGATGCCAGGGCCGCACCTCGACACGGGCCCAGTCATAGATCCGCCGGCCATGGGCACCCTCGCCGCAGGAACGGCGTTTCCACTTCTGCCGCGGCAGGCCGGGAAACAGGTCGTGGACAGGGTGATCGATGGACCAGCGGGTGACGACCGTGTCGTGCCTCGTTGTGGCCATGACGTGGAAGACATCGGCCTGCTCCAGCTCGAACCGCCAGCCCTTGCTGAAGCCGTAGGCGGCATCCGCGGTCACCCAGCCGAACGGAATCCGGTCGGCGATGGCCCGGCGGACCATCGCCTTGGCCATGGCCACCTTCGTCTCAAACGCGATCTCGTCGCCGATGCCCGCGCGGCGACAGCGTGCCCGGTCCTCCGTCCAGGACGTGGGCAGATACAAGCGGCGGTCGATCAGCGTGCGTCCGCGGCCGGTGGCGTAGGCAAGGAACACACCGATCTGGCAGTTCTCGGTGCGTCCGGCGGTGCCGGAGTACTGCCTCTGCACCCCGGCCGAGCGAATGCCCTTCTTCAGGAAGCCGGTGTCATCCACGATCAACACGGCATCCCGGTCTCCGAGATGTTCGACGACATAGGTGCGGACATCGTCCAGGACCTCGTCGGCGTCCCATTCGATCCGGTTCAGCATCCGCTGGATACGGTCAGGACTGTCATGACCGGCCTCTTCGGCCAGCGTCCAGCCGTTCTTGCGCTCGAGCGGAGCAAGCAGCCCCCGCATGTACGCAAGAGCCGAATCCCGCGGCTCCGACCTGTTGAATCGGTGCACGAACCGCTCGTGCAGAGCGGCCAGTTCACCCGCCCACAACCTGACATCAGCAAGGTCCCCACCCATAACCACACCAACGAACGAACTGGCCAGCAGTCACGGCAAGCACCGTTGCAGTACGAGCTTGCCGCCGAGGCCGCGCATTGCTTCCGGGATGTCAACAGCGCCCGTCAGGCGGTAGCGCACGCTGAGAACGCCATGAGCGGCAATCACGTGCGAAGCGACTTCTTCGCGACCATGGTCCTCGCTGATGCTCACTTGCGCGCAGGGGACACCGAGGAAGCATGCCGTGTGGCTCTCGATGCACTGGATCTCGGCGAACAGCTCAAGTCAGCTCGGTGCGTCAGCTATCTTGCCGAGTTTCGTCGAAAACTCGGTGCGACAGGCCACAGTGCCGCAGCGCGTGACCTTGCTGAAGAGGCGCGTGAGCACAGGCTGTGGATCGCTGCTGGGGCCTAGGTAGGACGCTGAGACTGCACCGCCGGGGCCGTGTCCGATGGGTAGTGGAATTGCGGCGGCCTCAACAAAGCGGTGCGGCGATGATGTGCTGGTGTTCTACGAAGATCTCAGCGAGTACGACTACCAGGACGAGGATGCGTTCACGGACAGGGAATCGGGCTTCTACGTGCTCTGGTACCGCCCTGCGTATACCCGCTTGAACATCGGGTGGCTGGAGGCCGGCAAACCGTACTCGACAGGAACGGTCCCCAGGGCGTTCGTGGAGAAGCTGAAGGCTGTTCAGAAGATCCAGTGGATGAACGTCTGCCTCGGCCTGCACGAGTGCGACCTGTGTCCCGAGGAAGCAGCCCCAGAGGGGAACGGCGAGGTTCGCATCCCGGGTGAGCCCGGCATCGCTTACGCCGCTCCGTTCCTAATCACGCACTACGTCACCGCCCACGGCTACGAACCGCCTCAAGTCTTCATCGATGCCGTTCTCGCCGTCGATCTCGACACATGGGCCGCTACACGGTGGCCCGACGTGCCCTTTCCCTGGGTCCCGGATGACGCAGAGCGCATGCTGGAGTAGGAGGGGGCGAACCACCCGCGGAGATCTCCATCGGACACGACCTAGAACGGACCCCAAGCGTCCCGTCCCTCGCCCGTTCGCAGAGACCGCATGCGTCGTGCGAACTCGCCGGCAGACCGCTCGCTCGTGCCCACCTGATGGCCGAGCCATGCCACCATCATCAGCTCCCGCAGATCGGCCAAGGTCTCGTATCCGGGCCAATTCATGAGGTCGAACCCGTAACGGTGGACGAATTCGGCGTACTCCGCCTTGGTGTGCCAGCGGTAGCGGTCGTAGAAGATCGCCGTTTGGATCAGATCCCACTCGCGCGGGGCAAGCGCGAAGCCGTCCAGGTCTATGAGCACCGCGTGCCCGTCCCGATGGCGGAGGATGTTCCCGATGCTGGCATCGCCGTGGATCATGCCGAAGGGAAGGACGAAGTCCAGCCGGTCGTAATCCTTCGCGAGCCTCATCGCCCGCTCCTCCAGGAACGTCCGGTCCTCCCCCGAGATGCCGTCCAGCCCATCGAGGGACGCGGCCAGCTTGGCCAGCGGGTCGAAGAACGGGAGGCCGAGGGATTCAGGTTCCTCGAACCAGTGCAAACGGCGTAGGAGGTCGGCCAGTTCGCCGACCGTTGCATACTCCTCGTACTCCTGAACGCTCTCCCAGAAGGTGACCACCAGGCCTCCGACAACGACCGGTTGCGCAACCGACGCCGGCACGCGCGTAGCCGGGAAGTCCTGTGTCTCAAGCCACCGGGCCACGCCCACGGCCCTGTTCATCTCCGCGAGAGCCGACGGATCCCGCGCGATGCGGACTATGACGGGTAACGAGGTCAGGCGGTACACCGCGTTGGAACCGAGACGCAGCAACTCGGCACCGCGAGAGCCGAGTCCAGCCGTAGCGCAGGCCTCTTGGAGTACAGGCCCCAAGCCCTCCGCCGTGAACTCGTAATAGGGGCGTAATGATCTTGCGAGACAGAGCCCTCACCATCCGCTCCGCTGCAGGTCAGAGCCACAATCGAGTCACGGTCTCACCTGGGAAGGGAGCCGTGTCCGGGTTTTCGATGGCGTGCACCAGGCGCTTGAGGCCCTCCTGTGCCACGGCGTCGAACGGCTGCCGCACCGTGGTGAGAGGAGGAGTCACGTAGGCGGCGACCGGAATGTCGTCGAATCCGACGACGCTGACGTCCTGCGGCACTCGCCGTCCGGCCTCCGTCAGCGCGCGGATCAGACCGATCGCCATGTCGTCGTTGGCGGCGAAGACCGCGGTGACGTCACCGTTCTCGGCCGGCTCGCGCCCCGCCCGGTAGCCGGACGCCGCCGACCAGTCGCCCTCGACGACCGGCGGTACTTCCCTGCCGTGCGCGGTCAGCGTCTCTCGCCATCCCTCCAGCCGGTCCCGGGCGGCGTACCACCGCTGTGGACCGGCGAGATGATGGACTGTCAGATTTCCCAGGCCCAGCAGATGACCGGTGGCCATGCCGGCCATCAGGTCGGCGCCGTTGCCCGCGATCAGCACAGTGGGTGCGGTGACCGGCGGTGGCGCACCGAGGACGAGGACCGGGACGTCGACGCGGAGGGAAGCGCCTTGCGTCTCGTCCGCCTCGTCAATCGGTTCGGATATGACGATGCCGTCCACGCCCTGGTCGAGGAGCGAGGTCACGGCACCGGCGACGCCCGCCGGGTCGCCTTCCATCGTGTTGACCACGCGGAGTGCGTAACCGGTGTCCCGGACTGCCCGCTCGACCCCCATGAGCAGGGAGGCGGGTCCGTACAGGGCGGTTCCCAGCGTGACCACGCCGATGGAGCGGGTCCGTCCGGAGGCCAGTGCCCGGGCGGCGTTGTTGCGCCGGTAGCCGAGTTGTTCGGCGGCGTCCAGCACACGTCGGCGCACGTCGGCGGAGACGTACGGCTCGTCGTTGAAGACCCTCGACACGGTCTTCTGGGAGACCCCGGCCAGCCGGGCGACGTCCACGCTGCGCGGCGCGGAGACGCTTCCGCCCCGGCCTGTCCCTCGCGTCATGGTGTCTCCCGGCAACCGATCGATCCAGACCGATGATGTCAGACGTCATGCGACTGACTGCGCAGTCATGTCTGCGTAGTCGTGTCGATGCGGACAGAGGGCGGCCGTCAAGAGGTCGGGGAATGTATCAAGCGAAGGTCATGACTGGAATCTCAGCCTGCTGGGCTTGGCCGGTGCCGACGGCGACATCCGGGCGAAGCCCAGAGCGGCATTACTCGGCCGAGTCGCCCTGCGCCTTGGCCTCGGTCGTCGCCTCGGGCGCGTCGGGGATGGTGTAGTACACGGAGCTGCCCTGCTTGGTGCGCTGGACCTTGCCCTTGGCGACAAGCGATTCGAGTGTGGTGCGCACGACGGTGGGCTTGGCGCCGCGCTCGGGGTGGGCCTGGTTGAGGGCGGCGGTGACCTCTGTGGTGGAGCGCGGTTCGTTCTGTTCGGCGAGGTGGTGGCGGATCAGTTCACCCAGGGTGGGCGAGGCCGACTTCGAGGCCGTGGCCGGCTCCGAGGCCTTCTCGGCGGCCGGCTTGCGGCCGGGTGTGCGGCTTCGGGTGGCCGGGGCCTTCTTGGCCCGCTTCTTGGTGCTCGTGCCGGTGGCGGCCTTCTTGCGGGGAGCGGGAACGGTGGTCTTCTCGGACTCCGGCGCGGCCGTGGGCTCGGCGGGGGCGGCGGGCACGCCGAGCGCCTGCTGCATGCTCACCAGCACGGTGTGGTCGTGCTGCAGGGTGGCCAACTGCTGCTGGAGGGCGGCGAGTTCGCCGCTGATGCGTTGCTGCTCCTTGAGGTTGCGTTCCAGGTCGCTGGTCACCTGGGCGGCGTACTGCGAGGTGAGTTCGGTGGGGCCGCTCGTGGTCTCGGACATGATGTTGACCTTTCCTTGAGTTCACGGCCCATGGGCAAAGCTGCAAAGGGCTTGGCTTACAGATAGTACGGGCAGGTCGAGCCAATTGTTCGGCAAGGACCTTTGCTCTCCTCCAATCTGACGTGGGTCAACCCGCCGCCTGTCGTGTGCAAGGGCTTTCAGTGGCGACCGCTGGTGGGTAGCGGTGGGGGAGCGGCGTCCGCCTGCTGCAGCTCCGCGAGGAGTTGGTTCTGCCCGGCGA
Organism: Streptomyces sp. HUAS ZL42; assembly: GCF_040782645.1. GTDB lineage: Bacteria > Actinomycetota > Actinomycetes > Streptomycetales > Streptomycetaceae > Streptomyces. The sequence goes on from NZ_CP160403.1 coordinate 9,322,779, forward strand.
GCAACTCGGTGAGGATGCGGCGGGCGGCGCGCAGGAGTTCGGCGACGTCGCCTCCGGCCAGCGCGTAGCGGACGGTGGAACCCTCCCGGATGGACACGACTATGCCGGATCGCCGGAGGACGGCCAACTGCTGCGACAGGCTGGACGGTTCGATCTCGATGTCGGCGAGCAGGTCCCGCACGGGAACCGGCCCGTGCTGGAGCAGTTCCAGCACGCGGATGCGCACGGGGTGCCCGAGCATGCGGAAGAAGTCTGCCTTCGCCTGATAGAGGGGGACCTGCACTGGATGCTCGCTCCCTGCCGGATGGGGTGGGTGTGGTTGCCGTGGTGCGGCGGCACCGGGGATCGGTACCGCCGCAGGATGGACCCTTCAAGCCGATCCTTGTCGCCCAAGGCCGTGTACAACCACGGATTGGGATCTTGCTGATGTGGTGACTTGAAGAAGTCTTCACATCAAGGGCGCACCACACCCAGGACTGCCGGCCGAACCTAGATCTCGAGCTGCTCCTCCACACGCTTGAGCTGGTGGCGGGCCATCGCCAGATTCGAGCGGGACTTGTCGAGGACGAGGTAGAGGAACAAGCCGTTGCCGTTTCGGCCGGCGACCAGGCGGATGAGGTGGTACTGGCTTTCGAGTGTGATCAGAATGTCCTCGATCCGGCTCGTGAGACCCAACTGCTCCATGGTGCGCACCTTGGCCCGGATGACATCCGTGTTCCCGGCGGCTGCGATGGTCAGATCCAGATCCTTGCCCCCGCCCAGTGTGCCCAGCGCCATACCGCTGGTGTAGTCGACGACCGCAGCGCCCAGCGCCCCCTCGGCCCCCGTCATGATCTCCTTCAGCGACACTTCCACACTCGCCACAATGCCTCCCGATGCGATTCCGTCGGTTGCGGCGGGCCGGTACCGTTCCGTCCCGCCTCGGTGACCGGACCGTACGCACGCCACTCCCGCACCAGGAGCGGGTCTCTGGGACTGACCCATGATGACTGAACAGCGACCTGACCAGACCGCCTTCCGGACAGTAACTGCCATGGAAGGGGAGGAAGTTGACACAGCTGGAAAGGGTCCGCTGCCTGGTGTCAGAGTCCGAGGGCGATGGCGACTCGGGTGAGTTCGGCTGTGGTGTTGATGTTGAGTTTGGTGCGGATGCGGCGGAGGTAGGTGTCGACGGTGTGCTGGGAGAGTCCCATCTGGCGGGCCGCCTGGAGGTAGGTGCGTCCGGAGGCGATGTGGCGCAGGGTTTCCAGCTCGCGAGGGGCGAGTGCGGGTGCGGGGGGTTCCTGGGTCGACACGATGGGTGTGACGTGGCGCATGGGATGTTCTCCGGCGGGTCGGCTCGGTCGCCCCTGCTCACACCCTCGGAAGCAGAGAACAAAATGCCCGAATGCTTCGGTTTGTCCGCTTTCGAAAAAGGCTGCCTGGGTGACGTCATGACCGTGTCCGTCGACTGTCACAGGCGTGTCACAGGAAACCTCCGCAGGTTTGCTGCACAGGAAGGCGACGGGGTGAAGGCCCGGGTGGGCCTTCACCCCGTCGCGAGAGGGGCGTCGTGGGCGGTCTCGCCGCCGGCGGCCTACGCGGCTGGGGCGGGGTCGGCGGGAGCCGGCTCGGCCGGGGCCGGAGCCGGTTCGGCGGGGGCGGGGTCGGCCGGGGCCGGGTCGGCGGGAGCCGGGTCTGCCGGAGCGGGCTCGGCGGGTGCCGGGGCCGGGTCAGCGGGTGCCGGGTCGGCAGGGGCGGGGTCGGCCGGAGCCGGCTTCTCCTCCGGCTTCTTGTCGTCCGGCTTCTCCTTCGGCTTCTGGTCCTCGGGCTTCTTCTCGTCCTGCTTCTTGTCTTCCTCCTTCTTCTCCTTCTTGGCTTCGTGCTCGTTCTTCCAGTGGTCCTTGTCCTTGTGGTCCCAGGGCTTGTCGTGGTGGTTCTCCCAGTAGTGGTAGTCGTTGTAGCTGTCCCAGAAGTACCACTTGTGGTGGTGCTTCACGATGTAGTAGCAGTCGTAGTGGTCGTCCCAATACCACTTGTAGTGCTTGCCCCAGCAGTAGTACTTCTTGTGCTTCTTGTTCTTCTTGTGCTTGTTGTGGTGTTTGCTCCAGCAGTAGTTCTTGGTCTTCTTCTGCTGATGCTGCGGGGTCGTGGTCGCCGCGGACTGCCCGGGCATCGGGGCGGCGGTGGCGGCGGTGGCCGGCAGGATGACGCCGCCGGCGACCACCACGGCCGAGGCCGCCGCGGTTGCCAGGCTCAGTCGGCGCTTGGGGCGGGCGTCCTCGGACTTTCGGCTGATGCGGTTCACGTTTCCTCCTGAAGTGAAAGGCACTCTTTGTGTGCCGCACTTCAAGTAGGCCCGGATCGCCTGGTCGGGTCATGTTCCGAGGGCTCGGGACTTGACGGATGCGAAGGCGCCGGCGTAGGGCCGCCGAGGGTATTGCCGGCGAGGTTTTGCATGACCATGCGCGTTAGTGCATACTCTTCCTATGTCTAAGGTCCTCACCTCCCTTCCCGTCGGCGAGCGCGTCGGCATCGCCTTCTCGGGCGGCCTCGACACCTCGGTCGCGGTCGCGTGGATGCGCGACAAGGGCGCCGTCCCGTGCACCTACACCGCCGACATCGGCCAGTACGACGAGCCCGACATCGCCTCGGTGCCCGGCCGCGCAAAGAACTACGGTGCCGAGATCGCGCGCCTGGTCGACTGCCGCGCGGCGCTGGTCGAGGAGGGCCTGGCGGCGCTCACCTGCGGGGCGTTCCACATCCGCTCGGGCGGGCGTGCCTACTTCAACACCACGCCACTCGGCCGCGCCGTCACGGGCACTCTCCTGGTCCGGGCGATGCTCGAGGACGACGTCCAGATCTGGGGCGACGGCTCGACCTTCAAGGGCAACGACATCGAGCGGTTCTACCGCTACGGCCTGCTCGCCAACCCGCACCTGCGGATCTACAAGCCCTGGCTGGACGCGCACTTCGTGACGGAGCTCGGCGGCCGCAAGGAAATGTCGGAGTGGCTGCTCGCCCACGGCCTGCCCTACCGCGACAGCACGGAGAAGGCGTACTCCACCGACGCCAACATCTGGGGCGCCACCCACGAGGCCAAGACCCTGGAGCACCTGGACACGGGCCTGGAGACGGTCGAGCCGATCATGGGCGTGCGGTTCTGGGACCCCGAGGTCGAGATCGCCACCGAGGACGTGACGATCGGCTTCGACCAGGGTCGCCCGGTCACGATCAACGGCAAGGAGTTCGCCTCCGCCGTCGACCTGGTCATGGAGGCGAACGCCATCGGCGGCCGCCACGGCCTGGGCATGTCCGACCAGATCGAGAACCGGATCATCGAGGCCAAGAGCCGCGGCATCTACGAGGCGCCCGGCATGGCCCTGCTGCACGTGGCGTACGAGCGCCTGGTCAACGCGATCCACAACGAGGACACCCTCGCCCAGTACCACAACGAGGGACGGCGCCTGGGCCGGCTGATGTACGAGGGCCGCTGGCTGGACCCGCAGTCGCTGATGATCCGGGAGTCGCTGCAGCGCTGGGTCGGCTCGGCGGTCACCGGTGAGGTCACCCTGCGGCTGCGGCGCGGTGAGGACTACTCGATCCTCGACACGACGGGCCCGGCGTTCAGCTACCACCCGGACAAGCTGTCCATGGAGCGCACCGAGGACTCCGCGTTCGGCCCGGTGGACCGAATCGGCCAGCTCACCATGCGCAACCTCGACATCGCCGACTCCCGCGCCAAGCTGGAGCAGTACGTCGGCCTCGGTCTGATCGGCACCGGCAGCCCCACCATCGGCGCCTCCCAGGCGGCCGCGACCGGCCTGATCGGCACCATGCCGGAGCTGCCGGAGGGCGGCGCCGAGGCCATCGCCTCCCGCGGCGGGGTCTCGGAGGACGAGGAGCTGCTGGACCGCGCCGCGATGGAGTTCGGCACGGACTGACCAGCTCCCCAAGCGGTAGCAACAGCCGGAGAAGGCCGGCTCGGCGCCAACGGCGCGGAGCCGGCCGTTTCCGACGCCCCGGCCCCGCGACCGCGGCAGCGACGAGGGCCGTCGTGCCCCTTTACTTCCCAGGAACGCCAGGAGTGCGGTGTTGACCTCCTCCAAGTGCGTCCACAGCAGGCCGTGCGGAGCGCCCTCGATCTCCACGTACTCGGCGGACGGGAGGGCATTGTGGAACGGCCGCGCGGTTCCCTCGACGGGCAGGATCCGGTCGCCCGTGCCGTCCAGGATCAGGGCCGGTACGTCGATGGCCGGGATGTCGGCACGGAAGTCGGTGTACCGGCCCTGATCCTGGACAGCAGACGCGGTGAACGGGGGTGCATGTGCGGCTCCCCGGGGTTTGTGAGGGGGTTGGGGGTTTCAGGGCTGCTTCACCGCGAGGGGGGTGACGGCGATGCGGTCGATGACCGGTGCGTACGGGGACCGCTGGTCGTACTGGTTGTAGGTGTCGCCGTTGAAGTCGGGCAGCTCCTCCGCCGTGAAGGTGAGCCGGTTCGTGCCCTTCTTCAGCGTCACGGGGACGGTCAGCTCCCAGAAGTTGTTGAAGTGGAAGGTGGTCGGGAAGAGCACACGCTGGGCCGGTCCGCCGTTGACCGAGAGGTCGGCGTGCCGGGCGATCGGGTCGGGGTTGTAGTGAGTGGCCGGCGCCTGCTCCGCGTTGGAATAGCGGATGGTCACGGCGTGCCGCCCGGAGCGCTCGGCGACGACATCGAAGGTCAGCGCGTTTGCCTTGCCGGCGCCGATGTCGGTGACCGCCTTGCCGCCGGAGGCGAACGTGTAGGCGTCGGTCACCTTGGCGGCGCCCGTCACCGCGCCGTCCTCCGCCTGGTACACCTTCGTCGCCAGGGAGCCGCCGGCCGGGGTGACCCGCAGCCGGTCCAGGACCAGTTCGCGTGAGGCACCGGTGACGGTGATCTTGTTGATGCCGCCGGAGAGGAACACCCGGACCTGGTCGGTGCCCTTCTTCGCCCCGCCGACCCTGGGCACGTCGAGCTTCTCGCCGTTGAGGGAGAGTGTCGCCCGGCCACCGCCCAAGTGGTCGACGTACACGGCCGATTCACCGTCCGTGGGGGAGTGGACCCAGAAGGTCGCGGAGTCACCCTTGCTCAGCGGTACCACGCCGGGGCCCGAGGCCCCGGGGTGGGCGTAGCTGGGCTGCGCCTCGGAGAGCGTCGCGTACTCGGCTTCGTAGACCGCCGGCGCAGTCACGCGCTCGTCGCGCAGCGACAGGTCGATCTTGTCGATGATGGCGTCGCCCTGGGTGACGCCCAGGTCGGCGTCCTTCGCCGCGAGCGTGAGCCGGTGCTTGCCCGCTGTCAGCTTCACCGTGGTGTCGGTGTGGCCCCAGACCACCCACTTGTAACCGAGCGGCAGCCGCAGCTCCTGCGGATCCGCGCCGTCCACGCGCAGGAAGACGTTGGTGGGGCCCTGTTCCTTCACCAGGCCGTACAGGTTGTAGGAGTTGGCGAACACGCTCAGGTCGTACACACCGTCCTGCGGGACCTCCACGTCGAAGGCGAGGACGCCGTCGGATCCGGTGCGCAGGCCGCCGACGTTGTAGGCGCCCGATGTCGCGAACTTCCCGACCTGGGAGGGCGATCCCTCGGGGCCGTTCTTGGAGTAGCCGCTGCCGGTGTAGGTGGCGTTCTCCGCCTCGTACGTCTTGCGCCAGCTCACCGAGGGTTCGGCCGGTACACCGCCGTTCCCGCCGGGGGAGAGGATGACCTGGTACGCCGACATCTCGTTCATGCCCGTCATGGGAAGGGTGACGGTGCCGTCCTCGCCGACCGCGAGCTCCTGGTCCGCGAGGTGCAGGGGCTGGGCCGAGTCGCCGACCTGCCCGGTCCACGGGATCTCCTGCACGGTGGCGTGCACGGTGGATCCGAACAGCTCGGGGTCGATGTTCTTGAAGACGACGTCAGCGTCGCCGCTCTTGCCGCCGAAGAGCGCCTTGGACTGCCTCTTGCCCTCGTCGAGGGTGGCGACGCCCTGGAGGGTGTACTGCTGGTTGGGATGCGGGGCGGTCACCTGGACGGTGTGGCCGGACATCTGGCCGTAGGCGTTGAACAGCCACCACTGGCCGTTGCCCTTGTTGGCCTCGACGGCCGAGTCGTTGAGGTTGCCGTCGATGTTCCAGTACGCCAGGTCGGCGTCGATCTTGGACTCCTCGATGGCGGAGACCCACTGGACGACCTGGCCGGGGACGGAGAGGTGGTAGTTGTGGCCGTACTCGTTGACGTTGATGGGCAGCGGGCCGACCCCGACGTCCTTTTCCATCTGCCGGTACTTCGCCACGTTCGTGCGGACCGCGGCGGGGCTGGACAACTCGTGCCAGGTCATCACGTCAGGGACCACGTCGTTGGCCTTGGCATACTGCAGGAAGCCCTTGACCTGGTTGAACAGGACGCTGGTGTTGGGGCCGGCGATGCGCGCGTCCGGGTCCAGGCCCTTGATGAGGTGGTAGACCTCCTTCCAGGCCGCGAAGAAGTACTGGGGGTCGTTCAGCCAGGAGACCTTGTTGTAACTCCACTCGCCGGTGCCGAACATGTTCCCTTCGGGTTCGTTGAAGGGGACGTAGACGACGTGGTTCTTGTAGTCGCCCGTGGCCAGGACCTGCTGGACCTGCTTCTTGATCTTCGCCTTGAAGTCGGCGAGGCGCGTGGGACCGTCGGCGCCCGGCCACTGGTAGGGGAAGCCGCGGTAGATGTCGGTCATGTAGATGTAGACGTCCTTGCCGCCGGAGTCCACGAACGGCGGCAGCATCTCCAGGGCGTCCGCGCCCGGGTGCTGCGGCCCGTCCTGCGCCTTCGTCGACACGGTGCGGAGGTGCATGCCTTCGAGGACGTTGCGGCTGGGCACGCCGTCGCCGTAGACCCCGTACAGGGAGCCGGAGGCGCCGCCGTGGAAGGTGCCCGTGTTGGTGGCGAGGTCGATGGTGAGCTGCTCCGGTGCAGCCGCGCGGGCCGTGCCGGCGGCCGGCACGGCGAGCAGGGCGGCGAGGGCGGTTGCGGCGGTGGCACTGGCGCCGGCTCTTGTTCTGCTGCGATTGCGTCGCACTGAGGTCTCCGTGGGGTGATCCGTCCCGTGATTCGAACCGATTCGACAGGTGTGGAGCTGGGCAGGCCTTGCATGCCGCGGCGCGTTGTCGGGGCCTTCGAGGTCCTGTGCGGCTGTGTCGAACCGGTTCGCCGGAAGCTAGCACCGCCGGAAAAGGGTCAGCAAGACCTACGGGGCGGATAGAACCGCGGTTTGCCGGAAGTGTGCGCGAGGCATTGACAGGGCCTCCGGCGCGCTCCTAACTTCACTTCACGCGAACCGGTTCGACAGGTCGGCTCGCTTTCGAACCGGTTCGACGAAGGAGTGCCGTGAACATCGGTGAGATCGCCAAGCGGGCCGGTGTCTCGCGGAGCACCGTCTCGTACGCACTGAGCGGCAAGCGCTCGGTGTCGGAGGAGACCCGCCGCAAGATCCAGCGGGTGATCGACGAACTGGGCTACCGGCCCAACGCCAGCGCGCGTGCCCTGGCCAACGGCCGGACCAGCACCATCGGACTGGTCTTCCCGCCGGCCGGCACCCACTACACCGGCATGCAGCTCGACTTCATCGGCAGCGTGGTGGAAGCCGCGGCGACCTACGACTACGACGTGCTGCTCTCCCCGAGCGGCGTGGACAGCGACCGCTCGTTCCAGCGGCTGCTGGCCGAGCGGCGGGTCGACGGCGCGATCCTGATGGAGATCAGGCTTCAGGACGACCGGGTCGACCACCTCGTCGCGGAGAATTTCCCCGCCGTGTGCATCGGTCGCACCGCACATCCCGAGGGCGACTGGTGGATCGGACTGGATCACACCGCCCTGGTGGAGGCATGTGTGCACCACCTCGCCGACCTGGGGCATCGCAGGATCGCCTTCGTCAACCGGCCCGAGCACCTGCTGCGGGCGGGCTACGAGTCGGCGCACCGAGGTCTCGACGGCTTCACCAAGGCCGCGGCGGAACGTGGGCTCACCGTACGCACGTATTCCTGCGGTGACGACGCTCCCGCCGGACAGGCCTGCCTGGAGCGGATCCTGCACGACGACCCGGCCACCACGGCCCTGGTCACCCTGAACGAGGCCGCGCTCGGCGGTCTCTACCGGGGCCTGGCTGTGGCGGGCCGCCATGTACCACGCGACTTCTCCATCACCGGAGTCGTGGCCGGCCGCTGGGCGGAGACGGTGACCCCGCAGCTCACCGCGGCGGACGTGCCGGCAGAGCAGATGGGACGACTCGCCGTCGAACTGCTCGTGGAGCGGCTCGACCACCCCGAGGCCTCGCCTCGCCACCACCTCCTGGCGCCGCCCATCTCCTTGCGCGCCAGCACCGGGCCCGCCCACACGTGATGACGGCCCCCGGTTCCGGCTCCACCGACTGATACCTCAACTCCCTTCATTTACACGGCCCTTGCAGGTGTTGGCCGCGCTTCACAGGCCCTGCCCGGCCGGACCCTTGCCGACCGCTTCTTCGGCATGCCCTTGCCGAAGACGTGCCGAAACGCAAAGGAACGCCCTATGAACAGAACCACCGGACGACGCCTCACCGCCGCGGCCCTGACCGTCGCCGCCCTCGCCACCGGCACCACCGCATGCTCGTCCGGCGACAACTCGTCCGCCAAGAGCGGCGACAGCGGCACCTTCACCATCTGGGACCCGTACCCGCAGTTCGCCGAGGACTCCGCCTGGGCGAAGCTGCTCGACGGCTGCGGCACCAAGGCGGGCGTGAAGATCAAGCGGACCGCCTTCGACACCAGCGATCTGACGAACAAGGCACTCCTCGCGGCCCAGCAGGACAACTCGGCCGACGTGCTCATCGTCGACAACCCGGTGGTGTCGACCCTGGCGGAGGCCGGCATCCTCACGACCAGCGACGACAACAAGCTGGACACCTCGAAGGTCGACCCCAACCTGCTCGCGGCCGGCCAGTCCGGCGGGAAGACCTACGGCACCCCGATCGGGGCCAACACCCTCGCCCTGTACTACAACAAGGAGGTCCTCAAGGCCGCCGGTGTTGATGTCGCCTCGGTCAAGGACTGGCCGTCGCTGACGGCTGCGCTGGAGAAGGTGAAGAAGGCCGGCAAGAAGGGCATCACGTTCTCCGCGATCGGCACCGAGGAGGGCAGCTTCCAGTTCCTGCCCTGGTTGTGGGGCTCGGGCGCGAAGCTCACCGAACTCGACACCACGCAGGGCGTGTCGGCGCTGTCCCTGTGGACCGACTGGCTGAAGAAGGGCTACGCCCCCAACTCGGTCATCAACAACACCCAGACCACCAGCTGGCAGGAGTTCGCGAGCGGTGACTACGCCTTCGCCGAGAACGGCACCTGGCAGCTCGCAGGCGCCGAGAAGGCAGGCTTCGACTACGGTGTCCTGCCCATCCCCGCCTCGAGCGGAGGCAACGCCGCGGCCCCCACCGGCGGCGAGTTCGTCACCGTCCCCATCCAGGGCGACACCGGCCGCTACGCCACCGCACAGAAGCTGGTGACCTGTCTGACCAGCACCGAGAACCTCTACGCCACCGACACCACCCTGTCCTACGTGGCCCCCACCGCCGAGGTCCAGGACAAGCAGGTGGCGGCCGACGCCAAGCTCAAGCCGTGGGTCGAGGCGGTCAGGGCGGCCAAGGGCCGCACCAGCGACGACCTCGGCACCAAGTACCCCAAGATCTCCGAGCAGATGTGGAAGGCGGTCCAGTCCGCCCTCAGCGGAGCCAAGTCCCCCAAGGACGCGCTCACCGAGGCCCAGGACGCCGTCAAGTAGCCGAAGCCAGGGGCTGTTGATGAACCGCACGACACATCCGCCGGACCGGCGGCCCGCGCTCGACCGGAAAGGGGCGGCCACCGCCGCCCCACCCCCGGCCCGCACCGCGACACGCCGCCGCCCGGCCTCTCCGCAGTGGGCCGCCTGGGCCTTCCTCGCCCCGGTCACCCTCTACCTCGTCCTCTTCTACGCCTATCCCCTCTACCGCAACCTCGACCTGAGCCTGCGCAACTACACCGTCCGCTCCTTCGTACGGGGCGACGCACCGTTCACCGGCCTGAAGAACTACGAAACCGTCTTCACGGACCCGACCTTCGGCCCGGCACTGGTGCACACCGTGGTGTTCACCGCCGTCTGCCTGGTCTTCCAATACGCCATCGGCCTGGCCCTCGCGGTCTTCTTCAACCAGCACTTCCGGCTCTCCGCGACCCTGCGCGCCCTGTTCCTGGTGCCCTGGCTGCTGCCGCTGATCGTGTCGGCCTCCACCTGGTCGTGGATGCTGAACAGCGACTCGGGCATCGTCAACGCCCTCTTGAGCACCGTCGGCATCGGCTCGGTCAACTGGCTGACCTCGCCATCGTGGTCGCTGACCTCGGTGATCATCGCCAACATCTGGATCGGCGTCCCGTTCAACCTCGTCGTGCTCTACAGCGGTCTGCAGTCGATCCCCGGCAGCCTGTACGAAGCGGCCGCCCTCGACGGGGCGGGAGCCTGGCGGCGCTTTTGGAGCATCACCTTCCCGCTGCTGCGACCGGTGTCCGCCATCACCCTGCTGCTGGGCCTCGTCTACACGCTCAAGGTCTTCGACATCATCTGGATCATGACCAAGGGCGGCCCGGCGGACTCGTCCACCACCTTCGCCACCTGGTCCTACCGGCTCGGTTTCGGCAGCCTGTTGCCCTCCTTCGGCCCCGGCGCGGCCGTCGGGAACCTGCTCGTCGCCGCCGCCCTGGTCTTCGGCCTGGTGTACCTGAGGGTCCAGCGAAAGCAGTACGCCTCATGACCACCGCGATCACATCCCGCCGCGCACACCGGGCACGCAACACCTGGTGGAAGACGGCCACGGGCCTCGCGCTCACCGCCGTCATGCTCTTCCCGGTGTACTGGATGCTCAACGTGTCCTTCACCCGCGACCAGGACATGCGCAAGAGCCCCCCCGACCTGCTGCCGCTCCACGGCACCCTGGAGGGCTACCGCGCCGTCCTCGACCAGCAGCTGCCCTATCTCGGCACCAGCCTGGTCATAGGCCTGGGCACGGTTGTCCTGACCGTGGCGCTGGCTGCACCCGCCGGCTACGCACTGGCCAAACTCCGCCCGCGCGGCGGCGGGGTGGTCAGCTTCCTCTTCCTGGTCGCCCAGATGATCCCCGGCATCATCATGGCGATGGGCTTCTACGCCATCTACCTCAGCCTCGGACTGCTCCAGTCGGTGCCCGGCCTGATCGTCGCCGACTCCACACTGGCCGTCCCGTTCGCGGTGCTCATCTTCACCGCGTTCATGTCCGGGATACCGGGCGAACTGCTCCAGGCCGCGCAGGTGGACGGAGCCGGGCCCCTGCGCACGTTCCGGTCGATCGTGCTGCCCATGAGCCGCAACGCCGTCGTCACCGTCTCCCTGTTCGCGTTCCTGTGGTCCTGGTCCGACTTCGTCTTCGCCAGCACCCTCGCGAACGGTGGCGCACACGAGCCGATCACCCTCGGCATCTACCACTACATCGGCAACAACAACCAGGAGTGGAACGCCATCATGGCCACCGCCGTCGTGGCCTCGCTACCCGCCGCGGTGATCCTCGTCCTCGCCCAGCGCTACGTCGCCGCCGGCGTGACGGCCGGAGCCGTCAAGGACTGAGCAGCCCCACCGATCGCCCCCGCCGCCGCAGACCACTGCCGAAGAATCGAGTAATCCTCCATGACCGCCGCCCCGCCCGGCCCGGCCTTCTCCCTCCACGACATCCCGTTCAGCATGCACGGATCCTGGTTCGACATATCACCGGTGCTGGCGGAGAACACGTACGCCGACGACCTCCACCTGGTCTCCCACCAGAACGGCATGCACGCCGTCCTGCGCCTGGTCCCCCTCGACCCCACCACCGGCGAGCGGGCCGAGACCCGCATCACCGCCGTACCGAGCCTCCTCACCTGGAACCACGACACCGGCCGCACCGACCTCGCCTACGAGGCACCGGACACCGTACGCCTGCGCGGCCAGGGATCCGCCCTGCGCGTGACCGCGGCGGCACAGACCCTGACGCCCTTCACCGGGACATACCTCTTCCGCGACCCGGCGGACGGCGCCTACGTGTTCACCTCGTACGAGACCGGGCGCCGCTACCGGTTCACCGTCCTGTCCGGCGTCATACGCGACGCCTCCGGCAGCCAGGCCCTGGGCAGCGCGGACAGGGGTCTCACGATCACCGCGGACAACGGCGGAACCTGGGAGGCCGCCATCGAGGAACTCGACAGCGCACGCCGTCCCCACCGCGCCCGGATGACGTTCGACGAGGTCGTCACCGCGGCGGATCGCGCCTTCGCCGACTTCACCGACACGGTGGCGCCCTGGCGGTCCTCCCGTACCCCGGCCGCCGAACTCGCCGCATACGTCCTGTGGTCGGCGACCGTCGACCCGGCCGGCCTCGTCACCCGGCCCGCGGTGCTGATGTCCAAGCACTGGATGGACAAGGTCTGGAGCTGGGACCACTGCTTCAACGCCCTCGCCCTGGCGCCGGGAGCGCCCGCGCTGGCATGGGACCAGTTCTCCCTGCCCTTCGACCACCAGGACGAAAGCGGGGCGCTGCCCGACTCGCTCACCCACTCGGAGGTCCTGCACAACTTCGTCAAACCCCCCATCCACGGCTGGACCCTCTCCCACCTGCGCAGACGCCTGCCCGACCCCCCCGACCGCAGCGAACTCATCGAAACCTACGACCGGTTGAGACGCTGGACGGACTTCTGGCTCACCGCCCGCCGCGCACCGGACGCCCTCCTGCCCCACTACCAGCACGGCAACGACAGCGGCTGGGACAACGCCACCACCTTCGACCCCGAACGCGTGGTCGTCACCGCCGACCTGGCCGCGTTCCTCGTCCTCCAACTGCACGAACTGGCCGCCCTCGCAACGGAACTCGGTCATCACGACGACGCCCGCAGTTGGACGAGCACCGCGGAGACGACACGGACCGCCATGCTCGAAGAGCTGTGGACGGGGGAGCGGTTCGTGGCGCGGGGCGCCGACAGCGGCGACACCTGGGGCAGTTCCAGCCTGCTCGACCTGATGCCCATCGCGCTGGGCGAGCACCTGCCCGAGCACGTGGCAAAGACCCTGGCCGACCGGATCGAGGCACACCTCACCCCGTACGGCCTGGCCACCGAACTGCCCACCTCACCGCACTACCGCCCCGACGGCTACTGGCGCGGCCCGATCTGGGCGCCCGCCACCGTCCTCGTCGAGGACGGCCTGCGCCGCAGCGGCCACCACCGCCTCGCCGACGAGATCAGCGCGCGCTTCCGGCTCCTGTGCGAAACCCACGGCTTCGCCGAGAACTTCGACGCCCTCACCGGCACGGGCCTGCGTGACCGCGCCTACACCTGGACGGCCGCCGCCTACCTCCTGCTCGCCGAAGACCACGCACTCCGCGACGCTGAGCGTTGAACAGTGGTCAGGCGGTGCAGAGTTGCTGCTGCGTCTCTCCTGGGAACACGATGCCGCACTGCCGGCGGATCTCGTCCATCACTCGCAGCGTGGTGACCGAGTCGTCCAGTGGACGGAGCGGAGACTGCAACCGGCCGGCGGCGATGCACCGGGCCACCTCCGCGGCCTCGAAATGCAGGGCATCGTGTGCGGTGAGCGGCTCTGTGTACGTCGATTGCGTGCCGCTTCCCGCCAGGGTCAGGACGATGTCGCCGGGCTGGTAGAAGGGGCCGGGCAGGCTCAACGTGGCGTGCGTGCCGACGATGGTGGCCGTGGTGGGTGTGTCGCTGAAGAGGGTGGTGTGGACGATGCCTTGATTGCCGTCGATGTCGCGGAGGAGAGCGGAGGCCTGGCCGTTGACACCCGCCGGGTGCGGCTGCGCGGAGGCCACCACTTCGGCCGGGGCACCGAGGACCCAGGTGGCGAGGGACAGGGGGTAGGTACCGAGGTCGAGAAGGGGGCCTCCGGCCAGGTCCGGGCGGAGGATGCGGTGGCCGGCGGTGAAGTGTTCGCCGTATTCGGCGAGGACGGTGCGGATGTCGCCGAGGACGCCGGAGTCGAGGACCTGCCGGACGACGTCGAACTTGGGGAGAAAGAAGGTCCAGAGGGCTTCGGAGCAGAACAGGCCCCGTTCTGTGGCGAGTTGGGCGATCTCGATGGCCTGGGCGGCGTTCAGGGCGAGTGGCTTCTCCACCAGGGCGTGCTTGCCGGCCTCGAGGGCGATCCGCGCACAGGTGAGGTGGTCGGTGTGCCCGGTGGCGACGTAGACCACGTCCACGTCCGCGGCCGCGGTCAGCTCCTCGTAGGAGCCGTACGACTGAGGGATGCCGTGCCGGCGGGCGAAGTCCTCGGCGCGGGCGGCGTCGCGGGACGCGACGGCGGTGAAGCGCTGGCGTGTGTGGCGCTGCACGGAGCGCACGAAACGTTCTGCGATCCAGCCCGTGCCCAGGACGCCCCAGCGCAGTACGGGCGCGTCCATGGGGTCCGGGGTGCGCGGGGCGGGCAGGACCCTGGGAAAGCCGGGCATGCTCACACCTCCGGGACCTGGACGGCGACGGTCCGGCCCTCGCTCTTCATCGACGCGATGACGGCGTCGGCCACCGCGCCCGCCACCAGGCCGTCGTGCGCCGTGGCCAGCGGCGACGGACTCCCCATGGCGACGGCGTCGATCCACGCCTGGAGTTCGAGACGGTAGGCGTCGGCGAACCGGGGACGCCAGTCGGCCGGGTGGGCGAGGGAACGGGCACGCGCCGAGTCGGTGACCAGGCGGGCGGGGTTGGTGAGGGCCAGCGCGCCACGCTCGCCGGCCACCTCGCAGCGGATGTCGTAGCCGTAGCCCGCGTTGAGGAACACCTCCACGGTGGTCAGCGCGCCGTCGGCGGTGCGCAGCAGTATCAGTTGCGGGTCCTGCAGCCCGGTCACCACCGTCGTGGAGCGGGGCGCGTGCCAGCTGACCTCGGTGATGGGGGAGTCGAGCAACCAGGGCACGATGTCGAACTCATGGATGGCCGACCCGGTGATGCTGAGCTCGTCGGTGGCTCCTGGAGCGGAGGAGACCCCTCGGCTGACACAACGCAGCAGCAGCGGTGCCCCGCAGACACCGGCGGCCAGGGCCTCTTTCAGTTCCACGTACGCGGGGTCGAAACGGCGCATGAAACCCAGCGAGATCAGCCCTGCGCCGGCCTGCCGCTCCGCCCGTACGACACGGACGCATTCGTCGAGCGTGGGAGCGAGGGGCTTCTCGCACAGCATGGGCTTTTCGGCCCGTACGGCCGCGACGGACAGATCGGCGTGGGTGCTGTCGTGCGAGGCGATGACGACGGCATCGACCTCCGGATCGGAGATCACGGCGTACGGATCGCCGGTGGCGCGGGCGTCGGTGAGGGCACCGGCGACGGCGGCGGCCCGTTCCTCGTCGATGTCCGCGACCATGGTGACCACGGCGCCGGAGACATGGCGGTGCAGGGTGTTCGCGTGGTCGGCGCCCATGTTGCCCGCGCCGATCACTCCAATGCGGACTGTGCTCATGCCACGCTCACCCGTGCTCCCTGCTCTGCGGACCGGACCATGGCGTCGAGCGCGGTGGCGCTGTGCACGGCGTCGTCGAGGGTCGCTCCGTACGGTGTGCCCTCGGCGACCGACCGCAGGAACCGGTAGGCCTCGATCACCTTGAGGTCGTCGTAGCCCATGCCGATGCCCGAGCCGGGCTGGAAGGCGCCGTACTCGCCGGAGCCGGGGCCGACGTTGAGGGTGCTGGCGGGCTGGTCCTGGTATGTCGTGCCGCGGCAGACCCCCAGTTCGTTCATGCGGCGGAAGTCCCAGAAGACGGCGCCTTGGGTGCCGTGGACCTCGAAGCCGTAGTTGTTCTGTTCGCCGACGGAGACGCGGGAGGCTTCCAGGACGCCGCGGGCGCCGGAGGCGAAGCGCAGCAGGCAGCTGACGTAGTCCTCGTTCTCGACCGCGCCGAGCTCGCCGCCGGTGGCGCGGGTGTGGCCGGAGGTGGCGCCGGTGGGGCGGGCCCGTTCGGGGATGAAGACGGCGGTGTCGGCGGTCAGGGAGGCGATGTCGCCGAGCAGGAAGCGGGCCAGGTCCGCGCCGTGCGAGGCCAGGTCGCCCAGCACCCCGCTGCCGCCCCGCTCGCGCTCGTAGCGCCAGGTCAGCGCGCCCTCGGGGTGGGCGGCGTAGTCGCTGAACAGCCGGATGCGCACATGCGTGACCGTGCCGATCTCACCGGCGGCGATCAGGTCGCGGGCGGCCTCGACGGCCGGCGCGTTGCGGTAGTTGAAGCCCACCGCGCCCTGCACGCCGGCCTTGGCGACGGCGTCGGCCACCTGGCGGGCGTCCTGGGCACTCAAGCCCACCGGCTTCTCGATCCAGATGTGTTTGCCGGCCTCGGCCATCGCCACGCCGATCTGCCGGTGCAGGAAGTTGGGGGCGGTGATGCTGACGGCCTGCACGCGCGGGTCGGCGGCCACCTCGCGCCAGTCGCGGGTGGTGGTGGCGAAGCCGAACTGTGCGGCGGCCTCGTCGGCCCGGCCGGGCACCTCCTCGGCGACGGTGACCAGCCGCGGGCGCACGGTCAGCTGCGGGAAGTGGTGCAGCACCCGCGCGTACGCCTGGGTGTGCACCCGCCCCATCCAGCCGAACCCCACCACGGCGACGCCGAGACCCCTCACGATGACTGCCGTTCGGCGGCGCTTCCATAGAGGGCGGGGCGGGGCTTCATGTCGACGGTGATGACGGTGCCGTCGGTTTCCAGGGAGCGGACGGCGGCGTCGGTGATGACGGTGGCGGCGTAGCCGTCCCATGCGGAGGGGCCGCTGGGTTCGGTGCCGGCGGCGACGGATGCGATCCATTCGCGGAACTCGGTGTCGAAGGCGTCGGCGAAGCGGGCCTTCCAGTCCTGGACGACGGCGGTGGTGTGCTGTGCGGTGGTACGGATGGCGACGGCGGCGGGGTCGGGGAGGCGGATGAGGCCGTTCTCGCCGACGGTTTCGCACTGGATGTCGTAGCCGTACTGGCAGTTGACGAAGACTTCGAGGTCGATGCGGACGCCGCCGGCGGTTTCGAAGTACATCAGCTGCGGGTCCTTGAGGTGGTCGAAGCGCTTGCTGGTGGCGCGGGGGGTGATCACCTGGGCGGAGATGATGTCGTCGTCGAGGAGCCAGCGCAGGACGTCGATTTCGTGGACGGCGGTGTCCTGGGCGGCCATGGCGGAGGTGTAGCTGTCGGGGACGGTGGGGTTGCGGTGGGCGCAGTGCACGATGAGGGGGGTGCCGATGGTGCCGGCGGTGAGGGCCTGCTTCATCTGGCGGTAGCCGGGGTCGAAGCGCCGCATGAAGCCGACCTGGACGAGGCGCCGGCCGTGGGCGGTTTCGGCTTCGATGATGCGCAGGCAGTCCTCTGCGGTGGTGGCGAGGGGCTTTTCGCAGAAGACGGGCTTGGCGGCGGTGATGGAGTTCAGGACGTGTTCGGCGTGGGTGGGGCCCCAGGAGGTGACGAGGACGGCGTCGACATCGGGGGAGTTGATCAGTTCGGGTGCGGTGGGGTAGGCAGTGGCGCCGGTGCGGGCGGCGACCTCGGCGGCGCGGGCCTGGTCGATGTCGGTCACGGCGGTGACGGTGGCTCCGGTGACGACGGCGGTGAGTCGTCGTATGTGGTCCTGGCCGATCATTCCGGCGCCGATGACACCTACACGTACGGTCATGGTCGTTTTCCTTCGGCGGAATTCGGGAGAAGCGGGCTCGGAGTTCCGCTTCGGGGATCTGGGGGATCTGGAGGGGGGTGGCCCTTGGTCTCGGGCCGCGCCGGCTAGGGGTTGAGGGTCGGGCGTCGGGCTCCGGTGAGGCCGCAGCCGGCGAGGTGTTCGCGGGTGCGGACGGCGATGGGCAGGGGCACTTCGGGGGCGCAGGGGTAGAGGTCCTGCTCGACGATGACGAACAACTCGGCGTCGAGCTTGGACAGTTCGGTGACGACATCGGCGGGGTTGGGTACGCCTGCCGGGGGTGAGACGCACACGCCGCGCTTGACGGCCTCTCCGAAGGAGAGGTCCTCGGCGGCGACCTGGGCGAGGACGTGGGGGTCCATCTGCTTGATGTGGACGTAGCCGACGCGTTCGCCGAAGCGGCGGATCAGGTCGAGGTTGTCGCCGCCGCCGTAGGCGACGTGTCCGGTGTCCAGACAGAGGTTGGTGTAGCGGGGGTCGGACTCGTTGAGCAGCCGCTCGATCTCGGGCTGGGTCTGGATGTGGCTGTCGGCGTGGGGGTGGATGACGAGGCGTACGTCGTACTCGTCGAGGAGCAGCTTGCCGAGGCGGTCGGCGGCCTTGCCGAAGCCGGCCCACTGCTGGGTGGTCAGTTCGGGGGGCTCGGTGAAGGCGCCGGTCTTCTCGTCGCGGTACATGGGTGGGATGAGGACGAGGTGGTGCGCGCCCGCGGCGGCGGTCAGTGCGGCGACCTGCCGGACGTGGGCGAGCATGTCGTCCCAGGCGTCGGGCCGGTGCAGGGCGCCGAAGGCGGTGCCGCCGGAGACCTGCAGGCCGCGGGCGTCGAGCTCTTCCTTCAGGCCCTGGGGGTCGGTGGGGAGGTAGCCGTAGGGGCCGAGCTCGAGCCACTGGTAGCCGGCTTCGGCCAGTTCGTCGAGGAAGCGGGTGTAGGACACCTGCTGCTCGTCCTCGGGGAACCAGACGCCCCAGGAGTCGGGGGCGGAGCCCAGGCAGAGGTTGCCCGCGGTGGTGCGGAGGGAAGTCGGCGCCGTTGCCATGGTGGTCCTTCGGTGGTGTCAGTTGGAGGTGGGGAAGTTGAAGCCGGCGGCGGTGTGTCGGGTGGGCTGGGGCCAGCGGGTGGTGACGACCTTGGGGCGGGTGTAGAAGCGGATGCCTTCGGGGCCGTGGATGGGGTTGTCGCCGATGAGGGAGTCCTTCCAGCCGCCGAAGGAGTAGTAGGCCATGGGGACGGGGACGGGGACGTTGATGCCGATCATGCCGACGTGGATGTGGCGCTGGAATCGGCGGGCGGCTTCGCCGGAGGCGGTGAACAGGGCGGTGCCGTTGCCGTAGGGGTTGGCGTTGATGAGGTCGATGGCCTCGCCGAGCGACTCAACACGGACGATCGCCAGGACCGGGCCGAAGAGTTCTTCCTGGTAGGCGTCCATGGCGGTCGTGACGTGGTCGAGCAGGGACGGCCCGGTGAAGAAGCCCTCTTCGTGTCCTTCGACCTTCAGGCCGCGGCCGTCGACGACGACGGTGGCGCCCTGGACCTGAGCGGTGCTGACCGCGTTCTCGACGCGTTCCTGGGCGGCCTTGGTGACCAGGGGGCCCATGTCGGTGCCGGGCTTGTCGCCGGGACCGACCTTCACCTCGCGGGCCTTGCGTTCCAGGATTTCGACCAGGCGGTCGGCTGCGTCGCCGACGGCGACGGCGACGGAGACGGCCATGCAGCGTTCGCCGGCGGAGCCGTAGGCGCCTGCGGTGATGTGGTTGGCGGCGAATTCGAGGTCGGCGTCGGGCAGGACGACGGCGTGGTTCTTGGCGCCGCCGAGGGCCTGGACACGCTTGTGATGGGCGGTTGCCGTCTCGTGGACGTACTTGGCGATCGGCGTGGAGCCGACGAAGGAGACGGCTTCGATGCCGGGGTGGGCGAGGATCGCGTCGACGGCCGGCTTGCCGCCGTGGACGACGTTGAACACCCCGTCCGGGAGGCCTGCGCGCTGATACAGCTCTGCGACGAAGTTGGCGGCGGAGGGGTCGCGCTCGGACGGCTTGAGGATGAAGGTGTTGCCGGTGGCGATGGCGATGGGGTGCATCCACAGGGGCACCATGGCGGGGAAGTTGAAGGGGGTGATGCCGGCGACGACGCCGAGGGGCTGGCGGAAGTTGTGCACGTCGACGCCGCGGGAGACCTGGTCGGAGAAGGATCCCTTCAGCACGTCGCCGAGTCCGCAGGCGAACTCGACGACTTCGCGGCCGCGCACGATTTCGCCGCGGGCGTCGTCGACGGTCTTGCCGTGTTCGGCGGAGATGATCCGGGCGAGTTCTTCTTCGTGGTCGACGAGGAGTTGGCGGAAGGCGAACATGACCTGGGTGCGCTGCGTCAGCGACGACTCGGACCAGGTTTCGAAGGCGTTCGCGGCGGCTGAGACTGCGGTGTCCACGTCGGCCGCGCCGCCGAGGACGACCCGGGCCTGTTCCTGGCCGGTGGCCGGGTTGAAGACAGGGGCGGTGTCCGCGCTCAGGGCCGTGGAGCCGTTGATCCAGTGGGGGATGGTTGTCACGTGAGGTTCCTTGTCAGAGGTAGTGCCGCTGGGCGCGCTTGTGGGTGGCGTAGGTGTCGTATGCGGTGCGGGTGGACTCCAGCGCGGAGGTCTGGCTGACGGGGACGTCCCACCAGCCGTGGCCGGGT
Source organism: Streptomyces sp. HUAS ZL42 (assembly GCF_040782645.1). GTDB lineage: Bacteria > Actinomycetota > Actinomycetes > Streptomycetales > Streptomycetaceae > Streptomyces. The sequence continues at coordinate 9,343,134 of NZ_CP160403.1, forward strand.
GGGTTGGGGCCGTAGAGGTCGGTCTCGACGTGGACGACGGTGGTGCGGGTGGCGGCCCTGGCCTTCTCCATCGCACTGCGGAACTCGTCCACCGACGTGGCGTGCAGGACGTCCGCCCCGAGCGAGGAGGCGTTGGCCGCCAGGTCGACGGGCAACACGTCGCCGTTGAGCAGGCCCGAGTCGCTGTCGCGGAAGCGGTACTTGGTGCCGAAGCGCTGCGAGCCGAGTGATTCGGACAGGGCGCCGATGGAGGCGAAGCCGTGGTTTTGGACCAGGACGATGATGACCTTCAGGCCTTCGGAGACCATGGTCACGATTTCCTGCGCCATCATCAGGTAGGAGCCGTCGCCGACGAGGACGACGACCTCGCGTGTCGGGTCGGCCATCTTGGCGCCGACGCCGGCAGCGACTTCGTAGCCCATGCAGGAGTAGGCGTACTCGACGTGGTAGGCCTTGGGGTCGCGGGCTCGCCACAGTTGTTGCAGGTCGCCGGGCATGGAGCCGGCCGCGTTGACGACCACGGCACGGTCGTCGAGCACCTGGTTGAGCGCGCCGAGGATCTCGGTCTGGGCGGGCAGCGGACCGTGACCCATGTTGAAGCAGCTGTCCTCGATCTCCCGTGTACGGGCGATGAGTTGACGGGTGCGCTTGCGGTACTCCTGGTCGACTTCCCAGTCCGTCAGCGCTCCGGCGAGGGCCTGGATGCCGAGGCGGGCGTCTGCAACCAGGGGCTCCGCCGAATGCTTCACCGCGTCGAGGCGGGCGACGTTGAGGTTGACGAAGGTGACGTCGGGGTTGGCGAAGACGGTGTGGCTGGCGGTGGTGAAGTCGGAGTAGCGGGTGCCGATGCCCAGGACGACATCGGCCTCGCGAGCGAGTTCGTTGGCCGCGCGGGAGCCGGTGGAGCCGATGGCGCCGACCGCGCACGGGTGGTCCCAGGGGACGGCGCCCTTGCCGGCGTGGGTGTCGGCGACGGGGATGCCGGTGGCCTCGGCGAAGGCGCGCAGTGCGGTCTCGGCACCGGAGTAGACCGCCCCGCCACCGGCCACGATCAGCGGCTTCTTGGCATTACGGAGCAGCGCGGCGGCTCGCTCCACGGCGGCCGGTTCCGGCACCGGGCGGCCCACGTGCCACACCCGGCGCCGGAAGAAGGAGACGGGCCAGTGGTAGGCCTCGGCCTGCACGTCCTGCGGCAGGGCGAGGGTGACCGCACCGGTCTCCACCGGGTCGGTGAGCACCCGCATCGCGGCCAGCGCCGCCGGGATCAACTGCTCGGGGCGGGAGATGCGGTCGAAGTACTTCGATACGGCGCGGAAGGCGTCGTTGACGGTGACGTCCCCTGCGCGGGTGTCCTCCAGTTGCTGCAGGACGGGGTCGGCGGCGCGGGTTGCGAACATGTCCGAGGGCAGCAGCAGCACCGGGAGGCGGTTGGTGGTGGCCAGTGCCGCTCCGGTGATCATGTTGGTGGAGCCGGGGCCGGTGGAGGCGGTGCAGGCGAAGGTGGCCAGCCGGTCGCGCATCTTGGCGTAGGCGACGGAGGCGTGGACCATGCCCTGTTCGTTGCGGGCCAGGTAGTAGGGCAGGTCGGCCTCGCCGGTGGTGGCGGCCTGGAGGAGGGCCTGGCCGAGACCGGCGACGTTGCCGTGGCCGAAGATGCCCCACATGCCGGGGATCAGTCGCTGTTCCTGGCCGTCGCGCTCGCTGTACTGGTTGGCCAGGAAGCGCACCAGGGCCTGAGCGGTGGTCAGTCGGACGGTGTTCATCGGATCTCCTTCGAGGAAAGCCCGTCCTTTAGGGCGGGGAGGAATCGAACCCCTGCGGAGCAGGGCAAGAAGAGCCGGTTCGCCGCCAGGGCGGACGGGCGTCTGCCCCCAACTACCCGTGAGCCGTCACAAACTGATGAGGCAGTATGTGAACCGTGAGGACCACCCACGTGAAGCGGGCGTTCAAGTACCGCTTCTGTCCGACCGATGCGCAGGCAGCCGAGCTGTCCCGCACGTTCGGCTGCGTGCGGAAGGTCTACAACCTGGCCCTCGCGGCGCGCACGCAAGCGTGGACGCGACAGGAGCGGGTGAACTACAACCAGACGTCGGCGATGCTGACGGCGTGGAAGAAGACCGAGGAACTCGCGTACCTCAACGACGTCTCCTCCGTCCCGCTCCAACAGGCCCTCCGGCACCTCCAGACGGCGTTCACCAACTTCTACGGCAAGCGGGCCAGGTACCCGCGGTTCAAGTCGCGGAAGAAGTCGCGGAAGTCGGCGGAGTACACCACCAGCGCATTCCGGTTCCGGGACGGGAAGCTGACTCTGGCGAAGATGGCGGAGCCGCTCGACATCGTTTGGTCCCGTCCGCTGCCCGAGGGCGCGTCTCCGTCCACGGTGACCGTGTCGCAGGACGCGGCCGGACGCTGGTACGTGTCCCTTCTGTGCGAGGATCCGTCCGTCCAGCCGCTCCCCGCCACCGGCACGGCTGTCGGTATCGACGTCGGGCTCGACCACCTGCTGGCCCTGTCGAGTGGCGAGAAGGTCTCCAACCCCCGGCACGAGCGCCGCGACCGCGCACGTCTCGCGAAGGCGCAGCGGGAACTTGCCCGCAAGGCCAAGGGTGACGGAGCGAACAGAGCCAAGGCGCGCCGGAAGGTCGCCAAGGTCTACGCCCGCATTGCAGATCGCAGGCGCGACCACCTGCATAAGCTCACCACTCGGCTCGTTCGTGAAAACCAAACGATCGTGATCGAGGACCTCGCCGTTCGGCACATGGTGAAGAACGGCAGCCTGGCCCGCGCTATCAGCGATGCGGCGTGGTCCGAGTTCCGGAGCATGCTGGAGTACAAGGCCCAGTGGTACGGCCGCGAAGTGATCGCGATCGACCGCTGGTTCCCCTCCTCCAAGCTGTGCTCCGTCTGCGGCACCTTGCAGGACAAGATGCCGCTGAGCGTCCGCGAATGGCGTTGCGATTGCGGGACTACCCACGACCGGGACGTGAACGCGGCGAAGAACATCCTGGCCGTCGGGCTGACGGCGTCTGTCTGTGGAGCTGGTGTAAGACCTCAACGGAGCACTCCGGGCGGGCAGTTGGCGATGAAGCAGAAACCCCTACGGCGCGAGCTGTAGGAATCCCCCTCCCTTCAGGAGGGGGAGGAAGTCAACGGTTCTCTCCGAACGGAAGCCGGTCGTCGACGTCCTGGGACTCCCAGGTCGTCCGCACCCAGCCGTGGGCGGGGTCGTCGCAGATCAGCCAGGCGCGTTCCTGGCCGGGGCCGGCCATGACGTTGAGGTAGTACAGGTCGTGGCCGGGCGCGGCGATGGACGGGCCGTGCCAGCCGTGCGGGATCAGGACGGTGTCGCCGGAGCGGACCTCGGCGAGCACATCGATCGGCCGGTCCTGGGTGCCGTAGACCCGCTGATAGCCGAAGCCGCCCTCGCCGCCTGCGACCTCGAAGTAGTAGATCTCCTCAAGCTCCGACTCGATTCCCGGTCGGGCTTCGTCGTGCTTGTGCGGCGGGTAGGAGGACCAGTTGCCGCCGGGCGTGAGGACCTCGCACACCAGCAGCTGCTCCGCCTCGAACGTGCCGGGCAGGCAGTAGTTGTTGACCTGCCGGGAACAGGCCCCTGCGCCGCGCAGTTCTACGGGCACGCCCTCTTGGGGCCCGTACCGGGCGGAGAGTGAGCCCCGCTCGGTACGGGCCGAGGGCAGCGCGCCCGGGGCGGAGAGTGAGCTCCGCCCGGTGCGGGCGGACGGCAGCGCGAACCGTCCTCCCTGCGCGCTGCTGATGACGGCCTCCGACTCGCGGGGGAGGTACGCGAAGTCGGTGACCGAAGCGAACACACTGCTGCGGCCCTGGAGTTCGAAGACGCTGCCGTCCGTGGTGACGGTGCACGAGCCCGTCAGCGGCAGGACCAGGAACTCCGCGTCACCGGTGGACAGGGTGTGCGCCTGACCGGGCTTGAGGGTCAGGATCCTGAGCCCGGAGTATCCCCAGCCCGCCGACTCCGGCGTGACCACGGCGTCGTACGGTCCATCGGCCGACGTTCCCTTCGGCAGGTGGTACTTGCTGCTCACAGCAGACTCACCGCCTTGTCCACCGCCCCGGCGACGTCGCCGTTGGACGGGTAGAGCAGGGAGCGGCCCACGACCAGGCCCTGCGCGGTGGGCTGCTTGAGTGCCTTGCCCCAGGAGGCGAACGCGGCCTCCGGATCGGTGACCTCACCGCCCAGCAGCAGCGCCGGCAGGGTCGAGGAGGCCAGCACGCGCTCCATGTCGGCCACGACCGGCAGCTTCAGCCAGGTGTAGGCGCTACGCCGGCCCAGCCCCGAGGCGATGCTGATCGACTTGACGACCGCATCGGTGGCGAGGTCGTTGCGGATCCTCCCGTCCTGCCACACCGAGATGAACGGTTCGACCATCGCAACGAGGTGACGGTCATTCAGTTCGTCGATGGCGCGGGCGGTGTTCTCCAGGAGGGATGGGGTCGCCGGATCGGCGAGGGCGATGCGGGTGAGCATCTTGCCGCCGTCGAAGCCCATTGCGGCGATCGTCTCGGCGTCGTAGCCGGTGAAGCGGTCGTCGATCTCGAAGACCGACCCCGCAAGCCCGGCCCGGTTCATCGAGCCGAAGACGCTCTTGCCGTGCAGGACCCCGAGCAGCAGCAGGTCCTCCAGGATGTCGGCCGTGGCAAGTACACCGGTCACCCCCGGCCGCTCCAGGGCGATGCACAGACGGTCGAGGAGCTCGAAGCGGTCGGCCATGGCGTTGGGGTCGCCGCCGACACCGTTGGCGCCTCGCGCCGGGTGGTCGGCAGCGATGATCATCGCCTTGCCGTGCTCACCGAGCAGCGACGTGGCTCTGACACGTCGGGCGGCCGCCGTGGCGACAGCCCCGGGATCCTTGACCCGGGCGCCCACGATGCGGCTCACGTTGTCGGACAGCACGTCGTCACGCCTTTCCTTCAGTCGTCGCGAGGGATGCCTCGCGCAGCTTGGTCTCGACCTCGGCCTCGGTCGGCATGGCCTCGGAGCAGGCCAGCCGGCCCGCGACGATCGCGCCGGCGGCGTTGGCGAAGGACACTGTGCGACGGGTGTCCCAGCCCGACAGCAGCCCATGACACAGCGCCCCGCCGAACGCGTCCCCGGCACCCAGCCCGTTGACCACGTCCACCGGCACCGGCGGGATCTCGGCGGGCGAGCCGTCCCGGTCCATCGCCAGCACGCCCCTGGGCCCCTGCTTGACCACCGCCAGTTCCACACCCGCGGCCAGCAGCGCCTTCGCGGCCGCGTACGGCTCGCGCTCCCCGGTGGCCACCTCGCACTCGTCGAGATTGCCCACCGCGACCGTGGTGTGCCGCAGCGCCTGCCCGTACAGGGCTCGCGCCTGGGCCGGGTCGGTCCAGAACATCGGCCGCCAGTCCAGGTCGAACACCGTCGGTGCCGTCTTGGCCCGGTGCTCCAGTGCCGCCAGCGTCGCCGAACGGCTCGGCTCCTCGCTCAGGCCGGTCCCGGTGACCCAGAACACCGCCGCGTCGCGCACCGCGGCCAGGTCCAGTTCCTCAATACGGATGTCGAGGTCGGGGGCCTTGGGCAGCCGGTAGAAGTACAGCGGGAAGTCGTCCGGCGGGAAGATCTCGCAGAACGTCACAGGGGTCGGCGCGATGTCCGACCTACCCACGAAACGGCTGTCGACGCCGTAGCTTTCCAGGGCCGTGCGCACGAAGTCCCCGAAGGGGTCGCGGCCCGTCTTGGTGATCACGGCGGACGCGTGGCCGTAGCGGGCGGCGGCCACGGCCACGTTCGTCGGGCTGCCGCCGAGGTACTTGCCGAACGACGTGACCTCCGCCAGCCCCACGCCCGTCTGGAGCGGATACACGTCCACTCCCACGCGGCCCATGGTCAGCACTTCAATCGGCATGACGCTGCTTTCCCTTCGTTCCGGAGACCGGAATGGAGTGGCGGTCTTGATGCGGGGCTTCTCGACCTGATGTCGCGCCTGCCGCCAAGAGGAGGGTGAGGATGGCCGGCGACTGGCGTGGCGACCTGCGCCCCGGGGTGGTCGGGGTTCGTCAGGCCCAGTCGGCGTGGTATTCGTTGATCTTGTCGCGCATGAAGAGGGAGGATTCTTTGGCGCGTTCTTCCCAGGCGAAGACGCAGGCGGTGAGGGTGCCGTCGAAGCCGTTCGCCCGGAGTTCGCGGAAGAGTTCGTCGAAGTCGACCTCGCCCTGCCCGATGTCCAGGTGCTGGTGGATGCGGGCAGGCGTGCCGGGCGGGTTGAGGATGTAGCGGTTGCCCGAGGACGCCGTGTGGTCGAACGCGTCGGCCAGGTGGACGTGGGTGAGCAGGTCACCCGCGTACTTGATGATGCCGGGGGCGTCGTTGCCGATGTGGAAGGTGTGCGGGGCGCAGTAGAGGAACGTGACGTTGGGGTGGTTGATGCCCCGGATCAGGTTGATCGCGTCGTAGCCGTTTTCGATGAAGTCGTCCGGGTGCGGTTCCAGGGCGAGCTTGATGCCCTCCCGCTCGAACACCGGCAGCAGCTCCTCCAGGGACTTCCAGAACTGCGCCTCGCTGCGGTCGGATTCTTCCGGCCGCCCGTTGAACTCGGAGATCATGCTGTCCACGCCGAGGTCGGCGGCGATCTGTATCGACCGCTTCCAGTACCGTACGGCGGCCTGGCGGGCGTCCTCGTCCGGGCCGGACCAGCGAAACAGCGGCAGCAGGGAGGAGATGCCGACGCCGGCTGCGTCCAGTGCCTTGCGGAACTTGCGGACGGTGGTGTCGTCGACGCGGGGGTGGCGGAAGAACGGGATGAAGTCCTCCCGGGGGGACAGCTCGATCCACTCGTAGCCCAACTCCGCCACCACGGAGGGAAGTTCGAGCAACGGGACATTGCGGATCATGTAAGGGTCGAGAGCGATCTTCACGAGGGAGTGCCTTCCTGGTACTTCAGTGGGGGATACGGGGGTGGCGCATTGGACCAGGTGTCCTGGGCTCGGCGGTTCTGTGACCGGCCCATGGACGCCCCGTCCGAACCGCCTTCGCCGTTGTCAGGAGGCCGCTTCGCCAGCAGTCGCGACGGGTCCGGTGAGGTCCTCCTCTTCGGGGAGTTCTTCGACGTCGACGCCGCGGACCTGCGACAACTCGTGCTTGAGTGCGGCGAGTTCGGTGCCGCCGGCCATGTGGTTGGTCAGCTCCTCCAGGCTGATGTCGCTGCGCTCGGCGGAGAGTTCCATGGTGCCCAGGCGCAGGACGCTGAAGTGGTCGCCGACCATGTAGGCGTGGTGGGGGTTGTGGGTGATGAAGATGACGCCGAGGCCGCGGTCGCGGGCGGCGGCGATGTACTTCAGCACCACCCCGGACTGCTTCACGCCCAGGGCGGCGGTGGGCTCGTCCAGGATGAGCACGCGGGCGCCGAAGTAGACGGCGCGGGCGATGGCCACGCACTGGCGCTGGCCGCCGGAGAGGGTGCCGATGGGCTGTTCGAGGTCGTCGAGGACGATGCCCATCTCGCGCAGCTCGTGGTCGGCGGTCTTCTTCATCTTCTCGATGTCGAGGCGGCGGACGGGCCAGGGGCCCTTGGTCATCTCGGAGCCGAGGAAGAAGTTGCGCCACACCGGCATCAGCGGCACGGTGGCCAGGTCCTGGTAGACGGTGGCGATGCCCTTGTCGAGGGCCTCGCGGGGGGTGGCGAAGCGTACCGGGGTGTCGTCGACGAGGAACTCGCCCTCGGTGTGCTGGTGCAGCCCGGAGATGATCTTGATGAGGGTGGACTTGCCGGCGCCGTTGTCGCCCAGCACACAGGTGACCTGACTGGGGAACACCTTCAGGCTCACCCCGTGCAGGGCACGGATGTTGCCGTACGACTTGCCCGCGTTGCGCAGTTCGACGATCGCCCCGTCGCCGTTGGCCGGGACGGTGTCCGCGAGGATCGCGCCGTGGGTTCCGGTTCCGTTGGTTTTCATTGCGGTCACCTCCGGGTCGCCGTGCGGCTGACCCACAGATTGATCAGGACGGCGCCGAGCAGCATCACGCCGAGGAAGGCCTTGAACCAGTCCGGGTTCCAGCCGGCGTAGACGATGCCCTGCTGCACCATGCCGAACATGAACGCGCCGAAGACCGGACCGATCGCGGAGCCGGCACCACCGGTCAGCAGACAGCCGCCGATGACGGCCGCGGAGATGTAGATCAGCTCCTGGCCCACGCCCTCACCGGACTGCACGGTGTTGAAGGAGAACAGGTTGTGCATGCCGATGAACCAGGCGCCGAAGCCGACCAGCATGAACAGCGAGATCTTGGTGAAGGTCACGGGCACGCCGACCGCCCGTGCGCTCTCCTTGTTCCCGCCCACCGAGAACACCCAGTTGCCGTACTTGGTGCGCAGCAGCACCCAGGTGGCGATGGCGGCGAACACCAGCCAGTACACCACCGTGATCTTCACATTCACGCCGCCGATTTCGAAGGTGGAGGCGAAGACCTTCCTGGCCCCGTCGAAGCCGTCCATGTCGCTGATGTCGTCGGTGGCCACGTTCCCGGTCACCAGCTTGGTCACCGCGAGGTTGACGCCCTGCAGGATCAGGAAGGTGCCCAGGGTGACCAGGAAGCTGGGCAGGCCGGTCTTGACCACCATCCAGCCGTTGAAGAAGCCGACCCCCAGGGAGACCAGGAGTGCGATGATCACGCCTGCCCACACGTTCATGCTGAGCTGATAGGCGAGCATGCTCGCCGTCAAAGCCGAGGTGATGACCGCGACGCCGGCCGACAGGTCGAACTCCCCGCCGATCATCAACAGGGCCACCGGCAGGGCCATGATCCCGATGGTCGACGACTGGTACAGCACGTTCGCCATCGAGCTGCCGTCACGCACCGGCGGGGCGGCGACCAGGAAGAAGACGTACACCGCGACGGCACCGAGGAACACACCCACTTCGGGGCGAGCCAACAACCGCAACGCCAGAGGGCGTTGCGCGGTGCGCCCGTCGGTTTCCTTGGGGCCGGGGGCCGGCGGTGTGGTCACCGCCGGCTCGGCGTGCTGGGTCATACTCATCACCGGGTGCCCTTCGCGGCGAACTGGGCGACCTGGTCGACGTTGTCCTTGGTGATGAAGGCGGGGCCGGTCAGGATGGGGGCGGTGCTGCCGCCGCTGAAGTTGCCGTTGGTCTTGTAGAGCCAGAGGGAGTCGACGGCGAGGTAGCCCTGGAGGTAGGGCTGCTGGTCGACGGCGAATTCGACGTCGCCGTTCTGGACGGCCTTGACGAGGTCCTTGTTGAGGTCGAAGGTGGCGACCTTGGCCTTGCTGGTGGCGTCGGAGACGGACTGGACGGCGGTGAGGGCGATGGGGGCGCCGAGGGTGACGACCTGGTCGATGGTGGAGTCGGCCTTGAGTTTGGCGGTGATGGTCGACTTCACGGAGGGCATGTCGGTGCCGTTGACGTAGAGGATGTCGGTGGTGCCGGTGAAGCCCTTCTTCAGGCCGGCGCAGCGGGCTTCGAGGGCGACTTGTCCTTGTTCCTGGATGACGCACAGGGCGTGCTTGGCGCCGAGTTGGTTGAGGCGGGCGCCGAAGGCCTGGCCGGCGATGTTCTCGTCCTGGCCGAAGTATTCGAGCATGCCGAGTTTCTTCCAGTCGTCGACGCCGGAGTTGAAGCCGACGACGGGGATGCCGGCGGCGTTGGCCTTGGCGACGACGTCTTTCATGGCGTCGGGCTTGGCGGCGGTCAGGGCGATGCCGTCGACCTTTTGGTCGATGGCGTTCTGGACGAGGTTGGCCTGGTTGCCGGCGCTGGGGTCGCTGGAGTAGACGAGTTTGATGTTGTCCTTGGCGGCGGCGGCCTGGGCGCCCTTGCGGATGAGGTCCCAGAAGGTGTCGCCGGGGGAGGCGTGGGTGACCATGGCCACGGTCATGCGGGGGGTGGTGGCCTTGCCCGCCGAGGCGGCCGCGCCGCCTTCCTCGGACTTCTTGCCGCCGGAGCTGCTGGAGCAGCCCGTGGCGAGCAGGACGCCGGTGAGGACCGTGGCGGTCAGGGCGGCGGCTCGGTGGTTTCTGTGCATGTCCCTTGCACCTCGCTGTGCTGATCAGGTGGGAAAGAGGTTTCGGCCTTGACGAAGAGGTCCCGCCCGGCCTGGCGCGGCGGGCGAGGGGTTTGGGGCGTGCCTTGTGCGGCGGAGCGCTGTTGTCTGTGGCAGCCGTGGGTGTGGCCGCTGATGGGTTGCTAGAGCGCGCCACTAGCGCGCTCTAGTTGCCACGTACTATGAAACGGCGCATCGGTGATGTCAACAGGTTTGTCAGGACGTTCCAACAAAATGTCGGATGGTGATCGTGGCGCTACCGACCCTGTTGGTGTGGCGTCGTCAAGGTGAGGCCAGTTGCGGCGAGCTTGGGGGCGCGAGGTCCAGAGGCGCGACGGGGCGAGCTTGCTCAGCCGCGGGACGGGTCACCGGCAGGTGGATGCGCCGCCACGTGGGACACCCGGCGGTCAGTGCGAACGCGGCGGCGGTGGCGGCCGTCAGGCCCACCACGGCGAAGGACGCGGGCAGGCGTGCCGCCGTACAGGAAGGGCAGGCGCAGGGCGGAGCGTCGTGCAGGACGGCGAGGGGCAGGCGTAGGGCGGAGCGTCGTGCAGGACGGCGAGGGGCAGGCGTAGGGCGGAGCGTCGTGCAGGACGGCGAGGGGCAGGCGTAGGGCGGAGCGTCGTGCAGGACGGCGAGGGGCAGGCGTAGGGCGGAGCGTCGTGCAGGACGGCGAGGGGCAGGCGTAGGGGGGAGCCACCGTGCAGGACGGCGAACGGCGCCGACGCGGTCGCTCTCTCGTCGACGCCGCGGTGGCCATCGCCCGGTCGCATCCCGACGAATACATCCGCCACCGGGTCGAGCACCAGGTCCGCAGCTGACCAGCCGCTTGGCACGTGACCGTCTGGCCCTGCGGGGCATCGGCGGGTCGGCCAGAGTCAGGTGGTCCCCACCCGCGATGGAGCACTTCGCGGAGATCGAGGCATGCAGGGCCGCGTACTGTGGCCGGGCCGGATGGGCGGCTGCCGCAGTTGACGACCTTTCAGCTCGGGCGGACCGCTCGGCCGCCGCCTCGAGTTCCTGGTGCAGCCGTGATCGTCGGTTTTCCGGGGAGATGGCCGCGGTGGCTCTCCATCGCGGCCATCTCCCCGCCATGTACGGAGGTTCAGCTGATGCGGTGCACTCGCTGGGTGGTCAGTTCGTAGCGGGCGCCGACGATGGCCAGCGCGCCCGAGTCCACCTTGGCGGCGAGATCGGGCTCCGCGGCGAGCCGTGACCGGATGAGCCGTATGTTCGCGTCGATCGTCGCGTCGATGCGCGCGTCACCCTCCTTGCTGCGGTCGATGGCCGGGCTGATCTGGTCGGCCAGGTACTGGATGTGGGCGGGCAGTTCTTCGCCCGACTCGTCCGCCTGGACCGTGGCCTTCACTGCCCCGCACGACTGGTGGCCGAGCACCATGAGCAGCGGGATGCCCAGCTCGAGCACGCCGTACGCGAGGCTGCCGAGCACGGCCTCGTCGAGGACCTGGCCCGCGCTGCGGACGGTCATCAGATCGCCGAGGCCCTGGTCGAAGACCAGCTCCGGAGGGACCCGGGAGTCGATGCAGCCGAGTATGAGGGCGAAGGGGTGCTGACCGGTCGTCAGCGCCTGGCGGACGACGGGCGTCTCGTCGGGGTGCCGCTCGCGGAAGGTACGCCAGCGGCAGTTGCCCGCCGCCAGCTCCCGCAGAGCCTCCTCGGCGGTGGTGGGCCGCTTGCGCGGAGCGGTGGTGGGGGGCGCGGCGACCGCGGGGGAGGCGCCGACGGCGAGGCCGGTTCCGAGGACAGCGGTCCCGGTGAGCGCGGCGCGCAGGAGGGAGCGCCGGGCGGGGGGTGTCGTGCCGGTGACCGGGGCGCCGGATGCCGTCCGCTGTGGGCGGACCGCTCCGTCAGGTACTGGATCAGAGTTCACGGAGGGGAACGTATGTCCGGCTCGACGCGCCTCCGTTCGGGTTACTGAATCATGGGTGAGTGTTGGCGAATCATGGTCAAGTGTTGAACTTTTCTTGGCGGCCCCGAGAGAAGTCCTTTGGCTGGAGGTCGAGCGGGAAGCGCCGATGTCGACGCCGCATTCGTTGGTCCTGGCGGGTCGTTGACTGGCGCGAAGTACGCGCGCACCGCAGCAAAGACAAAGGCAAGGAGTCGCCCACTCCTTGCCACTCTCAACCTATAGCGCACCGGGGGCCTTGCGGCAAGGCCCGGGTCATGCCGCAGAATCTCTGGCCGAGGCCACGACCTGCGGAAATCGGGGATTCGCGAAGTACATATGCGTTCTTGAAGTGCATGTGCGTTCTTGTTGAATGGGGGATTTCATGATCGACGTGATCATTGCCGGCGGCGGACCGACCGGCTTGATGCTGGCCGGAGAGTTGCGGCTGCACGGCGTGCACGTGCTCGTGCTGGAGAAGGAGGCGGAGCCGACCAGGTACGTCCGCGCGCTCGGCCTGCATGTGCGCAGCATCGAGGTGATGGACCAGCGCGGTCTGCTGGAGCGGTTCCTCGAGCACGGCAAGCAGTACCCGGTCGGCGGCTTCTTCGCCGCCATCGCCAAGCCCGCGCCCGACCGGCTGGACAGCGCGCACGCCTACGTCCTCGGCATCCCGCAGCCCACCACCGATCGCCTGCTGGCCGAGCACGCCACCGAGCTCGGCGCCGAGATCCGGCGCGGCCGCGAACTGGTCGGGCTGAGCCAGGACGAGAACGGAGTGACCGTCGAGTTGGCCGACGGCACGCGGCTGCGCTCGCGCTACCTCGTCGGCTGCGACGGCGGCCGCAGCACGGTGCGCAAGCTGCTCGGCGTCGGCTTCCCCGGCGAGCCGACCAAGGTCGAGACGCTGCTGGGCGAGATGGAGGTGGCCGTACCGCCGGAGGAGGTTGCCGCCGTGGTGGCCGAGGTCCGTAAGACTCACAAGCGGTTCGGTCTCGGGCCCTTCGGGGAGGGGGTGTACCGCGTCGTCGTACCCGCCGACGGGCTGGCCGAGGACCGCTCGGTCCCGCCGACCCTGGAGGAGTTCAAGCAACAGCTGCGGGTGTTCGCCGGCACCGACTTCGGCGTGCACTCCCCGCGCTGGCTGTCCCGCTTCGGTGACGCCACCCGGCTGGCCGAGCGCTACCGGGTGGGCCGGGTGCTGCTGGCCGGCGACGCGGCGCACATCCACCCGCCGACCGGCGGGCAGGGCCTCAACCTCGGTGTCCAGGACGCGTTCAACCTCGGCTGGAAGCTGGCCGCCGAGGTGAACGGCTGGGCACCGGAGGGGCTGTTGGACAGCTACCACACCGAACGGCACCCGGTGGCCGCCGACGTGCTGAACAACACCCGCGCGCAGATGGAGCTGATGTCCACCGAGCCGGGCCCCAGGGCGGTGCGCCGGCTGGTGTCGGAACTGATGGACTTCGAGGACGTGAACCGGCATCTGATCGAGAAGCTCACCGCGATCGGGGTCCGCTACGACTTCGGCGAGGGCCACGAACTGCTCGGCCGGCGGATGCGGGACGTGGGGCTGAAGCGGGGGCGCCTCTACGAGCTGATGCACGGCGGCCGCGGACTGCTGCTCGACCAGACCGGCCGGCTTTCGGTGGACGGCTGGGCAGACCGGGTCGACCACGTCGTCGACGTCAGCGAGGAACTGGACGTGCCCGCCGTACTGCTGCGGCCGGACGGCCACGTGGCGTGGGTCGGTGAGGACCAGCAGGATCTGCTCGGCCGGCTGCCCAAGTGGTTCGGCCGTGCTGTCAGGTGAGCGCGCAGCTACCCAATTGGCTTGTTTCAAGCCGTAGTTGATGACCCGTGGGTGCTTCACGGCACTGCCCGCAGCTGAAAGGAAGGAGGTGGCGGGCTGAGGGCCCTCGCAGTGCGTGGGCCGCACCGGGCCTGCAGCCTGCTGCCCCCTGACATGCACGTCAGCCGGCACAGGCCCACAATGGTCGCAGGTAGGCATGGTGCGCGAAGACGCCGGATCACTGTCGGTACCGACGCCCGCGGCAGGGCAGTGACACAGCCGGAGGGCGGCGATGGCCCGTGATGTGGCTCGGATGACGGTGCTGCGCCGGGCGGTGCAGACCACGGTCGCAGCGAGCGCGGGGTTCTACCTGTGTCTGTACGGATTCGACGAGCCCGTGGCTGCGCTCTACGCGCTGTTCGCTCCGATCGCGCTGGGACCGCTGTCCTCCATCGCGGGAGCCGGCCGCCGGCGGGCGGGGGTGATGGTGCGCGCGCTGCCGTTCGCCTTGATGCTGGTCGCCCTCGGCACGGCACTCGCGGCAAGTACCTGGGCGGCCGTGGCCGGAATGGCGGTCGTCGGCTTCGTACTGGGCTTCGCCCCGGTGGGCGGCCCTCGCAGCGCGGGGGCCGCACCGGGCCTGCAGCTGTTCTACATCCTGGCGTGCTTCCCGCCGTACGCCCCGCAGACACTGCCGGCCCGACTCGCCGGTGCGAGCCTGGGCGTCCTGGCGCTGGCCGCGTGCAGCTCACTCATCCTCCCCGGTACGCCCGCGCGAAGCTACCGCGCCCGGCTGGCCGACGCGCTCGAGACCGCGGCGGAAGCCGCAAGCGGTCGCACGGGTGTCGAACTCCTTCGCGAACGCAGCAAGCAGTTGAGGTTCTCCTACGTGCCACCCGGCGAGCGCCCTACAGGCCCGGGGCGCGAAGACCGGGCGCTCACCCAGGCCGGCGCGGCGACCCGCCGTCTCCTCGAGGGGCTGGCCGAACTCTCGGCGCTGCACGGTCCCGCGGTGGTCACCGACCCGTCGTGTGACGTCCTGCTCGCCCGAGTCGCCGACGTGTGCGCGTCTGCCCGTGCGGCGCTGCGGGCCGGCGCAGGCGTGCCATCGGTGGCGTCCTTGGCGGCGTTGATGGAACACGTCCAGGCGGAACGCATCCGACGAAGCGCGCCGCCCGCACGGCCGGACATCGGCGTACTGCGGAAACAGTCGGCCGTACTGGAAGTCGCGGCGGCCGCCTGGGTCGCCGTCACGGCACTGGGCATCGCGGAACGCGGGCGGACGGCACCACCGGCCGCAGGGGATGTCTTCTGGTACGCCGACCTCCCCACGCACCGCCTGTGGGCACGCCGTATGGGCGCCAATCTCACACGGCGTTCTGTGTGGTTCCAGAACGCGGTACGGGTGGCACTGGGACTGGCAGCGGCACGGCTCGTGGCGGGCACACTCGACCTCGCGCACGGCTTCTGGGTCCTGCTGGCGGTGCTGACATTGGGACGCACCACCGTGGGCGCGACGTGGAAGGCGGTTCGGCAGGCGCTCCTCGGCAACCTGGTGGGCGCCGCGGCTGCCGGAGTCATGCTGCTGACCGTGGGACAGCATTCGGACGTCTATGCGGCCCTGCTCGTACCGGTCATGCTCGTGGCGTTCATCCTGGGACCGCTCTTGGGCATCGTCTTCGCACAAGGCCTGTTCACCTTCTTGGTGGCCCTCGTCTTCGCCCAAGTCACGCCGGTGAACTGGCGGTTGTCCGAAGTACGTCTGATCGACGTCGTCACCGGCAGCATCATCGGTCTGCTGTGCGGCCTGCTGGCCTGGCCGGCCGGCGGGCACCGGGAGGTCCGCCGCACGATGGCCGATCTGCTTCGGGCGTGCGGAGACCTCATCCCGCCCACTGCCGATCTGTTGACGAACCCCTCGGTGTCGCCGACGTCGCTGCCGACCCTGCCGCTGCTGCATCGTCTGAGACTGGCCGAGGCGGCCTACGCGCAGTACCGCAACGAACCCACCGCAGCCCAGGAGCGGGCGCCCGCAGACTGGCACGCGGTTCTCATCGTGGCCCACCAGACACTGCAGGGAACACAGCGCCTGCTGCGCTTCGACCTCGCCGCGCCCGACCCCCCTTCCGACCCGGCGCGCCGCGCAGGCAGCAGCACGTCACGCCTGCCGGAACCAGGACCAGACGCAGGGCGGCACACATGCACGCTGCCGGACAGGGCAGTGGCGCAGCCCGTGCTCGTCGACCTCGACGCCTGGCTGACCGGCATAGCCCGTCAGCTCGACCGGATATCCGCATCGGTCCCGACAAGCTCCGGCTGACAATCCCGCCGACGTCCTACGAACTGCCGGGCAGCGGAAGACGGGGCGCTGGAGAGCCTACAGCGCCCGCGCCACGAGGAGGGCGACGTCGTCGTGGTCGTCGGGGTGACGCAGGCCGTACAGCAGGAGGTCGCAGGTTTCCTCGAGGGGCCGTTGCGGTTCGTCGAGGAAACTGAGGAGGACGTTCAGGCGGTCGTCGATGGAGTGGTACCGGGTCTCGACGAGGCCGTCGGTGTAGAGGACCAGCACGTCGCCGGGGCCGAGGTCCACCGTGGTGGTCTCGAAGGGGACGCCGCCGACTCCGAGCGGGGTTGCCGTGGGCAGGTCGAGCAGCTCGGGGGCTCGGTCCGGGCGTGCCAGCGCGGGCGGCATGTGTCCGGCGTTGGCGATACGGCAGCGGCGCGTGTGCGGGTCGTACACGGCGTAGAGGCACGTGACGATGTAGTGCTCCAGGTCGCAGGTGATCTTGTCCAGGTGCTGCAGCACGGCGCCGGGGGCGAGATCGAGATCTGCGTAGGCGCAGGTGGCGGTGCGCAGCCGGCCCATGGTGGCGGCGGCGTCGATGCCGTTGCCCATGACGTCGCCCACGACCAGGGCGGTCTTGTCGTCGACCAGAGGGATGACGTCGTACCAGTCGCCGCCGACCTCGCTGGTGGCCTGGGCGGGCCGGTAGCGGGAGGCGAGTTCCAGGCCGGTCTGGTGAGGCGGGTGGTCGGGCAGCAGGCTGCGCTGAAGCGTGAGCGCGGTGTTGCGCACGCTCTGGAACCAGCGGGCGTTGTCGATGGCCACAGCGGCGCGGCTGGCCAGCTCACTGGCCAGGACGACGTCGTCCTCGTCGAAGGGGAGCGGGTTGCGGGTGCGTTTGAGGTCGAGGGCGCCGAGCACCTCCCCGTGGGCGACCAACGGAACGGCGAGATAGGAGTGGACGCCTGCGCGGGCCAGGAGTGTGGTGGCCTCGGCGTCGCGGGCGATGCGCGGCAGGTCCTTGTCGCCGACGTGGCGTACCAGCACGGGCCGACCGGAATGGACGCACAGGGTGACCAAGCGGTCACCGTCGTACGCGGCGAGGTCACCGGGAGGGTCGGCGGCGCGCAGAGCCACGGTGGGGTGGGTCGCCTTGAGGGCGAGGGCGCGGAAGAGCTCCCGGCCGTTGTCCGGTCTGCGCGTACGGCGGCATGCCAGGGCCGAGTCGAGAACGTCCACGGCGACTATGTCGGCGAGCTCGTGGGTGGCGATCTCGGCCAGCTCGTCGGCGGTCTGCTCCACCTCCAGCGTCGTGCCTACGCGGGTGGAGGCTTCGGCGATGAGGGCGAGGCGGCGCCGGGCCCGGTCGGCCTCGCCGGCCGCGCGGTGCCGCTCGGTGACGTCCACGACCGAGGCGGCGGCACCCAGGACCCGTCCGCCGGGGTCCTCGAGCCGGTAGAAGGAGAGGGACCAGGCGTGGTCGTGGTCGGGGTCGGCCGGGGGACGGCCCACGTGGTACTGGTCGAGCAGCGGAGTGCCGGTGGTGAGGACCTGACGAAGAGCGGACTCGACGGTGTCGACGTCGGGAAAGGGCAGGGTCTCCCTCAGGCGACGGCCGATGTGGTCTTCGGCGGGGATCCCGTCGATACGCTCCAGCGCCGGGTTGACCAGGAGATACCGCAGATCGGGGTCCATGAGGGCCAGACCTATCGGAGACTGGTTGATCAGCCGCTCGCACAGAGCCAGATCGGTCTCGACACGCTGGAGCAGGGTGTGGTCGGCCGCGATGCCCAGGGCGTAGACACCTCCGAGATCGTCCTGCAGCCGCATGTTGCGGAACTCCATCAGGCGGCTGCTGCCGTCCTTGTGCCGGACGGGGAACGCGCCGGCCCAGCCCCGCCCTGTCTCCAGCACCTCCGCGAACAGCTTCCTCACGGCCTGCAGGTGCTCGGGGTGAATGAACAGGCGCGCCGCGTACCTGCCGAGGGCCTCCTGTGCCGTATAGCCGAAGAGCTCCTCGGCCTGCGGCGTCCAGAACACGATGCGACCGTCGGCGTCGACGACGACGGCGGCAACGCTCAGCACATCCAGCAGGCCGGTGGGCCGTGGCGGCTCGGGGGCGTACTCGCCACCGTTGGACGGGAAGGATTCGGCTGTCATCCCAGATCCTCCTCCACCCGGCCGACAGCACGTGCCGACCACTGTCGACACCGTTGTCATCGACGCATGTCCGCGTTCTGGCTACCGGCAATTCCCATGGTCTCTCCGGCCCGCGTCATTGCCCAGCCCGGGTGCCGCGGGCGGCACGTCCGAAACCCTGCCCGAGCCGGCCGCCGGCCGCCGTTTCGCGTGTCCGCCGTCGCCCGTGCCGTCGTACGGTGGCCCTATGACCGACCGTCCGCAGGACGTCGTAGAGGCCGCCTTCCGCCACTACAGGTCGCAGGACCGAGCCGCGGCCCTGCCCCTCTACTCCGACGACTTCACCTTCACCAGCCCGCGGGACGACCACATCGACAAGGCGGCGTTCTTCGACCGGTGCTTTCCGACGGCCGACCGGATGACGGACCAGCGGCTGCTGCACGTCACCCCGGCCGACGACGAGATCGTCCTCGTCCACTACGAGTACGAGCTCACGTCGGGCGGGCGGTACCGCAACGTCGAGGCGATCACGGTGCGAGAGGGGCTCATCCGCGAGGTGCAGGTGTTCTTCGGCGGCAGGGTGTGAGCCGGCGCGGCGGTTTCGGTAGTCCTCTGGATGCGGGCGAACGGGCTTCCCGAGCCTGAGCGAAGGGACTATGTGTTGGGCTGGATCATCTTTTTCGCCGTCATCATGGCCCCGTCCCTGATCGGCGTGACCTTCGCGGTCCGCACCGCCCGCCGGGTCGGCAAGGCGGACCGGGCGATGCGTGCCCTGGCCGCTCGGCCTGGCTGGCAGCAGCTCAAGCGCGACAAGGCCGGAGCAGTGCCAACGGAGTCGTAGCAGTGTGGGCCGGTTCGTTGCTGCACGTCACCCCGGCCGACGACGAGATCGTCCTCGTCCACTACGAGTACGAGCTCACGTCGGGCGGGCGGTACCGCAACGTCGAGGCGATCACGGTGCGAGAGGGGCTCATCCGCGAGGTGCAGGTGTTCTTCGGCGGCAGGGTGTGAGCCGGCGCGGCGGTTTCGGTAGTCCTCTGGATGCGGGCGAACGGGCTTCCCGAGCCTGAGCGAAGGGACTATGTGTTGGGCTGGATCATCTTTTTCGCCGTCATCATGGCCCCGTCCCTGATCGGCGTGACCTTCGCGGTCCGCACCGCCCGCCGGGTCGGCAAGGCGGACCGGGCGATGCGTGCCCTGGCCGCTCGGCCTGGCTGGCAGCAGCTCAAGCGCGACAAGGCCGGAGCAGTGTGGGCCGGTTCGTTGAGAACCTGACGAGCACGGTCGACGCACACCGGCTGGTCGTCGTGTTCGACGTGCCGAGCAGCGGACCGTACCTGCGTCTGGAGCGCAACTGGAGTGCGGCGGAGCTCGGGCTCACCTTCCACAAGGATGCGCCGTACCACCCGCTTCCCGGCGTGGTGGACATGGACAGGCTGCTGGAGGAACTGGCGGGGATGCTTCCGGACCTCGTCTCGCTCGCCGGGGGCCGGGCGCCGGAGCGCTGAACGCCCTCATGGGGCCTGCGCCGGGATTTGACAGACAGGGCAGAGCTCGAACCGTCCGTTGTTGACGACGCTTCCCCAGCCGCGGCAGTTGTCGCAGTCGCGGGCACGGGCGATGTTCACGTGGTGGGCAGTGACAGGAGCGTTCGGGTGGGCTCCGTGGATCATGCGGCCGTACTCCTCGGGTAGAGGTCTCGCACGGCAGAACTATTACATGCCTCTCAAAAATATCCAATTCGGGCAATAGCGGGCCTTGGAAGCCCGCCCGTTCACGACTCCGTTGGCACGCCAGGACCGCGTCTCAGCCCGCTGCCTTCCCGATGAGCTCGACGATCATTGCCTCGGTGGCGGCGGTCAGCTCCGTCAGGGCGTAGGCGGTGGGCCACATGGTGCCTTCGTCGAGTTTCGCCTGGTCGCTGAAGCCGAGCGTGGCGTACCTGGTCTTGAACTTCTGCGCGCTCTGGAAGAAGCAGACGACCTTGCCGTCCCTGGCGTACGCGGGCATCCCGTACCACAGCTTCGGCGAGAGGTCCGGCGCGGCGGACCTGACGATCTCGTGGAGCCGCTCGGCGAGGGCGCGGTCCGCATCCGCCATCTCGGCGATCTTCGCGAGTACGTCCTTCTCGGCGTCCGCCTTGGCCGTGCGCGGGCTGCGTCGCGCGGACCTCTTCAGCTCCTGGGCGTGCTCCTTCATCGCCTCGCGTTCCTCGGCCGTGAACCCGTCGAACTTCCCCTCGGTCGAGGCAGCGCTCCGGGCGGACTTCCGTGTGTTCGTCATGGCAGGTTTTCCTTTGCTGTCTTGGCAGTTTGATCGGGGGGCGCGTGCTGGGCGGCGGTCAGCCGAGCCAGCCGCCGTCACGCATGAGTTCACGACCCGGCAACTCGTCCGCCTCGCGCCAGGCCTGGATGCGGCGCGGGGTGATACGGAACCAGCGGTACGGCGTGGCCAGTGTGCGCGGGTCGAAGCCGGTGCGCACGGCAAACCGGTCACCCCGCTGCTGCGGCAGTGCCTCGATCTCGAGGACCTCGACCTCGCCTTCGATCATGGACACGTCGCGCGTGTGGCCCAGCCCCAGCCGCGTCATCCGTGTGGCGGTCAGGTTTCTGCCGGTCGGGCTGTCGGCCGGGGTGGCCACCAGCAGCGTCTCGCCGTCCCAGTCGAAGGACAGCGGCACCAGATAGGGGGCGCCGTCCGTGGCGGCACTGGCCACCCAGACGTCGACGTCATGGGTGAGCCGGTGCTCGGTGTCGCGGCGACGCACAGCGCGGGGGCGCGGGTCGCCGGCGTGAGAGTCCATGGTCACTCCTGTGATCGCGGGGCTCGATCGACCCGGTGTGTTGTCCTGCCGGGCTTGATCGGTGTGGTCACAGCCTCTCCCGGCCAGGGCTCGGTCCACCTCCGTGCCCAGCACGGAACCCACCACGGAAACACCACGGAGACCACCCCGGATGATCGGATAATGGCTCGGTGTCCAGTCCAGTGATCTCGGCTCGGGAATCCGAAGTGCTCGCGCTGCTCGGGCAGCACCTCAGCAACGCGGAGATCGCCGCGCAGCTGTTCATCTCCGTGCGCACGGTCGAGTCCCACGTCTCCGCGCTGCTGCGCAAGCTTCAGGTGCCGGACCGGCGGGCGCTCTCCCGGCGCGCGGCCGAACTCGCCCGCGCCGAGCAGCCACGCCCGGTACCAGCCCTCCCGGCACCCCTGACAGCGTTCATCGGCCGGGTACGGGAGCGCGCGGAGCTGGCCGAGGCGGTGAAGACACGTCGGCAGGTGACCGCCGTCGGTCCGGGCGGGGTGGGGAAGACCCGGCTCGCGCTGGCGGTGGCGACGGAGGCGGCCGGCGACTTCGTCGACGGGGTGTGGTTCGTCGACCTGGCCCCAGTCACCGACCCGGGGCGGGTGGGGGCGGCGGTCGCGGCGGCCGTGGGTGTGGGGGAGCAGCCCGGGCGTGGTATCGACGAGGCGCTGCTGGCCACGCTGGCGGACCGCCAGGCGCTGCTCGTGCTGGACAACTGCGAGCAGATACGCGACGGGGTGGCGCCGTTCCTGGAACGGCTGCTGACGGCCTGCCCCCGGTTGCGGGTGCTCGCCACGAGCCGGGCCCGGATGATGGTGCCCTTCGAGTGGGTCTTCCCGGTTCCGCCGCTGTCCTGGGCCGGCGGTGGCGATTCGGAGGCCGTGACCCTGTTCATGGAACGGGCGGCGGCGGTCGGCCGGCCGCCGGATCCCTCGGTACGCGACCGGATCGCGGCCATCTGCGAACGGCTCGACGGGATGGCGCTGGCGATCGAGCTGGCGGCGGCACGGTGGCCCACGCTCGGACTGGACGGCCTCACGGCCGGCCTCTCCGACCAGCTGCGGATCCTCGCCGGGGGACCTCGCGCGGACGACAGGCACCGGTCGGTGCGGGCGGCGCTGGACTGGAGCCACGACCTGCTTCAGCCGCAGGATCAGGCGCTGCTGCGCCGGATTTCGGTGTTCGTCATGCCGTTCACCGCTGAGGCGGCCACCGCGGTGGCCGCCTTCGCCCCGCTGGATCCG
The DNA here is from genome assembly GCF_040782645.1 of Streptomyces sp. HUAS ZL42. Lineage (GTDB taxonomy): Bacteria > Actinomycetota > Actinomycetes > Streptomycetales > Streptomycetaceae > Streptomyces. The sequence continues at coordinate 9,365,359 of NZ_CP160403.1, forward strand.
GCCGCGGTCGCCGACGGGCTCGGCAGCCTCGCCGAACAGAGCCTGCTCACCGCGGCACCCTCCGCGACCGGCACCCGGTACCAGGCGCTGGAGACCATCCGTCAGTACGGCGCGGAGCGGCTCGCCGACGCCGGTGAATCGACGGACGTCCGATCCCGCCACGTGGGGTGGTGCCTGGCCGACGCGAACGCCCTCACGGGAGGTGAAGGCGCGGACTGGCGTGCGCGGTTCGACGCGATGGCGGAGGACCTGAGAGCCGCCCTGACCTGGGCCGCCGACCAGCCGGAGCAGCGTGCGGACGCCTGCCGTCTGGCCCTGTCCCTGGCCGAGTTGACCTTCACCCGCAACCTGCTCGGCGAGGCCCAGCAGCGGTTCGAGCAGGCGGCCGCGCTCGCCGATGACGCCGCCGGTGCGGCGGCGCTGCGGGAGGCCGCGGGGGTGGCCGGTTGCCGCAGGCTCGGCGACGACATGTTCCGCCTGCATCGTGCCGCCGCGGAGGCCGCGCGCCGGGTTGGTGACACCACCGGCGCCGGCCGTGACCTGGCGGCCGCAGCCACCGTCGCGTACCGCTTCTCCAGCGAGTTCACACGGATCCCCGCCGCGGACGAGGTGACCGCGGTGCTCAGGGCGGCGCGAGAGCTGTCCGGCGACGGCGACCCGGCGGCCGAGGCGGCCGTCGCGCTGGCCGAGGCGGCGGTGATCGCGGATGCCTTCGGCTCGGTCCAGGGAGATGCGGACAACACCGCGCACGAGACGGTCAGGTGCGCCGAGAAGGCCGTCGAGCTCGCCCGGCGGGCGGGCGACCCGGTGGCTGAGTCCGCCGCTCTCGACGCGCTCTCCGGCGCCCGGACCTGGGCCGGTGAGTCGTTCGGCGCCGCGGCTGCCGCCCGGCGCCGCATCGACATTCTGGCTTCGGTGCCGCACACACCCGCCAGTACGCACGAGCACATGGACGCCCTCGCCATGGCCGCCGGAACCGCTCTCGGCGTGGGTGAGCTGGCGCGGGCACGCCAGTGGGGCAGGGAGCTCGCCGACCACCCGCTGTTCGCCGAGGTGGGCCATCACGCAACGTCCTGGCTGCTGATCGCGGACGCGTTCGCGGGCCGTGCCGGCGACGTACTCACCCGCAGCGTGAGATTCATGGATGCGTGGAAGCAGAGCGGCCGGCAGCGGTCGTTCTCGCTCGGCCCGGCCGCCGCGTCGGTAGCGATGATCCACGGCCTGCGCGGCGACCACGACGCCCGGGCAAGCTGGCTCGCGATCGTCGACCAGGCGGGCACCGCGTCGGAGCACCGGCACGGCTACGGTGCGGTCTTCGACGCCATGGTCCTGCTTCATCACGGGGACCCGGACGCGGCCCTGGAGCGGGTCGCACCGGAGCCGGAACAGGTGTGGAAATGGGTCTCCTGGATCTGGCTGCACTGGTACGTGGCGCTGCGGGCGGAGGCCTCGGTGCTCGCCGGGCACCCGGACGCCCGGGACCGGATCGAGGCCGCCCGGAGTGTTGTCGCCGGCAACCCGGTCGCCACCGCCCAGCTGGAGCGGGCTCAGGCGCTGCTGGACGGCGACGTGACACGGCAGCTCGCCGCGGCAGCGGCATTCGACGCGGCCGGCTGCCACTACCAGTCGGCGCGCACGCTGCTGCTCGCCGGGAACGGCCATGCCGCAGCCGGTACGGCTGCGCTCGCCGGCCTTGGCCTCGCTCCCGCGTGCGGATGAGCCGGCGGAGTGATTCGTGGCGAATTGCCACTGTGTCGAGAAGCGTCGGATGGTGGATGAGGAGGTGGTTCGCCGACATGCCGTCTGCCGGGCACGACGGGTGACCACCGCTCGTGCGCGGGTGGCCGCAGGAGCACAGACATGGTGAGCACCACGAACGGTCAGCAAGACCAGGCCGCTGTGAGTGGCCGGAGCGAAGGCCTCAGGTCTCTCGCCTGGGGCGCCGTGGTGTTCTGGCTCGCGGCGTGCACCGTCGTCCTCGTGGTGAGCGGCATCGCGTTCGGGCGGGACACGCGACTTGCTCCCTTCCTCGTCGTCCTTCCCGCGCTGATCGCCGGGAGGGGCACCGTGCGGCAGACCTCTGTCGCCTCGGTCTGGGTGACCTTGATCATCATCGGCTCTCTGATCGACAGACCGCTGGAGACGGCGGGGGCCAATCTGGTCGTGGTCGTGTTCGCGATGGTGTTCAGCGGCCTGAGCGTGGCCCGTGCGGAGCAGCGCGTCCGCCATGAGGGAGAAATCGCCCGCCTGAGGTCAGCGGCTGCCGCTCTCCAGCGGCAGATTCTGCGGCCGTTTCCCCTGGTGACCGATGAGCTCATCGTCCATGGGCTGTACGAGCCCGTGGAGGAGGACAGCCGGGTCGGGGGCGACATCTACGAGGTGGTGGCCTCACCGTACGGCAGTCGTGTCTTCATCGCCGACGTCCAGGGCAAGGGCCTGCCGGCCATAGGCGCCGCCTTCGCCGCACTGAGTACTTTCCGGGAGGCCGCGATGGCGGAGCCGACGCTCACCGCCGTGGTCGACCTTCTCGAGGAGGCTGTTCTGCGGCACAACTCCTTCGCCGAGCACGTGGGTGAGCGTGAGCGCTTCGTCACCGGCGTGGTTCTCAGCGTCGGCTCCGAGCTGGAGGTCCAGGCGATCAACTGCGGTCACGTTCCGCCCCTGCTTCTGCATGGTGAACACGCCGGGCCGGCGCTGCGGGACGAGCCGAGTGTCCCGTTGGGGCTGGACTCCCTGGCTCCCGGACCACGCACCGTCGAATGGTTCGCCTTCCCTGCGGACAGCGCTCTGCTGTTGTGCACGGACGGAGTCACCGAGGCCCGCGACCCGGCGGGCAGGTTCTATCCGCTGGAGGAACGCGCGGCGGCGTTGGGGAGTGTCCCGGTCGGCGAGGTGGCTCCGACTCTCTACCGGCAGCTTCAACAGCACACCGCCGGCGCCCGCAGCGACGACACCGCTGTCCTGGTCCTCCGTAGGAGATCCACGGCAGGAGGGCACTGAAGGGCGCGCGTCGCTGTGGCGGTGGGACCCGGATCTGTCTCAGGGGGTCCTTGGGGGTCCTAGGGGCGGATCCCGTCGCACGCGATGGGCAGATGCCGTGGCCCGCGCAGTACTGCGTTCTGCCGGTACGGGGGTGGGTCCTCCAGCAGACGGGGGTTTTCCAGCCTCCTGGCCAGCTCCGACAAGGCGAACTGTGTCTCCAGCCGGGCGAGCGGTGCGCCGAAGCAGCTGTGGATGCCGCTGCCCAGGCCGAGGTGCTGGATGTCCCGGCGGTCCGGGTCGAAGCGGTCGGGGTCCTCGAAGCGCTGAGGGTCGCGGTTGCCGGACGCCAGAACCAGCCAGAGGGAGGCTCCCTTGGGGATGGTGACGCCGCGGACCTCGATGTCGGCGAGGGTGGTGCGCTGTGGCACCAGTTGTACCGGCGGCTCGAAGCGCAGCAGCTCCTCGACGATGGGCACCGCCAGCCGAGGATCCGCCCGCAGCCGCTCGAGTACGTCGGGACGGCGCAGCAGGGTCAGCATTCCGTTGGTGATGAGATTGACGGTGGTCTCGTGTCCCGCGATCAACAGCAGCGCCGCGGTGCTGAGCAGCTCCATCGTCGTCATCGGGCCGTCCTCGCCCTTGGCGGTCGCCAGCTGGGAGAGCATGTCCTCGCCGGGATTCGTGCGGCGCTCCTCGATCAGGCCGGCCAGGTACATGCCCAACTCCATACGGGCGTCGTGCGCGCCCTTGCCGCGCTCGGTGGGATCCGCGTCCGGGTCGGGGTCCAGGCTCGCGGCGAGTGTGTCCGCCCAGGTGTGGAAGCGCGCCTCGTCCTCGCGCGGCACCCCGAGCAGCCGGCAGATCACGGTGACCGGAAAGGGGTACGAGAACTGCTCCACCAGGTCGATCCGGCCAGGGTCGCCGAGGCCGTCGATGAGGCCGGAGACGATGTCGTGGAGCTCCCCGCGCATACCGTCGACACGGTGCGGGGAGTGCGGCGGGCCGAAGGGCCGGTTCGTCATGCGTCGCAGCCGGTCGTGTTCCGGCGGGTCGAGCCGCAGGAACCCGGGAGGCAGGGCGCTCTCCTCCCGGGCCGGTTCGGCCAGCGGGTCGCGGGCGGTCGAGGCCAGATTGCGGGCGTCGGAGCTGATCCGAGGATCGTGCAGGAGGCTGCGGATCTCGTAGTAGGTGCTGATGACGTATGGCCCGCCGTCTTCGTGGTGTACCGGCGTCTTCCGCAGCTGTTCGTAGATCGGGTACGGATTGGCGCGGTTGGCGTGGTCCAGGATCTGGTGCAGCAAGGATTGCGTCATGGCGAGTCCTCGTGGCCGTACGGGTCAGTGCGCGGGGGTGAACGTCATCCGGCGGTCGGCCGGCGAGTAGCCGCCGAGTGTCACGGTGGGGCCGTGAGTGGGGACCGAAGGATCGGGGAAGTCGGCGTCGATCGGCCGCTGTCCGTCCGAGCGCCGGTCGACCGTGGGGAACGACGGCGGGAACGGCGCGGTGGTCTCGATCAGCTCCTGGTAGAACGGCAGCCACCGGGCGTGGTCGAAGGCGACCGCGCCGATGACGCGCCCCTGATACCCGTAGACGCCCAGGAACCGGTGATCCTTGAGCGATCCCTGCGAGATGAGGATCTCCGTCCCCAGCGACGGCACCCCGACCGACTTGATGTTGACTCCGAACTGCGAGGACCAGAAGGCCGGCACTTCCATGTGGGGGATGCGGTCGGTGCTCTCGCTGATCATGTTGTGCGCCGCGATCCGGGCCTGGGAGACGGCGTTGCCCCAGTGCTCCAGAGACAGGAACTGGTAGCCGAACAGGGGGTGCGGGCAGCGTGCGACGTCGCCCGCCGCATAGATGTCGTCGGTGACGATTCCGCGGATGTCGAAGGCGCGGCAGCCGGCGTCGCACGCGATGCCTCGGGGGCCTGCCCCGAGTCCGGATCCGGCGAGCCATTCGGTGTTGCGGGTGGCGCCGAGCGAGACGATCACCACGTCGGTCTCCACGGTGGAGCCGTCGGACAGCTGCGCGGCGCGCACCCGTCCCGAGGCATCGCCCTCCAGAGCGGTCACCATGACCCCGCACCGCAGGTCCACACCGTGCTCGCGCTGCATCTCGGCGGCGACCGCGCCGACCACCCCGCCGAGAGCGCCGACCAGGGGCGCCGCGCCGCGCTCGGCGACGGTGACGGCAAGGCCGCGTTCGCGGCAGGCGGAGGCGATCTCCGAACCGGTGAACCCGGCCCCGATGACGAGGACCCGCTTGGGGCCGGCCTCGAGCCGCCGCGCGAGCGCGGCACTGTCGTCGCGGGTCCGCAGGACGAAGACGCCGTCGAGTTGCGCCTCGGCCTCGCGCGGCCACGGGTGCGCTCGTACCCCGGTGGCGATCAGCAGCCGGTCGTACGGCACCTCGTCGCCGTCGGCCAGCCGCACCCGTCTGGCGGCCATGTCCAGGCCGGCGGCCGGGACGCCCAGCCGCCACGTCGCGTCGACGGAACGGAGCCTCGGTAGCGCCGTGCGCTCCGCGGCCGCCTTGCCCAGCAGGACCTGCTTGGACAGCGGGGGCCGGTCGTACGGCTCGTGGGGCTCGTCGCCGATCATCGTCAGGGAGCCCGCGAACCCCTTGTCGCGCAGGGTTTCCGCGGCCCGCAGGCCCGCCAGTGAGGCGCCGACGACGACGATGCGGCCCTCGCGTCTGAACCGTTCCAGGGATCCGTCACCGATCACCGGGCACCGCCTCGGCCGATGCGTCCACGGCATCGACCACGACGGCCTGGACAGGGCAGGCAGCGGCGGCCTGCGCCAGCTTCTCGCCCTGGGCCTCGTCGGCCTCCGGGTCGTACAGCAGCGCCTCCTCGCCATGCATGGCGAAGACCTCGGGGGCGAGGAAGGCGCACTGCGCGTACCCCTGACAGCGGTTCAGGTCGACGGCAATCCTTACCAAGGGAATCGGTCCTTTCCAACGGCCCGGTCAACCCCCTTCGACCACCCTCGGTGGCCGCGGGGGAGACGGCGACGAGGAGGAGACCGTTCGGGTGAGCGGGGTGGCCGGCTCAGTCCGCGGCGGCAGGACGTGGGCCGGCCGGAGGCCGTCCCCAGAGGATGTGCAGACTGACCACCAGCGCCCAGGCCGGGAAGACCAGTTCGGACCAGGGCACGCTGGCTCCCACCACGAGCAGCGTCAGGCCCGACGCATAGCCGAAGACGACGAGCGGGCGCGGAGAGTGGCCGAGCCGGCGGCCGATGGTCGAGGTCGTGATGATGAAGACCGCTGCCATACGCATCGCGTACGTGGTCAGCAGGGTGTAGGCGAAGTAGCGGCCGAAGGGGGAGGGCTGCTGACTGTCGGCGAGTACGGTTCCGGCAGCCGCGGCAGCGCCGAACAGGGTGGCGACGAAGACCAGACCACTGCCCAGGAACACGGTGGAGACGAACCGGTCCTCGCCCTCACCGGCCTGCTCGCGCAGGGCTCCCATGAACCACAGGAAGGCGATCCCGGCGAACGGGAGCAGCGCCAGCGCCGTCTGCACGGCATCGCGCTGTCCGCCGTCGACGGAGACTTCGTGCCCTTCGGCCCCGCCGGGCAGGGCGATGCGCACCAGGACGATAGCCGCGGCAATCAGGACCGCGAACACGATTCCGGCCATCCCGGCGGCCCGGCGTGTCCCGAGACGCGCCAGCTTCTGCTCCATGCTCTCCCGCTTCCTGTCTGCACTTCTGTTGTACAGACAACAGCCATCCGGAGCTCGCGCCACCGGAGCCACTCGGAGGAGGAGGCAGCCGCTATGTGGTCGGGTCCAGTCCGTCCAGCGCGAGACCCGGCAGCAGCACCGGCTCCAGTCGGACGCGCGCCGGTTCGGCGAGGTACCGCTCGAGCTCCGGCGGCCGGTAGCCCGTGTCCTTGTCGTGGCGCTCCTTGGCCGGCACCGTCAGGAACTCGTTCCCGTCGAGGCGGCCCTCGTCGTCCGCCGACCGTCCGAGGGGCCGGTGAAGCGGCTTGAACAGTCGGTACAGGGCCGTCCGTGAGGGGTGCAGCTCGCCCAAGGCGTCCGGCTCCACGTGGAAGTCGAGGGTCTTCTCGTCCGGCTTCATCTCCGTCGGCCCGGCCGCGCCGAGTGCTTCGGCGTCGAACTCCAGCCCGTATCTGCGGGCCTGGTCGACCATCCACAGCAGGCTGATGTCGGACAGCCCCGTCTCCTCGTGGCCGCCACCGACATCGCAGTGCGACCCGGCGAACCACACCTGCTTCAGCTCCTGGCCCTGTTCGGCGGCGCCGGGCTGCTGGTGCCACAGCGTCGGCCGGAACGCCGAGCGCTGTTCGTCGATGGCCAGCGCGTGGAAGGCCGCCTTGACCCAGCTGCTCAGCTCGGTGTCGTGGAACGCCCAGCGGCGGTTGAACCGGTTCACGACCGGCTCGAGCCATCTGGGGCCCGGCACCGGGATGCCCAGGGCACCGACCGTGTCCCACACCCCGACGAAGTGGATTTCCGTCTCGTAAGCATACGAACGGCGGAACAAGGTGGAGGCAGCGCCGCTCGGCTTCTCGACTCGGTCGCGATAGAGGGCCCATGCCTCCTTGACCCGGTCGGCGTGATCCCGGCGCAGGATGCCGCAGTTGCGCACCAGACCCGCCAGGCTGCGGGCGGTGAACGCGCCCCGGCTGAAGCCGAAGAGGAACAGCTCGTCGTCGGGTTCGTACGTCGTGACGAGGAAGCGGTAGGCGTCGAGGACGTTGCGGGACAGGCCCACGCCGAACGCGCCGCCGCGCAGGCGCTCCCATTGCCGGATGCCCACGCCGCTGTGGTAGTACACCCGCTGGTCCTTCCCGGCGGCGGACCCCGGGTGTACGGACAGGGCGACCTTGGTGACGTTCGTCTTGCTCGGCTGGTCGGCGAAGTTCCACGTTCCGTCGCAGCAGACGACCAGACGCTTGGCCATGGCCATCCCTCCTCGCGTAAGTGCGGTGCCCGCTCCCGCTTCGCCGCGAGAGGTGGGAACGCCCTGCCGTCAGGTGCCCGTTCGATAGTTGCACCGCACGGCGGACCCCGCCATACGTGGCTGACGGACGGTGAATGACGTGTCCCACCCGCGCACGCGGTGGATGCGAGCGGTCTTGGGATAGACCATGGCGTTCTCCGAGCGAGGACCGATCTCGAAGAGGTCGATCATCAGAAAGAGCGGGTAACGCGGAGACTGAGGTACCCGTTTCACGACGACGCCCTCGCAGCCGATGACCGTGCCCGACGGGGTCCAGATGGCCGTCCAGGTGTGTGGCATCGATGCGTCCACGGGCACGGCTACTTCCGTCATGTCGGTTGCCAACCGCTCGTCGGAATGCGCTTTCACCCCGCATCGGGCGTGGCTCTTGCCCTCCCCGACAGCGTCGGCGTCGATTTCGAAAATGCAGATCTCGCCGCTGTCTTCTTCGGACAGGTGCTCCGTCCCCACAAGCCACGCCGCGAGCATGCACCCTTCATTGACGCTCGCACTCACGGTCACATCCACCCGTCCGGTGGTGGGCGCCCACAACAGCTGCTCCGGTGTCTCGGTGCGGACGACGAGTCCGTCCGGGCGATGCCGGTGTGTTCCTCGCCGAGAGCCAAGTGGGCCGGAGAAGACCCCGGTCTGCAGGTTGGACACGCGAAGCGGAGAGCGTCCTCCTCTCGCCAATCCGGCTGATCGGCGTCAATGCGCAATCGCAGCCCGGAATTGTCGATGTCGTACCGTGCCTGAGACCGCTCGGGTGATGTCCAGTGCGGCAGGTAGTGATCGACCCACCGATCCGTCCTGAGATGCGGAGCGGTGAAATCGTCCTCGAAATCGGGCTCGCGAGGCGGCGGCTCGGGGAGCCGATCGGCAATGGTCGTCATGGCGGACATCATGCCTGACGGCGGAATTCCGACAGGACCACCCACGCCTGAATGCGTGGGCCTACTGGTCGAATTTACTGGCCCAACTCGCAAAGGAAGTCAGGTATTTGGCGTCGGCGCAAGGTCCGGATCCGGCCGCTGTGGCGCCCGCCCCTCTCGTGCGAGCAGGGCGGCACCGAGACGGGTGAGGGTGTGCAGGACCGTGTTGGCGTGGCGGTGACTGGTGATCAGTCCGGCGTCGCGCAATACGGTGGTGTGGTGGGTGGCGGTCCCCGTGGACACTCCCGCCTGCCGGGCGGCGTCGGTGGTGGTGACACCGGTGGCGGTGGCCCGGAGGATGGCGGCGCGCGTCCGGCCGAGCAGGGCGTGCAGGGGCGGGGCGTCGGTGGCCGGGGCCGCCTCTGCCGCGTGCTGGAGGGGGTACAGCAGGACGGGCGGCAGACCGGGGTCGGCCAGGGCGACGGGGGTGTTCCAGCAGAAGTACGAGGGGATGAGAAGCAGTCCACGTCCGCCGAGGTGGACGTCCCGCTCCTCCGGATAGCAGTCGATCTCCAGAAGGGGATGGCTCCAGCGGATGGTCGGCGCCAGGCTGCCGAGCAGGCCTTCCGTTCCGTGGCAGAGCAGGGTGTTGGCGTGGCGGACGCGCTCCGCGCACAGCCGTTCGGCGATGTGCTCCTCGTAGGGGTCGATGACGACCTGGGCGTACGTACGCAGAAGCTCCGTCAGCCGACTCCGGGTGTCGGGCTCGGTGAGGCTGTGGGCCCAGGCCGGAGCCCGGACGGTCCGGGCGAGCCGTGCGATCTCCCCGGCCACCTGTCCGCGCGGCGCCGCCAGGATGGCGTCCAAGCCTGCCTCGAGTCCTTCGGCGCCCTCCAGCGGCGTGAGGAAGTCAGGGAAGTAGATCGCGCGGGGGAAGAGCGGCAGCAGAAGGTTCTTCACCTTGCGCTCCAGCCCGGCCTCATGGAGCCGAGCGCATGTGGTGCGGTGCCAGTGCGCGTACGCCCAGCGTCCCTCCCTGGTCTGGAACCGGTGGAGGCTTACGGCTATCTCCCACAACGGGTGCGGAGCCCCCGCGACCCGGGTTCTGGTCAGATCCTCGGCCGTGAAATGGAAGCGGAGCATCACTCTCCCTTCAGCCCACCCGCCTGCGACTCTTCACCTGCTTTGAATGAGCATGACAGCAGCTGAGCCGGCTGGAAGCATCGTTTTCCGTCAAACCAGTACATCGCTGCACATGGGTCCCAAGCCTCACTTGGGCCCCGCACGACTCAGCGACTCGCATCTCCCTCCGACCGATAACTGGGAGTAGTCACATGCAGAATTCGTTCAAGCCTCAGCGCCGGGGGGCCTGGGGCGGCCGACACTGGGCGGGGCTCACCGCTCTGATCGCAGCCTTCGCCGCCGTCGTCGCCTTTTTGGCGCCGGCTGCGACAGCGGCCGAACAGGTGGACTCGGAACTGATCATTTCCTCGGACACCTACGGCTACGCCGGGGCGACGTTCGACTGGACCGGCCCCGGCCGCGCGTCCAACATCGACCTGATCGTCTCGGACTGGGGCTGCGACTCCAACCCGGTCTACGCGTACTTCCGTGTCACCCGAACCAACGGAGGAGTCTGGACCACCGACACCAAGCGCTGGGACTACTCCGGGTGCGACACGGGTGACTACACGACGTACAACGATCTCTCCCTGTCCGACGGCTACAACATCGCCTACCTGCAGGTCGTGATCTGCGTCAGGAACGGTGGCTGCCACACAGGCGGGAAGTCGGGCCGCAATCCGCTGGCCTGAACCTGAGACCGGAACTTGAAGAACGCGCGGACGGCTTCCCACCCAGGGACGGGAGGTGAAGCCGTCCGTCGGCCTGTTCCCCGTCATTCCAGGCATCCCGCCTTGATGGAATCCTCCCGAAATCTGTTGTCAACCGAACCGCGCACCAGGACAACTCCCACGTGAAGGTCCCCATGAAAAGCCGCCCAGTGGCCTGCGGACGACACCTCGCTCGATGCGCGGACACCGTTGACGCGCACAGGCCGCGTCAACCCCTGCGAGCACGTTATGTCCGTTCTCAGCTCTGGCGGGTCCCGTACCGTGCGCGCGACCTGCACGTGGACTCTCCCAGCGACGCTTGAATCGCCGGGGGAGGCGCGGCGGCAGGTCATGGACCGGCTGCGGCGCTGGTGCCACTCCCAACCGGCCGACGAAATCGTGCTGGTGGTCTCCGAACTGGTCACCAATGCGGTCCGCCACGGCGCGGGGCCCGTCTGGCACACCCTGAAGGTCATCCGCGACGAAGCCGCCGCATGGGTCGTCCGGATCGAGGTGGGAGATCACGGCTCCGGCTGGGACGGCAGCCCAACACCTCGGAACACGGCAAGCGGCGAATGCGGCGGACGAGGCCTCCACCTGGTCGAGGCTCTCACTTCCCGATGGGGTACCGACCGCCTCCCTCGAGGCCGGCTCGTATGGGCCGAACTCACCGTCCTGTCAGCGCACTTGGACGTGTCGGTCAGCGCCGGCTGAGGGTGGAGGGGGCCCCGGCGGACTGGGCACCTTCGTCGCCCAGGCTCAGGGTGTCGTGGTCGGTCATCGTGACGACGTAGATGTTGCCCTCGGGGCAGGAGAGCGCGGCCGAGCGGTCGGTCGGGTGGCTGGTGACCGCCTCGAAGACCATCGATGTCCTGCGTACCTCCCGCAGTTCCAGCGCCTCGGTGCATCCCAACTCACGGCCGGTGCCCACTTCGGTCACCTTGCTGACCTGCTTGCCGGCCAACTCACCTCGCAGCGCCGCGTGGAGCGTCAGGGTGACGGCGAACCGGTCGGTCCGGGCCTGAGCGATGCCGTCGGCGGTCGGGGTGCCCGGGCCGGTACCGACCCACGTGCCGGCCCAGGACGTGGGAAGCGAAGCGGCGGTGGGTGAGGGCGACGGCGTCGCGCCGGATGCGTCATTGCCGGACAGACGCTGTACGACGAGCGTGGCCGCCGTGGCGATCAGGGCCGCGGCAATGGTCCCTGCGACCACCCAGCCGGTACGGCCGGACAGCCGGCGTTGCGGGGAACCGGCGGCCGGCCGGACGATGGTTCCTGCGCCGTCGGAAGCCGGGCCGTGCACGGGTTCACGTGACACAACGGCCGCAGCGGGCGGTGGCGCGGGCGTGGAGACCAACGCCTGCGCCTCCTGCTCCCGTACCGCGAGATCCCGCTGCAGCGCCTCGGACAGCAGTTGCGGCCAGGCACCGGTCCGGCCGCCCAGGCGCTCCAGCAGGGCACGGGCGGCGCCGGCCGTCGGCCGCTGCCGAGGGTCTTTGGCAAGGCAGGACCTCAGCAGTGGGACCAGGGCCGCCGGAACGCCGTCGAGGTTCGGTTCCTCGTGCACGATGCGGTAGAGCAGCGCGGCGGCCGAGACCTCCTCGTGCGGGTGGGAGAAGGGGCCGAGGCCCGTCGCCGCGTACACCAACACCGCGGCCAGGGAGAAGAGGTCACCCGGCGCCCCCGGTCTACCGCCACTTGCCTGCTCCGGCGCCAGATAACAGGGCGAACCGATCACACCGCCGGTCCTCGTGTGACGCGAGTCCTCCACTGCTCGGGCGATCCCGAAGTCGATGAGCAAAGGCCTGTGACGGCCCAACAGGACATTGGACGGCTTGACATCGCGGTGGACCAGCCCCGCGCCGTGCACCGCTTCCAGCGCCCCGCAGAGCTCGGCCGCCAGAGCCTGTACGGATTGCTCGGGCAGTCGGCCGTACCGCTGCACCCATTCCGCCAGGGACGGCGCGGCCACGTACTCCGTGGCGAGCCACTGCGGCCGCTGCCCCAGGGGGCTGTAGTCCACGACCGCGGTCGTCCATGGGGAGCGCACCCGGTCGCTGTTGCGGATCTCGCGTGCGAACCGCTCCTCGAACCCGGGCTCCTGTCCGAACTCGGCACGAACGGTCTTCAGGGCCAGCGGGCGCCCCGACACGGTCCGGGACAGATACACCCGTCCCATGCCACCCTCACCGAGCCGCGCCAGCAGTGGATACCCACCAATGGCCCCCGGGTCCGACCCGTCGAGCATCTCCACGCCCAACGCCCCCTCACACCTGCACGCCCCGCCGACCAGGTTCAACTCGGACCAGCCTAACCAGGCGCAGCATCCACATCCGTGCCGAGCACCACCTGCCATCCCTGCCAGGGCGTCGGCGCCGCCCGGTCAATCCGACAGAAGCGCCGAAAGCTGGGGGGAGTAGGTCGCGTGCAGAACCAGCGCGGCGCTGCCCACGACGGCGGCGTCCGTGCCGAGCGGGGACGCCGCGACCTCCACGACGCGGATGTGACGGGCCAGCGGTCTGCTTTCCAGCGCGGACGCGACGATGTCGACGTACCGCGACTCCACATGCTGAATGCCGTGACCGCCGAGAATGATGAGGTCCACGTCAATGAAGTTGGCGATGCTGACCGCGACCGAGGCGACGTGTCCCGCGGCCTCGTCGACGACGGCGGTGGCGACGGGGTCACCGGCTCCCGCCGCGAGCTGGATCGCGGCATGGTCGACGGAGGCCGGATCCTTGTCGAACGGTTGCGACAGCACACTGTCGCCGCCGGGTCGGGCGGCGAGCCGGCGGTGCACCTCGGCGACGATCGCGGACGGGTTGACCAGCCTCTCCAGGCAGCCCCGGTTGCCGCAGTAGCATTCGGGCCCGTCGGGCAGGACGGAGGAGTGGCCGAATTCCCCCGAGTTGAACGAACCGCCCCTGTACACCTGATGGTTGAGGATCAGGCCGCCGCCGATGCCGGTGCCGAAGAAGAAGTAGGCGAAGTTCGCCACGCCTTTGCCCACGCCGGACCAGCGTTCGCCGATCGCGGCGGCGGTGGCGTCGTTGTCGAGCGTCACCGGCAGGTTGGTGGCCTCGCTCAGCATGGTTTGCAGGGGCACCCGTGTCCAGTGGGCGAGTTGAGGCGGGTCGACCATCATGCCGAGCTTGTGGTCGATCGGGCCCGGAGTGGCGAGTCCCAGTCCCAGTACCTGGCTGCGTGGAACCTTCGCTTCGTCGAGTGCATCGGCCACCAGCTCGGCCATGGCGGGCACGACGTGTGACGGGTCGGTGCCGGGAGGTGTGGGACGCCGTTTGACCACCCGCGGCCGCCCCAGCAGGTCGACCACGGCGCAGGTGAGTTCGACGGGGTCGAACACGAGCCCGACGGCACTGCCCGCGTCCGGGTTGATCCGCAGGGTGGTGCGGGGTTTGCCGCCACTGGCGACCCGGCTGGCGCCGTCCTCCCGCACGATCCCCTCGTCCAGCAGCCGGCGCACGATGCCGGAGACCGTCTGCGGGGTCAGTCCGGTCAGCTGGGCGATCTCAACTCGGCTTACTCCGTCGGCGAGCTGGATCTGGTCGAGGACCACCGCTCTGTTGTACCGCCCGACCTTGGGGAGGTTTGTTCCTGCTTGCCGCACGCGCGAGGTCCTCTCTGTTCCAGCTCAATGACGATACCGCCGCGGGGCGTTGACTTAGTAAAACAAATGGATTTAAAGTCCGGTCCCTCAGAGGTACAGCCCGGACACGAAGGCACAACGAGGTGCCGGCGGAGGCAGGTTGATGTCCACGAAATGTCGCATCCCCAAGGACCCGGAACGATGTGATCGTCGCGGTCGCCGCGGCGCGGGGCTCCGCTCATGAACCAACACCCGGTCCTGCTGGAGATGCGGTCGATCACCAAGACGTTCCCGGGCGTGAGGGCGCTCGCGGACGTCAACCTGGTGGTGAAGGAGGGGGAGATCCACGCGATCTGCGGCGAGAACGGCGCAGGCAAGTCCACCCTCATGAAAGTGCTCAGCGGCGTGCACCCGCACGGCAGCTACACGGGCGACATCGTCTACCGCGGTGACGAGGTCCGCTTCCATGACATCCGCGCCAGCGAGCAGGCCGGCATCGTCATCATCCACCAGGAGCTGGCGCTGGTCCCCGGCATGTCGATCACCGAGAACATCTTTCTCGGCAACGAGCCGCGCAGGCGCGGCGGGATCGACTGGAAGACCGCACAGCGCCGGGCGCTCGAGCTGATGGAACAGGTCGGGCTCCACGAGGATCCGGACACGCTGGTCAAGGACATCGGTGTCGGCAAGCAGCAACTCGTCGAGATAGCCAAGGCGTTCGCGAAGGATGTGAAACTGCTCATCCTCGACGAGCCGACCGCGGCGCTGAACGAGGCCGACTCCCGGCATCTGCTGGACCTGCTGCGCGGCTTCCGGGAGCGCGGCATCACGTCGATCATGATTTCCCACAAGCTCAACGAGATCGAGGCGGTCGCCGACACCATCACGATCCTGCGGGACGGCCGGACGATCGAGAGCCTCGACGTGCGGGCCGACGGCGTCAACGAGGACCGCATCGTGCGCGGCATGGTCGGCCGCGAGCTCAGCAGCCGGTTCCCCGATCACACGCCGGACGTCGGCGAGGTGTTCTTCGAGGTCCGCGACTGGACGGTGAGGCACCCGAGTTCGGACGAACGGCTCGTGTGCAAGGGCTCCCACTTCACCGTCCGGCGCGGCGAGATCGTCGGCTTCGCCGGACTCATGGGCGCCGGACGCACCGAGCTCGCGATGAGCCTGTTCGGCCGCTCCTACGGCCACTACCTCTCCGGCCGGGTCTTCAAGGACGGCAAGGAGATCCAGCTGAAGTCGGTGGCGGACGCCATCCGGCACGGACTCGCCTACGTCAGCGAGGACCGCAAGTCGATCGGCCTCAACCTGCTGGACGACGTCAAGACCTCGATGGTGGCCGCCAAGCTGTCGAAGATCGCCCGGCGTCGCGTCGTCGATCCGGTTCGTGAGCATCACGTCGCCGAGGAGTTCCGCCAGAGTCTCAGGATCAAGACCCCCAGCGTCGACGAGGGCGTCGTGAAGCTCTCCGGCGGCAATCAGCAGAAGGTGGTCCTGGCGAAGTGGATGTTCACCGACCCAGACCTGCTGATCCTCGACGAGCCGACACGCGGCATCGACGTGGGTGCCAAGTTCGAGATCTACGGGATCATCCAGCGGCTCGTCGGCCAGGGCAAGGGCGTCATCGTCATCTCCTCCGAGCTGCCCGAGCTCATCGGACTGTGCGACCGCATCTACACCGTGTTCGAGGGTGCCATCACCGGTGAGGTGACGCGCCGCGCAGCGAACCCGGAACTCCTCATGAAGAAGATGACCTCCAACACGAAGACAGCGACCCCATGAGCCGCATCACAGACTTGCAGAAGAACCTCTTCGGAGGCACAACCTCCAACGCCCGCCAGTTCGGCATGATTTCGACTCTCGTGGCGATCGTCGTGCTGTTCCAGATCTGGACCGGAGGCCTGACACTGACCTCCGGCAACCTCATCGCCGTCGTCAGCCAGTACTCGTACATCCTGATCCTCTCCATCGGCATGCTGATGGTGATCGTCGCCGGCCACATCGATCTCTCGGTCGGCTCGGTCGCGGCGTTCACCGGCATCGTGGTCGCCAAGGTGATGCAGGAGTACTCGCTCCCGTGGCCCCTGGGCATCCTGCTCGGCCTGCTCGTCGGCGCGGCGATCGGCGCCTGGCAGGGTTTCTGGGTCGCCTACGTGGGGGTACCGGCCTTCATCGTCACCCTGGCCGGGATGCTGCTGTTCCGGGGCGGCAACCAGTACATCGGCAACGCCGACACCGTGCCGGTCCCCACCGGCTTCCGTGACATCGGAGCCGGCTTCCTGCCGGAAGTGGGGCCGGACACCGGATACAACAACCTGACCCTGCTGCTCGGCCTGGCCGCGTGCCTGGGCGTGGTGTGGCGGGAGTGGAAGGCACGGCAGACCCGGCGCGCGATGAACGCCGACGCCGCCCCGCTGTGGGTGACGGGCATTCGGCTGGCCGTGATGCTGAGCGTCATCGTCTTCGCGACGCTTCGCTTCGCCGGTGGCCGCATCGGCACCAGCCTGCCCATCTCCGGCATCATCCTGATCGTCCTGGTGCTCGCGTACTCTTACTACACGCGCAACACCATCGGCGGCCGGCACATCTACGCCGTCGGAGGCAACGCCCGCGCCGCCGAGCTGTCCGGGGTGAAGCTCAGGCAGGTCAACTTCCTCGTCATGATGAACATGTCCGTCCTCGCCGCACTGGCCGGCATGATCTTCGTGGCGCGGTCCGCGGCCTCCGGCCCGCAGGACGGTCTGAGCTGGGAACTCGACGCCATCGCGGCCGTCTTCATCGGCGGCGCGGCGGTCTCCGGCGGCCTCGGAACCATCAGCGGCTCCATCGTCGGCGGTCTCGTCATGGCTCTGCTCAACAACGGCCTGCAACTCGAGGGCGTCGGCTCCGACATGGTCCAGATCATCAAGGGCCTGGTCCTCCTCCTCGCCGTCGCATTCGACGTCTACAGCAAGAAGCAGGGGCGCTTCTCGATCATCGGAACGCTGATGCGCCCGTTCCAGCGGGACGAGGCGGCCGCACCGGCCGATTCGCCGAAGCAGGCCTCCGATCCGGACAAGGCTCAGGTCGTGGGCTGAACGCACGACCGTCACCGAGGGCGCCGCCAACCACGGCGCTCAACTCACCCGGCACCACGGCAAGAAGGGCTCATCCCACCATGCGTACAAGCATCATCCGAAGCATCGCCGCGGTCGGCGCCGTCGCGCTGCTCACCCTGGGCACGGCATGCTCCAACGAACGTGAGGGCGCCGACTCGGGCAGCGCCGACGCCAAGGGGTTCGCGAAGGACTCCCTCGTCGGGGTCGCGCTGCCCGCGAAGACCTCGGAGAACTGGGTGCTCGCCGGTGACCTGTTCACCAACGGCCTCAAGGAGGCCGGCTTCAAGGCGGACGTGCAGTACGCGGGCGCCTCGACCACCGTCGCGGACCAGCAGGCGCAGATCTCGTCCATGGTCACCAAGGGCGCGAAGGTGATCGTCATCGGCGCGACCGACGCCTCGCAGCTGTCCACCCAGGTGGCGCAGGCCAAGCAGGCAGGCGCGACCGTCATCGCCTACGACCGGCTGATCACCAACACGCCCGACGTCGACTACTACATCGCGTTCGACAACTTCAAGGTCGGCCAGCTGCAGGGGCAGGCGCTCCTCGACGGCATGAAGGCGAAGAAGGCCAAGGGCCCCTGGACGATCGAGCTGTTCTCCGGCTCGCCCGACGACAACAACTCCAAGGTCTTCTTCGATGGTGCGATGGACGTGCTCAAGCCGCTCATCGACAAGGGCGACATCGTTGTCGGATCCGGTCAGACGGACATCAAGCAGACGGCGATCCAGGGATGGAAGGCGGAGAACGCCCAGCAGCGGATGGACTCGTTGCTGACCTCGACGTACGGCACGAAGACGCTCGACGGCGTCCTGTCCCCGAACGACACCCTCGCCCGCGCGATCATCACCTCGGTGAAGGGTGCCGGCAAGCCGGTCCCCGTCGTCACCGGGCAGGACTCCGAGGTCGAGTCGGTGAAGTCGATCATGGCGGGCGAGCAGTACTCGACCATCAACAAGGACACCCGCAAGCTCGTCGTCGAGACCGTCACCATGGTCAAGGCCCTGCAGAAGGGCGACAAGCCGGAGATCAACGACACCAAGTCGTACGACAACGGTGTCAAGGTCGTCCCCTCGTACCTCCTCCCGCCGGTCATCGTGACCAAGGAGAACGCGGCCGAGGCCTACGCCAACGACCCGAAGCTGGCGCCGCTGACCAAGTAGACGCCGACCGCTGCTGTCCCGCATCCGGCGCGGGACAGCAGCGACGGCTTCCACTTGGGGCGAATTCCCACCCTGGTTGGCTGGAGTGACTGCAGTGACTGGTGTGATGAGAGAGACGAGGGAGGTCCGTCTACGGCCAAAGCTCCAAGCGCGAGGTCGTGACGACTCGTGACGACGAATGCTAGAAAGGCCGGATGGCAGACCGTTTTGCCCGGATTCGACGCATGCTCCCGTGGTCACTCGCGCGAAAGAACTTGCGAAGCGTCGCCGGTCAGATATTCCTTCTGCAGGTGGCGCTGGTGGTGCTGCTTGTGGCATTCGCCGTCTTCGCTCTCGTCCTGCAGTCGCAGCGGGACACCAACGCCGAGGCCAAGCGCCGCTCCATAGCCGTGGCGCAGACTTTCGCGCACTCCCCGGGCGTTCTGCCCGCACTGCAAGCCCCCAATCCGTCGAAGGTGCTGCAGCCGCTCACAGAGGCGGGACGCAAGTCCGCGGGCGTCGACTTCGTCGTGGTGATGGACACGGCGGGGATCCGCTACACCCACCCCATGCCGGACCGGATCGGGAAGCGGTTCGTCGGCAAGATCGAGCCGTCGCTGGCGGGGAAGGTCTACACCGAAAGCGTGCACGGCCCCCTCGGCCACGAAGTCCAGGCCACCGTGCCCATCCGGAACACCGATGGCAGGGTGGTGGCCCTCGTCTCAGCCGGGCTGAAGGTCAAGAACGTGACCAGTCTGGTCGACCGGCAGATACCGATCATCCTGACCGCCGGGGCAGTCGCACTCGGGGTGGCCACCGCCGCCACGGTGCTGGTGGGCAGGAGGCTGCGACGGCAGACCCACAGCCTGGCGCCGAACGAGATGAACCGCATGTACGACCACCACGACGCGGTGTTGCACTCCGTGCGCGAAGGGGTGCTCATCGTCGGGGACGACGGGCTGCTGCTGCTGGCGAACGACGAGGCCAGGCGACTGCTGGACCTGCCCTCGGACGCGGAGGGCCGGCATGTGTCCCAGTTGCCGACCCTGGAACCCGAAACCGTGTCGCTGCTCAGCTCCGGGCGCGAGGCCACGGACGAGGTGCACCTGGCCGGATCGCGGCTGCTGGCCGTCAACCAGAGGCCCACGGACCGCGGCGGCGGCCCCAAGGGAAGCGTGGTGACGCTGCGCGACACCACGGAGCTGCAGGTCGTTTCCGGCCGGGCCGAGATCACGGGTGAGCGGCTCAAGCTGCTGTACGACGCCGGACTGGTCATCGGCACCAACCTGGATGTGATCGAGACCGCTGACGAACTCGCCCGTATCGCCGTCCCCCGCTTCGCCGACTTCGTCACCGTGGACCTGGCCGACGCCGTGCTGCACGGCGAGGAGCCGGCGGCAACGGCACGGGGCATGCGACGGGTCGCCGTGTGCGGCATCCGGGACGACCAGCCGCTCTACGAGAAGGGCCGGCTGATCGACTTTCTGCCGTCCACGCCCCAGGCACTCGGCTACGGCAGCGGCCGCTCGGAACTGGTGACCGACCTGTCAGCCGCAACGGGCTGGCAACTGCAGGACCCGGAGCGCACCGAGGCGATCGTGGACTACGGCATCCACTCGCTCATCGCGACTCCGATCCAGGCGCGTGGTGTCGTGCTGGGCATGGTCAACTTCTGGCGCTCCAAGGAGCACGATCCCTTCGACGAGGAGGAGCTCTCGCTGGCGGAGGAACTGGTGGCCCGCGCGGCGGTCAGCATCGACAACGCCCGCCGGTACACGCGTGAGCACGCCCTGGCGGTCACCCTCCAGCGCAGCCTGCTGCCGCGGGCCCTGCCCGAGCAGAGCGCCCTGGACGTCGGCTACCGGTACCTGCCCGCGCAGTCGGGCGTGAGCGGAGACTGGTTCGACGTGATTCCCCTGCCGGGCAGCCGGGTGGCACTGGTCGTCGGTGACGTGGTCGGCCACGGCCTGCACGCCGCCGCCACCATGGGGCGACTGCGGACCGCGGTGCACAACTTCTCCACGCTGGACCTCCCGCCCGATGAACTGCTGAGCCACCTGGACGACCTGGTCAGCCGAATCGACCAGGATGAGTGCACGGACAGCCCCGCCGCCGTCGTGGGCGCCACCTGTCTGTACGCGATCTACGACGCTTCGACGGGCCGCTGCACCATGGCCCGCGCCGGGCACCTGGCTCCCGCACTGGTCCACCCCGACGGAAGCGTCACCTTCCCCGACCTGCCACCGGGGCCGCCACTGGGCCTCGGGGGCATGCCCTTCCAGGCGGCCGAACTGGACGTCGCCGAAGGCTCCCGGCTCGTCCTGTACACCGACGGACTCATCGAGGACCGGACCCGCGACCTGGACGAGGGAATGGAACTCCTGCGCGAAGCCCTGGCGGGCCACCCCGACCGCTCGCCGGAGGAAAGCTGCCAGGCCGTGCTGGAGACACTGCTGCCCGAACGCCCCACGGACGACGTCGCACTGCTCATCGCCCGCACCCATGCGCTGCCGCCGGACCGGATCGCCGAGTGGGACGTGCCGCCCGACCCGGCCGCCGTGGCGGGGGTACGCGCCGCGGTGACCGGCAAGCTCGACGAGTGGGGCCTGTCCGAACTCGCCTTCAGCATGGAACTGGTGCTGAGCGAGCTCGTCACCAACGCCGTCCGCTACGGTTGCGAGCCGATCCACATGCGGCTGATCCACGACCGTACGCTGATCTGCGAGGTGGCGGACGGCAGCAGCACCTCGCCCCATCTGCGGTACGCGGCTACGACCGACGAAGGCGGCCGGGGCCTGTTCCTGGTGTCGCAGCTGACCGAGCGATGGGGCACCCGGTACACGCCCCAGGGCAAGGTGATCTGGGCCGAGCAGGCGCTGCCGAATCACGAAGAGGCCTGCGCCCGGCGTCCATCGGCACTGGCCGTAACCCGGCGCTGACGCCTGCGTACCCTGTCCCCGTGTCAGCTTCTCGCCTGCGTCGCGTCGCCGTTCTTGTGCTCGAGGGGGCGAAGCCGCTCGATGTCGGCATTCCCGCGCAGGTGTTCACCACGCGCGCGAGCATGCCGTACGAGGTGCGGCTGTGCGGCGCGGCTCCCGGTCTCGTGACGGGCGGCGACGGGCTGTCGTACCACGTCGCCCATGGCCTCGACACGCTCGCGTGGGCCGACATCGTCTTCATCCCCGGCTACCGGTTCCCCGACCGTGACGATCCTCCGCGGACCGTCGTCGACGCGCTGATCGCCGCCCACGTCCGGGGCGCGCGGCTGGCCGCCATCTCGACCGGCGCTTTCGCGCTCGCCGCGACGGGCCTGCTCGACGGCAGGCGCGCCACGACGCACTGGCATTACACGCGGGCCCTGGTGGCGAAGCATCCCCTCGTTCAGGTCGACGAGAACGTTCTGTTCGTCGACGAGGGCAGTGTGCTGACTTCGGCGGGCGCCGCATCGGGCATCGACCTGTGCCTGCACATTCTCCGCGGCGACCTCGGGGTGGCCGCGTCGAACCACGCGGCCCGGCGCCTGGTCGCGGCCCCCTACCGCAGCGGCGGTCAGGCGCAGTATGTGCCGCGAAGTGTCCCCGAGCCGCTCGGAGAGCGGTTCGCCGCCACCCGGGACTGGGCGCTGCACCGCCTCGATGAGCCTCTCACCCTCGAGACACTGGCGCGGCAGGCGGCGGTCTCACCGCGCACGTTCTCGCGGCGTTTCGTCGACGAGACGGGGTACACGCCGATGCAGTGGATCATGCGAGCCCGCATCGACATGGCCCGGGAGTTGCTCGAGCGTTCGCAGCGCAGCGTCGAGCAGATCGCCGCCGACGTCGGCCTCGGCACGGGTGCGAATCTGCGGCTGCACTTCCAGCGCATCCTCGGCACCACGCCGAGCGAGTACCGGCGCACCTTCACGCTCGGCGAGTAGTCCCACCGCGTGGCGCGATCCTTTTGAACAGTGGCGATCTCGCCACTGTCAGCGCCGGATGCGGCGAGCGAGCCTGGTGGCGAAAGGAAGGGACACCATTCATGACTCGCATCGCCATCAACGGATTCGGCCGCATCGGACGCAATGTGCTGCGCGCCCTGCTCGAACGCGACAGCGACCTCGAGGTCGTCGCCGTCAATGACCTCACGGAGCCCGCAACCCTCGCGCGGCTGCTCGCCTACGACACGACGGCCGGCCGGCTCGGTCGCCCGGTGACCGTCGACGGGGACGCCCTCGTCGTCGACGGCCGCCGCATCACGGTGCTCGCCGAGCGAGACCCGGCGCGGCTGCCGTGGGCCGCACTCGGCGTCGACATCGCCCTCGAGGCGACCGGCCGCTTCACATCGGCCAAGGCCGCCGGCGCCCACCTCGACGCGGGCGCCAAGAAGGTGCTCGTCAGCGCGCCGTCGGACGGCGCCGACGTCACGCTGGCGTTCGGCGTCAACACCGACGCCTACGACCCGTCCGCGCACACGATCGTCTCGAACGCCTCGTGCACGACCAACGCGCTGGCACCGCTCGCCGCCGTCCTCGATGAGCTCGCCGGGATCGAGCACGGCTTCATGACGACGGTGCACGCCTACACGCAGGAGCAGAACCTGCAGGACGGTCCGCACCGCGACGCCCGTCGCGCCCGAGCCGCCGGCGTCAACATCGTGCCGACCACGACGGGCGCCGCCAAGGCGATCGGCCTTGTGCTGCCGAACCTGGACGGCAAGCTTTCGGGCGACTCGATCCGCGTGCCGGTTCCGGTGGGCTCGATCGTCGAACTCAACACGACCGTCGCCCGCGACGTGACGCGCGACGACGTGCTGGCGGCGTACCGCGCCGCGGCTGAGGGACCCCTCGAGGGCATCCTCGAGTACTCGGACTTCCCACTCGTCTCCTCCGACATCGTCGGTAACCCGGCCTCGTCGATCTTCGACTCGGCCCTCACCCGCGTGGACGGCCGCCATGTGAAGGTCGTCGCCTGGTACGACAACGAGTGGGGCTTCTCGAACCGCGTGATCGACACGCTCGAGTTCCTCGCCACCCGCTGACCGGAGTCCGCCGGGCGTGGAAGCACGAGCTTCTGCGCCCATTGACTTGCCGTCGGACCCGGTTGCGCCAACCGTGCCGGGTGCTGTCCTGGTCACGATGTGGCATCGGCGGGCCCGCCCATCGTGGCCCCGCTCGGTGTCGGCCTCGGCAACACTTCGTCGTGCCGACCACGACGGGCGCCGCCAAGGCGATTGGAGCTGAACGACGTCAACACCGCCCTCGCCGGCTCCATGCGGCATGGCACTTGTCGGAGCCGCTCGACGCCCCATGAGGAGCGGCTTGCCCGCCACCTTCGGGTGAACGCTTGCGGAACTGCCGGACACGCAGCCGACGGCCTCGTTGGGCATCGTGTCGAAGCGGCTCACGGCTTCTGGAAAGAGAAGGCGACAAGCACCATGGATGTCAGCGCGTACCTCGAGACCGTCTACACGGAGGTCTGCCGGCGCAACCCCGGCGAGGCGGAGTTCCATCAGGCGGCGACCGAGGTACTGCACAGCCTCGCCCCGGCGCTCGACCGGCACCCCGAGTACGTGGGGACAGGGATCGTGGAGCGGCTGTGCGAACCCGAACGGCAGCTGATCTTCCGGGTGCCGTGGCTCGACGACCGCGGTGACGTGCAGGTCAACCGCGGTTTCCGGGTCGAGTTCAACAGCGCCCTCGGACCGTACAAGGGTGGCCTGCGCTTCCACCCCAGCGTCAACCTCGGCATCGTGAAGTTCCTCGGCTTCGAGCAGATCTTCAAGAACGCGCTGACCGGCATGGCCATCGGCGGCGGCAAAGGCGGGGCGGACTTCGACCCCAAGGGCCGATCGGACTCGGAGGTCATGCGGTTCTGCCAGTCCTTCATGACCGAGCTGTACCGCCACCTGGGCGAGCACACCGACGTGCCCGCCGGGGACATCGGCGTGGGCGGGCGCGAGATCGGCTATCTCTTCGGCCAGTACAAGCGGATCACCAACCGCTACGAGGCCGGCGTCCTCACCGGTAAGCCGGTGGCCTGGGGCGGCTCCCACGCCCGTACCGAGGCCACGGGTTACGGCACCGTCTACTTCGCCCAGGAGATGCTCGCCACCCGCGGCCACGGCTTCGACGAGCGCCGAGTGGTGGTCTCCGGCTCGGGGAACGTGGCCGTGTACGCCATGGAGAAGGCCCATGCCCTGGGCGGCCGCGCCGTGGCCTGCTCCGACTCCTCCGGATACCTCGTCGACGAGGACGGCATCGACCTCGACCTGCTGAAGGAGATCAAGCAGGTGCGCCGCGCACGGATCTCCGCCTACGCCGAGGTGAAGCCGACCGCACGCTTCTCGGCCCGCGGCACGGTGTACGACGTCCCGTGCGACATCGCCCTGCCGTGCGCGACCCAGAACGAGCTGCGCCACGACGACGCCGTCGCGCTGGTCAAGAACGGGGTGCTGGCCGTCGCCGAGGGCGCGAACATGCCCTGCACCCCCGAGGCGGTCGAGGTGTTCCGGGAGGCCGGGGTGCTCTTCGGGCCGGGCAAGGCCGCCAACGCGGGCGGCGTGGCCACCTCCGCACTGGAGATGCAGCAGAACGCGGCCCGGGACAGCTGGACCTTCGAACAGACCGAGGCCCGGCTCGCCAGGGTCATGCGCACCGTCCACGCCCAATGCCGCGCCAACGCCGAGGCGTACGGCGGAAACTCCGACGACTACGTGCTGGGCGCCAACGTGACGGGCTTCCTGCGGGTGGCGGAGGCCATGACCGCGCAGGGGATCATCTGAGAAGTCGTTCCCTGAGCACGCCTCCCGCCCGGCCGGGGCCCACGTGGAGACCGAGGGCCCCGGTCCACGGAGACCGGCCGTCACTCTGACGCTGCGTCAATGTGCCGTACACGCTTACTTGTTGTCGGGACGCATCCCGGAACACACTTGCGTTGCTCGGACGCAAGCTCGACTCGGCGGATGGGGTCGCTGCAGTCACGCCTGCCCTTCCAACGGCAGTTCGCTGTGCGCACCATCCATCTATGGGGGGAACCATGGCCGCACGTCCGTCTCGCAAATCCCTGGCCAATACCGCCGCCGTCTCCGCCCTGGCGCTGGCCGCGACGCTCACAGGAGCCGCCGTCGCGCCGAGCACCGCCGCCGCTGACACCGGCGACCGTACGCAGACAGTCGGTTGCGAGTCGTTGTATGTCAACGACTCGTCGGGAGTCACACACGCCAGGCTGCGGAACTGCACCGTCACCTGGGGAAAGAACATCTTTGACGGCTCCTACTGGCAGACGGTGAAGTTCGAGCTCCTCGACGCCCGCACCGACGGTGTCTGCGCCCGGTCGAACGTCATCGTGTCCCCTTCCGGGGCCGGCGCGCAGGCCAGCGAGTGCAACGGCGTCTGGACGGCGAAGACGGCGAACTTCGGCGGCCGGGCCACGAACATCTTCATCAGGATCGCCTACGGCTCCAACTCCACCTACGGCAAGATCAGCACCAACGTGACGCCGCCGTCCGGATTCTGAGGGGGCAGACAATGCGAGGGCCTCGACGGGCGAAGTTGGCAGCACTGGCGGTCGGGGTACTCGCCGTACCCGCGGGGCTGGTTGTGGGCACGGCGGGAACGGCGTCGGCGAACGCGTCCTGCGGCCAGGGTGCCTGGGGCACGGACGGTACGGACGTGAGGATGACGCCGGGTGTCAGTGCGAACATGCGCAGCGGCTCAAGCACAAGTTGCGGGATCGTCGGCTGGGCGGACAACCAGGACACTCTGATCTACTACTGCTGGACGTCCGGCCAGAACGGGACGTGGACGTATCTGTACAACCAGCACGACGATCGCACCGGGTGGGTGAAGGACTCCCTGCTGCCCTACAACGGGTCCAACCAGTGGTGCGGCTTCTGACCGCCTGGCCGATGGCCAGTGTGGCCTGGTCAGTGTGGCCTGGTCAGTGTGTTCGGCGTAGTCCTGCGATGAGGAGTGCGACCAGTCGGCGTGCGTCGTAGCGGGGATCGCTGTCCGCGCCGATACAGAGGTTCCCGACGCCGCGCATGAGCTCGTAGGCCTCCAGGCCGGAGCGGATCTCGCCGGCGGTGGCTGCGGCTTCGAGCAGCTGGGCGCATACGGGCACAAGCCGGTCGAGGAAGTACGCGTGCAGTGCGTCGAAGCCGGCGTCGTCGGAGTGCAGTACGGCGGCGAGTCCGTGCTTGGTGACCAGGAAGTCGACGAAGAGATCGATCCATTGCCCCAGTGCGTCATATGGGGTTGCGCTGGTCTCCAGCAGGGCCGGACCGGCCTCGGCGCAGGCGTCGACCTGGTGCCGGTAGACGGCGACGATGAGGTCCGCTCGAGTCGGGAAGTGGCGGTAGATCGTGCCCAGCCCGACGCCTGCCTTGGCCGCGATGTCACGTACCGGGGCTTCCACGCCCGACGTGACGAAGACCGCGGCGGCCGCGGCGAGCAGAGTCTCCTTGTTGCGCCGGGCGTCCTTCCGCTTGGACTGGGCCCCGGGCCCTGCGCTTTCCCCGCTGTCGCTCATCGCGCCGCTTCCTCCCGCTGGAGAGCTTGCAAAAACGGAACAGTGTTCCGTATCGTTTCCATCGTTCCGGAACTAGGTTCCGTTTGCTCATGCTGTCAGAGCAGGGGACCGACCGCCAAGCCACGCATCGCCACCACGCTTGATCCGCAATGGAGGAAACACGGTCATGCAGTACCGCACCTTGGGCCGCACCGGTGTACAGGTCAGCTCCCTCGCGCTCGGCGCGATGAACTTCGGCGCAATCGGGCGCACCACGCAGGACGAGGCCACCGCCCTCGTCGACGCCGCCCTCGAGGGCGGGATCAACCTCATCGACACCGCCGACATGTACAGCGGCGGCGAGTCGGAAGAGATGGTCGGCAAGGCCATCGCCGGCCGCCGCGACGACATCGTGCTGGCCACGAAGGCGACCATGCCCATGGGCGACGAGCGCAACCACCAGGGGAGTTCGCGCCGCTGGCTGGTCACCGCGCTGGACGACAGCCTGCGCCGTCTCGGTGTCGACCACGTCGACCTCTACCAGATCCACCGGTGGGACCCGAGCACCAGCGACGAGGAGACCCTGTCGGCCCTGACCGACCTGCAACGCGCGGGAAAGATCCGCTACTTCGGCTCCTCCACCTTCCCTGCCTACCGCATCGTGCAGGCGCAGTGGGCCGCCCGCGAGCATCACTTGAGCCGTTATGCCACCGAACAGCCCAGCTACTCGATCCTCCAGCGCGGGATCGAGAGCCATGTGCTGCCCGTGACCGAGGAGTACGGGCTTGGGGTGCTGGTGTGGAGCCCGCTGGCCTCGGGCTGGCTGTCGGGCGCTGTCCGTGAGGGCCGGGAGATCACCACGAGCCGCTCGACGTTCATGCCGGAACGCTTCGACACCGCCATCCCCTCCAACCGGGCCAGGCTCGAGGCCGTCGAGCGGCTGGCCAAGGTCGCCGACGAAGCCGGCCTGACCATGATCCAGCTGGCGCTCGGATTCGTGACCGCGCATCCCGCCGTGACCAGTGCGCTCATCGGCCCCCGCACGCTGGACCACCTGCACTCGCAGCTCGCCGCCGCTGACACCGTGCTCTCCGCCGATGTTCTCGACGCGATCGACGCCATCGTCGCTCCCGGGACCGACCTGGCCGCGCACGAGAAGTACGACACTCCGCCCGCGCTGCTCGACCCGTCACTGCGACGCCGCTGAGCCTCCGAGGGTCGCTCTCTCCTCGTCCGGTCCCGCCCCTCGAATCTTCTTGTCGAAAGGACCACGAACCCCGTGCCCCATGCACCCCGGCCTCGTTTCGGGATCATGACCGCCCCCATGCAGGTCGACTACCACGACGTCCTGCGCGTCTGGCGCGAGGCGGACACGATCCCCGAGATCGAGCACGCGTGGCTGTTCGATCACCTCATGCCGATCGGAGGCGACCCGAACGGACCGGCCTACGAAGGCTGGACGCTGCTCTCGGCCCTCGCCGCCCAGACCCGACGACTGCGGCTCGGCATCATGGTGACCAGCAATCGTTTCCGGCCGCCCGCGATGCTCGCCAAGATCGCCACAACCGTCGACATCGTCTCCGGCGGACGGCTCGACTTCGGCATCGGCGTCGGCTCACGACCCGGGCATCCCCTGGCCCGGCGCGAGTACGAAGCACACGGCCTGCCCTTCCACGACTTCGCGCACGCGGTGGCGAGCCTCGCCGAAGCCTGCACGGTCATCCGGCGGTTGTGGACCGAGGAGCGACCGTTCGACTTCCAGGGCACCCACCACCACCTCACCGGAGCGTTCGGCAACCCCAAACCCGTCCAGCGCCCCCACCCGCCGATCCTCATCGGCGGCCGCTCGTCCGCGACGCTGCGTGTGGCCGCCGCGCAGGCCGATCTGTGGAACATCCCGGGCGGCGACATCGAGGACGCCGTGCGCCGCAGCACACTGCTGGACCGCCACTGCGCCGAGATCGGCCGCGACCCCGCCTCGATCATCCGCTCGATCCACCTGCCGGTCGTCTACGACCAACCGCGTGTCACCAAGGACGCGATCGGCCACGCGATCGACGCCGGCTTCCGGCACATCGTCCTCGGACTGCCGGGACCGTACCCCGCCGACGTCGCACGATGGGTCACCGACGAGCTCATCCGCTGACCGGGGCCTGTACGGGTGCTTCCCCTCAACGCACCCGGCGCGCCCGTCTCTTGAGGCGGGGGACGCGGTCGAAGACCCCTGCGAGACGGGCGGCCTGGTCGAAGAGGCCCGCCGGGCGTGAGCGGTCCCCGTCGAGGTGGGTGAGGGTTTCCATGCCGAGGTAGAACGCCACCGCCGCACCGGCCAGCACACGCACACGGACGGCGGACGCGAGAGGCTTGCCGCGCAGGAGGACGGTCAGCAGCTCCTCGGCCAGCTGCTCCCAGTTCCGGGTCTCCTGGGCCAGTTGTGCGGCCAGCCGTGAGCCGGGCCTGGCCCCGGAGTACAGCTCCTGGACGGCGGCGATGTGCCCGGTCTCGGAGTCCTCGTCGTACAGCTCGCGCAGCCGCGCGATCACGGGCACGGCGCGGTCCATCCCGGACAGTTCGGTGCGGTAGCGGCCGATGCGGGCCCCGCTGGTCCGTGCCAGGGCGGCCACCAGCAGGTCGTCCAGGTCCGAGAAGTGGTAGTAGATCACCCCGGGCGCGAAGCCCCCGATCTGGGCTATCGCCCTTGCGGTGGTTCCGCCGTGTCCGTTGCGCACCAGGGAGGCGAGGGTGGCCTCGAGGACGCGGTCACGGGTGTCAGACAACGCGCACCGGCCGGACTCCGTGGGCGGCGAAGTGGCCTTCGAGCCTGCGCGCGAGTTCGGGCAGGTGGTGGCTGGGCACGCGCGGGTAGAGATGGTGCTCCAAGTGGTACGTGAGTTCGAGGAAGACGGCCGGGATGATCTTCCCGCGCAGGGTCCTGGTCTGCGTCAACGGGGTGTCTCCGTAGTCGTGGTGCGGCAGATACACCGTCAGGAGCGGGTACACCCAGCTCCCGACGATCGCCATCACCGTATAGACCAGAACTCCCGGTGTGTACGGCAGGAGCAGTACGCCCCCGGCCAGCGCGGTGAACGGGGCCGCAGCCTCGGCGAGAAGCCAACGGCGGTCCCGGCCGCGCCGGTAGGACCACAGCCACAGGCGTACGAGGAAGACGGGGCCGTAGCAGACGGCGCCGAGCAGGGACAGTTCGGCGGGGTGGCCCTCCGGGTCGTCGGGGTGCGGGAAGAGCCGGTGGTGCTGGGTGTGCGTGGCGCGGTAGGCGTGCCCGCTCTCCAGCAGGACCAGCCCCATCGCGAAGAGCGCCCAGTCGGTGGCCCGGGGCGACAGGCCGATCGTACGGTGCACCACGTCGTGGGTGACGGTCACGACGGCGACGAAGACGCCGAAGACGATCACGGGAGTCAGCCACCACCAGCCGAGCCACACCGCGCCCGCGAAACAGAGAACTCCGGCTCCCGGTCGGGCCAGTGCGACGAACCGCTGTCTGCGGGTGGTGACGAGCAGGTCCTCGCCGAGGTCCGCCAGGGACGGCAGGCCGGGAGCAGGGGGCGTGTCGGCCGGACGGGGTCCTTCGGCCGGACGGGGTCCTTTGGCCGGCCGTGAGTCGGGGTGCGGATCGGGCAGGGTCATCGGGCTCGCCCCCGCTCCTTCATCACGCCCTCGGCGACGATGCGGCTGCCCAGCACGCAGGCGACGGTGCCGAGACCGGGCCACGTGGAGTCGCCGACGAGCCACAGCCCGGGACCGCCGAGATCGTGCGGTACGGCGTGCTGGTTGGTGTTGCGCAGCCGTTGCCGCACGCCGCCGACCGCTCCGTCCGGGCGGAATCCGAACCGTTCGTAGCTGCG
Organism: Streptomyces sp. HUAS ZL42; assembly: GCF_040782645.1. Taxonomy (GTDB): domain Bacteria; phylum Actinomycetota; class Actinomycetes; order Streptomycetales; family Streptomycetaceae; genus Streptomyces. Next base: position 9,396,226 of record NZ_CP160403.1, read on the forward strand.
GGGTGTCCCGGTCTGGGCGATCACGGCCCGTTCTCCGAGGCGCGGATAGGCACGCCGGGCCCAGGCGACGAGCCGTTCGCCGGTCTCCTTCTTGCGTTGCGCGTACGCCGCCGGGTCGAGGTCGCGCCAGTCTGCGAGGTCGGTGTGCGTGGAGATCATCACCGCGCGGTGACCCGGCGGCGCGCTGAGGGTGTCGCCCGGCGCGGAGACGGAGACGAACATGTTGTTGCCGTCGCCGAGGGGACGGTCGTAGGCCTGCAGCAGTTGATGGTGGGTGAGGTCCTGCCCGGCCACCTCGGACTCGGGCACGCCGAGGAAGACGACGGTCGCGCCGCCGACTGCGTCCGCGTCCCGTTCCAGGTATCTCCGCAGCCGGCGGGCGACCGGGAGCCCCGCACAGATCGTCGCCGTGGTGGCGACGGGGACCGCGCAGACCAACCGACGGGCGTGGACGGCTCCTTGGCGGGTCGTCAGCCGATAGGCGCCGGGGTCGCCGTCGACGCGTGAGACGCGGCAGCCGACCCGCAGCGAACCGCCCAGCCCCCGGTAGTGCTTGACCAGGACGCGCCAGAATCCGTGCATGCCGCCGGTGTGCCGGCTGAGCCCGGCGCCCCTGATGGTCATCCCGAGCGCCGCGTTGATCAGGGGCGCGTCGTCGACACCGGTGTGCACGGTGTCCTCGACGAGCATGGAGAGCAGCCCGACCAGTGCATCGTCCCCGCGCAGGGAGTGGGCGCGCAGCGCGTCGCCCAGGGTCCTGTTCAGGTGTCGGGCGTGCAGGACGCCGGGCGCACCGACCACCCGCAGGTCGTGGAGGGCGTCGACGGGGCCCCGGACCGGCAGTCGTACGCCGGCCCGGCTGGCCCGCCAGAAGGTGTGTGCCAGGCGGTCGAGCAGCGCCCAGAACCGGCGATGGTTCTCGCTGTCGCCGAGCTTCCGCAGCCGTTCGGCGTGCCAGGCGGCCCGGTCGCGATGCAGTACGACCTGACGATCCGGCAGAAATGCTTTGTAGCCCGGCAGTTCCTGAGTATCCAACGGGCCGAGGCCCACGCTCTCGAGGAGTTCGCCACCGACGCCTCCGGGCCCGAAGTCGACGAGCGTGGTTGCGCCCACGTCGAACGAGAACCCCCGCTTGCGGTAGTACCCGGCGCATCCGCCCGCGTGGCCGTGCGCCTCCAGCACGACGGTCGACAGACCTGCTGCCTGCAACCTCAGCGCCGTGGCCATGCCGGCCATGCCGCCACCGATCACGGCGACGTCGATGCAACCGTCCGCGTTCTGAACGCGTGTTCTGAACATGCGTTCAGAGTGGGCCGGTTCGTGCCGCGCGTCAATGGCGCGGGCGTGGGCGAAGGTCAGGCGGGAGTGGCAGGGACGTGGAAGTAGTGCCCCTTGCCGAGGTCTTCGAGGAGGCCGGGGTGGGTCGGCCGCCAGTCCAGCAGTTCGCGGGTCAGGGTGCTCGAGGCCGGGGCGTCCAGGCCGAGGAACGCGCCGAGCCAGGTGAAGTGTTCGGCCGCAGCCTCGGGAGCCACGGAGGTCACCGGGACGTCGAGGTGACGTCCGATCACCTCGGCGATGTCGCGTGTCCGTACTCCCTCCTCCGCAACGCCGTGGAGTACTGATCCCGCCGGGGCCTTCTCGGCCGCCAGGCGGAACAGCCGTGCGGCGTCGAGGCGGTGGACGGCCGGCCAGCGGTTGGCGCCGTCCCCGATGTGGCCGCTCACGCCCCTGGCTCGGGCGATGGCGACCAGGGTCGCCATGAAGCCGTTGTCCCCTTCGCCGTGGCAGGTCGGAGACAGTCGCACGACGGACGAGCGCACGCCGCGCGAGGCGAGTGCGAGCACCGCCTGGGCGGTGGCCGATCGGATGGATGCCGGTGAGCCGTCGATCGTGGGCATGTCCCTCTCGTTCGCCACACGCCCGGGCGCGAGGCCGACAACGCCGGAGGCGAGGACGAACGGGCGCTCCGTACCGGCGAGCGCGTCGCCGAAGGTGTCGACGGCGCGGCGATCGGCCTCGGCGGCGCCCTGGTAGTCGCCCGCGAAAGCGATGTCGTGCTTGAAGGCGAGGTGGATCACGCCGTCCGACGCGGCGGCGGTGCTCCCAAGGACGTCGAGGTCGTCAACGCCGCCGCGGACCACCTCCACCCCGGCGGCGGTGAGGACGGCGGCGGAGGCGTCGGAGCGGGCGAGCCCGACAACCTGGTGGCCCGAGTCGATGAGCTCGGGAACGACGGCGGAACCGATCCAGCCGGACGCGCCGGTCACGAAGATGCGCATGGGAGGAACCCAAACTGTTGATGACAGTGACTGACATCGACCCTAGCAGTCGATGTCAGTCACTGTCATCACGTAGGATCTGGGCATGGGCAGATGGGAGCCGAACGCGCGCGGACGTCTGGCGGAAGCGGCGTTGGAGCTCTACAGCCGGCGGGGCTACGAGCAGACCACGGTGGCCGAGATCGCCAAACTGGCCGGCCTCACCGAACGGACCTTCTTCCGGCACTACGCCGACAAGCGCGAGGTGCTGTTCGACAGATCGAGTGCGTTGCAGGAACTGTTCGTGACCGCGGTCGCCGAGGCACCGGAATCCGCGGCGCCGATCGACGCGATTGCGGCGGGACTCGAGGCGGTCTCCGAAGCGTTCGCCGGCCGCCGCGAGTACTCCCGCCGGCGACAGGCCGTCATCGTGGCGAACGCGGAACTCCAGGAGCGCGAGCTGATCAAGCTCGCCTCGATGTCAGCCGCGCTCGCCGAGGCCCTGCGCCGACGCGGCGTTGCGGAGCCGGCCGCGAGTCTGACCGCCGAGGCGGGAGTCGCCGTCTTCAAGGTCGGTTTCGAGCTGTGGCTCGCGACGTCGGAGGAACGCGAGATGTCGCAGCTGATGCGGGAATCCTTGGAGGAACTCAAGGCTGTGACCGCGAGCGGGTAGGCCCGCGGACCGGAGAGCGTCATTCAACCCTGGCGTCGTACAAGTCGGCACCGTCGGGTATCCAGGCAAACGCCGCGGAGCGGCGAAAGCCACGCCGGACGGGCCGGGGATGCGGATCTCGCCGGTGCCGGCGCCGGCACGGCGGTTTCCTGGCCGGGGAGTGAACCACGGGTGAGATTCGTCGAGGGCTACTGGGCCAAGACGTCTTCGTCATCGGGGTAGCTGTACGTACTGAGGTCTTCGTAGAACACCGGCCCAAGGTGCCCTCAGTGATAAAGGGTGCACACGCGGACTGCGGTGGCAGATCCTCCGGTCAGCGCGCGCCCGCGGTCCGCTCAGGTCATCTCGTCGGTGTCCGGATGACGGCGATCCCTCCATCGAGGTCTATCGTCGTCCGGTTCGGCGGCGCCCCGTCCTCTTCGTCGTCGCGCATGACCAGGGCCGACTGCCGTTCCCTGAGTTCGTTCTGCTTCCCCGGTGAGAAGCTCGCGTGGAGCTGCTCAAAACCGGTCGCCGATATCTGGCCCTGCCGGACGCTGTTCCGCCAGGGCAACAGGCCGGCCCGGCCGGCACGGAGAAGCAGTTGATCTGTGAAGGCCACGACGGTCAGCAGGATGACCAGTCCGGGCAGGGTCATGAAGACGGCGAATTCCATGACCCAAGTATCCGGGACGAGTTGTGACCACGCTTCCGTGATGTCGACGGCCGGAGGAGGCGCGGGCCGCGATCAGGCCTGGCGCGGAGTGTCCCGCTGTATCGGCTTCTCCGCATACTGTGGGCCATGGCCATCTATGACACGCTCGGCGCGACATACGGCCGGACACGGCAGCCGGATCCGCGGATCGCCGCACAGATTCACGCCGCTCTCGGGAACGCCGCGGACGTGATCAACGTAGGAGCGGGCACTGGTTCCTACGAGCCGCCGCGGACCGTCCTGGCCGTCGAGCCCAGCCAGGTCATGCTCGCCCAGCGCGCACCCCGCTCCGCACCGGCCGTGTGCGCGCTCGCCGAACACCTTCCGCTGCGCGACAACGCTGCCGACACCGTCATGGCCCTGCTGACCGTCCACCACTGGACCGACCTCGCGGCCGGAATCGCCGAACTCCGCCGGGTCGCCCGCCGCCGCATCCTCATCCTGACCTGGGACCAGCAGATCTTCCGAGAGCGGTTCTGGCTCGTACGCGAGTACCTTCCGCAGGCCGCCGCCTTCGACGACACCCGTGCCGTCCCGATCGACCGGCTGGTCTCTCTGCTCGGCGGGGCGCGTCAGGAGCCGGTCCACGTCCCGCACGACTGCACGGACGGGTTCGGCGCAGCGTACTGGCGCCGTCCCCACGCCTACCTCGACCCACAGGTGCGCGCCGGGATTTCCATGCTCGCCCAGACCGGGGAAGAAGCCCTCGCGCCCGGCCTGGCAACGCTCGCCGATGACCTGGCGACCGGCCGCTGGCACAACCGCCACGCCGACCTGATCGCTCTCGACACCATCGACGTCGGCTATCGGCTTCTGGTGACTGACTCCTGACAAATGCCCGGTATTGGGGCGGGACACGTACCAGACGGGGGAGTGGAACCCCTGTCCTGCTGGAAGAGCTCCACAACCCGTCAGCGGCATCGGACGACTCACTTGACGAACAGGTCGCGGACGATGAACGAGTACTCGCCAGGGCGGCGATCGCCGACGTCCAACGTGTCCTGTGTGTAGTCCGTCGGCGTACCGGTGAAGTCCGGACCCGGGTAGACGCTGAGCATCATGCCGTCGGGAATGTGCGCCGACCTGATGGCGAACTGGGGTGCCGCCTGCCTGCCGTCGGCGGCCGAGAAGATCCAGGACGGACCGTCCCACGTGTCGAGGTTCGGCAGCTGAACCACGACCACTTCCGTGGTGCGCGGCGGTGCTTCCCCCTCGCCGTAGACGATCAGAGAGCTGGTCTTCCTGTTCCAGCTGTTGAGGTCCGGCGTGCTTTCGTGGACGTCGATGAACTGCCCCTGGAAGTGGAAGTGCTCGTAGAGCCGGACGACCAGCTGGGCTGGTACGTACACGGACTGGATGGCGTCGTTGCCGATGGTGATGGCGCCGTCCGCGTCGTCGTACCGACCGCGCCGTAGCATCTGCGATGCGCCTTTGTACTCCGGCTCGCTGTAGACGGTCACAGGGCCGGGTTTCGGCTTCGGGTACACCGCCGGGAGTGTGGCGAGCGGGTACGTGCGCCCCTGCGCCGCCGCGTATTCCGCCGGGCGCACCGCGTCCTTCGGGTGGTCGATGGCGGCGCTGGCGCACTCCGCGACCGTGTCCAGGTCCCGTTGCGTGTCGGCAGCGGCCTGGTTCGCCTGGGCCGGCGTGAACGAGCGCGCCCATTCGTAGTGGTCGGGATGCTTGGCCCACCAGTCGAGCAGGTTGTACTGGTCCATCAGGGCCAGCCGTTGGTCCGCGCAGAGCTTCAGCACGTCCTGCGCATGGGCGATGTCCGCCTCGTTGGGGGGCAGCGGGCCCTCCGCGATGGACAGTGGCGAGAGCGTCCACTGGTACGGGCGGGAGTAGCGGGCCGGGTCGTCCTGCATCGCCTGCATCCACTTGTTCGCCGCGGCCAGCAGGAGCGTTGGATCGTCGGGCCGCTCGAGCTGGATGGCCGGCCCGCCCTCGCTGTACACGGTGCAGTAGATCCTGCTGTTGTGCCTCTCGGTGACCTGTTTGAAGGCCGTGGTGGCGGAGGCGGAGAAGAAGCCGTACGAGCCGCGGAGTTCCCCTTCGATGGAGGTGGCCTCGGACTCGTCGAACGTTTCGACCTGCATGAGGCCGACGAACAGGCCGCCTCGGCGGCAGGCGCGGGCGAACATTTCTCCATAGCGCTGCTTGAACAGGTCGGGCCGGTCGGCCACGCCTGCGGCGTTCGGCGTCAGGACACACTCTTGGATGCTCAGGTCCGCCTGGTGCACGGTCGCCGTGATCGTCATGAACAGTGAGGCGGAATGGACGCTCGCCTGCTGGGTGAAGGCGAAGCGGCCCGAGACGCCGGCGCCGAAGGCTCCGTACGACGCGTCGACGCCGATGCCCAGCTTGGTTTGGAGGTCTTCCGTCGTGGTCACCCGCGCGACCTTGAAGAAGTGATCGGCGCCGGTGGCCTCGATGACGGTGGTCGTGGTGGGCGTGACAGCGAGGTTCATCACGGTCCCGGACAGCACGTCCACGCCGACGCCGAAGTTGTACGCCGCCTTGTGCGGTACGTCGAGTTGTTGTTGTGTCATGGCTGTCTGCCTAGGGAGTTTGTGGCGTCGGGGCGGAGCCGTCCTGCTGGAAGGTGACCGGGACGACGGTTCCGGGTTCTGTTCCCTCCAGGTCGAGGAAGAACCGATAGAGGTCCACGCCCTGGTACTGCCCGCCCGGGAGGCCGCCGACGATCTCGACCACGGCGTGATGGAGGTGCGGTGAGATCCCGTCGTGGGAAACGACCGTGCCGAGCAGATCGCCGCGCGTGACCACGGAACCGACGCCGAGTTCGGCCGGTGTGTCGGTGATGTGGGTGTAGAAGGCGCCCATCCCGTCGTTCGGCGCGCGCATGAAGATCTGCGCACCGTAGACCTTGCCCGAATCGGCTGCCGGGTCGTGCGGCTGAAACCTCGTGACGTGGGCGTCGAAGGCCGCGTACACCGGCGTGCCCTCATCCGCCCCTATGTCCATGCCGTATTGGATGTACCAGTTCGGCCCCACGTGGCCGCCTTGGTTCGGACCCCCGAGGCCGTGCCGGAATCCGGCCGGGTCGACGGGAGCTGACATTTCGATGTCGAATGCGTCCATGATGAGTTCCCTTCATGGAAGGAGCGCTGTGATCTCTTCCGGCAGCTCGGGTGAGTCGTAGGCGAGGGTTTCGCCGGGAATCACCCCTTCGATCTGCATGATCTTGTTCTGCATCACCAGCATCTGGTCGTCGTCCAGCTCCTGGATGGTCGTCGACTCGGGCACGCCCGTTGCGGCCGCCACGTCCTGTGCGTAGCGGACCGGGTCGTTGCCGTCCGATGCGGGGGCGTAGATCCGGAACGCGTCCGTGATGGAGTGGCTCGCGTACTTCGGGCTCCGCAGCAGTTGTGCGATCGCGTCGAAGCCGGCCTCCCAGCTGGGGAAGATCAGGAAATGGTGCCAGTTGAACTTGTTCGGGAACTGTCCGAAATCGGGCCCGCCGGGCACGCCCGTGATGTTTCCCGGGTTGTTGTTGAGCCAGGCGTGGCTTCCCGGGTGGTTGCGCATGTGCGGCCGGCCGCGGGCGACTTCGTTCTCGTAGATGACGAAGTTGAAGATTTCCTTGCCGTGCCCGAGGTAGTCGGTCGGTCCCTGGAATCCGGGAAACCACGAGGACTGAGGGATGCTCAGTTCTTGTGAAATGTTGCCGTTCCAGTACCAGACATGGTCGCCCGGTTCGAGTGTCATGGTTCGCACCTGTCTTTCTCTTTTCGGAGGATCCGACTGGGTGCCGGTTCTGCGCTGCCACCGCCGCGGTGCCGGCAGCCCGGCACCGCGGGGCGTGCACGGGGCTGAATCTGGGATTCAGACCCGGACGATGTCGAAGTACGCCTTGTACGAGGCCTCGCCGTCGCTGATGAGCGGCGTGGCGATGTGGTAGCGGATGTCCCGTTCGGCTTGCAGGCCGGCACCCGCCAGGGTGCACAGCTGCTTGGCGCTGATCTGCACGGCGACGGTGCCAAGGTTGTCGTCGCCGGTCCCCAGCAGTCCGTTGATCGCGTTGGCGAGCATGGGGACGAGTGCGGCGAGTGCAGGCGCAAGGGCTGCCGCCAGGGGAGCCCCGACCCCGGTGGCCGCGATGGCTCCTCCGACTGCGCTTGCCGCCCCCGCGACTCCCTTGGTGACGAGGTCCTTGTACACGTCGGGGTCGCCCTCGTCGTGCTCCATCCCGGTGACGGAGAGGGCGAGGCCCCACGGACGGCCGCGGTAGACCTCCGCTCCGGCGTCGGGAAAGGATCCGCCGGCGTCGACGTCGTCGTACACCTGGGTCCGGAAGGTCGGTATCTGCAGGCCAGGTCCGACACCGCCGACGATGAAATAGGGCTCGTCGGATCCGGATCCTTCGTCGGTTTCGCCGAAGCAGTTCATGCCGCGGTAGCGGACCGCCACGTCACCGAGGTCGAGGGCGCCCGCGTCCGGCCACCAGTACATGCCGCCGTGCTCGAAGGTGGCCAGCCGGCCGCCCTCCGGGATGTCCGTCTCGCCGCTGGTGGGGTAGCCCAGCCACCCCGTTTCCCAGCCGAGCTGGCTCCACCTGCCGCGGATGGCGCCGAACACCTCGTGCGCGCCGGTTTGCGGGGTCCAGTAGACGGAGGCCTCGGGGCGGCCGGGCAGCTGCATCGTGCGGTAGTGGTTGAAGCGGCCGCGGCCGTCGGGGCATCCGAGCTCGTCCGTGAGCAGATAGCCCCACTGCTCGCGGCCGATCTCCTTCCATCGTGCGCAGATGGCGCCCCACGTGGCGAAAGCCCCGAGCTCCGGGTGCCATGAGATGACCCCGCCCGCGAACTCCTGAGCGCGACCGACGCCGTCGAAGGTGGCGCGCTCGATGTCGAGAGGCTCACCGACCACGGAGCCCGGTCCGCCCAGGGCGAGCCATTTGTCTCGGATGGCGCCGATGACTTCGGGCATGATCTCCTCCTTGTTTCGAAGTCCTGCAAGGTCGTGTTGGGGTGTGGCCGTTTTGCTGCCGGCGTGTCCCGCGGCGCACGGTCAGGCGAGTTCGTCGACTTCGAGGTAGAGCTGCCGCTCGACCTCGACCCCGACGGTGAAGCCGCGGGAGAGGCTCGGAGAGCGGGTCGCCGGGAACGATGCGGTGGCGACCTCGCCCACGCTCAGCCGGTGCTCGACACCGTCGTCCCGGCCGAATGAGACGGGCTGCGCCTGCTCGAAACGGATCTCCGACACGTCGTCGTCCAGCGGGTGCCCGACCGGAGTCCGGACCGTGCCGGGAACCAACCGCACGGTCAGTACCTGGTCGAAGCCGGGCCGCTCGCGCAGCTCATGCGCCAGATACAAGCGGTCGCCACGACCGAAGCACAGATACCCCAGCTCCCGCCCGGGGACGGGCTTGCTCTCGGTGTCGAGCCGGCTGAACCACACCACGCGCCGGACGTCCACGCGCACCCCGGTCGCGACAGGGGTACCGCCGCGCTCGAAGTGCCCGCGCACGAGCGTCCCCTTCAGCGAGGTCAGGGCGGGGACGCCGTCCTGCGGCTCCAGCTCGGCGATCGGGAAGGGGACGGGGTCGAAGGTGTACATGCCGTCGCCGTGCCGCGCGCGGTCGGCGCGCAGCACGTCGAGTGCCCCGGCGTCGAGCTCGGCCTCGGTCAGGACCTGGAAGTTGTGCGGGCACGCGTACATCGGCAGGTGCGACAGGTACGGCGGGTCCTCGCCGAACAGCAGCATGCCGTGCCGGTCCGTGGTGTCGCACTCGCCGGGACCGTGCTGGTGACCACTGTGGTGACTGTGCGGGCCGGTCATGGTGCCTCCTCGGCGTGTCTGCGTTGGATCGGTTTGGTGAGGCATGTCCGAACGGTTGCACCACGACCTGCTTGTGCACCTTGCGGCGACCTTGCGGCCCGTGCAGCATTGGCGAGAAACATTCCGTAGCGAGATGATCACCGAAGGTGCTGATGGAGTTCCGGCTGCTCGGCGAGGTGCAGGTGCTGGCTGCGGACCGCCCGCTCGACGCTGGGACACCCCGGCAGCAGGCGGTACTCGCGGCGCTGGCCGTGGACCCGGGGAGACCGGTCCCCATCGAGACGCTCATCGACCGGATCTGGGGAGAGGACCCTCCTGCCGAGGCGCGCAACGTGCTGTACTCGCACCTGAGCCGGATCCGCCAGTTGTTCAAGCAGGCGGCAGCCCTCGGTGACGGCGCCGCCGTACGGCTCGAGCGCCGGCACGCCGGATACGTGCTGGACATCGACCCTGGCCTGGTCGACCTGCACCGGTTCGGGCGTTTGGCCGACCAGGGCCGCGCCCCGTCGTCCACCGAAGCGGACCGGGCGAGCGTGCTCGCGGAGGCCCTGGGCCTCTGGCGCGGCACCCCGCTGGCAGCGCTGACCGGCGAATGGGCGGCGAACGTGCGCGAGAGCTGCCACCGTCGCCGCCTGGACGCCGCCGTCCACTGGGCGCGCGCCGAGCTTCGGCTCGGCCGCACCGAAGCGGTGATCACCACACTGCCCGACCTGATCGCCGAGTACCCGCTCGCCGAGCCGCTGGAGGGCCTGCTGATGGAGGCGCTGCACGCGGCGGGCCGGGGCGCGGAGGCCATCGACCGCTATACGACGGTACGGGCGCGCCTGGCCGATGCCCTGGGCACCGATCCCGGTCCGGAGCTGCGCACGCTGTACGAGGCGATCCTGCGCGGCGAACTGCGGCCCGGCCCCGGTGCCGACCAGGCGGCCGCCACCACCATGAAGGCGACCGTCCCCGCCCAACTCCCCCCGGACTTGTACGGGTTCACCGGGCGCGAAGCGCAGCTTCGCCGCCTGGACGCCCTCCTGCCCCCTGCGTCCCCGGACACGCTTGCCCGCGCGGTCGCGATCGCGGCGATCGACGGTATGGCCGGCATCGGCAAGACGGCACTGGCGGTGCACTGGGCCCACCGGGCGGCCCACCGGTTCGCCGACGGGCAGCTGTACGTGAACCTGCGCGGTTTCGATCCGACCGGCACGCCGATGACGCCGGAGGAGGTCGTCCGAGGGTTCCTCGACGCGCTCGGCGTACCGCGCGAGCGGATCCCGGCCACGCTGGAGGCGCAGGTAGGCCTGTACCGCAGCCTGTTGACGGGCCGGCGGATTCTTGTGCTGCTGGACAACGCGCTCGACGTCGAGCAGGTGCGCCCGCTGCTGCCCGGCGCGCCCGGCTGCATGGCGGTGGTGACCAGCCGCAACCGGCTCTCCGGTCTGGTCACCACGGCGGGCGCGCACCCGCTGAGCCTGGATCTGCCGTCCGTCGACGAGGCACGCGACCTGCTGGTACACCGGCTGGGCGCGAAACGGGTCGGGGCCGAGTCAGCCACGGTGGACGAGATCGTCGCGATGTGCGCGCGGCTGCCGCTGGCGCTGGCCATCGTGGCCACCCGTGCGGCCACCCAGCCCGGCCTGCCGCTCGCCGTGCTTGCGGCCGAGCTGCGCGAGGCCCAGGGCGGGCTGGCCGAGTTCACCGATCCCGATCTGGAAAGCGACGTCCGGGCGGTGTTCTCCTGGTCGTACCAGCAGTTGAGCCCGGGGGCTGCTCTGCTGTTCCGGCTGCTCGGCGCCCACCCCGGGCCCGACATCGCCATGCCGGCCGCGGCCAGCCTGGCCGGGCGGCCGGTCGCCGAAGTACGGCCTCTGCTGGCTGAGCTCACCCGGGCCAACCTGCTGGAACGCACACCCGTCCGGTACGCGTTCCACGACCTGCTGCGCGCGTACGCCACGGAACTGGCCCCGACCCTCGACAGCGACGGGCAGCGGGCCGCCGCGTTGCACCGGGCGCTCAGCCACTACGTGCACAGCGCATACGCGGCCGACCGGCTGCTCAACCCCCTCCGGGACGAACCCGCGACGATGCCGCCGCCGGTCCCCGCCGGGGTCGGCCTCGAGCTTCCGGCAGACCAGCGGGAGGCACTGACCTGGTTCGCCGCAGAGCACCGGGTGCTGCTCGCGATGCTCCGCAAGGCCGACGACGACACCCTCGGCTGGCAGCTGGCCTGGGCCCTGACCAGGTTCTTCGCGTACCACGGCCACTGGCACGACTCGATCGAGGCGCTCACCGCGGCGCTGCGCGCCGCCCGGCGCCTCGCCGACCCGCTCAAGGAGGCTTTCGCGCACCGCTTCCTGGGCTGCGCGTACATCAGACTGAGCCGCTTCGACGAGGCGGACGTCCGTCTGCGCGACGCCCTGGAGCTGTACCGCGCGGCCGGTGACATCGCCGGTGAGGCGCACACGCATCGCAACCACGCTTGGCTGCTGGAGCGTCAGGGCCGCTGTCGTGAAGCGCTCGGGCACGCGCAGCAAGCCGTCGACCTGTTCCGAGCCGTCGACCACCGGGCGGGGCAGGCCAGGGGGCTCAACGCGGTCGGCTGGTTCCACGCCATGCTCGGCGACTACGCCAGGGCGATCGAGTACTGCCGGCAGGCGCTGGAGATGCAGCGCGAACTCGGCGACCGGTTCGGTCAGGCGGAGACGTGGGACAGCCTGGGTTACGCCAACCAGCGGCTCGGCCGACACGATGAGGCCGTCTCCTGCTACCGGACCGCGGTCGCGATGTACCAGGAGTTCGACGACCGGTACAACGAGGCCGACAGCACGGCCTCGCTCGGCGACGCCCACTACGCGGCCGGCGACGTTGCATCCGCCAGGGCCGCCTGGCATCACGCCGCCGACATTCTCGACCTTATCCACCACCCGGACGCCGCCGATGTCCGCGCCCGTGCCAACCAATCACAACAATCCGGCCTGGAGGCCCACCATGAAGAACGTCTCGGTCAGTCGCGATGACATCGACGCCCTCACGCAGGCGGTCGACAGCGGCACTCTGCCCGCGCAGGACCTGCTGCGCTCGCTCCTCAGCGCGATCCTCAGCGCGGCTGACGGCGACGAGCCGATCAACGTGAGCGTCGAAGTCGGAACATTGCAGGACACGTTCGAGGCCGCGTTCATCGCGGAGCCCGCAGCGGAGATCTCCCCTTCCGGACGCAAGGTCCGCGTGACGGTTGCAAAGATCGGCCGCTGACGGCACCGGATGCGTACCGTACTCGTCTCGATGCCGTTCATGGGCCTGGACCGCCCGTCGATCCAGCTCGGCCTGCTCAAGGCGATCGGCGCCGAGCACGGCCATACGGTACGCACCCTGCACGCCAACCTCGACTTCGCGGCACGGATCGGCGCCGACTACTACCGCACGCTCGCCGAGACACGCGGGCCGCAGGTGGGCGACTGGCTCTTCTCGGCAGAGGCGTTCGGCGCGCAGGCGCCCGACCCCGAAGGCCGCCTGCTGGACGAGTTCGCCGAGAAACTGTCCTACCTGCCCGGAACCCGGCAGGAGGTGCGGGAGCGGCTGCTGCGCACCCGAGGCGAGGACGTTCCCGCACTGCTCGACTCGCTGGTCGATTCCTACCCGTGGCACGAGGTGGGGGTGGTCGGCTTCAGCTGCACGTTCCAGCAGAACACCGCGTCGTTCGCGCTGGCACGCCGGTTGAAGCGGCGGTATCCGCACCTCGTCACGGTCTTCGGCGGGGCGAACTTCGACGGCGAGATGGGCCTGGAACTGCTCCGCTCCGTCGAGTCCGTCGACGTTGCAGTCACCGGCGAAGCCGACGCCTCCTTCCCGCGCCTGTTGCAGGCACTGGCCACCGGAGCCGACCCGGCGACCGTACCCGGAGTCTCCCGCCGGGCCGGCGACCGGCTCATCACGGCGCCGCCAGAGCCGCCGAACGGCGACCTCGACGCCCTGCCAGTACCCGACTACGGCGAGTACTTCGAACGGGCCGAGCGCCTGGACCTCTTGCCCCGGACCGCGCGCCGCCAGGCGTGGATCCCGTTCGAAAGCTCCCGCGGGTGCTGGTGGGGCGCCAAACATCACTGCACGTTCTGCGGACTCAACGGCACGGCGATGCGGTTCCGCGCCAAGTCACCCCAACGGGTCCTGGACGAGCTGGCGGAACTCGCCCGGCGGTACCGCACCTTCCGCTTCGAGGCGGTGGACAACATCCTCGACATGCAGTACCTGAAGGAGCTGTTCCCCGCGATCGCCGACAGCGCCGCGGACTACCAGATCTTCTACGAGACCAAAGCGAACCTCACCCGAGCGCAACTGCGGATCCTGGCCCGCGGCGGCGTGACCCATCTCCAGCCCGGCCTGGAGTCGTTGAGCTCCCACGTCCTGCGGCTCATGGACAAGGGTGTGCGGGCCGCGCAGAACGTCAATCTCCTGCGTTGGGCGCGGTACTACGGCATCGACGTGGCGTGGAGCATCCTGTGGGGCTTTCCCGGCGAGACCGTGGCCGACTATGCCGGGCAGGCGGCCGTCGCCCCGCATCTGGTACACCTGCAGCCGCCGGAGAACTCCGGCCGGATCTGGCTGGAACGCTTCAGCCCCCTGTACACCGACCCGCAACGCTTCGGACTGCGGCGATGCGAACCAGAGCGCAGCTACCGCCACGTCTACCCGGAGCAGGTGAACCTGGACCGTGTCGCCTACTTCTTCGACTACGAGGTCGACGGCGCCCTGCCCGAGAACGCGTACGAACCCCTGCGAACGGCGCTCGCCGCCTGGTCCGAAGCGTGGCACTCCGAGCCGCGCCCGGCACTGACGTACTGGTCGGCGCCGGGCTTCCTGCAGATCCACGACGGCCGACACCACGAGCGGTCAGGGACGTACACCTTTGAGGGAACCCTCGCCGACATCTACCTCGCGTGCACGGACCGGCCGGCAACCGCGGCCGCGATCCGCGACAGGCTGCGGCTGGAGAGCCCTGTCACCTTCGTGGAGGAGGTGCTCGACGAGTTCCAGCGACGCGGGCTCGTATTCCGCGACGACAAGCTGGCGCTGGCACTGGCCCTGCCTGCGGTCCCAGGACGCTAGCGCACTCGACACCATCGACGCGGCTACCGGCTACTGGTGACCGACTCCTGACCAACGCCCGCTGTTGCGGGACACGAGCATGGCCCAGGGAGCGCCCGCGGAAAAGTTTCCCGAAAGGCTTGAATCGCAATGGCTTGAGAGGAACTCGACCACGTCGGCGCCGGCCCGGTCGGCCATCGGGGTCTGTCGACGGGCTGCGGCCTGGGTGTGCCGCTGCTCGCCGCGGAACCCCACGTCCGCGCTGCCGTACCGGTCGCTGTCTCGCCGACCGTGCGCCGACCCCGTGCCGTGGCGCCCTTCTTCCGGCGCTCAGCTGAAGCCGCTGGTGACCGGCCTGTTCTGGCTGGCGTCGAATACTCGGATGCGGGTCACGCCGACCTACCCCTACGCTCCCGTTTCAAGGGGCTGTTAGTCGCCCTGTCCACAACGGCCAGCCATTGGAAGGGAGTTGGGCGGGGGAATGACTTCTCAAATGTTCGCGCTCTGCTTCGATGCGAGCGAGCCACTGCGTATCGCGGGGTTCTGGTCCGGGCTCCTGGGTTGGGAGACGGCCGACGATCCACACGAGGGCGTCACGCTCCTGCCCAGGGACGACACCGGTTTCCGACTCCGTTTTCTTCCGACCGAGGAGCAGAAGGTCGGCCAGAACCGGATGCACTTCGATCTGACGAGTACGTCCCTGGAGGACCAGGAGCAGACGGTGGCCAGGGCTCTGGAACTCGGCGGACGGCACATCGACGTCGGCCAACTCCCGGAGGAGGATCACGTGGTGCTCGCCGATCCCGACGGCAACGAGTTCTGTGTCGTCGGGCCGGACAACAAGTTCCTCGCCGACTGCGGCTTCATCGGAGCGCTGGCTTGCGACGGTTCGCAGGCGGTCGGTTACTTCTGGAGCGCAGCGCTGGCTTGGCCGTTGGTCTGGGACCAGGACCAGGAAACCGCGATCCGCTCGCCACACGGCGGTCCGAAGATCACGTGGGGTGGTCCACCAGTGGCGCCGAAGACGGGCAAGAACCGGCTTCATTTCGACCTCGCTCCTCCCGTGGACGGTGATTGGCGGGCAGAGGTCGACCGTCTGCTCTCCCTGGGGGCCACTCGGATCGACGCCGGCGAGGGCGAGGCAGGCCGGGTGGTGATGGCCGATCCCGACGGCAACGAGTTCTGTGTATTGAGGCCCCGGTAGCGCGACCGGTGTCCGGCGGGCGCCCAGCCCGCGTCGGACCAACCGGCTCACCGTCGTCAAAGACCCGTTGCTCAGGACGAACACACCTGGCCAGGCGAAGGCTGAACCCGCATCAGGGCACGCTCTGGGTGGCGGGCCGCGGCACGAGAGCGAACGTCGACAGCATGAACCAGCCGGGCGCGGCTCGGCGCAGCGCCTCGGGACCGTCCACCCTGACCGAGCCCGCGCGCACCGCCTCGGACCAGCCGAGGTCGCCCCGCCACACCCGGATCAGGCTGCGCAGCGTCGCGGTGAAGGTCACCGCCACGGCGTGACCGGGATCGTCGTCACAGACGTCGGCGTCGTCGGGCGTGATGACCAGCCACCAGTGCCGGGCCCGCGGGTGCACGTCGGGGAAGTCGAACCGGACCACCGTGCGCCCTTCGGGGACCGACTCGTGATCGATCCTGCGGTGCATGTCCCACAGCAGCAGCTTCGGATCGAGATCTTCGTCGCCGAGTTCACCGATCCAGCGGGTGCCCCACGCGCCCAGGGCCTCCACCACCGGTCGCAGCTCTTCCCCGGCCGGAGTCAGGACGTACTGCACGTCCCTGCCCTCGGTGCGCTTCTCCGCGATACCGGCCCGCACCAGCTGGTGCAGCCGCTTGGACAGCAGTGTGGGGGACATGCGCGGCACCCCACGGCGCAGCTCGTTGAAACGGCTGCTGCCGGCGACCATCTCCCGCACGATGAGGAGCGTCCAGCGCTCGTCGAGGAGTTCCATCGCCTTGGCGACGGGACAGAACTGGCCGTACGTAGCGCCCATGCAATGCAGGTTAGGCCGCGGGTCCGTGCCGTACCAGCCGGATGGACCGGCGAGGGCCCGAGACGGGCCTGCCGGTACAGATCCTGTACTAGGGAGGGCGCGCACACGTTCCTACGCTCGACGTATCGGCGACGGGACCGCCGCCGGGAACGGCAAGGAGCGCAGTCATGACGAACGTGATCGACACGGTCGAGGCCGATCGTGCGCTGAAGGCCCGGCATCGGGCGATGTGGGCCCAGGGCGACTACCCGTCCGTGGCCTCGGAGATCATCCCGGAGCTTGGACCGGTCCTGGTCGAGGCATGCGGGGTGGGCCCGGGCGACCGGGTGCTCGACGTGGCGGCAGGCTCCGGCAACGCCGCGATACCGGCGGCGCTGTCCGGCGCCGATGTCGTGGCCGGCGATCTGACTCCCGAACTGCTCGAGACCGGTCGGCACCTGGCCGCGCAACGCGGTGCGCAACTGAGGTGGCAGGAGGCCGACGCCGAGGCGCTGCCCTTCGGCGACGCCGAGTTCGACACCGTCCTGTCATGCGTCGGGGTCATGTTCGCCCCGCACCACCAGCGGGCCGCCGACGAACTGGTCCGGGTCTGCAGGCCGGGTGGCACGCTCGGCGTGCTGAGCTGGACGCCTCAGGGCTTCCTCGGCCGGATGCTGGCCACCATGAAGCCGTACGCGCCGCCGCCCCCGCCGGGAGCGCAGCCGCCCCCGCTGTGGGGCGACCCCGGGCATGTGCGCGCTCTCCTCGGCGACCGGGTCACCGACGTGACCGCCGAGCGCCGGACCGTGGTGGTCGACCGCTTCGAGACACCCGAGGCGTTCCGGGACTACTTCAAGGAGCGCTACGGCCCGACGATCAGTGTCTACCGGGCCATCGCAGACGATCCTGAGCGCGTCGCCGCCCTCGACCGTGAGCTGGCCGAGCTGGCGCGCACCTGCGACCTGGGAGCGGGTACGGGCACCACGGTCATGGAGTGGGAGTATCTGCTGCTCACGGCGCGCAGGACGAGCTGAGCGGATCGGAGGAGGGGCCGGGCCGGATCCCCGGCGCGCGAGCGCATCGAGTGCGGGTATGCCACCCCGCACTCCTTCGCTGAGGACCGACTTCGGTCACGCGAAGCTGTGGGGAGGCATTGTCCGCCGAGTGCGACGCGGTCCCCGTGGGTTCCGCCGCGTGGCGTGCTACGCCTCCCGCTCTCGGCGCCGGGAGGACTTGCGGGGCCGTTCAGTGCGCTCCTCCTCCCGCCTGCCGCCCTGCAGGGACTCCGTGAACGCCTCCACCGCGCCGGTCAGTGCCCCTTTGCTCTTGCCTCTGGCTCCGGACTCCACCATGTTTCCGGTGACATCGGTCAGTGTGGAGGGGGCTTTGCGGCCCGATTCCAGGTCGAGGCGGTTGGCGGCCTCCGCGAAGCGGAGGTATGTGTCCACGCTCGCTATGACGATGCGGGCGTCGACCTTCAGGATCTCGATGCCGACCAGGGAGACCCGGGCGAACACATCGATGACGAGGCCTCGGTCCAGGATCAGTTCCAGTACGTCGTAGAGGTTCCCCGACCCGCCGCCGGCTGCGGGAACTCCACCTTGTGGCATGACAGTCACTAGCCTGTTCTCCTTCCGCGTGGCGGCCCCGGTCGACAACTACGTGAGTCGATCGATCACTCTCCGCAACCCCGGATGATTGATGTCTCGATGGGCGAAACATCCCGCTCATTGGCATATGTCCATGACGGCGTACCCGAACGTGACGCCGGTATTCGGATAAATATTCGCAATTGGGTGCAGGGGCAGATGTCGCGCCCCGGAGTGGTGGAACCTGCTTTCACCTGGGCGCGAGGTCTGTGAGTTCCGGCGACACCTGAGGGTGTGCGGTGGGAGGATCGAAGTGCGCTGCGAGACGAGGTTGCGCCGGCGCCGCTGAAGTCCAAGATCGACCTGTACGGGACGAGGAGCGAGACGCGGAGGACGGTATGGACTGGGGGCGCTTCGCGCAGCAGATGGCGTCGTTGGCCCGCGATCTTCTGGCGCAGGAAACCGTCGATGCCACGCTGGAACGGATCACCGATTCGGCCACCGAGCTGGTGGAAGGCTGCGACGCGGCAGGCATTCTCATGGTGCACGGCAAGAAGGTCGAGACGCTGGCCCCCACCGACCAGCTGGTCATCGACAGTGACCAGCTGCAGGAGCGACTGGCAGAGGGCCCGTGCTTCGATGCCGCCCGTAGCGGGCAGGGCGAGCGAGTGTTCCGCATTGCGGACTTCACGTGCGACCAGCCGCGCTGGCCCGCCTACGCCCCCGCAGCCCGCGCTCTCGGCGTGGGCAGCATGATGGGGTTCCTGCTGTTCACCGAGGACGAAGAGCTCGGCGCGCTCAACCTCTACTCACGCAAGCCCGCCGCCTTCACCCAAGCCAGTGAGCTGGCCGGCTGGCTGCTGGCCTCCCATGCCGCGGTCGCCTTCTCCAGCGCCCGCACCCACGCCCAGCTGGAGCACGCCATCGCCACCCGTCACACCATCGGCGAGGCCATGGGCATCCTCATGGGCAGCCACCACCTCACCGAGGAAGAGGCCTTCGACGTCCTGCGCCGCTTTTCGCAGGAGCACAACGTCAAACTCCGTGAGGTCGCCCGCCGAGTCTGCGCAGAAGGCGGCCTGGCCTGACCCAGCGGGCGGCTCCCCCAGCTCGCCGTCTGAACCAGAGGAGCCTGGCCAGGCCAGCCCCCAGGGGAACGCCGCTGACCCCAGCCTGTAAACCAAGTCCCCCGCCCTGCATTCCTCACGCATGCGAGCAGGGCTGCCTTCTCCACAACGGTCTCGGGGGCCGGAGCCCAGTCCGCCGCTTCACGGCCCGGGACCATCCCGGCGGTCGTGCCGCCGCACGTCACATGCGGGCCAGGACCGACCTGTTGTCGCCCCGCGGTGGCACATCGCGGTGTCGGCGGGTGCCACCGTGGCGCTGGTTCCGCTGGAGGTGGACGCGGCGCGGTTCCGGCTGTGGAACGCCGTGGCGCGTGTGCCGGCGGCCGTTTCAGACGTACGCCCGCTGCCCGAAGGAAGCCACGGAGGAGTACGCCGCCACACCGGCCCCGGATGCGGCACCGGCCGAACCCGCGGGGGCGTAGGCCCCGTACACCTCAGCCGCTGGGCTGGAGCGGTGGTTGGGATCTCCGTGGGGTCGCCGGGTGAGGGCGCCCGTCGCGCGCCCGGGCGTGACTGTCCTGGGAGGAGCGTCGGCTGACGGCCGAAATCTCATTCGCGCTCGCGGAGGTACGCCTCCAACTCGGCGGCCCCGGCCAGCATCGCTCGCCCGCGGGCGGACAGCCGGCCGTGCCAGTCGCGCAGGGTGGCTTCCAGCGGCTCCAGCCCGCCTGCCGCCCGCACCTGGGCGATCAGCGGGGCGATCTGCTCCAGCAGGTAGCCGCCCCGCCTGAGCTGGTGCGCCAGCCGGGCGTCCCGCGTGGCGGCCTCGTCGTAGACGCGGTACCCGGTCCGCGGGTCGCGGCGCGGGCGCACCAGCCCGGCCCGCTCCCACTTGCGCAGCGTCGCGGGCCGGATGCCGAGCTCCCGGGCCAGCGGCCCGATGAACCTGTCGGCAGGCCCGGACCGTGAGTCGGCCTCGGACGCCGCGGCGGGCTCCAGGCTGCGCAGGGCGCGCTCCACGGCCTGGAGGGTCCGCCGGTCGTCGAGGAGCTGGGCATGGCTCTCGTCGATGAGGTGCAACGCCTCCTCGGCCGTGCCCTGGTTCACCGCTTGCATGATCGACGTCGCCGTCCGGTGGCCGTGGCCGGGCACCAGGGTGAGGAACGCGCGCAACGCCTGAGCGTGGAGCGGGGTGTAGGTGCGGTAGCCGTGGGGGGTGCGACGGGCGGGCGGAAGGATGCCCGCCTCCTCGTAGTTCCTGGTCGCCTGCGTGGACAGACCGTGCCCGCGTGCCAGGTCGATCGGCCTGAGCCGTTCGCCGTTTTGAAGGTTTGATCCCATGATCCTGCTGATATCGCGGAAAAGTCTCAATCGAAGGTTCAACGATAGCGTTGGAGGCATGGCTCCTGACATCAGGAACGCCGCGCATGCCGTCGAGGCCGCCGCCGTCATGCGGTTGCTCCCGGCCCGGCCGCGACTGCTTGCCCTGGGCGAGCCCACCCACGGCGAGGACACTCTGCTTCACCTGCGCAACAAGCTCTTCCGGCAGCTCGTCGAGCAGGAGGACTACCGGACGATCGCCATCGAGAGTGACTGCATGATGGGCCTGGTCGTGGACGACTACGTCACCGCGGGCACGGGCACCCTCGACGAAGTCATGGAACGCGGATTCAGCCACGGGTTCGGCGCGTCCGAGGCCAACCGCGAACTCGTACGCTGGATGCGCGCCCACAACGACGGCCGGCCATCGACCGAGCGGCTGCGCTTCGCCGGTTTCGACGGCCCGCTGGAGATCACCGGCGCCGCGAGCCCCCGGCAGGCGCTCACCGCACTCCACGGCTACCTCTCGGCCCGGGTGGACGCGGACCTGCTCCCGTGCACCGCGGAAACGCTCGACCGCCTGCTCGGCGCCGACGACCGGTGGACCGACCCTGCCGCGATGATGGATCCGGCCCAGTCCGTGGGGCAGTCGGCCGAGGCCGGCCGGCTGCGGCTGTTCGCCGACGACCTCGTGTCGCTGCTCGACGTGCAGACTCCGCACCTGATCAGGGAGACCTCGCGGGACGACTGGAACCGGGCACGCCTGTACGGCCGTACCGCAACCGGCCTGCTGCGCTACCACTTCTGGATGGCCGACACCTCGCCGAGCCGCATGACGCGGCTGGTGGCCCTGCGGGGCCGGATGATGGCCGACAACCTCCTCGCCCTCGCCGAACGGGGCCCAGCACTGGTCTTCGCCCACAACGGCCATCTCCAGCGGGACAAGAGCACGATGAGGATGGGCGGCCTGCGACTGGAGTGGTGGAGTGCCGGCGCGCTCGTGAGCGCCCACCTGGGCGAGCGGTACGCCTTCCTGGCCACGGCCCTCGGCACCATCCCGCACCACGGAGTGGACACGCCGCCACCGGACACCGTCGAAGGACTCCTGTACGCGCTCCCGGAGGACCACTGGGTCATCGACACCCCCCGGCTGGCAACCATCCTCGGGGACACACGGCCCGCCCCCCGCGTGTCCCCGGATTACGGCTACTCCCCGCTCGACCCGGCACAGCTGACCGGAAACGACGGGATCGTGTTCGTCAAGGACGTCCCACGGATCTAGGCGGTTTCGTTCGGCTCACCGGGCGGACCAGACGATGCCGGGTGGCCGCCCGGAACGAGGCGGCCACCGCTGCCCGTCAGGCGTCGAACGTTCCGTCCCGCGTCTCCGGCAGAGCCAGGACACAGACCAGGCTGACCAGGCACATCCCGCCCGCGTACAGCCCCAGCACCAGCGGCGACGCCCAGTGGCTGTTCAACCAGGTGGCCACGAGTGGAGCGAAGCCGCCGCCGAGCGTGTTGGCGAGGATGAACGTGGCGGACGCGCCGGTGTAGCGCAGGCGGGCGGGGAACAGCTCGGGCAGGAAGGCCGCGATCGGCGCGAACATCAGTGAGAAGAGGGCGAGGCCGACCGTGAACGCCCCCGCTATGACGAGCCCGTTGTGGGTGTTCAGCGCCGCGAACATGGGCAGTGCCCACACCACGCATCCGATCGCGCCTGTCAGAATCACCGGCCGTCTGCCCACCCGGTCGGCCAGCCGGGCCGCCGGGACGGTGACGGCGGCGGCAGCGACGGCTCCCACGCTCGCGGCGGTCAGCATCGTGGTCTGGGGGATGCCGAGGGCCTTCGGACCGTACGAGAGGCTGTAGACGATCGTCAGGTAGTAGACCGACGAGCCGCCGATCCCCGCGCCTATTCCCAGCAGGATCCGGCCGGGGTGTTCCTTGATCAGCGTGCCGAGCGGGAATCGGGACGCGCCACTCGCGGTACGTCCGGCTTCGGAGAACACCGGTGACTCGGTGACCTTCGTACGCACCCAGAGGCCCATGACGATCAGCACGGCGCTCAGCAGGAAGGGCACCCGCCATGCTCCGGCTGCGAAGCCGTCGCGGCCGGCGATGGAGAGGGTGGGCAGAATGACGGCGCTGGACAGCAGGAAGCCGAGCAAGGGGCCGACCTGGGGGATCGAGGCGAACATGGCCCGGCGCCCCGGGGGTGCGTGTTCGGCGGCCAGCAGCACCGCGCCGCCCCACTCACCGCCCAGGCTGACGCCCTGCAGGAGGCGGAGCGTCACCAGCAGGACGGGGGCGAGAAGTCCGGCGCTCTCGTACGTCGGAAGCAGTCCGACGCCCACCGTCGCCACGCCCATCAGGAGGAGCGAGACAACCAGCGCACGCTTGCGACCGAGCCGGTCACCGATGGTGCCGAACAGCACCACGCCCACGGGGCGGGCCAGGAACGCGGCGGTGAAGGTGAGGAACGCGGCGAGGGTCTGGAGCGTGGCGTTGCCGGACGGGAAGAAGGCCGGGCCGAGGACGAGTGCGGCGGCGGTGCCGTACACCGCGAAGTCGTAGTACTCGACGGTTGTGCCGATCAGGCTCGCGAGGGCGACCCGAGACACCGTGCTCTTGTCGCTCGAAGCTGTGCCGGGGCGTCTGAGCTGTTGGGCGGTTTCGGACATGGAGCGGCTCGCTTCCGGTTGGACTGTGGCGTCGAATGCCGGTGATCCACGCCACAGCGCTGACTGGGTGCGCAGAAAGGTGACCTGTGGCCGGGAGCAGCGCACAGCGGGCGTGCCGCTCTACGGCACACCGAAGGCAGCCGCGATGCGCGTGATTCGCCGGAGTGCGTGCCGTGACCGGAGTCCGCCGCTTTCCGACCCGGGCCTAGAGTGGTGGCGTGTCCTCAGGAAACACCGTGGTGGCGCGCAATGTGCGCCTTCTCAGAGAGCAGCGTGGTCTGTCCCTGGCCGAACTGGCCCGGCAGGCGGGGCTGGCGAAGCAGACCCTGTCGAACCTGGAGCAGGGAACGGGCAACCCCACGGTGGACACCCTGTTCTCCATCGCGGCGGCGCTCGGTGTGCCGGTCACCAGGCTGGTGGCGGAGCGCGAACAGGTGATGACCGTGCAGCGGGGCGACGAGGGCGTCTGGGAGCGGCACGGGGGCTACGAGTCCCGCGCCCTGGATCACATCTATGGATCCGGTGTCATCGAGAACTACGTGGTGCGCATCGGCCGGGAGCATGAGGGTGCGGGGAAGGCGTCCGAGCCGCACCCGGTGGGCACCCTGGAGCACCTGTACGTGATCAGTGGCCGGGTGCGCGTGGGACCGGCCGACAGTCCGGTGGAATTGTCGGCCGGCGACTTCGTGCGCTATCCGGGGGACCGCCCGCACGTGTACGAGTCGCTGGACGGCCAGAGCCTGGTGCACATCGTGGTCAGTGTGCCGCGGGTGCAGCCCGGGACCAGCGGTACGACCGTTGTGCGCACCCATGGCGGCGAGCGGCACTGAGGTCGTCGGGGGAGGCAGGGCCCTCGCGAACCGACTCCGCGGAGGGTCAGGCCGCCGTTGGGCCGCCGATCCCGGCCGGTACCGTCTGCCGCGTCCTGGCCAAGGTGACTGCCCGGCCCGCTTCGTACGCCACGCGGCGCAGAGCCGGGGCGAATCGGGCGGGGTCGAAGCGTCGGTCAGCCCCCGCGATGGAGAGGGCCGCCACAGGGCGACCGGCCGCTCCCATGATCGGCACGGCGACGCAGGTGAGGCCGATGACGGCTTCCTGGCGGTCGTAAGCGATGCCCTCCCGGCGGATGCGTCGCAGCTCGGCCCGGAAGCGGTCGGCGTCGGCGAGGGTGTACTCGGTTCGGGCGGTCAGCCCCGCCGCGACGGCCGCCTCCGCGGCGTCGTGGTCGAACGCCAGGAGGGCCTTGCCGACACCCGTGCAGTAGGCGGGCAGACGGGCGCCGATCCGGGAGGGTGAGCGGGCCGCTCGATGACCGTGGAGCTTGTTGACATAGACGATGTCCGTGCCGTGCAGCACGGCGAGGTGCACGGTCTCGTGGGTCAGTTCGTACAGGTCCGCCAGGTGCGGCAGCAACCGCTCCTGGAGCAGCGGGGGAGTGGGGCCGTAGGCGCGGCTGCCGATGTCGAAGAGCTGTGCGCCCAGCCGGTAGTCGCTTCCGACGCGGTCGACGAGGTTGTTGCGCTGGAGGATGCCCAGCAGCCGGAAGGTCGTCGACTTGCTCATCCGGGTGCGGCGGGCCAGCTCGCTGACGCCGATCTCGCCGTCCAGCTCGGCGAGTGACTTCAGAAGGATGAGCGCCTTGTCGACCGCGGTCTGCTGTTCCGGTGCGGTGTCCGGTTCGTCGCCGGGGGCGGGCGCCGGGGAGTGCGGAGGAGGCGAGGGGACTGGCATGACGGGCTCCGGGGGCTATCAGTCGGGGCCATTAAAATGGACGCATGTCCAATCTAGGTGACAGTCTGCGGGTTGTAAACGGGGTGGGAGCCGTGGGCTCGATACGGCGGACTCGTCGTCGGTGCCGTTCCACATCCCGGCACGGCAGCTGGGCAGGGCGTGGCCCGACGACGTCTCCTGTGCCCATGCAGCGACACGACACCGCAGCCCCGGCCACCGTCGCCGACGACGCGTACGGCGTGCGGGACGCGGGGGAGGCCCACCGATGACATCCACACCCGTGCGCCCGGCGGACCGCCTGGCCGGCGTCCGTGAGCCGTCCGTCGAGGTCGGCGCGTACTTCGACCTGGACCGGGGCCTGGTCGACCGGACGATCTTCAGCGACAGCGGCCTCTACCGTCAGGAGCTGCGCCGTGTGTTCGCCCCGAGTTGGCTGTTCCTCGCGCACGAGAGCCAGTTCACCAAGCCGGGTGACTTCTTCACCACGTACATGGGTGAGGACCCCGTCATCGTCACCCTGGGCCGCGACCGCAGGCTGCGGGCCTTCCTCAACGCCTGCCGGCACCGCGGCATGCGGGTCTGCCGCGCGGATGCCGGGGCGACGAAGGCGTTCACGTGCAGCTACCACGGCTGGTCGTACGACACCTCCGGCAAGCTGGTCAACGTACCCAACGGCGAGGACTATCCGGCCCACTTCGACCAGGACCGGTGGGGACTGATCGAGGTCGCCCAGCTCGACACGTACAAGGGACTCGTCTTCGCGACCTGGAACCCCGACGCCCCGCCGCTCGTCGAGGCGCTGGGCGGGATGACCTGGTACATGGACGCCATGCTGGAGCGCGATCCGGAGGGCACCGAGGTCGTCGGCGGGGTGCACAAGTGGGTGCTGGAGGGCAACTGGAAGCTGGCCGCCGAGCAGTTCGCCTCCGACTGGTACCACGTCAACATCTCGCACGCCTCGGCGCTGATGGTGATGTCGCCCTCCGGAAAGGGACCCAAGACGGAGATCGTGCAGACCCCGGGACGGCAGTACACCGATCCGCTCGGTCACGGCGCCGGCTTCCCCACCCATCCCAAGAGCCGTTTCGACGACCGCATCGTGCACGGCTACTACGACTACGAGGCCCTGCGCGAGCGGCTGGGTGACGCCCGTGTCGAGGGGCCGATGACCACCGGTCACGCCACGGTCTTCCCCAACTTCTCCTATCTGCCGGTCAACGGCTCCATCCGCGTCTGGCACCCCAAGGGCCCGGACAGGATGGAGGTCTGGGCCTGGACGATCGTCGACACGTCGATGCCGGACGAGGTCAAGGACGCCCAACGCCTCTACAACCTGCGCACGTTCGGGCCGACCGGCATCTTCGAGCAGGACGACGGCGAGAACTGGAGCGAGTGCCAGGCCACCGCCCACGGCTTCGTGGCCGGCTCCATGACCCTCAACTACCAGATGGGCCTGGGACTTCAGACCGAGGACGGCATCCATCCCGGCACCACCGGCCGCCTCTACAGCGACGGTGCCGCGCGCGGCTTCTACGCCCGCTGGCGCGACCTGATGAACACGCCCGCCTGGCACGAGAACGTCACGGACAAGGACACTCCATGAGCACCACCAGCACCGGTATCCGCGTCGCCGAGGTGGGCGACATCGAGGAGGGCGAGGCGCTGAAGGTGCCCGCCGAGACCACCGGCCACACCGACGCCATCGCCGTCTTCCACGATGCCGGCGCCTACTACGCCCTCGACGACACCTGCTCCCACGGCCAGGCCTCCCTCTCCGACGGCTGGATCGAGGACGGCGAGGTCGAGTGCCCGCTGCACAGCGCCCGCTTCTGCCTGAAGTCCGGCAAGCCGCAGTGCATGCCCGCCACCGTCGCGGCGCGCACCCACCGCCTCGAGGTCCGCGACGGCGGCATCTGGCTGCACCCCGGCCAGGAGACCGGCGCATGAGCGACCTGCGGCGCATCGCCGTCGTGGGCGCGGGCCTGGCCGCCGTCTCGGCCTGCGACGCCCTGCGCGCCCAGGGCTACGACGGGGAGCTGGTGGTGTACTCCGCCGAGCACGGGCTGCCGTACGACCGTCCGCCGCTGAGCAAGGACGCACTGCTGGGCAAGGCCCGGCGCGAGGACGTCCTGCTTCGTCCGGAGCGGTGGTACGAGGAGCAGCGCGTCGATCTGCGCGAGGGCGCCCAGGTGCGGGCGATCCGCCCGGACCAGGGCGGGATCGAGCTTGGCGACGGCTGCGTGACCGTGGCCGACCGGATCGTCCTGGCCACAGGCGGCACGCCGCGTGCGCTGCCCGTCCCCGGCGGCGACGATCCGGCCGTACACCTGCTGCGCACCTGGGAGGACGCCGAGCGGCTGCGCGAACGCCTGCTGCCCGGTGCCCGGGTGGCCGTGGTCGGCGCCGGGCTGATCGGCGCCGAGACCGCGGCCGTCGCCCTGGCCCTGGGCTGCCAGGTCACCCTCGTCGACCCCGTACCGGTGCCACTGACCGCCGTGGTCGGCGACACCGTCGCGCGCGCCCTGCACGACCGGCACACCGCCGAGGGCATCAAGGTGATCACAGCAGGCGTCGAGCGCATCGAGCGCCGGCCCGGAGGCGTTCTGCTGCACCTCGCCGGATCCGGCGGGGTCGTCGCCGCGGACACGGTGGTGGTCGGCATCGGTATCCGGCCCGCCACGGAACTGGCCGAGGCCGCCGGACTGGCCGTGGACAACGGGATCGTCGTGCAGGACGGTCAGCGCACCTCCCACCCGAACGTCTTCGCCGTCGGCGACGTGGCCCGCCTCGACGGCCATCGCGTGCGGCATGAACACTGGGAGGCGGCCCAGCAGGGCGGCGAGGCCGCCGCCCACGGCATCCTCGGCCGCCCCGTCCCGCAACTCGGTGCGTCCTGGTTCTGGTCCGACCGGCACGGCTCACGCCTGGAGGCGGTCGGGACGATGGCCGCCGCGGAACGGACAGTGCGGCGTGGCTCGCCTGACGGCGGCGCTTTCACTGTCTTCGGCCTGCGGGGCGATCGGGTGGTGGCCGCGGCTGCGATCGACCGAGGCCGGGACATCAAGGGTGCCCGGCGTCTCATCGACCGGGGGGTCGCCGTCGACGCCGAGCGTTTGGCCGACGAGAGCGTCGACTTGCGTGTGCTGCTCCGCTGAAGGGGTTTCCGGGGCTGCGCCCCAGACCCCGATCAGGGGCAGCCATGTTCTGTTTTCCCCTCTGTTGCAGGCCGTATCCGGCTGGTCGCGCCCGCGCGGCGGAGCCGCATATCGATGCAGCCCCGCGCCCCTTTGGGGAGCGTCACTGTGCCGCCCAATGGCACACGCGCTCCCCGGAACACCCCCTCCGCGCTGGAATTACAGCGAGCGCGGACAGCAGGAGGACCCCACCGATGAGCATCCACTCCCTGGAGACGACCGCACCGGCGGTCGACGAGGACATCCGCCTGCACTTCGAGGTGCAGCGCCTGTACGCCACCGAGGCGCAGCTGCTCGACCAGCACCGCTACGCGGACTGGCTGGAGCTGTTCGCCGACGACCTGCACTACTGGGCGCCGTTGCGCACCAACCGGCTGCGCCGCCAGCAGGCCCTGGCCGACGGCTCGCCCGGCGAGGTGGCGATCTTCGACGAGACCAAGGCGAGCCTGGCCTGGCGGATCCGCCGCTTCGACTCCGGCATGGCCTGGGCCGAGGACCCGCCCTCCCGCACCCGGCACCTGATCACCAACGTGCTGGTCCGGGCGGCCGACGAACCCGGCGAGTACCTCGCGGAGTCGGCCTTCCTCTGCTACCGCAACCGCTTGGAGCGCGAGGTCGACATCTACGCCGGCGGCCGCACCGACGTCCTGCGCCGCACCGAGGACGGCGGCCTGCTGATCGCCCGCCGCACGATCCTGCTCGACCAGAACGTCCTGCTCGCCAAGAACGTCAGCACCTTCCTGTGACCGACCGGAGACCCACGTGACCACAGCCCAGACTGAACAGCCCAAGCTCGTCGAGCACACCGTGCAGACGACGCTCGGGACCGTCGCGGTCAGCGAGGCCGGCCAGGGACCGGTGCTGGTGATGCTGCACGGCGGCGGGCCCGGCGCGAGCGCGGTGGCCAACTACCACCAGAACCTACCGGCGCTGACGCGGCACTTCCGTGTCGTACTCCCGGACCAGCCCGGCTTCGGTGGCAGTTACCGGCCCACCGAGGCGGACCTGGACGCCCGCAGCATCACCGAGATCACGGTCGACGCCCTCCTGCAGACCCTCGACGCGCTGGGCATCGACCGCTTCCACCTGCTGGGCAACAGCCTGGGCGGCGCAGCCGCCATCGCCACCGCACTCCAAGCCCCCGACCGGGTGGACAAGCTGGTGCTCATGGCCCCCGGCGGCGGCTGGCTGCCCTTCGGGCCGACACCCACCGAGGGCCAGAAGGCCATGTTCCGCTACTACAACGGCGAGGGGCCGACGCTGAAGAAGATGCGGGACTTCATCGGCGTCATGACCGCCGAGCCGGGGCGCTGGGCCGACACCGCGCAGGCCCGCTACGAGGCCTCCCTCGACGAGTCCCACATCGCCTTCTACCACGCCTACAACGCCGCCTTCGCCAAGCGGCACGGCATGGACCCGCTCTGGCAGCGCGTCCACAAGATCAAGGCGCCGACCCTGCTGCTGTGGGGCCGTGACGACCGCACCATCACCCTCGACGGTGCCCAGCTCATGCTCAAGCAGATCCGCGACGTCCAGCTGCACGTCTTCGGCGGCTGCGGCCACTGGGTGCAGCTGGAGCGGCAGGCCGAGTTCGAGCGCCTGGTCACCGACTTCCTCGGAGCGCGCTGATGGGCGGCTGGCTGGAGGGCGACGTCGCCCTGATCACCGGCGGCGGCTCGGGCATCGGCCGCGCCGTCGCCCTGCGCTACCTCGCCGAGGGCGCGCGCGTCGCCGTACTGGACCGCGACACCCGGCAACTGGACGACTTCCCGGACGGCGTGCTGACCATTCCTGGTGACGTGCGCTCCCCGGAGGACCTCCACCACGCCGTCGAGACCACCGTCGACCGCTTCGGCAAGCTGGACATCCTCGTCCCGAACGCCGGAATCTGGGACTACCACCGCAGCGTCACCCGGCTGAGCGGCAAGGAGCTCTCCGAGGCGTTCGACGAAATCTTCGGCATCAACGTCAAGGGCTACCTCCTGGCCGTGGAGGCAGCCTGGCGCGAGCTGGTCCGCACGCGGGGGAGCATCGTGATGACCCTGTCCAACGCCTCCTTCCACACCGACGGCGGCGGCTCCCTCTACACCGCCGGCAAGCACGCCTGCCTCGGCCTGCTCCGCCAGTTCGCCTACGAGCTCGCCCCGAAGGTCCGCGTCAACGGTGTCGCCACCGGCGGCATGCGCACCAAGCTGCGCGGACCCGAGAGCCTGGGTCTGCAGGACCGCACCCTGGAGGCATCCTTCGCCAAGAACGAAGCCTCCGGCCGCGAGCAGCAGCCCCTCATCCCCCTGTACGACTCCAGTGTCGAGCCCGCAGACTTCACCGGCCCCTACGTCCTGCTCGCCTCCCGCGCCAACAGCGCCACCGTGACCGGAGCCGTCATCCCCGCCGACGGCGGCATCGCCGTGCGCGGCTTCCGCACCGCTGCCGGCGGCGCCGGCCTGTAGAACCCTCCGCCTCCCGTACGACAGCCATCGAAGGAGCCGCCGCCATGGCCGCCGTAGACATCAGTCCCGCAGCCGCACTGCACCGCAGAGCCAAGTACCCCACGCCCACGGCCCTCCTCTACGAGGAGCAGGAGTTTGCGGCTGCCCAGCTCAGCCGCACCGCGGTCGAGCTGGCCACCGGACTCGCCGAGCAGGGGCTGCGCCGCGGCGACCGGATCGCCTACCTCGGCTTCAACAGCGTCGCCTTCTTCCACACGCTGTTCGCCGCCGCCCACCTGGGGGCCGTCTTCGTCCCCGTCAACTTCCGTCTCGCAGCCGACGAGGTACGCCACATCCTCACCGACAGCGGAGCCCACACCGTGGTCGTCGAGGAAGGGCACCGCGAACTGGTGGAGTCGGTCCTCAGCGACATCCCCGCCCGCCGGCACATCCTGATCGACACCGACCCAGCCTGCCCCACCGCCGTCGCGTCCGCGGACGTATGGACGCCCCTCTCGCAACTGCTGGGCCCCGGCCGACCGGAACGGGAGCCGGTGCCGCTGCACGACGACGACCTCGGTGCCCTGATGTACACCTCCGGCACCACCGGGCGCCCCAAGGGCGTCATGCTCACCCACGGCAACCTGTGGTGGAACGCGGTCAACGTCGACAGCATGGTCGACACCCGCTCCGACGACGTGAACCTGGCCGTCGCCCCCCTCTTCCACATCGGCGGCCTCAACGCCCTCACCCTGCGCACCCTGCTGCGCGGCGGCACCGTCGTCCTGCGCCGCGGCTTCGACCCCGCCCAGTGCCTGCAGGACCTCGTCCAGCACCGGGTGACCACCTTCTTCGCCGTCCCCGCCATGTACGCCGCCCTCGCCCGCGTGCCCGGCTTCACCGAGGCCGACCTGAGCACGCTGCGGTCCGCCGTCGTCGCGGGCGCACCCGTCCCACCGCAGCTGATCCACGACTACGCCGAGCGAGGCATCCTGCTCCAGCAGGCCTGGGGACTCACCGAGACGGCACCCTTCGCCACGTACCTGCCCGCCGCGCTGACGCGGGAGAAGGCGGGCTCGGCCGGCGCACCCATGCCGTACACCGAGATCTGTCTCGTCGATCCCGTCACCGGCGCCAGGATCGACGAGGCCGACACCCGCGGCGAGATCTGCGTGCGCGGACCCAACGTCACCCCCGGCTACTGGAACAACCCGGAGGCGACCCGCGCCGCCTTCGACGACGCCGGCTGGTTCCACACCGGCGACATCGCCCACCGCGACAAGGACGGCTTCTACTACATCGTCGACCGGCTCAAGGACATGATCATCAGCGGGGGCGAGAACATCTACCCGGCCGAGGTGGAGCGCGTCCTCGCCGCCTGCCCCGGCGTCCTGGAGGCGGCCGTCATCGGCGTCCCCGACCCGAAGTGGGGCGAGACCGTCCAGGCCGTTGTCACCTGTGCGCCCGGAACACGGCTGACACTGGAGGACGTGCGGGAGTTCGCGGGCCGGCACCTCGCCCGCTACAAGCTCCCCACCCGGCTCCTGCTCGTCGACCAACTGCCGCGCAACGCCAGCGGCAAGCTCGCCAAGACCGAACTGCGACGGCTGGCCGGGACCGAGCCGGTCACCGACACCGTGTGAGCCCGCTGTGACCACATCCCTCGACGTGCCCTCGCCACCCGAACCCGTCCTCGGAGCCGACTGGACGCTGCGACCGGCCGCCGACTCCGGTCACGGCCTCGGCGCGTACACCGTCGCCCCTCGGGGCGGCGGCACGCCGGTCGAGCTTCGCCTGCACCGCGTCGCGCACCATCCACTGCGTGCCTGCTACCCGTACGGCGCCCATGACATCTCCGTCGGCCTCGTCCTGCCGGACCACGCCGAGGCCGGTCAGGATCTGGCCGGCCGGCTGCTGGGCGACCTCGTCCCCGCGCTGTTCGCCGCCGACCCGCTCTGCCGCCGTGTCGTCGCCGCACCGGCCGAGGACGACACCGCCACCCAGGACACCTTCGCGGCGGGCGGCTTTCGCCGGATCACCGAGGCGGACCTGCCGAGCGGCAGCGTCGTCCTCTTCGCCGCGGAACCCTCCTGGCTCGCCGACCTCGCCACCGCCCTGGACGACATGCCCCACTGACCCTCGTTCCCGTTTCCACGACGGCCGACGGCGCAGGTAACCGACCTCGCCGTCGGCCATCGGCGTTCCGGCGCGACCGAGTCGCCGGGCGTGCTGCACCGTGGCACAGGCGCTATGGCCAAAGGCTCGGTCGGGGTGACCGTGACCTTGTGCTTGCCGCTATCGCTACCTCCCAGAGCGCCTCCGACCCACTTTCCGGGCTGGTCCTGCGCGACGTACCGAAGCCAGACCCGAAGCCCGGCTGGTCCCGGATCCGCGTCGTTGCCTCCTCGCTCAACATGCATGACCTGTGGACCCTGCGGGGCGTCGGCCACCCGCCCGAGCGGCTCCCGATCGTCCTCGGATGCGACGCCGCCGGATACGACGAGGACGGCAACGAGGTCATCGTCCACCCGGTGCTCGGCGACCCGGACGCCGGCCGCGGCGACGAGACGCTGGACCCCCACCGCGCGCTGCTGTCCGAACAGCACGACGGTTCGTTCGCCGAGTGGCTGATCGTCCCCACTCGCAACCTGGTCCCCAAGCCCGCGTGGC
Organism: Streptomyces sp. HUAS ZL42; assembly: GCF_040782645.1. GTDB lineage: Bacteria > Actinomycetota > Actinomycetes > Streptomycetales > Streptomycetaceae > Streptomyces. The sequence goes on from NZ_CP160403.1 coordinate 9,429,395, forward strand.
TGTCGTTCGACGAGGCCGCCTGTCTGCCGGTCGCCTGGACCACGGCCTACCGCATGCTGTTCACCCAGGCACGGATCACCGCCGGCGACCGGGTTCTCGTCCAGGGCGCGGGCGGCGGAGTCGCCTCCGCCGCGATCAAGCTCGCCGTGGCCGCGGGCGCCGTCGTCTACGCCACCAGTCGCAGCGAGGACAAGCGGGCCGAGGCGGTCAACTGGGGCGCCCGGGCTGCCGTACCCACCGGGGAACGGCTGCCCGAGAGGGTTGACGTCGTCATCGAGACGGTCGGGGAGGCGACCTGGTCGCACTCGCTGAAGTCGCTGCGGCCCGGCGGCACGGTCGTCATCGCCGGCGCCACCAGCGGCACCAACCCGCCGGCCGACCTGGGCCGCGTCTTCTACCTCCAGCAACGCATCCTCGGCTCCACCGGCTGCACCCGCGCGGAGCTCGTCTCGATGCTGCGCATGCTCGACGCGACCGGCGTTCGCCCGGTGATCGACCGGACCCTTCACCTCACTGACATCCACAAGGGATTCCAGCTCATGATCGACGGCGGACTGACCGGAAAACTCGTCATCCACCCGTCGGAATCCCGTCTCCAGAAGTAAGGAACACCCATGCCCGCAGCAGCCGTCGGGTTGTCCCACTCGCCTCTCATCGGCAAGAACGACCCGGACCCGGAGGTTCTGGCCCGCGTCGACGAGGCCGTCGACACCGCGCGGACCTTCATCCGCGCCTTCGCCCCGGACCTGGTCGTGTTGTACGCACCCGACCACTACAACGGCTTCTTCTACAAGGAGATGCCGCCGTTCTGCCTGGCCACCGAGGCCCACGCGGTGGGTGACTTCGGTACGGCCGCCGGACCGCTGTCGGTCGACACAACCGCCGCGAAAGCGCTGGCCCAGGGCGTGCTCGACCGTGGCGTCGACCTCACCGTCTCCGCCCGGATGACCGTCGACCACGGCTTCGCGCAGCCCCTCGAGGTCCTCTTCGGCGGCATCGACCAAGTGCCGGTCGTGCCCGTCTTCGTCAACGGCGTAGCCACGCCGCTGGGCCCGGTGAGCCGGATCAGGGCGCTCGGGACCGCGCTGGGGCAGGCCGCGGACGACCTCGACCGACGGGTGCTGTTCCTCGCCTCCGGCGGGCTCTCGCACGACCCGCCCGTACCGGTGCTGGAGGGCGCACCGCCCCGCGTCGCCGACGCGCTCATCGAAGGCCACCCGCCGACCCCCGAACAGCGCGCGAAGGGCGAGCAGCGGGTCGTACAGGCCGGGCGTGACTACGCCGCCGGGTCGACCGCGATGATCCCGATCAACCCCGAGTGGGACAACCGTCTCCTCGACCGCCTCGAGCGCGGCGAGTTGGCGGAGTTCGACTCCTGGACCGTGGACGGGATGGCCAAGGAGGGCGGTGGCTCCGCCCATGAAGTCCGAACGTGGATCGCCGCGTTCGCCTCCCTCGCCGCCACCGGCCCGTACGAGATGACCTCCCGCTTCTACGAAGCCATCCCCGCGTGGATCGCCGGGTTCGCCGTGGCCACGGCAGAGTGGCGGTAACCGGCATGCCTCACAAGCCAGTTGACGCTCACACGGTTGCCCGGGCCGCCGCCCGGCTCGCCGCCGCCCTGGACGAGCACCGGCCCGTGGCGCCCGTACGGGACCTCCTCGGCGAACACGACATCGCCGCCGCCTACGCCGTACAGCAGGAACTCACCCGCCGTCGCAGGGATACCGGTGGCGTCGTCGTCGGCCGCAAGATCGGCCTGACCTCACCCGCCGTGCAACGGCAACTGGGCGTCGACCAGCCCGACTTCGGCGTGCTCTTCGCCGACATGGACGTCTCGGGCCTGCCCGAGGTGCCGTCCGGGCGGCTGCTGCAGCCCAAGGCGGAGGCGGAGATCGCCTTCGTGCTGAAGGAGGACCTGGCCGACGGCGACCTCGGCCCGGCGCGGGTCCGCGCGGCCGTCGACCACGCGGTCGCCGCACTGGAGATCGTCGACAGCCGCATCGCCGACTGGGACATCTCCCTCACCGACACGGTCGCGGACAACGCCTCCAGCGGACTGTTCGTACTCGCCGAACACCGGCTCACCCTCGACGAGTTCGAACCCCGGGAGACGACAATGCGGCTGTATGCCGACGACGTCCTCGTCTCCGAGGGCGACGGCGGCGCTTGCCTCGGCGACCCGCTCAATGCGCTGGCCTGGCTGGCCCGCACGGCACGGGAGTTCGGCGAGCCGCTGCGGGCCGGCCAGGTCGTGCTGTCCGGCGCGCTCGGCCCCATGGTCCCCGCCCCGCCCGGCACCCGGATCCGCGCCGAGATCAGCTCGCTCGGTGAGGTCACCGCCGCCTTCTCCGAAAAGGCCGCCCCCTCCGAAAAGAGCAACGCATGACGAAGACCAAGGTCGCCATCATCGGCTCCGGCAACATCGGTACCGACCTGATGATCAAAATCCTGCGGCTGTCGGAGACCCTTGAGGTCGGTGCCCTGGTCGGAATCGATCCCGCGTCCGACGGGCTCTCCCGCGCCACCCGCCTCAAGATCCCCACAACCCACGAGGGAGTCGACGGCCTGATCGCGATGCCGCATTTCGACGACATCGAGATCGTCTTCGACGCCACCTCGGCCAAGGCCCACCTGGCCAACGCCCGCAAGCTGGCACCGTACGGCAAGAAGGTCGTCGACCTCACACCCGCTGCCGTCGGCCCGTTCGTCGTGCCGCCGGTCAACCTGGAGGAGCACCTGGACGCAGGGGCCGACAACCTCAACATGGTCACCTGCGGCGGCCAGGCGACCATCCCCATGGTCGCGGCCGTATCCGCGGTGACCGACGTCCACTACGCGGAGATCGTCGCCTCCATCGCCTCCAAGTCGGCCGGGCCCGGCACCCGCGCCAACATCGACGAGTTCACCGAGACCACCTCCCACGCCATCGAGACGGTCGGCGGCGCCGCCCGCGGCAAGGCGATCATCATCCTCAACCCCGCCGAGCCGCCACTGATCATGCGCGACACCGTGCTCTGCCTCACCGGTGACGTCGACCAGGACGCCGTACGCGTCTCCGTCAAGGAGATGGCCGACCGGGTGGCGCAGTACGTGCCCGGCTACCGCCTCAAGCAGGAGGTGCAGTTCACCCCGGTCACCGAGGACGAACCGGTGCACACCCTGGTGCCCGACGGCGCCGGTCCGGTGACCACCCGGATCTCGGTCTTCCTCGAAGTCGAGGGTGCCGCCCACTACCTGCCGGCCTACGCAGGCAACCTCGACATCATGACATCGGCCGCCCTGCGGGTCGCCGAGTCGATCGCCCGACGCAGCGCCCTTCCCGCGGAGGCCAACCGATGAGCCGCCACCTGTACATCCAGGACGTCACCCTGCGCGATGGCATGCACGCCATCCGGCACCGCATCGACCCCGCCGACGTGGGACGCATCGCAGCCGCCCTCGACGCGGCGGGCGTCGACGCGATCGAGGTCGCGCACGGCGACGGCCTGGCGGGCGGCTCGCTCAACTACGGCCCGGGCAGCCACACCGACTGGGAGTGGATCGAGGCGGCGGCGGACGCCGTGCGGAACGCAGTCCTCACCACCCTCCTGCTCCCCGGCATCGGCACCATCGCCGAACTCGAGCGCGCTCACGCCCTCGGTGTCCGCTCGGTCCGCATCGCCACCCACTGCACAGAGGCCGACATCGCCGCCCAGCACATCGCCAAGGCCCGCGAGCTGGGCATGGACGTCTCCGGCTTCCTGATGATGAGCCACATGGCCCCGGCCGCCGAACTCGCCGCCCAGGCCAAGCTCATGGAGTCCTACGGCGCTCACTGCGTCTACGTCACCGACTCCGGCGGCCGGCTCACCATGGACGGAGTCCGCGACCGCGTCCGCGCCTACCGCGACGTCCTCGACCCGGCGACCGAGATCGGCATCCATGCCCACGAGAACCTCTCCCTGTCGGTCGCCAACAGCGTCGTCGCCGTGGACGAGGGCGTCACCCGAGTGGACGCCTCCCTCGCCGGGCAGGGCGCCGGTGCCGGGAACTGCCCCATCGAGGCGTTCATCGCCGTGGCGGACCTGCAGGGCTGGAAGCACCGCTGCGACCTGTTCGCCCTCCAGGACGCCGCCGACGACCTGGTCCGCCCACTTCGCGACCGCCCGGTGCAGGTCGACCGTGAGACGCTCACCCTCGGCTACGCAGGCGTGTACTCCTCCTTCTTGCGCCACGCCGAGATCGCCGCCCAGCGCTACGGCATCGACGCCCGCGCTCTGCTGCTCGAGGTCGGCCGGCGTGGCCTGGTCGGCGGTCAGGAGGACATGCTCGTCGACATCGCCCTCGACCTCGTGGCGGGCGAGGCGGCTTCGGCCCGGTAGCGCTCACGGATCCGGACATGCGGTTGGGTCAACCCCCGGCTGTGCAAGGGAGTCGGCCAAGGCCGTTCGGTCCTTGGGTGGGGGCCGACCGGACAGGTTCCGAGGGCGTCGTGCGGGGAGACATGTCCAAACTAGTTCGCGAATGACCGGCCCGCAGGAGGCGCCTGATGGTCAAAAACCGACAGACTTGCCTGCCGAAGGGGCAGGGCTCAGCCGCGGGTGGCGCGGACGATGTCGGCGAGTGACGTGGCCGGGTGGCCCGTGAGACGGGGCACTGCGTCGCTGACACCGTCGAGTTGGCCGGCCGCGATGGCCGTGTACGTGGACACCCAGGCGTCGAGCTGCCATTGCGGGGCGCCGTAGGAGGCGCGGGAGGCGTAGGCCTCCTCGACCGTCTCGGGCTGGTAGCTGATGGTGCGGCCCTCGACCTCGGAGAGGATGGCCGCGGCCTCGTCCAGCGACAGCGACTGGGGCCCGGTCAGGTCGTAGGTGCTGCCTGCATGGTCGGCCGGGCGGGTCAGGATCGCGGCGGCCGCGTCGGCGATGTCGTCCTGGGCGACGAAGGCGGCCCGCCCCTGCCCGGCCGGACCCCTGATGACGCCGTCCTCGCCGACCAGGGCGGGAACGAAGTCGGCGTAGATGTTGTCGCGCAGGAAGGTGTACGCCACGCCGCTGGTGCGGATGTGCTCTTCAGTGTGGAAGTGGTCGCGGGCCAGCGTGAACACGGCATCGGGCGCGGCGCCGAAGAAGGACACGTACACCAGGTGCTCGACGCCCGCCTCCGCTGCGGCATCCACGAAGGCCCTGTGCTGGGAGACCCGATCGACGCTTTCGGATGCGGACACCATGAACAGGATCTTCGCGCCGCTCAGGCCACGCAGGACGGCGTCGCGGTCGCCGTAGCCGCCGCGGACCGGCGTGGCGCCGGGCAGCTCCGGGGCCCGCTCGGGGCTGCGCACCAGCAGCTTCTGCGCCACGCCGCGCTCGGCCAGGCGGCGGGCGACGCGTCCGCCGAGGCGTCCTGTGGCCCCGGTGACCACCACCATCGGTTCATTCGATTCGGTCATGACCGACACGGCCTCCAGTCAGTGCGTTGAGGACCCTGTCCGCCCCGAACGGCACGGAAAGGGCGCGGGCTCCGAGATCGTCGGGGACGTCCGGGCGGTCGGGATTGACCCGCACCAGGCGCGCCCCAGGGGCGTGGCGTACGAGGTTCTCCATGGGCAGGCGGATCACGCCGGGTGTATTGAAACCGGCACCGATCTCCAGGACGAGCAGGCGGGCACCGCCGGGCGCGTCGCCGAGCCACCGCACCAGGTGGTCCCCAGCGGGCAGGAAGGCGCGTTCGACGAGCTCGGGCCCCACACGCACGTGGGGAAAGACCTCCGCCCCGCAGTTGGGGCAGACAGGCAGAGCGGCCGGGTCCGTCACCCGCCCGGCATTGTGCTGGAGGCTCATCACCCCAACGTAGGGGGCGGACGGTTCGGAACATGCCCGGACGGGGACCGAGGATGGTCAGAGCCCTGAAGAGTTCGAGCAGGCCAGGCAGGCATCTGCCGAGGCGCAGGCAACCTGGGCGTGGCAGACCGCTCGGCAGGGCCAGGTGACGCATCCCTCACGGATCCTTTGCGCAAAGGAGTGGACCCGCCGCCTCACCTGGGCCGATCGTGGGCGACATGAACGATCACCGCATGGTACCCGTCGACCCTGCCGGTTCCGCCGAACCCACCCCTCGCTCACGGAGGGGTCATGAGTGACGTGCCTGTGGGGGAGGAGGCCGGTGAGGTTCGCCGATTCTGGGATCGGCTCGGTCTTCCGGGACTGATCGACATCCACACGCACTTCATGCCCGAGCGCGTCCTGCACAAGGTCTGGGCCTACTTCGACGCACTGGGATCGCTGACCGGTGGGCTCGAGTGGCCGATCACCTACCGGAAGGAAGAGGCCGAACGGGCGGTCCTGCCCCGGGAGTTCGGCGTACGGGCCTTCACCGCGATGCTGTACCCGCACAAGCCGGGCATGGCGCGGTGGCTGAACGGCTGGGCGGCCGACTTCGCCCACCGCACCCCCGACTGTCTGCACACCGCCACCCTCTACCCCGAGCCGGGCGTCGAGGCATACGTCCGGGAGGCCGTCGAAGCGGGTGCGCGCGTCTTCAAGGCGCATGTCCAGGTGGGGGCGTACGACCCGGTCGACGAACTCCTTCAGCAGGCATGGGGGTTGCTGGCCGAGGCCGGGATACCCGTGGTGATCCACTGCGGCTCCGGGCCCGCACCCGGCAAGCACACCGGCCCCGAGCCGATCGCGCAGGTGCTGGCGCGGCATCCCCGGCTGCGGCTGGTCGTCGCACACATGGGAATGCCCGAGTACGAGGAGTTCCTCGGCCTCGCCGAGCGGTACGGGGAAGTGCGGCTGGACTCGACGATGGCGTTCACCGACTTCAGCGAGGAGCTCATGCCGTTCCCCCGCCGGGCCCTGCCCCGGCTGGCCGGGCTCGGCGACCGCATCCTGCTCGGCTCCGACTTCCCCAACATCCCCTATCCGTACGTACACCAGCTCCAAGCCCTGGAGCGGCTTGGTCTCGGAGAGGAGTGGCTGCGGGCGGTGTGCCACGACAACGCGGCAAAGCTGTTCGGGCTGTGAGAGCGTGCTCGTGAGTCTTGCGACGCCCGACTTGGCCCCGCCGACCCGGCCCCGACACCCCCCACGTCTCATGTTGAGCGGGGGTCACCCCGGAGACCGGCGGCGGTCACAGGGGGAGGGCCGCCGAACGAGAACCGGAACACCGGCCACCGCTCAGGGCCCATGAGCACCTCGGACATGGCGTCGCCATCAGCTCCGTCATCGCCGAACCACTCGGCTCAGCACAAGCATCAGCACAACACGGACGAACCCCACACGTTCGTTCCGGGCACCAACGCGGAGGCTCCGCCGGCAAGTTCCTGTTCAGGGCTGGTGAATTCCAGGATGATTGGCTCCCGCTCCAGCACGTGACGCTGACGCTACCTCAGGAGGCCACCGGTGCCGTCCACAAGCGATTCTTCCTCTCTCCCGGCCAGACCCCGCCCGCCGGTCGTCAGCCGGCGCGGACTGCTGGTCGGTGCGGCCGTCGTCGCGGGTGCCCAGACGCTGGGCATCCGTACCGCCCACGCGGAGCCGGTCCAGCGGGATCCGTTCAAACTCGGTGTGGCCAGCGGTGATCCGCTGCCGGACGGGATCGTCCTCTGGACGCGGCTGGTGGCCGATCCCTATGACGCGCCCTCCATGGGAACCCGCCCGGTGCACGTGGAATGGGAGATCGCCGCCGATCCGCATTTCCGCCGGGTCGTCCGGCGCGGTGTCGTGGCCGCCAACCCCGCACTCGCCCACAGTGTCCACGTTGATGTACGAGGCCTGGCTCCGGCCCGTGACTACTGGTACCGCTTCCGGACGGGCCGTCAGCTCAGTCCGGCCGGCCGGACGCGCACGGCCCCGGCGCGTCGTTCCCGCCCCGGTGGCCTCCGCTTCGGCGTGGTCAACTGCCAGGACTGGCAGAACGGTTACTGGCCCGCGTACACCGCGCTCGTCGAGGAGGACCTCGATGCGGTGCTGCACCTCGGCGACTACATCTACGAGTACGACCCCAACAGCGCCTACCCCGACCGGATGCACACCACCCCGGCGACTCCCGGCCTCGATCAACTCGTCACCCTCGCCGACTACCGAGCCCGGCATGCCCAGTACAAGACCGACCCGGCGCTGCAGGCAGCCCACGCCGCCTTCCCCTGGATCGTCACCTGGGACGATCACGAGGTGGAGAACAACTACGCCGATCTCGTGGACGAGATCGACGACGCGGGCGCCCGCAAGCAGGACCCTGCCACCTTCGCGCGCCAGCGCGCCGCCGCCTACCAGGCCTACTACGAGCACATGCCGCTGCGGCAACGCCTCGTGCCCGGCTCGCCCGACTACCGGCTCTACCGCAGGTTCGACTTCGGTGACCTGCTTCGGCTGAATGTGCTGGACACCCGCCAGTACCGCACGGACCAGCCGGGCGGATTCCCCCTCGACTTCGGCGCCGTGTCGGCCGGCACACAGAACACGTCCGGCACACTCACCGGCGATGTCCAGGAGAAGTGGCTGAGGCGTGGTCTGGCCGACTCCGGGGCCCGCTGGAACGTCATCACCCAGCAGGTGATGATGAGTCAGATACGGTTCCCCAACTTCCTCGACCCGACCCACCCGCTTCCCCCCATCGCCAACCTCGACCAGTGGGACGGCTACGATCCCGCCCGCACCCGGCTGCTGCGGTTCCTGCGCGATGCGAGGGTGGCGAATCCGGTGGTGCTCGCGGGGGACATCCACTCTTCCTGGTTCAGCGATCTGCGGATCGACCGCGACGATCTCAGCAGCGATCCCGTCGCCGTCGAATTCACGGCAACCAGCGTCAGTTCGGACTTCCCCATCGCCTTCGACGCACCGCTCAAGGCGTACAACCCCGTCTTGAATCCGCACGTCCGCTTTTTCGACGGCTCCCGCCGCGGCTACCTGCGGCTGAACATCGACCGGCACCAGTGGATCACCGACGCGCGGACCGTCGACAGCATCGCGGTCCGTCAGTCGCCGGTGACCACCACCGCCTCCTGGGCCGTCGCGGCCGGCGAACCGGGCCTCAAACCGGCCTGAGCGGGCCGGGGCCGGGCCCCGCTCTCCGCTTCGGCGGTGAGCGGGGCGCCCCGTCGTAGCCGGCGTCTACACGGAACGTGTCCCAGTCCTGGCCCGAGGGGGAGTCCTGCCCCGGTGAGATCCACTTCCGTTCCGAGCTGGTCGAGCAGGAGGGATCCGAGGTCGTGACGGAGCCCGTGGTGCCCGTGGACCAGCACCAGTCGTAGTAGCGGCCGCCCTCCCGGCCGGCGACGGCCGTACCCCACTGGCTTCCGCATCCGCCTCAGCCTCGGACGACGGCACGGTGCGGCTGTGGGGCCCCGCCAGCGGCAGGTGCATGTTGGCCCGGATCGAACGCACCGATACGCGGGGGGAGCGTACCGGCGCCGGGCCGTGCACCTGGCTGGCCCCGCCGCCTTGTGTACCTCGGCGGCCCGTCGCCCCCGTGGCTGCAGTGTCCTTACGTGCTCACGGCAGGGGCGCGAGAGCTGCTGCTGTTCTAGGGTGTGCGGTGTGGCCGTTTCCGGTCGCCGTACCCCGAAAGTGGCTGGAAAGGGGTGAGGTGCCCATGCACGGCGACGAGAGCCGTCGGCGCCGACACCCGCCAATCGTGTCGGGCCCGGCCTGGGATACGGACCTGGGCAGCATCGCCGAGCAGTTCAGACAACTCACCCGGGCTCAGGAACGGATGCGGGCGCTGCTGGACGCGGTGCTCGCGGTCAGCCGGGAGCTGGAGCTGCCGGTGGTCCTGCGACAGCTGGTGAGCGCCGCGATGCAGCTGGTGAACGCCCGCTACGGCGCCTTGACCGTGCTGAAGGAGAGCCGTGCGGGCCTTGAGGAGTTCATCCCGCTGGGCCTGAGCGACACCGAGCGCCAGGCCCTGGCCGGAGTCGATCCCCCGCACGGTCGCGGTCTGCTCGCGCACATGATCGCCCAGCACGAACCGCTGCGCGTGGACGACGTGTCACGCCACCCGGACGCGGCCGGCTTCCCGTCGGGGCATCCGCAGATTCGCACCCTGCTCGGGGTGGCGATCGGCGTGCACGGACGCGTGTACGGCAACCTCTACCTGTCCGATCGGCACGACGGCAAACCGTTCGACGAGCAGGACGCGGCTGTCGTGCTCGCGTTGGCCGGAGCCGCCGGCATCGCCATCGAGAACGCCCGCCTGTATCAGCAGGTACGGACCTCTGCCGAGCAGTTCCAGCGGCTGCTGCTGCCGACCCTGCCCGACCTGACCCCGTTCACGGGCGCCGCGGTGTACCGGCCGGCCACCGCCCCCGGCCACCACCTGGGCGGCGACTGGTACGACGCCCTGATGCTCCCGGACGGGGCGTGCGCGGCGATCATCGGCGACGTGGTGGGCCACGATTTGACCGCGGCGGCGGCCATGGCGCAGACCCGCAACATGCTCCGCGCCCTGCTGTACGACCGGCGCACCCCGCCGAGCCTGGTACTGGAGCGGCTCGACGAGACTCTGCACGCCACCACCGACACGCCCGTCACCACCGCCTGCCTGGCCCGCCTCGAACCCGACGGCGACGGCTGGCGCCTGCACTGGTCGACGGCCGGTCACCTGCCGCCACTGGTCGTCACCGCCGACGGCCGCACGCGCTACCTGCACGCCGAACCCGGTGTGCCGCTGGGCGTCGACATCCGCCTGCCGCGCCCCGACCACACATTCCCCCTCACAGCGGGGGACACGGTGCTGCTGTTCACCGACGGCCTGGTCGAACACCCTGGGCAGTCCCTGGATGCCGGACTGGGCGCGCTCGCCGCCACCGCCGCAGCCCACGTACGGCTGCCCCTGGACGACCTGTGCCGCACGCTGGCAGCCCAGCACCCCAGCGACGGCCACGACGACCTCGCGCTCCTCGCCGTACGCACCCCGCCCACCAGCATCGAGGACCATCGGCACGGATAGCGACGTCCCGCCGGCTTCGCTCGTCTTCAGCAGCAGCGTTCGTCCACCGACGGCCGCCGCCTTGGCAGCCGGACGTCGTGGAAGCCCACGCCCCGTACTCGTTGGGCCACGGAGCGGTGCGAGGAGGCCGGGCTCCGCCCGAATAATCGATGTCTCCGGTCGTGTCCGCCCCGGTAGCGTCGCCGCTGTGACTCCAGCAGATCTCGCGGCCGTCATTTCCGACGGCGTACATCAGGCCATCCAGTCCGGACGTATCTCGGCGAAGGTGCCCGAGGAGATCCGCGTGGAGCGCCCCCGCCACCGCGGCCACGGCGACTACGCGACCAACGTCGCCATGCAGCTGGCCAGTTCCGCGGGCCTGCCCGCCCGCGCCGTCGCCGAGGTGCTGGCCCCGCTGGTGGCCGCGGCCGCCGGAGTCGCGAAGGCCGAAGTCGCGGGCCCTGGATTCCTGAACATCACGCTGGAGAGTGCGGCGATGGGCGCTCTGGCGCGCGACATCGTCCTGGCCGGTGACGCTTATGGCCGTACGGACCGGCTCGGCGGCCTTCGGCTCAACATGGAGTTCGTCTCGGCGAACCCCACTGGGCCGGTGCACATCGGCGGGGCCCGGTGGGCGGTCGTGGGCGACGTGCTCGCCCGCCTGCTCGAGGCAGCGGGCGCGGATGTGTCGCGGGAGTACTACTTCAACGATGCCGGCGTGCAGATCGACCGCTTCGCCCGCTCGCTGCTCGCCGCGGCGCAGGGCTCGCCGATGCCCGAGGACGGCTACAGCGGCGCGTACATCGAGGAGGTCGCCGCCGCGGTGCTGCAACGGCAGCCCGGGACCCTGGAGCTGCCGGAGGCCGAGGCTCTCGCCGCCTTCCGGACGGAGGGCACGGCGCTGATGTTCGACGAGATCAAGACATCACTCGCCGCGTTCGGTACCCACTTCGACGTCTACTTCAACGAGAAGGACCTGCACGACCAGGGCGACCTGGACGCCGCTGTCGCCCGTCTGCGGGAGGGCGGTCATGTCTTCGAGGACGATGGCGCGGTCTGGCTGCGCACCACGGACTTCGGTGACGACAAGGACCGGGTCCTGGTGAAGGGCGACGGTTCCTGGACGTACTTCACCGCGGACTGCGCGTACTACCTCAACAAGCGGTCCCGGGGCTTCGAACGGGTCGTGATCATGCTCGGCGCCGACCACGCGGGCTATGTGGGCCGGATGCGAGCCATGGCGGCCTGCTTCGGTGACGACCCGGACACGCACCTGGAGATCCTCATCGGTCAGCTGGTCAACCTGGTCAAGGACGGGGAGCCGGTCCGGATGAGCAAGCGGGCGGGCACGGTCCTCACCCTGGACGACCTGGTCGAGGCGGTCGGCGTGGACGCCGCGCGGTACGCACTCGCGCGAGCCAGCGTGGACGCAATGATCGACCTCGACATCGACCTGCTCACCCGGCAGTCGAACGACAACCCCGTCTTCTACGTCCAGTACGCCCACACCCGGCCGTGCGCCGTACAGCGCAGGGCGGCGGAAGCCGGGATCGACAAGGGCGCGCCACAGGACTTCGACCCCTCCCTGTTCACGCACGAGCGGGAGGCCGACCTGCTGGGCACGCTGGCCGAGTTCCCGCAGGTCGTGGCCACCGCCGCCACGCTGCGCGAGCCGCACCGGGTGGCCCACTACCTGGAGCAGCTGGCCGGCACCTACCACCGCTTCTACGACGCCTGCCGCGTCCTGCCACGGGCCGGCGAGGACCCGGACGACCGCACCCGGGCCCGGCTGTGGCTGACGGACGCCAGCAGGCTCGTGCTGCGCAACGGGCTGCAGCTGATCGGGGTCTCGGCACCGGAACGAATGTGAGCGTTCGGCAGTTGCTCTCAGCAGTGTCTTCGCCACGCTGACGATCAACGGTGGCCGCAGCCATGGGGGTTAGCCAGTCATGTCGGCGGTCTCGGCCGCGCCGGTGGACGTCTGTCGGGGAAGCGCACCTGCTGGCGGCGCCTGCCGCACGGCCCGGTTGGCCGTGGTGAGGAGGGCCAGGACGAGCAGCCATGCTCCGCAGAGCCAGACCAGCTGCTCGGCACCCAGCGTGGTGATCAGCGCGCCGCCTGCGAGCGTGCCGATCGACAAGGCTCCCGTAGTGAGCGTGGAGACCGCGCTGGTCGTCCGGCCCCGCAGCTCATCGGGGGTGATGGCCAGCTGGTGGGTGGTCATGGCCACCGCGTACACGGGAGCCACCAGCGACTCGGCGGCCGCGACCGCTGCCAGCAGCAGCGGGTTGGGGGCAAGGGCGTACAGCGGGAACATCAAGGCCTCCAGCCACAGCATCACCACGGCGATGCGGCCCAGCGGAAAGCGGTGCGTGGCCCTGTCCGAGACCAGCGCCCCCGCCATGGCACCGACCGCCGCGCCGCTGAAGATGACGCCGATCCACAGCGGCGAGGCGCCCACCTGCCGGGCGAGGGTGATGATCAGCAGGTATCCGGCGCCGTAGCGCACCTTGTCAGCGGCCGAGACCAGCGTGAGGAAGCGGATGACCGGCTGGCGCCAGAGCCAGCCGAGCCCCTCTCGGATCTCGGTGGTGAGCCGGGACGCCGTCCGCACGTCCGGGCGGTCCAGCTGAAATCGAGCACGCATCAAGCGCAGCGACGCCGCGGAGACCGCAAAGGAAACCGCGTTGACGGCGAACGGCACGGTCCGGCCAAGGGCGTACAGCGCACCGGCGAGTGAGGCCCCGAAGATGCCCACCGCGCCGGCGGCGGACTGCGAGTAGCCGAGGGCGGCGGACAGTTGCCGCGGACCAACCACGTTGGGCAGCGCCGCTGTGTTCGCCACCTGGAAGAGAGTGGTCAGGAGTCCGGCAAGCACGGCTGTCGCATACAGCTGGGGCATGGTGAGCCTGTCCAACCACAGGGCGACGGCCACGCCGGCAGTGAGCACGGCTCGGCCGAGCTCACACCAGATCATGGTCGCCTTCCGGTCCCACCGGTCGACGAGGGCGCCGGCAATCAACCCGAACGCCAAGAACGAAAGGGTGCCGAGGCCGAGTACGAACCCGGCTTGGGTGGCCGAGCCGGTGAGGGCCAGCACGATCAGCGGCAGGGCCATGAAATGAGCCTGGTCACCGATGGCAGAGACCAACTGGCCGCTCAGCAGCAGAGAGAAGTCCCGGTTCCGGAACAGACCGGGGCCGCGAAGAGTATTCACTGGAGTTACGCTCCGTAACAGCTCAAGGACACAAGGGTGACGTCGAAGCTGGTGTCCGAGCTAAGAAACACGGGGCGTGATGAACATGAGCGGACCGTACCCCAAGGGCTAGGCCGGACTGCAATCGCTTTTCCGGGCCGGATCCATCACATCTGGGTGGGCAAGCGCACAAAGCCCTTGGTGGATGGGTTCTCCTGAGGCAAAAACCCATCCACCAGGGGCTCCACCGCGCGAGCGCCCGCAATCTGGTGCGCTCAAACTGGTTCGGGTTGCGGTTCCGGTTGCGGCACTGGGGCGGCCTTCGGGTCCCACAGACTGGTGGTCCGTACGTAGCCGTAGACCACTGAGGCGGTGGCCAGGATGAGAAGTGGTCCGAACAGCCACGGTTGTTCGGCCATCTCCATCGGGAGATAGCGGTAGGACACCAGGAGCGCGGCGAAGACTGTTGTGCCGTAGGTGACCAGCTGTATTCCTGACCGGTCCCAGCCGCGTTCGAGGGCGCGCAGCGCTGCCTCGATCGTGAGGGTGAACACCACGCCCGCAATGATGTCGGCGCCGTAGTGGTAGCCGAATCCCAGGGTCGCGCCGAGCGTGGCGATCAGCCAGAACGTGCCGGCGAATCGCAGAATCCGTGGGCCCTTGCGGGAATGGATGAAGATCGCGGTGGCCCACGCTGTGTGCAGGCTGGGCATGCAGTTGCGTGGGGTGATTCCGTCGAAGGGCATGTGGTGCGGGGTGTTGATCGGTGTGGGCAGGTTCGGCCACAGGTTGGCGACCGCCCAGTGGCCGCCGTCGGCGCCGTAGGCGAAGACCGGTCCGACCACCGGGTAGATCATGTAGATGCCCGGTCCGAGGAGGCCGATGGCCAGGAAGGTCCGCACCAGGTGGTGGCGTGGGAAGCGGCCCTCGGCCGCCACGTTGCGCAGTTGGTACAGCGCGACGGCGACCGCGGCCACCGCAAGCTGGCCGTAGACGAAGTTGAGAGTTTGGGCGCCGATCGGGCCGGTGGCCTCGACTATTCGCCCTGCCAGCCACGACGGGTTGCCGAGTGCCTGATCGGCGGTCGCCACGTACTGGTCGAGCACCAGCGGGCGCGTCTTCGAGGTGATGAGCAGCCAGGCATCGCCGGTCTTGCGGCCGGCCACCAACAACAGGCCCAGCCCGACGCTCTTCAGCAGCAGGACACGTTCCCGGCCTGTGCGGCGCGTGACAGCGATGACCGTATAGCCCAGAATCACCCACAGTGCGCCTTTGCCGAAGGGGTGGCCTTCGGTCAACTTGGCGCCGACCGCCAGCCGCACCAGCAAGAAGACGGCGTCGATGCCTATCGCGGCATAAGCGGCGATGAACCGTTGGCGCCGGGGGAGCGCGACCATCATCAGTGCCAGGCTGGCGTACAGCAGGAAACCTGATTTGGGCGGGAATATAACCTCTCGGACCTGGTTGGTGATCGGACCCCGCTGGCCGTAGCGACGTGCGACGATCTCAAGCGCGATGAGGAATCCGAGGCCCGCCACTCCCGCCATGGCCCACAGAATCGCCCGTGGTTGACGCCATGCGGCGAAGGTGAAGCTGCCCTTTATTCGGGAATATGCCCGCGATACTATAGGTCTCAATTGTTTTGGCCGATTTGTTAGATTTTAGTTGAAAAGGTCACTCTTCGCGCCGGATGATATGTCTTTTTCCGGTGAAGCACGGACGATCAGGCGCTCGTTCGTGAGTTCGAGAATGCTACCGGGGCGGCGCTTGGATTTCGCTGGTCAGGGAGGCGTCAGATGTGGCAGCACGGGAGGATGTTGGCATACCGGCAAGATGTCGAATACGGCGATCAGGTTCCCCTTGGCGACGAGGTCTGGGACAACGGTCACGTCGGCGGCTGTGTGCCATTGACCGGCCACGACCTCGCGGCCAGTCCTCGATCAGCGGTTACGGTTCGGCCATGGACGATCTGACCGGGATCTTCAAGCGCACCGCCGAGTACGCGGCTGCCTACCGGCGGTCGCTGCCCGAGCGGCCGGTGGCACGCCCCGTCGACTACGGAGCCCTGCGCGCGGCGTTCTCCCGCCCGTTGGACCGCTCGCCCACCGACCCGCTCACGGTGGTCGACGAGTTGGTGGCCGTCGCCGAGACGGGACTCGTCGCCACCGCCGGACCTCGGTTCTTCGGGTTCGTCGTCGGCGGGGCGCTGCCCGCGGCCACCGCCGCGGAGATCCTCGCCGCAGGGTGGGACCAAAACGCCTTCAACGCCGCGCTCTCGCCCGCCGCCCTCGCCGCGGAGGAGGCGGCGGGCGGTTGGCTGAAGGACCTGCTCGGCATCCCCGCCACGGCGTCGACCGGGTTCGTCACCGGCGGCCAGGCCGCCAACACCGCAGGCCTCGCGGCAGCGCGGCAGCACCTGCTCACCGAGTCAGGCTGGGATGTCGGGCGCAAGGGGCTGTTCGGTGCCCCGCGCCTGCGGGTGGTCGCGGGCGAGGAGCGACACGCCACCATCGACCGCTCGCTGCGGTTGCTCGGCCTGGGCACCGACTGCCTGGAGACGGTCCGCACCGATGGAGCCGGCGCACTCGACACCCACGACCTGCGCCGCGTGCTGGCGTCCGACCCGGGTATCCCGGCGATCGTCTGCACCCAGGCGGGCAACGTGAACACCGGCGCCTGCGACGACCTCCGCACCGCCTGCGACATCACCCACGCTCACGGCGGCTGGGTGCACGTCGACGGCGCCTTCGGCCTGTGGGCCGCCGCGAGCCCGGCGACCCGCCACCTCGTCGACGGCGTCGAACTGGCCGACTCCTGGGCCTGCGACGGCCACAAGTGGCTGAACGTGCCCTACGACTGCGGCTACGCCTTCTGCTCCCGCCCCGCCGCCCACGCCGCCGCCCTGTCGTACACGGCCTCCTACCTCACCCGAGCCGACGGCACTCCGGCCGGCGGCGCCGACTACACCGCCGAGTCCTCTCGCCGCGCACGCGGCTTCGCCACCTGGGCGGCGTTGCGTGAACTCGGCCGCGACGGCGTCGCCGCACTCGTGGACCGCTGCTGTGCCCTCGCCCGCCGCTTCGCCGACAGCCTGTCCGCGGCGGGCTTCGAGGTGGTCAACGACGTGGTGCTCAACCAAGTCCTCGTCAGCTTCGGCGACGACGCCCGCACGGACCACGTCGTGCAGGCAGTGCAGAACGAGGGCACTTGCTGGATGGGCGCCACCACCTGGCGCGGCCGGCGGCTGATGCGTATTTCGGTGTCCGGCCACACCACGACGGAGACCGACGTCGACGAGTCGATTGCGGCGATCGTGCGGCTGGCGCGCACGTCGTAACCCTGGCGGCACTCATCGACGGCCTTCCCCTACTTCACCTCCTGGCCAAGACGGAAGAGCGCCGCGCCGTGCGCGGGCAGGTCGGCGACCAGGCTGCGGCCGTCGTGCGGAGTGTCGGTGCGGGTCCACAGCTCGCGGACGTGGTCGTCGGGACGGGCGCCGAGGGAGCCAAGCGGGACGGTGACACGCCGAGGGGTGTCGGCGAGGGAGAACACGGCGGCGTAGCGGGTGCGTCCGTCGGTGTCCCGGGCGGTCCACAGGATGAGGTCCCGCTCGCGGAGGGCCTCCCGGTTGTCGGTGCTGTGCCACAGGACGGCGAGCGCTTCGTCGTTGGTGAGCAGCTCGATCGTCTCCGGCGGGCTGGTGGGCAGGTCACCGCCCATCATCAGTGGGGAGCGGGAGATCAGCCACAGCGTGAGCAGGCTGATCTGCTCGGGGCGGGTGAGGGAGCAGAGGCGGTCGTCGCCCCTCTCGGCCCGGATGCCGATGCGGCCGAGGGGCAGCATGTCGGCGTCCGCCCAGCCGCCCGTGGATCCTGCCCCCTGCCACGGAGCCCACCGGGCCATGCGGGCGAACTGGGCCTCCACGTCCTCCCACCGGTCCCACAGGTCGTCGCAGACGCGCCACATGGTGGCGTTCTCCCGCAGGTGGTCGAGGTGGGCGAGAGACACGTCGGTGCCGGGGGACAGGCTCAGTTCGATGGGTCGGCCGCTGCGGGCGATGGCCTGGGCGTAGGCGGCGATCTCCCGCTCGTGGTACGGGAAGAGCATGTCGTCGGCCTTGATGAAGTCGACGCCCCACCGGGCGAATTGGGCGACCTGGGCGTCGTAGTACGCCTGGGCACCCGGGTGGTCGTGGTTCAGGCCGTAGTTGTCGGAGTTCCAGGGGCAGACGGAGTCGGTGTCGGCGATCTCGTCGGCGGTGAAGTCGGTGTTCGCCACGGGCAGTCGGGCGGCCACGGCACGGCGCGGTATGCCGCGCATGATGTGCAGGCCGAAACGCAGGCCGAGTTGGTGCACGCGGTCGGCCAGCGGCGCGAATCCCGCGCCGCCTGCCGCCGAGGGGAACCGGGCCGGGGCGGGCAGTTGGAGGCCGTGGCCGTCGAGGACCAGCGGGGCGTCGGGGTTGTAGCCGTGGGCGCGGGCTGTGGGCTCGTACCACTGGATGTCCACGACGACGGTGTCCCAGCCGTGGGCCAGCATGTGCTCGTGCATGAATGCCGCGTTGGCGAGAACCTCGTCCTCGATGACGGTCGTGCCGTAGCAGTCCCAGCTGTTCCAGCCCATCGGCGGACGCAGGTGGCGCTCGGGGATCGGACGGGGGAATCGGTTCATGACTGATCGTTTCCTCTACGGGGCTCAGAACGGTGAATGAATATGGTCGCTGCCGTGGCATCGGTATGGCGGCCGGTACGCGCGCTCACGACGAGTCTTCTGGGCGGCGGGTCACGTCAGCGCACCGGGCGTACTTGGCGCAGCCGGATGGTGGGGGTCGCCGGGCCGGCTGCTTCGAACCGAACCTCGACACTTCCGGCGGGACGGTCCGTGTCGAGCGGGAACACCTGGGAGATTTCCCCGCCCTCGCGATCACGGGTCGGCCCTGCGCTTCCCTCCGGGAGGTGGATCACCTGCAGGCCGGTGGCGGCACCGTCCCGGTCCGTCAGGCGGTAGGACCACCATCCGGTGCCGGCCCGCCACCTCAGCCCGTCGGCGAGGCCCGACCACGTGTCGTATCCCAGGAACCGGTGGTCGCTTTCGGGCTGTTGCTCGCCGGCGGCCACGGCGTCGACAGTGCGCTCGTGCAGCGCGAGTGCCGCCTCGTCGGCCGCGCGCAGCTCCGCCCACCGCTCCTGGAGCCGCTCTGGTTCCGCCAGCGGGAAGTAGAGGAGGTAGCGGGCGTCGTGGATGCCGGCGAACGGAACGAGGACGACGGACTCGCCCGGTCGCGCGTCCACGTGATCCAGGGCGAACGCCGGCCGGTCCGGGGCGAGTCGGCGCACACCGGCCGCCGCATCGGAGGCGCTGCGGGCGAGCACGACGGGCAGGTGCTCCAGGGGGCGCAGTGGGCCGTCGGCGACGTGACCCATCCTGGAGTCGTCGGCGAAGAGCCCGGTCTGGTCGTTGCGGTCGCCCTCGGCCGCGAGGACGCTGGGCCCGAAGCGGAACGACACCCACGGTGAGCCGTCGGGGAGCAGTTCGGCGCTGATGCGCGGGCGAAGGGGCATGGTGATCGTGTCCCCTTCGCGCCACTGCCGCTCGAGACGCACGTATGTCAGCGGATGACCGTCAGTTCCGCGGCACGTCGTGAGCGGGGCCGTCCCAGGCTCGGGCTGCGCACCGTTGACACGGACGTGCGGCGTCCCCTTGTGCCAGCTGGGCACGCGTATGTGGATCGCCACAGGGGTGGCGGGAGCGCCGCGCACCACGAGTCTCACCTCGTCGTCGTAGGGGGCCGTACCGGTCTGTTCCAGCACCAGGTTGCGTTCGGGCAGGCTGAGCCGGGAGGCGATGAAGAGGTTGACGAACAGGTCGCCATCCTTCGCCGAACTCCGTGCGGAGCATGGCTTCGTGGGTATCGTCGTCCATTCCCGCAGCCGCCTGGTCCCACCAGTCGGCCAGCCGTCGGACGGCGGTCAGCGCCAGGTCCGAACCGGCGTGCCGGTGGGCGTCCAGCAGGCCGGCGAAGAGCTTGTGCAGGTTGTACCACGGGACCCAGGCACCACCGAGCTCGAAGGAGTCCCGCTCCACCTGCCCCGCGGCCACCCGCTTCCACAGCCGCACGCCGTCGGGGACGCCCCCGACGTAGCCGGTGCCCAGGGCGTCCTGGCACTCGACGACGCCCTTGACCAGACGCTCGACCATGGCTGTCGGCCGGGGATCGTCCGTTGCCGCGGTCATGAGAGCGGCGCCCGACAGCGCGTGTCCGACGGTGTGGCCGTCGAGACCGGAGCTCTCCCAGTTGCCGTAGGACTCGGCGATCGGCGGTAGGCCGGCCTCGCGCCGCAAGGGCGCGGGGGCCGGTCGGGGTCGAGGGACAGCAGGTAGTCCAGGGCGATGGTTTGCGCGTCCAGGAACGGGCCGGGAAGAAGCGGGTCGCTTGTGCTTGACATGCCGGTGGCGGGCCGCCACGAAAAATGAGCGTGCGGACACGACCGTCGCGGCCCGGCGCAAGTCCAGGACGCAGCGCTGCAGCACGTCGGCGCGCCGGTTTCTCGCGTCGTGCAGGCCGTCGGCGTGGTTGCCCAAGGACTCCGCCGAGCAACCGCGCGGGGACCCGAACAGATCCCGGGTCCGCGTCGGCGAGGGCGAGGAGCGGCACCGGCTCCCGACGGTCCCGGCCGCGTGCATCGAGCTGATTGACGCTCGCGGGCCGGGGATCGTTGGGAACCGGGCCGAAGATCACCAGCTCGCGTAAACCACGCGAGTCCAGCCCCCTGGCCGCCGCGGGGGCAATCCCATGGTGCAGGGGGAGCCCGAGCACGAGATGCCACCCGGAACGTAACCCCAGCGTGATGGTGGCGATGCAATTGTTGATCTGGGGAGTCGGCCAGCGTTACGGTCGCACATATATCGCAGAAGGGCGGAAAGTGGGTGCCCTGATGTTGTCCGACGATCTACGTGACCCACGTGCCGCACTCGGCCAGGGCCCCTGGCCCAGGCGCAGGTTCCTGCAGGTGGCCGGGGCCCTCGGTCTCGGCGCCGCCGTGGCGGCATGCACCAGCGAGCCGGAGAGTCCGTCCGGGCAGGCGTCCGTGGCGGCTCCGAGCCCCACGTTCCGGGAGCCTTCGGCCAAGCTCTCGGGCAACCTGAAGATCTTGATGTGGAGCCACTTCGTGCCCAGTCACGACGTGTGGTTCAAGAAGTTCGCCGCCGACTGGGGCAAACGGGTCGGGGTAGGGGTCGATGTCGACCTCATCGACGTCGCCAACATCCCCAGCCGGATCGCAGCGGAGATCCAGGCCGGTCAAGGTCACGACCTGATGCAGTACATCGCGACCCTCTCGCAGTTCGAGCCCAGCGTGCTCGATCTCAACGATGTCACCACGGAGGCCGACAAGCGCCACGGTGCGCAACTCGCCATGTGCAAGGAGTCCAGCTACAACCCGCACACGCGAAAGTTCTACGCCTTTGCTCCCGGCTGGGTACCCGATCCCGGGGACTACCGCAAGAGCCTGTGGGAGCCTGCCGGGTTCCCGAACGGTCCTTCGACCTGGGACGACCTGCTGAAGGGCGGCAGCGAGATCAAGGCGAACGAGAACGTCCCGGTGGGCCTTGGCATGTCGCAGGAGATCGACTCCAACATGGCGGGCCATGCGCTGCTGTGGTCGTACGGCGCCTCGATCCAGGACGAGAACGAGAACGTCGTCCTCAACTCGCCCGAGACGGTGGCGGCCGTCGAGTTCATGCAGAAGCTGTTCAAACAGGCCATGACCAACGAGGTGTTCTCCTGGAACGCCGCGAGCAACAACGAGGGGCTGATCGCGGGCAGGCTGAATTACATCCTCAACTCGATCTCGGCCTGGCGGTCGTCCCAGGAGACCAATCCGAAGGTCGCCGACGACACCTACTTCACTCCCGCGCTCAAGGGGCCGACGACGGGCCTGGCGGCCCAGCACGTCATGTACAACTACGTGATCCCGAAGCACGCCGGGAACCCGGATGCGGCCAAGGAGTTCCTGCTGCATTTCACCGACAACTTCGACCTTGCGACGTACCACTCGCGCCTGTACGACTTCCCCTCCAGGCCGAGCCTGGCTCCGCAGCTCGGCGACTGGCTCAAGAAGGATCCGTTCGGAGCGAAGCCGGCCGACAAGCTGGCCTTCCTCGGCGACGTCGAGACCGCCACGAAGTGGAGCGCCAGCATCGGACATCCGGGTCCCTCGAGCCCGGCGATCGGGGAGGTCCTCGGCACCTACGTGATCCCGAACATGTTCGCCCGTGCCGCGCGCGGCACGGAGAGCCCGCAGCAGAGCGTGCAGCGGGCGCACGAGGAGTGCGAGCGGATCTTCTCCCGGTGGCGGCAGCGCGGCCTCATCGGCGGCGGCTGAGCGGCGGGGAGTCGTCCATGGCGGTTGCGGTCGAGGTCATCAACCTCCAGAAGGTGTACGAGGGCGGGCACGTACATGCGGTCGACGGCGTGGACCTGGCCACGAAGGAGGGGGAGTACCTGATCCTGCTCGGGCCCTCCGGCTGCGGCAAGACCACGCTGCTGCGCACCATCGCGGGGCTCGAGCGGCCGACCGCGGGTGACGTGCTCATCGGTGGGTCGGTGGTCACCGGCCTGCCGCCGCGGGTCCGCAAAGTCGCGATGGTGTTCCAGAGCTATGCGCTGTATCCGCACAAGACCGTGCTCGCGAACATCGAGTTCCCGCTCAAGGCGGTCAAGATGGACCGGCCGGAGCGGGAGCGGAAGGCGCGGTGGGCGGCGGACCTGTTGGGCATCGGCCATCTGGCCGACCGCAAGCCCCGGCAGTTGTCCGGTGGCGAGCGGCAGCGGGTGGCACTGGCCCGCGCCCTGGTCCGCGACCCCCGGGTGTTCCTGCTGGATGAGCCGCTGTCCAACCTGGACGCCAAGCTGCGTGCCACCGCCCGCGACGAGTTGAAGCGCTTCCAGCAGCGGGTGGGCACCACCACGCTGTACGTCACGCACGACCAGGCCGAGGCGATGGGCCTCGGCGACCGGATCGCTGTGATGAACCACGGCAAGGTGCACCAGGTAGGGCCGCCGGTGGAGGTCTACGACGACCCGGCGGACACCTTCGTCGCGACGTTCATCGGCTCGCCGCCGATGAACCTGGTCCGGCGCGACGGCACGCTCGTCGGGTTCCGCCCCGAGCACCTGCTCCCCGTGGAGAGCGTGATGGGGGAGCGGGTCACCACACCGTTGCACATCGAGCGGATCGAGTACCTCTCCGGCGACCGTCACATCTATGGCACCGTGACCGGGCTCGGCGAGGAGACGCGAGCGATCGCCCGTCTGCCGGCCACGGTGACCATTCCGCTGCACCCCGGGGAAGAGCACGACTTCGCTGTCGGCGTGGAGCGGGTGCGGTTCTTCGAGGAAGACAGCGGCAAACGCACCGAACCCGTCCGTCTGGACTCCCGCCATGACTGAGGCTCCGCCCAATACGCGAGCGATCGCGCACACCGAGGACCGCGTCCGGCTTGCGGACCGGGAGGGATTCCTTGCGTGGGTGTTCCTGCTGCCCACGGTGGTCTACGTCATCGCCCTGGTCGCGGTGCCGTTCTTCCTCGCGATCGCCTTCGCGTTCAGCGATGTCACCGGTGGCGACCCGTCTTACGACTGGGTGGGCCTGACCAACTTCCGCAGGGTCTTCCAGGATGAGGTGTTCTGGCAGTCGCTGGGCAACACCTTCCTGTTCACGGCCGTGTCGATGGTCCTCATCGTCGTACTCGGCCATGTGCTCGCGAATATTCTCGTCGCCGACTTCCGCGGCAAGTGGATCGTCCGCTTCATGGTGCTGCTGCCCTGGACGACGCCCGTCGCGCTCTCCACGATCACCTGGCTGTGGCTGCTGCACTCGATCTACAGCCCGATCGACTGGGTGCTGCGCAACGTCGGTCTGATCGACGGCAACGTGTACTGGCTCGGCCGTCCGGCCACCGCGATGATTTCGATCATCGCGGTGCACGTCTGGCGGCTGGTCCCGCTCGCCGCCGTCATCATGATGGTCGGCCTGTTGTCGATACCCAAGGACATCGAGGAGGCGGCCCGCATCGACGGCGCCGGCTACTGGCGGCGGATGTTCGAGGTGACCATTCCCCTGACGTTCCCGCTGATCGCGGTCGCCGCCCTGTTCGGCGCGATCTTCACGTTCACCGACACGGCGGTGGTTCAGGTGCTGACCGCGGGCAAACCGGAGAACTCCACCCACGTGCTCGCGAGCTGGGCCTACACCCGCGGCATCGGGGGTGGCGACATCGGTCAGGGCGCGGTGATCGCGCTGTTCCTCTTCCCGCTTCTGCTCGCCGCCGCGATCCTCATCCTGCGCGCCGTACGGCGGACGGAGACGCTGTGATGGCCACCGAGACGAGCGCGCCGCCGGACGTCCTCGATCCGCGTCAGGCGGAGCGCCTGCGCCGCCACTACGCCCGCCGGCATCTGATGGCCCGGGCCGGCCTGTACGTCGCAGCGGTGCTGACCGCGCTGGCGTGCGCCGGCCCGTTCCTGTGGAGCGCCATGACGGCGACCAAGCTGAACGCCGACCTGTACAACCCGGATCACAGCCCGTTCTGGTACCACGAGCCACCAACGCTGGACCACATCAGTTACCTGTTCACCGACACCGCCTTCCCGACCTTCGCCTGGAACACCCTGTGGGTCGGCCTGCTGGTGGTGGCGATCACCCTCGTCCTGGGCATACCCGCGGCGTACTCCATCGCACGACTGAACCGGCCCTGGGCCGGCCCGATGGGAATCGCGATCTTCTTCGTCTACCTCATCCCGCCGAGCCTGCTGTTCCTCTCCCTCACCCGGATCGTGGTCTGGCTGGGACTGCAGGACTCGACCTGGTCACTGGTGGTGATCTACCCCACGATCACCATTCCGGTGTCGACATGGCTGCTCATCGGCTTCCTCAAAGCCCTCCCGCGAGACATCGAGGAACAGGCGATGGTCGACGGCTACAGCCGGCTCGGCGCACTGCTGCGCACAGTCCTGCCGCTGCTGTTCCCCGGCATCGTGGCGGTGGTCGTCTTCGCCTTCACGCTGACCGCAAGCGAGTTCATCTACGCCCTGTCCTTCATCTCGCCGACCGGCGAAAAGGTCGTCAGCACGGGCGTGCCCACCGAGCTCATCCGCGGCGACGTGTTCTTCTGGCAGTCGCTCCAGGCATCGAACGTGCTGATCGCGCTGCCCATCGCCTTCGTCTTCAACCTGTTCCTGGCCCGGTTCGTCTCCGGATTCACCATGGGGGCGGTCAAGGGCTGATCCCGAAGACGATGACGTCGCGTGCCTCGCCGCCGCTTACGCCGTCTTCTCCGGCGCGATCTCCTTGATCAGGCCCTCGACCAGCTTCTTGATCTCGTCACGGATCGGGCGGACGGCCTCGACGCCCTGGCCCGCCGGGTCCTCCAGCTGCCAGTCCAGGTACCGCTTGCCGGGGAAGACGGGGCAGGTGTCGCCGCAGCCCATGGTGATGCAGACGTCCGACTCCTTGACCGCGTCCACGGTGAGCATCTTCGGGACCTCGGCGGAGATGTCGATGCCGACCTCGGCCATGGCCTCGACGGCGGCCGGGTTGACGTGCTCGCCCGGGTTGGAGCCGGCGGAGCGGACCTCGACGCGGTCCCCGGCCAGGTGGGTCAGCCACGCGGCGGCCATCTGGGAACGGCCGGCGTTGTGGACGCAGACGAACAGCACGGAGGGCATGTCGGACATCAGAGGTCTCTCTTGTCTCACGACGGCATCAGGCATGAATGACATCAGCACCTGGTGGTGTCAGTCACCACTGATGTGACAGTATCAGCGCATGATGACGTCAGTCGATACTGACCTGATCCGGGTCCTGGCCGACCCGCTCAGGCTCCGGATCGTGACCTTGCTCGCCAAGGAGATGCTGTGCACCACCCACCTCGTGGAGGAGACCGGTGCCCGGCAGACCAACCTCTCCAACCACCTGAGAGTGCTGCGCGAGGCCGGGGTCGTCGAGACGGAGCCGTGCGGCCGGTTCACGTACTACCGGCTCAAGCCCGACGTCATCGCCTCGCTCGCCGGTCAGTTCACCGACCTGGCCGAGTCCGCTCGCACCGCCGCCGAGAACAAGAGGGCCTGCCCATGACCCCCGCCGAAGCCGCCTCGACCGCGGAGTCTGCGACACACGCCGCCGAACCCGAGTCCGTCGGGCCCGCCCCCGGGGCCACCCCGCCGCGTAACCCCCTGGTCGCCCGGGCCGCCGCCGAACTCATGGGCACGGCGCTGCTGGTGGCGGTCGTGGTCGGCTCCGGCATCCAGGCCACCGAACTGACCAAGGACGTCGGCCTGCAACTGCTGGCCAACTCCACGGCCACCGTCTTCGGCCTCGGCATCCTGATCCTTCTGCTCGGCCCGGTCTCCGGCGCGCACTTCAACCCCGCCGTCACCCTGGCCGAGTGGTGGACCGCCCGCCGCGGCGGCGCCGGGGTCACCCTGCGCGAGGCGGCTGTGTACGTGCCCGCGCAGATCGTGGGCGCTGTCGCAGGCGCGATCCTGGCCGACGCGATGTTCGGCGAACCGCTCGTGAAGTGGTCCACGCACGACCGCTCGGCCGGGCACCTGCTCCTGGGCGAGATCGTCGCGACCGCAGGCCTGATCCTGCTGATCTTCGGCCTCGCCCGCGCCGACCGGCTGCAGTTCGCGCCCGTGGCCGTCGCCTCCTACATCGGCGCCGCCTACTGGTTCACGTCCTCGACGTCGTTCGCCAACCCGGCGGTGACCATCGGCCGTGCCTTCACCGACACCTTCGCGGGCATCGCGCCCGGCTCGGTCCTGGGCTTCATCGGCATGCAACTCGTCGGTTCGGTCGTCGGATTGGCCCTGGTGGCGCTCATCTTCATGCCCGGACGATCGGCCGAATGAGCCACCGGACGCAGGTGGTGGTGATCGGCGGCGGCCCGGCCGGGCTCGCTGCCGGCTACCACCTACGCCGCCTCGGCCTCGACTTCGTCATCCTCGACGCCCGGACCACACCGGGCGGCGCCTGGCAGCACACCTGGGACTCACTGCGCCTGTTCTCCCCGGCCGCGTACTCCTCGCTGCCCGGCCACCTCATGCCACCGCAGGCCGGTGAGACCTACCCCGACGCGCAGCACGTGGTGGAGTGCCTCACCGACCACGAGAAGCGATACGAACTGCCGTCGAACGGCCCGTGCGCGTCCTGGGAGTTCACCGGGACGGCCGACTCCTGCGGGTGGAGACCGACTTCGCCACGTGGTAGGCCCGCTTCGTGATCAGTGCGACCGGCACCTGGTGGCGGCCCTTTGTCCCCGCTGTCCCCGGCCGGGGCGGCCTTCGGGGGCCGCCAGTTGCACATGGTGGAGTACCGCAGCCCCGCCGACTTCGCAGGCCGACGCGTGATCGTGGTGGGTGGGGGCAACTCCGGCGCCCAAATCGCCGCCGACCTTGCCTACGACACGGACTCGACCTGGGTTACCCCGCCTCCGCCGCGCTTCCTCGCCGATGACATCGACGGCCGCGCCCTGTTCGACGCGGCCACCGCCCGCCGCCGCGCGCTCGACGAGGGCCGCACGGACACCGGCGGAGTCGCCTCGCTCGGGGACATCCTCGCCGTCCCGGCAGTCCGCAAAGCCCGCGACCGTGGCCTGCTCAAGGCGAGCCCGATGTTCACCCGTCTCGTCCCCGGCGGTGTCGAGTGGGCCGACGGTACCCGCGCCGAGGCCGACGCGATCATCTGGTGCACGGGCTTCCGGCCTGCCCTGTCCCATCTCGTCCCACTCCAAGTCCGCGGCCGACGCGGCCACATCGCCACGGAAGGCACGCGGTCGGTGGACGAGCCGCGCCTGCACCTGCTCGGCTACGGCGACTGGACCGGCCCTGCCAGCGGCCGGGGTCGCGGCGTTCGCCGTCTCCTACGGGCTGTTCGCGATCGGCGGCGGGGCCGTCGCCTTCCTCGGGATCCCGTTCATCCTGGCCCGGCATCGGCGCCGTCGAGACAGGCCTGCTTCCGTTGTCGCCGTGCCGGCTCCCCAGGATCTGCGAGGTTCGGCCTTCGGCCTGCTGGCTGGCCGCTGAAGGCGGGACGCCCGTGAACCTGCGGAATCGGCTCAGCGCATGCTGCCGAGCATCTGGCCCATCGCAGCGACCACCGACGGCTCCACCCGGTAGTACACCCACGTACCGCGCCGTTCGGAGGTGAGCAGCCCGGCCTCTTTGAGCTTCTTCAGGTGGTGGGAGACGGTCGGCTGGGAGACGCCGACGTCGGAGATGTCGCACACGCATGCCTCGCCGCCCTCATGCGAGGCGACCAGCGAGAACAGCCGCAGCCGCACCGGGTCGCCGAGCGCCTTGAACATCAGGGCGGTCCGTTCGGCCTCTCCGGCGCTCAGCGGACGCTCGGTCAGCGGCGGGCAACAGGGCACTGCAGACTCTGGGACCTCGGGCTCCAACAGCGGCAGTGCCTTGATGTTCGACATACGCCTATGTTGACACACGTCGAAGTAACCCGGCCAGGGCCCGGAGGGCAGCCCTCGCCTCACGCCCTCCGGGCGGCGGGGTAGCCGTGTTCGCCGAGCGCCCGGCTGGGCGAGGTCCGGCCGGAGTGCGCTGCAGCGCGAAGCGGACCGGATGCCATGCCGCCGGGGTGACCCGCGCCTGCGCAGCCGGCTCGGGGCGACCCGGGTGAGGCTGTCGTAGTCGCGCCCGGCCAGGAAATGCACTCGAGCGCGTAAACGCGTAAGCCTCAGATTCGATGAATATCTATGTTGACGCTCATCGAAACAGGTGCGATGCTGGCAGCGCAAGAGATCGACGGATGTCGAAGCAAAGGGGAAAATCCTCGTGAGCGCCTCCACCACCGACCAGCTGCCCGTCGTGGTCATCGGAGCCGGCCCCACCGGCCTGGCCGCAGCCGCCCACCTCATCGCGCGCGGCATCGAACCGCTGGTCCTGGAAGCCGGGCCCTCCGCCGGCACCGCCGTACGCGACTGGGCGCACATGCGGCTGTTCTCCCCCTGGATCGAGGTCACCGACCCGGCGGCCGAGAAGCTGCTGGCCCCGACCGGCTGGACCCGCCCCGACGGCACCACGTACCCCACCGGCGGCGACTGGGCCGAGAAGTACCTCCAGCCGCTCGCCGACGTGCTGGGCGACAAGGTCCGCTACGGAGTCACCGTGACCGGCGTGGCCCGCGCGGGACGCGATCGCATCGTCGACTCGGGCCGTGACGAGCAACCCTTCACCGCGCACGTCCAACTGACCGACGGCGGCGAGGAGCGCATCACCGCCCGCGCCGTCATCGACGCGTCCGGCACCTGGTCCACCCCGAGTCCGGTGGGCGCGAACGGCCTGCCCGCCCTCGCCGAGAAGTCGGCCGCCGACCGCCTGTCCTACCGCGTCCCGAACCTCAACGACCCGGCCGTACGCGCCCGTTACGCAGGCAAGCGAACCGCCGTCGTCGGCTCGGGTGCCTCCGCGTTCACCGCCCTCGCATACCTCGCCGATCTCGCGAAGGAG
The DNA here is from genome assembly GCF_040782645.1 of Streptomyces sp. HUAS ZL42. Taxonomy (GTDB): domain Bacteria; phylum Actinomycetota; class Actinomycetes; order Streptomycetales; family Streptomycetaceae; genus Streptomyces. The sequence continues at coordinate 9,459,028 of NZ_CP160403.1, forward strand.
GAGGACGGCACACACGCGGTATGGATCTTGCGCCGCGGTATCGGCGCCAACACCTACGGGGGCGGCGAGGCCGACCAGCTCCCCGCACGCGGCGCCCTCGGCCTGCGCGCCAAGGCCGCAGTCGAGAACGGATACGCGAGCGCGGTCACCGGCTTCCGCACCGAGGCCGTCGAGCGCGACGACGACGGCCGCCTGGTCCTGGTCGCCGAAGACGGCCGCCGCCTCGACCCGGTCGACGAGGTCGTCGTACTGACCGGGTTCCGCCCGGACCTGTCCTTCCTCTCCGAGATCCGTCTCGGCCTCGACGAACGCCTCCAGGCCCCGACCGTCCTCGCCCCGCTCATCGACCCGAACGTCCACTCCTGCGGCACCGTCCACCCCCACGGCGTGAAGGAGCTCTCTCACCCGGAACAGGGCATCTACCTGGTCGGCATGAAGTCCTACGGACGGGCACCCACGTTTCTCGCCATGACCGGCTACGAGCAGGTCCGCTCCATCACCGCCGCGATCGCAGGCGACCAGGAGGCCGCCGAGCGAGTAGAACTCACCCTCCCGGAGACGGGGGTGTGCGGAGGCGCGGGCCTGTTCGACGAGCCGGAGAACGCCGAGCAGTCCGGCGGCGGTTGCTGCGCCGCCCCCACCACCCTCCAGATCGGCATCGGCGCCCCGGTCTCCTCCGGCGGCTGCTGAAACCCCACCCCACCAGAGAGGTTCGCCATGACATCCCGTGTACAGCTCGCCCTGAGGGTCGCCGACCTCAATGCGTCGGTCGCCTTCTACACGAAGCTCTTCGGCACCGAGCCCGCCAAACTCCGCGACGGCTACGCCAACTTCGCCATCGCCGAGCCTCCGCTGAAGCTCGTCCTGATCGAGGGCGCAGCAGGCGAGGCAACCCGCATGGACCACCTCGGCGTCGAGGTCGACAGCACCGAAGCGGTCCACGCCGCCACCGTCCGGCTGGGCGAGGCCGGCCTTGCCACCGACGTGGAGAACGACACCACCTGTTGCTACGCCCTCCAGGACAAGGTCTGGGTCCACGGTCCAGGCCAGGAACCCTGGGAGGTTTACGTCGTCAAGGCCGACGCGGACTCCCTGGCCAAGCAGCAGGGCAGCACCTGCTGCACCGGCCCGGCCGAGGCCGACACCGGCGCGAAGGAACCGGCCGTCGCGGGCGGCTGCTGCTGATCCCACGATGACCGACGTCCACACCAGCGACGCCGTGACCGGGACGGGGACCGGTCACGGCCTCGCGCCGTGCCCGCCCTGTGCGCCGCCCAGATCACGAGCTGGGGGATCGTCTACTACTCCGTCCGGTCCTCAACCCGCAGATCACCGCCCAAACTGATTGGTCCGCGGGCGCGACCACGACGGCGTTCCCGAGCCCCATGGGCCAGGACGGGCACCCAGGGTCTGAGTGATCAGCTGGACTGCCGGCCGCCACTCGTCTTCATCCGTGCCCTGGACCCAGCCCGTACGGCCTGGCACACAATTGCCTCGCGCACGAGCCGCCGTGCGATCTACCCTCGCGGCCATGACGTCACACGATGCGCCTGGAGGCTCCCGGATCGCTCCCGGTGGAACCGGGCTGGTGATCCGGCAAGAGACCGCTGACGATCACCGAGACGTGCGCGAGGTTCATACGCGCGCCTTCGGTGACAGCGAGCGGGTTCCCGGGCTCGTGGAGGCACTTCGCGTTGCGGAGGCCGCGTTGGCACCGATGTCCTTCGTCGCCACCGTTGATGACCGGGTCGTCGGACATGTCCTGCTGAGCGCGGCGCGGTTGGACGCTCCACGCCGGATCGTGGACGTCCTGTCCCTGTCACCGCTGGGCGTGGTGCCCGAGTTCCAGCGTCAGGGCATCGGTACCCAGCTCATCGCGTACGCCCTCGCGGCGGCCGACAACCAGGGAGCGCCGTTGGTGTTCCTGGAGGGTTCACCGCGCTACTACGGAACGCGCGGCTTCGAGGCTGCCGGCGCCGTGGGCTTCCGCTCGCCGTCGCTGCGTATTCCTGAAGCCGCGTTCCAGGTCGCCCGGTTGTCCGCTCACGAGCCGTGGATGACAGGCACCTTCGTCTACTCAGAGATCTTCTGGGCCTTCGACTGCGTCGGCCTGCGCGACCCCGAGGCCTGAGGGGCTACCCGCAGACACTCGACTCAGAATTACCGTACGGAGGGTGATGACCCGTCGGCCGGATGGGACGTCGGAGAGCGTGCAGTGTGGGAGGCGTACCGGCGCGGCGATTGGTCCGGCCTTCTGGCCCGGTGACTATCACGCAGGAATTCCGCGTGAACCGGCGCATCGTGAACGGCGCACCGCACCTCAGGATCGCTGCCCAGTCGGTTGCCGTCGACGAGTCGCGATGTCGTAGCGGGCGATGCGCGGTTGAACTCGTGGTCTAGGAACGTCTGCGCGTCGCCAGTGCCACGATCGTCCCGACTCCCGCGATACCCAGCCCGATCCCACCGAAGATCAGTGGTAGCAGCCACAGCGAGGCGAACCCATTGATTCGCGCGTCCTCGGGGCTATCTGCGCGGTAGAGCACCTCGACCCGCTCACCCTCCTCGTACGCCGGTGGATTGGAGCCCGTCGAGTCCCGGAACGTCCTCCGCATGCCATCCGCCGACGTGAACTCGACCACCGGGTACGCCACGGGCTTGTCGTCCATCCGCTTCTTGCGAGATACGCCGCTGTGGTCGTTCCGCCACTCCAGGGCAACCACCGTGCCCGGGGTACGTTCCGCACCCACCAGGAACGAGATCGACACCCCCGCAAGGATCAGCCCGACGACAAAGAACAGCGCCCCGAACGCGATCGCTCCGAAGGTGATCCACCGGCGGGCACCCTGCCCACGCACCTGAACCTGCACGACGTCCCCCTCACTCGTCCGGAGTAGGAGGACGCTATCTCAGAGATCCCGATCGCTGTGTACAGGCCCCCGGGGGTTCCACCGGCTGCGCCGCCGCGGCTGGGTCGCCCGGGCTCTGACGCTGACTCCGAAGTTCGCGGGCAACCGGGAGATCCGCCACCTCGCAGAACCGGTCTGCGCACGACGGTGATCTGCACACCCTGGCCGACCGACTGATGGACGCGAGCCGGCCCCCATCGCGGGCACTGTACCTGTGCACTCCGCTCACGTGTCGCAGGGACTTGAGCGGCCGGTCATGTGACCGCCCTGTGCCCAGGTTGTCGTTGCGGTACGCGGCCCGCACCGCCGCCCCGCATCTGGGGGGACACCCGCCGAGGACCTGGCCGCAGCCGAATCCGCGCCCTCGCCCTGGGCACCGTGCGCGCCAACACAGAGCTTGAGCTCTTGCGGAGCACTCTGCCGGAGCGGTGTGTTGAAGGTGCGAGGGCCGAGCGCCCCGGTCCATGGCGTCGTTGTCGGCCTACGGCTACTCCCCGCGCAGCTGCTCGATCGCGTCCAGCACTCCTTTCCGTCCGGCATGCGTGCTCTCGTAGGCCTCGATCACCGTCAGGTCCGCCTGGGACAGGGTGGGCAGGCGCCGCTTGATCTGGTCCGTGCTGAGCTGGCTGAATCCATGAATCGGCAGATCCTCCTCCCCCCTGACCGAGCCCAGAACTTCCTCGGCCATGGGAGTGGGCCGCGGTGTCTCCCGTGCCGCACCTTCTGCTGCATCTTTGGCCTTCTGGACGCCTCGCTGGGCCACGTCACGAACCTTGCCGGAGGCGGTCCGCACCGTCTTGGCTGCCGCGTCGGCCAGACCGCCGTTGGGACTCTGACCCGGGCCGAAGCCGTTGGTAGATGCCGCAACGGCACGTGCGTGCTCAGCGAGGCTGTCCTCCAGCGCCTGCAGCAGCTCCTCGTCCTGACGGCGCAGAGAGCCGAGCAGCTCGGCCGTGGCCGGCTCGTCAACCTGTTCGGCGAGGACCTCCCCGGCCCGGCACGCCGCCAGCGCCCGCGCCGTAGCGGCGTACTCGTCCTCCGCATTCCTCAGCATCCGCCGCGCACCGGCCGGGCCCCTGCCGGGCACCACGTCCGCCACGATCCTCGCCCCGATCGTCAGCGGCAGCATTGCCGTGCGCACCGCTCCCCGCGAGACGAACCGCGCCAGACCGGCCGCCGTGTCCCATACGCCCCGAGGCTGGAGAGCGCGCACCTGATGGTGAATGCGCTGCAGACTGACCTCGACCTCGTCGGCCTGGCTTTCGAGCATCTGCCGGTACGGGCCCGGCGGCGTGACCGACGCATCCGCCCGGAACCGGTCGAGGACCGCGACATGGGCCTCGCGCGCATCCTCCAGCGCCGGTACTAGCTCCTCCGTCACCACTGCCATGCGGGCTCCCAGAACGAAGAACGGGGCGGCAGTTTGCCGCACACGGGAAGAGGTCACCCTCAGCACCATCGCCGGCCGGGCAACCGGCACCATCCTGCGGCACCCGCGCCAAGTCCGCCTGGTCGGCCATCACCGGGAAGACCCCTGGTGCGCCCAGCCATACGGTGCTGGTGACGCGGATGAGAATCTGCGGGATTGGCCCGTTCGGGTGAAGGGGAACCTCCGCACCGCGCAGAGGCGGGGCCAGACCTCTCCCCTGAAAACGACAGTTCCAAGGCGGGACTGTTCGGGCTGATCCGTCGTGTCGCCGAAGAAGGCGCCACGCGCCATCCGCGCCATCCTCGTCATCCCCGGTTTGATCGACACCCCAATGGGCCTGAGCGTCTCCGCACAGCGGGCATCGAGAACCACATCGTTCGAACGGATCCCGTTCGGCCGCCAGGGCACGGTGTGGGAAGTGGCCGCGGCCGTCACCGTGCGGCGCGGCACCGGTCAGTTCGTGCGCTTGAACCGTCATCGGCGGGTGAGGCACACCGAGGGCGAATTCGTGACGCGTACCGACTGTCCAGCCGCTCAGGTGGTGGGCCACCACCGGGGCGCCGCCCAGGCCACCGCGTAGCCGAGACCGTTGACTGCCCAGTGCAGCGCCGCCGGCGCCAGCAGGCTGCCGGAGCGACGCCGCAGCTCGCACAGGACCGCCCCGGCGGCGACCGTGGCCGCCACGGCTACGGCCACGGTCGCCGCCGCGCCCGCCGAGCCGCGTCCGAAGGCCGCTTCGACGGCGGTGTTGGAGCGGTTGAGGCCGCGGGAGGGCAGCAGATGCCACAGGCCGAAGAGCATGGAGGACACGGCGGTGGCCCACACCGTTCCGCGTCGGCGACGGATCATGGCCCACAGCACACCCCGGAAGGCGGTCTCCTCCAGCAACACCGTGCCGAACGGCACCCGCACCAGTACCCGCCACAGCAACTGCCCGACGGACAGGCCGGTGGCCCGGGAATCCCGGAATACCTCTCGGCCGGCCGGATGGGCCAGCAGGAGCAGGAGGACAACGAGGACAGCACCGGCGAGGACGGGCGCCCACCGAAGTCCTTGCCGTACACCCGCCGCGTCGAGTCCCAGATCGGCGAGGGTGAGGCCGTCCCAGCGGGCGATCAAGAGCAGGACCGCCGTAGCGGCCACACAGGTGAGCACGTACGCGTAGGGGCCGGGCGCGAGCCAGTTGTTGACGAGGTTCGCGGCGGCCAGGACGGCAACAGCACTGAGGATCCGCATCCTGTGTCCAGAATCCTCCCTCGGGCGTCCGGCGTCCCGGTCTCCGTTCGGCAGACGCAACAACCCGAGGAAGATCTTGTTCCGCGGGGCACGGAACTGGACGGGGTCCGCGGCTGAGGAAACCGACGCTGTCCCACATCGGTGTGCCCCGCATCCAGCGACTGACGTACTTGAGCACCCTGGGGGGCACCGGCCTGACCGCTTATGTGGGCCTGACCCGGATCGCCCGGCTGAAGGAGGGCGAGGACCTGTTCGTGTCGGCCGCAGCGGGCGGCGTCGGCACGGCGACCGGGCGGTTCGCCCGGCTGCTCGGTGCCGGACGGCTCGTGGGCAGTACGGGCTCGCCGGCCAAGGCCGACCACCTCACGCGGGAGGTCGGCTATGACGCTGTCTTCAACCACCACGACGGGCCCGCCACCGACGTGCTCGCCAAGGCCGCGCCGGACGGCATCGACGTGTTTGTCGACAACGTCGGCGGCGAGCAACTGGCCGCAGCGGTGGGAGCACTGCGCGAGTTCGGGCGCATCGTCCGCATCGGCACGATCAGCCAGTACAACACCCCCGACGCGCCGCCGCCGCACTTCAACTACGCGGACATCGTGGAGAAGAGCCTCCGCATGGAGGGTTTCCTGGTCCGCAACTACCGTGACGTACAAGAAGAGTTGTACGAATTTGCGGTACCGCATCTGCAGAGCGGCCGACTCGCACTGGACGAGACGGTGGTCGACGGGTTCGAGCACATCGTGGACGCGTTCCTGGGCATGCTGCGCGGCGAGAACACCGGCAAGATCATCGTGCGGGACCGCACCGAAGCTCCGTCCGCAAACTGACACCCGAACGCCGGTTTCATGAGGGCGGACTGAGCCGCCAGATCATCAAAGAACTCGGCATCGCGGAGCGATGCCGCTTCCCGGGCCTCGGCACCCGACGTTGTAACAGGCACTTTTCGCGCTCTTCCCGGACCGGATTCGGCCTCCGGCACTCGTTGGTCCAGCCCCCGAGCGACCTGGACATCCTCGGGCGCACCAGCCGCGAACCGGGCGATCGTCACCAGCCTCGAGGCACCGCCGAGCATGGCGAGGGCGCACAGGTCTTCTGCGGAGGCCGCACACCTGCACGGCGGCGGCGTCGACCGTGTCAGACGTGCGTGAGGAGGCGCTCCAGCGGCCGGGGAATGCGCTCGAGGCCCAGGTGCGCAACCAGCGCCTGCGCGTAGAGCGCTTTGCGACCGCTGTGCGTACCCATGAAGCGCCGCAGCTGGTGCTCCACAGGCCGTTCTCGCTGGGCCGGCTGACCCTGAAAGGTGTGGAAGGGGCGCGTCTCGCCCTGGGCCTCGATCACCTGCTGCACGCCCTCGGCCCCGAGGGCGCGGATCAGCTCGTCCTCCAGGTCGGCGACGCACACGTGGAATCCGAGTGTCTCCAGTCCGGCGTGTGTGAGACCGGACCCGAGCCCGACCCGCTCCAGATGACGCCGGAAATGCCGCTCCTCTCCGATGTCGCAGAGACCGGCCAGCGGGAGGTCGAGTCCTGGAGGACCGCACACGTCCAGGAATCGCCCGATGTTAGTCGCGCCTCCGAGCGGTACCACCGCGACGCCCTCCGCACCGAGGTCGCGGCCGTGGCGCGTGGCCAGCGCTTCGAGCGCGATCTGATCGCTGCTCCCCTCGACGAGCACGATCGTCCGCACATCGCCGGCCAGCTGCCGCGCCACCGCGGCGGCCGCACCTGCCGCCGCCCCGCCGGCCGCCCACGCGACCAGCGCCAGGCGGAATCGCCTCAACTCGTCCACGAGAACCTCGCTTCCCGACGCCATCCTGGCACGGCTGAGATCCCGTACGCATGCACGTTTTCCGGGGGCGGTGACTCAAGGAATCGGTGGAGGTGAGGCTGCAGGGTGCCATCGGTAGAGCGGATGTGAGCGGCGTACAGAGTGCGAGTTGCCTTGACCTCGCTGTGGCCGCGTGGATCGGCGTCCGACAGTCATCGGGGCGCTGCCCCCTCCGATCGGGCCGCCGCTTTCCGCGGCGCCTCCGGTCTCGGGGCCTACCGAGAGTGAGCTCCGCGACCTTTCCTCTGAATTGTGAATAAAAAGTTAGGTGTATAGCGTCACTTTGATGGCGTGGCCGACCGCGGGAGCGAGTCCCCGGCGTTGAGGTGGAGGTGAGTGCCGTGCCCTCGGGAAGGCAAGTGTCCGGCCCCCTGGACGACGAGCCGGCGTGCTCCATCGAGCGGAGCCTGCAGATACTCGGCGATCGGTGGACTCTCCTGGTGCTGCGCGAGATCTTCTCCGGCAGGCACCGGTTCGCTGAAATCCAATCCTCCCTCGGTATCGCGTCAAACCTGCTCAGTGGCCGGCTCAAGGTTCTCGTTGACGCCGGTGTGCTGCGCACGCTGGCGTATCAGGAGGCTGGCAGCAGGCATCGGCAGAGCTATCACCTGACGTCGGCCGGGCTTGAGTTGCAGATCGTCCTGGGCGCGCTTCAGCAGTGGGGTGACCGTCACCGTCCGCGGCCCGCGGGTCCCTCTGTTTCCCGGCGGAACCGCTCCACGGGGCAGGCCGTCCACGTGGGGTTTCTCAGTGACGACGGTCGCGAGGTCCCCATGGAGGATGTGTCGCTGACGGCAGTACCTGACGCTCAGGGTTGATCCCTCCGTCAGGCTGCAATGGCGGAGGCGCCGGCCGCCCAGGCTGTCCTCGGGACTGCGCTGAGAGCCTGCCCGCACCTCAGTGATCACTCTTGGGCCCGCGGGTTTCCGGGCGACCCGGCCAGCCGCCGAGGTTTCCCCTCCTGACGCTCCTTGCTGCGGGCGCCGAGTCGCGTTCGTCGTCCGCGCTGCGGGACACCACCATTCACTGCTGCGGGCGCCGCCGCGGCGGGCGCATGACCGCCCGTGCGCAGGCGGCGGCCGCCGCGGAGAGCATCCGGCACAGTGCGAGTCGCCTGTACCGACGTGAGCGTTGTGGGATCACGCCGCCCACGAGAAGGGGGCCGCGTGGGCGTTGCTGCCTGTGAAGTCCCATGACCGGCCGTGTACGCCCTTGCCGGTGGCCCGGGTGGATCGGGCGATGGTCACCGTTGTGTTCGCCGGGTGGAACAGGCCTGTCAGTTTCATCACCGGGCCGTCCTCGCCGTACTGCGGGGCCACCTGGTCCTCGATCTCGATGTCGATGGCATCCCCCACGACCACCGTGTGGCGGCGACCGTCGTCGCGGTAGTCGATGGGGACGCGTTCGACGCCGAGGACCTCGCCGACGAGGGAGGCAACGGTCTCCATCGGCCCGCCCGCCTGGCCGGAGAAGACCCTGCCCAGCGCGTCGGCCTGGCTGTCGTTGGCCGAACCGTCGACATAGAGCGCCACCTGCCAGCCGCCGTGGGCCATGACACGGGGTGCGTCGGCGAAGAGGACGACGTTTCGGTTCGACACGTCCACGCCATCGACCTCGCCCTGGTCGACGTGGAACGCGAGGGTCACCTGGCAGCGTTCGGCGTCGGCGGGTGCGGTGAGGCCTGAGGTGGTGCAGGGGCACACCACGTCACAGTTGCAGCTCTCGAAATACGTGCCGCTCAAATTCCAAGCCATTCTTTGTCTCCTGCCTGATTCGCAGGTCTGCCGGCCATGCATGGGGTGCCCCGAGGGTGCAGCACAGTAGGGCGCTGCTCGGGAGCCCCGACGGCATCGGGAAGGACGGGCCGAGAACATATCGCGAGCCTGCTCGGCCATGTCCGCATCGGGAGAACCCGTCCCAAAGTCGCCCAAGCACTTCCAAGGCTAGTCCCACACCCGCACCAGACGACGCTCATCACGTCTGACCCCCTGGATTGTATTTTTGAAGTTAGCTGCTCGGGTCTTTGCGATGAGCGATCACTCGCAGTTTCATGTGCATGTGGTCTCGCGGTCCTCCTGGAAGGTGACCTTCGAGAACGCCCCGATCACCTCGTCGACCTGGACACCGTTGAGCGGCTTGCCGATCTGGTGACCCACATTGAGCAGGACCCCGATCTGACCGTCGTCGTGTTTCGGACAACCTCCTGCGTCTCAGCAAGGTCCCGGCCGTCACGATCTCGGCGATCAACGGCCGTGTCCGAGGTGCGCGAAGTGAGTTCGTCCTGAGCGACGACTTCCCGGCCCGACTCGCAGCCTAGTACGGCTATGCCAACCGCCTTCTGCCCGAGGGGAGCTGGACGACTTCGTCGACACCTTCGCCCGCCGCATCGCCGGCTTCGACAAGGCCGCGATCTCCGGCACGAAGGAGTTCGTCGGTGCGGCCACCGCGATCCCTGGCGGGTGATTACACAGCCGCTGTGGCCGCCTTCAGGCGCACGGCGAGGGTCCGGAGAGCGTGGAACGCCTGCGCAGCCTCTTCGAACGCGGACAGCAGAAGCCTCAGGGCATCGAACTCGGTCTCGGTGCAAGCACATCGCCGAGAAGTTGTGAGTCTCTCCGGTCCTCCTGCCGCCCCCTTCTTTTCAGCCGGGACACGGCCTCCGGTACATCGAGGTGTGTCAGGTTCAGCATGGATGGAGGGCATCTATGAGACCTTGGGGGAAGAATTGGCATTGGACTTCGCAGGAAAGGAGTCGCCATTCATGTCACTCGCCCGCGTCCACAACTTCTCCATCTCACTCGACGGCTTCGGCACCGGTGAGAACCTGAGCCGTGACGCGCCGTTCGGCCACGCCGGCGAACGGCTGCACGAGTGGATGTTCACCACCCGGTTCTGGCACGAGATGACCGGCAAGCCCGGCGGGACCGGCGGCCTCGACGACGCCTTCGCGCGGCGGTTCACGCCCGGGATCGGTGCCGAGATCATGGGCGCCGGGAAGTTCGGCCCGCCCGGATGGCACGAGGACCCGGACTGGAAAGGGTGGTGGGGGCCCAACCCGCCCTTCCACACACCGACTTTCGTCCTCACCCATCATGCGCGCCCTTCGATCGAGATGGAGGGCGGCACGACGTTCCACTTCCTCGACGCTTCGCCCGCCAAGGCGCTCGAGGCGGCCCGCGAGGCTGCGGGCGGCCAGGACGTACGCATGGGCGGGGGGCCCGCCATGATCCGCGACTTCCTTGCCGCCGGGCTCATCGACCACATGCACGTTGTGGTGGTCCCGATCCTGCTCGGCCGAGGCGTACGCCTCTGGGACGGACTGGAGGGCCTCGAGAAGGACTACGAGGTCGAGGCCGCCTCCTCGCCCAGCGGAGTTACGCATGTGACGTTCACCCGTGCGGGTCTCTGAACCGCCTCGGTCGAGGACCCGGAGCGCGAGGACAGGGCTCGAGTGTCGTTCCAGGTCACGGAGCCCCGCCCCGCCCGGGACTGGGCGCCCTGCTTCGCACCTGACCTACCGCCACACCACCACCTGGCGATCCGGCACCCGCGGCCGACCTCCCATCAGCTTCGGCCCCCGGGCCGGGCAGCAACGCCTCGATCAGCGACCACAGTTGATGCGACACGATCCACGGGCCGCGACTGTCGTCGTCCCACGACCACAACAGCCGTACAGAGGACTTCGGAGAGTTGGCACGCCTTGCGCGTCCGCTCCGTGCTCGGTCGCGATCTGCCCCCGGAAAGGGGGTGAGGCGAACGATCTGACTGTAACGTCGATCGCGTGCTGGCTACAGTTCTCGGGCTGATCGGCGGCATCGCGGCCGCAATCATCGGTGCGTGGGCGGCGCTTCGCGCTCGGCGCCTGCCGAAGTCGCGCGTCGAGCTGGTCGACGTGACCATTGCGCCGTCGTCGGGTTCGGCCTCGGGCCCGCGAGACATGTCTCCCGTGCTCGATGTGAAGGTGCGCAACACGGGAGGCCAATCGGCCGTACTCAAGCGACTCGTGGTGCGCGTGCACCGGGCCGTCCGGTGCGGGAGCATGTTTTCCAGCATGCGGCTGACGCCCTACCGCGCCGTTTGGATGGGCGCAGCCTTGCCAGTGTCCGCCACGTACGACGCTGCGATACCGCCGCCTGAAGACGCCGGCGATTTCCGGGCCGTCATCGACCTGTCCCAGGTGGTTGCGCAGGGAGAGGCGGATCGGTTCGAGGTACGCCTCGGCATGAAACCCACCTTCGACACGTACGTGTACGGGCTGGACCTGGAGATCATCTACGATGGCGACGATCGCATGATGAGTTCACCGATGGTGGCTGTCGCCTTCCCACAACATGATTTCGTTTACTCGGCTGACGAGATCCGGACCGTGATCAACCACTTCCTGGACGATACGAGGAAGGTCCGCGACGCGATCGACAGAGAGATGACCGAACGCGGGCTGCCCGTCCCCGAATGGGAATCCGCTCCGCCCCGGTGCCGAGCCGACCTGCCTGACGGCCTCGTGTCGGTGGACGGGATTGCCGACGTCCACGCCTCCGGCGCACAAGGCATCTACGAGGTTACGGAGGCGTTCTGGGATCCGGGACGAGCGATCACGGGTCATCTTCAGAGCTTCGAGCGGGTGTATCGCGAACTCGTCGACATCACCGTTGGCGCGGCAGTCGCAGACGACGTCCTGACGGCGTCGCTCCCGCAGGCCGAGGCCACGCTGGCTCAACTTCCGGCGCTGTACTCGGAATTCCGGGTTCCGGCGACGGCGGAGGTCGACCGCCTCGGCGAACCGGCGGTCACCAAGCAGCCGGCCAAGCTGATGGCGGAGATCCTGGATCACCACGGCGAAGCCGTGGCGCGAGAAGCGGCACTTGAGGAGCTGCGGAGCCGTATCCGGGTCCGTGACGAGGGAACCTTCTGGTTCCTCGGTCAGTTGCTGGCAGGGGAGGACCGCCTGAACGCGTGGCTTGCGCACATCGGCCTTGGCACGATACCGAGCGCGTCATCAGCGGCCGAACTGCTGGACGAGTTCCTCCGGCTCCGGCGTCCGGGCGACCGGGGCTCCTTCAACGTCCGGCGCCGGCTGGCCAACCGCCGACGTGGCCATGACGCCGCCGGCGCTGCGGCTGCGCTCGGGACACTCCTGGACGACGAGTCACGGGCACTGGGACCCGAGCACCCCGACACATGTGCCACGCGCATCGAACTCTTCCTTTTCCTGAGGGAGGCGGGCGACATGGCCGCCGCCGCCACGGTTGCCGCCGACATCGTCGCTGACCAGCGTCGGACGCTGGGACCGGATCACCAGCGCACCCTGCTCTACCGGCACAGCCTCGGATTATGCCTGGGTGAGGCGGGGGATCACCTGAGTGCCGTCGAGGTGTTCAACGAACTTCTCGGCGACGCCATGCGGGTGCTGGGTCCCGACGATCCCGTCACCCTTGATGTCCGTCATGAGCTGGCCCGATGGCGAGGGAAGGCGGGGAACGCCGCGGGCGCCGCCGCCGCGTTCGCCGAAATAGTCCCGGATCGTATCCGCATCCAGGGGCCCGACCACCCGCATACGCTCATGTCACGACACAACCTGGCGCTGTGGACAGGCGAGGCGGGAGACGCCACGGGCGCCGCCGCGTTATTTGCCGAGCTGGTAGTCGACCGGCGGCGAGTGCTGGGCCGGGAACACCCCGACACCGTCAAGAGCGAGCGCGCCCTGGCCCACTGGCGAGAGCAGCCTGGTCCGCACCATCACACGGTCCAATGAGCGCATGTCTCACGTGGTCATGGCGCGAGCTGCGGCAGCATTGAGCCTTCCTCGTGCCCCCTTCCCGAATGCCCGAATCCCCACCACGCCGGCCCGCCCGAAACCGGGTGCGGACTGTCGGCGCGGTGGTGTGTCATCGGGGCAGGCAAGCCGGGAGTCGACGGGCTGAACGAAGCTGTGGGCGCGCTACGGCAGTGGCGGCACGAGGGGGTGCCGATGCAACTGCACCCGGGGACCTGGGCTGGTTCTGGCGGTTCGGCGCAGAGGCGACAGCCGCAGCGGTCCGGACCTGGAGCCGGGACGGACGGATTCTCGCCGTCGGCCTGCTGGACGGTCCCGAACTGTTGCGGCTGATGATCGCGCCAGACGCTCAGCGGGACGTGGAGCCGGCACAGCAGCCGGTCGGGGACGTGACCGGGCCGGAGAGCGGCGTACTGATCGAGGGGAGGGCGTACGTCGAGGCGCCGACGGGCTCCCGGCTTCCGCATCCACGTGCGCGATCGGACGTCCGGCGTCGATCCGCAGACACAAGCACGGACGTCCTTCGAGGGGCAGCGGTGCGTTTCGATGTCCCCTGTCAGCGTGCGAACTTTTCGATGGCCGCTGGGGTGACGGGGGTGAAGAAGTTGACGAGGTTGCCGTCGGGGTCGCGGAACAGCAGCGACCGGTTGCCCCAGGGCATCGTGGTGGGCTCGTTGACGAAGTCGGTGACGAAGCCGGTCAGGTTCTGGTGAACGCGGTCCACGTCGTCGACGAGGAACTCGGTGATCACGCTGTGGTTGTCCGCCGGGCGGGCAGAGCCCGGGGCGAACAGCGGGACCGTGCGGGTGCCGGCGATCGCGAGGGTGGCGCCGGCGGTCCTGAGTTCGGCGAAGTCCTCGGTGGCCCACGTCGCCTGCGCCCCCGTGGCTCGCTCGTAGAACTCGACGAGGCGCGCTACGTCGCTGGTGATGATGCGGATCGAGACGAAGTCCATGGGGATCTCCTTGGTTGTGCTGGAGGCGTGCACGTCGCAGGCTAGGAGAAATAGTGGACAGAATCGGTCCTGTATCCGCGTTAGGCTGCGGACATGCCTCGACCCACTGGCCGCGTGCTGACACTCCTGGAGCTGCTGCAGTCGGGTGGCACCCGGACGGTGGCCGAACTCGCCGGCCGGCTCGGCGTCGAAGGGCGCACCGTGCGGCGGTATGTGGACCAGCTGATCGACCTGGGCGTGCCCGTGGAATCGGTGCGCGGCCGCTACGGCGGGTACCGGCTCGCCCCCGGGTACCGCTTGCCTCCGCTCATGCTCAGCGACGACGAGGCGCTGGCCGTGCTGCTCGGCCTGGTCGCCGGTCGCCGAGCAGGGCTGACGACGACGGAGCGCACGGCGAGCGAGACGGCATCGGCGAAGATCCGGCGGGTGCTGCCCAAGCACATCGCCCGCCGGCTCGACACACTCCTGGAAGCTCTCGCCTTCACGGATCAGCCCGGCGAGTTCGACACCCCGGACGCCGGGGTCTTGCTCACGGTCTCCGATGCGGTGCGCCACCACCGACCGGTCTCGATCCGCTACACCGACCGCGACGGACGGCGCAGCGAACGCACACTGCACGCGTACGGGATCGTCGCCCACGCGGGCCGGTGGTACGTCACGGGCAAGGACGCCCAGATCGGCGAGGACCGAACCTTCCGGCTCGATCGCATCGCAGACGCACGGACCCTGCCCGGCTCATTCGAAGCGCCTGCGGGTCCCGATCCGGCACATCGCCTGTTGTCAGCCTTCGCCACGGCCGAGTACCGGCACGAGGTGACCTTGCGGATCCACGGGACGGTTGAGCAGATCCGCGCCCACCTTCCCGCCGGCGTCGCGAACCTGGAGGAGTACGCGCCCGTGGCAGGCGAGCACCAGGCGGAGCGCTGGCTGCGCGTCGAGCTGCGGGCGGAGCGGCTCGACTGGTTGCCTCCGGTACTCGCCTCACTCGACCGTCCGTTCGTCATCGAGCGCCCCGATGAACTCCGCGACCTGGTCATCGCGCTCGCCGATCGCCTCGCGTCCTGCGCCCGCCAAGCCTGAACGCGAGGCACCAATGTCATGAGATGGCTCATCTTCGCCGTCGCCGCCCTCGCCCTCGCGGCTGAACGACCAGGCAAGGGCTCCCCGCTCTGAATGAAGGTTGTCAGGCCCATGTTCAGAATGCGTGTCCCCCTTTAACCTCTGCACCACCGCATCCATGGCCATCTGCCGGCACAGGTCGACAGGGGCCGCAGAATTCTGGGGGGATCTACCATATTGCGCATCTCAGGTGCCTTACGCAGGCACAGACCCCGCTCCGCGCTCGCGGCGCTGGCCGTCGCGTCGCTGGCCGTGACGCTGTGCCAGCCGACGGCGGCAGCCCGGACCGACGACTCCGCTCCGGGATCCGCGATCGGAAAGCAGGCCACGCCGTTCGCAGCGGCCGCACCGGCCGCATACGAGCAACCGGCGTACGACCCCGCACCGCGCACCACCGCCGAAGAGGCTCCGCCAACCCCGCAGCCGGAGTCGTACGAGGACTTCGAGTCCGGCGTCCGGCTGATGCTCAAGGACCTGCGGTCCGGGCGTCTCAAGGAAGAGGCGTTCATCAACCACGCCTACGCCAAGCTCGGTTATCAAGGCGGTGTACCGGCCCGCTACCGGGACAAGGACCTGCCGGCGGAACAGCGCACCATCCTCGCCATGACCCTCGGCCGTGAACTGGACCGTCTCACGCACCCTGTGCGGCGCAGCATCCAAAACCGCATGGCCCACGCCGACGTACTGGCGCGGCTGATCGCGAGGCAGCCCCAGGATGCGTCCACCGAGGCGGCCCGGCAGTCGGTCGCGCTGGCCCCGCTCACCGAGTGCGGGCAGCAGGGTCAGTTGCCGGGCCAGTTCGAGTGCCTGCACCAGACGGCCAACTTCTCGGTGTTCTACAACGTCGGCGGCGAGAACAACGTCAACCCGTACGACGGGGCCGGCACGCCCGCCGAGGGAGACGTCCAGGACAACGGCGTCCCCAACTACGTGGACCGGATGTCCCGTTCCCTGGAACAGGCGTGGAGTACGTACACGTCCATGGGTTTCAGGCCCCGGGAGGATTCCGACAAGAAGGTCGCTGTCTTCCTCGGTTCGACCCATGTGGATCCGGGCGTGGGCTTCGTGCAGCCCTTCGAGGTCGCCGACGCGAACATCATCCACATCGGGACGAAGTTCAGTGCTGGCCAAGAGGCGGAGGAGTTCTATCTGCCGCGGCACGAGCTGTTCCACTCGATGCAGTACAGGTACATCGGCTGGCGGCTCATCTTCAACATGCGGAGTCTCAACGCGTGGATGGAGGCCACCGCTGAATGGGGTGCGCACCAGGCGCTCGCGGCCGACCCAGCGGTCCCGGCGGCCAGCCGTTACGACTACGCGCGCGCCCTGCCCAAGTTCTTCGAGCGGCCCGAGGAGGAACTCACCAAGCAGGACGGCTTCGGCTCGGGCCGCCAGTACGGCGCCTTCATCTTCGCCGAGTTCCTCGACGAGCGGTTCGGCCAGGACGCGATCAGGCACTCGTGGGAGCGGATCGGCGACGCCTGGTTCCCCGATGGCGCGACCGAGATCCGAGACATGATCACCGATGACTACCACCGTGACGTCCACGAGGAGTTCCGCGTCTTCGGCGTCGCCAACTACCAGCTGTGCGGCGGCGGCACGGCCGCGGACCACGGCTCGTACTGGCGCTACCAGGACGGGGACGTTTCCCAGTGGTGCAGTGCCCTGGGCGGCTCCGGCTCGGACGCCACATTCCCGGTGGCCCGCCCCAAGCACGAGACCATCACACTGCCGGCCGACGGCAAGGCCTCGGGCAAGTGGACGGTCAAGGGTGGTGGAGTGCACTACGTCGACCTCGTCGGCCAGGCCGATCCGTCCAAGTTGTGGAACATGGCCGTGCGCACCATGCAGGATGACGACAAGCGCCTGACCTTCACCGTCGTCAACTGGGAGAAGATTCCCCGGCGTTGCTTCGCGGACGACAAGAGCGCACGGGAAGAGGACAAGACCCTCGAAACCAGGATCGGCGGCGCCTGTAACGTGGTCACGTTGATGATCAGCCACGGCCGGCCGGGCGAGGGCGAGGAGGAGGGCCGCTGGGAGACCAAGTACACCTCGCTGTTCGGCGGTTCGGTCGGCAGCAGCGACGTGGAGATCGGCGTACAGCCCGGCGGGAATCTGATCACCCCGGGCGGCAGGCCCAGCGCCGGCACCCAGACCACCCAGGTCGGTCTGCGGCACAAGCCCACCAACTACGAGGCCGTCTCCGCCGTCGCCTGCCACTGCGAAGGATGGGGCATCCAGGTCACCCCGCCGGGCGGCGTCGGCCAGTGGAGCGGCTGGTCGCACGGAGTCCAGGGACTGTCGTCGAACGCCGAGGTGACGGAGTTCACCACCACGCCGACCACCGCAAAGTCGACAGTGCGGCTGGTGGGCACCGACTACCCGGTGTACGTCACGCATGAGTACAAGCCCTCGGCACGTCCCGAGTTGTATGACGTGTCCGTCACGGTCACCTCACTGGCACCACCCGGCGACCAGCCGCACATCTCCTACCGGCGAGTCGTCGACTGGGACGTGGAACCGACCGCGACCAACGAGTACGTCACCCTCAAGGCGGACCACCCCAACGTGGAGTTCGCCAGCGACTATGGTCTGGCCGGGCCCGACCCGGGCTCAGGACGACCCAAGCTCTACCACGAGGGGTCCTTCACCGACGCCGGTCCGTACGACCAGGGGACGGTCCTCGACGTCAACGTCCCGGTGGAGCCCGTCCCCGGCGACCCCAACGCCGGACTCGTGGGAGAGTTCCACCTCTACTACGGAGCGGCAGCAGGAGAGGCCAAGGCGCTGGACGCACTGCAGGCCGTGAACGCCCCGGTGTACTCCCTTGCCAAGCCCAGTACGTCGGGCAACCCGGGCAGCGGCCTGCCGGCCACGTTCATCCTGGGGTACAAGCCGGTGACCTGACGGCATTGAGTCTCCGGCCCGGCCCGGGGCCGCACCGTGGTCGGCATGTTGTTCGGTCGGACAGGACTTCCCGACCGGATGACCGCGGTGCGGCCGCCGAGGAACGCACCCTGGCGGGACCAGATGGTCCCGCCGGAAGCGTCGGCTCACGCGGAGCTGTTCCCGCTGGCGCCAGCGGGTCGGACGCCGCCCCGGGTCAACTACCGCTGAAACCTTGCCTTCCGTCGAACTCAGCCATCTGACGTAGTGACCGATACCACGGCGATCCGTACGCTCCCGGTGTCACTGATCCGAAGCCGACAGGTTTCGCTGGGAGTGGAGGCCCGCCGTGCACCCTGGCCGTGCTCGCCTGTTGATCTGGACAGTTCTGGTCGCACTGGTCATGGCAGTCCTGCCCGGGACCGCGACTGCGACCGTCGGCGGTAAGGGAAGGGACGGCGGTGCCCGGGTCGTGGCAGAGGAGAAGGTCGGCCCTCACCAGATCGACCTGACCGTCGCGTCGCCCGCGTTGGGCCGGACCGCCAAGGTGCGGCTGCTCATCCCGGATGGCTGGAACGAGCGCCGGAAGAGCCAGCGGTGGCCGGTGCTCTACCTGCTCCACGGCTGCTGCGACACATATGACAGCTGGACCCGCGAAACCGACGTCGAGACCCTCGCGCAGCTACGCGACGTGCTCGTCGTCATGCCGGAAGGCGGCCCGGCCGGCTGGTACAGCGACTGGTGGAACCACGGCAACGGCGGCCCGCCGGCCTGGGAGACGTTCCACCTGGGCGAGCTGCGCCCGCTGCTGGAGCACGGCTATGGCGCCGGAACCCGGCGGGTTATCGCCGGGCTGTCGATGGGCGGCCTCGGCTCCCTCCTCTACGCCGCGCACCACCCCGGCATGTTCCGGGCGGTGGCCAGCTTCAGCGGCGTGGTGCACCCCCTGTACGGCGACTTCCCGTCCGGTCTGATGGACGTGTTGAAGGAGTTCGGCGAGGACCCCCTCGCCCTGTGGGGCGACCCAGTGGCCCAGCGCGCCGTCTGGGAGGCTCACGACCCGTACTACCTCGTCAACCGCTTGCGCTCACTTCCCGTCTTCCTGTCCAGTGGCGACGGCACAGCCGGCCCCTTCGACCCGCCCGGCTCCTACGACGACCTCGAGGCACTGCTCAACCAGATGAACCACGCCCTCGCCGACCGCCTGAAGGCCACCGGAGGGCACCTGACCACCGACTTCTACGGACCCGGCACCCACGATTGGCCGTACTGGGAGCGTGAGCTGCACCGCTCTTTGCCGCTGCTGCTGCATGCCTTGCACCGCTGACTGAGCGCTCGGCAGGCCAGTGAGCACGACGTCTGGCTCCTGGCCAACACGAACGCGCAGTGGCTTCCCAATGGAGAAGCCAAGCCGCGGAGCCAGTACGGAGTTCCGGTGCACCGGCGTCGATCAGCGGGTTGGGAAGAAAGCGAGAGAAAATGTCTCCTCCGTCATCACTCTGCCCCCATGGGGGTGCCGCTTCCGAGGACAGGTGAACGCGAAACCTCGGGAGTTGTTACCGAGCCGCCGATGATCAGCCAGTTGTCGTCGAAACGGTTGCCGTGCACCGCGGGGAATTGATAGCGCAGCGGGCGGAGTTCGACACTGCTGGTGTGATCACTCAATAGCACAGCCCCAGGATGGCACGGGCCTTGTCGGCTCCGCCCGGCGCTGGCCAACGGTCACGGCGACGCCGTGCAGGCGGTGGTGTGACTTCGTACAGGCGCCGGTCCCGGATGAGGGCCCACAGGACGTTGACGCGGCGGCGGACAAGGGCGAGGACACCTTGGACGTGTCGCGTGACCTCGTTCCGATTGTGCTCGTTGAAGCTTCGCGAATACAGGTCGTAGCGGATGCTCATCAGGGCGGAGATGCAGCAGACGCGCTCCGGACCGCGGTGGGGGTGTACCGGGGTCGACGAGTACGAAGCTGGGTGCCGTCGCAGCGATGAGTCTGCCGGCGCCTACAGGTCTACCTTGCGACCGGGATAACCAACTCGTCGGGAGTCAGTCATGGGCCTCATCCACATCGAGCTGTTCGCAACCCTCGACCTCGTCGGCCAGTCGCCCGGCGGCCCCGACGAGGATCCCGAGGGGTTCCCGTTCGGCGGCTGGCAGGCGCCCCTATTGGACGAGGTCGCCGGGGCGCAGGTCGGTGCCGCGTACGAGGGCACGGACGCCCTCCTGCTCGGCCGGCGGACGTATGACATCTTCGCCGCCTACTGGCCGCACTACCAGGAGGGCGGCGAGGACAACGAGATCGCCACGCTCTTCAACAGCGTCCCGAAGTATGTGGCCTCCCGCGGCAAGCCCGACCTCTCGTGGGCCGGATCCACGCAGCTCGGCCCGGATCTGGCCGGCGCGGTGCGCGAGATCCGTGACCGGCACGAGCACGTGAAGGTCGTGGGGAGCCTGAACCTGGTGCAGACCCTCCTGCGCGAGAAGCTCTTCGACCGTCTTGACCTCTGGGTGCACCCGATCGTGCTCGGCGTCGGGAAGAAGGTCTTCGACGGTGGCGCGGTGCCCACGAACGTCACACTCCTCGAACCGCCGGCAGCCGGTCCGAAGGGCACGGTGTACCTGCGCTACGGGCTCGCCGATGGCACGCCCGGGACGGGGGACATGAGCAAGCCCGATCGCGGTGCCGGGCGCGACGAGTGAAGCCGCCCAGGCCAGGTGGGTCCGTGTCGTCGGCGGTGAATCCGGCAGGTCGGCATTCCGTCACGGCGTCGGCGATTCGAGGTGCCGGCGCCGTGACGAAATGCCTCGTCAGAGGGTCGCCGCCGTCACCAAACAGGTGCTGCAACCGGTCAGCCACTGCTGTGGTTCTGCGCTGGCTGCTGCGGCCGACGCCACGGTCTTCTTGTTCCACACGAGCAACGCAGCATCCCGGCGATGGTCATCAGCCGCTCCGTCTCCTGTCATGAGGCGGGCTGATGTCGCCTGCCGTGCATGCAGACGTCGAGAATCAGCTTCCGCTCCCTCAGAGGCGTGTACGTCCAGCTGCATCCACGAGCTGACGTGATTGACGGGACACGGCCAGAGCCCGTCCGGCAAGTGATCACTGAGTCGGGATGCGTGCTTGGCTGAATTGCCTTGCCGCTCCGATGCCGACCAGCGATTCTGGGCCGGTGCCAGGGCAGGGGAAGAGGAAGCGGCGGGAACGGGCCGAGCGGCAGCGACGTGCTGCTCGCACTGCGCCGGACACGGGGCGGTGGGAAGTGATCTGTGAGGTCCGGGACAGGGCGGAGCTGGGCGCTCACCTGCGTCGGCTTCGGGAGGCGCGGATCGACGCGTCGATGATCCGGATCGACACGCTGTGTGGCCGCCTGACGCACCCGACCACGTATCGGCTGAGCCGGTTCGTGGCGGAGGACCCCGTGTGCGAGCCCGACAGCGAGCACTCGGGTGATTGATCTTGTGGCAGGTCGAGGTGAGTTGGCGGACGCGGCGTGGGGGGTGGGGCGTCGGTGATCCGCTCACCCACCGCCGGCAGGGAGGTCGCTCCGGCCGGAACCGCGCACGCGGTCAGCGCGCGTTTTCCCGCCCGCCCTGGGGCACGTCATCCACCCGCGGCGTCCTCGGCCTCCCAGCGCAGCAGGTCGCCCGGCTGGCACTCCAGCACCTCGCAGAGCGCGGCGAGCGTCGCGAAGCGCACCGCCTTGGCGCGGCCGTTCTTGAGTACCGCCAGGTTGGCGGGCGTGATGCCTACGCGGTCCGCGAGCTCGCCCACGGACATCTTCCGCCTGGCCAGCATCACGTCGATGTCGACGGCGATCGGCATCAGATCACCTCGTCCAACTCGGCCTGCATCTGCGCCGCTTCGACGTCGCGCGCGACGGCCTGGGCGAGCAGCATCCGCAGCACGAGCACGATGAGTGCGACCCCCAGGATGGCCACGCCCACCCCGCCCATGATGACGGTGACGCCCGGGTCGTCGCGCTGGCCCGGCGCATTGAGGGCCGTGACGGCGAACCACACGAGGGCGGCCGCCACGATCGCGCCGATCACGCCGTCCACGTACCGGAAGGCGGCGTGGGAGAACACGGTTCCGCGTCGCACCATCGTCACCAGCCGCCATACGCAGACCAGGGCGACCTGGGCCGACACCATGCCCAGGATCGTGATCACACGCAGCGGGGTCAGTGGGAGCGACCCGTCCTCCGGGTCGGTGGCCAACGCCCACACCATCAATGCCTGTACGAACACGGTGCCGGCGAGCACCACCACGAGGACGGCGCGCAGGGCGCGCACTGCCAGCTTTCCCACGACCCATCCTTCCATCGAGTTGCGATGGGAATCTATCGAATCTCGATAGATTGAGCAAGTGCTGGGGCGGAGGGGGCAGCGCGCCGTGGCGGGAGGCCGCCACCTCCCTCGGCGCGGCGGTTGCGCGAACCGTCTTGATCTTGTCGAAGTCGGCCTCGCCTGGGCGCAGACCGGACGTCACCCGACCACGCCGAAGCCCTGGCCCCGGCTCTGGCCGAAGGGCGCTGTCAGGTGAGGAATTGCGGGGTCAGCTCGTAGTGGCGACTCACGCGCACGCCGGTTCGGTCGAGTTCGAAGTTGACCTGCCAGATCTCCACGCCGCGTTTCACGGCTTGGGCGACCTGGGCTTTGACTTCGCTGTGATGGCTGCTCCTTCGAACTTGGAAGCCGGGGTTGTCGTAGAGGAAGCAGACCAGGAGGACCGCGCGTTCGTGGGCTTCGAGGCTGCGGCCGAGTTCGCCGATGTGCTTGACGAGCCGGTCCGTTGCGGCGAGGGGCGGGCGTGGCCGGGTGCGGATGTGGTCGCCGAGGCGCACCTGGAGGTGGTCCAGGGGAGTCTTCACCTCGACGTAGGTGTCGTCGTTGACGAGGAAGTCGAGCCGCGACTGGCCGAGGAACTTCTCGCGTTGGACGGTTTCCGCGGTGACGATCTGCGGCAGGAGCCCGCTGTTGAGGGCCTGTTCGACGTAGCGGTTGGCTGCGGTCTGGTTGATGCCGATCCAGGCCGGCTCAGGGGCGCCGGGCGGATCGACGCAGACCGCCTCGACCGTGTATGAGGTCTTGCGAGTGCTGCGGTGGCTGCGAGACAGCAGGCAGGGCAGGCCGTCCAGGACCAGGTTGCCGATGCGGCCGGTGGCCGGGCAGTGGCAGGCGACGGCCTTTCCCTTGACGTCAGCGTCGATGATGAAACGGTTGGGGCGCCGAATGACGGTGGCCTGTGTCAGAGGCTCGGGGAAGTAGATCTTGTCGCCTCTCACCTCAAGTGCTGCGGCGGTGTCCATCACGCTGCTTTCGTTCCTGTGTGTGCGAGTGAAGAGGCGGGCCCGAGTTCAGGGCGGGGTTGGGCTCTCACGCCGCCGGCCGACGTCTGGCAGGTGCGGTTGCCGGGCAGTGTGGCGGGGGCGGAGGGTCGGGTCCGCCGCCGTCGTGCGGACTGACGGCAGACCCGCTTTCCGGGCTGGTCAGTGCTGGGGGTTGCCTCGGGCCTGGATCGCCGGGCTGAGGTCGAAGACGCTGATCACGTGGCTGATCTTGCCGTCCTCGACGGTGATGTAGTCGATGCCGCGGAAGTCCTTCGCGAAGGGCACTTCGGTGGTGTAGACGGCCGCTGCGTGGGCGTCGTCGCCCAGCACGTCGATCACCGTGCCGCTGATGAGGCTGCTCGCGAACGGCTCCAGGAACTCGCGGTAGCGGGCGAGGCCCTCGTGGCGGCCGTTCGGGGCCTCGCACACGATGTCGTCGGCGAGGAAGCTCAGCGCCTTATCGACGTCTCGGCCGAGCCAGGCACGGACGAACTCGTCGGCGATCTTCTGGGCGGTGCCGCTGGTGGCAGTCATGAGAATTGTTCCTTTCAAGGTGGATCGTCCCCGCCGCGCGACAAACGTGGCATGGGCACGGGGGTCGCATGTCAGGGGGCCGGCTCGTCGGGTAGGTGGCCGGACAGGTTCGTGTCCCATCTTGGCCGGGGATACCTGACAGGGGACGTCATGTATCTCTGACCTTCCGGGGAGATTTGTTTCACGCTCGCGGGGTTCCGGCGCCACTGAGCACCTCGGGATGCAGGAGGGGCCTCGTGCGCCTGCGGGCCAGGGCCCGGCGGCAGGCGGAGGAGTGCAGGCGTCACAGTGTTTGGAGCTGGGCGGCGACGGCGTCCGCCAGTGCTGTCGGCGAACGCCCGCGGCACGCCCTGGGCGGCAAGGGCCTGGGCGTACTGGTCGACGGGCAGGTCCTGATAGACCAACGGCTTGCCGGACTGCCGCGAGATCTCGGCCGCGACGTTTCCGAGGGTGAAGGGGGTGCCACCGAGTTGGTAGACGCGGCCGTCGCTCTCCGACCCGTAGGGACTGCCTGCATGGCCCTGCCCGGCCAGGACCATCGCCGCGGCGGCAGCGAGGTCGGCCCGGGTGGCCCCGGACACCTTGCTCACGGATACGTTGACTGGGCGACGAAACGCAGCGGCCCCGATGCCTGGCTCGCCGTCTGCCCGCGACCATAAGCCAGGCGCATCGATGGAGCCGGGTTCAGATCCATGGAACACAACGGCCTGAGCGTCGATCTCCCTCCGGCCCCAGGAAGCCCTGCACTGCGCGCGTCAGGCGCCACCGCCCTCCGTGTACATGGAGATGGTCTCCTGAGCCCGGCGCACCAGGGCCTCACGCAGTTCCGCAGGCTCCAGCACCTCCACCGCCGGGCCGAACACCAGCAACTGTTCGGCCGACCGAAGCGTCGGGAACCGTAGCTCCAGCTCCACCGCTTCCCCCTCGCTGCCCGCCTCTGCCTCAGCCTCCTCCAAGGCAGGCGCAGGACCTGCGAGGTCGGCTTCGTGGTAGCGCAGGAACCGGGCCAGTACCGACCGCTGCACCCGCGCGACCACGCGCACATGGGCCGGGATCTGGTCGATGCTCTGCCGCAGCAGCTCCCACACGTCCGCCAGCTCCACCCCGTCGCGGCGGCGCACCGGCTCGTCGACCACCGACGCCGACAACATCCGGTCCGAACGGAACATCATCGGCTTCCCCCGGTGGTCCGCCACCAAGTACCAGGCTCCGGCCTTGCTCACGAGCCCGTACGGATCGAGCGTGTACGAGCGCACCTGAGCGTCACGGCCGTGCCGGTAACGCAGCCGCAGTCGCCGGTCGTTGAACACTGCCGCTTGCAGCACACCGAGATCGATGGCCGAAGGCCGCGGGCTGCTGCGCCAGCGCACCGGATCGATCATGATCCGTCTGCTCGCCAGATCGGCGTCCCCGCGAAACGGCGCGGGCAGCGCCGCCATCACCTTCCGCAACGCCGAACCGATCGCCTGCCCCAACCCCAGATCCGCATGCGCCTGCTCCGTGACCAGGACAAACAAGGCACGAGCTTCATCGGCGGTCAGACCGGTGACGTCGGTTCGGTACCCCGGCAGCAGGGCAATGCCGCCCTTGCTCCCGCGCTCCGCGTACACCGGAACCCCCGCCGCCGACAGTGCCTCGACATCCCGGAAGATCGTGCGCACCGACACTTCCAGGCGGGCCGCCAGCTCGCCGGCGGGCAGCTGCCCGTGTGTCTGCAGCAACAGCAGGATTGAGAGCAATCGGTCCGACTTCATACTTCAAGCATCGTGCACATACATGACGGATTGCGTCATGTATGCCTCAGCTTCGGTGTGCGAGGCAGCCGTCCAGGCCGGCGCGACGTTGCTCACTCGCGCGACTGCAGAGGCGGGCGGACGTCAAGAGGCACCTTCGGCCGCCGACAAGGGCGGCAACCATCGTCCCTTCCTGGCGGACTTGTCGAAGAGCGCAGAGCGTGGTCGTCGTGGACGGCGTGCGGGGCTGCGGCGACGGTTTCTCCGCCCCCGTGCGCAACCGCACCCTCGAGCGACTCCCGCACGCCATCCACCCCACCTCCGTCGAAGCTGTGCCGACGATCCTGCACATGGCCGCCCGGGCCCCCTCTTTGACCGCGTGGACCAGTTCCCGCTGAATGACAGATGAATAGGTTCCCTTCAATCCCCGGAAATGGGAGAACGAATGACTGAAAAGGATCTGGTTGATGGGAACAACCCAGCACGGCACGTGTGTGATCGGAGCGGGTCCCGCAGGGCTGGCGGTCGCCCGAGCCCTGACGGAGCGGGGTCTGCCGTACACGCATCTGGAACGCCACACAGGGCCCGGCGGTATCTGGGACATCGACAGCCCCGGTAGCCCGATGTACGAGTCGGCTCATTTTATTTCCAGCAAGACCCTTTCGGGCTTCGGAGGTTTTCCGATGCCCGACGAATTTGCGGACTACCCCCCGCACCGGCAGATCCTGTCGTATCTCACGTCCTTCGCGGACGCCTACCGGTTGACGGACCGCATCGAGTTCGGCGTCGAGGTCGAAAGCGTCGAGAAGAACGCGGACGGCACCTGGGTGGTCACCCGGACCGACGGCGAGCAAAGTCTGCACAGCCAGGTCGTGGTGTGCACGGGTGCCCAGTGGCATCCCAATGTCCCTGAACTGCCCGGGACTTTCACCGGAGAGATCCGCCACACGATCGGCTACCGCAGCGCGGAGGAACTGCGCGGCAAGCGGGTCCTGGTCGTGGGCGCCGGGAACTCCGGCTGCGACATCGCCTGCGACGCGGCCCGCAGCGCGGACCACGCGGTGATCAGCATGCGCCGCGGGTACTGGTTCATCCCGAAGCACCTCTTCGGCCGGCCGGTGGACACCATCGCGGGCGGCGGGCCGCACCTGCCGATGTGGCTGGCGCAGCGGCTCTTCGGCACCCTGCTGCGGATCCTCAACGGCGACCCGACACGCCTGGGCCTGCAGAAGCCGGACCACAGACTGTTCGAGACCCACCCCGCGATCAACTCGATGCTGATCCACCACCTCCAGCACGGAGACATCACCGCCAAACCGGGGATCGCCCGCACCGAGGACAGGACGGTCCACTTCACCGACGGCACCCGCGACGACTTCGACCTGATCCTGCTGGCCACCGGTTACGTCCACAAGGTGCCGGTCGCGCAGAAGTACTTCGGCGACGAGCAGCACCCCGACCTGTACCTGTCGTCGTTCTCCCGCGAGCACCAGGGCCTGTTCGGCGTCGGCTTCGTCGAGACCAACTCCGGCGCGTACCGGCTCTTCGACACCCAGGCCCAGCTGATCGCCGGGTATATCCACGACGCGGGCCACACGCTGCCGAACGCGGAGAGGTTCGCCCACATGATCCGTACCGACCGCCCGGACCTGTCGGGCGGCATCAAGTTCGTCGACTCGCCTCGCCACACGGGCTACGTCGAAAGCGGAGCCATCGTCAAGCACCTCGCCAAGGTCGCCGCCGAGATGGGCTGGCGCACCGAGGGCCAGCCGCCGCCCCTGGCGTCCCAGCGGCACGCGGAAGTGGTGTCATGAGCGGCTTCGACTTCCATGACAAGGTCGTGCTGGTGACCGGCGGCGCAGGCGGCATCGGCAGCGCGCTGTGCCGTCGCTTCGCCACCGGGGGCGCCCGCTGCGTCGTCGTCGACATCGACGGGGACCGCGCCAAGCGGGTCGCCCTCGAGCTTCCCGGCACCGGCCACACGGCCATCGGCTGTGACCTGGTGGACCGGGCCCAAGTGGAGCATCTTTTCGATCAGATCGCCCACACGCACGGCCGCCTCGACGTGCTCGTCAACAACGTGGGGATGACCAGCGCCGAACGCTTCGACGTCCGCAGCGTCGAGAGCATCGAGTACGAGATCGCCCTAAACCTGACCTCGCCGCTGGTCGCCACGAGGCTCGCGATCCCGCTGCTGCAAGCCTCCCGGGATGCCCGCGTGGTCACCACCGTCTCCCTCGGCGGGATCTTCCCGCTGGGCGAGACCCCGATCTACACGGCCTCGAAGTTCGGGCTGCGCGGAGCGATGCTCGCCATCGGACTCGACCTCAGGAGCAAGGGCATCCTGGCCGGGTCGGTGCTGCCGTCGGCGACCGACACCCGGATGCTGCGCCAGGAGGCCGTGGACGGCGGGAACTCCATGCAGTTCCAGGATCCACCGCAGCAGCCCGCCGACGTCGTGGCGGCCGTGGTGAGCCTGCTGGACAGGCCCCGCCTGGAGGCGTACCCCCGCCCCGGTGAGTCCCGCCTGGTGCGGCTCGCGATGCTGGCGCCGAACCTGTTGCCGAGGCTGTTCCCCCTGTTCCGGCGGCGTGGTGAGCGCGGCATGGCCCGCTATCTCGAAGAGTTGCGCCGCCGCGGCCTGACACGCCAGGTCGACGGACGCTGGGAACTGGTGGAGGAGAAATGACCGCCGACGAGACCCCCGCCACGCTGAACGTCGTCAACCCCGCCACCGGGAAGCTGATCACCACCGTGCCCGCCACGAGTGCCGAAGACGTCACCAAGGCTGCTGAGCGGGCCCGGCAGGTCTTCGCATCCGGAGTGTGGTCGCGGCTGCCGGTCCGAGAGCGCGCCGCGGTGCTGCTGCGGCTCGCCGACCTCATGGAACGCGACGCCGGGATTCTGGCCTGGCTGGACAGTGAGGACGCGGGGAAGCCGATCACGGAGTGCCTCACCGGCGACGTCCCCGGTGCCGTCGAGTCGATCCGCTGGTTCGCCGAGGCGGCCGACAAGGTGTTCGGCAGGATCGCACCCGGCGGACACGACAGCCTAAGCCTGATCAGCCGGGAACCGGTCGGGGTCGTGGCGGCGATCCTGCCCTGGAACTACCCGCTGGCCATGACCGCTTGGAAGGTCGGTCCCGCCCTCGCCGCGGGCAACTGCCTGCTGGTCAAGCCCGCCGAGGCCACCCCGCGTTCGGCCCTGCACCTGGCCGGGCTCGCCGCCGAGGCCGGCCTGCCCGAAGGAGTCCTCACGGTCCTCACCGGCCACGGCTCCGTCACCGGCGCCGCCCTGGCCCGCAGCCCCGTCGTGGGTGCGCTGTCGTTCACCGGGTCCACGGCGACAGGGCGTCGCATCCTCAAGGACGCGGCCGACAGCAACTTCAAGCGCGTCTCGCTGGAGATGGGCGGCAAGAGTCCTCAGGTGCTGATGGGCGACGCGCTCGCCTACGGGGACGAGCTCATCGACCACATGACCGAGGCCGCGTTCCTGACGATGGGGCAGAACTGCACGGCCGGTTCCCGCGTCCTGGTCCACACCAGCATCGCCGAGGAGGTGCTGGAGCGGTTCACGACCGCCGCGAAGCGCTTGGTCATCGGCGATCCCGCAGACCCGCGCACTCAGGTGGGGCCACTCATCGACCGGGCGGCCTTCGACCGGGTCGCGGCGGCGGTGGAAGCCGCGCGTGCCGGCGGAGCCCGCATTCACACCGGAGGGTTGCCGCACGGCCTGCCTCAGCGCGGCGCCTACTACCCGCCCACCGTGATCACCCAGGCCCCCGAAGGCAGCGACGTCCTCACCAAGGAACTGTTCGGCCCCGTCGTCACCGTCCAGACCTTCACCTCCGAGGACGAGGCGATATACCTGGCCAACGCCACCGAATACGGGCTGGCCGCCTCCGCGTGGACCCGTGACCTCGACACCGCACTGCGATTGGCACGCGGCATCCAGTCCGGCGTGGTCTCCGTCAATGCCTACAGCGAAGGCGACATCACCACGCCCTTCGGCGGATGGAAGCAGTCCGGATTCGGCGGCGTGGAGAAATCGACCAACGCCTTCGACCAGTGGACCCGGGAGAAAACCGTCTGGATCCGCACCCGCTGATCCCATGGGGCGATTCGATGTCGACCGCACGGCACCTACGGCTTTCGTCACTCGCGCGGTCGGGTGGCGGGCCCCAGCCGCCCCAGCAGACCGGCGCGCATCTCCAGTGGCGTCACGCCGTGCCACCGGCGGACCGCCCGCCGCAACGCCCGCACGTCGGCGAAGCCCGCCTGCCGGGTGATGTCGCGGAGCGTCAGCTCCGGCCGTCGTAGGAGCTGTTCGACCCGTTCGCGGCGCACCCCGTCGACGATCGCCTCGTACGTGGTGCCGCACTCGGCCAGCCGACGGCGCAGGGTGCGTTCGCTGGACGCGTGCCTGCGCGCCTGCTCGACGAACGAGGGGACCGCCGGAAGGCTCTGCGCGATGGAGATCTCCAGCACCTCGAGGAGATCCTGCTGGCCGCGCCGTGACGCCATCTGCGCATCCAGCAGCTCCAGCGTTGAGGCGTACGTGATGGGGTCCCGCCCCGGCTGGGCCGCACGGACACACCGGGCGGGGAACACCATGCGGTTGCCGGCGGCGCCGAAGCGCACTGGGCAGCGGAACAGTTCGTCGAACGGCCGCGTGTCGCGCGGGGCGGGGAAAGCGAAATCGACCGCCGTCGGGGCGAACGAGGCGCCGAGGTTCAGACGAGTGAGGGTGACGACGCTGGAGTACGCCTCCTCGATCAGGAAGACGGCGACAGCCGGATCCAGCGCGGGGTCCGGCAGATCGGCGTGCAGCACGTAGCCGACGTCCTCCCAGCGGGCCCACCACACCGTCATCGCACCGGAGAGATTCTGGTAGCGCACCCCCGTCTCGATGGCATCCTGCAAAGTGTCGGCGGACATCATGGCGAAGCCGAGCAGCCCCCACGCCGTCAGCCGCTGCGCCGAGCCGACCCGCAGCCCCAGGTGTGCGTCACCGGTCTGCTCCACCGCTTGGCGGATGACGTCACTGCCCTGCCGGTAGGAGACCCGCAGAGCGGCAGAGCCCATTACCGCCGGGTCCAGCCCCACACGGGTCAGCAGCGGCTGCAGGTCGACGCCCTCCTCGTCGGCGACCCGGACGAGGTAACGCAGGATGTTCGGCGCGATGGTCGCCGAAGTGCTGCGGCTGGTTCCCGGAGAGGTGGCCGGATCGGGACCAGTGGCCGGGTCGGGACCATGGGGCATTGCGTTCCCTCTCACCAGGGCGTTTCCCGCTTCACTGTAGGCAGTCGGCCCCCGCCTGTCGCGGGCGTGGCCGCCAGAGCCCCCATCCCGGCCTCTGACGCCCTGCACCGGGCCTCCTCGCCTTCCTACGGTTGCGGCAACCCACCCACCCCTCCGTGACCAGCGCCCGGCGCGAGAGCGCAAGAAACGAAGGCACGCCATGACCGCACAACTTCAGACCTCGGCGCCACGAAGATCAGCGCGCCGAAGCACGCATGCGCCGGCCCGACGGGTCGCCGCGGCCGTGTTCGCCGCCCAGGGAGCAGCGGTGGCCGCGGTGGCCACCACGGTGCCGGCCGTCCAGGAACGACTCTCGCTGTCCCCGCAGCTGATGACCGCGCTCGTCGTCGCCATGGCGTTGAGCGCGGGCGCCGGCAGCTTCGCCGGGCTGGCGGTGATCCGCCGTCTGGGCCTGGTCGCCACCATGCGGGCCGCCGTCGTGGCGGCCGCCGCGGCTCTGCTGCTGATCGGCTGGGCCCCCAACCAGGCCACGGTCGCGGTGTCCTACGGACTGTTCGGCGCGGCGCTGGGCTGCATCGACGTGTCGGCGAACACCCGAGCC
Source organism: Streptomyces sp. HUAS ZL42 (assembly GCF_040782645.1). Taxonomy (GTDB): domain Bacteria; phylum Actinomycetota; class Actinomycetes; order Streptomycetales; family Streptomycetaceae; genus Streptomyces. The sequence goes on from NZ_CP160403.1 coordinate 9,490,624, forward strand.
GCGGCCGTCGAACGCCATTACGGCCGGAGCATCTTCGCCTCCTTCTACGCCGCCTGGAGCACGGCCGGCGTCGCGGCCGCCCTGCTCACCGCGGGCACGGCCCGCCTTGCCTGGCCCGCCGAATACACGCTGACCACACAGGCCGCCCTTGTCCTGGCCTTCGCCCTGACGATCCGCTCGCACACGCTGCCCACCCCCGCACCGGTCGCCGCATCCAACGACGGCACCTCCACCGTGCTTGGCCGCGGTCTGTGGAGGAAACTCGCGCCCTTCGGCTTCGTCCTCCTGGTCGCGTACGTCATCGACTCCACGGTCTCGGCCTGGTCGACGCTCTATCTCCACCAGACCCTCCACACGGCCCTGTCCATCGCCCCCCTGGCCTACGCGGCGTATCAGGCGGGCACCATCACCGGGCGGGCCTGCGCCGACCGGCTCGTGCACAGGATCGGCCCGGCCGCCGTGATCCGCGCCGCCACCCTGCTCACGGCCGTCGCTCTGGCCGGGCTGGCAGCCGCTCCGGACTGGCCGTACGCGGTCCTGGCCGCCGCATGCACCGGTCTGGGCGTCTCCGCGCTCGCCCCCCTGTGCCTCGCCTCCGCCGGACGCCTGCGACCAGGGGCGGCCGAAACGGTCCTGGCCCGCATGAACATCTTCAACTACATAGGCGTGCTCGCCGGCGGAGCCGCCAGCGGACTCCTCGGATCCACCGGCCACTTCCGACTCGCCTACGCGATACCCGCCGCGCTCGTTCTGGCGCTTCTGGCGACCGCACGAACCTTCAACCACCCCGCTCCCAGGCCGAGACCCCACGCAGCCCCTGCCGACAGCTTGGACAGGAGGAGGACCTGCTCGACCAGGGATAAGACCTGACGGGGGACGCGAGGAGCGCCACGGCTTCGCGTCGAGGACGCTGCGGCGGCGGGCGCGTGGCACGAGCGACTTGGCTTCGCCAAGCAGTGGGAACACCGCTTCGAACCGGGACTTCCCGCGTTCGTCGAGGTCGCTCGGGGCGGGGTGCGGTTGTTCTTGTCGGAGCACAAGGGCAACGCCCGCCCCGACACGTTGGTCCACCTCCGCGTTCGCGATGTCGAGGCCATCGCCTTTGAGTTCGACGTGCAGGCGAGGGAGGCTCCATCGGGAGGCGCATGAGATTGAGCTGCGCGACCCTGACGGCAACCGGCTCCGGATCGGCACGCCGACGGAATGACACTCGCCGGCAGCGCGGCAGCCTGATGCGGCAGCGCGGCAGCCCGATCATCATCATTCGGTCGGTCCATGAAATGGGCGGTCACCATGCAACCGGCTCCGACCGCGGTGTGGGAGTCAAAGCTGGTACCCCCCAGCCGCGCTGCAGCGCACCTACGCTGGCCTCATGGACCACCGCGCTGAAACCCGCACGTTTCTCACGTCTCGGCGCGCCAGGATCACCCCCGAGCAGGCCGGTGTGATCGGCGGAGGCGAGCGTCGGGTGACCGGTCTGCGCAGGGGCGAGGTCGCGATGCTCGCCGGGGTCAGCGTCGAGTACTACACCCGCATGGAACGCGGCCACCTCGGCGGCGTCTCCGAGAGTGTCCTGAACGCCGTCGCCCGTGCGCCGCAGCTCGACGAGACGGAGCGGGCGCACCTGTTCGACCTGGCACGCGCGGCCAACACCACCACCGCGCGGCGGCGGGGGCCGTCCACCCGGCCGTGCGGCCCGGCGTGCAGCGGATCATCGACGCGTTGACCGGACTGCCCGCGTTCGTGCGCAACAACCGCTTCGACATCGTGGCGGCCAATCCACTCGGGCGCGCGCTGTTCTCGGAGATGTTCGCAGGCGCGGTGAGGCCCGGCGAACACGATGCGGTTCGCCTTCCTGGACCCCCGGGCGACACGGTTCTACATCGACTGGGATCGCGTCGCCCGGCACAGCGTCGGGGCGCTGCGTGTCGAGGCGGGCAGGAACCTGCACGACCGCGAGTTGTCCAACCTCGTCGGCGAGCTCGCCACCCGCAGCGACGCCTTCCGCGCCCTGTGGGCCGAGCACGACGTGCACGTCTACCGGGGCGGGGCGAAACGCGTCCGGCATCTCGACGTCGGTGAGCTGGAACTGGCGCACGAGGTGATGGAACTGCCCGGCGACGACGGTCTGACCGTGTGCACCTACGGCGCCGACCCCGGCAGCGCCTCCGAGGACGGCCTCAAGCTGCTGGAAAGCTTGTGCGCCACGGAGGTCGAGACCGGTGAGGTTTCCTGATCAACCAGTGCGGGTGGGCGGGGCCGGCCGAGCCAGGTCTCGGCTTTCTCGAGCGCGACCTGTCAGCGACACCGGCGGGTGTTGAGCCGGGCGGCCTGGCGCGTCAGGTGGTCACGTTCGGCGAGGTTGGATGCCTTCTGGGCCGCTTCGGCGTACAGCCGTGCAGCCGTCGCCAGGTTGCCGTCGCGCTCGTGGAGGTAGGCCGCCACCGCGGCGTGGCGGGGCAGCGAGTCGTCCAGCGCCGCGAGCGCCGCCAGGCCGGCGCGCGGTCCGTCGGCCTCGCCGACTGCCACCGCGCGGTTGAGCCGGACGACGGGGCTGTCGGTCAGGCGCGCGAGCTCGTCGTACCACTCGACGATCTGCACCCAGTCGGTCTCCTCGGCGGTGGGCGCGTCGGCGTGGAGGGCGGCGATGGCGGCCTGGGCCTGGAACTCGCCCAGCCGGTCACGGGCGAGAGCCGCCTGCAGGATCTCGACGCCCTCCGCGATCGAGCCGGTGTCCCACCGGCCGCGGTCCTGGTCGGCGAGCGGTACCAGGCTGCCGTCGGGCGCGGTCCGGGCGGCGCGCCGCGCGTTGTGGAGGAGCATGAGGGCGAGCAGCCCGGCCACCTCTGGGTGGTCGACCCGGGCCGCGAGCTGCCGGGTGAGCCGGATGGCCTCGGCGGCGAGGTCGACGTCGCCGGAGTAGCCCTCGTTGAAGACCAGGTAGAGGACGCGCAGCACGGTGGCGACGTCGCCTGGCTGGTCGAACCGCACGCCGGAGACGGTGCGCTTGGCCCGGCTGATGCGCTGCGCCATGGTCGCCTCGGGCACCAGGTAGGCCTGGGCGATCTGGCGGGTGGTCAGCCCGCCGACGGCGCGCAGCGTGAGCGCCACCGCGGACGACGGCGTCAGCGACGGGTGGGCGCACAGGAAGTAGAGCTGGAGGGTGTCGTCCACCGCGGGCGCCGGCCCTGGCGCCGGCTCGTCGTCGACGAGGTCCTCACGCCGGCGGCGGGCGGTGTCCGCCCGGGTGGCGTCGAGGAACTTGCGCCAGGCCACGGTGACCAGCCAGCCCTTCGCATCGCGCGGCGGGTCGACAGGCCAGACGCGGACCGCCTCCACAAGCGCGTCCTGCACGGCGTCCTCGGCCGCCGCGAAGTCGGCTCCGCGGCGGACGAGGATGGCGAGCACGCTCGGTGTGAGGCTGCGCAGCAGGGCCTCATCCATGGCAGTCCGTGATGGTGGGCGACGCGGTCAGGAAGGGGCGCACCTCGAGCCACTCGTGGATCGGCTTCCCGCCCGCCCCGGGGGCGGCGGACAGTTCCCCGGCCAGCTCGACGGCGCGCTCGTAGCTGTCGACGTCGATCACCATCCAGCCGGCGATGAGGTCCTTGGTCTCGGCGAACGGGCCGTCGGTGACCGGGGGGCGGCCCTCGCCGTCGTACCGGACCCACGTCCCCTCGGGGGCGAGCGCCTGACCGTCGACGAATTCGCCGGTCCCCTCGAGCCGGGCCGCGAAGTCGTTCATGTACTGCACGTGCGCCGAGATCTCCTCCGGCGTCCACTGGTCCATGGGCACGTCGTTGACCGCAGCCGGGGCGCCGCGGTAGTGCTTGAGCAGCAGGTACTTGGCCATCGTGGTTCTCCTGGGTGCTGGTGCGACCCATTGTGGTCGCGTTCACTGCGGGGACGGAGCCGGTCACGGGTTCTCGACATCGCCGTCCGAATTTTTTTCTCTGGCTCCTGTGGAGGAGTCTGAGGAGTCCGGTGAGCCGTCTGGCGATGTCCGGGTCGCCGGCGTGGCGCGAGGGCGAGGGGAAGAACAGCCCGTGTTGCTTGGTGGTGGGGGATTCGGCGCAGGCGGTCCCGGCTGCCGCCGACCAGGGGCAGCATCAGCCACAGCACGGGGCCCACGGTGCGCAGCAGGAGTATCCCCGTCGAGGGTGTGTCGAACAGCCCGGTGGTGACCACCACGGCCATGGTCAGGGAACCGTACGTGCGCGTGGTCCTGGGGTCGGTGCCTGCGGCCAGCCGGTACAGGGCGATCATCGGCGGGGCAAGCCCCCGCTGGCGCCGGCGCTCGACGTCCCTTGGATGGAGCCGTTTCCCGACGCGCGCTTCGATGTGCAGGCGCGGGCCGATCTGCGCCCGGCGTGGGTGGCGGCGGTACAGGCCGTTCCGGCGCGGCAGCGTGCCGTGCTGGTGCTGCGGGAGGTGCTGGAGTTCACGGCGGCCGAGGTCGCCGAGCAGTTGGGGACGACGGTCGCGGCGGTCAACAGCATGCTGCAACGCGCCCGTGCCGCCGTCGCGGGTGTGGGTGAACTCGATGCGGTGTGTGAGCCGGACGATCCCGAGGTGCGGGCGGTGGTCCAGCGGTACGTGCGGGCGTTCGAGGCGGCCGACGTGCCCGCACTGGTGCGGCTGCTTGCCGACGACGCGGTCCTGGAGATGCCGCCGGTCCCGCTGTGGTACCGGGGCACAAGCGACTACGGCCTGTTCATGGACCGCGTCTTCCGGATGCGCGGAGCCGGCTGGGCCGTGCGGGAGCTCACGGCGAACGGGCAGCCGATGCTCGCGGCGTACGCGCCGAATCCCGGCGGCGGGCACCGGTTGCACACCCTCCAGATGCTCACCGTCACCGGCGGCCTGGTCACGCACAAGGTCGTCTTCGCCGACCCGCGTGTCTTCGACGCCTTCGAACTGCGGCAGCTGATTTCCGTCGACGATTTCCCCAACGAGCGATGAGCCCGGCGGGTGCCGCCGGTAGGTACCGGTGAGCATCTGACCGAAAGGATTCGCTGTGGGCGTCATCGTCATCGAGTTCATCACCCTGGACGGGATCGTCTCCGACCCGGACGGCTCCGCAGGAACGCCGCTGGGCGGATGGGCGTTTCGCTATGGCCCCGAAGCCGTCGCCGGAGACAAGTTCCGTCTCGGCCGCACGCTGGACGAGGGGGTCCTGTTGCTCGGGCGCGCGACCTGGCAGCTCTTTGCGCGGCTGTGGCCCGGACGCGACGACCCGTTCGCCCAGCGCATGAACACTGTCCCGAAACTGGTCGCCTCCCGCACGCTCGCCGACGCCGACACCGCGGCGTGGGCGAACTCGCGGGTTCTCACATGCGACGTCGTCGACACCGTCAAGCGCGAAGCACGCGATGTGGTCATCACCGGCAGCCTCAGCCTCGTACACCGACTCGCGGCCGAGGACCTGATCGACGAGTACCGGCTGCTGGCCTTCCCCACCGTTCTGGGCACCGGCCGACGTCTCTTCCCCGCCCGCGGCCCGCAGGTGGAGCTGGAGTGCCTGGCGGCACAACAGGCCGGCGCCGCCGTACTCACCCGCCACCGGAGGGCCGTCTGATGACCGCCCGCTTCTTGGCCCTGTACGAGGCGCCCGCCGATCCCACGGCATTCGATCGGCACTACCGCGATGTTCACGTCCCCCTCGCATGCCGACTCCCGGGGCTGCGTCGCTACACGCTCGGCCGCGATGTGGTCGCCGTCCGCGGCGGCGAACCGTACTACCTGGTCGCCGAACTGGAACGGGACACGATGGAAGAACTAGGCGCGGCCTTCGCCTCCTGCGAAGGGCGCGCCACCGCTGCCGACGCGGCGCACCTCCAAGAACTCGCGCCGGTCCGCAGCGTGATCTACAGGGCTGACGAGAGCGTGCTGGAGGCGCATCTCCGTGCGAACGCGCAATGAGGGAAAGAGGCTTGCTGGAGCGTTCCCGCCGGAGCCTGCGAGGACGTCTTCTCGCCCGAGTGTCGCTCCAGGTCATCCTCCTGCTCACCGGTCGGCGGTAGCCTGACCGGCACCTGGATCTGCCTGTTCTTCGCGGCCTTCGGCATCGGCGGCATCTTCCCCGCCAGCATGACACTCCGACCGGACGGCAGACGTAGCGGCATCCAGCCGCTCGCCGGATCGCCGCTCGCTGTATGAGCCGCCGCCTCGGGGTCGGATCGTCTTGCTCGGTTTTGGTCGTGCACGGTGCTCAGTTCAGCGGCGGCGCCACAGCCGCCCGCCCCTACCCGCACTGCATCGACGAAGGCGAACTCGCCCGCCGTCGGTACGCGCTTACCTGCAAGGTGGTTGTCCTTCTTGACCGGGAGATCGCTGAGAGTCCGATCGCTGCCGTCGAAGGGGGCTGTGCCCCGGTGCCCGATCGCTCGGGTCCCGGGGCACGGCTGGGTGAAGCACTACCGGCCAGTGCTCACTGATAGGCGGGTACGGCCCAGGTGGCTTTGTAGCGCCGGTCGTAGGGGGAGTCCGCCTCGAGCGACTGCGGGCCGCTGGTGGGGATGAAGCGGATGAACGCGGTCTCCCATGTCTGGGTCCCGGCCAGTTTCTGTCCCTCGGGGCACTCCTGGGAGCAGGTGGAAATCACGCGGCCTGTTGTGGGGTCGTTCCCCACGCTCTTGATGAGGGTGCGCTTGGTGACCTCGGACCGGTTCGCGTAGTTGGTGCACCAGTGTTTCTGGGCGTCGCCGGTGACGTACTCCGGCAGCGGCCAGGTGCCCTGGGAGTCGTCGTAGCAGTCGACGCTGCCGCTCTTGGAGAACTGGACGATGCCGGCGTTGGCGCCGATCCAGAACCGGTCGGAGTTGCCGTAGACCGGGGTGAGGTCGTGGCCGTAAGGCGTAGCGCCGTTCGCCTGCTTGGGGAGTTGCCAGGAGCCGCCCCAACCGAGCCTGCCGTTGGCGTAGTCGTATCGCACCAGAAGCTCGTCGCCGACGGCCCACACCGAGTTGCTGCTCGGGTCGTAGAGGACCTCATGTGCGCCGGCGAGGGACGTGTCCTGGACCGGCGCGGCGCTCCAATTGTTCGGTGCGCCCTGCGATTTGGAGTAGACCGCGAGCCCACCCTTGATGTCCGCGCCGGTGTTTCTGTCCTGCCCGAAGACGTGATCCGCTGAAGCGACGACGACGGTGCCGTCCGGCAGCATTTCGACACCGTGGATGCCGGTGATGCCCGCGTTGATCGCCCAGTGGTAGCCGGCGAGCGCCGGGTAGGGGATCACACCGACGAAGCCGCTGGCACGTTCGGCTGTGACCAGGACCGTCCCGCCGTACGTGCCTCCGGGGCGCAGTTTGTGCGACGTGCCACCGCCCCAGCTGTCACCCTTGAGGGTCGTGTCGAAGACCGAGTGGTAGGCGTCGGGGAGCCACCGCTGGTACGGGCCTGAAGCGGACCAGACGTCCGGGTTGGTGGAGTCCAGGAACTCCAGCGTTGCGTGCGCCGCAGGGTAGCCCCCGGGGTACGACTCGCCGTACGCGTTGCTCGAAATGATCGGCGTGGAGCCCGTGTTGAACTCGACCTCCAGCGTCGGCGCGTTGTACGCGGCGTGGCACGCGTAGTCCGTCGACACCGGGTTCATGGAGCAGAAGTCCTTGTAGCTGGAGCTGATGTCCTCCTGCGCCGAGAACCTGATGCCGTAGTTGGGGAACGAGGCGTCGTTGGCCCACGCTTTCACCCAGTCGGTGACGTCGATGCGCTGGATGCCGTTGGACGCGGCGGGGTTGGTCTTGTTCGGGACGTCCGGGCAGTTCGGGTGGCCGAGGCCGAACCACGTGCCCTTGCCCGCGCCGACGGTCGGCTGGTTGGCCCAGTTGATCGTGGACTGGTCCCACGACTGGGTCACCGGGTAGACGCCCATCCACGCCTTCGCGTCACAGTCGGAGACGAAGGAGTTGTAGACACGCAGGTAGGCCTTGGAGACCGGGGCTCCGCGCAGCTTGGAGACGTCGAAGCGCATGAAGCTGCGGTACTTCGTGGCGCCGTTGTCGGGCGTGCCGACGTGCAGGATGTGGCCTTGCGAGTGATCGGCGTTGTCCGCAGTGGTGATGTAGGTGTCCTGCAGCCGATGGATGATGTTGCGTGGCCCCGTTTGCGCCATGGGGGACGCCGTGGGTGTCGCCGCTGCCGCGACGGGCGCCATCTGCGTGGCCGTCGCGTCGGTTTCGGCCGCCTGGGGCGACGGCACGAGCAACGACGCCAGGAGTGCCACTCCGCCTCCCGCCGCCACTAGGCATCTCTTCAGCAGACGCCGTGGAGTGTGACGATGCACGTGTGAGTCCGCCTCTCATGATCTTGGTCCAACATCGACAAATGGTGGTCGTGTGAGCTGGTGGCGGCCGCACGGAGAATTTCGACGCCCGTGCGATTACCGAGAGCGTGGAGGTTCGGGTGAAGAGCGTCTCGGCGGGCGGGTCGTTCGCGGCGTACCGGCGCCGTCTGCGGGGCCCGCGCCGACTCGGGTAGGGCCTCGCAGCGAGGCGGAGCAGGTGCTCCACCTGTGCTACGAGGCCCTCGCGACCGAGTGCCACGCAGGCCGCCCGATCCCCTCGGCATCCCCTCACTCGCAGCCCGCACCACGGCTCTCCCGAGCCGGGTGACGGCAGTCGAGGCTCACTGGGATGCCCGCAGCGGCAAGAACTGGTTGTGCCACTGATCGCGGTCCTTGACAACCCGGCCGGTCAAGGCCACCTGGCGACCGTCCACCACCGTCATCGCGAGCCGCCTGTGCACCCCCGCTGCGGCCGAGTTGGCCGGACCCTGTCCGGCCGCCTCGAGGCGCGGAGCAAGGCGTGTCACCGGGCGCCTGCCGTTCCCGTGAATTTGGCCCCCGAGCCGATCCGGTCGGCTCCCGAGACGGTGAACAACCCATGGCGGGCCATGCCCGCGGCGTCGATCAGAAGTGAGGGTCGAGAAGGGAGCCGAATGTGTGAGTGCCGCTGTAGGTGTACGTTACAGAGCCGCCGAGGATCGCCGTCGCCGAACCGGACTTGGCGAGGGTGGACTTGTGAGCGTAGTAACCGGCCTCGGGGCTCAGGCAGTCCTCCCACGTGTACGTGCCCGCGGTCAGGTAGATGTCGCGGGTCGGGGTACGGATGGTGTCGAAGATCTGTGTCCACGTGTAGTCGCCGGTGCCCAGGTAGATGGACTTGCTGGTGCACGCGTCGGCGTTGGACGGCGACGGGGAGCCGGTCAGGTACAGACTCCGCGTGTTGTACGCCGTGTCCGCCGCGCTCGCCGGGCTCCCCGCGAGCGTCACGGCCGCCGTTGCCATGACAGCGACTGTCGCGAACTTGCCGATTCTTCCAGCCATTTGATGCCTCCTGGGAAGTGAAGTCTGTGCTGATCGGGGCCTGTTCCGGGCATGCGACCCAACGGGCGCAGAAGGGTGATCCCGCCATGCGTCACCGTCGGCGTCTGCTCGGGCAGGGCGACTGAACCTCCGCAACCCTAGCAATGACTTTCACTTAAGTGAACTTTTTTGATCTCTGAGGCGGCGTCAACTGGCCATGCTCCTGCGCAATATGTCGGCATCAACCCCTGAGTGGGTTCAGGTGAGTGCATGTTTATGTGCTGTCCCATGCTGGACATCCGCCGGATGGCCAGGGCTGGATCCATCGGGGAGCAGAGTCTGCTGCGAGGCTGCGACCGGTTCGCGAGACAGCGGCGGGCCCCTCGGCACACCGGCACCGCACGCGTCGCGGGCGGGATAATGTCCGAATAGCAGGAGGGTGGCGAGAGGTGAGCGAGTGTGAGTGAGTCCGAGGGACGGCGGCTGGCGGCCCGCCTCGAGTACCTCTTCGAGCACGTGCAGCCACTGGGCAGACGCCACACCCTTCAGGAGGTCGTCGACGGCATCAAGGCGGTCGAGGAGTCCGAGGGCGTTTCGCTCTCGGTGGGCCGGCTGTCGATGCTGATGAACGGAAAGGCGCCCAACCCCACCATCGGCACGCTGCGCGCGCTCGCCGCCTTCTTCGGCGTGCCGGTCGGCTACTTCGTCGACGACGCCGTCGCCGACCAGACCATGGCCCAGCTCGCCCTCATCACAGCCATGCGCAACAACGACGTCAGAGCGGTCGCCCTGCGCGCGGCGGCAGTCGCCACCCTCTCCGTCCACGGACTGGATGTGGTGCGCGGCCTCGTCGAACAGGCCGCCGACCAGTCGCAAGAGCGCGACGGGCGGGAGGCTTAGAATCTCCTGTGACAGAGGCTATGACCGTGCGGCACCCGTCGAACGGTCTGGGGGAAGGGGCACGGTGCGGGACGGTATCCGGTTGCGGGCAGAGTCCTGGCCCGACTTCCGTACCCGGTGCGATGCCATCCTGGACGGCCTCCCGCTCGGACAGTCGCAGCCACTGACGATCGACGCGCTGCGCGCCGCGATCGAACAACAGCACGGCAGGCGGCTGGCCTTGTCACCGCTGCCCAAACAGGCGGGAACCACCGCCGGCCTGTGCGGACTGTGGGTCAGCCTCGGCCACACCGACCACATCTTCTACGAGACGTCCACCAACGCCTTCCACCAGCGGCACATCATCCTGCACGAGATCTCCCATCTCCTGCTCGACCACACGTCGGAACGCGACGGCGACGGCTCCTGGCCCGGGATGGAAGCGCTCTTCCCCGGCCTCGACCCCGCCATGGTCCGAAGGCTGCTCGCCCGCGGCCGCACCGACTACACCGAACTGCAGGAGCAGCAGGCCGAGCTGATGGCCACCCTGATCCATCAGCGGTCGACCGATCGCGCGTCACATGGCGTTCCGCCGGCTCACGACGGGGCCGAGGCCCTCGACAGGCTGGCCCGCGCCCTCGGGCTGGTGCGCCCTCGATGACGGCCATCCGACCGTACGAGGTCGTCCTGCTCGTCCCGATGTGGTCCCTCACCGTGCACACCGCCTACCGGGCAGTGCGCAACCGCGCCGTACCGGAATCCGCGCCCTCCCGGCTGCTCGCCGGAGTCGTCGCCCTGGTCACCCTGTCGGTCACCGTGGGAGTCCCGGCGGTGCGTCGCGTGATCGACACCATCACCGGTGTGCAGAGCATCACCAACGTCCTCAGCCAACTGCTCGGGATGTCCGCCATCACGTGCCTGACCGCCTTCGTGCGCCGAATGTCCGCCGCGGCCGGCGAGGCTCCCAGCCGCCGGACCCGCGACTGGCTGCCCCTTCCGGTAGCCGCGGCCGCCCTGTTCACAGCCTTCTTCCTCGCGCCCCGCCCGAGCGGTGAGAAGTATCTTCTGACCACCGACCACTCAGCGGCCCATACCGCCTACTGGGCCATCTACATCGGTTACGTGATCTGGGGAGTGGCCGCGATCGGGGTGATGTGCCTGCGCCACCACAAGCACGCCCCTCCGGGCCCCCTGCGCAGCTCCCTCAATCTGATCGGCGCGGGAGCCGCGACAGCCATCGTCTACGCCCTGCACCGGTGCGCCTACCTGGCCCTGCGCGACTCCGGAATCCCGCTGTTCGAAGACGCCGTCGTCGTGCCCACCACGCAGGTCCTGCTGACCGGCGCGCTGCTGCTGTCCAGCGCCGGGATAGCCTGGCCGGCCCTGGCGGACCGACGGCGCGCATGGGCCGACCGCCGCAGAGTAGGCCGCATCGAACCGCTGTGGCGGATGCTGGCTGAAGCCGTACCCGAGGTCGTCCTCCCCCTGCCTGCTCAACTGCGCGCCGAGCCCGAACTCGTGCTGTACCGGTACACGATCGAAATCAGTGACGCGATGCTCGCCCTCACCCCGTTCCGCAGCGGCCATGCCGAGACGGCGGCGCGGAAACAGCTTTCCGCACACGGGTTCACCGGTCCACGGCTGGCAGCGGCCACCGAGGCCGTCGTCCTGCGCTGTGCCGTCGCGCGGGCATCCCTGACGCAGCCCGCGACACCGCCGACCCAGCACGCAGAGGCTTCGAGCGACGGCATCGAACGCAGTAGCGACCCGCTCCAGTGGCTGGAACTGCTTGCCGCACACTGCCGGCACCCGCTGGTCCGCAGCATCTCTGCGGCTTTGACCGTGCCGACCGACCGCTGATCCTGTGATTCGGGGGTTCGCAGTCGGTGTGCCGGGTCGGATGTGAGCTGGGATGCCGTGGATCGCAGAGGACGGCAGAGGACTCGCTCAGCCGCGCAGAGCCGGCTCGATCTTGATGGGAGCCGCAGATTCGAGATCGATGGTGTCGCCCTCTTCCTCCGCGCGAGGGTCGTGAGGGTGATCGACCGGCAACACGATCAACATGGTGTGAGGCCTTGGAAGCCATCCCACGTCTGCTGGTGGGTCGAAGCGACCGATGTCGATGATCCGCACGAGGGTCTCGGGGATGCCCACCAGGCAGGAGTCGCCGACCTCCAGGTGCCCTGCGTGCGGATCGACCTGAAGGAGCCCGCCCCACTCGCCGGTAGGCGTGCCGCGCGGGATCGCCCGGCTGCCGTTCCACTGGATCTCGGAGTCCGGATCAATCTGCGCCCACGGCCACTCGACCGAGATGTCGAACGGGGTCACGTTGACGACGCGTGCACATGCCGACGGGCAGCTGACCAGCAAGACGTCGCCAACCTCATACTGCTGTTGGCGGATGCCCTCGCTCACTGTGTGCTCCTCGCGTCCCCGTGACGGTGGCACGATATCGCGCGGTTCGGCAGAGGGACCTTGGCCAGGAGCTGCTTTGGTGTGAGTGATCACGGCCCCTCACGCTCGCCCGCGGATCGGACAGGCTTTGGTGGCGTGTGCTGCGGTTTCTGCGGCAGGGCTGAGCGGCCTCCGGGAGACTGTCGCCGGCGTGAAGCCTGCCGGCAGCAAGCCGTGATGCGCCTCATTACCGCCTACGAGGGAGCCCTCGGCGACCACTTCGCCGGGTCGGCCACCGACGGTCCGTACAACGCTCACACCGACAGGCCCGCCATGTCCGCCCAGGCCGGCGACGTCACCGGCCTGCACGGCCTGGACGTCGGTCGCGGCGCCGGGCACTACGTCGCCGAACTGCGGGCACGGGGGGCCGCCGAGGTGGTCGGCGTCGAGGGCAGCGCGACGCTGCTGCGTCATGCCCACGACCGGGCCGGCGGCGACGCGGGCGTCACGCTGCACCACCATGACCTGGAGGAACCGCTCGCTTTCCTGTCAGACGACTCGTTCGACCTTGCTGTGATGGCGCTGGTGCACCACCACTTGGAGGCCCGCACGCTGTTGCTGGCCGAACTGCACCGCGTGCTGCGTCCCGGCGGGACGCCGCTGGTGTCCACGGTCCACCCGACGGCTGATTGAGTGTGGCACGGCGGCTCCTACTTCGACGAGGGCCGCGTTGAGACCCGCTTCGGGGACTGTGGCCTCACCAACTCCTACCGCCGCATGACGATGCAGACCTTCCTGGGCGAACTCCTCGACGCCGGGTTCCCCCTGGTGTCAACGGTTCCTGAATTTTGACGCCCGGGGAGTCCGGGAAAGTTGACCCCCAGTGGGTTGATCAGTCGCGGCCCGCGCGGTTCTCCTTGGCGAGGAGTTCGCGTCGCTGGCGGGTGCGGTAGGAGTCGCCGGTGAGGGTAAGGAACTCGGCCGTCCTTCGTCGGTGCGGTGGTGGTCACTCACTGCTCGCTTTCGTTGCGCTCGCGGGGTCGAAGTCGACGCCGAACAGGGCGTCGTAGTCGGGCAGGGCCCGGAGGGCGACGGCATGGCCGTCGCTGTGCTGGCGGGTTGTCGCCTGGCGTCTTTGCCGGCCCAGGGCCAGGGCCTGGCGCATCCGGGCCGCGGTGGCCGCGTGGACGGGGTCGGTGACCACGGCCTGCTTGGCCCAGGACCGCTGGTGGTGGGCGACGACCTGGCCGTCGCAGACGGCCGTGACCGTGTCCGGCATCGCGGTCACGTCGACGAACCGGCCGATGACCTGCGGGTCCACCGAGTAGTCGACGGTGTCGACGCGGACGTAGTAGTCCCGGCCGAGCCGGACCCGCTGGGTCAGCCCGATCGGCGGCGCGAAGGGCGGCAGCGCGATCATCGCCTGGCGGTCGGTCTCCAGCAGGTCGACCGGGCGGCCCTGGATGGAACGGACGGTGCGGGCGTTGGCCCGCTCCAGCCACTCGGCCAGTTGCTGGTTGAAGTCGGCCGGCGAGGCGAACTGCCGACCTGGTAGGAACGAGGTCTCCAGGAACTGGTTGTTCCGCTCGACCATGCCCTTGTATTCCGGGTCGCGTGGCGGCGCGAGCTTGATCTTCGTGGCCAATGTCCCGGCGAAAGCGGCGGTCGGCGCGGTCACCTTCCCGCTTCCGCCGATGGCCGCCTCGCGGTCCCAGACCAGGGTGTGCGTCACCCGGCCGATGCCGCTGATCAGCGACCACATGCCCGCCAGGATGTCGCCGCCCTGCCTCGTCGGGATCATCTCCGCGGTCAGAAACCGGGAGAAGCCGAGCGTCATGACCAGCACCGGCAGGACCCGCTGCTGGCCGGGAGCGACCTGGACCCTCGTCTCCGGGAACCACAGGTCGCACTGGGTGATCTGGCCGGGGTCGTAGGCCACCCGATCGACCGGGTCGATGCCGACGTACTCCGGCCGGATCTCGGCCAGTTTCTTCGTCAGCGGCGACATCGAGTACGGCCACTTGATGCGCTCGGCGATCACCGGTGCCGGCATCCTCGGCCACTCGTTCAACAAGCCGCGGATCTGCGGCTCGAAGGCGTCCGCCACCCGTCCGCGCGGGGCCCGTTCGTACTTCGGCGGCCGGTCCGAGTTCAACGCGGCCCGCACCGTGTTCCGGGCCACCCCAGCCGCCGTGAGATCTCCTTGATGGGCACGCCCTCTGCTCGATGCAGCCGACGTATCTCCGCCCAGTCCTCCACCTTCAGCACCCTCTTGTATTGAGCAGGCAGTTCGGGAGCCACGTGATCAGCGAGTTCGAGCCACCTCGCGAATTCAACCGAGCTCCCGGAGGCTCAGGACTGAACTGCCGCGGTCGGCTCCAGGAAGGTGACTCCGGTCAGCTCCTCGGAGACGGTCCACAGGCGGCGCGCGGCGGCCGGGTCGCTGGCCGCCGCCGAGCGGCCGGCCAGGGAGGGGGTGCCACGCATCTCGAACATGCCGCCGGGGCCGACGAAGCTGCCGCCGGGCAGGTCCTGGACGGCCGCGTAGAGGGAGTTGAGCGCGCCCGCCTGGCCGTCCTGGGCGATGAACTTGTTGCCGAGGAGGAAGAACAGGCGCCGCAGGGTGCTGGCGTCGTTGCCCTGGAGATTGGTGGCAGCCCAGCCGGGGTGGGCGGCCAGCGCGCGGACGGGCGAGCCGGCTGCGGCGAGCCGTCGCTGGAGTTCCAGGGTGAACAGCAGCATCGCCAGCTTGGACTGGCTGTAGGCGGTCATCGGGTCGTACTCGCCGGTCAGGTCAAGGTTGTCGAAGTGGATGCGGGGACTGCCCGGGGACTTGTGCGCGGTCGACGACAGGGACACCACGCGGTCCGTGATGTGCGGCAGCAGCAGGTTGGTCAGGGCGAAGTGCCCCAGGTAGTTGGTGCCGAACTACGTCTCGAAGCCGTCCTTGGTGCGGCCCTCGGGGACGTTCATGACTCCGGCGTTGTTGATGAGCAGGTCCAGGTCGCCGTGCCAGTCGTCGGCGAACTCGCGCACCGAGGAGAGGTCGGCCAGGTCGAGCCGGCGGACCTCGACGCTGCCGTTCACGGCCTGGGCTGCGGCCTCGCCGCGCTTGGTGTCGCGTACGGCGAGGACGACGTGCGCGCCCGCGGCGGCCAGGGCCGTGGCGGTGGCGAGGCCGAGGCCGCTGTTGGCGCCGGTCACGACGGCGGTGCGGCCGGTCTGGTCGGGGATGTCGGTGGTGTTCCAGGGCTGGGTGTGTGCGTTCATTGCCATGACCCCAATGTATGCACTGACCACAATGTATGCAACATTAACAATGTGGGCGTCGCTCACACCCGGCTAGGGTGAGGGCATGACGAACCGCCCCTACCACCACGGAGACCTCCCCGCCGCGCTACTCGCACGGGCCGAGCAGACGTTGCGCGAGAAGGGATCGGGCGCGCTGTCCCTGCGGGAGCTGGCCCGCGAGATCGGGGTGAGCCCCGCCGCGCCGAGTCGCCACTTCAAGTCCAAGCAGGCACTGCTGGACGCCCTGGCGCTGACCGGGTTCGAGCGACTCGCCGAGGCCATCGCAGCCTCACAGGAAGGCGCTGGTGAGGCGTTCGCCGACCGGCTGGATGCTGCGGCCCGCGCCTACGTGGGCTTCGCCGTGGCCAACGCCGCACTGCTCGACCTGATGTTCTCGGTAAAGCACAGCCCGGAGGCGTCGGAGGCGGTGGGCGCGACCGCCCACCGGTGGTCCGAGCACCTGCTGGAGCTGATCGGCGACGGGCAACGCCGCGGCGAAGTGCGCGAGGGGCAGCTGGAGCGTGTTGCGCTACCGATCTTTGCGGCGCTGCACGGCTACGCCGGCCTGACGGTGAGCGGCGTACTGCCTCCGGAGTTGGCCGAGCACGGCCTGGACGACCTGATCGCGTCCATCCTGCGCGGCTGTGAGCCGCGATAGAGCCGCGCAGGATGATCAGAGGGGTCAGTTTTCAGGAACTGGCTGAGGGTCATTTTCAGAGACTGGCGACACCTGGATCGACTGGTGGAGCCGCGCGCCACCGAGTCCGCCCGCCGTGTCGACGAGGCCCGCTACCTCAAGACCCTTCAGGCGCCGTTTTTCGTCGCCGTCCGCATGCGGAAGGACTAGGTGCACGAGGCCATGACGTTTCAGACTTCAAGGGCCTCTGTGCGCTGCTGTTCTGAGGTCCCCGTGTCCGGGCATACAGGAATACTTGATGGATGTCCCGGTTCCCTTTGTGGCACAGGCTCGGGAGATTCCCATCTCACCGGCGACGTGAGCAATGAGGCGAGTTCGGCAGCGCTCGACAAGGCGGCGGCGCCCTTCAACGGACAACGGTGCGTTGAGGTAAGTCACGTGGCTCACCGCGCTTTTGGGGAGGTGGTACCCGTGGTGGCCTCCTTCGGCCGTGAAGTGTGGGCGACGAGGAAGAGCAGTAGGCCACAGGTGGCGACGAGGATCCAGCCCGGGCGGGACGCGTGTGCGAGCTCCGGCGGGCCGGCAGCCGTGACCAGGCCACCGGCGAGAGCGATGCCGAGGGCGGAGCCAAGTTGCCGTGCGGTGGAGGTGATCGCCCCCGCCACGCCGGCACGGGCGGAAGGCAGTCCATTGACCGCGGTGTTGGTGATCGGGGCGTTGGCGAAGCCGAACCCGATGCCGATGAGCGAGTATGCGGCCAGAAGCAGGAGCACGCTCGTGTGCGGGGTGAGCCGGACCAGGCAGAGCCCGCCGACCGTGATGAAACCACCGGCAAGGAGCAGCGGCAGCCGCGGTCCCGTACGGCCGACCATGCGGCCGGACCAGGGGGCGCAGACGGTCGCTCCTACGGCCAAGGGCAAGGTCGCCACGCCGGCGGCCAGCGGTGTCCATCCCCGGGTGTGCTGCAGGTAGAGGGTGTTCAGCAGCAGCGTCATGCTCAGGGCCACGAAGACCGCGACCGCGCCCACGACGGCACCGCTGAAGACCGGGCGCCCGAAGAGCCGCAGATCCATCAGCGGCTCACGTCGGCGGGACTCGACCCACACGAATCCGGCTGTCGCCACGGAACCCCATGCGTATCCCGCCAGCGCCGCAGGCGACGTCCAGCCGATGCGCGGCCCTTCGATCAGGACGCCGACCACGACGGCGAGGACCATGGTCAGCAGGACCTGGCCGGGCAGGTCGAGTCGCCGGGCCCGCTGTGCCCGGGACTCCGGCACGAACACCGCACTGAGCAGCAGAGCGACCGCGATGACCGGTGCGTTGATCCAGAACAGCGCCCGCCAGCCGAGCCCCGCGAGCAGCGCGCCGCCCGTGACGGGACCGGCAGCCATGCTCAGCCCGAACACCGACGCCCAGATGCCGATCGCCTGCGCCCGTTCCTTCGGATCCGGCATCGCGTTCACCACGATCGCGAGCGCCACGGGGCTGAGCATCGAGGCCCCGATGCCCTGGAGGGCGCGGGCCGCGACGAGTTCGCCCGCCGACGGGGCGAGCGCGCAGACCAGTGAGGCCGCGCCGAACACGGCCAGCCCGCACTGGAACACCCGGCGGCGTCCGAAGCGGTCCGCCAGTGCGCCGGAGGAGATCAGGAGACTGGCCAGGACGAGGGTGTAGGCGTCCACGACCCATTCGAGACCACGCGTGTCGACACCCAGGCCGCGCCCGATGGCCGGCAGACCCACATTGACGATGGTGGTGTCCAGGCCCACCAGGAACATGCTCAGGCAGCAGACGGCCAGTACCGTCCAGCGCCTGCGCGCACTCAGCATGGGCTGAACAGGGTGAGTCGTCGTCGCGGTCAAGGTCCACCTCTCACGTCCCGGAACACTGCCCGGCAAGGATCGGACCGGACGACGATCACAGCCCATCAATTTTGCGAACACTGCAAAACTGGATCCATGAACACAGGATCCAAGGACGCGGAGCTGGAGCGGATTCTCGACGGCATCGGACCCCGCCTGCGCGGGCTGCGCCGGGAACGGGGACTCACGCTCGAGGCACTCGCAGCCACGACCGGGCTCTCCGTCAGCACACTGTCCCGGGTGGAATCGGGCAAGCGGCGCCCGACTCTGGACCTGCTGATCCCGCTGGCACGGGCGCACCACGTCGCTCTCGACCAACTGGTGGCGGCGCCGGCCAGCGGTGACCCTCGGGTGCACCTCCGGCCCGTGCACAGGGAGCGCGGCAGCGTCCTCGTGCCCCTCACGCAGTACCCGGGCCGAGTCCAGGTCTTCAAGCAGGTACTGGCACCCCGCCAGCCGGAACTGGTCACCCACGAGGGCTACGAATGGCTCTACGTCCTCGCCGGTCGGCTACGCCTCATCCTCGGGGCGCAGGACGTCACGCTGCGGCCCGGCGAAGTGGCCGAGTTCGACACAACCGAGCCCCACTGGTTCGGCCCCGCGGACACGAACACCGTGGAGATCCTGCACCTGTTCGGTCCACGAGGAGACCAAGCCGTCGTCCGCGCCAGACCGTCCACAACCGATCCCGCCCTGCCGACCGCCCCGAACCCACCGTCAACAACGTCATGACCCGCAACGACTCGGCCCCGTCCGGAGGATCTTCATGACCTTCGATGGCTGTAGGGTCACCCGATGGTGCACCCAGGGCTGGGGGATGCTGGAGGGGAGTCGTCAGCTATGTGGCCAGACCAGTGGGCCGTTATTGCCGAATCCGACCGTGAACAGTGGGACTTCGAGCCACTCGAACGAGTCGGTCCTCTCCAGTTCGGCGTGAGCCTGCCAGAGGCGATCGCTGCGATGGAAGCGCGGGGGTTTGCCTCCGACACCTCACCGATCAGGAACTTCGGTCCGTTCGAGCAGGTGCGCGCACAGTTCCGCAAAGCGGAGGCAGCTGCCAGCCGAGTGGATGTCGTGGCCTACTTCGTCGACTCCATCGGTTTGACCTGTGTTGTTGTGGACGCCCGCACGGGTCCGCAGGTGGCACTGGACGGGATTCGGCTGATAGGCCGGAGGCCTTCTGAGCTCGCCGACGAGATAAGTGCACACTTGGAGGAACTCGGCGAGGTCATAGGGATCACACCCGAGGGCGAGATCAGCTCTCCGGAGTGGGGGATGATGCCGCGTGCCCAGCGGGCGGGCGATGTGCTCCTGACGCGTGCGGTGTTCGGCAGGCCCAACTCCTGGGCCAACACCATGTTCGACTCCATTCCGGCCGATGAATGGGTGGGTCACTGCGTCATTGGTTCCTCGGGGTAGTCGAGCGCCCTTCTGTGGCTTGAGCCAGAGGCGGACGGATGTGACGGTGACGGTGCCGTGGAAGACGTAGGCGCGTTTGTGAAGCGCGTGGCCATGGCACGGTAGTGGTGAGCCGACGCGGCCTATCGACGTATCCAGCGGCGAGCACGACCTACGAGGCCGAGGACGCCGCCAACACCAAGGGCGGCTCGGCGGCCAATGCCACCTGTTCCGGCTGCTCGGGCGGCACCAAGGTCGGCTTCGTCGGCAACGGCGCGGCCAACACCCTCACCTTCTCCAACGCCACGGCCTGGGCGCCCGACTTCGACGCGATCGAGGTCCGTTCGCTGCCCGGCACCAACGGCATCCAGCTGGCCGGACAGCAGTCCGGACGCTGCCTGGACATCAACGACAACACCATCACCAACGCAACCGACGCCCAGCTGTGGGACTGCTCCGGAGGGGAGAACCAGGCCTGGGTGCGCACCACCGTGCGCAAGGAACTCGTGGTCTACGGCAACAAGTGCCTGGACGCCTACCAGGCCGGGACCGCCAACGGCACCAAGGGCGTCCTGTGGACCTGCAACGGCGGCAGCAACCAGAAGTGGACCCAGCGGTAGAGCGGTGACCGGGCGGCGGGCCGCCCGGTCACCGGAGCGTCACAGGAACGCCCCACCGGAACGGCTGCATTGGCGTTGGCAGTTACGGGGCCCGGTGCTTCGCCCCGCCGTTGTGCGGCGGGGCGAAGCACCGTCGCGTCACGGCGCCGACTCGCCACGCTGAGGACAGGATCCTCGGTGCCCCGAGCTGAGCTGGTGTGCTCAGCCGCTGGGCTGATGCTCGGCTGTCCTTGGAGAGGCGGCGTCGTAGGCAAGGTCGCTCGCGTCGAAATGCCGACATCCCTGCGCAGGCTGCCGGTTCACGGCCCTGCGTCGAGCACGGCTCGACTGAGCTTCGCGTCACTCATGACCGGCGAAACCCACCCTGGCCGCTCCGATAGTATGTTCGATCTCGCGATGATCGCCCTTATCGCTCGTCCGTCAGTGGAAAACCATGCCGTCCAGTACAAAGAGTGACCTATTTAACTAGCATCTGAAAATCGGTCAAAATTGATATCCATAACATCGCGGGTGTTTTCGCGAATAAAATGCAGAGTTGCGTTCGCCGTGTGGCGTCAACCGCGGGCGATTCTGTGGGCCACGGTGGGTGTGGCGGCCCTCGGATTCCTCGTCGCGCTGGAGATCGCCGCGCGTCACTACGGCCAGCGGGGTCCGATCACCAACCAGGTCCGAGAGGTGATATTCGTCCCCAAATCGGGGCCGCTCTTGTACGCCTGTATGGCGTTGATGATGGTGGTGCTCACCCGGCGGCAACGGTTCATCGCGGCTGGTGTCGCGATCGGCATTGACGTCGCCTTCTTTCTGGTGCGGTGGGTGGCCGGCGCCGGCACGACCGACGGCCGCTCCTTCGGCAACGGTGCGTTGTGGGTGACCCTGGGCTGTGCGGTCATCGCTGTCACGCGCCGCACCGGCCGGGAACGTGTCCTGCTGCTGAAGGGCGTCGGGCTGGGCCTTCTGCTGGTGACCGGCCGCAAGACAGGCGATACCTGGCTGCTCATCACGTCGAAGAGCCGCCCGACGGTACTCGACCAGTACGTGGCAACCGCCGATCACGCGTTGGGCACCCCGTCGTGGCTGGTTGGCCGGATTGTCAGGGCCGCCGGCCCGATCGGCTTCCATGTTCTTGACTGGGTCTACGTTCAGCTTGCGGTGGCCGCGGTCGCCGTCGCGCTGTACCAACTGCGCAACGTGGCGGCCGAGGGCCGCTTCCCACGCCACCACCTGGTGCGGACCTTCCTGGCCATCGGCCTCCTCGGACCGGGCATCTACATGATCTACCCGGTGGTCGGACCGGTCTTCGCCTACGGCGCCGACGGCGGCCACTGGGCGGTCGCCAACCTGTGGCCGAACCTGCCCACACCGATCAACACCCCGCACCACATGCCCTTCGACGGAATCACCCCACGCAACTGCATGCCCAGCCTGCACACAGCGTGGGCCACCGCGATCTTCATCCATTCCCGCAAGGGCCCACGGATTCTGCGATTCGCCGGCACGTTCTGGCTGATCGCCACGCTCGGCGCGACCCTGGGATTCGGCTACCACTACGGCGCCGACATCATTGCGGGCGTGGTGTTCACCCTCACGATCGAGGCAGCGCTGCGCGCCCTCGAACGCGGCTGGGACCGGTCAGGAATACAGCTGGTCACCTACGGCACAACAGTCTTCGCCGCGCTCCTGGTGTCCTACCGCTATCTCCCGATGGAGATGGCCGAACAACCGTGGCTGTTCGGACCACTTCTCATCCTGGCCACCGCCTCAGTGGTCTACGGCTACGTACGGACCACCAGTCTGTGGGACCCGAAGGCCGCCCCGGTGCCGCAACCGGAACCGCAACCCGAACCGGTCTGAATCTGCAATTCGGCCCTCAGGGTTCGCAGAGAGTCAGGGTGCTTCGTCGCGTGTGGCGGAGGGAAAGCGGGCCGGAGCCGGTGCTTTGCCGCACCGGATGCGGTCCTCGGCGCGGGCGCGCGCCCGGTGGCTGCCGGAGCCGGATGACGGCGCCCCGCAGCGCCGCGGATGCGCGTGCCGGACGCGGCCGTCCAGGGATGATCCGCCGGACACCTGGGCCACTGCGACGGCCTGTTCCGCGGACTGAGAGGATGGCGCCGAACCGCAACAGAAGTGAGGGGGATGCGCATGGCCGTGCTCATCTTGTCCGGCGTCCTCGTGCTCGCCCTCGGCGGGTGCGTCTGCGTTGTGTGGGCGGCGCGGGGCGGCCCGCGCTGGGTACGCGCGGTGGCCGCCGCGACCCTGGCGGCGGGCGAGTTGGTGCGCCGGTCGGGGCGTACGGGTCAGAGCCAGAGCCAGAACCAACTCGGCGATTCCGACGGCTAGTTACTTACGTCGTCTCTCATGGGCTTGCCGCTGACCACCGTCAGCGGCAGGTCCTGCTTGCTCCGCGATGGGTCGCGCCCCTCGTATGATCACGCCTTCTCCCGCCGCGTTCGCCTTCCACAGGCGTTCGTCTGGGATGGGGCTGATCCCGTCAACTCCTCCTGGCCATCGGGCGTCCACCGAGTCATGGCACGGGCCTGAGCCCCGGCCAACCCGTCGTCGTCCCTCTGGTCATCCCGGAGGGATCAGGACGCCCGTCTCCCGGCCCGTGGTCTGGGTCCTGCCGGGTTCGTCGACCGGACGGGCCTCCTTGAAGTACCGGTTCCAGTTGTCCTCGACGTGGGCCATGGTCTCGGCCGCCAGAGGCCGCCGGCCGTCCCCGCGGGACAGCCGGCGGCATGGGCACGGCCGCGTAAGAGAACGAGGGCGAGGCCGTGCCCAGTCGCGCTGACGCTGCGAGCGTGCGTGGCCAGCGAGGCGCGCGGCGCGGTTATTCGACGACGCGGAGAGTCGCGGGGATGTTCATGCGGCGCAGGCGGCGCGCTGTGAGCAGCGGGGTGAGCGCCACGGCGCCGATGCCGAGCAGTAGTGCGGTCAGGTAGGTACGGGGAGCCACGGTCGCGTCGAAGCCGATCTCCGGCATCGTACGGGCGAGTTGGACCTCGACCATCCAGCGGTCGATGCCCTGGCCGAGTAGAACCCCGGCGGCGGTGCCGAGCGCGCCGAGGAGGGTGCTCTCGGCCACGGCCATGGCGAGGACGGTCCGGACGGGCAGTCCGAAGGCGAACATGGTGGCGTTCTCGCGGGAGCGTTCGTCGGCGGAGATGCTCGCGGCGTTGAAGGCGATCAGTACCGCCAGGGCGAGAGTCACGGCGGCGGCGATGTCGAGGATGCCGGTGAACTGCTCGACGCCGGAGCGCAGCGCGTCCACGGTCTCGGTGGCCGTCTGCACCCCGCTCACGCCGGCCGTCGCGAACAGGGCCTGCTTCAGTTGGTGCAGCTCGGTGCCAGAGGTGGGGAGGACCTCGACGGCGTTGGCCGTGCCGGTGAGCCCGAACAGCTCGGCCCGTGACCGGTCGAGGTAGGCCACCGTGCGCAGCGGGTTGGGATGCACGGCGGCAACCGTGACACGGCTGTCGGTGAGTGCGAACGTTCCCTGTCCCGACCGCCGAGGGTGATGCAGGATGAGGGAATCGCCGGGCCGGACGCCGAGGTCGTGCGCGGCCTTCTCGGAGAGCACCAGGCCACCGGGGCGGCGCGTGAGACTGCCTCCGGTGAGCGTGGGCCGCCACGCCCCGCCGCTGAGATCACGCAGTTGGACGAGCAGGGTCACGCTCTCGCGGTCACCGCGGCGGGCGGTGGCGGGCATGGTCAGCACGGGTGTGGCGCTGTCCACGCCGTCCGCGGCGGCCACCGCCCGCACCTGGGCGGAGTCCTCGGCGTGGTAGCCGTCGAGCTGGGCGATGACGCGACCGCTGCCACCCCTGGTCGCCTCCTGCTCGCTGTCGCCGAGCATCGTCCCGAAGGAGTCCAGCATGCCGAAGACGGTGATCATGATGGCGACCGCTGCGCCGATCCCGAGAGAGGTCAACACCGTCCTGCGCGGTGTGCGCAACACATTGCGCAGCGGCATCTGCCGGTAGCCGCGTCCGGGGACGGGAAGCCGGCGCAGTAGCGGGGCCAGGCCACCGCCGCGTGCGGCCAGATGACCGACCCTGATGGCGTCGACCGGCCGGACTCGGACCGCCCGCCACACCGGCCATGCCACGGCCAGCAGCGGTAGGGCGAAGCCGAGCAGCGCGGCGAACAGGAAGGTGCGGTACTGGAACGGGGTGTCCCAGACGGGCAGGGGAAGCAGGCCGGTCAGCAGCCCGGCCATGGCCCGGCTGACAGCGGCGCCGACGCCGAGCCCGAGGACGACGCCGAGCAGCGCGACCTGGACGCCCAGCAGCATCGGCCGGGCGGCGATGCGCATCCGCGGCACCCCCAGCGCCATGCCGATGCCGATCTCCCGGCGCTGTGCCTCGACGACCCTGCTGGTGAGGTTGAACGCACCGAACGCCGCTCCCAGCAGCAACAGCAGCGCGATGACGTCGAAGAGCCTGGCGTCGCCGTTGATGTCCTCGTACAGCGCGTGGTAGCCGATCTCGTCGTTTCGGACGGTCACGGTGCCGGACAGCGGTGTGGGGCCACGGCCGAGGGCCCGCTCCAACTGACCGGCGACCGCCTCCGTGTCGGTGCCGGTGGTCAGGGTCAGCACGACCTCGTTGACCTGACCCTCCGCGTCGGCCAGTCGCTGTGCGGTGGCCAGCGGCACGAACAGCACCGCGAAGCCCGACTCGCCGATCATCGGAATCCCGCTGTCGGCGGCCGGGCTGAAGTAGTCGGGCGCGGAGCCCTGGCCCACGTACCGCATGCGGGTGCCGCCCGAGACCCGTACGGTGCCGGAGGTCGGCAGGTCGTAGTAGCGGGCGAAGGCGCGCTCCAGCACCGCGACGGGCCTGCCGCTCTCGCCGGTCTGCACCTGCCTGCCCGTGTAGACGTGGACGCGGTCCACCGCCGTGTCGGAGGCTGCACCGACCAGACGGCCCGCCACCAGCACTTCGCGTCCGCCCCGTGAGGCGTCGACCTGGGTGGCGACCGTGAGCCGCTCGGCGACCCCGGTCACCCGGTCGGCCGACGGTATGCCGGCGACCAGTTTCCGCAGTGTCCCGGCCGGCGCCGTCGTGCCCGCGGTGAGTGTCACCCGCACGTCGTGCATGCCCAGCTTCGCGTGGCTGGCGTCGTACGACCGTGTGCGCCATTCGTCGGTGCCCGAGAATCCCGCGTAGGCGCCGGTGCCCAGGGCGATGGTGAGGGCGATGGCGAGCACCAGCACCCACCGCTGCCGCAGATCCCGCCAGGACCAGCGAAGCCACATCAGCCGGCTGTTCATCAGCGCACCGCCGCCCACCGCTACCAGCGAAGCTCGGAAACGTCGGCGCGGCCCGCCGACGGCGGTCCGTCGCTGACGACGCGACCGCTGGAGAGCTCGACGACTCGGTCGGCGACCCGGGAGATCTCGCGGTTGTGCGTGACCACCAGCACCGTCTTGCCCGCCTCGGCCTGAGCCCGCAGCAGCCCCAGGATCTGCACCCCCGTCCGGAAGTCCAGTTCTCCCGTCGGCTCGTCCGCCAGCAGCACCGGGTTGCCGGTGGCCAACGCCCGTGCGATCGCGACCCGTTGCTGCTCTCCGCCGGACAATTCGTGCGGGAAGTGCCGCACCCGGTGGCCGAGGCCGACCTGCCCCAGGGTGTCCGTTGCGAGCCGGGCCGCGTTCTCCCGGCCGGCGACATCGGCCCCGAACTGCACGTTCTCCAAAGCGGTGAGGCCGGGGAAGAGGTTGAAGCTCTGGAAGACGAAGCTCACGGTCCGGCGGCGGAAGCGCTGCAGCTCCCGCGGCGGGGCGGCAGTGATGTCCTGTCCGGCGATCCGGATCCGGCCGGAGCTCGGCGCATCGAGCGCTCCTATCAGGTTGAGCAGCGTGGTCTTCCCCGAGCCGGAGGGGCCGAGTACGACGACGAAGGCGCTCTCGTTCACATGCAGGCTGACCTCGTCCAGCGCGGTGACGGCGGCCTGCCCCACCCGGTAGCGGCGGCTCACGCCGTCCAGGTCGATCCGTGTGTCCGTCGTTGCACGGCCGGCCGTACCGCCTACGGTTTCCACGTCCGCCTCCTGGCCTCGGTCTGCCCCCCCCCGGGCGTCCGGCGGCATCCGCTCCCGTGGCAATGTGGTGCCAAGCCCTGCCCGCCTCTTTGTCGCCTTCGGCGTGCGTTCTCAGCTCGACGCTATGCCCCGTGAGGACACCGCCCAAGGACCATTGGGCTCCGCCGTACTGCCGGTCGGCCCATCGACTCCGGCCGAACGACGGTGCATGGGCCTCGCGCGTGGGACGGGCCCGAGGCCCCGCCGCCGCGCTGCAGCGATGCGTTCTGTCATGTCGGTGAGGTCCACGGCTCCGGCCCGATTGCCGAGCACCACCTCGCAGTTGCGGCGGGCTGCAGGTCGGGCTTCCCGCGCTTTTTCCCGGCTCTTCTCGCGGCGTTGCCTGTCGATGGCTGCGGCTGCGGATCCACGCGGGCGGGAAGGCCGGCCGTCGAGCGGGAAGGTCAGCCGTCGAACGGACGTGGACGCTCGGCAGTGATCGGTGGCAACCGGCGCAGGGTTGGCCCTGGCGCAGGCACGTGGCCTTCGCGGGGGAGGGCTGGTCGGCCCTCGTAGCGGCCGTCAAGCCCCATGGCGGCGCGGTGTGACCGGGGTGAGTCTGGAGGTGGCGGGCAACGGTGTCTGGACGTGGGAGTCACGATGAGTGGTCTGGTGGTCGTGGGGGTGGATGGGTCGGCGTCGGGTCTTGCCGCTGCGGAGGAGGCGGCACGGGAGGCGCGGTTGCGCGGGGCGGGGCTGCGGGTGGTGCATGCGTTCATCTGGCCCGCGATGCACGTGCCCCTGGGCTCGTCGTCGCTCGGCCCGCCCGAGGGCGGGATACGGAACATGGTGGATCATCTGCTGGCCGAGGCGGTGGAGCGAGCGCGGGCGGCGGCACCAGGGGTCGATGTCAGTCATGTCGTGGTGACCGGTGAGCCGCTGACGGTCCTGGAGGCGCAGTCGCGTTCCGCCGAACTGGTGGTCGTCGGATCCCGCGGCCTGGGCGGTTTCGTCGGGCTGATGGTGGGGTCGACGGCGGTGCATCTTGCGGCGCATGGCCGGTGTCCGGTGCTGGTGGTGCGTGAGCAGCCTGGTGCCGACGGGCCGATCGTGCTGGGTGTGGACGGTTCGGCTTCAGGAGAGCGGGCGGTGGACTTCGCCTTCGCCGAGGCCGCGCTGCGAAATGTCCCCCTGCTGGCGCTGCATGCGTGGACCACGTGGAACGCGCCGATGCCCGCACCGCAGGATGCGTCCATGCCGTTCGCGAATCCCCCGGGCGCGCTCGCCGGGGAGGAGGAACGCCTGTTGTACGAGGCGCTCGCGGGTCGCCGGGAGCGGTATCCGGGCGTGGCCGTGGAGCACAGGACGGTGCACGGCAGGACGCGGGAGGCGTTGATCGAGGCGAGCCGGTCCGCTCAGCTGGTGGTGGTCGGTGCCCGGGGGCGCGGCGGTTTCCGCGGTCTGCTCCTCGGGTCGGTCAGTCAGGCCGTGCTGCACCACGCGCACTGCCCGGTCGCGGTGGTGCGGGGAGCGGGCGAGCATCACTGACATCGTCAGGCGCGGGGCCCGCCGTCCGGTTGCGCACCGCGGGCGCGGGTGCGGGCGAGGTGCCGGTCGGGCGGCAGGCGGGTACTTGAGACCGGTGCCGCAGGTGGCCGTTCCGTACGGGGTGATGGTCAGTGTTCCGACCACTCAGGGGTGTCGGCAGGGCCGAGCGGTCCCTCGGGCGGCCTGATGGCCCCTGGCCGCGGTGGATGGTTGCCCCGAGGCTGGGAGCTCAGGGGAGCCGCGCGTCGGCGGCTTCATGGGATGGGAGTACGCAGTGACTGATCCGGTGATCGTGGGTGTGGACGGTTCCGCGTCCAGTCTTGACGCGGTCGACGTCGCGGCTCGTGAGGCGCACCTGCGCGGGGTCTCCCTGCGGATTGTGCACGCCTTCGGCCATGGGCCGGGACACCTGCCGACGGGGACCCCGCCGTGGAACCCGGCCGACCACGGTCTGGAGCCGATGGCGCGGGGAGCGCTGGCCCGGGCCGAGGAACGGGCGTACGCGGTTGCGCCGGGCATCGAGATCACCCGGTCCGTGGTGGCCGGTGAGGCGCTTGAGGTGCTGGAGATCGAGTCGCGTTCGGCGGCGCTGGCCGTGGTCGGCAGCCGTGGCCTGGGCGGTTTCGCCGGGCTGCTGCTGGGTTCGACGGCGGTGCAGCTGGCCGCGCACGGCCACTGCCCGTTGATGGTGGTGCGCGGTCGCCCGGATCCGGCCGGTGCCGTGGTGCTGGCCGTGGACGGCTCCGAAGCAGGCGAGGCGGCGGTGGAGTTCGCGTTCGCCGAGGCCGCACTGCGCAAGGCACCGCTGGTCGCCGTGCATGTGTGGAACACCTGGAGCGAACGGGCCTACGAGGGCCCCGGCGACCCGCTGACCGCCGTGGTGGTGGACGCCGACCATCTGCGTGAGGCCGAGCAGCACCTGCTGGACGAGACCGTGTCCTCCTGGCAGAAGGTCTTTCCGCAGGTTTCGGTGGAGCGGCGTCTGGTGCGCTCCCGGATCCGCCCGGCCCTGATCGACGCCGGCCGGGAGGCCCAGCTGGTGGTGGTCGGCGCCCGGGGACGCGGCGGCTTCGCCGGTCTGCTGCTCGGCTCCGTCAGCCAGGCCCTGCTGCACCACTCGCACTGCCCCGTCACCGTCGTCCGTGGCAAGGAGTGACCGTGCCTCAGCAGACCCCCACGGCCGGGCTCCACGATCCGCCCCCGCAGACGGGCCCGCAGTTGGTGGCGGACGCCCACCGGCGGGAGGCAGCCGAGGTGGCGGACCTGCTCGACGTGGCTCCCGCCGCGGGTCTGACCACGGCGGACGCCGAGCGGAGGGCCGGCGTCTGGGGAGCCAACGAACTGGCCGAACCGGCCCGCCGACCGCAGTGGCTTCGCCTGCTGGACCAGTTCCGCAGCTGGCTGATCGGAATCCTGCTCGCCGCCGCCGTGGTCGCCGGAGTCATCGGCGACATCAAGGACGCCGTCGTCGTCGCCGTCGTCCTTCTCATCAACGCCATCATCGGCTACCTGCAAGAGCGCCGCGCCGAGCGCAGCCTGGAAGCGCTGCGCGGGATGCTGGTCGCCACCGCGCGCGTGCGCCGCGACGGTCAGGTGAGGGTGATCCCGGCGGGCACCCTGGTGCCCGGCGACGTTGTTCTCCTGGAGGCCGGCGACCGTGTCCCGGCCGACGGGCGCCTGGTGGTCGCCGAGTCGGTCGAGGCCGCGGAGGCCGCGCTGACCGGCGAGTCCCAGCCCGTCGCCAAGACGACGGCACCCACCGCGGCCGGCGGTGACGCCCCCGTACCCGTCGCCGAGCGCACCGGCATGCTCTTCATGAACACCGCGCTGACCCGCGGCCGCGCGGAGATGATCGTCACGGCCACCGGCATGCGCACCGAGGTCGGCGCGATCGCCGAGGCGTTGCGCACCGGCGCGGAACCGCCCAGCCCGCTGCAGGTTCAGATGGACAGCCTGGGGCGACGCCTCGCCTTGGTCAGTGGCGTCGCCGTGGTCGCGTACGCGCTCGTGGCCGTCCTGCGCGGCGAGAACCTGGCCGATCTCGCGCTGCGGGCGGTGGCCCTGGCGGTCGCCGCGATCCCGGAGGGGCTGCCCGCCGTACTTGCGCTCACCCTGGCCCTGGGCGTCCACCGTATGGCCCGCCGCGGTGCCATCGTCAAACGCCTGGCCTCCGTCGAGGCACTCGGCTCGGCGACCGTGGTGTGCAGCGACAAGACCGGCACCCTGACCCTGAACGAGATGACCACCCGTGCCCTGTGGGCCGCGGGGCGCAGCTACGAGGTGACCGGCGAGGGATACGACACCGCCGGCACCGTGCGCCTTGTCGAGGGGCAGCCCACGGCGGACCCGCACGACCCGCACGACACATCCCTGCACGACGCGGTCCTGCCTTTTGCGCTGTGCAACGACGCCCGCCTCACCCCGGACGGCGTCATCGGCGACCCCACCGAGGCCGCGCTGATCGTGCTCGCCGCCAAAGCGGGTCTGCACGCCGGACTGCGCACGCACACGCCGCGCTCCGGTGAGGTCCCCTTCGATCCGGCCGCCAAGTACATGGCCACCTTCCACACCGACGCGGACGGCCGTATCCGCATTCACGCCAAGGGAGCCGTCGACGTCCTCCTGGAACGCTGCACCCACGTCCTGACCGCACAGGGACCGGCGCCCCTCGACGGCGAGCGCCGCCGTGAGGTCACCGCCGCCGCCCGGTGGATGGCCGGCCAGGGCTTGCGTGTCCTCGGGGCGGCCACCGCCACCGCCGACCAGCCGCACCCCCCGGCGGTGACGGGGCTGACCCTCACCGCGATCGCCGGGATCGCCGACCCGCCCCGCCCCCAGGCCCGCGATGCCGTCGCCCTCGCGCAGGCCGCCGGCGTCACCGTCAAAATGATCACCGGAGACCACGCCGACACCGCCGCCGCCATCGCCCGCGAACTCGGCATCACCGGCGACGTCGTCACCGGCACCGAACTGGCCCGGATGAGCGAGCAGGACCTCGCGGAGCGCGTCGAGGACGTCGGGGTCTTCGCCCGCGTCGCCCCGGAACACAAGGTGACGATCGTCCGCGCACTCTCCCGGAAGGGCCACATCGTGGCCATGACCGGCGACGGCGTCAACGACGCCGCGGCCCTGCGCGCCGCCCACATCGGTGTCGCCATGGGCATCACCGGTACCGATGTCGCCAGGGAAGCCGCCGACATGGTCCTGACCGACGACGACTTCTCCACCATCGTCCGCGCGGTCCGCGAAGGCCGCTGCATCTACGACAACATCGTCAACTTCGTCCGCTTCCAGCTGTCCACCAACATCGGCGCCATCCTCACCCTGCTCGCCACCGTCCTGGCCGGGCTGCCCGCCCCCATGTCCGCGATCCAGCTGCTGTGGGTCAACATCATCATGGACGGGCCGCCCGCCATGGCCCTGGGCGTCGACCCCCCGCAGGACAACGTGATGCACCGTCCGCCCCGCCCGCCCGGCGAGCGCATCCTCAACGCCCGCCGCCTGGCCGCCATCACCCGCTCCGGTGCTGTCATGGCCGTCGGCACCGTGGCCGTCTTCGCCACCGCCCGCCATGTCTCCGCAACCGCGACCGCCGCCACCATGGCGTTCACCACCTTCGTCCTCTTCCAGCTGTGCAACGCCCTGGCCGCGCGCAGCGAGGACGGCCCCGTCCTGGGCCGCCACCAGCTGCGCAACCGCACCCTGTGGATCTGCCTGGCAGCCGTTCTCATCCTTCAGGTCATCGCCGTACAGGTGCCCGCCGCCCAGGGAGTCTTCGACACTGTTTCCCTGACCCCCGCCCAGTGGGTGATCTGCCTCGCGACCGCCTCCACCGTGCTGCTGACCGAGCACGCCTGGCGCGCCAGGCGCGCACGGCTCAGCCTCGCGACCGCCGTGAACCACAGGGACTGACCGCCTGTGTCACACGCCGTCGGCGTTGACGAGGGACGAACGGCCCCTGCCGTCAGGACCGGGCGAACCCGCAGCCTGGAAGCAGGCCGACGCAGTCGAACGCATCGTCCGGAAGGCGGATGGCAGGCCCCGCGTGAGGTGGCGAACGGCCCGGGCCTCTGCCCCGGACGGCCCTGGTGGTGTCGGCCGGCCGGTCACACGATGAGAAGACGCCGCCGAGCGAGGGCGGCGAACCGGCGAAACGTCCGCCGAGCTCTCTGGAGTCCGTGATGGCAGCCTCACCCAAGGCCCTCCGCGCAACCCGGCCGATTCCACCGGCGACGAGGATCTCGTCACCGACCGGGATCGGATGATGCGCACCGGTACGCACCCCCTGGCACCGGGCGGAGGGAAGGACGAGGCGATCGGCGCCGCGTCCGGTTCGAGCCCGCGCCCTGCAGTACGGCAACTCGCTGCCAGTGAGGTCTTCGCCGCTCTGGACACGTCACGGCGCGGCCTGCCGACCGCGCAGGCACAGGCCAGGCTGGAGAGGGCCGGCGCCAACGAACTGCCGCGTGCGGGACGCCGCCCCGTATGGCGCCAGCTGGGGGCGCAGTTCACGGACCTCTTCGCCGTGGTGCTGATCGTCGCGTCGGGGATCACCTTCCTGGCGTACGGGCTGGAGGAGCCTCGTGACGTGGGCACCCTGCAGCTGGCGGTGGCGATCCTGGGTGTGGTGGTGCTGAACGCCGTCATCGGCTTCGCCCAGGAGTACTCGGCCGAGCGCACGGCCCAGGCGCTGGAGGCGATGGTGCCTCACACCTGCCGGGTGCTGCGCGGCGGCGAACGGCTGGAGGTGCCCGCCCGGGAGCTGGTGCCGGGCGACGTGGTGGTGCTGGAGGCCGGGGACGCGGTGTCGGCGGACTGCCGGGTGGTCGAGGCGCACGAACTGGCGGTGAACAACGCGCCGTTGACCGGGGAGAGCAACGCCGTGGGCCGTACGGCAGAGCCGGTGGCGGCCGGTCCGCCGCTGGAGGCGCGCAACTGCGTGTTCATGGGCACCGACGTCGTCGCAGGGTCCGGGCAGGCCGTGGTCTTCGCCACCGGCGCCGCTACCGAGTTCGGGCGGATCTACCGGCTGGCCGCGGCGGCTCCGCGGCAGAAGACGCCGCTGCAGCTCCAGGTGGCATCCATGGCGCGGCGGGTGGCGGGCGCGGCCCTGGCGATCGGCGCCCTGATGTTCGCCGTTCGGCTGCCCACCGGGGAGCCCGTGGTGACCCTGTTCGTGTTCGCGCTGGGTGTGATGGTGGCGCTGGTGCCGGAGGGGCTGCCCGCGACGCTGTCGGTGTCGCTGGCGATCGGTGTGCGGCGGATGGCGCGCCGCCACGCCCTGATCAAACAGCTGCTGGCGGTGGAGGCGCTCGGGTCGACCACGGTCGTGTGCACCGACAAGACCGGGACGCTCACCCAGGCGGAGATGACGGTCACGCGGGTATGGGCGGGGGGCGTGCCGCACCCCGTGAGCGGTGTGGGGTACGCCCCGAACGGTGAGGTCGCCGACGCGGTGCCGGTGCGTGAACTGCTGCGGGTGGCGAGCCTGTGCTGCAACGCCCGGCTGGTTGCGCCCACGGGCCCTCAGGAGCACTGGCGGGTGCTCGGCGACACCACCGAGGGCGCGCTGCTCGTCGTCGCGGCCAAGGCCGGCCTCGACCTGGACGCGGAGGAGGCGGCCGCGCCGCGGGTGACGGAGTTCCCCTTCGACTCGACGCGCAAGCTGATGACCACGGTGCACAAGAGCGGCGCGGGCTATCAGGCGTGCGTCAAGGGAGCGCCCGCCGAGTTGCTCGCGCGCTGCAGCGAGGTGGAGTGGGAGGCGCGGCGCGGGCCGCTGACCGAACAGGACCGGGCGGCGGCCGTCGAGGCGAGCGACGCGCTCGCGTCACAGGGGCTGCGGGTGCTGGCCGTCGCCCGGCGGGAGCTGGACGGGCCCCGCCCCGAGCAGAACGGGGCCGAGTCCCGACTCACGCTGCTGGGACTGGTCGGCATGCTGGACCCGCCGCGTCCGGAGGTCACCGACGCGGTCGCCGCCTGCCGACGGGCCGGCATCCGGATCGTCATGGTCACCGGCGACCACCCGCTGACCGGGGAGGCCGTGGCCCGCCGGGTCGGGATCGTACGGCGGCCGGATCCGGTCGTGGTGACGGGCGCCCAGCTCGACGCGATGGACGACGAGGCGCTGGACGCGCTGCTCGCCGAGCCGTCCGAGCTTCTGCTGTGCCGGGTCAGCCCGGAGCACAAGATGCGTGTGGTCACCGCCTTCCAGCGGCGGGGCGAGGTGGTGGCGGTCACCGGGGACGGCGCGAACGACGCGCCGGCGCTCAAACACGCGGACATCGGCGTGGCGATGGGGGCCTCGGGCACGGACGTGGCCCGGGAGGCGGCCTCGATGGTGCTGCTGGACGACTCGTTCGCCTCCATTGCCGCGGCGGTGCGGCTGGGCAGGGCGGTCTACCAGAACATCCGCAAGTTCCTCGTCTACCTCTTCAGCCACAACATCGGAGAGCTCGTCCCGATCCTTGCAGCGACCTTCGCCGGGTTCCCGCTGGTGCCGATCAGCGCGGTGCAGATCCTGGCGATCGACCTGGGGTCCGATGTGCTGCCCGCCCTGGCCCTGGGTGCGGAGCCGCCGGAGCCCGATGTGATGGAGCGTCCGCCGCGCTCCCGCCGGGAACGTCTGTTCTCGGCCTCCGTCGTGGGGCGGATCCTGTTCCTCGGTGGCATCCAGGCGATCGGCGTGAGCGCCGTGTTCTTCTGGCACGTCGGTTCCTCGGGTATCCCCTTCGACGACTTCACCGAGGACACCCTCGCCTACCAGGAGGCGATCACCATGGTCCAGGCCGGGATCGTGCTCAGCCAGTTCTTCAACGCCCTCGCCGTGCGCACCGACCGGCAGAGCATTCTGAAAGTCGGACTGCTGTCCAATCCGGCCCTGCTGGTGGCAGGAGGCTTCGGCGTCGCCCTCATGGCCGCGATCAGCTATCTGCCGCCGCTGCAGGCCGTCTTCAACACCGCCCCGCTCGACGCCGCCGACTGGGCGGTCCTGGCCGGGCTCGGCACTCTGCCCCTGATCGCGGACGAGGCCCGCAAAGGGTGGCTGCGCCGCCGCGCCGACCGCCGGAAAGGAGCCCCAAGGTGAAGGTGATCGTCGTCGGCTGCGGACGGGTGGGCGCCATGCTCGCCGGTCTGCTCGCCTCGGAAGGGCACGACGTGAACGTCGTCGACCGGCGTCCCAAGGCGGCCCGGCGGCTGCCCGACAGCCCCCGCATCCGCTTCCACGAGGGCAACGGCTACAGCCGCACCGTGCTGCAGAGCGCCGGGGTCGAGCACGCGGACGCGTTCGTGGCCGTCACCTCGGGGGACAACAGCAACATCGTCAGCGCGCGGACGGCGAAGGAGACCTACCGTGTGCCGATCGTCCTCGCCCGCATCTACGATCCCCGGCGTGCCGACATCTACCGCGAACTCGGCATCCCCACCATCGCCAGCGTCCGCTGGACCGTGCACCAGATCCACCAGATGCTGCTGCACCGCCATCTGAGCCCCGAACTCAGCTTCGGCAACGGAGAGACGCTGCTCGTCCGTTCCGAGGTGCCCGACTACCTCATCGGGCGGCGGCTGACCGAGTTCGACGTCGACGGCGAGATCCGCGTCGTCGAGGTCACACGGGCGGGCCGCTCCCTGATTCCCGCGCACGGCACGCCTGCGCAGGCGGGTGACCTGGTCACCTTCGCCGTCGCCGCCACCGCGCTGGGCAGGCTGCGCGGCTTTCTCGACAAGGAGCTGGG
Source organism: Streptomyces sp. HUAS ZL42 (assembly GCF_040782645.1). Taxonomy (GTDB): domain Bacteria; phylum Actinomycetota; class Actinomycetes; order Streptomycetales; family Streptomycetaceae; genus Streptomyces. The sequence continues at coordinate 9,526,317 of NZ_CP160403.1, forward strand.
GACGTGAACGTGCTCATCGCCGGAGCGGGACGGCTCGGCACCCAGATCGCCCAGGTGCTCTCCGCGGCACGCAACGAGGTCACGCTGATCGACGTCGACGACGACCGCGTGGCCGAACTCGAGGGACGCATTCCGGTGCGACTGGTCGTCGGGGACGCCTGCGAACCGGCCCTCCTGGAGCACGCCGGAGCGCTCGCTGCCGACCTGGTCATCGCCACCACCGGGGACGACGAGGACAACCTCGTGATCAGCCTGCTCGCCAAGCGTCAGTTCTCGGTGCCCCGGGTGGCCGCCCGGGTCAACGACGCCGAAAACGCCTGGCTGTTCGACGCGCGCTGGGGCGTCGACGTCGCCGTCCCTGCCGCCACTCCGCTGATCTCCCTCATCGAGGAGGCCACCGGGGCCACCGACACGGTGGCGCTGCTGCGGCTCAGCAAGGCCGGTGTCGACGTCATCGAAACGGCCATCACGCCACAGTCGAGGGCGGTGGGCCGGCCTCTGGGCGAGGTTCCGCTGCCCGAAGGGACGGTTGTCGCCACGATCGTCAGGGGCGGGCAGCCCACCGTTCCGGATCCGGCGATCCGGCTCCGGGCCGGAGACGAACTCCTCCTCGTCTCGCACTCCGCGACCGAACAGGAGATCCACGCGGCGTTCCAGTGAACTGCCCCGGACGTGGAGCACTGCGGAGCCCCCCGGAACGGTCACTGGGCCGCCGGCCCGCTGTCCTCGGCCGCCCTCGCGGCCCACCGCCGCCGGACGGTGTCCTCGTGCTCGGCCTGCTCCAGCGCCAGATCGGCCCGGTCGAGCGCATCTCGAAGGCGGGGAATCCAGTGGCGCCGCAGGGCACGCACCCGGTGCCGGGTGCTGACGACCTCAGCGCCCACCAGCTCGGCGGCGGCGTGCGCGGCGGCGTGCTCGGCGGCGGCGCGTACGGCACGGCCGTACGCCGCCTCGGCGTGCACGAGGGCCGTATTGGCGGGAGCGGCAGCGGTGGGCGGACGGGCGGGTACGGACGTGGAGACCGCCGCCGGATGGTGTACTCCCATGGAGACGGCCCAGTGCACCGTGACCTCGGCGGGGCCGATGCCCGCGGCGGCCGAGTCGAGGGCCTGTTCCCCACCCAGGAGCAGTCCCCGCAGCAGCCATCTCTCGGCCTCCGTCAACCGGTCCCGCCAGGACCGGGCGGCTGCCTCCTCCGCGCGCTGCAGCCGCTGGTGCTCGGAGCGGAGGATGCGCAGCTTCTGCTCCAGCAGGTCGGCTCCGCGCTCGGCGACATCGAGGCTGTGTCGCAGGCGCAGTCGTCCCGCACGGCCGGGCGGCGTACGGCGGGCGCCGGTCATCGGGGCGCCTTCTCGTCGCGATGATCGGGATCGGCGAGTTCGTCGAGGTCCTTCGCCCCATGGTCGTCGAGGAGCGGGGCAGGGAGCATGGAGAGCTGGCTGCGTGGCAGGGTGAGCAGGGCTTGCCAGCCGCGCTCCAGCGAGGCGTCGAGACCGCGCGGTTCGTCGCTGCGCTGGTCGGCGAAGTCCCGCAGGAACGCCTCCTCGAAGTCCAGGTAGCGGCGGTCGGTGGGGCTCAGCGCCGCCTGGCCGACCAGGTCCGCGAGATCGCGGACCTGCCGGGCCCGGGCCAGGGCGGCCAGCAGTTGCGCCGCGACGTCGAGATGGTCGTCACGGGTACGGCCGGGACCCGCGCCCTTGCGCATCAGCCGGGACAGCGAGGACAGCGCGTCCAGCGGCGGGTACACGCCCCGCGCGTGCGTCTCGGCCGAGAGCACGATCTGGCCCTCGGTGATGTAGCCGGTCAGGTCCGGCACGGGATGGGTGATGTCGCCCGCGGGCATGGTGAGCACGGGCAGCACGGTGACCGAGCCGGGACGGCCCCTGATACGTCCGCAGCGTTCGTACAGGGAGGCCAGGTCGCTGTAGAGGTAGCCGGGGTAGGCGCGGCGGGCGGGGATCTCCCCGCGGGCCGCGGAGACTTCGCGCAGGGCTTCGGCGTACGTGGTCATGTCGGTCATCACCACGAGGACGTGCCGTCCCTCGGTGAAGGCGAGGTGTTCGGCGACGGTCAGCGCGATCCGCGGGGTGAGGATCCGCTCGATCACCGGGTCGTCGGCGGTGTTCAGCAGCAGGACCAGTTCCCCGGCCGCGGACCGTTCCTCCAGGGCGCCGCGTACGAAGGAGGCGTCGGCGTGGGTGAGTCCCATGCCGGCGAAGACGACGCTGAACGCTTCTCCGGCGGCGGTGGCCTGCGCGGCGATCTGGGCGGCCAGTTCCAGGTGCGGCAGGCCGGCCACGGAGAACACCGGCAGCTTCTGCCCCCGTACCAGTGTGGTCAGGGCGTCGACGGCGCCGACACCGGTGAGCACCGGCTCCGACGGCGGCTCGCGCCGCACCGGGTTGATGGGAGCGCCGCCCACCTCGGCGTCGTGGGAGCCGAGGACGGGCGGACCGCCGTCGAGGGGCTCGCCCCGTCCGTTGCAGACCCGGCCGAGCCAGTCCGTCCCGACCGGGACGCGCAGCGGGCTGCCGGAGAAGGCCGCGCGGACGCCCTCCGGATCCATGCCCGCGGTGCCCTCCAGCACTTGGACGACCGCCAGGTCGCGGTCGGCGTCCAGGACCACCCCGTGGCGGCGTTCGCCCGAGGCGAGGGTGATGCGCACGTACTCGTCCCAGCCGATCCCGGCCACGTCTTCGACGATCGCGAGCGGCCCCCGGAGCTCGCGCACCGACGTGTACTCGATCCCATCGGACAGGCTCATGGCCGCACTTCTCCCAGCCTGGCGAGCATCGCGTCGCGCCGCGCCGCCACTCCTGCGGCGTCGTGCGGGCCGGCGTCCTCCCGGGCGCGCAGCAGCGGACCGAAGTCGACCTCCTCGACCGATGCGGCCGGGACACCCGCGTCCACCAGCTCGCGGCAGCGGTCGGCGACCGTCAGGACGGCGTCGGCCAGGGCGGCCGTCTTCTCCGGCCCGCAGTATGCGTCCTGCTCCGACAGCGCGCTCTGCTGCAGCACGCCCTCGCGCACCAGCCTCCCCGCCAGCACGCTGATGCGTTCCCGCGCGGGCAGGGCGGCGATGCCGATCAGATCCACCAGATCGGCCAGCCGGTCGGCCTCCGCCAGCACCGCTCCCACCCGGTCGCGGCGCCTGGACCAGGCCGGATCGCCGGCCGCCCGGTGCCCGGCCGCCAGAACCGGGATGTCCCGGGAGAAGGACCCGGCCCAGGAGACCGCCGGGTAGTGGCGGGCGTAGGCGAGGTCGCGGTCGAGGGTCCACAGGCAGCGGACGAAGCGTTCGGTGTGCGCGGTCACCGGTTCCGTCATGTCCCCGCCCGGCGGGGACACCGCGCCGATCACCGTCACCGATCCCCGGTCGCCGCCGAGGGTGGTCACGGCGGCGGCCCGCTCGTAGAAGGCCGCGATGGCGGAGGCCAGCCCGGCCGGGTAGCCCTCCTCGGCGGGCAGCGCGCCGGTCCGGGAGGCGAACTCGCGCAGCGCTTCGGCCCACCGGGAGGTCGAGTCGGCGATGACCACCACGTCCAGGCCCATGTCCCGGAAGTACTCGGCGACCGTCACCCCCGTGTAGACGCTCGCCTCCCGCGCCATCATCGGCATGTTGGAGGTGTTGGCGATCGTCACGGTGCGGTCCGCGAGGCGTCCGCCCGTGCGCGGGTCCTGAAGCTCCGACAGTTCGGTGATGACGTCGGCCATCTCGTTGCCGCGCTCCCCGCAGCCGACGTAGACGATGACGTCCGCGTCGCACCACTTGGCGATCTGCTGCAACAGCATCGTCTTGCCGGTGCCGAAGCCACCGGGCACCGCCACCGTGCTGCCCCGGGCCACGGGGAAGAGCAGGTCGATGACCCGCTGGCCGGTGTTCAGGGCCTCGTGGCTGTCGACGCGCTCGCGCACCGGGCGCGGCCGGCGCACCGGCCACGGTGCGCCCACCGTCACCTCGGTGCCGCCCACCACGGCCACCGTCGCATCGCGCGCACGGTCCCCGGCACCGGCGATCTCCTCGACTGTGCCCCGGCAGCCGGGCGGTACGAGAACCTTCACTCCGACCGGTCCCGCGTCCCGGATCTCCCCGAGGGCCTGCCCCTCGGTCACCTGCTCGTCCTGCGCCACCAAGGGGGAGAAGGACCAGGTTCGTTCCTCGGCGGCCGCCCGCTGCGCGCCGGGCAGCAGCCAGTCGCCGGCCCCGGACAGGGGGCGCAGCAAGCCGTCGAAGATCCCGCCGAGCAGTTCCGGACCGAGCCGCACCGACAGCGGACGGCCCTGGGGCAGGGCCGTCTGCCCCGGAGCGAGGCCGCCGGTGTACTCGTACGCCTGGACGGTGACCACGTCACCGCTGATGGCCACGACCTCGCCGGGCAGACCGGCGGGGCCGACCGAGACGAGGTCGTACATCGCGATGCCGCCCGTGTACTCCATCTCGACCAGCGGTCCGGTGACGCGCAGGATCCGGGAGGCCGGCTGCCGGTCAGTCGGCCGTCGGCGCGTCTGAGCGGTTTCCGTCACGGCTCCCACAGTGTCCGCACCTCCGCTCCCATACGGTCCAGTGCGCGGTCGGCCAGCGCGGTCAGCGAGAGGTCGACCCACTTCCCGGGCGCCCGGGCCACCAAGCCTCCGTCGGCGTGCTCGCTCACCTCGGCGGCGGGACCGAGGAGGACACGGGCCCGGTGTGCCAGCTGCTCCCGCAGGGACGCGTAGCCTTCGGTCAGGCGCAGCTCCCCGACCCGTTCGGCGGCCGCGCGGCGCAGTTCGTCGTACGCCTCCCTGCGGGCGGCGAGCGTACGGGACCTGGCCTCCCGCCGGGCCCTGACGAGGTGGTCGCGGGCGGCGTCCGCGCCGTCGGCCTCGCCCTGGCGCCGGGCCTCGTCGAGGATCGCCCGGGCCTCGGCGCGGGCTTTGCCGAGCAGGGCGGCGGCCTCTTGCTCGGTGCGGGCCAGGAGCGCGTCCGCGTCGACGTGAGCTGCCCGCAGCAGTCCCGCCCTGACCGGGTCGAGGGCGTCCGTCGTCTGGTCGGGGGCCGGGGTCGTCATGGCGGCATCACGGCCGTCAGCGGGCGTCGGCCCCCGGGGGCCGCGGGGTCCGATTCCAGCGCCGCGGCCGCGGCGGGGGTGAGGATCACCAGGTCGACGCCGTCCGGCAGGTTGCGCCAGTGACGGCGTACGTCGTCCGGGCCGTCGGCGACGAGGACGACCGCTCCGGCAAGCGCCAGACCGGCCACCCGGGCCCGTTCTCCGAGGGCGGCGACGCGGCCCATGGTCAGGCCTTCCCGATGAGGATGACCGCGACGACCAGCCCGTAGATGGCGATGCCCTCGGCCAGGCCGACGATGACCATGGCACGGCCGAAGAGTTCGGGCCGTTCGCTGAGCGCCGCGAGGGCCGCCGCGCCGGTGTAGGCGACGGCGATGCCCGCACCGATCGTCGCCCCGGCCACCGCGATCGCGGCACCGATCAGGGCGGCGGAGCCGGAGCCGGAGTCCTGTGCCGCCGTGGTCGCTGCCTGCGCGGATCCCCCGCCGAGCGCCAGGGTCAGCACCACGGTGGCGGCCACCAGGAGCACAGAGTCGGCGGCGACCATCCACCACAGGGCCGTCCGGCCCGAGCGCCGCAGCACAAGGCGTACGGCGACGAATCCCGCCACGATGACGGGCAGGGCCAAGAACCAGGTGATCACGATGACTCCTCCCTCGCCGGGCCGTGTCGGACGGCCTCCTCCGCTGCGGGCGGCTGCCCGGCGTCGACGGCCGCCCCCGTGAGGTGCTGCACGGGCAGCTGCCAGGGCCTGAAGGGGCGGCCCTCTCCCTCGAAGAGCCGGGAGAACAGTTCGTAGAACTCCAGCCGCAGCGCCTGGACACCCGCCACCAGCGCCTCCAGCGAGAAGGCCAGGGCGTTGCCGAGCAGGAAGACGAGCACCGCGGCGGCGACGCCCACCGGGCCCCGGGCCGCCAGGGCCGTCGTGCCGTCCCAGACGATCGCGCCGAGTGCCGCATGGGTCAGGCCGAAGGCAGCGAGCCGCGCGAAGGACACGACGTTGGAGCCGATCCGCACCACCGCGTCGAAGAGCTGGATGCCCGTCTGCACGGCGCCACCCGGTCCACCCGCCGTGGTCGTGTACAGCCCCACCCCGGCCAGCGCCAGCCCGACGGCGGCGATCACGGCCCCCAGGACCCCGTACGCCGCCTGACCGAGCCACATATACCCGGCAATGACGGCGAGACCGAGATAGACCGCCGCACCGGCGATACCGGTCGTCGCGTACAGTGCCGCCGCCGGTCCGCCCTCCCGCCACCGGTTCACGATCCCCGCGGCGTAGGCGACGGCCAGCAGCACAGCGCCCAGCCCGACGGCGGCGGCCAGCAGCCGCATGGGCTCCTCCAGCGGTTCCAGCCACAGCACGGGCAGCACCCCGGTCGGGCCGAAGAACTCCCCGTACGCCACCCCGGCCAGGGTGGCGGCCAGCCCCGCCCCCGCGACGAAAGGCCACAGCGGGCGCAGCGCCGCCAGTCGGCGCGGCCGGCCCGCCCGCAACAGGAGCGCGATGACGACCAGCAGCAGCCCGTGCCCCGCGTCGCCGAACATCAGGCCGAACATCACCACGTACACGATCCCGGCCGCCATCGTGGGGTCGAGGTCGGCGTAGGGCACGGTTCCGTACGTCGTGACCAGGGGAGTGAAGGAGCGCCGCACGGGCCTCGCCGCGTACCCCGGGCGCACCGTGCTCGCTCCGGTCAGCAAGGTCGGCGGGTCGACACCGCGCGGGGTCCGCAGCGGCACCAGCGCGCCCCCGGCACCGGCGATGCGCGCCGCGGTGGCGCCCACCTCCGTCTCGGGACACCAGCCGGCCAGTGCCGCGACCTCGCCGTGCCGGACCGCGCTGCCGAGCCGCTCCTCCAACTGCGCCTCGCCCGCCAGCAGGTCCGTGCGGCCCTCGCGCTCCAGGGCGTCCAGGTCGGGCGGAGCCTCGCTGATCACGGCTTGTTCCGGCTCGGCACGCAGCCGTTGGAGCCGCGTCGCGGCGGGCCCGCGGACGTCCGGCCCGCCGTCGTCGGCCAAGTCGATCTCGACGCAGCCCGCCTCGGCGATCCGCACCAGGCTCTCCCGCAGTGCCTGCTCGGGCGCCACGACGGCCACCCTGCGCATCCGGACCGGCACCGCCGCCTCAGCCCGGAGCATCGAGCACCTCCGAGGGCCAGTCTCCGGGGCCGCCGCCCCTGGCGGCCAGTTCCAGCGCGCCGCGGGTCCGCCACGCGTCGGCGGACAGCAGCGCCACGGCCCCCACCACCGGCTGCGGTCCGAAGTCCGAGCCGCGCAGCAGTTCCCGGCCGTCCCGCTCAACCGCGTCCCACCACCGCGCCTCCGCCCGCCACAGGTCCGCCGCCTCGTCGACATCCGCCAGCAGCCACCGCGCCGTGGCCGGCAGCGCATTCCGGAAGTCGGCATACGAGCCCGCGCCCACCGCTCGATGGCCGAGCAGGCGGGCCGCACGGCGGGCGGAGACGTCCGGCATCCGGCGGCCGACGACGAACACCTCACGGCCGAACAGCAGGGCGAGCCGGGCCGCGGCCCAGCGCGCGGCGTCGGGAGCGGCCGCCGCGAGCCGTAGTGCGGCGGACACCCGCATACCGGTGGCCACAGCGGCCGGGGAGTCGCCTCCGGGATCGCCCCAGGCGGAGGCCGCCAGCGTGGTACGCAGCTCCGACGGCGTACGGGTTCGGGCGAGCCGTTTCCAGGCGGTCGCGAGCGCGCCCAGGCGGTAGGGCGGGGGGCGGAGGCGTTGCGTGCCCGTCTGTCGCGGGTCGGCCGGGGTGGGGCCGGGAGTTTCGGCCGAGAGGGAACGTAGATGGTGTTCGGTGTTGGAGATCTCGAATCCGGCGGCGAGCGCCCGGATGGCGTCGGTGCCGGTGGCCGGTTGCCAGCCGGCGAGAACCCGCAGATGCCACAGCAGTGTTGCCGAGACCGCACGCTGGGCCTCGGCCGGGGTGACGCCGGGGGCGACGTCGTGCCGATACGCGGTGGCCGCCAAGTAGCGCAAGGCGTCGTCCAACGTCCGGGACCCGGCCACGTCCCGGACGCCTTCCGCGCCCAGGCACCTGGTCCGCAGAGCCCGTGCCCGGGTCGCACCGGCCACCCATCCGGCACCCATCAGGGACCACCCTCCTGGGGCCTGCCGCGGAACGGAGCCCGGTGAGGCGGCGGTGCGGGTGACGATCCCTTCCCCGGCGCGAGGTCCTCCAGCACCAGTGCGACCACACGGTCGGCGAGCGGGGACGTGCGGGTCCTGGCACGGTTGCGTACGGCGGCTGCCTCGCGCTCGGCTGCGGCGCGCAGTGCCGCCGCCTCGCCCTCGGCGGCACGCAGCACCTGCTCGGCCGCGCGCTCCCGGACCCGAAGGGCCTCCTCGCCTGCCTCGGCCACGATCGCCTCGGCCTGCCGTTCGGCTTGCCGTCGGCGTGACGCGGCGGCGTCGTCGGCCCGCTCGCGAACAGTCCTGGCTTCCGCCTCCGCCTGTTCGAGCAGGGCCAGGGGCGGTGCGAGTTCCGCGCGGAGTTCGGCGGAGCGGTCCGCGGGGACACCACCCGGCGCGGCACGGCCGGGCGAGGCTGCCGGCCGGAACCGTGTCAGAAAGTCCCGCAAACCCGCCACGAACCCTCCTCCAGGTCGGTGCAAGACCCTGGTCCGCTGAGCAATTCCCAGTCTCCACGGTGGACGCAGACGTGTCGCGCCGCGTTGGGCCACCGGTCCCGCGCCGGGGCCGTTCGGCCCGGGGGCCACACCACTGATTCGATGCGAGACTGATCCCGTAGGTGGACGGCGTCCCCTGGGAGGCAGCCGTGAGCGACTTCGAGCGCAGCTCCGCGGGGAAGGATGCCCGTCACACCACGCCTGGCCGCCACTGGACACCCCAGGAAGAACCGCGCCAGGAGGCGTTGGGCCGCTACCTCGCCGCGGTCGCCGCCGCCGCGTCGGCGAGGAGCGCCGAGGAGAGCGAGCCCGGTAGCGGAAGGGAAAGGGCCGAGACGGCTGCCACGGCCGCGGAAGTGCCCTCCGTCCAGCTACCGGCCGTACTCCGCGTGCGGGACGTCATGCAGGTTCCGGCGGTCTCCGTCCCCGGCGACATGCCGTTCCTCGACGTGGCCCACACGCTCGCCCGGGAGCAGGTGAGCGCCGTACCGGTGGTCGACGCGGACGACCACGTGATCGGCGTCGTCTCGGAGTCGGATCTGCTGGCGAAGGCCGCCGTCATGGCGGAGCCGCACCGGCACGGACCTGTCGGCAGGTTGTGGCAGCACCGCCTGTACGACAAGAGCCACGGCGACACGGCGGCCACGTTGATGACCTTCCCGCCGGTCACTGTTCACCCGGCGGAGCGAGTGGCCGATGCCGCGTGGACCGCCGCCCACGCGAGGCTGAAGCGGCTGCCCGTGACCGACTACCGCGGCCGGCTCGTCGGTGTGGTGAGCCGACGTGATCTGCTGCGGGCCCTGATCCGGGACGACGCCGAGATCCGGGCCGAGGTCGAGTCGCTGGTCGGGCAGCACCTGCTGGATCCACGCGCTGTCGAGGTCGCCGTGGAGAACGGCGTGGTGACCATCACAGGGAGACTGGACAGGGCCGTGGTCACCGAACTGATCGCATCGGTGCGGGATGTCGACGACGTCGTCGATGTCGTCGACGGCACAGAGGCAGTCTGAGCCCTGATCGTCCCGCTCGGAGGTGGCGCGGTCGCGCGGTCGCGACATGGACGCTGTGAGCGGACAGCGGGCTTCACTGGTTGTGGCCGGAGTGCGCCAACTCGGCGAGAAGCTGTTCTGCCTCGGCAGCGGGAAGCCGCTCCTCGAGTAGCGGCAGGTAGATCTCCTCTTCCTTCGCGAAGTGGACCTTGACCAGCGTGTACAGGCCATACAGGACGCGGCGCAGTGCGGCCTGCAGCTCGTCGTTGAGCCCCTCCCGGTCCACCGCCTCGCGCAGTGTGGCCAGTTCGCGCGCCAGTCGGCCGACCTCGACGTGTTCCCTGGACATCGTTGCGGTCGCTTCGGCGGCACCCATCACTCGAGCGATCGCCGGGTACAGCACATGGTCTTCGGCTTCGGCGTGCGGGATGAGGTGATCGGCGAGGAAGAGCTGGATGGCGCCGAGCGCGGTGCCGAGCGCTTCCGGCGTCGTTCGACCCACGGTGTCGGCGACCGTGCGCAGTGTCTCGATGTGCGGCAGCAGGTGCTCGTGCTCACTGTGCAACTGCTGGGTCAGTGTGGCCACGATCTCCTCCCCTCGGAAACATCGCACCGTCCTCCTGCCCTTTGTCATCAGGCTACGGAGTCCCGCCGGCTCTCGCCCCATGAGGCGATCCTGAAAAGTTGCTGGATGTGCCGGCCGAAACGTCACCGGCCGACCGGGACGCCAGGACCAAGGTTGCGGCCCGGACCACGCCGCCGGAGCCTGGAGGTGTCCCGCAGACGAGGCATGGACCGGCTGATTCCTCACCGATCGAGAGGAGGCAGGCCGCTATGACCAGCATCGCCCAGCGCATAGCCACCCTCTTCCGGATGAAGGCGAACAAGGCTCTGGACAAGGCCGAAGACCCGCGCGAGGTTCTGGACTACTCCTATGCCCAGCAGCAGGAGATGCTGCAGAAGGTACGTCGTGGTGTGGCGGACGTTGCCACCAGCCGCAAGCGCATCGACCTGCAGATCAACCAGTTGCGCCAGTCCAGCGGCAAGCTGGAGGGGCAGGCCCAGCAGGCGCTCGCCGCCGGACGCGAGGACCTCGCGCGCGAAGCCCTGAGCCGGCGCACCGCCGTGGCTTCCCAGCTCACGGACCTCCAGAGCCAGCAGGCATCGCTCCAGGCCGAGGAGGAGAAACTCACCCTCGCCTCCCAGCGCCTGCAAGCGAAGGTGGACACCTTCCGCACCAGCAAGGAGACCATCAAGGCCCGCTACACCGCCGCCGAGGCCCAGACCCGCATCACCGAGGCCGTCACCGGTATCGGCGAGGAGCTGGGCGATGTCGGCCTGGCCATGCAGCGCGCCGAGGACAAGACCGAACAGATGCAGGCGCGCGCCGGGGCGCTGGACGAACTGCTCGCTTCCGGCGCTCTGGAGGACGCCACCCTTCCAGCCGGCCGCGACGACATCCAGGCCGAACTCGAGCGCGTCACCTCCGGCCAGGACGTGGACAGGGAACTGGCCCGGATGAAAGCCCAGCTCCCCGAGTCCGCCACTCCGCCGGCCGTGGAAGGAAAGAGCGCCGAGCAGGGCCCGCCGGACCAGGAGGCCACATCATGATCATGCGGATTCTCGGTGAGGGTCAGTACGAGGTCACCGACGAACACGTCGACCGGCTCAACGAGCTGGATGCCGCCCTGCAGTCGGCAGTCGACGCCCGCAACGAGACGGCGTTCGCCACCGCCCTGTCGGCCCTGCTGGACGCCGTGCGAAGCCTCGGCACACCCCTGCCGGACGAGATGATCACGCCGTCCGACCTGGTGCTGCCGGATGAGGACACCAGCCTCCAACAGGTGCGGGAGCTGCTCTCCGACGAGGGCCTGATCCCGGGGTGATGGCGCTGCGCAGCCGATCCGGCCCGACCGGCGGCTGACCGTGCGGGTGCTGGTCACGTCTTTCCCGCTCGGGCTGCTGTACGTGGCTTGTCGCCGCGTGCGCCCATGGCGTCGCCGACCATCACGGTGACCGCGCGGAACGCGTCCGGCGCGCACGGCGGCGACCCTGCCAGCGTGGCTGAGCTCGGCGCGCCGCAGCCGAGCGTGAGGCAACAGCAGCCGAGGACGGCGGCGACCTCCTGGGCGGGTTCGACGCGGTCGCCGGTGAGCAAACTCCGCTGTGGCCGCGCCGTCGAGGAGGGTACCGATTGTCGACAGCGCGGGCCGAGAAGGCTGTGCGGCCGCGGGGTTGGGACGGCCGATGCAGACCCGGTGACCGTTCACCGCCTGTGCCGCAGCCACAAGGGCCGCGTGCTGGTTGCGGGACGCCAATTCACCGTCTTCCGGAAGGCCGCGGGTTCAGAAGAACCTGAGAGATTCCTGTGCCAGGCTGACGCGCCCCATCGGCCGGCACGCGGGAACGTGACCGAGCCGACTCCTGACGGTCGCTTTCTGGAGGAACACCCGATGAGCCTCACCGTTGTCAACGGTCTGCCGGCACACGTCCTGATCGTGCACTTCGTCGTCGTGCTCGTCCCGCTGAGCGCACTGGCGGTCGTGGTCGGCGCGATATGGCCGCGTGCCGCCCGGCGCATGGGGATTGTGCTGCCGGCGCTGGCCCTGGTGGCGCTGGCGAGCGTGCCCCTGGCCACGGAGGCCGGCGAGTGGCTGGAGGAGCACGTCGACAGCAACGCCCTGGTACGCAGGCACGCAGAACTCGGCGACGGGTTGCTCCCCTGGGCCGCGGGCCTGTTCGTGCTGGCGACGGCGGTCTGGTGGACGACCCGACGGTCGGCCGCGGCACAGACCGCTCCCGCGGAGCAGCGGACCCGGTCAGCCTCGTCCCGGTCCGCGCTGGTAGTCCGCTTGGCGGCGGCGGTGCTGTCCGTCGGGGTGGCCGCGGGCGCAGTCGTGGACGTTTACCGGATCGGCGACTCCGGGGCGAAGGCCGCCTGGCAGGACGGCTTCTCCAAGACCGCCACGGGTGAGCGGAGTGACAACGACTGACGCACCGGAAGCCGTGTGGGCAGGGCGCCGTCCGGTTCCGGTGGTGTGCCGCGGGCCGGGCCTGCTCACTTCGTGCGGGCGAGGAGGAAGTCGGTGCTTGCGGAAAGCGTGGTCAACTGTGGGGTTTCCTCATCGTCGATGCGGATACCGGTTCGCTCGCTGAGCGTCTCGATGAAACTCAGGAAGTCCAGCGAGTCCATCTCGAGGGCGTCGCGGAACTGGTCGTCGGGCCCAACGGTGGTGAAGTCGGCATCGGGGATGACTTGCGTGATCGATTCCTTGACGATGTCCAGTGCCTCGGTACGGTTCACAGCTGCTCCGGATTCTGCAGGAGGCGGTCGACCGCGGTCAGGTAGTGGGCTCCGACCGCGCCGTCGGTTGCCCGGTGGTCCGCCGACAGGGTGGCGGTGACGACGGGCCGTACGCCGAGCAGGCCGTCGACGGCGCAGGGGCGGTCCACGACCCGTCCGAAGCCGACGAGGGCCACCTGCGGCGGATAGATGACGCCGAAGACGGCTTCCACGCCTTGGTCACCGAGGCTGGTGACCGTGAGCGTGGGGCCGGACAGTTCCGAGCCGCGGAGCCTGCCGGTGCGGGCGCGGGCGACCAGGTCCTTCAGGGCGGTCATCAGTTGGGGGAGTTCGAGGGTGTCGGCGTCGCGCAGGGCGGGGGCGACGAGCCCGCCGCCGCGCAACGACACGGCCACGCCGAGGTGTACGCCGTCGCCCGCCGTGAAGTGGTCGTCGGTCCAGAAGCCGTTGAGCTCGGGGACCTCCCGGGCCGCGAGGGCCGCCGCCTTCAGGAGCAGGGCTGCGGGCAGCAACCGCTCGCCGACCGGCGTGTGCCGGTTGTGCTCGTGCAGCCAGTCCATGGCGGTGGCCATGTCGACGGTTTGGGACAGGTAGTAGTGCGGGATGTCCCGGTTGGCGCGGGCCATCAATCCCGCGATCGCCTGACGCATCGCGGCTGATCGGCCCTCGGAGCGACGTACCGGGGCAGTGACGTGGCGCCCGGGCGGGGCCGTGGTTGCCGGCCCCGGGGCCTCCGCGCGCACGTCGGCAGCGCGGACAACGCCCCCTTTGCCGCTCCCCTTCACGGCCGTCAGGTCGACGTCCAGTTCGGCGGCGAGTCGACGGGCGAGCGGGGTGGCCCGTATGCGTGACGGGGGAGCGGCAGCCTCGGCGGCTGCGGCTGCCTGTTCGACATCGGTTCGGGTAACGCGCCCTCCCGGCCCGGATCCTTTGAGGGTCTCCAGGTCGAGGCCGCTGCGTTCGGCGAGGTGCCGGACCAATGGGCCCGCCTCGATGTGCCCGCGCTCGTCCTCGTGGCCGGCGGGCGGCTCTGGGACTGAGGTGGGTTCTGGCCGGGCGAGGGTTGGCGTGGGTTGTGGCGCCCGCCGGGTTGGCCGCTTGGCCTCGGCCTTTTCGGGTTGTCGGGGCTTCTCTTGCTTCCGGTCTTGCTTCCGGGGCTTTTCCGCGGGCGCCTCGATCAGGGCGAGCGCCGTACCGACGGGCACTGTCATGCCCGGCTCGACCAGCAGCTTCCCGATCGTCCCGGTCTCGAAGCACTCAACCTCGATCGTGGACTTGGCGGTCTCGACGACCGCGACGGGATCTCCTTTGTGGACCTCGTCGCCGGGCCGTACCAGCCACTCCTGGAGTGTGCCCTCGTCCATGTCGGCGCCGAGGGACGGCATGGTGAACTCGGCCATGGTCAGCCCACCGCCCGGTGTGCCGCCGCGACGATGTCGGCGGTCTGCGGCAGGGCGGCCTCCTCCAACCGCCGGGCGTACGGGATGGGGACCTCCGCGCTGCACACCCGTTCCACCGGGGCGTCCAGTTCGTAGAAGGACTCCTCGGCGATGCGGGCGGAGATCTCGGCGGCGAGGCTGCCGGTGCGCCAGGCCTCGTCGACGATCACCGCGCGGTGTGTGCGGGCCACGGTGGCGGTGATGGCTTCGTCGTCGAGGGGCCGAAGCGTGCGCAGGTCGACGACCTCGGCATTGATGCCCTCGGTGGACAGTTCGTCCGCCGCCGCGAGCGCCTTGGGCAGTGAGCCGCCGTAGGTGATCAGGGAGATGTCGGTGCCGGGTCGGCGGATCGTGGCGTGATCGATGTCCACTGCCGTGGCGGGCGGGGAGAGTTCGCCGGCGGCGTTGTAGAGGCTTCCGTGCTCGAAGATCAGTACGGGATCGGGTTCGGCGAGTGCCGGGGCGAGCATGTGGCGGGCGTCCTCGATGGTGGCCGGTGCCAGCACGCGGATGCCCGGGATGTGTGCGTACCAGCCTTCCAGGCTGTGGGAGTGCTGGGCGGCGAGCTGCCGTCCCGCGCCCGTGGTCATGCGGATAACCAGCGGGACGGGGAGCTGGCCGCCGGACATGTGCAGCAGGGTGGCGGCGTTGTTGACGATCTGGTCGAGGGCGAGCAGGCTGAAGTTGACCGTCATGATCTCGACGATCGGTCGCATCCCGGCCAGGGCGGCGCCGATGCCCGCACCCACGAACGCGGACTCCGACAGCGGGGTGTCGCGGACCCGCTCCGGCCCGAACTCCTCCAGCAGGCCGAGGCTGACGCCGAAGCATCCTCCGTAGCGGCCCACGTCCTCGCCCATGAGGAAGACGCGGTCGTCGGCGCTCAGCGCCTCCCGCAGTGCCTCACGCATGGCCTCTCGGTAGGTCGTCTTCGCCTTCTCCGGCTGCCCGTCCGCGCTCATGCTCACCTCGCTTCCGCCGGGGCGCTGGTGACATGGAGGAGCAGGTCCTCGACCGGCTCCTCCGGTGCCTGCTCGGCCGTTTCGACGGCGCGGTCGACCTCGTCGGTGACGCGGTGCTCGATTCCGGTGAGTTCCTCGTCGCCCAGCTCATCGTCCTCGCGCATGCGGTCCATGAGCTGGTTGACGGGGTCCCGGGTCTTCCACCGCTCGATCTCCTCCTTGTCGCGGTAGCGGTCCGGGTCGTACATGGAGTGGGCGCGGAAGCGGTAGGTGCGCGCCTCGAGGAAGTGGGGGCCCGCGCCGCCCCGGATGGCCTCGGTGGCCCGGCGGGCGGCGTGCTCCACGGCCTCGACGTCCATGCCGTCGACGGCCCAGGCGACCATGCCGTACGAGGCTGCCCGCATGGCCAGGTCCGTCTGCGCCTCGTGCCGTTCGAGGGCTGTCCCCATGGCGTAGAGGTTGTTCTCGCAGACGAGCAGCAGCGGCAGGTTCCACAGGACGGCAAGGTTCGCCGTCTCGTGGAACTCGCCCTCGGCGAAGGCACCGTCGCCGAAGAAGCAGCAGGTGACGCGGGGCTGGTCGCGCATGCGGTCGGCGAGGGCGAGACCGGCGGCCAGTGGGAGACCGCCGGCGACGATCGCGTTGCCTCCGTAGAAGCGGCGGCTCGCGTCGAACAGGTGCATGGACCCACCGCGTCCCCCGCTGCACCCGGTCGTCCTGCCGAACATCTCGGCCATGACAGCCTCGGCGGGGATGCCGCGGGCGAGTGCGTGGCCGTGCTCACGGTAGGTGGAGACCACCGCGTCCTCGGGGTACAGCGCTTCGTTGACGCCGACGGCGACGGCCTCCTCGCCGATGTAGAGGTGGACGAAGCCTCGGATCTTCGCCGCGCTGTACAACTCGACGCATCGTTCCTCGAAGCGCCGGATACGCAGCATGGCCGCCAGCAGATCCATCCGGTGCACGGCGTCCGGCCCGGCGGCCGGAACCTCTGTCCGCCCGGTCCTCTTGCTCGTCGGGGACTTCTTGCTCGTCGGGGTCTTCTTCGCGGCCGTCTTGGCAGGCTTCGGGGTCCCCGGGGCCTTCCTGGAGCGGGTGTTGCGGGCCAGGCTCATGAGGATCCCTCCAACGTCGACAAGTCGCCGGTGGGCAGACCGAGTTCGCGGGCGCGCAGCAAGCGGCGCATGACCTTGCCGCTGCGGGTCTTGGGCAGGTTCTGGTCGAAGGCGATCTCCCGGGGCGCGACGGCCGGGCCCAGCCGGCGGCGGGCGAAGGCCAGCAGTTCCCGCTCCAGTTCGGGGGTCGCCTCGACGCCGGGGCGCAGTGACACGAACGCCTTGACGACGTTCCCGGCGACGGGGTCCGGCCGGCCGATCACTCCGGCCTCCGCGACGGCCGCGTGTTCCATCAGCGCGCTCTCCACCTCGAACGGGCCGATGAGATGTCCCGCCGACTTGATGACGTCGTCTGCGCGCCCCACGAACCAGTACCAGCCGTCCGCGTCCCGCCTGACCAGGTCGCCGGTCAGATACCAGTCGTCGGCGAACGCGGCCTCGTAGCGCTCCTTGTCGTGCAGGTAGCCGCGGAACATGGACGGCCAGCCGGGCCGCAGCGCCAACTCGCCCTCCACATCAGGGCTGTCCAACTCCGTGACCCTGCCGTCGGTGATCAGTGCCCGGCCGTCCTCGCCCTGCTTCAGTACGGTCGCCTCGACACCCGGCAGCGGGCGGCCCATCGCACCGGGGCGGATCTCGCAGGCCGCGAAGTTCGCGATCATGATGCAGCCGGTCTCGGTCTGCCACCAGTTGTCGTGCACCGGCAGGCCCAGCACCTCCTGACCCCACACCACGGCCTCGGGATTGAGCGGCTCGCCGACCGAGGCGATGAACCGCAGAGCCGACAGGTCGTAGGAGCGCGGCAGATCGTACGGTCCTTCACGGGGTGTGGCGCGCATCAGCATGCGCAGCGCCGTGGGCGCGGTGTACCAGACGCTGACCCGCTGCTCGTCGAGGATCCGGTACCAGCGCCGCGCGTCGTAGTCGCCCTCGTCGACGACGACCGTCACGCCGTGCACGAGCGGGGCGACGATGCCGTACGACATGCCGGTGACCCAGCCGGGGTCGGCGGTGCACCAGTACACGTCCTCGGGGTGCAGATCAAGCGCGTACGCGGCCGTGGCGTAGTGGGCCACGACCGCCTCGTGGACGTGGACAGCGCCCTTGGGGGTGCCGGTGGTTCCGCTGGTGAAGTGCAGCAGTGCCATGTCCTCGGGCGAGGTCGGCGGGATGGTGAACCTGTCCGGGGCGGCGGACATCAGTGCCTCGAAGGACAGCGTGCCGGGAAGCTCCTCGGCGCCGGGCCCGACGATGAGGACGTGTTCAAGGACGGGCAGCGACGTCCGCCGGTCGGCGACCTTGCGCCGGTACAGAGCCGCGGTCGTCACGAGCACGCGGGCGTCGCCAAGGCGCAGGCGCTGTTCCACCGGGTCGGGGCCGAACGCGGAGAAGAGCGGGCACAGCACGCTGGTGTTCTTCAGGGTGCCGAGCACCGCCGTGTAGAGCTCGGGGCAACGACCGAGCAGGGTGAACACCCGGTCCCCGTGGCCGACGCCCAGTGACCGCAGGACGTTCGCGAAGCGGGCCGTACGGTGGGCCAACTCGCCGTACGTGACGGTGGAGAGGACGTTGTCACGGGACAGGCACCGCAGCGCGACCTTGTTCCCGAGGCCCGCACCCACGTGCCGGTCGACTGCCTCGTGCGCGATGTTCAGTCCGCCGCCGGACAATCCGGTCAGCTCGGTGCGCGCCTGCGACCAGGTGAAAACGGACCGAGCCCGGTCGTAGTCGGCGAGATTCGGCGGGACGCCCGGCGCGGTGTCCTTGGAGATTCTCTCCCAGTGCATGGGCGCTCCTCCCGATGCCTGCCTCTCTCCAGAGTCGCCCTGCCTGGGCCGGGCCGCACTGCGGGCAGCGCCGACCGGCCGCGGTCGGGACTCCTGGGGTGCTGGTTCACAGAGGTGCAGATCCTTGATGACACCGCAGGGGCGGGTCGCGGCTGTTCTCGCGCCGGGTGCTCTACTCGCGGCGCAGTACGACCTTGAGGGCGCCGGTCTCGGTGCCGTGGGAGAAGACTTCGTAGGCGTCCTCCATCCGGCTCAGGGCGAGGGTGTGGGTGACGAGCTGGGAGATGTGCAGGCGTCCGGACGTCACCAGGTCGAGCAGCCAGGGTGTGGAGGACGTGTCGACCTGGCCGGTGCTGATCGTCATGTTCTTGCGCCACAGGGCCTCGAGATGCAGGGTGGCCGGCTTGCCGTGCGTGCCGATGTTGGCGATGTGCCCGCCCGTGCGTACCACCCTCGTGCACAGGATGAAGCTCTCCGGATCTCCGGCGGCTTCGATGGCCACGTCCGCGCCGGGATCCTCGGCCAGATCGGCGATCAGCCGCCCGGGCAGCTCGGCGGAGTCGGCCCCCAGGCGAGTGGCGTTTTCGAGCCGGGAAGGGGACCGGTCCACGGCGATGATTCTGCGCGGCGAGTAGATCCGCGCGGTGATGACCGCGGCGAGCCCGACGGGGCCGGCGCCCACCACGACGACGGTGTCCCCCGGGCTCACGTGTCCGTTCCGCACGCCGACCTCGTAGGCGGTGGGGAGGACCTCGGCGAGCAGGACGGCGTCCTCCAGTGTCACGGAGCCGCGCAGCCTTCGGGTGGAGTAGTCCGCGAAGGGCACCTGCACGAACTCGGCCTGTGTCCCGTTGATCAGATTCCCGAGGATCCACCCGCCCCCGCCGTGGCACTGTCCGTACGTGCCGTCACGGCAGAACTCACAGCGCCCGCAGGCCGAGACCGACGACACGATCACCTGATCCCCCCGGGTGATGGAGTGCACCTCGCGGCCCACTTCCACCACCTCGCCGACGGCCTCGTGGCCGAGGACCGTTCCTGGCTTCACCTCGGGGAGGTCGCCGCGCAGGATGTGCAGATCGGTGCCGCAGATGGTCGTCGCGTCGACACGCACGACCACGTCGGTCGGGTCCTCGATCGCCGGATCCGTGACCGTGTCCCAGGAGGTCTGTTCGGGGCCGTGGTAGACGAGTGCTCGCATGGTCACCCACTCCCCGGCCACCTCGGCTGCCTCTCCTCCACCGTCGCCCTCACAGCACGTCCGGGCAACCGGGATTGCCGGACTCCTCCGGACCGTTGGGCAGTGCAGATCAGTGACAGTCCGGGCGTGCACCTCTGCCGGACGGGGTTCCCCGTACAACCACCGTTGAGGGAACGCGCCGAGTCCCGCGGAACCGGGTGGCGCGGGCCGGTGGTCGGCCGCCGCGGCGGGTGTACCGACTCGTCTAGTCCGGCTCCATGTAGGGGCGGCGGAAGACCGGGGCCTGGCTGTCGGCGTGCGGGCGGATGACCGAGAGCGCCTGGACCACCGCGGCCTCCAGGGAGCCGCTCGTGTCGACTTTGACGGCCTCGGACCATGGAGCCTCCGTGGCAGCCATGACGGCGGCCACGTCGGGGCCGGCGTCGGACGCTCCGGGCGCGCGGGTGGCGATGCGGGTCGTGGCCACGTCGCCCGGAACCTGGCAGTGCAGGGCGACGAGGTCGGTGTGGGTGTGTTCGGCCATGCGCTGGGCGGCTTCCCGCTGTCCCGCGTCGTGCCAGGTGGCGTCCAGAACGACGGATTCACCCTGGGCCAGCAGGGCCGATGCTCGGTCGAGCAGAGCGGCATACGTCTTCCTGGTCCATTCGGGGGAGTACAGGCCCTCGCCGTAGGCGGCGGCAGCCGACTGCTCCGCGGGGATGCCCGCCAGTTCCTTGCGGAGGCGGTCGCTGCTGAGCAGGGTGACGCCCAGGCGATCGGCGAGCGCGCCGGAGAGCGTGGACTTGCCGCTGCCCGGGAGGCCGCCGACGAGGGTCAGGCCGACGGCGGAGGCGCGCAGGTGGCGCAGGGTGGTCGTGATCAGTCGGCGCGCCGCCGCCTCCGCGCCGTGCGTGCCCTGGCGTGCCTGGATCAGGGAGACCTTGGCCCGGACGAACGCGCGGTAGGCGACGTAGTGGTGGCGCAGGGAGGGCGGCGCCGGGTCGCCGGAGTACTCGCTGTACTCGGCGAGGAAGAACGTTGCGGCCTCAGGGGCGCCGAGTTGTTCCAGGTCCATGGCGAGGAAGGCGGCGTCGTCGAGGCCGTCGACGTAACGGAGGGTGTCGTCGAATTCCAGGCAGTCCAAAACGCGTGGGCCGTCGTCGAAGCAGAAGATGTCCTCGGCGAGGAGGTCCCCGTGGCCGTCGACCACCCGTCCCTGCTCGATTCGTTTGTCGAAAAGGGGCTCGCGGCCGGCGAGGTAGCGGCGCACCAAGCGCTCGATCTCCTCCACTCCGTCGGGCGCGGTGCCGTCGCTGGACAGGGCACGGACCTGGGCGAAGCTCGCTTCCCAGCGTGAGGAGAGTGCGTCGCGCGTCCCCTGCTCGCTCACCTCCCCGCCGCGAGGTGCGCTCGCGTGGTGGGTGGCGAGGAGCCGGGCGACGGCGCGAAGGGCGTCGTCCGTGGCCGCGCCTTCCCGTACGAGTCGGGAGAGGCGGCGTTCGGTGGGCATGCGGCGCATCACCACGACGGGCTCGGGTGCGTCCGTGTCCGGGCTCCGGAACTCGCCGATGCCGAGGTAGACGTCAGGGGCGAAGCGGCGGTTGAGGACGACTTCCCGCTCGCAGGCGGCCCGCCGGGCGGTCACCGTGGTGTAGTCCAAGAACGTCAGGTCGACCGGCTTCTTCACCTTGTAGGCCCGGTCCCCGACGAAGAGCACCACCGCGGTGTGGGTCTCGCGCACCTCCGCCCGCGCGAGGGACGGCGTCCCGGGGGCGTCGGCTCGCCGCACCGACGCCGTCGGTTCCTCGTGGCGGCGCGGCTCAGTCATGGGGGACGACGGCGACGGGGCAGCGGGCGTGGTGGGCGGCTGCCTGGGCCACGGGACCCAGGCGTGGCGCCAGCGGTGGGTGGTGCTTTCGCCGGCCGACGATCAGCAGCGCGGCGCCCTCGGCGGCTGCCACGACTGCCCTGGCGGTGCTGTCGAGGCGGATGGTGTCGGCCACGACCACACCCGGGAACTTCTCGCGCCAGGGGCGGAGGGCTTGGCTCAGGCCCTTCTGTGCCTCCTGCCGTTCCTTCTGCGCCATGGCGTGGTCGACGCCCCAGGGAGCGTACGCGTGGATCGGCAGGCTGCGGCCATGGACCGCGCGCACGGGTACGCCCCGCGCGGCCGCGGTGGTGAAGGCGAATTCGAGTAGCTCGTCGCACGGGCCGTGCAGTTTCAGTGCCACAACCACGTCGCCCGGTGCACCTGATTCGGGCATGTGGCCCGCTTCCCGCCGGTCGGCGCGGACCAGGACCACGGGCCGCTCGGCGCGTGCCACGACGGCCATGCTGATGTCGCCGAGGAAGAAGCTCTCCACGGGAGTCAGGCCCCGAGAGCCGAGCACGAGCATCTCGGACTCCGACGCGGCTTGGAGCAGTGCGTTCTGGGCGTCGTCGGCGACCAGGCTGCCGACAACGGTGAGGCCGGCATGGCGTGCCTGAAGTTCCGCCTGGGCGTTGTGCATGAGCCGCTTCGCCCAGTAGTTCTGGTCGACTTCCGAGGGGATACGGGTCGGTTCCGGCGCGAGCAGGGGCCACGCGTGCAGCAGGCGCAGGGTGAGATTGCGTCGCTCGGCTTCGTCGGCGGCCCAGCGAGCGGCTGCGAGACTCTCGGGTGAGCCGTCGAGACCGACGGTGAGGGCTCGTTCCATGGCGACTGCCTCCATCTCGTACGAAGCTGGAAGGACGGTGGGCGTGTCCACTGTCCGGATTGCTCGCCCCGTGCGTCGGTGGCCGTGCCGGCCGGCTGCGGGGTGTGCTCGATGCAACGCACGAGTGTCTGCGCCTGCCGACGGAACACGGCGCTTCTACATTGAGGACTACCCCAGATCTCCTCGCGGCGCATGTGGTCCCTGGCGAGGTGGCCGTCGCATGGGCCGGAAGTCCGGAACAAGGGAGGTGGGAGCGGTGGCGGTTCCCCTGGTGGTCGGCATCGACGGGTCCGAGGCGAGCCTTGAGGCGGTGGACTGGGCCGCGGACGAGGCGCTGCGGCACGAGGTACCGCTCCATCTCGTGCACGCGGCCGCACCAGGCCACGAGGCGCCCGGCCTGGTCTCCGATGCCTCGGAGCGAGCCAGGAAGAGTGTCCCGGCGGTGCGGCTGTCGAGTGAGGTGCTGCATGAGGACGCCGCTTCCGCTCTGATCGGCAAAGGGCGCAACGCCTTCGCGCTGGTGCTGGGGTCGAGAGGTCTCGGAGACCTGGCTGGACTGCTCCTGGGCTCGGTCAGCCTGGCCGTGGCCGCCCATGCCGACTGCCCGGTCGTCGTCGTGCGTGGCGGGGTGGAGCACCGTGCCGACCGGTTTGGGAGCGTCGTCGTCGGAGTCGAGGACGGGGAGGGCAGCGGTACGGCCGTGCAGTTCGCGTTTCGCGAGGCCCATGTGCGGCACTGTCGGCTCGTTGCTGTGCACGCCTGGAGCATCCCGGTCGGGACCCCGGGGCCTCCGGGCCTGTCCGGATACGCCCTCCAGGCCATGCGACGCCCGCCGGCACAAGTGCTCGCCGACGCGCTGCGCGGCCCTGCGGAGCGGTATCAGGACGTGCGGGTGACCAGCGAGGTGATCGAGGGCCCGGTGCGACGGGCGCTCTTGGAGGCCGCGTCCGGTGCTGATCTGCTCGTCGTCGGGGCCCGCAGGCGCCACGGGTACGTGGGTCTGCAGCTGGGCCTGGTCAACCACGCGGTGTTGCACCACGCGCCGTGTCCGGTCGCGGTCGTTCCGCAGATCTGACCGATGACGAGCCGGTGGGTCGAGCGGCCGGTCGGCAGGGACCTTCGGCCCCGTGATCGGGCTCCGCCGGCGTTGGAGGGTGGTGAGGGAAGCAGACGTGGCGGGGGGACGCGCCAGCGACACAGCTGGAGGCCAGACCATGAGCGCACAGGATCCGCCGCACGCACCCGGTCCTCACCGGCCGCATCAGGAGCAGCGCCTGTCCAAGGGCGCGAACCCACTGAGGCGTACGTCCGATCGGGTCGAGACCTGGTGCTCCGGTCTTCTGCTGGCGGTGCTTGTCCTCGGACTGCCCGCGGCTTCGGTGAGCGCGGGGTTGGCAGTCCACGAGTCGACGATGCGCACCGTTGAGGCCCAGTCCGCGGAGCGGTTCCAGGTCACCGCCCGGGTGACCTCGGCCCCGGAAGCAGCAACGGGCAGTGACGCAGACGAGAAACAGAACGTACAGGTCAGGTGGATCGGTGCGGACGGTCGGCAGGAGACGGGAACCGCCCGCGTACCGCTGGACAAGACCGCGGGCTCGACCGTGCGGATCTGGGTGGACCGGGACGGAACCGTTCAGGACCCGCCGATGTCCGCGAGTAACGCGATTGCCAGCGGCTGGCTGATGGGATGCATGACGGCGGCAGGTGTGTACGCCGGTTTCGTCGCCGCGCGCAAAGGCGTGCGCCGGGCGCTGGACCGCGGAAGGTACAGGCAGTGGGACGAGGAATGGGACCGGGTGGAGCCCCTCTGGTCCGCGCGGTTCCACAGGTGACAGGCCGGAGTCTTGGGACGTCGTCCAGGAGGTGGCGCTGATGTCCGATGCGACGACCACTGACCTGTACGAGGTCACGATGGCGATGTCGTACCTGCGGGAGGGGATGACCTGTCCGGCGACGTTCAGCCTGTTCGTCCGTGACATGCCACCTGACCGGGGCTTTCTTGTGGCCGCTGGTTTGGAGTCGTCGCTGGACTTCTTGTCCGGCTTCCGGGTCGACGCCGAGGACGTCGATGCCTTCGCCTCGGCGCTGCATCGGTCGGCGCGTGATCTGGAGCCGTTGCTGGGCGTTGAGTTCACCGGCCAGGTGCGGGCTGTGCCGGAGGGCCGGATCGTCCTCGCGGGAGAGCCGCTGCTGGAGGTGACCGCTCCGCTCCCGCAGGCCCAACTGGTCGAGACGTACGTACTCAACCAGGTCAGCCACCAGACAACGATCGCCTCGAAGGCCGCACGGTGTGTCCTGGCCGCGGCGGGACACCCGGTCGTGGACTTCTCCCTGCGCCGCACCCACGGCCCTCAAGCCGGCTTTCAGGCTGCCCGGTTGAGCGCGATGGTCGGATTCGCGGGAACGAGCAATGTCGCTGCGGCCAACGCCGAAGGGCTGCCTGCCGTAGGCACGATGGCCCACTCGTACATCGAGGCGTTCGGAACGGAGGAGGCGGCCTTCCGGGCCTTCGCCCGGTCCCACGCCGGCCCGGTGACGCTCCTGGTGGACACGTACGACACCGAGGAGGGTGTCCGTGTCGCGGCCCGCGTGCTGCGGGACCTGGACCGGGGGCCCGGCTCGGCCGTACGGCTGGACAGCGGAGACCTGGGGGCCTTGGCGCTGAGGGCGCGCGACCTCCTCGACGCGGCGGGCCTGCCGGACGTACGGATCATCGCCAGCGGCGGTCTCGACGAGTACGGCGTGGACGAACTGGTTCGCTCCGCAGCGCCGATCGACGTCTACGCGGTCGGTACGCGTGTCGGGGTGTCGGCCGACGCCCCGTTCCTCGACTCCGCCTACAAGATGGTCGAGTACGACGGGCGGCCGGTGATGAAGCTCTCCTCGGCCAAGGTGACCGCCCCCGGGCAGAAGCAGGTGTTTCGTCGTCCCGGCTACGCGGACGTGATCGGGCTCCGTGAGGAGCAGCCGCCGGAGGAGGGCGTACCGATGCTCGAGACGGTGATGCGGAACGGGAGGCGTACCGTCGAGCGCCCCGCCTTGGACGAAAGCGGGGAGAGGTTCGCCGTCGATCTTGCCGCGCTGCCGCCCGCGGCGCGCCGCATCCAGACCCCCCTCGCGCCACGGGCAAGGACCTCGGAACAGCTGACCGCCCTTGCCGACCAGGTCCGGCGCCGTATCGAAGTCGACCACCTGGCCTCATACGCCGACCTGCGCCACCACGAGCGGAGCGCAACTGGATCACGCCGCTCCGCACCGAGATGAGGAGGACAGTGATGCCGCATACCGTGGAATGGAAGGTCCGCCTCTACCTCTTCGAGGAGGAGGGAACGACGAAGGCGCGTGCGGTGCTGGACACCGGGACCACGGAGCTCACCGGGCACGGGGACGCGCACCGGAACCCCGTGGACATGGACGTGCCGGAGATCGGTGACGAGCTGGCTGCGGGCAGGGCCTTGCACGACCTCGGCCGGCAGCTGGTGGACGTTGCCGTGCGTGACATCGAGGGCATGGGCGCGGACGCGGCCGGGCGGAGGGCTCGCCCGGAGACCGGCTGGCCGTCGCCGGATCAGATGCAAGGAGGATGACCGATGACGCAGCCTGTCCGTCGTGGCCGGGGTTCTCTTCCGGTATGGGACCCCTTCCGCGAACTTGAGGACCTGCACACTCGTATGGACCGGCTCATGCAGTCCGCCTTTCCTGGCGGCGCCGAACTCGGCACCGCCGGGGCATGGGCGCCGCTGGCCGACATCGAGGACACCGAGGACGCGTATCTGGTGGAGCTGGAGCTTCCCGGTGTGGACAAGGACGACATCACCGTGGAGGTCACCGCCTCCGAGATCGATGTCCACGGCGAGATCAAGGAGAAGGAACGCACCGGCGTGGTCCGGCGGCGCACCCGCCATGTCGGGGAGTTCGACTACCGCACGAGTCTGCCGCCGAACTCGGACACCGAACACATCAGCGCCGAGCTGACCAACGGGGTTCTCACCGTCCGTGTCCCGAAAGCCGAGAAGGCCAAAGCACATCGCATCGAGATCACCGGCTGAGTCGGGGGCGGGACCAGGCGGAGGCGCTGCGACCGCACGGTGGTGCATGCCGCCTCCCCGTCCAGGCGGAGAGAGCCAGTCGCGGGGCATGAGTCCGGCCCCGGACCGGCCCTCCGGCTACCCGGATGACAGGGGTCTCACCCCGTGCGGCGGCACGCCGCGCATGGGACGTTGGATCAGGGCGGCCAAGCGAGGAAACGGCGGCGATCATGCGAGCTCAACTCGGCGACCAAATCGTGGTCAAGAGCCCTGCCACCGGCACCACCAGGCGCGACGGCGAGATTGTGGGACTTCACCACGAGGATGGGACGCCTCCCTACGATGTGCGCTGGTCGGACACGGATGAAGTGACCCTCGTCTTTCCCGGCCCCGACGCACACATCCGTCACATCGAGCACAGTCCCGGCGATGCACATGAGTCCTCCCTGCCACGCACGGTCCAGGCAGGCGGGCAGAGAAATGCCGAGCCCCGAGGAACCCCGCCGGGCAGGACGTCCAATCCCGGTGACATCGGCCGCCGCATCGCCACCGAGCGCACACGCCAGGGACTGACCAGGGAAGAGACGGCCCGTCGCGCCAGAATGGCGCCGGAATACCTGGCATACCTCGAGGAACAGCCGGCCGACCCGACTGCGGCGGCCCTTATCCGCCTGGCCGACGCGCTGGGCACCACCACCGTCGCTCTACGCGGCGCCGGCATCGATCTGCCACCCGGCCAAGGACGTGCGCTCGCGCATCCTCAGTTCCTCGGCCTCGCCCCTGAGGAATGCCGGGTCCTGCTTTCGACTCACGGTGTGGGGCGGATTGCGGTGTCGACACCGCACGGTCCGGCGGTGGTTCCGGTGAACTACGAGGTCATCGAGGATGCGATCGCGTTCCGGACCGCGCCGGACTCGCTCCCGGCGGGGGCCGTGGGATCGGAGGTGGCCTTCGAGGTCGACCATGTGGACGAGGCCATGAGCCAGGGCTGGAGCGTGCTCGTCGTCGGACCTGCGCGCGTGGTCACCGACCCCGACGCCGTGCGGAGGCTGGTCGACGGCGCCCACACCACGCCGTGGCCCGGTGGTGAACGCGAGATGTGGGTGTCGATCGAACCCACGCGCATTACGGGGCGCCGGATCACGGCCGCCGAGCAGTGAGGGAGGAGCGCCGGCCGGTCCTCACCTTCCGCGTGCGTCCCCGGTGGACTCGCCGGTGAGATGTGGTTCGACGTCCACAACGCCCTCAATGGCGCGTACGAGGCGCACGGCGACGGAAATGAGCGAGGTGTCGCGGATGTGCCCGCGCAGGGTGACGACTCCCTCGCGCACGTTCACATGGATGGCGTGGCTGAAGGCCGGGAAGAGGTAGGCCACCACGGTACGGCGGACCTCCTCCTCGATCTCCTCGTCCGAGCGCAGGAAGACCTTCAGCAGATCGGCGCGGCTGACGATGCCCTGGAGCATGTCCAGGTCGTCGACCACGGGCAGTCGCTTGACGCGCCTGACGGCCATGATCCTGGCCGCTTGGGCCAAGGTGGCGTCAGGGTGGACCGTGATCGCGGGGGTGCTCATGAGCTCCTCCGCCGTCACGGCCCCCGCCTTGGCGAGGTCGGACAGGCGGCGGCGTTGCTCGAAGCGGCTCGGGTCGCTGTCGCGGAACTCCTCCTTGGGCAGCAGGTCGGCTTCGGAGACGACGCCGATGACGCGTCCTTCTCCCTCCAGCACCGGCATGGCACTGACCTTCCACTGCTCCAGGGTCTGCACGATCTCCTTGAAGGGTGCGTCGCGTCCGACGGCCACGACCGTCCGCGTCATCACGTCGCTCACGATGTGCGGGGTCTCAGGCACTTCGGACCTCCTCTCCAGCCCCGGGTTCTTCCCGCACAGCTCACGGACCGCAGCCGCATCGAACTCGTGGAGGGCGGGCCCGTATCCGGTCACGGGCGTCCCACCGCGCCGGCCCGGCCGTATGACTCCACGATCGTCGCAATTCAGCACGGTGCAACCCGGGCCGTGATCTCCGTCCGGGAGTCCGTCCATGTGTCGCGATGGATCAGGGGCGGTGCGACGGTATTCACAGGGGGTTCTTGCGGTGGCCGGGCAGGAAGGCGGTAGGGACCATGGAGCTCCCGCTGGTCGTGGGTGTCGATGGATCGGATTCCAGCCTGCGGGCCGTGGACTGGGCGGTGGACGAGGCGGCACGCCAGGGGCTGCCGTTGCGGCTCGTCCACGCCTCCCTGTGGGAGCGGTACGAGGGACGCCGCCCGTCCTTCAGCACCGATCGTCCCGCCGAGGAGGTCATGGCGGAGCACATCGCCGCGTCCTGCGCGGAACGCGCCCGGCTGCGCAACCCAGAGGTGAAGGTGTCGAGCGAGGTGCTGCCCGACGACGCCGTGTCCGTGCTGCTGCACGCGGCACATGAATCCTCGGCCCTGGTCACGGGCTCTCGCGGCCGCGGCGAGCTTGCCGGGTTGCTGCTGGGCTCGGTCGGCCTCACGGTGGCGGCCCGCGCAGTGTGCCCGGTCATCGTGGTCCGTGGCGGGGAGCGCAACCGGCAGGGCTCCTTCGGCCGGGTGGTGGTAGGCGTCGGCGACTCGACCGAAGCCTCGGCCGCCCTGCGGTTCGCCTTCCGCGAGGCCGAGGCGCGCGGCTGCGCCCTGCACGCCGTACGGGCCTGGCGCCGCCCCGCCCATGAGCACGTGGACAGCCCCCTGATCGTGGACGAATCAGCCTTTGCTCAGGAGGAACGGGCTTCCGCCCTCCTCACCGACGCGCTGCGTGACGCCGTACGCGATCACCCAGAGGTGGATGTACTGCGCCAAGCCTTTGAAGGCCCCGCCCACAAGGTCCTTCTGGCCGTGTCGGCCGACGCCGACCTGGTGGTCGTGGGTGCGGTGAGGCGACACGGTCACTTCGGTCTGCAGCTCGGCAGGGTCGCCCACGCGCTGCTGCACCACGCCGAGTGCCCGGTGGCAGTCGTCCCGCAGCGGGCCTGAACACGGCGCGCGTCGCACGCTCGTGCACATGTCGTGAGGGGAGAAGGCGAGGGCGACGGATGTCGGAGTGGACCTGGGAGTACGAGGGGTACGACCCCGCTGCCGAGCGGTTGCGCGAATCGTTGTGCACGCTCGGCAACGGCTACTTCGCCACCCGCGGCGCGGTGCCCGAGAGCAGGGCGGGCCTGGTGCACTACCCGGCCACCTACGCGGCCGGGGTCTACAACCGGCTGGAATCGACGGTGGCGGGACGCCGGGTGGTGAACGAGGACCTGGTGAATCTCCCGAACTGGCTGCTTCTGCGGTTCCGGTTGCGCCACGCCGACGGCTCCGCGGGCCGGTGGTTCTCTCCCGACGAGCGGCATCCGGTCGACCACCGGCACACGTTGGACCTGCGTCGTGCCACGCTGACGCGCACGTTCCGGTTCCGGGACGAGCGGGCGGGTGTGCTGGGCGTGGAGCAGGTCCGCCTGGTGCACATGGGGGAGCCTCACCTGGCCGCGCTGCGAACGGTCTTCACGTCCGAGGAGTGGTCGGGAGAGGTCGAGGTCGAGTCCGTCGTCGACGGCGACGTGACCAACCGCAACGTCCACCGCTACCGATCCCTGAACCGGAACCACCTGACCCGGATACGGACGGGGGTGGCGGGCACCGACACGACGTGGCTGCGTTGCCGGACCAGTAGCTCCGACATCGGTGTCAGCATGGCGGTGCGTGCGGTGGTCATGGGGCAGTTGCCCGTGTCGTCCGAGCCCCGCCCGTCCCGCCATCGTGCCGTGCATCGCCTGGTGGTCCCGATTGGCCCTGGCCGGCCCGCCGTGATCGAGAAGACCGTTGCCCTGCACACCTCACGTGACCGGGCCATCAGTGACCCGTTCGGGGCGGTGCTCGACCGGGTGACCACAGCCGGGGACTTCTCGGCGCTCCTGGATTCCCACGCGGTGGCGTGGGAGCGGTTGTGGCGGCGGGCGGACGTCCAGGTGCCCGGGGAGGCGGGTCGTGTCCTGCGCCTGCATCTGTTCCATGTGCTGCAGACGCTGTCGCCGCACACCGCGGATCTGGACGTGGGGGTGCCTGCCCGCGGGTTGCACGGCGAGGCATACCGGGGCCATGTCTTCTGGGACGAACTGTTCGTCCTTCCATACCTGAACCTGCACCTCCCGGAGGTCTCGAGGGCACTGCTGAACTACCGCCACCGGCGCCTGCCCCAGGCATGCCGCGCGGCCCACGTGGCGGGTCGCGCCGGCGCGATGTACCCGTGGCAGAGCGGCAGCGACGGACGGGAGGAGACCCAGCAGCTGCATCTCAACCCCCGTTCGGGCCGCTGGCTGCCGGACAACTCCCGGCTCCAGCACCACGTCGGCTCCGCCATCGCCTACAACGTATGGCAGTACTGCGAAGCGACCGGAGACACGGAGTACCTGCACACCAAGGGCGCGGAGATGCTGCTGCAGATCGCCCGCTTCTGGGCCGACAGCGCGGAGTTCGCACCCGAGTACGGCCGCTACCGCATCCGCGGAGTGGTCGGCCCCGACGAATACCACGACAGCTACCCGGACGCCGCCCGGCCGGGCCTGGACGACAACGCGTACACCAATGTCACCGCCGCCTGGGTCCTCAGCCGCGCCCTCGACCTCATACGGCGCCTGCCCGCATGGCGTCGGCAGGAACTCTTCGAGCGCATCCAGCTGGACAGCGGCGAACTCCCGCATTGGGAGGATGTCTCCCGGCGGTTGCGGGTGCCGTTCCACCAGGGTGTCATCAGCCAGTTCGACGGCTACGGCGATCTCGCCGAACTGGACTGGCACTCGTACCGAGCGCGTTACGACAGCATCCGGCGGCTGGACCGGATCCTGGAGGCGGAAGGCGACACCGTCAACCGTTACCAAGCCTCCAAGCAGGCCGACGTGCTGATGCTCGGTTACCTCTTCTCGGCCGCCGAGCTGGGGGACCTGTTCCACCGCCTCGGATACGACGTGGGCGACGAGGTCTGGCGCAGGACCGTCGACTACTACCTGAAGCGCACCAGCCACGGCTCCACCCTCAGCGGACTCGTTCACGCCTGGGTCCTCGCCCGGGTCAGACAGGTCGAGGCGTGGACGTACTGTCGGGAAGCCCTGGAACAGGACGTCGCCGACCTCCAGGGCGGCACGACCGGGGAAGGCATCCATCTCGGCGCCATGGCCGGGACCCTGGACCTGGTGCAGCGCGGGCTGACCGGGCTGGAGACCCGCGAGGACGCCCTCCGGCTGGACCCGGTGCCGCTTCCGGCGCTGTCGGAGTACGGGTTCTCACTGCGCTACCGCGGCCACTGGGGCGTCAGCGTCCGGCTGCGCAGCGGCCAGTTGGGGATCGGTGTGCCCGACTCGGAGGAGTCACCGATCCGAGTGGTCCTGCCTGACCGGGCCGTCACCGTCGCACCGGGGGAGACCTGCACGCTCCTGCTGCCGGAGGGGTGAGGGACGCGCCACACCAGTCGGACGTGGCGGTCTTGTGCGGCTGCGGGCCGGGAGGCCGCCCTGACCGTCTTTGCCGAATCCCGGGAGCGCGGCGAGTCGGTGTGGGCGGTGAACGTGCCGACCATGTCTCGCCGCAGCCCCGTCGCCCGGCGGGCGGGAGTTCGTCGGGGCCGAACCGGCCGCGGCGCGCCGCGCCCCCGCGTCCGCCGACGCCAGTCCCCGCGGCGAGATGTCCAGGGTTGCGAAGAACTCGTCGGTGCGAACGTCGTCTTCGGACGTCGGTACGGGAGTTCCGGTCACCGTCACCGAGTGCCTCGGATCATCGCCGTCACGGCGCGGCCACGCGGACCGCCGTGACCTTGTACTCGGGGCAGGACGTGACGGTGTCCGCGTGGTCGGAGGTGAGGCGGTTCACTCCGCTCGCGGGAAAGTGGAAGGAGCAGAAGACCTGGCCGGGAGCGGTCTGTTCACTGATGCGGGCGATGAGCCGGGCTCGGCCGTGCCGACTTTCCACCGTGACCTGCTCGCCGCCCCGCAGCCTGTACCGGGCGGCGTCGTCGGGGTGGAGGTCGAGGAAGTCGACCGGATCGAGGGCGAGGTTGCCGCCGCGCCGGGTCATGCTCCCTGAGTTGTAGTGCGCCCAGCGCCGCCCGGTGACCAGGACCAGCGGATAGCCGTCGTCGGGCTGCTCGCCGGGCGGCAGGTACGGGGCCGCGCAGAGGTGGGCCCGGCCGTCCGGCGTGGCGAACCGCTCCGTGTACAGCTTGGCCTCTCCCGGCCGGTCGGGGGCGCGGCAGGGCCATGGCACTGCGCCTTCGCGGTCCAGCCGGTCGTGGGAGAGCCCGGCGAAGTCGGGTGCGAGTCGTGCGCACTCGGCGAGGGCGTCGGCGGGAGCCGCGCAACCCAGGTCGACTCCCATCACTGTGGCGAGGGCCCGAACGATGTCGAAGTCGGCCCGGGTCTCTCCCGGTGGGGGCACGACGCGGCGGACCCGCTGGAACCGGCGGTCGAAGTTGACGAAGGTCCCGTCCTTCTCCAGCCAGGAGGCGACCGGCAGGACGACGTCGGCGTGCCGGGCGGTCTTGGACAGGAACAGTTCGTTGCAGACGACGAGCGGGCAGGCGTCCAGGGCCTGGGCCACTCGGTTGGCGTCGGGATCGGTGGCGCAGACGTCCTCGCCGATGACCCACAGGGCCCGCAGGCGTCCGGCTCGTGCGGCGGCGAACATGTCCGGGATCCGAAGCCCTGGCCGTGCGGGGACCGGTACGCCCCAGACGTCCTCCGCCCGCGAGCGGACGGCCGGGTCGGTCACCTTGCCGTACCCGGGCAGCAGGTCCGGCAGGGCGCCCATGTCGGAGGCGCCCTGGACGTTGTTCTGGCCGCGCAGCGGGTTGACCCCGTAGCCCCGGTCCGTCCCCACCGCGCCGCGCAGGATCGCCAGGTTGGCCAAGGACCGCACACCGTCGGTGCCGTGCAGGTGCTCGGTGACGCCCAGGCCGTAGACGATGGCAGGCCGCTGGGCCTTCCCGTAGAGGCGAGCGGCGCAGACCAGGTCTGCGGCCGGTACGCCGGTGATGCCCGCGACCTGGTCGGGCGGATAGCCGGCCAGCAGTTCGGTGAGCTCCGGCAGCCCGGTCGCCCGCTCGCGCAGAAACTCCTCGTCGGTCAGCCCTTCGGCGAGCAGGATGTGGGCGATCCCGTGGAAGAGCGCCACGTTGGTGCCGGGGCGGGGTCGCAGGTGTACGTCGGCGTGCAGGGCGAGGCCGACGGCGCGGGGGTCGGCGACGACCAGCCTGGCTCCGTGGAGTACGTGCCGCAGCAGGCGTGCTCCGACCACCGGGTGGGCTTCGACGGGGTTGGCGCCGACCACCAGCAGGCAGTCGGCTCGCTCGACGTCGTCGAAGGTGTCGGTGCCGCCGGAGAGCCCGAAGGATGCCGTCAGGCCGGCGGCGGAGGGGGAGTGGCAGAGCCGGGAGCAGTTGTCGACGTTGTTGGTGCCGATGACGACCCTCATGAACTTCTGGACGAGGTAGTTGTCCTCGTTGGTGGCGCGGGCCGAGGAGATCGCCGCCACGGCGTCCGGGCCGCCGGCGTCGACGGCCGCCCGCAGTCCTCGGGCGACGTGTGCGAGCGCTTCGTCCCAGCCGACCGGCTCCAGCGTGCCGCCGCGCCGGAGCAGCGGCCGGGTGAGTCGCTCGGGGGATGTGCGGAATCCGTGGGCGAAACGGCCCTTCACGCAGGCGTGCCCTTGGTTGACCGACCCGTCCCGGGCGGGCAGCGCCGCCACGATCTCGCCGTCCTGGGTGACCATGTCGAGGGCGCAGCCCACGCCGCAGTAGCCGCAGGTGGTGCGTGTCCGGGCCGTCGCGGGCCGGAACGCGGAGGTGAGGCCGCGCGCCGGTCCCGGCTGGGTGATCGCTCCCGTGGGGCAGGTGTCGACGCAGCCGCCGCAGGCCACGCAGTCCGACTCGGCCCAGGGGCCGCCGGATCCGGGCGCCACGACGGTGTCGCCGCCCCGGCCGACCAGGGTGAGGGCGAAAGTGCCCTGCACTTCGGAGCACATCCGCACACACCGGCCGCAGGCGATGCACAGGTCCCGGTCGAGATGGA
Source organism: Streptomyces sp. HUAS ZL42 (assembly GCF_040782645.1). Lineage (GTDB taxonomy): Bacteria > Actinomycetota > Actinomycetes > Streptomycetales > Streptomycetaceae > Streptomyces. The sequence continues at coordinate 9,560,583 of NZ_CP160403.1, forward strand.
CGTACGGGTGGGAGTCGTCCCCGCCCCGGCCCCCGGCGCCCTGCGCCGTCTCGGGGCTGATGCCCATCGACCGGCAGACTTGGGCCAGTTCACTGGGGTTGCCGCCGGCGAGTGCCCGGGGCGGCAGAGCGGAGACGATGACCTCCACCGCGTCCCTCCGCAGCCGCACGAGATCATCAGTCGCGGTTTCGATCCGGGCACCAGGGGACGACGGGGTGACACACGCCGCCGTGATGCGCCCGTCGGCGCGTACCAGACAGGTGCGGCAGGATCCGGCAGGGCTGATCCGGTCGTCGGAGCAGAGCGCCGGCAACTCGACCCCGGCCGCGCGCACCGCAGCGAGCAGCGACGCACCCTCAGGCACCTCGACGCCGGTCCCGTCGACCTCGATCGCGATTCGGGTCATGGGTCCCACCCCGCCAGCCGATCCCCGTAGGCGCGGGCAAGACTCCGCACGGCGGACGGGATCCGCCGTCCGAAGGCACACAGGCTCGCCTCGGCCAGGACACGCGACAGCCGCTCCCACCCCTGTCCCGGCGGGGTCCGGGCGGATGCCATCCCCAGGCCGCGGCGCGTGCCGACCCGGCACGGCGAACACGCCCCACAGCTCTCCGCCGCGGCGAACTCCCACACGTGCCGCAACACGTCCTCCGGCGCCACGCGCTCATCGAAGGCCACCAGACCGGCATGGCCGAGGGCGGCGCCCCGAGCGGACAGTCCGGCCTCCGACAGCGGTACGTCCAGGGCGTCGGCGGCGAGGAAGCCTCCCAGTGGTCCGCCGACCTGGAGAGCGACCGGCTCCGCGTCGTCCTTCAGGCCACCGCCCAGGTCCGTGACGATCCGCCGTACCGGCGTGCCGAGTTCGACCTCGTAACAACCCGGCCGGGCGAACCGCTCGGAGAGACACACCAGCTTGGTCCCCGTCTCGCCGGGCGTGCCGCGCCGGGCGTACGCCTCGCCGCCGCGCCGGACGATCCACGGCACGGCCGCCAGGGTCTCCACGTTGTTGACCACGGTCGGCGCGTCCCACAGCCCGCGCTCGGTCGGGTACGGCGGGCGGGGGCGGGCGCAACCCCGGCCGCCCTCCAGCCCCGCTATGAGCGCGGTCTCCTCACCGGCGACGTAGGAGCCGGCGCCTTCGACGACCCGGATGTCGAGCGCGGCGCCCGTACCGTGCACGGACGGGCCGAGACGGCCGTCGGCATACGCGTGCCCCACGGCTTCCCGCATCCGCGCGAGGGCGGCCGGGTATTCGGAGCGCACCAGCACCACGCCCAGGCGGGACCCGCACACGAAACAGGCCAGGGCCAGCCCCTCCAGCACCCGCTCCGGGTCGGCCTCCATCAACAGCCGATCGGCGTACGAGCCAGGGTCCCCTTCGTCGCCGTTGGCCACGACCACGGTGCCGGGGGCGCGGCCGGCAGCCTCCCATTTCGCCGCCACGCGGAAGCCCGCGCCGCCACGCCCTCGAAGCCCGGATGCCGCGACCTCGCTGAGGACCCCGTCTCGGGTTCCCTTCGTCACCGCCCCCGGCCACACCTGCCAGGCGGGCTCACCGGAGAGCACACCGCCCAGCAGTACCGGGTCACCGGTGTCATCGGTCACCGGGATGTCCGGTGCCCGCCGCGGCTCCCGCCCGGTCAGCTGACCGGCGAGAGTCGGACCTGTGCAGGGCGTGTCGCCGTCGAGCGCCGCAGGGCCCGCGTAGCAGTAGCCCAGACAACGGACGGTCTGCACTGACACCGCACCGTCCGGCGAGGCCGTTCCGAGGGTGACACCCAGCGCGTCCTCGACATCGGCGAGATGCCGTCCGGCCTGGGCTGCGAAGCAGGCAGTCGCGGCACACACCCGGACGTGACGGCGGCCGTGCGGGGCGGCGAGGTCCGCGAAGTAGCTGGCCGGTCCGAGCGCGGCGGCAGCGGGCAGTCCGACTCGGGCAGCGACAGGCGGGGCCCACACCTCGGGGCCGTCCGGTGTTCCCGCTCTGGCCTCGGCCAGCGACTCGATCAACCGGTTCCCAGGCCGCCCGCGCCGGTCGGCCAGGGCTCGGAACGCATCGAAACGGTCGGCAGGACCGACGGGAACCATGTCTTCATCGTGGACGCGGCGGGACGAGGCCGCATCCCGGCACCAGCCCGTGCAGCACCATGGATTCGGGCCCGGTGCCGACCGTGTGTGAACCGGGTGCGGACGTGTGGAGCCGGTCGAGCGCCGTCGCGGGGCCGAGGCTCGTCACCACGGTCGTCGACGCCCGCAGAGTCCCTTGCCGCAGTCACAGCCTGCCCGGTCACTGGTGAAATCGCCCCCGAACGATCACGGTTTCCGGCGAGCTGGGCGCGCACTCCCATGTAGCTCGCGGTCGATGTCTTCCTCGGTGATGGGCGCCGGAAGTAAGCCACGATCAGGAAGGCGTTGATGACGGCGTAGGCCGCAAGGTCAGCACGGAGCTTGCGCTTCTTCTCGAGCCGTTTGTGTGCCCACTCCCTCTCCAACGTCATTCGTGGTGCGTTCGAATCGCTTGGGCCGAGGGGTCCTACCATGACCGACACCTCCCAGGTTCGACGCAGCCTTGCTTCCCTCTGCCAGTCGTCCTCCCAGCGGGCCATATGCGCCGACGATGAGGAATCGCGCTGGTGGGAGACGACGAGAGCCGCGGGGGAGTGCATGCCGCACGGCCTGGCGGGGCCATGCGGCCCGCGTCGATCAGCGCGCTCCTGCCCGGGTACTTCTCCTGATGGCCTGCAAACGCCTCGGACAGCAGACGCTCCTCACTCGCGGCCAGTGTCGGCCCCGTGGCAGGGCCGCCTCGGCGAGCGCGCGATCGACCGCCTTCGCACCGGCCAGGGAACCGTCGACCCCCAGTACGATCGACCCGGTTCCCTCGCGCTGCTCCCGCACGATCAGCACAGGCACCGCGCATGCCGGGTGGACGGCCGTCGACCCCGCGAGCAGGTCGGCGAAGCTCCCATGCCCTGCGGCCCGGCAACCACGCCGTGAGCAATGCGCGGTGACGACGATTCACGGAAGATCCTCCGCGCGCTGCGCCCGGTGAAAGTGCCCGCGTACGAAGGCCGTCCCGGCGGCACGGGGGAGTCCGCCGGAACGGCTCCGCACAGCCCAGGGCATCGGCCCTTGCGGGCGGGGTGGCAGTGCAGGCGGCCAGACCGAAGGCCTGCTCCGGCGAGCGGCGACAGGCCGGCGCGCTCAGGTCGAGCGGGCCGCCGACCAGGGTGTTCACCGAGATGAGCGGGGGAACCCGTATGCGATCGCTCGGGGGTGGCGTCAGTCGCCGGCGTGGGCCACGGTGAGGGAGGCCAGCGCGGCGTCGAGGCGTCGTGTGGCTTCCTCGGCGACCGGGCGCAGCGCCTCGAGTTCGGTGAGGGCGACCATCGTGCTCGGGTCGAGGGCCTGTACGGCGGTGCGGTCGCCGCTGCGACGGATGACCACGTTGCAGGGCAGCAGCAGGCCGATCGAGCGGTCGGTCTCCAGAGCGCGGTGGGCGAGCGGTGGGTTGCAGGCGCCGAGGATGACGTAGTCCTCCATGTCGTGGTCGAGCTTGGCCTTGAGGGTGGCGGTGACGTCGATCTCGGTGAGGATGCCGAAGCCCTGCTGGGCGAGGGCGTCGCGGGTGCGGGCGACGGCGGTGGCGAAGTCGGTGTCGAGGTGCACGGTGCGGTCGTAACGCATGGGGGTGGCCCTTCTGGTCTCGTCGTCTCGTGTGGGCGGGGCGGGTTTCCGGTCGTGTGCGAGGTACTCGTGAGTGCTTTCGCAGGGTTTCCCCATGCCTGAAAATACCCCCCTGGGTACTCGTGTTACCGTCGACAGCATACCCCCTGGGGTAATTCTCGCCGGATGGGAGTGCTCGTGTTCTTCATCGACGGAGCTGGCCGGGCTCGGCAACCGCGGACGCCTGGGGGCGGCGAGCAATCCGCGGTGGCGGTCGGCCCGTCGCGCGAAGTCGATCAGGTGATCGCGGAGGCCGCGTTGCGCGGTGTGCGGATCTCGCGGCCCGTCGAGACGCACGGCCGGCGGGCAGCGCCACGACCCTCGGCAAGGAGAAGGCAACCGCCATGGGAAACAGGAGCGATACACCGAGATGAGCATCTTCCGACGAGATCGGGGTGGCCCGGGCCGGGTGACTGTCCAGGAGGCGGCCGCGCGCACTGGTCACGAGGACACCGAAACCGGCGGCGACGCCGTACTGCTCGATGTCCGCGAACCTTATGAGTGGCAGGCCGGGCACGCCTCCGGAGCCGTACACCTGCCGCTGTCCGCTCTGGCCGCCGGGGCGGCGTTGCCCGCTGACGCGCAGGCGCGGCCCCTGGTCGTGATCTGCCGTTCGGGCAACCGCTCCCGGCAGGCTGCCGAGCTGCTCGCCGCCCGCGGCTCGCAGGCCGTGGACGTGATCGGCGGGATGCGGGACTGGGCCGGGGCGGGTCTGCCGGTGGTGGATGCGCGCGGCGGGCGCGGCACCGTCGTATGAGCGCTCTCGTGCTCGCCCTGGCCGCCGGTGCAGTGATCGGCCTGGCGTTGGGCGCGCTCGGGGGCGGCGGCAGCGTGCTGGCCGTCCCCGCCCTGATCTACCTGCTCGATTTCGCCCCGGTCGCGGCCACCACCGCCAGCCTGGTCATCGTCACGGTCATCTCGGTCACCGCGGTGATCGCGCATGCTCGTGAGGGGCACGTCCGCCGGCGGACCGGGCTGCTGTTCGCGGCGGCCGGGATCGGTCCGGCGATGCTGGGCGGTGCGGTCGCCGGCCGTATCCCGGCGGCTGTGCTGACGGCGGCGTTCGCCCTGGTGGCGGGAGCGGCCGCCTTGCGCATGCTGCGGACCCGGCCCGCCGCGGAGGGCGCTGCGGCGGTGCGGCCGGGGCGGGCGGCGGCCGTGGGGGCCGGACTCGGCACGGTCACCGGTGTCCTCGGCGTCGGTGGCGGGTTCCTCGCCGTACCGGCGCTGGTGGGGGTACTCGGCATGCGGATGCGGAACGCGGTGGGCACCAGCCTGCTGGTCATCACCGTCAACTCGCTGGCCGCGCTGGCGACACGCGCCGGTACGGTCGACGGCCTGGACTGGGCTGTCCTCGGGCCCTTCGCCGGGGCCGCGGTGCTCGGCGCGTGGGACGGGAAACGGCTGGCGGCGAAGGTCTCCGGACACACACTTCAACGGATCTTCGCCCTGGTGCTGCTGGCCGTGGCCGCGTTCATGCTGATCGACGCGGTGGTGTGATGGGCCGAATCCCGCAGGCCCGGTCGCGCCCTATGCCAGGGACAGGAACAGCTTCTCCAGGCGGGCGCGCATCTGCACGCTGTCCTCGCCGTCTTCGCCGTTCTTGCGGCCGGACTCGATGTCCGCCACGCACTGCTGCAGGCCGGTCGCGATGATCGCGAACCCGGCCCGGTCGAGTGCGCGGGAGGCGGCGGCGAGCTGGGTGACGACGTCCTCGCAGTCGCGTCCCTCCTCGATCATCCGGATCACGCCGGAGATCTGACCCTGCGCGCGGCGCAGCCGGTTCAGTACGGCCTTCAGGTCCGCACCCTCGAGCTCCAGTTCCACGATCACTCCTCGAAAAATACCCCTAGGGGTACTGTACGTCCCGGTTCGGGACGACGTCGACCATTAAGGATCACACCTGCCATGACCAGCTCTCCCACCCCCGCTGTCCTCGGCGCCGACCAGGCCCGCACCCGGCTGCACGAGCTGACCGTCATCGACGTGCGCACGCCGCCGAGTACGCCTCCGGCCACCCACCCCGGTGCCCTGAACATCCCCCTGGACCACATTCGGCGGGCCCTGCCGGACATTCGGCACGCCGCCGAGTGAACCGTGCGTTCCGGGGCGCCCACGCAGACCCCGCGGGTGCCCCCGGACACGCGCCGGGAGTGTCAGCTGCGCTCTGCCGGGCGTGGTGCGGCCTGCCTGCGCACGTCGTTCATGTCGATGGCCCGGATCCTGCCGATGAGCTCCTCCAGGGCCTGCGGCGGCAGGGCGCCCGGCTGGGCGTACAGCACGGTGCGGTCGCGGACGGCCATCAGGGTGGGGATGGACGAGACCTGGAAGGCCGCCGCCAGTTCGGGCTGTGCCTCGGTGTCGACCTTGCCGAAGACGATGTCCGGGTGGCGTTCGGCCGCCTTCTCGTAGACGGGGCCGAACATCCGGCACGGTCCGCACCAGGCGGCCCAGAAGTCGATCAGCACGATCTCCGAACCGGTGACGGTGTCCTCGAAGTTGTCCTTGGTCAGTTCAACGGTCGGCATGGTTTCCGGTCTCCTCTCATATACCCGGTGGGGTATATGGTTCAACCGGTGCCGGTCCGGCTTTGTTCCAGACAGGTCGGCGGCAACGGGAACCAGCGCATGCGCTCGAAGTCGGCCGGCAGCCCGGTGGGGCCGTCGTCCAGGCGGTCGGAACGAGCGGCGAGGACCTCGCGGGCGCGGGCGAGCTGACCGGACAGTGTCGCTTCTCCCCTTCGGCGGTGGCGGACGGCCGGTGTGGTGATGCGCCCGTCGGCTGCGAAGCGCACGCCGGTCAGCCGCAGCGGGGGATCGGCGGGACCGGCGCGGTGGTGCCACTGCCCGGTGTGCGGATCGAAGCGGTAGTCGGGCAGGAGGCGGTGGGCACGGGCGGCGACGAGGTCGACGGCGTCGATGAGGTAGTCGCGCACGGTGTCGCTGATGAAGTAGTTGAAGTTGACGCGGATCCAGCCGGGTTTGATGCCGTCGCAGCCGTGGACGACCTCGTCGAGCAGGGCGTGCGAGGTGGCGTGGTCGATGGCGAGCAGGCGGTGGCCGTACGGCCCGGCGCACGAGCAGCCACCGCGGGCCTGGATGCCGAGCAGGTCGTTGAGCAGGGCGACGACGTAGTTGTGGTGAAGGTAGGCGTGGTCGCCGTGGCGGATGCGGAAGGAGACGATGGACAGCCGCCGGGCGTGGTGGTTGCCGAGGATCTCGATGCGCGGGTTGCTGTCCCAGCGGGCCAGGGCGCGGCGCCAGTGGCGCTCTTCGGCGGCCTGAATGGCGTCGGTACCGACGGCCTGTTTCAGAGCGAAGACCAGCCCGGCGCGGATGGACTCCACGATGGCCGGTGTGCCGCCCTCCTCGCGGGCGACCGGATCGTCGAGGTAGCGGTGGCCGAGGGGGTCGACGAAGGCCACGGTGCCGCCGCCGGGCGCCGTCGGTACCTGATTGCGGACCAGTTCCCGCCGTACGACGAGCACGCCCGGGGTCTGCGGGCCGCCGACGAACTTGTGCGGGGAGAGGAAGAGGGCGTCCTTGTGGTCGCCGGCGCCGGGGGCGCTTTCCGTGACCCGGATCGGGACGTAGGGGGCGGCGGCCGCGTAGTCCCAGAAGGAGAGAGCGCCGTGCGTGTGCAGCAGCCGGGCGATGCGGTCGGCGTCGGTGAGGATGCCGGTGACGTTGGAGGCGGCGGAGAAGCTGCCGATGCGCAGCGGCCGGTCGGCGTACCTTCTCAGCCCCGCTTCGAGCCGGTCCAGGTCGATGTGGCCGTCCCGGTCCTCGTCGATGACCACGACGTCGGCGATCGACTCGCGCCAGGGCAGCTCGTTGGAGTGGTGCTCGTACGGCCCGACGAAGACCACCGGACGCTGGGCTGCGGGCGGCTTCTCCGGTCGGCGCAGCTGAAGGATGCCGACGAGTTTGTTCACGGCCGCGGTGGCACCCGAACCGCAGAAGATCACCAGGTCGTCGTCGGTGCCGCCCACCGCGCCCCGGATGATCCGGCGGGCGTCCTCGCGCAGGCGGGTCGTCTGCAGGCCGGTGCTGGAGCTCTCCGTGTGCGTGTTGCCGTAGTGCGGCAGCACCTGCTCGCGGACGAAGTCCTCCACGAAGTCCAGCGAGCGACCGGAGGCGGTGTAGTCCGCGTAGACGATCCGCTTCGGACCGTACGGGCCGTCCAGGACCTCGTCGTCACCGATGAGCCCGCCCCGGATGTGCTCCATCAATGCCGACGCGGCCGGCGCCAAGGACGTGCTCATGGTTCCAGCTCGATGTCGATCTCGGGTGGCTGGTGGAGGGTGTTGTGGACCGTGCAGTGCGAGGCCACGGCGAGCAGGGCCGCTCTGCGCTGCTCGGGGAGCTCAGGTGGCGGGACGATCACGATGCGCAGGGAGGCGACGCGGGCGGGGCGGTCGGTGGCCATGGTGAACTCGGTGCGGACGCGCAGGCCGGTGCGCGGCAGGTTGTGGCGGTGGAGGTAGCGGCCCGCGTAGAAGGCGATGCAGGTGGCCAGGGAGGCGGCGAACAGCTCGGTGGGGGTGGGTGCGGTGTCCGTGCCACCCGCCTCGGTGGGCTGGTCGACCTGGAGGCGGTGGCCGCGGATGTCCACCGCGTAGGCGTCGTGGTCGACGTGGGCTACCTCGAGACGCTGTACGAGCGCCTCCTGGCTCCGGTTTGTGCCGAGGGTGTGCGGTGCACTGCCGGTCATGGCCTGGCCCTTCTCGTTGGTGCAGTCTGCTGCTTTTTCAGTGGACCGCAGACGGCGCGGCTGATCGAGAGGCCTACGGGGTGCGGCGGGGACCATTCGGCCCTGGTGTGAGCAGTCGCAGAGATATACCCTGGTGGGTATTTTTTCAGGGCGTTGGCGGCGAGTGAGCAGTGCATGGGGCGTGTGGGGCGGGTCCAGGACATACCCCGGTGGGTACCGTGATGGGGACCTGCGGCCCATGCCCCGTCCCCATGTTCCGCACGACAGTGGGGACATGGGCAAACACATCGTGATTCTCGGCGGCGGGACTGCCGGCACCATGGCAGCCAACCGCCTGCGTCGCACGCACGGCGAGAGCGAGTACCGGATCACGGTCGTCGACCAGGACGATGACCATCTCTACCAGCCCGGCCTGCTGTTCGTCCCCTTCGGCACGGCCCAGTCGCACCACCTCGTCCGCTCCCGCCCGCGGCAGCTGAACGCCGGTATCGACTACAAGCGGGCACAGATCGACCGGGTGGACCTGGACGCACGGGTGGTGCACTTCGCGGTCGGCGGCTGGGTGTCGTACGACGTCCTCGTGGTGGCCACCGGAGCCGTGCTGCTGCCGGAGGAGACCGAAGGGCTGACCGGTCCCGGCTGGGGCGAGAACGTCTTCACCTTCTACGACCTGCCCGGTGCCGTGGGTCTGCACCACGCGCTGGAGCGCTTCGAGGGCGGACGTGTCGTGGTGGATGTGGCGGATCTGCCGGTCAAGTGCCCCGTCGCACCGCTGGAGTTCGCCTTCCTCGCCGACTGGTACTTCCAGCGATGCGGCATCCGCGACAGGGTCCAGTTGACTTATGTGACCCCGTTGGACGGCGCCTTCACCAAGCCGGTCGCGGCGAAGGCGTTGGGCGGGTTGCTGGCGGAGAAGGGTATCGAGCTGGTCACCGAGTTCACGCTCGGCGAGGTCGACGGACCGGGTGGGCGACTGGTGTCGTACGACGAGCGCGAGGTGCCCTTCGACCTGGCCGTCGTCGTACCGCTGCACGGCGGCGCCGCGTACGTCGGCCGCTCCGAGGGCCTCGGCGACGAACTGGGCTTCATCCCCGTCGACCCGCACACCCTCCAACACCCCGACCGCCCCGAGGTGTTCGCGATCGGCGACGCGGCGGGTCTGCCCGCCTCCAAGGCCGGTTCGGTGGCGCACTTCGAGGGTGAGGTGCTGGTGCACAACATCGGCCGCTTCCTCGCCGGACAGCCGCTGGACGCCTCCTTCGACGGGCATGCCAACTGCTTCGTCGAGACGGGCTTCCACAAGGCGCTGCTGATCGACTTCAACTACGACACCGAGCCGCTGCCCGGCCATTTCCCGGGCCCAGTCGGCCTGCCGCTGCTGAAGGAGTCGCACGCCGCCCACCTCGGCAAGCTCGCCTTCGAATGGCTGTACTGGCACAGCCTGCTGCCCGGCCGGGAACTGCCCGGCATCGGCTCGGCGATGCCCGAGCACGGAAAGACTCACGTGCCCGCCTGAGGGAGAGGACTCCGTCATGCCCACCGCCACCTACGCAGACACCGCCGTCCCCGTCGACGACGAGGGCTTCTTCACCGACCCCGACCGGTGGACCGAGCCGATGGCCGAACAGATCGCCCACGAACAGGGCATCGAGCCACTGACCGACCGGCACTGGACGGTCATCCACTTCATGCGCGCCCAGTACGCGGCAAAGGGAACGGGCCCCACCGTACGAGTGCTCGGCAAGACCTCCGGTGTGAGCGTCAAGGAGCTGTACCAGCTCTTCCCGAAGGGACCGGCGAAGACCGCCGCGAAGATCGCCGGGATCCCCAAGCCCCGCGGCTGCATCTGATCTGAAGGAGCGTGCCCGTCATGGCCGACACCGCCACGATCGAGAAGGTATCGATCATCGTCTCCAAGGGATCCCTGGAAGGGATCTACCCGGCCCTGATCATGGCCAACGGCGCCCGAGCCGAGGGGATCGAGGCCGACCTGTTCTTCACGTTCTTCGGACTGGACGCGATTACGAAGAAGCGCTGGGAGCACATCAAGCTGGCCACCGTCGGCAACCCGGGCCTGCACCTGCCGACCCTGCTGGGCGGTGTACCGGGCATGCCTGATCTGGTCACCCGGTACATGGAACGCAAGATGGACAAGCTCGACATCCCGCCGATCCCCGAGTTCATCGAGATGATCGCCGACACCGGCGCGGGCATCTACGCCTGCAAGGCGTCCGTGGACCTCTTCGAGCTCGGCAAGGACGACCTCGTCGAGCAGGTCCAGGGCGTCATCACGGTGGGGGAGTTCTATGAACACGCCGCCGGTGGTCAGATCATCTACACCTGAGATGGCCGCTGCTGTCCGATCGCGGCGTGCCTCGGCGGTGCTGTGCCGTCCGGTGGCTGGCGCTCTTCAGCCACCGGCGGACTTCACCCGGTGTGCGCCTCCGAGTTCGTCGCCTTCACCGAACTCGCCGAGGAGTCTGCCGCCGTGCTGGGTGCGAGACCGCCCGTTCGCCTCCCTCGCCGACCAGGGCCGTCGCGTCCGTCTGCCCGGTCCGGTACGCGTGCGAAGGCGCGCAGCATGGACCAGCTGAAGACGATTCCCGCCGCGGCGGCCACGGAGGCCCATGTCCAGGGGCTGGTCAGCAGGGTGTGGCGCAGGTCGGAGCCGATCTGCTGGCCGAGGACGAAGATGCCCATGACGGCGACGAACCAGCCGAAGGACTTGCGCAGAGCGTCCTGCGGGATCCGCCCGGCCAGCAGTCCGCCGAGCAGACTGCCGACGACGGCGGTCGCCGTGACGAGGGCGGCGAACCCCCAGTCGATGTGCACGCTGGCGAGGTACCCGGCCAGGCCCGCAAAGGATTTCATGGCGATGACCAGCAGTGAGGTGCCGACGGCCACGGTCATCGGCAGCCCGCCGAGCAGCGCGAGGGCGGGGACGACGAGGAAGCCTCCGCCCGCGCCGACCAGTCCGGTCACCAGTCCTACGACGATGCCGTCCAACAGGACGTGGAGTACGGGGAGTTCATGGTGGACCTTCTTCGGCTGCTGCCTGCGGCCGCGGATCATGGCCACGGCGGTGGCGATCATCATGAGGGCGAACGCGATCAGCAGGACGCTGCCGGGGACGAACTCGGCCAGCCGACCGCCCGCGTAGGCGCCGGTCATGCCGGCGAGGCCGAACAGCAGCCCCGTACGCCACCGGACGCGCCCGGCGCGGGCGTGCGAGACGACCCCTGCGGCGCTGGTGACGCCGACGACGAACAGCGAGGTGGCGATGGCCTCCTTCGTCTCCATTCCGGCCAGGTAGACCAGGATGGGCACGGTCAGGATGGATCCGCCGCCGCCCAGGACGCCGAGGCTCACCCCGATGAGCAGGGACGCGGCGACGACCAGGGCGATCATGACGCACCGCGCAGGGCGGCGACGACGGTGTCAAGGTCGGTGCGCGGGCCGCGGTTGTAGGGCAGCTTCGACAGCAGCAGGCCCATCGCGCAGGTGTTGGTGAGAGCGGCGACGGCCAGACCGGCCCCGACGGCTGTGCCGATGAGGTGCAGTCCGGGCAGGAACAGGCCCGCGATGCCGGTGATCAGGACGAGGGTTCCGGCGACGAGCCGTACCTGGCGCTCCAGGTCCCAGCGCTCGGGCCCGCGGTTGAGGGTGCCGCCGGAGGTCTCCCACGCCATGACGCCGCCGTCGAGAACGCGCAGGTTGGGCAGTCCCGCCTCGGCGAGGGCCTGTTCGGCCTGGGCGGCGCGGGCGCCGGAGCGGCAGATGAGGACGACGTCCTCGTCGAGATGGTGCAGCAGCTCGGCGCGGTGCTCGCGCAGGGTGTCGAGGGGGACGTTGTAGGAGCCGGGGATGTGGGCGGTGCGGAACTCGCCGGGCGTGCGCACGTCCAGCAGGCGCGGGCCTTCACCGTCCCGGGTCAGGTCGCGCAGGGTGGCGGGATCGAGTCGTGGCTTGTCGGCGTGGGTGGTCATGGGGGGTCCTTGCTGTCGCTGGAGCGGTGGAGGGTGGGCGGCGGCCGATGGTTCCGGCCGCCGCCTGGCGTGCGGCGGATCAGACGTCGGCGGATGCGGGCAGGGCGAGCCAGGCGCCGTAGCCGCCGAGCAGGTCGGAGACGTCGGTGCGGCCCTGGTGGCGGAGCAGGCTGGCGGCGATGGAGGAGCGGTGGCCGCCGGCGCAGTGGACGACGAGAGGCCGGTCGGTGGGGATCTCGGCTGCGCGGCGGGCGAGTTCGGCCAGCGGGATGTGCAGGGAGCCCTCGATGAAGCCCTCTTCGCGCTCGGCGGTGTTGCGCACGTCCAGGACGAGCGGGAGTTCGTCGCTGTCCAGCAGCCGGCGCAGTTCGTCGGCGGTCAGGCGGCTGGCCTGCTGCATCTGGTCGGCCAGGGCGGGAAACGCGCCCTCGGGTTCGCGCAGGTAGCCGCCGACCTTGTCGAAGCCGATCCGGGCGAGCCGGGTGACGACCTCCTCCTCGCGGTCTTGCGGCGCGATGACGATGACGTCCTGCTCGGGGCCGACGACCATGCCCGCCTGCTCGGCGAAGCGGCCGTCGGCGGGCACGTTGACCGAGCCGCGCAGATAGCCGGGGGCGAAGTCCTGCGGCGAGCGGGCGTCGACCACGACCGCCCCCGCCGCGCGCCGCTCCATGAACTCCTCGACCGACAGCGGCCGGGGTGCGGCGGCCGCGTCGAACAGGTCGTGCTCCTTGCGGTTGAGGATGGCGTCGTAGACGAAGTAGGCGGGCGCGGACGGCTGCCCCGCCGTGACCAGCGACACGAACTTCTCTTCGCTCATGGGCCGGCAGGCGTAGTTGGTGGCGCGCTGTTCGCCGATGGTGGACTGGCGCTGGGTGGAGAGGTTCTTGCCGCAGGCGGATCCGGCGCCGTGGGCGGGGAAGACCCGGACGGCGTCGGGCAGGGCCATCAGCTTGTTCTGGACGGTGTCGTAGAGCATGCGGCCGAGCTCGTCGGCGGTCACGCCGATGGAGGCGAGCAGGTCGGGTCGGCCGACGTCGCCGATGAACAGCGCGTCGCCGGTGAGGACGCCGTAGGGGACGGTGTCGTCGGCGTGCTCGTGGATGAGGATGCTGATCGACTCCGGGGTGTGGCCGGGGGTTTCGAGGATCTGCAGCGTGACGTCGCCGAGGCTGATGCGTTCGCCGTCGGCCAGCTTGCGGATGGGGTATTCGGCCTCGGCGCGCTGTCCGTAGCCGATCCAGGCGCCGGTGCGGTCGGCGAGCTCCAGGTGGCCGGCGAGGAAGTCGGCGTGGAAGTGGGTGTTGAGGACGGCTTCGATGGTGAAACCGTGCTCGGCGGCGTCGGTGAGGTATTCGGACACGTCACGGCGGGGGTCGACGACGACGGCTTTGCCGGTGGTCTCGTCGGCGATCATGTACGACGCCTGGGAGAGGCAGTCGAGGTAGTACTGGGCGAAGAACATCTTGGAATGACCTCCGTGTCGGAAGAGCGGGAATCTTGATACCCCGGGGGGTATATGAGAGCGTCTGGTCCGCCCATGAATGGGAGGGCGGGATGACCGGCCCGGGTCGGGGGACGCCCCGGGCCGGCCGGTCAGAGGCGGCCGGTGAGCATGCCGTGCCAGTACAGCGGCGGCAGCCCGTACCGCTTGAACAGCCACATCGTGCGCCGCTCCTTGAAGGGATCGAGCAGCGGGAACGTGGGTGTGGGGTTGAGGTCGTAGTCGAACTCGGCGAGCAGCATCCGGTCCCGGGCGGTCACCAGTGGGCAGGACGTGTAGCCGTCGTACCGGTGCGACGGGGAACGGCCGTTCATGACGTCGAGCAGGTTTCCGGCTACGACGGGAGCCTGCTTGCGCACTGCGGCACCGGTCTTGGAGGTGGGCAGGTTCGCCACATCCCCGAGGGCGAAGACGTTGTCGTGGTGCGGGTGTTGAAGGGTGTGCTTGTCGGCGGCGACGAACCCCTGCGGGCTTGCCGGATCGGCAAGCCGGCCCGTCTTGATCCAGTCGGGCGCGCTCTGTGGCGGGACGGCGTGCAGGAGGTCGTAACCGATGGTCTCCTTGGTGCCGTTGGCGTGGTCGGTGACGGTGACTTCGCGGGCGTCGCCGTCGACGGCGGTCATCTCCGAGCGCAGCCGCACCTCGATGCCGTATCGGGTGGCCACCTTCTCCAGCACCTGCGACCAGGCGGGCACCTTGAACATCGCCGGGTCGGGGATCACCAGGATGATGCGGATGTCGTCCAGGACCTTGCGCCTGCGCCAGTGATCGGCGGCAAGGTAGGCGATCTTCTGCGGGGCTCCGCCGCACTTCAGCGGAGTGGCCGGATGGGTGAAGACGGCCGTGCCGGAGCGCGTCTGCTTGATCAGATCCCAGGTGCGCGGGGCGTACTCGGGCGCGTAGTTGCTGCTCACCCCGTCGTGGCCGACGGCCTCGGCGAGACCGGGTACGCCGTCCCAGTCGAGTTGGAGACCGGGCGCCATGACCAGGTACTCGTAGGTGAGTTCGTCGCCTCCGGACAGGGTCACCGTGTGAGCGTCGGGGTCGACGGCCAGGGCGCGTCGGCGAATCCACCGTACCCCGTCGGGGATGACGGATCCTTCGGGGCGGCGGGTGGTGTGCAGGGGTGCCTGGCCGCCTCCGACGAGGGTCCATAGGGGCTGGTACCAGTGGGTGTCGGAGGGTTCGATCAGGGTGATGTCGGTGACGCCGGCGCGGCGCAGGCGGGCGGCGACGCTAATGCCGGCGCTGCCGCCGCCGATGACGGCGACGCGGTGGCGGCCGGAGATCGGTGCGTCGGAGGGTGAGGGGGTGGTGGCCAAGGGGGTACTCCTTCCCAACTGGCGGATGTGCGGATTGTGGGTGGTCTTCGGCTGTCGGCTGTCGGCTGTCGGCTGTCGGCTGTCGGTGGTCGGTGGTCGCAGCGCGGGCTGAAGGGGGAGGTGCTCAGGCTGCGTGCTCGTGGTGTCCGGTTGCGATGGGGCGCCCGGCGCGGGCCCAGGCGCCGGTGCCACCGGCCACGGAGCAGGCGTCGATGCCGTGGGAGTTCATCCAGTCGGCGGCGGTCCTGCTGCGGTTGCCGCTGGCGCAGATCACATACACCGGCCGGTCTACGGGCAGTTCGTCGCACCGGACCGGTACGGAGCGCAGCGGCATCAGCCGCGCGCCCGGTACGTGCCCGGCCGCGTACTCGTCCGCCTCCCGTACGTCGACCACCAGCCCGCCGTCGGCCCAGGCTGCGGCGAACGCCTCCTGTGTTGTTTCACGTGCCACTTGATTGCCTCCTCAATTACCCCCGGGGGTATCTTTCTGGCGAGGGTACGGCGGCCCGGAGAGCCGCGTCAAATACCCCACGGGGTATTTGCCCGCCAGGCAACTCGCCACTTGTCGCCGGCCGTGATCCCTGCGGTACGGCGGTCCTGGGCATCCGGAGGGTCATCCGCGTCCCACCGTCTGGCCCGGAGTCGACGCAGACCGCTCCGCCGTGGGCGGTGATCAGCTTCTTGACGACGGCGAGGTCGATACCGCTGCCACCTGCGGCGCGAGCGCGAGCTCCGCGCCACAGACGCTCGAAGACACGCGGCAGCTCGTCGGAGGGGATGCCGGGACCGGTGTCGGCCGCCTCGACGAGTGCTTCTACCGGGGTGCCGGACGTGGTGACGGTGACCGTGTCGCCGGCGCGGCAGTGGCGGGCGGTGTTGCGCAGCAGATCGCCGAGGGCCTGGTGCAGCCGGTCCGCGTCCGCGCGGACCGGCAGGGGGGCCGGGTGTGGGACAACGCGTACGGTCGGCCCGGCCGTGCGCAGCCCGGCCTCGCGCTCGGCCACGGC
Organism: Streptomyces sp. HUAS ZL42; assembly: GCF_040782645.1. Classification (GTDB taxonomy): domain Bacteria; phylum Actinomycetota; class Actinomycetes; order Streptomycetales; family Streptomycetaceae; genus Streptomyces. The sequence goes on from NZ_CP160403.1 coordinate 9,576,841, forward strand.
GGTCACGTCCACCTCGGCCAGGTGCAGGAACAGCCGGGCCGACTCGGCCTCCGCCAGTTCCCCGAGGTAGTCCATGATGCGGCCCAGCCGCAGTGCCTGGTCGTGCAGGCATCCCAGGCACCCGGCCGACGGGTGGGCGTAGCCGTCCCGCAGTTCCTTCAGCCCCGCCTGAAACGAGGCCAGGGGCGTACGCCGTTCGTGGGCCACGTCCGCGGCGAGCGGGTGGCGGGCCTGCTCGGCCCGGGTGACGTCGTCGGCCGTGGCGTCGAAGGCACGGGCGAGGCCGCCGAGCTCACCGGGCCCGTCGGTCCGGGCCCGGGCACCGCGGTCCCCGGCGGCCGGCGCACGGGCGGTGGCTGTGCCGCCTCCGCACCCGACGCGGTCGTGACCACCGGGTAGCCCGCCCGCTCCAGGTAGTGGCGCTGCAGTTCGCGGATCTCCGTCTCGTCCTCGACGACGAGCACCGTGGCGGCACATGTCCCACACCTACGCGCCTCATGTGCGTTCCGGCGAGGGCCGAACAGCCCCAACCCGCCTGGCCGATGTCTCCATCCCGTCTCCGGACTGGATGCGACTGCTGCGCGAACCCACGGCGTCGTCGCCGCGTCGACCAACGCTGATTGCGCCGCAAGCCGTCCCCGACGACCGCAGTGGTGCAGGCGATCCTCGTTCTCCGCCACGTCGAAAACCCGACCCACCAAGGATGAGAAACGCTCGGACATGCCGACCGGCCCTGGTGATGAGTTTTCGCGCCCGCACCCGTCACACCTACGACGGGACACGACGAGGCGGAAGGATGACGTGATGAGTGCGGACACGCGGCTGGAGGAGCTGGGCGTGAGCGATCTGGGCGAGGTCGACGAGCCGGCGTTCTCGGGGCTGGCGGAGCGGCACCGGCGGGAGCTGCACGTGCACTGCTACCGGATGCTCGGGTCGTTCGAGGACGCCGAGGACACCGTGCAGGAAACGTTCCTCCGTGCCTGGCGGCGACGGGAGACGTTCGAGGGGCGGTCGACATTTCGGGCCTGGCTGTACCGGATCGCCACCAACGCCTGCCTGGACCTGCTCGCCAAGTGCCGCCCGGAGCCTGCGACCGGCGGCGAGGTGCTGTGGCTGCAGCCCTATCCGGACCGGCTGCTCGACGAGCTGCCCGCCGGCGACGCGGACGAGCCGGAGACCGTCGCCGTCGCGCGGGAGACGATCGAGCTGGCGTACCTGGTCGCAGTCCAGCACCTCGCACCGCGCCCGCGGGCCGTGCTGATCCTGCGGGACGTGCTCGGCTGGCCGGCGAAGGACGTCGCGGAGCTCCTCGGGGACTCCGTCAACTCCGTGAACAGCGCGCTGCAGCGGGCCCGCGCCGGCATGCGGGAGCACCTGCCCGCCGAGCGCCAGGACTGGACCGGCGGCGAACCGGACGCCGGGACGCGCGAGCTGGTGCGCCGCTTCACCGACGCCAGCGTGGCCACGGACATCCCGGCGCTCGCCGCACTGCTGCGGGACGATGTCCGTTGCTCGATGCCACCCACGCCGGGCCTGTACGTCGGCCGGGACGCGGTGGTCAACGACTGGGTGGAGGACGGCTTCGAGGGCATGAAGGGCCTGCGCGCCGTCCCCACCTCCGTGAACCGGCAGCCCGCCGTCGCCTTCTACCTCTGGCGGAAGCAGGAGGACGCGTACCTGCCGCTGACGATCGACGTCCTGCGCATCACCGGCGGGGCGATCACCGAGATCGTCACCTTCCACGACGACCAGTTCCCGCGGCTCGGGCTGCCGGAGCGCCTGCCGGCGGACGGCACGGAGTAGTCCCGGTGGGGACGCTCGCGCTGCGTGGTGGCGCGCGTGTCGCGGTGGTCGCGGCGGAATGGTGCGACGCGTTCGGCGTCGTCACCCGCGGGCGGGTGCAGCTGGAGCTGCGCGACGGCGAGCCCGGGCCGGTCCTCGGACGCGGCGCCGGGTTCTGGCTCCGCGGCACGGGCGTCCGCGCCCTGCGGAATCCCGGCCGTCGCAGGGCGAGGGTGCACATCGTCACTCCCGAGTCCAGGGACCGTCACATGCCGGTCAACACACCCGTACGCCAGTCACCGAATGATGGAGGAACGACGTGAACAGCATGAATGACACCGGGGTCGCCGCAGGGCCGGCCTCGGGCCGGAGCAGCCGCACCAACCGACTCCGCAGGCTCGCCGGCACCGGCTTCATCGCCACGCTCGCAGCGATGGCGGCCACCACCCTCGCCGCTGCGCTTGCCCGGGCCGGTGGCGTCGACTTCGAGATCCCCGATGGGGGCGAGACGATCCCGTTGTCCGGGTTCGCCGTGGTGACCGGCTTCTTCTCGGTGGTGGGCACCGTCATCGCCGGCGCTTTTCTTCGTTGGAGTGCTCGCCCCGCCCAGCGATTCGTGTGGACTGCAGGTTCGCTCACCGCGATCTCGTTGGTCCCGCCCGTCCTCTCGGGGGCAGACACCCCGACCACCACCGCCCTCCTCGGGCTGCACCTCGTCCCTGCGACAGTGATGATCCCCACCCTGGCGCGGAGCCTCCGCACCCGGACGGATTGACGATCCCGCAAGGGGACAATGCGCGCCGCAAGGGCGGGCGCGAGCGCACCACGTGGCCCCCGGTGCTGCCACCCTGCATTCCAACTCCACGCATGGTCGGGTGCGGCGATCTCGATGAGCCGACCGCGGCACCCGCTTCGAGGTCGAGCACCTGTTCGCCGAAGCCGGATACGCTGACGGCATGATCGAGAATCCTCCTCCCTGTCCGAAGTGCTCTTGTGGGTACACATACGAGATGAACTCCCTGGTGGTGTGCCCGGAGTGCGGCCACGAATGGGTTCCCGCCGAGACGGGTGCCGAGGGCGGCGAAGCCACCGGGGGACGCGTCATCAAGGACGCCGTCGGCAATGTGCTGCAGGACGGCGACACCGTGGTCGTCGTGAAGGCGCTCAAGGTCAAGGGCAGCCCCTCGGGGATCAAGGCCGGGACCAAGGTGCGCAACATCCGGTTGGTCGACGGCGTCGACGGCCACGACATCGACTGCAAGGTCGAGGGCTTCGGGGCGATGCAGCTCAAGTCGAGCGTCGTAAAGAAGGCCTGATCCCGAGAGGGGCGGCCCGTTCATGGCGGGCGACCACCGTCGTAGCGGGATGCTGAATTGCAAAATTTAGCAATTGGTTAGATGCTGGATTTGCTGTGCTCGCAGGTAGCCGCGGGCACAGTCTTTCGCGTCTGCCCCTGGTGGGGCTCGAAGGGGAAACCGAGGGCTCGTGTCCGTTCCGCTGTACCAGGCCAAGGCCGAGTTCTTCCGGATGCTGGGGCATCCCGTACGGATACGGGTGCTGGAGCTGTTGCAGGACGGGCCGATGCCGGTTCGGGACCTGCTCTCGGCCATCGAGGTGGAGCCCGCCGGTCTCTCGCAGCAGCTGGCGGTGCTGCGCCGCTCGGGGATCGTGACGTCGGTGCGGGAGGGTTCGACGGTCGTCTACGAGCTGGCCGGCGGGGACGTCACCGACCTGATGAAGGCGGCCCGGTGGATCCTGACCGAGATGCTGGCCGGGCGCAGCGAGCTTCTGGCCGAGTTGCGGGAAGCCGAGGGCGTCGCGCGATGACCACGGCATTCAGCCGAGTGTGGGCCCGGATCGCCGCGCTGCTGCCCGGCCGGGACGATCTGGTGGAGATGCGGCGCGACCCTCGCCGGGACCTGCTCGCGGGTCTGACCGTGGCGATCGTCGCGCTGCCGCTCGCGCTGGGTTTCGGCGTCTCCTCCGGGCTCGGTGCGGAGGCGGGTCTGGCGACGGCCGTGGTCGCGGGCGCGCTCGCCGCGGTCTTCGGCGGATCGAATCTGCAGGTGTCCGGTCCGACCGGTGCGATGACCGTGGTCCTCGTGCCGATCGTGGGCCAGTACGGGCCGACCGGTGTGCTCACCGTCGGTCTCATGGCCGGCGTCATGCTTGTCGCCCTGGCGGCGCTGCGGGCCGGCAAGTACATGCAGTACGTGCCCGCCCCGGTCGTCGAGGGCTTCACCCTCGGCATCGCGTGCGTGATCGGCCTGCAGCAGATCCCGAACGCGCTCGGCGTGCCCAAGCCCGAAGGCGACCGCGTCCTGGTGGTGACGTGGCGGGCCGCGGCGGAGTTCGCCGAGGCCCCGAACTGGACGGCCGTCGGCTTCGCGATCGCGGTGGCCGCACTCATGTTGCTCGGTGCCCGATGGCGGCCGACCGTCCCGTTCTCCATCCTGGCCGTGATCGCCGCGACGGTCGTGGCACAGCTCGCGCACCTGGACGCGGCGAAGCCGATCGGCGACCTGCCGTCCGGGCTGCCCGTGCCGTCGTTGTCCTTTCTCGACCTCGGCGCGCTGGGGACCCTGCTCGCCCCGGCCGTGGCGGTCGCCGCACTGGCCGCACTGGAATCCCTGCTGTCGGCGTCGGTGGCCGACGGCATGACCGTGGGGCAGAAGCACGCCCCTGACCGTGAGCTGTTCGGGCAGGGGCTGGCCAACATCGCCGCCCCGCTGTTCGGCGGTGTCCCGGCAACCGGGGCGATCGCCCGCACCGCGGTCAACGTCCGCGCCGGCGCCGGCTCCCGCCTCGCCGCCCTCACCCACGCCGCGGTTCTCGCAGTGATCGTCTTCGCCGCCGCACCCCTCGTCTCGAAGATCCCGCTCTCCGCCCTCGCCGGTGTCCTGCTGGCCACCGCGATCCGCATGGTCGAGGTCGGCTCCCTGAAGGCCATGGCGAAGGCCACCCGCTCCGACGCGCTCATCCTCGTCCTGACCGCCGTCGCCACGCTCGCCCTGGACCTCGTCTACGCGGTGATCCTCGGTCTCGTCGTCGCCGGTGTCCTCGCCCTGCGCGCCGTCGCCAAACAGGCCCGCTTCGACCAGGTGCCGCTCGACCGGGGCGATCACACAGCCGAGGAACACGCCCTGCTCGCCGAGCACATCGTCGCGTACCGCATCGACGGCCCGCTGTTCTTCGCCGCCGCCCACCGCTTCCTCCTGGAGCTGACCGAGGTGGCCGACGTTCGAGTCGTCATCCTGCGCATGTCGCGGGTCTCCACGATGGACGCCACCGGGGCCCTGGTCCTCAAGGACGCGGTGGAAAGGCTTCAGAGGCGCGGCATCCTGGTGCTCGCCTCCGGGATACGCCCCGGCCAGCTCCAGGTCCTCGATTCCGTCGGCGCGCTGGACCTGCTGCGTCACGAGGGCCAGGAGTACGCCACCACACCCGAGGCGATCAGGGGTGCGCGCGATCACTTGGAGATGGCCGGCGTCCTTGCGGCCGTCCCGGCCCAGCCGACCACGGCCACCAGCGAGGGAGCAGTCCGATGAGTACCCGTCCCCCCGTACTGCGCATGACCGAGGTCTCCGGTGCGGAGGCCGTGTGGCTCGTGGAGGGCAGCAGTGTGGGGCGGCTGGTGTACGTGCAGCGGGAGCAGGCTGTCGTCCGTCCCGCCCGGCACGTGTGGGAGTTCGGCAGCCTGATCGTCCGTACGCCGACGCCGGCCGCGGCGGTGCCTTCGTCCGCGACGTACCAGGTGGACGAGGTGGGCGCCGCGACGGGCACCGGCTGGACGGTGACCGCGACCGGGCCCGCCGACGTGATCACCGACCGGGACGAGGCCGCCCACTACAAACGCACCTTGCCCGGCTGGGTCCACGGACCGCACGACACACTCGTCCGCATCCGCCCGCAGACCGTGACCGGCTTCCGCTTCGCCCAGAGCGCGGAGGGCTGATGTCCACGCGGCTCGATGCCCTGCCGTACCGGCATGTGCTCACGCTGCCCGCCGAGCCGTCCGCCGTCCGGGCAGCCCGCGAGACGGCCGAACAGGCACTGGTCGAGTGGGGGATCGGCCTGCGCCACCCCACGGTGGACCCGGCCCTGCTGATCGTCAGCGAGCTGGTCACCAACAGCGTGCGGCACGCCGCGGTCCTGTCCGCGCAGGTCACGGTGATCTACGCGGCGGGCGAGGACTGCCTGGCCTTCGCCGTCCACGACCGCCACCCCTACCAGCCACCGCTTTACGGATCGGTCACCTGTGCCGGCACCGGCACCCCGGCGGGCGGCCTGGCCACCGTGATGGAGCTGGTCTTCGGCCTGGGCGGCACCGCGGTCGTCCGTGCGGATGCCGACGGCCAGGGCAAGACCATCTGGATCACTTTGCCCCTCTGATCCGGACCCCAGCCCCGACCTGCAACCCGCGCAAGGAAGTTCACCACCATGACCATCGACTGGCGTTACACCGTCGAGGAGAACCTCGGCATCCTCTCCGTCGCCGGATACCTGGGCCCCGACGCCGTCCGCCGCTTCACCGGCGCGATCGGATGGGCGCTGGCGCGTGGCACCGGCCCGGTCGTCGTCGACCTGACCGAGCTGCGCAGCTGGTCGGCCGAGGGGCAGCTCGCCATCACCGAGGCCGCACGCCGTCTCGCGGAAGCGGGCCGCGGCCTGGAGCTCGCCGCGATCCCAGCCGACGGGTCCCTCGTCCCTGCGGGCGACTTCCCGCCCATCCCGGTCCACGCCGACCTGGCTGCCGCGTTCGCCGCGCACAGCGCGGAACACGGGGAACGAGTGGAGGGGCGCCACGAATGGCGCACCACGGGCTGGCCGACCCGCGATGGACAGGGCGAGTGACCTCGCCCGTTCCTCCCTGCGGCGAAGGCGCGGTCGCTGTCCCGCACGGGCACGAGGGCGCAGACGTCCCGGAGGTGAGGGCTCCACGGCGCAGGCGCGACGGCAGCACCAGGCGGGCCACGAAGGCGGGCGGCGCACAGGTGGGCGGGAGACAGGGACCAAGGAGTGTCCGGCGTGACGGCATGGCGGTGGGCGGCCGGCCGACGCCGGGCTGACGGGCGTACACCGCGGCGGCCTGCGCGTCGCCGCTCCGTTCCACTTCGACGCGGGCCTGTTCAGACACGAGAAGGGCACGCCACGGATGCGACGGCGACGCTCACCGTTGGGCTGGCCGGTTGGTCTGTCGTGCGTGGGTCAGAGGCGGTCGGCGTCCGGGGCCGGCTGATCGGGCCGGCCGCCGAGGGACAGCTTCAGCAGGCCGGCGTTCCCGCAGCGGGGGCAGCCACCGTCCGGTCCGATGGCGGTGGGGCGGCACTTGAGGCGGCAGGCGGGGCACTTGAGCCAGGCGACACCGATACCGCGCAGCGGTGTGATCCTCACGCGATCCTCCCTCACAGGACTTCAGTAATTGCTAATCTTAGCAATTACTGAGGTCACCGTTGGATTCGACGGCTGATCCCGGTGTGGATTCGGCCCGGCCGGTGCCACACGCGAGGATGGGTCGCATGTTCTTGACGAGTGGGTGGATGCGATGCGCCGAGGCGGGGCCGGTGGGGCCGTGCTGCTGTACCGGGGAGGCGACGGCCAGGTGAGTACGCCGCTGTACCAGCTGAAGGCCGAGTTCTTCAAAACGCTCGGCCACCCCGCGCGCATCCGGGTCCTGGAACTGCTGAGCGAACGCGAGCACGCGGTCGCCGAGATGCTGCCCGAGGTGGGCATCGAGCCCGCGCACCTCTCGCAGCAGCTGGCCGTGCTGCGGCGGGCCAACCTGGTCGTGACCCGTAAGGAGGGCTCGACCGTGTACTACTCGCTGACCAGCCCGCATGTGGCCGAGCTCCTGCGGGTGGCCCGCACGATCCTTTCGGGCGTGCTGGCGGGTCAGGCCGAACTGCTCGCCGACCTGCAGGCCGCCCAGGGGGAGGGGAAGCCGCCGTCGTAGCCACGGCCCTCGAACGGCGGCCGTCTCCCGAGAGTTGGACAGCGCTGAGTGGTGTCGGGGGACGGCCGCCTTCCCAAGCAGGCGCGGGATGCCACTGAGGTAAAGGACCGGCAAAACGTCGTGACTCCAGCCGCGGGATGACTCGTTGGTCATCTCCGGACAAGTCCTCACCGTTCAGGGAGGGGCTCATGGGCCTGTTGCGCAAGATCCGCACTACCGGGCGGGTCGCCGAGCCCGCGCCGCCGCGCCCGCGGGGTGACGTGCCGGAGAAGGCGCGGGAGCTCGGCGGTTCGGTGCAGGTGCGGTGTGTGGACGCGGGCTCGTGCAACGGCTGCGAGATCGAGATCGCCGCTGCCTTCAACCCGGTGTACGACGCCGAGCGGTACGGCGCGCGGCTGGTGGCCTCGCCCCGGCATGCGGATGTGGCGCTGGTGACCGGGCCGGTGACGCGGAACATGGCGGAGCCCCTGCGGCGCACGGTCGCCGCGATGGGCGAGCCGCGGCTGGTCGTGGCGGTGGGCGACTGTGCGATCAACTGCGGGGAGTTCGCGGGCGGCTACGGCGTTGAGGGCGCCGTCTCCGATGTCGTACCGGTGGACCTGGCCGTGCCCGGTTGCCCGCCGGAGCCGGGAGAGATCGTGGCGGCGCTCAGGCGAGTGACCGGACGGTGAGCGTGATCCCGGCCGCCCTCGCGACGGCCACCGCACTGGCCGGAGCGGGCGCGCCGGCCGGGCTCGGGCTGCCGTACCGGCTGCGCGTGCCGGTCGTGGGAGCGTTGACGGCGGGCGTTGGGGTGAGCGGTGGCGTGGCGGGTGTGGCTGCACTGGGCGGCAGCCGCTGGGCGGCCACGCTCCCCGGCGTGTTGCCGCTGGCCGGGGCGCACGCGGCGGTGGACGCGCTGGCGGGGCTGTTCATGGCGGTGGCGGGGGCCGTCGTGGGCGCGGTCGCGGTGTACGGCATCGGTTACGCGGCCGGGCACGGCGCGCACGGGCTGGGCTCGCGCACCGCTCAGTCGGTGCTGCCTCTGTTCGCCCTCACCCTGGTGCTGGTGCCCGTGGCGGCGTCGGTGTCCACGTTCCTGGTGCTGTGGGAACTGATGGCGCTCGGCTCGCTGCTGCTGGTGCTCGCCGAGCATCGGGAACGTCCTTCAGTGCGGCAGGCGGGTGTCTGGTATGCGGTGATGACGCACCTCGGCCTGGTGCTGTTGCTGGCCGGGTTCGCCCTGTTCGCGGCGCAGGCGGGCGGGGAGACGTTCGCCGCCCTGCGGGCGGGCGCGGACGCTGTGTCGCCGACGGTGCGCGGGCTGGTGTTCGTCCTGGCCGGGCTGGCGTTCACGTCGAAGGCGGGCGCACTGCCGCTGCACGCCTGGCTGCCGCGCGCGCATCCCGAAGCGCCCAGCCCCGTTTCGGCGTTGATGAGCGCCGCCATGGTCAACCTCGGCGTCTACGGCCTCGTCCGCACCGGCCTCGACCTGCTGGGCGGTGGACCGGCCTGGTGGTGGCTCGCCTTGCTGGCGGTCGGCGCGGCCAGCGCCGTCTACGGCATCCTCCAGGCCGCGATGGCCTCCGACCTCAAACGGCTGCTGGCCTACTCGACGAGCGAGAACATGGGCCTGGTCCTGATCGGGGTGGGGGCGTCCGGGCTGTTCGCCGCCTACGGCGACCGTCCGCTCGCCGCGCTGGCCCTGTCCGCGGCGCTGTTGCACGTGGTCAACCACTCGGCATTCAAGGCCCTGCTGTTCTGCGCGGCCGGGTCCGTCGTTCGGGCCACCGGCCTGCGGGATCTGGACCGGCTGGGCGGGCTGCGCTCCCGGATGCCGGTCACGGCTGGGCTGTTCGCGCTCGCAGCGCTCGGTGCCGTGGCCCTGCCGCCGGGTAACGGTTTCATCAGCGAGTGGCTGCTGTTGCAGTCGCTGATCCACGGACTTCAGGTGCCGGGCGTCGCGGTGGCGGTCGTCCTGCCGCTGTCGGTGGCACTGATCGCGCTGTCCGCCGGCATTGCCGCGGCGGCGTTCGTCAAGGCGCTCGGGGTCGGCTTCTTCGCCCGTCCCCGCAGCGAGCAGGCCGCCACGGCCAAGGAAGCGCCCTTCCTCATGCTGACCGGAATGGGGTTGCTCGGGTTGCTGTGCGCGGCTCTGGCCCTGGTGCCCGGGCTGCTGGGCGAGGGCCTGGACCGGGCCGTGGGCGCGACGGGGCTGCCAGGCCGTGGCGAGGTGTCAGGGGGTGGGCTGAAGGTGCGGCTCGCGGCTGTGTCGGCAACGCTGTCGCCGCTGTGGGTGGTGGCCGCGCTGGCCGCCGTGTTCCTGCTGGCCGTTGGTCTGCCCAGGCTGTACGGGCGCAGGCGGCGCCGTGCCGACGCCCGGCTGTGGGACTGCGGCGGAGGTGCGCCGACGCCGCGCATGGCCTACACGGCGACCTCTTTCGCGGAACCGTTGCAGCGGGTGTTCGACGATGTCCTTGCCCCAGAACAGGATCTGAACGTCACGCCGGTGCGCGAGTCGGCGTATCTGGTGGAGCGCGTGCGCTTCCAGCGCCGGGTTCCCGACCGGCTCGAACACCGGCTGTACGAACCGGTGCTGCGCTCGCTCGCCGGGGCCGGGCAGGCAGCCCGGCGGCTGGCGGGCGGCAGCGTCCACCTCTATCTCGGCTACGGCTTCGTCGGCCTGGTCGCCCTGCTGTTGATCCTGGCGGTGGGCTGGTGAGAGCAAACAGATGAGTGCTGTCGGATACGTGGCCGTGGCCGGCCAGATCGTCATGGTGGGCGCCGGAGCGCCGCTGCTGACGGGGTGGATGCGCCAGATCCGCGCCCGCCTGGAGGGACGGGCCGGTGCCGGGGTGCTCCAGCTCTGGCGGGACACGCGCAAACTGCTGCGCAAGGAACCGATCACACCGGTGGGCACCGGACCCGCCTTCCGCGCCGCCCCCGCCCTGCTGGTCGCCACCACCACGGTCGCGGCCGCCCTCGTGCCGCTGCTGTCCACCGACACCCCGGTGAGCGGACATGCGGATCTCATCGTGGTCGTGGCACTGATCGCGCTCGGCACACTGTCGCTGGCCCTGGCCGGCCTGGACACCGGCACCGCGTTCGGCGGGATGGGTGCATCCCGGGAGATGACGGTGGCCGCGCTGGTGGAACCCACGATCCTGCTGTCGGTGTTCGCCCTGTCGATACCGGCGGGCACGACCAACATCCCCTCCATCGTCCACGGCGCCGTCGACGAGCCGGCCCGTCTCGCCTCCCCGGCGGGCCTCCTGGCCACCGCCGCGCTCGCCGTCGCGGTGCTCGCGGAGACCGGGCGGATCCCGGTGGACAACCCCTCCACCCACCTCGAACTGACGATGATCCACGAGGCGATGGTGCTCGAGTACGCGGGCCCCGACCTGGCGCTGGTCGAACTCGGCGCCCAGATGCGGCTCACCCTTCTGCTCGGGCTGCTGTCGTCACTGTTCGTCCCCTGGGGGATCGCCACCAGCGTCTCCTGGACCGGGCTCGTCCTGGCCCTGGTGCTGTTCGCGGCGAAGCTCACGCTGCTGGGTGCGGTACTGGCGGCGGCCGAGGTCTTCTGGGCCAAGGTCCGACTGTTCCGGGTGCCCGAGCTGCTCGCCGGCTCCTTCCTGCTGGCGCTCCTCGCGGTGACCGCCTCGTACTTCCTGAGCGGAGCGTCATGAGCGGCAGCCTCTACACCGAGCTCCTCGACCTGGCCTGCGGCGCCTTCCTGCTGGCTGCCGTGGTGGTGCTGTGGCGGCGCGAACTCGCGGCGATCGTCCGGGTCTTCGCCTTGCAGGGCATCGCGCTCGCCGTGATCGCCGTCCTTCTCGGCGCGCACGAGGAACGCTGGGATCTCATCGGTGTGGGGATCGGCGTCGGCGTGCTCAGGGCCGGCGTACTGCCGTATCTGATGCGCCGCGCCCTGGCAGCTCTTGCCGCCGACCGCGTGCACAGCGAGGAGGTCCGGGAGACACAACCCCTGGTCAACGTCGCTGCCTCGCTGCTCACCGCGGCGCTGCTGACCCTGCTGGCCTACGCCGTCGCCCGTCCCCTGACCGAACTGAACCCGACCTCCGCCACCCGCGCCCTGCCCGTCGGCCTCGCCGTCGTACTGATCGGCTTCTTCGTTCTGGTCACCCGGCGCCGCGCGCTCGCTCAGGTGGTCGGCTTCCTGCTGCTGGACAACGGCATCACCGCCACCGCCTTCCTCGCCACCTCCGGCGTGCCGCTCATCGTCGAACTCGGCGTCTCCTTCGACGTGTTGCTGGCAGTGCTGGTGCTGCAGATCCTCGCCACCCGGATGCGGGAGGCGTTCGGCACCACGGACATCGACGACCTGCGGGAGCTGCACGACTGATGCTGCGTCTATCCGGAGCCCCCACCGCTTCCGCCCTGCTGCTCACCGCGCCCGCGGCCGTGCCCCTCGTGCTCGCGGGGGCGTACGCGGTGGCCGGACTGCGCCCGCGACAACCGGCTGCCGCCCCGGTGACGTCAGCCCGGCGAACGGGTGCTGCCCCGCCCGGGGCCGAGCCCCCGGTCCTGGTGGCGGAAGCGCCCGTACCCGAGCCTGCCGCGCGACGACAGCCGGCCGCCTGGGCGGCTCTTGTCTCACCTCTGGTGATCCTCACGTGCGGAAGCCTGCTCGCGGCCACCGTCATCCACGACGGACCACGGGGGGCGTACTCCGGGCTGCTGCGCGCGGACGCGCTGACCGCCTGGATGCTGCTGGTGGTCGGCGCCGTCGCGCTGGTCGCGTGCGGCTCGGCGCCGGGCTACCTGGCGGGCGAGTTCGCCGCAGGCCGGGCCAGTGACCGGACCGTGTGGCGCTACCACGTCCTCGTGCAGGCGTTCCTGGCCGCGATGTGCCTGGCGGTGGTCACCGCCAACCTCGGTGTGCTCTGGGTCGCGGTCGAGGCCACGACCATCGTGACCGCGTTCCTCGTCGGCCACCGCCACACCCGCACGTCCGTCGAGGCCGCCTGGAAGTACGTGGTGATCTGCTCGGCCGGGATCGCGCTGGCCTTCCTCGGCACCGTGCTCATCTACTACGCAGCCCGCCAGGCGGGTATCGCCGAAGCGTGGGCGCTGGACTGGCCCACCCTCGTATCCCGCGCCGACCGGCTCGACCCGGCGGTCGTCCGGCTCGGCATCACCCTCGTCGTGCTCGGCTTCGGCGCCAAGGCCGGTCTGGTTCCGCTGCACGCCTGGCTGCCCGACGCCCACAGCCAGGCTCCCGCGCCGGTGTCCGCGCTGATGTCCGGGGTCCTGCTGTCGGTCGCCTTCGCCGCGATCCTGCGCTACCGCGTCATCGCGGACGCCGCCCTCGGCATCGACTTCACCCGCGTCCTGCTCGCCGGGATCGCCCTGCTCACCCTCGCCCTCGCGGCCGGCCTCCTGCTGGCACAACGCGACTACAAGCGGATGCTGGCCTACTCCAGCATGGAGCACATGAGCCTGATCGCCCTGGCAGCGGCGATCGGCAGCCCGCTCGCCCTGTCCGCCGCACTGCTGCACATCGCCGGGCACGGGCTCGCCAAGTCCGTCGCGTTCTGCGCCTCCGGCCACATCCTGCAACTCACCGGCACCACCAAGATCGGCCGACTGCGCGGGCTGCTCGCCCGGGCACCCGCCCTGGCCGGGACGTTCGGCCTTGCGGTGGTGGCGCTCATGGCCTTCCCGCCGTTCAGCCTCTTCGCATCCGAACTGGGCATCGCCCGGGCCGGTTTCGCCGCCGGCACCGGACTGGGCTGGGTCACGGCAGCGGCCCTGCTGCTCGTGCTCGTCGCCTTCGCCGCGCTCGCCACCCGCACCGCCCGGATGCTGCTGGGAACGGGAACACCGGCTGCGGACACCCCGTCCGCCGTGTGGCCCCTGGCGCTGGGCCTCGCCGCCTGCGCAGCCCTGGGCGTGACATTGGGCCCGCTCACCGACCTGCTGCACGCCGCCGCCCAGGCGATCGGAGGCTGAAGCGATGCGCACCACGCACGAGATCGGTGTCACCGAAATCCCCCAGCGGGCAGAGCAGTTGATGGACAGCGGCCACCGCCTCGCGCTGGTCGCCGCCCACTTCGACGAGGACGGGCCGCGCCTGGTGTACCTCTTCGTCTCCGGCCCGCCCGACACCCGCACCGAACTGCACGTCCGCCTCGACCGCGACCGGCCCGAGGTACCCACACTGGCCCATCTCTCCTTCCCCGCAGGCCGGTTCGAGCGTGAGATGCGCGACCTGTTCGGCATCGTTCCCCTCGCCCACCCGCTCCCGCGCCGCCTCGTACGGCACTTCCACTGGCCGCGCGGCTGGTACCCGATGCGCCCCGACGCCGGACCCCCGCCGCTCTTCGGCGAGCAGGAAGGCCCCTACCCCTTCCTTGAAGTGGAGGGCGACGGCGTGTACGAAATCCCCGTCGGCCCGGTGCACGCCGGACTGATCGAACCCGGCCACTTCCGCTTCTCCGTCGTCGGCGAGACCATCCTCAAGCTCAAGGCCCGCCTCTGGTTCGTCCACAAGGGCATCGAGAAACTCTTTCAGGGACGCTCGGTGGCCGCCGGACTCCCGCTCGCCGAACGCATCAGCGGCGACACCGCCGTCGGCCACGCCCTCGCGTACTGCCTGGCCGTCGAGGAGGCCACAGACACCGAAGTCCCCAAACCGGCCCAACGCGCCCGCGCCCTCCTCCTCGAACTGGAGCGCGTCCACAACCACGTCGCCGACCTCGGCATGCTCTGCAACGACGTCGGCCACGGCATTCTCAACGCCCACGCCCAGCGCGTCCGCGAGCAACTCCTGCGCCTCAACAAGGAGGTCACCGGGCACCGGTTGCTGCGCGGAGGCGTCGTCCCGGGCGGCGCGGTCCTGCGCGGGCTGCCCGATCCCGTTCGGGTGAAGGCGATCGGTGAGGACATCCGGGAGATCACCGGCCTGGCCCTCGGCCACTCCACCGTCCGCGACCGGTTCACCGGCACCGCGATCCTGCACACCGCAGCCGCTCGTGAAATGGGCTGCCTCGGCTATGTCGCCCGCGCCAGCGGCATCGCCGACGACGCCCGCGTGGCGCACCCCTTCACCGAGTACGGGGCACAACTCGCTGTACCCGTACACGACACCGGCGACGTCCTGGCCCGTTTCCTCGTCCGCGCCGAGGAAGTCGAGACCTCCCTCGCCCTGATCGAGCAGTTCGCCGATGGACTGGCGGCCCCTCAAGGGATGCTTGCTCCCCAGCCGTCGCCCGGCGTGGGCCCAGGCGCCGGGGTGGGCCTGGTCGAGGGCTGGCGCGGCACCATCGCCACCCGCGTCGAACTCGCACCTGACGGCACCCTGGCCCGGGTCAAGCCGGTCGATCCGTCGTTCTTCAACTGGCCCGCCCTGCCGGTCGCGTTGGCGGACACGATCGTCCCCGACTTCCCGCTGACCAACAAGAGCTTCAATCTCTCCTACGCCGGCAACGACCTCTGACCGCTCAGATGTCACCCTCCACGAGGGCGTGCAGGTGCTGGTCGTGCCATCCGTCCTCGTGCAGGAGCGGGCTGCGCTGGGTGCCCTCGAAGGAGTAGCCGGACTTCTCCGCAGCGCGGCTCATTTCGGAGCCCCAGGCGTCCCTCGGCCTGCGAGCCGCGAGGCTGACACGCCGAACATGCAGGCCGAGGCCCTCACCTGGGCGAGGGAACCGCCGGCCGATGCCCGTGCAGGCCGCTGCAGGGGACAGCTCCACTGGCGGTGTTCGAGGCCGCCGAGGCCGAAGCGCTCCTGTGGCGGCCCGAGACACCGTTCGTGCAGGCGAAGTGGTTCGAACGTGACCGTCCTGCCTGAGCAGCTCGACACACTGCTCGTGCGTGCTGGGCGGTGCCGAGCGCTCAGGTGGGCGTCCTGGTGGACATGTGCCTCGGGCACCAAGGGCCGGTCCGTGCTCGAGGTGAAACGGCTGATCACCGCCAATATACCCCAGAGGGGTACGCAAGGCGTCTTGAGTGACGACGGTGAGGGACCCGCCGCGGCGGTGGCTACAGGCGCAGTGCGCGGCGCAAGGCGTCGGCGAGTTCTGCGAACTTCTCCTCGGCCTGGTCGGGGTCATGCGGGCGGCGTGGGTGACGCAGCCGCGCACGTGGTCGTCGAGGAGGCCGAGGACGACTTCCTGCAGTGCGCGGCCGGCGCCGCTGATCCGAGTGAGGACGTCGACTACGGCACGCACGCGCTCGCCGCCGCGATCGTCGGGGCTGGCGCCCTCACTGATGATGATCTCGGAGCGCAGCCGGCAAGAGGGACCCGGTGCCGCAGAGGTGATGATCTCGCCGCTGGCCGGAGCGAGGGTGAGTCTGAGCATGCCGTGGCCCGAGACGAAGCAGACGTTGCGGAGGGGATCGGGGCAGCCGAAGCGTCCCGGCCGAACCAGCGGTGGGTGGCTGACTTCACCTCCGTGGCCGACCCCGGCTTCGTGAAGTTCATGCCTGTGCCCGACTGTCCGGCTGAGCCTCTGTCGTGCGGTCGGCCGGATGAGCAGGCGGTGAGAGGGAGCACCCCACGCGGGCAAACCGGCTTGTTCGACTCCCCGCCGGAGGTCGAACACCTGCGGCGCATCGCGAGGGCACCGGATGTGCCCGCCACCGGTGTGCTGATGGGCGAACACCAGTTGCGGGTGGTGGTCGCATGACTGCTCGCTCGTACCGGATGGCCTTCCCGACCTGATCGCACCCAAGAGGCGGCGGGCCTCAGCCCTGCCGCCCCTTCGCCTGTGCAGCCTTCACCTCGGCCGCGTACCGGTCCACGTACTCCTGGCCCGACAGCCGCAAGATCGCGTACGTGATGTCGTCGGTCACGGCCCGCAGCACCGTCTTTTGCTGCGCCATCCCTGCAAAACGAGAGAAGTCCAGCGCTTCCCCGAAACGGATCGTGACCGGCAGGAGTCCCGGCAGGACGCGTCCCGGAGCCCGGATCTGGAACGTCCCCACCATCGCGCACGGGATCACCGGAACCTGTGCGGCCAGCGCCATCGCCGCCACCCCGACCTTGCCCTTGTACAGCCGGCCGTCGGGGGAACGCGTGCCCTCCGGATAGATTGCCAGCAGCCCGCCCTTCGCCAGTACCCCCAGCCCCTCCCGGATCGCCGCCTGCCCCGCCGCCCTGCCCGACCTGTCCACCGGAATCTGCCCGGCAGCGCGCAGAACCAGCGCGGTCAGCCGGCCTTTGAGGCCCTGCCCCGTGAAGTACTCCGCCTTGGCCAGGAACGTGATGCGCCGTTTCAGGACGGCGGGCATGAGAAGGGGGTCCGCGAAGGACAGGTGATTCCCGGCGACGATCGCCGCGCCCTCCGCCGGAACATGCTCGAGCCCCTCGACCCGCGGGCGGAACAGCAGCCGCAGCGGCGGCCCCAGAAGGATGTTCTTGAGCAGGTAATAGAACACGGGCGGCTCCCCACTGCCGAATCAGGTGCTGGGGTCGGCCCGCGCGATCCCGCACTCACGCCTCGCTGTCCAGCCCGCCCCGCGCCTGCGTCCGTCAGCCGGATCGTCGTCCCCAGGGCCGTGTCACCGGCTGCCTCATGCAGCCGGCCGACCCAGTAGGACGCCGGACCCCGGTACGCGCCCACGTCGCCGAGTCACCGAGTCACCGAGCGCAGCCGACGTCCAGCACTTCCACTACGTCACCATGGCGGGTGTGCACAAGCCAGCACCACTCTCCGAACGTTGCGGCCAGGTCCGGGGCCTCCGTCGTCGAGTCCCCGGCCACCGCTTCGATGAGCGTGATGATCTCCTCATGAACTTCGTCCGGGACCGCGAACAGGGCGTTCGCAGCCCGTGGGACCAATTCGACTCTCATTTCGCCTCCCGCGGACGGAAGGTGCAGCAAAGCGCGGAATTCTCGGCTCCGCCTGGGCCTGTGGACGGCGACGACCACAGCCCCTGACCACGATAAATCCACCATCCCGTCCCATGCGGGCTCCGTGCGCCGGATGCTTGTCCTGGCCGCCACCGCCTCGACCGCGGGCGCGACCGCCCGGGCGGCCGGGGAGGGCACCCGCAGGAGTGACGGCGTCGTCCGAACCACCATCAGCCGACAGCGACCACGGCCAGGGCAAACGCAAGCGCGGGCAGCCCGCTGACCAGGGCGGACACTCGGGGCGCTGACCAGCCGCGCGGCGCGCAGGTCCGCCAGGCCACGGAGGGGCTGAGGCCATGGTGGGGCGTCTCAGCGAGCGGGTGGCGATCGCCGGCGGCGGAGCTCCCCGTCGCTGAAGGGTCGAAGCTGGTGGCGGAACTCGGTGACCTGGCCCGCTACGCGTACCTGGACGTCAGCAGCGTGGACGACCGGCAGACGGTGGTGGCAGCGACGGAGCAGGACCTGGGCCCGGTCTCGGAGGGGTGTCGGGTCGGTGCGAGGGTCACCGCCCGTCCCGCGTTCTGCGGCTTCGAGGGGACCGGGTGCCGCCGAGGGTCACGCCGATCCAGCAAGCCCAGCCGATCGGTTGCAGCGCCCAGTAGCTGATGATCCGGTAGAGAAAGGTGGCGGCGATGGCCTGCCCGGGCTGCAGGCCGTAGGCGACGAGCAAGGCCGACAGGCCCGCTTCGACGATGCCCAGGTTCCCGGGGGTCAGGCGCAGAGCGCCCGCGACCTGTGTGAGCGCGTATGCGAGCAGCAGCCCGTGCCAAGGCACGCCGATACCCAGCGCCCACATCGCGGCGGCCAGACATGCGGCATCGAACATCCAGTTGAGCAGAGCAAGTGCGAACGGCCGCATCCACGGCAGGAATCCGGGCTGCACCCTGCGGGCGTGGTCGGCCAGGTCGGCCAGGGCCACCTCCGCTTGCCGGACCCGCCGGGACCGTTCGCCGGTGTGCAGCCACGCACGACGCACCACCCGACGGAAGCTCGCGAAGCGGGACAGGCCGAGAACGACCAGGCCGAACGTGAGGGTCAGCACCAGCGCGCCGACCACCGGGCGGACGAGGGCGCCAGGGCCGGCCGGGCCGGCCGCCAGCGCACCGACCGCGAGAAGGAGAACCAGGCTGAGCGTCGACAGCGCACCCGCGATCACCAGCACGGCCGCCGCGTGCACCTGTCCCACGCCCCGGCGGGACAGCTGCCGGAACACCCAGGCCGCCGAGAAGGCCGCTCCGCCCGGCAACGCTCCGGCCATGGCGTTGGCGGCCACGGCGACGGCCGTCATCCGCCACATGCTCCATTGCACATCCCCCGCCCGCAGCAGCCAGCGCTCCACGGCGGCGAAACACACGAAGGACATCGCCTCGAGCACCACGGCGACCGCCAGGCCTGGCAGGTGCACGCGGGCGATCAGCTGGTACGCCTCCACCAGCTCGCGCCGCCGGGAGAGCGCAACCACGACCGCGGCCACCACGATGAGCCCGGCACCCAGCCACCACAACCAGCCCGGCCGTGCCACGGGAGTGTGCACCAGCCTGCCGTTCTCGGCCGTGGAGCCCGGGTGTGGCATGGCTCGTCACCTTCGACAATCCGCGCGGTGGGGGAGCCCGGTGACGGCAACTGATCCGTCAGGCGTATGTGTCGGCTCCGGACCGCGCCCGCCATGGGGCCGAACCCGTCGGGGGCCCGGCTCTGGCAGCATTCCCACGGCTGAATCCTCCTGATCTGCCCCCGCCCGGGTGGACCGACCCCTCACCGTGGCGACCCTGGCGCGGAGCCTCGGGATGAATCGCTCTCTTCAGCGTCCGCGGGCCTCGCCACTGTCGGCAAATGTCCTTACGGCGGTCGCCGGGACAGCGTGTGCAGCGTCCACCTGCAGGGGCAACCCGGGAGGCAGTCGGGCCGGAGTGGCAAGGGCCGAGGGTAGTGACCGGATCGCCGAGCCGTGTCGAACCACGCATCTGGCCGGCCTGCTTGCTGGGCCCGTGATCAGAGGCCGGAGGCGGTACCGATTCTTCATGTCTGATTCGCGACTTGTCGGCGGTAATGGCTGGTCTGGGCTCGGGCCTGGTGGCGGCGTCGCCAGGCGGACCAGCGGAGCCGGTGGGCCGCTCGTGCACGGGCCGGACGACGAGCGTCGTGACCAGTCGCTGGATCTCGTTGCAGGTGAGCGGGATCAGTTCGTCCTGGGCGGGATGGCGGGCGTGCTCGTAGGCGCGGACGACGGCGATGAAGCCTGACTTCTGCAGTTGGTGGGTATGCGCACTCGCCAGAAACGGGGCCTGAGCTGCGGGAACACGCGAAGGACGCGGCCGTTGCGGGCGTGTGCCTACGCGGACACATCCTGGCTTTCAGGCCGGGTCTGCGGCGGCGATCCGGGGTGGTGGCTTGATGCCGAAGTCGCGGTAGAGGGCGGCGGCCTGCTCGGGCGTGAGTGGGGTGGTCTGGACGAGCTGTCCGGCGTCGTCGGGGGCGCCTGGACCGGGCGTCCCGCCAGATTGAGGGCCAGGCTCAACCACCCGCTGCTCTCGCGGTGGGCGCGGCCGACCCCTTGCGCATGTGCCAGAAGCCGAAGAGAGACAGCACGGTCATCAGCGTCCCGAGGACGAAGCTGATGATCGCGCTTGGAGCAGGCGACGGCGAGCACGTAACCGACCCCGCGCTCCTCCAGCGCCGCCCGCAGCCTCGGGTTGCCACCGTAGACCTCGTCCCCCGCGACCCAGCCCACGCGGTGCCCGGCGTCAAGGAATCGGCCGATCACGAGGAAGGCCGGCTCCGGCTTGGTCGCAAAGACGATGTCCTCACCCAATCCCGCTGCCCGGCAGCGGTCCGGGTCGCACGTCCACGAGCGCGGGATGTACAGATCACGGTCCACCGCCGCATGTCCGCGGCAGCCCGCGTAGACCAGGTCGACGGCGACCTGCGCGTTCTCGATCCTCCCGGCGCTGCCGGTGTACTGGCGCTGGACACCGACGGTGTGCGTGTCCTTCTTCACGCCCCCGGTCTCGTCGACCACCAGCACCGCGTCCTCGTCGCGCCCGGGACGTAGGATGAAGGTGTGCGTAGGGTGCGCAGGGGAGGTATGCGCAAGGCTCTGCTCATGGCCGACGTGACGATCGGCATGGCCGCGTTGTTGGTCTGGTCGTGGCGTGCGTTCGGGCCCCGGAGCGCTCGGTTCGCGTTCCTCGTCGTCTGCCTTCCGTTGATCTGGTTCGGCCTGCTCTGGCGAGTCCTCGTACTGCGGCGGCCCGTGCTGCGGCTGCCCGCCCGCGTGCACGCGTTGCGCGCCGTCGAGCGCGACGGGCGCGTGTACGAACTGCTCGGCGTCCGGGTGGCCAAGTGGCTGCTGCGCCGCGGCCCCCTGACGGTGCTCGCGCCGCCGGAACTGAGCCTGCCTGCCGAACGGACCCCGGCCGCCCTCGCCGAACTCGACGAGTGGATGCAGCAGGCCGAGGCCTTGCACGAGATCATGCTGGTCGTGACGCTGGCAGTCGTCGTCAACGCGGCCGTCCGCGGCTGGTGGGGCGCCGCGGGCTGGACCTTGCTCTTCAACGTCCTCGGCAACGTTTACCCGGCGATGCTGCAGCGATACAACCGCGCCCGGCTTGCCCAGCGGTACGGCATCGCAGGCCACGTCGCCTGATGATGCCCACCGGCATCGACCGTGTTCCACCCCCAGGTGGTCGGGAGGAGGAGTCATGGAAGCGACCGTCATTCGCAGCCCGCACCCCGACGTCGAGGTCCCCGACCTGCCCCTGCATGAGCTGGTGCTCGCCGGAGCGGTGGAGAAGGGAAACCGCGCCGCGGTCGTCGACGGCCCCACCGGGCGCACGCTGACGTACGGTCAGCTCGCCGTCGGGGTCCAGCAGATGGCGGCGGGCCTGGCCGCACGAGGCTTCGGCAAGGGGGACATGTTCGCGGTGTGTTCGCCCAACCTGCCGGAGTATGCCGTCGCTTTCTATGGGGTCTCGGCGGCGGGGGGCGCCACCACGACGGTGAGCCCGCAGCACACCGCAGGCGAGCTCGCCGCCCAGCTGGCCGACGCCGGGGCACGGTTCCTGCTCACCGCGCCGCCGCTGCTGGACCGGGCGATCGAGGCGGCCACCCGCTCGGGCGTGGAGGAGGTCTTCGTATTCGGCGAGGCGAAGGGCGCGACTCCGTTCGTCAGCCTGCTCGCAGCCACCGGGACGGCACCGCCAACCGTCGGGATCGACCCGGCCACTGACCCGGTGGCCCTTCCCTACTCCAGTGGGACTACCGGGCTGGCCAAGGGCGTCGTGCTTACGCACCGCAACCTGGTCGCCACCCTGGTCCAGTGGAATGCCGTCTTGCCGAGCGGGCCGGAGGATCGGCTGATCGGGGTGCTGCCGTTCTTCCATACATACGGCTTGGGCCTGCTGATGGGATGGCCCCTCTGGTGTGGGGCGACCCTGGTCAGCATGCCCCGGTTCGACCTGGAGGAGTTCCTGCGCGTCCTGCAGGAGCAGCGGATCACCCGCGCGCTCGTTGTCCCGCCGATCGTGCGTGCCCTGGCCACGCATCCTCTGGTCGCCAGCTACGACCTGTCTGCCCTGGAGTTGATCGGGTCGGGCGCCGCGCCGCTGGACGCCGGGCTGGCGCGGGCGTGCGCCGAGCGGCTCGGATGCCCGGTCGTTCAGGGCTACGGCCTCACCGAGACCACAACGGCAGTGTCCGGCACTGCCGGTGCGCCCCTCGGTCCACGGCACGGCTCGGTCGGCGTGTTGCTGCCCGACACCGAGGCGCGCATCGTCGACCCGGCCAGCGGGCAGGACCTGGGCACCGGCGGGGTCGGCGAGTTGTGGGTGCGCGGCCCCCAGGTGATGCGCGGCTACCTGAACGCGGAGCCGGCCACCGCGGCGGTTCTTGACCCGGACGGCTGGCTACGCACCGGCGACGTGTGCCGCGTGGACCCCGACGGCTATCTGTTCGTGGTCGACCGGGTCAAGGACCTGATCAAGTACAAGGGGCATCAGGTCGCGCCAGCGGAACTGGAGGCCGTGTTGTCGGCCCACCCGCACGTAGCCGACGTCGCCGTCGTCCGGAGCCCGGACCAGGAAGCAGGTGAGATACCCAAGGCATTCGTGGTTGCGAACGGGCCGGTGGACGCCGGGGCCCTCATGGCGTGGGTCGCCGAGCGAGTGGCCCCGTACAAGCGGATTCGGCGAGTCGAGTTCGTGGCCGAGATCCCCAAAGGACCGTATGGCAAAGTCCTTCGCCGTATCCTGCTCGAGCGGGACCGGGCCAGGCCCGAGTGAGTCCCGACTGCCGTTACGCACACCTCCTGGCTGCGCCTGGCTCCCCCAAGCAGCACCTGATCTGCCGATTCAAGGTCCGCTGTTACTCAAGCGATTGCCGGTGGATTGACTCAAGGTTTCGCCAGTGCTGGGCCGGATAGCGGGCCGGTTCGCGCGGGTCGAACCCCGGCGCCGGGTGAGGGACTTGATGCGGGGGCGCTGTCGGACCTGCCGCGCAAGAACTGCTGGAGCATCGCCGAGTGGGCAGGGGAAGCCGCCCCGGACGGCAGGCAGCACCTGCTCGGCCGGGCCAGGTGGGACGCCGACGCCGTGCGCGACGACGTGCGCAACACGCTCGCCATCCCGCCCCGGACGAGCCGATCCCGCTCACCTGCAACGAGATCCAGCGACTGGTCACGACGCTCGTCGTCCGGCCCGTGCACGAGCGGCCCACCGGCTCCGCTGCTCCGCCTGGCGACGCCGCCACCAGGCCCGAGCCCAGACCAGCCATTACCGCCGACAAGTCGCGAACCAGACATGAAGATCACGATCTACGGCTGGACTACCAGGCCAGTACGTCCGCCAAGGGAGCCGTCCGTTGATCACATCTGTTCGTCTGTCAGGCCGGCATCCGTCACGCTCGGCGAGGCCGTGGGCGGGGAGCTCAGCGCAATCGGACAGGCCCGCGCCAAGATCATCGAAACAGAGGGACCGACCACTCGCTTTCGAGGACGTCGCAGGCTACGAGGGAGTCAAGCAGGAGATCAGCGAGATCGTCGACGGACCCGAGGTCCTGGATGTATCCCGGAAACAGCGACAGAGACCGGACGGGCACACACTGTGACGGCAGGGAAACCGACCCCTCCCCGCCGCGTCGCAGCGGTGCCCCCGAAGAAGACGGAGGACAACCATGGAAGCCCATGACGAACAGGATGTTCTGGGGCGGACGGTCGCCGTCGTGATGCGTACCGCCGTCGTCACGATCGCGGTCGACGAAACGGTGCTCGTGGCGTGGGAGCTGCTGGAGCGATCCGGCTCCCGTCACCTTCCGGTCGTGCATCCGGACGGTCGCTGTGCCGGCTTGCTGGACCGGGCCGACGTCGCGGTGGCCTGCGCGGCACCAGCCACGACGCTGACCGGCCTGCGTGTGGACGAACTCCTGCCCGGGCACAGACCGGCACTCGTACAAGCCGAGCAGACCGTACGCCACGCAGCCGACCTCATGAGCTACACCGACACCGACGCCCTCCCGGTGCTGGCGGAAGACGGGCGTCTGGCCGGGGTGCTGACCGCAACCGACATCGTGGCCGCTCTCGCCGGTCGTCCGGTGCAGAAGGAACCTGCCGACACGCGGCCGCAGGCCCCGCCCACCGTGCTGCCCGGGCTCCCGCCTCGGCGCGGCTACCGTGGAACGGCAGTGCCCTGACCGCCCGCCACTGAGCCGGTCGGCCGACGTCCGGAACGTCGAACAACCGGTGCCGGCCGCACACCTGGCGGGCGGGACCTCGGCCCTACTCGGAATCCTCGTCCCGGACCTGGTAGGTCCTCGTCCAGGTCGCCCCGCAGCGGCAGGAGGAGTGCTCCACGAGCTCACCGCGCTCGGTGACTCCCAGACCCCGATTGATGCGGACATGTACATGCTCGGACATGGGCGGACTTCCTCTCCGGGAGCCGGCCGACCGCGCGACAGGCTGAAAGCCACATCCTCTGCACAGAGGGCGAAGCTCGCATAGGAGCCGCGTCACATCCTGCGGGCGCAGACAGGTTCGCCTGCCGAACCCCTACGCGCCTACGAAACGCCCGACCCCGCATGAGGAGCACCCGCGCCGAGACAGTGACGACCCACCTGCGGCAATGGACGCCGTTCGCTCTGTCCGTGCGGCGCGACGAGGGTTGGCCGACGGCCGAGGAAGGTGTTCCGCGGCACGGGTGGCGCCATCAGGTGTGACGAGCGACGCTCGGTGTGTGGGCGAACACCGAGCCACGCTCGGACCGGCCGCCGTCGCTTGCGCCGCGGTCGCTTCGACGCTGCACGGGCTGGTCGTGCAGCCGAGGATGCTGACCTGGGGCGCGACTCGCGGAGACGCTCCGCGTTCCCGTCCCGGGGAAGAGCTCATCCCCGGTGGCGACGGCAACTCGACCATGGCCACGACTCTGCCCGCGCCGCCCTCTGAGGCCTGGCCGTGGGACCGGCTGGACAACAGTGGACGACCGAGCGCGGATCGCGTCGTCGCCCGGTGGCAGGTCCTGCAGCCGGGACAGCGGCGTGCCTCGGTGCCCAGGGCCCGCGCCTGGTTCACCGTCGCCGTCCTCGAACCGGAACGGACCCTGGTGCTGCGGAGCAACACGCGCCTACCGTTCGGCAGCCCGTTCGACCCGTCCCATGGAACGGCGCCTGTGGCGTCCGTCAGTTCGGTCTGGGGCTTCCACCTCGAACCGGCCGGCGCCGACACCGCCTCGTCGTCCGCACGCACGGTCGAAGCCGCCCGCGCGTGCTCACGAGGCCGATTGACTCGTCGTTCCGGAAACCGGCCCACTTCATCATGCAGACCCGCCAGTTCCGCAACCTGCGCGCGAGACTCGCCCCGTCCGCGTGAACACCTGCTCCCGGGAGGCCGAGATGAGTGCCGACTCGACCGTCGGCGATTCCGCCGGTGAACCGCTGCTGCTGGACGGCGTGCTGCCCGAGTTCGGGTTCTCCCGCCTCGAATCCGTGGCGATTGCCGCGGCACCACCCGTCGCCTACGAGGCAGCGCGCGGGCTGGACCTGCTCGCCATCCACTCCCCACTCCTCAACGCGGCCGTGTGGGCGCGCGGACTGCCGGAACGGCTCCGCGGCCGATCCAAGCCGACCCCGCCGTCCCTGCGGGTGGCCGACCTGTTCGACGCCACCGGCGATGCGTGGGAGGGGCAGCCCTGGGTGGCGCTGGGCGAAAATCCGGGACGTGAACTCGTCTTCGGGGCGGTCGGGAAGCCGTGGCAGGCCTCGATCGAGTGGCGGCGGGTCGAGCCGGAACACTTCACGTCGTTCGACGAGGCCGGGTGGGCGAAGATGGCGGCCGCCTTCGTTGTCCATCCATACGGCGCCCAGCGGTCCCTGCTCACCTACGAGACGCGCACCGCGTGCACCGACCCGGCATCCACCGCCCGCTTCGACCACTACTGGACACTCGTTTCCCCCGGCATCGGCGTCGTTCTGCGCGGCGCGCTCCGAGCGGTCAGGGCGGCCGCGGAGCACGTGTCCATGCGGCCCGGCTCGTACTCCAGGGGCAGATCGTGATCGTCATGCCGTGGCGGCCTGCCGGTCGGAGGGTGGACGTGCTTGCATCGGATGGGCATTGCTGGATCGGCGATTGGGCGGTGTCGGCCGTCGCTCGGCCGGTCACGGCGCGGAAGGGCGGGCGGTGAGGCCCGTGTCACGCGATGAGATCGAGATGAGGACGAAGGTCGATGAGGTCCTCAACCGCTGGCCCACCGCCGGCCTTGCGGTCGGGGTCGTACGGGACGGATCCCTGGCGTGGTTCCTCGACGAAGTCGGCGGACATCGGACCGTGGCTCACGACGCGATATGGGGGCGGTGCTGCTCAGGAGGTCTCACCTCCGCCGGTCGTGGCAGGAGCAGCCGCAGCGGCACACCAGCAGCACGCCCCGAGCATGCGGCAGGGGCACGTCCTGTGTCTGGGTGCACGCGCGGTGCAGATCCGTGTAGCCCGGCTGGCGGGCGAGCATGCACTCGTCCGAGACCGGCGGCCCGTCAGCGGCGGTGGACACGCTCACGGCGCATCGCCGCACCTGTGGACGGTTGTTGCCTGAGCCCCACCCACCGATCGCCGCTCGGCCGCGGTAGCGGGCCGCAGAGCACCGTGCGCGTCCCATTCCCGTCCGCCGCCCGGGGGTTTGAGCTGCCAGTACGGGCCAATCTTGTCCATCACCCGGCCGATCTTGCGCATGTCGCCATCCCATACGAGATCGCCGATGCGGGGCGTGTAGCTGTTCATGCGCAATCCTCCCCGGACGGCCTGGGCCGGCCAGAGGGCGACAGCGGTGCGCGCCTGGCCGGAGACGATCAGGAGGAGGGCGAGGTGGTATCCGCCCCCCCAGCAGCGGCAGCGCGATGTGTGCCGCCGGTGCTTACCGCAGAGTGTCGACTGCTGCTGTCACGCCCGTGGTGTCCGGCCTTTGCTGCGCGGTTGCCATGAACTCAGCCTCAGTGCGCCCTGGTTGAGAGGGACGCCGGTATGCGGGGTTATTTACGCGGCACCGCTCGGCGCGAGCAGGCGCTCGACGAGCCAGACGAAGCCGATGGCGCCGACGACGGCGGCTGCGCCGGCGTGGGCAGTTTTCGACCAGGAATACCGGCGGGCCAGCAGGAGCAGCGGGAAGACGAGCAGGACGATGGTGAGTTGTCCGAGTTCGATGCCGAGGTTGAAGCTCAGCAGCGAGACGAGCAGGTGGCCACTGAAGTGGTCGGTGAAGTTGAGGGCTCCGGCGAAGCCCAGTCCGTGCAGCAGGCCGAAGCCGAACACGACGAGGGTGCGGTGCCGGGACTCGCCGCGCGCGATGTGCTCGACTGCGACGTAGACGATGGACAGGGCGATCAGGGGTTCGACGATCTGCGCGGGAACGTCGACCCAGCCGAGTACGGCCAGGGCGAGGGTGACGCTGTGGGCGAGGGTGAAGCTGGTGGCGAGCCTGACGACGCTGCGCCATCCTCCCGCGCCGAGCAGGAGGAGCACCAGGAAGAGCACGTGGTCGACGCCGAACAGGATGTGTTTCAGCCCCATGGATACGAAACGGCCCGTCGACGAGGAAACGTCCGTCTCGCCGGCCTGCGGTTGGTGTGGGCCGGCGTAGGCGGCGTGGCGTTGGCCGACGCGCAGTTCACGGTGGCCGGCGTCGAAGACGTCGCTGCCGCCGGCACCGCCGAGTTCGTAGTCGACCATGTTGGTGTGCTCGGCGCCGATGGCGGCTGTATCGGAGAACACCTCGTAGCGCACGGTGAACTCGCCGCGCCCGGAGCCCGGGCAGCGGTGGGTCAGGAGCAGGCGGGCGTAGAGGAACTGCTGCCGCTTGGTGATTGCTGTGTCGTGGAGTGTGGCGGCACAGGGGGCGTCGTCGAGGGCGACGGTCAGGTGGTCGGCGAGGTATGACGCGAGCGGCGCGCGGTGGGAGTCGAGGAATGCCTCGCGTTCGGCGTCCGTCGCTCCACGCGGGAGCTCACCGAGGCCTGCGGCCTTGGTGAGCTTGTCGTAGTCCACCTCCAGTTTGTAGTGCACCAGTGCCCCGTCCTGGCGGATCGTGGAGGTGCCGTCGGTCGTCGGGACGTGCGCCGAGGCGGCCGGAGCCGTCAGCGAGACCAGGACTGCGGCGAGAACCGCACCTCCCAGCATGACCAGAAGCGCGCGGATCGTTCTGCCGGGGATACCTCGAGAGCCTTGCGGCGAAGCCCAGAGCGTCATGCCGAGGAACAAAGCCACTCCAGGGCGGGGAGGGCGTGGCCCCACCATTTCCCCGCTGTGACGCCGAGTTGAATTCTTGGCCGCCCGTGCCGTGGGGCGGCCCTCCGACGGGGCAACCGGCTGGCGACGACTCCTCTTTGACGGACAGTCGGCACGCCTGTTCGGACAGCGACGATACGCCATCTGTCGCACGTCCAACGTTCATTTGCTCACCGTGGTCGTCGCCCACAGCGGACTCATAGGTTCCACACCGCCCCCCGCACCGAGCCTCAACCTTCACTCCAGAAGGGATCACGTGATGGGCACCCGCCACATCCGAAGAGCATCGATGGCAACCGCAGCAGTCGCCACCACCACTGCCGCCGTCGCGACTCTGCTCACGACCGCTCCCACGGCCACAGCGGCTACCACGACCTTCACGCCGACCGCCGACACCTACGTGCAGGACAGCACCCCGTCGACGAACTACGGCACCTCGTCGCAGTTCACCGTGGACAACTCGCCGGTGCGCCAGTCGTTTTTGAAGTTCACCGTCAGCGGCCTCACCGAGGCCGTCACCAGCGCCAAGCTGCGCATCCGCGTCACCAGCAGCGGCAACAGCACCAACGGCGGCATGTGGAAGTCGATGACTGACACCACCTGGACCGAGACCGGCGTCACCTGGAACAACAAGCCGGTCATCGGCGGCGCCACTCTCGCATCGCTCGGCTCGGTGGCCAACGACCAGTGGGTCGAGATCGACGTGACCTCGGTGGTGACCAGCAACGGCACGTTCAGCTTCGGTGGCACCTCCACCAGCTCCAACGGCGCGTACTACGACTCTCGTGAGTCCGGCGCCGACGCTCCGCAGTTGGTGATCAACAGCGGCACCGCCCCGTCACCCACGCCCACGACGTCGACGCCGCCGCCGTCCGGTGACCCGGTGCTGGTCGGCGCCGGTGACATCGCCAACTGCGGCGTCGGGGGTGACGAGGCCACGGCCAACCTGCTGGACGGCATCACCGGTACCGTCATGGCCATCGGTGACACCGCCTACCCGGACGGCACGGCCTCCGACTTCACCAACTGCTACGACCCATCCTGGGGCCGGTTCAAGGCCCGCACCAAGCCTGCCACCGGCAACCACGAGTACCACACCACAGGTGCGTCGGGGTACTTCAACTACTTCGGTGCTTCGGCGGGAGACCCGACCAAGGGCTACTACTCCTTCGACCTGGGCAACTGGCACGTTGTTGCGCTCAACTCCAACTGCTCGATCGTGTCCTGCGCGGCCGGCTCGGCGCAGGAGCAGTGGCTGCGCAGCGACCTTGCGGCCAGCACCAAGCAGTGCACCGTGGCCTACTGGCACCACCCGCGCTACACCTCCGGCTCCAGCCACGGCCCGAACACCTCGGTGAAGCCCCTGTACCAGGCGCTGTATGACAACAACGCCGAGGTCATCGTGACCGGGCACAACCACAACTACGAGCGGTTCGCCCCCATGGATGCCAATGGCGCCACGGACAGCACCCGCGGCATCCGGCAGTTCGTCGCCGGCATGGGCGGCACCGGCCTGGGCGGCTTCGGCACGATCCAGCCCAACAGCGAGGTCCGCAACAGCAGCACCTGGGGCGTGCTGAAGCTGACCCTGCACGCGGGCAGCTATGACTGGCAGTTCGTCCCCGAGGCGGGCAAGACGTTCACCGACAGCGGCACCAACACCTGCCACTGACCGGCACTTCAGTGAAGGGGTGCCCTCCCCGGCCGGGGAGGGCACCACCGCCCGGCAGCCGGCTCAAGAGCCCCGCTCCTGTCTCCGCCCGAAAGGTCCGCCCGCATGTATCTGTCCTCGATCGACAGGCCCGCCTCCGATGCCACCCCGGCCACAGACCGCTCCCGCCTGCGCGGGCTCACGATGGTCGGCGGCAACGTGTTCGCGCTCGGCACGGTCAGCCTGCTGACCGACATCTCCGCCGAAATGGTCACCGCGATCCTGCCGGTGTATCTGGTGTTCGGTCTGTCCATGAGCCCGCTGGCCTACGGCATGATCGACGGGATCTACACCGGAGCCACCGCGCTGCTGCGGCTGGTGGGCGGGTACGTCGCGGACCGGGTCCGCAAACCCAAAGCAGTGGCGGGCATCGGATACGCGATGTCGGCGCTGGCCAAGCTGGGGCTGCTCGCGGTCGGCCGCTCGGCCGGCGCGATCGGGCTGGTGATCGCCGTCGACCGGGCCGGAAAGGGACTGCGCACCGCGCCGCGGGACGCTCTGATCACCCTGTCCGCCCCGCCGCAGGCCCTGGGGCGCGCGTTCGGCGTGCACCGGACCATGGACAGTATCGGCGCATTCCTCGGCCCGATCGCCGCCCTCGCCGTACTGGCAGCCACCAGCCAGGCCATCGACGCCGTCCTGGTCACCAGCTTCTGCATCGCCACGCTCGGCGTGCTCATTGTCGTACTCTTCGTCCGGGACCGACACGACGAACGCCTGCCCACCGCCGTGATCTCCCCGCGACAGGCCCTGGCACTGCTGCGGGCCGCGCCGGTACGGCGGCTGCTCATCGCGGCCTGCCTGCTCGGCTTCGCCGTCATCGGCGACGGCTTCGTCTACCTCCTCCTGCAACGCCGCCAGGAGATGTCCATCGGCAGCTTCCCCCTGCTCGCGGTCGGCACCAGCCTGGCCTATCTCCTGCTGGCGATCCCCATCGGGGCGCTGGCCGACCGGATCGGCCGCGCGCCCATCGTGCTCGGCGGCTATACAGCCCTGGTCATCGTCTACCTGCTCCTGTTCGGCCCCCTGCGCGGCTGGCCGCTTGTGGCACTGGTGCTGCTGCTGTACGGCGTCTTCTACGCGGCGACCGACGGTGTCCTGATGGCGCTGGCAGGTCCGGTGCTGCCCGAACACCTGCGCACTACCGGCATCGCGCTGGTCCAGACCGGACAGGCCCTCGCCTACCTCGCCTCCTCCGTCCTGTTCGGACTCGCCTGGCAGCTGTGGGGCCCGGTCACCGCCACCCGGTGCGCCGCCGCCATCGCCGTACTGGCCGTCGTGGCCACGGCCTTCCTTCTGATCAACCGATCCACCACCCCTACCGACACCGAGGTGACCGTATGAGCGGGCAGTCCACGATCGACACCATGACGCCGCAGCCGAGCCCCCCGCCCGCCCCGCGCCGCCTCGGGCACACGGCTCGCATCGCCACCACGGTGGCCGCCACCCTCGCACTCGCCGGCATCGCGATCGGCTACACCCAGCTCAGCCCATCGGCCAAGACCCCCGACACGCCCGCCACCTCCGAGGCGGTGTCGCTGGCGCCGGGCCCGCGGCTGCTGACCCTGACCAGCACCGGGCAGGTGACCACCGTCGACAAGGACAACCCCGGCGGCGACCGCGCGGTGTCGAAGACCAAATGCGATCGCATCTACGCCGCCGTGCGAACGGTGGCCTGCCTCTACGCCGACGGGGTACTCGGCACCGTCACGATGCGCATCCTCGACACAAACCTCAGGGAACGCAAAGCCATCGAGGTCAGCGGCGTCCCCAACCGGGTCCGCGTCTCGGCCAGCGGCCGCATGGTGTCCTGGACCGCCTTCGTCGGCGGCGACAGCTACGCCACCCTCAACTTCGCCACTCGCACCGGGATCTACGACACCAAGACGAAAACCCTGTTCAAGACACTGGAAACGTTCTCCGTCGTCAAGGACGGCAAGCCGTATCAGTCGGTCGACGTCAACTACTGGGGAGTGACGTTCACCGACGACGACAACACCTTCTACGCGACCATGTACACCAAGGGCCACCGCTACCTGGTCCAGGGCGACTTCGCCGCCCGCACCGTCCGCACCCTGCGCGACCGCTTCGAATGCCCCTCGCTCTCGCCCGACGGAACCCGGATCGCGTTCAAATCACCGATCAACGGCGACTCGACCAAAGGCTGGCGGCTCTCCGTGCTCAACCTCGCCACCAGCCGGATCACCCAAACGGCCGAGACCCGCAGTGTGGACGACCAGGCGGCCTGGCTGGACAACTCCACCCTCGCCTACGCTCAGCAGCACGACGACGGCACCAAAGACCTCTGGGCCGTCCCCGCCGACGGTTCCGGCAAGCCGAAGCTGCTGCTGCAAAACGCCCACTCCCCGGCCGCGCTCGGCTGATCACCCCTATGGGACAGGCCCGAAAGCACACGGGCGCCCGTGATCCACGGCGACAAAGTCACCTCGGGGGAGCCGGCAGGACAGAGCACCTGGGGTGCCAAGGATCCCGGCGGCGGCCACCAGGTGACTCCGGCGCGGGGGCTTCCCGTTCCGCCCGGCGCCGCGGACGGAGCTTCTCCGCTCGCCTTCGGGTTCGCTGCGAACGATCCGGAGCCCATACAGCTCACCATCAACGTCCTCGCGATGCTGACGTGGGACCCGCGGATGTCCGGCCTGCTGGCCAGCCGCTCACCCCCGACGAAGTTCTCGCGGCGGTGCCGAACTACCACGCCTTAGGGAGGAACGCCGCACCACCCGACCTGTTGTGGGTCAACGACATCGCCTGTCACGGCAACTTCCGCAACTGGGCCAATGTCACCTTTCCCATCCAACAAGCGCGCGAAGGAGACGCCTTACTTGCCTGGTTCCGCCGGGACACCGTGCGTATGGTTCTCAGTTATCTCGGCTCGAGCGTGTGTGGCCGGCCCTACCGCGGCTGACTGTCTCTGATCTTGACTCAGTTGGGTCGCCGTCGGGCCCCGACTGACGTAGCCTCGCGGCACGCCTGTGCATCGCCATCCAGGTGAAGCTCCGTAACTGCCCGCCCCACCCCTCGGCGCAGGCACTGTCGTAGCGCCGTTCAGGGGT
This sequence comes from Streptomyces sp. HUAS ZL42, assembly GCF_040782645.1. Lineage (GTDB taxonomy): Bacteria > Actinomycetota > Actinomycetes > Streptomycetales > Streptomycetaceae > Streptomyces. Next base: position 9,609,973 of record NZ_CP160403.1, read on the forward strand.
GGGGGTGTTGGGTGAGCCATTGCTGCAGTTCGCGGTGGCGGAACTGGTAGGCGGGGCCGCTGCAGCGCAGCAGACCGGCGGTACCGGCCCAGTCGAGGAAGCGGGCAAGTCGCAACGGCAGTCGGCGCCGTGAACACAGCAGGAAAACCCCATATCTCCGCGCGGCCGGGAGCCCGAATGCCAGTCCGCCCGCGAGTGCGTCCGTAAGCCCGTGCACGAGCCCGACTGCGAGCCCGTGGACCATGTCGTCGCGCAGGATGGTCCGCGGGCTGACCACCGTGGACGGTTCCTGGCCCAGCCCGGACGAGAACCCGGCTGCGAGCCCGAACACGAGCCCGGCCACGAGCCCGATCGCAAGCCCAAACGTGAGGCCTGACGCGAGTTCGAGCCAGAACACGCCCGCGAGCCCGTTCGCCAGCCCGGCCGAGAGCCCGAGCCCGAACACCGGCTGGATCGGCCGGCAGGGGAGGGAGGCAGCTCCGGGGGCTCCGACGGCGCCGGCCCGTCGTCCGGCTCCCCGGGGACCGAAGCGCGGGGGAACCGGTGGCGAAGTACCGGGTGCGCAGCACGGACGCGAGACTGGTCAGCACGTCGGCGTCGCGCGCGCCGGACGGCCACGGACCGCCGGGGCCCGCAGGCTCCTCGCGCTCCACCACCCGGCGCAGCAGCTCCGCCGCCCGGTCCAGGGACGCGGGGTGCCGGTCGACCCGGTGCCGCAATGCGAGCGCCCAGGCCAGGTTGGTGACCGCGTTGAGCCGTTCGGAGGTGCTCGGCGGGGTCAGCGCGTACACGGCGTTGAGGAGGCCGACGGCACGGCCCACGTCCTCCACCGAGCCTACGCGGTCGGCGCGATGCAGCAGGGCGACACCGAGGTGGCCGTACGCCACCACGCGCTGCGGCGCGGTGAAACAGTGGTCGGCGGCCCGCTCGCAGTGGTCCACGGCGGTGTCGAGGTCGTCACGGTGCCCGGACCCGGCCGCCCGGTGCAGCGCGTCCAGGGCGGCCTCCACCAGCTCCTCCCACCGCTCCTGCGCGGGGTCGGCCGCCGTCAGTTCGCCGAACACCCGGGCCGGCCCCTCGCCCCGGCACCGCTCAAGGAGCAGCCGGCGGTACTCGTAGGTGTCCGCGGTGGTGTGGTCGGCGTCGGACCGCGCCTCCTCCTCCCATGAGGCGAGCAGGGCCAGGGCCCCCTCCCCGGTCAGCCGCGGCCGCGAGGCCACCAGCCGCTCGGCGCCCGCCCAGTCCGTGCAGGACAGGAAGCGGTCCATCAGCCGCTCCAGACGCCAGTCCCGAAGCCGCCGCAGGACAGCGGCAGTCCGGCCCACCGCGTCCGGCCGACCCGTCGTGGGCGTCCGGCTCATCGCGGGCGTCCGGCCGTGTGCGACCGGGTGTCGTCGCGCGGGTTCTCCAGCCGGGCGAGCCGGTCCACGAGACGGCGGTAGCGGTCGGCCACCGCGCCGTGTCCCGCGGCCGCCAGCCGTTCGAGAGCGGTGTCCCCGGTCAGCAGCGCCTCGCTGAGCAGCACCGCCCGGCTCGCCTCCAGGGCCCGTACGGCACCCGGGACGTCACCAGCGCGCAGATACGCCTCGGCCGCGTCCGCAGGCAGCCGGTCGGCGATCCTCAGCCAGCTCTCCCGGTGCGGGCGCATCCCCTGGCCGCGGTACGCCGTGCGCAGGGCGTCGAGACCGAACCGGTAGGCGCCGGCCGCCTCCGGCCACGCCCCGCGCGCCGTGGCCCAGCTACCCCAGTTGCGCGCCGCCTCCAGGGCCCAGCGCGGCCCGCGCTCCGCCCCCGACCGGCACGCCTCCTCCAGCGCCGCCGCGGCGGCCCGCCGGTCGTCCTCCGTCCCGGTGAGGCCGTGCAGGTCGCGCAGGAAGCAGCCGAGGTTGTTCAGCCGCAGCGGACGGTTCGGGGACGCCGGGGGCGTCGCGTCGACCGCCTCCCGCAGCAGGGAGATCGCCTCGTCCAGGTCCTCCCGCCCGCCGCTCAGCCGCCAGCGGCGCCACAGCGCGCCCCCGGTGTTGGCGGCGATCCGGCCGCGTTCCGGCGCCGACGCGGGCAGCAGGTCCAGGGCCTCGGCATGGGCGGCGAGACCCGTGTCGAGGTCGTCCGGGTCGGCGTCGCGTTCGTAGCGGTCCATGAGGGCGTTGCCGAGGTTGTCGAGGAACACCGGCCGGTCGGGGGTCGTGCGGCCGGCCAGGGTGACCGCCGTGTTCAGCAGGGCGATCGCCTCGTCCAGGTCGTGCGGCGCGTCGAGGTGCTGATGGCGCTCCCGCACGGCGTTCGCCAGGTCGTTGAGGGCGCCGGCGCGGCCCGGCGCGTCCGCGGGGAGCGCGGCGAGTGCCTCGCGGTGCAGGGCGACCGCCTCGTCGAGGTCCACGACCGAGCCCGTCGCGCCGAACCGGTCGAGCAGCGCGTTGCCCAGACCGCCCAGCGTGTCCGGCCGCCGGGAGGCGCGCGGCGGCAGCAGCCGCAGGGCCCGGCGCAGCGCCGCCACGGCCCGCTCCAGGTCGTCGGCCGCCCCGGTGGACTCGTGCCGCAGCCGCAGGGCCTCGGCCAGGTTCTCCAGGTACAGCGGGAGGCCGGGGGCCCGTTCGGGCGTGGCCGCCACCAGCGCTTCCAGCTGGTCCAGGGCGAACGCCAGGTCCTCGGGGTCCCCGGTGCGGTGGTGGCGCCGGATCCTGCCGCGCGCACGGTTGTTGAGGTCTGCGGGACCGGGGCGCTCGGGGCGCAGCTCGGCGACCGTGTCGAACAGGTCGACGGAACGGTCGAGATCGGCGATCTCCCAGATGTGCTCGTAGCGGTACGCCAGCGCGATCGCCAGAGCGGTCAGCCTGCCGGGCAGGGCCGGGGCCGCCTCGTCGGTCAGCTCGGCGCACTGCTCCAGACAGGCCACGGCCCGCTCCAGGTCCTCCTCGTCGCCGTGGTGCAGATAGCGCGCGGTGAACACCGTGCCGAGCGTGTCCAGACAGAGCGGCAGCAGCGGTTCGGGCCCGTCGAACAGGTCCACCGCGTTCTCGGCCGCCTCGATGGCCTCCTCCAACTCGGCCGGGTCCGCGTCGCGTTCGTAGCGCTCCAGGAGGGTGCGGGCGAGGTTGTTCCAGAGGTGCGGCGAACCGGAGTGGCCCGGGGGACGATCCGCGGTGGCGGCGCGCAGCAAGACGGTTGCCTCGTCCATGTCCCCCGGGTCGCCTTCCTCGTGGTACCTCCGGATCAGCGCGTTCGCGAGGACACCGGCCTGCCGGGGCCGGTCGGCGGCACCGGCGGGACTCGTGTCGTGGGCCCGCCGGGCGGCGTGCACGGCGTCGGCCAGATCGGCGGGGGAGCCGTGGCGGGCGTGGCGCTCCAGCAGGGCGAGGGCCAGATTGGCCTGCCGCAGCGGCAGGTTCGGGGATCCGGCGGGGGTGAGCGCCACCGCCCGTGCGCAGCCCTCGGCCCAGGCGTCGAGATCGGCCGGGTCGCCGGCGCGGTCGTAGCGGTGCATGTGGGCGGAGGACAGATTCGTCACGTGCAGCAGATGGTTGGGATCCTCGGCGGCGCCGTGCAGCACGGCACGCGTGTGCAGCTCCAGGGCGCGGTCGAGCAGCGCGGGATCGCCCTCGGCGTCGTACAGGTCCGTCAGGACGAGACCGAGGTTGTCCAGGACCGTGGCGTCCCCCGGGGACAACTCGGCGGCCTCCTCCAGCACCTCCCGCGCCCGTTCCAGCAGATGCTCGTCCCTCGTCTCGTCGTGGCAGACGCGCAGGCAGTTGCCCAGGTTGTTGAGCGAGTCGGCGTCCCGGGCGAGCCGCACATGCTCCTCGTGCGCCTCCAGTGCCTCGGCGAGCACCGCGAACTCGCCTTCCGCCTCGAAGAGATCGAGCAGCGCACCGCCCAACTCGTCCACATGCGCGGCGACATGCTCCTCCCGCGCCAGCGCCCGCAGCAGTTCCACGGCCTCGCGGGCCGCCTCCGGATCACCCGTCTCGGCATACCGGTCACGTGCCCGGTACGCCGCCTCGGCCCGGTCGTCGGTCACGGGCACTCCCTCTCGGACGGTCGACTCACCTCCCCAGTGTGAGCGTTCATCTACGCTGAGTTCCATCGGATCGGTGAAGGAGCCGACGGTGCTGGGGGTGATGGGGTGGACCGCTTCGAGGAAATCCGCGCGGCCAGGCGCGAACTCGACGCCGTCGTGGACGAGATCCGGCAGCTCGACGGGTTCGAGGACTTCCTGCCCGAGCCGACCGAGGAGGACGTCCACGGCGCCGCCGAGGAGCAGCCGCTGGTGTACCTCTCGGCGGCCGAACGCGGCGGAGTCGCCCTCGTCGTGCACGACCACGACGTACGCCAGGTGGACCTGCCCGCCCTGACCGCCGAGGTGGTGCGCACCCGTGCGCGCGCCCACGACGACGCCCACAAGGCGTACGCGGCCGACCGCGCCGGACGGCTGACGCAGTGGGAGAAGTCCCTGGAGACGACCACGAGGTGGCTGTGGGACGACCTCATGGGCCCGGTCTGCGACGCCCTGCGCGCCTCCGACGGGGCCGTCCTGGTGGCCGGCGGCCTGCTCGGACTGCTGCCCCTGCACGCGGCCTGGACCGAGGACACGGCGACGCCCACCGGACGCCGGTACGCCCTCGACGACCTCGTCCTCAGCTATGTGCCCAACGCCCGCTCCCTGACCTCGGCCCGCGCACGGGCCGGGGGCCGCGTCGAGCGGCTGGCCGTCGTCGTGGACCCGGCCGGACGACCGCCCCTGGGCTCGGCCGAGCAGGAGGCCCGCGCGGCGGCGGCCGGTTTCCCGGCCCGTACGACCGTGCTGCGCGGCCCGGCAGCCCACGCCGCCGCGGCCCGCGACGCCCTCGCCGACGCCGACGCCGCGCACTTCGCCTGTCACGGGCAGGCCGATCTGCTCACCCCGCTGGACAGCGGACTGCTGCTGGCCGGCACGGACGAACTGCGGCTGCGCGACCTGCTGGCGCTGCGGCTGACGCTCCGCCTGGCCGTCCTGTCCGCCTGCGAGTCGTATCTGCCGGGCACCGTCCTGCCGGACGAGGTGGTGTCGCTGCCCGGCGGACTGCTCCAGGCGGGCGTCGCCGGGGTCGTCGCCGCCATGTGGTCGCTGCCCGACCTACCGGCCGCGCTCCTCATGACCGACTTCTACCGGCGCTGGCGCACCGAGGACGGCCACCCGGCCATGGCGCTGCGCGACGCCCAGGTCTGGCTGCGTGACGTACCCAACGGCGAACGGTTCGCCCTCCTCCAGCAGGCCCTCGCCGCCGGCGAGCCCTGGCTGCCGGACGACGAGACCACCGAAGGACTCCTGCTGGCACTGGAGTTCCAGGAGGACGACGAGCGCTCCTTCGCCGACCTCCACTCCTGGGCCGGCTTCGGCCACTTCGGGGCGTGACGGGCCGCACGTGATCAGAGTCGAAGCACTGCCCGCCCACGAGGGCGACTGCCTCTGGGTGGAGTGGACGTACCAAGGACGCACCCGCCGCATGCTCGTCGACGGCGGGCGGGCCGGCCGACGCGGCCAGCTGCCCGAGGGCCTCGCCGCCCGGTTCCGCAGACAGCCGGTCGCCGAGCGCGCCTTCGACCTCGTGGTGTGCACCCATCTCGACGCCGACCACATCGGCGGCCTGATACCCCTGTTCCGCGATCCGCCGGAGGGCTTCACCGCGGACGAGGTGTGGTTCAACGGCGACCGGCAGATCCTCGGCGACGTCCTCAGCCACGCCCAGGCCGACACTTTCTCCCGGCTGCTGGTGGACCAGCCCTGGAACACGAGGTTCAACGGGCGCGCCGTCGCCGTCCCGGTCGGCGGGTCGCTGCCCGAATTCGACGTCCGGGGGCTGCGGCTGACCCTGCTGTCCCCGCAGCGGGGCGCCCTGCTGGACCTGAGCCGGGACTGGACGCGCTGGGTGGAGGAGACCGAGCGCGAACGACTCGCCCCCGAGACCCCCGCGCGCCCGGACGTCCTGCGCGGCAGCGACGCCGGTGTGGCCTGGGAGGAACTGGCGCTGCGCCCCTACGCCCGCGACGAGTCCGTGCCGAACCGGTCGAGCATCGCCTTCCTTGCCGAGTACGACGGCGCCCGTGTGCTGTTCGGCGCCGACGCGCACGCCGAGACCCTGTGCGACGGTCTGCGCCGCCTGGACGACACCCCGTGGGGACGGCCGTACCGGGTGGACCTGTGCAAGGTGCCGCACCACGGCAGCAGCCGTAACCTCAGCCCGGAACTCCTCGCCCGACTGGACTGCCGCCACTGGCTGTTCTCCACCAGCGGCGCCCGCTTCGGCCACCCCGACCGGCGGGCCGTCGCCCGGATCGCGCGGCGGTACCAGGACCCCGTGCTGTGGTTCAACTACCTCTCGCCCAGCACCACCGAGTACGCCCGCCCCGAACTCGGCGCCGAGCGGGGCTTCCGGGCCGTCCACCCGCCCGAGGACCGGCCGGGCGCCGACCTGACGGTGATACCCGGCCGGGTGACCCGCACGCACACCGATCCGGAGAGGGCACAGTGAACCCCGATCCCGCTCTCGTCGAACTCATCGACCTCTGGTACGAGTTGCCGGCCCTGGTGGGCGAGGACTGGCCCGAACTGCGCCCACGGCTGCTGACCGCCGTGGAGGAACTGACGACGGCACCGCCGACGGAGTACGAGCGCCGTGCCCTGGCCCTGCTGCGGCTGCTGCTCGGCCACGCCGAGGTCAGGAAGCGGCTCGCCCCGGCCCTGATCGGCAAGACCATCCCCACCGACCGGGCGGCGGACACGGAGCGGGGCACCCGCACCCCGCCGGCCTCGCAACTCGCTCTGCGCGCGGGCATCCTGCCGCCGGACCTGGACGGCGCGGGCCGCTGGATCAACGCCGACGTCGAACCGGGCCCCGCGAACCGGCCGGGCACGTTCGTCCTGGGCTTCGACGTCGACGACGGCCCGCGCGAGGACTCCGTGCCCGAGCCGCTCAGGGACCTCGGCACCCCGGACGCCTGGCCCGCGACGCTGACCGTCCGGGTGACCGGCGTCGACGCCGAGGCCGAAGCCCTCGCCGACACACTGACCGTGCCCGCCCAGGGGCCCTCGCCCGACCGGGCCCGCTTCCTGATCACCCCGGCCCGCACCGGCACCCTCCCGCTCCAGGCGACCTTCTGGCGCTCCGGCAGCCTCGTGCAGGTGCTGCACCTCAACGTCTCGGGACACGAGGTACGCGTCCGGGCCCAAGGGCCCTCCCGCGCGGCCGTCGCCGAGGTGCGCGACCGCGGCCTGTCGGTGCAGATACGGCCGGCCCCGGGCGGCCGCGAGTACGAGATCGTCGTCTCCGGAGGCATCGGCCACGCCGTACGGGCGCCGCTGCACAAGACCGACGGCGCCCTGCACGCGATCGCGGTGCAGGCCCGCCGTCCGCTGCGGGCCGTGACCGCCGAGTGGGGCCCGCTCTCCGACGGCCCCACCCGGACCGGACTCGGCCTCTCGGGCGACGTCTACGCACACCACACCCGGCTGCTGGCCGAGGCGGGCTGCCGGATGTTCCGCGACCTGTTCTTCGACGGGGCCGACGCCCAGCTCGAAGAGGTCGGCCGCAGGATCCAGGAGTACCTGACCGGGGCTGGCCCGCGCAGCGTGCAGTTCGTCACCGACCGACCCCTGCTGCCCTGGCACCTGATGTGCCCGGTCGAGCACATGCGCGACGCCGACTTCGGACAGATCCTCGGCCTTCGCCACCGGGTCGACTGCATCCCCGTCGCCGCCCACGCGGGCCGCGGCATCACCGAGGTGGCCATTGACACCCGGCGGGGCCTGGACGTCACCCTCGGCCTCAACCGCGCCATCGACCTCGGCGGCGAACGCGACCTGGTCGCGAAGCAGGAGGCGTACTGGCGCGACTACGACGACAAGGGACTCGCCCGCCTCACCGTCCACGACCGGCAGGAGCCCGTCTTCGACTCCCTGTACGGGACGGGCGGATCCGCCGGGATTGTCTACCTCTACTGCCACGCCGTGGCCCACGACGTCGACGACGACGGACCGGCGAACCCCCGGCTCGCCGTGGAGGGCACCACCGGGGGAATCCTGCTGCGGAGCCTGCGCGACCACGGCACCGCCCTGCCCGGCTCACCGGTGATTGTGCTCAACGCATGCGGCACGGCCGTCACCTCGGCGCTGTCCACCGAGGGCTTCCTGACCCACTTCCTGGAGCGTTCCCGCGGGGTGCTCGGCACCGAGGCGGACACCCCGGCCCCCTTCGCCGCGGCCTGGGCCACCGCGTTCTTCGAACGCCTCCTGTCCGGCGAGCCGATCGGCGAGGCGGTCCGTGCCACCCGGGAGCACTTCGCCGTCGTCCACCGCAATCCGCTGGGCCTGCTCTACGCCCTGTACTGCAACGGCGACACCGTCCTGCGCCCCGCCCTCGCCGCCGGCTGACGGCGGCTACGACGTCCGGGACTCCAGGTCGGGCAGCCCCGCCGTCTCGATGAGGCGGCGGGCGTACGTCCACGCCGCCTCCTCCACCCAGGCGGGCCGCACCGTCCGGAGCCAGAACAGCAGCAGCGCCAGGTCCGCGAGCACCAGCGGCACCGACACCACGGCCTTCGCGAAACCGGCCGGCGGCCAGCCCACCACCGCGTACAGCACCGCCCCGAACAGACCGGCGGCCCCCACGCCCAGGGCCAGCGGCCGCAGCCCCAGCGCGTTGCGGCGGAAGCCGTACTCGCGGTTCTCCTCCGCCACCAGCTCACTGCCCGGAAGCGCTCGCGCCCGGGTCCGCAGCACCGTGCCCGCCACCTCGTAGACGGCGTCGGCGCCCTCCGGGTCGCACCGCTCCTCCGCGGCCGACGGCAGCCGCAGCGGCGGTCCCGCGATCTGCTCGATACGGGCGTGCAGATACGCCAGGTGCGCGGTCCCCGTCGGACCCCTCCACCGCAGCAGCTGTACCGACGGCTTGCCGCCCCACCGCTCGAACAGCGCCGCCTCCAGCCGCCGCCCACGGGACCGGCTGAACTGCCCCAGCAGCAGCGGCAGTCCGCACACCAGCACGAGCGCCCACACTCGGCGCGCGGCCGACCAGTCCGGCACCAGCACCACCACAGGCAGGGCCGGCGGCAGCGCCGCGATCAGCACCGGGCGGATCCTCGCCCGCCACGTGTACGGACTGAACGTACGGGCGATCAGACCCTGTTCCACGACGGACCACCCCCTCATCATGGCCCGCCCCCACGGGCCCTGATGAGGAATACCCCGGCCGCCGTCGCCGTATCCGCCGTCCCGGGTCCGTTCCGGTGGCCGCCGGGCGCTCAGCCCGCGTTCCGCAGCGCCTCTCGGACCCGGCGGACGGCGCCGGAGTACCGGTCCCGCAGGGGTGCGGGAAGGCGGTTCAACAGGGCCGGGACCAGACCGAGTTCCTCGCTCAGCAGCACCGCGCGCCCACGTTCGAGGCGGACCACGGCGGCCTCCGGCCTGCCCTGTCTGGCCAGCGCGAAGGCGCCCTCCTGCGCGAGCCCGCGGGACGCGAGCAGCCATGCCTCTCGGTGGCGGCGCAGCGACTGCGCCCGGTGCAGGGCCTCCGCGGCCCGCAGCAGATGGCCGTCGGCCTCGCCCACCTCGTCCCAGGCCGAGCGCTGCACCGCCCACCGGATCCAGTTGTGCGCCGCGTCCACCGTCATCTCCGGGGCGACGGCCAGGCCGCTCGCGCACGCCTGCCGCAGCGCCGTGCGCGCCGCGTCGACGTCGTCGGCCGAGCCGGTCTCCTCGGACAGCGCCCGCAGGGCCTCGCCGAGGACGTTCAGCCTGCTCGCCCGGTACGGGGCCGTCGACGGGGTGAGGCCGACGGCCTCCGTGAGCACCCGCACCGCCTCGCGCAGCTCGGGTTCACCGCTCCCGGGCGACTCGCCCAGCCGCAGCGCCTCGACGCGGTCGGTCAGCGCGTTGCCCAGGTTGGACAGGAAGGTGGCCCGCCCCGCGACCTTCCACTCGGAGACCTCGATGGCCCGGCGATACGCCGCGATCGCCGCGTCCAGGTCGGTGAGGTCGATCCGCTCGCCGGGGCGGGGCGCGGCACCGTCGGGGAACTGGGTGCCGTGGCGGGTCAGCAGCGCGTTGCCGAGGTTGTTCAGCCAGCCGCCCAGCTCCGGGTCGTCCGGGTGCGCGCCCTCGACGGCCTCCCCGGCGAGCCGTACCGCCCCATGCAGGTCGTCGGCGGCGCCGAGCCGTTCGTAGCGGTCCATCCGGAGCATTCCGACGTTGCTGCGCACCCGCGCCCAGGCGCGGTCCGTGCGGGGCAGCGCGGCCGAGGCCCGGCCGCCGAGGTCGATCGCCGTGTCGAGGTCGGTGAGCGAACCGGTGGCGTCGTACAGGTCCCACAGGCACAGCACGAGCGTCGCCGCGCACCGCGCCCACTGCGGTGAGCCCTCCTCGGCGGCGGCCGTCGCCTCCTCGGCCGCCCGCCGCGCCGCGGCGAGGTCGTCGTCGGTGCCGGTGACGTCGTACAGATCGGTCAGGGTGACCGCCAACTCGTTGGACCACACGGCCCGTCGGGCGGGGTCGGCGCGCACGGCCCGCCGGTAGCGGTCCACCGCCCGGTGCAGGTCCCGGGTGTCGCCGGAGTTCCAGAACCGGCGCCGGTGCGCGGCGGCGGACCGGTCGAGGAGGTCCGCGAGCCCGGCGCCGCCGACGCCCCGGGCCTCGGCCTGCCGCAGCGCGCGCTCCGCCTCCTCCAGATCCCTCACGTCGGACCCGCCCGGACCTTGCGGTGTCATGGGCCTCCCCCTCGTGGCGCGCCGCGATGTTACCGCCCGACCACGCATGGCGACGGGGGATCGAGGGAAGCCGTGCGGGCCCGGCGCGAGGGGTGTCCGGGCCCGCGCGGTGCTCAGGACGCGGCGGACGGCTCGTGGGGGCGAGGAGGTCAATGAGGCCCAGGCGGCCGAGGAAGGTGACGCGGGCGCGGTCGGCGACCTCGCTCACGGCCTCGGAACCGTCGTCGACCGGGTCGACGTGCACCCGGAAGGGGCGCCGACCGTGCGGCCGAGGCTGACGACTCCCCGACGGTTAAGGGGCCGCCCCGGTCCCGGTCGCCACGGTGAAGGTGTAGTGCTGCGCGGGGGCACTCACGTCCGGATCCGCGTAGGGGGCGCGCGGAGCGGTCCGTCAGCGCTCCGCTCCGCTGCGGCGGGCCCAGCGGGCCACCAGCAGCACGACGATGACCAGGCCGGCCGCGGCCCCGATGCCGAAGTCGGCCACGCTGCCCAGCACGGGGACGGTCAGGTCCGCCTCGGAGCCGCCGTCCACGAACGCCGTGTAGAACGCCGGGCCCTCGGCCGCGACCAGGCCGAGGAACAGCATCGGCACGCCGTCGGCTGGGTTGCCGCGGCGGTCATCGCGTCCTGCTGCTGGCGACGGGACTCCTCCGCCCAGTTGTCCGTCCGGGCCGCCGAGACCGCGCATCCGTACGGCCGTCGTCGTACGCCGCGGCGCTCGCCGAAGGGTCGGGCCGTAGGAGGCACTTGTCGGTCACCAGCACCCTCGGTACCCGGTGCTGCTTCTTCATGAGCTTGGCCATGAACCGCTTCGCGGCTTTCGCGTCCCGCCTGGACTGCACGAGAATGTCCAGCACGTTGCCGTCCTGGTCCACCGCCCGCCACAGGTACTGCCGCACCCCGCTGACCTTGATGAACACCTCGTCCGGGTGCCACTTGTCACCAGCCTGCGGCCGACGACGGCGCAGGCCGGCCGCGTACTGGGGCCCGAACTTCTCGCACCAAGCCCGGATCGTCTCTTAGGAGACGGTGATCCTCCGGGCGAGCAGCAGTTCCTCGACCTCGCGGAAGGACAGCGGGAAGCGGTGGTACAGCCACACCGCGTGGTCGATGACCTCCGCCGGGAACCGGAACCCCTTGTACGACACCGCCGCCCCGGCAGCCTCCACGCCCAGCCCCCCTCCCAGGGGATCAACAAACCCGACGATCATCCCAACCCCAAGACCGCCAGCTCAAGTTGACAATGCCACACCAGCTATTCCCAGGCGACGGAACCGTCACGGGCCGTAGGCTCACGGACCAGAGCCGGTGCGTGATCCGGACGCGTGCACAACGCTCGGGAGACGAGAGGGAACCGGCCGGCCAGTTCGTTCTCACAGAGTCAAACAGGCAGTAGCCGCAATTGCTCCGGGCGATGAGCGCGGCCCCAGTTAGCTGGCCCCGACGCCGGTCGTGGCGACGACGATGCCGGGTCCGATGTACTGCCAACTCGATCTACGGCGGAGCCGATGCCGGATGGTGCGTCGGCGTCCACGGGCTTGGCCGTGGTGTCCGCCATGAAGGTCAAGAACGCGCCAAGCGTTCGGCGGGACAAGAGGGCATGTCCGATCTCCACTCGATGTGTGCCGAGAATCGGCCTACATCGTCTGGGCGGGGTCGGCCGGTGGCGGAGTCGCTTGCGCCAGGAGGCCCGGTGCCGGAGCTGGCTGAGGGAAGATGCTCGGCGGTGGGAGCGCCTGGCCGGGGATACCTGGCTGAGCACCCTGAGCGGCGGACACGGCGCTGATGCCCCGGTGGGAGGCACGCGCGACCCCTTCTTCCAGCCGCCTCCCCGGTGCACGTGACAGGGCGAAGATGACGGCGAGCGAGACGGACGGTGCTCCTATCGCGAAGCCCGCGACGATGGGTTCGCCCGCGTCCAGCGCGTACTTGGCGAAGAGCACCATGAGCCCGACCGAACCGAGGGCGAGGAACTGGCCGAGGATCTTCGTGCCGGCGCGCAACGTCTCCATCCGGCGTCGGTGCCGTTCCTCCGCGAGCGACTCCCGGAAGATCTCCGCTGCCAACCCGGGCTTGAGAGCCTCCCACTCCTGAGCGGCCTTGGGCGGAGGGAGCATGTCGTTCCAGCGGTTGGCCGATTGACGGGCCACTATCTCTCCTCCTCCCCACTGTTCTCCGGCCTGCTCAGCGATGCGCCGGGCGGCGGCGCCGCGGACGACGTGCTTTGTGCCTCCCGCCGCCTGATGGCTTCGATGCCGCGACGCAGGTTGGTCAACCGTCCCCGCACGTCCGCGGGGGCCCGGCGCAAGGGCTCCTGTTCGCCGTACGCGTTCAGGAGTGGGTGCCGCACTTCGCCTGGAGGGCCCGAACCAGCAATCGGATTCGCGCGCGGCACCCTGCGGGGAAGGCCGGACGGCGTCATGTCCTCCGCTGAGGAGGCTGGAGGCCGGTCCGGCACGGCGAAGGATTATTCGTCGGGCGCATCCGAGAACCAGGTGGAGGAGCCCACGAGAATCGGCTCCCGAACACGCGGGGGTCCCTCCGGCTCCGGATCCGCGTCCAGACCGTCCAACTGTCGCAACTGGGTCTCCAGAAATGCCTTCATCCGCGCCCGATACTCGCGTTCGAGGGCGCGAAGGTTCTCGACAGAGCGCTCGAGGGCGCTGCGTTCGGCCTCCAGGAGGCGCACGTCCGAGGCATCCGGCTGTTGATTCCGGCCACCGGGTTCCAGAAACGCCGCAGCTGCTTCCCGAGGCGGTGCGGCGGACGTCCCATCCCCCGCACGGCCTTCTGGTGCCACGGTCTCCGCCTCGGCCTCGGGTGTCGCGGTCCGCGGCCGTGCCGCGGCCTCCGCACCCCGCCGGTATGCGGCGGGAGTCCCCGGGGGTCCGAGTGCGTTCATCACCTCATTCAGACGCTCCTGCGTCAGGCCCGGGCGAAGGAGCGTATCGGCTTCCTCGGCCCTGCCGCGGGACCGCAGCAGCCACGCGAGCCCGGTGAGGGGGCGAAGGGCGACCGGGCGGTCCGCCGTCATGGCCAGCGCCCGCCGGAACGTCGTTTCCGCCTCGGCCGGGCGGCCGGCGGCGGCGAGCGCGTCGGCGAGTTCCGTCAGGGCGTCGGGATCGGCGGGCGCCGTTTCGTGCGCCTGCTCGAACAGACGGACCGCCAAGGCATGGCTGCCCTGGGCCGCGTACTCGCGTGCCAGCTTCCGCAGGTTGTCGGCGCGACCGCCGAAGCCCCGGGGCAGGTGCTGTTCCGCCACCCTGTCCGGCGGTGGCCCGAGGGCCTCGTACTTCGCCCGGACACGCGCCAGAACTCCCGAGCCTGGCGGTTCCCCGCCGAGGGGTCGGTCGTATTCGCCCGCGAGCCCGGGAGCCAGCACACTCAGCGCACCGGATAGAAGCGCCTGCCACTCCAAGGTCTCACCCCCACCCGATGCGTGAGCACAGTGTCCACCAACGGGTTCATCGCCGAACAGGTCGCGAAGGAAACGGAGTTGTCCTGTTTATCGACCGTGCCAACGGCCTGGTGACCTCCGGGATCGGTGGGCGGAACCAGGGGTTCGTGGACCCTGCGCTTGCCGAATACCTCCTCCATGCTGCATAAATACGAGGGCGACCACAGGTGCCCGTGCATGATGGCGCGGTTGATCCGGCCGGTGAACTCCTGCCGTATCCGGCGGGCGGATACACCCTTGAGGCTGCCCACCAGCTTGGAGACGGGCGACCTTGGGCGGGTAGTGCACCAGGAGGTGGACGTGATCGCGTTCGCCGCTGAACTCCTTCAGCTCCGCTTCGAAGTCCTCGCAGACCTTGCGCATGATCTCTTCGCAGCGCGTCAGCATCTCGTCGTTGAACACCCCGCGCCGGTACTTCGTCCAGAAGACCAAGTGCACATGCATCGCCGAAACAACATGTCTTCCACGCCTGTAATCGTCCTGCCCATCCATGAGACCAATCGTTAGTAGGATCTTGGGTGTGCAGCTCCGCTACAACTACCGGGCCTACCCGGACGCCTCCCAGCGCCGTGCGCTGGCCCATGCGTTCGGCTGTGCCCGCGTGGTGTGGAACGACTGCCTGCGCGACCGCAAAGAAGCACACGCGGCGGGGCTGCCGTACGTGACGTCGGCCGAGCTGTCCCGGCTTCGCATCACCCAGGCCAAGCGCACCGAGGAACGCGCCTGGCTCGCCGACGTGTCAGCGGTCGTCCTGCAACAGTCCCTGCGGGACCTCGACACCGTCTACAGAAACTTCTTCGACAGCCTCACGGGCAAGCGGCAGGGCCGCAAGGTCGGCCCTCCCCGCTACAAGTCGAAGAAGGACACCCGGCAGTCGATCCGCCTCAACACCAACGCCTTCTGCCTGAAGGACGACGGCACGGTGTACGTGGCCAAGGTCGGCGACCTCAAGGTCACGTGGTCCCGCCGGCTTCCGGCCGCACCCACGTCCCTGACCATCACCAAGGACAGCTGCGGCCGGTACTTCCTCAGCTTCGTCGTGCACACCGAGCCGGACACCCTCCCAGAGGTGGAAGCGCAGTCCGGTATCGACCTCGGCCTGTCCGCCTTCGCCGTCCTCTCCGACGGCAGCAAGATCGACAGCCCGCGCTTCGTGCGCCGGGCGGAGAAGAAACTCAAGCGCCTTCAGCGGGAGCTGTCCCGCAAGGCCAAGGGATCGAAGAACCGGGCCAAGGCCCGCATCAAGGTCGCACGCCAGCACGCCAAGGTGGCCGACCGGCGCCGGGACTTCCACCACAAGGCATCCACACAGATCATTCGCGACAACCAAGCGGTGTACGTGGAGGACCTCGCGGTGTCCGGCCTCGGCCGTACCCGGCTCGCCAAGTCCGTGCACGACGCGGGATGGTCCGCGTTCGTCGGCATGCTGGAGTACAAGGCGGCTCTGCACGGCCGCACCTTCGCCAAGGTGGACCGCGCTTTCCCGTCCTCGCAGGTCTGCTCGGCCTGCGGATTCCGGGACGGCCCCAAGCCCCTGCACGTCCGCGAGTGGACGTGCGGCGAATGCGGCACCGTGCACGACCGCGACCACAACGCAGCCCGCAACGTCCTCTTCGAAGGACGCCGAAAAGTCGCCGCCGGACGGGCGGAGACGCCAAACGCCTCGTGGAGCGCCGGTAAGACCAGGGCGAAAGTCCCGGCACAGCGCGGTGAAGCAGGAAGCCCCCGGAAGGGTCAGCCGACCCAGGCCGGAATCCCTGGACCTTAGGCCAGGGAGCACGTCAATTCGAGTCCCCGCACGCGGCCCGGGCATGCGGCTGCGGCTGCGGCGCGCCGGTCACCGTCGGCTGGTTCCTGCCCGGGCACGACCAGAAGGCCCTGCATGACCGCGTCGCCAAGATCGGCACGGTCCGCGAGTTCATCGACTGGTTCGACCGCGTCTATGCCGAAGGGGACCGGTTCATGGCGTCCAGGATCGTCTCCGTCGTCCCGCACGCGAACGCCAAGGACGCGTGCAGCGCGCACGGTGCCGCCGCGCAGTGCACGCCCCTCGTCGCCGATGTGGTGCTGAGCGATGCGGGCAGCGAGCACGTGGAGTGGGCCGTCTGTGCCCGCTGGCTTCGGGAGAACCCCGACGCGACCGCCTGGTTGGAAGGCCATCCGGACGACGCGGCACTGCTGAGCGCTTCCTGATCCCGCTATTTGTCCGGGCGGGGCCCGGCGCCGGCGTAGTAGCGGGCCCGGGCCTGCTTGACGTGGTCCAGGGCGACGCCGTGATCGGCTCCGTCGACGTTCAGCGGCGGGCGCATCCGGGCGATCAGCGCCTTCTCCAGCGGGCCGGGGGCGGGATGCTCGCTCCAGGTGAGGGCGAGGTGACGGTGCATCCAGCCAGTGAGGCGCTGCTCGTCCTCGGCGACCAGGACGACGCGGTCGGTCCATGTGGTGCGGTAGCCCTCGGCGGGCATCAGGAGTCCGGCGAGGGTGCGGCGCAGGGTGGACCTGCCGGAGTCCCTGAGGTGGTAGGAGGCGATACGGGAGCGCAGTCGCTGGGCCTTGCCCAGGTAGAGAAGCCTCTGTGTATGGTCGCCGGAATTTGTGGGGCCGTCGAAGGTGGGCAGTATCTCGGGTGGGGCCCACCAGGCGTACAGGCCCGCGGTGTTGGGCAGGTCGGCGACCGCGCCTTCCAGTGTGCGGGGCGTGGCGAGAAGGTCGGCTTCGGCCTGTCGGGCGATGCTGTCGTCGAGCATGTCCGCAGCCTAGGGTGGACCGAGCGACGCCGTCCGGCCTTCAGACGCTTGGGGTGTGCTCGGAGAGGTTGCGGCGGGTCCGGCGTTCCACGAGCACGGGCACGTAGCTGCGCATGGGCACGGTTTCCAGTGTCCGCGGGGGCCGCGGCAACGGCGGCCTCGACGGCATCAGGTGTGTGGCGCACGCCGTGCGAGACCGTGATGTGCTCGGTGAGGTGTCGGCTGGATGTATGAGGCCCGGCCGTGGGCCGGGCAAGACGCTCCCGGACATCGAAGTGTCCGGCGACCGTGGCCCTGCCGACCGCCGGGCCTCCGTGGTGACGCTGACCAGTGCCGGACAGTCGCAACTGGACGTCTGGACCGCCGCCCACGAACGCCGCCTGGACACCGCGCTCGCGGCCATTGATGGCGGTGCCCGGACGGTCATCGGAGCGCGCTGCCTGCGCTCTTCCAACTCGCCGAGCGCCTGGGGGAGTCGGGTGAGGAGGACCGGGCGTCGAGTTGACCTACGGGGTCGGGCCGTCGTGCAGGATCGCCGTCCGGCGAGTCCGTCCTGATCGTCGGGCGTGAGAGGGAGTCCGCCGCCTGTGGGATGCGCTCTATGAGCACCAGGACGGCTTCGTCTCGCCTGGTATGCCCACGAGCACGTCCGGGGGAGCCGTCGTCTTTGTGGCCGCCCAGGCAGACAGCGGTTCACCCATGGCTTCCTCGGCCTCTGCCGTCCATGGGATCACGACCGATGTCCTGTAGGACGGCTCCCGACTGTCGGCGGAGACGGCCCGCCGGACCGTGCAGGTGCTCAAGTGTCCGCGAGTGCATGCCCGCCGTGCCGGACGGCCTTGATGGGGCGCGTCGCGGGATCCCGGTTTCCGTTCGGGCACGGCTCCGCCTTCCCGGTCACCTCAATCGGCATCCTGCCGGCGACGCGGGCCGTGTGTCTGTGGCCGGCTGTATGCCGACGTGCCTGTCACTCGTTCATGTGTACGCAGGTAGGCGGGAGTTGTACGCTGCAAAGGTGGAGGGGGACAAGTATCACTTCGGTGAGTACGAGCTGGACATGGCTCGGCACCAGCTCCGGCGGGCCGGCGAACCGGTTCACGTCGAGCCCCGGGCCCTGGACCTGCTGCGACATCTGGTCGAGCACCGTGACCGCGTGGTGCCGAAGAATGAGCTGCTCGACGAGGTGTGGGGGGACCGCTTCGTCAGCGAGGCCGCGCTCACCACGGCGCTGCGGACCGCGCGGCTGGCCGTGGATGACACCGGCAGCCGGCAGCAGGTGATCCGAACGGTGCACCGACGGGGTTATCAGTTCGTGGCTGCGGTGACGGTCGTCGGGGCGGGGGCGCCGCCAGTCGACCCCGGCACAGAGGCCGGTGTGCAGTCGGCAGCGGTCGGTGGGCCGCTCGGCGCCGATCGTCAGACCATCCGGTTCTGCCGGGCAGGTGATGGCACGCGCATCGCCTATGCAGCCGTCGGCTCGGGCCCGCCCCTGCTCAAGGCCGCCAAGTGGATGTCCCATCTCGACCTGGAGTGGACGACTCCGGTGTGGTCGCACTGGCTGAGAGGGCTCGCCCGCAACCGCCGGCTGATCCGCTACGACGAGCGCGGGTGCGGCCTCTCCGACTGGGCGGTGCCCGGCTTCACGTTCGACGACTGGGTCGACGACCTGGAGACTGTCGTCGAGGCAGTGGGACTCGACAGGTTCCCTTTGCTCGGGGTGTCACAGGGCGGCGCGGTGGCGGTCGCTTATGCCGTACGCCATCCGGAGAGGGTGAGCCGGCTGATCCTCGCCGGAGCCTATGCCCGAGGACGGCAGGTCCGGGCCCGAAGCGAGACCGAGGGGGCCGAGGCGGCCCTCGACCTGGATGTGGCCCGGGTGGGGTGGATTCACCAGGACCCCAGATTCCTGCGCCACTTCGCCTCCCAGTTCCTCGCCGACGCCACTCCCGCGGAGTGGGACGCGTTCGCCGCCTACCAGCGGCAGACGACTTCGCCCGCCAACGGCCTGCGCTTCCTGGAGGAGTTCACCCGCATCGACGTCTCGGGCATCGCTCACGACGTGACCTGCCCCACGCTGATCCTCCACTCCCGCGACGACGCGCGAGTCCCCGTCGCACAGGCCCTGGAACTGGCCACGCTCATCCCCGACAGCCGACTGGTCCTCCTCGACAGCCGCAGTCACCTGCTCACCGCGTTCGAACCGGCCTGGGACGAGTTCCTGTCGCACATCGACGCCTTCCTGACCGAGTGAGCCGCGTGGCCTCGGCATCCGGCAGCCGAGGCGTCGCCGGGCCGCTGCCCGCACCTGGACGGTCGTGACCGCGTCATCAGCCACTCGGGCTGATGACGTCGGTCCTGGCGACCTGGCGTGTGGGGCGAAGACGCCAGCAGCCGCGATCTTCCCCGATGACGCCTGCGCCCAGATCTCCTTGATGGAGCCGTGCCTGGGCTGTCCCCAGAGCTGTTCGGCCTGATTCCCCGGGTGGGCCCGCGTCGGCCTACGTACGGGCTGCGCGATCTCCGGCCGCTTCCTGCTGCCGGTGCTCAGGGGCGCGGCTCGCAGCGCACAAAGCGAACACCCCGACGGCCTCACCCACCCTGTTGGCGTCCGGTTCGCCGGACGTGGTGCTCACACGCGCCCCATCAACCCGGCTCGCCCACTGAGAGAAGCACCCTCAGTCCGTCCTCAGCCCACCCTCAGACGAGCCTCAGACCTCCACCAAGTCTTGGACCCTCGGCGAACCCGATGCTTGAGCGGTGCCAGGCCAAGGAGCAGTGGTGGGGGCATCTCCCCCCGGCCCGGCACTCACCTCAGACACGGAAAACACACGAGAGAAGGACAGAAGATGCGACTCGACAACACCAGGACGTCCGGCCGGGCCCGGACTCGCCGGGGGCTGGCGCTGCTGATCGCGACGGGGGCTGGGCTGGGCTCCCTGCTGCTGGGAACGCTTCCGGCGCAGGCCAACGACACCACCAAGACGGTGGCGGCGGACGGCCAGTCGATCACGTTCGCCACGAGCGACAGCAGCCGCGGCGTCAGCGGCAGCGTCATCTTCGTGGTCAAGTCGGACGGCAACTGGTCGATCGCGGGAAGCGGGCACAACTCGCACCTGCTCGTCCGCACCTTCCACTGGACCTGCGACCTGACGTGGGACGCGGCGGGGGTCTCGCACTCGACCGGCAAGAAGGCCGTGCCCGGCAAGGAGACCCGCAGCATCAGCTCGGCGGCGTACGACCCCAACGTCCAGGCGGACTTTGCCGACATCGCCGCCCGGGGCAGGGCCGACTGCGACATCGTCATCGGCTAGCCGCACAGACAGGCCGGTACACCGGCCCGGCAAGACCACCGGCGTCCGTGAAGCTGTCCGACGACCTCGCGGACGCCGGATCGGGGATCGACCCCAAGGGTCGTGACCGAATCCGACGTCACCGAGATCCAGCAGTAACGGCCCTCGCCCGTCGCTCGTCTTCTCCCGGTGCTGCCGCGATGACGCCGAACCGGCCGCGGCGGCACCGATGTGTCTGCCCGGACCACCTTCGGGGAGCCTCGCCTGCTTGCCCCGGTGGCAGGGTCGCGGACTGTGCGCGACCGAAGCACCCCCCGGCGTTGCGGACCGGCTCCGCACGCGGTCGCCGACACAGCCGTGCACAGCGCCCCGCGGAGCTCTCCCGTCGCTGCGGGCGTTCCGTCTGCCGGGCTATTCGGAGAGGAAGGTGTAGAGGTGGGTGAGGAAGGTGGGCCAGGCCGGGTCGTCGGCGGTGAACAGGTGGTTGCGGCTGTCGAGGAGGACCAGTCGGCTGTCGGGGATGAGCGTGGCCAGTTCCAGGGCCTGTGCGACGGGGACTCGCGCGTCGTCGCGGGCGTGGATGATCAGCGTGGGGCAGGTCACGTCGTGAGCGATGCCCGAGACGTCGATGCGGGTGAACTCCTCCAGGAAGCGCAGGCCGTTGGCGGGCGAAGTCGTCTGCCGCTGGTAGGCGGCGAACGCGTCCCACTCCGCGGGAGTGGCGTCGGCGAGGAACTGGGAGGCGAAGTGGCGCAGGAAGCTGTTGTCCTGCGAACGCCATCCGGCACGGGCGATGTTGAGGTCGACCTCGGCGGCATCGCGCTCGGCGTCGCTGCCCGCACGGATCTGCTGTCCCCGGGCATAGGCGGAGGTGAGGATCAGATGGCTGACCCGCTCGGGGCGAAGAGCGGCGTAGGCGACTGCCACCGCGCTGCCCTGTGACACCCCGAGCAGGGGAAAGCGGTCGAGGCCGACTGCGTCGGCCACGGCATCGAGGTCGGCGACCAGGTCGTCGAGCGTGAAGCTGCCCATGTCCCATGAGGAGAGGCCGCAGCCGCGCTCGTCGTAGCGGATGAGCTGCCGGCCGCGGGTGAGACCGTCGAACCAGTGGGCCCACATCGGGTTGGTCCGGTCGAGGTCGAGGTGGGTCAGCCAGTTGGCGGTCTTCACCAGGGGCGGGCCCTCGCCGGTGCGGGCGTAGGCGATGCGGGTGCCGTCGGCGGACCGGCAGAAGCGGATGACCTCGTGGTCCGCCTCCGCCCCTGCCGGGATGCCGGGGGCCGTGGCTGTGGCGACCGGAAGGGGGGAAGCCACCGTCGTCTGCGCGACGCACCGATAGCCGTGCGGGCTTACGGCGCGGATCATCTGCTGTCGTGTGTCGCTGTCACCGATGGCGAGACGGGCCGTGCGCAGCGAGGTGGCGAGTGCGGCCTCGCTGACCGCGTGTCCGTGTCCCATCCTGTCGCGCAGCTCCTTTTCGGGCACGACGCGGCCCCGGTGCTCGACCAGGTGGCACAGGAGTTCCAGAGCCTGGGGCTCGACGTCGACCCGCTGTCCGGCATGGCTGAGGCGGCGGCGGTCCGCGTCCAACGCGTACTGCCCGAACCGGTAAACCGCGCTGTCCACACGAAAACTTTACAACCCCCATGCCATCTACGGCAGTTGGGGGCCCGCCCAGGGCACCCCCAGCGCCGGGTCCGCGAGCAAGGGCACCGCTCAGGAGCGCACGGGCTCCCGTTCCCGCAGCCGGCGCCGGAGGATCTTCCCGGAGGCCGCCTTCGGTATCGCCTCGATGAACTCGACCCGGCGGATCCTCTTGTACGGGGCAACCTGGCCCTCGACGTGGGCCATCACCTCGGCGGCGGATATCGGCACCCCCGTCATGGGCACCACGAACGCCTTGGGTATCTCGTTGCCCTCCTCGTCGTCGACGCCGATCACGGCCGCGTCGGCGATGCCGGGATGCTGCACCAGGATGGCTTCGAGCTCGGCCGGCGCCACCTGGTAGCCCTTGTACTTGATGAGCTCCTTGACCCGGTCGACGATGAACCAGTTCCCGTCCTCGTCGACCCGGCCGATGTCACCGGTGTGCAGCCAGCCGTCGGCGTCGACGGTCGCGTCGGTGTCCTCCGGCCGGCCGAAGTAGCCCTTCATCACCTGCGGCCCCCGGATCCACACCTCGCCCGGCTCGCCCGCCGCCACGTCCAGCCCGGTGAAGGGATCGACCAGGCGTGCCTGGGTCGACGGGAGCAGGTGCCCCACGCACGCGACGGGCTCGTCGAGGTTGCCGTCGGCGTGGATGTGCGAGGCGGGGGACAGTTCGGTCATGCCGTACGCCTGCCCGACCTCCACGCCCAGCCGGTCGGCCACCACCGCCTGCAGTCCGGCATCGAGCGGCGCCGCCGCGCAGATGATGCGCCGCAGGTGCGACAGGTCCAGGTTTACGACCGCGGGGTGCTTGGCCAGTGCGAGCATCACCGGCGGGGCGACGTAGGCGTGGGTGATGCGGTCGCGCTCCAGGCTGGTCAGGAACGCCTCGAGATCGAACCGCGCGTGCACGTACACCGTCGCGCCATGGCGGAGCGCGCTGTTGACCAGCGCGGTCAGCCCGAAGATGTGGAAGAAGGGCAGGATCGCGATGACGCGGTCGTGCTCGCCGACCCGGTGCAGGCCGTTCAACTGCTCCAGATTGGTGCACAGGTTGCGGTGGGTCAGCATCACGCCCTTCGGCACGCCCGTCGTACCGCTCGAATACGGCAGTACGGCGACGTCCACGGCGGGATCGAGGTCGAACGCCGGCACGTCGCTGTCGCTCAGCAGCTCCAGCACCGAACGCTGACCGTCCGCCCTGTCGCAGACCAGGATCTCGATGCCCCGGCCGGTCTGTCGCCGGACCAGCTCGACCGCGGCCCGCGCGGTCTCGATCAGCGCCGACACGCTCACCATCAGTCGCGCCTCGGCGTCGATCAGCTGCTTGGCGATCTCGGCGGGTGTGGCCAGCGGCGACAGCGTGGTCACCGTCCCGCCCGCGGTGGTGGTGGCGTAGAGGACCACCGGGAACAGAACCGTGTTCGGCGAGTGCAGCGCGACCACGTCGCCCTTGCCGATGCCCTCGGCCGCAAGGCCCGCCGCGATCCCCCGGACCAGCGCGGCCAGTTCGCCGTAGCTGAGCGTCCGTCCGCCGGCCACGTCCACCAAGGCCGGCCGCGTTGCGCGCCGCGACGCCTCGCCGAGCACCCACTCGTGGAGGGGGCGATCGGTGACGGAGACATCCGGGTACCTGCTCGTGTAGATCATCGAAACTCCGTTTCTCGGTTTGCCGTGCCGGTCACAACAGCAGGGGCACACCGGCCTGTTGGTATGCCCCTGCTGTCGCCAGGGAGGTGCTACTGCGCGATCTCGGCGACGTCGGCCAGGGTCTTGGGGTCGAGGCCCATTTCCTCCGCGGCCTTGACTTCCACGTCGGAGACCTTGCGGACGACGGTCACCTTGGAGCGTGCGGTCTCCGGGAAGGTGCGGCCCACGTAGAAACCGGAGTCGCCGGCGTTCAGCCTCAGGTTCGCGCTGGTGACCAGGGTGCCGTCACGGCGGATCGGGACCAGCTGGTGGGTGTCGGTCCACAGCGCGCCGGCATGGCCGGCGGGCACATCGAACGTCACGCTCACGCTCTTGTTCTCGAACGTGGACACGCCGTAGCGCGTGGTGTAGCCCAGCTCGACGGACGCGCTCACCGAGGTTTCCACGGAGACGCTCGCACCCACGCCGAAGGGCTTGGCCGATGCCTCCACGCCCGCCGTGACGCCGACCGTGATCCCGGCCGTGAGGGCGAACTCCTCACCCCTCTCCTGCGAGACGCCCTCCTCGACCGTCTCGGCGATCTGTCCGCCGCCCGCGCTGCGGAAGTCGACGTGGCGGATGAGGTCGTACTGGCGCTTGCGCTGGATCTTGTAGAAGGGGGAGTTCGCCACCTTCCACGCCTCGGAGCGCGCATCGTCCCTGACCATGAAGTAGGGCACGGTCACGGCCCGGTCGGTGCCGATCGCCTGGGCCGGGGGCGCGTTGTAGGACTCCAGCCGCAGTTCGGGCGCGTAGTCGGCCTTGTCGACGACTGCCGGCAGGTCCAGCACCCAGGTCACAGCCGTCGGCCCGCGCGGGGTGTCGGGGCCGCAGCTGAACGTACCGGTGGGCAGGAACAGGTGCTCCTCGGTGTCGTCGAACGGATACAGCGGGGGCGTGATGGCCCACAGACCCTTCCCGTTGCCGTTCGTCAGGAGGGGAAGGCGGCCGAGCTCCGCGCGGCGTACGTAGGGGCGTCCGTTGTGTTCCTGCTTCACGCACACGATGCCCAGGGCGGAGGCGTCGGGCTTCTCCACCCCCTTGCCGGACATGGACATGTTCGCTACGTCCCCCAGAGCCACGTACCCGGCAGGCGGGACAGGACGCCACACTTCGATCTTGAGCACGCTCAAGCCGGGGAAACGACCCACATGCTGGAAGTCGACGGGCGGCTTGAGTAAGTCCTGGCCGGCAGAGCGGTCCCGGACCACGAGAGCGCCGTACGCGTCCTGCCAACTCGACACGAAGCCGCCCCCGAAGACGCTTCCCAGCGTGCGCCACGCCCCGGTCCGGGAAGCGGTTCCGGCATGGAGCGAGCCGTTCCATTGGGTGGTGTAGCCGACCTCCAGGTCGCCGTAGCGTTGAGTGATCATCTGATAGTCCGCCCGTGGGTCATCGTCGGTGTGTGGGCGGGCCGGTGGCGCCGGCCCTGCGTGAAACGGTCGCAGAGGACCGTCGCATCGCGTGTGTTCCGATGGTCGGGCCTGCCGTCGGGCCACTGCTTGGCGGAACTCTGAGGCTTTTCTGAGGAGAGGCTGAGGGCAGGTGAAGCGGACGAAGGGCGGAAGGGGGATCCAGGTCGCCTTCCCAGACGATCGCGACCTGGTTCCGACCGGCTGGTGCATGGTCCGACGGAGGGTCCGACCGCAGCGATTTGACGTGCTCCCTGGACTTTAGGCCAGGGAGCACGTCAAGACCACAACGTCTACCGCCGCCGCCAGGTCCGTGAGCTGGGCATCCGACCGCTCATGGCCCGGCGCGGCACCGGGCACGGAAGCGGCCTGGGCAAGAACCGCTGGGTCGTCGACGCGGCCTTAGCAGTTCTGCGCTGGTTGCGTCGACTGCGTATCCGCTGGGAAATCCGCGCCGACATCCACCAGGCCTTCCTCACCCTCGGCTGCGCAACCATCTGCTGGCGGCGTCTCAAAAACAGTGCTGATCTGAGCCCTCAGCCCGAACCGGCGACCAGTGCCTCGCCGAGCGGGGTGCGCCGGTAGAGCACCGACCGTCCGGATCGGGCGCGGACGAGCAGCCCCGAGCCTCGCAGGATGGCGAGGTGGTCTCCAACCGCGCCGGGTGCCATGGCGAGGCTTCGGGCGAGGTGGCTGGTACTGGCCGGGGCGTCCAGCGCCAACAGCAGCCGGGCTCGGGCCCGGCCGACCAGAGCGGCCAGCGCGTCCGGTTGGGCGGCGGTCGCCTGTTCGCCCCACAGGGCGGCGGTGCCGCGGGCAGGATAGACCAAGGTCCTGGGCCAGGGGTCGTCCAGATGGGCGGCGATATTCCCGACGAAGACCGAAGGGATCAGCAGTAGCCCGTCGCCGGCGAGACGGACGTTTCCGACTGGGGGGAAGAAGCCGATCTCGATACCGCCGGCGCGCCAGGCGATGCTCGGGTGCAGGCTCTCGATGGTCGTGGCCCATCCGTGTTCGCCGATCACACCCACCCGGTGCACGACATCGCGCTCACAGATCGCGCGCAGTTGCGGCCAGTCCGTGGCGAGCAGCTCGTGCCACGCCTGGTCCATCGCCTCGGCGATCCTGGAGACGGCGTCCGTGGAGTCCAGCACTGCGCGTACGCGGGGATCATGGGCGGACGGGCCGGTCGCGGTGGTGGCGAATTCGTGGCGGGCCGCTTCCAGCGGTGTGGCCCGGATCATGGCCAGATCGTCTGCCCAGGTCTGGTTGATGCCGCGCGGGGGCGGGGCGACGAAGTTCGGTCCGCCTTGCGGGGTTTGCAGGGCGAGGGCGGCGTCCAGTTCGGTCTCGCGGCGAAGCCGTTCAAAGACCGGCAGGAGCCGGGTGGCCCAGGCTCGCGGCAGCGGCCGGTTTTGGCCGGCGAGCGAGCGTAGTAGTAAGCAGAGGTCCATCGCGGGCGACAGTGCGAAGCGGCTGCGCAGCAGGTCCTCGACGGAGACTTCGAAGCGGAGCACCCTGTGATGCTACCGCCGGACGTCTGTTCCGATTCGTCCAGCGACGAATCATTGGTGAGTGGCGTGGGCGCACGGCGAGGCTGGGAGTCATGATCCCAACCGCCGAACCCGCACAGGGCAACCACCGTGCCACCTACCGGGAGGTGCTGGCCGAGCCGCGATTCCGGCTGCTCTTCTCGACCCGCGCCGTCGCGATCACTGCGGGCTCGCTGCGGATCACCACATTCTCGGTGCTGGTCTTCGCGGCCACCGGCTCCGCGCTGTTGAGCGCACTGGCCTTCGGCATCGGCTTTCTCCCGCAGTTGTTCGGCTCGCTGCTGCTGGGCTCACTGGCCGACCAACTGCCGCCCCGCGCGCTCATCGCCGGCGGCTACGCCTTGGAGTGCGCCGCCGCCCTGCTGCTCGCCCTGGTGCGGATGCCGATCGCGGCGAGCCTCGGTGTCGTGGCGCTGGTCGCCCTCGCCACACCGGTGTTCGGCGGCGCGTCGAGTCGGCTGGTCGCGCAGTGGCTAAAGGGCGACGCCTATGTCCTGGGCCGTTCACTGAACAACATCGCCTCCTCCGGCGCGCAATTGTTCGGTCTGGCGCTGGGAGGTGCGGTCGTCGCGGTACTCGGCCCGCACCGGGCGCTCGCGGTGAGCGCCGCCCTCTACCTCGGCTGCGCGCTCGCCATCCGCATCCGGCTACCCCGGCTGGAGCCGGGAGAGTTCGGCGGCACACCCGGCAGCGCTCGGGGCGATGGCGGGGCCGTCCGGGCAAGCCTGCACGGTGCCGCCCTGCTGCTGCGCGGACACACGATACGACGACTGATGCTGGCCCAGTGGCTACCGCCCGCGTTCGTAGCGGGCGCGGAAGGTCTGATCGTCGCCTACGCGGGAGGACGCCACTTCGCGCCCGGCTGGTACGCGGTGCTGATGGGCTGTCTGCCGGTCGGCATGCTTGTCGGTGACCTGCTGGTGGGTCGACTGCTACGGCCACCCACCCGGGAGCGACTGGTAGTCCCGTTGATTGCGCTGACGGGACTACCGCTGGTCGGCTTCGCTGCCGAGCCCGGAGTGGGCGTCTCGTCCTGTCTGCTGCTGCTCTGCGGCTTCGGATTAGCCTACGGTCTCGGCCTGCAACGGCCGTTCCTGGACGCCCTGCCGCAGGATGGCCAGGGCCAGGCCTTCGGTCTGCTCGGCTCCGGCAGCATGACGCTGCAGGGTGTCGGGCCGGTCTGCTTCGGCTCGGTGGCCGCAGGCATCGGAACAGGCGGCGCAATCGCCCTGGCAGGTAGCGCGGCGGTGCTTACCGCCGGCTGGATTCTCACCTGGCACCCCCCCGGCTCCCCGGTCCCCGTCCCGAACTACTCAACGGGATCAGAGAACGGCACCGAGCAGCATGCGTGTAGTTCTCCTGCGCAGTAACCGTCGCAGGTCGGGTCGCCGCGAGCCGTCACGCAGCCCACCCCACCCCCACGTTCTGACAGACAGTCAATCCCGGTAGCTCACTGTGTGAGGAGTCCTGTGCTTCGGCTCTGCCGGCCGTTGCCGACCACGTACGGGATCTTGAGACCACGAACGGCCCATGGAAGGTTCATGCCGCATGATCGATGAATTCGCGAAGGACAACCTGCACGGGAG
The DNA here is from genome assembly GCF_040782645.1 of Streptomyces sp. HUAS ZL42. Classification (GTDB taxonomy): domain Bacteria; phylum Actinomycetota; class Actinomycetes; order Streptomycetales; family Streptomycetaceae; genus Streptomyces. Next base: position 9,638,091 of record NZ_CP160403.1, read on the forward strand.
ACTGCGCCGGGACCGTGAGGTGCTGCTCTGGAAACTCGACGGCTTGTCCGAATACGACGCCCGCCGACCTTTGACAGCGACCGGGACCAACCTCCTCGGCCTGGTCAAACACGTGGCCACCGTCGAGGCGAGGTACTTCGGCGAGGTCTTCGAGCGCCCTTCCCCGGAACCGCTGCCCCGGTGGCAGGACCACGACGGCAGCGATCAGTGGGCGACCGAGGAGGAGACCCGCGATCAGATCATCGGGTTCTACCGGCGCACGTGGGAACACTCGGACGCGACGATCAAGGAGCTTCCCCTCGACGCCCCCGGCCACGTGCCGTGGTGGCCGGAGCCTTGTCCCAACACGAACCTGTTCGCCGTCATGGTCCATGTCCTCGGCGAGTCCATCCGGCATGCCGGGCACGCCGATATCCTGCGCGAGGGCCTCGACGGCCGGACCGGGGTGCGCGCCGAACACGAGAAGCAGATCGACGAGGAAGCCCGTGCCGCCTACCGCGCGAAGATCGAGCAGGCCGCCAGGTCGGCCGCACCAATCAAGGCGTAGTCGAACATACCGGGCAGCCTGACGTCGGCTCTCCTACCGGTACTTGCGATTTCAGAGCACCCCCGGCCACCTGATATGCCCGCGTCACTCGATGTGGGCGTTCAGTCCACCCCTTCGTCGTCCTCGTCCAGCTCGAGCGCGTTAGCGTCGCTCAGCAAGCGCAGGGCGCCGGCGGCCGGAGTCGAGGCGGTGAAGCTTTGACTTGCACCTCGGGCTGAAGCCCGAGGATTCTGGCCTTCTCGATCGTTGCTGTGCCGCTACGCGGCACGGGGTTCGGTCGGGATTCCGTGGCTTCCTGTTTCTTCGCGCTGTGCCGGGATTGCTCCTGGTCTTACCGGCGCTCCGCAGGCCGATACCGCCAGTCCGGCGGCCGTCTTCACGTTGATCGCGGCATTGGTGTCCCGGTCGTGGACGGTGCCGCAGGCGGTACAGGTCCATTCCCGGACGTTCAGGGGTTTGGGTCCGTCCTTGACGCCGCAGGTGGAGCAGGTCTGGGAGGTCGGTGTGAACCGGCCGATCTTGACCAGTGCGCGGCCGTACCGTTCCGCTTTGTATTCCAGCATGCTGATGAACGATGCCCATCCGGCGTCGTGCACGGACTTGGCCAGCTTCGTGCGGGCCAGTCCCGCCACCGACAGGTCCTCCACGGCGATCCCTTGGTTCTCGGAAATCAGCTTCGTGGAGAACTGGTGGTGGAACTCACGGCGTGCGTCAGCAACTTTGGCGTGGGCGCGGGCGACCTTGAGGCGGGCCTTGGCGCGGTTCTTGCTTCCCTTTTGTTTGCGGGACAGTTCCTTTTGGGCCTTCTTCAGTTTCTTCTCCGCGCGCCGAAGGAAGCGCTGGGAGTCGATCTTCGTGCCGTCGGAGAGGACCGCGAAGTGGGTGAGGCCGAGATCGATGCCGATGGTGCGGTCGGTTGCCGGCATCCGGGTCGCGTCGGCGGCGGGGTCGGTGTCGAGGACAAAGGAGGCGAAGTACCGCCCGGCCGCGTCCTTGATGACGGTGACGGAGGTGGGCGTGGCGGGCAGGGTGCGGGACCATTTCACCTTCACCGCACCGATCTTCGGCAGGTTCAGACGGCCACTGCCGGTGATGCTCCAGCGGGCGTTGGCGGTGAACCGGATCGACTGCCGGGCGTCCTTGCGGGACTTGAAGCGGGGCCGGCCGGTCCTGGGGCCCTTGCGGGTGCCCTTGAGGGAGGCGAAGAAGTTGCGGTACGCGGTCTCGGCGTCCCGTAGGGACTGCTGAAGCACCACCGCGGAGACCTCACCCAGCCAGGACCGTTCTGCTGTCCGCTTCGCCTCGGTGATCAGCTGCCGGGACAGCTGACCGGCCGTCGGGACCGGCTGCTCGGCCTTTCGGGCGACTTCACGGGCACGGACCGCGTCGTTGAACACGACACGGGCGCACCCGAACGCCTTCGCCAACGCCGTCTGCTGACCGGTGTCCGGGTACAGACGGAAGCTGTACCTGAGCTGCATGACCGTCACCCTACATACTTGGGTTATGGGTGAGATGCAGGAGATCAGAACTGGTCGCCACTGTGCTTTCGTGATGCATGTGCACTTGGTCTTCGTTACCAAGTTTCGGCACAGGGTGTTCACCGATGCCCACTTGAGGCGGATGGAGGAGATCATGCGGTCGGTGTGTACGGACTTCGAGTGCGACCTGGTGGAGTTCAACGGCGAGGGCAACCACGTCCACCTGCTGGTGAACTTCCCTCCCAAGGTCGCCGTGACCAAGCTGGTCAACTCCCTCAAGGGCGTCTCTTCCCGCCGCCTCCGTCAGGAGTTCCCCGACCTGGTACGCCACTACTGGCGGGCCAACAAGCTCTGGTCCGGGTCCTACTTCGCAGGAACCGTCGGCGGCGCCCCGCTCTCCGTGGTCCGGCAGTACATCGAACAGCAGAACCGGCCCGTGTGAGCACCGCCCGGCTCCGCCGAGAAAAGCCCTTGCGACGCTCCGCGCCGCAGGCGAAGAACCGCAGTGTCCGGCTCCGCCGGACCTCAGTCTCTGCGACGCTCCGCGTCGCCACTGTCAGACCGTGTTTGAGATCTGCCGTGTCGCTGGGTTGGTGTGGTCGTTGAGCTTGTTGTGAGCAGTGCTGGGGGTGGGTATCCGTCGGACCTGACGGACGAACAGTGGGCGCTGGTGGAGCCATTGCTGCCGCCGGCCCGGGTGGGACCGAAGGGCGGGCGTCGGGAGAAGCACCCGCGGCGGCAGATCGTGGACGCGATCTTCTATGTCGTGAGGACGGGATGCGCGTGGCGGCAGTTGCCGAAGGACTTCGCCCCGTGGCCGACGGTCTATTGGTACTTCACGTGGTGGCATGACGACGGAACGGTCGAGCGCATCCATGACGCGCTGCGTGGCAAGGTGCGCGAGGCTGACGGTCGCAGCACCGAGCCCAGCGCGGGGTTGATCGATTCCCAGTCGGTGCGAACCGCCGACACCGTTCCGGCCTCCACCAGGGGCTTCGATGCTGGCAAGAAGGTCAAGGGCCGCAAGCGGTTCATCGTCACCGACACCCTCGGCCTCCTCCTGGCCGTGCACGTGGTCGCGGCGAACATCCAGGATCGCGATGGCGCTCGCCGCGCGCTGTTGTGGACCCGCCTCGACCAACCCGGGGTCCGGAAGATCTGGGCCGACCAGGGGTTCGCTGGCCGCCTGGTCGACTGGACCTCCCAGATCCTCGGCCGCGAACTGGAAATCGTCCGCAAGGACCCCGATCAGCACGGCTTCCAGGTCCAGCCCAAGCGTTGGGCGGTCGAGCGCACGCTGTGCGCCACGAGGCGCTCTGTTTGTATTCCCGGCTGAGCCGGGAGGAACTCGGAAGGAGGTTCCTGGGCCAATGACTTACCTGATGCCGAAAGGCGGAGGGGACAAAAGCATGTCAGGAAACCAGTGACCGGGCTCAGTTGTCGGGGACGGTGTGCTGGGTGGCCCGCGCGATATGGCGAAGACTGAATTGTTTGAAGCCCAATCTCCAGCAGATGCAAGTTCCCATCCGCCGGAAAGACAGCTGTAACCGGCGCCGCGTTCTGCACCAGGTTTCTATAGTTGGCCGGTGCACCTCCGGAGCGCGGAGCGATGCCCAGCGAGGGCATTCAAGGAGATGAGTGGGACGCCTACGTCGCGCTATGACGTACAGCAGAGACGAACGTGGGATCGCCTACGGGACGCGAGTCCTATGGCGACGGAGGTCCCGTAGTAGTCGCCGGAGCAACGCCCGGCCAGGGAGGACGGGAAAGCCGTCCGCAGGGCGAAGGGGACCAGGTGGTTCGGACACCCGAGGATCCGGGAGGTATGCGAAATGCAGAGCGCCGCAACGGTGCTGGGTGTCCTGCGTGAACGCGGCAGGCGTGGTCTGCCGTGCAGTGAACTGTATCGACAGCTGTTCAACCTGCAGTTGTATCTGTTGGCCTACGGACGCATCTACGCCAACCATGGCGCGATGACGCCCGGGGTCACGCCGGAAACCGTGGACGGCATGTCGCAGCGGAAGATAGCCCGGATTATTGAGGCGATGCGTCACGAGCGTTACCGCTTCCGTCCGGTCCGGCGCGTCCATATCCCGAAGAGAAATGGGAAGATGCGTCCGCTGGGGCTACCGACCTGGTCGGACAAGCTCGTTGGTGAAGTCGTGCGCCTCCTGCTGGAAGCGTATTACGAGCCGACGTTCTCCGACCGCTCGCACGGATTTCGCCCCCGGCGTGGCTGCCATACCGCTTTGCGGGAGGTGTCCCACACCTGGACCGGGACAGCCTGGTTCATCGAGGGTGACATCGCCGACTGCTTCGGCAGTCTGGACCACCAGGTCCTTCTGACGATTCTCGGCGAGAAGATCCGTGACCAGCGGTTTCTGCGGCTGGTGCGGAATATGCTGACAGCCGGATATCTGGAGGACTGGAGGTGGGGAGCCACGCTCTCCGGGGCGCCGCAGGGCGGAGTGGCCTCCCCGATCCTGTCCAACATTTACCTGCACAAGTTGGACGAGTTCGTAGAGACAGTACTGATTCCGGAGTACACCCGAGGGGAACGTCGGGCCCGTAACCCGGCGTATTTGGAGTTACAGAGTCTGCTGCGGACAGTCCGTCAACACGGCGACCGACCTCTGGCTCGTGCCGTGCGTCGACGGATGACCAGTCTGCCGAGTTCGGACCCGAATGATCCGCACTACCGGAGGCTGCGTTACACCCGCTACGCGGACGATCATCTCCTTGGTTTCACCGGACCAAGAGTCGAGGCCGAGCAGATCAAGCAACGCCTGGCAGCGTTCTTGCATGATGAACTCAAGCTGGAACTCTCCCAGGAGAAGACGCTGATCACTCATGCCCGTACCGGGGCAGCGAGGTTCCTCGGCTATGAGATCACGGTCCAGCACAACGACACGAAGAAGACCGGCCGTTACCGGCGTGTCAACGGACAGATCGCTCTCCGTGTCCCTCGGGACGTGATCAAAGCCAAATGCGTGCCCTATCTCGCCCGCGGAAAGCCCGCGAAGCGAAAGGACCTCGTCAACAGCACCGATCACGCGATCGTTGCCACGTTCGGGGCCGTTTACCGGGGCATCGTCCAGTACTACCTGCTCGCCGGGGATGTCTCCCGGCTGCACCGTCTGCGCTGGGTCATGGAGACGTCCATGCTCAAGACCCTTGCAGCAAAGCACCGTTCGACCGTGCCGAAGATGGCCGCCAAGCACAAGACCAGAATCGACACGGACCACGGTCTCCGCATTTGTTTCGAGGCCCGAATCGAGCGGGAGCATAGGAAGCCGCTGGTGGCACGGTTCGGAGGAATCCCCCTCTATCGACAGCGGTCTGCGAAGATTGTGGACCGCCGGCCCGTCTGGGTGGACTATCCGCATAAAGAGCTGGTCACACGGCTCTTGGCGGACACCTGCGAGATCTGCGGGAGCACTGGTGATGTCACGGTGCATCACATCCGCGCCCTTGCCGACCTCTCTCATGCCGGATGGCCGCCGTCCGACTGGGCGCGCGTCATGCTCGACCGGCGCCGCAAAACGGTCGTGGCCTGCGACACCTGCCACGACCGCATCCACGAGGCACAGGCGGCCAGATCATTCACGCCGTGATCACTGGAGAGCCGGGTGATAGCGAAAGCGTCAAGCCCGGTTCGGCGGGAGGCCGCGAGGAAAAGGACCTGATCACAGGCACCTCGCCACGCGGCCGACCCAACGTCGTGGATCTCCGCCAACCGGCGCCTCGCTCGCGACTATGAGACCAGCCCGGCCCATTCGGAGACGATGATCCGCTGGGCGATGATCGGCATCATGGTCCGTCGCCTCACCCGGGTTGGGCCGGCATCGCGGCCTGGTCCTCGCCCGTTGACCCGGACCTCCGCCTGACGTGATCAGGCACGACCTCGGGCACCTACCTCGATTCCGACTCGTCCTCGATGAGCGCGGTCAGCATCGCGTCCAAGTCGCTGTCGCTGAGCTCGGGCACGGTCCAGTCGTTGCCCCGCACGTGCGCGATGAACCTGGCGTCAAGCGCCACGTGGTAGTGCTCCACGTAGTAGACAAGATCGGAGTACCACAGCCACCGCCCGTCGGTGAGCAGGTGCAGCCCTCCGATGACAGCGCCGGCAGGACTGAGCACGTCCGGGACGGCGCTCGGTGTGGCGATCAACGCCGAGCCACTGCGCAGGTACTGCACGAGGTCGCGTTCATACTCTGACTCATCGGCTCGCACAGCGGCCCGTAGCGACGGGCCGTCCGGCCAGCCGTGCTCCAACTCTCTGAAGTCGCCGACGAAGGGGAACTTGTCGCGGTTCACCCGCTGAGCCTAGAACACTCCCGGTGTGGGCCACGGAACGAGATCTCAAACGCGGTCTCAGATTCGATTCACCACCGGCCTGAAGGCCGGTGCACTGCGAATGAATTCCGGTAGCGGCCGAGCAGGTTCAGGTTGCGGTGCTTGAGCGGGGAGAGCCGGGTGACCTCTAAGACAGGTGTAGATGGGGCTGAGGAACATCCGTGTCAGATCGTGCGCTAAGGGTTCGCCGGGCTGTTTGGTGCTTGACCTGGGGTGATTGAGCGTCAGAGCCTTCGTGGGTCGTTGTTGTCGATCTTCGGAGAGCTGTTGTGGCGGCCGAGTTCCTGGGATGAGCAGGCGGCCCGGTACGGGTCGTTCCACGAGGCGCCCTCACGGGCGGAGCTGGAGCGGTACTTCTTCCTGGACGACGCGGACCGGGAGGCGGTGCAGGCCAAGCGCCGTGCGCACAACCGGCTCGGGTACGCGGTCCAGCTCACGAGCGTGCGGTTTTTGGGCCGGTTCATGCCGGACCCGAGGCAGGTGCCGGTGGAGGTGGCCGAGTACCTGGCCGGGCAGTTGGAGATCGAGGACGCCTCGTGCCTGAAGCTGTACGGCGAGCGGGAGGGCACGGCCCGTACGCACGCCGGGGAGATCCAAGAAGAGGGGGGGCTGGCGGGACTTCGCCGAGGTCCGCGAGGAGCTGGCAGCCTGGCTGGACGCGCGGGCGTGGACGACGGGGGACGGACCGAAGGCGTTGTTCGACGCGGCGGCGGGCTGGCTACGCGAGGGCCGGGTGCTGCTGCCGGGGGCGAGCCGTCCGGCCCGGCTGGTGGGCACGGTGCGGGAGGCGGCGAACCAGCGGCTGTGGGACACCCTGTACGGGATGCTCGGCGTGGGGCAGCGGGCGGTGCTGGACTCGCTGCTGACGGTGCCGCCGGGTGAGCGGGTCTCGGAGCTGGACCGGCTGCGGCGAGGGCCAGTACGGGTCTCGGGCCCGCAGATGAAGCGGGCTGTGGAGCGGGCGGAGGAGATCGCCGCGCTCGGGATGGGCGCCCTGGATGTGTCGGGGATACCGCCGCGGCGCCTGGCGGAGCTGTCCCGGTACGGGGTGGACGGCAAGGCGTCGCTGCTGCGCCGGCACTCCGACGCCCGCCGGTTGGCGACACTGCTGGCCACCACGGTCTACCTCACCTCACGGGCGGTGGACGACGCGCTGGACCTGCTGGAGGTCCTGATCGCCACGAAGTTGCTGGCGAAGGCGGAGCGGGAGAGCGCGAAGGAGAAGCTGAAGACCCTGCCCCGAGTGGAGCGGGCGTCGGCGAAGCTGGCGACCGCGTTCCAAGTCGTGTTCGACACCACCTCCGAGCAGGTCGACACCGACACCGGGGAGATCGCCCCACCGAAGGTGGAGAGCCTGGAGGCGATGTGGGCGGCGATCGAGCAGGTGGTGCCCCGCCACGAGCTGGCTGCGGCGATCGCCGCGCTGTTCGAGCTGACCCCGCCGCTGGACTCGGACGCGGACGAGGCATGGCGAGCCATGCTGGTGAACCGGTTCGGAACCGTCCGGCCGTTCCTGCGGCTGCTGGTCACCGTGGTGGACTTTGATGCCACCCCGGAGGGCGAGGCCGTGCTGGCCGCGCTGTTGTCGCTGCCGGAGCTCATGGGCCGCCAGAAGGTCGCCCGGCCGAGATCGACACCGGCCTGCTGACGGGGTCATGGCGGCGCCTGGTGCTGTCCGCGCCGCACCTGGAGCCGGGCACGGTGGACTGGAAGGCGTACACGTTCTGCGTACTGGAGCAGTTGCACCGGATGCTGCGCAGCAAGCAGGTCTTCGCGAAGAACTCCTCCAAGTGGGGCGACCCGCGGGCGAAGCTACCGGCCGGGCAGGCGTGGCAGCAGGCCCGGCCGACCGTGTTGGCGTCGATCAACCTACCCGGTGAGGCGGGCGGGCACCTTCGGGCGCGGGCCGCGCTGCTGGACGGCACCTACCGGGAGGTCGCCGCCCGGCTCCCGGACAACGCGCAGATCGTCTTCGACGACGATGGCCGGCTGCACTTCGCCGCCCTGGAGCCGGAGCCCGAACCGGCCTCCCTGCTGGACCTGCGGGCCGCGGTGAACGCGAAGCTGCCGCGCGTGGACCTGCCCGAGGTGCTGCTGGAGGTGTTCTCCTGGACCGGCGCCGACCAGGCGTTCACCTCGGTCACCGGCGGCGAGGCCCGCCTGAAGGATCTGCACGTCACCATCGCGGCCCTGCTGGTCGCCTACGGCTGCAACGTCGGCTACACCCCGGTCATGGGCGGCGCGGACCCGCTGAAGTACGGGCGGCTGTCCCATGTCGACCAGACGTACCTGCGGCTGGCAACGTACCGGGCCGCGAACACGACCCTCATTGAGCACCAGGCGTCCATCCCGCTCGCCCAGACGTGGGGCGGGGGCCTGGTCGCCTCGGTGGACGGGATGAGGTTCGTCGTCCCCGTGCCGTCGGTGTACGCGCGGCCGAACCCGAAGTACTTCGGGCGTCGGGGCGGCGCGACCTGGCTCAACATGATCAACGACCAGGCCGCCGGGCTCGGCGGGAAGGTCGTGGCCGGCACCCCGCGCGACTCCCTGTATGTGCTCGACGTCCTCTACGACCGCGATGGCGGCCGCCGTCCGGAGATGATCGTCACCGACACCGCGAGCTACAGCGACATCGTCTTCGGCCTGCTCACCCTGGCTGGGTTCGCCTACGCCCCGCAGCTCGCGGACCTGCCCGATCAGAAGATGTGGCGCGTCGATCGTACGGCCGACTACGGCGCCTTCCAGGACGCGGCCCGCGGCCGGGTCGACCTCGCCCGCATCGAGCGGCACTGGGAGGACATCCTGCGGATCATCGGCTCCATCCACCACACCGGAGCCGTCCGCGCCTACGACGTCATCCGGATGCTGTCCCGGGAGGGGCGGCCCACCCCGCTCGGTGACGCGATCGCGCACTACGGGCGGATCGCGAAGACCCTGCACATCCTGCGCCTGGCCGACGAGCCCGGCTACCGGCGGCAGATCAAGGTGCAGGCCAACCTCCAGGAAGGCCGCCACGCATTGGCCCGGAAGATCTTCCACGGCCGGGCCGGGCAGCTCTACCAGCGCTACCAGGAAGGTATGGAGGACCAGATCGGCGCCCTGGGCCTCGTCCTGAACGCGCTCGTGCTGTTCAACACCCGCTGCATGGACGCCGCCGTGAACCAGCTGCGCGCGGACGGCTTCGAGGCCCGCGACGAGGACGTGGCCCGGCTCTCCCCGTTCGTGCGCCACCACATCAACGTGCTGGGCCGGTACTCCTTCCAGCTCCCCGACCTGCCCGGCGGAATGCGGCCCCTCCGTGCCCCGGACGCTGTCGACGAGTAGCGAGACGCGGCGGGCGCGTCTGGCCGCGCCCGCCGCTCGCACCGTCGTGGTAACTCCATGCGTTGGCCGCTTGGACGCGGACGGCTCGGGCGCGGACCACGAAGGGCCGGGAGAAGACGGTGATGGCGATGGAGACGGCGGCCACAAAGGTGATGGCCGTGCCAGCAGTGAAGTGCTGGGCAATGCCGCCAGCGATCGCGGCTCCTATACCTTGCCACGTCATCCGGCCGGCGGACTCAACTCCCTGGACCTGGCCACGGACCGGATCAGGGGTCAACTCCAGAAGCTGCTCCTGGAGCGGCAGGGTGGCAGCGAAGCCGGCACTGGCGATGAACACCGCGGCTGTCGCCACCAGCACGGGCGGGTGGACGGCGAACAGCAGGTAGGGGGCGGCGAGCAGCAGTCGCAGGGCGAATGCGTAGCGGCGCCGCTGCTCGGCGGTGAACAGCCGCCCGACCGCAAGGTCACCGAGGAGCATGCCTGCCGATCCGGCGGCCAGGAAGACGCCGGCGTGATGGGGGGCGTAGGAGATGAACAGGGCCTCACAGCCAACGATCAGGCCATTGGGGACCCACAGATTCAGCAGAAGCGCGCGTTGGCCGGAGTGGGAGAAAAGCTCGATGTTCGTCGTCCAGGTCTGGCGCAGTCCAGGGCGCCGGGTCAGACGGATCGAGCGTTCCCGGACCGTCACCGCCACAATGATCAATCCACCGCCGGTCAGGGCGGTCGCGACGGCGAAGACCTCCTGCGGGCTCAGGTACCGCAGCAGTACGGCGCCGATGGCGTAGCCGAGGATGGCCATGCCTCCCGAGGTGATGTTCATCAGCGAACGTGCCAGTGCATAGGCGGAGGTCGGCACTACCTCGGCGAGCAGCCCCATCCGTGTGCCCGTTCCCAGGGACTGGAAGAACCCCAGTACAAGGAGCAGACCGAACCGGGCGGCGAGCGGCAGCCCTGGAACCGTCTGTGCGGCAACACCTACGAGCGAGACGCACTGGAGCGCGACAAGGGTCCGGCGAGGACGGCTTCCGTCCGCGACCGACATCAGCGTCAGCGCACCGAGTACCGTCGCGAAGGTGGCGCCGTACATGCTCACAGCGGTCAGGAACGGGGACTTGGTCTGCTGGTTGACCAGCGTGCCGAGCGCGAAGCCCGACAAGGTGCTCGCGGCGACCGTCAGTGTGAAGCTGGCGTACAGGCCGACGAATTCACGGTTGCGGAGCAGGTCACGGTAGGTGGTGGGAGGTGTGCCGGAGGCAGATGTGTCAGAAGGCATGAAAAAAGCCTTCGCGCGCACCCAAGCTGGGGCGCCGAAGGCCGACTCGTGGATCATAGCAAGTGCCCCAGTCCCACCACGGCCCGCATCGGACCGGGGGAGACGCGGACGCGGATACGCACCGGTCTCGGCAGCACCGCACATTCAACGGCGTCCTGTGGGCCGCAGCGGCGCTGGAACAGGAACGGCATCGGCGCACTCCAGAGACGTTCCAGACTGTCGTAGGCGGGGACCAGGGGCATGGCCTGCTGCCCGCGCCGGACGCGATGGATGATCGCCGTCAGCACCTCGCCGAGTTCTGGGGAGACCAGCAGCAGCCGCTCCTGGTCGAGCTTGGACGGGGCGACCCGAAGCATGGGCACGATCTCGCCGGTGGTGGGCAGCTGGTAGGCGACGAAGCGGTGGTGGGTGAGTTCGAGTGCTTCCTCGATGCGCATGCCGGTGTGGCGGAGGACCTCGACGATGGCCCAGGCCCAGAAGGCGCGTTCCTCTTCCACGGTCAGGTCCCGGCGCCGGCCGGTGGCGGGGTCGTCGGCGTAGACGCGGGAGGAAACCCCGGCGCGGCGGAGGAGGGTCTCGGCCGCCGGAGTGGTGAACGGGGCTCCGGCCGCGGTCTCCCGCCCGGTGGCGAGACAGGTCTGAGCGTCCTTGAGCTGGCGCTCGACGGCTTTGACCAGGGCCGGGAGTGCGGGCAGCAGGGTGCGGGTGCGCTGGTCCATGGCCGCTTTGAGGCGGGCGCGGGCCTCGCCGTGGTCGGTGTCGCTGTCGCGGACCGGGCAGGGCGCGACCCATGGGCCCCACCGCGTCGGCTCTTCGGCGGCCCAACGGGCGAGGTTCTGGTAGAACGTCCGGACCCAGCTGAAGACGGTGTGCACGTTGACTCGCGGCCGGATGGGGATGCCGTGTCGGTCGCGGATCATGCGGACGCGCTCCCGCCAGGCGGTGACGGTGTCGGCATCCGGTCGATGCGAGTCGATGCCCGGGTGGTGTTTCTCCAGGTCGCGCCAGAACAGTCCGGCCAGGGTGCGGGTCATGTCCTCCAGCGTGGGTAGTCGATGTCCACCGCGCGCTCGGTGAGGTAGTCGACCAGGAGGTCGCGTATCGCGGTGCAGGTAATGCCGTGCCGGTCGACCAGGGCTGCCGGTGTCAACTGCCCTGGCAGCATCACCGTCTTCAGCCGTGCTGGGGCATCAGGGCCGAAGACTCCGAGCCCTGCGAGGAGCGCGTAGAAGAGATGCTTGCCGTGGTAGCCGTTGGTCTGGTGCTCGCCGATGGCGTGCTGCAGCTCGACGCAGTCGCCGATGGTGACGTCGTGGACGGTGCCGCCCTTGCAGGTCACGATCCAGGTGACGCGGTTGAGCGCTTGGAGGCGGGATCCATTGCAGGGCGCGGGAGCCCTTGCGGATGACGCCGATCGTCTGTTCCCGGGGCTGACCCGGTCCCGACTGACGCCGAGGAATTCCGAGGCGCGCGGGCCGGCCGAGATGTAGAGGGCGACCAGCGCACGGTCTCGGTGCGAGGGCAGGGCCGCGAACAGTTCATTGAATGCCTGGTCAGGGATGCCGCGCGGGGTTCGCCGGGGCTCCTTTGGCTGGTAGGGGGCCCGGCGGGCAGGGTGCTTGAAGGCATGCATCGGGTTGTGGGGGGCTTTGAGGTGCTCGTCCTCGGCGCGCTTGGTGTTCGGGAACGGGTTGAGCAGCGGCCGTCCGTGCATGTCGCGGTGGTACTCGTAGAAGCTGCGGATGACTGCCCGCGCGTGCCTCCGGGTGCCTGCCGCGTAATTCTCACCCGCGTACCACTTGCCGGTCACCGGGTTGACCGACCCAGGCGCCGGGGCGTCCGACGCCGGGGCCGCGGCGGCTGACCAGCTTCAGCCACAGTGCGAAATCCCGGGCCTCCGCCCGGCTGGCCCGGTCCCACGGAACGTCGAGGGCCCACAGGAACCGGAACCAGGCCACCAGCGGCGAAGCTGTTGGCCTTGACGCACCTCAATGCCTTGAGGCTCACCTCTACGGAGGGCCTCGACGAGTGGAGCCTCCACGGCGGCTGACCGCTCGCCAGCACCTCGGGATTTCCTTGCAGCGCAGGGGCCGCTCAGAGTCTGGAGAAATGGCTTGTCCCTAGGCCGGATGTCGATCAGGATCACCTCATGACGACCAGAAAGGGCCATGCCCTCTAGGCTCCCCGCTCCGCTCTCCTCCGCTCGCGCGCCGCCGACCGCCGCTCACCGCAGCGCCCGATGGCCGTGACCGACCGTCCACTCAGGAGAGCCCGCCCTTGCAGAAGACCGTCCTCGTTCCCTACGCCCACCTTCCCCGAGCGCACCTCGGCCGCCACGTCCTGACCAGTACCGTCGACGTTTTCGGCGCCGCCCACTGGCTGCTTGCCGAACGCGCTCCGCAGCCCGGCGGCGATGTCCTGCCCTTTGACGCGCTGGTCGTTTCCGTCGATCCGGGCGGCAACGTCGAACTCACCGCGCTGAGCGCCGTGCGGGCCCGCTGGCCGCACCTGGACCGCCTGCCTGACGGCGGGTTTGTCGTCGCCGCGTCTCGCGTCCGCCGGTACGAGGACGCGAATCAGGTCCAAGTCTTCGATGCGCTTGGCCGCGAGACCTCGTCCTTCTCCGTCGGGGACGCCATCGAGCACCTACACGTGGACGAGGCAGGCCGTATCTGGGTCGGGCACTTCGACGAGAACCCGGTGGGAATCCGCTGCTGGACCGTCACGGGCCGACTCGCTTGGACGTCGGACGACGCCCACATCCCCGCTCTCTTCGACTGCTACGCCCTGAACGTGTCGGGCACCGCGGCCTGGGCATGCCCATATACGGACTTCCCGCTCGTTGAGATACGCCCGGACCGCACCGATGGGCCCGTGAGGGTGTGGGCGAACCGTGTACGGGGCTCCCATGCGGTGGCCGTCCACGGTGAGCGGGTCGCCTTCTACGGCGGCTACGGCGAGGAGCGGGACCGACTCGCCCACGGAGAGATCAGCGAAACATCCGTCGAGTCAACGGACGTCGGCCTGCTCACCCTGCCCGATGGCTCTGCCCCCGGCCGTCGGCGGGTTGTCGGCCGAGGTAGCAAGATCTACGTCCAGGCCGAGCCGTTCACCACCTGGGGCGTGTTCGACCTCAGCAGCTGATACCCAGCACTGGAAAGGCCATTTCTAACGCTGGCATCCCACCTGACCGCGCAGGGAGCGACGTGCCGCCGTCCTTCGTCCACCGGATCACCGAGTACGACCCCGTCGACCGTGACGAACACGGCCACTACACCGGTGCCGAGGAGGCGGTCAGTGACCATGGGCCGGTCGAAGCCGCGTGCCTCGCGGCGATCGCCGCCTTCGCGGAGGCCTCGGGCATCGATCGGCTGGAGATCCGCGAGCCCGCAGTCACCGGTTTCATCCACTTCGGCGTGGAGCCGTCGGATGGGGGACATGGCCTCGGCGGACTGTTCCCGCCCGATCTCGCTGGCTACCACGACGGGGCCGAGGTTTCGCTTCCGGTCGCTCTGGAGCTGGTCACTTCTGCGAGCCCGGCAGCCCGTGGCAGCGCGGATCGAAGGAAAACACCAACCGGCCTGCTCCGGCAGTACTTCTTCAAGGGCAGCGACCTTTCGGTCCACCCTCGTGAGCACCTTGATGCGGTAGCAGCCGAGTTGAACAGCCGCCCTCGCGTGGCGGCTGCGGGTCGTGACCAACCGCTACCCCGTGGTGGCCACGGCCGACCGGCCCGCCCGCCCGCCACACCACCGGACTGCACACGTCGGCGGAGGGCATCGGCAGTCACGAGGGTCCCCTAATCGCCGTGCGTCCGCAGGTGTTCGAGCAGCAGGCGGCTCAGCGTGTCGGGCGCCTCCTCGGGGACCCAGTGGCTGACGTCCTGGAGGGTCTCGAACCGGTACGGCCCGTTGACCCACAGCCCGGTCTCCTGGGCGGCCGTCGGGCCGAACGCGCTGTCCTGCGTGCTCCAGACGTACAGCGTGGGCACGTCGATGACGCCGATCGCGCCCTCGGGACGGCCGGACCGGTACCAGTTCAGCGCGGCGGTGAGAGCGCCCGGCTGGGACAGGTGCCGCACGTAGGCTTCAATACTGTCCTGCGGGACCTTTCCGGCGTAAGCGGCGCGAAGCTCCTCGGCGTTGTTGGCGAGCATGCGCTCTTCAGTCGCCGGCGTTTCGCGCCAGTCGATCATGTAGTGCGATCGCTGGCGCTGGTCCTGGTCGGTGCGCAGGGTGGTGGCCAGAGCGCCGGGGTGCGGGGTCGAGACAACCGTCAGGGTACGTACGCGGCCGGGGTGGCCATCGGCGGTCCACCACGCCACCGCGCCTCCCCAGTCATGGCCGACCAGGTCGAACGACGCCCAGCCGAGTTCCTCCGTGATGGCGACCACATCGTCGACCAGGACGCTGATGCGGTAGTCCTCGGGCTGTTCGGGGCGGGCGCCGGGGGAGTACCCGCGCTGGTCGGGTGCCACCACCCGGCAGCCGTGGGCGGCCAACGCCGCGATCTGTCGCTGCCACGCCCGCCCCGTCTGCGGGAAGCCGTGCAGCAGCAGCACTGGGCGGCCCTCGGGCGGGCCCGCCACGAGCGCGTCGAACACGCCCGCAGCAGTGGAGATGCTCAGGTGGGTCACGATCCACCCTCTCATACCGACTGGTCGGTCAGCTTTCAGTCGTGGAAATGGATTGTCAAGGCATAGAGCAGTGCGTGTTCCCGCAACCGCGGCCGCGCGCCGCACTTTTGGGCGGGTCTCGCGTAGGTATGGCGGATTCCGGCCCGGGGAAGGCCGCCTGTGCGGGCCGCCCTCTGGAGGGGATGTCGGGGATGCGATGCTCCCGGCACGCTCGGTCCCGGCTCGCGACCCTTGCATCCCCGAGCGCCTCAATGTCTAGTTGAACATGACGCCGAATTCAACTATAAACGACCGGCAGGCCAGCTTCCCCTCTCCGCCTGCAGCCGTGGGCGCACGTCGTCTGTGAAGGACGAGGCAGTCACTGGCTGCTCATGCCAGCCGGGGAATTAGGCAAGGCCGACGCGCATCCAGCCGGGCTCATGGAGTTCGGGATTCCAGCCCTGAAGCTCCCACAGGAACCGGACCGACAAGCAAGCAGTGAGGCGACATGAGGGAAGCAGTCATCGTTTCGACGGCACGGACGCCGATCGGGAAGGCGTACCGCGGCGCGTTCAACGACACCCAGGCGCAGGAACTTGCCGCCCATGCTCTCTCCCACACCGTACGGCGCGCCGGGCTCGAGGGCGGCGAGGTCGAGGATGTGATCTTCGGCTGTGCCGTGCAGCAGGGGGCATCCGGTTTCAACGTCGCGCGTCAGGCCGTTCTTCGTGCCGGACTTCCGGACTCCGTGTCGGGGATGACGATCGACCGGCAGTGTTCGTCGGGCCTGATGGCCATTGCGACGGCCGCCAAGCAGATTGTCGCGGACGGCATGCAGGTCGCTGTCGGAGGCGGCGTCGAGTCGATCTCCCTGGTGCAGAACGAGCACATGAACACCCACCGCATGACGGATCCCTGGCTGGTCGAGCGCAAGCCGAGTATCTACATGCCGATGTTGCAGACGGCGGAGATCGTCGCCGAGCGTTATGGCGTGAGCCGGGAACGCCAGGACGAGTTCGCGCTGGTGTCACAGCAGCGCACCGCGGCGGCGCAGGAGGCCGGCCGGTTCGACCGGGAGATCGTCGCGCTCGACAGCGTCAAGAAGGTCCTGGACAAGCAGTCCGGGAAGGTGCGGGACGAAAAGGTGACCCTGACCCGGGACGAGGGCAACCGTGCGTCGACAACGCTCGAAGGCCTGGCCGGGTTGGCGCCGGTGCTGCCCGACGGTCAGGTGAGTGCGCATTCCAGCGTGACGGCGGGCAACTCCTCGCAGTTGTCGGACGGGGCTTCGGCGTCGGTCCTGATGGAGTCGAGGGAGGCTGAGCGCCGCGGACTGGAACCGCTGGGTGTCTACCGGGGTATGGCAGTCGCCGGGTGCGGCCCGGACGAGATGGGCATCGGGCCGGTGTTCGCCATTCCGAAGCTGCTGAAGCAGCACGATCTCACCATCGACGACATCGGCCTGTGGGAGCTGAACGAGGCGTTCGCTTCCCAGGCGTTGTACTGCCGGGACGAGCTGCACATCGACCCCGAGCGGTTCAACGTCAACGGCGGCGCGATCTCGGTCGGTCATCCGTACGGAATGACCGGCGCCCGCCTGGTGGGGCATGCGCTCATCGAGGGCAAGCGCCGTGGCGTCCGGTATGTGGTCATCTCGATGTGCGTCGGCGGCGGAATGGGCGCGGCCGGACTGTTCGAGGTCGTCTGAGGTCTGCGTCCCGGCTGGGCGCCGCCGAGCCGGGGCGGCCGGTGGTCGTGGCGCGGGCCTCCCTCTGAGCCTCCGCGTCCCCTGCCTCCCTGTACGGGGCTTGGGCCGGGCCGCCGGCGTCGCGGAGTCGACCCAAAGGGCCCGCGCCCTTCTCCTCCCGCGGGCTTCTGCGAGGCCGCGCGACGAGGGCCCACGGGGCGTAGCTGCTGTGGCATGAGGCCGGTGGAGAGCCGGCCGAGAGAGAGGGTGTGGATATTGTGTTGACCGTGGTGGAAGGGGCCCGTACCGCGGTCCTCGTGGACTTCGGCGGAGTCATCACCTCCAGTGTGCTGCAGGCGTTCACCGACTTCGGCGCCTCCCTCGGCGGCGACCCACGCCTGCCGCTGGACCTCCTCAGCCGGGACGAGCCCTCACGGACCCTCCTGGCCGACCACGAGTGCGGCCGTATCGACGCCGAAGCCTTCGAGCGAGGGTTCGCCGAGCGCCTCCGCGCCCATGGCGCCGCCGTAGAGGCGGAGGGGCTCACGGCCCGGATGCAAGCGGGAATGTCGATCGACCAGGACGTGCTCGCCCTGCTCGATGATCTCCGCGCCGCCGGGTATCCCGTTGCGCTGGTATCCAATTCGTTCGGAACCGGAACCTACGACGGAGTCGACCTCGCCGCTGTGGCCGACGCGGTCGTCATCTCCTCCGAGGTCGGGATCCGCAAGCCGTCCCGGCGGATATACGCGATCGCATGTGAACGCCTCGGCATCACCCCCGAGAAGGCAGTCATGATCGACGATCTCCAGCAGAACCTGGACGGAGCGGGGCGGATCGGCATCGGGGGCGTGCTGCACATCAGTGCCACTGACACCCGCCGTCAACTCGCAGAACACTTCAGGATCACGGCCTGACCAATCGACAGGTTGCGGGCGACCGACCGCGCCCCGGGTCGGCGCCGCCCTCGGTCGAGCCGCAGTACTCGCGCACGCCGAGTGTGGCGCTCTGCCTTCCTGCCGTCCGTGTCACCCCGGCCCGCCCAGGCGTCCGGACGAGCCGGCCGTACGGGGTTCGGCGGCATCGCCGTCGTCCACGGCTAGATGCCTGGGCGCTACGCGGATGGCCATGGCGCCGCATGCCCGTGTGGTCAAGTGCGTTGAGCGGGCCGCTTCGGCTGCTCACGGCGGGAGGAGGCGGAGGTGTACTTCCCCGACCCGCGCACCCCACGCTTATGATACTGGCGTCGGATTCAAGTACACTTCGGGGGATGGACACCACTGCGCCCGAGGACAGCGAGAAGGCACCTCCGGTGGCGCCCCTCTCCCCACTTCGTGAGCCGCCGACGACGAAGCGCGGAGCACGCACACGCGCCGCTTTGGTGAAGGCCGCGCGGAAGGTGTTCGAGCGGGACGGCTACCTCGACACCCGCCTCGTCGACATCGCCAAAGAAGCCG
Organism: Streptomyces sp. HUAS ZL42; assembly: GCF_040782645.1. Taxonomy (GTDB): domain Bacteria; phylum Actinomycetota; class Actinomycetes; order Streptomycetales; family Streptomycetaceae; genus Streptomyces. Next base: position 9,656,834 of record NZ_CP160403.1, read on the forward strand.
GATGCGCGGCGGGATCCTTCTACACCTATTTCGCCAGCAAGGAAGAGGTGCTTGCCGCCGTCCTCCTGGAAGCCCAAGAGGACATGCTGCATCCCGGCATGGGCCGGGTGCAGGGTACCGACGATCCGTATGCGGTACTCGAGGCGAGCAATCGCGCATATCTCGAGGCGTACAAGCGCAACGCGAAGCTGATGGCACTGCTTGAGCAAGTCGCACAAGTGGAGCCGCAGTTCCGTGAGTTCCGAAGCCGGCGCGCGGATGCGTTCATCCGCCGCAATGCCCGTGGCATCGCTGACCTGCAGGCGCGGGGCGTCGCAGATCGTGAGGTCGATCCGATGATGGCCTCGCGTGCGCTGTCGGGCATGGTCAGCGTCATGGCCTACAACGCGTTTGTGCTCGGCGAAGGGCAAGAGGACGGTACGTCGGTGGACTTCGGGGAGCTCGTGTCCACGGTCACCCGGCTCTGGGCGAACGCCCTCCGGTTCCCCGGCCACCGCTGATCCGGGAGCAGCGCCGACAACAGGGGAGCCTGCCGCCTACGAGCGTCCGCCGGTCCTGGAGCCCGCATCGGCGGCGAGGACCAGCTTGCGCGCGCCTTCACGCTCGACCCCTCACTCGTCGCATCCGGCACTGCCGCCTACCCTTCAGTCCTTCTCGTCGCCCCCGCGGACGTGACGCGTCCGGGTGGATGGGTAAGCCGACCGGTCAAGGGGCGGGGAACCGCCGACCGGTCGGGGCGCGGCTCCGGTGCCTGGCCGTAGCCGTCGTCAAGGCTCGGGCGACGTCGAACTGGAGCACCTGCGACGACACGGCCAGCGGGCGGCCGAATGAGAGGCGGGAGCCGGTGCGTGATGGTGCCGGTCAGCGCTCGTGCCCGCTGGGCGCGGGGCGGCGATACCCATCTTCGATCTTCTGGGCGCAGTTCAGGGGCGTGACGCGGCCCCTCCGCGTGGTGATCCGCGCATCGACCATTGAACCTGACGTCGGATTCAACTATATATGGGGAACCAACCACGGTCACATGTCTCGGCGCAGTGCTCTGACACTGCATGCCCTGCCACGGAGAGGGTTCGCCGTGAACGTTGCAGAAAGAGTCGCCATCGTCACCGGTGGTGGTGGCGGCATTGGCAGCGCGCTGGTCGCGCGGCTTGCTCGCGAGGGTGCCCGGGTCGTCGTCGCGGACCTCGATGCGGCCGGCGCGCGGGCGGTGTCGGAGAGGGTCAACGCCGACCATCCTGGAGGCACGGTCAGCACTGGCGCGGACGTGTCAGACACTGCCCAGATCCAGCAGCTGATCGCCCTGGCGGAGAACGCGTTCGGCCCGGTCGACCTCTACTTCGCCAACGCGGGCATCGCGGGTGCGCCGGGCATCGACGCGAGCGAGCGGGACTGGGACCTCTCGATCGACGTCAACCTTCGCGCTCACATCCGTGCGGCAAGACTGCTGTTGCCGCGGTGGCTCGAGCGCGGGCAGGGCTACTTCGTCAGCACCGCCTCGGCCGCCGGGCTGCTCACCCAGATCGGCTCCGCCACCTACGCCGTCACCAAGCACGCCGCCGTCGGCTTCGCCGAGTGGCTGAGTGTCACCTACGGCGATCGCGGGCTGCGGGTCAGCTGTCTGTGCCCGATGGGGGTGAACACCCGGATGCTGTCGGCCGGGAAGGACTCCGGGGACGCACTGGGACGAGCGGCCACGCAAGCCGTCACATCCGCGGGCGACGTCCTGGAGCCGGCCGAGGTCGCCGACGCCGTCCTGGCCGCGATCGCCGATGAGCGCTTCCTGATCCTGCCGCACGAAGAGGTGCTGGACATGTACCGGCACAAGGGCGCGGACTACGACCGGTGGTTGCGCGGGATGCGCCGCTACCAGAGCTCCCTGCTGGGTCAGGCATGACCGGGGCGCCGGGTGAGCTCGTCCTGGCCGAACACCGCGGGCCGGTGCTGGTACTCACGTTCAATCGGCCCGCCAAGCTGAATGCCTGGACCGAGGAACTCGAAGACCGTTATTTCGAGCTCCTCGACGCCGCCGAGGACGACTCGGACGTACGTGCCGTCGTGGTCACCGGTGCGGGGCGCGGATTCTGCGCCGGCGCCGATCTGCAACGGCTGCAGGCGGTCGGCGAGATCGACGAGGTCTCCGCGGCGGAGAGGGCGCTGCGCCGCCCGCGTGACGTGCCGCTGAGCTTGCGCAAACCGCTGATCGGTGCGGTCAATGGGGTGGCCGACGGCCTGGGCGTGGTGGAGGCGCTCTACTGCGACATCCGCTTCGGCTCGCCCTCGGCCCGGTTCACCACGGCATTCGCGCAACGCGGACTCGTCGCCGAGTACGGGATCTCCTGGCTGTTGCCCCGGCTGGTGGGGCACAGCCGGGCCACCGACCTGCTGCTGTCGAGTCGCATGGTGGACGCCGAGGAGGCGCTGCGTATCGGACTCCTCGACCACCTGGTCCGCACCGGCAGCGTGGTCGATGCCGCTGTCGCCTATGCCGCCGATCTGGCGACGCGCTGCTCTCCGGGATCCATGGCCACGATCAAGAGCCAACTGCACAACGACGCGGAGAGCACTTACGCCGACTCCGTGACCCGCGCGGAGAGGCTCATGCTCCAGGCCTTCTGCGGGACCGATGTCGTCGAAGGCGTGGCCAGCCACCTGGGAAAGCGCCCGCCGAGCTTTCCTTCCCTTCCCCCCGTCAGGAGTACAGATGTCCCTGTTTGAGCCGTCGGACCGCGCCAAGAAGTACCAGGCGGACCTGCTGGAGTTCATGGACTCGCACGTCTACCCCGCCGAGCCGGTGTACCACGAGCAGATGCGCGCCTCCGGTGACCCGCACTTCCATCCGCCGATCATTGAGGAACTCAAGGCGGAGGCGCGGGGGCGCGGACTGTGGAACCTCTTCCACCCGCACCCGCAGTGGGGGCCGGGGCTGACGAACCTCGAGTACGCGCCGCTGGCGGAGATCATGGGACGCAGTCACATCGCTTCGGAGGCGTGCAATTGCAATGCCCCGGACACCGGCAACATGGAGGTGCTCACCCTCTTCGGCACCGACGAGCACAGGGAGAAGTACCTCAAGCCGTTGCTCGAAGGCACCATGGCATCGGCGTTCGCGATGACCGAGCCGGCCGTGGCCAGTTCTGACGCCACCAACATCGAGCTGCGCATGGAGCGCGACGGCGACGAGTACCTCCTCAACGGCCGCAAGTGGTTCGCCTCGAACGCGATGCACAAGAACTGCAGGGTGCTCATCGTCATGGGCAAGACCGACCCCACGGCGGCCCCGCATCGCCAGCAGTCGATGATGGTCGTCCCGATCGACGCCCCCGGGGTCACCGTGGTCCGGAACCTCCCGGTGTTCGGGTACGCGGATCGAGAGGGCCACGCGGAGATCATCTTCGAGAATGTGCGTGTGCCGATCAAGGATGTCCTCAAAGGTGAGGGCGAGGGTTTCGCGATCAGCCAGGCCCGGCTCGGGCCCGGTCGCATCCACCACTGCATGCGGGCGATCGGCGCGGCCGAGCGGGCGCTGGAGTTGATGTGCCGGCGAGCCCAGTCCCGGGTGACCTTTGGTTCTCCGGTCGCCGAACGGTCCAACATCCAGGACTGGATCGCGGAAGCGCGCATCGACATCGAGATGATCCGCCTGCTCACGCTCAAGGCGGCGTACCTGATGGACACGGTCGGGAACAAGGAAGCGCGCACCGAGATCGCGGCCATCAAGGTTGCCGCCCCGAACATCGCGCTGAAGATCGTCGACCGAGCGATCCAGGTACACGGGGGAGCGGGAGTGACGGACGACTTCCCGTTGGCGATGATGTACGCGCATCTGCGGACGTTGCGGCTGGCGGACGGTCCCGACGAGGTCCACAAGCGGGCCATCGCCAAGCAGGAACTGCGGCAGTACCGCGACGCCGCAACGGCAGTGGCGGGTTGAGATGGCAGGACTCGATCTCACCGGTCGCACCGCCGTCGTCACCGGCGCCTCGCGCGGAATCGGACTGGCGATCGCCCAGGCCATCGCCGCCGCCGGCGCAAACGTAGTCCTCACCTCCCGGTCCCAGGAGGCGGCGAAGACCGCCGCGGCGCAGGTCGGGGACACAGCGGTCGGCGTCGGTGCGCACGCCGTCGACGAAGAAGCGGCCCAGCGCTGTGTGGATCTGACGCTCGAGCGCTTCGGAAGCCTGGACATCCTCGTCAACAACGCGGGGACCAACCCGGCCTTCGGGCCGGTCATCGAGCAGGACCACGGCCGGTTCGCCAAGACCTTCGACGTGAACCTGTGGGCTCCCCTCCTGTGGACGGGGCTGGCCACGCGGGCCTGGATGGGCGAGCACGGCGGCGCGGTCGTCAACACGGCCTCGGTCGGCGGTATGGCGTTCGAGGCGAACATCGGGTTGTACAACGCGTCGAAGGCCGCACTCATCCATCTCACGAAGCAACTGGCCCTGGAACTCTCGCCGAAGGTTCGCGTCAACGCGGTGGCACCCGGTGTCGTACGAACGAAGCTGGCCGAGGCCCTGTGGAAGGAGCACGAGCAGACCGTGTCGGCGTCGACGGCGCTCGGGCGGATAGGCGAGCCTGCTGACATCGCCTCGGCGGTCGCCTTCCTCGTCTCGGACGCCGCGAGTTGGATCACCGGCGAGACGATGGTGATCGACGGCGGGCAGCTGCTCGGCGATGCGCTCCCGTTCAGGCACGGAGCCGGCATCGGTGTCTAGCGCGGATATCGTCGGAATCGACGCCGGGGCGGTGAGCCGCTGGTTCGCCACCCTCGGCGCCGACTTCGCCGGGCCGTTGGCCTTTGACCGGATCGGGCTCGGCCAGTCGAATCTGACCTATCTCGTACGGGACCAGGGTGGCCGCAGATGGGTGCTGCGGCGCCCACCACTGGGTCGCCTGCTGGCCTCGGCGCACGACGTGGCCCGCGAGGCGCGGATTCTGACCGCGCTGGAGGGCACCGCCGTGCCGACCCCGCGGGTGCTCGGGCTGAGCGATGATCCTTCCGTGACCGATGCCCCGCTGCTGCTCATGGAGTTCGTGGACGGCGAGGTCGTCGACACGATGTCGATCGCGCAGTCGTTGACGCCCGCGCGCCGCCGGGCGATCGGGATGTCGCTGCCGCGGACGCTGGCGAAGATCCACGCGGTCGATCTCGAGGCGACCGGGCTGACCGGCCTGGCCAGCCACAAGCCGTATGCGCAGCGTCAGCTCAAGCGGTGGTCGGGCCAGTGGGAGAGATCCAGGACCCGCGAGCTGCCCGCCCTCGAGGACCTCACCCGGCGCCTCGTCGCGGCCGTCCCGCAGCAGCGCGAACTCACCCTCGTGCACGGCGACTTCCATCTGCGCAACGTCATCACCTCCTACGACAGCGGGGAGGTGACCGCGGTGCTCGACTGGGAGTTGTCGACACTGGGGGATCCGTTGGCGGACATGGGCAGCCTGCTGGCCTACTGGCCGGCCAAAGGTGAGAACACCTCCGGCGACTTCGGCGCGACCGCTCTCGACGGCTTCCCGACGCGCGAGGAACTCGTGGCGGCCTACCTGGCGGCGTCCGGGCGCGACCTGACGGCGCTGGGCTTCTGGCACGCGATGGGACTGTGGAAAGTGGCGATCATCGCGGAGGGCGTCATGCGCCGCGCGCTGGACGAACCGCGGAACAAGGCCGCCTCCGGTACCCCGACCGCAGAGCGCATCGACGCGTTGGTGGCGAAGGCCCAGGAAGTCGCGGATGCGGCAGGCATCTGACCCGATCTCATGCCCACGGGACATCGACACTCACGCAACGAGGAAAAGGAGCGGTGATGAGGCAATCAGCGTTCGAGGCGACTCGGGCACCTTGTCGATCGGCCTATCCCGCCCCGCCGCCATGGTCCGTATCGTCGACGAGGACGGCAGGACCTGGGACCGAACGAGGTCGGCGAGATCACGGTCGAAGGCCCCATGGTGGCACCCGCGTACTGGAACAGGCCAGAGGCCACCGCGGAGTCGATACCGAACGGGCGGCTGCTCACCGGCGACGTCGGTTTCGTGGATCGGCAGGCCTGGGTGTACGGGGTCGACCGCAAGAAGGACATGATCAACGCCTCCGGGTTCAAGATGTGGTCTAGCGAGGTCGAGGACGTCCTCTACCGGCACCCCACGGTTGGCGAGGCCGCCGTCGTCCGTGCGCCCGATCCCTACCGCGGTGAGACGGTGGCGGCCTTCGTCAGCATGAGCCCGGTGGATCTGCCGAGCCCGACGAGCTGGTCGCCCACTGCCGGGAGCACCTGGCCGCCCTCAAGGCCCCTCGGACCGTCAGCATCCGGGACGAGCTGCCCAAGACCACCAGAGGCAAGACCCTGGCGCCGCGAACTGCGCGGGGCGACACCCGCGTGACGAGCGAGAGGAGCGGAAGGATGACCGGCCTGACAGAGGCCCTTGCCCTTGACGAGATCGGGCCGGACCGGTTCCGGTCCGGCCCGATCCCCAGCGAGTGGGCGCGGACGTTCGGTGGCCAGATCGCCGCCCAGTCGCTGATGGCCGCGGCGCATACCCTCGACCGGTCGTACTCGGCTCACTCGATGCACGGCTACTTCCTGCGGCCCGGCCGTCCGCACGAGTCGACGGATCAGCTGGTCGAGCGGATCCGCGACGGCGGCAGCTTCCGCACGCGCCGGGTGACCGCAGTCCAGGCGGGGGAGGCCATCTTCACGATGACGGCGTCGTTCCATCGCGGGGATGAAGGATTCTCCCACCAGGTGGACATGCCGTCGGTGCCGGCACCTGACGCCATTCCGGAGTCCGACCGCATCAACGGCTGGGGCATGCCGCGGCCCGCGGAGTGGCGCCACTGGGAGATGCGATGGGTGCCCAGGCGGGAGATCGGCCACGTTCCGGAGACGCCGGCCTGTCAGCGGGTCTGGATCCGGTACGGACGTCCGCTGCCGGACGACGATGCCGTCCACGCCTGCGCACTGACCTATCTCAGCGACATGGCGCTGCTGGGATCCGCGCGGCTGCCACATCCCCAAACCGCCGTACAGGGTGCGTCGTTGGACCACTCGCTGTGGTTCCTGCGTCCCTTCCGCGCGGACGAGTGGCTGCTGTACGACCAGGTTTCCCCTTCGGCCGAGCACGGCCGGGCGCTCACCCGCGGACGGCTCTTCGACACGAGCGGGCGTCTGGTGGCCGCCGTCGCGCAGGAGGGACTCATGCGCTTCGACCGGCCCCGGTCGACGGCGGACCGCGGCACAGGCCACCGCGCGCCCGTATGCTCACTCCAGGGCGTCAGCGGCCGCGCGCTCATAGCGGACGACACAGCACGATGACCGGCTTGGGGGCGGGGATCCGGCGCGGGGTGAGGGCGGCGGATCAGTTCACCCAGATCGCAGGCGGCTTCTTCCGTGACGCCCGGTTGTCGTTCAGGGCGAAGGGCCTCTTCGGCTCGTCAGCACCCACGTCACCGGCTGGCAGGTGCGGTCGCCGACCTCGTGCGCGCCGGGCCCGACGGGCGGGACGCCGTACGTGCCGCCCTGAGCGAACTGCAAAGGAACGGCTGCCTCGTCCGCGAACTGCTGAGGAAGAACAACGGGACGCTCGGCGAGATCGTCTACTCGGTCACGGACCGCCCGGCGATCGTCGACACCGAGCACGCGTCAGCGGCCGGCACGGCGTTCGCCTCCGCGGCGGCGGGCGAGGAGGAGAACTGGCTCGGCGAGGTCGAAGGCATCAACCTCACACTCACCTTCCTCCGCGCCAAGCGCGAGGAAACCCAACGGCGGACAGGACGCCCTGCTGTCGACCTGGGCATCCCTTGAGTTCGTTCAGCGGGAAGCCACCCGAGAAAACGACTACCCCTGAAACACCGTCAACTTCTTGATCACAACGTCGGTTGCCCGTACATACCGCTGCGGCTCACCAGAGTGAGCTCGCCCCGATGGCCCCACGCTCTCGCTATACGCGATGAGCCTGAAGACCTGTGCCCGAATCAGCATCTGCTGCCAGTCAGGGTCATCGCTGACACCCATCAGCAGTTCGGACGGTAGATCGAACCAGAGCAGACCACCCGCGACCACGATGGCTTCGGCGAACACGGGAGGCCGCCAATACGGCGAAAAGTCGATCACAGCAGGCACTTCGTCCGCAGCGAAGAGCACATTGCCGGTGAGATCGCCGTGGATGAGCTGAGCAGCGTCCTGATTCACCGGGCGCCTCAGCTCCACGAGAGCCGAGAACGGCGCGCACGCCGAAGGCATCGAGGACGGCAGAGGGCGGGACGGCGATGCTCGCCAGTTCAGTCACGCCGGGCATCCTGCCGACGTCACCATGCCCAGTGCACCGTCTTTTCGCCCAGCCCCGGCCTTCACACCGGCCCGCCAGGACGCCGATCCCGCGCACGCGCTCCACTGGTCCCACTGGCGCCGCCAACACCGGCAACGCGCAGCCGACTACCACCGCCGATGGAACGACGTCACGGCAGCAGCCGTCACATGACAGGACAGGAACCTCACTCCTCACCACCTACAGCTGCCGTGTCGGAACTCGCACGAATCGCCCGGTTATGTGCAGGTCGGCCTCGATGTGAGCAGCCGTGGCCCGCAGTTCCGGCAAGATGGACGTGACGCACTCCGCGGCGGGGCGGCGACCGCTGTGCATGGTGACGTTGATCGCCGCCATGAGGCCGCCGTCGCGGTCACGTACCGGTACGGCGATAGAGCGAAGCCCTTCTTCCAGTTCCTCATCGACCAGGGCATATCCGTCCTCACGGACTCGGTCGAGAATCAGCTCGAGGTCGGTGGGCCGGGTGACGGTGCGAGCGGTCAGCGCCCCCATCCGCACGCGCGCCAGCCGGGCAGTGCGCTCCTCGGCCGGCAGCCCCGCCAACAGCACCCGGCCCGTGGAGGTCGCATAGGCGGGCACGCGCGCGCCCACGGCGATATCAGCGTCCATGATGCGTCCCGCGGCGACCGAGGCCGCGCACTGGACATCGTCACCGGCGAGCACTGCCAGGGACGTCGAGTCCTCCACCTTGCGGGTGAGGGCGGCGAGGTGGGGGTGCGCGATCCGGGTGAGTGTCGTCTTGGACAGCGGCGGGAAGCCGAGGGCGAGGACGCGTGGAGTGAGCCGGAAGACCCGCCCGTGCCGCGTGACGTGACCGAGGTATCCCAGGGTTATCAGGGCACGGCGAGCCGTGGCGCGGGACAGCCCCGTGGCTTCGGCGACCTCGGTGAGGGTCAGCTCCGCACGGCCCTCACCGAAGGCGGTGACCACGGTCAGGCCGCGGGCCAGGGATTCGATGAACTCCCCGCCCAGTTCCTGTTTGGACGCGCTCGTCCAGGTGGCGAGCCCGACGGGAGTGCTCTTGCTCGGCGGCTTTGGAGGCGGAGCGTCGGCCAACTTCCGCTCCATGACGGTCACGGCAGTACGGAGCCTGGGGAGAAGGGCGTCGCGCAGCGAGTCCGCGCTGTGCCGACTGGTATGGCTCACGACGCTCGCCACACAGGCGATCCGGCCGTCGGGGGCGCGAACCGGAACGGATGCGGCGACGAGCCCCGGCTCGATCAACTGGTCGTCCATCGCCCAGCCATGGGCGCGCGCCCGTTCCACCCGTTCTTCGAAGTCTGTCGTGGCGGTACGGTGCGATCGAGGGGGGACCGCCGCGAAGCCGAGGTCCTCGGGGTCGGCGTCCTGCCGCTTGTGCCACCGCGCCCAGTCCTCCGTGCTCCACTCGGTTGCCAGCAGCGGGCCTGGCGCGGTGCGTTCGGCGGGCAGCAGGTCGCCGATGCGGAAGCTCAGCGACAGGGCGCGGCGGCGGATCGCTTGGTGGATGAAGCGGATGCCGTCACCGTCCGCCACCGCGAGGGACACCGACTCGTCGAGTTCCTCAGCGAGGGTATCGGCGTGCGCACTCAGCAGCGCGGGAAGGCGCAGGGCGGCCAGGTATGCGTTCCCCAGCTCCATCAGGCGGGGGGCAAGGACGGCGTTGCTGCCGTCCATTCGCATGTACCCCATGTGAGCGAGTGTTCCGGTGACCCGGTCGAGGGTGGCGCGGGCCAGGCCGGTGGCCCGTCCCAGATCGCTGAGGCCGGCCGTCCCTCCGGCGTCGGTGAGCTCGTGCAGCACGGCGATACCCCGGATGAGAGGGGCCACGGCTTCCTCGGGTGGCGCGGGAGCCGCCATGGGGTCGGTAGGCGTCAGGGCGTGGGGCGATGTCATGGGCTCTCCGCGGCGACTGTCTCAGCACTGCAGTGAATGATGCCTGGTGGGGGCAGAGAGCCGACAGGTCCGGGTGGCCGTGACGAGCCCACGGCAACGCCCGTCGCGCGGGGCGGTGTGTTCCGGCCGGTCGCCAAGGCCGGTGCTGCTCCGTGCTGCCGTCGCGGGGGCACGGCATCAGGACCGGCTAGCCGGGGACCTTCAGCTCGGCCTCGATGTCCGCGGCGGTGGCCAGGAGCGGCGGCAGCAGATCGTGGCGTATCGAGTCCGGCGTTCGCCGGCTGACGTGGGTGGAGAGGTTGATGCCCGCCACCACCCGTCGTGCTTCGTTCCGGATGGGTACGCCGATCGATATCAGGCCCTGTTCCAGTTCCTGGTCCACCAGACACCAGCCCTGTGCCCGCACGTGTTCCAGTTCGGCTGCGAGTGCCTCCCTTGAGGTGATGGTGCGGGGGGTGAGCGGCTTGAGGGAGGCGGTGTCCAGGTAGTGCCGCAGCCGGGGCTCGTCGAGGTGGGCGAGCAGGACCCGGCCGAGGGAGGTGGCATGGGCGGGGAAGCGGGTCCCGATGCTGATGGAGACCGTCATGATCCGCCGGGTGGGTACCCGGCTGACGTACACCACGTCTTCGTCGTCGAGCACCGCCACCGACGAGGACTCGTGGACCTCGGCGACCAGTTGCTCCAGGTGGGGCTGGGCGATCTCCGCCAGGGACATGCTGGACAGGTAGGCGTAGCCCAGTTCCAGGACCCGGGGCGTGAGGCGGAAGTGGCGGCCGTCGGTGGCCACGTACCCCAGGTCGGCGAAGGTGAGCAGGAAGCGCCGTGCGGTGGCACGGCTCATGCCGGTGATCCTGGCGACCTCCGAGAGGGTCATTTCGCGTGTGTCGGCGGTGAACGCACGGATGACGGCCAGCCCTCGTTCGAGGGACTGCACGAAGTACCGCCCGGGTTCGTTGTCGTCCATGTGCTACGGCCCTTTGTGTCGGACGGTGTGTCAGGACTGGGACTTGTGCAGGGCGAGCTCGTCGCTGCGGTCGGCCACTGCTGCATGCGTGTCGCCGTTGTGGTGCTTGGCGCGCTGGATCTGCTCGTAGACGTGGGCGCGCAGTTCGGCGAAGCGGGTGCTGGAGCGGGTGTGCAACTGGTCGCGCTCGTCGGGGAGATCGATCGTCAGATCCTCCAGCACCACGGTCGGTGAGGTGGACAGGATGATGGTGCGCTGGCCGAGATAGACGGCTTCGTCGATGTCGTGGGTGACGAACAGGACGGTGACGCCCAGTTCGCGCCACAACCGCCGGATGAGGTCCTCCAGTTCGGCGCGGGTCTGCGCGTCGACGGCGGCGAACGGCTCGTCCATGAGCAGCACCTTCGGCTCGAAGGCCACGGCGCGGGCGATGGCGACGCGCTGCTGCATTCCGCCGGACAACTGCCACGGGTAGGCCTGGTGGGCGTCGGCGAGCCCGACCACCTCCAGCGCGTGGTCGACCAGTTCCTTCTCGCGGGCCTTGCCGAGCTTCTTGCGGCGCAGGGGCAGGGCGACGTTGTCGCGTACGTTCATCCAGGCGAACAGGGAGCGGCCGTACTCCTGGAAGACGACCGCCATGCCGGGCGGGGGCCCGTCCACCGGGCGGCCGTCCAGGCGCACTTCGCCGTCGGTCGGGTCGATCAGTCCCGCCATGCACTTCAGCAGCGTGGTCTTGCCGCACCCGGACGGGCCGACCAGGCATACGAGTTCGCCGGCACCGATATGGAATGTGAGATTCCGCAGTGCTTCGACGCTGCGGTTACGTCCGGTGTAGATCTTCTGCAGGTTGCGTACGTCGAGCATCGACGTCTCCTTGTCAGGGGTTGCGCTGGGCCCGGCGCAGGCCGTGATACCAGGCCAGAACCCGGTTCTCGGCGACGCGGAAGAGCAGGGAGAGGGCGAATCCGAGCAGGCCGAGCAGCAGCACGCCGCTCCACATCTCGGGGATGGCGAAGGACCGCTGGAACTGCACGATGGTGAAGCCGAGCCCGTTGCTGGCCGCGAACATCTCGCTGATGACCATGAGGATGATGGCAATGGAGAGGGCCTGGCGCATGCCGGTGACGATCTGAGGGCTGGCCGAGCGCAGCACCAGGTGCCACAGCCGGGAGGGGCCGGTGATGCCGTAGGAGCGGCAGGTGTCGCTGAGCACTTCGTCGACGGCTCGGACGCCTTCGACGGTGTTGAGCAGGATCGGCCACATGCAGCCGCTGACGATGACGATGACCTTCATGGTGTCGCCGATGCCCGCGAACAGCATGATGACGGGTACGAGCACCGGGGGCGGGATGGCCCGGAAGAGTTCCAGGACCGGCTCCAGTACGTCGCGCACGCCACGGTGCATGCCGACCACCAGGCCGAGTCCGACACCGACGGCGACGGCGAGGAGATAGCCGGTGAGCAGGCGGACCAGGCTGGGTACGACGTCCGAGAGCAGTCGTTCGCCCGTCCATACCTCCCCGAACTTGCCCAGGATGGTGGACAGGGGGGGAACGTAGAAGTCGGTGCTGCCCGCGGTGGCGAACCACCACAAGGCGAACAGGACCGCGGGCAGGCCCAGGACCAGCCCGGTCCGCCGGGCGAGTGTGAGGACGGTCATCGCTGTCCCTCCCTGCGCATCGATTGGTGCCAGTGCAGTGCCCGCCGCTCGACCGCCCGGGCCACCAGGTTGACCGCGACCCCGAGGAGTCCGGTGACCAGGACCAGGGCGTAGACCCGCGGTACGGCGCCGGAGGTCTGCGCGACCGCGAGCTGGTTGCCCAGGCCGGGCGAACCGATGACGAGTTCGGCGGTGATCGTCAGGACGAGTGCCACGGTCGCGGCCAGCCGCACGCCGGTCATCACGTACGGCAGCGCGGTGGGCCACAGGACGTACCGAACCCGTCCCCAACTACCCATCCGGTAGCTGCGGGCGGTGTCCTCGGCCACCGGGTCGACGTCCTGCATGCCCGCCAGGACCTGGACGAGCACCTGCCAGAAGGAGGCGTACACGACCAGCAGCAGCTTCGACTCCAGGTCGGTGCCGTACAGCAGCACCGCCACCGGGATGAGCGCCACCGACGGGATGGGGCGCAGGAACTCAATGGTGGAGGCGGTCAACGCCCGCAGCACCGGCACCGATCCGATCACCACGCCGGCCACCACCCCGGCCACCACGGCGATGGCCAGGCCCAGGCCCCAACCGGTGAGGGTGTCACCGAGCGCGGTCCAGAACGCGTCTTCGCCGAGCAGCTGCCACAGGGCCCGGCCCATCTCGGAAGCGGGCGGAAGGTAGTCGGCGGAGACCACACCGATGTGCGGCAGCACCTCGAGCAACACCACCAGCCCGGCCAGGCCGGCCAGGCCGCGCAACGGGGTGCGCGCTCTGTCCAGAGTGCGCCGCACGCGGCCACCGCCCACCCCGCCGGGACCTGTCGCGGTCCCGGCGGGCTTCGTCAGCACAGGAGTGCTCCCGGACGCGCTCATGAGAACAGGGCATCCAGGTCGGGCTTCTTACCGCCGAAGATGCCGTCCTGCTCGCCGAGCGAGGCCAGCTTCTCCAGGGAGGCCATGTCGTACTCGGCCGGCCAGGTCGGCAGCGTCAGCTTCTTCAGCACCTCTCCGTCGATCTTGGTGTAGGTCGTGACGATCTGACGTGCCTCGTCCGGGTGCTCGGAGGCGTATTTCAGCGACTCGGTCACGGCCTCGGTGAACTTCTTCACCAGGTCGGGGTTCTCCTGGGCCAGCTTGGTGGAGGCGAAGTAGGTCGCGATGGTGAGGTTCGGGTCGGTCTCGGCGAACGGCGACGCCACGACGCGGGCGCCCTGGCCCTTGGCGATGGTCAGCGCGGGCTCGCCCACCCACGCGGCGTCCACCTGCCCGCCGTCCAGCGCGGCCGGCATCTGGTCGAACGGCATCTCGACGAACCTGACCTTCGAGGGGTCGCCGCCGTCCTTGCGCACCACCTCACGGACCGTGGTGTCCCCGATGTTCTGCAGGGTGTTGACCGCCACCGTCTTGCCGGCAAGTTCCTTGGCCGACTTGATGGGGCTGTCCTCCTTGACGGCCACCCCGCTGATGTCCTTTCCGGTGTCACCGGTGGAGGCGGTCCCGTTGACCACTGACTTGATCGGCACACCCTTGGTCTGGGCGATCATCAACGACGTGACGTTGCTGAATCCGAACTGGAACTGGCCGCTCACCACGCCGGGGATGATCGCGGCGCCGCCCTGGGCGGTCTCCATTTTCAGGTCGATGCCGCGGCTGCTGAAGAACCCCTTCTTCTGCCCCAGATACAGGGGGGCCACATCGACGATCGGGATGATCCCTACTTTGACCTGGGTGGTCTTGTCCCCGGCCGAGGAGGACGCACCACCGGTCCCGGAAGAAGATCCGCATCCGGCCGCGGCTGCGACCGTCACTACCGCTATGGCAAGCCCGAGAACGCGCCTTTGCATGGGGGCCTCCTGAACAGGAACGAGTACGTGCGCATTGCGAACATTCGTCCGCGTGCCGAACAAAGCAAGCGGAGATTATGTCCCTGCCCGAATCGCGTCAATAGGTTGCGCCGAGGCTCCTCCCGGAACCGCGCCCTGCCGCCTTCTCCAGATCCAGACATGTTTCCCGACGGGTGCACCCCGGCAGCAGCAAGCCTGAGGCGCGGACGCGTGCAGCGAAGACCCAGGAGTCCTACTCCGCGCCGCGGTCGACCACCTTGGTCACCCGCTCGTGGGGGTCCTCGCCCCGGTAGGCCGGGTACTTGTCGGCGTGGTGCACGCCCGCGCCGAGGACGTTCGTCACGGCGTCGGAGTTGTCGACCCGCACCTTGGTGTTCGTGGCCCCCGACCGAGCCGCAGACCGTCGACGGCACGTGGGGCGAGACATACCCCTACCCGGTCACCCCGCACCCGCTCCCGCCGATGACCGGCGCCGACACCTTCGAGGGGACGGCGCTGGCGCCGTCCTGGTCGTGCTCGACTGCTCCGGGATGGCGGACGGCGACCGGGCCGGGCTGGCGATGCTGCGGGACTCCTCCGCCTGAATCGACGTCACGCGGCAGGACGGCGTCAGCAGGCTGGTGATGTTCGACGGCCTGACCATGGACGCCAACTGGAACACCACAGCACCGGCACCGAGCAGGCCCGCGCCGACCTCCCCGCGTCCGGCAGCCGCGTCTGGCTGCGCGCCACCGCCGACATCAGCCCGGGGCCGGGCCGCCAGGCGACGTTCTCCTACAGCACCGACGGCACCACCTTCACCCGGCTCGGCCCGGCCTTCACATCGGCTGGTATCGGCACATCACCCTGGCCATGCTCGCCCACGCCTACCTCGCGGTCATGGCGGCCGACGCGGCGAAAAAGGGGATGCAGATCCTTCGAGGTCGTACGCGCCAAGCGAACGGGTCGGCACCGGCAGCTTCCACCTGACCGGACTCTCCGACCGCGACCCGCAGCACAAACTGCCGGTCGTCGAGCAGCTGGAGGCCGCGCTCTGCACCGATGCCCTGGTCACCCTCGCCGCCACGCGCACCCTCCCGCCGAAGTAGCCGCCCTCCGGGACGCTGATGAGCGCCATGCATCACGGCGTCCCCAACCGGCATTGGACCGACCCGGAGCCGGTCACCAATAGTGCTGGGCATGGGCGCAGAAGCCGTGACGGAGGTTCGCCGATGACCATCTCCCCACCACCCGCAACCGCCGAGGCGGCCCGTGCCGCCTCGCCGTTGACGATCAGCGAGCAAGGCGCGTTCTGGGTCGGCGTCGGGCGCAAGCCGACCGAGGCCGGGACCGCCGCCGAGGCCGCGATGTACGTCCAGTACCAGATCCCGGCCGATCTCCGGCATCCGCTGCCCGTGGTGATGGTCCACGGGGGTGGCGGCCAGGGCACGGACTACCTGTCGACGCCGGACGGGCGCCCCGGCTGGGCCACCCGGTTCCTCCAGGCCGGTTACGCCGTCTACGTGGTCGACCGTCCAGGTCACGGGCGCTCCCCGTATCACCCCGATGTCCTCGGGCCCATCGAGGGCGCGGCGCCGACGTACGAGTTCATCCGCTGGCTGTTCTGCGACGGGGCGGGACGACCTGGTGGCCAGTGGCCCGGCAGCGGCGAGATCGGCGACGACTCCGCGCTGGACCAGTTGATGGCGAGCCAGGGCCCGACGCTGCCCACCTTCGCCGAGAACGAGGAGCAGATGCGGCGCTGCGGGGCCGAGTTGCTGGACCGTATCGGACCGGCCGTGCTGGTCACCCACTCCATGGGGGGGCCGTTCGGCTGGCTGGTCGCCGATGCCCGGCCCGGGCTGGTGAAGGCCGTTGTCTCCATCGAGCCGATCGGGCCGCCGTTCACCGAGCTGCCCGGCCTCGGAAAGCTGGAGTGGGGGCTCACCGCGGCCCCGATCACTTACGAGCCGCCGGTACGGACCCCGGGGGAACTGCGCCTTCGGCTGCGCGAGGCGGGGGGCGACGGGCTGCAGGACTGTCTCGTCCAGGACGAAGAGGCAGGCGCCGTGCGGTCCCTGCCAGGGCTCCAGGGCTTCCCGATCGCCGTGGTCGCGGCCGACCACTCGCCGGTCGCGTCGTTCCAGCACGGTATCGCCGACTACCTCGCCCAGGCCGGTGCCGACGTCGAGTTGCTGCGCCTGGCGGACCTGGGGCTCACGGGCAACGGTCACCTGCCCATGGGCGAGAAGAACTCCGACGACGTGGCCGAGGCACTGATGACCTGGCTGAACAAGCGACTGGCGGATGTGCAGGAAACGTCCCGATGACAACCGTGCCGAGTGTCGAGACCGATGTGCTCATCGTGGGCAGCGGGCCCGCGGGAGCGAGCGCCGCACTGGCGCTGAGCACCTATGGCGTGCCGAACGTCATGGTCACCCGCTACTCACGCCTCGCGGACACGCCCCGGGCGCACATCACCAACCAGCGCACCATGGAAGTGCTGCGTGACCTGGGTGTCGAAGAGGATGTGATCGCCCAGGCCACCCCGCAGCATCTGATGGGCAACACCGTCTTCTGCACCGCCGTCGCGGGCGAGGAGCTCGGCCGGCTGAGGTCCTGGGGCAACGAACCGCTCGTGCAGGCCGCCCACGAGCTGGCGAGCCCCACCCGCATGTGCGACATGCCGCAGCACCTCATGGAGCCGGTGCTCGTGAACGCGGCCATAGCACGCGGAAGCCGACTGCGGTTCGGCACCGAGTACCTGTCGCACGAGCAGGACGCCGACGGCGTGACCGTCATGGTCCGCGACCGGCTGCGCGGTGACACGTACACCATCCGCGCCAAGTACTTGATCGGCGCGGACGGCGGCCGCAGCAAGGTGGCCGAGGACGCCGGGCTGCCGATGGGCGGCCAGATGGGCGTGGCCGGCAGCATCAACATCGTCTTCGACGCGGACCTCACCAAGTACGTGGCGCACCGACCCGCCACCCTCTACTGGGTGCTGGCGCCCGGCGCGACCGTGGGCGGCATCGGCGCCGGCCTGGTGCGCTGCGTACGGACGTGGAACGAGTGGCTGATCGTGTGGGGCTACGACGTCGACGCCGGGCCGCCGGACCTCACCGAGGAGTACGCCCTGTCCGTCGTCCGCAAGCTGATCGGCGACGACGAGATCCCGGTGACCATCAAGTCGTCCTCCGCGTGGACGGTCAACGAGATGTACGCCGAGACGTACTCCAGCGGCCGGGTGTTCTGCGCGGGCGACGCCTGCCACCGGCACCCACCGTCCAACGGGCTGGGCTCCAACACCTCCATCCAGGACTCCTACAACCTGGCGTGGAAGCTGAAGCTCGTCCTGGACGGCTCCGCGTCCCCGTCCCTGCTGGACACCTACAGTGACGAGCGGGCACCGGTCGGCAGGCAGGTCGTCACCCGGGCCAACCAGTCCATCGGTGAGACGGCACCCGTCTTCGAGGCGCTCGGCGGTCTGGCGCCGCAGACCCCCGAGCAGCTGTGGCGGAACATCGCCGCCCGCAAGGACGCCACCACGGAGGCCGAGGAGCAGCGGGCGCGGCTGCGGGAGGCGATCGCCTTCA
This sequence comes from Streptomyces sp. HUAS ZL42, assembly GCF_040782645.1. Classification (GTDB taxonomy): domain Bacteria; phylum Actinomycetota; class Actinomycetes; order Streptomycetales; family Streptomycetaceae; genus Streptomyces. Next base: position 9,675,061 of record NZ_CP160403.1, read on the forward strand.
AGGCATACGAGTTCAACGCCCACGGCGTGGACCTCAACCAGCGCTACACCTCCGCCGCGATCGTCGCATGACGCGCGCAGCCGCGCGCTGTACGGGGCGTGGCTGCGGTGCCTGTCTCGGCGCCACCACCATGGGGCTGCACCACAAGCTCTGCCATGTGCTCGGCGGCACCTTGGACCTGCCGCACGCCGAGACACACGCCGTCGTCCTGCCCCATGTGCCGGCCTTCAACGCGCCGGCGGTTCCCGGGGCACTGGCGGCGCTGCGCCGGGCGCTCGATGTCCCGGATCCGGTACGGGAGTTGCACGAGCTGGGCGAGCGGCTGGGCATCCCGCGATCGCTCGCCGACCTGGGCCTGACCGCCGCCGACGTGGACCGTGCGGTCGATGTCGCTCTCGGGGCGCCGTACGCGAATCCCCGCCCGGCCTCCGCCGACGATCTGCCGTCCTGCACGCGGCCTGGGCGGGCGAGCCGCCGTACGGCGGCTGACCCCTCCTACCGGGAGATCTCGGCGTACGGAACGCCGCTCGCGCGTCGGGCCACCCGGCGTGCGAGCTCGGCGAACGCCGGGGCGGCGGGCGAGTGACCGGCCTCCGGAAACACGACGGCAGCCACCAAGCCGAGGGGCTCCTTCGGAGCGACATTCTCCACTCCCGGGTGCGGGAACATCCGGGTGGCCGACAGCGGCATCAGTCCCACCATGTGCTGGTAGGCGATCTTCAAGGACACGTCCTGGGCCGAGCGGGCGTGGAAGCCGACCGTCGGGGCGTCATCCCCGTTTCGTCCGCCCACCCAGAAGTCGAGGCCCGGCTCGGGGGTGACCCAGGGCTGATCGAAGACCTCGGTCACGTCTACCGCGGCTGCCCCAGCCAGCGGATGCCCCTTCCACAGCGCGAGGGAAGCGGGCTCGGTGAAGATCGGTACGCGTGTCACGCCCGGCATGTCGACGTTCAGGGGCAACAGCGCCACGTCGCACTCGCCGGCCAGCAGCGGGGCGAGACCCTGGTGGAAGTCCGCTTCATGTACCCGGACCGTGACGCTGGGATACCGCTCGCAGAACGCCTCGATGACCGGATGCGTCAGCTCCGCGAGAGCCACCCCGTAGAGCGCGACCCGCACCTCGTCCCGTCGCCTGGCCCGGATGGCGCCCGCGGCGGCGGCGAGCCGGTCGGCGTCGGCCAGCACCTCGCCCGCCCGTTCGAGCAGTTCCGCGCCGTCGGCGGTGAGCGCCACATGCCGTTTGTCGCGGTCGAACAACTGGACGCCCAGCTCACGCTCGAGGGCGGCGATCGATCGCGTCAGCGCGGGCTGGGTGAGGTGCAGACGCTCGGCGGCGACCCGGTAATTCAAGGTCTCGGCGAGCGCCGAGAAATGGCGCAGGCTCCGGAGTTCCACTCAGCCCTCCAGAAAGGCGAGGTCCACAGCGTTGTGGTCCGCGCCAGGTTACAGCGCGCTTCCCCGCACGTCACCAGTCAGAAATGTGCGGCATTCCCGTCACCCTCTCCGACCTGCTGTGATGCACAGCACTCATCAAGCCCCCAGTTACCGGCATTGGACGGTCCTTCGCCGCGCTGCCAACACTCCCTTCAGGCCGACCCAGAACAGCAGCGGATGGGGTGCGAATTGTCCGAGACAACCGAGGCAGCCGAGAAGATCATCGAGATTCCGCAGCCGGAGCCGGACCTGACACCGGAGGAACTGGTGCGCCGGGCCGCCGGCATGAGGGCCTGGCTACGTGATCATCAGGACGAGACCGAACAGCGGACCGGTATCCCCGAGGACACGCACAAGGCGTTCCTGGAGGCGGGTTTCTACCGGTCCCTCCAGCCACGCCGCTTCGGCGGCTACGAGTTCGACCTGCGGACCTACTCCCGGATGGTCACCGAGGTGGCCCGCGGCTGCCCGTCCAGCGGCTGGAACCTGTGTCTGGCCGCCTCCCACAGCCTGGTGGTGGCCGGCCGCTTCCCCGAGAGCACCCAGCGCGAGGTGTTCGGGCCGGACGGTGACTTCCGGGCCCCACTGCCGATCGCCCCGAGCGCCACCGCGACGAGGACCCCCGACGGGTACCTGGTCAACGGCCGCTGGGACTACTCCTCCGGGGTCAACGTCTCCACGCACTTCCTGGGTGGCGTGCTCATCATCGACGAAGAGGGCGGCATTCCCACGCCGGGCATGGTGCTCGTGCCCTCCGGCTGGCGGATGCTCGACAACTGGGGCGAGATCCTGGGCTTCCGCGGCAGCGGCTCCAACAGCGTCGTGGCCGAGGACGTCCTCGTACCGCATGAGTACGTGTCCAGGACCCACCTCGCGGCGAGCGACGCCACCGACGGGCCGGGTGTGGAACTGCACGGCAACCCGATGTACGCGGGCCGGCTGATGTCGTTCTTCAACATCCAGCTGTGTTCGATCGTGGCGGGCACCGCCTGGGCCGCAGTCGACGAGTACCGGCGGATCATCACCACCAAGAACAGTGTGCTGCCGCCCTTCAAGCCGCGCAGCCACGATCCGGAACATCAGCGCAACCTCGGCCTGGCCACGGCCCTGGCCGACAGCGCGCAGCGGATCATCCTGTCGGTCGCCGACGACTACACCACGTACGCCGCCCGGGGCCTGGCAGGGGGCGAGCCCTTCTCCGAACTGGACGACCAGGCCCTCTCCCTCACGGCCCGGCAGTCCGGCCAACTCGCCTGCCAGGCCGTCGAGATGCTGGCCTCGGCCAGTGGCTCCAGCGCGCTGGCGAACGGCGAGCGCATGCAGCGGTACCTGCGCGACGTCGCCACGTACAAGACCCACATCAACGCGCAGCACGGCTCGTGGGCTGCGGCGTACGCCCGTTCTCTGCTCGGGCTGGAGACCCCGGCGTGAACCGGCAGACGCCCGCCGCGACGGCGCCCGGCGGTGGCCCGGCGGACGACCCCGGCCTGTTCCGGCACGTGCTCGGCCACTACCCGACGGGTGTCACGGTGGTCACCGCGAAGGAACCCGACGGCACCCCGGTCGGCATGGTGATCGGCTCGTTCACCTCGGTGTCCCTGGACCCTCCGCTCGTCGCGTTCCTCCCAGGCCGCTCCTCCACGACCTGGCCCAGGATCATGGCCGGCGGCTCCTTCTGCGTGAACGTGCTGGCCGCCGGCCAGGAGGGCCTTTGCCGGGACGTCAGCGCCAAGGCACCCGACGTCTTCGACCGCCACCCGTGGCGCGGTGCGGCCTCGGGCAGCCCCGTCCTGGCGGGCGTCGTCGCCTGGATCGACTGCGACATCGCCGACGTGTGGACCCTCGGCGACCACTACTTCGTCCTCGGCCGCGTACGGGAACTCGGGGTGGAGAAGACCGGCGGCGCACCGCTGGTCTTCTCCCGGGGGCGGCTCGCCCCGTTGCCGCCCCGCCGGGACCACGACGAATCGGCCGACTACACATGGCCCGACTGGTTCTGAGAGCTCCGAGAGAAAAGAGACGCACCATGCGCAATCAAGGGCTCGGCTCGTGGCCCGCGCGGCGTGCCCGCATGGCACCGGAGGCCACCGCCGTCGTGCACGACGGTGGATCCCTGTCCTACGGAGAGCTGGCCGCGCGCGTGACGCGGCTCGCTCACGCCCTGCGTGCCCTGGGGGTCGGCCACGGTGACCGGGTGGCCTACCTGGGCGCGAACCATCCGGCCCTGGCGGAGACCCTGTTCGCCGTGAACACGCTGGGCGCCGTCTTCGTCCCGCTCAACACCCGCCTCGCGGCACCCGAGTTGGCCTTCATCCTGGGCGACTCGGGAGCGACGGTGCTGGTGTTCGGGGCCGAACTCACCGACACCGTCGACTCGTTCAGGGCCGACGTCGAGGTGAAGCACTACGTCGAGGTGGGGAGCGCGTACGAGGAGCTGCTGGCGAACGCACCCGACGACCCCCTGGACGAGACGGTCGGCCTCGACGAGGTGTGCATGATCCAGTACACCTCGGGCACCAGCGGCCGCCCCAAGGGCGTCATGCTCACCCACGCCAACATCGCCTGGAACTGCTTCAACATCCTGCTGGACGTGGACATCGCCTCAGACGACGTCGCTCTGGTGGTGGCACCGATGTTCCACACCGCCGCCCTCAACGCCGTCTTCCTGCCGGGCTTCCTCAAAGGAGGGACGTCGGTGCTGATGCGCGGCTTCGACCCGGAACGGGTGCTCGACGTCATCGCCGAGCACCGGGTGACGAGGATGTTCGGCGTGCCCGCGATGTACCAGGCCATGGCCCGGTCGCCGCGGTGGGCGACGGCCGATCTGTCGTCGATCCGGATCCTGATGTGCGCGGCGGCACCCGTCCCCAAGGCCCTCATCCACACATACCAGGACCGTGGCCTGACCTTCCTGCAGGAGTACGGCCTGACCGAGACCGCCCCCGCCGCGCTGGGCCTGCGCGCACCGGACAGCATCCGCAAGGCCGGCTCGGCCGGCACACCCTGCTTCTTCACCGACGTACGCGTGGTGCGGCCCGACCTCACCGATGTCGCACCGGGCGAGGTCGGCGAGGTGATCATCTCGGGCCTCAACGTGATGAAGGGCTACTGGCAGTGGCCCGAAGCGACCAAGGACGCCTTCGTCGAAGGAAGTTGGTTCCGCTCCGGAGACGCGGCCACTGTCGACGAGGAGGGGTACGTCACGATCGTCGACCGTATCAAGGACATGTACATCTCCGGCGGGGAGAACGTCTATCCGGCCGAGGTCGAGCAACTCCTCTACCAGCATCCCGCGGTCGCCGAATGCGCGGTGATCGGCGTACCCGACGAACGATGGGGCGAAGTGGGCAGAGCGCTGGTCGTGCCCCGCGCGGGCGCCGACGTGTCGCCCGACGACATCATGGACTCCCTGTCCGGCCGACTCGCCAGGTACAAGCTCCCCAAGTCGGTCGTCCTCGTCGACGCCCTGCCCCGCAACGCCACCGGCAAGATCCTCAAGGCCCGCCTGCGCAGCCAGTACGGCTCCGTGCCGGCCCGAGGCGCCGAGGAGGCATGACGCCAGGCTCCGTGCGTAGGACGCGGGCCCAGTCCCGGCCCACCGCACGGGATCTTCTCGATGCCTCCAAGCGCGTGCAGCTCACCAGCGGAGACCACGGCGGGCCGAAGGACAAGAGTCGAAAGGCCGGCGTAAGACCAGCAGCCTCGACGGCAAGGCCTCACGCGCCGCCCGGCTGCGCGAAGTCGAACGCTTCCGGGATCCCCTCCGGGCCGCCGAACAGCGCTGCACCGCACACGAGGACTCCTCCCAGGCCCCAACCGGTGAGGGTTTCAGCGCCCGGCCCATCTCGGAGGCGGGCGGAAGGTAAGCCGCGGAGACCACACCGGTGTGCGGCAGCACCTCGAGCAACACCACAAGCCCGGCCAGGCCTGCCAGTCCGCGCAAGGGGGTGCGCGCTCTGTCCAGAGTGCGCCGCACGCGGCCACCGCCCGGCCCGCCGGACCTGTCGCGGTCCCGGCGGGCTTCGTCTGTACGTGAGTGCTCCCGGAGGTACTCATGAGAACAGGGCGTCCAGGTCGGGCTTCCTACCGCGAAGATGCCGTCCTGCTCGCCGAGCGAGGACACGGTCTACGTATGGGCGTCGGTGCCTCGGTGGGAGAACTCGGCAGCGTAGTCAGCTCGTGTGGAGCCTGCTTCCTTGGTCCACTTCTCGGCCCGGCTGATGTGCAGTCCGAGGAGGGAGACCCAGTTCGCGGCCTCGTTGATCGCAGGCAGGGTGTGGTCGAGTGCCGGAGCCTGCACGGCATCCGGCATCAGCTTCACCTGCGTCACGATCTTCACGAACATGGAGCACAGCAATGGCCTATGTCACCTCGTTGGGAACCAAACCCTGATGTACGCAGGGGAAGAAGCGTCGTCTACACCCTCCATGCACGCTTGGTCTTCACTCCAAAGTTCCGGCGGAAGGTCTTCAACGGCACGGTCCTCACCCGGTGTGAGGAGGTCATGCGGAAGGTCTGCGAGGACTTCGGCGCGGAACTGCGGGAGTTCCACGGCGAGACCGATCACGTGCACCTGCTCGTGCACTATCCGCCCTCGATAGCGCTGTCCCGGCTCGTCGGCAGCCTCAAGGTCGTCTCCGCCCGCCGCCTACGCCAGGATTTCCCCGACCACATCAACAAGTATCTGTGGGGCGAACACTTCTGGTTTCCGTCCTACTTCGCCGGTTCCTGCGGTGGCGCACCGCTGGCCGTGGGCAAGGAGTACATCAAGAACCAGAAGCGCCCGGACTGAGCGCGGTTTCGTCGAGTGAGCTTTACGCAGCGATGCGGCGGCGCTCCGCGCCGCCCGCCTCACGATGCAATTCCTCTCGGTCTGAAGACCCGGGGTTCCTTGCAAGATCAGGCTGAATGTCGCGCTGTTCGTCCCGCTGGGGGTGGCGATCGCCCAGATCCGCCCGAGAACACGTGCGTTGCTGACGGCAGGGGCCGCCGCCGCCCTGCCGTTCGGTATCGAGGCCACTCAGTACGCCCTGCCGTGGCTGCTGCGCGCCGCCGACGCCCAGGACATCGCCGGCAATCTGCTCGGCCTTGCCCTCGGAATGACCGCACTCGCCCTGCCATGGCCCCGCGACCGCAGTCGAGTCAGCGGGCAGCCGCAGCGGTCATACCGTGAGCGCACTGCCCGCTGACGTTTCCGACCGGGAGCTACTTCTGGTCCGGGACCGCCATCTCCCCGAGAAGCGACCAGTCATCCTGCGGAACGGTCGCGTTCACGATGCGCGGCGTCTCCACCAGATGCGGCGGCAGCGTCTGCTGCGCAGCCTTGAAGTGTGCGGACTGCACATGTGCGATGCCGGCATCGGCGTCGCGGAAGGCCTCGACCAGGACGTACTCCGCCGGCTCCTCCACGCTGCGCGACCAGTCGAACCACAGGCAGCCGGGTTCGGCGCGTGTGGCCCGGGTGAAGTCGGCGCTGATCTCGGGCCAGCGGTCGGCATGCTCGGGACGGACGCGGAACTTCGCGGTGATGAAGATCATGGGATTCCTTCGCTGGCGTCTGTGCGCCCGTCATCAAGACAGGCGTGGTGTATGGCACCGGCAGGACGACTTGCCGACCCAAGGGCAGCCGACCCTGCCTGCGTTCCGGCCGCGCCCTCAGGAGTCATGGCGACAGGATCGTACGGGTTCGGCTTGCCGGTGCCGACTTTGTGGACTCCGCGACAGCGATCGTGTCGCGGTCATGGCGGACGGATCGTCACGAGCGGAGTGCCAACCGACCGTCCGCGTACGGCAGGACCTTTGCACGCGGCAGGTGCACGAGGACTTCCTCGCCCGCCGGAACTCCCTCCTCCCGCGGTGTCTTGGCCCTGACGAGTTGCCCGGCGATCTCGACTTCGAGCACGCGCTGCGCGCCGTGGTCGCTGACGCCCCGCAGCCGGCCGGGGAAGGTGTTGGGGCCGGGGTCCGTGACGACCTTGACGTATTCGGGCCGGACGCCGACCTGGACCTCCCTCGTGCTGTCGGGGGTGTCCCAGGCGACGGACAGCGGCCGGCCGCCCAGCGCGAAGGGCCTGTCGCTGCGGTCCACGGTCAGGAAGTTCATCGCGGGGGAGCCGATGAAGTAGCCGACGTAGGTGGAGGAGGGTGCCTCGAAGAGCTGCTCAGGGGTGCCTTGCTGGACGGCGCGGCCGTCCTTCATGACGAGCACTTCCTGTGCGAAGCTCATCGCCTCGTACTGGTCGTGCGTCACGTAGATCACCGTGGGCCGGAACTGCTCGGTGATCTCGCGGATCTTGCGCCGCAGCGAGTGCTTGAGCTGCGGGTCGATCACGGTGAGCGGCTCGTCCATCAGGACGGCCGCCACGTCGTCACGGACCAGGCCGCGGCCGAGTGAGATCAGCTGCTTGTCGTCGGCGGTGAGGCCGCGAGCGGGCTTCCTCAGCCGGTCGTGCAGGTCCAGGGCCTCGGCGACCTGCCGGACCTTGGCGTCGATCCGCGCCTTGTCCCAGCGCCGGCACTGCAGGGGGAAGGCGAGGTTGTCGTAGACGGTCATCGACTTGTAGATGACGGGGAATTGGAAGACCTGGGCGATGTTGCGTGCCTTCGTGGGCAGGGCGGTGACGTCGGCCCCGTCGAACAACACCCGTCCCCGGGATGGTCTGACCAGGCCGGACAGGATGTTCAGCAGTGTTGTCTTGCCGCAGCCCGAGGGTCCGACCAGCGCATAGGTCTTGCCGGATTCGAAGGTCAGCTTCAGTGGCTTGAGAGCCCATCGCTCCTCCTCGGCGCCGGGCGTGTACGTGTGCCCGACGTCGATGATGTCCAACTGCGCCATATCAGGGCCCTTCCACTGAAGCGAGATCGTATGAGGGTGTGCGCACGAGCGTGCCCTGCTCGTCGAAGGCGAACAGCTGGTCGGGGCGGAGCCGGAGTCTGACCAGGTCGCCGAGGGCGACGTCGTGGATGCCCTCGATCTGTACGACGAAGGGGGTCTCGCCGACGACCACATGGACGAAGGTCTCGGAGCCGGAGATCTCGACGAAGGTGACCTCTCCCTCGACCCCGCTGGAGGCCAGGCTGACGTCGGTGGCGCGCAGCCCGAACTGGTAGGCAGCGTCGGGCAGGTCGGCCAGGTGCGCGGAGCTGTGCGTGGCCTGGAAGCCGGCCACCGTGACCTGGCCGCCCTCGATCCGGCCCGCGAAGATGTTCATGGGTGGGTCGTTGATGATGGAGGCCACCGTGGTGGTCGCCGGGCGTTCGAAGACCTCCTGTGGGGTGCCGGTCTGCAGGATCCGCCCCTCGTGCATGACGAGGATCACGTCTCCGAGCATCATCGCCTCGGCGGGTTCGGTGGTGGTGTAGATGACGATCGTGTCGCCCTGGTCGGAGAAGAGGGCCTTGAACTCGTCGCGCAGTTGTTCGCGCAACTTGTAGTCCAGGTTCGCCAGCGGTTCGTCGAGCAGGAGGATGGCGGTGTCGCGGGCCAGGGCGCGAGCCATTGCGACGCGCTGTTGCTGGCCGCCGGAGAGCTGGGAGGGCTTGCGCTTCTCGAAGTCCGCGAGCCCCACGCTCGCCAGGCTCCGGCGGACGCGTCGGCGGATCTCGTCCCGTGACAGCCCGGCTCGCTTGAGGGGAAACGCCACGTTGTCGAACACGTTGAGATGTGGGTAGTTGATGAACTGCTGGTAGACCATGGCGGTGTCGCGCTGCCACACCGGCGTCTTGAGGAAGTCCTCTCCTGCCCGGGTCAGTGAGCCGGAGTCCACTTTCTGCAGGCCGGCCAGGGCCCGCAGCAGCGTTGTCTTTCCGGCCATCGTCCGGCCGATGACGGTGTGGAGCCGTCCTGGCTGGAAGGTGGCGGTGACGTTCTTGAGGTGGTCGACACCGTCGACGCTGAGGCACAGATCAGTGGCGCTGAGGTTCATCGGACGGCTCCGGACAGGTTCCCCTTGGACAGATAGCGCTCCACCCAGAGGGCAAGCAGGATCAGTGGTGCCACGCCGAAGAGCGCGGCGGCGGACAGCGTCCACCACGGTGGAATGGAGGAGTTGAGGGCGACGACCGCCTGGGGCAGGGTCTGGACCTCGGTGAAGGTCAGGCGGAAGGCGAAGAAGAAGTCGTTCCAGCCGAACACCGCGCAGAACATCGCCGCGACAGTCAGCCCGGGCAGGGAGTTCGGAAGGATGGCCCGTACGAAGGTCTGGAACGGGGGGCAGCCGTCCAGCATCGCCATCTCGTCGATCTCCCGGGGGATGCCGTTGAAGAAGTCCACCATCACCCAGACCGCGATCGGCAGCAGTAGCGCGACCGTCACGATGACCAGGCCCGGGATGGTGTCCAGGAGGCCACCCCACTGCAGGAGGTAGAAGAAGGGGATCACCAGGACGACGGGCGGCATGATCCGTTGGGAGACGAAGAAGAACACGATGTCGCTGTTCTTGATGAAGCCCAGCTTGAACCGGTACCGCGACAGCGCGTAGGCGGCCAGGGACCCCAGGGCCAGGCTGATGGCGGACGCGGCGATGGTGATGATCGCGCTGTTGACGAAGGGATCGATCACATCGATACCGCCGGCTCCGCCGAAGATGTTGCGCCAGCCGGTGAGAGTGGGCTTGTACTGCACCCACGGGAGGTAGGTGGGACCGCCCTGGACCGCGTTGGCGTTTTTGAAGCTGGTCGTCATCGCCCAGAAGAACGGTCCCGCGACGAAGCAGGCCCACAGGGCGATCACCGTGTACTTGAATACGGGATAAAGGCGCGATCTCATGCGTCCCCCTTCAGCTTGAAGGCCCTGGTGAGCAGGGCGGCGACGACCGTGAGGGTGACGATCATCAGGACGAGGTAGGTCAGGGACATTGCCCCGCTGTAGCCGGTCTGCTGATCGCGGAGCCCTTGGATGTAGAGGTAGTAACCCGGGGTCTCTGTGGAGGACCCAGGCCCGCCGGACGTCAGTACGTAGACGCTGTCGGAGAGCTTGGACGCCTCGATCAGCCGGATGATGATCGCCGCAACCGAGACCGGCGCCATGAGGGGGAAGGTCACTTTCCAGAAGGTGCGCCAGGTGCCGGCGCCGTCGATCGCGGCGGCCATGAACGGTTCCTTCGGCAGGCTCAGCAGGCCTGCCAGCAACAGCAGGAACATGAAGGGGGTCCACTGCCAGACCTCGACGGTCATCAGCGCGGCCAGCGCCGGACCGGACTCGGTGAGCCAGGGAATTCTTGTCAGGCCCAGCATCCCCAGCAGATCGTTCACCGGCCCCAGGGACTCATGGAAGATCGTCTGCCAGATGGCGGCCATCACGACGGGCGTGGTCATCATGGGGACGAGGAACAGCACCCGCCAGAATCTGCGGCCGCGTACGTTGCGCCAGACCAGCAGAGCCACACCGAAGCCGATGACGTACTGGATCAGGACCGTGCCGCCCGCCAGCAGGACCAGCCGGGTGATGGAGGCCCAGAAGCGGCTGTCGTGCAGCATCGCGCTGTAGTTGGTACCACCGATGAAGTCCATCCGAGGGTTGCTGACGTTCCAGCCGGAGAAGCTGACGCGGATGGTGAACAGAAGCGGGAAGATGATGATCAGAAAGAGCGTGAGCAGTCCCGGCAGCAGGAACATGCTCTTGTGCCGGCGCAGGCCGTCCATGGTTCTCCTTGCGGAAAGGGGGCGGGAGTCCCCGGGTGGCCTGCTGTGCGGTCCGGCCACCCGGGGCGTCCTGCGGTCGGATCAGGAGTTGTCCTCGAGCGCGACCACGTTGCGATAGGCGCTTTGGACCTTGTCCTTGCCGATCTGGTTGGTGATCTTGGTCCATTCCTCGGCCACGCCGTCCAGCGCGTGCTGCGGGGACTGCTGGCCGGCCAGCGCCGCGGCGACGCCGTTGGCCAGAGCGGACATGTACTGGTTGACACCGGGAACGCGCAGGTCGAAGACGCGGTTGGGGCTCTTCTCCATGCCGGAGAGCGTGAGCACGTACGACTCGGCGACGTCCTTGTCCCAGCCCTGCTTCTCCCAGAACGCCGGGTCGAAGTGGGCGACGCGGTAGGGGTTGACGCCGAAACGGCCGATGGTCAGGTCGAGAGCGGTGTTGGCCTCGTTGCTGAAGAAGCACAGGTAGTCGAAGGCCATCTCCTGGTGGCTGGAGGCCTTGGCCACCGCCGAGGTCCATCCCCAGGTGAAGTAGGGCGCCTGGTTGGCCTTCTTGTCCCATGACTTCGTGGTGCGGTTGTAGACCTCCGACGAGCCCGGCAGCGGCGCAGCCTGGACCGTGTTGCGGATTCTGCTGTCCGGCTGCTGGGCCTGGATGAAGGCGTCGTCCCACGAGTAGGACATCAGCGTCTGGCCGCCTCCGAAGGAGAAGATCTCGTCTCCCAGGCCGAAGTTGGCGCCGCCGGGTGCCCAGGTCGACTTGGCCTTCACCATGTCCTGCAGTGCGCGGACGAAGCCCGGCGTGTTGATCAGCGGCTTCATGGTCTGGACGTCGAAGAAGACTCCGCCCTTGACGTCGGGGTTCTTCACGTACGGCGCCGCCCGGCTGATGAACGCGGAGAACGTCAGGTCGTCGCGCTTGGTCACCTCGGCACTGCCGTAGTTGGGCTTGCCGTCGCCGTCGAGGTCCTTGCCGCTGAAGAACTTGGCTGTCTCCTGGTACGCGGCCCACGTCTTGGGCACTTCCAGGTCCTTGCCCGTGGCCTTCTTGTACTCCGCCTGCCGCTTGGGGTCCTTCAGCACATCGGTGCGGACCTTGAGGTAGTGCCGGTCACCGTCCACCGGGTACTGCACGACCTTCCCGTTCCAGGTCGCCACGTCCATGTAGGCCTTGGTGACGTCCTTCATGCCGGGGGTGTCGAGGTACTTCTCCGGGACCGGTGCCAGGTACGGGGCCATGTCACCGATCCACAGGGACGGGTAGAACATGACGTCGTACGCCGGCTGGCCCGCCTGCAGGGGCGTGAGAATCTTCTGATGCAGCTCGCCGAAGGGGACGTTGACCACCTCGACCTTCCCGCCGGTGATCTCCTCGAACTGCTTGGCGTGCAGTTGGGTCGGCTCGCCGATGACGGGAACGGCGTGGCTGATGATCTTCAGCGTCTGTCCGGAGTAGTCCTTGCGGCTGATCGACTCGTAGCTGCAGGGTCCGGGGACGTCCTTGACCTTCGTCGCCGGGTAGTCCTTGCCGTACTTCTTGTAGCTGATCTCCGAGCCGAGGTTGAAGAGCGCGGCCTTTTCCTTGGGCTTTTGCTGTGCCTGGTTCTGGGCGGTGCATGCGGTGGTGGTCAGGGCCGCGAGGGCCGCGACGGCGACCAGGCCCGTGTACGGTCTGCTGCGCATGGGGCTTCTCCTGGGGTGTCAGGGGATCAAGATCGCTCGGCCGCGCACGGCGCCGGCGTCGAGGTCGTTCAGGGCCTGCTGGAAGGAGGCGAGGGGATAGCGCTGGGTGTGCAGGGTCACCTGGCCGCGGGCCGCCAGGACCATCAGCTCGGAGAGGTCGTTGTAGGAGCCCACGAGGTTGCCGATGAAGTTGATCTCTGTGGAGATGACGTCGATCGTCGGCACGTGCAGGTGGCCGCCGTAGCCGATGACGTAGTAGTTGCCGTTGCGGCGCAGGCAGGCCACGCCCGTCTCGACGGCGCCGCCCTCACCGACGAAGTCCAGGACGGCCTCGGCCCCGTGCCCCGCGGTGAGGTCCCGTACGCGGTCGGCTTCGCTGCCGTCCGCGACGAGCGTGTGGTCGGCGCCGAGTTCCTTGGCCAGCGCGAGGGCCTCGGGGCTGCGGTCGATGACGATCATCTCGACCGGTGACAGGGCCCGGAGTACCTGGATGCCGATGTGTCCCAGTCCGCCGGCGCCGATGACCACGGCCTTGTCGCCGGGCCGCAGCACCCGGGCCGCCTTGGCGACGGCGTGGTACGCCGTGAGCCCGGCGTCGGCCAGGGCCGCGACCGAGGCCGGTTCGAGGGACGGCGCGAGGGGCACGACCGAGCGGGCGGTGGTCTTGAGGTACTCGGCGTAGCCCCCGTCGGTGTCGATCCCGGGAAAGGCCGAGTTCATGCAGTGCACGTCGTCGCCGGCCCGGCAGGCGCGGCACAGACCGCAGGTCACCAGCGGGTGCAGGATGACCGGGTCACCGACCTCGACGTGGGTGACGGCCTGCCCGACCTCCGCGACCCAGCCGGCGTTCTCGTGACCGATCGTGTACGGAAGGGTGACCCCGCTCTTGTCGCTCCACTGCCCTTCGAGGATGTGCAGATCGGTCCGGCAGACTCCTGCGCCCCCGATCTTCACGATCACGTCCAGCGGACCGGTGATCTGCGGGTCCGGCACGTCCACGAGCACGGGTGGCTCGTCGTACTCGATGACCTGCACGGCTTTCATAGCGGCTCCCTGCGAGTCGGCGGGTGGATGGTGCGCCGATTACACAGGCCGCCGCTCGCAGGTCGATGTCTCAGAAACCGTCCGCGGATGTCTCAATGTGATACAGGCCGTAGGCGCGAAGCCGTCGACCTGTTCCAATCACTGCACCGACGAAATGTGACGCGCGCCGTACGGGAGTGTTAATGCCCCGATACCAACCCGGGAGCTCACTGAGAGCGGCCAAGGAGCTCTACCTGGAGGTCACCAAGGAGCCAAACGCCAGGCCACTCGTGGTCGCCTCGTGGCAACGCTCGATCGAATACAAGGTGAAGTCGGGCAGCCTGGACGCTCCCTACCTGGAGAACCCCAATCTGGACAGCCCCCTGGCCAGGGCGGCGCTGCCGATCCTGGACAGGTTGCACAAACAGCTCGCGGACGACCCGGTGTCCACGATGATCACGGACCGGGACGGCGTGGTGCTCTCCCGGAAGGTGTCCCACGAGGGTCTGACAACGCACCTCAACCGCGTGCATCTGGCCCCGGGGCATGTGTTCGCCGAGCGCTATGTGGGCACCAACGGCATCGGGACCGCACTGGCCAGCGGCCGCCCGGTCATGATCGCCGGAAGGCAGCACTACGTCGAGGATCTGCGGGACTTCCGCTGTGCGGCCGTACCGATCCTGCATCCCACCCGGCGCACCCTGCTCGGAGCCTTCAACCTCACTACCGTCCGTCAGGGCTCCGACGGCATGCTGATGGCCTTCGCCCGCTCGGTGGCGGCTCAGATCGAGGGCGAGATCGCGGCGATCGGCTCGCGGCGCGAGCGGGCCCTGTTTCAGGACTACATGGAGGCGTGCTCCTCGGTGCGCCCGGGCCCCGTGTTGGCCCTCAACCGTGATGTCGTCATGATGAACGAGCAGCTCAGGGCAGCGGTGACCGGGCCGGATCACTATGTCCTGCTCGACCATGCCCGGGAAATCGCCGACGACCGCCGGTCGGAGGGGACGCGCAGCATCGCCCTGCCCTCGGGCCGGGTCGCCGAACTGAGGGTCCGTCGCTGTCGGCGCGAGGACAGCGACGCGGGCGCCATCCTCCGGGTCCGGCTGATCGGACGCTCCCGGCCCGGTCCTGCGGTTTCCGCCGCACCTGCCCGGCCGGTTCTGGGACTGGTGGGCTCGTCTGCGCAGTGGCTGCGCGCGGTCGCCGACAGCGAAGCGGCGTTCTCGGCCGGGACGTGGCTTCATCTCCTGGGCGAAGTCGGCGTCGGCAAGAGGACGGTGGTCGAGGCCCTGCACCGGGCCCACGGCGCCGGACGCCGGCTGGAAATGGCGGACGTGCCGCTCTCGGATGCACCGGCTGTCACCGAGCGCTGGCTGCACGACATCAGCGAACTGCTGGCCGTGCCGTCCACGGTGCTCGTCCTGCGCGACGTCCACTTGTTGGGTGACCGGCTGCGGCAGCGGCTGAGGAGCCTGTTGATGCACCTGGACGGCACCGCCACCGGCCAGTTGGTGATGACCAGCCAGCCGTCGATGGTCAGCACCGACGACCAGCTGGACCAGTTCTGCGGTGCCACGGTGGAAGTGCCGCCCCTGCGCCATCGCTACGGTGACATCGAGCACCTGGCGCGGTTGTTCCTGCGCAAGTACCGGCCGAGCGGCGAGAGCACGTTCTCCCCGGAGGCGCTGGCCCTGCTTCAGCGATGCCCCTGGCCGGAGAACGTCCGGCAGCTCGAGGCGGTGATCCGCGGCCTGGCGCGGCGGCCCTCCGGCCGGATGATCGACGTCGAGGACTTGCCGCCGGAATGCCGGGTTTCCTCGCACAAGGTCCTGACCACCATCGAGGCGCTGGAACGCGACGCCATTCTGCGTGGGTTGATGGAACGCAACTCCAACGTCCAGCGCACCGCGCAGGATCTCGGGATCTCCCGCGCCACGATGTACCGCAAGATGCGCCGTTACGGGATCGTCCCGTCGAGCCTGACCTGACATGTGAAGCCTGCAGCCGAGGACTTTCCCGGGGCGATCTCAGTGCTCACGACTCGCCGGTGCTTCCAAACTAGAATTGTCCTCTAGAACAAATTTTTAGTTGCTCGTATGGTGAAGCCATGAGCTCGACACCGACAGCCGTTGTCACTGGCGGCAACCGTGGCATTGGATACGCCGTCGCACGAGACCTCGTGCGCCACGGTTACCGGGTCGTCCTCCTCGTGCGCGACCGGCAGCGCGGTGAGACGGCCCGCTCGGCCCTCGGAGCGCTGAGCGGATCGGACGTCGCCCTCGCCGTCGGCGATCTCTCCGAACTCTCCGGTGTGCGCTCGGCAGCGCAAGCGGTGCTCGCCTCCTGCCCTCGCATCGACGTGCTGATCCACAATGCCGGCATCTGGCCCAGTGGGCTGGTTCACGGCGAAAACGGTCTCGAGAAGGCCTTCGTCATCAACCATCTCGCGCCGTTCGTCCTCAACCACCTCCTGGAGCCACGGCTGGTGGCCTCCCGGGCCCGCGTGGTTCAGGTCAGCGCCGGGCTGTACGCCAAGGGACACGTGGACTTGGAGAGCACGCCGACAGGAGCCCATTTCCACCCGCTGCGCACCTACGCGGACACCAAGCTGTGCAATGTGATGCTGGTTCCTATGTTTGCGCAACGCTGGAGCGCGGCCGGAGTGCGAATCAACGCGGTACATCCCGGGGTGATCCGCACAGGGCTGGGCGACCGTCCCGGCGCGTCCGGCTACGTGCTCAAGGCGATGAAACTGCTGTGGAAGTCGCCGCGAACCGGAGCAGCCGCCGTCATCCGGCTGGCACACGGCACAGCCGCCGCAGATCTCACCGGACGGTACTTCCACATCGACAAGGAGACCCCCTTGGCCCCGATGGCACGCGACACCGCGCTGGCACAGCAGATCTGGGCCCAGGCGCTGGAGTTGAGTGGTCTGTCACAGACCCCGCCGCCGTCCGGAGCGCCCGGTGTCGCCTAAGCAGCAGCGTGGCGAGGAGACCGCCCGGCGCCTGCTTGCCGCCGCACTGGAGGTCCACGAACACAAGGGGCCCGAAGGCTTCACGGTGCAGGCCGTGACAGCCACCAGCGGAATCAGCCTGGGCAGCCTGTACCACCACTTCGGCAGCTTCGACGGACTCGCCGCCACGCTCTACGCCCGTTGTATGGCCGACTTGCTCGATGCGCTGATCACCGCGCTCGAGCGGACGAGGACCGCCCGGACCGGGGTGCGTGCGGTGGTCGTCGCGTACCTGCAGTTCGCCGAGGAACAACCTGCCAAGGCCCGATTCATCCACGCTTCGGCTTACGCAGGGTTCCTGCCTGCTCACACCACGGTCGTCGCCGCGGCCAAGGGCCCCCGCATCGAGCGCCTCCTGACCTGGCTACGGCCGCATGTCGAAGCCGGACGCATCGTCGACCTTCCCGATCCGCTCATGGAGATGCTTCTCATCGGCCCGGTGGCGGAAACCGCCCGACGCCGGCTGGCAGGCGACCCGACCATTGACCTCCAGCAGGCTTGCCGTGCCCTGCCAGAACGGATCTGGCAGTCCGTCCGCGGTCCGCAAGGATGACCTCTTCCTCGAAGGCAGCTGGCCAAGCGATGCTGTCGTCCGCCCTGGAGGGCGAGACCACTGCTCACGGCCGCTGAGGCTCAGGGGGTTGGCCGCAGTCGTCCACTGGGGACCGTGGCACGCAATGCCCGCACCAAGGCGCGCACGACGGCGGACCCGGCCAGTTCGGTGGTGGTGACACAGCCGACCTGGCGTGTCGGGCGCCCGGGTCCGAGATCGGTGATCCCGACCGAATTCGGTGCTCCGATCAAGGAGAGCGTGGGCATGATGGCCATTCCGTGACCTGCGCTCACCAAGGAGAGCATCGCTCCGTCGTCCTCGGCCTCGATGGACGCCTTCGGGATCCAGTCCTGCGCGGTCCACAGTCGCGTGTGTAGGAGCCGCAGTTTTCGGCCCAGTCGACCAGCGGCAGCGAACGCGGGGTCGCGTTGCCTGCCGCGTGCACCAGGGCATACGGCTCTTCAAGGAGTCCGCTTGCGACCAGACCCGGTGGAAGGGGCATGGAGCCACCCAGTGTGGCGATGCCTATGTCGGCTCCCGTCGGCCACTTCGCCCGCGGTGCCGCGTCCGATCTCGCGTACGATCCGCACCCGCGGCTTGATCCCCGGGTGCCGGGTGCGTAGGCGCTCAAGGGCGGGCGGCAGCATGTGGAGAGCCGCGCTGCGGAAGGCCGCGATCCGCAGCGGCCCCTCCGCGACGTCGGACCTGGCCGCGCCGCGCGCCTCGGCTGGAAGGCCGGACTGACGGGCTGGGTGGGCAAGGCGAACGGCGTCGGGCGGCAGGCCCTGTCTGACGGGGATCCAGCGCGTTCTGGCGACCGTGCCTTGCCCACGGGTCTTGTTCCATGAGGCAAAACTTCGAAATTATGGCAAGAAATCGAGAAAGTGCGTTAGGGTGGCGGAGGGGTTCCGCGGACAGGCGGCGCGCAGCAGAGGTCAACTGTCCGCGAAACCTGTGAACGCTTCTTTGCTAAGGAGAACCCCAGATGCCCGAAGCCGTGATCGTTGCCACCGCCCGTTCGCCGATAGGCCGCGCCAACAAGGGATCGCTGGTCTCGATGCGGCCCGATGACCTGGCCGTGGCCATGGTCCTAGCAGGTCTTGCGAAGGTTCCGGCCCTGGACCCGTGTGACATCGATGACCTCATGCTCGGGTCCGCGCAGCCGGCAGGCGAGGCGGGCCACAACATGGCCCGGGCCGTGGCCGTGCTCGCGGGGATGGATCACCTGCCCGGTACCACGGTCAGCCGTTACTGCTCCTCTAGCCTGCAGACCACCCGGATGGCGTTCCACGCGATCAAGGCGGGCGAGGGCGACGTCTTCATCTCCGCTGGCGTCGAGGCGGTGAGCCGGTACGGCAATGGCTTCTGCGACATCCCCGGCACCGAGAACCCACTCGTCGACGGGGCACGCAAGCGCACCGCGGTCCTGGCCGAGGGCGGTCAGGGATGGAGCGACCCGCGACCCGCCATGCCCGACCTGTACGCTGCGATGGGGCAGACCGCCGAGAACGTGGCCCGGCTCAAAGGCATCAGCCGTCAGGAGCAGGACGAGTTCGGCGTCCGCAGCCAGAACCTCGCCGAGAAGGCGGTCGCCAACGGCTTCTGGGAGCGCGACATCACCCCGTTGACGCTGCCGGACGGCAGTGTGGTCTCCGCCGACGACGGCCCTCGGCCCGGCGTGACCATGGAATCGGTCTCTCAGCTCAAGCCGGTCTTCCGTCCCGACGGAAGCGTCACCGCCGCGAACTGCTGTCCGCTCAACGACGGCGCGGCAGCGGTCGTCATCATGAGCGACACCAAGGCCAAGCAGCTCGGACTGACCCCGCTGGCCCGGATCGTCTCCACCGGCGTCTCCGGGCTCTCGCCCGAGATCATGGGTCTCGGTCCGGTGGAGGCGAGCAAGCAGGCTCTCGCCCGGGCGGGCATGACGATCGGTGACATCGACCTTGTCGAGATCAACGAGGCCTTCGCGGCGCAGGTGATCCCGTCGGCCCGCGACTTGGGCATTGACGTCGACAAGCTCAACGTCAATGGTGGCGCCATCGCAGTCGGCCACCCTTTCGGCATGACTGGCGCTCGCATCACCAGCACGCTGATCAACTCGCTCCAGTTCCACGACAAGCAGTTCGGGCTCGAGACGATGTGCGTGGGTGGCGGACAGGGTATGGCGATGGTGCTGGAGCGGCTCTCGTGAGGACTCGCTTCGCAGGCAAGACGGCGATCGTCACCGGCGCGAGCCGTGGCATCGGATCGCCATCCTGGAACGGCTCGTTTCCGGCGGCGCGAAGATGGGCGCCGTCACGGCGCGCAAGCAGGACGCGCTCGATGCTGCCGCTGTTCAGCTCGGCGGTTGCGATCGCGTGCTCGCCGCCGGCACGGCCGACGGCACCGCACATCACGAGGACACCATCGCCCGCGCGCTGCGGATGTCGGGGAGCATCGACCTGGTCAACAACACTGCCGTCAACGCGGGGTACGGCCCGGTCGTGGAACTGCAGGCCGACATCGCCGCAAGATCTGCGACGTCATCTGCCTGGCTGCGCCGCAGCGGGTGTGGGTGATCGCCGTTGCCGACAGTACCCGTTGAGACGGCTCGGCGTGCCCGACGACATCGGCTCCGCCTTCGTCTTCCTGCTTTCACACGACGTCGCGTGGGTCACCGGTCAGGAGCTGGTCGTCGACGGTGGCGTGACCCTGGTGGGCGGAGCGCGGTGAATACCTTACGGGTCGGGGCGTCGTCGTCACCGGCGCCGCCCGCGGCATCGGCCGTGGGATCGCGTTGAGGTCGCTTCGGAAGGTGCGCGCGTGGTCGTCCGGGGACCTCGACGAGCAAGGCGTGCAAGGCCGTGGCAGAGGAGGCCGGTGGTTTCGCTGTTCCCGGCGACGCGGCCGCACCGGAGGTCTTGGCATCGCTGAACGAGCGTGCCACGCAGTACCTCGGTGAGATCGGCGTGTACGTCGCCGGCACCGGAGTATCGCGCAGATTCGGCCTCGACCCGTCGAGGTGGACTGGACGCTCAACATCGAGGTGAACCTGATGGCGTACGCGCGTGTCGCCGGGATTCCGGCCCCGTCGTGGCTCGAGCGCGGTCGCGGTAGCGGCCGATTCGTCGTCACGGCATGGTCTGCCGTCTTGTCATGTCGCTCGGTGCGGCGACGTACTCAAGCACCGGGCATGCGGCCGTGGGGTTCGCGCAATGGCTGTTGGCGACGTACCGCCGTCGTGGGATTGAGGTCCGTGCTGTCCGTCTGCGGGGCGTGCAGGCCGCGATGTTCGAGGAGAGCGGCGCGGGGGCGACGTCTTGGTCGCCGACGCAGCCAGGACTCCGGATGAGGTCGTCGGCGCGTTGTATGGAGGCGATAGAGCAGTGCCGGTTCTCGGCACTGCCCCATCCCGGGGTCGCCAGTTACTCCTTGGCCCGGGCAGCAGACACCGAGGGGTGGCTGTCCGGCGTGAACAGGCTCCCTCAGAACTTCGAAACGAGGCAGCAATGAAGGCATGGCAAGTCACCCAGCTGGGCGAGCCGCGGAACGCCCTCGTGCTCAGCGAGGTCGCCGACCCCGTCCCGGCCGCTGGACAAGTCGTGGTCAAGGTCTTGGCAGTTGCCGCGAACTTCCCCGACGCGCTGCTGTGTCGCGGGCTCTACCAGATCAAGCCCGAGCTCCCCTTCACGCCCGGCGTCGAGCTGTGCGGCGAAGTGGTCGCGATGGGCCAGGAGGTCACCGGCTTTGCGGTGGGCGACCGGGTGCTGGGCAATCCAGACCTGCCGCACGGTGGTTTCGCCGAGTATGCCGTGATGAGCCAGCACACGACGTTCCACGCACCGCGAGTCCTGGAGGATGCGGAGGCCGCCTCGCTGCAGATCGGGTACCAGACCGGCTGGTTCGGACTGCACCGACGGGCCGGCATCCAAGCCGGTGAGACCCTCCTCGTGCATGCGGCCGCAGGCGGTGTCGGCAGTGCTGCCATTCAGCTGGGGAAGGCGGCCGGGGCGCGCGTCATCGGCGTTGTCGGCGGCCCGGACAAGGCGGAGTACGCGCGCTGGCTCGGAGCCGACGTCGTCGTCGATCGTCATGAGCAGGACTTCGTCGAGGTGGTCAAGGAAGAGACCGGCGGCCGAGGCGCCGATGTCATCTACGACCCCGTCGGAGGCGAGAGCTATCGGCGTTCGACGAAGTGCATCGCCTTCGAGGGCCGGATCGTCGTGGTCGGCTTCGCCGGAGGCGAGATCCAGTCGGCGACTCTCAACCACGCGCTGGTCAAGAACTACTCGATCCTCGGTCTCCACTGGGGTCTGTACAACAGCAAGGATCCGGCCGCGGTGCAGCAGTGCCACGCCGAACTCACCCGCCTGGCTGACGCCGGACGGATCAAGCCGCTGGTGAGTGAGCGGTTGGCGTTGGGTGACATCGCCGATGGTGTGCAGCGGCTCGCCGACGGCAGCACGGTCGGGCGTCTGGTGTGCGTCATATGAGCGAGCCGGCCCGCATCGAGTCCGTGGTCTTCGACTACGGGGGAGTCCTTACGAACCCGGTCAGCAGCGGCATCAGTGCGTGGCTGGAGGCGGACGGCATGGCCCCGGAGTCGTTCCGGGCCGTGCTCAAGGCATGGCTCTCGCGCTCCGCTTTGGGGGGCAATCCCATCCACAGGCTTGCAAGCGGCGCGCTGAGCGTCCAGGAGTTCGAGGAGCTGCTCACGCCACAGCTGCCGACTCACGGCGATCGCCCGGTTGTCGCATCCGGGATCTTGGCGCGGATCTTCGCGGGGATGCGTGCCGATCCGAGCATGTTCGCGCTGGTCGAGGAGCTGCGCGCGCTCGGCATTCGTGTGGCGCTGCTGTCCAACGGCTGGGGCAACACCTCTCCGCGTGCCCGCATTGACTCTCTCTTCCACGAGGTCGTGATCTCGGGCGAGGTGGGGCTTTGCAAGCCGGACCCCACGATCTACCGGCTCACCCTGGAGCGCCTCGGGATCACCGCGGAGGCCGCGGTCTTCCTCGACGACGCGGAGCCCCACGTTGCCGGTGCCCGGGGCGTCGGGATGCACGCCTGGCTCCACATCGACCCGGCCGGCATGCGCGACGCCATGAGTCGGCTCGTCCCCGGACTGCGGTCCGTGACCCAAGTAGAAGGAGTAGGAGCATGACCGAACAGCGTGTGGCCATCGTGACCGGAGCGGCACGCGGCATCGGAGCGGGGGTTGCTCGCCGGCTGGCTCACGACGGCCTCGCCCTGGCGGTGCTCGACCTCGACGAATCCGCGTCGAGCCTGGTCGCCGGTGAGATCGTCTCCGGCGGCGGACGCGCCATCGGGATCGGGACCGACGTCAGCGACGAGCAAGCGGTGGCCCATGCGGTGACGCGGGTGGTGGCTGAGCTGGGTCCGCCCACGGTGTTGATCAACAACGCCGGCATCATCCGCGACAACCTGCTGTTCAAGATGACCACCGACGACTGGGATGCGGTCCTCAACGTGCACCTGCGTGGTGCCTTCCTGATGACCCGCGCTGTCCAGGCCCACATGACGGAGGCGCAGTGGGGCAGGATCGTCAACCTGTCGAGCACCTCCGCGCTTGGCAACCGCGGTCAGGCCAACTACGCGGCGGCGAAGGCCGGTGTGCAGGGCTTCACCAAGACACTGGCGATCGAGCTCGGCAAGTACGGCATCACCGCCAACGCCATCGCTCCCGGCTTCATCGAGACCGAGATGACGCAGGCCACTGCGAAGCGTGTGGGTGTTTCCTTCGAGGACTTGAAGGAGAACGCCACGAAGGTCATCCCCGTGGCCCGCACCGGCCGTCCCGAAGACATCGCCCACGCCGCGTCTTTCTTCGTGAGCGAGGGCGCCGGCTTTGTGTCGGGGCAGGTTCTGTACGTCGCAGGCGGCCCGCAGGGCTGAGCAGCATTGCCCGTCTCAGAAGAAGTCACCGTGGTGGGGGTCGAGGGCCCACAGCACGTCGCGAGATGTGTCCAGGACGTCGCCGATCAGTGTCAGCAGCTCGGTTTCGTCGTTCCGGACCCGGCCGGACAGCAGCCGCGCGCCCTCCTCGGTGATCCGCAGGCAGTGATGGTGCGTCCTTTCGATGTCCGACCCGGCCCAGATCTCGGCGCGGTCACATCCGCAGCTCGTCGTGTATCGATCTCGCAGACGACCTCGCCGGCATTGCCCAACAGCAGCGATCGGGTCGACGTACCCGATGGGCGGTCGAGTCGTCGCGGGCCTGGGGCGGCCACGTTTCCCAAGCCGTCCACGCGGCGCGACGGCGGCAGCCGCACCCAGGGCTCCTGGGTCCACCGATCTTGGGAATGACCAGTGCAGACGCGACAAGAAAGGCAGGGGAACAGTGAAGGTCTTCAACGGCAGCGCCGAACTCGAAGAGGCGGTCGGCAGCCACATCGGCTGTAGCGACTGGCATGAGATCAGCCGGGCGCAGGTGAACGCCTGCGCGGACGCGACGGGTGATCACCAGTGGATCCCCATCGACCCGGGAGGGCGCCGCCGCCGGACCGTTCGGCACCACCATCGCGCACGGCTTGCTCTCGCTGGTGCCGATGCCCTCGGACCAGATCTTCCGGATCGAGGGCCTCTCCATGGCGGTCAACTGCGGCTGCGACCGGATATGGTTCCCTGTGCCCGCGCCGGTCGAATCACGGGTTCGTGCCGGCATCGAGCTGGTGCCGCTGAAGCAGAACTGCCTTGGTCATCTGATGACTTCGCCGGTCACGATCGAGATCGACAGTGCTCAGAAGCCGGCCTGCATCGCGGATTCCCTCGCAGTGGTGGTTCCCTCACATGACCCGCTCATCGGGGAGCGAGCTGCCGGGTCTCGACCTGGGCCGACTTGCTCGGTGGCTCGACACCGAGCTGCCCGGAGCGCGCTCAGGTGAGCTCGGTGGCCGCGTGATCGCAGGCGGTCGCTCGAACCTGACCTACCTGGTGGGCGACGGCGTGCACCGGTGGGTGCTCCGCCGGCCGCCCCTCGGACACGTGCTGTCCACCGCGCACGACATGTCCCGCGAGTTCCGGGTCATCTCGGCGCTGCAGCAGACAGCGGTGCCGGTGCCTGCGGCGTACGGGTTCTGCTCCGATCCCGAGGTATTGGGGGCTCCCTTCTACGTGATGGAGCACGTCGAGGGCACGCCCTACCGTGAGGACTGGCAGCTTGAGCCGCTCGGTCCCGAACGCACGGCGACGATCGGGGGCCGGGTCATGGATGTGCTCGCCGCCCTGCACGGGGTCGACCCCGACCCGATCGGCCTCGCCGACTTCGGCCGCCCGAAGGGATTCCTCGAGCGGCAGGTACGCCGGTGGGGCGCACAACTCGATGCATCGCACATCCGGGACCTCGCCGGCGTCGACGAGCTGCACGCACGACTCGCAGCCAATGTCCCGGAGACACTCGCGTCGGCCATTGTGCATGGCGACTACCGGCTCGACAACGTACTGATCGATGAGGACGACCAGATCGCGGCCGTGCTCGACTGGGAGATGTCCACGCTCGGCGATCCGCTCGGTGACGTGGCACTGCTGGTGGTCTACCAGCGCAGCCAGGAGTTCGGCGCCGGCGCTGCCGTCGCCACCTTCCCCCGGGCCTCGGGCTGGCCGTCCGAGGATGAACTGCTCGAACGCTACGCAACCGCGAGCGGTCGCGACCTCGGCAACCTCGGGTTCCACCTCGCCCTTGCGGCTTTCAAGGCGGCAGCGATCCTCGAAGGCATTCACTACCGCTACGTCCACGGACAGACCGTAGGCCCTGGATTTGACGGGATCGGCGACCTGGTCGAGCCCATGGTGGCCATGGGCCTCGACGCTTTGAAGGAGCACTACTGATGGACTTTGCCTACAAGATCGCGACGCCGAGGTCCGTGGAGTGGATCCTCGACAAGGCGATCCAGACCCATGGTGGCGGGGGACTGAGCCAGGACTTCCCGCCGGCCGGGATGCAGGCCGGCATGCGCACGCTGCAATTCGCCGGCGGCCCGGACGAGGTGCACCTCAACGCCCTCGGCCGCAACGAGATCAAGCGACACGTCAAGGAGGCGAGGCGATGACCGCCCAGGAGGAGCTGCGGCGCCGAGTAGCCGACTTCCTCGCCGTACATGATCCGCGCAGCACGCCGGCACTGGGATGGCTGCAGGCCCGCTACGACGCCGGCCTGGCGTGGGTGCACTTCCCGGTGGGACACGGCGGCCTTGGGCTGCCACGATCGCTGCAGGGCGAGGTCGATGAGCTGTTCGCGGCCGCCGGCGGGCCCGACAACCGGCCGCGGGTGAACATGATCGGGCTGGGGATGGCGGCACCGACGATCCTCGCCTTCGGGACCGAAGCTCAAAAAAAGCGATTCCTGCGTCCGCTGTGGACGGGGGAGGAGATCTGGTGTCAGCTCTTCAGCGAGCCGGGCGCCGGATCGGACCTCGCCGCGCTCGGCACCCGCGCCGTGCGCGATGGTGACGAGTGGGTGGTGAACGGCCAGAAAGTCTGGACGTCGGGGGCGCAGAACGCACAGTGGGCGATCCTCGTGGCGCGCACGGACCCGGATCGCCGGAAGCATGCGGGCATCACCTACTTCCTCTGCCCGATGAGCGAGCCGGGGATCGAGGTTCGACCCCTGCGACAGATCACGGGTGAGGCCGAGTTCAACGAGGTTTTCCTCACCGATGTCCGCATCAGTGACGAGTGGCGGCTCGGAGAGCAAGGCAACGGCTGGCGGATCGCCAACACGACCCTCAACAACGAACGTGTGGCGATCGGAGGCCGTCCGGTCCCACGCGAGGACGGCATGATCGGCATTGTGGCGCGCAACTGGCGCGAGCACCCGGAGCGTCGTACACCGGACCTTCATCATCAGCTGATGGAGCTCTGGGTCGAGGCTGAGGTCGCACGGCTGACGAGCATCCGCCTGGCCCAGAAGCTGGCCACGGGGCAAGAGCCGGGTCCGGAGGGGTCGGCCATGAAGCTGACGTTCGCCCGGATCAGTCAGGCCCTCTCGGGGCTCGAACTGGAACTGAACGGTGCCGACGGCCTCCGCTACGGCGACTGGACGATGACTCGCCCGGAGGAGGTGCACTTCCTTTCGAAGGACGCCGGCCACCGCTACCTGCGCGCGAAGGGCAACTCCATCGAGGGCGGTACGTCGGAGATCCTCAAGAACGTGGTGGCCGAGCGGGTCCTCGGACTCCCGGCCGAGCCGCGGTTCGACAAAGACCTCCCCTGGAAGGAACTCCAGCGATGACACTCGGCAGTCTTCTCTACACCGATGTCGAGGACGACCTTCGTGCAGCGGTGAGCGCGCTGCTCACCGACCGGTGCCGGCCTTCGCACGTGGCGGCCCTGTACGACGGGGTCCCGGTCGATGCCGGGCTGTGGCAGGGCATCGCACATGAGCTCGGACTCGCCGGCTTGCTGGTCTGCGAGGATCTGGGCGGAGCCGGAGCGTCCGCGCGGGAGACGGCAGTCGTTCTGGAGGAGCTGGGTCGTGCGGTCGCTCCGGTCCCGTTCCTGACGAGCTCGGTGATCGCCACACAGGTGCTGCTCGAGTCGGGGAGCGACCTGGTCCGGGGAGTTGCCTCCGGCCAGGAGCGCGCCGCCCTGGTCGTGCCGTGGTCGACGGCTCCGGGCCGTGACCTCCCCCAGCTGTCGGTGGCGGAGGGCGCGCTCTGCGGTCGGGTGCGTTCGGTCGCGGGGGTGCTCGATGCGGACCTGCTGCTCGTGCCGGTGCCTGGGGATGCGGGAGTCGACCTCTACGCCGTGCGAGCCTCGGAGGCCGACGCGCGACCCGTCGTCTCGCTGGACATGTCCCGGCCGCTGGCCGATGTCGACCTGACCGGAGCGCACGGCATCCTGATCGCTTCAGGCCCGCCGGGCGCCGCCGCAGTCCAGCGGGGACTGATGTGGGGGGCCGGACTGCTCGCGTCCGAGCAGCTCGGAGTGGCCCGATGGTGCTTCGACACCACGCTGGCGTATGTGAAGGAGCGTCGCCAGTTCGGTCGGGCCGTGGGCGGCTTCCAGGCCGTCAAGCACCGGCTTGCGGATCTCTTCGTGCAGCTGGAGGGTGCGGCCGCTGCCGCGCGCTACGCCGCGGGAGCCCTCGCGGATGACGCCGACGACGTCGAAGTCGCCGTGGCCGTGGCCCAGGCCTACTGCAGTGATATCGCGGTGCACGTCGCAGAGGAAACGATCCAGTTGCACGGCGGCATCGGCATGACGTGGGAGCATCCGGCTCACCTGTACCTCAAGCGGGCCAAGGCCGGCCACATCGCATTGGGTACGGCGGGTTGGCACCGGACCCGGCTCGCGGATCTTGTGGACCTGCCGGCATCTCCCGCCAACATCCTGGCGATTTGATCGAAGAGTCGGCCGAGCCGTGGTGCGCTCTACGCGAAGCGCAGCTGCACGAGCGGCGCGGCCACAGGCGGCTCAGGGTGGCGGGCGCCGGCCCGAAGCAGGAGCTGGTCTTCACCGACCGCGTCCGGCTCACCCTCGTCTACCTGCGCACACATCTTCCGCATGCCGCGCCGGCCGAGCTGTACGGCGTCGGCCGCTCCACGGTGAGCGAGGCGATCGGCGAAGTCCGTCCCCTGCTCGCCCGGCGCGGTTTCGCCGTCCCCGACCGGCCGGGCCTGCGCACCCTGGCCGACGTGTTCGCCTACGCCACCGCAGAGCGCATCCAGCTGCGCATCGACGGCAGGCAGACCCAGGTCCGCCGCCCCGCACGCACCGGCCAGGACGCCGCGCGTTCCTCTCGGGCAAGAAGAGGCAGAACACCCTCAAGACCCCCACCATCAGCGACGGTCAGGGCCGCACGCTGTGCAACGGCGCCGACCGGTCGTGCGGATGCACGACCAGACCGCCGTGCGCACCGAGGGCATCGCCGAGCAGTTGCGTCTGCACCCGGCCGTGAAGGCCGAGGTCGACGAGGGCTACCGGGGACTGGCCAACGAGTTCCCCGAAGCCAGGTCAGCGCTTCGCCGAAGAAGCCCAAGGACGACGCCCCCGACGGGGAGAAGCAGGCCTGGCGCGAGATGCGCCAGTGGCGGCCGCCGCAGCAGTGGGGAAAGCACGGTCCGCCAGTAGCAGCATGTCCGGGGTCAAGTTCGAAGTCAGCTGCTGTGCGTAATACGTCTCGCCCCTGGCTACGGGGCCGAAGGCTGCCGCGATCAGGCCGCGGGTTCCGGTTTCGCACAGTGTCATCAGCATCAACCTGGGGTATCCCGCCTGGCCGAGTCGGCTGGCGGGGCGGCCGAGCCAGGACCAGTTCCGTTCATGATCGGGGACGATCAGGCTGCTGCACCCGTCAAAGGCGACCGTCCGCCAGCGCCGGTAACTCACCCCAGGAGTGGACGGCTGGGCCAGCGGCCCCGCCAACACCTCGAACAGTCGCTTGACCGGCTCCGGGCCGATCCGCCGGCGCAGGTCACGAAGCGCCTTCTCGGAAGGCTCGGGGACGCGGGCGGTCAGCCCCGCGACCAGCTTGGTCCACACGAGTCGGGCGCCGAGGTGCTCGAAGAGTCCCAAAGCCAGAACGAAGTACACCCCGACCCTGGAGGGAAGACATCGAAGCCGCCGTTCCCGCGCTCCGGTTTCCTCCAGAACGGCGTCAACCAACTCCGGGGGCACGACCTGCGTTAACTCACCGAGATGGCCGGGGGCGAACACATCGCTCGTGCCGCCCATGACAGACTGGACCACAGGGCCTCTGCTTTCGGGAAGATCTTGGTCGATCCCCTGAATAGCAGAGGCCCGCAGCGTTCCACGATCCTCTTGACAACCGTCGCCGGGCCCCTAACTTCGAGGCATTGGGTCATCGCCGCTCACACCCAACTCCGCCTCGCCCGGCCCCTGACCGAGAACCTCCGCCGGCCCTGGGAACGATCCGCCCGGCCCGGCCGCCCCACCCCCGCCCGTGTCCGCGTCCGCCGAGGATTTCGCGGCCTTCACGGAAAGACGCCCCGGCCGGCCGGCGCACCGAGAACCGGCGGCGGGCCCCCGTCGGCCGGCGGGCTCGAAGAACAAGCGCCGAGCCCGCGAGCACCCCGTCGGAAGACAAGGCAAAACGGACAACGCGAAGTCCGCCTCAAAGCGGCAGGCAGCATAAGCTCCAGACCTAGCCAACGCCGACGCGTCGACGTACCAGGGCCGCGACGCTCACCGCCAGCACCAGTCCGGCACCGTAGAAGGCGTTCTGGACCCAGCCGGTGTATCCCAGCAACTGCAGGCCGATCACGCCGGTGGCCAGGAAGTAGACGCCGATCAGGGTGCCGATCGGGTTGAACTGGCCCGGATGCACGACAGCGGTGCCGAGGAAGACGGCTGCGATCGACGGTAGGAGGTAGACGGAACCCGCCACCGGGTCGAAGCCGCCGACGCTCGCCACGATCACGATGCCGGCCAAGCCGGCGAGCATGCTGGCGGCAACGTAGCTGCCAGCCCGGACGGCCCGCACGTTGACACCGGCGAGCCTGGCCACATCGCGGTTCGCGCCGACGAACGCGATGTGCCGCCCCAACGGCGTCCATGTCAGCACGTAGGCGAACACCAGGCTCAGGGCGACGCCGTAGTAGAAGGACAGCGGAAGGCCGAAGAGCCGGTGCACCATGAGGTCGGTGAGTTTCGGGTCGGAGATCGCGATGGACGTCGCAGAGCCGACGAGCTCGGAAAGGCCCAGGAAGAAGCTCGCCGAGCCCAACGTGACCACCAGCGACGGGACGTCGAGCACCACCACGAAGAAGGCGTTGATCATGCCGCAGAGGGCGGCAACTCCCATCGCGATGAGGCAACTGAGCCAGCTGGGGACGCCGTGCAGCGTCGTCAGTACGGGAACGATCGTTGCCGCCAGTCCCATGACGCTGGCGAATGAGAGATCGAACTCCCCGGCGACCAGCGTTGCGAGCGCCGCAAGGGCCAGGATCAGCAGGGCCGACTGCGACCCGAAGATCGCCTGGACCGTCGACGTCGTTGCGAACGTGTCGGGCATCCGCACGGCATACCCGACCGCGAGCAGCACCCAGACCAGGATCAAGGCGTACCTGGACAGCAGCTGTCCGGGCGACATCCACCCGGGGCGCCGGGAGGTGCGCTGATAAGCGTTGGGACCCGTGCCGACGTCGGTCGGACTCGGGGTTGCCTGATTGGCGGCCATCGTCACTGTCCTGTCATATGGGGCGCCGGGGTCGTGAACACTTGCTCGAGCAGCGTGTCGGCGTCATCGCTGTCGCCGGGCGTCAGTCCGCCGTCCGCTTGATAGATCAGCACTCGATCGCAGATCGCGGTCAGATCGTCGGCCTCGCTGCTCACGATCAGGACGCCGGTGCCGTCCTGCGTGATGTCGGCGATCTTGTGAAGGATGTCCTGGCGGGCGCCCACGTCGACGGCCTGGGTCGGCTCGTGCAGCACCAGCAGCTTCGGCCGCATCGCCATCCACTTCGCAAGGAGCACCTTCTGCTGGTTTCCGCCGCTCAGCTGGCGGGCGAGCGCGTGCGGGTTGGCCGGCCGGATGCCGTGCTCGTCGATGGCTCGCCGTCCTTCGATGGCCCGCCACGTCCTGCTGAGGAAGAACGAACGCCGCAGGCGCCTGAGTCTGGGCAGCGTGACGTTGTCCTGCACCGTCAGCTCCAGGGCGAGCCCATCGCGGTCTCGCCGCTCGGGCACCAACACGACACCCGACCGCATGGCCCGGGAGACGCTGAAGCGCGCGAGGTCCACGTTCGTGTCGTCCACGTGGAGCATGCCCGCCGTCGTGCGCGTGCCCCCCGCCACCAGAGCGGGAATCTCTTCGTAGCCGCTCCCGGGGACGCCGGTGATGCCGACGATCTCGCCGGCGCCGATGCTGAAGGTGACATCCCGTGCGTGCCGGCCGGCCATGCCCTGCACCACGATGCGGGGCCGCTCGTCGGCAGCCTGCTTGCCGGCCCGGTCGAAGCGGGCAACCGAGTCGCCGAGCATGGCCCGGGCGATCTCGTGTTCCGGGAGGCCGGCGGCCGCGTCGAGATCGGCGATGACGCGACCGTCGCGCAGCACGGTGACGCCGTCGGACAGGGAGGCGAGCTCGTGCAGGCTATGACTGATCATGATCACCGACGATCCGCCCGCGACTATCTGGCGCAGCATCCCATGGACCCGGTCAAGGTCACGGCCGCGGAGCGCGCGCGTGGATTCGTCGAGGATCATGAGTCCCTGTCCGGGCGCGTGATCGCGCAGCGCTCGCGCGATCGCCACCTCGGCACGCTGGGCAGCGGAGAGCTCGCCGACGTAGGTGGCTGGGTCCAGGTCCACGCCCAGCCGGGAGAGCGTTGTCGCGGAGATACGGTCGCATGCGCTGCGGTCAATGCGGCCCATGCGGGTGGTCGGGAACCCTCCGACGCAGATGTTCTCCGCGATCGTCAGGTGGTCGAGAAGCCCCAGGTCCTGGTGGACGACGGAGACGCCCGCGGCGTGTGCCGCCTGCCACCGCACCGGTGTCCCGAGCGCGGTGCCGTCGACGCTGATCCGAGCACCGGGATCAGGGGTGTAGACGCCGGTGAGGATCTTGATGAGGGTCGACTTGCCCGACCCGTTCTGTCCGGCAAGACCGCGGATCTCTCCGGGACCGACCGTGAGGTCGACTGCGGAGAGGACTCGGTTGGGTCCGAAGGTCTTCGAGATCCCTCGGAGCTCGAGGCGAGCCATGTCACTTGGCTCCCCACGCGGTGAGGAACTGCTCCTCGTAGGCGTCGCTGCCGTACCACTCCATAGAGGCGTAGCCCTTCGGGGTGAGGGCGAGGCCGGCCACGTCGGCCTTGGTGAACAGGCGGTAGGGGACCGGCAGACCCTTGTCGGCAGGGGCCTGGCCGGCGAGCATCCGCACGACGTCGTCGGCGAACAGCCAGCTGGTGTACGACAGGAAGGAACCCGCTGTGGCGAACTCAGGACCGCCGCCGGCGATACCCTGCAGCACCGCGAGGTCACCACCCATGCCCCCGATCTTCACCTTCTTCTCGAAGCCTGCGGCGCGCGCACCGGCGATAGCCGGCGGAATGGCTGTGTCGAGCACGGCGAAGATGTAGTTGGTGTTCGGCTCCTTGATGAGCGCAGCGCTGACCTGCGAGGGGAGCTTGTCGAGGCTCGCACTGTTGTAGTTGATGCGCGTCACCTTGCAATCCGGGCACTTCTCGCCGAGGTACTTCACCGCGTGATCGCCGGTCGCCTGAATGGTCCGTGTGTCCGAGGTGCCGATGTAGAGGATGTTCGCCTTGCCCCCGCTGTCGGCGATCAGCGCGCTCGCGGTGAGCTCTTGACCGAGGAGCTGCTGGTCGATGGTGTCATGGAAGGCGAGTGTCTCGGTGTTGTGCCTGCCCGAGGGCAGGGCCGCGCCGCCGAGCAGCACCTTGACCCCCTTGTCCACCAGAGCGTCCACCGCATGGGAGGCGAGCACGTAGTCGACATAGCCGGTGACGACGGCATCGGCGCCGCTGGAGCCGGCCTGCTCAAGGCACGCCGCGATCGCGGTCGGCACAAACTTGCCGTCGCATACGTGGACGTGGACATCGAGGTGGGACAGCGCCTTGGTGAGCGAGTCGGCGTACACCTGGAAGGCCGGCGGCGCCATGCTGATCGGCACATACCAGACGCTCTTGCCGGCCAGCCCAGTCGTGTCCGCGACCGGGGCGACCTTGGGGAACTTGGTGACCGGAGCGCTGTACTGCTCGATGATCGCCTTGGCGTCGTCGATGGCTGCGGATGAGGGGCCGCTCGCCCCGCCCGACGTCGTGTCGCCTCCCGCCTTGCCGGCGTCGCAGGCTGACATGGCCAGCGCGAGCAGTCCCGCCACGGCCAAGACGGCGGTACGGCGACAGCAGCGAACAACTCTGTTCGTCAACATGCCCTCTCCTCAGGAGTACTCGATGTGGCGTGCGCCGCAGGGACTGTATTCGATATTCGGAGAACTTCAAGACATTTGTAAATAATTGCGAAAATTATTTTCGGTCGAGGTCGGCGCGAGTCGGGTCGGCGTGCTCCAGATGTCCCACCACCCGGGGCAGGACGGAGGCGTCCAGCTGGCGGCCGCGCCAGGCGATGTGCTGGTCGGGGCGGACCAGGAGGAAGTGTTCGTGTGCCCACGCGGCCGGCGCCGGGATCACCGTCAGCGGGATGCCGAGGTGCTCCGCCTTCCCCTGGAACCGTGCGATGACGGCCGCGTCGGCGCCGCGTGGATGGATCAGCGTCAAGCCGCGACCGAGGTCGTCGTACAGCGCATGACCCGGCTCGAGCCAGGCATGCGGGAGCCGCGAGCCGGGTACGGTCGACGGCGTGAAGTCCACCACGGTGAAGGGCGGCGGTGCCTCGTTCGTCGTGACCACCACCGGTGAGCCGTGGTACGAGTACCCGAGCACGAGACCCAACGAGTTGAACTCCTCGTACTTGGTCTCCTGGATGCGTTCGGCGGTCCGCGCGATGTCGGGGCCCGAGGCCGCGAGGTTGCGCGTCGCAGAATCGATTGTCTGCTGTGCGACCTCGCGCCGTTCCGCCTCGTAGGTGCTGAGCAGCCCGGGGCCTGCCCAGCCGTGCAGCACAGCAGCGAGCTTCCAGCCGATGTTGACCGCATCTCCGACGCAGGTGTTGAAGCCGTGGCCTCCGAAGGGCGGATTCACGTGCGCGCTCTCACCGACGAGGAAGACCCGGTCGGAGGCGTACTGGCTGGCGATCAGCATCCGGGGGACCCACGGGTCGGTGGCGAGGAGCTCGATGCCGATCTCGTGCGCCGGCTGCCCGGTGAGGGCGGCGACGAGCTCGACCGCGCGCTCTTCGGTACACGTGACATCGATACCACCGAGGCCCGCCCACCAGATCCCTTCGCCGTCGAGCGGGCCCATGGTCGCCTTCACCTCCGGGCCGATCACCCAGTAATGGATGGCCTCACCGATCGCGGGGTGCAGTCCCGGTGCGCGGAACACCGCGTTGAGGTTCGAGCGAGGCGACGAAACCCCGGCAAGCGTCGCACCGATGGCGTCTCGGGTGACGCCCTTCGCCCCGTCGCAGCCGGCGACGTACTCCACGGTGATCTGGTACGTCGACTCGTCGTCGCGCGTGATCTCGCAGGTGACCGAGTCGCGCGACTCGGTCAGACCCGTGACCCGCTCTGCGAGTCGTAGCTCGACGAGTCCGGTCGACTGCAGGTGGGCGCGGAGCACCTCCTCGACGATCGGTTGCGGCACCTGCTGCCCGCCCTCGGCGAAGATGTCACTGGGATCAGCCCTCATCCCGAAGGCGTCGTCGAAGTGGGTGATGACCTCGCCGTTGAGCGTGGTGCAGAAGATCACCCTCCGGCACCACTCCGGCTTGAGCGGCGCAGCCTCTCGCACGGCGTCCGCGACGCCCCATCGGCGGAACAGCTCCATCGTGCGTGGACTGGTCGTCTTGGCCCGCGGCCTGCTGTGGGAGACCATCGCGCGTGGTTCGATCACGATCGAGCGGATCCCGTGGAAGGCCAGCTCGGCGGCGGTGGCGAGACCCGCGGGGCCGCCGCCCGCGATGAGCACCCGGGGCCGGGATGTGACGTTCTGGCGATTCGGCATGCGCGTATCGTTGGGCGTCTGACGGCCGATACGCAGGGGGCATTTCGATGAGTGGCACGCAATATTCCGGGCGCCCCTCCGGCCGGCCGCCTGTCGGGGAGCCGATCCTGGACCGGGCGTTCCGGCTGCTGCGGGCGTTCACGTCGGACGGCGAGAGCCTGCCCTTGCAGACGCTTGCCGTCCGCTCGGGCCTCCCGAAGAGCACCGCGCTGCGGATCGCCAACCAGCTCCTGCGCCTGGGGGCACTGGAACGCCGCGACGACGGGGAGTTCGTGGTCGGACTCCACCTGCTCGA
Organism: Streptomyces sp. HUAS ZL42; assembly: GCF_040782645.1. Taxonomy (GTDB): domain Bacteria; phylum Actinomycetota; class Actinomycetes; order Streptomycetales; family Streptomycetaceae; genus Streptomyces. Next base: position 9,710,256 of record NZ_CP160403.1, read on the forward strand.
GATCGCGTCGCTTGCCCCGCGTGGTCATGGTCTGCGTGCGGCGGCGCTGCCGGTGATGGAGGACCTGCACCACGTCACCCGTCAGCACATCCTGCTGGCGGTGAGGGAGGGGGACCAGGGTGTGCTCGTCGAGCGGCTCTCCGCCTCGGACGCGACGGCGGTCAAGTACCGCGTGGGAGGCCGGATCCCCCTCGACGAGACCGGTATCGGCGTGGCCCTGCTGGCGTACGCACCGGACGATGTGCGAGACCCGTGCCTGGCCCGCGCCGCCGACCCGGTCCGGCTGCGGCAGCTTCTCGCGATGACCCGATCGGAAGGCGTGTGCGCGCTCTCCGCCCCGAACCCGCTGGCGAGCGGGCCCGCCTTCATCTCCACCGTGGCGGCGCCGATCCTCGATCACCGAAAGGAGGCGCTGGGCGCGATCTCTCTCGTATCACCGGGTGAGGCCGGCACCCAGATCCCCAACCGGGTCGCGATCCGCACCGCGAGCCTGGCCATCGCCCGCGCCATGCGGGGCGCCTGACCCCCTCAGGCGGACTCGGGCGTCTGCTGACTGGCGATCGCCAGCTCGGTGGTGAGCCGGATGTGCCGCTCGCTGAGACTGGCCGCGAGGTCGGCGTCGCGGCCGACGGTGGCCTCCATGATCGCGCGGTGCTCGGCCTCGATGTCGCGATGCGTCCGGCGACTCTCAGGAGTCGACCAGCAGCGGTAGACCTCCGAGATCGACCGGAGGCGTGCAGCCGCTTCGTAGAGGTAGCGGTTTCCGCAGCCGACGAGGATCGCGAGATGGAACGCCTCGTGCGCGACGAGCCAGTCCTCGCTGATCTCTACGCCGGTGCTCGCGCGGCCGATCCGCTCGAGCGCGTGGTGCTTGGCGACGACGTCCGACTCCCACGCGATGGCGCCGTGTGCGACAGCCTCGCGGATCACGAAGGTCTCGATGGCGACACGCGCTTCGGTGAGCTGGGTGAGGTTGTGCACGGAGACATCCACGACGCGGAACCCGAGCTGTGCCTCGGAGGTCGCCAGACCCTGCTCGACGAGCCGGGGCAACACCTCACGAAGCACTCCGCTGCTGACGTCGTAGCGTGCGCCCAGCTCGGCGAAGCCGAGCTTCGACGCAGGGGCAAGACGTCCGTTGAGGATGTCCGAGCGAAGTCGCTGCAGCACCTCGTTGGAGCGCGTGGTCGTCGCGGATCCAGTTCGAGCCATGGCACCGAACTATAGCCGGTGGTGTCGACAAATGTTGGGCGAACGGTCGATGGCGCAAAATTGCGAAATACTATTGACATCTCGAATCTAGCTTGGTTGTGTGAGCGTACTACAGAACGGAAGGTGAGCCACACGATGCGAATCGCGACGAGGGCAGGGCGAACGGTTCTGGTGTCGCCCGACTCCGCCACCGTGGTCGACCTCGCGAAGGCGAGCGAGGGGGCATTCGGGCCCGACCCTCGGCAGGTCTTCGACGCCTGGGAGGAACTGGTTGGCTGGTACGCAGCCGCCACCGTCGACTTCGCCGCGGGCGACCGGTACGAGTTCAGCGAGCTCGAGGCGCCTTCGCCGGACCCCCGGCAGGTGTTCGCGATCGGACTGAACTACCGCGATCACGCCGACGAGTCAGGCCTCACCTACCCCGAGAAGCCGACCGTGTTCACCAAGTTCCTCGGCAGCTTCGCCGGGCCGGCAGGCGACCTCGCTCTCGCGGGGGAGACGGTCGACTGGGAGGCCGAGCTAGTCGTCGTGATCGGCAAGCCCACGCGCTGCGTCGCGGCCGAGGACGCCTGGTCGCACGTCGCCGGGCTCACCGTCGGGCAGGACTTCTCCGAGCGCACCTTCCAGCTGACAGGGCCTGCGCCGCAGTTCTCGCTCGGCAAGTCCTTCGTCGGCTTCGCCCCGCAGGGCCCGTGGCTGGTCTCTCCGGACGAACTGCCGGACCCCGACCGGCTTTCCATCACCTGCACCGTCAACGGCGAGACCGTGCAATCCGGCTCGACCGATCAGTTGATCTTCCCGGTTTCGACGCTGATCTCGCACCTGTCGTTCGTGCTGGAACTCTCCCCGGGCGACGTGATCTTCACAGGTACGCCATCGGGTGTGGGTGGTGCCCGCAAGCCACCGTGGTTCCTCAGGGAAGGCGACGTCGTCGAGACTACCATCGAGGGCATCGGCACGATGCGTCACGTGTGCGTCAAGGCGCAGTGACCGAGCAAGGGCAGGGACTGTAATGGCACTGCACCGACTGACCGGGATCACCATGGGTGTGCCCGACGTCATGACGACGGCAGGGTACTACACCGAATTCGGGTTGACACCCACCGCATCGGAGGGCAGCAACCAGATCGCACGCTTCAGCACCCAGGATGGTGGCGAGCAGCTCACCCTCAAGCGCACGGACCTGCGGCGGCTGCTCGAACTGGGAGTCGGCGTCGACGAGCCCGACGACCTCGACCGCGTCGCCGGCAGCCTGCGGCGGCTCAGCCTCACCTACGAGCGGACCGATGCCGGCATCACGGCCGTCGATCTCGGCACCGGCGTGAAGGTCAACGTCTCGATCGCTCCCCGTATCGAGTCCCGGCCCGCCCGGGAGCCGAGCTACAACGCGCCCGGCCGGCCCGTACGCACCAACGAGCGGGCCGACGGCGTCATGCGAGAGGGCCCGGTCAAGCCGCGCAAGCTCGGCCACGTCGTGCTCGGCTCGACCGACTACGAGGCGTCGGAGCGCTTCTTCATCGAGGGCATCGGATTCAAGGTGAGCGACCTCGTCTCCGACGTTGCCGCCTTCATTCGCTGCTCGTCCGACCATCACAACGTGCTCATCCAGCGGGCGCCGGTGTCGTTCCTCCACCACACCTCGTGGATCGTCGACGACGTCGACGAGATCGGCCGCGGAGCCCGCAACATGCTCGCCGCGGAACCCGCGCGCCACGTCTGGGGGCTTGGCCGGCACACCGTCGGCTCGAACTTCTTCTGGTACCTCAAGGATCCTGCCGGCAACTTCTCCGAGTACAGCTCCGACATCGACTGCATCGTCGACGACGCGTTGTGGAAACCAGAGGTGTGGGAGGGAGTGCGGGCGATGTACGAGTGGGGTCCGCCGCCACCGCCGTCCTTCCTCGCTCCCGACGACCTGGCCGAGCTGATGGCCGGTGCGCACACCTCATGAGCGAACTCTTCTCCGCCGACGGGCCGGCTGAGGCCCCCCTGGTCCAAGGGAGCAGACTCGCCGAGTTCGCCGCTCGTGCCGCGCAGCGGTACGGCATCGTCCTGGACGACTACTGGCAGCTGCACGAGTGGTCGATCACCGAGCCGGAGCAGTTCTGGGCCGAGGTCTGGGACCAGTTCGGCGTCGTCGCATCGGCGCCGTACCGGTCGGTCCTTGCCCGCCGCACCATGCCGGGAGCCACGTGGTTCGAGGGAGCTCGCCTCAACTACGTCGACCAGGTGATGCGGTTCGCCGACCGACCCGGTGCGGCGTTGGTCTCGATCGCCGAGGACGGCGGGCGCTGCGAGCTGAGCTGGCCCCAGCTGCGGTCGGCCGTCGCCAGCTTCGCCTCGGCACTGCGCTCCATGGGCGTCGAGCAGGGGGACCGGGTCGTCGGATACCTCCCGAACGGGCAGGAATCCGTCATCGCCTTCCTCGCTGCGGCCTCGCTCGGCGCGACGTGGGCGGGGTGCGCTTCCGACTATGGAGTCTCGGCAGCCGCCGATCGCCTGCAGCAGCTCGAGCCGACGGTACTGGTGGCCGCCACGGCGTACAGTTTCGACGGCAAGGTCAGGGATCGCCGAGAAGAGGTCGTCGCCCTCGTCGGCCGGCTCGGCGTCCGCGCGGTCGTCACCGTTCCCCGCGCCGGACTCGATGTCGAGCACGCCGCGTACGGTTCGGTACGGCACGAGCGCTGGCAAGACGTCTGCTCCCCCGACTCGGCGGAGCAACTCGTCACCGCGCAGGTGGCCGCGGACCATCCGCTGTGGGTGCTCTTCTCATCCGGTACGACAGGAATCCCGAAAGGGATCGTGCACGGTCACGCCGGTGTGGTCGCGATGAGCCTCGCGGCGTCGGCCCTGCAGGTGGACATAGGTCCGGGTGACACGTTCTTCTGGTACACCACGACGAACTGGATGCTGTGGAACAGCGTCGTCTCCACCTTGCTGTCCGGGGTCACGGCGGTCACCTATGAAGGTGGCCCGTTCTTTCCGACGGCCGATCGACTGTGGCAGATCGTCGCCGATGAGCGCGTCACCGTGTTCGGCACCAGCCCGGGCCACCTCCTGGGGTGCGCGTCCCAAGGACTGAGACCGAACGAGCACCACGCGTTCCCCCAGCTCGAACAGATCATGGTCAGCGGAGCGCCGGCACCCGCCTCGCTCTACCAGTGGGTAGCCGATGCGGTCTCGCCGTCGGTGCCGTTGATCTCAAGCAGCGGTGGCACGGACGTGGTCGGCGCGTTCGTCAGCGGGGCACCTCCGCTCCCGGTCGTCCCCGGTGAGATCCCCGGCCCGGTGCTCGGCACGGCGGTGGAGGCCTTCGACGAGAACGGGGCACCGGTCCGCGACGAAGTGGGCGAGCTGGTGGTCACGCTTCCGATGCCGAGCATGCCTGTCAGGTTCTGGAACGACCCGGACGGGTCCAAGTACCGAGCCGCGTACTTCGAGACGTTTCCGGGCGTCTGGCGCCACGGTGACTGGGTGACGCACACGAGTCGGGGTTCGCTCGTGGTGCACGGAAGGTCCGACTCGACCCTCAATCGCAACGGCGTGCGCATCGGGTCGGCTGATCTCTACCAGATCATCGAAGGTTCGGACGGTGTCGCGGAGGCGATGGTGATCGGAGTCGAGCGCCCGAACGGCAGCTACCGGATGCCGATGTTCCTCGTGCCGCACGCTGGACAAGCCATCGACGAAGCGGAGATCGGCCGACTCCGGCAGAAGCTACGCACAGAGGGATCACCGCGCCACGTGCCCGACGAGTTCCATGTGGTCGAGGCGCTCCCGCACACCAAGACCGGCAAGAAACTCGAGGTTCCGATCAAGCGCATCCTGCAAGGCGCTCGCGCCGAGGACGTGCTGAGCGAGGGCGCGATCGATCGCCCCGACGTGATCGCGTCCTACGTTGCGCTCGCCAAGCGCTGGGACGCCGAAGACGCCGACAACCCCGAGCCTGGCAAGAGAAGGAGAGACTGATGGTCGGAAACCCTGCGCAGCGCAACGTGTTCGTCCCGCACGCCTTTCCCGAGAAGCAGGTCGATCTCGGGGAGATCACCATGAACTATGTGGAGGCGGGCTCTCCCGAGAACCCGGCTCTGCTTCTCCTTCCGGAGCAGACGGGGTCGTGGTGGAGCTACGAGCCGTCGATCGGGATGCTCGCTGAGAGCTTCCACGTCTTCGCCGTCGATATGAGGGGCCAGGGCCGCAGCACCTGGACCCCGCGGCGGTACAGCCTCGACAACTTCGGCAGCGACCTCGTCAGGTTCATTGCACTCGTCGTCGGCCGCCCGGTCATCGTCTCCGGCTGCTCCTCGGGTGGCGTGATGGCGGCCTGGCTGTCGGCGTACTCCATGCCGGGCCAGATCCGCGGTGCGATCTGCGAGGACGCTCCGCTGTTCGCCTCCGAGCTGGTCCCCGCGTTCGGCCACGGCGTCAGACAGCACGAGGTTGGCACCATGTTCCAGATGTGGAACCGGCACCTCGGCGACCAGTGGTCGGTCGGTGACTGGGCGGGCCTCATGAAGGCGATCGACGACTCCCCGTCCGCGATCACCTCGGCGATGCTGTTCCCTGACCCCTCGCAGCCCACGCAGGCCATGAAGGAGTACGACCCCGAGTGGGCGCGCTCCTTCTACGACGGCACCGTGGCCGTGAACTGCCCGCACGACATCATGCTGAAGCAGGTGAAGACCCCCGTACTGATCACTCATCACCAGCGCCACGAGGATCCGGAGACCGGCATCCTGGGCCCCGGGGCGCTCTCGGATGCTCAGGCGATGAGAGCCAAGCAGCTGATCGAGTCCGCCGGCCAGCGATGCGACTACCAGGACCACCCGACGGCGCTCCACATGATGCACCAGTTCGATCCTGAGCTGTTCACGAAGGTTGTCGTGGAGTGGGCGGAAACGCTGAACTGAGCCGTCCGACCTGCGGCGGCGGCACCTACGAGTTCGTCGCCCAGTGTGCTGGGTCGGGAATTCTGTTCAGATAACTGGCGAGGCCTTCGAGGATCTCGTCTGCGGTCTTCGTCCAGAGGTTGGGCTTCGGGTCGGTGTTCCATGCGGCGATCCAGTGGCGAGCATCATCGAGCACGGGCCGGGTTCGCTTGTGTGCGATCCCGGCCGCGGGCAAAGCGGGCCAGCCGCAGCTGTCCGGTCTCGGTCAGGGGCGCATTACGGTGGGGCATGAGGGCCTTCTGTCGTTCGGTGGAGATGTCGCAATCCACACCGAACCCGGAAGGCCCTGCCCGTTCACGACGCCTCAGCCGAGACCTGCATCACCCGTCCGCAACCTCCCCGGACAGAACACCTAGGCAGGGGGTAACTGCTGGTCTGCCCGGCTCGTTCACGAATGCGGCTCTCCGGTCGTGCCCCGGCGGGCGAGGAAGTCGGGCTGCGTCGGGCGTGCGGTGGACGGTGTCGAACAAGCACGTCCAGGCATGCTGCCCGGGCCAGTTGTTCGGCAGGCGCAGGGTGATATGGGGGATCGGGCGATCCCGGCCGGGACACGGACGAGGTCGGCGCGCAAGGGAGGTCTACCGCTGCTGGTCGACTCCTGAGAGTCGCCGGACGCATCGCGACGTCGAGGCCGAGCACCGCGCGATCATGGAGGCCACCGTCGGCCGCGACGCCGACCTCGCGGCCAGTCTCAGCGAGCGGCACATCCGGCTCACCACCGAGCTGGCGATCGCCAGTCAGCAGACGCCCGAGTCCGCCTGAGGGGGTCAGGCGCCCCGCATGGCGCGGGCGATGGCCAGGCTCGCGGTGCGGATCGCGACCCGGTTGGGGATCTGGGTGCCGGCCTCACCCGGTGATACGAGAGAGATCGCGCCCAGCGCCTCCTTTCGGTGATCGAGGATCGGCGCCGCCACGGTGGAGATGAAGGCGGGCCCGCTCGCCAGCGGGTTCGGGGCGGAGAGCGCGCACACGCCTTCCGATCGGGTCATCGCGAGAAGCTGCCGCAGCCGGACCGGGTCGGCGGCGCGGGCCAGGCACGGGTCTCGCACATCGTCCGGTGCGTACGCCAGCAGGGCCACGCCGATACCGGTCTCGTCGAGGGGGATCCGGCCTCCCACGCGGTACTTGACCGCCGTCGCGTCCGAGGCGGAGAGCCGCTCGACGAGCACACCCTGGTCCCCCTCCCTCACCGCCAGCAGGATGTGCTGACGGGTGACGTGGTGCAGGTCCTCCATCACCGGCAGCGCCGCCGCACGCAGACCATGACCACGCGGGGCAAGCGACGCGATCTCGAGCAGGTGGAGTCCGACCACGAACTCCCCGTCGTCGCGGCGTTCCAGTGCCCCCAGGCGCAGGAGCTGGTTGGCGATCCGCAGCGCGGTGCTCTTCGGGAGGCCCGAGCGGACGGCAAGCGTCTGCAAGGGCAGGCTCTCGCCGTCCGACGTGAACGCCCGCAGCAGCCGGAACGCCCGGTCCAGGATCGGCTCCCCGACAGGCGGCCGGCCGGAGGGGCGCCCGGAATATTGCGTGCCACTCATCGAAATGCCCCCTGCGGGCCGGCCCAACTATGTCGAAGAGTCCTATATATGCATTCCGGTTCCCAGAGAGATCGAGGTGGACCTCATGGGTCTCCACAAACGGCTTGGACCGTCCCCGGACCTGCCGGGCCGCAGCGCCCGCTGCCACGGGCACTGCCGAGCCTTCTGTGTCGCACCCCGACTGTTTCAGCAGTCCTCCTTCGCGGCATCCCACCGAATCCGCCCACACGGACCGGACACACCTCCCGCCCGTCTCCACGGCCCTGCCGTCACGGTGGCACCGCTGGCACGCCGGCTGCGACGGCGCAGGGCTGCCCTCGTCGTGCGGATCACAGGCCTGGCCGGTCACCTGCGCCGGGCACACGAGGACGACGTCTACTGGCCACTGGACCACAACCCGCGCGCCCCGTCTCAGGCGAGGCGGCTGATCCGTGACCAGCTGACCCGATGGGGACTGGACGAGCAGGCCGACACCGCCGAGCTCTTGGTCACCGAGCTGGTCACCAACGCCCTCACGCACGCGCGGGGTCCGATACGTCTGAGCCTGTCCCGGTCCCTTTTGAAAGGGGCACTGCGCTGCGGTATCAATGACGCGAGCCCCCTCCCGCCCCGGCTGCGCCACACCCGGTACGACGAGGAACACGGGCGGGGACTGCACCTTGTTGACGAGCTCGCCACCCGGTGGGGCTCACGGCACCTCGCGGACGGCAAGACCGTCTGGTTCGAACTGCGCACGACCAGTGCCGTACCCCGCCTCCCCCGACTCAGCCTGTGGCCGTCCAAACGCCGCAGGATCCCATCACCCGAAGTCCCGTCCCCCCGCACCACATCGCCCGGCGCAACAGCGGGCGGGTTTGGCGACACCGGGGAAACGGGGGCGACCGGGGCAACGCATGTGCTGGCGGCGGGTTGAAGTGACCCGCTTCAGACGGGTTGAAAGTGACTCAGATGTCCTTCTCCTGCGTGTGTTCAGTCGTTGCCGGCGCGCACCGCATGGGCGACGCCCGCGCCGCCGCATGGAGCCTGCGCGGCCTTCGTGGAGCGGGAACGCTCGTCATCACGAGGTGAGCACGCGCGAGCCTCGCTTTGAGAATGACCTCCTGAACGTACCTCACGGTCAGTTGACATGTGATCACTGGATCCGTGATGCTCATGAGCGCACCATGACGCATGACGGCCATGGCGGATGGAGCCCACGCGCTGAGGCTCCGCGGTCCGCGTTCGGCCCTCTCGTCTGTCTTGACTTCGCTGAAACCCCGACACAGCACACTGTGTACCGGCGGACGGCGATCAACTCATCCTTCGCTGCATCCCGCGCAGCTGCAACGCCGCGCACTGCGCCGCGTCCCGCCCTCACTGCCCGGAGGTTCCGTGCCCCCGCATGTCCCCCCGATTCCCCCGATTCCCCCTGGTCGCCCAGCGGCATCCGACCCCGCGCACGATGCCGTGCAGCTGCGACACATCGGCAGCTTGCGCGAGGCCACCCAGCGCGCTCAGCGCGCCTTCCTCGTCGTCAACGCGGTTCCCTTCGTCGGCGGCATCGCGCTGTCCTCCTTCACCGACGTCCCCGCACTGCGCGTGCGCGGGGAGCTCACTCTGGGCGTGATCTGGGGCATCCTGCAGTGCGGACTCTTCGTCGTCACGGCCTGGTTGTACGAGAGTCGAAGTGCGCGCTCGTGTGATCCTCTCGAACGGTCCCTGACGTCCGGTGAGTTCCAGGCCGGGACGCCGGGGGCTGCTCGCGCCACCGGTCCGGGGTGGTGAAGCCGTGACCCTGGATGTCCTGAGTGCGGGGGTGCTCGACCCGGTGGGCTCAGCCGCGAGGGCCCCCGTCATCGTCGCCTTTCTGATCTTCATCGGAGTGTCACTCCTGTGGACCTTCACGCTCGCCGCAGGAGAGGAGGAGAGCCCGGAAGGGCTCTACCTTGCCGACCGGTCCCTCTCCCCGACCTTCAACGGTGTCGCCCTGGCGGGAGAGCAGATCTCGGTTCTCACCGTGCTGCAAACCGCCGGGGGCGTGGCTCTGATCGGCTACGACGGATTCACTTTCGCCCTCGACGTCCTGATCGCCCTCGGTGTACTGCTGCTCCTCGCGCAGAGGATACGCAACAGCGGCCGTTACACACTCGGTGATCTCTTCTCCTTGCGGGCGTCAGGTCGAGGGCCCCGAATCGCCGCCGCCGTCGTGACGTTGGCCATCACGATTCCCGTCCTCATGGTGCAACTGGTTGCCGCCGGTATCAGCGCGGCCCTCCTGATCGGCATGCCGACCGATCATGCCGTGGTGGCGTGCACCCTGCTCATGGGCTGCCTGGTCGCTTGCTTCGCCGCGTTGGCGGGTCTGAGAGGTACGAGCTTCATCCATGTCGCCAAGGTGCCGATCACCTTGGCGACGCTGACGGTGGTCACACTGCTGGCCCTCAGGAAATTCGAGTGGGATCCCGGTTCGCTGCTCTCGGCCGCGGTGGACAGGAGCGTGGCACCGGACCGCTATCTGAAGCCGGGGCTCTGGCTGGACACAGCGGGGCTCGGTCCGCTCAACGCGTTCGGCAACCACATCGTCGCCATCCTCGGTTTGGCCATGATGCCGCACCTGATCCTGCGGATCGCCGGGTCCCGGAGCGGTCGTACCGCGCGGCGGTCCGCGCGTACGGCCGTGTGGCTCTCCGGCATCTTCGTCCTCCTGCTGATCACGACGGGCTTCTCGGCGGCCGCTGTGGTCGGCGCCGCGGACCTCGGCGCGGTCGATGCCTCGGGGCAGTCCGCCCCGATCCAGCTGGCGTCGGAGGTACTCGGTCACGGCTCGACGGGGCGCGTCGTGCTCATCACCGTCATGGCGTGTGTCGTCTTCCTCGCGGTGCTCACGACTGTGACCAGTGTGACGTTCGCTGCCGCCGTCTCCCTCGCTCACGACGTGTTCGCGCGAGAGGGGCGCAGCCGCTCCGACACCCAGGAGGTGCGGGCCCTGCGCCTGGCCGCCGTCGTCGTGTGCGGCGTCGCCGTTTCGCTGGCCGCCGCCCTGCACAACTACCAGGCCCAGTTCCTGATCGCCTTCTCGATGGCCGTCGCGGCGTCGTGCATCTTCCCCGCGTTGATCTACTCGTTCTTCTGGCGCGGATTCAATCGCCGAGGGCTGTTGTGGTCGGTCTCCGGGGGACTGCTGCTCTGTGCCGTCTTCACGGTTTTCTCCCCGACCGTGTCGGGTTCCCCCATCGCTCTGTGGCCGGAAGCACGTTTCGACTGGTATCCGTTCCAGTCGCCCGGCCTGGGCGCCGTTCCCGCGGCGTTCTTCCTTGGGTGGCTCGGCAGCGTCACCTCGCCGGGAGATTCCGAGACCGCTTTCCGGCGCATCGAATACAGACTTCTGACCGGGACGGAAGCCCGACGGCAGGCCTCTGATGCGCGTCGGTAGGTGCCGCTCCGCAACGGCCGTGACGGTCGGCGGCGAGCACACAAGCGTGACGCCCACGGCTTCGGGAGGTCGATCGCTCGTGGAGCGGATTTCCGTACTGCTTGTCCGTCAGCAGCCCGAGCCGCCGCTCGGCCTGGTTGGGCCACGAGCTGCTGGTGGGCGTGAAGTGCGTGTGGAAACGTGGGTGCGCGGCCGGCCGTCGCTGGATGGCCGGCGGCCGGGGCGTGCTTCATGGCGGGCCGGGTTTCGGGCGGCCTGGGAAATTCATCACCGCTGTGGCGGCGCGGGCGGCGCGAGTCGCGGTGCAGGGCGTCGTGCTGGATGTCCGGGTCGACTGCGGCAGGCGGACAGGCCATCCGGGGAGGGCCCGTCTCCCGCATGTGCGAGCGCGGTCAGGACGGCGGCGAACCGCGCATCGTTGTGTGCGGGGTATGGGCCCGGGTGCGCAGTACGCCGCCGACTTCGGGAACGGCAGTGGCGGCGACGGCGCCCGCCAGACTGGTCAGTGGATCACCTTGCCCAGGTTGACCCTGTTGCGGGCCACCGGCTCCATCAGCCCGTAGCCGCCGGTCGCAACGCCCGGGCATCGCCGCCCGCCAGAACCGTCGGCCAGGTTCCTGGACCGGGGAGAGACGTGTAGTCGAGCTGGAGAACAGGCCGGACACCAAGTCGGATTACGAGGTGTTGTCGGTGCCGACCATCTCCGGCTTCAGCGTGCACAATATTTCGAAAATGTATTGACATCGCGAAAGTGTGTTTGGTGTGATGACATTCATCACAGTGTGGACCGCGTCGGACGCGTACTGGCGTGCGACTTGCCAGGGAGGACGTCATGACCCGAGCCAGCCACCTGGTCGCCTCGGACGTGGACCTGTTCAGCCACGCCCTTCTTGAGGATCCCCACCCGGTCCTGCGGGAGCTTCGCGACCTCGGCGGCGCCGTGTACATGCGGCGGCACGACTTTTATGTCTTGACGCGCTACGAGGACGTGCGAGCAGCCGTTCGGGACTGGCGAACCTTTACCTCGGCGCGCGGCACCGGGTTGGTTCCCGAGCTCAACGCGGGTCAGATCGGCGGGGTTCTCGCCTCGGATCCGCCCGAGCACGATTCGCTCCGCGCGGTGCTGTCGGAACAGGTCTCACCTCGGGCCATCCACAAGCTTCGCGGTGACATCGGCCGGCAGGCAGCCGAGCTCGTAGACGCCGTCGTTCCGCTCGGCAGGTTCGATGCGATCACCCAGCTGGCCCAGCGGCTCCCGGTCCAGGTGGTCGCCGACCTGATCGGACTTCCTGACGAGGGTCGAGAGAACCTGATTCCCGGAGCCGATGCAGCCTTCGCCGCTTTCGGCCCGCTCACCCCGGAACTCCAGGAACGCTTGCCGTACCTGGTCGCGTTCCTGGAATGGATCGAGCAGGTGGGGACTCGCGACCAGCTCGCTCCAGGCAGCTGGGGAGCCGCTGTGCTGGACGCGGTCGATGAGGGGCGACTTCCGGCAGACAAGGCGTTCCCGCTCATGCGCGCGTTCCTGGTCGCCGGAATGGACACCACGGTGAACGGCATCGGATCGATGCTGAGGATCTTCGCCGAGCGGCCGGACGTCTGGGAGGAGGTCCGGAACAACCCGAAACTCGCTGGAGCGGCCTTCGAGGAGACTCTTCGTCTCGAGTCACCGGTCCAAGCATTCTTTCGTGAGACAACGCGTGACGCCGAGATCGACGGAACGACGGTGCCTGCTGGCAGCCGGGTGTGCCTCCACTTCGGATCCGCCAACCGTGACGAGCGTCATTTCGTTGATCCCAACCGGTTTGACCTGCACCGAGGCGCACTCGACCACCTGGCCTTCGGCAACGGAGTGCACGGGTGTGCTGGCCAAGGGCTCGCGCGGCTGGAGGCGCGGGCGATCGTTTCGGCGCTCGCAGAGCGCGTCACGACCTTCGAGCTCGCGGGGTCCCCGGTCCGCCACTACAACCCCGTGATCCGCGGCCTGCAGGAACTACCCATTGCGGTCACGACGCGTGCGAGGACGAAAGGTGTCCGTTCATGAGGGTCAGCGCAGACACGGCGAGGTGTGAAGGGCACGGTCTCTGCGAGGAGGTCGCGCCCAGCGTGTACGAACTCGATGACGACGCGGTCGTCACGGTCGCCCACGAGGAGGTGCCGCCGGAGCTCGAACGGCTCGCCGAAGCCGGGGCACAGGTGTGTCCCGTTGCGGCGCTGAAGGTGATCCGGTGAAGCTCAACCGCATCGTCGTCGTTGGCGGCTCGATCGCGGCGCTGACTGCCGCCGAGACCTTGCGCATCGAGGGGTTCGACGGATCGATCACGGTTCTCAGCGACGAGAAGGTCCCGCCCTACACGCGCGTGCCGTTGTCGAAAAGCGCGCTCGCGGGGCGCGAGTCGGAGGACGACTTGACCCTTCCCGCGATGTCGGACGACGTGGATCTGCGTCTTCACACGCGGGCCGAAGGGCTCGACGTGCACCGGCGACTCGTCCACACCAGGGAAGGCTCGGTCCCTTTCGACGGCCTCGTCATCGCCACGGGCGCCCGTGCCCGCACCGTGGGTCATCGGCGCGGGGGTGAGAGGGTTCTGCGGGACATCGAGCATTCCAGGTCCCTCCGCGCAGATCTCGCCACTGCATCGTCGGTACTCGTCGTCGGAGGCGGATTCCTCGGGATGGAGATTGCGTCGACGTGCCGTGAGCTCGGTAAGGACGTGACTGTCGTCGATCGGGAACCCCCACTCGAACGCTTGCTTGGACCACTCGTGGGCGCAAGGATTCGCGATGCCGCCCACCTGGCAGGAGTGCGGATTCGTGTCGCCGCGGGCGACGTCGAGCTCGTCGGCGGGAAGACGCCAAGCGGTGCGAGAATCGCGAACGACGAGGTCCTCGAAGCGGACATGGTCGTGTCGGCCGTGGGCGACCTTCCGAATATCGAGTGGCTGCTCGGCAGCGGACTCCGTCTCAACGGGGGAGTTCTCGTCGACGCGTGGTGCCGCGCCCGCCCAAATATCGTCGCGGCAGGCGACGTAGCGGTCCAGGCCGGCCCAGACGGGTCGAGCAGACGAACACCTAGTTGGACCAACGCCATTGAACAGGCCCGCGCGGCGGCACAAGCGCTGCTTCGAGCTGAGAGCGCGGCGCCGTACCGGCCGTCGCACTACTACTGGACCGAGCAGTTCGGTCTCGATGTGAAGATGGTTGGGCCGCCCGGCTCCGACGGTACGCCGACGATCAGCGAGGGTTCGCTCGATTGCCCGCCGGCACTTCTCGAATGGCATACGTCAGGCACTGCCTATCGCGTGGTTGCCCTGAACCACGGGATTCGCCCGGCCAAACTGAAGCGCCTGGTCCCTGCACATCACTCTCGTGCTGTACTCCGATGAGGAGCACGGAGTAGTCATGACGCGCGCATGCATCGCTGAAGTCCTGCGCACGCCGTGGGCAAACGCGGCGAGAGTCTCTCCCAGTGCCGCCTCAACGGCCCGGCCCCGCCACGTGCTGCTCGGTCTGCTGGACAGAGTGGGCCTGGACCAGGCCCTGGCCGAGGCGTGGTCCTGGGCCACATCGACCAGGGCGGCAGTCAGGCGGACACCATCGCCCGCAATGCCTGGCTCGTGGCGGGACTGCCGCGGTCAGGCGGCCGCCCGAAGGCCGCCTTGGTCCCCGGCCAGCACCGCTCCGGTGTCCGTTGCGATTCGCAGTCGAGGTGCGCAGGCGGAGGCGTGGCCAACGCGACGACCATGGAGGGGTGTGACCGTGCGGGCGATCCAGATCACTCGGCTCGACGGGCCGGAGGCGATCGAGTTCGTCGACGTGCCCGCCCCCGCGGAACCCGGCTTGGTCACCATTGAGGTCGGGCCAGCCGGCGTCGCCATCCCCGAGCCGTTGCAGCCCCGCGGTCTCCACCAGCTCCAGCCCGACCTGCCCTCCACCCCCGGCGCTGAGGTCTGCGGCGCAGTCGTCGACGCACCTCAGGACTTGGGGCCGGCCGTGGACGACTGGGCCGCCGCGCTGTGGCTGCTCGGGGGCTTCGCGGAGCAGATGCAGGCCCGTGTCGACCTCACGTTCCGGCTCCCCGACGAGGTCGGCATCGAAACCGGGCCAGCCGTCCTGTTCAACTACTGCACCGTCTACTTCGGGCTCATCGAGCGAGGCCATCTCGTCGAGGGCGAGACCGTCCTGGTCCGCGGTGCGGCTGGCGGCATCGGGACGGCCGCGATCCGGGTGGCGAAGGCGTTCGGCGCCGGGCAAGTGATCGCGGTGGTGTCCACGGAGGAGAAGGCACGGGTCACCACTCAGGTGGAGGCCGACGAGTACGTCATGACGGAAGGCTTCCGCAAGTCCGTCGGACGGTGCGTCGACATCGTCGTCGACCCCGTCGGCGGCGACCGATTCACCGACTCGCTGCCCACACTCACCCCGCACGGCCGCCTGCTGGAGATCGGCTCTTCACCGCCGGGGAGATCCCCACCGTGAAGGTCAACCGACCTCTGCTCAACAACCTCCCCGTCGTCGGCGTCGGCCGGGGCGCCTACTCCATCCCGCAGCCGGAGCGCGTCGCTCGCCAATGGGAGGCCATGCTTCCGCACCTCGAGGGGACCCTCGACCCACTGCCGGGCCAGGGCTATCCGCTGGCGAAGGTCAGCCAGGCGTCGCTCTGCCTGACCAGCGGACAGCGACCGCAAAGGTGCTGCCGACGCCATGAGTGCCCTTTCCCAGCAACAGCGCCCAGCCACGTGCCGGACTCCCCGCGCCCTCGACGAGCCCGTCAACGCGGCCGAGTGCGGACCGCCCGCGGCGACCATCGAATGCGAACCCAGGTTCGACTAGCGTCGCGTACCAGATCCAGGAGAACAGGTCCATGACCGACCACGAAGTCCTTCGTCCCACCACCGTCGACGAGCTCGTCGCCCTCGTCGGCCGCGAGCTCGGTCCCACGGCCTGGCACCCGCTCACCCAGCCGCAGATCGACACCTTCGCCGACGTCACGGGCGACCACCAGTGGATCCACGTCGACGTCGAGCGCGCCGCCGCAGGCCCCTTCGGCACGACCATCGGCCACGGACTGTTCACGCTCGCGCTCGGTCCCGCTTTCATGGAGGAGCTGATGGCGTTCGACGGCTTCGCGCACAGCCTGAACTACGGCTACAACAAGGTGCGCTTCCCCCACCCTCGCCCGGTGGGCAGCAAGGTCCGGATGCGGGCGACCATCACGGACGTGACCCCCATCGGAGACGGCTCTGCGCAGATCACGACCACCCAGTACTTCGAGGTGGAAGGCGTCGAAAAGCCGGTCTGCGTCGCCGAGTCGATCGGACGGTTCACTGAGCACGAGGAGGACGCGGCATGAGCGTGCACACGACGCAGGTTCGCCTGGCCCGACGGCCGCAGGGGCTCCCCGACGAGCACACCTGGGAGGTCACCGAGACCGTGCTCCCTTCGCCGAAGCAGGGTCAGTTCGTCGTCGCGGTAGACCACATCTCGCTGGACCCCGCGATGCGCAGATGGCTCAACGACGTCCGCTCCTACGTGCCGCCGGTGGGCATCGGCGAGGTGATGCGCGCCCCCGCCACCGGGACGGTGACGGAGTCACGACACCCTGACTACGCGGTCGGTGACGCCGTCAGCGGCTGGTTCGGCGTCACGGAGCACGCCCTGAGCGACGGCGAGGGCGTCACCCACATCGACACCGGGCTGGCCGGGCCGCCGACGTGGCTCGGCGCGCTGGGACTGCCCGGGATGACCGCGTGGTTCGGCCTGTTCGACGTCGGCCGACTCCAGGACGGCGAGACCGTGGTGGTCTCCGGAGCCGCGGGAGCGGTCGGCAGCGTGCTGGGTCAGCTGGCCAAGGCACGCGGCTGCCGGGTAGTGGGCATCGCCGGCGGCCCGGAGAAGTGCGCATGGCTCAGGAAGATCGGTTTCGACGAGGCGATCGACTACAAGGCCGACAACCCGCTCGAGCGGCTGCGGGAGACGGTGCCCGAGGGCATCGACGTCTTCTTCGACAACATCGGCGGGGACATTCTCGACGCCGGCCTGGCCAACCTGCGACGCGGCGCACGCGTCGTGATCTGCGGGGCTATCTCCGCCTACAACGCCGAGAAGCTGCCCGAAGGCCCGCGGCGCTACATGTCTTTGGTGGTGTCCCGCGCCTCGATGACGGGCTTCCTGGTCCTCGACTACGAGGACCGCTATCCGGAGGCGATCGAAGGGATCAACGAGATGATCCGCACCGGCCGGCTGTTCGCGCGCGAGACCATCGTCTCCGGCGGCGTCCGCGCCTTCCCCGAGGCGTTGCTCGGCCTCTTCCGCGGGATCAACACCGGCAAGCTCGTGCTCGAAGTCTGACGCGCTGGCGCCTCAGAAGTAGGCCGGCGCCACCGGCTTCCCAGCGGTTCCAGCACGGTCACCACCGCGCCGCGACCACGTCGTGCAGGACGGCGCCGAGTCCGGCGAAGGTCTCTGGCGCGCCGTGCCGTTCGAGGGGAACTCGTCGTCTCCCCGTACAGAAAGCGAGAATCATGAACACCTCCACCCTCTTCTCCCTCGATGGCCGCACGGCGTTGATCACCGGCGGCTCCCGCGGCATCGGCCGGATGATCGCCGAGGGCTACGTCCGTAGCGGCGTGCGGGTCTACATCTCCGCTCGCAAGGCCGATGCGTGCGATGCCACAGCCAAGGAGCTCTCTGAACTCGGTCACTGCGTCTCGCTGCCGGCGGACGTCTCGACCACCCTCGGCATCCAGGAGCTGGTGACTGCCTACCGCCAGCACGAGCCTGCGCTGGACATCCTCGTCAACAACGCCGGTGCGGCCTGGGGCGCGCGTTTCGACGAGTTCCCCGAGTCCGGCTGGGACAAGGTGATGGACCTCAACGTCAAGACGCCGTTCTTCCTCACACAGGCGCTCCAGCCGGAGCTGGTGGCCGCCACCGGTGATCATCTGGCCAAGGTCATCAACATCGCCTCGATCGACGGGATCTCGATCGGTCCGATGGAGACCTACAGCTACCACGCCAGCAAGGCCGGACTGATCCAGCTGACCCGCAGGATGGCGCTGCGGCTGATCGAGTACGGGATCGTTGTCTCCGCGATTGCTCCGGGCGCGTTCGCCTCGAACATGAACAGGGACGCGCGCGACCACCCGGACGAGATCATGGACCAGATCCCGGCGGGGCGCATCGGCGCCGACGAGGACATGGCCGCAGCCGCGATCTACCTGGCGTCCCGTGCGGGCGACTACGTGGTGGGTTCCACGCTGGTCGTGGACGGTGGTGCGACGCACGCCCGATGACCCCCGCACCGGGTCCCCGGATCGTTGGCATCAACCTGCGCACCGGTAAGCGGTGGCCCAACGGCTGGCACTCGCAGACGGCGCGCGTAGGAGAGTTCGCCGACGTCGTCGGGTCCGAAGTCCTGCGCGTTCTACCAGGGCCTGCGTCTGGTCGCCGTGGACGGCACCACCCTGTCCGCTCCCGAAGAGGAAGCGGTGACCTGGCATTTTCGCAAGCACATCGGCAGGGTCCGCGCTTTCGGCTACCCGCTGGTGCGCCTGGTGGCCCTCGTGGAGTGCGGCAGCACACGGGCTTTGGTGGACGCGGTCCTGGCGGTGGTCGGCCACTGGTCCGGCCAGGATCGAGAACAGGTGGCGCAGCGGTCCGCTTCCCAGTCGGCGCCGGGCACGTGCCAGCGACGAGGGGCACGGGCGGGCCACGGGCACGCTGCCCAGTCCCGCTGTGAGCTTGGCCCATACCGCCTGATAGCAGGATCGCTCGAAGATGGCGAGGGCCAGCACGAAGTACACCACGACACGCGCCGAGCAGCCGCACCCGCTGCGTGCGGACACCGGTGTCCTCCAGGACCGCGTCGACTAACTCGGGGTCGATGATCTCGGTCAACTCGCCCAGATGGCCAGGCGCGTACACGTCCAGGGCTGTCGCGCCGGACTCGACGCTGACAAAATTCTGAGGCAACGGGACCTCCGGGACACTCGCAATGGCTTCGACACCTTGCGAACTACCAGAGGTCCCGCCCTCTTGACAGGGTCACTGGACGTTGCGGGTCAGGGTGCCGGTGGTCTCCTGGATCCAGTCGGGGCTGTCGGTGTCGGAGCCGTAGTGGTTGGCCTTGGGCCCGGTCTGAGTCCACGTTCCGCCGTTGTTGGACTCGGGGGTCCAGGAGGCGAGGCGGCCGGCCGCGTCCAGGCTCCGGGTCTGCCGGCTGGCACCGGAGGTCTGCTGGCGGACGAGGTCGTTGGCGTCGGAGCCGATCGTCGCGCCGGAGGCCTGCGTGGTGGTGCGGCCGAAGGCGTCGTAGAGCGTGCCGGAGGTGGCCAGCCGGTCGGCGCTGTCGTAGGAGTACGACGTGGTGGTCGCACCCGTCGATGTGCAGGCCGCGCCGATGGCACTGGTGGCGACGGCGAGGGCGGTGCGGTTGGTGTTGTTGTCGAAGGTGTAGTCGCGCCGGGTGCAGGCCCCGTCCGGGTCGGTTTCGTCCGCTCTGGTGAGGCGGCCGGCCGGCCGCGTCGTAGGTGTAGGCGCGGCTGCGGCTGTGGCCCGCGGTGTCGGCGTCGGCCACGACCTGACCGTGAACGCTCTCGTCCGTGCTGTCGGAGGCGACGACGGTGCCGTCGCTGTCCCTGGTATAGATCTGGGAGAGCTCGGCGCCGGTCTCGTCCTGCGCGACGGTCAGGGGCCGCCGGGCAGGGACTCGGTGATCAGGTTGCCGTCCGCGTCGGAGGTGGCGGTGAAGGTGCCGGCGACCGAGTCGGTGCGGGAGGTCTCCACACCGCGCGGGTCCTTGGTGGTGTCGTAGGTGTAGGTGGTGGACGGGGCGGAGTCGGTGGTCTTCACCACGCGGCCCAGCGCGTCGTAGCTCGTAGCGGCCGTGTTGCCCGCGCCGTCGTTGTAGGAGATCTCCCTCCCGAGCTGGTCGTAGGTGTGGGTGACGGTCTGCCCGTTCGACGTCACGGTGGCCACGTCACCGCTGTCCGGGTCGTACGTGGTTGTGCTGTCCGGTACCGCCGTGCCCACCCCACCGCTGACCGTCGTCGTCTGAGGACGTCCGGCGGCGTCGTAGGTCGCGGTGGTGGTACGGGTGACGGAGTTCGCGGTCTCCGTGGTTTTGGCGTGTTGCCCCACCGGTCGTACTCGACCGTCTTGGTGGGCAACTGGCTGGGGTTGGATCCGCCGCCGGTGATACTGCCGGCCGGGCCGATGGAGCACAGTAGGTCGGCCCATTCGGGACGACCGTTGCAGGCGCAGGCGCAGGCGCAGGCGCAGGCGCAGGCGCAGGTGCCGGTCGCGGAGTAGTACGTCGTGACCGTGGCGCCCGCGTCCGTACCGGACGACTTGGGCAGGGTCGTCTTGATGACCCGGCCCTGGGCGTCGTACGACGTCGTCGTCTTCAGCGCCAGACCGTTCGGGTCGGTGATCGTGGCCGTGGGCACGCCCTTGACCCAGTCGTACTCCGTCTTCGTGGTGCGCACGTCCGCGTCCGACGGGTAGCCGTCCACATACGCGCCCACCTTGCTGGTGGTGACCTGGTTGACGATCGTGGCCGTGCCGTCGGTCGGCCGGCCCTCGTCGTAGGTGTTGACGGTGTGCTGGTGCGCCGCCATCTGGCTGCCCGCCGGCAGGTCGGTGCCGCCCGTGCCCGCCGTCAGCGTCGAGGTCAGGGTCATCAGGTGCGGCGGCCCGTACTCGTCCGTCGCACGCAGACCGTCGGAGGAGTACACGGAGCGGGTCGACAGCAGCTCGGCCCGGTCGGCCGCGGTCATCTGGTCGATGCTCAGCGCGATCTGCTCTGCCAGTCCGGCTCCGCTGGTGGTGAGCGCCAGTTCGCGGTTTCTGGCCGTCAGTTCCTCGTTCCACGGACCTCGCACGTCCAGGAAGCGCTCCCGGCCGCCGAAGCGTGCAGCCGACCAGCAAAGGCATTACGGTCAGTAGTGGTCGTATTGCATCTAGTTCAATCATTGACCGTGGCGATCTCGGGATCTCGCTTCCGGTATCCACTCCCACGCGGCGCCCGGCACGGCTACCGTGGGGCCATGGCGAAGGAGATCCGCATCAAGGTCGACGACGAGACGTATGAGGAGCTGCAGCGTCGCGCTGCCGACGGCCACGAGGACCCAGATCAGTACGCGAGCCGGCGGCTGACCGACGACCTTGCGCGCACCCGGTTCCTTGAGGGCGCGAGGGCCTTCGTCGAGGAGCATGGGCAGGCTTTCGCCGACCGCTTCGGGACCGGCCCCAGCAGCCACGCCGCCTGATGCCGCCCGTTGTGCTCATTGACGAGCGATGGCTGCTTGATATCGCGCAGAACCTCGTGCCCGACGACCCCGACGTCACCGACTACGGAGCGCTGGCTGCCGCCGTCGCGCGCCACCGACACGACGTCATGGGCACCCTGGTCTACCCGGCCGGGCACCACCGAGCCGCCGCCCTCTTGCACGCCCTCGCACGGATTCCTGCCCTCGAGCACTCGAACGAGCTGTTCGCCGCGCAGGTCGCCTACGCCTACCTCCACGCCAGCGGCATCCAGGTCAAGGTCGGCAGCCAGGAGGCGATCGCGCTGGTCATCGACGCCGTCGAGGGACGCCGCGACGTGCGCCAGGTCGCCGATGCGTTGAAGAACTGGGGCTGATCAGCCAAGACAGCCAGGAGCGCTCCTCAGGCAGCTGCGCTTAAGCTCCCGCAGGCGGAGACCATCCTGATCATCACGGCCGCTGTGCTGCGGCGCTGGGACGTTGGCCGCCGTGCTCCTGGGCTCCCACTGTGGGCTCGCGTTTCGCGTGACCCGTTCTCGTTGACGGTGGCCCTTGCCTGGCCCATGCGACCGATGTGCGACGAAGGCCTGCCTTTCGGTTACATCAACGCGGGTATCTTCGGCGCTCCTCGCTGTGCGCCCGCTCAGCCCCACGGCGAGGGGACCTATCGGCAGCCGGTGTTCCAACGCGACATTGCGAGGCTCGCGGCGACGACCGATCCGCTGCCAAGCAGCGCCGCGCCCGCTGTCGCCTCACCGTGGTCGAGGAAGTACCTGGCCAGCTATAGGCATCCGACCCCGATGAAGGCACCGAGGGCGACACTCAGTCCGTGGAAGACCAGGTGCAGAATTTCCATCCACCGCCTGTGGTCGAACTCCCGCTCTACTGGGCGAGCATGCGCGCGGCGCTGCCGGGAATGATCTGCTCCCAGGGTTCGGCCTGCTCACCACGGGCAGTTGGCTCCAACTCGCCTGCTGACCGGACGGCTTCGCCGTGACAACCTGCTCCGCAGGAGGCTCTTCCTGCATGCTCATGGGCGCCGCCCAATACGTCGGACCGAGTTCCGTGGCCGTCGTCGGTTCGGGTGGCGCGCCGAGCGTGGCGTACATGTCCGCCAGCCTGGCCATGACCAACTGGTCGGGGGGTAGGGCGGGCGAACGGCGCGGAGAGCTGAGACGAGTCAGAAGCCCTGCCAGTACCGCCCACACCACGAGCAATGTCACCGTCCACCATGGCCCCTGTCCCGTCGGCAGGATCCTCAGCACGCACCACACAGCGGCGGCCAGCGCCAGCATGTCGGAGACGACGACAAGTGCCCGTCTCCTTCCCGAGCCGCTGCCGTTGACGTTCGGAGGGCGAGGCGCCTTTCCAACCTGGTGTGAGCCCGCCTGGGCCTCCGCCAGCTCCCACAGCGACATCTGGACATCTGGGCGATCGACCGGCCAACCCTGCGCTTCCGTTCGATCCCCTTCCTCCGCTGGAGCTCAGCGCGACGCCTCTGCCCGCCCGGTCTGGTCATCGGGCACCCAGCCTCGCAACTCCCAGGCCACTTCCAAGCCGAGGACAAGGCTCGCAAGGAGCTGCTGCGCTGCTTCAACGACACCGTGTTGCCCTTGGACGTCCGCGTCGCAGATGCTCTCGTCCGTGTGTATGCCCTCCCCCTGGCCCGCATCGTCGAGCTGACCGACGTCCACGTCCGATGCGACCAGGAGAACACTTACCTGGCGGTCAACCAGCACCCCTTCGTGCTCCCCTGAAGCTCGCCCGTCTCTTCGACGATCGGCTCCGACACAGCGCACGCCGGCGCAGCACCACGACCGGGCATAGGTACCTCCTGTCCGGCCAAAGCCCTGAAGGCCCGCGTAACTCCCCTGGTCTTGCTGACAGGAGAGACGCCACATTCTGCCTGCCCGCGCAGCTGGGAACACCGCCATGATGGACGCCCTGGTGGGCCTACCGTTCATGGTCATCGCCGACCTGCGCATTCACCCCAAGACAGCAGAACGCTGGGCCACGCTCGCCGGCGAGAACTGGTCCGAATAGGTGTCCTCGCTGACGTGAGGGGGCCGGGCGGTGGTTGCGTCCTGCTCGCACTCCAGCGCCCGGGACTCCTCAGGATGCTGTGCCCTCTACGAGGAGAGCACAGGCCGTTGTCGTTTGCCGAGAGCAGTTGGCGACGAGACGGGCGGTTCCTGCGTCGAGCGGTGTTCAGCCTGCGGTGAGCCGGCGGGCCTCCACTCGGGGGCCGTGGTGGACCTGCCGCCCGTGGTCATCGCCCGACCTGGTCCCGGTCAGGATGGCGGGGTGGTCAGGACGGCCTGGGCAGCCAGCTGGAGATTCCTGATCATCGGATTCGGGTCGTCCTTGCGGCTGACCAGGACGACCCGGCTGGGGGGAGCGCCCTCGATCGGGACGGTGACCAGGCTGGGACGCAGTGAGCTGCGCCGATCGCCGACCGGTAGCACGGCGATCGCCCTGCCGCTCGCGACGAGTTCGAGCTTGTCCTCGTAGCTCTCGATCGGCGGCACACCGGCCCCGAGGATCCGGTAGGACGTCCAGTCCGCGGTCTCGAACGCGCACGGGGCCGCGTCTTCGTCGGCCAGTTCTTGCGCGGTCACCGACGCGCGGTCGGCCCAGGGGTGGCCGCGGGGGACCACGAGCATCCGGGGCTCCTCGTACAGGGGGGTGGTGGACACGTTGTCGGCGGCGAGCGGCAGCGGGGTCCGCGCGATCAGGGCGTCGACGCGCTTGTCGGACAGTGCGCCGACGTCGCGGCAGTTCAGATGCCGGGTGGCGATCTCGGCGTCGGGGTGACGGCGTTGCAGTTCCCGTACGGCGGCGGTGATCACCAGGTCTTCGACGTAGCCGATGGTGATTCGTTCGGTCCGGGCTTGTTCACGCACGGCCAATTCGGCCTGGCGGGCGGCCTGCAGCAGGGCTTGGGCCCGGGGGAGGAACGTCTGGCCGGCCGGAGTGAGCCGGGTGCCCTGGGGGGTGCGGTCCAGCAGTCGTGTGCCGAGATATTTCTCGAGCCGTTGGATCTGGCGGCTCAGCGCCGGCTGGGCTACGTGCAGGTCGGCGGCGGCCCGGCCGAAGTGCTGGTGCGCCGCCACCACGGTGAAGTAGCGCACCAGCCGCAGTTCCAGGTCCTGTCCGAGATCGTTCACCGTTGCAGGGTACGCGTCATGCCGTTTCGGAATGACCGGTTGCCGAAAGGGTCTTGGACGGCCATGCCGTCCGGGGCCTTGACTGAAGGAGCAACGTTTCCCCGAGAAAGCGAAAGGCGCGATGAAGGCGATCCAGTTCCACGAGGCGGGCGGGCCGGACGTTCTGCGGTACGACGAGGTGCCGGTTCCCGAGATCGGTCCGGGCGAGGTGCTCGTGCGGGTGCATGCGGTGGGCATCAACCCGCCGGACTGGTACCTGCGTGAGGGGATGAAGGTCATGCCGGCCGAGATGAGGCCGGTGCTGGAGTTCCCCTTGATCCCTGGTACGGACATGTCGGGCGTGGTCGAGGCGGTCGCTTCGGACGTGTCCGGGTTCGCCGTCGGTGACGAGGTCTTCGGCATGCTGCGGTTCCCCGGATTCGACGGCCGGACGTACGCCGAGTACGTGGCCGCGCCGGCTTCTGACCTGGCTCACAAGCCGGCCGGTATCGACCACGTGCAGGCGGCCGGGGCGCCGATGGCCCTGCTGACGGCCTGGCAGTACCTGGTTGATCTCGGCCACGACGTGCCGTCTCCCTTCACCGGCCAGGTGCACCAGCCGGTGCCGATCACGCCAGGGATGACCGTGCTGGTCAACGGGGCCGCCGGTGGAGTGGGCCACTTCGCGGTGCAATTGGCGAAATGGAAGGGGGCACACGTCATCGCGGTGGCCTCGAGCCGGCACGAGCAGTTCCTGCGCAAGCTCGGCGCCGATGAGTTCATCGACTACACCACGACGCAGGCCGCGGACGTGGCCGGCGGCGTCGACCTGGTGATCGACACCGTCGGTGGCCCGGACAGCTCACGCTTCCTGAGGGTGCTCAAGCGCGGAGGCGCCATGCTTCCGGTGTTCTTCGCCCAGTACGACCCGGAAGAGACGGCGCGTCGTGGCATCACCGTCTCGAACATTCAGGTGCGTTCCAACGGCCCCCAGCTCGACGGGATCGGGCGCCTGTTCGACGAGGGTGAGCTGCAGGTCGGGGTGGACAGTACCTACCCGCTGTCCGAAGCGGGCAGCGCGCACACGCGAGCCGCGCAGGGCCACATCCAGGGCAAGATCGTGCTGACGGTGGTCTCGTGATCGCCGACCTCCAGCAGGCGGTAGCGCACTACGCCCATGCCCTGGACGAGCTGAATGTGCCCGAGCTGGAAGCGGTCCTGACCGAGGACACCGCCTGGACATTCATGATGCCCGGACAGGGGGTGCTCGGCCCGGTCGCCGGACGCGCGGCGGTGCTCGACTTCATCCGTGACGGGCACACGGCCCAGACCGGAAGGGTGCGCCACCACCTCGGCAACGTTGTGGTCACGACGACGGACGCCGCCACCGCCGAGGTGCGGGCCTATCTGCTGCAGACGAGGAACACCGGCGAGAGCATCCAGATGATAGCGAGCGGGCTCTACACGTTCAGCCTGCGATGGTCCGACGGTAGGTGGCGGATCGCCGAGCTCGCCCTGACGCTGGACAACGCCTTGTAGGGCGAGGCCAGGCAGTGCGCCCGGCGATCATCGGATGCCTGCCGACGGCGCCCGGGTACCGATTGGGCCGGCGACGGACAGCACGGCCCTGTGCAGGGAGATGATCAGCCGGTCGATGCGCTGTTGAGCGCCAGCAGGCTCGGCTGCCCCCTGGCGGATCGGCCAGGCGGTCGGGGACAGCCAGAGTGGTGATGGCGTTTCCGGTGGTCGCGGGGGCAGATCCTTCGACGTGGAGGGCGGGCGGGCGGCGAATTTGGCCGCCTGTGCCGCGGCCCGTGAGGTGCCGACGAGCGATGTGTTCGTCCTATGGGCCCTGGGCTCCGGGATCGTGTGTTTGATCCGGCGTCTGCGCAGGCAGCGCCTGGTGCGGCGAGAGCTGTACGCCTCGTCACCGCTGACGTGACCGGGTCGGTTGCGGGGCTGCTTACCCTGCTACTGCAACTCTCGAGCACCGACACTCCACCAGTGGCACCGCGACACCGCCGAAGGCTTCGCGGGTCACGACCTGTCGCAGCGGCGTGACTCGCTGGTGCTGGTCCTGGGTGAGCGGGGCGGGGTTGCTCGTGGAACGGTGCGGACGGCGAGCTGTGGCCTGTGTGGACGCATGTCCCGCCGGTGTGTACGCCCCGGGCATGCACAGCGCCTGACAATCCCGCGACCGCGAGGTGCAATGGTCGTGGGAGGCGGCATGGACGTGGTCGCGGAACTCGAGCAAGCCCGGGAGACCTTCGGCCGGCGTGCGTGGCGGGATGCGTACAGCCGGTTCTCGTACGCCGATCACGAGGCACCGCTCGAGCCCGACGACCTGGTGCGGCTCGCGACCGCCGCCTACCTCGTCGGATGTGATGCCGAGAGCGCCGCGGCGATGGAGCGGGCGCACCATGAGTACCTGCGCCGCGGCGAGGAGGCGCAAGCGGTGCGCTGCGCGTTCTGGCTGGCGGTGCCGCTCCTCATGAGGGGCGAGACGGCCCGCGGGGGCGGCTGGCTCGCCAGGGCGCAGCGGCTGATCGACGAGCGGCGGCTCGACTGCGTGGAACGGGGATATCTGCTCTTCCCGCTCGCGCTGCGTCTTGTCGATGAGGGCGACCCGGCGGCCGCGTACGCCACCTTCACCGAAGCCGTCAAGATCGGTGAACATTTCGGCGACCCGGATCTCGTGGCCATCGCCCGCCACGGCCAGGGCCGGGCGTTGATCCGGAAGGGAGAGACGGCTGCGGGTGTGGCGCTGCTCGACGAGGCCATGGTCGCGGTCACGGCGGGCGAGGTGTCGCCGATCGTGACCGGAATGGTCTACTGCAGCGTGATCGAGGCCTGCCAGGAGCTGTTCGACCTGCGCCGGGCACAGGAGTGGACGGCGGTGTTGTCCGACTGGTGTGCCGCACAGCCCGATCTCGTCCCGTACCGCGGTCAGTGCCTGGTGCATCGCTCCCAGGTTCTGCAGGTGCGGGGCGCATGGCCGGACGCGATGGATGCCGTACGGCGGGCGTGCGAACGGCTCTCCGAGCCGCCGGGGCAGCCGGCGCTCGGCCTGGCGCTGTACCAGCAGGCCGAGTTGCATCGGGTGCGCGGTGAGTTCGCGAAGGCGGAGGACTCGTACCGGCAGGCCAGCGTGATGGGTTACCCGCCGCATCCGGGGCTGGCGCAGCTGCGGCTGGCCCAGGGCCGGGTCGATGCGGCGGCCGGGGCGATCCGCCGCGCGGCGGACGAGATGCCGGACCGGCTGATGCGTGCGAAGGTGTTGGCCGCGTATGTGGAGATCATGCTGTCCGCCGAGGACGTGGCGGCATCCCGGGCCGCGGCGGACGAGCTCTCGCAGATCGCCGACGACATCGGCGCCCCGCTGCTGCGGGCCATCGCCGCGCATGCGCGCGGAGCCGTGCTGCTCGCCGAGGGCGATACCGCGGCCGCCCTCGACGCGCTGCGCGAGGCTTGCCAGGTCTGGGGCGAGCTCGAGGCTCCGTACGACGGTGCACGCTCGCGCGCCTTGGTGGGGCTGGCCCGGCAGCAGCTCGGTGACTTCGACACCGCGCAGCTGGAGCTGGACGCGTCGCGGCATGTGTTCCGGCAGCTGGGCGCGGCCCCCGACCTCGCCCGCCTCGATGCGCTGACTGGGGGGCGTCCTTTCCACGATGCCGGGCTCAGCCCGCGTGAGGCCGAGGTCCTGCGGCTGGTCGCCACCGGCATGACCAACCAGGCGATCGCCGACGAGCTGGTCCTCAGTGAGAAGACCGTGGCCCGGCATGTGAGCAACATCTTCGTCAAGCTCGGGCTCTCGTCCAGGTCCGCCGCCACGGCGTATGCCTACGAGCACGGCCTGGTCTGACGGCGCTGCCGCCGACTGCGCAGATCTACCCATGGCGCCCCTGGTCGGCGATTGGGTCGTTCTCCCGAAGCACCGGCACATCCTTCCGTGCGTCGATGGCACGGAAGGAGGCAGCCATGAGCGAGATGCACAGCCTGGCAACGGACGTTCGTGAGCGGACGCTGGCCGGGCTTCCGGTCACGGAGCGACGGCTGGATCTGGCGGGGGTCTCCACTGCCCTGCTCGAGGGCGGTGACGGCCCTGCGGTGGTTCTGCTGCACGGCCCGGGAGAGTTCGCCACCCTCTGGGGACGGGTGATCCCGGACCTGGTGAAGACGCATCGCGTACTCGCGCCGGACCTGCCGGGCCACGGCGCCTCGGGGATGCCTGTCGGTCGACTGGACTCCGATCGGGTGTTGGCGTGGCTCGATGCGCTGATCGAGCGGGAGTGCCCGTCGCCGCCCGCGCTGGTGGGACACCTGCTGGGCGGCGCGATCGCGGCCCGGTTCGCCGTCGGCCGGAGAGACCGGGTCAGCCGGCTGGTGCTCGTCGACACGTTCGGTCTGGCCCCGAACCGCCCCGCATTGCGGTTCGCAATGCCGCTGATGGCCTTTCTGGCGCGTCCGACCGAACGAACGCGGGACCGTTTCCTGGCGCAGTGCTTCCTCGACTTCGACGGGCTGCGCGAACAGATGGGCGGGGGCTTCGAGCCGTACGGAAGGTACGCACTCGCCTGGGCGCGTACGAAGACCGCCAAGGCCGCCCTTCGCAGCCTCGTGCCGGAATTCGGTCTGAGGGCCATTCCGCCGGACGTTCTCGCGCAGATCACCGTGCCGACGACGCTGATCTGGGGCCGCCATGACCTCCAGACGCGGCTGGATGTCGCCGAGGCGGCCGCGCGCCGGTACGGCTGGCCGCTTCATGTGATCGAGAACGCTCGCGACGACCCCTGCTTCGAGCAGCCGACAGACGCACTGCGGGCCCTGCGCGCCGCGCTCGGCCACGTCTGACAAGGAGGATGGACGATGAACACCGAACACGGCGCAGAGCAGGTGGAGACCGTCATCATCGGCGCGGGTCAGGCGGGTCTGGCGACCGGCTTCCATCTCGCCAGGCGTGACCGGCAGTTCATCATCGTGGATGCGAACGCCCGGGTCGGCGACAACTGGCGGTGCCACTGGGACTCGTTGCGGCTCTACAGCCCGGCGCGAGTCGCCTCGCTTCCCGGGATGCGGTTCCCGGCGCCACCGGTGTCCTATCCCACGAAGGACGAGATGGCCGACTTCCTGGAGGTGTATGCCAAGACCTTCGGGCTGCCGGTCCGTACCGGAGTGCGGGTGACCCGGGTGTGCCGCGAGGACGGGCGGTACGTCGTGGCGACCGACAACGCGTCGTCGATCGTGTGCGACAACGTCGTGGTCGCCTCCGGGACGTTCGGCCGGACGCCGTACGTCCCCGTCTTCGCAGATCAACTCCACCCCAGTATCGTGCAGATGCACTCGAGCGCCTACAAGAACCCGGCCCAGCTCCGGCCCGGCGGCGTGCTGGTGGTGGGAGCGTCGCACTCCGGCGGGGACATCGCATACGAGGCGGGCTCGGCCGGCCATCCGACCGTGCTCAGCGGCCGGATCCACGGCGAGGTACCGTTCGACATCGAGGGCAGGCCGGCGCACACGATCTTCCCGGTCCTGTACTTCCTCGCCCAGCACCTGCTGACCATCCGCACGCCCATCGGCCGCAGGCTGCGCCCGCAGATCAGGGCCCATGGCGGGCCGCTGATCCGGGTCAAGCGGGCCGATCTCGCCCGGGTCGGTGTGGAGATGGTGCCGGAACGGACCGTCGGCGTGAGCGACGGTCTTCCGGTCCTCGACGGCGGCCGCACACTGGACGTGGCGAACGTCGTGTGGTGCACCGGGTTCCGCCAGGACTTCTCCTGGATCGATGCCCCGGTCACGGGCGAGGACGGCTGGCCGGTCGAGGTGCGGGGCGTAGTGCCGTCCTCGCCGGGGCTCTACTTCGTCGGTCTGGCGTTCCAGTACGCCTTCGCCTCGATGCTCATCGGAGGTGCCGGCCGGGACGCTGAGCACGTCGTGAAGCAGCTGACGGGAACCACCGCCGCGCGCCGCCGGCCCGTGCCGAAGGTCCCGGCCTAGTGGCTGCGACGGCGGTACGGCAACAGGTGCACGGCCACCTGGTTCGCGCACGGCTGTGCCGGGCCCGGGGCCGGTACGACGAGGCGGAGCGCGAGCTGCGGGCGGCCCTCCGCCTCGCCAGGAGCGCGTGCGGCCCCGACTCGGTCGAGGTGGCCGATGCGGCGTCGGCCCTGGGCATCCTCCTCGAATCGCTGGGCAGACCCGCCGATGCCGAAGGGATTTTGCGCCTTGCGGTACGCATCTACGAACACACCTACGGCCCCGACGACCCCCACCTGGCCCCGCCGTTCGGCGCTCTCGGAGCCGTCTGCCAGCTGCGCGGCGATCTGACCGGGGCCCAGCGGCTCTATGTGCGGGTCATCGGACTGCTCACGGGATGCGCACCGCACGGAAGCGACTCGCAGTGCACAGGTCCGCCTCGATGGTCGCGGCGGTCTCCCGCAGAGCGGGCAGCAGCGCGGCCGGGCTCTCCTCCAGGAGAGCGTCGCCGAAGGGCCCGGCCACATTGAGGGCGGCGATCGTGCGGCGTCAGCGTCCTTGAGGGGCCGGGGTGCCCTGGCCAGCAGGCCGAACACCGCCCCGGTCCGGCATGCGCCGCAGTTGACCGTATGCGCGGCAGATCCGCAGCGGCCGCTTCGGCGGACCGGGGCGCGAGCACGACCCGCACCGCGCCCAGATCGGCGACCTCGCCGAGATCCGGCTCGACATCCAGCGCGCCCCCAAGTGGGCACTGAGGGCGCGCCGTCTGCAGCGCATGGGCGCCGAGCGGCGCTCAGAACGCGGGAGGCCCAAACACCATGCGCAGGACACAGCCCTCGATTGAGCGGTAGAAGATTGCCATGTCAATGCCACGACCGATGCCGACCCGGGGTGACGTTGCCCGGGACCTCTGGCGGCTGCTTGAACCGATCCACGCTGTCGTCTACTTTGCCCCGGAGCCGTTGGAAGAGTTCAGGGCGGCGGGCTACCGCGGTTTCTGGATGGGCTACTTCGCCGGACGGGCCGCTCCCTTGGGCAGAGTCGGCGCTGATGTCGTGCACGCACTGTTCTACAACTTCGCCTACGAGCGCGTGAGTCGCGCCGTGTCGGCGGCAGCTTTGCTCCGCCGGCCCAGGCCCTGGAAACCCGTGTACGAGGATCAGTGCGTGCGCTCCGCCGGGCACTCGGCCCCGCAGCCGACTGCGCAGATACGGCACGGGCGGCAGAGCTTGCCACGCGTGCCGCTCAATCGGCGCCGCTCGAAGGCCGAGCTCTGTTCGCCGCCAATCGCTCTGTGCCGGTGCCTCAGGAGCCTCTTGCCCAACTGTGGCATGCCGCGACGCTTCTTCGTGAGCACCGCGGCGACGGTCATGTCGCGGCTCTGGTTGCCGCCGGCATCGCCGGCCGCGAGGCGCACGTCTTCCACGCGACCGCGAGTGGGATCCCTCGCGATGTCTACACGCCGGCACGCGACTTCGACGAGGCGGAGTGGACGTCGAGACGCGACGCCTTGAAAGAGAGAGGGCTCCTCGAGGACGACCGGCTGTCGCGAACTGGACAACAGCTCAAGGCTCATATCGAGGAACGAACCGACCAACAGCGTGAGTGCCCCGTCCGGTTGGCGGAGCGGAACGAACGGCTTGCCATGCTCGGCATCCGGTGATTGACCAACGGTCCTGCCTCTGGAGTGCACCAGTAGTCTGGGCGCGTGACGCCCACCAATGGAGCGGGCTGTGGGGGGATGTGTGAGCTTTGAGGAACAAGTCGTTCGGGCCCTGGGCAGGGAACGGGCCGACCGTGTTCAGGCGGCAGCCCGGCAGTTGATGACGCTGGCCGACGACGATGCCCAAAGCACGCAGGCCGTGGTTCACATCAATGTGCCGCTGCACGCACACAACGCCAACGACGCGACAACCGAGCTCGCCAACCTGCTCAACGCGGCCGCACCGGAGGAGACCTGGACGTTCGTCACCGTCTCCCATCCCGACGGCACGTGGTCGGGCAAGGCGAGCCCGTTCATACAGGACACCACCGCGCTCGGCTCACGGGACTGGATTGCCCACTTCGCCCTGTCCGACCTGCACATGAGAATGGCGGCCTGGCGGCTGACCCAGCTGTGGCGCGCCGCCGAGCTGGCCGAGCAGACCGTGGAAGCCCTGGGCCGCTGGCGGCTGCTCGTCGCGGCCGCATGCTCCCGCTCCCTGCTGGAGGGCGCGGCCGCCCTCACCCACGAAACAACCCTCCTCCACGAGGCATGGGACACGTTCAAGAAGGCCGGCCCGCCCACCACCGACTCCCTCACCCGATTCAGCGCCGACCTCAACAACCGCCTGGCAAAACTCCAGTACGCCTCACGCGTCGGACAAAGCGCCGGCCGGCCTCCCGTGCTCCAGAGCACCAACGTGATGACCTACATCAACAAACTGGCCAAGAACACCACCACCGTCGACGTGCTCGACCTGTACGAATGGCTGTGCGACGCAGTCCACCCCAGCTTCGGCTCCGCCACCACTCACACCGTGCTGCGGGCCTCGGACCGGCCCAAAACCCATGCCATCGAGCACTACGCACGCCGCCCCCTGAAGCCGCTCGCCGCCTCCGGCTACGCCATGCAGCCGACCGTCGCCCACGCCGCCGCCGACGCTCTCGTCCTGGCCGCCGATGTGGTCCACATCAGTCTTTCGCTCGTGAAGTGGACCATGGACGACATCGGCCTGACGGCAGAGATCCACGGCCTCAACCGTCTCTCCTACGCCGGCGGCAGCGACCAGCCACCCCAGCGCAGTGACGCATGCCCGTGCGGCAGCGGCCGCAAGTACAAGCGATGCGTGCACCGGTGGGGGCAACCAAGCACTCCACTCCCACCGGCCGCTGAGCCCTGAGAAGTCAGGCCGTAGCGCTGGCGCTCCTGGTCCGTGGAGGAACTGGCCGTAGGTTCACGGGGTGCCCCACTCGCGACACGTGGGACAGTCGCTCAGGAGGCAGAACGGCGAGAGGGGGAGGGGTTCGTCGTTTGGGGGGATGAGGTAGAGCCGGTCGTCTGCCAGAGGGTGTGCCGTGTCGAAGGAGACCGTTGCGAAGTCGGGGTGGTCACCCATCAGGGCCAGGCCTGAGACGCGGAACTTCCCGGCGTCAGGCATCCATTGGAGCCGCTCCGTGTGAACCCATCGGGTGTGGGCGAGGAACGCGCACCCCGACAGGCCGCTGAGCATCAGCGGTTCGATGCGCCCAAGGCTCTTCTCCAGCTCGGCCCGTGTCCGAGGGCCTGCGCCGTGCCGGATCTTGTTGCGGAGCACGACCAGTTGGTCGAGATCGGCGACCAGGCCTTTCCCGCCCTTCTTACGGGTTGTTGCCTCGACGAGGCCGGCGGCGGGGTCACCGTGCTGGCGTGCGTCTTCGGCCACTGCCTTGACTACCCCCACCCAGTGGCCGAGGGAGACACCGCCCCGCTCAACGGACTGGCTCCACTGGGCGATGGCCGGCAGATCCTGACGGCCGCGGTCGGTAGCCAGGGCAAGAGCCATGATGCCCAGGGACAGGATCAAGGACTCGGCGCACTGGATGGCCGCCTCGTGCTTTTCCGCCAGGGACAGGGAGTGCCGGAACTTGCGGACCGCGCGCGCTACGGCGTAGGGGTACGAATCCTGGAACAGCTTGTAGGGCTCGTTGTGCCGGCGCAGGTTCTGCGCGGTCAAGGAGCTGATCGCGGCGGCGTCATCCAGCCGCCCACGCCGGGCCGAACCCGTTCCGCTTTCGAAAATCTGCATCCGTCTCCGGTGGAGGTCGTCCTGGATGCGTGCGGCTTCCCGTTCTCCTTCGTCGAGCATGGCGAGGGAGGCGCGGATTTCCGACAGATTGCCGTCACACCTGGGGATCCAGATGTCGGCCATCTCGCGGGCCTTGATGCGCGGGATGACTCCGTACTTCGGCAGCTGCTGCTCAGCCAAAGCGCTGGACAGGTAGGCGATCACGTACTCGTGGGGCAAAAGCTCCTCGGTGAGCCGGATGACGATTAGGCCCTGGCCGGGCTGCACGCCGTCGTATTGGCTCGGCACACATGTCCAGTGGCGGGTACCGGCGAGATCCCGTCCTATGATGTCGCCCTGCCGCAACCGGCGGCGGGGCTCGCGCTGGTCCGCACGCAGGGGCAGGTCCGCCACATCCGGCAGCGTGCTGGTCAGCAGGGTGGGCGTCAACACCCGCCGTCGCCCCGCCGTGTCCGTCGCATCCGGTTCCTCGTCCAGCTCGGATCTGCGCACGGACCCGGGAAAGATTTCGGCGAAGTCCCCCAGACGGATGCCTTCCTGAGCGGCCCGCTGCATCTCATGGATCTGACGGAATCGCCCCAGCGACAAGTTGTAGTCCTCTGCGGCGATCTCCGCGCTGGTCACGCAGAAGCTCTGCTCGGACCGGGCACGCCGACGCTCACTGCTGTGCCGCAGCCGCCAACTCCGCATGAGATCCGGGAGGTTGTTACGCGTGTGATCGACGGCATCCAGAACACTGTCGGGAGCCACCCCGAGCTTGTCCTGCGACAGCAGCGGCTCACGCCGGTCGTCCAGGCTCCAGCCGTCTGCCGTGAGATCGTAGAACCACACGCTGTCGGCCTGTCCGGCGTCCTCGGTGAAGAACAGGATCGCCGTCGAGACCCCCGCATACGGCTTGAAGGTGCCGCCGGGCAGCTGCATCACAGCCTCCAGCCCATGCACGTCCACCAGCAGGCGCCGAAGTTCGGTGTGTGCAGAAGTCGAGCTGAACAGCAGCCCGGCGGGGACAATCACGGCCGCGCGTCCCTTCGGCTGCAACAGCCCCAGAATCATGGCGAGATGAAGAAGCTCGGCCTTCTTCGTACGCACCATTGCGAGCAACTCCGGTGCGACGGCCTCGTAGTCGACGCTGCCCGCGAACGGGGGATGGGCCAGGACAACTGAGTAGCGCTCACGCTCCGCCCCGACGCCCTCAGCCAGATTGTCCCGGTAGCGCAGATCAGCACCCTCGAAGCCCTGAAGAGCCAGCCGCATGCTGCTCAACCGCAACATGGTCGTGTCGAAGTCAAACCCGTGGATCCTGCCGCTCACCACCGCCGCGCTCTGCTGCGTGGTGTCCGGGCGGGACCGGTGGACAAACTGAGCCGCGGCAGCCAGGAGACCACCCGTGCCACAGGTTGGATCGCATACCGGGTCTTCAAAGTTGAGCGGTGCGGAGGTGTCCGCGGGCTCGGCGGGTGGTGACGCAGCGTGTGCGTAGGCGTTGGTTGGCCGGGTTGCGGAAGCCGTGGGCAGCTCTGGCGACGAGCTTGATCACGCGGTTGATGCCCTCGCTCTTGGCGTTGCTGTGGCCGGTGGCGATGAACGTTTCTATCTCGGGCCACCAGCGGTCGACCGTGACGGCGAGCTGGCGGACCTCGGGGATGTCGGAGTCCGCGCACCAGGTCAGGAACTTCCAGCGCAGGTGTCCGATGCGGTGTCTGTCGGCGTCGGTGCGGGAGGTGGCGAGCAGGTCCCGCAGCCGCTCCTTCGCGATCCAGGCGGTCAGGAGCGTCATGCCGATCGCGCCTGCGTCGATGAGCCCGTTCCACATGTGGGTGAACTGCTGGTCGGTCAGGTCCTCGCGGTTGCGCAGGAGCCGGCGCCTGGCCCTCCACTCGGGATCTGCGGCCCGTCCGCGTCGGCCGCGCAGGCTGGCGGTGGTGCGGCGGCGGACCGTGTTCAGCATCTTGTTGGCGAGCTGGACCACATGGAAGTGGTCGACGACCACCGTGGCGTGCGGCAGTGCGGTACGGATCGCGGCACGGTAGCCGGTGGACATGTCGATGGCGACGAAGCGGATCTGTTTGCGCCACTCCAGTGGGGTGGTAGACAGCCAGGCCAGCACGTCGCTGGGGGCGCGGCCCTCTACCTGTCCGAGCAGGCCCTGGACTCCGAAGGCGTCGACGAAGCCGGTGTGCCACTGGTTCGCGACCGGCTCCCAGCGCCCGGAGTCCGGGTTCTGCTGCCATTGGGTGCGCCCTCGCCGGGTCTCGTCGATGCCCAGCACCTCGATTGGTTCCAGCGCGGCCGCCGTCACCGCCTGCCCGGCGGTACGGAAGGCGTTCATCACGGTGGGCCAGGACAGATGCAGGTCACGGGCCGCCTGAATGACAGTGGACCCGGCGTCGCATACCCGCCGACCCGCCGCGTTCCGTAACCGCTGGGTGATCCGTGCTCCGGCCGGGACCTGGCGGACCTGCTCGGTGAAAGAGCGCCTCGGGCACTGCGGTTCGCGGCAGTACCAGCGCCGCTTGCGCCACACCAGTTCCAGGCCCCGCTCGCCGTGGGGCAGGTCCCGCGGCCGCGATATCGCCGATCCCTTGACCCGCGAGGAGAGCACTCCACATGCGGGGCAGGCCCGCGCGCCCTCCTCGGCCGTGACCAGGTGCACCCGCCGGGCGCCTTCTGCCAGCCGTTCGACCCTGACGACGGCCAGGCCGTCGAGGTCAAGCAGCAACGTCGTATCGTTGTCCAAGCCCGTGGTCCCATGATGATCAAGCTGCGTAGAGAACAGTAATGATCACCCGTGGGCACGGGCGCTCTGCATCCAGGGCAGCACCCAGTCGAGACTCGCCGACGTGACAGCGGCGCGGTTCCGGGCAGCCTTGGCGACCGGTCACAGCTGCCCGGAGTCCGGCCAGTTGGACCAGTGGGTATTGGGTGAAAGGCTCGGTCGGTAGCGGCTGATGTCACCGGAAGCAAGGACTTCCGCGATCTGCTGGTAGGTCTCACTCGCGCTGGGAGGCGCTTCAACGAGATCCTCCGGCTGGTGCCATTCCTCCAGCTGCAGCACTTTCGGCAGGTCGGCGGGGATTCGCGACCACAGTTCGGCCTCGTCCGCGAGGAGCAGGTCCCGGTGCTCCGGCACGAGTGCGCGGAACACATCTTCGAGCGGCTCGCCGGGCTCCATGTCCACGACGAGCGGCCAGCCCCTGACGACTACGGGAGCGTCGCCCGCGTACTCCTCCTCGTCGTCGATCTCCTCCATGTTTTCGACGCGGTCGAGGAACCCCTCGTTCGCAAAGCCCGGCCCACCAGCCGTCAGGCAATTTCCGAAGACATGGAGCACGTCAACGAGGTTTCCCATGCGCGGGTTGTAGCCGACGGTCTCGACGATCAGGGCCCAGCGTTCCGGGTCGCGGAAGAGGTGCATCCGTGCGTCCACGGCAGAGAAGTAACCATGGCCGAGGTCGGGGAACGTGAACTCGTCCGCGCATTTGTCCAGTTGAGCAAGGATGTTTTCCACTTCGATCATGTGGCGGACACTACCGGGGGCGACTGACAATGGCCCCTTGGACAGGAGCGAGTACGTGCAGGATTGCGGGGTTCTACTGATGTCGCTGTCGACCTGAACCGGGAAGCGTTGTCTTGGGCCCTCCGCTCCCCCGATGAACTGACACCGCAGGCCGGGCGGGTGGCACAGGCGAGGAATCGTGCACGGATCGGACGACCGGCGCCAACGCAAGGGCTGTCACTTGCTGGCCTTCCGTTCGGAAAGCGTCCATCACCACAGGCCAGGACAGGTGCAGGTCGCGGGCGGCCTGCACGACTGTGGAGCCCACAGCGCGCACCCAGTGGGCGATCCACCAGCCCGCGGGGACCTGGCGGACCTGCTCGGCGAACGGTTTTTGGGCCACCGCGGCTCGGCGCAATCATGCACCCGGGGCGCGCTGCATCCAGGACAGCACCCAGTCCAGATCGCCGACAGCATCGGATGATCAGGCTGCTGAGCACGCCACACCGTTCAAGTTCGAAGACCCCGCATACCTCGTCGTCAGCTCCGGGCTCAGCCATCGCTGCCATCAGAGCCGTCAGATGAGGAGGGGTACCGAAGGCACCATAGGGACCGCGGCGACCCGGGCGAGTAGTTGCTCATACAGAGCGCCCGCGTTGGCATCCCCAACCGAGAGCGCCTCCTCGAGCAGGACCACAACCCTGGCGAGGAGACTGGGAGTCGGGATCGTGAAACGAGCATTTTGACGAGCTGCGATTAGCCCACCCCGGCGAAAGTGTGGCGACGCAGCCAGGGAAACACCTCGTCGGTCATCGACGTATACATGCGTTGAGGCGTCAGGCGGATCAGATGGGACCAGCGCAGATGCTGCTCGTCCTGAGCGAAGACAGGCTGCCTCTGCGGTGGTTCCAGCCGAACAGTCTCCCGCTCCCAGTGTTCCTGGACGCCGTCCAGTTCACGGAGATAGAGGAGGTGGGATATCTGCTCCACGATCGATCCCCGTGTGGAGCACGAACAGGATGCCCTGGAAACACCAGCCGGTCCGGATGCCGCTTGCGTCCTGGATGCCTGGTCCGACGCTCGACCTTGGGCAACAGCGGCTCGATCACCACCCACAACTCGTCGTCGACTTCCCACGGCTTCGGCCGAGCCACCGCGCACCCCCGGATCAACAGTCCCGGAGTGATCCAACCACCTCGAAGATCATTTCGTTAGGAGTTCTAAACCAGCGCGGCATGCCGCGCTCTTCGAGACCGCCATGAAGCCGCTCTTCGAAGCCCTCCCTCCCCCCACGGAGCAAGCACCGGCTACCTGAGACAGATGGCTACGCTCAAGTCCCGGCAATCGCCCCAGTCCCATTGAGTGGTGTGCATCGTGAAGTTGCTGGTCACGGGCCTGGTGTGAGGGCCGGGAGAGCGGCGTGCGCTGGTCGTCGGCCCGTGTCCACGGCGAAGATTGTCTGACGTGTTGTTCGGGGCGTCCTTATGTTGTGCTGCGCGGCAGGGGGGAGGGGTGTGGGGATGCGCGAGCTGGAGCGGATCACGTGGCTGGCCGGTGTGAACTGGAGGGGCTGGCTGTGGAGTTGGGCGGGCGGCTGCGGGTGGTCCAGGCCGAGCGGGGGAGGGGCTCGTGATCGGCGAGCGGG
The DNA here is from genome assembly GCF_040782645.1 of Streptomyces sp. HUAS ZL42. Lineage (GTDB taxonomy): Bacteria > Actinomycetota > Actinomycetes > Streptomycetales > Streptomycetaceae > Streptomyces. Next base: position 9,749,662 of record NZ_CP160403.1, read on the forward strand.
TCCTGAGCCGGCTGGCTGTGCCGGTCTGCGAGGAAGGCTCGGGCCGTCGTCGCGGAACTGCCGGTGTGGGTCATCGAGCGGTGAGGACGTGCGCCCATGGCTCATCGATGTCGGCCAGACCCAGCACGGCGACCACGTTGTCGAGCATGCCGGCGCCGAACCAGCGCCGTACGGCGTCGTCGTCGCCGAGCAGCTGGCGGACGGTGTCGACCTGCTTGGCGTAGCACCGGCGCACGGCCTGTGCCACCAGCGGCTCGCCGACGGCACAGTTCGCGTGCATGAGGAAACGCAGGATGTTGCGGTCCGCGACGAGCGCGGCGTAGGCGCCGCGTGCGGCATCCAACGCCGCCTCGGGCGCCTGCCCGGCCGCACCCGAGGCCGGCGAGTGCGCGACCAGCGTGTCGGTCATGACGACCGACACGTGGTCGACCGCCGCTGCGAACAGTGCTTCCTTGTTCGGGTACAGGCGGTAGAGGTACGGCTGAGAGACGCCGACCCACGCTGCGATCTCGTGCGTCGTCGTACCGTAGAAACCTTTTTGCGCGAAGCAGTCGACCGCGGCGGCCATGATGGCCCGGCGTCGTTCGTCGCTCTTCGTGCTGGTACCGGCGGCAGGCATGGGCGTCAGTCAAACACGGCTCCCCTCAGCGCCCAAACGTCACGCTGAGGTCGGAGTCGGACGGCACGTCGTCGGGCGTGAGCGCCTCGATCGCCACCAGCGGGTTCCAGTAGTCCAGGTAGTGGGTGATGCGCGCGTCGTCATCGGTGCGGACGACGGAGATGCACGTCTGCTCGTACGCCTTGCCGGTCGGCAGCGCCGTGCCCTTGGAGCGGAATTCGGCGATCACCAGACTCGGATCGACCGTGTCGTGGAAGACCAGGTCGACGAACTCGACGTCGAAGGTCTCGGGAAAGTTGCTCATGTGCGCGACCAGCGCGTCGCGCCCCGTTACCCGCTGGGGCACGCCGGCCGGCGCGTACGGGAACTCAAGCACCGCGTCCGGGGCGAACAGCTCCACCCATTCCTCGACGCGGCCGGCGGCGGTGAGGCGCAGGTGCTCGGTCAGGGCGTGCCGGGCAGCGGCGCGGCGGGCGGCGGCGTCTTCCTTGGCTGTCATCTTCACTCCTACGTTAGTGGTCGACCTATAACCTACCACGCCGCGAGCCGTTGCGGGTAGACGAGCAGAGATCGCGCCAGGGGATCCCGGTCCGGTTCACGTACAGGACGGCGTCAGGGAAACGCCCCTGCGGTGGCGGGCGGCGCCACGGTACTGTCGGCGCCGGTCACGCTTCGGCGAGGATCGTCGGTCACCGGGAGACTTCGCGGTTCGTCAGCACCAGAAGGGCCCTGACCAGGGCGGTCGCCCCTTTGGGGATCGGTGCGGAGCCTGCCGGGCACGCGCCAGTTCCTGACGTGGGCGAATCCGTGCTCGACCGGGGCCCGGACGGCCGCCGTGCTCGACCGGGGGCGGACGGCCGCCAGTGCCTTCGAAGGGCGCTGGAGTGGTGAACCTTCGTGCAGACGCGGTCCGCGGGGTGTCGGGGGTGGGCGCGTCGGGGGGAGGTGACGACGAGCGGCGTTGGCCGCCACTGCCGGGGTGGCGGCCCAGATGGTCGTATGGGCCGCTACCTGCCTCGAGCTGGTGCGGGTTGTGGCGCGGTTCGTCTCCGCGAGAACCAGGGCCTTCAGCGCCGCCGGGCTGAAAAAATCACGCGCCTATCGGAAGGCGGCGGTGTGGCGCTGGGCCCAGTCGGCAAAGGTGCGGGGCGCGCGGTGAAGGACGTGCTCGATGTCGGGGCTGATGCGCTGTTCGGCGGGGGTGGGCTCGCCGAGGATGGTCAGCGTGGTCTCGACGACGGGCTCGGGCATGAACTGCAGCATCTGCGCGCGGGCCTCGTCGCGGGTCTGTTCGAGGAAGCGGACGGGTTCGCCGAGTGCGTCGGCGATCGCCTCGGCCCGCTGGCGGGGTGTGGTGAGTGCGGGCCCGGTCAGCTCGTAGATCTGTCCGGCGTGGCCGTCGGCCAGGAGGGTGGCGGCGGCGACCTCGGCGATGTCGTCCGGGTCGATGGTCGGCAGGCCGATGTCGGCGAACGGCGCGGCGATGGTCCTTCGGGTGCGGACCGACTCGGCCCAGGCATAGGCGTTGGAGTGGAAGCCTGCGGGCCGCAGGATCGTCCAGGCCATGCCCGATTGCTGGACGGCTTTTTCGATGGAGCCCGCCGTGGCCCCGTGAGAGGCCGATCGGGGTCGGGTCGCGACTGCTTGGGAGGACAACAGCACGACGCGCCCGACGCCGCCGGCCTTGGCGGCGTCGAGGATGTCCTGGGGGCTGAGCAGGTGCGCGCTGGGGCCCCCGTTGTGCAGGAACAGCGCGTCGGCTGTGTCGAATACGGGCCGTAGGCTCTCAGGATCGGCCAGGTCCGCCCGCGTGTACTCGACGCGCTCCGGCACATCCGCCGCCGAGATCCCCCGGGATGTCGCGCGCACGCGCGCACCGGTTGCCGCGAGGGCCTGCACGAGCGGTCGGCCGACGTTGCCGGTTGCCCCCGTCACCACGAACACAAACAACTCCCGTGTCGTTCGGCATGGTTGTCGCCACCCGGGCGGGTGGGACCGTCCGCGGAGAGCTGCTCTCCGCTCGACACGCTGACGCTAACACCGTCGATATAGTAGGTACCTAGAGGAAAGTGACTATCCCGAAGGGGGTGTGCGTGGCCGGTGACACTGACGGGGTGGCAGGCGCTGCGACCGATCCGGAACTCGCCTGTCCGACCAGTTCGGTCGTGGACATCGTGTTCAGCCGGTGGACCACGCCGATCCTGTGGACTCTGCACACCTACGGCCGGCAGCGGTTCGTCGAGCTGGAACGACGGATCGGCACGATCACACCGAAGGTCCTGACCCAGCGGCTGCGGCAGCTGGAACGCGACGGCATGGTCGTGCGTACGTACCACCCGCAGGTCCCCCTCGGGTCGAGTACGAGATCAGCGAGCTGGGCCGCAGCCTGGCCCCACTCTTCGCGCACCTTGCCCGATGGGCTGCCGCCAACCTGGACAAGGTCGAGCAGGCCCGGCACGACTACGACACCGAGCCACCTCGATAGCGCGTCGGCAAGAGGGCTCGATCCGTGTCGGATCGCACTGACAGCCGAGCACCGTCACCGCCCTGCGCACCGGCCGCTTGAGGATCCCCGTCCGCACGTGACGGGCGGGTGCTGGACGCGCTCGCGCACGCGCAGCGCAACGAGGCCGCCCGCGGCGGGTACATCAGCGCGATCAGCGCGATCGGTGAGCGGGTCGACATCTCGTTTGCCACGCAGAACTGGCAGAAGGCCGTGGCCGACCGGACGCGGCCGGGGCAGTTCGTCCGCCGGCACTTCGAGGCGATGGTGTTCACCTGCCTCGCCGAGGAGCTGCGCACCGGCGACGTGGCCGTGGTCGGCTCGGAGGAGTGCGCCGACTGGTCGGATCAGCTGCTGCCGTGGGAGTTGGTGGAGGAGAAGCTGCCCGCCTATCTGGCTAGTACATGGTTGCGCGGGTGCACGCCGAGACTCCACCGGAGCTGTTGAGCCGGCAGCTATAGACCTTCACATCGCGCACGTCCGTGAAAGTCCAGCTGCGTGACACGGTGTCGTAGGCGCCGGTGGTCACCTTGATCGGATTGGCAGTCTTGAAGTCCCACGAGTTGCCGTCCCACTTGTAGTAGGTCAGGTGCAGAGCAGCGCCGTACCCATCCGGGCACAGATCGCGCTCCGATGCGTCGAACCCGCCAGCGTATGCCTGGTAGCCGCCCTTTACGCCGCCATGCGCGTAGTAGTTGTAGGTGCCCCACCCCTTCGTTGTCATCTCACACCCGCGGCTTGTGTCGGCAGGGCCGTTGGCATAGAAGCTGAGCGTGACGGCGCTGGCTGGCGTGGTGAATGCCATGACGGCCGCCGCAGTGGCACACGCCACCATGGCTATCTTTCCAGTCGCAAGGCGCGATGGGATTCGTGCAGGCATGGTTCCCCCTTGAGGAAAGAGGAGGGCTGTGGAGCCCCCTGGTGGATCCTTGTGATCCCAGAACGTACGGTCCGCCCGGTACGACCCGCGTCCCACGCGGGGTTGAACTCCCGCACAGACCAGCGCGGTAGCCGCTCGGTTCCTACAACTTCCGCGGTACCGCAGAAGTTTGACGCCCATCCACCGGAACCGGCCCTACGCTGCTGCGATGCGGATCCGCCCCCTCGCCGTCGACGCGCTGATCGCGGCGGCGCTGACCAGTGTGGCCCTGTTGCTGGGACCGGAGGCCGCGCGCCAGGGGCAAAACCCGCTCGACGTGACCGCCTACGCGCTGGTGGTCCTGGTCCATCTGCCGCTGGTGGTCCGCGGCCGGGCCCCGGTCGTGGTCTGCTGCCTCGTGCACGCGACCTGGCTGGTGTACATCACCACCGGCTACTGGGCCGTGGTGTGCAGCTTCGGCCCCATGCTCGCCGTCTACACCGTCGCCTCCCTGCGAGTGCTGCGCGTCTCTGTCCCCTGCGCCGCGCTGATGGGCGGGGTCTGGATCTATGCGGGTGCCGTGAGTCACACCGACTCGTGGCCGTCCGTCGTCGGGCAGGCCGTGGTCTATCCGGCGGTGCTCTGGCGGTTCGGCGTCGTCGCCCGCCGAACGACCGAGCTGACCCGGCAGCTGCGCCGGGAACAGGCCGAGCGGGCCGGACGCGAGGTGGCCGAGGAACGCGGCCGGATCGCCCGCGAACTGCACGACGTGGTCGCCCACCACATGTCCGTGATCTCCGTGCAGACCGGTCTCGCCCGGTTCGTCTTCGACACCGACCGGCAGACCGCGCGTACGGCGCTCGACACCATCGATGCCACCGGCAAGGAGGCTCTCGACGAGCTGCGCCGCATGCTCATGGTGCTGCGCGCTGCCGACGACGGTGCTCCGGTCGGCCCGATGCCGGGTCTGGCCCGCCTCGACGAGATGGCCGAACGCGTCCGCGGCGGCGGGGTCCCGGTCGCCCTGAGCGTGGAGGGCACCCCGCGCCCCGTGGCTCCCGGAGTGGAACTGTGTGCCTACCGGGTGGTGCAGGAGGCGCTCACCAACGTGCTGAAACACGCGCCCGGCGCGAGTGCGGAGGTACGGCTGAGGTATGAACCGCATCAGGTGACCGTTTCGGTCACGGACGATGGAGAGGGGGTGATTCCGGACAGAGTACGGAGCGACGGCGGGCATGGCTTGCTTGGCATGCGCGAGCGGGCCAAGCTCTACGGCGGGCAGATCAGCATCGGCCCGCAGGAGCAAGGGGGCTTCGCCGTGCGGCTGACCCTGCCGACCTCCGCGCGGGGCGCAGGGCGGGGGGACGACGCCACCACATGACCACCGTGCTCGTCGTAGACGACCAGTTCCTCATCCGGGCCGGACTGGTCGGGCTGCTGCACGCCGCACCCGGCATCGAAGTGGTCGGCGAGGCCAGCGATGGCGCGGACGCCGTGGCGCTCGCCGCCGAGACCGCCCCCGAGGTGATCCTGATGGACATCCGGATGCCCGGCATGAGCGGCATCGAGGCCACCGAACGCATCCTCGCCCAGGCTGCGCAGCCCCCGCCTCGGATCCTGGTGCTCACCACCTTCGACCTCGACGAGTACGTGTACGGGGCGCTGCGCGCCGGAGCCTCCGGGTTTCTGCTCAAGGACTCCGGCCCCGAACGGCTGCTCGCCGCGGTGACCGCGGTCGCCGGTGGTGACGCGCTCTTCGCGCCCAGCGTCACCCGCCGCCTGGTCGAGGCGTACGCCCGCCAGACCGCCAGCGAACAGCCCGCGGACCTGGATGCTTTGACCTCCCGCGAGCTCGAGGTGCTGAAACTGATCGCACGCGGCCTGTCCAACCCGGAGATCGCCGACCGCCTCTACATCAGCGAGGCCACCGTCAAGACCCACCTCAACCGCACGATGAACAAACTGGACCTGGACAGCAGGGCACAAGCGGTGGTGGTGGCGTACGAATCCGGTCTCGTGACCCCCGGCGGATAGCGGCCGGGTGCTCTGGCAGCCGAGAGGATCCCACGACAGAGGCGTGCCGTTAACGAGCGGCGATCCAACCGACATGTAGCTGAGCGTGATCCCTTGGGTATCTCCATGTGAGGCTGATCGCCATCGGGCTCCAATTTGCGTTTCATAGGCGGTCGCTCATGAAACACCCGCCCGCCCGGTGGTTCACCCTGCGGTGATCGTGTTTCATGAGTTGTTGCGAACTGCTGGACGCCTGAAACAGCCTCAGGAAACGCTCCGGGTTCGTGAGCGACGACTTCAAGCGCGTGGAATCGCACGACTGCCCGATGTCCACCTGTGCCGCCCCCTCGGGGTCCCCCTGCCGGACCGGCAAGGGCAAGGTGGCCATCCAGTACCACGCCGCACGCTTCCGCCTCGTACCCCAACTCGCGAAGGCGCTCAGCGTGCCGACCCCAACGCCGTACGCAGGCCGGGGTCGGTGTGGACCGAGCTGCCCCGGCCGGTGAGCGCCGGCGCCGAACCGGTCGGGCACGTCCGGCTCGGCTACGCACGGGCCTCAACCGCCCGGCAGTCCCTCGACGCACAGCTCGACTCCCTTGCCGAGGCCGGGGTCACCCGGGTCTTCTCGGAGAAGATCTCCACCCGTGCCACCCAGCGCCCCGAACTGGAGGCCGCCGTCAAGCTCGCCGGGGAGATCCGCTCCTCCGGCGTCGCCGTCACTCTCGTCGTCCACGAGCACCAACGACTCGGCCGCGGCATCGAACTCGCCATGCTCGCCGAGGAACTGAAGGCGAGCGACGTCGGCCTGGAGTTCCTCACCGGGGAACTGAAGGGATCGCACGACCCCTCCGGCATCGTGTTCACCGTGCTCGCGGCTATGTCCGGGATGGAGCGCGAGTACATCCGCGACCGCACCCTGGAAGGACACGAGTCCGCCCGCAAGCGCGGCAAGACCATCGGCGGCGCCAGCGTCGCAGACGAATCCGTGCTGTCCATGTCTCTGCACCTGCGGGAGCAGGAGATGAGCCTGCGCGACATGGCCAAGCGGCTCGTCATCACCACAGGCAAGAAGAAGGGCCAGCATCCGTCGCCGGCGACCGTAATGCGGATGCTGCGCGAGCACGACGAACAGGCTGCCGTGGTCTCAGCCCCGTAGAAGACCTGTCAGAGGTTTCAGATCATCCCGTTGCCCCTTTGACGCGTATCTCGGTCACACCCCTTTGGGGAGACTGATCTGAATATGGGCATGAAGAAGTCACGGTACCAGTGGAGCCAGCCCTGACCGTCAAGTGGGGCCACGACCCACTGTCAAAGCCACCTCGCTGTGGCCGCTGTCGGTCGACGGTCTTCTAGTCTTGGCCGCGGTCGGCCTGCTCAAACGGTCAGGTAAACAGTCCGGGCCTCGCGCCCGCCAGGCTCGGTGGGCGCCGACCGCCAACAACCCGCTGAGACCAGGGTCAGGCTCCCGCCACCTCGCGTTCGCGCCGCGTCGTACTTGTGTTCGCCGAGGTCGAGGGTGAAGTTGCCGTGCGGCTCGGTGGTGTAGAGAGTAACGGCACGGAGCTCTTCGCCCGCTGCGACGACCTGTGTGCGCGCCTTGCCGGAGACGTCACCGGCGCGCTTGCTGCCGATGCGGACCTCCGTGGTCAGGCCCTGTGCGCCGATGGCGAGGGAGATGTCCCACAGTCCCTCGGCGAGCGGCGCTCCGTCAGCGGCCGTGGTGAGGTCGGCGCATGTTTCGAAGCCGGCTTTGTCGTACACGTACCGTCCCTCGTCCTTGTCAGCGCCCAGGCCTGGGGTGGCGGTGTCGGTGAGGAGGAGGCGGTATTCGCCGACGCGCTCGCGGAGGACGCGACGCCGAAGCAGGCGGCTGGCGCACGGTCTACGCGCGCGAGGGTGTGGTGATCCTGCGTCCGGACGCTCTTGAGTCCCAACGCAGTCGTCACTCTCCTGTGCCCGTGCCGTCGGCGCAGTAGCAGAGCCGAGAGCGCGCAGTCGTTGTTGCGAGCAGCGCCTCAATCCGCTCGGAGGGCCGCAGGCCCAGTTCTCTGGCGAGCAGCTGACGGTAGGTTTCCAGTTGACGTAATGCCTCGCTGACGTTCCCCTCGCCGAGATGCGCGCTCACCAACACAGTCTGGGCGCTCTCGCGCAAGGGCTCGGCACGCACCGCGGCCAGCGCCGCCTGGATCGCCTGTGCATACCGGCCCTGTCGGATCAACGCGAGACCTATGGCTTCCAGTGCGTGGATACGTAACTGCCGCAGCCGCTCACGCTCAACGATCAGCCACTCGTCGTCCCATCCGGGGAGCAGGTCGTTGTCGAGTATGTCGATGGTGGGTGCACTCGGGCGCGTGTGAGAGCCGAGTTCGATCTGCGCTGCGCAACGGCGGGCGTATGCGATGTCCGTCCACACCTGCGGATCCAGAGCGACACTCCTGCGGAAGCTGCGAATGAGCGGTCCGCCGCTTCGAATCCGCCACAGGGCGTTCCGCAAAGAGGCCATCGCGTGGTCCTGCGGGCTGTCCGTCCACAATCGGCCGGCGAGTTCGGCTCGGGACTGTGCCGGTTTTACTGCGGCGAGGCATCCCAGAACCCGCTGGGCCTGGAACGGCAGTTGAACCGGTTTCCCGTCGACGAGGACCGCAAAGGTCCCCAGCACGTTGAGCAGTACCCGTGGTGGCTCGGCTGTCTCCTGCATGTGCCCGCCCCCTTCGGCCGCCCCCGATCGGCACGTACGACGCGGAGGGCCCCCGCGATCGCACCCCCGCCCGGACGGTCTCCCTGCATCCACGGCCGGGCGGGCCGACAAGCACTTCATCGTGGACCTGTCGTCGCAGGGCAGTCAACGTCTCCGGGGCAGACTGCGAACAATCCATTCACGCTGCAGAGACAGGAGTACGACGGAGCGTGGTCCATCCTCAGCCGTGGTCTCTTCGCCGCGGTGGACGGTGGTCGTGGTACGCGCCTGGACCGAGGACGGTCGGTTGCGTGTCCGGATGCTCCGTGACGGGAGCTACGGGCAGGCGCAGGTCGTGACCGGCTCGGCCGTGGCCGCTGCGTGCCAACTCCTCGACTGGTTGCAGCAGTTGGAGGTCGACGGCGAGGCGGCAGGGGCAGCTGGGGACGATGCGGCGGAACCCGACTGACAACTACGCGTTGCACGGGGCCTGTTGACGCCGTGATGACGCTGAAGCAACGCATCGTGGACGAGGGCAGGACGCGGGCGTGGCATTGTCGGTCGGCATGGATCCCTCCTCGGACACCGTGCTCGCGGTCCCGGCCGGGCAAGGACGGACGGTCGTGGGCGGCCACGAGCACCGACGCGCCACCGGCCCGCGACTCGGGTTGCTGGGCGGGTTCGCTCTCAGGTCGGGATCGCGTTCGCTCTCCGTCGGCCTCGGCCCGAGACGGTTGCTGTCATTTGTGGCGCTGATGAGGAAACCGGTGATGCGGCACAGCGCCGCGCTCCACCTCTGGCCGTACAGCGATCACGAGCGGGCGGCCGGGAGTCTCCGGTCGGCGCTGTCCGCGGTGCGTCTGGCGAGTCCCGGTCTGGTCGAGTGCGCCGGGACGAGCCTTGCGCTCGGGCGGGGGGTGACAGTGGACGTCCACGTGATCACGGCCATGGCCCAACGGGTCGTCGAGGGATCCCCACTGCCCGACCGCGCCGCCGTCACCAGCCTGCTGGCTGACGCCGACCTGCTGCCGGGCTGGTCCGAGCCATGGATCGAACCGGAGCGGGAGCGGCTCAGGCAACTGCGCCTGCACGCCATCGAGGCACTCAGCACGCGCCTGCTCGACCAGGGGGACGTCCCGGGCGCGATCGAGCTGGGTGTGGCGGCCGTCGCCGGGGGACCGTTCCGGGAGAGCTCGTACCGCGTCCTCATCCGGGCTCACCTGGCCGCGGGCGACGAAGCCGAGGCGTTACGTCAGTACGAGTCCTACCGGCACACCGTGCGCCGTGAGATCGGCATCGTTCCGACCCCGCGGCTGGAGGCGCTGATGGCACCCGTCCTTGAGCCGCGGGCGCGGAACTGGAGGACCAGATGACGTTCGGTAACGGAATCCTGCGCGCCGGGTCGACCGGGGACGAGGTCGGCGAACTCCAGCAGTGGCTGATCGACCGAGGGTTCCTGGTCGACCGCACCACGCCCACGGGCGTCTTCGACGACCCGACCGAACACGCGGTCAAGGCCTTTCAGTACTCTGCCGCGATCGAGGTCGACGGCCTGGTCGGCGAGGGCACGCGCACCGCCGCCGACGGCTTCACCGGGACCGCCGCCACCTCCGGCTGGCATCCGTGGGCCGTGCGCGACATCCAGCAGGCCAGGAGCGGCGGCTCCTTTACGACGAGCACCCGCCGGGGCGTCCTGCACACCACCGAGAAACCGTCCGATGCGCTGCCCGCCTTCGACAACCCGCCGCACTTCACTATCGGCCGCGACGGTCCCGGCGCGCCGGTCACCGTGTGGCAGCACTACCCGGTGACCTTGGCGGCCAAGGCCCTCAAGCGCTCCGACACGGTGCAGACCAACCGGCACGGTTGCGTGCAGATCGAGATCATCGGACGGGCCGAGAACTCCCCGCGCCTGGCCACGGCCGACCCCGAACTTTTCCAGGGGCTGGGACGGCTGATGCGCTGGATCGAGACGGCCACTGGAGTCGGCCGGGTGTCGCACCACGCCTTCGCCGGGGAGAGCGCCTACGGGCTCACGGGGGCCGTTCGACTGGACGACGCGGCCTGGCTCGACTCCGCAGGCTGGCTGGGGCACCAGCACGTTCCCGCGCCCAACGTGCACTGGGATCCCGGCCTGATCGACATCGCCGGTCTGCTGGCGGTCGAACCCGAGACGGGGCAGCTCGCACCGGCAGCGCCGGGGGCGGAGGAACTCGCCTTCACCGCGGCCCCGGTGAGCGCCCCGAACGGTCACCCGTGGATCCGGGCGACCACACGCCGACTGACCAACTCCTTCCCCAGCCTCACCTTCGCGCTGGACTGCGCGGGACTGCCGTACTACGAAGTGGTCCTCACTACCGACCACACCCTGTTCGCCCCCGAGCACAGCGCCCGCCGGACCCCCGAGAACTTCTATGCCGGACGGCAGGACGGCCTGCGCAGGGCGAGCCAGGCCCAGGGGCGCTACGTGGCACCGGTACAGGTGATCCGCGCCTTCGCCGACGCCACCCCGTCCGGCGGGCAGATCTACTACACCCTCGTCGGCTACGCCGACCAGCTGGGCGCTGGAGCGGTCCCGGCCGCCGACCCCGTCGCCCTCTCCCGCTCCGCGCCATCGGTGGCCATGGCACCGGGATTCGCCGGACACACACTGACCGAGTCGCTGGGCGTCCCGCTCGGCATGCTCCGCCCCGGTGCGCGCCGGGCTGGGGCCGGGTATCCGCAGGCGGCGGAGCGCAGGGCACCGCTGCTGGCCCACGGCGGTCCGCCGCGCCGGCCACAGACCCCCGTACATGCCGCCGCCGCACCGGCGCGTCCCGACCCGGCGACCGACCGGGCTGAGGGTGAGGACGGCTACGACTACCGGATGTCCGTCTCCTCCCCGGTCCCGGACATACCTCCGGAGCTGCGCCCTCCGCCCCCGGCGGCCCCTGGACCGTCGGTCCCGCCCCGGCCCGCCCCGTCGGCGCAGGCGGCGGCCGACCTCATCGGCTACGAGGACGAATGGGGGGAATGGCCCGAGGCCACAGAGCTCGGAGGTGGCTTCGACAAGCCGGAGGAGGAGCCCGCTGCCCTGCTGGGCGTCGAATCGCCCGTCTACGCGGCCGACGACGAGTACGACGAACTCGGCGCCGGCAGCCGCGCCTCCGCGCCCTCGGCACCCGCCCCGGTCATCGCGGGGTCTCCGGCCGACTGGCGTCCCGCGTCGCCCATGCTCACCCCGGCGCAGAAGAGGGACGTCGTGGAGGCTTTCGTCGGGCCCGACCGCGAGCTGTACGCCGCGGTCAACCCGGACGGCGAGTACGCGGGCCGGGCCGGCACCGACCACCCGGCCTACCAACGCCACCATCTCGGCCTCTCGTTCGGGCTCGGCGGTTTCTCCCAGGACTCCGGAGAACTCGGCCAGCTCCTTACCCTCCTGCGGGGGCGGAACGCGGACCTGTTCGCCGAGTTCTTCGGCCCGGCGTCGGGCGAACTGCTCGCTGTCACCAGCCGGCCGGGACCCTTGTCCCGGGACGTCGAGGGCGGCCGCAGTGTGCGCGTGCAACCGGTCGACGGGGTGGACCTGTGGGAGGAGCCCTGGCTGTCCCTATTCGCCGCCGCGGGCGCCGCACGAGTGTGTCAGAGCGCCCAGATCGAACTGGCCGCCGGTCTGTATCTGGATCCCGTGGTGCGGTTTGCGGCGGACCTGGGACTCGCTACGGAACGAGGGCTCGCCATGATCTTCGACCGGGTGGCGCACCGGGGCGTCACCGGGGGACTGGCGTGGGTGATCGAGACCGTCGGCCCGCTGCAGACTCCCGTGCTGCTCCAGGCCGCCCTGACCGGGCTGGGGTTCGAGGACGTGGAGAGCTTCCAACGCTCCCAGCCGGACCTGCTGGTGGACCAGCAGTTCGGCCCGCTGACCCATGCGGCGCTGGCCGGGGCGATCCGGGGGCGGCCCGATCTGGTGCCGGGGAGCCCTGTGCCGGTGCTGAGCTACCGTCAGATGGTGGACACCCTGGCCCGGCGGGCGACCGGGCAGCCCTGGGGCGACCGCATGATCCGGCTCAGCCGTGACGAGAGGGTCGGCGACGAGCTGCCCCTGGGAGACCAGGCCGTATGACCACGGCCAATGACCCCGCCGCCGTCGTCCGTGCCGTGGGCACGGCGCTCGAGGCATCGCCCGCCTTCAGAGCACTCGACCCCGCGACGCGGCGGGAACTCACCGGCTCTCTGGACCGGATCGGCGGATACGTCGGTGAGGGATCCCGGGCGCCGGTTGACCCGCGGCCGCAACCCGTTTCGCGCAGCACGGCGGCCTCCGGCGGGAGCGTGGGGCGCGTCGGCGAAGTGGCTCGCGCGACGCTCAACGCGATCGACTTCCCGTCCTTCGTGGCCGCCCTGGTCAAGGGCACCTTCCAGGCCATCGTCGACGCCACCATCCAACAGATGGAGGCCTACGCGACGCTGCTGCAGGAAGTGGCCAAGACCGTCGACGACTACATGCGCGACAACGTCACCGACGACGCGGCCAAGGACTACTTGGTCGACCGCTACTCGGACGTGTTCCACAAGGACACGACGACCGGCAGCGCGGCACTCCGGGTCGACCGCACCCGCCTCACCGAGCCGCTGCCGACCTTCTTCCAGGACCTCGGCTTCGAGACGTCCGACCAACTCGACCCGGACTCGGTGGAACAGGTCGTCGTCCCGGCCGTGCGCAGGTCGATCGCGGAGCAACGCCACCAGACGCTGGCCACGATGGTGCTCCTGGGACTGAACCGGATCGTCGTCAACGACGGAGAGATCAACGCGAAGCTCCAGTTCCACATCGACGCCTCGGAGACGACCGGCATCACCTTCGACTCCACCCGCAACAGCCTCGGCACCCTGGCGGGCGGCTCGACGCGATCGCGCTTCTCCGGCCAGGGGATCATGGTCAATACCGCGAGCGTCAACGCCCAGAGCGACATCAACCTCAGGACCGATCTCACCGGCGAGGTCAAGGTCAGGTTCAGCACCGACTACCTGCCACTGGAGCGGTTCGCCGACTCCAACGCCATCCAGCTCATCAACGAACACGCCACCGTGCCCGTGACCGAGCGCCCTCAGGCGCCTGAGGCCCCGAACGGCGCGGCCCCGGCGCCGCCCGCCCAGCCACAGCCTCAGTCGCTCCCGGCCCGGCCGCCGTCGGACGACCCCTGGAGTCCGCGCTCATGAACTGGCCGGAACTGCATCGCACCCTCGTCGACCTGGTCACGGCGATCGAGCCGGCCGGCGGCGAGGGGCTGCGGATCGACTCCGCGGAACTGCGTGTTCCGCTGGAGGCGACCACAAGGACCGGCCCCGACGGTCTGACCTTCTTCGCCAGAGTGCCGCAGTCGCAGTGGCAGTCCGGCTTCCAGCCGGTCGTGCACCAAGGACACCTGGTGATCGGCCCCGTGACGGACGAGGAGGGGGCCGATGAGCGGTGACGGCAGCTTCCGCGTCGAGGAGTTCCTCGAAGCCCTCACGTCCCAACTCGACCGCACCCAGGACGCGTTGCGTCTGAAGGCCGTCAACAGGCCGCTGACGTACGCCATCAAGGACTTCTCGCTGACCCTCCAGGTGTTCGTCGAGCTGGACGAACAGGGAGACGTGCGGCTGCGCAGCTCCGGGCCGAACGAGACCGGGGCCAGCTCCGTCTCCATCGGCTTCACGACGATCACCCGCTCGGCGATCGACGAGAACACCATCCGGCTGTCCGAGACACAGGGTCCCTCGCTCGACGAACTGGGGATCCCGCCTGAGGACCAGCGCCGTCTGGAGAAGATCGGGGTCCGCAACGCCGCCCAGCTCAAACGGCTGAGCGCTTCCTCCGGGGAGGGCGCGGTCGCCCGCTTCGCGAACGTGCCCGTGAACCGGCTGCGCGCCGCCCTCCAGGCGAGCAGACCCAGGGTCGACCGACTGACACCGGCGCCCGCCCCCGAACCGTCCGAACCGGCAGCGCCGCCCGCACGACCGGCGCTCGACGACGCCGTACGAGAACCTTCGCTGCGTGTGCCGCGGGGGACTCGACGGCTGCGCCTGGACGGCTCCAACCTGAAGGCGCTGCAGAACGGCGGAAGCGCCAGCCTGGAAGGAATGGCCGTGCCGGTCGTGGAGGCGAGCGACGATCACGTGGTCCTCGACCTGGGGGATTTGGTGCCGCGCGGCCGCCTGGAGCTGGGGTTCGCGGATGCCGAGACCCTCGCGTTCCAGCTGGAGACCGAAACCGTGACCGAGCCGCGCTCCGACGACCCCTGGAGCCCGGCATGACCGACCGCCGCCGCACCGCGCACGTGGTGCTCACCCTGGAGCCGGGCGCCGGTCGAGGGCATGTCCCGGCCCACCTCGACGTGCTCGTCGGCGCGGCCCGCTCGGCGTCGACACTCGACGGCGGCAGGATCGACCGCACGCTGACGGGTGCCGCCGGCGCGTTCCGGGCCACGGCACTCTTCCCCTCCCGGCGCAACGTGGGGAGGGTGGGGGCCCGGGGCAGCGGATACGACGCCCTCGAAGAGAGCCTCGGTCTGTCGCGGACCTACCGGTTGCGGCTGGCCGATCCCGCGGCGGCCGATGCCGTGGTCGAGCGTCTGCGCGAACTCCCGGGCGTCGCGTCGGCGGCCCGCGAGCTGCTGGCCACCGCCCCCGGGACGGCGACCGGCGGCACCACCGCACGGACCGCCGCGCAGCCTCCCTCCCAACGGGAGATCGAGGCCCCGCACCGCCTCGTGAGGTCCGCCGAGGCCCTGGCGATGGAACCTGGCGACGAACGCGTGACCGTCGCCGTCGTCGACACCGGGATCGCCCTGGGCCACGCCGAGTTCCAGCGCAAGCTGCTCATGGGCTATGACGCGGTCGACCTGGGCCTCGGCCGGATCAGCTCCACCATGACGCTCGTCGGCGACAGCAGCGGACGTGACTTCTCGCCCTCCGACGACGTCGGCCACGGCAGCCATGTCGCCGGAGTCATCGCCGCGCAGGGCTGGCAGCTCCCCGCCGGCACCGCGGGACGCTCCCTGCTGCTGCCCGTCAGAGTGCTGGCCGGAGCGCTCGACGAGGGTGACCGGGGCGTCGTGGGAGTCGGAGCCGTGGGAGACATCGACGCCGGATTGAAGATCGCGTGTGATCTCGGCGCCGACGTGATCAACATGAGCTTCGGGACCCCCGCCACCGACCTGGATCCGGCGAGCCCCAGGCCGCACGCCGCCGTGCTGGAGTACGCCACCCGGCACGGCTGCGTACTGGTCGCGGCGGCCGGCAACTCCGGCCTGCCCGACGTGTTCTATCCGGCCGCCGACCGGCATGTCATCGCCGTGGGGTCGGTCGGGGCACGCGGGCTCCGGTCGCCGTTCAGCAGCTACGGCGCCCCGATCACGCTGAGCGCTCCCGGCGAGAACGTGGTGAGCGTGGGCCGACGCGGCTACCGGCGCAGCAGCGGCACCTCGCACGCGGCTCCCTTCGTGGCCGGCGCCGCCGCCCTGCTGGTGGCACGGGCCCGGCGCCGTGGCCGGCCGGTCTCCGCCGCCGCCGTCACCGAGCTCCTGACCCGCTCTGCCCGTCCCTCCGCTTCACCGGCGCACGAGGTGGGTGCCGGCGTGCTGGACATCGCCGGCGCGCTCGAGGCCTTCGACTCCGGCTCGTACACCTCCGCTCCCGCGGCAGAAGGAGAACGCCATGGCTGACCGACCGAACGTGCCGGAGCGGCTGGCCCTGCTCGCCTACCAGACGCTCTACCCCGGGCTCCACCCGGACGTGGGGACTGCGGAGTTCCAGGCGATCGCCGACCGGGTGCTGAACATCTGGGACGCCGCCGACAAACCACTGCGGCAGCGGCTGCAGCGCGTGCGCACCAAGGTCGACGACTCCGTACGGGACAACAGTGCTGAACTTCGCGGACTACTGGTCCAGTTACTCGCCGCCGCCATGGACGAGCCCACCTGGCAGGACACCCCGGAGGAGATACGGCACGCACGCGCCCGGCTGGCGCTGGGGCGGCCCGCCGGCTCCGACGAGCGTCACGTCGAGGAATGGTGGAGCGCATCGGCCACCGAAGGAGGCGCAAGCGACAAGAAGGGAATCGACATGGCCGACAACGACGGAATCTACCGGGGAGAGTACGACTACGACCCCCGGGGCCTGCCCGAGACGTTCGACCCCTCAAAGTACAGGTCCGCGATCTATCAACTGGCCAAGGACCGAAACGCCGACCCCCAGAACGACCCGCTCGACAAGGCACAGGCGGCCCACGTCGCCGGCTCGCTGCTGCTGGGGAGCTACGACGAGCCGACGAGCCCGGGGTTCGAGGACGCCTTCGTCGAGCAGTTCAACGAGGGCTTCGAACTTGTCGAGACCGTGGACGTCAAGAAGCGATGGCGCCGACTGGATGTCTATGCGCGGGTGGCGTACCAGATCAACCGGTTGAAGGCCGCCAATGACACCAAGCCCACCGTCCAGGAGATCTCCGCGGTCTCCGACGAGGTCATCGACCGCGGCCCGGTGGACGACAACTTCGTCGCCAAGGTGCGCAGCGCCCATGACGACTTCGTGGCTAAGACACCGGTCTACGACTCCCTCGACCTGCCCGACATCGTCACCGACGACACGGCACAGGCGGAGGTGGAGCCCGCCAACATCCGCGCGGTCGGCATGATCTACGCGACCAGCGAGCTGGAGAACACGCAGCTCATCGCCGCCTGCGACCAGGCGGCACAGGACTGGTCGGACGGGGTGCTGCCGGTCGGCGAGAACTCGGGCCGGCTCTTCGACGCGTACGTCTGGAACGCCCGTGACCGGCTCGACGCGGCCGCCCGGCAGATCCAGTACGAGCGGATCGAGGAGCTGTCCGCACACATCCTGCGCTTCTGCTCCGCGACCTCCGAGCGCGACCGCGCCCAGTACCTCAGCGAGTACCTCACCCCGGGGGACGGCCGGCCCAGTGCCCAGCCACGGGACGCCGCGGTCCGCAAGACGGCCCGCGACCTGCTCGCCTACGCCTCGCTCCACGGCTGGGCCTACACCCAGTTCGCGGCCAAACGCGTCGGTAACCAGGTCCGCCAGTGCGTCGCCATCATCCAGCATCCCGAGGTGCAGAAGGCCTACGGCGTCCAGGGGCCCTGGCAGGTCGTGGAACGGGTGGCCGCGATGAACAACGGTGCGGTGCCGGAGATCTCCAAGCACCGGGCGCTCGCCAGCACCGGCAAGGCCATCCTCGATCTGCTGGCGTCCAAGGCCAAGGACATCGCCGCCAGCCTGCCCAAGGACCCGATGTTCCCGCCACCCTCCAAGGCCAACGGACAGCGGTCGGTGTTCAGTCGGGCCGAGTACGACACCCTCCTCAACCTCGTGGAGAGCTGGCTCGCGGCGAGCACGGTCAACGACCGGGAGCGTCTGGAGGCCTCACAGCCGGCCGAGGTGAAGGGCTCACCCTCACTGCCCTCCTTCGGGGCGGGCGTCAACAGCGCGTCGTCCAACGGGTTCGACGCGGAGGCCGTCAAGAACCAGCTGCTGCAGATGGTCTCCACCGGTCAGATGCCGACGGCCGACCAGGTCCAGCAATTCTTCAACCACGGTTAGGGGGCGGGCGATGACCAGCGCCGCCACGGGAGCCAAGCGACTGCTGTCCAGCGCCAGCCGCATCCTGCGCACCGCCGACCCGGTCGAGCAGCTGGCGCCGTTCATCGACGAGTCGCTGCACCTGCCGCCCGGGGCCGCGGAGTACCGCCGGCCGCACGCGTTCGAGACCCACTTCTCGGAGCGCACCCCGCGCCGGCTCGAACTGGGCATGACCATGGGCGATCCAGAGGCGACCGTCCTGGACAGGGTCGGTGGCGCCACCCGGGCGATGCGCCTCATCACTGGCCGGAACTTCGGGCCGCAGGCGGTGCGCTGGCTGGACGGCCGTACCGAGGCCCTGCGCACCGACCACGGCGACGCGTGGGTCACTTCGGGCTTCGACCGCGACGGGGTGCAGGAGGCACAGGTCACCTACAGCTGGGGTCCGCAGACCACCGATGCCCTGGCCCGGCAGATCCACGACACCGTCCAGGCGGCCATGGACGCGATGCCCTCGCTCCGGCCCGCACTGACCACGGTGCGGTGCGCCAGGACCTTCGGCAGTCAGGAGGTCTCCTTCCGGGTCGAGGGCGCACTGCGGCTCTCCGAACTTCGGCCGCTGATGGACCGGTTGGGCCTCGGGGACCAGCACACCAGGGTGGTGAACGCGCTCGCCTTCGTCCTGGGCGCCCGCTTCACTCTGCCGCCCGACACCGCGCTCATCAGCCTGAGGCCGACCCGGGCGGGGATGGAGATGCGGCTCGACGTGGACCTCGAAGGCATCCCCGACGTACCGGCGAACGTGAGCTCACTGCTCCAACTGCAGCTTGTGGAGCGGCCGCAGAGCCTCGCCGCGCTGGAGCAGTGGGTGGTGGCCATGACACCGCAGAGCAACCTGTCGCCGGGCTCCCTGTCCGTGCTCTCGGTCACCGCACGTCCTCACGGCGGTCCGTGCCTCGCCCTCGACATGCGGCCCAGCGTCGTGACGGAGGAGTCCACCCCTGCGCCTGCGCCCCGGCCGTCGACCGTGTCCGCCGCTGTCGCGGGACGCTCTCCATGGGACCCGCGGTCATGACGGCGGCCGTCCCGCCGACGGTGCCCTTGGTTCGCGAGCAGGTGCGCGATGTGCTGCTACGGAGCCCCGCCTACCGTGCGTTGGACGAACCCCAGCGGCGCCGGCTCGCGCACGACATGGTCAACGTCGGCCAATACCTCGCCGATGCCGGCGGGCAGACGGCAGGGGCGCCGCTCGGGGTGCTGACGAGCGAGGACGCCGAGCGGGACTTCGGGAGGGACGCGGCGAGGGCGCTCGCTCAGGACACGGGGTCACCGCCGGACACGGCCGGTGCCCGCTTCGCGGGACAGGGCGGTGCGGTGGCCGCCGCGGCAGGCACCAGGAGTCTGGCCAACCTGGTGTCGTCGGTGGACTTCCCGGCCTTCGTGTCGGGGCTGATCCAGGGGGTCTTCCAGGCGATCGTCGACTCCTCGATCCAGCAGATGGAAGCCTTCGCCGAACTGGTGAAAAACGTCTCCAAGAGCGTCGACGAGTACATGAAGGACAACGTCACGGAGAATCAGGCCCGCGACTACCTCGCCGAGCGCTACCCGGACCATCTCCAGGTCGACCTCTCCACGCCGACACCTCAGGTGAAGCCCAAACCGGCCGCGGACGAGAGCAACCTGCCCGACTTCTTCAAGGACCTGGGACTCGACATGCCGGTCGAGTCGCTGGACGAGGAGACTCCCGAGCAGGTGCTGATGCCGGCGGCACGGCAGCAGATGGCGATCGACCGCCAGCGCATGCTCCTGATGATGGTCATGATGGGGATCAACCGTCTCGTCGTCACCGACGGATCCATCAAGGCCGCGGTGATCTTCGAGCTGGACACGAGGGACTCCGTCACCGCGAACGGGACACGGGCGACGAACTTCGACGGCAAGAGCGAAGGGAAGAGCAAGAGCGGATTCTTCTCCGGATGGTTCTCCCCGACCTGGGAGGAGAAGCACACCAGCCAGTTCACCGTCACCACCACGCAGACCGACAGCTCCGAGGCGAGCGACGAACTGAAGGCGAAACTCACCGGCGACGTCAACGTGCGCTTCAGGAGCGAGACGTTCCCGCTGCAGGACATGACCAAGTTGCTCGGACTCCAGGAACCGACACTGCCGACCAGCGGGCCCCGGCCGCCCACCGCGGGGAGCGGGACGGCATGACCGGACGGGTTCTCGACCTGGGCGCATCCATCCTGGCGGCCGAACGCGCCGGCAGATGGCTCACGCCCGTGGCGAGGGCCACCGCCGAAGACCCTTTCCGCCTCGAACTGCCCGTGATCGGCACCGACGGCTCCGCGGACATCGACGCCCGCACCATGGAGATGCTGGGCGGCCTCTACCTGATCGCCCAACTGGAGCAGACCGGCATGCTGCGCGTCGCCGAACTGCTCATCGGCAGCAGGTTCGAGCTGGACATCACGTCCGCGTCGGCGGCCGAGCTGCTGGACCGGCTCGCCGTCGAGGCACGCGAGTGGTACCCCGCCGAGGCCCGGGACCAGCTCTACGCCCGCGTTTTCGGACTGGGGCGCGCGAGTTCCGGGAACGCCCCCGACAACCGCGAGTTCGGGCAACTGCTCGTCGGGTTCTGCTCCGCCGTCACCGCGTGGGGCGCGGCCGCACACCTGTCCGGCCCGACCGGCTCCGCACGACGCGGCGCCGTCACCCTGGCGACACGTCACCTGCGCACCAACCTGGCGGTGCGGCAGCACGGCAACACCGTGGCCGCCGCCCGCCGCATCGCGGCGCAGGTGCGGGCGAGCCACGAGCTGCTGGGGCATCCGGGAGTGCTCGCCCTCGTGGCCGGCTCCGATCTGTGGGACGTCGTACGAGCGATGTGGCAGGGAGAGGCACCAGACATCGACCGCCATGTCCTTATGGGCCAGTCCGGCCAGCAGCTCATCGGGTGGGCCGGCTCGCCGCAGGCCGACACGGGCGAGCCGACGGCCTCCGTGCTCGAGGCGGCTGAACTGTGGCTGCTGAGCACCGGCTTCGCACGCGAGGGAGCGAGGTGAGATGACGTCACCTCCCGCCACGGCGACGGCCCTGCCCAGCCCGTTCGACGATGTGCCGAACCCCTCCGGCATCCAGCCGGCGAGCGCCACCCGGCAGTTGGTGCGCGACCAGGTGAGGGCACTGCTCTCGGCCGCGCCCAGCTTCCACCAGCTGTCCGCACCCGACCGGGCCTCGATCGAACACCACATGGTCAAGGTCGCCGGGTACGCGGCCGAGTGTCTGCGCGACGACTGGGCCCAGAGCGGCCGACTCGGGCAGCGCCCGGTCAGAGTCGTACGCCCCGTCGCCGCACTTGCCGCGGCCGACGAGTTCGCGCCCGCCGCCGCGGACCAGGTCGCCAGGATCACCCGGGCGACGGTGCAGGCCATCTCCTTCCCCGAGTTCGTCGCGGATCTGATCCGGGGCAGCTTCAAGGCGATCGTGGACAGTTCGATCCAGCAGATGGAGGCCTACACCCGGCTGCTCGAGGACGTCGCCAAGACCGTCGACCAGTTCATGGCCGACAACATCACCGACAACCAGGCCCGGGACTGGCTCGTGCAGCGCTACCCGGCCGAGATCGCGCTCGCGCCCGGGGAGGCCCGCCTGGTCGCACCCCACGGCACGGACGACGACACCTCCCCGGGCTGGCGCGAGGCGCTCGCCCTCCCTGACGACGTGGACGTCGGGGACGAGGCGGCGTACGAGGAGGTCCTGGTACCGGCCGCCCGCCGCAAGCTGGCGCAGAGCCGACTGCAGACACTGTCGATGCTCGTTCTGATGGGCATCAACCGGATCGTCGTCAGCGGGGGAAAGATCCGGGCGACGATGTCGTTCCACGTCGACACCACCGACCGCGCCGCCCAACAGCGCGCCAGCGACTTCGACTTCAGGACGTCCGCCTCGGGGTCGTACGGTTTCGGGCCGTGGTCGGCGTCCGCCTCGGTCTCGGTCGGATACGTCAACTCGACTCGTACCCAGAGCGACAGCCAGCTCAATGTCGCCGCGGATCTCACCGGCGAGGTCGAGATCCACTTCCGGTCGGACGTGTTCCCGCTGGAGCGGTTCGTCGACTCGGGCGGAGCGGACGCGATCCGAGCCAACACCCCCGTGCCCGAGAACAATCCACCGCCCTGGGGGCAGAGCGCGCCGATCCGGCCCGAGGTGGCCCCCCGCGCTCCGCTGACACCGGTACGCCCCATCGGCGAGATGCCCGCACCACCGGCGGCTCCGGTACCTCCCGCACCGGTCCGACCCGCTCCGGCGAATCCAGTGGCCCCCATGAAGCCCACGGCACCCCCGAAGCCGGCAGCCCCCGATAAGCCGGCGGCACCCTCGAAGCCCCCAGCCTCCGCGGAACCGACGGCCTCCCCGAGGCCCGCGGCGCCCGCAGAACCGCCGGCGACCGTAAAGCCGGAGAATCCTGGCGCGCCCGCGAAGGCCGAGGCTCCCGCCGCTATCCCCACCGCCCCGGCACAGGAGCGCGGATCATGACCAGTCGACAGCTCCCGGCCGACGGCACCCCCTGGCAGAGCCCCCTGCACGGCCCCTTCGCCACGCGCCCCGATCCCGCTGGCGTACGCGTCACTCCCGCCGTGGAGGACCTGGTCGGCACGCAGGTCCGCGCTCTCCTGCAACGCAGCCCCGCCTACTACGACCTGGCCGAGGAACGACGCCGGGCCATGGAACACGATCTCACCAAGATCGCCGCCTACAGTGCTGCCCTCCTGCACGACGGCTTCGGGCAGGCGCAGCGCATCGGCCAGACCCCGGTGCTGCGCAACCGGAGTCAGGCCCCGCGGGCCAGGGCCGCGGCCGACGACACCACCGGGTTCGCGCCCCGTGCCGTAGGGGAGGTGGCATCGGTCACCCGGGACACGCTGGACGCGATCGACTTCCCGGGCTTCGTCGCCGACCTGATCCGCGGCACCTTCGACGCGGTCGTCACCGCATCGATCCAGCAGATGGAGGCGTACGGGGAACTGCTCGCCAACGTGGCCAAGACGGTGGACCAGTTCATGGCGGACAACATCACCGACAACCAGGCCCGCGACTATCTCGCGGCCCGCTATCCCGCGCACATTGCGGTGGACGCCTCCGGCGAGACCGCGCGAGCGCGTGCCCGCCAGGGCGCGGGCGATCTGCCCCGGCCCGACTTCCGGACCGATCTCGGAGTCGAGGAGGACACCGACCTCGACGACGACACCGTCGAGAATGTGCTGGTGCCCGCGGCTCGCAGGCAACTGGCCCAGAACCGGCACCAGGTGCTGTCCACGATGGTGCTGATGGGCATCAACCGGATCGTGGTGACCAGCGGCCGGGTCCGGGCGAAGCTGGACTTCCACATAGACGCCCGGGACACGGCGGCCGCCGAGAGCGCCAGCCAGTTCGACGCCCGCCACGACTCGGTGGCGGCCGGATGGTTCGGCTTCGGCGGCGGCGCGGCCCGTACGAGCGTGGCCTACGTGAAGACGGCCAAGCAAGTCAGTTCCGACGAGATCAACGTCGACGTGGACCTCAGTGGAGAACTCGACCTCAAGTTCAAGAGCGAGACTTTCCCGCTCGAACGGTTCGCCGACACCGACGCGATCGGCCGGATCCAGGCCGCCACCCCCAACCCGGCCGCCAATCCGGTCGCCGCGCCGGGCCGGCCGGACCAGTGAAGGTGCGAGACCGAGAACGAGGAGACGCCCGCCATGACCGCACGCACCCCAGTGGTGGTTCTCGACCCGGGCCACGGAGGCCACGCCGAGGAGGGCGCCTCCTCGCCCAACAACACCAGCGGGGGCGGCCTGCTGGAGAAGGACGTGAACCTCGACATTGCGCGCCGGGTGCGTGAACGGCTCGCGCACCGCGCCACCGTCTACCTCACCCGCGACAGCGACTCCAACCTGTCGCTCGCGGCCCGGGCGGGTTTCGCCCGGGCCATGGATGCAGACATCTTCGTCTCGTTGCACTGCAACGGGCACGTCGATCCCGCCCGGGACACGACCGAGGTCTACGTCCGGCGCGCCGGCGGTCCGCGCCAGGAGGCCTTCGGACGCGCCCTGCAACAGGCGGTCGGGCGGGTCACCGGGGCCGCGGAAGGGGGAGTGGTGGAGGCGGACCTCGGTGTGCTGCTCGCCGACCGGCACGCCCCGGCCACCCTGGCCGCGCTCGCGGAGCTGTTCGACCTGACCAATCCCGCCCGCGCCCGGCAGGCCGCAAGCGTTCCCTTCCTCGACCGGGTGGCGACGGCCGTGGCCGAGGCCATTGAGGCCCAGTTGCCTCCGACGGCCGCTCCCTCGAGCCGCGCGGCGGACGCACCAGCGGCCCGCACCCCGGATGCGTCTTCGGTCCGTACCCCGGAGGTGGAGCAGACCGTCGCGTCGCTGCGGTCACGAGGCGTGCCCGAGGGGGACATCGAAGCCTTCCTCGCCGAGCTGGCGGGCCCATCGACACCGACGGCGCTCGGACTGCCCCGCGCCCGCGCGCTCGACGACGGACGGTCCACGGTGGAACTTCCGCCCGTCCACCTCCTGGAGCGCTGGCAGGAGGAACTGGTCGCGGCCGCCCTCTCCGGCACCGTGCTCGGCCCGCTGCTCCCCGCCCTGCGCTCCGTCGCCGACACCTACGAAGTGACCATCGGCATCGGACCGAGCGTCGCGGGCGGGCTCGGGATCGGGGTGGGCGCCGAGGCCGGCGTGGTGATCGCGCCCGACCACCGGATCGGCTACTACGGCAATGTCTCCGCCCTGCTGGGAGCCGTCATGAGCATCTCGCTCACGATGTCGGCCACGGTCGTCTTCGGCGGACCCGAGGTCTTCTCCGGCTCGATGATCACGGCGGGCGCCACGGCCGACACCGGACTCGGCTTCGGAGTGGCCGCACACGTGCTCATCTCACCCAGCACCGGTGGCATGGTCGGCGTCGCGGGGGAGGTGGGCGTGACCGCCGGGCTCTCGCCCTTCGAGGCCTTCGCCCGCCTCCAGTACACCGTCACCACACTCGGCCGGCCGGCCGCCCTAGCGCTCGGCATCGACACACAGGTGGCGGAGGTGCTCGAGCACATCAAGTCCGAGGCGGCACGCCGTGCGGCCGCCGGCATAGCCATGCCGCCCGTCTCGAACTTCATGACCGTGCTGCGCGGCCGCTACCTGCCTTCGTACCTCGCCTCGCCGGCCGCGGAGGGCGGCAGGGCGGCCGCGGGGGCCATCGGGGCGCAGAACACCTCGGGGACGGTCACCGAGGTGTGCGGCGCGCCGGACCAGTGGGAGGACGCGACCCCGCAGTACAACGACAGCCCCATCCCGGCCTGGCTGCGCCTGCTTCCGGGAGTCGGCGACCTGCCGGACAACTTCGGTAGCGCCACCGAGATCATCACGGTTGCGAACCGCCGTACGCTGCCGTACATCGATCTGCCGTTCCTGATCGGCCGCCGGACCGTCGACGAACTCGACTGTACACACGGCCGCACCCTCGTGACCGAGGCCGATCTGCGGTCGAACAACGGCATCAACACGAGTCAGCTGATGCACTGGGCGACCGGGGTGCGCTTCGGCGCGGTCCCGCGCGATCTGCTCCGGGATCTCTTCATCGGCTACGAGTTGTGGCATCAGGAGCTCTGGGACGTCTTCGGACACGATCCGATCAACGACCTCATCGTCGAGGACGCCGGCCGGCATCTGGCAGGCCTGCTCCTGACTGGGGCCATTTCCACGGCGGACCTCGACGCCCGGGTGGCGGAGGGCTTCCGCCAGGCGCGCGCCTGGGTCGGGAGCCTGCTCGGCCGCCGTACCGCACAACTCGACGCCCAGATCACCGCCGCGGAAGCGCCGGCGTCGGTCATCCACTGGGTGGGACGGCGGATCGGACCGACCGATCCGCATCACCCGTATCCCTCGCCCAGCATTCGCCGGATGCTCGCAGACGGCCGGACCGTCGAGGAGGTGAAGCGGACCGGGCTGGTCGAGAACTACATCGCGGTCTACACGCTGGTCTTCGAGGCCGCCGTCACGCCTTCGGAGCTCACGACACTCCAGCGCCTGGCCGTGGACGGCGCCCTGGACGATGCGTTCCGCGCCGGGGCGCAGACCGGAAGCGGACGACCGGTCTCCCTGATCGGCGTGGAGAGTCCGGCCACGCTGTCCCGTTCCGCGCAGTCCCCGACGCCCCCTCCGGTGCCGGCCGCGCCCGGATCTCCGGCGAAGGTCGGGGTCTTCGGCCAGAAGCCGTGGGGCTACCTCTTCGTACCGGTCGCCGACACGGTGCCGGGCATCGACGTCTCCCACTACCAGGGGTCGATCGACTGGGCGCAGGTCGCGACCGCAGGCAAGGGCTTCGCCGTCATCAAGGCGACCGAGGGAGCCACCTGGCGGGACGCCTGGTTCGACAAGAACTGGGCCGGAGCCCTGGCTGCCGGAATCCCCCGTGGCGCCTACCACCTGCTCAAACGCCCCACGTCCAGCACGGCCGCCGCACAGGTGCACAACTTCCTGGACCACGTCACCCTGCGCACCGGCGATCTGCCACCGGCGCTGGACGTCGAGTACGACGACCTCGTGGAGATCATCACCGACCTGGGCGTCACGGATGCCTGGCGGCACATCTGGGAGTGGTGCGAGGGCGTCCGCGAGGCGACGGGCTACCGGCCGTTGCTCTACATGAGCAGGCGCGGGGTCGACGCACTCCAGGGAAACCTGGGCAGCTTGCCCGCCCTGGACCTTTGGCTCGCCGCGTATCGTGACGTGACCCAGGTGCCGCCGCTGCCGGAAGACAGAACCGGAAACCTGGCCTTCCCCCACTGGACGATCTGGCAGCACTCCGAGACCGGCAGGGTCGCCGGCATCGACAACGCCGTGGATCTCGATGTCTTCAATGGCAACGCGCAGGACTTCAGCACCTGGCTCACGAACGCGCAGCCCAGCGTTGCGACATAGCTTCTGTGGTCAGATCAGCGTGCCGTCCACGATCCGCAACCTCAATGGCCAATGCCGGCAAAGGGTTGGACGCGGGCCGACCTTGCTCAAGGGAGTAGGGCAAAGGAGCGGGATCCGACAGGGCGCTTTTCCGTAGGCGCCGCTGTCGCAGCTCGAAACCATGAGAGAGGCGATCGGATGCCTTGCGCGAGTATGCCGCGTACGGTGAAGTGTCCGTCGTCCAGACTGACCCAACTATCCAACTCGTCGCGCGCTCTACACCGCAGTCGCTTGGCCTCTTCCGATGACCCCGGCGGCGGAGCGGATGGCCGGACTGTTTACCGGCTGCGCAGGAACGACGACGGCCCGGACCCGAACTCGGGCCGGTCAGGGCTTGAGCAGTGCGGTCATCACGGCAGCCAGGTACGCGGGGTCGGTCGGCACGGAACCCGGGACGGCGTGGGCCAGTTGGGCATGGCCGACGTAGCTGGTGTAGGCGAGGATGCCGCGCCGACGGGCCTCGGACGGTGGGAAGTCGAGCAGTTCGAAGAGGTGGGCGAGGTAGCCGACCCGGCGCTCGGTGACGCGGGCGAGCGCCGCTGCGACCTCGGGGTGGTCAGCGGCGGCGAGCAGCCGCACCTCCAGGGGGTCCTCGGCGGCCGAGGCGGTCGCCCCGCGCAGGAGCGCGCCGAGCCGGGCGGCGGGGTCGGGTTCGGCGGCCTCCATGCTCTGGATGATCCGCTCGGTGGACAACTCCTCCCAGCGGGCGAGGGCCGCCGCCACGAGCGCGTCCCGGTTGGCGAAGTGCCAGTAAAAGCTGCCCTTGGTCGTTCCCAGGCGGGCCGCGAGCGGTTCCACGGCGACCCCTGCGAGGCCGCGTTCGGCGAGTGCGGCCAGGGCCGCGTCCGCCCAGTCGTCGGCGCTGAGGCGCTTGCGGGTGGGCCGTTTCTGGGGGGCGGGCTGCTCGTGCATATTTCCGTACGCTACCGTACGGTCGAACATACGCTCCCGTATGGAGGTGGGGTATGCGCGGCATGCGCACGCTACGCAACGTTCACGAGCGGATCGTCCAGGCTCCGGCCGAGGCCGTCGGCGCCCTCGTCGACCGGCTCTCCGCGCCGGACGACCCACTCTTCCCCACCCCGGTCTGGCCCGCGATGGTCCTCGACCGCCCCCTCGCCCTAGGCGCCGACGGCGGCCACGGCCGGATCCACTACCGGGTGACCGCCTACGAGCCCAGGCGGTCTGTCCGCTTCGACATGACCGAGGACGGCCTCGGCACCGGCTACCACCGGCTTGACGTCGAGCCCCTCGGCCCCGACCGCTGCCGGATCTCCCACGTCCTCGAAGTGACCATGACCGCGGGCAGATTCGCCTTCTTCAAGCTGGCGATCGAGCCGGTGCACGACACGATGGTCGAGGAGATCTTCGACAATGCCGAGCGGGCCGCCCTCGGCTCCCTGCCGCACCCGCCGGCCCGCCGACCGCGGCGAGCCCTGCTGGTCAACCGGCTGCTATGGGTCCGTCCGACCGGGTTGCCGGTCCCGACGAACGCCCGGCTGCTCCATGGCGCCTTCGAGCGGCCCGACTTCACCGACGCCTGGCGTATGCCGCTCGCCCCTGGCATGCCTCGTGACCCGCGGGCCTGGCGACACGTGCTGCCCTTCACCGAGCGGGGCACCGAGGACCACGAGCTCATGCTCGGCGAGGACGCGTCCCACCTGGACTTCCGCGCCTCGGTCTTGGTCGACGACGACTCTGTGACGCTGGCCACCGCCGTGCGGCTGCACAACACGCGCGGTCGGCTCTACTTCGCGGTGGTGCGCCGTGTCCACCCCTACATGGCCCGCCGCGCGCTCCGCCGGGCCCACCGCCGCGTCGCGTTCGCGGCGCGGCCTGCGGGGGAGCGGAACGCGTCGACCACCATTTAATACGCCCGTTCGACCGTCCGCGAACAGGTCCTGGAGCAGTGCCGTCTCCTGCACAGCACCAGGTCGGTGTCGGAGTCGCCGGACCGACTGGGGCTGGAAGTCCGACCTGGACGACGAACTACGCTCGTGGCTGCAGGAGTCGCACGACACGGTGGGTGTTCAGAGGGAACCGTGATGGCCGGATGCCGTCTGTTCACGGTTGGGTGAACGCCCATAGGCTCTGCGGCCTTCGCGTACTGGGGGGTCTCGTGAACGGTCTCCGTGCGGTCATCGTCGGCCTTGTGCTCGCCTGTGCCGCGGTGGTGTCACCGACCGCGGCCGTCACGCCCGCCGCGGCTGCGGCGCCCGTCGGCGCTGCCGGTACCGGCAGCGGGCCCGCCGATGACCGTGTCCGATCTCGCCGCCCGCGGGCCGGGCGAGGCGTGGGCGACCGGATACGAGCAAGCCGCCGATGGTCTGCGGCCGTTGCTGTACCGGTGGGACGGCACGGCGTGGAGCCGGGACACCACCCTCCCCGGCGCCGGTGAGCTGGGCTGGCTCGGAAAGGTGCAGTTCGTCGGCGAGGAGGTGTGGATCTTCCACAATCGGGCAGGGGCGGGGGAGATCCTGCGCCGGTCTGCGGGAGGGTGGAGTGCCGTCCCGCTGCCGCATACCCTGTGGACCTACCAGGACTTCACCGCCGTACCTGGTGCCGCGTGGGTGGTCACCGCGCCCGGCAGGGCGGGTGAGGCCCAGACGAGCCGGCAAGATCCACGCCGCGGCGAACAAGCGATCGCCACTCTCAAGACCTGGAAGATCTTGGTCAAGCTGCGCTGCTGCCCGCGTCGCGCCATCGGTCAAGGCCCGGGATCCGGCAGCGGCAGGAGGCGTTCGGCGATTCCCGCGCTTTGGACTGCGGACAGCTGCTCCAGATCCAGCGGCCTGCCGTCGAACTCGCGCCGGGCGGCCAGGCGCAGAGCCCATACCCCCTTTGCCATCCCGTCGGCGGCCGGACGGTAGTCGGGCCAGGCCAGAGGCATTCCCTGTGCTACGGCGTCGCGGATATCCAAGAGAGTGCGGAACGCGGCCTCGCTCGCGAGTACCATCTCCGGGGATCCTGTGACCAGCAATCGTTCCCGCGCAGGGTAGAGGCCGGAGTCCCGCATCGCCTCGGGGACACTGGTGTTGCCGTCCTGGTCGCCGACAGAGATGGCGTGCAGGGCGTCGTTGGCCCGCACAGTCGCCAAGACGAAACCGAGGTAGGCGTCGTAGCGCAACTTGGTGAGGACGGCGGCACGCTCCCGACGAGTCCTTATCAACTCCGCCAACAAGGATGCGGCGAGTGCGATGACCGCTCCGAGTATCACCGCCAGCAGTGAGATCATCTGCGACCTCTCCATTCGAGAGAAGCGACAAGGGCCGTTGTCGTCACTCACACCTGCTGCAGCTGCACGGTTCCAGCACCAAGGAACCGTGCTTGGATGGGCGGCCGTTGGTGCGTGCATCCCCCAAACGGGATGCACGAGGCCGGGCCGTCGGCGATGCCGTCGCGACGGTGGTGTCTCTGGCATCGGCGGCGTGGTCCTGGTGGGGCCTGTCCGGAGTCGTGATCACGCGTCATCGCCCCCGAGGTCTTCCCGTATCGCTCGTCTGAGCGATTGCAGGGCTACTTGGTAAGCCGTGCGATGCTGGAGGTAGGCGTCGTCCTCGTGGATGGCACCCTGCTCGATCTTGTCGCGGAGAAAGCGCAGGCAGTCGAACACGGCTTCGGAATGGGGGATCAGGGCTTCCGGAGCGGTGATCGTAATGAGGTTGTGGAGCTCATAGACTCCGCCCGTCTGAAACGCATCCCGCGCTTTGGTGGCTCTGTCACCTGGGGACAGCGTGGTGCTGTGTGCTGCCTCCCATAGGCCGTTTCGCGTACGTGCCAAGGCCGTAAGGTACTCAGCGTAGATCTCCCTGCGGGCGGCTTGTCGCCGGTCTTGACGGTCGCGTCGCCACCGTGCGCGATCGGCAAGTAGGGTCGAACTGATGCCGATCAGAGCACCGGTCAACGCGCTGACGGGAGAAGTCCAGTCCACCATCGCAGCGTACGGAAACACGGCACTATCCGTCTGCTCGTCTCGCAACGCCGCATGGACTCCAGTACCGCCCTGGGCCTTAGCCTCGATTCACCGGGTGATGGTCCGTCCAGTGTCCGGACATGAAAGTGGAGATCCGCCACCGCCGGCGAGCAGGGCGAGCTGTTCCCGGTCTGGCGCCACCACCCGTTCTTCACCGACAGCCCCTTCGAAACCCTCCAGGCCGAACGGCAGCACCGTCACCACGCGGTGATCGAACAGGTCATCGCCGACGGCAAAGCCGGGCCACTGGCCCACCTGCCGTCGGGGAAGTTCAACGCCAACGCCGCCTGGCTGACCCTGTGGGCCATGTCCTACAACCTGCTGCGGGCCGCAGGCACCCTGGCCTCGGTCTTCCACGCCAAGGCCACCACCACAACCCTCCGCAGCCACCTGGTCCACGTCCCCGCCCGGATAGCCCGCTCGGCCCGCCGCCTCACCCTGCACCTGCCCCGACGATGGCCCTGGCAGCACGCCTGGACCCAGTTGTTCGCCACTGTTCACGCCCCACCCGAGACGGCCTGACGTCCCAGACCACCCCGCCCATCAGGGCCCAACCGGAGCCGACTCGTGGAAAAGCTGGGCAGACCAGCGGCTACCTCCCGCCCACACCCAACCAACGGCTGAACAACCCGCCCCTCGACCGTCAGAAGCCGTATCTCAACCGAACATGATCGCTTGATTTCCGCTGGTCAGGCATGGTCTAGCTCGGAAAGGGGCAGGCAGGCGGCGTCTTGGTTCGGCTCCGCCAGACCACCGGCGTGAGTGGTTGCTGAGCGGGGACGAGGCGCCTGTGTCTCGGCTCCGGACGGGACGTGTCACAGGCGGATGATGACCAGGGCCGTGTCGTCGGTGGTGCCGGTGGGTGGGAGTAGGTCGGCCAGGAGGGCGTCGGCAAGGGCCTCGGGGCTGGCTTTGCCGTGGCGGACGAGGGAGTCGGCGAGGCGGGCCAGACCGACGCCGATGTCCTCGTCGCGGCGTTCGATCAGGCCGTCGGTGTAGAGGACCAGGGTGGCGCCCTCGGCGAAGGCCGTACTGGACTCCGGCCGGGGAACGTGTTCCGGGCGTGCACCGAGCGGCGGATCGGTCGCCTGGTCGAGGAAGGTCACCGTGCCGTCGGGGTGGAGCAGGGCGGGTGGTGGGTGGCCCGCGCTGCTGTACGTGAGGGTGTGGGTGTCCCAGTCGATGTAGGTCTTCACCACTGTGGTCGACTCTGCACCGGCGACATGACGGGCGTACAGCCCGAGGGCGTCCAGTGCCCGGGCCGGGCCGTCGGCGACACGGGCGGCCGCGCTCAGCGCGCTGCGCAGCTGTCCCATGACACCGGCCGCTTCCAGGCCGTGGCCGACGACGTCGCCGACAGCGACCGCGATGCGGTCGCCGGGCAGGTCGACCAGGTCGTACCAGTCGCCGCACACGTTCAGGGTGCCGACGGCGGGCCGGTAGCGGACGGCTGCCCGGTGGCGCCCGACCGGCATCGGGGCGGGAAGCATCGCCGCCTGCAGGGCCAGGGCGACCTCGCGTTCGCGCGCATGGGCCCGACGCAGGCGCTCGTTGACCTCCTGCAATTCGCGGGAGCGGGTGTAGAGCTCGGCCTCCAGCACGCGGGCCCGGCTGCTGTCGCTGCCCGTGCCGTCACGGGCACGGATGAGCTCGGTGACCTCCTCGACCCGGTGCACGATGAGCACGACCCGTCCGTCCGGGCCCAGCACGGGTGCGTTGACCGGGCTCCAGAAGTGCTCCACCCAATGCCCGGGCCGCTCGGAGTCCTCGATGTCGTAGCGCAGCAGCGCCATGGTGTCGCGCTCGCCGGTCGCCACCACGCGCAGCATCGACTCCCGTGTCTCCCGCATGCCGGCCGCGGCCGGGGCGTTCGGGTTCTCGGGGAAGACGTCGAAGATGTAGCGGCCCAGCAGTTGCTCGCGGGTGCGTCCGGCCAGCCGGAGGAAGTCCTCGTTGGCGTCGGCGTACACCAGGTCGGGGGTGAGCAGCGCCACCATGCCGGGCAGGGCGTGGAAGACCGCCGCGTAGTCGATCCGCGGTTCCCTCATGTGCTGCCCGCCTCGGCGCCGATCGTCACTGTGCGGTTCCACGATAGGAGTAGACGCGCCACATAGCCGGACTACTGCTCCCCGTATGCTCCGGTAGTCACCTGGGCGGCCCCGCCGTGAGCGTCACGACGGTGGAGCTGGCAACAAGCCAGCCGTCAGCCGCAGGCCCGCATCACCGGCCTCACACGGAGCAGCTGACTGAGACACACCGCGTCTGAGCTTGGCGTTTAACCTAGGCCGTTCACCTGACCCGCTGATCTTGGTTCGTTCCCGGGACAGCAGGGCGGCCGTTCTTCACGCTTCGAGGTGTCGAGCAACGTCGCGTGAAGGAACGGCCGCTGGTGAAGAGTCTCGCCGTTGAACAGTCCTCTGACGCCGCGTTGGGTGTCCTGTCCCATTTTCGTGTCCAGTTCTACGACTGCCTCTACACGCGGGCGGATGCGCTCTTCGAGCTCACCGACGCGGTGCTGTGCTCGGACGGCCCGGTGACGTCGCTGGTCGAGTTGACGCTCACGGCCGAGCAGCGGCGTGGGCACGGGGCGATGTACGACGCGGTCAACCACGGCTGGCTGGAACCGCGCCGCCTGCGCAGGCTGCTGGCTTCCACGCCGCTGCCGCGTGCCGCCGACGGGCGGATCGTGCTCGCGGTGGATGTGAGCCACTGGCTGCGTCCTGACGCCCCCACGAGCCCGGAGTTGCTGTTCTGCCACGTCTACGGGCGAGGCCGCAGCGCGGATCGGTTCATCCCCGGCTGGCCCTACTCCTTCGTCGCCGCGCTGGAGACGGGGCGCACGTCCTGGACGGCCGTGCTGGACGCGATCCGGCTGGGGCCGGCCGACGACGCCACGGCGGTGACCGCCGCCCAGCTGCGCGAGGTGGTCACGAGGCTGGTGCACGCCCGGCAGTGGCGGCCGGGCGATGCGGACATCCTCGTCGTGATGGACACCGGCTACGACGTCACCCGCCTCGCCTACGTCCTGGCCGACCTGCCCGTCGAGCTGGTCGGCCGGCTGCGCTCGGACCGGGTCATGCTCCGGGATGCCGGCCCGCGCCGCTCCACCCCTCGCGGCGGG
The DNA here is from genome assembly GCF_040782645.1 of Streptomyces sp. HUAS ZL42. Lineage (GTDB taxonomy): Bacteria > Actinomycetota > Actinomycetes > Streptomycetales > Streptomycetaceae > Streptomyces. The sequence goes on from NZ_CP160403.1 coordinate 9,783,987, forward strand.
CAGCCCCGCAAGCACGGCGGCGTCCACCTTCTCCAAGCCGGAATCCTGGCACACCCCCGACCAGGCCACGCCGCCCCTGGGAACGGCCCGCCGCGCCGCGCCGGCTCACCCCCGCCCGGGTCCGTCGGGGGTTCCGCCACCTCCGCGTGAAGACCGCCCGTCCCGCTGGCGTGCCCCAACCCTCCCGGCCCGGGCCAGGACGCCCACCCGGCTCGAAAAACCGCAGGCCAGCCCCACGTCACGAGCCTGGGAAGACCGTGAAACGAATCGAAACCCTCACCGAACACGTCCGCCTGAAAAAGCAGCGAGGATAAAGATCAAGCTAATTCGCCACCGCTGGCACTTCGACTTCACCGTCCACCCCGAACACATCGCCCGCGCCCTCGACCTCACCTCCTTTAACCCCCACGACACCGCCGTCTCCCGCGCTCGCCGCGCAGGCCTCGCGGCCGCCCATGCCTACCACGACGCCCACCACCACCTCGACGTCCCCGCCGACTACACCGACGCCCACGGCTACGCCCTGGGTACCTTCATCACCACCATGCGCGACGCCCGCACAGCCGGCCGCCTGGACACCGACTGGATCGCCGAACTCGACGCTCTGGGCATGGTCTGGGACAAGCACGATGCCGCCTGGCGCGCCCGGATCACCGCCGCCACCGACTACCACCGTGCCCACGGTCACCTTGCTGCGCCCGCCACCACTCCTCTCGGTGCCTGGCTCGCCGAACAACGCTCTGCGGCAGCACGCGCCGAACTCGCCCCGGCGCGCGTCGCCGACCTCGCGGCCATCGACCCGGACTGGCAACTGCCCCACGGCGCGGACTGGCACCGCAAGTACCTCTGCTGCGCACACATCTCGCCGCCGGCAACGACCCGGCCGCACTCGACCGTGACAGCGTTCTGGCATCGGTGAAGATCGGCAGCTGGCTGCATCGCCAACTCACCCGCTGGCGCACCCTCGCCCGCCCACAACAGAGTCTGCTGACCGCCATCGGTGTTACTCCGCAAAGCCACCCGCTCACCGCAGTCCGCCGCTCCCGCCGCACCTTCGCCCAGACCGTGCAGATCCTCGAGCTCTTCCTGCACCGCGAGGGCCGTGCCCCCACCGCCCGCGAGGAGATCACTGTTGACGGGGATCAGGTCAAGATCGGTGCCTGGCGCGCGAAAGCCCGTACGAAGCACCGTGCCAGTGAACTTCCCGCGCAGCATGCCACCCTGGTGGCGTCCTTGTTCACCGGAGACTGGACCGACGAAGACACATCGCCCGCGGCCCTCCCGTAAGACATGCAGAGGGCCCGGTCCCTTGACGTGGAGCGTCAGCTGGCCCGTGTCACGACTGTGTGCAGTTCGCGTACGCCGCTGGTGCGCGGGTGTCGCTCGGCGAGCTCGGTGACGATGTGGCGGATCGCGGGCCGGTCGCGGACCTCGCCGGGGCTGGCCCGGTAGGCGTCCAGCAGGGCGCGGGCGGTCTGTTCGGGGCGCTGCCAGGCCCACCAGGCGCGTGCCATGTCGGTGCCCAGGCGGGCCTTGCGCTCGGCGGTCGGGAACTGCTCGGGCCGTAGGTTCTTCCCGGTGTCCAGGGCGGCGCCGGCGTCGCCGAGTGCCCAGTGCACGCCGACCGCGTACAGGTCGACGGCGGCCGGGCTGATCGCGAACAGCCGGCCGGGTGGAGCGACCTGGGGCAGGCGGCGGGCGGCGCGGCGGGCCTCCTCGGTCATCGCCAGGGCCTCGCTGCGCTGCCCGGCTCGGGCGGCGGTGTAGGCCAGGGTGCAGAGCATCTGCGCGTAGGCGGCGACCGCGGCCTCGGTGCGCAGGCCGCTCGCCTCCAGGCCGTCGGTTGCCGAGGACATCAGGCGCTGAGCGGCGCCGTGTTGGTCCTGGTGGCGCAGCACGATGGCCAGTTCCCGTGCTGCGGCCGCGGCTGCGAGCGGGGAGCCGGAGATCTCGGCCCAGGTGCGGGCACGGTCCGCGGTGAGCCGGGCGCGGTCGTAGGAGCCGAGCTTGATGAGCACGGCGGAGGCGAGGCTGTACACGGCGGACAGCCGGGCCTGGTCGAGGTTGCGCCGGGAGGCAACGGGGTGGTGTGCGTCGGCGATGAGGCCGGGCAGGGCGGCCAGGAGCCGTGCGTGCGCGCCCTGGTCGTACAGTGCGCGGGCGCCCGTCAGACGGCCGTCCAGCGGCCCGGCACCGGACGGGGCGGGGGTGCCGGCCAGAGCGTCGTCCAGGCCCATCAGCAGGGCGGCCGGTCCGGCGGCCGCCGTGGCGGTAAGCAGCGTACGGCGGCGCATGGGGTCCTCCTCGGCGTCACGCTGACTGGCCGTCACTCTAGTGGCCGTCGTTGCCGTAGCGGGCGGTGGCGCGAGGGATGTCATGAGGACGTGTCCGGGCACGCCGACTTCCCGAGCGGCACGGTGCACCAGGGCCAGGTCGGTGATCCGGGTGCGGCGCTCCAGACGGGAGACGGTCGCGGGCGAGCAGCCGATCCGGTCAGCGAGCACGGCCAGCGTCCAGCAGTGGTTCTGGCGTCCGAGCCGGATGAGCGCGCCGGGGCGCCGCTGCGCGGCTAACTGCAGTGCTGTCGTGCTGTTCCAGAGCGGGTCAACGGGCACGCGTCCCTCCCACACCGCACAGACAGGGGCCTCCACGCTACGGGCGTCGGCCGGGCGCGTCGAGGCCGTTTGCACGACGCGCAAACGCCTTGCACAGATAGAGAGTTGATCACCGCGAAGCCGGTCGGCGCGGTGTGCTGGGTGCACCGCCCCGCGCCGCGGGGCACCGTCCATCGGAGGCACACCATGGCAGCCACCGCCGCTGTTGCATCCCCTCCGGCCGCCGACCCGGCGACCGGCCCGGTCCGCTGCGCGCGCGACGTCGTGCCGGCCGACCTGTGGGACAAGCAGGTCGGGCTCCTCATGCGGGACTACCCCTACGACTTGGTCATGGCCGCCCGGGTCCTTGGCCAGGGCTACGCCTATCTGCTGACCGCGATGAACCACCGGGGCGAGGGGCTGGGGCTGGCGCCCAGCAAGCTCGTCGACATCGGCGTCCACACGGTCATCCTGGACACCGTCGCGTACGCCGGACTGTGCGAGAAGTTCAACGACGGACAGTTCTTGCACCACGTGCCCAAGGTGGACATGAAGAACGATGGCTCCGTGATCAAGACGGCTCACATCGTCGCCGCCGACGGCTGGGAGGTCGACCTGCCGCTGTGGACGGACGCCGCCGACTGCGGCCCGTGCCACCCCGGCAACGACTCGCACTGACCGCCCTGCCGCTGCGAGCTTCCCGGGCCCCGGCCGCACGGCTGGGGCCCGACGGCCCGCCCGGGTGAGATTTCGGCGAACCGGCCCACGGCCCGGTTGCGGCCGCCAGGATGGTCCGGGTGACCACCAGCACCGCAGATCTCTGGCACCACTACGGCCGCGCCCGCGCCACCAGTGACCGCACCGTTCCCGACACCTTCCACTGGAGTTGGGGCCAGGACGCCGGGCCCGGCCCCGAGGTCCTCGGTGACCTGACCGGCCGCTGTGTGGGCGACCTCGGCGCCGGCACATCCCGGCACGCAGCACACCTGGTGGTCCATCATCAGGCCGCTCAGGTCATCGCCATCGACGCCTCGCCCGCCCAGCACGCCATGGCAACCGACCTCTACGCCCGCCTCGCGCCCCGTCTGCGCATCGTGCAGTCCGACGCGGTGCCCCACCTGCAGGCGATGACCGGCGTGTACGACGTGCTGTACAGCGTCTTCGGCGCGGTGGACTTCACCGACCCGCGCGAGCTGCTGCCCGCGGCGGCAGCCGCCCTCAAGCCGGGCGGACGCCTGGTGTTCGCAACCCTTGCCCACCACCTGAGCGGGGCACCTGCCCAGCCCGATGCCGCGGCTGCCGATATTCCGGCAAGGACACCGGACGGCGAAACCACCACGATGCGCCGCTGGGTCCTTCAAGAGCACGTGTGGACCAAGCTGCTCGACGAGGCCGGATTCACCAACATCACTGCCGACGTGCTGCCTGCGACCACCGGTGGGCCGCGCACTGCCGACACACTGCTGGTGGGCGCGTACCACCCGTCCTAGAACAGGGCCCAGCTCCGCCAGCGACCTGGAGCTGAACGAGGAGAACGTCGACCGCTTCCAGCAGTTCGTCCCGCACCGCCTCGCCTTGAACCGGGCCTCAGGTAGTGGGGTCTCGCGGGCGGCGAAGTGCGCTGCGTTCGTGCCGCATGGAAGACACCTCCCAGCTGCGTCAGGCCGTCCTTACCTGGCTTGAGCAGGCACGTGACCTGCCCTCGATACCTCAGGCCATCACCGATGTAGGACTGTCGACAGAGCCAGGTTTTTGGGCCGTGATCAACGCGGTGGTGAGCGCTGCGCCGAAATCCGAGCACCGCGACCTGTACGGCAAGGTCGACGGTGACTGGCTGCCCCGATGGTGCACGCTCTTGGGCGGATCGGGACTGGGCGACGCGACCCGTCTGGTGGCCCAGGGGGCGACGGTGCCGGTGGAAGAGGTCGCGGACAGCTTCGTCGCCTACTGCACAGCACCCGCGCCGGCAGTGGAGGACTGGCTGTTGCTAAGCGGCGACCTCCCAGAGGGAATACAGATCCCGTTGGGCCGCTACACGCTGCAGACCTTCACCGCCGACAAGCTGAAGCAGTTGGGATGCCCGCCCTCTACGACCTGAAGCCGGGAGGCATCGACCTGTCTCTCCTGGCCGGTGAACCGTTCGTCCACGCCCCCGACCCCAGCCGCACATCGGACCGCAACGGCGCGCCCTGGTTCGACTTCACCGGTCCACGACCGGAAGCCCGCCACTGGAGGACTTTGTTGGCGGATTCGGTGACCGCCCTTGGTGATCTTGTTTGATCGGGCAGTCTGATGGAGGTTCGGTTCCATCGTGCGGGGAGGCAAGGAGGGGCTGCGATGTCGCTGCGCCCTGTGCCTGCTCCGCCCGTCCCGGAGGCCACCGCGCGGGTGGCTCGCGCCGCATTCCGTAAGGGCTGTCTGGCCATGCGGATCCGGGATGAACTCGGTCCGCTGTTCGAGGACGAGCTGTTCGCTCGGGCATTTCCGCGTCGGGGTGGTCCAGCCTGGTCGCCGGGCCAGTTAGCGATGGTCAGTGTGCTGCAGTTCGCGGAGGGCCTGACGGACCGGCAGGCTGCCGACGCGGTGCGCGGGCGGATCGACGTCAAGTACGCGCTCGGCCTGGAGCTGGACGATCCCGGGTTCGACTTCTCCGTGCTCAGCGAGTTCCGGGACCGGCTGATGGCGCATGGCCTGGAGGAACTGGTCCTTGACCGGCTGCTGGAACGAGTGAGTGAGTTGGGGCTGCTGCGGGCGGGAGGCCGCCAGCGCACCGACTCCACGCACGTGCTGGCCCAGGTGCGGACGCTGAACCGGATGGAGTTCGTCGGCGAGAGCTTTGCGCGCCACACTGGAGACGCTGGCCGTCGCGGCGCCCGGCTGGCTCGGGCAGGTCGCCGCGCCACAGTGGTTCGAACGCTACGGCAAGCGCATCGATTCCTTCCGCTTTCCCAAGGGAGGCGACGCCCGGCAGCAGTGGGCGCTGGCCGTGGGAGAGGACGGATTCGCGCTGCTTGGGGCCGTCTACGCACCCGGCGCACCGGTCTGGCTGCGGGAGATCGAGGCGGTGCAGGTCCTGCGCAGTGCGTGGGTGCAGCAATATCACCGTGACGAGGAGGGGGTGCGCTGGCGGGAGGGCAAAGATCTCCCGCCAGGCAGATTGAGGCTGTCCAGCCCCTACGACACCGACACCCGGTACAGCGTCAAGCGCGGCGCGGGCTGGGACGGCTACAAGGTCCACTTCACGGAGTCCTGCGAGCCGGATGCCCCGCATCTGATCACGAACGTGGTCACCACCGACGCCACCGTTCCCGACGTGGAGATCACCGAGCCCGTTCACCACGCGCTGGCCGCGCGCGGCCTGCTGCCCGGCATCCACCTGGTCGACTCCGGCTACACCTCCGCCGCGCTGCTGGTCGCCGCCGCCGAGCAGGACATCGAGCTGATGGGACCGGTCTTCGCCGACACCACCGCCCAGGGCCGGGCCGGCGACGGCCTCGGACAGGACGCCTTCACCATCGACTGGCCGGCCCGCACGGTCACGTGCCCCCGCGGACAGCGCAGTGTCAGCTGGTCTGAGCAGTGCAAACCCACCGGCACCGAGATCATCCGGGTCCACTTCGCCAAGGCCGACTGCGACGCCTGCCCGGCGCGCGCGGCGTGCACCAGCGCCAAGAGCAAGTGGGGCCGCAGTCTGACCCTGCTCACTCAACCTCAGCAGCAGGCTCTTGAACAGCGCCGACGCGAACAGGGGACCGCTGAGTGGAGGACCGCCTACGGCACACGCGCCGGAGTTGAAGGCACCATCTCCCAGGCGGTCCGGGTGACGCGGACACGGACCACGCCCTACCGTGGGTTGCACAAAACCCACCTCGGTCATGTCCTGACCGGCGCCGGACTCAACCTCCACCGCCTCGACGCCTGGTGGACCGAAACTCCCATCGGCACCACCCGCATCAGCCGCTTCGCCCGTCTTGGCCTGGAACTGGCCGCCTGAACACCGAATCCGCCAACAAAGTCCTGGAGGGCTCTGCTGCCGCTGATCCTGTGGAGTGAGGACCTGCTGCACGTCGACGCGGTGTTCGACGTCGAGCGCGGCCGGTCCTTCGACCTGAACCGAAAGCAGGTGCCCACCACAATCCAGCTCTACGAGGACCACTACGGCAGCCCAGAAGAAGTCGAAGTCCGCGAGACAGGCAGCTTCTACGTCGCTCCAGCCGGTCTCCCGCGGCTGCAAGCCTTCTGTTCCGCAGTGACAGCAAAGATCGACGCCGTCATGGACGGCATCACCAGCGGCCGGAGCCTGCGCAGGAAGCGAGCCCGGCGCCTGGAGCGAGCCGCCAGTCACCTGCTGCAGGCCTACCAGCGCACCCACAGGGACGACGGTGTGTGGGAGCAAGAGGCCGACGAGCTGCACCTGGACTATGTCATCGCGCTGGAAGCCCTGATGGTCAGCCCCGACGACAAGCACGAGGGCATCAGCGAAAGGATCCGGACCCGGACAGCCGCTCTGTTCCCCAGCCCACTGCGCGAGCGCGTCGAGAACAGGGTGCAGAAGGCGTACAGCGCGCGCTCGAAACACGTACACGGAGGCCTGCTCGTAGACCAGGAGGAGACACAGAAGCAGGCCGAACTGCGTGAGCTCAGGCTCCTCATCCGGCAGGTCGCCCTACGCTGGCTCATCCTCACCCCCTGCGACACTCAAGACCTCGCACCTCGCCTTGACGCCGCAGCTGACTGCAGCAGCTGCGCACGCACCATTGACGAGCCCCTACGCGCCTTCTTCCAGGAATCACCGCCACAGGACGACATCCGCGCAGCGCCTCCTGTGCCATGCGGTGGAAACCGTCGTCGAGGAGACCGACCGCGGGGCCCGGTCGACCCCCGGCCTGGCGGCCCGGCCGACGGCGGAACCGCAGGCGATCGCCGGTAGGGTGCGGCGGTGCGCACGGTCGAGCTCCGGTTGGATGAGGCGGCAGAGCTAGCGGTTTGGGAGGCCTGGCGGCGGCTCGCGGCCGCGGCTGCCAGTCAGGCGTGCCACCGGTCACCGACCAACTGCCCGCACCTCACCCTGGCGGCCTGCCCGGAGTTGACCGCTCCGATTGGCTGGGAGCTCGCCGAGGTGGCCGCCGGCGCCGGACGGAACGAGCGCCGACGCCGCGCGCTGTCGCTGTGGGACGAGGACATGCGCAACCGGCATCAGCACGAGACGGACACCGGTCACCAACCGTCCGGCGGCGGCATGACCGGTGCGCAGCGCCGGGCCGAGATCCGCGCCCTCGCCGATCGCCTCGCCCTGGCCCCGCTGACCGCACCCAAGACCCACCAGATCCTGCTCACCGCCGCCCCCGCGGCAGGTCTCACCGCGGTCAAGGTGGGCGCCGCCTGGCGGGCGGCCTCCGGCTTTGCACACGGCCGCTACTGGCCCAACCTGCGCGCCTCCCAGCCTCGCGCGGCCATACCCGGAGCCGATGGGCGTCCACACCGTGGCTCTGGTCATCGACGAGGAACAGCACCGGCCGCTGGCCGAGTACTGCCGCATCATGCTGCGCCGGCCGCAGGAGCATTACCACGCCCGCGCCCAGGCCCGCTGACAGCGAGCAGGCATACCCCGGCCACTCACTTCGCTGTACTCACACGATCGGCCGGTCCCCGCAGGGAGGCCTGGCTCGTTGACGCGTGCAGCAGCGCAGCACGAGGGCCGCCGCGAAGCCCGGGACTACGGGCGCTGGTTCTGTCGGTAGTTGGTGGCTCTGGTCCACTTTCTGTGGATGCCTCACCGACAGTGATGTCAGTGGCATGTGGTGAGATGGCCGCGCTCTATCAGCCGCCTGGTGGGAGATCGTTCCGATGCCTGTGTACCCTTCGCTGACGCGTGCTCTGGCTGAGGCTTTGGTCGATGTCCTCTGGTTCGTTGAGGGGTGCGAGGACGAGCAGATGGATCCGGATGACGCGGTCAAGGTCTTGGAGGGTGTCGCTCATCTGGTGACTCAGCTGTCGAGTGATCAGCGAAGCGAGTTCATCGACCTACTCGGTTCGATGGCTGCAGAGGAGGCCGATCCTTCGCGCCGCGAGTTCTTGGAGGGCTTCCCTGATGGTTTTGGACTCGTTGAGGACGACTCGTGACCTGGTTCTATGCGTAGAGCAGGACGCGCTTGCGGAGGAGTTCGAAGCCCGCGCGACCGAACATCTGACGCTTGAGCATCTTGATCCGGTTGACGTGGCCTTCGACGACGCCGGAGTTCCAGGGTTGTGAGAGGCCGGCGATGACGGCGTCGGGGCCGCGTTCGAGATGCTGGGCGAATCGGCGGAGACTGGGCACTCGGCTATTGAGCGGAGCGACCAATGGCCGGGATCCTCTCTCCTAAATCGGGGTGGCAGTGCTGCGGCGGGAAATCTCGGCAGCGTAGTCAGCTCGGGTTGAACCAGCCTCCTTGGTCCACTTCTCGGCGCGGCTGATGTGAAGGCCCAGCAGGCGGCTGAGGACGACTGCGGGGAGCTCCGAGGAGAGCTCCATGAGTGTGGTGTTGCGGGCAGGACGTGCCTTGATGGGTCTTCGAAGTTGAGCGGTGCGCTGACTCGCTCTGCGGACGGGACGTCACAGTTCGTGTTGGGCCGGGGGCTCGGCCCTGGATGCAAGATGCCCGGGGGCGCTGCGTGATCATTTCTGTTCTCTCCGCAGAACGATCACGCAGGTTGCCACGAGCTTGCTTAATTGACGGGCCCACCGGTCTTCTGCCTCAAGGCGGTGGCGAGGAGAACCGTCAGGGTTCCCCGGCATGTGTTTCGTCGGCAAGAAGGCCCAGCAGGATGATGTCGAGCGCCCCGGCGAGGCGCTCGTGCAGGTCGAAGGGGGCCGGTTCCTCGCGGATCCAGCGCAGGATCGTCGAGAAGTAGCAGGCCGCCAGCAGTTGGCCGGCCTGGTCGCAGTCGACGCCGGCCCTGATCTCCCCGCGTTGCCGACCTTGCTCGACGATCCTGGCGAGTTCGATTTCCAGGGACGGGTCCTGCAGGAGGTGCCCGTACCGCGCTGAGGCGTCCATCAGGACGGTGGTCTCTGCACGGGAGGCGACGTTGAGGTCACCCATCTCCTTCAGGTAGCGGCGCAGCCGGTCGTCGACCGGCAGGTCCTCGGCGTGCTCCGCGCCGAGGATCTCAGCGACGCGGGCGCGGCGGCGGATTCCCCATTCCTCAAGGAAGCCGACCTTCTGCGCGAAGTGGTTGAAGACGGTGGCCCGGGCGACATCGGCGGCCTCGGCGATCTGCTCCATGGTGGTCGCCTCGTATCCCTGGGCGACGAAGAGACCGACCGCCGTCTCATACAGCTGGTCGTGCAGCTTCCGACGCCTGCGCTCCTGGCGCCCCACGGCCGCGCCGCCCTCGGAGGCGGCTGCTGCGTCCCGGATCTTCATGGCCCCAGTACAACACAAGGCCGCACAGCTCTTGACCCCTCTCCGGCATCTATCTAGATTCCTCTCCATTGCTGGACTTGAGTCCAGCAGTGGATGAAAGTCTCGCACTGTTGATCGCGGGACGCTGACAAGGAGGCAACGTGGCTTCCGTGACATCCCAGACGGGCTGTATCGAGCTCGGACACGGCTGTTACGCCTGGATCGCGGGCGATGTCGGATGGGGCATGAGCAACGCCGGGCTGATCACCGGCCGGGGCGCGTCGCTGCTCGTCGACACCCTCTACGACCTGCGGCTGACCAAGACCATGCTCGACGCGCTGGCGCCGCTGACCGCCCCGGCACCGATCTCCACCGTGGTCAACACCCACGGCAACGGCGACCACTGGTTCGGCAACCAGCTTGTGTCCCACGCCGAGATCATCGCGGCCCGCCGGTCCGTGGCGGACATGCGGCAGGTGGGCCCCGCCGAGATGCGGGCGCTGACCGGCATGGACAGCCCGGCCGGACACTTCGCTGGCCAGATCTTCGGCCGCTTCGACTACACCGACATCGAACCCGTCCTCCCGAACCGGGTCTTCGACGGCGAGACCGTCCTCGACATCGGCGGGGTGGATGTCCGCCTCATCGACGTGGGACCCGCGCACAGCGCCGGCGACACGATCGTCCACGTGCCGCAGGCCCGGACCGTCTACACCGGCGACATCGTCTTCGCCGGGGCGGCGCCGGTCGTCTGGCACGGCCCCTTCACTCGCTGGCTCGCCGCCTGCGACCTGCTGCTGGGCCTTGACGCGGACGTCGTCGTACCCGGCCACGGCCCCGTCACCACCAAACAGGCCGTCCGCGAGATCCGCGACTACCTGGAATACGTCCACGAGCAGGCCACCGCCCGCTTTGCCGCCGGCATGCCCGCCATGGATGCGGCCCGCGACATCCGCCTCGGCCGCTTCACCGACTTGCACGAGAGCGAACGCCTGGCCGTCAACGTGCACACCGTCTACCGGGAGCTCGACCCCTCACTGCCCCCGCCCGACGGCCCCGGCCTGTTCGGCCGCATGGCCGAGCTCTGCCCCCGCGTCTGAGAACGCTCCCCGCCTGCCCCGACGAGGCCCCACCCTCCGCCGACCGGCGCACCGCCCCTCCGGTACGCGCAGCTCCCCACCATCCCCCTCGGGCCGTACGTCCCGCCAACCCTCCAAGGAGGAGACATGGTCTCCACCCCTGCCTACGACCCACCCGCCGCCCCGCCGTCCGATGCCGCACCGGCCGCTACGGCACGCCACACCGGCACGATCATCGCTGGCTGTCTGGCCGTCTGCCTGGCCCAGATCGGGCTCGTCCTGCCCGCCGCGATCAACGGCGTCACGCAGCGCACCCTCCAGACGTCCGGCGGAGAACTGACCTGGATCAGTGACGCCTTCCTCGTTCCCGCCGCCGTCCTCGCGCTGACCTTCGGCGTCGTGGGCGACCTGTACGGCCGCAAGAAACTGGTGGTCGGAGCGGCGCTGCTGTCCGCCGTCGGCTACGCGGTGTCCGCCACCTCCGACTCGGCAGCGCAGCTGATCACCGGTCAGGCGATCTCCGGCATCGGAGCCGCCGCGCTCTTCCCCACCTCCCTGTCGATGGTCACCGCCATCACGACCACACCGGCCGCGCGAGCCAAGGCCCTGGCCTCCTGGACCACGGCCCTGTCGCTGGGTGCCCTGATCGCCCCGCTGATGTCCGGCGGCATCGTCGAGCACGCCTCCTTCCAGTGGGCGTTCGGCGTGACCGGAGTGCTCGCTGTGATCACCGCGGTGGCGGCCTGGCTGCTGGCCACCGAGTCCAGCGCCCCCGAGGGCCGTTCGCTGGACTGGGCGGGGCAGATCACCATCGCCGTGGCCATGCTCACCCTGCTGTACGGCATCATCCAAGGCCCTTCCGACGGCTGGAGTTCGGCACCCGTCGTCGCGTCCTTCGTCGCTTTCGCCGTGTTCATCGCCGCGTTCGTGATGGTGGAACATCGCAGTACGTACCCGATGCTGCGCCTGGAGCTGTTCCGCATCCCGGCCTTCGCCGCGTCGGCCGCGATGGCGGTGATCGGCATGTTCGGCTTCCTCGGCGGCGCGTACGACCTGAGCATCCGCCTCGGCGTCATCCAGCACCAGAGCCCCTTCCAGGCCGCGGTGCCCTTCCTGGTCATTCAGGGCATCACCCCGTTCATCTGGCCGTTGCTGGTCCGCCTGCTGCACCGCGTCGGCCCCGGCCCCATGCTGGTCACCGGGTTCGTCTCGCTGGCCAGCGCCCAACTGTGGCTGCGGGCGGTGCCGATCCACGAAACCGGCCTGGTGCCCCTGCTCGGGCCGCTGGTGCTCAACGGTGTGGGCTTCGGTCTGGTCGTCGCCGCCCTCACCGCGGCTGCCGTCAACGTCGTACCGCCCACCCTGACCGGCATGGCCAGCGCCACCACCAGTCTGGTCCGCGACCTCGGCCAGACACTCGGCCCGGCCATCGTCGGCGCCGTCGCCCTCGGCATGGCCGCGAGTCAGCTCACCAGCAGCCTCGCCGACGCGGGCCTTACCCCCAAGGAGCACGGCATCGCCTCCACCGTCCTGCACGAGGGCGGGCCGCTCGCCCTGCACAGCGCCGACCTGGGCCCGCTCAGTGCCAAGCTTGCCCCGCTCACCGAGCACGCGCTGGCAAGCGGCTACAACAACGGGCTGATCCTCACCGCCGCCGCCTGCGTGGCCGCCGCCGTGATCGCCGCCGTCTTCGTCGGCTTCCGGCACAGCGGCACCGCGCCGGCCGGGGCGGAGGGGAGCACGGCGTGAAGTTCGCAAGCTTCGTCCACGACGGGAAACGGCAGTCGGGAGTCGTCGCCGACGACCAGCTCCACCCCTTCGAACACCCCGTTGACCTCCTGGACCTGATCGTGGAGGGCGAGGAGGCTCTGCGCGGGGCGGCAGAACGCGCCCTGACCGCCTCCCTGCCCGTGCCCCTGGCCGGCGTACGGCTACTGCCTCCGCTGCAGCCGCCCACCGTTCGCGACTACATGACCTTCGAGAGCCATGTCGCGGGCGTCGCTCAGGGGTACGGCGACACCGTGCCCGAGGAGTGGTACGCCGCACCCGCGTTCTATTTCACCAACCCGTACGCGATGATCGGCGCCCACGACGACGTGCCCGTGCCGCCCGGCTGCCTCCGCTTCGACTACGAACTCGAAGTCGCCGCCGTCATCGGCAGGGCCGGCCGGGACCTCACCCCCGAGCAGGCACGCGACCACATCCTCGGCTACACGATCCTCAACGACTGGTCCGCCCGCGACCTCCAGGGCCGCGAAATGAGGGTCAAACTCGGCCCGGCCAAGGGCAAGGACACCTCCACCACCCTCGGCCCCTGGCTCGTCACCACCGACGAACTCGAACGCCACCGCAACGCCGACGGCCTCCTCGACCTCACCCTTACCGTCACCGTCAACGGCGAGACGATCGGACAGGACCGACTGGCCAACATGGCCTGGACGTTCGAGGAGATGGCCGCCTACGCCTCCCGCGGCACCTGGATCCGCCCCGGCGACGTCCTGGGCTCCGGAACCTGCGGCAACGGCGGCTGCCTGGCCGAACTCTGGGGCCGAGGCGGCGTCCTCGAACCCCCGCCGCTCGTCCCCGGCGACAGCGTCACCATGACAGTCGAGGGCATCGGCACCATCAGCAACACCGTCGTCGAGGGCGTCGCCCCGGTGCCTCTGCCACCTGCCCGCCGCAGGCGATGACCACCATGCGATGAGCTCTGGCACCACCCCGGTGCCGGACACCGCGTCCGGCACCGGAGAAAGGCATGAACAACGTGGACAAGGTCATGGCCTCGGCCGACGAGGCGGTCGCCGACATACCGGAAAGGGCGGACGCTTCGTTCCACCCGCACGCCGGGGACTTGTTGGCCTGCTCGGCTCGGTAGTGCCGGCAGAGAACAGCAGACGTGGCCAACGTGCCTAACACCCCGTGGACACCGTCCAGGCAAGTACAGACCTACCTCGCTTGCCTTATATGACTGACGTCATTCAGGAACCCGCGATAGCCCTCGCACCGACTGTCCTCTACAAGCTGGGTTCCGCTTCGAACGGCATCAGGAATCTGCGAACCCGCGCACTTCGTTGATGGACGCCGCAGGCCTGCAGCGCGGACGGCTGACCGCCCTCGCCCTCGAGGGCGAGGACCTCGTCGGCGCCGACCAGATCGCGACGCAGATCAGCCTGGACGGCGCCCGCGAAGCGCGGCTGGTGGCCGAAGCGGCGATCGACCGCGTCCGGGACAAGTTCGGCGCCAGCGTGATCGGCCCCGCCGCCGTCTTCCGCCGCGCCTCCAGACCCGACCCGCTCCCGCTTCCGCTCGCAGAGGTGAGACCTGTGTTGCCTGACCCGCCCGGGTGGCCCGGCCGACCCCAAAAGCTGCCGCACTGGCCCTACGTGAAGGCCGTCGACGAGGCTCTTGCCGCCCGCGGGATTGCGCCGGGCATCGTCCGGGCCGACGTCCGTACCCGCCAGCGGGGCCTGACCACCTACATGCTGCTGCGGTGGGATGCCAGCCGCACCGGCGGCCGCGGCGGAATCCGGCTGCAGTGGGAGGAACGCCGGGGCTGGTTCTACGCCCTGCTCGGGCTCGGCCCCCACGACGTCCTGCTGCACACGGTGCTCTCCCCGATCGAGACCATCTACGCGGCGCCGGATGATCTGGCCGAGGTGGCGCAGGAGTTGGTGCGTCACCGGCGGCTGCCCGACGCTCGCTACCGGCAGGAGTGGAACGGCGCGCAGCATGGCCCGCGCCGCCGCCACGAACTTCCGCCGCAATGTCTTTGGACTTTCCCCTGCCGGGTCCAGGATGGGAGCGGAGATCACGGAGGGGGAGGGCGTGCAGCTGACCATCGACACCCAGAGGGACACCTACGAGCAGGCGATCGCGGCCGTGCAGGCCGCGTACGGGCTCAACCCCGCCCTCGTGACGAGCGGTTGGCCTGACGCTCCCGTGCTCGAAACCCGGCCGGGCCCGGAAACTCTCGGCAGCGACGACCTCTGGGAGGGCTGGACCGAGCGGCTGCTGTTCGACACCGTCGCCGCCGTCATGCCCGGCGCCCGCGCGGTGCTGCGCCGCCTGGTCGACCTGGGCGGCACCGCCCCCTACGACGACATCCGCCAGCACTTCGCCGACCACCCCGAGACGCCGATCCCGCTGGGGAAGATCGGCGGTACGCTCACCAGCATCCGCGCGGTTCGGCGCAGGATCGGTCCGGACAACAAGACCAAGGTGCTCGAGCTCGACGACCGTGTACGCGTCTACCGGATCGAACCCGCGATCGTGGAGGGCCTCAAGCGGGCCTTCGACCTCGCCGACGCCCGCCCTGACCTCCTGCGCCAGGAACCAGCCGGTCCGTGACCGGCCGGGTTCAGCGGGTGCTAGCCCGGAAATGCGTTGTGACCGCCCGATGATCCCATTGGGCAGAGATCAAGAAGATCGATCGCGCCATCGGCTGGCGAGATCACGCTCACTCTCCCTCCCCAGCGCTTTCGTCTGGGATACGAGCCACGACAAAAGCCAATGATCACTCACCGGTAACAGTGAGAACTGCGATCCCTCAGGGGCCGGTCGGGTACCAGGCGGGAGGTAGGAGTAGGCCGTCGGGGAGAGGCGCTCCGCTCGGAGGAACCAGGCCCGACGGCGGTACGCCATGCGCGCCGGTGAAGTTGACGGTACCGCCGGAGAACATCGTGCCGCCGAAGTCGGCCTCGCCGCGGAAGTTGACCGTGCCGTCGGAGAAATCCGCGCCGCGGAAGGCAACTTCGCTGCCGAAGGCCACCGTGCCGCCGGAGAACACCGCGTGGCCGGAAGTCGACCGTTCCGCCGGAAAACCTCGCTCCGCCGAGCAGGGCGGCCGGGCCGACAACTCCGCAGCCATGAAGGGCTACTTCGAGGATGCCGACGGCTGGGCGGGCAGCGCCCTGATCGGCCTGCTGAAGCCCCGACGCGAATTACCTCGTGCGCAGCGGCACCATGGCGGAGCCGGGGGAAGGAGTGTGCGATCTTGCCGTCCGCCCCCGCTGGCCCTGACCTGGAAGTTCGGTTTCGCCAGCGAGATGACGAAAGGGCTCCATGCCGCACCATCCAGCCGCGTGGTGAGGTGTTGCTCTTCCGGGTCGAGGAGTTGAGCCGCTTCAGGGCTGGGGGAGCGTAGCGCTTGTCGGGCGAGGGGTAGGCCAACTCGCCTCAGATGAGCGAGAAATGATACGTCAACAGCTGAGGCTGAGCGGCCACTTCTTGATCATTAACGAAGGTTGCTTATCTTTTTACAAGCCTACTCCCCGGTAATGAATTCCCGTGATTTCAACGTAGTTGGGACGTTGAGCCTTCACATGCAAGGTGACGACATCCCGGCGCGTGCGAATGTCGACTCGTCTACTCGCACAGGGATCACTCTTGACGGGAATGGGACCTTCAGTCCCTTGACGGCACGCCGTTGACCCACACGAGGGATACGGGATCCGTCCGTGCGACCCGGTAGTCTTCCCCTAGCTCTTTTCTGTGCCGGTTCCGGCGGGCGTCGTACGGGTTCGTGTGGACCCGGCCCCAACAGAAAGGAGCGAGGTTCGTGGCTAGCTCTGACCGGCCAGGCGACCGGGACGATGCCGTCCCGCCTGATCCCCAAGATCCGGAACAAAAGGTTCCGGAGACGGTGGATCAGGATGACGGCCGGCCCCCGCGTGACCGTACGGAGCCGGACCGCGGTAACGCGTCGCGCGTGCGTCGGGCTCGCGTGGTCGGTGAATGCCTCTACTGGCTCATACGGCTGATGCTCGACCTGTACGGCAACGGCGGATGAGGAGAAGGGAACCTCACCCGCCGTCAGTTACCGAATAGCCGGGACGTGGGCCCGTGCTCCAGTTCCCGCCGGACGCGGGTCCACGATCGCTTTTCGGTACGCCGTTGTCGCGGAGTCGCAGACTCCGGGCAGGGTTCCACCATAGAGATCCCCCGAGCAAGAACCCCCCTTGCATAGCCATCCTCGCGTGTGCAGTCGCCTGCCGTGAACCCAAAACAGTTCTATACGGTACCGGCACACGTGAATTGAGCAGCCAAAATAGGGTGAACTACTCGCAGGGGTGAATCCTTAGACGGGATCCTGCACCTAAACGGTACCGTACCGGGTTGTTGAAGGTACGACGAGAGGGGGGCAGTGTCAGTGCCTCGTGGTACGGCGGACTTCGATGGCGACACTCTGCGCTTCATACGCCTGACCCATCCCGTCGGCGGGCGGCTCCTCAGCGCCGAAGCCCTCGCCAAACGTCTGGGCACCTCCAAGAGCCGCGTCCTCGCCTATGAGAGCAACACCTCTAAGCCGGACCCTAAACGCATCGCCCAGATCAGCGAGCTGTTCAACGTTCCCGTCCACAAGCTGCGCCAGAAGCGGGTCCTGGCCGACATCCAAGGCCTGCGCTGCCAAGCCGGACTCACCGTCGCCCAGGCGGCCGAACTCACCGGCATAAGCCGCAGCAGCTACACCAACATCGAGCGCCACGCCCTGCTCCCGGTACGCGACGACGGCACCGTCAGGATGAGCCTGGCCCGCACCTTCGGGGTGAACCCGGCCGTGATCGACCGATCCCTGCAGCGACATCCAGCAGCCCTCGCCCGCCAGAACCAACTGACCGCCCTGCTCGACCGACTCTTCCAGCGCGCCCACCTGGAACACACCCCAGCCGTCATCGACGCTGATGAGCCCCTCCTCCAGCACATCGCCAAGCTCTTGCAGAGGTCACCTCAGGTCACGTGCCGTCTCGTGAACGCCGAACTCGAGACGTTCCGGGACCTGCTGCGCGAACGAGCCCGCACAGAAGTCGACGAACGCTTCGCCCAGACCACCCTGGCCATGACCCAAGCCATCAACCGTCGCAAGAGCCTCGAACAATTCATCGAGCAAGCAGCACCCAAGAGCGCCAAAGACCTCTCCCGGTTCCTGTCAACGGCCATGAACGTCCGCCAGTGGCGCCTGATGGTGGCGCTGACCAATGCCGGCCTCGAGGGCATAGCCCTGTCCAACATCACCCGCTACGCCCCGTCGGCAGACCTCACCATCCTGCAGATACGCCAGTACGCCACCGTGTTCCAGCGCGGCGACCAGTCCTACGCCGCTCCCACCGAGGACGGCCTCACCACCGTCCTCCGCAACTACCCCCGCTACGGGCGCCTGTATCCGCGCGTTGCCGCACCCAACATGAGCCGCCACCGGGACCCTTATCGCCAGTACCGGATCAGCCGCCCCGTGCCACGCCCACCACATGAGGAATCGATCTGAGCCGAGGGTTCCACGGCTGCGGCCGGCCCCCGCACACGGAGACAGAGTGCCGGCCTTCTTGCACAGCGTCGTATTAGCTGCTGTGCTCGGCGGGTGGGGGAGGACCGGGGCGGGGGTGAGGGTGCTGACGCTGCCGAGGCCGGCGCCGGCCAGGGCGGGCGTGCGGGAGAGAGGGGCCGTTTGCCGGGAAGTGGTCTGCGCGGGCGTATTTTGCGGGTTGTCCTGCGCGGTGGGGCGTGGATTGAGCATGGTGGACTCCTGCCGGTTGCGGCCCATACGGGCGGAGGCTTCTGTCCACACCGTTTCGGCTGGTCAATTGGCTCGGTAGCGGGGCCGGTGCATGTCATCGCGGCTCCCTGGGGGAATCAAAGAGGCAAGGGCGCGAGGTGGCGGGGGAAGGCAGCAAGCCGCGGCGGGCCGGGCGGCCGATGAAGCCGTTAACCCGGAGTTGCCGCAGACGGTCATCACCTGGCTCGAGCTGTGGCGGTCGGTGGTGCTGGAGCCGCTGCGTGCCGCCGATCCGCCGTGGACGCTGGAGCAGATCGCGGGGGAGCTGGGCCGGCGTACCGGCGGGAGTAAGGCGGCGAACGCCGCCCGGGGGGATACGTCTGGAACGGCAAAAGCCACCTTGCACTTGCAGAAGTTCTTTGCCGGTGAGCGGGTGCCCACGCGGGACGTGGTGCAGCACCTGCTCGACATCGCCGCCGAAACCCTCGAGGAGCCGCCGACAAAGCAGCAGGTACACGAACTGTGGTCGGCCTACCGGGCCGCGCTGCGCATCACCTTCAGCCTGCTGGCCGACCTGTATGACGCGGTCGACGCGCGCGACGCGGCCTTACACAAGGCCAGCCATCTGCAGCGTTCCCACGACCAGCTGGCGGCCGACCTGGAACGATCCGAGCGGCACCAGCAGCGGCTGCAGACGCTGCTCGGCCACACGCACGCCGAACTAGATCGTGCCGAGCGTGTCGCTGAGATCCGCCGCGCCGACGCCGGCCGCTGGCGCGAAGAGGTACAGCGCCTCACCGCCCAGGTCCATGACCTGGAGTCCGAGCGCGACCGGATGCATCAGGACATGACCCGGCTGCAGCAGGAGCTCGAACGCGTACGCGACCGGGAGGACGCAGCCGCAGCTTCGGCCGGCCGGCTCGGCGAACTGGAAGCCGCCCGGGCCACTTTGGTCCGAGAAGGGCAGGAAATCGAGGTGCTGCTGCGCACCGTGGAGGACGCTCTTCACGCCGCCCGGGAACAGGCCCGCGACAGCGCCTCCGGCGTCGCCGACCTGCGCGAGCTGGCTACCCAGGAGCAGTCGCGGACCCGGGAGCTGGAGGTCCGCCACGCCACCGCGATGCGGGCCGTAGAGCACCTGAGCGAGCAACTGCGGCACACCTCCCGCGAACTCGCCGAGGCCCGATCCGAACTCGTGCGCCGCGACGGAGACCTTGCTCGCCTCGTCGAACAACACGCCCAGGAAATCGCCTCGCTGCGTGCCTCCTCCGTCCTTGCCGAGGCCGACAACGTCCTGAGCCTCGCCCTGCAACGCCTCGACCCCACGCAGGCGCTGCCTGCGGCACCGGAGAATGTCTCCGCCCAGGAGACAATGCCATCTTCCAGCTCAGCGCAGCCCGGAAGCCCGCCGTCAGCGTCCGCGTCTGGGCGCACCGACCGTGACGAACCGGACCTGGACGAATCCGCAGGCGCCCTCCCACCACCGCGCGCGGATGATGGGCAGACCGCCTCCGCGCAGCAGCCAGGAGACCACGCTCATCGGTCGACGCGCCCGCATCCTGACGTGTCACCGGGCGGCGATGCGGGGGCGGTGACACCGCAGAGGGAGAAGCGGTCCTGGCAGAGGGGGTGCGCCGTGCGGGTGTCGGCGATCGTGGGCACCACCGTCCTGATCCTGGTGGTGATCTGGCTGGCGAACCGTTGGGGTTCCCTCCTGTTCGGTAGCCGCGGCGCCTTCGCGTCGAAGGCGGCCGCTTCCCCTTCCAGTCTTGGTCAGCCAGCCGAAGACCCGGTGGCCGATATCGGCACGCAGGAAGTCAACACCGCGGCGATCATGAAACTCAGGGCGTGTACCAGCACGGACGTCGCTCCGGTCCTCACGTCGGCCCGCAACTCCTACGGGACGAACGAATACCCCCGCCTGGAACTGACCATCAAAGCCCATCCCGATGCTGACGCCCGGCTGCCCTGCCGCATCAACCTCAGCCGCACCAGCGTCGATCTCACGGTGACCGGTGCCGGCACCGACGCGGCCATGTGGCGGGCATCGGCATGCCGGACCGGCCATGACGGGCAGCGCTGGGTTCAGCTCACCCGCACCACGCCCGCCACCGTCGACTTCCACTGGAACCGCAAGCCCAGCACCAAGAACTGCGATGAGGCCGGCCGCGCCCGCGCCGGTACCTACCTGGCTGAGCTGCTTGTGATCAAACAGAAAGTACAGACGAGCTTCGTCCTGGAGGCAGACGAGCCACAAAGCTCCCCGACGACGCCCTCACCTCGCAGCTCAGCATCGAGTACCGATGAGACCTCCGCATCGGGCGGCTTCCTCGGCGGCTCCGACAACGGGGGAGCCAGCTCGCCAAGTTCTTCTGCCAGCGAGAGCGCATCAACCGAATCCTCCAGCGCCAACTGAGGAACGGACAACGGAGGAAACGCCAATGGCGGCGGCATCTTCGGCGGGCCGAGTGGGTGACCAAGCGTGCGGCAACGCGGATCATTGAGGGGCTGGTGCTTGCTGCCCTATCGGGGGCGGCGTCACGGTCCCGGGGCACCGGCTCCGACCGTGGGGTTCGTCCAAGAGGGGAGAAGGCCGGGCTGTCGGGCCAGCCGGGGTTCAGGACGAACAGCAGCCGCGGGAACAAAGATCGCCCTGGCCCTGGGCGCCGACTCCGAAGCCGTGAAAAAGGTGTGGCTCGGCGAACGCGAACGCCGGGAGATCGAGTCGGTCTTCGAGGAAGAAAAAGAATCTTGAATTGGGGAAAACCCGGCCCGCCCTGGGTGGCCTTAATGAGGGTGTACGGCAACACCACCCCACTCCGGGAGCATCCCATGGTCCTCGGCACCCTCCGCACCACGCTGGCCGCCTTGCGCGGCGCCGGCACCGGCATGTGGCAGACGCTGCGCGCCCGCATTGACGGCTGCAACGCCGTCGCTTTCGAACGCGAACGCCGGGCAACCCTGCTCACGGTCGTACCGGTCCTGCCTACCGGCACCCGCATCCACGACCGCCGCGTCGACGGCAGCATCCTGGAGATCGCCGTCTCCGTCCCCGCCCACATCGACCTCACGGCGGAGCAGGTCCAATTTCCCACGGGCGCAGCCGTTCCCCGCCTGCTGCCCGCAGTCCTTCCGTCCGCGCCCCCCGCGTTGGAAGCTCGGGCCACGACCCAGGAGCAGTGATCGATGTCCCTCGCACCGCCTCCGTCGCAGCCGCTGCCCGCCGAGGCTGCCGCCCTCCCGGCCGGCACTCGCCTGTGGCGCATCCACCACACCCGATACAGCCCCGACCGCTTCACCCCTGTCAGGGCCAGCCCTTTCTTCGGATCCCGCTTTGACGGAACTCCCGACGACCCCTACGGAGTCCTGTACGCCTACCGGTCCGCGGCCACCGCCGTCACCGACCAACTGCTGCGGGATCTCCCGTTCGACGCCAACAGCGGCATCCGCATCGTGCCCTACGCCCAGATCAGCAACCGCACCTTCGCCAGGCTGCGTACCACCGTGCCGCTGCGCCTGATCGACCTCAGCAGCGTGGAGGCCCTCGCTGCGATCGGTGCCACCGAGGGCCTCACGCACAGCGATTCCAGCCTGTACGGACAGACCCGGTACTGGGCCAGCCACCTGCGCCGGGAGAATCCCTGGGCCCAGGGACTGGTGTGGCAGTCACGACGCAACCCCGGCGTCAGCCAGGATGCCCTGGTGTTGTTCGAGGACCGCTGTCCACCCGGGTGCCTGGCGGCCGACCAGGCCGTTCCTCTGGCCCCCCTAGAAGGAACAAAGCTACTCAACACCCTGATGGCGCCCTTTCGCGCCTACGTCGCGCCCCCGACTGCCGATCACTCGGTGACCACCGAGACCGCCGCCGACAGCGAGACCGCCGTCGACACCGAGAACTTCCTGGAACGCACTGAGGAAGAACGCAAAGCCGACGAGAGCACCGACATCGGCTTCGACAGCTTCTATCTGCAGCATTACCGGACTGTCCGCAACATCCTCAACGCCCGTGCCGACGACTGGGACCTGGCCCAGTACGGCGCTGACAAGGCCTTTCTGATTGCCTACCAGAAGTGGCCGGTCGTATCAGAGATGGAACGCCCCGTTGGCTACGTCGTAAAAGTCGGCCGCAACATCCTCCAGCGGATCTACGCACGCAACCAGAAACCGGCCCTGCCGCCGGTGCCACTTGACACAGCCCTCGAGAACGTCCTGGGAAACCATGGCCATGACGTGGCGGCAGAGATGGTCAACAAGATCGTCATCCATGAAGCCATCAAGAACCTGCCCCGTGAAAAGCGGGAGGTCTTCGTCCTCCATGAGGTCCTCGACCACCCGATCGCGGTCATTGCGGAGTTCCTCGACATCCCGCAGAACACTGTCAAGACCCGCCTGCGCGCCGCACGGGCTGCCCTTCGCGACGCCCTTGGTGAAGAATTCGGTATGGGAGGCATGCGATGACTGCCAACACGCACTTCGCGGTCGACGACTTCGACCGCGACATCGACCGGGAAGAACTGCTCGGTCGCCTCGCCGAACTCAAGAGGCAGGCCGCCCACCAGATGCCCATCCTGGATGACGACGACGAAGAATCCGCCATTGAAGACGCGGTCCGCAACATCACCGGGCAGTAGCGGCACACCTTGCTGGTGACCCGTTTCGAAGGCCTTGCGACAGGCATACGCTGCGCAGATGGCGAAGGTGTCTCGTGAGGCCAAGCGGGCGCCGAAGGCCGCGGCGAAAGCAGCTGCGCGCGCCCGGGCCGCTCGCATCGTCGCTGGGGAGCTCCCCGACTACCTACGCAATCAGCCGGGCGCGGTCGGCCAGCAGTCTCGCCCGCCCAAGCCGCGGCACACGGTGGTCCAGGCCCCGCCTGAGAGGCCGGTCAGGGCGCTCATCCCCCCGACGGATGATCCGCTTCACCCGCGGGAACGGGAGCACTACGCGGACAACGCACAGCCGTTCTGGGTGAAGGAGAGCCACCGTGCCCAAGATGACTAGCGGCCCGGCTGGCTTCATCAACGTTTGATGGCCCCGGCGGACAACGTGAGTTGGCCCCACTTGGCGATCTTCATGTCATGATCTGACAGTGGTGACTGGCCCCACTCCGTGCCGAGCGCGGGGGTCGAACCGGCTGGACCCACTGGATGACCGCCGGCTGGCTGGGATCCTGATGATCGGAAGGGCGGATTTCAACTGTGAAGGGGACGTGACGTGTCTGTCCCATGGGGGCTGTTGATATCCACTGCCGGTGGCGTAGCGGCTACCGTCATCGGCGTCATCGCAGGCGGTGTTGTCGGGCGGCGCAGTCAGAACCGGCAGTGGCTGCAGGAATCACGGACCGCGGCGTACGAGAAGTTTCTGCAGGCGTTCGGCGCCGTGGAGATGGAGCTGCGCCATGCCTTCCTCGACAAGCGAGGACCAGCGGTCGTGTGGGAGCCGTTCAATGCGGCGCTGCATTCGCTGTCCTTGGTGGCCAGTCCCGAGACCGTTGCTGCGGCCGACGAGATCTGTGACCTCATCGAGGAGTTCACCATCCTCTTCCACGGCCGTCAGCCGACAGATCTTGAAGAGCTGCGACCGATTCACAGCGGTCTTCATGAGGCGCATTTGAAGTTCGTCAACGCGGCTCGGCGTTCCCTCGATCCGTCGCAGGAGCATGTCGGCCGGGCGCTGGGCGGTCCGTCGCCGTGGCGCGGGGTCGAGTCCTATGCCCGTGGTGATCAGCCCGCGGATTGACCGGACGACTCCGGATGCGCCAGCCGCGATCATTCTTCTGCTCGGTGGGTCTTGGCGTGCGCGAGGCGGTAGGAGTCGGTGCCGGTCTCGATGATGTTGCCGCCGAAGGTGAGCCGGTCCACGATCGCCGCGCAGAGCCGGGGATCGGTAAAGGTCTTCGTCCACCCGCCAAACGATTCGTTGGAAGCTAGGGCACATCCCGCCCGCCGAATACGAGACCAACCACTACCGCGAAACCACGAAACCCCAGGTCACAGTCACAACCTAGAGTCTCGATCAAACCCGGAACGGTTCATCGATCGGTGCACCTTGGTCGGAGCACATGATCAGACGAAGGCCGCTCCAGCGTCCGGCGAACGCCCAGGTGAGCGGCCTAGTTCGAGGCCCAATTCGACCTCAGACCATAAAGAACAAGCTCACCTTCAACGCCACCCTCATCGAGACCGGAACCGAGTCCTACCGCCTGGCTCGCACCAAAGCGAACATGAACGCAGGAGCGGCCGAACGCCATCTGGCATGATTGCGCGGTGAGTAATGCGAGGCTGCTGGCCGCAGAAGGCGTGGAGTCACATGTCCGGGCGTTCTTCGAGGGGCATTCCGTGGAGGTCGTCGACTACGACCTCGGGCCGGAACAGCGAGAGGCGATCGCCGACCTGCGTGTTCTCGTAGCGGGGCCCGGACCCGCAGCGACAGCTGGGCCTATTTGACCGCCGGGTGCTGGGCCGCGATGGAGAAACACGGTCATGGGCTTGAGTTCGTCATGACCGCCCACGTCCGCGATCAGCGGTTCATCGACCTCATGGCAATGATCGCCTACTACCACTGCGGAGGGCACCGGCTCGACCTGGAGCACAGCATGCCGATCGGCGAACCGTGGGTGCCAGGCTCGACCTGCGACCACCTGCTCATCAGCCTGCCCTACCTCCACGGCCCCGACCTCGAACACTGTCCCCTGCCCGGGGGGCACGCCCGCATCCTGTGGACCCTGCCGGTGACGACCGCCGAGATCGAGTTCCGCCGACGCCACGGCCACGAAGCGTTGGAGCAACTCTTCGACGAAGCAGAGATCATTCCGACCGATCCGTTCAGATCCTCTGTCTGTCGACGATCACGTAATTCCCCACTCTTGCGGTCACGTAATTCCCCAGGTCGTCGCCCCAGTGCGGGTTTAGGTTGGCGAGCATGACCATGCGCGGGTGGAGCTATCGCTATGTCGGACCGGCCGAGTTGAGGAGTCTGGTCCGACCGGACGGCGAGGGTCAGAGCATGCGTTCGCCGGCGGACTTCGGCGAGTGGGTCTCGGCTCGGACGGTGGAGGAGTTGGCCGAGCCCTTCACCTTCGTTGTCGATCAGGCTGGGGTTCTGCGTCTCGCGCCGCGTCGCAGTGAGCACGTGGTGTGTGCTGGTGGAGAAGCCGTCCTGGGTGCTGGCGAGATCAGCTTCCGCGAGGAGTCCGGGCGGTGGGCGGTCGACGAGGTCAGCAATCAGTCGACCGGCTACTGCCCGGACGTCAGCTCGTGGTCGGCCGTCGTCGAGGCCCTGGACCAGGCCGGGATCGTTCGCCCGTCCGGCTTCACACACGAGGTGGTGTTCCGACGCTGCCTCTCCTGCCGGCAGCTCAACATCGTGCGCGAGGAGGACTTCGTCTGCGTCTTTTGTGACGAGGCCCTGCCGCGCGAGTGGAACGTTGACCAGCCCGGACGCTAGGCCGTCGGCGGCTTGCCGGTCGGACTCTTGGGGCGTTTCTTCGGCCGGTAGCTGGGGCCGTTCATGATGACCTGGTGACTGGTGTTGATCAGCCGGTCCAGGAGAGACTCGGCAACGACGGGGTTGGGGAACAGCGGATACCAGTCGCTGGGAGCCCGGTTGCTGGTGATGATCAGGGACCGGCCCTGCCTCTCACTGACCAGCTCGTAGAGGTCATCAGCCTGGGCTGCGGTGAGCTGCCGCATCGCGAAGTCGTCGAGGATGAGCACGTCGGGGCGGACCAGTTCGCGGATGCGCTTGTCCCAGGTGCGGTCCGCGTGGCCGCCGGCGAGCTCGGCCAGGATGCGGCTGGTCTTGGCGAAGCGGACGTTGGCGCCCTGGCGGACGGCCTGGTGGCCGAGGGCCTGGGCGACGTGTGTCTTCCCGACACCGACGGGTCCGAACAGAATGACGGACTCGCCGGAGTGGAGCCAGCGCAGGGCCGCGAGGTCGCGGATCTGGGCGGCGGGCAGCTTCGGAGGCGTTGAAGTCGAAGCCCTCCAAGGTGGCCTATTGCTCGAACTTCGCTCTGCGCAGGCGCCGTTCGAGGGCAACAGACTCGCGGCGGGTGATCTCGTCCTGGCAGAGGACCTGGAGGAAGTCGAGGTGCCCGAGTTCGCCCTTCTGGGCCTGGGTGAGGCGGGCGTCGAGCGTCTCGAGCATCCCGGACAGCCGGAGGGTCTTGAGCGAGTCGCGCAGGGCGGTGGTCATCACGCTCATCGCACGGCCTCCTCGGCGTCACCGCGGTCCTGGTCGTCGTGGACGTCGCCGGGCGTCTGGGTGGGGACGGTGGCGGCGAACAGACCCTCGGGGCCGTGCAGAAAGGCCGCGGCTCCGCCGTCGCCGGTCTCGGGTTCCGGATCGATCTCGGTGCCGGCGACCAGGATTCCCTTGACGGTGCGGTAGGACGGGTCGCCGACCGTGATCGCCTTTCTGCAGGCGGCTTCCAGACGGGCGTCGCCGTACTTCTTGCGCAGTCCGAGTACTCCCTGGGCCGCGCGGAGCCGGTAGAGAGCGTTGTCTTCCAGCAGCTGGTCGATCACCTCCCGGCAGGCGTCGCCGACCTGCGAGGCTTGGCCGCGGCACCAGATCGGCGTTCTCATCTGGAAGGCGATCTTCTCGGGCGGGTAGTCGTTCCTGTCGGTGCGCTTGCCCTGCTCCAGGGCGGCGTGGGTCTTGACCAGCGTGCCCTCGTGGAAGATCTGGACCATGGTGGCGGTGGAGCGGACATCGACCCGGCGGCCGATGAGTTTCCAGGGCACCGAGTAGAGCGTGCGGCCGACCTTGACGTGAATGTCCGGCCCCACCACGGCAGTTGACCATCTCGCCAGCACGAACGGCGTCTCGGGCAGCGGCAGGAGGGCCTCGGCCTCCACCGCCTCGAACACCGACAACGGCTTCGCGCCGCCCAGCGGCCGGCACTGCCGCTGGCCCGCGACATTCGTCGCCCAGAGCAGGGCTTCGGCCTGCATGTGCTCGAGCGAGGTGAACTGGCGCCCGCTCCAGAACGAGTCGAGGACATAAGGGCATGGGCCGCTCCACTCTGGGCTTGGACAGCGCCGTCAAATGCTTCTGATCCGCATGGTGCGGAGCGAGTTGTGCGGGTGACGCACCCGTTCCATCCGTGGCACGGCCGGTCGTACGAGTTCGTCGTCCGGCGCAAGAACTGGGGCGAGGACCGCGTCTACTTCCGCGACGAGGCGGGAGAGGTGGCGTCGGTGCCGACGCCGTGGACCGATGCGGGCGGCGATGACCCCTTCGTCGTCCTCGCCGCGGGTCGCAGCCCGTTTCGCACCGAGGACCTGCTGGCCCTGGCCGGTCTGATCGAGCACCTGGACGGTCGCGGCGGCAGCGCCTAGGAGATGACGCCGTGACCGCCTTGGGGATCACGCCGCAGGCGTGGGGGCGTATCGGGCGCGCGATGATCGAGACAGCGCACGCCATGCCAACTGGCCTGCACAGTTCCCTGATCCACTGCCTCCGTGCGCTCTTGGCCGTGGTCAGCAGCGACGTAATTCTTGAGGCAGCGATCGGATGTGGGAGGCGGCATGGCCGGCACGGTGACGAGCGATCCGAAAGAAGAGGCACTGCGGGCGACGCGGACGCTGAACCCACGACCGGAGGCCGTGGTCGACGCGGTGTTCACCGCCTCCGAGTTCTGCGATCCGCGGGATCTGGTGCAGGTGAAGTACGAGATGGTGCGCCGGGTGCGTGTGGACAAGGTGCCCGCGGCCCGGGCGGCGCGGGAGTTCGGGTTCTCCCGGCAGGTCTACTACGACGCCGTGGCCGCGCTGGACGCGGGCGGTCCGGCCGCGCTGGTGCCGGGCAAGCCCGGGCCGAAGGGGCCGCGCAAGCTCACCGACGCGGTCATGGAGTACGTCGAGACGCGGCTGGCCGCCGAGCCGTCCCTGCGCTCCAGGGATCTGGCCGGCGCGGTTGCCGAGAAGTACGCCCTGAGTGTCCATCCGCGCTCGATCGAACGGGCACTGGCCCGCCGCGAGGCCGCACGCACCCAGGAGTTGCCCAAAAGCCGCAGCTGACAGCCCTGCGCGGGCGGTGGCGGCCCGTTATGAGGAACTTCGGACAGCGATCGCCGGTGGCACGGGCGAGGGCTGGCGGCTGGGCCGGGGTGTGCTCGCCGCCAAGGGCATGGCCGCCTGGGCCACGGCCTGGCGTCCCTGCCCGAGCCGGCAGCCCGACAGGCCCCCGGGCATCGGCCGCCCGGCCTGCCCAGTGACAGCGACGAACTCGTACGGGTCCTGGCCGCGATGGCCATGGCCCACATTCACCCGCCCGATAAACCTGCGGGCCGAAAACCCCACGATGCCAAGGGAGTTGACGTCACCCATGGACGCGACCGCGGCGGCGGGCAAGGTGACCCGCGAGCATCTGCTGCGTGACGCCTACCTCTATATCCGCCAGTCCACCCTCAAACAGGTCATCAACAACACCGAGTCGGCCACCCGACAGTACGCCCTGCGCAGCCGCGCGGTCGCACTGGGCTGGGACCACTCCCAGATCATCGTCATCGACACCGACCAGGGCCAGTCCGGTGCCTCCACCGAGGGCCGCGACGGCTTCCAGCGGCTGGTCGCCGAGGTCGGCATGGGATACGCCGGGATCGTCCTCGGGCTCGAGGTGTCCCGGCTGGCCCGAATAAACACCGACTGGCACCGGCTCCTCGAGATCTGCGCGTTGACCGGCACCCTGATCCTGGACGAGGACGGTCTCTATGATCCCGGCAACTTCAACGACAGGTTGCTCCTCGGCCTCAAAGGCACCATGTCAGAGGCAGAGTTGCACCTGCTCAAGGCCCGTCTGCGGGGCGGATCGCTGTCCAAGGCGAGACGCGGGGAGCTGGTCCAGCCGCTGCCCGTCGGCCTCATCTACGACCACGCCGACCGCGTGATTCTTGACCCGGACGCCCAGGTCCAGCAGGCCATCCGGCATCTGCTGACCACCTTCGCCGCCACCGGCTCCGCCTACGCCGTCGTCAAGGCATTCGCCGACGCGGGCCTGAAGTTCCCCCGCCGGATCCGCACCGGCCCCAACAAGGGCGAGCTGACCTGGGGCATCCTGCAGCACCACCGAGTCCTGCAGATCCTGCACAACCCGCGCTATGCCGGAGCATTCTTCTACGGACGGCGCCGCGAACGCCGCGGCCCCGGCGGCAAGACCACCAGCCTGGACCGTGCTGATCACCGACGCCCACCCCGGATATCTGACCTGGGCCGAGTTCGAGGCCAACCAGACCCGGCTCGCCGAACTCGCCGCCGCCCACGGCACCGATCGCAAAGCCTCCCCACCCCGCGAAGGCACCGCGCTGCTGCAGGGTGTGGTCTCCTGCGGCAAGTGCGGCCGCCGGATGACCGTGCGCTGCCGGCGCCAAAAGCCCGTCTATCTCTGCCAGTTCGAGGGTATCCGCAACGCCGTCCCCGTCTGCCAGACCATGGTCGGTGACCAGATCGACGCGGCCGTCGGCGAACTGCTGCTGGCCACCCTGACCCCGCTCAGCCTCGAGGTCGCCCTGCGAGTCAGCGACGAGTTGGCCGCCCGCGCCGAGGAGGCCGACCGGCTCCGCGCCGCCGGCGTCGAACGCGCCCGTTACCGAGTCGACCTCGCCAGGCGCCGCTATCTGGCCGTCGACCCCGCCAACCGGCTGGTCGCCGACACCCTGGAGGCCGACTGGAACGACGCCCTGCGCGAACTCGCCGAGACCACCGAGGAGTACGAGCGCGCGAAACACACCATGATCGGCCCGCTCTCGCCCGAGACCCGGGCCAGGATCACCGCGCTGGCCGCCGACTTCCGCCGGCTCTGGAACGACCCGGCCACCCCGATGCGGGAACGCAAACGCATGATCCGTCTCCTGGTCACCGACGTCACCCTCACCAAGACCGACCACATCGCCATCGGCGTCGTCCTGCGCGGCGGCCAGAGCCACCAGCTCACCCTGCCCCGCCCGCTGACCGCCTGGGAACTGCGGCAGACCGACCCGGCCGTCATCGCCGCACTCGACGAACTCCTCGACGAGCACACCGACGCCCAGAGCGCGGCCATCCTCAACGAGCGCGGCCTGCCCAGCGGCATGGGCCAGCCGTTCACCCGCGGGATGATCATTCACCTGCGTAACGCCTACCAGCTACGCAGCCACCGCCAACGCCTGCTCGATGCCGGGATACTGACCGTCTCCGAACTCGCCCGCCACCTCGGCGTCCACTTCCACACGATCAAGCACTGGCGACGGGACGGCATCATCACTGGCGTCCTCGCCAACGACAAGGGCGAGTACGTCTTCCACCTGCCCGGGCCCGAGTTCGTCCGCCCCGTCATCGGCCGACCTCGCCGAAGCGTCCTGGACCCCGAATACTCCGAAACGACCCGATGAGGTGCAGTGTGATGACAGAGGTTTGTCTTTCGGCTTCGAGGCGCGAGCCGGATCTACCAACGTCCCGTAGTAGGAGGCGAGTTCGGCGTACGACTTGTTGATCTGCGGGTCGTAGAGGTCCGGCTTGTCCACCCCGGTCTTCAGGTTGTCCGGGACCAGGCGCCGCGGGACACCGCTGAAGAAGCGGAAGGCTTCCGCATGCGCGAGCGTCCAGGCGTGCTGGTCCATGTGGACCACCGGGCGGACGAACATGTGCCGCGAGGCGGGAAGCACCATCACGAACGCCCAAATCCGGTGCCGCTTCCCGGTAGTCGGATTGATCCACTGGCCCAGGAAGCCGTAGTCGATCTGGGCCTCCGAGCCCGGCTCGACCTCGTCCCGCAACACGGTGACTTTCGAGCGGGCCGCCTCATCGGGCAGGTTCTCGTGCACCCAGCGGCGGAACGTCGACAAGGACACCTTCAACTTGCCCTCGTCCCGCAGCCGTTGATGGATCGTGGTAACCGTCGTGGTCTCCAGCAGCGACTTGACATGGTCGCGGTGTGGTTCGATCTCTGCCCACCGGACCTGGTTCAGCTTCCGGCTGGCCAGCTCCGGGAACCAGCCCTTGAGCAGCTTGGCCCAGTCCGTCTCGCTCATGGGCGGCCCGCCGGGGGTGATCCCAGCTGCCTCCGCCGGCGCCAGGTACTTCCTGACCGTCTTGCGGTCCACCCCAAGCGAGGCGGACACCTGGCTCTTCGAGCGGCCCGCGTACCAGTGCACGTAGATCTCGACGATGTCGACCACGGTGAACGTTCTCCTTGCCATCCGGTGTGTCCGTCGACCTCTCGGTTCGCAGGTCGAGGGACCGCGACGTCTCCGAGAGGGTCAGGACCCTCAACCCGGCACCGGCATGCCCATGGGGAACCCGACGGATACGCAAGGAAGATCCAACAGCTACTCAAACCACCCGAAACAGGGAACATCGGGCCAGTTCGAGGGCGGTCACGAGCACCATCAAGGGTCAGCGTCCCCTTGGGGAATCGTGGCTGGGTGGGGAATTACGTGACGCTGATCATGCAGATCGTGGGGAATTGTTTGACCGCTGACACCTGACGGCGCAACCAGTACACCCTCAGTCTCGACCAGCCGCTGCGGCATCCGGCGGAAGCCGGCCTCGTGCTCCGTGCCCTCGTTGAATTCGCTGCCGATCGCAGGGGGAAATCGGCTCAGCCGCAGCATTCCGCCTGGTTGCGGCTTCGAGGTGTTCCATGTCGCCGGTCGCGTGATCACCGCCGGCGCTTTAGACCAGGTAGTAGCACTTTGTCATGAATATGGGCATGAGATGGTCCGCACCCGGATACCCGGGCGAAATGGTACGGACGTTGAAACGGCATGGAAGGCACGGCGGTCACGATGCGACCGGCCAGAAGGCCGAGACCGCGCGCGCACCTGAGGCCGGGCCGGATGAGCAGGTGGAGCAGCAGGCGCCGGACACTCCGACGGACCTGCCCAAGCGCTCCTGGGGTGCGGTACTGAAAGGCACCTTGAAGGAATTCAAGAAGGACGAGCTGACCGACCGGGCCGCGGCGCTGACCTACTACAGCATCCTGGCGCTGTTCCCGGCACTGCTCGCGCTGATCTCGCTGCTCGGTGTCGTCGGACAATCGGCGTCGCAGCAGGTGCTGGACAACATCCAGAACCTGACCCCGGGCGCTGCGCGGGATGTCCTGCGCAACGCGGTGCAGCAGATGCAGGGCAACGCCGGGATCGGCTCCGTCATGGCAATCGTGGGCCTGCTGCTCGCGGTGTGGTCGGCCTCCGGCTACGTCGCCGCGTTTATTAGGACTGCCAATGCGGTCTACGACCTCCCGGAGGGCCGCCCGGTGTGGAAGGTGCTGCCGGTCCGCGTCGGCGTGACGGTGGTCCTGATGGTCCTGGCCGTGGTCAGTGCAGTGATCGTCGTGTTCACCGGCGGCCTGGCGCGGCAGATCGGCAACGCGCTGGGAGTGGGCGACACGGCGCTGACGGTGTGGTCGATCGCGAAGTGGCCGGTGCTGGTGGTCCTGGTCACGACCATGATCGCGATCCTGTACTGGGCGACACCGAACGCGCGGGTCCGCGGCTTCCGCTGGATCACGCCGGGCAGCTTCCTGGCACTGCTGATCTGGATGATCGCCTCGGCCGGGTTCGCGGTGTACGTGGCGAATTTCGCCTCCTACAACAAGACCTACGGCACCTTCGCCGGCGTGATCATCTTCCTGGTGTGGTTGTGGATCACGAATCTGGCGATTCTGCTGGGTCTGGAGTGCGACGCGGAGCTGGCCCGCCAGCGTGCCGTGGCGGGCGGGCACCCGGCGCAGGAGGAGCCGTACGTACAGCCGCGCGACACCCGGAAGTGGGACGAGGAGGACCGCCGCCGTCTTGAATCCTGAAGCGGTGGGGCACCGCCACGGACGTCGTCCAAGACCCTCCGGCGCTCTCCGGGGTCGCGGCGGCGCGGAATCGATCACGGCACCGGTGTGACCAGGTCGTGGACGGGAAGTCGGCTGGTCATGGGAACGATGGCCGATCTGCACGACGGGGACCGCTGGCTGGCCAGACGGGCCATCGGGTGGGGGCCGCCCTGGGTGCGGCGGGTCGCGCCCGCCGTACAAGAGGCGGCCGAGCACACCAAACTGTGGTGCGCGACGGCCGCAGCGATGGCCGCCGTCGGAGGGTGGCGCGGCCGCACGGCCGCCGCCGCGGGAGTAACGGCCATGGCGACGGCCCAGGTGCTGTCCAACGCGGTCGCCAAGCAGCTGTACCGGCGACGTCGCCCACCACAGGAGTGGGTGCCGCCGGAGGAACTCCAGGACCGCCCGGACAGCTCCTCCTTCCCCTCCGGACACACCGCCGCAGCCTTCGCCTTCGCCGGAGCCGTCGCACCGGTGTGGCCGGCCGCCGGTGCCGCCTGTGGGACGGCGGCGGTGACGGTGGCCGCTCAGCGGGTGCACAGCGGGGCGCACTACCCCTCCGATGTGGCCGCCGGCGGCGTGATCGGGCTGGCCGCGGCCGCCCTGGTGCGAGGCGCACCGCATCTGCCGTGGCGACAGGTGCTCTGACGGGCGGTGATGCCCTGAAGCAGGGGTACCCGGACAGCCGACCGGATCAACGGGTAGGCCCGGCTTGTGCCAGTACCAACGCCCACGGGCCTGCCACAAAACGCCGACGAAGGACAGGTGAGCACCGATGACAGCACAGGGCTCCCACCAAACCCGCAGCCCAGCGGAGGAACCCGTGGGCGACCTGGTCCAGCGTGCCTCGCAGCAGTTGTCACAGCTGGTCCGCGACGAGATGCGCCTGGCCCAGGCGGAGATGGCCCAGAAGGGCAAGCGGTTCGGCAAGGGCGGTGGCCTGTTCGGCGGGGCTGGCCTGATGGGGGTGCTCACCCTGCAGGCCCTGGTAGCCACGGTGATTGCCGCGCTGTCGCTCGTTATGGACGTATGGGTGGCGGCACTGATTGTCACCGGTGTGCTGGCCGCCATCACGGCGCTGATGGCGGCTCTGGGAAAGCAGCAGGTCAGCAAGGCATCCCCGGCGAAGCCGGAGCAGACGATGGACAGCGTCAAGGCCGATGTGGCCGAGGTAAGGGAAAGGGCACAGCGATGACCCCGGACAAGCCGCACACGGGAGACGAGACAGCACCTTCCCCGGAGGAACTGCGCGCGCAGGTCGAGGCGATCCGTGAGGATCTCGGCGAGACCGTCGAGGCGCTCGCGGCGAAAGCGGATGTGAAGACCCGTGCCCAGGAAAAGACAGCGGCCGTCAGGCAGCAGGTTGCGGAGAAGACTACGCACGTCAGGGACCAGCTGCGGGAGAAGGCGACACACGCGGCCCACGTGGTGCAGGACAAGACCCCCGAGCCGGTGCGGACCAAGGCCGCCGCGGCAAGCGGGCAGGTCCGCGACAAGGCCGGGCACGTCGGTCAGCTCGCCCGCCAGAAGGCTCCCGAGCCGATGAGGGAGAAGGCCGATCACGGCGTGCAGCTGGCGCGGGCCAACCGCACCCCGCTGCTTGCCGCGGCTGGTGCGCTCATCGCCCTGCTGCTGGTACGCCGTGCCAGGAGGCGCCGATGAGAGCCTCGAAGATCGCCTACAAGCCGGTCGGCCTGGCGCTCGGCGCCCTCAGCGGTGTGCTGGCCGGCGCGGTGTTCAAACAGGTCTGGAAGCGGCTTGGCCATGAAGAAGATGCCCCCGATGCCACCGACGAGGAGCGCACCTGGAGCGAGGTCCTGGCGGCGGCCGTCCTGCAGGGGGCAATCTTCGCTGGTGTCAAAGCCGCCGTCGACCGCGGCGGCGCCGCCACCACCCGCCGCCTGACCGGCACGTGGCCCGGCTGACCCGTACCATCGACGCCCGTCGCACGTTCTACCCGGCGGGCGCCGATGGGCGGTTGTGCCGTCGCATGCCCAGACGCCGGACGCCAGTGCCGAGTGGGTGCCTCGGGAAGCCGCTCAGCACGTGAGTCGGCAACGGGACCGGCTCCAGCCCCTCTACCACCACCCCGACGACCAGCCCCGCAGCCACTAGACGGCCATCGACTGTCAGCGCTGCGTGGTCGCTCACTTCTCGCCCTCTACCCGCGGCCCGGATACTCGGTGGAGCCCTGGCTCGATGACATCCGCGCGGCCTTGGACGCCACTCTTGCCGCACGCCGCCGGTACAAGGCACTGGCCTGCCCGGGAGCGTGTCTGCGAACGTTCGACTGGTGTGCTGTGGTTGCACGGCCGGGCGCGGCGCCTGCTGCTTGGCTGCAGGGCGCCACGCGCGGTCAGGTGCCTGCCTCGGCGGGATGGGTGTGGGCAGGAGGGGCGGTGGAGAGGGGGAGGGTGAAGTAGAAGCAGGTGCCGCCGCCGGGGTTGTCGCCTGCGGCGATGGTGCCGCCGTGGCGTTCGATGATGCGGCGGCAGATGGACAGGCCAAGGCCGGTGCCGGTGTATTCCTTGCCGGTGTGGGCGCGGTGGAAGCTGTTGAAGATCGCGTCGTGTTGTCCGGCGGGGATGCCGATGCCGTTGTCCGCGATCTCGATGCGCGCCTGGCCCTGTCCAGCTGCCTGGCCGCTGACGGTGATGTGGGGGCGGGTGCCGGGGGCGGTGTATTTGATCGCGTTGCCGATCAGGTTGTCGAGGACCTGGCGCACCATCGCCGCATCGGCGTGGACGGCCGGCAGCGGTTGGACGTCGATCTGCGGCGGCGGACTGTCGTGGGTGGCGCGGTGCTCTTCGATGCGGGCGGCGGCGACGGCTTGGATCAGCTCGGTCAGGTCCACATCTTCCGTGTTCAGGGGACGGCTGCCGGCGGTGGCGTGGTCGAGGAGGTCGTGGATGAGATCCCGCATCCGGGCGGTCGTGGTGCTCACCCGCTCAAGTGCCCATTGCATCTGGCCGTCCTGGTCGGCGAGTTCGTCCTGGAGGATCTCCGTGTAGCCGCCGATCGCGGTCAGCGGGGACTTCAGGTCATGGGCGACGACCCCGGCGAAATTCTTCAGTTCGGCTTCCTGGGTCTTTTGGGCGGTGATGTCGTGGAAGACGGCGACGGCGCCCGGCCGTCCGTCGGCGCTGATCATGGGGCGGGCGGAGACGGTGATGTGGACGCCGTCGGGTCGGCCGGCGTTGCGGATGACCATCTCGACCTGGTCGGTGGATTCTCCGGCCAATGCCCGGATGATCGGGAGTTGTTCGGTGGGGAAGGGGTCGGTGCCGCCTGGGAGGAACACGCCGTAGTGGCCGTGCCAGCTCTCCGGGCCGCCGTGGGCTTGCCCGATGCCCAGCAGCCGGTCCGCAGCGGGATTGTGCAGGAGGAATTCACCGTTTTCGTCGATGACGGCGACGCCGTCGCTGATGTTGTCCATCACCGCTTCGAGCAGCTCGGCGTGACGGCGGGCCGCCGCCTCCGCGGTGCGCAGGCCGGCGGTGGCCTGCTGGACCTGGCGGCGGGCCCGGGTGCGGCCCGTGGCCAGCACGTACACCAGCACGGTCAGCAGGCCGGTCAGCACCACGGCGGCAGCAGTGACCACGGTGGGGACGAAGAGGCTGCCGCCGGGCAAGGCGTCGGCAGGTGCGGCCGCACGCAGGACCCACTCGCGGTTGTCCACACGGACCGTCCGCTGCGCATGGACGTCCCGGGGGCCCGCGGAGGCGGCGCGCAGAGCGGCGACGCGGACCGGGCGGTCGTGGGTGTCTTGTGCGTACAGGGCCACGTCCACGGTGCCCTGGGCGGTATGAGCGAGTGCGGCGCCGGTGAAGTTCTGCCCCCGCAGGCTCATCGTCACCCAGCCCAGCAGCGGCCCGGCACGCCCCGTGCCCGTCGGTGGGTAGACGGGGGCGGCCAGAACAAAGGAGTTCTGACGGCGTGCCGTGGGCAGGTTCCGGTCGGCCAGCAACTGGTAGGTGGCCGACAGCGTCACCGCACCCGTCGCCTTCGCACGGGCGACGGTGTCGACGAATTGCGGGATCTGGGAGGCGTCCACACCGGGGCGGCGGCCGGGAGCAGTACCCAGCTGCTGGACGAAGACGGCGAAGAGGTGCTCACGGCCCGTCGTGCGGGGCTGCAGGGTCAGTGCGGTGGCCCCGCGCGAGCGCCAGCGTTCCTGGACCGCTGCGACCTCGCCGTCGCCTGCCGGCACCACGTAGGCGACCGAGCCGACGCCGGGCAGCTTCATCGGGCGCAGCGGCTCGGTACTGGCCATGAATTCTTCCCGGGTGAGCGGATCGAGAACGGCGGCGGTGGCAGCCACTTGGCGTAGTGCATCCTCATACCGCCGCGTCTCCGCAGTGACCCGCTCGGCGATCAGGTCAGCCCGCCGGTCCAAGAACTGCTGGGCCGCTTCGTGCGACTGCCGCACCAGGAAGACGCACAACACCACGGACACAGCCAGGCCCACCGCCGCGACCGGCAGCGACAGCGCAAGCCCTGACCGTTCGACGCCTCCGGCTAGGCGGTGCACCCGCGCAAACACAGCACAGATCTTCTGCGGACCAGCAGGCGCACAACGGCACCGACACGCCCACGGGGGACCGGACAGGCCGGTGTCGAAGCCGAACCCCTCCGCGGCGCCCAGGCCCAGCATGCGCCGGGTCTCCGCCACTGGGATGTCGCGGGCTCCTGCCATCGCATCGACATGAACTGAGCCAGGCCGTCAGCCTCGCGGTCTGCCTCGCCGCCAACCGGGGGCAGCCTGACGCCGACGACCCCTGGTCTCGGAGGGGGAGACCAGGGGTCGTCTGCCATGACAGGACGCTCACCGGAGCCATGAACTCCACAATCCCTTGAGTGTCGGGCCGGGAGGCGACCGGGGACCGTGGACGATCCGATGCACGAGTGTCATCCGAGCCAACGCGCATCGCCGAGCATGGTCACGGCGTCGTCAAGCTCCTGCGTCCGCACGACGGCTGGTACCGTCTCGCACCCCAGGCTCAGGTCGCGGTGGCGGTTGTAGGCGGCGAGTTCCACGAAACACGGAGGCGCTCGGGCTCCCATGCCTCGCCAGAGGGAATTTACCGGCTCGCCCTGGCCAAGACCGCCTCGACTCGGATGGAGAGCTCCCGCGGGCTGAAGGGCTTGATGATGTAGTCGTCCGCGCCCGCCTCGAAACCGGTCTCGACATCTCCCTCCTGGGAGCGGGCGGTGATCAGGATGATCGGCAGCGCGGCAGTCTCTGGTGCGGCACGCAGTTGACGGCACAAGTCCAGTCCGGAGATGCCCGGCATGCGGATGTCCAGCAAAGCGATGTCGACCTTCAGCTCGCGCACAGCCTGAAGCGCCCGCAGGCCGTCCTCCACGGTCGTCACCTCATGGCCGCCCTGCGTCAGCTTGAAGGCAACAAGATCCCTGATGTCGGCGTCATCGTCTGCGACCAAAACACACGCCATCAATTCTCCCCGAGGCCCCGGCGGAGCGTCGTCGGCACCGAACCGAACCGATTGGCCAACAGTCCGCTCAGCACCCCTATGACTCCGCCTTCTTGATCCATAATTGCACCATACTGCCCGCCCGGCCGGTGAAGGGCTGCTCAGCAGCGATGTCGGCTCAACCCCAAGGCGCTCGCGGCGGGCGGGGCCGCGGCGGCCACGCGCAGCACGCCACGCCCCGTACCACTCAGGTTCAAGAAACAGTCACTTCGAGCCGCGCCTGCCGCTCGATTTGCGATTTTCAGTGGTTCGTCCTTCGCTGGAAGTGTCCCTTGCCGCCCGAGAAGGATTGATTACTTTCCGTCATCACCCCGCGATCTGGGGTGTGAGGAGTCAAATGGTGGCTGGTTTAGCACCGGTCACTCATCTCCATCGCAATGATCGGCACCTGAGTGGACGGTCGCCCCCACCTCCGTGCCGGTTGCGGCAACCGCTGCGTGGGTGTGTGGCCTCGTGGTTCAAGGTGACCATGTACGACCGGCCCCCTGCTATCACCCGCCGCCAGGCGACACCGCGCAGAAGCGTTGCGGCCGTGTCGAAAAGCCTGGCCGCCCTCGTCGTCGGGCATCACACGTGGAGGCAGACCCATGGGGCCCACCAACCCGCCCAGGCAGTACGCGGCCGACGACGAGGAACGGTTCCGGCTGCTGGTGAAGAATTCCCCCGACTTGGTCTTCCGGCGCACGATCGACGGCGTCTACGAGGAGGTCTCCGCGGCGGGAGCGGCGCTGCTGGGCAGGCCGGTCGAGGAGATCGTGGGAACGTCGGCGGAGTCATGGGTGCACCAGGGCGACGTGGAGGAGTTCGAGTGGGCGGAGCGGGATCTGCTCCGCGACGGCCGGGTGGTGGTGTGTCTGCGGCTGCGGCACGCCGACGGTCACTCGATGTGGACCGAACTGACGTCCTGGGTGGTCCGGGACGCCGCAAGCGAGCCGCTGGAAGTGCGGGGGTTCATCCGCGAGGCGGCGGGCCAGCGGCGCAGGGAGGAAGCGCTGCGGCTGCTCCAACAGCAGGCACGCTCGGTCATCGAGACCGCACGCGACGCCTTCGTCTCCATCGACGAGGACGGCCTGGTCATCGACTGGAACCAGAGCGCCGAGAAGCTGTTCGGATTCACCCATCGCGAAGCGATGGGCCGCCCGCTGACGGACACGATCATCCCCGAGCGGTACCGCGCCGCACACACGGCCGGTCTGCAGCGGGTGCTGTCCGGAGGAGACGCCCACGTGCTGGGGCGCCGGGTCGAGCTCCAGGCTCTGCACCGCGACGGCCACGAGATTCCGGTCGAACTGGAGGTGTGGCGGCTGAAGTCGGCGAAGGCACGCTGCTTCAACGCCTTCATCCGTGACATCACCGAGCACAAGCAGGCCGAAGCAGCCCTGGCGGAGGCGCGCGACCAGGCGATCGCCGCGTCCCAGGCGAAGTCGCAGTTCGTCGCCTCGATGAGTCACGAGATCCGCACCCCCATGAACGGCGTGATCGGGCTGAGCAACCTGCTGCTGGGCACCGCGCTGGATGCCCAGCAGCGCCGCTACGCCGAGGGCATCCAGGCCGCGGGCTCCGCGCTGCTGTCGCTGATCAACGACATCCTGGACTTCTCCAAACTGGAGGCGGGCAAGCTGGAACTGGAAGACGTTGCCTACAGCCCGCAGGTGCTGGTGGAGGAGGTCGTCGCGCTGGTCGCGCAGACGCCCCAGGCGCAGGGTCTGGAACTGCTCAGTGACTGCCATCCAGATCTGCCGGTGATGGTGCTCGGCGACGCCGCACGGCTGCGGCAGATCCTGCTCAACCTCGCGTCGAACGCGGTGAAGTTCACCGAGTCCGGCGAGGTGGTCCTGCGTGCTCTCCCTGCTTCGGACCGGTCCTTCGCGGCGGGCGGAGCGTGGCTGCGCTTCGAGGTGGCCGACACCGGCATCGGCATTGCCGAGGCGGACCAGGAGCGGATGTTCGATGCCTTCTCGCAGGCAGATGCCTCCACCACTCGCCGCTACGGCGGCACCGGCCTGGGGTTGGCCATCTGCCGCAGGCTCACCGAGGCCATGGGCGGCTCCATCGGCGTCACCAGCCGGCTCGGCCAGGGCAGCACATTCTGGTTCACCGTGCCGGCGCAGGCACCCGACACGCCTCAACAACCGTCAGCGCCTGTCCAGCCGGTCGTTCTGCGCGGTCTGCGGGTACTGGTCGTGGACGACAACGAGACTAACCGCCTCATCCTCGACACCCAGCTGCGCCGGTGGCACATGCAGCCGACCCTGGTCGCCAGCGGCCCTCAGGCCCTGGTGGCCCTGCACGAGGCGGCGGCCGCGGGCCGGGCCTTCGACCTGGCCCTGCTGGATATGTGTATGCCGGACATGGACGGCCTGGAGCTCGCCCGCCGGATCACCACCGACCGCAGCCTCGGCCGGGTACGGCTGCTGATGCTCAGCTCCAGCACACCGCTGTCGGCCGCCGAACTGACCGCGGCCGGTATCGCCCGCAGCCTGCCCAAGCCCATCTCACAGTCCGAACTCATGGACGCCCTGGTCGAACTCATCACCCACAGGCCGACGGTCGCCACGTCAGCACCGCCGTCGGCCCCATCATCCACACCACCGCCGGCCCACCGCGGACATCTGCTGCTGGTGGAGGACAACGACATCAACCAGATGGTGGCGCAAGGCATCCTCAGCCGCCTCGGCTACAGTGCCGACATCGCCACCGACGGCATTCACGCCCTGCACATGACCCAGGAGAACAGCTACCAGGCCGTACTGATGGACTGCCAGATGCCCCGTATGGACGGCTACGACGCCACCCGGGAGCTGCGCCGCCGGGAACAGGACAGCGGCCAGCACCTGCCGGTGATCGCCATGACCGCCAGTGCCCTGGCCGAGGACCGGGACCGGTGTCTGGCCGCGGGCATGGACGACTACATCTCCAAACCCGTCAGCGCGGACGAGCTGGAACAGGCTCTCGCCCGCTGGGTCCACCCCACCGGCCCACCCGCGGACGTGGAGGACCTGGGTGCCTCCATCGAGCAGCGGCTGGACGAACTACGCGGCGCCGGCACCCCGGCCGAGAACGAACTGGTGGACCGGCTGGTCGACCACTTCCTCACCCGGGCCCCCGAGATGACCGGCGCACTGTTCCACGCGCTGGACCGCCACGACACCCGGGATATCGCCAAGCTGGCCCACAGTCTCAAGGGCGCTGCCGGCAACCTGGGCGCCCAGAGTCTGGCCGACTGCTGCCAGGAACTCGAGCAGCACGCAGGCGCCGGGACGCCTGCCCCGCTGGCCGAGGCCGCTCCCCGGCTCCAGGCAGAACTCGACCGCACCTGCCGCATCCTGGCCACGCTCCGCTCCCGCCCTCGCGGCCGCGAACCGCAATGAGGCCCAACCGCTTACCGCCACGCGGTGGGAGCGGGGAAGGAGGGGCAGTGGGCACGGTTCACCTCCGAATGCCCTCCCGACGCGATGCGCCGGCCTGGGCGTATGCGGGAGCAGGGACCGCGGTGATCGTGACGTATCTGGTCACCTCCTCCCCGGCGCGCTACATGCTGGGCGCGCTGATCTCTGCCTCGGTCGTGGTCGCCATCGCAGTGGGCGTGAGCAGGAACAGGCCGCCGTCGCTACTTTCCTGGACCCTGTTCGCGGCGGGTATGGCACCGTACGCGGCGGCGGACACGATCTGGGGTCTGTACCAGGTCCGCGGCGCCGAGGTGCCCTTCCCCGGTGTGGCCGACTGGCTCTACCTGGGCAGCTACCTGCTCTTCACGGCCGGTCTGGTGATGCTGGCCCGGCAGCAGGCGGGCCGCCTGCACTGGGCGGGCCTGCTGGACGCGGGCATCGTCACGCTGGGATTTGCCACCCTGGCCTGGGCGTTCATCCTCGCCCCCTACCTGCGCAGCGACATGTCCGCGGGGCCGCTCGCCCTGTCCATCGCCTATCCCGCCACCGACCTGGTACTGCTGTCCGTGGCCGCGCGGCTGATGCTCACCACCGGCACCCGCACCCCCTCGTTCCTGCTGTGCCTCGGATGGCTGGTGGTCCTGCTCGCCGCCGACGGCCTCTACTACGGCACACAGGCCACGACGGGGACCGCGATCGCGGAGGACGTCTCCGAAGTGGCGTGGATGGCCTCCTCCCTGCTGCTGGGGACGGCGGCACTGCACCCGTCCGTGGCCCGCCCGTCGCGGCTGGCGGCCGACCAGGAACATCTCCCCCCGCGGCGGTTGTCGATCCTGATCGCCCTGATCCTGATGGGGCCGTTGATCGTGCTGGCCAATATCGGCGGTATCCGGGACCAGCCCGTGGACGTCACGGTGATCGTCGGCATGATGGCCAGCCTGTCGCTTCTGTTGCTGCTGCGCGTGGCGTTCCTGGCCCAGTACGCCCAGGGCAGGGCCACCGCCCTCGCCGCCTCACTGCGGGAACAGGCCCAGCTCCAAAAACAGCTGAGCCATCAGGCCACCCACGACCCGCTGACCGGCCTGGCCAACCGGGCCCTGCTCAACGAACGCCTGGAACTCGCCCTCGGCCGGTGTTCCACCGCTTGCGCTGCCGGACTGCTGATGCTCGATCTCGACGGCTTCAAGGACGTCAACGACACCCTCGGGCACCCGGCCGGCGACGAACTGCTCATCGACGTCGCAGGACGGCTGACCAGCAGGGTCCGTGAGCAGGACCTGGTGGCCAGGCTCGGCGGCGACGAATTCGCCCTCCTCGTGGAGGACGTGGATGCCCAGACACTGCACGACTACGCCACGCGCATACTCGACGCCTTCCAGGACCCCTTCCTGCTCTCCCACGGTGATTGCGTCGACGTGACCACCAGCATCGGGACGCGGAGCATCACCCGCCCGACGGCGCCCGCTCAGGCGCTGCGGGACGCCGACACCGCCCTGTACCGGGCCAAAACCGCAGGCAAGAACCAGATCGCCTTCTTCGAAAACCCACAGCACCCTGTCGCTCCCACGCCGCAGGACGACGCCGGACACGGGCGAGCACCCAAGAACCCTTGATCTTCCCGCCCACCGGCCTGTGCTACTGACCTTGGCGTTATAGCGTCTGGTCCTTGTCGGGCCGGGTGACAGGGCCTGTCTGGGCTGGCAGCCCGGAAGTATGCGGTATCCGGATGGGGGCGGGCTGACCGCCGAGCAGCGCAAGTGCCGCGAAGAGGTACGCATGCGGGCCGCTGACCTCTTCGAGGAGGACGTGAAAGTCCCATTCATCGCCCGGGAGTTACGGGTGAGTGAGAAGTCGGTCTACCAGTGGCGCCGCGCCTGGAAGGCGGGCGGGCGGGAAGCGTTACGTTCCCAGGGCCCCCGGGCTATGACTGCCGCCTCGGCCCCCACCTGCAGGCCAGGCTCGCGACATGGCTCGACGAGGGGCCGGCCGCGCACGGCTGGACGGACGACCAGATGTGGACTGCCGCACGGGTGCGCACGCTGATCGGACGGAAGTTCCACCTCTCCTACAGCGTCTCCGGTGTCACGCGGCTGCTGCACCGGATGGGCTTCAGCGTGCAGGTGCCTGCCCGGCCCGCTGCCGAACGTGACGAGGCCGCGATCACCGCATGGCGGGAGGCGACCTGGCAGGAGGTAAAACCCTCCGGGCGGCGACCGGCGCGTTCGTCTGCTTCGAGGACGAAGCCGGCGTGACCGGCCGTCCGCCCAAGGGCCGCGCCTGGGGCCGACG
The DNA here is from genome assembly GCF_040782645.1 of Streptomyces sp. HUAS ZL42. Classification (GTDB taxonomy): domain Bacteria; phylum Actinomycetota; class Actinomycetes; order Streptomycetales; family Streptomycetaceae; genus Streptomyces. Next base: position 9,828,515 of record NZ_CP160403.1, read on the forward strand.
CGGCATCACCCCGACGGTACGCGTTTCAGGCCGTGGCCGTGGGCGCCTGTCAGTGGCCGGGCTGCTGTGCTACCGGCCCGGCCTGCCCGCCCGCCTGTGCTACCGGCTGCGCCGGCATACCGGCCGCAAGGGCGAGCGCCGCTCGCTCGGCGAGAGCGACTACATCCGCCTGCTGGATGGCGCCCACCAGCTACTGAAGGCCCCGCTGATCGTGGTGTGGGACCGGCTGAGCACCCACATCTCCACGGCGATGAAGGTGCTGGTGGCCGAGCGGGAATGGCTGACCGTGGTCCTGCTACCCGGGTATGCGCCCGAGCTCAACCCGGTCGAGGGCCTGTGGGCACATATCAAGCGGAGCCTGGCCAACCTCGCCGCCCGCACCCTCAGCGAGCTGGAGACTCTGCTCCGCAAGCGTCTCAAGGCGCTGCAGTACCGACACACCATCCTCGGCGGATTCCTCGCCGGCACGGGCCTCGCCCTCGACAGACCGAACTGACCCTAACGAGCTGAGGTCAGTAAACCGCAGCACAGCGACGCCCTGGTCGAGCGCGCCTTCACCCATGAGCAGATGGGAAATACAGCAGACGCTCTCGCTGACATGGACGAGGCGATCCGCGCCCGCCCCGATGCCTGGACACACGTGGTGCGCGGGCACATCAACCTGACAGCCGGACACCGCCCCGCAGCGCTCGCCGACTTCAACCACGCCCTCGAACTCGACCCCGAGCAGGAATGGGCACGCGCCAGCCGTGCCATGGTCCACCGCACCGAGGGACGGTACGAGAACGCGCTGGCAGACCTGGACCGGGCGCTTGCCATCGACCCCGAGTACAGCTGGGCCCATGCGGAACGATCCCGGTGCCTGATGAGCTTGGAGCGGTGGGACGAAGCGCTCCGCGACATGGCGCGGGCGGCCGATCTCGACTCCGAATCGCAGTGGCACCGTGCCCACTTCGCGGGCCTGCTCCTCGACCTCGGCCGGCACGGGGAGGCACTGCGGGAGGTGGACCGAGCTCTGGCCGACCCGAACGAACACGGACCACGAGACCGTGCCTGGCCCTACACAGTCCGAGCCTGGGCCCTGCACGGACTCGGCCGCGAGACCGAAGCACTGGCCGACCTCGACCGCGCCATCTCCGTCGACGACAGCTACCTGCTCGCCTTCGCCATGCGCGGATGGCTGTTGTGGGAGGCGGGGCAACTTGCCGAAGCCGAACGCGACTTCGACCGCGTCCTTTCCGACCAACCGCCGTGGTCATGGGCGTACGGCGGCCGCGGCGCGGTCCGTCTGTACGCCGAGCGGTACGAAGACGCCATCGATGACTTCACGCAGTCCTTCACCCTCCAGCTCGGCATGACCGACGCCGAGAACCAGATCGCCCGTCCCCTCGTGGAACTGCTACGACAGCACCTGCCCGCGAACCGTACCCCCATCACTGCTGCGATCAGACTCGCAGCACTCCTCACCCACCAGCTGCAGTGGCCCGGCGCGACCCGGCAGGCGGCCTCCGTTCTGGCCCTGCGCCCAAGCCTGGGCCTGCTGACCGGAGGCACCCGACTACTGCGCCGCATCGCCACGGCACTCGACGACCCACCCGAAGGCGCGGACACCAAACGAACCACCTGGACGCGGAAACTGCTGATGCCCCTCCTGCGTGCCCTCGACCCCTGAAGATCCCTGCCTGTGGTACTCGCCTGCCGGCCGGTCACAGTGTGGCGGGGCGGCCCCATTCGGTGTTCAGGACGACCTCGGCGTTGTGCACGAGGGGGCCGAGTTCGGCAGTGATGAGGGTCTGTTTCGCTGCCCGGTCGAACAGGTCCAGTAGCTGGGTGTGGTTGAGGGAGCTCGGGTCTGTAAGCGAAGTGCGTTCGGGCAGGAGAGCTTCCTGGAGGTCGCGCAGGCGGCCGTACAGCACGGTGATGCTTTCGATGAGATCCTCAGATCGGTTGCCGCGTGCGCGTTCGCGGGCGTGGAGCAGCCGCTTGAGAAGCGTCGAGATCAGTTGTGCTTCGGCGTCGCCCTGGTACAGCAGGTGGTCGCGTGCGTCAATGTAGACGGCCAGGGCGTCGGAGAGGTCTTTGCCGAGTTCGTCGTACAGCCGCTTCCAGGAGCCCCGGGCATCAATCCTGCGCTGCTCCTCCTCTCTGTCCGCTCGACGCTGCGCCTCTTGGGCGTCCTGGCGCTGTTGATCCTCGGCGCGGTCGGTGAGCGTGTGGCGGCGCGCCCTGTAGAAGAACACTGCTGTGGCCGCTGCGCCGGCGGCTGCGCCGATGAGTGAGCCAAGCCCGGCGGAGAAGACGGGTGTTGGGATACCCCAGATGCTGTCCTGCGCGGATGGAGAGGTGTGCTCGGTGGGTAGACCGTTCTGGGAGGGGGCGGACGCCGTGGCGATGGCAGTAGCCGGCATCGTCGTTGAGGCGAAGGCGGTTTGCGGATGAAGCGGCATGGCGAGCGCGAGCACTGTGCTCGCGGCTGCAGATGCCTTCGCGAGACGTTGCCTTCGTGGCCCTCGGGTCCTCAGCAGTGCTTCTTGGGAGCTACGGCTAAGGTGGTTGGTTGGTGGCATGTAGGTGTCCCCTTCTGCCCTTCCCCGGTCTGAAAGGTTCCTAGGCCCGGGGCCGGGGAATGGGCAGTCGTAATCAGCAGTTGTATCGGCTCATCCGGAAACGAGTCATATTCCTCGATCTCTACGCTAAAGCCGGCACGCCGAATTCGGCCCGGGTTCGGTACGAGCGAGACATTTCAGCAATGTGCTCGATGCCCTTCTCACTGGAGTGCGTTGCATCCGTTCTTTGGGCTGTCGTGGTCCGTGGGTATCACGGCCTCCGCTAAGACTGACGTCTACCGACACCCCGTGTCGGCGGAACAGTTCCATCCAATGAGGGCTCAGAAGAGTCGCATTGTTCTGCACGGAGATATCACAGTCGACCGTACCGCGCAGCAGTTGTCCCGAAGCTAGCAGGAGGTGTTCGATTCGGGTGCGGACCGCGAGTAAGGGCTCGCCACCGTGCAGGATCACCCAAACCTGGCGCACGGCGTCCTGGCGACCGGTTTAGCCAGTTGATTGGTCTATGGCGGCCGTCGCCATGACGGATGGTCTGTGCCGCCAGGTGCGGTCCCTCAGTTCGTAGACGTAGCAGTGATCGCAGGCCAGATTGCACGGCTGGACGACCTTCCCCATCCACTCCACGAAGGGCTTCACCTCCCGCACCTGCCCCCTCTGCACTACAGCGCTCGGGCTCCCGGCTGTCGTTCCCGGCGGATTGGACCATGGCTGCCTCCACCCTGTTGGGCTGCAGCGCATCCCGCCGGACCCTCTTCGTAGCCCGGCCCAGCGCACTGTCGGGCAGATCGTCCAGTTCTACAGCCGTGACACCGCTGAGGTGCACCACATCGAACTCCACGTCACTCGGCGGCATCTCCATGGACCCCCCGTGCTCGCTCGACCCGCGGAGGTCCGGGCGTGGCCCCGGACTCACGGGTGTGGACCTGCGTCAGGAAACAACTCAGCGCTCCGTATGCCGAGTTGCGGATGGTGTGGTGCTGTTCGGTTCTAGTCTCGGGGAAGCACAGAGACCAACGAGGAGCCAGCGGGCGAGGGCCGTCCGACCGCGTGCGTCTCGATCTGGTCAGCACTGCCAAACCCTCCCGTTCCACTCGGTGTTGGCACCTGTGCTACGCCAAGTCACCATGAGTCTTCTCTTCTTGGCGAGGTGACGCATGGCGGCTACGACCACTCCTGGCCAGCGCGTTCCGGGGCCGGGTGCGAGGATAGGAGACGACGATCTGCCCCCGTTGTTCCGTTCCAACGACCGGTGGGCGCTGAACCGTCAGAGCGAGTCGTTCCGGGCGACCAGGACCGAGCTGCCTCTGCTGCTCGTGGCGACCGGCTGCGCCACTCTCGCCGACTGCTTCAACAGCCACGTTCTCACCGCTCTGTCCCCCCTGCTGTACGGCCTCACGGTGATCGCCGGCGTCGTCATCCGCCGGCGCCGGGCACGGGCCCACTGGCAGGCGCACCGCGACGCCGCCGAGACGGTGAAGTCGCTGGCCTGGCAGTACATGGTCCACGGCGGACCGCTGCACTCCGCCGTCCCCGACCCCGAAGGACTGTTCCACCAGCAGTTGGAGGAACGGCTGTGCCCGCTGCGCCGGGTCGGCTGGCAGGAACCCTCCCACGATCCCGGCACCCCCGTGTGTCCCGCCGAGCGTGTCGGCGATCCGGTTGGCTTCCTTTGCCGACAGTCCGTCCACCCTCCGGCGCAACAGGTTGATGGTTTCCGACCTGATGAAGGAGTCAACCTCCATGGCGGCCTCGTTCTCCTCATGCGTTGACTGTCGTTCTGTGATGATGACGTGTGGGAAGGTACCGCTCCACTGTCGTGTCTCCCTGGTCCCTGCTTCGGCTCTCGCTGTCCGTGTCCTGGCTGTCGGTCACGTTGCCGAAAACCAGCAGCCAGCGACCATGTTGGCTGCGCCGCAGCGCCATCATGGTCGCCTGGGCACGTTCGTCGACCGTGTCGCCCGGAGTTTCCAGCTCGAGGACCAGCTCCGCGAGGAGCTGCGGGATGCGGTTCGGCTGCTCGGCCGGGGTCCAGTGCACGAGGTCGTACTGGGAACCGTAGTGGTGGACGTATTCCTGCGTGATCTGGGTCTTGCCGATGCCACCCAGTCCGTAGAGGAACACTTTGCCCACCGGCGTGTCCGCACGCAGTGATTCGGCGCTCAACTCCATTCGCAGCCGGTCCAGTTGAATGTCGCGGCCGATGAAGGTGTTGTTGCGGCGCGGGACGTTGAAAATCCTGGGCACCAGGCCCGGATAGGCGATGCCGTCGGCTACAGGCGTAGAGGCGGCGGCTCCTTCGAGTTCGAGCGGGGTGAAGACCTTGCTGAGGGCCTGTTCCTCCGATGCGTCCACCAGAGTGAATCCCGGCGGGCCGCGCAGCGCCACCTCCGATTGGTGCCCGCGGGTCCGCACCCCGATGATCTTGGGCCCTTGGGGGTCGCGACAAGTGCGCGCACCTCGTCGGCGACCGGTGTGGCGGAGAAGACGGGCGAGAGCAGCGCGATGACCACGCCGGCCCCGTTCCCCGGGCCACTGGACAGCGGCACCGACGGGCTGCTTCCGCGTAGCGTCACGGCCATCCCCGCGGACTGGAGCTGGGCCGCGAGCCACTCGCCCCAGGCGCAGTCGCGCAGCGCGAAGTCGATCCGCACCCGCGGCACCAGGCACCGGCACCGGGACCCGCTGGAAACGGGCGAGCAACTGCCGGCGCACCGGCTCCTTGACGGCTGAAGGGCCGTTACCTGCCCGTCCGTGATCACCGAGGTGAGACGTCCGTAGGCGCCCAGCAGGGAGGCGGGCTGCCGGGGCGTGTCCGCGACGGTGGCCAGGACCTCCTCGTAGGCGAAGAACGTTTTGTAGGGCCCCAGTAGGCGTCCGGGTCGGACGCCCGCGGTGTGTCCTTCAGGGCTATCCGCAGAACACCCGCGCCATGCGGGCGGTACGCGCCCAGCGGTTCGCGGCACGCAAGGACATCTACCTGCGCGACCGTGTCCTCGACCAGCTCGGCTGGTACGGCGGCCGGGCGGGCCAGGCGCACCGGCGTAGCGGCGAACTGGGACCTGAGCGGCCTGCTGGCCGCCGCGGCGGCCAGCGTCGCCTGACTGGAGACCGGATCGGGCGCGAAGTAGCTGTGCAGGCCCGGCGCCTCCAGGTCCACCCGCCCCACCCTTGAACGAGTAGAACGTGACGATGGTGCCGGCGTTGCCTCAGCGCGGCCATTCACCGGTGGGTAGGGGACCCGGAAGGCTCGGCTGCCCTTTCTGTATTTCACTGTGTTTGACGGATTCCTCTTTATCTGTAAGGTAATCGGACGTCCCCGGATGCTCCTTTTGAAAAAAATCACCTCAAATTCCGCACTAAATACGGATGTGAAACATTGTCAACTCAATTCAAGAAGTTCTTTTGAAGGCTTAGAGTTCGTAACACGATCTTGTTGAGGTGTCCTGGCCGGGCGTGACCGATGTGACGATTCGGCGTTCGGGAGGGTGTGAGCACTCGGCCGTGGATCGTGGATGACGACTTGTGGACACTGATCGAGCCGCTGCTGCCGCCCTGGCCGGAGCGATCGCCGGGGCCTCGGCCGGTGGCGGACCGGCTGTGTCTGCAGGGCATTCTGTACGTGCTCCACAACGACATAGCCTGGCAACTGCTGCCTCTGGAGCTGGGGTTCGGCTCCGGACACACCTGCTGGCGGCGTCTGGAGCGGTGGCAGGAGGCTGGGGTCTTCGACCGGCTGCACCGCATTCTGCTTGCCGAGCTGAATGCGGCCGGCGCACTCGACTGGTCCAGGGCGTGTGTGGACGGCTCCCACATCCGTGCGAAAAAGGGGGAGCCGACACCGGTCCGTCACCGGTCGACCGCCGGAAGACGGGCAGCAAGCACCACTTGATCTGCGACGGACGCGGCACGCCGCTCAAGGTCATCACCACCGCGGCGAACGTCAACGACGTCACCCAGACCCTCGCCCTGGTCGACGGCATCCCGCCGGTGGCCGGGCGTCCCGGCCGGCCACGCCGCCGTCCCGATTCGCTGCTCGGGGACAAGGGATACGACTCCAACCCGAACCGCGTGGAGCTGCGCAAGCGCCGGATCCTGCCGGTGATCTCCCGCAAGGGCGCCCCGAACATCAAGGGCCTGGGCAAGCTCCGTTACGTCGTCGAGCAGACCTTCGCCCTGCTCCACCAGTTCAAACGCCTCGCGGTCCGCTGGGAACGCCGAACCGAACTCCACGACGCCTTCGTTTCCTTGGCCTGCGGCCTCATCTGCTGGAGGCGACTGAAGAAGCACCGATCATGATCGTGTCACGAGCTTTTGGCTACAACTCACACCACTCACCCAGAGGGCCGGCCGCCCGCGTCTGCGTGAAGTCGTGCACCAGCTCCCACGCCCGATCGATGTCCAGGACAAAGTCGCCCGTGAACACGGCGAGGTGGTCCATGATCGGGACTTCGACCTCGGTACCCGAGGGTACGGTGCCGTCTCCTGCGAGCAGAGACATCCGCTCGGTGTCACTCATCAGGTGGACGACCGCGTGATTGTCTCGGAAGGCCAGGATCAGCACCGGGAACTCCCTGTTCGGCGACCGAACCTCGAGGTACCCCTGGCCACAGGAACGCAGGTCGTTGAAGCGATCTGACAGAGCCTTCACCTCTGAACGTCTCTCATCCGGATGGAATAGTCCAGATTCCGGCGACGTCGCCGCCCACATCGCGCTCATCCAGTCCCTCTTCCCCACACAAGCCGTCGCCCAGGATCCAGGGCCACGCTCCCACGTTCCGCCACGACAGGACTACTGGGACTGGGCAGCATGATCGTGTTACGAGCTCTTAGTGGGCGGTTCGTGAGTCTTTGAGTGGATCTGCTGTCGCCTGATGGTGTGGTGGCGGGGCGGAATCTGCCGGTCCGCGGCTGCTGATCTGGTGATGTGCTCGGGTGAGTGAACGCAAGCCGTATCCGAGTGACTTATCGGACGGGCAGTGGTCGTTGATCGAGCCGGTGATCCACCGCGTGGAAGGACCGGCACCGCTCGGTCAGCGGCCACCAGGGCGCCTACGACATGCGGGAGATCGTGAACGCGGTCCTCTACCAGGGGCGGACCGGCTGCCAGTGGGCCTACCTCCCGCACGGCCTGCCGCAGAAGAGCGCGACCTACTACTACTTCGCCGCCTGGCGGGACGACAGAACCGACCAGGTCATCCATGAACTCCTGCGCTGCCAGGTCCGCGAACGCGCCCGCCGATTAGAGGACCCGACCCTGGTGGTGCTCGACACCCAGAGTGTCCACGTGGCCGCCGGGGTCCCCACCGCCACGAGTGGCCACGATCCGGCCAAGCGGGTGCCCGGCCGCAAACGCGGCCTGGCCGTGGACGTCCTCGGCCTGGTCATCGCGGTCATCGTCCTCGCCGCGAACACCCACGACAACGCCGCGGGCATCATCCTGTTGGACCAGGTCGCCGAGCACGCCGGCGGAACCGTCCGCAAAGCCCTGGTTGACCAGGGCTTCAAGAACCAGGTCGTCGACCACGGCGCCGGCCTGGGCATCGACGTCGTGATCGTCGCACGCAACCCGCAGGACAAGGGCTTCGTGCCGCAGCCGAAGCGGTGGAGGGTCGAACAGACCTACGGGACCCTGATACTGCACCGGCGCCTGGTCCGCGACTACGAGCACCGCCCCTCCTCCTCTGCCTCCCGCGTCTACTGGGCGATGACCCACGTCATGACCCGACGCCTCACCGGCACGAACACTCCCACCTGGCGCCCGGCACAGGCGGCGGCAGCGTGAACCTCCGGCCCCTGCTCGACGCCCTGGACCTCCAGGAAGAAGCCGCCCGGGCCCTGGCCGACGACCTCCGCGCACAGATCGACGACCTGCAGACCCGGCTGCGGGAGGCCGAGACACACCTGGAGCACCTCGCGATCACCCGCAAGACCGTCACCGGCCTCGCCGACCGGCTCCCGGCCGTCACGCCGGACCTGCCCGAGCACCCGGACTACCCCCGCATCCTCGCCGCCTTCAACCACGCGACCGGACCGCTACGGGCCAAGGACGTCTGCGAAGCCCTCGGCCACGAACTGCTGCCGAAGAACGTCGAAGGCACCCGCGCCAAGCTGAAACGCCTGGTCAAACTCGGGATCCTCACCGAGGCCGACACCGGCAACTTCGCCAGGAAGCAATAGCCGACACAACCTCCACCAGCAGCCTTGCCCCCACCTCAGCCAGAAACGGACATCACCTTACGAACCGCCCACTAATGGGTAGTCGAGCGAAGTCCGTGCGCCACGAGGCGCTCTGTTTGTATTCCCGGCTGAGCCGGGAGGAACTCGGAAGGAGGTTCCTGGGCCAATGACTTACCTGATGCCGAAAGGCGGAGGGGACAAAAGCATGTCAGGAAACCAGTGACCGGGCTCAGTTGTCGGGGACGGTGTGCTGGGTGGCCCGCGCGATATGGCGAAGACTGAATTGTTTGAAGCCCAATCTCCAGCAGATGCAAGTTCCCATCCGCCGGAAAGACAGCTGTAACCGGCGCCGCGTTCTGCACCAGGTTTCTATAGTTGGCCGGTGCACCTCCGGAGCGCGGAGCGATGCCCAGCGAGGGCATTCAAGGAGATGAGTGGGACGCCTACGTCGCGCTATGACGTACAGCAGAGACGAACGTGGGATCGCCTACGGGACGCGAGTCCTATGGCGACGGAGGTCCCGTAGTAGTCGCCGGAGCAACGCCCGGCCAGGGAGGACGGGAAAGCCGTCCGCAGGGCGAAGGGGACCAGGTGATTCGGACACCCGAAGATCCGGGAGGTATGCGAAATGCAGAGCGCCGCAACGGTGCTGGGTGTCCTGCGTGAACGCGGCAGGCGTGGTCTGCCGTGCAGTGAACTGTATCGACAGCTGTTCAACCTGCAGTTGTATCTGCTGGCCTACGGACGCATCTACGCCAACCATGGCGCGATGACGCCCGGGGTCACGCCGGAAACCGTGGACGGCATGTCGCAGCGGAAGATCAGCCGGATCATTGAGGCGATGCGTCACGAACGTTACCGCTTTCGTCCGGTCCGGCGCGTCCATATCCCGAAAAGCAATGGGAAGACGCGTCCACTGGGGCTACCGACCTGGTCGGACAAGCTCGTTGGCGAAGTCGTGCGCCTCCTGCTGGAAGCGTATTACGAGCCGACGTTCTCCGACCGCTCGCACGGATTTCGCCCCCGGCGTGGCTGCCATACCGCTTTGCGGGAGGTGGCCCACACCTGGACCGGGACAGCCTGGTTCATCGAGGGCGACATCGCCGACTGCTTCGGCAGTCTGGACCACCAGGTCCTTCTGACGACTCTCGGCGAGAAGATCCGTGACCAGCGGTTTCTGCGGCTGGTACGGAATATGCTGACAGCCGGATATCTGGAGGACTGGAGGTGGGGAGCCACGCTCTCCGGGGCACCGCAGGGCGGAGTGGCCTCCCCGATCCTGTCCAACATTTACCTGCACAAGTTGGACGAGTTCGTAGAGACAGTACTGATTCCGGAGTACACCCGAGGGGAACGTCGGGCCCGTAACCCGGCGTATTTGGAGTTACAGAGTCTGCTGCGGACAGTCCGTCAACACGGCGACCGGCCTTTGGCTCGTGCCGTGCGTCGACGGATGACCAGTCTGCCGAGTTCGGACCCGAATGATCCGCACTACCGGAGGCTGCGGTACACCCGCTACGCGGACGATCATCTCCTTGGTTTCACCGGACCAAGAGTCGAGGCCGAGCAGATCAAGCAACGCCTGGCAGCGTTCTTGCATGATGAACTCAAGCTGGAACTCTCCCAGGAGAAGACGCTGATCACTCATGCCCGTACCGGGGCAGCGAGGTTCCTCGGCTATGAGATCACGGTCCAGCACAACGACACGAAGAAGACCGGCCGTTACCGGCGTGTCAACGGACAGATCGCTCTCCGTGTCCCCCGGGACGTGATCAAAGCCAAATGCGTGCCCTATCTCGCCCGCGGAAAGCCCGCGAAGCGAAAGGACCTCGTCAACAGCACCGATCACGCAATCGTTGCCACGTTCGGGGCCGTTTACCGGGGCATCGTCCAGTACTACCTGCTCGCCGGGGATGTCTCCCGGCTGCACCGTCTGCGCTGGGTCATGGAGACGTCCATGCTCAAGACCCTTGCAGCAAAACACCGTTCGACCGTGCCGAAGATGGCCGCCAAGCACAAGACCAGAATCGACACGGACCACGGTCTCCGCATTTGTTTCGAGGCCCGAATCGAGCGGGAGCATAGGAAGCCGCTGGTGGCACGGTTCGGAGGAATCCCCCTCTATCGACAGCGGTCTGCGAAGATCGTGGACCGCCGGCCCGTCTGGGTGGACTACCCGCATAAAGAGCTGGTCACACGGCTCTTGGCGGACACCTGCGAAATCTGCGGGAGCACTGGTGATGTCACGGTGCATCACATCCGCGCCCTCGCCGACCTCGCTCATGCCGGATGGCCGCCGTCCGACTGGGCGCGCGTCATGCTCGACCGGCGCCGCAAAACGGTCGTGGCCTGCGACACCTGCCACGACCGCATCCACGAGGCACAGGCGGCCAGATCATTCACGCCGTGATCACTGGAGAGCCGGGTGATAGCGAAAGCGTCAAGCCCGGTTCGGCGGGAGGCCGCGAGGAAAAAGGAGCTGCCACGGCAGACACCTCGCCGCGCGGCCGACCCAACGGGTTGGCTTATGTTGCACCGGCGCCTTTCTCGCGATTACGAGACCCTTCCCGCCAGCTCCGAGGCCATGATCCACGTCGCCTCGATCGACAACCTCGCCAAGCGCATAAAGGACGAGACGACACCAACCTGGCGAGGGACTTACTAGAACAGAAAGGGCAATTCGCCTAGATCAAATGCCCTCTTAGTGACGCCAATGGTGGTGGACCTGCGCGACCTCTGCTTCAAGGACGTCGCGCAGGGCATCGTCGTCTGAGCTGAGCGCCAAGTCGTGCGCAACCCCCGCGGGAGATCGTCCCAGACTGGATCCTGACCGGTTGATGACCGGGGATGCCTAGTGTCGTTGTCACCGGGGACAGTCTCCGGCACAGCAGGAGGTCCAACGCATGACTCGCATCCGCACCGCGGCAGTGGCAGCGACCTTGGCGGCGCTCACCCTGGGCGCCTTCACCCCCGCGGTGGCCCACGCCTCTCCCACGTCCGATGCACACAGCCGTCAGCACAGCAGCATCTTGCAGAGCTCTTCCGACACCCTCGTGTACGCGCCGGGCACGCTGTACCGCAACCAGGCGTGGACCTCGGGGAACGGACGGGCCATCCTCCGCCTGCAGTCGGATGGCAACCTCGTGCTGTACAAGGACGGCCGCGCGGCCTGGCAAGCACCGGGCGCCTGGCCCAACGGCTACCGCGCCGTAATGCAGCAAGACGGCAACTTCGTTCTGTACGACGTCAACGGGCGGGCACTGTGGGCCTCCGGCACCTACGGCTGGGCGGGCGCCTACCTGGCCGTCCAGGACGACGGCAACCTCGTCGTCTACACCCGCGGCGGCGGCGCCCTGTGGGCGACGAACACCGGAGACTGACGCGCCCCAGGTGTCCCTCGACCCTTTCGCCGCGTCGCGGCGCGGCGAAAGGGCATTCGGCGCTGAAGCCGTCGACGAGGGACCGCATGCGTCCCCGCCTCACGAAGACCAACCGGGAACCGTCTCACCGTATGATCACCGCGGGAACGCCAAGACGCCAGGGAACTCCCGGCGGTTCTGGAACTCAGCGGTGTCACCGGCCGAACGCCGTAGAGGGTCTGCCTGCGACAGGGGACTCGCCGGGGCTGGCGGACCGGTGCCGCTCGCGGGCGTAGGCACGCAGCAGTGCATGGCAGCGGTACTGCCGCTCGCCGCTCTCCGTCTCCCCGACCTGCTCGATCAGGTGGGCATCGGCCAGGCGCACCATCAACAGTCCACCGGTCAGACTGTCGAACGACAGGACAGCGGCTGCCCGTTCGGCCGTGAAGGTCCCTTCCAGCGCCACGGCCAGCCGCCGGAAGGCCACGCGCTCCCAGCGGTCCAGGGTCGCGACCACCGCGTCGAACCGTTCGTTGAGGTCCAGTCCCAGAGTGGACAGCTCCGACAGCCGGTTTTCCCGCGTGCACTGTTCCAGCAGGCGGACGCACCGGGCCAGCCTCGCCGTGGGATGCGCCGCGAGTTGCGCCCCGGCAACGCCAACGGCAAGCGGCAGCCTCCCCAGCAGTTCAACGATCCGTTCTGCCGCCTCCGGTTCGGCCTCCACGCGCCCGTCGCCGATCTCCCGGCCGAGGGCCTCCACTGCCTCCGCGCGGGTAAAGGGACCGAGCCGCACCCTTGTGTGCCCCCGCAGCCCGTACAGGGGGGAACGACTCGTGACCAGTGCCAGCGAGCCCGGTCCCGCCGGCAGCAGGAGCCGGATCTGTCGGGCGGATCCAGCAGCGTCGACGAGTACGAGCACCCGGCGAGCTGAGCTCCACGAGCGGAAGGCCGCCACCCGTTCCTGCAGCGAATCAGGGACGGCACCGAGCGGCATACCGGTCGACCGGAGCATGCGGCCCAGGGCCGCCACCGCGACGTCGTCGCCCGGCGCGCCCTCGGCCAGATGCACGTAGAACTGCCCGTCAGGAAAGTGCTGGCGCAGGAGATGAGCGGCACGCACCGCGGTCGCGGTCTTGCCCACGCCGGGCATGCCCACCAGGCACACCACGGGCGCCGCAGGCCCGGACCGGCCGGCAGCCGCCACCTCGGCCACCCGCGCCAGCGTCCCACTACGTCCACTGAAGCGGACCAGGTCCGGGGGAAGTTGAGCCGGCCTCACCTGCAACCTGGCCGGTTCGGCCCCCGCTGACAGCGACGGATCGTCGGTCAACACCGCACGGTGGAGCCGCTGCGCATCCGGGCCCGGCTCCGTGCCCAGCTCAGCCCGCAGCCGGCTTCGCAGGGCCCGGTAGACCGCGAGCGCGTCATGGCGGCGGCCGCAGCGGTAGAGCGCTGTCATCAGCCGGATCGACAGCCCCTCATGGAACGGGTGCTGTCCCGCCACCAGGCCGGTCAGCTCCGCCACGACATGGCCGTGCCGCCCCAGCTCTAGATCGCAGTCGAGCCGCAGCTCCAGGGCCCTCAGCCGCGCCTCCTCCAAGCTGACGGCATGAGCCTGGAGGATGTCGCCCCGGCGGACGTCGGCCAGGGCCGAACCCCGCCACAGCGCCAGCCCCTGCCCCAGCAGCTCCCGCGCCGACGAGGCCCTGCCCGCGGCGAGCGCCTGCTGCCCCTCCTCCACCAACTGCTCGAACCGCCCGACATCGACTGCCTCGTCCGGCAGCGTCGCCATGTACCCGCCGGGCCGCGTCACCAGAAACCGGTTGGCATCCCCCTCCTCTTCGCGCACGGCCTTGCGCACCTCGTACACGCTGGTGTGCAGGGCCCTCAGCGCGTGACGAGGCGGGCGCGTGCCCCACACCTCGTCCACCAGGAGATCCGCGGGCACCACCTCCCGCCGCCTCAGGAGGAGCAGCGTCAGCACCTGCCGCAACCTCGGCGCGCTCGGCGTCAGCACACGCTCGTTCCCCAAGACCTCGAAGGATCCCAACAGACAGCACGTGACCGCGGAGTCCACCACGCCACCCCCTACCCCTGACCGGCCGCACCGGACGCGCTGTTCCAATGCGCCCGGCTCCGGCACCTTGAGCACCGCGTGCGCCGCCCCGCCCCTCGCGTCGCGGCAACCCATCGTATCCACCCGTGCACGCAGCGGAAGGTTGATGTAAGCCAGCGCACCCCGTGCTTCGCGCCATACGAGGGGCCGACGGGAGGCCCGCCGCGGCAGGCTCGTTCCGCACGGGCCACCGGGTGCTGCGCGGCACCATCGCTTTGTGCTCGCGATCGTGACGCCCGACGCCATCCTCCTCGTCCACGCCGTCGTCTCCGACGGTCCTAAAACAAGCTGGACCTCTGGCTGGCCTAGATCAGGTTCTGGGACCGCCCGGCCCAGGGGAAGCGCCAGCGGACCGGCCGGAACCGACAGCGAGCGCCGCCGGCGCCTCCGGTCGCACCGGACGCCGCAGCACGAGGCGGGCCCCTATGTCACGAAGACCAGCGGGCCCTTCCAGCTCAACAGGTCCCCCGGCGGTACTTCCCGGCCGGTGCGTTCGTTGGCGCGCCGGTTGCGGATCCGGTCGCGGTGAGGGTGGATACGGCAGGGCTTCGTCGAGTCGCGCGACCAGACGGCGGCCCCCGGCTGCTGACCGCAGCGGAGAGGGCGGCACCGGTGGACGCCGTCGCGGTGGTCGCTGAGGACCTGCGGCGGCGGTTCGGAGTCACGCAGGTGTCATTCCTCATCGTGGACCTGTGCCTGCCGCCTGTTGCACCAGCTGGAGGCCTCGTCGGTGCTGCTGGCCGGCGCCTACGACGACGCCTTCGACTTCCTGCCGGCGGTGACGGACAGCCGGGGCGGTCTTCCTGTTGCGCGCGAGCCGCAGATGACGTCCCACGGTGCGCGGCCCGCTGCCGGACGGCTCCTGTCTGACCATGGTGTGCGTGGGGAGGTACCGGGCCGGTGGCGGCTACGGGCGCCTGGAGGTAGGGATCGTCGAAGTCCGGATGGCCGTCACGCTGGCCGACGGTACTCGCCGCAGCGAGCTGTGGCGGATGATGACCACTCTCCTGGACACCGAGCGCTGCCCGGCCCATGAACTGATGGCGCTGTATCACCGCAGGTGGCAGGCGGAGACCTGCTCCTTCTCGTTGGAGTCGTCGCTCCTCGGCGGCCGGGTCGGGCGCTCACGCACGGTCCCTGGGGGTGGAGCAGGAGGTCTCGGCCGTCACCGGCCGCCCGGGCCGTGGGCGAGGGGTGATCATTTTCTTGCTGGCATTCAGCCATGTTGGCTTGTGCTGCGCTACAACCCGCTGCGGATCGTGGGAGTGTGAGAGTTGTTCGGTTGCGAGCTTCGATGGGGGAGTGGGACGTGGGCGCGGGGAATGGCGCGTTAACCCAACTGACGCGAACACACCGCGTTCTCATCGGCGTGGTCGTGACCGGCGCGGTCATCATCGCCGGCATCGGCTTCGCCGGTTCGTACGCAGCCGTGCGCGAGCTCGCCATCAAGAAGGGCTTCGGGACCTTCAGTTATGTCTTTCCGATTGGCATCGACGCCGGCATCTGTGTCCTGCTCGCCCTGGATCTGCTGCTGACGTGGATCCGTATCCCTTTCCCGCTGCTGCGTCAGACGGCGTGGCTGCTGACGGCGGCGACGATCGCCTTCAACGGTGCGGCGGCCTGGCCGGACCCGCTGGGCGTGGGTATGCACGCGGTGATCCCGGTGCTCTTCGTGGTCGCGGTCGAGGCGGCCCGGCATGCGATCGGCCGGATCGCCGACATCACGGCCGACAAGCACATGGAGGGCGTCCGCCTCACCCGCTGGCTCCTCTCCCCGATCCCGACGTTCCTGCTGTGGCGCCGTATGAAGCTGTGGGAGCTGCGCTCCTACGACCAGGTCATCAAGCTGGAGCAGGAGCGCCTCGTCTACCAGGCGAGCCTTCGCTCCCGTTTCGGCCGCGCCTGGCGCCGTAAGGCCCCGGTGGAGTCTTTGATGCCGCTGCGCCTGTCCCGCTACGGCGTCCCCCTGGCCGAGACGGCCCCGGCCGGGCTGGCCGCCGCGGGCTTTGACGAGCCGCCGATTCAGTTCACCCTCGAGCGGGCCCCCGTCCCGGCGCAGCGGCAAAACCCTGAGGCCGCCGCCGACCAGGAGAAGGTACTGACGCAGGTGCGCGGCGCGCATAACCAGCCGGTGGAGCAGGCGCGGGCCGTACGCCCTGAGCAGTCGCACGACCTTGCGGACGAGGGGAACGCCCAACACCTCGCCAACGCTTATCAAGCCTGGATGGCCGCGTTCGGGTTCGAGCCGACGAGCGCGCAGTTCGCGCTGTGGCTTCAAGACCAGTACGGCATCGCCACCGCGGCCGGCGGGCCACTGTCCGACGAGCAACTCGAACCCCTGCTGCAGCTCCTCAGGCAGCGTCACACCCCCTCAGCTGAAAACGGGACCGAAGGTCAAGCCCCGCACGACGCGGACGACGGATGGGGTGACTACTTCTACAACGCCTGGCTCACGTACGCGCAGGAGCACGGGGCCTACCCCGACGCCGACGCCCTCGCCACGTACGTCTACGAGCGGGACCAGATCACCGGCAGCAACGGCCGGCCCATCATGGGCGCAGACCTGGAGTACTTCGTCTCCTCCTTCCGGCAGCGCGAGTTCGACGAGACGGAGCCTCCCGCAGACGAGGAAGCCACCGATCCTGCCGCGCAGGCGCCCTCCGACGAACCGCTCACGAACGGGGAGGAGCCTGAGGAGACATTGGCCGGCGCGGGCGCGCACCCCGCCAAGGGGTCGCGCAGTCCACGGGTGAGCGCCCCCATCGACGACTCGCCGGGCGAGGACGACGCGATGGGGGAGCCCGCCGCGCTCACCACCGTCGACCGCTACTACCTTGCCTGGAGCGAGTACCAGAGCGAGCACGGCGAGGAACCCAAGGCCGAGCAGCTCTCCGCCTACCTCGCCGGCACGAAGGGCATGACCGGCCGCGGCGGAAAGCCGGTCAGCCCGTCCACCCTGCGCCGCTACCTCTTGCCGTTTAGGGTCTACACCTTCTGGGCCAAGCAGCGGGTGCGCAACGAAGCCCTGTCGCTCGACGCCATTGCGCAAGAGTGCGCAGCCCACGGGATCACCGCGCAGCACAACAAGCCCCTCACCACCGACTACATCGCCGAGCAGGCCGTCGACTTCAAGCGGCGCTGGCAGGCACTGACCCGCCACCACGCGCAGCCACAGCAGTAGGAAGCCGCGCCCTGCACGTCACTGCGCACCAACGAACCAGTCAGCGCCAACGGCTGCGCAATCAAGGGAAACCGCAGGTCAGCCCGGCATTGCGCAGACGCGACCCCATTGAAGATCCACCCTCTTGAAGGCGCTGGTCACGGCGCTGGTGTGAGTCGTTGATCGTCTCCTCGTGCTGGTCACCGGCGGTTGACAGAACTCAAGATCGTCTGCCGTTTCGGCGATCACGGATCCACGGGTTCCCCGGCGTGACCGATCTGCCCCGCGTGTGAGAACTTCCTGACAGGCCGAGGAGCGACCATTACGTCGGCTACTACGGCTGAGTGGTAGGCGACCGATGACAGGTGTGGGGAAGCGCGTCTTCGCCCGCACAGCCCATCAGGATGGAGCACACACATGCAGGACTTGGCCCGCGATGCCGCCTTGGCCTACGACGCGTCCGTGGTCCTCCGGATCGGGAGCGCGGTTTTCGTTGCGTGTCCGGACGAGCGTCTCGAGTCCGTGTACTACCGCGTGGACGGGGGAGTCCGGTCCGTGTGGCGCCATCTGCGCGGTTTCGAGATCCACCCCAGGCTCCTCCAAGAGGCTGAGGAGGCGAACCGCACGTTGTGGGAGCAGGCTTCCGCACTCCCTCTCCCCGAGGAATTCCTCGCCGGTTACCGAGACCTTGCCGCTGCCGCCCTCGCGCATCTGGATCGGGACGAGGCCATGTCCCGCGACGAGATCTCCGCGTGTGCCATCGAAACGGTCGGCTTCCTCGAAGCCGGGCTGGACACTGCCGCAGGAGCCGTGGTCTTCGAACGGTCGTGCCAGGCGGCCACCGAGTCACTCCTCGAGGT
Organism: Streptomyces sp. HUAS ZL42; assembly: GCF_040782645.1. Lineage (GTDB taxonomy): Bacteria > Actinomycetota > Actinomycetes > Streptomycetales > Streptomycetaceae > Streptomyces. The sequence continues at coordinate 9,846,754 of NZ_CP160403.1, forward strand.
CTGGGCTGAGGACCCACCGTCCACGATGAGACGGCTACGCCGCGAGACCGACGTGTGGGCCCTGGCATACCAGCGTTTCGTGAGGCCGGAACTGGGGCGCTATCACGGCTGACGATCAGTGAGGTTCAACTGAGATCCACAATCTTGGAGTCCTGGTCGCGGGGCTGGTGTGAGTCGTTGATCGTCTCCTCGTGCTGGTCGCGGGCGGTTGACAGAACTCAAGATCGTCTGCCGTTTCGGTGATCACGTATCCACGGGTTCCCCGGCGTGCGCGGGACGCCTGTCCGTACGATCCGGGCGGGAGGTGCGTCAGGTGGCCCAGGATGCGGAACCCAACCTTCGTGAGCTGATCGCGGCCCGCAGGGCCGAACTCGAGGGGCAGGCAGAGAAGTTGAGCCAGCAGCTTCAGGAGGTGCGCGACGAGCTGGAGGAGCTCGCCGTCGCCGAGCGGGTCGCACGCCGGCTGGCCGAGCAGTTGCATGCCGAAGCGGAGCGGGAAGCGACGCCGGCCCAGGGCGCCGGGCAGGTTGCGGGCCGTGCGGTGCTGCTGGTGCCGCAGCGCGAGCGCGGCATGGACGAGGTGATGCTCCCTGCGGACTACCAGCGGATCATGGGTATGGTGCGGCGTGCGGACGGGTCGGTCATGGTCAAGCAGGTCTGCGCCGAGCTGGGAATTGTCCTGCGAGCCTGCCCGCTCGGAGGCGCTGCGCGCGAAGCTGAACCGGCTGGCCGAGGGGGGCTGGCTGCGCAAGCTGGCCGACGGGAAGTTCACCGCCACGCTGTGAGGGTGCTCCCGCCATCTCGGACTCCGGTCCGGGCCGTAACGTGCGCGCCCCCGGCGGCAGTTGATGTCGTATGCGAAACAAGACCAGCCCCGCCGGGGGCACTGAGACGGTTGTCTACCAGTCCAGTCTGCAGCTGTCCACGGCCACGTTGACCTTCCTCGGCGACCTGCTACGCAGCCATCTGAAGAAGATCGGTTCGCGGTGGCGCAAGCTCCCGGCCGGGCAGATCGCCACGATTGTCCTCGCCGTTCTCCGCCATGACCAGCGGCTTGCCGACATGGCGGGCGGCAACCGCATCTCCGCGACCATGGTGCGCCGCTGGGTGCTGGAGGTGATCGAACTGCTCGCCGCGCGGGCCCCACGCCTGGACCGCGCGCGGAAGAAAATCTCCCGAAAGGGCGGCACGTGGTCCTGATCGACGGCACCCTGATCCGCACCCGGCGCCGCACCGGAGCGGACAACCGCCGCAACTACTCGGGCAAGCACAAGGCCCACGGCCTGCTCTTCCTCGCGCTCACCGACGACAAGGGCCGGCTGCTGTGGCTGTCCGCGGCCCGCCCGGGACGCTTTTCGGAGATCACCACGGCCCGCTACAACAAGCTCGTCGAGCGCCTGCGGGCCCACGAGCTGGGCGCCATCGGCGACCTCGGCTTCACCGGCCTGGACGACGATGTGGACAACGCCGTGGTCATCACCGGCTACCAGGCCGCCCGCACCAAACCGTTCACGTCGGCGAAGAAGCAGGTCAACAAGCTGATCGCGTCTGTTCGCGCGGTCTGCGAGCACGCGTTCGCGCACCTAAAGAACTGGCGCATCATCACCAAGCTTCGGGTGTCGGCTCGTTACGCGACCACGCTGCTGCGGGCGCTGCTCGTCCTGACCGACACCGAAGTCGCCCGCTGACAGCCGATCTTGGGAACAGGCAACCGCCCCCGACCAGCCCGAGTGCGAGATCAGCGACTCACACCAACCCCAATGACCTGCGAGTTCGAAGTTGGAGGAGGCTCATTGCGCAAGCCAGTGCGCACACTGCTCTGCGCACTGTGCACTGCGCACCCGCCACCGAGACAGGACGAACCCATGCGCGTCCTGAGCATCGCCTCGGCACCACCGTTACGGAACTCGACCTGCCCGAGGCCGATGCGCATTCCGCGAGCCAAGACCACATCCGAACGAACGAGGCGAATGATCAAGGCGTTTACTGCCGGCAGGCCTTCCCGCACATCCATGGAGACGGACGCGCGAACGGGTTCGCACAGAACATCACCGCGTGGGCCCTGGCGAGGCATCGCCCTGTCACCGATCCAAGTGCTGGTCATCGTCACCGGACGTGCTCAGGACCGCAGGGGTGGCCGTCCTGGATGACGGCTTGGCCCAGCCTGTGCACGCGGTTGCGTAGACCATACGGGGAAAACACCGGAGGGGGCACACAAGGCCGACCGCGTAGAACGAGGAGCCGTGAGCGATATGCTCGCCTACGCCGCACGGGTGGGCTCAGCGGTTTCTGAGGTACCGGATGAGCAGGTCAGCCGCCGCCAGCTTCCGTGGCGCTGTCGGCCAGCTCATTCGGTGAGCCGGGCGATGCCCTTCGACAGGGTGGCGCGGACCGACTCGTGCACCTGGGCATGGCACGGAGCAAGTGGTCGAACTCCGCCAGAACCTCGCCGCCTGAGCCCTGGCGACTGCTGGGCGCGGTATGCCTCCGGATCCCCTGCACGGAATCATCGCCTCTACCGGCCGCACGCAGAAAGGGGTAGGCATGGACGACGACCTGACGCAGCACGCCCGGAACTTGCCTCAGACCGACGGGACCCACTGACCGAGTGGCACACTCGGCGGCCTGTCTCCGATGAGGCCGCCGTCGTTACATTCCTGGCCTACGCCGCCCACGACCTGGCGTCAGGCGCACTCTGAGCGTCGAAAGGCCCGCTGCCCTAGACATCCATCACGCGACCTACCGAGTCGAAGAATGGTGCCGAGGGCTCCCCGCGGGTCGTGCCAGGCAGAGGTCACCTCCTGGGGGAGCGCCGGTGGAAGACCTTGCCAAGGGCCAACCGCCTCGCCGTACGGGCCAGGCCGTAATGCAAGCGCTGCAGGGCCCAGGGGGTGACGGCGACGACGAGCGTTGCCGCCAGGGCGCCCAGGAACTCAGGCATCGCGGCCAGGAGAAGGTGAACCAACATCTCTCGAAGGCCGACCGGTGCCGGCAAAACGAGGGGTGGGGTCTTCGGGTCGCAGAGCATGGTGCCCATGAGCAGGAACTCCTTCACTTCATTCCCGACTTCCGTCCGAAGCCGGGCGATGTAAGGCGACAATGGGCGGTCAGGACTGGGTCCCCAAGCGCTCATGGGACGGGCGGGGACGAACAGGGACACTCAGCGCGACGCCGCAGGTCAAGCCCTACGAGATGGCGGCGGTCCGGGTCTGTCCCAGGGACTGGGTGGGACATTCGGGGACCAGGAGCCCCGGCGCCGAGGACGGGAGTCGGGGATGCGGGACACGGCCAACCAGGAAGGTTCTGGCAGCACTCCGCAGCAGGACTACGCGAAATTTCTGCAACGCCAGGCCCGTGAGGCCGGTCTGGACGCCCGCGAGATTTCTGAACGCTTCGCCCGCGCAGCAAAAGAGCAGGAAGGGCAAGGGGCGACGGCTGGCAAGGGCAGGGGGGCGGAGCACCCGATCAACGACATGGCCCACTCCAAGTCGCATATTGATCGCGTACTGAGGGGAAAAGCTCTGCCCAGCCCGCCCTGGCCGTTCACTCTGGTATTCCTCGGCATCACCAGCCGAGCCGCCCGCCTCACGAGGGAGGATCACGTCGAGCGCTGCAAGTACGCCCGCACATTGGTCGACGCCATGATGGAGGACAACTCAGTACCGCAACTCGCACGCCGTACGTCACAACGGGACGCCGCAGGCCCAGGAGACAGGTCACACGACGAGACGATCGCCGCCCTGCGTCTCGAAGTTGAGCTTGAAAGTGCACGCCACACCGAAACCCGCCTGCGCTACGCACTGAGAGATGCCCAGTTCCTCATGGCGACCTTGTGGCGCATCATCAGCGCCTTACGGGACCTCATCGCCGGCCATCACGCCCTTGAGGCCCGCGTCTCCCACACCAGCGGCGATCCGACCGAACTCGCCCGATTGCGTGATGAAACCCAGCAAGCCCTCGCCCACAAGCGCACTGCCCAGGAAGAAGCCGACCGTGTTGCGGCTCGACTCCGTACACTCGACGCGTTGTGGGACCAGGCTCGTACGGAGGTGCACCGCCTTTCTATGCACCCAGACGCCGCGGACCTCTCACTCCCCGCTGATGACACGCAGGTGTCGCTGCAGCTGGTCCTGCCGCAGGATCTTCTCGCCCAACCTGCCCTTGACGACATCGCCGCGGCCCTGATCAAGGCCAAAGATGTCAACGCTCATGAAGAGCGCGCAACCCGGGAACTGAAGCACGCCGTCACGCCCACCGGTTCCATCGACCCCGCAGACGAGTTCGATGTGCTGGTGGCTGCTACAAGGCTCAGAGACGATGCGCATCGTCGCCTTGCCCTCCAAAGTCTTCTTCGCGACTGGGCCTTCCTCGACGGCACCCGAACTGCCCTTCTTCACCTCATCCGTGACTCCAACCCTGCCATCCGACTGGAAGCCTTGAGCGGACTAGTGGAAGGCTGGGGAGGCGACACTGACGCTCGCGACGCTGTAGTTCGAATTTTCTACGGCGAAGGCGACGCGGGCGTGCGTGCGGCCGCCGCGCGGGGGTTGGCGGAACGGTGGCCGAATGACCGGCACGTCCGCGAGACTCTCCTCCGCATCCTCGCCCGCGACAGCGATCAGCGTGTCAGGGACGCCGCCACGTCTGGCCTTGCTCGCGCGTGGCCGGGCGATGCTGAGGTCCGCGATGTCTTGGTCCGCCTCATCAATGAGGATGAAGACGTAGACGTCCGCTTGAGCGCCGCACGTGGATTGGCAGGCGGATGGTCGGCAGACGCTGACGTCCGCGCCCTCCTGCTTCGCCTAACCCGAGACGGCTCCAAGCGAGTCAGGATGTCTGCTGTATGCGAGTTGGCGACGGAGTGGTCTGGTGATGTCGATGTCGCCGATGCTCTAGTCCGTCTCACCTTCGACGAGGATGATGACGTCCGGGAATCTGCTGAGAACGGACTGTACGAGATGTGGCCCTGGGCGGCTGGCGTCCGCGAGGCCTTCTTTCGTCTTGCTCGCAACGATGATCACCGGACTCGTCTGGCTGTCGCAGAGAGGCTACCTAACGTAGGACTTCATGACCCTGATGTCCGCGATGTCATGATTCGTTTGACGCACGACGAAGACGAGGCTGTGAGGCTCACGGCCGGACAGAAGTGCGTGAATTGCTGGACGGGTCACCCCCAAGTTCGTGAGGTTGTCGTTCGCCTCACCAACGACGCTGATCAGCACGTCAGAGCGGCTGCGCAAGAGTGGCTGAAGGTTGTTCCTCGGGCGTCATAGCGCCTTGGACTGTAGGATCCACGACTTCGTATGCACTGGTTCCTGCGGAAACGCCGGAATCTGGGCTGGATACGCACCGGTTGGGTGGCTTGGCCGTGCGCATTCTTCTCCAAGTGGTGTGTGCTGTGGTCGCGGTGCGTTGTCGCCGGGGCGGCGCGGTTGCAGTGGCCCGGCCCACCGGCGAATTGGGTGTTTCTGGGTCGACGTGGCCGAAGACCGCGCCGTCGGAGGTCTTTGGTCCCACGGGGTCGGGTCACTGCGGGTTGAGGTGGCTTCAGCAGTGGGCGGCTGGGGCTGAACGGCGAACCCCGTGGCATGATCGGTGCGTTTGCGGGCCCGGTCGAGGAGCTGGCCGGCGTATCCGCCGTCGTCCCGCACCAGGGTGATCCTGCGGTGCGGTGGGCGGAGCCGGGTGAGCAGCGGTATCCCGGCGTCGCGCTCCCGCACGCTCGCGGCGGTGACCAGCACCACCAGTGGCCGGCCCGGGCAGCCCACGGCCACGTGCCCTGTGCGGCCCGCCACATCCTTCCCGCCGTCCCGACCTTGTCCGTCGGTGCCGATGGTGTCGGCCGCCCGTAGGGCCTGCGAGTCGACGATCACCGCCGTCGGCGTGCGGCTCCAGACGTACACTGCTGGACAAATGGCCTCTTAATTGTTTTAACCTTGCAATTCGGGCAGACGTGTGGCCGGAACCGTCGGATCCGGCGTCCGATGTGTCCGGGAGGTCCGCAGCGAGTGGCCGTCGGCAGCCTTGTCAGGGCGCGGGCGGATCACATAGGCGCCAGGAGGAAGACTTCTCGATGACCCGGCCCGATGACCCGCGCACCGCGGCGGCCCGGGTGTTCGCCGAGGGCGGCGCGTTCGGTGAGCTTCTGGCCGGGATCGACTGGGCGGCGACGCCGCTCGGGCCCCCCGTCTCCTGGCCGGGGCCCCTGGTGGACACTCTGCGCCTCATGCTCACCTCTGAGCATGAGATGGCTCTGTACTGGGGGGCTGAATTCGCCACGCTGTACAACCTGGGCTCCACACCCATTGTCGGCGCCAAACACCCCTGGGCGCTCGGCAGGCCCTATAAGGAAGTGTTCCCCGAGGTCTGGGCCCACCCCGTGAGCTCCCACTTCCACTATGTGACCCGCACCCGCAAGCCCCTGCTGGTCCCGGATGAGATGCTCATCATGGAGCGCCACGGCTTTTTGGAGCAGTGCTACTTCGACTCCGCCTTCCAGCCCGTGCTGCTGGACGACGGCACCGCTGGCGGCGTGCTGCAGATCCTCACCGAGACCACCGGTCGGGTACTGGGCGAGCGCCGACTGCGCCTACTGAGCGAGACCGGCACGCGCACGGCCGGGCTGCCCACCCCGGGCGAGGTCGCTCGCGTGGTCGCCGAGGTGGCGGGCTCCTACCCCGAGGAGATCCCGTTCCTGGGCCTGTACCTTGCCTCCGAGCCGGGAATGCAGCGCCCGGCGGCCTCCGCCGGGCTGTGGTCGGCGCCCGAGACCGTCTCGCTGAGTGCGGCCGACGGGTCGCAGGTGGCGGCCCAGCTGGCGCAGGTGGTCGCCGACGGTGCCCCGGCCACGCTGCCGGCCGCCGCGTTCACCGGCGGCAGCACGGCCGGGCAGCACGCCGCGGCCACCCGGCTCCCGGTCGAGCAGGCGCTGGCCCTGCCACTGCACTGCGCGGGCGAGGTGGAGGGCGTCCTGGTGGTGGGCGTCAACCCCTGTTTCCCACCGGCCGGGGCCTACCACGACTTCCTGGAGGTGCTCGCCTCCGCCGTGGCCGGGGCGCTGTCGGCCGCGCTCGCACACGAAGAGCAGCGCCGGCGGGCGGAGGCGCTGTCCGAGCTGGACCGGGCCAAGACCACCTTCTTCGCCAACGTCAGCCACGAGTTCCGCACCCCGCTCACCCTGCTCCTGGGCCCGCTCCAGCAGGCCCTGGCCGACGAGGACCGGCCCGAGCGGCGCGAGCAGCTGGAGTTGGCCGAGCGCGGCGCCCTGCGCCTGCTGAAGCAGGTCAACACCCTCCTGGACGTCGCCAGGGCCGAGGCCGGGCAGACGCGCCCGGCCCTCGAGCCGCTCGACCTCGCCGGTGCCACGGCCGAGCTGGCCGGGGTGTTCCGCTCCGCCTTCGAGGCGGCCGGGCTGACGCTGGAGGTGGACTGCCCGCCGCTGCCCAAGCCGGTGCCCCTGGACCGGGAGATGTGGGAGAAGATCATCCTCAACCTGCTCAGCAACGCCCTGAAGTTCACCTTCACCGGCGGCGCCCGGGTGCAGGTGGCCGCGGCCGGCGACCGGGCCCGGCTGACCGTGACCGACACCGGCACCGGCATCCCCGCGGACGAGCTGCCGCGCCTGTTCGAGCGCTTCCACCGGATCCGCGGCGCCCGCTCCCGCTCCCACGAGGGCAGCGGCCTCGGCCTGGTGCTGGTGAAGGACCTGGTGGAAGCGCACGGCGGCACGGTCGGCGTGGACAGCCGGCTCGGCCAGGGCACCACCGTCACCGTGGACCTCCCCTTCGCCGCCGCCCACCGGCCCCGCCCGGCCCCGACCGCGGCCGGCGCCGGATCCCCCAGCCAGATCCCCAGGGAAGGCGGAGGCGGCCGGCCCGGCCGCGCCGCGGCCTATGTGGACGAGGCGCTGGGCTGGCTGGCGGCCGACCCCGTCCCCGCCGCGGCCACCTCCGCGGCACGCACCCCGCCCGCCCCCGCGCCCCACGCCCCCGGCCCCCACGAAACCGACCGCCCCCACCGGGCCCGCCTGCTGGTCGTCGACGACAACGCCGACATGCGCGCCTACCTCACCCAGCTCCTGCAGCCCGACTACGACGTGCTGCTCGCCGTCGACGGCCGGGCCGCCCTGGAGACGGCCCTGGCCCAGCCGGTGGAGCTGGTGCTCAGCGACGTGATGATGCCCCGCATGGACGGCTTCGAGCTGGTCCGGGCGCTGCGCGCCGACCCGCGCACCGCCCGCCTGCCCATCGTCTTGCTCACCGCCCGCGCCGGCGAGGAGGAATCCGTGCAGGGCCGGCACGCCGGCGCCGACGACTACCTGGCCAAACCCTTCTCCGCGCGCCAGCTGCTGGCGCGCGTCCGCACCGGGTTGGAACTGTCCCGGCTGCGCGAACAGGTCCTGACCGAGACCCGCAACCAGCTGGCCGTGCTGGCCTCCCTGGCCGACGCGGGCCTGCGGCTGTCCGCCACCCTCGACCCGGACCAGATACTGCAGACTGCCGGCCAGATCCTGCTGCCCGACTTCGCCGACCAGATCAGCATCCACCTCACCCCTGCGGCACCCGCCCCGGCGCAGTCGCCCCCGGCATACATCGCCGGCACCCCCCTTCTTGCCCACGAGGCCCTGGCCACCGCCGCCACCCACGCGATCAACGGCACAGCCCCAGCCCCAGCCGGCCCACACCCGGCGCCCGCCGCCGTACTGGTTCTGCCGCTGCACGCCCACGACCAGACGCTGGGGGCCCTGGTACTGGTCCGGCACACCGGCGGGTACTCCGCGGTCGAACACAAGTATCTGGAGAACCTCGCCCACCGCCTGGCCCTGGCCTACGACAACGCCACCCGCTACCACAACGAGCGCCGCCTCGCCTTGACCCTGCAGCGCGCCCTGCTGCCCCACCGCCTGCCCCAGATGCCCGGCGTGCGCCTGGCCACCCACTACCGGGCCAGCAACCGCGGCGCCGAGGTCGGCGGCGACTGGTACGACGCGCTCGCCCTGCCCGACGGCGCCGTGGGACTGGCCATCGGCGACGTCATGGGCCACGACGTGGAAGCCGCCACCGTGATGGGCCAACTCCGCTCCGCCCTGCACAGCCTCGCGCTGGAGGGCGCCGGCCCGGCCCAGGTGCTGACCAGGCTGGACGCCTACCTGCAGTCGCTCGCCACCGAACGCTTCGCCACCTGCCTCTACGCGGTCTACGACCCCCACCGCCACCGCCTGCGCTACGCCGCCAGCGGGCACCTGCCGCCCCTGCTGATAGCCGCCGACACCGCCTACCTGGAGCTGCCCCCGGCGCTGCCGCTGGGTCTGGGCAGCACCCCAATCGACCGCGAGGTGGCGTTCCCGCCCGGCACCAGCCTGCTGCTGTACACCGACGGCCTGATGGAGAACCGGGCGCTGTCCCTGGACGACCGCCTGGCGGCTCTGCGCCAGACCTGCGGCGCGCTGCCCGCCACCGCCCGCACCGACCCCCAGCAGATCACCGAACGGGCCCTGGAACTACTGAACACCCCCGACCGAGTCGACGACGACGCCGCCCTGCTCGCCGCCACCGCCGAACCATCGTGTCGAACCGGCGACCCGCAGACTGACGGAAGTGCCATACAACCGACCGCTACTGCTTCGTAGTCATTGCTAAGGAAGCAGCAGATTTGCTAATTCACTGCTAACGAACTGTCTTCATTGCACGAATCCGCGGAACCTACATTGGTGTAGGGCCCGCGACTTCGCTGGCAGCGTGTCCTGCGGAAACGCCGAAATCCGCGGTCGGTTAGCAGCGGTGCTGACGGTCGATCACGAGCACCGCTGCACCGGCGGAGCCCGAACTCGCCATCGTCCGACTGCCGAACGTGCAGGTCACGAGATCGACTGCTCACCGAGCCGCGGATTTGCTCGGACAGTGCTCATGATCCGCCGACAGTGCTCACGAAGTCGCGGATCCTACATGGACATTGCTGGACCCGTGCCGTTGAGGAGCTCGTTGATGAGCTGCTCGGTCTCTATCTTTATCTAGGGGTGGGTTGGGTGTGAGGCATGTTTGGTACGGCTGCCACCTGGCTGTGTAGTGGTTTTGGGTGAACTGCTCCGGCGTGTGGGGGAGTTGGTTACGTTCGGCATGTGGAGACCGCCTACAGGGCAGAACGTGCTATTTCGCCTATATCCGGCACTGTGCGTTGGGTGGTGGTGGAGTCCGAGAGCTATGCCCTGCACCTGGAAGCGACCGGCTATCTCGCCTCGCTGCGTGCGAGGGGCTGTTCGCCGAACACCGAGCGCGTCTACGCAGGACGCCTGGCCCTTTACCTGAACTACTGCGGTGCGAGGCGTCTTGCGTGGAGTGCGCCCGGTTTTCTGGGCCTGTGCGGTTTGCAGCAGTGGCTCATCGAGGCGCCACTGCCTGCCCGCAACGGGCGCCTGGTGCCTGAGGGGGTCCGCTGCCGGTCGCGGGGAACGGCGAACGCGGTGCTGACGGTGGTGTCAGAGTTCCTGCGATTCGGCGCCCTGCACGGCTGGGTGTCGTCGGGGACGACCGATCTGCTGGCCCAGCCCAAGCTGCTGCGGTTCATCCCGCCCGGCTTCGACGTGGGGGAGCGGGGCGAGCGCCGGCAGATCCAGGCGGCCGCGTTCCGCTTCAAAACCGTCCAGGCCGGCTACGAGGACCTCAGCTCCGCCCAGATCCGCCACATGATCGCGTCCGTGCCGCGGGCGAGGGACCGTTTCCTGATCGCGTTGCTGGCGTGCACCGGGCTGCGGATCGGTGAGGCGCTCGGCCTGCACCGCGAAGACCTGCACCTGCTCGCCTCCTCACGGCCGGTGGGCTGCGGAGTCGACGGCCCGCACCTCCACGTCCGCCGCCGCACCGACAATCCCAACCGGGCCCTGGCCAAGTCCCGCTTCCCGCGCAGCGTGCCCGTCACCGCCGACCTGGTCGCCCTCTACACCGACTACCAGTACGAACGTGACCGGCTGCCAGGGGCGGCGTCCGAGCCGATGGTGTTCGTGAACCTGTTCCGCACGGCGCGGGGCAGGCCGATGTCGTATCCGAACACCAAGGAGATGTTCGACCGGCTGGCCGGCCGGGTCGGCCATGCCTGCCGCCCGCACATGCTGCGGCACGCGGCGGCCACGCGCTGGCTGCGTGACGGCGTGGACCGCGACGTGGTGCAGCGTCTGCTCGGCCACGTCTCCCCGCTGTCGATGCAGGCCTACCGCACCGTCGGCGACGCCGAGTTGCGCGCCGCGGTCGAGCATGTCGCCTCCTTGCGGGAGCGGCCGTGACCACCCCGGCCGCCGTGCCGGCCGATCCGGCCGCAACGCCGCGGGACGCTACGACGACGGCTGCCGCGGCCTCCAGCGATGAAGCCTGGGTGAAGTGGCTTCGCGAGCACACCGACCCCGAGTGGCGGCCGACGGAGTGGCGGGCGCAGGTGTGGCTGTTCACCGGAAGCCCCCACGAGCCACGTACCTCTGTCTCCGGGTGCCGGACGGTCGCCTGCCCAGAGCTGGTGTCGCCGGCCAACGGCTACTGCTCGCTGTGCAAGACGGCGCAGCTGCGCTCGCCGCTGCCCGAGGAGGAGTTCGCCCGCACTTTCACGCCGGTGCGGAAGATCGCGCGGGCGGGCGCGCCCCGGCCGGCCTGCCTGGTCACGCGTGACGGTCGGCGCTGCGCGCGGCCCAGCCACTGCAAGGGGCTGTGCAGCAGCCACTACGTCCAGTTCAAGAAGTATGCCGAGAAGCACGGCCCGGCCGGATGGCACGCGCAGGCGACGCCGTTCGCCCGGACGGCTGTGTGCCTGGTGCCCACGTGCGAGCTGCCCACCCTCTACACCCACGGCCTGTGCCCGCATCACTCCCGCAAGTTCAGGACACACCGGCGCACCCAGCCGGACGCATCGATCACCGAATGGGCGGCACGTCAGATGCCCTACCTCGCCGCCCACCAGTTCAGCCTCGCCGGCCTGCCCCAGCCGCTGCGCCAGGAGATCCTCTACGGACTGCAACAGGCCGACCCCTGGCTGCGCATCTTCGAGCCCTGCCAGGCACGCCGCCTCGTACGGGACCTGGCCGGCACCCTCACCCTGACCGGGAACGGCACCGACAGCACGATCTGCCCGCACTCGAGCGTCGCGGTCCTGCGGCTGCTCAACCGCGTACGCACCGCAGTGAAGACCGGCTACGCCCAGCACCGCGGCACCGCACCGGCCGCGCACGAGATCCTGGACCTGAGAGCGCTGGGCCAACGTGCCCGCACACCCGCCGGCATCCGCTACCCCAAGACCGTCGACCTGCGCACCATCAGCCAACGGTGGCTGCGCGAAATACTGCACACCTGGACCACCCAGCAGCGCCCCGACGCAGACGCGTTCGCCCGCACCCTGCGCGGCGTCGAGCTGGCCTCCCGGGCCCTGGCCCACCGCCCGGGAACCGCCGACCCCTCCGCCCTGCGCTACGACGACGTCACCGCCGTCGTCGAGGCCTTCCGCACCGCCCCCAAGCTCGACGGCCAGCCCGCCGGCTGGAGCTATCGCGTCTCCATAGCCAGCCACTTCTTCGCACTCATCGACTACGGCCGCCGCTGCGGCACCGCCCCCACCCTTGCCGCCGCCTTCGTCCGCGACCCCCTCACCCACCGCATCGCCGTGGAGGAACCCAACGAGGACGAGATCGGCACGGCCATCCCCGAGCCCGTGATCCGCCAACTCGACGCCCACCTCGACCTCCTCGGCCAAGGCCGCCTGGTCCGCGGCCGACGCACGCTCGCCACCCCAGACCTGCAGCTGATGTACCGCACCCTGTACATCCTGCTCAGAGACACCGGCCGGCGCCCCAACGAGATCGTTTCCCTGCCTCGCGACTGCCTGGAGACCCGCAGCGACCAGATCTCCCTCGTGTGGAACAACCACAAAGCCCGCCGCATGCGCAGACGCCTGCCCATCACCACCGACACCGCCAACGCCATCCGCACCTGGCAGGCCCGCCGGACCGGGCTCGAGTCCACCCTGCCGCCCACCGGCGCAGACCACCTCTTCCCCGCCCTGACCCCCCTGGCCACCCGCCGCCACCTGCACACCAGCTACCTGAGCCAAACCCTGCGCCTGTGGGTCGACAGCATCCCCCACCTCTACGGCGAAGGAACCACCCCCGACGGCCGGCCGCTGGACTTCGACCGCTCCCTCATCTACGCCTACGCCTTCCGCCACTCCTACGCCCAGCGCCACGCCGACGCCGGCACGCCCCTCGACGTCCTGTGCGAACTAATGGACCACAAATCCGTGCACACCACCCAGCGCTACTACACCGTCTCCCTGCAGCGAAAACGCGACGCCGTCACCAAACTCGCCGCCCACGTCGTCGACAACCACGGCCATCCCCGCCCCTGCTCCGACACCACCTACGAACTGCGCTCGGTCGCCGTCCCCTACGGCGGCTGCACCGAACCCAGCAACGTCAAGGCCGGCGGCACCTCCTGCCCCATCCGCTTCCAGTGCGCCGGCTGCGGCTTCTACCGGCCCGACCCCTCCTACCTCCCCGCCATCGAGCAGCACATCAACGAACTGCGCGCCGACCGCGAAAGCGCCACCGCCATGGACGCCGCCGACTTCGTCCTCACCGCCCTCACCGCCCAGATCACCGCCTTCGAACAGGTCGCCAACCGCATGCGCCGCCGCCTGGCCGCGCTCCCTGCCGCCGAACGCGCCGAGATCGAACAGGCCAGCACCCTCCTGCGCAGAGCCCGCGCAGGAACACCCACACCCTGCTGCCCCTCACCCCCGCCACCAGCCGTCAGCCATGAACCCCCGAGGCAACCCCCACACCCTCGCCGCCGCGCGCCGCCGCGACAGCCTCGACAAACGCCAGCGCACCCTCACCGCACTCGCCACCCTCGAACAACAAGGCAACAAGATCACCTTCACGGCCGTGGCCCGCGCCGCCGGCGTCTCCACCTGGCTCACCTACACCCCCGGCATCCGCGAACACATCGAAAACGCCCAACACCGCCAACGCCAGACCACTGCCGCCTCACCCACCACGACCCCGCCCACCCCTCCCGCAGCCCTGCGCGCGGAACTAGCCCTGGCCCGCGAGGAGATCCGCGCCCTGCGCCAGGACAAACAGCGCCTGACCGGCATCATCCAGCAGCAACTCGGCCACCAACTCGACACGCTCGACACCCGGCACCTCGGCGACCGCGTGGACGAACTCACCCAGGAAAACCAGCAGCTCGCAGACAAGCTCCGGCACGCCACCGACGACAACCACACCCTGCACGCCCACGTCGCAGAGCTGGAAGCCGACCTGGCCGCAGCACGCACAAGCCTGCGCAGAATGATCCGAGCAGAGAACACCGCGCCCTACTGATTTCCTCGGATTGTTGTCGGGTGGTGGGTGAGGCTGAGTCCGGTGCCGGCAAGGCAGCCGTCGATGAGGTCGTGCCGTAACTGGATATGGCGAAGTCCGCGGCGGAGGGTGCGTTCGAGGTGGTCGTCGTCGGTGAATGCGGTGTTGGCCAGCGGGCCGCGCCGTAACAGCGACCAGACGCCTTCCGCCGGATTCAAGTCCGGTGCATAAGAGGGAAGTTGGACGATGGTGAGCCAGTCGTGTTCGTCCGCGTACTGGCGCATGCCGGCGGCGAGATGGGTATTGAGATTGTCCCAGACGAGCACGATCGGGGCCTTGAGCTGGAGGTGCGCGCGCACCGCCAGGTCGCGGTAGTCGCGCCAGGAGAAGCTGTCGCGCCCTTTGCCCTTGTGCTTGCGGTGGCGGCGCGGCCGGTAGATCAGCCGGGAGGTTTCTCCTTGCTTGTAGCAGCACATGGCGGCGATCGACCAGCGGCGCCAGGAGCGGCCGCGCACCCGGACCACCGGCGTGTGCCCACGTCGGCCCCAGGTGCGGGCCCGCGGCGGTGTCATGGAAAACCCCGCCTCGTCCTCGAAGACGATGTAGGCCCCCAGCGCCGCCGCGGTCATTCCACCTGCGGCCACACGTCCTTCTTCCACAGCTCGACCGCATGCTCGTCGCGTTCCAGCGCGCGGCGGGCCGGGCACTGCCAGGACCAGCCGTGCCGGTGCAGCAGCCGCCAGACGGCTGCCGAGGAGCAGTCGATGCCGAACTTCCAGGCGATCAGCGCTCTGACCCGTGCCAGGGTCCACCGCTGGTCCTCCCAGCCGTGCTCGGCCGGCCCGAGGGCCAACTCCTCCTCCAGCACGGCGAACTGTAAGTCGGACACCTTGGGAAGTTTGGCCGGTCCCGTGGAGGCGAGGGCGTCCATCCCGCCCTCCTGCCAGGCACGACGCCAGCGCTCCACCGACCGCTCACTCACCCGCAGATCCCTCGCGATCACCGCGGTTCTCTCACTGCGTGCGAACCGCTCACCGGCCTGGTACCGGATCCGCTCACGAAACTTCCGCCGCTCGGCGGTCAGCCCACCGCCCTGCGCGTACCGCATACCACCGGCCTACCGCAGGGATCAGCATCCGACAACAGTCCGAAGAGATCAGTAACCCTTGAGACCACGCAGAACCGCCGTGATCGCACGGCAGCCATCAGCGGCCGGAGCGTTCTACGCCGAGTGCTGCCAGGACGTCTTCGGTGGTGTACTGCGCGGCCTCTTCGCGTTCCAGCCGCGCAGCCATGGTTCTGCTCACGAAAATCGACAGCAGATGTTCAGCAATTTCGACAGCACCCCGGCGTGCTTCTTGTTCGATAGAGGCCAGGCCCGAGCGCCGACTCTGGCAGCGGCAGCAGCTGACGCCGAGCGGTGGCGCCGGGCGACCGGGTCAGGACGTCCAGCAGGTGTAGGTGAACCAGGTCTGGACCTCGTCGGCGGACAGCACACGAGTCAGCTCGGCCGTCCCCGGGAGCATCGGGAAGAACCGGTCGGCGTTCCAACTGCGTGGGTACATCGGCTCGTCCAGCACGAGTAGGCGGCGTCCCTCCACAACGGGGATGTCGTCGGGCAGCCCCTCGTTCCAGATCCGCTCCCCATCCGGGGCGACGAGTTCGAAGGCCCCGGTCGCGACGGCCCCGGTGCGCCCCTGGGCGGGCTCGGGGTCCGTGGCCAGGCGGACGCTCTCCGCCGACGGTGCGGTGCCAGGCACGTGGCCGCCGCCGACGAGCACGTGGGCGAGCAGCGTGTGCAACTGGAAGTTGTCCCCGATGCCGCCGATACGCACTTCGAACCCGGTCCCGGTGGGCCGGTGCAACACCACCAGGGGCTCGTCGTCCAGGATCGCCAGCGCGTAGGCCAGGCACTTGAGGTCATGCCGCTCCAGGGCCGCCAGGTCGCGGCAGGCGGGGAGGAGCGCGGATGCGTGCCGACGGCGTACCTCGGTGCTGCGGCACAGCACGGCCAGCGCGGGAGGCTGCCACTGCTCGACCGAGCACCAGGCCAGCGCCAGCCGCAACGCCTCGTGCGCCTCGCCACCCAGTCGGGCCATCAGCGCGTCGTCGATGATCTTCTCATCGGCCTCTGGCAGTTCGTCCCCGGCACCGCCGGCGGCGGCCCAGCGGCGGGCGAACTCCAGGGCATCGAGCAGGTCCCGGTGGGTGCCGTCGAGGACCGGCTCCGCACAGGCCGCCGGATCGGCACCGCGTTCCACGCAGAAGCCGGCCATCGTCGCCAGCATCGGGCGCGGACCGGTGGGCGGAAAGGCAGGGAGTAGCGCGGCCAACCGGGGTCCCACCGGCACGCATTCGGTGCCCGTCGCCGACTGCAGACCACTCACCGCCGCGTTGAACGCACGCTCGGTGCGGCCACCGTCGCGAGCGGCCACTGCCTGCTCCAACTCTGACATGACGGCGGCCAGGTCCGCGGCCTTCTGCTTCCTTCTGAAGATCACCGGCACACCTTAGGCCCGAGGCCTGACAGGTGTCATCAGGCCACCGTCGTTCGAAGATTCCGGACCGCTCCGTGCTGTCGAAACTGGTGAACATTTGCTGTCGGTTCTCGTGAACAGAGCCACAGCCATGTCCGCGATGGTCGGCCTCCCGACCTCCCTGGCGACCAATGCCAGTAGGTACGCCTGCAGGGACGTGCCAGCGCTGGGCAGCGCCGGCCTTGAGGATACGGACCTGCTCCTCGGGCCCGTCCCGGACGCAGAGAGCAGCCATGTCCGCATTCTGCAAAAGCGAGACGGACCACGGTTGGCCTGCGGCTGGTCGCGGGCGGCAACCTCCGCGCCTGGGCGAGGATGCATTCGCCACACTCACCAGCGCATGCCCAACGCGTTCAGGTCGGCGCGGCGTTCCGGACTGAGCTTGGCGGCCCTGCGCCGGGTGTTGTCGATCCAGGCTCCGAGCTTCACGACCGTCTCCTGGCCGTCCTCGCCGTCTCCGCCCGGTCGGATCGTTTCGACGTGCTTGCGGGGCACCCGAAGATGGCCTTCACGCGTATGGAACTGGCGGGCCGCGGTGAGGTGGGTGACCCACCGCTCGTCCTGGCTGCGCCGGCCCGGCACCGCGGTTTCGCCCGCACCCGCGGGCTCGACACCGACGGTCTCCAGCAGGAACCGCTGCGCTGACGCCAACTGCTCCCATCCGCCCCGCTGCGCACTGATCCAGGCGCCGAGGTCTTCGCCCTGGACAATGAGTTCACCCACCGCAGCCGGGAGGGTGCCGCTGGCGCGGACGTGGGCGAGGGTGAGCCGATAACAGCGCTGCCAGGCCACGTCCCATCCCTCCGGGGCCCACCCGGGATCGATAGCGTCCAACGCTTCCATACGCTCCTGCGACAGCTCCCCGGCGTACGAGAGGCCCGTTTCCCCGGCATCGCGTCGTGCGGCGTTCTCACGGGTCTTACGGGCCGCTGCGCGCTGGTTCTTCGCCCATACCCCGATCGGGAACCCGTCTCCGCCCCAGACCGCGGTGGCCGGCGGCAGGAAATGCCCGTGCACGGCCGCGTACGCGCGGGCCACGGCGAGCCCGGTCTCCCAGGCGGAGGCTTGCACCGACCACACCATGCCCAACGCCTCGAGCTCGGCGACACGGCTGGCCTCGAGGGTGCCGGCGGCGTAGTAGCGGCGCTGATCAGCGATGAACACCCCCAGAGGATAGGAGCCGACCGCTCCCCAGCCTTCAGGGGTGACGTACACGTACGGCACCCGCAGCTCGGTGTGGCCGGTCTCGCGCAGCCACCGCGAAGCGGCTTCGATCCCGCGCCGCCAGTAGGCGCCTTCGGGGTCGATGACCCGCAGACGCACGAACTGGGTCAGCGCGGCCGGGTCGCGTTCCTCGCTGAACCGCAGCACGCCCGCGGCCGCCGTACCCACCCGCATGCCGGCGTCCTGGCCGGCGTCCTCGAAATCCTCCGCCCCGTCCCACAACTCGCCGCTCTCCTCGGCCTGTTCACCCTCCTGGGCACCCCCGGGCCGGCCGCTGCGCACCCGCGGGTCGGCGAGGGCTTCGATGGTCTCGGTGTCGTGGGCCCGGAGAGCTCCGAGGATCTTCGCGAGGGTGCCGTACGCGTCCGAGGTGAGCAATTCGTTTGGATCTTCATCCGGCCCGAGGAACACGGGAACGATCAGCGTGGCAATTTTCCCGGCCCCTGGCTCCATACGCAGAGCACGCCCGACCATTTGCACGATATCGACCATCGACCCGCGTGCGTCCGCGAAAAGCACCGCATCACACTCAGCCGTATCCACCCCTTCCCCCAAAACCCGCACGGAGGACAACACCCGCAATTTCGCGGGCACATCCCGCCCTTCGAACCCCGTTCCTCCGAGGAAGTCGGAGGCGAACTCCTCCAGCACCTGACGGCGCCGGGCGGGCGGGTGTTCACCGTAGAGCCAGTCCGCCCACACCTGCTCCGCGGGCGGGAAAGTGTCGGGGGCGTCAGCGGCGAGCCGACCCGCGACAGCCGGCATCGCGGCCGCCATCGCCTCCGCCTCAACCACCCGACTGTGGAACGACAGCACACGCCGAACCCGCTCCTCGACTGCAGCACGCATCAAACCCGCCTGCACGGCCGCCAACCGGGCTCCCCGCACCACGTCGGAGCCGGCCGCGATCGTCTCCGTGTTGGCCAGTGCGGCGTGGAGCTCGGGGTCGCGGATGTCGAGGCACAGCACCTGATACGGCGCCACCAACCCCAGCCGAATCGCCTCCGACAACTTCAACTTGTAGGCCACCGGCCCGAAGACGGGGGAGTCCTCGTCCATGGAGGCCACCAGCCGCGGACGATCCCCCTCGGCCTCCCACACCCGCGCCGTCGCCGTCATATACAACCGCCGTACCGCCGGCACCTGCGCCTGGTCGTGCACCGCCGCCCACGGCCTGCCCGCATCCCCACTGGTGCGGTGCGCCTCGTCCACCACCATCAAGTCCCACACCGGCAGCCCCGCCGCATGCGCCCGCTGCACAGTGCCCATGCCGACCGAGGCGTACGTCGCGAACACCGTCACCGTCTCCGGCCCGGCCGTCCACGCCACCAGCTCATCCGGATCCGTCGTACACGGCACTCCCTGGCTATCGGCACCCCGCAGCGAGCACACCCCGACCATCGCCCCGTGCCGGCCGCCCTGACGCCACGCGGCAGCCATCTGCAGCAGCAGATCCAACGTCGGCACCAACACCAGTACCCTGCGCGCGGACAGACGGTTCGTCACCTCCACACCGATCAGAGTCTTCCCGGACCCGGTGGCGGCGATGACCTGAGCCCTCAGGCCCTCAGGAGGAATTCCCTTCCCCGGCTGCTCCGAAAGACTCCGAAGCACCGAATCCACCGCCTCAACCTGATGCGGACGAAGACTCATATGCGCCATTCCACACCCATTTTCCCGCACCAATTACGGCACGCCATGATGAGATTTCAGTACCCGGCGATGAGTGGGGGAGCCATGCAGCCATTATACCAGAATCTATCTGGCTACTAGAGTGACGCATATGAGCCGCCAAAATGGTCGAAAGTGTTCGATCCTGAGGTTCCTGCATTCACATGCTGACGGATCGTCAAACGGATAGGCACGCCAGAGCTCCCAGGACCGCACCCAGGGGTCTCTGCACCACCTGACGCCCTGCCATCACCCCTGTAGCTGCTGCTTTTTAGCGGAACCGGCGCGCGGAGCGCACCGGTTCCGCCCGGGGGCCGGCGGAGCCGGATCCCCGCAGAGGATCGCGGAGCGATCCGGTGGCCGGAA